>NZ_CABVIY010000036.1 GCF_902498195.1 Pseudomonas fluorescens | reverse complement strand
CAATCCGCATGCCGGGTCGTCCGCCATTGCTGTTGAGCGGCCTTGAGTTTGGCGGTGATGTCGGTCAGTTGCGCCGGGTTCTTGCCGTAGAGCGTTTGCATGCGCTCGGTCAGGCTTTGGTAGTTGGCTTTCAGCAGGTCTTCGGCGGTGGTTTTGCTGTAGACCGAGCATTCCAGGGTCTGGACTTCGTTTTCGACTTTGTCGCAGGGGTTATCGTCGGATTCTTCAGCCGCGTGTACGCCGGTCGCTATCAGTGCCAAAGCCAGGAAGATCGATTTCATTGCGCCGCCGCCCCGTCCTGCTCCGGCTCCCAGAAAACGCCACGGCCCGGGGCAGTTCCCGTTTAAGCGGGGGGTGGGTGGCGATGAATTCGTTGAAGTTTTCGGGGTCGGTGGGCAGGGCGGGGTTGCTGAACAAGGGAGGGAGGTCGTGGGTTGGGTTTTCCTGGTTTGGCACCTTTTCCGGGTCGGTCACTGCTTGGCCGTTCTTTAGGCGGGGTGCG
>NZ_CABVIY010000035.1 GCF_902498195.1 Pseudomonas fluorescens | reverse complement strand
GTACTTGTGCGTAAGGATGCCGCCGAACCGCTGCTCAACGTACTCAACGGCCAGGAGGCCAACCCCGGCCCGACCTGGCGGGCGACGGTCAACCGTGGACTGGCTAATCAGACCTATGCCGCCGTCGAGGGTGGGGTGACCGAGGACTGGATTCGCGAACGGATGCGCATGCTCGGCGTGATCGCTTCGCTGGTGACCGTGGCCAGCAATGAAGAAGGCGCCAGGCTGGTGGCCGAGCGCAAAGCCGATGCCTTCTTCTCTGAACGCATGCTGCTAAAGAACGAAGTGGCCAAGGGAGGCGCCAACACTGAACTGATGGTGCTGGACCGAATCTTTGAATACGCCCCGGTAGCCATGATCGTTGAGCGTGACGACGAAGACTTCCGCCTGCTGGTCGATATGGCCTTGAGCGAGGCTTATCACTCGGGAGCCATTGAGCAGGAGTACGACAAGTACTTGGGCGGGATCAATGAAACCATGAAAAAACTATTCAGGGTGTATGCA
>NZ_CABVIY010000034.1 GCF_902498195.1 Pseudomonas fluorescens | reverse complement strand
ACGCCAGGGAGTCCCGGCTAAGCGCCTTCTCACCGTTGACCGGCGGCAGATCCAGGCGATTGACGATCGCCCCCAGGGCCTGACACGCCACTTGAGCCGTGCGCAATGTTTGCGGATGAGTATCGGCCCCCGTCAGGATGGTCACACTCTGCCCGCGCTTCAGATCGCTGAGGGTGAGCACGTGCTTCCAGGCTTCGATCAAATCATAATCGCTGACAGCCATGTTTATTCTCCATTGACCGAGGGCAGTGCAGCCCCGAGAAAACTGTCGAACGCCCGATAGAACCCCTCTGCGTTGTCCCAAGGGATCATATGCCCGGCATCGGCCACCCGGACGACTGCCAGGTCGGTCGCCAACCCCTGGATTTCCTCGATATCCGCGTCCAGTATCACCCCGCCTCTTTCGGCCACCATCAGCAGTGCCGGGCAGGTGACGTGACGCAGGTCGGCATGAAAATCCTCTGTATGAAACGCCTCGAAGCTGGCTTTGATCGCGCGCTCGTCACAGG
>NZ_CABVIY010000033.1 GCF_902498195.1 Pseudomonas fluorescens | reverse complement strand
GCACCAGAGCAATACATGCACCCTTACATCGGGTTAGAAGATTCATCAGGCCCCCTCTTGGCGAGGACGGTGATAGCGCTCAACAATCCAGGAATTTCGCCGTGCATCCTGTCCAAAAGGGGCGTCTTGCCCGGTACACAAGACGCCTTGGTAGAGGAGACAGACCCCTTGAAGGACAGGCTTTCAGCGCTTGATCAGGGAAATCTTCGTTCCCTCGATGCTGACCCCGGCCATTAACCCTTGCTGGTCGAATATGAACGCATAGGCATCGTGCTTCACTGTCGTGCTGGACAGATTCTTCGCCACCCCTTCATCAACCCCTACAACGGTGGGTCCTACGCCGACTTCCCAACCCTTGGTTTTACGTAGAAAATCCACGGCTTTGTCGGTCATCAGGAAAACCGCATAGCCATACGACTGGGCGCCTGCTTGTAGTCCCCAGGACCCGGTTACGGAGTTGTAATAATTCTCTACTTGCGAGCCCTTCATCAGCACGCCCTCGCCATAGC
>NZ_CABVIY010000032.1 GCF_902498195.1 Pseudomonas fluorescens | reverse complement strand
ACCAATGCCTGTGCCCGTGGTTGGCGGACTGGACAGCCCCACCGCAACGGCATACAGCAAGGGGGCGAGCAACAAGGCGAGTAACTCGAAGTCACTGATCATTGGTATCAGCAGGAACAGATACAGCGCCGATACCACCAAGGCCAGCCCCAGCCCCCTGGCAAAGCTTTGGGCGGCCAGCAACGGTCGTGGAAACGTCGCCATCAGCGAACAGAGAATCCCCGCCACGATCATCCCGCCACGCGCCCCGTCCCAACCGGTCTCGATCCAGAGCAGACCGGCCACCACCAATGCGGTAAATGCGCGGATCGCGTTCATGGCCGCCAACGTGAAGTCCAGATGCAAAGGGTTGTCCTGGCCGCGAAACATGCTACTGGCCGCACGCCCGTCCTGGATTGCGTCGCTCAGTTCAAGAATCTGGCCGAGCTGCTCCAGCATCCGCGCCTGTTCCCAGCGCAGTGCCCAGGCCAGTGAACGCAGGGTAGCGGGCATCGTCTCGGTGAGTTGTTC
>NZ_CABVIY010000031.1 GCF_902498195.1 Pseudomonas fluorescens | reverse complement strand
CTGTACAGCTTCGAACGGGGCGAAGACCTGCTACGCCAACTGCGTCGGGAAACCTTCGACCTGCTGATCCTCGACTGGCAACTGCCCGACCTCACGGGTTTGTCATTGCTGCTCTGGACCCGCGAACACATGGACGCGCCGCCTTCAGCCATCATGCTCACCAGTCGTGACGGCGAAAGCGATATCGTTCAGGCCCTGAATGCCGGCGCCGATGACTACGTCAGCAAACCGTTCCGCCCCAATGAACTGAAAGCCCGTGTTGCCGCAGTCCTGCGCCGACATGCTCAGCAGCGCGCCGCTGCCGAAGGGTTGAGCTTCAATGACCTGGTTTTCGACGACGCCGAACTGACCATCACTCTCGACGGCAAACCAATCGTCATGACCGAACGCGAATACCGCCTGGCGCATTGCCTGTGCAGCAACCTCGGTCGACCGCTGTCGCGGGATTACCTGTACGAACGATTCTGGCCCCATGAAGAATTGTCGTCGTCACGGCCGCTGGACACTCACATCT
>NZ_CABVIY010000030.1 GCF_902498195.1 Pseudomonas fluorescens | reverse complement strand
CTGTATGGCTATTTCCAGCGGATCCGCTCATCCCGTCGTCTCGAAGCCGAATGCCAGCGCAACATCGAAGTCATGTGGTTACTCAACCGCCTCAAACCCGATTTCAAGACCATTGCCGACTTTCGTAAGAACAACAAACAAGCGTTCAGTGCAACGTGTCGGGTCTTCGTTCAGTTCTGCCGTACGGTCGGTTTGATTGCTGGCGACCTGGTTGCCATTGATGGCAGTAAATTTCAGGCGGTAGCCTCTTCGCGGCGCCATCTGAACATGAAACAACTCAAGCGCCAGCAGGAAAAACTGGATAAGCGCATCGCCCAGTATCTGGCTGAACTGGATGAGGCCGATAAAGCCGAAGCGGGTGAAACCATTGATCGCAGCGCCATCAAGACAGCGCTGGAGCAACTTGAAGCTCGGCAACTGAACAATCTGACCTGCCAGGCGCTGATGAAGTCGATGGGGATCGAGCAGTTCAACACCGGCGAAAGCGATGCCCGAATGATGCGCACGCCCAAAGG
>NZ_CABVIY010000029.1 GCF_902498195.1 Pseudomonas fluorescens | reverse complement strand
CTGGCACATACTGCATCGCGGCCGACAGGTACTCGAAGAAGTTGGCCTTGATGCCTTCCGTGGTAGCTGGCACGAAAGCAAACTTCGGCGCAGCGGGCGGCGCCGGTTGATGGAGGAAGGCGGACAGCGGCTGGATCTTGTAGCCCGCCTGCACCTTCTCGACATTCGGCATGTCGGCCGGATTGAACATCTCGGTCCGGCTAAGGGTCAGGCCGAAAGGGGTCGTGGAGGTGAACACCTTGTCGATGCCTGGAGGTGTTGCACCCTTCCAGTCGGGGCCTGCAACCAGATAACTCCCGGGCGCACTGGCCGTTGCCCGGCTGCCGATGTAGCCGTAGTTGTAGGTGTTGCCGTCGATAAGCTGAATCGAGTAATAGCGCTTTTTGGAGACGGCCGGCACCGTGATCACCAGTGGCTCTGCGCGCAAGTCGGCCCAGAGTATCGAATACGGGGTGTCGCTGTTGGGCGTAATGACGGCGGTATCGGCGGGCGTCGCGACCCGATGCTCGTTGTGCAGTTG
>NZ_CABVIY010000028.1 GCF_902498195.1 Pseudomonas fluorescens | reverse complement strand
GTGCTCAGGCAGTGCCTTGAGCAGCTGTCGAATCGGCATCAGCGGGGCGCTTGTCGATGCTGCTTGTGAGACAGCGATATCAGCCTTTGTCAGTTCTTTCAGCGCATGCTCGAGGACTACTGGCATTGGCTCCTGCAGCTCGGTCATTTTCAGCCGCCATTCATTGCCCGAAGCGCTTAGAGCACACTCGACACCCGCCTGCCGTGCATCGTCGCGCAAGGGTTGCAGGCGGCTTTCCAGTGCGGATTTAAGCTTGCTGCCAGGCGCCGAGTCCAGGCGCCAGCGCAGGTATACGGCGCCTGCCGCGGTGTTATCCGGCAATGCCTGGCTGAAGTGCATCGGCGAGTGTTCGCGGCGACTGCGCGTGCGGTCCTGGGCAAAGGTTCGCAGACCGCGGTGTTTGCTGGTCTGGCCGCGGATCAGTCCGGCGCTCGGTGCTTGAGGTTCGGCGCATAAAAACGGATTGGCTGACGGCAATTGCCATTGGCCGCGGAAGTTATCCACAGCGCCCATCTGCTGGAGG
>NZ_CABVIY010000027.1 GCF_902498195.1 Pseudomonas fluorescens | reverse complement strand
GATAGAGACTGATCCTCGGTATACGGGTGCGCCGACGTGCGAACCAGCGCAAAACACCCAGCATCACCATGATCATCAGGGGTAATTCAAAGATCAGAAACAAAGGGAAAAGCATGAAAAACACCCGGCTCAAACCATCCGGCCACATCAGCGAGCTGAGTGCGCTGAGGAGTTGCTCCAGGAAAGGGCTCATGGCGGTCACGCCAACTCACTGGCCAGACGGGCCAGTAGTAGTTCGCCATCTTCCTGTTCGAGCAGATCCTGGGGCGCCGTGATGCTGACGACACGCAGGGAAATGTCGCTGACCTCCGGTGCTGAAAACAACTCGGCGACCCGGCCCAAGCGTTGTTTGACGGTTTCCAGGTCGTTGCCATCGGTATGGGGCAGCATGATCCAGAAATACTCTTCGGTACTTCGAGAGCAGCGGTCTGTATCCCTGACGGTTTCCTTCAAACGATCAGCCACACTATCGATGAAGGCATGGCCGTGGTGTTCACCGAGGCGAGACAAAGTATCGGCCAGGTTG
>NZ_CABVIY010000026.1 GCF_902498195.1 Pseudomonas fluorescens | reverse complement strand
CGCGAAGTCACTGGCCATGACACTCGCCGACGCCAACGACTCACAGGCGTGTGCGAGCAGGCTTTCGGTGTCGATGTCCGGGGCGATGATGAACATTGTGCTGGGTTTGCGGGGGGCGGAAATGTTGATCATGGCGGGTTTGCGGTGGAGGCTGGAGGCGCGGGCGTCGGTAGTGCTTTCGCTTTGTGATTCTGGGGGATTCGGTGTCGGTTTGGGCCTGGTGAAGAGCCTGTAGAAAAATGAAACCACCATGACCTGTCGCTAAACAAGCAAGGGTGGCGGCTGTACGAAGGTTAGCGAACCGGTACAGGAGAACCGGCAGACCCGAAAGTCTCCGACGCACAGCCGCCATGATCAAAATTGCAGACATAGAAGCCTGCAATGAGGACTGGAGTGCTGTTGCTCCCTGTAACTGTTCGGATCGCTAAACCCGATCGCTGAATTTGCAGCGACCCAGCAACGATAGAGTCAGGGCCCAGGGTGCACAAGCCGGCGGATTCTGGCGTAGTTGTAGGCAATGGCGCAAGGT
>NZ_CABVIY010000025.1 GCF_902498195.1 Pseudomonas fluorescens | reverse complement strand
GCCCGTCAGCGATGAGTCGGGCGCTGGCGCGCTTGCGCGAAACCACCGGTGATCCGCTGCTGGTCAGGGCCGGACGGGGACTGGTGCCGACACCCCGGGCGCTGGAACTGCGCGAGCGGGTCAGTCAGCTGGTGCAGGACGCAGAAGCGGTGCTGCGGCCGGCCGAGCAGCCGGACCTCGCGCAACTCAACCGCACCTTCACCCTGCGCAGCAGTGAAGGCTTCGTCGAGAATTTCGGCGCGGCGCACATTGCGCGCATGGCCGGACAATCGACCGGGGCGCGGGTTCGCTGCATGCACAAACCGGATAAAGACAGCACGTCATTGCGCGATGGGACCGTCGATCTGGAAACAGGCGTGGTGGGGGAGGCTGCGGGTCCGGAGTTGCGTACCCAGGGATTGTTTCGCGACCGTTTGATCGGCGTCGTGGGCCGGGGGCACCCTTTGAGTCAAGGCGAAATGACGCCTGCCCGGTATGCGGCGGGCAGCCACATCGGCGTTTCCCGGCGAGGGCTCGAAAGGGGGCCGATCGATGAGGC
>NZ_CABVIY010000024.1 GCF_902498195.1 Pseudomonas fluorescens | reverse complement strand
GACATTCGCCGAAAATTCGAATTTCTCAACTAAGAGAACTCACAAATTTTACCTTAGCCTGATCCGTTACCAGTGAAAGTAACGTCCAGTCTATCTTTCTATCACATACCCAAATTTTTAAAGAACGATCTAGTCAAAGACTAGAAATCAACATTCACCATCCTTCGATGGAATGCTCATTTCTAAGCTTTATACGTCAGAAGCAGTAAGTGGTGGAGCCAAACGGGATCGAACCGTTGACCTCCTGCGTGCAAGGCAGGCGCTCTCCCAGCTGAGCTATGGCCCCGTATTTCTACAGGCGTTTCCCACACAAAATTGGTGGGTCTGGGCAGATTCGAACTGCCGACCTCACCCTTATCAGGGGTGCGCTCTAACCAACTGAGCTACAGACCCAATTTCGGGCTGCTTCTATCGTCTTCTTCAATGAATCAAGCAATTCGTGTGGGAGCTCATGGTGCAGCTGAGTCGTCGATTAAGGAGGTGATCCAGCCGCAGGTTCCCCTACGGCTACCTTGTTACGACTTCACCCCAGTCATGAA
>NZ_CABVIY010000023.1 GCF_902498195.1 Pseudomonas fluorescens | reverse complement strand
CCCGAAAGTGATCGAACGGTATTTCCGTGATCACGGGATCCGGCCGTTTTTCGGCGCGCCCTGAGAACACCACATCTCCCTGTAGGAGCGAGCCTGCTCGCGATGGACTCAAGGCCGCCGCGTTTAGCCAGGAAACACGTGTCATCGTTAACGACCATCGCGAGCAAGCTCGCTCCTACAAGGGGGATATGCGCTGGTGCCTAGATCCCCGCCAGCGCCAGGTCCATCGCAAAGTACGTAAAGATCAGGTCTGCCCCGGCGCGTTTGATCGCCCCCAGGCTCTCGCGCACCACACGGTCTTCATCGATGGCCCCGGCCTGGGCGGCAAACTTGATCATCGCGTACTCACCGCTCACCTGATAGGCCGACAGCGGCAGGCGCGAGGCTTCGCGGATGTCGCGGATGATGTCCAGGTATGCACCGGCCGGTTTGACCATCAGCGCATCAGCGCCTTCCTGTTCGTCGAGCAACGATTCGCGTATCGCTTCGCGGCGGTGCATCGGGTTCATCTGGTAGCTTTTACGGTCGCCCTTGAGCGC
>NZ_CABVIY010000022.1 GCF_902498195.1 Pseudomonas fluorescens | reverse complement strand
CCGTTAGGCTGGTCCCGAGCCTGGCCGCCTGGTCCGGGGACACGGCCGCCTGGGCGGCGCCGGCGACGGCCAGCGCGAGGGTGGTGGCCAGTAAGGTTTGAGCGAATTTCATGGGGTGTCTCCTGTTGCTGGGCAATGGTTCGATTAAATAGTCGTTTTGAAAGTTAAAGTGACCATGCCGCGATCCTTGAGCTGGGATGGTGTACCGCCGAACGCGGTGTTCTGGCCGGGCACGCAGTTGTATTGCCCGTTGGCCCCCGGCGACGCGCCGTCTCCTTGACTGCCCGCGCTGCCTGGCGAACTGCAGGTATCGAACGGACCGAAGTTGTCCACGTACTTCAGGTCGAAGCGGTACTGGTTGCGCACGTCCATGCCGACGCCGACCGAGTAGCTGCCGGCGTCTTCGTTGCCGCCGAGCTGCACGGCGGAGTTGCCATTGAGGCCGACGTTGTAGGTCATCGGCAGGTACATATCGATGCCGGGGAAGACCTGGTACCAGGTCGGGTTGAAGTTGACGCCGAGGATGTAGTTGTCCTTGGTGACCTTGTCGG
>NZ_CABVIY010000021.1 GCF_902498195.1 Pseudomonas fluorescens | reverse complement strand
GACCAGAGCAGCATGCTGTCGATCTTGCGCACCAATCAGGCCTACAACGACATCCTCGCGCCGATGGTACCAGCCGCCGGCAACCGCGCCGGTTACGTGATCGAGCGCGAGAGCCGCGCCTTCAACGAAGACGTCGCCTACGGCCTGGTGCTGCTGGTGGAAATGGCCAAACGTTTCGACCTCAAGGTGCCGTATATCGAGGAAGTCCTTCAGTGGAGCGTGGCCTACATGCAAGGCCTCCGCGACTCGGCGCTCGATTACTTCCCGAACCACTGGCCACACACGACAAACGCCGCCGCTTGATCTTTTTACTCAACTTGCGACGGGAAGACCACTGAGATGAATGACTTCAAGACACTGATCACCTACTCACGCAAACACGCCATGCGCCGCGTGGTTCTGTGCCTTTTGGCGGAAAACATCCTCGACCGTTCGGCCCTGAGCTTTTCCGTCGAGGGCAACCAGGCCACTTACCCGCTCAAGGGCGGCCGCGCCCACCTGGCTTTTTCCGACATCGCCAAAGGCCCGGCCGACACGGTGGTCAATGACGGTGACGTGGTGC
>NZ_CABVIY010000020.1 GCF_902498195.1 Pseudomonas fluorescens | reverse complement strand
TATCAACTCCGCGCAACTTCCTAAAGTCCTCTCCAACAGCCACCCGCCATCCTGACGGGCCAGCGACAGAGGAAATCATCATGAGCACATCGAAAAAAGTAGTTGTCATCACCGGCGCCTCGCAAGGCATTGGTGCAGGTCTGGTCGAAGGCTTTCGCGCCCTTGGCCATCAAGTGGTCGCAACCTCGCGCTCGATCAAAGAGTCGAGTGACCCGGATGTCCTGACCGTCGCAGGCGACATTGCCGATCCGCAAACCGCCGAGCGCGTGATTCGCGCCGCTGTTGCCCGCTTCGGTCGACTCGAAACGTGGGTCACCAATGCCGCGATCTTTCTGGCCAGGCCGTTCACCGCTTACAGCCAGGCGGACTATGCCCAGGTCGTGGCGACCAACATGAGCGGCTTCTTCTACATCTCGCAACTGGGCATCGCCGAGATGGAAAAACACGGCAGCGGCCACGTCGTCAGCGTCACCACCAGCCTGGTCGATCATGCAATCGATGGCGTGCCTTCGGTATTGGCGTCGCTGACCAAGGGCGGCATCAACGCCGCGACCAAATCCCTGG
>NZ_CABVIY010000019.1 GCF_902498195.1 Pseudomonas fluorescens | reverse complement strand
CCGCAACCAGCCATGAATGGGGCGTGCTGGCCGATGCCGACCTGGGCCTTTATGCCTGCGGCGACTGGTGCCTATCCGGGCGGGTCGAAGGTGCCTGGCTCAGCGGTCAGGAAGCTGCCCGCCGCTTACATGCACATCTGCAGTGAACGCTTTGATTTTCTGTAGGAGCGGGCTTGTCGGATCGCCGCACCGCAGCGAAGGCAGCCACAAGCCTTGCACCGCCCATGAAGACGCCTTCGCCGGCAAGCCGGCTCCTACAGGAAATGTGCTCGGGCAAACGAAAACCTATACAAATAATTTGACTTGCACACCTTTGAATCTATGATGAAGCACATGTTGTACAGAGCAAAAAATCTGTACAGGTCTGGATTCGAGGTGCCCCGATGCCCTGCCCCACCGTGAAACCTAAAATCGCCATCAGCGCCTGCCTCATGGGTGCCGAGGTGCGCTTCAACGGCGGGCACAAGCAATCGCGGCTGTGCAGCCACACCCTCACTGACTACTTCGATTTCGTCCCGGTGTGTCCGGAAGTTGCCATCGGCCTCGGCATTCCGCGCCAACCCATCCGCCTGGTGGGTGGCCCCGAAC
>NZ_CABVIY010000018.1 GCF_902498195.1 Pseudomonas fluorescens | reverse complement strand
CTGCATCACCCGTCGCGCCGGCTGGTAATCATCGACCGCGAACTGCTGGGTTACGCGGTTGTCCCAGAACGCCACGTCATCCTTCTGCCAGCGCCAGCGAATGGTGAATTCCGCGCGTGTTGCATGGGCAAACAGAAACTTCAGAATCACCTCGCTTTCGGTGTCCGACAGCTCATTGATCTTCGACGTGAAGCCTTCATTGACGAACAACGAGCGGCGCCCGCTCACCGGGTGCGTGCGAATCACCGGGTGCGACAACGGCGGATTCTTCCTGCGTGCTTCTTCCCATTGGGCCAGCGCTTCGGCCGTGTTGCCAAAACGCTCCAGCGGGAACGAGCGGGTGAAGTCGTGAGTGGCCGTCAGCCCTTCAAGCAAGGTCTTCATTGGCGCGGACAACGCTTCATATGCGGCAATGCCGCTGGCCCACAGCGTGTCGCCACCAAACGCCGGCAGCAATTTGGCGCTGAGCACCGCGCCCATGGCCGGGGTCGGCAGGAACGTCACGTCGGTGTGCCAGATCGCGTTGTCACGCACGTCGGTGACGGCGGTATCGAGGATCAGCACTTCCGGCTGTTCCGGCACGTTCGGGTAGATCGGATGTATGT
>NZ_CABVIY010000017.1 GCF_902498195.1 Pseudomonas fluorescens | reverse complement strand
CTGCCACTACGACTACGACGCCTACGGCAACCTGATCCGCGAACGCCGTCGCAATCCCGTCCCCGAATACCGCCACGACCGCCAGCACCGCCTTATCGCTATCCACCTGCTGTCTCTTATACCCATCCGCCGCTGCCGACGACCCACCCCCCCCCCTCCCCCCCCCCCCCCCCCCCCCCCCCCCCACCCCCCCCCCCCCCCCCCCCTCCCCCCCCCCCCCCCCCCCCCCCCCCCGCCCCCCCCCCCCCCCCCCCCCCCCCCCCCTCCCCCCCCCCCCCCCCCCCCACCCCCCCCCCCCCCCCCCCCCCCCTCCCCCCCCCCCCCCCCCCCCCCCCCCCCACCCCCCCCCCCCCCCCCCCCCCCACCCCCCCCCCCCCCCCCCCCCCCCCCCCCCCCCCCGCCCCCCCCCCCCCCCCCCCCCTCCCCCCCCCCCCCCCCCCCCTCCCCCCCCCCCCCCCCCCCCACCCCCCCCCCCCCCCCCCCCACCCCCCCCCCCCCCCCCCCCACCCCCCCCCCCCCCCCCCCCCCCCCCCCCCCCCCCCCCACCCCCCCCCCCCCCCCCCCCCCCCCCACCCCCCCCCCCCCCCCCCCCCCCACCCCCCCCCCCCCC
>NZ_CABVIY010000016.1 GCF_902498195.1 Pseudomonas fluorescens | reverse complement strand
ATTCAGTTGAGGCCAGAGGGCGGTCACAAAAGCTTCGCCCCGCGCCAGCAGCGCCCTGCCCCACCCCAGACCGAGGCGGCCTTCAAGCAGGTAAATCGAGACTTCGGCTTCAAGTCCGTCCAGGTCATAACGCAGTACCCCGACCAGGCCATCGTCCGCCTCGGCAATCAACAGTAATCGCCCCGGGTTGCTCAGGCTCGCGGCCAGCCAGTCTTGATGCCGTTGCCAATCGATGACCTGCGTGTCCAGCGACCAGCGTCGCACCGACTCGGCATTGCGCCCCTCGAACAGCAGCCGCCCATCGTCCAGCGACGCCTTGCGAACCTGCAGCACCGCCCCGGCGAGCGCTGCCGCAACCCGCTGTGCACCCCGCCCATCGACCAACCGACGCGAGTGTTCGGCCAGGCTTTGGCGTAACCCCTGATTGCCCGCGAGAAAAGCAATGGCCTGACGCAACTGCTCGACGCTGACGTTCTCGCGGGGGCCCAGATACACATGGGAACCTGAGGTCGCCATCATTTCGGCGTTGGCCTGCTGATTATTCGAGACCGCGATACAGATCGTCGGCAACCCCATGGCCGCCCGCTCCCAACTGGTGCCACCGCCGGCACCGACAAAC
>NZ_CABVIY010000015.1 GCF_902498195.1 Pseudomonas fluorescens | reverse complement strand
TTTTCTGGCGGCCGGACAGAAAGCAGAGGAACCGCTCCGCTCGTCTAAACGGGTATCCCCCGGAGCCGACCTGCGGGGCGGTTCGGCATTCACCAAGGCCGCCGCTTACCGGCCCGGGTTGCTCGGCGTCCACACCCTGCTGCGCATTGCTATCCGCGACACCCGGCCGGAACTGGTCGGGCATCTGTGTGCAGGGCGCCTCAGCCTGGCTGACACCATGCGCCTGGCGCCCCTGTTCGAGTCTGGCTGGCTCAAGGGGCCGGTCTATCTTCCGGCCTGGGCCAGCGACCTGCGCCTGCTGGCCGCCAACCTGGCCTTCTCGGCGTTCATCGCCCAGATCAAGCTGGAGGTGCTGGACCTGGATGTGTTCATGGCATTCGCCGAAGAACACGAAAGCGATGCCAGTGCGCTGTGATCGGCGCCGAGTTTTTCAGCCGGCCTTGACTATTCGAATCAACTGCTACCATTAGGAAGCGGTGCCAAGGCCGGGCTCTGTGGCTTTCAAAAACGGCTTTCACCGCCAGGGATTGATCCACTCATTTCCAGCCTGCCTGACCCCATTGGGGTTGCAATGCACAATCCATTGCTTTACGCGTTGTCGCCTGTACTGCTTTTGCGCGGCTCGCCC
>NZ_CABVIY010000014.1 GCF_902498195.1 Pseudomonas fluorescens | reverse complement strand
CGATGGCCGCTGGGCCAGCCTGAGTTTTCTCATCCGCAAAGGGCGTCGCAGCCGGCTGACCAGCAACGCTGGGAAACGGCGCTCAAGCGCGCGGCGGATGAACTGATCAGCCAACTGTCCACGCAACTGCACCGCTACTGGAACGAAGCGAGCGTCGACGGCGCCACGCGCCGGGCATTCTTTGCCCGGGCCCTGGGCGAAAAGGCCCGGGCCGACCTGCTGCTCAAGCGTGAAGCCGAAACCATCACCCCGGAACACAGCAGCGCCCTGCACACCTTGATCAAGCCGATCACCGACAGCGCCTCCACGCTGACCCTCGAAACCGTGCGCCTGTGGGAGTACGAGCCCAACTTCGTGGAGCTCGCCGGTTCGCTGATGATCAGCCAGGACAGCGCCCATGCCTTCCTTTACACCCCCGCCGTTGGCTTTCAGGTGCTGAAGGACTATCAGGACCTCAAAGCCACCCTGCAGAACAAATCCACAGTGGCCGGGCACGACGATGAACTCTATGACCTCATGAGCCTGGAGGAACGCCAGCGCTTCATCGGTTTCCATGAGCCGCAGGTGTCCGGCGCCGTGATCAGCGGCGCGGTATTCCCGGCGCTTTTTGAAGCGATCATCAGTAAACAGCTGCAAAACCTGGACTATGCCTTTCAGGTGTTCCGCCACAGTGACGGCGCGGTGAACATCCAGGCCTACTTCGACAAGGCGCTGGACATCCGTGCACTGATCAACGCGCAACAGC
>NZ_CABVIY010000013.1:2262-5344 GCF_902498195.1 Pseudomonas fluorescens | reverse complement strand
CGAGTTCGCAAATTGCTTGGGTGTTATATGGTCAAGCCTCACGGGCAATTAGTATGGGTTAGCTCAACGCCTCACAGCGCTTACACACCCCACCTATCAACGTCGTAGTCTTCGACGGCCCTTCAGGGAACTCAAGGTTCCAGTGAGATCTCATCTTGAGGCTAGTTTCCCGCTTAGATGCTTTCAGCGGTTATCTATTCCGAACATAGCTACCCGGCAATGCCACTGGCGTGACAACCGGAACACCAGAGGTTCGTCCACTCCGGTCCTCTCGTACTAGGAGCAGCCCCTCTCAAATCTCAAACGTCCACGGCAGATAGGGACCGAACTGTCTCACGACGTTCTAAACCCAGCTCGCGTACCACTTTAAATGGCGAACAGCCATACCCTTGGGACCGGCTTCAGCCCCAGGATGTGATGAGCCGACATCGAGGTGCCAAACACCGCCGTCGATATGAACTCTTGGGCGGTATCAGCCTGTTATCCCCGGAGTACCTTTTATCCGTTGAGCGATGGCCCTTCCATACAGAACCACCGGATCACTAAGACCTACTTTCGTACCTGCTCGACGTGTCTGTCTCGCAGTCAAGCGCGCTTTTGCCTTTATACTCTACGACCGATTTCCGACCGGTCTGAGCGCACCTTCGTACTCCTCCGTTACTCTTTAGGAGGAGACCGCCCCAGTCAAACTACCCACCATACACTGTCCTCGATCCGGATAACGGACCTGAGTTAGAACCTCAAAGTTGCCAGGGTGGTATTTCAAGGATGGCTCCACGCAGACTGGCGTCCACGCTTCAAAGCCTCCCACCTATCCTACACAAGCAAATTCAAAGTCCAGTGCAAAGCTATAGTAAAGGTTCACGGGGTCTTTCCGTCTAGCCGCGGATACACTGCATCTTCACAGCGATTTCAATTTCACTGAGTCTCGGGTGGAGACAGCGCCGCCATCGTTACGCCATTCGTGCAGGTCGGAACTTACCCGACAAGGAATTTCGCTACCTTAGGACCGTTATAGTTACGGCCGCCGTTTACCGGGGCTTCGATCAAGAGCTTCGCGTTAGCTAACCCCATCAATTAACCTTCCGGCACCGGGCAGGCGTCACACCCTATACGTCCACTTTCGTGTTTGCAGAGTGCTGTGTTTTTAATAAACAGTCGCAGCGGCCTGGTATCTTCGACCGGCGTGGGCTTACGTAGCAAGTACTTCACCCTCACCGGCGCACCTTCTCCCGAAGTTACGGTGCCATTTTGCCTAGTTCCTTCACCCGAGTTCTCTCAAGCGCCTTGGTATTCTCTACCCAACCACCTGTGTCGGTTTGGGGTACGGTTCCTGGTTATCTGAAGCTTAGAAGCTTTTCTTGGAAGCATGGCATCAACCACTTCGTCACCTAAAAGGTAACTCGTCATCAGCTCTCGGCCTTAGAATCCCGGATTTACCTAAGATTCCAGCCTACCACCTTAAACTTGGACAACCAACGCCAAGCTGGCCTAGCCTTCTCCGTCCCTCCATCGCAATAACCAGAAGTACAGGAATATTAACCTGTTTTCCATCGACTACGCTTTTCAGCCTCGCCTTAGGGACCGACTAACCCTGCGTCGATTAACGTTGCGCAGGAAACCTTGGTCTTTCGGCGTGGGTGTTTTTCACACCCATTGTCGTTACTCATGTCAGCATTCGCACTTCTGATACCTCCAGCAAGCTTCTCAACTCACCTTCACAGGCTTACAGAACGCTCCTCTACCGCATCACTTACGTGATACCCGTAGCTTCGGTGTATGGTTTGAGCCCCGTTACATCTTCCGCGCAGGCCGACTCGACTAGTGAGCTATTACGCTTTCTTTAAAGGGTGGCTGCTTCTAAGCCAACCTCCTAGCTGTCTAAGCCTTCCCACATCGTTTCCCACTTAACCATAACTTTGGGACCTTAGCTGACGGTCTGGGTTGTTTCCCTTTTCACGACGGACGTTAGCACCCGCCGTGTGTCTCCCATGCTCGGCACTTGTAGGTATTCGGAGTTTGCATCGGTTTGGTAAGTCGGGATGACCCCCTAGCCGAAACAGTGCTCTACCCCCTACAGTGATACATGAGGCGCTACCTAAATAGCTTTCGAGGAGAACCAGCTATCTCCGAGCTTGATTAGCCTTTCACTCCGATCCACAGGTCATCCGCTAACTTTTCAACGGTAGTCGGTTCGGTCCTCCAGTCAGTGTTACCTAACCTTCAACCTGCCCATGGATAGATCGCCCGGTTTCGGGTCTATTCCCAGCGACTAGACGCCCTATTAAGACTCGCTTTCGCTACGCCTCCCCTATTCGGTTAAGCTCGCCACTGAAAATAAGTCGCTGACCCATTATACAAAAGGTACGCAGTCACCCAACAAAGTGGGCTCCCACTGCTTGTACGCATACGGTTTCAGGATCTATTTCACTCCCCTCTCCGGGGTTCTTTTCGCCTTTCCCTCACGGTACTAGTTCACTATCGGTCAGTCAGTAGTATTTAGCCTTGGAGGATGGTCCCCCCATATTCAGACAAAGTTTCTCGTGCTCCGTCCTACTCGATTTCATGACCAAGAGATTTTCGCGTACAGGGCTATCACCCACTATGGCCGCACTTTCCAGAGCGTTCCGCTAATCTCAAAGCCACTTAAGGGCTAGTCCCCGTTCGCTCGCCACTACTAAGGGAATCTCGGTTGATTTCTTTTCCTCAGGGTACTTAGATGTTTCAGTTCCCCTGGTTCGCCTCTTGCACCTATGTATTCAGTACAAGATAACCATCTTATGATGGCTGGGTTCCCCCATTCAGACATCTCCGGATCAAAGTCTGTTTGCCGACTCCCCGAAGCTTTTCGCAGGCTACCACGTCTTTCATCGCCTCTGACTGCCAAGGCATCCACCGTATGCGCTTCTTCACTTGACCATATAACCCCAAGCAATCTGGTTATACTGTGAAGACGACATTCGCCGAAAATTCGAATTTCTCAACTAAGAGAACTCACAAATTTTACCTTAGCCTGATCCGTTACCAGTGAAAGTAACGTCCAGTCTATCTTTCTATCACATACCCAAATTTTTAAAGAACG
>NZ_CABVIY010000012.1 GCF_902498195.1 Pseudomonas fluorescens | reverse complement strand
GTTGCGTGGACAGTTGGCTGATCAGTTCATCCGCCGCGCGCTTGAGCGCCGTTTCCCAGCGTTGCTGGTCAGCCGGCTGCGACGCCCTTTGCGGATGAGAAAACTCAGGCTGGCCCAGCGGCCATCGCTGGTGGCGGTAATACGCCAGCACCGCGTCCCTCAGGGACAGGGAGTTGATCCAGCGTCGAGCCGTTGGCTGTGCGTCGGCATTGGTGTTGGCTGTTTCGGCATAAAAACCGACCTGGGTCCGACGCTGATCCAGCCCGGGGAAATCGGCTTTCAGCAGCCCTTCGAGCACGCTGTCGAGCAGCGCGTCGAGCGTCGGCAGTTTTTGCAGTTCGTCGACCATGGCCTGATCGTTACTGCGCAGGTTGTCTTCGATCACGGTGCGATGATCGTCGAAAATGTCGCCGTCGATGGTCTGGAAGGTCACCCGGATGTCGCTGGCTTCGGCCAGGGCCTTGCGCGCGGCCAATGACATGAAGGCCAGCAAGTCATCGTCTTCGTCCGCGTTGTCCAGCTGGCTTTTCAAGTGCGCGGATAACGTCGTGCGGTCGGCGAATTTTTTAATGCCCGCGTACGGGGTGTAGAGAATCTCGCCGTTGTCATCGGGCAGGGCGCTCAATACAAAACAGCCCGCCAGGGGCTGGGCCAGGGCTCCCGTGGCAAGCAGGATGGATTCGGCGCGCATCGGTGGGGTTTGCTGACCGCGTAACGCATCGGTGGCCCATTGCACGTGGCGGATCCATTGGAAATCCTTTTGCGTCAGCCCGTGGGCCTTGCCCAGGTCAGGCCATTGCTCGGGTGCGTGCCGGGCCTGCGGGAAATACAGGGGAGGGGTAGGTGTAGACATCGTCGAATCTCACTCGGGGCGCCGCTGAATGCGGCGTAAATTGAGGTTCGAGACTAAAAGCCGCCGCCACATCCAAGGTGGTAGATAGTTAAAGCGGGGGACGTGCCATCAGGAGAAAGCCGAGAAACGCAGCGCCAGTGGGTGGCCTTCAGCTTTTCGGCGTGCGTTGTGGAATGGAGTTGAGGACAGGGTTGCCGTCCTTGTTGCGTGTCAGGTAGACCGGCAGTACCTTGGGCAGGGTCGCCACCAGGGTGTTGAGTTCCCTGATGTTGTAGATGCCCCCGATGCGAATGGCGCCGGTGCTGTTGTCGGCCACCAGCAGCGGCGTTTCCAGGTAACGATTGATCAGTGGCAATGCTTCGTTCAACGACAGATTGTCGAGTACCAGTTTGCCACTGCGCCAGGCCAGCGCATTGTCACTGTCATAGGTCTGGCTGATCCGCGGAATGAAATCGCCCTGACGGTAGCTCGCCTGCATCGACGGCCCCAACCTTAGACCATCCCCCGGCAGGTCATCATTGCTGCTCACCAGTACCGAGCCTTCGATCAGGTTCACTTTCACCTGATCTTCGTACATCCAGACATTGAACTTTGTCCCGGTCACCCGGACTTTGCCTTCTGCCGCCTTGACGATGAACGGGTGGCGGGTGTCGTGGGTGACGGTGAAGAAGGCCTCGCCTTTTTTCAGGGTCACCTGACGGTGATCCTTGTAGTTGCTGTAGGTCAATTCACTGCCCAGGTTCAGTTCGACCTGACTGCCATCTTTCAAGGTGACCTGACGCACCGTGTCGGTGGCCTCGAAGTGCTGGTATGAATCCGGCAGCCAACCCAGGCTCCAACCACTGTAAGCCGCCAACGGCAGCGCCAGTGCGCACACGGCGGCGGCCATGCCGTAGGCACGCCAGGCCCTCAGGGGTTTAATTGGAACCATCGGCACGACGACCGGTTCAGTACGCGGCAAATCCCCCGCGACCTCCCAGATTTCCAGCATGGCCTCGTACTCGGACAGGTGCAGCGGATGCGCGTCCAGCCACTGCTCGAACGCCCGACGCTCCTGCGCTGTGCAGTCATCGGCATGCAGGCGCATGCACCAGTGCGCAGCGGCATCGGTGATGGCGTCCAGTTCGGCTTGTGAGAAAGGGCTGTCGGTCATTGACTCATCCTGATTTACGCCATTCTAACCTTGAGGACCGCTTGCGAGAACATCGATCATGGCAATTAAACATCAAAGTGCATTTAATTTTTCGCTGGCGCGGCGAAAAGCACGTTGCCGGGCATAAAAGACCATGAAGCATGTGAAAAAATGATCAAAAGCCGATAGTTGCGCAATGACGGCGGCCGCGCTGCGCAGAACACCGGTTCCGCGCAGTCATGGGCGATCAGGGGGTAGGCGGTGGCACCGGGTCCAGTACCCGGCCTATCTGGCCGATCAGATGTGCGAGCGTGTCGGCGTTGTGCAACATGGTGTCGACGCGTATGTCAGGATTGGCCGGATCCATGAACGCGGTTCGTGCGGCATCCATGTCAGCGCAACCGGTTATTTTCAGGATTTTCTTGCCGATGTGCTTGACCGCTGGAATCGAATCCAGGCTGACCCAGGATCTCAAGCTGCTGCTCCATCGGGCGAACAATTCATCCCGTGGAGTATCCATGGATAAACCCCTTCGTTGGTACAACGCCTGACGATCTTTCAAATTCGAGCCATGGTGGGTGAGTGTCGAGATAAGATCACTGAAAGGGCGTCTTGCTTCCATATAGCTCATGTCAATCGTATCCGCGTAGATGTGACTGAGTTCGTGTACCAGGATAGTGGCACGGGCGTGATCATCAATGTCGAAAGGTTCCGTCAGGTGACCCCGATATTCATCCAGTTCAGGATGGAAAAATTTGGGGGTCAAGTGCACATGCTTTCGCCCATCATTATCGATCACGAAAGCACTGGTGCTCGCATCTTCTGCACGCCTGAACGAGCCAACGATAAAACGATCTGAGCCCAATAGTTCGTCTTTGTCATCGACCAAGGCCTGACACACGGGGATGATGGCTTTTGCTATTTTATCCAGCAGGTTTTCATTGACATCGGTCACATCGAAAAAGGCTCTGAAGAAGCCGTCCAGCCGCGTTCCTCTTTCAAGGCGTCGGGCTTGCACCAGATTGGCCAGACTGTTGAATGCGTAGTAGCGCGCCGTATCGATGGCCCGCACGATTTTGAGGGCCTTGACCGGGTCATGGGCACGGATGTTTCTCATACCCCGAAGTTCGATATTGAAAGACTGGCGAACTTCGCGGTCTGCCACGTACTCGTTGATCATCGTCGAAAGGGCCTTGCCGAAGTGCACCGTGTGGCGATCCGGATCGAGCACCAGCTGATGGCCCGGGGTTTTGCGAAGCGAAGGTCCGCTGACCCCGGCCTTCTCCATTTGCCAGACGACGCCAGGTTTGGCGACGCCATAGACTTTCCCTGCAACGGGGGCATAACGCAGCGTGCTGGCGGGGTCGTCGTACGTGCCGTCGGCGGTGTTCCTGGTCAAATCCTTCAAGGCCACGGTTGGTGCCTCGAAATACTGCAAAGAGGTGCGTGTCGGCGCCGTCGGCTGGATCCGCGACCATTGGGGTTCGGCCAGCGGTACCTTGACGGGTTCGGTTGCGCTCGGCGTCGCGGCACTGACCGGCGAGGCTTCCAGCGACAGTTTCCCGAGCGTCACCATCTGTGCGGCGCCGGCAATGAAGCTCTGCAAGGCACGTTTCCAGTGGTGATCCTGCAATCCTTCGGCGGAGTCCTTGAAGTCTTCGTAGGCTTGCCACAGAAAACGCACGTAGGCGAGTTTGCCGGGCAGGTGACCGACGATCAGTTTGATGCCGGAGGTGAACAAGTGCCTGATTGCCTCCCAGTCCGGCTGGTCGTTGGCTTTGGACTGACTGGCAAGCATCCGCGGCAACAGGCGGGTGTTGTCTTCATACAGTTGCGTCAGCAGGTTGCCAGCAATGGACGTAGACCCGAGGGTGATTTCACTCACTTCACCGATGCTGGACTTCAGCAGATTCTTGAACGATGTCTGTTCACTGTCGGGCAGGCGACGGATGATCAGGTCCTGGAATGCGCCCGGCGTGTTGATCGCCGCGACGACGTCTGCCTCGTTCATGAACTCGGTGAACAGTGAACCCGGGGCGTAGGGGGCATACAGGATGTGCGGTCCTTGATTGCCAGTGCCCGGACCGATCAGGTACAGGCCCAGGGCCTGGACGGCGGTGGCGCCGGCCGTTTTGATCATTTCCAAAGGCTTGACGATGGCGTTTGCCCCTGCGACCGCAGCCCGGGCGATGGCGTCCGGCATGTCCAGCACCTGGAAAATCAGGTCGAACGCGCTGGGGGACAGGTGCCGCTGCAGTTTCAGGCCGTGAGCGTGTTGCAGCAATTGCCACGGCAACTGTTGAACGAATCGCAACTGTCGTGGGATGGCGGCGGAGCCTGACAAGGCCTCTGTGACCAGCTTTCCATAGTCTCCCTGGATGTTCAGTGACAGTAGAAGCTGCTTGACGGCTGCCTGATCCAGGGTGGCTGGCAGTTGTTGCCGGGCAGTGGAACTGACGCGGAATCCCGAACCCTGGGCGATGTTGGCGTGGTTCAAGGCAAACTGCACAAGGGTTTGCGCAGGCCCTGCCAGCGCCAGGTTGGGCGTGATCTCGATCAGGTCGGGATCAAGGGTGTGCTCGGGGAAGCGGGCTTTCAGCAACGTTTTGAGTGTTTGACGAACGTACTCCTCAAGCGTCTGTATCCCGTGCAGGTAGTCTTTGTCGTCGGTGACACTGTTGCGGTACTGCTCCAGCAGTTCGATGTGCAATTGCTGTTCTTCGACGGGCGCCAGGCCAAGCCAGGCAGGCAGGGTTTGTCGTTGACTCATGGCCTGGGCGATCAGAGTGGCCCTGGGCAAGTTGGTGTCGATGAGTGTTTGAGTCAACGCCTGGAGCGCCGTGCGCTTTTGAGGGGTGGACTGTTTCGAGTCGTGCACGCGCTCGCAACGTGCCAGGAAGAGGTTAATGCCAGACTGCGCCAGGGTTTGCGATACATTGCCCTCGATCAGTCGCAACGTATTGAGCGAATAGTTTCGATGGATCTTCTGCTGGGCGGGTGTGAGGTTCTCCAGCAGCCCCAGGCGTTCATCGGCATCTTGCAGGCGCAGGTTCAGCTGTTGCCGTGCGCTGGCGACGTTCTTGAACACTTCCAGTCCCGCTGCGGGTGTCCACAGGATTGCGCGCCCGGAATGCTGGACGTCGAGGCCCCCACGCTCGGTCAGCAGGACGCAATTGGCCAAGGGCATCACGTCCTTTTCACCCGAACACTCAAGGACCAGGGAGAAGGCATCCGGGTGGAACCCCCGGATCGCCGGGCGACTTTTTCGGTCTGGCCGGTCCGGATTGAAGACCGTATCGACAATGTGCCAATCGGCATTGCGCAGTGTGCCACCCAGTTCCCGCAGGGTGGCTTCGCCACGCATACCGACGGACAGAGCGTGGCTCAACTGCGGTTTCATGATCTCCAGATGGATCAGTTGTGCTGCGAGAGATCCCAGTGGTTGCCCGGTAAATTCGCTTCGGACTGCAGCGTCGACCGAGCGAAACGACTTCGCGTGAGTGTCCGCTGTGTCCCCCAGCACCAGCGAGGGCTGCTCGCCCGCCATTGCCGGGCGGGTCGTCCAGCGATCCTTGGTATCCAGTGTCAGCTGTTGCGCGTTGATCAGTGCACGGATGTCCAGCGCCTTGTCGAAGTAGGCCTGGATGTTCACCGCGCCGTCACTGTGGCGGAACACCTGAAAGGCATAGTCCAGGTTTTGCAGCTGTTTACTGAT
>NZ_CABVIY010000011.1 GCF_902498195.1 Pseudomonas fluorescens | reverse complement strand
TCGTAACGGTAGTCGATCAGCCAGGCGGTCTGCTCGGTGCAGAAATCCGTCTGCCCGCCCTGCCCCGTCACGATCACCGGCAAGCGATGCAGCATCGCTTCTGCCAGCGGCAGGCCAAAGCCCTCCCCTCGCGACGGCGCGACCAAGGCATCGGCCAGGGTGTACAGGGCACGCAGGGCCGAGTCCGGCAGATCCTGTTCGATCAACTCGACCGCCGGCGCCGCTGGGAACTCGGCACGCCAATCCGCCAGTTGCTGCTGGATGTTGTGGTGCGGGTTGGGGAAGGTTTTGATGATCAGCACCACCGCGTGCTCGGCGGTGAAGGCCTGGCCGTAGGCCTTGAGCAACACGTCGACGCCTTTGCGCGGGAAGCAGGACGAAACGTGCAGCAGTTTCAGGCGCTCGCTGGTCACCTGCGGCATGGCCGGCAGGCTGTCGAAATCAATGTCAGCCTTGAGGATGTGGTCCGCGCCCAGGCCCACGGTGGCCAAGGGCACAGTCACGCCGTTGTCCTGCAAAGTGGTGGTCACCCAGCTGGACATGCTGGTCACCAGGTGCGTCTGGTGGTTGAAGTCATGGCAGTAGGCTTGCGGCAGGCAGGACTCTTCCCAGCCATAGCAGGACATGACGTTCAGATCGCCCTGCATGTCCGTGACCCGTGGCGGGTACATCAGGCGCATCACGGTGTTCGCCGGTTGTTCGGCGCGTGCGTGCAGGGCCGCGCAGTCTGGGTTGTCCAGCAGGAACGTCTGATCGACCGGAATCGGCCCCGGCCCTTCGGTGGCGCGCAAGGCGACCTTGTGACCGTGTTCGGCCATGGCCTTGGCCAGTTCGCGGTTCACCAGCGCCAGGCTGTAGGTGCTGTCGAATGGGCCTTCGATGCGGTAATCCACCGCCGCTTTTGGCACCGCTACCGGAAATTGGTGGGACGGCAAGGCGATGTCGAATTTGCCCAGGAAAGCGCTCAGGCGATCGTAGAGGTGTTGGTAGCCAAACTCGTCCATGCGCTCGATGCCGTAGCGTTTCATGCTGCGACGCAGCGCCGGGTTTTCCATGATCTGGGCGATGGTCGCCGCGACTTCGTGGGGCTCGGCGTTGTCCAGCAGCAGGCCGGCATTGCCCAGGGTGTGAACCACGTTGCTGTTGGGCGCGTCGTACGCCAGCACCGGCAGGCCGTGGGCCATGGCTTCGATCAACGGCATGCCGAAGCCTTCGTGTTTGCTCAACGAAACGAACAGGTCGCTGCGGCAGTACAGGGCGTTGAGGGTTTCATCATCGACCTTGCCGGTCAGGTTGACGAAGGCCTCGATCCCCAGCTCACGGATGCGCGCCTGGATCTTGTCCTTGTAATCGGCCACGGTAAAACCGCCCACGAGATACAACTGCAACGGCACCTGGGCGCTGCGCAACAGATGCGCGAAGGCCTCGACCAGGGCCAGCTGGTTCTTGTGCGGCATGATCCGGCCAACGAACAGCAGCGTGAACGGCCGCGGGGTGTCGTGACGCTGCGCCGCGTGCGGCTCGATGCGCTCCAGGTCCACCAGCAACGGAATCTCTGTCACCTTGTGTTCGTCATACCCGCGCTGGAGCAGCTCCTGCAGGTTCTGCTGGGAGTCGGCAATACTGCCCGTCAGCCAGTTTTTCCAGCTATCGACCTGCTCCCAGCCGTGGGCCAGCATTGGCTGAATGACGTGATCGGCGGGGAACAGCTCGCCCGGGGTGATGTTGTGGAACACCATGAATTTGCGCTCGGGCAAATCACGCAGCCAGGATTCGACCGGGTTGCCGATGCCGTGATGCACCAGCAACGCATCGGCGCTGCCCGGCTGGTAATCATCGATACACAACACGTCCCCGGCCATCTGCTCTGACGGTTGGATGCAATAGATATCCGACTTGACGCCTGCCAGGCGCAGCAGCTTGCGGGTCAACATCATCCCGTTGCTGATGCCGTCACCGTGACTGACACTGATGGCGAACTGGTGGATAGTGACTTTTGCTTCGTTTTGCATGAGCTGACCTGGGACGAAAAATGAAAAAAAATAAAAGAGGGTGTTATTGAACACTACAAAGAGGTGGGCCGCATGCGGCATTCGGCTTGCGTCGCAGCCGCTATAAAAAAGGGCCGCGTTTTCACGCGACCCTCATGACTAGCTAGCTAGATATCTAAATATAAAGATATCAGAACGATTTGCCGACTTTCACGCGCTCCAGATCAGCCTTGACCATCAGATCGCACAGCTCTTCCAGCGTCGTCTTCGGTTCCCAGCCAAGGATGCGCTTGGCTTTTTCCGGGTCGCCAATCAGCAGCTCGACTTCGGCAGGACGGTAGAACTTCGGGTTGACCTGGATAACGGTCTTGCCGGTCTTGGTGTCGATGCCGTGTTCGTTGTCGGCGCTGCCCTTCCAGTCCAGCTCGATGTCCACGGCCTTGAACGCCATGGACACGAAGTCCCGAACAGTTTCGGTACGGTTGGTCGCCAGGACGAAAGTGTCAGGCTCGTCGGCTTGCAGCATGCGCCACATACCTTCGACATATTCCTTGGCAAAACCCCAGTCACGCTTGGCGTCCATGTTGCCCAGCTCCAGGCAATCCTGCATGCCCAGGGAGATGCGCGCCACGGCGTCAGTGATCTTGCGAGTGACGAACTCTTTACCGCGAAGCGGGGATTCGTGGTTGAACAGGATGCCGCTGGAGCCAAAGATCCCGTAGGACTCACGGTAGTTGATGGTCATCCAGTGCGCATAAAGCTTGGCCACGCCGTACGGGCTGCGCGGATAGAAATCCGTGTTCTCGGTCTGCGGGATCTGCTGGACCTTACCGAACATTTCCGAGGTGGAAGCCTGGTAGAAGCGAATCTTCGGGTTAACGATGCGGATCGCTTCCAGCAGATTGACGGCACCGATACCGGTGATTTCCGCGGTGGTGATTGGCTGGTCGAAGGAGACGCCTACGAAGCTCTGAGCGGCGAGGTTGTAGACCTCGGTGGGCTCGGCTTTTTGCAGCAGACGGATACTGGCGCCCAGGTCAGTGAGGTCATGCTCGACCAGCTCAAGGTTGGCATGGGAGGCAACACCCAACTCCTCCAGACGCCAGAAGTTAACCGAGCTGGTGCGACGATAAGTGCCATATACCTTGTAGCCTTTTTCCAGCAGCAGCTGGGTAAGGTACGCACCATCCTGACCTGTTACGCCTGTGATGATGACTGACTTTTTGCTTGTGTTCATTGCTTCATGTTCCGGTCGGAGACAGGGTTTGTGCTGTTACTGCTCAACCACACATTGACGCTCTCGACGCTTTCCTCGGAAAGCTTGCCAGCCCAGCGGTTGAGGATGAACAGGTTCGTAATGAAATCGTATTGCGTTTTTAGCAGGTCGCGACGCGCTTTGAACTCGTTTTGTGTAGCGGTCAACACGTCCACGGCATTGACCACACCAAAGGCAAACGCCTTGGTTGCAGCATCGCTGGACTTCATGGCGGATGACAGTGCCGTCCGGTTAGCCCGTATTTTTTCGACGCTCGAATCCGCCGTCAAATAGGCATTGGTGGTTTCTTTGACCACCTGGCGGCGCATCGCCTCCATCTGCATCTCTGCCGTCAGCTGGTCCTCATACAGACCCCGCACCCGGGCTGACGTCGAACCGCCACTGTAGATCGGGATTTGTACACCGATACCCGCCACATAGCTGTCGGTTTTCGGCGCCAGGGCGTTGTTATAGCCTTCGTTGGTATTTTGCGCGCTCAAATTCAAACTGACGGTCGGGTAATGACCGCCCTTGCCGCCGCGCAACGCGGCCTGAGCCGCTTCGACGGCGTTTTCGCTGGCTTTGAGTTGCGGGTTGTCGGTCACAGCCAGCTGTACCCAGCTGTCCAGGCTTTCGGCCGACACCTGCAGTTCCACGTCATCACGCACGCGGCTGAGCTTTTCCTTGACGGGACGGCCAATGATTTCCGACAACGCCACGCGGGTTACTCGCACCTGATTTTGAGCGTCCACTTCTTGCGCCGCAAGGGCGTCCACACGCGCCTGGATATCAAGCTGGTCGGTAATCATTGCCAGCTGCTTGCTATATAAGGCATTGACCCGGTCGAGGTTCTTTTGTGTGGCACGGCGCTCGGCCTGAACCAGTTCGAGTTCATCGTCAGCCGCCAGGGCCGCGAAATAGCGCTGCGCCAGATCGACGGTCGCTTCGGCCCGGGCTTCCGTGGATTCGTCACTGGATTGCTTGGCCAGGCTTTTGAACTTCTGATAGTTCTCCCAGGCCGCCTTGTTATAAATGTGCTGGCTCAGGTTGATGCTGTAGTTTTCGCTGTTGTAGGACTGACGGCTCAGGTCGTTCTCTTGATGAATCCGGTTCGCGCCGCCATTGACCGTGACTTGTGGCAACAGGCCGCCCAGCGCCTCGCGTTGCTGCTCTTCACTGGATTTAGCCCGGGAATAAGACGCCAGCACTCGCGGATCTTCCAGGCGCGACTCGCGGTAGAGCTGCATCAGGTCAGCCGAGTAATCCTTGGCACTCACACTCTTGAGGGGCGGTTTGGGCGTCGATGGTTCAGCGATTTTCGGCTCGGCAGCATGTGCTTGCAACGCCAGCATTCCCAACATCAGGCATGGAAACAGACGCACAATCACTCCTCAATCATCGATTGGGAGATAGCGTTACGCGCTGGCTGCATCAGATATTGCAGCATGGTGCGCTCACCCGTATTAATCAGGACATCCGCCGGCATACCCGCCAGAAGCTTACGATCAGCCAGTTTGTGCAGACCCGCCTTGGTGACGCTGACCCTGGCCAGGTAATAAGGCATGCCGGTTTTTTCGTTGGTTAAGCGGTCCGCCGAAATGCTCGTGACAATGCCTTCGATCACCGGGGTGGTGGCACTGTTGAACGCACTGAAGCGAATGTCAGCCAATTTGCCAATGGCGATGCGGTTGATGTCCTGGGGCGCAACCTGTGCTTCGACAATCAGCTCGGAAACAGACGGGACGATGTCCAGCAGAGGGGTGGCCTGGCGTACAACGCCACCGATGGTATGAACGGTCATACCGATGACCATGCCGTCATCCGGAGCGCGGATGATAATGCGGTTCAAGCGATCTTCCAGTGCTGCCGTGCGCTCTTGCAGGTCATAAGCCTTGGTCTGGACTTCAGCCAACTGTTTAACCACGTCAGAGTTGAAGTCCTTGTTGACCTGCAATATCTGCAGTTGTGTTTCATTGATCTGCAGGCGGGTCTTGGTAATGGTCGAGCGATGATCGGCCACTTCGGACTTGAGCATATCGAGCTTGCGCTGCTGATCCAGCATGCGCTGCTTGTCGACGAAGCCCTGGGCAAGCAACTCGTTCAGATCCCCAATCTCACCGGTGTAAGAGTGCTCAAGGTTTTGCTTGGTACCGATGATGGAATCGGTGCCCTTGATTTGCTGGTTTAACTGTCCAATACGCTCTTGAAGCACTGAAACCTGGCCCAGGCGCGCACCACGGCGCGCATTGAACACTTCGGTTTCACCCGCACGCGCTTCGATGCCCCGCGGGCTGTCAGGCTCGTACATCTGATCAAACGTGATGACCGATTTATCGTCACGCTCGGCGATCAGGCGGGCTTCCATGGCCTTGGCGGCAATCAGCTGATTGCGTGTCACTTCGTATTCGGAGCGCAGCTGGGCATCGTCAAGGATGATCAGTGGATCGCCCTTCTTCACGATGTCCCCATCGTGAGCCAGCACGTCTTTAACGATACCGCCCTCAAGGTGCTGGACCGTTTTACGGTAGGTCTGCACGGTGACCACGCCAGGCGCGTAGGCGGCGCCATCGAGTGGCGCGAATGCGGCCCAGGTGCCGAATAAGCCGAACGTCACGAACACAATGCCAAAGCCGAGGCGACGCGTTTTGCGGTCGGAAATCGGAAGATCAGCGAAGCTATCGGTTTGGTTACTGAGAGAGCGGGTCATCGACATCTTCCTGTCAGGCGCTGGCCGGAGCCGTGCCCGTGGCAACTTGAGCAGCTTTTTGCTGAGCGGCAAGTTGTTGTTTGTTGAGTTCTTCCATTACCTGATCCCGCGGACCGTACATGCTGACGCCACCGGCGCTCATGACGAGCAGCCGATCGAGTTGTGACAGGATGGTGGTGCGGTGAGTGATGACGAAAATGGTCGCTCCAGTCTGCTTCAGCTCCTGGATAGCGGATGCCAGCGCGCGCTCCCCCACCTCATCGAGGTTGGAGTTGGGCTCATCCAGCAAAATCAGGCGCGGCAAACCGTAGATCGCGCGGGCCAGGCCGATACGCTGACGCTGCCCGCCGGACAGGTTGACGCCTTCACTGCCGATGACCGTGTCATAGCCATCGGGCAACAACAGAATCATTTCGTGTACGCCGGCCGTCTTGGCCGCGCGAACCACTTTCTCGGCGTCTACGTCCGCGAACCGTGAAATGTTTTCGCTAATGGTGCCTTCAAAGAGCTCAATGTCCTGAGGCAAGTAACCCATGTAAGGCCCCAACTGGTTTTTATCCCAATTGCTGATATCGGCGCCGTCCAGGCGGACGACCCCATTCTGCGGTGCCCATACCCCCATCAATGCTCGAGCCAGCGTGGATTTGCCTGACGCGCTCGGGCCAATGATGCCGACGACGGAGCCCGCCGGTACGCCAAAGCTGATGCCGCGCAGGATCGGATTTTTAGAACCCGGTGGGCAGACGATCAGGTTCTCAACCAATACATGGCCTTGAGGTGCCGGCAATGCCATGCGCTCAGGCTCTGCATGCAACTTATCGAGGGTGTCGTTGAGGCGGTCGTATTGCGAGCGAGCGGCAATAAAGCCTTTCCAGCTGCCGATGATCAGGTCAATAGGTGCCAGGGCCCGTCCCAACAAGACCGAACCGGCGATCACCAAACCAGGGCTGATTTCATGGTTTACGGCCAGGTAGGCACCCAAACCGAGGATCAAGGATTGAATGAGCATGCGGAAGGTTTTGGAAATAGCGCTGACTATTCCGCCCTTGTCGCTGGCTTGGGACTGGAGGATCAAAACGTTTTTCTGACGCATGCCCCAGCGATGCATGAGGGTATTCAACATCCCCATTGATTCGATGACTTCGGCATTGCGCAGGTTTTTAGTCGTGTACAGGGTGGCCGCGATGTTTTCCTTATTCGCCTGTCCTAACGCCTTGCCTGTCAGCTTTTCATTCATGTACGCGAGAAACAGCAGCACCAGGGCACTACCAATCGCGACCCATCCATACCAGGGATGGAACATGAACATCACGGCAATGTAGATCGGCAGCCACGGCGCATCAAAAAAGGCGAACAAGCCATTGCCCGTCAGGAACTGCCGCAAGCCCGTCAAATCGTTGAGCGACTGGGCCGAAGCATCCATACCGCCACTTTCCAGTGAGCGCTTGAAACTGGCCTTATAAACATCACGGCTCAGCAGTACATCCAGCTTGGTACTGACGCGAACCATGATCCGCGAACGAATCCACTCCAGCGACCCCATGGTGATAACCAGCACACTCATGATGATGGTCAGCATCACTAACGTAGAAATGCTGCCGCTCGTTACCACTCGGCCATAGACCTGGAGCATATAGAAGGTAGGAACAAGCATCAGGGCGTTAACAAATAAACTGAAAATACCGACTGATATGAAACTGCCTTTACAAGCTTTCAACGCAGCTTGCAAGCTGTTTTCATGGAGGTTACGCATAATTTCCTAATGCCGCTGGGTATGGAAAAGCGCGGGAGTGTAGCACCTCGCTTAGCCTGCAATAAATGAAAAAACGTTTACCGAGAAGCCCTGTTGGCTTACACAACAATAGGGCCAGTTCTTTTTTGCGTTGAAGCGTCCGAAGCGAGCAGTTAATCTCTGCAACCTTTGGCTCGCATGCTCCATGACCCCCTGTGTGTTGAGCGTTTTAAGCATGAACAATGGCTTTTGCTTTGTTCGAAGCAGCCACAGTCAAGGGTTTTAGCCAAGGAACCTCATGCGAGTTCTGCATTTTTTCAAAACGTATTACCCCGATACGACCGGTGGCATCGAGCAAGTCATATTTCAACTCTGCCAAGGCACTCGCCGCTTAGGCGTTGAAAGCCAAGTACTGACTATCAGCCAAAATCCTACCCCTGCGCGTTTACAGGTGGCTGATCACCAGGTCGTACGTGTCAAAGAAACCCTGAACTTGGCGTCCACTGGCCTCTCGATGCGCGTGTTCAGCCAGTTCAAGGAAATGGCCGCCGAAGCCGATCTGGTGCACTTCCATTTCCCCTGGCCACTCATGGACCTGGTGCATTTTGCCACCGGCCATGGCCGCCCCACCGTGCTCAGTTACCATTCAGATATCGTCAAGCAGCGCACCTTGCTCAAGCTTTATAGCCCCTTGATGAAGCGCTTCCTCAGGAGCATGGACCGAATCGTGGTGGCCTCGCCCAACTACCTGGACTCCAGCGAAGCGCTCAAGCCATTCGCCGACAAGACCGTGGTCATCCCTTACGGCTTGAATCAATCAGCGTACCCAGAAGCATCGACGCAGACACTCAGCCGCTTGCGCAAAAGCCTGCCTGAGAAGTTCTTCCTGTTCGTCGGCGTGCTTCGCTATTACAAGGGCCTGGATAGCCTGCTGAATGCACTTGAAGGTGTGGATTATCCAGTAGTTATTCTGGGTAGCGGCCCCAATGAACTGGAACTCAAGGCTCAGGCGCAAAAGCTGCAACTGCGCAATGTGCTGTTTTTGGGACGATTGGATGATGAGGAAAAGGTCTGCCTGCTGCAGATGTGTTACGCCCTGGTGTTCCCTTCCCATCTTCGGTCCGAAGCGTTCGGCATTTCTCTATTAGAAGCTTCGATGCATGGAAAGCCGATGATTTCTTGCGAAATCGGCACGGGGACTACCTACGTTAACATCCATGAAGAAACAGGCTTGGCTGTCCCACCCGACTCCCCCGTGGCCTTGCGCGAGGCCATGCATCGACTGTGGAACAATCCTGAAGAGACGCAGCGTTTTGGCAATAATGCTCGTGCCCGGTTTCAAGAGTTGTTCACCGCTGACCGCATGTGCGAGAGCATGGTGCAGGTTTATAATGAAGTTATTGATTTACATGATACTCAAGATAAACCGTGAGTTTCTTTATCCGAACCATCTGAATAAAAAGCAAATATCCAACATATCTACTGCGCCGATGTACTTATAGTTTCTCAACGTATTATTCAGACGCAGTGATAGACGCCGAAGTCCATATTGGACGACTGTGTGGATGATCCATCATCTTGAGATAATCCATCGGTGCGAATAAAAAGAACCCGAGCTCATCGCACGTCTGCTTGGCGGCACCTATATTTTGGGTCGCAACCCTCTACGACTGGAGCGATCGCAGGGGGCAGCTGGGTTCCAGAATGATAAAGTCCTGCTCCAATAATAGTCGATACGTGCTGCATCACTAAAAAATCGATCAACGTAAGCCACGGCATTTACCGGCTATTGATGGCACAAACGGGTGATCTGATAATCAACCGCAATATGTTGTTGTTCAAAGTTTTTTCGAGCCTTATTGCCACATACCCCTCAAGCACCTTAGTGAAGCTGGTTAGCTATCGACGTCATCCGTTTGGGTCATCCTCAGTACTCGCAAAAATGTTGTACATCTTTAGTATCGACTACAAATTCTGGCTTATCATAGATAGATATCTATCTATCTATATAGCATTCATGGTTAAGTCCCTCGACCCATGTCTGGATCCGCGGCGGCGCGGCCATATGTCTGGATACCAGGCGCGAACTTCAGCACCTCGAGCTGGAGACCGCCCAGGCGACTCCATTTGCCACCATCCCGATCGACCTTCACCTCGAGCCCGGCGCTACCCCTGGGCTGAGCAGCGTATTTCTTCGTGAATAACTGGCGCGGATCAAAAACAGACCCAAACAGGTTTGCTTTAGCAAGAGGCCGACGAATTTATGGTTGGTGCATCAGGATTTGCTGGTGCGCGATTTACAACTGAACACAAGACTGAAGACACAGGCATAAGTCTTGTTCTGGGATAATTGAATGCTATCGACTACAAATTCCGGCTAAGAAAGGTGAGCAGTTACAATCATAGATAGCTAGCTTGATAGCTATCTATTACAATAAGCCATTGTTTTTTCTGATGCTTTGTTTCTAGCAAAGACTTTCAGATTGAATCGCTTCCATACCCTCCCCAAGCGAAAGCCGTAACTGAGCGGCCTCCTGGAAGCGAAATATCAGGCTTTTGACAGCTTTACCTTCTGTGATGGTTTGGTAAGTGATGACGATTCCAGATTTGGCCATGATCTCGGCGATCGACGGTGCTATCACCCTCTGCCGAAGATTGTTGAAACGCTTGTAGCTGTCACCCAAATCCAACAGTGTCCGCAGCTTCTCTACCTCAATGATCAATATGCCCGTGCTCTTGAATTGCATCATCAATTCGAACAGTCGAAAACTGTGCATGGAATTCAGATTGGCCACGCGACGCAGGTCATACGAAGTGAGCTTGCTGTTGAGCATCGATAGGTAAGGAATCACATCGACAGTAAAATTAAGGGTCACTCGACCCTCGCCCTCTGCGTAGGTGGCCTTGTACACCCAACGGATACGGGTTCGATTCTTGCCGTCAAAGGTCTGAATATCACGCTCGTAGAGGGAGTCTGCGGCCTCTTTGAGATTGGTGTAAGCAAAACGTATAGGGATGCCATAGATCTCGGAAAAGCTGGCCGCAGTGACCGTGATCTTGGAAGGCATTGGTTTACGTGGATCAACCTGGGCAATCGCAGCCAGCAATAGGCGTTGCTCTTGAAGAGTCAGCCGATAGGAGGCGCTGATCAAATCATTGGCTTTTGTGACAAGCAATGACGATGGTTCTTTGGAGCTCATCGACTCATCCTGATGCAGTTATTAGTCGATAGTATCAAGCTTGAAGGCACGATGCGTGACGGTTTTCCATAGCCGGAATTTGTAGTCGTTGAATGGCTATGGGCTATTGCCGGAATTTGTAGTCGTTACAAAATCAGCATCATTCGTGGCCAATGCAGACCTGCACGGAGACGACACAGACGACCACTACGGGTTATAGCCGGAATTTGTAGTCGTTAGCTGGACGTGCTAGCCGGAATTTGTAGTCGATAACATTGGGATAAGAATGTGTTCGGATTTATGTCTCTTCCAAATGGGCTTCCAGGAGAGAGAAAGAACTCTTTTCCAGCAGAATGCCTGTGGATAACAGCCGGAATTTGTAGTCGTTATAGCTGGAATCTGTAGTCGCATTAGCTGGAATCTGTAGTCGATACAGCCGGAATTTGTAGTCGCATAGCCGGAATCTGTAGTCGATGAACCGCTGCAGGCCGCGAAAACAAAGGCCTCCAGCGATGCTAAAAACAAGCTTTAAAAACAAGCTTTAAAAAACAAGAAAAAAAGGTTTTAAAAAGGGGCTTATTTTTTGTTCCGATTGAAAATCAAAAGAAAAAATCAAGAACAAGGAAAGCCCCTAATGCCCACCAGGGGCAGATAAGCCTCATAGGCTTGGTGCCTCATTACCAAGCCAAGTAAAACGCCTCAGAATGGCCGCTGGGGGCCTTATGGTTGATTTAATCCATATGGATCCAAGTAGATACCTACAGGCGCGATAAATTCACACATAGGATTAATGACTTTAGATCCAGTGCTCAATTTGACAAAGAACGCTCAAATATCTATATCTAGCCAGCTTAATAGCTAGCTAGATAGCTATGGTGTTCACGTAACTTCTTATAGGAAGAGAACCACTGTGACCATATTTGCATGTGTAAATACCAAAGGTGGAGTCGGGAAAACAACAACAGCCGTTCACCTGGCCACGATGCTAGCCAAACTTGGGAAAACCTTATTAATAGACGGTGACCCTCAAGCAAGCGCCGCCAGCTGGGCTGCATGGCGGCGTGACAACCCGGAATATAGCCCTAGCCCTACAACGGTCTGTCTCCAGGGCAAAGCGATCAACTCCGAAGGCAGGCAGTTGGCAACAGCCTATGAGCATGTCGTTGTAGATGCAGGAGGTCGAGACTCTGTGGGCTTGCGTTCGGCGTTGCTGCTTGCCGAAGTTGTGATCGTACCTGTCGGTGCCAGTTCATTTGATGCTGCTGCTATGACCGATCTATTAACAGTCGTAGACCTCGCACGTGATTACAACCCGGAACTCGACGTCAGGATGCTGCTCTCCAGGGTCGATACACGGACCAAAGACACAGGGGAAATGCTCACATTCCTCGAGGAGCAATCCTTTAGTGTATTCAAAACAAAAATTTGTGAGCGAGTTGCATTTCGTCGTTGCATCAGTGAAGGCGCTACCGTTCATGAACTCAAACGCGACAACGCAGCAATTCAGGAAATGAATGCGTTTTTTGCTGAGGTGTTGGGATGATCAAGGCCAAGCCAGATATAAAGAGCTACAAAAAGGATCCCAATGAATTTTTGGAAGGGGGAGAGGCCGATAAACCATTATCAAAATCTGCCTCTACACGAAAGCAGCCGGCAGTCGAAGAAACAGCGTCTTACATGATAGAGGCGCTCAAACCAGAACCCACGGTCCAAAAATTATTTCGACTACGTTGGGATATTGCTTGCGCGCTCAAGCTTGGAGCTGCTCAAGAATCGGCCAAGACAGGAAAGCGAGTAACTGAAACGGACATCGTCCAACAGTTATTAAAGAAGCACTTCAATCTGGAATGATTATTAGCTTGCTATCTGTATAGCTAGCAATATAGCTTTTAACGATCGACAATCTGGAATAGCGCGTGGGAATACCGATATAATACCACCCCTAAAGCAAGCCAATAATCGAACGAACCCGCTTGATTTGCGCAGACGAGAAGGGGGAGCTTAAGAGATTAAGAAATTGCTAAGGGGTGGTATTATGATTTCTGATATTGTGCTTTCACATGCCAGCCTAACTGATGCACTCAAAGAGTTCGGCGGCGTATGGCCAAATTTTGTGGTGCATTCGAAGGTATGGCAGCTGCCATTGTTGGTCGAACAAAAAGCAACCGACCATATCGAGGCTCGAGCTTTAGAAGGCAGCGCGGCAGTTAATGCAGCACTTCATGCCATGTCGATGTTCGAGAGAATGCCTGATCAGGCACCCGGTACTGTCATGCGCTTACCAGGGTACTTCGCCCTCAGCGAGAGCGTTCTGCATTGGGTGAAAGAGATCAATCAGCTCAAAGATCAACTCATGATGGAGCTTGAGAAGACCCGTATTGAGCTGAATTTGGCACCCTCGGCACGTTCGAAGATCTTGCGCCAGGCTTTAGGCGGGCAAATAAGCATGAAGCAATTGCAGCGTCACATTCAGGCGTTTGATATCTGCCCGCGGATGATTGTATTTACCTGGGCTGGCCACACCACAGGAGGCGAGCGGGTAGCGGTTGGCAAGGTCAGGGAGTTACTGGGCAAGACTGCAAAACAACAGGCCATGAAAGAGGGGATTGAGGTTGATCAAACCCTGGCGGGGGCCGAATTGCGGCGTATTGTTAACCTGGCTGACCAAGCAAGTCTGATCAAATATAAAAAAGTTGCTCCGCATCCAAGAGCGATGGTGTATTTCTCGGAAAACTCACGCTACGACGCAATGATTCATAGCAACTTACCCATGTTCGTATTAGCGGGAGACCGTCCCATTGACGTACACGAACTACGGGATTTTGATCGGCATGCGCGTCAAGCCCAGAGGCCTGATATAAAACAGCGCATCGAAGTGATACCCCGTATGAGCCTCTATCTGAATCCGGATGACTTGGTGGGCCAGCGCAAACCAGATGTGCCGGTAACTAACTCGAGTAGCGTTTCCTCAACCTATTCAGCCGGCGGGCAACGAAAAATACTTACAGAAGCGCCTGATGCAACCCAACTAGATCTTAATTTTTTGCAGCCTGATGATTAAAGATAATCATCGCGTCCACACTGATAATGGTTGCCCATTCGTCCATCAATTGCCGACGCTTATCTAAAAGATCGCCGCGGTTATACGCCGCTTCCACTTTGTCTTCCAGGGAGTGAGCAAGCGCCATTTCACAAATCTCTCTCGGGAAATTGGTATGTTCGGCAGACCAGGTGCGGAAAGTTGAGCGAAAGCCATGGGGAACGTATTCTCCGGCCTGAAGCTCATCCATGACGCGGCGAATAGCGTTCCCGGGCAAACTGCCGGAGCGCCTGGCATTGGGGAAGACATAGACGGGATGCTTGCCTTTCTGCTGCTCCAGGGCCTGAATGGCACCTGCTGACAACGGCACTCGGTGGACCTTTCCTGCTTTCATTCGCGCAGCATCAATCGTCCATAGCCCTGCCGCCAAATCGAACTCGGACCAGCGGGCATCGCACACTTCGTTGCTCCGGCAGGCGGTATAGATGAGCAGCTCGCACGCACGCGCCGCCGTACTCTCCAGGCTGTCGAGCTGCCGAATGAACGGACCTAGCCGCTCTGCCGGCATGGTACTGAAAGGTATTTTTACGCGTTTTTGACGCGGCAACAATTTATCAAGATGGCCTCTCCAACGAGCTGGATTTTCTCCTTCGCGCAACATCCTGGCTTTGGCTGCATCCAGCACTAATTCAATGCGATTTCGCAGGCGAAAGGCTGTTTCCGGAATGCTGGTCCAGATCGGCATGAGCACATCGAGCACATGCTCGGTTTTGATACTGCCTACAAGCATCTCGCCCAGCAATGGATACACGTGGTCGCGCAGAGAGTTCGACCATTGCTGTGCGTGCCTGACGTTTTTCCAGCTCTGACGATGGGTACTGATATACCGCTCAGCTTCGAGGCGAAACGTCACTGAAGCACGCGTTATCTGTGCTTGCTCGTACTGCAGCGTTGCCCGTTTACTCAGTGGATCAATACCCTGGGAAAGGTCCAGTCGATGGGTGTCGACCGCCAGCCGCGCAGCCTTTAACGAAACCGTCGGGAAGGCCCCCAACCCTAAGTCATGACGGCGATTATTGAGCTGATAGCGCAAGACCCAATTTTTGGTGCCCTTCGCGTTGACGCGCAGAATGAGCCCCCGTTCATCATGATAGCTGCCCGGGGTTTTAACTGATCGGAGAAAGGATTGCGTCAATTTGGCCATGTTAGATGTTGGCCCCCTATTTGGCCGTGGCAAGACGAAATACGAATTCTAATGTACGCGGAGTATAAATCCTCGTACAGATAAGGTTTTGCCCAATAAAAACTGAGATTTTCACATCAGATGTATTCTCAACCCCACACTTCATCCCACATGAGTTTCCTCAGGCCGTTCAGTGAGCGGATCAACCTCAAGCTCGAGCGTCTACCGCTCATCGTTAAAATTCAGAAATCCAAAACGACAGCCGATAGGGAAGTTAATGCGAAGTCCTCTGGGATTCAGAATTGGCACCCCATCACGCGCCCAGCATAAAACACGCGGATCGAGTAGTTTCGACTGATCCCGGCAAAGCACAGTTCTAGGCGACTACGTAGCCGGAATTTGTAGTCGTTACCTGAAAAAACACAGGTAATTATAGCTAGCTAGATATCTATAAAAACCAATGATTAATAGCTATAAGCCAGTATTTCAGCTAAAAAACCTCTCTTTATAGTCCTACACTCCATCGGAAGGATCACATGAGTAATCAAGCCTCTGTTCTATTCGTAGACAGCCGTGTTCAGGATCGCGCCACTTTGCTTGCCGGCCTGGCGCCAGATGTAGAAGTGTTTGTACTTGATCCTGACGTGGACGGTTTGAGCCAGATGGCCGCGGTGCTGGCCGGGCGTAGCGATATCAGTTCCATTCAAGTGCTGTCCCATGGCACCGAGGGCATGGTGCAGCTGGGCAGCCTGAACCTGACCAGCGCCAATGCCGTTACCCACGCTACGGATCTGGCGACGATAGGCCGTGCGCTGACCGCTGATGGCGATATTCTTCTTTATGGCTGTAACGCCGGAGCCGGTACCGATGGCGAAGCGCTGGTGCAGTCGCTGGCCAAACTGACCGGGGCCGATGTCGCAGCGTCCAGTGACCTCACCGGTGCGGCGAACCAGGGCGGCAACTGGAATCTTGAGGTCAAGGCCGGACCGATCGAGGCGGTGCTGCCGTTCAATGCACAGGTACTGGCGGATTATCAGGGTGTATTAGCGACGGGGACTGCGCTGGAGCCGACGACCAGCGGTAACTACGACTCTGCCCAGGGCATTGCATTGCTGAATAACGGCGGGCATGCCGATGTGTACTTGCACCAAATCAGCGGTGACAACTCGTACAACGGTGCGCCGCCACAATACGCGGCCAAGATCGTAGTTGCTGACGCCTCCAACAACATCATCACTACGCTGACCGTTTCCGGCAGCGACTACGTCTTGAACGCGTCTGTCGCCAAGTTGGCCAACGGTGGTTTCGTGGTCGCCTGGTCAGCCGACACCTCGGTCGCCCACGACTACAGCACTTTCGGCGTGTTTTATCAGGTATACGATAACGCTGGCATTGCCCAAGGCACTACCCAGCCGCTGAGTAGCAAGGCTGGGCAAAATGTGTCGCTGACGTCACTGGCCGATGGCGGATTTGCCGCTGCTTTCTATACAGAAGACCAGACATTGACGCTGGATATCTACGGCGAAAGCAATGGAACCCTGACCCGTACCAATGAAACGACGATGGGTGGCAATACCATTCGGTATTCAAGTGCCGAAGATCACGACGTTTTCTACAAATTCAGTAACGGCGCGGGCCCGTCTATCGTCCAGTTGGCTGACAAGAGCATCGTGGTGACAGACAGTGTCTATGTCTATTACTCGCCCACCAGCACGCCGCTTGGCGATTATGCCTTCAAGTTCGACAGCGCGGGCACGCCTGAGAATTTCGCTTCAGGCTATTCGAGCCAACGCTTGAACTGGTCCGTTACCGCTGGCGCCGGCGGCACTGAAGACGGCGAGCATGCCATCGCACTCAGCGGTGGCGGCTTTGCCGTGGTCAGCCTGAACAACTATGGCAGCACCCAGCAGTACCAACTGATGCTGTTTAACAGCGACGGCACGCCGGTCAACTCAAGCGACACCCTCACTCAGAACGGCTCCTATGACGGCGTAAATGCCCCTAAAACCATCTACGCCAAACAGATCGTCGCCTCCGTCAGTCCTGGAGATAACGCGTGGTCCGTGCCGGGGCCTGCCCGCTTCAGCCTGGCCGAGTCAAGCGACGGGAAAATCCTGGTCGCCTTGCCAAAGAGCGACATGAGCGGCGTCAATATTTACACCTATACCAGTAGCGGTGTTGCCGTTTCCGGACCGGTTGACTCGGGCATCACGGTGGCGGCGGGCCAATGGATTGATCATCCGGTCATCGTGCCCGCCGCCAATGGTGGCTTTGCGATTACCTATGATGCATTGAGCGTTGACAGTGTGAGTGGTGTGATAACTGGCACGGCCTACAGCTATGGCATCCCCTATTCAGCAATTCCGGCTCCAGCCGCTCCGGCCCTGTCCCTGAGCTCAAGCAGCGATACCGGCGTACCGGGCGATGGAATCACCAGCGTAAAAATCCCGGAAATCAAAGGGACCGGCGTCATTGGCGCGGCGGTCTCGCTTTACGATACCGATGGCACCACGGTATTGGGCACTGCCGTGGTCGACAGCGCCGGCAACTGGACCATCACCAGCAGCACGCTGGCTGATGGTACTCATTCCCTGACGGCCAAGCAGACAAGCGGCTCCCAGACATCCGCGGCCAGTACGGTGCTCTCCCTCAAGGTCGATAGCGCTGCACCGGCGAAGCCCTCTGCGCCGACGCTAGACTCGGCCAGCGACAGTGGCACGTCCCCCTCCGATGGCATCACCAAGATCGACACGCCCGTCATCACCGGTACGACCGAAGCCAACAGCACCGTCAAACTCTACGACACTGACGGCACCACGCTACTGGCAACCGGCACGGCCAACGGGAGTGGCATCTACAGCATCGCCACCTCGGCGCTCGCGTCTGGCACGCACTCAATCACCGTCAAGGCCACGGACGCTGCCGGCAACACGTCGTCAGCATCGTCGGGCCTTACGGTGAATATCGACAAAAGTGCCCCGACGGACCTTGCCCTGAGTTCAAGCTCGATCAGTAGCGTGGCGGCGATCAACGGCGCGACATTGGCCACGTTGTCGAGCACCGATGCCCATTCGGTAAGCTACGGTCTGGCCACTGGCGATACCACCAATGATGCTGACAACGCGAAGTTCTCGATCTCCAACGGCAATCTCATTGCTGCGCAGAATCTGGCCATTGGCACTTATCACATCTACCTCAAGGCTAGCGACGCAGCCGGCAACGACGCATTCCAGGCATTGACCATCAGCGTCACCGACAGCCCTGCGGTGAGTTCCATCGTGCGCGAGACCGACGCGGCGGTCGATCATGCCGCCTCGTCCGTGAACTACACCGTGACCTTCAGCCAAGCAGTCACCGGTGTGGATCAGTCTGACTTCACACTGGCCTCCTCCGGAGCCGCCACCGGAACCATTGCCAGCGTCACCACCGCCGACAACATCACCTACACGGTCAACGTCAATGGCCTGGCCGGCGACGGCACGTTGAGACTGGACCTCAAAAGCAGCGGCACCGGCATCCAGAACGGATCCTCGGTGGAAATCGCCGGTGGCTTCACCAGCGGCCAAACCTATGCGCTTGATCGCACTGCACCGTCGGCACCGACGCTTGTCCTGTCGCCAGGCAGTGACAGCGGCGCCTCGAACACCGATGGCATTACCAGCACCACCACGCCGGTATTCACCGGTACGGCTGAAGCCAACAGCACCGTCACGCTGTTCGACACCAACGGCACCACAGTGCTCGGCACGGTGACTGCCGACGGCTTCGGGGCCTGGAGCATTACCAGCTCCGCACTGAGTAGCGGAGCTCATACCATTACGGCCAAGGCGGTTGATGAGGTAGGCAACGTATCGTCAGCCAGCGTCGTAAAAAGCCTAACAATCGATACCGCCGCGCCTGCCGCGCCGACGGGCCTGGCCCTGGCCACGTCCAGCGACACGGGCGTGCCAGGTGACGGCATTACAAATCTCGGCACGCCAATCATCACCGGTACCGCCGAAGCCAACAGCACGGTCACGCTGTTCGACACCGACGGCACCACCATCCTGGGAACCGGCACGGCCAATAACCTGGGTGTGTGGAGCATCACCAGCAGCACCCTGGCCAGCGGCACCCACACACTGACCGCCAAAGCGGTCGATGCGGCAGGTAACGGTTCCGGAGCGAGCACATCACTGTCCGTCAGCATTCAAAACACGGCTCCAGCGGCGCCGGCTGATGTGATCCTCGCACCAGCCAGTGACACGGGCACATTGGGCGATGGCATTACCTACGCCAACCGTCCGATCATCACCGGTACCGCCGAAGCCAACAGCACCGTCAAGCTCTACGACACTGACGGCATCACCCTACTGGGCACTGGCACGGCCAATAATCTGGGTGTGTGGAGCATCACCAGCAATGCCTTGTCATTGGGCAACCACAGCCTGACGGTTAAGCAGGTAGACGTCGCGGGCAATGTCTCCAATGCCAGCAGCGCCCTGGTACTGTCCATCGTCGCGGCGCCGGTGACCCCGACAGAGCCCACAACGCCGACAGTGGTCGACGGCGTGCCGGTCACCTCGACCCCTGTTACGTTGCCAGGTGGCGGTACCGGGACGTCGGTGATTATTCCTGTGGTGTCCGACGGCGAAGGGAGCACCGTGGGTAACCCTAATGTGGCGGATATTCCGCTGGTCACGGCCAACGGCGCTGCCCTGCTGACCATCCAGGTGCCCATTGGCACCGGCCTGACATCGATTGGCGGCGCGAGTCTGCCTGCAGGCAACTCGCTGGAAGCGTTGATTGCTGCGATTAAAGCGCAAACGACCACCCATGATGCCAAGGACCAAAACCATCTGACTGGCGACGGCACTGAATTCCTCACCCTGTTGTCGCCTGACGTGCCGTTACTGGTGAACACCATCATCGTGCAGAACACCTTGGCCACGTCATCGACACCACTGACCCTGACCGGCACTTCCAGCGCCTCGCAACACACAGCGCTGGTGGTCGACACCAGCGCACTGGCGAGCAAGAGCAGCATCGTCCTGGACAAAGTCGACTTCGCCGCCATGGTCGGTGCGGTTTCAGTGACCGGCAGCACAGCCGGCCAGATCCTCACCGGTGATGCCGCCAGCCAGACGTTCATCCTCGCCAACAGCACGCCTAGCCAGGTCTTCGCCGGTGCCGGTGACGATCAACTGCAGTATGGTCTGACCCCCACCGGAACGGCTTCCGGCGCAGGGACGGCGAGCGTCAACAATATCAACATCACCCATGAAAACCCGCTGAGCACCGCCACATCTGTCCATCTCAACGCGGGGGCCGGTAACGATGTGGCCGTGTTCACCAAGGCACAGTCGGCCTACAGCATCGACCAATATGACGGTTATGTACTGGTCACCGACAAAGCCGATCCGACTCAGCAAATCACCGTCACCAACACTGAAAACATCATGTTCAACGACGGTGCGGTTGCCGTGCAGAGCCGTGACGAATTAACCATCCTTGCCGGACTATACAACAACGTTCTTGGGCGCCAGGCCGATATCGGTGGCTTCGACTACTGGGGGGGGCTGCAATCCAACGGCGCGTCCCTTGGGGCCATCACCGTCAACATCCTCGGCAACGCGGAAAGCATCGCCCGCGGTTTCGGCCTCAACGGTGATGCCAGCCACGATGTCGACGTGCTCTATCAGGCTGTCTTTGGCCGTGCCGCAGACGCTGAAGGCAAGGCCTACTGGGTTAATGCGCTCAACAACGGCAGCACCATCGCTGACGTGGCAAATGGCTTTGTAACCTCGGTTGAAATGACCGGGCACAAGCTGGCGACCACAGACTGGGACCTGCACTTCTAAGAAGGAAGTGATACACCTGCCGGGGTAAAACCCGGCTTCACGGCCAACAAAAATGGCAGCCTCGAGGCTGCCCTTTTTCATCATGAACACGGGACCGCTAATTATTTAGCCAGGCGTCCATAACGGTCTTCGAAACGCACGATATCGTCTTCGCCCAGGTAAACCCCGGACTGCACTTCGATCAATTCCAACGGCACCTTGCCCGGGTTCGACAGCGAATGCTTGACCCCCAGCGGGATATAGGTGGACTGGTTCTCGGAAAGAATCAACTCATTGTCACCACAGATCACCCGAGCCGTACCGGACACCACGATCCAGTGCTCGGCGCGATGGTAGTGCATCTGCAACGACAGGCACTCGCCTGGCAACACGCTGATCCGTTTGACCTGATAGCGCTCGCCCTTGTCGACGGTGTCGTAATGGCCCCACGGGCGGTTGACCAGTGGATGCGTGACAAACTCGGCGCGCTCTTCGACCAGCAGGCGCTTGACCACGTCCTTGACCTGTTGGCTGTCGTTTTTGTTGGCGACCAGCACGGCGTCCTTGGTTTCGATGACGATCAAGTCATCAAGGCCGACGGTGGCCACCAGACGGTGGTGCGATTGCACCAGGCAATTGCGGGTATCGATGGCCATCACGTCGCCTTCGAGGCGGTTCTTGTCCGCGTCGTGCGGGCCAACGTCCCAGATCGCCGCCCAGCTGCCCAGGTCGTTCCAGCCGGCATCCAGCGGTACCACCAAACCGGTGTCGGTGTGCTCCATCACGGCATAGTCCACCGACTCATCGGCGCACATCACGAAATGCTCGGATTGCACATGCAGGAAGTGGCTGTCCGCCTGGGCGTGTTCCAGCGCCACGTGGCAGGTAGCCAGAATGTCCGGGCGATGCTTCTTCAGCTCGGCCAGGAACACCGACGCGCGGAACATGAACATGCCGCTGTTCCACAGATAAGCACCCGAAGACAGGTACTCCTCGGCCACTTCCAGCGAAGGCTTTTCCTTGAAGGCGGCGATCGCGAAACCGCCCTGGTCGATAGCGGCCCCGCACTGGATGTAGCCAAAACCGGTTTCGGCGTGGGTTGGCGTGATGCCGAACGTCACCAAATGCCCTTTTTCCGCATAAACCTGAGCCTTGGATACCGCTTCACGGAAGGCTTTTTCGTCATGGATATGGTGGTCGGCAGCCAGCACCAGCAGGATCGGATCGCTGCCATTGGCCGTGGCTTCCAGCGCCGCCAGGGCAATCGCCGGTGCGGTATTGCGCGCCAGCGGCTCGAGGATGATCCGGCGGCTGGTCATCTTCGCCACCCGCAGCTGCTCGGCGACGATGAAACGATGCTGCTCGTTACTCACGATGATCGCGGGTGAATGCTCCAGCCCCTGCAGGCGAGCCAACGTCCGTTGAAACATCGTCCCCTGATCTTGCCCATCCAGGGCGAGAAACTGCTTGGGAAAGCTCTGACGCGACAAAGGCCACAAACGTGAACCATTACCGCCAGCCAGGATTACAGGGGTAAACATAGAAGCTCCAGTCTTGTGCCACGAGGGCGTAGCGAAGGGCAGACATTATCCGGGGGGTGTAATAGGGATGCAATATGGATAGCGACATGAAGACCGGGTATGAACACGGATGACGATGTTGCAGGCTAATGGCGGGTGAATCGCTAAAAATGCCTGAATCTCTCAGTCATGTTAGGCTCCGCGCCCTGATTTCCAATCACCTCTGCACCATGAAATCAGGTCACTGGCCGGCGAGCCATTTCTGCAATTCGTTGATCGAGATCGTTGAAGAATGAAGATTGGCTTGAGCTGTACGGTCTGGGCTGCCGGCGAGCGCGCTGGACACCTGGACGGTATTGGAACTTACTCACGTGCGTTATGGGATGGCCTGGGCCAGACCATCCAGGGCAGCGGTTCCGATATCCAGCTAAAACCCTATGCATTCGGTCGCGACTTGCCATCGATGGCCTGCGGTACGCCCAAGCAGCTGGCCGTGCGTTACCCGGTGCATGCGCTGCTCAGCGGCATTCTCAAGCTGCCATTGCCTAACTCGCGGGCGATTGCCCGGGACATCGATCTGTTCCATGCGACCGATCACCATATCCCGCGCATTGCCGGTGTGCCCACGGTCGCGACCATCATGGACGTGATCCCGATGCTGCACCCCGAGTGGATCAAGAACGACCTGCGCAGCCTCAAGAGTTGGCTGTTCGCCACCGCGATCCGCAAATCCGACCACATCATCACCATTTCCGACTACAGCAAGCAGGACATGGTCGAGCACCTGAAGATCGCCCCCGAGCGCATCAGCGTGACGCCATTGGGCGTGGAGCCGGTCTACTTCGAGCGCATCGAAGCCGAACAACGCCGCGCCGTCCTCGACAAGCATGGCCTGCAGCCCGGGTTCTTCCTGTTCGTGGGCACCCTGCAACCGCGCAAGAATCTGCTGCGGGTGCTGCAAGCCTTCCAGCAACTGCCCGACGCGGTGCGCAAGGCGCATCCGCTGGTCATTGTTGGACGGGATGGCTGGAACAATGAAGAACTGCTGCCGCAGTTGCATGCCCTGGAGCAGAAAGGCGAAGGCCGCTGGCTCAGCTACCTGCCGCAATCGGACGTCCTGGCCTTGCTGCAAAGCGCCAGCGCGCTGGTGTTCGCATCGTTGTATGAGGGCTTCGGCTTGCCGGTGATCGAGGCGTTCGCCGCACAATGCCCGGTGATCGCCTCCAACAGCACCTCGGTTCCCGAGGTCAGCGGCAATGCGGCATGGCCGGTCGACCCTTACAGCGTCGAGAGCATCAGTGCCGCCATGCAAGACGTGCTGAACCAGTCGACGCTGCGCGAAGAGAAAATCCAGCTCGGCCTGGCCCGCGCCCATCACTACAACTGGAATGAATGCGCCAGGCAGACGCTGGATGTGTATCGCAAAGTGCTGAAAAACGGCTAAAGCGTTTTAGTAGGCTGGGTGCAGCGACTAATCGCCTGGAAGTGAACCACTCAGGCATTTGAAAAGGCTCATAGCGAACCTGTAAAAATGCCTGCGCGCTTTGCCACCGTTAAGCGTAGGCCAACTGCCGGGACCGTCTGATTCGCTTGCCAAGCAACATCGTTGGTTTTTCGACCAGGACGTGCAATGCGTAGGCGACAGCAATGATAAGCAAGGCCGTAACGGGGGCTACGACACGAAGCTGATATCCGTTATCGAAGAGAATCCGCATGGCGGAATAACCGATCAGAGAATGAACGATATACAGCGGATAACTAATGTCTGCAAAAAAGTCCAGCACGCGTATGTCACGGAAATGTGAGCGCAACGCATAGGCCATTGAAAAGATCACGTAGCCATACAGGTAGTTTGGCGCAACCTGAAAAAAGGCATCTGGCCAAATCGTCGCATCCCACCCAAGCAGAAAAAACGCAAAGATGATGCCCGTGCTGATGAAGAACTCTAACGTCGTGATCAGTTGCCTGAATAAATAGTTAAATAAGACGCCCAACATCATGAAGCTGACAAACATCAGTTCGGTGCCCAGCGGGGTTTTAATCCATTTATTTACGATAAACACCAAGGCTGAAAACGCCAGCAGTGGCCAGACCCGGCCAGCCACAATGAGGCCGCCCATGAGGCAGGCTACGAGATAAAACTTCAGCTCGATCGCCAACGTCCAGTTAACGAGGTCCACTGAGGGTGCGTTGCTGAGCGTGTGGACCAACAACATGTTGTGCATGACGGTCGGCAGGTCCCACATGAACGGACGCCCCCAATACTGGCATGACAGCCAGACCGCAAATAAGCCGGCGCACAACGCAATAATGTAGGTGGGGTAAATCCTGAGAAAGCGCGAAACGATAAAGTTTAATCGCCCACCTGCGCCAAGTGACATAGGGATCACAAAGCCGCTGATCAAAAAAAAGATAGCGACCCCGAGCGCGCCAAAATTCCAGTGCTGGGTATTAATGAAGTTGGAAATAAACGGCTGCGAGCCCTCGGCGGGCGGTGCACCGGTGTAGAACGAGACCGTTTCCTTGGCGGCCCAAAAAACGCAACCAAGATGCGATAGCACCACCATGATTGCGGCGATGCCTCGAAGCTGGTTAGCAAATATTATTTTCGGACTACCACTCAAAGCGGCCTCCTTCTAAAAATTGAATTAATCGCCGCACAGGCAATAACGGCTCCTATCGCGTGCAGTTTTCAGTTGCACACGCGTGGAGTCGGTATTTCTGGCAAGACGGGTCGAATTTTCCGATTGTTAAACTCGAATCACACGCCACCAAAGGCTGGCGTATTTCAGCACGGTTGAGGACTTGTTCGCAGCTTTCTTCTCGGTGCGCGCTCGATAACCATCGATAAACAGAGGATTTTGTTGTCTTTACCGGGGGGGCGTTCAGGTCCTCAATCCGGCAACCAATCGCCCGCCTTTTCACGCATTAAATGCTCGAAATGGCTGCGCATGCTAGTCTCCGCCCCCTGATTCCCATGACATACCGCCCATTGGGCCATTTTTCGAAATGTCATACCTATTGAAGAGTTACATGCATGCTTGAAGTGGAAAACGTCTGCAAAGAGTTCAAGCTCTACAACAGACCCTGGCACCGACTCAAAGAAGTCGTCATGCGCCGCAGCTTCCACCGCACACACAAGGCGTTAGACAACATCTCGTTTCGTGTTGCCGGCGGCGAAACGCTGGGCATTCTGGGCCGCAACGGCGCCGGCAAGTCCACGCTCCTGAAGATGCTCAACGGCGTCCTGCTGCCCGACGCGGGCCAGATCAAAATCACGGGGCGGGTGACCGGTCTGCTGGAACTGGGCACGGGTTTCGACCCCAACCTGAGCGGCCTGCAGAACATCACCGGCAACGGCCTGCTGCTGGGCATGACGCGCCAGCAGATCGAGGAGCGTCGCCAGGCGATCGTCGAGTTCTCGGAACTGGGTGAGTTCATCCATGAGCCGATCCGCACGTATTCCTCGGGCATGAACATGCGCCTGGCGTTCTCCATTGCCATCCATGCCAACCCGGACACCTTCCTGATCGACGAAGCCCTGTCGGTCGGTGACGGCCACTTCCAGCAGAAGTGCATGCGCCGCATCAAGGAATTCCGTGCCAACGGCGGCTCGATCATCTTCGTTTCCCACGACCTGAATGCGGTCAAGATGATTTGCGATCGCGCCATCGTCCTGAGCGAAGGCAAGATCGTGGCCGACGGCGACCCTGAAGACGCCGTCAACATCTATAACCAGTTGCTGGGTGCCGACGAAGAGGACTACAGCGAACGTGAGTTGCTGGAAGCCGGCTACGGCTCGCGCCAGGCGATTCTCGAAGACGTCACCTTTTGCGGGCAGAACTCGCAAACCTCGATCCTGGCCAGTGGCGACACCGGCACCCTGGACGTGACGATCGCCGCGCAGTCCGACCTGCCGGATGTTTCGCTGGGCCTGATGATCCGCGACCGCTTCGGCCAGGACATCTTCGGTACCAACAGCCACTACCTGAGCTTCCCGATCGCCCTGGTCAACGGTGAGCGCAAGCACCTGCGCTACAGCTTCCCGATGCGACTGGCGCCGGGCAAATATACAATCACCCTTGCCCTGCATGACGGCGCCGATCACACCATTAACTGTTACCACTGGCGGGACAACGCCATTGGCTTCGAGGTGGCCGGTATTACCGGGACATTCTTCGCCGGCGTCTGCGACCTGGCACCGACGCTCCAGGAAATCCCCTGCCCTCCGAGACTTTCAACGGAACTGTAAGCAATGCTGATACCCAATAACCCGGACCTCGACTTCCAGGAACTCAACCGTCGCATCGAGGCCGAGGTCGAGCGTTATCGGCTGGGCAACAGCGAGCGCGCGCTTCCGGTCTTCAACCCTTCGCCGGCCGAGCGCTACGACCGCCCGTATGGCTGGATGCAGCTGATCCAGCTGGAAGACGAGGCCCTGGCCCGCGCCGCTTACCCGACCCTGATCGGTCGCAAGGCCGAGAACGCTGAGCTGCAGGGCACCCTGAACAAATTGCGTTCCGGTTGGGACAAGTTCGAGGTCCTGGCCGAGATGCGTTACTCGCCCGAAGGCATCGCACACAACGCGGATGTACAAGGCCTGCGCCGAGCACGCCTGAAGAACACCATTCGCCGCATCCCGGTGGTGGGCAAGCTGATGCTCAGCGCCTACGGCATGATGCTGAACGAGGCGCGCAACCGCCATTACATCGCCCGCATGGACCTGCTGACCCGCCAGATCAAGCAACACAACGGCGAACTGCTGGGCCACAAGGATCTAGTGCAGAACCAGCATGATGCCCAGCAGAAATACCTGCAGGAGCTCAACACCTATCTGCTCGACCACCAAAAGGTCCTGCAGGAGCACCACGAAGCGCAAAAGCGCCAGGCAGAGCAGTTCGAGCAGTTCAAAGCGCAGGAAATCGCCCGCCTGGAAGCCGAGCTGAAACAGTCCCGGACCGTCCAGCAGGAACTGCGCGCCCGCCTGCAACAGCTGGAACGCCAGCCGCGCCAGGTGGCCGTCGCCACGCCGCACGACACGGCCGCCGCGGTACCGGCTGTCCTGCAACACCAGAGCAGCATCCCGGACAGCTTTTACCTGGCCTTCGAAAACCGTTTCCGTGGCGACGCCGAAACCATCCGTGGCCGCCAGTCCTATTACCTGCCGATCCTCGACGCGATCATGCCGCTCAGCCGCGGTTTGCCGCTGGTGGACATCGGCTGCGGCCGTGGTGAATGGCTGCAAATGTTGCCCGAACATTACTCGCGCATCGGCGTCGATCTGAACTCGATGAATGTCGAGGCCTGTCACGAGCAGGGTTTGAGCGCCGTGCAGCAGGACGCCCTGGTGTGGTTGGCCCAGCAGCCGGAAAACAGCCTGGCGGCGGTCACCGCGTTCCATGTGATCGAGCACCTGACGTTCGAGCAATTCAACACCCTGCTCGACGAATGCCAGCGCGTACTGGCTCCCGGCGGCGTGATCATCTTCGAGACACCGAACCCGGAAAACCTGGTCAGTGCCGCCACGCACTTCTACACCGACCCGACGCACCTGCACCCGCTGCCGCCGGCCTTCACCGAGTTCCTGGTGGAGTTCAAGGGCTTCGAGCAGGTACAGATCCATCGCCTCAACCCGATCCCGCGCGAATACGCACTCAATGAAGATTCTGAAGTCGCTCGCCGTTGCGATGCATTGTTCTACGGTCCTCAGGACTACGCCGTAGTGGCCAGCAAGAGCCTGACATGACACCAGTTCGCATCGATCAATTCGCCCCCAGCGTTGCCGCCGGGGACGGCGTTACCAACGGCCTGCTGTTCACTCGAAGCCTGCTGCGCGACCTGGGTTACGAGTCGCACATCTACAGCTTCAACATCCCCGAGCAGATGGCCGGCGAAGTGCTGCCGGCACGCACCTTTCATCCGTCCAAGTGCTCGCTGCTGCTGTATCACCATTCCATGGGCCACGATCACGGCCCATGGCTGCTGGACCAGCGCTGCCCCAAGGCACTGGTCTATCACAACATCACGCCGCCAGAGTTCTTCCCCGCCGGAGGCGGCCTGCGTCGCTACGCAGAGCTGGGCCTGGAGCAGCTTGAGCTATGGCGTGACGAATTCGTCCATGCCCTGGCCGACTCGCCGCTGAACCAGAGCGAGCTGATTGCCGCCGGCTACCCGCGCAGCAAGACCTTGCCGCTGCTGGTCGATACCCGCCGCCTGGAAGGCTCGACCGCCGAACCCGGGTTCATTGCCCGGCAAGCGAGCGGTACGCGGTATTACCTGGCGGTCGGTCGCCTGGCGGAGAACAAGCGCCAGTACCTGCTGATCGAGGCGTTTTACCATCTGCTGCAGTTGCAAAAGCAGGCTGAATCCAGCGAACCGCCGCAACGCCTGATCCTGGTCGGCGGCACCACCAGCGAAGCCTATGCCCGGGGCCTGGAGCAGTACATCTTTGATCTGGGCCTGCAGGACCAGGTCCTGCTGGTCGGCAAATGCTCCGAACCGGAGTTGCGCTGGCTGTACCGCAATGCCCATCAATACTGGTGTGCCAGCGCCCACGAAGGCTTTTGCATGCCGCTGCTGGAGGCGAACTATGCCTCGCTTCCGGTGGTCACACAGGCACGTTCCAACATCCCCGATACCCTGGGCGAAGGTGGACTGCTGCTGGACAGCGACGACCCGATCGTCTTCGCGTTGACCTGCCACTTGCTCAATACCGAGCCAGGCCTGCGGGAAACGACGATCGCGGCCGGCCTGCGCAACTTGCAGCGCTACGAGCGCGACAACCTGCGCGCGGCGCTGGTGCAGTGGCTGGGTCAGCTTGAATTTTTACCGCCTTGCGATGGAGCAAAACCGGATGCCACGTCTACTACTCACCGGCGCTAACGGCTTCGTTGGCAAGATACTGACGCGCCGCCTGCAGGACGCGGGCTATCAGGTGATCGCGCTGAGCAGCAGCGAACCCCGGGCCGACCACGGCGCCGATGAACACCTGGTGTGCGACATCCGCGACGCGAACGCATTGGAGCAGGCCGTGGCCCGGGCCAAGCCCACTCACGTGGTGCACCTCGCGGCCGTCTCCCATGTGCCCACCAGTTTCAAGGAACCGCTGCGCACCTGGCAGACCAACGTCATGGGCAGCATGAACCTGCTTGAAGCGATCCGCTTGCAAGCGCCGGAGGCCTTCGTGCTGTTCCCCAGCTCGTCGGAAGTCTACGGCGCCGCGTTCAAATCCGGCCTGGCGCTGGATGAGCTGACGCCGTGCGAGCCACTCAACCCTTATGCGGCCAGCAAGGTAGCGGCCGAAAGCGCGTTCCGCGAATACTTCCGCCAGGGCATCAAGGGCGTGATCGCCCGCCCGTTCAACCACATCGGCGCCCAGCAGAGCCCTGACTTCGTCAGCGCTTCGTTCGCCCGGCAGATCGCCCTGATCGAAGCCGGCCAGCAGGCACCGGTGCTAAAAGTCGGCAACCTGGAAGCCACCCGGGATTTCCTCGACGTCCAGGACGTTTGCAGCGCCTACATCGAGCTGCTGAAACTGGCCGACAAGCCGGGTCACCCGAGCTGCGTGAACATCGCCAGCGGCCGCTCGCTGCAGATCCTGCAGGTGCTGGACCTGATGCTGTCGTTGAGCAGCGCCACCATCACCGTGGAACTGGACCCTGAACGCCTGCGCCCTTCCGACATTCCGGTCGCCCTCGGCAACAGCACCCGCCTCATGCAATGCACCGGCTGGACACCGAGCATCCCGCTGGAGCAGACCCTGCAGCAATTGCTGGACTACTGGCGCGAACAGGTCAAACACACCGATTGAGCCCTTGCTTGCCCTGCCCTAATGCGCCTTGCACCGATCGAATTCTGGCTTGACCAGTTCGATCAGGTGACGGGTGTACAGGGTTCGGGCGGCGGCGTTGAGGTGGTAGTTGGTGTCAAAGAAGCGGTCCATCGGATACAGCGTATCCAGCGGCGAGCCGACATAGTTCAGCCCGTGTGAACGCGCCTGCTCCGCCAGGGCGGCGTAGTAACGGTGCTCTTTGCCCTGGTGATATTCCGCTCGATCGAGCATCGGCGGCGGCACGAACACGGCACAGCCACCGGCCGCCGTCACCTCATCGGCCAAGGCCTTCCAACTGGCCCAGTTGGCGTTCCAGCCATGGGCTTGCGCGCCATAGCGTTCAACCCCGGAACGCTCAACCAACTCACGCATCCACACTTCCTGCTGGCTGGATTGGGTGTTGACCTGATCGCCGTGCAGGTCGAGGTTCTGTGGGCCGTACAAACCACTGACCTTGAAGCCCGGCGGCAAGCCCCGGTAGCCATCGACGGCCCTTAGCACCGGGGTCAGCCAGAACACCTGGGCCAGCTGCACCAGGTTCACGTCCAGGTGCCGAAAACCCGGGTGCCCCCACCAGTAATCGATAAAGGACATGTTGATCGAATAGCGACCATGGAACATCGGGTATTCCACTGGCAGCACAACCCAGTCGCCGGGCTTGATCGCCTGGCGGGCGTAACTCTGGATGTAGGGCGGCAGGATCCCGGCATTGACGCCCAGGTTGACCACCGGACGGCCCAGAGCCTCGGCCACGGCGGTGGAATCCACGCCGAACATGGCCGCGGAGCCCGCCACCACCAGCACCTTGGGTTGTTCGATGGCGTTCGCCTGGGTCAGTTTGTGCTCATAGGCCTTTTCGACCCAATGCGTACTGGGCACAGGGCGCCCGAGCTGCCCGGCCAGCATCAACAGCCACAGCCCGCCAATCAACGCCAGGCCAAGCAAGGCGCCCCGTAGAAAACCACGAGATGACATCTCAGTTTTCATGGCCACCTCAGAAGTTGAAATACAGGAAGGCGCGATCCGGTGCCCCGGCCAGCGCCTTGAGCACCATGAACAAACCGACGGTCACCAGCAGGCCTCGGCCCAAGGCGCCCAGCATCAGGCACAGGCGGCGGCTGCCCGGCAGGGTCAGCACCACCGCCAGCAGCGCCACACAGACCCAGGGCAAGCTCTTGTCGATGTGCATGCTGGCCACTTCCCGCAGCAGCACCAAAGGCTCGAAATCCCAGGTCCAGCGCCAGTCGGCCAGCCCTTTGAACAGGTGCAGGCTGGTGGTGAGTGAGTCGGCCCGGAACGGAATCCAGGCCAGCATCACCACCAACAGGGTCAACGGCACGGCGGCAACGCGCGGCAGCCGCCAGCCGCTCAGGTGCCGCCAATAATGGTTGATGACCAACAACAGGCCATGCAGGCCGCCCCACAAAATAAACTGCCACCCCGCGCCATGCCAAAGGCCGCCCAACAGCATGGTGATCATCAAGTTGCTGTTGGCCATCAGGCGCCCACGCCGATTGCCGCCCAGCGTGATGTACAGGTAGTCACGCAGGAAATGCGACAACGTGATGTGCCAGCGCCGCCAGAATTCGATGATCGAGGCGCTCTTATAGGGAGAGCGGAAGTTCGCCGGCAGCTTGATGCCGAACATCAGGCCCAAGCCAATGGCCATGTCCGCATAGCCGGAGAAATCGAAATACAGTTGCAGGCCGTAACTCAACCCGGCCAGCAGCACACTCGGCGCCGGCAACGCGGCCCCTGCCTGGGCTTGATCGAACAGCGCGGCGACGCCGGGGGCCAGCGGATCCGCCAGCAGCACCTTCTTCATCAGGCCCACGGTGAGCAGCGAAATACCCAGCTGCCAGGTCAGCGGCCGATTGAACCAGCCCGCGGCTATCTGCGGAAAAAGCGTCCGGGCGTGGACAATCGGGCCGGCGATCAGCTGCGGGAAAAAGCACACGAAGAAGCTGTACTCGAGCACCGTGCCCGTGTCCGGCAGGCGGCGGCGGTACAGGTCCATGTGCCAGGCGATTTTCTGGAAGGTAAAAAAGGAAATGCCGAGCGGCAAAATGATGTGCCAACTGGCGGAAGACGGCAGAAAAGAGAAGAAAAACCCCGCGTACTTGAAGTACGCCAGCACCGCCAGGTTGAACACCACCGCCACCACCAGCCAGAACTTGCGCCGGGTTCTCACCTGCTGCAGGCCCAACAGGTAGTTGATGACAATCAACCCCAGCAGCAGCCCCAGGTAACGCCAGCTCCACATGCCATAAAACACCAGCGAGGAAATGACCAGCATTGCCAATGCCGGCTGCTCGAGCCGCAAATGCCGCAACAGCAGAAACAGACCGTAAACCGCCGGAAAAAACAGCAGCAGGAATTCATACGAACTGAAGATCATTAGGGCTACTTGGTGAAGTGCTGGCACGCACAGCGGGCCAGGCGCCCGCTGCAGTTTTCGACGGCGTTGCGGTTACAGGAAGTCGCGTATATCGCGCTCGAGGCGGCGGCCGACCCAGATCGAAACGGCCAGCAAGCCCAGCGAGAACAGCGTCAGCATGCCGATCGCAAACAGGTTGGGCATTTGCCCGGTAATCAGCGCGGCGCGGTACGCGAGCACCAGGTGGTAGAACGGGTTAAGTGCCACCAGGTGCTGGATGAAGCCGGGCAGGATGTTGGCGACATACACAATCGGCGTCAGCCAGAACCAGAACTGGACAACCACGCCGACCACTTCCTTGATGTCACGCATGAACACCGAGAGGATCGCGCAGGTGATGCCCAGCGCATAGGCCAGCAATTGCTGGCACAGGAAAATCGGGATCCACCACAGCAAACTCCAGGTGAAGTTAAAGCCGATGGCGACCAGGAAAATCATGAAGAAGCCGGTGGCGATCAGGTAGTGCACCGTTTCGCTCAGCACGACATATAAAGGCAGCGTCCACAACGACATCCGGACTTTGCCGATCAGGTGGGCTTTTTCGTGGAAAACCTGGGTAATACGCGTCAGCGTGGCGGCAAAACAGTTCCAGGCCAGCAAGCCGCTGACCAGGTAGACGCTATAGCCCCAAGGCCCCAGGTCCTGGCCCAACCCGCCCAGGCGCATGCCCATGATGCTGGAGAACACCAGGGTGAAAATAAGGATGTTGATCAGCGGCAGGATAAAGGTCCAGGCCGCGCCGAGCATGGAAGCAGAATGCCTGTCGATCAGATCCTGGCGAGTGAAGTTGAGAATCAGGTTCCAGTTCATCAGGCAGTCCGGTACAGAAGAAAGGGCCAGAGGATACGCACTCTCCGGTCATAAAAAAACCCGCCTTTTAAGGGGCGGGTTTTTTCAAACAACCAACAACGGGCCGAAGCCCGTTGGGCAATCAATCACAGTGCTTATTAAGCAACGTGGCTGATGATGCCGTTAGCGAAGGTAACTTGGTTAACATCGGTAACGCCAGCCAAAGTGATGACAGCAACTTTGTCAGTAGCGTTTGCTACCAGAGTGTTGTCTACAACAGTGGTGTTGCCTTCAGCAGCAGTTTCGACAACAGCTTTGATCGAACCATCAGCAGCTTTGAAGAAGAACACTTCCAGAGCGCTGTTGTTGGCACCGTGGATGCCAGTAGCGTCGATGGTAGCGGACTTGTTCAGAGTGTAGCCGTTGCCCAGGTACAGGGAGTCTTTGGCTTCAAAGTTGATCGAGATATCGTCGCCAGTAGCGATTTTATGATCGAAGTAGAACACGTCAGCTTTGTCGGTAACACCGGCTGCAGCTACAGCTTTAACCAGAGTAGTGTTGCCAGCTACTGCGGTATCAGCATCAGTTTTGCTGGTTTCCAGAGCGGTGTGCGCTGTGTCGATAGCTTTGTAGGAGTTATCCAGAGCGTCCAGGGCTTTGGAAGCTTCCAGCTGAGCTTTGGTAGTTGCATCAGTGTTGTATGCAGTTTTCCAAGCCAGGCCAGTGCCAGCAGCCAGAGCAGTATCAGCCTTGGTGAAGTCAGCGGCAGCTTTAGCAGCGGCAGCATCTTTAGTAGCCAAAGTTTTTACTGCGGTGTAGGCAGTGATGCTACCGAAAGCAGCGTTGATTTTGGCTGCAGTAGTGGCATCAGCACCTTTCAGCGCGTCGTAGACTTGCTGGCCAGTCAGAGCGGCAGCAGCGGTGTCGTCAACGGCCAGGCCGGAGTCGATGGCAGCTTTGTTCCAAACAGCGGCGTTGTTAGTGTTGGCTGCGAAAGCAGTCAGGGTGTCAGCTGCTTGTTTAGCGTCAGCTGGGTTGGCAGCAGTGTTGGCAGCAACGGCAGCTTTAGCAGCAGTGTAAGCATTGATTTTGTCGAGAGCAGTGGTTTTCTCGGCAGGATCAGTTACGAATGCAGTGCGAGCGTCGGTCAGTGCTTTGGCATCAACAACAGCCTTGGCAGTCAGGGTGTCGGTCTTCAGAGCGCCACGAGCAGCAGTCAGAGCAGCAGTCAGATCACCTTCAACAGTGGTGAAAGTCTTGTTGGTCGAAGCAGCAACGTCAGCGATCTCAGCGTTTGCTTTGGACAGATCAGCCAGTTGCTTGCTCAGAGCCAGCAGGTCAGTCACTTTGCTGTCGGTGAATGCTTTTTCAGCAGCGGTAGCTACTTCTTGAGCTTTCAGTTGAGCAACGCCAGCAGGAACGGCGATACCGCTCAGGGAACCGTCAGTCAGTTTGTCCAGAGCTGCGCCAACAGAAGTACCGGTATCATCTACACCAGCGATGATGGCTTTAGCATCGGCTGCCAGGAACTTGTCGCCAGCAGTGGCGGTGTAAACTTCGGAAACCAGAACTTTGTTCGCCAGTACGGCCGAGTCTTTAGTGCCAGCGCCGTTTACGAAAGCAGTCAGCAGCAGGTCAGCGTTGACGGAAGCGCCGCCACCGGTAGTCCAGTAGGCCAGACCTTCTGCATCAGGAGCACGACCGAACAAGTTGTTGTAGATCTTAACAACGGTATCTTGACGGTTCAGGCCGCCGTAGATAGCTGCGTATTCTGGTTGCTCGTTAACGAAGTTAGCGCGCAGGTTTTCCAGAGTCAGAACAGCCTTGTCTGCGTTCAGTTCCTTGGACCAGTAGTCCAGGCCAGCTTTGTCAGCGGCACGGCCAAGGTAAGCAACATACAACTGTTGAATCTGTGCAGAAGTAATAGCCATTACGTTTTCATCTCCAATATGAGTCGATATCGACATCCAGGCTTCCGTTCGGATGAGAGCCCGTCGGCCCCAGCCTGTTGCCACGTCCCGGTAGGCCGTGGCCCCCTTTATGGGAAATCAGCTTTCACTGACCCTTTACCAGTTATTTTTCCGGGACTTTTTTTAAGTCCTTCAGAGTGATAACTGGCAATTGCCGGGCGATCATACATGCCAAATTAGCGGCGGAACAATAGCCGATCTCCTTCTTTTTCATCTTGTCTGTAGGAACTTTCTGAAAAAAAAATAAAATATTTGGTTACTTTCTGACCACTAAAGTTTTAATACTTTCGGCAGAGAGGGCGATTAAAAGGTTACGCAGTCGGGCCGAAACCGCGGACCATCCGTGGTTGCGGATCCAATCGCCCTGCCGCGCCTGCGGGCCGGCGTCAAGATTTTTGCGCAGGCCATCTGCCATGGATTGGCTATCAGTGCCGGGGAGGAAGGTCACGGCCTCCGCGACGTCTTCGAAGATGGCCAAGGGGGTGCAAAAAATCGGACGACCGGTACTCAGGCCCCAACGAACGGCAGCGCTCGAAGATTCCTGCGTGTGCTGATACGGGAACACGATGGCATCGGCCATTCCCAGCCAGGCCAGCGACTCCTCGTCCGGCAGGTAATCAGTGATCAAGGTGACGCGCCCCGCCAGATCCGGCGCCTGAATCCGCTGACGGCAGGTTTCGGCCAGCGCAGCCGAAGCGGGCACCGGGTATTCGGCATTGACCAGCAGTAGGTGCAGGGAAGCATCGTTCTTGGCCAACAGCGCGAAGGCCTCGATCAGTTCCGGCATGCCTTTGTGGGGCAGGAGAAAGCCGTAGCTGGCAATGATGGTTTTGCCTTTCAGGTTGGCGGCGTTCTGCCGCGGGCCTGGCGCCGGCGCCGGGGTATCAATCACCCCGTGAGGGAACAGCAGCAGGTTCTTGCTCAGGCCAAAGCCTTTGAGGCGATTCAGGTCACCCACACTGTGCACCAGCAGGCGCTCTGAACCGGCCAGCGATTCGCGCATGTCGGACAACGACTTGAGCTTGTCGCCATGCTGGACATCGGCCGTGGAGTGGAACACCACCAGCGTACGGATACCGCGGCCATGCGCCCAGTCCAGCAACGAGGCGAACGGCTGCAGCCCGAAGAAGGAGAAGTTGAACTGCAGCAGCAGCGTGTCCACGCCGGAGCGCTCGATGGCGGCTTTCAGGCGATCCAGCGGATCGAAGTCGCCCGCGCTCCAGCAGCGCTCGATTTTGCCCTGGTCGGCGCTGGTCAGCACCGCGTCATCGTTGGCAAAAACGTGGCACTCCAGGCCAAAGGCCGGCTCGAGCAGTTTGGCGCTGTAGGTGGCAATGCCGCAGGCGCTGTTCCAGGTGGTGACGCTGCCCAGCCGCGGTGCTTTCTTGAGTAATGGCTGACGCTTGGCCTCGGCAATGGCCTCGATGCTGGCCTGGGCCACGTGTGCCCAGGTGAAGCGGCTGCGGATCAACGCATCGGCCGCCTCGACACGCTCGGCGGTCAGCTTGTCCAGCTCGCCTTTATGCCAGGCCTGGTAGAACTCGCCCAGGAGCTCGGTCAGGTGTTCGGCGCTCGGCTCGAACCACACCGACGCGCTGGCTTGCAGGTGCGTGCGCGCCCGCTCGTAACGGTAGTCGATCAGCCAGGCGGTCTGCTCGGTGCAGAAATCCGTCTGCCCGCCCTGCCCCGTCACGATCACCGGCAAGCGATGCAGCATCGCTTCTGCCAGCGGCAGGCCAAAGCCCTCCC
>NZ_CABVIY010000010.1 GCF_902498195.1 Pseudomonas fluorescens | reverse complement strand
GAAGGGATCGCCATGGATGACGACGGTACGATGTACCTGGTGAGCGAACCGAATCTGTTTTACGTCTTCAAGAAACCAGCGCAAAACTGACCTGCACCCCACCTCCAATGTGGGAGCGGGCTTGCTCCGCGCGCAGGGTCTTCACGCCTTCACTGGTCCCCAACAACAGCAGATCCGCCGGACGCGCCGCGAACAGGCCATTGGTGACCACGCCGACGATCGCGTTGATCTGCGTCTCCAGCTCCACCGGGTTGGTGATCTGCAGGTTGAACACATCGAGGATGATGTTGCCGTTATCGGTCAGCACGCCTTCACGGTAAACCGGGTCGCCGCCCAGTTTCACCAACTGGCGGGCCACGTGGCTGCGAGCCATCGGGATCACTTCCACCGGCAACGGGAACGCGCCGAGCACCGGCACCAGTTTGCTGGCGTCGGCGATGCAGATGAAGGTCTTGGCCACGGCCGCGACAATCTTCTCGCGGGTCAGGGCCGCGCCGCCGCCCTTGATCAGGTTCAGGTGTTCGTCGCTTTCATCGGCGCCGTCGACATAAAACTCCAGGTCGCTGACGGTATTGAGCTCGTACACCGGAATGCCATGGCCCTTGAGGCGGGCGGCGGTGGCTTCGGAACTGGCGACGGCGCCATCGAATGCACCCTTGTGCCGGGCCAGGGCGTCGATGAAGCAATTGGCGGTGGAGCCGGTGCCGACCCCGACGATGCTTTTGTCGTCGAGTTTCGGAAGGATGAAGTCGACGGCGGCCTGGGCCACTGCCTGTTTGAGTTGATCCTGGGTCATGCGGGCTCCGGAAGCGGGCAAGGTAAGAACGGAAAGGCCGGCATTATAGCTCCAAGCAAGGTTAAAACCTCTTGATTCGTGTGGTCGCCCGCCCAAAAGCCGGGTTAGACTCCGTGGTCCTGCCCAACCCGCTCAGTGATGCTTTCCGATGCTTGAACAGTACGTCAAAAAGATCCTCACCTCGCGCGTTTATGACGTTGCCGTAGAAACCCCATTGCAGACTGCCCGCCAGCTCTCCGAGCGGCTGGGCAACGAGATCTGGCTCAAGCGCGAAGACTTGCAGCCGGTGTTCTCGTTCAAGATTCGCGGTGCCTACAACAAGCTCACGCAGCTCAGCGATGAAGAGCGCGCCCGTGGCGTGGTCACGGCTTCGGCGGGCAACCATGCGCAGGGCCTGGCCCTGGCGGCGAAAGTGCTGGGCGTGAAAGCGACCATCGTCATGCCCAAGACCACCCCCGAGATCAAGGTCGAAGGCGTGCGTTCACGCGGCGGCAAAGTGGTGCTGCACGGCGATTCGTTCCCCGAGGCGCTGGCCTACTCGCTGAAACTGGTCGACGAAAAAGGCTACGTCTACATTCACCCCTATGACGATCCCCACACCATTGCCGGGCAGGGCACGGTGGCCATGGAGATCCTGCGTCAGCATCCGGGGCGCCTGGATGCGATTTTCGTCCCGGTGGGTGGTGGCGGACTGATTGCCGGCATCGCGGCGTACGTCAAATACCTGCGCCCGGACATCAAGATCATCGGCGTCGAGCCGGACGACTCCAATTGCCTGCAAGCCGCCATGGCCGCCGGCGAGCGCGTGGTGCTGCCGACCGTGGGCATCTTTGCCGACGGCGTGGCGGTGGCCCAGATCGGCCAGCACACGTTCGATATCTGCAAAAACCATGTTGACGAGGTCATCACCGTCAGCACCGACGAGATCTGCGCGGCCATCAAGGATATCTACGACGATACCCGCTCGATCACCGAACCTGCTGGTGCCTTGGGCGTGGCCGGAATCAAGAAGTACGTCGAGCAGCGGGGCGTCACCGGGTACACCTTCGTGGCCATCGACTCCGGCGCCAACGTCAACTTCGATCGCTTGCGCCACGTGGCCGAGCGCGCCGAGCTGGGCGAGGGCCGTGAAGCCATCATCGCCGTGACCATCCCCGAGAAACCGGGCAGCTTCAAGGCGTTCTGCGAAGCCATCGGCAAGCGCCAGATCACCGAATTCAACTACCGCTACAACACCGGCAGCGAAGCGCACATCTTCGTTGGCGTACAGACGCACCCGGACACCGACCCGCGCAGCGCGTTGATCGCCAGCCTGGACGAGCAGGGCTTCCCGGTGGTCGACCTGACCGACAACGAACTGGCCAAGCTGCACATTCGTCACATGGTGGGTGGCCGTGCGGCGCATGTGGTGGATGAAGTGATCCTGCGCTTCGAATTCCCGGAGCGCCCGGGCGCGCTGTTCAACTTCCTCAACAAGCTGGGCGGGCGCTGGAACATCTCGATGTTCCACTACCGCAACCATGGCGCGGCCGATGGCCGTGTGGTCGCGGGCCTGCAAGTGCCCCACGAAGAGCGTCATCTGGTGCCGGCGGCGCTGGAAGAGATCGGCTACCCGTACTGGGATGAAAGCGACAACCCGGCTTATCAACTGTTTCTTGGCTGAACGGCTACGCTGATGGGCACGGCATAAGGAAATCGAACCATGGAAACGTTAACAGCCCTGAAAATGGCACACATGGTGGCGACGGTGGTCCTGCTGTTGAGTGCGCTGGGCCTGGGGATCTGGGTCTGGCGGGCCAAGCGTAATGGCGATGCGACGGCGGCGAGCCGAACCTTGCAACGGCCGCGTGTGTTCATCTGGCTGTTGATGGGGCTGGCGTTGCTGAGCATGCCGTTCACCGGTTGGTGGATGGTGCACCTGGTGGGCTGGCCGTTGGGGCAGACGTGGTTGCTGGCCTCTAGCGTGCTGTACACCGTGGCGGCACTGGCTTGGTTCTGGTTGTTGGTGCGTCTGAATAGAGTGCGCAAGACGCCGGGTGGCGTGGGCAAGTTTACCTTTGCCTTGGCGTTGTTCAGTTTTGTCTGTTTCGTGGCGATTGCGGGGTTGATGGGCGCAAAGCCGGTTTGACCGTTTAAACCGGTTCGCTCCATTCGCGAGCAAGCCCGCTCCCACATTTGGTCTTCAGTGAACCAGATGTTGTGTAGGTGGGAGCGGGCTTGCTCGCGAAGGCGATTTCAGTCGCGCAACGAAATGACCGGCCAGCCACGCTTCTCGGCCTCAGCCCGCAGATTCGGATCCGGATCAACCGCCACCGGGTTCGCCACCTGCTCCAGCAACGGCAAATCATTCATCGAGTCGCTGTAGAAATAGCTGTCCTCCAGGTTGTACCCGGTCTCTTCCAGCCAACGATTCAGTCGTGTCACCTTGCCCTCACGGAAACACGGCACGTCGGTGCTGCGCCCGGTGTAACGACCGTCCTGCATTTCGCATTCAGTGGCGATCAGGGTATCGACGCCCAGGCGCTCGGCGATAGGGCCGGTGACGAAGCGGTTGGTGGCGGTGATGATCACCAGCTTGTCGCCGGCATCGCGGTGTTTGGCCAGCAGATCGAAGGCCTTGGGCAGCATGAGTTGGTCAATGCAGTCGCGCATGAACTCGCTGTGCCACTGATCCAGCGTGGCCATTTCGGTGCGGCCCAATACTTCCAGGCAGAAGTTCAGGTAGGCGGCGTTATCCAGCTTGCCCGCCAGGTAATCCTGATAGAACTCGTCGTTGCGTGCCTTGTAGGCAACGGCGTCGAGGAAGCCGCGCTCACACAGGTAGTCGCCCCAGGCGTGATCGCTGTCGCCGCCCAGAAGGGTGTTGTCCAAGTCGAATAAAGCCAGCCGCATTGCAGTTACTCGCTGAAAAGTCTGTCGAAAGGCGTCCAGAATACGGACTTTTCACAAGAGTGCACATAACGTAGGCCGGCGCGTTGCTGCGCTCACAACCTTTGTGGAACAATGCGGCGACATGCGTTTGCGAGGTTGTTGCCGTGATCGACCCCGATGGTTTTCGTCCTAATGTCGGGATCATTCTTACGAATGATGCCGGCCAGGTGCTATGGGCTCGCCGTATCAATCAAGATGCCTGGCAGTTTCCCCAGGGCGGGATCAATCCCCAGGAGACGCCGGAAGACGCCTTGTACCGCGAGTTGAACGAAGAGGTGGGCCTGGAGCGCGAAGATGTTGAAATACTCGCCTGCACCCGGGGCTGGTTGCGCTATCGTTTGCCGCAACGCCTGGTCAGGACGCACAGCCAACCGCTGTGCATCGGCCAGAAGCAGAAATGGTTTCTCCTGCGCCTGATCTCCAACGAGCAGCGGGTGCGGATGGATTTGACCGGTAAACCGGAATTCGATGGCTGGCGCTGGGTCAGCTATTGGTATCCGTTGGGCCAGGTGGTGACATTCAAGCGCGAGGTGTATCGACGCGCTCTCAAAGAGCTTGCCCCGCGCCTTTTAGCGCGCGACTGACGACGGAGTTCGACCCCGAGCCATGCTCAATACGCTGCGCAAGATCGTCCAGGAAGTTAACTCCGCCAAGGATCTCAAGGCGGCGTTGGGGATTATTGTGTTGCGCGTCAAAGAGGCCATGGGCAGCCAGGTCTGCTCGGTCTACCTGCTTGACCCCGAGACCAACCGTTTCGTGCTGATGGCCACCGAGGGCTTGAACAAGCGCTCGATCGGCAAGGTCAGCATGGCGCCCAATGAAGGTCTGGTCGGCCTGGTCGGCACGCGTGAAGAACCCCTGAACCTCGAAAACGCCGCGGACCACCCGCGCTACCGCTACTTCGCCGAGACCGGTGAAGAGCGCTACGCCTCGTTCCTCGGGGCGCCGATCATCCACCACCGCCGCGTCGTCGGCGTGTTGGTCATTCAGCAGAAAGAACGCCGCCAGTTCGATGAAGGTGAAGAAGCCTTCCTCGTGACCATGAGCGCGCAACTCGCCGGGGTGATCGCCCATGCCGAGGCCACCGGTTCGATCCGTGGCCTGGGCCGCCAGGGCAAGGGCATCCAGGAAGCCAAGTTCGTCGGCGTGCCGGGTTCGCCGGGTGCGGCGGTCGGTACCGCGGTGGTCATGCTGCCACCGGCCGACTTGGACGTGGTGCCCGACAAGACCATTACCGACATCGAGGCCGAACTCGGGCTGTTCAAGACCGCCATCGAAGGCGTGCGCGCCGACATGCGCACCTTGTCCGCCAAGCTTGCCACGCAACTGCGCCCGGAAGAGCGCGCCCTGTTCGACGTCTACCTGATGATGCTCGACGATGCGGCGCTGGGCAGTGAAGTGACCACCGTGATCAAGACCGGGCAGTGGGCCCAGGGCGCCTTGCGCCAGGTGGTGACCGATCACGTCAACCGCTTCGAATTGATGGACGACGCCTACCTGCGCGAGCGTGCGTCGGACGTCAAGGACCTGGGGCGTCGCCTGCTCGCCTACTTGCAGGAAGAGCGCCAGCAAACCCTGGTCTACCCCGACAACACCATTCTGGTCAGCGAAGAACTGACGCCGGCGATGCTCGGCGAGGTTCCCGAAAACAAGCTGGTGGGCCTGGTCTCGGTACTCGGTTCCGGCAACTCCCACGTGGCGATCCTGGCCCGCGCCATGGGCATCCCGACGGTGATGGGCCTGGTCGACCTGCCGTACTCCAAAGTCGACGGCATTGGCATGATCGTCGACGGCCACCGTGGCGAGGTCTACACCAACCCCAGCGACGTGCTGCGCAAGCAGTTCGCCGAGGTGGTGGAGGAAGAGAAGCAGCTGGCCCTCGGGCTGGATGCGCTGCGCGATCTGCCCTGTATCACGGTCGATGGCCATCGCATGCCGCTGTGGGTCAACACCGGCCTGCTGGCGGATGTGGCGCGCGCGCAAAAGCGCGGCGCCGAAGGTGTCGGCCTGTACCGCACCGAAGTACCGTTCATGATCAACCAGCGCTTCCCGAGCGAAAAGGAACAGCTGGCGATCTACCGCGAACAGCTCGCCGCGTTCCACCCGCAACCGGTGACCATGCGTACCCTGGACATCGGCGGCGACAAGTCGCTGTCCTACTTCCCGATCAAGGAAGACAACCCGTTCCTGGGCTGGCGCGGCATTCGCGTCACCCTCGACCACCCGGAAATCTTCCTGGTGCAGACCCGCGCCATGCTCAAGGCCAGCGAAGGCCTGAACAACCTGCGGATCCTGCTGCCGATGATTTCCGGCACCCATGAGCTGGAAGAGGCCCTGCACCTGATTCACCGGGCCTGGGGTGAAGTGCGCGATGAAGGTTGCGACGTGCCGATGCCACCGATTGGCGTGATGATCGAGATCCCGGCGGCGGTGTACCAGACCAAGGAACTGGCGCGGCAAGTGGACTTCCTGTCGGTCGGCTCCAACGACCTGACGCAGTACCTGCTGGCCGTGGACCGTAACAACCCGCGGGTGGCCGACCTCTACGACTACCTGCATCCGGCGGTGCTGCAAGCCCTGCAGAATGTAGTGCGTGACGCCCATGCCGAAGGCAAGCCGGTGAGTATCTGCGGCGAAATGGCCGGTGATCCGGCGGCGGCGGTGCTATTGATGGCGATGGGTTTCGACAGTCTGTCGATGAACGCCACCAACCTGCCGAAGGTGAAGTGGATGCTGCGCCAGATCAACTTGAGCAAGGCCAGGGAATTGCTGGCCGAGCTGATGACCATCGACAATCCGCAGGTGATTCACAGCTCGCTGCAGCTGGCGCTGAAGAACCTTGGGCTGGCGCGGATGATCAACCCGACGGCGGTCAAGCCCCTCTAGACTGGCAGCGCCCCCTAATCGCGGGCCCACGCGTATCTCGGTGGCTCACAAGTTCCGTGAGCACCCGAGATCCCTCTGGGAGCGGGCTTGCCCGCGAAAGCGTCAGCCCAGGCAACGCTAAATCAAAATGTCCACTTCCCCCAAATGCCCGCCATACGGCCCGAAACTCCTTTCGACCACATGCCGGGCACCATCGGCCTGCACAATCAGCGCCGTGCTCGCCCGGGTTCCATAACTCTGGCTGGCAATGAACACACTCGACAGCAGCGTCTCGGTGGCCAGGCCCACGCCCGTGTCCGGCAACTCGGCAAACGGCGCTTGCTGCGGATCGCCGAGCAAGGCCAGCAAGGCCTGGGGTTGCGGGTCGTCCAGCACCTCGCTCAACGCCGCTTTGGCCCTGAGCAGTTTTGGCCATGGCGTATCCAGCCCGGCGTTCGACAGCCCGTAGACCCCCGGCGACAACATTACCGCCTCCGATTCCCGGGCATTGAAGTGCCAGAGCTCATGGGCATTGCCGATTATCAGATTAAAACCGCCATACTCCGGCGAACGGGCGACAACATCGGCTAAATAGTCATCGATTGGTATTTCGCCGGTGAGAAAGCGCGCCACCAATTCACCCCGGGACTTGCGCCCTGGCGGCCGATGGGGATCGCGGATGTTGGTCAGTGCGGCAAAGCGCCCGTGGGGGCCAACGCCGAGCCAGGTGCCGCCGGCCTCCAGGTCGCGACCGGCGAACACCTGCGGTGATTCCGGCCATTGCGCGAGTGGCAGGCTGGGGCGGGCGTAGAACTCGTCGCGGTTGGCCGCCACGATCAGCGGTTGGGCATGACCCGGTCGCCAGGCGAAGACAATCAGGCACATAAGGTGATCCTTGTGTGTTTTTTGCCCACTCTACGCAGTCATCGTGCGGGTATCCATCGCCATCCAGTGGAGCCCAAGGCCATGCATCCGTTACCATGCCGCTCCGGTTTTGGGGTTGGGTGGGGAAACAGCATGGAATTTCTGCTCTATCTGGCGCTTGGCAGCTGTGCCGGCGTGCTGGCCGGGCTGTTCGGCGTGGGCGGCGGGATCATCATCGTTCCCGTGCTGGTATTCAGTTTCAAGGCGCAAGGTTTCGATCCGTCCATCCTGACCCACCTCGCCGTCGGTACGTCACTGGCCACGATCATCTTCACGTCGGTCAACGCGGTGCGCGAGCATCACCGCCGTGGGGCCGTGCGCTGGCCGATCTTCGCATGGCTGACTGTCGGCATTCTGATCGGCGCCGGTTTTGGCGCCCTGACCGCCGAAGCGATCTCCGGGCCCAACCTGCAAAAGATCATCGGCGTGTTCGCCCTGGTGATCGCCGCGCAGCTGGCGCTGGACCTCAAGCCCAAGGCCAGTCGAACGGTGCCGGGCAAAGTGGGGCTGACCGTGGCCGGTAGCGTGATCGGTTGGGCGTCGGCGATTTTCGGGATTGGTGGCGGATCGCTGACCGTGCCGTTCCTGACCTGGCGCAGCGTACCAATGCAGCAAGCGGTGGCGACGTCGTCGGCCTGTGGCCTGCCGATCGCTTTGGCAAGTGCATTAAGTTTCATGATTCTGGGCTGGCATGATCCGTTGCTGCCGGCCCATAGTCTCGGTTTTGTGTACTTGCCGGCGCTGCTGGGCATTGCCCTGACCAGCATGTTTTTCGCCCGTTTCGGCGCGCGGCTGGCGCACAATCTGTCGCCAAAGTTGCTGAAAAGACTGTTTGCCGCTTTGCTGTTCTGCGTTGGCCTGAACTTTCTGGTCTGAAGCATCTGCTCTGACGCGCAGCGCAATCCTGGCTTAATCCCGAGGTGGCAGCGTCGCCCGGGAATTTTGAAGATTTGAACGTTAATAAGGAGTCGCAATGCTGCCTTACCCGCAGATCGACCCGGTGGCCCTGGCCATCGGTCCGCTGAAAATCCACTGGTACGGCTTGATGTACCTGGTCGGCATCGGCGGCGCCTGGCTGCTGGCGTCACGCCGCTTGAACCGCTTCGACCCGACCTGGACCAAGGAGAAGCTCTCCGACATGGTGTTCTGGATGTCGATGGGGGTGATTGTCGGCGGTCGTCTGGGTTATGTGCTGTTTTACGATCTGCATGCCTACCTGGCCAACCCGACGCTGATTTTCGAAGTGTGGAAGGGCGGCATGTCGTTCCATGGCGGCTTCATCGGCGTGATGCTGGCGGCGCTGTGGTTTGGCAAGAAGAACAACAAGTCGTTCTTCCAGCTGATGGATTTCGTCGCGCCGATGGTGCCGATCGGCCTGGGCGCGGGGCGCATCGGCAACTTCATCAACGCCGAGCTGTGGGGCAAGGCGACCGACGTGCCGTGGGCCATGGTCTTTCCGCCGTTCAGCGACCCGGCGCAGCTGCCGCGTCACCCGTCGCAGCTGTATCAATTCGCGCTGGAAGGCGTGGCGCTGTTCCTGATCCTGTGGCTGTTCTCGCGTAAACCGCGACCTACCATGGCCGTGTCGGGCATGTTTGCGCTGTTCTATGGCATCTTCCGTTTTATCGTCGAATTCGTCCGCGTACCGGACGCGCAACTGGGCTACCTGGCCTGGAACTGGCTGACCATGGGTCAGGTGTTGTGCGTGCCGATGATCCTCGGTGGTCTGTTCCTGATCTGGCTGGCGTATCACCGCGCCCCGGCCACGCCAGCGGCAGCCGTATAAATTCGAACCCCGCAGCGATGGCTGCGGGTTCAAGGACACAGGTAACTCATGAAGCAATATCTCGAACTGGTCGCCCACGTCATCAAGAACGGCACCCGGCAGGCCAACCGCACCGGCGTGAACACCATCAGCTTTCCCGGCGCGATGCTGCGCTATGACCTGCAGGAAGGTTTCCCGGCGATCACCACGCGCAAGATGGCCTTCAAATCGGCCATCGGCGAGATGTGCGGTTTTCTGCGTGGCGTGAACAACGCCGCCGAATTCCGTGCATTGGGCTGCAAGGTCTGGGACCAGAACGCCAACGAAAACGCCCAGTGGCTGGCCAACCCGTTCCGCCAGGGCGAAGACGATCTCGGTGAAATCTACGGGGTGCAATGGCGCAAATGGCCGGCATACAAGCAGATCCCGGTCAGCAACCCGGCCGCCATCGAGCAGACCCTCAAACAAGGCTATCGCCAGATCGCCGAAGGTGAGGAAGACGGCCAGGCCTACGTGGTGCTGTACAAAGCCATCGACCAGGTGCGCCAGTGCGTCGACACCATTATCAAGGACCCGGGCAGCCGCCGCATCCTGTTCCACGGCTGGAACGTTGCCCAGCTCGATGAAATGGCCCTGCCGCCGTGCCACTTGCTGTACCAGTTCCACCCGAATGTCGAGACCAAGGAGATCTCCCTGACCCTCTACATCCGCTCCAACGACCTGGGCCTGGGCACGCCGTTCAACCTCACCGAAGGTGCAGCGCTGCTAAGCCTGATCGGCCGCCTGACCGGCTACACGCCGCGCTGGTTTACCTATTTCATCGGTGATGCCCACGTCTACGAGAACCACCTGGACATGCTCAACGAACAGCTCAAGCGCGAGCCGTTCCCGATGCCGAAGCTGAAGATCTCCGACCGCGTGCCGGAATTTGCCAGGACCGGTGAGTATCAGCCGGAGTGGCTGGAGCTGGTCGAGCCGGGTGATTTCTCGCTGGAAGGCTACGAACACCACGCGCCAATGACCGCACCGATGGCGGTCTGAGGCCGGACATTGAACCAATGTGGGAGCGGGCTTGCTCGCGAAGGCGGCGTATCAGTCGACATCTCTACAGACTGAAACGGCGCCTTCGCGAGCAAGCCCGCTCCCACATTTGGTTTTGTAGTGGTCTTAATGACCGTGGCTTCGGCCCACGTGTGAATGCTCAACTTCCGTCGCCACCACCCCGCCGCTCACTTCCAACCGCTGCAAAATCCCGCACTGATCGATGCCCGGCCCTTCGCCACAACGTTGGCGCAGGTCGAGCAGTTGCGCCTGCAACGCCAACAATCCATCGATCCGCGCCTTCACGTGATGAATGTGCTCATCGATCAATGCGTTAACGCTCTCGCACTGATCCTGCGGACTGTCGCGAAAAGCCAGCAGGCTGCGGATTTCTTCGAGGGTCATGTCGAGGGTGCGGCAGTTGCGGATGAAGGTCAGCCGCTCGGCGTGGGCCTGGGTGTAGACGCGGTAGTTGCCATCGCTGCGCGCCGGTTCCGGCAGCAGGTTTTCGCGCTCGTAGTAGCGAATTGTCTCTACCGCGCAGTCCGTGAGTTTCGCCAGTTCTCCAATCTTCATGACGATCATCTCCAAAATGGGTGCTTGACCCTATAGTGGCTACAGGGTCTTTACTTGGCAACAGGCACTTTTATGGACGAAACCCATGAGCGATTCCCTGCACACCCACAAGCCCGAAGATGCTTGTACCAGCAAACTCAAACCCGTGACGGCGCATGTACATGGCGGCCATGGTGACGCCTGTTGTTCGTCGAAAACGGCCGCGCCCGCGCTGATCCGGTTGAGCGATGCACCCAGTGCCGATGCGCGTTTGAGCAATTTCCGCATCGAAGCCATGGACTGTCCGACCGAGCAGACGCTGATTCAGAACAAGCTAGGAAAACTGACCGGTGTGCAGCAACTGGAGTTCAATTTGATCAACCGGGTGCTGGGTGTCACCCACAACCTGACGAGTACCACGCCGATCATCGAGGCGATCAAGTCCCTCGGCATGCACGCCGAGCCGCTGGAGCAGGGCGTCGAAGCACCGGCACCGGCGCCGGAGAAAAAGCCCTGGTGGCCGTTGGCGCTGTCCGGGATCAGTGCCTTGCTCGCCGAGGTGATCCACTTCACCAGCGCCGCGCCGAACTGGGTGGTGGCGCTCATTGCTCTGGTCTCGATCCTCAGCGGCGGCCTGGGTACCTATAAAAAGGGCTGGATCGCGCTGAAGAATCTCAACCTGAACATCAACGCACTGATGAGCATCGCGGTGACGGGCGCGATCCTGATCGGCCAGTGGCCGGAAGCGGCGATGGTGATGTTCCTGTTCACCGTGGCCGAGTTGATCGAAGCCAAATCCCTGGACCGCGCACGCAATGCCATCAGCGGCCTGATGCAAATGACCCCGGAGCAAGCGACGGTGTTGCAGGCTGACGGCAGTTGGATTGCGCAAGACGTGAAAACCATCGTGCTGGGGGCACGGGTGCGGGTGCGTCCCGGCGAACGCATCGGCCTGGACGGCGAGGTACTGTCGGGTAACTCGAGCATCGATCAGGCGCCGATCACCGGCGAAAGCCTGCCGGTGGAGAAAGCCGTTGGTGACAAAGTGTTTGCCGGCACCATCAATCAGGCCGGTTCCCTGGAATATGCCGTGACCGCGGTGGCGAACAATTCGACCCTGGCGCGGATCATCCACGCCGTCGAGCAGGCCCAGGGCGCCCGGGCACCGACCCAGCGATTCGTCGACAGTTTCTCGAAAATCTACACGCCGGCGGTATTTATCCTCGCGTTGGCGGTAGCCGTTATTCCGCCGTTGTTCATGAGTGCGCTGTGGTTCGACTGGATCTACCGCGCCCTGGTGCTGTTGGTCGTCGCCTGTCCTTGTGCCTTGGTGATCTCCACGCCGGTGACCATCGTCAGCGGCCTCGCGGCGGCGGCGCGTAAAGGCATTCTGGTGAAGGGCGGGGTTTATCTGGAGGGCGGTTACAAGCTCGATTACCTGGCCCTGGACAAAACCGGGACCATCACCCACGGCAAACCGGTGCAGACCGACTACCTGTCGCTCGATCCCACCGCCGACGCCACGGCCCCGGCGATTGCGGCAGCGCTGGCCGGTCGCTCGGACCACCCGGTGTCGCGGGCTATTGCCAACGCGGCTGTGGATAAACCATTCGCGCCGCTGACGGTGGATAACTTCGAGGCGCTGGGCGGGCGCGGGGTGCGCGGCGAGATCAATGGCCAGCTTTACCACCTGGGCAACCATCGTCTGGTTGAAGACCTGGGGCTGTGCTCGCCGGCGCTGGAAGAGAAGCTGTTCGCCCTGGAAAAACAGGGCAAGTCAGTGGTGCTGCTGCTCGACCGTTCCGGCCCGCTGGCGCTGTTCGCTGTCGCCGATACGGTGAAAGACTCCAGCCGCGAAGCGATCCGGCAACTGCACGAACTGGGCATCAAGACCTTGATGCTGACCGGCGATAACGTCCACACCGCCCAGGCGATTGCCGCGCAGGTGGGCATCGATCAGGCCCAGGGCGACTTGCTGCCGACCGACAAGCTGCAAGCCATCGAGGCACTTTATGCACAGGGCCATCGTGTTGGCATGGTCGGCGACGGCATCAACGATGCCCCGGCTCTGGCCCGTTCGGAGATCGGTTTCGCCATGGCCGCCGCTGGTACCGATACCGCCATCGAAACCGCCGATGTCGCCCTGATGGACGACGATCTGCGCAAAATCCCGGCTTTTATTTGCCTGTCGCGGCAAACCTCGATCATTCTCAAGCAGAACATCGCCCTGGCCCTGGTCATCAAGGCGATCTTTCTTGGGGTAACCTTCGCCGGGCTCGCTACCATGTGGATGGCAGTGTTTGCCGACATGGGCGTGAGCCTGCTGGTGGTGTTCAACGGTTTGCGCCTGTTGCGTAAATAGACGAAGAGGGAAGGTTGTGCTGAGTGCCGAGCTGAAGGCGTTTTACATGGTTGCCCGCCTGGGCAGCATTACCCTGGCAGCGAAGAAGCTCGGCTTGAGCCAGCCCACGGTGACCACCCAGATCCGGCATCTGGAAAGCCAGTACTCGGTGGAACTGTTCTACCGTGGCGGCCGGCGTCTCAGTGTCAGCGAGGAAGGGGCGCGGCTGCTGCCGATGGTCAAGGCGCTGATGCAGCAGGAAGCCGACATCGAGTTCTTCCTGCGCAACAGCGGCCAGGTCCAGGGGACGTTGCGCATCGCCGCCACGGCGCCGTATTACATCCTCGACCTGGTGAAGACCTTCCGCGAGCGCCTGCCGCAGGTGGAGGTGTCGGTGGAAATCGGCAACTCCCAGCAGGTGCTCGAAGCGCTTGAGGACTACCGGGTCGATGTCGCGGCGTCTTCACAGTTGCTGGAGGATGCACGGCTGATTCGCCGGGTGCTCGGCAGCGATCCGCTGGTGCTGGCGGTGCACCGCAACCATCCGTTGGCCGTCCACGACCATGTGCCCCTCAGCGCCCTGGCCGGGCATACCCTGTTGATGCGCGAGCCGGGCTCGACCACCCGCCGCATGACTGAACAATTGCTGGCCGGTGCGGGGGTGAATGTCGGGGCATTGCTGGAGATCGGCAGCCGCGAGTCGATCCGCGAAGCGGTGTTGCGCAACATCGGCATCAGCCTCATCGCCCGCCAGGAAGTGCCCCATGATCCACAGCTGCGGGTGCTGACCATCGAGAATGCGCCATTGCTGCCGGAGTATTTGTACTGCCTTAAGGAGCGAAAGAACGCACGGTTGCCGGCGGCGTTTCTCGGGGTGGCGCAGGAAATGTCCCCGGCCTGAGATCTGCGGCACCTGTGCCGGCCTCTTCGCGAGCCAGCCCGCTCCCACATTTGAACGCATTCCAATGTGGGCGCGGGCTTGCTCGCGAAGGCGTCAGACCAGGCAACACTTAACCCAACCAAAATCCGCGAATACCACTATCGGCCGTTTTTGCCTCACTGCCATATGACGGACGCATTACAACTCTAGGATGGCCTTCATCTGCTAGATGAGGTCCGTCCATGAACAACTCGATCGCAACTGCCCTGAGCAACCCCGGCGCGCCAATGAAAGTGCGCGGCGTGCACAAGCGCTTTGGCGCCTTCACCGCCCTGGACAACGTGTCCCTCGACGTGGCGGCCGGAGAGCTGGTGTGCCTGCTCGGCCCATCGGGCTGCGGCAAGACCACTTTGCTGCGGTGCATCGCCGGCCTGGAAAAGCAGGACAGCGGCGAGTTGTACCTGGGTGATCGCGACGTTTCCCACCTGGCGCCTCAGGCCCGGGACTACGGCATTCTGTTCCAGTCCTACGCCTTGTTCCCCAATCTGACTGTCGAAGCGAACATTGCCTACGGCCTGGCCAACGCGAGTCGCGATGAAGTGCGCCAGCGTGTCGGGCAGATGCTCGAACTGGTCGGCCTGAGCGGCAGTGAAAAGAAGTACCCCGGCCAGTTGTCCGGCGGCCAGCAGCAGCGCGTTGCCCTGGCCCGGGCCCTGGCGCCTGCGCCTTCGTTGCTGTTGCTGGATGAGCCGATGTCGGCCCTCGACGCCCGCGTTCGCGAGCACCTGTGCACCGAATTGCGTCAACTGCAACGGGAGCTCGGCGTCACCACTTTGATGGTCACCCACAATCAGGACGAGGCCATGCTGATGGCCGACCGCATTGCTGTGATGAACAACGGCAAGGTCGAGCAGTACGCCACGCCACAGGACATCTACAACCGCCCGGCTACGCCGTTCGTGGCGGAGTTTGTCGGTCAGGGCAACTGGCTGCCGTTCCACAGCAGCAGCGCCAGTCATGCCCAGGTCGGCGGGATGAACCTGCGCCTGGCCGAGGGCAGCGCCAAGACCGCTTCGGGTCGTCTGTTCTGCCGCCCGGAAGCGATCAACGTCAATCCGGTGGTACACGAAGAAAACCTGTTCCCGGCCAAGGTTCGCGAAATCACCTTCCTCGGCAACCGCTGCCGCATGAGCTTCGAACTCGACCATCTGCCTGGCCACGCCTTGCTGGCTGAGCTGGCACCGGAGGCCATGCCGCGCCTTGGGGCGCAGCAAATCATGGTGGCCCTGCCACCGCGCAGCCTGCAGGTGTTTGCCTGATGAGCGCGAACATCGCGCTGCCGATTCCGCGCAAGCAGGTTCGGCAGGTGTCCCGTGCCGAGATCGGCGACCGGATTTTCGTGGTCGGCGGCAAAGTCCTGTTGCTGCTGTTGCTCGGCGTCGCCGTGTTGATGCCGTTGCTGGCCATCTTCTGGCGCGGCTTCAGTTCCGAGGCCGGGCAGGGTGGTGGATGGCTGGCCGCGCGGGAACTGGTGACCGGTGCCAACTTCCACTGGTTGTTGGGCAATAGCCTGAAGGTTTCCCTCAGCGTCGCGGCCATTGTCGTACCGCTGGCCTACCTGTTTGCCTACGCCCTGCAACGCACGTTGATACCGTGCAAGGGCATCTGGCGCGGCATATCGCTGCTGCCATTGATGGCGCCGTCGATGTTGCCCGGCATTGCACTGGTTTATCTGTTCGGCAACCAGGGCATGCTGCGCGGTTTGCTCTCGGACAACATCTACGGCTTCTGGGGCATTGTGCTGGGCGAGGTGATCTACACCTTCCCACACGCCTTGATGATTCTGCTGTCAGCGTTGTCCCTGGCGGATGCGCGGCTGTTCGATGCCGCGTCCAGCATGGGCGCCAGTCCTGCAAAGGCTTTTCGCAGCATCACCTGGCCGGCGACCCGTCAGGCCGTGTTCGCCGCGTTCTGCCTGGTGTTCACCCTGACCATCACCGACTTCGGCGTGCCCGTGGTGGTCGGGGGCGATTATCAGGTGCTGGCGCTGGAAGCCTACAAGGCCGTGGTCGGCCAGCAGCAGTTCGGACGCGGCGCGTTGATCGGCATGGTGTTGCTGCTGCCGGCGCTGTTCAGCTTCGGTGTCGATGCGTGGCTGCGCCGGCGTCATGGCGACTCCATGAGTGGCCGGGCGCAGGTGTTCAAACCGGCACCGTCGACCCTGCGCGACGGCTGCTGCCTGGCCATCGTGCTGCTGATCTGCGCCGCGCTGCTGCTGGTTTTCGGTATGGCGGTGTTCTCGTCGCTGGTGAAGTTCTGGCCGTACAACCTGTCGTTGTCGCTCAACCACTACCAGTTCAATGACACCGCAGGCGGTGGCTGGCTGGCCTACGGCAACAGCGTGAAGATGGCGTTGTGCACGGCGTTGATCGGCAGCGTGCTGATCTTCACCGGCGCCTACCTGATGGAAAAAACCAAGGGCCAGCGCGGCCTGAACCTGACCCTGCGCATGCTCAGTTTCGTACCGATGGCGGTCCCAGGCCTGGTGCTCGGCCTGGGTTACGTCTTCTTCTTCAACCTCACCGGCAACCCGCTGCACGTGCTCTACGGGACCATGACCCTGCTGGTGGTCTGCACCATTGCGCACTATTTGACCACCGCGCAGATGACCGCTACCACCGCCTTGCGCCAACTCGACGCCGAATTCGAAGCCGCCGCGCTGTCGCTCAAGGCGCCGCTGTACCGGCACTACCTGCGGGTCACCGTGCCGATTTGCCTGCCAGCGCTGCTGGACATCGTGCGCTACCTGTTCGTCTCGGCCATGACCACTGTCTCGGCGGCGATCTTCCTCTACAGCCCCGACACCATCCTCGCGGCGGTGGCGGTGCTGAACATGGACGACGCCGGCAACGTCGGCGGCGCAGCGGCGATGTCGACCCTGATTCTGTTCACCTCGGCGGGCGTGTCCCTGCTGCTGGCCTGGGCCTCGCGCGGCTTGCTGCGCCGGTCCCAAGCCTGGCGGCAGACCGCGCCCGGTCATTGATTGCCTGCTCCAGAAAACCAAAGCCCCTCAACTCAAAAACAGGAAAAGATCATGTTCAAGCCCTTGGCCCTGGCCGCTGCTGTCCTCACCGCTTTCAGCCTGAACGCCTTTGCGGCGAAAACCGAGTTGACGGTGTACACCGCCCTCGAAGCCGAACAGCTGAAGACCTACAAGCAAGCTTTCGAGAAGGCCAACCCGGACGTCGAGATCAAGTGGGTGCGTGACTCCACCGGCATCATCACCGCCAAGCTGCTGGCGGAAAAGGCTCGCCCGCAGGCTGACGCGGTCTGGGGCCTGGCCGCTTCGAGCCTGGCGATCCTCGATCAGCAAGGCATGCTGCAAAGCTACGCGCCGAAGGACCTGGGCAAGATCGGCGGCAACTACCGCGACGCCGCCAACCCGCCAGCGTGGGTCGGCATGGACGTCTGGGCCGCGACCATTTGCTTCAACACCGTCGAAGCCGAGAAGCAGGGCCTGACCAAGCCGGTGAGTTGGCAAGACCTGACCAAGCCTGAGTACAAAGGCAAGATCGTCATGCCGAACCCGGCTTCGTCCGGCACCGGTTTCCTCGACGTCAGCGCCTGGTTGCAGACCTTCGGCGAGAAGCAGGGCTGGCAGTACATGGACGACCTGCACCAGAACATCGGCCAGTACGTTCACTCCGGTTCCAAGCCATGCAAACTGGCGGCGGCGGGTGAATTCCCGATCGGCATTTCCTTCGAATATCCGGCCGTCCAGCTCAAGCGCCAGGGCGCGCCGCTGGACATCATCCTGCCGAAAGAGGGCCTGGGCTGGGAGATCGAAGCCACCGCCGTGATCAAAGGCACCCCCCACGAAGACGCAGCGAAAAAACTCGCCGACTTCTCGGCCAGCCCGGAAGCGATGGAACTCTATAAAGAGAACTTCGCCGTGCTCGCCCAACCGGGGATCGCCAAGCCGCAGACCGAATTGCCGGCTGATTATGAGCAGCGTTTGATCAAGAACGATTTTGCCTGGGCGTCGAAGAATCGCGACGAGATCCTGACCGAATGGCGCAAGCGTTATGACGGCAAGTCCGAGAAAGTGGCGGCCAAGTAAGCTCTTCGCCGTCTGAAAGGGCCTCTTCGCGAGCAAGCCCGCTCCCACAGGGAAATGCATTCCATTGTGGGAGCGGGCTTGCCCGCGAAAGCGGTCTACCCTTCAACGCAAATTTCAATTCGTCGCGAGACTTTTGATGAACAGCAACGAACAAACAGTCGCCAAGGTGTTCGCCCTGTACGAATGCTTCGGCGATGCCGATTACATCGGCGAACCCGTATCGCAAATCGAACACATGTCCCAGGCCGCGCAGTGCGCCATGGCCGAAGGCTTCGACGACGAAGTGGTGCTCGCCGCGTTTTTCCACGACATCGGGCACATCTGCGCCGAAGGTGCGGAAAACATGGGCGGCTTCGGCGTGGTCAGCCATGAACGGCTGGGCGCCGATTACCTGCGCAGCCTTGGCTTCAGCGAACGCATGGCGCGGTTGGTCGAATACCACGTTCAGGCCAAGCGCTACCTGACGCTCAGGGAGCCGGGGTACTACGAGCGCTTGAGCGAAGCCAGTCGCCGGACGCTGGAGTACCAAGGCGGGGTGATGACCGAAGCCGAAGCCCGGGCATTCGAGCAGGACCCGTTGTGTGAGGTCAGCCTGCGCATGCGCCAGTGGGACGAGTTGGCGAAAAAAGTAGCAGTGCCGGTAATGGATCTGGCAATCCTGAAGCGCAAGGCTGAGGCGTTGTTGAGTTACACCTGATTCTTTCGTGACAGATGCAGAAGTCAGACAGTCGATAGCGAAACCTTCTACGTATCGTAGCGGTATGCGGCGACAGGTTCAGCAGAGGCCCAGGAGGTAGTGTTTGCGCTTCTTATCTCAAGCGGGGAGCGCTCATGCGTTATTTAGAAGCAACAGCCCAAGATCGTCTTCGTAACGGGAAGGCGGATACAGTCATCCTGCACTTTTTTGAACAGCCCGAAACCGGTGGAGCGGCAATTTTACGAAGTACGGCGTTTGCGCTGGACATCAACGGTGACGGCAAAGTCGAATTCAAGATAGGCGATGTCACCGGTGATATCCGTGAAAACACGGTAGACGAACGGTTGCTGGAGAACTTCGCCAATGCGTATCTGCAACTGAATTGGTCGAACCGCGGAGCAACCTGGAAGCGATATCTGAAGGCTTACGCCGAAGATTTGCATGCAGATGGCTCCCCGGACATCGTTCGGCTAAACCTTCACCAGGGCGGGCCAGCAGCGGGGCGCACGTTGGTTTCATGGCATGCCGCCTGTGATCTGGACAATGACAGCAAGCTTGAGTGGAACATCCACCAGGATATTAACCAGGATGGTGTTATCGATGCGGTGGATGGCCAGTTGGTGCAGTTGTTGGCTGATGCTTTCCTCAAGTTCCGGTGGAAGTAATTAATGTCGGAGCATTGGAGCGCGAGATGGTGAAGTGTTATCTCGCGGGACCTGCTAAATGGACGCACGCAAAGGAACATTGCAAGGAGCAACAAGATGCGCTTTTTGAAAGTAATCGCCCAAGACCGAAGCGGAGAAGGGGTGGCCGAAACGCTTCGGTTCCAGTTTTTTGAAGATGACCAATGGCTGCGTGAGGCGACGGACGCCGAGATTCGGCTGCTGAGGACCTTCGGTACCACGTACTTGAGATGTGCATGGTTCAATGAGGGTGAAGGTGAGGAACGGCATCTGCGCATATTCTCGTTGAACCCGTCCGGCGATGGCACCCCGGAATCGGTGCGGCTGCATTTTCACCAGGGGCCGATCATCGCCTACAAGGCAGCGGTCCATGACCTTGATAACGACGGTACTTTCGAGGTCGTGCTGGTTTCGGACATCGACAACGACGGCCATGCCAACCGCACCGATCGAACGCGGTTAAACACTCTGGTTCGGGAGTTTTTGAAGCTCGGCTGGTAACCCGGGACACCCGTAGGCGCTGCCGAAGGCTGCGATCTTTTGATTTTGCTTTTTACAGGCAAGATCAAAAGATCGCAGCCTTCGGCCGCTCCTACAGGGGCAACGCTCTACAACTGCTGCGCCAATTCCTCAACCTGCTCCTGCCGCTCCGCCTGATTCAACTTCGCATGCGCATTGAGCGACGACCACTGCGGATGCGCCCTCGCTTTACTCAGTGCCTCCGGCAGCTTGCCCTCGCGCCAGGATTTGTCCTGCGGCGTAGCCACCTGAATGCTGTCCATCGCCGCATGCCCACGGGCATCCAGCGCTTGCAGCAGTTGCCGTTGGCGCAACGCCAACAGCCGAAGCACATTGTCATCGACCGTCAGTTCACGTTGCCCCTTGAACTTGCCCAGTAACCGGCTGCCGTAACTGCGCGCGGTTTGCAGGGCGCCGCCGGCGATGGCCCCGGCCAGTGCGGCGGCACCGAGGGTCAGGCCGCCGACGAGCAAGTCGACCCCGGCCCCGGCTGCCGCGCCGGCGGCGATCCCGCCGCCGACCCGCACACCTAATTGCTTCAACGTTTCCGGATTGAACAGGTCATCGCCCCAACGGCCATCGAGCAGCGGCAAATCGCTGGCCGCCGCGTCCTGTGGACGGAAGCCATAAAGCTTGAGCAGCGCTTCGACGCAGCGTTGTTCCCGCTGGCGAACAGCTTTACGCAGTTCGCCGATGGCTTGCTGTTCCTGCTCGGCTTCGCTGACCACGCTGCGTCGACAAGCCGCGCAATCGATCAATAACTCGGCAATCAGTCGCGCCGCACTTTGCTGGCGCGCCAAGCGTTGCGCCTGTTGATCGGCAATCAATCGCTCCAGCTGCGGACGGGCGTGCTCCAGCAAGAGTGCGAGGCTTTCATAGAGTCGACGCTCGCCATCCTCCGGTGGCGCGACACTGTCGAAGCGCACCAGCGCATGCAGACCGAGACGCGCCAGTGCTTCACGCCATGCCGGTTCGCGGTGGTTGGCGCTGCTGACGAAATTCAGCACGGGCAGCAGCGGCTTGCCGCAACCGGCCAGCACCTCCAGTTCGTCGCGGTACTTGGCCAGCACCGGTTCGCGGGCGTCGATCACGTAGAGGCCGGCATCGCAGGTCAGCAGCTGGCGCAGTACCTTGGCTTCCTGTTCGAACCGCTGGCGCGCTTCGCTGCCTTCCAGGAAACGCGCCAGTCGTGCCGGGCCATCGAGGCGTTCGCCCGGGCGCTCAAGGCGTTCGAGGTAATCGAGCAGGGCGATGGCGTCTTCCAGGCCCGGCGTGTCGAACAGGTCGAGCAAGGGTTCGCCGTCCACCGACAAGCGCGCACCCTCGACGTGTCGTGTGGTGCTGGGGCGATGGGAGACTTCGCCGAAGCCGACGTCGCGGGTCAGGGTGCGTAGCAGGGAGGTTTTGCCGACGTTGGTGTGGCCGACCACGGCGAGTTTCAGCGGTTTAGTCATGGCCCGTCTCCAGCCAATTCAACGGCGCACAATCGGCGAATGGAAGCTCCAGCTGTTGCAGGGCGGCATGCCAATCACCGAGGCGATCAGCATCCAGCGCTTCACCGGGCGGCGCCTGCAGCAGCCAGACGCGGGTGGCGCTGGCGTTGCGGGCCAGTTCGGCGATCAACGCCAGGCTGCCGCGATCCGGTGAACGTCGCGGATCGCAGGCGATGGCCAGGCGGGCCGGGGGGAAGCGGCTCAATTGTTCGAGCAGCTTGTTGCGCGATTCGCGGCTGTCGAGGATGCCGGCGTTACTTACGTTTTTCGGCAGTGGCGGCGGCCATGGACGCTGGTCGTCCAGTTCGATGGCCACCAACAAGGCGCCCTCGCTCTGCGACTCGCTGACCCCGCTTTCGACCCGGTGAAGTTGCTCGGGCGCCGCATCGCTGATGCCCAGGCGTTCGCTGGTGGGCATCAGACGCTCGCGCAGTTGCGCGTAGCCGGGCAGGTTCAAATCGAGATGCAAGGCTGCCCGGCCGGTTTTCCAGCGCCACAGGCAAAACAGCGCCAGCAATAGGCGCGGCAACACGCCGTACACCAGCAACACCCCAACCAGCCAAGCGGCCCAGGCCTGCCGGGCGCTTTCGATGTTCAGCGCGGCGTCGCCACTGGCGCGGATCATCTCGACCGAGGGCACACTGAAACCGAGCAAAGCCGGCAGGGTGCCGAGGCCTTGAGTCAGGGTGATAAAAGTGTCTGCGCCGAGGATGGTGGTTTCCCAGACGAATCCGTAGCGCCGGGTGGCCATCAACGTCAGCAGCATCACCAGCGCACTGAGCATCGCCAGCAACCACAAGCTATTGACCAGCACGCCGATGGCCCAGCGGTTGAGTTTCTGTCGTTGCAGCAACAAGAGCAGGGCGGGTGCCAATTGTGCGGCTTTTGCGTCCCGCGCGAGTTTTTCGCTGAGCCACAACCACAGGCGTCCAAGGCTGGCGCCGTGTTCGCCGGCAAACACCAGGCCGAACGCCCAACTCAACAGCAGGATCAGATTCAGCCCGAGCAGGCTGCCCAAGGCCCAGAAGACATTGACCGGCGCCTGTCCGTCACCCAAAGCGGCAAAGGCCAGGCCGGCGCCGCTGACCACGGCCAACACCGCCAGCACCATCAGCGCCAGTCGCGCACCTTGCAGCCAGTGTTTGAGCGCATCGCTCAAGCCATCCCGTTCGGCCAGCCACAGGGCCCGGCGTTGAATGCGTGTCGGCAAGTCGCCACCCGCGCTGCGGGCCAGGCGATTGGCTTCCAGATCGTCCAGGGGGCCGGCGTGTTCTTCGCGCAGGCGGATGGTTTCTGTCAGCCAGAGTTTATTCAGTTCAGTCACGCGGCATCCCGTCGCTTAATTGAGCTGTGAGCATAACCGCTGTGGCGCTGGTCGGGGGGCTACGTTGCGAGAAGCCGAGCCTCTGGTATCCTCGCCGGCATGACTAAATCACTCCCCTTAAGCCTGATCGCAGCCCTCGGTGAAAACCGTGTGATCGGCGTCGACAACAGCATGCCCTGGCACTTGCCGGGGGATTTCAAATACTTCAAGGCCACCACCCTGGGCAAGCCGATCATCATGGGTCGCAAGACCTGGGATTCCCTCGGTCGTCCGTTGCCGGGGCGCTTGAACATCGTGGTCAGCCGTCAGGCGGACCTGGTGCTGGAAGGCGCGGAGGTTTACCCGTCGCTGGAAGCCGCCGTGGCTCGCGCCGAAGAATGGGCGAAAGCGCAGGGCGTCGATGAGCTGATGCTGATTGGCGGGGCGCAGTTGTATGCGCAGGGGTTGGCGCAGGCGGATCGGTTGTATCTGACGCGCGTGGCGTTGAGCCCGGAGGGGGATGCGTGGTTTCCGGCGTTTGATTTGAAGGAATGGAAACTGGTTTCAGATGTGCCAAATCCGCCGGAGGGTGACAAGCCGGCGTACAACTTCGAGGTTTGGGAAAAAGCCTAAAAGATCGCAGCCTGCGGCAGCTCCTACAGAGTCCGCATAGAACCCTGTAGGAGCTGGCGAAGCCTGCGATCTTTTGATCTTTGCTGGCCGCGAAAAGATCGCAGCCTGCGGCAGCTCCTACGCGTGCGCCAACGCCGAATGCTCATCCGCATCCAGCACTGCTTTATCCGTCTGCTGCATCACCTGGCTGGTCATCGCACCGGCCGTGATCGAGCCACTCACGTTCAACGCTGTACGCCCCATATCAATCAACGGCTCGACCGAAATCAGCAACGCCACCAGTGACACCGGCAACCCCATCGCCGGCAGCACGATCAGTGCGGCAAAGGTCGCACCGCCGCCCACCCCGGCCACACCGGCCGAACTCAGCGTCACAATCGCCACCAGCGTCGCGATCCACAACGGGTCCAGCGGATTGATGCCCACGGTTGGCGCAACCATCACGGCCAACATCGCCGGGTACAGACCGGCACAGCCGTTCTGGCCAATGGTCGCGCCGAACGACGCAGCGAAACTGGCGACCGACTGTGGGATGCCCAGGCGGCTGGTCTGCGCTTCGATGCTCAGCGGAATGGTCGCGGCGCTCGAACGGCTGGTGAAGGCGAATGTCAGCACTGGCCAGATCTTGCGGAAGAAGCGCAGCGGGTTGATCCCGGCGGCCGACACCAGCAGGCCATGGACGACAAACATCAGGCCCAGGCCGATGTAGGACACCACCACGAAACTGCCCAGCTTGATGATGTCTTGCAGGTTGGAACCGGCGACCACTTTGGTCATCAGCGCCAGCACGCCGTACGGTGTCAACTTCATCACCAGGCGCACCAGGCGCATCACCCAGGCTTGCAGGGTGTCGATGGCGTTGATCACTTTCTGACCTTTATCCACGTCATCTTTGAGCAACTGCAGCGCTGCGACGCCGAGGAACGCAGCGAAGATCACCACGCTGATGATCGACGTCGGCTTGGCCCGCGCCAGGTCGGCGAACGGGTTTTGCGGAATGAACGACAGCAGCAGTTGCGGCACATTCAGGTCGGCGACCTTGCCCGCGTAGTCCGTCTGGATGGTTTGCAGACGGGCCATTTCCTGGGTGCCGGCCACCAGGCCCTCGGCCGTGAGGCCGAAGAGGTTGGTCAGGCCGATGCCGATCAGCGCCGCGATGGCGGTGGTGAACAGCAGCGTGCCGATGGTCAGGAAGCTGATTTTGCCCAGCGACGAAGCATTGTGCAGGCGGGCCACGGCGCTGAGGATCGAGGCGAACACCAGCGGGATGACGATCATTTGCAGCAATTGCACATAACCGTTGCCCACCAGATCGAACCAGCCGATCGAAGCTTTCAGCACTGGATGACCAGTCCCGTAGACCGTATGCAGCGCGACACCGAACACCACGCCCAGCACCAAAGCGAGCAGGACTTTCTTTGCCAGGCTCCAGGTGGTGTGGCGGGTTTGCGCCAAGCCGAAGAGCAGGGCGAGGAACACCAGCAGATTGAGAATCAGCGGCAGATTCATTGGAACTCCCATTAGACATGTGCCAACTGCCTTCCGGGGCAGCTGCGAACCGGCAAGCCTAACAGCTTGAAATCTAATGATTTAATATCAAAAACGTCTTGAAACTGTCGTTTTTGGAATAAGCCGGTGTCGCTTTTGGGAATACGGCTGGCGCGATAGGCTCGTTGGCGGTCGCTGACAGACGGGGACTGTCACACTTATTTGATAGCGTCGATGTCTTTCATTCAGGGAGAAAGTCGATGAAGTTTGCACCGAAATTACTGGCTGCAGCTCTTTGCCTTGGCCTCGCCGGCCAGGTATTCGCCACGGATTTGAAACACTGGCCGGCCGATCAGGCCAAGGCGCTGGACGCGATGATCGCCGCCAACGCCAACAAGGGTAACTACGCGGTGTTCGACATGGACAACACCAGTTACCGCTATGACCTCGAAGAGTCGTTGTTGCCGTTCATGGAGAACAAGGGCCTGATCACCCGCGACAAACTCGACCCCTCCCTGAAGCTGATGCCGTTCAAGGACACCGCCGACCACAAGGAAAGCCTGTTCAGCTACTACTACCGCCTCTGTGAAGTCGACGACATGGTCTGCTATCCGTGGGTCGCCCAGGTGTTTTCCGGCTTCACCCTCAAGGAACTCAAGGGCTACGTCGATGAGTTGATGGCTTCCGGCAAACCGGTGCCCGCCACCTATTACGAAGGCGACGTGGTCAAGAACCTCGACGTCAACCCGCCGAAAATCTTCACCGGCCAGCAAGAGCTGTACAACAAGCTGATGGAGAACGGCATCGAGGTCTACGTCATGACCGCGGCCTCCGAAGAGCTGGTGCGCATGGTCGCGGCCGATCCGAAGTACGGCTACAACGTCAAGCCGCAGAATGTCATCGGCGTGTCGCTGCTGCTCAAGGATCAAAAGACCGGCGAGCTGACCACCGCGCGCAAGCAGATCACCGCCGGCAAATATGACGAGAAGGCCAACCTCGGCCTGGAACTGACCCCGTACCTGTGGACCCCGGCGACCTGGATGGCGGGCAAACACGCGGCGATCCTGACCTACATCGATGAATGGAAAAAACCGGTCCTCGTCGGCGGCGATACCCCGACCAGCGACGGCTACATGCTGTTCCATGATGTCGACGTGGCCAAGGGCGGCATCCACCTGTGGGTCAATCGCAAGGACAAGTACATGACCCAGATCAACGGCATGATGGCCAAGCACGCCGCGGCCCAGGCCAAGGAAGGGCTGCCGGTGACGGCGGACAAGAATTGGGTGATCGTCAAGCCTGAAGAGATTCAGTAAGGCTGATTGGATTCATTTGTAGGAGCTGCCGAAGGCTGCGATCTTTTGATCTTGCTTTTAAAAATCAAAATCAAAAGATCGCAGCCTTCGGCAGCTCCTACAGGGGCTCGGTGAAAACAAAATGCCCCGCACTTGGCGGGGCATTTTTTGTTCGACGGTTAAGGCTTAGAGCCCGTCCAGCATCGCCTTGTTACGCACCGCACCCTTGTCGGCGCTGGTCGCCAGCAGGGCGTAGGCTTTCAGCGCGGTGGTCACTTTACGTGGGCGCACTTCCACCGGTTTCCAGCCTTTCTTGTCCTGCTCGACCCGGCGTGCCGCCAGTTCTTCGTCGCTGACCAACAGGTTGATCGAGCGGTTCGGAATGTCGATCAGCACTTTGTCGCCGTCCTGCACCAGACCGATCGCACCGCCGGCAGCCGCTTCGGGCGAAGCGTGGCCGATGGACAGGCCCGAGGTGCCGCCGGAGAAACGGCCGTCGGTGAGCAAGGCGCAGGCTTTGCCCAGGCCTTTGGATTTCAGGTAGGAGGTCGGGTAGAGCATTTCCTGCATGCCCGGGCCGCCTTTCGGACCTTCGTAGCGAATGATGACGATGTCGCCTTCCTTCACTTCGTCGGCGAGGATGCCGCGCACGGCGCTGTCCTGGCTTTCAAAGATCTTGGCGTTGCCTTCGAACACGTGGATCGACTCATCGACACCCGCCGTCTTCACCACACAACCGTCCAGGGCGATGTTGCCGTACAGCACGGCCAGGCCGCCTTCTTGCGAGTAGGCATGTTCGACACTGCGGATGCAGCCATTTTCACGGTCGTCGTCCAGGGTGTCCCAACGGGTCGACTGGCTGAACGCGGTTTGCGTCGGGATGCCTGCCGGGCCGGCCTTGAAGAAGTGATGCACCGCTTCGTCGTCGGTCTGGGTGATGTCCCACTTGGCGATGGCTTCTTCCATGCTGCGGCTGTGCACGGTCGGCAGCTGCGTGTGCAGCAGGCCGCCACGGGCCAGCGAACCGAGGATGCTGAAGATCCCGCCGGCACGGTGCACGTCTTCCATGTGGTACTTCTGGATGTTCGGCGCGACCTTGCACAGTTGCGGCACGTGACGCGAAAGACGGTCGATGTCGCGCAGGTCGAAATCGATCTCGGCTTCCTGGGCGGCGGCCAGCAAGTGCAGGATGGTGTTGGTGGAACCGCCCATGGCGATGTCCAGGGTCATGGCGTTTTCGAATGCCTGGAAGTTGGCGATGTTGCGCGGCAACACCGACTCATCGTTCTCACCGTAGTAACGCTTGCACAGCTCGACGATGGTGCGGCCGGCCTGCAGGAACAGCTGCTCGCGGTCGCTGTGTGTGGCCAGGGTCGAACCGTTGCCCGGCAGTGCCAGGCCCAGGGCTTCAACCAGGCAGTTCATCGAGTTGGCGGTGAACATGCCGGAGCACGATCCGCAGGTCGGGCAGGCGCTGCGCTCGTATTCCGCGACTTTCTCGTCGGAAGCGCTGGAGTCGGCGGCGATCACCATGGCGTCGACCAGGTCGAGACCGTGGCTGGCCAGTTTGGTCTTGCCGGCTTCCATCGGGCCGCCGGACACGAAGATCACCGGGATGTTAAGGCGCAGGGACGCCATCAGCATGCCAGGGGTGATCTTGTCGCAGTTGGAAATGCAGACGATGGCGTCGGCACAGTGGGCGTTGACCATGTACTCGACGGAGTCGGCGATGATCTCGCGGCTCGGCAGCGAATACAGCATGCCGTCGTGGCCCATGGCGATGCCGTCGTCGACCGCGATGGTGTTGAATTCCTTGGCTACACCGCCGGCGCGTTCGATTTCACGGGCGACCAGTTGGCCCAGGTCCTTGAGGTGGACGTGGCCCGGTACGAACTGGGTGAAGGAGTTGGCAATGGCGATGATCGGCTTTTTGAAGTCGTCATCTTTCATCCCCGTGGCGCGCCACAGTGCGCGGGCGCCGGCCATGTTGCGGCCATGGGTGGATGTTTTCGAGCGGTAATCAGGCATGAAGCACTCCGGGCGGCTAATCAGGTATCAAAAGGGAAGTGAGCTTCTATTGACGTCTGGAACACCCGGAAATGGCCGTGTGTCCTGAAGTTTGCCGATAACTTTGCGGGATCGCCGCGCGCTTCAGCTTGAGCTCATAAACCCGCCGGGGGATGACTGGCGATGAATGTCGCGATTCTACACGGCTGGCGGCTGGAGGGAATGCCCGCTCACCAGACAAGTAGGTGTAACCCCCTGTAGGAGCGGGCATGCTCGCTCTTACGTTATTGCAAAGCGATAACGGTGCGCAGTCACCGGCCGATCCTCAAATTGGCCAGCAAGCCCAAAAAGCTGAAGGCGATGAAGCTGACAGCGATGGCTATCGGCAAATTGCTGCCGGCTTGTGCGAGGGCGGCGCTGCTGACGGCGGCAGTGATGAACATGATGCTATTGCCTGCTGATGCCGCCGTTCCGGCGCTGCTTGAGAACAGCAGCATTGCCGCGGAAATGGCGGCAGGTCGAACCAGGGTGACGGCCAGAGCGCTGATTAGCATCGGTATGAGCAGGGTGATCGTCGTCATTGCTTCATAAATGATGATCAACGCAAGCAACACGCCGGCGGCACTCAGTAGTCCAAGCCCGATGTTGATTTGCAGAGTGAGGGAGATATGTTTCTGCACGGCGGTGGCGGCAATTCCACCAAGGAGGTACGCCACCCCATACACCATAAGTACCAGCGCGTATTGGTACTCAGACAGCTTTAACTCATCCATGAAGATCAGCGGTGTCACGCTGATCAACGCGAAATAACAAGCAAACACCAGCGCGGCAATCCACCAATAGCGGATGAAGTCTCGATTATCAACGATGGATTTCAGCGTGTGTATTACTGAAACGGGTGTTCTTTCGGGACTGGTTGATTTGGAAGGTAGTATCAGTTGGGCATGGATAAACATGCCGAGCGCCATCAGCGCAAACCCATAAAAACTGCCTTGCCAGTCGAACGTGGTTTGCAGCCATGAGCCCAGTAGAGGCGATAGCGCAACAAAGGAGCCGCTCAAAGTCATGTAATAAATTCGCACCCGAGCGCGATCCTGTTCGTCAAACAGGTCCTCCACCAGGGCGTGGCCCAGTACAAAAAAACCACACCCGATGGCCTGGATGGCGCGAAACAGCAGGAAGCTCAGGTAGTCGCTAGCCAGTGCGCAACCCATCGAGCCGAATGTAGAAATTATGATGCAACCAAGAAGCACTTCTTTGCGCCCCCACTTATCCGAGAGCGGGCCGGCTATTAATTGAGAAATCGAAAAAACCAAGGTGAACACGCTGAGGGAGAGGGCGATTTCGGCGGTTGAAGTGTTGAACTTCGTGGCCAAGGCAGGAAAAGAAGGCAGGAGAATATTCAGCGGGAAAAAACTGATTAACGAGATACAGGTAACCAGGATAAAACGGGAGATTCGTTGTCGTTTCAGGTTCGCATTAAGTGGTGGGCAGGTGGACTCAGACATTCTTTTTTGTTTTCCGGAGTGATCAAGCATTCATGCTTGAAACCAGAAACCGATACTAGTCTGGGACGCAGGGAATTCAATCAGAAGTGCTGTAGGGCGCTTCCTGTCTTGATGCAGGTTGCTCCTGTAGGAAATAACCCTGTAGGAGCAAGCTCGCTCCTACAGAGGTTGTGGGTTGTTAGCTATTCGGCAACAACCGGCAAGTAATGCTCTTGATGTAACGCGTCTCGGCAATCGCCGGATGCACCGGATGATCCGGGCCCTGGCCCCCGCGTTCGAGCATCTGGATGTTGCGGTCCAGGTGGCGGGCGCTGGTCAGCAGGATGTTTTGCAGGTCGTCTTCCGGCAGGTGCATCGAGCAGGAGGCGCTGACCAGGATGCCGTCCTTGCTGAGCAGGCGCATGGCTTGCTCGTTCAGGCGGCGGTAGGCGCCTTCGCCGTTTTTCATGTCTTTCTTGCGTTTGATGAAGGCGGGCGGGTCGGCCACGATCACGTCGAAACGTTCTTCGCTGGCTTTCAGCTCCTTCAGGGCTTCGAACACGTCGCCTTCGATGCAGGTCATTTTCTCGGCGAAGCCGTTCAGTGCGGCGTTACGCTCGACGCCGTCGAGGGCGAAGGCCGAGGCATCGACGCAGAACACTTCGCTGGCGCCGAACGCTGCGGCTTGCACGCCCCAGCCGCCGATGTAGCTGTACAGGTCCAGGACGCGTTTGCCCTTGGCGTACGGTGCCAGGCGCGCGCGGTTCATGCGGTGGTCGTAGAACCAGCCGGTTTTCTGGCCCTGGATGACCGGGGCTTCGAACTTCACGCCGTTCTCTTCCAGCGCGACCCACTCCGGCACCAGGCCGAACACGGTTTCGACGTAGCGGTTGAGGCCTTCGGCGTCACGGGCGGCGGAGTCGTTCTTGAACAGAATGCCGCTTGGCTTGAGCACTTGGGTCAACGCCGCGATCACGTCATCCTTGTGGGCTTCCATGGTCGCCGAAGCGATCTGCACAACGAGGATGTCGCCGAAACGGTCGACCACCAGGCCCGGCAGCAGGTCGGAATCGCCGTAGACCAGTCGATAGAACGGCTTGTCGAACAGGCGATCGCGCAGCGACAGGGCCACGTTCAGGCGGTGCACCAGCAGCGACTTGTCCAGCGGCAGCTTGATGTCGCGCGACAGCAGGCGAGCGCAGATCAGGTTGTTCGGGCTCATGGCGACGATGCCCAACGGCTTGCCGCCGGCGGCTTCGAGGATCGCCTGGTCGCCGGCCTTGAAACCGTGCAAAGGGGTCGCCGCTACATCGATTTCGTTGCTATAGACCCACAAGTGACCGTTGCGCAGACGGCGGTCGGCGTTGGCTTTGAGGCGCAGGCTAGGCAGGGACATGACGTCGCTCCGGAAAAAAGAGCGGGAGTATAGCGCGTTGCGCAAGGCCTCGGCGCGGCGGATGGACATGCGGTGACTCAGGCCCGAACTTGGATGAAACTTCAACCGATAGGCCCGCCAAGGTTTCGGATCCAACCTTAATGCGGCTAGAATCCGCGTCTGGCCCAGAGTGTGTACATATGTCCCAAGAGTTGACTCCCGAACAGATCCAACAATCCCTGCAAGGCATCAGCGTGCCGGCCCAACCGCAGATCATGGTGGATCTGCAGATGGAGCAGTACATGCCCGACCCGGATCTGGAAGTGATCGCCAAGCTGATTTCCCAGGACCCGGGGCTTTCCGGTTCCCTGCTGAAAATCGTCAACTCGCCGTATTACGGTCTGACCAACAAAATCGCTTCGATCCAGCGCGCAGTGAACCTGCTGGGCAGCCGTTCGATCATCAACCTGATCAATGCGCAGTCGATCAAGGGCGAGATGAACGACGACACCATCGTCACCTTGAACCGTTTCTGGGACACCGCGCAGGACGTGGCGATGACCTGCCTGACCCTGGCCAAGCGCATCGGTGTCCAGGCCGGCGACGAAGCGTATGCCCTGGGTCTGTTCCACGACTGTGGCGTGCCGCTGATGCTCCAGCGTTTCCCCGACTACATGACGGTGCTGGAGCAGGCCTACGCCAACGCCGGTCCCGATTGCCGGGTGGTGGACACCGAGAACCAGGTGTTCAACACCAACCACGCCGTGGTTGGCTATTACACGGCCAAGTCCTGGCGCCTGCCGGACCATGTCACCGCCGCGATCGCCAATCACCACAACGCCCTGGCGATCTTCAGCGATGAGACCTCGCGCAACAGCTCACTGAAGAACCTGCTGGCGATCCTGAAGATGGCCGAGCACATTTGTGCGTCCTACCGGGTGTTGGGCAACCAGACCGAAGACCATGAATGGGAGAGCATCGGGCCGCTGGTACTCGATTACGTCGGCCTCTCGGATTACGATTTCGAAACCCTCAAGCAGACGATCCGCGACCTCGGCACGCATCGCTGAGTCCCGGACCGGCTTCTTTTTCGAGCGATTCCAGCTGCAGATTCGAGAACCTTCATGCCTGAACTGCCAGAAGTCGAAACCACCCGCCGCGGCATTGCCCCGCACCTGGAAGGCCAGCGCGTCAGCCGGGTGATCGTGCGTGACCGGCGCTTGCGATGGCCGATTCCCGAAGACCTCGATGTGCGCCTGTCGGGCCAGCGCATCGTGCTGGTGGAACGTCGCGCCAAGTACCTGCTGATCAACGCTGAAGTCGGCACCTTGATCAGTCACCTGGGCATGTCGGGCAATTTGCGCCTGGTGGAAGCCGGTCTGCCGGCCGCCAAGCACGAGCATGTGGACATCGAGCTGGAGTCAGGCCTGGCCCTGCGTTATACCGACCCGCGCCGGTTTGGCGCGATGCTCTGGAGCCTCGACCCGCTCAACCACGAATTATTGATTCGCCTGGGGCCGGAGCCGCTGACCGACCTGTTCGATGGCGAGCGCTTGTTCCAGCTGTCCCGTGGGCGCTCGATGGCGGTCAAGCCGTTCATCATGGACAACGCGGTGGTGGTGGGCGTGGGCAACATCTACGCGACCGAAGCGTTGTTCGCCGCCGGTATCGATCCGCGTCGCGAAGCCAAGGGCATTTCCCGCGCGCGTTACCTGAAGCTGGCGATCGAGATCAAACGCATCCTGGCGGCCGCCATCGAGCGCGGCGGTACCACGTTGCGCGATTTTATCGGGGGTGACGGCCAGCCAGGCTACTTCCAGCAGGAACTGTTCGTGTATGGCCGCGGTGCCGAGCCTTGCAAGGTCTGCGGCACGGAATTGCGGGAAGTGAAGCTCGGGCAGCGCGCCAGCGTCTTTTGCCCGCGCTGCCAGAGCTGAAACGCCGACGGTCTATAGTCAGTGTTCTGACTGTCTCGCCGAAGGACCGTGCCATGAAGCTGTTTCGAACCCTCGCCGCCACCTTGTTGCTGAGCGTCGGCACTTCAGCCGTTGCCAGCAGTGGCAGCGGCGATCCGCTTTACACCATTCAGAATCCGCCCGCGTACGCCATGATCGGTGACCTGCTGATTGCCCGTCCGTTGCTGGTCGTGGCGACGGTGATCGGTGCGGGGGTGTTTGTGGTGTCGTTGCCCTTTACCGCGCTTGGCGGCGGCGTGGGGGATGCGGGGCAGGCTCTGGTGGTCGACCCGGCGAAAGCGGCGTTCGTGCGATGCCTGGGGTGCGTCGGGGAGGGGTTTGAGCAGACAGAGTGAGTCAGTCGGATTTTCTGCGATGCCAATGACGCCTTCGCGAGCAAGCCCGCTCCCACAGGGAATCTGTTTACGACGCAGATCCGGTGTGGGAGCGGGCTTGCTCGCGAAGAGGCCCTTGAGAACGCTACAAAACTAACGGATCAAGCCTTGCCGGTAATCTTCCGGTACTTCTCCATCAACTGCTCTTCAGTCTCCGGATGGGCTTCGTCCAGCGGAATGCAATCCACCGGGCAGACCTGCTGGCACTGCGGTTCGTCGTAGTGGCCGACACACTGTGTGCACAGGTTAGGGTCGATCACGTAGATCTCTTCACCCTGGGAAATGGCGGCGTTCGGGCACTCGGGTTCGCAGACGTCGCAGTTGATGCAATCGTCGGTGATGATCAGGGACATGCTAACTCCAGCCGGGGCGGCAGGCCCGGGCGCAATAAATCAATGCGCAATTGTGCCGCATTGGCGCCTGCAGTGCACGCGGGTGAGATCAAGGGCAGGCTGAGTGGCAAGCTGGATCTGGATCAAAAGCAAGATCAGAAGATCGCAGCCTGCGGCAGCTCCTACTTTTTGAAGCGTTGGGTCAGGGCATCCGCCACCGCAGGGTGCACGAACTTGGTGATATCGCCGCCCAGGGCTGCAATTTCACGTACCAGCGTCGAGGAAATGAACGAATAACGCTCGGACGGGGTAAGAAACAGGCTTTCCACATCCGGGGCCAGTTGCCGGTTCATGTTGGCCAGCTGGAACTCGTATTCGAAGTCCGACACCGCGCGCAAGCCACGCAGGAACACGTTGGCGTTCTGCTCTTTGGCGAAGTGCGCCAGCAGAGTCGAGAAGCCGACGACTTCAACGTTCGGCAAATGTTTAGTGACCTCGCGGGCCAGCTCCACACGTTGTTCCAGGGGAAACAACGGGTTTTTCTTGGGGCTGGCGGCAACGGCAATGATCACGTGATCGAACAGGCGCGAGGCGCGTTCGACCAGATCGCCGTGGCCCTTGGTAATAGGGTCGAAGGTACCTGGGTACAACACTCGGTTCATCGCGTCGTCCTGGCGGGAGTGCGTTGGGGAGTCGGATGGTATCGCAGCCTTACCGGTCGGCCAAGTCGCCTGTTGGGTAAGAAAGCACTATAGACGATGGGAATGTTCGTCGTTTTCATGGGTTTTTTAAACGTTCGGCGAGGGAAGTGGCCAGTTGCGCCGTCAGGCCGTAGACCGACAACTGCGGGTTTGCGCCAATGCTGGTGGGGAACAACGAACCGTCGTGGATCGACAGATTGCCCAGTTGATGATGGCGGCCGAGGCTGTCGGCCACGGCGTTTTTCGGGTCTTCGCCCATGGCACAGCCACCCATCACATGGGCGCTGCCGAGGCGCGTGCGGTACAACTCAAGGCTCAGGCCGTCGATCAGCGTGCGTGCCTCGCCCAGGGTTTTCACATAGCGCGCATCGGCGTGCATCGGCATCACGGCTCGGGCGCCACCGGCGAACTGGATCTCGGCCATGCTGTGAAACGCCCGGCGCAATCCATCCCAGGCATAAGGTGAAACCTGGTAATCGAGAACCGGCGTGCCGTCCCCGCGCAACTCGACGCTGCCGCCGGGGCTGTCCGGATGGAACCCGTCGCGCAGCAGTGCCAGCATGGCGTGGGTGTGCGGCAGGTTGGCCATGTGATGCGCGTTGTCCTGTCCGAAACCTCCGAGCAGCGTCGCCGCCAACGCCGGGTGCAGGGGTGGCACCTCCAGTTTGTAGGCCATTTTGCCGGTGGTGCCGTCCTGCCATTGGAAATGGTCGGAATAGATCGACTGCGGCGCTCCGTAGAACGGGTTGATCACCTCGTCGAACAGCCCGGCGGACATGTTCACCAGGTGCAGGAACGTCCGTTTGCCCAAGCGTTTGTGCGGATCAGGTGCGTCGGAACGCAGCAACAACGCCGGGCTGTTGATCCCGCCGCCGGCCAGCACGTAATGCCGGGCCTTGACTGTAATGCGGCGGCCGCTGGGCTCCACGCAGCGTTCGTCCATCGCCAGGCATTGCAAGCCGGTGACTTTGTCACCGTTGATCAGGAGTTTTTCAGCGCGGGCCAGGTAGAGCAGTTCGCCACCTTTTTCCAGGGTGGCGGGAATGGTGGTGACCATCATCGACTGCTTGGCGTTGGTCGGGCAGCCCATGCCGCAGTAGCCCAGGTTCCAGCAGCCGCGCACGTTGCGCGGGATCACGTGCCAGCTGTAGCCGAGCTTTTCACAGCCCTTGCGGATCACATCGTTGTTGGCGTTGGGCGGCACCCTCCACGGCGCGACGCCCAGGCGCTGTTCCATTTTTTCGAACCAGGGCGCCATGTCGGTCGGGCTGTGGCCCTTCACATTGTGTTCGCTGGCCCAGTGTTCCAGGGTCGGTTGTGGCGTGCGGAAACTGGAGGTCCAGTTGATCAATGTGGTGCCGCCCACGGCCCGGCCCTGGAGGATGGTGATCGCGCCGTCCTTGCTCATGCGGCCGATGCCTTCCTGGTAGAGGCTGGTGTAGGCCTGATCCTCCAGCAGCTTGAAATCGCTGCTGGTCTTGAGCGGACCTTCCTCGATCAGCAGCACCTTGTAGCCTGCCGCGCTGAGGATTTCGGCCGTGGTCCCGCCACCCGCGCCGCTGCCGATGATCGCCACGTCGGCTTCGAGGGTCAGGTCCTGGGTCAGTTGCGAGCCGTCATGGGTTTTCCAGCCACGGGCCATGCCTTCGCGGAACGGGTCGGGTACGGGCATCGTTGGGTTCTCTTGTTGTTATGGTTTGGATGCAGTGGTGTTAATGAAATCGCCTTTGCGAGCAAGCCCGCTCCCACAGGGGATCGCGTTGCCCTTTGTGGGAGCGGGCTTGCTCGCGAATGGGGCGACACGGTCTCAAACACTTGGCGGCCCGGGATAGCCGCAATGCGCCCAGGATTCCCTGCGTCCGTACCAGGCCATCATCACCAGTTGCAGCAATGAGCTATGGCCCATGCGCAGCAGGCTCAGCGAGCTGTCCTCCCAGCGGGCCAGAAAGTGCCGGATATCGCCGGCGCTGGCGTTTTCCCAACTGCCCCAAATGCCGGTCAACGGTCCACGGGTCACGGCCATCGCCAACACATCGAACAATTGCCGGGTCAACTTGAGCATTTCCGGCGACAAGTGATTCAAGCTCTCATCCAGACCTTTGAGGGTGCCTTCGATCGCGCTTGGCAGCCGATCGAGGGCCACCGCACCGTCGAGCATCACCGGGACCAGTGCGCGCAGAAACAGCAGGTCGGCGTTGCGCAGCGTCGCGAAACCGCTGGCCGGAATGTTCGACGAGCAACCGCTGAGACTGGCCCCCAACCCGGCCGTGGCGAGAAAGGCGCTGGCGCCCAGGCTGAATTTGAGCAGGCCGCGCCGTGACAGCGCGGGAGTATCGGACAGGCTTGGGCTCATTATTGTTATTACCCGAGGAGAGTGATCGTTAGCGGATGAACAGCTTCTGGATCAGTTTCTGAATGGACTTGCCGTACGGTGGATAGATCAATTTCGCCGCGTTGAAGCGCTGCTTGACCAGCACGCCCTTGGCCTTGCTGAAGGTCAGGAAGCCTTCGTGGCCGTGATAGTGGCCCATGCCCGAGGCGCCGATTCCGCCGAAGGGCATGTCGTCCTGGGCGACGTGCAGCAGGGTGTCGTTCAGGCACACGCCGCCGGAATGGGTTTCGTGAAGTACGCGCTGTTGTTCGCGCTTGTCGTAGCCGAAGTAATACAGCGCCAGTGGGCGAGGGCGCTGGTTGACGTAGGCAAAGGCCTGATCAAGATCCTTGTACGGCACGATCGGCAGCAGCGGGCCGAAGATTTCGTCCTGCATGACCGTCATGTCGTCGCTGACGTTGAGCAGCAGACTATGGCCCATGCGGCGTCCCTGACCTTGCTCGAACAGTGGGATCAACAGCGCGCCTTTGCTGGTGGCATCGCTGACGTAGCCGTTGAGTCTCGCCAGTTGTCGGTCATTGATGATTGCGGTGTAGTCCGGGTTGTCGGCCAGCGTAGGAAAAAAACCTCGTACCGCCTGACGGTAGGCCTCGACGAACGACCCTACGCGGTCTTCCGGCACCAGCACGTAGTCCGGGGCCACGCAGGTCTGGCCCGCGTTGAGGGTCTTGCCGAACGCGATACGTTCGGCGGCATCCTTGAGCGGCACGTCGCGGGACACGATGGCCGGGGACTTGCCGCCCAGCTCCAGGGTGACCGGCGTCAGGTTTTCCGCTGCCGCGCGCATCACGTGTTTGCCGATGCTGGTGGCCCCGGTGAACAGCAGGTGATCGAACCGCAGTTTTGAAAACGCCACGCCGACATCGGCCTCGCCCAGCACGACGCACACCAGGTCCTCGGGGAAAATCCGCCCGAGCAGCGCCTTGAGCAGCAGGCCGGTGGCGGGGGTCGATTCGCTGAGCTTGAGCATCACCCGGTTGCCCGCCGACAGCGCGCCCACCAACGGCCCGACGGCCAGGTACAGCGGGTAGTTCCAGGGCACGATCACCCCGACCACGCCCAGCGGCTGGTAAACCACTTTGGCCGAGGCCGGCTGGAAGGCCACGCCGACCTTGCGCCGTGACGGACGCATCCAGCCCTTGAGGTGCTGGCTCGCGTAATGGATGCCGTGCAGGCTGGGCATCAGTTCGGCGAGCAGGGTTTCATCGGCGCTGCGGTGGCTGAAATCCTGGCTGATGGCGTCAATCAGGGCCTGACGCTCGCTGCTCAGCAGGTCACGCAACGCCTTGAGCCATTGCTGACGCTGGGCGGCCGGTGGCAGGGGGTTGGCGGCGTAGGCGGCACGCTGCGCGTCAAAGAGGTTTTGGAGTTCTGCCAGAGGATGCTGCAGATCTTGCAGGTAGGAGATTTCAGCAGTCATGGTCGGCTCCGGATTTATTGTAATGAGGCAATTTTTAGAGTCTATGCTCTATAAAGTCAAATGACACCCGGGTACTCCATGGTTTCATCCGTATCCGGATCGGTCGTAAGATGCCCCTCAACGCACTCTGAATTTAAGCTCAAGCCATGGCCCCACGGATCAAAACCAGCGAGCGCATCGTGCAGAACAGCCTGGAGCTGTTCAATCAGCAGGGCGAGCGCAGTATCAGCACCAACCATATCGCTGCCCACATGGAAATTTCTCCGGGCAACCTGTACTACCACTTCCCCAACAAGCAGGCGATCATCGCCGTGCTGTTCAGCGAATACGAAAGCCTGGTGGACAGCTTCCTGCGCCCGCCCCAGGGCCGCGCCGCCACCGTCGAAGACAAGCGCTATTACCTTCAGGAATTGCTGGCGGCGATGTGGCGCTACCGGTTTCTGCATCGCGACCTGGAGCATCTGCTCGACAGCGACGCCGAGCTGGCCGCGCGTTATCGGCGCTTTTCCCAACGCTGCCTGATCCAGGGTGCAGCCATCTACAAAGGGTTTGTCGCGGCCGGCATCCTGACCATGGACAAGGTGCAGATCGAATCCCTGACCCTCAACGCCTGGATCATTCTCACGTCCTGGGTGCGTTTTCTGTGCACCACGCGGGAAAATTCCAGCCACCTCAGCGAGCAGGCGATCAAGCGCGGGGTCTATCAGGTGCTGGTCCTGGAGGCGGGGTTCGTCACGGATCAGGCGCGCGACGCGGTCAACGCGTTGTTCGAAGAGTTTTACGTGCCACTGGCCCAGGCGCTTGAAGAACTGCAGTAGGATCGACACCCGGTTTAATCACAGGAGCCTGTTATGCCCATTGCGCAATTGATCAGCCCGCAAGCGTTGGACCTGAAAAAGGAGCAGCCGGGGCTGGTGATTCTGGATTGTCGTTTTGCCCTGGAAGACCCGGATTATGGTCAGCGCAGCTATGCCGAGGGCCATATCGCCGGGGCCGGTTTTGCCGATCTTGAGCGTGATCTCAGCGGCAAAGTGGTCAAGGGGGTGACCGGGCGTCATCCATTGCCCGAGCCGGCCGAGTTGATCGAGCGCCTGCAAGCCTGGGGGATCAACCCGGACAGTGACGTGGTTTTGTACGACGACGGTCCCGGTGCCTTCGCGGCGCGGGCCTGGTGGTTGCTGGCCTGGCTGGGCAAGCGTGAGGGTGTGTACATCCTCGATGGCGGGCTCAAGGCCTGGCACTCGGCGGGGCTACCGTTGAGTCTTGATGCACCGAGCATTGAGCGGGGTCGCTTTGCGGGGACGCCGGACAACGCGCTGATCCTCAGCGCCGAACAGCTGCAGCAACGTCTCGGCCAACCTGCGCTGACCCTGCTCGATGCGCGCGCCTTGCCGCGCTTCAAGGGTGAAGTGGAGCCGATCGACCCGGTTGCCGGGCACATTCCCGGCGCGCAGTGCGCGGCGTTTACCGACAATTTGGGCAGTGACGGGCGTTTCCTGCCGGCCGATCAGCTCAAGCAGCGGTTTGCCGCGAAACTGGGTGATCGTTCGCCTGACGATCTGGTGGCGTACTGCGGTTCCGGCGTCACGGCGTGCCACAACCTGTTTGCCTTGAGTCTGGCGGGTTATCCGTTGGGTTCGCTGTACGCGGGGTCGTGGAGTGAGTGGATCAACGATCCGGCGCGCGGGATTGCCACCGGCGAATAATCGCAAATCAAAACGTGGGAGCGGGCTTGCTCGCGAAAGCGGCGTGCCAGTCAATAGGGTTGTCGACTGACGCACCGCTTTCGCGAGCAAGCCCGCTCCCACATTAGAAGTATGTCGTCGGAGATTGCCGGGCACTGCGATACGCCCCCGGCCCCATCCCGTACACCTGCTTGAACTGCCGGCTCAAATGGCTCTGGTCGGCAAACCCCAGTTGCGTTGCCACCTCCAGCGGCAAGCAACCCCCCTGCAACAACGCCCGCGCCCGGGCGATGCGCTGCTGCATCAGCCAGGTGTGCGGCGGCATGCCGGTGGCGCGGCGGAACACCCGGGCGAAATGGAACGGCGACAGGTTCACCGCCGCCGCCAGTTCTTCGAGCGAAGGCGGTGCGGTCAGTTGCGCGTGCAGCAGTTCCTTGGCCCGCGTCACCGCCCGATGTTCCTTGCCCGGTTTGCCGGCATCCGCCACCGCTGCATGCCGCTGCAACAACGACAGCATCAGTTCGCGCCAGGCCGTCTGCTGTTGCAGTGCCGTGGCCGGGCTTTCCAGTAGACGATGCAACTGGCAGAAACCGCTCACCAGGTCCGGGTCGCGGTACAACGTGGCACCGAACGCCGGCAGGTGGCGGGTCGGCAGTTCGAGTTCGGCCAGCAGTGACAGGATCTGCCCGCTGTCCGGATAAAACGCCCGGTACAGCCAGCCATCCTCCGTGCCCTTGTGGCCGGTGTGCAGTTCGTCGGGGTTGATCAAGACCAGCGTGCCACTGCCCGCCAGGTGCTCGGCGCCGCGATAGCGGTAGCGCTGGGCGCCGGCCATGATCATGCCGATCACATAGCCGTCGTGCACATGGGGCGCGAAACGGTGTTCGATGTAGCGCGCCGACAACAATTCGACCCCGGCCAACGGCGCCGTTTGCCAGAAATGGATCGACTCGCCCTGGTTGACGTCCATGGCTACTCGCGTCCTGCGGCGGCCAGCCAGCGCGGGATGCGCCGTTCCAGGTAGTAACCCGGCTGCCTGACCGACCCGTCGACAAACCCGACATGCCCGCCCCTGGCCTGCAATTCGAATTGCGTGGAGGGGGACAACTCATCGGCCTGCGGCAGGCTGTGGGGGAAGACGAAGGGATCGTCGGCCGACTGGATGATCAGGGTCGGCGTACGAATTTCGCCGAGGAAGTAGCGGCTCGAAGCGCGGCGGTAGTAGTCCTCGGCATCGGCGAAGCCGTTCAGTGGCGCGGTCACCCGGCCATCGAAGTCCCAGAAGGTGCGCATGTTTTCCAGTGAGCCCAGCGCCGCCAGCGCGGCCAGGCCATCCTCTCGCCCGTCGTGCTGGAACTGACGCTGTTTGTTCTTGATATAGGCCAGCATCTCGCGCATGAAATGCGCTTGATAGACCTTGGAAAAGCCCTGGCCGATGCGGTCCGCGCACTGGTCCAGGCGAAACGGCACCGACACCGCCACCGCACCCTGCACACCGCTGTCACGGCCACTCTCGCCCAAGTGCTTGAGCAGGACATTGCCGCCCAGGGAATACCCCACCGCATACAGCGGCGCGAGTGGCCGTTTGGCCCGCAGGTGTCGGATGGCTTCGGCCAGGTCTTCGCTGGCGCCGGAATGGTAGCTGCGCGGCAACAGATTGGGTTCGCCGGAACAGCCGCGCCAGTTCAGCGCAACGCTCGCCCAGCCCTGATCAGCCAACGCCTTTTGCATCCCGGCCACGTAAGGCGAGTTCGACGAGCCGGTCAGCCCGTGCAACACCAGCACCAACGGCGCATCGACGCTGTGCGGGCCATGCCAGTCGAGGTCGAGGAAGTCACCATCTTCGAGCCACAAGCGTTCACGCTCGCGCTCGATGTGGGTGGTTTTGCGCCACAGCGGTCCCCACAAGGTTTGCAAGTGCGGGTTGCTGAGGCCAAAGGCGGGGGTGAAGCGTTCTGACGGAGGGTGCACGATTGTTCTCGAAGCAGTGGCGCGCAGCCGTTTTCGGATGCGCGCCTTGTTCAGACCGGTCGATCAGCCGGCGATCTCTGCCATACGTTGCCACAACGAATAATAGACCCGCCCGGATTTTTGCTCCCGGTGCAGGCGCCAGTTGCCAGGCAGGCCGAGCGACGACGGCGCGGTTTCGCTTTCGGTGTACACCCAGGCATCCTCGGCCAGCCATTGGCGCTCTTCGAGCAGCTTGCAAACCACGGGGAGCAGGTTCTGGTTGAACGGCGGGTCGAGGAACACCAGGTCATAAGCCGTAGCCGTCTGGGTTTCCAGGTAGCGCAGCGCGTCGGCGGTCTGGACCTGGCCAGTGGTGCAGCGCAACGTGCCCAGGTGTTCCTTGAGGCTGGACACCGCGAGGCTGCTGGCATCCAGCGCCTGACCCATGGCGGCGCCACGGGACAGGGCTTCGAGGAACAATGCGCCGCTGCCGGCGAACGGGTCGAACACCTTGGCGCCGGGAACGTAAGGTGCGAGCCAGTTGAACAGGGTTTCACGTACGCGGTCAGGCGTCGGACGCAGGCCTGGCGCATCGGGGAAGCTCAGCTTGCGGCTGCGCCATTCGCCGCCAATGATGCGCAGCTGGTTCACGCCGTTGTGCACGTTGTGGGCAGGTTTTTTCGGGCGGGAGGTAGCCATTAATGCTCCGGAACCCCGAGCGGTTGCTCGGCAGGTTTATCAGTAGGGGCCGGTAACGGCTTTTGCGGCACGGTCGGGCCAGCGCTGACGATGACCATTTTGTCCGTGCTCAGGTGTTTGTTCAGTGCAGCTTTGACTTGCTCGACGGTCAGGTTCTGGGACTGTTGCATGAAGTCCTCCAGATGACTCAGCGGCAGGTTGTAGAACCCGATCGCACCCAGCTGGCCGACGATGTCGGCGTTGCTGGCGGTGGACAGCGGGAAGCTGCCAGCCAGTTCGCGCTTGGCGTCGTCGAGTTCTTTTTCGGTCGGACCGGTTTGAAGGTAGTCGGCCAACACGTCCTGCACCAGCTTCAGGGTGCCTTCGCTCATTTCTGCGCGGGTCTGCAAGTTGATCATGAACGGGCCGCGTGCCTGCATCGGGCTGAAGCCCGAGTACACGCCGTACGCCAAGCCGCGTTTTTCGCGCACCTCGCTCATCAGCCGGGTGCCGAAACCGCCACCGCCGAGGATCTGGTTGCCCATGGACAGTGCTGCGAAGTCCGGATTATCACGGTCGATGCCCAATTGCGCGAGCATCAGGTTGGTCTGCTTGGACGGGAATTCGATATGTCCAATGCTGGCCTTGGGTTCGGCCGGTTGCGCGATTTTCGGCAGGGCGGGGCCCTTGGGCAGGGCGGCGGACACCTGCGCGGCAATGGCTTCGGCTTCGGCGCGGGACAAATCGCCCACCAGCGCGATCACCACGTTGCCCGCCGCGTAGGCTTTTTCGTGGAAGGCGCGTAGCTGCGCCAGGGTCACGGCCGGAACGGTTTTCGCCGTGCCATCGCTGGCGTGGGCGTACGGGTGATCGCCATACAAGCGGTTCATCAATTCGAGGCTGGCCAGTTTGCCGGGGTTTTGTTTCTGGTACTCGAAGCCGGCCAGCATCTGGTTCTTGATGCGGGTGAACGAATCGGCGGGGAAGGTCGGTTTACCGACGACTTCGGCGAACAGCTTCAAGGCCGGTTCACGCTTGTCCGCGGTACTGAGGCTGCGCAGGGAAGCTACCGCCATGTCTTTGTAGGCACCGTTACCGAAATCGGCCCCCAGGCCTTCGAATCCCTGGGCGATGGCGCTGACGTCTTTGCCGGCCACGCCTTCGTTGAGCATGGCGTTGGTCAGCAGCGCCAGGCCTGGTGCGTCACCGTCCTGGCTGCTGCCGGCGGCAAAGATCAGGCGCATGTCGAACATCGGCAGCTCACGGGCTTCGACGAACAGCACCTTGGCGCCTTCAGCGGTGTTCCAGGTCTGCACGTCGAGCTTGCGGTGGCTCGGCGCCTTGCCGTTAAGCTCGGTCAGCGATTGCAGCTTCTGGCTGGCCTTGGCCTTGTCCAGTGCCTCGCTGGCAACGGTTTCGCCGGTCCTGGAGAAATAGAAGGCAGCGGAGCCGATCAGGGCGACAGCGATCAGGCCGAGCAGGGCCAAGCGCGGTTTCTTGTGGTCACTCATGAGGCGTCTCCTCCGGCAGTACATGGGCGACGCTGAGACGTTCGCGGGTGAAATACAGCTTGGCGGCTTTCTGGATATCTTGCGGTGTCACGCTTTCCAGCTCGGCGAGCTCGGTGTCCATCAGCTTCCAGGACAGGCCGACGGTCTCCAGTTGGCCGATTGCAGTGGCCTGGCTGGTGATCGAATCGCGTTCGTACACCAGCCCGGCGATGACCTGCGCGCGTACACGCTCCAGTTCTTCGGCGGACGGTGCGGTGGTTTTCAACTGTTCGAGCAGTTTCCACAAGCCGGCTTCGGCCTGGGCGATGGTTTTGTTTTTCTGGCTGTTGGGCGTTGCCGACAGGGTAAACAGGCTGTCGCCACGGGTGTAGGCGTCGTAACTCGATGAACCGCCGGACACCAGCTCTTCGCCGCGCTCCAGTTGGGTCGGGATGCGCGCACTGTAGCCGCCGTCGAGCAGGGCCGAAATCAGGCGCAAGGCATTCACTGAGCGCTTGTCGTCGGCGGTGGCGATGCCCGGCACGTTGAACGCCAGCATCAGGCTGGGCAACTGGGTCTTCACGTGCAGGGTGATCTGGCGCTCGCCAGGCTCGGCCAGCTCCAGGGGAATCTTCGCCGGCGGTACAACGCGCCTGGCGATCGGGCCGAAGTAGCGCTGGGCCAGGGCTTTGACTTCGTCCGGGGTCACATCGCCGACCACCACCAGCGTGGCGTTGTTCGGCACGTACCAGGACTCATACCAATGACGCAGCTCTTCGACTTTCATGCGGTCCAGGTCCGCCATCCAGCCGATGGTCGGCGTGTGATAGCCGCTGGCCGGGTAGGCCATGGCCTTGAAGCGTTCGTAGGCCTTGGACATCGGCTTGTCGTCGGTGCGCAGGCGACGTTCTTCCTTAATGACTTCGATTTCCCGGGCGAACTCGTCGGGTGGCAGGCGCAGGCTGGCCATGCGATCGGCTTCCAGTTCGAAGGCCACGCCCAGGCGGTCGCGGGCCAGGACCTGGTAATACGCGGTGAAGTCATCGCTGGTGAAGGCGTTCTCCTCGGCGCCGAGGTCGCGCAGGATCAGCGACGCTTCGCCGGGGCCGACTTTCTCGCTGCCCTTGAACATCATGTGTTCCAGGGCATGGGACAAACCGGTCTGCCCAGGCGTTTCGTAGCTGGAGCCAACCTTGTACCAGACCTGGGAAACCACCACGGGCGCACGGTGATCTTCGCGCACGACGACCTTCAAGCCGTTGTCGAGGGTGAATTCGTGGGTAGGTTGTGGATCGGCAGCCAGGGCCGAAAGGGGCAGACAAACTGTGCTGAGCAGCAGGCCTGCGGCGCGGCGGGCTAGAGCATTCATTCGTTTTTAAACCTGTTGGGCTGCCCGCTTGGTCTTAGCGTCGGCGGGCGAGAGGGTGCTAGGATACTGATCCGTTTTACTGGCGGCCACGCCTATCCGGCCTTTGACCGGTCGGAAGGTTGTATGGGTTACCGGCATAAGCTTTGAGTTTGTCAGCTAAACTCTGTGTTTTCGCCGACGATGCCGTTCCAGTCCTTCGTAATAGTCGACCTTTGAGGTGCCGTCGGTACCTCGACAAAATGTTGCGCGTGAACAAGCTGGGTCAATCACAGTCTGTTCTGCATCGAATATTTATTTGCCGGGGCGCCCGTTGGCGCGTCGCTACCGTGAGATAGCCGTCCCCCATGTTTGGTTCCAACGACGACAAGAAGACCCCAGCTGCGGCTGGCGAGAAAAAAAGCCTGTTCGGATGGCTGCGCAAAAAGCCGCAGGAACCCGTCGTCGAACAGCCACAGCCACTTCCCGAGCCAACACCCGCGCCGGTCATGGAAGCCGAGACGACGCCGGTTGTGTTGCCGATCGCCGAGCCGGTGCTGCAACCGGTCGCCGAGCCTGAACCGCAAGTCGTGGCAGAGCCGCCACGCACGACAGCCGCTGAGCCCTGGCTGACACTGCCCGTGGCCGAAGAGCCGGTGGCACTGGTTGAAAACGACCTCGCGCCACATGTTACGCCGCCGATTCCGGCACCGACCGCCTTTGCACCGGCGCCGATCCAGGCGCCTGTGGTAGAGCCGGTTGTCGCACCTGTGGTGGCCGAGCCTGCGCCGGTTATTCCAGAGCCGGTAATGCCGGCCTCTGTTGCTCCGCCTGTCCAGGTCCCGGCCCCTGCGCCGGTTGCTGCTGCCCCCATCGCTCTTGTCGAAACCCCGGCCGAGCCACCGCGCACCGAAGAGACCAAGGCCGGTTTCTTCGCCCGTCTCAAGCAAGGTCTCTCCAAGACCAGCGCCAGCATCGGCGAGGGCATGGCCAGCCTGTTCCTGGGCAAGAAAGCCATCGATGACGAGCTGCTCGATGACCTCGAAACCCGTCTGCTGACGGCCGATGTCGGTGTGGAAGCCACTTCGGTGATCATCCAGCGCCTGACACAGAAGGTTGCTCGTAAAGAACTGGCCGATTCCGATGCGCTGTACAAATCCTTGCAGGGTGAACTGGCGGCGATGCTCAAGCCCGTCGAGCAACCGCTGAAAATCACCTCGCAGAACAAGCCGTTCGTGATTCTCGTCGTCGGCGTCAATGGGGCCGGCAAGACCACCACCATCGGTAAACTGGCGAAGAAGCTGCAGCTGGAAGGCAAGAAAGTCATGCTCGCCGCCGGCGACACCTTCCGTGCCGCGGCGGTCGAGCAATTGCAGGTCTGGGGCGAGCGCAACAAGATCCCGGTGATTGCCCAGCACACGGGTGCCGACTCGGCGTCGGTGATCTTCGACGCCGTGCAGGCCGCCAAGGCCCGTGGCATCGATGTGCTGATCGCTGACACCGCCGGTCGCCTGCACACCAAAGACAACCTGATGGAAGAACTGAAAAAGGTTCGCCGGGTGATCGGCAAGCTCGACGCCGATGCCCCCCACGAAGTGCTGCTGGTGCTCGACGCCGGTACTGGCCAGAACGCCATCAACCAGGCCAAGCAGTTCAACCAGACCGTCGAACTGACCGGCCTGGCATTGACCAAGCTCGATGGCACCGCCAAGGGCGGGGTGATTTTCGCCCTGGCCAAGCAGTTTGGCCTGCCGATCCGCTACATCGGCGTCGGTGAAGGCATCGACGATTTGCGCACTTTTGAAGCTGAACCCTTTGTCCAGGCACTGTTTGCCGAGCGGGAGCGTTCATGATTCGTTTCGAACAGGTCGGTAAACGCTACCCGAACGGTCACGTCGGCTTGCATGAGCTGAGCTTTCGAGTGCGTCGCGGCGAGTTTTTGTTTGTCACCGGCCATTCCGGCGCCGGTAAAAGCACCCTGTTGCGGCTGTTGCTGGCCATGGAGCGTCCGACCAGTGGCAAGCTGTTGCTGGCCGGGCAGGACCTGAGCACCATCAGCAACGCGCAGATTCCGTTCCTGCGCCGTCAGATCGGCGTGGTATTCCAGAACCACCAGTTACTGTTCGATCGCACCGTATTCAACAACGTCGCGCTGCCGTTGCAGATACTGGGCCTGTCCAAGGCCGAGGTCGCCAAACGCGTGGATTCGGCCCTGGAGCGCGTGGCACTGTCGGACAAGACCGATTTGTACCCCGGTGACTTGTCCACCGGCCAGCAACAACGCGTCGGCATTGCCCGCGCCATCGTTCACCGTCCGGCCCTGCTGCTGGCGGACGAACCGACCGGTAACCTCGACCCGCGCCTGGCAGCGGAAATCATGGGCGTGTTCGAGGATATCAACCGCCTGGGCACCAGCGTGCTGATTGCCAGTCACGACCTGGCGCTGATCGCGCGCATGCGTCACCGCATGCTGACCCTGCAGCGCGGCCGATTGATTGGCGACGGGGAGGCGGCCGTATGAGTGCGACACGCAGTCCAAAGGTTTCCGAACGCGTGGCTCCGAAAGCCGCCGATCCACAACCGACCAAGAAAAAGCACGACGACGATGACGGCCCGGACTTCGCCACCCTGTTCCGCGCCTGGGTCGAAAGCCATCGCGCCAGCCTGATGGACAGTTTGCGTCGGTTGGGCAAACAACCCATCGGCAGTTTCTTTACCTGCATGGTGATGGCGGTTGCCCTGAGCTTGCCCATGGGGCTGTCACTTCTGCTAAGTAATGTCGAGCGGCTGGGCGGTTCCTGGCAACGTGCGGCGCAGATTTCCCTGTACCTGCAGCTCGAAGCCAGCCCGGCTGAGGGCGAGTCGTTAAGGGAGCAGATCAGGGGCATGCCCGGTGTGGCCGAAGCCGAATATGTGGGGCGCGAGCAGGCGCTGGAAGAGTTTCAGCAGCAGTCCGGTCTGGGCGAAGCGCTCAAGGAGTTGCCGGAAAACCCGCTGCCGGGCGTGGTGCTGGTCACGCCAAAGGAAGTCGACAAGCCTGCGCTTGAAGCATTAAGACAAAAACTTTCCGAATTGCCCAAGGTACAACAGGCGCAGCTTGATCTAGTCTGGGTCGAGCGTCTGGCAGCGATCCTCAAGCTCGGTGACCGTTTTGTCTTCGGCCTGACCGTGCTTCTGGTTTCTGCATTACTTTTGGTGATAGGCAATACCATTCGTCTTCATATTGAAAACCGCCGCACAGAGATAGAAGTGATTAAACTCGTGGGCGGCACTGACAGCTATGTGCGCCGGCCCTTTCTTTATATGGGCGCGCTTTATGGCTGTGGTGCGGGGATTCTTTCCTGGGGTGTGCTGGCGTTCGGTCTCGACTGGCTGAACGACGCGGTGGTCGGGCTGGCCGGTTTGTACGGCAGCGATTTCGCGCTGGCCGGTGTGCCGGTAGCCGATGGTCTATCTCTCTTGCTTGGCGCGGTACTGTTGGGTTATATCGGTGCTTGGATTGCAGTCGCTCGCCACCTGCGGGAGCTTGCGCCAAAGTAATATCATTTTGCTCGTATTGACCTTTCAGTTTTTTTGGGAACTTGTCTTTCGGTTTCCGGTCAATTTTCGCAGTGCTTAACTGCACGAGTTTAGTAAGTCGGAGGTTTTTTCGTATGACCAATTCTTTGCAGCCTGCATATGCTCTGGTCCCGGGTGCGAACCTGGAGGCCTATGTGCACACGGTGAACAGCATTCCATTGCTGACGCCGGAGCAGGAGCGTGAACTGGCCGAGAGTCTCTATTATGAGCAGGATCTTGAGGCGGCTCGGCAGATGGTGCTCGCCCACCTGCGTTTTGTCGTACATATCGCCCGTAGCTATTCCGGCTATGGTCTGGCTCAGGCTGACCTGATCCAGGAAGGTAACGTTGGCCTGATGAAGGCTGTCAAGCGCTTCAACCCTGAGATGGGCGTGCGCCTGGTGTCCTTTGCCGTGCACTGGATCAAGGCAGAAATCCACGAATTCATCCTGCGTAACTGGCGGATCGTGAAAGTCGCGACCACCAAGGCCCAGCGCAAGCTGTTCTTCAATCTGCGCAGCCAGAAGAAACGCCTGGCTTGGCTGAACAACGAAGAAGTCCATCGCGTGGCGGAGAGCCTCGGTGTAGAGCCGCGGGAAGTGCGCGAGATGGAAAGTCGCCTGACGGGTCATGACATGGCCTTCGACCCGGCTGCCGAAGCCGACGACGACAGTGCTTTCCAGTCGCCGGCCAACTATCTGGAAGACCACCGGTACGACCCGGCCCGTCAACTGGAAGATGCCGACTGGAGCGACAACTCCAACCACAACCTGCACGAAGCGCTGGAAGTGCTGGACGATCGCAGTCGTGACATCCTCTACCAGCGCTGGCTGGCAGAAGAAAAAGCCACGCTGCACGACCTGGCCCAGAAGTACAACGTGTCGGCCGAGCGTATTCGCCAGCTTGAAAAAAGCGCGATGAACAAGCTCAAGTTGTCGATCGCCGCGTAACTTGCGCGAAGGCAATAAAAACGCCCCGATCATTGATCGGGGCGTTTTTGTTTGTGCGCGAAGTTTATGAATCACCCTATTCCCAATGTGGGAGCGGGCTTGCTCGCGAAAGCGGTGGGTCAGATAACATAATGTCGACTGACACACCCCCTTCGCGAGCAAGCCCGCTCCCACAGGGGATTTGCGGTGTTACTGGGACCAAGGCGCCCGGCGCGAATCGTTGAGGCCCACCAGATAGCTGTCCCCACCAAGCTGGCTCATCTGCCGTCGAATCCACCCGGCACGCCGTGCCACGTAGGAGGTCGGATGGCTGGCGCTCCACACTCGCGGGTTCGGCAGCACGGCCGCCAGCAAGCTCGCCTGCTGCCGAGACAGTGACTTGGCGCTGACACCGAAGTGATGCCGGGCCGCCGCCTCGGCACCAAACACCCCCTCGTCCCACTCGACGCTATTGAGGTAAACCTCAAGAATCCGCTGCTTGGGCCAGAACACTTCGATCAATGCGGTAAACCAGGCTTCGAGGCCTTTGCGCAGCCAGCTGCGACCGGACCACAGGAACAGGTTTTTCGAGACTTGCTGGCTCAAGGTGCTGGCACCGCGAACCGATCCACCCAGCTCGTTGTGGGCCAGTGCGGCACGGATCGCGCCCAGGTCAAAGCCCCAATGCTCAGGGAATTTTTGATCTTCGCCAGCAATCACCGCGACCTTCAGGTCGTCGGAGATTTCCTCCCAGGGCTTCCAGGTGCGTTGAAGGTCGATAGGCTCGCCGTCGAACCAGGATTCGATCTTGCGCTCGACCATCAGGGCGGTCCCCGGTGGTGGCACCACGCGGAAAATCAGGACCAGCAATACGCTGCCGCCCATGAACCAGAGCACGGCCTTGGTGAAACGACGGAAATAGATACGCAGCATAGAGATGGCTTGGCCGAACCCGTTGAGCGGGCCATTATACAGACCCTGTTGATCGAGTCTGACTGGAGTTCTTCATGCTGCGTGGCTTTCTGATGCTGGCCGCTTTTTTCGGCTTCACCGGTGTCGGTCTCGGGGCCTTTGCCGCCCACGGCCTGAAAAACCGCCTGACGCCCGAGTACCTGGCGATCTTCCACACCGGCGTCACCTATCAATTGGTGCACACCCTGGCGCTGCTGGGCGTGGCGTTGCTGGCCACACAGATTCCCGGCCGGCTGGTTACCTGGGCCGGCGCGTCCTTTGCCATTGGCATCCTGCTGTTCTCCGGCAGCCTCTATGTGCTCACGCTGACCGGTGTCAGCAAGCTCGGCATCATCACGCCCTTCGGCGGCCTGGCCTTTCTGGTGGGCTGGTTCTGCCTGGGGCTCGCCGCCTGGCGGTTGAGCTGACCAGCTGGTCCATTTCATGACGAATGGCTTGGGTCAGCCTGATTGATCGGGCTAGAATGCCAGCCCCTAAAAATGATGGCGGCGTTGCGCATGCGCATTCAGTTGAACGGCGAATCCTTTGAACTGCCCGACGGTGAAACCGTTGCGGCCCTGCTGACCCGTCTGGACCTGACCGGACGCCGGGTGGCGGTCGAACTCAATCTGGATATCGTCCCGCGCAGCCAGCATGCCGACACGACGCTGAATGACGGCGATAACGTCGAAGTCGTGCACGCCATCGGCGGCGGCTAGCCGCCAGGCCGGCACCGGCCCAGTATTCTGCAAGAACCTCACCCCTACAGAGGATTTCCCATGAGCATCGTTCGCAGCGACAAGCCTTTCGTTCTGGCCGGTCGTACTTACCAGTCGCGTTTGCTGGTCGGTACCGGCAAGTACCGCGACATGGAAGAGACCCGCCTGGCCATCGAAGCCTCGGGCGCCGAGATCGTCACGTTTGCCGTGCGCCGCACCAACCTGGGTCAGATCGAGGGCGAGCCGAACCTGCTTGAAGTGCTGTCGCCGGATCGCTACACCTTCCTGCCGAACACCGCGGGCTGCTACGACGCCATCGAGGCCGTGCGCACCTGCCGCCTGGCCCGAGAGTTGCTCGATGGCCACAACCTGGTGAAGCTGGAAGTGCTGGCGGACCAGAAAACCCTGTTCCCCAACGTGATCGAAACCCTCAAGGCCGCCGAAACCCTGGTCAAGGAAGGCTTCGACGTGATGGTGTACACCAGTGATGACCCGATCATCGCCCGGCAACTGGCGGAAATCGGCTGCATTGCGGTGATGCCGCTGGCGGGCCTGATCGGCTCCGGCCTGGGAATCTGCAACCCGTACAACCTGCAGATCATCCTCGAGGAAGCCAAGATCCCCGTGCTGGTGGATGCTGGTGTCGGCACCGCTTCCGACGCCACCATCTCCATGGAGCTGGGCTGCGACGCGGTGCTGATGAACTCGGCCATCGCCCACGCCCAGCAACCGATCATGATGGCTGAAGCCATGAAACATGCGATTGTTGCCGGTCGCCTGGCGTACCTCGCCGGTCGCATGCCGAAAAAACTCTATGCCAGCGCCTCTTCGCCGCTGGATGGTCTGATCAAGTAAGAGCCATTGATGACTGAATCAAACGACACGCCAATCCAGACGGAAGAAGGCGACGAGCGCCAACACCGCCGCATCAAGAGTTTCGTGATGCGGGCCGGGCGCATGACCGAAGGCCAGCAGCGTGGCCTGGACCAAGGCACGCCACTGTTCGTGCTGCCATTGGCCGATGCACCAGTGGATTACGACCAGGTCTTCGGTCGCTCGGCCCCGCGCTCGCTGGAAATCGGTTTCGGCATGGGCCATTCGCTGCTGGAAATGGCGGCGGCCTCGCCGGAGCAGGATTTCATCGGCGTGGAAGTGCATCGCCCGGGTGTCGGCGCGTTGCTCAATGGCGTGCTGACCCAGGGCCTGACCAACCTGCGCGTCTACGATTGCGACGCGATCGAAGTGCTCAACCGCTGCATCGCCGACAACAGCCTCGATCGCCTGATGCTGTTTTTCCCGGACCCATGGCACAAGAGTCGTCACCACAAGCGTCGCATCGTTCAGGCGTCGTTCGCCGAGCTGGTGCGCAGCAAGTTGAAAGTGGGCGGCATCCTGCACATGGCCACCGACTGGGAACCGTACGCCGAATACATGCTGGAAGTGATGAATGTCGCACCGGGTTACCGCAACCTGGCCGAGGACGGCAAGTGCGTACCCCGCCCGGCCGAGCGCCCGATCACCAAGTTCGAACGCCGTGGCGAACGGCTTGGGCATGGGGTGTGGGATTTGAAGTTCGAGAAGCAGACCTAAGCCGCACCGCAATGCAAAATGTGGGAGCGGGCTTGCTCGCGAAGACGAGGTGTCAGACGACATTAATGTTGCCTGATGCACCGCTTTCGCGAGCAAGCCCGCTCCCACATTTGTTTTTGGGTGTAGCTGAAGTCAGCGGCGGTCTGCCACGACGCCAATGAGTACCAGAACCACCAGCAACACCGGCGCCAGGCTGTAGTTGTTGAATTGGCTCAGGCCCTTGATGATCCATGGTGTGGCGTAGATCAGCGCGGCACCGCTGCCGACCATGCACAGCAGGGCCATCAGCGGGACGCGCAACGCGCCGGCGATGCTGCCCAGGCGTTGCTCGACCCAGCCTTTGAAATCCGCGCCGAACAGCACCAGCACGCAGCCCACCAGGGCCAGGGCGATTTCCGAGAGGTTGCTACGGCTCCAGCGAGACACGGTGGCGAGCAGGTCGAGTACCAAATCCATTCGATTTCCTTATGTCAGAAACTTCTGCAGCAAGTCGTTGAGGAACAGCTGTCCGCGCTCGGTGGCCGCCAGACGTGACGGTTCGACCTGCAACAGGCCACTTTGTTCGGCTTCACGGCGGGCTTCGGCCAGGCTTTCCAGGGTCAAACCGGTGCGTTCCGGGTACAACCGGGCCTCGACACCTTCGGTCAGGCGCAAGGCGTTCATCAGGAACTCGAACGGCATCTCGTCATTGGTCAGCGCTTTCTCACCGGCCTGGAACTGCTTTGCCGGGTTCAGGTAGTCCTTCGGCAGACGGGTCTTCCATGTACGAACGATGCGACCGTCCGGATGGCTGAGCTTGCCGTGGGCGCCGGCGCCGATGCCAATGAAGTCGCCAAAGCTCCAGTAATTGAGGTTGTGCCGCGCCGCACGACCGGGCTGGGCGTAAGCCGAAACCTCGTATTGCGCGTAACCGTGTTCGGCAAGCAACGCCTGCCCGGCTTCCTGAATGTCCCACAGCGTGTCGTCTTCCGGCAGCGTCGGCGGCTGGTTCCAGAACACGGTGTTTGGCTCCAGGGTCAACTGATACCAGGACAAATGGGTCGGTTTCAGGGCGATGGCCGTGCGCAGGTCGCTCAGGGCGTCGTCCAGGGACTGATCGGGCAAGCCGTGCATCAGGTCCAGGTTGAAATTGTCGAACCCGGCCTGGCGTGCCATGCCGGCGGCTCGCACGGCTTCGTCGCCGTTGTGTATCCGCCCCAGCGCCTTGAGTTTTTCCTGCTGGAAACTCTGGATACCGATCGACAGGCGATTGATGCCCAGCGCGCGGTAGGCCACGAACTTATCCTGCTCGAAGGTTCCGGGATTGGCTTCCAGAGTGATTTCGATGTCGCTGGCAAAGGGGATGCGCTGTTCGACGCCCTTGAGCAGGCGCCCCAGGGCCAGGGCGCTGAAGAGGCTGGGCGTGCCGCCGCCGAAGAAAATCGAACTCAGCTCGCGGCCGTAAACGGCGTGCAGGTCCTGATCGAGGTCGGCCAGCAATGCGTCGACATACTCCTCTTCCGGCAGCACCGGGCTGGCGGTGTGGGAGTTGAAGTCGCAATAAGGGCATTTGCGTACGCACCACGGAATGTGGATGTACAGCGCCAGGGGCGGCAGCACAGGCAGGGCGGCCCGAGGCGATTGTGCGTCGCCGCCGAAGATCAGCGGCGACGCGGATGATTCACGGGTCATTTCAAGCCCAGACGCTGGCGCAGCAGATCCATTGCACGGGCGCGGTGACTGATCTGGTTCTTGTCGCCGGGGCTCAGTTCGGCGCTGGAGCAATTGCGCTCAGGCACCCAGAACAGCGGGTCATAGCCAAAACCGTGTTCGCCGCTGGCCTGGGTCAGAATGCGCCCCTGCCACAGGCCTTCGCAGAGAATCGGCAACGGATCGTCGGCATGACGAACCAGGGCCAGCACGCAAACGAACTGCGCACCGCGTTCGGCTTGCGGTACGTCCTTCAACACGTCGAGCAGCTTGGCGTTGTTGGCCGCATCGCCCTTGCCGTCGGCATAGCGCGCGGAGTAGATGCCCGGCGCACCACCAAGGAAATCCACCGCCAGTCCTGAATCGTCGGCCAGTGCCGGCAGGCCGGAAATGCGCGCGGCGTTGCGGGCCTTGAGGATGGCGTTCTCGACGAACGACAGGCCGGTTTCTTCAGGCTCCACGCTGCTGAACTCGCCGATCGAGCGCAGTTGCACCGAGTCGCCGAGCATGGCCTGGAGTTCCTTGAGTTTGCCGGCGTTATGGCTGGCGAGTACGAGTTGCGTGAAGTTGATCATTCGCCGGGAAAGAGCTCTTGGTTGAAATTGATGGTGTTGATTTTGTCACCGGTCTGCACCTTGATGTCGAAGGTGCGGACTTCCTGCTGATCGACCGGGTATTGCGCGATGTAGTAGATCGCGCCTTGTTCGGTGATCTGTTTGAATTTCAGCGGCACGCTCTGGCTGGTCAGGTCTTTGACCGACCCGCTCACTTGAGCCATCAACGGTTTGCCGTCCTTGATGACCGAAATGTTGATCACGCCCTGGTTCTTGCCGCGTGTGAGTTCCGCGGCCTTGGCGATGTCCGGTGTCAGGAACGTGGAGTTGAAGGTGTTGTAGTGCACCGTCACGTCGCCGAATTTTTCCTGGCGATCACCCTTGATCGCATCGGCGGCCATGGCCGTGACGCTCAGGCAGGCGGTGATTAGAAACAGCGCTAGACGACCCATGATCATTCTCCTCGAAATAGGGTGGTTCAGACCGCGACCTTGTGGTCTGCAAGCCCCGGGCTGCTGACGCGGTAAATGCCGATCTCACCTAACAGATTAGGCCATAGCTTACTGGCCCACCCGTGTCGATGCTGTTGATCCACGGCCAACCGATCAATGACCTTGGCTTCACGTTCGAGGCATAAGGCTTCAAAGTCGGCGAAGGTGCAGAAGTGAATGTTCGGCGTGTTGTACCAGGTGTAGGGCAGGAACTCGGAAACCGGCATCCGGCCCTTGCTCGCCAGGTACCAGCGGCAGCGCCAGTGGCCGAAATTCGGGAAGGTGATGATGCACTGGCGGCCGACCCGCAGCATTTCGTCGAGGATCTTGTCCGGGTAGTGCACCGCTTGCAGCGCCTGGGTCATGACCACGATGTCGAAACTGTTGCTGGCAAAGTTGCCCAGGCCCTTGTCCAGGTCCTGTTCGATGACGTTGATGCCCTTGGCCACGCACTGGGCGATGTTGTCCGCGTCGTTTTCCAGGCCGTAGCCGGTGACCTGTTTGTGGTCGCGCAGCCAGGTCAGCAGTTCGCCGTCGCCGCAACCGAGGTCGAGCACGCGGCTGCCGGCGGGGATCCATTCCTGGATGATTTCCAGATCAGCTCTCATGGCTATCTCACAACGTAATTCGGTTCATGTAATTGCCGAACGCCTGCAAGTAGCGCGGGATCGGAATCAGGAAGGCGTCGTGGCCCTGCGGCGCGTCGATTTCCAGGTAGCAGACGTCCTTGCGCGCGGCCATCAGCGCGTCCACCAGTTCCCGCGAGCGGGCCGGGGAGAAGCGCCAGTCAGTGGTGAAGGACATCACGCAGAATTTGGCGCTGGCGCCGGCGAAGGTTTTCGCCAGGTCATCGTCGAAGTTGGCCGCCGGGTCGAAGTAGTCCAGGGCCTTGGTCATCAGCAGGTAGGTGTTGGCGTCGAAACGCCCGGAGAACTCTTCTCCCTGGTAACGCAGGTAGCTTTCGACCTGGAACTCGACGCTGTGGAAGTCGTAGTTGAGCTTTTCGCTTTTCAGGCCGCGACCGAATTTCTCGCCCATGGAGTCGTCGGACAGGTAGGTGATGTGCCCGACCATCCGCGCCAGCATCAGACCGCGCTTGGGGATGACGCCCTGTTCCTGGAACGAGCCACCGTGGAACTCCGGATCGGTGAGGATCGCCTGCCGCGCCACTTCGTTGAAGGCGATGTTCTGCGCCGACAGCTTGGGTGCCGAGGCGATGGCCACGCAGTGACGGATGCGATCAGGGTAGGTGATGCTCCATTGCATCGCCTGCATGCCGCCCAGGCTGCCGCCGATCACGGCGGCGAACCGGGCGATGCCGAGTCGGTCCGCCAGGCGCGCCTGGCTGTGCACCCAGTCTTCCACGGTCAGCACCGGGAAATCGGCGCCAAACGGCTTGCCGGTCTCCGGGTTGAGGCTGCTCGGGCCGGTGGAGCCGTTGCAGCCGCCGAGGTTGTTCAGGCTGACCACAAAGAACTTGTTGGTGTCGATGGGCTTGCCGGGGCCGATGCAGCTGTCCCACCAACCGGGCTTGCGGTCGTCGGGGCTGTGGAAGCCGGCGGCGTGATGGTGGCCGGACAAGGCGTGGCAGATCAGCACGGCGTTGCTCGCCGTGGCGTTAAGCGTGCCATAGGTCTCGTAAATCAGGTCATAGGCCGGGAGCGAACGACCGCAGGCCAACGCCAGGGGTTCGCTGAAGTGCGCCACTTGCGGCGTCACCAGACCAACAGAATCGGGGGGAAAGGCAGCTGGCATCGACCCTGCTCTCGTTGAAATGAGGCGTAAGTCTAAAGACCGCTGGGGTTAGCGGCAAGCAAAGGCCGGGCCTCATTTCATGCCGCTGGACCGAGGCGCGGCGTTCGCGAGCAAGCCCGCTCCCACAGGGTATGCATTCCACTGTGGGAGCGGGCTTGCTCGCGAAGAACGATGACACGATCTGTCAGGCTGTCACATCCTGAATCAGATCAGGCCGAACAACTCTTTAGGCATCAGCGCGTAGTAAGCCAGGCGCGGAATCAGCCAGCTTTGCAGCAGTTGCAGGGCGATGAAGGCGAAGATCGGCGAGATGTCGAGGCCGCCCAGGTTGGGAATGATCCGGCGGAACGGCGCGAGCACCGGCTCGGTGATCTGCTGGACCAGTTCCGCGCCCGGGTTGTGGCTGCCTGGCGCGACCCAGGACAGGATCACGCTGATGATCATCGCCCAGAACAGGATCTTCAAAAACAGCGCGAAGATGCCAATCAAGGCCCAGGGTGCCAGGAACAGCACATCGACCGAGTAGCCGCTGAGCAGCAGGATGACCGCGAACAGCGCCATTTGCACCAGCAGGGCCAGGACCAGGGACGACATGTCCAGGCCGAACATGCTCGGGATGACCCGGCGCAACGGCTTGAGCAACGGTTGAGTGGCCTTCACGGCAAACTGGCAGAGCGGGTTGTAGAAGTTCGCCCGCACCAATTGCAGGATGAAGCGCAACAGCACGATCAGCAGATACAGGCTGCCCAGGGTTTGAATCACAAAAATGGCAGCGTCATTGAGTCCGAGCATTATTGATTCCTTTTTAAGTGCTGATTAGCGACCGAGTTGCTCAGCCATCTCGGCCGAGCGGTGCGCGGCGGCGCCGAGTGCTTTTTCGACCAATGCTTCGAAGCCATCGGCCTGGAACGATTTGATGGCCGCTTCCGTGGTGCCCGCGGGCGACGTGACGCGGCGACGCAATTCGGCGGCGTCGACGTCACTGGCCACGGCCATGTGCGCGGCGCCCAGGGCGGTTTGCAGCGTCAGTTGGGCGGCGATGTCCGCTGGCAGACCGAGTTTCACGCCGGCGGCGGTCATGGCTTCGATCAGCAGGAAGAAGTACGCAGGGCCTGAACCGGACACCGCGGTGACCGCGTCCAGTTGCTGCTCTTCGTTCAGCCACAGCGCAATGCCGACCGCCGACAACAACGCCTGGGCTTGCTGGCGTTGTTCGGCGCTGACCTGGGCGGTGGCGAACAAACCGCTCACGCCTTGGCGCAGCAGGGCCGGGGTATTGGGCATGCAACGAACGATAGGTTGCTCGCCGAGCCAGTTGTTCATGCTGGCGCACGTGATGCCGGCGGCAATCGAAACTACCAGTTGGCCAGGCTTCAGGCTTGGACGGATGGCTTCGCAGACGACCTTCATCGCCTGGGGCTTGACCGCCAGCACGACGACGTCGGCACCTTCGATGGCTTGGGCGTTGTCGGCGAACACTTCGATGCCATGTTCGGCGCTCACGCGGGCACGGGTTTCATCGCCCGGATCGCTGGCGCGGATCTGCGCGGCGTCCAGGCCTTTGGCCCGTAGGCCACCGATCAGGCTGGCGGCCATGTTACCGGCACCGATAAAGGCAATACGCGTCTTGCTCATGTCAGGTCCTTATAAAGAAAGAATTCAAGGCTGGCCGTAGTCGCGGGCGCCGAACAGGGCCGTACCGATACGGACCCAGGTGGCGCCCTGGGCGATGGCCGACTCGAGGTCGTGGCTCATGCCCATGGAAAGTGTGTCGAGTGGCAAATTCAGGCTGGCTTGCAGGCTTTGCACGGCGGCGAAAGCCGCGTCCTGTGCGGCGCGATCTTCCGTCGGCTCGGGAATCGCCATCAACCCGCGCAGCTTCAGGCGCGGCAGGGCGCTGATGGCGTTGGCCAGGGCCGGCAGATCGGCCGGGGTGCAGCCGGACTTGCTGGCTTCGCCGCTGACATTGACCTGGATGCAGATGTTCAGGGGCGGCAGATCGGCCGGGCGTTGCTCGGACAGGCGTTGTGCGATTTTCAGGCGATCCACGGAATGCACCCAGTCGAAATGCTCGGCGATAGCGCGAGTCTTGTTCGATTGAATGGGGCCGATGAAGTGCCAGATCAAGGGCAGGTCGGCCAATTCGAGCTGCTTGCCCAGGGCCTCCTGCAGGTAGTTTTCGCCAAAGTCGCGCAGGCCGGCGGCATGGGCTTCACGCAGGTCCTGAGCGGGTTTGGTCTTGCTCACGGCGAGCAGCTGGACGCTGTTTTCATCGCGGTGGGCAGCGAGGGCGGCGGCACGGATGCGCGAACTAACCCGTTCTATGTTGTCTGCTATCGTGGACATTCAAGAGGCGCCAGCGGGTGTGAGGTTGGCGGCATTCTACTGGAATTGAGAGGTGCCATGGATATCACTGAGCTACTGGCGTTCAGCGCCAAACAAGGAGCTTCCGATCTGCATCTGTCTGCCGGGCTGCCGCCGATGATCCGCGTCGACGGCGATGTGCGGCGCATCAACCTGCCGCCGCTGGACCACAAGGAAGTGCAGGCGCTGATCTACGACATCATGAACGACGCCCAGCGGGTGGATTTTGAAAAGCACCTGGAAACCGACTTTTCCTTCGACGTGCCCGGCGTGGCGCGTTTTCGGGTCAACGCCTTCAACCAGAGCCGCGGCGCCGGGGCGGTGTTCCGCACGATTCCGTCCCGGGTCCTGAGCATGGACGAGCTGGGCATGGGCGACGTGTTCCGCAAGATGACCGACGCGCCCCGTGGCCTGGTGCTGGTGACCGGCCCCACCGGTTCCGGCAAGTCCACCACGCTGGCGGCGATGATCGATTACCTGAACAACCATCGCCATCACCACATCCTCACCATCGAAGACCCGATCGAGTTCGTCCACGAATCGCGAAAATGCTTGATCAATCAGCGTGAAGTCCACCGCGATACCCGCAGCTTCGCCACGGCGCTGCGCTCAGCCCTGCGCGAGGACCCGGACGTGATCCTGGTGGGCGAGATGCGCGACCTGGAGACCATTCGCCTGGCCCTGACCGCCGCCGAAACAGGCCACCTGGTGTTCGGCACGCTGCACACGACGTCGGCGGCGAAGACCATCGACCGGATCGTCGATGTGTTTCCGGGGGACGAGAAATCCATGGTGCGCTCGATGCTTTCCGAATCGCTGCTGGCCGTGGTGTCCCAGACCCTGGTGAAGAAGATCGGCGGCGGGCGCATTGCCGCCCACGAGATCATGCTCGGCACCTCGGCGATCCGTAACCTGATCCGCGAGGACAAGGTGGCGCAGATGTACTCATCGATTCAGTCGGGTGGTTCGCTGGGCATGCAGACGCTGGATATGGGCTTGAAGGAGCTGGTGGCCAGGGGATTGGTCAGCCGCGAACAGGCGCGGGACAAGGCGCGCTCGCCGGATAGTTTTTGAGCGTTGTGGTGGTTTCAAGTACGCCTTCGCGAGCAAGCCCGCTCCCACCGTTGGACGCATTCCAGGGTGGGAGCGGGCTTGCTCGCGAAGGGGCCATCATGTTCAACGAAGATGCTGGACGCTGGGATCAGCGCTGAACAACCCGCAATGCGTTCTGTTCTTTCGGCAGGACCCGCTTGGCAACCACGTAGTGCTGTTCCCAGTACGGTTTCTTCAGGGTGTCGATAGTCACCGACTTGCCACGGCGAGGCGCGTGGATGAATCGGTCATTGCCCAGGTAGATGGCAACGTGATTGACTCGACGGCTCTTGATGTTGAAGAAAATCAGGTCGCCCGGCTTGAGGTCGTTGCGATCGACTTTCTCGCCATGACCGCTGGCCATGGCGTTGGAGGTGCGTGGCAGGTCAAACGTGGCGTCGTTGAACGCGTATTTGACCAGGCCGCTGCAATCGAAGCCTTTGCTCGGGCTGCTGCCGCCCCAACGGTACGGTGTACCCAGGACGTTAACGGCGCGGCTCAGCACATTGCTGCTTTCCTTGGTCGCCATTGGCGGAACCAGGCTGCTCTTGCTGCTCAGTTGAGGAGCGTTCTTGAGCGACTTTTTGCTTTTGTTCGAAGGAGCAGAAGCATGGGATTTTGGGGTGTAACCATTAACGTTCGGAAGACGTTGCTCACGATTGGTGGCGTGGGCGGCCAGTGGCAATAATAGGCAAATGGTTAGCCATGTCTTGAAAAATGGACGCATTAGGCAAGGCTCGTATGGGTTAGCGCGAAACTTTATAACAGCTTTTTTTGGCTTCCCGAGGCCGTTGGTCGATTCCGGTTGGTTCTAAGGGAACCAAATTTGCGGAAAATAGACGCAATTGTCGGACAGAAGTCAGGTGCTACAAGGGTTTGGCGCAGGAGACGCTAACATTTGCCATACGTCGGCTGCTCGTAAAAAAGTCACAAAGATTTAAAGAATATTTATCTATCGTGTGAATCGAGGTCATCCATGAACACCTATCAACCGCCCGTCCCGCATCAGGATACCCACAGTAAAGTCATTGGTTATTTGCTGTGGATTTTCGGTTTTACCGGCGCCCATCGCTTTTATTACGGCAAGCCGGTGACGGGGACGATCTGGTTTTTCACCTTCGGTCTGCTGGGGATTGGCTGGCTGATCGACCTGTTCCTGATCCCGGCCATGGATCGTGAAGCGGACCTGCGATTTACCGCCGGGCCGATCGAATACAACGTCGCGTGGATTCTGCTGACGTTTCTCGGCGTGTTCGGTGTGCACCGGATGTATCAGGGGAAATGGATCAGCGGGTTGATCTATCTGCTGACGGGTGGGCTGTTCTTCGTGGGGATTCTGTATGACTTCTGGACGCTGAATGACCAGGTTTCGCTGCGCAACGCCCAGCGCCGCTGATCAAAATCAAAAGATCGCAGCCTGCGGCAGCTCCTACAGGGAACGTCTATTCCGTGTAGGAGCCGCCGCAGGCTGCGATTTTTTTTGTTTTACGCCTGGTGACTGATCCGCCCATCCACCAGGGTGTAACGCACCACTCCCGGCAAACTGTGGCCCAGGAACGGGCAGTTCTCACCCTTGGACAGCCAGGTCTCGCCGGCCACGGTCGAGGCCGTCGGGTCGAACAGCACGATGTCCGCCGCGCCGCCCACCGCCAGCTTGCCCGCCGGCAGGCGCAAGGCCTCGGCAGGGCCGGCGCTGAGACGTGCCAGCAGGGTCGGCAAGTCCAGCAAGCCATCTTCCACCAGGGTCATGGCCAGCGGCAGCAGCAATTCGACGCTGCTGATGCCCGGCTCGGTGGCCCCGAACGGCGCCAGCTTGGCGTCCCGCTCGTGGGGTTGGTGATGGCTGGAAATGGCCGAGACCACGCCGGATTTCACCGCTGCGCGCAGGCCGTCGCGGTCGGCGCGGGTGCGCAGCGGCGGCTGGACGTGATAGAGGCTGCTGAAATCGATCAGCGCTTCATCGGTAAGGATCAGCTGATACAGCGCCACATCCGCGGTGACCTTCAAGCCACGGGCCTGGGCCTGGGCGATCAGGGCTACGCCACGGGCACTGGTGAGCTGGCTGAAGTGTGCGCGCACGCCGGTTTGTTCCACCAACAGCAGATCCCGGGCCAGGGCCACGGTTTCGGCGGTTTCCGGAATGCCCGGCAAGCCGAGGAAACTCGCGGTCGGGCCTTCATGGGCCAGTCCGCCTTCGGCGAGGTCGTGATCCTGGGAGTTGAAAATCACCGTCAGGTCGAAGGTCGCCGCATAGTCCAGCGCCCGGCACAGGGTGCGAGTGTTGCGGAAGCTCTCCAGGCCGTTGCCGAAAGCCACGCAACCGGCATCGCGCAGCGCAACGAGTTCTGCAAGCTGTTCGCCTTCCAGGCCTTTGCTCAAGGCACCAATCGGGAACACTTTGGTGTTGCCGGCCTCGCGGGCGCGATCGAGGATCAGTTCGGCCACGGCCGAGGTGTCCAGGACCGGTTTGGTTTTTGGCGGGCAGCACAGGCTGGTCACGCCACCGGCCGCGGCGGCACGGGTTTCGCTGACAATCGAACCTTTGCGGCTGTAGCCCGGTTCGCGCAGGGCGACGTTGAGGTCGACCAGGCCAGGGGCGGCCACCAGGCCTTTGGCATCAATGGTGTCGACGGCGACAAAACCGGCCGGCGCGGCGCCCAGGGCGACGATCTTGCAGGCTTCGACGTGAATATCGGTGACTTGATCCAGGCCGCTGGCCGGATCGATGACGCGGGCGCCGAGAATGCTGAGCTTCACTGAACGTTCTCCTGCTCGAATTGGCGCTGGGCAGTTTGCCCGCTCATGGCCATGGACAAGACGGCCATGCGAATCGCGATGCCGTAGGTCACCTGGTTAAGAATCACCGAGTGCGGGCCGTCGGCCACCGCCGACTCAATCTCCACGCCACGGTTGATCGGTCCCGGGTGCATGACGATGGCATCGGGCTTGGCCCCCGCCAGGCGCGCGGTGGTCAGGCCGAACAGGCGGTAGAACTCGCCTTCACTGGGCAGCAGGCCGCCGGTCATGCGCTCGCGCTGCAGGCGCAGCATGATCACCACGTCGACGTCCTTCAGGCCTTCGGTCATGTCGGTGTAGACCTTCACGCCGTATTGCTCGATGCCGATCGGCAACAGGGTTTTCGGCGCGATCACGCGGATGTCCGGGCAACCGAGGGTTTTCAGGGCGAGCATGTTCGAACGGGCGACACGCGAATGCAGGATGTCGCCAACGATCGCTACCGACAGGTTCTCGAACCCGCCCTTGTGCCGGCGAATGGTCAGCATGTCGAGCATGCCCTGGGTCGGGTGGGCGTGACGGCCATCGCCGCCGTTGATGATCGCCACCTGCGGGCACACGTGTTCGGCGATGAAGTGCGCCGCACCGGAATCACCGTGGCGCACGACAAACATGTCGGCAGCCATGGCTTCCAGGTTGCGCAGGGTATCGAGCAGGGTTTCCCCCTTGCTCGCCGACGATGTCGACACGTTCAGGGTGATGACGTCCGCCGAGAGTCGCTGGGCCGCCAGTTCGAAGGTGGTGCGGGTGCGGGTGGAGTTCTCGAAAAACACGTTGCACACGGTTTTGCCGCGCAGCAACGGGACCTTCTTCACAGCCCGGGCGCCGACTTCGAGAAAGGAGTCGGCAGTGTCGAGGATTTCCGTCAGCAACTCGCGGCGCAGTCCGTCGAGCGAGAGGAAGTGGCGCAGCTGGCCCTGATCATTGAGCTGCAGCGGGCGCTTGGTGTCTAGAGGCGTCATCGCAAGGGGGACTCTCAATTAGGGCAAATTAAAGGGCGAGGTCTTGCAGTTCGAGCGCAAGCTCCGGACCGGACAGCTTGACCCGTTCGTGGGCGGCCAGGGTCAGGGTCGCGCCCAGCACGTTCGGGCGGATCGGCAGTTCGCCGGCGTCCAGGTCCAGCAGGCACACCAGCGTCACGCTGGCCGGGCGGCCGTAGTCGAACAATTCGTTCATGGCGGCGCGGATGGTCCGTCCGCTCATCAGCACGTCATCGATCAGCACCAGGTGCTGGCCTTCGATTTCGAACGGCAGGGCCGAAGGGCGCACTTGCGGGTGCAGGCCGTTCTGGCTGAAGTCGTCACGGTAAAAGGAAACGTCGAGCGTGCCGAGGGGCTCGTTGCTGCCCAGCTCCTGGAGCAGGGCCTGGGCGACCCAGACGCCGCCGGTACGGATACCGATGAAGCGCGGTTCGCTGATGCCACGTTTGGCCAGGTATTCGTCAAGCCGGATCGCCATCTGGCTGATCAGTTCGGCGGGATTTGGCAGGCTCATGGTTGCTCCTTCTTGGGCCCGAGCCTGTTTTCCGGAGTAGGGCACCGGCGTGTGGCTCGGGTTGTCGCTAAAAAAGAAGCGCCGTAGCGCTTTCAGGATTCAAACAATGCAGCGTTTTCGTCGAGCCAGCCTTGCAGCAGCAGGGCGGCGGCGATGGCGTCGACCGGGTTGTCGCGGTAGCTGCCTTTCTGTCCGCCACGGGCCAGGCGTTCGCCCTTGGCCTCATAGGTGGTCAGGCGCTCATCGTGGGTATAGAAGGGCAGGTTGAAACGGCCGTTGAGGCGCCGGGCGAATTTTTCCGCGCGCAGGCACATGTCGCTGGGCGTGCCATCCATGTTCAGCGGCAGGCCGACCACCACGGCGTCGGGTTTCCATTCCTTGATCAGCGCTTCGACCTGATCCCAGTCGGGAATGCCGTTCTGCGCTTTCAGGGTGCACAGCTCGCGGGCCTGGCCGGTGATCACCTGGCCGACCGCCACGCCGATCTGTTTGGTGCCGTAGTCAAAACCCAGAATCAGCCGCAGGGCCATCAGGCGTGCCCCGCCTGGCTGGTGAGCAGGCTCAGGTTGACGCCCAGGTGCCTGGCCGCCGCGTCCAGGCGCAGCTCACTGCTGGTGTTGAACAGGATGTCGGCGTCGAACGGGCAGGTCAGCCAGGCGTTCTGGGCCAGTTCGGCTTCCAGCTGCCCGGCTTCCCAGCCGGCGTAACCGAGGACAATTACGCTTTTCGCTGGCCCGACGCCATCGGCGATGGCGAACAGCACGTCCTGGGACGTCGACAGGGACAACTCGTCTTCCAGATCAACGGTCGCCTGAAAGGTCGTCCCGGAAGGGTGCAGGACAAAACCGCGATCGGTCTGGACCGGCCCGCCGATGAAAATCGGCACATGCTGGCAGAGAGCCGGTGGCTCGATATCGGGGCGCAGTTGCTCGAGGATGTCGGCCAGGTTCAAGTCCTGCGGGCGGTTGACCACCAGTCCCATGGCGCCATTGGCCGTGTGCTCGACGATGTAGGTCAAGGTGTGCGCAAAGTTCGGGTCGACCATGTGGGGCATGGCGATCAGGAAGTGATGCTTGAGGTAGCTGGGGCTGACGTTTTTCATGAACGCTAGTGTGGCGTTGGAGGGGCGAACTGACAAGCTTGGGGTGCCGCAATTTGGCAGTCGACGCAGATCAAATGTGGGAGCGGGCTTGCTCGCGAAGGCGGTGGGTCAGTCACCAATGATGTTGGCTGACCCACCGCATTCGCGAGCAAGCCCGCTCCCACAGGGGATTTGTAGGGGTCAGTTGCTGGAAAGGCGATCCCCGCGCGCAAACTTCCAGGTGCGGATGATCTCCAGGCGGTCGATGTCCGACAAATCCCCGGTAAACGGCGCAAACGGCGCCGCCAGGCGCACGATGCGCTGGGCCGCCTGGTCCAGCAGCGGTTGCCCCGAGGATTCCAGCACCAGCACCTCGTACAGCGAACCGTCGCGGTTGATCGACACCATCAGGCGCAAATTGCCGTAGATCTGCTTGCGCCGGGCTTCATCGGGATAATTGAGGTTACCGATGCGCTCGACCTTCTTGCGCCATTCGTCTTTGTACCAGGCGCCCTTGTCGCGCATGGTCGAGGCGGCGCTCAGGCGGTGGATGCGCGGACGCTTGGCGTACAACTGTTGTTCGTGGGCCAGTTCCGCTTCCAGGCTGGCGATGTCGCTCGACAGTTGCTCGCTGTCAAACGTCGGCGCGGCCACCGCCGGTTTGGTGACAGGCTTGGGTTCTTCGGTCTTGGCGGCGGTTTTTTTCGGCTTCGGCGCGACGGTGGTCACGGCAGCCTTGGGCGCGGCCTCCTGCACTTCAGGCTTGGCGGCGGGCGGTGGCGTGACTTTCTGTACCTTGTTGTCCTGGAACGGCGCGATCTCGGTGGTCTTGGGGATCGCTTTTTTATCCAGGGTGCCGCTGCCCTGCTGATTCTCCTGGGCGAGAAAGTCAGCTTTTTCCGGCTTTTTTTCGCTCTTGAAGGTGGCGAGGGTGATTTCCAGGGTTTTGCTGATCTGCTTGGGCTCGACCATCGTAAAGCCGACACCCAGCAGCAGCGCCAGGTGCACCAGCGCCGCCAGGAACAGGGTAAAACCGAGGCGATCGGCCGGGCGCACGCCGTGGTGGGCGAGTTCGGGGGGCAGATCGGACGGGAGGGTCATGGCAGAAAAACCAACATCGCGTTTTCACAGGCCGCGCATGATAACGCAATGTTGGTTTGGCTTATCAACGGGCCTTGAGCTTCTGATCGATGGCATCCATCAGCAGGCCGCCGATGTCGGTGCCAAAGGCGTTGTCGATCTCGCGGATGCAGGTCGGGCTGGTGACGTTGATTTCCGTCAGGTGCTCGCCGATCACGTCGAGGCCGACGAACAGCAGGCCTTTTTCGCGCAGGGTCGGGCCGACTTGCGCGGCGATCCAGCGATCCTTTTCGGTCAGCGGACGGGCTTCGCCACGGCCACCGGCGGCCAGGTTGCCACGGGTCTCGCCAGCGGCGGGGATGCGCGCCAGGCAGTAGTCCACCGGCTCGCCGTCGATCATCAGGATGCGTTTGTCGCCATCCTTGATCGCCGGCAGGTAGGCCTGGCCCATGATCTGCTGGGCGCCGAGGGCGGTCAGGGTTTCGAGGATCACCGACAGGTTGGGATCACCGGCGCGGTGACGGAAAATCGAGGTCCCGCCCATGCCGTCCAGCGGCTTGAGGATCACATCGCCGTGTTGGGCCGCGAACTCGCGCAACACGTCGGCGCGGCGGCTGACCACGGTCGGCGGCGTGCACTGCGGGAACAGCGTGGCGAACAGTTTTTCATTGCAGTCGCGCAGGCTCTGCGGCTTGTTGACCACCAGCACGCCGGCGCTTTCGGCCTGTTCCAGCAAATAGGTGGAATAGACGAACTCCATGTCGAACGGTGGATCCTTGCGCATCAGGATCACGTTCAGATCACTCAGCGGCAGATCCTGCTCGGCTTCCAGTTCGAACCATTTTTCCGGGTTGGCGAACACTTTCAGTGGGCGCATCCGCGCCCGCGCCTGGCCCTCGCCCTGGTACAGGTCACGCTGTTCCATATAGAACAGTTCCCAGCCGCGCTTCTGCGCGGCCAGCAGCATGGCCAGCGAGCTATCCTTTTTATAGGAGATGCTGGCGATAGGGTCCATGACAATCCCGACGCGCACGCTCATGGGTCTTTCCTCGAAATTGGGGTGGCTTGATAGCGATCAAAAAGTGGCGTCAGAGTGGCGCTGAGTCTGTTCCCGGTCAAGGAAAAACCGCCGCCATGGCCGGTCGATAGATTGGAGTTGGAGACTGTGCTAAAAAGGCTGCCATATCGTGCCGGCCCTTAAGTATCAAGGGTTTCGCGCCTCCGGTTATCGGAAATGGACAATTTGATTCGCAAAGGCGACGGCAGAGCATTTATGGAACAGCATTCCAGCGCCTTGAAGGTCATGGTGATCGACGATTCGAAGACGGTTCGCCGCACCGCCGAAACGTTGCTCAAGAACGTGGGTTGTGAGGTCATCACGGCCATCGACGGTTTCGATGCCCTGGCCAAGATTGCCGACAACCATCCGGGCATCATCTTCGTCGACATCATGATGCCGCGTCTGGATGGCTATCAGACCTGCGCTTTAATCAAGAACAACAGTGCCTTCAAGTCCACGCCAGTGATTATGCTGTCGTCCAGGGACGGGCTGTTCGACAAGGCCAAGGGGCGCATCGTCGGCTCCGACCAGTTTTTGACCAAGCCTTTCAGCAAGGAAGAACTGCTGAACGCGATCCAGGCCCATGTTCCGGGCTTCGCCGCCGTTTTGCCGCAGTAAGACACGTACAGTGACGCTCGGCCAGCGGGCCTTGCGTCGACAAGAATGGGGAAGACCATGGCACGTATTCTGATCGTCGATGATTCGCCGACTGAAATGTACAAACTGACCGGCATGCTGGAAAAGCACGGTCATGAAGTATTGAAAGCCGAGAACGGCGCGGACGGCGTGGCCCTGGCCCGCCTGGAAAAACCCGACGCCGTGCTGATGGACATCGTCATGCCGGGCCTCAACGGGTTCCAGGCGACCCGTCAGTTGACCAAGGACCCGGAAACCGGGCACATCCCGGTGATCATCATCACCACCAAGGATCAGGAAACCGACAAGGTCTGGGGCACGCGCCAGGGCGCCCGGGATTACCTGACGAAGCCGGTCGACGAAGAGACCCTGCTCAAGACCCTGAACAACGTGCTGAACGGTTGATCGTCCGGCCATGACCGAGTCGCTGACGGCTTTCGAACTGCTGCTGCAGATCGACCAGCGCTGTCGCCTGTTGGCGGCCGACTTGCCGTCCCAGCCAACCCGGCAGGACAGCTGGAGCGGCATCGGCTTTCGCCTCGGCGATCACTGGTACGTCGCACCGATGGGCGAAGTCAGCGAAGTGCTGCACGAACCGCGCTTCACCCAGGTGCCGGGGGTCAAGTCCTGGGTCAAGGGCGTGGCCAACCTGCGGGGGCGCTTGCTGCCGGTCATCGATCTGTGCGGCTTCGTTGGCTATGAGCTTTCGGCGCCGCGCAAGCAGCGGCGGGTGTTGGTGGTCGAGCATCAGGAGGTGTTCGCCGGGTTGATCGTGGACGAGGTCTTCGGCCTCCAGCATTTTGCCCGGGGCAGCCAGCAACCTGTCCCGGCAGATGACGTACCGGGGCCGATGTCGACGTTTGTCGACGGCTGCTTCCAGCGCGAACAGACCTGGCGGGTGTTCAGCCCGTTTGCGCTGGCGCGCTCGCACGGTTTCATGAACATCGCGGTGTAGGCACGGACCTTTGTGGGAGCGGGCTTGCTCGCGAAAGCGGTCATTCATTCAGCATGGATGTCGACTGACCCACCGCATTCGCGAGCAAGCCCGCTCCCACAGGGTTTTTCGGCAAGGTTTGAAAGGTGTGGGTTAACAGGCGAAGACCGATGATAAAAGCTAAAACAGGCAAGCCAATGGAAGGGTCGCGCAGTCGTTCGCAGATCATCGCGCTGTTCATCGCGCTGATCGTTTTCATCATGCTGTTGTTCGCCAACTTCGCGTACCTCAACACCCAGGCCACGTACGACAAGCAGTACATCGGTCATGCCGGCGAGCTGCGCGTGCTGTCCCAGCGTATTGCCAAGAACGCCACCGAAGCCGCCACCGGCAAGGCCGCGGCGTTCAAGCTGCTCAGCGATGCGCGCAACGATTTTGCCCAGCGCTGGGGCTACCTGAAAAAGGGCGACCCTTCCACCGGCCTGCCCCCGGCCCCGGCGGCCGTACGCCCGGAAATGCGCGCCGTGCAGATGGACTGGGAACGCCTGCTGAAAAACACCGACGCCATCCTCTCCAGCGAGCAGACCGTGCTGTCGCTGCACCAGGTGGCCGCGACCCTGGCCGAAACCGTGCCGCAGTTGCAGGTCGAGTACGAGAAAGTCGTGGAAATTCTCCTGCAACGCGGTGCTCCGGCTGCCCAGGTGGCCATGGCCCAGCGCCAATCGTTGCTGGCCGAGCGCATCCTGGGGGCGGTGAACACCGTGTTGTCCGGCGACGAAAGCTCGCAACAGGCGGCCGACGCCTTCGGTCGCGATGCGGCGCGTTTCGGCCAGGTGCTCAACGGCATGCTTCAGGGCAATGTGGCGCTGCGGGTCAGCCAGGTCGAAGACCGTGATGCGCGGGCGCGGTTGATGGAGATTTCCGAGCTGTTCGAATTTGTCTCCGGCTCCGTGGATGAAATCCTCGAGACGTCGCCGGAGTTGTTCAAGGTCCGTGAGTCGGCCACCAACATTTTCAGCCTGTCGCAAACCCTGCTCGATGAAGCCTCGCACCTGGCCGGCGGTTTCGAAAACCTCGCCGGCGGGCGCAACACCGACACCATCGGCGGCTATGTGCTGGGCCTGGCGGCGCTGATGTCGATCATCCTCATCGGGCTGGTGATGGTGCGCGAAACCAACCGGCAGCTGCGCGAAACCGCCGAGAAGAACGAGCGCAACCAGAACGCGATCATGCGTCTGCTCGACGAAATCGAGGACCTGGCCGACGGCGACCTGACCGTCACCGCCTCGGTGACCGAAGATTTCACCGGTACCATTGCCGACTCCATCAACTATTCCGTGGACCAGCTGCGCGATCTCGTGGCGACCATCAACCTGACGGCCGGGCAGGTCGCCGCCGCCGTGCAGGAAACCCAGGCCACCGCCATGCACCTGGCGCAGGCTTCGGAGCATCAGGCGCAGCAGATCTCGGAAGCGTCCACCGCGATCAACGACATGGCCGAATCCATCGATCAGGTGTCGGCCAATGCCGCCGAATCCTCGGCGGTGGCCGAGCGCTCGGTGGAAATCGCCAACAAGGGCAACGAGGTGGTGCACAACACCATCCACGGCATGGACAATATTCGCGAACAGATTCAGGACACCGCCAAGCGGATCAAGCGCCTGGGCGAGTCTTCCCAGGAAATTGGCGACATTGTCAGCCTGATCGATGACATCGCCGATCAGACCAACATCCTGGCCCTCAACGCGGCGATCCAGGCGTCCATGGCCGGTGATGCCGGGCGCGGTTTTGCGGTGGTCGCCGACGAGGTGCAACGGCTGGCAGAGCGTTCCTCGGCCGCGACGCGGCAGATCGAGACCCTGGTGCGGGCGATCCAGACCGACACCAACGAAGCGGTGATTTCCATGGAGCAGACCACCACCGAAGTGGTGCGCGGTGCTCGCCTGGCGCAGGATGCCGGTGTGGCCCTGGAAGAAATCGAAGGGGTCTCCAAAACCCTCGCGGCGCTGATCCAGAGCATTTCCAATGCCGCCCAGCAACAGACGTCGTCTGCCGGGCAGATTTCCCTGACGATGAACGTGATCCAGCAGATCACTACGCAGACCTCGTCGGGCTCCACCGCCACCGCCGAGAGCATTGGCAACCTGGCGAAAATGGCCAGCCAGCTGCGGCGCTCGGTGTCGGGCTTCACCTTGCCGGCCACCAAGCCGCCGGTGACCGACAATGCTTGAACCGCCCGCGGGCACATGCAATTTGACTGACGCAACGTGACTGAAGCGAAAACTGGAGTGGTTATGGGTGATCGGCACGACTATGTGGCCCTCGAATGGGTCAAAGGCGAGATTGCCGAAACGCTGAAGCAGGCTCATCACGCGATCGAAACCCAGCTTGATGATCCGCAGGCGACGCACGCCCTGAGCGATTGCCTGGCGTGCATCCATCAGGTTCACGGCAGTTTGCAGATGGTCGAGTTCTACGGCGCGGCCCTGCTCGCCGAAGAGATGGAGCAACTGACCGCCGCCTTGCAGGACAATCGCGTCAGCCATCGTGACGAAGCGCTGCACCTGATGCTGCAAGCCCTGGGGCAATTGCCGACCTACCTCGACCGGGTCCAAAGCGCCCGTCGCGACTTGCCGCTGGTGGTACTGCCGTTGATCAACGACCTGCGCAGCGCCCGGGGTGAAAGCCTGCTGTCGGAAACCAGCCTGTTCAGCCCGCAGTGGCCGGACCTGCCGCCCCTGGGCCCGGAATCGCTGGCGCTGCTGGAACCGGCGGAGCTGCCGAATGTGCTGCGCAAGTTGCGGCAGATGTTGCAGATGGCCCTGGTCGGCTTGCTGCGCGAACAGGATGACGACACCCACCTCGGCTACCTGGCCAAGGTGTTTTCCCGCCTCGAAAGCCTGTGTGGCCAAGCGCCCCTGAGCCCGTTGTGGCAGGTCGCTTCGGCGCTGGTCGAAGGCATGCGCGCCGGTGTGATCGCTAACAGCCCGGCTTTGCGCAGCCTGTTCAAGGACGCCGACAAGGAACTCAAGCGCCTGCTCGAACAGGGCATGGCCGCGATCAATCAGCCGGCGCCGCCGGAGTTGCTCAAGAGTTTGCTGTTCTACATTGCCAAGGCCGAACACCCCACCGGGCAGATGCTGACCATGAAAGATCGCTACGCACTGGACGACGCGCTGCCCGACAGCGCGATGGTCGATGAAGAACGTGCCCGGCTGGCCGGCCCCGACCGCGATGCCATGCGTTCGGTCCTGGCGGCGCTGTGTGAAGAGCTGGTGCGGGTCAAGGAGCGCCTGGACCTGTTCGTGCGCAGCGACCGGCAACACACCTCGGATCTCGACAGCCTGCTCGCGCCGCTGCGGCAAATCGCCGACACCCTGGCGGTGCTGGGTTTCGGCCAGCCGCGCAAGGTCATCATCGATCAGCTGGCGGTGGTGCTGAGCCTTGCCCAGGGCCAGCGCGCGCCCGATGACGCCATCCTCATGGACGTCGCCGGGGCCCTGCTCTACGTCGAAGCGACCCTGGCCGGCATGGTCGGCACCGTGGAGCCCGAAAGCCAGGAAGAAGGCCGCCTGCCAACCACCGACCTGACGCAGATCCACCAGATCGTGATCAAGGAAGCGCGTATCTGCCTGCAACAGGCCAAGGACATGATCGTCGACTACATCGACGCCGACTGGGACCGCCAGCACTTGCAGGCGCTGCCGGCCTTGCTGACCCAGGTCCGTGGCGCGCTGGCGATGATTCCGCTGAGCCGGGCGGCGAGCCTGATCGAGACTTGCAATCACTTCATCCGCGAACACCTGCTGCTCGATCCGGGTCAACCCGGCTGGCAGGAACTGGACAGCCTGGCCGACGTCATCGCCAGCCTTGAGTACTACCTCGAACGCCTCAACGATGACCCCGAGGCGCCCGGTGAGCAGCTGCTCGACATCGCCGAAGCCAGCCTGGCGTCCCTCGGCTTTTACCCCCGTGAACTGCATGTGCCGATGCTTGAGGATGTGCTGAGCCCCGGCGAAGCGCAGACCCTGCAACAGCAGCAGGCACTGGATGCCGAGGCGGTCGCCCAGACCCTGGCCGATGTCATGGCCAGCCCGGTCTCCGCCCTCAACCCACCCGCCCTGACCACGCCAGGCAGCCTGTTGCCGCCGCCCCCCGGTGAAGAGCCGGTGGACGATGAATTGCGCGAAGTCTTCCTCGAAGAAACCGACGAGGTGCTGGAAATCCTGCGCGAGTATTTGCCGCGCTGGTCGATCAATCCCGATAACCGCTCGGCACTGAGTGAACTGCGCCGGGCCTTCCATACCCTCAAGGGCAGTGGCCGGATGGTGCGCGCCCTGGTGCTTGGCGAACTGGCCTGGGCGGTGGAAAACCTGCTCAACCGTGTCCTGGAAAACAGCGTGGAGCCGGGCGCCACGGTGCAGCAGCTGATCGGCGAAGTGCTGCAAGTGCTGCCGGAACTGGTGGCCGAATACGCCGCCAATGCCCAGCGCCAGCGCAACGATGTCGACCAGTTGGCCGCCCGCGCCCATGCCCTGGCCAAGGGCGATGAACCGGCCTGCGACGAAGATACTCAAGACGTCACGGCGCTCGATCCGCTGTTGCTGGAGATCTTTCGCAAAGAAGCGCAAACCCACCTGGGCAGTCTCAATCGCTTCCTCGACCAGGCCGCCGAACACGTGCCGTTGCCGGCCAGTGACGAGTTGCTGCGCGCCTTGCACACCCTCAAGGGCAGTGCGTCGATGGCCGGGGTCTTGCCGATTGTCGAGCTGGCCGCGCCGCTGGACCAGCTGGCCCGGGAGTACAAGGCCCACCAGATCGCCCTGGACCTGGACGAGGTCGAAGTGTTGCTGGAAGCCGAAGGCCTGTTACGTCTCGGCCTGCGGCAGCTCAAGAGCGATCCGTTGGCTGAGATCCCCCATGCCGGCGCGTTGATCGGGCGGGCCCAGGCGTTGCTGGCCGAACGTCTGCAAAGCCACTTCGATGCGCCGAGCAGCGGCCTGCGGATCAAGCGTGACCCACAGTTGATCAACAACTTCCTGGCCCAGGGCATGGACATCCTGCTGGACGCCGAAAGCCTGTTGCAGCGTTGGCAGCAGCACCCCGGCGAGCGTCAGGAACTCAGTGCGCTGCTGGACGAATTGACCACCCTCGGCGAGGGCGCGCACCTGGCCGATCTGCATCCGGTGGATGAACTCTGCGAAGCCCTGCTCGACCTCTACGGTGCCGTGGAAGAAAGCAGCCTGGCCGTCAGCGAGACGTTTTTCCACGAGGCGCAAAGTGCCCACGAAGCGCTGATCAACATGCTCGACGAACTGGCTGCCGGGCAGGAAGTCAGCCCGCGCCCGGATCGGGTTCGTGCCTTGCACGGGCTGCTCGACGAAAGCCTCGACCCATCGGCCATGGGCCTGATCCGCAGCGACGGCAGCCGCTCCCTGAGCATCCGCGACCTGGCTGACGCCACCGCTGAACTCGAAAACACGCAATCCCCTGTAGGCGCGAGCCTGCTCGCGATGGACGCTAACAATGACGCGTTGCCATTGGAAAAACGCGGCGCCATTGAGCCCATCGCGAGCGAGTTCGCGCCTACAAGGGATCGGGAACTCGACGACGAAATCGTCTCGATCTTCCTCGAAGAAGCGGTGGATATCCTCGACAGCGCCAACCAGGCCTTGCAACGCTGGCTCGCCGAACCACAAAACGCCGCGCCGCTGTCCTCCCTGCAACGCGACCTCCACACCCTCAAGGGCGGCGCGCGGATGGCCGAGGTCGAGCCGGTCGGTGACCTGGCCCATGAACTGGAAAGCCTGTACGAAGGCCTGGTGGACCGCCGCTATTCCTACAGTGGTGCGCTGGCGCAATTGCTGCAGCACAGCCATGAGCGGTTGGCGCAGCTACTTGAGCAGTTACAGCGCTACCGTCCGCTGGACGATCCCGGTGAACTGATCGAGGCGATTCGCGCCTTCCGCCAGGGGCACGCCGGCCACGCCGACGTCATTGAGCCGGCGGCGAGCAACGACTCGGCGCATCACGACAGCGAGCTGCTGGATATCTTCCTCGAGGAAGGTTTCGACATCATCGAAAGCTCCGGCGCGGCGCTGGTGCGCTGGCAGGCCGAACCGGCGAACCGCCAGGAAGTGGAAACCCTGCTGCGTGACCTGCACACCCTCAAGGGCGGCGCGCGCATGGTCGAGATCGCCCCGATCGGCGATCTGGCCCATGAGCTGGAATTTCTCTACGAAGGGTTATCCACCGGCGCCTTCAAGCCCTCGGCTGCCTTGTTTGAATTGCTGCAACGCAGCCATGACCGATTGGCGCAAATGCTCGACGCGGTCCGCGCCGGGGAACCGCTGCCACCGGCCGACCGCTTGCTCGATGCGATCCGGAATTTCAGCCACCCGACGGTGACTGAAGCCCCGGCGCCCGTCGCGCTGCCGGCGGCGGGAAAAACCGAAACGCCGCCGCTGCAAGCGGATGCCGGTGCGGACATGGTCAAGGTTTCAGCGGAACTGCTCGACGACCTGGTCAACCTGGCCGGCGAAACGTCGATCTTCCGTGGCCGGATCGAGCAGCAGGTCAGCGATGCCCAAGTGGCCCTTAACGAGATGGAAACCACCATCGAGCGGATGCGCGACCAGCTACGCCGCCTCGACACCGAAACCCAGGGGCGGATTCTCAGTCGCCAGCAAGTCGACGCCGAACGCCTGGGATACGAAGAGTTCGACCCGTTGGAGATGGACCGTCACTCGCAATTGCAGCAATTATCGCGGGCGTTGTTCGAGTCTGCCTCCGACTTGCTGGACCTCAAGGAAACCCTCGACCGGCGCAATCAGGACGCGGAAAACCTGTTGCAGCAACAGGGGCGCATCAACACCGAATTGCAGGAAGGCCTGATGCGCACGCGCATGGTGCCGTTCGAACGGATGCTGCCGCGCTTGAAACGCATCGTGCGTCAAGTCTCCGAGGAGTTGGGCAAGGACGTTGAATTTCTCGTCGGCAACGCCGAAGGCGAGATGGATCGCAACGTGCTCGAACGCATGGCGGCGCCGCTGGAACACATGTTGCGCAACGCCGTGGACCACGGTCTTGAGTCCGCCGAGGTGCGTGTCGCGGCGGGCAAGCCGGCGCAAGGGCGGATCAGCCTCGAGCTGTTGCGCGAAGGTGGCGACATCATTTTCGATATCCGCGACGACGGCGCCGGCGTGCCGCTGGACGCCGTGCGGCGCAAGGCAATCAAGCGTGGTTTGCTCGATCCCGACAGTGAGATCAGCGACCGCGACGTGTTGCAGTTCATCCTGCAGCCGGGTTTTTCCACCGCCGAGAAAATCACCCAGATCTCCGGGCGCGGCGTCGGCATGGACGTGGTGCATGAAGAAGTGCGGCAGCTGGGCGGCAGCATGAGCATCGACTCGGTGCCGGGGCAGGGCGTGCATTTCCGCATCCGCCTGCCGTTCACCGTGTCGGTCAACCGCGCGCTGATGGTGCAATGCTTTGATGACCAGTACGCGATCCCGCTGAACACCATCGACGGCATCGTCCGCGTGCTGCCCAACGAACTCGAAGGGCATTACCGTCTTGATCCCCCGACCTATGAATACGCCGGGCAACGTTATGAACTGTGCTACCTGGGTGAGCTGCTGAAAACCAGCCCACGGCCGAAACTGTTGGGCCAGAGCCTGCCGTTGCCGGTGTTGCTGGTGCAGTGCAACGAACGGCATGTCGCGGTGCAGGTCGATGCCATGGCCGGTACCCGCGAGATCGTGGTCAAGAGCCTTGGCCCGCAGTTCGCGGCGGTGCAGGGCGTGTCCGGGGCGACGATCCTGGGGGATGGCCGGGTGGTGCTGATCCTTGATCTGCTGGCGCCGATCCGCGCCCAGGCCCATGTGCCGCAGCGCACGCAGCACCATGACCACGAATTCGAAGCGCAGAAGCCGCTGCTGGTGATGGTGGTCGACGACTCGGTCACGGTGCGCAAGGTCACCAGCCGCTTGCTCGAACGCCACGGCATGAACGTACTGACCGCCAAGGACGGTGTCGACGCCATGCTGCTGCTCGAAGAGCACCTGCCCGACATCATGCTGCTGGACATCGAAATGCCGCGCATGGACGGCTTCGAAGTGGCGGCGCAAGTGCGCGGCGACGAGCGCTTGCAGCACCTGCCGATCATCATGATCACTTCCCGCACCGGCCAGAAACACCGCGACCGGGCCATGGCCCTCGGCGTCAACGATTACCTTGGCAAGCCCTATCAGGAGTCGGTACTGCTCGAAAGCATCGCCCACTGGAGCAAACACCATGCTTGAGCGAAGCCTCAACCAGCGCAACATCAACCTCACCGGCCTGCTGCTGCCTTTGGCCGACCGCCACCTGATCCTGCCCAACGTCGCGGTCGCCGAGCTGATCGATTACCAGCCGGCGGCGTTCGACCTCGACAGCCCGCCGTGGTACCTCGGGCGAGTGACCTGGCGCAATCGGCAGATTCCCTTGCTCAGTTTCGAATCGGCGTGCGGCAACAAAATCGTCATCGGCGAGCGCGTGCGAATCGTCATCCTCAATGCGCTCGGTGGCCGGCCGGAGCTGAAGTTCATTGCGATGCTGGTGCAGGGGATTCCGCGGTCGTACAAGCTCGACAGTCAGTTGAGCTATGTGGATGTGCCGTTGTGTTCGCTGGAACAGGCGGCGGTGCAGGTGGCGGATCAGGTGGCGAAGGTGCCGGATTTGCTGGCGCTGGAGGAGTTGTTGGTGAATGCCGGGCTAACCTGACTGGCCCCTTCGCGAGCAAGCCCGCTCCCACAGGTTTTGCGCACGCCGCCTAACCATTGTGGGAGCGGGCTTGCTCGCGAAGGCGGCCTCCAATTCACCGCAGACCTGCCTACTAAACCTTGGCCTCAGCCATCACCTCATGATGATCCAACGCCCGCTCCACCAACAAATGCACCCATCATCCAGCAACTGGCGAAGCTGCACGTTGAAGATTCCCAAAAAGGGACCTATCGTTCCCTTTTTGGGACTTGTCGGTCATCGCCGTGAATAAAATACCGCTCAGTGAAGCCCTGTTCACCGCCACCCAGCAAAAAGTGCTGGGCCTTTTGTTCGGCAAACCTGACCGAAGCTTTTACGCCAACGAGATCGCCCGCTGGGCGCAAGTGGGCAAAGGCAGCCTCATGCGCGAACTGGATCGCCTGCAACGGGCGGGAATTCTGATCATGACTCGCTTGGGGAATCAGACCCACTACCAAGCCAATCCCGACTGCCCGATCTATGCCGAACTGCTGGGCATCACCCGCAAAACCTTCGGTATTGCCGAACCCTTAATCGATGCACTGCAACCCTTCGCCGAACAACTCACATGGGCCTTTGTTTACGGGTCCATTGCCAAGGATCAGGCCAACGCATCCAGTGACATTGACCTCATGCTGATCGGTGAAAGCCTGCACTACAGTGAAGTGATGGAACGGCTCTTGCCTCTGGAAGAGCACCTGGGCCGCACCCTCAACCCGACGCTCTACACCCCTGAAGACTGGGCCACAAAACTGGCGGCCGGAAACAGCTTCGTCATGCGGGTAGTGCAGCAGGACAAGATCAACCTGATGGGTGAAAACCCTTTGGAGTCCAAGGATGGGCAGCAACGAGAATCTGGAGAATTTGTTACGTAGTGGTGGATTAAAGGCCGAGCCGCCGGATCGCAAGGAATGCGAAGGCTTGATGCGTTCGGCAATGGATCGTTTGAAGGACGCGCAAACTGCATCTCTTTCCTTCGCAAGCCGATTCGATCTGGCTTACAACGCTGCTCATGGTCTTGCGCTGACCGCTTTGCGTTTGAGTGGTTTTCGTTCGGACAAGCGCTATTTGGTATTCCAGTGCCTGGTCCATACCGCCGATGTCAGCAAAGTACAGGTTCGGTTGTTCGCCCTCTGTCATGAGCGGCGAAACCTGGCTGAGTACGAAGGGTATATGGATGAAGATGAGGCTTTGCTGGCACAGTTGCTGGAAAGCGCTGCGCAGCTTCTGGCTCGGGTACAGGAGCAGATGGGCGAGTTGTGATATTCCATGAGGCTCAAATTCTCGGAGCCTTTTTGGCCTCTTCGCGAGCAGGTTTTGTGTACACCGCCAATCCACTGTGGGAGCGAGCCTGCTCGCGAAGGCGTCAGTCCTGACAACCATTAACTTGAGCGTAACAATCCACCACTGCGCTTGATTGATCCCCCCCACCCAACCCTCCTACTGTGACCCCACGACAGCGAACCCCGTGGAGTGGTCATGACAACAACAATATCCCCCGACTCACGATGGACGCGGCGGCGCAGCGAGAAGCAGCGGCGCCTGGCGTTGGTCAAGGACCTTGCCGATGGTGTGGTGTTGCCCACCGAGAACATCGTGGCGGCGCTGGAGGCGTTGATTCTGCCCGGCGATCGTGTGGTGCTCGAAGGCAACAACCAGAAGCAGGCGGATTTTCTCTCGCGCTCCCTGGTCAAGGCCGATCCGGCCAAGCTCCACGACCTGCACATGATCATGCCCAGCGTCGGTCGCGCCGAGCATCTGGACCTGTTCGAGCGCGGCATCGCCCGCAAGCTCGATTTTTCCTTCGCCGGCACCCAAAGCCTGCGCATCAGCCAGTTGCTGGAAGATGGCCTGCTGGAAATCGGTGCGATCCACACCTACATCGAACTCTATGCGCGACTGGTCGTGGACCTGATTCCCAACGTCGTGCTCTCGGCCGGTTTCATGGCCGACCGCGCTGGCAACATCTACACCGGGCCGAGCACCGAAGACACTCCCGCACTGATCGAGCCAGCGGCCTTCAGCGACGGTATCGTCATCGTCCAGGTCAACCAGTTGGTGGACGATGTCAGCGATCTGCCCCGCGTCGACATTCCCGCCTCCTGGGTCGATTTCGTGGTGGTGGCCGACAAGCCGTTCTACATCGAGCCACTGTTCACCCGCGACCCACGGCACATCAAGCCGGTGCACGTGTTGATGGCGATGATGGCGATTCGCGGGATCTACGAAAAACATAATGTGCAGTCGCTCAACCATGGCATTGGTTTCAATACCGCTGCCATCGAGCTGATCCTGCCGACCTACGGCGAATCCCTCGGCCTGAAAGGCAAGATCTGCCGCAACTGGACCCTCAATCCACACCCGACGCTGATCCCGGCGATTGAAAGTGGCTGGGTCGAAAGCGTGCATTGCTTCGGCACTGAATTGGGGATGGAAAACTACATCGCCGCCCGCCCTGACGTGTTCTTCACCGGGCGTGACGGCTCGCTGCGTTCCAACCGGATGTTCAGCCAACTGGCCGGGCAATACGCGGTGGACCTGTTCATCGGCGCCACGCTGCAAGTCGATGGCGACGGTCATTCATCTACTGTGACTCGCGGACGCCTGGCCGGTTTTGGCGGGGCGCCGAACATGGGTCACGACCCGCGTGGGCGTCGCCACGGCACACCGGCCTGGCTCGATATGCGTCATACCGACGCCGCCGAACCGATGCTCGAACGCGGCAAAAAACTCGTAGTGCAAATGGTCGAGACCTTCCAGGAAGGCGGCAAACCGACCTTCGTCGAAACCCTCGACGCGGTGGACGTGGCGAAGAAGAGCGGCATGCCACTGGCGCCGATCATGATCTACGGCGACGACGTCACCCACCTGCTGACCGAAGAAGGCATCGCCTACTTGTATAAAGCGCGCTCGCTGGAAGAGCGTCAGGCAATGATCGCCGCCGTCGCCGGGGTGACCGCCATCGGCCTGCGCCACAACCCCAAAGACACTGCGCGCATGCGCCGCGAAGGCCTGATCGCCTTGCCCGAAGACCTCGGCATCCGCCGCACCGACGCCACCCGCGAACTGCTCGCCGCGAAAAGCGTGGCCGATCTGGTGGAGTGGTCCGGTGGCCTCTACAACCCGCCCGCCAAATTCAGGAGCTGGTAATGCACGCATTCAACCTGCAACCGAAAACCCTGAGCCTGGCCGAACGGCTGGCGGACCTGGCGGTGGACGCGCTGATCGATGAAGCGGACCTGTCGCCGAAACCGGCACTGGTCGACCGTCGTGGCAATGGCGCACATACCGATTTGCACCTCGGGCTGATGCACGCCTCGGCGCTGGCCCTGTGGCCGGCGTTCAAGGAAATGGCCGAGGCCGCCATCGAGATCGGCGAGATCGGCTTGCCGCTGCGTGAAGCCATTGGCCTGATCGGTCGTGAGGGCGAACAAGCCATGCTCGCCACCACGAATGGCGTGAATACCCATCGCGGCGCGATCTGGGCCCTGGGCCTGCTGGTCGCTGCCGTGGCCCTTGAGCCTCAAGCCAACACCGCTGGCGCGATCGCTTTGCGCGCTGCTCGCCTGGCCTTGCTGGATGACCGTTATGCGCCGCGTCCACTGAGCCACGGCGCGCAAGTCGCCCAGCGTTATGGCGCTCGCGGTGCCCGTGAAGAAGCGCAACTCGGCTTTCCCGCCGTTACCCAGCGTGCGCTGCCACAACTCAAACGCAGCCGGGCTCTAGGGCATGGCGAACAGAACGCCCGACTCGATGCGCTGCTGGCGATCATGACGGAACTGGCCGACACCTGCGTGTTGTACCGCGCCGGCGAAGATGGCCTGAGCACCATGCAGCTCGGCGCCCAAGCGGTACTCGATGCAGGCGGCAGCGCCAGCCTCACCGGCCGTCGCCGCCTGCACGAACTCGACCAACAACTCATCGCATTGAATGCCTCGCCCGGTGGCGCTGCCGACCTGCTCGCCGCCTGCCTGTTCATCGACCGAATCGAGTCGGGCGAGCGCCTCATTCAGGGAGCTTTTTGATGGAAACCTTATCCTTTGAATTCCCCGCCGGGCAGCCGCCACGCGGTCGCACGCTGGTGGGTTGTGTCGGCTCGGGCGATCTGGAAGTGCTGATCCAGCCGGGCCAGCCCGGCAAGCTGACCATCACCGTGCAGACCTCGGTCAACGGCAGCGAACAACGCTGGCAGCATCTGTTTGCGCGGATGTTCGACGGCCAGACACCGTCGGCCATGGACATCGATATCCATGATTTCGGCGCCACCCCCGGCGTGGTGCGCCTGCGCCTGGAACAGGGCTTCGAGGAGATCGGCCATGACTGACAGCGCCGCGTTGCTCAACAAGCACAGCTTCATCGAACTCGGCGCCCGGCAGCGGGCGAAAGCCTTGCTCGATGCCGGCACCTTTCGCGAATTGCTCGACCCGTTCCAGCGCATCATGTCGCCGTGGCTCGCCCGTCAAGGCGTGGTGCCACAAGCCGACGACGGCGTGGTGATCGCCAAGGGCAGCCTCGACGGTTTGCCGGTGGTGATCGCCGCCATCGAAGGCGCGTTCCAGGGCGGCAGCCTCGGTGAAGTCGGCGGCGCGAAGATCGCCGGCGCGCTGGAGCTGGCCGCCGAAGACAACCGCAACGGCATCCCGACCCGCGCCGTGCTGCTGCTGGAAACCGGTGGCGTGCGTTTGCAGGAAGCCAACCTCGGGCTGGCGGCGATTGCCGACATTCATGCGGCGATTGTCGAGCTGCGCCAGTACCAACCGGTGGTAGGCGTAGTGGCGGGCAGCGTCGGTTGCTTCGGCGGCATGTCGATTGCGGCGGGATTGTGCAGTTACCTGCTGGTGACCCAGGAAGCGCGCCTCGGCCTGAACGGTCCGCAAGTGATCGAACAGGAAGCCGGGCTGGATGAATACGATTCCCGTGACCGGCCCTTCATCTGGAGCCTGACCGGAGGCGAGCAACGCTTTGCCAGCGGGCTGGTGGATCGCTACGTCGCCGATGACGTGGCGCAGATCCGCCAGCAAGTCGGCGAGTTGCTCCAGCAAGGTTTGCCAACGCAGCAGCGCAGTGCTCAGGCCGATCTGTACCTGCAACGGCTGGCGCGCCTGGATGCCGAACCGCAAATCGAGCCGGCCACGGTTCGCGACCTGTACCAAGGAGAGCGCTCATGAGTTCGTATTCCCTCAGGGGCTTGCACTGGTTCGACGCCTTGAGTGGCGATGCCAAACCGGTCTATGGCCTACCTGCTTCATTGAAAGTGGCCGATGGTTTTTTGGGTGAACAACCCGCACGGTTTCTCGCCGTGGTGGCCGATCCCGCCAACCGTTTCGCCCGCGCGCGCAATGGCGAGGTCGGTCTGCTAGAAGGCTGGGGTTTGGCCAAGGCTGTTGATGAAGTCATTACGGCTGATCAAGGCAAATCGGAAAAACGCGCACTGATCGCCATCGTCGACGTGCCGAGCCAGGCTTATGGCCGCCGCGAAGAAGCCCTCGGCATTCATCAGGCCCTGGCCGGGGCGGCAGACAGTTACGCCCGCGCTCGCCTGGCCGGGCATGCGGTGATCGGTTTGCTGGTGGGCAAGGCGATGTCCGGGGCGTTTCTGGCCCATGGGTATCAGGCCAATCGGCTGATCGCCCTGCGTGATCCGGGCGTGATGGTGCATGCCATGGGCAAGGCCTCGGCGGCGCGAGTGACGCTGCGCAGTGTCGAGGAGCTGGAAACCCTGGCCGCCAGCGTGCCACCAATGGCCTACGACATCGACAGCTACGCCAGCCTCGGCCTGCTCTGGGAAACCTTGTCGGTGGAACAGATCGAGCAGCCAACCGCCAGCGATGTGAATCGTGTGACGGAGTGTCTGACCCAGGCCATTGGCGATGTCGCCGAAAAAGGCCGCGACCTGAGCAGCCGCCTGGGCGCGAGCAACCGCGCGGCGTCGAGCCATGTGCGCCAGCTGCTGAGAGAGCAGTGGTGAGCACGCTGATAGCCCACGACCTGCTCTGGGGGATGACCCCGGAGCAGCTGCCTGCGGATGCGCCTGCTTGGGCGGTCGAATCGATCCGTGCCGGGCAGCCGGTGGTGGTGCGGCGTGCGGTGTCGGCGGCGGGGCAGATCGCAGTGGGTGTCCGTGGACGGTTGCGTGAGCAGCGGTTTGCAGCGTCGATGGCGATCACCTCGGTTTCGCGTCGGGTGCGTCCGGAGCAACTCTGTCATGTCGATATCGACCGGGATTTGCCGGCGGTTCGCGCACTACGGCAATTGCGCCCGTTGCTCGACGGTTATGGTTGGATCTGGGGTGTCAGCGGCAGCGCCGGGTTCGAACTGGCCAGTGGGTTTACGGCGCTGCATGAGGGCAGCGATCTCGACCTGATATTGCGTACTCCGCAACCATTGGCCCGAGCTCAGGCTCGGGATTTGGTGGCGTTGCTCGATGCTGTGGAGTGCGTGGTGGACATGCAATTGCAGACGCCTTTGGGTGCAGTCGCCTTGCGCGAATGGGCCGGTGCTTCGCCACGCGTCTTGCTCAAAAATGCTCATGAAGCCTGTCTGGTGATTGATCCGTGGAACCCGCAGGAGCAAGCAGCGTGAGCAGCTTGCTGGTGTTCCCGGGCCAGGGCGCGCAGCAGCCGGGCATGCTCCAGCGTGTGCCAGGCGAAACCCTGAGCGAAGCCAGCGATGTGCTCGGTGAAGATGTCTCGCTGCTGGATTCGGCCCAGGCGCTGCAATCGACAAGGGCCGTGCAGCTTTGCCTGTTGATTGCTGGCGTGGCGGCTTCCCGGCAGTTGGCGATGCCGGCCGATTACGTCGCTGGATTGTCCATCGGTGCCTACCCGGCCGCGGTGGTGGCCGGCGCCTTGGATTTCAGCGATGCGCTGCACCTGGTCAGCCTGCGCGGTGAGCTGATGCAGCAGGCTTATCCGAAGGGCTATGGCATGACCGCGATCATCGGCCTCGATCTGGCGACGGTGGAAGGCTTGCTGGCGCAGGTTCACCGCGATGATTCGCCGGTGTACCTGGCCAACATCAACGCCGATAACCAGGTGGTGATTGCCGGCAGTGACAATGCGATGAAAGCGGTGGCCGCGTTGGCGAAAGATCGCGGTGCGGGATTGGCCAAGCGTCTGGCGGTGAGTGTGCCTTCACACTGTCCGCTGTTGGAAACACCTGCGAAAACCCTGGCTGAAGCCTTCGCCAGCGTAAAGCTGCATACCCCGAAAATCGGCTACCTGAGCGGCAGCCGTGCCCGGCCCGTCAACAACGCCGAAGCCTTGCGCGACGACCTGGCTTTCAACATGTGCCGCGTGGTGGATTGGCGCGGCACGGTACAAAGCGCCTACGAGCGCGGCGTACGTCTACAGATCGAACTGCCGCCCGGTGCGGTGCTGAGCGGGCTGGCGCGCCGGGTGTTCGAGCACGGCACCGTGATCGCTTTCGACGGTGCCCGGCTCGATACCCTGCAGGCGCTGTTGCGTGAGGAGGGAGCCCGCCAACTCTAGATCACCCGACTTAAGGCCTTCGAACAACAAAAACAACATTCGACGATGCACTTTGAGGACGACAACAATGATTATTTACGGTGTGGCGCTGCTGGCGATCTGTACGCTGGCAGGGGTGATCATGGGTGACATGCTTGGCGTGTTGCTGGGTGTCAAATCCAACGTCGGCGGGGTGGGGATCGCGATGATCCTGCTGATCTGCGCACGGCTGTGGATGCAAAAACGTGGCGGCATGACCAAGGATTGCGAAATGGGCGTCGGCTTCTGGGGCGCCATGTACATCCCGGTGGTGGTCGCCATGGCGGCGCAACAGAACGTGGTCACGGCCCTGCACGGCGGCCCGGTGGCGGTGCTGGCGGCGATCGGTTCGGTGGTGGTCTGCGGCTGCACCATTGCCTTGATCAGCCGGACCCACAAAGGCGAACCCTTGCCCGATGAACCGGCGGAAATAACGCCACTCGGCACGCCAGCAGGAGGTCGCTGATATGTGGGATCTCATCGAAAAAGGTCTTGAACACAACGGCCTGGTCACTGCATTTGCCTTCGTCGGCGTGATCATGTGGGTGTCGGTCATTCTTTCAAAACGCCTGACCTTCGGGCGCATTCACGGCTCGGCGATTGCCATTGTCATCGGCCTGGTCCTGGCCTGGGTCGGCGGCACCCTGACCGGTGGACAGAAGGGCCTGGCGGACCTGACGCTGTTCTCCGGCATCGGCCTGATGGGCGGTGCGATGCTGCGGGACTTCGCCATCGTCGCCACGGCCTTCGAAGTGCAGGCCACCGAAGCGAAAAAGGCCGGGTTGATCGGCGTGATCGCGCTGCTGCTGGGCACGGTGCTGCCGTTCATTGTCGGTGCTTGCCTGGCCTGGGCGTTCGGCTATCGCGATGCGGTGAGCATGACCACCATCGGTGCCGGTGCGGTGACGTACATCGTCGGCCCGGTGACCGGTGCGGCGATTGGCGCGAGCTCGGATGTGATGGCGTTGTCGATTGCCACCGGGTTGATCAAGGCGATTCTGGTGATGGTCGGCACGCCGATGGCGGCGCGCTGGATGGGCCTGGATAACCCGCGTTCGGCGATGGTGTTTGGCGGGTTGGCCGGGACGGTCAGCGGGGTGACGGCGGGGCTGGCGGCGACGGATCGGCGGTTGGTGCCTTACGGGGCGCTGACGGCGACGTTCCATACCGGGCTTGGGTGTTTGCTGGGGCCATCGGTGCTGTACTTCATTGTTCGCGGGATTGTGGGTTAAGCCATTGGATTATTGTTGAATGAACTGACGTCTTCGCGAGCAAGCCCGCTCCCACATTTGACTGCATTCCAATGTGGGAGCGGGCTTGCTCGCGAATGGCAGCGACTCGGTCCTAAGCATGGCGATTGGCATACATCCGACACTCCGCCAGCAGCGCCAGAAGATTCGGATCGCGCTCCTTGGCCTTCAAAAACACCACGCCGATGTGTTGCTGCATCCGATACTTCGCCTGCAACGGAATCAGCTTCACGCGGTTCTCGTACACCGCCGCAATCCTTCCCGGCAGCAACGCATAACCGACGCCTGAACTGACCATGCTCAGCAAGGTAAAGATGTCGTTGACCTGCATCGCCACCTTCGGCTCGAACCCTGCCTGGCTGAATACCCGATTGCTGTCCTGATGGGTGGCGAAGCCCTGGGTCAGGGTGATGAAGGTTTCTTCACGGACCTCGGCCAGGTCGACTTCAGTTCTGTGGGCGAATGTCGAATCGGCCGGCGTGGCCAGGAAGATGTCGTCGGAAAACAGCTCAATATGCTCCAGGTCCGGGTCGTTGATGCTGTCGTCCAGGGACACCAGGATCGCGTCGACTTCCATGTTCTTGAGCTTGTACAGCAGGTCGAAATTCGAGCCGAGAATCAGGTCGATGTTGAGTTCGCTGCGACGGATTTTCAGGCCCATGATCAATTGCGGCACCGTCTTCACCGTCAGTGAATACAGCGAACCCAATTTGAAACGCTCAGCGGAAAACCCGGCCGCCTCGCGGGTCAGGCGCACGCTTTCGACCACGTCCTGAATCAGCTTCTGCGCCCGTTCCTCCAAGACGTAGGCACTCTCCAGGGGTGTCAGGTTACGGCCTTCGTGCTTGAACAGCGGGCAACGCAGGGCGCTTTCCAGCGAGTGGATCGCGCGGTGCACACTGACGTTGCTGGTCTGCAATTCGGCGGCGGCCCGGGCCAGGTTGCCGGTGCGCATGAAGGCCAGGAACACCTCGAGTTTTTTCAGGGTCAACTCTTCATCGATCAGCATGGGGCGGACTCTTATTCGAATGGTTCGATTGTGCCCGGTATTGGCCGGCCTTTGGTAGGCGCTGCCGAAGGCTGCGATCTTTTGATTGTGATCTTGATCTTGAACGCTAAAGATCGCAGCCTCGTTGCACTCGGCAGCTCCTACGGCCTTGCGTGTTGCGGCAACGATTTTCGAGGGGTAGGCAAGCGATGTATCACGGGGAAAGACTGAACGCCTGGACGCATCTGGTCGGGGCGGTGGCGGCGTTTGTCGGAGGGGTGTGGCTGATCGTCGTGGCCAGCCTGGACGGCAATCCGTGGAAAATTGTCAGCATGGCGATCTACGCCTTTACCTTGCTGGTGCTGTACAGCGCGTCGACCGTGTACCACAGCGTGCGCGGGCGCAAGAAAGCGATCATGCAAAAGGTCGATCACTTCTCGATCTACCTGTTGATCGCCGGCAGCTACACGCCGTTCTGCCTGGTGACCCTGCGCGGACCCTGGGGCTGGACATTATTCGGGATTGTCTGGGGGCTGGCGCTGATCGGCATCCTGCAAGAGATCAAGCCGCGCTCGGAGGCGCGCATCCTGTCGATCGTGATTTATGCGGTGATGGGCTGGATCGTGCTGGTGGCGGTCAAGCCGTTGTTGGCGGCACTGGGTGGCGCCGGGTTTGCCTGGCTGGCGTCGGGCGGGGTGTTGTACACCGTGGGCATTGTCTTTTTTGCCCTGGACCACCGACTGCGGCATGCCCACGGGATCTGGCATTTGTTCGTGATCGCCGGGAGTTTGCTGCACTTCGTGGCGATTTTGTTTTATGTCCTGTAGATCTCCGTGTGGCTCTACCTGTGGGAGCGGGCTTGCTCGCGAAGGCGCAGTGTCAGTCGACATCCATGCTGGCTGACCTGCTGCCTTCGCGAGCAAGCCCGCTCCCACACTAGATTCGTGTCTTTATCAGGTGATCCAGCTGGGCCTGGGCCCGGCGGCTGAAGATGTTCAGCAGGTCATTCAAGGTGTGAGGCGGTGGTTCGTCGGCACGGGTCACGGCGTACAGGGTGATGGGCAATGGCGGCGCGAGCGGGCGAATCGTCGTCGCGGCGGGAGAGGCGCCGAGGGCCGTGAACGGGTCAATCACCGCCAGCCCGGCCCCGGATTCCACCATGGCCCGCGCCAGTGAATAAGTTTGCACGGCGATGCGCACCCGGGGAGGCGGCTCGACCGCTTCGAGGTAGCTGTCGAGCCGGGCGGCCAATGGGTCGGCGCTGGACAAGCCAATCAGGGGCGCATCGGCCAAGGCCATCAACGGCAGCGGCTGGCCGATGTCTTCGTCTGCCCAATAACCCTTCGGCGCCAACGCCACCAACACGCCTGCAGCCAAGGCCTGGGCCTTCAATGCCGGATGATCCGGTCGTTGCAGCGTCAGGGCGACATCCACCTCGCGCATCAGCAGGTTTTGCACCAGTTCGCGGCTATGGGCGCTGGACAGTTCGCAGGCGATGTCCGGGTAGCGCCCGGTCCATTCGTGAATGGCCGGCGGCAGCAACGACAGGGCCAGCGCCGGGGTAGCGCCGATGCGCAGGCTGTGGCCGGGCTCGCGGCGCAGGCTCTGGGCCAGGCGTCGCACGCCTTGCAGGCTTTCGCTGACCTTGTCGACTTCGCGCTCCAGTTCCAGCGCTTCCGGTGTCGCCTGCAACTTGCCGCGTATGCGCAAGAACAGTGGAAAACCCAATTGCTGCTCGGCGTGTTGCAGCACTTTGGTCACCGCCGGTTGCGAGACGTGCAGTAATTGCGCGGCGGCGCTGATCGAGCCGGTCTGGCGGATGGCCTGGAAAATTTCGATGTGGCGAAGGCGCATGGCGAGTCCATAACCTTTGTTTATGGGTTGAGCATCTTTATTCATTGTCCGGCGCCTGTCACCTGGCTCTAACCTCGGTTTCGTCTTCACAACGGTTTTAAGGACGGACATGGCTCAGCGTGTGTGCATCATCGGTGGCGGCGTGATTGGCCTGGCAACGGCTTATGCGCTGGTGCGCGACGGCTTCGAGGTGACAGTGATCGAGGCTCGGGACGCGCTGGGACGCGAAACCAGTTTTGCCAACGGCGGCCAGCTCTCTTATCGCTACGTCGCGCCACTGGCCGATGCGGGCGTGCCGTTGCAGGCGATTGGCTGGATGCTGCGCGGCGATTCGCCCTTGAAGCTGCGCCCGCGCCTGGACCCGGTGCAATGGCGCTGGATGGCCTCCTTCCTGGCGGCCTGCCGCGGTTCGGTCAACCGTGAAAACGCCGCGCACCTGTTGCGTCTGGCGTTGTTGAGCCAGGACACGTTGAAAGACTGGCGTGAGGACGATGGGCTGGCCGGCTTCAACTGGCGGCGCAATGGCAAGCTGGTGACCTTCCGCAACGGCGGCAGCTTCGAACATGCACGCAAAAGCCTGGCCGATCCGCAACAGCAACACGTGCTGTCGGCTGCCGAGTGTGCGGACCTTGAACCAGCCCTGGCGGATGCCCCCTTTGTCGGCGCGATCTATACGCCGGACGAAGAGGTCGGCGATTGCCATGCGTTCTGCCAGCTATTGGCCGCGCGGTTGAAAGCCTCCGGTCGTTGCGAATTTCGCCTCGGCCAGACGGTGACCGGCATCCGCCACAGCAACGGCGCGGTCAGCGCCATTGAATTGGGCAACGAAGTGCAACCGGTCGAGCACCTGGTGATTGCCGCCGGTCACCGCAGCCCGCTGCTGGCGTTGCCCGGCCTGCGCCTGCCGCTGTATCCACTGAAGGGCTACAGCCTGACCGTGCCGATTGGCGCCGGCCACCGGGCGCCGGACGTGAGCATCACCGATTACGACCGCAAGATCGTCTACGCACGCATCGGCGAGCAATTGCGGGTGGCGGCCATGGTCGACATCGTCGGTTTCGACCCGGCTGTCGATCCGGAGCGCCTGGCCCTGATCAAGCGTCAGGCCCGCGACACCTTTCCCGACGCCGGCGACTACGAGGCCGCCGTGGAGTGGGCCGGCATGCGCCCGGCGACGCCCAGTGGCGTGCCGTTGCTGGGGGCCACGGCGTATCGCAACCTGTGGCTCAATCTTGGCCACGGTGCGTTGGGCTTTACCCTGGCGTGCGGCAGCGGCCGGCTGCTCAGCGAGCTGATCGGCCAGCGTCAACCTTCCATCGACCTGCACGGTTTCAATCACCGGGCGGCTTGAATTCCATTCTGAAAAGGACATTGCCATGACCATTACCCGACTGCACAGCAACTCGCGCCTGTCTGGCGCCGTGACCTTTGGCGACCTGGTGTTTCTCTCCGGCCAGGTGCCGGGCGATGCCCTGGACGCCGGCGGCCAGACCCGCGAAGTGCTGGCGAAAATCGACGCCTTGCTGGCCGAGGCCGGCAGCGACAAGGATCACTTGCTCAGCGCGACCATTTACCTGAAAAACATTACCGAGGATTTTGCCGCGATGAACGAGGTCTGGTCGGCCTGGCTATCGCCGGGACAGGCCCCGAGCCGCACCACGGTGCAGGCCGAACTGGCGCGACCGCAGGTGCTGGTGGAAATCACCGTCACCGCCGCCCGAATCTGAAAAACACACCCACAAGGGAGAATAACAATGCAAAAAATCACGTTGCTCGGCTGCACCCTTGGGCTGTTGCTCGGCAGTCAGGTCCAGGCCAATGAGGCCCCGCTGACCGGCACCTTGAGCAAGATCGCCAATGGCAACAGCATCACCCTGGGCTATCGCGATGCATCGGTGCCGTTCTCTTATGTGGGGGATCACAGCGGTAAGCCGATGGGTTATTCGGTGGAGCTGGCGGGCAAGATTGTCGAGCGCATCCAGCAGCAACTGGCGCTGCCGGACCTCAAGGTGAAATACAACCTGGTGACCTCGCAGACCCGTATTCCGCTGGTGCAGAACGGCACCGTGGACCTGGAATGCGGCTCCACCGGGGTGACCGCCGAGCGGCAGAAGCAGGTGGCGTTCTCCTACGGCTTTATCTACGTGAAGGGCCAGTTGCTCACTGCGAAGGACAGTGGCATCAAAAGCTTTGCCGACCTGCGCGGCAAGAACGTGGTGACCACCGCCGGCACCACCAACGAGCGCTTTCTGAAAAGCTACAACGTCGACAACAAGATCGATATGTTCGTGATCAGCGCCAAGGACCATGGCGAAGCTTTCCAGATGCTGCAATCGGGTCGCGCCGCGGCGTTTTACATGGATGACGCGCTGCTCTACGGCGAGCGCGCCAAAGCCCATGATCCGCACAAGTGGGTGGTGGTCGGGGAGGAGCAGTCGCGGGAAATCTACAGCTGCATGGTGCGCAAGGACGACCCGCAATTCCTGGCGCTGGTGAACGGTGTGCTGGGCGATCTGTATAGCTCGGGCGAAATCAACGGCATTTACCGGCGCTGGTTCGAACAGCCGATTCCGCCGAAAGGCTTGAACCTTGAATTCCCGATGACGAGTGAGCTCAAGGCGATCATTGCCAAGCCGGTGAGTGATCCGGTGCAGTAGCCTCTAGAACGCGTCGCGGCCATTCGCGAGCAAGCCCGCTCCCACAGTTGAAATGAGCTTCACTGTGGGAGCGGGCTTGCTCGCGAAAAGGTCCTAGAAGTCACCCCAAAGCTGTTGAGCCACCGACAGCGCCACAACCGGCGCGGTCTCGGTGCGCAGCACACGCGGCCCAAGGCGGGCAGCATGAAACCCGGCCCCTTTGGCCTGATCCACTTCCGCATCCGACAAACCGCCTTCCGGACCAATCAGGAAGGCCAGCGTCGAAGGCTTGGCATGACTGACCAATGGCTCGGCCACCGGGTGCAGGACCAGTTTCAACTCGGCGTCGCTCTGTTTCAGCCAGTCGGCCAACAGCATCGGTGGATGAATCACCGGCACCCTTGAGCGCCCACATTGCTCGCACGCGCTGATCGCCACCTGGCGCCAATGCAGCAGGCGTTTGTCGGCGCGTTCGTCCTTGAGCCGCACTTCACAGCGCTCGCTGAAGATCGGCGTGATGTCGCTCACGCCCAATTCGGTGGCTTTCTGGATTGCCCAGTCCATGCGCTCGCCACGGGACAAGCCCTGGCCCAGGTGGATCTGCAATGGCGACTCGACCTGGCCGGCGAAGCTTTCATCGATTTGCACCACGACGCGCTTTTTGCCGACGTCCACCAGCGTGGCGCGGAACTCATGGCCTGAGCCGTCGAACAGCTGCAACGCATCGCCCTCGGCCATGCGCAGCACCCGGCCGATGTAATGGGCCTGGGCTTCGGGCAATTCGTGCTCGCCGGTGCTCAGGGGCGCGTCGATGAAGAAGCGGGACAGTCTCATGTTGGTTCTCTGGAGAAATGTGAATCAGTGGAATCAGTGTCGCATTCATTCGCGAGCAAGCCCGCTCCCACATTTGAATTCGATCTTCTGTGGGAGCGGCGGTGCGACGATTGGACTTACTTGCGAAGAAGCCGTCTCGGGCACCACGGAATCTCAGCTGAGCGGCTTAGCCCGGATCACGGAAACCCGGGTGAAAGTCTTTCGGCACTGCCACGCTCACGCTGTCGCGGGTAGCGATGTCGATGCCTTCGCTGGCCACCTCGGCCAGGAAGTCGATCTGTTCCGGGGTGATCACGTACGGCGGCAGGAAATACACCACGCTGCCCAGCGGCCGGAGCAAGGCGCCGCGTTCCAGCGCATGCTGGAACACCTTCAGGCCGCGGCGCTCCTGCCACGGATAAGCCTCCTTGGTGGCCTTGTCCTTGACCATCTCGATGGCCAGCACCATGCCGGTCTGGCGTACTTCCGAAACATTCGGGTGATCGACCAGGTGCGCGGTGGAGGCGGCCATGCGCTGCGCCAGGGCCTTGTTGTTCTCGATGACGTTGTCTTCTTCGAAGATATCCAGCGTCGCCAGTGCCGCCGCGCACGCCAGCGGGTTGCCGGTGTAGCTGTGCGAGTGCAGGAAGGCGCGCAGGGTCGGGTAGTCGTCGTAGAAGGCGCTGTAGACCTCGTCGGTGGTGAGGCACGCGGCCAGCGGCAGGTAGCCGCCGGTCAGGGCCTTGGACAGACAGAGGAAGTCCGGGCGGATGCCGGCCTGTTCGCAGGCGAACATCGTCCCGGTCCGGCCGAAGCCCACGGCGATTTCGTCGTGGATCAGGTGCACGCCGTAGCGGTCGCAGGCTTCGCGCAGCAGCTTGAGGTACACCGGGTGGTACATGCGCATGCCGCCTGCGCCCTGGATCAACGGCTCGACGATTACGGCCGCGACGCTGTCGTGGTTATCCGCCAGCGTCTGCTCCATCGCGGTGAACATCGTGCGCGAGTGTTCTTCCCAGCTGACGCCCTCGGGGCGCAGGTAGCAATCCGGGCTCGGCACCTTGATGGTGTCCAGCAGCAGGGCCTTGTAGGTTTCGGTAAACAACGGCACATCGCCCACCGACATCGCCGCCATGGTTTCGCCGTGGTAGCTGTTGGTCAGGGTGACGAAGCGCTTCTTGTTCGGCTGGCCGCGGTTGAGCCAGTAGTGAAAGCTCATTTTCAGCGCGACTTCGATGCAGGACGAGCCGTTATCGGCGTAGAAGCACCGGGTCAGGCCTTCCGGGGTCATCTTCACCAGGCGCTCGGACAGCTCGATCACCGGCTGATGGCTGAAACCGGCGAGGATCACGTGTTCCAGCTGATCGACCTGATCCTTGATGCGCTGGTTGATCCGCGGGTTGGCGTGGCCGAACACGTTGACCCACCAGGAACTGACGGCGTCGAGGTAGCGCTTGCCTTCGAAGTCTTCCAGCCACACGCCTTCACCGCGCTTGATCGGGATCAGCGGCAACCGTTCGTGGTCTTTCATCTGGGTGCAGGGATGCCACAACACCGCGAGATCGCGTTCCATCCACTGTTTATTCAGGCCCATTCTCACTCTCCTCGAGGCGGTCCGTGACTGGCGCGGACATGCAATCGCGCAAGCCTATGCAATGCATCGCACGGGGACAACCCATTGTGTCGATTGAGCTACTTTGTATAGGTCGTCAGAGGTTGCTGGCGGGCGTCTGAAGGCTGACGTATCCTTCGCGGTTCTTGGGCCGCCTGGTCCGCAAAACCGCTATTTTTCGTGTATTTCCGGAGTTCGCTGAATGTCTGTCGGTTGGCTGCGCACCTGTGCGCTGGTGATGTTGGGGCTGTTCAGCGTGTCTGCGCTGGCCAAGGATAAAACCGCGATCGTGATCGGTGGCGGGGTCGCGGGCCTCACGGCCGCTTATGAGCTGCAGAACAAGGGCTGGCAGGTCACCTTGCTGGAGGCCAAGCCGAGCCTGGGCGGTCGTTCCGGCATGGCCACCAGCGAGTGGATCGGCAACGACAAGACCCAACCGGCCCTCAACAAATACGTCTCGACCTTCAAGCTGAGCACCACGCCGGCGCCCGAGTTCGTGCGGACCCCCGGTTACCTGATCGACGGCGTGTATTACACCGCTGCCGATCTGGCGACCAAGGAACCGGCGACCGCCGAAGCGCTCAAGCGCTATGAGAAGACCCTGGACGACCTGGCGCGCTCGATCGAAGACCCACAGAACCCGTCGGCCAACAGCACCCTGCACGCCCTGGACCAGATCAACGTGTCCAACTGGCTCGATCGCCTGACTTTGCCGCCCACGGCCCGTCAGCTGGTGAATCAGCAGATTCGTACTCGCTATGACGAACCTTCGCGCCTGTCGCTGCTGTATTTCGCACAACAGAGCCGCGTTTACCGCGGCGTCTCCGACCGTGACTTGCGCGCGTCGCGTCTGGTCGGTGGCAGCCCGGTGCTGGCCCAGGCCTTCGTCAAGCAACTGAAAACCATCAAGACCAGTTCTCCGGTGTCGTCCATCACCCAGGACAAGGACGGTGTCACGGTCAAAGTCGGCAGCGTCGGCTATCAGGCGGACTACGTGGTATTGGCCGTGCCGTTGCGCGCCCTGAACAAGATCCAGCTGACCCCGGCGCTGGATGCCCAGCACCTGGCGGCGATCAAGGGCACCAACTACGGCTGGCGCGACCAGATCATGCTGAAGTTCAAGACACCGGTCTGGGAAAGCAAGGCGCGGATGTCTGGCGAGATCTACAGCAACACCGGCCTGGGCATGTTGTGGATCGAGCCTGCCCTGAAGGGCGGCGCGAACGTGGTGATCAACCTGTCCGGCGATAATGCCCGGGTGATGCAGGCGTTCGGCGACAAGCAGATGGTCGATCAGGTGCTGATTCGCCTGCACGCGTTTTATCCACAGGCCCGCGGTTCGTTCACCGGCTACGAAATCCGTCGCTACAGCACCGACCCTTCGATGGGCGGCGCCTACCTGGCCTTCGGTCCGGGCCAGATCAGCAAGTTCTGGCGCCTGTGGGAACGTCCTATCCAGCGTGTCGCCTTCGCTGGCGAACACACCGACACCTTGTACCCGGGCACCCTGGAAGGCGCATTGCGTTCCGGCCAGCGCGCGGCCAGCCAGGTTGAAGACCTTGCGGCGGGCAAGTCGTTTGAACCGGCGAAGGCCGTTCCAGTGGCAGCCGCCGCTGCGGCCGGCGCGGTGGCGGCGAAGAAGGGCAACTTCTTCAGCAACCTGTTCGGTGGCTCGGATGACGACAAGAAGCCAGAGCCGGTCAAGGCGCCAGAACCGGTTGCTCCAGCCCCGGCTCCAGCGCCAGCCCCGGCACCGACGCCTGCACCCGCTCCGGTCGAAGCACCGAAGCCAGTTGCGCCAGTGAAAGCCGAGCCGACCAAGAAAGCGCCGGCCAAAGCTGCAGCGAAACCGGCAGCCAAGACGGAGGCCAAGAAAGCCCCGGCCAAGGCGCCGGTGAAAAAGGCCGAACCGACGAAGAAGCCGGCTGCCAAGCCAGCGGCGACCACTGAGACCAAGGCTCAGTAACGTTCAGGTGTAAAAAAGCGCGGCCCGAGGGTCGCGCTTTTTTTTGCTCGTCGTTAAGCATCTGACCTTCCGGTTTTATCTGCTCAGGCCATGCGAATGACACAAGCCAGGATATCGGTCCTACACGCCCGAGCGATTTTTTCAGATACATCTCACAAAGTAATCAGAAGCGAATGATAGGTCGCCCCGGAGCCGGAATTTATGCTCTTGAAAAAAATCGGAGAGCGTATGAAGGCACTTATTGCTGTGATGATTTTGATGACCCTGTCTGGTTGTGAAAATGGCCAGTTCTTCCCTAAAACACGTGGCCATGAGTTGGCCTATACATGCGATATCAATCCATACGACCCTGATTGCCTGAATCCGCCCCCGGTCTTCAAAAGCTGGTAAGAGTCATCCTCTGTGACATCAGGTTGGCAAGAGCCAGCAAGCAGGCGCTTGCCGCTCAAGCGCCGATTTTTTCATGAAGAAGCACCTTGCCCATTATCGAATAAATTTTCAGGTGGAGGTGTTCTCTGGTTGGGCTACATTCTTTTGCATTCATTGGCCTTTAATCTTTTCTTAACGCGCTCATTTCAGACTGTTGATCGTATTTCTCGATATTTCAAAGCAAGATTTTCCGCTTTAATTCGATAGATAACTCTTTAGTCTGGTCGCAGTTCTCACAGGATTTGAGCAATGCAGCTACGCAACTCTACTTCCCGCTACGGTTTGGTCAGCATCGTCCTGCACTGGGGTGTGGCGCTGGCGGTATTCGGCCTGTTCGCGCTGGGCTTGTGGATGGTCGGTCTCGACTACTACAGCACCTGGCGTAAAGACGCGCCGGATATCCACAAGAGCATCGGCCTGGTATTGCTGGCCGTGATGGTGCTGCGGGTGCTGTGGCGTTTCATCAGCCCGCCACCCCCTACGTTGTCCAGCTACAGCCGCATGACGCGCATTGGCGCCCATTTCGGCCATGGCTTTCTGTATCTCAGTCTGTTCGCTGTGATGATTGCCGGTTACCTGATTTCCACCGCCGAAGGCGTCGGGATTCCGGTGTTTGGGCTGTTTGAAGTGCCTGCGCTGGTGTCCGGACTACCGGACCAGGCAGATACCGCTGGCGTGATTCACCTCTGGCTGGCCTGGATACTGGTAATTTTTTCCGGTCTCCATGCGTTGGCAGCATTCAAGCACCACTTTATTGATCGCGATGTGACCCTCAAGCGAATGCTGGGTCGCAAAGCCTGAACTTCAACCTCGAGTACAAAGGAAAACAAAGTATGTTGAAAAAGACCCTGGCCGCTCTGGCAATCGGTTCCGCCCTGTTGTCCGCAGGTAACGCAATGGCCGCTGACTACGTGGTCGACAAGGAAGGCCAGCACGCCTTCGTCGACTTCAAGATCAGCCACTTGGGCTACAGCTACATCACCGGTACTTTCAAGGATATCGACGGCAAGTTCAGCTTTGACGCTGCCAAGCCTGAAGACAGCAAGATCGAGTTCAACGTCAACACCGCCAGCGTATTCACCAACAACGCCGAGCGCGACAAGCACATCGCAAGCAAAGACTTCCTGAACGGCAGCAAAGCAACGTTCGTGTCCACCAGCGTCAAACCAACCGGTAAAAATGCCGCGGGCAAAGATACCGCTGACGTGGCCGGTGACCTGACCATCCTGGGCGTGACCAAGCCAATCGTGGTCAAGGCCACTTTCCTGGGTGAAGGCAAGGATCCATGGGGCGGCTACCGTGCCGGTTTCGAAGGTACTTTCGGCCTCAAGCGTTCCGACTTCGGCAAGCAAAAGGACCTGGGCCCATCGTCCGATGCGGTTGAAATGTACGTGTCGTTTGAAGGTGTAAAAGCGAAATAATTTTCGCGCCTGACTAAAAACGCCCGCTGCTCTCACGAGTGCGGGCGTTTTTTATTGTCCTGATGAAATATTGCGAACACCGTCAAACCATTGTGCGAGCGGGCTTGCTCGCGAATGCGGCGCGCCAGGCAACATTAATGTCGACGGATACACCGCTTTCGCGAGCAAGCCCGCTCCCACAGTGAACCGCGTTCGGCGATAAAAAATGCCCCGGTTCTTTCGAACCGGGGCACTTTTTTATTTCAGCGATAACTCAGCGATTGCGAGTCAGCAACGCCGGTTTTTCGCCGCGAGGACGGCTTGGCAGTTGATCCAGCTGCTCAGGTGTCGGGAAGCGGTCAGCCTTCGACTCCTTGTGCATGATCTTCGGCGCCGGGCCGCGCGGGTTTTGCACGGCTGGCTCCGACAGGGGCTTGTCGTCGCGGGCCGGGCGACGATTGCGCGAGTCTTCGCGACGGGCCTGGCCGTCACGTGGCGCACCGTTGCGTGGACCATTGCGCTTGGCAGGTGGCGTGCCGGTGCTGGCGCCATCGCTGTTGCGCGGACCGTTCTGGCGACCTTGTGGCTTGCCGCCGCGTGGGGCGCCCGAACCGGCTGCCGTGCCTTGTGCGGGAGCACCCGGACGGCGGCCACGGCCCTGGGCCGGTTTCTGCTGTGGCACGTAGTCGACGCGGTTACCGAAGTTATCCACATCGTCATCCAGGAACTCGTCCGGAGCACGATCGGCAGCGGCGCGCGGCGGCTGGCTTGGCTGACGCTGTTCACGTGCAGGGCTGCCTTCGCGTGGCTTTTGCTGACGGGCAGGGCGCTCGCCGCGCTCACCGGCAGGTTTCTCCTTGCCTTTGTCCTTGCCCTTGTCTTTACGACCGCTACCACCGCCGCCGCCGTTCGGACCGTCACCGCGTGGGCCGCGTGGATTACGCGGGTTGCGCATGTCCGGACGTTCCCGGGCTTCCGGTTTTTCGGCTTCCACGGCGCTGGCATCGAAGCCCATCAGGTCGCCATCGGCGATTTTCTGCTTGGTCATGCGTTCGATGCTTTTCAGCAGTTTTTCTTCGTCCGGGGCCACCAGCGAGATCGCCTCGCCCGAGCGACCGGCACGGCCGGTACGGCCGATGCGGTGTACGTAGTCTTCATCGACGTTCGGCAGTTCGAAGTTGACCACGTGTGGCAACTGGTCGATGTCCAGGCCGCGGGCGGCGATGTCGGTGGCGACCAGGATGCGCACGGTGCCGGCCTTGAAGTCGGCCAGGGCTTTGGTGCGGGCGTTCTGGCTCTTGTTGCCGTGGATCGCAACGGCGCTCAGGCCGTGCTTGTCCAGATACTCGGCCAGACGGTTGGCGCCGTGTTTGGTGCGGGTGAACACCAGCACCTGTTCCCAGGCGCCAGCGGTGATCAGGTGCGCCAGCAGGGCACGCTTGTGGCTGGCGGGCAGGCGGAACACGCGCTGTTCGATACGCTCGACCGTGGTGTTCGGCGGCGTGACTTCGATGCGTTCCGGGTTGTGCAGCAGTTTGCCGGCGAGGTCGGTGATGTCCTTGGAGAACGTCGCCGAGAACAGCAGGTTCTGCCGTTTGGCCGGCAGGCGGGCCAGGACTTTCTTCACGTCATGGACGAAGCCCATGTCGAGCATGCGGTCGGCTTCGTCCAGGACGAGGATTTCCACGTGGGACAGGTCGACGCTGCCTTGGCCGGCGAGATCCAGCAGGCGGCCAGGGCAGGCCACCAGCACGTCAACACCACGGGACATGGCCTGGACCTGCGGGTTCATGCCGACGCCGCCGAAGATGCAGGCGCTGACGAATTTCAGGTCACGGGCATAGACCTTGAAGCTTTCGTGCACTTGCGCGGCGAGTTCGCGAGTTGGTGTCAGGACCAGCACGCGGGGTTGGCGCGGGCCGTGACGCTGGGATTTGTCCGGGTGACCGTTGGGGAACAACCGCTCCAGGATCGGAAGGGCGAAACCGCCGGTTTTACCAGTACCTGTCTGTGCCGCGACCATCAGGTCGCGACCTTGCAACACGGCGGGAATGGCCCGCTGTTGCACCGGAGTAGGCTCGGTATAGCCCGCTGCCTCGATGGCGCGGACTAAAGCCTCGGAGAGACCGAGGGAAGCAAAGGACATGAGTAATCCTGTTTTAGTTAGGGCTTGGCCCAATGGGAGTCTTGCCTGGCGCGAATGGCGTTTAAGAGGACGCAATCCCGTCCGGTCCTGCTGGGTTTCGAAAGCTCGTCTGGAGCGCTCGCGCGGGCTGGAAAGCTGCGCTGTAGCGGGGTCGAGATGCCTAGAACGATTCCGAGCGTCCGGGCGTGAGCCTGGCGGGAAGGCCGGAGTATAACAGAGCAATCACTGCGCGCCGCTTTCCTGCTGCTCAACGGTTTTTGCGGGGGTGGCGGCGGCACTTGCGGCACTCGGGGTGCTCGCGGGGTCGGCCGGGGCGGCGCCGTAGCGGGCGCTCAGCTCTGCGTAGGCCGGTTCGCGCTTGAAACGCTTGAGCTCGGCACCGAAACGTTGCACCAGTAAATCCATGCCGGCATTGCGGCGCACCGCCAGAAACTGGCTCTGCTGGCTGATGACGGTCGGGTTTTCGGTAATTTTGTCGCGAATCTTCAGCGCGTCGAGCAGATGCTGGCCGACCCGGCGATCGGTGATCAGCAGGTCGATCCGGCCGCGCACCAGCTTGCCGAAATTGGCTTCATGACTGGGTGCCGGTTCACGTATGAACAGTGTCGAGTCCCTGAAATCCTGGCTGTACAGGTAGCCGGGAGAGGTGCCGATGGTCAGGCCGCGCAGGTCGTCGAGGGTGCGAAAGGGGTGCGGTCGCTCGTTGGCGTAGAACATCACGAACTGGACCTCCGAGAGCGGTTCGCTCGGATAGAGCAGGGTCGCGTCGCGCTCGTCGCTGTGGAAAATATCCAGCGCGCCATCGGCCTGACCGGTTTCCAGCATGGACAGGCAACGCTTCCACGGCAGGAACTGCCACTCGACTTCGATGCCCAGGCGCTTGAAGACAATCGCCGTGGTTTCGTAGTCCAGGCCCAGGGCCTTGCCGTTCTCCTCGTAGACGTAGGGCGCCCACGGCTCCGTGACAATGCGCAACTTCTCGCCCCGGGCGGTGAAGCTCAGGCAAGTAAAAAGCACAACGGTCAGCAACTGGAAAATGACAGGCATGGCCTGAGGTTAGTACGCGGGGCGCCTAATGAGAAGCTCTGGCATGCATGTTTAGCCCTGACTTGAGCAGATTGGGCGCGACGTCTCTATTTGCTCGGCGAATTGAGCAAGTGATCGTGGATCGCGGTGCGTCGCCCTCCAAGAATCAGCCTGACCAGGGGGTGGGTGAACCAATGCTCCAGCAGGTGCCTGCACACCGGAGTACCAATCCGCTCCTGCTGGTTTTGCAGTGCCTTTTCCCACCAGACCGGGCCGCAAGCTTTATCGAATTCGTTGGGATGCTCGTAGCAGCCGTAGAGGATTTCCCGAATGAACTGACGCAAATGCACCGGTAGCGCCAGGGTGATGAGCTTGTAGAGCATGCGCTGGGAGCGGGGTGGCCGTGGCAGCCGGGCCGATACGCGGCGGGTGTCGTCCAGTGCTTCGCGATGGGTCGGTTGTGCGGCATGTTTGCCAACCCAGGCCTGGACCTTGGCCCTGAACAGCTGCTTGCGGCTCCAGTAATGATGGATCAGGTCCGGGCACTTTCTGACGTCCAGCGTGCGATAAGCCGCCACCGACAGGCAGAACTCCTCAAGGGTGTACGCCCCCTTCGCGGACGGGAACAATTCGTCGATCAGGGCGATCGAGCGATCAAGTACGTAAGCATCCTTTTGGTGCAAACCGATGACGCCGGAGTTGAGCAGCATCATCTCGTCGTCAGCCAGGCCCCGCTCCTTGAGGGTTGGCGAGAGCGCACTGTAGAGCAGGTTTTCCTTGTTGTTGCCGTAATGGGTGTAGTAGTCGTTACACAGCAGGGTGCCGGGCTGCACGCGTTCGAACAGTTTGAGCGGGGAGCAGTGGAAGAAGGTGTCTGTGTCGATCAGCAGCGCCGTTTCGGACTCTTCCAGCACCGTGCGCAACGCGACGTGTTTGGCGCGGAAATGATAGCCATGGGGTTCGCTCCAGCGCCGGCGTGTCGCCTCGTCGAGAGGGCGTGCGCGTACCGGCAGTTTTTCGTAGGGCTGCGGGTTGTCGCTGAAGACCTGGATGTCGATTGCAGCGTCCGGCGTTTCGCGAAGCCATGCCAGGGCACTGGCGATACTGAACACGGCTTCCTGGTGATAGGTCTCGGAACCGAAAACCAGATAGACGAGTTGAGGGCGAGGGTTCGAAGACGTCATTGCAACAGCGTTCCGTATTTACTTCTGAAAAAAAAAGACCCTCCGAAGAGGGTCCAGTTCCTGCGGGACGACGATCAGCGGGGGAGCTTCAAGTTGTTCCACACAGCCAGGCTGGCTTCGGCCTGGTTCAGGGTATAGAAATGCAGCCCCGGTGCGCCGCCCTGCAACAAGCGCTCACACATTTCGGTAATGACCTGCTCGCCGAAACGCTGAATGCTCTGGGTGTCGTCGCCGTAGGCTTCCAGCTGCTTGCGGATCCAGCGCGGGATTTCCGCACCGCAGGCGTCGGAGAAACGTGCCAGCTTGCTGTAGTTGGTGATCGGCATGATGCCCGGCACGATCGGGATGTTGACGCCCAGCGCTCGCACACGGTCGACAAAGTAGAAATAGCTGTCGGCGTTGAAGAAATACTGGGTGATCGCGCTGTCGGCGCCAGCGTTAGCCTTGCGCACGAAATTGGCGATATCGTCTTCGAAGTTGCGCGCTTGGGGGTGCATTTCCGGGTAGGCGGCGACTTCGACGTGGAAATGATCGCCGGTCTCTTCACGAATGAATTCGACCAGGTCATTGGCGTGGCGCAACTCGCCACTGGCCATGCCCATGCCCGACGGCAGGTCACCGCGCAGGGCAACGATACGGGTAATGCCCGCGGCCTTGTACTGGCTCAGCAGGCCGCGCAAGTCGTCCTTGCTGTCGCCCACGCAAGACAAATGCGGCGCGGCAGGAATTTTGACTTCGCTTTCCAGCTGCAACACGGTGTTGAGGGTACGGTCACGGGTCGAACCGCCAGCGCCGTAGGTGCAGGAGAAGAAATCGGGATTGTACGTGGCCAGCTGACGGGCAGTGGCGAGCAGCTTTTCATGCCCAGCGTCGGTCTTGGTTGGGAAGAACTCGAAGCTGTAGCGACGATCTTGGGACATGGTCATATCCTTGGAAACACGTAGGACGGACGCTTGCTCCCTGTAGGAGCTGCCGTAGGCTGCGATCTTTTGATCCTGCTTTTAAAAGATCGCAGCCTCGTTGCACTCGACAGCTCCTACAGCGAGCGTTTAAGCGGCGCCGATCAGTAGCGGTAAGCGTGCGGCTTGAACGGACCTTCGACGGTCACGCCGATGTAGTCGGCCTGGGTCTTGGTCAGTTGAGTCACGACGCCACCGAAACCGCGGACCATTTCCAGGGCCACTTCTTCGTCGAGTTTCTTCGGCAGTACTTCAACGGTCAGGCGCTCGGCTTTCTGGGCTGGCGACAGGTCGGCGTACTTCTGGCCGAACAGGAAGATCTGCGCCAGCACCTGGTTGGCGAACGAACCGTCCATGATGCGGCTTGGGTGGCCAGTGGCGTTACCCAGGTTCACCAGACGGCCTTCGGCCAGCAGGATCAGGTAGTCGTCGTTCTGGGCATCGAATGCACCAGCGCCGGTACGGTGGATCTTGTGAACCTGTGGCTTCACTTCTTCCCATGCCCAGTTCTTGCGCATGAAAGCGGTGTCGATTTCGTTGTCGAAGTGACCGATGTTGCAGACAACGGCACGCTTTTTCAGCGCTTTGAGCATGTTCGCGTCGCAAACGTTGACGTTACCGGTGGTGGTCACGATCAGGTCGATCTTGCCCAGCAGCGCTTTGTCGATGCTCTCTTCGGAGCCGGTGTTGATCCCGTCGATGAACGGCGACACCAGTTCGAAACCGTCCATGCAGGCTTGCATGGCGCAGATCGGGTCGACTTCGGAAACCTTGACGATCATGCCTTCCTGACGCAGGGACTGGGCCGAGCCCTTGCCCACGTCACCGTAGCCGATGACCAGCGCTTGCTTGCCGGACAGCAGGTGGTCGGTACCGCGCTTGATCGCATCGTTCAGGCTGTGACGGCAGCCGTACTTGTTGTCGTTCTTGCTCTTGGTCACCGAGTCGTTGACGTTGATGGCCGGGATTTTCAGCTCGCCCTTGGCCAGCATGTCCAGCAGGCGGTGAACGCCGGTGGTGGTTTCTTCGGTCACGCCGTGAACGCGATCCAGTACCTGCGGGTACTTCTTGTGCAGCAGCTCGGTCAGGTCGCCGCCGTCGTCGAGGATCATGTTGGCATCCCAAGGCGCGCCATCCTTGAGGATGGTTTGCTCCAGGCACCACTCGTACTCTTGCTCGGTTTCACCTTTCCAGGCGAAAACCGGAATGCCGGCCGCGGCGATGGAGGCGGCAGCCTGGTCCTGAGTCGAGAAAATGTTGCAGGACGACCAGCGCACTTCGGCACCCAGGGCAACCAGGGTTTCGATCAGCACGGCAGTCTGGATGGTCATGTGGATGCAGCCGAGGATCTTCGCGCCCTTGAGCGGTTGCTCTTCGGAGTACTTGCGGCGCAGACCCATCAGGGCTGGCATTTCGGATTCAGCGATGATGGTTTCGCGACGACCCCAGGCAGCCAGGGACATGTCGGCGACTTTGTAATCGTTAAAATCTGCAGGCGTGATAACAGCGCTCATGAGAGCCTCCATTCGTAATGTATGCGAATGGGCGCCGTTGTGCGTTTAGTGTCGGGCCGATCAAGGCCTGGCAACGCCCCATCCGAGCCTGACAGGTCTAGCCTGCTGCAGCGCCCCTCGGACAGGTGGCGGGAAAACGGTAGCAAGTTGAAGTTACCGTTTTGAAACGGGGGCGATTATAGCGGGCTATGCTGATCTTCCAAAGGGTTTCTGTCGGTCAATGTGCGAACGGTAATAGTGGCTATAGAAGATGCCGAATAGAGCTCTGGCCCGGGGTCTGCCAAGATACCGTCCATCATTCGGCAAGACGCTCAGGAGTGAACATGAATTTCCACACCCGCAAATGGGTAAAACCCGAAGACCTCAACCCCAACGGCACGCTGTTCGGCGGCAGTCTTCTGCGCTGGATCGACGAAGAAGCGGCGATCTACGCCATCGTCCAGTTGGGCAACCAGCGCGTCGTCACCAAGTACATTTCGGAAATCAACTTCGTCAGCGCTTCGCGCCAGGGCGACATCATCGAACTGGGCATCACCGCCACCGAGTTCGGTCGCACCTCGATCACCCTGACGTGCGAAGTGCGCAACAAGATCACCCGCAAAAGCATCCTGACGGTCGAGAAGATGGTCTTCGTCAACCTCGGCGAAGATGGTTTGCCTGCCCCGCACGGCCGGACCGAAATCAAGTACGTCAAAGACCAGTTCCAGGATGAAGCCAGCGTCGAGTAATGCGCGACCCGCTGGCTGCGATCTTTTGATCTTGATTTCGGGTGTTCAGTCACGAAAATCAAAAGATCGCAGCCTGCGGCAGCTCCTACAGAACGTAATCGGAGTGACACAGGTCGTAGCTAAATGATCCGCTACCGGTGCGCACGCCATGAATTCGCCAAAAGACGGCAAGACCCCCGACCTCTCGGCCAAAGAGCAGCAGGAAGTCGAGAAGGGCCAGCCACCGCGCGCGGCGGTGCTGCATGAAATCATCCGTACCCAGGGTGACCAGGAGCTGGAACGTACCGTTGCCGCGCTGTGGTGGTCGGCCCTGGCCGCCGGCTTGACCATGGGCCTGTCACTGATGGGCATGGGGTTGCTCAACTCGCGCCTGCCGGACGGCGAAGGCTACAAGGTGATCGCCAGTTTCGGTTACTGCGCAGGGTTTCTCGCGGTGATCCTCTCCCGCCAGCAACTGTTCACCGAAAACACCCTGACGGCCGTGCTGCCGATCATGAGCAAACCCACGCTGGGCAATTTCGGCCGCTTGTTGCGACTGTGGTCGGTGGTGCTGATCGGCAACCTCTGCGGCACGCTGCTGGTGGCCTATGTCATGCTGGAACTGCCCATTTTCGACAGCAAGACGGACGTGGCCTTTCTCGACATCGGGCGCAAGGTCATGGAGAACGACGCCGGCAAAATGTTCGCCAAAGGCATCATCTCCGGCTGGATGATCGCCACCATGGTCTGGATGATCCCGTCCATGGAGAGCGCCAAGATGTGGATCATCATCCTCATCACCTACTTCATGGCGCTGGGGGATTTCACTCATATCGTCGTCGGTTCGCTGGAAGTCTCGTACCTGGTGTTTGCCGGTGAATTACCGTGGAAGGATTTCTGGCTGGTGTTCGCCGGCCCGACGCTGGCGGGCAACATCATTGGCGGCAGCTTTATCTTCGCGCTGATCAGCCACGCGCAGATTCGCAGTGAAAGCGGCCCGCCGAAAAATACAGCGGGCCAGGGTGAAGAGCCTGGCCCGCCGCAGATCAAGAAATAGTCAGCTCGATGCGTGGACCTCAGCTGCGCCGCGACGTTGCAGGTAGATGTAGAACAGTGCGGTCAGCACCGTCAGGCCGCTGACCAGCGCGCCCGTCCAGGGCAGGTCCGCCAGGTCCGCACCGCTGGCCACTACTAAACCGCCGATCCAGGCACCGGCCGCGTTGCCGAGGTTGAATGCGCTCTGGTTCAGGGTCGAACCCAGGTTTGGCGCTTCGTGGGCCTGATCGATGATCAGCAGTTGCAGGATCGGGCACAGGGCGAAGGCGAAAATACCCCACAGCACCAGGGTAATCGCGGCCGGAATCACCGAGTGGCTGGTCTGGCTGAAGGCGGCCAATACCAGCACCACGGCCAACGCCATGCCGACCAGTGACGGCAGCAAACGGCTGTCAGCCAGGCGTCCGCCGAGCATGCTGCCCGCCGTCAACCCCACGCCGAACAACAGCAACATGATCGTCACGCCATGGGGGCTGACGCCCGTGATGTCCTGCAGGATCGGCGCGATGTAGGTAAAGACGCTGAACAGGCTGGTCGAGGCCAGCACGCTCATGCCCAGCGCCAACAGCACGTTGATCTTACCCAGCACCTTGAACTCGCTGGCGAGGTTGGCCTTGTCCATGGCGATGTCCTTCGGCAACCAGACCCACTGCGCAATGGCGGCGATCACGCCAATCACCGACACCGCCCAAAAGGTCGAGCGCCAGCCGGCGTATTGGCCAAGCGCGGTGCCCAATGGCACGCCCAGTACATTGGCGAGGGTCAGGCCGGTGAACATCATGGCAATTGCCTGCGCCCGTTTGTTCGGCGCCACCAGTCCGGCGGCCACCACCGAGCCGATGCCGAAAAACGCGCCGTGGCACAGCGCTGTCACCACCCGCGCCGCCATCAGCGTGGCGTAGTTCGGTGCCAGGGCGCAGAGCATGTTGCCGAGGATGAACATCAGGGTCATGCCCAGCAAGGTGGCTTTGCGCGGCATGTTCGCGGTGCCGACCGCGAGGATCGGCGCGCCGAAGACCACGCCCAGGGCGTATCCGGTGATCAGCAGGCCGGCATGGGGAATGCTCACCGCGAGGTCGCGGGCAACATCGGGCAGCAGGCCCATGATGACGAATTCAGTGGTGCCGATGCCGAACGCGGCAACAGCAAGGGCAAGCAAAGCGAGTGGCATGCGCAAGGTCTCTGTCGGTAGTCTTGACGCTGTGATCAGGCGTACGCATGCCCAAGACCGTTCTCTATGAGAGCGGCCGGAGGCAGATTTTATTGGAATTAGTCTGTGCGCAACTGAGTGCGGCGTGGTCGCTTGCAGTATAAACAGCTGCTGACATATCGCGAATCAATTCTCTGCGCGCTTATGTAGGTGCTGCCGAAGGCTGCGATCTTTTGATCTTGATCTTTAAAATCAAAAGATCGCAGCCTTCGGCAGTTCCTACAGAGGGACAGTGCGGTAACAAGAAAGGAGTGTGCCGTGCTTGCGACGGCTCTGGTGTTGGTGGCGGCGCTGTTGCATGCGGCGTGGAATACCCTGATCAAATTCAGCGCCGAGCGGCTGCTGGTGGTGGCCTGCATGGACAGCGTGGCGATGCTGTTTGTCGCGGTGATGCTGCCGTTCGTGGCGCTGCCACCCGTTGAAATCTGGCCATGGATATTGGCCTCCGCAGCGTTCGAGCTGCTCTATCGCTATTTGCTGATCCAGGCTTATCGGGTGGGTGACCTGGGGCTGGTCTACCCGCTGATGCGCGGGTTGTCGCCGCTGGTGGTGCTGGCGCTGACGCTGATCTTCGCCGCAGAGACGCTGACCCATCAGCAGATCTTCGGGATCCTGCTGATCCCGCTGGGCATGCTATGCCTGCTCTGGCAGGGCGGAGGCGGGGCGCGCCTGCCCTGGTCGATGTTGCCGGTGGTGGCGCTGATTGGCCTGTGCATCGGGTGCTACACCTACATCGATGGGCAGGCGCTGCGACGCTGGTCGCATCCGCTGGACTACCTGGTCTGGGTGACGCTGATCAGCGCCTGGCCGTTTCCATTGCTGGCCTGGGTGCGCAAGCGACCGGCGTTCAAGTTGTTCTGGCGTGAGCAATGGCGCCTGGGGCTGGCGGTCGGGTTCTGCGTGTTGTTCAGCTACGCTCTGGTGCTGTGGGCCATGCAGCTGGGGTCGATTGCCGAAGCGGCGGCCTTGCGCGAGATCAGCGTGATCCTGGTGGTGCTGTTCGGTATGCGTTACCTGAAAGAACCTTTCGGCCGGCCTCGGCTCTTAGCCTGTAGCCTGGTGCTGATCGGCATGCTGGTGATGAAATTCTGACTGCTGTGTAACGTGAAGAAGGGATGGCTTTATGACGGTTGCTCTGTGGTGCATTTTGATCGCGATTTTCCTGCCCTATGTGTGTGTGGGCGTGGCCAAGATCAGTGGCGGGTTCCGGTTGAAAGACAACCATGACCCTCGGGATTTTCTCGATTCGCTGGATGGATTGGGCAGGCGCGCCAATGCGGCGCAACTGAACAGTTTTGAAGTGACGCCGGCGTTCGCCGCGGCGGTGATCGTGGCTCACCTGGCCGGTAATGCGGAATTGGTGACGATCAATGTGCTGTCGGTGTTGTTCATCACCAGTCGGCTGCTGTACATCATTTTTTATCTGACGGATCTGGCGACGTTGCGGTCGTTGATGTGGTTTGTGGGGATGGGGTTGATCGTGGCGCTTTTTGTTGTGTCTGCCTGAATTTCATCGCTCTTCAGGCAGTCTTCGCGAGCAAGCCCGCTCCCACATACGACCACATTCCAGCTGAAGGAACTCGGTCAACTGTGGGAGCGGGCTTGCTCGCGAAAGCTATTTGACTGACAGCATTTGACTCACGGCTTGGTCTTCTCCGCATCAGCCACCTGCGGCACCTGGGGCAAGGCCGCGCCTTTTGGCCAGAGCATCCAGATCTGCCCCTGCTGCTTCATGTCCCCGGCCAGTTGCCCGGCCGCATCACCGGTGCCCCAGAACAGGTCCGCGCGAACTTCGCCGGCAATTGCGCCACCGGTGTCCTGCGCCGCGACTGGCCGTACCAGCGCCGTGCCGTCCGGCCTGGTGGTGGATAACCACAACAGGCTGCCCAACGGAATGACCTTGCGATCCACCGCGGCGCTGTAACCCGCCGTCAAGGGAACGTTCAACGAGCCGCGTGGCCCTTCGTTGCTGTCGGGGTTGCGGGTGAAAAAGACATAGCTGGGGTTGCTGCCCAGCAGCTCCGGAATGCGCGATGGATTGGCCTTGGCCCAGGCGCTGATCGTGCCCATGGTCACGTCTTCTTTCTTCAGCTCGCCTTGCTCCACCAGCCAGCGGCCGATGGGTCGATAGGGGTGGCCGTTCTGGTCGGCATAAGCGATGCGCAGCTGCCGGCCACCTTCGATCTGGATGCGCCCCGAGCCCTGGATTTGCAAGAATTGCAGGTTCATCGGATCGGTCAGCCAGGCCACCACCGGCGCCTTGACTCCTTTGCTCTCAATCGTTGCCGCGTCGTCATAAGGCTTGAGGACGCGCCCTTCCAGCCGACCGCGCAGGCGTTTTCCCTTGAGTTCCGGGTAAAGGCTGTCCAGGGCGACGATGATCATGTCTTCGGGCACGCCGTACACCGGAATGTTGGCGGCGGCGGTCTGGGTCAGGCTGCCCGGGTAGACCGGTTCGTAGTAACCGGTGATCAGGCCGTTGGGGTTGTCATTGGCGGCGCGCAGACCGTAGACATCGAGGTTCTGCTTGAGGAAACCGCGGATATCGCTGGCGGTTTGCGGCACGTTGGCGGCGGCTGCGCAGATGCCGCCCCAGACCGGGTCGGCCTTGAGTCGCGTGCAAGCGCTGCGCCACGAGCCGAAACCGGCGACGAGGTCGGTGTCTGAGACCGCCGGCAGCGCTTCCCAGGTGGCGGTGGAGTAAGTGGCCAGCGCGTGGGTTTTCGGCTGCTTGTTGTCGCCACCGGTGCAACCTGCGAGCAGGGCTACCATCGGCAGGGTCCAGGCCAGGCTGTGACGCCACGCCTTGAAACGGCTGTTCATGGAGTAATTCCTTTGCCGGTTGCCTGAGTGCTCCATGCGCTCATGCAACCCGTATTGATAATAGGGCTATTGGTGTTTGCCGGGGACGCGAGGATACTGGCCGCCGTTTCCCGTGACCTGAAGCCACCATGACTCTTAAAAGATTTTCTGTTGTATTGCTGGCCTGCCTGACGTTGTCCGCGTGCGGCGGTGTCGACCCCAATTCGCCGCTTGGCCAGCGCAAGGCCATCTTCAAGCAAATGCTCAAGACCGGCGAAGACCTGGGAGGCATGTTGCGTGGCCGTATTGCGTTCGATGGTCCGAAGTTCGCTGACGGCGCGGTGAAACTCGACGCATTGTCCCATGAACCCTGGAAGCACTTCCCGCAGGTGCGTGAAGAAGACCACACCAGCGCCAAGAGCGATGTGTGGGAACAACAGGCACGTTTTCAGGGCATGGCGCGCGATCTTGAAAGCGCCACCGGTGAATTGGTAATTGCCAGCCAGGTTCAACCCTACAAGGCCAGCAATCTGGGGCCGGCGGTGCAGAAGGTCGAGGATGCCTGTAGTGCTTGTCATAAGGCGTTTCGGGATCATTGATTGCGGTAACCGGTCTGACGCCTTCGTGAGCAAGCCCGCTCCCACATTTGATCTCCGGCGGCCACAAATTTTGTGTTTGACAGTGATTCAGTGTGGGCGCGGGCTTGCTCGCGAAGACTGCTGTGAAAGCACCAAAGACTCTTGATTTCAGCCGTTTTCTACTTATCCAGCTCATCCACCGCTTCCTGCAATTCCTTGCGGGACTCGGCGAGTTTGTCTTTGCGCTTGTTGATCTTCTCCGGGTCGCCTTTTTTCATGGCCTTGTCGAGGTCGGCCTGACGTTTGCTCACCTCGTGCTTGGCCTCAAGCACCTTGTTTTCGCGTTCTTTTTTCAGCGAGGCATCGGTGCAGTTGGCGGTGACTTCGCTCAGGGCTTTTTCCAGCCCGGCCTGCTGATCGGCATTGCCGTGGGACTTGGCCAGTTCGATCTGGTTGATGATGCCTTGTTTCTTGGCGGCACAGCCGGTCAATTCCGGTGCGTCCTCGGCGGCCATCAACGGGGCGGCCATCACGCTGCAAAGGGTCAACAGGGCGAGCGGTGAAAGAAATTTCATAAAAGCTCCATGTGAAAAAGGCAATCGGTTCGATGCGGCGATGGCAGGTTTGAGCCTGTCGGTACTACAGGGTTCCCGGGTGCAACGGCATTGCCGGCCTTAGAAACCGTCAATCCCCGCCTCCCGTAATGTCTCACTCAAGGCCAGGACTTGCGGGTCGCGGAAAAACGCGCTCAATTGCGCCGCGCGTCCCGGTCCGATCCCGGCTTCGTCCTGCCATTGCCCGGTGTCGCGTTGCGCCAGTGCCTGCCAGGAATCGGCGAGGCGCGCCTGGCCTGTCGGTGGCATGCCCAGCGCTTTGAGCCAGCGGGCGAAAGGACGTTGCCGGGCACTGTCGAAACTGGCCAGGAGGCGCGCGGCACTGCGCTCGCCCAAACCATCAATGTTAGCAAGCTCTTGGGCATCGAGGGTCAACCAATCCAGCAGACTGTTGAGGCGGCCTGCCTGGACAAGCTTTTCCCAGGTGCCAGGGCCGACATGGGTCAGCGCCAGGCCCTGCTTGCCGCTGAGCCAGGCCAGGCGGGCGAGAAACTGATCTTCGCATCCCGAGGTTGGCTGCCAGCAGCTCAACGGATGAAAGTCGGTGGCCAGGGGCACCTCCAGCGCCGGTCGCTCGGCACCGCGCAACACTACGCCGTCCAGCCGGGGAATGGTCAGGCCGGCGAGGCTGATAGCGACCTGGTCGCCCGGTCGAATATCCATCGCCCGCCAGCGTTGCAGGGAGCTCACGCTGACGCGCTTGATCTGCCGGTCATCGAGCATCACCGGCGTCAGTTCCAGCACCGGGGTGATCCGCCCTGTCCGGCCGACCTTGAAATGAACCTTGCGGACCTGCGCCAATGCCTGGGCGAAGGGATACTTCCAGGCGACGCTCCAAAAGGACGGTTTGGCTTGCCAGCGCCCGGCGGGCGGGCGTTGCCCCTGGCGCAGGACGATGCCATCGCTGGCAAACGGCAGCGGCGAGCGATACCAGTGATCACGCCAGTGCTGCGCATCGGCCAGGGTTTCGACCGGTTGGCTGTATGCCGTACTGGCGGGAAATCCCAGTTCGTCCAGTGTGGCGACGCGTTCTGGCAGGCTCGCCGGACCTTCGGGCCAGTCCCAGACAAACAGGCCGATCCCGGCCGCCTGCACGGCGTTCAAGGTCTTGCGCGCCATCAAGCCGGCGACGGTGGCCCGGGCATTGAGGCTGCCGGTCCGGGATTGCACGTGCCGGGTCAGGCGCCAGTAGAGTTCGCCTTGCACGAGCAGGTCCAGTGGCTGCGCCAGCCTTTGAGGGATTGCCGCGATCTGGCGGGCCGCAGTCGTCCAGTCCTGGCCATGCGAGCCGTCACCGCGACTGATCGCCTGGGTCAGCAGGCCTTTGCGGTAGATCAAGGTCACGGCAACACCGTCGACCTTGGGTTGGACCCAGATGTCCGTTCGATGGCGCAGCCAATGTTCGACGGCGTGTTCATCGACCAGCTTATCCAGGCCGGTGTGGGCGATGGGGTGGGCAATGGTGCCGCGCGCCGTGCCCAGCGGATTTTTGGGTGGGGCAGGGTCGAAGCATTGGCGCCATTCGGTGAGGCGCGCGCGTGACTGGTCGTAGAGTTCGTCGGCGACCAGGGATTTTCCTTCGCGGTGGTAGCTGTCGTCCCAGGTGTCGATCTGGTTTTGCAGGACGGTGATCTCGTTCGACGCGCGCTCGGGCGGCCAGTCGGGGCACAGGGTGGCGTTGGCGTTCAGGCTGGCCAAGGCGAGCAGGCAGGTGATAAACAGGCGCAGGGTGAGGGGCATCGTGAGCGTCCTTGCTCATTGGGGTGCGTGAAGGCTAGGCGAGGGTTCGTTGGCGTGAAGGGTGGGTGTTTTGCCGGATATTTTCGGGTGGCATTGCCGGCCTCTTCGCGAGCAAGCCCGCTCCCACATCGGGATGCGTTTTGCTGTGGGAGCGGGCTTGCTCGCGAAGGGGGCAGCGAGGTCTCAGGTGCAAGCCAATAAAAAGCCCCGCACGGCAAAACCGTGCGGGGCTTTTGGTGTAGCCGGGAAAGGCTTACAGGCCGGCGGCAGAACGCAGGGCGTCGGCGCGGTCGGTTTTTTCCCAGGTGAACGTGGTGAAGGTGTCGTCACCCACGGTCTTGGTCGCCGGGGTACGACCGAAGTGGCCGTAAGCAGCGGTTTCCTGGTACATCGGGTGCAGCAGGTCGAGCATTTTGGTGATCGCGTAGGGACGCAGGTCGAACACTTCGCGGACCAGTTTGACGATCTTCTCGTCGCTGATCTTGCCGGTGCCGAAAGTGTTCAGCGAGATCGACGTCGGCTGCGCGACGCCAATGGCGTAGGACACCTGAATCTCGCAGCGCTCGGCCAGGCCGGCGGCGACGATGTTCTTGGCCACGTAACGACCGGCGTAGGCGGCCGAACGGTCAACCTTCGACGGATCCTTGCCGGAGAACGCGCCGCCGCCGTGGCGAGCCATGCCGCCGTAGCTGTCGACGATGATCTTGCGGCCGGTCAGGCCGCAGTCGCCCACCGGGCCACCGATGATGAACTGGCCAGTCGGGTTGATGTGGAACTGGGTGTCCTTGGTCAGCAGTTCGGCAGGCAGCACGTGCTTGACGATCAGCTCCATCACGCCTTCGCGCAGGTCGGTGTAGGACACTTCCGGGTTGTGCTGGGTCGACAGGACCACGGCGTCGATACCGACAACCTTGCCGTTTTCGTAGCGGCAGGTCACTTGCGACTTGGCGTCCGGGCGCAGCCAAGGCAGCAGGCCCGATTTACGGGCTTCGGCCTGGCGCTGAACCAGCTGGTGCGAGAAGGTGATCGGTGCTGGCATCAGCACGTCGGTTTCGTTGCTGGCGTAGCCGAACATCAGGCCCTGGTCGCCGGCACCCTGATCTTCAGGCTTGGCGCGGTCGACACCCTGGTTGATGTCAGGGGACTGCTTGCCGATGATGTTCATCACGCCGCAGGTCGCACCGTCGAAACCAACGTTGGAGCTGGTGTAGCCGATGTCGGTGATCACGTCACGAACGATCTGCTCCAGGTCAACCCAGGCCGAGGTGGTGACTTCGCCGGCGATGATTGCCACGCCCGTTTTCACCAGAGTCTCGCACGCCACACGGGCGAACTTGTCTTCAGCAATGATGGCGTCCAGCACCGCATCAGAAATCTGGTCGGCGATTTTGTCCGGATGCCCTTCAGACACGGACTCGGAGGTGAAAAGGGAGTATTCGCTCATCTCGATTTTTTCCTGAAATTACCGATGGTGAGTGTCGCCAGCCGGTCGCTGAAAATGGCGGACCTGGATCTGGAAACCATTACGTAAGCCTACATAGAGGCTTTCCCCGGGAACGAGTCCCGCAGCGGTGGCCCAACGGGCCAGATCGTCCTGTTCAAACCCCAACCAGAGATCACCGCAGGCTTCCCTGGCCCAACTCTGGTTGTGGCTACATAACTCTGTCACTAACAGGCTACCGCCTGGTTGCAGCAAATGGGCCATGTGCTTGAGCGCATCGGCCGGTGCGGCGAAATGGTGCAGCACCATGTTCAATACAACGCAGTCGGCCTTGAGGCTCACGCCATTCAAGGCGTCGGCCAGTTGCAGGCTGACGTTGGTCAGCGCCTGGCGTTCGCACACCTGGCGTGCCAGTTCGAGCATCGCCGGGCTGTTGTCCAGCGCCGTGACCTGGGTGAAGCGGCGCGCCAGTTCCGGCAGAAAGGCACCGTCCCCGGGGCCGACTTCGATGGCTGTCGCGCCTTCGCTGAAACTCAGCTTGTCGAGCAAGGCCACCACGCTATCGCGGTATTGCGGCAGGCCGGCGATCAAGTCTTGCTGGGCGCGAAATTTTTCCGCGACCCGTGAGAAAAAGTCCTGGCTGGCGGCTGCCCGTTGCCCGTGGACCTGAGTAATCCGCGACTGCACATCGGCAGGCAACATCAGCTCGTCCACTTCTTCGAGCAAGGCCGCATGCAGTTTGCCGCCGAGCAGGCCGGTGTGGGGCAGGGCGCGGCGATAAAAAATCGCGTTGCCTTCGCGGCGGGTCGCCACCAGGTCGGCCTGGGCCAATACCTTGAGGTGGTGGCTCATGCCGGACTGGCCGATGCCAAAAATCTGCGCCAGCTCCAGCACGCCAAAGGAATCGTTGGCCAGTGCGCGCAAGACATTCAGCCGCAGAGGATCGCCGCCGGCCTTGCACAAGGCCGCCAGCTCATCGCAATCGTCATGGCGAATGGAAGGCACGCGTAAATTCATAAGGCCGGCAGTCTAGTCACGCCTCGGAAGCATCGCAAGAGCAATATCAAAAAGTTTTGATATTGCTCGATAGATGGCACTTCTCAGCGTCAGCTTCAGTCAACAAACGGATGGCGGAAAGGTTTCACCAGGCGAAACCGTCGTTATCGATTGGAAAAACGCCTTCAGATGACTATCTGTCATTGCCCCGAGGCGGCTCGGTGAGGGAAAATGCTCGCCTTTTTTCCGTTTCGTTTTATTCACTCTCGATTCAGAACCCGCAGGAGAACAGCGATGCCTAGCCGTCGTGAGCGTGCCAACGCCATTCGTGCCCTCAGCATGGATGCCGTGCAAAAAGCCAACAGCGGCCATCCCGGTGCCCCTATGGGTATGGCGGATATCGCCGAGGTGCTTTGGCGCGACTACCTCAAGCACAACCCGAGCAATCCATCGTTCGCCGACCGTGACCGCTTCGTGCTGTCCAACGGTCACGGCTCGATGCTGATCTACTCGTTGCTGCACCTGACCGGCTACGACCTGTCGATCGATGACCTGAAGCAATTCCGCCAACTGCACAGCCGCACGCCGGGTCACCCGGAACTCGGCTACACCCCGGGTGTTGAAACCACCACTGGCCCATTGGGTCAGGGCCTGGCCAACGCCGTGGGTTTTGCCCTGGCTGAAAAAGTTCTGGCGGCGCAATTCAACCGCCCTGGCCACAACATCGTCGATCACCACACCTATGTGTTCCTGGGTGATGGCTGCATGATGGAAGGCATTTCCCACGAAGTCGGCTCCCTGGCCGGCACCCTGGGCCTGGGCAAGCTGATCGCCTTCTATGATGACAACGGCATCTCCATCGACGGCGAAGTCGAAGGCTGGTTCACCGATGACACGCCGAAGCGTTTCGAAGCCTACAACTGGCAAGTGATCCGCAACGTCGACGGTCACGACCCGGAAGAGATCAAGACCGCCATCGAGACGGCGCGCAAAAGCGATCAGCCAACCCTGATCTGCTGCAAGACCACCATCGGTTTCGGTTCGCCGAACAAGCAAGGCAAGGAAGATTGCCACGGCGCCCCGCTGGGTGACGCGGAAATCGCCCTGACCCGCGCTGCGCTGAAGTGGAACCACGGTCCATTCGAAATCCCGGCCGACATTTATGCCGAGTGGGACGCCAAGGAAGCCGGTCGTGCGGTCGAAGCCGAGTGGGATCAGCGTTTCGCTGCCTACTCCGCCGCGTTCCCGGCCGAAGCCAATGAACTGATTCGTCGTCTGAGCGGCGAGCTGCCGGCCGACTTCGCCGAAAAGGCCGATGCCTACATCGCCGAAGTGGCGGCCAAGGGCGAAACCATCGCCAGCCGTAAAGCCAGCCAGAACGCCCTGAACGCGTTCGGCCCGCTGCTGCCTGAGTTCCTCGGCGGTTCGGCTGACCTGGCCGGTTCCAACCTGACCCTGTGGAAAGGCTGCAAAGGCGTCACCGCCGAGGACGCCAGCGGCAACTACATGTATTACGGCGTGCGCGAATTCGGCATGACCGCGATCATGAACGGCGTTGCCCTGCACGGCGGCCTGGTGCCTTACGGCGCGACCTTCCTGATGTTCATGGAATACGCCCGCAATGCCGTGCGCATGTCGGCGCTGATGAAGCAGCGCGTGATCCACGTCTACACCCACGACTCCATCGGTCTGGGCGAAGACGGCCCGACTCACCAGCCGATCGAGCAACTGGCCAGCCTGCGCTGCACGCCGAACCTCGACACCTGGCGTCCGGCCGATGCCGTCGAATCGGCGGTGTCCTGGAAGTACGCCCTGGAGCGCAAGGACGGTCCTTCGGCCCTGATCTTCTCGCGCCAGAACCTGCAGCACCAGACTCGCAATGCCCTGCAGATCGCCGACATCAACCGTGGCGGCTATGTGCTGAAGGACTGCGCCGGCGAGCCTGAGCTGATCCTGATCGCCACCGGTTCTGAAGTCGGCCTGGCCGTCCAGGCTTTCGACAAGCTGACCGAACAGGGCCGCAAGGTGCGCGTCGTGTCCATGCCTTGCACCAGCGTGTTCGATGCCCAGGACGCCGGCTACAAGCAATCGGTCCTGCCGTTGCAGGTCAGCGCCCGTATCGCCATCGAGGCTTCCCACGCGGACTACTGGTACAAGTACGTCGGCCTGGAAGGTCGCGTGATCGGCATGACCACCTACGGCGAGTCGGCGCCTGCGCCTGCCTTGTTCGAAGAGTTCGGCTTCACCCTGGAAAACATCCTGGGTCAGGCTGAAGAGCTGCTGGAAGACTGATCCAGAAGTTGCATCGTCTGGACTGCCGCCTTCGCGAGCAAGCCCGCTCCCACAGTTGGAATGCATTTCCCTGTGGGAGCGGGCTTGCTCGCGAAAGTGGAGGTCCGGGCGATGCTGCTGTAACTGAATCTACACGGTAATCGAGAACCCCCATGCCTCAACCGCGTCCCTACAAAGTTGCACTCAACGGCTACGGCCGGATTGGTCGTTGCGTCTTGCGTGCGTTGTTCGAGCGAGGCTCGGCGGCAGGGTTCGAGATTGTCGCGATCAACGATCTGGCCGACATGGCCAGCATCGAATACCTGACACGCTTCGACTCCACCCACGGGCGCTTTCCCGGTGAGGTGAAGGTCGATGGCGATTGTCTGCATATTAATGGCGACTGCGTGAAGGTCCTGCGCAGTGCCACCCCCGAAGGCATCGATTGGGCGTCGCTGGGCGTCGATCTGGTGCTGGAATGCTCCGGTGCCTATCACACGCGTGCGGACGGCCAGCGGTTTCTCGACGCCGGCGCGCCACGGGTGTTGTTCTCCCAACCGATGGCCAGCGAGTCGGATGTCGACGCCACCATCGTCTACGGCGTGAACCAGGACTGCCTGACCGGCGACGAGCTGCTGGTGTCCAACGCCTCCTGCACCACCAACTGCGGCGTGCCGCTGTTGCGCCTGCTGGACCAGGCCATCGGCCTGGAATACGTGTCGATCACCACGATCCACTCGGCGATGAACGACCAGCCGGTGATCGACGCCTATCACCACGAAGACCTGCGCCGCACCCGTTCGGCATTTCAGTCGGTGATCCCGGTGTCCACCGGTCTGGCGCGTGGTATCGAACGCCTGTTGCCGGAACTTGCCGGGCGAATTCAGGCCAAAGCCGTACGCGTGCCGACGGTGAACGTGTCTTGCCTCGATATCACGATGCAGACCGTGAGTGACACCGACGCCGCCGAGGTCAACCGGATCTTGCGCGAGGCTGCCTCCAGCGGCCCGCTCAAAGGCCTCCTGGCCTATACCGAGTTGCCTCATGCGAGCTGTGATTTTAACCACGACCCACATTCGGCGATCGTCGATGCCAGTCAGACCCGCGTTTCCGGCCCCCGGCTGGTGAACATCCTGGCCTGGTTCGACAACGAATGGGGTTTTGCCAACCGAATGCTGGACGTTGCAGAGCACTATCTGCAAACAGCGACTCCAACATCTGCTCTCTAAATCAGTAACCCAGGAAATGCGACCCATGACCGTGTTGAAGATGACCGACCTCGATCTGCAAGGTAAGCGCGTACTGATCCGCGAAGACCTCAACGTCCCAGTCAAGGACGGTGTTGTCACCAGCGATGCGCGAATCCTGGCTTCGCTGCCGACCATCAAGCTGGCCCTGGAAAAAGGCGCGGCAGTGATGGTTTGCTCGCACCTTGGCCGTCCGACCGAAGGCGAATTCTCCGCCGAGAACAGCCTCAAGCCAGTCGCCGACTACCTGAGCCGCGCCCTGGGCCGTGAAGTGCCACTGGTGGCTGACTACCTGGGTGGCGTCGACGTCAAGGCCGGCGACATCGTGCTGTTCGAAAACGTGCGCTTCAACAAGGGCGAGAAAAAGAACGCCGATGAGCTGGCCAAGCAATACGCCGCCCTGTGCGACGTGTTCGTGATGGACGCCTTCGGCACGGCGCACCGCGCCGAGGGTTCGACGCATGGTGTAGCCAAGTTCGCCAAAGTCGCTGCCGCAGGCCCCTTGCTGGCCGCCGAGCTGGACGCACTGGGCAAGGCCCTGGGCGCACCGGCCAAGCCAATGGCCGCCATTGTTGCCGGCTCCAAGGTGTCGACCAAACTCGACGTGCTCAACAGCCTGAGCCAGATCTGCGACCAGCTGATCGTCGGTGGCGGCATCGCCAACACTTTCCTGGCCGCTGCGGGCCACCCGGTCGGCAAATCCCTGTACGAGCCTGACCTGCTGGACACCGCTCGCGCCATTGCCGCCAAGGTCAGCGTTCCGCTGCCGGTGGACGTGGTGGTTGCCAAGGAATTCGCCGAAAGCGCCGAGGCCACTGTGAAGCTGATCGCGGACGTCGCGGCCGACGACATGATCCTGGACATCGGCCCGCAGACCGCGGCGAATTTCGCCGACCTGCTGAAGTCGTCGAAGACCATCCTGTGGAACGGTCCGGTTGGCGTGTTCGAGTTCGACCAGTTCGGTAACGGCACCAAAGTCCTGGCCCAGGCCATCGCGGACAGCTCGGCGTTCTCCATTGCTGGCGGTGGCGACACCCTGGCGGCCATCGACAAATATGGCGTGGGTGAGCAAATCTCCTACATTTCTACCGGCGGCGGCGCGTTCCTCGAATTCGTCGAAGGCAAGGTGCTGCCAGCCGTTGAAGTCCTGGAAAGCCGTGCAAAGGCCTGAGGCTGCCCGTTTGACCAGGCAAGGGAGTGTTCTCATGGTCAAGACGTTAGCGCTGTTGATCGTCGCGGGTTCGCTGGCAGCTTGCGGGAGTAGCCCGAAAGCCCCGGAGGTACCCGAGACGCCTGCGCGGGATAAAGGTTGCTACCAGGCCGATTGGCAGGCGGAAACCAATCCGGTGCTCAACAAGCGTTCCGGACCTGACGGCCTGGACAAATACGAGACACAGACCCCGGGCAAGGAACATGGTTGCCCTTGACGGGTCTGACTCTTTATTCAGGGCCGGCGGTGCACGCTGTCGGTCGAGGAACACGGATGAAAGGATTTATCGCGGTTACGGCGCTGGCGCTGTTGGCCGGTTGCGCTAACTTGAACCCGTTCCAGTCGTCTGCCCCGGCAGACAATTGGACCACCTGGACCTGCGACAGCCAGGCCAAAGTGCTCTGGCGCTACGCCAATGACAGTCGCAGCGAAGTCGATGTGCGACTGGGTGGCGCGGATCAGGTCTACCGCTTGAAGCAAGAGCCGGGTGCGTCGGGTTCGCTGTACAGCGACAACATGTTGGCGTTTCACGTCAAAGGCGAGGAAGGCCTGGTTTATTGGGTCGCCACCAATGATTTGATTGGCCGCGGCTGTAAGGCACAGTAATGGACACGCCACTGCCCCAGTGTGGGAGCGGGCTTGCTCGCGAATGCGGTGTATCAGTCAACATTATTGTTGTTTGACACACCGCATTCGCGAGCAAGCCCGCTCCCACAAAGGGTCAGTGCAGCACTTTGGATTTTGGCAACACCGAATTCGCAGCCCGGGCTCAACCCCCGATCTGCAATCACTTGAATAGCCGCCGCCGCTCCGGCAGGCTGGCACGATTAACGACCCTCAACCGGGAGAGACACACACAATGGCACTTATCAGCATGCGCCAGATGCTGGACCACGCAGCCGAGTTCGGCTATGGCGTTCCAGCTTTCAACGTCAACAACCTTGAGCAGATGCGCGCCATCATGGAAGCCGCTGACAAGACTGACTCCCCGGTGATCGTCCAGGCGTCGGCCGGTGCTCGCAAATACGCCGGTGCACCGTTCCTGCGCCACCTGATCCTGGCGGCCATCGAAGAATTCCCGCACATCCCGGTGTGCATGCACCAGGACCACGGCACCAGCCCTGACGTCTGCCAGCGCTCCATCCAGCTGGGCTTCAGCTCGGTGATGATGGACGGTTCCCTGGGCGAAGACGGCAAGACCCCGACCGACTACGATTACAACGTCCGTGTGACCCAACAGACCGTGGCCATGGCTCACGCCTGCGGCGTTTCGGTAGAAGGCGAGCTGGGTTGCCTGGGTTCGCTGGAAACCGGCATGGCCGGTGAAGAAGACGGTATCGGCGCCGAAGGCGTTCTGGACCACAGCCAGATGCTGACCGACCCTGAGGAAGCGGCTGACTTCGTCAAGCGCACCCAGGTCGATGCCCTGGCCATCGCCATCGGCACCAGCCACGGCGCCTACAAGTTCACCAAGCCACCAACCGGCGACGTGCTGGCGATCGACCGCATCAAGGAAATCCACAAGCGCATCCCGAACACCCACCTGGTGATGCACGGTTCGTCTTCGGTTCCGCAAGAGTGGCTGGCGATCATCAACCAGTACGGCGGCGACATCAAAGAGACCTACGGCGTACCGGTTGAAGAAATCGTCGAAGGCATCAAGCACGGCGTGCGCAAGGTCAACATCGACACCGACCTGCGCCTGGCATCCACCGGCGCGATGCGTCGCCTGATGGCCACCAACCCGAGCGAATTCGACCCGCGTAAATTCTTCGGCGCTACCGTGACGGCCATGCGTGACGTGTGCATCGCGCGCTACGAAGCCTTCGGCACCGCCGGCAACGCTTCGAAGATCAAGCCGATCTCCCTGGAAGGGATGTATCAGCGTTACCTCAAAGGTGAGTTGAACGCCAAGGTCAACTAAGACCCAAGCGTTTTAGCTTCACAAAAAACCCGCAGAAATGCGGGTTTTTTATGCCTTAAGATTCACGACCGGATGCGGCCATTGTGGGAGCGAGCCTGCTCGCGAATGCGTTTTCACAGTCAACATTGATGCCGGTTGACACACCGCTTTCGCGAGCAGGCTCGCTCCCACAGGGGTCAACTACTTATCGTGATCAATATCCAGCTTGCTGAACGTCACCTTCCCACCCTCACTGGTGTACCCGGTGTTGTCCTGCACATAGACCCCCGCCTTGAAGTACAACGGCTTGACCCGCCAGGTGGCGCTGATCTTGGTATCCCACTGATACCCGGCGGCGCTGAGGCCCAGCGCGCCACCAGGGCTGAGGTGGATCAGGTAGGAGAATTCGCGGTCCAGTTTCACGCCGGTGGCGATGGTGATGACGCGCCCTTCATCGTCATCGGGGTGCATGCGTACCTTGGCGACGATGTTGCCGCTCTGGGTCTTGGTCTTGTATTGGTACTCGAGCTTGACCAAGGGCTTTTGGCTTTCATAGGCATGAATCTGGCCTATGACGATCTTGCCGGAACTCGGCACCTGTTGCACCGTCAGGGTGGCACGCAGGCTGTTGTCCGCGTCCGGGTAGTACCAGTTTTTCAGCGTGCCGTTGCTGTAGGTTTCCCGCAGTTCGGTGCGCGGATAGATTGCGTTTTCAGTGCGAGAACCGGTCACCGGCGACCAGAAAAACAGCGTGCCGGTGTCGGAGTGGAAATATTGATCCTTGAAGCCTTTGACCAGTTTGGCCGTTTCAACGGTGTACGGCGGGTTGCCGACAGGAACGCTGAGGTTCCAGCTTGCGAGGTCGATCATAGGTAAAGCTTCCACGGATTTTTGCAGCACGGACGTACCAGAAGCTCTAGCACGGGCCTTTGAAGCCGGCCTTTATAAGGGTAGATGGGTTTTTTGTTAATGCTGGCCTGGACAAATGGGTGACGTCAAAACCCTGTTAAAAGGCCACCTTCCCCGGTTTTAGTGGCTTTCAGGCGTGACCGTTAGTCGGCAATTGAACGCATTGGTTAAATGATGGCGTACTGACACCTTCAGCTTTTCTGGATCCAGGTCTAGAGTGAAGGCTTAGTATCTGTCCGGTTTTCACGAGAAACCGGCCTGTCGTCCCGAACATAGAGAAGCAGCATGGAATGCGCGCACCCGCCCAATGAAGGCAGTTCAACGTTACTTATCGTCGACGACTACCCTGAGAACCTGATCAGCATGCGCGCGTTGCTGCAGCGCCAGGATTGGCAGGTCATCACGGCGGCCTCGGGTTTCGAGGCGCTCAGCGTGTTGCTGGAACACGATGTCGATCTGGTGCTGTTGGACGTGCAGATGCCGGGCATGGACGGTTTCGAGGTGGCGCGCCTGATGCGCGGCAGCCAGCGGACCCGCCTGACGCCGATTATTTTCCTCACTGCCAATGAGCAGTCCCAGGACGCCGTGATCAAGGGCTATGCCAGTGGCGCGGTGGACTACCTGTTCAAGCCATTCGACCCGCAGATTCTCAAGCCCAAGGTCCAGGCGCTGCTGGAGCACCAGCGCAATCGCCGGGCCTTGCAGCGCCTGAGTCATGATCTGGAGGTCGCTCGCGCCTTCAATGCCTCGGTGCTGGACAATGCGGCCGAAGGCATCCTGGTGGTGAATGAAGACGGGCTGATCCGCTTTGCCAACCCGGCGATGTCGCGCCTGCTCAATGCCACGGTGCAAGAGCTGCAAGGCCGGGCGTTTCTGGATTTCATGCAGAAACCGCATATCCCGAGCTGGGCCGACTCCGAGCTGCTTGCCGGTTACAAACGGGGTGAAACCCTGCGCCTGCACGATGCGTTGCTGCGCACCGCACCTGGCCAACAAGTGCCCGTCGCACTGTCTTGCGCGCCATTGCCCGCGGAACAACACGCCATGGTGGTGACGGTGCTGGACATGTCGGTGGTGCGGCACCTGCATCAGCAGCTGGAATTCCAGGCCGTCACCGACCCGCTGACCGGGCTGCTCAACCGCCGTGGCTTTTACCAGACCGTGGAAAACCTGTTGCTGCGCGGTGATCGAACCGACAGCGTCTGGGTCCTGATGTACCTGGACCTCGACGGCTTCAAGCGGGTCAACGACTCCCTGGGCCACGATGCCGGCGATCGCGTCTTGCGCTGGGTCTCCGAGCAGTTGAAAGCCTGTTTGCGGCCTTTCGACATTCTGGCGCGCATGGGCGGCGACGAATTCACCGCGTTGTTGGACCTGGAGTTTCCCGAGCAAGCGGCCAAGATTGCCGAGAAACTGATAGAACGCGTGTCGATCTGTCAGCAAATCGACGGCCTGGATATCGCCTTGGGCGCCAGCATCGGCATCGCCACCTACCCGGAATGTGGAGCCAACCTCGACGGTTTGCTGCGAGCCTCCGACATCGCCATGTACGAAGCCAAGCGCGCCGGGCGCCAGCAGTACCGCTTCTATGATCACGAAATGAACGGTCGCGCGCGCTCGCGGCTGATGCTCGAAGAAAGCGTGCGCACCGCCATCGAGAACCGCGATTTCAATCTGGTCTACCAGCCGCAGGTGGCCATTGCCGACGGGCGAATTCGCGGCTTTGAAGCCCTGCTGCGCTGGCAGCACCCCAGCGTCGGGGACGTTCCGCCGGGGTTGTTTTTACCCTTGCTGGAAGAAGCCCGGTTGATCAGTCGCCTGGGCAGCTGGATTTACCAGCGCGGCGCCGGGCAGCGCAAAGCCTGGGAAACCCTGTTTGCCGAGGACCTGGTGCTGGGCGTCAGTTTGAGCAGCACCCAGTTCAGCATGCCCAATCTGGTCACCGAGCTGCGCCAGGTCCTGGAGCGCAATGGCTTGCAGCCCCGTCACCTGGAAGTCGAGGTGACCGAGGACGCGTTGATGCTCCATCCCGAGGAGACCCGCAAGCAACTGCGTTTGCTGCGTAACCTGGGGGTCAGGGTGGCGCTGGACGATTTTGGTTCGGGGCCCTGCTCGCTGGCTCATTTGCGCGATCTGGAGCTGGACACGCTCAAACTCGACCGGCATTTGATCGCCCGGCTGCCGCAGTCCGGGCGGGACGCAGCACTGGTGCGCAATGTCATCGAGTTGTGCAGGCAGTACGGCATGCTGGTGATCGCCGAAGGGGTGGAAACCGTGGCGCAGTACCAGTGGCTGCAAGCCAATGGCTGCGAGTACGTGCAGGGTTTCCTGGTGGCGCGGCCGATGATGCCGGAGGACACCGCTCACTTCGTGCAGCCTTTCGACTGGAGCGCGCTGACCCGCTGATTTCGCTACACTGGCGATCTTTTCGTCATGTGTGTTGCTGCTGCGATGACCGCGTTGAAATACCTCCAGGCCTATCCCGCCTCGCTGCAGGATCAGGTGCGCCAACTGATCGCCGACGGCCGGCTGGGCGATTACCTGAGCCAGCGTTACCCGCAAAAGCACGAGGTGCAGAGCGACAAGGCGCTATACACCTATGCGCTGGACCTCAAGCAGGAATACCTGCGTAATGCCCCGGCCATCGACAAAGTGCTGTTCGACAACCGCCTGGACCTGACCCACCGTGCCCTCGGCCTGCACACCACGGTTTCACGGGTGCAGGGCGGCAAACTCAAGGCCAAGAAAGAAATCCGCATCGCTTCGCTGTTCAAGGAAGCGCCCTCCGAGTTTCTGAAAATGATCGTGGTTCACGAGCTGGCGCATTTCAAGGAGTCGGATCACAACAAGGCGTTCTACAAGTTGTGTGAACACATGCTGCCGGGGTATCACCAGGTGGAATTCGATGTGCGGGTGTACCTCACCTGGCGGGATTTGTAGGAGCTGCCGCAGGCTGCGATCTTTTTAGGAGCGTTAAATGGAAGTCAGCAAGACCAAGAGCAGCTTCTACCGCCGCTTGTATGTGGCCTACCTGATCGACAGCGGGTTGGCCAGCAGTGTCCCGGCCTTGACCGACGTCACCGGCATGCCACGGCGCACGGCTCAGGACACCATCGCCGCGCTGGCGGACCTGGATATCGTTTGCGAATTCGAGCAGGAAGAAGGCGCGCGCAACCATGCCGGGCGCTATCGGATTCGCGACTGGGGGGCGATTGACCGGGGGTGGATCGAGCGTCATCTGCGGCAGATCAAGGTGGTGCTGGAGTATCCCTGAGTTCCCGTGTCGATTGATCTGGCGCCTTTGCGAGCAAGCCCGCTCCCACCGTTGAAATGCATTCGCATGTGGGAGCGGGCTTGCTCGCGAAGGGGCGTTCAGGAACGCCGCATGCCTATATGTGGAATGCCATCCTCGACATACTCTTCACCCGCCACCTCAAACCCGTACCGTCCGTAATATCCCTGCAAATGCGCCTGGGCCGAGAGATAGATCGGCATGTCGGGCCAGTGTTTTTCCGCCTGCTTCAGCGCCTGGGCCATCAGCTCATGGCCAAGCCCCGTGCCTCGCGCCTGTGGGGCAATGATTACACGCCCGATCACCACATCGCCGCCCTGAAGCTCGGGGTCGAGGAGGCGAAGGTATGCCACCAGCCGATCCTCGTTCCAGGCCATCAGGTGGCAAGTGTCACCTTCCAGGTCCTGGCCATCGATGTCCTGGTAAATGCATTTCTGTTCAACCACGAACACCTCGGCGCGCAGCTGCAGAAGGGCGTACAGCTGTTCTTTGCCCAGATCGCTGTGGTGTTTGCAGACCCATTCGATTGTCATGTGCTGATTCCTTGAAAACGTCCCTGTGATACTAAGCGCCCGCATGATGGATGTCTTTATGGCGGAGGAATCTGTGACAAAGACCAAAATGCCATCATTCATTTCGCGCGGCGCTGTCTTCTTTGTGTAATCTGGAATCCAGCGATGTGCAGTGGCTTCATGAGCTAGCGTTTTAGTGCCTGGGTGTGCCGGTAAGGGACTTGGAGTTTTGGCTGAAAACACGTGGGCATCCTGCCCGCTAAGGATTTTCGAGCATGCCGCGGTTGCATCGAGCCTTTGCTTTGATTGGATTGCTGTTGCTGATTCAAAACGCGACAGCTGAAAAGCTGCGCCTGGTGGCCGATGCCTGGCCGCCGTTTACCGACGCCACCCTGATCAATGGCGGGCTGGCCACGGATATTGTCAGCACTGCGCTGGCGCGAGCCGGCTACGCCAGTGATTTCGAGCAGGTGCCATGGGCGCGGGCCTTGCTGGGGTTGGGCGAAGGCCGGTACGACGTGCTGGTCAACGCCTGGTATTCCGACGAGCGTACCCGGCTGGGCCAGTTTTCCGCTGCCTACCTGGTCAACCGCGTGCGCTTCATCAAGCGCAAGGATGCGCCGATCGAATTCAATAACCTGCAACAACTGCACACCTATCCGGTCGCGATGGTGCGCGGGTATGCCTATTCGCCGGCATTCGATGACGATGCGTCACTACAGAAAGTGCCGGTGCACAGTTTCGCCATGGCCGTGCGCATGGTGGCCGCCGACAGGGTCAAGCTGACGCTGGAAGACGAATACGTCGCGCGTTATTACCTGGCCCGCGAATCCGCGAAAGTACGCAATGCCGTGGAATTCCTGCCCAAGCCGCTGAGCGAGAACAACCTGCATATTCTGGTCAGCCTGAAGAATCCACGGCATGAGCAGATCGTCGCCGGTTTCGACCGCGAGATTGCCAAGATGAAGGCGGATGGGAGTTATGAGCGGTTGCTCAAGCAGCATGGGATGTGAGATCCCTTTGAGATTTCTGGTGTGGCTGATGGCCTCTTCGCGAGCAAGCCCGCTCCCACATTAGATCGTCAGCGGTCACACATTTTGTGTATTGCACAGACCCAATGTGGGAGCGGGCTTGCCCGCGAAGGGGCCAGATCAGGCGCTACACCTCTTCGCTGGTGTCCTTGATCAAATGCGCCGCCAACGTCCGCAACGGTCCCAGCTGCCGGCAGATCAGCGCCAGTTGGGTTTGCACCAGACGCTGCCCTTCATCAATCTCATCGGGCATCAGCTCCAGCTCATTGGCCAGCGCCTCTTCCTCATCGCTCTGAATCGCAATGGCGGATTTGCTCGCCAGCCCCTGGGCGATTTCGTCAATGCTGACCGCCAGTTTCACCCCGGCCCCTTCAATCAGATGCTCGCGCACATCCTGCGGTAACTGGGTTTCCCGGTGCGCGCCGAGGCCCGACAGGTAGCTGAGCAGCGTGTGCGACAGCACCAGGAAGCGGAACCCCACATCCGCTTCCTTCCGGAAGTGCCCCGGCTCCATCAGCATGTTGGCCAGCGTCGTCGACAGCGCCGCATCGGCGTTGTGCGCATTGCGCCGGGCCAGGCGATAGGCCAGGTCGTCGCTCTTGCCGGCGGCGTATTGCTGCATGATCTGGCGCAGGTAAATGCTGTTGCAGGTCAGGGTGTTGGCCAGCACCTTGTTCAGGCGTCGGCCCTGCCAGTCCGGCAGGAACAGGAAAACCGCGAGGCCGGCGATCAGGCTGCCGAGCAAGGTATCGAACAACCGGGGCAGGAACAGGCCGTAGCCGTCGCCCACCTGGTTGAAGCAGAACAGCACCATCAAGGTGATCGCCGCCGTCGCCAGGGTGTAGCGGGTGGTGCGGTTGGTAAAGAACACCACCCCGGCGGCAATCGCGAAGCACGACTGGATCAACGGGTTCGGGAACAGATCGAACAGCGCCCAGGCCAGGGTCAGGCCGATGGCGGTGCCGATGATCCGCTGGCCGAGTTTGCGGCGGGTGGCGCCGTAGTTCGGTTGGCAGACAAAGAGCGTGGTGAGGATGATCCAGTAACCCTGGGACGGGTGGATCAAATGCACCATCGCGTAGCCGATGCTCAAGGCCAGGGGCAAACGCAGGGCATGGCGGAACAGCAGCGAAGTCGGCGTCAGCTGCGTGCGCAAACGCACCCAGACGTCCTTGAGGTTACGCGGCGAGCGGTCCAGCAGGCTGCTGTCGGTGGCGTCGGCCAGGGCGTCGGGGTTGCTGGCGTCGCTGAGCAAACGGTCGAGGGTGCCCAGGTTCGCCGCCAATGCACGTAGCGAGCGCAGCAAGCCGCGCCAGGCCGGGTTGCTCTGGATGCGCAGGTGTTCGAGAGACGCGTGCAGGTCGCCCAGGGCTTCGGCGAAGCTGGCGTCGTAGATGAACGGCTGGCGCATCTGGATCGATTCGGCCAGCGCCCGGCAGGCCTTGCCTTGCTGGCGCAACAGGCGCTGGCAGCGGAACAGCACGTCGCTGTGGAAAAACGCCTCGGCCAGGGCGTTGTACGGATAGTGCGAGGAACTGGCGCGCTCGTGGATGTCCTGGGCGAGGAAGTACAGTTTCAGGTAGCGGCTGACTTTCGAGCCGGGGCGACCGTTGCCCACCCGGTGCAGGATGATTTCCTTGGCGGCGTTCAGGGCCGCGACCACGCGACCGTTCTGCTGCGCCAGCTCCAGTCGCCGCGCTTCCACGTCCATCTGCCGGATCGGCTCGAACAGCGACGACTTCAACTTCAGGTAGAAACCCAGTTCACGGAACAATCGCGCCAGGCTCTGCTGCACCGGCTGGTTGGAAAACAGCGCCTGCCACAACACCGAGAGCAAACCGTACCAGGCCGCCCCGGCCACCAGCAGCACCGGTTCATGCCAGACATCGGTCACCGCGCCACCGCGCTGGTCCACGCCGATCATGGTGTAGACCGACAGGATCAGCGTCGCCGAGGCAATCGCGCCATAGCGTTCGCCCAGGGCGCCGAGCATGGTCAGGCAGAAAGCGGCGAGGGCGAAGGCGATGATGAAAAAGACGGGGTAGGGGAACAGCAGTTCGACCGACAGCGCGGCGACCAGGAAACACACCAGCGTCACGGCCAGCGCATTGAGGCGGCCTTGCCAGCTGTCGTCGGTCTCGGCCAGGGCGCTGGCGATAATCCCCAGGAACAACGGGATCAGCAGCCCCATTTCATCCTGATACCAACACAACGCCATGGTGCCGGTCAGGGCGATGAACACCCGCACGCTGTAGCTGAATTTATCCAGCGCCCAAAGGCGACGCAGTGACTGACGAAATGAAGTCGATGACATGAAGTGCGAGGGCCTTCCGAGGCAATGACGCTAAATTGAGCCAGTAATGACGCCGACGCAATGGCGGCGATCACATCAGGCAGCAAAATCTGTTCCTTTACCGAACAACACCTCACAACGGTGGGAGCAGGCTTGCTCGCGAAAGCGTCGTGTCAGTCGACATAGGTGTTGAATGACACATTGCATTCGCGAGCAAGCCCGCTCCCACATTTTGTTTTGTGTGGGTCAGGCGTACTGCGCTGCCGCGTAGCCCGACGCCCAGGCCCACTGGAAGTTGAACCCGCCCAGATGCCCGGTAACGTCCAGCACTTCGCCGATGAAGTACAGGCCAGGGCTTTTCAGCGATTCCATGGTCTTGGACGACACTTCGTGGGTATCGACGCCACCCAGCGTCACTTCAGCAGTGCGGTAGCCTTCGGTGCCGGCCGGCACGACTTTCCAGCTCGCCAGTTTTTCGGCGATGTCGGCCAGTTCCGCGTGGGTGTATTGCTTCATCGGTTTGGAGTCGAACCAATTGTCCGCCAACAGATTGGCCATCTTCTTGGTGAAGATTTCGCCAAGCAGGGTTTTCAGCTCACTGTTGGGGCGTTCGGCTTGTTGCTGTTGTAGCCAGCTCGGCACGTCATGGTCCGGCAGCAGGTTGATTTCAACGGTGTCGCCGGATTCCCAGAACGAAGAAATCTGCAAAATCGCCGGGCCGCTGAGGCCGCGGTGGGTGAACAGGATGTTCTCGCGGAAACTCTGGTCGTTGCAGCTCACCAGGCAATCCACCGACGTACCGGACAGCTCGGTGCACAAGGCTTTTAGCTGGTCGGTGATGGTAAACGGCACCAGGCCGGCGCGGGTTGGCAGCAATTCATGGCCGAATTGTTTAGCCACTTGATAGCCGAAGCCGGTAGCGCCCAGGGTCGGGATCGACAAGCCGCCGGTGGCGATCACCAGGGACTCGCAGGTGACCTGGCCCAGCGTGGTATCCAGCAGGTAGCCCTTCTCGAGTTTTTCGATGGTCTGGATCGAGGTGTCCAGGTGCAGGCTGACGCCGACCTGGTTGCACTCGTCGAGGAGCATGTCGAGGATGTCGCTGGATTTGTTATCGCAAAACAACTGGCCGAGTTTTTTCTCGTGATACGGCACGCCGTGCTTGGCGACCAGGCCGATGAAATCCCATTGGGTGTAGCGCGCCAGGGCGGATTTGCAGAAGTGGGCGTTTTGCGAGAGAAAATTGCCCGGCTCTGTGTACATGTTGGTGAAATTGCAGCGGCCACCGCCCGACATCAGGATTTTCTTGCCGGCCTTGTTGGCATGGTCGAGCAACAGCACCTTGCGCCCGCGCCCGGCGGCGGTCAGCGCACACATCAACCCTGCGGCGCCAGCGCCAATGATCACGACTTCGGTAGAGCGCAAAACGGTGTCCTCTAAATGTGTTCACCACAAAACAAACTGTGGGAGCGGGCTTGCTCGCGAAAGCGCTGTGTCAGTCGACCGATAGGCTGACTGGCAGGTTGCATTCGCGAGCAAGCCCGCTCCCACAGGGGGATGCGTGCAGTTGTTACAGGATGCGCACGCGCAACGAACGGCCCTTGATCTTGCCGTCGTTCAGGCGTTGCAGGGCCTGTTTGGCGATACCGCGTTCCACGGCCACGAAGGCCTGGAAATCGAAGATCGCGATCTTGCCGACCTGGGCGCCTGGAATCCCGGCATCACCGGTCAGCGCGCCAAGGATGTCGCCCGGGCGCACTTTGTCTTTACGGCCAGCACCGATGCACAGTGTGCTCATCTGTGGCAGCAACGGACCACCACCCTGGGATGTGAGGTTGTCTACCTGATCCCAGGTCAGCGGCGTTTTCTGCAATTGCTCGATGGCTTGCGCACGTTGCGCCTCGGGCGGCGCGACCAGGCTGATCGCCAGGCCTTTCTCACCGGCGCGACCGGTACGGCCGACGCGGTGAATGTGGATTTCCGAATCGCGGGCCAGTTCGACGTTGATCACCATGTCCAGCGCATCGATGTCCAGGCCGCGGGCGGCGACGTCGGTGGCGACCAGCACGGAGGTACTGCGGTTGGCGAACATCGCCAGCACCTGGTCGCGGTCACGCTGTTCCAGGTCGCCGTGCAGGCCGACGGCCGAGATGCCTTTGGCGGTCAGGTGATCGACGGTTTCCTGAACCTGCTGCTTGGTGTAGCAGAACGCGACGGTGGACGCCGGACGGAAGTGGCCCAGCACCTTGGTCACGGCGCTCATGCGTTCTTCCGGGGAAATTTCGTAGAAACGCTGCTCGATTTGCGTGTCGTCGTGGAACGCTTCGGCCTTCACTTGCTGCGGGTTGCGCATGAACTTCGAGGCCAGCTGCTTGATGCCCACCGGGTAAGTGGCCGAGAACAGCAGGGTCTGGCGACGCTCCGGAGCCTGCATGATGATTTCTTCGATGGAATCGTAGAAACCCATGTCGAGCATGCGGTCGGCTTCGTCGAGGATCAGCGTGTTCAGGCCATGGAGCACCAGCGAACCCTTGCGCAGGTGCTGCTGAATGCGCCCCGGTGTGCCGACGATGATGTGCGCGCCGTGTTCCAGCGAAGCGATCTGCGGGCCGAGGGATACGCCGCCGCACAGGGTCAGGACCTTGATGTTGTCTTCGGCACGGGCCAGGCGACGGATTTCCTTGGCGACCTGGTCGGCCAGCTCGCGGGTCGGGCACAGGATCAGCGCCTGGCAGCCGAAGTAGCGCGGATTGATCGGGTTCAACAGGCCGATACCGAAGGCGGCGGTCTTGCCGCTGCCGGTCTTGGCCTGGGCGATCAGGTCCATCCCCTTGAGGATCACCGGCAAGCTTTGCGCCTGGATCGGCGTCATCTGGGCATAACCGAGGGAGTCGAGGTTAGCCAGCATGGCGGCGGACAGCGGCAAAGTATTAAATTCGGTGGCGATGGTGGTCACGGGACTGGCCTGCAAAACAAAATGTTGCGCAGTGTACCAGTCCGATGGCCATTCGCCCTAAGGTTCGATGTGCTCTTCCGGACGCTTGACGCGCCGTCCGTCTTCCTTTGATAGCTGCGAAAAGATCGTCGCCGCCAGCATCGCCATGATGCCAACGGTCACGAACGTCAGCTGAAAAGCGCCCAAAACGGTCTGAACGCCGTCATTTCCGACCTCTGCGGTAAAGCCGCCCAGCAGCGCACCGGCACAGGCCACACCCAGGCTCAGGGACAATTGCGCCACCACCGACAGCAAACTGTTGCCACTGCTGGCGCTGGCGTCGTCCAGGTCGATCAGGGTCACGGTGTTCATCGCGGTGAACTGCAAGGAGTTGATCGCTCCGAGGATTGCCAGCAGGCACAGCAGCAGCCAGTAGGGCGTCTGCTCGCTGACCAGGCCCATGCTTGCCAGCATGATCCCCAGCGCCAGGGTGTTGCCGGTCAGCACGATGCGGTAGCCCAGGCGTTCGATCAACGGCCGCGCCACCCACTTGGCGATCATCGCCGCCGCGGCCAGCGGCAGCATGCTCATTCCGGCCTGTGACGGCGAATACCCCAGCGCCACTTGCAGCAGCAACGGCACGAGGAAGGGCAGGGCGCCGCTGCCGAGTCGGGCGAACAGGTTGCCGAGAATGCCGACGGCGAAGGTCCGGGTCTTGAACAGCGACGGCGCGAACAACGGATTGTCGATATGCCCGGCGCGCAACCAGTAGGCCGCCAGGCAGGCCATGCCGCCGAACAGCAACAACATCACCCGCAGGTGCGGCAGGTGCAGTTCGCCCAGTCCTTCCATGGCGATGGTGATCAGGATCATCGCCGCCCCGAACAGAAGGAAGCCAATGCCGTCGAAGCGCGTGCGTTCCGTACCGCGCAAGTCCGGTATGAACTTCCACACCGCGTAGCAACCGATCAGGCCCACAGGCAGGTTGATCAGGAAGATCCAGTGCCAGGACAGATACTCAACCATCCAGCCGCCGGTCGTCGGGCCCAGCAATGGGCCGAGCAGGCCGGGAATGGTGATAAAGCCCATGATCCGCACCAGCTCCGAACGCGGGTAGGCACGCAGCACCACCAGCCGACCGACCGGCAGCATCAAGGCGCCGCCCAGGCCCTGGACGACCCGGGCGCCAATCAGCAGGGTGAGGCTGTTCGACATTGCACAGAGCAGCGAGCCGATGCTGAACAACAGAATGGCGCTGAAGAAGATTTTCTTGGTGCCGAAGCGATCCGCGATCCAGCCCGAGGCCGGGATCAGCAGGGCGACGGTGAGCATGTAGGCGATGATCACGCCCTGCATGCGCAGCGGGTCTTCCGCCAGGTCCGCGGCCATGGCCGGCAGGGCGGTATTGAGGATGGTCCCGTCGAGGGACTGCATGAAGAAGGCAATGGCGACAACCCACGGCACCCAGCGGGCGGTGACAGGATCGAGCGGCGGGCGGTTGGGCATGGGACCTCTTGTCAGTTGAAGTGGTTAATGCAAGATCGATGTCGGTCGCAATCCATGTGGGAGCGGGCTGGCTCGCGAAGAGGCCATAACATTCGGCATCAATGTCGACTGACCCACCGCTTTCGCGAGCAAGCCCGCTCTCACAGGGGCCTCTGTGTGCTACGGGTCGGTGTTTACAGGGTTAATGTCAGCCGGCTGACAAGTGCCCCCGGTAGCAACGCCGAAGCCGTTGCCCGCTGGCTGTAGGTGCTGGCCGACAACAGCAACTCGCGCTCTTGCGTCAACGCTTCCAGCTGCGAACCGAGCAGGCTGAAGGCGCTGTCATCGAAGCGCATGGTGCTCACCGGTGCCTGGATCTCGCCATTCTCGACCCAGAAGGTCGCGAACCGGGTCATGCCGGTCAGGCGCGCCGCCGGTTGGTCCGAGAAGTTCAGGTACCACAGGTTGCTGATGTACAGCCCGGTGCCCAGTTGCTTGAGGATGTCCGCTTCCGGCAGCCCGCCGGATTGCATGTTCAGGGCGCTCGGCGACTCCCCGCCGCTGGCGCCGTTGGCCGTCAAGCCGTACTCGGCGGCGCTGCGTGAACCGACCAGTTGCGCGCCGGCCTTGCCCTCGACAATCAGCCCGAGATCACTGCGCGGATAGCCTTCATCGGAGAACGCCGGGCTCAACGAGCCGCTGACGTGTTCATCCAGCGACACCAGCGGGCTGAAGGTTTGATCGCCACCGTAGAGTTTCTGCAGCGGGCTGCTTTTGCTGGCAATCGACTGTGCTGAAAACCCGCCCCAGCACAGCATGCCCATGATTTCTTCCAGCGCGGCCGGTGCCAGGTAAGCGCGGTATTGCCCCGGCGCCAGGGTGCGCAGTGGCCGCCCCAGGAATTCAAGTTGCTCGCGGGCCTGCTGGAAGCGCTTGGCGAAACCCTCGCTGCTCCAGTCGTGGCCGGCGTAGCTGGCTTTCACGGCCTGGCCGTTTTCGTGGAACAGGCTGAAATCGAAGTTGAAGCTGTTGGCCTGATGCCAGCCGAACGCCCCGGCCGAACTGGCGAAGCCACGGCTGATGGGACCGGCGGCGTAGAACCCCACCAGGTCCAGGCCTTCGGCAGCCCGGGTGATTTCAGCGACCACCTGCTCGGTGTCCGGCAGCGGGTGCTCCTGCACGTTCTTGCTTTGCCAACCGTTGTAGTTGAGCAGCAGGTACGGGTCCTGCGGCAGCAGCGGCAGGGTTTCACGCAGCTGTTGCAGGCCTTCGGCCAAGCGCTGCCGGTCCACCAGCGGATCGCCGGACAGGGTGATGTCGAGGTCGGCGTGGCGGCCATCGTTGATCAGTTTCAGACCGATGCTCGCCTGCTGCACTTGCCCGGCCTGACGCACCTTGGCGTGGTTGAAACGCACGAAGGCCGACGACTCGGCGGCGTAGCTGAGGGTGAATTGCTCCGGTTCGCGCAGGGAGTCGCGCAAGCCGTTGACCAATGCCTTGAACGATTCGGCCTGGGCTTTTGAAGTGGTCATCAGGCGTCTCCCCCAAACACATCAACGTTGCTGAACACGCAGGCCGGCGACGCATGGCCGACGCGGATCACCTGGTTCGGTTCGCCCTTGCCGCAGTTGGGCGTCCCGAGCACCTTGAAGGTGTTGGCATCGCCGACCGCGCTGAGGCTTTTCCAGAATTGTGCGGAAATCGCCCGGTAGTTCGGGTTCTTCACCACGCCCTTGAGTTCGCCGTTTTCGATCAACTGGCCCCATTCGCAGCCGAACTGGAACTTGTTGCGCGCATCGTCGATGGACCAGGAGCGGTTGGTGCTCATCAGGATGCCGTGCTCGATGTTGCCGATCAGTTGCTCCAGCGGCTGATCGCCGGGCTCGATATTCAGGTTGGCCATGCGATCGATTGGCGGCCGGTTCCAGCCACAGGCGCGGCTGTTGGCGACACCGTCCAGGCCGGCGCGGAACTGCGACAGCGCACCCCCCAGCGGCCGCAGCAGCAGGCCTTCGCGGATCAGGAACTGTTTGCTGGCGGCGCTGCCGTCGTCGTCATGGCCGTAGCTGGCGAGCTGCTCGGGAATGTCCGGGTCGAAGGTCACGTTGAGCAGGCTGGAGCCGTATTGCAGGCGGCCGAAATCTTCGGCCTTGACGAAACTGGTGCCGGCGTAATTGCGCTCGTCGCCCAGGATACGGTCCAGCTCCAGCGGGTGGCCGATGGATTCGTGGATCTGCAGCATCATCTGGTCGGGCATCAGCAACAGGTCGCGGGGGCCTTGCGGGGTGTTCGGCGCCAGCAGCAATTGCAGCGCCTGGTCGGCGATTTTCGGACCGGCTCCGACCAGGCCGCAACGGCTGATCACATCAAAGCCGCCCTGTTGGCCGAAGTTCTCGCGACCGAGGGTGCGGGTCTGGCTGTCGTTGCCGTCGTAGGCGGTGACATCCAGGCCCGGGTAAACGAAGCGCTGGGCCTGGCGCAGTTCCGCGCCGGCGTTGTTGAGGTAGATCTGCTCGACGTGGGTGATGCCGATGCTCACCTGCCAGTTCACCAGGCGCTCGTCCTTGGGCACGGCGGCGGATTCGGCGCCAAGCAGCTGGTAGCAATCGCTCAGGGACGGGAACGGCTGGTCGAGGTTCGGCGAGAAGTAATCGGCGCGGTCGCTGGAGACGGCTTGTTCGCGCAGGTCCAGCAAGGCGTGGGGCTTGAGCCGGCGGGCCTGCTGTTCGGCGCGTTCGAGGGCGGCTTGCAGGCCTTGTTGCGACAGGTCATTGGTGGCGGCATAAGCCTCGACGCCATTGACCCGCACGGTCAGCATCGCGCCTTCGTCGCGGCGCAGGCTGGGCGGCTCGGCGACATTCTTGCGCACCGACAGGTACTGGCCGGACTCGCGCACATAGCGCAGGGAAAAGAATTCAGCGCCCGTGCGCAAGGCAGCGAATCGCTGCTTGAGCTGGGGGTGGAAATCGAACATTCGGGAACCTCCTTGGTGTGGAGCATCGATGTCGCGAGGGGAGGGTGAAGCGTTTGCGTGGCGCTAGAGTAGGCCTGCGTCGGGGGATGGATCAAGGGAAGGGTTGGAAGTGATGTGTTGTTTTTTAGGGCCCCTTCGCGAGCAAGCCCGCTCCCACATTTGATCCTGGGGGTACACAAAATCTGTGTTCACTGGAGATCAAGTGTGGGAGCGGGCTTGCTCGCGAATAGCCGTGACGCGGTGTTATGCCTTAAGCAGTCTGACTCACTTCCCGCAACGGCTTGCCCTTAACCGGCGCCTCACCCGCCACATAGTAATCAGCCTTGCTGCGCGGCAACGGCTGGCGACCACGGATCTTATCGGCGATTTTCTCGGCCATCATGATCGTCGGTGCGTTCAGGTTGCCGGTGGTGATGATCGGCATGATCGAGGCATCGACCACGCGCAGGCCTTGCAGGCCATGCACGCGACCTTCGCCATCGACCACGGCCATCTCATCGGTGCCCATCTTGCACGAGCAGGACGGGTGGAACGCGGTTTCGGCGTGTTCGCGGATGAACTGGTCCAGTTGCTCGTCGGTTTGCACCTCGATACCCGGGCTGATTTCGCGGCCACGGAAGGCGTCGAGCGCAGGTTGCTGCATGATTTCCCGGGTCAGGCGGATGCCGTCGCGGAATTCCTGCCAGTCCTGCTCGGTGGCCATGTAGTTGAACAGGATGCTCGGGTGCTGGCGCGGGTCCTTGGACTTGGCCTGGATGCGACCGCGGCTCGGGGAACGCATGGAGCCCATGTGCGCCTGGAAGCCGTGCTCTTTCACACCGTTGCTGCCGTTGTAGTTAATCGCCACCGGCAGGAAGTGGTACTGGATGTTCGGCCATTCGAATTCCGGACGGGTGCGGATGAAACCGCCGGCTTCGAACTGGTTGCTGGCGCCGATGCCGGTGCCGTTGAACAGCCATTCGGCACCGATGGCCGGCTGGTTGTGCAAGAGCAGCGACGGGTACAGCGAGACCGGTTGGGTGCAGGCGTATTGCAGATACAGCTCAAGGTGGTCCTGCAGGTTTTCACCCACGCCCGGCAGGTCGTGGACCACCGGAATGTCCAGCGTGTTCAGCAGTTCGGCAGGGCCGACACCGGAACGTTGCAGAATCTGCGGCGAAGCGATGGCGCCGGAGCACAGCAGCACTTCTTTGCGCGCCTTCACTTCAACGCGTTCTTCCGCGGCGCCGACCAGGTAACGCACGCCAACCGCGCGCTTGCCTTCGAACAGGATCTTGTCGGTCAGGGCGTGAGTGACAATGGTCAGGGTCGAACGCTTCTTGGCCACGTCGAGGTAACCACGGGCGGTGGAAGCACGACGGCCTTTAGGCGTCACGGTGCGGTCCATTGGGCCGAAGCCTTCCTGCTGGTAACCGTTGAGGTCTTCGGTGCGCGGGTAACCGGCCTGTACGCCGGCTTCAACCATGGCGTGGAACAGTGGGTTATTACCGGCTTTTGGCGTGGTCACGCTGACCGGGCCTTCGCCGCCGTGGTAGTCGTTGGGGCCGATGTCACGGGTTTCCGCCTTGCGGAAATAAGGCAGGCAATCGAGGTAGGACCAGTCTTCCAGGCCTGGCAACTTGGCCCAGCCGTCGTAGTCCATGGCGTTGCCGCGGATGTAGCACATGCCGTTGATCAGCGAGGAACCGCCCAGGCCCTTGCCGCGACCGCATTCCATCCGGCGACCGTCCATGTGCGGCTCCGGATCGGTTTCGTAGGCCCAGTTGTAGCGACGGCCTTGCAGCGGGAACGCCAGGGCGGCCGGCATTTGCGTGCGGAAGTCGAAACGGTAGTCCGGGCCGCCGGCTTCGAGCAGCAGGACGGTGACGCCCGCGTCTTCGGTCAGGCGGGTCGCCAGGGTGTTACCGGCCGAGCCGGCACCGATGATGATGTAATCGAATTCTTGGGACATGGAATGCACCCTCTTTGAAGTTGGTTCAGGTCAGGCCATGGCGAGTGCTGCGCACTCGATTCGCGAGCAATACAAGGCTCGGGTCGTTAGAACACCGAGGCGTAATCGCCCAGCTCGACCTGTACCGATTTGATGCGGGTGAAGTTGTTCAGCGAGCTGATCCCGTTCTCACGGCCAACACCCGACTGCTTGTAGCCGCCGACCGGCATCTTGGCGTCGGATTCGCCCCAGGCGTTGATCCAGCAGATACCGGCTTCGAGTTGATGAATCACGCGGTGGGCGCGGTTCAGGTCCTTGGTGACGATACCGGCCGCCAGGCCGAAGTCGGTGTCGTTGGCGCGGCGGATCACTTCTTCTTCGGTTTCGTAGGTGAGGATCGCCATCACCGGGCCAAAGATTTCTTCACGCACGATGGTCATGTCGTCAGTGCAGTCGGTGAACACGGTCGGTGCCACGAACGCGCCCTTGGCGAATTCGCCCTCGGTCAGGCGTTCGCCGCCGCACAGGACGCGTGCGCCTTCTTCCTTGCCCTTGGCGATGTAGCCCAACACGTTTTCCATGTGGGCGAAGCTGACCAGCGGGCCGAAGTTGGTGTTTTCGTCTTCCGGGTTGCCGATGCGGATGCGTGCGACACGCTCGACGATCTTGGCTTCGAAAGCGGCTTTCAGGTGCGCCGGTACGAACACGCGAGTGCCGTTGGTGCAGACCTGGCCGGAGCTGTAGAAGTTGGCCATCATCGCGGTGTCGGCAGCGCGATCCAGGTCGGCGTCGTCGCAGATGATCAGCGGGGACTTGCCGCCCAGTTCCATGGTCACGTCTTTCAGCGAGGACGCCGAGGCGCTGGCCATGACTTTCTTGCCGGTGTCGGTGCCGCCGGTGAACGAGATTTTCTCGATGCGCGGGTGCTCGGTCAGCCAGGTGCCGACTTCGCGGCCGCTGCCGGTCAGGACGTTGAACACGCCGTTTGGCAGGCCGGCTTCGGTGTAGATTTCGGCCAGTTTCAGGGTGGTCAGCGAGGTGACTTCGCTTGGCTTGAAGATCATCGCGTTACCGGCCGCCAGGGCCGGCGCGGATTTCCACAGGGCGATCTGGATCGGGTAGTTCCATGCGCCGATACCGGCCACGACGCCCAGCGGCTCGCGACGGGTGTAGACGAACGAGGTGGTGCGCAGCGGAATCTGCTCGCCTTCGATGGCCGGCACCAGGCCTGCGTAGTACTCCAGCACGTCGGCGCCGGTGACGATGTCGACGTAGCGGGTTTCGGAGTACGACTTGCCGGTGTCCAGGGTTTCCAGGGCGGCCAGTTCGTCGTTGCGCTCACGCAGGATGTCCACGGCGCGACGCAGGATGCGCGAACGCTCCATGGCGGTCATGGCGGCCCAGATTTTCTGGCCCTTTTCGGCGCTGACCACAGCGCGCTCGACGTCTTCCTTGGTCGCACGTTGTACTTTTGCGAGGACTTCACCGTTAGCCGGGTTGATGGCTTCGAAGGTGGCATCGCTGCCAGCGTCGGAGTAAGCGCCATCGATGTAGAGTTTTTGCAATTCGAAACGGGCCATAAAGTCCTCGCAAGTGCATCAGTGATTGGCGCGATCCGGGGGTTGAGCGTTCTAGGCGTGCTCTAACTCACCCGCTTGGCCAGTTGGATATCCATGTATTCGTAAGCGATCTGTTGCGCCTGCCCGGTGTCGAAAGCGTCTCCCGACAGCGCGCCGCGCAACCACAAACCGTCAATGAGCGCTGCCAGGCCACGGGCCGCGCTGCGCGCATCATCGAGCGGCAATACGCGGCGGAACTGGCAGCACAGGTTGGAATACAGGCGGTGATCGTTGATCCGCTGCAACCTGTGCAAAGACGGCTGGTGCATGCTGGTGGCCCAGAAGGCCAGCCAGGTTTTCATTGCCGGGCCATTGACCTGGCTGGCGTCGAAGTTGCCTTCGATAATCACCTGCAGATGAGCCCGTGGGCTGTCATCTTCCAGCGCCAGCCGGCGTGTGGTGACGTTCTCGCTGAGGACGCTCATCAGATACCGCATCGTGGCGGCGATCAGGCCATTCTTGTCCTGAAAATAGTGACTGATGATGCCATTCGAGACACCGGCCAGACGGGCGATCAGCGCAATGCTGGCGTCCCCCATTCCGACCTGATCAACCGCCAGAAGCGTGGCTTCGATCAATTGCTGGCGACGGATGGGTTGCATACCGACCTTGGGCATCTTGCACATCTCCTTAGGCCTTCCGGCAGACGCAAAACGTCCATCGGCTTGAGGGCCAGTCTATTTTGTTTTGATTGAACGTTCAATCAACAAAGAATAAGATCTGCGACAAATCGTCGCTGCTTACAGTTTTTTCCTACGTGTAAATGGCGGCAAACCGACATCCGAATCAGCTCGAAACCTGTACGCCACGGCGTCTGCAGGGCTTCGGGCTTTTTTCGGGGTGTCTTTATATCACCCACTGGTCGGCTGCCCACTAACCGATTAGTCGGGTAACCCATTGCCTTGCGTTCTTCTCCCGCACTGCCCGGAGCATCTGTGCCATGAGTTCTGCCTCGCTAATAAAGACCCCACCCGAGAAGGTGACGGTCAACGGTTGGGTGTTCTACACCTCTACCGCGTTGATTCTGTTGTTGACCGCCATTCTGATCATCGCCCCGCAAGAGGCCGGCAGACTGCTCGGAACGGCTCAGGCCTGGTTGTCCCGCAGTTTCGGCTGGTACTACATGGTGGTGATTGCCGCCTATCTGATCTTTGTCGTGGGCCTGGCGTTTTCGTCCTACGGCAAACTGAAACTGGGCAGCAAGGACGACACCCCGGACTTCAGCTACGGCGCCTGGGCGGGGATGCTGTTCTCGTCGGGTATCGGCATCTCGCTGCTGTACTTCGGTGCCTCCGAGCCCCTGGATCACTACTTCAATCCGCCCGAAGGCGTGGCCGGCAGCAACCTGGCCGCCCGTCAGGCAGTACAGCTGACGTTCCTGCACTGGGGCCTGCATGGCTGGGCGATCTACGCCCTGGTCGGCCTGGCCGTTGCTTACTTTGCCTACCGTCATAATCAGCCGCTGGCGTTGCGTTCGGCGCTGTACCCGCTGGTGGGCGAGCGTTGGGTCAAGGGCGCGGCCGGTCATGCGGTGGACGGCTTCGGCATGTTCGTGACCTTGCTGGGCCTGGTGACCAACCTGGGGATTGGTTCGCTGCAAGTGTCGTCGGGCCTGGAAAACCTGTTCGGCATGGAGCACAGCAACACCAACCTGCTGATCGTGATCATCGTGATGAGCACCGTGGCGACCATCGCGGCCGTGTCGGGCGTGGAGAACGGCATCCGTCGTCTGTCCAACCTCAACATCATCCTGTTCAGCGGCCTGCTGATTTTCGTGCTGCTGTTCGGCCCGACCCTGCACCTGCTCAACGGCTTCGTGCAGAACATCGGTGACTACCTCAACGGCGTGGTGCTCAAGACCTTCGACCTGTACGTGTACGAAGGCGACAGCGAGAAGTCTGACCGCTGGCTGGGCCTGTGGACTCTGTTCTACTGGGCCTGGTGGATTTCCTGGGCCCCATTTGTCGGCATGTTCATCGCGCGTATTTCCCGTGGTCGCACGGTGCGTGAGCTGGTGGCTGGCGTGCTGCTGATCCCGCTGGGTTTCACCCTGGCGTGGCTGTCGATCTTCGGTAACTCGGCCCTGGACCTGGTGATGAACCACGGTGCGGTGGAGCTTGGGAAGACTGCGCTGGAACAGCCGTCCATGGCGATCTACCAGTTGCTTGAGCATTACCCGGCGTCGAAGGTTGTCATCGGCGTGTCGATTTTTGTCGGTTTCGTGTTGTTCCTGACCCCGGCGGATTCCGGCGCGGTGATGATGGCGAACCTGTCGTGCAAGGGCGGTAACGTCGACGAAGACGCGCCGCACTGGCTGCGGATCTTCTGGTCGGCGGTGATCACCCTGGTGACCATCGGCCTGCTGTTCGCCGGTAACTTCGAAGCCATGCAAACCATGGTGGTGCTGGCCGGCCTGCCGTTCTCGGTGGTGCTGGTGTTCTTCATGTTCGGCCTGCACAAGGCCATGCGCCAGGACGTGCAGATCGAGCAGGAACAAGCGGAGCTGGCCGCACGCGGTCGCCGTGGTTTTACCGAGCGCCTGACTCAGCTGGACCTGCAACCGAGTCAGTCGGTGGTGCAGCGTTTCATGGACAAACACGTGACTCCGGCGCTGGAAGATGCGACGGCGCACATGCGTGCCCAGGGCCTGGAAGTCCAGACGTTGCTGGGCAAGTCCAAGCGTTGCATGGGCGTGCGTGTCGAGATGGAAGAGGGCAACCCGTTTGTCTACGAAGTCAGCCTGGACGGCTACCTGGCGACGCCAACTGAATCGGCTCAATCCGATGAAGCGCGCCAGCGTTACTACCGCGCCGAGGTGTACCTGCACAACGGCAGCCAGGACTACGACTTGATGGGTTTCACCCAGGATCAGATCACCCGTGACGTGCTCGATCAGTTTGAAAGCCATCGGCAGCTCCTTGGCCGGGTTTACAGCTGAGTTGTGAGTGACGCGGTGTTTCAGTGACACCGCGCCGTGCCTCAAAAGATCGCAGCCTTCGGCAGCTCCTACAGGGGGCCGCGATCTAATGTAGGAGCTGCCGAAGGCTGCGATCTTTTGATCTTTGTTCTTCAAACAAAAACGCCGCGATCCTCTCGCGGCGTTTTTGTGTCTGTTGCCTTACCCCAGGTTCTTGCCGAGCAGCGCGTGGTACAGCTCGCTGTCGCCGAGAATCCCCACCACATGGTTGTTGTCGTGCAGCACCAGCTTGTTGCCGGTCTGGTAGCGAATCTGCAGCGCGTCGCGCATGCCGATGTTCGAGTCCACCAGCGTGGGTCGACGACCCAGGCCTTCCACCGCCTGGCCCGGTACCCAGTTTTGCAGGTCCAGGGCCGAGCCGTTCTGGCGAGCGCCCTTGATGGTGTTGCCTTCGGCCAGGTCCAGCCACGAATCGCCGCCCGGGTCCAGGCACACCGAACCGTTGATGCGTTTGCAGTTGTCCAGGGTGCGCATCAGGCTGCGACCGCAGAGGACGTTGAGCGGGTTGGTATGGGCGACGAAGGTCCGCACGTAGTCGTCCGCCGGGTTGAGGACGATTTCTTCCGGCTTGCTGTACTGGATGATCCGGCCGTCTTTCATGATTGCGATACGGCTGCCGAGCTTCAGGGCTTCATCGAGGTCGTGGCTCACGAACACGATGGTCTTGCTGAGCTTGCGTTGCAGTTCCAGCAGTTCGTCCTGCAGGCCCTGGCGGATCAACGGGTCGAGGGCCGAGAACGGTTCGTCCATCAGCAGGATGTCGGCGTCCATCGCCAGTGCGCGGGCCAGGCCCACGCGTTGCTGCATACCGCCGGACAGCTCATCGGGTTTCTTGTTGCGCCATTGGGTCAGGCCCACCAGTTCGAGTTTTTCATCGACCAGCTTCTTGCGTTCCTTCTCCGGACGGCCCTGCATTTCCAGGCCGAAGCTGATGTTCTCGCGCACCGTCAGCCAAGGCATCAGGGCGAACTTCTGGAACACCATCGCGATGCGCTTGGTGCGCATCATTTTCAGTTCGGCGGCGGTGCAGGACGCAATGTTGATCTGCTTGCCTTCGTGCTCGACGAACAGCTTGCCGCGGCTGACGGTGTTGAGGCCGTTGATGCAGCGCAGCAGGCTGGACTTGCCGGAGCCGGACAGGCCCATCAGCACGCAGATCTCGCCTTTTTCGATATCCAGGCTGGCCTTTTCGACGCCCACGATCTGCCCGGTCTTTTTCAGGATCTCGCTGCGCGTCAGGCCCTGGTCGAGAAGTTTCAATGCCTCGCGCGGATCTTTGGTGAAGATCACGTCGACGTCTTCGAAGCGAATTATGCTCATGCGTCACCCCCTACTTTGGCGTCGGGTTGTTTGCAGATACGGTCGAGCATGATCGCCAGCAGTACGATCGCCAGGCCCGCTTCGAAGCCCAGGGCGATATCAGCAGTGTTCAGTGCGTTGACCACCGGTTTACCCAGTCCGTCGGCGCCCACCAGTGCCGCGATCACCACCATCGACAGCGACAGCATGATGCACTGGGTGATGCCGGCCGCGATGCTCGGCATGGCGTGGGGCAGTTCAATCCGTGTCAGTAGTTGGCGGCGCGAGCAGCCAAAGGCCTTGCCGGCGTCCATCAGTTCTTGCGGGACATCGCGGATGCCCAGATAGGTCAGGCGGATCGGCGCGGCAATCGCGAACACCACCGTGGAGATCAGGCCCGGGACCACACCCAGCCCGAAGAGGGTCAGGGTAGGAATGAGGTAAACGAAGGTCGGTACGGTCTGCATCAGATCGAGTACCGGTCGCATTACAGTGTAGAACACTGGCTTGTGCGCGGCGACGATGCCCAGCGGCACGCCGATGACCACGCAGACCAGGGTGGCGAACAACACCTGGGCGAGGGTCTCCATGGTTTCCTGCCAGTACCCCAGGTTGAGGATCAGCAGGAAGGAGGCAATGACGAAGGCGGTCAGGCCCCATTTGCGCTGGATGAAGTGGGCAAGTATTGCGATTAGGCCGATCAAGACCAGCGGGTTGAACCAGGTCAGCGCAAACGTCACGCCGTGGATCATCGTTTCCAGTGACACGGCAATGGCGTCGAAGGTGTTGGCGCCGTGTTGCGTCAACCATTCGACGAAGCCTGCGATGTACTGGCCTAGAGGTATTTTCTGATCAATCAGCATGGTAGTGAACGTCCGCATGCAAGGAAATAAACAGCCCGGGCGACCTGGGTCGCCCGGCATAAGCGATTACTGTGCGAGCTTGGCTTTCACGGCCTCCAGGCCTGGTTTACCGTCAGTGGTGGTCACGCCAGCGAGCCAGGTATCGAGCACCTGTGGATTCTTTTTCAGCCAGGCCTTGGCGGCCGCGTCAGGCTTCATCTTGTCGTCCAGGATGTTGCCCATGAGTTCGCTTTCCATGTCGACGGTGAACTCCAGGTTTTTCAGCAGCTGGCCCACGTTGCTGCATTCCTCGGCGTAACCCTTGCGGGTGTTGGTCGCCACGGTGGCAGCACCGAAATCCGGACCAAAGAAATCGTCGCCGCCGGTCAGGTATTGAATCTTGAAGCGCTTGTTCATCGGGTGCGGCGCCCAGCCGAGGAAGACCACGGCGGTGTCGCGTTTTTGCGCACGGTCGACTTGCGACAGCATGCCCGCTTCGCTGGATTCGACGACCTTGAAGCCGGCGTCCTTGAGGCCGAAAGCGTTCTTGTCGATCATGCTCTGGATCAGGCGGTTGCCGTCGTTGCCGGGCTCGATCCCGTAGATCTTGCCGTCGAGTTCTTTCTTGAATTTGGCGATGTCGGCGAAGTCATGCAAACCCTTGTCGTAAAGGGCTTGAGGGACGGCGAGGGTGTACTTGGCGCCCTTGAGGTTGGTGCGTACGGTGTCCACGGTGCCGGCGTCGCGGTAGGCCTTGATGTCGTTTTCCATGGTCGGCATCCAGTTACCGAGAAACACGTCCATGTTCTTGCCGTCGGCCAGGGACTTGTAGGTCACCGGCACGGAAATCATGGTGGTCTTGGTCTTGTAGCCGAGGGCGTTGAGGACGACGCTGGTGGTCGCGGTTGTCGCGGTGATATCGGTCCAGCCGACATCGGAGAAGTTTACGGTGTTGCATTGGGCCGGTTCGGCGGCTTGCGCCAGAACCGGCAGACTAAGCATGGCGGCCAACAACAACGACGGGGAACCTTTCATGGATGGACTCCTTGGTGTTTTTTTTGGCAGTGTTCCGACTGGACCACCGCACTTATAGGTTGCGGTTGGATGGCGTTCTGGAGACAGCTCTACCGCAGCGCCTTGCAATCGAGTCGATACGATCATGTACCAGTGAAAATCTGACGCCTACAGGGTGCGTCGTAACCAGTACAGGGAGGGTCGCTTCCAGTGTCAGTGACGTCGCTTACAGATTTTTTCAGCCCCTTTTCCCCTTCTGCTTCGCAAAAAAACGGCGAAAACATGGCGTAAAACGCACACGGCGTTAGTGGACAAGAGTGCGTCGGTTAGAGACGTCGAGCGACACGGTAAAAGCCTGATGATGCAGTCATCTCGGCGGATTGCAGCTTGAGCGTAGCAGCTCCGCCACCGGGCGCTTTTGCGTCCGGAACAGGCTCATCCAGGAGTTCGGCAGTAATGGCTATCAGTGTTTTCGACTTGTTCAAAATCGGCATCGGCCCTTCCAGTTCGCACACCGTGGGACCTATGCGGGCAGCGGCGCTGTTCGTGCAGGGTTTGCGTGAGCAAGGGTTGCTCGAACATGTGCGGCGGGTCGAAGTCCGGCTCTATGGCTCGTTGTCGGCCACCGGCATCGGTCACGGCAGCGACAACGCGGTGATCATGGGCCTGATGGGCGAGTGGCCGGATGCGATCGATCCGTCGCAAATCGGCATCCGCATCGCCACCCTGCGCGAAACCGACACGCTGTTGCTCGATGGCCGCTTGCCGGTGTCATTTATCTGGGCGCGGGACATGCGCCTGATCGACGAAAACCTGCCGTTCCACCCCAACGCCATGACCCTGATTGCCGAAGGCGATGACGGCGAGCTGCATCGCGACACCTACTATTCGGTGGGCGGCGGTTTTGTCGTCGATGAGGCCCAGGCTTCAAGCGGTGTGGTGGACCTTGATCGCACGGTGTTGCCGTACGATTTTTCCAGTGCCGCCGAGCTGCTGACGCTGTGCAAGACGCACAACCTGCGCGTGGCTGAATTGATGATGGCCAACGAGAAGGTGTGGCGCAGCGAGGATGAAATCCGCAGTGGCCTGATGACGCTCTGGCGCGCCATGCAGGATTGCGTGGAACACGGCCTGAAGCACGAAGGCATCCTGCCTGGCGGCCTGAACGTGCGCCGGCGTGCAGCCAAACTGCATCGCAGCTTGCAGGAATTGAACAAACCCAACGTGATCGGCTCGACCCTCAGCGCCATGGAGTGGGTCAACCTGTTCGCCCTGGCGGTCAACGAAGAAAACGCCGCCGGCGGGCGCATGGTCACGGCGCCGACCAATGGCGCGGCGGGGATCATCCCTGCGGTGTTGCACTACTTTATGAAGTTCAGCGAGGCCGTGACCGACGCCAACGTGGTCGACTACTTCCTCGGAGCGGCCGCCGTCGGGATTTTGTGCAAAAAGAACGCCTCGATCTCCGGTGCCGAAGTCGGATGCCAGGGCGAGGTCGGTTCGGCCTGTGCCATGGCAGCGGCGGGGCTGGCGGAAATCCTCGGCGCCACCCCGGAGCAGTTGTGCAACGCGGCGGAAATCGGCCTGGAGCATAACCTGGGGCTGACGTGCGACCCGGTTGGCGGCCTGGTGCAGGTGCCGTGCATCGAGCGCAATGCGATTGCGGCCGTGAAAGCGATCAACGCGGCGCAGATGGCCTTGCGCGGCGATGGCCAGCACTTTATCTCGCTGGATCGGGTGATTCGCACCATGCGTGATACCGGTGCGGATATGCATGACAAATACAAGGAGACGTCGCGCGGTGGATTGGCGGTCAGCGCGGTGGAGTGCTGAGTCAGTAAGATCCGGTCGCCTGCTTCGCGAGCAAGCCCGCTCCCACATCTGGAATGCATTTTCCTGTGGGAGCGGGCTTGCTCGCGAAGGGGCCAGACCAGTCAAAACTGCGCGTAAAGTGAACACCTGTAACAAATCGCGCCACCTTTTGGCGCGTCGCTTACAGATAAATGGCCTAACCGGCAGTCGGGTACAATCGGTACTTCGACCACCCGTCACCCCGTGCCTGCGGTGACACTCTTCCCGGGCTCGTCGCAGCCCTGTTCCCACAAGTGCTACCGATTTGCTCACACGCATCGGGGCAGGGCACTTGTCGCCGTTGATGGCACTTATAACCCCTACTCGCCGCGCGTCATATATAGACACATTCCGACGTCGTTTTCAGGAGTTATTGAACGCGTATTCAAATTTAGGCATGGCAATTGCTCTGTCATTACAAAGCCCGTCTCCTGCGCGAGAACGATGGCAATAACAAGAGCCTCCGCCTGAGGCCATCACCCGCTTTGTGTGAGGAGATACCGCGATGACGTCGTTCAACTCCGGGGCCCAACCCCAGAACCGTGCGCCTCAATCCATCGGCTTTCTGCTGCTGGACAATTTCACGCTGATTTCCCTGGCTTCCGCAGTGGAACCCCTGCGCATGGCCAATCAGTTGTCCGGCCGCGAGCTGTATCGTTGGACCACCCTCACTGTCGACGGCGGTCAAGTCTGGGCCAGTGACGGTCTGCAAATCACGCCCGACGCCTCCATGCACAAAGCGCCTGCCCTGGACACCGTGATCGTCTGCGGCGGCATCGGTATCCAGCGCACCGTCACTCGCGAACACGTGTCATGGCTGCAAAGCCAGGCGCGCCAGTCCCGTCGCCTCGGCGCAGTCTGCACCGGCAGCTGGGCCCTGGCGTGCGCCGGCCTGCTGGACGGTTTCGATTGCAGCGTGCACTGGGAATGCCTGGCGGCGATGCAGGAAGCGTTTCCACGGGTGGCCATGAGCACTCGCCTGTTCACCCTCGACCGTAACCGTTTCACCAGCTCCGGCGGCACCGCGCCATTGGACATGATGCTGCACCTGATCAGCCGCGATCACGGTCGTGAACTGTCGGCCGCGATCTCGGAAATGTTCGTCTACGAGCGTATCCGCAACGAACAGGATCACCAGCGCGTGCCGCTCAAGCACATGCTCGGCACCAACCAGCCGAAGTTGCAGGAAATCGTCGCGCTGATGGAAGCCAACCTCGAAGAGCCGATCGACCTCGACGAACTGGCGGTGTATGTCGCCGTGTCCCGTCGCCAGCTGGAGCGCCTCTTCCAGAAATACCTGCACTGCTCGCCGTCGCGCTACTACTTGAAGCTGCGCCTGATCCGTGCGCGGCAGCTGCTCAAGCAAACGCCGATGTCGATCATCGAAGTGGCGTCGGTGTGTGGCTTCGTGTCCACGCCGCACTTCTCCAAGTGCTACCGCGAATATTTCGGCATTCCGCCGCGTGACGAGCGCGTAGGTTCCAACACCACGCAGCAGGTCGCGATGATGCCGCTGCCGCAAGCCCTGGTGCTGTCGCCGTTGTCCGGGCCGTTGTCGGCGCTGAGCCAGGCGCGCAATGAGTCGACGTTCGCCAGCGTAAGGCTCTAAACCGAGGCGCTCCATTCGCGAGCAAGCCCGCTCCCACATTTGGAATGCATTCCAATGTGGGAGCGGGCTTGCTCGCGAAGGCGTTTTATCGGGCGGTGTGGCTTTGTTGGTACTCCGCCAGGGCGGGCAGCAACTGCCTGTCGATGGCCTGGCGCACGGCCGGCAGAATCGTCGCGCTACTGGTGTACATCTGCTTGACCATGGTGCGCAGCACGATGGCCCGTTCGTTGTTCAATCCTCGCACCGCAAACTCGCAAGCCTGCTCGGCGGTGGCGCCGCTGGGCACTTGAAAGCCCAATGACTTGAGCTGGCCCAACAGGTCTTCCTGGTCAATCAAATCGGCGTGCATCATGACGCAAATCCTTCTTCTGGGAACGGTGTCGTGGCTCGATTCTGGTAGTGGCCCGCAGTGGCGGCAAGGGCGATTTGTCGCAATGGCAACATTGACTATGAAAAGGTCGTTTTCGGGCTATTTAGCCGCGAGGGGAGTCGGCACACTGGACTCAGCTCGCTTCACGAAGGTTTGGTCACCCTCGCACGGCAGCTCCTCAACAGTACCTTCTGCCTCGATCCTGTCACGGCTTGATCGGGGCTTTTTTTGTCTGGTCAAAAAACAAAAAGATCGCAGCCTTCGGCAGCTCCTACAGGGGAGCGAAGTACAACTGTAGGAGCTGCCGAAGGCTGCGATCTTTTGAAAGGTTTAACGCTGCAACACGAGGATGCGCGACAACAACTCATCCCGATCCACATAACACCCCTGGAAATGCCGCGCCCCGGTGGCGGGGTCGAAGGCGTTGCGGGCATGCAGGGTACGGCGGTTGTCGAAGCACCAGAGTTCGCCCGGATTGAGCCTTTGCATCAGGCGGAAGCGGTCCTCGCGAGTCATCGCAATGAAGCGGCGATAGGCGCGGTAGAGCTTGGGCATATCGTCCACCGACGCATCGAACGGACCGCGCAGAAAATTCGCCATGCGGATTTCCGACACCTGCCCCAAGGCGTCCAGGGCGATGATCGGCGCCAGGCAGCGGTAGTCGCTGTGGCGGTCCTTGTTGCGGAACTCCACGGGGATCTCGCACAGGCTTTTGAAGGAGTCCGGATCCTCCCGGCGCAAGGCATCGGCGATGGCAAAGCCATCGACAAAAATACTCTCGCCCCCTTCGGCATCGTTGACCAGGCAATGCAGGAATTGCAGGCCCGGTTGCAGCTCCCGGGTGGGCAAATCGCTGTGTAATGGCAGGTTGAAGGCGGTGTAGGCGTTGCTGTCGGCATCGGCCTTGGATTGCACGTTGAACAGCACGCCGAAATTGCTCTCGCGGATGAAGGAAATCCGCTGGGCGATCAGCTTCAGCGAGCCGGGCTCGGTGGGCACGCCACGGACCTGCGTCAGGCCGATGTCCCGCACGGCCAGCAGCCATTGCAGCAGCGCCGCGTTGTCCTCCATCAGCGCCTCATACTCGAACACCGGCAGCGCCAGATCACTGTGCCAGAGCCGGGCTCTCGGCTTGCCTGCCTGGCGTTCGGCGCGGGATTCGTCGTCATAGGCGTGGGCACGCAACCAGCCAGGGTCGAAGCGGCTCTGGTGGCCGTCCTGCCATTGGACGCTCAGGCAACCGTCGGCCTCGACGCTGGTTTGGGAAGGGAGCAGGTCTTGCGCAACGTCGACGATTTCCAGCACCTGCTCACGGGTCACGGTGTAGACGCATTGCGGGCACGGGCAGTTGTCCCGTAGCCATTGATGATGGAAGGGGCTGACACGGTGATCGGCCCACTTCACCAGGACACGATCCGCCATGGCCTGCACGCCTGCCAGCGCGCTGATCAACGGATAAGTACGGAAGTCGGCAAAGGCGGCGGTGTTCATGGGATCTCCTTGTTATTTTTGGGGGGGTAGTGCGATCACTCGGCCAATGTACTCGGGGATAGGCAGGTCGACCTGTTCGGCGACGATGGCGTGCAGTTTGCCCAGGGTTTGTTCGCTGAACGGCGTGGAACGCGGGCCGGCGAGGTCGACATGCAGCAGCATTTGCTCGTTGCCGGCCAGCTCCCTGGCGTCACCTACCACGTGCAGGCTGTGGTAGAGGTGCAGGCGTTTGCTGTCGTGGCCGATGATCTGCGTGTGCACTTCGACCTCGGCGCCGAGCTTCACTTCGTGCAGGTAGTTGAGGTGCAATTCCAGGGTGAACAGCGAATGACCGCTGGCTTCGCGGTGGTTGCTGTCCATGCCCAGACGGTCCATCAGGGCGTCGGTGGCGTAGCTGAAGATCAGCAGGTAGAAGGCGTCGCGCAGGTGGCCGTTGTAGTCGACCCAGTCGGGGATGATTGTGGTTTGGTAGGTGGTCAGTGCGGGCATATTTCAGATTCCAAAAATGTGGTGACTGGGCTGCCGTATTCGCGAGCAGGCTCGCTCCCACAAGGACCGCGCAAAACCTGTGGGAGCGGGCTTGCTCGCGAAGGGGCCAGGCCTGCTGACTGATTACTCGCTAAAGGCCATCCCATGTTTCTCTTTGGTGGTCTTCACCGCCTCCAGCACCGCCAGCAGGCAGTCATCACGATAGCGTTCCAGCGCCGAAATGCTGTGTTTGCCCAATTGATCGCTGGTGCCGTCCACCACGTCGTCAATCAGTTTGTCGGTCAGCTCGGGCGCCGGCAGATAGGTCCACGGCAACTGCAGGGCCGGGCCGAACTGTGCCATGAAGTGACGCATGCCCGCATCACCACCGGCCAGGGTGTAAGTCAGGAACGTGCCCATGAATGACCAGCGCAGGCCGGCGCCAAAGCGGATGGCGTCATCGATCTCGCCGGTGGTCGCCACGCCGTCGTTGACCAGGTGCAGGGCCTCGCGCCACAGCGCTTCGAGCAGGCGGTCGGCGATGAAGCCCGGCACTTCCTTGCGCACATGCAGCGGGCGCATGCCCAAGGATTCGTAGACTTTCATCGCCGCCTGCACCGCTTCGGGAGCGGTGTTTTTGCCACCGACCACTTCCACCAATGGCAGCAGGTAAACCGGGTTGAACGGGTGACCGACCACGCAACGTTCCGGGTGCGTGGCGCTCTCGTAGAACTCGCTCGGCAGCAGGCCCGAGGTGCTGGAACCGATCAGGGCGTTGGGCTTGGCCGCGGCGCTGATTTTGCTGTGCAGTTCCAGTTTCAGTTCAAGGCGTTCGGGGGCGCTTTCCTGAATGAAATCGGCGTCGCGCACGCATTCCTCGATGGTGGCGACAAAGCGCAGGCGGTCCTGCGAGGCGCCGGGTGCCAGGCCTTGTTTCTCCAGCGCACCCCAGGCGTTGGCGACGCGCTTGCGCAGCGCGGCTTCGGCACCGGGCGCCGGGTCCCAGGCCACTACGTCGAGGCCGTGGGCGAGGGCGCGGGACACCCAGCCGCTGCCGATGACACCGCTGCCCAGGGCGGCGAAGGTTTTGATTTCGGTGATGAAGGTCATGGCAACTTCCTAAAGAATCGATGATCCCTGTAGGAGCTGCCGAAGGCTGCGATCTTTTGATCTTGTTTTTAAGAGCAACATCAAAAGATCGCAGCCTTCGGCAGCTCCTACAGGGGGAGGTGTGGGTAGGGTTAACCGCGCTTGGTCAGGCCCATTTTCTTGCGGCCTTCAGCCGGGGTAAGGACCCGCGCACCGAGGCGGCTGAGGATTTCGCCGGCGCGTTCGACCAATTGGCCGTTGGTCGCCAGGACGCCCTTGTCCAGCCACAGGTTGTCTTCCAGCCCGACCCGCACGTTGCCGCCCAGCAGCACCGCTTGCGCGGCCATCGGCATCTGCATGCGGCCGATGCCGAAACCGGCCCAGACCGCATCGGCCGGGAGGTTGTCGACCATGGCTTTCATGGTGGTGGTGTCGGCCGGGGCGCCCCACGGAATGCCCAGGCACAGCTGGAACAGCGGGTTGTCGAGCAGGCCTTCCTTGATCATCTGCTTGGCGAACCACAGGTGACCGGTGTCGAAAATTTCCAGCTCGGCCTTCACGCCCAGCTCCTGGATGCGTTTGGCGCCAGCACGCAGCTGGGCAGGGGTGGAGACGTAAATGGTGTCGCCATCGCCAAAGTTCAGGGTGCCGCAGTCGAGGGTGCAGATTTCCGGCAGCAGTTCTTCGACGTGGGCCAGACGGGTCAACGGGCCGACCAGGTCGGTGTTCGGGCCGAACTCCATCGGGTTCTCGCCCGCGCCGATTTCCAGGTCGCCGCCCATGCCGGCGGTGAGGTTGACGATGATGTCGACGTCGGCTTCGCGGATGCGCTCCATCACTTCGCGGTACAGCGCCACGTCACGGCTGAACTTGCCGGTTTGCGGGTCGCGGACGTGGCAGTGGACCACGGTGGCGCCAGCCTTGGCGGCCTCTACGGCGGCCGCGGCGATTTGTTTCGGGGTGACCGGCACGTGCGGGCTCTTGGCGGTCGTGTCGCCAGCACCGGTGAGTGCGCAGGTGATGATGACGTCGTGGTTCATTTTTTGGTTCCTTCAGGCATGATTTTTGGGCGTGGCGATCCCGTCCGCAGCCCTGTCGGGCTGCGAATCGGTGGTTCAATTCAGGTCTGTTTCGGGACGGGTTATTTGCTGGTCAGCTTCAGGTTTTCAGCCGCCGGCTTGCCATCGAAGGTGGTCACGCCTTCGAGCCAGCGCTTTTTGTCTTGCGGGTGGTCTTTCAGCCATTGTTTGGCCGATTCGAAGGCGTCCTTGTGATCCAGCAGCGGCTGCATCATCCGGCTCTCGTCTTCGGCGGTGAAGGTCAGGTTGCTCAGCAGTTTTCCAATATTCGGGCACTGTTCGGCGTAGGTCGGCGCGGTGACAGTCCAGACGGTGGCCATGCCTTCGTTCGGGCCGAGGGCGTCGTCGCTGCCGGTCAGGTAGGTCATTTTGATGTTGACGTTCATCGGGTGCGGCGCCCAGCCGAAGAACACCACGGCTTCGTTGCGACGCACGGCGCGATCCACCGCCGCGAGCATGCCGGCCTCGCTGGATTCGACCAGCTGGAACTTGCCCAGGCCGAACTGGTTCTTGGTGATCATTGCCTTGATCTGGGTGTTGGCGCCCGAGCCTGGCTCGATGCCGTAGATCTTGCCGCCCAGCTCTTTTTCGAACTTGGCGATGTCGGCGAAGGTTTTCAGGCCCTTGTCGTAGAGGTAGGTCGGCACGGCGAGGGTGGCGCGGGCGTCTTTCAGGCTGGGCGCCTGCAGCACCTTGACCTGGTTGGCGTCGACGAACGGGGTGATGGTCTGGGTCATCAGCGGGTTCCAGTAACCCAGGAACAGGTCCAGGCGCTGATCGCGAATCCCGGCGAAGATGATTTGCTGGGAGGCGCTGGTTTGTTTGGTGTTGTAGCCGAGGCCGTCGAGCAAAACCTGGGTCATTGCGCTGGTGGCGATAACGTCGGTCCAGTTCACTACGCCCATGCGCACGTTCTGGCACGACGCAGGTTCGGCGGCCATGACACTGGCGCTCAGCAAAGCGGTACCGCTGAGCGCAAGAACACAGCTGCTGATCAGTCGTTTCATCTCGGGATTCCTCGGCAGTTTCATTATTGTGGGTCCGGTCGTCTGTGCGCCGGTGATGTCACGTTACGCAGCTAATGTGGCACGAAAGCGCACTGCGGCGACCGACTCTTGCACTGCAGCGACCTGTGCTCTTGAATGCCGCTGGCAAGTGGCGTATCAACAGCCTCACGCTACCCGCCCGTCTATCGAGTGCGCCATGTCCCAGGATTTCTATTTCTTGTTGATGCCGGGTTTCTCGGCGATTGGATTTATCTCGGCCATCGAGCCGTTGCGGGTCGCCAATCGTTTTCGTGGCGAGCTCTATCGCTGGCATGTGTTGAGCGCCGACGGCGGGGCGGTGCTGGCCAGCAACGGCATGTCGGTCAACGCCGATGCGGCGCTGGAGCCACTGAAAAAGGGCGCGACGTTATTAGTGGTCGCAGGCTTCGAGCCGCTGAAGTTTGCCACCCCGGCGCTCGAGCACTGGCTACGGCGGCTGGACAACGAAGGCGTGACCCTCGGCGCTATCGACACCGGCAGTTTTATCCTCGCTGAAGCCGGCCTGCTCGATGGTCACCGCCTGACCCTGCACTGGGAAGCCATCGACGCCTTCAAGGAATCCTATCCGCAGCTCAGCGTCACCCAGGAGCTGTTCGAGATCGACCGTCGACGCATCACCAGTGCCGGCGGTACGGCGTCCATCGATTTGATGCTGGATTTGATCGCCCAGGCGCACGGCCCGGAACTGGCGATCCAGGTCAGCGAGCAATTCGTACTGGGCCGCATCCGCCCGCGTAAAGACCACCAGCGCATGGAAGTCGCCACGCGCTACGGCATCAGCAACAAGAAACTGGTGCAGGTGATCGGCGAGATGGAACAACACAGCGAACCGCCGCTGAGCACGCTGGAACTGGCGGAGTCGATCAAAGTCACGCGCCGGCAACTGGAGCGCCTGTTTCGCCTGCATCTGAACGATACGCCGAGCAATTTCTACCTGCGCTTGAGGCTGGAGAAAGCGCGGCAGTTGCTGCGCCAGACCGATATGAGTGTGCTGGAAGTGAGCATTGCCTGCGGGTTTGAATCACCGTCGTATTTCACCCGCAGTTATCGGGCGAAGTACGAGAGGTGTCCACGAGAAGATCGGCGGACAGCCAAGGCATAAACACTACAAAACCCTGTGGGAGCGGGCTTGCTCGCGAAAGCGGTGCTTCAGTCGAAATATTTATCGAATGACACACCGCTTTCGCGAGCAAGCCCGCTCCCACATTTGATCTTCATCGTCTGGAGGATCGGATTACTTTTTCAGTAGCGCCGAGCAAGCAGCCTTGTACGCCTCATGCTGATACTTGTTCAGCGTCTCCGGCAGCTCAAAGTTGTGCTTTTTGGCCTGCGCATTGATGGTCTGCGGCGACAGCAATGTCACCTCGCAACTGTCCAGCAACTGGAAAACGCCCTCGATTTTGAATGTGGTCGGCCCACCCGCAAATTCGCCCTTCTTGCTGCGCTTCTTGATCGCAATCCGATCTATCGAGTTCTCGCGAACAAACGACGCCACCTGAGCGGCAAACACTTTGACGTTGGCCGCTTCGTCGTCATCGTCCAGGGCGATTTTCTTGGTGGCGAGCGCGACGTGGTTCAACGTGGCTCCATCCAGGGCGGCCACGGCGATGATCGCTTCGCTGCCTTTGATTTCGATGCCGCAGATTTTCATGTCGATCCCTTTCACAGCCTAAAGCTCAAGTTGATTAGCGGTAATACCAAACGCCGCTGCTATTTTTTCGCGAGTCGCCTTCCGGGGCTTTGAAACGGTTTCCTGCTGGGCGAAGGCCGGTTGAGTGATACCCATGCGTTTGGCCACTTCATCCTGTGTAAGGTTCAAGTGTTCGCGCCATGCGCGGATCGGTGTTGCGCCATCGACAATGCGACTGACCACCTCGTGGGGAATCAGATCGGGCTCAATCTTCTGTGCCAAATACTGGGCATAGGGAATGACCACAAAGGCAGGTTTTCCATCTGCGTCATTGATGATTTGAACGTCAGTAGGTGCGTTCATCGCGTTTTTTGACCTCTTGAATACTGACCACTTTTATTGCGCCATCCCAGTCGAACATGATCCGATAATTGCCGACTCTCAGGCGGTAGGCGTAATCGTGGGCAACCAGTGCTTTGACATTCCCCACATCAGGCATGTTGGCCAGAATCGTGACGGCATCACGGACCTGGACCTGATGGGCAGAATGCAATTTCAGAAGTTGCTTAACGGCTTTTCGAGTCCAGTGGATACTGTTCATGGAAGAATATAAGTCTTTTATAAGATTTGCTAATCTTTACTTATATTTTTCCACCGGCCAATTAACGAACCATGTCGGGATATTGCGCGGCTAGCAGGGTCAGCTCCAAGGTGTTGCCAGGGCTGTAGGCTGGATCAGCGAGCTGTGTAGGAAACAGTATTTTTTAAGGAGGGAAGCGGGCTAGTGTGCCCGCATCCTGCAGGGGAGAAATGCTACTCCTGCCCAATCGACTCCAAAAACTCCGACCGCTCATCACTCACCCGCGCCACACAATCATTCAGCGCAATGGTGAACGCCTTGCTGCCAGCGGTGGCCGGGAAGGCTTCGACGGCGCAGTCGGCGTCGCGGGTTTTCAGCCATTGCTGTTGGGAGGCTTTGATTTTGGCGGTGATGTCGTCCAATTGCGCCTTGTTCTTGCCGTAGAGCGACTGCATGCGCTCGGTCAGGCTTTTGTAGTTTTCGCTCAGCAGGTCTTCGGCGGTGGTTTTGCTGAAGGCGGAGCACTCCAGGGTCTGGACGTCGTTTTCGACCTTGTCGCAGGGGTTGTCGTCCGCTTCTTCCGCTGCGTGTACGCCGGTTGCAATCAGTGCCAGTGCCAGAATGATCGATTTCATTGATGTCGCCGCCTTCTTTTCCCGTAAAGACCAGTGGGTATTCTCGTGATGCGGCGAATTCTGGCCCAAGCGCGCGGCCTTGAACAGGTCGCCAATTGTGCCCGGCGACGACCCTTTGTCGCGGATTGACGCTTTCGGCAATTCCCCTGTCGTTTTTGCACCCGGTCGCCAAGGCACCGAGGCATATGCTGGCCCCAAAGCGCCGGCACACGATTCGGCGCATGAATCGCTAATAGGGGACAGCCTGATGAGCCCAGCCGAATTGCACGCCGACAGCATCGTTATCGACGGGCTGATTATTGCCAAGTGGAACCGCGAGCTGTTTGAAGACATGCGCAAGGGCGGTCTGACCGCGGCCAACTGCACCGTGTCGGTGTGGGAAGGCTTCCAGGCCACCGTCAACAACATTGCCGCCAGCCAGAAACTGATCCGCGAGAACAGCGACCTGGTGATTCCGGTGCGCACCACCGCCGACATCCGCAAGGCCAAGGAGCAGGGCAAGACCGGCATCCTCTTCGGCTTCCAGAATGCCCACGCCTTTGAAGACCAGATCGGCTATGTCGAGGTGTTCAAGCAGCTCGGCGTCGGTATCGTGCAGATGTGCTACAACACCCAGAACCTGGTGGGCACCGGCTGCTACGAGCGCGATGGCGGCCTGTCGGGCTTCGGTCGCGAGATCGTCGCCGAGATGAACCGCGTTGGCGTGATGTGCGACCTGTCCCACGTCGGTTCCAAGACCTCCGAAGAAGTCATTCTCGAATCGAAAAAGCCGGTGTGCTACTCCCACTGCCTGCCATCGGGCCTCAAAGAGCACCCGCGCAACAAGTCCGATGAAGAGTTGAAGTTCATCGCCGACCACGGCGGTTTCGTCGGTGTGACCATGTTCGCGCCGTTCCTGGCCAAGGGCATCGATTCGACCATCGACGACTACGCCGAAGCTATTGAATACACCCTCAACATCGTCGGCGAAGACTCCATCGGTATCGGCACCGACTTCACCCAGGGTCACGGCCAGGACTTCTTCGAATACCTGACCCACGACAAGGGCTACGCCCGCCGCCTGACCAGCTTCGGCAAGATCATCAACCCGCTGGGCATCCGCACCGTCGGCGAGTTCCCGAACCTGACCGAAACCCTGCTCAAGCGCGGCCACTCCGAGCGCGTGGTGCGCAAGATCATGGGCGAGAACTGGGTGAGCGTCCTCAAGGACGTCTGGGGCGAATGAATAACTCTGGAGCCTACTCCGCTCGCCGATAGCTGCGTCAGGTCCTCGCGCCAAACTCGCCGTACGTCCCGTACTGTCTCGCTTGTCGCTCCGGTCCTTCCTTGCTCTCGACGTGCTCGCTACGGCTCCAAAGTCATTCATACAGCTTTTTTATAAGAGCAAAGCAAAAGCTTTGCTAAGCATCGACCACGAATTTTTCTGGAGTTAAGTTTCCATGGCCAAGATCGCCCCGCAATTGCCTATCGAAGTCGACAGCGAAACCGGTGTCTGGACCTCCGACGCCCTGCCGATGCTGTACGTGCCGCGCCATTTCTTCGTCAACAACCACATGGGCATCGAGGAAGTGCTGGGCACCGACGCCTATGCCGAGATTCTCTACAAGGCTGGCTACAAGTCCGCCTGGCACTGGTGTGAAAAAGAAGCCGAATGCCACGGCCTGGAAGGCGTCGCGGTGTTCGAGCACTACATGAAGCGCCTGTCGCAGCGCGGCTGGGGCCTGTTCAAGATCCAGGACATCGACCTCGACAAAGGCACTTGCAGCGTCAAGCTCGAACACTCCGCGTTCGTCTACGTGTACGGCAAGGTCGGGCGCAAGGTCGACTACATGTTCACTGGCTGGTTCGCCGGCGCGATGGACCAGATCCTCGCCGCTCGCGGCAGCAAGATCCGCACCGTGGCAGAGCAAGTCTACGGTGGCTCCGAAGAGGGCCACGAAGACGGCTTGTTCACCGTCAAGCCGTTGTAAGTCGAGGAACCCGCCATGGCTTTCGAAGCAATGTTCCAGCCGATCCAGATCGGCAAACTGACCATCCGTAACCGCGTGCTCAGCACCGCGCACGCCGAGGTCTACGCGACCGACGGCGGCATGACCACCGACCGGTACGTCAAGTATTACGAAGAGAAGGCCAAGGGCGGGATCGGCCTGGCGATCTGCGGCGGTTCGTCCGTGGTGGCGATCGACAGCCCGCAGGAATGGTGGAGTTCGGTGAACCTGTCCACCGACCGCATCATTCCGCATTTCCAGAATCTGGCCGACGCCATGCACAAGCACGGCGCCAAGATCATGATCCAGATTACCCACATGGGCCGTCGCTCGCGCTGGGACGGCTTCAACTGGCCGACGCTGATGTCGCCGTCCGGCGTACGCGAGCCGGTGCATCGCGCCACCTGCAAGACCATCGAGCCGGAAGAAATCTGGCGGGTGATCGGCAACTACGCGCAAGCGGCACGCCGCGCCAAGGCCGGTGGCCTGGACGGTGTCGAACTGTCCGCCGTGCACCAGCACATGATCGACCAGTTCTGGAGCCCGCGGGTCAACAAGCGTACCGACGAATGGGGCGGTACCTTTGAAGGCCGCATGAAGTTTGGCCTGGAAGTCTTGAAAGCCGTGCGCGCCGAGGTCGGTGACGATTTCTGCGTGGGCATGCGTATCTGCGGTGACGAGTTCCACCCGGATGGTCTGTCCCACGAAGACATGAAACAGATCGCCAAATATTACGACGACACCGGCATGCTCGATTTCCTCGGCGTCGTGGGCTCGGGTTGCGACACCCACAACACCCTGGCCAACGTGATCCCGAACATGAGTTATCCGCCGGAGCCGTTCCTGCACCTGGCCGCCGGTATCAAGGAAGTGGTCAAGGTTCCGGTGCTGCACGCGCAGAACATCAAGGACCCGAACCAGGCGACCCGTATTCTGGAAGGCGGTTACGTCGACATGGTCGGCATGACCCGCGCGCACATCGCCGACCCGCACCTGATCGCCAAGATCAAGATGGGGCAGATCGACCAGATCAAGCAGTGCGTCGGCGCCAACTACTGCATCGACCGTCAGTACCAGGGCCTGGATGTGTTGTGCATCCAGAACGCGGCGACTTCCCGTGAATACATGGGCCTGCCGCACATCATCGAAAAAACCACCGGAGTAAAACGCAAAGTGGTGGTGGTCGGTGCCGGTCCTGCGGGGATGGAAGCCGCCCGCGTTGCCGCCGAGCGTGGTCACGACGTGACGCTGTTCGAGAAGAAGGAATTCATCGGCGGGCAGATCACCACGGCGTCCAAAGCGCCGCAGCGTGACCAGATCGCCGGTATCACCCGCTGGTATCAGCTGGAGCTGGCTCGGTTGAAAGTCGACCTGCGCCTGGGCACGGCGGCGGATGCGCCGACCATCATGGACCTGCGTCCGGATGTGGTGGTGCTGGCGGTGGGCGGGCACCCGTTCATCGAGCAGAACGAACACTGGGGCGCGGCTGAAGGCCTGGTCGTCAGCAGCTGGGACATCCTCGATGGCAAGGTGGCACCGGGCAAGAACGTGCTGGTCTACGACACCATTTGCGAATTCACCGGCATGTCGACCGCTGACTTCATTGCCGACAAGGGCAGCCAGGTCGAGATCGTCACCGACGACATCAAGCCCGGCGTGGCGATCGGCGGTACGTCGTTCCCGACTTACTACCGCAGCATGTACCCGAAAGAAGTGATCATGACCGGCGACATGATGCTGGAGAAGGTCTACCGCGAAGGCGACAAGCTGGTGGCGGTGCTGGAAAACGAATACACCGGCGCCAAAGAGGAGCGGGTGGTGGACCAGGTGGTCATCGAAAACGGCGTGCGCCCGGACGAAGAAATCTACTACGCGATGAAGGAAGGCTCGCGCAACAAAGGCCAGATCGACGTCGAAGCCCTGTTCGCGATCAAGCCGCAACCTTGCCTGGAACAGAGCGGTGACGGCTACCTGCTGTTCCGCATCGGCGACTGCGTGGCCCAGCGCAACGTACACGCGGCGATCTACGACGCGCTGCGGCTGTGCAAGGATTTCTAAAATCACACCGAACCAATGTGGGAGCGGGCTTGCTCGCGAAGAACGATAACGCGGTACACCTGATACACCGCGTCGCCTGATTCGCGAGCAAGCCCGCTCCCACATGAGACCCCGCGGTCTTTGGGAGCTTCACCATGCTCAACACCCTTCTTCCCATTCTGATCTTTGCTGCCCTGGGCCTCGCGGCTCTCGGCGCATTGCGACGGATAAACATGTGGCGCCGGGGCCGGGCCTCGAAGGTCGACCTGATTGGCGGCCTGTTCGCCATGCCCAAGCGCTACATGGTCGATCTGCACCACGTGGTGGCGCGGGACAAATACATTGCCAACACCCACGTCGCCACGGCGGGTGGCGCGGTGGCGTCCATCGTGCTGGCGATCCTGGTGCATGGTTTCGGCCTGCATAACCGCTTGCTCGGTTATGCACTGTTGCTGATGACGGCGGTGATGTTCGTCGGCGCGATCTTCGTGTACCTGCGTCGTCGCAACCCGCCTTCGCGCCTGTCGAAAGGCCCGTGGATGCGCCTGCCGAAAAGCCTGCTGGCGTTCTCGGCATCGTTCTTCCTGCTGACCCTGCCAGTGGCGGGCATCCTGCCGGAAAACTTCGGTGGCTGGCTGTTGGCGGTGATCCTCGGGGTTGGCGTGCTGTGGGGCGTGTCCGAGCTGTTCTTCGGCATGACCTGGGGCGGGCCGATGAAGCACGCCTTTGCCGGTGCCCTGCACCTGGCCTGGCACCGTCGCGCCGAGCGCTTTGGCGGCGGACGTTCCACCGGTTTGAAACCGCTGGATCTGCAAGACCCGACCGCGCCGCTGGGCGTGGAAAAACCCAAGGATTTCACCTGGAACCAGTTGCTCGGCTTCGATGCCTGCGTGCAGTGCGGTAAATGCGAGGCCGCGTGCCCGGCGTTCGCCGCCGGCCAGCCGCTGAACCCGAAAAAACTGATTCAGGACATGGTCGTCGGCCTGGCCGGCGGCACCGATGCCAAATTCGCCGGTAGCCCTTATCCAGGCAAGGCCATTGGCGAGCACGCCGGCAATCCGCATCAACCGATCGTCAACGGTCTGGTGGATGCCGAGACCCTGTGGTCGTGCACCACCTGCCGCGCGTGCGTCGAGGAATGCCCGATGATGATCGAGCACGTCGATGCCATCGTCGACATGCGTCGCCACCTGACCCTGGAAAAAGGCGCGACCCCGAACAAGGGCGCCGAAGTCCTGGAAAACCTGATCGCCACCGACAACCCGGGCGGTTTCGCACCGGGCGGGCGGATGAACTGGGCGGCGGACTTGAACCTGAATCTGATGAGCGAGAAGAAGTCGGTCGACGTGCTGTTCTGGGTCGGCGACGGTGCCTTTGACATGCGCAACCAGCGCACCTTGCGCGCCTTCGTCAAAGTGCTGAAAGCGGCGAAAATCGACTTCGCGGTGCTGGGCCTGGAAGAGCGCGACAGCGGTGACGTGGCCCGACGCCTGGGTGACGAAGCGACCTTCCAGTTGCTGGCCAAGCGCAACATCCAGACCCTGGCCAAGTACAGCTTCAACCGCATCGTCACCTGCGACCCGCACAGCTTCCACGTGCTGAAAAACGAATACGGCGCCTTCGACGGCAACTACCTGGTGCAACACCACAGCACCTACATGGCCGAAATCATCGGCGCCGGCGCGCTCAATCTCGGCCAGCACAAAGGCAACAGCGTGACCTATCACGACCCGTGCTACCTCGGTCGCTACAACGGCGAGTACGAGGCGCCGCGCGAGGTGCTGCGCGCGCTCGGGATCGAGGTCAAGGAAATGCAACGCTCAGGCTTCCGTTCGCGCTGCTGCGGCGGTGGCGGCGGGGCGCCGATCACCGACATTCCGGGCAAGCAACGGATTCCCGACATGCGCATGGAAGACATCCGCGAGACGGGCGCCGAACTGGTGGCCGTGGGCTGCCCGCAGTGCACCGCGATGCTCGAAGGCGTGGTTGAACCACGACCGCTGATCAAGGACATCGCCGAGCTGGTGGCCGATGCGCTGCTGGAAGACGAAGCACCGAGCAAAACCACACCGGTCAAACGCGAACCTGCGGAGGTGCACTGATGAGCGACATTATCCGCCGCGACCCACGCGCCGAATGGATCGCCCGTAACCGTTTGCACCCGCTGCACGCGGCGATGCAACCGGTGCAACACAGCTGGATGGGGCCCAATGGCGTCATCCGCAAAAATCCCCATGGCATCGGTTTTATCGGCCCCAATGGCATCAAGCGCATCGACCGCAGCGGCGCTCAGCAGGGCGGATCGAGCAAGCGCTCGGCCGCCGTTGAAGTGCAATTGCCGCTGCATCAAGTGCCTGCACCAGCGTTTTACATCTGCGTGGTGCCGGACATGGTCGGCGGCCGCCTGAGCAGCCACGACAAGGATTTGCTGGGCCTGGCCCATCAACTGGCCGGCGCGGACGGCGCGGTACTGGCCGTGGTCTTTGGTGAACACAAGGAAAGCGCGTTTGCCAGCGCCGGCGTCGATCGCCTGCTGGTGCTGGAAGGCGAAGCGTTCAGCGGTTATGCACCGGAGCAGCGTGTACAGGGGCTGCGGGCTGTGGATAACCAGTTCAGCCCGCGTCACTGGTTGCTGCCGGACAGTCGCAGCGGAGGCGGCGAACTCGGACGACGCTTTGCCGCGGCCCTCGGCGAACGCCCGGCCACGCGGGTCTGGCAGGTCAAGGACCAGGAATGCATCGGCCGCGCCGGTGCTGGCTTGCAAGACCTGGCACGCCCGCTTGCACGCTTGATCCTGGCCGCCGTCGAATGCGCAGAACCAGTCAGCGAAACCCGTCACGAAGCCCTGCCGGTGGAGTTATCCACAAGCGTGGCACGCAGCCTCTCGCGCATCGAGGACCTGGGTGCGGTGGCGGTGGACCCGGCGGCGATTCCCATGGCCGAGGCCGAGTTCATCTTCTCCGGTGGCAACGGGGTCAAGGATTGGGCACTGTTCCACCAGACCGCTGCCGCGCTCGGCGCGACCGAGGGCGCATCGCGGGTGGCGGTGGACGATGGCTTCATGGCCCGCGACCGTCAGGTCGGCGCGTCCGGCACCTGGGTCACCGCGCGGGTCTACGTGGCGGTGGGGATTTCCGGGGCGATCCAGCACCTGCAAGGCATCGGTGCCTGCGACAAGGTGGTGGCGATCAACCTCGACCCTGGTTGCGACATGATCAAACGGGCCGACCTGTCGGTGATCGGCGAGAGCGCCGGGATTCTTCAAGCCTTGATCGATGCGGTAGCGGCTTACCGCAACGACGCCAAGCGCGATGCGGCTTAAGGGAAGGAAAGGGTTATGAGCACGAAAATCATCAGCCTGGTGTCCATCGGCGCCCACCCGACCTCCGGCCGGCCACGTCGTGCGGAACAGGATGCGCGGGCGGTGGAACTGGGTCTGCAACTGGCTGGGGATAACTTGCAAGTGCTGCATGCCGGCGATGTCGCCGAGCCGGCGTTGCGGGCGTACCTGGGCATGGGCCTTGAGCAGCTGCACGTGCTGGAGCAACCGGAGGGGGCCGACGCCTTGCCGGCCCTGACCGCCTACTTGCGCGATGCCGGCGCGCAGTTGGTGCTGACTGGCAGCCAGGCGGAAACCGGCGAAGGTTCGGGCATGTTGCCGTTCCTGCTGGCCGAAAGCCTGGGCTGGCCGCTGGTGGTGGGGCTGGCGCAGGTCGAATCCATCGACGGTGGTTCGGCGCTGGTGCTGCAAGCGTTGCCCCGTGGCCAGCGTCGTCGTTTGAAAGTACGGCTGCCGTTCCTGGCGACTGTGGATAACGCCGCACCCAAGCCACGGCAGAGCGCCTACGGCCCGGCCCGGCGCGGGGTGTTGCAGGCCGATGAGGTGGAGGTGGTCGACGATGAATTGCTGGCGGTCGCCACCCTGCAACCGGCCAAGCCGCGGCCAAAACGCCTGAAGGTGATCAAGGCCAAGAGCGGCGCCGATCGTATGAAAGCCGCAACGGCGAAAGCCAGTGGCGGAGGCGGACAAGTGCTCAAGGGCGTTACCGCGCAAGCTGGGGCTGAGGCGATCCTCAAACTTCTGATCGAAGAAGGCGTGGTTCGCTGACGCTCTTTGTAGGGGCTGTATTCGCGAGCAGGTTCTCACAGGGAAAAATAATGCCAGTTGAGTTTCGTTCGGCGGTCCGCGCGGATGCGCGCGAGATTGCCCGGTTGTTCCAGATTTCATCCGAAGGCGCTGCAGATTACATCTGGAGCCAGCTGGCAGAGCCCGGCCAGGACCTGCTGGAGGTCGGCGCCCTGCGCTACGCCCGTGACGATGTGGATTTCTCCTGGCAGAACTGCCTGATCGCCGAGGCGGATGGCCAGGTCATCGGCATGATGCACAGCTATGTCATGCGTCACGACCCGTTCGCCGTGCCGGTGACCGACCCGGTGCTGGCGCCCTACGCCACGATGGAAATTCCCGACACCCTCTACATTTCCAGCCTGGCGCTGCACGAGGACTGGCGCAACCAGGGCCTGGGCAAGGTCTTCCTCGCGTACGCCTACGACCGCGCCAATCAGCTGGGGCTCAATGGCCTGAGCCTGATCGACTACGCCGCCAACAGCGGCGCCCGGCGTTTCTACGAACGCCATGGCTTTCGCATCGTCGATACCTGCCAGGTCACGCCACATCCGATGATTCGGGTGACGGGTGAGGCTTACCTGATGTATCGGCCGTAGCTGACTATCAGAACTGATAGTGTCGGCTTTAACGGCGGTTTGTTAGGGTATTGATCTATCAATACCTGCGCTCGCCAGCCGGGTCCGTCAGTGGTTCAAGCGCTGAATCGGGCATGCCGCAGCGGGTCGTTCAGGTTTCATCCAGGAGACCGCCAATGCCCAATTCGCGCGCGAATCAACGAGCGAAGCAGCCTTCTTCGGCGCAGCAGCGACTTTCCCGAACCGTGTTGCTGGCGCCCGACTTTCAGCAAAGCATTCTCGCCGAACTGGACGGCAGTCGACTCGACCCGTTCGCCTATTCCCCTTACGGCTTGCAAAGCGGCCCACGGCAGGCCATGACGCATCCGGGCTTCAATGGGCAACTCAAGGAACGCTCAACCGGGTGGTATCACCTGGGCCAGGGGCATCGGGTCTATAACCCAATGCTCATGCGGTTTCACAGCCCGGATCGGTTGAGCCCGTTTGGCAAGGGGGGGCTGAATGCCTATGCGTATTGCTCGGGCTGCCCTGTGGGCCGCGTCGATCCATCGGGACGGTTTTGGGTTGCACTAGTTGGAAGTGTTGTTGCCTTTGCGAATAACTTCAGTTTTGCCGCAGCGGCAGTCAATAGATCTGCGGCGGCAATCGTGGCAGGCACACCTCAGGCGACGCTCACCCGGGTGGGTAATACATTGAGTTTTTGGGCAAGCACATTAGGTATCCCGGCCCGTGCCGCTGGGCTGCCTGCGGCTGTGGTTGCGCCAATGCCGGTTGCACTGCCACTTGGCTCGAACCTGGCAACGGTTGGCACTCAAGTGGCGTCGACGGCGGGTGCCGTCTTGCAGGGTATCGCTCCGGCTCAGACATGGATGAAGGCAGCAGCTGAGGCTGGGCAGTCGAGAGGACGCGTGCTTTGGGAAGCAACCAAAGAGGCCAGTGGGTGGAACCTGCTACGCGGGCAAGCACCCGGTCAAGTGCCTGGCAGGGCAGCTCCTGAAATGCCATTGGAGGACATTGTCGTAGAATCACGGTTGTCGACTTCCAGCGTTGGCGCAGCTCTTCCAGATCAAGCTCGGGAGATCAGGAATGGGCAAGAAACTACAAGACTCTGAGCTATAGTTTTCCTGTGCGCTGCTTGAAGGTTAAGGGACTGTCGGGGAGCTTTTTGACGTTCAGCGCTTACTCATAAAACTCGTTTTTATGAATGGGTTGACTATGAAAGCGTTCACGCTGGCCTTGGCCCTCGCTGCGCTCGTGTCCACGAGCTTGACGGCAGCCACCCGATCGAACTCCCCGGAGATCGATTTCTATCGTTGGGTCGAATCCGGGCCGGGGCAAACAGCGTCCATTGCACAGTTACGACAGCAGTGTGACAAGGTGCTGGATGCCGGGAAAAACCTCAATTGCTCCGTGTCGGTTCTCGCCCGAATGTTCGAGACCAAGGCCGCCAACCAACTGCCTGATTATTATCTGTCGATCAAGCGCAAACACGCCCGGGCCATCGAGGCCGATCCAGAACTCAACGTCCTGTTTTCCATGTTCGGCGACCAGTCTCTCTCGACGCTGCGGGCGACCGGGGATTTCACGGTGAAAAGAACCTCGCGCCGCGAAGTGCTGAGGATCCATCCGTATGCCAGCGATTTTTTCATTGCCCAAGAGGTCCTGCCCTTCGTCGACATTGAGGCGGGCAATGGTCATGCGGCACGCTTCGTCCTCGACACCGGTGCCCCGCAGACCCGGGTCAATCAAGACACCGCGAAGCTGATGGGGATCAGGTTGCTGACCGACTCCCACTACACCTACAGCACGTTTTATGGCGAGAGCGACCTGTCCGCGCGGCTTGGGGTTCTTGAGTCGATCAAGATCGGTGGCAGTGAACTGCGCAACGTGCTGGTATTTGTCAGCGATCGGGACAACCTGCTGGGGCTGGACCTGATCAGCAAGCTGGGGCGGCTGAAAATCACCCGCAAAACCCTGGAGTTCAACCCACCGCCCGCCCCACGATGCGAATCACCGATCGTCTACACCCGCATGGACCTCAACCAACGCCTGACCGTCGCCGCCCGCCTGGATAACCGGGCGACGCAGGCGATTGTCGATACCGGCAATGTCGACTACCTGACCTCGGCGTTGCCGGGCGAGCAGGTCAATGTCGTCCAGGTGTTGACCCCTGGCCACTCTCCCCCGAACACCGCCGATACACAGCGTTATCAATCCTTCAAAGGGAAGCTGACCCTGCCGGGCCATAGCCTGTCGATCACCTACAAGTTCTATCCAGGCTTCACCATTCCGCCGTCGTGGGTGTCAGGGCGATACGTGCCGTCCATTTTGCTGGGGTGGCGTGCGTTTGATGATTTTGAGTTGACGCTGGATATCGAGGCGGGGCGGTCGTGTTTGAACAAGACGGGATAAGTCTGGCCCTTTTGACGTGTTTACCCACAATCCCTGTTAGCGCCTCTGTGGATAACGTGTTCGTCCCTTGCTGCAGCCCATGCAAACTGGCGTCTGTAGCCCCCAGTTCAAAAAACAACCAGCCTAAGCTGCGGTTTTTCCTGGGTTTTTTCAGAGGATAAGTACAGGACTTGCCCCCAATCTCTGTTGGCGCTTCTGTGGATAAGATGTTCGCTTAAAGCTACAGCCCTTATGAACCGTGGCTTTCGAAGCATTGATCAGAAAATGATCAATCAGGCGCTTTCCGGCGCTGAGCAGTACCTTAACCCGCATTTTTCGCGGCTTTCAGCGGTTTTCCACAGCGGTGGAAAAGTTGCCCCCAAACTCTGTTGGCGCTTCTGTGGATAAGGTGTTTGCCATCCGCTGTACGCCACGGACTGTCTGATGTTCAGCGGTTTGATCAATAAATGACCACGCCTCGTCCAGATCTGTACTTATGAATAAGTCACGGATTTTCTTCAGTTTCTGTGGAGAAAGTTGGCAGGCTTTCCACAGTTGTCCCCATTTGCTGTGGGTGGAGGTGTGGATAACTTGTTTGCGGAAGGCTGGGAGCCTTGCGGGGCATAGCGCTGAACGGAATAGATCATATTTCGTACAGTGCTAAAGGGGAGGGCGCGAACACAGCACTGTAGGAGCGAGCATGCTCGCGATGGACGTCAACGATAACGTTGGCAACCTGGCACCCAGCGGTGTTCTCAGGTTCATCGCGAGCATGCTCGCTCCTACAGGTGGGCGGTGGCGTTAGCCCTGAACCGGAACGCCCTTGAGATACGGCGCAGGTTCGGCGCCCAGGTTGCTCAGCAGACGCTCGCTGTACCAATCCACAAAGTTCACCACACCAAACTCATAGGTCTTGGAGTAAGGCCCCGGCTGGTACGCGGTGGAGTTGATCCCGCGCTGGTTTTCTTCGGCCAGGCGACGATCCTGGTCGTTGGTGGCGTCCCACACCTGGCGCATGCGGTCCACGTCGTAGTCCACGCCTTCGACGGCGTCCTTGTGGACGATCCACTTGGTGGTGACCATGGTTTCCTTGGCGCTGATCGGCCACACGGTGAACACGATGATGTGGTCGCCCATGCAGTGGTTCCAGGAGTGCGGCAGGTGCAGGATGCGCATCGAGCCCAGGTCCGGGTTCTTGATGCGGCCCATGAGCTTGGCGCAGCCCTGTTTGCCGTCGATGGTCATGGAAACGGTGCCCTTGAGCAGCGGCATGCGCACGATGCGGTTGCGCAGGCCGAAGCTGGCGTGGGCGTAAGGGATCTTCTCGGCTTCCCAGGACGCGGCGGAGGCGGCGACGTGGTCCTTGAACGCCTGATCGGCGCGCGGGTCGGTGACGTCGTCCCATTCCAGCAGGGTTTTCAGCAGTTCCGGGTGCGACGCGTTGCAGTGGTAGCACTCGCGGTTGTTTTCCAGCACCAGCTTCCAGTTGGCCTTTTCCATCAAGGTGGTGGTGATCGCCACCTTGGTGTTCTCCATGTCGTACGGTTCCATGTAATGGTTGAGCGTCGACAGGAAGTCATCGATGGCCGGCGGGTTTTCCGCCAGGCTGATGAAGATGTAGCCACCAGCGGTCTTCACGTTCACCGGTTTCAGGCCGTACTGCTTCATGTCGAAGTCGTCGCCCATCTCGGTGCCGGCGAACAGCAGGCGACCGTCCAGCTCGTAGGTCCACTGGTGATAGTGGCAGACCAGTTTGGCGACCTTGCCCTTGTCGCTGGTGCACAGGCGCGAGCCGCGGTGACGGCAGACGTTATGGAACGCGTGCACTACGCCTTCGGCGCCACGGATCACGATGATCGGGTTCTTGCCGATCTGCAGCGTCAGGTAGTTGCCCTTGGCGGGGATCTCGCAAGTCATGCCGGCGATCAACCACTCTTTCTGGAAAATCTCCTGCATGTCGATATCAAACAGCCGCTCGTCAGAGTAAAACGGCTGCGGCAGCGAGAAGGTACGCTCGCGCTCTTGCAGCATCTGGGCGGTGGCCTTGCGTGCGGGTTCCAGCGGATCGCCCAGGCTCAGGGTAGTAGTGACGTCCATCGTTTAATCCTCAAGGCCATCTGCGTGGCCGGCGAAAGTGGCTAATCAGGTGTACTGCTTTGGGTAGCTACGCAAGGTGTAAAGAATGTGTCCAGGTATGGAGCGAGTGTGGGGCCGGCGCTGGCCAGAACCTTATCCATGGGCGACATGGTGCAATCTGTTCCCGACGCGCAAGCCCCGGTCGTTGGGGGCTGGTCGCGATAAGCATGTCAATGTCGCAGATAGGTAAATGGGTGATCCGCGCTATACGCAGAATCGCCAACATGAAGGCCGACAGTCGGCCGTGGAGATCAGCATGTCCAACAGCTTCCTGAACCCGGTAACCACCCAGACCTGGGCCAATGGTCGGCACATCGTCCGTTGCGTCAAAGTCATCCAGGAAACCTGGGATGTGCGCACCTTCTGCTTCATGGCCGACCAGCCGATCATGTTCTTCTTTAAGCCGGGGCAATTCGTCACCCTGGAGCTGGAGATCGAAGGCCAGCCGATCATGCGTTCGTACACCATTTCCAGCTCGCCGTCGGTGCCGTACAGCTTTTCGGTGACGATCAAGCGTGTGCCGGGCGGCAAGGTCTCGAACTGGTTGCACGACACCCTGCACGAAGGCCAGGAACTGGCGGTGCACGGGCCGGTCGGGCTGTTCAATGCCATGGACTTCACCGCGCCCAAGGTGCTTTACCTCAGCGGCGGCGTCGGTATCACGCCGGTCATGTCCATGGCGCGCTGGTTCTACGACACCAACGGCAATGTCGACATGGCGTTTATCCACAGCGCCCGTTCGCCCAAGGACATCATCTATCACCGCGAACTGGAGCACATGGCCTCGCGGATCGAGAACTTCAGCCTGCACCTGATTTGCGAGAAGCACGGGATGGGCGAGCCCTGGGCCGGTTATCGCGGCTACCTCAACCACAAGATGCTGGAACTGATGGTGCCGGACTTCCTTGAGCGGGAAGTGTTCTGCTGCGGTCCGACCCCGTACATGACCGCCGTCAAGCGCCTGCTGGAAAATGCCGGCTTCGATATGAAGCGTTATCACGAGGAATCGTTCGGCGCGACTCCGCCAGAGGCCCGCGCCGACGCGGTGGAACACGCCGAACAAGCGGCCGAGGCGCCGGAAGTGGACGCGGCGGACCTGCATCAGGTGGAGTTCACTGCATCTGGCAAGAGCATTCGGGTGGCACCGGGCGAGACGGTCCACGCCGCAGCGGCCAAGGCCGGTTTGCTGATCCCCAAGGCCTGCGGCATGGGCATCTGCGGCACCTGCAAGGTGTTGAAACTGGGCGGCGAAGTGGAGATGGAGCACAACGGCGGAATCACCGAGGAAGACGAAGCCGAAGGCTACATCCTGTCGTGCTGCAGCGTGCCGAAGGGGGACGTGCGGATCGAGTTCTGATAGACGCTGTAGAAACCTGTGGGAGCGAGCCTGCTCGCGATTGCGGTGGATCAGCCAACATTGATGTTGGATATGATTCCGTCATCGCGAGCAGGCTCACTCCCACAGGGGTTGTGTGAGCCCGTGTTTTAGTGGGACATCACTTCCCGAATATCCCGCGCCAATTCCCGCACACGCTCTTCCTCGGTGTCCCACGAGCACATGAAGCGTGCGCCGCCGTTGCCGATGAAGGTGTAGAAGCGCCAGCCCTTGGCGGTCAGTGCGGCGATGGCCGGTTCCGACAGTTGCAGGAACACGCCATTGGCCTGCACCGGAAACATCAGTTCCACGCCCGGAATGTCGCTGACCAGCTCGGCCAGCAGCTGCGCGCAGTGGTTGGCGTGGCGGGCGTATTTGAGCCAGGCGTCGTTTTCCAGGATCCCGACCCAGGGTGCGGACAGGAAGCGCATCTTCGATGCCAGCTGTCCGGCCTGTTTGCAGCGGTAGTCGAAGTCTTCAGCCAGCTTGTGGTTGAAGAACAGGATCGCTTCGCCCACGGCCATGCCGTTTTTCGTCCCGCCAAAACACAGCACATCGACGCCGGCCTTCCAGGTCAGGTCGGCGGGCGAGCAGCCGAGAAACGCGCACGCGTTGGAGAATCGTGCGCCGTCCATGTGCAGGTTCAGGCCAAGCTCTTTGCAGGTGGCGCTGATGGCGCGGATTTCGTCCGGGGTGTAGACGCTGCCGACTTCGGTGGCCTGGGTCAGGGTCACCACGCGGGGTTTCGGATAGTGAATGTCCTGGCGCTTGAGGGCGATTTCGCGGATCGATTCCGGCGTCAGCTTGCCGTTTTCAGTGCGGGCGATCAGCAGTTTGGAACCGTTGGAGAAGAACTCCGGCGCGCCGCATTCGTCGGTTTCGACGTGGGCGGTTTCCGAGCAGATCACGCTGTGGTAACTCTGGCACAGCGACGACAGGGCCAGGGAGTTGGCGGCGGTGCCGTTGAACGCAAAGAACACTTCGCAGTCGGTTTCGAACAGCTTGCGGAAATCGTCGGACGCGCGTGCGGTCCATTCGTCGTCACCGTAGGCGCGCTGGTGGCCATGATTGGCCTGTTCCATGGCGGCCCAGGCTTCAGGGCAAATGCCGGAATAGTTGTCGCTGGCGAATTGTTGGCTCTTGTCGGTCATGGCCTGCTTCCGTGGTCGGGACGCTTATGGTGAAGCGTCACGTGGTCAATGAGGGTGCGCACTGTACCGAAGATCATCCGGGACGCGCACGGGATGTCACTGTCAGAAAACTACTGGGATGCCGGGCAATTATGCACGTGTCTATGAACGTGACACAGCCGCACTTGAAACAGCGCGATGGAGCGCTGGACCTGCTCAAGTGGCTGGCGCTGCTGTGCATGGTGCTCGATCACCTGCGCTATGTCGGTTACACCGCCGATTGGCTGTACGTGCCGGGGCGCCTGGCGTTCCCGTGGTTTTGCCTGGCGATGGCGGCCAACCTGGCGCGGGCGCAGAGGGTCACGGCCGGCGGCCAATGGCGCTACCTGGGCTGGTTGCTGTTGTTTAGCGCGGTGAGTGAAATTCCCTACCGAATGTTCATTCCTCATCCCGACACGTTGAATGTGATGCCCACGCTGGCACTCGGTCTGCTGGTGGTGCGCGGCTGGCAGGACCGGACCCTGCCGGCGCGTCTGCTGGCGGTCGGTGCCGTGGTGCTCGCGGCCGTATTTGCGCAGCAGCTGATGTTCGGGTTCTTCGGGGTGATGTTGCCGCTGGCGATGCTGCTGGTGATCCGGCGTCCGTGGTATTTCGCGCTGTTTGCGGGGCTGGCCTGTCTGGCGGCCAATCAATGGCAGGTGCTGTACTACTCCGTTCGATTGGGTAATCACGTGGCGATGGCGGCCGTTGCCACTTGTCTGATTGCGCCATGGCTGGGGCTGTTCCTGTTGCGACATGCCCAGGGCGTAAAACCACCGCCGATGCAGCGCTGGGCGTATGCCCTGTACCCCGTGCATTTCCTGGTGCTGCTCGCTGTTCGCCAGGCAATCGCCTGACCCTGTGGGAGCGGGCTTGCTCGCGAAGGGGGCGTGTCAGGCGACATTCATGTTGCTGACCCACCGCTTTCGCGAGCAAGCCCGCTCCCACAGGGGATCGTGGCGATCTTGCGGGCGTGCTCGGCCTGTCCATTTCCCGCCATGTCGTAAACGCACCTTTACGTGGCGCCCATAGGCATTTGACCTGTCTGCCTCGGTCATACCATCGCTATCAAAGGGCACTGCCGTAACGCCAGTGCCTGACCGAGACGAATGGCGCATAGATGCCGCTGGGAGAGACGCGATGTTCAGCAAGCAAGACCAGATCCAGGGTTACGACGATGCACTGCTGGCGGCGATGAATGCCGAAGAGCAACGTCAGGAAGATCACATCGAGCTGATCGCGTCCGAGAACTACACCAGCAAGCGCGTGATGGAAGCGCAAGGCAGCGGCCTGACCAACAAATACGCCGAAGGCTACCCGGGCAAGCGCTACTACGGTGGCTGCGAGCACGTCGACAAGGTTGAAGCCCTGGCCATCGAACGCGCCAAGCAGCTGTTCGGCGCCGATTACGCCAACGTGCAGCCGCACTCCGGCTCCTCGGCCAACAGCGCCGTGTACCTGGCCCTGCTGAACGCCGGCGACACCATCCTCGGCATGAGCCTGGCCCACGGCGGTCACCTGACCCACGGCGCCAAGGTGTCGTCCTCGGGCAAGCTGTACAACGCCGTGCAGTACGGCATCGACACCGACACCGGCCTGATCAACTACGACGAAGTCGAGCGCCTGGCCGTCGAATGCAAGCCGAAGATGATCGTTGCCGGTTTCTCGGCCTACTCCAAGACCCTCGACTTCCCGCGCTTCCGTCAGATCGCTGACAAAGTCGGTGCGTTGCTGTTCGTCGACATGGCCCACGTGGCCGGTCTGGTCGCCGCCGGCCTCTACCCGAACCCGCTGCCGTACGCCGACGTTGTGACCACCACCACCCACAAGACCCTGCGCGGTCCGCGTGGCGGCCTGATCCTGGCCAAGTCCAACGAAGAAATCGAGAAGAAGCTCAACGCCGCGGTATTCCCCGGTGCCCAGGGCGGCCCGCTGATGCACGTGATCGCCGGTAAGGCGGTGTGCTTCAAGGAAGCGCTGGAGCCTGGCTTCAAGGCCTACCAGCAGCAAGTGATCGACAACGCCCAGGCCATGGCCGGCGTATTTATCAAACGCGGCTACGATGTAGTGTCCGGCGGTACCGATAACCACCTGTTCCTGGTCAGCCTGATCCGTCAGGGCCTCACCGGCAAAGAAGCAGACGCAGCCCTCGGCCGCGCCCACATCACTGTGAACAAGAACGCTGTCCCGAACGATCCACAGTCGCCGTTCGTGACCTCCGGCCTGCGCATCGGCACCCCGGCGGTGACCACTCGCGGCTTCAAGGTGACCCAGTGCGTCACACTGGCCGGCTGGATCTGCGACATCCTCGACAACCTCGGCGACGCCGATGTCGAAGCCAACGTTGCGCAGCAAGTCTCGGCACTGTGCGCAGACTTCCCGGTTTATCGCTGAGTGCGGTTTTGGAGTAAATGACTATGCAACGCTACTCAGGCTTCGGCCTCTTCAAACACTCCCTCAGCCACCATGAAAACTGGCAGCGCATGTGGCGCACGCCGACCCCGAAAAAGGTCTACGACGTGGTCATCGTCGGCGGTGGCGGGCACGGTCTGGCGACCGCCTACTACCTGGCCAAGGAACACGGCATCACTAACGTGGCCGTGGTCGAAAAGGGCTGGCTGGGCGGCGGTAACACCGCGCGCAACACCACCATCGTTCGCTCCAACTACCTGTGGGACGAGTCGGCGCACCTGTACGAACACGCGATGAAACTGTGGGAAGGCCTGTCCCAGGACTTGAACTACAACGTGATGTTCTCCCAGCGTGGCGTCTACAACCTGTGCCACACCCTGCAGGACATCCGTGATTCCGAGCGTCGGGTCAGCGCCAACCGCCTCAACGGCGTCGATGGCGAGCTGCTCGATGCCAAGCAAGTGGCCGACGAGATTCCGTACCTGGACTGCTCGAAGAACACCCGCTACCCGGTGATGGGCGCCACCGTCCAGCGTCGCGGCGGCGTGGCCCGTCACGATGCCGTGGCCTGGGGCTTTGCCCGTGCCGCCGACGCACTGGGCGTGGACCTGATCCAGCAGACCGAAGTGATCGGTTTCCGCAAGGAAAACGGCGTGTGCATCGGTGTCGAAACCAACAAGGGCTTCATCGGCGCCAAGCGCGTCGGCGTGGTGACTGCCGGTAACTCCGGGCACATGGCCAAGCTGGCCGGTTTCCGCCTGCCGATCGAATCGCACCCGCTGCAAGCGCTGGTGTCCGAGCCGATCAAACCGATTATCGACAGCGTGATCATGTCTAACGCCGTGCACGGTTACATCAGCCAGTCCGACAAGGGCGACCTGGTGATCGGCGCCGGTATCGACGGCTACAACGGCTACGGCCAGCGTGGTTCGTACCCGGTGATCGAGCACACCATCCAGGCCATCGTCGAGATGTTCCCGGTGCTGTCGCGCGTACGCATGAACCGTCAGTGGGGCGGCATCGTCGACACCACGCCGGATGCCTGCCCGATCATTTCGAAAACCCCGGTGCCGAACATGTTCTTCAACTGCGGTTGGGGCACCGGCGGCTTCAAGGCAACACCTGGTTCGGGCAACGTGTTTGCCGCGAGCCTGGCCAAGGGCGAAATGCACCCGCTGGCCGCCCCTTTCTCCATCGACCGTTTCCACAACGGTGCGTTGATCGATGAACACGGCGCTGCTGCGGTTGCCCACTAACAGGAGAAATCCACCATGTTGCATATCTTCTGTCCTCACTGCGGCGAACTGCGCTCCGAAGAGGAATTCCACGCCTCCGGCCAGGCGCACATCCCGCGTCCACTGGACCCGAACAGCTGCACCGACGAGGAGTGGGGCGACTACATGTTCTTCCGCGACAACCCGCGCGGTCTGCACCACGAGCTGTGGGATCACGTTGCCGGCTGCCGCCAGTACTTCAACGTCACCCGCGACACCGTGACCTACGAGATTCTCGAAACCTACAAGATCGGCACCAAGCCACAATTCACCGACAAGACCGATAGCTCGAAAGCGGCTACGACGGCTCTGGGAGAGAAGGTATGAGCCAGATCAATCGCCTGTCCAACGGCGGACGGATCGACCGCAACAAAGTCCTGAGCTTCACCTTCAACGGCCAGAGCTACAAAGGCTTCGAAGGCGACTCCCTGGCCGCTGCACTGCTGGCCAACGGCGTCGACATTATCGGTCGCAGCTTCAAGTACTCCCGTCCGCGAGGCATCTTCGCCGCCGGTGCCGAAGAGCCGAACGCAGTGCTGCAGATCGGCGCCACCGAAGCCACGCAAATCCCGAACGTACGCGCCACGCAACAAGCGCTGTATCAAGGTTTGGTCGCCACCAGCACCAACGGCTGGCCGAGCGTGAACAACGACATGATGGGGATTCTCGGCAAGGTCGGCGGCAAGCTGATGCCGCCGGGCTTCTACTACAAAACCTTCATGTACCCGCAATCGTTCTGGATGACTTACGAGAAGTACATTCGCAAGGCTGCCGGTCTTGGCCGCTCGCCGACCGAGAACGATCCGGACACCTACGACTACATGAACCAGCACTGCGACGTGCTGATCGTCGGCGCTGGCCCTGCGGGTCTGGCGGCTGCACTGGCGGCTGCGCGCAGCGGCGCCCGGGTGATCCTCGCCGATGAACAGGAAGAGTTCGGCGGCAGCCTGCTCGACTCCCGCGAAAGCCTCGACGGCAAGCCTGCGACCGAGTGGGTCGCCAGCGTCATCGCCGAGCTGAAGAACACCCCGGACGTGCTGCTGTTGCCGCGCGCCACGGTCAACGGCTACCACGACCATAACTTCCTGACCATTCACGAGCGCCTCACCGATCACCTCGGCGACCGCGCACCGATTGGCCAGGTGCGTCAGCGCATCCACCGTGTCCGCGCCAAGCGCGTGGTCCTGGCGACCGGCGCCCACGAGCGTCCGCTGGTGTACGGCAACAACGACGTGCCGGGCAACATGCTCGCTGGCGCGGTCTCGACTTACGTTCGCCGCTACGGCGTGGCACCGGGCAAGAAGCTGGTGCTGAGCACCAACAACGACCACGCCTACCGCGTGGCCCTGGATTGGCTGGATGCCAGCCTGCAAGTGGTGGCCATCGCCGACGCCCGCAGCAACCCGCGCGGTGCGCTGGTGGAAGAAGCACGCGCCAAGGGCATCCGCATCCTCACCGGCAGCGCCGTGATCGAGGCCCGTGGCAGCAAGCACGTCACCGCTGCCCGCGTTGCAGCCATTGATGTGAAAGGGCACAAAGTCACCAGCCCGGGCGAATGGCTGGAGTGTGACCTGGTGGCCAGCTCCGGCGGCTACAGCCCGGTGGTTCACCTGGCTTCGCACCTGGGCGGCAAGCCGACCTGGCGTGAAGACATCCTCGGTTTCGTTCCGGGCGAAGCACCGCAGAAACGCGTGTGCGTCGGTGGCATCAACGGCGTCTACGGTCTGGCCGATTCCTTGGCCGATGGTTTTGAAGGGGGCGTGCGCGCCGCCAGCGAAGCCGGTTTCGGTGTGGTCGAAGCGACTCTGCCCAAAGCCCTGTCGCGTCTGGAAGAGCCGACCCTGGCGCTGTTCCAGGTGCCACACGAAAAGAACACCGCACGGGCACCGAAGCAATTCGTCGACCTGCAAAACGACGTCACCGCCGCCGCCATCGAACTGGCGACCCGCGAAGGCTTCGAGTCGGTCGAGCACGTCAAGCGCTACACCGCGCTAGGCTTCGGCACCGACCAGGGCAAGCTCGGCAACGTCAACGGCCTGGCCATCGCCGCCCGTTCGCTGAACGTGACCATCCCGCAGATGGGCACCACCATGTTCCGTCCGAACTACACGCCGGTGACGTTCGGCGCCGTGGCCGGTCGTCACTGTGGGCACATCTTCGAGCCGGTGCGCTACACCGCGCTGCATCAGTGGCACCTGAAAAACGGCGCCGAGTTCGAAGACGTCGGCCAGTGGAAGCGCCCTTGGTACTTCCCGAAATCCGGTGAAGACATGCATGCCGCCGTGAAACGCGAATGCAAAGCCGTGCGCGACAGCGTCGGCCTGCTGGACGCCTCGACCCTGGGCAAGATCGACATCCAGGGCCCGGATGCACGCGAATTCCTCAACCGCATCTACACCAACGCCTGGACCAAGCTCGACGTGGGCAAGGCGCGCTACGGCCTGATGTGTAAAGAAGACGGCATGGTGTTCGACGACGGCGTGACCGCCTGTCTCGCCGACAACCATTTCGTGATGACCACCACCACCGGCGGCGCTGCACGCGTGCTGCAATGGCTGGAAATCTACTCGCAGACTGAATGGCCAGAGCTGAAGGTGTACTTCACTTCCGTGACGGATCACTGGGCAACCATGACCCTGTCCGGGCCGAACAGCCGCAAGCTGCTCAGCGAAGTCACCGACGCCGACCTGAGCAACGAAGCCTTCCCGTTCATGACCTGGAAAGAAGCCCTGGTCGGTGGCGTGCCGGCGCGGATTTTCCGGATTTCGTTTACCGGTGAGCTGTCGTACGAAGTCAACGTGCAAGCCGACTACGCGATGGGCGTGCTCGAGAAAATCGTCGACGCCGGCAAGAAATACAACCTGACCCCGTACGGCACCGAAACCATGCACGTGCTGCGGGCCGAGAAGGGCTTCATCATCGTCGGCCAGGACACTGACAGCTCGATGACCCCGGACGACCTGAACATGGGCTGGTGTGTCGGTCGCACCAAACCGTTCTCGTGGATCGGCTGGCGCGGGATGAACCGTGAAGACTGCGTGCGTGATCAGCGTAAACAGCTGGTCGGCCTCAAGCCGATCGACCCGAACAAGTGGCTGCCGGAAGGTGCGCAACTGGTGTTCAACACCAAACAGGCGATCCCGATGACCATGGTTGGTCACGTGACTTCCAGCTACCTGCACAACTCCCTGGGCTATTCGTTTGCCATGGGCGTGGTCAAGGGCGGCCTCAACCGCATGGGTGAGCGTGTGTTCGCGCCACTGGCGGACGGCAGCGTGATCGAGGCGGAAATCGTTTCTTCGGTGTTCTTCGATCCGAAGGGTGAGCGCCAGAACGTTTAGTGGCTTCAGTGCTTGTGGATGGGCATGACACCGAGTCGGCCCATTCGCGAGCAAGCCCGCTCCCACAGGGGAATGCGGTCGAATGTGGGAGCGGGCTTGCTCGCGAAGGCGGCGGTACAGCCACCACAAGGGCCGGAACCAACAGAATTCAGGAAAGGTGCTTTATGACCGCAGCCAATGTTTACCAACAACGCCCAACCTCCGGGGCCAAGGCCGAGTCGTCGCTGCATCACGCCGACCTCGCCAGCCTGGTGGGCAAGGGTCGCAAGAGCGCCGGCGTGACCGTGCGCGAGAAAAAACTCCTGGGCCACCTGACGATCCGTGGCGATGGCCACGATGCCGCGTTCGCCGCCGGCGTGCACAAGGCCCTGGGCATCGAATTGCCCAGTGCGTTGACCGTCATCGTCAAGGGTGAAACCAGCCTGCAATGGATGGGCCCGGACGAGTGGCTGCTGATTGTCCCGACCGGCGAAGAGTTCGCCGCGGAGAAAAAGCTGCGTGAAGCGCTGGGCGACCTGCACATCCAGATCGTCAACGTCAGCGGCGGCCAGCAGATCCTCGAACTGAGCGGCCCGAACGTGCGCCAGGTGCTGATGAAATCCACCAGCTACGACGTGCACCCCAACAACTTCCCGGTGGGCAAGGCGGTCGGTACGGTGTTCGCCAAGTCGCAACTGGTGATCCGCCACACCGCCGAAGACACCTGGGAACTGCTGATCCGCCGCAGCTTCTCGGATTACTGGTGGTTGTGGTTGCAGGATGCTTCCGCCGAGTTCGGCCTGAGCGTCCAGGACTGACACTCCTCCTTGTGGGAGCGGGCTTGCTCGCGAATACGGTGGGTCAGTTGGCATCAAGGTGACTGACACGCCGCATTCGCGAGCAAGCCCGCTCCCACAAGGTGTTGCATCGACTATCAATGTTTCAGGAGTCACCGCACTATGAGCCGCGCCCCAGACACATGGATTCTGACCGCCGACTGCCCCAGCGTGCTCGGCACGGTGGACGCGGTGACCCGCTTTCTGTTCGAGCAGGGCTGCTACGTCACCGAACACCACTCCTTCGACGATCGGCTCTCGGGCCGTTTCTTCATTCGCGTGGAATTTCGCCAGCCTGACGGCTTCGACGAGCAGTCATTTCGCGCGGGCCTGGCCGAGCGCGGTGAAGCCTTCGGCATGATCTTCGAGCTGACCCCGCCGCACTATCGGCCCAAAGTGGTGATCATGGTCTCCAAGGCCGATCACTGCCTTAACGACTTGCTCTACCGCCAGCGTATCGGCCAGTTGTCGATGGACGTGGCCGCCGTGGTTTCCAACCATCCGGACCTCAAGCCGCTGGCCGACTGGCATCAGATTCCGTACTACCATTTCCCCCTGGACCCGAACGACAAACCGTCGCAGGAGCGTCAGGTGTTGCAGGTGATCGAAGAGGCCGGTGCCGAACTGGTGATCCTTGCGCGCTATATGCAGGTCCTGTCGCCGGAGCTGTGCCGCAAGCTCGATGGCAAGGCGATCAACATTCACCACTCCCTGCTGCCGGGTTTCAAAGGCGCCAAGCCCTATCACCAGGCCTACAACAAGGGCGTGAAACTGGTCGGCGCCACGGCGCATTACATCAACAACGACCTGGATGAAGGGCCGATCATTGCCCAGGGCGTCGAGGTGGTGGATCACAGCCATTACCCCGAAGACCTGATTGCCAAGGGGCGGGATATCGAAGGCCTGACCCTGGCGCGGGCGGTGGGTTATCACATTGAGAGAAGGGTGTTCTTGAACGCCAATCGCACGGTCGTTCTTTAGATCGCTTTCGCGAGCAAGCCCGCTCCCACAGGAGGACGCGGTCAAATGTGGGAGCGGGCTTGCTCGCGAAGAGGCCCTGACAAGCAACACAAGAAACAGCATCTGTACCCGAGCACTTAACGCGCTGCCTGCCTGGGCAACGCGGATCCATAAAAACAACAGCGAGGTGAAAGCATGTCTGGCAATCGTGGTGTGGTGTATCTCGGCGCTGGCAAGGTCGAAGTACAGAAAATCGACTATCCGAAAATGCAGGACCCGCGCGGCAGGAAGATCGAGCACGCCGTCATCCTGCGCGTGGTGTCCACCAACATTTGTGGTTCCGACCAGCACATGGTGCGTGGTCGTACCACCGCTCAAACCGGTCTGGTCCTGGGTCACGAAATCACCGGTGAAGTGATCGAGAAGGGCCGCGACGTCGAAAACCTGCAAATTGGCGACCTAGTGTCCGTACCGTTCAACGTGGCGTGCGGGCGCTGCCGCTCCTGCAAGGAAATGCACACCGGCGTGTGCCTGAGCGTTAACCCGGCTCGCCCGGGCGGTGCCTATGGTTACGTCGACATGGGCGACTGGACCGGCGGCCAGGCTGAATACGCGCTGGTGCCGTACGCCGACTTCAACCTGCTGAAACTGCCGGACCGTGATCGCGCGATGGAAAAAATCCGCGACCTGACCTGCCTCTCCGACATCCTGCCCACCGGTTACCACGGCGCCGTGACCGCGGGCGTTGGTCCTGGCAGTACCGTGTACATCGCCGGTGCCGGCCCGGTCGGCCTGGCGGCTGCTGCTTCCGCTCGCCTGCTGGGTGCGGCGGTGGTGATCGTCGGTGACGTCAACACCGTGCGCCTGGCCCACGCCAAGGCCCAGGGCTTCGAAATCGCCGACCTTTCCCTCGACACTCCGCTGCACGAACAGATCGCCGCGTTGCTGGGCGAACCGGAAGTGGATTGCGCCATCGACGCCGTCGGCTTCGAAGCCCGTGGTCACGGCCACGACGGCGTGAAACACGAAGCCCCGGCCACCGTCCTCAACTCGCTGATGGGCGTGGTACGGGTGGCCGGAAAAATCGGCATCCCCGGCCTGTACGTCACCGAAGATCCGGGTGCCGTGGACGCCGCCGCGAAAATGGGCAGCCTGAGCATCCGCTTCGGCCTCGGCTGGGCCAAATCCCACAGCTTCCACACCGGCCAGACCCCGGTGATGAAATACAACCGCCAGCTGATGCAGGCGATCATGTGGGACCGCATCAACATTGCCGAAGTGGTGGGCGTGCAGGTGATCAGCCTGGATCAGGCGCCTGAGGGGTATGGCGAGTTTGATGCGGGCGTGCCGAAGAAGTTTGTGATTGATCCGCATAAGTTGTTTAGTGCGGCGTAAGGGTATTAGCAAAGCAGAAGGGCGGCGGAAGCCGCCTTTTTGTTTAAGGCTTTCAACGTATTGATCGGTTTATGTTGGCAGGGATCGCATCGACATCGCCGAAGCCGGTGGCAATCATTTCAATGTTTTGATGATTTGTTTGCCATGCACTCATGGGATAATTTTTCCGGATTTCGTAAATTTTACAGGCTGGAAGTTCCCGGTTTTATCAATAATTGAACCAATTCGTTCTACGTTGCGTTTTGCCTCTCCCAGACGAATTATTCCGAGAATATCTCTTAGATCCCTGTTTTTTAAAGGTGTTACGGTGCCAATATATCCCTTGGTGGGCTTGCTGGTTATTTTGGCAAAAGAAGCTGCGAATGACTTAGTTCCGTAAGTGGTGCTATCGCAGACTAATAGACGGAGACTGTTATAACTGTCCAGCTTGATCCCGTTTGAGAGCAATTTTGCGTGAAGCTGTTTTGGATTTAAAAGGTTTCCCCCGTTATGCACCATGAATGCTTTTGACCCCGGTGCTTTTACGCCGTGAGCATCGATCGTGAGCCTTAGATTGCCGCTAGAGGAAGTATCCTCGTAAGTGAGTATGTCGGTCGCTAGTTTATTTATTTTTTTTGGCATTCCTCCCCTTGCTCTCGATGGATTTACAGTAGGAAGTGATTGGGGCGCTTGTTTTGCATCGAAAAGTGCCACTAGCTGCTTCACGGACATATGACCTTCGGGGTCTTTTTGGTTTACCGGGTCACCTTCACAATACGCATACGTATTTAATCCTCCCTCCTTGAAAGGACTCCAGCTATCCGTGCAGATAAACCGCATCAGCACAGGATTGAACGGTCGATGATACCCGGTCCCCAACAAATACCACCCCGTCACAGCATCCGGGAATTCACCATTGAAGCCGAGCAGGCTGAGCAAATCATTGGCGGGCGAACGGTGACCGTAAGGTGTGTAGGCGAGGGGATGAAGTTGAGTGGCGGTTTGTACGCTCAGCACCGAGCCCTGTTGATCAGTGGCGAGCAGGCCTTTCTGCGCAGCCGTGCTACACCGGTGTTGTTGCTGCGCCAGCACCAGATTTTCGTGCCGCAGGATACCGCGCTTGACTGTGCCCTGAACCTCGGTGACCAGGCGATCTTTGCGGTAAAAGCGCAGGGCGGTGTCTTGTGCCGAAGGTGTACTGGCGGCCAGCCGATTCAGTGCGTCGTATTGATGTTGAACCAGAGTGAGAGTGCGCGGCATGGCTGGGCTCCGGGTCGATTCAGGGTTTCACTGTCGCGCAATCCCTGGGCGATGCCTACTATCAGATGTGATAGTTATTGATGATCGCGGCGCTTGCGCTGATGGACTGCAACCGCCAATCGGTGCAAGCGTGACGAATAGGTTTTGATTGAGCCGCATAAGGTGCTTAGTGTGGCTTAGATACTTTCTGAAGTAGATTGGGCGGCATCAGCCGTATTATTTACTCCTGATGTTTGAGTTTTGAGTGCTGGCGGAATAGGGGGCTAGCTCGGATTCCAGGCGTTTGATTTTATTTGTCAGGTGCTGTTTTCGAGCAAGAGCTCGAGTCTCTGCATTATCTAAGATATTTTGTACTTCGAAACTTGGTTTGTAGCTGGCGTTGAGTTTGTATGTCAACGAATTTCGCACTGTGCTTAATTGGGTGTTCGTTTTTTCTAATTTGGATTTTGCTCGGTCTAATTTAGATTGTTTGTCTCGTATTTTTTTCGGGATTTTTGACGCCGGCTGGTGCTGAAGAGACCCGTCACCGAGCCCCGCCCGCGGCGTTGAAATGGCTCCCGTTGCGTCCTCCGCGCCTTCGAATCCAAGGTCGATTAAACCGGTCGCGCTATTTGGGCGCGCGAGTTGTGTAACGCTCGAACGGGTCGTGCTGGTAGAAAGGCGTTTAAATCCATTGCCAGGCTTAATCCCCAGAAAGTTCATCAACGTACTAATGAATGTAGGCGCATGACCTGACTTATCTATCTGATTGGTAGGGTCCCCGAGGCCATATGCATAGGCATTCACCCCGCCTTCCCCAAACGGACTCCAACTGTCCGGGCTGTTAAACCGCATCAACACCGGATTGAACGGACGATGGTATCCAGTCCCCAACAGATACCACCCTGTCACCGGATCCGGCCGTTCACCATTGAAGCCGAGCAGACTGAGCAAACCGTTGCCGAGCGGGCGATGACCGTAAGGTGTGTAGGCGAGAGGATGAAGTTGGGTGGCGGTCTGAACGCCCAACACCGAGCCCTGTTGATCAGTGGTTGGCAGAGCTGTCTCCACCGCCGTGTTGCCCTGGCGCTGCTGCTGCGCCAGCAGCTGATCTTCGTGTCGCAGGATCCCACGCTTCACTGGGCCCTGAACCTCGGTGACCAGACGATCTTTGCGGTAAACACGCAGGTCGGCGTCTTGCGCCGAAGCTGTGCTGGCGACCAGTCGATTCAGAGCGTCGTACTGATGTTTAACCAAGATGAGGTTACGCGGCATGGTGGCGCCCCAGATCGATCCTCGCTTCACTGTCGCGCAATCCTCGGGCTTTGCCCACTAGCAGATCTGATAGTCAAATACGCTCACAGCAGTCAAGTTCCACTGTTCCGCAGAGCAGTCGCGTTATAAATCAAGTAATTGCTGATTAAGTGTGTTCATCATGTTGTCGTGATAGACCTCATGTTTATTGCGCAAGTCGTACGGCATGTCTGGATTATGTTCCAGGGTTAACCTGTAGCGCCGCAACTCAAAACGCCTAACGTCTATCAGTGTTTGCACTGTTACTGGCGCTCTATTCGGTGTAGTACTGGTGGGGGTTGAATTTCCTCTCGGGACCGGTGGTGTAGAAGGAGGGGGCTGTTGGGGAATGTTTTCATTCAGCCTTGCAACAGCATTTCCTGGGAGTTGAGGCCGTTGCGTGGCAGCGACCTGAGGTCCTTCAGGTGGGACGACTTTTACGGGAGTTTTATCGGCAACACCCTTGGACGGGTTCACTCGAATTCGGCTTTGCCGGCGTGTCAGTCGATTAGCAAATCGCCTGAACCACTTTCCAAAGTGGCCCGTCGGGTCGCTCCTGTTCACCGGATCTCCCACGCAATATGCATAGGCATTCAACCCACCCTTGCCAAACGGACTGAAATTCGCACTGTCCGGACAGATAAACCGCATCAACACCGGGCTATAGGCCCGGAATCCATTGCCCAACAAATACCACCCCGTCACCGGATCCGGCCGTTCGCCGTTGAAGCCGAGCAGGCTGAGCAAACCATTGCCTAATACGCGATGCCCGTAGGGTGTGTAGGCCAGAGGATTGGGTCGGTTCATATCCCGCACGTTCAACACCGAGCGCTGTTGATCCGTAGCGAACATACCTGTTTCCAAGGTGCCGTTCTGACGCTGTTGCTGCGCCAGCAGTTGATCTTCGTGCTGCAGGATCGAACGCTTGACCGTGCCCTGAACTTCAGTAACCAGGCGATCTTTCAGGTAGAAACGCTGGGTGCTTGCCTGCGCCGAAGTTGCGCATGCAACCAGTCGATCCAGTGGGTCATACCGATAGCTGCAGAGCGATTTCATGTTTTGACGTGGCATTGGCCGGGCTCCCGGAAAACTCCGTCGATTCAAGAGTTACTTTGGCGCAATCAGCCGGAACTGCCTACTAGCAGAGTTGATAGGGTCACAGCGCCGCCAACGTACCTTGATAGAGAACCGGCCCCGTTGGTTGTCTGGTTGGCGAGGCTGATGCAGGTGATCATGTGGGACCGCATAAACATTGCCGAAGTGGGGGGCGTGCAGGTGATCAGCCTGTCTGATGCGGGTGTGCCGAAGAGGTTTGTGATTGATCCGCATAGGTTGTTTAGTGCGGCGTAAAGCCAGTTAGCCCTGAAAGGGCGACCTAATGTCGCCCTTTTTTAGTCTTTAGGTTATTGCAGGTATATTTTTAGCGATTTCAACTTGGGTGATTCAAGTGTGTCCTCCCACTTGTCTTACCTTTACGTTCAGGTCATTAATTTCAAACAGAACTCTGTTTTTTTGACTAAGACGGATTTGATAGATGTTGAATCGGTTGTCGAGTTGTTTGTAATTGCTGTCGCCCGCCATTTTTGCAGCATCTGCCGGTGATAGACCCTGGTTTTTTATAAGGTTCTGGAAGGTGTCAAACGTTGTCTGTTCGGACTCTGTCAGGCCATTTTTGAATGTGGCTCCTTTTTTTGAGTAGGTCCATGAAGGCGATTGTTGCGGCGTAATAGCTTTTTGATTGGCAGGGTTCCGAGCTTCGGTTTTTTTAGATGTGAAGTGGTTCGAGCTTTTGGTTTTCCTGATGGAGGGAGATTTGTATGTCGCAGAGGGGGGCGCCTCGACTATTTTGGAAGTACCAGCTTTCAATGCACTTCTTTTATCCAAAGTGTTGGGTAGCACACTTTTTCTATCAGCGATGGCTACGACGTGAGGAAAATGTTTACGCATCAAGCTGAGCCAGCTGACATGACCTGTCGGATCTTCACGATTCACCGGGTCGCCAACGCAATATGCATACGCATTCAACCCACCCTCCCCAAACGGACTCAAACTGTCCGGGCAGTTAAACCGCATCAACACCGGATTAAACGCCCGATATCCATTTCCCAGCCAATACCAACCCGTCACCGGATCTGGTTGTTCGCCGTTAAAACCAAGCAGACTTGGCTGACCGCTGAGCGAGTCGCGATGGCCGTAAGGTGTGTATGTGCAAGGATGGTGGCCAATGTTATCAAGTGCACTCAATACCGAACGTTGTTGGTCGGAGGCAATCAAACTGGCTTCGACTGTATAGTTCTTGCTGTTGAGCTGCGCCAGCAGTTGATCCCCATGTTGGTAAATTGAGTGTTGTTCAGTACCTTGAATTTGGGTAGCCAAGCGATCTTTCAAATAGAAGTATTCAGTGCTCGCTTGTTTCCAATTAGTAGAAGCGATTAGTCGATCAAGTGGATCGTAATAATAGTGGCTTATCATTGTTTTGCGGTTGTAATGCATTGATTGAGCTTCCCGATGTGTCCTTTGGTCCAACGGGGAACTCTGTGCTAGTCAGATGGAATTAGTAACGATCAGAAGTGATAGGTTTCAGTTGGATTCGAGTAGTTATCTAGTGTTTTTTTAGCCCATACAATTTTTTGTAGATGGCTCTCTGTTTCTTTAAAGTTTAGCCAGTGCCCCTTGATACAACACCGGTCCTGTCGGTTGCCCGGTCGGCGAACCATCCTTCGGTTCCAGACTGCGCCCCGGATCAATCGCCGCCAACGTCAGCGGCTCAACTTGCAGGTAGTTCTCATGCGCCTGAACCTTCAGCGCAGGCTGAGCGTCGGCGCTGACGAGGGTGGCGCTGTAGCGGGCATCGTCGCGGTTGTAGAGCACGCATCGCCCACAGCTTGCCGCCCGCGACGGTGGTGAGTTCGGCCTTGCCGCCACCAACCTTGATCTTCCCGGCCAGGGTTGCCATGTCGAGTTTGCCGGCGGCGACCAGCATGGTGTGATCGGAGGAATTGACCGCGTTATCGACGATGTCCTTGCTCGGCAGCATGGTTTGGCCACCGACCATCACGTTATCCGGGCTCATGGTTGCCGCTCACACGCTGCTCAGTGCGAAAGCGCCGCCAAGGGCCAGGGTCAGCAGGCTGGCAATCAACGGAGTTTTGATCGAGGTGCGTTTCATGGGGGTGATCCTTTTGGGGAGAATCGGCCAGGGCTGTCTGTCCGTGATTGATATACGCAGCAGGGCCTCGACTGGATGCAGCGCAGGACGATTGTTTTTTGTGGGAGCGGGCTTGCTCGCGAATGCGATGTGTCAGATACGTTGATTTCCACTGATACACCGCATTCGCGAGCAAGCCCGCTCCCACAAGGGGTACGGAACAATCCATCGGCTTGCCAGTCCAACGGACAGTTTTTCGCCGCCCATTTCCGGGCGGTTTTCATTGAGGGTGTCTGGATGAAGGTTTCACGCGGTTTTGCACTGGCATCGCTCATGACCCTGGCGGCCAGCCCGGTTTTTGCTCAGTTCAGCTTGAGCGATGCGGCCAATGCCATTTCCGGCATGAAAGGCGACAACGCAGCCACGCAAGCGGCGCCGACTGCCGAGACAGCCGACTTGCTGGGCGCCCTGAGCCAGTTGAACGTGACCCCTCAACAAGCCGTCGGCGGTGCCGGGGCGATGCTCGGGCTGGCCAAGAACCAGTTGAGTTCGACCGACTACTCGGAACTGGCCAAGAGCGTGCAGGGGATCGACATGCTCTCCGGCGGCGGGGAGTTGGGCGCGCTCGCCGGTTTGCTCGGTTCGAGCGGCAAGGCAGCGGGGCTGGATAACGCCCTGGGCAACGTCAAGGACACCAATGACCTCAACAACGCCTTCGGCGCCCTGGGCATGGACACCGGCATGATCGGCCTGTTCACCCCGGTGATTTTGCAATACCTCGGTCAGCAGGGCGTCGGCGGGGCGTTGCTGCAAAGCCTGGGCGGGATCTGGGGCGCCGGTATCGGCAGCTGATCAGGGGCGTTCGGCGCGCAAGGCGTCGATGCGCTCGTCCTTCTCGGTCCAGAGCTGGTTGACCCAGTTCTGGACCTTCTCACGAAACAGCGGATCGTTTTCGTAATCGCCCTGCCAAAGCGCCGGGTCGAGTTCGCGGGTCTGGATATCGATGATGATTCTCGGCACCTTGCCGCTGAGCAAATCCCAGAACCCCGGAATGTCCTGCTGTGGATACACCACCGTCACGTCGAGGATGGCATCGAGCTGTTCGCCCATGGCCGCCAGCACGAACGCCACGCCACCGGCCTTGGGCTTGAGCAGGTGGGTGAAGGAAGACTGTTGCTGAGAGCGCTTGGCCTCGGTGAAGCGAGTGCCTTCCAGGTAATTCACCACAGTCACCGGTTGGCGCTTGAACAGTTCGCAGGCCTGGCGGGTGATTTCCAGGTCCTTGCCCGCCAGTTCCGGGTGTTTGTCCAGAAAAGCCTTGGAGTAGCGCTTCATGAACGGGAAATCCAGCGCCCACCAGGCCAGGCCGAGAAAGGGCACCCAGATCAGCTCTTTCTTGAGGAAGAACTTGAAGAAGGGCGTACGCCGGTTCAGCGTCTGGATCAGTGCGGGAATATCGACCCAGGATTGATGGTTGCTGACCACCAGGTACGAGGTATCGCGCCGCAAGCCATCTCCCCCGCGAATGTCCCATTGCGTGGGAATGCACAGGCGGAAGATCAGCTTGTCGATTTCCGACCAGGTCTCGGCGATCCACATCACCGCCCATGAAGCGTAATCGCGAAAGCGGCCGGGCAGGACCAGTTTGAGCAGGGCAAACACCATCAAGGGCCCGATCAGGACCAGGGTGTTGAGTAAAAGCAGCAGGGTCACGAAACTGCCGGTGAGCAGGCGGCGCATAGGTCACTCGTGGAAACGGATGGGCGCGCCATGATAAGCAGCTTCGGGCGGCAGGCCAAATCGGGGGTGACGAATGTTTCACGTTGTTGGCGGTAGGCTGGAGTAAAGCTACCGGGTTCAGATACCCGGGTGACGGTACTGGCCTCTTCGCGAGCAGGCTCGCTCCCACAGGTTTTACGCAGAACCTGTAGGAGCGAGCCTGCTCGCGAAAGCGATCTGAAGAACGAACGAATAGCTGGCGGACTGTCTAAAATCTCGCTGCCCCTCTCTCAAGGACAACCCTCACGTGAAATCCCTGCTCGCACTGCTGTCCCTCGTCGCCCTGCCCATCATGGCCGCCGAACCGACCCTCTACGGGCGCTACGAATACATCGCCCTGCCGGAAATCGGCGGCGAAGTGCTCAAGGCCAAGATGGACACCGGCGCCCTGACCGCGTCGCTGTCGGCCAAAGACATCGAAACCTTCACCCGCGATGGCGAGGACTGGGTGCGTTTCCGCCTGGCCACCAAGGATGCGAGCAACAAGGTGTACGAGCACAAGGTGGCGCGGATCAGCAAGATCAAGACCCGCTCCGAGGAGGACGAGGACGAAGACGTGGCAGCGCCGACCAAGCGGCCGGTGGTGGATCTGGAGTTGTGCCTGGGAAATGTGAAGCGCACGGTTGAGGTGAACCTCACCGACCGCAGCAGCTTCAATTATCCGCTGCTGATCGGTGCGAAGGCGTTGCGTGAGTTTGGGGCGGCGGTGAATCCGGCGCGGCGGTTTACGGCGGATAAGCCGAACTGCTGAATAAATACAGCTTCTCAGGGTATGAATCAGCGACGATTACTTCTGATGTCTGATACTTTTTCCCATCCACCAAGAGGCTCATGTTCCGCATAGTCGAATTCATGTACCTCTTGAGATTCTGCGAAAGTTACTTTTCGGGTGTGTCCAGTAGGGCTAGGTGTTGGGTTTTTTCTGTGGTGTTTTATGACCTTCTTGGCATAGTTTTTTCTTTGTTCACGTAGTTGTTCTCTGGTAAGAATTTTGAAATGGTTTTCCTTTTTTCTGTGAGGTGTGTAAACAACATCGTAGTAAGAGTTTTGCTGGTTTGCGTCTAGAAGGTACTGTGTCTTCAAAGTGTTCGCTGGTTTTCCATTCTCTGGAAGTGCTAGGTCAATGTTGTTTCGGGTGTTTTTCTGAAGCAAGTTTCCAGTTTTTGTTGTCAGGGCTGGTGTCTTGTATGAATCGCCCATCAATCCAAACGCTCTTAAAAGATTTTTCAATAATTTAGGTGTGTGTCCAGACGAATCAAACTTATTCACTGGATCACTCTCACAGTAACCATACGCATTCAATCCCCCCTCCCCAAACGGACTCCAACTGTCCGGACTGTTGAACCGCATCAACACCGGATTGAACTGCCGATACCCCTTCCCCAAATGATAATGCCCGGTCAGCGGGTCACACAGTTCACCATTGAACCCGAGCAGGCTCAGTAAACCGTTCTCGATCGGGCGATGGCCATAGGGTGTGTAGGCGATGGGATGAGGCCGATTCGTGGCCAGGGCATTCAACACCGAACTTTGTTGGTCGATGGCCAGGAGAAGGGTCTTGCGTGACTGCGTAGGCATCAGCTTTTTCCTATGCCGGAACCCGTGAAAAGAAAGTCCAGCATCGTTCCTTTGTCAGCCTTTGCCTACTATCAGAACTACTAGTTCCTACAGACCACACCACCGATTTACCCTTGCCGATTGACGCGCAATCCCCCTTGGTTCACCGTTCGCCCACTTACCTGACGGGCTCGGACGCCATGCCTCATATCCTGATTGTCGAAGACGAAGCGGCGATTGCCGACACCCTGGTTTTTGCCTTGCAGGGCGAAGGCTTCACCACCACCTGGCTGAGCCTGGGGGCGGCGGCGCTGGAGCATCAGCGCCAGGCGCCGGCTGACCTGATCATCCTCGACATCGGCCTGCCGGACATCAGCGGTTTCGAAACCTGCAAGCAATTGCGGCGCTTCAGTGAAGTGCCGGTGATGTTCCTCAGTGCTCGCGACGGGGAGATTGATCGTGTGGTGGGCCTGGAAATCGGCGCCGACGATTACGTGGTCAAGCCATTCAGCCCCCGCGAAGTGGCGGCGCGGGTCCGGGCGATTCTCAAGCGCATGGCGCCGCGCGCGGTGGCCGGGCCCTCATCGTCGACGCTGTTTCGCATCGACAACGAGCGGGTGCAGATCAGCTATCGCGGTGAGTGGCTGACCCTCACCCGTCACGAATTCCGCCTGCTGCAATGCCTGCTCGAACAACCCGAACGGGTTTTCAGCCGCGAGCAATTGCTCGATGCGCTGGGCATTGCCGCCGATGCCGGTTACGAGCGCAGCATCGACAGCCATATCAAGAGCGTGCGCGCCAAACTGCGGCTGGTGAAGGCCGATGCCGAGCCGATCCAGACCCATCGTGGCCTCGGCTACAGCTACAACCCGGGGCACAGCTGATGCCCCTGGGGATACGGATTTTCCTGGTCTATGTGCTGTTCATCGGCCTGACCGGTTACTTCGTGCTCAACACCGTGATGGAGGAAATCCGTCCCGGCGTGCGCCAGTCCACCGAAGAAACCCTGGTCGACACCGCCAACCTGATGGCCGAGATCCTGCGCGACGACTTCAAGGCCGGCACCCTCAATCAGAACCGCTGGCCGGAGCTGCTCAGGGCTTACGGCGAACGCCAGCCGGCCGCGACGATCTGGGGCCTGCCGAAGAACCAGGTCAACCACCGCATCTATGTCACCGACGCCAAGGGCATCGTGGTGCTTGATTCCAGCGGCACGGCGGTCGGCCAGGATTACTCGCGCTGGAATGACGTTTACCTGACGCTGCGCGGCGAGTACGGCGCCCGCTCCAGCCGCAGCGATCCTGAGGATGCGAGTTCCTCGGTGATGCACGTCGGCGCGCCGATACGCGATAACGGGCAGATCATCGGCGTGGTCACCGTGGCCAAACCCAACAGCTCGTTGCAGCCCTACGTCGACCGCACGGAGCGGCGGTTGTTGGCCTATGGCGCCGGCCTGATCGGTCTCGGCCTGCTGTTCGGCGCGCTGCTGTCCTGGTGGCTGAGCCGGGCGCTGCGGCGCTTGACCCTCTATGCGCAGGCGGTGAGCGAAGGGCGGCGGATCGAGGTCCCGCATTATCGGGGTGGCGAGCTGGAGCAACTGGCGACCGCCGTGGAACAAATGCGTACGCAGCTGGAGGGCAAGGCCTACGTCGAGCGTTACGTGCACACGCTGACCCACGAACTCAAGAGCCCGCTGGCGGCGATTCGCGGCGCGGCGGAGTTGCTGCAAGGCGAGATGCCGCTGGACCAGCGGCAGCGTTTTGTTAGCAACATCGACAGCGAGAGTGCGCGGATGCAGCAACTGATCGAGCGTTTGTTGAACCTGGCGCAGGTTGAGCAACGTCAGGGGCTGGAAGAACGGGTGAGCGTGCCGCTGGCGGCATTGGTGGATGAAGTGTTGAACGCTCAGGCGGCACGCATCGAAGGCAAACAGTTGCGGGTTGAACGAACCCTTGCGACGGATCTGACGCTGATGGGGGAGCCGTTTCTATTGCGTCAGGCACTGGCGAACCTGCTGGAGAACGCGCTGGATTTCACGCCGACCCGGGGCGCGTTGCGATTCACTGCCGAGCGGGTGGGCGAGCAGATCGAGATCACACTGTTCAATCAGGCCGAGGCGATTCCCGACTATGCGCTGCCGCGATTGACCGAGCGTTTCTACTCCCTGCCGAGACCGGACAGTGGGCGTAAAAGCACCGGGCTGGGGCTTAATTTTGTCGAGGAAGTGGCCAAGTTGCATGGTGGGGTGATGAGCATCGGCAATGTTGAGGGCGGGGTTGAAGTCAGGTTGCGCCTGGCTTAGGACCGAGCCGCGGCATTCGCGAGCAAGCCCGCTCCCACATTTGACCGAGCACTCTGAACCAATGCAATCAAATGTGGGAGCGGGCTTGCTCGCGAAGAGGCCGGCCCATTCTCCACACAATCTCCATATTCCTTCCATAAAGCCCCCACACACCCACCCCAGACTCTCCCCATCCAAACAGGGAGAGTCCCATGAACCGCCATCTGACCTTGAAACTCGGGGCCATCGCCCTTCTGATTCTGTTGTTGCTGATCCCGCTGCTGATGATCAACGGCGTCATTCAGGACCGCCAGCAACAGCGCGACGCGGTGCTCGAAGACATCGCCCGCAGCTCCAGCTACAGCCAGCAATTGAGCGGGCCGTTGCTGGTGGTGCCGTATCGCAAAGTGGTGCGCACCTGGAAGCTCAACGAAAAAACCAACGAACGCTATCAGGACATCGGCGAAGAACGCGGCCGATTGTATTTCCTGCCGGAGCGCTTCGAACTCGACGGGCAAGTCCAGACCGAGCTGCGCTCGCGAGGCATTTACCAGGCGCGGCTGTTCCACGCCGACAACCGTATCAGCGGGCATTTTTCGTTGCCGGCGCAACTGGGCATCCAGGAAGACTTCGCCGATTACCAGTTCGACCGACCCTTTCTTGCCGTCGGGATCAGCGACATACGCGGCATCGAGAACGCCTTGAAACTCGAACTCAATGACCAGCAACTGGACTTCGTTCCTGGTAGCCAGGTCGGCTGGCTGGGCGAGGGCGTCCACGTGACACTGCCGGTCCTGGACGCGAAGCAAACCACCGAACTGGCCTTCGGCTTCGACTTGAAACTGCAAGGCACTGGCCAGTTGCAGATCCTGCCGGTGGGCAAAACCAGCAAAGTCTCGCTGGCCGCCAACTGGCCGCACCCCAGCTTCATCGGCAACTACCTGCCGGCCCGGCGCGACATCACCGATCTGGGTTTCACCGCCAACTGGCAGACCTCGTTCTTCTCCACCAATCTGCAAGAAGCCTTGAACAGTTGCGTGTCCCGTAGCAGCTGCGAGGGGTTTCATGGACGCAGCTTCGGCGTGAGCTTCATCGACCCCGTGGACCAGTATTTGAAAAGTGACCGCGCGATCAAATACGCACTGCTGTTCATCGTCCTGACCTTCGCCGGATTCTTCCTCTTCGAAGTGCTGAAAAGCCTGGCGGTGCACCCGGTGCAATACGCGCTGGTGGGTGTGGCGTTGGCGTTCTTTTATCTGCTGTTGCTGTCGTTGTCCGAACACATCGGTTTTGCCCTGGCGTATGTGTTGTCGGCCAGTGGTTGTGTGTTGTTGATCGGGTTCTATGTCTGCCATGTGCTGCGCAGCGTGCGTCACGGCTTGAGTTTTTCCGCGGGGTTGGCGGCGTTGTACGGGCTGCTGTATGGCTTGTTGAGTGCCGAGGATTACGCGCTGTTGATGGGGTCGTTGTTGCTGTTTGGGGTGTTGGGTGTGTTCATGGTGCTGACGCGCAAGCTGGATTGGTATGGGGTTGGGCAGAAGGTGGCCAAACCGGTTGAGTTTGATCTGGGAGCGGTGGAATGAGCCGGTCGGTGGGGTTGCGGGAGGATCAGCGGGAAGGGGAGGTGTTGGCGATGCGGATTGCGATGTTGTTTCCCGTTGATCGAGTGAGGTCCTATCGGGTGCCGGCTCGCTCCAGGAAGGGGAGGGCTGAGTAGGGGCAAGCTAAATTGGGGGCAGATTTAACTCTTCATGCTTTAAATAAATCTGTCCCCTTTTGTCGTCCCCTTTTGTCCTCCTTTTGTCTCTGCTAGTTGGTCACTCTCCATTGAGACAGATTTCTACTTCCTTCGCTATACACAATTGCCTCTCTATAAGAGGGTAGTCTGTTATGGTTGCGAGGTGTGGTAATGGCAGTAAAGTAGTTGGGTGGTGGCTCTGAACGAATCGAGTGCATTGGGGCCTCAAGTTGTTCAATGCTTGATTGCGTTCTGCGTGCCATCCTGGTGTAACGTAAGGCGCGGTCTGGGTTGGAGTTGATTAATGTCGCAGCAATGTCAAGTTGGACTAGTTCTCTTGCTTTCAGGGTTTCTATTGTCTCCGTCAAATGTTGCATTGATGATGTGTTGAGTTCGATAGGATTTAACTCTGGTAGGTCATTAAGTAGGTAATAGTGAGTTTTTACATTCGCTCGTTTTGCTAGTTTTTCGACTACGCCCTCACCACCTAATACATGGACCCGATTGGTCAAGGCATGTACTGTAGTTTCAGAAAGCGGATCGACTCCGACGCGGGTGAGATGTCTGTTGGCCTGTGTAATAAATTGTGCAAGCCAGGCCCTGCCATTGGGGTCTCGTCTATTGATCGAATCTCCCCCGCAATACGCATATGCATTCAAACCACCTTTCCCAAACGGGCTAAAACTGTCCTGATTTAAAAACCGCATCAATACCGGGCTGTACATTCGATAACCATTGCCCAGCGAATACCAGCCTGTCATTGCCTCCCGAAATACGCCATTAAATCGAAACTGATTCTGCGGGTCTTCGCCCGTTGGGCTATCTCCGTAGGGCGTGTAGGCGATGGCATTGTTTCGGGTCGAATCGACGGTGTTCGAGACGGAGCCCGCATAATCGGGTGCTAACAAGAGTGTCTTGCGTGAGCGCGCAGGCATTGGCTGATCTCCGATCCCAAACCCAAAGGAAGGCGGTTTCAGTGTCGGAGTATTTTCAGCCTTTGCCTACTATCAGAACTGCTAGTCCTTTGACCTTGCCAAACTCAAACCTTCGGCATCGTCGCCAGCATCGAAGGCCGCTGGCTCACTTCGAAGTACCACGCCGCCAGCTGCGGATTCGCCTCGCGCCAATCCAGGTCCGGGTGGCGCAGATCCACATAACCCAATGCGCACGCCACGCTGATCGCCGCCACGTCGAAATGGCTGGTCAGTTCTGCGATGGCGTCTTTTTCCAGCAACGCCAGGGCGCGGCGGATTTTGTCGCGCTGGCCGTCGAGCCAGGCGTCCCAGTGTTTTTCCGGGGCGCGCAGGGCGACTTCGTAGCGCACCAGGACGGCGGCGTCCATGATCCCGTCGGCCAGGGAAGCCAGGGTCAGGCGGCGCCAGCGGGCCGAGCCTTCGCGGGGGATCAGCGGGTTGCCGACGTGCTGGTGATCGAGGTAGTCGAGGATCACCCGACTGTCGTGGATGACGTTGCCGTCGGCCAGACGCAGTGCCGGGATCTTGCTCAGGGGGTTGTCGCTGATCAGTGCGCTGTCCGGATCGACCGGTGTGAGCACGCAGTTTTGCAGGGCCACGCGGTCCTGTTGACCGGTTTCGTGCAGCAGCACCATGACTTTGCGGACGAAAGGGGAAAGCGGGTTGTGGTACAGGGTCATGCTCGGGGCGGACATGGCAGCGTCTCGGTCGGTGGCGGAGTCGAGGCAGCATAGCGTGTGGAACTCTGTAGGAGCGAGCCTGCTCGCGATGGTCGTCAACGATGACGCTGGCGTCCTGACACTCCGAGGCGTTCTCAGGTGCATCGCGAGCAGGCTCGCTCCTACAGTAGATCGGTGGGGTTGTGGGTTTTGTGCAGATCAGTGGCGTTGGAGGAGGCCACGCAAGGCGAGGACGGCAGGGATGCCCAGCCCCAGCCAGCTCAGGGCATCCCACGGGCCATCGCCGAGCAGCGCGGCAAACAGCCCGGCCGCGCTGAACAGGGCGATGACGGAGGGCGTGGCAAATACCTTCCAGAAGTTAGACTGGCGCGGTTTCATGCCACGCTCCCGGCTTTTTCCAGCACGGGTTTCGCGGCCTTGCGCCGTACCACCCACAAGTACACGCCGCTGCCGAGGACGATGATCGTCAGCACATCCAGGGTCGCCCAGAGGATTTTCATCGGCATGCCGCCGTAGTCACCGAAATGCAGGGGCTGCGACATGCCCATGGCGTCCATGTACCACGGCCGCTGCGCCACGGCGGTGACTTGCAGGGTGCTGGCGTCGATCAGCACGGGCGTCAGCAGGTGCGAGGTCAAGTGCGTGCTGCCCTTCATGAACACCGCGTAATGGTGCTCGCTGGAGAACCGCGTGCCGGGAAACGCGATGAAGTCCGGCTGCATGCCTGGTGCGACGTCCTTGGCGATGTCGAGCAAGCGCGTGGCCGGCGCGAGTTGCGTCAGTGGCGGTGCGTCGCGGTACGGGGCGATCATCGCGCTCAGGCTGTCGGTGCGCCACGCGGCGATCAGCAGGTCGGCGCAGGCGCTGATCACGCCGGTCACGCCAACGACCAGGGCCCAGGTCAAGGTCACCACGCCAATCAGGTTATGCAGGTCGAGCCAGCGCAGGCGGGTGGATTTGTCCTGGCGCACGGTGGCGAATGTCAGGCGGCGCATGAACGGCAGGTACAACACCGTGCCCGAGACAATCGCGACAACGAACAGCAGGCCCATGAACGCCAGCAACAACTTGCCCGGCAGGCCGGCGAACATGTCCACGTGCAGGCGCAGCATGGTCATCATGAAACCGCCGTTGGCCGACGGCGTTTCCAGCGCCTCGCCAGTGCGGGCGTCGAGCATGAAGGTATGGGACGAGTTCGGTTCGGTGCCGGCGGTCGCCGCCATGATGGTCAGTACGGCATTGGGCTCATCGTCCTCGAAGCCGAAATACTGCATGACTTCACCAGGGCGATGCTTCTCGGCTGCCGCCACCAGCTGCTGCAAATCCAGGCGCGGGGTGTCCGCGGGCATTTCCTTCACTTGCGGCGCATCGCCCAGCAGGTGGTCGATCTCGTGGTGAAAGATCAACGGCAGGCCGGTCAGTGCCAGCAGCAACAGGAATACCGTGCAGATCAGGCTGGTCCAGGTGTGGACGAAGGACCAGCGGCGAATTGTTTTACTTTTCATTTCATAGCCTCCAGAAATACCAAAGCCGTCCTCGTAGGACGGCCTGGGTACCGGGCGTGTCAGTTCAAGCCTTTACCACTTGTAGGTGGCACTGGCGACGACGCTGCGTTCATCGCCGTAGTAGCAGTAGAAACTGTCGCAGGTGGAGAGATAGTCCTTGTCGAACAGGTTGGTCGCGTTGAGTGCCAGCGACGCCCCTTTGAGGCTGTTGTCCAGACGGCCGAGGTCGTAGTGCACCGTCGCGTCGAACACGGTGTAGGCATCGGCCTTACCGAGCTCGGTGTTGGCCTGGTCGCCATAGGTGTTGCCGGTGTAGCGAACGCCGCCGCCGATGCCGAAGCCATCCAGCACGCCGTTGTGCCAGGTGTAATCGGCCCACGCCGACGCGGTCTGGTTAGGCATCAGTTGCAGGCGATTGCCCTTGAACGTGCCGTCTTGCACTTCGGATTTGGCCAAGGTGTACGCGGCGGTGAGCTTGAGGTTTTCCGTCACATCGGAAACAGCTTCCAGCTCCAGACCCTTGACCTTGACTTCACCGGTCTGGCTGGTGACCGGAATGCCGCCGATGTTGTTGGTGACCGAGACATTTTTCTGGGTCAGGTCATACACCGCGGCGGTCAGCAACGTGTTGCTGCCAGGTGGCTGGTACTTGATACCCAGTTCCCACTGCTTGCCTTCGGTCGGCTTGAACGATTCGGTGGTGGAGGTATCGGCGTTGCTCGCCGGCTGGAACGATTCGGCGTAGGACAGGTAAGGCACGACGCCGTTGTCGAATACGTAGCTGATCGCTGCGTTGCCGCTGAAGTTCTTGTTGCGGTCGGTGTTGGTGGCATCGCCCTTGTTGAAGAACTTGGTGCTGGTGTGGACCCAGTCTTCACGGCCACCCAGCGTCAGGCGCCATTGATCGAGGGCCATCTGGTCCTGCACATACAGGCCGGTCTGATAGGTCTTCTGGTTGTAATCGTAGAAGGCCGACGAGCGAGGCGGACGCACGATTGGCAGGCCATAGACCGGGTTGTTAACGTTGGTCGTCAAGCCGTCGCCGAAGATCGAGGTGTAATTGGTGTTGGTGCGCTGGTGATCGAGGCCGATCAGCAGGGTGTGGCGGATGTCGCCGGTGGCGAAGTCAGCCTGCATGTTGTTGTCCACGGCGAACTGACTGATGTCCTCGTCGGTCGTGGTGCTGGTACGGCCAACGTTACCGTCGGCATCGACCTGGGTAAACGGGTAGGCGCCGGGGGTGAGGGCCTGGAAGGACAGGTCCGACTTGGTGTAGCGCAGGTTCTGGCGGAACTGCCAGACATCGTTCAGGCGGTGTTCGAAGGCGTAGCCCAGTGCGTAGTAAGTACGGTCGTAGTATTCCCAGTCCGGGTCGCCCAGGTTCTTGTGATGGGAAATATCGCCCAGTGGCGAGTGGATCTTGGTGCCCTGGATTGGCCGGAACTGGCTGGTGATACCGGTATCGTCACGCGTGAATTGCGTGAGCAGCGTCAGCCGGGTGTCTTCGTCGATGTTCCAGGTCAGGCTTGGCGCGATGTTGTAGCGCTTGTCGTCGATGTGGTCAATGGCGGTTCCGCCATCACGCACCACGCCGCTGAGGCCGTACAGGAACTGACCTTCATCGTCGATCTTGCCGGTGCTGGCAAAGTTGATCTGGCGATGGTTGTCGCTGCCGTATTGCAGCTGGATTTCATTGCTGGATTCGGCGCTGGGACGGCGGCTGACCATGTCCAGCAAGCCACCCGGCGGGGTCTGGCCATAGACGGACGAGGCCGGGCCACGCAGCACGGCCAGGCGATCGAGGTTCCAGGTTTCCTGCTTGGGGTTGGCATAGACGCCCTTGGGCAGCGGCAGACCGTCCAGGAACTGGGTCGGCTCGAAACCGCGCACGCGCAACCAGTCGGCACGGGTATCGCTGCCGAAACTGGCGCCGGTGGTGCCCGGCAAGTAGCGCACGGCGGCGTCGAGTGTGTGCACGTTGCGATCGTCCATCTGCTCGCGGGTCACCACCGAGATCGAGCGCGGTGCTTCAACCAGTGCCGTGTCGGTTTTGCTGCCGGCAGCGGTGCGCTTGGCCACGTAGCCTTCCACCGGACCCCAGGCGCTTTCCGTGCTCTCCACGCCGATCACGCTGGTCGCGGGCAGGGCCATTACGCCTTCGGGCACGGCCACCAGGGTATAGGTGCTCCCGCTCTGTTCCAGTTGCAGACCGGTGCCGCGCAAGGCTTCTTGCAGGGCGCCGGCGGCATCGAACTGGCCTTTTACCGGGGCGGACGTCTTGCCGGCGGCCAGGGATGGATTCAACGACAGCGCCAGGCCGGCCTGGCTGGCGATCTGGTTCAGGGTGCTGGCCAACGGCGCGGCCGGCAGGTTGTAGGCACGAACGCTGGACGCCTGTTCGGCGGCGATCAGTTGGCTGCTGGCCAAAGGCGTGCAAAGGGCAATGGCAACCGCCAGCAAACCGGGGCGCATCAAGGTGTCGAGTGAACGTGACATACAGCGGCTCCTGAAAGGGAATACTTCTCAATTGCCTAGGTGCCGGACGAGAATCGAAAAGTGATAGGGCTGGATGAAAATAATTTTGATTCAGTAAATGAAATCGGGCTTTTGTGGTGAGGGTGAGGGCCCCTTCGCGAGCAAGCCCGCTCCCACAGGGTGGGTGGATATCCTGGGCTTGCCCGGACACCCTCACATCAAGGCTTGACCTCGGTCTTCGCCGCCACCGTCACCCACCACTGCGTGCGCTGTTCGATCTGCACCGGCAGGGTTGGCAGCAGGGCGCTCAGGGCCAGGTTGGTGTCCTTGAGCGGGAAGCTGCCAGTGATCCGCAGGTCGGCCACTTGCGGTGCAACGCCCAGGTGCCCGGGGCGATAGCGGGCGAGTTCATTCACCAGATCTTCCAGTCGCGCGTTGTCCACCACCAGCATGCCTCGCGTCCAGGCATCGGCGCCCGGGTTGAGCACGGCAACCGGTCCCAGGCCGTCGCTGCGGATCAGCACCTGCTGGCCTTCGCGCAGGATCTGTTCATCGAGGCTCGATTGCGGATGGGCCGCCACCGCCGACTGCAACACGCTCAGGCGCGTGCCTTGTTCCTCGCGCTTGACCAGGAACCGCGTGCCCAGCGCGCGCATGCTGCCTTCACGGGTTTCGACGATAAACGGCCGGGCATCGCCATGGCCGGTCTCGACAAGGATTTCCCCTTCCTGCAGGACGATCAGGCGTTGCTGCTCATCGAAACGCACGTCCACGGCACTGTGGGTGTTGAGGTTGATCAAGGTGCCGTCGCTCAGGCGAAGGGTGCGTTGCTCGCCGGTGGCGGTGCGCTGGTCGGCCAGCCAATAGTCGACGGGCAGATAACGCTCGCCGGCAAACAGCGCCAGACCGATGACCGCGGCCACACTGGCCAGCCCGCTGCCAAGCTTGCGCACCCGCCGGCGAATGCTTTCGCGCGATTGCAGCAATGCGGTGCGGGCCGGGCCGCTGGCGACGCTGAAACGCTGGTCGAGCATGCCCAGCTGGCGCCACGCGCGAGCGTGCTCTTCGTGGGCGGCATGCCATTTGGCGAACTCTTCGCGCTCCACCGGGTTGCCGGAGTCCAGGGACAATTGCCAGGCGATCGCGGCATCGAGCACTTGCGCCGACACCGGTTTGGAGCTGACCGGGCTCATGTCGGCTCACCGTACAACGCGATGTAGCACTGGCGGACGCCCTGGGCCAGGTACTGGCGCACACGGGGCACCGACACGCCCAGGCGTTCGGCGATTTCCGCGTGGCCCAGGCCGTCGAGACGGTTATACAGAAACGCCGCCCGGGCCTTGCTCGAGAGCTTGCCGAGCAGGCGATCGATGTTCTTCAGGTCTTCGAGGATCATTTGCTGTTCTTCCACCGAGGGCTGCTCGGCTTCGGGAATCAGCATCAATTCGGTGAGGTAGGCCTGTTCCAGCGCGGCGCGGCGGAAATAGTCAAACAGCAGGCCCTTGGCAATCGCCACCAGGAACGCCCGGGGCTCGCGCGGTTCTTTCAGTTCCTCGCGGCCCAGCAAGCGCACGAAGGTGTCCTGGCTCAGGTCTTCGGCCCGTTGCGGGCAGGTGACATTGCGCCGAAGCCAGGCCAATAGCCAACCGCGATGGTCGCGATATAACGCACCGACGAGCTCACTTTGAGGGCTTGGGACTGACGACACGTAGCATCACCGATTGGGAAGTGTTAACTAACGAGAATTGTTCGCGATTGTGTCAGAGGCGAGGGAGGTAAAGCAATTGGCGTTGGTCGGGTGGTTTGGAGGGCAGTTGGACCGCGTTATCGTTCTTCGCGAGCAAGCCCGCTCCCACAGTTGACCGGGTGCTCCAGACAGATGCGGTCGATTGTGGGAGCGGGCTTGCTCGCGAAGGGGCCGATACAGGCACTGGAAATTCAGAAGGATGGAGAATTCTGGCGGCGCTTCCACTGGCTCAACCGCTGCTGCAGATTCACCGGGCTATGAATCTGCTGCTGCCGCGCCCGGCTGAACAGGATCAACGCCAGCTCGGCGGTGGCCAGGGCGTCGGCGCTGGCGTTGTGGCGCTCGAAGACTTCCAGCTTGAACCAGTCGATCCACTCGTCCAGTCCCGCCTCGCGGATGTTGGCCTGCGGACACAGCAGGGGGGCAATGTCCGCCACATCCAGAAAGGCGTGCTGCAACTTGTAACCCAGATGATCTTTCAGTGCCCGCCCCAGCATGTGCTGGTCGAACGGCGCATGAAAGGCCAGCAACGGGCTGTCGCCGACGAACTCCATGAAGTCGAGCAATGCCTGGGCCGGGTCGCTGCCGGCCGCAATCGCACTGGGGCCCAGCCCGTGAATCAGCACGCTGGGGCTGAGTTTGAGCTCAGCGCATTGCAGGGTGCGTTCGAATTGCTGGCTGAAATCGATGGCGCCATCCTCGATCACCACCGCGCCGATGGACAGCACCCGGTCCTTGTTCAGGTTCAGCCCGGTGGTTTCCAGGTCGAGCACCACCCAGCGCTGCTCGCGCAGGCTGCATTCGCCCAGCGCCGTCGCTGCCGGCAAGCGTTGCAGACGTTGTTGCAGATCACCGGACAGGCTCGGGCCGGCCGGGCGCAGCCATGAAAACAGGCTCATAGTTGATACCGCAACGTCAGGCTGCTTTGCAGGCGCTGCGCCTGGCGCAGGGATTCACGCAGGATTCGTCGATCCAGATGATTGAGGCTGTCGGGGTCGACCCGGTTGGAGTAGGGCAGGTTCTCGCGGGTCTGGCGTTGATGTTGCTGCATGCGGGTCTGCTGGATGAAGTGATACGCCTCTTCGTAGGCCGCGCCATCGAGTGGCTCGATGACTTCTTTATCCACCAGTTGGCGGAAACGCTCCAGGGTATTGTTGGCCTCGATGCCATGGGCCAGCGCCAGCAAGCGCGCGCCGTCGACAAAGGGCGTCAGGCCCTGGATCTTCAGGTCCAGGGTGGCCTTCTCGCCATTTTTGCGCGCCAGCACAAACTCACGGAAGCGTCCCACGGGCGGGCGATTGCGCAAGGCATTCTCGGCCATCATGCGTTGGAACAGACGGTTGTCGCCGACCTGGTCGAGAATCCCGCGACGCAACTGTTCACAGCCTTGCTCGCTGCCCCAGACCACACGCAAATCGAAATAAATGCTCGACCCCAACAGGTTCTCCGGCGTGGCCTCGCGTATGAACGCGGCAAAGCGTCGTGCCCATTCGACCCGGGACAGGCACAGCTCGGGGTTGCCCGCCATGATGTTGCCTTTGCACAGGGTGAAACCGCACAGCGCCAGGCTGTGGTTGATCTGGTGGGCAATGGGCAGCAGTTTTCCGCGAATTTCCGCCGCGTGGGCGGCATCCCGGGCTTCGAACAGAATGCCGTTGTCCTGGTCGGTGTGCAGTGTCTGCTCGCGGCGACCTTCGCTGCCGAAACACAGCCAGCTGAAGGGAATGCCGGGGTCGCCTTTCTCGGCCAGGGTCAGTTCGATTACCCGGCACACGGTGTGGTCGTTGAGCAGGGTGATGATGTGGGTGATTTGGGTCGAAGACGCGCCGTGGGCCAGCATGCGTTCCACCAGTTGGCCGATCTCGCCACGCAGCGCCACCAGGTTTTCCACGCGCTGGGCGCTGCGGATGGTGCGGGCCAGGTGCACCAGGTCGACGCGCTGCAGGGAAAACAGATCCCGCTCGGACACCACGCCGCACAGGCGCTGGTCCTTGACCAGGCAGACGTGGGCGATGTGCCGCTCGGTCATGGCAATCGCCGCGTCGAACGCGCTGTGATCCGGGCTCAGGTAAAACGGCGCCTGGGTCATGTGTCGTTCGATGGCTTCGTTGAAATCGCCGGTGCCATTGGCCACCACCTGGCGTAAATCGCGCAGGGTGAAAATCCCCAGCGGCGCTTTGTGTTCGTTGACCACCACGATGCTGCCGACCTGCTGCTCGTGCATCAGGGTCACGGCTTCACGCAGCGGCGTTGTCGGGCTGCACGTCACCGGATGACGCATGGCCAGTTCGCCCAGGCGGGTGTTGAGCGAGTACTGGGTGCCGAGGGTTTCCACGGCTTTTTGCTGGACCTGCTGGTTCACCTGGTCCAGCAGGCTGCTCACGCCGCGTAGGGCAAAATCGCGAAAGGTGTGGGAAATGGCGAATAGCTTGATGAATGCCAGCTTGTTGAGTTGCAGGCAAAAGGTGTCTTCGGCGGCCAGGTGTTCAGTGCGGGTCGCCCGCTCTCCCAGCAGCGCGGCGAGGGGAAAGCACTCGCCGGTGGTGATTTCAAACGTGGTTTCAGTGCCGCCCTTGGCCGAATGCGGACGCTCGCCCACCACCCGGCCCTGCTTGACGATGTAAAAGTGCTCAACCGGGCCATCGGCAGGCTTGATGATGCTTTCGCCGGGGCCGTAGAAACGCAGTTGGCATTGCTCGACCAGGTACGCCAGGTGGGCGTGTTCCATCTGGTTGAAGGGCGGGAAGCGCTGAAGGAATTGCAAAGTGCCCTGGATGTTTTGCAACACCGCGGTTTTCCCTGCCTGTGTGAAGGCGTCCGCTTTACTCATAACCATTACCGCAGTCTTTTTTGGATTTGTTGTTGTCGGATGACTCACCCATGGTCGACCCCTGCGGTCGGGGTGCCCATTGGACGTAAGTCTAGGTAGGCAATCGGTGTGATCAAATGTCGGAAAAAACCCACGCTAATGAGAGAAAAACCTCTCGACTTAGCTATTGGAAAATTATCCGACGAAGTGCACATTGAAGGTCTGCTTAGCGATGTCTCACCACTGTGCTAGGGAATTGTACTGAACATGTAGAGAACGCCATGTCCGACCACGATATTTTGAGTGACGCCGAGCGCGAAGCGCTCAGTGCCGTCATGCTGGAACCCGACCTGCCACCGCAGCGGGTGCTGATCGTTGACGACGACAAGGACGCCCGGGAATTACTGTCAGAGATCCTGGCCCTGGATGGCATTCGTTGCATGACGGCGGCCAGCGGCGAAAGCGCACTCAAGATGCTGGAAGAGAAACCCTCGATCGGCCTGGTGATTACCGACCTGCGCATGGGCAATGTCGATGGCCTGGACCTGATCCGTCAGGTGCGGGAGTCGGTGAGGGCAGCGATGCCGTTCATCATTGTCTCCGGCGATGCCGACGTGAAGGATGCCATCGCGGCGATGCATTTGAGCGTGGTGGATTTCCTGCTCAAGCCCATCGATACCGGCAAGTTGTTGGGGTTGGTCAAGCATGAGTTGGGGATGGATTTGTGAATAGCCGAAAAGATCGCAGCCTTCGGCAGCTCCTACAGGGCAATGCGATCATTCAGTAGGAGCTGCCGAAGGCTGCGATCTTTTGATTTTAATAAAAAAAGCCCTGATCGAAAGACCAGGGCTTTTTCATGTCCGGCATCAGCGCTCAGTTACAGGCCATTGGCAGCCTTGAACTCGCGGCGACGACGGTGCAGGACCGGCTCGGTGTAGCCGTTCGGCTGTTTGGTGCCCTCGATCACCAGTTCGACCGCCGCCTGGAAGGCGATGTTGCTGTCGAAGTTCGGCGCCAGTGGGCGATACAGCGAGTCGTTGGCGTTCTGACGGTCAACCACCGGCGCCATGCGCTTGAGGCTTTCCATCACTTGGGCTTCGGTGACGATGCCATGACGCAGCCAGTTGGCGATGTGCTGGCTGGAAATACGCAGCGTGGCACGGTCTTCCATCAGGCCGACGTCGTTGATGTCCGGCACTTTCGAACAGCCGACGCCCTGGTCGATCCAGCGCACCACGTAACCCAGAATGCCCTGGCTGTTGTTGTCCAGTTCGTTCTTGATCTGTTCGGCGGTCCACTGCGGGTTGACCGCCAGCGGGATGGTCAGGATGTCGTCCACCGACGCGTGGGCACGTTTGGCCAGTTCGGCCTGACGGGCGAACACGTCAACCTTGTGATAATGCAACGCGTGCAGCGCCGCGGCGGTGGGCGACGGAACCCAGGCGGTGTTGGCGCCGGCCAGCGGGTGAGCGATTTTCTGTTCCAGCATCGCCGCCATCAGGTCGGGCATCGCCCACATGCCTTTACCGATTTGCGCACGGCCTTGCAGGCCGGTGCTCAAGCCGATATCGACGTTGGAGTTCTCGTACGCGCCGATCCATTTTTCAGCCTTCATGTCCGCCTTGCGCACCATCGGGCCGGCTTCCATGGAGGTGTGAATCTCATCGCCCGTACGGTCGAGGAAACCGGTGTTGATGAACACCACGCGTTCGCTCGCCGCCTTGATGCAGGCCTTGAGGTTGATCGTGGTGCGACGCTCCTCGTCCATGATCCCGACTTTGAGGGTGTTGCGCGGCAGGCCCAACACGTCTTCGATACGCCCGAACAGCTCGTTGGTGAACGCCGCTTCTTCAGGGCCGTGCATCTTCGGCTTCACGATGTAGACCGAGCCGGTGCGTGTGTTTTTGCGCGACGTGTTGCCATTCAGGTTGTGGATGGCTGCCAGGCAGGTGACCAGACCGTCGAGGATGCCTTCCGGCACTTCGTTGCCGTCTTTATCGAGGATCGCGTCGATGGTCATCAGGTGACCGACGTTGCGCACGAACAACAGCGAGCGACCGTGCAGGCTCAATTCGCTGCCGTCGACGGCGGTGTAGGTGCGGTCGGCGTTCATGGTGCGGGTGAAGGTCTTGCCGCCCTTGGCGACTTCTTCCGACAGGTCGCCCTTCATCAGGCCGAGCCAGTTGCGGTAGATCACTACTTTGTCGTCGGCATCGACGGCGGCAACGGAGTCTTCGCAGTCCATGATGGTGGTCAGCGCGGCTTCCATCAGCACGTCTTTCACGCCGGCAGCGTCGGTCTGGCCGACCGGGGTGCTGGCATCGATCTGGATTTCGAAATGCAGGCCGTTGTTTTTCAGCAGGATCGCGGTCGGTGCTTGAGCCTCGCCCTGGAAGCCAATCAGTTGCGCGTCGTTGCGCAGGCCGGTGTTGCTTCCGCCTTTAAGGGCGACCACCAGTTTGCCGTCGACGATTGTGTAGTGTGTGGAATCGACATGGGAGCCGGCGGCCAGTGGCGCCGCTTCGTCGAGGAAGGCGCGGGCGAAGGCGATGACCTTGTCGCCGCGAACCTTGTTGTAGCCTTTGCCTTTTTCCGCGCCGTCAGCTTCGCTGATGGCGTCGGTGCCGTAGAGCGCGTCGTACAGCGAACCCCAGCGGGCGTTCGAAGCATTGAGCGCGAAGCGGGCGTTCATCACCGGCACCACGAGCTGTGGACCGGCCATGCGGGCGATTTCTTCATCGACGTTTTGCGTCGTCGCCTGGAAATCAGCCGCTTCTGGCAGCAGATAACCGATGTCTTGCAGGAAGGCTTTATAAGCCACGGCATCGTGAGATTGACCGGCACGGGATTGGTGCCAGCCGTCAATACGAGCCTGGAAATCATCGCGTTTGGCGAGTAGGGCTTTGTTCTTCGGCGCCAGGTCATGAATGACCTTGTCGGCACCGGCCCAGAACTGTTCGGCGGTGAGGCCGGTTCCGGGAATGGCTTCGTTGTTCACGAAGTCGAACAGGACTTTGGCGACCTGCAGGCCACCGACTTGAACGTGTTCAGTCATTGCTTGCCTCACTCTGCTCAGCTATTTCGCTTTTCAGCTCTTCAATTTAACAATGAAGCCATTGGCATTTAAACCACAAACCCTGCGACCAGTGCATGCCATTTCTGACGGCTGGGTTGGGACCAATCAACGGCTTGGAGGCCTTGCTGACGGGGCTTTCAGGGATGCGACCGTGCCGGTGGCAGACATCGATCCAACGTTATGTAGTGCGCGCTGCGGCATACTACATGATGAATTGCGCTTGTGAAAATTAGACTAATTACGTCGTTCTGCGACCCCGTGACGCATTGCAGTCACGTCGGGGATCGGGATGTTCTCAAAAAACCATGAGATTGTTCCAGTTAAATATAAAAAGTTGTACACGATTTGTCTTCGGCAGGATTTTCCAGGGTGAACCATTCGCGAGCAAGCCCGCTCCCACAAAGGCTCGCTCGGCCCTGTGGGAGCGGGCTTGCTCGCGAAGGCGTCATCCCGATCAACGCGTGATCACCCCTTGCCTATACTTGCCTTTCCATAACAAAAGTCATGACCAGAGGGCTGCGCCATGGACCACCTCGTACTCACTGTTTTCGCTCCGGACAAGCCCGGGCAGGTCGAGCGCATCGCCCAATGCATTGCCGAACAGGGCGGCAACTGGCTGGAAAGCCGCATGTCGCGCATGGCCGGGCAATTCGCCGGGATTCTTCGGGTGGGCGTGCCGGCCGAAGCCTACGATTCACTGGTGGATGCCCTGCAGGGGTTGTCTGCCCATGGCATTCGCGTGTTGATCGCCGAAAGCGGCATCGAGCAATCCTGCACCTGGAAACCGATCGCGATGGAGTTGGTGGGCAATGACCGACCGGGGATCGTGCGCGATATCACGCGGTTACTGAGCGAGCAGGGAGTCAACCTGGAACGGCTGGTGACAGAAGTGCGGCCGGCGCCGATGAGCAGCGAACCGCTGTTTCACGCCGAGGCGATTCTGGCGGTGCCGCTGACGCTGTCACTGGATGTGCTGCAAACACGCCTGGAAACCCTGGCCGACGATTTGATGGTGGAACTGGTGCTGCGCAGTGAACCTTGATCGGGTTATCCAAGTTAAACGTGCACCTGCCTGTGGATAACCTGTAGAGACAGCCCGCCAGGCCACGTCCGTCGTGGCTTGGCGAGTGTTGATCAAAAAATCGCCAGTATTCAGTGACTTGCGCACAATCGCCGGGGATCACGCTGTGGATAACCTTGGGAAGGAACGAGGCAGGCCACGTGAACCGTGGCCTGTAGAGGTTTGTGTGTTTTTTGATCAGCTGCGCCGGCGCAAACTTATCCACGCATCGACGCTGTAAACCGCCAGACCCGCCCAGATGAAGATAAACGCCACCAGGGTGCTGGACGACAGGTGTTCGCCAAACAGCAGCACGGCTTGCAGCAAGACCAGGGTCGGCGCCAGGTACTGGAGAAATCCCAGGGTGGTATAGGGCAAATGCCGCGCGGCGGCGTTGAAGCACACCAGCGGCACCAGCGTGACTGGCCCGGCGGCCACCAGCCACCAGGCTTCGGAAGTGGTCCAGAACTCGGCTTGAGCGCTGTGGGCGGTCGGGTTGAACAGCAGCCAGGCGATCGCGATCGGCACCAGCATCCAGGTTTCCACCACCAGGCCCGGCAGCGCCTTGACCGGTGCCTGCTTGCGGATCAGCCCGTAGAAACCGAAGGTCAGGGCCAGCACCAGCGACACCCACGGCAGGCTGCCCACCTGCCACACCTGCTGCGCCACGCCGATGGCCGCCAGGCCCACGGCAATCCATTGCATGCGTCGCAGTCGTTCGCCGAGGATCAGCATGCCCAGCAGCACGTTGACCAGCGGGTTGATGTAGTAGCCGAGACTGGCTTCAAGCATGCGTCCGTTATTCACCGACCAGACGTAGGTCAGCCAGTTGGCCGCGATCAATGTGCCGCTCAAGGCCAGGATCGCCAGGCGTCGCGGGTTCTCCCGCAGTTCGCGCCACCAGCCCGGATGCTTCCACACCATCAGCAGCAAGGCGCCGAACAGGGCTGACCAGAGCACGCGGTGGATGATGATCTCCACGGCGGGCACGCTGGCGATGGCTTTGAAGTAGAGCGGGAAAAGTCCCCAGATGATGTAGGCCGTCAGGCCCAGGATGTACCCGCGACGCGGGTTGGCGGCTTGCATGCAGAATCCTTGCTTAGGCAGCTAACAAAAGAAGGGATTGTAGGGCGGTTGTATAGATGTGTCGTGTCAGAAAATAAAAAGATCGCAGCCTTCGGCAGCTCCTACAAGGGAATGGTTTACACCTGTAGGAGCTGCCGAAGGCTGCGATCTTTTGATCTTAAAAAAGCTTCAGGGGTTCTTCGTTGAGTGCGGCCAACTGCTCACGCAACGCCAGCACCTGATCACCCCAGTAGCGCTCCGTACCAAACCACGGAAAGCTGCGCGGGAAGGCCGGGTCGTCCCAGCGGCGGGCGAGCCAGGCGCTGTAGTGCATCAGGCGCAAGGCGCGCAGCGGTTCGATCAGCGCCAGTTCCCGCGGGTCGAAGTCGTGGAATTCGTTGTAGCCGTCCATCAACTCGGACAACTGCCCCAGGCATTCCTGGCGGTCGCCGGCCAGCATCATCCAGATGTCCTGCACGGCCGGGCCCATGCGGCAGTCGTCGAGGTCGACGATGTGGAACATCTCGTCGCGGCACATCATGTTGCCGGGGTGGCAATCGCCGTGCATGCGGATGTTCTGGTGCGGTGTGTTGCTGTAGGCATCTTCCACACGCTTGAGCAGGTCGCGGGCCACGGACTCGTAGGCCGGCAGCAGGCTGCGGGGGATGAAATTGCCTTCGAGCAAGGTGGTCAGCGAATCATGGCCGAAGTTTTTCACCGCCAGGGCTTCGCGGTGCTCGAAGGGCTTGGTCGCACCGACCGCATGCAGGCGACCGAGCAATTGTCCCAGGCGATACAGTTGATCGAGATTGCCCGGCTCCGGCGCGCGACCGCCGCGACGGGGGAACAGGGTGAAACGGAAACCGTTGTGTTCGTGCAGGGTTTCGCCGTTGTGGATCAGCGGCGCCACCACCGGCACCTCGACCTCGGTGAGTTCGAAGGTGAACTGGTGTTCTTCCAGAATCGCTTCGTTGGTCCAGCGCTGCGGGCGGTAGAACTTGGCGATCAGCGGCTCGCAGTCTTCGATGCCGACCTGATAGACGCGGTTTTCGTAGCTGTTCAGCGCCAGGATGCGCGCGTCGCTCAAGAAGCCGATGCTTTCGACGGCATCGAGCACGAGGTCTGGGGTGAGGGTTTCGAACGGGTGGGCCATGCTGACTCCTGCGCGCAGCAGGCTGCTGCGTCCGGCCAGGCATGTTAGCGCAGACGGGGCGGCTTTAGGGGTTGGGGTTGAGATGTGTAGTGTTCGTGCTGGCGCCTTCGCGAGCAAGCCCGCTCCCACAGGAGATCTTTGTGTGTCACCGGCAGTGTGCACACCCAAGACCCCCTGTGGGAGCGGGCTTGCTCGCGAAGAGGCCCGATCAGGCCCCGACGATCCCGCCATCCTGACGGGTGATGGCCATCACCGAGGACCGGGGCTTGCCATTGGGCAAGTGCTCGGGGAAGGTCGAGCCGCCGAATTCGCCCGGATGCTGGATCCCGACAAACAAGGTCTTCTGATCCGGCGAGAAGCTGATGCCCGTCACCTCGCAACCAATCGGCCCGACCATGAATCGGCGGATTTCCCCGGTCACGGGATCGGCGCAGAGCATCTGGTTGTTGCCCATGCCGGCGAAGTCACCGGCATTGCTGGCATCACCGTCGGTTTGAATCCACAAGCGCCCGCCATCATCGAACGCCAGGCCATCCGGGCTGTTGAACATGTTGTGCGGCGTGATGTTCGACGAACCGCCCTTGGGCGTGCCGGCATGCACTTGCGGGTTACCGGCCACCACGAACAAATCCCAGGAAAAGGTCCTGGAGCCATGATCGTCGCGGTCGGTGCGCCAGCGCAGGATCTGCCCGTAGACGTTCTTCTCCCGAGGATTCGGCCCGCCCACCGGTTGCCCGTCGTCACCGCGCTTGGCGTTGTTGGTCAGGGTGCAATAGACCTGGCCATCCTTGGGACTGACCACGATCCATTCCGGGCGATCCATGCGCGTGGCCTTGACCACGCTGGCCGCCAGGCGTGCGTGAATCAGCACTTCGGCCTGATCGGCAAAGCCGCTGCCGGCATCGATGCCGTTCTGGCCATGACTCAGTTCGACCCACTCGCCCTGGCCTTTGGGGTGATCGGCGTTGCCATCGCCGGCGTCGAAACGCGCCACGTACAAAGTGCCATGGTCCAGCAGGTCGCGATTGGCCTTGGGGTTTTTGTGGTCGATTCTGTCGCGGCTGACGAATTTGTAGATGAATTCGCCGCGCTCGTCGTCGCCCATGTACACCACGGCATGGCCGTCACGGGTTTCGGCCAGGGCGGCATTTTCATGTTTGAAGCGACCCAGCGCGGTGCGTTTGACGGGCGTCGATTGTGGATCGAACGGGTCGATTTCCACGATCCAGCCATGGCGATTGAGTTCGTTGGGGTTCTTCGCCAAATCAAAGCGCGCATCGTGCGGGTGCCAGTTGATCTCTTTGCTGGCCGCCACCGCGCCGTAGCGTTTCTGCGCGGGGTCGAACTTCTGCTCGGCGTTGCTGCTGCCGAAGCAGTCGGTAAAGTTCTCTTCGCACGTCAGGTAAGTGCCCCAGGGTGTCTTGCCGTTGGCGCAGTTCTGGAACGTGCCGAGGACGGTTTTGCCCTGCGGGTCTGCGCTGGTTTTCAGCCGTTCGTGACCCGCGGCCGGGCCACTCAGAGTGATCGGCGAATTACCGTGGATGCGCCGGTTGTAGCGCGAGCCCTGGACGAATTGCCATTGACCGTTGTGGCGCTGCACTTCGAGCACCGTCACGCCTTCGGCGGCCAGTGCCTTGCGCACCTCTTCGGCCGATTGCGGCATGCCGCCGTGAGGGTAGAGGTAGCGGTAATTGGTGTATTCGTTGTTGATCGCCATCAGCGCCCGGTCGGGGTCGTCGGGGAAGGCGAACAGGCTCATGCCGTCGTTGTGATCGCCAAACTGCACTTCCTGCTGCTCGGCGCTGCCGTGCCCGCTCGGGTCGAAGGCCGGGCCGTTTTTATGCAGGGGCTGGCCCCAACTGATCAACACCGAGGACTTGTAGCCGGGTGGCAGGCGGATGCTGTCAGCGGTGGCGGCGGGAATGCTGTCGAAGCCCAGCAGCGGGCTGTTGCCGGCGCTGACACTGGCGGCCAGCACGCTGCGGCTCAGCACGTTGCCGCCCAGGAACAGCGCGGCGCCGCACAGGGCACCCGCGCTGATGAATCCACGGCGGCTGAGGCCGACCATCTGTTCGAGGTCGGTGGTTTGGTGTTCTTCCAATAGGCTCACATCAGGCTCCCTGCGGTTTTTGCAGTCACCTTAATGATGGGCGATGAAGGTTTTGTTGCAGTGCTTTTACAACGGCGTACCCAGCAGCACGTTCGAGGGCGAAAACTGCACGCTCACCGGCTTGCCAACGCCGAGATGACGGGCGCGCAGATGCTCGGGTTCGGTCAGGGCGCAGAGTGTCTGGCCGTTGGGCAGGGCAATGCGCACTTCGCTGGGGCCGTCGCTGGCGTCGAGAATCGCTTCGAGGGTGCCTTTGAGGTAACTGTATCCGGGTGTTGCACTGTCCTCGGCACCCAGTACCTCAAGCCAGCCGGCCTTGATCAGCGCCACCACTTCGGTGCCGGGTTGCAGCTCCAGGCGCAGGGTGCTGTCGTGGGTGATTTGTGCATCGATGCTCAAGCCTTCGGCCAGCTCAAGGCGAATCCGGTCGTTGTGGCCCTGGGTTTCGATGGCGGCCACTTTGCCGTGCAACTGATTGCGCGCACTGGTGCGCAGCATCAAACGGCCGAGCAGGTCGAGATCGCTAGCCTCCTCGGCGGCCTCCAGCACCTGCGCTTGCAACGCCTGCAACTTTTGATACAGGCGCAACACCCGCTCCCCTTCGCTGGACAGCCTGGCGCCACCGCCGCCCTTGCCGCCGACGCTGCGTTCCACCAACGGTTTGTGCGCGAGGTTGTTGAGCTCATCGATGGCGTCCCAGGCGGCCTTGTAGCTCAAGCCCGCGCTTTTCGCCGCGCGGGTGATCGAACCCTGTTCGGCGATGTGCTGCAACAGGGCGATGCGTTGCGGGCGGCGGACAATGTGCTGGGACAACAACGTGGGGAGGGACATGGCAGGGCGCTTCGGGCTGTGGCGATGGTGAGGACGTTGGCGGCTGGAAGCTCGGGAGTCAAGTCGAGCACTGGTCCTGTGTGGGAGCGGGCTTGCTCGCGAAGACGCATTTTCATTCAGCACAGACGTCGACTGAACTGACGCCTTCGCGAGCAAGCCCGCTCCCACAGGTTCTTGTGTTTTCGGGTCAAGCGGCGTAACCGGGTTTTGGGGTGCGGGCCAGGCAATACACATCGACCCTTGCGGCGCCGGCGTCCATCAGCAGGTGAGCCAGTGCCTGCGCCGTGGCGCCGGTGGTCAGCACGTCGTCCACCAGGGCCAGGTGCAGTCCTTTGACTGATGTTTGCGGTGCCAGCGCAAACGCATCGCGCAGGTTTTTCCGCCGTTCATTGGCGTTCAGCGCTTGTTGCGTGCCGGTGTCCTGAGTCCTCAGCAGCAACCGTTCATCGCAAGGTAAATCGAGGCGGGTGCTGAGCCATCGCGCGACCATCGCGGCCTGGTTGAATCCCCGCTCGCGCAGGCGTCGGGTGGCTAGCGGGACCGGCACCAGTGAGTCAGGACGCGGCAGATCATCTTCGAAGCGATGTTGCAGCGCCTGGGCGAGAAGTTCGCCGAGCAGGCGGCCAAATGGCCAGTTCGCGCTGTGTTTGAAGCGGGTTATCAGGCTGTCTATCGGAAAACTGTAGGTCCAGGGTGCAACCACCCGTTCAAAGGCCGGCGGATGCTTCAGGCATTGACCGCACATCAGGCCCGGCGCGGGCAACGGCAGGGCGCAGGTCAGGCAATGATCGCCGAGCCACGGCAGCTCCGTTTCGCAGGCCGTGCACAGGGGCGTGACCCCATCGGCGGCTTCATTACACAGCAGACAGAATTGTTTGTTTTTTAACCAGATGTAAACCTGTCCTGGGTATCGTGGTTGACAGCGCATCGCTCTTCCTTAAATATGCCGAACATCCGTGTAGCGCCTGTGGGTATTCCTTCCCGCAGGCGCCAGCCCAGCATAAAACCTTGCCCTGGTTAAAATAAAGGTAACGCCCATGAGCGCCAGCACCTCTGCAACCCTGCGTCATGACTGGTCTTTGGCCGAAGTCAAAGCTCTCTTCGTTCAACCCTTCAATGACCTGCTGTTCCAGGCGCAGACCGTGCACCGCGCGCATTTCGACGCCAACCGCGTCCAGGTATCGACCTTGCTGTCGATCAAGACCGGCGCCTGCCCGGAAGATTGCAAATATTGTCCGCAGTCCGGTCACTACAACACCGGCCTGGAAAAAGAAAAACTGATGGAGGTGCAGAAGGTCCTCGAAGAGGCCGCTCGCGCCAAGGCCATCGGTTCGACCCGTTTCTGCATGGGCGCGGCGTGGAAACATCCGTCGGCCAAGGACATGCCGTATGTGCTGAAGATGGTCGAAGGCGTGAAGGCCCTGGGCCTGGAAACCTGCATGACCCTCGGTCGCCTGGATCAGGATCAGACCGAAGCGCTGGCCAAGGCCGGCCTGGACTACTACAACCACAACCTCGATACCTCGCCTGAGTTCTACGGCAGCATCATCACCACCCGCACCTACAGCGAGCGCCTGCAAACCCTGGCCTACGTGCGGGAGTCGGGGATGAAGATCTGTTCCGGCGGTATCCTCGGCATGGGCGAGTCCCTCGACGACCGCGCCAACCTGCTGATCCAGCTGGCCAACCTGCCGGAGCATCCGGAGTCGGTGCCAATCAACATGCTGGTGAAAGTGGCCGGTACGCCGCTGGAAAACGCCGACGACGTCGACCCGTTCGACTTCATCCGCATGCTCGCCGTCGCCCGGATCCTGATGCCCAAATCCCACGTGCGCCTGTCCGCCGGCCGCGAAGCCATGAACGAGCAGATGCAGGCCCTGGCGTTCTTCGCCGGCGCCAACTCGATTTTCTACGGCGAAAAACTGCTGACCACCGCCAACCCGCAGGCCGACAAGGACATGCAACTGTTCTCGCGCCTGGGGATCCTGCCCGAAGCCCGCGAAGAGCATGCCGATGAAGTGCATCAGGCGGCGATCGAACAGGCACTGGTGGAGCAGAAGAGCAGCGAGCAGTTCTATAACGCCGCCATTTGATAGGCATCAATCGAGTGTGGGAGCGGGCTTGCTCGCGAAGGCGGCGTGACATTCAACATTGATGTCGGCAGTACGGACGCTTTCGCGAGCAAGCCCGCTCCCACCCTGGATTGGTATCACCGGATAGACGAGGCCTGCATGTCTTTCGATCTCGCCGCACGCCTGGCTGCCCGTCGTGCCGAAAACCTTTACCGCCAACGCCCGCTGCTGGAAAGCCCGCAAGGCCCCGAAGTGGTGGTCGATGGCCAGCCGTTGCTGGCGTTCTGTAACAACGACTACCTGGGCCTGGCCAATCACCCGCACGTGATCGAAGCCTGGCGTGCGGGTGCTGCGAAATGGGGCGTCGGTGGCGGGGCTTCGCACCTGGTGATCGGCCATAGCGGCCCGCATCACGCCCTTGAGGAAGCCTTGGCCGAACTGACCGATCGCCCGCGTGCGTTGTTGTTCACCACCGGCTACATGGCCAACCTCGGTGCGGTCACGGCGTTGGTGGGGCAGGGCGATACGGTGCTCGAAGACCGGCTCAATCACGCCTCGTTGCTGGATGCGGGGCTGTTGTCCGGCGCGCGCTTCAATCGCTATTTGCACAACGATGCGACGAGCCTGGCCAATCGTCTTGAGAAAGCCACCGGCAATACGCTGGTGGTGACTGACGGCGTGTTCAGCATGGACGGCGACCTTGCCGACCTGCCCGCGCTGGCCCGGGAGACCAAGGCCAAAGGCGCGTGGCTGATGGTCGATGATGCGCACGGTTTCGGCCCCCTGGGCGCCAACGGTGGCGGCATCGTCGAGCATTTCGGCCTGGGCATGGACGAGGTGCCGGTGCTGGTCGGCACGCTCGGCAAGGCGTTCGGCACGGCGGGGGCCTTTGTCGCCGGCAGTGAAGAGCTGGTCGAGAGCCTGATCCAGTTCGCCCGGCCTTACATCTACACCACCAGCCAGCCGCCGGCCCTGGCCTGCGCCACGTTGAAAAGCCTGGAACTGCTGCGCAGCGAGCACTGGCGTCGTGAACATCTGCAAGGCTTGATCCGCCAGTTCCGCCAGGGGGCCGAGCAGATCGGCCTGGAGCTGATGGACAGCTTCACACCGATCCAGCCGATCATGATCGGGGATGCCGGGCGCGCGGTGCGCTTTTCGCAAATGCTGCGCGAGCGCGGTTTGATGGTAACCGCGATCCGCCCGCCGACCGTGCCGGCCGGCAGCGCGCGACTGCGGGTGACCTTGACCGCGGCCCACAGCGAAGCGCAGGTGCAGCTATTGTTAGAGGGATTGGCCGATTGTTTCGGACAACTGGGACCGGAGCCGAGCAATGCGTGATCGACTGATTCTGCTGCCCGGCTGGGGCCTCGGCATTTCCCCGCTGGAACCGCTGGCCGCGGCCTTGCAAGGCCTGGACGAGCACCTGCGGGTGGACATCGAGCCACTGCCGGAGCTGGAGTCGAGTGATCCTGAAGAATGGCTCGATGAGCTCGACTCGACGATCCCCCAGGACGCCTGGCTCGGCGGCTGGTCGCTGGGCGGCATGCTTGCATCGGCGTTGGCGGCGCGTCGGGGTGATCGGTGCTGCGGTTTGTTCACGCTGGCGAGCAATCCTTCTTTTGTCAGCCATGAGCAGTGGCCGAGCGCGATGCCCGGGGAAACCTTCGATGCGTTTCTGGCGGGCTGCGCGGCGGACCCGCGCATGACCTTGAAACGCTTTTCGCTACTGTGCGCACAAGGCGCCGAAGACCCGCGCGGGTTGTCGCGGTTGCTGCTCGGTGGCGCGCCACACAGCTCGGCGTCCGTACTGATGAGCGGCCTGGAAGTGCTCGCGCAACTGGATACCCGGCATGCACTGCAGGCCTTTCGCGGCCCGCAGTTGCATCTGTTCGCCGGTCTCGACGGTTTGGTGCCGGCCGAGGCGGCGGGCGACTTGCTGACGTTGCTGCCCGATGTCGAAATCGGCCTGATCGAACAGGCCGGCCACGCGTTTCTCCTGGAAGATCCCCACGGTGTGGCGGGGGCGATCCAGGCCTTTTTGCATGAGTGCGGTGATGACTGATTTATCCCTTCCACTTCCCCTTCCAAAGCAGCCCGGCGGTTTGCCCGACAAACGCCAGGTCGCGGCCTCTTTCTCCCGTGCGGCGGCGAGCTACGACAGCGTGGCCGAGTTGCAGCGTGATGTCGGCAGCCAATTGCTGCGCCGATTGCCGGATGATTTCGTGCCGGAGCGCTGGCTCGACCTGGGTTGCGGCACCGGGCATTTCAGTCGCGCGATGGGTGAGCGGTTCCCGGCCGGTCACGGGGTGGCGCTGGACATCGCCGAAGGCATGCTCAATCACGCCCGGCCCCTGGGCGGTGCCACGCACTTCATCGCCGGCGATGCCGAGCGCTTGCCCCTGCACGACTCGACCTGCGACCTGATTTTTTCCAGCCTGGCGGTGCAGTGGTGTGCCGATTTCGCTTCGGTGCTCAGCGAAGCCCATCGCGTGCTCAAGCCTGGCGGGATTTTCGCGTTTGCTAGTCTGTGCGTGGGTACCTTGATTGAACTGCGTGACAGTTGGCGGCAGGTGGATGGCATGGTGCACGTCAACCGCTTCCGTGAGTTCGCGGTTTATCAACAGCTATGTGCGGCCAGCGGCTTGAAGGCGGTCAGCCTGGAAACCTGTCCTCACATACTGTATTACCCGGATGTGCGCAGCCTGACTCACGAACTCAAGGCGCTGGGCGCGCACAACCTCAACCCTGGCCGGCCGGGCGGATTGACCGGCCGGGCGCGAATTCTGGGGTTGATCGAGGCGTATGAGCAATTTCGTCAGGCCCAGGGCCTGCCGGCGACTTATCAAGTGGTGTACGCCGTTATGGAGAAACCCTTATGAGCGCAGCCTATTTCATCACCGGCACCGACACCGATGTCGGAAAAACCACGGTAGCCGCCGGTTTGCTGCACGCCGCGCGGTCGGCAGGCCTGAGCACGGCGGCGGGCAAACCCGTCGCCTCGGGTTGCGATGTGACGCCCAAGGGCTTGCGCAACGCCGATGCGCTGGCGCTGCTGGCGGAGTGTTCGCTGCCGTTGACCTATCCACAGGTCAACCCGCTGGCGTTCGAACCGCCCATCGCCCCGCACCTGGCAGCACGCGAGGCGGGCGTGGCGTTGACGGTGCAGTCGCTGTTGACGCCCATGCAGCAGATTCTCGACATGCAGGCCGACTTCACCTTGATCGAAGGCGCCGGTGGCTGGCGCGTGCCGTTGGCGGATCAGGACAACCTGTCTGACCTGGCCATCGCGCTGGGGTTGCCGGTGATCCTGGTGGTCGGGGTGCGCCTGGGGTGCATCAGCCATGCGTTGCTGACCGCCGAGGCCATTGCCCGGGACGGTTTGCAGCTGGCGGGGTGGGTGGCCAACATCATTGATCCGAAGACCTCGCGCCTGGAGGAGAACCTGGCGACCCTGGCCGAGCGTATCCCGGCGCCGTGCCTTGGACGGGTGCCGAAACTCAAGGTGGTGACGGCCGAAGCCGTGGCGGAACACCTGCAGCTGGATTTGCTCGACTAGATTTTGGCTATGACAAGGCACTGTGCCATTAGTGTTTTTGTCGGGTGTTTTGCTCAAGCCTCTGCTTCAATAGCCGCTGTTGATCCTTTACAAGGACGAGTTCTCCCATGGAAATCTCAGGAAACACCGCTTTTTATGCCGGTCTGAGCACCCTTCAGACAGGGCAGAACCGTGTCGATCAAGCCGCCGGGCAGATTGCCAACCAAACCCTGGAGCGTTCGGTCACCAGCCAGTCTTCCGAGGTTCAGGCCGATCGCCTGCGTTCGGTCGATCGCAGCCAGCAATCGGACCTGGCCAGCAACATGGTGGAAATGGCCCAAGGCAAATTACAGGTGGAATTGGGCGCCAAAGTCGCCAAGGCATCCGACGAAATGCTCGGTACGTTGATCGACACCTTCGCTTGATGCTTCGCTGAACCCGCCCCCCCGACGCCGCGATCCTTCGCGGCGTTTTTCTGCGTAAGTCCTTCTCTGCAAACTATTCTTTCCTGCATCGCGTGTTGCTCGGGCAACGCCGTTGCCCGGCTGCGCGCCCTGCATGGCGACGGAGTCGATGGCGATCGGCAAAAGATCGACGCTTGACAAGATTTAGGCGTAAACGTATGTTTCAAACAACTGTTTGACCGTCATACCACAACAACACGGTCGTTCATTCCCGGTTACATCAGCAGAGGTTTATCGCTATGCCTGACTACAAGGCCCCCTTGCGTGATATTCGCTTCGTTCGTGACGAACTGCTCGGCTACGAAGCGCACTATCAGAGCCTTCCGGCTTGCGCGGACGCAACTCCGGACATGGTTGACGCCATTCTCGAAGAAGGCGCCAAGTTTTGTGAGCAGGTGCTGGCACCGCTGAACCGCGTGGGCGACCTCGAAGGCTGCACCTGGAGTGAGTCCGGCGTTAAAACCCCGACCGGTTTCAAAGAGGCCTACAAGCAATTCGTCGAAGGCGGCTGGCCAAGCCTGGCCCATGACGTCGAGCACGGCGGCCAAGGCCTGCCGGAATCCCTGGGGCTGGCTGTCAGCGAAATGGTCGGCGAAGCCAACTGGTCGTGGGGCATGTACCCGGGCCTGTCGCACGGTGCGATGAACACCATCTCCGAGCACGGCACGCCTGAGCAGCAAGAGGCTTACCTGACCAAGCTGGTGTCCGGCGAATGGACCGGCACCATGTGCCTGACCGAACCTCACTGCGGTACCGACCTGGGCATGCTGCGCACCAAGGCCGAACCTCAGGCCGACGGTTCCTACAAAGTCTCCGGCACCAAGATCTTCATCTCGGCCGGTGAACACGACATGGCCGACAACATCGTCCACATCGTGCTGGCTCGCCTGCCGGACGCACCGGCCGGTACCAAGGGCATTTCCCTGTTCATCGTGCCTAAATTCATGCCGAACGCCGACGGTTCGATCGGCGCGCGTAACGCGGTGTCCTGCGGTTCCCTGGAACACAAGATGGGCATCCACGGCAACGCCACGTGCGTGATGAACTTCGACGCGGCCACCGGTTTCCTGATCGGCCCGGCGAACAAAGGCCTGAACTGCATGTTCACCTTCATGAACACCGCACGCCTGGGCACCGCGCTGCAAGGTCTGGCCCACGCCGAAATCGGCTTCCAGGGCGGCCTGAAGTACGCTCGCGATCGCCTGCAAATGCGCTCGCTGACCGGCCCGAAAGCACCGGAAAAAGCCGCTGACCCGATCATCGTGCACCCTGATGTACGCCGTATGCTGTTGACCATGAAGGCGTTCGCTGAAGGCAACCGCGCCATGGTTTATTTCACCGCCAAACAGGTCGACATCGTCAAATACGGCGTCGACGAAGAAGAGAAGAAGAAAGCCGACGCACTGCTGGCCTTCATGACACCGATCGCCAAGGCCTTCATGACCGAAGTCGGTTTCGAATCGGCTAACCACGGCGTGCAGATTTACGGCGGCCACGGTTTCATCGCCGAGTGGGGCATGGAGCAGAACGTTCGCGACAGCCGCATTTCCATGCTGTACGAAGGCACCACCGGTATCCAGGCGCTCGACCTGCTGGGCCGTAAAGTGCTGATGACCCAGGGCGAGGCGCTCAAAGGTTTCACCAAGATCGTCCACAAGTTCTGCCAGACCAACGAAGGCAACGAAGCGGTCAAGGAATTCGTCGCACCGCTGGCTGCACTGAACAAGGAATGGGGCGAGCTGACCATGAAGGTCGGCATGGCGGCCATGAAGGATCGCGAAGAAGTCGGCGCGGCCTCGGTGGACTACCTGATGTACTCCGGTTACGCCTGCCTGGCTTACTTCTGGGCTGACATGGCACGCCTGGCTGCCGAGAAACTGGCGGCCGGCACGACCGACGCGGCGTTCTACACCGCCAAGCTGCAGACGGCGCGCTTCTACTTCCAGCGCATCCTGCCGCGTACCCGCACGCACGTTGCAACCATGCTGTCGGGCGCCAACAACCTGATGGACATGAAAGAAGAAGACTTCGCGCTGGGCTACTAAGCCTTAACGCTGTTCTTCAAGAACCGCTGGTCCTTCGGGGCCGGCGGTTTTTTTTCGCCTGCTTATTATTGCCGGGGGCGATAGGTTTAACCGGGAAGTGCGCGTTATCGTTAAGGTCCATCGCGAGCGTGCTCGCTCCTACAGGGTATTTATAAAACTAACGCACAAGATTAGTTGCTGGAGTTCAAGTAGTGACTTCAGTTCGAGTTGCCTTTGGCACAATATGCAGTAAGTAAGCTTGACGCTGTTTCTCTGGCATTGACTCTCTTTCCAGGTTTGCATTGTTTCAATGCAGCAATAACTCTGCCAAATCTAAAACCCAGCACGGTAAGGCTTGTGCGTCAGGCGGGCTGGGCGTTGTGGGGGGTTATCCCCAAAACGGGGGCGTCTTTCCCCCGAAGTTGCGCAAGTGTTGGTTATTCAGTTCCCGCCAAATAAAAATTGTAAATTTAACCTTCCGAAATCTTTTGTTACGACTACAGTGCACTTAAGCGTCGCCGCAGAGCGACGAGCCAATACTTATCAGCCAACGATTAGCGAGCACTTCGCCAGTCCAGCCATGCCTTGTACCCGACAACTTCGGTTCGATGTCGTCGCGCGTGCGGGCAGCAAGGTGTCTGGCCATGAGTCCATCTCGCGACGGGTTAACCGGAGCCTGGCAACTCCGCTCTGTATCGGGAGAGTCACCATGGTCAAATACTTGCGAGTCCTGCACATCATCCCCCTGGTCTGCGCGCTCATGAGCGGCCTGTCACTGAACGCCGCTTTCGCCGCGGACCCCGAGGAGGTCGAGCCCCCCGTGCCGGAGGTGGAGGTGCCCAGCCTGCAATCGCTGCGCGGCATGATGCCCCCCGATCCCTCGGGTACCGAGGGCGGGCGCAAGGTCGATCTGATGACCGACTACGTGCTCAACCGCTCGGCGGCGGTGCTGTTGGGCAAGGCACTGTTCTGGGACATGGAGGTTGGCAGCGACAGCACCACCGCCTGCGCCTCCTGCCACTACCACGCCGGCGTCGATCACCGCACCACCAACCAGATCAACCCCGGCCAGGCGCACACCAACGCCAACGTCGCATCGATCTTCAACAAGCCGTTCATGGCTTCCGACATCCCGGGCGATGTGCCTTCCTACACGACCCGGTCCGGAGGCAAGGGCGGGCCTAATTACCTGTTGAAGAAAGCCGACTTCCCGACTCACGTCCTGTCCAACCCACTGGATCGTAATTCAGCCATCGTTTACTCGACTGACGACGTGATCGGTTCCCAAGGCGTGTTCGACGCCAACTTCGTCAAGCCCAACCAGCCGCGCTTCGACAAATGCACCCAGCAACCGGACGGGATCTTCCAGGTCGGCGGCATCAATGTCCGGCGCAGCACCGGCCGCAACGCGCCGTCGGTGATCAACGCCGCGTTCAACGTGCGCAATTTCTGGGATGGCCGGGCCAATAACGTGTTCAACGGCTTCTCGCCATTTGGTAACCGAGACCCCGATGCCGGGATCTACGTGACCAAGGACAACAGCGGCGTGGCGCTCAAGGTACGCCTGGCGCTTAACGATGCCTCCGCCGCCTCGCAGGCGGTCGGGCCTCCCGGCAGCGCCGTGGAAATGTCCTGCGGCGGGCGCACCTTTGCCGACATCGGCCGGCGCATGCTCGACACGCTGATGCTCAAGCAGCAGCGGATCGCCTCCACCGACTCGGTACTCGGCCCGGTGTCGGGAGCCCGTCGGCCAACCTACCGCGAACTGATCAAGAATGCGTTCCAGCCACGCCTGTGGAATGCCACGCAGCAAGTGTCGGTGGGGGGCGCGCCGTACACCCAGATGGAAGCCAACTTCCCGCTGTTCTTCGGCCTGGCGATCCAGATGTATGAAGCCACGCTGGTGTCCGACCAGGCGCCGCTGGATGCTTACTTGCAGGGTGATCACTCGGCCATGAACGCGCAGCAGGTCCAGGGCATGGAGCTGTTCCTGGGCAAGGGCAAGTGCGTCAATTGCCATGGCGGCGCGGAGCTGACCAACGCCGCCAGCCGTTTGCAGTTCCACCCCCGTGAGCGCATCGAACGCATGGTCATGGCGGACGGCCTGACGACGCTCTACGACAACGGTTTCTACAACACCGGCGTGCGCCCGACCTCGGAAGACCTGGCGCTCGGTGGCAACGATGCCTGGGGCAACCCGTTGTCCTTCACCCGTCAGTACAACACTGTGCTCAAAGGCGGGAAGATCCCGGACTCGCTGGATGTCGACGTCTGCACCTTCGAAGCGCCGTTGAGCGCGGCGATTCCCTGCGATGCGACGCTCCAGCCGAGCATCGGATTCCGTGATTCGGTCGATGGCGCCTTCAAGACGCCGACACTGCGCAACATCGCGTTGACCGGGCCTTACTTCCACAACGGCAGTCGCTCGACGCTCAAGCAGGTCATGGAGTTCTACAACCGGGGCGGCGACCGGCGCGGCGAAGATGCCAGCAACACCAGCGGTTTCGAGCACCCGACGGTCAACCAGCACAACGGCTCGAACCTCGATCCGGACATGACCAACCTCAACCTCACGCCCGATGAAGTGGATGCACTGGTCAAATTCATGGAAGTCGGCCTGACCGACCCGCGGGTCGCGTGGGAACGGGCGCCGTTCGATCATCCTTCACTGGTACTGCCTCAGGGCCACGTGGGTGACGAAAACGCCGTGACGCAAAAACCGGTCAGCCCGAAGATCACCACCCGCCAGGCGCAGGACGCCAACATCCAGCTCAGTCCGATCGGTGCTGAAGGCCGCAGGCCCGAAATGGGGCCACTGCAACCGTTCAACAACGATATTTGAGTGACCTCTCCCTGTCCCGCCATCGACCCCCTTCAAGGGGGCGGTGGCGGGTGTTGCATCCAGTTACGCATGATCAAAAAAAACCTGTCCCATCGCTCAGTAAGTCCGGGCAGCTGCCGTTAACAATGATGGCCATGTGACCTTGGTCAGAATGTGTGTGCTTATTGACCTGCATTGCAGGCACAATGCCATCAATTGTTATGACGGTCGGAGCTTTACCCTTGCCGCGTTCTTCCGCTGTACGTTTCAGTCATTTTTTGCCGTCATTGCTGCTGTTGTTGGCGGGGCTCGCGGCTGCGTACGTCAAGGATCTGAACGTCTTCTTCACCTCGCTGTTCAACGTGCTGCCCACCCTGGTGCTGCTGCTCGGCGGTGCCTACTGCGCGGTTTACCGACGTCAGCGTGAACTGTTCCTGATGGTCACGGTGTACATCGCCTACTTCCTGCTCGACACCCAGACCGATTACTACCGCGACAACGGCAAGGTGCGCGAAGACGCCGCCGTGGTCTTTCATTTGTGTTGCCTGCTGCTGCCGCTGCTGTTTGGCGTGTTCGCCGCGTGGCAGGAGCGAACCCACCTGTTCCAGGACATGGTGGCGCGTTTTGCCGTGTTGCTGGCGGTGGGCAGCGTGGCGTTGGGGCTGGAGCAGAGTTACCCCCAGGCGCTGTTGATGTGGCTGTCGGAGATCCGCTGGCCGTCCTGGCACGGGTCATGGATGAGCCTGATCCAGCTGTCGTATCCGGTGTTCATCGCCTCATTCCTGCTGCTGGCCTGGCAGTACTGGCGCAACCCGAGGCCGCTGCACGCCGCGCAACTGGTGGGTTTGCTCGGGCTGTTCTGGATGCTGCCGAAAACCTTCATCCTGCCGTTCACCCTGAACATCATGTGCAGCCAGGTGATGCTGATGATCGCCGCCGCCGTGGCCCATGAGGCCTATCAAATGGCCTTCCGTGACGAGCTGACGGGGCTGCCGGGGCGCCGCGCGTTGAACGAACGCATGCAGCGCCTGGGGCGCAACTACGTGCTGGCCATGAGCGACGTCGACCACTTCAAGAAATTCAACGACACCCATGGCCACGATGTCGGTGACCAGGTGTTGCGCCTGGTGGCCAGCAAGCTGGCGAAAATCGGCGGTGGCGGCAAGGCCTATCGCTACGGCGGCGAGGAATTTGCCCTGGTGTTTGCAGGCAAGACCCTCGAAGAGTGCATGCCGCACCTGGAAGTGATTCGCGAGTCCATCGCCACCTACAACATTCACCTGCGCAATCAGGACAACCGTCCGCAAGATGACAGTCAGGGCCGTCAGCGTCGCTCCGGTTCCAGCGCGTCGAGCGTGTCGGTCACGGTCAGTATCGGCGTCGCCGAACGGGTCGAGCAGCGCACCCCCGAAGAAGTGCTCAAGTCCGCTGACCAGGCGCTCTACAGCGCCAAGGGCGCCGGGCGAAACTGCGTGGTGGCCTTCGGGCAGACCCGCCGTGGCGCCGTGCGCATGGATGCCGCTGCGGTTGAGTGATGATGGCGCATTCAGCGTCTGGACTGTGATTGTGAGGCGTGGTTGCCAGCAGTAGGTTGAAGAAAACCTGCCGCCGGAGAAACGACCATGCCCGAGTACAAAGCTCCCCTGCGCGACATGCGCTTTCTGATCGACCACGTCTTCGACTTTCACAGCCACTACGCGGCACTGGGGGCCAACGACGCCAGCCCGGACATGATCAATGCGATCCTCGAGGAAGGCGCGAAATTCTGCGAGAACGTGCTGTCGCCCCTCAACCGCAGCGGCGACGAAGAGGGCTGCCATTTCGACAACGGCGTGGTGACGACGCCGGCCGGCTTCAAGCAGGCGTTCGCACAATACGTGGAAGGCGGCTGGCATGGTTTGGCGGCCGATCCGGCCTACGGTGGCCAGGGTTTGCCCAGCTCCCTGGGGCTGGTCATCAGCGAAATGGTGGCGTCCAGCAACACCTCGTGGGGCATGTACCCTGGCCTGACCCATGGCGCCATGTCGGCGATCCACGCCCACGGCACCGACGCGCAGAAACAGACCTACCTGAGCAAACTCACCGCCGGCCAATGGACCGGCACCATGTGCCTGACCGAAGCCCATTGCGGCACCGACCTGGGCATCATCAAGACCCGCGCCGTGCCCCAGGCCGATGGCAGTTATGCAATCTCCGGCAGCAAGATTTTCATCTCTGCCGGTGAGCACGACATGAGCGACAACATCATTCACCTGGTGTTGGCGAAACTGCCGGATGCGCCCGCCGGGACCAAGGGCATTTCACTGTTCATCGTGCCCAAGTTCCTGCCCGATGCCGCGGGCGAAGCCGGGGCGCGCAATGGCGTGTCGTGCGGGTCCATCGAACACAAAATGGGCATCAAGGCCTCGGCCACCTGCGTGCTGAACTTCGACGGCGCCCAGGGTTTCCTGATCGGTGAAGCCAACAAGGGCCTGAACTGCATGTTCACCATGATGAACCATGCGCGGCTGGGTACTGGCATGCAGGGTTTGTGTCTGGGCGAAGCGAGTTTCCAGGGGGCGATCAAGTACGCCAATGAGCGCTTGCAGATGCGCGCGCTGACCGGCCCGAAAGCGCCGGAAAAAGCCGCCGACCCGATCATCGTTCATCCCGACGTCCGCCGGATGTTGCTGACGATGAAAGCCTTCAACGAAGGCAACCGCGCGCTGACCTATTTCACCGCGCAGTTGCTGGACACCGCGCACCTGAGCGCGGACGCGGCGGCGCGCCAGGACGCCGAAGACCTGTTGGCGTTCCTCACGCCGATCTGCAAAGCCTTCATGACCGAAACCGGCCTGGAGGTGACCAACCACGGCATGCAGGTGTTCGGCGGCCATGGTTTCATTCGTGAATGGGGCATGGAGCAACTGGTTCGCGATTGCCGTATCGCGCCGATCTATGAGGGCACCAACGGTATTCAGGCGCTGGACTTGCTCGGGCGAAAAGTCCTCGGCAGCCAGGGCAAGCTGCTGCGGGGCTTTACCAGAATCGTCCACAAGTTCTGCCTGGCCAACGCCGCGCATCCACAGTTGGCCGTCCATGTGGCCCAGCTCAATGACCTGAATCGGCAATGGGGTGAGTTGACGACCCGGGTCGGCATGGCCGCGATGAACAATCCGGATGAGGTCGGGGCCGCCTCGGTGGATTACCTGATGTACAGCGGTTACATCATTCTGGGTTATTTGTGGTTGCGCATGGCGTTGGTGGCGCAGGCTCGGCTGGAAGAGGGCAGCGGCGATGCCGATTTCTGCCGGGCGAAACTGGCGACCAGCGAGTTTTACTTCAAGCGCCTGTTGCCGCGCACCGAGGCGCACCGGGCGGGGATCGAGGCGGGGAGTGATTGCCTGATGCAGCTGCCGGCGGAGCTATTCGCCCTCTGACACTGCCCCCTGTAGGAGCTGTCGAGTGTAACGAGGCTGCGATCTTTTAATGGCAAGATCAAAAGATCGCAGCCTTCGGCAGCTCCTACAATTCTTACGATTCCCTGTGTATCAAGCGATGACTAAAAATTACAAATTGGTCATGTGCTGACCCTATGTGTCGCAAAAGTTGTTGGGTTACACTCCGACACATCCAAAGCACCATTCCTGTGAATCACCTGTATTAGATCTTGCGAGGTTTGCCATGGCTGACTACAAAGCGCCCCTGCGCGATATGCGCTTCGTCCTCAATGAAGTCTTCGAGGTCGCCAAACTCTGGGCCGAGCTGCCGGCGCTGGCCGATACCGTCGATGCCGAAACGGTCGAAGCCATTCTCGAAGAGGCTGGCAAGGTCACCAGCAAAAGCATCGCACCCCTGAGCCGCGCGGCTGACGAAGAAGGTTGCCACTGGGCGGACGGTGCCGTCACCACCCCAGCCGGCTTCCCCCAGGCTTACCAGACCTACGCTGAAGGCGGTTGGGTCGGTGTCGGTGGCGATCCGGCCTACGGCGGCATGGGCATGCCCAAGGCGGTATCGGCCCAGGTCGAAGAAATGGTCAACTCCGCGAGCCTGTCGTTCGGCCTGTACCCGATGCTGACCGCGGGCGCCTGCCTGTCGATCAACGCCCACGCCAGCGACGAGCTGAAGGCCGCGTACCTGCCGAACATGTACGCCGGCGTCTGGGCCGGTTCCATGTGCCTGACCGAGCCGCATGCCGGCACCGACCTGGGGATCATCCGCACCAAGGCCGAACCCCAGGCCGACGGTTCCTACAAGGTCAGCGGCACCAAGATCTTCATCACCGGTGGTGAGCACGACCTGACCGAAAACATTATTCACCTGGTGCTGGCCAAGTTGCCGGACGCACCGGCGGGACCCAAGGGCATCTCGCTGTTCCTGGTGCCCAAGTTCATGGTCAATGCCGATGGCAGCCTGGGCGCGCGCAACCCGGCCAATTGCGGTTCGATCGAACACAAGATGGGCATCCAGGCGTCCGCGACCTGCGTGATGAACTTCGATGAAGCCGTGGGTTATCTGGTTGGCGAGCCGAACAAGGGCCTGGCGGCGATGTTCACCATGATGAACTACGAGCGCCTGGGTGTCGGCATCCAGGGCCTGGCCAGCGGTGAACGCTCCTATCAGAACGCCGTCGAGTACGCCCGTGATCGTCTGCAAAGCCGTTCGCCGACCGGCGCGCAGAACAAGGACAAGGTGGCGGACCCGATCATCGTCCACCCGGACGTGCGTCGCATGCTGCTGACCATGAAAGCCTCGAACGAAGGCGGTCGTGCCTTCTCGACGTATGTGGCCATGCAACTGGACACCGCCAAGTTCAGCGAAGACGCCACGACGCGCAAGCGCGCGGAAGATCTGGTGGCGCTGCTGACCCCGGTGGCCAAGGCGTTCCTCACCGACCTCGGCCTGGAAACCACGGTGCACGGCCAGCAGGTGTTCGGCGGCCACGGTTACATCCGTGAATGGGGCCAGGAGCAGCTGGTGCGCGACGTGCGCATTACCCAGATCTACGAAGGCACCAACGGCATTCAGGCGCTGGACCTGGTCGGGCGCAAGATCGTCGGCAGCGGCGGGGCGTTCTACAACCTGTTCGCCGACGAGATTCGTCACTTCACGGCCACCGCCAGCGCTGACCTGGCGGAGTTCACCAAGCCGTTGAACGATGCGGTGACCACGCTGGATGAGCTGACCGCCTGGTTGCTCGACCGGGCGAAAAACAACCCGAATGAAATCGGCGCCGCTTCGGTGGAGTACCTGCAAGCCTTCGGCTACACCGCTTACGCCTACATGTGGGCATTGATGGCCAAGGCGGCCTTGGGCAAGGAAGCGCAGGACGATTTCTACGCGAGTAAACTGGGCACGGCGCGGTTCTATTTCGCCCGCCTGTTGCCGCGCATCCACTCGTTGAGTGCGTCGGTGAAAGCGGGCAGTGAGTCGCTGTTTCTGCTGGACGCGGCGCAGTTCTGAGAATGTAACCTCATGTAAGCATTCTCTTACATGACGTGCTGCTGTTCTCCCATAGTAGCGAATTGGATCCACGGCTAATCTACTTCACATGGACGTAGCGCAGGAAGCGCAAAGCAACAACACGGACACGTAGGATTCTGCCAGGATGGCGGAGTGAAATGGATGTCAGGGAAACAGTCTGCAAAGCCCCGCTTCGGCGGGGTTTTCTTATGCCCGCGAAAAAGTATTCAGCTCAGGCCATCCCGTTCCGACGTGCTGTTCAAGCGCTCATCCGGCTGATTCATCACTTCTTCCAGCAAGGTGCGCAACAACGCCAGCGAGGCCTGTTGCCGTTGCACATCCCGACACACCAATCCGACTTTGAGTGGCACCCGTGGTTCGCTCAGCGGCTTCCACAGCAAATCCTTATTGCCATGGGCCTTTTGTGAGCGCCCGGGCAGCACGGTGGCCAGGCGCGTGTGCGGCAGGCTGTCGAGAATCCCAGCCATGTTGTTCAGTTCCGCCTGCACCTGCGGCCGCCGTCCCAGGTTCGCCAGCTGCGCCTGCCAGATCTGCCGCACCTGGAACTCCTCGCCCAGTAGCAGCATCGGCAGCTCGGCAGCCTGCTTCATGGACACTTTCTTGAATTCGCGCAACGGATGCTCCGCCGGGATGACAAGGGTCAGTTCATCTTCGTACAGCATCACGCCGTGCAGTCCCGGTTGCCGGGGTGGCAAATAGCTGATGCCGATGTCCAGCGAACCATTGAGCAGGCGTCGCTCGATCTCCAGGCCCGTCAATTCATAGATCTGCACCACCAGATGCGGTTGGGCCTTGCGCACCCGTTCGAGCATTTGCGGCACCAGGCTGGTGTGCACGGTCTGCAGGACACCGATGGCCAGTGTGCGCAACGCCTGGCCCTTGAAATTACCCAGCGCTTCGCGGGCCCGTTGCAAGCCGTCGAGCAAGGGCAGGGCGTGGTTGTACAGCGTGTGGGCCGCCAGCGTCGGCAACAGGCGTTTACTGCTGCGCTCGAACAGGCTGACATCGAGAGTCTGCTCGAGGTGGCGGATCTGCTGGGACAGCGCCGGTTGCGAGATCGACAGCCGTTCGGCGGCGCGTCCCACATGGCCTTCTTCGTAGACCGCGACGAAATAACGCAGTTGCTTGAAATCCATAAGTAATACTTATCGAAAATGCTCGGAAATCGAAATGGCTCAACGCCGTGTCTGCGCCTAGTCTAACCGCATTCATAAGGCTTACAGGGCCACAGAACGCGATGAATAGCGATTGCTTCGATGGTGTTTACATAGGTAACGCAAAAAACCTCAAGCGAGGGTTGAACCCATGAATCTGTTCAACCTGCGCCGTCATTCACCGAGCCTCGATGATCTGGTGGCTGACGCATCCTTTGCGTCCGGGGATGACATCCTGGCGAGCGAGTGTCTGATGCCGAGTGTCGAGCGGCCGCAGCAGGTGTTCGTCCGCGGCCAGGGTTCGTGGTTGTGGGACAGCGAAGATCGCGCGTATCTGGATTTTTCCCAGGGCGGCGGGGCCAATAGCCTCGGCCACAGCCCCAAGGCCCTGGTCAACGCGATAACGGCGCAGGCCCGGTCGCTGATCAATCCCGGCTTCGGCCTGCATAACCGCGGCATGCTCAACCTCGCCGAACGCCTGTGCCTGAGCACCGGTAGCGACCAGGCGTATCTGCTCAACACGGGCAGCGAAGCCTGTGAAGCGGCGATCAAACTGGCGCGCAAATGGGGTCAGCAGCACCGGGGCGGCGCTTCGCGGATCATCGTTGCCAGCAACGGCTGCCATGGCCGTAGTCTGGGGACGATGTCGGCGTCAGACAGTTCGACGCTGATCAACCGATTCGAGCCGCAACTTCCGGGTTTCAGCCCTGTGCCGTTCAACGACCTCCCAGCGTTGCACGCCGCCGTGGATGAGCGGACGGTGGCGATCATGCTGGAGCCGATCCAGAACGCAGCCGGGGTGATTCCGGCCACGGCCCATTACCTCAGAGGGGTCGAGCGCCTGTGTCGGGAGCTTGGCATCCTGCTGATCCTCGACGAAGTGCAAACCGGTATCGGTCGCTGCGGCACCGTGCTCGCCGAACAATCCTACGGCGTACGGGCCGATATCGTTGTGCTCGGCAAAGGCCTGGGCGGTGGCGTACCGCTGGCGGCCTTGCTGGCGCGGGGCAAGGCCTGTTGCTTCGACAGCGGCGAAATGAGCGGCACCCATCATGGCAATGCGCTGATGACCATGGCGGGCCTGGCCGTGCTCGACAGCGTGCAGGACAAAGGGTTTCTCGACCATATCGGGGAAACCGCCCAGCACCTGCGCGAAGGCCTGCAACGTTTATCCCATCGTTATGGCCACGGCGAATTGCGTGGCCAAGGACTGCTCTGGGGCCTGACCCTGTCCGACGATTGCGCGGAGGCGGTGGTCAAGGCGGCGCTGTACGAAGGCTTGCTGCTCGACGCCCCGCAACCCGACGTCCTGCGCTTTACCCCGGCATTGACCGTCAGCAAGGCCAACATCGACGAAATGCTGCTACGCCTGGCCCGGGCCTTCTCCCGTGTGCGCACGGCGCAATTGCAGTGCCGCAAAGGAATCGCCGTCTGACCGGACGCGCCCTGCCTGAATTCCCGAACCGTCTCGCGGTATAACGCACGCCCCACGCCTGATTCTTTTGGCGTGGGGCGTTTTTTTGTGGCTGGGTTTTGCACAAGGCAATTTCGGCTTGAGCCATGACGGGATCAGTGGCTTTTTACAGGGCGTCGGCAAGGAGTGCCGATGCTGGCGTAACAACTTTGTTGGGGCGTTGGCTTTGAGTTCCATACCACTGGGTGGTATGTTTTCAGGGAAGGGATGCCAATGTCACCAAGGCTGTTCAAGACAAAACGTTTTGCAATGCAGGCCGCGAAGGCATGGATCGGTGATGACGAGCTTCGGGAGGCGTTCGCCGAAATGCTGAATGGCCAGGCTGATAACCTGGGTGGTGACGTTTGGAAGAAACGTTTGAATGCCAACCGTCATCGGTCGATTCTTTTGGCAAAGGGAGGCCGTTACTGGGTGTATCAGTTTCTCTATGCCAAGAAGGATCAGAGCAATATCACTCCGAGGCACTTGGCCGACTTGCGCGAATTAGCCAAGACATCCGGAGGGCTGTCTGAGATGGGAATCCAGCGTTTGCTGGATATGAGGGAGTTTGTGGAGATACGTTATGAGTAAAAAATTCAAAAGTGAAATAGCGGAGTCGATTCACGAGTCTGCCAGTGCCTTGTTTGCCATCGGTGCAATAACAAAGGCGACCATGCGCGAGTTCGATGAGTCCTGTCTTGCGACCGTCCCGGACGCAATTCCAGCAGAGCAGATCAAAGCGCTGCGTGAGCGCAACAATGTCAGTCAGCCGGTGTTTGCACGTTACTTGAACACCAGCGCGTCCACGGTCAAGCAATGGGAGGCCGGGGACAAGCACCCCAGTGGCATGGCGTTGAAGTTGCTGAGCATCGTCCAGAAACACGGGCTTGAAATACTGGCCTGAGGAAAAGGGCTGAACCCTGACCAACGGCACAGGTCGATTGCATGTAGGGCTCGCATGAGCCGACTTCAATCAGGAGCTGACCCCATGGATTTTATTCGCATCATCATCGCCATTCTGTTGCCGCCGTTGGGTGTGTTTCTGCAAGTAGGGTTTGGCGGGGCGTTCTGGCTGAACATTCTGTTGACGTTGTGCGGTTACATTCCGGGGATCGTGCATGCGGTGTACATCATCGCCAAGCGTTGAGTCTGGCCCCGCCTGGTAGATAGCTTTCGCGGGCAAGCCCGCTCTCACAGGTTTTGTGTACACCACAGACTCTGTGGGAGCGTGCTTGCTCGCGAATGGCGGCGCCGCAAATTCTGCTCAGTCCAGCTGATCCATCACCCGCCGATAAAACAACCACTCCTGTTCCAGTGCATGGGCCTGGTTGCCGGCCTTGCGAAAGCCATGGCGTTCGTCCGCGTAGTAATGGGCTTGGACCGCAATGCCGTTGTTGTGCAGCGCCTCGACCATGTCCCGGGTCTGCTGCGGAACGACCACGGCGTCCAGTTCGCCCTGAAAGAAGATCACCGGCACGCGGATGTTGCCCGCGTGCAGCAGCGGCGTCCGCGCGGCATAGCGCTCGGCGTCTTGCACGGGATCACCGATCAGCCAATCCAGGTAGTCGCCCTCGAATTTGTGCGTCGCCCGGCCCAGGGCGACGGGGTCGCTGACCCCATACAGGCTGGCGCCGGCCCGGAATACGCTGCGGAAGGCCAGCGCACACAGTGTGGTGTAGCCACCGGCACTGCCGCCGCGAATGAATGCGTTGTCGCCATCAATCAATCCGCGTTCGGCGAGATGGCTGACCACCGCGCAAGCGTCTTCGACATCCACCTCGCCCCAACTCAAATGCAGCGCCTGCCGGTACGCTCGACCGTAACCGCTGCTGCCACGGTAGTTGAGGTCGGCGACGGCGAAACCGCGTTGGGCCCAGTACTGGATGCGGGGGTCGAGCATCGGGTAGCAGGCGGACGTCGGTCCACCATGGATAAACACCACCAGTGGCGGTTTTGCCTCGCCCGTCATGGCCGGGTAGAAGAAGCCGTGCGCCTGCCCCGCGCCGCTTGGATAGCACAGGGTTTGCGGGCGACTGACTTGCTCGGCGGGCAAGGGTGCGATACCGCCGGCAAGCACCTTGACCTGCCGGGTCTGGCGGTCGATGGCGATCACTGCCGAGGAACTGACCGGCGAGGCGGCGATGCAGTAAATGCACTGAGCATCCACGGCGAGGCTTCGGAAACGGGTGTAGTCGCCAGCAAACTCTTCAACGGCACCTGACCACAAACCCAACCGGCCGAAACCGCCTTCGGTCCAGCTCGCGAGGTAGCGATCGTCGGTCAGCGGCAGCCAGGTGCATCCGCCGAGTTGCCAGGGGGCAGGGCCATGATCGGCCGCCGCGCTCGGCAATGGGGTCAGGCCGCTCGCCGACTCCAGCCACGGTTGCCAGTAGCCGCCGCGATCCGTCAGGCAACCCAAACGGCCTCGGTTATCGAATCGCGGTTGTTGCAGGGACTCTTGAGCGTCATCGCCGGCCACGCAGCGGCCCGGGCCAAAGCCTCCGTCGCGTTGGCGTTCGGCAACCATCAACCGGGTGGCGGTCCACGGCTGATCCGGGCGACTCCACTCGATCCACGCCAGGCGTTGCACATCGGGACTGAGGGTCGGGGCGGCGTAGAAGTCGGCACCTTCGGCCAGCACATGGCGCTTGCCGTCAGCCAGATCGATGGCCACCAGCCGATGCCGGTCGCGGTTTTCTTCAACCGCCAGGACTTGGCCGCTGGCGAACTGCAAGTCGCCGTAACGGCAGACACCGGTGGTCAGCACCTCGGGCGCTTCGCCCTGAAACGATTGGCGATACAGTTGCTGGTCCGCTTCGTTGACGAACACCACCCCGTCGTCCGTCAGGCAAAACGCGCCACCGCCATATTCGTACACCCGACTGCGCACGCTGAAACCCGGTGGCGTCAGACATTTCGCGACGCCATCGCGCCAATGCCAGAGGCGGCAGGCGGCGTCCTCCGGGCGGTATTCGTTCCAGAACAAACCCTGTTGGCCGACCTGCAGTTCGGCAAAGTCGATGCCGGCCGCGACGGCCCTGGCGGCGCTGAAGGGTTCAGCTTTTGGCGATGAGGCGTGAATTTCGTTCATTGCGAAAGGCCAGTTGTCCAATGGTCTGGGTCGCGTGCTCGGCCTCTTCGCGGGCGGCGAGAATCACGCCGTGATGGTGCGACTTGCTGCACACCGGGTCGGCGTTGCTCGCGTCACCGGTGAGCATGAACGCCTGGCAGCGACAGCCACCGAAGTCTTTTTCCTTCTCGTCGCAGGAGCGACACGGCTCGGGCATCCAGTCGTAACCGCGAAAGCGATTGAAGCCGAACGAGTCGTACCAGATGTGCTGCATGCTGTGGTCGCGCACGTTGGGAAATTGCACCGGCATCTGTCGGGCACCGTGACACGGCAACGCGGTGCCGTCCGGCGTGACCGTCAGAAAAATACTGCCCCAGCCATTCATGCAGGCCTTGGGGCGTTCTTCATAATAGTCAGGCGTGACGAAAATCAACTTGCACGGATGCCCTTGGGCTTCGAGCCGGGCGCGGTATTCATTGGTGATGCGCTCGGCACGGACCAATTGCTCTTTGGTCGGCAACAGCCCGACCCGATTGAGCTGGGCCCAGCCGTAGAACTGGCAGGTGGCGAGCTCGACGAAGTCAGCCTCAAGCGCAATGCACAGCTCGATGATGCGGTCGATCCGGTCGATGTTGTGCCGATGGGTGACGAAGTTCAGCACCATCGGATAGCCGTGGGCCTTCACCGCGCGGGCCATCTCCAGCTTCTGCGCGAAGGCCTTTTTCGAGCCGGCCAGCAGGTTGTTCACCTGTTCGTCGCTGGCCTGGAAACTGATCTGGATGTGATCGAGCCCGGCCTTTTTGAAATCGCTGATTTTCTGCTCGGTCAGGCCGATGCCGGAGGTGATCAGGTTGGTGTAGAAACCCAGCTGGCGCGCCTCGGCAATCAGCTCGGCGAGGTCCTGGCGCACCAGCGGTTCACCACCGGAAAAGCCCAATTGCGCGGCGCCCATTTCCCGCGCTTCGCGAAACACCTTGATCCATTGTTCGGTGCTCAGCTCCTTGCCTTGTTCGGCGAAGTCCAGCGGGTTGGAGCAATACGGGCATTGCAGCGGGCAGCGATAGGTCAACTCGGCCAGCAACCACAGGGGCAGGCCGATGTCCGGTTTGGGCGGCACTTGCACCGATGAATCAGGCAAGTTCGATCCAGTGCTGAGCACGGGCGACCTCCATGAATTGCTCGATGTCGTCACCGAGCTCGGGCACGCCGGGGAACTGCTGATCGAGCTCGGTGATGATCGCCGCGACATCGCGCTGGCCATCGATCAAACCGCCGATCAGCGCGGCGCTTTCATTGAGTTTGATCATGCCTTCCGGGTACAGCAGCACGTGGCCTTTCTGTGCCGGTTCGTACTGGAAGCGGTAGCCGGGCCGCCAGGTCGGGGTCTTGCTGCGGTCGAAACTCATAGTGTAATTCCCTTATGCCAGACCCGTTGTTCGGTCACGCTGTGATAGGGCGGGCGCTTCAATTCGTAGGCCATGCTCATGGCATCGAGCATGCTCCAAAGAATGTCCAGTTTGAACTGGAGAATTTCCAGCATGCGCTCCTGGCCTGCCTGTGTCGTGTAGTGCTGCAAGGTAATCGCCAGACCGTGCTCGACATCACGGCGCGCCTGGCCCAGGCGCGTGCGGAAATACGCGTAGCCGGCCGGGTCGATCCACGGGTAATGCTGCGGCCAGCTGTCCAGGCGCGACTGGTGGATCTGCGGCGCGAACAGCTCGGTCAGTGAGCTGCTGGCGGCTTCCTGCCAACTGGCGCGGCGGGCGAAGTTGACGTAGGCGTCCACGGCAAAGCGTACGCCGGGCAGCACCAGTTCCTGGGAGCGCAGCTGGTCCGGGTCGAGCCCGACGGCCTGGCCCAGACGCAACCAGGCTTCGATACCGCCGTCTTCACCGGGAGCGCCGTCGTGGTCCAGCAGGCGCTGAATCCACTCGCGACGGATCTCGCGGTCCGGACAGTTGGCCAGGATCGCGGCGTCCTTGAGCGGGATGTTCACCTGGTAGTAAAAGCGGTTGGCGACCCAGCCCTGGATCTGTTCGCGGGTGGCCCGGCCTTCGTACATCGCCACATGGTAGGGGTGGTGGATGTGGTAGTAGGCGCCTTTGGCGCGCAGGGCGGCTTCGAATTCGGCGGGGGACATCGGGGTGTCGGTCATGCGGTTCTCCGGGGTATGGCCGGTGGATTCTTTGGTGTCTGATCGGACGCCTTCGCGAGCAAGCCCACTCCCACATTGGAATGCGGTCAACTGTGGGAGCGGGCTTGCCCGCGAAGGAACCATCCGCTACAGCACAATACTCATGCCGTCATACGCCACTTCAACACCCCGCCGATCCAGCTCCGCGCGCTGCGGCGAATCCTCATCGAGAATCGGGTTGGTGTTGTTGATGTGGATAAGCACCTTGCGCTGCTTGGGCAGTTGCTCCAGCACTTCAAGCATGCCGCCGGGGCCGTTCTGCGCCAGGTGGCCCATCTCCCGACCGGTGCGGGTGCCGACGCCGCGGCGCTGCATTTCATCGTCGTCCCACAGCGTGCCGTCCACCAGCAGGCAATCGCTGCCGGCCATGATCTCCAGCAACGGCGCATCGACCTTGCCCAGGCCCGGTGCGTAGAACAGCTTGCCGCCGGTGTTCAGGTCTTCGACGATCAGGCCGATGTTGTCGCCCGGGTGCGGGTCGAAGCGGTGCGGCGAATACGGCGGCGCGGCGCTGCGCAAGGGCAGTGGGGTGAAGCGCAGGTTCGGGCAGGCCGGGATGCTGAAGCTCTGGTCCAGTTCGATGCGGTTCCAGCTCAGGCCGCCGTTCCAGTGGGTCAGCATGTTGAACAGCGGGAAACCGCTGCTCAAATCCTCATGGACCATGTCGGTGCACCAGACCTGATGCGGGCACCCTTCGCGCAGCATGAGCAGGCCGGTGGTGTGGTCGATCTGGCTGTCCATCAGGATGATCGCGCTGATCCCGGTATCGCGCAGGGCGCGGCCCGGTTGCATCGGGGCGAAGCTCTGAAGCTGGGCGCGGATGTCCGGGGAGGTGTTGCACAGCACCCAGTTCACGCCGTCATCGGAAATCGCGATGGACGACTGGGTTCGCGCCTTGGCCCGCAGGCTGCCGTCGCGAAAACCTGCGCAGTTCACGCAGTTGCAGTTCCACTGGGGGAAACCGCCGCCGGCGGCGGAACCTAGAATCTGGACAAACATGGGTGCTCCATCATTTCAACGCTGAAAATAAAAACGCCTCGGCAAACCGAGGCGTTGAAACCACAAGACAAACTTAGCGGCTGGCGAAGTACATGGTGACTTCAAAGCCGATACGCAGGTCGGTGTAAGCAGGTTTGGACCAGGTCATGGGGGCGCTCCTTAAGGTGATGGGACAGTAGAGACCTATACATATAGTCCACCTCCGGCGGGAGATGTTCAGATAGTTAGGCAGCTATGTTACTCAAAATTTCACGGTGATTGGCTGCAAATGTTCGAGAAAGTTAATTGCAGCCTCGGTAATGATCATTTTGTCACTTGCCAAGGGGCGCCAGGGCAAGGCCCGCTGGACAGGCAGCGCCAGCCGCCTTCGGCTTGTATCAGGCGCCGGGCGGCGTCGATGAGCGCCGGTCGGTCCACTGAGAGAATTGCCTCAGGCAGTTGAGTCAGAAAATCCGACGAGCGGCCGGCCAATTTGCCGTGCCAGAGCAGTTCGGCGGCTTGGGCGTTGGGCAGTGCGCCGCAGGCGAACTGATCGGCCAGGGTGTGGCGCAGGGCGGTGAAATGGCCGTCATCCATGTCGCGGAGCATGTCTGGCAAGCCGTTCAGGAACTGCTCGATGTGTTGCAGCAAAACCGGTGGCGTCACGCTCGGTGACTGCACGCCGAACAACAGCCCGGTTTGCCCGTGCAACTGGCGCAGGCCGCTGAACACTGCGTAGCCGAGCTGCAACTCCACCCGCAGGCGCTGGTAGAACGGGGTCTGGGCCAGGTGAGCGAGTAAGCGCCACGCCGATTCGCTGGCAATGTCGTCGGTTGCAGTGGGGCAGAACAGCAGCAATGCATGCTCGCTGGAGCCGGTTTCGACGTGGCTCCAGAGGCAGTGCGAGCGGATCGATGGCGGTGGTGTCAGCTGATTGTCCGCAGTCCCTGGGATACGACTCAGGGCAAGGCCCATGGCAGCTTGAGTCTGAGCCGACAGGCCCGTCGCCAGGCCATCCCAGCGCGCACTTGCCCACAGTTGCTGCAAGCTTTGCGACTCGGGGCTGCGTTCGAGGCATAGACCGGGCAGCACCTTGAGCAGCTGTCGAATCGGCATCAGCGCAACGCTCGTGGATTGCTCCTGTGAGAAATCTCCACCAGGTTTTGTCAGTTCTTTCAGAGCATGCTCAAGGATGATGGGCATAGGCTCTTGCAGACCGGTCATTTTCAGCAGCCACTCATTGCCTGATGCGCCAAAACTCAAGTCCACGCCCGCCTGACGTGCATCTTCGCGCAGCGGATGAAGGCCATTGTCCAGATGCGCCTGAACGTGGCTGCCCGGTGCGTATTCCAGACGCCAACGAACATACACAGCGCCTTCGGCCGTGTTATCCGGCAAGGCCTGGCTGAATTGCATCGGCGAACGTTCGCGGCGACTGCGCGAGCGATCCTGGGCAAAAGTCCGCAAGCCTCGGTGGGCGCTGGTCTGGCCACGAATCAACCCGGCGTTGGGGGCGGGTGCTTCGGATCGCAGGAACGGATTGGGTGCCGGCAGCTGCCATGGGCCGGTGAAGTTATCCACAGCGCCAATTTGTTGCAGGACATCCTTGAGGGCGGTCACGCCTTGTCCGGATAACCCGGCTTCGTGTTGTTCACTGTCCAGTCGTGCCAGCTGCAAGGCGCCACTGACGTGCTGCTGGCGCTGGAGCAGGGCGGTGTATTCGTCACGCAGCCCGCTCCATTCTTGCCGGGCAAAAAAGCCTAGCCAATCCAGCAGCAAGTGATGGATCGCAGAGGGCTGCGCATCGGCGTTCAGTGTGCATTCGATGTGCAGCAAGGCCTGTCCGGCGAACTGATACAACGGCGCCGCTTTCAGGCTGTCGGCCCAGCCACGGCTGCGCAACTCAGCCAGCAATCCACCGCTCTTCGCGTTGTTCAACCAGTGACACAAGAACGCCAGCGCTTCAGGGGAACGCTCGGGCAGCGTTTCGAATGCGAACAACAGATCCAGGCGACGTTCGTGGGGCTGTTGATAACTTTTTGTCAGGGTGTCCATCAACGCCACGGGCGCTTGCCGAGGAACTTTTTCACCTTCTGGGAGGGCGTCGGCAAATTCCTGCGCCAACGCTTTCAAGGCTTCGAGCGGTTGAGGCCCCACCAGGCTCAGCGTCATTTGCCCGGCCTGATAGAACTGCTGGTAGAAACCCTGCAACGCTTGCTGAAACGCCGGTTGCTCAACGGGCAGGCTGTCGCGGTTGCCAGCGTGGAAGCCGCGCAGGGGATGTTGCGGCGATAGCCCGTCGAACAGGGCCAATTGCTGTTGGGCCGTCGCATCCTGTGACCAGGCGACAAATTCCGCCTGCAACACTTCCCGTTCCCGCTGCTGATCCTCCAGATTCATACGTGGATGGGCGAGCATGTCTGACAGACGCTCAAGCCCACCGGCAAACGCCTGGGGTGGCAACTCGAAAAAGTAATCGGTGGTGCGCTCATGGGTGCGCGCATTCAACTGCCCGCCATGGCGCTGGACATACGCCATCAGCCCTTGTTCCAGCGCAAAGCGCTCAGTCCCCAGAAACAGCAGGTGCTCAAGGAAATGCGCCAGCCCGGGCCATGCCAAGGGCACGTCATGGCTGCCAGCAGCCACTCGCAACACGGCGGCACAACGCTTCAAATCGGGGGCGTGACGCAGCGTCACCCGCAAGCCGTTGGCCAGGGTTTCAGTGTGGGGGTGAGGGGGATTCAGCGCGGGCATGGGCACTTCCAGAACAGTGAAGTGCCAATGCTAGCGGATTAGCGCTTGTTCAGCGCGCCGTAAAGCTCGGGACGGCGATCGATGAGGTAGCGATTGGCGCCGCGGGAGTCGGCCATCAATTGACGATTCAGCTCACCGACAATCAAGGCTTCATCAAGGCCGGCCTGGGCGATACGGCTGCCATCCGGCGCGGCAATGCTGCTCTGGCCGCAATACTGGATGTCGCCTTCCTGGCCGCAGTAGTTGGCGTAGGCCACGTAGCACTGGTTTTCGAAAGCGCGGGAGCGAACGGTGACATCGGCGATGAAATCGAAGGGAATCATGTTCGCCGTCGGCACCAGGATCAGTTCGGCGCCTTCGATGGCCAGGCGGCGGGCGTTTTCCGGGAACTCCAGGTCGTAGCAGATCAGGAAACCGAGCTTCCAGCCGTTGAGTTCAACGACGGGGAATTGGTTGGTGCCGGGGCTGAACATCGAGCGGTCAAGATCACCGAACAGGTGGGTCTTGCGGTAATTGCAGACACGCTCGCCCTCGGCGTCGATCAACTGCACGGCGTTGTAGATCTGCCCGTCCTCGGTGCGTTCGGGATAGCCGTACAAAATGGCAATCCCGGCGGCGCGGGCGATGCGCGCGACCTGCTGTGCCGACTCACCGTTGTGCACTTCCGCCAGCACGCTGACGGCATCGACGCCAATGTTGTAGCCGGTCAGGAACATCTCCGGCAGCACCAGCAAGTCGGCGCCTTTGGCTTCCTGCGCCAGCTGTTGCAGGCGCTGCAGGTTGCCGGGGACATCCAGCGGCAGGGGTGGGCATTGGTAAAGGGCTACGCGCATCGGGAACTCCTCTTACTCGGGCAGGGCGATAGGGCCTATGTCTTTGAACACATCACCCGGGCCAGGGTTCTCTTTATGTGTGACGCCGCCGAAATGCTTCATGATGCCCCACACCGCATTGAGCGAGGTCTGTACCGCACCCTCGACCCAGGCCGGCGTCCACGAAACGTCGTCGCCGGCGATGAAAATCCCGCGCTGTTCGGGCGGCATGTCGTCCTGCATGAAGTGCGCGTACATGCGCTGGTTGTAGCGGTAGTGGCCGGGCAGGGCGCCTTTGAAGGCACCGAGGAAATGCGGGTCGGCTTCCCAGGACACGGTGATCGGATCGCCGATGATTCGCGCGGCGATGTCGACCTTCGGGTAGATCTTCTTCAGCGCATCCAGTGCCAGTTTCACGCGTTTTTCCACCGGGTGCGGGAGCATTTTCAACGCGTCGCTCATCCACGAGTACGACAGGCAAATCACCCCGGGCTTGTCGTCGCCGTTATCGAACAGGTACGTGCCACGGGTCAGGCGATCGGTGAGGGTCATGCTCATCAGGTCGCAGCCGGTTTGCGGGTCCTTGTCCTTCCAGAACGGGCGGTCGACCATCACGAAGGTTTTCGACGATTGCATGTAGCGGGTGCGGTCCAGGGCCATCCACATCTTTTGCGAGAACAGGGATTCGTCGCATTCGATCTGGGTGGTCAGCAGCCAGCTCTGGCAGGTGGTCAGCACCGCCGCGTATTCGCGGGTGTCGCCGTTGTTGTCGGTGACCGCGAAGCGACCGCCCGGTGCGTGGGCGATTTTCTTCACGCCGGAACGTGGCGCACCGCTGTGCAATGACTTGAGGCTGGTACCCTGCGGCCAGTGCACACAGCGCTCCGGAACATGGCGCCAGATGCCCTGCGGCACTTGTTCCACGCCGCCGACCACCAGGTGCTGGTGATCGTCGCAGTTGGTCATCACCACGCGGAAGATTTCCAGCATCGAGTTGGGGAAGTCCGAATCCCAGCCACCGGTGCCGAAGCCGACCTGGCCGAACACTTCGCGGTGATGGAACGACAACTTGGCGAAGGCTTTGGAAGTGGCGACGAAATCGTAGAAGGTGCGGTCGTCCCACAGCGGCACGAGGGTGTTCCACAGCTCCTTGAGGCGCGGGACGTCGCGGTCGCGGATCGCTTGCTGGATATCGGAGAACTGCGAGCCGGCTTCCAGGGCATCGGCCCAGGCGTCAGCCACTTCCTGGAACAGGGCAGGAAGATCCGCCAGTTTCTGTGCGTAATGGGTTTTGCCTTCCAGGTCGATGACGGTGCTGCCAGAGGCCGGCGTCAGCGGGTTGGGGAAGGGCTTGGTCTCGAGGCCCAGCTTGTCGACGTAGTGATAGAACGCGGTGGACGACACCGGAAAACGCATGCCGCCCAGCTCGGCGACGATGCCGTCGGTGCCATTGAATGCCTGGGAGCGCAGGCGCCCGCCCAGCTTCGAAGCCTCGTAGACGACAGGCTTGAGGCCAAGCTTCATCAGTTCGTAGGCGGCCACCAGCCCGGCGATACCGGCACCGACGATCGCCACTTCGGCACCATGATGGTGCTCGGGAATACTGCCCAGGCCGGCCGGGTGCTCGATCCAGTCGTCGAAGGCGAAAGGAAAGTCAGGGCCGAAAATGGTGACCGGTTTTTTACCGTCTGCAGGATGGCGATTGTTCTTGTTCATGGCTGACCTTGCTGGCGTCCGGACGCGGAGTGCGCGTCTGAGTATAGGAAAAGATGGCAGCCATTCTAGAGAGCCTGGAACACGTTAATAAGACGCAAAGTGTCGTCGTTATGCTAATGAAATGAACAATATGACGAACTGTTGATGCTAACTGCGCAGGTGTGGGAGCGGGCTTGCTCGCGAACGCAGTGTGTCAGTCAGCTTAAAGGTCACTGATAAACCGCGTTCGCGAGCAGGCCCGCTCCAGCATTGACTGTGTTCAAACCGGCTGCCCCCGGTCAATCTTGCTGCTCAAGATGATCGACGTCGTGGTCTTCTCCACCCCATCCACGCTGCCAATCTGATCCAGCAGCTGATCCAGCTGCTCCGGCGAGTCGGTGCGCAGCCACGCCACATAATCAAATTCGCCACTGACCGCACATAACTGCTGCACCTGGGCCATGGCACTCAGACGACGCAACACTTCCTTGCCGGAGCGCGGCTGCACGGTAATCCCGACGTAGGCCTGCAAGCCACCATCTACCACCCGCTGACCGAGGCGCACGCCGTAACCGGTGATCACTTTGGCTTTCTCCAACCGTGCCAGACGCGATGTCACGGTGGTTCGGGCGATGCCCAGTTGGCGGGCGAGCATGGCCACGCTTTCGCGCGCATTGATTTGCAAGGCGGCAATCAGCTGACGGTCGATTTCGTCGAGAACGGGCGGGCGAGTGTCAGGCACAAGGGGGCTCCAGCGGCACAGGTGGACGGGCTAGCATGTTACAGGTCACTACCGTTCATGCCATTTCTGTGTGCGACAATTTGCCATAAGTAACTAGGTAGTACATCATTTCGCCCTTGTCACAAATGGGGAAAATTTCCGACATGAATAATTCTGGGGCTGCCGCCGGCAGCAAATGGTTGCTGGCGGGGCTGGGTGTCCTGATCGCACTGATCGGGCTTGGCCTGGTCGGTGGCGGTGGTTACCTGATCACGCTGGGCGGCAGTGCGTACTTCCTGTTGATGGGCCTGGCGATGCTGGTCTCCGGGGTGATGATCGCCCGTCGTAAGCCGCAAGGTGCCTGGCTGTACGGCCTGGCGCTGATCCTGACGGCGATCTGGGCGGTGTGGGATGCCGGTTTCGAATACTGGCCGCTGGTTTCTCGCGTGCTGACGTTCGCCGTGATCGGCCTGGTCGTCGCGTTGATCTACCCGACGCTGGTGCGTGCATCGGGTGCGACGGCGGGTCGTGGTGCCTATGGCCTGGCCGGCATCCTGGGCGTGGGTGTCGTCGCGACCATGGCCTACATGTTCGTGCCGACCCACGTGGTCAAGGCCAGCAGCGAACCGACCGTGACACCGGTCGCACCGGGCACCGAGCAAAAGGACTGGGCGCACTGGGGCAACACCACCGCCGGTAACCGCTTTGCCGCGCTGGACCAGATCAACAAGGGCAATATCGACAAGTTGCAGGTGGCCTGGACCTTCCGCACCGGCGACATCCCGCAAAGCACCGGCGCTGGCGCCGAAGACCAGAACACCCCGCTGCAAATCGGCGATACGGTCTACACGTGCACGGCCTACGGCAAGGTCTTCGCCCTGGACGTCGATACCGGTGCCCAGCGCTGGAAGTTCGACCCGCAAGGCACCGCGCCCAATTGGCAGCGCTGCCGTGGCCTGGGTTATTCCGAAACCCCTGCGTCTTCAGACAACCAGCCAACAGCCTGTAAGAAACGTCTGTTTCTGCCGACCGGCGATGCCCGCCTGATCGCCATCAATGCCGAAACCGGCAAGCCGTGTGAAGCGTTCGGCAACCAGGGCACCGTCGACCTGACCACCGACATGGGCGAAGTGAAGCCCGGTTATTACCAGCAAACCTCGACGCCATTGGTCGCGGGTGATGTGGTGATCGTCGGTGGTCGCGTGGCCGATAACTACTCCACCGGCGAACCGCCCGGTGTGGTCCGTGCCTACGACGTGCGTAGCGGTGAGCTGGTATGGGCGTGGGATCCGGGCAACCCGAACACCACCAAACGCCCGCCGGCCGGCGAGACCTATACCCGTGGCACGCCGAACGTCTGGTCGGCCATGTCCTACGACGCCAAACTCGGCCTGGTGTACCTGCCGACCGGTAACGCCACCCCGGACTTTTTCGGCGGTCAACGCACCGAGTTCGATGACAAATGGAGTTCGTCCATCGTCGCCATCGACGTGAAGACCGGCCAGGTGCGCTGGCACTTCCAGACCACTCACCACGACCTGTGGGACTTCGACCTGCCCGCCCAGCCGCTGCTGTACGACGTGCCGGACGACAAGGGCGGCCTGCAACCGGCCTTGGCGCAAGTCACCAAACAGGGCGAGATCTTCCTGCTCAACCGTGAAACCGGCGTGCCCATCGCACGTGTCGAAGAGCGCCCGGTGCCACAGGGCAGCGTGCCCGGCGAACGCTACTCGCCCACCCAGCCGTTCTCGGTGGACATGCCGTCCATCGGCAATAAAACCCTGACCGAAGCCGACATGTGGGGCGCCACGCCATTCGACCAGCTGATGTGCCGCATCCAGTTCAAGGGCATGCGCCACGAAGGCGTCTACACGCCGCCGGGCATGGACCGTGCCCTGCAATTCCCGGGTTCGTTGGGCGGCATGAACTGGGGCAGCGTCTCGGTCGATCCGAACAGCCACTACATGTTCGTCAACGACATGCGCCTGGGCCTGGCCAACTACATGATCCCCCGTGACAAGATCGGCGCCGGGGCCAGTGGTATCGAAATGGGCGTCGTACCGCAGGAAGGCACGCCGTTCGGCGCCATGCGCGAACGCTTCCTCTCGGCGGTCGGCATTCCCTGCCAGAAACCACCGTTCGGCACCATGTCCGCCATCGACCTCAAGACCCACAAACTGATGTGGCAAGTCCCGGTCGGCACCGTGCAGGATACCGGCCCGTTGGGCATCCGCATGCACCTGCCAATCCCGATCGGCATGCCGACCCTCGGCGCCTCGCTGGCCACCCAGTCGGGCCTGCTGTTCTTCGCCGGCACCCAGGATTTCTACCTGCGCGCCTTCGATACCGGCAACGGCAATGAAATCTGGAAGTCACGCCTGCCAGTGGGCAGCCAGTCCGGGCCGATGACCTACGTCTCGCCGAAAACCGGCAAGCAGTACATCCTGCTGACGGTGGGCGGTGCGCGTCAGTCGACGGACCGTGGGGACTATGTGATTGCCTATGCCTTGCCCAAATAAAGGCTGACAGGCAGGAAAGAAAAAGCCGTGCGATTGCACGGCTTTTTTGTGTGAAGATTCAGGGCAGTTACAGTCATTCGTAGTCGAACGGGAGATCCGACGCGATGCATGTGAAGAAGATGCCTGCCGCTGTGCGCGAACATGCCCTGCAGATCGCCCATCATGAAATGGGTCACTATGCCGTGGCCCGGACCCTGGGGTTTGAAACGGGTGGCGTGACCCTGGCCGTGACCATGGACCTTAGGCATAAAGGGGGCGCTTGCATCACCCTGGCCCGTTCAATCGCCTCGATGCAGGCGATGAAGGACTATCTGGAAGCCCGGATCATTGTCCTGTTCGCCGGCGCGATGGCGCAGACATTACCTTCAACCCCTGCGCGCAAGAAACGTGTCGATACATCGCAAGCCGCCGCCATCCTCAATGGCGCGTTCGGCGCGGAACGCGATGACGCAAAAATCAGGGAGCTGCGACACCTGCTGCGCAACATCACCTGGCCCGATACCGATCCCGCATCGTCCGACAGCATCACGGCCGAGTTGAAAGCGCTCAATGATCGCCTGTGGATACGGGCTCAGGAAACCGTCGAGGCGCTGGCCGACACCATTACCAAACTTGCAGAGCAACTGGTGAACCGCATGGTGCTGGTGGAGCAGTGGGGCAGGCCGGCCGACACCTATGAGGTCGTATTGACGCGTGAAATGCTCGAGCGATTGGAGTCCCTGCAGGTTCGTTGATTGACAGGGGACTAATCGGTAAGAAGTGGGTGATCTGAAAGCAGGCGCCAGACACGCAAAAGCCGCGCAATGCGCGGCTTTTTTGTTTGGTGGGCCCACACGGACTTGAACCGTGGACCAAAGGATTATGAGTCCTCTGCTCTAACCAACTGAGCTATAGGCCCCAGTAGGTCGCGGATTATAACGACGGTTTGGCGGCTGTGCTATCCGAAAAATCCATTACGGCTGTACGAAGAAACGTCGCGGCGAATTCGTCGGGGGGCAGGGGCACGCTGACGATGTAGCCCTGAATCTGCTCACATCCCTCAAAGGCCAGAAATTGTTGCTGCGCCTGCGTCTCGACCCCTTCGGCAATCACGGTGAATTGCATGCTGCGACCCAGCGCGATGATCGCGCGCACGATGGCGGCGTCGTGGGGATCGTCCGGCAATCCTCGAACGAACGACTGGTCGATCTTGAGGATGTCCAGAGGCAGGCGCTTGAGGTAGCTCAATGACGAGTAGCCCGTACCGAAATCATCGATCGCCAGTTGCACGCCCAGGTGCTTGAGTTGGTGCAGTACCGCCAGCGCTTCCTCCGCCTGGCTCATGATGAAGTTTTCGGTGATTTCCAGTTGCAGGAAGTCGGGCTTGAGGCGGTAGTCCTTGAGCAGCTGTTCGATGCGGCCGAGCAGGTTCGGTTGGCGCAGTTGCGCACCGGCAAGGTTGATCGACAGCGGGCCCAGGCCCACGTAGGTCTTGTTCCATTCGTGCAGTTGGCGGCAGGCGGTTTCCAGCACCCAGTCGCCGATTTGCAGGATCATGCCGTTTTCTTCGGCCAGGGAAATGAAGTGCTCCGGCGGGACGTCGCCAAACGTCGGGTGACGCCAGCGAATCAGCGCTTCGGCCCCCACCAGGCGATAGTCGTCGAGGCTGATTTTCGGCTGGTAATAGAGGTGCAGCTCATTGCGCTCGATGGCGCGCCGCAGTTCATGTTCCAGCGCCACGCGTTCACTGGCTTGCGCGGTGAGGTCACAGGTATAGCTTTCGACCCGGTTACGGCCCTTGGCCTTGGAGCGGTACATCGCCGCGTCGGCGTTCTTGATCAGCGTGGCCACGTCGCAGCCGTCCTGTGGATAAAGGCTGGTGCCGATGCTGGAACTGATGAAGAACTCATGCTCGCCGGCCTGGAAGGGGGCGGTGAAGCAGTTGAGCAACTTGGTGGCGATGTTGTCGGCATCGCTGGGTTGCTGCAGGCCGGGCAGCAGGATGATGAACTCGTCACCGCCCAGGCGTGCCACGGTGTCGATATCGCGCAGCTGCTCCTTGAGTCGCACGGCGATGCCCTTGAGCAAGAGGTCGCCGACCGGGTGACCGAGGCTGTCGTTGATGTGTTTGAAACGGTCCAGGTCGAGGAACAATACGGCGCCCTGGCCCCCGTTCTCTTTCTGGGTGTTGAGTGCGGTCAGCAAACGGCTCTCGAACAGCGTGCGGTTGGGCAGACCGGTCAGCGGGTCGTGGTGGGCCTGGTAGTCAAGCTTGGCCTGGGCGTGCTTGAGGCTGGAAATGTCGGCGAACACCGCCACGAAGTGGGTGATGAACTTGTCCCGGTTGCGCACGGCGCTGATGGTCAGCCAGCTCGGGTACAGCTCGCCGTTTTTGCGCCGGTTGGAAATCTCGCCCTGCCAATGCCCTTCGGCGGTCAATTGATGCCACATGGCGGCGTAGAACGCGCTGTCATGCAGCCCCGAGGCAAGCAGGCGCGGGGTATGGCCCAGCGCTTCGCTTTCGCTGTAACCGGTAATTTCTGTAAATGCACGGTTGACGGCGCTGATGTGCTGCTGGGTGTCGGTGATCAACACGCCTTCGGCGGTGCTCTCGAACACGGTCGCGGCCTGTTGCAGTTTTTCCTGCATCAGGTGGCGCTCGGTGATGTCCCGGGCGATGGTCAGCATGCAGTCTTCGTCGCCGATCGGCAGTGGACGACTGGACACTTCGCAGAGCCGGATCTGCCCGTCGCTGCGGCGGATATGGCAGCTGAAGTCGCGGACGAAGCCATCGCGGTGCAGCAGGTCGAGCATCTGTTTGCGTTCATTGAGGTTGACCCAGATCCCCAGGTCCAGGGCCGAGCGATCCACCGACATCGCGCTGTTGAACCCGGTGATGCGGCTGAAACCTTCGTTCACCTCCATCAGCAAGCCATCGCTCTGCCGGGATAGCAGCAAGCCGTCCGGTGAGGCGTGAAAGGCCTTGGCGAATTTCTCTTCGGAGGTCTGCAACTGCTGCTGGGTTTCCTTGAGCTGGGTGATATCGCGCACCACCACCACCAGCGCGGGGGTTGTATCGAGGTCGAACGGTTCGGCCGAGATCAGGCCGGTAAACACCTGGCCATTGCTGCGGCGAAAGGGCATTTCCAGGTTGCGGATGCTGCCGGCCTGCAAGCGCTGCAATAAACCCGGTCCAACACCGGGAATGCCCCAGATATTGAGATTTGTAGCCGTCTGGCCGATGACTTCTTCGGCGCTGAGGCCGATCTGTTCTTCGAACGCTTCGTTGACCTCCAGCAGGCAGCCGTCGGAGAGCCTGGCGATGACCAGGATGTCCGGGCATTGCTGGAACACCGAAGCAAATTTCTGCTCCGACAAACGCAGCGCTTCTTCGGTACGTTTCGTTTCGCTGATGTCGATCATCAGCCCGCGCATGACCGGTTCATGGCCGTGTTCGATCAGGCTGACGATATCGCGAACCCACAAACAGCGCCCGTCAGCGGTAATGACCCGGTAATCGAGGCTGTGATCACGTCCGGCCAACACTTCGTGATCGCAAAAATTTTGTGCGCGGGTGAGGTCGGCAGGGTGGATGATGTTGCGCCAGAAGCCCGGTATCAGCCAGTGAGACAGGGGATACCCGAGCAACTCCTCGGCATGTGGCGACACATAGCTGTAGGTAAAGTCACTCATCCGCGCTTCCCAGGCGATGGCCGACAGGCTCTCCACCAGTCCGCGGTAGTGATATTCGCTGCTGCGCAGTTCCTGTTCCAGATCGACCCGGCGGGCAATTTCCGAACTCAGGCGGCGGTTGATCCGGATCACCACGGCCAGCACGGTGATCAGCAAGAGTAATCCAGGCAGGCCATAGACCAGCAGATCGGACCAGAACGTCCGGTGATCGAGGACGTTGCCGACCCAATGCTCCTGAATGGCGCTGATCTCGGCCGGGGTCATGTCCGCGAGGACTTTGTCGAGGATGCCCACCAGCACCTTGTTGCCCGGCGGCACGCCCATCGCCAGTTGATAGCGATAGGGGGTTTCGCCGCTGACATACAGCCCGTCCAGCTTGAGCTGGCGCAGGCTCCAGACGCTGGAGGCGAGGTCGCCCACCACGGCATCCACCTCATCGGTCGCCAGTGCCTGCAACGCCGAGCTGACGTTGGGCATGGCTACCAGATTGAGATCGGGATTGTGGGTGCGCAACAGTTCATGGGGCGCGTAGTTTTCCACCACGGCGATTTTCAGGCCGTACAGTTCCTGGATTTTGCGCGGCTGAGGGCCGCCGACATGGGCCAGGATCACAATCGGGAAGTCCAGGTAAGGACGGGTGAACGACAGGAACGCCTGGCGTTCCGGGGTCGACATGATGCCGGGCAACAGGTCGATCTTGCCGTTTTTGGCCTGATCCAGCACCACCGTCCAGCTCACGGGCTCAATGGGTGTGAGCTTGATGGCCAGTCGCTTGCGGATCAGGTCGATATAGTCAGCCGCAAGGCCCTGGTAACGCCCCTGTTCGTCGCGGAACTCGAAGGGGGGCCACGATGCATCGACACCCAGGCGTAAATCCGGGTGGGCCGCAAGCCAGCTACGTTCTTCGTCGGTTAGAGTCAGCGCGCCAGCCGTTGCGGTCCAGGTCATCATCGACAGCAAAAAAAGCACGGTCGGCAGTCTGGGCATAACGGTCTCGTTATGGCTCTGGGAATGCTTCGAGTGTAGACGGGCAAATCGGCGGAAGGGGAGTCGCGGGGGATTTAATCTGCATAAAGCAAAACCCCCGGCCTGGGCCGGGGGTTTTGTGATCACTCGTCGAGGAAGGAGCGCAAATGCTCGCTTCTCGTCGGGTGGCGCAGCTTGCGCAGCGCCTTGGCTTCGATCTGACGAATCCGCTCACGGGTCACGTCGAACTGCTTACCCACCTCTTCGAGGGTGTGGTCGGTATTCATGTCGATACCGAAGCGCATGCGCAGTACCTTGGCTTCACGGGCAGTGAGGCCGGACAGCACTTCGCGAGTCGCTTCTTTCAGGCTCTCAACGGTTGCAACATCGATTGGCGACTGCATGGTCGAGTCTTCGATGAAGTCACCCAGATGGGAGTCTTCGTCATCACCGATCGGGGTTTCCATGGAGATCGGCTCTTTAGCGATCTTCAATACCTTGCGGATCTTGTCCTCAGGCATTTCCATGCGTTCGCCCAGCTCTTCCGGCGTCGGTTCACGACCCATTTCCTGCAACATCTGGCGGGAAATACGGTTGAGCTTGTTGATCGTCTCGATCATGTGCACCGGAATACGGATGGTGCGGGCCTGGTCGGCGATCGAGCGAGTGATCGCCTGACGGATCCACCAGGTGGCATAAGTCGAGAATTTGTAGCCGCGACGGTATTCGAACTTGTCTACCGCTTTCATCAAGCCGATGTTGCCTTCCTGGATCAGGTCGAGGAACTGCAGGCCACGGTTGGTGTACTTCTTGGCGATGGAGATCACCAGACGCAAGTTCGCTTCAACCATCTCTTTCTTCGCGCGGCGGGCCTTGGCCTCGCCGATCGACATGCGACGGTTGATGTCCTTGATCTCGGCGATGGTCAAACCGGTCTCGGTTTCCAGCGCGGTCAGCTTCTGCTGGCAACGAATGATGTCCGGTTGCAGGCGACCGATGGCTTCAGCGTATTTGCTTTTGCCTTTGGCCAGTGCATCGGTCCAGCTTTCGTCGATTTCATTGCCCGGGAACTGGCGCAGGAAATCGGCACGCGGCATGCGCGCATCACGAACGCAGAGCTGCATGATTGCACGCTCTTGCTGACGCAGACGATCCAGGGCGCTGCGAACACGCTCGACCAGGCCTTCGAATTGCTTCGGCACCAGCTTGATCGGCATGAACAGCTCGGCCAGGGCCAACAGCTCGGCAATCGCTGCCTTGTTGTGGCGACCGTGCTTTTTCAGGGCCTTGCGAGTGATTTCCATCTGATCGGCAACGGCGCCAAAGCGCTGGGCTGCGATGATCGGATCGGGACCGCTTTCGGCTTCTTCTTCGTCATCCGAGGCTTCGGCGTCTTCGTCGTCCGAGTCGTCATCCGCTTTCACGGCCTTCGCATCGATCGGCGGTGGCACTTCAGCCGCAGGTGGCGCAATGCCGTCGTCCGGGTCGATGTAACCGCTCAGGACGTCGGACAGGCGGCCACCTTCGGTGGTAACGCGAGTGTACTCGGAGAGAATATGGTCAACCGTGCCAGGGAAGTGCGCGATTGCGCTCATCACTTCACGGATGCCTTCTTCGATGCGCTTGGCGATTTCGATTTCGCCTTCACGAGTCAGAAGCTCGACCGTACCCATTTCACGCATGTACATGCGCACCGGGTCAGTGGTGCGACCGATATCGGTCTCCACCGCTGCCAACGCGGCGGCTGCTTCTTCCGCAGCGGCCTCGTCGGTATCGGCGTCGGCCAACATAAGGGCGTCCGCATCCGGAGCACTCTCGTGTACGGGGATCCCCATGTCGTTAATCATGCGGATGATGTCTTCCACCTGCTCTGGATCTGAAATATCCTCGGGCAGGTGGTCGTTGACCTCGGCGTAAGTCAGATACTTCTGCTCACGACCCAGTTTGATCAACTCAATAATACGAGACTGCTGTTGCGCTTTTCCGGACATAACACCCTATCCACTGAAGGTCTTGGCGGGCAAAAAACAAGCCGAGGATTATACCTGAGCTATGACCTCACGCGCCAGTTGAGGTCGGGTTTGATGCGGAAACATTCTGTTTTAAGAGGTCGCGCATCTGTTTTGCTATCTGGGTTTGCTCTTCAGCCGATAATCCCGGCTGCCTTGCTTTCTTGATGAGTTCGTCGAGGGTCTGCGTGTGCTGGCCCGCGGATAACCTAGTTATGGTGTCTAAAAACTGCTGTTCAAGGTTGTCGCCGTCAATTAGCCATTCCTTTTCTGCGAGTGCCCTCAACAGGCGTCCTTGCTCGGTACCGTGCCAACGGGCCATCAACTGAATAGAGTTTAGCTGAGGATTTTTCTGCACAGCCTCGATCAGGGCGATTAGTACCTGGGCGTAGGTGTTGCTCTCGTTGGCAAAATGATCGGCACTCTCGACCTTGCCGGCCAGTTGCGGGTAATGGATGAGCGTGCGCAATGCGATAAGCGTCGGCGCTTCTACCGCCACTGGCGTGCGTGGGGCATAGGGCTCGTCGCGATCACCGCGCTTGCCGTTCTTGCTCCAGGGTTTCTTGTCCCATTTCTTGCCGCCGGCACCGGGTTTCTTCGGCGTCCATTCCTGCTGGGGCGCATAGGCTTCCTGGGGTTGGTGGAAGTCGGCGTAATCCGGCATGGCGTCGTAATCCATGCCCGGGTCATAGGTTGGCGGCGCGTCCTGGGGCGCGCTGTGCACCAGCTGGCTGACCGCTTCACCGCTCAATCCGGTGATTTCCAGCAGGCGATGGCGCATCAGGGTGCGCAGGTTGGCACCCGGTACTTTGTCGATCAGCGGCGCGGCGAGGGTGGCCATGTGGGCCTTGCCTTCGAGCGAGCGCGGATCGGCTTCTTCAGTCAGTTGCTGGAAGAAATAATCCGCCAGTGGCTGTGCATGCTGATTGATCCGCGCGCGGAAGGCGTCGGTGCCTTCGGAGCGGATCAAGGTATCCGGGTCTTCGCCTTCGGGCAGAAACAGGAATCGAGCGCGGCGTCCGTCCTGCAGGCTCGACAGTGTCGCTTCCAGGGCGCGCCAGGCGGCATTTCGACCGGCCTGGTCGCCGTCGAAACAGAACAATACGCTGGGCACGACGCGGAACAGTCGCTTCAGGTGTTCTTCACTGGTGGCGGTGCCGAGGGTCGCGACAGCATTGCGCAGCCCTTGCTGGGCCAGGGCGATGACGTCCATGTAGCCTTCGACGACGATTATTTCGTCGAGGTTGCGATTATTCTTGCGGGCTTCATACAGGCCATAGAGTTCCTGGCCTTTGTGAAAAACCGGCGTTTCGGGCGAGTTCAGGTATTTCGGCTTGTCGTCCCCAAGCACCCGGCCGCCGAAGGCAATGATGCGTCCACGGCTATCGCGGATGGGGAACATCACGCGATCGCGAAAGCGATCGTAACGCTTGCCCGTTTCGGCGTTCTCGATCAGCAGGCCGGCATCGATCATGGCCTTTTGTTGCAGGGTGTCGCTGCTCAGGTGCTTGAACAGATTGTCCCAGCCAGGCGGAGCAAAGCCGAGGCCGAAGTCCCGGGCGATTTCGCCAGTCAGGCCGCGCCCTTTCAAGTAATCCACGGCAGCTTTTCGCGCCGGATGGCTTTTCAGGGCTTGACGGTAGAAGTCGGCGGCGGCGGTGAGCAGCGGGTACAGCGGCGAATCGGTCGGCTGTCGCGGCTTGTGCGAACGACCACTCTCTTCGCGAGGGATTTCCATGCCGGCGGCTTTGGCCAATTCTTCGACAGCCTGGGGGAAATCCAGGTTGTCGTGGTCCATGATGAAGCCGAGGGCATTGCCGCCCGCGCCGCAGCCGAAACAGTAATAGAACTGTTTGTCGGGGCTGACGCTGAAGGACGGGGTTTTCTCTTTGTGAAACGGGCAGCAGGCCGTGTGGTTCTTGCCGGCTTTTTTCAGTTGCAGGCGCGAGCTGACCACGTCGACGATGTCGGTGCGGTTCAGAAGGTCGTCAATAAAGCTCTGGGGAATTAGCCCGGCCATGGCGTTCTCGTCATCTGCGCTGAAAAGGGCCCAAAACGAAGGGCGGCCGAACGCGGGTCATTGTGAAGGGCGCGCAGGGTGTGCGGCTCGACCAGTGTCGTCTGCTTAATCGCTGTCGGGAAGTGTATCTGCCGAAAATCCACTGACGTTAGTGACAATCAGTATTCGACTATTTGAAAGTGTTGCGCTAAATCCGGGGGCGACCAGTCAATGATCTCGGAAAGCTCATCTTTGGCACGCAAGCGGTGCCTTGGGCTGATACTCGTGAGAGAAATCAGTGGGGTGTGCTCGTCAGTAGCCTTGAAAGGCTCGTCAGAAAAGACGTGCACCGCTGGCAAAAGAGCCAGGTCTGACGCGGTGAAGCAGATTTGTCTCGGTCGCGTCTGCGGCTTTGACAGTGAAGCATCAAGCGTTTTACGCAAATGCCATAAGCCCGGCTTGGAGCCGGGCTTGGCAGAAGCTTGCTACGATCGTCTGTGTATTAGTACAGACGAACGGCGCGGCGCTGTTCGCGCTGAACTTTCTTGGCGTGACGCTTAACAGCGGCTGCTGCTTTGCGCTTACGCTCAGAAGTTGGCTTCTCGTAAAATTCGCGGCTACGAACTTCAGCCAGTACACCGGCTTTTTCGCAGGAGCGCTTGAAACGACGCAGAGCTACGTCGAAGGGTTCGTTCTCTTTTACTTTGACGGCTGGCATCCAGAGCTACCTTCATTCATTACCGGGGTCAACATCCTCGCGGCAAAAGAGCACTTGAAGACGTCGGTTTTTAAGGGTTGCGGATGTTAACCCCTCATCGCTCGGAATGCAAAGCCTCTGATCGAAAACCGCTGGTCGGGGCATCACGCGACGACTATTATGCGCGCCTTCGAATTCAGCCTAAACAAGGCGCAAACCCATGCTAGTACTGGGATTAGAAACCTCCTGCGACGAAACCGGTGTCGCACTTTACGACAGTGAGCGCGGCCTGCTGGCCGACGCGCTGTTCAGTCAGATCGACCTGCATCGCGCCTATGGCGGTGTGGTGCCGGAACTGGCCTCGCGCGATCACGTCAAGCGCATGCTGCCCCTGATTCGTCAGGTGTTGGCGGAGGCCGGCTGCGTGCCGACCGAGATCGACGCGATCGCCTACACCGCGGGTCCTGGCCTTGTCGGGGCATTGTTGGTGGGTGCTTCCTGCGCCCAGGCGCTGGCCTTTGCCTGGGGCATTCCGGCGTTGGGCGTGCACCACATGGAAGGTCACTTGCTAGCGCCGATGCTGGAGTCGCAACCACCGGAATTCCCGTTCGTCGCTTTGTTGGTGTCCGGTGGTCATACACAGCTCGTACAGGTCGATGGAATCGGTCAATACACACTGTTGGGCGAGACCCTCGACGATGCCGCGGGCGAGGCGTTCGACAAGACCGCGAAGATGATGGGGCTCAATTATCCGGGTGGCCCGGAAATCGCTCGCCTGGCGGAGCAGGGCGTCGCAGGACGTTATACGTTCCCGCGTCCGATGTGCGACCGTCCTGGGCTGGCTTTCAGCTTCAGCGGCCTGAAAACCTTCGCCCTGAACACCTGGCAGCAGAGTGTCAGCGCCGGGGACGACAGCGAGCAAGCCCGTTGCGACATCTCGCTGGCGTTCCAGGAAGCCGTGGTGGAGACTTTGACCATCAAGTGCAAGCGTGCCCTCAAGGCCGCTGGCATGAAGCGATTGGTGATCGCCGGTGGCGTGAGTGCCAACAAGGCTTTGCGCACTTCACTGGAAAAGATGCTCGGCGACATGAGGGGCGATGTTTTTTATGCCCGCCCGCAGTTCTGTACCGATAATGGCGCAATGATCGCGTTTGCCGGTTGCCAGCGCTTGCAGGCCGGTCAGCACGAAAGCCTGGCAATCAGCGTGCAGGCACGCTGGCCGATGGAGCAGTTGTCGGCGCTGTAATGAGCGGTGCTCATGCCGGGCATTTAAAAATGCCGTTCGCGCCCTGCAAACAGGTCGCGTAGATTGCCGCGATGACGCCAGACGATCAAACCCGTAAGCGTGCTCATGGGCAGCAGTGCCGCCGGTTCCTGCCAGGCGAGCAGCGGCAGGGTCAGCGGCGTGGCAATGAGGGCGGCCAGCGAGCTGGTGCGTGTCAGGTAGAATGTCAGCAGCCAGGTGCAGACTGCCAGCAAAGCGGCAGGCGGATACAGGCCCAGCAACATGCCGGCCGCGGTGGCAACACCCTTGCCACCGCGAAAGCGGAAGTACAGCGGGAACAGGTGGCCGATGACGGCACTTACGCCGATCCAGGCCTGATCCTGCAACGAAAGACCTGCAACGCCGGCGATCAGGACCGGTAACAGGCCTTTGCAGAGATCGCCGAGCAAGGTCAGGATGGCGAGTTTCTTGCCGGCCAGGCGCAACATGTTGGTGGCGCCGGCATTGCCTGAACCACTCATTCGCGGGTCGGGATTACCCGTCAGGCGGCTGAGCAAAATGGCGAAGGACAGAGAGCCGAGCAGGTAGGCGAGGATCGCCAATAACCAAAACATGCTAACTATTCCGGGCGAGGACGCCCTGATTCTAACGGCGCAAAGCGCCCTTGTCGTGTAGCGGAGAAAAGTGCTTGGACAGAGTGTTTATCGAAGGCCTGGAAGTCGACACCGTGATCGGTGCCTACGACTGGGAGCGAGGCATCCGACAGTGCTTGCGTCTCGATCTGAGTTTCGCCTGGGATAATCGTCCGGCAGCCGCCGGCGACGACCTGACCCTGGCGCTCGATTACGCGAGCGTTTCGTCGCGTATCCAGGCCTTTGCCGAGCAGGCGCAGTATCAATTGGTCGAGACCTTTGCCGAGCGCCTGGTTGAAGTGCTGATGAGCGAATTCAAGATCACCTGGATGCGCCTCAAGCTGACCAAGCCGGGTGCGGTTCCTGCCGCTACAGGCGGCGTGGGCGTGGAGATCGAGCGCGGATGTCGCTGACTCAGGTGTACCTCGGGCTCGGTAGCAACATTGAGCGCGAATCCCATTTGCGGGCCGGCCTGGATGCCTTGGCCGGGTTTCTTGTGGATATCCATTGCTCGCCGGTTTTCGAAAGCCAGCCAGTGGGGATCAAGAGCGGACCGTTTTTCAATTTCGTGGTGTCGGCCTTCACCGATCTGCCTTTGATGGAGCTGGATCGCCGGCTGAAATTCATCGAGGCCGACAATGGTCGCTACGCGCCGGATCGCAAGGGATTGCCGCTGGACATCGATGTACTGCTGTTTGGCGATCTGGTGGGCAACTTCGATGGCTTGATCCTGCCGCGGGCGGAAATCCTGAAAAATGCCTTCGTGTTGTGGCCGTTATCGATGATTGCGCCAGATCGGGTGCATCCGGGGGTAGGAAAAAACTTTGCCACCCTTTGGAGTGAAGCGCGGATCGATCAGGTGTTGGCGCCGGTTGCGTTTGAATGGCGTGGGGAGCCATTGACCCCTTCGGGTTTGCTCTAGAACAAAGAATCGGCTCCTACAGGGATTAGAGGTGTTCAACCTGTAGGAGCTGCCGAAGGCTGCGATCTTTTGATTTCGTTTAGCTGTTTTCCTTATACGCCTTCAAGGCCTTGAGCCGCTCGCGCTTGATGGCCTCGCCCAACTCCGGCCCCTTGAACCCCTTCTCCAGCAATGGCTGAACCGCCACGCCACGCGCCGCATTGGCCGCTCCGCGTAAATAATCCGCTTGTGGATAACTGCGCTGCTCCAGGCCTTCGCGCCCACGGGCGTCCATCTCGCACGCCGCAATGAATTCCTCGAACCGCTGTGGTCGACGGTAAACGTCGAAGCGTTGCAGCAATTCGAGCAAAGTCGATGGCTTCAACTCCAGGGCGCGGTGACCGTGGGTGTGATATTCGCCCACCAGCAGCGCCAGTTCCTGGCAATCCCTGGGCGCCTTGAAGCGTTCGTTGACCGCTTTGATCAACTTGAGCCCCTTGAACTCGTGGGCAATGTGCCGTGGCCATTCCTCCTCCGGCGTCAGCCCTTTGCCCAGGTCATGCAGCAGGCAGGCCCAGCGCACTGTCAGCGGTTGTTTGTGCTGTGCCGCCTGTTTAAGCACGCTGAGGGTGTGTACGCCCGTGTCGATTTCCGGATGATGAACCTCCGGTTGCGGTACGCCGAACAGCGCATCGATCTCCGGCATCAGTACCTTGAGCGCGCCACACGCGCGCAGCACTTCAATGAACACCTGGGGCTGGTTTTCCATCAGTGCGCGACAAATCTCTTTCCAGCTCCGTTCCGCTGTCAGGGCTTCAAGTTCGCCTGATTCGCTGAGTTGGCGCATCAGCTCCAGTGTTTCCGGGGCAACCTGAAAACCTAACTCGGCATAGCGCGCAGCAAAGCGGGCAACACGCAGGACCCTGAGGGGATCTTCGGCAAATGCAGGGGAAACGTGACGAAGCACGCGTGCTTCGAGGTCGCGTTGTCCGTGGTAGGGGTCGGTCAGGTTCTGTTGATCGTCCTCCGCCATGGCGTTGATCGTCAGGTCGCGGCGGATCAGGTCTTCTTCGAGGGTGACTTCGGGGCTGGCGTGAAAAGTGAAACCACCGTAACCGCGTCCGCTTTTGCGTTCAGTTCTGGCGAGGGCGTACTCCTCACCGGTCTTGGGGTGAAGAAATACCGGGAAATCCGCGCCTACCGGGCGAAAGCCCTGGGCGAGCATCTCTTCAGTGGTGGCGCCGACCACGACCCGGTCGACGTCGGTGACAGGTATGCCTAGCAGGCGGTCGCGTACCGCACCGCCGACTTTATAGATCCGCATAAAAAACCTCCGTTAGCTCGACAGGATAACCGTTGCGTCGAGCTTTCGGAGGCGCTGACGGTATCAAAGATGGATGACGGCCAGGTCTAGCCGGCCGTAATCGCCTTCGCTGTGCTCGCTTCTGGGGGGTACATGATGGGTTTTCATCACCTGGTCTCCTTGCAGGGTCTCCAGGTGAATATCGAAGCCCCAGAGGCGGTGCAGGTGCTTGAGCACCTCCTCGGTGGATTCTCCCAGCGGTTTACGGTCGTGTTGCTGGTGGCGCAGGGTCAGAGAGCGATCGCCGCGGCGGTCGATGCTGTAGATCTGCACGTTGGGTTCGCGATTGCCCAGGTTGTACTGGGCTGCCAGGGTTTCACGGATGGTCCGGTAGCCGCCCTCGTCGTGAATGGCCGGCACCAGCAAGTCGTCTTTCTGGTCGTCATCAAGGATGCTGAACAGCTTCAGATCGCGGATCACTTTGGGTGACAGGTACTGCAGGATAAAACTTTCATCCTTGAAGCTGCTCATGGCGAACTTGATGGCCGCTAGCCAGTCGGTGCCGGCGATATCCGGGAACCAGCGATAGTCTTCTTCAGTGGGCTCCTCGCACATGCGCCGGATGTCGCGATACATGGCGAAACCCAGTGCGTACGGATTGATGCCGCTGTAGTAAGGGCTGTCAAAGCCGGGCTGGAACACCACGCTGGTGTGAGATGTCAGGAACTCCATCATGAAGCCATCGGTGACCAGGCCTTCGTCGTAGAGGTCGTTCATCAGGGTGTAGTGCCAGAATGTGGCCCAGCCCTCGTTCATCACCTGGGTCTGGCGCTGAGGATAAAAGTACTGGGCGATCTTGCGCACGATACGCACGATTTCCCGTTGCCAGGGCTCCAGCAGCGGCGCGTGTTTTTCGATGAAGTACAGGATGTTTTCCTGGGGTTCGGCGGGGAAGCGCGCGTTATCCTTGTCGCTGTACTTGTCCGCGCCCTTGGGAATGGTGCGCCACAGGTCATTGATCTGTTTCTGCAAGTGTTCTTCCCGGTCCTTTTGCCGACGACGCTCTTCTTCGGCGGAAATCGGATAGGGGCGTTTGTAACGGTCGACACCGTAGTTCATCAGGGCATGGCAGGAATCGAGCAGATCCTCGACCGCGTCGATGCCGTGACGCTCCTCGCACTGCATGATGTACTGCTTGGCGAAAACCAAATAATCGATGATCGAACTGGCGTCAGTCCAGGTGCGGAACAGGTAGTTGCCTTTGAAGAAGCTGTTGTGTCCGTAGCAGGCATGGGCCACGACCAGTGCCTGCATGCAGATGGTGTTTTCTTCCATCAGGTAGGCAATGCAGGGGTCAGAATTGATCACGATCTCGTAGGCCAGCCCCATCTGGCCGCGGGAGTATGACTTTTCGGTGCTAAGGAAGTGTTTGCCGTAGGACCAGTGGTGATAACCCAGCGGCATGCCGACAGAGGCGTAGGCATCCATCATCTGTTCGGCGGTGATCACTTCGATCTGGTTAGGGTAGGTATCGAGCGCGTAGCGAGCCGCGATACGACTGATTTCACGGTCGTAGGCCTGAATCAGCTCGAACGTCCACTCGGAGCCGGTGGAAATGGGTTGGCGCTTCTGCTCTTTGGCGGTCATGTCACTAACCTGCGCTGGAAGAGTTCACGGAAGACCGGGTAGATATCGCCGGCCGAGACCAATTGTTGCTGGGCAAAAGTGTCGGAAAAGGCTTCGGCGATGCGCTCGTATTCGAACCACAGGGCCTGGTGTTCGCGTGGCGTTATCTCAACATAAGTGTAGTACTGCACGAACGGCATGATCTGGTTGATCAGGATGTCGCGGCAGATCGGCGAGTCATCGTTCCAGTTATCGCCGTCGGAGGCCTGGGCGGCGTAGATGTTCCATTCGTTGGCGGGGTAGCGCTCGGCCATGATCTCCTGCATCAGTTTCAGGGCGCTGGAAACGATGGTCCCGCCGGTTTCGCGGGAGTAGAAAAACTCCTCTTCGTCCACTTCGCGGGCGCTGGTGTGGTGGCGAATGAATACGACGTCGATCTTGTCGTAGTTACGCTTGAGAAACAGATACAGCAAGATGAAGAAGCGCTTGGCGATATCCTTGGTGGCTTGGGTCATGGAGCCGGACACGTCCATCAGGCAAAACATCACTGCCTTCGAACTGGGGTTGGGTTGTTTGATCAGCAGGTTGTACTTCAGATCGAAAGTGTCGAGAAATGGCACGCGATGGATGCGTGCGCTGAGTTTCTCGATTTCTGCTTCGAGCGCCTGAATATCGCCGAAGTTGTCGGGTTCTTCCTGCTTCAATCGCAGGAGTTCTTCCTTGGCTTCGCGCAGTTTCGCCCGGCTGCTGCCGGACAGGGCGATACGCCGTGCATGGGCTGAACGCAGGGTGCGGATGATGTTGATCCGCGACGGGTTGCCCTCGTTGCTGATCCCGGCGCGAACAGTCTTGAAGGTGTCGGTGCCGGTCAGGTTGCGCTTGACCAGATTGGGCAGTTCGAGGTCTTCGAACATGAACTCGAGGAATTCTTCCTGGGTGATCTGGAAGACGAATTCGTCCATCCCTTCGCCCGAGTTGCCGGCCTTGCCAGGTCCCCTGCCTCCGCCGCCTCCGGGCGGACGGGCAATGTGCTCGCCGCTGGTGAACTCCTTGTTGCCCGGGTGCACGACGGTCTGCTTGCCGCCACGGCCGTGGTGAAGCACCGGTTCATCGATGTCCCGCCCGGGAATGCTGATTTGCTCGCCGTGTTCCATATCTGTGATGGAACGCCGGCTGACCGCCTCTTCGACAGCCTTTTTGATGTGATCACGGTAACGCCGCAGAAACCGCTGGCGGTTCACCGTGCTCTTGTTCTTGCCATTGAGACGTCGGTCGATCACATAGCTCATGACTGCTCCTTGGAAGCTGTCCTGAAAGGGGCAAGCGCTCAAGCAGCAGCGAACCACGTGCCAAGGGATAATCACGCTCCCCCGAGCGCTGAGGATACTGCCTGGACCTCGCTACCGACTTTCGAACACTTCCAGAGGCCTGTGTAGCAGAAAAAGCGTAAACAGGCCCCTGGCTGACGACAACCGGTCTGACCGGCAGCGGGTTATTGTGATTTTCTGACCCGCAGGTACCACTCGGAGAGCAGCCGTACCTGTTTGTCGGTGTAACCCCGCTCGACCATCCGTGTGACGAAGTCGTTGTGTTTTTGCTGGTCTTCTTTGCTGGCCTTGGCGTTGAAGCTGATGACCGGCAGCAGGTCTTCGGTGTTGGAGAACATTTTCTTCTCGATAACCACCCGCAGTTTTTCGTAGCTGAGCCAGGTCGGGTTCTTGCCGTTGTTGTTGGCACGGGCGCGCAGAACGAAGTTGACGATTTCGTTGCGGAAATCCTTCGGATTGCTGATACCGGCCGGTTTTTCGATTTTTTCCAGCTCCTCGTTCAGTGCCACGCGATTGAGGATTTCGCCGGTTTCCGGGTCGCGGTATTCCTGGTCCTGGATCCAGAAGTCGGCGTACAGCACATACCGATCGAAGATGTTCTGGCCATATTCGCTGTAAGACTCGAGGTAGGCGGTCTGGATCTCCTTGCCGATGAATTCGATATAACGCGGTGCCAGGTACTCCTTGAGGAAGCGCAAGTAGCGTTCGCGGGTCTCAGCCTGGAATTGTTCCTGTTCGATCTGTTGTTCCAGCACGTAGAGCAGGTGCACCGGGTTGGCGGCGATTTCGTGCGGGTCGAAGTTGAAAACCTTCGACAGGATCTTGAACGCGAAGCGGGTCGACAGACCATTCATGCCTTCGTCGACTCCGGCATTGTCACGGTATTCCTGGATCGACTTGGCCTTAGGATCGGTGTCCTTGAGGTTTTCGCCGTCGTACACGCGCATCTTGGAGTAGATGTTCGAGTTTTCCGGCTCTTTCAGGCGAGAGAGTACGGTGAACTGGGCAAGCATTTTCAAGGTGTCAGGTGCGCAATGGGCCTTGGCCAGTGAGCTGTTGAACAGCAGTTTGTCGTAGATCTTCACTTCGTCGCTGACCCGTAGGCAGTACGGCACTTTGACGATGTAGATCCGGTCGATAAACGCTTCGTTGTTCTTGTTGTTGCGGAAGGTATGCCATTCCGATTCGTTGGAGTGGGCCAGCAGGATACCGGTGAACGGGATCGCCCCCAGGCCTTCGGTACTGTTGTAGTTGCCTTCCTGGGTAGCGGTCAGCAGTGGGTGCAGCACCTTGATCGGCGCCTTGAACATTTCGACGAATTCCATCAGGCCCTGGTTGGCCCGGCACAGTGCACCCGAGTAGCTGTAGGCGTCGGCGTCGTTCTGCGGGAATTCTTCCAGTTTGCGAATATCGACCTTGCCCACCAGTGCCGAGATGTCCTGGTTGTTTTCATCGCCCGGTTCGGTTTTGGCCACGGCGATCTGGTTGAGGATCGACGGGTAAAGTTTCACCACGCGGAACTGGCTGATGTCGCCACCGAATTCAGCGAGGCGCTTGGTCGCCCAGGGCGACATGATGGTATTGAGGTAGCGCCGTGGAATACCGAAATCTTCTTCGAGGATCGCGCCATCTTCGGTGGCGTTGAACAGACCCAGGGGCGATTCGAAGACCGGCGAACCCTTGATTGCGTAAAAGGGCACTCTTTCCATCAGTTGCTTGAGTTTTTCGGCCAGGGACGATTTACCACCCCCGACGGGGCCGAGCAGGTAGAGGATCTGTTTCTTCTCTTCCAGACCCTGGGCCGCATGACGGAAATACGACACGATCTGGTCGATGCATTCTTCCATCCCGTGGAAGTCTTCAAAGGCCGGATAGCGGCGGATGACCTTGTTGGAGAAGATTCGCGACAGCCTCGAGTTGGTCGAGGTGTCGAGCAGCTCCGGTTCACCGATGGCCAGGAGCAAACGCTCGGCGGCGGAAACGTAGGCGCTACGGTCCTGTTTGCACAGTTCCAGGTACTCTTGCAGCGAGAGTTCTTCCTGGCGTGTGGACTCGAAACGTTGTTGGAAGTGGCTAAAGATACTCATGACGTCACCTCGCTCGATACGTGGAGCCGACGCCGGATCACTCAGTCGATGCTGGCAGCAACCGAACAGGCAGTCGCTGTTTACCCCCCAGAACTCTTTCGAAGCTCACTGCTGCGAAAGCTACTCCCGATGATCCGCGCGCCGGTGTACCGGCTCTCCCCTGTTTTGGATGGCCTGCGCTTAAGGATAGTTGGGAATTCGGGAGGTAAAGGCGAGATACGCAATTAGTTGTGGCAGACCGTTCGTCTGCCACCGCGCTAGCCCGCGCAACTCGGGGGGTTGCGCGTTACAAAAATATTATTCGGAGGTGCCTTGCGCTGTTTCTGAAGGAAAAGTCGTACGCCACAATTCAAAACCGCCATCCAGGCTGTAGACGTCGGAGAAGCCTTGGCTGATCAGGTAGGCGGCGGCGCTCTGGCTGGAGTTGCCGTGGTAGCAGACCACCACGATCGGTGCGTCAAGGTCGGCAGCGCGGATGAAGTCAGAGATCGAATGGTTGTCCAGATGCGTCGAACCGCTGATGTGCAGGGCGGCGTAGGTGGCCGGGTCGCGGATATCGACCACGACGGCGCCTTGTTCGCGCAAGGCATGTGCCTGTTCCGGGGGAATGCGTTTGAATTCGCTCATGGCGGGCTCCTGTGGCTCGGCTGAAAGCGCAGTCTAGCGCGGGGCGCTGACTGACGATGGTTCGGAAATTCGTGGGGCGACTGGTGGCTGGACGGCATGGCCGTGCTCATCGCATTGGCAGGACACGCGCTCGAAGGTGTCGACATTCATCAGGGTCAGGGCGCCGCCCCAGACGCAGCCGGTATCGAGGGCCGAAATACCCGGCTCAAGCACTTTGCCTTCCAGTGCTGCCCAGTGGCCAAAGATGATCTTCAGGCCCTTGGTCTTGCGGTCCTTGTGCTGGAACCAGGGCTTGTAACCCGGTGGCGCACTGTCCAGGCCTTCCTTGCTCTTGAGATCAAGCTTGCCTTCGGCGGTACAGAAACGCATCCGGGTGAAATAGTTGGTGATCACCCGCAAGCGAGTCACGCCTTTGAGGTCGCTGTCCCATTTGGCCGGATCGTTGCCGTACATGCCGTCGAGGTAGGGCGCAAACAGGTTGTCATCGCGCAGGGCTGCCTCGACCTCGGCGGCGCACTTCAGGGCTTTGCGCAGCGACCACTGTGGCGGAATGCCGGCATGGACCAGGGCGACATTACGTTGCTCGTCGTAATGCATGAGTTTTTGCTGTCGCAGCCATTCCAGCAACTCGGCGCGATCCGGTGCTTCGATGATCTCGCGCAGGGTGTCGGCTTTCTTCAGGCGTTCGATGTTCTGTCCGGCGGCCAGCAAGTGCAGGTCGTGATTGCCAAGTACGACAACCAGCGATTCGCGGATGCTATAGAGAAAACGCAAGGTATCGAGCGATTGCGGACCACGGTTGACCAGATCGCCGACCAGCCACAGGCGGTCCTTCACCGGATCGAACGCCACTTGCTTGAGCAGGCATTGCAGGGCTTGCAGGCAACCCTGCAGATCGCCGACGGCATACGTCGTCATTAGTGCAGGGCTCCGGGCACCGCCAGACGGAACGGCGCGATGATGGCATCGAAATGTTTTCCGTCGTCGGCGATCATCTGATAGCTGCCTTGCATGGTCCCCACCTTGGTGGTCATGACTGTGCCGCTGCTATAGGTGTGACTCTTGCCAGCCTCGATCAAGGGTTGCTGGCCAACCACGCCCGCCCCACGAACCTCTTCGACATGCCCGTCGCCATCGGTGATGACCCAGTGTCGTGACAACAGCTTGGCGGGTATCAGGCCATTATTTTGCACGGTGATGGTGTAGGCGAAGGCAAAGCGGTCTTGATCGGGTTGCGATTGTTCTGCCAGATAGCGGGTGACGACGCTGACGTCGACCTGATAACGAGGATCGGACATGCAAGAGGCCTTAAAAACGAAGCGGGACGCGGGGCGTAGCTGATGGAACTCAGTCTAGGCCAAGTACCGGGTAGTAAACCAGACATGGGCGCTGGTGTCCTACCCGATAACGCATCAGGCCTGTCAGGCGTCCGCAGGTTTTTGTAGGGATTGTTCGCTGAGCTTGTCAGCGAGGCGCACAAAGGCTGCCAGGTCGAGCTGCTCGGGACGTAGGCTGCCGTCGACGCCGGCGGCTTCGATTTCGGCGTTGCTCAGCAGCAGCTTGAGGGTGTTGCGTAACGTCTTGCGCCGCTGGTTGAAGGCTTCGCGCACGACGCGCTCCAGCAGTCGGTGGTCCTTGGCCGGGTGAGGCAGTACCGCGTGGGGCACCAGGCGCACGATGGCCGAGTCGACTTTCGGCGGCGGGTTGAACGCGCCCGGGCCGACGTTGAACAGATGATCGACGCGGCAGTGGTACTGAACCATGATCGACAAACGGCCCCAGTCACCACCACCAGGCCCTGCCGCCAGGCGCTCAACCACTTCTTTCTGCAGCATGAAATGCATGTCGCGAATCAGGTGGGCGTTGTGCAGCAGGTGGAAAATCAGCGGTGTAGAGATGTTGTAGGGCAGGTTGCCGACCACGCGCAGGCTGTTGGGCGCAGCGTTCAGGCTATTGAAGTCGAACTTCAGCGCATCACCCTGATGCAGGTTGAAGTTGCTCTTGTCGGCGAACTGCTGGTTGAGGATCGGAATCAGGTCTTTGTCCAGCTCGACCACGTCCAGCTGGGCGCCACTGCCGAGCAGGCCCTTGGTCAGCGCACCCTGGCCCGGGCCGATTTCCAGCATCCGGTCTTCGGGTTTGGCGTGGATGGAGCGCAGGATGCGGTCGATAACGCCGGCATCGTGCAGGAAGTTCTGGCCAAAGCGTTTGCGCGCCTTGTGTTGGTATTGCTCGGTCATAAACGGGTCTCGGCCATCTGATAGGCGGTTTCCAGGGCGACTTGCAGGCTGCCGGTGTCGATTTTGCCGCTGCCGGCCAGATCCAGGGCGGTGCCGTGGTCGACCGAAGTGCGGATGATCGGCAAGCCCAGTGTCACGTTGACTGCCGCGCCGAAACCTTTGTATTTCAGCACAGGCAAGCCCTGGTCGTGGTACATCGCCAGCACTGCGTCGCAGTGCTCCAGATATTTGGGGGTAAACAGCGTGTCGGCGGGCAGGGGGCCACGCAGGTCCATGCCTTCGCCGCGCAGGCGCTCTAATGTGGGTTCGATGATATCGATTTCTTCATGGCCCAGGTGTCCGCCTTCACCGGCGTGGGGATTGAGCCCGCAGACCAGGATGCGTGGCTGGGCAATGCCGAATTTTTCTTGCAGGTCTGTGTGCAGGATTCGGGTAACCCGCTCCAGGCGCTCCGGCGTGATCGCATCGGCAATCTCGCGCAGGGGCAGGTGGGTAGTCACCAGTGCCACGCGCAATCCGCGAGTGGCAAGCATCATGACCACTTGCATGGTATGGGTAAGGTCGGCGAGGAATTCCGTATGCCCGGAAAAGGCGATGCCGGATTCGTTGATCACGCCCTTGTGCACCGGGGCGGTGATCATGCCGGCGAAATGCCCGTCCAGGCAGCCCTGGCCGGCTCGGGTCAGGGTTTCCAGAACGAAAGCGGCATTGGCCTTGTCCAGTTGCCCGGCAACGACCCTGGCGTTCAGCGGTGTATCCCAGACATACAGGCTATTGGCGGGCGCGGGCGCGTCCGGCCAGTTATCCGGTGTGACCGCCAGCAAGTCGACAGCCACCCCCAGTTGCGCGGCCCGCTCAAGGAGCAGGTCGCGACTGGTAATCGCTATCAGGGGGTGTGGCTGGGCTTGCGAGGCGAGCAGCAGGCACAGGTCGGGACCTATGCCGGCTGGTTCGCCGGGTGTCAGCGCGAAACGTTTAGGTTTCACTGCGCTGCCTGGTCGGCGCCAGGGAGTTTGATTTCTACGTACGCTTCATCACGGATCTGACGCAGCCAGGTTTGCAGCTCTTCGTCGTACTTGCGATTGCGCAGTACGGTCATGGCTTGCTGCTCGCGAGCCTGAGTCGTGCTGTCGGTGGCGCGACGGCCGAGCACTTCCAGCACGTGCCAGCCATATTGCGTCTGGAACGGCTTGGACAGCTGACCTTGCGGGGTCTTGGCCATCACTTCGCGGAACTCCGGAACCAGTGCGTTCGGGTCGATCCAGTTCAGGTCGCCGCCGTTGAGGGCCGAGCCCGGGTCTTCCGAGAAACTCTTGGCCAGCTCGCCGAAATCTTCGCCTGCTTCAATGCGGGCATAGAGCGATTCAGCCAACGCCTTGGTCTTGGCTTCGTCGCGAATCGGGCTCGGCTTGACCAGAATGTGCCGTACATGCACTTCATCACGCACCTGAGCTTCACCGCCACGCTTGTCGGTGATCTTCAGGATGATGAAGCCGCCCGGTGTGCGCATGGGCTGGGTGATATCACCGACGGCCATGGTGCTCAGCAGGCGATCGAACGGAGGCGGCAGTTGAGCGGCTTTACGCCAGCCCATGTCACCACCTTCCAGTGCGGTTTCGCTGGCGGATTTGGCAATGGCCAACTGACCGAAGTCAGCGCCTTGCTTGAGTTGCTGGTAAACCGCGTCAGCCTGCTTGGCGGCATTCTGAATCGCGTCGGAATTGGCGCTTTCCGGCGTAGGAATCAGGATGTTGGACAGGCGGAACTCTTCAGACAGCTGCATCTTGCCAAGGTCAGACGCCAGGAAGTTCTTCACTTCCTGCTCGGACACCTGGATGCGCTCGGCCACACGGCGCTGACGCACACGGCTGATGACCATTTCGCGACGAATCTGATCACGCGCGTCGTCGTAAGACAGGCCGTCGCGGGTCAGGGCTGCGCGGAATTGCTCAACCGACATGTTGTTGCGCTGGGCGATAGTGCCGACAGCCTGGTTCAGCTCTTCATCGGTGATACGGATACCGGAACGCTCGCCGATCTGCAGTTGCAGGTTCTCGACGATCAGGCGCTCAAGCACCTGTTGCTCCAGCACGCTGGCCGGCGGTACCGCCGAGCCACGTTTGGCGATGGTTTGCTGAACTTCATGAACCCGTTGGTCCAGTTGACTCTGCATGACCACGTCGTTGTCGACGATGGCCACCACTTTATCGATGGACTGTACCGCGGCGCTGGCCGCGGTGCTCAGGAACAGCGCGCCCAGCATCAGCGGGCGCAGACAATCAGAAAGCTTGGTCTTCACGTTCACGATAACCTTGAATGCCCTTGTCTAGGAAACTCTCAACTTTGGAGCCAGTGAGGCCGCCGAGTCCCTTCAGAACAATTTGGAGGAAGACGCCATGGTCGCCTTTTTCGTTTTGCGGTGCTTCCTGGCTGAACTCTTCATAATCGACCCAGTAACGGTTGATCAGGCGCAGTTTCCAGCAGCAGTTGTCGTACTCGAAGCCACCGAAGGCCTCCAGTGTACGGTTGCGGTTGTAGTCGTACTGCCAGCGGCTGATGACATTCCATTGCGGCACGACCGGCCAGATCACCGAGAAGTCGTGCTGTTCGATCTTGTAGTAGTCCTTCACGTAGCCAGGCTGGCCTGGAACGCCATAGTCGCCGCCGCCCACCTGCCATTGACCGGTGTTCTGGTCGTAGCGAACCTGGTCATTACGATAGCGATAGCCGGCGTTGATGACCTTGTTCGGGTTGTCTTCAGGCTGGTAATGGAACATCGCGCTGCCCGAGCGAGGGCTGTGGCTGTCCGGGTCCCAGTTGTAGTCGGCAGTGGTGCGCCAATCGCGGTTCCAGCGATATTCGTATTCCAGCGCATAAGGCGACACATTGGCGTGCGCATCATCGCGGGTTTTTGCATCGATACCCGGCAACTGGACTTCGCGATCCTTGAAGTACAGGGCCTGGCCGACGCTGATGCGTTGACGCTCGAAACCGTCGTCTTCGATCCAGCGGCTGGTCACGCCCAGCGACAGCTTGTTCTCGTCACCGACACGGTCAGAGCCAGAGAAGCGGTTATCGCGGAACAGCGATGCATAGTTGAAGGTGTATTCGCTGGTGTCGAACACTGGAATGTCTTCCTGGTCCTTCTCGGGTACGTAGAGATAGAACAGGCGTGGTTCCAGGGTCTGGCGGTAGTTCTTGCCGAACCAGTTGGTATTGCGGTCGAAGTACAGGCCGCTGTCGATGCTGGCGATCGGCACACCACGGCTCTGACTGCTGCCGAAGGTGCCGTTGAGGCGGTCCTGTTCTGCGGTTTGTGCGGCAACCTGGCCTTTACCGATGCTGTCCAGGTCCAGATCGTACTGCGTGTACTGGTACTTGAGTTTTGGCTTCAGGAAGCCATAAGTCCATTCCAGCGGCAGGGCGACGGCGGGCGCCACGTTGAGACGATCACCGTTGGCGCGAGCCAGGCCTTGAACGTTGGTGTCGAGACGCGGGGAGACGTTACCGTCTTCATCGGTGAAGTTGCCGTTCTTCAGGTCCCGGTCGAACCGCACGATTTCGGTGTTGTAGGAGAAATCCAGACCGTTTGGGTGATACGGCAGCGCACCGTCGAAGGTGATCTGCGGCAGGCGGTCATATGGCGTGATGTTCGACACGGTCGCCAGCTGGTAGGCCTGGGCGTTCACGCGGGCGGTGTAGCTGTCGCCACGATAGGTAACGGAGCCCTGCTGGTTCACGTAGTCGGCGCTTTTCACACCGATCTGGTCAGTCTGCAGATCCTGGAAGTAATAAGGATCGCTGATCTTGGTGTAATCGACTTGCGTGAGTACGCGAGAGTCGAGACCACCTTTGTGCTGCCAGTTATACATGTAGCGGGTTTTTTCGTAATCGGTCTGCAGCTTGCGATCGTCGTCCTCGTCGTTGAGGTAGGCGGCGCCGAACTGACCTTCGCTGGATTGGGTCAGGTAGCGGAATTCGCCTTCCATCAACAGGCCGCGCTTGCTCATGTAGCGCGGGTACAACGTGGCATCGTAGTTCGGTGCCAGGTTGAAGTAATACGGCGTTACGAGCAGGAAGCCGGTATCGCTGCCGCTGCCGATGGTCGGCGGCAGGAAGCCGGACTGGCGACGGTCGTCGATCGGGAAATAGATGTACGGGGTATACAGGACCGGAATGTCCTTGACCCGCAAGGTCACGTTGGTCGCGGTACCGAAACCGGTCGCCGGGTTCAAGGTGATGTTGTTGCCCTTGAGCTGCCAGGCATTGCTGTTCGGCTCGCACGTGGTGTACGTACCATCCTTGAGGCGGATGATCGCGTTCTCGGCACGTTTGGCGTACAGCGCGTTACCGCGGATGCGGGATTTGTGCATCACGTATTCGGCGTTATCGACCTTGGCTTCACCGGTATCGAGCTGTACGTCCGCGTGGTCGCCCACGATCAGGGCACCGTTGTCACGAATGCGCACGTTGCCGGCCAGTTCGCCACGGTTCTCCGCCTGGTACAGGTTGGCTTCGTCGGCTTCGACCTGCATGCTGCCCTGGCGCATGACCACGTCACCGGCCAGGGTGGCTACTTGCTCATCCTGCTTGTAGCGGGACGCTTTCGCGCCGATAAAGGTAGGCGCGTCACTTTTACTCGTCTTGTCATTCATGCCAGGACGAATCGGTTCGATATAGGAACCAGAGCAGTAAGGACCGGTTTCGGCCAATTGAGCTGCAGTGAGTTGCTCGCGGGGAACCCAGTCGAGGTGACTGTAGTCTTCGCTACGCGACTTCAGGCCGCGGCCCTTGGACTCGGTAACGAGCACGGTCTTGGCACCGGTGTCTTCACTGGTGCCTTCCTGTGCCGCAGCCTCGCCGGTAGCGCTGACTGCACTGCCTTCATGGACGGGACGCGGTGGCAATGCAGCCGCCGGCGACTTGGGCGCACAGTCCCAGGCACCCGAAGCAGAGACTGAGCAGTCATACTGTTCCGCGGCGACCACGAAGGAAGTGGCTAGAGGTTGCAGGGCCAGCAAACTGCCGGTCACCAACAACGGAAATTTTTTACGAAACGCGGGGGATTTCAATGCCATCTTATTAGTCCGGGCTTCCTGCGTGCCATCTGCCCGCGGTGTGGGCCGCACGCCTCTCGATGGTCTGAAAAAGATGCTGGATAATAAAGCATGCCCCGCTTGACGGCTAGCGCCGTCGGAGACCCTTGCAATGCCTGACCAAGATGTACGTTTGCAACACCTGAAAGTTTGGCTCGATGAACAATTGGCGATCCTTTTTGCAGAACAGGCTTGGGGTGTCGTACCCCCGGCCACGTTGACCGCGGCCAGTAGTGACGCGAGTTTCCGGCGGTATTTTCGTTGGGAGGGCGGTGGTAGAAGTTTCGTCGTGATGGACGCGCCGCCGCCGCAGGAAAACTGCAAACCCTTCGTGGATATCGCTTTTTTGCTGGCGAAATCCGGAATAAATGTGCCAGGAATTTATGCCGAAGACCTGGAACGCGGTTTTCTTTTGCTCAATGACCTGGGCAACAAGACGTATCTGGACGTGATCGACAGCGAAAACGCCGATGATTTGTTCAGCGATGCCCTGGAGGCGCTGCTGGCTTTTCAGCAATTGCCTATGGTTGCACCCTTGCCGAGTTACGACGTGGCGCTGCTGCGTCGTGAGCTGGAATTGTTCCCGGATTGGTATGTGAAGCGTGAACTGGGTATCGAGTTCGACGCGGCACAGCAAGTGCTCTGGCAACAGGTCTGCGACCTGCTGATCGACAGCGCGCTGGCCCAGCCGAAAGTCCTGGTGCACCGTGACTACATGCCGCGCAACTTGATGCTCAGCGAGCCGAATCCCGGTGTGCTGGATTTCCAGGACGCCGTCTACGGCCCGGTGACCTATGACGTGACTTGCCTGTTCAAGGACGCTTTTCTCAGCTGGCCCGAAGAGCGTGTGCGCGGTTGGCTGGAACGCTACTGGCAACAGGCCGCTGCGTTGAATATTCCGGTGCAGCCGGATTTCGAAGACTTCCTGCGCGCCAGTGACTTGATGGGCGTGCAGCGTCACCTGAAAGTGATCGGTATTTTCGCGCGCATCTGTCATCGCGATGGCAAGCCGCGTTATCTGGGTGATGTGCCGCGCTTCTTTGCTTATATAGAAGCCGTGATCGCGCGCCGTCCCGAACTGGCTGAACTGGACGTGTTGCTGGCCACTCTGCGTGCTGGAGTGAAAGCATGAAGGCCATGATTCTGGCGGCAGGCAAAGGCGAGCGCATGCGCCCGCTGACCCTGACCACGCCAAAGCCGCTGGTTCGAGCGGGCGGGGTGCCGTTGATCGAGTATCACCTGCGTGCGCTGGCCGCCGCCGGGTTTACCGAGATCGTGATCAACCATGCCTGGCTTGGCCAGCAGATCGAAGATTATCTGGGCGACGGTTCGCGCTTTGGGGTGAGCATTGAGTATTCGGCGGAGGGAGAGCCGCTGGAAACCGGCGGCGGGATTTTCCGTGCGCTGCCGTTGCTGGGGGATGAAGCCTTTGTCGTGGTCAATGGGGACATCTGGACCGATTATGACTTCAGTGTGCTGCATCAGCCCATCGTCGGCCTGGCGCATCTGGTACTGGCCAACAACCCGGCCCATCACCCGTCCGGGGACTTCCAGCTGATCGACGGACAAGTCCGCGACGGTCAGGCGGACACCGCCAATCTGACGTACAGCGGCATCGCGGTACTGCATCCGCAACTGTTCGAAGGTTGCTCTGCCGGTGCGTTCAAGCTGGCACCGTTACTGCGTGCCGCGATGGCGAGCGGGCAGGTGTCCGGCGAACGTATGAACGGGCAGTGGGTCGATGTCGGTACTCACGAGCGCCTGGCCGAGGCTGAAGCATTGATTGAAGCGAGACGCTGACATGCTGTGGCCAGGGACTCTGATCGGAGCCGGAGCGGGCTTTGCCATTGCCAGCATTCCGGGGGCCATGCTCGGCGCCTTGTTGGGTCAGGCGCTGGATCGACGCCTGCATTTGCAGAGTTGGGCGCACCTGCGTGAAAAGCTCGGTGGTCGTCCGGTACTGCGCAATGATGAGTTGCTGTTCGTGCTGCTGGGACGGCTGGCCAAGTGCGACGGACGGGTAGTGGAAGGGCATATCCAGCAGGCGCGCCAGGAAATGAGTTCGCTGGAAATGAACGAACCGGCTCGTCGCCGGGCGATTGCCGCGTTCAATCGCGGTAAGTCAGGCAGTGACCGCCTGCGCGGTTATCTGCGTCGCCTGAGCCACCAGCCCCATGCGGCGGAAGGGGTGTTGCGTGCCTGTTGGCGGATGGTGTGGGCTGATGGCCGGGCGGGCAACAGTGAACGCGAGTTGATCGCGCAATGGGGCAAATGGCTGGGCTGGACGGCGCATCAGGTGCAGGCTTTGGCGTCTGACTATGAACCGCACAGGCGTCCACAGGTCAGCAGCGCGGTGACCTATCAGGACGCATTGCGACTGCTGGGAGTGTCTGCCACCAGTGAGCCGGCCCAGATCAAGCGCGCCTACCGGCGACTGCTCAGCCGTCATCATCCGGACAAGATTGCCGGCAGCGGGGCGACCGCGTTGCAAGTGCGTGAGGCTACCGAGCGGACACGGGAATTGCATAACGCCTACACGTTGATTCGTCAGCGGCGGGACTTTCGTTAGCAGGAAAGCGTTGTGTATTCCATGACGCCCTCTTCGCGAGCAAGCCCGTTCCCACATTTGATTTGTATACACCACAGGTCAAATGTGGGGGCGGGCTTGCTCGCGAATGGGAAGGCCCGGTCTTCTATCAATCCGTCGCATTCTGCGGATTCAGCCAACCCCGCACCCGACGCACCAGCTGCTCCTGTTGCGCCTTGGCATCACCCGGCAACGCCTTGAGCGAAACCTGGCTGAATGCCGGGCTTTTCAAGCGTTTGCTGGCCTGCATCCGGGCCAGCGCCGCGTTGCGGTCCAGCGGCTTGTCCATATAGAAGATGTCTGCGGTGGGCAACTTCAGGGTCGGCGCGAGTGCGTCCAGCGCCGGCTTCGCCTGGACGGGCGTCTGCGCAGCAATCATGACGAACCGTTCGACTTGCGACGGCTGTTTCTCGCTCAGATAGCGTGCAGCCCAATAAGCGCCGGTGCCATGGCCGAGTACGACGATTCGGCGAGCACTTTGCTCTTCGGCAAACGCGATGGCCGCATCGACGCGGGCGAAAATTCGCTCGGCATCGGCGTTGACCTGTTCTTCGCTGGTTTCCGCGACGGGCTTGTCAGCCACTTCGGCTTCTCCGCCGGCGACCTGTTCAATGGGCGCCGCAGTGGTCGAGTCCTTGCTGGCGGCTTCCGGTGCCTTCGGCGTTGGTGGCACCTCGACGACTCGTGGCGCAATGGCATCGCTTTGCACGTCCGGCAAGGTGATACTCAGGCTGCTCCACTCGGCGTTCGGCAAGTTACGCCGCAACGGACCGATTGCTTGCGGCCAGTCAGCGGTTTCGCCGGCGCCCGGGATGATAATCACCGCACCTTTCGGGTCGGCGGTATTGGCCGGTTTCCACAAAGCCAGGAAGGTATCGCTGCCCGCTTGCAGTGGTTGTTGCTCCTGGGCCGGGATTTTTCGTTCCAGTGCCGCCGCTTCTTCCTGACTACGCTCAGGCAAAGGCTGGCGTTCCAGCGGCTTTTCTTCAGCGGGTGCTTGGGGGGTAGCAGGTGCCGGTTCGTCAGCCTTGACGGAAAAAGCGCATGGCAAGAGCAGCGACAGGCACAATGCTGGCAGTGCCAGGCGGTAGACAAGGGGCATCGGTTATTCCAGGCCAGAAGTGATTCCGGCAGCCTAATGGGTTGGTCAGTGTTTGTCAGTGTGTGAGAGTTCGATGATGCGTTTTCGCTGCCTGTGGGTTATCGGCTGTTTGTGGTTTCCCTTGATGGGTTGGGCGGCGGCCGCGCCCCCGGCACACGTTGCGACCTTGTCGCCCAAGCAACAACAGTGGCTGGCACAGCAGAGCGAGTTGCGCGTCGGGCTGGTGTTGCAGGCGCCCTACGCGACATACGATCGTCGCTTGCAGCGTCTGTCCGGGGTCAATGTCGAGTTGATGAAGTGGTTGGCCAAGGCGCTCAAGGTCGAGCTGAGCTGGCGTAACTTTCCCGACCTTGAACAACTGGAGGCCGCGGCCCGCGCGGGTGAGATCGACCTTGCCCCGGGATTGAGCCAAACCCCCGGCGGCCTGCGCCTCTGGCAGTTTTCCGATCCGTACATGCGGGTGCCGCAACTGGTGGTCAGCGACCAGAAAAGCACCGGTGCGGTGGAACTGGAGAAGCTCGACGGCCAGACCCGCGTCGCCGTGCGCATGCCCAGCACCACCGCCGATTATCTGCGCGCAAACTTCCCGCACCTGAACCTCCAGGGCGTTCCGGTCGAACGTCAGGCGCTGCAATTGTTGTTGAGTCAGCAAGCCGCTTACGCCGTGGTCGACGAGGCGCAATTGGGTCGCCTTTCCGTCGAGCCGGAATTCGCCGGGCTGTTGGTGGTGGGGGATATTGGCTTGCCGCAACTGTTGCGGGTGGCCACCCGGCGTGACAAACCGGAGTTGGCCGGCATCGTCGAGAGCGCGCTGCGGGCGATCCCGGCCAAGGATCTGGAAGCGCTGCACAACCAATGGCTGCAACCCAAGTACCCACGGCTCACCGAGTCGCCGGGTTTTTGGCAAAACCTCTGCCTGCTGCTGGTGGTGCTGGCGCTGAGCAGCATGGCCATCGTGTTCTGGCAGCGCCGCCAACAGCACAATCTGGAGCAACGACTGACGGCCGCGCAGGAGGACATTGCCTTGCGCGTCGCCAGCGAAGAGGCGTTGCGACTGACCCAGTTTTCCATCGACCAGAGCACCGTCGGCATCCTTTGGGTCAACTGGGACAGTCACGTGCGCTACGCCAACCGCGCGGCCGAGACCATGCTCGGCTATCCCCCGGGCGGCATCATTGACCGGCCATTGATCGACTTCGAGCCCGGCCTGCACATGGACCGCTGGTTGAACCTGTGGAAGCGTGCCCGGGCCAGCGACGAGTCTCCGCAAAGTTTCGAAACCAATTGCCTGCGGGCCGATGGCAGCATCCTGCCAACGGATGTCTCGCTGAGCTTCCTGCGTTTCCGCGATGGCGAATACCTGGTGGTCTACCTCACCGACGTCACCGAGCGCCGTCGTGCCCTGGCCGCCTTGCAGGAAAGTGAAGCCCGCTTGCAAGGGATCGCGGCGAACGTGCCCGGCCTGGTCTTTCGCCTGGAGCGGGCACCGGTGACAGGGCAGATCGACTTTGCCTACATCAGTGAAGGCAGCGAAAGCCTGGTGGGTTACTCACCCGCAACCCTCGCTCATCGCGACAAAGGCTTGCGCAGCCTGGTGCACCCGGACGACAAGGCCAGCTATCACCACACCCAGGACCATGCGCTGGACACCGACAGTGACTGGTCCTGGCAAGGGCGGATTCTCACGCGCCAGGGCGAGCAGCGCTGGGCGGAAATCAAGGCGATTACCCGGCAACTCGAGGACGGTGCCTACGTCTGGGACGGCATTGTCTGGGACATCAGCGAGAGCAAGCGCATCGAACTGGAGTTGGCCAGCTCGCGGGAGCAGTTGCGGGAGTTGTCCGCGCACCTGGAGAGCGTGCGCGAGGAAGAAAAAGCGCGCATTGCCCGGGAAGTTCACGATGAGCTGGGTCAGATGTTGACCGTGCTCAAGCTGGAAACGTCCATGTGCGAACTGGCTTACGCGCAACTCGATCCCGGCCTGCACGAGCGCTTGAACAGCATGAAGCGCTTGATTGCCCAGCTGTTCCAGTTGGTGCGTGATGTGGCGACGGCCTTGCGCCCGCCGATCCTCGATGCCGGCATCGCCTCGGCCATCGAGTGGCAGGCTCGCCGCTTCGAGGCACGAACGCAGATTCCGTGCCTGGTGCAGGTGCCGGACAATTTGCCGGTGCTCAGTGATGCCAAGGCAATCGGCCTGTTTCGAATCCTTCAGGAAGCGCTGACCAATGTCATGCGTCACGCCCAGGCGCATACTGTTGAACTGACACTCGCCCTTGAAGGCGACGAGTTGTGCCTGACGGTGAGCGATGATGGCGTAGGATTTGTCGCAGCGGCTGGCAGGCCGACATCCTTTGGGCTGGTCGGCATGCGGGAGCGGGTGCTGATCATGGGCGGGCAGTTGTCGCTTGAAAGTGAGCTGGAAGAGGGCACGACACTGATCGTGCGCGTGCCGTTGGATGAGGAGAAGTAAGTGATCCGTGTACTGGTAGCCGAAGACCACACCATCGTTCGCGAAGGCATCAAGCAACTGATCGGCCTGGCCAAGGACCTGCTGGTGGTGGGGGAGGCGAGCAATGGCGAGCACCTGCTGGAGACCTTGCGGCATGTGCCCTGCGAAGTGGTGCTACTCGATATCTCCATGCCGGGGGTGAACGGTCTGGAGGCGATTCCACGTATTCGCGCACTGAACAACCCACCGGTGATCCTGGTGCTGTCGATGCATGACGAGGCGCAGATGGCCGCCCGGGCGTTGAAGGTCGGCGCGGCTGGCTACGCCACCAAGGACAGCGATCCGGCGCTGTTGTTGACGGCCATCCGACGGGTTGCCGCGGGTGGGCGCTACATCGACCCGGACCTGGCCGACCGCATGGTTTTCGAAGTCGGCCTGACGGATTCGCGACCGCTGCACTCGTTGCTCTCCGAGCGTGAGTTTTCTGTGTTCGAGCGCCTGGCCCAGGGCGCCAACGTCAACGATATTGCCCAGCAACTGGCGTTGAGCAGCAAGACCATCAGCACCCACAAGGCGCGGTTGATGCAGAAGCTCAACATCACCTCGCTGGCGGAGCTGGTGAAGTATGCGATGGAGCACAAACTCCTCTGAGTGCCACCGATCTGCCCTTGTGGGAGCGGGCTTGCTCGCGAAAGCAGTGTGTCAGGCCCGGATAGTTCGGCTGACACGCCGCTTTCGCGAGCAAGCCTGCTCCCACAGGTTTTGTTGTGACATGCCCATTTGCGACACATCCAAAGGTCGTGCTGGCGTGTTCTTGTGGCTTGTAGCTTGAAACTCGCAGCTGTCCCTATCCAATCCCGCCATCCTTGTAGGGCAATCCCTACCCCCAACCTTCCATCCGGCTGAGGCGATTCTCTCCTGCGTCCCGATTTGCGCAGGTTCCAGCGTCCACTAGGCTTAGTCCACAGCAGTCATCACAACAAAGGTGTGGGTATGAGCCAGGTCGATTCAAGTGCAGGGGCCAATGATGTTCTGGTCAGCTTTCGTGGAGTGCAGAAGAGCTACGACGGCGAGAACCTGATCGTCAAAGACCTCAACCTGGACATTCGCAAAGGCGAATTCCTCACCTTGCTCGGGCCGTCCGGCTCCGGCAAGACCACCAGCCTGATGATGCTCGCCGGTTTCGAAACACCGACCGCGGGTGAAATCCTGCTGGCCGGGCGTTCCATCAACAACGTGCCGCCGCACAAGCGCGACATCGGCATGGTGTTCCAGAACTACGCATTGTTCCCGCACATGACGGTTGCCGAGAACCTGGCGTTCCCGCTGACCGTGCGCGGCTTGAACAAGAGCGATGTCAGCGACAAGGTCAAAAAAGTCCTGAGCATGGTCCAGCTCGATGCCTTTGCTCAGCGTTACCCGGCACAACTGTCGGGCGGTCAGCAGCAGCGTGTGGCACTGGCCCGCGCTTTGGTGTTCGAGCCGCAACTGGTGCTGATGGACGAACCGCTCGGCGCGCTCGACAAGCAACTGCGTGAACACATGCAGATGGAAATCAAACACCTGCACCAGCGCCTGGGCGTGACCGTGGTCTACGTGACCCACGACCAGGGCGAAGCCTTGACCATGTCCGACCGTGTGGCGGTCTTCCATCAGGGCGAAATCCAGCAGATCGCGCCACCGCGCACGCTCTACGAAGAGCCAAAGAACACCTTCGTGGCCAACTTCATCGGCGAAAACAACCGTCTCAATGGCCGTCTGCACAGCCAGACCGGCGACCGCTGCATTGTCGAACTGGGTCGGGGTGAAAAAGTTGAAGCGCTGGCGGTGAATGTCGGCAAGACCGGCGAGCCGGTGACTTTGTCCATCCGCCCGGAGCGCGTGAGCCTCAATGGTTCCAGCGAGTCTTGCAGCAACCGCTTCTCGGGACGGGTGGCGGAATTCATCTATCTGGGCGACCACGTCCGGGTTCGCCTGGAAGTCTGTGGCAAGACCGACTTCTTCGTGAAACAACCGATTGCCGAGCTCGATCCAGGGTTGGCGGTCGGCGATGTGGTACCGCTTGGCTGGCAGGTCGAACACGTTCGTGCACTCGACCCACTTTTAGAGGCGAACTGATCGCCCCGGCTACAACAACACCAACCCTGCACGTGGAGAGAACAATAAATGTTGAGATCCCTGAAATTCACCGCTCTGGCACTGGGCATGATGGGGGCAGCGAGCGCAATGGCTGCTGGCCCGGACCTGACCGTGGTGTCCTTTGGCGGGGCGAACAAGGCCGCGCAGGTCAAGGCTTTCTACGCACCGTGGGAAGCGGCAGGCAACGGCAAGATCGTGGCGGGCGAGTACAACGGCGAGATGGCCAAGGTCAAGGCCATGGTCGACACCAAGAGCGTGTCCTGGGACCTGGTGGAAGTTGAATCGCCAGAACTGTCCCGTGGTTGCGACGAAGACATGTTCGAGCAACTCGATCCTGCGCTGTTCGGCAAAACTGAAGACTACGTAAAAGGCGCAATCCAGCCTTGCGGCGTGGGTTTCTTCGTGTGGTCGACCGTGTTGGCCTACAACGCCGACAAGCTGAAAACCGCACCGACCAGCTGGGCGGATTTCTGGGACACCAAGCAGTTCCCGGGCAAGCGTGGCCTGCGTAAGGGCGCCAAGTACACCCTGGAATTCGCACTGATGGCCGACGGCGTTGCGCCTAAAGACGTCTACAAAGTGCTGGCCGGCAAGGACGGTCAGGACCGCGCGTTCAAGAAGCTCGATGAACTCAAGCCAAACATCCAGTGGTGGGAAGCCGGTGCGCAACCGCCGCAATACCTTGCCTCCGGTGACGTGGTCATGAGCTCGGCCTACAACGGCCGCATCGCTGCCGTGCAAAAAGAAAGCAACCTGAAAGTGGTGTGGAACGGCGGCATCTACGACTTCGACGCCTGGGCCATCCCAAAAGGCCTGGATAAAGCACGTGCTGACGCGGCGAAGAAATTCATCGCCTTCTCGGTGCAGCCGCAGCAGCAGAAGACCTACTCGGAAAACATCGCCTACGGCCCGGCCAACACCCAAGCCGTACCGTTGCTGGCCAAGGATGTCCTGAAAGACATGCCGACCACCCCGGAAAACATCGCCAACCAGGTGCAGATCGACGTCAGCTTCTGGGCTGACAACGGCGAGCAACTGGAACAGCGCTTCAATTCCTGGGCTGCGAAGTAAGACCGCACCGCGGGCTTACGCTGTAGGAGCTGCCGAAGGCTGCGATCTTTTGATCTTCAGCGGTCTCAAAGCCGCGAAAAGATCGCAGGCTGCGCCAGCTCCTACGGGGGCCGGTGCCTGGTCAAAGAACATTGATGCAATGCGGCATCGCGCAGTTTGATGCCGCCCATCCAAAGATTTCCGGAGTACGCCATGGCTATCGCCGTTCCCGTGAACGCGGGCACTGACCCCACCTTGAAGCAGCGGCTCAAGCACGCCGAGCGGGTCAACCGCTGGAAGGCCCAGGCCTTGATCGCGCCGCTGGTGCTGTTTCTGTTGCTGGTGTTCCTGGTGCCGATCGTGGCGCTGCTCTACAAAAGCGTCGGTAACCCGGAAGTGGTCGGCGGCATGCCGCGCACCGTGGCCGCCATCGCCAGCTGGGACGGCCGTGGCCTGCCCGCCGAGCCGGTCTACAAGGCCGCCAGCGAGGACCTCGCCGAAGCCCGCAAGAATCAGACCTTGGGCGACCTGTCCAAGCGCTTGAACATGGAGTTGGCCGGCTACCGCAGCCTGCTGACCAAGACCGCCCGCGCCCTGCCGTTCGCCACCGAACCGAGCTCTTATAAAGAAGCACTGGAAGGTCTCGACGAGCGCTGGGGCGACCCGGCCTACTGGCAAGCCGTACGCCGCAACACCAGCAGCATTACCCCGTACTACCTGCTGGCGGCCGTCGATCACCGCATCGACGACCTCGGTGAATTGGCGCCGGCCACCCCCGACCAGGCGATTTACCTCGACATCTTCGCCCGCACCTTCTGGATGGGCCTGATTATTACCGTGATCTGCCTGGTGCTGGCCTATCCATTGGCTTACCTGCTGGCGAACCTGCCATCGCGGCAGAGCAACCTGCTGATGATCCTGGTGCTGTTGCCGTTCTGGACGTCGATCCTGGTGCGCGTCGCGGCGTGGATCGTCCTGCTGCAATCGGGTGGCTTGATCAACAGTGGCCTGATGGCCATGGGCATCATCGATAAGCCGGTGGAGCTGGTGTTCAACCGCATCGGCGTCTACATCTCCATGGTGCACATCCTGCTGCCGTTCATGATCCTGCCGATCTACAGCGTGATGAAAGGCATCTCGCCGACCTACATGCGTGCGGCGATTTCCCTGGGTTGCCACCCGTTCGCCAGTTTCTGGCGGGTGTACTTCCCGCAGACCTATGCCGGTGTCGGCGCCGGTTGCCTGCTGGTGTTCATCCTCGCCATCGGCTACTACATCACCCCGGCGTTGCTCGGCAGCCCGAACGATCAGATGGTCAGTTACTTCGTCGCCTTCTACACCAACACCAGCATCAACTGGGGCATGGCGACCGCGCTTGGCGGGCTGCTGCTCCTGGCGACCGTGGTGCTTTATCTGATTTACAGCTGGCTGGTGGGCGCTAGCCGCCTGCGCCTGAGCTAAGGGGAGAATGAAATGCTGAGTCCTTATATGTCGCCCATCGAGCGGGTGTGGTTCTACAGCTTGCGGATTCTCTGCGGCCTGATTCTGTTGTTCCTGATCCTGCCAGTGTTGGTGATCATTCCGCTGTCGTTCAACTCCGGTAGTTTCCTGGTGTACCCGCTGCAGGGCTTCTCGCTGCAGTGGTACCACGACTTCTTCGCGTCGGCGGAGTGGATGCGGGCACTGAAGAACAGCATCATCGTCGCCCCGGCAGCCACGGTGCTGGCCATGATCTTCGGTACGTTGGCGGCGATTGGCCTGACCCGTGGCGACTTCCCGGGCAAGGCGCTGGTCATGGCGCTGGTGATTTCGCCGATGGTGGTGCCGGTGGTGATCATTGGTGTGGCCAGCTACCTGTTCTTTGCGCCTTTGGGCCTGGGCAACAGTTTCTTTTCGTTGATCGTGGTCCACGCAGTGCTGGGCGTACCGTTCGTGATCATCACGGTGTCGGCGACCTTGCAGGGGTTTAACCACAACCTGGTGCGTGCCGCTGCCAGCCTGGGCGCCTCGCCGCTGGTGGCGTTCCGTCGGGTGACCTTGCCGCTGATTGCTCCCGGTGTGATTTCCGGTGCGCTGTTCGCCTTCGCGACTTCGTTCGATGAGGTGGTAGTGACGTTGTTCCTCGCCGGCCCTGAGCAAGCGACCCTGCCACGGCAGATGTTCAGCGGTATCCGCGAAAACCTCAGCCCGACCATCGCCGCCGCCGCGACGCTGCTGATCGCCTTCTCGGTGATCCTGCTGCTGACCCTGGAATGGCTGCGGGGTCGTAGCGAGAAACTGCGTACCGCGCAGGTCTAAAACACACGCTGTAAACAATGTGGGAGCGGGCTTGCTCGCGAAGGCGGAGTGCCAGTCGACAATATGTGTCTGCTGACACTCCGCCTTCGCGAGCAAGCCCGCTCCCACATTTGATTGGTGTTGTTGCCCGTATTGGGGGTGGTCATTCACGACCTGAATACCAGACAACCCCAAATCCCCAGCTACTATTGTGCCCAGCTCCCCTATCTATAAGAGGCTGCGCGCATGAGTCTGTCTTCTTTCAAAATCGCACACAAACTGATCACCGGTGCCGGGGCCATCGAGCAACTGGCGGCGGAATTGACGCGGCTGGACATCGACAACCCGCTGATCGTCACCGATGCCATCCTGGTCAAATCCGGCACCGTGGAGCTGGCGCTGGCGCAACTGGGGGGCCGCACTTACGAGATCTTCGACCGGGTATTGCCCGATCCGGAAATCGCCATCGTTGAAGACTGCATGCGGGTGTACCGCGAGGGCGGGCATGACGGGTTGATCGGCCTGGGCGGCGGCAGTGCCATCGATATCGCCAAGAGCGTGGCCGCCTATGCCGGTTACCACGGGGCACTGGAGGATTTGTTCGGCATCGATCAGGTGCCGCGCAAAGGCCCGCCGCTGATCGCGATCCCGACCACCGCCGGCACCGGTTCGGAAGTCACCAACGTGGCGATCCTTTCCGACAAGGTCGCGCAACTGAAGAAGGGCATCGTCAGCGACTACCTGTTGCCGGATGTGGCGCTGGTCAGCCCGCAAATGACCCTGACTTGCCCGCGCAGTGTCACCGCTGCCAGCGGAGTCGATGCGCTGGTGCATGCCATCGAATCCTATCTGTCGGTCAATGCCTCGCCGATTACCGACGCGTTGGCCATTGGTGCGATCAAGCTGATCGCCAAGGCATTGCCCAAGGCGTATGCCAACCCGTCCAACCTGCAGGCCCGTGAAGACATGGCCACCGCCAGCCTGATGGCCGGCATGGCGTTCGGCAACGCCGGGGTCGGTGCGGTGCATGCCTTGGCCTACCCGTTGGGCGGGCGTTTCAACATTGCCCATGGCGTGAGCAATGCCTTGCTGCTGCCCTATGTCATGACCTGGAACAAGATGGCCTGCGTCGAACGCATGCAGGATATCGCCGAAGCCATGGGGGTGAAGACCGCTCATCTGAGTACCAGTGAAGCGGGCGACAAAGCCGTGACGGCCATGAGCGACTTGTGCGCCGCTGTGGAAATCCCGTCGGGGCTGCGCAGTTTCGGGGTTCCCGAGGATGCGATCCCGGCCATGGCCGTGGAGGCCGCGGGTATCGAGCGTCTGATGCGCAATAATCCGCGCAAGCTGAGTGCTGTCGATATCGAGAAGATCTACCGAGCGGCCTACTAGGGTCTGCCATCCATTATTTTTGTGCCGCGCCGGGTCTGCTGTTGCGCAGGGCAAGGCGCGAGGAGCGTGGTCTGGTCATTCCAAATAAGCTCCGAGCAACGCAGCCCTGCGCAACAGCAGGCCCGGCCCTTCGGGTTGTGTCTGAAAGCGGGCCAGGCTGCGTTGCAGTCCCCTTGGCAAGGGAACAACCATTACCAGCGGACTGCGCCTTGCCTGGCCCGCTTTCAGACGACAACGCGGCACAGAAAATAATGGATGGCAGACCCAATCATCGCGGTCACGGTGCGCGCGTCAAAGCATGAGGTATACAATGCGCGCCATCGTGATTTAGCTCAGAAAAGGTGCGTCATGCAGCCCTTCGTAATTGCTCCGTCGATTCTCTCCGCCGACTTCGCCCGCTTGGGTGAAGAAGTGGACAACGTCCTGGCCGCTGGCGCCGACTTCGTGCACTTCGATGTCATGGACAACCACTATGTGCCCAACCTGACCATCGGCCCGATGGTTTGCTCTGCGTTGCGCAAGTACGGCGTGACCGCGCCAATCGACGCGCACCTGATGGTCAGCCCGGTGGACCGGATCGTCGGTGACTTCATTGAAGCCGGCGCGACTTACATCACCTTCCACCCGGAAGCCACCCAGCACATCGACCGCTCCCTGCAACTGATCCGCGAAGGCGGCTGCAAGTCGGGCCTGGTGTTCAACCCGGCGACGCCGCTGGACGTGCTCAAGTACGTAATGGACAAGGTCGACATGATCCTGTTGATGAGCGTCAATCCGGGCTTTGGCGGTCAGAAGTTCATTCCTGGCACCCTCGACAAGCTGCGCGAAGCACGTGCGCTGATCGATGCGTCCGGTCGCGACATCCGCCTGGAGATCGACGGCGGCGTGAACGTGAACAACATTCGTGAAATCGCAGCGGCGGGTGCCGACACCTTCGTCGCCGGTTCGGCGATCTTCAATGCGCCTGACTACCAGGAAGTCATTGAAAAAATGCGTTCCGAACTGGCGCTGGCTCGCCCATGAGTGGTTTTGAGCAGCTGTTCCCGGGAAGTCTGCCAAGGCTGGTGATGTTCGATCTGGATGGCACCTTGATCGACTCGGTCCCTGACCTCGCGGCGGCTGTGGATAACATGCTGCTCAAGCTCGGGCGTCAACCTGCCGGCATCGCATCGGTGCGCGAGTGGGTGGGCAACGGCGTGCACATGCTGGTGCGCCGGGCCTTGGCCAATCACATCGACGCCGAGGGTGTCGATGAAGCCGAAGCCGAGCAAGCGCTGGAGCTGTTCAACGGCTTTTATGAAGGCGGTCACGAGCTGACCGTGGTCTACCCCGGTGTGCGCGATACCCTGAAATGGCTGCACAAGCAGGGTGTCGAGATGGCGCTGATCACCAACAAGCCGGAGCGCTTCGTCGCGCCGCTGCTGGATCAGATGAAAATCGGTCGGTATTTCCGTCTGATCATTGGCGGCGATACGCTGCCACAGAAAAAACCGGATCCGGCCGCGCTGTTTTTCGTGATGAAAATGACCAACATCCCGGCCTCGCAAGCCTTGTTCGTCGGCGATTCGCGTAGCGATGTGCTGGCGGCGAAAGCGGCGGGGGTCAAGTGCGTGGCGTTGAGCTATGGCTATAACCATGGCCGACCCATTGCCGAAGAGTCGCCAGCGCTGGTCATCGACGATCTGCGCAAGCTAATTCCCGGTTGCCTGGATCTTGCCGCTGAGATAACGTTGGCCGACGCTGTTCAATCCCCTCCTGGAAATCCCATCGTGGTGGTCACTCGCAAACTCTGGATGAAAGTCATCAAGGCCCTGGCCCGCTGGCGTTGGCGCGCCTGACTTGTTCCTGGCCGGTTATCCGGCGCGTTTGCATACCTGACTGTTAGACCCTCAAGCCACGAGGCACCTCATGATCCGCGAAGAATTCCTGCGTTTGGCCGCTGCCGGCTACAACCGCATCCCGCTTGCCTGCGAAACCCTGGCCGACTTCGACACGCCGCTGTCGATCTACCTGAAACTGGCCGATAAGCCCAACTCCTACCTGCTGGAGTCGGTACAAGGCGGTGAAAAATGGGGCCGTTATTCGATCATCGGCCTGCCGTGCCGTACCGTGTTGCGGGTTCATGATCATCACGTCAGCGTGACCGTTGACGGCGTCGAGACTGAAAGCCATGACGTCGAAGATCCGCTGGCCTTCGTCGAAGCCTTCAAGGCCCGTTACAACGTGCCGACCATCGCCGGCCTGCCGCGTTTTAACGGCGGCCTGGTGGGTTACTTCGGTTACGACTGCGTGCGTTATGTGGAAAAGCGCCTGGGCAAATGCCCGAACCCGGATCCGCTGGGCGTGCCGGACATTCTGCTGATGGTTTCCGACGCGGTGGTGGTTTTCGACAACCTCGCCGGCAAGATGCACGCGATCGTCCTCGCCGATCCGGCGCAGGAAGACGCCTTCGAGCAAGGTCGCGCACGCCTGGAAGAACTGCTGGAAAAACTCCGCCAGCCGATCACCCCGCGCCGTGGCCTGGATTTCAGCAAGCAGCACTCGGCCGACCCGGTGTTCCGTTCGAGTTTCACTCAGGACGATTACGAAAAAGCCGTCGACACCATCAAGGAATACATCCTGGCCGGTGACTGCATGCAGGTCGTGCCGTCCCAGCGCATGTCGATCGACTTCAAGGCTGCGCCCATCGATCTGTACCGGGCACTGCGCTGCTTCAACCCGACGCCGTACATGTATTTCTTCAACTTCGGCGACTTCCACGTCGTCGGCAGTTCGCCGGAAGTGCTGGTGCGGGTCGAAGACAACCTGATCACCGTGCGCCCGATTGCCGGCACTCGCCCGCGCGGGGCCAACGAAGAGGCGGACCTGGCGCTGGAAAAAGACCTGCTGTCGGACGCCAAGGAAATCGCCGAACACTTGATGCTGATCGACCTGGGTCGCAACGACACTGGCCGGGTGTCGGAAGTCGGTTCGGTGAAGCTCACCGAGAAAATGGTCATCGAGCGTTATTCCAACGTGATGCACATCGTGTCCAACGTCACTGGCCAGTTGAAGGCCGGGCTGACGGCGATGGATGCACTGCGGGCGATCCTGCCGGCTGGCACCTTGTCTGGCGCGCCGAAAATCCGCGCCATGGAAATCATCGACGAACTGGAACCCGTCAAGCGCGGTGTCTACGGCGGCGCCGTCGGCTACTTCGCCTGGAACGGCAACATGGACACCGCCATTGCGATCCGCACGGCGGTGATCAAGAACGGCGAGCTGCATGTGCAGGCCGGTGGTGGCATCGTCGCCGACTCGGTGCCCGCGCTGGAATGGGAAGAAACCCTGAACAAGCGCCGCGCAATGTTCCGCGCCGTTGCCCTGGCTGAACAAACTCCGCAAGGCTGACCCGTGAACTGAACCGCCTGCTGGCCGCCTTGACCGATCAAGTGCAGGCCGCGGCGGGTGTTCACCCGAAGGCTGCACTAGAAGTCAGTGAATTCAAGAGGTTCTAAACGCCATGTTGCTGATGATCGATAATTACGACTCTTTTACCTACAACGTTGTGCAGTACCTTGGTGAGCTGGGCTCCCAGGTCAAAGTCGTGCGCAACGATGAACTGACCATTGCTGAAATCGAAGCCCTCAACCCTGAGCGCATCGTCGTGTCCCCTGGTCCTTGCACCCCGACCGAAGCCGGCGTGTCGATTGACGTGATCAAGCACTTTGGCGGCAAGCTGCCAATTCTCGGCGTCTGCCTTGGCCATCAGTCCATCGGCCAGGCCTTTGGTGGTGATGTCGTCCGCGCCCGCCAGGTCATGCACGGCAAGACCAGCCCGGTGTTCCACGAAGACAAGGGCGTCTTCGAAGGCCTGAACAATCCATTGACGGTTACCCGCTATCATTCATTGATCGTCAAGCGCGAAACCTTGCCCGAATGCCTCGAACTGACCGCCTGGACCCAGCTCGAAGACGGTTCGGTCGACGAGATCATGGGCCTGCGCCACAAGACCCTGAACATTGAAGGCGTGCAGTTCCACCCCGAGTCGATCCTGACCGAGCAGGGCCACGAGCTCTTCGCCAACTTCCTCAAACAAACCGGCGGCACGCGCTAAGGACTTCCCATGGATATCAAGACAGCCCTGAGCCGTATCGTCGGCCATCTCGACCTCAGCACCGAAGAAATGCGCGATGTGATGCGCGAAATCATGACCGGGCAATGCACGGACGCGCAGATCGGTGCGTTCATGATGGCCATGCGCATGAAGAGCGAAAGCATCGATGAAATCGTTGGCGCCGTGTCGGTCATGCGCGAGCTGGCGGACAAGGTCGAACTCAAGACCCTCGACGGCGTCGTCGATGTGGTGGGTACCGGCGGTGACGGCGCCAATATTTTCAACGTGTCGACCGCCTCTGCCTTCGTGGTCTCGGCGGCCGGTTGCACGGTGGCCAAGCATGGCAACCGTGCAGTCTCGGGCAAAAGCGGCAGTGCCGACTTGCTGGAGGCGGCCGGTATCTATCTGAACCTGACCCCTGTCCAGGTGGCGCGCTGCATCGATAACGTCGGCATCGGGTTCATGTTCGCCCAGACGCACCACAGTGCCATGAAGCACGCCGCCGGCCCGCGCAAGGATCTTGGCTTGCGTACCCTGTTCAACATGCTTGGCCCGCTTACGAATCCGGCTGGCGTGAAACATCAGGTGGTAGGTGTATTTACCCAGGCCTTGTGCCGGCCGTTAGCCGAGGTTTTGCAGCGCCTGGGCAGCAAACACGTGCTGGTGGTGCACTCTCAGGACGGTCTGGATGAATTCAGCCTGGCGGCTCCGACCTTCGTCGCCGAGCTGAAAAATGACGCAATAACCGAATATTGGGTTCAGCCAGAAGACCTCGGTATAAAGAGCCAGAGCCTGTTCGGCCTGGTGGTTGACAGTCCGGCACAATCGCTTGAGTTGATTCGCGATGCACTGGGCAAGCGCAAGACCGAGAACGGTCAGAAAGCCGCCGAGATGATCATGCTCAATGCAGGTGCCGCTCTGTACGCCGCGGATGTGGCCAGCAGTCTGAAGGAGGGCGTTGCCCTGGCGCATGATGCGCTGCACACAGGTCTGGCTCGGGAGAAACTCGAGGAGCTGGGTGCGTTTACCGCGGTATTCAAAGTGGAGAATGAGGGATGAGTGTACCGACGGTTCTGGAAAACATTCTGGCGCGCAAGGTCGAGGAAGTTGCCGAGCGTAGCGCTCGCGTCAGCTTGGCCGAGCTGGAAAGTCTGGCCAAGGCGGCCGATGCACCCCGTGGGTTTGCGCAGGCACTGCTGGCTCAGGCCAAGCTGAAACAGCCGGCCGTGATTGCTGAAATCAAGAAAGCTTCGCCAAGCAAAGGCGTGATCCGCGAGAACTTCGTTCCCGCCGACATTGCCAAAAGCTACGAGAAGGGCGGTGCGACCTGTCTGTCGGTGCTGACCGATATCGATTACTTCCAGGGTGCCGATGCCTACCTGCAGCAAGCTCGCGCGGCATGCAAGCTGCCGGTGATCCGCAAGGACTTCATGATCGATCCGTACCAGATCGTCGAAGCCCGCGCCCTGGGCGCCGATTGCGTGCTGTTGATCGTCTCCGCCTTGGACGACGTGAAAATGGCTGAGCTGGCCTCCGTGGCAAAAGGCGTCGGACTTGATGTACTGGTGGAAGTCCACGACGGCGATGAGCTGGAGCGGGCCTTGAAAATCCTCGACACGCCATTGGTCGGCGTGAACAACCGTAACCTGCACACTTTCGATGTCAGCCTCGAAACCACTCTCGACCTGTTGCCGCGCATTCCTCGTGATCGCCTGGTAATCACTGAAAGCGGGATTCTCAATCGCGCCGATGTCGAACTGATGGAAATCAGCGACGTGTACGCGTTCCTGGTTGGCGAAGCGTTCATGCGTGCAGAGAGCCCGGGTACTGAGTTGCAGCGTCTGTTCTTCCCTGAACGTGGCGTTCCGGTCAGCGGCTCGACCCTCGACTGAAAAACAGTTTGCAGGCAACCCGATTCCCTGTGGGAGCGGGCTTGCCCGCGATGGTGCCCTCAAATTTCCCAATGACCTTGAGTCTGCCGGAGTAGTCCATGCCGCTTCCAACCTCCCTGACCATCGAAGCCGGCCTGCAAGCCGAACAGGATCTGCTGGCATCGGTCTGCGCCGGCGGCACTGAATTCGGCCTGCTCTTCTGGCAGCCGAGCGATCGGGCGCTGGTCATGCCGCGCCGCTTGAATCGCCTGCCCGGCTTCGATCACGCCTGCGAAGTCTCCGCTGCTGCCGGTTGGCCAGTGCTGTTACGCGAAACAGGTGGCGAACCAGTGCCGCAATCAGCGTCTACGATCAATATCGCACTGGTTTACGCGCTACCGCGCAGCGAAGGTGATCTGAACCGCATCGAGTCCGGTTACCGGCGTCTGTGCGATCCAATCTGTCAGTTGCTGGATGAGCTGGGTGGGACGGCGTCGCTGGGCGAAATCGAAGGCGCGTTTTGCGATGGCCGCTTCAACGTCAATCTGGATGGGCGCAAGATGGTTGGCACTGCTCAGCGCTGGCGCCAGAGTCAGGGCGGGCAGCGCCCGGTTGGACTGGTGCACGGTGCAATGCTGCTGGATAACGAGCGTGAGTCGATGGTCGCTGCGGTCAATCGGTTCAACGAGGCTTGCGGTCTGGAGCCACGGGTGCGGGCTGAAAGCCACATCGCCCTGCATGAGAAATTCGCGGCACCGGATGCACTGGCACGCCTCGACGAACTCTTCCGGAAAATGCTGGCACAAATGTTCAACGCTTAGCGTGTTCCGAAGACCACCATGGTCTTGCCTTTGACGTCCACCAGGTTGCGTTCCTCCAGGTCCTTGAGCACGCGACCGACCATCTCCCGCGAACACCCGACAATCCTGCCTATTTCCTGGCGCGTTACCTTGATCTGCATGCCGTCGGGGTGAGTCATTGCGTCGGGTTGCTTGCACAGTTCCAGCAGGCAGCGCGCAACGCGACCGGTCACGTCGAAAAACGCCAGGTCACCCACCTTGCGGGTCGTGTTTCGCAGGCGTTGTGCGATTTGTCCGCTCAACACGTAAAGAATGTCTGGATCCTGCTGTGACAGTTCACGGAATTTTGCATAGCTGATTTCCGCAACCTCGCATTCGACCTTGGCGCGCACCCAGGCGCTGCGTTCCTGCTCCAGGCCTGCTTGTTCGAACAGCCCCAGTTCGCCGAAAAAGTCCCCGCCGTTCAGATAGGCGATGATCATTTCCCGGCCGTCATCATCCTCGATCAGGATCGTGACCGAACCTTTAATGATGAAGAACAGTGTGTCCGAACGGTCACCGGCACAAATGATGTTGCTCTTGGCCTGATAGCGACGGCGCTGGCAATGCATCAGCAGTTTGTCGAGGTTCTTGATCTTGGGTGTGGGGGCAATAGCAACCATGGTTGTATCCCGAAAAGACTGCACGGTATGTTTGGTTTTTTATGAATTGTGGCAGCTGCAGCGAAGCTGGCTATGCGCCAGCGAATTGGCGTCAGCTTAACAGACACTTCCTGCAACATTCGAGCATTTACCTGCACGATGGTTGGATATGACCCAGGAAGGCAAACGCTGTCAATCATAGGGCCTGTGCTAAGCTGGCGACCCTTTTTTATACAGTGGAGTCTTGGCGATGAAGGCACGCATCCAATGGGCTGGCGAAGCCATGTTCCTGGGCGAATCCGGCAGCGGTCATGTGGTGGTCATGGACGGCCCACCCGATGCCGGTGGTCGTAACCTGGGTGTCCGGCCGATGGAAATGCTCCTGCTGGGTGTTGGCGGTTGCAGCAATTTCGATGTGGTCAGCATCCTCAAGAAATCCCGCCAGGCTGTGGAAAGCTGCGAAGCCTTCCTCGAAGCAGAGCGTGCAACCGAAGATCCGAAGGTCTTCACCAAGATCCACATGCACTTCGTGGTCAAGGGGCGCGGGCTGAAAGAAGCCCAGGTCAAGCGCGCCATCGAGCTGTCTGCTGAAAAATATTGCTCGGCGTCGATCATGCTGGGCGCCGCCGGTGTCGAGATCACCCACGACTACGAAATCATCGAACTCGGTTGAATCGACATTCAACTATCATAAAAGCAGTGCAGACTCTGGCGATCCCCTGCTGACGTCTGCATAATGCGCCACTTTTTTCAGGGTCGTGGCCTATCAGCCGACAGGCCGCACACCCGAACAGACAACCAAAATCGCCATCGCGAAGAGGTGTTAACCGTCCTACGCAGGTGCGTCGTTCGCATCTGACGGGCATGCTTGATCACGCGGCCGGGCCGCAATACATAGAGAGTTTTTAACGGTGAAAAGCAAACTCAAGCTCCACGGGTTCAATAACCTGACAAAGACCTTGAGCTTCAACATCTATGACATCTGCTACGCGGAAACCCCGCAAGACCAACAGGCTTACGTCGAGTACATCAATAAAGAGTACAACGCCAAGCGCCTGACGCAGATCCTCACAGAAGTTGTCGATATCATTGGTGCCAACATCCTGAACATCGCCAGTCAGGACTACGAGCCACAGGGCGCCAGCGTCACGATTCTGATCTCTGAAGAGCCGGTAACCCCGACCGACAGCCAGATCGAAGAGTCCCCGGGCCCGTTGCCCGAAATCATCCTGGCCCACCTCGACAAGAGCCACATCACGGTGCACACCTACCCGGAAATCCATCCGGACGACGGTATTGCCACCTTCCGTGTGGATATCGACGTGTCGACTTGCGGGGTCATTTCACCGCTCAAAGCGCTCAACTTCCTGATTCACCAGTTCGATTCGGACATTGTGACCGTGGATTACCGTGTGCGCGGCTTTACCCGTGACGTTGAAGGCAAGAAGCACTTCATCGACCACGAGATCAATTCGATTCAGAACTACCTCTCCGACGACACCCGCGACGCGTACCAGATGACCGACGTGAACGTGTACCAGGAAAACCTGTTCCACACCAAAATGCTGTTGAAGAACTTCGAACTGGATAACTACCTGTTCGGCGACGCCACCAGCAACCTGTCTGTCGAGCAGCGCGCTCAGGTGACCGATCGTGTGAAACACGAAATGCTCGAAATCTTCTACGCACGCAACATGCCGAACTAAGATTTTGATGCACAAAAAAGGCGACTCCCTCACGGTAGTCGCCTTTTTTATTGCGGTTGATCTGATGGACCCTGCGATGGCTATCGCGAGCGAGCCGCTCCCACATTGGAACGCATTTCAGCGTAGGAGCGGGTTTGCTCGCGAAGAGGCCCTCAAGAACGACGCATTGTCAGATCCGATACGTACTCTTGGTCATCACCTTGGCCATCAAACTCATCCCGAATTTCACCGGCGCCGGAAAACGAAACCCGCCGGCATCCAGCGCACTTTCGGCATGCTGCTCTTCATCAATGCGCATCTGCTCAAGAATCGCCCGGGACTTTTCATCCTCAGCCGGCAGTTGCTCAAGGTGTTCGTTCAAGTGTTTGCACACCTGATCTTCGGTCGCCGCGACAAAACCCAGGCTGACCTTATCGCTGATCAGCCCCGCGACCGCGCCGATTCCGAAGGACATGCCGTAGAACAGTGGATTGAGAATGCTGGTGTGACTTCCCAACTGTTTGATGCGTTGCTCGCACCAGACAAGATGGTCGATCTCTTCTTCGGCGGCATGCTCCATGGCGGCACGCACTTGCGGCAGCTTGGCGGTCAACGCCTGCCCTTGGTACAACGCCTGGGCGCACACTTCACCGGTATGGTTGATGCGCATCAGGCCGGCAACGTGCCGGGTGTCTTCGTCGCTCATTTTGGCGTCAGGCTGGACAATGGCGGGAGACGGACGGTATGGCTGGCCACTGAAGGGCAGCAAGGTACGCATCGCGGCATCGGCTTGCAGCAGAAGGCGGTCAATGGGCGAGTAGTGACGTTGGGTAGTCATGCTGACCTCCGGGAAAAATCTCGACGGCCAGTTTAACTCAATCGGCGGGGGAAGGTTTGCGCTGGGTCATTGAGGTCGGCTGAATCAAGATCAAAAGATCGCAGCCTCCGGCAGCTCCTACATGGGACCGCGTACAACTGTAGGAGCTGCCGGAGGCTGCGATCTTTTGAGGGGCGCGCTATCAGCCCGGCGGCCAATGCATCTGGCGCTGACCCAGCACGTGCATATGAATGTGATAGACGGTCTGTCCACCTTCGTCATTGCAGTTCATGACAACGCGGAAGCCTTTTTCGCAACCCAGCTCGAGTGCAAGGCGCTGGGCGGTGAACAGAATGTGCCCGGCCAGTGCCTTGTCGTCCTCTGTCAGGTCGTTCAAGGTGCGTACATGCTTTTTCGGGATGACCAGAAAATGCACGGGGGCCTGTGGGGCGATATCGTGGAAGGCCAGTACCTGGTCGTCCTCGTAAATGATCTTCGCCGGGATTTCCCGGTTGATGATCTTGGTGAACAGAGTATCCACAGCTGTTTTCTCCGTTGTATGGGCTGGCCTGAGTGTACTCATGGGGAATGCACCAGCCCAGTAATTTACCGTAGGACATTTCAGCGCGGACAGTAAGCCTTGTTAACCATGCCGGTGATGGTCCGGATCAGCCAGCGCGAGCCGAAGCGAGGCAGGGCCGCGAACCAGCGGTTGCGTCGTCCGGGAATAATGATCGCGCGATTTTTCTCCAGGGCGCGGACGGTATAGAGCGCAACTTCTTCCGGGCTCATCAGCAGTTTGCTGTCGGCCAATTTGTCCGCGTTCAACTGCGCCGTTCGGAAAAACGCTGTGCGGGTCGGGCCAGGGCAGAGCACGGAGACTTTAACTGCGCATTTTTTCAGTTCGACGCGCAACCCTTCGGAAAAGTGCAATACATACGCCTTGCTTGCGTAGTAAGTGCTCATCCACGGGCCGGGGTGGAAGGCGGCGACCGAGGCGACATTCAGGATCTGCCCTCCGCCCTGCAACGCCATGCTGTTACCGATGGCATGGCACAGGCGGGTGAGTGCCAGGATGTTCACTTCGATCAGGTCTTGTTCGGTCATCCAGTCCTGCGCGAGGAACGGGCCACAAGTGCCGATGCCGGCGCAGTTCACCAGCAAGTCGATCTGCCGGTCGCCTTCTTCAAGTTCCAGGAGGAATCCGGAAAGCCGCAGGGGTTCGCCCAGGTCGCAGGCACGAAACAATACTTCCACACCGAAACGTTGAGTCAGTTCGATTGCAATACTTTCCAGCTGATCACGCTGTCGGGCCAGCAGTATCAGGCTGCGGCCACGCCGAGCCAGTGCTTCGGCCATCGCCAGGCCGATGCCGCTGGAAGCGCCGGTGATCAGAGCGTAACGGGTCATGCTGTTCTCCATCGCAACAGCTCCGCGCCGTGTCGCAGGTGTCACGGGCAGGGAGCGCTGTTCATTCTTGCGCGGAGTCTACAGGGGGCTGGGCTTGTTCGGCTGCATCCTCGGCTGAATTTGCTGGCGATTGTGTCTCCACGTCGATTTCGTCGACGGTGACCGAACCGCTCTGATAGCTGCTTTCCAGGCTGCTTTCATATTCCTGCTGGATCGTGGAGATGCCCCCGAGCATTGCGCCGACGAAAAACAGGCCAATGAACACAATCCACAATGAGCACAGCACTTTGACGGCTGTGCTGTTGGGCGGGGGAGGCGGCCCGTAGCGGTTGGTCCCGGTATTGCCTGGCATAACCATGATCACCAGCGGGAAAAAACTGCCCACGAAGGGGACGAGATTCAGTAGCCAGAGCCAGCCCGACCAGCCGATATCGTGCAGGCGCTGAACGGTGAACAGGATGCTGACAATTACGAACGTGAGGAACAGGAAGAACGCAAAGATGCCGCCGATGATCAAGCCAGTGGTCGAGTCGCTGCTGACCAGTCCGAGGCCGATGAGCGCGAGCACACCGACAATGGGCAGGGTCACCAGGCTCAGCACCAGGGTCCAGGCCAGAAAGCGCAGGCGGCCGATCCGTCCTTCAACGCTAAACGGCTTGAGGGCGGCGAACCCGGAGGCGTTTTCGCCGACGCTGGCCCGGGGCGGAGCATAGGGTGAGTCATGTTCCTGTGCCGCGTAGCCGTGATCATCCACGTCCGACAGGTTCAATTCGATCACCGTTTCGGGTTCGATTCGCGCGTCGATGCCGGTTTTACTCAAGGCCTGAAGATAGGTTTGTGCATCGCTTTGAGACAAATCACGCTTGAGTGCGACGACGCGACCATTGAACAGGCGCTCGATGGCGGCTACATCGCTTTTGAACAGTTCGGCCAGGTTGAGCTTGGCCGTGTTGATTTCGACGCCGGGTTGCAGAGCACCGTCGAAAACTATTTTGTAACGGGGTTCGCTCATGGTCGAGGCATCCTTGTCGCGAGTCTTCAAAGCAATGAGTGTAGGGCCAGCCAGGCGCCGCTAGCCCGATTTCTTTCAGCGCGGCCAGCGCTGCCGCAGTTGCGTGGCCTGTTCCAGCGCCTTGCGATACTCGGCGTCGAGGCGCGCCACCAATTGATCGACGCTCGGCAAGTCATCAATCTCGCCGACACCCTGGCCCGCTGACCACACGGTTTTCCAGGCTTTGGCTTCGTCGCTCAACGGTTTGAGCTTGGAGCCGAAGTTGACCTCGCCCTTGTTTTGCAGCGCCAGCATGTCGAAACCGGCGGCTTCCAGGCTCTGGCGCATGAAACTCGCCGGCACGCCCGAGACGGCGGGAGTATGGATGATGTCGGCGGCTCTTGAAGTCAGCAGCATCTCTTTGTAGGCGTCAGGCGCATGACTTTCGGTGGTTCCGATAAATCGCGTTCCGAAGTAGGCCAGGTCCGCACCGAGCAATTGCGCCGCGAGAATTTCGTGGCCGTGGTTCAGGCACCCGGCCAGCAGCAACGTCTTGTCGAAGAATTGGCGGATCTCGGCAACCAGGGAGAATGGGCTCCAGGTCCCGGCATGTCCGCCGGCGCCCGCGGCGACGGCGATCAAACCATCCGCGCCGGCTTCAGCGGCTTTCTCGGCATGGCGGCGGGTCGTCACGTCGTGAAACACCAGGCCGCCGTAGCTGTGGACGGCATCGACCACTTCTTTCACGGCGCCAAGGCTGGTGATCACGATTGGCACTTTGTGCTCGACGCAGATCTCCAGGTCCGCCTGCAAGCGCGGGTTACTGTTGTGGACGATCAGGTTGACTGCATACGGCGCGGGATTGTCCAGTGTCGCCAGCCCGGCTTCGATTTCTTCCAGCCATGCCTTGAAACCGCTGCTCTCGCGCTGGTTCAGCGCCGGAAAGCTGCCAACTACACCATTGCGGCAGCAGGCGAGTACCAGTTGCGGATTGGAAATAAGAAACATCGGCGCTGCCACCACGGGCAGGCGCAAACGTTGTTCGAGCAGAGCGGGCAGCGACATTGGAATACCCCCGGTGAGTGGTGCCTGTTGGATTTAGAACGGTCGAACGACGACCAGAATTACGATAGCCAGCAATATCAGCACCGGCACTTCATTGAACCAGCGATAAAAGACATGGCTGCGGGTGTTCTCGCCACGGGCAAAACGCTTCACCTGGGCACCGCACATGTGGTGGTAGCCGATCAGCAACACCACCAGGGTCAACTTGGCATGCATCCAGCCGCCCTGGCTGAAATACGCGCCCGGATTGAGGCTGATCAGCCATCCGCCGAAGATCAGTGTCGCAATCATTGCCGGGCCCATGATGCCGCGATACAACTTGCGCTCCATGACACTGAAGCGTTCCTTGCTGACCGTATCCTCGCTTTGTGCGTGATAAACGAACAGGCGCGGCAGGTAAAACAGGCCGGCAAACCAGCACACGACGCTGATGATGTGAAAAGCTTTGAGCCACAGATAGAGCATTTTTAGTTATTCCCAGGTTCACGGTAGCCCGGATAGTAGGCGCTTGAGCCTCCGGTCGTCACCTTGCCGGTTGTCGCAGGCGCGCGCGGCCCCTATTATCGACGGCTTTCCAGTGGGTTCGTTGAGGGCAGGTTTATGGTCAAGGTCGGTATCGTCGGCGGCACGGGTTACACAGGTGTCGAACTGCTGCGTCTGTTGGCACAACATCCGCAAGCTGAAGTGGTTGTCATCACTTCCCGATCCGAGGCTGGCCTTGCCGTGGCCGACATGTACCCGAACCTGCGAGGCCACTACGACGGCCTGGCGTTCAGCGTTCCGGACATCAAGACCCTGGGCGCTTGCGACGTGGTGTTCTTTGCAACACCTCACGGCGTCGCGCACGCCCTGGCGGGTGAACTCCTGGCGGCCGGAACCAAGGTCATCGACCTGTCTGCGGACTTCCGCCTGCAAGATGCGGATGAATGGGCCAAATGGTATGGCCAGCCGCACGGTGCGCCACAGTTGTTGGAAGAGGCGGTCTACGGTCTGCCGGAAGTCAATCGCGAGCAAATCAGGCAGGCACGCCTGATCGCGGTGCCGGGATGCTATCCGACCGCTACGCAATTGGGTTTCCTGCCACTGCTCGAAGCGGGCCTGGCTGATGCTTCGCGCCTGATCGCCGACTGCAAGTCCGGTGTCAGCGGTGCCGGGCGTGGTGCGGCTGTAGGTTCGCTGTACTCCGAGACCTCGGAAAGCATGAAGGCCTACGCCGTCAAAGGGCATCGTCACTTGCCGGAAATTCGCCAAGGGCTGCGTCGTGCCGCTGGCAAGGACGTTGGCCTGACCTTCGTTCCGCACCTGACGCCAATGATCCGTGGTATTCACTCGACGCTTTACGCAACCGTAGTGGATCGCTCGGTCGATCTGCAGGCACTGTTTGAAAAGCGTTATGCCAATGAGCCGTTCGTCGACGTCATGCCGGCCGGCAGTCACCCGGAAACCCGCAGCGTACGTGGAGCCAACGTATGCCGTATCGCGGTGCATCGTCCACAGGATGGTGATCTGGTGGTGGTGTTGTCGGTGATCGACAATCTGGTCAAAGGTGCGTCGGGCCAGGCGGTGCAGAACATGAACATTCTGTTCGGGCTGGATGAGCGCTTTGGTCTCTCCCACGCCGGCATGCTGCCGTAAGCTTTACGCCTCACAGCAAAAAGGCCCGTTGAACGGGTCTTTTTGCATTCCGGGCTGGCGATTGGGATGGTTGATATACCATAACAATAGTTGACCGATTTTCTAGGACAAGCGGATAATGCGCGTCATCACGCATTATGGCGGCGTAACGCCGGGAGATAGTCAGCATGAGCGTCGAATCCTTCACCCCCACGGCTTTGCAATTTACCCACGGTGCCGCGCACAAGGTGAAGAGCCTGGTCGATGAAGAGGGGAATGATCGCTTGAAGCTGCGCGTATTCGTTACGGGCGGCGGTTGTTCAGGTTTTCAGTACGGCTTCACCTTCGATGAAGAAGTGGCCGATGACGACACCATCGTCGAGCGCGAAGGTGTGAGTCTGGTTGTCGATCCGATGAGCTTCCAGTACCTGGCAGGAGCCGAGGTGGATTACCAGGAAGGCCTGGAGGGTTCGCGTTTCGTCATCAAGAACCCGAATGCAACCACCACCTGTGGCTGTGGCTCTTCGTTCTCGATCTGATCAGCGCAACGGTTCCATCAAAACGCCGCATGGCCTCACGGTCTTGCGGCGTTTTGCTGTCCGGTGATCAGGCGGGGTAGATCGCGCCCAGTACGCGCAGACCGCGGGCACCGGTAACGCTTGGTCGATTGGCCGCGATGCCTTCGAGGCAGCAGTGGGCCAGCCAGGCGAAGGCCATGGCTTCTACCCAGTCCGGGTCTACACCGTAGGCGGAGGTGCTGCTGACTGTTGCATTCGGCAGCAGGGTGGCCAGGCGATTCATCAGCGCCGTGTTGTGCGCGCCGCCGCCGCAGACCAACAGTTCTTGAGTGTCCGTTTGGGCGTTTTGGAGCGACTCGATGATGGTCAGCGCGGTCAGGTCAAGCAGGGTTGCCTGTACGTTTTCGGCTGCAAAGGCCGGCAGCGGTGCAAGGTGCTGCATCAGCCAAGGCAGGTTGAACACTTCGCGCCCAGTACTTTTCGGGCCCTTGGTGACAAAGAATGGATCGCTGAGCAGCGCCTTCAACAAGACCGGTTCAACCTTGCCGGCGGCGGCCCATTGGCCATCATGATCATAGTTGTCGCCGCGCTGTTGGTGAATCCAGGCGTCCAGCAGCACGTTGCCCGGGCCGCAATCGAAGCCGGCTACAGCCTTGCCGGGCTCGATCAGGCTGAGATTACTGAAGCCGCCGACGTTGAGCACTGCGCGATTACCAACCCGTTCTTCGAAAAGGGCTTCGTGAAAGGCCGGAACCAGCGGCGCGCCTTGCCCGCCGGCAGCGACATCGCGGCTGCGAAAGTCGCTGACCACCGTAATGCCGGTCAACTCCGTCAGCAGGGCAGGGTTGCCGATTTGCACGGTGAAACCGCGCGCCGGTTCGTGGCGGATGGTCTGCCCGTGGCTACCGATCGCGCGAATGTCTTCAGGTTTGAGATGCTGCTGAGCCAGTAGGTTGTGAATGCCCTGTGCTGCCAGTGTTACCCAGTTCTGCTGTGCGATGGCGGAGCGGGCAATCTCGTCCGGACCGCTGGCGCACAAGCCAAGCAGCTCGGCGCGCAGGGATTCGGGCATGGGGATGTAGTGCGTGGCGATCAGCCGGATCGCCGGCGACTGCTCGATCAGCGCGATGTCCAGGCCATCGAGGCTGGTTCCGGACATCACACCTATATAGAGCGCCATGGCTTAACGTTTGCTCGAGGCCAGTTGGGTGGATTTCTCCTGGTCCATGCGGGCCATCAGCGGCTGGCTCTGCGCTAGGAAGCGTGCGCGTTCTGCCTTGGAGATCGGATCGGCCATGGCCACCTTCTGGCCCAGCGGGTCGACGTGCACGCCATTGACCTGGAACTCATAGTGCAGGTGCGGGCCGGTAGACAGGCCCGTGGTGCCGATATAGCCAATCACCTGGCCTTGCTTGACGCTGCTGCCGGTCTGGACGCCTTTGGCGAAGCCCTGCATGTGACCGTACAGCGTGCGGTAGGTATTGCCATGCTGGATGATCACTGTGTTGCCGTAACCGCCGCGGCGGCCGGCCAGCAATACTTTGCCGTCACCGGCCGCCTTGATTGGCGTGCCGCGTGGGGCTGCGTAATCGACACCTTTGTGGGCGCGGATCTTGTTCAGGATCGGGTGCTTGCGGCCCATTGAGAACTTCGAGCTGATGCGTGCAAAGTCCACCGGGGTGCGGATGAACGCCTTGCGCATGCTGTTGCCGTCAGCCGTGTAGTAGCTGCTGTTGCCTTGTTTGTTGGTGTAACGCACGGCCGTATAGGTCTTGCCGCGGTTGGTGAAGCGCGCGGAAAGGATCGGGCCGTTGCCGACGGCTTTACCGTTGACGACCTTCTGTTCGTAGATCACGTCAAACTCGTCACCCTGGCGAATGTCCTGGGCGAAATCCACGTCGTAGCCAAATACACTGGCCATGTCCATCGTCAGGCTGTGAGACAGGCCGGCGCGAGCGGCGGACTGGGACAGCGAGCTGTTGATCACGCCGTGTACATAGGCGGAACGTACGGTGGGTTTGGCGGTAATGCGATTGAACGTGTAGCCCTTGTCGTTCTTGGTCAGGGTAATGGTTTCGAGGTCGCTGACTTTGCTGTGCAGGTTGGTCAGCTGGCCTTCGGGGCTCAACTCGAATTCGAGTTTCTGTCCGTGTTTGAGCTGGCTGAATTGCTTGGCCTGCTTGTCGCTGGCCAGCACTTCATGCACCGATGTGGCTGGCAGGCCAACTTTCGCGAACAGCGTGGAGAGGGTATCGCCCTTGGCGACTATCACTTCCCTGTGGTTTGGCGCCTTCTTTTGTTCAATGACCGGTTCAGGCGCTGCCTGAACGGTTTCCTGAGCTTCGTCTGCGCTGTTATCGATCTGTGCGAAAGGAGAAGCTGCCGACTCGGTTGTGGCCTGGACGGCTTCGGCAGCGTCTTGGTCTTGTGTCAGTTGTTCGGCAGGGCTTTCCAGTTCAAGACTCAGGGTCGTCTTTTTGGCTTCGACATCACTGGAAGGGAACACCAGAAGCGCCAGGCTCAGTAGGGCGGCAATGCCGCTTGCTGCGAGCAGATGGGTCTTCGGGTAAAGCGGCGGCGCTTTAGACGATTCTTTGGTCATAGGTAATTTGACTTTGAAAAAGATGAATTGGAAAAGATGAATGACATGATGAATATGAAATAACTGTATAAAATATAACCAAATCATCTCTGAAGCAAGTCTGCGGACACTCTGACCGTGGATTGGCGTCCGTGCGCCGGGCAAACCTTGTATTTGACGCCCGTTCTTGTATGGTTGGTTCCCTTTGAATCTGAGCCTTGCGGGTCTGTTATGAAGTCGGTTGAAGAGCAGCTAGCGCTGATCAAACGTGGTGCGGAAGAACTGTTGGTCGAGTCCGAGCTGATTGAAAAGCTCAAGCGCGGCCAGCCGCTGCGTATTAAGGCAGGCTTCGATCCGACCGCGCCGGATTTGCACCTGGGTCACACCGTGCTTATCAATAAGCTGCGCCAGTTCCAGGAGCTGGGTCATCAGGTGATCTTCCTGATCGGCGACTTCACTGGAATGATCGGTGATCCAAGCGGGAAGAGTGCGACGCGTCCTCCGCTTACCCGTGAACAAGTCCTCGAAAATGCCGAGACCTACAAGACTCAGGTCTTCAAGATTCTTGATCCGGCCAAAACCGAAGTGGCATTCAACTCCACCTGGATGGATCAGATGGGGCCGGCCGACTTCATTCGGTTGACTTCGCAGTACACGGTTGCGCGCATGCTGGAGCGTGATGACTTCGATAAGCGCTACACCACCAATCAGCCTATCGCCATCCATGAGTTCCTTTATCCGTTGGTTCAAGGGTATGACTCGGTCGCCTTGCGTGCGGATGTCGAGTTGGGTGGTACTGATCAGAAGTTCAACCTGCTGATGGGGCGTGAGTTGCAGCGCGGTTATGGACAGGAGGCTCAGTGCATTCTGACGATGCCGTTGCTCGAAGGTCTGGATGGCGTGAAGAAGATGTCCAAGTCCTTGGGCAACTACGTGGGTATTCAGGAAGCGCCGGGCGTGATGTACGGCAAGCTGGTGTCCATTCCTGATGTGCTGATGTGGCGATATTTCGAATTGCTCAGCTTTCGCTCCATGGATGAAATCAACGCCTTCCGCGCGGACGTGGAGGCGGGTGCCAATCCGCGTGACATCAAGATCAAGCTGGCTGAAGAGATTGTGGCGCGTTTTCACGGTGAAGAGGCTGCGGCCAATGCGCATCGTGCGGCGGGTAACCGTATGAAGGATGGCGAGCTGCCGGATGATCTGCCTGAGATCGAATTGACTGCTGCCGAAGACATGCCGATTGCTGCCGTCCTTAATAAGGCTGGCCTGGTGAAGAACTCCGCTGTGGCGCGGGATCTTCTCGGTTCCGGTGGTGTGCGTATAGATGGTGAGGTTGTCGATCGCACCTTTATATATGCATTGGGCGCTACCCATGTATGTCAGGCCGGGAAGAAGGCATTTGCGCGGATTACGCTCAAATCCGAATAAGTCTGAAATAAAGGTTGACGGCGAATTTTAGATGTCTATAATTCGCCCCACTTCCGGCGCAGTCGAAACGGAAAACTCCTTGGTAAACAATGAGTTACGTAGGTTTCGACAGCAAGTTGCTTCAGGTCATCGAAGCCGAAAGGGAGTTGAAAAAGAGGTGTTGACAGCAGCGTGTAACGCTGTAGAATTCGCCTCCCGCTGACGAGAGATCGGAAGCGCAAGTGGTTGAAGTTACAAAGGAAACTTTGAAAACTTCTGAAAATAACCACTTGACAGCAAATGAGGCTGCTGTAGAATGCGCGCCTCGGTTGAGACGAAAGATCTTAACCAACCGCTCTTTAACAACTGAATCAAGCAATTCGTGTGGGTGCTTGTGGTATCAGACTGCTAGTCAACAGATTATCAGCATCACAAGTTACTCCGCGAGAAATCAAAGATGTAACCAAC
>NZ_CABVIY010000009.1 GCF_902498195.1 Pseudomonas fluorescens | reverse complement strand
CGATGACCTGAAGCAACTTGCTGTCGAAACCTACGTAACTCATTGTTTACCAAGGAGTTTTCCGTTTCGACTGCGCCGGAAGTGGGGCGAATTATAGACATCTGAAATCTGCCGTCAACCTCTAATTACGCCTTTTTCGCTGAAGGTGTCTTTTTAGCCATTAAACGCGGAATTCGGCGGGCTACTGGCGGTAGTCGTAACAGTAATAACACCCCTCCTATTAAGGCGTAGACCGACCACTCCTTCAGATCGGCACGCACAATCCAGAGCATATGCAGCAATCCGAGCCCGAGAATTACATAAGCAAGACGATGCAGCTTCTTCCAGCGCCCGCCTAATCGCCGCTGACTGTATCGATTGGATGTCACTGCCAACGCCAACAAACACACAAAGCCCAACATCCCGACAATTATGTATGGACGCTTGCGCAACTCGACGCCCAACTGCGACCAATCAAAGCCAAGGATGAATGCCAGGTAGGCGCTCAAGTGCAGGACGATATAGGCGAAACACCACAGCCCAATCTGCCGCCGGACAGCAATCCAGCCTGCCCAGCCAGTGAGCTTCTGCAACGGCGTCATGCTTAATGTAATGAGCAACAGAACAAGCGTGCCCAATCCCAACCGGTCAACCAGCACCTTACCCGGATCAGGACCAAGTGCGTCTTGCCAGGCCTGGTACAACCAAAGCAGTGGCCACACCAACGCGGCGAAGAACACCCCCATACGCCAAAGCGGATACCGCATCAGTAGTTCTTCCGCAGATCGAGCCCTGCATATAGAGAAGCCACTTCATCCGCGTAGCCATTGAACATTTGCGTGTCACGCACATTCGGCTTGAAGAGACCACTCGGCAGACGACGTTCACGGGCTTGGGTCCAGCGTGGATGATCAACAGTCGGGTTCACATTGGCATAGAAGCCATACTCGTCCGAGGCGATGCTTTGCCAGGTCGTTTTTGGCTGCTCACTCACCAGGCTGATGCGCACGATGGACTTGATGCTCTTGAAGCCGTATTTCCACGGCGCCACTAATCGCAATGGCGCACCGTTCTGATTCGGCAACTCGCGGCCGTACATCCCGACCGCCAGAATCGCCAACGGATTCATTGCCTCGTCCAATCGCAGCCCTTCTATATAAGGCCAGTCGATCAGCGCGAAACCGGAACGCTGCCCGGGCATGCTCTTTGGATCCTGCAGGGTTTCGAAGCGAATGAATTTGGCGCTGGAGGTTGGCTCCACCTGCTGAAGCAAAGCCGAAAGAGGAAAACCCAGCCATGGAATAACCATTGACCAGGCCTCGACACAACGAAGGCGGTAGATGCGCTCCTCCAGTTGATAAGGCTTCATGAAGTCCTCCAGCGCATAGCGCCCTGGCTTGCCCACTTCGCCATCCACCACCACTGTCCATGGCTCAGTCTTCAACGCACCGGTATTGGCAGCGGGATCGCCCTTGTCAGTGCCGAACTCATAGAAGTTGTTGTAGTGGGTTGCATCCTTGAAAGGGGTTATCGCCTCATCCTTGACGTTAACCGCTCCCCACCGGGTCGAGGGAAGTTTCTCACTAAACCAGGAAGGCGCCTTCCCAGGCTCTACATCCGCATAACGCGCAGTCTCATCGGCACTGGCCCACCGCGGCATCGCGCTCACGGCGATACCGGCAGCGGCTGCACCCAATACATGACGTCGAGAAAGATAGATGGATTCAGGCGTGACATCCGATTCATGGCAGTCGGATACTTTGGGGACTTTGATCAGCATGGCTACTCCGCAGCATTGGAGAACAGATGCACCAACAGACTGCGGAGTATGAGGGAAATTACATCACTCGGCGCTTTTGCGTCGACGAAGGTGTAACAGATATTGCACCGGACCGGACGCTGCATAGGCGAGGAAAACCAGCAGCAGGATGCGCGGCGGATCGCTGAACACCACCGCAAACACCAGCACCACGGCGAGAATCGCCACGAAAGGCACGCGCCCCTTCAGGTCCAGCTCCTTGAAGCTGTTGTACTTGATATTGCTGACCATCAGCATACCGGCGGCTGCGACCATCAGCGCCACCAGGAAAGACATCTTGGAGCCCTGAATGCCGTAATCACTGAACGCCCAGACAATCCCCGCTACCACACCCGCGGCGGCCGGGCTGGCAAGACCAATGAAGTAACGCTTGTCGGCCGTGCCGACCTGGGTATTGAAGCGCGCCAGGCGCAACGCCGCGCCCGCGACATATATGAAGGCGACCATCCAGCCGACCTTGCCCATGTCACCCAGGGCCCAGCCAAACGCCAGCAATGCCGGCGCTACGCCGAAAGCGACCATGTCCGATAACGAGTCGTACTCGGCACCGAAGGCGCTCTGGGTATTGGTCATGCGCGCCACACGACCATCAAGGCCGTCGAGCACCATGGCGACGAAAATCGCGATGGCGGCGAACGCAAAATACTTGCTGGCCCCCAGAGAGTCACCCGCACTCAAGGCGCTCTGGGCACTCATCGAGTTGATGATGGAATAAAACCCTGCGAACAGGTTCGCAGTGGTGAACAGATTCGGCAGAAGATAGATACCACGATGCCGGACTTTACGGCCTTCAGCGTCATGCCCTTCTTCGACATGTTCATCGATGGGCAGCAGGCTTTCGGCGTCAGAGGCCTTGTTTGGCTCTTCGGGACGTTCGCTCATGGACAATACCTTGCAACGGGGTGGAAAGTTTCGACAAATGCCTGCGACGCCGGTTCGCCTCGCAAACGATGCAGCTTTATACCAGAACCAGCCATCCAAACGAAAAAACGCGGCCTGGGCCGCGTTTTTCGTACAAGGGTCAGACTTAGTTTTTGGCTTTGTCGACGATCTTGTTGGCACCGATCCACGGCATCATGGAGCGCAGTTGCTCACCGATGACTTCGATACCGTGAGCGGCGTTGTTACGACGCTTGGCGGTCATCGAAGGATAGCCGGTAGCGCCTTCGCTGATGAACATCTTGGCGTATTCGCCGTCCTGAATACGTTTCAGGGCGTTGCGCATGGCCTGACGGGACTCGGCGTTGATCACTTCCGGGCCGGTCACGTACTCGCCGTATTCGGCGTTGTTGGAGATCGAGTAGTTCATGTTGGCGATACCGCCTTCGTACATGAGGTCAACGATCAGCTTCAGTTCGTGCAGGCATTCGAAGTAGGCCATTTCTGGCGCGTAACCAGCTTCAACCAGGGTTTCGAAACCGGCTTTCACCAGCTCGACGGTACCGCCGCACAGAACGGCTTGTTCGCCGAACAGGTCGGTTTCAGTCTCGTCCTTGAAGGTGGTTTCGATGATGCCGGTACGACCGCCACCCACGCCAGCAGCGTAGGACAGCGCAACGTTTTTGGCGTTGCCGGAAGCGTCCTGGTAGATCGCGATCAGGTCAGGGATACCGCCGCCTTTCACGAACTCGGAACGTACGGTGTGGCCTGGAGCCTTTGGCGCGATCATGATCACGTCGAGGTCGGCGCGCGGTACAACCTGGTTGTAGTGGATCGCGAAGCCGTGGGAGAAGGCCAGGGTGGCGCCTTTCTTGATGTTCGGCTCGATTTCGTTCTTGTACAGGGAGGACTGGAACTCGTCCGGGGTCAGGATCATGACCAGGTCGGCAGCAGCAACAGCGGAAGCAACGTCAGTCACTTTCAGGCCGTGAGCTTCGGCCTTGGCGACAGTGGCCGAACCTTTACGCAGGCCAACGGTAACGTCTACGCCGGAGTCTTTCAGGTTGCACGCTTGAGCGTGGCCCTGGGAACCGTAACCGATGATGGCAACTTTCTTGCCCTGGATGATCGACAGGTCGCAGTCTTTATCGTAGAAAACTTTCATGAATTTCCCCTATATATCCAGGCCGTTCAGGCCATTCGCTAATTTGGTTTAGATGCTGAGTACTTTGTCGCCGCGGGCGATACCGGTAACGCCACTGCGGACGGTTTCCAGAATCGAAGCGGTGCCGATGGACTGGATGAAGCTGTCGAGCTTGTCGCTGGTACCGGTCAACTGAACGGTATAAACGCTGGCGCTGACATCGACGATCTGCCCACGGTAGATATCGGTAGTGCGTTTGATCTCGGCGCGCTGGGCGCCGGTGGCCTTGACCTTGACCAACATCAGTTCGCGCTCGATGTGAGCACTTTCCGACAAGTCGACCAATTTGACCACTTCGATCAGTTTGTTCAGGTTCTTGGTGATCTGCTCGATGATCTCATCGTGGCCCACGGTGGTCAGCGTCAGACGCGACAGGGTCGGGTCTTCGGTTGGCGCCACGGTCAGGCTTTCGATGTTGTAGTTGCGCTGCGAGAACAGGCCGACTACGCGAGACAAAGCGCCGGGTTCGTTTTCCAGAAGCAAGGAAATAATGTGACGCATGATTAGGTACGCTCCGTCTTGCTCAGCCACATATCGCGCATGGAGCCGTCTTTGATCTGCATCGGGTAGACGTGCTCGTTGGCATCGACCTTGATATCAAGGAACACCAGGCGATCCTTCATGGCGAATGCTTTTTCCATCATCGGCTTCAAATCCTTCAAGTCGGTGATGCGCATCCCAACGTGCCCATAGGCCTCGGCCAATTTGACGAAGTCAGGCAACGATTCCATGTAGGAATGCGAGTGACGCGCGCCGTAGCTCATGTCCTGCCACTGGCGAACCATGCCGAGCACACCGTTGTTGAGCAGGATGATCTTGAGCGGCAAGTCATGTTGCAGGCAGGTCGACAGCTCCTGGATGTTCATCTGGATGCTGCCTTCACCGGTCACACAGGCAACGTCGGCATCAGGGAAGTTCAACTTCACACCCATGGCTGCCGGCAGACCGAAGCCCATCGTGCCCAGGCCACCGGAGTTGATCCAGCGATTCGGCTTGTTGAAGCGGTAGTACTGCGCCGCATACATCTGGTGCTGGCCCACGTCGGAGGACACATAGGCGTCGCCGTTTGTCACTTCGCTGAGCGTCTCGATCACGGTCTGCGGCTTGATGATGCTGCCGTCACCCTTGTTGTAAGGGAACATGTCGCGATCGCCACGCCACTCTTCGACTTGCTTCCACCAGGTCGCAACCGCTTCCTTGTTTGGCGTCTCGCCGATCTCCTTGAAGGTAGCGACCATTTCGGTCATTACACTTTCCACCGGACCTACGATAGGCACGTCGGCCTTGATGGTCTTGGAGATGGAAGCCGGGTCGATGTCGATGTGAATGATCTTGGCATTCGGGCAGAACTTCGACGGGCCGTTGATCACGCGATCATCGAAACGTGCGCCGACTGCAAGGATCACGTCGGCATGGTGCATCGCCAGGTTGGCGGTGTAGCTGCCGTGCATGCCGAGCATGCCGAGGAACTGGCGATCATTCCCCGGATAAGCACCAAGGCCCATCAAGGTATTGGTCACCGGAGCGTTCAGCAGTTGCGCCAGCTCGGTCAACGGCGCGGAGCCGTTACCCATGATGACGCCGCCACCGGCATAGATGATCGGACGCTTGGCCGCCAACAGCATTTCCACGGCTTTGCGGATCTGACCCGAATGACCACGAACGGCCGGGCTGTAGGAACGCAGCTTGGCTTTTTTCGGGAAGATGTATTCAAATTTCTCGGCCGGATTGGTCATGTCTTTCGGAATATCGACAACGACCGGGCCAGGACGACCGGATTGCGCCAGATAGAACGCTTTTTTCATGACTTCCGGGATTTCCGACGCATGCTTGATCATGAAGCTGTGTTTCACGATCGGCCGGGAGATACCGATCATGTCGGTTTCCTGGAATGCATCGGTACCCACCATGGTGCTAGGCACCTGGGCGGTCAGGATCACCATCGGGATGGAGTCCATGTACGCCGTGGCGATGCCGGTAATGACGTTGGTCGCGCCGGGACCCGAGGTCACCAGTACAACGCCGGCCTTGCCGGTGGCACGCGCATAGCCGTCAGCCATGTGAGTGGCTGCCTGCTCATGACGGACGAGAATATGTTGAACGGTCGGTTCTTTAAACAGCGCATCGTAGATATGCAATGCGGCACCGCCCGGGTACCCATAGATATACTTGACGCCTTCGTCACGCAAAAAGCGGACGATCATTTCACCGCCAGATAAAAGCTCCACGTTGTCCACCTCTAAAACGCCAGAATACCGTCCACGAAAAAAGGGACGGGTCTTAATAGGTTTACTTCTCAGCAGAGCATGAGCGACGGTGGTCGCCGACTACGTCAGCACTGACTGAGCAAGTATTGGGATCGTCCCAAGTGTTGCGGGCCTTTCCCACCCAGCGCGAGGTAACGCGTTGCGGGTGTAACAGGTCGGCGCGGATGTGCGCCTCATGATCTGCCGAGTGGGTCTGCTTCTGGCAGTCCCTCTACAGCGGACTTTGGATTCTTCTGTTTCGTCCCCTGCAAGTCAAGTCGTGTATGTGCTTTATTGAACTAAGCACATGAGAAAGCAAGAAAAAACCGCGAAAACGCAAGTGTGTTAGCTTCAATTGCGCAACCCGAGACAAGGAAATGACATGCGAGCGTTATTCCTGACCGCCGGTCTGTTGATCGGCCTCAGCCCAATGAGCATGGCTGCACCGATTTACAGGTGGGTCGACGCCCAGGGCGTTACTCACTTTGATGCACAACCGCCCCCTGGCCAGCAAACCACTGTCGTCTTGACGCCTTCCTCGCCCAGCCCGAAACCGGCCACCCCCTTGAACAGCGGCACGATAGGCGATCAACAGGCCATCGACAAAAACGTCAAAAAGCAGGTCGCCGAGCAACAGGCAGAACTGAAGGTGTTTTGTGATCAGGCGCGAACAAACCTTGCGCAGTTGCAGAACAACCCGCGGCTCAGAGAGGAAGTGGAGGGAGAGTTGCGTCGCCTGGATGACACTCAGCGGCAAGAGCGTATAGGCGAAACGCAGAAGCAGATAGCAGATAACTGCCAGTAGGCATTCGTAGGCACCCACGGGCATCCACGGGCGCCTACAAGCGTTCGGTGTCAGCGAGCAGCCGTGATCAGTTGATCGAACTCTTTGAGCAGCACCTGCAGCTGTCGATCCTTGCCCTGCACGTTACGGGAGGCGAAGACCATTTCGGCCATCTCCTGAATCCCCGAAGCGTTTGGCAGGGGCAGATTCTGTTCGAGGATCGCCTTCATGCGCGGCAGGAAGATCCATTGCAGCCACTGTTCGAAGTCCAGGGTATCGACCGAAAAGGGCTCGACACTCGATAGCGCTTCAGCAGATGGCGCAACCTCGTCCCACCAGCCTTGCACCCGCAACTCACGCTCAATCAACAGCAACTGATCGGCGATCTTCGGAAAGCGCGTATCCATCACGACGAAACCTTCGCCTTCTGACGGGCCAATGCCGCACCCGAAGAGTCACCCTGCTTCTCCCGCGCCTGGGCGATCAACTCCCACAAACTGGCCTGAAGGGCTGGACGGCCGTTGGCGAACGTCAGACCACGACGGGCGAACTGCTCGGCCTGCGGCGCATCGCCCTGGGCCATGCGCACTTGCGCCAGACGATAAAGCACTTGCGGCTCACGCGGGGCGACGCGCTGGGCGCGCTCCAGACTGGATGACGCGCCATTGAGGTCACCGCCCGCCTGTTGCTGCTGGGCAGTGGTCAACAAGGCCAGGACCGGACCATCCAGTTGCTCGTCAGCGGACAAGCCACCGGCGCTGGCCGAAGGAATCCCGCTCGGCGCCGACGGCATGCTGTAGCTGCCCTGGTTGATCGGCGCAGACTGCACCGGCGCGGTATCAATCGGCCCCGGCGTAATCGGGCCCGGGGTGATCGGGGTGGTGCTGATCGGCGTCGACGTCGTTGCGCCACCACCCGGGACCATCACGACGACACCGGTATCGCCTTGCGGAATTTCCTGCACCTGCGCTTGCGCCGGACGCTTGACGGTCGACTGACGGAAACCGCCATTCGCCGAGACCCGCTCGCTGTTGGAAACGGCTGTACCGGAATCGACAACCGGAATAGAGCCGCGCTGTACGGTGGAGCAACCGCTGAGCAAAGCCACGGCGGTAACCGCTGGAATCAACCACTTGTTCACTTGAAACCCTCTTTGCTTAATTCATCCAGCCTTTGACCCAATCCATCACCGTTTCACCGGAAGCAGGGCTTTCGCCACCACAAGCGGCACCGGGAGGCGGTTCGCTGCCGCGAATATACGGCATCTGCACGGCGCCCGGGCAGTTGGCATCAGAGCCTTGACCGGTCCGCGAATCGACCCAGGCCTGAACGATATTATCCGGCTGCGGCATGTCCAGCGGCAATGGATCGGCCTTGCGCATGAAACTGGTCCAGACCTGCAACGCACCGGTGGCGCCGGTGAACGGCGTCTTGCCGTTGTCATCACGGCCCAACCAGACCACTGCCAGCAAATCCTGGCTGAAGCCGGCGAACCAGCTGTCCCGGGAATCGTTACTGGTGCCGGTCTTGCCGGCCAGGGTCAGGGTCTTGGGCAGCACGTTGTAAACCGAACTGCCGGTGCCCTCTCGCATGACCCGCTGCATGGCACTCTGGATCAGGTAGATGGACGCAGGATCAAAGCGCTGCTGAATCTGGAACGGATAGCGCTTGAGCGGTTCGCCTTCGGCGGTCAGTACGCTACGGATCCCGCGCATCGGGGTATTGAAACCACCGTTGGCGAGGGTCTGGTACATGGTCGCCACTTCGATCGGGGTCATGCCGCCCGCCCCCAGCAACATCGACGGGAATGCCGGGAACTCACGACTCACGCCCAGGCGCCCCAGGGTCTTGAGCACATTCGGTACGCCTACCGCCAGACCGAGGCGCGCGGTCGACAGGTTGTAGGAATGCGCCAGCCCTTGATAAAGGAAGACCGTGCCATGGGAGCGGCGATCATAATTCTGCGGCTTCCAGACTTGACCGTCCGCACCTTTGACCGAGAACGACTCGTCTGACAGCCAACTGGTCAAGGTGTACTGGCTCGGTTTCTCAAGCGCTGTCAGGTATACCGCCGGCTTGATCAACGAACCGATGGGACGCACCGCATCCAGCGCGCGGTTGAAACCGGCAAAGCTGGCCTGGCGACTGCCGATCATGGCCTGGACTTCACCGGTTTCCGGATTGGTCACGACCATCGCCGCTTCTACGTCATCGGAACCCTTGCGCCCGGACAGGCGTTTGAAGGTGTCGTTGACCGACGCTTCAGCCTTCATCTGCAGGATCGGGTCGAAGCTGGTGAAGATGCGCAGGCCTTCTTCGGTCAAGTCTTCATCACGATAGTCTTCGCGCAATTGACGCTTGACCAGATCGAGGAAGCCAGGGAACGAGCTGTCCGCCAGCTTGCCTCGCGTGGTCACGCCCAACGGCATTTTCTTCGCAGCCGCGACCTGCTCGGCGGTGGCGACGCCTTGTTGCTCGAGCACATCGAGCACCAGATTGCGCCGCTCGAGCGCCCGCTCAGGGTTGCGACGCGGGTTGTAATAGGACGGACCCTTGACCATGCCCACCAGCATTGCGACTTGATGCAGCTTCAGTTCGGACAATGGCTGCCCGAAGAAGAACTGGCTGGCCAGGCCGAAACCATGCACCGCGCGCTGGCCATCCTGACCGACGAACACTTCATTGAGGTAAGCCTCAAGAATTTCGCGCTTGTCGTAATGCAACTCCAGCAGCATCGCCATCATGGCTTCGGTGAGCTTTCGGGTCAGGCTGCGTTCGCTGGTCAGGTAGAAATTCTTGACCAGCTGTTGCGTCAGCGTACTGCCGCCCTGGGTCATCTTGCCGCCGGAGGTGTTGACGTAGATGGCTCGTGCAATCGATTTGGGCGAGACGCCCCAGTGACTGTAGAAATCCCGGTCTTCCACGGCGACCAGGGTTTCCAGCAGGTACGGCGGGACCTGATCGATCTTGATCAGAATGCGATCTTCGAGGTTTTTCGGGTAAATCCCGCCGATCAGTAGCGGCTCCAGGCGTACCACGGACAGCTTCGAACCGTTCGTCGCCGAGAGTTCGGCGACATAGTCGCCGGAGAAGCGCACGCGCACCGGTTGAGCACTCTCCAGCCCCTCATAAAACTGGAAGCCACGGGTATTCAAGTCCACGGTATTGCCGTTGACCGCCGCCGCGCCGGGGCCGTTGCTTACGCTTTCGCGTCGGTAGCCCAGCGCATCGAGCTCGGTAAGAAAGTCGTCCTTGCTCAGCTTTTGTCCGACGAACAGTTCCAGCGGCCGCGCATAAACCTTGGCCGGAATCGTCCAGCGCTTGCCGGAGAACTTCTCCTGCACGATGGCATCGAGGTAAACGGCAAAGCCGGCCAGCACCACAAGGCCGACCAGACTGAGTTTAAGGGCCCAGCCCAGCCAGGGCCGCAGGCCTCGGGAGGGTGGTTTTTTAGGGGTACGGGGGGTTCGAGTACGAGTCATGGCGGCGGATTATACGCACTTTATTCATACTCAACAGGAGCCCTCCGAGTTTGCGTTAGGCTGGCTAGCCGCCATAATGACGACCTGAATTTTCCCCGACTCTGAAGGATCACCCCCGTGAGCCAGTCCCTGATCGCTGCCCTGCAAAACCCGGCCCTCTATCCGCATCCTGTCGACGGGTTCAAGGTCATCGAGACCCATATTTCCTGGGTGCTGCTCACTGGCCCCTATGCTTATAAAGTGAAGAAGCCGGTCAATTTCGGCTTCCTCGACTTCACCACCCTAGACGCTCGCGAACACTTCTGCGGCGAAGAGTTGCGCCTGAATCAGCGCCTGACCGAGGACTTGTATCTCGAAGTATTGCCGATCACTGGCAGCAGCGAAGCACCGCAACTCAACGGCGAAGGCCCCGCGATCGAATACGCATTGAAAATGCGCCAGTTCCCACAAGACGGTTTGCTCAGCACCCTGCAGGCCAATGGCGAACTGACCCCTGCGCACATCGATGCCATGGCGGCGCAAATTGCCCGTTTCCACCTGAGCGCCCCCAAAGTCCCGGCCGAACACGATGCCGGTACGCCAGACAGCGTCATGGCGCCGGTGCGGCAGAACTTCGACCAGATCCGCCCATTCCTCAGCGACAAGGCCGACCTGCTGCAACTCGACGCCCTGCAAGCCTGGGCCGAGAGCAGCTTCGACCGCCTCAAGCCGGCCTTCATCCAGCGCAAGGCCGACGGCTTCATCCGCGAATGCCATGGCGACATTCACCTGGGTAACGCCACGCTAATCGACGGTACCGTCGTGATCTTCGACTGCATCGAATTCAACGAACCGTTCCGTTTCACCGATGTGTATGCCGACGCCGGTTTCCTGGCCATGGACCTGGAAGACCGCGGCCTGAAGTGCCTGGCACGCCGCTTCATCAGCCAGTACCTGGAGCTGACCGGTGACTACCAGGGTCTGGAGCTGCTGAACTTCTATAAAGCGTACCGCGCCATGGTTCGTGCGAAGGTCAGCCTGTTCAGCATGCCGGCCGACGCGACACCGGTGCAGCGCGCCACCACCCTGCGCCAATACCGCACCTACGCCAACCTGGCGGAAAGCTACAGCACCATTCCTTCGCGCTTCATGGCCATCACCCACGGGGTTTCCGCCGTCGGCAAGAGCCACGTTGCGATGCGTCTGGTAGAAGCACTGGGTGCGATTCGTCTGCGCTCCGATGTTGAACGCAAGCGCCTGTTCGGCGAACAAAGCGTTGCAAACGACCTGCAAGCCGGCATCTACAGCACCGACGCCAGCACCGCGACCTACAACCGCTTGCATGAAATTGCCGCCATCATCCTTCGCGCCGGTTTCCCGGTGGTGATCGACGCCACTTACCTCAAGCACGACCAGCGCAGCAGCGCAGCCAAAATTGCCGAAGCCACGGGTACGCCGTTCCTGATCCTCGACTGCAATGCGCCGCAAGCGGTGATCGAATCGTGGCTAGCCCTGCGTCAGGCCGATAAAACTGATCCATCCGACGCAACGCTGGCGGTCATCGAAGCCCAGCAAGCCAGCCGCGAAGCCCTGACTCCGGCAGAAATCCTCTGCAGCAAACGTGTCCAGACCAATGAAAGCGGAACGCTCGACACGGTCGTCGCGCAAATTCGCCAACGCCTGCCAGGTCTGTAAAAAACTATTTCAGCCGTGAGGCCTTTGCCCGCTTCACGGCTGTTAAATAGTGGCACTATACTGGCGTCATAAAACCAACAGGTGATGTGACATGAGCCAGCCAAAACTTCTCGACACTCCGCTTTATGCCTTGCTGCACAAAGACGACATCACAGGTTTCAACAATGAGCGCCCCAAGGACGGGCCTATCGACATGGTCGGCGGGGACTTTCGCGGCCTGGATTTGCGCGAATTGAACGCTGACGGCGTCGACTTTACCGATGCCTACTTCCGCTCCGCCGATTTGCGCGGCATCGACTTTCGCAAGGCGTCGCTCGAAGGCGCGAGCCTGGGTCATGCACAGATTTCCGGTGCTTACTTTCCGGCCGAGCTGAGTGCTGACGAGATTCTGATGTCGATGAACTTCGGTACTCGACTGCGTTACCGCACCCGCTGAACCCCATCACAACGTGACAAGTCCGGTGCCCCCGCCTCGCACTGGACTTCGGGCAGGTCTGACACGCTTTCCACCCTCTTCACCCCTCCTGCTACTTCATTCGTGAACTTTCACGCCCCCTCAAGCCCCTGCCTCTTAGAAGCATTTGCGTCGAAAACGACCAAACAATCACGCTTTTCCTACTGATGGCTACACTCCTCAGAAGCTTGCCCACGCACCATTCGGCCATCGCAAGGAGGCTTGATGAATGATGAACTGCAACACCTGAAGAATCTTGGCAAGACGTCGGCGCAGTGGCTGCATGCCGTGGGCATCCACAGCGCCTCGGACTTGCGTCGCCTGGGGGCGGTGGACGCTTATCGGGCCGTGCGAACGCGCGGATTTAGGGCGTCCAAGGTGTTGTTGTATGCAATCGAAGGCGCCCTGATGGACGTGCACTGGAACGATATACCCGCTGAACGCAAAGAGGCCCTGAATAAACAGCTGGAAGCCATCTCGTCGCGCCACAAGAACTGAGCCAGCACCGATGGCACCCCTGGCTGGTCGCGAATCAAAAAGATGAGTTCACTAAAAACGACAGGCCTATATTCAATGATTACAGAGACTTACCAAACACATGCGACACAAAACAGACTGATGAGCAATCAGCTGTTGACTTGGTAATGAGAATCGATATGATTATCACAACTGGTCGCGAGACTGGTCGATATTCTGAATAGCCCTTGGTTCGGACTCTCAGATTATCTCCTCATCAGGCTAATCACGGTTATTTGACCCGGCTCTTGCCGGGTCTTTTTTTGCCTGTGGAAAAGTCGTCACCCTCCTACACGCCGTGATCGGGAATCACGAAGCCGGGTTACCGGTCAGCCGATTCAGGATAGAAACCGTCGGACAGCTTTTTCAGACTCTCCGGCAACCGTGGTCCCAACCCACCCACCAGCAAGGTTGGATCAAGTTCGATGACCCGACCATCCCTGGCGGCGCGAGTCGAGGCCAGGATCGAATTCTCCTTGAACAGCGCCGCGCGCGCCGCCTCTCCGCTCAGCGCACGGTCGGCGAACACCAGCACGTCGGGGTCCAGGCTGACCAGCGATTCATTGGAAAACGGCTTGTAACCGCTATGGGTCGCCAGGTTGTGGCCACCGGCCCGTTGCAGCAACCAATCGGCTGCGGTGTCCTTGCCGGCGATCAGCGGTTTTCCGCCCGCATGCCCGAGCAACAACAGCACGCCTGGAGAGGGTTGCGTCAACTGTGCCCGGGTAACCCGGGTCTTATGCTGCTCAAGCGCCTGTTGATAAGTGGCGAGCAACTGCGCCGCCCGGTCTTCGGCTCCCAGCAACCGACCCAAATGCTGAAGGTTGTTCTGCAGCGTCGCCAGATCTGGCTGGGCCGAGAACAACTCAACCTTCACGCCCGCACTGCGGATTTGCGACAGCACGGGGGGTGGCCCCATTTCTTCGGTGCCGACCAGAATCTGCGGACGCAAACTCAGCACACCTTCGGCCGACAGCTGGCGCTGATAACCGATACTGGGCAAAGCCTTCAATGATTGAGGATGCTGGCTGGTGGTATCGACACCGACCAGTTTCGATTCACCGCCCAATGCGCTGATCCACTCCGAAAGCGCGCCACCGGCGCTGACCCAGCGCTGCGGCAAATCAGCCGCTGCGGCGTGATGACTGGCAAGAAGTCCGACACAAAGTGCAGCAACGCGAGTTCTCAGGCGCATGAACAGCTTCCTTTGAGGGTTTACCGGGCGTCAGGGGAGCAGGCCAAGTATCCTGTGCACCTGGCACCTGCACCCGCGGGCAAGTCAGCCATTTGATAATTGCTTGCATTTGCACGTCAAGCTCGGACATATCCGGTCACGACTGTGCGCTCCGAGGATAGGCATGAAGTTTTTGTGTACAGGCGTGGAGCTGGCCGATTCCAGCAGCCGAGGATTCGAACTCGACGGGCAAAAGCTGTTCGCCGTGCGCCGGGGCGGCCAGGTCTACGTCTATATCAATCGCTGCCCGCACCGCGGCGTCGGCCTGGAATGGAAACCTGATCAGTTCCTGGACCCCAGCAACAGCCTGATCCAGTGCGCCACCCACGGCGCTTTGTTTTTGATCGAGGATGGGGAGTGTGTCGCCGGCCCTTGCGCGGGGCAATCGTTGACCCAGGTGAACTGCCGGGAGGATGCCCAGGGTATCTGGGTCAGCGTTTAATCGCCGAGCAGTACCTCCAGGCGTCGATCCACCACCATTTCTTCATGGCTCAGGCGCACGCCATAGGCCAGCACTTCAACTCCACAGGCCACCGCCTCGCGCAAGGCTTGTGCGTAGGCCGAATCGATTTCCTCGGCAGGACGCACCGCTTCGATCCCCGTGAGGTTCACGCAGTACAACTGCACCGCGCGAACACCGTCCCGAGCCAGATGGGCCAACTCACGCAAGTGCTTGGCCCCTCGCTGGGTCACCGCATCGGGAAACGCCGCCACCGCCACACCGTCGAAACCCAGCGTGACGCTTTTGACTTCCACATAGGCCGGCCCGCCCGGGTAATCGAGACGAAAATCGATCCGGCTCTTTTCCAGGCCGTAAGGGACTTCGCGCTTGAGGGCGGTAAAGCCGTTCAGCTCGGTGATGACCCCGGCGTGAAGCGCTTCCTCGATCAAGGCGTTTGCCCGCGCGGTATTCACGCAAAACTGCCGGCCGTGCGGGGTTTCGCCAATTTCCCAGGTGCCGGGCAGCTTGCGCTTCGGATCACTGGACCGGCTGAACCAGACCTGCCCGCCTTCGACCTGACAATTGAGCATCGAGCCGGTGTTCGGGCAGTGAAGGGTCAGTAGCTGGCCATCAACCGTCTCGATATCGGCAAGAAAGCGCTTGTAACGACGGATCAGGCGACCTTCTTCAAGGGGAGGATGAAAACGCATCAGCCTTGCCAGCTCCGCAGGCCACGGGCAATACGTTCCACCGCGTCCTGCAGACGCTCGATGTTTTGCGTGTAGGCAAAGCGTACATGGTGGCCCGCCTGATAGCGCCCGAAGTCGAGTCCGGGGGTGATGGCCACGTGTTCGGTTTCAAGGAAGTGCCGGCAGAACGAGAAGGCATCTCCACCGAACTTGCTGATATCAGCATACAAGTAGAACGCACCCTCTGGCTCCACGGCGATTCCGAAACCCAACTCCCGCAGGGCAGGCAGCAGGAAATCCCGTCGACGTCCGAATTCGGCCCGCCGCTCTTCGAGAATGCTGAGGGTGGCTGGCTCGAAACAGGCCAACGCAGCGTGCTGGGCCATGCTCGGGGCGCTGATGTAGAGGTTCTGGGCGAGTTTCTCCAGCTCACCCACCGCCGCGTCGGGCGCCACCAGCCAACCCAGTCGCCAACCGGTCATTCCGAAATATTTCGAAAAACTGTTAAGCACAAAGGCACTGTCGTCGACTTCCAGCACGCTGGCCGCGTCGGTGCCGTAGGTCAGGCCGTGGTAGATCTCGTCGACCACCAGGTGTCCATGGCGCTGCTTGATGACGGTGGACAGACCCGCCAGTTCGTCGCGTGTGAGGATCGTTCCCGTCGGATTGGCCGGGGACGCCACCAGTGCACCCACGCTGTCGTGATCCCAATGCCGCTCGACCAGGTCCGGCGTCAGTTGATAACGCACCTCAGGGCCCACGGGAACCAGCTGCGCAGCGCCCTCTACCAGCCGCAGGAAATGCCGGTTGCACGGATAACCCGGGTCCGCCAGCAGCCAATGCTTGCCCGGATCGACCAGCAAGGCACTGGCCAGCAACAGCGCGCCGGAACCACCCGGTGTGATGAGGATCCGGCGCGGGTCGATATCCAGGCCATAACGCTGCTGATAAAAGCCCGAAATGGCCTCGCGCAGCTCGGGAATGCCGCGTGCGGCGGTGTAGCGGGTTTTTCCCGATTCGAGTGCGGCCTGGCCGGCACGGATGATCGGTTCGGCGGTGGTGAAGTCCGGTTCGCCGATTTCCAGGTGAATCACATCGTGACCGGCGGCCTGCAATTCATTGGCCCGCGCCAGCAACGCCATGACATGGAAAGGTTCGATCGCGCGACTGCGGGCACTGTAGGACTGAGCCATTGGCCTTCCTTCAACGAAGAAAAGAATCGATTCTACCCAAGCGCAGGAACGAGCGAGAGCCTAAAGCGGTCAGAGCCGTATAACCCAAGCCCAAAACGACTCAGGCGAGCGCCCCAGGTTTGACTAAAATCAATAATTGATCAGGGCTCCAGTGCCACCAGACAGCGCTTTGCCATCAATTGCAGGCACCGAGGGTCGCGACCGCGACATCCGGGAGTAGCGCGGCCTGAATTGATCTGGTAAGTTCGCCCGCTTGCAGCCGCAGGGCCGGCGGGTGCCGGTGATGGAGCAATCCTGCGCAGATGGATTACAAGAGTAGAGGCGGTCTATTTCATGTCCACCCAAGCAAAGCAGCAACAGCCGACAATCAGCGGCTTCGAACCCTACGTTGAAACCAAGGGCGAGGAGTACATGGGCAAGCCCATGCGCGCGCACTTCACCAAGGTCCTGAACAAGTGGAAACAGGACTTGATGCAGGAAGTCGACCGCACGGTTGATCACATGAAGGACGAAGCAGCCAACTTCCCGGATCCGGCAGACCGTGCCAGCCAGGAAGAAGAGTTTGCCCTCGAACTGCGAGCCCGCGATCGTGAGCGCAAGTTGATCAAGAAGATCGACAAGACGCTGCAATTGATCGAAGACGAAGAGTACGGTTGGTGCGACTCCTGCGGCGTCGAAATCGGCGTCAAGCGCCTGGAAGCCCGCCCTACCGCCGACATGTGCGTAGACTGCAAGACCCTGGCGGAAATCAAGGAAAAGCAAGTCGGCAAGTAAAAGCGACTTGAATGAAAAACGGAGCGTGCGAACGCTCCGTTTTTGTTTCCGCAATTTGCCTCGACGAAAAACCGCTGTGGGAGCGGGCTTGCTCGCGAAAGCGGTGAATCAGCCCGCACTGATGTCAACGCTGATGACCTCTTCGCGAGCAAGCCCACTCCCACAGGGTGGTTAGCACAAGCCTGGAAAACGTATCGTTACCCTCATGACCGCCATCACCAGCCCCACCTACATTGGACGCTTCGCCCCCACGCCCAGTGGTCACCTGCATTTCGGCTCGCTGGTCGCCGCACTGGCCTCGTACCTCGACGCACGCTCGGTGGGTGGTCGCTGGCTGATGCGCATGGAAGACCTCGACCCGCCCCGTGAAGAACCCGGTGCCCAGGCCGCGATTCTCAAGGCGCTGGAAAGTTACGGTTTTGAATGGGACGGCGAGATGGTCCGCCAGAGCGACCGGCATGATGCCTACGCCGAAGTGCTCAATCGCCTGTTCCATCAGGGCCTGGCCTATGCCTGCACCTGCTCGCGCAAACAACTGGAGCCCTACCACGGCATCTATCCGGGATTGTGCCGCAATGCCGGGCATGCCTGCGAAGAGGCGGCGATCCGGGTGCGCGCTCCCGAACTGGACTACCACTTCATTGACCGCGTGCAAGGTGAGTTCCATCAGCACCTGGGCCGTGATGTCGGTGATTTCGTGATTCGCCGCCGCGACGGGCTCTACGCCTACCAACTGGCGGTGGTGCTGGACGATGCCTGGCAAGGCATCACCGATATCGTGCGCGGCGCCGACCTGCTCGACTCCACGCCGCGCCAGCTGTATCTGCAGGAACTGCTCGGCCTGCGGCAACCCCGTTACTTGCACATCCCGCTGATCACACAGCCCGATGGCCACAAACTGGGCAAGTCCTACCGCTCGCCGCCCTTGACCGAAGACCAGGCCACGCCGTTGTTGCTGCGAGCCCTGCGCGCACTGGGCCACAATCCCGGGGCTGAACTGGCCTACGCCACGCCAAGGGAAGTGCTGAACTGGGGTATCACCCACTGGAATGCGAGCCTGATCCCGCGCACCTTGAGCCTGCCGGAGGCGCAGCTACAGTGATGATGCTTGCAGTGGCGCACCCATCCGTTACCATCGCCGCACGTTTTCGGGCACGGGCATAAAAAAGAGAGGCCGGGATGTACATCTATCGCTTGGTCCTGCTCCTGGTAGTGGGGATTTATCTGTTTTCCCCGGCCATCATGGATTGGTGGATCGACGCCACTGGCGCCTGGTATCGCCCATATCTGCTTTGGCTGATCCTGATTGTCGTGACCTTCATCCTGCAGAGCCAAAAAGATGCCGATGAGCTTTAGCCTGACCCAGATGATCCTGATCAGCGCCGCCTACCTGGCGGTGCTGTTCGGCGTGGCCTGGATCAGCGAACGGGGCATGATCCCCCGGGCGATCATTCGCCACCCGCTCACCTACACCCTGTCGCTGGGGGTCTATGCCAGTGCCTGGGCGTTTTACGGCACCGTGGGCCTGGCCTACCAGTACGGTTACGGTTTTCTCTCCAGCTATTTAGGGGTGTCCGGGGCATTCCTGCTGGCGCCGGTGTTGCTGTACCCCATCCTGAAGATCACCCGCACCTACCAGCTGTCGTCCCTGGCGGACCTGTTCGCGTTTCGTTTCCGCAGTACCTGGGCCGGCGCGCTGACCACGATTTTCATGCTGATCGGCGTGCTGCCGCTGCTGGCCTTGCAGATTCAGGCCGTGGCCGACTCAATCGGCATTCTCACCCGCGAGCCGGTGCAGCACCGCGTGGCCCTGAGCTTCTGTGCACTGATTACCCTGTTCACGATTTTCTTCGGCTCCCGGCACATCGCCACCCGCGAGAAGCATGAAGGCCTGGTGTTCGCGATCGCCTTCGAATCGGTGATCAAGCTGATCGCGCTCGGTGGTGTCGGCCTCTATGCGCTGTACGGTGTATTCGATGGCCCGCAACAGCTGGAGTTGTGGCTGCTGCAAAACCAGACCGCCCTGGCCGCCCTGCACACGCCTTTGCAGGAAGGTCCATGGCGCACGCTGCTGCTGGTGTTCTTCGCCTCGGCGATCGTGATGCCGCACATGTACCACATGACGTTCACTGAAAACCTCAACCCGCGCTCGCTGGTCAGCGCCAGCTGGGGCCTGCCGCTGTTCCTGCTGCTGATGAGCCTGGCGGTGCCCTTGATTCTCTGGGCCGGACTGAAACTCGGCGCCACCACCAACCCGGAATACTTCACGCTCGGCATCGGCATCGCCGCCAACAGCAAGGCACTGGCGCTGCTGGCGTATGTCGGCGGGCTGTCCGCCGCCAGCGGCCTGATCATCGTGACAACCCTCGCGCTGTCGGGGATGGCCCTGAACCACCTGGTGCTGCCGCTCTATCAACCGCCGGCGGAGGGCAACATCTACCGCTGGCTGAAGTGGACGCGCCGGGCGTTGATCGTCGCGATCATCATGGCCGGTTACGGTTTTTACCTGCTGCTGGGCGCGGAACAAGACCTGGCCAACCTCGGCATCGTCGCCTTTGTCGCGACCTTGCAATTCCTGCCGGGCGTGCTGTCGGTGCTGTACTGGCCGACCGCCAACCGACGCGGCTTCATTGCCGGTTTGCTGGCGGGCATTCTGGTCTGGCTGGTGACCATGCTGCTGCCGTTGGTGGGCAATCTGCAGGGCTTCTATATTCCGCTGCTGAACATGATCTACGTGCTGGACGACACCAGCTGGCACATGGCGGCAATCGCCTCGCTGGCCGCCAACGTGTTGATGTTCACCCTGATTTCACTGTTCACCAACGCCAGCACCGAAGAAGCCAGCGCCGCGGAAGCCTGCGCCGTGGACAACGTTCGCCGCCCGCAACGCCGCGAGCTGCATGCCGCCTCGCCCCAGGAATTCGCCACGCAGCTGGCCAAGCCACTGGGCGCCAAGGCGGCGCAAAAGGAAGTCGAGCAGGCCCTGCGCGATCTCTACCTGCCCTTCGACGAGCGCCGGCCTTACGCCTTGCGCCGCCTGCGCGACCGCATCGAGGCCAACCTCTCCGGCCTGATGGGGCCGAGTGTCGCCCAGGACATGGTCGAGACCTTCCTGCCGTACAAAGCCGGCGGCGAGAACTATGTCACCGAGGACATCCACTTCATCGAAAGCCGCCTCGAGGATTACCACTCGCGCCTGACCGGGCTGGCCGCCGAACTCGACGCCCTGCGCCGCTACCACCGACAGACCCTGCAGGAATTGCCGATGGGCGTCTGCTCGCTGGCCAAGGACCAGGAAATCCTCATGTGGAACAAGGCCATGGAGGAGCTGACCGGGATTGCCGCGCAGCGCGTGGTCGGGTCGCGCCTTAGCACCATTGCCGACCCGTGGAGGGAGCTGCTGCAAGGCTTCATCAATTTGCCGGACGAACATTTGCACAAACAGCACTTGGCCCTCGACGGCCAGACCCGCTGGCTGAACCTGCACAAAGCGGCGATCGACGAACCGCTTGCCCCGGGTAACAGCGGCTTGGTACTGCTGGTGGAAGACCTGACCGAAACCCAGATGCTCGAAGACAAACTGGTGCATTCCGAGCGCCTGGCCAGCATCGGGCGCCTGGCGGCCGGCGTAGCCCATGAAATCGGCAACCCGATCACCGGCATTGCCTGCCTGGCGCAGAACCTGCGCGAAGAGCGCGAGGAAGACGGCGAGCTCAAGGAAATCAGCGGGCAGATCCTCGAACAGACCAAACGCGTGTCGCGCATCGTGCAATCGTTGATGAGTTTCGCCCATGCCGGCAGCCACCAGCACAGCGACGAGCCCGTTTGTCTGGCGGAAGTCGCCCAGGACGCCATTGGCTTGCTGGCCCTGAACCGACGCAATTTCGAAGTGCAGTTCTACAACCTGTGCGACCCCGATCACTGGGTCGAAGGCGACCCGCAACGGCTTGCCCAGGTATTGATCAACCTGCTCTCAAACGCCCGCGACGCCTCGCCTGCGGGCAGCGCGGTACGCGTCAAGAGCGAAGCCGGCGAACACACGGTCGACCTGATCGTGGAAGACGAGGGCAGCGGTATTCCGAAGAACATCATGGACCGATTGTTCGAACCTTTCTTCACCACCAAGGACCCTGGCGAAGGCACCGGTCTGGGCCTTGCACTGGTCTATTCCATCGTTGAAGAGCATTATGGACAAATCACCATCGACAGCCCGGCTGATGTTCAGAGCCAACGCGGCACCCGTATCCGGGTGACCTTACCGCGTCATGTCGAAGCGACGTCCGCTGTGAACTGAGACCGTCGAGAGTATCGAATCAATGCCGCACATTTTGATCGTCGAAGACGAAACCATCATCCGCTCCGCCTTGCGCCGCCTGCTGGAACGTAACCAGTACCAGGTCAGCGAGGCCGGTTCAGTGCAGGAAGCACAAGAACGCTTCACCATTCCCACATTCGACCTGATCGTCAGTGACCTGCGCCTGCCTGGCGCCCCGGGCACCGAACTGATCAAACTGGGCCAGGGCACTCCGGTGCTGATCATGACCAGCTACGCCAGCCTGCGCTCAGCGGTGGACTCGATGAAGATGGGCGCGGTGGATTACATCGCCAAGCCTTTCGATCACGATGAAATGCTGCAGGCGGTTGCGCGCATCCTGCGCGATCGTCAATCAGTGCAAGCCAGCGGCGAACCGGTGGCCGGCAAAGTCGCCAATGGCGCGGCGAAAACCGGTATCGATAACAGCAACGGCGAGATCGGCATCATCGGCTCGTGTCCACCGATGCAGGATCTGTACGGCAAGATCCGCAAGGTCGCGCCAACGGATTCCAACGTGCTGATCCAGGGTGAGTCCGGCACCGGTAAGGAACTGGTAGCGCGCGCCCTGCACAACCTGTCCAAACGCGCCAAGGCACCGATGATTTCGGTGAACTGCGCGGCCATTCCGGAAAGCCTGATCGAGTCCGAACTGTTCGGCCACGAAAAAGGCGCGTTCACCGGTGCCAGTGCCGGGCGTGCCGGCCTGGTGGAAGCCGCGGACGGCGGCACCCTGTTCCTCGACGAAATTGGCGAACTGCCACTGGAAGCCCAGGCACGTCTGTTGCGCGTGCTCCAGGAAGGCGAGATTCGGCGGGTCGGCTCGGTGCAGTCGCAAAAGGTCGATGTGCGCCTGATCGCGGCGACTCACCGCGACCTCAAGAGCCTGGCGAAGATCGGCCAGTTCCGTGAAGACTTGTACTACCGCCTCCACGTGATCGCCCTGAAATTGCCGGCCCTGCGCGAGCGCGGTGCCGACGTCAACGAAATTGCCAATGCGTTCCTCGCGCGGCAGAGCGCGCGGATCAATCGCACCGACCTGAAATTCGCCCCGGACGCCGAACAAGCCATTCGCCATTACTCATGGCCGGGCAACGTTCGCGAACTGGAAAACGCCGTCGAGCGCGCCGTGATCCTGTGTGAGAGCCCGGAGATTTCCGCCGAGCTGCTGGGTATCGACATCGAACTGGGCGATCTGGAAGACGACGAATTCATCGGACTGCCCCCGCAACAGGGCAACAATAACGCCGGTAACAACAACCACGAACCGACCGAAGACCTGTCCCTGGAAGACTATTTCCAGCATTTCGTGCTTGAGCATCAGGACCACATGACCGAAACCGAACTGGCCCGCAAACTCGGGGTCAGCCGCAAGTGCCTGTGGGAACGCCGTCAACGCCTGGGCATTCCACGGCGCAAGACCGGGGTCGCCAGCGAAAGCTGAACCGTCCCTGTCTGATGTGTGGGTAACACGTGACTTTGTGAAAAAACTGTTACCTCAGATTTTTCACGTAACAGAAGCCGGGGCTTACGGTAACGAAACCCCGGCTTTTTTTCGCCTGCACTTAACCCACCAGATCGCCTAACCCCTTGTTTTACTGGGCTTTGCAAAAGTTGGCACGCACCCTGCTATATGTTTGATACAAGAACAATAACAAGCAATGCACAAGACAATAAAAATAAGACGAATCGACTCACGCACAATAAAAACAAGACGGCGAGAGGCGCAGCTAACTGATTCTTTTGGAGAGGCGTTGTATTTGGGGCTTGCCCCACGACCAGGCCGAGAACAACAAAAAACTGTCATAAGACAGAGCCTGTACTGGTTGGATCGAGAGATCACTGCAATTCAGCGACCAAAGCAATCCGTTTGCTCTTGGCTCCCAATTGGGAGGGTCATGAAGGAAGCTTCATGGCGTGGGCACTCAACAAAAACAAGAAGCCCGAAACCAATAACAAAAATAGAGCATGCAACTACTTCTTGGGGAGCTTCGGCTCCCCTTGTAGTTTCCGCGATTCAGAAACCGCTTCACGCCCGCCGCTGCCTTGAAACGTGCGGCCTACAGCTCAAATCTCCTGCGTCCTACACCATCCCCCGACTAAATGCTAGAATCCCCGCCCATCATGCGGTCATTCTTCGTTTTGGCCGAACATTCCTTCAAACAGTGCATCCCATGCTGAAGAAGTTGTTCCAGTCATTCCGTACACCCGTGCGTCGTACGCAACACATCCGCAGCACGCCTGAAGTGCTCAACAGCGGCCAACATTCGCTGCAAAAGGCACAATTCAGCCGCTACGCGGTGAACATCGTCGAACGCCTGCAGGGCGCCGGTTACCAGGCCTATCTGGTCGGTGGTTGTGTGCGCGACATGCTGCTTGGCATCACGCCGAAAGACTTTGACGTCGCCACCAGCGCCACCCCTGAGCAAGTCCGGGCCGAATTTCGCAACGCGCGAATCATCGGTCGCCGGTTCAAGCTGGTGCACATCCACTTTGGCCGCGAAATCATCGAAGTCGCGACCTTCCGCGCCAATCACCCGCAAAACGACGAAGAGGAAGACAGTAACCAGTCTTCCCGCAACGAGAGCGGGCGCATCCTGCGCGACAACGTCTACGGCACCCTGGAAGAAGACGCGCAGCGTCGCGACTTCACCATCAACGCCCTCTATTACGACCCGGTCAGCGAGCGCATTCTCGATTACGCCAACGGCGTGCACGACATCCGCAATCACCTGATCCGCCTGATCGGCGATCCCAAGCAGCGCTATCAGGAAGATCCGGTACGGATGCTGCGGGCCGTGCGTTTCGCGGCCAAGCTGAACTTCGGCATCGAGAAGCACAGCGCCCTGCCGATCCGCGACCTGGCCCCGATGCTGCGCGAGATCCCGGCAGCCCGCCTGTTCGAAGAAGTGCTCAAGCTGTTCCTTTCCGGCCATGCCGCGGACACCTTCGAAATGCTGGTCGACCTGCAGCTGTTCGATCCGCTGTTCCCGGCCAGTGCCGAGGCGCTGGAATACAACCCGACCTACACCCACACCCTGATTAGCGAAGCGCTGATCAACACCGACCTGCGGATCAAGCAGAACAAACCGGTAACGCCGGCGTTCCTGTTTGCGGCCCTGCTGTGGCCTGCCCTGCCGGCACGGGTACTGCGCTTGCAGGAACGTGGCATGCCACCGATTCCGGCGATGCAGGAAGCGGCTCACGAGCTGATTGCCGAACAGTGCCAGCGCATTGCGATTCCGAAACGCTTCACCCTGCCGATCCGCGAGATCTGGGACATGCAGGAGCGCCTGCCACGGCGTAGCGGCAAACGTGCCGACCTGTTGCTGGACAACCCACGGTTCCGCGCCGGTTACGATTTCCTGCTGCTGCGCGAAAGCGCTGGGGAGCAGACCGACGGCCTGGGCGAATGGTGGACGGATTATCAAGACGCCAACGACAGTGAACGTCGCGACATGATCCGCGACCTCAGCGGCAAGGACGAAGGCACCGGTGCACCACGCAAACGTCGCCGCACCAGTGGCTCCAAGCGTAAGCGCACCGCCGGTGTTTCGGATTCTTCGGGCGAGTAATCCATGGAACGCATCTACATCGGCATGGGCAGCAATCTCGCCGCCCCCGCCGAACAGTTGCGCAGCGCAGTCGCTGCATTGGCGCAGCTGCCGCACTCGAAACTGGTCGCCGTTTCCGACTTTTATCAAAGCGACTCGCTGCTGCCCGGCCAACCGCGTTACACCAACGCGGTCGCCGCCCTCGACAGCACCCTGGCGCCGCTGGACTTGCTCGATGCCCTGCAAGCCATCGAGAACGAGCAGGGTCGCGAGCGACTCGAGCGCTGGGGACCGCGCACGCTGGATCTCGACATCCTGCTGTACGGCGACCGCCTGATCGACGAACCGCGCCTCAAAGTCCCGCATTACCACATGCAGGAACGGGCCTTCGTGCTGTATCCCCTGGCGGAACTGGCCCCCGCGGATCTGCGCCTCGCCGATGGCCGCAGCCTCACAGCATTGCTCGCGGCCTGCCCGTTCGTCGGCCTGGAACGCCTGACTACAAATTGACACAACTCCCCGTGGGAGCGGGCTTGCTCGCGAAGGCGGTGTATCAGTCGACACCATTTTTGACTGGCACACCCCATTAGCGAGCAAGCCCGCTCCCACATTGATGTGCAACATCTCCTACAGAATTTGCTGAAACGCATCAGTCCCCTTCGGTAACACCGCCCGCGTAACAATGCGGTAACACATGCAATTGACTTCCCGAGTTCTCCTCACGACTATAGGCGTCCCGCTGCCGCCATCACGGCACGCAAGGGCGCAATCCAGGCCTTATAAGCACGACAAAAGACCGTGCGCCTGAGTAGATGACGAATCACGCGCGTTACTCGCAGTAGTTTCCATAGCGCCTGAACGAGGATTTTTTGACATGCCAGCCATCACCCTGACCACGCTCCAGAGCCTCAAGCAGAAAGGTGAAAAAATCACCATGCTGACCTGCTATGACGCGACCTTCGCCCACGCCTGCAACCAGGCTGGCGTCGAAGTGCTGCTGGTGGGCGACTCCCTCGGCATGGTTTTGCAAGGTCACGACAGCACCCTGCCGGTCACCACCGCCGAAATGGCTTACCACGTGGCCAGCGTAAAACGCGGTAACACCGACGCGTTGATCCTCGCCGACCTGCCCTTCATGGCCTATGCCACCCCCGAACAAGCCATGACCAACAGTGCCCTGTTGATGCAGGCCGGTGCGCACATGGTCAAGGTCGAAGGGGCATTGTGGCTGGCCGACTCGATTCGCCTGCTCGCCGAGCGTGGTATCCCGGTGTGCGCACACATGGGCCTGACGCCGCAATCGGTGAACATCCTCGGCGGGTACAAGGTCCAGGGCCGCAATGAAAACCAGGCGCGCCAGATGCGTGCCGATGCGATTTCCCTGGAACAGGCCGGCGCGGCGATGCTGTTGCTCGAGTGCGTGCCAAGCGAGCTGGCCGAAGAGATCACCCAGGCAGTGAAGATTCCGGTGATCGGTATCGGCGCCGGCCATCGCACCGACGGCCAGGTACTGGTCCTGCACGACATGCTGGGCCTGTCCATCACCGGTCGGGTACCCAAATTCGTGAAGAACTTCATGGCCGGCCAGGACAGCATTCACGCCGCCTTGAGCGCCTACGTCACTGAAGTCAAAGCGGCGACCTTCCCTGGCATCGAACATGGATTCTCTGCATGAACACCGTAAAAACCGTCCGCGAACTGCGGGCCGCCGTGGCCCGTGCCCGTAACGAAGGCAAGCGCATCGGCTTCGTGCCGACCATGGGCAACCTGCACAGCGGTCACGTCGCGCTGATCACCAAGGCTACCCAGCGGGTCGATTTCGTGGTCGCCAGTATCTTCGTCAACCCGCTGCAATTCGGCGCCGGCGAAGACCTCGACAAATACCCGCGCACCCTCGCCGCCGACCAGGAAAAACTGCTTGAAGCCGGCTGCGACCTGCTGTTCGCGCCGACAGTCGAAGAGATGTATCCCGACGGCATGGCCGGCCAGACGCGCGTCAGCGTCCCGCAATTGTCCGAAGGCCTGTGCGGCGCCAGCCGTCCGGGGCATTTCGAAGGCGTGGCGACCGTGGTCAGCAAGCTGTTCAACATGGTCCAGCCGGACCTGGCGATTTTCGGCCAGAAAGACTTCCAGCAACTCGCCGTTATCCGCGCCCTGGTCCACGACCTGAACATGCCGATCCAGATCATCGGCGAGCCGACGGTCCGTGCGGCCGATGGCCTGGCGTTGTCTTCGCGCAACGGCTTCCTCAGCGAAGAGCAGCGCGCGGTCGCACCGATTGTGTATCGCACCCTGAGCGAGATCGCCGCATCGATCAAGCAGGGCGAGCAGGATTTCCCGGCGCTGATCAGTGCGCAGATCAAGCAGCTCGAAGCCGCCGGCTTGCGCCCGGACTACCTGGAAATTCGCCACGCCCTGACATTGCGCCCGGCGACTCCCGAGGATCGGGACCTGGTGATTCTGGTGGCGGCGTTCCTCGGGACGACGCGGTTGATCGACAACCTGCACCTGAACCTCGATACCCCCGCCTGAGCACCGCAATTCCTGTGGGAGCGGGCTTGCATCGCGAATGCAGTGTGTCAGTCGGCATCATTTCTGACTGACACACCGCATTCGCGAGCAAGCCCGCTCCCACATTGGATACCCGTTGGATTCCATTGCGTACTCCATCCATAAACCCTTCGGGCCATTTGCCCACCGACCTGGGAAAACCCTCATGCACGCCATCATGCTCAAAGCCAAGCTGCATCGCGCCGAAGTCACCCACGCTGTACTCGATTACGAAGGCTCTTGCGCCATCGACGGCGAATGGCTGGACCTGTCCGGCATTCGTGAATACGAACAGATCCAGATCTACAACGTCGACAACGGCGAGCGCTTCACCACCTACGCCATTCGTGGCGAGGAAGGCTCGCGCATGATCTCGGTCAACGGTGCCGCCGCGCACAAGGCCAAGGTTGGCGACCGCGTGATCATCTGCGCTTACGCCCACTACAGCGAAGCCGAATTGCTCAACTTCAAACCGCGCATGCTCTACATGGCGCCGGGCAACGAACTGAGCCACACCAGCAACGCCATTCCGGTCCAGGTCGCCTGATCGCAGGCAGTCTGACCTCCGTCTGTCGGACGATTCCTGAATTTGATGCTAAAAAGTACCGGAAACAGGTCAGACAAAGTCAAGACAGATCATTGCGCGGGGTTTACTGTATTCGCCCTGCGCCATGAAATGGTGTCGGCGCAGTTGACCGGACGCCCACCCACAGCGCTCCGGGATTTTTTGTGTTCAAAAGGCCGTTCAAGTAAAAAGGAAACCCGCAGCGATGGCGTATTACCGCACTCCTCACGACGTGACCGCTCTGCCCGCCTGGCAAGCGTTGAATGACCACCGCCAAGCCATGCAGGATTTCAGCATGCGCGAGGCTTTCAATGCCGATCCGCAGCGTTTTACTCAATTCACGCTCAGCAGCTGCGGCCTGTTTCTCGACTATTCGAAAAACCTGATCAACGCCGAGACCCGCAACCTGCTGGTGGGTCTGGCCAACGAAGTCGACCTCAAGGGCGCGATCAAGTCGCTGTTCGATGGTGAAATCGTCAACGCTTCCGAAGGTCGCCCGGCCCTGCACACGGCCCTGCGCCGTCCGGTCGGCGACAAGTTGTCGGTCAACGGCGTCAACGTGATGCCTGAAGTGCACAAGGTGCTGAACCAGATCACCGACCTCGTGGGCCGCATCCACGATGGCCTGTGGCGCGGTTACACCGAAAAGCCGATCACCGACGTGGTGAACATCGGCATCGGTGGCTCGTTCCTCGGCCCGGAGCTGGTGTCCGAAGCGCTGCTGGCCTACGCCCAGAAAGGCGTGCGCTGCCATTACCTGGCAAACATCGACGGCAGCGAATTCCACGAACTGGCGATGAAGTTGCGTGCCGAGACCACGCTGTTCATCGTGTCGTCGAAATCCTTCAACACCCTCGAAACGCTGAAAAACGCCCAGGCCGCCCGTGCCTGGTACCTGGCCCAGGGCGGTTCGGAAGTCGAGTTGCATCGTCACTTCATCGCGGTTTCGAGCAACAACGCCGCCGCCGTGGCGTTCGGCATCCGCGAAGAGAACATCTTCCCGATGTGGGACTGGGTCGGCGGGCGTTACTCGCTGTGGTCGGCCATCGGCCTGCCCATCGCCCTGGCGATCGGCATGTCGAACTTCAAGGAACTGCTGTCCGGTGCCTACACCATGGACCAGCACTTCCAGAGCGCGCCGTTCGAACAGAACATGCCGGTGCTGCTGGCCCTGCTCGGTGTCTGGTACGGCAACTTCTGGGGTGCGCAGAGTCACGCGATCCTGCCGTATGACCACTACCTGCGTAACATCACCAAGCACTTGCAACAGCTGGACATGGAGTCCAACGGCAAGCGCGTGCGCCAGGACGGCACGCCAGTGTCCACCGACACAGGTCCCGTGATCTGGGGTGGCGTGGGCTGCAACGGCCAGCATGCCTATCACCAGTTGCTGCATCAGGGCACCCAGTTGATCCCGGCCGACTTCATCGTGCCGATCGTCAGTTTCAACCCGGTGTCCGACCACCACCAGTGGCTGTACGCCAACTGCCTGTCCCAGAGCCAGGCGCTGATGCTGGGCAAGACCCTGGCCGAAGCCGAAGCGGAATTGCGCGACAAAGGCATGAGCGAAGCCGAAGTGCACAAAATCGCACCGCACAAGGTGATCCCGGGCAACCGTCCGAGCAACACCCTGGTGGTCGAGCGCATCAGCCCGCGTCGCCTCGGTGCGCTGGTGGCGATGTACGAACACAAAGTCTTCGTGCAGAGCGTGATCTGGGGCATCAACGCCTTCGATCAGTGGGGCGTGGAGCTGGGCAAGGAGTTGGGCAAAGGCGTCTACAACCGCCTGGTCGGCAGCGAAGAAACCCCGGCTGATGACCCGTCCACCCAAGGGCTGATCAACTACTTCCGCGGTCGTCACCGCGGATAACCTGAACAAACCTGCTACCCCTGTGGGAGCGGGCTTGCTCGCGAAGGCGGCGTGTCAGTCGGCAAATTCATCGACTGACACGACGCCTTCGCGAGCAAGCCCGCTCCCACAGTTGTTTTGTGGATGACTTGAACCCGTTGGGTACTCGGCGCATCTTTATTACTTGTTGCCAAAAACAAGAATAAGGAACCGTCATGTTCGATATCAGCACGTTCCCCAAAGCCGATGCCGTCCGCCGGGCTGCACAACTGAGTCAAGACGACTACCACCGCCTCTACCGCGAATCCATCGAACACCCCAGTACGTTCTGGGCCGAACAGGCCAGTCGCTTTCTCGACTGGAGCAAACCCTGGGACACCGTCCAGCGCTATGACCTGAAAACCGGCGAAGCCAGCTGGTTTGCCGGCGCCACCTTGAACGTCAGCTACAACTGCATCGACCGCCATCTGGAACAGCGCGGCGATCAGGTCGCAATCATCTGGGAAGGCGACGACCCCGCCGAATCCACGCAAATCACCTACAAAAAACTGCACCACAACGTCTGTCGCCTGGCCAACGTGCTCAAAAGCCGTGGCGTGAAGAAAGGCGACCGGGTGTGCATCTACATGCCGATGATCCCCGAGGCGGCCTACGCCATGCTCGCCTGTACGCGCATCGGCGCGGTGCATTCGGTGGTGTTCGGCGGCTTTTCCCCGGACTCCCTGCGCGACCGCATCCTGGATGCCGATTGCCGCACCGTGATCACCGCCGATGAAGGCGTGCGCGGCGGAAAATTCGTCCCGCTCAAACAGAATGTCGATAAAGCCCTGCAAAGTTGCCCTGCTGTCAGCACTGTGGTCGTGGTCGAGCGCACGCAGAATCAGGTGGACTGGGTCGAAGGCCGGGACCTCTGGTATCACCAGGCGCTGCGCGACGTCGGCGACGATTGCCCGCCCGAGCCGATGGGCGCCGAAGACCCGCTGTTCATCCTCTATACCTCCGGCAGCACCGGTAAACCCAAAGGCGTGCTGCACACCACCGGCGGCTACCTGCTGCAAGCGGCAATGACGTTCAAGTACGTGCTGGACTACCGCGACGGCGAAGTCTTCTGGTGCACCGCCGATGTCGGCTGGGTCACCGGCCACAGCTACATCGTCTACGGCCCGCTGGCCAATGGCGCCACCACGCTGATCTTCGAAGGCGTACCGGGTTATCCGAGCACCTCGCGCTTCTGGCAAGTGATCGACAAGCACAAGGTAAACATCTTCTACACCGCTCCGACCGCCCTGCGCGCCCTGATGCGTGAAGGTCCCGAACCGCTGAAGGAAACGTCCCGCGCCAGCGTCAGGCTGCTCGGCACCGTCGGTGAGCCGATCAACCCGGAGGCGTGGGAATGGTATTTCCACACGGTGGGCGAAGAGCGTTGCCCAATTGTCGATACCTGGTGGCAGACCGAAACCGGCGGCATCATGCTCAGCCCCCTGGTGAGTGCTCAACGCATCAAGCCTGGCTGTGCCACGCAGCCCATGTTTGGCGTGCAACCGGTGCTGCTCGACGAGCACGGCAAGGAAATCAAAGGCGCCGGCAGCGGCGTGCTGGCCATCAAGTCCAGCTGGCCGGCGCAGATCCGCAGCGTCTACGGCGATCCGCAACGGATGGTCGACACCTACTTCAAGCCTTACCCCGGCTATTACTTCACCGGCGATGGCGCCCGCCGCGACGAAGACGGCGATTACTGGATCACCGGGCGCATCGACGATGTGATCAACGTGTCCGGGCACCGCATCGGCACCGCCGAAGTGGAAAGCGCCCTGGTGCTGCACGACAGCATCGCCGAGGCCGCCGTGGTCGGTTACCCCCACGACGTCAAGGGCCAGGGCATCTATGCTTTCGTCACCCCCATGAACGGCGTGGACGCAAACGACGAACTGAAGAAGGAACTGCTGGGGTTGGTCAGCAAGGAAATCGGCAGTTTCGCCAAGCCGGACCTGATCCAGTGGGCGCCGGCCTTGCCGAAAACCCGTTCGGGCAAGATCATGCGACGTATTCTGCGCAAGATTGCCTGCAACGAGCTGGACAGCCTTGGCGACACCTCGACCCTGGCCGACCCGAGCGTGGTGCAGGGCCTGATCGATAAACGCCTGAACCAATGACCTACTGCCGTCTCCTGTAGGAGCTGTCGCAGGCTGCGGCAGCTCCTACAAAAAATCACCGGGATCCCATGGAATTCATCCGCAGCCGCATCGAAACGCAAATCATGAGCCTGACAGGGCTGTCCCTGGGCAAGCTCGATCTGGAAAACCCCAAGGGCGATCCCGGCCTGTTCGGGCCTGACTCAGTGAGCTGGCAAGTGCACGGTGATTTCAGCAGCATGCTCATCGGCGGTATCAGCGCCCTGATGCTGCAAGCCCTGCATCCCCTGGCCCTGGCGGGTGTGTGGGACCATTCGAATTTTCGCGAGGACATGCTTGGCCGGCTGCGCCGCACCGGGCAATTCATCTCCGGCACCACCTTCGGTTCACGCCAGGATGCCGACTGGCTGATCGAGAAAGTGCGTACCATTCACCTCCAGATCACCGGCACGGCACCGGACGGACGACCTTACGCCGCCAGCGATCCCGACCTGCTGACCTGGGTGCATGTGGCCGAAGTCAGTCACTTTCTGGCCGCGCACTTGCGTTATCGCAATCCGCATCTGTCACCGGCCGATCAGGATCGCTACTACGCAGAAATCGCGTTGGTCGCCGAACGCCTGGGTGCCCGGAACGTGCCCCGCTCCCGACAGGCAGTTGCCGATTATCTTGAGCAAATGAAGCCGCAACTGCTGTGTGACGAACGCAGTCGCGAAGTGCTGCGCCTGTTGCTCAATGCCCCGGCGCCGAGCCGCCTGGCCAAGCCGTTTGGCGGACTGATGATGCAGGCCGGGATCGACCTGCTGCCGGACTGGGCCAGCGACCTGCTCGGCGTCAGCCAGAGCCCGCTGCAACGCAAGCTGATCCGCGCCAGCATCAATCGCAGCGCGCCCATGCTGCGCTGGGCGGTGCGCAATGGTTCGGTGCAGCGAGCCAAGCGGCGGATGGGTTTGCTCAGTTGAAGTGCAACAGCTTCGCGAGCAAGCCCGCTCACACCTTTGATCTGTGTCGAAAACCAAATGTGTGGACACCGCAGACAGCGGTAGGAGCGGGCTTGATCGCGAAGGCAGCACCTCGGATGAATGCCAAGCTGTTAAACTCCCGCGCCAAATTCCCACCTGCAAGGCGCCCAGCATGTCTTCCTTGAATCAGGCGCTGCGCGCCGCCCTCGAACATCGCCAGGACCTGTTGGCCGAGCTGCACAGCCAGGGCACCGATTGCTACCGCCTGTTCCATGGCAGCCAGGAAGGCGCCGGCGGCCTGACCATCGACCGCTATGGTCCGCAACTGATGGTGCAAAGCTTTCACCAGTCGCTGGAACGCGATGCGCTGTTACAGCTGCACGAAACCATCAACCAGCACCTGGGACTTGAAAGCCTGCTGGTGTACAACGACCGCTCCCGCGGCAACTCGCGAATTGACCGCGAAGACACCGTTTACCGCGCCGACGAAGCGGCGTTGCAAGATCTGGTCGGCCACGAATGGGGCCTCAATTACCGGGTACGCGGGCGTCACGCCGGGCAGGACCCCCTGCTGTTTCTTGACTTGCGCAACACCCGTGGCTGGGTCAAGGCCCACAGCAAAAACAAAAGCGTGCTCAACCTGTTTGCCTACACCTGCGGCGTAGGCCTTAGCGCGGCGGCCGGTGGCGCCCGTGAGGTGTGTAACCTGGACTTCGCCGAGGGCAACCTGGCGGTCGGTCGTGAAAACGGCCTGCTCAACCCGCAGCTGCCGACCATGGAATTTGTCCAGTCCGATTACTTTCCGGCCATCCGCCAATTGGCCGGCTTGCCCATCAGCCAGCGACGGGGACAAAAGCTGCCAAACTATCCGCGCCTGGAACAGCGCCAGTACGATCTGGTGCTGCTCGATCCTCCGGCCTGGGCCAAGAGCGCTTTCGGCACGGTCGACCTGCTGCGCGACTACCAGAGCCTGCTCAAACCGGCGCTGCTGGCCACCGCCGACAACGGCGTGCTGATCTGCTGCAATAACCTGGCTAAAGTCAGCATGGACGACTGGCGTGAACAGGTTTTGCGTTGCGCAGAAAAGGCCGGGCGGCCCGTGCGTGAGTGGACGGTGATGAAACCGGGTGGCGATTTCCCGTCGATGGATCAGCAGCCGCCACTGAAAACCCTGATCCTGCAGCTCTGATCCACGTCAGACAAATCTGAAAAACCTCGATTGGGCGAATACTTCGGAACCGGAAACGCGTGCCATACTCCAAGGCACTCCGGTTCAGACAGATGAAGCCACACATGTACAAAGGATTGATTCGCGCCCTCGGCGCCTTGTTGACTGCTCTGGCTCTCTACAGCCTGCTGGGTTTTCTGATTTTGCCAGGCATCGCCTTGCGGATAGCCAACCAACAGTTGGCCAACTACGCGACGACCCCCGCCACGATCCAGCGAATCGAACTCAACCCTTTCAGCCTTGAAGTGACCCTTTGGGGCCTGAACATTGGCGAGCCCGGCAAGGAACAGGTCGGCTTCGAACGCCTGTATGCCAACCTGCAACTCGACAGTCTCTGGACCAAGGCGCTTCACCTGTCCAACATCGAACTGGACAAACCCAAAACCGAAGTGCTCTTTGGCAAGGACGGCAAACTCAACCTGCTAGGCCTGTTCAAACTGCCAGCGAGCGAGCCGACACCCGCCGATCCCGACGCCAAGCCATTCCCGCTGCGCATCGACAGCATCAAACTGGCGGGCGGCGCGGTGCACTTCCAGGATGAACGCCCCAGCGAACCCATCGAATTTCTCTACGACAAACTCGACTTCGAGCTGAAAAACCTCAGCACCTTGCCTGAAGACAGTGCCGACATGACCCTGGTGGCCATTGGACCGCATGGCGGGCAGATCGACTGGACCGGTAACTTCAGCCTCATCCCGATTGCCTCCGAAGGCAAGCTGAAGGTCACCGACGGCAAGATGAAAGCCTTCTGGCCCTATGTGCGCGATGCGGTGCCACTGGTACTCGAAGACGGCGTCTACACCCTCAGTACTGATTACAAAATCAACCTGTCCAAAGAAACCGAACTGCTGCTGAGCAACGTCGCCCTCAGTGTCGCCCCCTTCGCCATCAAGGCGCCGGACGGTCGGCCACTGGTGAAGCTCGCACGCCTGGACGTCAGCGACACCACGGTCGACCTGGCCAAGCAGCAAGTGGTCGTTGGCAAGGTCCGCAGCCAGAAACTGGAAACTTGGGCAGCCCTGGAAGCCGATGGCCAGCTCGATTGGCAGAAGCTGTTCGCCAGCCAGCCGTCCAAACCCGCGGCCAAGGCCAACGCCGAACCACCAAGCACCCCGGCGGCGGCCGACTCGCCAAAACCCGAGCCGGCGCCAGCGAGCAAACCCTGGCAGGTGCTGCTCAACGATGTGCAACTGCGCGATTACAAGGTGCATCTGGCGGACCGCAAGGCACAGCCCGTCGTGGAACTCGAACTGAGCCCGCTGAATCTCGATCTGCAGAAGTTCGACAGCCTCAATGGCTCGCCCTTCACCCTCAAGCTCGACACCGGGGTGGGCAAACAAGGCAGGATCATGGCCGATGGCGAGGTCAACCTGGCCCCGGTCAGCGCCAGGCTCAATGTGCAGACCAAGGACATCGACCTGCGTGTCGCGCAGTCCTACATCAACCCGTTCATTCGCCTGGAACTGCGCAGCGGCATGCTCGGCAGTGATCTGGCGGTCAACCTGAAAAGCACCGAGCCGCTGGCCCTCAGCGTCACCGGCCGTGCCCAGATCGATCAGTTGCACACCCTCGACACCCTGAAAACCCGCGACTTCCTCAAGTGGCAGCAGGTGGTGGTCGAAGGCCTGAACTACCAGCATGGCGACAGCCTGTCGATTGACAAGGTCAACTTGCTGCAACCCTACGTGCGTTTCATGATCAACGATGACCGCACCACCAACGTCGATGACCTTCTCATTCCGCAACCGGCCGATTCCGGCGCCAAGACTGCCGCCGCCCAGCCCGCCAGCAAAGAAAAACCCCTGGGCATCCACATCGGTGGCATTGCCATCAACGACGGTTCGGCCAACTTCGCCGACTTCAGCCTGACCCCTAACTTCGCCACCGCCGTTCAGCAACTCAACGGCCAGATCGGCACCATCGACAGCCGCCAGGCAAAACCGGCGAGCGTCGACGTCAAGGGCAAGGTCGACCGCTATGCGCCCGTGACCATCAAGGGCGCGGTCAACCCGTTCGACCCGATGGCCAGCCTCGACATCGCCACCAGCTTCAAACGCGTGGAACTGACCACCCTGACGCCCTACTCCGGCAAGTTCGCCGGTTACCGCATCCGCAAGGGCCGGCTGAATCTCGACCTGCATTACAAAATCACCAAGGGCCAGCTCCAGGCCGAAAACAAGGTGGTGGTCGAGCAACTACAACTGGGTGAAAAAGTCGACAGCCCGGACGCCGTGAGCCTGCCGCTGAAATTGGCGATTGCCTTGCTCAAGGATGTCGATGGCAAGATTTCCATCGAATTGCCGGTGTCCGGCGACCTGAACAACCCGCAATTCAGTGTCATGCCGATTGTCTGGCAGACCCTGCGCAACCTGATCGTCAAGGCCGCCGCCGCGCCGTTCAAACTGATTGGTGGACTGGTGAGTGGCGGTGGCTCGGAAGACCTGGGCAGCGTGTCCTTCGCGCCAGGTTCAAGCGAGCTGAGCAAGGACGCTGAAGCCGCACTGGTCAAGCTGTCCAACGCCCTCAAGGAACGCCCGGCCCTGCGCCTGGAAATCGAAGGCACCGCCGCCAAGAGCAGCGACGGCCCGCTGATTGCCGAGCAACGCCTGGAACGGGAATACCAGTACAACTACTACAAAATGCTCCAGCGTCGCGGTGAAAAGGTTCCGGCCAAAGCCGCTTTGCTGGAAGTACCCGACAGCGAGAAAGGTCCGCTGCTGGAGGGCATCTACCGCACACGCCTGAAAACCCAGCCGCCTGCCGAATGGAAAGACCTGGGCAAGGAAGATCGAACAGCCAAGATGCGCGAAGGCGTGATCCAGTTCTGGAGTTCCAGCGAAGTGCTGTTGCGCGAGTTGGGCCAGGAACGCGCCAGCAGCATCAAGGACTATCTGGTCGACAAAGGCCAGCTGGCCGATGACCGCGTGTACTTCATCGACGCGCAGTTGGGCGAAGCGGAAAAAGACGGCAAGGTGGTTACGCCGATGCATCTGGACGCCGAGTGATGGCCAAAAGGCTGCTGCTCGCACTGGCGCTGGCGATGGCCGCGAGCCAGGCCTGGGCGGCGGACACTTTGCGCTGCGGCAGCCAATTGGTCAGCGTCGGCGACCGGTCGAGCGAAGTGCTGCAAAAGTGCGGCGAACCGGCCAGCCGCGACCTGCTGGGCTACAAACGCAGCGCCAATCGACGGGAAGAGTTCCAGGTCGAGGAATGGACCTACGGACCGAATGGCGGGATGTATCAGTACCTGCGGTTCGAGGGCAATCGCTTGAAGCAGATCACCAGCAAACGCGGTAACTAAGACCACCACAACCCCCTGTAGGAGCGAGCCTGCTCGCGATAGCGGTCTGTCAGGCAACTCGGATGTTGAATGACAGACCGCTATCGCGAGCAGGCTCGCTCCTACAGGGGGTTTGTGTTGCCCGGAATAGAACAGGCCCCGACACGAATGCCGGGGCCTGTAATGGCCACATCCTTATGGCCGTTCGCATGAACTCCTAAAGATGCGACAGACGTATACCTCGGCCCGCCTGCCGCGCCTTCTCCCAGTCCAGGCGAGAAGCCTTGCCTTACTCGGCTTTCAGGCCGTCGGCGGAAACCGCCTTGACGCCTTTGATTTTCTTGGTGATTGCCACGGCGGTGGCTTTCTGGGCATCGGTCACTGCAACAGTGGACGACAGGGACACAACGCCTTTGTTGGTTTCAACTTTGATGTCGGTGCCAGGAATGCCTTTTTCGGTAACCAGGTCGGTTTTGACTTTGGTGGTAATCCAGGTATCGGAACCGGCTTCCGTGGCCTTGGTCATTTCACCGGCTGCCAGTGTCAGAGGAGCCTGGGTGGCTTGAGTCTGTGCAAACGCAGCATTGGCCATGGTCAGGGTCAGCGCGGTAGCAGTAGCGGCAGCGATAGCGAACTTCTTCATACGAGTAACTCCTGTTTTTCTGGAAAGTCTGCTGGGTGTCTTGTCAGCAGGGTTACCAGAGATATTGCGAACGCTGTGCCAACTTTGAGACACCTTATAAATCCTTATAAATCAATAAGTTATAAAATTGGTCATTTTCCGTAATCATGCAAAATGCATGAGTTGCTCTTTCTCTACATGCAAGTTGCAGGTTTTGTAGAAGGCCTAAGGCCATGAAATATCGGGGATTTTCCAGATGAGCCGATTTATCGACCGGCCATTAAAAAAAATACCCCGCCAGAGGCGAGGTATTGGTGTTGCACCCAAGGGATCAGGCTTTAGGTACAACGCCGGTGCAGCCTTTAGGCGCGAATTCCTGATCGACGCCCGTGGCGCATGTCCAACCCGTCAACGCACGGGTCAGGGTAATGGTTTTGTTCAGCACCGGGCCCGGCGCATTGAGGATGGTGCAAGCAATCGTGCCCGTGCCATCCGCGGCTTTGCCCGACGCGGTCGTCGTGCAGTTGGAGGTTGTCGTGTTACCGCCAATTTTCGTCAGGTCCGGATCGGTCCCTTGATTCATCAGGTCTTCGAACGGCACTTTCAATGCCGAAATCTCGGCCAGCCCCGCCGTCACCTTCGCCCGCGCCTGGTACTTGGAATAAGCCGGTATCGCAAAGGTCGCGAGAATCCCGATGATCGCCACCACGATCAACAGCTCGATGAGGGTAAAACCTTTTTGAGTGTTCATAGACAGCCTCCGTGCATGAGTCGAAATCTCATGATCTGATTCTGTCGCAGCACAGCCCATGCCAAGCCCCGTACGCCCTGTTGACAGGGTGTACGGCCTCGCCAGCGCGCTGTGGGGCTGCGAGGATCCGCACTATCTGACACTTTTTGTCACCTGAGCGTCGCTGGTTTGGTTCCATCGCTTGACTAGGCTATAAGTCATTCAACGGTCCTGGTCCGGAATCACAATGAATGACATCGCCCTCAGCGGCCTGGCCAAGCAATTGGTCCTGGCCGGGCTGCTCACTGAAAAAAGCGCGCAACAGGCGTCTCAACAAGCCCAACGCAACCGCATCTCCCTCGTCAGTTACCTGGTGCAGAACAAACTGGTGAAAAGCCGCCAGGTTGCCGAGATCGCTTGCGAACATTTCGGCATCGCCCTGATGGACCTCAACAGCCTGGACAAGGAAACCCAGCCCAAGGGACTGGTCAGCGAGAAACTGGTCCGCCAGCACCACGCACTGCCGCTCTGGCGTCGGGGCAACAAGTTGTTCGTGGGGATTTCCGACCCGACCAATCACCAGGCCATCAACGACATCCAGTTCAGCACCGGGCTTTCCACCGAAGCGATCCTCGTGGAGGACGACAAGCTCAGCGATGCCATCGAGAAATTCTTCGACAGCCACGGCACTGGCCTGGAAGAGATGGCCGACGTTGACCTCGACGGCCATGACATCGAGACGATCGATGACCCGCGCGAGGACGCCATCGTCGGCCAGGATGCCGACGACGCGCCGGTGGTGCGCTTCGTCCACAAGATGCTGCTCGATGCGATCCGAAGCGGCTCCTCCGACCTGCATTTCGAGCCCTACGAAAAAATCTACCGCGTGCGCATGCGCACCGACGGCATGCTGCGCGAAGTGGCAAAACCACCGGTCCAGTTGGCCAACCGCATCGCGGCTCGGCTGAAAGTCATGGCCAGCCTCGACATCTCCGAGCGTCGCAAGCCCCAGGACGGGCGGATCAAGATGCGCCTGTCCAAGAGCAAATCCATCGATTTCCGCGTCAATACCCTGCCGACCCTGTGGGGCGAGAAAGTGGTGATCCGGATCCTCGACCCGTCCAGCGCGCAAATGGGCATCGACGCCCTCGGCTACGAGCCTGAACAGCAAGAGCTGTACATGAGCGCCCTCAAGCAGCCACAGGGCATGATTTTGGTAACCGGCCCCACCGGTTCGGGCAAAACCGTGTCGCTGTACACCGGGCTGAACATTCTCAACACCGTGGACATCAACATCTCGACCGCCGAAGACCCGGTGGAGATCAACATGGAAGGCATCAACCAGGTCAACGTCAATCCCAGGCAGGGCCTGGATTTTGCCCAGGCGCTGCGCTCGTTTCTGCGCCAGGACCCGGACGTCATCATGGTCGGCGAGATCCGTGACCTCGAAACCGCCGAAATCGCCATCAAGGCCGCCCAGACCGGGCACCTGGTGTTGTCGACCCTGCACACCAACAGCGCCGCGCAAACCCTGACCCGCCTGCAGAACATGGGCATCCAGGGTTTCAACATCGCCACTTCCGTCAGCCTGATCATCGCCCAGCGCCTGGCACGCAAACTGTGCAGCCATTGCCGGGCGCCCCTCGACGTCCCGCGCCAGACACTACTCAAAGAAGGCTTCCCCGAGGAACGCATCGGCACATTCACGATCTATGAGCCGGTCGGTTGCGAACTGTGCAACGGCGGCTATAAAGGGCGAGTGGGCATTTATGAAGTGGTGAAGAACACCCCGGACTTGCAACGGTTGATCATGGCCGATGGCAACTCGCTGCAAATCGATGAGCAAATGCGCAGGGACGGCTTCAATGACCTGCGCACCTCAGGCCTGCTCAAAGCCATGCAAGGCATCACCAGCCTTGAAGAAATCAACCGGGTCACCAAGGACTGAACATGGCGGTCAAAGCAGCAAAAATCAGCATTTATGCCTGGGAAGGCACTGACCGCAAAGGCACCAAGGTCACCGGTGAGTTGAGCGGTCAAAACCCGGCACTGATCAAGGCGCAACTGCGCAAACAAGGCATCAATCCCGCCAGGGTTCGCAAGAAAACCACGTCACTGTTCAACCTGGGCAAGCGCATCAAGGCCCAGGACATTGCCCTCTTTACCCGGCAGATGGCGACCATGATGAAAGCCGGCGTGCCGCTGTTGCAGTCATTCGACATCATTGCCGAAGGTTTCGACAACCCGGCCATGCGCACGCTGGTGGACGAGGTCAAGCAGGAAGTCGCGGCGGGCAACAGCTTCGCCGCCGCCCTGCGTAAAAAGCCTCGCTACTTCGATGAGCTGTACTGCAACCTGGTGGATGCCGGCGAGCAGGCCGGCGCCCTGGATACCCTGCTGGAACGGGTCGCGACCTACAAGGAAAAGAGCGAAAGCCTCAAGGCCAAGATCAAGAAAGCCATGACTTACCCGCTGGTGGTCGTGTTCGTCGCAACCATTGTGACCGGGATCCTGCTGGTCAAGGTGGTGCCGCAGTTCCAGTCGGTGTTCGAAGGCTTTGGCGCCGAACTGCCGGCCTTTACCGTTATGGTCATCGGCCTGTCGCGGTTCATGCAGGACTGGTGGTGGGCGATGCTCGGCGCGATGCTCGTGGCGGCCTTCGCGGTGCGCCACGCCTTCAAGACGTCCCAAGGTTTTCGTGATCGCATGGACGCCTGGCTGCTGAAACTGCCGCTGGTGGGGACCCTGATGTACAAATCCGCCGTGGCCCGTTTCGCCCGTACGCTGTCGACCACCTTCGCGGCCGGCGTGCCCTTGGTCGAAGCCCTGGATTCGGTGGCCGGCGCCACCGGCAACGTGGTGTTCAAGCGTGCGGTACTGCGCATCAGGCAAGACGTTTCGACAGGCATGCAGCTGAATTTTTCCATGCGCACCTCCGGTGTCTTTCCGAACATGGCGGTTCAAATGACCGCCATTGGCGAGGAGTCTGGCGCGCTGGACGACATGCTCGACAAAGTCGCCGGCTTCTACGAGGACGAGGTGGACAATATGGTCGATAACCTCACCAGCCTGATGGAGCCGTTCATCATGGTGGTGCTGGGTGTTATCGTCGGCGGCCTGGTGGTCGCGATGTACCTGCCCATCTTCCAACTCGGCGCAGCGATCTGACATGCCCCTCGACGAAATCCTGAACCTTTACCCACTGGCCTTTGTTGTCATCGCCGGCGTGCTGGGCCTGCTGGTCGGCAGTTTTCTCAACGTACTGATCTGGCGCCTGCCGAAGATGCTCGAACGCGAGTGGCGCGTGCAGGCCCATGAAATCCTCGGGTTGCCCGGTGAAACGCTGCCGCCGACCTACAATCTGCTGCTGCCGCACTCCGAATGCCCGCACTGCGGCCACCGGATTCGTGCCTGGGAAAACATACCGCTGCTCAGTTTTGCGTTTCTGCGCGGGCGCTGCTCAGGCTGCGCGGCGCCGATCAGCAAACGTTACCCGCTGACCGAACTGGCCTGCGGCCTGTTGTCTGCTTTCATTGCCTGGCACTTCGGTTTTGGCTGGCAAGCATGCATGGCGCTGATCCTGACCTGGGGCCTGTTGGCCATGAGCCAGATCGACGCCGAACATCAGTTGCTGCCGGACGTGCTGGTGCTGCCGCTGCTGTGGCTCGGGCTGATCGTCAACAGCTTCGGCCTGTTCGTGCCGGTGCATGACGCGCTATGGGGCGCCATCGCCGGCTACCTGCTGCTGTGGTCGGTGTTCTGGTTGTTCAAGCTGATCACCGGCAAGGACGGCATGGGCCATGGCGACTTCAAGCTGCTGGCGATGCTGGGGGCCTGGGGCGGCTGGCAGATTCTGCCGCTGACGGTCCTGCTCTCCTCCCTGGTGGGGGCGCTCATCGGCATGATTTACCTGCGCGTGCGCGGGGCAAAAACCTCGACGCCGATCCCCTTTGGCCCCTATCTGGTCATTGCCGGCTGGATTGCCTTGCTCTGGGGTGGTCAAATAACCGACTTCTATTGGCAGTTTGTCGGTTTGAAATGAATACCCCTGTGGAAAAACCCTGGATTCTCGGCCTGACCGGCGGCATTGGCAGCGGCAAAAGTGCGGCGGCGCAACACTTCATCGACCTCGGCGTGCACGTGGTCGATGCCGATCATGCCGCGCGCTGGGTGGTGGAGCCCGGCCGGCCGGCACTGGCGAGCATCGCCGAACACTTCGGCCCTGGCGTGTTGCAAGCCGACGGGCAACTGGATCGCGCCGCCTTGCGCAAACTGATCTTCGAAGTGCCGGATGAACGCCGCTGGCTGGAAGCCTTGCTGCATCCGCTGATCGGCGAAGAAATCGCCCATCATCTGGCGCTGGCAAAATCACCTTACGCGATTCTGGTTTCGCCCTTGCTGATCGAGTCCGGCCAGTACGCCATGGCCCAGCGGGTGCTGGTGATCGATGCCCCCGAACAGCTGCAGATCGAACGCACCTTGCGGCGTGACCAGACCAGCGAAGAGCAGGTCCAGGCAATCCTCAAGGTCCAGTCCAGCCGCCAGGATCGCGTAAGCCATGCCGACGATGTGGTGGTCAACGACCGCGACCTCGCCTGGCTGCGCAGCGAGGTCGAGCGCCTGCATCACTTTTATCTTTCCTTGCGTGGAGGCCAGTCATGAGCCAGATCCCAACCGTCGAATGCCCGACCTGCGGCGCCCCTGTCGAATGGAGCCCCGAGAGTAAATTCCGGCCATTCTGTTCCGACCGTTGCAAACTGATCGACCTGGGCGCCTGGGCATCGGAAGAGCACAAGATTCCGGTGGCCCCCGATGCCGAGGACGAATTGTTCAGCGGCGATTTCGACCCGCGTCACTGAGGCGCAGAAACGTCGACGGTTTCAAGGCTTGGGATCGTCGTCTTTCCAGGGAGCGGAGAGATAGCGTGTGCGGTTGAAGGTTTCCAGCCATTCCGGGCAGAACACCACCAGCGCGCTGACCACCATGCCGTTGATGAACGCCTCGGGGAAAATCAGCAGCCACAGATAGCCGATGAAATCCTCTAGCCAGTACGGCATGGCAAAACGTTCGTCGTACCACAACACCGTGAGCGACAACACCAGGCACAGTAACGCCGAAAGGGCTGCGGCAAAGAATCCGGAGCAGAAGATATACACGAAGGGGTTGCGTGGCTGCGCTCTCTCCACCGCGATCGCGCAACACTCGGTGACCAGCACCGGCAGCGCTATCAACAGCGCGCCATTCACGCCCATTGCAGCAAGGTCCTGTCGGCCCAACAGCACCAACCCCGTTTGCGCCACCAGCCCGCCGACAATCGCCAAAGGCCAGTCGAGCAACAACGTCACGGCGGTCATGCCGATGAAGTGATAAGACACGCCAGTGTCGAAATCCCGCCGCACCAGCCACAACACGAACAGCGCGAACACCGTGCCGAACATCAAATGCTGACGACGGCTGTCGGTAAACAATTCGACCCAGGGGGCTCGGCAGATCGCCCAGATCAGCACCGGCGCATAAACCAGCCATCCCACAGTCAGGGTTTCGGGTGATAGCAGTTCGACGCCGATCATTGCGGGGGCACACTCCGAACATGAAGAGGCCCTCAGTCTACACCGCACCCGCCCCCGTTGTAGGAGCGAGCTCTGCTCGCGAAAAACGCCAGGACAACGCGGTCCTTCAGGCCGTACGCGTCATCGTTAACGTCCATCGCGAGCAGAGCCCTCGCCTACAGGATCGCGCCGATTGTTACGTTTCCTGCAAGGCTGAATCAGCGGAACAGCTCTTTATCACTTGCGACCAAAGTCTAAACTTCAAGCATCAGAATCAACCCCGAGCCAACAACATGAAAACCCTTAGCACGCTGTTTCTGACCCTCATCGCCACCTCCGCAATGGCCGCCACCAGCGAGCCAGCCGCTACCCCGTACAACCCGGCGCAACCGCTGGACATCGCCAAGGTGGTTTCCGTGTCAGACACCGCGACCGCCTGCGGTGTGGTGCCGGCGACCATGGTGTATGTCGATCATCAGGGCCAGACCCACCGAGTGACCTACGAGGTCATGGGCGATTGCACGAGCAACCTGTGATCACTGGTTCATAGCAGCGACCAGGTGTAACTCAGGATCAAGCGGTTTTCATCGATATCACTGCGGTAGTTGGAGCGCGCCATGGCATTGCGCACACGGATGCCCAGGCCTTTGAGGCTGCCGCTCTGCAACACGTAGCCGATGTCCAGGTCGCGCTCGCGATCCTTGCCTTCAAAGCCTTGCCCGGTATCGACATTGTTGCCGGTGATGTAGCGCACGGTGCTGGTCAGCCCCGGCACGCCGAGGGCCGCGAAGTCGTAGTCGTAACGCACTTGCCAGGAGCGCTCGTCGGTATAGGCGAACTCATAGGTCGGCACTTCGTTGCCCAGCGGTGAGATGTTGGCAAAGACCCGCGGGAAAGCGCTGTCGCCGAACATGCCCTGATAACCGACGTAAAAGGTGTGACCACCGCGCTTGGCCGACAACAGGGAGAAAAACGCCTGATTGTCGATGTTGCCCAGCAGCTTTTTGCCGTCTTCGCGCGAATCGAAGTAACCGAGGTTCGCGCCCAGGGTCCAGTCTCCCAATGGCTCGCTGTGCTTGAGCCCCAGGAATCGCTGGTTGTAGATATCTTCCAGTTGCCCGTACCAGGAACTGACCGAGCTGCGTTTATCGTTGAAGGCGTAATCGGCGCCGGCAAAATTGAAGCCGTCACTGCTGACCTGACGTTGCGGTACGTGGCCGAGCATGGCCTGCATTTTTTCGTCGCCGGCCTCGTTGCGCAGGCTGGTCGAGTTCAAATGACCGGCCTGCAGTGTCAGGCCATTGATCTCACTGGAACTGATGCTTGCCCCCTGATAGCTGGGCGGCAGCAAGCGGATATCACTGAACACCAGCACGGGCAGGTTGGGTTGCAGCTCCCCCACCTTCAGTTCGGTTTTGGAGTAACGCACCTTCAAGGCTGCCTCGATACGGCTGTAATCATTGGCCGCGCGCCCGTCGTCCTGCACCGGCAACAGACCGGTATTGACCCGGTCCGGGCTGCTGTCGAGCTTGAGCCCGAGCAGGCCGATCAAGTCCACGCCAAATCCGACGGTGCCCTGGGTGTATCCCGATTTAACGTTGAGGATGAAACCTTGCGCCCACTCTTCAGCCTTCGACTGCTGGTTGGCCCCGACGATGTCGGAAAAATCCCGGCTGAAGTAGTAGTTGCGCGCTTGCAAGGTGGCGGTGGTGTCTTCGACGAAGCCACGCTCGGCGGCTGTCGCCCCGGCGGAGAAACTCGAGACGAGCGCCATGGACAACACTGAACCGGTTGCTGGAAGAATCTGTTTCATCGTTTTTTCTCTTATTTTTATTGATCGACAGGTAGAAGTGCTTTGGCCGCAGCGCTTTCACTGCGCGCGGCGGGGCGACGGGCGTTCAGGATCAAATGGGTGACCATGCCGAAAATCAGCCCCCAGAACGCGGCGGACAAACCCAACAGCGACATGCCCGACGCGGTGGTGAGAAAGGTCACCAGCGCGGCTTCACGGTCACTCGGCACCGCCATCGCACCCGCCAATGCCCCGGCGATTGCGGCGAACAGCGCCAGCCCGGCCAGGGCCGCGATGAGTTCTTTGGGGAACGCCGAAAACAGCGAAACCAGGGTGGCGCCGAAGATCCCCAACACCAGGTAACAGAGACCGCCCACGATCCCCGCCACGTAACGTTTGCCCGGTTCCTCGTGGGCTTCGCGGCCCGTGCAAATGGCCGCGGTAATTGCCGCCAGGTTCAGCCCGTGGCAGCCGAACGGCGCCAGCAGCGCCGTGCCCAGCGCGCTGCTGGCGATAATCGGTCCGGACGGCGTGGCGTAGCCGCTGGCGCGCAGCACCGCCATGCCGGGGACGAACTGGCCGGTCAGTGCCACCATCACCAGCGGCAACGCGATGTTCAGCGTCGCGCTCAGGCTGAATGCCGGCGTAATCCACACCGGCGTGGCCAAACCGATCACCAGCGCGTCGCTGTGCAGATCTGCGGCGAGAAACGCCATCGAACAGCCCACCAGCAGGACCATCAGCACGGCATAACGCGGCATCAGCCGTTTGCACACCAGGTACGTGGCGAACATCGCCAGCACCAGCAACGGCTTGCCCTGCAACGAGACGAACAACCCGGTGCCGAAGCTGAACAGAATCCCCGCCAGCATCGCGGCCGCCACGGCTGCCGGCAGCTTGCCGATGATCCGGTCGAACGCCCCCGACACCCCGACCAGGAAAACGATCAGGCTGCTGACCAGATAAGCCCCCACTGCTTCCGGCATCGAGATCCCCGGCAGCAGCGCCACCAACAACGCCGAGCCCGGCGCCGACCACGCAATGATCACCGGCACCCGGTAGCGCAGGCTCAAACCGATGCCGAGCACAGCACTGCCGATGGAAATCGCCCAGACCCACGACGACAGCACCTCCCGCGACAGGTGGGCCGCCTCGGCGGCCTGAAAAATAATCACCAGCGGGCCGGCGTAGGAAATCACCGTGGCGATAAATCCGGCGACGGCGGCCGACAGGGAAAAGTCTTGGATTAACCTTTTCATGCAACCTCGCCGGCAGCCCCGTCAGGCGAAACCTGTTGCGACATTAGTCGGGCAGTGCGCCGACTGCTGATGGCGAACACGGTCATGGCGATGGCGGCGATCGCCCCGGGCAAGGCAAACGCCATGAAGTTCAATTGCAGCGGCAGGCTGATCCCGAGCAGGGCACCGCCCAGCAAAGGTCCGACGATCGCACCGTTACGCCCGATGCCCGACGCCCAGCCCAGACCAGTGGAACGAATGTTCATCGAGTAGAACTGCGCGGCGCAGGCATATAGCAGAATCTGCGAGCCGATGGTGGTGGCGCCGGCAATGGCAATCAGCAGGTACAACACCGGCATCGGGCTATTGATGCCCAGCAAGGTGATCGATACGGCGGCCAGGGTGAAAAACACTGCCAACACGCGCGGCAGGTTGAGCTTGTCACCCAGCACACCACCGCCCACTGCGCCGAAGATCGCGCCGAAGTTCAGCACCAGCAGGAATGACAGGCTTGAACCCAGGCTGTACCCGGCGTTGGCCATCAGTTTCGGCAGCCAGGAGCTCAAGGCGTAGACCATCAGCAGGCAGCAGAAAAACGCCAGCCACAGCATCAGCGTGCGCAGCGCGCGCCCCTCGCGAAACAGCTGCAACACCGGGGTGCCGGTGCCCTTCACTTCGCTCATGTGCAGTTGATCATCGGCTTGCGCGACGTAGGACGGTTCGATGCGCTGCAGAACGGCGCGCGCTTCTTCATTGCGCCCCTGGCGCAGCATGAAACCCACCGACTCGGGCAGGAAGTACATGATCAGCGGCAACAGCAGCAGCGGCAGGACCGCCACGTAAAACACCGACTGCCAGCCGAAAGAAGGGATCAGCACGATGCCCAGCCCGGCGGACAGCATGCCGCCCACCGAGTACCCGCTGAACATGATCGCCACCAGGGTGCTGCGGATTTTTTTCGGCGCGTACTCGTTCATCAGCGCCACCACGTTCGGCATCACGCCGCCAATGCCCAGGCCGGCGATGAAGCGACAGATGCCGAACTCCGTGGGATTCCTGGCGAAACCATTGAGCACGGTGAAACCACTGAACAGAATCACACAGATGGTGATGGCTTTTTTACGGCCGATCCTGTCGGACAGCGGGCCGAAGAACAGCGCGCCAAACATCATGCCGAACAAGGCATAACTGCCCAGGGCACCGGCTTGCAGAGGGCTGAGCCCCCACTCCTTCATCAGCATCGGCAGGACCACGCCGTAGATCACCAGATCGTAACCGTCGAAGATGATGATCAGGGCACACCAGAACAGCACCATCCAGTGGAAACGGTTGAAGCGAGCCTTGTCGATAACCTCATGTACGTCGATTTTGCGCATGGCATTCATCTCTTGTTGTTGTTTTTGAAGAGGCTCGCAAATGCGGCGAACGTCCCGTACTGCCGAGGGTAATGACGACAGGCACGTGTCAATATCCGCGTTGCGCAGATCGCTATCCGTTTTGTGCAGAGGGGGGGATTCGGGCGTTAAGGCGGGGATATCGCGTGCGAATTCGCAGCGGCGCGACAAACTGTTTTCTTTACGATCACATTTGAGCGCTAAGCTTGGGCCTATGGATGACTCAGATTATTTACGCCTGCTGACCATTGCGGCCGAGCAAGCCAACGCGTTCCTGTCCAATGCCCGCAAATGGGAGCGTGAGCGTTGGGTCTGCCAGCGCCTGCTGCAAGGCTTGAACATTCCTTATCGTGCCGACGAATTCGCCCCCGCGGGTGAGCCACCGGATGTGTTGTTTCGCGATGCCAGTTTCGAAGTGTTCTTCGTCCTCGACGAGGGGCGGCGCCTCAACGATGAATGGCGCGACGAGCTGCAACGCCGGCGCAGCGCGTTCTCCCTCAGCCAGCTGGTACGGCGCGAGGCCAAGCCCCGGCGCATACCGGCCAACGAGTTCCTGCTGCGACTGGCGCCGACCTTGCGCAAAAAAGCACATAACTACAAGGAACGCGGCATGGATCTGGGTGAGCTGGACATCATCGCCTTCGCCAGCCTCAAGCGCGAAGTGCTGGACCTCAACAGTCATTTCCCGCCGCCCACCGAATACCTGCGCCAGGGCTGGCGTTCGCTGTCACTGGTAGGCCCGACTTTCGCCCGCGTGCTGTTCGCGCATCCCGATGCACCGGATTTCCTTCGCAGCAACCTGGGGCGCAGCATTGTGTTCGACGTCGGGATCAGCCTGTGAGCCCACTGCAGGCGCTGATTGCCGAAGTCCCGCAGGTCGGCCGCGTGCGCTGGATCGGCGTGCGGCCACAACCTCATGCACCAATGATCGAACTGGAGGCCGTGGAAGCACGACTCGAGGCCGGCTTAACCGGTGATCGCGCCCGGCCAGGCGTGCGCAATGCGCGGCAGGTGACACTGATTCAGTGGGAGCACCTGGCGGTGATCAGTTCGCTGATGGGCCGTCCCGATCATCAACCGGTCAAGCCCGAAGAGTTGCGGCGCAATCTGGTTGTCAGCGGGATCAATCTGTTGAGCCTCAAGGGCCGGCGCTTCCGGATCGGCCAGGCGATTTTCGAAACCACCGGCTGGTGCCAGCCGTGCGCGCGCCTGCAACACAACCTGGGTCCCGGGACCTTTCAGGCGGTTCGCGGGCATGGCGGAATCACCGCCCGGGTGTTACAAAGTGGCATCATTCGCCTGGACGACACGGTGAGCGTCGAGCCCATCCCGGACACTGGCTATGCTCCGTTCATCGTTCGTTAAATCAGCCTGTAGCTTCTACACATTCAGCAACGTCTACCTGACGAGGCCTTTATGACCAGCCGCCTGAACCCCGACGACCAGAAGCATGTCGAAGAGTACCTGCAGTTGTCCCAGCACCGAGTCGAGCGCCGGCCCTTCCGGCCGTGGATGCTCCTGGTGCTGGTGTTGGCAGTGACCATTGGTTTGGGCCTGTTGAGCCGTTTTATCAGTTACCTGACGCTATGAGCCGCATTGCGCTCGCGAGGGTAACCGCACCGATTTCTTTTAGCCTTGCGAGTTATCCCCATGTCCCATCGTATTGTTATTGTCGGCGGCGGCGCCGGCGGCCTGGAGTTGGCTACCCGTCTGGGTAAGACTCTGGGCAAGCGCGGCACGGCCAGTGTGATGCTGGTCGACGCGAACCTGACGCACATCTGGAAACCGCTGTTGCACGAAGTGGCGGCCGGTTCCCTGAACTCTTCCGAAGACGAACTCAACTATGTCGCCCAGGCGAAATGGAACCATTTCGAGTTCCAGTTGGGGCGCATGAGCGGACTCGATCGCGCGCAGAAGAAAATCCAGCTGGCGGCCACTTATGACGAGGCCGGGCTGGAACTGGTGCCCGCGCGGGAAGTGGCTTATGACTCGCTGGTGATTTCCGTCGGCAGCACCACCAACGATTTCGGCACCCAGGGTGCGGCGCAACACTGTCTGTTCCTCGACACCCGCAAGCAGGCCGAACGCTTCCACCAGCAATTGCTCAATCACTACCTGCGCGCCCACGCCGGGCAGACCGACAAGGTCGAGCAGATCAGCGTGGCCATCGTCGGCGCCGGCGCGACCGGGGTCGAGCTGGCCGCTGAACTGCACAACGCCGCCCATGAGCTGGCAGCCTATGGCCTGGACCGGATCAAACCGGAAAACATGCACATCACCCTGATCGAAGCCGGGCCACGGGTGTTGCCAGCCCTGCCGGAACGCATCGGCGGGCCTGTGCATAAAACCCTGGAGAAACTCGGGGTCAATGTCATGACCAACGCGGCGGTCAGTGAAGTGACGGCCGATGCCTTGATCACCGCCGATGGCAAAGTGATCAACGCCAGCCTGAAAGTCTGGGCCGCGGGCATTCGCGCGCCGGGTTTCCTCAAGGACATCGATGGCCTGGAAACCAACCGCATCAACCAGCTGCAAGTGCTGCCGACCCTGCAAACCACCCGCGACGAGAACATCTTCGCTTTCGGTGACTGCGCGGCCTGCCCGCAACCGGGCACCGACCGCAACGTGCCACCACGCGCCCAGGCTGCGCATCAACAGGCGTCGTTGCTGGCCAAATCGCTGAAGCTGCGGATCGAAGGCAAGGCCTTGCCTGAGTACAAGTACACCGACTACGGCTCGCTGATCTCACTGTCGCGGTTTTCCGCTGTGGGTAACTTGATGGGCAACCTCACTGGCAGCGTGATGCTTGAGGGCTGGCTGGCGCGGATGTTTTACGTGTCGCTGTACCGCATGCACCAGATGGCGCTATACGGGCCGTTCCGCACGGCGATGCTGATGCTGGGCAGCAAGATCGGGCGCGGGACTGAGCCGCGACTGAAACTGCACTAACTCGGTCCAGTGTGGGAGCGGGCTTGCTCGCGAAGGCGGTCTGTCAGTCAGTAAATATGTCGACTGACATTCCGCATTCGCGAGCAAGCCCGCTCCCACATGTGCTCTCCTTCACTTTGCGAATCGCGTCGGGTTACACCCGAAACCGCCGCACCATCCCCTGCAGGGCATTGGCCAGTTGCGACAGTTCATGGCTCGATGCACTGGTCTGATCAGCCCCGGCGGCCGATCGCACCGACAAATCCCGAATGTTCACCAGGTTGCGATCAACCTCACGGGCCACTTGCGCCTGCTCTTCGGCCGCGCTGGCGATCACCAGGTTTCGCTCGTGAATCTCATGCACGGAAGCCGTGATGGTTTGCAGCGCCTCGCCTGCGCGTTCGGCCAGCACCAGCGTACTGGCGGCACGGGACGCGCTGGCGTGCATGGCATCGAGGGCCAGGCTCGAACCATTGCGCATACCCTGGACCATTTGCTCGATTTCCTGGGTCGATTGCTGTGTGCGATAAGCCAAGGCCCGCACTTCATCGGCCACCACTGCGAAACCCCGACCGCTCTCCCCCGCCCGTGCCGCTTCAATCGCCGCATTCAGCGCCAGCAGGTTGGTTTGCTCGGCGATGGCGCGAATTACATCCAGCACCTTGCCGATGTCCTGGGATTGATTGGCCAGGGACTGCACCAGTTCTCCCGTGCTTTGCACCTCATGGGCCAGTGAACTGATGGCGCTGGCCGTTTCGCTGACCCGCTCCTGCCCCAGATGCGCCGATTCGCTGGACTGGCGAGTGGCATCGGAGGTGGAGACGGCATTGCGCGCGACCTCTTCCACGGCGGTAGTCATTTCATTGACCGCCGTGGCCGCCTGTTCAATCTCGTTGTTCTGTTGTTGCAGCCCCTGGGTGCTGTCGAGGGTCACCGCATTCAACTCATCAGCAGCCGTCGCCAGTTGCGTGGCGGAACCGCTGATGCCCTGCAGGGTTTCCCGCAGGTTCTGCTGCATGGCCGCCAGCGCCTTGAGCAAGCGGCTGACTTCGTCATTGCCGTGGGTTTCGATCGGATGGGTCAGGTCACCTTGGGCGACGTGCTCGGCAGCACTCACGGCCTCACTGAGCGGGCGCACGATGCTGCGGGTCAGCAACATGGCCAGGGCGACGGTCGCCAGGGCCGCGAGGGCGATAAACAGGCTGACAATCGTGCGCGACGTTTCGTAGTGCGCCTTGGACTTCTCGCTTTCGGCGGCGACTTGCTCGGTGAATAGCTGCGCCAGATCACTGAGTTGCTTGCCGGAGCCGTCGACCACGGTTTTCATGTCCACCAGCAACAGCTTGGTCAGTTCATCGCGACGCCCCTGTTCAGCCAGGGTGAAGGATTGCGCGATACCGGCGCGATAGGCCGTGAAGGTGCTCTTGAATTGGTCGTACAACGCCTTGCCTTCGGGCGTGGTGACCAGCCTGTCATAGGCGGCGATTTTCTCGCTCAGCTCCTTGTCCCGGGTATCCATCTGGCTGCGGTACTGCGCAATATTCTTCGGGTCCTGATCCAGCGCCATGCGCAGGGAAATGGTGCGAATGCGCAGCATGATTTCGCGGATCTCGTCACCGCCGCGAATACTCGGCAGCCATTGTTTCTCCACCGCCACCTCGCTCTCGCGAATGCTCGACATCTGCCCCAGGGCAAAAATCCCCAGCAGCGCCACGAGCACCGCGATCAAGGCAAAACCCAGCGCAGCACGAGGGGCAATATTCAACTGACGAAGAAACATAACGAGCGCCTTTGTTTTTATTGGCTTGAGTGGAGGGCAACGCCCCGACAGCTCGTTATCGGCAAGTTGTACGATGACTTGAAGTGAATACTTTTTTCGAAGGCAAAAAAAATCCCCGTATCTTTCGATACGAGGATTTTTAATATGGTCGGGGTAAGGGGATTCGAACTCCTGACATCCTGCTCCCAAAGCAGGCGCGCTACCGGACTGCGCTATACCCCGGTAAAAAAAAGGCACCTTCGAGAGGCGCCTTCTGCGAACAGAGCTTTTGGCGTCTGATCTTAAGATTCGATTCCAGCGTTAACTGGTTTCAAAAATGGTGGGTCGTGTGGGATTCGAACCTACGACCAATTGGTTAAAAGCCAACTGCTCTACCAACTGAGCTAACGACCCAAAAATGGTCGGGGTAAGGGGATTCGAACTCCTGACATCCTGCTCCCAAAGCAGGCGCGCTACCGGACTGCGCTATACCCCGGTTTGAAATTGGCTCCGTGACCAGGACTCGAACCTGGGACCCAATGATTAACAGTCATTTGCTCTACCGACTGAGCTATCACGGAACTACATATTTCAATTTACTACGGTGAAGCTTTACTGCGTTCTCTTCGACCCGTTCGCATCGCTGCGTTCGTGTGTCTGAGGCGCGCTATTCTACAATCTTAAACACCTCTGTCAACCCCCTAAATCGCTTTCAAGTTAATGATTTGCAACTTATTTCAGATTCCTGCTTGGGGAGCAGAAACCCTACCGGGTGACTTACTGCGGGGCGCACTTTACAAGCCTTTTCCTTTAAGTTCAACAGCCTGGCGAAAAAAAGGCCTCGCAATGCGAGGCCTCCTTTTTTTGTGCTGCCATTCAGGCTCAGCCGAAAACGATCTCGTCGTTCTCCACCGTGCCCGTGGCCGTATCCCCCGGCATGAATCGACCCGATAGAATCAGCTGGGCCAGCGGGTTTTCGATCCAGCGCTGGATCGCACGTTTGAGTGGACGTGCGCCATACACCGGGTCGTAACCGACCGCGATCAGCTTATCCATGGCCTCAGGGCTCAGCTCCAGTTTCAGCTCCCGCTCGGTCAGGCGACTGCGCAGACGGCTCAACTGGATCTCGGTGATGCCGGCGATCTGATCTCGCGCCAATGGCTCGAAGATCACCACTTCGTCGACCCGGTTGATGAACTCCGGCCGGAAGTGCGAGGAAATCGCATCCATCACCGCCGCCCGCTGGGCTTCACGATCACCCACCAGTTCCTGGATCTGCACCGAGCCCAGGTTGGAGGTCATGACGATCACGGTGTTCTTGAAATCCACCGTGCGACCATGGCTGTCAGTCAACCGGCCGTCTTCCAGCACTTGCAGCAGGATGTTGAACACATCCGGGTGCGCCTTCTCGACCTCGTCCAGCAGGATCACCGAATAAGGCTTGCGACGCACCGCCTCGGTCAGGTAACCGCCCTCTTCATAACCTACATACCCTGGTGGCGCGCCAATCAAGCGAGCCACGGAATGTTTCTCCATGAACTCGGACATGTCGATGCGCACCATCGCCTCTTCGGTATCGAACAGGAACTCGGCCAGCGCCTTGCACAGCTCGGTTTTACCGACACCGGTCGGGCCGAGGAACATGAACGATCCGCTCGGGCGATTCGGGTCGGACAACCCGGCGCGAGAACGCCGCACCGCGTTGGAAACCGCCACCACCGCTTCGTCCTGGCCGATCACACGCTGGTGCAACAGACTTTCCATCTTCATCAGCTTGTCGCGCTCGCCCTCGAGCATTTTCGACACGGGAATACCCGTCCACTTCGACACGACTTCGGCGATCTCTTCTTCAGTCACCTTGCTGCGCAGCAACTGGTTTTCGCTTTTGCCGTGCTGGTCGACCATTTGCAGGCTGCGCTCCAGGTCCGGGATCACCCCGTACTGCAACTCGGCCATGCGGTTCAGGTCGCCTTTGCGGCGTGCGGCTTCCAGTTCCTGACGGGACTGCTCGATTTTCTGCTGGATCTGCGCCGATCCCTGGACCTCGGCTTTTTCCGAGTTCCAGATCTCTTCAAGATCCGAGTACTCACGCTCCAGGCGAGCAATTTCTTCCTGGAGTTTTTCCAGGCGCTTGATCGCCGCTTCGTCGCTCTCTTTCTTCAGTGCCTGGGATTCCACCTTCAGCTGAATCAGACGACGCTCCAGGCGGTCCAGCACTTCCGGCTTGGAGTCGATCTCCATGCGGATGCGGCTGGCGGCTTCGTCGATCAGGTCAATGGCCTTGTCCGGCAACTGACGGTCCGTGATGTAGCGATGGCTGAGCTTGGCCGCCGCAATGATCGCGCCGTCGGTGATCGCCACCTTGTGGTGAACCTCGTAGCGTTCTTTCAAGCCACGCAGGATCGCGATGGTGTCTTCTTCGCTCGGCTCGTCCACCAAGACCTTCTGGAAGCGCCGTTCGAGGGCCGCGTCCTTCTCTATATATTGGCGGTACTCGTTGAGCGTGGTCGCACCGACGCAATGCAGCTCACCGCGCGCCAGGGCCGGCTTGAGCATGTTGCCCGCATCCATCGAGCCTTCGCCCTTGCCGGCGCCGACCATGGTGTGCAGTTCGTCGATGAACAGAATGATCTGCCCTTCCTGCTTCGACAGCTCATTGAGCAGCGCTTTGAGCCGCTCCTCGAACTCGCCGCGATACTTGGCACCGGCGATCAGCGCCCCCATGTCCAGGGACAGCAACCGTTTGCCTTTCAGGCCGTCCGGCACTTCGCCATTAATGATGCGCTGGGCCAACCCTTCGGCGATGGCGGTTTTACCGACGCCAGGCTCACCGATCAGTACCGGGTTGTTCTTGGTACGGCGTTGCAGGACCTGGATCGTCCGGCGAATTTCGTCGTCACGGCCAATCACCGGATCGAGCTTGCCGTCCTCGGCACGCTTGGTCAGGTCGACGGTGTACTTGTCCAGCGCCTGGCGCGCCTCTTCGTGGTTGGGGTCATTGACCGCCTCGCCACCACGCAGGTTGTTGATCGCATTTTCCAGGGCTTTCTTGCTGACACCCTGGCCCAGCAGCAACTTGCCCAGCTTGCTGTTTTCGTCCATGGCGGCGAGCAACACCAGCTCGCTGGAAATGAACTGGTCGCCCTTCTGCTGGGCCAGGCGATCGGCCTGATTGAGCAGGCGCGCCAGGTCCTGCGACATGTTGACGTCGCCGGTCGGGTTCTGGATTTTCGGCAGCTGGTCGAGCTCTTTGGTCAGCTCTTTACGCAGGCTGTTGACGTCAAAGCCCACCTGCATCAGCAGGGGCTTGATCGAACCGCCCTGCTGTTCAAGCAGAGCCTGCATCAAATGCGCCGGTTCAATGGCGGGATGATCGAGACCGACGGCCAGGGATTGGGCATCGGACAACGCTAACTGCAATTTGCTGGTTAAACGGTCTATACGCATGGGTCACCTTCCTTTTGAGCAGGCCGGACCTATAAAACATCCTGAATGAAGAAACCTGCCAGATACCACAATAGATGCGGTCGATTCTGGGAGTTTCAAGCGTCGTGACGTTGATGCAGGTCAGAACAGTCTAGCGTTCGAGCCAGATAAGGGAGGCGAATCGACCGGTGCGGGGCGCACGGCGGTAAGAAAAGAAGCGCGGGTCAGTCACGGTGCAAAATCCGCCACCATAGACTGCGGTGACACCACGAACTGCCAGACGCAGGCGCGCCAGCATATAGATGTCGGCCATGAACTTGCCTTCGTTTTGACTCGGCACAAAGGCTTCAACAGCCTCAGGCAGTTGCTCGATGAAGGTTTCCCGAACTTCAGGCCCCACTTCAAAGGCTTTCGGGCCAATGGCCGGACCCAGCCAGACCAGCACCTCGGCAGGTGGCACGGCCAGACTGTCGAAAGTCGCTTCCAGCACACCCGCCGCCAACCCGCGCCAACCGGCGTGAGCCGCTGCAACGCGAGTGCCGGCACGGTCACAAAACAGTGCAGGCAGGCAATCGGCGGTCATTGCGGCGCAGGCGATACCAGGAGTCGATGTCCAACTGGCATCAGCGGTAACCACCTGATCCGGATCGGCATCAGCCACGGCAATACCGTGGACCTGCTGCAACCAGGCCGGTCGAATGGAGAACTGATCGGTCAGACGACGGCGATTCTCGGCGACAGCCTCGGGGCTGTCGTCGACATGATCGCCCAGGTTGAGGCTGTCGAATGGCGCCAGACTGACGCCACCCGCACGGGTGGTGACACAGGCCTTGACCCCGGCCGGCGCGGGCCAGTCAGGAATCAGCCAGTCACTCATCCGACGAACGCCTCGCGGTCTTGCTTGAGCAGGGTCAGCAACCAGACGAAGTCTTCCGGCAGCGGCGACTCCCAGCTCATGCGTTTACCGGTCGTCGGGTGATCCAGCTCCAGAAACCGCGCATGCAGCGCCTGACGCGGGAAGTTTTTCAACGACTCGACCATGGTCGGGTTGGCGGCCGGCGGGATACGGAAACGACCGCCATAGGCAGGATCTCCGACCAACGGGAAGTTGATGTGCGCCATGTGCACGCGAATCTGGTGCGTACGACCGGTTTCCAGCTTCACCCGCACGTGGGTGTGGGAGCGGAAACGTTCGAGCACGCGGTAATGGCTGACGGCTTGCTTGCCCCCTTCCATCACGGCCATGCGCTGGCGCTGCTGGCCATGACGACCGATTGGCGCGTTGATCTTGCCGCCGGCGGTCACCACGCCAATCACGATGCATTCATAGATGCGGCTGACGCTGCGGCTCTGCAACTGTGTCACCAGTTGCGTCTGCGCCTGGATGGTCTTGGCCACCACCATCAGACCGGTGGTGTCCTTGTCCAGACGGTGCACGATACCGGCGCGGGGCACGTTGACGATGTCCGGCACATGGTGCAGCAGGGCGTTGAGCAGCGTGCCGTCGGCGTGGCCGGCAGCCGGATGCACCACCAGGCCCGCGGGCTTGTTGATCACCAGGATGTCGTCGTCTTCATAGACGATGTCCAGGGCAATGTCTTGAGCGACCCATTCGCCCTGAGCTTCCTGCTCGGCAGTGAGTTCAAGAATGGCGCCACCGTGAACGATGTCTCGCGGGCGGATAACCGCCCCATCCACAGTCAGGCGGCCGTCTTTGATCCAGGCGGAAAGGCGCGAGCGCGAGTGCTCAGCGAATAATTGTGCGGCGACTTGATCGAGGCGTTGGCCGCCCAATTCGGACGGCACCTCTGCGCGAAGTTCAATTTTATCGGACATGCTCAGACTAGGCGTCGGCACAGCCTTTGGTTTCGGCTGCGCGCTTGTGGTTAAATACGGCGTCTTTTGCCCCGAGGCTATTCAACGGGGCGCTCATCATAACAGGACGGCCACGCCCAAGACAGCGGCCGTCATAGGGACGCAAGCCGCCATGCAAGTGAAACACCTGCTGCTGATCGCCATCCTCGCATTGACCGCTGCTTGCTCATCGAAGGAAGTCGTAGACGAAAACCTGAGTGAAGTCGAGTTGTACCAACAGGCTCAGGCCGATCTGGACAACAACAGCTACACCAGCGCAACCGCCAAGTTGAAGGCCCTGGAATCACGTTATCCGTTCGGTCGCTATGCCGACCAGGCCCAACTCGAACTCATCTACGCGAACTACAAGAACGCCGAGCCCGAGGCTGCAAAAGCCGCCGCCGAGCGTTTCATTCGCCTGCATCCGCAGCATCCGAACGTCGACTACGCCTACTACCTCAAGGGCCTGACGTCTTTCGACCAGGACGTCGGCCTGCTGTCGCGTTTCCTGCCGCTGGACATGACCAAGCGTGACCCGGGCGCCGCTCGCGACTCCTATAACGAGTTCGCCCAGCTGACCAGCCGCTTCCCCAACAGCCGCTACTCGCCGGACGCCAAGCAGCGCATGATCTATCTGCGCAACCTGCTGGCGGCCTACGAAATTCACGTGGCCGACTACTACCTGACCCGTCAGGCCTACGTCGCCGCTGCGAACCGTGGCCGTTATGTGGTGGAAAACTTCCAGGAAACCCCATCCGTTGGTGACGGCCTGGCGGTGATGACTGAATCCTACCAGCGCCTGCACCTGGACGACCTGGCGGCCACCAGCCTCGAAACCCTGAAACTCAACTACCCGAACCACCCAAGCCTGGTGGATGGTCAGTTCGTGCCGTCGGTCGCCGAAGCCGACAACCGTTCGTGGTTGAGCAAGGCCACCCTGGGCCTGATCGAATCCCGTCCGCCGCTGCCACCAGGCGAAACCCGCGCCAACCAGGACGTGCAGAAGCAGTTCCAGGATGCCAAGGACGCCATTCCTAGCGAACTCAAGCCTAAAGATGCAGACGGTGACGTAATCGAAGAAGAAAATCACGAAGCCGAAGGCAACAACGACGATCGCTCGTGGTTCAGCTACATGACCTTCGGCGTGTTCGACTGACACGACCGGCGGCACCGAAAGGGAGACTCTTGAGTCTCCCTTTTTTGTTGAGCTGTTTTTGCACAGAACAATTGCGCTGTGCGCCTGCCATGTCCCCCGGCTAAACTGCGGGTTCATCCGTCAAAAAGCCGCTCATCATGCTTCGTTTATTATTCTGGATCGCCGTGATTGCCGCCGCCGTGTGGTTCTGGCGCAAATACAAGGGCCAGGCTGCCGCGCCCAAGTCATCTGCCGAGCTGGAAGCTGCACCGATGGTTCGCTGCGCCCATTGCGGCGTGCACTTGCCCCGTGATCGCGCCGTGAGTTTGCAACAACAGTGGTATTGCAGCCAGGCTCATCTGGAGCAAGGCCCCGGTTCCAGTGATCGCTGAGTCGTCCACTCACGGCGACAAACAGGCCCAGCGACTGCTGCGCCTTTATCATCTCTACCGGTTAAGCGTCGGCATCATCCTGGTGCTGCTGATCTCCAGCAACATGGACAACCGGTTGCTGACCTCAGCCAATGACGAACTGCTGCGCAATGGCAGTTGGTTGTATCTGGTGCTGAATATTCTGCTGGTGGTGTTCTTCGAGAACACCCGCCACCCGGCGCAACTGTTCAGCCTGGCGCTGCTCGACATCTTGCTGCTGTGCGCTCTGTTCTTCGCGGGCGGCGGCGTGGGCAGCGCCATTGGCAACTTGCTGATCGTCTCGGTGGCCATCAGCAATACGTTGCTGCGAAGACGCATCGGCCTGCTGATTGCCGCCGTCGGTGCCCTCGGTATCGTCGGTTCGAGTTTCCTGCTGAACATCAGCCATCTCCCCAGTCCCAATGATTATTTGCAGGTCGGCACCCTCGGCGCGCTGTGTTTTGCCGCGGCGCTGTTGGTGCAAGCCTTGATGCGACGCCTGCAAGTCAGTGAAACCCTGGCGGAGCAGAAGGCCAGCGAAGTCGTTGGCCTGGAAGCGCTCAATGCCCTGATCCTGCAACGCATGCGCACCGGTATTCTGGTGCTCGACGAGCAGCGGCGCGTGCAACTGGCCAACCACAGTGCCCTGTCACTGCTCGGCTGCGGCCCCCTGGAAGGCTGCCTGATCGACGACCATGTGCCCGCGCTGGTCGAACGCCTGCACCTGTGGCTCAGCAACCCAACGCTGCGCCCCCAAAGCCTGAAAGTCGCTGGTAGCGGCATGGAGCTGCAACCGAGCTTCATTGCGCTGGCCCCGAGCCCGCAGCACCAGACCCTGGTCTTTCTCGAAGACCTCGCCCAGATCGCCCAGCAGGCCCAACAGCTGAAGCTTGCCGCCCTCGGGCGCCTGACCGCCGGCATTGCCCACGAAATCCGCAACCCGCTGGGCGCCATCAGTCACGCCGCGCAGCTATTACGAGAATCCGAGGAACTGAACAGCGCGGATCAACGTCTGACCCAGATTATCCAAGACCACTCTCAGCGAATGAATCGGGTTATCGAAAACGTCCTGCAATTGTCCCGCCGCCAGCAAACCGTTGCGCAACGGCTGGACCTGAAGCCCTGGCTGCAACAGTTCGTCTCCGAAATCCGCGAGGGCGCGACCGAGCGCCAGCAGATCCATCTGCACATCGCCCCCGGTGACTTCAAGACCTTGATGGACCCGAACCAGTTGAACCAGATTCTCGACAACCTGATACGCAACGCCTGGCGCCACAGCGCCCAGTGCCACGATCAGGCGCAGGTCTGGCTGGAGTTGTTCACCGATCCGGATAGCCAGTTGCCGATCCTCGACATCGTCGACGATGGCCCCGGCGTCACCCCGGACCATCAAGCGCAATTATTCGAACCGTTTTTCACCACCAGCCACCAGGGCACCGGCCTGGGGCTGTATCTGTCCCGTGAGCTGTGCGAAAGCAACCAGGCGCGCCTAGACTTCAAACCACGCCAAGGCGGCGGCTGCTTTCGCATCACCTTTGCTCACGGACGGAAACAAAGTTGAACATGAGCCCACGGCAAAAAGTCCTGATCGTCGACGACGAACCGGACATCCGCGAACTCCTGGAAATCACCCTGGGACGGATGAAGCTCGATACCTGGAGTGCCCGCAACGCTGGCGAGGCCCTGGCCCTGCTCAAGCGCGAGAGTTTCGATCTGTGCCTGACCGACATGCGCCTGCCGGACGGCACCGGTCTTGAACTGGTCCAGCATATCCAGCAACGCTACCCGCAAGTGCCGGTGGCCATGATCACCGCGTATGGCAGTGTCGATACCGCGATCAACGCCCTCAAGGCCGGCGCCTTCGACTTCCTGAGCAAACCGGTGGACCTCACCCGCCTGCGGGAACTGGTCACCAGCGCCCTGCTGCTGCCCACCCCCGGCCTTGCGATCGATCGCCGCTTGCTGGGTGATTCATTGCCCATGCGCAACCTGCGTAAACAGATCGATAAACTGGCGCGCAGCCAGGCCCCGGTGTACATCAGCGGCGAATCCGGCAGCGGCAAGGAACTGGTCGCGCGCCTGATCCATGACCGTGGACCACGCGCCAACCAACCCTTTGTTCCGGTCAATTGCGGCGCCATCCCGTCGGAGCTGATGGAAAGCGAGTTTTTCGGCCATCGCAAAGGCAGCTTCAGCGGCGCCATCGAAGACAAGCCCGGCCTGTTCCAGGCCGCCCACGGCGGCACCCTGTTCCTCGACGAAGTGGCCGACCTGCCGTTGCCGATGCAGGTCAAACTGCTGAGGGCCATTCAGGAGAAAGCCGTGCGCAGCGTCGGCGGGCAGCAGGAAATGGTGGTCGACGTACGCATTCTCTGCGCCACCCACAAAGACCTCGCCACTGAAGTCGCTGCCGAGCGCTTTCGCCAGGATTTGTACTACCGGCTGAACGTGATCGAACTGCGGGTGCCGTCCTTGCGCGAGCGTCGCGACGATATCGAAACGCTTGCCGGCCATGTGCTCAAGCGCCTGGCCGCCGAGACGGGGCAAGCGGTTGCAAAACTTCACCCGCAAGCCCTTGAAGCGCTGAAAAGCTACCGATTCCCGGGCAATGTGCGGGAACTGGAGAACATGCTCGAACGGGCGCACACGCTGTGCGAAAACAAGCAGATCGAAGCCGGCGACTTGCGACTGGCCGAAGGTAACTGTACTGCGGAAGGGAGCGTGCCGGACCTGACGCAGATCGACAATCTGGAGGCCTATCTGGAAAACGTCGAACGCCAGTTGATTCTCCAGGCGCTGGAGGAAACCCGCTGGAACCGCACGGCGGCGGCTCAGCGGTTGAATTTGTCGTTTCGTTCGATGCGCTACAGGCTGAAGAAATTAGGGCTGGATTGAAATGTTAAAAGATCGCAGCCTGCGGCAGCTCCTACAGGAAACGTACTTGTAGGAGCTGCCGCAGGCTGCGATCTTTTGATTTTGCTTCAGATCCGCCCGGTCGGCGCATACGGCGCCGGATCAATAATCGGCTCGCGCCCCAGCATCACATCGGCAAACAACTGACACGACGCCGGCGCCAGCACCAAGCCATTGCGGAAATGCCCGCAGTTGAGCCACAACCCGTCAAACCCCGGGACCCGGCCAATGTAGGGAATGCCTTCCGGCGAACCCGGCCTCAAGCCGGCCCAATGCCCCACCACTTCGGCATCCGCCAACGCGGGTATCAACTCCACCGCCGAGGCCTTGAGGCTTTCCAGCGCCGAGTCGGTCGGCGTCTTGTCGTAGCCTTCGTGCTCCAGCGTACTGCCAATCAGGATGTGCCCGTCGCGGCGCGGGATCGCATACCGCCCCTTGGCCAACACCATGCTCGGCAGAAAATCTGCCGCGCACTTGTAGAGAATCATCTGCCCCTTCACCGGTTCGACTGGCAACTCAAGGCCCAGGCTCTTGAGCAAATCGCCACTCCAGGCGCCAGCAGTCAGCACCACTTCATCGCCGTGGATCGCGCCCGTAGACGTCTGCACGCCAACCACTTTGTCGTCCTCGCGAATAAACCCGCTGACTTCGCACTGCTCATGGATCGTCACGTTCGGCAGTGCCTGCAGCGCCGCCTTGAGGGATTTCACCAGCCGCGGATTGCGCACGTTGGCCACGTCGGCCATGTAGATCGCCCGGGAAAAACCGCCCCCCAGCACCGGCACCGCATCGTGGGCCGCCGAGATATCCACAGCCCGCAACGGACGGTTCTCCCGCGCAGCCCAGGCCAGCGCCTCGGCTTCGTCATCCAGATCCAGCCAATACAAGCCAGTGGTGTGCACTTCGGGATCGACCCCGGTGGCGGCAAACAGGCGCTCGCCCAGTTGTGGATAAAAATCCTGTGACCAATGGGCCAACGCGGTGACTGCCGGGTTGTAACGCCATGGATAGAGCGGCGACACGATCCCGCCACCCGCCCAGGACGACTCCTGACCGACATTCGAACGGTCCAGCAGCACAACGCTCTGCACTTCGGGCGCGAGATTGAAGGCCGTCAGCAGACCGATTACCCCACCGCCGACAATCACCACTTGCTGTTGCCTGATCATGTTTTGATCCAACCGATAGATAGACAGAGGACGCAAAAGGCGTCCGAAAAGAAAACTCAGCGACCCCAGCAATCCTTGGTGGTCAGGCCCGCCGTGGCGTTGACCATGCTGCGGACACCGGTATTGGTGAGGGTGAAATCACCGCACTTGTCAGTGGCCATGCTTTTTCCAGCCTTGCGCACGGCTGTCAGCAGGAAGGTCTGATCGGTCAGCGTCGGCGTGATGGTGTAGTAATCGTTGCCAGCACTAAGGCCGGTGGCACCTGTGTAGATGTTCTTTTGTGAGTAAAAGCGTTCGAGGATCTGCGCCTGCTCGGAAAGCAGGCCGGCCACTTCGGTTCGGCGCCCTTTGTTCAGATACTCCGTAAAGCTCGGCATGGCGATGGTCATGACAATCCCGATGATCGCAATCACGATCATGATTTCGATCAGGGTAAAACCGCGGTTGGATCTGTGCATGCCTCAACTCTCGCTTACTGTATTTGTCGCCACATGATGCGACGGCTGCCGCCGCCGGATTTTTCCACCAGCGTGGTGATGTTGCCACTGGAATCGTTCACGATTTTGCGGGTTGCGCCATTGACGATAGCGTTCAGGGTCGGGTTGCCTCCGGTAAACACCACCCCGCTGGACACCGCATCAGTGCTGTCGACCACGCCGTCGCCCGTGGTGTCGAGCACCGCGTAATTGAGCATCTTACCGCTGAACGCATCGAGTTCGACCAGTTTGCCAGTACCGAAGCTTGCGCAGGGGTCGGTGGTGTCTACGCTGGCCGTTGTGAAAATGATCCGCCCGAGCACCAGGCTGGCCTGATTGATCACCCGCTCGCCGGTCAGCGCGTTGTTATACACCAGCGGCAGATACCAGCCCTTTTCCGCCGGGTAAGTCACCTCGTTCTGGCTGGTGGTGATCAGTTGTCCGGTGCTTCCCGAGAACACGCCCGTGATTGCCTGGGCCTGCAAACTGGAGGTGGTGATCTGCCCGGAACCGCCGTCGGCATCCCAGACCGCGTAGAACGCTTGCAGATCCTTGTTGGTCTTGTCGGCAGTCTCGTTGAATTTCCCGGTGCCGAAAAACACCACCTTGCCGCCCAGGGGATTATCCGCCAGCAAGGGCTGCGCCGTAATCGGCTGAGTGGCGCCGCCCGCAGCGGTAAACAGCGGCTTGCCGGCAAACGCCACGCCCCAGTTGTCCGTGCCGGTGCTGCTCAGGTCGAACTTCCACAACCGCCCTTGCAAGTCGCCACCATAGGCCGCCTGCACCACATTCTGCGAGTTGACCTTGAGTTTGACCGAGGACAAACCATTGGTGGTTTCAGTGCTGTCGACCACGATTTTCCTGATCAACGACCCATCGCGAACATCCACCACATACAACGCGGCCACCCCGGAATTGCTGCCGTAGCCGTTGGCGATGAACGCGGCCCAACGGCCGTCGGCCAGGCGTGCCACTTCCGGGCGAGCGTAGGCATATCCCAGGTCGTTGAACGCGTTCGACGTATTGGCCGTGGCCGGCGCACTGAACTCCCACAGGGCTTTCGGCACATTGCCCGCCGCCGCATCGAACAGTTGCAGCGCATAGAAGGTGCGACCGCCCGCGCCCGTGCCGCCCAGCGCGAGGGTTTTCCAGGCACTGTTGAGTTGGGCGTCGAACACGGCCACCTGCCCGTCCACCAGGAATTTATGGCTGACGCCGTTGATGTACGTGGTGTCGGCGATGTAGCGCAGCGACGGCAAGACACTGGACGGCATGTAAGCGTAACGACGCGTGCCGTTACCGGTATTGATGATGTCGACGAAGCCGTCGTTGGAATTGACCACCAGGCTGGCGCTCATGTTGGCCGCCTTGGTCGCCAGGTAGGTGCTGTAGGTGGTGTCACCCGACAGATCGGAAGCGGTTTTATCCGTCGGTGACGCCAGGGCCAGCGGCGAGTTGACGATGTCACCGAGCAGCGCGCTGCGCACCTTCAGGCCGGTCTTGTTGGTGCCCTTGCTCCACTCCACCAGGTCGCTACCGGTAATGCCGGTCGGCAGCCCCTGACTGAGGACGGCTTGCTGGGCCGTGGAAAAGTTGGCGTAAGCCAGGGTGACTGCGGTATTGGTCTGGCTGTTCCAGGATTGATAGGTCGGCGCCGTGGCACCGGGCACGATGGCGGTGTCGGTAGTCCACAGCACCGAGCCGGTATTGACCGTGCCATTGGCGTTGAAACCAAAAGCCTTGATTGTGCCGCGCCAGTCCTTGGGGTCGTAGCTGGTCTGGAAGTAACTGCTGCCGCTGGTCAGCACCGTCCCGTTGGTGACGCCACTGCCACCGGAACCGGCCTTGGAGGTGATTTCACTCAAGGCCGAGGACAATGCGGCGTTCAGCCCGGCACTGTCGGTGGCCTGGTAGTACTTGCCCTGGCCGTAGCTGGCGGCGTCCGACAGCATCTGATTCGCCGCGGTAAAACCCACGGTGTAAGTGTTCAAGTTCTGCTTGGGAAAATCCGCGGCGTTCCAGCTTTTATTTGCCAGGTCGGTCCCGGTGGAACGCATGTCGATGTCGAAGGCGAACTTGGCGATGTCATCCAGGTACAGCGTGTCCCCTTCCCCGTCACCGTTCAGGTTGTCGCCGTCGTTGGCGCTGTTGCCGTCCCAGTTCGGCAGGCGAGTGCCACCGAGCGGATCATTAGTGGGGAATGTCCGGTCATAGGTGGGCAAGCCATCGGTAATCACCACGCCGTAGTTTTTCTGGCAGCGGTACTGGATCGGACTGGTGTAGGTGGCGGGCGTCGAGTTGTAGTAAGGCGCCATGCCACGCAGGTAGCGCGTCACTTCGTAATAGGTCTCCGCCAACGGCGTGTTGGCCACGGCACTCAAGCCATTGATCGAGGCGATCAGCGCGTTGTAGTTGGCATCCACCGACAGGTCACTGACCGCCCGGGCGATGAACCCGCCGTTGCCGGGATTGTTGTTGACCGGTGGATTGAAGGTGGCCAGGCCGATACGCAACGTGCGATTGCTGCTGACCAGGCTGGTGGAAACGTCCTGCGCCACGCTGATGCGGTAATCGTTGGGGATCGCGTTGGCGCCGGTGGTGAAGTCACGATTGGCGCCGTTGGCCAGGCCCAGCAGGTACGCCAGGTAGTTTGCGGTGTAACGGGTGTTTTCATTGCCCACCGGGTCAGGCAGTTTCAGGCAAACCGGCGTCAGCCCAAGGAAACCGCGATAGAACCCGTACCAGTTGCCACTGGTCGAGCAACCGCCGCGATTCAGGCTCGACAGGGAAATGTTGGTGTCGCTCATGTCCAGGTTCTGGCCGCTGATGCACAGGGCGTTGGAGCTGCATATCGCAATTTGCGCGCGACTGACCGTGGGATCGAAACCCGGCGCCCAGATGATGTTATTCATGCTCCCCGAGTCGTCGATCACCAGCATCACATTCGGCGCGACCGCGGCGGCACTCAACAAGGGCGAGTCCGAAGGCGTGAACGCATAGACCGGGGCCGAGAGATACAGCCCCAGCACCACGCCGCACAGCTGCCGCCAAAGGCCCGCGCACCTTTCAGTACTTCGCATAAATACTCTCCACCACGCTGCGCGAGCTGCCCGTGATGCCCACGGCGGTCACCCGGTACAACGTGGCCGAGGTGTTGCTCGGTACATTCACCGCCGTCAGCGTGGTGCCGATGTTTTGCACACCGTAAAAACCATTGCCGGAAGCGATCCAGGTCACCCCCGAGGTGGAATTGAGCCCGGCAGCCTTGACGGTCGAGGACTCGGCCGGTGGTGCGCACTGGGTGATGCCGCTGCACACCGCCAATGAATAACTGTCCAGTTGCACCGCGCTTTCGCCAACACGCAGCACCGCTTCAGCGGCCTGGAACGACTGGTTGCGCAAGCTCACGCTGCCGGCCATTTTTTCCTGCAGGGTAGCGTTCTGCATGGATGAGATACCGATCAGTGTCAGCAGCAACAGGAACACCAGACTGACCAGCAGCGCCATGCCGCGCTGGGAACAAGGGGTCATTGGAGAAACACCCATCCGCCCTTCCCTCATGGCAAGCGGTTGCGCAAGGCGGCAACCACGTTGAAGGTTTGATTGCCCACCCGGTTGTTCGGGTCGGTGAGGGTCAGGCTTAAACGCACGCTGCGGATGCGCGCCGGGTCCGACGGGTTGCTGCTGTAACTGGAGGCGGCCGTGTCGGTTGCGGAACTGGCGAGGCCGAAGCTGACGTTGAAGGCGCTGACGTTATCGGCCAGCACGTATTGGGTCGGCGTGCCCCGGCCCACACCCATCGTCAACTGACCATTCTTCAAGCTGTAGATCAACCGGCGGATCGGAAAGGCCAGCTGCCCCGAAACCGGTGCACGCGCGTCGGTATAAGCGGTCGCACTGTTGCGGCAATCCGACACCACGGTCCAGGTCGGCGCCCCCCCGCTACTGCCGACATCCGCCGTCACCAGGGTCAGCTTGAGATTGGCATTATCCCAATTGATCGGCGTGATCTGCGCGGCACTGAAATCCCCTGCCGTACTGGCATCAGTGATCGTCCCCAGACAGCCGAACATCCCGACCATGCGGATTTCCTGGATCATCTTGCTCAACACAAAGCGCGCATCCTCCTGCATGGTGGCAGCCGCGTTCTGACTGACGTAGGTGTTTTTCGCGGCAATGAATACCTGCACCACGCCCAACACCACGATCAGGCTCAAGGCCAGAGCGATCAGCAGTTCGATCAAGCCGAAACCTCTCTGTACGCGACTCATGGCGTGGCCACCGGGTCGACGGTGGCTCGACTGGTCAGCACGAAGCTGCGACGGGTATTGGCACTGTTGGCGGCCCGGGAGTCGTCCCAGGTGATGGTGATGGTGTATACGCGCTGATTGAGGCTGATGCTGCCGGTCGCCGAGGCGCCACCAAAACTGACGATATTGTTGGTGAAATCGTAGAGGTCCTGGTCCCGGGCGATCGTCAGATTGCCTGAGGTGGGCGGCGTCACGGTGTAGTCGGCGGCAGCGTTGGCGCGAATGCGGTCCATCATGTCGTAGGCGATGAAACTGGCCTGGCTGGTCATGCGCGCACTGTCGGTGTACTTCAGCGCGTTGAGTTGAAACGCCGCCGCCCCCAACAACCCCACGCTCAGAATCAACAACGCCACGAGGACTTCGATCAACGTCATGCCTTCCTGTGCCCGCCTGCTCCATTGCCTCATCCGCAGCTTCCACCCAATAGAATTCGTCCGTTCAAACACACATTCAGCGTCCTGCTTTGCGCTCCCAGCACATAGCTGATCACCACCGCCGTGGACGGTGATGACAACCCGCCCAGATTGTTGAAATCGATGGCGGTCACTCCTGAGGTTAGCGTCAGCGTCGCGCCGCTGCTCATCGCCGGAACAACACGCAATACATTGGCAGGGTTGCCGGTGCCGTCATACACGGACAGTTCTCCAGTCCAGATACTGCCCCCCGCCGTCGGGCGCACCCGCGTGGTCACACCTCGATCGATTGCCTCCAGGCGGGCAAAGTTCAGGCCGCGTAGCAGATCGCCGATCTCGGTGTCGGCTTTGGAAATTTGCGTGGAACGGGTGAACGCCGGAACAGCCAGGGTGATCAGGACCAGAAAGATCCCCAGCGCGATCAGTACCTCGATCAGCGTGAAACCTTTTGTACGGTGATCCATCGGTGCCCTCCGTTGCCGTCCGCTATACCTGTTACACGCTAGAACATTCGACCGCCGAGGCGCGATTGTTTTGCCATTACCCGTGCAGGGAGTGCACGGGCCATCACACTCCAGGGAGGGAGCTGCCATGCGTGAAAACGGGTTCAGCCTGATCGAACTTCTTATGGGACTGACGATTGTCGGGATTGTTCTGCATTTGGTCAGTCCGGCATTTGCGGCCGTGGTGGAATCGAATTATCGCGAGGAGGCGGCGAGGTCGCTTTTCAGTGGAATGCGCAATGCGAGAAGCGAAGCAATATCGCGAAGCCAGACCGTCGTCATTCACGGCATAAACGGCAACTGGAGCGAGGGCTGGCGAATCATTCTGGATGTCAGCGGCAAGGGCTATGAGGACGAGAGCAACCCGCTGCTGATCGAGCGTCGCAGTGGCATTCCATTGCGCGTAATCGGCAATCGAAATGTCAGGACGTCCGTACGCTTCAACAATTTGGGCGAGCTGGTAAACGGAGGCTTTCAATCGGGGACGGTGCATGTTTGCGCAGCACGCGAACCGGTGAGCGTGCACCAGGTCGTGCTGGCATCAAGCGGTCGCATCAGCCTGCGCAGCAACAAGGCTGCCCAGGCGTTATGCACGAGTGATTCAGGCTTACTACAGCGAACGAACGCGTAACTCTTTAGGCATGGAGAACGTGATGTTCTCTTCACGACCCGCCAGCTCATCGGCGCCGGTCGCGCCCCAGGCCTGCAATTGCTGGATCACGCCACGCACCAGCACTTCCGGGGCGGAGGCACCGGCGGTAATACCGATTCGCTCGACGCCGTCGAACCAGCTCTTCTTCAGGTCTTCGGCGCCGTCGATCAGATAGGCCGGGGTGGCCATGCGCTCGGCGAGTTCACGCAAGCGATTGGAATTGGAGCTGTTCGGGCTGCCCACCACCAGCACCACATCGCACTCGTCGGCCAGTTGCTTGACCGCATCCTGACGGTTTTGCGTGGCGTAGCAGATATCGTCCTTGCGCGGACCGCCGATGGCCGGGAAACGCGTACGCAGGGCATCGATGACACGGCTGGTATCGTCCATGGACAGGGTCGTCTGGGTCACGAACGCCAGTCTTTCGGGGTTCTGAACTTGCAGTTCGGCGACGTCTTTCTCGTCTTCAACCAGATAGATCGCGCCACCATTGCTGCCATCGTACTGGCCCATGGTGCCTTCGACTTCCGGGTGACCGGCGTGGCCGATGAGGATGCATTCACGACCGTCGCGGCTGTAGCGCGCCACCTCGATGTGCACCTTGGTCACCAGCGGGCAGGTGGCATCGAACACTTTCAAGCCACGGCCGGCGGCTTCGGTGCGCACCGCCTGGGAAACGCCGTGGGCACTGAAGATCACGATCACGTCGTCCGGCACCTGATCCAGCTCCTCGACGAAGATCGCGCCACGGTTGCGCAAGTCTTCGACGACGAATTTGTTGTGGACCACTTCATGGCGCACGTAGATCGGCGGCCCGAAGACTTCCAGGGCGCGATTGACGATTTCGATCGCCCGGTCCACGCCGGCGCAGAAGCCACGGGGGTTGGCGAGTTTGATTTGCATGCTGTGCCTCGTGTCTTGCGCGCAAGAAATAGAATTGCTGCCTGTCATTCGAACACTGAACTCGAAAACAGTGAAACCCAATGTGGGAGCGGGCTTGCTCGCGAAAGCGTCATAACATTCAACATTATTGTCGACTGACACTTCGCTTTCGCGAGCAAGCCCGCTCCCACATTTTTGACCATCCGGCCTGTTACAACGGTTTGACGTTGATAATCTCGACGTCAAAGGTCAGCGTCTTGCCAGCCAGCGGGTGGTTGAAGTCGATGGTCACTTGCGCGTCATCGAACTCCTTCACCACGCCCGGCAATTCAGTATTGGCCGCATCGTTGAAGATCACCAGCAAACCGGGCGACAGGTCCATGTCCTGGAACTGTGAGCGCGGGATGATCTGCACGTTTTGCGGGTTGGGCTGGCCGAACGCGTTTTCCGGCTCGATGTTCAGCGTACGCTTGTCGCCCGCCTTGAAACCGAACAGCGCCGCTTCGAAACCTGGCAACAGGTTGCCATCACCGACCTTGAAGGTCGCCGGGGCTTTGTCAAAGGTGCTGTCCACCGTGTCGCCGTTCTCCAGGCGCAATGCGAAATGCAAGGTGACTTCCGTGTTCTGGCCGATGCGTTGCTCAGCCAATACCTGTTCAGTCATGAACGGTTTCTCCGGTCTTTTTACTTTTGAACATATCCAGTGCCAGCATCACAGCGCCTACAGTGATCGCACTGTCGGCAAAGTTGAATGCCGGGAAGTACCAGCGGTTTTGCCAGTGCACCAGGATGAAATCGATCACATGGCCCAGGGCAATGCGGTCATACAGATTGCCCAGCGCGCCACCCAGCACCAGCGCCAGGGCGACGGCCAACCAGGTTTCGTTGCGCCCAAGGCGTTTGAGCCACACCACCAGCACACCACTGACCACCACTGCAATCAGGGCAAACAGCCAGCGCTGCCAGCCGGAGCTGTCAGCCAGGAAGCTGAACGCCGCGCCGGTGTTGTACGCCAGGGTCCAGCTGAAGTAATCGGGGATGATTACAATCTGCTGGTACATCTGGAGCTTGCCTTCGAAGTAGAACTTGCTGGCCTGGTCGATGACCAGGACCAGCAAACTCAACCAGAGCCAGCTCAGCCGTCCGAAACGGCCAACGGCATTAGGCATAGTGGCGAACCTCGCCGGCGCCGCTGATGTTGTCGACGCAGCGACCGCAGATCTCCGGATGCTCCGGGTTCACGCCGACGTCTTCACGGCAGTGCCAGCAACGGGCGCACTTGGCGTGGCTCGACTTGACCACCTTGAGCTTCAGGCCGGCGACTTCGGTCACCACCGAGTCCTCAGGTGCCTTGACCAAAGGCGCAACGCTGGCGGTGGAGGTGATCAGGACGAAGCGCAGCTCGTTGCTCAGCTTGGCCAGGTCGGCGCTCAGGGCCTCCTCGGCAAACAGCGTGACTTCGGCTTGCAGGTTGCCACCGACGGCCTTGGCCGCGCGCTGGATTTCCATTTCCTTGTTGACCGCCACCTTGACCGCCATGATCCGGTCCCAATATGCACGGTCCAGTTCGAAGCCTTCCGGCAATTCGGTCAGGCCTTCGTACCAGGTGTTGAGCATCACCGACTCGTTGCGCTCGCCCGGCAGGTATTGCCACAGTTCATCGGCGGTGAATGCCAGGATCGGCGCGATCCAGCGCACCAGCGCTTCAGAGATGTGGTACAGCGCGGTTTGCGCCGAACGGCGGGCCTTGCTGTTGGCGCCCGTGGTGTACTGGCGATCCTTGATGATGTCGAGGTAGAAACCGCCCAGCTCCTGCACGCAGAAGTTGTGGATCTTGGAGTAGACGTTCCAGAAACGGTATTCGCTGTAGTGCTCTTGCAACTCGCGTTGCAGCAGCAGGGTGCGATCGACCGCCCAACGATCCAGCGCGAGCATTTCTTCGGCGGGCAGCAGGTCGGTGGCCGGGTTGAAGCCGGTCAGGTTCGAGAGCAGGAAGCGCGCGGTGTTACGGATACGCCGGTAGGCGTCCGCACTGCGTTGCAGGATCTGCTCGGAAACCGCCATCTCGCCCGAGTAATCGGTAGACGCGACCCACAGACGCATGATGTCGGCGCCCAGGGTATCGTTGACCTTTTGCGGCGCAATCACGTTGCCCAGCGACTTGGACATCTTGCGACCGGACTCGTCGACGGTGAAACCGTGGGTCAGCAGCTCGCGGTACGGCGCGTGGTTGTCGATGGCGCAGCCGGTCAGCAGGGACGAGTGGAACCAGCCGCGGTGCTGGTCCGAACCTTCCAGGTACAGGTCGGCGCGTGGCCCGGTTTCGTGGCCCATCGGGTGCGAACCGCGCAAGACGTGCCAGTGCGTGGTGCCCGAGTCGAACCAGACGTCCAGGGTGTCGCTGATCTTGTCGTACTGCGGCGCTTCATCACCCAGCAGTTCGGCGGCGTCCAGCTTGAACCAGGCTTCGATGCCTTCGACTTCGACACGCTTGGCGACTTCTTCCATCAGCTCGACAGTGCGTGGGTGCAGCTCGCCGCTTTCCTTGTTCAGGAAGAACGGGATCGGCACGCCCCAGTTGCGCTGACGGGAGATGCACCAGTCCGGACGGTTGGCGATCATCGAATGCAGGCGCGCCTGGCCCCAGGCCGGGACGAACTTGGTGTCTTCGATGGCTTTGATCGAGCGCTGGCGCAGGGTGTCGCCCGTGGTCGGTTGCTTGTCCATGCCGATGAACCACTGCGCAGTGGCGCGGTAGATCAGTGGCGTCTTGTGGCGCCAGCAATGCATGTAGCTGTGTTCGATGATAGTGGTGTGCAGCAGCGCACCCACTTCGGTCAGCTTGTCGACGATGGCCGGGTTGGCCTTCCAGATGAACTGGCCGCCGAAAAATTCCAGCGAGGTCGCGTAAACGCCGTTGCTTTGTACCGGATTGAGAATGTCATCGTTGACCATGCCGTATTTCTTGCAGGTCACGAAGTCGTCCACACCATAGGCCGGTGCGGAGTGAACCACGCCGGTGCCGGCGCCCAGTTCGACGTAGTCAGCCAGGTAGACTGGCGACAGACGGTCGTAGAACGGGTGACGGAAGTTGATCAGCTCCAGGTCTTTACCGGTCGTGGTCGCGATGACCGAACCTTCCAGGTTGTAGCGGGCCAGGCATGGCTCGACCAGTTCTTCAGCCAAAACCAGCAGCTTGTCGCCAACATCGACCAGCGCGTAGTTGAATTCCGGGTGGACGTTCAGCGCCTGGTTGGCCGGGATGGTCCACGGGGTGGTGGTCCAGATCACGATCGAGGCAGGCTTGGCCAGCGATGGCAGACCGAACGCGGCCGCCAGCTTGGCCTCATCGGCAATCGGGAACGCCACGTCGATGGTCGAGGACTTCTTGTTCTCGTACTCGACTTCCGCTTCGGCCAGGGCCGAACCGCAATCAAAGCACCAGTTCACAGGCTTCAAGCCCTTGAACACGAAACCGCCCTTGACGATTTCAGCCAAGGCACGGATTTCACCGGCTTCGTTCTTGAAATCCATGGTCTTGTACGGGTTGGCGAAGTCGCCCAGCACGCCCAGACGGATGAATTCGGATTTCTGGCCTTCGATCTGCTCGGTGGCGTAGGCACGGCACAGTTCGCGGGTCTTGTCCGCGCCCAGGTTCTTGCCGTGGGTCACTTCGACTTTGTGCTCGATCGGCAGACCGTGGCAGTCCCAGCCCGGCACGTACGGCGCGTCGAAGCCCGACAGGGTCTTCGAACGGATGATCATGTCCTTGAGAATCTTGTTCAGCGCATGACCGATGTGAATCGTGCCGTTGGCATACGGAGGACCGTCGTGCAGAACGAACTTCGGACGATCCTTGCCAATCTCGCGCAACTTTCCGTACAGGCCAATACTGTCCCAGCGCTGCAGGATCTGCGGTTCGCGCTGTGGCAGGCCGGCCTTCATTGGGAAGGCGGTGTCCGGAAGGTTTAGCGTGGCTTTATAGTCGGTCATTTAAGGCTCTTCATTAGCGATGGGCGCTAGGTGCGGCTAGTGCACGGGCGGCGGCGACATCCGCGTTGATCGCCGTTTTCAACGCCTCCAGGGAGGCGAAACGCTGCTCTTCACGCAGCTTGTGGTGGAAAACCACCGTCAAACGCCGGTCGTACAGATCGCCGGCAAAATCTAAAAGATGGACTTCGAGGTGGGCTTTGCCGTCACCTTGAACCGTAGGCCGTACGCCGATATTGGCGACACCGGGCCAGGTCTTGCCGTCGATATCGACGTCGACCAGGTAAACCCCGGTAAACGGAACGCGACGGCGCTTGAGCTGAATATTGGCGGTGGGCGTACCCAACTGACGCGCCAGTTTCTGGCCGTGCAGTACACGCCCGGCAATGCGATACGGGCGACCGAGCAGGCGTTCGGCGAGGACAAAGTCAGCGGCGGCCAGCGCGTTACGCACCTGGGTGCTGCTGACCCGGATGCCGTCCAGCTCGACCGTCTGCGCCGCCTCGACGGTAAAACCCTGCATGACGCCGGCCTGTTGCAGGAAATCGAAATCCCCTACCCGGTCGCAGCCGAAACGGAAATCGTCACCGACTTCAAGGTGCTGCACACCGAGGCCATCGACCAGGATGGTATCGACGAATTCGCTGGCGCTGAGCTTGCTCAGGCGCTGATTGAACGCCAGGCACAGCACCCGGTCGACGCCTTCGGCGGCCAGCAGCTGCAGTTTGTCCCGCAGGCGGGCCAGACGCGCAGGTGCCGTGTCCGGAGCGAAGAATTCCCGTGGCTGCGGCTCGAAAATCACCACGCAGCTGGGCACGCCCAACTCGAGCGCACGCTCACGCAGGCGCGCCAGGATAGCCTGGTGGCCACGGTGTACACCGTCAAAGTTGCCAATAGTGGCGACGCAGCCCCGATGCTGGGGGCGCAGATTGTGGAGGCCTCGAACCAGCTGCATAACGCGCTTCTTGCTCATAAAGTGGTCGATTATAACCACACCCGGCGGCCGACGACAGGCAACACCGTAACCCAAAGTCATCGAGCCGACAAAAATGCCGGCCCGCCCCTGTTTACCGAGGTTTTATCCTCAGCCCAACGCTTTGCGGTTGAAGTCGCGCAAGCGGAAGCCCATCAACACTAACATGCCGAAATACGCCACCACACCCGCGACGACCAGGGCGCCCAGGCGCAGGAAACGCTCAAGCATCTGCCCTTCGCCCCAGGCCGGCATGAAATGCATCCCGGCCAGCAACACACCAGACATTACGATCACCGCGATCACCAGTTTCAAGCCGAACCTGGCCCAGCCCGGTTGCGGCTGGTACATCTGCTGCTTGCGCAGTTGGTAGAACAGCAGCCCGGCATTCAGACAGGCGCCGGCGCTGATGGCGAGCGCCAGGCCGGCGTGGGCCAGCGGGCCGATCAGCATCAGGTTGAACAGCTGCGTGACGATCAGGGTGAAAATCGCGATTTTTACCGGCGTGCGGATGTTTTGTTGCGCATAAAAGCCCGGCGCCAGCACTTTAATCACGATAATCCCGAGCAGGCCGACCGAATAGGCAATCAGCGCGCGCTGGGTCATGGCCGAATCATGCGCATCGAACTGACCGTATTGAAACAGTGAAACGGTCAGTGGCTCGGCCAGAATCCCGAGCGCCAGGGCGCAGGGCAATACCAGCACGAAGCACAGGCGCAGGCCCCAATCGAGGATGCGCGAATATTCCTGGCGATCCTTGCTGGCATAGGTCTTGGCCAGCGTTGGCAGCAGGATCGTCCCCAGGGCCACGCCCAGCACGCCGGATGGCAGCTCCATCAAGCGATCGGCGTAATACATCCAGGACACGGAACCGGCCACCAGGAACGAGGCAAAAATGGTGTTGATGATCAGCGAAATCTGACTCACCGACACACCCAGAATCGCCGGCAGCATCTGCTTCAGCACCCGCCAGACGCCACTGTCACGCAGATTCAGGCGCGGCAGCACCAGCATGCCGATCTTTTTCAGGTGAGGCAGCTGATACAGCAATTGCGCCAGGCCGCCCGCCAGGACCGCCCAGCCCAGCGCCATCACCGGCGGATCGAAATACGGCGTCAGGAACAGCGAGAATATGATCATGCTGACGTTGAGTAGCGTCGGCACAAAGGCCGGCACCGAGAACCGGTTCCAGGTATTGAGAATCGCACCGGCCAATGACGACAGGGAAATCAGCAGGATGTAGGGAAAGGTCACCCGCAACAGACTGGAGGTCAGCTCGAACTTTTCCGGGGTGTCGGCAAAACCCGGCGCCGTCACCCAGATGACCCATGGCGCGGCCAGCATGCCCAATGCCGTGACCAACGCCAGCACCAGCGTCAACAGGCCCGACACGTAGGCGATGAACGTGCGTGTCGCCTCATCGCCTTTCTGGCTTTTATATTCGGCAAGAATCGGCACGAACGCCTGGGAAAATGCCCCTTCGGCGAAGATGCGCCGCAACAGATTGGGCAGTTTGAAGGCGATGAAGAAGGCGTCGGTCGCCATTCCCGCGCCGAATGTGCGCGCAATGAGGGTGTCACGAACGAACCCCAGAACCCGGGAAAGCATCGTGATAGAGCTGACGGCGGCCAACGATTTGAGCAGATTCATTGAAGGAGTTTGTGCCTGTCGATAAACAGCAGGCGAACTATGCGCCTACTTATGCGATACTCCGCGCCGCAACAGCACAGAGCCAAAGCTCGCGAGTTTACAGGTCAAGCGCCGGAAATAAATATCCCGCCTCTTTAGATCGACCACTCAGCGGAACGCATCAACCGCCCTTGACAACACATCAACTCATCGGCATGATTCGCGGCCTATTTTGTTTGCTATTTCCTAAAAAGTCTTTCGAGGAGCTCGACGGTGGCCAACTCACCTTCCGCCAAAAAACGTGCAAAACAGGCTGAGAAGCGTCGCAGCCACAACGCCAGCCTGCGTTCCATGGTTCGTACCTACATCAAGAATGTAGTTAAGGCCATCGACGCAAAAGACGCTGCTAAAGCTCAAGCTGCTTACGTTCTGGCTGTGCCAGTTATCGACCGTATGGCCGATAAAGGCATCATCCACAAGAACAAGGCCGCTCGTCATAAGAGCCGCCTGAATGGCCACGTAAAGGCCCTGAACGTTGCCGCTGCTGCCTAAGCGACACGCTCATTAAAAAACCGACCTTAGGGTCGGTTTTTTATTGCCTGTGACTTAGTGAATTTGACGCGAAAAAAGTGGGAGCGGGCTTGCTCGCGAATGCGGTGTGTCATTCAGCAAAGATGTTGACTGACACACCGCATTCGCGAGCAAGCCCGCTCCCACATTTGGACCTGCGCTAGCTTATTGAGTGCTAGCCCACGGCAAGATCGGAATCGCCGTCACCGCATTCTGCGGGCTGCCCTCGATCAAGCGATCGCTGTAGACCAGATACACCAGCGTATTGCGCTTCTTGTCGAGAAAACGCACGACCTGCATGGTCTTGAACACCAGCGAAGTGCGCTCCTTGAACACCTCGTCGCCATCCTTCAGATCACCCCTGAACTTGATCGGCCCGACCTGGCGACAAGCGATGGAAGCCTCGGCACGATCCTCGGCCAATCCCAGGCCACCCTTCACGCCACCGGTCTTGGCGCGCGACAGGTAGCAGGTCACACCCTCCACCTTCGGATCGTCGAAGGCCTCGACGACAATCCGGTCGTTCGGGCCGACGAACTTGAACACCGTCGACACCTGGCCAATTTCCTCGGCCGACGCCAACAGCGGCATCGCCAGCAGCAGCCCCAGTAATCCTTTCGCCACACGCATTCAGGTATTCCTTCAGACCAGAATCAGGTTATCGCGATGAACCAGTTCCGGCTCCGCCATGTAACCCAGCAAACCGACAATCGCCTCAGACGACTGACCGATGATTTTTTGCGCCTCCAGTGCACTGTAGTTGGCCAGGCCACGAGCAATCTCCCGACCGTCCGGCGCCACGCAGACCACCATCTCGCCGCGACGGAAGCTGCCCTGCACCAGCTTGACGCCTACCGGCAACAAACTCTTGTTCCCTTGCGACAACGCCGTCACAGCGCCCGCATCCAGCACCAGCGTGCCACGGGTTTGCAGATGTCCGGCCAGCCACTGCTTGCGCGCCGCCAGCATGCCGCGCTCTGGCGAGAGCAAGGTGCCAATGCGTTCGCCCGCTTTCAGGCGATCCAGCACACGCTCAAGGCGCCCGCCGACGATGATTGTATGCGCCCCGGAACGCGCCGCCAGACGCGCCGCGCGCAACTTGGTCTGCATGCCACCGCGCCCCAGCGCACCCCCGGTACCGCCGGCCACCGCATCCAGCGCAGGATCATCGGCGCGCGCTTCGTAAATCAGCTGGGCATCGGGATTATTGCGTGGATCAGCATCGAACATGCCGTCGCGATCGGTCAGGATCACCAGCAAGTCCGCCTCGACCAGGTTGGCCACCAGCGCCGCCAGGGTGTCGTTGTCGCCGAAACGGATTTCGTCGGTGACCACGGTGTCGTTTTCGTTGATCACCGGAATGACCTTCAGCTCGACCAGCGCGCGCAAGGTGCTGCGGGCGTTCAGGTAGCGCTTGCGGTCGGACAGGTCATCGTGGGTCAGCAGAATCTGCGCCGTGTGCCGGCCATGCTCGGCAAAGCTCGATTCCCAGGCCTGCACCAACCCCATCTGGCCGATGGCCGCAGCAGCCTGGAGTTCGTGCATTGCACTGGGTCGCGAAGTCCAGCCCAAACGGCTCATGCCAGCCGCCACCGCCCCGGAGGACACCAGCACCAGCTCGACACCAGCCTCATGCAGGGCCACCATCTGCTCTACCCAGACACCCATTGCCGCGCGATCCAGGCCCTTGCCGTCCGCCGTCAGCAACGCGCTGCCGATTTTCACGACCCAACGCTGCGCACCTGTCACCTTGCTCCGCATCATCTTCAACCTTAGCTTGAGGACAGCGCGACCTGGCACTGCCCGTGACGTTATTCGTGACCAACCGATTTCCAGATACTAAAACGCCGCTCGATTGAGCGGCGCTTAAGTTTATCGCAACGAATCAGTCGCGCACGTAAATGATTTCCGGACCGTCTTCGTCATCCACATCTTCTTCGTCCCAATCATCGTCACCGATGTCATGAACCGACTTCACGCCGCTGCGACGCAGGGCACGCTGGTCATCCAGCGCCTGCAGCTGGGCACGGGCTTCGTCTTCGATACGCTGATCGAGATCGGCCAGTTCTTCCTTGTAGGCCGGGTCGTTAGCCAGGCGATCTGCACGATCTTCCAGGTAACGCATGATGTCGTGGCACAGACGCTCGGTGTTCTGCTTGGCAATGGCCGAGATCACGTAGACCGGACCGGTCCACTCCAGGCGATCAACGATTTCCTTGACGCGCGCATCATGCTCTTCATCAAGGATCTGGTCGCACTTGTTCAGGATCAACCAACGATCACGCTCCGCCAGGGACGGGCTGAACTTGGTCAGCTCGCTGACGATGACTTCTGCCGCGTCCGGCGCACTGGTGTCATCCAGCGGCGCCATGTCGACGAGATGCAACAGCAGGCGGGTACGCGACAAGTGCTTGAGGAAGCGAATCCCCAGGCCCGCGCCGTCCGAAGCACCTTCGATCAGCCCCGGGATGTCCGCCACCACGAAGCTTTTCCAGCGATCGACGCTGACCACGCCCAGGTTTGGCACCAGGGTGGTGAACGGGTAGTCGGCGACTTTCGGCTTGGCGGCCGACACCGAACGGATAAAGGTACTTTTGCCTGCGTTCGGCAAGCCCAGCAGACCGACGTCTGCCAGCACTTTCATTTCCAGCTTGAGGTCACGCTGCTCGCCTGGCTTGCCCGGCGTAGTCTGGCGTGGCGCACGGTTGGTACTGGATTTGAAACGGGTATTACCCAGACCGTGCCAGCCGCCATGGGCAACCAGCAACTTCTGGCCAGCCTTGGTCAGGTCGCCGATCACTTCCTGGGTAGCGGAGTCGATCACCGTAGTGCCGACCGGTACGCGCAACACCAGCTCTTCACCTTTCTTGCCGGTGCAGTCAGTGCTGCCGCCGTTGGAGCCACGCTCGGCATCGAAGTGCCGGGTGTAACGGTAGTCGACCAGGGTGTTGAGGTTTTCGTCGGCGATCATGTAGACCGAGCCGCCATCACCGCCATCACCACCGTTCGGACCACCGTTTTCGATGAATTTTTCGCGACGGAAACTCATGCAGCCGTTGCCGCCGTCGCCAGCCTTTACCCGAATCGATACTTCATCAACAAACTTCATAACAAAACGCCTCTCGCCATACGGACGAGCCGAAAAACACTAAGACATAAGACTCTTGCAAAAATGAGCGCAGCGACCTCAATCAACGACCGCGAAAACCAGCGCCGGCAGCCCATACAAACAGTTTTGCAAGAGACTCACCCCACAAACGAAAAAGCCCCGTCGCGAGACAGGGCTTTTCCAGCGATCACGCGATTAAGCCGCGATTACGCTCACGTAACGGCGGTTGAAAGCGCCTTTTACTTCAAACTTGATCACGCCTTCGATTTTCGCGAAGAGAGTGTGATCTTTACCCATGCCAACGCCGTAGCCAGCGTGGAATTGGGTGCCGCGCTGACGCACGATGATGTTGCCTGCTTTGATAGCCTGGCCGCCATACATCTTCACGCCAAGGCGTTTGGCTTCTGAGTCGCGACCGTTACGGGTACTACCACCAGCTTTTTTGTGTGCCATGAGTCAATTCTCCTAGTGAGGAATTAGGCTGAAATTAAGCCTGAATACCGGTGATTTTGATCTCGGTGTACCACTGGCGGTGGCCCATACGCTTCATGTGGTGCTTACGACGACGGAACTTGATGATGCGGACTTTATCGTGACGACCTTGGGAGATCACTTCAGCCACAACGGTAGCGCCGGCAACAACTGGAGCGCCGATGTTCACGTCGTCGCCATTGGCAACCAACAGAACGCGATCAAAGGTAACGGATTCGCCGGTAGCGACTTCCAGCTTTTCGATCTTCAGGTATTCACCTGGGGCGACCTTGTATTGCTTGCCGCCAGTAACGATTACTGCATAAGACATGGTATTTCTCCGATAATCCTGCTCACCCAGCTCTTTATAAGAAGAGGTATTGGCTGGCATGGCTGCATGGGGCTGGAAGGCCCGCTTGCAATTGCGTAAGGCAGGTGCTGCCCAGGAAGTTCAGGGTGCGCGATTGTACGCAAGGCACGAGCGCCTTGCAATAGGCCGTCCATCGCGCCTTGACAGGCCCGGACGTGGGTCCTAGCATGCCGCGCAACCCTTCTGGAGCGACTGTCGCTGATGCAACCCCAAGCTTTCTACCGCGCGGTGGCGGACGATTTTAGCGCCGTCGACGGCATCATCAAGAAGCAGCTGACGTCCCGAGTGCCGCTGGTATCGAAAATCGGCGACTACATCACCTCGGCTGGCGGCAAACGCCTTCGACCTTTATTAGTGTTGCTGTGTGGCAAAGCGCTGGGCCGCGAAGGCGATGACCTGCGCCTGCTGGCCGCCACCATCGAGTTCCTGCACACCGCGACCCTGCTGCATGACGACGTGGTCGACATGTCCGGCATGCGCCGTGGCCGCTCGACGGCAAACGCCATGTGGGGCAACGCGCCAAGCGTGCTGGTGGGTGATTTCCTGTATTCGCGCTCCTTCGAAATGATGGTCGAACTGGGATCCATGCCCGTCATGAAGATCCTCTCGCAAGCCACGCGCATCATCGCCGAAGGCGAGGTGTTGCAGCTGTCGAAGGTTCGTGACGCCAGCACCACCGAAGAAACCTACATGGAAGTCATCCGCGGCAAGACCGCGATGCTCTTCGAAGCCTCGACCCACAGTGCCGCGGCCCTGGCCGGTGCAACGCCCGAGCAGAGCGAAGCGCTGCGCACCTTTGGCGATCACCTGGGCGTGGCTTTCCAACTGGTCGACGACCTGCTGGACTACAAGGGCGACGCCGAGACCCTGGGCAAGAACGTCGGTGACGACCTGGCCGAAGGCAAGCCGACACTGCCGCTGATCTACACCATGCGCGAAGGTACGCCGGAACAGGCAGCCCTGGTGCGCAAGGCGATCCAGAAAGGCGGCATCGAAGACCTCGAAAGTATCCGTGAAGCCGTGGAAGCGTCCGGTTCACTGGATTACACCGCACGCCTGGCCCGCGATTACGTGGCCCGTGCGATCAAATGCCTCGACGCGCTGCCCGCCAGCGAATATCGCGATGCACTGGTCGAATTGAGCGAGTTTGCGGTCGCCCGTACACACTGATCACAACAGCACGATCAAAAGATCGCAGCCTGCGGCAGCTCCTACACTAACCCTGTAGGAGCTGCCGCAGGCTGCGATCTTTTGCTATCAGCACCCTCCCCCGATAAAACCCTATACAATGTGCGCTTTTTAGCGATCCTGAATTCAAGGAGCCTTAGTGAGCACGTTGCCACCCTGCCCGAAATGCAATTCCGAATACACCTATGAAGACGGCGCCCAGCTGATCTGCCCCGAGTGCGCCCACGAATGGTCCGCCAGCGGCGAAGCCGAAACCGTGTCCGATGACGCGGTGAAAAAGGATTCGGTCGGCAACGTCCTGCAGGACGGCGATACCATCACCGTGATCAAGGACCTCAAGGTCAAGGGCACGTCCCTGGTGGTCAAGGTCGGCACCAAGGTCAAGAACATCCGCCTGTGCGATGGCGATCATGACATCGACTGCAAGATCGACGGCATCGGCCCGATGAAGCTCAAATCCGAGTTTGTCAGGAAAGTCTGATTTCGCCGCTATTCCATCCCGCGCCACGCGTGGGATGGTGCCTCGCCCTCCCCGCCCCGCTCAACAAAACCAGCCGATAGCTAATCGCCAGCCGATTTGACCTTACGCAATCTTTACCCGGAAAAAACCTCGATCAGCCAATAGACCCTTGCTATTTGATGAATAAGAATTATTCTCATTGAATCCCAATCAATGGAGATGAGACATGACTTATTTGATCGATGCCTGGCTGGACCGCCCACACCCTTACCTGAGAATCCTGCATCGGGAAACCGGGGAAGTCTGTGCGGTACTTGAAGAGGAAGCCTTGAGCGAACTGCAGGATCAGGGCGACCTGGACCTCAATGGCTTGAGTTCAAGCGAACCGGTAGTGCTCAAGGAAGTGGTGAGGAATCTGTTCCTGTTCTGCTATGCCCGGGCATTGCGCCCGACCAGTGAGCTGCATCACAAGGTCGAAATATGAACCACCGTAAAAACGCTGGGAGCGGAACTGTTCACGAATGCAGTGTGTCAGGCAACTTGTTGGTCGACTGAAGCAACGCCTTCGCGAGCAAGCCCGCTCCCACATCAGCCCGAGTTGAATTCGGGCCAGGTATTACAGAACGTCGAGCAGCTCGACGTCGAACACCAGTACGCTGTGCGGCGGAATGCTGCCAACGCCTTGAGCGCCGTAAGCGAGTTCGCTCGGCACGTACAGGCGCCATTTGCTGCCGGCATTCATCAGTTGCAGGGCTTCGGTCCAGCCGGCGATCACGCCGCCAACCGGGAATTCCGCAGGCTGGCCGCGATCGTAGGAGCTGTCGAACACAGTGCCGTCGATCAGGGTGCCGTGGTAGTGAGTACGCACGGTATCTTCACGGGATGGCTTGGCGCCTTCACCGGCAGTCAGTACTTCGAACTGCAGGCCGGAAGCCAGGGTCGTGATGCCGTCACGCTTCGCGTTTTCAGCCAGGAAGGCCAGGCCTTCGCCAGCGGCCGCTTCAGCCTTGGCTGCAGCTTCGGCCTGCATGATTTCGCGGATCACCTTGAAGCTGGCGGACATTTCTTCCTGGCCGACACGGCTTGGCAGACCGGCGAATGCGTCGGTCAGACCGGCCAGGATCGCGTCCAGGCTGACGCCCGGTGGCGGGTTGTCGCGCAGTTGGTCGCCCAGCTGACGGCCGATACCGTAGCTGACGCGGGTTTCGTCGGTGGACAGATTTACTTCGGACATGACACTGCTCCGCTGTGCGGACGGCCCGGGAACTTGCCGTGCGTGCACAGCGCGTCCCGGAGCGCCCGGAACCAAAAGGGCCAGCAGACTAGCACAGATGCCATCGTGTTGATGAGGGCCGTCAGACCTGTCGTGTGGAACGCAGGTCGATCGGCACCTTCAGGCTTTCGTCAATGCCACCGAGCCCGCACATCTCGTCATGCACCAGGTGATGCACAAGGTTGAAGTTCAGCTTGGGAAAGGAGCGCAGGACATCACGGGCATGCTCCACCGAACGCAGGTGCATCATGTGACCGTGCGTATCGCTCAATGGAAAGGCCGCGCCATGCATCCGCGCCTCCAGCAGGTAGATCCCGCCTTCCAGCGAGATCAGATTCAGCTCGTCGACCTTCCCGGCGACAGCGTAGGCATTCAACTCTTGCAGGTTCATGAACGCACCTCGTGCAGTGGCGAGTCATACCGTTACAGGCATATGCCTCGTCGCATCAAAGTACAACCCACAAACCACACCGCCCGTCTGTTTCCCGCCAGGAGGACCCGCGGGGGGGATCAGTGCTTGGTGACTTTATCCAGGTAGCCCATGGCAAAGGCCGACACCACGAACGTCATGTGAATGATCACATACCACTGCAAATGCTCGGGATCGACGTTCTTGGCATCCATGAAGATGCGCAGCAAGTGGATAGAGGAAATCGCCACGATGGACGCCGCCACCTTCATCTTCAGGGAAGACGAATCCATGGTGCCCAGCCAGTTGAGCTTTTCCTTGCTGTCGTCGATGTCCAGCTGGGACACGAAGTTTTCGTATCCGGAAATCATCACCATCACCAGCAGACCGCCGACCAGCGCCATGTCGATCAACGACAGCAGCACCAGGATCAGGTCCGATTCGGCCATCGAAAACACATTGGGGATGACGTGGAAGACTTCCTGGAAGAATTTCAGCGCCAGGGCCAACAGCCCAAGGGACAAGCCGAAGTAGATGGGCGCCAGCAGCCAGCGGGAGGCGTACATTGCGTTTTCGATAAAGCGTTCCATTGAATCTCACACAGGGTCTGAAAATGGCCGCGAGTATAGCAGTCGACCGTTACAGCCATAAACCGTCGGTAAATCCGCCACCTGCGCGTGTATGTCAAAGTTTTTCTGCTAGTGTCCAAACCATTGACAGTTCAGTGATATCGGACAGGAAGACGGGAAATGGACGTGCGCTTGCCTTTAACCAGTGCAGGAATCTGCCTGGCGCTGCTGCTGAACGGCTGTTCGCCCAGCGAAGAGAAGCGCGAGGTCAGCCTTGAGGAAAAGACAGCGCTGTTCGAAAAATCCCTGGATGCCATTGCCGACCCGAAACTCAAGGATGCCGTGGCCGAACTCGGCGGCTCGCTGTTGTTGCTCGAACGGGCGCAACTCAAGCTCGACAGCAAACCGGTGGTGACCGAATACGCAGAAGATGTCCTCGCCGTCCTCAAGCATTACCCCACACCGCAGGCGCTGGTCGACACCTACATCAACGGGCTGTTCATCCTGCATAAGGACTCCAGCTCCGATTACCTGACCGACCTGCAACCGGTGTTTCCTTTCAACTTCAGCACACCGGCCGCGTTTCTTTTTCCCCATGGCCTGGAATGGCAATCGGTCACGCTGAGCAACAAACGCGTCATTGCCTTCCAGCCGGAATGGTCGGAAACCGATCCCGGCATCCAGCTGAGCCCCTCAAGCTCCAACCTGACCAACCCCGATGACCTGACCGTGACTTACCCCTTCATCGAAGGCCTCGATGTCGACATCAAAAACCAGCCGCAACCGGTCAGCCTGCAAGGCAAGGTGGAAGTCATTGCGCCGCGCCGGCTCTACAGTGTCGATTTGACGAAGAAGGATGTTGGCCACACGCGTACCCATGACAACCTCAGCGTCACTTTGCTGAAACTGGCCGAAAACTACGCGGAAATCGAATTCAACAACAATGCGCCGCAGGCCCCCGAAGTCGGGGAAGCACCGCTGAACCCACTCATCGTCCAGGCCAGGGACGCCACCGGGCAATTCCTCTCGCGCTCCGGCTCGATCAACGAAACCACCGCGCAAATCACTTTCTATCAGCGACAATTGGCGAAAATGCAGCAACAGAAGGTCTGGAGCGAGGCGTTCGAACAGCAGCTTGATCAAGAACAGCGCACCTTCGAGAAACAGCAAACGCACCGCTACTCCAAGGTGTACTTCAACGGACCGATCGAGAGTCTCGAAGTCAGCCTGCTGGATTTTTCAGCGGTCACGGTGACCCGCAAGGACCTGAACCTGCCGGTTCGTCGCTTCGACCGCCGCACCACGCAGAAGGCTATCCAGCCCCTGAACCTGCCGGTGCTGGTCTATGACGACCAGGCGCCGAACTGGCTCAAGGGCGCGACGCTGACCGAGGAACAACTGAAAAAGGGTATCAGTATCAGCCAATCGGTGGAGGACCCGAGCGCGGCGCGCATCGAGTTCAATCACCTCAGAAGCTTCAATGATGAACTGCTCGGCACTTCCTTCAACCCCGGTGAAAATCCGGTGAGTTTCTTCACCGAGAACAGCAACGGCCAACGCGATGAGCCGATCGAACTGCCCCCGCAGGCCTATGAGGTCGATCCCCTGCGCGGCACCATCACTTACGACTTGAACCTGTTCCCGCAAACACCGGCTTATGTGGTGGGTTCCATGCCGCTGTTCCTGGCCACGATCGAGAAAAAGACCCTCGATGCCCGCCAGCTGCCCAAGGGGCTTGAGCTCAAGGGCAATGCACTGATCGTCGATCAGAAAGTCTTTGCGGATCAGGACTGGCGTTTTTTCGCCAAGGACGACAGCGGTAACTACCTCAAGGAAATCCTGGCGGTCAATCATGACGCGAGCCCGGAAGGCCCGGCGCTGTTTGCCGTGCATTACTTCTATGGGCAACCCACGCGCCTGGAAAGCTATCAGCGCACTGACCTCGCCACCGTGCAATATGGTTACGAGGTCAAACTCGATCGGGCTGACACATCCAGGCTGGCCCAATAACGCGGGTCAATGTTCGGGCCGGAACTCGAAACCGCCCACATTGCGGCAGCGGCCTCCATTGATTTCCCGCAGCTGGGCTTGCAGGTGCAGGCACCAGATCTGCGGATCATCGGCCAATTCGTAGCCGTGCAGGGTCAGGCTTTCAACGATGGTATCGAGGATGGATTCAGCCACGAATGGGCCATGGAACGGGCCCTGGGCCTTGATGGCTGAAGGTTGCTCGCCAGCCATGCCGGCGGCGAACAGTAAGGTCCACATGCCCGTATCGCCAGCCAACGGCTTGATGGCGCATTCGATACGAGTGACAAGACCCAGGCATTGACGGGTGAGGCAGAGGTTGCGCGACATGGCGGCGACCCTCGGTAGATCCGGTATTCAGCCTCCAGGCGAAGGCTGTCTCGATCCAGTGATTTCTGTCCCTATCCTTGAGCAGATAATAGAAGAAAAGTCTGACCAGTACGTCAGGTGAGACCAGAAGGCGCCGAATGGTCATTGTGTGAAGTTTGACGTCAGAGTAGTGGCACTTTTGCTGCCAAAAACTGAAACAAATGTGGGAGCGGGCTTGCTCGCGAAAACGTCACGTCAGCCCCTACATCAGTGGCTGTCAGATCGCTTTCGCGAGCAAACCCGCTCCCACAATGGACCGCAGTGCTCCTGTTGATGTCAGGCCGGCTTGGCCTCCACCAACGCCTCGACCGCCATCTCTTTCTCGGCTTCCTTGAGGTCCTCTTCGCTGATCATTTCCGCGATAACCCGCAAGCGTTCCACCACCCGCGCATTGACGCTGCCTTCGGGAAACTCGCCATTCTCATCCGGCGCGCCGGCTGGCTCACCAACCAGCAGGCTCAGCGCTTCGTCGGCCTGGCGTACCGCGTAGACATGGAACTGCCCCGCGCGCACCGCCGCCAGCACTTTCTCGTCGAGCATCAGCGTGGCCACGTTGGCCTGCGGAATGATCGCACCCTGCTCGCCCGTCAGGCCGCGGGCTTCGCAGAGGCGGAAGAACCCTTCGATCTTCTCGTTGACCCCACCCACTGCCTGCACTTCACCGAACTGGTTGATCGAACCGGTGATGGCGAAACACTGCTTGAGCGGGGTTTTCGACAAGGCCGAAATCAAGGTGCACGCTTCGCCCAGGGACGCACTGTCGCCATCCACATAACCGTAGGACTGCTCCAGGGCGATACTCGCCGAGATCGCCAACGGGAATTCCTGGGCGTAACGGCTGCCCAGGTACCCGGTGAGAATCATCACGCCCTTGGAGTGGATCGGTTGACCGAGGTTGACCTCGCGCTCGATGTCGACAATGCCGCTGCCACCCGGGTACACCGTGGCGGAAATCCGCGCCGGCACACCGAAGGCCGAATCGCCGACTTCCAGCACCGTCAAACCATTGCACTTGCCGACCGCGGCGCCGTCGGTGTCGATCAGGATGATCCCCGCCAGCATGTCATCGAGAATCCGCGCCGAGACGCGCCCGGTTCGGGTGGCCTTGGCCTTGAGCGCACGCTCGATGTGGCCGGCGTCGGTCATTTCGTCAGACGCCAGGTGACGAATGAAATCCGCCTCGCTGACCAGCTGGAACAGATCGCCGATACGGGCGGACAAACGCCCCTGATGCTCGGCCAGACGCGCACTGTAGGTCGCCAGGCGCGCCACCGCATCGGCCGTCAGCGGCGCCATGCCCTCCTCGGACGTACGGGTTTTGAGCAATTGGGCGAACTGTTCCAGGCTCTCGTCGACCATCGGGATGTCTTCATCGAAATCCACCAGGACGCGGAACATCTCCTGGAAGTCCGGATCGAGGTCCTGCAACGTGTAGTACAGCGAACGGGCGCCGATGATGACGACTTTGACCTGTAGCGGAATGTGCTGCGGCGTCAGGGTGACGGTGGCAAAACGGCCCATCTCGCCCAGTGGCGATTCCATTTTCAGCTTGCGCGACTGCAGGGCGCGTTTCAGCGCGTCCCACACGAACGGCTCGCTGAGCATTTTGTCCGCTTCCAGGATCAGGAAACCACCGTTGGCCCGGTGCAATGCACCCGGACGCAGCTGGCGATAGGTGGTGTACAGCGCTCCCTGATCGGTGCTGTATTCGATGCGTCCGAACAGGTTTTCGTAGGTCGGGTGCGGCTCGAACACCACGGGCGCGCCGCCACTGGCCGAATGACCGACCACCAGGCTCGGCGCGTATTGTTCTTCCAGCAGTTTGCGGGCAACGGCGTCGGTCTTGCTGTCATCGACCAATTGCTCGACCACGGTTTTGAGCAGGTACACCTGCATGGCTTGCAGGTAACCGCAGACCGCCGCGTTCTCGGCGTATTTCTCCGACAACGGCGACAGCAAAGGCTGCAAGGCCAAGGTGATGGTTTCTTCGTTGAGGTGGCGCAGCTGATTGCTCGACTCGCGTTTCCATTGCGGCAGGCTGGCGAGTTCTTCGTTCAGGCGCTCCTCGAGGTTGGAAATATCCTCGTGGAAGCGCTCGCGATCAGCTTCCGGCAACTGGGCGAATTCCGCCTCGTCCAGCGCCTTGCCTTCGAGCATCGGGGTGAACGCGATATTGCTGGCGTCGCGATAGAGCGCGACGTCTTTCTCCAGGGCCAGGCGCTCGATGATGTCCAGTGCCTTGTCGTAGCGCTGATTGAACGCACGGTCGATGGCGCTTTTTTTCTGCTGGTAGGACGGGTGTTCGAACACCGCCGGAAAGGTTGCCAGCAGGTTGTCGATCAAGCCGTTGATGTCGCCGATGAACGCGCCAGCGGTGCCCGACGGCAATTCCAGTGCGCGCGGCTCGCGCGGCTCATCGAAATTATTGACGTAGACCCAGTCCGCCGGGGTCTGCAGGCGCTTGCCTTCGGCCTTCAGGTAGCGTTTGACGAACGAAAACCGGCCGGTGCCGGGCTCGCCCATGACGAATACGTTATAACCGGGGCGTGGCATGGCCACGCCGAACTGCAAGGCTTCAACCGCGCGTTCCTGGCCAAGCACACCGCGAAAGGGCTCCAGATCATTGGTGGTAGAGAAGCTGAACTGTTCAGCGGAAAACGGACGGGTCAGCGCTTCGGGCGCTAGACGCAAGCTGGCAGCAACAGGATCAGGCATCGGGCTTCCTTAACAATCAGGCGGGGCAGATAGCGGCATTCTGGCGCCGCCCATGCCTGACTGGCAAGGAGCGCCTCAAGCCAAAGCATAGACAAGTCGAAACCCCGGCGCAGAGCCGCGCCAAATCGCTGTTTTGAGCGAATATTTAGCAAAAAATCACGGAACCCCGTGATCGTGCCTAAACTCCAAACTGCGCGACTGGATTAATAACCGGTCCAAACTGACGAGATAGGCGTCAGAACCCTTGTCCATTGGTACGCACATAAAGAGAACAAAGCTATGAAACGGATTCTTCTTGGTACTCTCTTCACCGCTGTATCCATCAACGCCATGGCTCAGGCGCCAGGCGGTCCGGATTGCGGTTGGGGCAACATGCTGTTCGAAGGTCAGCGTGGTACTCCGGCTCACTTCCTGGCATCCACCACCAACGGCACTTCCGGTAACGCAACCTTCGGTATGACCTCCGGTACCAACGGTTGCTCGACCAACGCGTCGCTGACCTATGGCGGCAAATCCTGGTTTGCCATGAATGGCATGATGAACGAGCTGTCCGAAGACATGGCCAAAGGTCAGGGCGAAGCGCTGACGACCTACGCCGTGGTACTGGGCGTGGCGCCGGAAGACCGTGCGCACTTCGCCGCCGTCACTCACGAGCACTTCCAGCAGATCTTCAGCAAGGCTGACGTGACCGCGGAAGATGTGCATACCAACACCCTGGCCGTTCTGAAGAACGATCCTCGTCTGGCCAAGTACGCCACTCAGGCATAAGCTCGACCCGCCCGTTTCTCTTTGAGGAGCGGGCTTTATTTTTTGGACCTGCCCTCGTCGGACAACACCCGATCAACCGTAGGAGCTGACGAGTGAAACGAGGCTGCGATCTTTTGATCTCTAAAAGCAAAGATCGCAGCCTCGTTTCACTCGTCAGCGCCTACAGTGGAGCGGTATCGACCACTTTGGGTCTTTGTTTTTTTCCTGTTTAAGTTGCTGACTATGCTCAAACGCCTTGCCTGGCTGGCGCTCTGTGTCTGCGCGCCGCTGTCCGCCGCGCCGCTTATCGATCATCAACGTTTGCAGCAACTGGCCAACGACCCTTTCTGGATTTCCCTGGGCCATTACGAAACCGCCAAACTTGGCGGTTGGCGCAGCTATGTCAGTGACAGGAAATTCTTTCTCGCCGCCGACGGTAACGAACATCCGGATCATGAACTGCAAGCCACCGTACAGGCACTGTACGCTCCGGCCAGTGCCGGCGAGCAGCATGCGCAATGCGTCTACCCGGCGCGTACCCGTTGGCTGAAAGCGCAGCTCGACCTGACCGGTTTGCCGGCGCCGGACTGTGCCGAATTCAAGCAATGGTTCAAGGACGTCTCGCCCCACAGCGCGGTAATGATTTTCCCGGCGGCCTATCTCAATAGCCCCTCTTCAATGTTCGGCCACACGTTGCTGCGCATCGACCAGGCGGATGTACAAAGCGACAAGACTTCACTGCTCAGTTACGCGATCAACTTCGGCGCCTACATTGAAGGCTCGGACAACAGCATTCTCTACGCCTGGAAAGGCTTGATGGGGGGGTATCCCGGCCTGTTCGCGCTGGTCCCCTACCAGGAGAAACTCTCGGAATACCGCAGCCTTGAAAATCGCGACCTGTGGGAGTACCGCCTGAACCTGACCCAGGCAGAGACCGAGCGCATGGTCGAGCATGTCTGGGAACTCAAACAGATTCAGTTCGACTACTTTTTCTTCGACGAAAACTGCTCCTACCGCCTGCTGGAATTGCTGCAGGTGGCGCGCCCGAGCTTGCGCCTGACCGAGCAATTCCCGCTGACCGCGATCCCCACCGACACCGTCAAAGCCGTGAAAGAGGCAGGGCTGGTGGAGTCCATTGAGTACCGCCCTTCCCGCGAGCGCGAACTGCTGAGCCGTGCCGAACCCTTGACCGATGCAGAACAGCAATGGGTGCTGAAAGTCAGTGCCGACCAGCAGCAACTGCAAAACCCGGAATTCAAGGCGCAACCCCGCGACCGGCAGGCGCTGATCATCGATGCCGCCTATCGCCTGGAACGCTACCGCGCCAACGGCCAGGAGCGTGACCCGCAGCGGGCACAGCGCAGTTTCGAGCTGCTGCGGGCGATCAACCAGAACCCGGCACCGGAACTGGACATCCCGCAACCCGGCCTGCCTGAAGATGGCCACGAATCCCGTACCTGGCAGGCGGGAATCGGCACCCGTGGGGACCGGGCCTTTGGCGAATATGGCCTGCGCATGGCCTACCACGACCTCAACGACAACGCCGAAAGTTTCCCCCTCGGAGCGCAGATCGAAATCCTGCAACTGAAACTGCGCCAGTACGAAGGCAATGACTGGCAGGTGCAACAACTGGACCTGGCCACCATACGCTCCCTGACCCCGCGCAATGAGCTGCTGCAACCGCTGTCGTGGCAAGTCACCGGGGGCCTGGAGCGGGTGCCGGGCAAGCATGACGATGAAAACCTGGTCAGCCACGTCAATGGCGGCGGAGGTGGCACCTGGCAACTGGGCGACGACATGCTGGGGTTCGCCCTGGGCACCGTGCGTGTGGAGCACAACAATGACTTCGCCGGGTTTATTGCGCCAGCGGCGGGATTCAATACCGGCCTGCTGTGGAAGAACCCGCTGGGCAATTTCAGCCTGGAATCCAAGGGGGATTTTTTCACCAATGGCGAAGTGCGCCGCAGTGTGAGCCTGAACCAGCAGTGGGCGTTGTCGCGCAACCTGGGCCTGCGCCTGAGCGCCCAGCGCGAATTCAGCCACCTGGCTTCGCCCGAAAATGAAGTGATGCTTGAGGTGAAGTGGTATCACTACTGAAAAGATCGCAGCCTTCGGCAGCTCCTACATTGGATCGCGTACGCCTGTAGGAGCTGCCGAAGGCTGCGATCTTTTGATCTTTCTTTCACAAGCAGCTAACAAGCCTGCACCTAGACTTTCCTTATAGGCCGTCGAACGGCCCGGGAGTCGAGGATGTGGCGTTGTGCAGGTTTGGTTGGTTTGTTGCTATTGATCACCGGTTGCCAGACAACCCACGAAGACCTGATCGCCAAGGGTTATCCACCGGCGTTCGCCGACGGTTTCGATGACGGCTGCAGCAGTGGCCGGCAAGCCGCCGGCGCCATCACCGGCGAGTTTCGCAAAAATGTCCCGCGTTACCTGAAAGACAACAACTACGCCGAAGGCTGGAGTGACGGTTTTCGCCAGTGCCAGGCCATGCGCGAGAACCAGGACCGCGCGGACTATCGCAACAGCCATTGGAACGAGCGCGATAAAGCCTGGCAACAGCAAAAGGATCAGGACGCCGCCCGGGCCTATCGCTCGCAATAGGTCGCTGACAGACATCCATTGAAACCAAAAGCCTGCAACCATGGCCCAAACCCTATCTCGGGAGAAAACCATGAGTCGCGCCTTCGTCAATGAAGATAACGCCGCCGCGCAAGCCGATCAGCCGGTCGAACGGCAGGTCAGCGCGCAGCCCAATTACGTCACTGGCGCTGGCCTGGATCTGCTGCAGGAAAAGGTCGCCGAGTTGCAGGCATTGCACGCCCAACAATCGGCGAGGGGTGATCAGGCTGACAAGCAGCTGCTGGCCAACCTTGAACGGGATCTGCGTTACTTTCACCAACGCCTGCAAAGCGCTCAGGTGGTGCCCGCGGCGACGTCGACCAGCAAGGTGCAGATTGGCAGCCGGGTCACCTACGTCGATGAGCAAGGCACCGAGCACCGCGTGCAATTGGTCGGTGAAGACCAGGCCGCTGCCGCCAAAGGCCTGATCAATTGGGGATCGCCGCTGGGCCGGGCGTTGCTCGGGGCGCAACTCGGTGACGAGGTGCTGTGGCAACGCCCGGCGGGCGATCAGTTGATCGGGATCGTCCGTATCGAACCGGTTTAGACCACGCCCTGGGCGAGCATGGCGTCGGCGACCTTGACGAAACCGGCGATGTTCGCGCCCTTCACGTAGTTGACCTGACCGTTCTCTTCACCGTAATGCACGCAAGCGTGGTGGATCGACTGCATGATGGCGTGCAGCTTGCTGTCCACTTCACCGCCGGTCCACAGCAGGCGCATGGCGTTCTGCGACATCTCCAGCCCGCTCACGGCCACCCCACCCGCGTTAGAAGCCTTGCCCGGCGCGAACAGGATGCCGGCGTCGATAAACAGGTCCACTGCCTCAAGCGTGGTCGGCATGTTGGCGCCTTCGGCCACACAGACGCAGCCATTGCGCAGCAAAGTGCGAGCGGCATCGGCATCCAGTTCGTTCTGCGTGGCGCACGGCAGCGCGATGTCGCAGCTCAGTTCCCACGGGTGCTGACCGGCGAGGAACTCCAGGCCAAATCGGCCAGCCAGCTCGCTGATGCGTCCGCGCTGGACGTTTTTCAGCTCCAGCACCGCTTGCCACTGCTCCTCGGTCAAACCGCTCTCGCAGTAGAGCGTGCCTTCGGAATCCGACAGCGAAATCACTTTGCCGCCCAGGTCCATGACCTTGCGGGCCGCGTACTGTGCGACGTTGCCGGAACCGGAGATCGCTACCCGCTTGCCTTCGACCGTCAGGCCGCGACGCTTGAGCATCTCTTCGGCGAAGTAGACGCAACCGAAACCGGTGGCCTCCGGACGAATCAGGCTGCCGCCGTAGCTTGGGCCCTTGCCGGTCAGCACGCTGGTGAACTGGTTGCCCAGGCGCTTGTACTGGCCGAACAGGAAACCGATTTCCCGGGCACCGACGCCGATATCACCGGCCGGCACGTCAACGTCGGCACCGATGTGACGGTACAACTCGCTCATGAAGGCCTGGCAGAAGCGCATGACTTCCGCGTCGCTTTTGCCTTTTGGATCGAAGTCCGAACCGCCCTTGCCGCCACCCATGGGCAACGAGGTCAGCGAGTTCTTGAAGGTCTGCTCGAACGCGAGGAATTTCAATACGCCGAGGTTGACCGAAGGATGGAAGCGCAAACCGCCCTTGTACGGACCGATGGCGCTGTTCATCTGGATGCGGAAACCACGATTGACCTGCACCTTGCCGTGATCGTCGACCCAGGAAACGCGAAACACGATCGCCCGCTCCGGCTCGCAAATTCGCTCCAGAATCCCGGAGGTCAAATAGTGGGGATTGGCCTCGAGAAAGGGCCAGAGGCTGCGCAGGACTTCTTCGACGGCCTGGTGGAATTCAGGTTGGTCCGGATCGCGTTTTTTCAGGCGGGCAAGGAAGGATTCGACGGATTCGATCATGGAAAAGGCTCGGCAAATTATTGTCGTTGGAAGAAATTGGGCCGGACTTTAACAAACGAAACGTGCACAAGAACAGAGCAGAATGTCGCGTTTATGAAATTAAATGGTGCACAGGATATAAATTGATCGTGTTTTCCGACCGTTTTTGCACCTGAAAAGGGATTCACAAACCAAGATTCGCACCGTTATGAAGACTGCATTCGCGAGCAAGCCCGCTCCCACTTTTGACCCCGTTCCTCCAGGTGGAATGCGACCAAATGTGGGAGCGGGCTTGCTCGCTATGGGCCCACCGCAGAGGCACTGAAAGACACGCAAAAAAAAACGGAGCCCGAAGGCTCCGCTTTTTCATGCAACCCACCCGATATCAGGCCAGTTTCTTGTGGCGTACACGGTGCGGCTGTGCAGCCGCTTCGCCGAGACGCTTTTTACGATCGGCTTCGTACTCGGTGTAGTTGCCTTCGAAGAACACGGCTTGCGAGTCGTCTTCGTACGCCAGGATGTGAGTCGCGACGCGGTCAAGGAACCACCGATCGTGAGAGATCACAATGGCGGCGCCCGGGAAGTCCAGCAAGGCTTCTTCCAGGGAACGCAGGGTTTCGACGTCGAGGTCGTTGGACGGTTCGTCGAGCAGCAGGACGTTGCCGCCCTCCTTCAGGGTCAAGGCCAGGTGCAAGCGACCGCGCTCACCACCGGACAGGTCCTTGACGAACTTCTGCTGGTCGCCGCCCTTGAAGTTGAAGCGACCGACGTAGGTGCGCGACGGGATCTCGTAGTTGCCGATGCGGATCTGGTCGGAACCGTCGGAAATCTGCTGGAACACCGTCTTGCTGCCGTCGAGGTCTTCGCGGCTCTGGTCGACGCACGCCAGTTGCACGGTTTCGCCGACTTCGATGCTGCCCGAATCCGGTGTTTCCTTGCCCATCAGCATGCGGAACAGGGTCGACTTACCGGCACCGTTACCGCCGATCACGCCGACGATGGCGCCCTTAGGCATGGAGAACGACAGGTTGTCGATCAACACGCGATCGCCGTAACCCTTGGTGACGTTCTTGAACTCGATGACCTTGTCGCCCAGGCGCGGACCGGCCGGGATGTAGATCTCGTTGGTTTCGCTGCGCTTCTGGAATTCCTGCGATTGCATTTCTTCGAAGCGTTGCAGGCGAGCCTTGGATTTCGACTGGCGGGCCTTCGCGCCTTTGCGCACCCACTCCAGTTCTTCCTTCATGGCTTTTTCGTGAGCCGACTGTTGCTTGGATTCGGCCGCCAGACGATCCGACTTGGCTTCCAGCCAACCCGAATAGTTGCCTTCGTACGGAATGCCTGCGCCGCGGTCGAGTTCCAGAATCCAGCCGGCGACGTTGTCCAGGAAGTAACGGTCGTGCGTGATCGCTACCACGGTGCCCGGGAAGTCGTGGAGGAAGTGCTCCAGCCAGGCGACGGAATCGGCGTCCAGGTGGTTGGTCGGTTCGTCGAGCAGCAGCATGTCCGGGGCGGACAGCAGCAGGCGGCACAGGGCCACACGACGCTTCTCGCCACCGGAAAGGAATTCAACCTTGGCATCCCACGCCGGCAGGCGCAGTGCATCGGCGGCGACTTCCAGCTGGCGCTCCAGGTTATGACCGTCGCCCGCTTGCAGGATGGCTTCGAGCTTGGCCTGTTCAGCGGCCAGTTTGTCGAAGTCGGCATCCTCATCCGCGTAAGCCGCGTAGACCTCGTCCAGGCGTGCCTGGGCGTTCTTGATCACGCTGACCGCTTCCTCGACCACTTCACGCACGGTCTTGGTCGGGTCCAGGATCGGTTCCTGTGGCAGGTAACCGATGTTCAGCTCCGGCATCGGACGGGCTTCGCCCTCGAACTCGGTGTCGACGCCGGCCATGATTTTCAACAGCGTGGATTTACCCGAACCGTTGAGACCGAGCACGCCGATCTTGGCGCCCGGGAAGAACGACAGGGAGATGTTTTTCAGGATTTCCCGCTTCGGCGGCACAACTTTGCCCAGCCGATGCATGGTGAATACGTATTGAGCCATGGAGAACCTAGGGTCAGTGACAGATGAATAATAAAGCGCAGGCGATGCCTGGCCAGACCGTGCGCGTCGGCCGCTTGATGGGGATCAATGCGTGCGCGCTGAAAAAAGTCTGATTCTAGGAGCTGGAACGCTCCCGCGTAACCGGCAAAGCTACCTCAATGACAGATGGCCGTCCAGCCGAGTGGGGCTGGCACTTTGCCACAACTCAAGGCATGCTAGCCGCCCTTCGGGCGTCCGGCTTATAGTGCACGTCGCGCCAGTCCAGCCAAACCGCAGGATCAAAGCTTGTCCAGTGTCCTTCCGCCCCTGACCACCAGTGCACCTTCAACAGCGAACGGTTCGCCCCTGCGCGGAACCCTGAAAAGTGCCTTGGCGAGCCTCGTGCTTTTACTGCTTGCACTGCTGTTCTGGCAGCTGCTGGACCAGCTGCGCGAAAACCAGAAAACCCAGCGCCAATACACCATCGACTACACCGCCGACCTGGCCGCGCAAGTCAGCCTGAACATGGCGCTCAACGCGCAGATCGCCCTTAATCTGCTACCGATCGTTGAACAGCCGCAAAGTATCGAAGAACAGCAGGAGCTGCTGCGCAAGCTGCAAAAGTCCTTGCCCGACCTGACCAGCCTCGCCCTGCTCAGCCCGTCCGGAACCATCCTGACCGACAGCGCGACCAACAGCGAAGACGCGGATTACCTGAGCGAACTGGTCCGGCGCAGTCGTGCCCAGCCTCATTATTTCAGCAATGCCATCGATGGCTCGGTGGTGCATCTGTTGCTGCATCAAGCCAGCGGCAGTACCCGTGGCTACTGGGCCTTGCGCTTCAATCCGAGGTTTTTCTCGTCCCTGACCCAGCTGAACGGGACCGATGGCCGTCCGCAATGGCTGGTGGAAAACCGCTTCAACCACCAGATCATCAGCCGCGATGAAGCGCTGCCCCTGGTCAACCCGGGCATGCTCACCCAAGACGACGTGAGCAACAGCGTACTGACCGTTCCGCTGAGCGGCAGTGACTGGCAGCTGCGCGGGCTGTTCGATCGCCAGCGGGTGCTCGAGGAACTGCTGCCGGCCTTCATCGGCAAATGCCTGTTGTGCCTGGCCTTCTCCATGCTGCCGTTTATCGTCCTGCTGAACATGCGCCGGCGCCAGCGCCAGCTGCATGAAGGTCGCCGCCGTTATCAGGAAATCTTCGAAGGCACGGGCGTCGCGCTGTGTGTACTCGACATGTCTGGCCTCAAGAGCGCGTTCGACAAGGCCCGGTTGCAGAGTCAGGAGCAACTGCAAGGGTGGCTGGAGGACCGGGAACAGCGCCTGCAGCTGCTCCAGGCGCTGCGCATTACCGAAGTCAACCAGGTGGCCCTGCAGTTGCTCAACGTCAGTACCTCCGGACAAGCCTGGGACTTGCTGATCGATGGCAACCCGCTGGACGGCAGCGCCATCGGCAACCAGGTGCTCGAAGCGGTGCTCAATCAACAGCAGCAACTGGAACTGGAAATCAAGCTCCAGGACGCGACCGGCCGCGACCAGCACCTGTGGCTGGTGTTGCGCCTGCCACAAAACGCCGAAGGCTTCAAAGCGGTGATCCTGAGCATCACCGACATCACCAGCCGCAAGCTCATCGAGTTGTCACTGCTGGAGCGCGAAGGATTCTGGTCCGATGTGGTGCGCACCGTGCCCGATCACCTGTACGTACAGGACGTGATCAGCCAGCGCATGATCTTCAGCAACCACCATCTGGGCCAGACCCTGGGCTACAACCGCACCGAACTGCAGCACATGGGCGAGTATTTCTGGGAAATCCTCCTCCACCCCGACGATGCCGATTACTACCACCGCTCGCGCCAGAACCAGCGGCAAGGCGGCTACAGCCAATTGATGCAATGCCAGCTGCGCTTCCGTCACCGGGACGGGGAATGGCGGCGTTTCGACATTCGCGAACAAGCCCTGGCACGGGACAAGCACGACCAGGTGACCCGCATCATCGGCGTGGCCAAGGACGTCACCGAGCAGATCGAGGCCAGTGAGTCCCTGCGCGACAGCGAACAGCGCTACCGGATGCTCGCCGAAAGCATCAGCGACGTGATCATCTCCACCGACAACCGCATGTCACTCAATTACGTCAGCCCCTCGGTGCAAGCGGTGCTGGGCTACGACGCCGAATGGATTTTCCAGAACGGCTGGCAATCGACCATCGCCAACCCGCAGCAACTGGCCGGCATCTACAGCCTGATGGAGCGGGTCAGCAAAGCCCTGGATCAACCTGAACAACTGGCCCTGTTGCGCACCCAGGTGCAGACCCAGATGTTCCTGTTCGACTGCCTGCGGGCCGACGGGCGCAAGATTCCCATCGAACTGCGGCTGGTGCTGGTCTGGGACGAACACGACACCTTCGAAGGCGTGCTCGGTGTCGGTCGCGACATCAGCCAGCAGCGCCGCGCCGAAAAAGACCTGCGCATGGCCGCCACGGTATTCGAGCACTCGACCTCGGCGATCCTGATCACCGACCCGGCCGGCTACATCGTTCAGGCCAACGAAGCCTTCAGTCGCGTCAGCGGTTATGCGGTGGAGCAAGTACTCGACCAGTTGCCGAACATGCTGACCGTCGACCAGGAACAGGAAGCGCATCTGCATTACGTGCTCAAGCAACTTAACCAGAACAGCACCTGGGAAGGCGAAGTCTGGCTCAAGCGCCGTAATGGCGAACATTACCCGGCGTGGGTCGGCATTACCGCGGTACTGGACGACGAAGGCGACCTGGCCAGCTACGTGTGCTTTTTCAGCGACATCAGCGAGCGCAAGGCCAGTGAGCAGCGGATTCATCGCCTCGCCTATTACGATGCCCTGACCCACCTGCCCAACCGCACCCTGTTCCAGGATCGCCTGCACACCGCGCTGCAAGCGGCCGAACGGCAAAAGTCGTGGGTGGTGCTGATGTTCCTTGACCTGGACCGTTTCAAGCCGATCAACGACTCCCTGGGCCATGCCGCCGGCGACCGCATGCTCAAGGACATGGCCACGCGCCTGCTGGGGTGCGTCGATGACGACGACACCGTGGCGCGCATGGGCGGCGATGAGTTCACCCTGCTGCTGCAACCACGGGCCAACCGGGAGATTGCCCTGAACCGGGCAATTCATGTGGCAGAACAGATTCTCGCCAGCCTGGTGAAACCGTTCGTGCTCGAAGGCCGTGAGTTCTTCGTCACGGCCAGTATCGGCATCGCCCTGAGCCCGCAGGACGGCAACGAACTCAGCCAGCTGATGAAGAACGCCGACACCGCGATGTACCACGCCAAGGAGCGCGGCAAGAACAACTTCCAGTTCTATCAGGCGGACATGAACGCCAGCGCCCTGGAGCGCCTGGAACTGGAAAGTGACCTGCGCCATGCCCTGGAGCAGAACGAGTTCGTCCTGTATTACCAACCGCAATTCAGCGGCGATGGCAAACGTTTGACCGGCGCCGAAGCCCTGTTGCGCTGGCGCCATCCGCGCCGCGGCCTGGTACCGCCCGGGGACTTCATCCCGGTGCTCGAAGAGCTCGGCCTGGTGGTGGACGTGGGCGACTGGGTGATCAGCGAGGCATGCCGCCAGCTCAAGACCTGGCATCAGGCCAAAGTGCGGGTGCCGAAGGTGTCGGTGAACATCTCGGCGCGACAGTTCTCCGACGGTCAGCTCGGTACGCGAATCGCCACCATCCTCAAGGACACCGGCCTGCCACCGGCGTGCCTGGAACTGGAGCTGACCGAAAGTATCCTGATGCGCGAAGTCAGCGAGGCGATGCAGATCCTCGACGGCTTGAAAAATCTCGGCCTGAGCATTGCGGTCGACGACTTCGGCACCGGTTACTCATCGCTCAACTACCTCAAGCAGTTCCCGATCGACGTGCTGAAAATCGACCGCACCTTCGTCGACGGCCTGCCATCGGGCGAACAGGACGCGCAGATCGCCCGGGCGATCATCGCCATGGCCCACAGCCTCAACCTGGCGGTGATCGCCGAAGGTGTGGAAACCCAGGAGCAGCTGGACTTCCTGAGGGAACACGGTTGCGATGAGGTCCAGGGTTATCTGTTCGGGCGGCCGATGCCGGCTGACCGGTTTGAAGTGCAATTCAGCGATGATGCTCTCTTCGTGTTCGACTGACGTTTTTCAACGCGGCGGATGACGCTTTCGCGAGCAAGTCGAATCGTCGCACCGCCGCTCCCGCATTTTGGAATGCATTGCTCTGTGGGAGCGGGCTTGCTCGCGAAGAGGCCGGCACGATCACCGCTAATCCCCGCATGAACACCACTTGTCTGCGACATGATGTCCTTTCATATGCCTTCCAAAACCCGTTGGGGTAGAATGCCCCCCTTTTCTGCCCCCGATCCTTGAGGACCGCCATGTTCAGCCGTGATTTGACTATTGCCAAGTACGACGCCGATCTCTTTGCCGCCATGGAGCAAGAAGCTCAGCGCCAGGAAGAGCACATTGAGCTGATCGCTTCGGAAAACTACACCAGCCCTGCGGTGATGGAAGCTCAAGGCTCGGTATTGACCAACAAGTACGCCGAAGGCTACCCGGGCAAGCGCTACTACGGCGGTTGCGAGTACGTCGACATCGTTGAGCAACTGGCCATCGACCGTGCAAAAGAACTGTTCGGCGCCGATTACGCCAACGTTCAGCCGCACGCCGGTTCGCAAGCCAACAGCGCCGTCTATCTGGCCCTGCTGTCGGCCGGTGACACCATCCTGGGCATGAGCCTGGCCCACGGCGGTCACCTGACCCACGGCGCCAGCGTTTCGTCCTCCGGCAAGCTGTACAACGCCATCCAGTACGGGATCGACGCCAACGGCCTGATCGACTACGACGAAGTCGAGCGCCTGGCGGTCGAGCACAAGCCGAAGATGATCGTGGCCGGTTTCTCTGCCTACTCGCAGATCCTGGACTTCCCGCGCTTCCGCGAAATCGCTGACAAAGTTGGCGCCTACCTGTTCGTCGACATGGCCCACGTGGCCGGTCTGGTCGCCGCTGGCGTCTACCCGAACCCGGTTCCATTCGCTGACGTCGTGACCACCACCACGCACAAGACCCTGCGCGGTCCACGTGGCGGCCTGATCCTGGCTCGCGCCAACGCCGACATCGAGAAAAAGCTGAACTCCGCCGTATTCCCTGGCGCCCAGGGTGGCCCGCTGGAGCACGTGATCGCCGCCAAGGCCATCTGCTTCAAGGAAGCGCTGCAGCCTGAGTTCAAGGCCTACCAGCAACAAGTGGTGAAAAACGCCCAGGCCATGGCCAGCGTATTCATCGAGCGCGGTTTCGACGTGGTTTCCGGCGGTACTGAAAACCACCTCTTCCTGCTGTCGCTGATCAAGCAGGAAATCTCCGGTAAAGACGCCGACGCCGCTCTGGGCAAAGCGTTCATCACCGTGAACAAGAACTCCGTGCCAAACGACCCACGCTCCCCGTTCGTCACCTCCGGCCTGCGCTTCGGCACCCCGGCGGTGACCACTCGCGGCTTCAAGGAAGCCGAGTGCAAGGAACTGGCCGGCTGGATCTGCGACATCCTGGCCGACCTGAACAACGAAGCGGTGATCGACGCCGTTCGCGAGAAGGTCAAGGCTATCTGCAAGAAGCTGCCGGTGTACGGCGCCTAATCAGCCCGCTAAACCGCAGCAATGAAAAACCGGCCAGAGATGGCCGGTTTTTTTATGAGCGGGTCATGCCGGCACCCGACAAGGGCCACGCTCAGTACCGTAGTGTGCTGACGCCAACGGGCGCGACAAAATTGCCGCTCAGTGAGTAGCAGGTTTGGCAAACTCCAATGCCAATACATCCGGCAAGTCTGCATTCACGGCCTGCAGCAGGGCCTGACCAGCACCCGTGATGCCTAGCATCATGCTCAGGTCGGGAAACTTGTACTCATCCAGAAAATCTTCATTGAAGAAATTATGGGCCACTTGAGAGAGCGCGCGATTGACCTTCGCAATGCCCGATTCGTTGCTTGTCTCGCGATAGCGTTTAAGCAGGCACATCAGATTGCCAAAATCACCATGGCACAAGCTGTAACCAGACCCGAGCCCCTGCTCCCAGAGATGGCGCTCACAGCGCTCGGCATCCTGCTCGAGTACCGCTCTGGTTTCGGCGCTCAACGCCCTCCCCATCGATTGAACCAGCCCATGCCGGGCAATGAGAATACCGCCATCACCATGGCACCATTTAATAGATGACGCAGACTTGGCGTCTTCCCGAAGGTCAAGCCAGTAACCATCGACCGTGTGATGGTTTTCTGCTTGCAACCACGTTGAAATCAGCTCGGCGAGCTGTGGATCTTTCGTAATCTCCCAAGCCTTGCCAACTGCCTGCATAACTCCCGAAATGCCATGAGAAAAACCGGTTAACAGCGGTTTCCCCGTTGTCTTGAGCCGCAGCACTCCCTTCTCCAGCGTCAGAGCCGATTGAATGGCGTTTGAGAATTTTTCGATCAGGGGGCGCAATGTCTCACGCTTTCCGAGCTGGTACAGATTCACCAGAACGGTCAGGGCGCCACACCAGCCCAGAATGAAATCGAATTCATCGTCTTCGCGTGGAAAATCCGCCAGTTTCAACAACAGCTCTTCGACGTTCGCCTGATAGGTCTGACGGCCAGTCATCAGCTCATAATTGACCAACACGTACAGGTAGGAAGTCAGGCCGAGATACGCACTGACCTCCAGCTTGCGTGAAAATTGCCCTTGGGATTGACTCATCGAATACAGGATTCGCTCTGCCTCATCCCGGTGACGCGTCACCCCGCCAACCCGGAACAGACTCAGGTAGAAAATAGCCAGTCCTCCCATTCCGTTGAACAAGCTATTGCCCATGTGCGTTAGAAAATTGCGGCCGGTTCGGGGATGCGTCTCAATGCACGTCCAGCCGACATCGCCCAGCTCGCCGTCGATGCGGTTTTTTTCAATGATTGCGGCAATGCGCATAGCGCCTTCGAGATACTGCACGCGACCAAAGTCGGGGACGGCTTCCAAGTGGTGACTTCGATTGAGTGGCAAAAATTCAGTGGCGAGGGGAAACACACACGCCTGCAATATATGAACCTGGAACGCCTTGTCCTTTGGGGATAGTGTTTCCAGCTTGTTTCGGCAACTCTCAAAAGGAAGCTCAATCGGTAAAAGCGCAACGGTCTGACCATGAGCGTCGAGCAAATGGTCAGACAGCAAGGCTTGAGTAAAACATGGAAAATTAGCCTTCTTGAGATCGTGGATTTCGTGTCTCGGGATATCGTATTTATTTAGCCTGTCACCGAGATCAGCCCACAAGGTTGCGAGTAACAATTCATGTTTGAACTGACACTGAGTGAAATGTGGATGAGTCATCATTCCGATGAAATCGGCATAGCGTTGGGTACTTTTGATCAGCACACGGGTCTTCAACCCTTGTGCATGCTCGGCCAGCAATTCAAGTACCGCCTCTCGATGGTTCATTACGTCATCGTAACCAACTTTGAAACCGTATAAAAAAGCCTCTTCGTAAGCAATGACCGAACGCACCTCACCTTCGAAAACAGGGAGGTGTTGCATCAACGGGCGAGTGTCGACTTCCTGTGGTTTCAAGCGATAGAAGCCCTGCTCAGGTACTAACAGTGGCCTCGTGACGACAAACCTCTGTTGGCGGCTCAAACCACTTTGGTCATTGTCCGAGCCTGCTGCATTGGAAACAAAACCTGTTGTAAACACCGACTGGCTATTGAGCCTGATGATTTTGAAAAGCGCCCGCCCATGCGGTTCATCAACCCTTAGATCAACCATGGCCGAAGTGAACAGGCATTCAAGATCGATCATTACCGGACTGCTCCCATGGGCAATGATATTTTCATAGTGGAAGTCTTTGCCATTTAATGCATGGATCACTGCAACCTGTGCCCCCAGGCGCTTATAGAAAAGCAACAACTCGCTTTCTGTTTCGCAGGGCACGTTTTCGATTTTTTCAATCCAGCAGTGATTATCCGAAGAAACCATAAGGGGTGCATGTATGGCGAAATAGCTATTTCCCGTCTGCGTCCGCATCTTTTCGAGCAACGCATTGTAAAATAGTACTTCACGATTGCTTCTTGGTTTAAATATCAGCTCCACAGTGCCGACTTTCACGCAACAGACAGTTTCGCCGTTGGCATGAGCATCGCCCAAGCCCATGGAAATTGAACCGATCTGCCTTTCGCATAATCCAAAAGTGCTTTCAAGCTGGCAAATATCCAACTTGAAATAACATAGGATCTTGTACAGATACGCGACCGTATCTTCGATCCGCTCAATCAGCATGCGTGTCAGTACCGGATATGATGCCAGGAACTGTGGCAGCCCCACGCCAGCCACTTCCCGATCAAATAGTTCCAGATCCAGATCAGCACCGTCAGCAATCCGGCTGTTGAGCTGATGAACCAAGGATTTCAATGCAAGTTGTTTGACCTGTGAAGTCAAGTGAGAACGAATACTCGGCAAAAACGTTTCTACATCAATCCACTCACATAGGGTTTCATACTTCGGATCACGTTCAAACACATGCCTTAGAAAACCATACCAACAGGCACAAAATCTGCCAAACATAACTTGCTCAGCATCGTCACCCTGAGACAATGAAACAATTAATCTTATTTTCGCCTGATCCGCCTCACTTGCCCGATCGGCTGTAGCATTACCGAGCAATAAAGTGTCACGATACTCTTCCAGCAGCGCCTGACGATCAATCCCAAAACAATACTGAATAGCCTTGTCATCTTTGTGCAGCAGATCAATCATTTTGCTCAAGGCATCATACTTTTCCGCCATTGGTGCACTCATAACATTCACTCGACTTTCAGAAAGTTTGCCAATATCGGGAGCTCGTAAAAACAAGGCGGGCCAGAGCCCGCCTTGTCTTATTATGGGAGGCAGCAGGGTTGAAGTACGGTGCAGGCCACGGTCGGACAGCCAACCGTGGTATCACAACCAATTTCCGCAGCGACATCGGCGTTACCGGAATTCACATAGGCCTGGAACTCCGCACCAAATTCACCGGACAGATCCAAAATCAGCTCTTGCATGGGTGTTTCTCCTGAAAGAAAGTTTATTAATCGCCTTGACTGGCGAACAACAAAACTATCATTGACCGGAAAACTTCACTCCACTTCAAACAGAACAAAATGTAAACGACGACGCTACCTATCAGCAGCCAATCCGAAGTACTTTTTAAATGCCAACCGGCTGAAACAGACTGTAAAGATTACTTGCGATGCGCCAGGAGCGAGCTATCTCGACGGCCAGACAAATCGCTTTCGAATGAAAACCTCGCTCCTACGGCACTTATCAACTCACCGTATCGTATCGACTATTCAACCCTACTCTGCTGCCACTCGTGTAAACCCCTCTCGGATTTTATCCTCCGGTAAATCATCGGCAATAAATACGATGATGCTTTCACGCGGTTCATCTTCCGCCCATTCAGTGTCCCAATCGAATCCATACAACTTGAGAACGCCTTGAAACACCATGCGCCGTGGCTCGCCCAGGATGTTCAATACACCCTTGTAGCGCAGCAATTGCTTGCCATGGTCTTCCAGCAGTTCGTTCATGAATTCGCTGAGTTTGTCGATATCCAGCGGCTTGTCGGTGCGCAGCACCAGGCTGGAGATACGGTCGATGGAAGGTGCCTGGGTGACCGGGCGCAAACTCACGCCGCCGCCCAGGTCGGCATTGAGATTGAAACCACGCACATCGAGCAGTTCGGCCAGATCGATCTTGCCATGGTCGACCACACGAATCGGCGCGCGACGGTTGATACGGGTCAGGCGATCGCTCAGGGCGCTGAACGTCGGCTCATCCACCAGGTCGCGCTTGCTCACCAGCAAACGGTCGGCGAAACCGATCTGTGCCTGGGCGATGGTCTGGGTCAGGTGAGTCTCGGCGTGCGCGGCGTCCACCAGGGTGATGATGCCGTCGAGGATGTAGCGCTCGCGCAGCTCTTCGTCGATGAAGAAGGTTTGCGCCACCGGTGCCGGATCGGCCAGGCCGGTGCATTCAATCACCAGTCGGTCGAAGGCGATTTCACCGCTGTCCAGGCGTTCGAGCAGCAGATACAGCGCTTTGGTCAGGTCGGTGTGGATGGTGCAACAGACGCAGCCGTTGGACAGCGTCATCACTTGCACCGGCTCATCACCCAACAGTTGGGTGTCGATGCCGGCGTCACTGAATTCGTTTTCGATCACGGCGATTTTCAGGCCGTGCTCGGTTTTGAGCAGGTGGCGCAACAGCGTGGTTTTGCCTGCGCCGAGGAAGCCGCTGAGGATGGTGACCGGGATGGGGGAGGACACGCTGACTCTCCTGTTGCATTGAATTCAAAGAAAAACACAAAACAAATGTGGGAGCGGGCTTGCTCGCGAAGACGTCGTATCAGTCGACATGAATGTTGAATGACACACCGCTTTCGCGAGCAATCCCGCTCCCACAGGGTATTGCGTCAACCTGGTTGTTGGATCAACAACACTTCGGCCCGCCCTTGCCACCGTAACGGGCCTCCTGACGTTCCCGGAAGAACGCCTCATAGCTCATCACCGGTTTGTCCGGGTGCTTGTTTTGCATATGCTCGACGTAATTGTCGTAGTCGGGCATGCCGACCATCAGGCGCGCGGCCTGACCGAGGTATTTACCGAGGCGACTCAAGTCATTGAACATGTTGCAGTCCTCGATCACGCATCCGGCAGCGCCTGGAAGGGCGATTCTTTATCCGTACGTTCTTTTTTGCCCCAGGAAGCGATGCCGACCTTGAGCGCGTAGAACAGGATGCTGAACACCACGAACAGGAACAGCGCGGTCAGCGTGGCATTGGTGTAGGCATTGAAGATCACGTGCTGCATCTGCGTGACGTCCTTGGCCGGGGCGAGGATCTGACCATTGGCCAGGGCATCGCTGTATTTTTTGGCCAGCGACAGGAAGCCGATCGCCGGGTTGGCGTCGAACAGCTTGATGAAGCCGGCAGTGGTGGTGCAGATCAGCAGCCATACCGCTGGCAGCAAGGTCACCCAGATGTAGCGCTGGCGTTTCATTTTGATCAGCACGACGGTGCCGAGCATCAGCGCGATACCGGCCAGCATCTGGTTGGAGATGCCGAACAGTGGCCACAAGGTGTTGATGCCACCCAGCGGATCGATCACGCCCTGATACAGCAGCCAGCCCCACATGGCCACGCAACCGGCGGTGGCAATCAGGTTGGCGGTCCAGGATTCCGTGCGCTTGAGCGCTGGCACGAAGGAACCGAGCAAGTCCTGCAGCATGAAACGCCCGGCACGGGTGCCCGCGTCGACGGCGGTCAGGATGAACAGCGCTTCGAACAGGATCGCGAAGTGGTACCAGAACGCCATGGTGTTTTCACCTGGCAGCACACTGTGCAGGATCTGCGCGATCCCCACCGCCAGGGTCGGCGCACCACCGGCACGGGCCAGGATGGTGGTTTCACCGATGTCATGCGCCACGGCTTGCAGCGCTTCCGGGGTGATTGCAAAGCCCCAGCTGCTGACGGTTTGTGCTACTGCCACCACATCACCGCCGACCACGGCCGCCGGACTGTTCATGGCGAAGTACACGCCAGGCTCGATCACCGAAGCGGCGACCATGGCCATGATCGCCACAAAGGATTCCATCAGCATGCCGCCGTAGCCGATGTAACGGGCGTTGACCTCGTTATCAAGCAGCTTGGGCGTGGTGCCGGAGGAAATCAGTGCATGGAAACCCGACACGGCGCCACAGGCGATGGTGATGAACAGGAACGGGAACAGGCCGCCCTTCCACACCGGACCGGTGCCGTCGATGAACTGGGTCAGCGCCGGCATTTTCAGCTCGGGCGTGGTGATCAGGATGCCGATCGCCAGGGCAACGATGGTGCCGATTTTCAGAAAGGTCGACAGGTAGTCACGGGGTGCCAGGATCAGCCACACCGGCAGCGAAGCGGCGACGAAACCGTAGCCGATCAACATCCAGGTGATTTGCACGCCATTGAAGGTAAAGGCCTTGGCCCACACCGGATCAGCGGCGATTTGCCCGCCCAGCCAGATCGAACCCAACAGCAGCAACACGCCGACTACCGAGATTTCACCGATGCGGCCCGGGCGGATGTAGCGCATGTAAATGCCCATGAACATCGCGATCGGGATGGTCGCCATCACTGTGAAGATGCCCCACGGGCTTTCGGCCAGGGCCTTGACCACGATCAGCGCCAGAACCGCGAGGATGATGATCATGATCAGGAAGCAGCCAAACAGCGCGATGGTGCCGGGGATGCGGCCCATTTCCTCACGGACCATATCGCCTAGCGAACGGCCGTTGCGGCGGGTGGACATGAACAGGACCATGAAGTCCTGCACTGCACCGGCCAGCACCACACCGGCGATCAGCCACAGCGTGCCGGGCAGGTAGCCCATCTGCGCCGCCAGGACCGGACCGACCAGCGGCCCCGCGCCGGCGATGGCCGCGAAGTGGTGGCCGAAAAGGATGTGTTTGTTGGTTGGAACGTAGTCCAGACCGTCGTTGTTGAGCACGGCGGGGGTGGCCCGTCGCGGGTCGAGTTGCATCACATTGTTAGCGATGAACAGACTGTAGTAACGATACGCGACCAGATAAATGGCCACGGCGGCGACCACAATCCATAAGGCGTTGATCGCCTCGCCTCGGCGCAATGCCACTACGCCCAGGGCGCACGCTCCCACGATTGCCAGCACCAGCCAGGGTATGTGGCGTAGCAGGCTATTATTATTTTTCATTTTATGATTCCAGCCAGAGTGGACAAGAAAGACAGCCACACCGAGTTTAGCGCTACTGACGGCAAAGACCATACCCAACGTTGGTCTAGACGCTTGTGCTGGCTGGCAGGTTCTGACAATGCGGGTCTATAGTCAGCGAACATCCAGAGGATTGCGCCATGAGCGACCACCCCGCCGATCGCCGCCGCTTCAAACGTATTGCGTTCGATGCCAAAACCGAGCTGAGCCAGGGAGCGTTCATCTGGCCGGTGAAGCTGATCGATCTATCGCTCAAGGGGCTGCTGATCGAGCGGCCTGAACCTTGGCTGGGCAACCCGCGGCAGGATTTTTTCGTCGATATTCATCTGAGCGAGGACATCGACATCGAGATGGATGTGCGGCTAAGCCATGAAGACCACGGCCAGCTCGGATTTGTCTGCCGGCATATCAGCCTGGAGTCCATTGAACGGCTGCGGCGGTTGATTGAATTCAATCTGGGAGATCCGCAGGAACTGGAGCGGGAGCTGGGTGCCCTGATAGACATCTGAGCACACCTTGTAGGAGCTGCCGCAGGCTGCGATCTTTTGATCTTGTTGTTCAATAGCAAAGTCAAAAGATCGCAGCCTGCTACAGGGACCTGTGTTTATTCGAACAAGGCGTCCAAGGCCTGTTCCAGACGTGTGACGGCAATGATCTGCAACCCCGCCGGCGCTTCTTTCGGTGCATTGCCCTTGGGCACGATGGCCCGCTTGAAGCCATGCTTGGCCGCTTCTTTCAGTCGTTCCTGACCGCTGGGCACCGGGCGCACTTCGCCGGACAGGCCGACTTCACCGAATACCAGCAGATCATGGGGCAGCGGCCGGTTGCGCAAGCTGGACATCACCGCCGCCATCAACGCCAGGTCAGAGGCTGTCTCCAGGACCTTCACACCACCGACCACGTTGAGAAACACGTCCTGATCGTGGGTCGGAATACCGCCGTGACGGTGCAACACCGCCAGCAACATTGCCAGGCGATTCTGGTCCAGCCCCAGCGTGACTCGACGCGGGTTGGCCAGATGGCTGTCATCCACCAGCGCCTGTACTTCCACCAGCATCGGCCGGGTCCCTTCCCATGTCGCCATGACCACACTGCCCGGGACTTCTTCCTGAGCGCGGGTCAGGAAAATGGCCGACGGATTGGAGACTTCTTTCAGGCCCTTGTCGGTCATGCCGAACACGCCTAGCTCGTTGACCGCGCCGAAACGGTTCTTCACCGCCCGCAACAGGCGCAAACGCCCGTCGGACTCGCCCTCAAAATACAGCACCGTATCGACCATGTGCTCCAGCACGCGAGGACCGGCGAGTGCGCCTTCCTTGGTCACGTGGCCGACCAGGAAGATCGCCGTCCCGCTCTGTTTGGCATAGCGCACCAGCAACGCCGCGCTTTCGCGCACCTGTGAGACGCCACCCGGCGCCGATTGCAGTTGTTCCGTGAAGATCGTCTGGATCGAGTCGATCACCATGACCTTGGGCTTTTCCTGCCGTGCCGTGGCGATGATGGTTTCAATGCAGGTCTCGGTCATGACCCGCAGTTGATCCTGTGGCAAACCCAGGCGTCGGGCGCGCATGGCCACTTGTTGCTGGGACTCTTCGCCCGTGACGTACAGGGCCGGCATGCTCTTGGCCAGGTTGCACAGGGTTTGCAAAAGGATGGTCGATTTGCCGATGCCGGGATCGCCGCCGATCAGCACGACCGAGCCGTCGACGAGACCGCCACCCAGTACCCGATCCAGCTCGCTGGATGCCGTGGAAAAGCGCGGGATTTCTTCGACGCTGACTTCGGCCAGGGTCTTGATCTGCGCCTGTTGCCCGGCCCATCCGGTACGCCCGGTGGGCGCCGCGGCCCCGCCGCTTTCCACCATGGTTTCGGTCAGTGTGTTCCAGGCCCCGCATTCACCGCACTGGCCGGCCCACTTGGGGAAGGTTGAGCCGCACTCGGTGCAGCCGTACATGCGCTTGGCCTTGGCCATCTGAACTCCCGGCAAAAACCGCGATGATAGCTCAGCCGCGCGTAATCAGCGCGAGCTGAGGCCCTACGGATGTCGATAGGCAAGGAATTTATTTGATCGCGCGCAACGAAACGAACCACTAATCCTATAGCTCATTAAACAGTTAGTACATTACATCAAGTTACCCGCTGTATAACCAATCCGTGACGACAACCTATAAAACCGCCATCAATCAAATATGAAACCTGTACGAACCCTATAAATAAAAAATCCACCGTACAACTCAATAGCTAACAACCCCAGGACCCGCAAGGGTATTAACCACCGCATAGAATTTCCACTCCACGTTTAAACTTAGAATCATTCGCTTCTACAACAGCATGAAAATATCCACCCTTCGAAACTTTGTGGCGCATAGAAATCATCAATCGAGCCTTAGATCCTGGCCAGTTGGATAGAGAGTGAAAACGACCTGGCAGGCGTGTGCCAAAAAAGGAAGATACGAGGACGAAATCAGCTTTTGTTTAAACTTTTCAACGCCCAACCGGTCGATTGCAGGCAAGCCCTGCAAGCAGTTGTTTCAAGCAGAATGCACCTTGCTGAATTACACTGCGTTCACCAACCTCATCTGTAACAAGGAATAACCTATGGGCGTGATAAGTGAGTTCAAGGCCTTCGCCGTCAAGGGCAATGTGGTCGACATGGCCGTCGGTATCATCATCGGCGCCGCGTTCGGCAAGATCGTCACCTCGTTTGTCGGTGACGTGGTCATGCCTCCCATTGGCCTGCTGATCGGTGGGGTGGACTTCAGTGACCTGGCCATTACGCTCAAAGCGGCCAGCGGTGATGCCCCGGCGGTGGTGCTTGCCTACGGTAAATTCATCCAGAGCCTGATCGACTTCGTGATCGTTGCCTTCGCAATCTTCATGGGCGTCAAGGCCATCAACCGCCTGAAGCGCGAGGAGGCCGTGGCCCCTACCCTGCCGCCGGTTCCCACCAAGGAAGAAGAGTTGCTGGGGGAGATCCGCGACCTGCTCAAGGCCCAGAACAATCGACCTTGAACACACTGATGGCAAATAAGACGGCGCCTTGCAGGCGCCGTTTCTTTACCAGAAATTTTCCACCGCCACCTGCCCCGGTCGGCGGCTGAGGCTCAAGTGCATGTCACGCTGCTTGAGCAACTTACGGGTGTCATCGATCATCTGCGGGTTGCCGCACAGCATGACCCGCGAGTGCTCCGGCGTCAGTGCCACGCCGGCCGCGCGCTCTAGTTCGCCATTTTCGATCAGCGTGGTAATTCGTCCATTGAGTGCGCCAGGATGCTCTTCACGCGTCACGGTGTTGATGAGTTGCAACTTGTGCGCGAATTCCGCCAGGTATTCGCGCTGCGCCAGGCCAGCGATCAACTCCTGATAGGCCAGCTCCCGGGTTTCGCGAACGCTGTAGACCAGGATGATTCGCTCGAATTTCTCCCATACCTCGAAGTCCTGGAGGATCGACAAAAACGGCGCCAGGCCAGTGCCCGTGGACAACAACCACAGATCCCGCCCATCGACAAAACGATCGAGTGTCAGGTAACCGAAGGCCTGGCGGTCGACCAGCAATGTATCGCCAACGCCCAGCCGGCTCAGCTCACTGGTGAACTCACCGCCCGGCACAACAATGGAAAAGAATTCGAGAAAGTCGTCAAAAGGCGATGAAACCATGGAATAGGCACGCCATACCGTGCTGCCGTCCGCCTTGGTGACGCCTAGCCGGGCAAATTGCCCCGCTCGAAAACGGAAGCCCGGATCCCGGGTGGCGCGCAGGGTGAACAGGTTCGGGGTCAGGGGCTGAACGTCGAGCAGGGTCTGACGGGTAAATTTCTCTTCACTGGCGGTCATGAGGGGCTCCAATCATCGGATAGCCGCAGTGTCTCGCAAAGCGGGCGCCATAAACACCGGCGATTTGTAGTGTTTTTGGAGCAAATGCTCTTCATTTGCAAACAACAAAAATTCGGCCAATCTATATATGAAGCACGTCAGAAGTTTGATTAACCCATGAGATCTTTAATATTAACAGTGACATTCAATAACCTGCCACCGCCTATCTATAGAACCAGATCAGTAACTTTCAGCCGGGCATAAATTCAAAATATTCTCAGCGTCATTGTAGGATTCATCCTACACTCCAAACTCATCGTGATCCCAGATCCAAGTTAGGTTGATCGCGTTATATACACAGAGGGAGTTGCATGATGGAAAGGTGGAAGGAGTTACAACTCGAACAAATATCTGCGACGAGCGAAATTGAAAGTGCCTACCGAACATCACTGCAGTTCGCCAAAAACATCGGCTTTAAATTTTTCGCCTTTTCAACAACTTGCCCTACGAAGTCGGAGAATTTTCATACGTCGCGGTTCAACAATTATCCCGATGCCTGGAACGCCGAATATGCGAAAAACAAATTGGGCACCATCGATCCAATAGTGGCGCATTGCAATCAATCCACACTGCCAATACTTTGGAGTGAGGAACTGTTTCGCAATGCTCCCAGGCTATGGGAGTCACTCGAACAACAAGGCTTACAGCATGGCTGGTCGCAAGCCGTTCATGATGACCAAAGCGGATTCTGCAGCATCGTGAGTATGGCCAGGAGCCATCGCCAAATCAGTGCGTGGGAGTTGTATGAGAATCTCGGTTTCTCCCTCTTCATCGGGCATCATTTACACCATCTGTTGATGCAGACACTGCCCAAAGTGCCAGCCAAATCGTCATCGCCGCATTTGTCGCCACGGGAGATCGACGTGTTGAAGCTGGCGGCGGATGGCAAGACGGCTTATGAAAGCGCCCGGATCCTCAACCTCAGCGCCCGCACGGTCAATTTCCATATCCAGGAAGTCATCCGGAAGTTCGGAGTCAACAACAAGGTCTCGGCTGTCATTGCCGCCGCGAAGGCGGGTTTGCTCAGCAGCACTTTGATGCGCTGATTGGAAAAACCTGCGAGTAATCCGACACGAAAAAAAGTACCATCCACGGTTCCTCCTGAGTGCTGACGTGTGAACCCTCCACGACGCAGTGCACTCGGACGGCCCCGCCCGCCACGACGCCCCCTGGGCGCGGGATACCCCGATGATTACCCAGAGCCCCGCCCCATGCCTTTGCTCGAAACACCTTTCGCCAGCCTCGACCTGATCCGCCAGCCTGAACAGCAAAACGAACCGCTGCAAGCTTTTGACGCGGCTGACGAATACCTGCTCAACCATCTGGCCGAGCAGCAAACCTCGATCGATACACGAGTGCTGGTCCTTAACGACAGTTTCGGCGCCTTGGCCGCGAGCCTGGCCGGAAAGGTCGACGTGACCAGCAGCGGCGATTCATTCCTGGCGTTCCAGGGGCTGGAGAAGAACCTGGCCCGCAATGGCCTGGCATTCGATTCGGTGCCGGCCATTGCAGCCAGCGAAACACCGGCGGGACCGTTTGACCGGGTCCTGATACGCGTGCCAAAGACTCTGGCGTTGCTGGAAGAACAACTGATTCGCCTGCAAGGCCAATTGGCACCCGGCGCTCAAGTCGTCGCGGGGGCGATGATCAAGCATCTGCCACGTGCCGCGGGGGATCTGCTCGAACGCTATATCGGGCCGGTGCAGGCGTCGCTGGCGGTCAAGAAGGCGCGGTTGTTGATCGCCACGGCTGAAGACAAAGCGCCGGTCACGTCGCCCTATCCGACCCGCTATCGTCTCGACGCACCTGCCATCGAACTGCTCAACCACGCCAACGTCTTCTGCCGCGAAGGCCTGGACATCGGCACACGGGCGTTTTTGCCGCATCTGCCGAAGAGTCTTGGCACGGCACGGGTGGCCGACCTCGGATGCGGCAACGGTGTGCTGGCCATCGCCAGTGCCCTGCAAAACCCTGACGCCCATTACACGCTGGTGGATGAATCGTTCATGGCCGTGCAGTCGGCCGCCGAAAACTGGCGCGCCGCACTGGGTGAGCGCGATGTCATCGTGCGTGCCGGTGATGGCCTGGCTGGCCAGGAGCCCCAGTCGCTGGACGTGGTGCTGTGCAACCCACCGTTTCACCAGCAACAGGTCGTCGGCGACTTCCTGGCCTGGCGGATGTTCCAGCAAGCCCGGGAAGCGCTGGTGGTGGGCGGTGCGCTGTACATCGTCGGTAACCGTCACCTGGGGTACCACAGCAAACTGGCGCGTTTGTTCCGGGGTGTCGAACAAGTGGCGGCCACGCCGAAGTTCGTGATTCTCAAGGCTCGTAAATAACGAGGCAAAAAAAACCCTCCACTCGGAGGGCTATGAATCCGCGCCGCACAGCGCGGCATGGGATATCAGTGAGTGCTCAGGCCCGCGGCGTTCATGAACATCCGCATCAGGCTGGCCACGATGAACAGTGCACCGACACTGCCGACCCAGATCAGGGCCAGCCAGCCGAGCCGCTGCCACAGCGGCTTTTTTTCGGCTTCTTGAATGTCGTGCAGGGAATGTTTGCCGTTCATTTGCATTGAACCTCTTCAAAATGGATGGCGTCGCGGCCGACGCCATCGCGAGCAAGGGCTGCGGGGCAGACTAATGGTAACCGTCTTCGTGGGTGACCTTGCCGCGGAACACGTAATAGCTCCAGAAGGTGTAGCCCAGGATAAACGGGATGATGAACAGCGTGCCCACCAGCATGAAGCCCTGGCTTTGCGGCGGCGCGGCGGCATCCCAGATAGAGATCGACGGCGGCACGATGTTCGGCCACAGGCTGATCCCCAGGCCGCTGTAGCCGAGGAAGATCAGCACCAGCGTCAACAGGAATGGCGTGTAGTGCGCATTGCGGGCCACCGCGCGAATCAGGCCGTACAAGGTCACCAGCACCAAAATCGGCACCGGCAGGAACCAGAACAGGTTGGGCAGGGTGAACCAGCGCGCGGCGATTTCAGCGTGGGCCAGCGGCGTCCAGATGCTGACGATACCGATCACCGCCAGCAACACGAACGCCAGTGGCCGCGCCAGGTTGTGCATCTGCTCCTGCAACTTGCCTTCAGTCTTCATGATCAGCCAGGTGCAGCCCAACAACGCGTAGGCCACCACCAACGCGGCGCCGCAGAACATTGTGAAGGGTGTCAACCAGTCCAGTGAACCGCCGGCGAACTGTCGATCGACCACCGGCAAGCCATCGATGAAGGCGCCCAGCGCCACGCCCTGGAAGAACGTCGCGGCGATCGAACCGCCGATGAAGGCCTTGTCCCAGAGATGGCGTTTGTCGTCCCGCGCCTTGAAGCGGAACTCGAACGCCACGCCACGGAAAATCAGCCCGATCAGCATGAAGATCAGCGGCAGGTACAACGCCGAAAGCACCACCGAATAAGCCAGCGGAAAGGCGCCGAACAGCGCCGCACCGCCCAGCACCAGCCAGGTTTCGTTGCCGTCCCAGACCGGGGCGACGGTGTTCATCATCACGTCCCGGTCGGTCTTGCCGGGTATGAACGGGAAGAGAATGCCGATGCCCAGGTCAAACCCGTCCATGACCACGTACATCATGATGCCGAAGATGATGATCACGGCCCAGATCAGCGGAAGATCAATACCCATGATTCAAATCTCCTTGGTCACGGTGCGGTCGGTATCGGCATGATCGTCGTCGGCAGCGGACAGCGGACGCGCCGGCGTGCGTTTCTGGCCAGGACCTCCGTCGTTGGTTTCCTTGCCTTCATCGATCTTCGGCCCTTTGCGCACCAGGCGCATCATGTAACCCAGGCCGGCACCGAACAGTGCGAAATACACCACGACAAACAGGATCAGGGTGATGCTCATCTGCATGACGCTATGGTTGGAAGACGCATCCGCCGTGCGCATCAGGCCGTACACCACCCACGGTTGACGACCGATTTCCGTGGTGAACCAGCCGGCCAGGATTGCGATCAGCCCGGACGGTCCCATCCACAAGGCCAGGTACAGGAACGGGCGCGACGTGTAGAGCGTGTCACGCTTGCGCAGCCACAGGCTCCACAGACCGGTGAAGATCATCAGGAAACCCAGGCCGACCATGATCCGGAACGACCAGAACACGATGGTCGAATTCGGCCGGTCTTCAGGCGGGAACTCCTTGAGCGCCGGCACCTGTTTGTCCAGCGAGTGAGTCAGGATCAGGCTGCCCAGGTACGGAATCTCGACGGCGTACTTGGTCTTCTCTTCTTTCATGTCCGGCCAGCCGAACAGGATCAGCGGCGTCGGCTCGTCACCTTTGTTTTCCCAGTGGCCCTCGATCGCAGCGATTTTGGCTGGCTGATGTTCAAGGGTGTTGAGGCCGTGGAAGTCACCGATGACGGCCTGGATCGGGGCCACGATCAGCGCCATCCACATCGCCATCGACAACATCTTGCGGATCGCCGGGTTGTCCTTGCCGCGCAATAAGTGCCAGGCCGCCGAGGCGCCAACGAAGAACGCGGTCGCGACGAACGCCGCCGTGGCCATGTGCATCAGGCGATAAGGGAACGACGGGTTGAAGATCACCGCCAGCCAGTCGGTCGGAATGACCTGGCCGTTGACGATTTCAAAGCCCTGGGGGGTCTGCATCCAGCTGTTGGAGGCGAGGATCCAGAAAGTCGAGATCAGCGTGCCGATCGCAACCATGACGGTTGCGAAAAAGTGCAGGCCGCGCCCGACCTTGTTCCAGCCGAACAGCATCACGCCGAGAAAACCGGCTTCGAGGAAGAATGCCGTCAGCACTTCGTACGTCAGCAACGGCCCGGTCACGGAACCGGCGAAGTCCGAGAAGCGGCTCCAGTTGGTACCGAACTGATAGGCCATGACCAGCCCCGAGACCACGCCCATGCCGAAGTTGACGGCAAAGATCTTCGACCAGAAATGATAGAGGTCACGGTAAGTGTCGTTGTGGGTTTTCAGCCACAAGCCTTCAAGAACCGCCAGGTAACTGGCCAGGCCAATGGTGATGGCAGGGAACAGGATGTGGAACGAGATGGTGAACGCGAACTGAATTCGGGCGAGATCAAGTGCCTCTAAACCGAACATAAGTCTTCCTCTGTCAGGTAGTACGGCTGCGGGCTGGAAACCTGCATCCTCGGTCCCCACGGTTATGGAGTGCGGCGAATTCGAATTCGTTCTTTTTATTGCAAGCATCACAACGCAGGGCGTCTGGCCTTGCGGCCACCGGATCAATTCCCGGGCGGGGTTTGATCTGGATCAATCAACGTTGAAAGAGTAGTCCCATTTCCGGCCTTGAACCGCGTGGTCTTTTGCCGCGTGACAAGTTGCCTCATGGCTGGGGAAACAGGTCGATACACATCCCTGTGGGAGCGGGCTTGCTCGCGAAGGGGTCGGTACATCCACCATTGATGTCGACTGACACTGCGCCTTCGCGAGCAAGCCCGCTCCCACAGGGATTTGTCCCGTGGCAGAAATCGATGTCTGGCTAATGAAATTTTCAAATCCAGCAACTTTTTGTTACAGGCTGGTGATAACCTCACGCCTCCCCTCTCCCCAGATTTGCCTTCAAATGCCCAGCCAAGAGCCTTTGCTGTTACGTCACCACCGCCCTTTCCTCGCGTTCTGGCTGGCCCGGGTTTTCACCGCCAGCGGCTTCCAGATGCTCACCGTGGCCATCGGCTGGAACCTCTACCAACTGACCGGCAACGTGCTCGATCTGGGTCTGGTGGGGTTGGTCGAGTTCGCCCCGCGTGTGCTGTTCATGCTGCACACCGGGCACGTCGCGGATCGCTACGACCGGCGCAAGGTCGCGGCGATCTGCCAGTCCCTGCAAGCGCTGATCGCCCTGTCGCTGGCCATTGGCAGTGCTACCGACCATGTCACCCGGGAAATGATCTTCATCCTCGCGTTCCTGCTCGGCGCCGCCCGCTCCTTCGAAATGCCGACCACCCAGGCCTTGCTGCCGAGCATCGTGCCCGGCACCCTGTTCCCCCGGGCCGTCGCCGCCGCGCAATCGGCCCAGCAATCGGCAACCATCGTCGCCCCAGCACTCGGCGGTCTGCTCTATGCCTTCGGCAGCGTGTGGGTCTATGGCCCGACCGTGATCCTCTACCTCATCGCCTGCACGCTGATGCTCAACCTGCCGGCGCGCCAGACTCCCTTGAACAAGGGCAAGGCCACCCTGGACTCGCTGCTGGCCGGGATCCGATTCATTCGCAGCAGGCCGGACATTCTTGGGGCGATTTCCCTGGACCTGTTCGCCGTCCTGCTCGGCGGTGCGACGGCGTTGTTGCCGGTGTTCGCCAAGGACATTCTGCTCACCGGTCCCTGGGGCTTGGGCCTGCTGCGTTCGGCGCCGGCGGTGGGGGCGTTGTTGATGTCGCTGTACCTGGCAAGGTTCGCCGTGGAGCGCAATGTCGGACGTGTGATGTTTACCGCCGTGGGCGTATTCGGCGTCGCCACCATCGCCTTCGGCCTGTCGACCTCGTTCTGGTTTTCGCTGGCGGTGCTGGTGGTATTGGGTGCCGCGGACATGATCAGCATGGTCATCCGCGCCTCTTTCGTGCAGCTGGAAACCCCGGACGAAATGCGCGGCCGGGTCAGCGCGGTGAACGGCCTGTTCATCGGCGCGTCGAACCAGTTGGGCGAATTCGAATCGGGCCTGACCGCCCACTGGTTCGGCACCGTGCCGGCGGTGGTCATGGGCGGCATCGGCACGCTGGTGGTGACCGGGACCTGGATCAAGCTGTTCCCGACCCTGGCCCAGCGTGACCGGATGCATGTGCCGGTGAAAGAAGAAGCGAAGGTCTGATTGTTCTAAACAACCAACTCCCCTGCCACCGCCGCCCGCGCGGCTTTGCCACACAGCTGCTCCACCAGCGCCAGGGCAAATGCCAGCGCGGCGCCCGAGCCCTGGGCGGTGATGCAGTTGCCATCGACCACCACCGGTTGATCGACGAAGTTGCAGCCCGAGAGTTGATGACTGGCCGAAGGCAGGCAGGTCATACGCCGCTGGCGCAACACGCCATAGGTTTGCAGCGCCAGCGCCGGGGCTTCGGCGATGCCGGCGAACAGGCGACCGGCCGCGGCCTGGTCCTTGATCAGTTGTTGCAGGGGTTGATGGGCCGCCAGGTGTTGCGCCCCCACGGCACCGCCCGGCAGGACAATCAGGTCGAAGGGCTGGGCGAGCAAGTCCACCAGCATGGCGTCGGTGGTCAGGCGAGTACCGCGGGCGCAGGTGAGCATGCGCCGTCCTTCGATGCTGGCCACCACCACCTCTACCTTGGCGCGGCGCAGCACATCGACCAGGGTGACCGCTTGCAGGTCATCAATGCCCTCGGCGAGGGTAATCAAAGCTCTAAAGGTCATGAGTGCTATCCACGGAATGATCCTTGAAGCGTAGTCAGCTTTCCTTACCCTTGTTCGAGGCCCGGACGCTACTTGATGTAGAGCTGCGTCGACATCGTGTTGCCCGGTGCATTGAGGGAGGTGTTGCTGAAGGTGAAGGTGCCTTCCTGTTTGCCAGCCAGATCGAAAATGTACACATTACCGACGGTTTTCCGGCCGGCGGTGCACTCGGTCAGGTTGCCGTTATCGTAGGCACAGACCGGCGTGCGGGTGCCGTTCACCTCGAAGCCGTCCAGGGCGACATGAGGCTGGCTGCGCCCATAGCCCACTTCCAGCACGTAGATCCTGATGTTCGGGCCACTGTGATTGCAGCGCGTCTGCGCCTGCCCTTCGTCAATCGACTCAAAACCACAGCCCGGCGACTCGACCTTGAGCACTTTCAGCTGGGTCAACGGCGGTGCCGAGGCCGCCAGGGCGGCTTGAGCCCCCAGCAGCCAAGCCATCAAGCTCCACAGAACATTTTTCATGCACTTTCCACCCAGAAAATCACCCCGAAAACCGGCGTGCAGTATGGCTGACTCGAGCGCAACGCAAAACATCGACGACGATCACCGCCATAAGCAGCCATAACCCTGTGCTACTGGTATGATGCGCGGCTTTTTCCGACCCGCAGAAAATTCCCAGGCGCCCGCAGTGGTCTGTGCTTTGCTGTTGAGGTCGATACATTCACGGCGCCGGGCGCGCCACGGGGAGCAGACATGCTGGAAAGGCTGTTTCAACTCAAGGCACACAACACCAACGTACGCACCGAGATTCTGGCGGGCGTCACGACCTTTTTGGCCATGGCCTACATTCTGTTCGTCAACCCGAGCATCCTCGGCGAGACCGGCATGGACAAGGGCGCGGTGTTCGTCGCCACCTGCCTGGCAGCCGCCATCGGCTCCGCGACCATGGGCCTGATCGCCAACTACCCGATCGCCCTCGCACCGGGCATGGGCCTGAACGCCTTCTTTACCTACACCGTGGTCCTGCACATGGGCCACACCTGGCAAGTGGCGCTGGGTGCGGTATTCATCTCGGCCGTGTGCTTCTTCCTGCTGTCGATCTTCCGCATCCGTGAATGGATCATCAACAGCATCCCGCTGCCGCTGCGTTCGGCGATTGCCGCCGGTATCGGCCTGTTCCTGGCACTGATCGCCCTGCATAACGCCGGCATCGTGGTCAGCAACCCGGCGACCATGGTCGGCCTCGGTGACCTGAAACAACCGGCACCGATCCTCGCCACCCTCGGCTTCGCCCTGATCGTCGCCCTCGAAGCCCTGGCCGTGCGCGGTGCGGTGCTGATCGGCATCCTGGTGGTGACCATCATTTCCATCGTCATGGGCTTCACCCCGTTCGGCGGCGTGATGTCGATGCCACCTTCGCTGGCGCCGACCTTCCTGCAACTGGACATCAAGGGCGCGCTGGACATCGGTCTGGTCAGCGTGATTTTCGCCTTCCTGTTCGTCGATCTGTTCGACAACTCCGGCACTCTGATCGGCGTCGCCAAGCGCGCCGGCCTGATGGGCAAGGACGGCCATATGCCGAAAATGGGCCGGGCCCTGATCGCCGACAGTACCGCTGCGATGGCCGGCTCCCTGCTGGGCACCTCGACCACCACCAGCTACATCGAATCCGCCGCGGGCGTGAGTGCCGGTGGCCGCACCGGCCTGACCGCCATCGTTGTGGCGATCCTGTTCCTGCTGGCCCTGTTCTTCTCGCCACTGGCCGCCAGCGTCCCGGCCTTTGCCACCGCGCCGGCGCTGCTGTTCGTCGCCGTGCTGATGACATCCGGCCTGGCCGAAATAGACTGGGACGACATTACGGTGGCCGCGCCGGTGGTAATCACCGCCCTGGCCATGCCGTTCACGTATTCCATCGCCAACGGCATCGCCTTCGGTTTCATTGCCTGGACCGCGATCAAGTTGATGTCCGGACGCGGCCGTGAGCTGAATCCGGCGCTGGTGATCCTGTCGATTCTGTTCGTGATCAAGCTGGGTTGGTTCAACGCATGACTTTTGATTCCCAGGCCTACGCCGCTCAACTCGAAGACAAGGTCACGCGCCTGCGTGACCTGCTGGCGCCGTTCGACGCGCCGGAGCCGGTCGTTTTCGACTCGCCTCTGCAGAATTTCCGCCTGCGCGCCGAATTCCGCCTGTGGCGTGAAGCCGGCGAGCGCCACTACGCGATGTTTTCCCAGGAAGACAAACGCACACCGATCCTGATCGAAGAGTTCCCGATCGCCAGCCTGCGCATCAACCAGTTGATGCCGCAGCTCAAGGCGGCGTGGCAGGCCAGTTCGGCCCTGAGCCACAAGCTGTTTCAGGTGGAGTTCCTGACCACGTTGGCCGGCGATGCGATGATCACCTTGTGCTATCACCGCCCGCTGGACGAGCACTGGCATGCGGCGGCCACGAAACTGGCGGCCGACTTGAACGTCAGCATCATCGGCCGTTCCAAGGGCAAGCGCGAAGTCATCGGTCACGATTACGTGGTCGAGAAACTGGATGTCGGCGGTCGCACCTTCAGCTATCGCCAACCCGAAGGCGCGTTCACCCAACCCAACGGCACCGTGAACCAGAAGATGCTCAACTGGGCGTATGACGCGCTCGGTGATCGCGCCGACGACTTGCTGGAGCTGTACTGCGGCAACGGCAACTTCACCCTGCCGCTCGCCACCCGCGTGCGCAAAGTGCTGGCCACCGAAATCAGCAAGACTTCGGTCAACGCGGCATTGAGCAACCTCAGCGAAAACGCTGTGGATAACGTCACGCTGGTGCGCCTGTCCGCCGAAGAACTGACCGAAGCGCTGAACGAAGTGCGTCCGTTCCGTCGCCTGCACGGCATCGACCTGAAAAGCTACGAATTCGGTAGCGTCTTCGTCGACCCGCCACGCGCCGGCATGGACCCGGACACCTGCGAACTGACCCGGCGTTTCGACAACATCCTCTACATCTCCTGCAACCCGGAGACCCTGGCGGCCAACATCGCCCAACTGCACGACACCCACCGCATCACCCAATGCGCGATGTTCGACCAGTTCCCGTGGACGCATCACATGGAATCCGGGGTGTTGTTGACCCGGCGGTGATTGCAGATGCCACAAACAAATCAGCCGTCATCACGACGGCTTTTTTGTGGGCGTTCAAAGCACGACGTCGACCTTGTGCGGCCGTCCGCCTTTCTTGCCATTGGCCCGAGCGGCTTCAGCCTTGGCGGCGCTGCTCTGGCGACCATTGCGTGAGGCAATCAACGAGGCGGCCATGGTCATCAATGACTGGCTCGCCGAAATCATGCCTGCGAGAGACACATCCAGGTCCTTGCCTTCATGGCAGAGTGCTGTACCGGCGAAACCAACGGTCAGGCGGGCAAAATCCTCGGCCTCGAAATCATCGAACTCAGGATAATTCGCAACAGGCAGCAAGACGCCGCTGCCATCTTCGAAGCTGATGGCCAGGCACGGGGCAATAAACTTGACTGCCGTCGCCTGGAGGCTGTTGTTTCTGCGCATTTGCCCACGCCTGATGGCTTCGTCCAGGCGACTTTCTGTCACGGGCCTATCAGGCTGAACCTTGACCTTCACTGTTTTCATAACTCGATCTCCACACATTTCTGTGCACCTGCCAGAAACAATCGCGTCGTGTTCGTTTCAGGTTCGTAGCGAGCCGATCCAATGATGTTGGCCGTGCTGACGACTCTTTTCACCGCGACGACTTCGTTGCTGTGCCAGTCCCACAATTGATTATCAAGGCAAACCGTCTGTAATTTTCGCCACCAGATGTCACGAGCACGCAGCAAATGGGCCGGTTGCTTGAGCGACTGGCGCACCCCCTCAAGCACCGCCAACGGTGGTCGACGCGAAAGCGGGACCACATCCCAGAGCTCGACACCGTTGTGCCAGAAGGTGAACCTGAACCTCGCACTCCACGTGCCCGCCTCCACATGTGCGTGAGGCGGACAATGCTCATCACGCAACAGGATCGCCACCGAAAGCCCTTTGTAGCTGAATATTCTCATGCTAACCCATCCGTTAGGTTATTGAACCCGTAAATTCGACGCTCCTTGTAAAACCCGATCACCGGCTCACATCGCCAAACTGAAAATACGCCTCAGAGCCTAGCGGTCGGTCCCGCTGTTGGACCTTGTAGTTCGTAAGCAATCCTTTCCCATCGCCCACAAAAAAGCCGTCACAAGGACGGCTGTCTAGCCTTGGGCCACAATCACCCCGGCTGATTTTTCCGAAACTCCGTCGTGGTAATGCCCTTGTACCCCCAGTTATCGGTGTCGATTTCCTCGATCACGATGTGGGTCAGCTCCGGCGGTTTGCCGAGCACGCGCTGCAGGGTCTCGGTGATTTCGGCGATGACCTGGGCTTTCTGCTCACGGGTCACACCGTCACGGGTAATACGAACGCTGACGAAAGGCATGCTGCTTCTCCTGCTCGACTGATTAAGAAAGGCTTACCAACGGAAGCTCACTGTATCTGTGTGCGAGCATCTGATAAATACTGTTTCACGCACTTAATTTGATCCCCGGTGTAATTAATCATGCAGCGACAATTCGACGATCTTCAATTGGGCAGCATCGAGCTGTTTTGCCTGGCCGCCGAGGCCGGCAGTTTCACCGCGGCCGCGCTGGTGGCAGGTGTCACGCCGGCTGCGGTGAGCCGCTCGGTGTCGCGCATGGAGGAACGGCTGGGGGTGCGGCTGTTTGCGCGCACGACCCGCAGCGTCAATCTGACTGACAGCGGTCGCCGATACTACGAAGAATGCCGCCAGGCATTGGCGCAACTGGTGGAAGCCCAGCGCGAAGTCATGGGCCAACAGCAGGTGCCGTCCGGGACGCTGCGCATCAGTATTCCGACCACCTACGCCCACCACCGGATCCTGCCGCTGTTACCGGCCTTTCGCGCGCGCTTTCCGGCGGTGAAGGTCGAGTCGCACATCAGCAACCGCAACATCGATTTCGTCGGTGAAGGCTATGACATGGCGATTCGCGTGCGCGCGATTCCTGATTCCGGCCTGATCGCCCGGCAGCTGGAGGACGCCGCCCTGGTGATGATTGCCAGCCCCGACTACCTCAAGCGAGCCGGCACCCCGCAAACCCTCGATGACCTGCAACAGCACGAATGCATTCAGTACGAACTGCCCAGCAGCGGTCGGCGCATTGCCTGGTTGTTCAATGACAATGGCGTCCAGCGCGAGATCCTGGCCGAGGGCAACTTGAGCTGTTCCGACGACGTGTTGGGTGGCGTGACGTTGGCGAAACACGGTGCGGGGCTGTTTCAGACCTATCGCTTTATCGTTGAAAAGGAACTGGCCGATGGCGCCCTGGTGGAAGTGCTCAAGCCCTACGGTGGACGTTCGCGGCCGTTTACCTTGCTCTATCCGCAAAGCCGCCATATGCCGCTGAAAGTGCGGGCATTTATCGATTTCCTGATGGAGCATCTGCCACGCTGAGATCGAAACCGTCCGATCACCGCACACAAAAAGCCCGAGGATCCGCTCATCAATTGACCAAATTAACCATCTAGTACAATTTATCTCCACAGGCCGGAGTCTTCGGCCAATGCCAAAAATAATAAGTGGAGAAACCTCGATGTCCCCCATCATTCTGGTGCTCAACGGCCCGAACCTGAACCTGCTCGGCACCCGTGAACCTGCCACGTATGGCCATGAAACCCTGGCAGACATTTCTGCCCTGTGCGGCCGCGCCGCCGAAGATTTCGGCCTGGCGGTGGAGTTTCGCCAGACCAACCACGAAGGCGAACTGCTCGACTGGATTCACGGCGCACGCGGCCGCTGCGCCGGGATCGTGATCAACCCCGCCGCCTGGACCCACACCTCGGTGGCGATTCGCGACGCGCTGGTCGCCAGCGAACTGCCGGTGATCGAAGTCCATTTGTCCAACGTCCACGCCCGTGAGCCCTTCCGTCATCATTCCTTTGTGTCAGCCATTGCCACGGCGGTCATGGCCGGGTTCGGCAGCCACGGCTATCGCCTGGCGCTGGAGCATTTCAGCCAACGTCTGAAAGGGTGAACACCGTGAAACAGAATCAAACCATATTGGCCGGCCTGATCGGCGCGGGCATCCAGGCGTCGCGCACGCCAACCCTGCACGAGCATGAAGGCGATGCCCAGGGGTTGCGTTACGTCTATCGCCTGATCGACCTCGATCAATTGCAACTCGACAGCAACGCCCTGCCCGACTTGCTGATGGCCGCCGAGCGGATGAACTTCACCGGGTTGAACATCACCTTCCCCTGCAAGCAAGCGATCATCCCGCTGCTCGACGAATTGTCGCCGGAAGCCCGTGGCATTGGCGCGGTGAACACCGTGGTGCTCAAGGACGGCAAGCGCATCGGCCACAACACCGATTGCCTGGGATTTGCCGAGGGTTTTCGCCGGGGCTTGAAGGACGTTGCCCGTGAGCGCGTGGTCCAGATGGGGGCCGGTGGCGCCGGTGCGGCGGTTGCCCACGCGTTGCTGAGCGAAGGCGTACGGCAGCTGAGCATTTTCGACGTGGAAATCAGCCGCGCCCAGAGCCTGGCCGACAACCTCAACCAACATTTCGGCAGCGGTCGCGCGGTGGCCGGTCATGATCTGGCGCAGACCCTGGCCGGGGCTGACGGCCTGGTGAACACCACGCCGATGGGCATGAAAAAACTGCCGGGCATGCCGGTGCCAGCCGAATGGCTGCGCGCCGAGCTGTGGGTGGCGGAGATTGTCTATTTCCCACTGGAAACCGAACTGCTGCGCCATGCACGCGCCCTGGGTTGCCGGACGCTGGATGGCGGCAACATGGCGGTGTTCCAGGCGGTGAAGGCGTTTGAACTGTTCAGCGGCGTCGTGCCGGATGCGCAGCGGATGCTGGCGCATTTTCAGAGCATGAATGTCTGAAGAGCAAAGGATCGCAGCCTTCGGCAGCTCCTACAGAGTTTTGTATACACCTGTAGGAGCTGCCGCAGGCTGCGATTGTTTCAGGCCTGCAGGTAGCGCAACACCGACTCGCAGATCATCTCGCGATGACGCAGCTTGACGCTTTCGTCCGGCAAGTCGATCTGGAAAATCTCGCCGAAGGTGTGGCGGTTCGACACGCGATAGAAGCAGAACGAACTGATCAGCAGATGCACATCCAGCGGATCAAGCCCGGTGCGGAACACGCCTTGCTCGGCGCCGCGACGCAGAATCTCGCCCAGTGAATCGAGGATGGTGTTGTTCATCGCCTTGATGGCATCGGAGCGCTTCACATACTCGGCGTTGTGAATGTTCTCGATGCTGACGATCCGCACGAAATCGACATTGCGATCATGGTGGTCGAAGGTGAACTCCACCAGGCGCCGAATAGCCTCCGCGGGCGCCAGTTCGGCCAGGTGCAGACGGTTTTCGGTGTTGCGGATATCGCCGTACAGCTTTTCCAGCACCTCGACGTAGAGCTGTTCCTTACTGCCGAAGTAGTAATAGATCATGCGCTTGGAGGTGTGGATGCGCTCGGCGATGGCATCGACGCGAGCGCCGGACAATCCCTGTTGAACGAACTCGACAATCGCTTCCTGGAGGATGTTCTCGCGGGTTTTTTCCGGGTTGTTCTTGCGACTCTTGCGCGGTTCGGCAATTGGCTGATCGGGGACTGCGGGAAAGTCTGAAGTCATTGTCATTGCGGGCTCACGGCCATCACTGCACAGGTTGGCGATTATGAGCCGCGCCGCACACTGAAGGAAGCCGTGCGGCGGCGGTTTGTCGGCGTGATTACGATTTTCCTACAACTTTGCCTGACGTACGGCACCACTTCGAGACTTGGCCATGGCCGCCAGGCGCACCGCGACGTTGGCCGCACCGTACCCGGCATAACCGTTCTTGCGCTGGATGATCTCGAAGAAAAAGCGTCCTTCGAACGGCTCGGTGTACACGTGGAACAGCTCGCCACCCTGGGGATCGCGGTCGTACAACACGTTGAAATAGGCCAGTTCGCTGAGGAATTCATCGTCGAAATCGAAACGCGCCGCCAGGTCATCGTAATAGTTGAGCGGAATGTCCAGCAGCGGCACACCCGCCGCTTTCGCCCGGCTGACTTCGGCAAAGATGTCGTCGCAATCAAAGGCGATGTGATGCACCCCCGATCCGCGATAGCTCGACAGCGCGTGTGAGATCGCGGTGTTGCGGTTCTCGGAGATGTTCAGCGGCAGGCGGATCGAACTGTCGCGGCTGCGCAATGCGCGACTCTTCACCAGGCCATAAGGGTCGGGCAGGACCACTTCGTCATCGGCCTCGAAGTCCAGCAGGCTCTTGTAGAACAGCACCCAACTGTCGAGGCTGTCGGCCGGCAGCGCCATGGCCATGTGGTCGATACGCTTGAGTCCGCCGCTGGCCACGGCGTCGGGTAGCAGATTGAAGTCGGTGCCGTAGACATCTTTCTCCTGGTCCACCAGGTAAATCAGGCTGCCGTCCGGCGCACGCACGGCGGCGAGCTCCAGTTCATTGGGACCGACCAGCCCGCGATAGGGCTGGCCTTTGTAGGCCACGGCCCGTGCCAGGGCGCTGGCACTGTCCTTGACCCGCACGGCGGTGGCGCACAGCGATGGACCGTGCGCTTCGAAAAAACTGTGGGCGAACGAGTAAGGCTCGGAGTTGAGGATCAGGTTGATATCGCCCTGGCGCAGCAGGCTGACGCTCTTGGAACGATGCTGCCCGGCCTTGACGAAGCCCAGGCGCTCCAGCCAGTGGGAGAGCTTGGCGCCGAGGCTTTCGTCCACGGCGAACTCAAGAAACTCGATGCCGTTGTATTCGCTGGCTTTCGGGGTCTCGAACAAAATATCGACATTGGCCGTTGGCTGGGCTTGCTGCGCCAGGCGCTGGCGGGTTTTCTCTTCCAGGTACAGCAACGAGCGCAAACCGTCGGCGGCGTTGGCCCGTGGCGGCGCGGCGCGGAAGCCGTCGTTGAAGATCTCCAGGGACAGCGGCCCGGTGTAGCCGCTCTGGATGATCGGTGCGAGGAAACCCGCCAGATCGAACTCGCCCTGGCCCGGGAAGCAGCGGAAATGCCGGCTCCACTCCAGCACGTCCATGGCCAGGATTGGCGCGTCGGCCATTTGCACGAAGAAGATCTTGTCGCCGGGAATCTCGGCGATGGCGCTCGGATCGCCCTTGAGCGACAGCGTATGAAAGCTGTCGAGCAATACCCCGAGGCTGGGGTGATCCGCCTGACGGACGATATTCCACACCTGTTGCCAGGTGTTCACATGCCGGCCCCAGGCCAGTGCCTCATAGCCGATGCGCAAGCCGCGCGCGCCGGCACGTTCGGCCAGCAGTCGCAAATCATCGACTAAAATTTGCTCATCACCCAGCGAATCCGCAGAAGCGTTGCTGCACACCAGCACCAGGTCGGTGCCCAGCTCCTGCATCAGGTCGAACTTACGCTCGGCCCGCTCCAGGTTGCGCGGCAAACGGTCACGGCGGCAGCCCTCGAAATCCCGGAACGGTTGGAACAGGGTGATGGCGATCCCGAGATCGGCGCACATCTGTTTAATTTCTCGCGGGCTGCCGTCGTAGTAGAGAAGGTCGTTCTCGAAAATCTCGACGCCATCGAAGCCGGCGGCGGCAATGGCTTCGAGTTTTTCCGGCAGGGTACCGCTCAGGGATACGGTGGCAATGGAACGCTGCATGGTTCGGCTCCCGGTGGTGGAGGCAATCTTGTTAGGGGCATTGCACGCTTTATGTGTAGGAGCTGCCGAAGGCTCGGGCCGCGTTCGGACGATCTTTTGATCTTGGTCTTGATCTTGATCTTGATCTTGATCTTGATCTTGAAAATCCAGATCAAAAGATCGCAGCCTTCGGCAGCTCCTACACAGGGATTGCGTTTATCTTGGAGTGAATTATTGGCTGCGCGATCCCTCACAGCAATTTAAAGTGTACTACCCGGTTAGTTTTGTGTTCGATTATCGAACAAAATGACCCTCAGTGAATTGACGATTTTTTGTTCACTGCGCAACATCAACACGACATTGAGTCAGGTCATCAACCGGCCACCTCAGTTACCAAAGACCCAGAACACCACATAAAAATTTCAAAAAACGGGTAAACGCTCATGCGCTCATTCAACGCCTTGTTCGCTCGAACCACCGTCATTACGCCTTGCCTGGCGTCCATCCGAACCCTGCGCACCGCCGGCATCCACGTGCCGCTCGCTGAATAACCCGTCAGCCGACGAAACCAGCCGATCAGTCCAGCGCCCGCCGCCATCGATTGATCACGCGCCCTTGAAGTCCAGACGAGCCTCGCTTGTCAGTCATTGAACGGATGGCACAGATGAACCCTACTCAAAGCTCTCGCATGGCTCCGGCCATGAGTGCCGCCACCGGCGGTATCGGCGACAAAATCCGCGGCGCCATGGCCGTCGGCAAGACCCGTTGGGGCATGCTGGCGCTGGTGTTCTTCGCCACCACCCTGAACTACATCGACCGCGCCGCCCTCGGCGTCATGCAGCCGATCCTGGCCAAGGAAATGAGCTGGACGGCGATGGACTACGCCAACATCAACTTCTGGTTCCAGGTCGGCTACGCCATCGGTTTCGTGCTGCAGGGCCGCTTGATCGACCGGGTCGGCGTCAAGCGCGTGTTCTTCTGCGCGGTACTGCTCTGGAGCCTGGCGACCGGCGCCCACGGCCTGGCCACCTCGGCGGTCGGCTTCATGGTCTGCCGCTTCATCCTCGGCCTGACCGAAGCCGCCAACTACCCGGCCTGCGTGAAGACCACACGCCTGTGGTTCCCGGCCGGCGAACGCGCCGTGGCCACCGGTATTTTCAACGCCGGGACCAACGTCGGCGCGATGTTCACGCCAATGCTGCTGCCGCTGATCCTCCATGTCTGGGGCTGGCAGGCCGCCTTCCTGTGCATGTCGGCACTGGGCGGTATCTGGCTGCTGTTCTGGGGCCTGAAGTACTTCAACCCGGAAGATCACCCCAGCGTCAAACAGTCGGAGCTGGACTACATCCAGAACGAAGTCGAACCGGAACAGACCCGCGTACCGTTCTCGCGAATCCTGCGCATGCGCGGCACCTGGGCCTTCGCCCTCGCCTACTCGATGACCGCGCCGGTGTTCTGGTTCTACCTGTACTGGCTGCCACCTTTCCTCAACCAGCAATACAACCTGGGCATCAACGTGACCCAGATGGGCATTCCGCTGATCATCATTTACCTCACCGCCGACTTCGGCAGTGTCGGCGGCGGGATTCTGTCCTCGTTCCTGATCGGCCGCGGCGTCAACCCGATCAAGGCGCGACTGATGTCCATGTTCCTGTTCGCCTGCTGCATCATCGGCGTGGTCATGGCGGCTGGCTCCAGCAGCCTGTGGGTCGCGGTCGCCGCGATTTCCCTGGCCATCGGCGCACACCAGGCCTGGACCGCGAACATCTGGAGCCTGGTGATGGACTACACGCCCAAGCACATGATGAGCACGGTGTTCGGCTTCGGCGGCATGTGTGCGGCGATTGGCGGGATGTTCATGACCCAGCTGGTCGGGCACATCCTGACCGTCACCAACAACAACTACACCGTGCTGTTCACCCTGATTCCGGCGATGTACTTCATTGCGCTGACCTGGATGTACTTCATGGCACCGCGCAAGATCCCGACAGTAGAAGACTGATGTTCCCTCGGCGCGGGCCCGGTTTCGGGCCTGCGCTTTTTTTTGCCTGCGATTCATGCATCCACGAGTTTTCACTCGACGCCAAGGAAGTCAAACCATGTCACCCAGACACCTGAGCATCGCCAAGCGCGCCGTGATCAGCTTCGGCATCATCGCGCTGCTCGTCCTGTTGCAAGGCTTGTTCGCCCTGAAACAAGTCGCCGAGGTACGAGCCACGGGCCAGCACACCGAGAGCGTTTCTTTGCCCAGTACCCGCTACCTGGGGGAAATCCGCGACTACATCTTGAGCATTCGCGTGCTGAGCCTGCGCATGGCGCTCAACCGCGAGCCCAAGGTGCTCGACGCCACCGTCACCCGCCTGCACCAGGTACAAGGCTGGCTTGAACAAGCCCTGGACAAGTTCGCGCCGCTGGTTGGCGACTACAACCGGGCGCCGTACGAAAAGTTCGTCGCGACGGTGACCCGTTACCGTCAGGCCCTGGCGCAATACGAAAGCCTGTCACAGGACAACCGGCACGAAGAAATGACCGCGCTGCTCAACGGCAGGATTCAGGATGACTCGACCCTGACCGGTGATCAGTTCGCCGAGCTGGTGGCCCTCACCGCCAACGAAGTCAGCCAGTCAGCGCAGCAGGCCGATGCGCTTTACCATCAAGTGAAAGTCACGGTCGTCGCGGCGCTGGTGGCCGTGTCGTTGCTGACCGTGTTCCTGGCCTGGCTGTTGATTCGCAGCATCGTCGTGCCGATTCGCCAGGCCGTGGCAGTGGCCGAGCAAGTGGCGGCCGGCGATCTCGGCACGCCGATCCACAGCCAGGGTGGCGATGAAACGGCGCGTCTGCTGAGCGCCTTGTCGATCATGCAGGGCAGCCTGCGCGAAACCCTGCAACGCATCAGCGAGGCCTCGACCCAACTCGCCGCAGCCGCCGGGCAGATGAACCACAGCACGCACCTGGATTCCAGCAGGCTGCAACAGCAACACAACGAAATCGAACAAGCCGCCACGGCGGTGAATGAGATGACCGTTGCCGTGGAGGAAGTCGCACGCAATGCCGTCTCGACATCTGACAGCACCCGTCAATCGACCCGGCAAGCCAGCCAGGGCCAGGCGCGGGTGATCGAAACGCTGGACGCGATCCAGGCGATGAGCGCCAATGCCGGCCAGGCCTTGCAACAGGTGCAGACCCTGGCCGAGCAATCCCGGGAAATCGGCAAGGTGCTGGACGTGATCCGCGCCATCGCCGAACAGACCAACCTGCTGGCACTCAATGCCGCCATCGAAGCCGCCCGGGCCGGGGAAGCCGGGCGCGGTTTTGCGGTGGTGGCCGATGAAGTGCGGGCGCTGGCCCATCGTACCCAGCAATCGACCCGGGAAATCGAACTGATGATCGGCCGGGTCCAGGGCGATACCGAGGGCGTGGTGTTGTCGATGCACGGTAACAGCCAGCGCGTTGCCGAAACCCTGTCGATTGCCGAACAGGCCGGCGTCGCGCTGGCGCAAATTACCCGGGCCATGGAGCAAATCCATGAGCGCAACCTGGTGATTGCCAGCGCGTCGGAAGAGCAAGCGGCGGTGGCCCGCGAAGTGGACAGGAACCTGCTGAACATCCGCGACCTGTCCTTGCAAAGCGCCGACGCCTCGACCCGCACCAGCGCCACCAGCCAGGAGATGTCGCAACTGGCGGCGGGCCTGCAAAACCTGGTGCTGCGCTTTCGGTTCTGAGCGGCCTCAGCGGCGGCTTTGCTGCCAGGCCGCCGCCAGCCCGCTGCAGCAGATCACGGCGATGCCGATCACGGTGGTCAGGGTCGGCGTGTGGGAAAACAGCAGCCAGCCCAACAGGCCGGCAAAGACAATCTGGCAATAGCTGAACGGCGCCAGCAAGGCCGGCGCCGCATGGCGGAAAGCCTGGGTCAGGAACAGGTGCGCCGTCATGCCGCAAGCCCCCAGCGCCAACATCATCGCGCCATGAACCAGGCTCGGCACCTGCCAGAAGAACGGCACCAGCGCGCTCATCACCAGGGTGTTGCACAGGCCGGCGAAAAAGTTGCTGGTGGTCGGGCTGTCGATCTCGCTGAGCTTGCGCGTGAGCAACTGATAGAAACAGAAAAACAGCGCCGAGCAGAACGGCAGCAACACCGCCGGGGTGAACAAATCACCCCCCGGGTGGACGATGATCAGCACCCCGCTGAAACCGAAAATCACCGCCAGCCACTGGCCCCGCGTCACCCGCTCCTTCAACAGCGGCACCGATAACGCGGTGACCAGCACCGGCGCCAGGAAGTTGACCGAGGTCGCTTCGGCCAACGGGATGTACATCAAGCCGGTGGTAAAGAACAGGCTGGTGCCCAGCAGGCACAGCGCCCGGGTCAACTGAAGCAGCGGGCGCTTGGTACGCAAGACCCCCAACCCCGATTGCGGCAGAAAGATCCCGGCCATCAACAAGGTGTGAACCACATACCGCGCCCACACCACCATGACAATCGGATAGAACCCCGACAGGTACTTCGATAACGCGTCATGGCTGGAAAACAGGAAGGTTGCGAGAACGATCAGCAGGATCCCTTTGAAGGGCTGATTGACGCCGGAAAGCGGGGTGCTGACAGTCATTGGGTTTCCTTTAATTACAGCCTTAATCTGTAGGAGCGAGCTCTGCTCGCGATGGTCGTCAACGATTACGCGTGCTGTCTGAGGGTACGCGGTGTCATTGATACCATCGCGAGCAGAGCTCGCTCCTACAGGCGATCAGGTGCGCAGCAGCGCTTACAGCCGCGCCAACAATTCCCGGGTTTTATCCAGCGCCATTCGCGCCCGATCCAGCCCGCTCACGCCCTGCTCCAGCAAGTGCACCGTGGGAATCTCCAGGCTCAAGGGAATGTTAGCCGGCAAACAAACCAGCAACCCCGACAAATCGCAGTCGCCATCGCCGGGAAAACGTCGCTCGTTACGGGCCTGACGCAAGATCTCGGCCATGTCCGCGGGCCTGGGTCCGGCCACATCACACAACTGTGCATACCGTAACCGTGAAGGCGCCACCCTGGCCAGGTCTTCCAGCCGCGAGCCCGAACGGTCGAAGTGAAACGCGTCCACCAGCACCGCACCGTTTTCGCGCCCGGCGCGCTCGACAATGCGCACGGCTTGCTCAAGATCGGGCGCGTCGGTCCAGGGCATGAACTCCAGATGCGGATGCAGCCCATAAGACGCTGCCAGATCGCAAAGTTCTGCAAAGTTTTCGGTCATTCGTTGTTCGTCGGCATCGTTACCGGCCACCAGCAATTCACTGGCACCGAATTCGGCGCCGACCGCCAGCACCTTCTCGAAATCGGCGACAACGGTGTGCGGTTTCAATCGCAGGATTTCCACATCCAGTACACGGATGCCGGTGTCGCGCAGGCGCGCCAGGGTCCGGCGCCGCAGATCCTCATCGGCCACCAATGCAAAATGGTGCTCCTCCGGTGTCGCCGGTACCAGGCGCAGGCCGACATGGCTGTAGCCGGCCCGCGCCGCGACCTCGACCATGTCGGGCGGCGACAACTCCAGGACCGTCAGGCTGGCCAGGGAAAAGATACGTTCACTCATGGTCAACCCTCGATCAAGGACGGTGCGCAAGCGCGCCCGGTTTCGGCGGCCTGGCGAATGGCTTCGATCAGCGCCAGGGTGCGGGCAGCATCGGCGGCACTCACCAGCGGTTCGACTTGCCTCCGGGCAACGCGCACAAAGTGCTGCAACTGCAAACGCAACGCCTCATCGGCCGTGAAGGATTCCCGGGTCTTCTCCAGCGGTTGGTGCCAGCCACCGTCGACCTGCGTGTAGTGCCAGCGCTGGAGTTGCGGAATGCTCAGCGCCCCGCCGGTCCCGGCCAGCAAATAGCACGGCTGGTCGGCCTGGCGCGGATATACCGGGTTCTCCCCCGAACCCAGCTCCCAGCTCCAGGGCGCGGCCACCGCATCGGAACCGGTCAGGCTTCCCAGCGCGCCGTTGTCGAATTGCAGCAGCACCGCCGCGCAATCTTCATTGCCAAAGCCGCGAATCGCGTTGCTGGTCACGGCCTGGACCTGACGCACTTCACCGCACAAATGCCGGAGCAGATCGAGGTCGTGGATCAGGTTGGTCAGCAACATGCCCGCACCGGCCTCGCGGCGCCACGCGGTCTCGAAATAGCTGTCGGGTTTGCGCAATTGCCACAGCGCCGTGACGGTGGTCAACCGCCCCAGGGCGCCACTCCCGACAAGCTCATGCGCACGGACGATCAACGGATTGTGACGACGGTGATGGCCCACCAGCACAGGCACCCCCGTGGCTTTCGAAGCGGCCACCAGCTCGCGGACTTCATCCAGGTGCACGCCGACCGGTTTCTCCAGCAACACCGGCACGCCCGCGGCGAGGCAATCGAGCGCGGTGCTGACGTGCAAATTGTTCGGGTTGGCGACGATCACCGCCTCGGGCCTGGCCTGCTCCAGCATCTGACGGTGATCGGCGAAATGCGCTACACCCCATTGTGCCGCGAGACCCGCCGACTGCGGTCCGGGATCGGCCACCGCGCACAAGGTGGCTTCCTCAAGGGTTTTCAGATGTTGGTAATGCTGTTGACCCATATTGCCAGCGCCGATCAGGGCGATGCGAAGGGGCGAACTCATGGAGTGGACCTCTTTTGGTTATTGTTGGAGGAGCGAATTCCAACAATTTAGAACCGAGTTCCAGATTCTTACACAAGCAGATATGAATAGTGTTCGAACAACGCACATTTTCCGATTGCCACAGTAGTGATCTGTGGGCTGGATCAGGTGAACAACTCGGAGGCCACACTCGCCGCCGACAACTCCCCGGTAAACGCCAACAACAACGGCGCCAATTCATGCAACCGCGCACCCGGCATCCGCGCGCTGGGTCCGGCAATGCTGAGCACGCCGATCACCCGCCCATCCCCCGGATGGCGCACCACGGCGGCAATCGCCGATGTCCCCACCGCCGAACTTTCCTCGACACAGGCATAGCCCTGTTCCCGCGCAAGACGTAACCGTTCCAGCAGCTCGATATTGGAACGCGGTGCATTCGGCCCCAGCGTCAACGGCCGGTCCGCCGCCTGGCGCTCCACAAGTGACAAGGCCTCGGCATCGCTCATGCACGCCAGCCACGCATGCCCGGACGCGGTGTAGAACAGGGGCGCGTCACGGCCCATGTCCGGGTCATAGCGCAGTCCGGAACGGGCGCCCTGGGACTTGGCAATCCAGGTCAGCCGCTCACCCTCGATCACCCCCAGGCGCACCAGTTCACCGGTTTCCTGCGCCAGGCGATCGAGCACCGGCTGCACGATATCGGCGCCGCTGCTCGACAGGTAACGGAACCCCATCGCCACCAGTTTGGTCGACAATTGGTAACGCAGGTTATCCGGATTCTGCCGCACATAACCCAGGCGGATCAGCTCAGCGAGCAGACGGTGAGTGGCGCTCTTGGGAATGTCCAGTTGCTCGGCCAGGGTCTGCATCGGCAGGCCGCGAGGGTCGCTGGTGAGACTTTCGAGCACACTGAAAACACGTTCGATCTGACTGCCGGCCATGGGCGTCTCCACGCAAATTTTGTCGATTCTAGAAGACAACCGGCTGATCGCGAAATCTGGAACTGAACGTCCGATAACCGCCCGCTTTACGCTCACCGTCCTTGCCTGCCTCAATCAGCTTCTTATATTTTCTGGAACCTAATTCCAAAACAATAAACGCTGGAGCCCGAACCATGCCTGCCCAACCGCACTTTCTTCCCGACGTCGACTGCGATGTGCTGATCGTGGGCTCCGGTGCGGCCGGTTTATCGGCGGCTGTGACGGCGGCGTACCATGGCCTGAACGTCATCGTGGTTGAAAAGGATCCGGTGTTCGGCGGCGCGACCGCCTGGTCCGGGGGCTGGGCCTGGGTGCCGTGCAACCCCCTGGCCCGTCGCGCCGGCATCGTCGAAGACGTCGAGCTGCCGCGCACCTACCTGAAACACGAGTTGGGCGAGCATTACCAAGCGGCGATGATCGATGCGTTCCTGGAGGCCGGGCCGCAAATGGTCGCCTTCTTCGAACAGCACACCTCGCTGCAATTCGCCGACGGCAACGCGATCGCCGACATCCACGGCGACACAACCGGCGCCGGCACCGGTGGGCGCTCGGTGATCGCCGCGCCGTACGACGGGCGAAAAACCGGCAAGTTGCTCAAGCGCCTGCGCAAAACCATGCGGGAAACGTCCTTCATGGGCATGCCGATCATGGCGGGCGCGGACCTCACGGCGTTTCTCAACCTGACCCGTTCGCTGTCGGCGGCCTGGCACGTCACCCGGCGTTTTACCCGTCATCTGTTTGATCTCGCCGTGCATGGCCGGGCGATGCAACTGGTCAACGGCGTGGCGCTGGTGGCACGCCTGGCAAAATCCGCCGATGACCTCGGCGTGTTGCTCTGGGAGTCGGCCCCCGTCACCGAGCTGCTGCACGAAAACAATCAGGTGCGCGGCGCGGTGGTCAACACCACCAAAGGCCCGGTGCGGATCAATGCGCGCAAGGCGGTGGTGCTGGCGGCCGGTGGCTTTGCCAATGACATCGAACGGCGCAAGGCACTGTTCCCGCGCACGCCCACCGGTCATGAACACCTGGCCCTGCCGCCACTCGGCGTGTCCGGCGATGGCCTGCGCCTGGGCGAAAGCGTCGGCGCCCAGGTGGACACCGACCTGCAATCCCCCGTCGCCTGGGCGCCCGTCTCCGAAGTGCCCCACGGCGATGGCAGCACCGGTCACTTCCCGCACATCATCGAGCGCGGCAAGCCCGGGATCATCGGCGTGCTGAGCAACGGCCAGCGCTTTGTCAACGAAGCCAACGGCTACTACGACTATGTGACGGCCATGGTCGCCGCCGCCCCGCCCGGTGACGCGGTCGCCTCCTGGCTCATCTGCACCCACGGCTTTCAACGGCGTTACGGCCTGGGCATCTCGCGGCCGTTTCCCGTGCCGCTGGCACCCTTTATCCGCAGCGGCTATCTGAAAACCGGCAATACCCTTGAGGCATTGGCGTCGGCCTGCGGCATCGATCCACTTGGTTTGCGCAACACCGTGGCCGAGTACAACCGTCACGCCCGCCACGGCGAAGACCCGCAGTTCGGCCGGGGCTCGACCCCCTACAACCGCAAACAGGGTGATGCGTCGCAGCAGCCCAACCCTTGCGTCGCCCCGCTCGAACACGGGCCGTTCTATGCCGTGAAGGTCCAGCCCGGCTGCTTTGGCACCTTCGCCGGGCTCAAGGTCAACCCGCATGCCCAGGTCCTGGACGACTCGGGCCAGCCCATCGCCGGGCTGTACGCGGCGGGCGGCGACATGGCCAGCATCATGGGCGGGCACTACCCCGCCGGCGGCATCAACCTTGGCCCGGCGCTGACGTTCGGCTACGTCGCCGCCCGCCACCTTGCAGGCATCACCGCTTACGAACAGGAGATCGACCATGCAGCACATCGTTAATGCACAGGGATTGAACATGCCAATACTCGGCCTCGGCACCTGGCCGATGCTGGGTGACGAATGCACCCGTGCCGTGGAACAGGCCCTGGCGCTGGGCTATCGGCACATCGATACGGCGGCGGCCTACAACAACGAGGACGCAGTCGGTCAGGCGCTGGCGAATAGTCCGACACCCCGTGAGCAACTCCACGTCACCACCAAGGTCTGGTGGGATCAGTTGCAGCCCGACGCCATGCGCCATTCCATGGACCGCAGCCTCAAGGCCTTGCACAGCGACTACGTCGACCTGTTCATGATCCATTGGCCCGCCACCGACTGGGATTTGCCGCGCACCCTCGACACCCTGGTGTCGTTCAAGGAACAGGGCCTGGCGCGCAACATTGGCGTGGCGAACTTTCCGCTGCCGCTGTTGCGTAAAGTCGTCGAGGACATGGGGGTACCGCTCTCGGCGATCCAGGTGGAGTACCACGTGCTGCTCGGCCAGAACGCCTTGCTGAACTACGCCCGCCGACACGACCTGGCGCTGACGGCCTACTCGCCGCTGGCACGCAACAAGGTGTCGGACATCCCGGCCATTCGGCAGATCGCCGCCAAACATGGCGTACTGCCTACCCAGGTCGCGCTCAAGTGGTTGCTGGACCAGCCGAACGTGGCGGCGATTCCCAAGGCCAGCAGTAAGGCCAATCAGCAAGCCAATCTTGCGGCGCTTGAGGTGCAACTCGATGACGAAGACCGTCGCTTGATCGCCGGTCTGTCCAAGCGCGAACGCCAGGTGAGCCCGGACTTCGCGCCACTGTGGGATGCGTTCGACGCGTAACTGGTCAATGGCCATGGACGACGCGCAATCACCGCCCGACCGTCCATGGCCTTACCAACCCTTACACATTTCCCCCGCAGCCTTTGGCCGGCGCGGTTATTCATGGAGCCGGCGATATCCGCCATCAATCCATGAGAGACCGCAACCATGCTATGGAAAAAAGCCAGACGCAGCGACCACGTAAACGACACTCGCCAGGGCAAGGATGCCCGCACACTCACAGGGACAACCCTCGGCGCCGGGCTGGCGGCGCTTGCCCTGGCAGGCGCAGGGCTTTACGCGACACTGAGTGACACCGCCCCCGTTGGCCTTCATGAACCCACCGCCGCCACCCGCTCGATCGAGCCCCCCGAAGACCTGCAACTGACGTTTGTCCAGTCAGTCCTGGGCGAGACCGAAGACACCTGGACGCAGCTGTTTGCGCAATCGGGACGGCACTATCCGCCGCCCACGCTGACGCTGTTCGATAACGGCGTGAGCACCGGCTGTGGCTTCGCCCGCTCCTCCAGCGGCCCCTTCTATTGCCCGGGCAACAAGCAGGTGTATGTCGACCTCGCCTTCTTCGCGAGACTGGAGCGGCAGTTTTCCGTGGCCGCCGACTTTGCGCGGGCCTACATCATCGCCCACGAAATTGGCCATCACGTGCAGTTGGAACTGGGCATGTCCGAGCCACTCGAACAAGCATTGCGCGAAAGCAGGCCAGTAACCGGCGATGGCGGCCTGGAGGTACGTGGCGAGTTGCAGGCCGATTGCCTGGCCGGCGTCTGGGCACACCATGCACAGCAGCGCCTGGCGTGGCTGGAACCTGGCGATCTTGAAGCCGCCCTGCATGCCGCCAGCACGTTTGGCGATGACAACCTGCAACGCGCCCAAAACGCCCCCGTTCGGCCAGAGACATTCGCCCACGGCACCTCCGAGCAGCGCGTGAGCTGGTTCAAGACCGGTTTTGACACAGGCCTCACGCAGGCTTGCGACACCTTCTCCCCCGTGGACTTGTAAGACCCACCCGTCATCGAAACCGCTGATATCACACCCTGCGCAGAACCCGCGGCGCCCCAGGCTGTCTGACGACCGGACTGGCGCCGCCCCCACTTGGCAGCAACACTCATCGCACGGAGCTTTACCCAGAACACAAGAGGATTCCTACATGCTATGGAAAAAAGGACGACGCAGCGACAACGTGGTCGATGCGCGTGGCGATGATGTCGGCGGCGGAGGCGGCGGGATGCGCTTCGGTGGCGGCAAGGGCCTGAGCCTGACAGCCATTATTCTGATTGTCGGGATCGGCTGGATCACCGGCCAGGACCCGATGCAGATCCTCGGCCAGCTCACCGGGCAAATGGGCGAGCAATCGGCACCCGCCACCAACCAGACCCGCAAGGCGCCCCCGGCCAATGACGAAGGGGCCGAATTCGTCCGTTCGATCCTGGGCGATACCGAGGACACCTGGCGGCAGATTTTCCAGCAGGCGGGCCGTCAATATAAGGACCCGACCCTGGTGCTGTTCAGCAATCGCGTCAACTCGGCCTGCGGCCTGGCGACCTCGGCGACCGGTCCGTTCTACTGCCCGGCGGACCAGAAGGTGTATCTGGATACCAGTTTCTTCCAGGAGATGTCCCAGCGTTTTTCGGCCGCCGGCGACTTCGCCCAGGCCTACGTGATCGCCCACGAAGTCGGCCACCATGTGCAGACCTTGCTCGGGGTGTCCGCGAAGATTCAGGCGGCCCGCCAACAGGGCCGGCAAATGGAAGGTGACGGCGGTTTGCTGGTCCGTCAGGAACTGCAGGCCGATTGCCTGGCCGGGGTCTGGGCCAACCATGCGCAGCAGCGCCTGAACTGGCTGGAACCGGGTGACATCGAAGAAGCACTCAACGCCGCCAATGCCATCGGCGACGATCGCTTGCAGCAACAGGGTCAGGGCCGCGTGGTGCCGGACTCGTTTACCCATGGCACGTCGGCGCAACGGGTGCGCTGGTTCAAAACCGGATTCGCCCAGGGCCAGGTCGGCCAGTGCGATACCTTCGCGGCGAAAAACCTGTAGATGAAAAAATGGTTGTTGGCGTTGCTGATCACTTGCACAAGCCCTTTCCCGACTACCTGGGCTGCCGGGCATGGCGTCAAGGAAGTCAGTCCCGGACGCCTGTTGTTGAAGTCCGGCGAGATGGCGGTCGGCATCAGCCCCGCCCCGGCAAAAATCGAACGGGTGTTGATCATCGTCCACGGTCGCCTGCGCAATGCGCAAACCTACCTGCACAGCGGCGAACACTCGGCCGAACTGGCGGGGCAAAGCGCAACCACCCTGGTGATCGCCCCACAATTCCTTAACGAAACCGATGTCGCGCTGCACCCGGTGGCTGACACGGTGTTGCGCTGGCAAGGCAACGAGTGGATGGCCGGTGGCGAATCCACTGCGCCGTTTCGCCTGAGCGCCTATGAGGCACTGGACGAGATCGTCGCCCGCCTGGGTGACCGCCAGCAGTTTCCGGACGTGAAGCAGATCGTCATCGCCGGCCACTCCGGTGGCGCCCAAGTGGTTCAGCGCTACGCCTTGCTGGGCCACGATCAACCCGCCCTGGACGCCGCCGGCGTGCAGGTGCGCTACGTGATCGCCAACCCGTCTTCCTACGCATTTTTCGATGAGCGCCGGCCAGTGGCTTTCAACCACGCCGCGTGCCCCGACTTCAATCGCTGGAAATACGGGCTGACGGATTTACCCGCCTACGCCGAAGGACAAACCGCCGCGCAACTGCAGGAAAAATACCTCAAGCGCGACATCGTTTACCTATTGGGGCAGCAGGACATCGATCCGAATCATCGGGCGCTGGATAAAAGCTGCGAGGCCAAGGCCCAAGGGCCGAACCGATTGGCGCGTGGGCGTTTGTATTTCGATTATCTGAAGCGGCTGCAACCGCAAGGGTTGAATCAGCAGCTGATCGAGGTGCCCGGGGTCGGGCATAACGGGGATGGAATGTTGACCTCGCCGGAGGGGCAAAAAGCGTTGTTTCAATAATCGCCAAAAGATCGCAGCCTTCGGCAGCTCCTACAGGGTGTTCTCGATTCCCGTGTAGGAGCTGCCGAAGGCTGCGATCTTTTGATCTTCAATCTCAAACAATGAGCATCCGCCGCAACTCAACACAATCCGCCGCATGCCAATCGGTCAACTCGGGCCACGGGTTGTCCGGCAGATTCACCAACACTGTGCGTGTCCCCGCCGCTCGCCCGCAATCCAGATCGAAACGGTAATCGCCGACCATCACCATCTCGCCGGTCGGTACCTTCCAGGCCTCGGCCAGTTTCAGCAAACCACCGGGATGGGGTTTGGGCGGCGCTTCATCGCGGCCCAATACATCCTGTGCCGCAAAGCAGTCGGCCAGGCCGATGGCCTCCAGGGTGACATGCGCCAGCTCACGGGCATTGCGCGTGAGGATGCCCAGGCGATAACCGCGCCCGGCCAATTCACGCACCAGTTCCACCGCGCCCGGTGCCGGCTTCGAGCCCAGCGCCAAGTCGCGCTCGTGTTCCAGCAGCCACGCGTGCTTGGCCGCGGCTTCATCGGCCGGCAGCGCGGCGAGGTGGGTCAGGATGTCGTCGTCGGCCGGGATCGCCAAGGCCACGCGAATTGCCGCGAAGTCATGCACGGCCACCGTCAGGGTGCCGTCCATGTCGAATACCCAGTGGCGGACGTCGGCCAGGCTCATGCCCAATCCTTGCGATGGCGAATCAGGCCTTCCTGCGTGACCGAGGCCACCAGTTGCCCGGCGCGGTTGAACACGCTGCCACGGGAGAACCCGCGAGAGTTGCCGGCCCACGGGCTGTCCATGGCGTAGAGCAACCAGTCATCGGCGCGCAGGTCGGCGTGAAACCACAGCGCGTGATCGAGGCTGGCAACCTGCATGTCCTTGTGCCAGACCGATTTGCCATGGGGTTGCATCGAAGTGGTCAGCAGCCCGAAATCCGAGGCATAGGCCAGCAAATACTTGTGCAGCGCCGGGGAGTCGGCCAGGGCACCGTCGGCGCGAAACCAGACGTACTTGATCGGATCGGAGGGTTGCGGGTTGTAGGGGTCTTTCTCGGTGATCGGGCGGAACTCGATCGGTTTCGGGCACAGCAGTTTTTCGCGCATTTTTTCCGGGATCAGGTGCGCGCGCTGCTGGGTCAGCTCCAGCTCCGACGGCAGGTTTTCCGGCCCGACCACTTGCGGCATTTCGCTCTGGTGCTGGAAGCCTTCTTCGTCGTACTGGAACGAGGCGCTGCAAGTGAAGATCGGATGACCCTTCTGGATCGCCGTCACCCGGCGCGTGCTGAAACTGCCGCCATCGCGAACCCGGTCAACCTGATACACCACCGGCAACCCGGCATCGCCCGGACGCAGGAAATAACCGTGCATCGAATGCACATGGCGCGTCTCTTCGACGGTCTGACTGGCCGCCGACAGCGACTGGCCCAGCACCTGGCCGCCGAACAACTGACGAAACCCCAGGTCCTGGCTGCGGCCACGGAACAGGTTTTCTTCGATCGGTTCCAGGGTCAGCAGGTCCACCAGATCATCCAACACTTGGCTCATTCAGACTCTCCTCACACAACGCAATGCCGCGCAGTCTTGGCTGCGTCGGTCGATTCAGTTTCTGGCCCGTGCCAACATGAGGGCCATTGTAAACGTCTATGTCAGGTTATCCATGCAAGGTTTGCAGCCATTGTTCGCGGCTGATGCGATACAGCACGTGGTGACGCAGGGGATGGTCGACCGCAAGCTTCGGGTGCTCGAAATCGTCGGCGGGGTCATGGTGCATGCCGATGGCCTGCATGACTTTCTGCGATGGCAGGTTGCTGTCCGCGGTGAACGAGACGATTTCGTTCACCGCCACACGGTCAAACCCGCAACGCAGAGCGGTCCACGCCGCTTCGCTGGCATAACCCAGGCCCCAGTGTTCGCGCGCCAGGCGCCAGCCGATCTCGATGGCCGGGGTGAACGGCGCATCGAACCCGACCACCAGCAGCCCGGTAAAACCGATGAACTGCCCGGTGTCCTTGCGTTCCAGTGCCCACAGGCCAAACCCGTGCTCGGCAAAATGACCCCTGATTCGCCCGATCAATGACGCACTTTCCAGTCGACTCAGGGCCGTCGGAAAATAGCGCATGACCTGTGGGTCGGCACACATCGCCGCAAAATCCGGCAGATCCTCATCGCGCCACTGGCGCATTAACAGACGCGCGCTCTCGAGTTTCAGTATCGGCTCCATCGTCCCCCGCCCCTCCGTTTGGATGTCGCCAGTCTACAACGCTGGTAGGATCCTTCACTCATTCCCGTAAGCCTTTGCAGACAACGCAATCATGTCCCTGCCGCTGATCTACCACGAAGACTACAGCCCCGAGTTCCCGGCGGATCACCGCTTCCCCATGGACAAGTTTCGCCTGCTGCGCGATCACCTGGTGGACAGCGGCCTGACCCGCGACGCCGACCTGCTGCGCCCGCAACTGTGCCCCCCGGAGATTCTCGCCCTCGCCCATGACCCTTCGTATATCGAACGCTACATGGGCGGCGAATTGTCCCGCGAGGATCAACGGCGCCTTGGCCTGCCCTGGAGCGAAGCCCTGGCCCGGCGCACGGTGCGGGCGGTCGGCGGCTCCCTGCTGGCGGCCGAGCAGGCCCTGGAACATGGCCTGGCCTGTCACCTGGCGGGCGGCACGCACCACGCACACTACGATCACCCGGCCGGGTTCTGCATCTTCAATGACCTGGCGGTGATCAGCCATTTCCTGCTGGAAAGCGGCCGGGTGAACCGCGTCCTGATCTTCGATTGCGACGTGCACCAGGGCGACGGTACGGCCCGCATCCTGCACGACACCCCGGAGGCCATTACCGTTTCCCTGCACTGCGAAAAGAACTTTCCTGCACGCAAGGCCGAAAGTGACTGGGACATTCCGCTGCCCAACGGCATGGGCGACGAGGAGTACCTGAAGGTGGTGGACGATGCGCTGAATTATCTGCTGCCGCTCTATCAGCCGGACCTGGTGCTGTACGACGCCGGCGTCGATGTGCACAAGGATGACGCGCTGGGTTACCTGAAGCTGACCGACCAGGGCGTCGCCGCCCGCGATGAAAGCGTGATGCGCCATTGCCTGGGCCGCGACATTCCGGTGGTCGGAGTGATCGGCGGCGGCTACAGCAAGGACCGCCAGGCCCTGGCGCGACGCCACGGTATCCTGCATCACAGCGCACAACGGGTCTGGCAGTCATCAGGTTGTCACTGAGTTGTGGATGCTTTACCCACAATGCCTGTGGAACCGCCTGTGGATAACCTGAGTGAAAGGCACTACAGCCCTTGCCGGTTGGGGGCTACAGAGCAGTGGTTGTTTTTTAACCACCCACAAATCCACAGCCGTCACCTGTGGGAGCGGGCTTGCTCGCGAATGCGATTTAACATTCAACACAGATGCCGACTGACACACTGCTTTCGCGAGCAAGCCCGCTCCCACATTAGATCTGTGCGGTAGAATGCCCGGCTTCATTCGCCAAAACCGCAGCGCTCCCATGACTCAATCCTCGACCTCCTCCCCTTCCCGCGTCGCCATCATCGGCGGCGGCCCAGCCGGTTTGATGGCGGCTGAAGTGCTGAGCCAGGCCGGGATCCAGGTCGACCTGTATGACGGCATGCCTTCGGTGGGGCGAAAATTCCTCCTGGCCGGCGTCGGCGGCATGAACATCACCCACTCCGAAGCCTATCCGGCGTTCCTCTCGCGCTACGCCGAGCGTGCACCGCAGATTGCGCCGCTGCTGCGCAGCTTCGGTGCCGATGCGTTGTGCCAGTGGATTCACGACCTGGGCATCGACACCTTTGTCGGCAGCTCCGGCCGGGTCTTCCCGACCGACATGAAAGCCGCACCCTTGCTGCGTGCCTGGCTCAAGCGCCTGCGCGACGCTGGCGTGGTTATCCACACACGTCATCGCTGGCTCGGCTGGAATGACGCCGGCCACTTGCGAATCGACAGCCCCGGCGGCGAGAAATCCGTACAGGCCGACGCCACCCTGCTCGCCCTGGGCGGCGGCAGCTGGTCGCGCCTGGGTTCCGACGGCGCGTGGATGCTGCCGCTGGAGCAGCGCGGTGTAGGACTGGCGCCGCTGCAACCTAGCAATTGCGGCTTCGAGGTGCAGGCCTGGAGCGAATTGATGGTCAGCAAATTCGCCGGAGCGCCGCTGAAAAACATCGCCATCGGTTTGAACGACGACATTCCACGGTTGGGCGAATGCGTGATCACCGCCACCGGCATTGAAGGCAGCCTGATCTACGCCCTGTCGGCGCCGATCCGCGAAGCGATTAACTTGCACGGTTCGGCAACAATCCACATTGATCTGCTGCCGGGCCGGCCTGTGGATAAAATCCAGGCCACGCTGAGCAAGCCGCGTGGCTCGCGCTCGATGGCCAAGCATCTGCACAGTCAGTTGGGGATCGACGGGGTGAAAGCGGGGTTGTTGCGGGAGCTGACATCCGCCGAAACCTTCAACGACATGTCGTTGCTGGCCAAAGCGATTAAAGCCTTGCCGCTGACCCTGGTGAAAGCCCGGCCACTGGACGAAGCGATCAGCAGTGCAGGCGGTGTGATGTTCGAAGCGATGGATGAGCGATTGATGCTCAAGCCATTGCCCGGCGTGTTCTGCGCGGGAGAAATGCTCGATTGGGAAGCGCCGACGGGCGGCTATCTGCTGACTGCGTGTTTTGCCAGTGGGCGGGCGGCGGGGTTGGGGATTATTGAATGGTTGCAGCGCAAGGGCTGAAGACCGAGGTGCGCCCTTCGCGAGCAAGCCCGCTCCCACATTGGAACGCATTCCAAATGTGGGAGCGGGCTTGCTCGCGAAGGCGGCCTGACAGGCGCAGCAGTTATTAAGGCTTGCGCTTGCGCGGCCCGGTATTGAACACCGGCACTTTTCGCACAGGCTTGACCGAAGGCTCCGGCGCAGCCACTTCACCGCTGTCTACCCACTTGCCCAGATTGCGCTTGCCGCCACCACCGGAAGCCTTTGGCTTCTTCGGTTTCTTCGGCTTCTTGATCACCTGGCCACTGGCATCGGTGTCCGGCACCCGGTGCTCAGGTTCGAAGTCCGGTTCGCTCTGGCGCTTCAAGGTCTGGCGGGTCAACATCTCGATGGCCGACAACAGGTTCACTTCATCGGCGCACACCAGCGAAATGGCCTCGCCGGTCGAACCCGCACGGCCGGTACGACCGATCCGGTGGATGTAGTCCTCAGCCACGATCGGCAAGTCGAAGTTGACCACCAGTGGCAAGTCTTCGATGTCCAGGCCACGGGCCGCAACGTCGGTGGCGACCAGGATCTGCACTTCGCTGGCCTTGAAGCGGTCCAGTGCCCGCTGGCGGGTCGCCTGGGGTTTGTCGCCGTGGATGCCGTCGGCATTGATGCCCAGGCCCTGGAGTTTTTCCACCAGCGCGTCCACGCCGTTGCGGGTCTTGGCGAACACCAGCACCTGCTTCCACTTGCCCTTGCGCATCAAGTGCACGAACAGTTCCGGCTTGCGCTTCTTGTCCACCGTCACCACCCACTGCTTGACGGTGTTGGCCGCCACGTTGCGCGGGCTGACTTCGATGCTCAGCGGGTCGTTGAGCATTTGCCCGGCCAGCAGGCGGATGTCATCGGAGAAGGTCGCGGAGAACAACAGCGTCTGACGTTTCTTCGGCAAGGCGCGGTAAATGTTCGCCAGCTCTTCGGAAAACCCCAGGTCGAGCATGCGGTCGGCTTCGTCCAGTACCAGGGTTTGCAACTGGTTGAACTTCAGTGCGTTCTGGCGGAACAGGTCGAGCAGGCGGCCCGGCGTCGCGACCAGCAGGTCCACGCCGCTGCGCAGCTTCATCATTTGCGGGTTGATGCTGACGCCGCCGTACACCGCGTAGGTGCGCAACGGCAGGTTCTCGGCGTACTGACGCACGGCTTCGTGAACCTGCTCGGCCAGTTCGCGGGTCGGCACCAGGATCAGCGCACGCACCGAGTTGGCGGTGACTTTCGGCCCTTCCATGGCCAGCAGTTGCAGGAGCGGCAGGGCGAAACCGGCGGTCTTGCCGGTGCCGGTCTGGGCGGCGGCCATCAGGTCGCGACCGGCCAGCACCGCCGGGATGGCTTGCGCCTGAACCGGCGTCGGCGTCTGGTAGCCGAGCGTCTCAAGGGAGCGCAGCAAGGGTTCGATCAGGCCAAGGGAGGCGAAAGTCATGGGAATACCGTAGGAAAATTCAGCGCGGGTTGTGCAAAACAAGTGTGCAAAACAAGATGCAATGGCGCGCAGTTTACCCTAATTCACACGGGATTCTGTCGGTACAACCTTCACCACTGGCCGTTCCGGCGTACGACGCCACTGCGGCAGACCGATCAACACCACGGCGCTAATGATCACCAGCATCGCCAGCGCCTCTTCGAGGCCGATGGTCTCGCCGACAAACACGATCCCCAGCAACACCGCCACCGCCGGGTTGACGTAGGCGTAACTGGTGGCCGCCGCCGGACGCACGTGTTTCAACAGGTACATGTAGGCGTTGAACGCGATGATCGAACCGAACACGGTGAGGTACGCCAGTGCGGCCCAGCCTTCGATCGGCGGCACCTTCTCCAGGTGCTCACCGCTGACGGCGCTGGCAATCAGCAACACCACGCCCCCCACCAGCATTTCCACGGCACTGGCCATGGCGCCCTGGGGCAACGGCAAGTGTTTGCTCCAGACCGAACCGAAGGCCCAGGTGGCGGCGGCAAAAATCAGCAGGGCTGCGCCCAACGGGCTCGATTGCAGGTTGGAACCGAGGTTGAGCATGACAATGCCGATCATTCCAAGCGCAACGCCCGCCCACTCGAGACGGGTGTTGCGCGCGCCCCAGAAATAACCACAGAGCAAGGTAAACAGCGGCACCGTCGCCACCGCCAACGCCGCCACGCCGGAGGCCACGCCCGTGTGCTCGGCCACGCTGACCGCGCCGTTGCCGCAGGCCAGTAGCAATACGCCGATGATCCCGGCGGCTTTCCACTGGGCCCAGGTCGGTGCCGGTGCCCCGCGCCAGCGCAGGAAGGCGTACATCAGGCTTCCGGCGATCACGAAGCGGATACCGGCCAGCAGCAAGGGTGGCCAGTACTCCACGCCGATGCGGATCACCAGGTAAGTCGAGCCCCAAATCACGTACAAGGCGAAAAAGGCAGCGATCAACGGTAAGGGGAAGCGACGTAGGCCAGGCATGATGGGCAGCTCACAGGCAGAACAGGTGAACGGCTATTCTAGAAAGGCTGAGGCGGGAAAATAAGTTACAAAACCTGTTTAAACCGTCGGTACACTTTTCAAAACACGGAGTTCATGGCTATAAACCGTGTTTTCGAAAGTTCGCCATTTTTCAGGAGTCGCCACGATGGATAAGTACGATCGCATGCTGCTCAGCGCCCTGCTGGAAAACGGTCGCGCCTCCTACGCCGACCTGGCGCGCAAGGTCAATCTGTCCGCCCCGGCCGTGGCCGAACGCGTGGCCAAGCTCGAAGCCAGCGGCGTGATCACCGGTTACCAGGCGAAAGTCGACCTGTCCAGGGTCGGGCTGCCGATCCAGTGTGTGATCGAACTGCGCCTGAACCAGCACGGCAACCAGAAGGCCTACGACGACCTGATCAAAATCCCGCAACTGACCGAATGCCACCGGGTGACCGGCGACCCGTGCGTGATCATGCAAGCGGCGGTGGGTTCGATGCCGGAGCTGGAAGAGCTGATCAACCGGGTGGCCCAGTTCGGGTTCAGCAAGACGTCGATCGTGTTGTCGAGCGCGATCGAAAAGCGCGTGCCGTTGGGGCAGTTGGAAGGGAATGGTAAAGCGTAAGTTGGCACTGTCTCTGTGGGAGCGGGCTTGCTCGCGAATGCGGTGGGTCAGCCAACACCATTGTTGAATGATGAACCGCATTCGCGAGCAAGCCCGCTCCCACATTTGATGGGCGCAGGTCCTAGAACCCGCGATAACGCTTGAGGTGCTCGCCCACTTTCGCCGCCGGCACCTTCTGCAACTTGCACAGCAGATCATGGGACAGCTCGCGCAAACCGTGCTTCTGGCGCAACTCTTCAGCCAGGTGCGCCGTCAGGTTGGCCGCCATTTCCGCGTCGGCCATGGCCCGGTGAGCCTTGCCGGTGTTGGGCAGGTTGGCGAAGGTAGTCAGGGTGCCGAGTTTATGGTTCGGCGCGGCGGGCATCAGGCGCCGAGCCAGCAACAGCGAGCAAGCGAAGTTCTGCAGGCGTGTGCGTTTGATCCGCCCCAGTTCGAAGTCCCAGAACTTCTGGTCGAACGCGGCGTTGTGCGCCAGCAATGGCGTGGTGCCGACGAATTCGTTGACCTCGTTCATCACCTGCTCGGCCGACGGCGCGGTGCGCAGCATCGCGTTGCTGATGCCCGTGAGTTGCTCGATGAAGGCCGGGACGCGCACGCCGGCATTCATCAGGCTCTGGTAACGCTCGACGATGCGCCCCTGTTCAAGGATCACCACGGCAATTTCCGTGGCCCGGCAGCTGCTGCTCGGGGAGATCCCGGTGGTTTCAAAGTCGATGACTGCGATGCGTTCCAAACCTGTTTCAACTCCGTAAAAATCAATTCTTGAGCAGCAACGCGCCTTCGATCGGCACGTAGCGGCTGGCGGCGCGGATCAGCGAGTTGGCGGTCAGGCCCGGCACGCCGTAGGCCACCGCCTGCACGCCGTGCTTGCTGATGATGCGTTCCAGCAGCATGTCGAAATCCCCGTCACCGGACGCCAGCACCACTTCATCGACATGGTCGGCCGCGTCCATGATGTCGAGGGTGATGCCCACGTCCCAGTCGCCCTTGGCCGAGCCGTCGCTGCGCTGGATGTAAGGCTTGAGCTTCACGGTAAAACCGAGGTTGCGCAGGATCTGCTGGAACTGCTGCTGTTTGCTGTCGCCACGATCGATGGCGTAGGCGTAGGCCTCGACAATCTGCCCCTGCTTGCTGATTTCAGCCCACAGCGCGGCATAGTTGAAGTGGCAACCATAAGCCTGACGCACGGTGTAATAGAGGTTCTGGACATCGGCGAACACAGCGATCTTCTTCACCGCAACATCCCCTTGGTGCGCAGGCAGGATCAGGCACCAGGCCCGAAAAGTCGCCCAGTATGCCAGTCTGAAGGAGAATTCCGCGAATAATCGGCCGAAAGCGCCGTGGCGCTCCGGACGAATGGCGAATCAGACGAAGGTGTCGTCGTCGCCGCCAAAGAACGATGAGCTGTCATCGCTGTAGTCGGTGTCGGTAAAGCCGCCCTGGTCATTGCCGTAGGCATCATTACCGGCCATACGCTGGTCGTCGCCCCAGCCATTGTTACCCTGATCGTTCACCTGGGCCGGTTCTTCCTTGATGACTTCAACGACCTCCTGGGGTTGCTGATTGTGATGAAACAGGCTGCTGATGCCTTGGGCCAGCATCACGCCACCCGCGACACCGGCCGCGGTTTTCAGTGCGCCACCGAGGAAGCTGCTGCCGGCCATCGGTGCCGCTTGTTGCGGGGCGTAAGGTTGCGTCGGGGCGGCAACATTCTGCTGGGGGGCTTGCGAGTTGAACGAGGACCGCCCCGGCTCACGCCAGCCACCGGCGCTCGACGCGGGCGCGCTCTGGCTCGGCGCAGGCTGCGGCTCCCGGGAACCGCCACCAAAGATACTCGACAGGAAACCACCGCTGGCCGGAACCGGTGCCGGAGCGGCGGCCTGGGCCCTGGCTTGTTGCAGCTCGGCCTGCAATTGCTGAACCTGCTGGGTCAGTTGCCTGTTCTGTTCATCGAGGCTCTTGATCGCGGCCTCTTGCACCAGGATCGCCTGGGTCATGAAATAACCCGCCGCGGGTTGGCGGCCCAGATGCTCCTTGATCCGCGTCTCGGCCTGGGCGTCGCGCGGGGCTGAGTCCGTTTCGGCCTGTTGCAGCCGGGAAAACAGTCCATCGATCAGGGTTTGTTCTTCGCTGTTCATGGCGACCTCGTAGATTGCCGGGGGAAATCGTTGTCCTTTCCACTTGAGGATAAGGTGCCCGACCTTAATGGAGGCTGAAACAAGATGTTTCAATGACCTTTACCCGACGTTTACGTTTGCGCCCTCCCGCACTTCATCGGTTAAAGTGAGCCACTGCTTCCCACCTGCGATACCGACTGATGAATCCGTTCGATGTACTGCGTGACTCCCTGTATTTCTTCAAGCGCAATCTGGGCCAGATCGTGCAGCTGTGCCTGCCGCTGGTGATCGTCGAGGCCCTGTTGCAACAAGTGGTCGACCACTCCACCGAGCCGGACAGTTTTCCCGGCATCAGCGTGATCGTCGGCCTGCTGGTCTATCCGCTGTACACCGCCGCGTTGATTCTGTTCCTCGATGCCCGCAGCCGTGGCGAATCGCCGGGCAATCGCGAATTGCTGTCCAGGTCCGCCTACCTGTGGCCGCGCTTCGCCCTGTTGACCGCCCTCAACACTCTGTTGATCCTGCTGGGCCTGTCGCTGTATTTCCTGCCGGGGATCTGGTTGATGGTGACCCTGGCCTTCGGCGAGTACCTGCTGGTGCTGCGTGGCCTGGCGCCGCTGGCGGCGATGAAGGAAAGCCTGCGCCTGACCCGCGGGCATTTCATCCGCATCCTGGTGTGCATCCTGTGCGTGATGGGACCGTTGTGGCTGCTCAAGGGCGCGACGCTGGCGGTGTATCCCGAGCCGCAGAACCCGGTGGTGTCGCTGCTGATCGACAGCGCCCAGAGTTTCCTGCAACTGTTCACCAGCGTGGTGCTGTTCCGCCTGTTCATGCTGATCAGCGAGGCACCGGAAAAAATCGAAGGGCCACGCTGACCTTGGGCGACCGCCTGTCACTCGGGTATGCTCGGGCACAACTTCCGTAACGCGATAAGCCGAGCCATGACCCGACTGCTGCGCTACACCTTGCCGGGATTGCTGATCCTGATCGTCCTGGCCGCCGTGACGATTTATAGCCTGACCTGGCGCCCGGAGGCCCGGGAAGTGCTGCCGGTCAGTTGCAGCACCAAGGCGCCGACCCTGGCGCCTGGCCAGGCGCTGAAAGTCATGACCTGGAACGTCCAGTACCTGGCGGGCAAGCGCTATGTGTTCTGGAATGACCTGGCCACCGGCACCGACGACGCCCCCACCCGCGAAGACATGGCCTTCAGCCTCGACGAAGTGGCGCGGGTGATTCGCGACGAGCAACCGGACGTCGTGCTGTTGCAGGAACTCGATGATGGCGCCAAGGCCAGCGAATACCAGAACCAGCTCAAACTGTTGCAGGAACGGGTTGCCGATCTGTACCCGTGCAGCGTCTACGCCTTCGACTGGAAGGCTGACTTTGTGCCTGATCCGCATATCTTCGGCAGCGTTGGCCGGCAACTGGCAACCCTGAGCCGCTTTCAGATCGAACATGCCCAGCGCCTGCAATTGCCGGTCGCGCCAGCCAATGTGATCAGCCGCCAGTTCCAACCGAAAAACGCCTTGCTGGTGGCCTACCTGCCGTTGAGCGACAACGGCCAGATCGCGGTGCTCAACACCCATCTGGACCGCGTGACGCAAGCCGACGAGACGCTGCAAAAACAGATCTCGGCGGTGGCCAAGGTCCTCGACAAGTTCGAAAGCCGTGGCACACCGTGGCTGATCGGCGGTGATTTCAATCTGTTGCCGCTGGGTCAATACCAGCGCCTGCCCACCGAGCAACGCACGCCCTACGCCGCCGACAGCGCATTGCACGTGCTGTGGGACAAATACCCGATGATCCCCACCAACAACGAAGCCGGCGGTATCGACCGCGCCCGCTGGCTGACCCACTACCCGAACGACACGGGCCTGAACGGCCCGGACCGTACCGTCGACTACCTGTTCTACAGCCCGCGGATCAAACGTGTCGAGGCCATGGTCCGGCAGGATGATACATTGCGTATTTCCGATCATTTGCCGGTGATTGCGCGGTTCCTGCTACCGGCCACGCCTTGACCCCTTGACGCCACGCCCGTGGGAGCGGGCTTGCTCGCGAGGGCGGTGTGTCAGCCCCATTCAATATTGCCTGGCATGCAGCTTTCGCGAGCAAGCCCGCTCCCACATTTGACCGCGCCAGTTCAGTTCGGCTGCCAGTCATCCGGGATAACGGCGATCACATCGATTTCCATCAGCCACTGCGGTTGTCCAAGCCCGGAAATCACCAGCCCCGTCGAGATCGGGAACACGCCTTTCAACCACTTGCCCACCACCTGGTACACCGGTTCGCGATAACGCGGGTCGATGATGTAGGTGGTGGTTTTGACGATATGCGACAGATCGCTGCCCGCTTCTTCCAGAAGCTGCCTGACGTTTTTCATCGCCTGTTCGGCCTGCGCCCCCGGGTCGCCCAGCCCCACGAGGTTGCCCTCGAAATCGGTGCCGATCTGGCCCCGCACGTACACCGTGTTGCCCGCCCGCACGGCCTGGCAAAGGTCATTGTCCAGGGATTGGTTGGGATAGGTGTCCTTGGTATTGAACATGCGAATTCGCGTGTGAGTCGGCATCTTAGAGTCCCCTGAAACTTGATTGATGATCGGTTCCTAGCGCTGCGACGGGTCGCGGTACTCCAGGTACTGGCGCTGCGTGGCAATGTGCCCGGCGACATGCTTGGCGTCGTGCCAGACGCCCCAGATAAAGCTGGAGCCGCGACGCGACAGCCATGGCAGGCCGACGAAGTACACACCCGGCTCGCTGGACACACCGCGCTGGTGACGCGGCTTGCCCTTGTCGTCAAACGCGTCGACTTGCAGCCAGCTGTAATCGACGGCGTAGCCGGTGGCCCAGATGATCGAGGTGATACCCGCCTCGGCCAGGTCCAGTTCCAGGATCGGGTGGGTGATGCAATCCGGGTCAGGCAGCATGAACCGGGCTTCGGGTTCTTCCGGCAGGTCGAGACCGTTGCGCGTGACGTAGGCGTCCGCCGCATCCAGCAGCGACAGGTAGTTCTCGTCGCCGGCCGCGACGTTCTGCGCCAGATCCTCCTGGAACGTCACCACGCCGTCGTGGAAGGACCGGGTCAGGCCCACCAGCGTGACGCCCTGCCGGGCCAGCGCCCGGAAATCGACGGTATTGCCGCCACGCGCACCGCTGACCGCGATGGTCACGTGCTCGCGCCCCGGTTGCATGACCTCGGCATCCCAGAGCCCCAGGACCCCCAGCCACCAGCAGAAGTCTCGGTTGCGATAAGCGCGAGGCGGCCGGTCATGCTGGCCGACGGACAGGTAGACCGGTTTACCGGCGCGCTGCAATTCATCGGCGATCTGGACACCGGAAGAGCCCGCCCCCACCACCAGCACGCCGCCTTCGGGCAGTTGCTGCGGATTGAAATACTGGGCCGAGTGAATTTGCGTGATCCGCGCGTCTTTTGGAGCAATCGGCGGAATGACCGGGCGCTGGAACGGGCCGGTGGCCGCTACCACGCGATTGGCCTCGATCACGCCTTCGGAGGTCTCGATGGTGAAGCCCGGACGGTCAGCGTTGCGGACCACTTTTTTGACCTCGACACCGGAGCGGATCGGCGCTTCGAATTTCTCGGCATAGGCTTGGAAGTAAGCCGCCACCTGATCCTTTGAGGCGAAGGCATCGGGCTCAAGGTCTTCGAACGCCAGCCCCGGGAAGCGGTCATGCCAGACCGGACCGTTGGCCACCAGCGAATCCCAGCGCCCGGTGCGCCACGCTTCCGCAATGCGGTTACGCTCCAGAACCAGATGGGGAACACCGAGTTTGCTCAAGTGCTCACTCATGGCGACGCCGGCCTGGCCCGCCCCGACAACAAGCGTATCTACTTCAATCTTATTAGTGGTCATGCTTGTGCCCTTCTCAAACGCGACAGATCAGCCGTTTTAATAAATAAGTTCCGCGCATATAACGTTGTTTGCGGGGTGGTTTTATTCTGTTCGGCAAATGCAAATAGCGAAATGATGATTTTTATAGTGACTAGTTAGAAAAAAACTGGCCGATAACTTCATTGTTTTTTATTGAATATGTATTGACGCAAAACCTGTAGGCGCGAGTTCTGCTCGCGATAATCGTTAACGATGACGCGTAAAACCAGACGCCCAGCGGCGCCCTTGAGTGTTTCGCGAGCAGGGCTCGCTCCTACGGTTTCAGATATTTAAAGCACGCCAATTTCCTGCGCCGTTCTATCCACGGCAATCTTCGTCTTGGATACCAATTCATCGATTTCACCGCGGGTCGCGATCAAGGCCGGCGCCATGATCATGCGACCCTGTGTCGAGCGAATGATGAGGCCTTCTTCAAAACCGAGGGTGCGACAGCGCCAGGCGATGTCAGCTTCGTTGGCAAAGCGCTGGCGGGTGGCCTTGTCTTGCGCAAACTGCAACGCCGCCACCAGCCCGACGCCCTGGATCTCACCCACCAGCGGATGATCGCCAAACACTTCGCGCAGGCACTGTTGCAGGTACGGGCCGGTGTCTTGCTTCACCTGGGTAACCACCCCCTCATCGCGCAACGCCGTGAGGTTGGCGATGGCGACGGCGGCCGCCACCGGGTGACCGGAATAGGTCAGGCCGTGGGCGAACACGCCGCCCTGCTCCACCAGCACCTCGGCCATGCGCCGGCTCAGGATCAAACCACCCATGGGGATGTAGCCCGACGTCAGGCCCTTGGCGATCGACAGGGTGTCCGGCTCGAAATCGAAGTGTTGGTGCGCGAACCATTCACCGGTCCGACCGAAACCACCGATCACCTCGTCAGCACACAGCAGCACGTCGTACTGGCGGCAGATCCGCTGGATTTGCGGCCAGTAGCTTTCTGGCGGAAAGATCATGCCGCCAGCGCCCTGGAAAGGCTCGGCGATAAAGGCGGCCACGTTCTGCGCGCCCAGTTCGAGAATCTTCGCTTCCAGCTGACGGGCCGCGCGCAGGCCGAACTCCGCCGGGGTCAGGTCGCCCTCGTGAGCGAACCAGTAGGGTTCATCAATGTGCGCGACATCTGGAATTACACCGCCCATTTCATGCATGAACTTCATGCCGCCCAGCGCACTCGCGCCCAGGGTCGAGCCGTGATAACCATTCCAGCGGCCGATGATGGTCTTCTTCTGCGGCTTGCCGAGAATCTGCCAGTAGCGGCGCACGGTGCGAATCAACACCTCGTTGGCTTCGGAACCGGAGTTGGTGTAGATCGCGTGGCTGTAGTGCCTGGGCAGCAGGCTGAACAGCAGTTCCGACAGCTCCACCACCGCCGGGTGGGTGGTGTGGAAGAACATGTTGTAGTACGGCAGCTGCTCCAGCTGGCGCGTGGCCGCGGCGGCGAGATCCTTGCGCCCGTAACCCAGGTTGGTGCACCACAAACCCGACATGCCATCGAGGTAGCGATTGCCGTCGTTGTCCCACAGGTGCAGGCGCTCGCCACCGACGATGACGCGAGGGCCTTCGGCATTCAGCGCCTTCTGATCAAGGAAAGCGTGAATGTGGTGGGCGGCATCGCTGGCTTGATAGTCCCTGGTTTCGCGCTGGGGTTTGAAGTCTGTTGGCATGTCGGATTCTCCTGAGTTGAATAAGCCCTTTGCGCCGCGCTTGATGGCCGCTTAGCGAGCCGCCCAGGCGTTGAAGCGTTCCTCGAGTTCTTCGCCGTGATCGACCCAGAAGGTGGCATCGACCAACTGGCCTTCAGCCAGATTGGCCTGGGCCGTGGGGAGCTGGGCCAGGGTGTCGGCCGGCAGCTGCGCCAGCACATCCTTGCGGATCGGGCCGTAGGGAATCTGGGTGGAAAAGGACTTCTGGCCGCTCGCCTGGCTGGCAAAAACGATGAAGCGTTCGGCCAGCGCCTTGTTCGGACTGCCACGCACGATGGCCCAGTGATCAGGGTCGTAAAGGTGACCGTTCCACGAGATCGCCAGTTTCGAACCTTCCTTCTGCGCGACAGCAATGCGACCGTTGTAGGCGGCGGACATGACGACGTCGCCTGCCGTGAGCCATTGAGGAGGCTGCGCACCCGCTTCCCACCACTGGATCGAGGGCTTGATCTGGTCAAGCTTGCGGAATGCCCGATCCACGCCTTCCTTGGTACCCAGGACTTTGTACAGGTCCGCCTGCTTGACGCCATCGGCGAGCAGCGCCACTTCCAGCGTGTACTTGGCGCCTTTGCGCAGGCCGCGCTTGCCCGGATATTGCTGCAGGTCCCACAGGGCCGCCCAGGAGGTTGGCGCTGCGCTGACCTTGCCCGAATTGTAGGCCAGCACCATCGACCATACATAACTGGCCACGCCGCATTCGCTGACCGCGCCGGGCAAGTAGTTGGCGGCTTCGCCGATCAGCGCCGGGTTCAGCTTCTCGAACAACCCCTCTTCACATCCGCGCAACAGCTCGGGGCTTTCAACTTCAACGACATCCCAACTGACCTGGCCAACATCCACCATGGCCTTCACTTTGGACAGCTCGCCGCTGTACTCGCCGACCACCACTTTGCCCGCGCCGCTTTTTTCAAAGGGTTTGAAATAAGCACCCTCTTGCGCTGCCTTTGTCGCGCCACCGAATGAAATCACCGTCAGGCTTTCGCAATGGGCGGCGACCGGCACTGTAAATACAAGTAACGCAGTTAATCCAGTGAACGCTTTAACACTTGAAGACGAGTACTTGAACATAGAAGCTCCCTCACTTTTTAGTTGTGATTAGTTACTGAGGCAGTCACGACCAGGCGGCCGTAAATACGCGATTTGTCATCCGCGCGAGGACATCTTGTTGTTTTAAATACGCACCCTCTTCAAGTGTGCGGCCAAAGGTCGAACACGCTACGCTTGCTGCTCGACCGCCGCAGTGGCCGGGTTGTTTTCGGAGGATGTAGCGATAGTGCGTCAACCGGGCGCGCAGGCAAATTATTAAAAATATGCTCGGGGTATAAGAAAAAACTGGGCAAGCCCCTCGCCAGCCCGGAACCGCCATGGGGTAAGGTTCAGTCACGCCTTCGTGCGACAGGGGCCAGCCTGGCTTTCACCGCGAACAACAACCCAAAGAGGTGCGTGTGGCTTCCTATACATTGCGGCAACTCAAGTACTTCGTCACAACGGTAGAAGCCGGCAGCGTGGCCGAAGCTTCCAGGCAGCTCTATATTGCGCAGCCATCGGTTTCGACGGCGATCAAAAGCCTGGAGGAATCCTTCAACGTCCAGCTGTTCATCCGCCACCACGCCCAGGGCGTGTCCCTGACACCCACCGGCACGCGCTTCTACCACAAGGCGCAAGAACTGCTGCGCATGGCCAGGGAGTTCGAACAGAATGCGTTGGCGGACAACGATACGGTGTCCGGGCAGATCGACATCGGCTGCTTCGAGACGGTCGCGCCACTGTACCTGCCCGGGCTGATCGCCGAGTTTCGCAAGCAGTATCCGGGCGTGGACATTCGAATTCGCGACGGCGAGCAGCAAGAGCTGGTCCAGGGCTTGACCGCCGGCACCTTCGACGTCGTCTTCCTCTACGACCACGGGCTGGACAGCACCATTGAAACCACCCCGCTGATGCCACCGCAAAAGCCCTACGTGCTGCTGCCTGAAGGCCATCGCTTTGCCGGCCAGAAAGAAGTCTCGCTCAGGGACCTGTGCAGCGAGCCGATGATTCTGCTCGATGTGCAACCGAGCAGGACCTATTTTGTCAGCCTGTTCCACGAACTGGAGCTGACACCGAACATCGTATTCAGCTCGCCGTCGATCGAGATGGTGCGCGGCATGGTCGGCCAGGGGTTCGGCTTCTCGATCCTCGTGACCCGCCCGCACTCGGAATGCACTTACGACGGGAAAAAGGTGGTCACCGTCGATATCAAGGAACCGGTCTCAACCTCCGGACTGGCCTCCGCCCACCTCAAACGCAGCCAACTGACCAAGCCTGCGCAATTGTTCGTGGACTTCTGCCGAGAACAGTTGAGCCAGAAGGTGAAGGCTGACTGACACACGCCAACGGTAGGAGCTGCCGAGAGCAACGAGGCTGCGATCTTTTGATCTTGTCTTTTAAAATCAAAAGATCGCAGCCTCGTTGCACTCGGCAGCTCCTACACAGGACAGCATCCGTCATGCCGCGTCGGTGCATAAATAGTCAGCCAGTCGAATCATCATCGCGTCACAACCATTCAACTGCTCCAGCGCGATGAACTCATCGGGCTTGTGCCCTTGGTCCATGCTGCCGGGGCCGCAGACCACGGTGGGGATGCCCGCCTGGTCAAACAGCCCGCCCTCGGTGCCGAACGCCACCGTTCCGAACGCCGAGGAACCACTCAGGTGTGCCAGCAATCGCGCGGCTTCACTTTCCGGTGACGTCGCCAATCCGGGATAAGCACTCAGCGGTCGCAGGCGAATGTCCGTGTCCGGTTGCACCGCCCGCATCTTAGGCAGTAGCTGTTTCTCGGCGTACACCTGCAACTGGTTCGCCACTTCTTGAGCATCGAAGTCCGGCAGCGCCCTCACCTCAAAATCGAACTCACATTCGGCAGGCACGATGTTCAGCGCCCGGCCACCTTTGATGACACCCGTTTGCACCGTTGAAAACGGCGGATCAAATCGCTCGTCATGGTGATCGGGGTGGGCAAGTTCGGCACCGATGGCGCCCAACCGGCCAATCAGTTGCGCGGCATATTCAATCGCGTTCACCCCATAAGGCGCATAGGCAGAATGACAGGCCGCACCGCGCACCTCGCAGCGCATCGCCAATTTGCCCTTGTGACCCAGCACAGGCTTGAGCTCGGTCGGTTCACCGATCAGACAGAGGCGCGGTTTTTCAGGTCGCTTCCGCAACTCGGCCAGCATCGGCCTTACCCCCAGGCATCCCACTTCCTCGTCATAGGAAAATGCCAGGTGCACCGGGGCAAGCAGCGGGCGCCGGACGAACACCGGGACCGCCGCAAGCACCGAGGCGATGAAGCCTTTCATGTCCGCCGTGCCACGCCCGTAGAGACGCCCCTCCTTTTCCGTCAGACGGAACGGATCGACCGTCCAGGCCTGCCCCTCGACCGGCACCACATCGGTGTGACCGGAGAGCACCACACCGCCTGACTTCAGCGGGCCGATGGTGGCAAACAGATTGGCCTTGGTGCCTTCTTCGTTGAAGAAGAGCTCACTCTGCACGCCGTGCCCGGCCAAGTACGCTTCGATGAAACGAATCAATTCGAGGTTGGAATCCCGGCTGACCGTGGGGAAGCTGACCAGACGCTCCAGCAGGTCGCGGCTGGACGCATTACTCATCCCCCGGCACTCCGTAACTCGGTGCAGCCGTCGGGTTCAGCGCGCGCACCAGGTAGTCCTGCATTTGCGGTCGATACGCCTGCCAGAGCCCGTCAAGCTGGCCGATGGGATCTTCGTCGGCCCAATCGACCCGCAAATCGATGATCGGCCACGTGTAGTCGCCCACCACCTTGAGCGCCGCCGAATGAACCGGACCCGCCTCGCCGCCGGCCGCCATGGCCGCGTGCATGGCGGCCAACAGGCGATCGGCCAGCTGACCGGGCTCGGCCTCGAAGGCCTCGACCATCGCGGCGATGACCTGCACGTCGCTGAGCAAATTACCCGCCGCAGCACAGTGCTCACCTTTTACCGCGTTATGCACCCCCAGCGACTCCTTGCCGCTGAAGCAGGCAATGCGGCCAGCCCCATCGATCACCGTGACCTGGCGGTACTGACTCCAGCCATTGGACGTGAGCGCCTTGTCCAGTGCCGCCTCGGCGTCCAGGTGTTGATGCTCCAGCAGATCCAGGATCTGCGGACCCAACGCCGGCAACGTAATGTTCTGCGTAGAAACCGCACCGACCCCCGCCCGCGCCCAAGGGCAACGCGCGCCGACCGCAATGCTTGATGAGCTAATAGCGATACCGAGCTGCCCGGTTTCAGGGCAGCGCCCGATAATTGAGAACGTCATGGCTCGCTCCTTAAGTTTCCTGTGCAGGCGGATTTGTATTCTGTTCATGCACGGGAAAGGGAGAAAGCAGGTTTTTTGTGGCTTTGGGGTAGGAAAAAGCTGGGCAGTTGATCCCGCCCCTGTAGGAGCGAGCCCTGCTGGCGATGAATTCGAGGACGCCGCGGGGTGTCAGGCTTCCAGCGTTATCGTTGGCGTCCATCGCGAGCAGGGCTCGCTCCTACAGTATTTTGTTATTTGCGCGGTTTGATGCGGGCCGTGGCCTCGGCCACCAACGGATCGTCCGGCCAATAATGTTTCGGGTAGCGCCCCTTCAAATCCTTCTTCACCTCGGCGTAGGTGCTGCGCCAGAAGTTCGCCAGGTCCTGGGTCACCTGCACCGGTCGCCGTGCCGGGGACAGCAGATGCAGTTTGACCACTTGCCGGCCGCCGGCGATGCGCGGGGTTTCGGCCAGGCCGAACAGCTCCTGCAACCGCACCGCCAGGATGGGCGGCTGCTCGCTGTAATCCAGGCGAATCGACGAGCCCGAGGGCACGCTCAAGTGATGGGGCGCCAGTTCGTCGAGGCGCTGCGGCAGCGGCCACGGCAGCAGGTTGCGGACGATGCTCGACAGGTCGAGGCTGGCGAAATGACTGAGCCGCGAGACTTTGCCCAGATAGGGCATCAGCCAGTGTTCAAGGGTGTTGAGCAGCGCGGCGTCGCTGACATCCGGCCACTCGCTTTCGCCGTTGTTGCTGCCCAGGTCCAGTTGGCGCAACAAGGCGACACGGGCCTGCCACTGACGCAGCTCGGGCGTCCATGGCAACAGCTCCAGGCCTTTGCGTCGCACCAGGTTGACCAACGCCTGACTGCGGGCGGATTCGTCGAGGCCGGTCAGCGGTTCGCGGCTGAGGATCAGCTCGCCGACCTTGCGCTGGCGCTCGGCACGCAGCACGCCTTCGCGCTCGTCCCAATCCAGCTGATCAACGCAACGCACCTGTTCGGCCAGCACCGAGTCGAACAGCGCCGGATCGAAATCCGCCGCCAGGTAAATCCGCTCTTCACGCTGGCCCTGGCGACTGCCGAGGTCAGCGATGACCAGCCACGGTTGTTTCATCAGGCTGTCCGCATCGGCGAACAATGCGGCACGCCCGTTGGCCAGGCGATACTCGGCGCCCCCGGCCCGCCGTTGCTGGGCGACGCGATCCGGATAAGCCAGCGCCAGCAGCGCGCCGAGCCAGCGCGGATGATCAGGATCGCTGACCGGCTCCGTCGCCTTGCCGCGCAGATAACCGCGATACTGCCGCGCCAGTTGCCGGGCCCGTTGCACGCCGCCCTGGGCACCGCGAGCGGCCCGTTCTTCGCCGGACAACAACACCAGCCGGCTGTGCAGGTCGGCGCCCGCACCGCGCAAAATATCGCGCTCGCCGAGCAACGCCGCGACGTCGCACGCCATCTCCGCCAGCCCCAGCGCCTGCCCGCGCAACAGTAAATGAGCGATGCGCGGATGGGCCGGCAGTTCGGCCATGGCCTGTCCGTGACGGGTCAACGATTCGCCTTCCAGCGCGCCCAGGCGTTCGAGCAGATCCTGTGCCTGGGCGTACGCGGCGGCCGGTGGCACATCGAGCCAGACCAATTGCCCAGGCGTCACGCCCCAGCGACCCAGTTGCAAGGCCAGGCCGGCGAGGTCCGCCGACAGGATCTCCGCACTGCCATAGGCCGCCAGTTGCTCATGCTGATCCTGCGACCACAGGCGATAACACACGCCGGGCTCCAGCCGCCCGGCACGGCCCGCGCGCTGGGTGGCGCTGGCCCTGGAAATGCGCTGGGTGTCGAGGCGGGTCATGCCGCTGCCAGGATCGAAACGCGGCACCCGCGCCAACCCGGCATCGATCACCACGCGCACGCCGTTGATGGTCAGGCTGGTCTCGGCGATGTTGGTGGCCAGCACCACTTTGCGTTTGCCTGGCGGTGCCGGGTCGATCGCCGCACGTTGCGCATTCAGGTCCAGTTCGCCGTGCAGCGGGCAGAGCAATACTTGGGGGTTGTCGCCCAGCGCATCGGCCAGTTGTTGATGAACACGACGGATTTCCGCCTGCCCCGGCAGGAACACCAGCACGCTGCCGGTTTCATCGTTCAAGGCTTCGAGGATGGTCTGCACCAGTCGTGGCTCGATGAATTCGCCGGCCTGGAACGGCCGGCCCCAGCGCATCGCCACCGGGTACATGCGGCCTTCGCTGCGCAGGATCGGGGCATCGTCGAGCAACCCGGCCAGGCGTTCGCCTTCCAGGGTAGCGGACATCAGCAGGATTTTCAGCGGCTGATCGTCACGGAACAGTTCCCGGCCATTGAGGCTCAGGGCCAGCGCCAGGTCGGCGTCGAGGCTGCGTTCGTGGAACTCGTCGAAAATCAGCAGCCCCACGCCTTCCAGCGCCGGGTCGTCCTGCAAGCGCCGGGTGAGGATGCCCTCGGTGACCACTTCGATACGCGTATGGGGGCCAACCTTGCTGTCGAGCCGAATGCGATAACCCACGGTTTCGCCGACCTTCTCGCCCAGCTCGCTGGCCAGCCGCTCCGCCGCCGCCCGCGCCGCCAGCCGGCGCGGTTCGAGCATCAGGATGGTCTGCCCGGCCAGCCACGACTCATTGAGCAAGGCCAGGGGCACGCGGGTGGTTTTACCCGCGCCGGGCGGCGCTTCGAGCACGGCTTCGTGGCGTGTCGCGAGGGCTTCACGCAGGGCGGGTAAAACTTCATCGATCGGCAAAGAAATCATGCTGGCTCCAAAACAGAGCCGCGAGTATAACGGCGAACTGCCCAGTGTTCGTTGCGGTCCTAATTTGTAGCGACGACGCTTCGTTTCGAGATGACCAAGGAGATTGCATATGCGTGTTCCCTTTCGCCTGATTGGCGGTGTATTGATCGCGACCCTGCTGACCCAGGTGACTGCGTGCGGTTCGATCTTCTACCCGGACCGCCGTGGCCAGATCGACGGCAAGATCGACCCGGCCATCGCCGTGCTCGATGCCGTGGGCCTGCTGTTCTACATCATCCCCGGCCTGATCGCGTTTGCCGTGGACTTCGCCACCGGCGCGATCTACTTCGAACCCGGCAAGACCGCCCAGGTCGACCCGGAAAAACTCAAGGACGCCATCGGTGCCGACGGCAAGGTCGATAACCTCAAGCTGCAGACTATTCTGGAGCGTGAACTGGGCCGCAGCCTGCCGCTGGATGATCCACGCCTGATCCAGCACAAGGGCAGCACCCAGCAACTGGCCATGTTCGGCCTGCAACCGGCCGCGTAATCGGTGCGACTCAAGGAAAAGCCGTCCGTATGACTTCCAGCTCCGAACACGCCCGCCTGCTGCGGCTGGCGACCCGTGCCTCGGTGGCGGTGGCGTGCACGCTGATCATCGCCAAAGCCATCGCCTGGTGGCTGAGCAGTTCGGTGAGCATGCTCGCCGGGTTGACCGACTCGGCACTCGACGGCGTCACTTCGCTGCTCAATTTGCTGGCGGTGCACTACGCCCTGCGCCCGGCCGATGACGACCATCGCTACGGGCATGGCAAGGCCGAGTCCCTGGCCGGCATGGCGCAGGCGTTGTTCATCGGCGGCAGTGCGGTATTGATCGCGTTGCAGGCGTTCGACCGGCTCAAGCATCCGGAACCGGTGGGCGCGCCGTGGATCAGCATCGGGGTGATTGTGTTTTCGCTGGGCCTGACCCTGGCGCTGCTGGTGTTGCAGCACCGGGTGGTCAAGGCCACCGGCTCCAACGCGGTGCGCGCCGACTCCCTGCATTACCGCTCGGACATGTTGCTCAACGGCAGCATTCTGGTGGCGCTGGTGCTGGCCGGGTTTGGCTGGCATCAGGTCGATGCCTGGTTCGGCCTGGGGATCGCCGCGTACATCCTCTGGAGCGCGGTGCAAATCGCCCGGGAAAGTTTCGCGGTGTTGATGGATGAAGAACTGCCAGCCGACGTCAGCCAACACATGCTGGAGCTGGCTTGCAGCGTGCCGGGGGTCTTGGGCGCCCATGACTTGCGCACGCGAATCTCGGGCAACCAGTGGTTTGTGCAATTGCACCTGGAATTGCCGGGGGAGCTGACGCTGTCAGTCGCCCATGGCATCAGCGATCAAGCGGCCGCGGCGATCCACGCCGCCTACCCGCGAGCCGAAGTGCTGGTGCACGCCGACCCGCAGGAAGTGGTGAACGCCGCCAGGGCTCAGAAACTCACCTGATAACCGCGACTGCTCAGGCAATTGCCCTGGGCCTGGCGGTAGGCTTGCACCACCGACGGGTCCGGTTGATAGGTCGCGGTTCGCGGATCGAAGCCACTTTGCTGGATTGCGTATTGATAGCACTCATAGCCATCCCGATTGACTTGCTCCGGCGACTGCCCGCTGGCCGGGTATGCCACCACGTCATAACCGTTGCTGGCGGGTTGCGGCTGCTGTTGCGGTTGCACGGTGCCCAGCGGTGGCTCGACCACTTCGTAATCCTGGGTACTTTCCTGATAGGCGTAATACGAACCGGCCGCGAGGAACAGCACCGACCCGCCGATCAGGACCTGCTCGGCGTAGTCCGGCAAATAGCGGACCCGAATCCCGCGCGGTGGCTCCACCACCACGTAACGCGGGCCCAGCGGGCGATACCAGTAGCCCGCGGAATAGTAGTAATCCATGCCCCGGTAAGGCACGCGGTAGTCACGGTCCGGGAAACGGTCGATCACATGGCCGGGCCGATACTGCGGTCCCGGGCCCCAGCCATTGCCACGACCTGGCCCGCGATCGTCATGGGACGGCGCACCGATATAGCCATTCCAGTGCGGGTTGGGATCGTTGCGCCGCGGCTGGTCCTGATAGTAACCACGGCGCGGTGGCTGGGTCTGCTGCACGGCGTCGGGACGAGGCTGGATCGGCAGGTCATTGGCCGGCAGTTGCGGGGGCGGCGGCGGCGATCGCACCCGGCTGTTGAAATCGGGCTGCGGACGGGGCTGATTCTGCGGCTGGCCATTTTGCCCATGCGGCTGATTGTTGCCGCCATTTCCCTGGTAGTTGCCCTGATGGCCACCGTCCCCGTGCTGCCCGCCATCGGGGCCGCGATTCTGCGGTTCATCGGCCAGCGCTTGCGCAGTGACACTGACACACAGCAAACCAACTCCGGCCAACTGCCAGATGCGCGACTTCATGCTTATCCTCACTGCGGGTGGTGGATTGTGTAGGGGCGAGCCCTGCTCGCTCCTACAAGTCAGTAGGCGAACGGCGCTTGTAGCTAAGACTGGTAATGCCCAGGCCGGTTCTGCAACAGGTTATCAGTCGCGAAACTTATTTATTGAGCGACGGGTCATCAAGGGGCGCAAAAAATCGCGGGCAAGAAAAAGGGGAGACCTTTCGGCCTCCCCTTGAGAACTTCGTCCGTGCTCGACGCTTTTGACGTCGGCTCACCTCACGCCGTCTTCTGGACAGTGTGCAGCTCGGGGGCCGGCACATCCCCTGTGGGGGTGGCGACCGCAGCTGGCCTGATTGGGCGAGCCGCACTGGACTGTTTGTCCGAGCAGTGATTCTGGTGATAAGAATAGGCTCGGAGCGCCGGCAGAGGATTGCGAAGATTGCTGAATTAAACATCACTTGCGCAATTTTTAACCCTGGATAGATAATCTGTCGCAATAGTTACAACAAGGAAACGTTTGATGAGCAAACTCGACCGATACGACCTGAGCATTTTGGCTGAATTGCAGCGCGACGCGCGCATTTCCAATCAGGAGCTGGCCGAACGCATCGGTCTGTCGCCGTCCCCCTGTTCACGCCGGGTCAAGCAACTGGAGGACGACGGCTACATCACCCGCCAGGTCGCGCTGCTCGACCGCAAGATGCTCGGCCTGAGCCTGACGGCGTATGTGCTGATCGGCATGGACCGGCACACGCCGGAGCGTTTCGAAAACTTCGAAGCGGCCATCCGCACCTTGCCGCAGGTGCTGGAATGCAGCCTGGTCACCGGGATGGATGCCGACTATCAACTGAAGGTCGTGGTGCCGGACATGGACCATTATCAGAAGTTGCTGTTGGGGCATTTGACCCGGATTGAAGGGGTGACCAGTGTGCGCTCGAGTTTTGTGTTGAACCAGGTGCTGAACAGTACCGAACTGCCTTTGACCCATCTGCGTAGCTGAAGCGCATCCCTTTGTAGGCGCTGACGAGTGAAACGAGGCTGCGATCTTTCGATCTTGTTTCTTAAAAGCAAGATCAAAAGATCGCAGCCTACGGCAGCTCCTACAAGAGCCAGCCCAACACCAGCCGGGCGACGAATAGCTGCGACACACCGCCGCAGCCCTGCTCTGCCAGCACCCGCCATGCCTTATACTCCAGCGCCTTTTAGCCCCGCCCGCGCTGGAGATGTCCGATGGATCCTGCAGTATTCGAAGAGTGGATGATGACCGGCCTGGTCAGCATCCTGATCATTTTCATGGGTTTCATCGTCTGGGATCTGGCGAAGAAGTCCAAGGCCGGGCGCTTTGGCTCCTTCATCCTGTTCTTCGTGCTCGGCCTGGGCGTCGCGGCATTTGTGATCAAAAGCGTGGTGATCGGCCTGATCGAGACCGGCACGCTATAACCGCGCCGGCACTTCCTTCCACTGGCCTTGATCGAGCCCTTCGATCGTCCAGTCGCCGATCCTGACCCGCACCAGCCGCAACGTCGGCAAGCCGACCGCCGCCGTCATGCGCCGCACCTGCCGATTGCGGCCTTCGCGAATCACCAGCTCCAGCCAGCTGGTCGGCACGCTTTTACGAAAGCGCACCGGCGGATTGCGTGGCCACAACGCGGGCTCATCCAGTGGCCGCGCCTCGGCGGGCAAGGTCATGCCGTCGTTCAGTTCGACACCGTCACGCAAGCGCTGCAACTGCTCGGCGCTGGGTTCACCTTCGACTTGCACCCAATAGGTCTTGGCCAGTTTGTGCTTCGGGTCGGCAATGCGCGCCTGCAACTGGCCGTCGTTGGTCAGCAGCAGCAAACCTTCGCTGTCGCGGTCCAGCCGTCCTGCCGGGTAAATCCCCGGAATCCCGATAAAGTCCTTGAGCGTCGCACGCCCTTCACCGTCGCTGAATTGCGTCAGCACGTCGAACGGTTTGTTGAACAGGATCAGTTTTGGCTCGGCCGGTGGCGCCTTGGCGACACGACGCGGGGCAGAAGGCGAAGGCTTCGCGCCAGGATGGCGGGAAACGGGGCGTTGTGGACGGGACATGGCAAAGAGAACATCTAACGGTCAGGGCTGCTAATGCTAGTGCCCTGACAGCCAAATGACCATGACAACCGTTAGCGGAACGGCGGCTCGTCGAAGCTGCGCAGTTTGCGCGAATGCAGCGAGTTGAGTTCGGTACGCAACAGGTCCACCGCTTCGATACCGATTTTCAGGTGCTGGCTGACTGCACGCTCATAGAACGCGTTGGCCGAGCCTGGCAGCTTGATTTCGCTGTGCAGCGGTTTATCCGAAACGCAGAGCAATGTGCCGTAGGGCACCCGCAAGCGATAACCCTGGGCGGCGATGGTGCCGCTTTCCATGTCCACCGCCACGGCGCGGGACAGGTTGATCAGCGGTCGCTCCTGGGCCCAGCGCAGCTCCCAGTTGCGGTCGTCGTACGTCAGCACGGTGCCGGTGCGCAGGCGTTTTTTCAGCTCGTCGCCCTTCTCGCCGGTGATGTTCGCCGCCGCCTGTTGCAAGGCCATCTGCACTTCGGCCAGGGCCGGGATCGGAATGTTCGGCGGCACTACGCGGTCGAGAATCCCGTCGCGACGCATGTAGGCGTGCGCCAGTACGTAGTCGCCGATGGTCTGCGACTGACGCAAGCCGCCGCAGTGGCCGATCATCAGCCAGCAGTGCGGACGCAGCACCGCCAGGTGATCGGTGATGTTCTTGGCGTTGGAGGGGCCGACACCGATGTTCACCAGCGTCACGCCGTGGCCGTCGCTGGCGATCAGGTGATACGCCGGCATCTGGTAACGGTGCCAGACCACACCGGCGGCAATGGCCGAGGCTTCGCCGTGGTCCATGCTCTTTTCGATCACCACGTTGCCCGGCAACACCATGCGCACGAAACGCGGGTCGCTGCGCAACTGCTCCAGGCCGTGGACGATGAACTGGTCGACATAGCGGTGATAGTTGGTCAGCAGGATCCACGGTTGCACATGGCGCCAGTCGCTGCCGGTGTAATGCACCAGGCGGCGCAGGGAGAAGTCCACCCGAGCCGCGTCGAACAAGGCCAGGGGCAGCGGATCGGTGTTTTCCCAATCGTACAGGCCATCGGCAATGCCATCGGTCGCCGCCGACAGATCCGTGCTGGGGAACACTCGCGCCAATACCGCCGCGGTGACGCCGGAACCGGCCAGCTCATCGCCCTGCTCGACCACATAGGGATAAGGAATGTTCTGCTGGCTGATACCCACTTCCACCGTCACGGTGAAGTCGTGCATCAGCGGCACCAGCTGTTCCAGCAGGTATTTACGGAAAGCCGATGGATGGGTGACCGTGACGCTGTAGGTGCCCGGCAGCTGGACTTTGGCGTACGCGCGGGTGGTCTGCGGGACTTCGCCCTGGCAATGGTAGGTCAGACGCAGTTCGGGATAACGAAACATCGCCCGTTGCTCGGCGTCCGGCTCGACCCGGTCCTTGAGGTAGCGCTTGAGCGCCTGGTTCAGCGCGGTGGTTGCACGATTGTGCAAGAGCGCAAGCCGATCCACGGCTTGCTCGGCGGTTTGAACGACAATAAAAGCTTCGGTCACGATCAGCATCCTGTGTTCTGACTTGCAGAGCTTCATCTTGCCTGCATCGTCGCTTCACGGGAACAGTGACGATTACACAAATGCCAAGTCCACCAGGATCCAATGTGGGAGCGGGCTTGCTCGCGAAAGCGGTATGTCAGCCAATGCAGGTGTCGACTGATTCGCCGCCTTCGCGAGCAAGCCCGCTCCCACAGGGGGAGGCTGTTGTTCAGAAGCCTTGCGGGGTGGAACGGGTAACGATTGCTTCCACATCCAGCCCACGGGGCAGCGCACCGTAGACCCGGCCACCGCCATTCAGGCGACTGGCGATAAAAGCATCACTGACGGCCGAATTACCGGCCTCCAGCAACAACTTCGCCTGAAGCCCCAATGCAATATCTTCTGTCAGTTGCCGCGCGCGGTACTGGATGTCGCTGGTGTCCTTGAACGCCGCCTGCAGCTGATCGATGTGGGCCGCCAGGCGCTTGTCGCCATGGCCGTCACCCAACTCGCTGAACAACGCATCCAGCACCCCCGGCTCCTTCGACAGGGCCCGCAACACGTCCAGGCATTGCACGTTGCCGGAGCCTTCCCATGTCGAGTTGACCGGCGCCTCGCGATAGAGCCTTGGCAGGATGCTGTCTTCGACATAACCGGCGCCGCCCATGCATTCGGCCGCTTCGTTGATCATGGCCGGCGCGCGTTTACAGATCCAGTACTTGCCCACGGCGGTCACCAGTCGGGCGAACTTCGCTTCCTGCGAATCCTCCAGATGATCCAGCGCCCGGCCCATGCGCAGGCTCAAAGCCAGTGCCGCTTCGCTTTCCAGCGCCAGGTCGGCCAGCACGTTCTGCATCAAGGGTTGTTCGCTGAGCCGTTTGCCGCCGACCAGGCGATGGGCGCAATGATGGCTGGCCTGGGTCAGGGCCTGGCGCATCAGGGCGCTTGAGCCGACCATGCAATCGAAGCGGGTCATGGCCACCATTTCAATGATGGTCGGCACGCCCCGCCCCTCTTCGCCGATCATCCAGGCCAGGGCACCGCGGAACTCCACCTCGCTGGAGGCGTTGGAGCAGTTGCCGAGTTTGTTTTTCAGGCGCTGGATGTAGAACTGATTGCGCGTATCGTCCGGCCGATGGCGCGGCAGCAGGAAGCAGGTCAAGCCCTTGTCGGTCTGCGCCAGGGTCAGGAAGGCGTCGCACATCGGCGCCGAGCAGAACCATTTGTGCCCCACCAGTTCGTAGGGCTGGCCAGGACCGCTGGCGCCCACCGGGTAAGCCTTGGTGGTGTTGGCCCGCACGTCGGTGCCGCCCTGCTTCTCGGTCATGGCCATGCCGATGGTGACCCCGGCCTTGTGGGCCATGCCGACATTGCGCGGGTCGTAGTCGGTGGCGAGGACCTTCGGCAGCCATTTTTCCGCCAGGTCCGGTTGCAGGCGCAATGCCGGGACACTGGCGAAGGTCATGGTCAGCGGACAGCCGCTGCCGGCTTCGGCCTGGCTGTGCAGATACGTCATGGAGGCGCGGGCAACGTGGGCGCCGTCCTGCGGATGTGCCCAGGGCAGCGAGGTCAAGCCATGCTCGATGGCCGTGCGCATCAGCTGGTGGTAGGCCGGGTGAAACTCCACCAGGTCGATGCGATGACCATAGCGATCGTGACTGTTGAACACCGGTTTATGCTGGTTGGCCAGAAACCCCGCTTCCATCAGCGGCCCGCCGGCAAGCGCGCCGTAAGCCTCGATCCGCGACTCGGCCCACCCGGCCCCGAAACGCCGCGACCACTCCTGCAAGGGCACATCGATGCGGTACAGGTTGGCGCCGTCCAGCGACGGCGGCTGATTAGTGACTTCGTGGGTTTCAGCGAACTGATGCAGGTTCATGACGGGGCTCCTTTGGTCAGCCAAGGGATTTCAGTTAAGCACCGCCCCTTGGCCGAACAAAGTGTCATATCTGCCTAACTGCCGGCGCTTTCGCCCTGTTGCGGGCAGAGCACCCGGCGATGGAGTGCCGCCTGCAAATCTTCGAATTTCACCGGTTTGCTCAGATAATCGATCAGCGTACCGGTCGGGCAGCGCTCTCGATCCACGGCCAGGGCGATCATGAACACCGGTAACTCGGCGCAACCCGGCAATGCACGGATCTGGCAGCAGACGGACACCCCCTCCAGCGGCGGCAACTGGCAATCGAGCAGCACGGCATCCACGGTTTCGCGCTGCAGGAAATCGAGCGCGACACTGCCGCTGTCTGCGGTGCGCACCCGGAAGCCGAGTTTGAGCAGCATCCCGCGCATGACCAATTGATTGACGTTGTCGTCATCCACCAGCAGCACGGTGCAATCCTGCGGCACTCGCAGGCGCGGCAGCTCCCGGGCCATCAAGGGCATGGACGCGGGCTGGGTGGCCGTGGTTTGAAATTCGACGTCCAGCTGGAAACGACTGCCACGCCCCGGCTCGGAACGGTGTGTCAGGTGCCCGCCGAGCAATTCGACCAACTGCCGGCAGATCGCCAGGCCGACGCCCAGGCCGCCATATTCGCGGGTCATCGAGCCATCGAGCTGGAAGAACCGCTGATACATCGTCGCCTCCCCCAAATCGGCGAAGCCGATACCGGTGTCGATCACGGCAAACGACAACGCCAGTCGATCCGGCGTGACCGTTTTCCCGCTTACCCGCAGCGCCACCCCGCCGATCCGGGTGAATTTGATGGCGTTGTCGATCAAGCACTCCAGGCACTGCGCCAGCTTGGCACTGTCGCCGTGCAGGCGATCCGGCACGTTCGGCGCCACCTCGACCTTGAAGTCCAGCGACTTGCTGCACGCATTGCCGTCGAACTGCGCGCGTAACGCCTCGACCACGCCGCGCAGGCTGAAAGTCGCCGGGGAGGCCTTGAGCTTGCCGGCCTGCAACTCGGTCAGGGTGAGAATGCCGTTGACCATGCGCATCATGTCCCGCGCCGAGCCCGCGGCGGTCTGCTGGTATTGCTCCAGTTCCTGGCCCATCTCGACGGTTTGCATCAGCTCCAGCGAACCGATCACGCCGTTCATGGGCGTGCGCAATTCGTGGGTCAGGGTCGCGAGGAATTCATCCTTGAGCTGGTTACTGCGCGCCAGCTGCTGGTTGAGGACTTCCAGCTTTTGCCCGGCATCGAGCAGGGTTTGTGCCTGCTGTTCGCGCATGGCATTGATGCGGTCGGCCAGGGCCAGGGACAACAGCGCCACTTCGATGGCCGAGCCGATCTGGCTGGAATACATGGTCAGGAACACGTTCGGCAGGTAGCCCAGCACCATCAGGGTATTGATGATGCCGCCGAGCAAAAACGCCGACCAGGCAATGATGAAATAACGCGCGACTCGCAGCCCGCGCAGCCAGGCGAAAATCCCCGCGGCAAAAATCACCACCGTGAAAGTCAGCGCCAAGGCTGTCGCCAGACGCAAGGCCAGTGCGTAGCTGGTCATCAGCGACAACCCGACCACCAACGCACTGAACAGCACCAACGCCAGCAACAAGCGGTCAAGCCAGCGACTGTGGGTGGCCGTCTGCAGGAAACTGCGGGCGAACTGACTGCCGAACAGCCCGGCGCAACCAATGAAAAACGGCGTCGCCGCATTGGTCCACCAGGGATTGTCCGGCCAGAAATACTCCACGGCCGCACCATTCACCGACAACTGATACAGGCCGAACGAGGCGATATAGAAGATGTAATAGAGGTAGCTGGTGTCGCGCACGCTGAGGTAGATGAACAGGTTGTAGACCAGCATCCCCAGCAACACGCCGTAGATCAGCCCCAGCACATAAAGCCGCACCGGTTGCTCTTCAAGGTACGCGGTGCTCGACCACAACGTGACCGGCGCCTGGATCGAGCCCTGGCTTTGCAGGCGCAGGTACAGGGTTTGCGATTGGCCGGGGGTGAAATCCAGGTTGAACAGGTAGTTGTTCTGGCGGATCTCGCGACTGGCAAACGGCAGGGCATCGCCGGTCTGGCGCACCAATTGATAGTGGCCGGCCGCATCGGGCAAGTACAGGTCAAGGTGATCGAGGGGTGGATAAGCCAGTTCAAGCAGCCAGGTGCGATGCGCCGAGGGGTTGGTCGGGCGGTAGTGCAAGTCGATTTTCAGCCAGAACACCGAACGCGAATAGCCGGCGTTGAGGGTGGTTTTATCGTGGGGCTTGAAGTGCCCGGACGCGTCTAGCGCCCGCACCTGCGCGATGCTCGCCTGACCGTCGGCGTCTTCGAACACTTGCAGGGTTCGGCCCAGAGGGAGGCTTTGAGTGAACTCATCGAATTCGACGGCGCTCGCCAAGAGGGGCAAACACAGCAGCAACATCAGCAAATAGCGCATTTATGCCCCAGCGTGGCCTGTCCGGTTCAGTCAGCAAGCCCCCCATTTCCCTTTGAGCAGACGTAAAACCGGTGATACCTGTTATTGGTTTGGATCCACTCTAGCATAGCCGCTGATGGCTATTGAGCACTACAGAAACTTTTCCCACAAAGGCTCTAGAACGGGCGTTCCAGCGAAGATTGCTGAGCTAGAGCTGTTTGATCGGTCAAAGGGTATGAATACATGAAGGCGCAAACCTACCTGTCGGCGCGAGCGCGCTCGAGATGCTCTGACAGTCGCCGCGTTTATCCTGCAACCCCGCGTCATCATTCGCGACCATCGCGAGCGAGCTCGCTCCTACGGGGACCGCCATGACTCGTCGGTCGACTGGTGGTAAGCTCGCGCACCATGAATATCTACAGCTCTCGCCCCGTTGTCCTCTGTCTCTCCGGCCACGACCCCAGTGGTGGCGCCGGCTTGCAGGCAGATATCGAAGCCCTGCTCGCCCAGGGTTGCCATGCGGCTCCGGCCGTCACCGCCCTGACCGTGCAAGACACCGTCAACGTCACGGACTTCCGCGTCCTCGACCGTGAGTGGGTATTGGCCCAGGCCAATGCCGTGCTCAACGATTCCGAAGTCGCGGCGGTCAAGCTAGGCATGCTCGGTTCCCTGGAAATGGTCGACACCGTTGTCGAACTGCTTTCGGCGCACCCGCATCTGCCCGTGGTCTGCGACCCGGTGCTGCGCGCCGGCGGCGGCGGACGCCTGGGCAAGGATGAGGTGGGCTACGCCATGCGCGAACGCCTGCTGCCCCTGTCGATCATCGCCACCCCCAATCTTCCCGAAGCCCGGATCCTCGCCGAACTGCCCGAAGGCACCGCGGACGAGTGCGCTGAAAAACTCCTGCCGTTCGTCAAACACCTGCTGATCACCGGCGGCCACGGCGACGAGACTGAAATCCACAATCGCCTCTACAGCCGCGACGGCCTGCGCGAAACCTACACCTGCCAGCGCTTGCCCGGCAGCTATCACGGCTCCGGCTGCACCCTGGCCAGCGCCCTCGCCGGCCGTCTGGCCCAAGGTGAAAACCTCGCCAGCGCCGTACAGACTGCACTTAACTACACATGGCGCACCCTGCGTGATGCCGAGCAGCTGGGCAAAGGCCAGTTCGTGCCGCGCCGCCTGCCGCTGGACTTCTGTTCGTAACGCCATGAGGCCTGTGCGATGAAACTACGTGGCTTGTACGCCATCACCGACAGCCAGTTGCTGGCCGGTAAATTCCTGTCGTACGTGGAGGCGGCGCTGGAAGGCGGCGTCACCCTGCTGCAATACCGCGACAAGAGCAGCGACGAAGCCCGGCGCCTGCGTGAGGCCCAAGCCCTGCGCGACCTGTGCGAACGCTACAAGACCCGGTTGATCATCAACGATGACGCCGAACTGGCCGCGCGCCTGAACGTCGGCGTACACCTGGGCCAGACCGACGGCCCGCTGACCCCGGCCCGGGCGCTGTTGGGTTCGAAGGCCATCATCGGGTCGACCTGCCACGCACAACTCGATCTTGCCGACCAGGCCGCCAAAGAAGGCGCCAGTTATGTCGCCTTCGGCCGCTTCTTCAACTCCAGCACCAAGCCTGGCGCACCGACCTGTAGCCTCGAACTGCTCGACCAGGCGCGCAAGCAGTTGCACCTGCCGATCTGCGCGATTGGCGGCATCACCTTGGACAACGCCGCCCCGCTGGTGGCCCACGGGGTCGATCTGCTGGCGGTGGTGCATGGCCTGTTTGGCGCCGAGAGCACGGCTGAAGTGACCCGCCGCGCCCGCGCATTCAATGAATTACTAAAAGTCTGAGAGTTCGATCATGTCTCGTTCCGAAACCCTGTTTGCCAATGCCCAGAAACACATTCCCGGCGGCGTGAATTCACCGGTTCGCGCATTCAAAAGCGTGGGCGGCACGCCGTTGTTCTTCAAACACGCCGAAGGCGCCTACGTCACCGACGAAGACAACAAGCGTTATGTGGATTACGTCGGCTCCTGGGGCCCGATGATTCTCGGCCATAGCCATCCGGACGTGCTGGATGCCGTGCGCAAGCAGCTTGAACACGGCTTGTCCTATGGCGCACCGACCGAGATGGAAACCCAGATGGCCGACCTGGTCTGCTCGCTGGTGCCGTCGATGGAAATGGTACGCATGGTCAGCTCCGGCACCGAAGCGACCATGAGTGCGATCCGTCTGGCCCGTGGCTTCACCGGCCGTGACAGCATCATCAAGTTTGAAGGCTGCTACCACGGCCACTCCGACAGCCTGCTGGTAAAGGCCGGTTCCGGCGCCCTGACCCAAGGCGTGCCAAGCTCGGCCGGCGTACCGGCGGCCTTCGCCAAGCACACCCTGACCCTGCCGTTCAACGACATCGATGCCGTTGAAAGCATGCTCGCCGAAGTCGGCCAGGAAGTGGCCTGCATCATCGTCGAGCCGGTCGCCGGCAACATGAACTGCGTACCTCCGGCCCCGGGTTTCCTCGAAGGCCTGCGCACCCTGTGCGACAAGCACGGCGTGGTGCTGATCTTCGACGAAGTGATGACCGGTTTCCGTGTTGCCCTCGGCGGCGCCCAGGCGCATTACGGCGTAACGCCAGACCTGACCACCTTCGGCAAGATCATCGGCGGCGGCATGCCGGTGGGCTGCTTTGGCGGCAAGCGCGAAATCATGTCGCGCATCGCCCCGCTGGGCCCGGTCTACCAGGCCGGCACCTTGTCGGGCAACCCGCTGGCAATGGCGGCCGGCCTGACCACCCTGCGCCTGATCAGCCGTCCGGGCTTCCACGCCGAGCTGACCGACTACACCACCCGCCTGCTCGATGGCCTGCAAGTGCGTGCCGATGCGGCGGGCATTCCGTTCGTGACCACCCAGGCCGGCGGCATGTTCGGTCTGTACTTCAGCGGTGCCGACGATATCGTGACCTTCGATGACGTCATGGCCAGCGACGCCGCCCTGTTCGGCCGCTTCTTCCACCTGATGCTGGAAGGCGGTGTGTACCTTGCTCCAAGCGCCTTCGAAGCCGGCTTCACCTCGATCGCCCACGGCGACGCCGAGTTGAAGCTGACCCTGGACGCCGCCGAACGCGCGTTCGCTGCCTTGAAATAACGCCGTCGCGCTGACGCTGGCTATCACCAGCGTCAGCTTTCACCTACATTCACGCGCTTTTTCCTACTGATCGGCCAATAATCCCCCGCAATGTGCGCGATATATTTCCCGCGCAGCAGAAAAACGAGTAAAGACTTTGTAAGGTTGGCCCTGCTTATTTCATAATGCGCGCTTATTGGATCCCCTCGATGGGTCCGCGCGCCCTTCAGAGGTAAGTCGATTCCCATGAACCGCACCGGCCGCGCCCTTTCACTGGGCTGCCTGTTGCTCCTTCAGCCCCTGCTCGCGCTCGCACAAGCAGGCGGCAACTCGTTGTTAATCCCAGCGATGGGTCGCTGCACCCTCAATACCCAGCCGCAAGACCTGGCGCAAGCACTCGCGGCCTGCCAGAAAGCGTCGGATGAAGGGGATGCCCAGGCGCAATACGAGTTGGGTGAGTTCTACTACGAAGGCAAAAATGCGCCGCGCGACCTCAATCAAGCCCTGAGCTATTTCGAGAAGGCCTCGCTGCAAGGCCACGCCCAGGCGCAATTCAAGCTCGGCACCATGTTTTTCCACGGCGAAGGCGTCCCGGCCAATAACGTCCAGGCGTACATCCTGCTGAAAATGGCGGCGGTCAATGGCGCCGAAGAGGCACTGGACACCGCTGACGAAGTCACCGAGAAAATGCCTCGCCAGGAACTGGAAGTCGCCACCCAGGTGCTCGGGCAAATTTTCCGTAAATACCTGATGGAATTGCAAAGCGCCGACGGGCGTACGCCTTTCTCGCCACTGCCCTGATTTCTACGTACCCCTTCGCAAGCAAGCCCGCTCCCACATTGGAATGCATTTCAAATGTGGAAGCGGGCTTGGTCGCGAACGGGGGAACGCGGTCTTGAGCCTTACTTCTCAGGCATCGGCATCGGAAACGGCATCACATTGCCGACCGCGCCGCGGGCTTCGCTGATTTTCGGGGTACCCAGGCGCTCGACTTCATCAATGCGCACGATCGAATGCATTGGCACGAAACTGCGCACGACACCTTCGAATTGCGCCTTGAGTTTCTCTTCGCTCGGATCGACGACCACTTGCGTGCGCTCGCCAAAGACGAACTCTTCCACTTCCAGGAAGCCCCACAGATCGCTCTGATAGATCTGCTTGGCGTACATTTCGAACACCTGGCCCTGGTTGAGGAAAATCACCTTGTAGATTGGAGCTTCACGTTTGGTCATGGTGGGCGAGTAACACATCGGGGGATAAAAAGAGGGCGCGAACTATACCATAGCCACCGGACGCGCAGCGGTAGGAACCTGGGAACATGTTCCCTATAATGCGCGGTTCTTCGAATCACGTGATGACCCTTTTCCATGGCCAAGAAGCTTTACATCGAAACCCACGGTTGCCAGATGAACGAGTACGACAGCTCGCGCATGGTCGATCTGCTGGGCGAACACCAGGCCCTGGAAGTCACCGCCCGGGCTGAAGACGCCGACGTGATCCTGCTCAATACCTGCTCGATCCGCGAACGGGCCCAGGATCGGGTCTACTCGCAACTGGGCCGCTGGCGCGAACTGAAACTGGCCAACCCGGACATGGTGATCGCCGTCGGCGGTTGCGTGGCCAGCCAGGAAGGCGCCGCCATTCGCGACCGCGCGCCTTATGTCGACGTGGTGTTCGGCCCGCAAACCCTGCATCGCCTGCCGGACATGATCGACGCCGCGCGCATCACCCGACTGCCGCAAGTCGACGTCTCGTTCCCGGAAATCGAAAAATTCGACCACCTGCCAGAGCCCCGCATCGACGGCCCGAGCGCCTACGTGTCGGTGATGGAAGGTTGCAGCAAGTACTGCACCTTCTGCGTAGTGCCTTACACCCGTGGCGAAGAAGTCAGCCGCCCGTTCGACGACGTGATTGCCGAGATCATCCACCTGGCCGAACACGGCGTGCGCGAAGTGACGCTGCTGGGGCAGAACGTCAACGGTTATCGCGGCACGACCCATGACGGTCGCCTGGCCGATCTGGCCGAATTGATCCGGGTGGTGGCCGCTGTCGAGGGCATCGACCGCATCCGCTATACCACCTCGCACCCGCTGGAGTTCTCCGACAGCCTGATCCAGGCCCATGCCGAGGTGCCTGAACTGGTGAAACACCTGCACTTGCCGGTGCAATCGGGTTCGGACCGCATCCTGGCCGCAATGAAGCGCAACCACACCGCGCTGGAATACAAATCCAAGCTGCGCAAGCTGCGGGCTGCGGTGCCAGGCATCTGCATCAGCTCGGACTTCATCGTCGGTTTCCCCGGCGAGACCGAAAAAGATTTCGAACAGACCATGAAGCTGATCCAGGACGTCGGTTTCGACTTTTCCTACTCGTTCGTCTACAGCCAGCGCCCCGGCACACCCGCCGCCGACCTGACCGATGACACGCCGGAAGAGCTGAAAAAGGAACGCCTGAATGCCCTGCAACATCGCCTGAACCAGCAGGGTTTTGAAATCAGCCGACAAATGGTCGGTTCGATCCAGCGCATCCTGGTTACCGACTATTCGAAAAAAGACCCCGGCGAGCTGCAAGGCCGGACGGAAAATAACCGTATCGTCAATTTCCGCTGCGACAATCCGACCCTGATCGGCCAGTTCGCCGATGTGCACATTGATGCCGCGCAACCGCATTCGCTGCGGGGTTCGCTGCTCCAGTAACACCGCATTACCCCTGTGGGAGCGGGCTTGCTCGCGAAGACGGCGTGTCAGTTGCATAGGCATTGACTGACACAGCGCCTTCGCGAGCAAGCCCGCTCCCACGGAGATCGCGCCGGACACGAGCATCAGATTGCGAAAACTAAGAGCTTTCGTACCCGCGCCACTGGCGCTATCCTTGATTTCATCACTATTGCCCCAGGGCGGCTAAATACGACCTTGAACGCACCCATCGAACCACATCGTTTCATCCTCGAGCCTTTTGAGGCCCGCCGCTTCGCCAATCTGTGCGGGCAATTCGACGAGCATCTGCGCTTGATCGAACAGCGCCTGACCATCGAGATCCGCAACCGCGGAAACCAGTTCGAACTGATCGGCGAGCCTAAACACACCACCTCCGCGGAAAACCTGCTGCGCCGACTGTATCGGGAAACCAAGGGTACCGAGCTGTCGCCGGACATGGTTCACCTGTTCCTGCAGGAATCCGCCGTCGAAGAGCTGGACAACCACTCGCCCGCCGAGGCTTCCGTGGCCCTGCGCACCAAGAAAGGCATGATTCGCCCTCGCGGCTTGAATCAGGTGCGCTACGTGAAGGAAATCCTCGGTAACGACATCAACTTCGGCATTGGTCCGGCCGGTACCGGCAAGACCTATCTGGCCGTTGCCTGCGCGGTGGATGCGCTGGAGCGCGAGCAGATCCGCCGCATCCTGCTGGTTCGCCCGGCGGTCGAAGCGGGTGAAAAGCTCGGTTTCCTGCCCGGCGACCTCAGCCAGAAAATCGACCCGTACCTGCGCCCGCTCTACGACGCCCTCTACGAAATGCTCGGTTTCGAATACGTCGCCAAGCTGATCGAGCGCCAGGTCATCGAAGTCGCGCCGCTGGCCTACATGCGCGGTCGCACGCTGAACAACAGTTTCATCATCCTCGACGAAAGCCAGAACACCACGGTCGAGCAGATGAAAATGTTCCTGACGCGGATCGGCTTCGGCTCCACGGCCGTCATCACCGGTGACATCACCCAGGTCGACCTGCCCAAAGGCACCAAGTCCGGGTTGCACCATGTGATCGAAGTCTTGAAGGACGTGCCTGGCATCAGCTTCACCCACTTCCAGCCCAAGGACGTTGTGCGCCATCCGCTGGTGCAGCGCATTGTCGAAGCCTATGAGCGCTTCGAGAACCGCGCAGCCGATGAAGCGCCAAAGGACAACCGCCGCGATGCTTGAGCTTGACCTGCAAATCGCGACCCAGGCCCCTGTCCCCAGCGAAGCGGAATTGCGCCAATGGTGCGAACTGGCGCTGCGCCAGCGCACCGCCGACTCCGAGATGACCATTCGCCTGGTCGACGAAGCCGAAGGCCGCGAGCTGAATCACACCTGGCGGCAAAAGGATTACGCCACTAACGTCTTGTCATTCCCGGCCGACGTGCCGGACGAGTTTCTCGACATCCCGTTACTCGGCGACCTGGTGATCTGTGTCGCCGTGGTCGAGCGCGAAGCCGCCGAGCAAGGCAAGGCCCTCAAGGCCCACTGGGCGCACCTGGTGATTCACGGCTGCTTGCATCTGCTGGGTTACGACCATATAGATGACGAGGAAGCCGAAGAGATGGAAGCACTGGAACGTACCTTGCTTGCTGAACTGGGCTTTCCCGACCCGTACGCGGACGACGAAACCGAACACTCCCCAACCGTTACAACAAAGGATTCAGAGTAATCGCTATGAGCGAAGATCGATCGAGCAACGGGCAGAAGTCCTGGCTGGGTAAGCTCACCCAGGCTTTTGCCCACGAGCCGAAGAACCGCCAGGAGCTGCTGGAGCTGCTGCGCGACGCACATCAGAACAAACTGCTGGACAGCGAAGCGCTGGCCATCGTCGAAGGCGCCATCCAGGTGGCTGACCTGCAAGTACGGGACATCATGGTCCCGCGCTCGCAGATGATCAGCATCAAGGCGACCCAGACACCTCGCGAGTTCCTGCCTGCCGTGGTCGACTCGGCCCACTCCCGCTACCCGGTGATCGGCGAAAGCCACGATGACGTCATGGGTGTGTTGCTGGCCAAGGACTTGCTGCCGTTGATCCTCAAGGAGAACGGCGACAGCTTCAACATCAAGGACCTGCTGCGCCCGGCCACGTTCGTGCCGGAGTCCAAGCGCCTGAACGTGTTGCTGCGCGAGTTCCGCGCCAACCACAACCACATGGCCATCGTCATCGACGAATACGGCGGCGTGGCGGGCCTGGTGACCATTGAAGACGTGCTGGAGCAGATCGTCGGCGACATCGAAGACGAGCATGACGTCGAAGAGGACAGCTACATCAAGCCGCTGCCCAGCGGTGATTTCCTGATCAAGGCCCTGACGCCGATCGAGAACTTCAACGAATTTTTCGACAGCGAGTTCTCCGACGACGAATTCGATACCGTCGGCGGCCTGGTGATGAGCGCCTTCGGGCACTTGCCAAAACGCAACGAAATCACTGAAATCGGCACCTGGCGCTTCCGCATCCTGAACGCCGACAGCCGTCGGATTCATTTGCTGCGCCTGACGCCTATCGCCCGGTAAACACTAAGGACAGAAATGCATCGTATGACCCGCCCCGGCTGGCCCGGTAACCTGCTGGCCGTGGCGGCCGGTGCAATCACTACCCTGGCCCTGGCGCCGTTCGATATCTGGCCGCTGGCCTTGCTGGCGGTCGGGTTGTTCTATGCCGGCTTGCGTGAACTGACCCCCCGCCAGGCCCTCGGCCGTGGCTGGTGCTTCGGTTTCGGCCTGTTCGGCGCCGGTACCAGCTGGATCTACTACAGCATTCACCATTTCGGCGGCGCATCAGTCCTGCTGGCCGGCTTCCTGATGCTGATCTTCACGGCGGCGATCGCCTGGTTCTTCGCCCTGCCCGCCTGGATCTGGGCGCGCTGGCTGCGACGCAACGAAGCACCGCTGGCCGATGCCCTGGCGTTCGCGGCGCTCTGGGTTGGCCAGGAAGCGTTCCGTGGCTGGTTCCTCACCGGGTTTCCGTGGCTTTACTCCGGTTACAGCCAACTCGATGGCCCTCTGACCGGGCTCGCCCCCGTCGGTGGCATGTGGCTGATCTCCTTCACGCTGGCCTTGACTGCCGCGCTGATCTACAACGGTTTGCGCCTGGTGCGCGGCGGCCACAAAGGCTTCATCGCGCTGGGCGCCGTGTTGCTGGTCGGCCCATGGGTCGCCGGCCTGGCACTCAAGCACCACGCCTGGACCAGCCCGGCAGGTGCGCCACTGAGCGTCGCCGCGATTCAGGGCAACATCGAACAAAGCATGAAGTGGGACCCGGCGCAGCTCAATGCGCAGCTGGCGTTGTACCGCGACATGAGCTTCAGCTCCAAGCGCGTCGACCTGCTGATCTGGCCGGAAACCGCGATCCCGGTGCTCAAGGAGTCCGCCGAAGGCTACCTGGACATGATGGGGAAATTCGCCTCGGAACGGGATTCGGCGATGATTACCGGCGTGCCGATCCGTGAAGTCGTCCACCAGCAAAAACGCTTCTTCAACGGCATCACCGTGGTCGGCGAAGGCGATGGCACCTACCTCAAGCAGAAGCTGGTGCCCTTCGGCGAATACGTTCCACTGCAAGACGTGCTGCGCGGGCTGATCGCTTTCTTCGACTTGCCGATGTCGGACTTCGCCCGCGGCCCGGCCGATCAGGCCATGCTGCAAGCCAAGGGTTACCAGATCGCGCCGTTCATCTGTTACGAAGTGGTGTACCCGGAATTCGCCGCCGGCCTCGCCGCCCAAAGCGATCTGCTGCTGACGATCAGCAACGACACCTGGTTCGGCACGTCCATCGGTCCGCTGCAACATCTGCAGATGGCACAGATGCGCGCTCTGGAGGCCGGCCGCTGGATGATCCGCGCCACCAACAACGGCGTGACCGGCCTGATCAACCCGTTCGGCCAGATCACCACGCAGATCCCGCAGTTCGAGCGCGGCATCCTGTACGGCGAAGTCGTGCCGATGCACAACCTCACGCCTTATCTGCAATGGCGTTCGTGGCCGTTGATCATTGTGTGCGTGCTGTTGTTTGGCTGGGCGCTGGTGGCGAGCCGGATGGCCAAGACCGTTTAATCGCGGTGCCTGCAAAAGATCGCAGCCTGCGGCAGTTCCTACAGGGCTGCGATCTTTTGGCTTTCAGCGGTAGAAGAGCGAATACCCCACCTGCCCCACCGCCTCATTCATCAACTGCCCGCTTCGCCAGATCGCCTTGAACTCCGGCATCCAGCCGCCCAGCGGCTCACCGTTGTCGCGCCCCAGGAATCCGACCGGCGCCGGCACCACTTCAAACCCTGCCTTGCGGAAGCTCCAGACCGCGCGCGGCATATGCCAGGCCTGGGTCACGAGCACCACGCGCTTGACGCCTTCAGGCAGCAACACCTCGGCGCTGAGTTGCGCGTTCTCCCAAGTGGTACGGCTGCGCCCTTCCTGCCAGCGCACCGACACGCCGAAGTCATCACGTAATGAGTCAGCCATCAATTGGGCTTCAGTGGGCGGCGTGCCGTAATGCAGGCCACCACTGGTCAGAATCGGCAACCCCGAGGCCTTGGCCAGGCGAGCTGCATAGCGCTGGCGCTCCAGGCCAACACCGGTCGGCTGGTCGGTACCCCACGCAGAATCGCCCCGCTCGCGCCCCGAACCCAGCACGACGATGGCGTCCGCGCGCTGCGCCAGGGTCGCCCATTCGTCGCGCGCCAGCGGGGGTTCGCGCTCAAGCAACCCGGCGGTCCACTGCACCACGACCGGCAGACTCATCAGCCAGAATCCACCCAGGCCGAAGGCAAAACACAACCCGGCAAGCCGCGGCCTTGAGCGGCGCCACCACCAGGCAAGCAAAAGCAGCAGCAACAGGAGGCCTGGCGGCAAGAGAAGTTGTTTCACGAAATAACGAAAAGGCATCGAGCATCTCCATGAAGATGCCCGAAGCCTAAGTGGGTTGTTGCAATGCGACAATCAATACGGAAGGACTATGCTTCAAAAAAACATGGAGCATGGTTCTATGCCCTTACTTGAAATGCAGAGACCGGACCTTTACCGCGTCTCTACCGGGGACTTTGTCCTTTAGCCAGATGATCTTGGCTGAACGTGGTGCGTCGAGTTGCTTCACTGCCTCGGACAAGCATCCGTGTGTCTCACGTTCACTGCGATCCAGGTACGCCTTGACCAGGGCAAATTCTGCGGGGCTCAAGCCACGCAATTCCAGCTCCAGCGGGCGCTCGTCACGCAGCCGTCCAGCGGTTTTTGCCGCTTCCAGCGCCATGCCCAGACGATCGATCAGTCTTTCGTACAGCTCCGGTTTTGTAGCTTTTTGCTGTAACTCAACCATCCCTCACCTCATTGGAAGATAAGACATACTCCCCAGTTAGAGCTTAGCTTCCATGCACAAACCGGCTGAACGCCGCGACCAACGGCCCTCGCAGCGGTTTTGGCGAGACGCGCGGCCGTAATCAGGGTTTCCCTCGGTAGAGTGCGGTCATGTATGCTACGGCGCTTCCTGTAACTCCACTTCCAGCTCGCCTGGACAGCGAAACGCCGAATTGGCGCCTTCATCGTCCAGCGTTGCATTGAAGAGGATTAGGCCACCCCTATTCAGTTCAAAAGTAGCCATGCACGAACAATATCAGCCCCGTGAAATCGAAGCCGCCGCCCAGTCGTTCTGGGACGAGCAAAAGTCCTTTGAAGTCAGTGAACAGCCAGGCAAGGAGACCTACTACTGCCTGTCGATGTTCCCTTACCCCAGCGGCAAGCTACACATGGGGCACGTGCGCAACTACACCATCGGCGACGTGATCTCCCGCTACCAGCGCATGCAAGGCAAGAACGTCCTGCAACCCATGGGTTGGGACGCCTTCGGCATGCCGGCGGAAAACGCCGCGATGAAAAACAACGTAGCGCCCGCCAAGTGGACCTACGAAAACATCGCCTACATGAAAACCCAGCTGCGCAGCCTGGGCCTGGCAGTGGACTGGTCCCGCGAAGTGACCACCTGCAAGCCCGATTACTACCGCTGGGAACAATGGCTGTTCACTCGCCTGTTCGAAAAAGGCGTGATCTACAAAAAGAGCGGCACCGTGAACTGGGACCCGGTCGACCAGACCGTCCTGGCCAACGAGCAGGTGATCGACGGTCGCGGCTGGCGTTCCGGCGCGCTGATCGAAAAGCGCGAAATCCCGATGTACTACTTCAAGATCACCGCCTACGCGGATGAACTGCTGGAGAGTCTCGACGACCTGCCGGGCTGGCCTGAACAGGTCAAAACCATGCAGCGCAACTGGATCGGCAAGTCCCGCGGCATGGAAGTGCAGTTCCCTTACAACGTCGATTCCATCGGCGAGACCGGCACCCTGAAAGTCTTCACCACCCGTCCGGACACCCTGATGGGCGCGACCTACGTGGCCGTGGCTGCCGAGCACCATTTGGCCACCCTGGCCGCGCAGAACAACCCTGAGCTGCAAGCGTTCATCGCTGAATGCAAGGGCGGCAGCGTCGCTGAAGCCGACGTCGCCACCCAGGAGAAAAAAGGCCTGCCGACCGGCCTGTTCGTCGAACACCCGCTGACCGGCGAAAAACTGCCGGTGTGGGTCGCCAACTATGTGCTGATGCACTACGGTGATGGCGCTGTGATGGCCGTTCCGGCTCACGACGAACGTGATTTCGAGTTCGCCCACAAGTACAACCTGCCGGTCAAATCCGTGGTGCGCACCAGCTCCGGTGACACCAACCCGAGCCCATGGCAGGACGCCTACGGCGAGCACGGTACGCTGATCAACTCCGGCGAGTTCGATGGCCTCGACTTCGCTGGCGCGTTCGACGCCATGGAAGTCGCGCTGATCAAGAAAAACCTTGGCGCGTCGCGCACCCAGTTCCGCCTGCGCGACTGGGGCATCAGCCGTCAACGCTACTGGGGCTGCCCGATCCCGATCATCCACTGCAACAGCTGCGGTGACGTGCCGGTGCCGGAAGATCAACTGCCGGTGGTGCTGCCGGAGGATGTCGTACCCGATGGTGCCGGTTCGCCACTGGCACGCATGCCCGAGTTCTACGAGTGCAGCTGCCCGAAATGCGGCCAGCCTGCCAAGCGTGAAACCGACACCATGGACACCTTCGTCGAGTCCTCGTGGTACTACGCCCGTTACGCCTCGCCGCACTATGAAGGCGGCCTGGTGGAAAAATCCGCGGCCGACCACTGGTTGCCGGTGGATCAGTACATCGGCGGTATCGAACACGCGATTCTCCACCTGCTCTACGCGCGCTTCTTCCACAAGCTGATGCGTGACGAAGGCCTGGTGAGCTCCGACGAGCCCTTCAAGAACCTGCTGACCCAGGGCATGGTGATCGCCGAGACTTACTATCGTCGCGAAGCCAACGGTGCCTACACCTGGTTCAACCCGGCAGACGTCGAACTCGAACGCGACAGCAAGGCCAAGGTCATCAGCGCCAAGCTGATCGCCGACGGCCTGCCGGTGGAAATCGGCGGCACCGAGAAGATGGCCAAGTCGAAGAACAACGGCGTCGACCCACAGTCGATGATCGACCAGTTCGGTGCAGACACCTGCCGCCTGTTCATGATGTTCGCCTCGCCACCTGACATGAGCGCGGAATGGTCCGACTCCGGCGTGGAAGGCTCGCACCGTTTCCTCAAGCGCGTCTGGCGCCTGGCTCAAGCCCACGTCACCCAGGGTCTTCCAGGCAAACTGGATGTCGCCGGCCTGAACGACGAGCAGAAAGCCATTCGCCGTTCGATCCACCAGGCCATCAAGCAGGCCAGCCACGACGTCGGCCAGAACCACAAATTCAACACCGCCATCGCCCAGGTGATGACGCTGATGAACGTGCTGGAAAAAGCCCCGCAAGGCACCGGGCAGGATCGCGCACTGGTCCAGGAAGGCCTGGAAACCGTGACGCTGCTGTTGGCGCCGATCACCCCGCACATCAGCCACGAACTGTGGCATCGCCTGGGTCACGCCGACCCGGTGATCGATGCCGGCTGGCCGGTGCTGGACGACAGCGCGCTGGTGCAGGACAGCCTGCAACTGGTGATCCAGGTCAACGGCAAGCTGCGTGGGCAGATCGAAATGCCGGCCAGCGCCAGCCGCGAGGAAGTCGAAGCCGCCGCACGCGCCAACGAAAACGTACTGCGCTTTGTCGATGGCCTGACCATTCGTAAAGTGATCGTGGTGCCCGGAAAACTGGTCAACATCGTCGCCAGCTAATTGGATCGGGCGCCAGGCCGAGCCTGGCGCCGAGTAAAACCTTTCGGGCCGCTTGACCGGCCCACATGGTTTCAAGGGGAGCAACACAATGATCAAACGCAACTTGCTGGTGATGGGCCTCGCGGTCCTGCTGAGCGCCTGCGGTTTCCAGCTGCGCGGCACCGGCACCACTGAACTGGCGATCAAGGAAATCGACCTCAGCGCCCGCAATTCCTATGGCGAAACCGTGACGCAACTGCGCCAGGTCCTCGATAGCAGCGGCGTCAAAGTCTACACCGGCGCACCGTACAAGCTGGTGCTCACTGATGAGCAGGAAACCCAGCGCATCCTCAGCTACGCCGGTGCCGGTCGTACGGGTGAATACCAGCTCAACACCGTGCTCAGCTACCGGATTCTCAGCCAGGGCAACCTGTCTCTGATCGATGACAAGCTCGAAGTGCAAAAGGTCTTCATCCACGACGGTAACAACCTGGTGGGTTCCGACCAGGAAGCCGCCGATGCCCGCAAGGACATGCGTCGCGACCTCGTACAACGCATGATGCTGCGCCTGCAGCAGATCACGCCTACCCAGCTGGCGCAGTTGCAACAGACCGCCGAAGCCAAAGCCAAGGCAGAAGCCGCGGCACTGGAAGCGGCACAGAAGGCTGAAGCGGAAACGCCGCGCCAGTCGCCTCTCGAACTGCCGCAGCAGTAAGACTTACGGGGCGCCCGCGCGCCCCGTTCGCCCCCTCTTATGAAGCTCGCTCCCGCCCAACTCTCCAAACACCTGCAAGGCGCCCTCGCGCCGGTCTACGTCATCAGTGGCGACGACCCCTTGCTGTGCCAGGAAGCCGCCGACGCCATCCGTGCCGCCGCCCGTCAACAGGGCTTCGATGAACGCCAGGTCTTTGCCGCCGACGCCAGCTTCGACTGGGGTACATTGCTCCAGGCCGGGGCCAGCATGTCGTTGTTCGCTGAAAAACGCCTGCTGGAACTGCGTCTGCCCTCCGGCAAACCCGGCGACAAAGGCGCCGCCGCGTTCATCGAATACTGCTCGCGACCGGCCGAAGACACGGTGCTGCTGATCAGCCTGCCGAAACTCGATGGCAGCGCGCAGAAAACCAAATGGGGCAAGGCGCTGGTCGAAGGCCCGCACACTCAGTTCGTGCAGATATGGCCGGTGGATGCCAGCCAGTTGCCGTCCTGGATCCGTCAACGCCTGTCCCAGGCCGGCCTCTCGGCCAGCCAGGACGCTGTCGAACTGATCGCTGCCAGGGTCGAGGGCAACCTGCTGGCCGCGGCCCAGGAAATCGAGAAGCTCAAGCTGATGGCCGAAGGCGGTCAGATCACCGTCGAAACCGTGCAGGCGGCGGTGGCCGACAGTGCGCGCTTCGATGTCTTCGGGCTGACCGATGCGATACTCAACGGTGAAGCGGCCCACGCCCTGCGCATGCTCGAAGGGCTGCGCGGTGAAGGCGTCGAACCTCCGGTGATTCTCTGGGCACTGGCGCGGGAACTGCGCCTGCTGGCCAACATTTCCCTGCAATACAGTCAGGGCACCCCCCTGGATAAAGCCTTCAGCCAGGCCCGACCGCCCGTCTGGGACAAGCGTAAACCGCTGATGAGCAAAGCCCTGCAACGCTACTCGGCGCAACGCTGGGCACAGTTGCTGCTCGAAGCGCAGCGCATTGACGCACAGATCAAGGGCCAGGCGGCCGGTTCGCCGTGGATGAGCTTGAGTCGGTTGACGTTATTGATGGCTGGGCAGCGATTGTCGTTGCCTGCAGAGTAAAATCAAAAGATCGCAGCCTGCGGCAGCTCCTGCAAGGGGCCGCGCTCTTCTGTAGGAGCTGCCGCAGGCTGCGATCTTTTGCTCTGCTGCCCTATGGACAGACCCCCGACTTAGGCCGATGATTTGCCCCGCAAAACCACTCACTGGCGAGAACCCATCATGAGCAAAAAGCCATCCAGGCATGAACCCAACAAGGCCAAATCCATCATCGCCCAGCCACTGTTCCGCAGCCGTCAGGAACGAGCCGGCAAGGGCAAAGGCAGCTACCGCCGCGAAGCCTTCCAGTCTAAAAGCTGGGAGGCTTCTTACTTTCTGGCGGCCTGAAAGGCAAGCAACCGCTCAACATGTTAAGGTCTGCACTTGATACGTTTTCCCTGGACCCGTGCATGCCCCTCTGTATTTCCCGTCGTTGGCACCTGCGCCAATTGATTGCTGCCTCCAGCCTCATTTTGCTCGTCGCCTGCGCGGAAAAACCCACCGCCGCCGACGCACAGCCGCTCCAGACACTTCCTGTCGCCACCGCTCCCGCCATCATGGCGCCCGTAGCCCCGATTGGTGAAAACCTCGACATCCAACCCACCCAGACCTTCGCCGAATGGCAGGCGGGTTTCCGCAAGGATGCGCTGGCCGCCGGTATCCGCGCCGAGCTGTTCGACCGCGCCTTCGCCAACGTCAGCTTCGACCCCAGCGTGATTCGTGCCGACCGCAGCCAACCGGAGTTTTCCCGCCCGGTGTGGGAATACCTCGACGGCGCCCTGTCGCCGTTGCGGGTCCGCAAAGGTCAGGCACTGGTCAGCGAGAACTCCGCCATCCTGCAAAGCATCGAACAGCGCTACGGTGTCGACCGTGAGGCTCTGGTCGCGGTGTGGGGCATGGAAAGCAACTTCGGCCAGTTCCAGGGCAGCAAGTCGGTGATCAACTCGCTGGCGACCCTGGCTTACGAAGGCCGGCGCCCGGGCTTCGCCCACGCGCAATTGATCGCCGCGCTGCAGATCCTGCAACAGGGTGATATCACACCCGAGAAAATGCTGGGTTCCTGGGCGGGCGCCATGGGCCAGACCCAGTTCATCCCGACCACCTACAATACCCACGCGGTGGATTTCGATGGCGATGGCCGTCGTGATATCTGGGGCAGCTCCACCGATGCCCTGGCCTCGACCGCGCACTACCTGCAAAGCTCCGGATGGCAGAAAGGCCAGCCGTGGGGCTTCGAAGTACAGCTGCCTGGCAACTTCAACTACGTGCTGGCCGACGGAACGATCCGCAAGACCGTCGCCGAGTGGCGTCAACTGGGCGTTGTCCTGGCCAATGGCGCCCAGGTTGCGCCAGGTTCCGAGCAACTGTCCGCGGCCCTGTTGCTGCCGGCCGGTTATCGCGGCCCGGCGTTCCTGGTGCTGGATAACTTCCGTGCGATCCTCAAGTACAACAATTCGTCGTCCTACGCCCTGGCAGTGGGCTTGCTGTCCCAGCGCTTCAACGGTGGCGGCCTGATCAGCGGCGCCTGGCCCAAAGATGATCTGCCGCTGAGCCGCACCGAGCGGATCGAACTGCAAAACCTGCTGAGCGCACAGAACTACGACGCGGGCACTGCGGACGGCATTATCGGTGCCAATACCCGCAAGGCAATCCGTAGCGCCCAACAGTCGTTTGGCTGGCCGGCGGACGGGTATCCGACGCACAAGTTGCTTGAAGGTCTGCGAAACCGTTAATCAGATGCAGGGCTGATACCGCTTTCGCGAGCAAGCCCGCTCCCACCCTCGACCGTATTTTCATCATGGAACCCGGTCAACCGTGGGAGCGGGCTTGCTCGCGAAGACTGACTGTCAGGCGCCTGCGATCTAGCGCTTGAACACTACATCCTGCTCCACCATCAACTCCTTGTTCCCCGCATCCAGCCTGACCAGCGCCCCCATCGGCAACGTCAGGTTCGGGTCACAATGCCCGCTGCGCCAGCCGGACAGCACCGGAATCCGCAACGGCTCGAACGTCTGCTTGAGCAACCGCTCCAGCGCAGGCACCTCAACCCCCGCCACATCCCCGACCAGCACCCCACGCAGCTTGCCCAGGATTCCGGCCAGTCGCAGCTGGGTCAGCAAGCGGTCGATGCGATACAGGGGCTCGTTGATGTCCTCGATAAACAGGATGGCACCCTCGGCCTCGATCTCGTAAGGCGTGCCCAGAGTGGCGGCAATCATCGCCAGATTGCCCCCCAGCAAGCGTCCGTGGGCGATGCCTGGCTCGATGGTCGTCAACGGATAGGCCACCGGGTGCGCCAGTACGCTGCCCGCCTTCACTTGCCCACGCAGCATGTTGAAAAACGACGGTTCTGTGGGTCTTTGCTTGTCACCCAGCAGATCTGCATTGAGCAGCGGGCCATGGAACGTCACGAAGCCTGCGTAGCGACTGATTGCCAGATGCAACGCGGTGATGTCGCTGTACCCAACGAACGGCTTGGCATGGTTGCGCAGCAATTCGAAGTCGATGCAATCCAGCAGCCTCGGCGTGCCGTAGCCCCCGCGCAGGCAAATGATGGCATCCACCTCGCTGTCGGCGAATGCGGCGTGCAGGTCGTTGAGCCGCACCTCGTCGCTGCCGGCCAGGTAGCCGTCCGCCTGGTAGACGCCTGGAAAGATTTTCAGCCCATAGCCTCGCGCGCGCATCCATTGCACGGCTTTATCGGTGTCCAGCGCAGCGGGTCCGGCCGGCGCAATAACGCCGATCAGTCCCTGGGATGGCAAGGCCGGAACCGGGGTGTGAGGACAAAGGGTGTGGGTCGGTCGAACGGTCATCCATGAATCTCCCTGGGTGAAAACTTCAGCACACAGTAGTCAGGAACGGAGACAAACAGAAGGGGTTCATTTCCCCCCAGATCGCGGGAAGCGGCTGTTGTTACCGTAGGCCAGGCAAAAAAACGCCCGCAAGGCGAAAAGCCATGCGGGCGTTTTTCATTGCTGGTAGCCGATCAGGACGACATCAGCTCGGCCTTGACCAGCTTGGCCTGTTCGTCGGCGTGGTACGAGGAACGTACCAGCGGACCGGAGGCGACGTTCTTGAAGCCCATCTTGTAACCTTCCTCGGCGAACCACGCAAAGGTGTCCGGGTGCACAAAACGCTGCACCGGCAAGTGGCTGCGGGACGGTTGCAGGTACTGGCCCAGGGTCAGCATGTCGATGTCATGCTCGCGCATGCGCTTCATGACTTCGATGACTTCGTCGTCGGTCTCACCGAGGCCGAGCATCAGCCCGGACTTGGTCGGAATGTGCGGCATCATCTGCTTGAAGCGTTGCAGCAGGGTCAGCGACCACTGGTAGTCCGAACCAGGGCGCGCGGCCTTGTAAAGGCGCGGCACGGTTTCCAGGTTGTGGTTGAACACATCCGGCGGCTCGGCAGCGGTGATTTCCAGGGCGACGTCCATGCGGCCACGGTAGTCGGGAACCAAGGTTTCCAACTGCACGTTCGGCGACAGTTTACGGATTTCGCGGATGCAGTCGGCGAAGTGCTGGGCACCGCCGTCGCGCAGGTCGTCGCGGTCCACCGAAGTGATCACCACGTACTTGAGGCGCAGGTCGGCAATGGCGATGGCCAGGCTTTCCGGCTCGTTGACGTCCAGTGGCTTCGGACGGCCGTGGCCGACGTCGCAGAACGGGCAGCGACGGGTGCAGATGTCGCCCATGATCATGAACGTCGCGGTACCGCCGGAGAAGCACTCGCCCAGGTTCGGGCAGGAGGCCTCTTCGCACACGCTGTGCAGCTTGTGTTTGCGCAACAGCGCCTTGATGCGGTCGACTTCCGGAGACACCGGAATGCGTACGCGAATCCAGTCCGGCTTCTTCGGCAACTCAGTGGTCGGAATGATCTTCACCGGGATGCGTGCAACCTTCTCGGCGCCGCGCAGCTTTACGCCGGCTTCAACCTTGGCACGCGGGGCCGGACGCTCGGTGACATCCAGCGTCGGGATCATGGTTTGCACTGCATCAGTAGTCATATCAGTCGATTCCGCCCGTGAGGGTCGTCTGCTCAGCATAGTCGAGGTGTTTGACGAGCTGCGCGCGCAGCCGGGCACTTACCTCGGCAAATTCAATCGATCCTGCGTGATCGCTCAGCTGGGTCATCGCCAGCCCGGCGTAGCCGCAGGGATTAATCCGTCGAAACGGTTCCAGGTTCATGTCCACGTTCAGGGCCAGGCCATGAAAGGAACAACCATGGCGGATCCGCAGACCCAGGGAAGCGATTTTCGCGCCGTCAACGTAGACACCCGGTGCATCGGGCTTGGCCGCAGCCGCCACGCCGTAGCTGGCGAGCAGCTCGATCAGGCATGACTCCATGCGGGTCACCAGTTCACGCACGCCGAAACCCAGCTTGCGCACGTCCAGCAACAGGTAGACCACCAGTTGGCCGGGGCCGTGGTAAGTCACCTGGCCACCACGATCGACCTGCACCACCGGGATATCTCCCGGCAGCAACAGATGCTCGGCCTTGCCGGCCTGCCCCTGGGTGAAAACCGAGGGGTGCTCGACCAGCCAGACTTCGTCGGCTGCATCGCTGCCGCGTTCGTTGGTGAAGCGCTGCATGGCATGCCAGACCGGCTCGTAAGCCATCTGGCCAAGCTCGCGAAAGCCCAGCGTGCCGGACATCACAGCACCATGTGCACGAAGCCGGTAGCCCGCAGTTCGCTGTTGATGTTGTACAGCTGGTCCTGATCGGTGGCGACGATGTGCAACTGAATCGTGGTGTATTTACCGTTGCTGCTTTGACGCTCGTCCACACGCTCATCATTGATCTTTGCGTGTTTGCGAACGATGTCGATGATCTTGTCCTTGTTGCCCACACCCGTGTCGCTGATCACCTTAACCGGGTAATCATTGGCAGGGAATTCGATCTTAGGCGCCTTTACTTCGGTATCGGTCATGGCGTAACGGCCTCGTAAGCGTAAGCCGTGGCGACGGGCATAGCCCCACGCCGAATGAGCGCGGGGCCATGCAGGTGCACACTATCAGTTGAACAAGCCGTAGAAGAATAGACGGATGCTATCCCACATGCGGCGGAAGATACCACCCTCTTCGACGCCATCCAGAGCGATCAGGTCGGCGCTGTGCACCACCTTGTCTTCCAGTTTGACTTCGACTTTACCGATCACGTCGCCCTTGGCGATGGGCGCAACCAGTTGCGGGTTCATGGTCATGCTGGCCGCGAGCTTTTTCAGCTGGCCTTTGGGCAGGGTCATGGTCAGGTCTTCAGCCAGACCGGCCTTGACCTGATTGGTGGCGCCTTTCCAGACAGGGGCCTGAGCCAGCTCGGCACCTTTCTGATAGAAGGTCTGGGTTTCGAAGAAACGGAAACCGTAGGTCAGCAGCTTCTGGGTCTCGGCGGCACGAGCCACTTCGCTGTTGGTGCCGAACACCACGGCGATCAGGCGCATGCCATCACGCACGGCCGAAGACACCATGCAGTAGCCCGCTTCGTCGGTGTGGCCGGTCTTCAGGCCATCGACGGTCTTGTCGCGCCACAGCAGCAGGTTGCGGTTCGGTTGCTTGATACCGTTCCAGAAGAACTCTTTCTGCGAGTAGATCGCGTAGTGAGCCGGGTCTTCGTGGATGATTGCGCGAGCCAGCACGGCCATGTCGTGAGCCGACGAGTAGTGCTCGGGGTTCGGCAGACCGGTCGGGTTCATGAAGTGGCTGTTGGTCATGCCCAGGTCGCCAACGGTTTTGTTCATCATGTCGGCGAAGGCGTCTTCGCTGCCGGCGATGTGCTCGGAGAGCGCGACACTCGCGTCGTTGCCCGACTGGATGATGATGCCGTGCAGCAAGTCGCTGACCGTGACCTGCGAGCCGACCTTGATGAACATCCGCGAACCGCCGGTACGCCAGGCGTTTTCGCTGACGGTCACCGGATCGTTTTCACCGATCTGGCCACGACGGATTTCCAGGGTCGCGATGTACGCTGTCATCAGCTTGGTCAGGCTGGCTGGCGGCAGACGCTGGTCACCATTGTTTTCGACCAGCACGTTGCCGCTGCTGGCGTCCATGAGCACGTAGGCCTTGGCGGCCAGTTGCGGTGGCGACGGCATCATCTCGACCGCGAACGCGGCAGGTGAGAGGAGCAGCGGGACTAGAAGGCACAGGCGTTTGGCAAAGGTGGTGATGTTCATCCGTCTCTCGAAATCGCTAATGGAAACTTGCCCGAGGGCAAAAACTAATCAGACAGCTTCTAAAGGGCTGTCGCGTATTCAGTCGTTCACTCTGCAACCCTTGCCGGGCTTTTGTTCTTCAAAGAGCCAACAACCTGGTCCGCCCCCCAAAACCGCAAGCGAACCGTCAATCAAGTCCTACGTTTTACTCTGTGACCACGCTCGGCGAACCGAGATTGGCCAGGCGCACACTGTTCTGCACCTGCTGGATTTCTCCCGGCGAACCGATCGGCCCCATGCGCACCCGATGCAGCGTCTGTTGGTTACGCACGATCGAGCTGATGAACACCGGAGCGTTCACCATCCCGCTGAGCTTCGACCTCAGGAGTTCTGCAGCGTCCGGGTTGGCGAACGCGCCCACCTGCAGATACTGGCCAGAGGCTGGTGCAGAAGCGTTTTTTTTTGCGTCGGCAAGTTGAACAGGGACGACTGCGGCGGCGTGTTGCTGCGGCGGTGGTGTCCATTGCTCGACAGTGCCGGCCGAGGCCGTGATCACCGGGGCGCTATTCTGCGCGACCTGCGGCTCGTTGAGCATTAAAGGCGCCGGACGGCCCTTGGCTGCCCACCACTGCTGCGGATCGATGCCTTCGACCTTGACGCGCGCGGTGCCGGTTTCGGCGTAACCGAGCTTCTTGGCGGCGGCGTAGGACAGGTCGATGATCCGGTCCGAATAGAACGGCCCGCGGTCGTTGACCCGCAGGATCACGGTCCTGTTGTTGTCCAGGTTAGTCACCCGAACGTAACTCGGCAGCGGCAGGGTCTTGTGAGCGGCACTCATGCCGTACAGGTCATAGACTTCGCCGTTGGCGGTGTTCTGGCCATGGAACTTGGTGCCGTACCAGGACGCCGTGCCCGATTGCACGTAGGTCTTGGACTCTTGCAGCGGAAAGTAGGTTTTGCCAAGTACCGAGTACGGAGCGGCCTTGTACGGACCGGTGTGCAGGGTCGGCGTGGCATCCGGGATGCGCGTCACATCGACATCCCACCACGGCGCGCCATCCTTGTGGGCGCGATTGATGTCCAGCCCCGGCGCCGAGCGCACGGCGGTGGACGACTTCTGCGTCGGAGAGCGACTGGTCGAGCAACTGGCGACCAGCAGGGCCAACGCGGCAAATGCCATCAGCTTCAGGGGTTTATTCATAGGCAATGCCCGCATTACTTGACGCCCCGTGCTTGGACCAGCTGTTCAGACAGTTGATGTACCGCCATGGCGTACATCACGCTGCGGTTATAACGCGTGATTGCATAAAAATTCTTCAGGCCCATCCAGTATTCAGGGCCATTGTCGCCTTCCAGGCGGAAAGCGGTAACCGGCATATCATCGCGCAGCGCATCATGACTTGACCAGCCCAGGGCTCGCAACTCTCCAACGGTTTTAGTCGGCTCGATCCCGGTGGTCAAACCTTCGTCCACCTGATCGCCCCGCACATCGGCGCGGCTGACCACCGGTTCGCCGGCGACCCAGCCATGCCGCTTGAAATAGCTGGCGACGCTGCCGATGGCATCGTCCGGGTTGTTCCAGATATTGATGTGACCGTCGCTGTCGAAATCCACCGCATAGGCGCGAAAGCTGCTCGGCATGAATTGCGGCAACCCCATGGCACCCGCGTAGGAGCCCTTGAGGGTCAACGGGTCAACCTGCTCTTCCCGGGCCAGCAACAGGAACTCGCGCAATTCCTTGCGGAAAAATTCGGCACGGGGAGGATAGTCGAAACCCAGGGTCGACAAGGCATCGATGACGCGGAAATTGCCGGTATTGCGACCGAAAAATGTCTCGACGCCGATGATCGAAACGATGACCTGCGCAGGCACGCCATACTCTTGCTCGGCACGGGCCAATACCGCTTCGTGCTGGCGCCAGAAGTCCACGCCACGGGCGATGCGCGCGTCGGTGATGAACATCGGGCGATATTCACTCCACTGCTTGACCCGTTCGGCAGGTTTCGAGATCGCGTCCAGAATCGACTGCTTGCGCTCGGCTTCACGGAACACCCCCATCAACTGTTCGCCGGCGAACCCGTAGTCGCGAGTCATTTCACCGACGAACTCCGCCACCTGGGGTGAACCTTCGTAATCGCCGGCCAACGCTTCCTGCGCGGTGCCAAGGATGCTTACCAGGCCGACCCACGGCGCATATCGAGTCGCCCAGCCACGCATTGCTTGCATTGAACTCTTCACCTTATTCAAACCTGCGCGATCCACTTGCGATGGGTATGGATCGACATCAAAACCCCAAACGCTGACAGCAGCGTCACCAGCGAAGTTCCTCCGTAGCTAATGAACGGCAACGGCACCCCCACCACCGGCAACAAGCCGCTGACCATACCGATGTTTACGAAAACATATACAAAAAACGTCATGGTCAGGGCGCCCGCCAGCAACTTGCCGAACAGCGTCTGGGCCTGCGCGGTAATCACCAGCCCGCGCCCGATCAACAGCAGGTAGATCAGCAGCAGTGCGCAGATACCGACCAGACCGAACTCTTCCCCCAGGACCGCAATGATGAAGTCGGTGTGGCTTTCCGGGAGGAAATCCAGGTGCGACTGGGTGCCCAGCAGCCAGCCTTTGCCGAACACGCCGCCGGAGCCAATGGCTGCCTTGGACTGGATGATGTTCCAGCCGGTGCCCAACGGATCGCTTTCCGGGTCGAGGAACGTCAGGATCCGCTGCTTCTGGTAGTCGTGCATGATGAAGAACCACATGGCGATGGCCACGGGCACGGCAGCGGCGAGCACACTGAGAATCCAGCGCCAGCGCAGGCCACCCATGAACAGCACGAACGCGCCACCGGCCAGGATCAGCAGCGAAGTGCCGAGGTCCGGCTGGCGCACGATCAAAATGAACGGCACACCAATCAGCATCAGGCTGATGCCCACATGCTTGAGCTGTGGAGGCAAGGTGCGCTTGGACAGGTACCAGGCAATGGTCGCCGGCATCAGGATCTTCATGAACTCCGATGGCTGGAAGCGGACCACACCGGGGATGTTGATCCAGCGCGTGGCGCCCATGGCGTTGTGGCCCATCACGTCCACCACCACCAGCAACAACACGCCGACCACATAGCCAACCGGCACCCAGCGCGCCATGAAGCGCGGCTCGAACTGGGCGATGACGATCATCGACACCAGACCGATGCCGAATGAAGTGGCCTGCTTGGCCAGCAGGTCCCAGCTTTTGCCACTGGCGGAATAGAGGACGAACAGGCTGCCGGCGGCCAGCGTCAACAGCAGGATCAGCAACACGCCATCAATATGCATTCGCTGCAACAGCGTCGCGCGACGCCGCATCACATCCTCGCTGGAGAGCATGCGATCAAAGTTATTCATCATGGGCGGTAGCCTCCGCACTGATAGGGTTGGCGTACTCGGCCTTGAGGTGGCCGTCCTGGTCCAGCAACCAGGCGTCCATGACTTGACGAACCACTGGCGCGGCGACGCCGGAGCCGGATTCACCGTTCTCGACCATCACCGACACCACGATCTTCGGATCATCGGCGGGTGCAAAACCCACGAACAAGGCGTGGTCGCGATGGCGTTCCTGAACCTTGGAACGGTCGTATTTCTCGCCCTGCTTGATCGCGACCACCTGGGCCGTACCACTTTTGCCGGCGATCCGGTATTGCGCACCGATTGAAGCCTTGCGTGCCGTACCCCGGGCGCCATGCATTACCTGCTGCATGCCGTGGTTGACCTTGGTCCAGTCAGACGGGTCGCGCAGGATGATGTCCGGCATCGGGTTCTGATCCACCGGTTTCTCGCCTTCGATGGTCTTGGCCAGGTGCGGGCGGTTCCAGATGCCCTTGTTGGCCACCAGGGCCGTGGCCTGGGCCAACTGCAACGGTGTCGATTGCATGTAGCCCTGGCCGATCCCGAGAATCAGCGTTTCACCCGGGAACCACGCCTGACGACGCGTCGCGCGCTTCCATTCCCGGGTCGGCATCAACCCCGGCGATTCTTCGAACATGTCCAGGGAGACCTTCTGGCCGATGCCGAACTTGCTCATGTACGCCGACAACCGATCGATCCCCAGCTTGTGGGCCAGATCATAGAAATAGGTGTCGTTGGAACGCATGATCGCCGTATCGAGATCCACGAAGCCGTCACCGGTACGGTTCCAGTTGCGGTACTTGTGGTCATAGTTGGGCAGCATGTAGTAGCCCGGGTCGAACACCCGGGACGAGGCCGTCACCACCCCTGCGTCCAGGCCGGCAATCGCCACGGCCGGCTTGATCGTCGAACCTGGCGGATACAAACCGCGCAGCACACGGTTGAACAGCGGTCGGTCGATGGAGTCGCGCAGCTCGGAATAAGCCTTGAAGCTGATGCCGGTGACAAACAGGTTCGGGTCGAAACTCGGCTGGCTGACCATCGCCAGCACCTCGCCGGTTTTCGGGTCCAGCGCCACCACGGCACCGCGTCGACCGCCAAGCGCGGCTTCGGCGGCTTCCTGCAACTTGATGTCCAGGCTCAGGACGATGTCCTTGCCGGGAATCGGATCGGTACGCTTGAGCACGCGCAGAACGCGGCCCCGGGCGTTGGTCTCGACTTCCTCGTATCCCACCTGGCCGTGCAACTCCGGCTCGTAGAACCGTTCGATGCCGGTTTTGCCGATGTGGTGGGTGCCGCTGTAGTTGACCGGATCAAGGGACTTCAACTCTTTCTCGTTGATCCGCCCCATGTAGCCCACCGAGTGCGCGAAATGCGCGCCCTGCGGGTAGTGGCGAACCAATTGCGCCACCACTTCTACCCCGGGCAGCCGGAACTGGTTCACGGCGATCCGTGCGATCTGTTCCTCGGTCAGCTCGAACAGGATCGGCACCGGTTCGAACGGCCGGCGCCCCTGGCGCATGCGCTTCTCGAAGATCACCCGATCCTCGGGCGTCAGCTCCAGCACCTCGACGATCACGTCCAGCACCTGTTGCCAGTCGCCGGAGCGTTCGCGGGTCATGCTCAGGCTGAAGCTCGGCCGGTTATCGGCAATCACCACGCCATTTCGGTCGAAAATCAGCCCGCGCGTCGGCGGAATCGGCTGCACATGGACGCGGTTGTTTTCCGACAGGGTCGAGTGGTACTCGTACTGGATCACCTGCAGAAAATACAGGCGCGCAATGAGCACACAAATAAGCGCCACCACGGCAATTGCCCCGAACACGACGCGGCCACGCACCAGACGGGCGTCTTTTTCGTGGTCCTTGATGCGGATCGGTTGAGACATGAGGGCAGGATTACTTGTGGTAAGGGTGGCCGGACAGCACGGTCCAGGCACGATACAGCTGTTCGCCGATCAAAATGCGCACCAACGGGTGCGGCAATGTCAGCGGCGAGAGCGACCAGCGCTGATCGGCACGCGCACAGACTTCCGGCGCCAGCCCTTCGGGGCCGCCGACCATGAAATTGACCGTGCGCGAATCCAGGCGCCAGCGATCGAGCTCGACCGCCAGTTGCTCGGTACTCCAGGGCTTGCCGTGGACTTCGAGGGTGACAACGCGCTCGTTCGGCCCGACCTTGGCCAGCATGGCTTCGCCTTCCTGACGGATGAAGCGCGCCACGTCGGCGTTCTTGCCACGGGTATTGAGCGGTATTTCCACCAGTTCCAGCGCCAGCTCGGACGGAAGACGCTTGGCATATTCATGCCAGCCTTCTTCCACCCACTTGGGCATGCGTGAACCGACGGCGATCAGTCGCAGTCGCACAGCCGTTCCTTATTCCTGGTCTTTGTTGAGCTTGTTGAAATGCTCGTGACCAACTTCAGGGCTGTGGTGTTTGCCATCGGCGGCACGGCTCTGCTCGGCACCTTTCCACAGGCGCTCCAGGTCGTAGAACTGACGGGCGTTGGAAGTCATCATGTGGACGATCACATCGTCCATGTCCAGCAACACCCAGTCGCTGTCGCCCTTGCCTTCTTCACCCAACGGCTTGATGCCCAGGGCCTTTACCGCTTCGCGGACCTTATCGAGCATCGCGCCGATCTGGCGGTTGGACGTACCCGTGGCGATGATCATGTAGTCAGTGATGCTTTGTTTCTCACGGACATCAATCACCAGCACGTCCTGGGCCTTGACGTCTTCCAGGGCCGCTACGGCGATCTTGACCAGCTCGTCACCTTTCGGAGGTTCGGCGGCGAGAACTTTTTCCGGCAGCGGGGCACTCTTGAACGTGCCTTTGCGCTTAACTTTGCTTACGTCGTTGTTCGTCATATAAAACTCGTTTTGCTCGTATGTTCGGGCGCTTCAATACACGTTGTTGCCACGTGCCTTGAGGCACTCCTCTTCAGTTCGACGCACGGTAAAGTCCGTGCGCATCGATGTAGGCCAGGACCGCGTCGGGCACCAGGAAACGTACCGACTTACCGCTGGCCAGCAGTTGACGGATCTGGGTGGCGGATACCGCGAGCGGTGTCTGCCAGACGAATGCAATCTGTCCGCTCGGCCCTTTGAGGGCCAGCGGGTCGCTTACCGAGCGCGCTGCCAGCAGGTTGCGCAAGGCATCCGGCGGTTCGCTGTCGGCGTCCGGGCGCTGTAGCACCAGGATATGGCAATGCTGGAGCAACTCTTCCCAGCGGTGCCAAGTGGGCAGGCCGCAAAATGCGTCCCAGCCCAAAAGCAGAAAAACCTGGTCTTCAGCGGCCAGCTCGGCACGCATCAGCTCCAGGGTATCGATGGTGTAGGACGGTTTGTCCCGCTGCAATTCGCGGGCGTCCACCACCAACGGTGCCACACCGGCCACCGCGCACTCGACCATCGCCAGACGGTCATTCGCCGACACTTGCGGCGTATCCCGATGGGGTGGCCTGGCACTGGGCACCAGGCGCAGCTCATCGAGCGCCAGCGATTCGGCGACTTCCAGCGCACCGCGCAGATGGCCGACGTGCACCGGGTCGAAAGTCCCGCCCAGTATGCCGATGCGCCTGGATCGAGGCGCGCTGGCGGTCATCGGGGCTGACGGGCCGAGGTCGCCCAAGTCAGACCGGCTCCTGTCCGCGCAACTGGCCATCACCGACCACAACGTACTTCTCGCAGGTCAGACCTTCGAGACCCACGGGGCCGCGGGCGTGCAGCTTATCAGTAGAAATGCCGATCTCGGCACCCAATCCGTATTCGAAGCCATCGGCGAAGCACGTCGGGGTGTTGATCATCACCGACGAGGAGTCGACTTCAGCCACGAAACGCCGGGTGTCGCCCTGGTGTTCGCTGACAATCGAATCAGTGTGGTGGGAGCCGTAATGATTGATGTGCTCGATGGCCTGCTCCAGCCCGTCGACCACGCGGATCGACAGGATCGGCGCGAGGTATTCGGTGCTCCAGTCTTCTTCGGTGGCCGGTAGCGCATCGATGATCGCCCGGGTGCGTTCGCAGCCGCGCAGCTCGACGCCTTTTTCGCGGAACTGGGCCGCCATCGACGGCAGGAAATCTTTGGCAACGATTTGATCGACCAGCAGCGTCTCCATGGCACCGCAGATGCCATAGCGATAGGTCTTGGCGTTGAACGCAATGCGCCGGGCTTTCGGCAGGTCAGCGTGGGCACTGACGTAGACGTGGCAGATGCCGTCCAGGTGCTTGATCACCGGCACGCGGGCATCGCGGCTGACCCGTTCGATCAGGCCGCGGCCACCACGGGGCACAATGACATCGACGTATTCGGGCATGCTGATCAGCGCGCCCACGGCGGCACGATCAGTGGTCTCGACCACTTGCACCACCGCAGCCGGCAGATCGGCTTCGGCCAGGCCGCGCTGGATGCAGGCGGCGATGGCACGGTTGGAATGAATGGCTTCGGAGCCGCCGCGCAGGATGGTCGCGTTGCCGGACTTCAGGCACAGGCTGGCGGCGTCGATGGTCACGTTCGGCCGCGACTCGTAAATGATGCCGATCACGCCCAGCGGCACGCGCATCTTGCCGACCTGGATCCCCGACGGCCGATAGCTCATGTCGCGGATCGCGCCGACCGGATCCGGCAATGCCGCCACCTGGCGCAGACCGACGATCATGCCGTCGATACGGGCCGGCGTCAGCGCCAGACGTTCGAGCAATGCCGGTTCCAGGCCATTGGCGCGACCAGCCGCCAGATCCAGCTCATTGGCAGCCGTCAGCTCGGCGCGGGCAGCGTCCAGCGCGTTGGCGGCGGCCTGCAGCGCGCGATTCTTCTGCGCAGTGCTGGCACGGCCGATGACGCGGGAAGCCTCGCGGGCAGCGCGACCCAGGCGGGTCATGTAGTCAAGAACGGACTCAGTCATGGTCTGGCGTGGTCTTTGATAAGGTCTTGGTAAAGAGTAAAGCGGCAGATTATAGCTGTCGCGTCTCCCGACTAACAGCGGTGACGGGCGGATGGTCGAAATGGAGGGCGATTTGCCGACGTTCAGCCGGGATTAAGCTGCAAATTGTTATCATCACGACTCAATCAGCCCTGATAAACGCCGTTCATCATGTCCAACCTGACTGTTCAAGCGCCCGCCGCGAGTTTGCCCAAGGGCCTGCCGGACGCTTTTTTCGACCGGGACGCGCAAACCCTGGCCCGGGACTTACTGGGTAAAGTCATTCGTCATCGGGTCGGGGACTTGTGGCTCAGCGCTCGAATCATCGAGACCGAAGCTTATTACTGCGTAGAAAAAGGCAGCCACGCCTCCCTTGGCTACACAGAAAAACGTAAGGCTTTGTTTCTGGATGGCGGGCACATCTATATGTACTACGCCCGAGGCGGTGACTCCCTGAACTTCAGCGCGCACGGTCCGGGCAATGCGGTACTGATCAAATCCGCCTACCCCTGGGTCGACGAACTGAGCGGGTCGGCGAGCCTGGCGCAAATGCTGTTGAATAACCCGGACAGCCAGGGCCGCCCTCGCCCTTCGCAAAAACTCTGCGCCGGGCAAACCTTGCTGTGCAAATCCCTGGGTTTGAAGGTGCCCGTCTGGGACGCCAAGCGCTTCGATCATGAGGTGCTGCTGGTGGAAGATGTCGGCCAGATGCCCGCCCATGTCATCCAGACCACGCGCCTGGGCATTCCCCATGGGCGTGACGAACACCTGATGTACCGGTTTGTCGACGCATCGTATGCGGCCTATTGCACACGGAACCCGTTGCGACGGGGGCAAGTCGAAGGTCGCGATTACTTTGTGCTGTGAACACAATCCCCTGTAGGAGCTGCCGCAGGCTGCGATCTTTTAAAGGCAAAAGATCGCAGCCTGCGGCAGCTCCTACAGTCAAATGAAGAAAGATGGAGTTGTCTTTATGGGCCCATGGCTCGATAGCGTGACCGGCTGGTTGACGGCCAACCCGCAATGGCTGGCCGCCGCGGTGTTCATCGTGGCGTTCGTCGAATGCCTGGCCATTGCCGGGCTGATCGTCCCCGGCACAGTGCTGCTGTTCGCCGTGGCGGTATTGGCCGGCAGCGGCGCGCTGTCGCTGAGTGAGACCCTGATGCTGGGTTTCCTCGCCGGCGTGCTCGGCGATGTGGTGTCGTATTTCCTCGGCCGGCATTTCCATCAGAACATCCGGCGCCTGCCGGGTCTGCGCCACCACCCGGAGTGGATCGCCGGTGCCGAGGCGTACTTCCAGCGCTATGGCATCGCCAGCCTGTTGGTGGGTCGCTTCATCGGCCCCTTGCGCCCCATGCTGCCGATGGTCGCGGGGATGTTCGACATGCCGTTCCCGCGCTTCTTCGCCGTCAGCCTGCTGGCCGGTGCGGGATGGTCGGTGGCCTACCTGCTACCGGGCTGGGCGACCGGTGCAGCGATTCGCCTGCCATTGCCCGAAGGCTTCTGGCCGCAGGCCGGGGTCGTCGCCGGCAGCATTGCGGTCATGGTCGGACTGAGCGCGACCAGCAGCCTGCGCAAGCATCGCAAGGCCACGATATTCATCACCGGCATGAGTTTTCTGATCCTGGCGGCACTGTTTATTGGCTTTTCGCACCTGAGCGCCCTCGATCAAGGCGTCATGACCCTGGTGCAGGAACATCGCAGCCCGATGCTCGATGAAGTGGCCGTGGTGTTCACGCTGATCGGTGAGTTCCGCAACATGCTGATGATGAGTGCCTTGCTGGTGGCGCTGCTGCTGATCACCCGGCAGTGGCGCCAGGCGATCTTCGCGTGCAGCACGCTGTTGTTCACCGCATTGGGTAACACCGCGACCAAACACTTTTTCGCCCGCATGCGCCCGGAAGTCTTGAGCGACCCGCTGACCAGCTACAGCATGCCCAGCGGCCATGCATCGGGCGCCTTCGCGCTGTTCCTGACCCTGGCCGTGCTGGCGGGGCGCGGACAACCGCCACGGATGCGCCTGACCTGGTTGCTGGTGGGCTGTCTGCCGGCACTGGCGATTGCACTGTCGCGGGTATATCTCGGTGCGCACTGGCCAACGGATGTACTGGCAGGCGCGATGCTGGCGGCCTGTGTCTGCGCGGCGAGCCTGGGGTTGATTCAGTACCGGACTTCGCTCACCGCCATGCCGTCCAAGGTCTGGTGGCTGGTGCTGCCCTCGCTGGTGGCGCTGTTCGGGTTCTTCGTGCTGCGGCATTTGCCGCATACGATGTTGCGTTACGCGTATTGAAGACCAAAAGATCGCAGCCTTCGGCAGCGCCCACAAGGCTGCGATCTTTCAGGCAAACAACTCACCCTGCAACTCGTCCAGCAACGCCTGGATCGCATCCAGCCGTTGCTGTGGATCATCGAGCTGCAACAGGTCGATCTTGTCCAGTTCGGCGAACGGCAACAGGTACGCCAACTGATTGGCCAGCGACTGTTGCCCGGTCGCTTCGGTGCCCATGTTCAGCGCTTCGACCATCGGGTGTTCGGCCAGGGCTTTGAGCAAGGCCACCAGGTCGGCGTCTTCATCCTGCAGCGGTTGCTCCGGTTCCTCTTCCAGCCACTCGACCTCGGCGAGGATCAACTGGTCGCGCTGCACGTCGGTACGTAACACGTGGAAGCGCCGACCGCCCTGCACACGAATCCCCAGCAGGCCATTGTCCTGTTGTTTGAAATCGGTGATCAGCGCCTCGCACCCGACCAGTGCATAACCTGCCGGTGCAATGCCCACTTCCTCACCGTCAAGAATGCACACCACGCCGAAGCCGCCGCCCTGCTTCATGCAGCGGCCGATCATGTCCAGGTAGCGCGCCTCGAAAATCTGCAAATCGAGGGTGCAACCTGGAAACAGCACCGTGTTCAGCGGAAAAAGCGGCAGACTCATAGACATTTCCTTAAACCACCATCGACACCGCCAACGGCAGCAACACCGCCGTGGCCACGCCCATCAAACTCATCGCCAGCGCCGCGAAGGCGCCGCACTCTTCATTTTCCTGCATCGCCACCGCGGTGCCGACCGCATGGGCCGTCATGCCCAACGCCATGCCGCGCGCCTCGGGGCTGTGGACGCCAAGCCGACTCAACAGGCTCGGACCGAAGATCGCGCCAATCACTCCCGTGATCAACACAAACACCGCCGCCAGTGCCGCGACACCGCCAATCTGCTCGGCCACCAGCATGGCAATCGGCGACGTCACCGACTTCGGCGCCATGGTCATCAGGATCATGTGTTCGGCGCCGAACCACCAGCCCAGCAGCACGCCCATGCCCGTGGCGACCACACCGCCTATCACCAGCGTAGTAAATATCGGCCAGAACAACTGCCGAATGCGCCGCAGGTTGAGATACAGCGGCACGGCCAGCGCCACCGTGGCCGGGCCGAGCAGGATGCTGAGGATCTCGGTGCTCTTGCGGTACTCGGCGTACGTCAGCCCGCAGCCCACCAGCACACCGATCACCAGCAACATGGAGACCAGCACCGGCTGCAAAAAGATCCAGCGGGTTTTCTCGAAAGCCGCCAGCACCAGCTGATAGGCACCCAGGGTAATGCCGATGCCAAACAACGGATGATGGATAACCGAGGTCCAGGCGCCGTGCCAGTCAAGGGTCATTGGCTGTCCTCGCCAGGGTGCGCGTGACGCTTGATCAGGCGCTGCATCAGCACGCCCGCGAAGGCCATGGACAACAACAGCGACAGGACCAGCGCGCCGACAATGGCCCAGAAGTCCGCCGCGATGTCCTTGGCATAAACCATCACACCCACGGCCGGCGGCACCAGCAGCAACGGCAGGTAGCGCAGCAGGCTGCTGGCAGCCTGGTTCAGCGGCTCACCGACCTGACCGCGGCTGATCAGAAACACCAGCAACAACAGCAGGCCCACAATCGGCCCCGGCAGCACCGGTAAAAACAAGTGATTGATCGCGGTGCCGAGCAATTGGAACAGCACCAGCCAGGTCAAACCTCGTAACAACATCTTTAATCTCCCGCGAAAACCGTCACCCGCAATGGCGGGTGAGCATTATAAGCATGCTGGCGCTATAGACCGGCATTCGCCAAAAGCATGGTCAGTTGACCGCAGCGTTTTGCCATGTTGATCTAAAGTAGTAAGCCGGGAGGTCAAATCCCCCCAACCTCAAAACTATAAAACCGATGAACCCAAGGAGAGTCTCAATGCCCTATGTTCCAGTTGCAGAGCTCAATGATTATGTCGGCAAGGAACTTGGACGTTCCGAATGGCTCACGATCGATCAGGAGCGCATCAACCTGTTCGCCGAAGCCACAGGGGACTTTCAGTTCATCCATGTCGATCCGGTCAAGGCCGCGCAAACGCCTTTTGGCAGCACCATTGCCCACGGATTCCTGTCGCTGTCGCTGATCCCGAAATTGATGGAAGACATCCTCGTCGTCCCCCAGGGACTGAAGATGGTGGTCAATTACGGCCTGGACAGCGTGCGGTTCATTCAGCCGGTCAAGGTCAATTCAAGGGTGCGCCTCAAGGTCGACCTCACTGAAGTCACCGAGAAGAAACCTGGCCAATGGCTGCTCAAGGCCACCACCACCCTGGAAATCGAGGGCTCGGACAAACCGGCGTATATCGCCGAACCCCTGTCGCTCTGCTTCGTGTAACTCCTCCTGGATGCGAAGCAGCTCATGCTGTTTCGCGCTCCCGCGTTTCTACCGGCTGTATAAGGACACATAGCTGCGGCATACTCGGTCGCCTAATTGCCCGGAACCCGCTATGCGCCCACTTGCACTCCTTGCCTTGACCCTCTTGCTCACCGCTTGCGGCGACGGCGAATCACCGCTGCCTCCCGACGCCCGCCTGCCGGACGGCGGACGTTATCGCGGAGATCTGGTCAATGGCTTGTTGCAAGGCCAGGGCCGCATCGATTACCCGAACGGCAGCTGGTACGCCGGCGATTTCGACAAGGGCCAATGGCATGGCCAGGGCGAATGGCACGGCAGCAACGGCGAGGTCTACCGGGGTCAATTCAGTCAAGGCCTGTTCGACGGCCAGGGCAGCCTGACCACCAGTGGCGGCAGCTACAACGGCGGCTTCAAGCTCGGCCGGCGCGACGGTGAAGGCACCCTCAAAGAAAACGGCATGACTTACCGTGGTGAATTCAAGGCCGATCAGTATTCAGGGCTGGGTCGCCTGGAACTCGAAGACGGCAGCGCGTACCAGGGCCAGTTCGCCCATGGCAAACCCAACGGCGAAGGCCAGCGCGGCGATGGCAGCGGCAATCAGTTCACCGGCCGTTTCGTCGACGGGCAACTGGAGGGCAACGGGACATTCAACAGCGCTGACGGCGACATCTACGTCGGCGGCTTCAAGAACAATCAACTGCACGGCAAGGGTCGCTACGAAAACGCGGATGGCGATGTCTGGCTGGGTCAATTCAAGGAAGGCTCGCTCAATGGCAAGGGCGAACTGATCGGCGCCGACGGCAGCCACTACATCGGTCACTTCAACGACTGGCGCTTCAGCGGCCAAGGTCGCTTGAACCTGGCCGACGGGAGCTTCTACACCGGCCAGTTCGACAGCGACGCCTATTCCGGACGCGGCACCCTGGTGCTGACGGACGGCTCAGTGCTCAGCGGCACCTGGATCAACGGCCAACGCGTGCGTGACGCCGATGGCAAGTTGCTGCCCGACACCCTTGAACTCGGCCTGCTGGCCCAGGGCCGCCTGCTCGAACAGGCGCTGAGCAACGTGCCCGCCTCAACCCCGGCCATAGAGCTGTACACCCTGACCCTGGGCGGCGACGGCAAGCAGAGCGTGTTCCTGCGAGAGTCCGACTACGTCGCCAACATGCTCACCAGTCGCTTTGGCGCCTTTGGTCAGATCCGCCTGGTGAACCATCGCGATCACCTCGGCGACCGGCCAATGGCCACTCGGGAAAACCTGCGCCGCGCAGCCTTGACGCTGGCCGAACGCAGCGGCCCCGAAGATTTGATCTTCATCTACCTGACCAGCCACGGCACCAGTGAACACGAACTGGTGCTCGACCAGCCTCGCATGGAGCTGGCCGACCTGCCGGCCGACGAACTGGCCGCGGTGCTCGCGCCGCTGAAAAACCGCGACAAGGTCATCGTGATTTCGTCCTGCTACTCCGGCGGCTTCATTCCCGCCCTCAAGGACGAACGCACCCTGATCATGACCGCGTCACGGGCCGACCGCGTGTCCTTCGGTTGCTCGGAAGAAGCTAATTTCACCTACTTCGGCGACGCCCTGTTCGCCCAGGCCCTGAACCAGACCGATGACCTGGAACAAGCCTTCAAGCTGGCCAAGGCCACCGTCGCCGAGCGTGAGCTGGCCGACAGCTTCGAAGCCTCCGAACCACAGATCTGGGCCCCGAAAACCGTGCTATCGCACTGGCAGTTGCTGCGTAAACAGCAAGCACGAAAAGCCCTGCAAAGTGTCTCCATTGACAGCAAGGATGCAAAGACCAACTAAGCTGACAGTATCAAGGGAGAAACACTATGTACTTGACGCCTCAGCACGTATTGCTTGCCGGAGCCACCGGTTTGACCGGTGAACATCTACTCGACCGTCTGCTCAATGAGCCGACGATTTCAAGGGTATTGGCGCCTTCACGCCGACCATTGGCCAAGCACCCTCACCTTGAAAACCCGGTGGGTGACCCGGCGGTGTTTCTGCCGCAATTGAACGGTCGCGTCGACATCGCCTACTGCTGCCTGGGCACCACCATCAAGCAAGCCGGCTCGGAACAGGCGTTTCGCGCGGTGGACCTGGACATGGTGGTGGCTTTCGCCAAACGTGCGCGGGAGATGGGCGCACGACACCTGATCGTGATCAGCGCGCTGGGGGCTGATCGCCGATCTTCGATTTTCTACAACAAAGTCAAAGGCGAGATGGAGCACGCATTGCGGGCTCAGGACTGGCCACAGCTGACCATCTGCCGACCTTCACTCTTGCTGGGCGAGCGACTCGAACGACGGGCGGCCGAGCAATTCGTCGGGCCGTTGTCCCGCTTGATCCCTGGCAAATACCGCGGGATCGAAGCCTGCCAACTGGCCCGCGCGATGTGGCGCCTGGCGCTGGAAGAGCAGGATGGGGTGCGGATTGTCGAGTCGGATGAGCTGAGGAAGCTGGGCAAATAATCTGCGGTGCCTGTACGTCTGCCTTCGCGAGCAAGCCCGCTCCCACAGTTGACTGAATCGCCTGGATGAGCGCTATCGAATGTGGGAGCGGGCTTGCTCGCGAAGGGAGCGCGACCGATTCAAGACCGAACGCTACAACCCGCCCGTCGCCTGAAAATTCACCCCCAACACCGTCAACAACGACAACGGCAACAGCAGCGTGTCGAGCAGCGCACTGGCCGGCAGGTCAACCCCCGGATAGCTCGGCGCCTCGGCGCCGAAACGGTCCTTGGCACAACACCCGCCATTCATCGCATACAGATCCAGCCGCGTGCCTGCGTACACCACCGGCGCGCCCGGCTTGGCGGCATCCAGCGTGCGCGCCGTGGCACAACCGGCCAATTGCAACGCCAGCAGAATCAGCAGCAGCTTATTCATCGCTGGTCAGATGGTGTTCGCCCCAACGCGGCAGCATGTCCTGGGGAATGTTCAGCAGGTTGAGAATCCGCGCCACCACGAAATCAATCAGGTCATCGATGGTTTGCGGCTGATGATAGAAGCCCGGCGATGCCGGCAGGATCGTCACGCCCATGTTCGACAGCTTGAGCATATGCTCCAGGTGAATGCTCGAATACGGCGCTTCACGCGGCACCAGAATGAGTTGGCGGCGCTCTTTGAGCGTCACGTCGGCGGCACGCTCGATCAGGTTGTTACAGGCCCCGGTCGCGATGGCAGACAGCGTGCCGGTGGAACACGGCACCACCACCATCGCCGCCGGCGCGCCGGAGCCCGAGGCCACCGGCGACATCCAGTCTTCCTTGCCGTACACGCGAATCTGCCCGGCGGCAGCGCCCGTGTATTCGGTCAGGAAGGCCTGCATCATTTGCGGCTTGGCCGGCAGCGTGACGTCGGTTTCGGTGGCCATCACCAACTGTGCGGCCTTGGAAATCAGGAAGTGCACTTCGCGGTCATCCCGCACCAGGCAGTCGAGCAGGCGCAAACCGTACTGGGCGCCGGAAGCGCCGGTCATTGCCAGCGTGATGCGGTCCGGACCGTTGTTCATTTGAGCGCCTCGGCGAGTTTGCCGTGCAGGCCGCCGAAACCGCCGTTGCTCATGATCACCACGTGGGTACCGGGCTGGGCCTGGCTCTTCACGCGATCGATGATGCCCTCCAGCGAATCGCTGACAATCGACGGCACCGTGCACAGCGCCGCGGTGGCCGCCAGGTCCCAGCCCAGGTTGGCCGGCGCGTACCAGATCACCTGGTCGGCATCGACCACGCTTTCCGGCAAACCGTCGCGGTGCGCGCCGAGCTTCATGGAGTTGGAGCGCGGCTCGATGATCGCGATCAACGGCGCATCGCCAATACGCTTGCGCAAGCCGTCGAGGGTGGTGGCGATGGCGGTCGGGTGGTGAGCGAAATCGTCGTAGATGGTGATGCCTCGCACCTCCGCAACCTTCTCCATCCGACGCTTCACGCTTTTGAATGCGCTCAGTGCCGCAATGCCCATGGACGGCACCACACCCACGTGGCGCGCAGCCGCCAGGGTAGCCAGGGCGTTGGCAACGTTATGCTGGCCGGTCATGTCCCAATCCACCACGCCCTGGGCCACGCCTTCAAACATCACTTCGAATCTCGAACCGTCTTCGCTGAGCAGCTTGACCTGCCACTGGCCGCCAGCCCCGGTGGTTTGCACCGGCGTCCAGCAGCCCATCTCGATCACTCGCTGCAAGGCCGGTTCGGTGGTCGGGTGAATCACCAGGCCTTCGCTTGGGATGGTTCGTACCAGATGGTGAAATTGCCGCTCGATGGCCGGCAGGTCAGGGAAGATGTCAGCGTGATCGAATTCCAGGTTGTTCAGGATCGCCGTGCGCGGGCGGTAGTGAACGAACTTGGAGCGCTTGTCGAAAAAGGCGCTGTCGTATTCATCGGCTTCGATCACAAAAAACGGTGTGCCACCCAGACGCGCCGACACCGAGAAATTCTGCGGCACGCCGCCAATCAGGAAGCCCGGGCTCATGCCCGCGTGCTCCAGCACCCAGGCGAGCATGCTGCTGGTGGTGGTTTTACCGTGGGTGCCCGCGACCGCCAGCACCCAGCGACCTTGCAGGACGTGATCGGCCAGCCACTGCGGGCCGGAAACATAAGGAAGGCCTTTGTTCAGCACATATTCCACCGCCGGGTTGCCCCGCGACATGGCATTGCCGATCACCACCAGGTCGGGAGCCGGGTCGAGTTGCGCCGGGTCGTAACCCTGGGTCAGCTCAATGCCCTGGGCCTCGAGCTGAGTGCTCATGGGCGGGTAGACATTGGCATCGGAGCCCGTCACGTGATGGCCCAGCTCTTTGGCCAGAACCGCCATCGAGCCCATGAAAGTGCCGCAGATACCAAGAATATGAATGTGCATAGTCGACCTCGTAAAACATGGCCGCAGGTTAGCGTAGGGAGGGGAAAATCGCACCTTGTGTTTCAGGCTTCAGGACACCTTCGCGGGCAAGCCCGCTCCCACATCGGACCTTGCGCGAACACAAGATTCATGAACATCGCCAATCTACTGTGGGAGCGGGCTTGCTCGCGAATGGCCTCAACTCGGTTTAACGGACTATCGCGTGTTTACGAAGCTTGCGATAAAGGGTATTGCGACTAACCCCAAGCTGTTCCGCCGTATGCGTCATATGCCAGCGCGTCTGCTCCAGCGCATTCAACAATGCCAGCCGTTCGGCATCATCCAGCGGCCGTTCCGAAGGTTCTTCAGCCGACTGAGCCACCACCGGCCGGGCCTGCCGAATCATCGCCGGCAAATCCTCCAGACCAATGCGCCCCTCATCACACAACGCCGCCAGCGTGCGCAACACATTGCGCAACTGCCGAACGTTGCCCGGCCAGGCGAACCCCAGCATTGCCGCCCGCGCCGGTCCATCGATCAACACCTCGTCTGAACCCGCCTCTTCGGCCAGCAGAAAGTCGAGCAACTGCGACTTGTCACTGCGATCGCGCAATGCCGGCAGTGCCACCTCCAGCCCATTGAGCCGGTAATACAAATCTTCGCGAAAACTGCCGTCCTGCACCCGTTCCAGCAGATTGCGGTGGGTGGCACTGATGATCCGCACGTTGATCGCCTGTGGTTCACCGCCGATCGGCACCACCTGGCGATCTTCGAGCACCCGCAGCAGCCGCGTCTGCAAGGCCAGGGGCATGTCGCCGATTTCATCGAGGAACAAGGTGCCGCCATCGGCCTGCTGCAACTTGCCACGCATGCCTTCCTTGCGCGCCCCGGTGAAACTGCCGCCGCGATAGCCGAACAACTCGCTCTCGATCAGGCTTTCGGGGATGGCTGCGCAGTTGAGGGCGACGAAGGCCTTTTCGGCCCGCTGGCTGGCGTGATGGACGGCTTTGGCAAAGGCTTCCTTGCCCGACCCGGTTTCGCCATTGATCAGCAACGGCACATCCCGTTCGTACACGCGCAACGCCTTGCGGAAATCTGCCTGCAACGCGACGTCGCCCAGGCAAATGCCGGACAACTGCGCACGCTCTTCAATGACAGGGCTGGGGACCAATGGCACCGGCATGCGGCGCGGCTGCCCGCGCAACACGGCGAACAGCCGTCGCCCGTCGCGGGTACGCAGCGGCCAGCTGGCGCTGGCCTCCTGGCTGGCGCGGCCGAGCAATTCATCCAGCGCACAGTCGAAAAACGCCTCCACCGGTTGACCCAGCAAGCCACCTCGGGCATGCCCCAGCAGGTTCAATGCACTTTGGTTGACCGCGCAAATCCGCCCTTCCCCGTCGAACGCCAGCAAGCCTTCGCTGAACAGCCCCACGGACTCGGCTTGCAGGTGAAATCGCAGCAGCCATTGGTTGTCGAAATAACGCAGGAAATAACAGCTCTCGATCATCTTCGCCGACAGATTGACCAGGGCCATGGTGTGAAACTGACTCTGGCGCGACACGTCGTGTCGCGCCGATGACACGTCGAGCACCGCCAGCAACTCGCCATGCGGGTCGAACACCGGGCTTGCCGAGCACGTCAGGCCAGTGTGGCGGCCGCGAAAATGTTCATCCTGATGAATGGTCAACGCCTGCTTCTCCACCAGGCAGGTGCCGATGCCATTAGTGCCTTCGCAGGCCTCGCTCCAGTCGGCACCGAGCCAGAGCCCGGCTCGCTCGAAAATCTTCCGCTCGGCGGGTGCGGTCACGCAGTTGAGAATCACGCCACGCGCATCGGTCAACAGCACCGCATGCCCGGCGCCGGAGAGTTGCTGATGGAGGCTGGTCATTTCGTTGCCGGCAATGTGCAGCACATGCTGCAGGCGTTCGCGGCTTTCGAGCACGCGCCCGTGTTCCAGCACCGTCGGCGCCATGGTCAGGGCCGGGTCGAGGTGATAGTCCTCAAGGCAACGCAGCCAGGAACGGGCGATGGACGGATCGCTACCGGGCCCGTGCAGGTGGGTTTTACCCTGGGTCACGGTCAACACTTGCTGGGCATGGCGACTCAAATGGTTGTCGTGCATTTCTTATTGTTCTCCCCGTGCGGTTATCCACCGCCCCTATAGGAGCTGCCGCAGGCTGCGATCTTTTGATTTTTCAACGTCAAAAGATCGCAGCCTGCGGCAGCTCCTACAAGGGATAGGCCGAGCATCCTCCAGCCTAGCCGGCATTGCAATGCTGGCAAGACCGAGCCGTCACAGGCTGTGCCATAAACGGTACAAAGTGTCACCCTGGCTGTACCGAAAGCGTCACAGTCACCACCCGCCTGTCCGACAAAAATCGCGCAAAGCCTTGATTTGCCTGACCTGCAAGGCAGTGGCCCGACCTTTGCTCTACGCTTATAGCAAGCGCACATGCGCCTCTCTTATAAGTACAAAAGCCAAGGAGAAAACATCATGCGTTACGCTCACCCCGGTACTGAAGGCGCTATCGTTTCGTTCAAAGCCAAATACGGTAACTACATCGGCGGCGAGTTCGTCGCGCCTGTCAAAGGTCAGTACTTCACCAATACCTCGCCAGTGAATGGCCAACCGATTGCCGAATTCCCCCGCTCCACGGCCGAAGACATCGACAAGGCCCTGGACGCCGCACACGCGGCGGCCGATGCCTGGGGCGCCACGTCCGCCCAGGCGCGCTCGCTGGTGCTGCTGAAAATCGCCGACCGCATTGAACAGAACCTGGAACTGCTGGCAATCACTGAGTCCTGGGACAACGGCAAAGCCGTGCGCGAAACCCTCAACGCCGACATTCCACTGGCCGCCGACCACTTCCGCTACTTCGCCGGGTGCATCCGCGCCCAGGAAGGCAGCGCTGCCGAGATCGACGGCAATACCGTGGCCTATCACATCCATGAACCGCTGGGCGTGGTCGGGCAGATCATCCCGTGGAACTTCCCGATCCTGATGGCCGCCTGGAAACTCGCCCCGGCCCTGGCCGCCGGTAACTGCGTGGTGCTCAAGCCTGCCGAGCAAACCCCGCTGGGCATCACCGTGCTGGTCGAGCTGATCGGCGACCTGCTGCCACCGGGCGTGCTGAACATCGTGCAAGGCTTCGGCAAGGAGGCCGGCGAAGCCTTGGCCACCAGCAAACGCATCGCCAAGATCGCCTTCACCGGCTCGACCCCGGTCGGCTCGCACATCATGAAATGCGCAGCCGAAAACATCATTCCTTCCACCGTGGAGCTGGGTGGCAAGTCGCCGAACATCTTCTTCGAAGACATCATGAAAGCCGAACCGAGCTTCATCGAGAAAGCGGCGGAAGGCCTGGTGCTGGCGTTCTTCAACCAGGGCGAAGTCTGCACCTGCCCATCCCGCGCGCTGGTGCAGGAATCGATCTACGACGACTTCATGAAAGAGGTGATGAAAAAAGTCCTGTCGATCAAACGCGGCGACCCACTGGACACCGACACCATGGTCGGCGCCCAGGCGTCCGAGCAGCAATTCGACAAAATCCTTTCGTACCTGGAAATCGCCAAGGGCGAAGGCGCCGAGCTGCTGACCGGTGGCAAGGTGGAAAAACTCGAGGGCAACCTGGCAAGCGGCTATTACATCCAGCCGACCCTGCTCAAGGGCACCAACAAAATGCGCGTGTTCCAGGAAGAAATCTTTGGCCCGGTGGTGAGCATCACCACCTTCAAGGACGAAGCCGAAGCCCTGGCCATCGCCAACGACACCGAGTTCGGCCTTGGCGCCGGCCTCTGGACCCGCGACATCAACCGCGCCTACCGCATGGGCCGCGCCATCAAGGCCGGTCGGGTGTGGACCAACTGCTACCACCTGTACCCGGCGCATGCCGCGTTCGGCGGTTACAAAAAGTCTGGCGTCGGCCGTGAAACCCACAAGATGATGCTCGATCACTATCAGCAGACCAAAAACCTGCTGGTGAGCTACGACATCAATCCGCTGGGCTTCTTCTAAGTATCAGGGGCGATGCGGCGTTGTCGTGTCGCCCTTTCAACCGCTTTCGCGAGCGGGCTTGCTAACGCGTCTTCAATGACCTGGCGCCAACACCCCGCCGCTCTGGCACGGGCCTTGCCTCAATTACATGAGATTCATACAGCTATCCTGTGGGAGCGGGCTTGCTCGCGAAGGCGGTGTGTCATTCAGCTGAATGCTGCCTGATACGCCGCCTTCGCGAGCAAGCCCGCTCCCGCAAGGGTTTAACGCTTATAAGGAGGACACCGCCCCATGGCCGTATTCGCCCATTCCGTCGGCGCCCAGACTTATCGCTTCGACAGCCTCAAGGACGTGATGGCCAAAGCCAGCCCGGCACGCTCCGGGGATTTTCTGGCCGGTGTCGCCGCCCTCAACGATGGCGAACGCGTGGCGGCGCAGATGGCGTTGGCCGACATTCCGCTGAGCCACTTCCTGCAGGAAGTCCTGATTCCCTACGAAGTCGATGAAGTCACCCGCCTGATCATCGACACCCACGACAAACACGCTTTCGCGGTCGTCAGCCACCTTACCGTTGGCGGCTTTCGCGACTGGTTGCTCAGCGATGCCGCCGATGAACAGGTCCTGCGCGCCCTCGCCCCCGGCCTGACCCCGGAAATGGTCGCTGCCGTTTCCAAAATCATGCGCGTGCAGGATCTGGTCCTGGTGGCGCAGAAAATCCGCGTGGTCACCCAATTTCGCGGCACCCTGGGCCTGCGCGGGCGACTATCCACGCGCCTGCAACCCAATCATCCTACGGACGAACCGGCCGGCATCGCCGCCAGCATTCTCGACGGTTTGCTGCACGGGAACGGCGACGCCATGATCGGGATCAACCCGGCCACCGACAGCATCGCCTCGATCTGCGCCATGCTGGAGATGCTCGACGCGATCATCCAGCGCTACGAGATTCCGACGCAGGCCTGCGTGCTGACCCATGTCACCACCTCAATCGAAGCGGTCAATCGCGGCGTGCCACTGGACCTGGTGTTTCAGTCGATCGCCGGCACCGAGGCGGCCAATGCCAGTTTCGGCATCAACCTGAACGTGCTGAAAGAAGGCTACGACGCCGGGTTGAGCCTCAATCGCGGCACGCTGGGGCAAAACCTCATGTACTTCGAAACCGGCCAGGGCAGCGCCCTGTCGGCCAACGCCCACCATGGCGTCGATCAACAGACCTGCGAAACCCGGGCCTACGCCGTCGCGCGACATTTCAACCCGTTCCTGGTGAACACCGTTGTAGGATTCATCGGTCCGGAATACCTCTACAACGGCAAACAAATCATCCGCGCCGGCCTCGAAGACCACTTCTGCGGCAAATTGCTGGGCGTGCCGATGGGCTGCGACATCTGTTACACCAACCACGCTGAAGCCGACCAGGATGACATGGACACCTTGCTCACCTTGTTGGGCGTGGCCGGGATCAACTTCATCATGGGCATTCCCGGTTCCGATGACATCATGCTCAATTACCAGACCACCTCGTTCCACGATGCGCTCTATGCCCGGCAGACGCTGGGGCTCAAACCCGCGCCGGAATTCGAACAGTGGCTGGCGAAAATGGGCATCTTCACCCAGGCGGACGGCAAGGTTCTTTTCGGTAACAGCCTGCCGCCGGCCTTTCGACAGGCCCTGGCCCAACTGGGATGAGTGCTGACATGGAAAAACTACCCTTCGATCCACACAACCCATGGCTGGAACTGCGACGCCTGACGCCGGCACGCATTGCCTTGGGCCGGACCGGCACCAGCATGCCCACCCGCGCACAGCTGGACTTTCAGTACGCCCATGCCCAGGCACGGGATGCGGTGCATTTACCGTTCGATCACACCGCCTTGCGTTCGCAACTGGCCGAACGCGGGCATGAAAGCGTTTTGCTGCATAGCGCGGCGATAGACCGGAACAGCTATTTGCAGCGCCCCGATCTGGGGCGAAAACTGAGCGCCGAGTCGGCACAGGCTCTAAGTGACTACGCGGTAGCGCATCCAGGTGGCGTCGACCTGGTCATTGTGGTCGCCGACGGTTTGTCTGCCCTGGCGGTTCACCGGCATACGCTGCCTTTGCTGGCACGACTGGAAGAACAGATCCACGCCGAAAGCTGGTCCGTTGCCCCGGTCATTCTGGTGGAGCAGGGTCGCGTCGCCGTTGCCGACGAAATCGGCGAACGGCTGGGTGCAAAAATGACGGTGATCCTGATTGGCGAACGCCCAGGCCTCAGTTCCCCAGACAGCCTTGGATTATATTTCACCTACAATCCCAAGGTCGGTCTGACGGACGCCTACCGCAACTGCATCTCTAACGTGCGCCTTGAGGGCTTGAGTTACGGCATGGCGGCACACCGCTTGCTGTATTTGATGCGCGAAGCCTGCCGACGGCAGTTGTCGGGGGTCAACCTGAAGGACGAAGCGCAGGTTCAGACGCTGGAATCAGAATCGGGGGCGGACATGAAAGGCAATTTCCTGCTGAGCCCACCGCATGCCTGAACCGCTTCCGCATTGCACAATCGTTCCAGTTTCAGGCAGGATCGGCGCACGGCATTCAGGGTTTCCCGTCGCCGTCCAAGCACGCAAGACAGCCACTTGAAGACGAGACCTACCATGCGGATTATCCAAGCGACCCTCGAACACCTGGATTTGCTGACCCCGTTGTTCGTCAAGTATCGCGAGTTTTATGGTTCCCTGCCGTATCCGGACTCGTCCCGGGCGTTCCTCGAGAAACGCCTGCGCCGCAAGGAATCGGTGATTTACCTGGCGTTGGCCGACGATGACGACAAACTGATGGGGTTCTGTCAGTTGTACCCCAGCTTTTCCTCGCTTTCGCTCAAGCGCGTCTGGATCCTCAATGACATCTACGTTGCCGAGGACGCCCGTCGCCAGCTGGTGGCCGACCACTTGATCCGCACCGCGAAGAAAATGGCCAAGGAAACCAATGCCGTACGCATGCGGGTTTCCACCAGCAGCAACAACGAAGTGGCACAGAAAACCTACGAATCCATCGGGTTCAGGGAAGACACCGAGTTCAAGAACTACGTGTTGCCGATCAGCGACGAGCTGTAAGGTAAACCCTGGATCAAACTGTAGGAGCGAGCCCGCTCGCGATGGAATCAAGGGCAACGCGTTCATCCAGAAAGTACGCGTTATCATTAACGTCCATCGCGAGCAGGCTCGCTTCTACAGGGTTCGTCGTTATTCATCGTCAACCGACATCCCTCGCTACAATCTCGACACGCTTTTCACTCCCCAGACCTTATAATGCCGACCTTTCCGGCTTGTAAGAAAAACTACACCCGTCTGTAGCCTTACGCGAAGTCATCCGCACAGGTCTGCCGAACAGGCCGTCATCACAGGTGCCCTCCATGGATTTCAACCCGCTCGATCTCGTCCTGCATCTCGATGTTTATCTCGATTTGCTGGTCACCAACTACGGGCCATGGATCTATGCCATTTTGTTTCTGGTGATTTTCTGTGAAACCGGCCTGGTGGTCATGCCCTTCCTGCCAGGCGACTCGCTGCTGTTCATTGCCGGCGCCGTTGCGGCGGGCGGCGGCATGGACCCGGTGCTGCTCGGCGGTTTGCTGATGCTCGCGGCGATACTGGGTGACAGCACCAACTATGTCATCGGACGAACGGCCGGAGAGCGATTGTTCAGCAACCCGAACTCGAAAATCTTCCGTCGCGACTACCTGCAACAGACCCACGACTTCTATGACAAGCACGGCGGTAAAACCGTGACCCTGGCGCGTTTCCTGCCGATCGTTCGCACCTTTGCCCCGTTCGTCGCCGGTGTCGCAAAAATGCCGTACCCGCGCTTCTTCGCCTTCAGCGTGCTAGGCACGATTCTGTGGGTCGGTGGCCTGGTGACCCTGGGCTTCTTCTTCGGCAACGTACCGTTCATCAAGTCCAACCTGTCGCTGCTGGTCGTCGGTATCATCCTGCTGTCGCTGGTGCCGATGATCATCGGCCTTGTCCGCAGCCGCTTCGGCGGTTCGAACTCCAAAGCCGAAACGCGCTGATTGCGCATGTGGTCGCTCAGTACCTGGCGACGCCGGCGCACGCTGGCCAAACACCCGATCGCCGATGACATGTGGCAACGGGTGCGCCATCACCTGAGCTTTCTCGACGGCATCAGCGCCGCCGAAGACCAATGGCTGCGCGAAGCCTGTGTGCTCTTTCTGCAAGAAAAACACCTGACCGCCCTGCCCGGTGTCGAACTGCATCAGGAGCAACGCCTGCTGCTCGCCGCCCAGACGCAACTGCCGCTGCTGCATCTGGGCGATCTGAACTGGTACCAGGGCTTTCACGAGATCGTTCTCTACCCCGACGACTTCCTCAGCCCACAGCGCCATCGTGACGCCAGTGGCGTCGAGCACGAATGGGACGGCGAACACAGCGGCGAAGCCTGGCAGCAGGGACCGATCATCCTCGCCTGGCCGGGGGTCATGGCCAGCGGTGGCTGGGAAGGCTACAACCTGGTGATCCACGAACTGGCGCACAAACTCGACATGCTCAACGGTAATGCCAACGGTTTGCCGCCTTTGCACGCCGACATGCGGGTCAGCGATTGGGCCAGGGTCATGCAGCAAGCCTACGACGACCTGGACCGCCAGCTGGAGCGCAACCCGGACGCCGAAACCGCCATCGACCCCTATGCCGCGGAAAATCCCGCCGAGTTTTTCGCCGTCACCAGCGAATACTTCTTCAGCGCCCCGGATTTGCTCCATGAGGCCTATCCACAGGTGTATGAACAACTGAAGCTGTTCTATCGCCAGGACCCGCTGATCCGCCTTCGGCAACTTCTGGCGGAGGATCCGGTCTACCGGGCCCAGGACTGAATTCTACGACTTCTGGTACATGGCGCAGATGTAGGAATATGCCTATAATCGCCGCCACTTTTTGGTCAATCCGGCCAAGTGTTTCTGGTCAACTACGGGGGCAACGCCCAATGAGCTACAGCAAGATTCCGGCTGGCAAAGACCTGCCGAACGACATCTACGTCGCGATCGAGATTCCGGCCAACCACGCGCCGATCAAATACGAAATCGACAAAGACAGCGATTGCCTGTTCGTTGACCGTTTCATGGCCACCCCAATGTTCTACCCGGCCAACTACGGTTACATCCCGAACACCCTGGCTGACGACGGTGACCCCCTCGACGTGCTGGTCGTGACCCCTTACCCGGTTGCTCCAGGCTCGGTGATCCGCGCTCGTCCGGTCGGCATCCTGAACATGACTGACGACGGCGGCGGCGATGCCAAAGTCATCGCAGTCCCTCACGACAAGCTGTCCCAGCTGTACGTCGACGTGAAGGAATACACCGACCTGCCAGCCCTGCTGATCCAGCAGATCGAGCACTTCTTCGCGAACTACAAAGATCTCGAAAAAGGCAAATGGGTCAAGATCGAAGGCTGGGCTGGCGCAGACGCTGCCCGCGAAGCCATCACGAAGTCGGTTGCTGCCTACAAAGGCTGAGAAGCAGCGATAAGCTTCTAGCGGCAAGCTTCAAGAAAAACCCCGGTGATACGGGGTTTTTTGTGGGCGCTTGAAAAGCCGATTTAAACGCCTTGTTTAAACCTGCCTGACCTAGTGTTTTTTTGTTTAATTTTCCTCAAACACGCCTTACATCCGGTCTTAAATTTCCCTCGTAATTTGAACGGCCCGTTTATTCAAAGCCTTTTGCCGCGCCAGTAGACTCGCCTTCATGAAAAAGAACACTAGCGGCCCCCGATTCAAAGCACTCCTCGGAGTAGCGAACATCACGACAACTGGGTTTGCCGAATTCCTGAACACGGCCCCGCAAAATGTCCATAACTGGTACACACGCGGTGTGCCCGCCCACTACATGGAAGAAGTCGCCCGAAAACTGTCCGTTAACAGCGAATGGCTGAAAACCGGCGATGGCCCGCAAGACGCCAGGCACCTACGCCTGCACGATGAATCCGGCAATACCTTTGACGCCCAGGCGATTCGCGGCGTGTATACGGTCATCGAGCCCACCGACATCGAACTCCCCCTCTATAAAGAAACCGCCACCGCCCCAGGCTCCGGCAAAACCCACGTTATCGAGGACCCCGGCCAAACCGTCCGCCTGCCCCGCAGTCACCTCGACTCCCTGGAAATCAACCACATCGACGCCATCTGTACCCACATGATCGGTAACAGCATGGCTGAACGCATAGAAGACGGCTCGATCCTGGCCATCGACCGCGGCCTGACCCAGATTGTCGATGGCGAGATCTACGCCATCGAACATGACGGGATGCTACGTATCCGATACCTGCACCGAATGCCGGGGAATTCGCTGCGATTACGCAGCCATAACCGAGCGGAGCACCCGGATGAAATCTTCAGGCCCGCGCAAATCGAAGAACAGAACATCAGGGTATTGGGTTGGGTGTTCTGGTGGTCAACGTTGAACAAACGCAGGCCGCCGATGCCGTTTCTGTGAAACCGAGGCGTTTTCATCGCGAGCAAGCCACGCCTGTGGGAGCTTGGCTTGCCCGCGAAAGCAACGGAACATTCACCAGAAATCACCCACCTCTTCATCAGACGTGAGCAACCCCAATCCTCCATCCAGCACACCAGACTGGGAATTACCCAAAAAAATCAGTATGCTGCGCCCCACATTTGCGCATCGACCCGCCCAGCGGCTCTGATCGCACCGACAAGGCAGATAACTTTCTCGCCAAGTCCCACAGCCGGACGCAAGATCCGGGTGTACGTTTTGAAGGCTGGCGCGGTTTACCAAAAATGAACCAAGCCAGTCCCCGAGAAGCCGGCCACAAGCCGGCTTTTTAATGCCTGCCAAAAAGCCACTCCAGACCAAGCCGCTCCATCCCCGCCACCGCCCAACCCTTGCCATCCAAGCATCGGGGACGCAACCGTGTTCAGACCCTGCGCAAGATGTATTTGAGCCTCACGGATAACTGAACGCCTTGACCAACGTCAACTCCCCCACCGCCCGCATCGGCACCAGAAACGTCTCCATCTTCTCGCTCGGCGTGCCCTCTTCGGTGATGACCGTGACCTGCGCCGTGGTCAGGGGTTGCACCGCATCCTCCTGCCCCTCTTCGTCACTGCGATAGCCACCGCCGAAGTAGTTCACATACACCAGGTACTGGCCTTTGATCGGTGCCGGCATGGCGAAGATTTCCGGGCCGTAGCCGGTGGTGACGTCGACATCGAGTGCCGCGCCGTTGGGCACGACGCGGTCGCCGTACCAGATATGGGCACCGTCGGGGGTGATGAGGTGCAGGTCGAGGTCGGTGCCGTCGCTGTCCCAGGCCAGCAATACGCGCAATTTGGCGGGTGTCGCGCCGCCACTGGCGTTGAGGAACTGCACGCGACGGCGTTGTTGGCCGTCGGGGCTGCGGACTTCGACGCTGTTGCTGCCGTTGGGGAAGGAAAACGGCCGGTCGAAGCGGCCGGCGGGGTCGATTTTCAGGGGCATGCTGACGCCGTTGACGATCAGGCGGCCAGGGTCGTTGCCCTTGGGGGTGGACTTGATCTGGCCGCTGATGCGCGCGGTATTGGCCTGGCCGGCCGGGGTGTTCACCGAGGATGCCGGGTAATTGACTGTCTGGCGGAAGCTCTCGCCCTCGCCTTCGGGCGCGCCGGTACGCCAGCCACCGACCGGTGTGTCGAGTGTGATGCCGTCGGCGGCCATCGCCGGCGATAACGCCGTCAACGAACAGAGCAACAGCAAGACCTGTGGAAAACGAAGTGTCATGGTCTATTCCAGCAAAAGGTGGCGGGCGAGCCCTTCGATGTAGGTTTCATCCTGGCCATTGGGGTGTGCGTCGAAGGCCAGGTGCAGGTATTCGTGGGTCAGGTCGAGGCGGTCCTGCAACGTGAGCACGCCCCGCACGTAGAGACGCTGGCGTTCGCGGTCGACATAGGGCCGGCCGAATGTCAGGCGGCAGACGGCGAAGGTGCTGACTTCGTTGTAGCCGGTTTCGCTCTCCAGCCTCGGACGCCAGCCGCGCCGCTGTTTTTGCAGCCAGTCCTGTGCGGCGGGCAGCGCTTCGCAGGCAGCGACCGGATTGTCCCAACGGCTGAGGCTGGCACGCGGATAGGCGTGCAGCAGGATTGCGTCGTAGCGTTGGCCGGCGTTGGCCTGTTCGATGGCCTGCTGCCAGGACAGTTTGTCCGGGCCCGGTTGATCGGAATGGTAGGTGACGGTGCTGCCGGCCAGCACCAGGTCGCTGGTCCATGCCGCCACATTGCGCGCGTCTAGGCTGGCCGGGCGCGGGGCGACCCGCTGGCGCTGGCTGCTGTCGTCGATGCTCAGGCAGTCGCCACGGCGGGTGGCGTTTTGCAGCAGGTAGGTGCGGATCGCCACGGCCAGGGCTTTGGCGGCTTCGGCGGGCTCGGGCGTGGCTTCGCGTTGAAGCACCCGGGCCACGTATTCTTCGCGATCCAGGCGGGCGACGAGTTGGTTCTTGAGTAAAAACAATTCACCGTCGCTGTGGATATCCAGCTGGTTGCCGTTGGCGAATTCGACGCGATAGTCGCCGCGCAACGGACCCGAGGCCACCTCACTGTTGCCTGAAAGCACCCGCTTGAGTGGATAGCGAGAGAACAGGCTGACTTCCACGCAACGCCCTGCGTCGGCAGGCCACGTCACGGGCACGACGGCCGACAACGCCTGGGCGTATTCACGCAAGACCCGCTGACTCGTTCCTCGTCCACCGGCCCAGATCGGCGTGCCGTCCGCCGTCCATCCGGCGAATCCACCCTGACGTGACGCGACATCCCGATCCCCCGGCCAGCTCCAGGTTTTGACCCGCAAGCGACTGCCGATTTCGCCTATGACATTGCCGTCGGCGGCGTTCAGCACCACATCGAGTAACACGCGCCGGGATTCATCCTGCGCGGGCATCACCGCCAATATCCGCAGTAACTCAACCACCGGAACCCGGGTGGCAGGCTGCAATGTGCCCAGGCTCAACAACCATTCCGGCGCCTGCCGCGCTTGCCAATAGGCCCGCCAACCCACATCGGTAATGCCCAGGCGTGCCGGTTCAAAATACAACCCGCAGGATTTCACCAACGCCTGATCACGTTCGATCTTGCCGCCCGCCGTGCAGCAATACACCTCTTCCTTCGATTGCCCGCGACATTCATAAGCCGGCTCCCGGGCGCCGGTGTCCACCAGCCAGCCGTACACAAACAGCTTCCACACACTGCCCAACGGCGTCTGCAAGCTATCGGGCAACGGCTCGCGGGTCAGCAGCCGGGTTGGGTTCAAGGTCAACAACTCACCGTTGAACGCGACGCGCAACGGCTCGTCCTGCGCCGTGGCCAGCGCAGGCATCAAACACAGCATCCACACCAAAAACTGGCGCATATCAGTGTACGGTGACCTGACCGAGCGCCGGTTTCTGCTCCTGAGCCTGATGCTGTGGCGCATACACCTGGGTGAATCGCACCGGTGGCAAATTGAACTGCCCCTTCTGCGAGAAACGCACCAGGTGCCGCAGGCGCAACTCCCCGCTCAGCGCATCCACCGGCACCGCGTAGGCCAGTTGCCCCGGTTCGAAACGGGCCTTTTCCAGCGCCGCCGGTTCGGTGCCGGCCTTGCCCATGAGCTTGATCCCCCAGGTGGTGCGCTCGACATCGGCCCCCGGCGGCAACGGCACTTCGAGCAGGCCATAGCGCAGCGGTATCGCGGCTTTGCCGGTGAGGATCACTTCGTCCAGATACAGGCTATCGCTGGACAACGGCCCGTTGCCGACCGGCTCCAGTTTGAAGGTGAAGGCTTCGTCACCCGGCACCAGACGCGACAGGCGCCGCGTGATGGTCACAGCCATCGGATTGGCCGGCGATTGCCGGGTCTGGTAGTTCAAGGCGGCCCGCAACGGACGTTCTTGCACACCCGCCAGCGACAACACCGCCGGCACGGTTGAAGCCCCCTGCCAGGTCCAATACACCTCACCGGTGCTGCCGTGTTTTTTCTTCCAGCCTTCACCCGGCGCCAGGGCGATGGTGGGCGAGGCCTGCTCGATGCCGTGTTGCAACCAGGTCAGCGCTAGCGCACGTTCCAGCGTCGACTGCTGTGGCAGCAAGCGTTGCAACAACGCCGTCGCGTGAGCCTGATCGAAGGGTTGCAGCGACACATCCAGGGCCTCGGCAAAGGGCTGGGAGCTGACCGCCAACCGTTGCTGCGCAGCGGGCAGTTGCCGATTGAAGGCTTCCGGCAGACTGACCTTGGCCTGACGCGCCAGCGATGCCGTCAACACCCGGGCAGCCGCCAGGCCGAGCGCCGAATCCGGGTCGCTCATCACCAGGCTGTCGTCACCGCTATCCATCATGTTGGCGGCGGTGCCCTCGCCCGCTGTCGCCAGGTCGTCCATCAAGCCGCTGAGCAAGGTGTTCACCGGCAATTGCATCTGTTTGGCGAACGACAGGATCAACGCCCGTTGCAACAGCGGCGTGTTCTTCGCCTGCTTCGCGTAGACCTCCAGCACCCGCAGCCAATGCTCCGCTGGCAGGCTCAGTTCCAGCACACGGCTGGCGTGCCAGTCGGCGTAATAGGCGTAGGCGGTGAGGAACGCATCCGGCTCGCCGTCCATGCCCCACCAGGTGAAACTCGCCGAAGGCCCGGCCATTTGCACCAGGCGCAAGCGGCTGTTCTGCATGATCAGGCGCAAGCGATCGCGGATCTGCGGGTTCGACGAAAGCGCCGGGTAGGCGATGCTCAGCGGCAGCAAACGACTGGCCGTCTGTTCGACGCCGCCGTACGGGTAGCTCAGCAAATCATCGAGCGCCGAGCGGAACAGCGCCTGCGGACTGTCATCCAGGCGCAGGCGGATGTCCGTGGCGTCCGCCGGCAAATTCAGCGGCGTGTCACCACTGGCGACGTCCAGGCTTTGGCTCTGGGTGACCTGCCACCCTTCACCGGTCGCGGTCAGGCGCACGGCCAGGGCATCGGCGGTTTTTCCGTCCTGCACCAGCTCGGCGGCCCATTCGCCAGTGGCCAGCGCGAATGCCGGCAGCGCGATGTAATTGATGCCGCTGTTCAGAGTGACCGGTACACGCTGTTCGCTACCCGCGTAGTGAGTCACCAGCTCAGCCTTGACCGGCTTGTCAGCCTGACTGAAGGCAAATACGCCGAGATCCGGTTTATCCCCGCTGCGGAATGTGCTCGGCCCGCTCCACTTCAGGTACAGCGGCTTATCCGAGCGCACGAACTGCTTCTTCTGGCCGACCTGACCGTCATCGGCAATGGCCCGCGCGGTGATGCGCCAGCGGGTCAGCGAGTCGGGCATCGTGAACGTGAAACGGGTCTTGCCGTTGGCATCGGTCAACAGTTCCGGTTGCCAGGCCGCGGTGTCGACGTCCTCCCGGCGCGGCCGCTCCAGCACCTTCACCCCGCGTTCACTGCGGTTGGCCTTGCCCGGCGCACCGGGGCTGCCCGGCAGTGCGACGTCGTAGCTGATGAACGACAGGCTGGCGCTGGTGCGCACGTTGTTACGCCGAGGATGGTAGAAAAACTGGTCGATGCCCGGCGCGACTTCCGGTTGCAGCGCGTAGACCATTTCGTCGACCACGCTGACCGTCAGGTGCGCCGGGATCGGCTTGCCGGCGAATTGGGTGGTCAGGTCCACCGACACCGTATCACCGGGCTGATAGGTGTCCTTGTCGGTGGCGATGGCAACATCGATCTGCGGTGCGATGACCTTGATCCCGGCGTTCTGGAAACTGTACTGGCCGCCCTTGGTGTACAGCACCGAGAACGTCAGGTTCGGCGTGAAGTGGTCCTTCACCGGAATGCGCACGCGGTACTGGGTGTCGCTCAATTTCTCCAGCTTCAGCCAGTCACCGCCCCTGGACAGCAACGCCGTCGCCTCGACCTTGTCGCGCTCCAGCGACAGCAAGGCATCGCTGACCGGCTCGGGAAAAGTGATCAGCGCCAGCGCTTCATCACCCGCCTTGTACTCGGGTTTGTCGAGGACGATTTCCACCGTGCCGGGCACTGCCTTGACGCCGTCGCCCGTGACCGAATGCCCGGTCGCGCCGAGTGTGCGGCCGTGGTCATCGCGCAGGGTCAGGCTGTAAGTGCCCGGACGCTCGAATGCCAGGGTGACGCTGTTATCGGTGGCCGCCAGCTTGCCTTCGCCTGTGCTCTGGTCTTCCAGGCGTACCCAGCTGTAGCTGCCCGGTGCAACCGTCGTGGCTTGCTCGTTTGCATTGGCGTAGCCGAACACGACCTTGTCGCCCACCGCACTGAAACGCTGCGGCGCGCTCAAGCGGAAATTCGCCGCACCGCGATCGATGAGGATTTCCTTGGTGGTCTTGACCCGAAACGCCGCGCCGTCACTGGCAAACACCGTGAGCATGTAGCGGCTCGGTTTCTCGGCGGCCGGCAGGTCGAGGGTGGCGTTGCCCTTGGCGTCGGTGGTCAGTTCGGTGCTGGTCAACTCCACCGGGAACTGCCCGAGGTATTGCAGCTCGTTGTCGACCATCGACAGTTGCTGGGCGCGCAGGCTCAGGCTGAGTTTGGCGTTGGCCACCGGTTTGCCGTCCGGGTACAGCAACACCAGATTGCCCTTGACCGGTTCGCCGGTGCGGTAATCCTGCCTGGCCAGGTTCAGCGAAATCTCGAAGTGCGGCTTGATGTATTCGGCTACGCGGAAGGCGCTGCTGTAGGCTTGGTCCTTGTAGCTGAAACGCAGCTCATAACCGCCGGCCACGGCATTCTCGGGCAACTGGAAGCGGCCTTGGGTGCCAGCCCTGGAGTCGAGCTTCAAGTCCAGGCTTTGCAGCGCCGTACCCGTCGCGTCCAGCACGGTCACGTTGACGTCGGCGGCGGCTGGCTGCACCGAATCCCGGGCATTCTTGAACTCGCGCCCGACGATTTTCAGCGACACCCAATCCCCCGGTCGATACAGCGGCCGGTCGGTGAAGGCATAGAGTTTGGTGTCGTAGATTTCGCTGTCGTAGTAGAAGTTTTCCGAGACGAAAACCCCGCCCTCTTCGTCCTCGCCGATCACGAATGAACGCTCGGGGCTGACGTGCTTGAGCCGCAGCAATCCGTCGGTATCGGTGGCACCGCTGCTCATCACGCCCAGGCCGTCGGTCCACAGCACATTGACCTTGGGCACCGAACTGCCTTCGTGTTTGCGCGCAGCCCACACCAGCAACTCATCGCCGGCAATCTTGCTCACCGCCACGGTGTTGGAGACGAAAACCATGGTAGTCGCGCGGTACTTGCCGATCAGCGCTTCGACCAGATACAGGCCCGGTTTCAGATGGCCCAACGGGATGTAGACATTGCCCGGCGCAACGCTGACAAATTCGCTGGAAGAACCCGCCAGGTTCACACCTGCCGGCGGCTGGATCGGTTTGGCTTCCCACAAGGGATAGCGGAATTGACTGACCACCGGCAGGCCCGGAATCAGTGCGAATTGCGGCTGCGCGTCGTAGGGCGTTGGCGCCGCCATGGCGTTGCCCATCTTCAGTTCCGGGACTTCCTCGGTGACTTGTTTACGCGACTCGTAGGAAAACGCCCGCTGCATCACCCGACGGGATTTTCGGTACCAGTTGTCCCACAGATACGCCAGGGTGTTGGACAGGCCTTCGCCCTTGAACTGGCCATCGCTGACCACGCGGTGCAGGTTCTTCTGGCGCTTGAGGAAATCCAGCGGCTTGTCGATCCGGTACACGCGAATGTCGGCGCCGCCGTAAGGCTCCATGCGGAATCGACGGTAATCGCGACCGGGGGCTTCGAGGCGCACCATCGCCTGTTCGTCGCTGGCGAAACTGCTGTCGGCCAGCAGGAAAAAGCTCTCACCGGGCACCGGCGTGTAGCCGCTGGGTTCAACGGTGTCTTCAGCCTGCACCGCCGAAAAGGGCAGCACCAGGACCAACAGCAGAGGCAGGAAACGCAACATGCGGGCACCGATCATTGGGAGAGAAAATTCAGTCGATAGACGCCGATGAAGTTGGGGTTGGCTGCATCGGGTATCCATCGGGTGTCCTTCCATGTCATGAGTTGTTGCAGGCTTGCCGAACGCATGCCGTTGTCAGTGGGGGTGGTGGTGCCGGTGTGATAGGCGATGTAGCGGCCCATCCAGATCATCAAATGCTGGTCATCGCCCTGATCGAAGAACATCAGGTCGCCGGGTCTTGCCTGGGCGACATCGCGGCCAACCAGGTGACTGTTGAACTGGATCAACTTGATCGCGTTGACGTAGGGCCCGACCTTGCCGCCGCCCTGTTGCCATTGCTGGGCGAGCCCGCGCTGGGCATCGCTCAGCTGCAACTCCGGCGGCAGGTAGCGATTGGACAGGCCGTTGCTGCGCAGCCATTTGTCGTCGTGGACTTTCAGCGCTTCGTTGGCGGCGAAACGCACCAGCCCGGCGCAGTCTTGCTGGTACCAGCGCGGGCTCGGGCCCTGGGTCAGTTGCTCCTGGGCGATGCGCACGAACCAGGCGCGGAACACCTGGGATTGCTGCACATCCAGCGCAGGCGTCTCGACGGCTCTGGCACCCGCGCTCAGCAGCAGTGCCAGCAGGCCGAGGCTTCGGATCAGTTTCGTCACAGCGCTTTCCACTCCAGCGGCAGCCATTGCCAGTGGCCGTCGGGCTCGCTGCCTTCAGGCAACGTCAGGGCGTACTTGCCGTAACCGCCGAGGGTGCGCAGTTTCGGGATCAGGTAAGTTTGCGCGGCGTTGTAGAACACCGGCTCCATGTCCTGGGGCAGGCTGTCGAGGGTTTCCTGCTGCATCAGTTGCGCCATCGAGTCCGGGCCGAAATAGACCGGCATCAGCACGTCTTTGGGCACCACGTCCGCCATCGGCGGGAAGCGTTTGTCGAGGGTGCCAAGTGCCTTGTCCACCAGCTTGTCGTCGAGGGAAAACAGCAGGGTCGAAGCGTGGCGGGCCAGGCTGACGTTCATGAAGGCCTTGCCGGTGATCGCCTCCGGGTCTGCGGCATCCCGGGCTTTATACGGGCCGAAATTGGAGCTGACCTGGCGTTGCCACTGATGGCTTTTCCCGTCCTGTTTCTCGACCACCGCAAACGCATGGCCTTCGACCTTGCCTTCATAGGCGCCGACCATCGAGCCGAACAACTTGCCCAGATCACCGTCGAGCCCGGCGCTGTCTTCATCCTTGAGGCTGGCCACCAGCAACGGCGTGTACAACCGGGAATCGGCATACCAGCACAGGCCTGCGGCACCGGCCATCTGTTCGGTCAGCGCCTGGGCGGCGCCCTCTTCGGCGCCGAGTTTCATCAGCAGCGGTGCCTGTTGTTGCGCCGCCAGCGGCAGGGCCACGCACGCGCTGGCCCCCATGGGCATCGCTTGCCAGATCGGCTTGAAATCGAAATCCGCCTGGTTTTCAAGCTCATCCATCGCGAGGAAGCTGTGCCAACCCTTGTCGTCCATGTCGAAACGCAGGCCGGCGAAGTTCGGGATAAAACGCTGATACCCCATGGCCAACACACTGGCATTGACCGACAGCCGCTGCTTGACCTCTGGCGCACGGGGTTGCAGGCCGAAGGCCTCGGGGAACAGTTTGTCGCCATTGAGCAATGCAGCGATGGCCTGGGTCGAGACGCTACCCGACTCCTGGGTCAGCCCGCTTTGTGGGTCGTAGAGTTTGGCCGGATTCGACAGCACCACCAATTTGTCCCCATGGGAGGCGAACAGCAGCGCCTTGCTGGCGTTGTAGGTCAGTTGATAGAGCGCCACGTCGTCGGCGCCGACTTTCAGGCCGGCGATCTTGCTCAACTGCGTATCATCCAGCGCCACTTTCGCCAGCGGCTCCAGCACCCTGGCCAGGCCGCCGCGGTCCATCACCAGCAGGAAATCCCTGAGCCGCCCATCCGCGCCGCGCCACAGCGCCACATCCGCCGGTTGATCGAACAGCTGCTCGATCAGGCTGTCCTGCAGCTTCAGGTCATGCTCGTAGATGATCCGCCGCAAACTGCCGATCAGCCCGAGGCGATCGGCGTGGGTTTCGTAATAGAAGACGAAATCCTCGGTCAGGGTTGCCTTGAGGAACGGCACCGCCAGCAAATCCCTGGGCAGCTGGCTCAGGGAATGGGTTTCCAGCAAGCCATCGGGACGGCTCATGCCCAGCTTTTCCGCCGCCAGTTGCGGCGCCGGGGCCGTGCTTTTATGCATCAGCCAGCCCATGCCGCCGGCCACGCCCGCGACCAGGCACAGCCCGCCGACAATGGCCGGCCACCGACGCGACGGTTTGACGCCCGGTGCGTCGGCGGCCGGGGCAGCTGCCGGTGAATCAGTGCTATTGCTCATGAATACAAACCCAATTCATCCGTGGTGCGGGATGCTTAATAGTTGAAAGTCTTGACCAGCAGCAGGTCACCGATGGCGCGCAGGGGCACAACGAAGGTCTCGCGTTTCTCGTCGACGGTGTTTTCGTTGAGCACCAGGTTGATCTGCGAGGTGATCACCTCGTTCTGGTTGCCGGCCTCATCGAAGTTATAGCCGCCGCTGCCAAAGTTGCCCCAATAGTTCACATAAACCAGATAGGTGCCGTGCAGCGGCGCGGTCATGGTGAACATTTCCGGCCCTGGACCGTCGACGCCATCCGGGTCGAGGCCGCCGCCGTTGGTCATCGCCGGGCGCGCCCAGAACGCGTGCTGGCCGTCGGGGGTGACGATGTGCAGATCGAGTTCGGCTTTCGGATCGTCCCAACCCAGCACCACACGAATCCGCGCCGGCGTGCGCAGGTTGTTGGCTTCATAGAATTGCACGCGCTTGAGCGACTGGCCTTCGGCGCTGCGCACTTCGACACTGTTGGACCCGGCGCCGAACGCATACGGCCGGGCAAACCGCCCTTGCTCGTCGGTGTACAGGTTCAAGGGATTGCCGTTGACCGCCAGGGTGTGGGGCCCGCGCTGCGTACCCATGGCCTTGAGCTGGCCTTCGATCATCGTGCGATTGCGCTGCACGCCCCGGTCGATGGGCGGCGTGGGATAGGCGACTTGCGGATTTTCCGTGCGGTCCAGCAGACCGTTATAGCGCCAGCCGCCCACCGGCTCCGAGATATCGGCCCCCGGCGCGGCCATGAGCGGCGCACAGACCCAGCCGATCAGCAGCAAAAGAAATGAACGCATGTGACGCCTCCTGCCATGCCTGACGAAACCTTGCGCCTGATCCTCGGCGCGTTACAGATGCGGATACTGCGTTTCGTCTGAAAAACCCGTGAGCGCTGGGTTGTCGATGGCGCGAAGGGTAGACAGTCCGCCCGTTCCTAACAATCAGATACTTTTTACAAAGTGGCGGCGATCACGTTTGTGGATGGACGGTGAGCCGAATAGCGACTTTATTCGGCTCACGAAATGAGCCGAATAATTCGTAGCATAAGGTTGGCCGATTACATTGTGGCGAGGGGATTTATCCCCGCTCGGCTGCGCAGCAGTCGCCAACCCGGGCACTGTGGGTACCTGAAGCCACCGGGTCGCTGGTTATGGGGCCGCTTCGCGACCCAAGGGGGATAAATCCCATCGCCACAGGTTCAGTCCCAGTCTGTAAACGTGGCGCAAACACCCCGCTCATTTGCCCATAAACCCCCTATCTGCTAGTGTCGCGCCGGTTTAACGTCAACCGGAAATCGCCGCCATGGCCCGCAAAAAAGCTGCACTGGATTTCGAACAGTCCCTCGCTGACCTGCAAACGCTGGTGGAGCGTCTGGAGAACGGCGAATTGTCGCTGGAGGACTCGCTGACCGCTTTCGAGCAAGGCATCGGGTTGACCCGCGATTGCCAGGCGGCGCTGGCCCAGGCCGAGCAAAAGGTTCAGGTGCTGCTTGAGCGTGATGGCGAGTTGGCCGAGGAACCCTTCGACGCGGATCAACCAGAATGATTGCAGCGTACTCGGCGACCAGCCAGGCCCGCGTCAATGCGGCCCTGGAAACCCTGTTCACCGCGCCCGGCCCTGAGCTGGTGCGCCTGTACGAAGCCATGCGCTACAGCGTGATGAACGGCGGCAAGCGCGTACGCCCCCTGTTGGCCTACGCCGCGTGCGAAGCGCTGGGCGGCAAGGCCGAGCAAGCCAACGGCGCGGCGTGCGCGGTGGAGTTGATCCACGCTTACTCGCTGGTGCACGACGATTTGCCGGCGATGGACGACGACGACCTGCGTCGCGGCCAGCCCACCACCCACAAGAAATTCGACGAAGCCTGCGCGATCCTCGCCGGTGACGGTTTGCAGAGCCTGGCCTTCAGCGCCCTGCTCGACCCGCGCCTGAGCAACGCCGACGCCGAGACCCGGCTGCAGATGGTCTGCGCCCTGGCACTGGCGGCGGGCCCGGCCGGCATGGTCGGCGGCCAGGCCATCGACCTCGGCTCGGTCGGCCTCAAGCTTGATCAGAAAGCCCTCGAATACATGCACCGGCACAAGACCGGCGCGTTGATCGAAGTCAGCGTCAAGCTCGGCGCCCTGGCCAGTGGCCGTGCCGAGAAGGACGAACTCAAGTCCCTGCAGACGTATGCCCAGGCCATCGGCCTGGCGTTCCAGGTCCAGGACGACATTCTCGACGTCGAAAGCGATACCGTGACCCTCGGCAAGCGCCAGGGCGCCGACATTGCCCGCGACAAGCCGACCTACCCGGCCCTGCTCGGCCTTGACGCCGCCAAGGCCTACGCCCTGGAGCTGCGCGATCAGGCGCTGCATGCGCTGCGACCGTTTGACGCGGCCGCCGAGCCTTTGCGCGATCTGGCCCGGTATATCGTCGAGCGGCGCAACTGACGGCGTATCCGCCAAAAAAGACCAACGCGTGGGCAGGGGCCGATGCATCAGGTAAACTGCCGCATCTTTTATACCTATAACGATTCGCCTGATGCCCACGACGTTTCATGAGATTCCCCGCAAGCGCCCGACCACGCCCCTGCTGGACCGCGCGAACACGCCGGACGGCCTGCGCCGGTTAGGCGAAGCCGAGCTGGAAACCCTGGCCGATGAGTTGCGCCTGGAATTGCTCTATACGGTCGGCCAGACCGGTGGGCATTTCGGTGCCGGCCTGGGCGTGATCGAGCTGACCATCGCGCTGCATTACGTGTTCGACACCCCGGACGACCGGCTGGTGTGGGACGTGGGTCATCAGGCTTATCCGCACAAGATCCTCACCGGTCGTCGCGAGCGCATGGGCACCCTGCGCCAGAAGGACGGCATCGCCGCTTTCCCGCGTCGCTCCGAGAGCGAGTACGACACCTTTGGCGTCGGTCACTCCAGTACTTCGATCAGCGCCGCACTGGGCATGGCGATTGCCGCCCGCCTGCAAAACAGTGATCGCAAGGCGATTGCCGTGATCGGCGACGGCGCCCTGACCGCCGGCATGGCGTTCGAGGCGCTGAACCATGCGCCGGAAGTGGACGCCAACATGCTGGTGATCCTCAACGACAATGACATGTCGATCTCGCGCAACGTCGGCGGGCTGTCGAACTATCTGGCGAAGATCCTTTCCAGCCGTACCTACGCGAGCATGCGCGAAGGCAGCAAGAAAGTGCTGTCGCGCCTGCCCGGCGCCTGGGAAATCGCCCGTCGTACCGAAGAATACGCAAAAGGCATGCTGGTCCCCGGCACGCTGTTCGAAGAGCTGGGCTGGAACTACATCGGCCCGATCGACGGCCACGACCTGCCAACCCTGATCGCCACCCTGCGCAACATGCGCGATCTCAAAGGCCCGCAGTTCCTGCACATCGTCACCAAGAAAGGCAAAGGCTTCGCCCCGGCGGAAGTCGACCCGATCGGTTACCACGCCATCACCAAGCTCGAACCCCTGGACGCCCCGGCCGCCGCGCCGAAAAAGGCCAGCGGGCCGAAGTATTCCGGTGTGTTCGGTGAATGGCTGTGCGACATGGCGGCGGCCGACCCGCGGTTGGTGGGCATCACCCCGGCGATGAAGGAAGGCTCCGACCTGGTGGCCTTCAGCGAGCGTTTCCCGCTGCGCTACTTCGACGTGGCGATTGCCGAGCAACACGCCGTGACCCTCGCCGCCGGCATGGCGTGCGAAGGCGCCAAACCCGTGGTGGCGATCTACTCGACCTTCCTGCAACGCGGCTATGACCAGCTGGTGCACGATGTGGCGGTGCAAAACCTCGACGTGCTGTTCGCCATCGACCGCGCCGGCCTCGTGGGCGAAGACGGCCCGACCCACGCCGGCAGTTTCGACCTGTCGTTCCTGCGCTGCATCCCCGGCATGCTGGTGATGACCCCGAGCGACGAAAACGAACTGCGCAAGATGCTCACCACCGGGCACTTGTACGAAGGCCCGGCGGCCGTGCGTTACCCGCGCGGCAACGGCCCGAACGCGACCATCGAGAAAGACCTCGAACCGATCGAAATCGGCAAGGGCGTGGTTCGCCGCCAGGGCAGCAAGGTCGCCCTGCTGGTGTTCGGCGTGCAGCTGGCCGAGGCGCTGAAAGTCGCCGAGACGCTGGATGCGACCGTGGTCGACATGCGCTTCGTCAAACCCCTCGATGAAGCGCTGGTGCGTGAAATCGCCGCTGGCCACGAGCTGCTGGTGACCGTCGAGGAAAACGCGATCATGGGCGGTGCCGGTGGCGCGGTCAGCGAATTCCTGGCCCGGGAGAACATCCTGAAGTCGGTGCTGCACCTGGGCTTGCCGGACAGCTACGTCGAACACGCCAAGCCGGCGCAGATGCTGGCTGAGTGCGGGCTGGATGAGGCAGGCATCGAAGCCTCGATCCGCGAACGCCTGCAACTGCTCAACCGCTAAACACAAAACCCTGTGGGAGCGGGCTTGCTCGCGAATGCGGTGGTTCAGTCAACATTTCTATCGACTGAACCACCGCATTCGCGAGCAAGCCCGCTCCCACATTTGATTTGTGTACACCAAAAGTACCAACGGACTGCCGATGAAACTCTCCCCCCTCGCCCTGACGCTGACCCTGCTGCCAGCCGGCCCGCTGCTGGCCGACACCTTCGAACGCGACCAGGCCCTGAAGCTGCCCGACGTGCTGATCAGCGCCAACCGCCAGGTCGAAGCCCGCAACGACAGCAGCGCCGCCAACACCGTATTCACCCGCGCAGACATTGACCGGCTGCAACCCGATAGCGTGACCGATCTGCTGCGCCGGGTCCCGGGCGTGCAGATTGCGCAAACCGGCGGTCGCGGCAGTCTGCCGGGGGTCTACATTCGCGGCACGCAATCGGCGCAAAGCCTGGTGCTGGTGGACGGGCAGCGCATCGGCAACTCGACCTCCGGCGACAGCAACCTGCAGCACATCAACATCGAGCAGGTCGAGCGCGTGGAAGTGCTGCGCGGCTCTCGCTCGGTGATTTATGGCAGCGACGCGATCGGCGGGGTGATCCAGATCTTCACCCGTCGCGGCGGCGAACCCGGGTTGCGACCACAATTGCACGTGGGCTTTGGCAGTCATCAGACCTGGGAACGCAGCCTTGGCCTGTCCGGTGGTGATGAGAAAACCCGCTTCAATCTCGGCGCCAGCCTCGATGAAACCGCCGGGATCGACCGCACTCACCAGTCATACCCCAGCGATGGCGACCACGACGCCTACCGCAACCAGTCGTTCAGCCTGAGCCTCAGCCATGCCCTCGGCGACGACATCGAAATCGGCGCCAATGTGCTGGATAACCGTGGCAAGAGCGAATTCGACAACCCGTTCGGCCGCTTCGACCTGGACACCTTCGAGTCGGTCCAGCAACAGCCCTACAGCGAATTCGACGTGAGCAGTGTCAGCAGCTACGTCGATGCGCGGGTCAACGATCTCTGGAAAACCCGGGTCGAATTCGGTCACAGCGAAAACCGCGAAAAGACCTTCGACAAGCTCAGCGATGAACGCAGCGTGTTCAACACCTACCGCGATTCGGTGAGCTGGCAGAACGACCTGACCCTCAATGAACGCAACAGCCTGATCCTCGGTGGTGACTGGTACGAAGACCGGGTCAACAGCAGCACGGCCTTCGACGAAGACAGCCGCTGGAACCGTGCAGCGTTCATCCAGCATCGCTACCACACCGACAGTTTCTCCACCGAACTGGGCCTGCGCCGCGACCAGAACCAGCAATTCGGCGGCCAGAACAGCTGGAGCGGCACCTTCACCCTGCCGCTGAACCCGGACAATGATCTGCTGCTGACCTACAGCGAAGGCTTCCGCGCACCGACCTTCAACGACCTGTATTACCCGGACTTCAGCAACCCCGACCTCAAGCCGGAAACCTCTAAAAGCTACGAGTTGCAATGGCGCAGCCAATTGACGGATGACAGTCGCCTGGAAGCCTCCCTGTACCGCACCGACCTGGAAGACGCGATCATCTTCGGCAGCAACTCACGACCGGAAAACGTCGCCTCGGCGCGGATCAACGGTTTCGAAGCAGCACTGAAGCAGGAACTGTTCGGCTGGCAGAGCAACCTGGGCGTAGCAATCATCGACCCGCGAGACCGCGACACCGGTCATACCCTGGCCCGCCGCGCGCGGCGCACCTTGAGCCTGGACCTGGATCGGCAGTTCGATCGCCTGGGCCTGGGCGCCAGCTGGCAGGCGGTCAGCAGCAGCTACGACGACTTGAACAATCAGCAGCCATTGGGCGGCTATGCCTTGCTGGGATTGCGCAGCAGTTGGGCACTCAATCGCGAGATCAAGCTGGACCTGAAGGTCGATAACCTGCTGGACAAGGGCTACAGCCGGGCGCTGTACAGCCATGACGGCAGCCAGTACGGGTATCGCGAGGAAGGTCGGGCGTGGATGTTCGGGGTGACGTGGACGCCGGCGCTCTAAGCAGAGCGCCGGCTATCCGGATCAGCGGCGTGCCTGAAGACCTTCGACAAACCCGGCGATGCGTCCACAGGCATCGCTCAGGGCGGCATCGGAAACGGTAAACGAGATTCGCACAAAACCCGCGGTGCTGGCGCCGAACGCGCTGGCGTCGAGTACCGCGACACCGGTTTCACGGAACAGCTGCCAGGCGAAATCGGTGCTCGACAGGCCGCTGTCGCGTACATCCACCAACATGAACATGCCGGCCTCGGGCACCTTGCACTTGAGCAGCGGCACATGGCGCAGCCCTTCGACCACCAGGTCGCGGCGCCGGCGGTACAGGGTCCGCGCCTGGCTGACCACCTGTTCATCGATCTCCAGCGCCTTGAGCGCCGCCGCCTGGATAAAGCCCGGCAAGCCGTAGAGCATGCACAGCAGCAGGTTATCCAGGTGCCCGATCAATTCCTGCGGCCCCACCACCCAGCCGACCCGCCAACCGGTCATGGCGTGGGACTTGGACAGGCTGTTGAGCACCACGGTGCGTTCGGCCATGCCTTCAAGGGTGGCCACGCTCAGATGCGGACGGTCGTAGGTGAGCTGACCGTAGACCTCATCGCTGATCACCCACAGGTTGTGGCGCTGAGCGACCAGTGCCACCGCTTCCAGTTCTTCGCGGGTGTAGACGTTGCCAGTGGGGTTGTTCGGCGTGGCCAGGGCGATGCCGCGGGTCTTGTCGGTGATCACCGCTTCGATGGCCGCCAGGGTCAGGCGGAAATCGTTCTCCGCCGGTTGGGCGATGGGCACCAGTCGCGCGCCCGAGGCCTGAATGCTCGCCTCATAGGTCAGGTACATCGGCGCCGGCACCAGCACTTCATCACCCTGCTCGAACAGGCACATGGCGGTGGCGTACAGACCGTTCTGCGCCCCGGCCACCAACGCGACGTTGTCGGCGGACACCGGCTGGCCGAGCAGTGCCGTCTGCTTGGCGGCAATGGCTTCCCGCAACTCGGGCCGGCCGATCACGTGGGTGTAATGGGTATCGCCTGCGTGGATGGCCTGGACCGCTGCCGCGCAGATTTCATCGGCGGTGGCGAAATCCGGATCGCCGATGCTCAGCACGATTGCATCTTCACCCCGTGCCTGCGCATCACACGCGGCGTAATGGATGTCCCAGGCGGTGACGGTTTCGCCACTGATGCGTTTGACGATGGACGAGTATTTCATTTGCAGCTCCTTAAAAACCCCGGGCCGACGTTTCAGGCCTGACGTTGGGGCGTCTTGCCGATGCGGGCAAAGCCTTGTTCGATGACAATCGCCAGAATGATGTAGATCACCGCCACGATCAGCAGCGGTTCGTAGACCCGCAATGTTTGTGCGCGAACCAGGTTCGCCGCGCCGAGCAGATCGGTCACCGCCACGGTGGACGCCAGTGCGGTGGCCTTGAGCAGCATCACGCTCTCCCCCGCCAGCGTCGGGCGCAACATCTGCAATGCCCGTGGCATCCACACCCGGCGCAGCACCAGCCACGGCCGCATGCCGTAGGCCCGCGCCGCTTCCAGTTCACCTCGGGGCACCGCCCGCAAACCACCGCGCAGCACTTCGCCGACGTAGGCCGACACGCTCAAGGTCAGGGCAAATGCGACATACCAGAAGCCTTCACGCAGATACGGCCAGAACATACTGCCGCGTATCAGTGGAAAGGTCGCGAAGACACTGCCGACGCCGTAATACAGCACGTAGATCTGCACCAGCAGCGGCGTCCCGCGCAGCACGCTGGTGTAAAAACGCAGCCCGTTGGCCAGCAAGGGCGACTTCGACAGCCGCCCCAAAGCCACGCCCACGGCCATCAGGAAACCGAAAAAACCCGAGATCAGCAGCAGCTGAAGGGTCAGCCCGACACCCCTGACCAACTCGCCATAAAAACTGCTCAACCACTGAAAGTCCATGACCAGCCTCCCTTATGCGTGCCGTGGCATCCAGCGCTCGAAGCGAACTTCGACCTGCCGGAAGACCGAACTGGAAACCAGCGTGATCAGGTAATAGAACGCGGCGACCGCGAGGTAAAACAGCAAGTAGTGTTTGGTCGATGCCGCTGCCTGGCGGCCCGCCGTCAACAATTCGCTGTAACCGACCACGCTGATCAACGCACTTTCCTTGACCAGCACCAGCCACAGGTTGGACAGGCCGGCAATGGCAAACGGCAGCATGCTCGGCAGGATCACCCGGCGCACCAGCAGGCTGCGGTTGATGCCATAGGCGCGCGCGGCTTCGATCTGGCCATGGGGAATCGACTCGATGGCGCCACGGATGATTTCCCCCGAGTAGGCGCCCTGCACGATCCCCAACACCACCACGGCCGCCAGGAACCCGTTGATTTCAACGCTCGGTTGACCGAGCGCCGCCATCGTCAGGTTGATCAGGTCGGCACCGGCGTAATACAGCAGCAGAATCAGCAGCAGTTCCGGCACCGCACGGTACAAGGTGGTGTAGCAGTTGGCACAGGTCACCATCCAGCGCGGGCCCTTGAGCTTGACCATCGCCACGATCAGGCCGATCGCCAGACCCAGGATGAAGGCACCCACGGAAATGCCCAGGGTTTTCACCATGCCTTGTGCCAGGGCCTGGAGCCAGCCATCGGCAAAAAACAGCCGGGAAATGTCAGATAACGTCATGAGCCCTCCTTTGCAGGACTTGCCGGAATGACCGGATCACTAGAGGGCCGAAATATCGGTCTTGAAGTAGCGCTGACGGATTTTTTCGTAGCTGCCGTCATCGCGCAGTGACTGCAGGGCCACGTTCAAGCGCTCGCGCAGCGCATCGTTGCCCTTGCGTACACCGGCACCGACGCCGTCACCGAACAATGGATCGAGCGGCGCCACGCCTTTGCTGGCGAGCATCGAGTTGTCGGGGTTGTCCAGCAGCGGCTCGACCACCAATTGGTCGGCGAGCATGATGTCGACGCGACCGCTACGCAGGTCGGCAAGGATGTCGTCCTGATCGTTGTAGTAGCGGATTGTCGATTCGCCGTAGTACTTCTTGACGAAAGCGGAATGGGTAGTCGAGCCCTGCACCCCGATGATCTTGCCCTTGAGGCCGGCCGGCGTCGGGTCGAGTTCCAGGGCGCGATCGCCGATCCACAAGGCGCGGGTGAAGAAGTACGGCTGGGTGAAATCGATCACCTGCTGGCGTTCCGGGGTGATCGACAGCGAGTTGAGCACCACGTCCACTTGCTGGGACTTGAGTGCCGGGATCAAGCCGTCCCAGGACATTTCATTGAGTTTGCACTCGGCCTTCATGCGTTCGCACACGGCGGTGATCATCTCGGGTTCAAAGCCACTCCAGTCGCCCTTGCCGCTCTTGAACGAGAACGGCGGATAGGGTTCCAGGGCGATGCCGAACACCAGCTTGTCGGCCGCGATGGCGCTGCTCGCGATACCGGCCAACAGGCAGGCTTGCAGGGTAACCAACAGTGTTTTTTTCATGTTTGAGTGCCTCATTCTGGTTATTGATATCGAGGTAAAAACAATCGGTGCGGGTTACCCGCGGTTGTCCTGCGCCATCACAAACTGCCGGCAGCGTTCGCTGCGCGGGTCCAGCAACACTTGCGAAGGCGGGCCTTCCTCCTCGACCCGTCCCTGATGCAGGTAAATCACCTTGCTCGACACATCACGGGCAAAGGCCATCTCGTGGGTCACCAGGATCATCGTCCGCCCCTCTTCGGCGATGCCCTGAATCACCCGCAATACTTCGCCCACCAGTTCCGGGTCGAGGGCCGAGGTCGGCTCGTCGAACAGCATCACTTGCGGGCGCATGGCCAAGGCGCGGGCGATGGCCACGCGCTGTTGCTGACCACCGGAGAGAAATGCCGGGTAGGTGTTGCGCTTGTCGATCAGGCCGACCTTTTCCAGCAGCTGTTCGCCGTGGGCAATGGCTTCCTTGCGGTCCTCGCCGAGCACATACACCGGCGCTTCGATGACGTTTTCCAGCACCGTGCGGTGGGGCCACAGGTTGAAACTCTGGAACACCATGCTCAGCCGGGTTCGCAGGCGCTCGACCTGGCGCGGGTCTGCGACCTGTGCGACGCCATTGCGACCGGCTTTCAAGCCCACCGTTTCGCCGTTGATCCTCAGGGTGCCGCTGCAGGGGATTTCCAGCAGGTTGATGCAGCGCAGCAGGGTACTTTTGCCTGAGCCGCTGGAGCCGATCAGCGAGACCACTTCGCCCTCTTTGGCGCGCATCGAAATGCCCTTGAGCACGTGGTGATCGGCGTAGCTTTTATGCAAGTCGTCGATGGCGACGACCGCGTTGTCCGTGTCCTGCTGCGGGATGTTCACGTTGAGTGCTTGCACGTATCGCTCCTCGAATTCTTGTTGTTATGTGAACTACTCGTCTTCCCGGGCGGGGATCCACCATTCCTCGCCGCGCACGGTGCGGATGTATTCCGGCCAGCGGAAGCGATGCGGTGCCTGGAAGTCGGCCGGCAACAGCGGCGCCTGCCAATGTTCGCCACCGATGCCGCCACCGGTGCGCTGGTTGAATTCAGCCTTGGCGGCGCTCAGCAGTTCGTCGCGGCAGAACAGATCGAGCAAGGTGGTGGCGATGGTTTTCGAGGCCACGTAGATCATCGGGTCAATGGTCTGGGGAATGCCGCCCAGGGCATTGGACACCCAGTCCGGATACACGTGGCCCGCGGGCGCGGACAGCATGGGACGGGCCACCAGCAGGCGCACGGTCGGGCAATGCCAGGTGTATTCCGGATAGTCATCGGAGGTCAGGTACTTCTGCCAGGCCGGCATTTGCAGGCGCATCTGTCGTTCGCATTCCTGCGGCTCGATCAATTGCTCAGTCGCCGGCAGGAACGGTTCGGCCATGGGTTCCAGGCCCAGGTTGACCTGGATTTCCCGGGCGATGTCGCAGGCTTCGCGCCCCCATTGCGGGGCACCGACGGCGGCCAGGTTGTCGTAGGTTGCCTGCGCCAGCACGTGGTTGGGCAAGCCGCCACGGGATTTGCAGACCCAGGTTTTTTTCCACTGGCAGCCGGTGGCCATCGCGGCCGCGGCGGCGTTGTTGTCCATCACCGAAGAAATGGTTTCGGCCTGCTCGATCGAATCGCAACGCAGCAGGTACTGGATCTGCGACAGGTGCGGCGGCAGGTTGTCCGCCGTGGCTTGCCCGGCGGTGAGGATCGCTTCGTTGTAACTCCACAGCCCGGTGAACGGCAGCGTGGAGCGGCGCAGGCTTTCGTTAAGGTTGTAAAAGTGCATCAACGCATCGTTGGCCCCAGGCGCACGGGCGGCCAGATGGTTCTGCGGAATCGGGCTGTAGCGGTCGGCGGCGATCCAGTTTTCCGGGTCTTCGCAGGTGAAGCTGTAGATGTAGGCGTAGGCGATACCGCAATGGGTATCCCAGGTGGTGGTGTTGTTCAGCGGCAGCATGTAGGTGGGGTGAAAGCTGATCGCCGCATCGAGATCGTCGTAGTAACCCTTGGCCGCATGCACCGGTTTGGAGGCGCGGAGTTTTTCCGCGGGCTCGCCAAAGAAACGGATGGTGCCCTGGATGCCGAACTCCAGCATCGTTGCCTTGGCCGCCAGCACGCCGCCCAGGGCACTGATGCCCAGCGCCGAATGCGGATCGGTGTGGCCCGGCGCGAAACGCGACAAACCATCGCGGGGCATTTTGCGTGTCGTCGCGGCCTGGCAATTGCCCGGCACCGCGTCGTATTCGGCGTAGGTCGCCAGCACCGGCCCTTCGCCGTTGGTGAAGGTGGCACAGAAGGCGGTCGGCATGCCGCCGCTGCCCTCTTCTACCGTGAAACCTTCCTTGCGCAACAACTCCACGTACCAGGCGCAGGATTTGTACTCGCGAAACGCCGGTTCCGCGTAGTGCCAGATGATCTGGTGCCAGTCAGACAGTTGCTGGCGGTGCCGTTCGATCCAGTTCAGGGCAAATCTTTTCTGCAATTCCATGCGCTTCACTCCCAAAAAACAGCGGCGATGTGTTCAGGCCGACAAGAAGGCGGCGGCGTCCAGCTCCAGCAGCACGGGCTGACGGGTATCGGCCAGGCTGGTGAGGACCTCGCTCAATTGCTCGCGGCTGCCAATCGGCAAATGTTGTACGTGGCAGGACTTGGCCAGGGCGGCGAAGTCCGGTGGCAGGATGTCGACGCCCAGTGGCGGGATATCGCGGGCGGTCATGTAGTCGCGGATTTCGGCGTAGCAGGTGTTGTTCCACAGCACCACGATCACGCCGGCGCCGGCTTCACGCGCGGCGATCAGCTCGGCACTGGAGAACTGCATGCCGCCGTCGCCCACCACCGCGATAACCGGGCGTTCAGGCATGGCCAGCTTGGCACCGATGGCTGCCGGCAGGCCGTAGCCCAACGTGCCGAAACCGGTGCCCGCGTTGAACCAGCTATTGGCCTGCGGCGCGCGATAGCCCAGCGCGCCCTGGTAAACCGGTTGAGTCGAGTCGCCGACCACAATCGGTGCCGGCAGGCTGTCGCGCAGGGTGTCGAGCATCTGCTGCATGACGTTTTGCTTGGGGCTCCAACCTGCGCGCTCGGCGGCGTTGACCCGGGCGACACTCGGTTGTGCCCATTCGCTGACGCTTGCTTGTGGCAGTGCATCGAGCAGTGCTTGCAAGCCCTGCCCGGCATCGCCCAACAAGCCTACATCCGCCCGTGCCGCACCGAGGATCTGCAGCGGATCGATGTCCAGGCGAATCAGCGGCGCATTCAACGCCAAAGGCCCAAGGCCGAAAAAGTCGTAGTCGGTTTCCCCCAGCTCGGTTCCCACCGCCAGCACCACATCCGCCTCGGCAAACAGCGCCCGGCCATGGGCCGACGATTGCACGCCATCGAGCAGCAACGGATGTTCGGGGGCCAACAGGCCACGGGCGTTAGTGGTCAGGGCGACCGGCGCCTGCAAGCGTTCGGCCAGGGCCTGCAACGCCTGGCCGGCGCGGCGTGCGCCACCGCCGGCGAGGATCAATGGCTTGCGCGCCGAGGCTAACAATTTCACCGCCGCGTCAATATTCGCCGCCGCCGGAGCCGGAGCTTGCGGCAGCGTGCGTGGACGCAGATCAAGGTCATCGGCCGGCATTTCCAGCACGTCCAACGGGATTTCGATGTGCACCGGACGCGCACGGGCGCAGCTGAACAGCGCGAAGGCGCGGGCCAGGACTTCCGGCAATTCCTGCGGACGCTGCAAGGTATGACTGAAGGCGCACACCCCGGAAACCACGGCGCGCTGGTCGGGCATCTCGTGCAGATAACCATGACCCAGGCGCTGGTGTTCGCGGCGGCTGGTAGTGGAAATCACCAGCATCGGCACCGAGTCGGCGTAGGCCTGGCCCATGGCGGTGAGGATATTGGTCATGCCGGGACCAGTGATGATGAAACACACACCCGGCTTGCCGCTGGCGCGGGCATAACCGTCGGCCATGAAGCCGGCGCCCTGTTCATGGCGCGGGCTGATGTGGCGCAATGCGCTGCCGTGCAATCCGCGATACAACTCAACGGTGTGCACGCCGGGAATGCCGAATACCGACTCCACGCCGTAGCCTTCAAGCAGGCGGACGAGCGCCTGGGCACAACTGGTCATGCGAGCACCTCTTATTTTTCTTATGGAAGTCAGGAGCAGAAAGGCCTGAACCGATGGCCCTAGTATTGGTGACAAAATAATTACATCAATCAAAATAAATTTGCGTAATTGTCCAATTTAATTGAACAGAGACGCCGCCGACCGAGGGATCGAAAGGATCATTTGGCTCACCATTGACGGGGAAATTATTCGATTGTGGGGGGCTTTCATTTTCTTAAAGATGGACTGACCGCCCCCACAAGGAAGAACCCATGCGCGTCGAGCACCACCCTCTGTTGACACGCAACCCGTGCACCCGGCGCGAGCTGATCAGCCTGCATTACGGCCAGGCCAACAGCGCCGGCAAGGTGTACCTGCAAGCCAGCCTGCACGCCGACGAACTGCCCGGCATGCTGGCGCTGCATCACCTGCGGCAATTGCTCGATCACGCCGAGGCGCGCGGGGACATCCTCGGCGAAATCGTGCTGGTGCCCATCGCCAACCCGATCGGCCTGGAACAGACCCTGATGCACGATGCCATGGGCCGTTTCGACTTCAACAGTGGCGAGAACTTCAACCGCCGCTATCCGGATTTGACCGCGATGATCGCAAGCCGGCTGGCGAATGAACTGACCCAGGACCTGGACCGGAACCGACAGATCATTCGCCGCCATATGCTCGATGCGCTGAAACAGCGGCAACCCGCCAGCGAGATCGATTCCCTGCGCCAGGCTCAATTGCTGCTGGCAGTCGATGCCGATGTCGTCCTCGACCTGCACTGCGACGCCCAGGCCGTGGTTCACCTCTACGGCGAGACGCCTTACCAGGCGCAGATCGAGCCGCTGGCACGCTACCTCGGCGCGCAGGCCACCTTGCTCGCCGACGGCAGCGGCGCCGGCTCATTCGACGAAGCGTGCGGCCAGCCCTGGTGGCGGCTCCAGGCACTGTTCGCCGAACGCTTCCCGATCCCGTCGGGCTGCATCGCCGCCACCGTCGAGTTGCGGGGCGAGGCCCAGGTCGAGCACGCGCTGGCAACCCGTGACGCCGCGGCGCTTTTCGCCTTCCTGCAACACCGTGGCATCCTCAAGGGGACCCCGCCGCCCATGCCCGCCCTGCCCCACCCGGCAACGCCCTTCGCCGGCTCACTGACCCTGCGTGCGCCAAGTGCGGGGCTGGTGGTGTTCCTGCATCAGCCGGGTGCCTGGATTGAGCGCGATGAACCCGTGGTGCACCTCATCGACCCCATCAGCGGCGTGACGCAGGTGGTGCGCAGCTCCGTCAGCGGCGTGATGTACATGCGCAGCGCGATCCGCTTTGCAGCGGCCGGGGTGGAGTTGTGCAAGGTGGCGGGGGCGACGGCGCTGGAGGGAGGCGTGACGGTTTCGGCATGACGCGGACCCTGTAGGAGCGAGCCTGCTCGCGATGGAGGTCCGGACGACGCGATCATTCATATGGCCCGCGTGATCGTTGACGTCCATCGCGAGCAGAGCTCGCTCCTACAGGGGATCGGGTTGGCTGTCGGCTTTAACGGTCAGGCGCGATCAACCGGCACAACCTGGCCGTCGCCTCGACCATCTGCCCACTCGGCCGCTCCAGCCCTTTGTCCGTGACTAACAGCAACTGTCCGTTCGCCACCGCCGTCACCTGCGGCCAGGTTTTCCATGCATCGAGCTGGGCCTGGTCGCCTGCCAGAATCACCTCGGGATTGCGCTGCAACACCGCTTCGACGCTGACTTGCGGCGCAGGCAACGTGAGGTCGGCAAAGACATTGCGCGCCCCGCAGACCTCCAGCGCATCGCTGATGATCTGCCCGCCGCCGACGGTGTACAGCGGTCGATCCCAGACTTGATAGAACACCTGCAACGGCTGACCACGCCGGTAGCGCAGACGCAGCGCATCGAGCCGCTGGCGCAAACCGCTGGCCAGCGCGCTCCCACGCGCAGGTTGCCCGAGCTGCGTGGCAATCGCTTCGATCTGTGCGGTGAGTTGCGCGAAGTTGTGTGGCTCGGCGACGTAGGTCGGGATGTTCAGGCGCTTGAGTTGTTCGCGCTGCGCGGGACCGACGCTGCCGGGCCAGAGCAGCAGCAAATCGGGTTTCAGGCTGAGCAGCCGCTCCATGTCCAGCTGTCCGTAGCGGCCAACGGAAGGCAGGTGCTCGAGTTCGACGGGACGTTCACCGGCATCCAGCACGCCCACCAGAAGGTCGGCGGCACCCAGTTCGACAACGATTTCCGTGAGCGACGGGGCGAGGCTGACCACTCGCTCGACCGCGACGGCCGAACCGCTGGCGGCCAGCAATACAAACGCCAGCCAGAGGGCGCGCATCAACCCAGTTGACGCGGAATACGGTAGAGGTAGAACAGCACGGTGGTCGACAGCGCGAGCAGCACCAGCGGCACCGCCTCAAGGCCGACGAACACCGCCAATGCCCCGATCCACGCCGGCAGGCCGGCGGCGAGGAACGCCGTGCGCCGCCTGGCCGCCAGGCTGATCCACGCCGCGGGTTCGTCAGGGGTGTCGAGGGCTTTCTGGGTGGCGATCAACGCGTGCTTGTAGCCGCCGAAAAACTTCAGGCTGACAAACATCGAGGCGACACCGGCGATGAACAACGGCATCGCCAGCACCGGCAAAATGGCTTCACTCTCGCCGAACACGCCGTTGATCACGAACAGCGGCAGCAAGGCCAGCGCAAAGTATTGCCACCAGCTGACGGACAGTCGCCGCCGCACCTGACCGCGGGTCACGCCCGGCCAACCTCGCCCTGATGTTCGTTGCCCATCATGTGGTCGAGCTTGCTGGCCTTGGTCGCCAGGTACAGTTTGTTGTGCGGGTTGTGCCCGGTGTGCAGCGGCACGCGCTCTGCCACCACGATGCCCATGTCGGTCAAGGCTTTGACCTTGCGCGGGTTGTTGGTCATCAGGCGCAGGGATTTCACGCCCAGGTGCTCCAGCATCGGCAGGCACATGGCGTAGTCACGCTGGTCGGCGGCAAAGCCCAGGCGCTCGTTGGCTTCAACGGTGTCGGCACCGCCGTCCTGCAATTCATAGGCGCGGATCTTGTTCAGCAGGCCAATGCCACGGCCTTCCTGACGCAAGTACAGCAACACGCCGCGACCTTCACGGGCAATGGCTTGCAGCGCTGCCTCCAGTTGCGAGCCGCAGTCGCAACGCTGGCTGAACAAGGCGTCGCCCGTCAGGCACTCGGAGTGCAGGCGGCCGAGTACCGGGGCACCGTCGGCGATCTCACCCAGGCTCAGCACAACGTGCTCGCGCCCGGTCGCTTCATCGAGAAAGCCGTGCATGGTGAATTGCGCAAAAGGCGTTGGCAGCTTGGAAGCGGCGACAAAAACGACAGGCACCGGTGTGCTCCTGATCTAAAAGTCTGAAGATTCGCAGGCCGGCATTGTAACAGCACGTTCCGACAGACGCTTAGGCTGAATTATCGGCCATAACGATCAAAAAGTTTGATATCCGGGCTGCTTCGATCCCCTGTGGGAGCGGGCTTGCTCGCGAAGGCGTCGATTCGGTCGACATCCATGCTCAATGACATGCCGCATTCGCGAGCAAGCCCGCTCCCACAGGGGTTAAACACCAGTCGTAATGTCCGCGATCAGTTTGAATCGAATGGATACGGCTGTTTCCAACGCTCGAAAATCGGCTTCAGTTCGCCGCTTTTCACCAATTGCTCCATGCGCTGGTCGAACAATGCCATCAGCGTGCGCGCCTGGGGCGTCTTGGCGAAGCACAGGTACAACGGCAATTCCGCGATATGGGTGCGACGCAACTGGGACGGATCCTTGGCCCGGCTGAGGACGTAATCGACCTCGGTCAGTGCATCGATGTAGAAGTCGGCACGGTCGTGGGTCAGCATCGAGACGATACCCGTGCGCCGGATCACTTCGTCGTAGCGGCGCACGTTGGGCAGGTAATCCTGGTAATCGTAGCCGCGGACCCAGGCCAGCCGAAAGTTGCCCAGGGTTTGCGCGGTGGGCACCGGGCTGCTGGCCAGCCCCAGGGCATAGATGTGATCGGTGTCGAAATTCCAGTGGGGATAGAGCAATTCGGCCGACTCGTCCCGGTAGGAACCGACGCAGGCGTCCACTTCGCCACGCTCGGCCAGGCCCAGGGAACGCAGGTAGGGCTCGGTGCGAATGTCCAGCTTGACACCCGCCGGTTCAAAGACCTGCCGCAGCACGTCCCAACCCAGGCCATGGCCATCGGCGGCGGTGTAGTCTTCCCATTCTTCGCTGGCCAGGTGAATCACGGACGGCGTCGCGGTCTCCTGCGCCTGGCCGAGTGAGCAAAACAAGGCGAACACCATCACCATCAACCCGCGTAGAGCCATCCCTAGTTCTCCCACTTAACCCATCAGGCGAAAATCCATACCAGTCCCTGCATCGCCAACCAGGCAAACACCCCGGCCAGGACATCATCGAGCATGATCCCGACTCCGCCGTGAACATGCCGGTCAATCCAGCGAATCGGCCACGGCTTGAGAATATCGAAGAAGCGGAACATCAGAAAACCCGCCAGCAGCCACTGCCATCCTTCGGGCACCAGCCACAGGGTGATCCACATCCCGACCATTTCGTCCCAGACGATGCCTTCGTGGTCGTGCACACGCAAATCATCGGCCACTTTGCCGCACAGCCAGAAGCCGAACAGCATGGTGATGCCCAACATCAGCCAGTAGCCCCAATCAGGCAGCATTTGCCATAACGGGATAAAGGGTAGCGCAACTAACGACCCCCAGGTGCCCGGTGCCTTTGGCAAGGTGCCCGAGCCGAAGCCGAACGCCAGGAAATGCCATGGGTTGCGCCAGACCGACGGCGGTACGAACTCCGCCGGGACCTGTTTGGGATGATCTGTCACGGTGTCTCCCGAAAATGTTGATAACCCCGGGTTTGCGGGGTGATGTCCTGTCCATCGGCATCAAGCAGCGTCACGCCTTGGCCGTCCGTGACGCGCCCGATCACATGGATTGGCCAGCCATCGGCCAGCAACGGCGGCAACTCGACGGACGGTAAGGTAAAGGCCAGCACGTAGTCGTCACCGCCGCTGAGGGCGGCACTTTGCGCGGCTGACTGGCCGAGGAAAGCGACCAGTGCGGTGGACAGCGGCAACCGCTCACGCTCGACCAACAGACCAACCTTCGATGCGAGGGCAATGTGCCCGCAATCGGCGAGCAGGCCATCGGAGATATCCAGCGCCGAAGTCGCCTTGCCACGCAACGCCTGCCCAAGCGCCAGCTGCGGTTGCGGCGACCAGTAATGCGCCAGCAGCGGGTCGGCAATGTGCGCCTCGGCACTGCGCTGGCCGAGCACCAGCGGCAGCGCGCCGGCCGCATTGCCCAGTTCGCCGCCCACGCACAGCAGGTCACCCGGTTGCGCGCCGCTGCGGGTCAATGCCAAACCACTTGGCACCCGACCTAATACGGTCATGGTCAGGCTCAGCGGCCCACGGGTGGTATCGCCACCCACCAGCGCCACGCCACAGCTTTGCGCCATGAGGTTCAAACCACGGGCATAGGCTTGCAGCCAATCGGTGGTCACCGCCGGCAAGGTCAGGGCAAGGGTAAAGGCAACAGGAGTGGCGCCCATGGCGGCCAGGTCGCTGACCGCAACGGCCAGCGAGCGCTGGCCGAGCAGAAACGGGTCGCAGGGATCCGCGAAATGCACACCGGCCACCAAAGTGTCGGTGGAAATCGCCAACTGCTCCCCGGGGGGAACAGCCAGCAAGGCGCAGTCATCGCCAATCCCGAGGGCAACGCCTTCGCCGCCCTGCGCACAAGGCGCGGCGGCGAAGTAATTGCGGATCAGCTCAAACTCACCCATTGGGTATCCTGTCTCACCAATACTGTTCATTTTTTAGCGGCGTCTGGTGTCGCCATACTGCGTTGCCGCTCCTCGCCATAGCACGCTATGACTCGTCGCGGCGCCTTGTCTGGCAACACCAGCCACTCGCTAAAAAACGAACGTATCGGCGAGACAGGACACGATTCAAGCGCAGATCAGCGCTTGAACGCCTTCACTTCAGCTTCACGCAGGCGCGGGGCCAGCTTGTCGAGCACACCGTTGACGAACTTGTGGCCGTCGGTGGAACCGAAGACTTTCGCCAATTCGATACCTTCGTTGATCACCACGCGGTAAGGCACGTCGACGCGCTTGAGCAGTTCCCAGGTGGACAGGCGCAGCACCGCCAGTTCAACCGGGTCCAGCTCTTCGATGGTCAAGTCCAGGCAAGGCGTGAGCGCGGTGTCGATTTCGGTCTTGAACTGCGGAACCCCGTGCAGGATCTCGCGGAAGTAAGCGCCGTCGACATCGGTGAAATCGTTATCGACCCGGAACTGCGCTTCGATCTCGTTCAGTGACTGCTTGGCCATGTGCCACTGGTACAGCGCCTGGGTCGCGAGCTGACGGGCTTCGCGACGCTTGACGCTTTTCGAGGGCTTGCCGGCGTCCGCAGGCTTTGGATCGCGCGGGTTGAAACGATCGCTTTCGTCGCTAATCACTTGGCCTCCAACTGCGCCAGCAGGCTGACCATTTCCAGAGCGGACAGGGCAGCTTCGGCACCTTTGTTACCGGCCTTGGTGCCGGAACGTTCGATGGCTTGCTCGATGGAATCAACGGTCAGGACGCCGAAAGCGACCGGAACGCCGAACTCCATGGACACCTGGGCCAGGCCCTTGGTGCATTCGCCCGCCACGTATTCGAAGTGCGGAGTACCGCCACGAATGACCGCGCCCAGGGCGATGATTGCCGCGAACTCGCCCTTCTGAGCGACTTTCTGCGCAACCAGCGGAATTTCGAAGGCGCCAGGGGCACGGATGATGGTGATGTCGCTTTCGCTCACGCCATGGCGAACCAGGGCATCAACTGCACCGCTGACCAGGCTTTCAACGACGAAGCTGTTGAAACGGCCCACTACCAGAGCGTAGCGGCCTTTAGGGGCGATGAAGGTACCTTCGATGGTCTTCAGGGTCATTCGATAGATCTCTTAAAGAGCCGGGACGCGTCTCGTACGCGTCCCTCAGTGATATTTGAACCGCGAATTCAAGGCCGCAAACAACCGGCCATTATTCGGAGGGCACGTATTCTACAACTTCCAGATCGAAACCGGATATCGCATTAAATTTCATCGGCGCCGACATCAGGCGCATTTTGCGCACGCCCAGGTCGCGCAGGATCTGCGAACCGGCACCGACAATGCTGTAGGTGGTCGGTTTTTTCACGGCCGCGTGATCGGCGGTTTCGCGGATATGCGCCAGCAATACATCGCCATCGAGCGGGTGACCGAGCAACAGCACCACGCCGCTGCCCGCCTCGGCCACCGCGGCCATGGCGGCGCGCAGGCTCCAGCGGCCCGGTTGCTTGACCATCAGCAGGTCGCGCAGCGGGTCCATGTTGTGCACCCGGACCAGGGTCGGTTCCTCGGCGCAGACATTGCCCAGGGTCAGGGCCATGTGCACGTCGCCTTCCACGGAATCACGATAGGTCACCAGGTTGAATTGGCCCAGTTCGCTGTCCAGTGGCTGTTCGGCAATCCGCTGAACGGTACGTTCGTGGATCATCCGGTAGTGGATCAGGTCGGCGATGGTGCCGATCTTGATGTCGTGTTCGGCCGCGAAGGCTTCCAGTTCGGCGCGACGGGACATGGTGCCGTCGTCGTTCATCACTTCGCAGATCACGCCGCTCGGCTCGAAACCGGCCATGCGCGCCAGGTCGCAGGCGGCTTCGGTGTGGCCGGCGCGGGCCAGGGTGCCGCCGGCCTGGGCCATCAGCGGAAAAATGTGGCCCGGGCTGACGATGTCTTCAGCCTTGGCATCGCGGGCGGCAGCGGCTTGCACGGTACGCGCGCGGTCGGCGGCGGAAATGCCGGTGGTCACACCGGTGGCCGCTTCGATGGACACGGTGAACTTGGTGCCGAAACCGGAACCGTTGCGCGGTGCCATCAGCGGCAACTTGAGCAGCTCGCAGCGCTCACGGCTCATCGGCATGCAGATCAGGCCACGGGCGTGCTTGGCCATGAAATTGATGTGTTCGGCCTTGCAGCACTCGGCGGCCATGATCAGGTCGCCTTCGTTCTCGCGGTCTTCGTCATCCATGAGGATGACCATCTTGCCTTGGCGGATGTCTTCTACCAGTTCTTCGATGCTATTGAGCGCCACAAGGCACCCCCTTCAGTCAGGATTTGAGGTAGCCGTTGGCGGCCAGAAAGCTTTCGGTGATGGTGCTGCCGGCAGTTGGCTCTGCGGCCTTGTCGCCCAGCAGCAGGCGTTCCAGGTAACGGGCCAGCAAGTCCACTTCCAGGTTCACCCGGCGACCCGGCTGGTACGAGGCCATGATGGTTTCGCTCAGGGTATGCGGGATGATGGTCAGCAGGAACTCGGCGCCATCGACCGCGTTCACGGTCAGGCTGGTGCCGTCGACGGTGATCGAGCCTTTATGGGCGATGTACTTGGCCAGTTCTTTCGGCGCGCGGATACGAAACTCCACGGCACGCGCGTTCTCGGTGCGGGCAACCACTTCACCCACGCCATCGACATGGCCGCTGACCAGATGCCCGCCGAGGCGAGTGGTCGGGGTCAGGGCTTTTTCCAGGTTGACCGGGCTGCCGCTTTTCAGGTCGTTCATGGCGGTGCAGTCGAGGGTTTCGCGGCTGACGTCCGCCGCGAAGCCGTTGCCCGGCAATTCAACAGCGGTCAGGCACACGCCATTGACCGCGATGCTGTCGCCCAGTTTGACGTCGCTCAGGTCGAGCTTGCCGGTTTCTACGTGAACCCGCACATCTCCGCCTTTTGGGGTCAATGCACGAATACTGCCAATGGATTCGATGATGCCGGTGAACATGGGGTTCTCCTCGAGAACAGAGCCAGCGCTAGAGCGATGGCGAAAAATTATACGCTCGCCGCCGGCGAAGGAATGGCGGTGACTCGCCAGTCATCGCCAACCGCGCGAATTTCGGTGATTTTCAGTTCAGGCGCATCTTTCATGTAAGCCAGCGGCCAATCCAGCAGCGGCCGTGCCGAGGAGCCCAGAAACTTGCCGGCGATGAAAATCTGGAACTCATCCACCAGCCCGAGCTGGGCGAATGCCCCCGCCAGCCGTGGCCCGGCCTCGACCAACACCTCGTTGACGCCACGGCCAGCGAGCTCGACCAGCAACTGGCGCAAATCGACCTGGCCATCGTAGCCGGGCACGATCAGGCATTCCGGACCAGTGGCGTACTGTTCTTCCACCGCCACGCAGGTGGCGACCAGCGCCGGGCCCGCCTTGAAGAAGGGCGCATCCAGCGGCACGCGCAGGCGACCGTCAACCAGCACGCGCAGTGGCGGGCGGCTCATGGCCAGCGCGGTTTGCCCGGCATCCAGGCCCAGCTCGTCGGCGCGCACGGTCAACCGGGCGTTGTCCGCCAGCACCGTATCGGCACCCGTCAGCACCACACTGGCCTGGGCGCGCAGGCGCTGCACCGCCGAACGCGCCGCCGGACCGGTGATCCACTGGCTTTCGCCGCTTTCCATGGCCGTGCGACCGTCCAGGCTCATGGCCAGCTTGACCCGCACGAAGGGCAGGCCGTGCTCCATACGTTTCAAGAAACCTTGATTGAGCTGGCGTGCCTCGCCTTCCAGCACACCGCTTTGGGTCGCGATACCGGCCTGTTCCAGGCGTTGCAAACCGCGACCGGCGACTTCCGGGTTCGGGTCCTGCATCGCCGCCACGACGCGCGCCAGGCCCGCATTGACCAGCGCGTCGGCGCAGGGCGGCGTGCGGCCGTGATGGCTGCACGGTTCGAGGGTCACGTAGGCCGTGGCACCCCGGGCCCGCTCGCCGGCGGCGCGCAGGGCGTGGACTTCGGCATGAGGTTCGCCAGCGCGCTCGTGCCAGCCTTCGCCGACGATCTGCCCGTCACGCACGATCACGCAGCCGACCCGGGGGTTGGGGTGGGTCGTGTAATGGCCTTTGCGCGCCAGTTCCAGGGCACGGGCCATGTAATGGGCGTCGAGGATGGCAAGTTCTGCGCAGGTGGTCATTCTTTCACCGGTTCACGGGCCAGGCGGTCGATCTCTTCGCGGAACTCATTGAGGTCCTGGAAGCGGCGATACACCGAAGCGAAGCGGATATAGGCGACTTCGTCGAGCTTTTGCAGCTCGGCCATCACCAGCTCACCCACCACGAGGGATTTGACCTCGCGTTCGCCGGTGGCGCGCAGTTTGTGTTTGATGTGCACCAGCGACGATTCGAGGCGCTCGACACTCACCGGGCGCTTCTCCAGCGCACGCTGCATGCCGGCGCGGAGTTTTTCTTCGTCGAACGGCTGGCGACTGCCGTCGGTTTTGATCAGGCGCGGCAACACCAGTTCAGCCGTCTCGAACGTCGTGAAACGCTCGCCGCAGGCCAGGCATTCACGCCGGCGGCGCACCTGTTCGCCCTCGGCGACCAGACGCGAGTCGATGACCTTGGTGTCGTTGGCACCGCAGAAGGGACAGTGCATGGTGGCAGGCAACAAAAAAAGGGAGGGCCATGGTAGCGCATCCCGGTGGCAAGACAAGCCATAGGGTTTGCGGTATACAGACGGGCTATATTGGATGACACGTTGCAGGAGCCGCAAATGTCCCTAAGACCGCTGGTTTTACTCAGTCTGTTCAGCCTGTTGGTGGCCTGCGGCAGCGATGCGCCCAAGCCTCAACCGCCGACCCCAGGCCCCGCGCCCGAGCAGGCACAGAAGAAAGCCCGGGAGTCGGTCCCCCTCGGCCCGCTGCCGGCGTACCAGCGCGAATTGAGCGGCACCCTGCAAGGCGTGCCGGCCGGCGCCGAAGTCGAACTGGCGCTGCTGGTGATCGACGAAAAAGACCGTCCGCAGCAATTGCTCGCCAGTTCGAGCCTGATCGGCACCAATCAGGTACTGCCGTTTCACCTGCGTTTCAACCCGGACGCTTTTCCGGCCGGCGCCCGCGTTGAACTGCGAGGGCGCGCCAGCCAGTCCGGCCAGCTGATCCTGCACCTGCCGTCGCAACGGATCGCTCAACCCACCACCCAGGCGCTGGGCCAGCTGCAATTCGTCAAAGCGCCATGAGTGCACCGCTCGACCTGCAACGGGCGTTGAGTGAACTGCTCGGTGATGCGCAGCTGGTCGCCTGTGACCTGCCGGACACCGAGCTGAAGCTGTGGCTGATCGACGGCGACAACATGGACCGCGCCTTCAGCCCGGAAGAAACCCGGCGCATTCTGCACGAGCCGCCCTACTGGAGCTTCTGCTGGGCCAGTGGCCTGGCCGTGGCCCGCTACCTGGCCGCGTTTCCCGAGTGGGTCAAAGGCAAGCGGGTGCTGGATTTTGGCGCCGGCTCCGGCGTGGCGGGGATTGCCGCGGTCAAGGCCGGGGCCCTCGAAGTGGTGGCCTGCGACCTTGACCCGCTGGCGATTGCGGCTTGTCGGGCGAACGCCGAACTCAATGACGTAGCGCTCAGCTATTCGACGGATTTTTTCGCCGAGGCGGATCGCTTCGACCTGATTCTGGTGGCGGATGTGCTGTACGACCGGGCGAACCTGCCGCTGCTCGATGAATTCCTCAGTCGCGGCCGGGAAGCGCTGGTGGCGGACTCGCGGGTGCGAGACTTCAGGCATCCGCTGTATCGGCGGATTGAAATGCTGGAGGCCATGACCTTGCCGGATCTGTGTGAACCGGAAGAATTTCGGCATGTGAGCCTGTACCACGCAAGCCGTTAAAGATCGCAGCCTTCGGCAGCTCCTACAGGATCCGGTTTGCTCACGGTCAATGTAGGAGCTGCCGAAGGCTGCGATCTTTTTCGCCAACCCTTATAGTGAACAGATTCACGCTTCCAAGAGATCCCCCATGAGTCAGCAAACGCCGTACATCTTCGACGCCACGACTGCCGATTTCGAACAATCGGTGATCGAGAACTCTTTCCACAAACCGGTGCTGGTGGATTTCTGGGCCGAATGGTGCGCGCCGTGCAAAGTGCTGATGCCGATGCTGGAGACCATCGCCGAGAGCTATCAGGGCGAGTTGCTGCTGGCCAAGGTCAATTGCGACGTCGAGCAGGACATCGTCGCCCGTTTCGGCATTCGCAGCCTGCCGACGGTGGTGTTGTTCAAGGACGGCCAGCCCGTCGATGGCTTTGCCGGCGCGCAACCGGAATCGGCTGTTCGCGCCCTGCTCGAACCTCATGTGCAAATGCCGCCACCGGCAGCGACCGACCCGTTCGAACAGGCCCAGGCGCTGTTCGACGACAGTCGTTTTGCCGACGCCGAAGCCATCCTCAAAGTGCTGCTGGGCGAGGACAACACCAACGCCAAGGCGCTGATCCTCTACGCCCGCTGCCTCACCGAGCGCGGCGAACTGAGTGAGGCGCAAGCCGTGCTCGACGCGGTCAAGAGCGATGAGCACAAGGCTGCCCTGGCCGGCGCCAAGGCGCAGATCAAGTTTCTCGGCCAGGCCAAGGACTTGCCCGACGCCGCCGACCTCAAAGCCCGGCTGGCGAAAAACCCGCAGGACGATGAAGCGGTCTACCAGCTGGCGGTTCAACAACTGGCTCGCCAGCAGTACGACGCGGCGCTGGATGGCTTGCTCAAGCTGTTCATCCGCAACCGCAGCTACAGCGAAGGCCTGCCACACAAGACCTTGCTGCAGGTGTTCGAATTGCTGGGCAACGACCATCCGCTGGTGACCACGTACCGTCGCAAGTTGTTCGCTGCGCTTTATTAAGATCAAAAGATCGCAGCCTGCGGCGGCTCCTACAGGGGTACGCATTCCCATGTAGGAGCTGCCGAAGGCTGCGATCTTCTACGGTTTATTCGACCCAGTGGTAAATCGGCGTGTCCCCGCCGCTCGTCACCTTCACATCAGCGCTATGGCGCAAGCGCACCAGCAGGCGCTTACCCGACGACGCGCTGCCGGTGAGCGCTTCCAACTGATCCAGCAGATCCGGTCCGCTCAACTGACCGGCCTTGCGCAGCAGGTCCCTGGCCACCTGCCACAGCGCATCGTCCTGATTCAGCGGCCTGGCCGGCGCGGCGCTGACCTCGGTTTTCTCCACCTGAATCTGTGCGCCCAGCCGCGCCCAGTCGGCCTCATCCATCTCCAGCGTCAAATCCACCGGCCAGTCGCCGATGCTTCCGCGAATTCGCAACATAGGTCTGCTCCCGCACATTTCTTCGCTTGCATGCTCCCATGGGACTTGTGCAACGCCAAGCAGGCAGTCAAACTCTGCGCACTTACGTTATAAGATTACATAACATTTTATTCATGTTGCCTTCCGGAGATTCGCTCATGCGTCGTCTGCTGCTCGCTTTGCCGTTTGCCCTGTTGCCGCTGGCTGTCGCCCATGCTGCTGAGGAGCATGACCATGATCACGATCATGAGCACGGCAGCCTCGGCGCCCACGAACACGGTGTCGGGCGCCTTAACGCGGTGCTGGACGGCCAGACCCTGGAGCTGGAACTGGAAAGCCCGGCGATGAACCTGGTGGGATTCGAACATGTCGCCACCACCGCGGCCGACAAGGCCAAGGTCACCGCCGCCCGCGCCCAGCTGGAAAAACCGCTGGCGTTGTTCAACCTGGCCAAAGCCGCCGGTTGCGTCGTCGCGGGCCAGGAACTCAATAGCCCGCTGTTCGGCGACAAGCCGGACGCCGACGACGATCACGACGAAGACGCCAAGGACGAGCATCACCACGACCACAGCGAAATCCACGCCCACTACCAGTTCACCTGCACCACACCCGCCGCGCTGAAAACCCTGGACCTGGCGAATATCTTCAACACATTCCCGGCCACCCAGAAAATTCAGGTACAACTGATCGGTCCGAGCGGGCAGCAAGGCGTTGAAGTGACGGCCAAGGCGGCCACGCTTAACTTCTGATCCCCCCTGAACCCCTGTAGGAGCTGTCGAGCGAAGCGAGGCTGCGATCTTTTGATCTTGATCTTTACAGTCAAAAGATCGCAGCCTCGCTTCGCTCGACAGCTCCTACACAGATCATCAATTCCCATGAAATCGGCTAAATGACCCACGCACTCATCGAACTGTCCGACCTGGGCTTCAGCTGGCCCGGTCACCCGCCGCTGCTGGACATCCCGGCCTTCCGCCTGGAGCCGGGGGAAACCCTGTTCCTCAAAGGCCCCAGCGGCAGCGGCAAGACCACCCTGCTCGGCCTGCTCGGCGGTGTGCAAAAGCCTGATCGCGGCAGCATCCGCCTGCTCGGCCAGGAGCTGACGCAATTGTCGGCGGGTGCCCGCGATCACTTCCGGGTCGATCACACCGGGTACATTTTCCAGCAGTTCAACCTGCTGCCCTTCCTGTCGGTACGCGAGAACGTCGAGTTGCCCTGCCACTTTTCCAAACTGCGTGCCGAACGGGCGAAACAGCGCCATGGCAGCGTCGATAACGCCGCGGCGACCCTGCTCGCCCACCTGGGTTTGAAGGATGAGCACATCCTAAGTCGCCGCGCCGACTCGCTGTCCATCGGCCAACAGCAACGGGTCGCCGCCGCACGCGCCTTGATCGGCCAGCCGGAACTGGTGATCGCCGACGAGCCCACCTCGGCCCTGGACTACGACGCCCGCGAAAACTTCATTCGCCTGCTGTTCGCCGAATGCCGCGAAGCCGGGTCGAGCCTGTTGTTCGTCAGCCATGACCAGAGCCTCGCGCCGCTGTTCGATCGCCACCTGTCGCTGGCCGAACTCAATCGCGCCGCCACATCGTCCGAGGTCTGAGATGTATTTGTTTCGTCTAGCGCTGGCCAGCCTGGCTAACCGCCGCTTCACCGCGATTCTCACCGCCTTCGCGATTGCCCTGTCGGTCTGCCTGCTGCTGGCCGTGGAGCGGGTGCGCACCGAGGCCAAGGCCAGTTTCGCCAGTACCATCAGCGGCACCGACCTGATCGTCGGCGCGCGCTCCGGCTCGGTCAACCTGCTGTTGTACTCGGTGTTCCGCATCGGCAACGCCACCAACAACATCCGTTGGGACAGCTTCGAACATTTCGCCAGCAACCCGAAAGTGAAGTGGGCCATCCCGATGTCCCTCGGCGACTCCCATCGCGGGTATCGGGTGATGGGCACCACCGAAGCCTATTTCGAACACTACCAGTACGGCCGCCAGCAACACCTGGAACTGGCCGAGGGCCGCGCCTTCGCGACCGATCCGTTTGAAGTGGTGCTCGGCGCCGAAGTGGCGGATGCGCTGCACTACAAACTCGGCGACAAGCTGGTGCTGGCCCATGGCGTGGCGGCGATCAGCCTGGTCAAGCATGATGACAAGCCATTCACCGTGGTCGGCATTCTCAAGCGCACCGGCACCCCGGTGGACCGCACGCTGCACATCAGCCTCGGCGGCATGGAAGCGATTCACATCGACTGGCACAACGGCGTGCCGGCCCGTGGCGAAGGGCGGATCAGTGCCGATCAGGCGCGCAACATGGACCTGACGCCGCAAGCGATCACCGCGTTCATGCTCGGCCTCAACAGCAAGATTTCGACCTTTGCCTTGCAGCGCGACATCAACGAATTCCGTGGTGAACCGATGCTGGCGATCTTGCCGGGCGTGGCGCTGCAAGAGCTGTGGAGCCTGATGGGCACCGCGGAAAAAGCCTTGTTCGTGGTCTCGCTGTTCGTGGTGCTGACCGGGTTGATCGGCATGCTCACGGCGATTCTCACCAGCCTCAACGAGCGCCGCCGCGAGATGGCGATTCTGCGTTCGGTGGGTGCGCGCCCCTGGCACATCGCGACACTGCTGGTGCTGGAGGCGTTCTCCCTGGCGCTGGCGGGCGTGGTCGCCGGCGTGGCGTTGCTGTATGTATGCATCGCCGCCGCCCAAGGGTACGTGCAAGCCAATTACGGTCTGTTTCTGCCGCTGGCGTGGCCCAGCGAATATGAATGGACGCTGCTGGCTGGCATCCTGATCGCCGCGCTGCTGATGGGCAGCGTGCCGGCCTGGCGCGCTTATCGCCAATCCTTGGCCGATGGCCTGTCGATCCGTTTATGAGGACCTTAAATATGCCCCGCGCTCTGCTTGCGCTGTTGATGCTGGTTGCCCTGCCCCTGTGGGCGGCCGAGCCAAAAGAGCTGACCTGGTCGGAAATGATCCCGCCGGATGCCATGCCGGAAGTGCCGAACATGACGCCCCTGCACGACCTGTCGAAAATGGGCGACGCGCTATCCGCCGAATCCGCGCCGGCGGCCAAGCAGGATTTGCCCAACGCACCGGTGGTCAAGGCCCTCGATGGCCAGAACATTCGCTTGCCCGGCTACATCGTGCCGCTGGAAGTGAATGAGGACGGTCGCACCACGGACTTTCTGCTGGTGCCGTATTTCGGCGCCTGCATCCACGTGCCGCCACCGCCGTCGAACCAGATCGTGCACGTCAAAAGCGAAGTGGGCGTGAAGATCGAGGAGTTGTACCAGCCGTACTGGATCGAAGGGGCGATGCAGGTCAAGGCGTCCACCAGCGAATTGGCGGATGCCGGGTATCAGATGGAGGCGGACAAGATCTACATGTATGAATTGCCGGAGTGAGTCCGGCAGTTAGCCATTGCCTGCAAGATTGCCTTCGCGAGCAAGCCCGCTCCCACAGGGGAACGCGTTCCACATGTGGGAGCGGGCTTGCTCGCGAAAGGGCCCTCAAGAACACCCAAATACTCAGGCCCATCACTGTTTCTTTGAGCTGAGTCAAAAGACCGAATCGTTAGCCGCCTTACCATTGGACATCGAACATTTTCAACGTCCTCTGGAGCCCCCATGAACAAGTCCCTGCTCGGCGCCTCGCTGTTTGCCCTCGCGCTCGCAGCCCCGCTTGCCTACGCCCACGAACAAGGCGACATCCTCTTGCGTGCCGGCGCGATCACCGTCAACCCGAACACCGACAGTTCCACCGTCAAGGTCGATCAGGGCCCATTGAGCGGGGCCGACCTGGGCGGCAAGGCCACCTTGAGCAGCGACACACAGCTGGGCCTGAACTTCGCCTACATGATCACCGACCACCTGGGTATCGAACTGCTGGCCGCCACGCCGTTCGAGCATGACGTCAAACTCAAGGGCACCGCCCTGAGCGCGGCCAACGGCAAACTGGGCAGCTTCAATCAACTGCCGCCGACCTTGAGCCTGGTGTACTACCCGCTGGACAGCAAGTCCGCGTTCCAGCCCTATGTCGGGGCCGGCGTGAACTACACCTGGATGTACGACGAACACCTGAGCAGCGAAGCCCGCGCCAATGGTTTCAGCAACTTCAACACCAAAAACTCCTGGGGCGTGGCCTGGCAGGTGGGTGCTGACTACATGCTGACCGACAACATCCTGCTCAACGCCCAGATGCGCTACATCGACATCGATACCCGCGCGACCGTGGAAAACAACGCCGTCGCGCCCGGCACCCGCGCACGGGTGAACGTGGATGCCGATCCGTTCATCTACATGGTGGGTCTGGGTTACAAGTTCTAAAGGATTCACGTGGTGGTGAATGGATCGCTTCCACTGCCCTGCACGGTGGCGATCAGCAACAAAAAAAGGCGCCTGGACAGGCGCCTTTTTCTATTGTCCCAGCAACCGCGCCAGGCCAACGCTCATCGGCGTCTGCTCAGGTGCGTTGAAGCGCTCCAGCAATCGCCGGTTATCCGCCCGAGAATGACGAATGTCACCGGAGCGTGCCGGGCCGTGGTTCACCGGCGGCAGTTCACCCACAACCGTTTCAAGTGCCGCCAGCAGCTGCTTGAGGCTCGTCGCCTGGTTCCAGCCGACGTTGACCGCACCGACTTCCACCTGCGGTTGCTCGATAGCTTGTACCAACAGGCTGACCAGATCCTCGACGTAGAGGAAGTCCCGCGTTTGCTCGCCGTCGCCAAACACGGTGATCGGCAGGCCTTTCTGCGCGCGCTCGCTGAAAATGCTGATCACCCCGGAGTACGGCGAAGAGGGATCCTGGCGCGGGCCGAAGATGTTGAAAAAGCGGAAAACCACCGGTTCCAGGGCATGCTGGCGCCGGTAGAAATCAAAGTAGTGTTCGCTGGCCAACTTGTCCGAGGCGTAGGGGGTCAACGGTGCCTTGGGCGTGTCTTCATCGATCGACTCGCCTTCGCCATTGTTGCCATACACCGCCGCGCTGGAGGCAAACAACACGCGTTTGACGCCCGTCTCGCGCATGGCTTCGCAGACATTCAGCGAGCCGATGAAATTGCTCTGGTGAGTCTTCACCGGATCGTCCACCGAGGCCTGCACCGAAGCCACCGCTGCCAGGTGCGCGACCGCGCTGCAACCGGACATCGCCCGGGCCACCAGCGCGGCATCGGCGACGTCGCCGACGATCAGTTCGACCTTGGGGTTATCCAGCGGCAAGTTGCTGCGCTTGCCGGTGGACAGGTCGTCGAGGATCCGCACCGAATAACCTTTGGCGAGCAATGCGTCGGTCAGGTGCGAGCCAATGAAACCGGCGCCGCCGGTGATCAGGATGGGGCCGTCAGCCATGGCGATAGAACCTGTCCAGCAGGCCCGGAAGCGCCGCACGCCAGGCGCGTGGCTTGATGCCGAACGTGTGGAGGATTTTCTTGCAGGCCAGTACCGCGTGTTGCGGTTCTTCGGCGGCGTCCGGCCGCGCGGCGTGGGCCTGGGCAGTCGGGGCTTCGATGGCCAGCGGATGCAGCGCGCGCGCTTCGGTGAGGATGGCCTGGCCCAACGCCAGCGGCGTGGTGGCCTCATGCCCTGCGTAGTGGTAGGTGCCCCACAGCGGCGCCGCGCAATCGAGTTGCTTGAGGACGGAAATGATCACCCGTGCGGCATCGTCCACCGGGGTCGGATTGCCGCGGCGGTCATCGGCCATCAGCAGCTCCTGCGGGTGCTCGGCCCGACCGAGGAAACGCCCGAGGGTGCCGTCGGGGCTGTCATCGAGCAGCCAGCCGAAGCGCAGCAACACGTGCTGCGGGCAGGTGGCGCGCACGCTCTGCTCGATCCGCCACAAGGCCTGGCCGCGCAGGCCCAACGGCACTGGCTCGTCTTTTTCGCTGTAAGCGGTGGCGCGCGAGCCGTCGAACACGCGATAGCTCGAAGGCTGCAACAGCACGATATTGTGATGCTGGCACAGTTCGGCCAGGCGCTCGATCGCCCGCTCCTGCCCGGCCAGGCGCTGCTCGCTGACCGCCTCCGCCTGGAACCAGTCAAAGTAGTAGGCGAGGTTGATCAGCGCGTCGGGGCGGGTGTCGTCGAGCAGTTGCGTCAGGCTCGCGGCGTCCCAGCCGTCTTGCGGTGGGCGGGGGGCGAGGAAACCGATGTCTTCCTCCGCACCCAGGCGAATCAGCGCCTGCCCAAGGGCATTTCCGCCGCCCAGTAACATAAGGCGCATTCGCATAAAGTCAGCAGGCCCAGTCTGATAGAAACAATGGTTTTATCGACAGCACCCGTGGCCGGGGTCGTCGATAGTTGCCGGAATCGTTGCATTTTGCGGGTTTAGTGCGCAACCGTCATCCGTAAAGTGTAGATGTGCGGGGTATGCGGTGCCTGTACTGGCCCCTTCGCGAGCAAGCCCGCTCCCACATTGGTTCGGTGTACACAACTCCATTGTGGGAGCGGGCTCGCTCGCGAAGAGGCCCTCAAGGTCACTGGAGATCCCAAGCGGTACTTGCATCTTGCCGGCCCCACCCGCATAAATTGCCCCATGAACCTGCCCATCCCCGCAGACAGCGCCCTGAATGGCTTCCACCCTGCCGTCAGCGCCTGGTTCAGCAACACCTTCGCGACGGTCACCGCCGCCCAGGCCCGGGCGTGGCCGCTGATACGCCAGCGCCACTCGACCCTGATCGCCGCGCCCACGGGGTCCGGCAAGACCCTCACCGCCTTCCTCGCGGTCATCGACGATCTGGTGCACCAGGGCCTGGAATCCGACAGCGGCCTGCCGGACGAAACCCTGGTGGTCTACGTGTCGCCGCTCAAGGCGCTGTCCAACGACATCCGGATCAACCTGCAGACGCCACTGGCCGGCATCACCGAACAACTGGGCGTGATGGGCTTGCCCGCCTTGCAGATCACCACCGCCGTACGCACCGGCGACACCCCGCAAAAAGACCGCTCGGCGATGCGCAAGACCGCGCCGCACATTCTGGTCACCACCCCGGAATCCCTTTATGTGTTGTTGGGTTCCGATTCCGGCCGGCAGATGCTCGGCACCACGCGCACAGTGATCGTCGACGAAATCCACGCCATCGCCGCCAGTAAACGTGGCAGCCACCTCGCCCTGAGCCTGGAACGCCTGCAGGCACTGTGCGCCGCGCCGCTGGTGCGCATTGGCCTGTCGGCTACGCAAAAACCCATCGACGCGGTCTCGCGTTTTCTGGTCGGTCGCGATCGCGACTGCCAGATCATCGACATCGGCCACGCCCGCCCACGGGATCTGGATATCGAAGTGCCGCCGGTGCCGTTGTCGGCGGTGATGGCCAATGACGTCTGGGAGCTGGTCTACGACCGCCTCGCCACCCTCGCCCGCGAACACCGCACCACGCTGATTTTCGTCAACACCCGACGCCTTGCCGAGCGCTTGAGCCGGCACCTGAGCGAACGCCTGGGCAAGGACGCCGTGGCCGCCCACCATGGCAGCCTGGCCAAGGAATTCCGCCTGGACGCCGAACAACGGCTCAAGCGCGGCGAACTGCAAGTGCTGATCGCCACGGCGTCGCTGGAACTGGGCATCGACATCGGCGATGTCGACCTGGTGTGCCAGATCGCCTCGCCGCGCTCGATTGCCGGATTTCTGCAACGGGTCGGCCGCTCGGGGCACCAGGTCGGCGGCACGCCCAAGGGTCGCCTGTTCGCCACCACCCGCGACGACCTGATCGAATGCGTCGCGCTGCTCGACTGCGTGCGCCGGGGCGAACTGGATACCTTGCAAATCCCGCTGGCGCCGCTGGACGTGCTGGCGCAGCAAATAATCGCCGAGGTCAGTTGCCAGGAATGGTCGGAGGACGCGTTGCTGGCACTGTTTCGCCAGGCCTCGCCTTATGCCGCCCTCGACGAAAAACACTACCAGGCGCTGTTGCACATGCTCGCCGAGGGCTACAACGGCCGTCAGGGCCTGCGCAGTGCCTACCTGCACCGCGACGCTGTCAGCCGCACCCTGCGCGGGCGTCGGGGCAGCAAACTGACGGCCGTGACCAGCGGCGGGACCATTCCCGACAACGCCGACTACAGCGTGTTGCTCGAACCCCAGGGCTTGAACATCGGCAGCGTCAACGAAGACTTTGCCGTGGAAAGCATCGCCGGCGACGTGTTCCAGCTGGGCAATACCTCGTACCGGATCCTGCGGATCGAAACCGGCAAGGTCCGGGTCGAGGATGCCCAGGGGCAGCCGCCGACCCTTCCGTTCTGGCTCGGCGAAGCGCCGGGGCGCAGCGCAGAACTGTCGTTCGCCGTCGCGCGCCTGCAAGCGCAGCTCGATGCGCTGCTGGGTGCCACGCCGGGCAACCTGCAACCGGCCCTCGACTGGCTGACCGAGACCCTTGGCCTCAATCTCGCCAGCGCCGAACAACTGCTCGAATACCTGGCCCGCGCGCGCCAGGTCCTCGGCGCCCTGCCGTCCCAGGACACGCTGTTGATGGAGCGCTTTTTCGACGAGTCCGGCGGCACCCAGCTGATCATCCATACGCCATATGGCAGCCGCATCAACCGCGCCTGGGGCCTGGCCCTGCGCAAGCGGTTTTGCCGCACCTTCAATTTCGAATTGCAGGCGGCGGCCAGCGAAGACGCCATCGTGCTGTCACTGTCCACCAGCCACAGCTTTGAACTGGATGACGTCTGGCGCTACCTGCACAGCCACAGCGCCGAGCACCTGCTGATTCAAGCGGTACTCGATGCGCCGCTGTTCGGTGTGCGCTGGCGCTGGAATGCCGGGGTGGCCCTGGCGTTGCCGCGGTTCACCGGCGGGCGCAAGGTCGCGCCGCAGATCCAGCGAATGAAAAGCGAAGACCTGATCGCCAGCGTGTTTCCCGATCAGATCGCCTGCGTGGAAAACCTCGTCGGCGAACGGGAAATACCTGACCACCCGCTGGTGGAGCAAACCCTCGACGATTGCCTGCACGACGCCATGGACAGCGAAGGCTGGCTGGCGTTGTTGCGGCGCATGGAGCGTGGCGAGATTCGCCTGATCAGCCGCGATTTGCCCGCGCCCTCGCCGCTGGCCGCGGAAATCCTCAGCGCCCGGCCCTACACCTTTCTCGACGATGCGCCGCTGGAAGAGCGCCGCACCCAGGCCGTGCTCAACCGCCGCTGGAGCGACCCGCAATCCGCCGATGACCTCGGCGCGCTGGACGTTGAGGCCATTGCTGCCGTGGCTGAAGAAGCCTGGCCCGCGCCCAACAGTATCGATGAGATCCACGAGGCGCTGATGAGCCTGGGGTGCATCAGCGACGCCGAAGCGCAAGCCAACCCGCGCTGGCTCGATGGGTTGAAGGCCCTGGCCGACAGCGGTCGCGCCTGCCGCATCAACCATTCGCTGTGGCTGGCTCGCGAGCGCCTGACTTGCCTGCGGGCAATTTATCCACAGGCGGATGTGTGCCCGGTGCTGGAGGCCTTGCCGGGTTTCGATGAGGCTTGGGACGCGGACGACGCCGTGCTTGAAGTGCTTCGCGCGCGGCTCAGCGGTTTTGCGCCACAACCGCTGAAGGCGATCGCCGAACCGCTCGGGTTGCCGCCGACACAGGTCAGCCAGGCGCTGGCGCAACTGGAGCGCGAAGGCTACGTGCTGCGCGGTCGTTTCACCCCGGGCGTCACCGAAGACCAATGGTGCGAGCGCCATTTGCTGGCGCGGATTCATCGCTACACGGTCAAGCGCCTGCGGCGGGAAATCGAGCCGGTGGCGTTGCAGGATTTCATGCGGTTCCTGTTCGACTGGCAGCACCTGTCCAGCGCCAGCCAAGGCCAGGGCAGCGCGATGTTGCCGGCGATCATCGCGCAGTTCGAGGGCTACCCCGCTGCCGCGTCCGCCTGGGACAGCGACATCCTGCCGGCACGGCTCAAAGACTACTCGGCGACATGGCTGGACGAACTGTGCCGCAGCGGCAAACTGGTCTGGACCCGGCTCACCGCGCACAGCAAGGGCGCCAGCACCGCACTGCGCAGCACGCCGATTGTGTTGTTGCCGCGCAATCGGGTCGGGCTGTGGAGTGACTTGACCGGGCAGACGCCGGTCAGCGAACTGTCGCCCAAGACCCAAAAAGTCCACGACGCCCTGCGCCAGCACGGCGCGCTGTTTTTCGATGAGCTGGTACACGAAGCGCATGTGCTGCGCACCGAACTGGAAATCGCCTTGCAGGAACTGGTGGGGGCCGGTCTGGTGAACGCCGACAGCTTCGCCGGGCTACGCGCACTGATCACGCCCGCCAGCAAACGTCAGGCCCGCAGCAGTCGTCGCGGGCGCGGGGCGTTTATCGGCGGCATGGACGATGCCGGGCGTTGGGCGTTGCTTCGACGCGGGTCGCCAGCGCCGGTTATGGACAACCCGCGCCCGGCACCCACGCCCGCCGACACCCTGGAACACATCGCCATGACCTTGCTGCGTCGCTACGGCGTGGTGTTCTGGCGCCTGCAGGAGCGTGAGGCGGACTGGTTGCCGAGCTGGCGCGAATTGCTGCGCACCTTCCATCGACTGGAAGCGCGGGGCGAGATTCGCGGCGGGCGCTTTGTCAGTGGCCTGGCGGGCGAGCAATTTGCGCTGCCGGAGGCGATTCCATTACTACGTGAAGTGCGACGTCGCCCCCATGACGGCAGCTTGATCGCGGTGTGCGGGGTCGATCCGCTGAACCTCGCCGGTACCTTGCTGCCCGGCGCTAAAGTGCCGGCGCTGGCGAGCAATCGGCTGGTGTATCGCGATGGGTTGCCGGTGGCGGCCGAGATTGCCGGGAAGCAGCAATTCTGGCTGGAGCTGGATCAGCAGGCCATGGCTGAAGTCAGCAGAAAACTGATCCGGCATTGATGCTGTCTGGTCTGGCCTCTTCGCGAACAAGCCCGCTCCCACAATGGAGTTGCGTGCACGCCCACCCCTGTGGGAGCGGGCTTGCTCGCGAAGGGGCCAGCACAGCCACCACAACTACTGAGGACGCGGCCGATCCGGCATCAACACCGCCGAATGCTCAGGCTGCGCCGCGCCATCCTGCATCGGTTCCGCAGGCTTGGGCATCAAAACCTGCTGTGGATAAGTCTGCGCGAAATGCGCCCATGGACAATTATCCACAAGCTTCTTCAAGCGCTGATTGAACGCCCGGCTGACCGCATATTGCCCGCCCGACACGGTGCGGAACTGCGCCGTCAGCACCACGCCGTTGAGGTCCATCCTGTCGACCCCGAACACGTCCAGCGGCCCCTGCAGGTTGTACTTGAGAAACGGATCGCTGCTGATCGAATGCCCGGCCTCGCGGATCAGTTCGATGGCCTTGTCGACATCGGTGTCGTAGGTGAACTGCACCGAAAAGAACGCATAGGCAAACTGCCGCGATTGGTTGGTCACGGCCTTGATCTGGCCGAACGGCACCGAGTGCACGAAGCCCTTGCCGTCACGCAGGCGCAGGGTGCGGATGGTCAGGCCCTCGACGGTGCCGGCGTGCCCGGAGTCGAGCACCACCCAATCGCCGATGGACAGGGTGTCTTCGATGATGATGAACAACCCGGTGATCACATCCTGCACCAGTTGCTGGGACCCGAAACCGATCGCCAGCCCGATGACCCCGGCACCGGCCAGGAACGGCGCCACATTGATTCCCAGGTTGGCCATGGTGGTGATGGCGCAGATCACCACCAGCACGATTTTAATCGCGTTGCGCAGCAGCGGCAGAATGGTTTTGACCCGTGTGCTGGGTTGTCGCGCCGAGCGTTTGGTGGTCGGTGGTTTCAGGGCCTCCTGGATGGCCGTGTCCAGCACCACCCAGACCATCCAGGTCACCAGGAAAATCAGGCCGATGTGGCTCAGCGAGTCGCTGATCGCCCGTCCGACCGAATTGCTCACCGCGAATTCGAACAGCAACACGCCCCAGATCCGCCCCAGGATGTCGATGAACACAATGGCCATGGCGATGCGCAGCAAGGCGTGGGAAAGGCTCAGGAAGCGCTCTTTGTAGGCGCCGTTGCGGCGCACGTCCGATTCGCTGCGCGTCCTGAACAGGTGATGCAGCGTGGTGCTGAGGAACACCGAGGCAATCAGCAACACCGTGGTGAACAGCGCGCTGCGCAAGACTTTCTGGTTGTCATCGCCAATGCCGATCAGGTTGATGATCGACACCAGTACCATCAACAGGATCGGCCAATACCAGAGCCCGGAAAAAATCCGCAGGGTTTCGCGCAGGGCCGGCTGCGATCGGCGCTGGGCCAGCGGCAGAATCCGGATCACCTGGGCCACCGGCCGACGCATGCGGATCACCAGCCAGCCGAAGGAAATCGTCGCCGCCAGCCCGGTGAACACCGCGATGCTGCTGGTGAGGTTGCCACCCAGTTGATGAGCGATCTGCGGGCTGGTCAGGGCATCGCTCAGGGCGACGAGAAAACCGATCATGAACAGCAGCCGTGGACTGTGCTGGCGAATGATCTGCACCGCGCGGCGCTTGTGGCCGGCATTGAACAGCACCACCAGTGACATCACCAGGGACGCGGCGAACACACCGCTGCTGGTGGCATAGGCAAAGCACAACGCCAGCGCCCGACCGGCGGAGACGGGCAAGAACTGGCTGGCATAGATCGTCAGCGGCAGGCTGATCACGGCGGGGATGCTGTAAGGCAACACGTACCCCAGCAATGCCTGGCCGCGCTCTCGGCTGAGCAGCAGGCGATGCCGGCACAGGCGCTCGGTCAAAAACTTGCCGAACATCCACAGCAGGCCGAAGACACCCGCCCACACCGCCGTCAGCAACAGGAAATCCCCGGCCACGCTCCAGGGCGAACGGGCCGATGGACGATTGACCAATAGATCCACCTCATCGGCGGCGCGGTCCGCGCGCAAACGCCAGGCGTCGAGCAGGTCCTCGTTGAGATCGAGTTTTTCCTGCACCTCATCGATGCTCGAACTGATGGCGCCCAGCAGCCCGCCCTGCACCAGTGGCTGCGGGTGCGCCGGCGGTGTCGCGGCGGCGGCCGGCACACCCGGGATCGCTGCGGCTTCCAGTTCCTCGCTGCCCAGAAACAGCAGCGCCCCCAGTAATATCGCGGTCTTGAACTTGATCAAAGCTCGCGCTCCCTTGGCTGAGACTGTATGGAACTGATCGGGAAATGGCCGGCAAGTTCGGTGACTCCCCGAATGACGCAGTGCGTCACGACAGGCATAACAAAGCCGAGCATGGCGACGATCCTTGCGCTCAAGGCAAATATCAAATGCCCATCCCTGTATTTTTCCGCACAACCCGATCCCCGACACTGCGCTCCATCACATCACCCCACCGGAGTTGCAGCCATGCCCATTGCCTTGCTCGCGCTGACCCTCAGCGCCTTTGCCATCGGGACGACCGAGTTCGTCATCGTTGGCCTGTTACCGACCATCGGCGCCGACCTCGGGGTCAGCCTGCCGTCCGCCGGCCTGCTGGTCAGCCTGTATGCCCTGGGTGTCGCCGTCGGTGCCCCGGTACTGACCGCCCTGACCGGCAAAGTCCCGCGCAAATGGCTGCTGTTGTCGCTGATGGTGCTGTTCACCCTCGGCAACCTGCTGGCCTGGAAAGCGCCGGGCTACGAGTCGTTGATTCTGGCGCGGATCGTCACCGGCCTGGCCCACGGGGTGTTTTTCTCAATCGGGTCGACCATCGCCACCAGTCTAGTGCCCAAGGAAAAAGCCGCCAGCGCGATCGCCATCATGTTCACCGGCCTCACCGTGGCGCTGGTCACCGGCGTTCCGTTGGGCACGTTCATCGGCCAGCACTTCGGCTGGCGTGAAACCTTCCTCGCCGTGTCCGCACTGGGCGTGATCGCCTTTATCGGCAGCCTGCTCTACGTGCCGAAAAACATCGCCCACAGCAAACCCGCGTCGCTGTTGCAGCAATTGCGGGTACTCCAGCAACCCCGGTTGCTGCTGGTATACGCCATGACCGCGATCGGTTACGGCGGCTCCTTCATTGCCTTCACCTTCCTGGCGCCAATCCTTCAGGACCTCTCCGGTTTCAGCGCCAGCACCGTCAGCCTGGTGCTGCTGGTCTACGGCATTTCGGTGGCCATCGGCAACCTCTGGGGCGGCAAACTGGCGGACAGGCGCGGCCCGATCAGCGCCCTGAAAATCATCTTCGCCCTGCTCGCCGCCGTGCTGTTCGTGCTGACGTTCACCGCCGCCAACCCATGGCTGGCGCTGGCCACCGTGCTGGTGTGGGGCGCCGTGGCATTCGGCAATGTGCCCGGGCTGCAAGTGTATGTGGTGCGCCAGGCCGAACATCACACGCCCCATGCGGTGGACGTGGCATCCGGCCTGAACATCGCCGCGTTCAACCTCGGGATTGCGGGTGGGGCGTGGGGCGGTGGCCTGATCGTGGCGCACATGGGCTTGATCCATACCGCGTGGATCGGTGGCCTGGTGGTGTTGGTGGCGCTGGCGTTGACCGCGTGGAGCGGGCGTCTGGATCGCCTGGGGCCGGTGTATGCCCAGTCCTCGACCCGCATAGTCGCCGGCCATTGATCAACCCTGTGGGAGCGGGCTTGCTCGCGAAGGCGGCGGCACATCCAACATTAATGTGCCTGGTGTACCGCTTTCGCGAGCAAGCCCGCTCCCACAAGGGGTTTGCGGTGGTCCACACAATACCGTCCGTAGCCCCACCGAAACTTTCGCCGCCGTCCCACAGTCAGCAAAAGAACGGGGCACTCGGACGGGAGGCGACATGGCGGCGATTCACATTGGCATTTCAGGTTGGCGCTACACGCCTTGGCGGGGGGACTTCTACCCAAAGGGATTGCCCCAGAAACGCGAGTTGCAGTTCGCGTCGCGGGCGGTCAACAGCATCGAAATCAATGGATCGTTCTACGCCCTGCAACGGCCTGACCGCTATGCACGGTGGTACGCCGAAACCCCTGAACACTTTGTGTTCAGCGTCAAGGCTCCGCGCTTTATCACTCACATCAAACGCCTGCGAGACATCCATAAACCCCTGGCCAATTTCTTTGCCTCCGGGGTGCTGGAGCTCAAGGAAAAGCTCGGCCCGATCCTCTGGCAGTTCCCGCCCAACTTCAAATTCGATGCCGAACTGCTCGAAACTTTCCTTGAGCAATTGCCCCACGACACCGAACAGGCGGCCGCCCTCGCCCGCCAGCACGATTCGCACCTCAACGGCCACGCCAGCCTCAAGGCGTACAGGAAAAAACCACTGCGCCATGCCGTGGAAATCCGCCACGACAGCTTCATCGACCCGGCCTTCGTCCGCCTGCTCAAACGCTACAACACCGCACTGGTGATCGCCGACACCGCCGGTAAATGGCCGTATCGCGAGGACATCACCAGCGACTTCGTTTACTTGCGCCTGCACGGCGCCGAAGAACTCTACGCCAGCGGTTACACGTCGCAGGCGCTGGAACGCTGGGGCGAGCGGATCGAGGCCTGGCACCAGGGGCGGCAACCGAGTGACCCACAGCTGATTGCCCCCCGGCAAAAGCCCAGGGTGCGCAAATCCCGCGAAGTGTTTTGCTATTTCGATAACGACATCAAAGTCCGCGCGCCTTTCGACGCGCGCCGTCTTCTGGAACGTTTCGATCTCGATCAGGACCTGGCCACCGCCCCCGGTGAACCCGTTGCCGAAGGAGCGCTGCCATGAGCATTCGCGAACCGGTCGGCGTCACCGACGAGCAAGCGACCATTGACACCCTGGTGCACCGTTTCACCGTGCTCACGGTCAACACCCACAAGGGGTTTACCGCGCTGAACCGGCGTTTCATCCTGCCGGAACTGCGTGAAGCGGTGCGCAGCGTTTCCGCCGATGTGGTGTTCCTGCAGGAAGTCCACGGTACGCACGAACAGCATCCCAAGCGCTACAGCAATTGGCCGGCGATGCCGCAATACGAATTCCTTGCCGACAGCCTGTGGCCGCAGTTTGCCTACGGACGCAACGCGGTCTATCCGGCGGGTGATCACGGCAATGCGCTGCTGTCGAAATTCCAGATCGTGCGCCACGACAACCTCGATGTGTCGATCAGCGGCCACGAGAATCGCGGCCTCCTGCATTGCGTGTTACGCCTGCCCGGCGACGGCCCTGAGGTGCATGCGATGTGCGTCCACCTGGGCCTGCGCGAAACCCACCGCAACGAACAGCTGAGGCTGCTTGCCCGTCGCCTGGAAGAGCTGCCGGACGATGCGCCCGTGATCGTCGCCGGTGATTTCAACGACTGGCGCCAACGCGCCGATGCCTTGCTCAAGCCCTGCGGCCTGCGCGAAGTGTTCGCCGAGCACCACGGCAAACCGGCGCGCAGCTTTCCGGCCCGTTTGCCGACGTTGCGCCTGGATCGCATCTACGTGCGCAACCTCAAGGCCAGCCGGCCGCAAGTGCTGACCACACGGCCCTGGTCCCACCTCTCGGACCACGCCCCACTGTCGGTGGAGATCGAACTATGAGTACCTCGCCGATGGAAAAAACCACCGTGGAGCCGATAGCCGCGCCGCCGGCCAGCGAGCCCGCTGCCGTCGATGTCGAGTACCGCTGGCAAGGCAATAATCGCGTCGAACTGCTGGAAAACGGCGAAGCCTATTTCCCAAGGGTGTTCGAAGCCATGCGCCAGGCCAAGACCGAAATCCTCCTGGAAACTTTCATCGTGTTCGAGGACAAGGTCGGCGAAGAGCTCAAGACCGTGCTCATCGACGCCGCCCGACGGGGGGTGCGCGTCACTGCCAGCTTCGACGGGTTCGGCTGTGGCGAACTGAGCACCGGTTATCTCACTGCGCTGAGCGGTGCCGGCGTGCACCTGCAGATGTTCGACCCCGCCCCGAAGCGCCTGGGCATCCGCACCAACTGGTTCCGCCGCCTGCACCGCAAGATCGTGGTGGTGGACGGAACGGTGGCGTTCATTGGCGGCATCAACTTCTCCGCCGACCATCTGGCCGACTTCGGCCCCGAGGCCAAGCAGGATTATTCGGTTGAAGTACAAGGCCCGGCGGTGGCCGACATCCATCACTTTGCCCTGTTGCAATGCGGTCGCCCGGCGCGGGCCAGGTACTGGTGGCAACGGCGCCGGCAACGGCGCTCGGAACTGGCCGTCAGCGACCACGATGGCCAGGTGCGACTGGTGTACCGCGACAACAACGAGCACTCGACCGACATCGAAGAGATTTATCGCCAGGTCCTGCGCACCGCGCAACGGCGCGTGGTGATCGCCAACGCCTACTTTTTCCCGGGCTATCGATTGCTGCGCGAAATCCGCAACGCTGCCCGGCGTGGCGTTGACGTGCGCCTGATTCTGCAAGGCCAACCCGACATGCTGGTGGCCAAACTCGCCGCGCGCATGACGTACGACTACCTGCTCAAATCCGGGGTGAAGATCTACGAGTACTGCGATCGCCCGTTGCACGGCAAGGTCGCCCTGGTGGATGAAGACTGGAGCACCGTCGGCTCCAGCAACCTCGACCCGTTGAGCCTGTCGATGAACCTTGAGGCCAACGTGTTGATCCGTGACCGTGCGTTCAACCGCGACCTGTTCGACCGACTCGAAGCACTCAGCGATCACCACTGCAAGGCCATGTCGGCGGACACGGCCCCTCGGGGTCGGGTCTGGCACATGACCGTGGGTTTTCTGGTGTTCCACTTCCTGCGCCATTTCCCGGCATGGGCCGGATGGCTGCCGGCGCATAAGCCACGCCTGAAAGCCTTCACCTCACCGACCGGGAGCGAACCGCATGAGCCGCACTGAAGCCCACGCGCCGCCCCACGCCGACCACCCGGCCAAATCACGACTGAGCCGCTGGAAAAAACCGCTGACGATGCTGTTTTTCCTGGCGCTGATTGTGCTGTTGACGATGTTCGCCTCGCGCATCGAATGGGGCGAAGTGCTCGACACCCTGGCCGATTTCAAGGTGCGTACCTTGATCATCGCCGCCGGGCTGACCCTGCTGAGTTTCCTGGTCTACGCCTGCTTCGACCTGATCGGGCGCACCTACATTCGCCAGGATTTGACGTGGAAGCAGATCCTGCCGGTGGGGATCATCAGTTACGCTTTCAACCTCAACCTGAGCGCCTGGGTCGGCGGCATTGCCATGCGTTACCGGCTGTATTCCCGACTCGGCGTGAGCAAAGGCAACATCGCGAAAATCCTCGGGCTGAGCCTGGCCACCAACTGGTTTGGCTACATGGTCATTGCCGGCGCGGTGTTCAGCAGCGGACTGGTCCGCATGCCGCCAGGCTGGAAACTCAGCAGTGGCGCGTTGCAAGCGGTGGGCGTTTTGTTGCTGCTTGTGAGCGCCGGGTATCTCGCGGCCTGCCAGTTTTCCAGGCGCCGGGAGTGGGCGATACGCGGCGTGGAAATCAACTTGCCATCCCTGCGCATGGCGATCCTGCAACTGGCCCTCGGCGCGCTGAACTGGTCGCTGATGGCGGCGGTCATTTTCACCCTGCTGCCGAGCAAACTCGACTATCCCTTGGTATTGGGCGTGCTGCTGATCAGCGCCATCGCCGGGGTGATCACCCACATACCGGCCGGGCTCGGGGTGCTGGAAGCGGTGTTTGTGGCGCTGCTGCAACACGAGGTGTCGCGAGGCAGCCTGGTGGCGGGGTTGCTGGCTTATCGGGCGATTTATTTCCTGCTGCCACTGTTGATTACGCTGGTGATGTATTTGCTGGTGGAGGCCAAGGCCAAGTCGTTGCGGATTGCGAAGAAACCCAAGTGACAGGAGTTGTCCAGGCAGACGTCTTCGCGAGCAGGCCCGCTCCCCCATTTGAATTGTATTCCCCCTGTGGGAGCGGGCTCGCCCGGGTAGAAACCGGGGACATCCTTTACGTTTTAAACCGGAGACATCGTTTACAGGTATGAAATACGGTCAGGAGGTGCCTGACCATGCCCTGGAATCGAGAGTCCCCAATGGATCAACGAATCAAACTCATAGGTGACTGGCTGCAAGGCAGTTACTCCAAAAGCGAGCTGGCCCGTCACTACGGGCTTAGCCGACCCACTTTGGACAAATGGCTTGCACGCTACGAGGCACAGGGCATTGAAGGGTTAAAAGAGCTCTCACGGCGTCCGCATACGAGCCCCTTCAAAATCAGCGACGAGGTTCTTGAGTTGCTAATCGCCTACAAGCGCGAGCACCACAGCTGGGGGCCTGAGAAGCTGGTCCATAACCTTAAGATCGATCATCCGGAGTTGTCTTGGCCAACTGTCAGTACGGCAGGCGAATGGCTTAAGCGAGCAGGTCTGGTACAAAAACGTCGTTTCCTCAATCGCCCGCCAGCGGGGAAAAATCCGCTGCGCGACGCGACTGCGCCTAACCAGACATGGGCGGCAGATTTCAAAGGTGACTTCGCGCTTCAGAACGGCCAACGTTGTTACCCACTGACAATTACTGATCACGTGAGCCGATTTCTATTGCTGTGCAGAGCGCAAAGCAGCGTTGCCGGTGCACGCGAAGGCTTTGACTGGGCGTTTCGCGAGTACGGTTTACCCGATGTGATTCGCACAGACAACGGCTCCCCCTTCGCCTCCTCCGGTATTTCGCGGATATCCAGCCTGGCGGCTTGGTGGATACGCCTAGGGATTTACCCAGAGCGAATCCAGCCCGGGCGACCTGACCAGAATGGCCGTCATGAGCGAATGCATCGAATGCTCAAGGCTGCATTGCTTCATGCACCTGAACGTAATCTGGTGGAGCAACAATTGGCATTCGAACAGTTTCGACAGGAATTCAATTACGTAAGGCCTCACAAGGCTTTAGAGATGAAAGTTCCTGCCGACCTCTATGAGCCATCGCCACGACAGTACGACGGGCGCGTGCCTGAGGCCGATTACGCTCCGGATATGACGATCCGCAAGGTTAGACAAAATGGGTCGATGAAATGGAAAGGCAAGATGATTTTCGTCAGTGAGTCCTTGGCAGGTGAGGCGCTAGGACTCAAGGAAGTGGACGATGATGTGTGGGACATTTATCTCTGCAACTACCTTTTAGGCAGGCTGAAAAGCGGCGACAGCCGCCTTTCAAGCCAGCAGAAACGTAAAGGATGTCCCCGGTTTCAATCGTAAAGGATGTGTTCGTTTCTACACCGCGAAGGCGTCCGCAAGAACACCCAATCACTTGGACTGAATAATGCTCAACCGCTCCCCCACCACCATCTCGGTAATCCAGCCCACCAGGATCGAGGTGTAGGCCTGCTGGGAAACCGGTTCGCTCAGCGCATGATCGGCACCGTCGATGATTCGGTGCGTCAGCGAGTGAGTCTGCTGGCACGCCGCGCGGTAACTCATGATCGTCGCGTGGGGCACGTAGTCATCGGTTTCCGATTCGACCAGCAACACATCCCCGGTAAATTGCGAGCAGGCATGCAGCGCCCGGTTAGTGTCGGCGCGCACCAGCGTGGCGCGGTAATCGCGCAAGTCGAGCTTGTCCAGATCGCGCTTTGGCGTGTGCCACTGATCGTCGCGATACAGCGCCGGCACTCGCAGCGCCAGCCAGCGCACCGGGCGCAGCGACGTGAGGATCGAGGCCAGGTAACCGCCGTAGCTGGTGCCCACCACGGCAATCGCCGAGGTGTCGAGCGCCGGGTGCGCGAGCAAACGGTCGTAGGCCGCCAGCAGGTCGCGCAGGTTATCTTCGCGAGTGACCCGGGTCAGCGGGATCCCCGTGCCACCGGTGTGCCCGCGCAAGTCGAACGTCAGGCACACACACCCGAGCCCCGCGATCCCCTTGGCCCGCTCCAGGTCCCGCTCCTGGCTGCCGCCCCAGCCGTGCACGAACAACACGCCGGGGACCTTCGATTTGGGACTGAGAAACGTCCCGCTCATCTGTTCATCGTCGATGTCGATTTGAATGCTTTCGCTTCTAGCCGTCATAGGATTTGACCGTTACGTACTTGAGCAGGAAATCACTGTTTTGCGCCGGACCACGGTACACCTCAATGGCATCCGCCGGCAGCGGTTGATCGATGTAGGTTTCCACCGAAGACACCCGGATCGCGCGCATCTGCGGGTCATTGACGAAGCTCTGCAAGGCCGCCACCTCGGCACTGCTGGCCCCGCCCATGCGCCAGGATTGTTCGAGCACGCCACTGCGTTGCTGGCCATCGCTGGCCAGGCCCTGGGCGATGTCGTAATTGCGCCGCGAGGCATAGAAACCGGGATAGGCTTCGTCCGCCGCACGGTCAAATACTTGCGCCTGCTTGATCGCCAACCGCACCTCATCGGGCAAATCCAGCGCCAGCAGGACGTCATAGTCGCCTTGCACCACCAGCAGGTTGGAACCGCCATACACCTGCTCGCCGTGGGCATCCTCGGTCAGGTATTGATCACCGCAGTAACTCAATTGCCTGTCGCCGATAAAACTCTGACCGACGCTGTGGGTGATCACCTGGTCCAGGTCCTGCTCCAACACCACGCCTTCGCTGAACAGGGCCCTGGCGTCGGGCCGGGCGAGGATTTCGTCGAACTGGTCGAGGCTGCTGATCACCTCCTGGCCACGCCCGGCGCAGGCATGAATGGGCTTGAGACGGATCGGGCCGCTGTAGAGCAAATGCTGCGCCGCGGGCCGTGCATCGTCGAGGGAAAACACGCTGAGGCCGTCGAGCACCACGCTGCGCACCCGTTCGGAAAACAACGGCGCCCAACCCGGTGGCGCATGGGCATGCCGGTTGAGCAAACCGTGACTGATCGCCTTGGTGCAGATGAAGTCATGCTCCACGTAACCGCCCCATAAATCCTCCGGCCCGGTGACACCCAGTTGCCGGGCGGCGGCCGCGCCCACCAGCGTCTGGGTCGGCAGCCAGTAAATGTCCTGACCGCGATGCTGCTCCGGGTCGTAAATGCCACCGAACTTGAGCCCGAGGATTTGCGCCAGCCACTTGGCCAGGGCGCGATTGGTTTCCACTTCATGCCGGGGCGCATCGGGACGCACGGAATGAGCGACCACCCTTTTCTTGCGGTGTGTTGAGGTCATGCATCCCCCTTCAATCATTGCTGGATGATGTGGAGGAAGGGGGTGCAGGGATCAGGCCAAGCGGGATTGGCTGGAAACGCATTTTGTATCAGAGGGTTATGCCAGCAGTAATGGCATGAGGCCTGTTTGATTCTGCACGAGAGACTTCAAAGTTCCGGCATTTTGCACGATCCCTATGAAGAACTAGCGTGTTGCCGCAAGGGGGGTCACCCCAAACCGCGTGCGGTAATCGCTCGGCGCCAGCCCGGTGATTTTCTTGAACGTGGAGCGAAACGCCCCCGGATCCTGATAGCCCACGGTCCAGGCAATGTGATCGATGGTGCCATTGGTGAATTCGAGCATTTCCCGGGCCTTGCCGACTCGCAGGTGCTGGCAGTACTCCGTCGGCTTGAGTCCGGTGGCCGCACGGAAGCGGCGCAGGAACGTGCGCTCCTCCAGCCCGGCCCGCTCGGCCATTGCCGTCAGCGACACATCGGTGGCCCCGGTGCTTTGCAGCCAGTGCTGCACCTTGAGAATCGAAGCGTCGCCATGGCTGAGGATCGGCGCAAAGTTGCTGCCGCACTCACTGGCGCTGTCGCTGTGTTCCACCACCAGAAAACGTGCAGTGCCGGTGGCGATGCTCGGCCCCAGCAGGCGATCCACCAGGCGCAGGCCCAGTTCGGACCAGGCCATCAGCCCGGCGGTGGTGATCAGGTCGCCGTCATCGACGATGGGCGTATCGGCCTTGAGCTTGATCGCCGGATAGCGCTCGGCAAATGATTTGGCCGACGTCCAGTGGGTCGTGGCACTTCGACCGTCGAGCAGGCCGCTTTCGGCCAACAGCAGCGACCCCACGCAAACGCCGCCCAGGGTCGCGCCATTGGCGTGTTGCTGGCGAAGCCAGTGAAGCAGAGCCTGCGGTGCCTGGCCTTCGCAGAAGCCGGCAATCGACGGTGGAATCAGAACGGCCACCAGGGCGCCGTCCGCACCGTCGTGGCTGTCGTAGACCCGCGCGGGCGGTTGGTCGCCATCGACCTGCCAATGGCTGACGCGCAGCAGCGGCAACTGCGCTGCCTGGTGCTCGGCGGCGATCCGGTTGGCCACCCCGAACAGGTCCGTCAACCCATGCACCGCCGCCATCTGCGCGCCGGGATAGATCAACACACCCAGTTCAGCGATTGCCCTTTGTGCATCCATTGTCAGTTTTCCCCCTTCTATTGTCGGTGCGGCCAATCCCCGCACGGCCCGCCAGCGCCAATACTTGATTCCACACCCAACCCGCACTTCGAGGAAACAGTCATGGCCAAGCAAGCACTCATCGTAGTCGATATCCAGAACGACTACTTCCCCCAAGGCAAGTGGCCGCTGGCCGGCGCCGATGCCGCCGCGGACAACGCCGTCCGCCTGCTCAAGGCTTTCCGCGAGGCCGGTGATTCGGTGGTGCACATCCGCCACGAATTCACCTCCGACGCCGCACCGTTCTTCACCCCGGGCTCCGAAGGGGCCAAACTGCACCCCAAAGTGCTCAACCAGGGCAACGAGCCAGTGGTACTCAAACACTTCGTCAACTCGTTCCGCGAAACCGAACTGAAATCGATACTCGACGAGCAAGGCATCAAGGAACTGGTGGTTGCCGGCAGCATGAGCCACATGTGCATCGACGGCATTACCCGCGCGGCCAATGACTTCGGTTACAGCGTCACGGTGATTCACGACGCCTGTGCCTCCCGGGACCTGGAGTTCAATGGCCTGACCGTTCCGGCGGCTCACGTCCACGCCGCGTTCATGTCGGCCCTGGGTTTTGCCTACGCCAAGGTGGTGTCCACTGACGAGTTTCTCGGGGCCAACTGATCAAACCCCTTAAACGCAAAAGGCCCGTAGCGAATGATCGCTACGGGCCTTTTTATTTATGCCGTCCGGGAAAGCAGCTGCTTAGAACGGAATATCGTCATCAAAGCTGTCGAAGTCCGGAGCCGGCTGTGGAGCGGCCTGCTGGGGAGCCGGGCGCGACTGTTGCGGTGCCGACTGCGGACGCGGAGCCTGCTGGCGTGGAGCCGGGGCGGACTGCTGGTAGTTGTTGCCCCCGCCTTGTTGGTCGCCCTGCTGTGGACGGCCACCCAGCAGTTGCATGGTGCCTTGCATGTCGACCACGATTTCGGTGGTGTAACGCTTGATACCGTCTTTTTCCCACTCGCGGGTCTGCAGCTTGCCTTCGATGTAGACCTGCGAACCTTTACGCAGGTATTCGCCGGCGATTTCTGCAACTTTGCCGAACATCGACACACGGTGCCATTCAGTCTTTTCGACTTTCTGGCCGGTTTGCTTGTCGGTCCATTGTTCGCTGGTGGCCAGACTCAGGTTGGTCACGGCGTTGCCGTTCGGCAGGTAGCGGACTTCAGGATCCTGGCCGCAAGTGCCGACCAATATGACTTTGTTAACCCCACGGGCCATTACGTTCTCCTAGGCTACGCACGCTGCCCCGGCCGGGTTGTTCACCAGGCGTTCAAGGGTGGTGCGATCCAATAGTTCGGTGTCCAATTTGATGTAAATCGCCGCTTCATCGGCGACGATCACTGCATCTGTTACCCCTACGACAGCCTTCAGGCGCTCAACCAGACCCGCTTCGCGGATCGCCTCGGGCGACAACGGCAAGCGCAGGCTTGTCACGTAGGGAGGTTCACGCATGGTAACAGCAAAGGCCAGCCAGAGGGCAGCCAGACCGGCGCATCCCAGGAACACAGCCGACAAACCGCCATGCTGGAACATCCAGCCACCGAGGATACCGCCCAGTGCCGAACCGAGGAATTGGCTGGTGGAATACACCCCCATGGCCGTCCCTTTGCCCCCCGCCGGTGAAACCTTGCTGATCAGCGACGGCAGTGAAGCCTCCAGCAGATTGAACGCGGTGAAGAACACCACCGTCCCGATCACCAGAGCCCGCAAGCTATCGCCGAACTGCCAGAAGAATAGTTCAGTGAGCATCAGCGTCACGACGGCACCGAGCAAAACTCGTTTCATTTTGCGTCGCTTCTCGCCATAGATAATGAACGGGATCATGGCGAAGAACGAAATCAGCAGCGCGGTCAGGTACACCCACCAGTGCTGCTCCTTGGGCAGCCCGGCTTTCTCGACCAGCGCCAGCGGCAAGGCAACGAAGCTCGACATCAACATCGCGTGTAACACAAAGATGCCCAGGTCCAGACGCAACAGGTCCGGGTGCTTGAGCGTCGGTATCAAGGCCTGGCGGGCGACACCGGATTCGCGGTGCTGCAACGGACCGGTTGAGCGCGGCACCATGAACATCACGATGACAATGCCGAACAGTGCCATGCCGCCGGTGGCAAGGAACAACCCGGACAGGCCGAAAGCGCGAGTCAGCAAGGGGCCGACGACCATCGCAACGGCGAACGACAGGCCAATGGTCATGCCGATCATGGCCATGGCCTTGGTTCGATGCTGCTCACGGGTCAGGTCCGACAGCAACGCCATGACGGCAGCGGAAATCGCCCCGGCACCTTGCAGGATTCGCCCGGCGATCACGCCCCAGATCGAATCGGCATTCGCCGCCAGCAAGCTGCCGAGGGCGAAGACGATCAGCCCGAGGTAAATCACCGGGCGACGGCCGATGCGGTCGGAAATGAAGCCAAAGGGAATCTGGAAAATCGCCTGGGTCAGGCCATAAGCGCCAATCGCCAGCCCGATAAGGGCCGGGGTCGCTCCCGCCAGATCCATGCCATAGGTCGCCAGTACCGGCAAGACCATGAACATGCCAAGCATACGGAAGGCGAACACCAGGGCCAGACCGCTTGCCGCGCGGGTCTCGCTGCCACTCATGCGTTCGCTGTGGGGATCGTGCATGGAAAAACCTCATGTGAACCGGCGCCGATTCTACCAGTCCGATCGATTGGCAGGGTATATCGCGACGCTTTGCCGCGTGTAGATGACAGAGCTTTCATCAAAGGCTGCAATGACATCATTCGATAGTGTGCATCCATCCAGTATTTGGCCGTATACTCCTACGTTTTCGACGCCCGCCGTGCGAGGCCACTTTGGACAAGATCCTGATTCGTGGGGCTCGAACCCACAACCTGAAGAACATCGACCTGACCCTGCCACGGGACAAGCTGATCGTCATCACCGGCCTGTCCGGCTCCGGCAAGTCGTCCCTGGCCTTCGACACACTGTACGCCGAAGGCCAGCGCCGCTACGTCGAATCGCTGTCGGCTTATGCCCGCCAGTTCCTGTCGATGATGGAGAAGCCTGACGTCGACACCATCGAAGGCCTGTCGCCGGCGATCTCCATCGAGCAGAAGTCGACCTCGCACAACCCGCGTTCGACCGTCGGCACCATCACCGAGATCTACGACTACCTGCGTCTGCTGTATGCGCGCGTCGGTATCCCGCGCTGCCCGGACCACGACATCCCGCTGGAAGCGCAGACCGTCAGCCAGATGGTCGACCTGGTCCTGGCCCAGCCGGAAGGCAGCAAACTTATGCTGCTGGCCCCGGTGATCCGCGAGCGCAAGGGCGAGCACCTTTCGGTCTTTGAAGAGCTGCGAGCCCAGGGTTTCGTTCGCGCCCGGATCAACGGCAAGCTGTATGAGCTGGACGAAGCGCCCAAGCTCGACAAACAGAAAAAACATACCATCGACGTCGTGGTCGATCGCTTCAAGGTCCGGGCCGACCTGCAACAACGCCTGGCCGAATCCTTCGAGACCGCGCTGAAGCTGGCGGACGGCATTGCCCTGGTGGCGCCCATGGACGATGAACCGGGCGAGGAGATGATCTTCTCCGCGCGCTTCGCCTGCCCGATTTGCGGCCATGCCATCAGCGAACTCGAGCCGAAACTGTTTTCCTTCAACAACCCGGCCGGCGCTTGCCCGACCTGCGATGGCCTGGGGGTGAAACAGTTCTTTGACATCAAGCGATTGGTCAATGGCGAACTGACCCTGGCCGAAGGTGCGATTCGCGGCTGGGACCGGCGCAACGTCTATTATTTCCAGATGCTCGGCTCGCTGGCGTCCCACTTCAAATTCAGCCTGGAAGTACCGTTCAACGAACTGCCAGCCGATCAGCAGAAGCAGATCCTTCACGGCAGCGGCTCGCAAAACGTCGACTTCAAATACCTGAATGACCGGGGCGACATCGTCAAGCGCTCGCACCCGTTCGAAGGCATCGTGCCGAACCTGGAACGTCGCTATCGCGAAACCGAGTCGGCTTCGGTTCGCGAAGAGCTGGCCAAGTTCCTGAGCACCCAGTCCTGCCCGGACTGCCGCGGCACTCGCCTGCGACGTGAAGCAAGGCATGTGTGGGTGGGCGAGAAAACCCTGCCGGCGGTGACCAACCTGCCCATCGGCGATGCCTGCGATTATTTCGGCGAGCTGAAACTGACCGGCCGCCGCGGCGAGATTGCCGACAAGATTCTCAAGGAAATTCGCGAACGCCTGCAGTTCCTGGTCAACGTCGGCCTCGACTACCTGTCGCTGGACCGAAGCGCGGATACGCTGTCAGGCGGTGAGGCGCAGCGCATTCGACTGGCCAGCCAGATCGGTGCGGGTTTGGTCGGCGTTCTCTACATCCTCGACGAACCTTCGATCGGATTGCACCAACGGGATAACGATCGCCTGCTCGGCACCCTGAAACACCTGCGCGACATCGGTAATACGGTGATCGTGGTCGAGCACGACGAAGATGCGATTCGCCTGGCGGACTACGTGGTGGATATCGGCCCGGGCGCCGGCGTTCATGGCGGCCATATCGTGGCCGAGGGCACGCCTGCCGAAGTGATGTCGCATCCGGATTCCCTTACCGGCAAATACCTGTCGGGCCGCGTGAAAATCGCTGTCCCGGCCAAACGCACGCCACGTAACAAGAAGCTGTCGCTGTCGCTCAAGGGCGCCCGTGGCAACAACTTGCGCAATGTCGACCTGGACATCCCGATTGGTCTGCTGACCTGTGTCACCGGCGTGTCCGGCTCAGGCAAATCGACGCTGATCAACAACACGCTGTTTCCTTTGAGTGCCACGGCGCTGAATGGCGCAACCACCCTCGAAGCCGCTGCCCACGACAGCATCAAGGGTCTGGAGCACCTGGATAAAGTCGTCGATATCGACCAAAGCCCGATCGGACGCACCCCGCGTTCGAATCCGGCGACTTACACCGGGTTGTTCACGCCGATTCGCGAGCTGTTCGCCGGCGTGCCGGAATCCCGCTCCCGCGGCTATGGCCCGGGCCGGTTCTCATTCAACGTGAAGGGGGGGCGCTGCGAAGCCTGTCAGGGCGATGGCCTGATCAAGGTGGAAATGCACTTCCTGCCGGACATCTATGTGCCGTGCGACGTCTGCAAGAGCAAGCGCTACAACCGCGAAACCCTGGAGATCAAGTACAAAGGCAAGAGCATCCACGAGACCCTCGAAATGACCATCGAGGAAGCCCGGGAGTTCTTTGACGCGGTACCGGCCCTGGCGCGCAAGCTCCAGACGCTGATGGATGTCGGCCTGTCCTACATCAAGCTGGGGCAATCGGCGACCACCCTCTCGGGCGGTGAGGCCCAGCGCGTCAAGCTGTCCCGCGAGCTGTCCAAGCGCGATACCGGCAAGACCCTGTACATCCTCGACGAACCGACAACCGGCCTGCACTTCGCGGATATCCAGCAGTTGCTCGACGTGCTGCATCGACTGCGCGACCACGGTAATACGGTGGTGGTGATCGAGCACAACCTGGACGTGATCAAGACCGCCGACTGGCTGGTGGACTTGGGGCCGGAAGGCGGCTCCAAAGGCGGTCAGATCATTGCCGTCGGTACACCGGAAGAAGTCGCCGAGATGAAGCAATCTCATACCGGTTACTACCTCAAACCGCTGCTGGAACGTGATCGGGCCTGATTCCGCTCCATGAAAAAGCCCCTGTCACTACAACAGTGACAGGGGCTTTTTTGAATCCGCTCGCTCTGCGGGAGCAAAGCTGGCTCGCGATAGCGTCCGCTAGATCAAGCGTGGGATTGCAGGTAATTCTCCAGACCGATCAATTTTATCAGGCCCAACTGTTTTTCCAGCCAGTAAGTGTGATCTTCTTCGGTATCGTTGAGCTGAATACGCAACATCTCGCGGCTGACATAGTCCTTGTGCTGCTCGCAGAGCGCGATGCCCTTACACAGCGCAGCGCGGACTTTGTACTCCAGACGCAAATCGGCTTCGAGCATCTCCGGCACGGTGGTGCCTACATCGAGATCGTCTGGACGCATGCGCGGCGTACCTTCCAGCATCAGGATCCGGCGCATCAGCGCGTCAGCATGACCCGCTTCTTCTTCCATCTCGTGGTTGATTCGTTCGTAGAGCTTGGTGAATCCCCAGTCCTCATACATCCGCGAGTGAACGAAATATTGGTCACGCGCGGCCAGTTCGCCGGTCAGCAACGTGTTGAGGTAATCGATAACGTCTGGGTGGCCTTGCATCGCCCTACATCTCCCTGCTTGAAAGTCTGTAGTTTGAACCAACCCGGCCATAACGTCACTCGCAAGACGCAATAAAAGCGAAGATATTCTGAGAAAAGCAGCTGAAATAACGCAAAAACCGCCCAAATGCAGGCGGTTATGCTTCTCGTTTAGACTTCGTTAAGCTGTACGTTGAGCAGCGTTGCGATTGCTTCTCCATACGCTGGATCGGCCCGGAAGAAATGCTGCAATTGACGGTCGACGACATCACTCGATACACCCGCCATCGCTCCCGCGATGTTGCCCACCAGCAACGCCTTCTGCTGGTCACTCATCAGGCGGAAGAGCGCGCCGGCATGACTGTAGTAGTCCGTGTCTTCGCGATGATCGTACCGATCGGCCGCACCGCTCAGTGCCAACGCAGGTTCGGCGTACCGAGGCGCCTGCTTCGGCGAATCGACGTAGCTGTTCGGCTCGTAGTTCGGCGTCGCACCACCATTGCTGCCAAATGCCATCGAACCATCGCGCTGGTAGGTATTGACCGGGCTACGTGGGGCGTTCACCGGCAGTTGCTGGTGATTGGTGCCAATACGGTAGCGGTGCGCATCGGCGTAGGCGAACACACGGCCTTGCAGCATTCGGTCTGGCGACAGTCCCACCCCCGGCACCATATTGCTGGGGCCGAAAGCGGCTTGCTCAACTTCTGCGAAGTAGTTCAGAGGATTCCGGTTGAGTTCCAGGACACCTACCTCTATCAACGGGAACTCTTTCTGCGACCAGGTTTTAGTGACATCGAAGGGGTTCTCATAGTGCGCGGCGGCCTGGGCCTCGGTCATTACCTGGATGCACACGCTCCATTTCGGGTACTCGCCGCGCTCAATAGCCTCGAACAAGTCTCTCTGCGCGTAATCAGGATCGGTGCCGGCCAGGCGCGCAGCTTCCGCCGGTGCCAGGTTCTTGATCCCCTGTTGGGTCTTGTAGTGCCATTTGACCCAGTGGCGCTCACCAGTGGCGTTGATGAGGCTGTAGGTATGGCTACCGAAACCGTGCATGTGACGGTATCCATCAGGGATTCCGCGATCGGAAAACAGGATCGTGACCTGGTGCAAAGCCTCGGGAGAGTGCGACCAGAAGTCCCACATCGCCTGGGCACTCTTGAGGTTGCTTTGCGGCAGGCGCTTCTGGGTGTGGATAAAGTCCGGGAACTTCAACGGATCTCGGATAAAGAACACTGGCGTGTTGTTACCCACAATGTCCCAGTTTCCTTCCTCGGTGTAGAACTTCAATGCGAAGCCACGCGGATCGCGCTCGGTATCAGCCGAGCCCCGTTCGCCACCGACGGTGGAGAATCGCAGGAAGGTCGGCGTTTGCTTGCCGATCGATTCAAACAGTTTCGCGCTAGTGTACTGGGTGATATCACGGGTAACGGTAAACGTACCGTAAGCCCCCGAACCCTTGGCGTGAACACGACGCTCAGGGATATTTTCACGATTGAAGTGAGCGAGCTTCTCGATCAGATGGAAGTCGTCGAGCAGCAGCGGGCCACGTGGGCCGGCAGAGCGGGAATTCTGGTTGTCGGCGACCGGAGCGCCGCTGGCGGTGGTAAGGGTTTTATTATGGCTCATGCGATCTCTTCCTTTATCGGTCTCAAACGGCCGGCTAATCGGCTTAGGGAAGTATCGACGATCAACATGACATCATCTAATTCATTAGATCTCCTCAATCGATAGAGAAAAACTAATTAACTTGAACGGGCCAGTACTTTTGAAACGCCCACAAAAAACCGGGCACTAGGCCCGGTTCTTTGTTTCAGACTGACGTCTTACTCAGCGGATACAGCTTCACCGCCGGTAGCACGATCAACCAACTCGACGTACGCCATAGGCGCGTTGTCGCCAGCGCGGAAACCGCACTTGAGGATGCGCAGGTAGCCACCCTCACGGGTAGCGTAACGCTTGCCCAGGTCGTTGAAGAGCTTACCAACGATAGCTTTCGAACGAGTACGGTCGAAAGCCAGACGGCGGTTAGCCAGGCTGTCTGTCTTGGCCAAAGTGATCAGCGGCTCAGCAACGCGACGCAGTTCTTTAGCTTTTGGCAGAGTAGTTTTGATCAGCTCGTGCTCGAACAGCGACACCGCCATGTTTTGGAACATGGCCTTGCGGTGCGAGCTGGTGCGGCTCAGGTGACGACCACTTTTACGATGACGCATGGTTCATTCCTTACCAAACACTACGTTCGGTGATTACGACGATCAGGCAGTCGCCTTGTCGTCCTTCTTAAGACTTGCAGGCGGCCAGTTGTCGAGGCGCATGCCGAGGGACAGACCGCGGGAGGCCAGAACGTCCTTGATTTCAGTCAAGGATTTCTTGCCAAGGTTCGGAGTCTTCAACAGCTCTACTTCGGTACGCTGAATCAGGTCGCCGATGTAGTAGATGTTTTCCGCCTTAAGGCAGTTAGCCGAACGTACAGTCAGTTCCAGATCGTCAACCGGGCGAAGCAGGATCGGATCGATCTCGTCTTCCTGCTCGATTACCACTGGTTCGCTGTCACCTTTGAGGTCGACGAACGCAGCCAACTGCTGTTGCAGAATGGTTGCAGCGCGGCGGATAGCCTCTTCAGGATCCAGAGTACCGTTGGTTTCCAGATCAATAACCAGCTTGTCCAGGTTAGTACGCTGCTCGACACGGGCGTTTTCCACCACGTATGCGATGCGGCGAACCGGGCTGAACGAAGAGTCAAGCTGCAAGCGACCGATGCTGCGGCTTTCGTCCTCATCGCTCTGACGCGAGTCGGCCGGTTCATAACCACGACCACGAGCTACTACGAGCTTCATGTTCAGGGCGCCATTAGACGCCAGGTTAGCGATTACGTGATCGGGATTAACGATCTCGACATCATGATCCAGCTGAATATCGGCAGCGGTAACCACCCCCGAACCCTTCTTCGACAAGGTCAGCGTAACTTCGTCACGGCCGTGCAGCTTGATAGCCAGACCTTTAAGGTTCAACAGGATTTCAATTACGTCTTCCTGTACACCTTCGATGGCGCTGTACTCGTGGAGCACACCGTCAATCTCGGCCTCGACTACTGCACAGCCGGGCATTGAGGACAACAGGATGCGGCGCAGCGCGTTGCCCAGGGTGTGGCCAAAGCCACGCTCGAGAGGCTCGAGAGTGATCTTGGCGCGGGTTGGACTGACAACCTGCACATCAATGTGGCGGGGTGTCAGGAACTCATTTACCGAAATCTGCATGGATGCACCTATTTTCTAGCCCTTACTTGGAGTAGAGCTCGACAATCAGGCTTTCGTTGATGTCGGCGGACAGATCACTGCGAGCTGGAACGTTCTTGAAAACGCCCGACTTCTTCTCAGTGTCTACTTCTACCCATTCTACGCGGCCACGTTGGGCACACAGATCGAGAGCTTGGACAATGCGAAGTTGGTTTTTTGCTTTCTCGCGAACAGCGACCACGTCACCAGCACGAACCTGGTAGGACGGAACGTTAACGGTTTGACCGTTTACGCTGATCGACTTGTGCGATACCAGCTGACGGGATTCGGCACGAGTCGAACCAAAGCCCATACGGTATACAACGTTGTCCAGACGGCATTCGAGCAGCTGCAACAGGTTTTCGCCGGTTGCGCCTTTCTTGCCAGCAGCTTCTTTGTAGTAGCCGCTGAATTGACGCTCGAGAACGCCGTAGATACGACGTACTTTCTGCTTTTCACGCAGTTGGGTGCCGTAATCGGACTGGCGACCGCGGCGTTGGCCGTGGATACCAGGTGCTGCTTCAATGTTGCACTTCGATTCGATCGCGCGCACGCCGCTCTTCAGGAAGAGATCGGTGCCTTCGCGACGAGCGAGTTTGCATTTTGGACCAATGTAACGAGCCATTCTTTACAATCTCCTGGATTACACGCGGCGCTTCTTCGGCGGACGGCACCCGTTGTGCGGGATTGGCGTCACGTCGGTGATGCTGGCGATCTTGTAGCCACAGCCGTTCAAAGCGCGGACTGCGGATTCACGACCTGGACCTGGACCTTTGACGTTGACGTCGAGGTTTTTCAGGCCGTATTCCAGCGCAGCTTGACCAGCACGTTCAGCAGCTACTTGAGCGGCAAACGGGGTGGACTTGCGGGAACCGCGGAAACCCGAACCACCGGAGGTAGCCCAGGAAAGAGCGTTACCTTGACGGTCGGTAATGGTCACGATGGTGTTGTTAAAAGATGCATGGATGTGGGCGATGCCATCAACCACTGTCTTTTTAACTTTTTTACGAGGACGAGCAGCAGGTTTTGCCATGATTAAATTCCTGTCGATTCGCTGGGGCGATTACTTGCGGATCGGCTTACGCGGACCTTTACGGGTACGCGCGTTGGTCTTGGTACGCTGACCGCGTACTGGCAGACCACGACGATGACGCAGACCGCGATAGCAACCGAGGTCCATCAAGCGCTTGATTTTCATGTTGATTTCGCGACGCAGGTCACCTTCAGTGGTGAACTTCGCCACTTCGCCACGCAGCTGTTCAATTTGCTCGTCGCTCAGATCTTTGATCTTTGCTGCTGGGTTTACCCCAGTCTCTGCACAAATTTTCTGTGCAGTAGTGCGACCAACACCATAGATGTAGGTCAGCGAGATAACAGTATGCTTGTTATCTGGAATGTTAACGCCTGCAATACGGGCCATTCAGTGGGACTCCAATTGACAGCTACCTACGCCCCGGAAGCCAAGAAATAGGGCGCGAGATAATATCGCTGTAATAACAAATAATCAACCCGGCAGCGCACTAGCTGCCGGGCTTGAAGCACAATCACACTCAGCCTTGGCGCTGTTTGTGACGCGGTTCCGCGCTGCAAATTACTCGAACAACACCTTCGCGGCGAATAATCTTGCAGTTACGGCACAGCTTTTTCACCGATGCACGAACTTTCATCACCAACTCCTCGAACCTTATGGGTACTCAGCGCAACATGCCGCTGCCGTAACCCTTCAGGTTGGCTTTCTTCATCAGGGATTCGTACTGGTGCGAAACGAGGTGCGATTGTACTTGGGACATGAAGTCCATCACAACCACGACCACGATCAGCAACGAGGTCCCGCCAAGGTAGAACGGTACGTTGGCTGCAACCACCAGGAACTGGGGCAACAGGCAGACGGCCGTCATGTAAAGAGCACCGAACATGGTCAAGCGAGTCAGAACGCCATCAATGTAGCGCGCAGACTGCTCACCTGGACGGATGCCCGGAATAAAGGCACCGGACTTCTTCAGGTTTTCCGCTACGTCTTTCGGATTGAACATCAACGCCGTATAGAAGAAGCAGAAGAAAATAATCCCTGCACTAAACAGCAGAATATTCAACGGCTGACCAGGAGCGATCGACTGCGAGATGTCCTGCAACCAGCCCATACCTTCAGACTGGCCGAACCAGGCACCCAACGAAGCCGGGAACAGCAAGATGCTGCTCGCGAAAATAGCCGGAATAACACCGGCCATGTTCACCTTCAGCGGCAAGTGGCTGGTCTGCGCAGCGAAGACCTTGCGGCCCTGCTGACGCTTGGCGTAGTGAACAGCAATACGACGCTGACCACGCTCAATGAACACCACGAAACCGATAATCGCTACTGCCAGCAAACCGATGGCAACCAGGGCAAAGATGTTGATATCACCCTGACGCGCAGACTCGAAAGACTGCCCGATCGCTCTCGGAAGACCGGCGACGATACCCGAAAAAATCAACATCGAGATACCGTTGCCAACACCACGCTCAGTAATCTGCTCACCCAGCCACATCATGAACATCGCACCAGCCACAAACGTGGATACCGCGACGAAATGGAAGCCAAAGTCACCAGTGAACGCAACGCCCTGCCCCGCCAGACCAATGGACATGCCAATAGCCTGAACAAGAGCGAGGACGACAGTGCCGTAGCGGGTGTACTGGCTGATCTTGCGACGGCCAGCTTCACCTTCCTTCTTCAACTGCTCCAGCTGCGGGCTGACGGCTGTCATCAATTGCATGATGATCGATGCCGAAATGTACGGCATGATCCCCAGCGCAAAAATGCTCATCCGTTCCAGCGCGCCGCCGGAAAACATGTTGAACAAGCTAAGAATGGTCCCCTCATTCTGTCGAAACAGGTCCGCGAGTCGGTCCGGGTTGATACCTGGAACCGGGATGTGTGCGCCTATTCGGTAGACGATAATCGCCAGGAACAGAAAACGCAGACGAGCCCAGAGTTCAGACATACCGCCTTTGCCGAGCGCAGAGAGAGCACCTTGCTTAGCCATTTATTCCTCGAACTTGCCGCCAGCTGCTTCGATAGCCGCACGCGCACCTTTGGTGGCGCCGATTCCCTTTCCGATGGTGACAGCGCGAGTAACTTCGCCGGACAGCATGATTTTCACACGCTGAACGTTGACGTTGATCACGTTGGCATCTTTCAGGGACTGCACGGTGACGATGTCGCCTTCCACTTTAGCCAGCTCGGACAGACGCACTTCTGCGCGGTCCATGGCCTTCAGGGAAACGAAACCGAACTTCGGCAGGCGACGATGCAGCGGCTGTTGACCGCCTTCAAAGCCTGGAGCAATGGTGCCACCGGAGCGGGAAGTCTGACCTTTGTGACCACGGCCACCAGTCTTACCCAAACCGCTACCGATACCACGGCCCGGACGATGCTTTTCGCGACGGGAACCCGGCGCTGGACTCAGATCATTGAGTTTCATCGATTAACCCTCGACACGCAGCATGTAGTAAGCCTTGTTGATCATCCCGCGATTCTCGGGAGTATCCTGGACTTCTACAGTGTGACCGATGCGACGCAGACCCAGACCCTTAACGCACAGTTTGTGGTTAGGGATGCGGCCGGTCATGCTTTTGATCAGCGTAACTTTAACGGTAGCCATGATCAGAAGATCTCCTTGACGCTTTTGCCACGCTTGGCGGCAATGGATTCAGGAGACTGCATTGCTTTCAAACCCTTGAAAGTGGCGTGAACCACGTTTACCGGGTTAGTCGAGCCGTAGCACTTGGCCAGAACGTTCTGAACGCCAGCAACTTCGAGAACGGCACGCATTGCGCCGCCAGCGATGATACCGGTACCTTCAGAAGCAGGCTGCATGTACACCTTCGAAGCGCCGTGAGCGGACTTCATTGCGTACTGCAGGGTAGTGCCGTTCAGATCAACCTGGATCATGTTGCGGCGAGCAGCTTCCATTGCCTTCTGGATCGCAGCAGGCACTTCACGCGACTTGCCACGGCCGAAGCCAACACGCCCTTTACCATCACCAACCACGGTCAACGCAGTGAAAGTGAAGATACGGCCGCCTTTAACGGTTTTGGCTACGCGGTTAACTTGAACCAGCTTCTCGATGTAGCCTTCGTCGCGCTTTTGGTCGTTATTTGACATAACTTAGAACTCCAGCCCAGCTTCACGAGCAGCATCAGCCAGCGCTTTAACGCGGCCGTGGTACTTGAAGCCAGAGCGGTCGAAAGCCACCTGCGAGACGCCAGCGGCCTTAGCACGCGTAGCGACCAGCTGGCCAACCTTAGTGGCCGCGTCGATGTTGCCAGTGGCGCCATCACGCAGTTCTTTATCCAAAGTCGAGGCGCTTGCCAGGACTTTGTTGCCGTCGGCCGAAATGACCTGGGCGTAGATGTGCTGCGAAGAGCGGAACACGCAGAGACGCACGACTTCGAGTTCGTGCATTTTCAGGCGTGCTTTGCGAGCGCGACGCAGTCGAGTAACTTTTTTGTCGGTCATTTGCTATGCCCTACTTCTTCTTGGCTTCTTTACGACGGACGACTTCGTCCGCGTAGCGCACACCTTTGCCTTTGTACGGCTCTGGTGGACGGAAGTCGCGGATCTCGGCGGCCACTTGACCTACCAGCTGCTTGTCGATGCCCTTGATCAGGATATCGGTCTGGCTAGGAGTCTCAGCGGTGATGCCTTCCGGCAGTTCGTAATCCACTGGGTGCGAGAAGCCAAGAGCCAGGTTCAGCACTGTGCCTTTTGCTTGCGCTTTGTAACCAACACCGACCAGCTGGAGCTTGCGCTCGAAGCCTTGGCTTACGCCTTGGACCATGTTGTTAACCAACGCACGAGTGGTACCAGCCATTGCGCGAGTCTGTTGATCGCCATTGCGAGCAGCGAAACGCAGCTCACCAGCTTCTTCAACGATCTCAACGGACGAATGGATGTTCAGTTCGAGAGTGCCCTTGGCACCCTTCACCGAAAGCTGTTGGCCTGCGAATTTTACTTCGACGCCGGCTGGCAGCTTAACGGGGTTCTTAGCGACGCGAGACATGCTTATCCCCCCTTAGAACACAGTGCAAAGAACTTCGCCGCCGACACCGGCAGCGCGCGCAGCACGATCAGTCATCACACCTTTGTTGGTGGAGACGATAGACACACCGAGACCGCCACGAACTTTCGGCAGATCTTCGACGGACTTGTACTGACGCAGGCCTGGACGGCTAACGCGCTTCACTTCTTCGATAACCGGACGGCCTTCGAAGTATTTCAGCTCGATAGACAGCAGTGGTTTGGTTTCGCTGCTGATCTGATAACCCGCAATGTAACCTTCGTCCTTCAGGACTTTGGCAACAGCTACCTTCAACGTGGAAGATGGCATGCTTACGACGGACTTTTCAGCCATCTGGGCATTACGGATTCGAGTTAGCATGTCCGCTAACGGGTCCTGCATACTCATGGGCTAGACGCTCCTAATACAGAAAAATTAGCCTTGCGGCTACTACGTGTCGCCGAGAATCTCCGAGCATAGAAAACACGGGCTCAGGCGAGCCGGGTATTCTAGACACACCCCAGAAATGAATCAAGCCCCAAAAGGGGCTTGATCCAGATTCAAGGCCACCGACGGTCAGGTTCTTGCAAACCCGAACGCCGAGACTTCGAAAGTACTTACCAGCTGGCTTTAACCAGACCTGGTACGTCACCACGCATTGCCGCTTCACGCAGTTTGTTACGGCCAAGGCCGAACTTGCGGTAAACGCCGTGTGGACGACCGGTCAGGCGGCAGCGGTTACGCATGCGCGAAGCGCTAGCGTCACGTGGCTGCTTTTGCAGAGCAACTGTAGCTTCCCAACGCGCTTCTGGACTTGCGTTCAGATCAACGATGATTGCTTTCAGTGCTGCACGCTTTTTGGCGTACTTGGCAACGGTGAGCTGACGCTTCAGCTCACGGTTCTTCATGCTCTTCTTGGCCATTTTCCTACTCCAATCAGTTGCGGAACGGGAATTTGAAAGCACGCAGCAGAGCGCGGCCTTCGTCATCGTTCTTGGCAGTGGTGGTCAGGGTAATGTCCAGACCGCGGAGAGCATCGATCTTGTCGTAGTCGATTTCCGGGAAAATGATCTGCTCTTTCACGCCCATGCTGTAGTTGCCACGACCATCGAAGGACTTGGCATTCAGGCCGCGGAAGTCGCGAACCCGAGGCAGGGAGATCGACAGCAGACGATCCAGGAACTCGTACATACGCTCACGGCGCAGGGTCACTTTGACGCCGATCGGCCATCCTTCGCGGACTTTGAAGCCAGCGATGGATTTGCGAGCGTAGGTCACAACGACTTTCTGGCCGGTGATCTTTTCCAGGTCAGCAACAGCGTGCTCGATGACTTTTTTGTCGCCGATCGCTTCGCCCAGACCCATGTTCAGGGTGATCTTGGTAACGCGCGGAACTTCCATCACGTTCGAAAGCTTAAGTTCTTCCTTAAGTTTCGGAGCGATTTCCTTCCGGTAAATCTCTTTTAGTCGTGCCATGGTCTTCTACCTAGCAGTGTTCAAGCATCAACCGCTTTTTGGGTCGACTTGAAGACACGAATTTTCTTACCGTCTTCTACTTTGAAACCAACGCGGTCAGCCTTGTTGGTTTCGCCGTTGAAGATGGCGACGTTGGAAGCGTGCAGTGGCGCTTCTTTCTCGACGATACCGCCCTGTACGCCCGACATCGGGTTAGGCTTGGTATGACGCTTGACCAGGTTCAGACCACCAACAACCAGACGGTTGTCAGCAAGAACCTTCAGCACCTTACCGCGCTTACCTTTGTCTTTGCCGGCGATCACGATGATCTCGTCGTCACGACGAATCTTTTGCATGTCGGATCTCCTTACAGCACTTCTGGGGCGAGCGAGACGATCTTCATGAACTTCTCAGTACGAAGTTCACGGGTCACTGGCCCAAAGATACGGGTGCCGATCGGCTCTTGCTTGTTGTTCAGAAGAACAGCAGCGTTGCCATCAAAGCGGATAATGGAGCCATCAGCACGACGTACGCCGTGACGAGTGCGGACTACAACAGCAGTCATCACTTGGCCTTTTTTCACTTTACCGCGAGGAATTGCTTCCTTGACGGTCACTTTGATGATGTCACCGATACCAGCGTAACGACGATGGGAGCCACCCAGCACCTTGATGCACATAACGCGGCGAGCGCCGCTGTTATCGGCCACATCGAGCATGGATTGAGTCTGAATCATATAATTTCTCCGACCCCTAGTCCTTAGACTTCCACAGCGCGTTCGAGAACATCAACCAGCGCCCAAGACTTGGTCTTGGCCAAAGGACGAGTTTCACGAATAGTGACTTTGTCGCCGATGTGGCACTGATTGGTTTCGTCGTGCGCGTGCAGCTTAGTCGAACGCTTAACGTATTTACCGTAGATCGGGTGCTTAACGCGACGCTCGATCAGAACGGTGATGGTTTTGTCCATCTTGTCGCTGACAACACGGCCAGTCAGCGTACGGACAGTTTTTTCGGCTTCAGCCATGATTACTTACCTGCCTGCTGGTTGAGCACAGTCTTCACGCGAGCGATGTCACGCTTAACTTGCGAGAGCAGATGAGACTGCCCCAACTGGCCAGTTGCTTTCTGCATGCGCAGATTGAACTGGTCGCGCAGCAAGCCGAGCAGTTGCTCGTTCAGCTGCTGTGCGGATTTTTCACGAAGTTCATTCGCTTTCATCACATCACCGTCCGTTTAACAAAGGAGGTGGCGAGCGGCAGCTTTGCAGCAGCCAGGGCGAAAGCCTCACGCGCCAGCTCTTCAGAAACACCCTCGATTTCATACAGGACTTTGCCTGGCTGAATCTGGGCAACCCAGTATTCCACGTTACCCTTACCTTTACCCATCCGCACTTCGAGAGGCTTCTTGGAGATCGGCTTGTCCGGGAATACACGGATCCAGATCTTGCCGCCACGTTTTACGTGACGGGTCAGAGCACGACGCGCTGACTCGATCTGACGAGCGGTGAGACGACCACGAGCAACAGACTTCAGCGCGAACTCGCCGAAGCTGACTTTGCTACCGCGCAATGCCAGGCCACGGTTGTGACCGGTCATTTGCTTGCGGAACTTCGTACGCTTTGGTTGCAACATTTGGCGTACCCCTTACTTAGCAGCTTTTTTACGAGGCGCTGGTGCTTGTGGTTTCAGTTCTTCTTGGCGACCACCAATTACTTCGCCTTTGAAGATCCAAACCTTTACACCGATCACACCGTAAGTGGTGTGAGCTTCGTAGTTGGCATAGTCGATGTCGGCACGCAGGGTGTGCAGTGGCACACGACCTTCGCGATACCATTCAGTACGTGCGATTTCAGCACCGCCGAGACGACCGCTCACTTGGATTTTGATGCCTTTGGCACCAATGCGCATTGCGTTCTGTACAGCGCGCTTCATAGCGCGACGGAACATTACGCGACGCTCCAGCTGCTGAGCTACGCTCTGCGCAACCAGCATACCGTCGAGCTCCGGCTTGCGGATCTCTTCGATATTGATGTGCACAGGCACACCCATTTGCTTGGTCAGGTCCTGGCGCAGTTTCTCAACATCTTCACCTTTCTTCCCGATAACGATACCTGGACGAGCGGTGTGGATGGTGATACGTGCAGTTTGGGCCGGACGATGGATATCGATACGGCTTACGGACGCGCTTTTTAGTTTGTCTTGGAGATACTCACGCACCTTCAGATCAGCGAACAAGTAGTCCGCATAAGTCCGACCGTCTGCGTACCAGACGGAGGTGTGCTCCTTGACGATTCCCAGGCGAATGCCAATGGGATGTACTTTCTGACCCATCTCTTCGACTCCGTTACTTGTCAGCAACCTTGACAGTGATATGGCAAGACCGCTTGACGATGCGATCAGCACGGCCTTTGGCACGTGGCATGATGCGCTTCAGCGAACGCCCTTCGTTGACGAAAACGGTGCTGACCTTAAGGTCATCAACGTCTGCGCCTTCGTTATGCTCGGCGTTGGCTACGGCCGACTCCAGCACTTTCTTCATGATCTCGGCGGCTTTCTTACTGCTGAAAGCCAACAGGTTGAGCGCTTCGCCCACCTTCTTCCCGCGGATCTGGTCGGCGACCAAGCGGGCTTTCTGGGCGGAGATTCGAGCGCCCGACAACTTAGCGGCTACTTCCATTTCCTAACCCCTTAACGCTTGGCTTTCTTGTCAGCCACGTGCCCGCGATAAGTGCGGGTACCGGCGAACTCGCCCAGTTTGTGGCCGACCATGTCTTCGTTCACGAGAACTGGGACGTGCTGACGACCGTTGTGTACTGCGATGGTCAGACCGACCATTTGTGGCAGGATCATCGAACGACGCGACCAGGTTTTAACTGGTTTGCGATCGTTCTTTTCCGCCGCCACTTCGATCTTCTTCAGTAGGTGAAGATCGATAAAAGGACCTTTTTTCAGAGAACGTGGCACTGTCGTATCCCTCTATTTACTTGCGACGACGGACGATCATTTTGTCGGTACGCTTATTACCACGAGTCTTCGCGCCCTTAGTCGGGAAGCCCCATGGCGATACCGGATGACGACCACCAGAGGTACGACCTTCACCACCACCATGTGGGTGGTCAACCGGGTTCATGGCAACACCACGAACGGTTGGGCGAACGCCACGCCAGCGTTTGGCACCAGCTTTACCCAGCGAACGCAGGCTGTGCTCGGAGTTCGAGACTTCGCCCAGGGTCGCGCGGCATTCAGCCAGCACTTTACGCATCTCACCAGAACGCAGACGCAGGGTCACGTAGACACCTTCACGAGCGATCAGCTGAGCCGAAGCACCAGCGGAGCGAGCGATCTGAGCGCCTTTACCTGGCTTCAATTCGATGCCGTGTACGGTGCTACCAACTGGAATGTTACGCAGTTGCAAAGCGTTGCCCGGCTTGATCGGTGCCAGAGCACCTGCGATCAGCTGGTCGCCAGCGCTCACGCCCTTAGGCGCGATGATGTAGCGACGCTCGCCATCTGCGTACAGCAGCAGAGCGATGTGAGCAGTACGGTTTGGATCGTATTCGATACGCTCGACAGTGGCAGCGATGCCATCTTTGTCGTTGCGACGGAAGTCGACCAGACGATAATGCTGCTTGTGGCCACCACCGATGTGACGAGTGGTAATACGACCATTGTTGTTACGACCACCAGTCTTCGATTTCTTCTCGAGCAGCGGTGCGTGAGGAGCGCCTTTATGCAGCTCCTGGTTGACCACCTTGACCACAAAACGGCGGCCAGGGGAAGTCGGTTTGCATTTAACGATTGCCATGATGCACCCCTTCCTTACTCAGCACTGCTGCTGAAATCGAGATCTTGGCCTGGCTGAAGGGAGATAACTGCCTTCTTCCAGTCATTACGCTTGCCCAGACCGCGAGCAGTGCGCTTGCTCTTACCCAGAACGTTCAGGGTAGTAACACGCTCTACTTTCACGCTGAACAGGCTTTCGACGGCCTTCTTGATTTCCAGCTTGGTTGCGTCAGTAGCAACCTTGAAAACGAACTGGCCTTTCTTGTCTGCCAGAACCGTAGCCTTCTCGGAAACGTGCGGGCCAAGCAGAACTTTAAATACGCGTTCCTGGTTCATCCCAGCAGCTCCTCGAATTTCTTCACGGCCGACACGGTGATCAACACCTTGTCGTATGCGATCAGACTAACTGGATCGGAACCTTGCACGTCACGTACATCTACGTGCGGCAGGTTGCGAGCAGCCAGGTACAGGTTCTGATCAACAGCGTCCGACACGATCAGAACGTCGGTCAGGCTCATGTTGTTCAGTTTGCCCAGCAGGTCTTTGGTTTTCGGCGTCTCAACGGCGAAATCCTGAACCACGACCAGACGATCAGTACGCACCAGCTCAGCAAGGATGGAACGCATTGCTGCGCGATACATCTTCTTGTTCAGCTTTTGGGAGTGATCCTGAGGACGAGCTGCGAAAGTGGTACCGCCGCCACGCCAGATTGGGCTACGGATAGTACCGGCACGAGCACGGCCAGTACCTTTCTGACGCCATGGGCGCTTACCGCCACCACGAACGTCGGAACGGGTCTTTTGCTGCTTGCTACCTTGACGGCCGCCGGCCATGTAGGCCACGACTGCTTGGTGAACCAGCGTCTCGTTGAATTCGCCGCCAAATGTCAGTTCGGAAACTTCGATCGCTTGAGCGTCATTTACATTTAATTGCATGTCAGCTTCCCCTTAACCGCGAGCCTTGGCTGCTGGACGTACAACCAAGTTGCCGCCAGTAGCGCCAGGAACAGCGCCCTTGACCAACAACAGATTGCGTTCAGCGTCCACGCGCACTACTTCGAGGGACTGCACGGTCACGCGCTCAGCGCCCATATGACCGGACATTTTTTTGCCCTTGAATACACGACCAGGAGTCTGGCACTGGCCGATAGAGCCTGGAACGCGGTGGGATACGGAGTTACCGTGGGTGTTATCTTGCCCGCGGAAATTCCAACGCTTGATCGTACCCTGGAAGCCTTTACCTTTGGACTGACCGGTTACATCAACCAGTTGACCAGCGGCGAAGATTTCAGCGTTGATCAGATCGCCGGCCTGGTACTCGCCTTCTTCAAGGCGGAATTCCATTACGGTACGACCAGCGGCAACGTTCGCCTTGGCGAAGTGGCCAGCCTGAGCTGCTGTTACACGCGAAGCACGACGCTCGCCGACAGTGACTTGCACTGCACGATAGCCATCGGTCTCTTCAGTTTTGAACTGGGTGACGCGATTCGGCTCGATCTCAATGACCGTGACCGGAATGGAGACACCTTCTTCGGTGAAAATACGGGTCATACCGCATTTACGACCGACTACACCAATAGTCATGTTGTAAACCTCATGAGTGTACGGGGCTTTCACCCGCTATGGCCGCCCATTTCAGAGCGTTACACGACTAAGACCGAGTCTTAGCCGAGGCTGATCTGCACTTCCACACCGGCCGCAAGATCAAGCTTCATAAGCGCATCAACGGTTTTATCCGTTGGCTGGACGATGTCCAGAACGCGCTTATGAGTACGGATCTCGTACTGGTCACGCGCGTCTTTGTTGACGTGCGGGGAGACCAGAACGGTGAACCGCTCTTTACGGGTAGGCAGTGGAATTGGACCACGCACTTGAGCACCAGTACGTTTCGCGGTTTCCACGATTTCCTGGGTGGATTGGTCGATCAGGCGATGATCAAAAGCCTTCAACCTGATACGGATTTGCTGATTTTGCATTGGATTTCAGACTCCGGCTGCTATTCCCACCGGGCGCAATACGCCCGTTAAAAGGAGGCGCAATTCTATAGACGCCCCAGATAGGTGTCAACCCAATAAAAAAGCCCCCGCTGAGCGGGGGCTTTCTCAAAGCATCAAAGCTAACTCAAAAAGAGCTTACTCGATGATTTTAGCTACAACACCAGCACCAACGGTACGGCCGCCTTCACGAATTGCGAAGCGCAGACCGTCTTCCATTGCGATGGTTTTGATCAGGGTAACAGTCATTTGAATGTTATCACCTGGCATTACCATTTCAACGCCTTCTGGCAGCTCGCAGTTACCGGTCACGTCAGTAGTACGGAAGTAGAACTGTGGACGGTAGCCTTTGAAGAACGGAGTGTGACGACCGCCTTCTTCCTTGCTCAGAACGTAAACTTCTGCGGTGAACTTGGTGTGCGGCTTAACCGAACCCGGCTTAACCAGAACCTGACCACGCTCAACGTCGTCACGCTTGGTGCCACGCAGCAGAACGCCGCAGTTCTCGCCAGCACGACCTTCGTCGAGCAGCTTGCGGAACATCTCAACACCGGTGCAGGTGGTGGTGGTGGTGTCACGCAGACCAACGATTTCCAGTGCATCTTGAACGCGAACGATACCGCGCTCGATACGACCAGTCACAACAGTACCACGACCGGAGATCGAGAATACGTCTTCGATTGGCATCAGGAATGGCTTGTCGATAGCACGCTCTGGCTCTGGGATGTAGCTGTCCAGAGTCTCTACGAGGCGCTTAACGGCAGTGGTACCCATCTCGTTTTCGTCATTGCCTTCCAGCGCCATACGCGCGGAACCGATGATGATTGGAGTGTCGTCACCTGGGAAGTCGTAAGTGCTCAGCAGATCGCGCACTTCCATCTCAACCAGTTCCAGCAGCTCAGCGTCGTCTACCAGGTCAGCCTTGTTCAGGAAAACCACGATGTACGGAACGCCTACCTGACGGGACAGCAGGATGTGCTCACGGGTTTGTGGCATCGGACCATCAGCGGCCGAGCAAACCAGGATCGCGCCGTCCATCTGGGCAGCACCAGTGATCATGTTCTTCACATAGTCAGCGTGACCTGGGCAGTCAACGTGAGCGTAGTGACGAATGCTCGAGTTGTATTCAACGTGAGCGGTGTTGATGGTGATACCACGAGCTTTTTCTTCTGGTGCGCTGTCGATCTTGTCGAAGTCAACACGAGCCGAACCGAATACTTCGGAGCAGACGCGGGTCAGAGCAGCGGTCAGAGTGGTTTTACCGTGGTCAACGTGACCGATAGTGCCAACGTTGACGTGCGGTAGGGAACGATCAAATTTTTCTTTAGCCACGACAATTAACTCCTTGCCTAAAGGACTGAATCAGCCTTGTTTTTTGGTTACAGTTTCGACGATGTGCGACGGAGCTGTATTGTATTTTTTGAATTCCATAGAGTAGCTTGCGCGACCCTGGGACATGGAACGAACGTCGGTCGCATAACCGAACATCTCGCCCAACGGAACTTCGGCACGAATTACTTTGCCGGAGACCGTGTCTTCCATACCCAAAATCATGCCGCGACGACGGTTAAGGTCGCCCATCACGTCACCCATATAGTCTTCAGGCGTAACAACCTCTACCGCCATGATCGGCTCAAGCAACTCACCACCGCCCTTCTGGGCCAGTTGCTTGGTCGCCATGGAAGCAGCCACCTTAAACGCCATCTCGTTCGAGTCGACGTCGTGGTAAGAACCATCAAACACGGTAGCCTTCAGGCCGATCAGCGGATAGCCGGCAACAACGCCGTTCTTCATCTGCTCTTCGATACCCTTCTGGATAGCCGGGATGTATTCCTTAGGAACCACACCACCCACTACTTCGTTCACGAATTGCAGACCTTCCTGACCTTCGTCAGCAGGAGCAAAACGGATCCAGCAATGGCCGAACTGGCCACGACCGCCGGACTGACGAACGAACTTGCCTTCGATCTCACAGTTCTTCGTGATGCGCTCACGATAGGAAACCTGAGGCTTACCGATGTTGGCTTCGACGTTGAACTCACGGCGCATCCGGTCAACCAGGATGTCCAGGTGCAGCTCGCCCATGCCGGAGATGATCGTTTGACCAGTCTCTTCATCAGTCTTGACGCGGAAAGACGGGTCTTCCTGAGCAAGCTTGCCCAGTGCGATACCCATTTTTTCCTGGTCATCCTTGGTCTTAGGCTCTACGGCAACCGAAATAACCGGCTCCGGGAAGTCCATGCGAACCAGGATGATTGGCTTGTCAGCGTTGCACAAAGTCTCACCAGTGGTGACGTCCTTCATGCCGATCAAGGCCGCGATGTCGCCAGCGCGTACTTCCTTGATTTCTTCACGGGCGTTTGCGTGCATTTGCACCATACGACCCACACGCTCTTTCTTGCCTTTGACCGAGTTGATCACGCCGTCGCCGGAGGCCAACACGCCCGAGTAAACGCGGACGAAGGTCAAGGTACCCACGAATGGGTCGGTAGCGATCTTGAACGCCAGAGCCGAGAACGGCTCGTTGTCGTCCGCATGACGCTCCATTTGCTTTTCCTCGTCATCCGGGTCAGTACCCTTGATGGCAGGAATGTCGGTTGGAGCCGGCAGGTAGTCGATAACGGCGTCGAGAACCAGGGGAACACCCTTGTTCTTGAAGGAAGAACCGCAAACAGCCAGAACGATCTCACCAGCGATAGTACGCTGACGCAGAGCGGCCTTGATTTCCTCGATGGAAAGCTCTTCGCCTTCGAGGTATTTGTTCATCAGCTCTTCGCTGGCTTCGGCCGCAGCCTCAACCATGTTGCTGCGCCACTCTTCAGCCAGTTCCTGCAGTTCAGCAGGGATAGCTTCGCGACGAGGAGTCATACCCTTGTCAGCATCGTTCCAGTAAACCGCTTCCATGGTCATCAGATCGATCTGACCCTGGAAATTGTCTTCGGAACCAATAGCCAACTGGATAGGCACCGGAGTGTGACCCAGACGCTGCTTGATCTGAGCGATCACGCGCAGGAAGTTTGCGCCAGCACGGTCCATCTTGTTCACGTAAACAATACGTGGAACGCCGTACTTGTTGGCTTGACGCCATACGGTTTCGGACTGAGGTTCAACACCCGAAGTACCACAGAACACAACAACCGCGCCGTCGAGTACACGCAGGGAACGCTCAACTTCAATGGTGAAGTCAACGTGGCCCGGGGTATCAATAACGTTGAAGCGGTATTGGTCTTTGTGCTGCTTCGCAGAACCCTGCCAGAAGGCGGTGATAGCAGCAGAAGTAATGGTAATACCACGCTCCTGCTCCTGCACCATCCAGTCCGTGGTCGCGGCGCCGTCATGCACCTCGCCCATTTTGTGGCTTTTGCCAGTGTAAAAAAGGACGCGCTCGGTGGTGGTGGTTTTACCAGCATCCACGTGAGCAACGATACCAATGTTACGGTAGCGATTAATCGGTGTAGTACGAGCCATAAAGCCCTCGCAAAATTAGTGACGCTAAAATTAGAAGCGGTAGTGCGAGAAAGCTTTGTTAGCTTCAGCCATACGGTGCACGTCTTCACGCTTCTTAACTGCAGCACCTTTACCTTCGGCAGCGTCCAACAGTTCGCCAGCCAAACGCAGAGCCATAGACTTCTCGCCGCGCTTACGGGCGAAGTCTACCAACCAGCGCATTGCCAGAGCGTTACGACGGGACGGACGAACTTCAACCGGAACCTGGTAAGTAGCACCGCCTACACGGCGCGACTTTACTTCGACCAGCGGAGCGATGGCGTCGAGAGCTTTCTCGAAGATTTCCAGGGGGTCGCTGTTCTTGCGTTCTTTAACCTTTTCCAGCGCGCCATAAACGATACGCTCGGCAACGGCTTTCTTGCCGCTTTCCATCACGTGGTTCATGAACTTGGCCAGGATTTGGCTTCCGTATTTTGGATCGTCAAGCACTTCGCGCTTGGCTGCTACGCGTCTTCTTGGCATGGATAAGCCCTCAAACGGTCTTCAGGTTCGCTCGGAATCAGCACCCTTACGGGACGCCTCCGACCTTACTCTTATCGACTCAGAAAAATAGATGATTCAGTTTTACAAAAAGCCGCTACTACTTAGGCTTCTTGGTACCGTACTTCGAACGACCCTGGTTACGACCTTTAACGCCGGAAGTATCCAAAGAACCGCGAACGGTGTGGTAACGAACACCTGGCAAGTCTTTTACACGACCGCCGCGGATCAGTACCACGCTGTGCTCTTGCAGGTTGTGGCCTTCACCACCGATGTACGAGGAAACCTCGAAACCGTTGGTCAGACGCACACGGCATACTTTACGCAGTGCCGAGTTAGGTTTTTTCGGCGTAGTGGTGTACACACGGGTGCACACGCCACGACGTTGCGGGCAGTTCTGCAGCGCAGGTACGTCGGATTTCTCGACGATACGCTTACGCGGCTGACGTACCAGCTGGTTGATAGTTGCCATCTACTAGCTCCACTGTTGTCTTGCGACGCTATTGTCTTGCAAGAAAAGCAAAATGACAGGAACGAATCCCCGCCAAATTTAGGGGTACAAGAGTCTAAAGAGGATCTTGTCCCCAGTCAAGGCAAGGCCCCGACCTCCCCACCCATCCAACCTCGACAAAATGTCTTGATTCGATGAACGGAGCGACCAGGGCCTTACTCTCATTTATCGCAGAACTCAGTTACCGCTCAAGTTCAGCGCTTCGGTCAGTGCAGCTTCCACTTCACTGGCGCTCACGCGCAACGGCTTGTCAGCTTCACGGCGGCGCTTACGCTCGCTGTGATAAGCCAAACCGGTACCCGCCGGGATCAGACGACCCACGACTACGTTTTCCTTCAGGCCGCGCAGGTAATCGCGCTTGCCGGTTACCGCCGCTTCGGTCAGTACGCGAGTGGTCTCCTGGAAGGAGGCCGCCGAGATGAACGATTCGGTGGACAACGACGCCTTGGTGATACCCAGCAGAACGCGAGTGAACTTGGAGACAAACTTGTCTTCGCCGCTCAAACGCTCGTTCTCTACCAGAACGTGAGTCAATTCCATCTGGTCGCCCTTGATGAAACTGGAGTCGCCGGATTCAGCGATTTCAACTTTACGCAGCATCTGACGCAGGATGGTCTCGATGTGCTTATCGTTGATCTTCACGCCTTGCAGACGGTAAACGTCCTGGATCTCGTTAACAATGTACTTGGCCAGCGCACTCACACCCAGCAGACGCAGGATGTCGTGTGGATCGCTCGGGCCGTCGGAGATAACTTCGCCGCGGTTTACCTGTTCGCCTTCGAACACGTTCAGGTGACGCCACTTCGGAATCAGCTCTTCGTACGGATCGCTACCGTCGTTCGGGGTAATGACCAGACGGCGCTTGCCCTTGGTCTCTTTACCGAACGCGATGGTGCCGCTGACTTCAGCCAGAATCGAAGCTTCTTTCGGACGACGGGCTTCGAACAAGTCGGCAACACGCGGCAGACCACCGGTGATGTCACGGGTCTTCGAAGTCTCTTGCGGAATACGAGCGATAACGTCACCGATCGCGATTTTCGCACCGTCCGCTACACCGACCAGGGCGTTAGCAGGCAGGAAGTACTGAGCAATTACGTCGGTACCCGGCAGCAAGAGATCCTTGCCGTTGTCATCAACCATCTTCACAGCAGGACGGATATCTTTACCGGCAGCTGGACGGTCTTTGGCGTCGAGTACTTCAATGTTGGTCATACCGGTCAATTCGTCAGTTTGACGCTTGATCGTGATGCCTTCTTCCATGCCCACGTAGGTCACGGTACCTTTCATTTCGGTAACGATTGGGTGAGTGTGCGGATCCCACTTGGCCACGATGGCGCCAGCGTCGACCTTGTCACCCTCTTTAACCGAAATAACGGCACCATACGGCAGCTTGTAACGCTCGCGCTCACGACCGAAGTCATCAGCGATTGCCAGCTCACCGGAACGGGATACCGCCACCAGGTGGCCATCCACTCGCTCAACGTGCTTCAGGTTGTGCAGACGGACGGTACCGCCATTCTTCACCTGAACGCTGTCAGCCGCGGAGGTCCGGCTTGCCGCACCACCGATGTGGAACGTACGCATCGTCAGCTGGGTACCCGGCTCACCGATGGACTGGGCAGCGATAACGCCGACCGCTTCACCGATGTTCACCTGGTGACCACGAGCCAAGTCACGGCCATAGCACTTGGCACAGATGCCGTAGCGTGTTTCGCAGCTGATTGGCGAACGCACGATCACTTCGTCGATGCTGTTCAGCTCGATGAACTCGACCCACTTTTCGTCAACCAGGGTGCCAGCAGGAACGATAACGTCCTCGGTGCCCGGCTTGAATACGTCACGGGCAATAACACGACCCAATACGCGCTCACCCAACGGCTCTACAACGTCACCGCCTTCAATGTGCGGAGTCATCAGCAGACCGTGTTCGGTGCCGCAATCGATCTCGGTTACAACCAGATCTTGTGCAACGTCTACCAGACGACGAGTCAGGTAACCGGAGTTAGCCGTTTTCAACGCGGTATCCGCAAGACCCTTACGAGCACCGTGAGTCGAAATGAAGTACTGGAGTACGCTCAAACCTTCACGGAAGTTCGCAGTAATCGGCGTTTCAATGATGGAACCGTCCGGCTTGGCCATCAGGCCACGCATACCGGCCAGCTGACGAATCTGTGCTGCGGAACCCCGCGCACCCGAGTCAGCCATCATGTACATCGAGTTGAAGGATTCCTGGTCGACTTCGACGCCATGACGGTCGATGACTTTCTCTTTCGAGAGGTTGGCCATCATCGCCTTGGAAACTTCGTCGTTCGCCTTGGACCAGAGGTCGATCACTTTGTTGTACTTCTCGCCCTGGGTTACCAGGCCGGAGGCGTACTGACTTTCGATCTCTTTCACTTCATCGGTGGCAGCATTGATGATGCGGGCTTTCTCATCCGGAATAACGAAGTCGTTAACACCGATGGAGACGCCAGAGATGGTCGAATAGGCAAAACCTGTGTACATCAACTGGTCAGCGAAGATCACGGTCTCTTTCAAACCAACCACGCGGTAGCATTGGTTGATCAGCTTGGAAATCGCCTTTTTCTTCATTGGCAGGTTGACGACGTCGTACGACAGACCTTTTGGCACAACCTGGAACAACAGCGCGCGGCCGACAGTGGTGTCGACGATGCGGGTGTTGCTCACGCTGCCGCCATCACGGTCGTTTACGGTTTCGTTGATCCGCACTTTGACCTTGGCGTGCAGTGCGGCTTCGCCGGCACGGAACACACGGTCAACTTCCTGCAGATCCGCGAACACACGACCCTCGCCCTTGGCGTTGATCGCTTCACGCGTCATGTAGTACAGACCCAGTACAACGTCCTGCGAAGGAACGATGATTGGCTCACCGTTGGCTGGCGACAGAATGTTGTTGGTCGACATCATCAACGCACGCGCTTCCAGCTGGGCTTCCAGTGTCAGCGGTACGTGCACGGCCATTTGGTCGCCGTCGAAGTCGGCGTTGTACGCAGCACAGACCAGAGGGTGCAGCTGAATAGCCTTACCTTCGATCAGTACCGGTTCAAACGCCTGGATACCCAGACGGTGAAGGGTCGGTGCACGGTTGAGCAGAACCGGGTGTTCGCGGATGACTTCTGCGAGAACGTCCCAGACTTCCGGCAGCTCGCGCTCGACCATCTTCTTGGCAGCTTTGATGGTGGTAGCGAGACCACGCATTTCCAGCTTGCCGAAAATGAACGGTTTGAACAGCTCGAGAGCCATTTTCTTCGGCAGACCGCACTGGTGCAGACGCAGGGTCGGACCTACGGTAATTACCGAACGACCGGAGTAGTCAACACGCTTACCGAGCAAGTTCTGACGGAAACGACCCTGTTTACCCTTGATCATATCAGCCAGGGATTTCAGAGGACGCTTGTTGGAACCGGTGATAGCGCGGCCACGACGACCGTTATCGAGCAAGGCGTCGACAGCTTCCTGCAACATACGCTTTTCGTTGCGCACGATGATGTCCGGTGCGGACAGATCGAGCAGACGCTTCAAGCGGTTGTTACGGTTGATCACTCGACGATACAGGTCGTTGAGGTCGGAAGTCGCGAAGCGACCGCCATCCAGCGGGACCAGTGGACGCAGATCCGGCGGCAGAACCGGCAGAACGGTCAGCACCATCCACTCTGGCAGGTTGCCGGAACCCTGGAAGGCTTCCATCAACTTCAGACGCTTGGACAGCTTCTTGATTTTGGTTTCGGAGTTGGTTTGCGGAATCTCTTCGCGCAGACGACCAATCTCGTGCTCCAGGTCGATAGCGTGCAGCAGCTCACGGACAGCTTCGGCACCCATGCGGGCATCGAAATCGTCGCCGAACTCTTCCAGCGCTTCGAAATACTGCTCATCGTTCAGCAGCTGGCCTTTTTCAAGGGTGGTCATGCCTGGATCGATAACGACATAGCTCTCGAAGTAGAGAACGCGCTCGATATCACGCAGGGTCATGTCCATCAGCAGGCCGATACGGGACGGCAGCGATTTCAGGAACCAGATGTGGGCAACCGGAGAAGCCAGCTCGATGTGCGCCATGCGCTCACGACGAACTTTTGCCAGCGCGACTTCAACGCCGCACTTCTCGCAGATTACGCCACGGTGCTTCAAGCGCTTGTACTTACCGCACAGGCACTCGTAATCCTTTACCGGGCCAAAGATCTTGGCGCAGAACAGGCCGTCACGCTCAGGTTTGAACGTACGGTAGTTGATGGTTTCCGGCTTTTTAACTTCACCGAACGACCACGAACGGATCATCTCAGGCGATGCCAATCCGATACGGATGGCGTCGAACTCTTCGACTTGACCCTGGTTTTTCAGCAAATTCAGTAGGTCTTTCAAGGCCTTTCCTCCTGGCGGAGCAGAGAGCGGGCAGTCCTGCCCCGCTCTCGATTCGCGTCACGTGTTATTCGGTTTCCAGATCGATATCGATGCCGAGGGAACGAATTTCCTTGATCAACACGTTGAAGGACTCGGGCATGCCCGGCTCCATACGGTGATCGCCATCCACGATGTTTTTGTACATCTTGGTACGGCCGTTCACATCGTCCGACTTCACTGTGAGCATTTCTTGCAGAGTGTAAGCGGCACCGTATGCTTCCAGTGCCCAGACCTCCATCTCCCCGAAACGCTGACCACCGAACTGCGCCTTACCACCCAGCGGCTGCTGGGTAACCAGGCTGTACGAACCGGTAGAACGCGCGTGCATCTTGTCGTCTACCAAGTGGTTCAGCTTCAGCATGTACATGTAGCCAACGGTAACCGGGCGCTCGAACTTGTTGCCGGTACGGCCGTCAGTCAGCTGCATCTGGCCGCTTTCTGGCAGGTCTGCCAGTTTCAGCATGGCCTTGATCTCGCTTTCCTTGGCGCCGTCGAACACTGGAGTGGCCATAGGAACGCCGCCACGCAGGTTTTGAGCCAGATCCAGGATTTCCTGGTCCGAGAAGTCATCAAGGCTTTCCTGACGACCGCCGATCTCGTTATAGATCTCGTGCAGGAATTTACGCAGCTCGGCAACCTTACGCTGCTCTTCAACCATGCGGTTGATCTTCTCGCCCAGACCTTTGGCCGCGAGGCCCAGGTGAGTTTCAAGGATCTGACCAACGTTCATACGCGAAGGTACGCCCAACGGGTTGAGGACAACGTCGACCGGGGTGCCATTGGCATCGTGCGGCATGTCTTCAACCGGCATGATCACGGAGACCACACCCTTGTTACCGTGACGACCGGCCATCTTGTCGCCCGGCTGGATGCGACGACGGATTGCCAGGTAAACCTTGACGATTTTCAGCACGCCTGGAGCCAGGTCATCGCCTTGCTGCAGCTTGCGCTTCTTGTCTTCGAACTTGTCGTCCAGCAGGCGACGGCGATCAACGATGTAGGCCTGAGCCTTCTCGAGCTGCTCGTTCAGAGCATCTTCAGCCATGCGCAGTTTGAACCACTGGCCATGCTCAAGACCGTCCAGCACTTCGTCAGTAATTTCCTGACCTTTCTTCAGACCGGCGCCGCCTTCGGCTTTGCGGCCGACCAGGGCGGAACGCAGACGTTCGAAAGTAGCGCCTTCAACGATACGGAACTCTTCGTTGAGGTCCTTACGGATCTCGTCGAGCTGGGACTTCTCGATCGACAGGGCACGAGCATCACGCTCAACGCCGTCGCGGGTGAAGACCTGTACGTCGATGACAGTTCCTTTGGTACCGGTAGGTACACGCAGGGAGGTGTCTTTAACGTCGCTGGCTTTTTCACCGAAGATCGCACGCAGCAGCTTCTCTTCCGGAGTCAGTTGGGTCTCGCCTTTCGGAGTGACCTTACCCACCAGGATGTCGCCCGCGCCAACTTCAGCACCTACGTAAACGATACCGGCTTCGTCCAGCTTGTTCAGTGCAGCTTCACCCACGTTCGGGATGTCCGCAGTGATTTCCTCTGGGCCAAGCTTGGTGTCACGTGCCACACAGGTCAGTTCCTGAATGTGGATCGTGGTGAAGCGGTCTTCCTGAACCACACGCTCGGACAGGCAGATGGAGTCTTCGAAATTGAAGCCGTTCCATGCCATGAACGCGATGCGCATGTTTTGACCCAGCGCCAGTTCACCCATGTCGGTGGACGGACCGTCGGCCATGATGTCGCTACGCTGAACCCGATCACCCTTACGCACCAGCGGACGCTGGTTGATGCAGGTGTTCTGGTTGGAGCGCGTGTACTTGGTCAGGTTGTAGATGTCGACACCAGCTTCGCCGGTTTCAACTTCGTCATCGGCAACACGAACCACGATACGGCTGGCGTCGACTGAGTCGATCACGCCGCCACGACGAGCCACGACGCAAACGCCGGAGTCACGGGCTACGTTACGCTCCATGCCAGTACCTACCAGCGGCTTGTCAGCGCGCAGGGTGGGTACAGCTTGACGTTGCATGTTCGAACCCATCAACGCACGGTTGGCGTCGTCGTGCTCGAGGAACGGGATCAGCGACGCTGCAACCGAAACTACCTGCTTCGGCGATACGTCCATCAAGGTGACGTCTTCTGGCGCCTTGACGGTGAACTCGTTCAAGTGACGAACAGCTACCAGCTCGTCGATCAGGACCTTCTTGTCGTTCATCGTGGCCGAAGCCTGAGCGATCACGTGATCAGCTTCTTCGATGGCGGACAGGAACACGATCTCGTCGGTAACCAGCGCGTCTTTCACCACGCGGTACGGGCTTTCGAGGAAGCCGTACTGGTTGGTGCGCGCATAAGCCGCCAAGGAGTTGATCAGACCGATGTTCGGACCTTCCGGCGTTTCGATCGGGCAAACACGACCATAGTGAGTCGGGTGTACGTCACGAACTTCGAAGCCGGCACGTTCACGAGTCAAACCGCCAGGGCCGAGTGCAGAGACGCGACGCTTGTGGGTGATCTCGGACAGCGGGTTGTTCTGGTCCATGAACTGGGACAGCTGGCTGGAACCGAAGAACTCTTTCACCGCCGCAGCCACTGGCTTGGCGTTGATCAGGTCTTGCGGCATCAGGCCTTCGCTTTCAGCCATCGACAGACGCTCTTTGACCGCACGCTCAACACGCACAAGGCCAACGCGGAACTGGTTCTCAGCCATTTCGCCAACGCAGCGAACACGACGGTTACCCAGGTGGTCGATGTCATCGACAATGCCTTTACCGTTACGGATGTCGACCAGGGTCTTCAGTACCGCGACGATGTCTTCCTTGCACAGCACACCCGAACCTTCGATCTCGGTACGACCGATACGGCGGTTGAACTTCATCCGGCCGACCGCAGACAGGTCATAGCGCTCAGGGCTGAAGAACAGGTTGTTGAACAGGGTTTCGGCAGCGTCTTTGGTTGGCGGCTCGCCTGGACGCATCATGCGATAGATCTCGACCAGCGCTTCCAATTGGTTGCTGGTGGAGTCGATCTTCAGCGTGTCAGAGACGAACGGACCACAGTCGATATCGTTGGTGTACAGAGTTTCAATGCGAACGACGCCGGCCTTGGCGATTTTCGCCAGGATCTCGGTGTTCAGCTCGGTGTTGCACTCTGCCAGGATTTCGCCGGTTGCCGGATGCACGATGACCTTGGCGGTAGTGCGACCCAGGACGTAGTCCAGAGGCACGTCCAGCTCTTTGATACCGGCTTTTTCCAGCTGGTTGATGTGGCGAGCCGTGATACGACGACCCTGCTCGACAATCACCTTGCCTTTGTCATCCTGGATATCCAGGACTGCGATTTCACCGCGCAGGCGCTGAGGCACCAGCTCCAGGCTCAGGGTCTCGCCCTTCACGTGGAATACGTTGGTGGAATAGAACGCGTCCAGCACTTCTTCAGTGGTATAGCCGAGCGCGCGCAGCAGTACCGAGGCAGGCAGCTTGCGACGACGGTCAATACGCACGAATACGCAGTCTTTCGGGTCGAACTCGAAGTCCAGCCACGAACCGCGGTAAGGAATGATCCGCGCGGAGTACAGCAACTTACCGGAGCTGTGCGTCTTGCCACGGTCGTGGTCGAAGAACACGCCCGGGGAGCGGTGCAACTGGGAAACGATTACTCGCTCGGTACCGTTGATTACGAAGGTACCGTTCTCAGTCATCAGGGGGATTTCACCCATGTAGACTTCTTGCTCTTTGATGTCCTTGATCGCTTTGTTCGACGATTCTTTGTCGAAAATGATCAGGCGCACTTTTACCCGCAAAGGTACGGCGTAAGTTACACCGCGCAATACGCATTCTTTGACATCAAATGCCGGCTCGCCCAGGCGATAACCGACGTACTCCAGCGCAGCATTGCCGGAGTAGCTGATGATCGGGAAAACGGATTTGAAGGCCGCATGCAGGCCCACGTCGCGGAACTGATCTTTAGTCGCTCCCGCTTGCAAGAATTCACGATACGAATCCAGCTGGATGGCCAGGAGGTAAGGCACATCCATGACGTCCGGCAACTTGCTAAAGTCCTTGCGGATACGTTTTTTCTCAGTATATGAGTAAGCCATCAGCGTTCCCCAGCTTGGTCACCTGCTTGTTTGGCCCTCCCGACGGGAGCAGCCAGAAAATCGTGCAAACCCCATGGTTTGCGCCACCGCATCGGGTGGTTACAGCTCGTTATCAGCGCCGACCCAGTCGGCTGCCAATAACGGAAAAAGGCCGGTGGCAAGAGCCACCAGCCATCAGCCTTTCGCTTAACGCTCGGGCTGGAAACGCAAAGTCGATGCTTACTTCAGCTCGACTTTAGCGCCTGCTTCTTCCAGAGCTGCTTTGGCTTTGTCAGCTGCGTCTTTGGCAACGCCTTCCAGAACCATTGCAGGAGCGCCGTCAACTACTGCCTTGGCTTCTTTCAGGCCCAGACCGGTCAGTTCACGTACAGCCTTGATCACGTTAACTTTCTTCTCGCCAGCTTCGGTCAGCATGACGTTGAATTCAGTTTGCTCTTCAACAACAGCGGCAGCAGCAGCTGGACCAGCCGAAGCAGCAGCAGCGGTAACACCGAATTTTTCTTCGAAAGCTTTGATCAGCTCAACAACTTCCATTACGGACATGTTGCCAACTGCTTCAAGGATATCGTTTTGAGAGATAGACATGAATCTAATTCCTGAATTGGGGGACGGCCTACGCGACCATCGAAATAAACAAAAAACGCGAGAAGTTGACGAGCCTTAGGCTGCGGCAGCTTCTTTTTGGTCGCGAACTGCAGCCAGTGTACGAGCCAGCTTGCTGGTAGCGCCTTGAATCACGCTCATCAGCTGGGAAATAGCTTCGTCACGGGTCGGCAGAGTTGCCAGCACGTCGATTTGGTTAGCTGCGAGGAACTTGCCCTCGAACGCAGCTGCCTTGATCTCGAACTTGTCCTGACCTTTAGCGAACTCCTTGAACAAACGGGCAGCAGCGCCAGGATGTTGGGTGGAGAATGCGATCAAGGTCGGGCCAGTGAACACGTCGTTGAGAACACTGTATTCAGTGTCAGCAACAGCGCGCTTGAGCAGGGTGTTACGTACAACGCGTACGTAAACGCCAGCTTCACGGGCCTCTTTACGGAGTCCGGTCATAGCGCCTACTGTCACACCACGGGCATCAGCCACGACAGCGGACAGAGCAGCTTTGGCAGCCTCGTTGACTTCAGCGACGATGGCCTTCTTGTCTTCGAGATTAATTGCCACGGGTTTAACTCCTGCTTGTTACCGTTTCATCTGGCCAGAGCCGGATGTCGTTTTGGTGTCTGATTCGGTAAGGAACCGGGAGCACCATCTGCGTAGGCTTGAGGTTTAAGACTTGCGTCGCCTACGGTCTTGGATAGCCCCCGCCAGGCAGGGACCCCAATTTTTTCAAACTGGTGCAATCGCTTGCACCAATTTTTGTCTTACGCGTCCAGCGAGCTCTGGTCGATAACCAGACCTGGGCCCATGGTGGTGCTCAGGGTAACGCGCTTGACGTAGATGCCTTTCGAGGAAGCTGGCTTGATACGCTTCAGATCAGCGATCAGGGCTTCAACGTTTTCCTTCAGCTTGACGGCATCGAAGCCGATCTTGCCAACGGAAGTGTGGATGATGCCGTTTTTGTCGGTGCGATAACGAACCTGACCAGCCTTGGCGTTTTTAACCGCGGTAGCTACGTCTGGAGTTACGGTGCCGACTTTAGGGTTAGGCATCAGACCACGTGGACCGAGGATCTGACCCAGTTGACCTACAACGCGCATGGCATCAGGGGATGCGATCACAACGTCATAGTTCAGGTCGCCGCCTTTCATTTCGGCAGCCAGATCGTCCATACCTACGCGATCAGCGCCGGCAGCCAGAGCGGCTTCAGCAGCTGGACCCTGGGTGAACACAGCAACGCGAACAGTCTTGCCAGTGCCGTGCGGCAGCACGGTAGCGCTACGAACGACCTGGTCGGATTTACGCGGGTCAACACCCAGATTCACAGCAACGTCGAACGACTCGCTGAACTTGACAGTCGACAGCTCAGCCAGCAGCGCAGCGGCGTCTACAAAGTTGTAGGCCTTGCCTGCTTCGATTTTGCCGGCGATAGCCTTTTGACGCTTGGTCAGCTTAGCCATTACACACCCTCCACGTTAAGGCCCATGCTACGAGCAGAACCGGCGATAGTACGCACGGCTGCTTCCATATCAGCTGCAGTCAGATCCGCGTTTTTGGTTTTCGCGATTTCTTCCAGCTGAGCACGGGTTACAGTGCCAACCTTAACGGTGTTCGGACGAGCGGAACCGCTGGTCAGACCGGCCGCCTTCTTCAGCAGAACCGAAGCAGGGGTGGATTTGGTTTCGAACGTGAAGCTACGGTCGCTGTAGACAGTGATGATCACTGGAGTCGGCAGACCTGGCTCAAGACCCTGGGTACGGGCGTTGAAAGCCTTGCAGAATTCCATGATGTTCACGCCGTGCTGACCCAGAGCAGGACCAACAGGTGGGCTTGGGTTAGCCTGAGCGGCCTTCACTTGCAGCTTGATGTAAGCGGTAATCTTCTTGGCCATGAGGCACTCCAATTACGGGTTCAAACGCCTCGAAAGGCTCCCCGGTTACTTGCGCGTTTATCCCAGTGACGACAAAACCCCACAGCCTTGGGCTGCGGGGTTGGGATGCATGATCAGCTAGACCTTTTCGACCTGACTGAACTCCAACTCTACCGGGGTAGAGCGACCGAAAATGAGCACTGCGACCTGGATCCGGCTCTTTTCGTAGTTAACTTCTTCGACCGTCCCCGTAAAATCGGCAAACGGACCATCATTGACACGCACCGACTCGCCCGGCTCGAACAACGTCTTCGGCTTGGGCTTATCGCTGCCATCAGCGACGCGACGCAGAATCGCTTCTGCCTCTTTATCAGTGATTGGCGCAGGCTTATCGGCAGTACCACCAATGAAACCCATCACCCGAGGCGTATCCTTGACCAAGTGCCAAGTACCCTCGTTCATGTCCATCTGGACCAGCACATAACCCGGGAAGAACTTACGCTCGCTTTTGCGCTTCTGGCCATTACGCATTTCCACCACTTCTTCAGTGGGGACCAGAATTTCGCCAAAGCCATCTTCCATGCCAGCCAGCTTTACGCGCTCTATGAGCGAGCGCATCACATGCTTCTCGTAACCCGAGTAAGCATGCACAACATACCAACGCTTAGCCACGGGACACCCTTAGCCGACAATCAAGGAAACAAGCCAACCGAGCAGGGAATCGAGCCCCCACAACAGCAACGCCATAACCAGAACAACAGCCACAACGATCAACGTGGTCTGCGTGGTTTCTTGGCGAGTTGGCCATACGACTTTACGAATTTCGGTGCGCGCCTCCTTGATCAACACAAAGAAGGACTTGCCCTTAACCGTCTGCAGGCCTACAAAGGCAGCTACAGCAGCGATGACAAGCAATGCAAGCACGCGATACAGGATTGGCGAAGCAGAGTAATACTGATTGCCAACAACGCCAATAACCACCAAAGCGACTACTACAAGCCACTTGAGCAGATCGAAGCGAGAGCCTTGAGCTTCAGCCTTAGGAGTCATCTATGAAGATCCTGTGAAAAGAAAGCCAGACACACCTAGTGAATCTGGCAGGTCAGGAGGGAATCGAACCCCCAACCTACGGTTTTGGAGACCGTCGCTCTGCCAATTGAGCTACTGACCTAAAACAAAATCAGGCCGACCATTATGCCGGCCCGAAAAAGACTTTACAACAAATTACTTGTCCGCAATTGCCATGAGGTAGCCAGCTTCTAACCAGCGACATCAGGAACGACTCACAACTGCGACCCCTAAAACAAAGGCAGATATTTTCATATCTGCCTTGTTATATGGAGCTCTTGAGCGGATTTGAACCGCTGACCTCACCCTTACCAAGGGTGTGCTCTACCAACTGAGCTACAAGAGCGTAACACTGTGCAAAACCTGCAAACTTGGAGCGGGTAGCGGGAATCGAACCCGCATCATCAGCTTGGAAGGCTGAGGTTCTACCACTAAACTATACCCGCGAGGCTTGCAGCTCTCGCTAAAATGGTGGAGGGGGAAGGATTCGAACCTTCGAAGTCGTAGACGTCAGATTTACAGTCTGATCCCTTTGGCCGCTCGGGAACCCCTCCTAAGCGAGCCGGCATTTTATACTACGCCGACCTTCTGTCAAGCATTTTTCTCATTAAAATCCTGAGCTTATCTGCATTGACCTCGCTTCACCTCGCTGACCGCTTTAGGTCTTCGCTGTGGAGCGGGCGCCATTCTATGCAAACTATTCGATGGGTGCAACCCCCCCACAAGGCATTATTTTATGTTTTAACTCATTGAATTCTCTAGAAAGGTTTATCAGCTGCAAGTCATCCAGCCAACGCTTGCTTTCAGGGGCCACCCGAACCCAGTACGCCGGGGGCTCAGCCTGACTTGCAGGCAGCGGTTGATACTTCACGCCCATGCCGGTCAACCTGCGCTCAAGCGCCTGCTCGGCCTCCTGACGTGCAAATCCACCCACATAAAGGCATTCAGTCTCTGCCTGCACTACCTTTCCTTCACCCCTTGTCGTATCTGTCGCCTCGCTCAACAGACGTATGTCCTGCTGGGAGCCGCGATACAGGCTCAAAGGCGTTACGTCTTTGGCACGCAGAGGCGCCTCCTGTTGATGCCAGATGTAATAAAACACATTGAGAACAAGCAGCAGCAGAAACAACCAACGCATAAAGACCTCAGGACAAAGGGCAAGCCATGGCCAAGCCGACAAACACCAGATCCGGAACGACCCTGGCGTCAGGCACAACCTCGGAAATCAACGCCGCATCACCACCGGTAAGAAACACCGCGAAATCCTCCCCCCAGTAGCTACGTGCCAATTCAAGCTGAGTCAGCACAAAGCCACGCAACATCAACAGGCAGCCGCGCTCTACCGCCTCAACCGTCGTCCGACCCGGTACGAGCTCTTCCAATGCACGCTCAGCAGCAAGATCGCCGTAGCGAATTTTCCGGGTGTGAGTGCGGAGTTGATTGCGCATCAAAGGCATTCCAGGGCATATGAATCCGCCAAGATGCTGCCCGTCCGCAGCAACAAAATCAGCGGTAACGGCCGTGCCGAAGTCCAGTACAAGACAGGCCCCTGCAGCCAGGTGGAATCCACCCAGCAACGCGAGCCAGCGATCAAGCCCCAATCGCTCGAATTCCTCATAGCCGTTGCGAACACCCGCCATATCAAGCGCAGGCGCTGCACAAACCACTGTCACATCGAACGCCCCCTTCAGGAGAGAGATCAATTCACTGGTTTCTTCAGAGGTCCTTACACTCACCAGTCGGCAAGACCTCAGTGCAAGCCCCTTGAGCGCTTTTACGCCCTGCAACAACGCACGATCCGAATCGACAACACCCTCTCCCACCACCAGCCGGGCATTTGCATTGAGCACTCGCCACTTGATAAAACTGTTTCCGCAGTCGAGCTCAAGAATCATCACGCAACCTCAGGCTCAACTCACCGCCACTGAAGACTTTTTCCACACCATCCACCTTCAAGCGCAGACCGCCCTGGCTATCGATACCCAGAACCTCACCATCTATCTGGTTAACACCCGCAATCAACGACACCGCACGCCCCTGCCACAGATGATTTTGCTGCCACTCATCCTGCACCGCTGAAAACCCACCATCCCGATGCCGCTCCAGGTATTTCTGCAGTGTCATTTCAAGCTCAGCGACCAAGTAATTGCGATCTATCACTCTACCCGACTCAAGCCGCACGGACGTCCACTGCTGGTCAACCTCATCGGTCATCTGCATATTTACGTTAATCCCCACGCCGATCACCACGTGGCACACATCAGCCGGATCCCCAACCAACTCAAGCAGTATTCCGGCAATTTTCTTCTGGCCGACCAGGACATCGTTGGGCCATTTTAAACCAACGCCCTGAACACCAACCCCGCGCAAGGCCTGCATGACGGCGAGCCCGACAACCAGGCTCAACCCTTCCAGCTGACGCATTCCACCTTCTACCCGCAAAACAACGCTGCAGTAGATGTTTTCAGCGAATGGGCTGACCCATTTACGCCCCCGCCGCCCGCGGCCGGCGGTCTGCCGCTCCGCCAGCACAAGAAAGGGCGCAGCTTGAAGGCGCTCGATAGCACGCAGTGCTTCAGCGTTAGTGGAGTCGATGGAGTCAAAGACCAGGACAGGCCAATCGCAATTAGACGCCAACCGCCCGATTTCCGCAGGATCGAGCAGGGCCAGAGGTGCGGCCAATTGATAGCCACGCCCTCGAACCTTATGAATGGACAAACCTAGCTCAGCCTCTAGTTGCTGAAGCTGTTTCCACACAGCACTGCGACTAACGCCCAGAGCGGCCCCAAGCGCTTGTCCCGAATGGAATCGGCCATCTTTAAGAAGCTTTAACAACGTCAGCATGCAAGTCTCGCCTCACAATGAGGCCCGCATGATAGCCACGCCTCAAGCCGTTGCATAGAAACACGGAGAATCAGTTTTCTGCAGGCAAAAACAAAACCCCAACTGCTTTCGCAATTGGGGTTTCGGAATTTAATCTTGACGATGACCTACTCTCACATGGGGAAACCCCACACTACCATCGGCGATGCATCGTTTCACTTCTGAGTT
>NZ_CABVIY010000008.1 GCF_902498195.1 Pseudomonas fluorescens | reverse complement strand
AGTTTCCTTTGTAACTTCAACCACTTGCGCTTCCGATCTCTCGTCAGCGGGAGGCGAATTCTACAGCGTTACACGCTGCTGTCAACACCTCTTTTTCAACTCCCTTTCGGCTTCGATGACCTGAAGCTATTTGCTGTCGAAACCTACGTAACTCATTGTTTACCAAGGAGTTTTCCGTTTCGACTGCGCCGGAAGTGGGGCGAATTATAGACATCTGAAATCTGCCGTCAAGCATTGATTTCAGTATTCTTTCAATAAGTTACAGGAGGCACTAAAACAGACCGCTCCCCCGCCACAGGAAGGAGCAAAGCCTACCTTTCTATATAGAAGGAAACTCAGAGCACACCGGACTCTTTGAAGGCAGCCACTGCACCAGCCCCCACCCCCAACACCCGCTGAAGCACCTCGGCCGTATGCTCACCCAGCAAAGGCGGCGCAAAACGGTATTCCACCGGAGTCCGCGACAAACGAATCGGACTGGCCACCTGCGGCACCATCCCGGCCAGCGCATGGGGCAACTCGATAGCCAGCCCACGCGCCTTGACCTGCGGATCGGCAAACATCTGGGCGATATCGTTAATAGGCCCACACGGAACCCCCGCCTGCTCCAGCGCCGCCACCCATTCAGCGGTGGTCTTGAACACCGTTGCCTGGCGGATGAGCGGGATGAGCACCGCCCTGTTCGCTACTCGCAGCTTGTTCGTGAGAAAGCGCGGATCATCTGCCCATTGAGGCTGCCCGGCGACTTCCGCGAATTTGCGGAACTGCCCGTCATTGCCCACGGTAAGAATGAAGTCGCCATCCGCCGTAGGAAAATCCTGATAAGGCACGATGTTCGGATGAGCATTCCCCAAGCGCTTGGGCGCATTGCCAGTGGTGAGGTAGTTCATCGCCTGGTTAGCCAGACAAGCCACCTGAACATCCAGCAAGGCCATATCGATATGCTGGCCGCCACCGTCATGATCCCGATGCGCCAGTGCCGCCAGGATCGCCACTGTCGAATAAAGCCCGGTCAAAATGTCGGTCAGCGCCACACCAACCTTCACCGGCCCCGCGCCCTCATCCCCTTCCGGCCGCCCCGTCAGGCTCATCAGACCACCGAGCCCCTGGATCATGAAGTCATAACCCGCACGCTTGGCATAAGGACCGGTTTGCCCGAACCCGGTGATCGAGCAATAAATCAGATCCGGGTTGATTGCCTTCAGCGATTCGTAATCCAGTCCATAGGCTGCCAGACCGCCGACCTTGAAGTTCTCGATCAGAATGTCCGACTTGGCCGCCAGATCACGCACCAGCTTCTGCCCCTCAGGGCGCGTGAAGTCGATGGTCACCGATTGCTTGTTGCGATTGGCCGACAGGTAATAGGCGGCCTCGCTGGTGTTCTCGCCATAGGCGTCCTTGAGGAAAGGCGGGCCCCAGGCGCGCGTGTCATCGCCATTGCCCGGACGCTCGACCTTGATCACCTCGGCGCCAAGGTCGGCAAGGATTTGCCCGGCCCAAGGCCCGGCCAGCACCCGCGATAAATCCAGTACCCGTAGATGCGAAAGCGCGCCCATGGCCGTTCTCCTATTAATAGAACGCCTGGAGGCCGGTTTGCGCGCGACCGAGGATCAGCGCGTGGACGTCGTGCGTACCTTCATAGGTATTCACCACTTCCAGGTTGACCAGGTGGCGGGCAACGCCGAACTCGTCAGAGATACCGTTACCGCCCAACATGTCGCGGGCCATGCGCGCGATGTCCAGGGACTTCCCGCAAGAATTGCGCTTCATCATCGAAGTGATTTCAACTGCCGCCGTACCTTCGTCCTTCATGCGACCCAGACGCAGGCAGCCTTGCAGCGCCAGAGTGATTTCGGTCTGCATGTCGGCAAGTTTCTTCTGGATCAGCTGAGTGGCGGCCAACGGACGACCGAATTGCTGACGATCCAGGGTGTACTGGCGAGCGGTGTGCCAGCAGAATTCCGCGGCGCCCAGTGCGCCCCAGGAAATCCCGTAACGCGCCGAGTTCAGGCAAGTGAAAGGACCTTTCAGGCCACGCACATCCGGGAAGATGTTCTCTTCCGGAACAAACACGTTGTCCATGACGATCTCGCCGGTGATCGATGCACGCAGGCCGACCTTGCCGTGAATCGCCGGAGCGCTCAGGCCTTTCCAGCCTTTTTCCAGGACGAAGCCACGGATGTCGCCCGCATCGTCCTTGCCCCAGACCACAAACACATCGGCGATCGGGCTATTGGTGATCCACATCTTGCTACCGGTCAGGCTGTAGCCGCCTTCAACTTTGCGGGCACGGGTAATCATCGCGCCCGGATCGGAGCCGTGGTTAGGCTCGGTCAGGCCGAAGCAACCGATCCACTCACCCGAGGCCAGTTTCGGCAGGTACTTCTGTTTCTGGGCTTCGGTACCGAATTCATTGATTGGTACCATCACCAGGGAGGACTGCACACTCATCATCGACCGGTAGCCGGAATCGACACGCTCCACTTCACGCGCGATCAGGCCATAGCTGACGTAGTTCAGGCCGCTGCCACCGTACTGCTCCGGAATGGTCGCGCCCAACAGGCCCACTTCACCCATCTCACGGAAGATGGCCGGGTCGGTCTTTTCATGGCGGAAAGCTTCGAGCACGCGCGGCGCGAGGCTCGCTTGAGCGAATTGCGCGGCGGTGTCGCGAATCATGCGCTCTTCTTCGGTGAGCTGTTGATCCAGCAGCAGGGGATCAATCCAGTTGAAGCTAGCTTTACCGGCCATGAGTGTGTCCTCTCAAAACGAGTCAAATAAACGTGGACTGATCCTAGGCCGGGTTCGGCCGCTCGGCAAACGAGGATTTCGCATACTGTTGTGCTAATTTCTCACTCCGAAACGTCGCAAAAGGCAATTAACGCGATGTATTAGTGAGGTTGACGTACATGCGCAGAAAGATACCCAGCACCACCGCCCTGATCAGCTTTGAGGCGGCCGCACGCCACGAGAGCTTTACCAAGGCAGCGCAGGAGCTTTCGCTGACCCAGGGGGCGATTTGCCGACAGATCGCCAGCCTTGAGGAGTTTCTCAGCGTAGAACTGTTCCGACGCTCGCGGCGCGGCGTGAAGCTGACAGAAGCCGGCCTGTCCTACAGCCGCCGGGTCGCCACCCAGCTTGATGCGGTCGAGCGGGACACGCTGTCCGTGATGGGCCAACAAGGCACCAACGTGATCGAGCTCGCCGTAGTGCCGACGTTTGGCACCCAGTGGCTGCTGCCCCGGCTCAAGGACTTTCAGCAAAAGCACCCGGAAGTAACGGTCAACCTGACGAACCGGACGCGTCCCTTCCTGTTTGCCGATACTGACTTCGATGCCGCGATTTACTTCGGCGACGCGGATTGGTCCGGCACGGAATCCCACCGTCTGATGGGTGAGCACCCACTCCCCGTATGCAGCCCCCATCTACTGGGGAAAAAGGCCCACCTGACAGCCGGTGAAATCGCCGAGCAGCCCCTCCTGCAACAAACCACTCGCCCCTATGCCTGGCGACAGTGGTTCGACTCCCAGCACCTGAATGTCCCTCGTGACATGACAGGGCCACGCTACGAGCTATTCTCCATGCTGGCCCAGGCAGCAATGCATGACATGGGAATCGCGTTGATCCCGCCGTTCCTCATCCAGCGTGAATTGGCCGAGGGACGACTGGTCATTGCCAACCCTCAGGCACTCTCCAGCATCAAGGCTTATTACTTGATGATTCCCGAGCGAAAGGTCGAATCGGCGTCTTTGCGGGCTTTCAGGGACTGGCTGATCCATCAGGCACACAGCTACAGCCTAGAAGGATAAAGGCCTCAAGCCGATTACTGACCTCGTAGTCAGCTAATTGAAAACCCTACAGATATAAGTATTTGTCGCATATTCGAAGACTGTACCCAGAAGCAGTACAAACGTCCCACAAGCGCCTGAACACATGGCTTTGCGCCGCTATCTCGAAGCAATACAGCATCATTCATATGAACGATGTGTAAACTCATAAAATCAGGTAAAAATCGCTGAAAGGCACGCCATACAAGGGATATAGCCGAATCGATGCGACATTCGGTCACGGGGTGACTTGTAGTTAATTTTCCGTCACGCGTCATAATCCCTTGAAGGGCACAAAGTTCGCCTGCAAAATGCCGCGCCCCGCCCTGATTTGGCGGGATCGTGCTGATCGGCCGCCCCAGCCGCACCATCCGTAGTGCATGGGTTTACTTAATAAGATCACGCAGGAGATTTGACGTGCACATTGGTGTTCCTCTCGAAACCCAGACGGGTGAAACGCGGGTTGCTGCTACCCCCGAAACCATTAAGAAGCTGATCGGCCAGGGTCATAAGGTCACTGTTCAACGCGGCGCGGGCATTAATGCCAGCGTTATCGACAGTGCCTATGAAGCGGCAGGCGCAACCATTGGCAGCGCCAGTGATGCGTTTGGCGCCGAGCTGATTCTCAAGGTAGTCGCTCCCAGCGACAGCGAGCTGGCGCTGATAAAAAGCGGCACCGTTGTGGTGGGCATGCTCAACCCGTTCAGCAATGAAACCATTGCGAAGATGGCCGAATGCGGCATCACCGCCTTTGCGCTGGAAGCCGCGCCGCGGACCTCCCGCGCCCAGAGCCTGGATGTGTTGTCCTCGCAGGCCAACATTGCCGGCTACAAGGCTGTGTTGCTGGCTGCTCACCACTATCCGCGCTTCATGCCGATGCTGATGACCGCTGCGGGGACCGTTAAAGCTGCGCGCGTGCTGATTCTGGGTGCCGGTGTTGCCGGGTTGCAGGCGATCGCTACGGCGAAACGCCTGGGTGCGGTGATCGAAGCCTCTGACGTGCGTCCTGCGGTAAAAGAGCAGATCGAATCGCTCGGCGCCAAGTTCGTCGACGTGCCTTACGAGACCGACGAAGAGCGCGAATGCGCCGTCGGTGTCGGCGGATACGCTCGCCCGATGCCCGCCAGCTGGATGCAGCGTCAGGCCATCGCCGTGCACGAACGCGCCAAGCAGGCCGACATTGTCATCACCACCGCACTGATTCCGGGTCGCAAGGCCCCGACGCTGTTGAGCGCGGAAACCGTGGCACAGATGAAACCGGGCTCGGTGGTCATCGACCTGGCAGCAGCCCAGGGCGGCAACTGCCCGCTGACCGTGGCCGACCAAGTCGTCGTCGAAAATGGCGTGACCATCGTCGGCCCGACCAATCTGGCAGCCGCTGTCGCCGCCGATGCTTCGGCCCTGTATGCCCGCAACCTGCTGGACTTCATGAAACTGTTGTTCGACAAAGACGGACAACTGGTGATCAACCTTGAAGACGATATCGTCGCCGCGTGCCTCATGTGCCGCGACGGCCAGATCGTGCGCAAGAACGGCTGAGGATAAAAACAATGGAAGACATGCTGATCTCTCACGGTATCTACAACCTGATCATCTTCGTGCTGGCTATCTATGTCGGCTACCACGTGGTCTGGAACGTGACGCCTGCGCTGCACACCCCCCTGATGGCCGTGACCAACGCCATCTCCGCCATTGTGATCGTCGGCGCGATGCTCGCCGCCGCCCTCACCGTGACCCCGCTGGGCAAGACCATGGGCACCCTGGCCGTGGCACTGGCCGCGGTCAACGTGTTTGGTGGCTTCCTGGTCACCCGGCGCATGCTGGAAATGTTCAAGAAGAAAGCGGCCCCGGCAAAAGCGCCGGCAGCCAAGGCCGAAGCAGTCAAGAAGGCTGAGGTGCAGCAAGCATGAGCATGAACCTGGTTACGTCCCTGTATTTGATCGCCTCGGTCTGCTTCATCCAGGCGCTCAAGGGTCTTTCGCATCCCACCACCTCGCGTCGCGGCAACCTGTTCGGCATGCTCGGCATGGGCCTGGCGATCCTCACCACGGTCGGCCTGATCTACAAGCTCGGTTCCGAGCTGGCCCACGACGGCATCGTCTACGTGATCGTCGGCCTGCTGATCGGCGGCACTGTCGGTACGATCATGGCCAAGCGCGTTGAAATGACCAAGATGCCCGAGCTGGTCGCCTTCATGCACAGCATGATCGGCCTGGCTGCGGTGTTCATTGCCGTGGCAGCCGTGGTCGAGCCGCAGTCGCTGGGCATCGTCGAGAAACTGGGTGACGCCATTCCGGCCGGCAACCGACTGGAGCTGTTCCTCGGTGCGGCCATCGGTGCGATCACCTTCTCCGGTTCGGTCATTGCCTTCGGCAAACTGGCGGGCAAGTACAAGTTCCGACTGTTCCAGGGCGCACCGGTACAGTTCGGCGGTCAGCACAAGCTGAACCTGCTGCTGGGGCTGGCCACGCTGGCACTGGGCATCACTTTCATGCTCACCGGCGACTACACCGCTTTCGGCCTGATGCTGGCGCTGGCCTTCGTGCTCGGCGTGCTGATCATCATCCCGATTGGCGGCGCCGACATGCCGGTCGTGGTGTCGATGCTCAACAGCTACTCCGGCTGGGCAGCGGCAGGTATCGGCTTCTCGCTGAACAACTCGATGCTGATCATCGCCGGTTCGCTGGTGGGCTCAAGCGGTGCGATCCTCTCGTACATCATGTGCAAGGCGATGAACCGCTCCTTCTTCAACGTACTGCTCGGTGGTTTCGGCAACACCGCAGATGCGGCCGGCCCTGCCGGTTCGAAAGAAGCCCGCCCGGTGAAATCCGGTTCGGCTGACGACGCGACCTTCCTGCTGACCAACGCGGACACCGTGATCATCGTTCCAGGCTACGGCCTGGCGGTAGCGCGGGCCCAGCATGCGCTGAAGGAACTGACCGAGAAGCTGACCCACCGCGGCGTGACCGTGAAGTACGCGATCCACCCGGTCGCCGGTCGTATGCCAGGCCACATGAACGTCCTGCTGGCCGAGGCGGAAGTGCCTTACGACCAGGTGTTCGAGATGGATGACATCAACTCCGAGTTCGGCCAGGCCGACGTAGTGCTGGTGCTGGGCGCCAACGACGTGGTCAACCCGGCCGCCAAGAACGATCCGAAATCGCCGATTGCCGGCATGCCGATTCTCGAAGCGTTCAAGGCCAAGACCATCATCGTCAACAAGCGCTCGATGGCCAGCGGCTATGCCGGCCTGGACAACGAACTGTTCTACCTGGACAAAACCATGATGGTGTTTGGTGACGCGAAAAAAGTCATCGAAGACATGGTCAAGGCTGTCGAGTAACCCTCGCCGGCAACACAAAACGCCCCGACCTGTCGGGGCGTTTTTGTTTGCGCAAATCGGCGGCTTTGTTACGGATCCTGTAACGGTGTTTTGCTTGAAAGCCCCGGAATAGACGCCTCTTTTGCGACCTTGGTAGCGGGACAGGGGCCGCCGAAATTCAATAGACTGCGCATCCTGCTACCCGCTTCCCGAGATAACAATCCATGTACCGTGACCGTATTCGCCTGCCTTCGTTGTTGGATAAAGTGATGAGCGCCGCCGAGGCTGCCGCACTGATTGAGGACGGCATGACCGTCGGCATGAGCGGCTTCACCCGCGCCGGCGAAGCCAAGGCCGTACCTCATGCATTGGCCGAACGGGCCAAGGTCACCCCGCTGAAGATCAGCCTGATGACCGGCGCCAGCCTGGGCAACGATCTCGACAAACAACTCACCGAAGCCGGCGTATTGTCCCGTCGCATGCCGTTCCAGGTCGACAGCACCCTGCGCAAGGCGATCAATGCCGGCGAGGTCATGTTCATCGACCAACACTTGTCGGAAACCGTCGAGCAACTGCGCAACCAGCAACTGAAGCTGCCGGACATCGCGGTCATCGAAGCCGTGGCCATCACCGAACAAGGCCATATCGTGCCGACCACCTCCGTGGGCAACTCGGCCAGCTTCGCGATTTTCGCCAAACACGTGATCGTCGAGATCAATATGGCGCACAACCCCAACCTGGAAGGCCTGCACGACATCTATATCCCGACCTACCGTCCGACCCGCACGCCGATCCCACTGGTGAAAGTCGACGATCGCATTGGTAGCACCGCCATCCCGATTCCGCCGGAAAAGATCGTCGCGATCGTGGTCACCAACCAGCCCGATTCGCCGTCCACTGTGCTGCCGCCAGACGTCGATACCCAGGCCATTGCCGACCACCTGATCGGCTTCTTCAAGCAGGAAGTCGACGCCGGGCGCATGACCAACAAACTCGGCCCGTTGCAGGCCGGGATCGGCACCATCGCCAACTCGGTGATGTGCGGCCTGATCGATTCGCCTTTCGAAGATCTGACGATGTACTCCGAAGTGCTTCAGGATTCGACCTTCGACCTGATCGACGCTGGCAAGCTGAGCTTCGCCTCGGGCAGCTCGATCACCCTGTCGAGCCGCCGCAACGCCGATGTGTTCGGCAACCTGGAGCGCTACAAGGACAAACTGGTGCTGCGCCCGCAGGAGATCTCCAACCACCCGGAAGTGGTGCGGCGCCTGGGCATTATCGGCATCAACACGGCCCTGGAGTTCGACATCTATGGCAACGTCAACTCTACCCACGTCTGCGGCACGCGGATGATGAACGGGATTGGCGGTTCCGGTGACTTCGCGCGCAACGCGCACCTGGCGGTCTTCGTCACCAAGTCGATCGCCAAGGGCGGCGCAATTTCCAGCGTCGTGCCGATGGTCAGCCACGTAGACCATACCGAGCATGACGTCGACATCCTCGTCACCGAAGTCGGCCTGGCGGATTTGCGTGGCCTGGCGCCTCGGGAACGGGCGCGCGTCATCATCGATAACTGTGTGCACCCGGACTACCGCCAGGCATTGAATGACTACTTCACAGCCGCCTGCGCCCTGGGCGGACACACGCCCCACATCCTGCGCGACGCCCTCAGTTGGCACATGAACCTGGAAGAAACCGGGAAAATGCTCGCCGTGTAATTGGTACAGATAGCAGCTGACGCAAACACAGTTTCGTCAGCTGGCTATTGTCACGCTTGAATCCTTCAAAAACTGTACTACTGTACTGGTCATTTCCTACCGAAATCTCCTACACCTTTCCGTAAAAAGATCATTTATGCACCACTCAGGTGCAGACAAGTACAGTTGCCTCAATTTAGACCAGTACACCCCCTATAAACAGTTAACTGAGCCCTCACAATACAGTTGAACTGTATCTACGAAGACTAGGCAAACAAGAGGAACATGGGCACCAGTTAAACCACTACCTAATCCCGCCACAAGCGGAAGGATGAAAACCATGGAACGTACACTCAGTTCCGAACTGTTCTTCGAAGACACCGCTGTAAAAACCCAGGCTTCCATGCCTCTGCGCGTTATCGCCAACCTGATGCTGTGGCAGCGCCGCATCTCCAGCCGCCATCAACTGGCTCGCCTGGATTCGCGTCTGCTGGCTGACGCCGGGATTAGCGAAGCACAACGCTACGAAGAGCTGAGCAAGCCGTTCTGGCGCTAAGTTAGCGTCGCTGGCTCTGACCCGCAGGGTCCACCGCCAGCAACCCGAATTGAACAAACGAAACCCGTCGTGGGAAACCACGACGGGTTTCGTCGTTTCAGGGGGTGAAAAAGCAGCAACAGTACAGTTTCACGAAAATGGAAGTATACCTGTACAGTTAGATCCGCGAACTAAAACCGGCCTGGTCGCTGACACGATCAGATTGTCGCGACATTCCACTCAGGCCTACTATCCATTCAGAACGTAGCGAATATTGAGTGTCTAACGTCTGACTCATCAGACATTGCGCCACCTTTCTATCGGCTTACCCAAAGGAGTTACACCCATGACCCGTCTTCGCCTGCTCAGCGCTGCAGCCTTGCTTGCCGTGGCTGCCAATGCCCACGCCACCAGCTTCATCGTGACCACCGATGCCGTCGTCGGTGCACTCAAGGCCACTTCCGATGCAACCTCCGACGTCACCTCTTCCTTCCGCGATGACAAGATCGTACTCGCCGCCCGTGACGACGCCGCCAGCTTCGTCGCCAGTGAAGGCAACATCCGTGGTGTAAAACTGGAAAGCGCCCTCGACCACATTCGTCATCAAGCGCCCCAGCTGAACGCATCCGACGCACAACTGGCGCAGGCGATCCTCGCCATCTAAGCAACGGCTACTACGGGGACACGGCCGACGTGTCCCTGTCTTTCAGCGCTGGCTCTAGACCGGGCATTGCGCTAGCCTTGGGACTCGCTATCAACCCTCGAGTCTCATGCGTTTTCTTTCAAATCCGCTCATCCTTTCAGTCCTCCTCGTGGCCAACTGTGCAAGTTCGGCCTATGCCTTCGACGCCTTCAACCTGTCGACCCAAGGCACTGTGGCCAGCGGTTACGCCTCAAGCATGGTGACCTCCGCGCCCTTCGACCATAAACTGCTGCTCGCCGCTCGGGATGATGCCGCAGCGTTCATCGCCAGTGACGGTCAACTCAGAGGCGCACAACTGGAGTCTGCCCTGCGTTATCTGCGCCAGACCCAGGCAAAACTTCATGCCAGTGACCTTGAACTGGCACAGGCAATTCTCGTCCAATAGTTATTCCTCGTTTTTCCGGAGTCGTTCCATGCGTAGCCCGCTAATTGCCGCCACCCTTGGCCTGCTGTTACTGGCCGATATGGCCCAGGCGCATACCCTGGTAGCCACCAGTAACATCCTCATCCGCGCCACCCAGCGCACACTCGATTTCACTTCCGACACGACCACGTCGATCCGCGATTCGAAACTTGTGCGCGAAGCTCATGACGACGCGGCCAGTTTCGTTGCGACCAATGGCGATATCCGTGGCGCACACCTGGAAGCAGCCTTCGATATGTTGCGTACCCGCGTGCCGGAAGCCCGCGACGCCAGTGACCAGGTTCTCGCCGAAGCCATCCTCGCACTGTGAGGTGCTCAGCAGCCTGGCTGTTGGCCGGGACGCTGTTGCTGTTCGGCAACAGCGCCCACGCCGGCCTTGAATTACACCTCAAGACTGAAGGCCTGAGCCCGGCACAACAGCAGGCCAGCCAAGCCTTGCTCGATGAAGCCATGCAGGCCCTGCCGCCGCGCTTTATCGAGCAACTCGACCGGCGTATCGATGTCGGCTGGACCGATGACATGCCCGCCAACGCCTATGGCCAGGCATCGCTGGTGTCCGAGCTCGACCTGAATCGCAAACTGCTGGCCAGCCTCACGGACGGCAGCGCCGCCACCAAAAAGACCTACCGCCCCCATGGCACCGTGCGCCGGGAAATGCTCGCCACGGTCTTGCACGAACTGACTCACATTTATGACCGCTCGCGCCTGTGGCCGCAGGCGGAGCGCACCCTGATTCAACGCTGTACCCGTCAAGACAGTAGCTCCGGGCTGGTCGGCATTCCCGATCAATGCCGCGGCCAGTCCGGCCGCCGCTTTACCCTCAGCGACGATCCGCGCCTGCTCGACCTCGCCGGCTGGCCGCAATACGTGGGGCGTCGCGGCGAGCGCGAACAGTACAACCGGCAGATCGCGCGCAGCCCGGACATCTACGAGACGAGCAGCCCCAAAGAGTTCGTCGCGGTGAACATGGAGTACTTCCTCCTCGACCCGGCCTACGCTTGCCGCCGCCCCGCGCTGTACCGCTACTACAAGGCACACTTCGGCTGGGCACCCGCCGCCAAAGATTCGTGCGGCAAAACCTTCGCCTTTCTCAATGCCGGCAATGATTTTGCCAAGACACCGCTGGGCCAGGTCGACCCGGAGCGGGTGTATGCCGTCGACTACCTGCTGGCCGAGGCCAACCAGAACTGGGTCAGCCGCTGGGGCCACAGCATGTTGCGGCTGGTGATCTGCGCGCCGGGTCGGCCTCGCGGACCGGACTGTCGGCTGGACCTGGACCAGCACCTGGTGCTGTCCTACCGCGCCTTCGTCGGCGACGTGCAACTGTCGAGCTGGGATGGCCTGGTGGGCAAATACCCCTCACGCCTGTTCGTGCTGCCACTGGCCCAAGTGATCGACGAATACACCAAGACCGAATTGCGCAGCCTGGCGTCTGTGCCGCTGAACCTGTCGCGCAACGAAATTGAAGAGGTGGTCGAGCATGCCGCCGAGATGCACTGGAGTTACGACGGCAACTACTTCTTCCTGTCCAATAACTGTGCGGTCGAGGGTCTGAAGCTGCTGCGCAGCGGCAGCAACAACGCCAAGCTGGTCGGGCTGGACAGCATCATGCCCAACGGCCTGCTCGAAGTGCTCAAGGGTCGCGGACTGGCGGATACCAGCGTATTGGACGATCCCCGCGAAGCCCTGCGCCTGGGCTATCGCTTCGACTCCTTCCGTGATCGCTATCAAGCGATGTTCGAGGTGTTGAAGAAACACCTGCCGATCAAACAGGACACCGTCGAGGACTGGCTGGCCCTGAAAGCCGAACAGCGTCGCCAATGGTTCGACCAGGCCGACCTGCGCACCAGCGCGGCCTTGCTCCTGCTGGAGCAGGCCAGTTTCCGCCAGCAACTGCTGTTGGCCCAGGACGAAGTGAAGCAACGTTACCTGGGCGCTCGCGAGCTGAAAAACGGCGGCATGGACAGAGCCAATAAAACCTTGCAGGAAATTCTCGCCAACAGCGGCTTCCTCAGCCGCCCGGCGGAACTGCTCGGCAGCGGTGGCTACGGATTGCCGCAACCGAATGAATGGCAACGCCTGGAATCGGAAAGCAGCCTGCGCCAGAAACAGCTACAAGCCCTGACCGGCGACCTGGACAAGGAAGTGCGGGCACTGCTGGAACCTGAGCGCGCCGCGGAAATGGCGGCCAACGAGGCCAACGTGAAACAGATTGGCGAGCATCTGCGCAAACTGCACAAGGCGTCGGGTGGGCTGGAGTTGCCATAGTCGCAAAATGGCCAGGCAACACAGCCGAGCCAGTTGATCAGCGAGATAGAAAACCCCGACGAGTGTCGCCACCGATCGGGGTTTTTCTTTGGCCAAGCCAAGGTGCCAAAAATACAGATGCGTGAAAAAAATCAAAACAGATCCCTTCTCACTTTCCGAACCACATGTAGGACGCGTCCGATTCGATCTTACTTGTCTTGAAGTCCGCTTCTACCCCGGTAGGTTGCGCAGGCACGACTCATCCTGAGTCTGTGCAGCACATCGGCGCGCCCACGCCTGGAGCGCGAATCGACAGGGAGTTCAAATAATGGCTAAAGGACACTTCATTCGACTGGGTGACAAGACCACCTGCGGTGGCGAAGTCAAGGAAGCCGATACGCGTGTCATGATGTTCGGCTTCGCCCATGCTCGTGTCGGGGATCGGGTCACCTGTGGCAAAGACCACAAATCCTATGTCATCGAGGGCGGTGTTTCTTACATCAATAGCCACGGAAGATTGGTCGCGGGCTCGCTGGACAGTGTCAGCAGTTGTCCCTGCAAAGCTGGACTGATCCCCACACTTTTCACAGCTTCTTACGAATCCAGCCGTAGTACAAACTGCCGGCTGGGGGTTGCTGGCTTGCAGTATCGTTGTTGTGGGTGCGGGCTCTTTTTCTGCGAACTTTATTGGGGCCGCTGCTGGTGAAGAAATAGGCGAGCGAATCTTTGAGGCCACTCAATGAACATCAGCTTTGCAGACGCACTCTCCGTGGCGTCAGGCCTATTGGTTTTTGGTGACGCCCTTGTTGTTTTTGGGGTTGCTATTTATATGGGTTACACCAAGGGAGATGTCCTGTCGGAGCACTTCAAAAACAGTTCTTCACTCATAACTGTCCCGGCACGTATAGACAAAGGGCTCAGGGGCAAAACCCGGTTGGTTTACTCAATATCCAGCGTTGTCACGTTCCCTCGCTTTTTCCTCAAATACGGCATCGTCAGTGCTGAGGATCTTGAAAATTTCCCCAGGGACCTCAGGCGTAAGTTAGTTGCGTTGCAATGGGCACTGCTAACCGCGTTAGCCGGCATAATGACTTTGGGCTTGATAGCAATGTGGAAGTAATCAGGTAATAGCCACAAAAAATGGGCACCCAACTTTGGTTGGGGTGCCCTTTTTGATTATGTATCCGTAGTCCAAGCCCGTATCACATCCAGCAATCGATTCGTGTAAGCATTCCGCTGGTCATTTTCCTACCGACTACAAAACCCCTTCCAGCACCTCATAAACAATCCCGCTCCCCACTGCAATCAGCACAATATCCCCGCCCGCCCGGCGCCATTCATAACCCGGGTAATACGGCAGCCGACCCAGCGCACGATTATCCAGGCGTTCACCGTAGTAACCATGGGGCAAAGGCCGACCCCGGACCAGATGAACGCCCGGCGGTGGCGGTGCGCCGCGCACGAAATAATCGCGGTGATCGTGGATGGTCTGGCGCACCGGACCAAAATCCCGTGGCGGCGGGCCACCGCGACGATTGTCCTGCCCGCCACGGTGATCGTCACCACGGCTGTCGTAATGGCCCTGTTGCGGGCCGCCGTGGTCGTGATCGTCGCGCGGGTCGGCGCTGGCATTCAGCAACGGGGTCGCGCTGAGCATCAGTACGCCCAGGCTGGCAATCAGACGTTTCGGCATTTTCATTAGGGCTTTCCTCACCACGCACACAGCAAAAAGGGCTTCAGAACGTAGTCCTGAAGCCCTCGGTCTTGCTGGTTAGTCTGTGCCGGGAGGCTCTAATTCCTCTGTATCAGGAACTTTACCTTCAGCTGACGCGGGCCTTACGCACGCCGTCGGCCAGGGCCGAGCAAAGGCTCAGGACACCGTCGATGGCCTGTTCCGGCGTGGTGGCATTGGCGATGTGGTCGATCAGTGCCGACCCCACCACCACACCGTCCGCCAGGCGTGCGATGGAGGCCGCTTGCTCCGGTGTGCGAATGCCGAAACCGATGCTGATTGGCAGGTCGGTATGACGACGCAGGCGAGCGACCGCTTCTTCGACGTGTTCCAGCGTTGCCGCGCCAGCACCGGTCACACCGGCGACGGACACGTAATAGACGAAACCGGAGCTGCCGTTGAGCACGGTCGGCAGGCGCACATCGTCGGTGGTCGGGGTGGTCAGGCGGATGAAGTCGATGCCTGCCGCCTGAGCCGGGTCGCAGAGTTCGCCGTTATGCTCGGGCGGCACGTCCACCACGATCAGGCCATCCACACCGGCCGCTTTGGCATCGGTGATGAAACGCGGTACGCCGTACTTGTGGATCGGGTTGAAGTAGCCCATCAGCACCAGCGGCGTTTGGTTGTTGTCCTTGCGGAACTCACGCACCATTTCCAGGGTTTTGGCCAGGTTCTGCTTGGCGGCCAGCGCTCGAATGTTGGCGAGCTGGATCGCCGGGCCGTCTGCCATCGGATCGGTGAAGGGCATGCCCAGTTCGATCACGTCGGCGCCAGCGGCTGGCAAGCCTTTGAGGATCGCCAGGGAAGTGTCGTAGTCCGGGTCGCCAGCAGTGACGAAGGTCACCAGGGCAGCGCGATTCTGTTCCTTGAGTTCGGCAAAACGGGTTTGCAGGCGGCTCATCAGTGTTTCTCCTGCTTTGATTGTTCCATGTGGTGCATCACGGTCTGCATGTCTTTGTCCCCGCGACCCGACAGGTTGACCACCATCAGGTGATCTTTCGGCAGGGTCGGTGCGCGCTTGAACACTTCGGCCAGGGCATGGGCGCTTTCCAGGGCAGGAATGATCCCTTCCAGGCGGCAGCATTTGTGGAACGCATCGAGGGCTTCGTCGTCGGTCACCGAGGTGTACTGGACGCGGCCGATGTCGTGCAACCAGGCGTGTTCCGGGCCAATGCCCGGGTAGTCCAGGCCAGCGGAAATCGAGTGGGCGTCGATGATCTGGCCATCCTCGTCCTGCAACAGGAAGGTTCGGTTGCCGTGCAGCACGCCTGGAACGCCACCGTTGAGGCTGGCGGCGTGCTTGCCGGTTTCGATGCCGTAGCCGGCGGCTTCAACGCCGATGATTTCGACGCTCTTGTCGTCGAGGAACGGGTGGAACAAGCCCATGGCGTTGGAACCGCCACCGATGCACGCCACCAGGCTGTCTGGCAGGCGGCCTTCCTGGGCTTGCAGCTGGTCGCGGGTTTCCTTGCCGATGACGGCCTGGAAGTCGCGGACCATCGCCGGATAAGGGTGCGGGCCGGCCACGGTGCCGATCAGGTAGAAGGTGCTGTCGACGTTGGTCACCCAGTCACGCAGGGCTTCGTTCATCGCATCCTTTAGGGTGCCGGTGCCGGCAACAACTGGAATCACTTCAGCGCCGAGCAACTTCATGCGGAACACGTTGGCCTGCTGGCGTTCGATGTCCGTGGTGCCCATGTAGATCACGCAGTCCAGGCCAAAACGCGCGGCCACGGTGGCGGTCGCCACGCCGTGCATGCCGGCGCCGGTCTCGGCGATGATGCGTTTCTTGCCCATGCGCCGCGCCAGCAGGATCTGGCCGATGCAGTTGTTGATCTTGTGCGCGCCGGTGTGGTTCAGCTCTTCACGCTTGAGATAAATCTTCGCGCCGCCGCAGAACTCGGTCAGGCGCTCGGCGAAGTAGAGCGGGCTTGGACGACCGACGTAGTCGCGCTGGAAGTAGGCCAATTCTTCCTTGAATGCCGGATCTTCCTTGGCCGCTTCGTATTCGCGGGCCAGATCGAGGATCAGGGGCATCAGGGTTTCAGCGACGTAACGGCCGCCGAACGCGCCAAACAGGCCGTTGGCGTCAGGACCGTTGCGCAGATTAGTCTGGGTCATGGGGCGCTCCAATTGAATGCGTGATATGACAATGGGCTTCACTCTACCCCTGACACTGCCTCCTGAAAACCGATAAGATCGCCACAACCTGTCAGGAAAACTCACAGATCTCATGAGCCATGAACTGCCACCGCTCAATGCCTTGCGCGCCTTCGAAGCCACTGCCCGCCTGAACAGCGTCAGTCAGGCCGCCGAACAGCTGCACGTTACCCACGGTGCGGTGAGCCGACAACTGAAGGTGCTTGAAGAACACCTCGGCGTCAGCCTGTTCGTCAAGGAAGGTCGCGGCCTGAAACTCACAGATGCCGGCCTGCGTTTGCGCGACGCCAGCGCCGAAGCCTTCGAGCGCCTGCGCACGGTCTGTGCCGAACTGACCCAGAGCACGGCCGATGCGCCTTTTGTGCTGGGCTGTTCGGGCAGCCTGCTGGCGCGCTGGTTCATTCCGCGCCTGGGACGGCTGAATGCCGATTTGCCGGACCTGCGCCTGCACCTGTCCGCTGGAGAAGGCGATCTCGATCCCCGACGCCCCGGCCTGGACGCCTTGCTGGTGTTTGCCGAACCACCCTGGCCGGCGGACATGCAGGTGTTCGAACTCAGCAGCGAACGGATCGGCCCGGTGATGAGCCCTCGGTTCGTTGGCTACGACAGGCTCAAAGGCGCGCCAGCCACGGCCCTGCTCAATGAGTCAGTGCTGCACACCACCTCTCGTCCACAAGCCTGGCCCAGCTGGGCGCAGCAAAGTGGCCTCGACGCCAAGGCGTTGAAGTACGGGCAGGGTTTCGAGCATTTGTATTACTTGCTGGAAGCGGCGGTGGCCGGGCTGGGCGTGGCCATTGCCCCGGAGCCGCTGGTGACCGAGGACTTGAAGGCCGGTCGCCTGGTCGCGCCTTGGGGTTTCAGCGAAACCCCGGCGCAACTGGCCTTGTGGCTACCCAAGCGCGCCGCGGACGGGCGCGCCCGGCAGCTGGCGCAATGGCTCAAAAACGAGCTGCGTCAGTCGGATCAGTCACCGCGCTTGAACAGCAGGTAAGCCGCCAGCAGGCCCAATGCGCCTACCGCGACCCCGGCTGTCGTCCAAGGGTGCTCCTGGGCGTAGTCCCGTGTGGCGATCCCGGTTTCCCGGGTTTTCACTTTCACTTCCTCATAAGCATCCGAGAGCAGGTGACGCGAATGTTTCAGCGCATTCTCGGCATTGCCTTTGAGCACCTTGAGCGTCTTGCGCGACTCGTCCGAGGCGTCATCTTTCAGATTCTCCAGGGACTTGAGCAGACTCTCGATCTCCGCTTCCATGCTTTGCAACGAGGCTTTACGTAATGAGCTGTTGGCCATGGTGACTCTCCTGCAAGGGTGATGAGTGACGTGTGTTGGTTGGGACTTCAGGGGTTGGAGAAAGTGCAGAAAAAGTGAATTTCCATGGCGGACGATCGACAGAAGTAAGACAGAAAATCACTGCTAGGCTGTATTTCACACCCTAAGGAGAACGCCATGACTGACCATCACACCTACAAGAAAGTCGAACTGGTGGGTTCGTCCACCAGCAGCATTGAAGACGCGATCAATAACGCACTGGCCGAAGCCAGTAAAAGTCTCAAGTACATGGAATGGTTTGAAGTGACCGAAACCCGTGGGCACATCAAGGACGGCAAGGCGGCGCACTTCCAGGTGACGCTCAAGGTCGGGTTCCGGATCGCCAGCAGCTGACGTTGGTCTAGCCTTCTGAACTTGCGCGCTGGCCGAGTGCCATAGGGAATGGCAAGGCGCCGAATGAGTGAATCCGGCTGAAGGCTGGATGCCCCCTTTGATCCGACCAGAGAATGCGACTGATGAAGAAGTTTATTTTGGCTGTAGGTCTGTTGAGCCTGGCGGGGACAGCCTTTGCCGAGGGCAAATCCTGTGAAGAGCTGAAAGCCGAGATCGCAGCAAAGCTTGATGCCAAGGGCGTTTCCAATTATTCGCTGGAAATTGTCGATAAAGGTAGTGCGTCTGGCGGACAAGTCGTCGGCACCTGTGAGAAAGGCACCAAGGAAATCGTCTACAAGCGCTAAACATTAAATCCCTGTAGGAGCTAGCCCTGCTCGCGATGGACGCCAACGATAACGCGGCAGCCTGATACCCCGCGGAGGTCTCAGGTTCATCGCGAGCAAGCTCGCTCCTACAATTGTTGGTGCGCAATCAGCCTTTCATGACTTGCGCCAGCAGCTCATAGGAGTGCAGGCGATCCGCATGCTCGTACAGGTCGCAGGTAAAAATCAGCTCATCGGCCTGGGTCTGTTCGATCAGCACATCCAGCCTGGCGCGGATTTTCTGCGGGCTGCCGATCATTGCCAGGCCCAGGAAATCACTCACGGCTTCCCTCTCATGGGGCAGCCACAGGCCATCCATGGTTTTCACCGGCGGGCGTTGCACCAGACTCTGGCCGCGCATCAGCGCCAGAATGCGCTGGAACACCGAAGTCGCCAGATAGTCGGCCTGTTCATCGGTGTCGGCAGCCACCAACGGTACGCCGAGCATCACGTAAGGCTTGTCCAGCACCGCCGAAGGCTTGAAGTGATTGCGGTAGACGCGAATCGCCTCGTGCATGTATCGCGGTGCGAAATGGGAGGCGAAGGCGTAAGGCAAACCGCGTTCGCCTGCCAGTTGCGCGCTGAACAGGCTTGAGCCCAGCAACCACACCGGTACATTCGTGCCGGTGCCCGGCATCGCGATGATGCGCTGGTCCGGGGTGCGCGGGCCCAGGTAGCGCACGAGCTCCGCCACATCTTCGGGGAAGTCGTCGGCGCTACCGGAGCGCTCACGGCGCAGTGCTCGGGCGGTCAGCTGATCGGAACCCGGGGCACGTCCGAGCCCCAGGTCGATGCGACCCGGATACAGGCTCTCAAGGGTGCCGAACTGTTCGGCGATCACCAGCGGCGCGTGGTTGGGCAACATGACCCCGCCCGAACCCACGCGGATAGTCGACGTGCCACCGGCCAGATAACCCAGCAGCACCGAGGTCGCGGAACTGGCAATGCCGTCCATGTTGTGGTGCTCGGCGACCCAGAACCGGTTATAGCCGAATTTCTCGACGTGTTGCGCCAGATCCAGCGAGTTGCGCAACGATTGGGCCGCGCTGCCGTTTTCCCGCACGGGCACCAGATCCAGGGTCGAGAACTTGATATCGGACAGTCGTTTCATAAACCTGCTTCTCCAATTGAGGACGCAGGTTTTTTCTCGCGAACGAAAACCTGCCGAATCCAAAGCGTGTTTCATGCAATGTGGGCATATACCCGAGTTTCAATAGCACAGGAAAAATTTCCTACCAAAAACGTAGGTCAATCGGATCAAGTGAACTTTGCGGCACCGTCTATCCTCAGAACCCTAGCAACCCCAACCACACAGGCGCGACGCTTCGCGCCGGATCTTGAGGAGACAGGCATGGCTATCGTTAAGAAGGCATCGGCTCATTGGGAAGGTGACCTGAAATCCGGCATCGGATCGATTTCCACGGAAACCGGCGTGCTCAGGGAAGCGCCCTACGGCTTCAAGGCGCGTTTCGAAGGCGGCAAGGGCACCAATCCGGAAGAGCTGATCGGTGCGGCCCACGCCGGTTGTTTCTCCATGGCGTTCTCCATGATTCTGGGCGATGCCGGTCTCAAGGCCGACAGCATCGATACCCAGGCCGAAGTCACCCTGGACCAGGTGGAGGGTGGTTTTGCGATCACGGCGGTGAAACTGATCCTCAAGGCGAAAATCCCCGGCGCCAGCCAGGCGCAATTCGAGGAACTGAGCAACAAGGCCAAAGAGGGGTGCCCGGTGTCCAAGGTGCTGAACGCGAAAATCAGCCTGGATGCGACCTTGGTCAATTAAGCGTTGAAATGAAAAGATCGCAGCCTTCGGCAGCGCCTACATGGGATCACCGCTGCCGCAGGCTGCGATCTTTTTTGTCTTGAAACAAAACAAGGCTCATCAAGTTGTGGTCGAATAAATGACAGCAGCCGAAACGCAGAATCCTGCGTGCTGCTTCAAGGGAGCTTCAACCATGAAACGTTTTGCCTTGACGGTTATCTGCTGCGCACTGGCCACCTCGGCCCTCGCGGCTCCGAAACCCTGTGACGAACTCAAGGCCGAAATCGAAGCAAAGATCCAGGCCCGCGGGGTGACGTCCTACACCCTGGAAATCGTCGCCAATGACGAAGTGCACGATCAGAACATGGTCGTGGGCTCGTGCGAAAACGGCACCAAGAAAATCATCTACCAGAAGAACGACCGCTGAGGTGCCTCAGGGCACACAGTTGGTCTGCCGGTCTTCGGCGACGATTTCATGTTTGGCGTTGTACAGACGGGCTTCGGGGGTGAACGCCATGGAGCGGGCTTGCAGCAGATAACGCTGGCCGGCTTCGAAATGATCGTACTTGATGATCATGTAGCACAGCCGTTCCGTTGAGCCGCCGAACAACTCCGAGCCGCCACTGGGCACTTCAAAATCGAAGCGCACGGTCAACTCGTGGCTACCGGGCGTGACCTGGAAAAATCGCCCGTCGCGCAAACGCTGATTGTCCAGTCGCTCGGCCATCAGCAACTTGTCGTTGGGAAACGGCGTAGAGAAGTCGACCCACGCCATTTGCGGATTGGCCGCCGGCATCGGACTCGAACAGCCGGCAACCGCGCTTGCAGTGAGCAATAGCATCAACCTGCGCATGATGAATGTCCTGAATACTGGGTATTCAGAATAGCGCCGATCAGGTGCGTTGACAGCCTGCCGGTGTGCCTTGGCCAATCACTTTTCGCTGCTGATCGTACAGCTTGGCCCACGGCCGGAAACCGATATTCCCCGCTTGCAACTGATAGCGCTCACCGGCGTTGAAACCGCTGAATTTCACATTCATCTGGCAATCCCGCCACAGCGGCTCGGCGTCGGGTCCGATGTTGGTGGGCTGGACCGGGAACTGGTAGCGAACCGTCAGCTCATGGCTCCCGGGCTGCACCTCGAAGTAGCGTTTATCGCTGGCGGCCTGGTTATCCACCTCCACGGCCTGGAGGGCGGTGTCTTCCTGATGGGATTGCAGTTCGATCCACGCTTGCGTCGGGTCATGGTGAGGCAATCCGAATCCAGCACAGCCGGCCAGTGTCAGCAGGCCTGCCGTCAGCATCAATTTGCGCATAGCGGAGCTCCAGTCAGGCGGGATAGTCTTGCGAGCAGACTTTCCAGGGATTTTTTATTTTGATCAGGCCGCGTCCAAGCCTTGGGTTACTTGATCGCGTTTTGCGCATTTTGTTTCCGGGTGTGTTGCTTTTGTTGCTCAACGGTTGCTCCAGCCTCAGCTACTACAGCCAACTGGCGAGCGGCCAAGTGCAATTGCTGCGGGCGCGTGAGCCGGTTTCCAGCGTCATCGCCGACCCGCAGCGGGATCAGAAACTGCGGGCGCACCTGGCCCAATCCCAAAAGGCCCGGACGTTCGCCAGCCAACAATTGCACCTGCCCGATAACCAGAGCTACCGCTTGTACGCGGACATCGGCCGGCCCTATGTCGTCTGGAATGTGTTCGTCACCCCGGAGTTTTCCCTCAAACCGCAGAACCATTGCTTCCCCGTCGCCGGTTGCGTGGCGTATCGCGGCTACTACAGCCAGAGCGCGGCTCGCGGTGAGGCGGCGCAGGAACGGCTTAGGGGCATGGACGTGTCGATCGGCGGCGTCGAGGCCTACTCGACCCTGGGCTGGTTCAACGATCCGATCATGAGCTCGATGATGCACTGGGGCGATGAACGCCTGGCCACGCTGATTTTTCACGAACTGGCGCATCAGCGTTTTTATGTAAAGGACGACACGGAGTTCAACGAGTCCTTTGCCACCTTCGTCGAGCAGGAAGGCACGCGACAATGGCGGGCCTACCGCAACCTGCCGCCCGACAGCGGGGAGCAGGCACAACAACGGGACCAATTCATCGAGCTGGTGCTGAACACCCGGACCCGGCTTGAAAAGCTGTACACCCTGCCGCTCCCCCCCGAACAAATGCGCCAGCGAAAAGCCACGGAGTTCGAGCGGCTGCGTTCCGAATACCGCGCACTGCGCGACAGCCAGTGGTCCGGTGACAAGCGTTACGACGCCTGGATCAATTCACCGATGAACAATGCGCGGTTACTGCCATTCGGGCTTTACGACCAGTGGGTTCCAGCGTTTTCGGCGTTGTTCAAACAGATGGGCGGGGATTGGCTGAGGTTTTATGCGCAGGTCGAGAGATTGGGGGCGTTACCGGTTGAACAGCGAAAGTTGTCACTGAAGGCCCTGGCGGAATCTGGAGCTTCCGGCGCCTGAGGGGCCTCTTCGCGGGCAAGCCCGCTCCCACAGATAAACAGTTTGTGAACGACACGAAACACTGTGGGAGCGGGCTTGCCCGCGAAGGCGTCGTCATGAACGCCGCAAAAACGCCTGATGCATCTCCTCCAGCGTTTCAAAATGATACGCCGGGGCTTCCGCGCTCAACTCTTCCCGACTGCCAAACCCATACCCCACCGCCACCGCGTCCAGTCCGTTGCTGCGCGCGCCGATCAGGTCGTGCTTGCGGTCGCCGATCATCAGAGTGTCGGTGGGGTCCAGGCCTTCCTGGGCGATCAGGTGCGCGATCAATTCGACTTTGTTGGTGCGGGTGCCGTCGAGTTCGCTGCCGTAAATCACTTTGAAATGTTTGGCGAAGTCGAAATGCCGGGCGATTTCCCGGGCGAAGACCCATGGCTTGGACGTCGCGATATACAGGTGCCGACCTTGTCCGCCCAGGGTTTCCAGCAGCGGTGTGACGCCGTCGAACACGCGATTTTCGTACAGCCCGGTGACCTTGAAGCGTTCGCGGTAGAAATTCACCGCCTCCCAGGCCCTGGCTTCGTCGAAGTCGTAGAACTGCATGAACGCCTGCAGCAACGGCGGGCCGATGAAATGCTCGAGTTTGGTCAGGTCGGGCTCATCGATGCCGAGTTTGCTCAAGGCGAACTGAATCGAACGCGTAATGCCTTCGCGCGGGTCGGTCAGGGTGCCATCGAGGTCGAACAAAATAGTTTGGTGATGCATGAAATGTCCTGGGCAATGGTGAGACGTGTCAGATCTGGTCGTAGCCTTCGGCCAGGTGCAGATCCTTGAGCTTCACGTAGTTCGCCGCGCTGTAGGTGAAAAAGGCTTGTTCCTTGTCAGTCAGCGGCCGAATCTGTTTCACCGGGCTGCCCACATACAGGAACCCGCTTTCCAGGCGTTTGCCCGGGGGCACCAGGCTGCCGGCGCCGATGATCACATCGTCGGCGACCACCGCACCGTCCATGACGATGCTGCCCATGCCGATCAGCACCCGGCTGCCCACGGTGCAGCCATGCAGCATGACCTTATGGGCGATGGTCACGTCATCGCCGATCAGCAACGGGAAACCGTCGGGGTTGAACGGCCCGGCATGGGTGATGTGCAGCACACAGCCGTCTTGCACGCTGGTGCGCGCACCGATGCGGATGCGGTGCATGTCGCCACGGATCACCGTCAATGGCCATACCGAGCTGTCTTCGCCGATGTCGACGTCGCCGATCACCACCGCCGAGCGGTCGACAAAAGCGCCCTGGCCGAGGGACGGCGTGTGGTTCTGGTACTTGCGAAGGGACACGATAGGTTCTCTCTCTGTCGCTGATAGCTGCGGTGAGCGTCGATTGTAATTAAGATGACTGCATGTTTCTTCCAGCCAAGGTGTCAACCGTGAGCGTGAACAACCCTCTTTTGCAGTCCTACGACCTGCCGCCGTTCTCCGCGATCCGTGCCGAACACGTGCAACCGGCCATTGAACAGATCCTGGCTGACAACCGCGCCGCCATTATCGAGATCCTCAAGACCCAGGGCAAACAACCCACCTGGGCTGGCCTGGTGCTGGCCATGGACGAACTCAACGACCGTCTGGGCGCGGCCTGGAGCCCGGTCAGTCACTTGAACGCCGTGTGCAACAGCGCCGAACTGCGTGAAGCCTACGAGTCCTGCCTGCCGGCCTTGAGCGCCTATTCCACCGAGATGGGCCAGAACCGTGAGCTGTTCCAGGCCTATGAAGCCCTGGCCAGCAGCCCCGAAGCCGGCGGTTTCGATGTGGCGCAAAAGACCATCCTGGAACACGCCCTGCGCGACTTCCGCCTGTCGGGTATCGATCTGCCGGAGGCTGAACAGAAACGTTACGCCGAGGTGCAGAGCAAGTTGTCCGAACTGGGCAGCCGCTTCTCCAACCAGTTGCTGGACGCGACCCAGGCCTGGACCAAGCACGTCACCGATGAAGCCGCCCTCGCCGGCCTGACCGATTCGGCCAAGGCGCAAATGGCCGCCGCCGCCCAGGCCAAGGGCCTCGACGGCTGGCTGATCACGCTGGAATTCCCGAGCTACTACGCGGTGATGACTTACGCCCAGGACCGTGCCCTGCGCGAAGAAGTCTACGCCGCCTACTGCACCCGTGCGTCGGATCAGGGTCCGAATGCCGGTCAGAACGATAACGGCCCGGTCATGGAGGAAATCCTCGACCTGCGCCAGGAGCTGGCCAGGCTTTTGGGCTTCGCCAGTTTCTCGGAGTTGAGCCTGGCGACCAAAATGGCCGAATCCAGCGATCAGGTACTGAGTTTCCTGCGCGATCTGGCCAAGCGCAGCAAACCGTTCGCCGCCCAGGACCTGCAACAGCTCAAGGCGTACGCCGCCGAACAAGGCTGCCCGGACCTGCAAAGCTGGGACAGCGGTTTCTACGGCGAAAAACTCCGCGAGCAGCGTTACAGCGTTGCCCAGGAAGCCCTGCGTGCCTACTTCCCGATCGATAAAGTGCTGAGCGGCCTGTTCGCCATCGTGCAACGTCTGTACGGCATCGAAATCGCCGAGCAAAAGGGCTTCGACACCTGGCACCCGGATGTTCGCCTGTTCGAAATCAAGGAAAACGGCCAGCACGTCGGCCGCTTCTTCTTCGACCTCTACGCCCGCGCCAACAAACGTGGCGGTGCCTGGATGGACGGCGCCCGCGACCGTCGCCGCACCGCCGAGGGCGTGCTGCAAAGCCCGGTGGCCAACCTGGTGTGCAACTTCACCCCGGCCGACAGCGGCAAGCCCGCGCTGCTGACCCACGATGAAGTCACTACCCTGTTCCACGAGTTCGGTCATGGCCTGCATCACCTGCTGACCCGTGTCGAGCATGCCGGCGTATCCGGTATCAATGGCGTGGCCTGGGATGCCGTCGAGCTGCCGAGCCAGTTCATGGAAAACTGGTGCTGGGAGCCGGAAGGCCTGGCGTTGATTTCCGGTCATTACGAAAGCGGCGAGCCACTGCCTCAGGACCTGTTGCAGAAAATGCTCGCGGCGAAGAATTTCCAGTCCGGCCTGATGATGGTGCGCCAACTGGAGTTCTCGCTGTTCGACTTCGAACTGCACGCCACCCACGGTGACGGTCGCAGTGTGCTGCAAGTGCTCGAAGGCGTCCGTGACGAGGTTTCGGTGATGCGCCCGCCGGCCTACAACCGGTTCCCTAACAGCTTCGCCCACATCTTCGCCGGCGGTTACGCCGCGGGTTACTACAGCTACAAATGGGCAGAAGTGCTGTCGGCCGATGCCTTCTCGAAGTTCGAAGAAGAAGGTGTGCTCAACGCCGAGACCGGCCGCGCATTCCGCGAAGCCATCCTCGCGCGTGGCGGTTCGCAGGAGCCGATGGTGCTGTTCGTCGACTTCCGTGGCCGTGAGCCATCGATTGACGCACTCTTGCGCCATAGCGGCCTGAGTGAGGGCGCGGCAGCATGAGCGAGGGTCCTGTGATTACCAAGCGACGCTTTATCGCCGGGGCGGTTTGCCCGGCTTGCAGCGAGCCGGACAAGTTGATGATGTGGAACGAAGACAGCGTGCCGCATCGCGAGTGCGTGGCTTGCGGTTACTCCGACACGCTGAATGAACAAGGCCTGTCGGTGCCCAAGGAGTTGGGCACGCGGGTCAATACATCCGCCCTGAAAGCACCGGATGCCAAGGTTCAGGCCGTGCAGTTTTTTCCGAATCCAAAACTGAAGAAAAAGCCGGACGAGCAACACTGAGTAGCCAACCCGACCTTCCACTGCGCCATGCGGTGGAAGGTGTTACTGGATATGGGCCGACTGCCACCAACTCTTCATCGAACACGCCGCGAACGCACTGGTACTGCAATCCCCGTTGGCCAGCGCCTCGCGCAGTTTTTCCACATCGACATGCATCATGTAACGCACGCCATCCCTGAAGTGAGTGCTGTCGCCAAAACCACCCTCGGTCATTTCGCTCAACGCATCCTCCTTGCTCCAGCCCTGCACCACCACGCGGTACATGGCCGCCATCAGGCCGGTCCGGTCGGAGCCGTGCTTGCAGTGCATCAACACCGGGCCGTTGGCTTCCGCCGCCTGAATGGCACGCAACGCCTTGAGCACGTCGGCATCATCCACATGATTGGTCCGATAGGGCAGTTGCACCTGGGCGATGCCGCTTGTGGCCAACCAGCGTGAATCCGGTTCGGGCAGGAACGTGATCACGGTGGCGACCTTGAGTTTTTCCAGCAGTGGCACCGCTCCACTGTCAGGCAACGCGCTACGGTAGAGCGTGGGTGACATCTGAAACAGGTTGTATTGCACTGCGACCGGCTGCGCCCATTCCGCGGGGCGGGTCACCGCAGAGTCGTCGGCGAGGACGAGATTGAAAAATGCGGACAGCGATAACAGTAACGTCGCAATTGAAAGACGCGCGAAGGACATGCTTGGACGACCATCCGGGAAGAGTGAATGAACGTAGTGTCGCTGCAGGCTGGTTAAAGGCCTGTGAGGTGCCTGTCAAAGAATTGTGAATTGCAGTCTGGAACCTGCTTTTATTGGGTTCAACTATTAAAAACGGCACAAAACCGAAGTGCCGTTTTATATCGCGTTTTACTGGAATTTGTTCATTTCAAGCATCCGCTACATCTACGGATCAGGGATTGAGGATCTTCGAATACGCTTTCGCCAACCCCACCAATACGGCTTTGTCCTGCATGTCGATGTCGCCATCGCCGTCAATATCGGTGGGGCTTTTGATCGTAAAGGTGACGCCACCGTCATTCGAGACGGCCTCGCGAAGGGTCGAGTCGAGCAAGGAACTGGTGACCTCACCGATGACCGGGTCGTAGCCTTCTTCCTTCAGCGCAAATTGCATGCAAACCCGGACTTCCTTTGGATTGAAAACCGATGGACGTAATAACTGAAGAAAGACACCACGCTGATTGTAATGCGACATGATTTAAATCCTTTTAATAATGAATACACGATCATTTCGTGTGGAAAAGAGGGTACTGGTGAAACGGCAAAACACTACCGGCGATATGTTTCCCTCCATGAACATCAGCCTAATGACCCACACTCAAAATCCTTTGGGTGCCGAACGGCACTGGCCTGCACGACGAACCTCGGATACTGTATAGGCATACAGCTAAAGGATCTCACTGATGGCTACCCCATTGCCTCCTCGCGGCCGCGGCACTGCGACCAACCCGCACAACCGCTTCGCCCCGAGTCGTTCGGTGGCCGAGGACGACGGTTGGTATCAGGAAGTGCCGATGACCCAGGGCACCGAGGTGCAAATCGAGCGGGCGAAAACCATCATCACTCGCAACACCTCTCCAGATCTGCCTTTCGACCGCTCGATCAATCCCTATCGCGGTTGCGAACATGGTTGCATCTATTGTTATGCCCGCCCCAGCCACGCTTACTGGGACATGTCACCGGGGCTGGATTTCGAAACCAGGCTGATTGCCAAGACCAACGCCGTGCAAGTGCTGGAGGAACAACTGTCCAGGCGCGGCTATCAGTGCGCGCCGATCAACCTCGGCTCCAATACCGATCCCTATCAACCGATCGAACGCGAATACAAAATCACCCGGCAAATCCTCGAAGTACTGCTGCGTTATCGCCATCCGGTCACCATCGTCACCAAAGGTTCGCTGATTCTTCGAGACCTCGACCTGCTGGCCGAGCTTGCCCGGCAACGCCTGGTGGCGGTGATGATCAGCCTGACCAGCCTGGATGACGAACTCAAACGCATTCTTGAACCCCGCGCCGCAGCGCCCAAGGCCAGGCTGCGGGCGATACGGGTCATGCGCGACGCCGGGATTCCGGTAGGGGTGCTGTGTTCACCCATGATTCCGATGATCAATGACAGCGAACTCGAGAATTTGCTGACCGAGGCCCATGCCGCCGGGGCTCAAAGCGCTGCCTACATGATGTTGCGCCTGCCGCTGGAAGTGGCCCCGCTGTTCGAGGAATGGCTGGCCGCGCACTACCCGCAACGGGCCGCGCATGTGCTGAGCCTGATTCGCCAGAGCCGTGGCGGCGAGCTGTACGACAGTCGCTTTGGGGCACGGATGCGGGGCGAAGGACCGTTTGCCGATTTGCTGGCACAGCGCTTCGCCAAAACCATCAAGCGCCTGGGCCTCGATCGACGCGAAGGCTTCAATCTGGACTGCGAGGCCTTTTGTCCGCCGGGTCGCCAAATGTCGCTGATTTGAGGACAATTGGCCTATGGTTAAGCGTTGCAAACTTGATCGCGCTTTACGCTGGTCACGTTTTTTGTGACCTGGAACACACGTTCTAGAGCGTTTCATTCAGTTTGAGTTAAGATTAGGAGGCTACCTTGTTCATCGAGTGACTGACGGGTCGAGATTTTTGACCTGGATGTTTTTTAACCAGCCACTGGCTTCACACCGGGCAACACGGGATCGCTCCCTGAGACCGCTAGAGAGGATGAATCATGAGTGACAAGGATAAACAGCCGTTGGCTGCGTCGGACTCCGCCCAACCCGAGACGGAAACCGCCGATGCAGCGTTGAAGCATATCGTTGACGGCTTTTTGCATTTTCATCATGAGATCTTTCCGCAACAGGAAGAGCTCTTCAAGAAACTCGCCACGGCTCAAAAGCCACGGGCAATGTTCATTACCTGCGCTGACTCGCGCATCGTCCCCGAACTCATCACCCACAGCTCCCCTGGCGATCTGTTCGTCACCCGTAACGTCGGCAACGTCGTCCCGCCATACGGGCAGATGAACGGCGGCGTTTCCACGGCGATCGAGTACGCGGTACTGGCGCTGGGCGTGCAGCACATCATCATTTGCGGTCACTCCGATTGCGGCGCGATGCGAGCGGTGCTCAACCCGCATACCCTGGAAAAAATGCCCACGGTCAAAGCCTGGCTGCAACATGCGGAAGTGGCTAAAACCATGGTGCATGACAACTGCAACTGCGCCGACGAAAACGAGACGATGCATATCCTCACCGAGGAAAATGTCATCGCTCAATTGCAACACTTGCGCACCCACCCCTCCGTAGCCTCACGCATCGCGAACGGCCATCTGTTCATCCATGGCTGGGTCTACGACATCGAAACCAGCAAGATCAAAGCCTACGACGCGGATCAAGGTCGTTTCCTGCCGCTTGATGGCAGCCTGCCGATTCCCATGGCGACGCCCAAAGCGCGCTTCTAAATCCTCCTAAAAACCTGTGTGGTTTGACGCCGACCGCTGTTTCAGCGGTCCGGCCTTGCCATGCCTGAAGAAAACTTCGGGAGAATCACCATGCGTGCTGCGCAACTCAAAGCTGTTCTGCCACGGGAGTTATTGGCTTCTGTGGTGGTGTTTCTGGTCGCCCTGCCCTTGTGCATGGGTATTGCCATTGCCTCGGGACTGCCTCCGGCCAAGGGCCTGATTACCGGGATCATTGGTGGCCTGGTGGTGGGCTGGTTGGCGGGCTCTCCGCTGCAAGTCAGCGGCCCGGCCGCCGGTTTGGCTGTCTTGGTGTTCGAACTGGTGCGCCAGCACGGTGTGGCCATGCTGGGGCCTATCCTGCTGCTGGCGGGATTCCTGCAACTGGTGGCGGGGCGCTTGAAGCTCGGTTGCTGGTTCCGGGTTACGGCACCCGCCGTGGTGTACGGCATGCTCGCCGGGATTGGCGTGCTGATCGTGCTCTCACAGGTGCACGTGATGCTCGACGCCTCACCGAAGCCCTCCGGCCTGGAGAACCTGACGGCATTCCCCGGCGCGGTGGCCCAGGCGCTGCCCTCGTTTGGCTGGCAGGCCGGCCTGCTTGGACTGTCGACCATCGCCGTGATGTGGCTGTGGGAAAAACTGCGCCCCCATTCGTTGCGCTTTATTCCCGGGGCATTGCTCGGGGTTGGGCTGGCAACGATTGCCAGTCTGATGCTGGCGTTGCCGGTCAAACGCGTCGAGGTTCCCGCCAACCTGGCCGAAGCCATCGATTGGCTCCAGCCCGCTGACCTGCTCAATCTGGCTGATCCCACGCTGTTGATCGCCGCGTTCGCCGTGGCCTTCATCGCCAGCGCCGAAACCTTGCTGTCCGCCGCTGCAGTGGATCGCATGCACAGCGGCCAACGCTCTGACTTCGATCGTGAACTGTCCGCGCAAGGCGTGGGCAACATGCTCTGCGGACTGCTCGGCGCGTTGCCGATGACCGGCGTGATCGTGCGCAGTTCGGCCAACGTCCAGGCCGGTGCGACCACCCGTTACTCAACGATCTTCCACGGGCTATGGCTGTTGGCGTTTGTGCTGCTGTTGTCGAGCGTGCTGCAAAGCATTCCCGTGGCGAGCCTGGCAGGGGTGTTGGTCTACACGGGTTTCAAACTGGTGGACCTCAAGGTTTTTCGCGGCCTGGGGCGCTATGGCCGGATGCCGATGTTTACCTACGCCGCGACGGCATTGGCGATCATTTTCACAGACCTGCTGACCGGCGTGCTGATCGGTTTCGGGCTGACCCTGGTGAAACTGGCGCTCAAGGCTGCACGTCTCAAAGTCAGCCTGATCGACCTGCCCCCGGAGGGCGAAATGGAGTTGCGCCTGGTGGGCGCGGCGACGTTCCTCAAAGTGCCGGCGCTGACCCGGGTGCTGGACAGCATTGCACCGGGCACCACGGTGCATGTGCCACTCAATAACCTGAGCTACATCGATCACTCGTGCCTGGAGTTGCTGGAGGAATGGGGCCGGGCGAATGCGGCCAAGGGCTCGACGTTGTTGATCGAGTCACGCGGGTTGAAGCGCAGGCTGGAGGGGCGGGTGCGGACCAACATCGGCATCGGCGCGGCGGGCTGATGCCCTTGTGGAAGCGGGCTTGCTCGCGAATGCATCAGGTCAGTCGGCATTGATGTTGACTGATACAACGCATTCGCGAGCAAGCCCGCTCCCACATTTGAATGGGGTCTTGGATCAAGCCACGGTCTGATCCAGCTCCAGGCCCACGCCGAGGCGGCGGGACATGCACGGCCAGCGTTTCCACGCGGCGCCGGTGTCCGGGCTGCTCAGCTTCTCACGGTAGGCCTCGACCGATTCCAGCGCAAAGCTTTCGTCGTCGAGCATCTTGTCCACCGTGTGATGAACCGCCTCGTCCAGTTGGTTGGCAAATTCCTCACCGATCAATTGGTGGGCAATCAGGTTGGCGACAGTCATGTCCAGGGGGATCAGTGGCTGGCCGAAATGCTTGATGTACAGGTCGTTGACCTCTTCGACAAACCGGTGCGCCAGATAGGCTTCGTCCAGCAGGCTGTCGAGGCCGACATGCCCGGCCATGATCGCCGGCGGCTGAAGGAAGTACTGTTCGGCGATTTTCAGCACCGGTTTGATCTGTGACTCAATGCCCGCTTCCCTGGCGACTTCATTGGCTGCATCCAGCAGGTCAGGCACTTCGTCGATGTAGGCGGCGACAAAACGCGTCAGCACGCCGTTGGCGTCCGTCTCCGGCAATTGGATCGCCGGGTGCAGATGAGGCAGCTTGCTTTCCAGCTGACGGGTCAGCAGGCCGGTTTCGGCTTCGTGTTGTTGGGCTTTTTGGATCTGCTCGCGCAATGCGGCGGTGTTCATGAAAACTCCAGGAAACAAAGGCAATGAAATAGGGAAGACATAACTTAGCTGGCTTACGAAAAATGCTAAGACGCATTTGTCATAATTATTTCATCCTTGAGACACCTGCGTTATATCGGTTTGCCACCACTCGTCTGCATCCTTCTCCATTCGTGACCTGCAACGCAAGTTAATGCTGTTTCACCTGATTTACGCCTTCACATTGCGAGGTGAGAGTCGCTGTCTATACTCGGGTTGGAATGGAGTTAGCTGATGACGCCCGACTGCCCACGCAGCAAGGCCCGGCGATTCAAGTTCGTAGTCTGATGCAGCCGCTCCCTTGCCGCAGGTGAAAGCCGGCGGGATAACAAGAACGATAAGGGGAACCCGCAATGATGCGACATCCACATGTCTGGATGGGCCTCCTGTTGTGGTCGATTTTCAGCCAGGCACAAGCGGCCTGGACTGTGAATATGGCGCCTGGAGCGACTGAAATCAGTCACGCTGTTTTTGACCTGCACATGACCATCTTCTGGATCTGTGTAGTGATCGGCATCATCGTCTTTGGCGCCATGTTCTGGTCGATGATTCTGCACCGCCGCTCGACCGGGCAGGTGGCGGCAAAATTTCATGAAAGCACTACCGTCGAAATCCTCTGGACCATCGTGCCCTTCCTGATCCTGGTGGCCATGGCGGTTCCGGCGACCGCCACCCTGATCAAGATGTACGACGCCAGCGAGCCGGATATCGATATCCAGGTCACGGGTTACCAGTGGAAGTGGCACTACAAATACCTGGGCCAGGACGTCGAGTTCTTCAGCAACCTGGCCACCCCCGCCGATCAGATCCACAACAAGGAAGCCAAGGGCGAGCACTACTTGCTCGAAGTCGACAAGCCATTGGTGCTGCCGATTGGCGCCAAGGTGCGCTTCCTCGTGACGTCGGCCGACGTGATCCACTCCTGGTGGGTGCCGGCCTTCGCGGTCAAGCGCGATGCGATCCCGGGGTTCGTCAACGAAGCCTGGACCCGCGTCGAAAAACCCGGCATCTACCGCGGCCAGTGCGCCGAGCTGTGCGGCAAGGATCACGGGTTCATGCCAATCGTGGTCGAGGTCAAGGAAAAGGCCGACTACGAAAAGTGGCTGGGCGAGCGCAAGGCTGAAGCGGCGCAACTCAAGGAGTTGACCAGCAAGGAATGGACCCTCGACGAACTCAAGGAGCGCGGCGACAAGGTCTACCACACCACCTGCGTGGCCTGTCACCAGGCCGAGGGCCAGGGTCTGCCGCCGATGTTCCCGGCACTCAAAGGCTCGAAGATCGCCACCGGCCCCAAAGACGCCCACCTGAGCATTGTCTTCCACGGCAAGCCCGGCACCGCCATGGCGGCGTTCGGCAAACAGCTGTCGGAAGTCGATATCGCGGCGGTCGTGACCTACGAGCGTAATGCCTGGGGCAACAACAAGGGCGACATGGTCACGCCAAAAGAAGTGCTGGAGCTGAAACAGGCGGAAAGCAAATGACCCGGTCCATTGCGCATACCAGGAACCGGTCGGGGCAACGCGCCCCGGCCCGCCCAGCCCATCCGTTGACAGGAGACAGGCCATGAGCGCCGTCATCGATGACCACGGTCATGCCGACCACGCCCACGGCCCCGCCAAAGGCCTGATGCGCTGGGTGCTGACCACCAACCACAAGGACATCGGCACGCTGTACCTGTGGTTTGCGTTTTCCATGTTCCTGCTCGGCGGCTCGTTCGCGATGGTGATTCGCGCCGAGCTGTTCCAGCCGGGCCTGCAAATCGTCCAGCCGGAGTTCTTCAACCAGATGACCACCATGCACGGTCTGGTGATGGTCTTCGGTGCGGTGATGCCGGCTTTCGTCGGCCTCGCCAACTGGATGGTCCCGCTGATGATCGGCGCGCCGGACATGGCGTTGCCGCGCATGAACAACTTCAGCTTCTGGCTGTTGCCGGCGGCATTCATCCTGCTGGTCTCGACCCTGTTCACCCCCGGTGGCGGGCCGAACTTCGGCTGGACGTTCTACGCGCCGCTGTCAACGACCTACGCGCCGGAAAGCGTGACCTTCTTCATCTTCGCCATCCACTTGATGGGGATCAGTTCGATCATGGGCGCGATCAACGTGATCGCGACCATCCTCAACCTGCGCGCCCCCGGCATGACGTTGATGAAAATGCCGCTGTTCGTCTGGACCTGGCTGATCACCGCGTTCTTGCTGATCGCGGTAATGCCGGTACTGGCCGGTTGCGTGACGATGATGCTGATGGACATCCACTTCGGCACCAGTTTCTTCAGTGCCGCCGGTGGCGGTGACCCGGTGCTGTTCCAGCACGTGTTCTGGTTCTTCGGTCACCCCGAGGTGTACATCATGATCCTGCCGGCCTTCGGTGCCGTCAGCTCGATCATCCCCACCTTCTCGCGCAAACCGCTGTTCGGCTACACCTCGATGGTCTACGCCACGGCGAGCATTGCGTTCCTGTCGTTCATCGTCTGGGCGCACCACATGTTCGTGGTCGGCATTCCGCTGGTGGGCGAGCTGTTCTTCATGTACGCCACGTTGCTGATCGCGGTGCCGACCGGGGTGAAGGTGTTCAACTGGGCCAGCACCATGTGGCAAGGCTCGCTGACCTTCGAGACGCCGATGCTGTTTGCCGTGGCGTTCGTGATCCTGTTCTCCATCGGCGGTTTTTCCGGGCTGATGCTGGCCATCGCCCCGGCGGACTTCCAGTACCAGGACACCTACTTCGTGGTCGCGCACTTCCACTACGTGCTGGTGCCGGGGGCGATCTTCGGGATCTTCGCGTCAGCCTATTACTGGATGCCGAAATGGACCGGCCACATGTACGACGAAACCCTCGGCAAGCTGCACTTCTGGCTGTCGTTCATCGGCATGAACATGGCCTTCTTCCCGATGCACTTCGTGGGTCTGGCAGGCATGCCGCGGCGGATTCCGGACTACAACCTGCAATTCGCCGACTTCAACATGGTGTCGTCGATCGGCGCCTTCATGTTCGGCACCACGCAGCTCTTCTTCCTGTTCATCGTGATCAAGACCATCCGTGGCGGCCCGCCCGCACCGGCCAAGCCGTGGGACGGGGCCGAAGGCCTGGAGTGGAGCATTCCGTCGCCGGCGCCGTATCACACCTTCACTACGCCGCCGGAAGTGAAATGACCATTCGGCCCTTTGTGGGAGCGGGCTTGCTCGCGAAGACCGATAACGCGGTGTTTCTGCCAGACCGCAGCGCCTGCTTCGCGAGCAAGCCCGCTCCCACAGGGGCATGTGTTGAGGGTTGGTATCATGGCTGACTCGATTTCAATGAAAAAACTGGTCACCCGCCTGTTGCTGGTGGTGGTGGCGATGTTTGTCTTCGGGTTTGCCCTGGTGCCGATCTACGACGTGATGTGCAAGGCGTTCGGCATCAACGGCAAGACTGGCGGGCAATACGAGGGCGAGCAGACGGTCGATACCTCGCGTCAGGTGCGCGTGCAGTTCCTGTCGACCAATGCCGCCGACATGTCTTGGGATTTCTATCCCAAGAACGATGAACTGACGGCCAACCCCGGGGCGGTGAACGAGATGATCTTCATCGCGCACAACCCCACGGACCGCCCGATGAGCGCCCAGGCCGTGCCGAGCATTGCGCCCAGCGCGGCGGCGGCGTACTTCCACAAGACCGAATGTTTCTGCTTCACCCAGCAAGTGCTGCAGCCCGGTCAACGGATCGAAATGCCGGTGCGCTTCATCGTTGACCGTGACATGCCCAAGGATGTGAAGCACCTGACGCTGTCCTACACGCTGTTCGATATCACCGCCCGACATCCACCGGTAGCCGTAAACACTGGCGGTTGAGCGTGCCCGATAAGGAGAACAATAAATGGCAACTCATGAACATTATTACGTTCCGGCCCAGAGCAAGTGGCCGATCATCGCCACGTTCGGCATGCTCATCACGGTGTTCGGCCTGGCCACCTGGTTCAACGATCTGAAAGCGGCGCGGCCGGAATCCCACGGTCCGCTGATCTTTTTCGTTGGCAGCCTGCTGCTGGCCTACATGCTGTTCGGCTGGTTCGGCACGGTGATCAAGGAAAGCCGCAGCGGCTTGTACAGCGCCCAGATGGATCGCTCGTTTCGCTGGGGCATGAGCTGGTTCATTTTCTCGGAGGTGATGTTCTTCATCGCCTTCTTCGGTGCGCTGTTTTATGTGCGCCACGTGTCCGGCCCCGCGCTCGGTGGCGAAGGCACAAAGGGCATCGCCCACATGCTGTGGCCGGCCTTCGAGTGGACCTGGCCGCTGCTCAACAACCCGGATTCCAAACTGTTCCCGCCGCCCAAGGAGGTGATCAGTCCCTGGGGCCTGCCGCTGCTCAACACCGTGTTGCTGGTCAGCTCCAGCGTGACCGTGACCATCGCCCACCACGCTTTGAAAAAGGGCCATCGCGGTGCGTTGAAAATCTGGCTGGCGATCACCGTGCTGCTGGGTTGCGCGTTCCTCGGCTTCCAGGCCGAAGAATACATGCACGCCTACCACGAACTGGGCCTGACCCTGGGCTCGGGTATCTACGGCGCTACGTTCTTCATGCTCACCGGGTTCCACGGTGCGCACGTGACCATCGGCACCATCATCCTGTTCGTGATGCTGATGCGGATCATGCGCGGACACTTCGACAACGATCATCAATTCGGCTTCGAAGCGGCCAGTTGGTACTGGCACTTCGTCGACGTGGTGTGGATCGGGTTGTTCGTGTTCGTTTACGTCCTGTAGGAGCGAGCATGCTCGCGATGGACGAAAGAGCACCGCGGGGTGTCAGGTTTCCCGCGTCATCGCTGGTAACCATCGCGAGCATGCTCGCTCCTACAGTTACCAAGGCGCATGAGAGACAAGCTGGCCGCTGAAAAAACCCCAGGCGATCAAGCCGACGGTGATGGCGGCCAGGGCCACACGAACACTCAAGGCAATGACGAGGCGGTTCGAGCTGCTGTCGTCCTTGACCAGAAAAAACAGGCCGCTGAACAGGCTGACAACCGTGGCAATCAGCATCAGGACGATGGCTGCTTTGAGCATGGTGGGACTCCGGGGGACACGCGATGCACTTGAGTATAGCTATCGCACTGACCGACTTTCTGGCGACGCCATGAAGCGCTTTCGGCCGGGTGTTGTGCCGACGCTGGTGGTGGCGCTTTTGCTGCCGCTGCTGGTGTCGCTGGGGTTCTGGCAACTGGGCCGGGGCGCGGAGAAAAGCGCGCTGCTGCAAACCTACACCGAACGCCGGGCCGCCGAACCGATGGCCAGCACCGAGCTGCAACACTCGGCAGACCCGGCCTTTCGCCGCGTTCGCCTGCACGGTCAATTCGATGCCGCACACAGTCTGTTGCTGGATAACCGTCAGCGTGGCGGCAAGGTCGGGGTCGAGCTGCTGCAACCGTTTCAGGACCAGGTGACCGGGCTGTGGCTGCTGGTCAATCGCGGCTGGCTGCCCTGGCCAGACCGGCGCACGCCACCGCAATTCACGACGCCAGCCGAATCCTTGAGCCTGGACGCCTGGGTCTACGTGGCCCCGGGTGCGACCTTCCAGCTCCACGCCGACCCAAATACCAGCACCTGGCCAAAACTGCTGACGGCCATTGACCCGAACGCGCTCTGGGCAGCCCTGGACCGTCAAGGCTTTGCCTACGAATTACGCGCAGAAACCGGACCCGCGACTTACCAGGCCGATTGGCCGGTGGTTGCCATGGGCCCGGAAAAACACATTGCTTATGCCGTGCAGTGGTTCGCCCTGTCGATCGCGCTGTTCGGTCTTTATCTCTACCTCGGCTGGCACAACGCAAAGGAGAAACACCATGGGAGCGGCCATGAATCCACCCAGCATGTCTGAGGCAAAGACGCCGGCGAACCGGCGCAAGGGACGTTTGCAGCTGCTGCTGATTGTGCTCGGGGTGATCGGTCCGATGATCCTCGCCACCGGCATGTACAAATTGCAGTTCTGGGTGCCGGAGGGCCGTAGCTATCACGGCGAACTGATCGGCAACGGCCAGACCCGCGCCGAGCTGGGCGTGCAGGCCGATGAAGATCGCTGGCAGTTGCTGGTGACCGCGCCCAGGGAATGTGCCGTGGACTGCCAGCAACTGGTGTACCTGGCGCGGCAGGTCCAGATCGGCCTGGGCCGCGATGCCGGACGAGCCAGCCATGCGATTGCCGCCGCTCAGCCGCTGGGCACGGATTACGACGCCAAGCTGACGCGGGAGTATCCGCAACTGCAACGCTATCCGCTGGATTTGGGCACCTTCAACAAAACCACCGGTGACAAGGCTGTGCCGCAACTGTGGATCATCGACCCCCACGGCAACCTGGTGCTGCGCTACGACCCGTCGGTCAAAGGCAAGGACCTGCTCAACGACCTGCGCCACCTGCTGAAACTGTCGAACATCGGATAAGGGCATCGTCATGGCCAAACCTGGATTTCGCCTCGCGTTGTTTGCCACCCTGCTGGCACTGATTGTGGTGTTGCTCGGTGCCTACACCCGCCTGACCCACGCGGGCCTCGGCTGCCCGGACTGGCCCGGCTGCTATGGCTTTATCAGTGTGCCGAAAAGCGAAGCCCAGCTGGCCCATGCCGAACTGCATTTCCCCGACACGCCAGTGGAGGCGCACAAGGGCTGGAACGAGATGATCCACCGCTACTTTGCCGGCAGCCTTGGCCTGCTGATTTCGGTGTTGGCCGGACGGGCCTGGGTTCATCGGCGGCATCCCGGGCAACCGGTGAAGTTGCCGTTGTTCCTGCTGGCGGTGGTGTTCGCCCAGGCCGCCTTCGGCATGTGGACGGTGACGCTCAAGCTCTGGCCGCAAGTGGTCACCGGGCATTTGCTCGGCGGATTCGCCACGTTGAGCCTGCTGTTTTTGCTGACCTTGCGCCTGTCCGGCGTACTGCCGGCGCTGACGGTGCCCCGGCGCTTGCAGTACTGGGCGACCGCCGGGCTGTTGCTGGTGATCGGGCAGATCGCCCTCGGTGGCTGGGTCAGTTCAAACTACGCCGCCGTGGCGTGCATCGACTTTCCGACGTGCCACGGACAGTGGCTGCCACCGGCTGATTTCGCCAACGGTTTTCACCTGACCCAGCACATCGGCCCCAACTATCTCGGCGGGCAACTGGACAGCGACGCCCGCACCGCGATTCACCTGACCCACCGCATCGGCGCGTTGCTGGTGACCCTGGTGCTGCTGGGCCTCGCCTGGCAACTGAAGGTTGTCGGCATGACGCGGCTCGCCGGGTTGGTGCTGATCGCTCTGGCGGCGCAGATCACGCTGGGCATCAGCAACGTGCTGTTCCACCTGCCGTTGCCGGTGGCCGTGGCGCACAACGCCGGAGGCGCGGCGCTGTTGCTGACGATGGTGCTGGTCAACTACCACGCCCGAACCAGTCTGGTTCGGGTCAAGCAGCCGACGCGCTGGCGCTTCAGCCCGCGTAAACATTCAGCCGGGCCCATAACAATAAAAGGAGAGATGCCATGGCGATTCTGATCGGCGAGCGTCACAGCCAGGCGATCTGGCGTGACTACCTGGAGCTGACCAAACCCAAGGTGGTGGTGCTGATGCTCATTACCTCGCTGGTGGGGATGTTCCTCGCGACCCGCGCCGGGGTGCCATGGACCGTGCTGGTGTTCGGCAACCTGGGGATCGCCTTGTGCGCTGGCGGTGCGGCGGCGGTCAACCATGTGGTCGACCGGCGAATCGACGCGGTGATGGCGCGCACCCACAAGCGGCCATTGGCCGAAGGGCGAGTCTCGCCGGCCGCGGCACTGACATTCGCACTGGTGCTGGCGCTGCTCGGCCAGGCGTTGCTGCTGGCGTTCACCAACCCGCTGACCGCATGGCTGACCCTCGCGTCGCTGCTTGGCTACGCGGTGGTCTACACCGGCTTCCTCAAACGCGCGACACCGCAGAACATCGTCATCGGCGGCCTCGCGGGTGCAGCCCCGCCCCTGCTTGGCTGGACCGCCGCCACCGGCCACATCAGCGCCGAACCGCTGTTGCTGGTGCTGATCATCTTCGCCTGGACACCGCCGCACTTCTGGGCCCTGGCCATCCACCGCAAAGAGGAATACGCCAAGGCCGACATCCCGATGCTGCCGGTGACCCATGGCGAGCATTACACCAAGGTGCACATCCTGCTTTACACCTTCGCCCTGCTGGCCGTCAGCCTGATGCCGTATGTGATTCACATGAGCGGCCTGCTCTACCTGATCTGCGCCATCGGCCTGGGCGCGAGGTTCCTGCAATGGGCCGTGGTGCTGTACCGTGGCACTCGGCCGCACGCGGCGATCAACACCTTCAAGTACTCTATCTATTACTTGTTCCTGCTGTTCATCGCCCTGCTCGTAGACCACTACTTATTGTTGAACCTATGACTCGAACCCAGAAAACCGTCTTCATCCTCGTCGCCCTGATCGCGCTGGTCCTGGGCCTGACCATCAACAAAGTGCTCTCCGGCAAAGGCCAGGGCGACCCGACGGCGTTGATCGATGCCGGCATCATTTTGCTGCCGCAAAGCCGCAATCTGCCGGATGTGACCATGACCGATCAGGACGGCAAACCGGTGGCGGTCAACGCGCTCAAGGGCAAGTGGAGCCTGCTGTTCTTCGGCTACACCTTCTGCCCGGACATCTGCCCGACCACCCTCGCCCAGCTGCGCCAGATCAAGAGCGAACTGCCGCCAGAAGCGGTGGAGAAGTTGCAGATCGTGCTGGTCAGCGTCGACCCGAACCGCGACACGCCCAAGCAACTCAAGCAATACCTGGGCTACTTCGATCCGCAGTTCATCGGCCTGACGCCGTCCTCGGTCGAAGAACTGCAAAAAGTCGCCAACGCCGTGAGCATTCCGTTCATACCGGCGGACACCAGCAAGCCGAACTACACCGTCGACCACAGCGGCAACCTGGCGGTGATCGGCCCGGACGGGACGCAGCGCGGGTTCATTCGGGCGCCGTTGAACAACCAGAAACTGGTGGCGCAGTTGCCGGTGATGCTTAACCGCAAATAACCTGGCTGGCATTTATCCCATGTGGGAGCGGGCTTGCTCGCGAAAGCGGTGTGTCAGTCAGCCTGTCTTTTGACCGATCCACCGCTTTCGCGAGCAAGCCCGCTCCCACATTTGACCGCCATTGATCATAAAAAAAGGGACGCTCATGGCGTCCCCTTTTTCGTTGCAGCAACCAATCAGAACGCCGGCACGACCGCGCCTTTGTACTTCTCGAGAATGAACGCCTTCACTTCCGGACTGTGCAGCGCAGCAACCAGCTTCTTCATCGCTTCGCTGTCCTTGTCGTCCGGACGGGCCACCAGGATGTTCACGTAAGGCGAGTCGCTGCCTTCAATGACCAGGGCGTCCTTGGCCGGGTCGAGCTTGGCTTCCAGCGCGTAGTTGGTGTTGATCAGCGCCAGGTCGACCTGGGTCAGTACGCGCGGGATGGTCGCCGCTTCCAGTTCGCGGAATTTAAGGTCTTTACTGTTTTCGGTGATGTCCTTGACGGTCGACAGGATGTTGTTCGAATCCTTCAAGGTGATCAGGCCGGCCTTGGCCAGCAGCAGCAACGCACGGCCGCCGTTGGTGGCGTCGTTCGGGATCACCACGTTGGCGCCGCCAGGCAGTTCGGTCAGGGCTTTGTACTTGCTGGAGTAGGCGCCCAGGGGTTCCAGGTGCACGCCGGCAACCGATACCAGGTGGGTGCCCTTGGCCTTGTTGAACTCATCGAGGTACGGCTGGTGCTGGAAGAAGTTGGCGTCCAGGCGTTTTTCCGCAACCTGTACGTTCGGCTGGATGTAGTCGGTGAAGACCTTGACCTTCAAGTCCACGCCGTCCTTGGCCAGCGCCGGTTTGACGAACTCAAGGATTTCCGCGTGCGGGACCGGGGTGGCGGCGACCGTCAGGGTGTCAGCGGCGTGGGCGGAAAAGGCTGCAACGGCAGCGAACGCGACGAGTAGTTTTTTCATTCAGCTAACTCCATGTGAGGCGCCCGTTTGGCGCCTGCCAGCGATTGGCCGGCTCATTTGTAATGTACGAAAACGCTTATTTACGGGAGAAGTGCACAACCAGCTTGTCGCCGACGGTTTGCAGGACCTGCACCAGCACCAGCAGCAATACCACCGTGACCACCATCACGTCAGTCTGGAAACGCTGGTAACCGAAGCGGATCGCCAGGTCGCCCAGGCCACCGGCGCCCACTACACCGGCCATGGCCGTGTAGGACACCAGTGTAATCGCTGTCACCGTAATCGCCGCGAAGATGCCCGGACGGGCTTCGGGCAACAACGCATTGGTAATGATCTGCCGCGTGGTCGCGCCCATGGACTGGGTCGCTTCGATGATGCCGCGATCCACCTCACGCAATGCGGTTTCCACCAGCCGCGCGAAGAACGGCGTGGCGCCCACCACCAACGGCGGGATCGCACCGGCGACACCCAGCGAGGTACCGGTGATCAGGACGGTGAACGGAATCATCACGATCAGCAAAATGATGAACGGCAGCGAACGCAGGATGTTCACCACCAGAGACAACATGGCGTAGACGCCTTTGGCTTCCAGCAACTGGCGCGGGCTGCAGAGGAACAGCAACACCCCCAGCGGCAGGCCCAGCAACACGGTGAACAACAGCGAGCCGCCGAGCATCAGCAGGGTGTCGCCGGTGGCCAGCCAGATTTCGAACCAGTCGATGTTGGCGAAGAAACTTGTCAGGGCTTCCATCAGCGCAGCACCTCCATGTGGACGTCCGCTGCGGTGAAGCGGGCGAAAGCCGCTTCCATGTCACCGCCAGTCACGGCCAGGGTCAGTTGCCCGTAAGGGATGTCTTTGATGCGATCGATGCGACCGGCGAGGATGCTGTAGTCCACACCCGTTTCGCGGGCGACGGTGCCCAGCAACGGTGCGTAGGTCGCTTCGCCCTGGAAAGTCAGACGCACGATGCGGCCCGGCACGTGAGCGAAGTCGTCGCGCTGCTCGCCTTCGTCGATCTGCTCGTCTTCTTGCACGAAGCGCTTGGTGGTCGGGTGTTTCGGGTGCAGGAACACCTCGGCCACCGACCCCTGCTCGACGATCACGCCAGCATCCATCACACCGACCTGGTCGCAGACCCGGCGGATGACGTCCATTTCATGGGTGATCAGCACGATGGTCAGCTTCAGCTCGCGATTGATCTCGGCCAGCAATTGCAGGACCGACGCCGTGGTCTGCGGGTCCAGGGCACTGGTGGCTTCGTCGCACAAGAGGATTTTCGGCTTGGTGGCCAGGGCGCGGGCAATGCCGACACGCTGCTTCTGCCCACCGGACAACTGCGCCGGGTATTTGTTGGCGTGATCGGACAAGCCGACCCGGGCCAGCAATTGGGCGACACGCTGGTCGATGTCACTGCGGGACAGTTCACCGGCCAGTGTCAGCGGCAGCGCGACGTTGTCGGCCACGGTCTTGGAAGCCAGCAGGTTGAAGTGCTGGAAAATCATCCCGACCTGTTGCCGGAAACGGCGCAAGCCGTTGGCGTCGAGTGCGGTGACTTCTTCGCCGTCGACAATGATCTTGCCGCCGCTGGAATTCTCCAGGCGATTGATCAGACGCAGCAGGGTACTTTTTCCCGCACCGGAATGGCCGATCAGGCCGAAGACCTGACCGTTTTCAATCGTCAGATTGGTCGGGTGCAGGGCGGGGATATCCTTACCGGCGACGCGGTAGGTTTTATGGACGTTTTGAAACTCGATCACGTAGCGAACCTTGTGGGGCGCGTTGGAAAAGGATCAGCGGTTAGCCGGGCGCGCATTTTAGCCTGTCCGTATAGAGGTTCTTAGCATTTATTTCGCATTCAACCAGTCATTTGGCAATAACGCGATCAAAGGTCAGATAAAAGGAACGGCAAAAAACGTAACCAGTCACTACTTAGGCATCTCGAAAAAGCCTGAGGAGTCACGCCTGATGAGCACTAAGAAGCCTGCCGCACCCAAGAGCGAAATGGCCGGGACCGATACCCCGGACCGCAGCAACACCAATGCCAAGCTCGATAGCCTGGAAAAATTCCGCTCCGACGCCACGGGCGAAGCCTTGCGCACCAATCAAGGCGTGAAGGTGGCGGACAATCAGAACACCCTGAAGGCCGGTGCCCGTGGGCCGTCGCTGCTGGAAGATTTCATCATGCGTGAAAAAATCACGCATTTTGACCATGAGCGCATTCCCGAGCGCATCGTCCACGCGCGCGGTACCGGCGCCCATGGCTATTTCCAGACCTACGAGAACCATAGCGTATTGACCAAGGCCGGTTTCCTGCAGAACCCCGGCAAGAAAACCCCCGTATTCGTGCGCTTCTCCACGGTACAAGGCCCTCGCGGGTCCGGCGATACCGTGCGCGATGTACGAGGTTTCGCCGTGAAGTTCTTCACCGACGAAGGCATCTACGACCTCGTCGGCAACAACATGCCGGTGTTTTTCATTCAGGACGCCATCAAGTTTCCCGATTTCGTACACGCGGTGAAACCCGAACCGCACAATGAAATACCCACCGGCGGCTCGGCTCACGACACGTTCTGGGACTTCGTCTCGTTACAGCCAGAGTCCGCGCACATGGTGATCTGGGCCATGTCCGATCGGGCGATCCCGAAAAGCCTGCGCAGCATGCAGGGTTTCGGGGTGCACACCTTCCGCCTGATCAATGCCGAAGGAACATCGCGCTTCGTCAAATTCCACTGGCGCCCCACCGCCGGCACCTGTTCGCTGGTGTGGGACGAAGCGCAAAAGCTCGCGGGAAAAGACACCGACTACCACCGTCGCGACCTCTGGGAGTCCATCGAGACCGGTGACTACCCGGAATGGGAACTGGGCGTACAGGTCATCGAAGAGGAAAACGAGCACGCCTTCGACTTTGACATCCTCGATCCCACCAAATTGATCCCGGAAGAACTGGTGCCGATCACACCGTTGGGCAAAATGGTCCTCAACCGCAACCCGGACAATTTCTTTGCCGAAACCGAGCAAGTCGCGTTTTGCCCCGGCCATATCGTGCCGGGCATCGACTTTTCCAACGACCCGTTGCTGCAAGGCCGGTTGTTTTCCTACACCGATACCCAGATCAGCCGACTCGGCGGGCCGAACTTTCACGAGATTCCTATCAATCGCACGATTTCACCCTTGCACAATGGCCAGCGGGACGCGCTGCACCGCACCACCATCGACAAGGGCCGCGCCGCCTATGAGCCAAACTCCATCGATGGCGGCTGGCCGAAGGAGACTCCGCCCGCCGCGCAGGATGGCGGCTTCGAGAGCTATGCGGAACGCATCGACGCCAACAAGATCCGCCAGCGCAGCGAGTCGTTCAGCGACCACTTTTCCCAGGCGCGGCTGTTCTTCCACAGCATGAGCAAGCATGAGCAGGAACACATCATCGCCGCCTACAGCTTTGAATTGGGCAAGGTGGAACGTGAGTTCATTCGGGCACGGCAGGTGAATGAAATCCTGGCCAACATTGACCTGGACCTGGCCAAACGGGTCGCGCAGAACCTGGGGATGCCAGTGCCGAAGGCCGGTACGGTCGATGTACCGAAAACGTCACTGGAACGCTCCCCTGCCCTGAGCCAGGCCAACTTGCTCCCGGGCGACATCAAAACCCGCAAAGTGGCGATCCTGGCAGCCAATGGCGTTGACGGTGCGGCGATTGATGCGATGAAGAAAGCCCTGGAAGCTGAGGGCGCGCACGCCAAACTGCTCGGCCCGACCTCGGCGCCGGTCACCACTGCGGACGGCAAGTCGTTGCCCGTGGACGCTTCCATGGAAGGTTTGCCTTCAGTGGCGTTCGACGCCGTGTTCGTGCCCGGTGGCGCGGCGTCGATCAAGGCATTGAGTACTGATGGCGTGGCGCTGCATTACCTGTTGGAGGCTTACAAGCATCTGAAGGCGATTGCGTTGCATGGCGAGGCGAAGCAGTTGCTGGATGTATTGAAGCTGGAGGCTGATGCGGGGCTGATCGAGGGGACGGACGCCAAGTTGTTCAAGGCGTTTTTTGCGGCGATCGGGCAGCATCGGGTTTGGGACAGGGAGCCGAAGGCCAAGGGGATTCCGGCCTGAATGTAGCCAAAACAAATGATCGCAGCCTTCGGCAGCTCCTACAGGAGCTGTCGCTGGCTGCGATCTTTTTCTCAGGGCTTGCGGGGGGTAAGAACCATCTGCGCCGGAACGCTGCGATCAATCTGTCGCTCCAGCTTCAAATCGAACTCCGGATCAAGCTTGTTCACCCGCTTGGTCAGCAAGTTGGCCAGCCATGGATAATCATCGGTACGCGGCACCTGAATGCTCACGTCGCATTGAAAATTCACCACATCGGCGGCGATAGCGTCCAATTGACGGCGCATTTTTCCCATATCGGTGAACTTCAGCTTCACCGTGGTGCTTTCAGCTTCCGGATCAATGACCTTGGCTTTGCGCTTGGCTTCGGCAGACTTCAGGTCCGCTTCGGCTTTATCCAGTTCCGCCTTGCGGGCTTGCGCAAGGGCGCCGTTGACCCCGCCGGTCAGCGCAGGCGCCTTGGGCATCAGGGCGCGGGCACGGGCCAGGGCCGTGGCAGCCGCGTTGACATCACCTTTTTGCAGCACGATCTGACTCCGCATCAGATAGGCTTCGGCCAATTGCCGCTGGTATTGTTCCAGGGATTGATCGTCGGGCGATTGCGCCTGCAAAGCGGCCAGCTGACCTTCGGCGGTGGCCAACTCGCTGCTGGCCAGGCTTTGTTCCAGCTGTGCAATCGCCGTCGCACGCGCATCCTGGGCCTCGATGGCTGCCGGTGGCGTGCTTTGGCAAGCGCCCAGTAGCAGAGAAAATGCGACAAGGAGCAGATAACGGGAGGTGAACAGCTTCATTCCTGCGACTCTCTATTTGCGCAAAAAGCGAGCAAGTCTACACCCCTCGACGGGGCAGAACAAAACTCAGCAGAAACAGCGCGGCGGCCGTCACCACAATCGACGGGCCGGCCGGGGTGTCCTTGAACCAGGACAGCGCCAGCCCGCCACACACGGCGAGTATGCCCAGCAGGCTCGCGCCCAGTGCCATCTGTTCCGGCGAGCGGGCGTGACGCTGTGCCGCAGCCGCTGGAATGATCAGCAACGAAGTAATCAGCAATACACCGACGATTTTCATCGCCACCGCAATCACCACGGCGATCAGCAACATCAACGCCATGCGCAACCCCGCCACGGGCAGGCCTTCGACCCTGGCCAGCTCCTCATGCACGGTGATCGCCAGCAACGGTCGCCACAACGTGACGAGCAACACCAGCACCGCCGCACTGCCGCCGAGAATCCACGCCAGATCGGTCGGGCTGATCGCCAACAGGTCGCCGAACAGATAGGCCATCAGGTCGATCCGTACTTCGTGCATGAAGCTTAGTACCACCAGGCCCAGAGAGAGGGTGCTCGGTGCGAGAATTCCCAAAAGCGTGTCGGACGCCAGCGGTTGGCGCTGTTGCAACGTCACCAGCAGCACCGCCAACAGCAGGCAGCCTACAGTCACCGCGACGGTCGGGCTGACATCCAGCAGGAAGCCCAACGCCACACCCAGCAACGCCGCGTGGGACAGGGTGTCGCCAAAATAGGCCATGCGCCGCCAGACCACGAAAGAACCCAACGGCCCCGCGACGACCGCCAAAGCCAAGCCTGCAAGCAGGGCGTAGAGCAGAAAATCAGCCATGCTTGCAGCTATCTCCGTGAACATGGTTATGGCCCGACCCGGGCGCCTTGACCACCGAGCCATGCAGGTCGTGGGCGTGGTCGTGATGGTGGTGATAAATCGCCAGGCTTTGTGCGTTTTTTCCGAACAGCTCGACGAAAGCCGGATCGCCGCTGACCTGTTCCGGGTGGCCGGAGCAGCAGACGTGGCGATTCAGGCAAACCACTTGATCGGTGGTGCTCATCACCAAATGCAGATCGTGGGAGACCATCAGCACACCGCAGCCGTGACGGTCGCGCAGGCGGGTGATCAGGCTGTAGAGCTCGGCCTGGCCGGCCACGTCGACGCCTTGTACCGGCTCGTCGAGCACCAGCAGTTCCGGTTCGCGCAGCAGGGCACGAGCCAGCAGGACCCGCTGCATCTCACCCCCGGAGACACTTTGCACGGGGCTGTCGATCACCTGTTCGGCACCGACTTCCTTGAGCGCGGCCAAGGCCATTGCACGGTCCACCCCCGGCACCAGGCGCAAGAAACGCAGGACCGAGAGCGGCAGGGTCGGATCGACATGCAGCTTTTGCGGCATATAGCCGACCCGCAGTTTCGGCTTGCGCCAGACACTGCCGCTGTCGGGTTTCAACAAACCGAGCACGGCGCGCACCAGGGTGGTCTTGCCGGCGCCATTGGGGCCGATCAGGGTGACAATCTGCCCTGGCTCGACGCTCAGCTCGATGTTATCCAGCACACTTTGCCCGGCAAACGTGACAGCAACCTGTTCGAGGCGGATCAGCGCGTTGCTCATCAAGCCCCCTGGCAACCCGAGCAGAGACCGACTACTTCGACGGTCTGGCCTTCGACGACGAACCCGACATCCCTGGCGCTGGCGATGATCGCGTCGCTGATGGATTTCTGTTCGAGCTCAATGGCGGCGTGGCAGTCGCGGCAAATCAGGAACTGGCCCTGGTGCGCGTGCTCCGGATGATTGCAGCCGATGAAGGCGTTGAGTGAAGAGATCCGGTGCACGAGGCCGTTTTCCAGCAGGAAATCCAGCGCGCGGTACACCGTCGGCGGCGCCGCTCGGCGGCCATCCTGTTCGCTGAGCACCGCGAGAATGTCGTAGGCGCCCAACGGTTTGTGACTTTGCCACACCAGTTCCAGCACCCGCCGACGCAACGCGGTCAGGCGCAAGCCTTGACGTTCGCACAGGGCATCGGCCTCTGACAGAGCGCTGTGCACGCAATGAGAGTGGTCGTGGGGACGGCTGGCAATAGGAGTTTTAGGCATGAGCGGCGACGAGTTTTGTGAGAGACGTTATTATGTTACCCGTTCTCGCCTCTTCGAGTGGTCATCGTGTCCCGACTTTTTTCTATCTTTGTCGCATTTGTCGCAAGTTTTCTGCTGATCGGTACGGCGCACGCCGAGGTCAGGGTCCTCACCAGCATCAAGCCACTACAGCTGATTGCCGCGGCGGTGCAGGACGGTGTGGCGATCCCGGAAGTGTTGCTGCCACCGGGTGCTTCTCCGCATAACTATGCCTTGCGCCCATCCGACGTACGGAAGGTGCAATCGGTGGATCTGCTGTACTGGATCGGCCCGGACATGGAAGGTTTCCTGCCGCGGGTGCTGAATGGTCGTACGCTGCCCAGCGTCGCCGTGCAGGATTTGCCCGGTATGAAACTGCGCCATTTCGCCGAGGACAATCACTCCCACGCCGAAGAAGCCGATGAGCATGACCATGATCACCGCCCGGGTAGCCTGGACGCGCATTTGTGGCTGTCGCCGATCAACGCCCGGGTCATTGCCACGAAGATGGCTGAGGATCTCAGCGCCGCCGACCCTGCCAATGCCGTGCGGTATCAGAGCAACCTCAAGGCCTTCGATGAGCGTCTGGATGCGCTGGATCTACGCCTGAAAAAACGCCTGGCCAGCGTTGAAGGCAAGCCTTACTTCGTCTTCCACGAAGCCTTCGACTACTTCGAAGACGCTTACGGCCTCAAGCATGCCGGTGTGTTCAGTGTGGCCGCCGAGGTACAACCCGGCGCACAACACGTCGCGGCAATGCGCACGCGGTTGCAGGAAGTCGGCAAGACCTGTGTGTTCAGCGAACCCCCGTTGCGCCCGCGCCTGGCGGAAACCCTGGTGGCCGGCCTGCCGGTGAAACTGGCGGAACTGGATGCGCTGGGCGGGTACACGCCGGCGACGGCTCAGGGGTATGAGCAGGTGCTGGAGAAGTTGGGGAATGATCTGGCGGGGTGCCTGGAGTCGTTGTAACGCCCGGAAATCGAGCCGCCCCTTTCGCGAACAAGCCCGCTCCCACAGTTGACCCGATGCATCCAGAAGGGATGCGGTCAACACGTGGGAGCGGGCTTGCTCGCGAAGCTTCTAGAGGGCAAATGGCAACGGCGTGCTGACGGTCTGTCGCTGCGCCAACCGCTGCTGGAATTCCATCGGATCGTGAATCAACACATCCTGCCCGGCGAATGACTCCGCCGCGATCAGCCGCGACAGCCAGAAGCGCACGCAAGCCACCCGCAGCATGGTCGGCCACAACTCGGCTTCGGCAGCCGTGAACGGTCGCAGCGCGGCATAAGCCCCCAGCAACGCCCGTGCCCGCGGCCCGTCGATCAATCCTTCATCGTCGGAACACCAGTCGTTCAAGGCAATCGCCACGTCATAGAGCATCGGCCCCGAGCAGGCGTTGTAGAAATCGATCAACCCGGTCAGGTGCGTGCCTTCGAACATCGCGTTATCGCGGAACAGATCGGCGTGGATGTTGGCCCGTGGCAGCGCCAGGATTTTCTCTTTCTGCTGCGTGATTTCATCCAGCGCCCGTTGCAGCAGATCTTTCTGATCGGCCTTGAGGTGCGACAGAAATTGCGTGCCCTCTTCCAGCATCCAGTCCAGGCCGCGATCGGTCTTGCGCTTGATCATGTTGGCCTGGGTCGCCAGGTGCAGATGCGCCAACAACTCGCCCACCTGCGCGCAATGCTGGGCATTGGCTTGCTTGATGTGCTTGCCGGCCAGGCGCGGCTGCAACAGCGCGGGCTTGCCGGCCAATTCGCGCAGTGCAACGCCATCGGTGGTGCGCAAGGCGTAGGGCACCGGCAGGTCGGCCTCGTGCAGCACGTCGAGCAACTCGATGAAGAACGGCATCTCCTGGACCGGACCACGCTCGACCAGCGTCAGGACAAACTCGCCCTGCTCCAGGCTGATAAAGAAATTGGTGTTTTCACTACCGGCGGCAATCCCCTGGAAATCAAGCAGGCGGCCGAGGCCATAAGGGGCGAGAAAGGTTTCCAGCTCGGGCCGAGCCAGGGGGGTGAACACAGACATGTTTAAACTGCCAGTACGGGCGCCGCTGTTGAGCCAGCGCCGGTTGAAATTAAGAAACTATTTCCACTCAAAAATCTTCCACGACGGAATCAGCATATCGGGCTGGTCCGAGCGGATGAAGTTACCGTCCGATCCATCGGCGCGCACCAGAAAGTACGGCTTCCCGCCCTTCGGCGTGACCTGGATAGCGTACAGAAAGCCATTCTGCCGGTATTCCTTGATCGTATTGTCGCCTTCCGTGCGAATGGTTACATCCGGTTCCGGCGTCGGCGCATCGTCCGCCGCCATCGCGGCCAACGGTGTGATTGCAAACAACCCAGCCAGCAACAGGCGATTTAGTGTGCGCATGATAACCTTGTCCCTTTGTCGTCAACGGTCCCGCTATTCTAGCGCCGGACCCGCCGAAAAGGTTGATCCTGCTCATGAGCCAAGCCCCCCTCGTCCTGGTGGACGGTTCTTCTTACCTGTACCGCGCCTTTCACGCGCTGCCACCGCTGACCACTTCCAAAGGCCTGCCGACCGGTGCAGTCAAGGGCGTGTTGAACATGCTCAAGAGTCTGCGCAAGCAGTACCCGGACAGCCCCTTCGCCGTGGTGTTCGACGCCAAGGGTGGGACATTTCGCGATGAGATGTACGCCGAATACAAAGCCAACCGTCCGAGCATGCCCGACGACATGCGTGTGCAGATCGAACCGCTGCACCAGAGCGTGATCGCCCTGGGCTTCCCGCTGCTGTGCGTCGAAGGCGTCGAAGCCGACGACGTGATCGGCACCCTGGCCCGCAGCAGTGCCGCGGCTGATCGTCCGGTGGTCATCTCCACCGGCGACAAGGACATGGCGCAACTGGTCGACGGCCACATTACCTTGGTCAACACCATGACCGGTAGCAGCATGGACGTGGAGGGCGTGAAGGAGAAATTCGGCGTCGCTCCGGAGCAGATCATCGATTATCTGGCGCTCATGGGAGACTCTTCCGACAACATTCCAGGCGTTCCGGGCATCGGTCCGAAAACCGCCTCCGGCCTGCTGGTGGGTGTGAACGGCGGCCTGACCGAACTCTACGCGCAGCTCGACATCGTGCCGACCTTGCCGATCCGCGGCGCCAAGACCCTGCCGGCCAAGCTCGAAGAACACAAGGAGATGGCGTTCCTCTCCTATCAGCTGGCGACAATCAAGGTCGATGTGCCGCTGGACATCGGTCTTGATGACCTGCAAATGGGTCCGGAAGATCCGGTCAAGCTGACCGAACTCTACAACCTGCTCGAATTCAAGAGCTGGCTGAACGATCTGCAGCGAGATGCCAAACGCATCGAGCTGAGCGCTGCCGCCGAACCAGCGCCGGCCGGCGATCTTTTCAGCGCCGCCGAAGCTGAAGCCGAGGCCGAAGCGCCGGTGGCAACGTCTGAAACCCGCTACGAAACCATCCTTGATCAGGCACGCTTCGACGCCTGGCTGGAAAAACTGAACAACGCCACACTGTTCGCCTTTGACACCGAAACCACCGGCATCGACGCCCAACAGGCGCAGCTCGTAGGTCTGTCGTTTGCGGTCCAGGCCAATGAAGCGGCCTACATCCCGCTGACCCACTCCTACATCGGCGTGCCCGAGCAGCTGGATCGCGACACCGTTTTACGCGCCCTCAAGCCGATCCTGGAAGACCCGAACAAGCTCAAGGTCGGCCAGCACGCCAAGTTCGACATGAACATCCTGGCCAACTGCGCCATCGGTGGCGACCAGGCCAACGGCATCACCGTGCGCGGCGTTGCCTTCGACACCATGCTCGAATCCTACGTGCTCAATTCCACGGCCACCCGCCATGACATGGACAGCCTGGCGCTGAAGTACCTGGACCACACCACGGTGAGCTTCCAGGACATCGCCGGCAAAGGCGTGAAGCAGCTGACCTTCGATCAGATTGCCCTTGAGCAGGCCGGCCCTTATGCCGCCGAAGACGCCGACATCACCCTGCGCCTGCATCAGGCACTCTTCGAGAAACTGAGCGCCATTCCAACCCTGGCCAGCGTGCTGACCGACATTGAGATCCCGTTGGTGCCGGTGCTGGCGCGTATCGAACGCCAGGGCGCATTCGTCGATGCCGCGCTGCTTGGGGTGCAGAGCATCGAACTGGGCGACAAAATGGTGGCGCTGGAGCGCGAAGCCTTCGAGATTGCCGGTGAGGAGTTCAACCTCGGTTCACCGAAGCAGCTTGGGGTCATTCTTTACGAGAAACTCGGCCTGCCGGTGCTGAAGAAGACTGCCAAGGGCCAGCCGTCCACGGCCGAAGAGGTCTTGGCCAAGCTGGCCGAGGACGACTACCGGTTGCCCAAGGTGCTGATGGAATATCGTTCCATGAGCAAGCTGAAAAGCACCTACACCGATCGTTTGCCGGAACAGATCAACCCGCGTACAGGGCGCATTCACACCTCGTATCACCAGGCGGTGGCGTCCACCGGTCGCCTGTCTTCCAGCGATCCGAACCTGCAGAACATCCCGGTGCGCACGGCGGAAGGACGCCGCATTCGCCAGGCCTTCGTCGCGCCGGCCGGCTACAAGTTGCTGGCGGCGGACTATTCGCAGATCGAATTGCGGATCATGGCGCACCTGTCCCGCGACGAAGGCCTGATGAACGCCTTCCGCCACAATCTGGACGTGCATACCGCCACCGCCGCCGAAGTATTCAAGGTTGAGCTGGCGGACGTGACTTCCGACCAACGGCGCGGCGCCAAGGCGATCAACTTCGGCCTGATCTACGGCATGGGCGCGCAGAAGCTCGGCAAGGACATCGGTGTCGACACCAAGACCGCCAAGGCCTACATCGATACCTACTTCGCCCGTTACCCGGGCGTGCGCGAGTACATGGACCGCACCCGCGCGCAGGCGGCGGACCAGGGTTATGTGGAAACGTTCTTCGGGCGCCGGCTGTATCTGCCGGAGATCAACTCCAACAAGCCGCAGGAACGCGCCGCCGCCGAGCGCACGGCGATCAATGCACCGATGCAAGGCACCGCGGCGGACATCATCAAGAAAGCCATGGTCGCGGTGGACAACTGGCTGACGTCGTCCGGCCTCGACGCCAAAGTCATCCTTCAGGTGCACGATGAATTGGTGCTGGAGGTGCGTGAAGACCTGGTCGACCAGGTTCGTGAAGAAATTCGCGTCCATATGAGCAGCGCCGCGAAACTGGATGTCCCTTTGCTGGTCGAAGTAGGCGTAGGCAACAATTGGGATGAGGCTCACTGAGCCGATTAAGAACCCTTTTTTGCAGGAGCGAGCACGCTCGCTCCTGCAAAAAGTGCCGCGCTAGAGGGCTGCAGAGCCCTTAGTCCGGATTGTTCTGGGGGTTATTCCAAAGTCTTTTGAAAAAGATCTGAACTAATCTGCAACATCACTACTCAGAGTTACTGAATGGCTGGTGAAGCCCTTCGATGCTCCTATGTTGTGTTAAGTGTTGGCAGATATCTGGACCCCGCCCTAGCGGTCTAGAACTTGAACCCCGGAACTTCCCCCTCCCCATAAGAAGTCCGGGGTTTTTTTTGCCTGTCGCTTTTATTCCGCAGCCTCGGCGCCCTTGTCCGCCAGCTCCATCCAGCCTGCCAAAACGGTGTAGGCGTCTTCCAGGCCCAGGCGTTTCGGTGCCGAAAACAGTTGAATCGTCACGCTGTCGCCCCAGCCTTTGCGAATTTCCGACTGAACCTTGAGCAGCGTGTTCTTGGCCGCGCCATAGGTCAGCTTGTCCGCCTTGGTCAGCAGAATGTGCATCGGCATGCCGGCCGCCACGGCCCAATCAAGCATCAGCAGGTCGAAATCGGTCATTGGATGACGGATATCCATCATCAGGATCAGCCCTTTCAAACTCTCGCGACCACCCAGGTAAGCTTCCAGGTGACGCTGCCAGTGTTGCTTGAGCGGAATAGGCACTTTCGCGTAACCGTAACCCGGCAGGTCGACCAGACGACGTTCATCGTCTAGCTTGAAGAAGTTCAACAGCTGTGTGCGTCCCGGTGTTTTCGAGGTACGCGCCAGGCTGGCGTGGGTCAGGGTGTTGAGCGCACTGGACTTGCCGGCGTTGGAACGACCGGCGAAGGCGACTTCAAAACCTTCGTCATCCGGACATTGGTCGACTTTGGCGGCGCTGAGCATGAAGGTGGACTGTTGGCACAGACCGAGGATGGGATTCTTGAGTTGCATGGGATTTCCGATGTGGGCGGCGCCGGGAATGGGCGCGGCAAGCAGTGTCGCTTCCGTTTCAGTGACGCCAGTATATAATGCCGCAGATTTTGTGTGCGCTTTGTCCCAGCGTAGGATGAAGTTCACGAGAGCGACAGACCTTGATTGCGCATTAGAACGCAGAACGCTCTCAACCCTGAAAAGGTCGTTTTATGACGAAATGGCTGCTAGCCGCCGGTGTCTTGATGCCGCTTTACAGCGCTCAGGCTACACAGGATCCGGAAGCTGTGTACAACCGTGTTTGTGGCGCCTGTCATTCCGGCCAACTCCCCACGGCGCCCAAAAAAGGCGATCAGGAAGCTTGGACGCCGAGGTTGGCGAAAGGTATGGAGACGCTGGTGCAACACGTGACCCAGGGTTTCAAGGCGATGCCGCCGCGTGGTTTGTGCATGGACTGCAGTGCCGAGGATTACCGAGCCATCATCCACTGGATGAGCGAGTAAACCCGGCCCATAACTCTTAACCCTTAGCCGTAGTTGGATTAGCTGATGAACAAATTGATCGTGAGTCTGCTGTTGACCGTGGGAATCTCCGGCATTGCCCATGCTGCAGGTGAGCCAGTAAAACCTGGTGACGCCGCCGCAGGCCAGGCAAAAGCCGCCGTATGTGGCGCCTGTCATGGCCCGGATGGCAACAGCATGGCGCCAAACTTTCCAAAACTGGCGGGTCAAGGTGAACGCTACCTGACCAAGCAGCTGCACGACATAAAGTCGGGCAAGCGCACCGTTCTGGAAATGACCGGCCTGCTGACCAACCTGAGCGATCAGGACCTGGCGGACATCGCCGCCTACTTCGCCAGCCAGAAAGGCAGCGTCGGCGCCGCCGATCCAAAAATCGTGGCTCGCGGTGAAGCACTGTTCCGTGGCGGCGACCTGGCCAAGGGCCTTCCATCCTGCACCGGCTGCCACTCGCCAAATGGCGCAGGCAACGCCGCCGCCGGCTTCCCGCACCTGGGTGGCCAGCACGCTCAATACATCGCCAAGCAACTGACCGACTTCCGCAAGGAAGAAGGCGGCCGGGCCAACGACGGCGACACCAAACCGATGCAGAGCATCGCCAAAAAGCTGAGCGACGAAGACATCGCCGCGGTGTCCAGCTACATTCAGGGCCTGCACTAAGACCGGCGAATCGGGCGCTGGGCAAGGTATACATCTCTTGCAATGTTAACGCTCGATTAATCCGTCGCAGCAAGTATAAAAAGGGTGGCTCAGGCCGCCCTTTTTTGTGGCCGCTGCCGTTACACTACAGAACTCAGGCCCGCCATGATCTGTCTGAATACAGGTCGCGCGAGGCGATAAAATTTGTCCAGGAGTAAAGCATGCGTAATCTGATCATCAGCGCCGCACTCGTCGCTGCCAGCCTGTTCGGCATGACTGCACAAGCTGCAGAAGCCCCCGCTACCCCTTATGTCGAACTGACCAATCCGGTTCCGGTAGCCGTCCCAGGCAAGATCGAAGTGGTGGAGCTGTTCTGGTACGGCTGCCCTCACTGCTACGCGTTCGAACCGGTGATCAATCCCTGGGTCGAAAAGCTGCCTTCCGACGTTAACTTCGTCCGTATCCCTGCCATGTTCGGTGGCCCGTGGAACGCACACGGCCAGATGTTCCTGACCCTGGAAGCGATGGGTGTCGAGCACAAGGTCCACGCTGCCGTGTTCGAAGCCATCCAGAAAGAACACAAAAAACTGACCGACAAGAATGACATGGCGGACTTCCTGGCCACCCAGGGTGTCGACAAGGACAAGTTCCTGGCCACCTTCGACTCCTTCGCCATCAAAGGCCAGATCGTCAAGGCCACTGACCTGGCGAAAAAATATGAGATCTCTGGCGTTCCAACCTTGATCGTCAACGGCAAATACCGCTTTGACGTGGGCTCTGCCGGTGGCGCCGAACAAGCCCTGCAACTGGCCGACAAGCTGATCGACAAAGAGCGGTCGACTAACAAGGCGGCCGCCAACTAAAGGCTGCATCCACCATGCGCCGCTGGGGAACTGAACGCATCGTTGGCCTGCATGATCCGCGGGTCAACGAGCATCACCTGGAATCGACGGGCTTGCCCGAAGACAGCCGTTTGCGCCTGCTCAGTTTCAATATCCAGGTCGGTATCAGTACCGAGCGCTATCGGCATTACCTGACCCGGGGCTGGCAACACCTGTTGCCGCACACCGGGCGCGCCGACAACCTGCAGAAAATCGGCAGTCTGTTGGGCGACTTCGATCTGGTGGCCTTGCAGGAAGCCGACGGCGGCAGCCTGCGCTCCGGCTACGTCAATCAAGTCGAACACCTGGCCCAGCTCGGCGCCTTCCCCTACTGGTATCAACAACTCAATCGCAATCTCGGACGCCTCGGCCAGCACAGCAACGGCGTGCTGAGCCGCCTGCGCCCGTGGGCAATCGAAGATCATCCGCTGCCGGGGCCGAAGGGTCGCGGGGCGATCCTGGTGCGCTTCGGCGAAGGGCCGGAAGCGCTCGTTGTCGTCATGATGCACCTGGCACTGGGCGCCCGCGCCCGCAGCATGCAACTGGCCTACATCCGCGAGTTGATCGGCGGTTACAAACACCAGGTGCTGATGGGCGACATGAACACCCATGCCAGTGACCTGCTGCAGCATTCGCCGTTGCGTGACCTCGGCCTGCTGGCCCCACAACTTGAAGCGACATTCCCCAGCTGGCGCCCGCAGCGCTGCCTGGACCACATTCTGCTGAGCCCGACCCTGACCCTGGAAAAGGTCGAGGTGCTGGCCCAACCCATTTCCGATCACCTGCCGGTCGCGGTAGAAATTCGTCTGCCGGGTTCGCTCACGGCCGATGCATTGCCCGCGTTGAGTCCTGCCCCTCGCGGAACCCCTGAATGAGCGACGAAGCACAGCGCTGGAAAGAGAAATACCTCAAAAGCATCGAACAACAGGAAAAGCTCGAACGTCGCTGGGATGCCCGCCTCGACTTGCTCCGACGCGGACTGGTTCGCAGCACGCTGGCCGCCGAAGGCACCGACCGAGCCGTGGACCAGTGCATGAAGGAAATGCGCGAAGTCGTGCGTACCGATGACATGGATGCTGGCCTGGCCGCCCTGCTCCCACGCCTGGAAAAAGCCGTGCTCGACTCCGAGCAGCGCAGGGAAACCCGGGTGAATCAGACCAGCGCCGCGCTGACTGCACTGGTCACCCAGCTGCAAACATTGCCGCTGCCCCGGGAAGTCAGCCGCCCCTTGAAGAGCTTCGCCAAACAACTGGATAACCGCGTCAGCCAGGCGCGCGAGATTCCGCTGCTGCTCAGCGAGCTGAGCGGCTTGCAAGGCAAGGCCTTGAGTCAACTGGAGAACCCGGCGGAACCCGGTCGCCCGGGCCTGTTGCAACGGCTGTTCGGTCATCGCGAGGCCGATGATGCGAGCACCCAGGTCGCCCCTGTCGCTGAGCAAGGCCCCGTCGCCGCGCCATCGCCGGCAATCGGCGAACCGGCGCCGGCCCTCGAAGAACCGCATGTCGAAGTTCAAGGCCTGGCTGCCGTGGACGCCGGGCCACAGGCCACTCCGGTATCACCCGCGACACCGGAGCCCCCTGCTGCCCAAGGGGTGGTTGCATCCGACCTCGCCCCGCAAGAATCGCCCACGTTACATGCTGATGGCGATGACCGGGTGGATTCCCCCGGCGCGGCACAAGCACCGCAGATCGATCCGGCAATCAACCCTGACGAGCTGACGCATGCCTACCTTTCCGATGCCCAGCCAGCGCCCTCGGCCCCGGCATGCAGCGAGCCGGAACACCCCGCGCACGACATGCTCTACGCGCTGCCTGACTCCCCCGAGCCGTCCTACAGCTCGGTCGCCAAGCACATTGAAGACACCTTGCTCGGCCTGCTTGACGACCTGACACTTCCCGAGCGTCATCGGCCGCAAGCCGAATCGATGCGCGACCGCCTGAAAAACGGCTTGAACTGGTACGAGTTGCTGCCGATCCTCGACGACCTGGCAACCCTGATGCTGGCGATCTCGGACAGCGGCCAGCATGAATTCGAAGCCTACCTGCAGCATCTCAACGAACGCCTTGAATCGTTCCAGAGCAATCTGCAAGCCGCCAGCGAAGGCCATGCCGACAACCGTTCCGCCGCACAGGCCATGGACACGCAGATCCGCGAACAGGTCGATGGCCTGCAGACCAGCATGCACGAAGCGGCCGACCTCGACGCCCTCAAGCACGTTCTGGAAAACCACCTCGAAGGCCTGCTCGGCACCATGGACCAGCACCGCAAGCAACGCGACGAACGCGAGCACGAAGTCGCGGCTCGCCTGCACAGCCTGGCCGAACGGGTGGCGCACATGGAGCAGGAAGCCCTGGGCTTTCGCGAACACCTCGAAGAACAGCGCCAGAAAGCCTTGATCGATCCGCTGACCGGGCTGCCCAACCGCGCGGCCTGGAGCGAACGGCTGGACCACGAAATCGTCGAATGGCAACAACACGGCAACACGTTGATGCTGGCCATGCTCGACCTCGATCACTTCAAACGCATCAACGATAACTACGGGCATCTGGCCGGCGACAAAGTGCTGAAAATCATTGCCACCGTGCTGCGCAAGCGTCTGCGCGGAACGGATTTCATAGCCCGGTTTGGCGGTGAAGAATTTGTGCTGTTGATGCCGTCAACGGTACCGGCGGCTGGCGTGAAACTGCTGGAACAGCTGCGTGCGTCGATCGAAGCCTGCCCGTTCCACTTCAAGGGTGAACGGGTGACGGTCACTATTTCCATGGGCCTGACGGCGTTCAAGCCTGGCGAACACAGTGACCTGGTGCTTAAGAGGGCGGATCAGGCGCTCTATCGGGCGAAAAATGCGGGGCGCAACCGGGTCGAACTGGGCTGAGGCCCATTTGTTCCATTTTGTTCAATTGCCCTCCGAACGCGAGACAGTGCGTTACGCTGTTGCCTTACTGTCTCGCGAGTATTGCCTTCCGCCATGAAATATTTTGCTCTCATCGTATCGCTGCTGCTGGCCGGTTGCGCCAGCGGCCCTCGCTACGACACCAGCCACCCCTCGGCCAATCACGACAGCCGCATCCAGTTCGTGGTGTTGCACTACACCTCTGCCTCGCTGGAGCGCTCTCTGCAATTGCTGACCCATGGCGAGGTCAGCAGCCATTACCTGATCGGCGACGACAAGAACGCGACCATCTATAAGTTGATGGACGAGAACCTGCGGTCCTGGCACGCCGGAGAAAGCCAATGGCAGGGCCGGACCTGGCTGAACTCCAGCTCCATCGGTATCGAGATCGTCAACCCGGGTTTCAAGGACACCCCGACCGGGCGCCTCTGGTACCCCTACAGTGAAGCGCAGGTCCAGTCCTTGATCGTCCTGCTCAAGGACATCGGCACGCGCTACGCCATCAGCCCTCGCAGCATCATTGGTCATAGCGACATTGCCCCACTGCGCAAGCTCGATCCGGGACCGCTGTTTCCCTGGAAACGTCTGGCCGCCGAAGGCATCGGCATCTGGCCGAATGAGCAGGCCGTGGCACGGCAGCAGGTTCAGTACGAAGCACAGCTGCCGACCATCAGTTGGTTCCAGGCACAGCTGGCGCGCTTCGGCTATGACATTGCACAGACCGGTGAACTGGATGTCGCCACCCGTCACGTGATCGCCGCTTTCCAGATGCATTTTCGCCCGTCGCGTTTCGATGGCACGCCCGATGCTCAAACGGCGGCGCTGCTCCAGGTGTTGAATCAGACAAAATAATGACGCCCGCCCGACGGTCAGCGCGCCTTTCCCAATCAGCAGCTATAACTCATTGGTAATTCGTCGGATATCCAATAATGCCTGCTGCTCGAGAGACATTCCGAAGTTGGTTCTATCGCCCATGGTTTTTGGCGATGATGTCGGCTGTCTTGAGCGCAACGCTGCTGATGTCGGGCAGTTTGTTCATCGCCCTGCACCAGGTCGAACAGAACGAAAGCCAGGAAATGAATGCCCAGGGCGAACGCTTCCTCGCCCGCCTGGAGCAACTGTTCGGGCAATTGCGCGAAAGCCTCGACGATCTGGAGGCCCAACCCCTGCGCAGTTGCGATGATGAAATGATCGCCACGTTGCAGCAGGTCAGTTTCAACTACCGCTTTGTCTACGAAGCCGCGTACATGGACGCCTCGCGGATCTGCTCCAATCGACCGCGCCAGGAAGGGTTGTCGCTGATACGACCACCCGACATCAAGGGCCCCACCTACAGCTACTGGCTGAACACCACGACCGAACCCGATGAAAACCGCGCGGCACTGATGCTCGGGCGCGGCAATTTTCGTGTCGCGACATCCCGCGGGCATTTGACCGACATGGTCGACCTGTCCCCCGGTAGCAGCCTGCTGGTGGTACTCGACCACGGCATGCGGGCGATCCCGGTGCTGGGCACTTCTCAGGCCTGGCCGCCAACCGAACATTGGCCGCCGAAAAGCCGGGATGCGCTGCAAGTCACGCACACGCGCCTGATCTACCGCATGCCAACCGACAACCCGGAGTACCAACTGGTGCTGATCAGCCCGCGCGGCGGCAACCACATACCGCCGGTGTGGTGGTGGTTGTTGCCGGTCTGCGTGGGGCTGTCCCTGTGCGTGGGTTTTCTCGTGCTGCTGCTGGTGCGTCAACGACAGTCGCTGGACGCCGAGCTGACCGGCGCTATTCGCCGGGGCGAATTGCAGGTGCTGTATCAACCGATCTTCGACCTCGACAGTCGCAACTGCGTCGGCGCCGAAGCCTTGCTGCGCTGGCGACGACCTGACGGCACCCTCACCAGTCCCGACCTGTTCATTCCAATGGCGGAAAACACAGGGCAGATCCGCCAGATGACCGATTTCGTCCTGCAACGCCTGCTGGAACAACTCGGACAATTGCTGCGGGCCAACCCTCAGCTGTACATCTCGGTCAACCTGGCGGCGTGTGACGTGATGGTGCCGCGAATCGGCCAGGTGATGGCGCGCCTGCTGACCTTGCACCGGGTCGCGGCCAAACAAATTGCCTTTGAAGTCACCGAGCGCGGGCTGATCGATGTGGTCGTAGCGCGGGAAAACCTGCAAGCGCTGCGCGATGTCGGGCATCAAGTGCTGATCGATGACTTCGGCACCGGCTATTGCAGCCTCGCCTACCTGCAAACCCTGCCAGTGGATTGCCTGAAGATCGACAAGGCCTTCATTGATGCACTGGGTCATGACGCCGCCAGTAGCGGGGTCGCCCCGCACATCATCCACATGGCGCAGTCGCTGCACCTGAAGGTGATCGCCGAAGGCATCGAACATGAAGCCCAGGCCGCGCTGCTGAGCAGTGAGGGCGTGAAGTTTGGTCAGGGCTGGTTATTCGCCCATGCCTTGAGCGCCGTGCAGTTGATCGAATTGATTACCCGTGGTCGCCGGTTGGCCAATCGACGCCTGGATGACGAAGCGTAAAACGCGTTAAACAGTCAACGCCATGTAGAACTGCGTGCCCTGCCCCGGCCGCGAATAAACCCCCATTCGCCCGCCGTGCAATTGCACGATTTCCTTACACAAGGCCAGGCCGAGCCCGGCCCCGCCTTTCTTGCGACCGACCTGCACGAAGGGTTCGAAGATCCGCCCCTGCTGCCCGTAGGCAATGCCTTCACCGTTGTCTTCAACGCTGATGATCACACGATCGCCATGACGCCGGGCCTGCAAGCGTATGAGGCCGCCGGCGGCGGTGTGGCGCAGCGCGTTGTCGATCAGGTTGTCGAGGACCCGGTCCAGTTGCGGCTGGTCGGCCTGCAAGCGCGGCAACGGCCCCTGCACTTCCACCAATAACTCGATGCCCTGCTCCTCGGCACTGCCGGCAAAACGTATCTGCGCCTGCTCCAGCAAATCGTCGATGGAACAGGGGGCCAGGGTCAGTTTCTGCAAGCCGTTCTGGTAACGCGAGAAATTCAGCAAGTCGTTGATCAACTGCATCAGGCGCTGCATTTCCTCATTCACCGTATCCAGCAGATCGGCCTCGCGTGATTCCGGGGCAAAATGCGCGCGCTCGCGGAACAGACCGAATGCCATGTGCATGCCGGTGACGGGTGTGCGCAATTCGTGGGAGGCACGTAGCACGAACTCACTGCGTACCCGTTCGAACGCACGCTGCTCGGTGACGTCATGCAGCACCATCACCGCGCCGAGAATATGCCCCTGAGTATGACTGACGGGTGTCAGGCTGAAGGTCAGCAAGCGCGTCTCGCCATCGACCTCGATGCTCAAGTCCTCCGGCGCGCGTTCCAGGGTGCCGCCGCGCAACACCAATTGCAGCTGCTCATCAAGCTCGGGACGCTGCAGGGCCGCCCCCAGGCCCTGGCCGAGTCGATCATCGTCCCAACCCAACTGACGCTGCGCCACCGGGTTGAGGTGCTCCAGATGCCCTTGGCGATCGATCATCAGCAAACCGTCGTCGATGCTGTCGAGCACCGCTTGCAGGCGTTGCTGCCCGGCAAACAACTCATCGACATTGGTGGCCTGGTGCTCGCGCAACGCCTCGGCCATGATCCCGAAACGCCGGGTCAGCTGATTCAGCTCGACCGCCGAAGAGACCGGCAGCGTGACGTCGAAATTGCCCTGGCCGATATTGTCCGCCGCCTGCGCCAGCGCCTCGATGGGTTCGCCGAAACGCCGGGCAATGGCATGGGCGGTGACGAAGCCGATGATCAGCACGGCCAGACCGACCAGGCCCAGGAGGCCCGCGATCAGCAATGCCCGTTCGCGGGCCTGGCGCTCGGTTTGACTAATGTTATCCAGCGCACGCTTATGTTCGGCAATCAGCCCATTGCGCAACGCGTTGAATTTTTCAGTGAGTTCGTCGTTGCCGCTCAGCACATGGGGCGTGTCAGGTGACACTTCATACGCCTTGATAAAACTCAGGTAGTCGGCCTTGGCTTTTCTGAAACCGTAGTCACCGCCCTCACCCGCCGGCTCCTGGGCGATGCCTTGTTCGAGCAGCTCGAAATAATGCTGCTTGGACGCATCGAAGGCCGAGGAATCCGGTTGCTCGCTGAGCATGATGATCAACTGATCACCCAGGGTTTGCCGCAGCTTGAGCCCGATATCCAGGGTGACGAAGTTGTTGCGAACCAGCGCTTCCTGGCTCCCGGCCATCTGCAGCACGCTGACCAGTCCAAGCAGCAGGCCGAGCAGCGCTACGGTGATCAGCGCGGAAATGCTCAGGAACAGCCGGGTCCGCAACTTCATCGCCAGTTTCATCGCTGGCAACTCACAAGTTGTACTGTTTGCGTTTGCGGTACAGCGTCGATGCGTCGATGCCCAGTGTCTTGGCGGCTTGATCCAGTGTGCCGGCGGTGGCGAGGACCGCGCCGATATGGGCTTTTTCCAGTTCGTCCAGGCTCAAGGCGGCGCCGATGCGCGGTGCATTGTTGACCGGAGATTCGGCCATGCCCAGGTGGCTGATCTCAACGCGCTCCTGCGGACAAATAATGCTCGCCCGCTCCACCACGTTGCGCAGTTCGCGAATGTTTCCCGGCCAGCGATAACCCAGCAACGCCTCACGCGCCTCATCACTGAACCCCCGGGCCGGGCGGGCGTACTCCTTGACGAAGCGCGCCAGGAAACGGTCGGCAAGGTTGAGAATGTCTTCCCGGCGCTCGCGCAGCGGTGGCAGGTGCAAGGTGATGACGTTCAGCCGATAGAGCAGGTCTTCACGGAAACGACCGTCACGCACCATGTCTTCGAGGATCTGGTTGGTGGCCGCGAGGATGCGCACATCGGCACGGCGGGTGACCGGGTCGCCCACGCGCTCGTATTCTTTATCCTGGATAAATCGCAGCAACTTGGGTTGCAAAACCAAGGGAAAGTCGCCGATTTCGTCGAGAAACAGCGTTCCGCCGTCTGCCTGGTTGACGCGGCCCAAGGTGCTTTCGCTGGCCCCGGTAAATGCGCCGCGACTGTGCCCGAACAGTTCGCTTTCCATGAGTTCGGCGGTCAGCGAAGGGCAGTTGATCGTGATGCAGGCTTTCTTCGCCCGCTTGCTCCAGCCGTGAATCGCCCGGGACAGCTCACCTTTACCGGTACCGGACTCACCCAGAATGAGGATATTGGCATCGGTGCTGGCCACTTGGCGGGCCGTTTCGAGCACGACTTTCATGGCCGGGCTGTGAGAGTCCAGGCCATCCTTGGGTTTGCGCACCTCGCCTTCAAGGGCTTCGAGGCGTGCCGACAATTGCCGCACTTCCAGTTGCTTGGCAGTCGCCAGGCGCAACTGGTCGGGACTGCAGGGCTTGACCAGATAATCGGCGGCACCGGCCTGGATGGCGTCAACCGCAGTGTCCACGGCCGAATGCGCAGTGACGATCACCACCCGCATCCAGGGCGCTTGTATGCGCATCTGGGCCAATACATCGAGGCCGTTGTCTTCACCCAGGCGCAAATCGAGGAAGCACAGGTCGAAGACCTGCCGTTGCAACAACACATCGGCTTGGGCGGCGCTGTTGGCCGTCGCCACGCTGTAGCCCTCGTCTTCGAGGCAATAGCGGAAGGTACGCAGGATAGCGGACTCGTCATCCACCAGAAGAATACGGCCTTGATGCTCAGTGGCTGATTCCATTTTCCTACGCTCCTTAATGAATGATCTTGGTTAGTCCCAGAAAAATCGGGCAAGTTGCATGGTTTATTCTGATCCATTCCTGTCACGGCGGGGTAGTTATCTCCCGCTGAGCCAGTTTTCGCCTGATTTTGTGCGCTTTTTATAGATGGCGACCTTTCAGACGATGCATCACGTCTTTTTCTGACACCCGCGCCCTCCTCTCAATTCAAAAATATTCCAATGCCATCCCGATCGATCGTGCATTACGCACGACCGCACGAAGCCCCATCGTGCAGGATGCGTCCGAAGCGTCCAGCGTAATCTTTATAAGATATTGATTTATATCGATTTTATCATCAAAAAAATCTGGCACGCCGGCTGCAATAACCTGAATACCGCAGGGCAATAACAAAACGCCCTCAACCGATTACCCCAGAGTGGGAGGAGCTTCAGGATGAATCGCCAACGTGCCACCCAATTGCAGCTCTCGCCACTGCACCTTCAGCAAGGTCTGTTTGCTGTATTGGCGCTACTGATCACTTTGATCGGTGGCCAGCAGTTTGTGCGCTGGGAGCAGAGCCAACAGCAAGAAGGGCCAAACGTGTCGTTTCAACATCCGACCCAAACCCACTTCAGCGCCGCCAACGGCGGGATGGCCGACAGCAGCTCCATGCGAATGATGGACGTCGATCAACACCAGGCGATGGAAATGCCTCGTCAGGAACGCTGGGTTTTCTAAATTCACAGACTTGGCGTGATCGATGCGCCGGGACATGCAGCACCTCTAAATAGAAGCGTAAGGAGAATCACCATGTTGAGCTGGGCAATCACATTCTTGATCATTGCCATTGTCGCTGCCGTACTGGGCTTCGGTGGTATCGCGGGCACCGCCACGGGTATCGCCAAGATTCTCTTTGTCGTGTTCCTGGTGATGTTCATTGCTTCGTTCTTCTTTGGCCGTCGCGGTCGAGGTTGAACATGAGCGTTTGCTTGAAGAGACTGGCAGCCGCCCTGCTTCTGGGCGGCGGCGCCATCGCAATGAGCGCCATGTCGCACGCCGCGAATGACGGGCAGGCGCGGGTCAATGAGCTTTTGAACGCAGACCCGCAGTACCGTGAAACCTGGCAAGGCGTGGTGAAGAAAGAAGAACGCCTGCCGGAATGGGTAATGAACCTCTCCGGCGATGCCGAACAAATGAATGCGGTTGAAGAGGATGGCGACAAGTATCTGGTAGGGCCGCTGTGTGAAACACAGGCGACCTGTCTGAACCAACGCCTGATCGTGGCCGTCAGCTTTGACAAAAAGGATGCCTACGCGATGCTGGTCGAAGTGCCAGCAGCCCTGCCGGCCGACAAATCGCCCACGCGGCATGCCAATTACCGTTTTCTCGGTAAGCCGGACCAGGGGATGCAGGATTTGCTGATGGAACAGCTGAAAAAAGATCCACATTGGTATTGAGTACGCTGCAAGAAAGAGGCGTGTCGCTTCTTTCCCATTGCGCCCACCCGAGGAAGGCCGGCGCATGACCAGGGGGTCGGGATGTTCTGCCTGCTTAAGGGGCGGAGTGACCTACGGGTACAGGGAGTGCCTGCGCGAGGACCGGGTCAGGAAAAAGCTGCGACGCAAGTTCGCCGGTCAATCATGATTCGACGGACTTGCGAAGAGCTTAATCAGCCTCTCGCGATACATTCGTTTTCAATATATCCCCGCCATTCGCCCACCTAGCGGCTGAAAATTCTTTTCCCGTTGTTTCTTCATCGACCGTATATCGAGAAAAACTGCCCTTCTTTTGGTGTCACAAATCCTTGTGCGCTGAGGGATTTTCCCGAAATCCTGCCTTTATCCGCCTGATTAAATAACACTCAATCTGCGCTGCAATGGCCGGTTCACGGCACTTATGCCTGCCGAAATGTCCTATTCGAACCGTTTGCGACGTCGCTTTCAGTAAAAAAACCTCATGCCGATTCGGCATAGGGTAGGCGTTTACGGCATTAGACGTCGCTTCCTTGCATCGGAATAGTTGCGCCTTTTTTCGCCTGCCAGAGAGCCATCAACAAGCGCTCCGGGGCTCCTTATACGGGGGCAGATGCACACGACTTTTTCGCCACAAGCGTTCCAGATCGCGCGTCTGTCCGAGTCAAACTGAAGTAAGGGTAAAGATATGAAGAAGGCAAAGCTTAGCCTCGCCTGGCAGATCCTCATCGGTCTGGTATTGGGGATTGCAATCGGTGCGCTGCTCAACCATTTCAGTGCCGAGAAAGCCTGGTGGATCAGCAACGTCCTGCAACCAGCAGGCGATATCTTTATCCGTCTGATCAAGATGATCGTGATCCCTATCGTGATCTCCTCGCTGATCGTCGGCATTGCCGGCGTCGGTGATGCGAAGAAGCTCGGTAGCATCGGCCTCAAGACCATCATCTATTTCGAAGTCGTCACCACCATTGCCATCGTTGTCGGCCTGCTGCTGGCCAACCTGTTCCATCCGGGCGCCGGCATCGACATGAGCACCCTGGGCACTGTGGATATTTCCAAGTACCAGGCCACGGCGGCCGAGGTTCAGCATGAACACGCGTTCATCGAAACCATCCTCAACCTGATCCCGTCCAACATCTTCGCGGCCATGGCCCGCGGCGAAATGCTGCCGATCATTTTCTTCTCGGTGCTGTTCGGTCTCGGCCTGTCGAGCCTCAAGCCCGAATTGCGCGACCCGCTGGTCACGATGTTCCAGGGTGTGTCGGAAAGCATGTTCAAGGTCACTCACATGATCATGAACTACGCCCCGATTGGCGTTTTCGCCCTGATCGCGGTCACCGTGGCCAACTTCGGCTTCGCGTCCCTGCTGCCGCTGGCGAAACTGGTGATCCTGGTTTACTTCGCCATCGCCTTCTTCGCCTTTGTGGTACTGGGCCTGATCGCTCGCCTGTTCGGCTTCTCGGTGATCAAGCTGATGCGCATCTTCAAGGATGAGCTGGTGCTGGCCTACTCCACCGCTTCCTCCGAAACCGTGCTGCCGCGCGTGATCGAGAAGATGGAAGCCTACGGCGCGCCGAAAGCCATTTGCAGCTTCGTGGTGCCGACCGGTTATTCGTTCAACCTCGACGGTTCGACCCTGTACCAAAGCATCGCGGCCATCTTTATCGCCCAGCTGTACGGCATCGACCTGTCGATCAGCCAGCAATTGCTGCTGGTCCTGACCCTGATGGTCACCTCCAAAGGCATCGCCGGCGTACCGGGCGTGTCCTTCGTGGTGCTGCTGGCCACCCTGGGCAGCGTGGGCATCCCGCTGGAAGGCCTGGCGTTCATCGCCGGTGTCGACCGCATCATGGACATGGCCCGTACCGCGCTGAACGTGATCGGCAACGCCCTGGCCGTGCTGGTTATCTCTCGCTGGGAAGGCATGTACGACGACGCCAAGGGCCAGCGCTACTGGAACTCCCTGCCGCACTGGCGCAGCAAGGAAAAACTGCCGGCTGGCGAGGTTTCCAGCAACTAACGCAAATCCCTGTGGGAGCGGGCTTGCTCGCGAAGAGGCCGGAACATTCAACATCTCTGTTGACTGAAATACCGCCTTCGCGAGCAAGCCCGCTCCCACATTGGATAGCGTGCACCGCGTTATAAAAACCCCGGAGAAATCCGGGGTTTGTCGTTTCTGGCCACCCCGCTATCATTCGCCCATCTTTTGGGGGATTTGACTGATGCTTAATGGCCTGTGGCTTGGCTTCTTCATCGTGGCCGCCGTGTCGGCGCTGGCGCAATGGCTGATCGGCGGCAACGCCGGGATCTTCGCGGCGATGGTGGAAAGCATTTTCGCCATGGCCAAGCTGTCGGTCGAAGTCATGGTGCTGCTGTTTGGCACCCTCACCCTCTGGCTGGGCTTTCTGCGCATCGCCGAGAAAGCCGGCATCGTCGAATGGCTGGCCAGGGCCCTCGGCCCGCTGTTTCTGCGATTGATGCCGGAGGTGCCGCCCGGTCACCCGGCCATCGGCCTGATTACCCTGAACTTCGCCGCCAACGGCCTGGGCCTGGACAACGCCGCCACGCCGATCGGTCTCAAGGCCATGAAGGCCCTGCAGGAACTCAATCCCAGCGACACCATCGCCAGCAACGCGCAGATCCTGTTCCTGGTGCTCAATGCGTCGTCCCTGACCCTGCTGCCGGTGACGATCTTCATGTACCGCGCCCAGCAAGGCGCACCCGACCCGACGCTGGTGTTCCTGCCGATCCTGCTGGCCACCAGCTGCTCGACCATCGTCGGCTTCCTGGCCGTCGCGTTCATGCAACGCCTGCGCGTCTGGGACCCGGTGGTGCTGGCCTACCTGATTCCCGGCGCCCTCGCCCTGGGTGGTTTCATGGCGTTGCTGGGGACCATGTCGGCTACCGCTCTGGCCGGTTTGTCGTCGATCCTCGGCAACCTGACGCTATTCGGCCTGATCATGCTGTTTCTGCTAATTGGTGCGATGCGCAAAGTAAAGGTGTACGAGGCGTTCGTCGAAGGGGCCAAGGAAGGTTTCGACGTGGCGAAGAATTTGCTGCCGTACCTGGTGGCGATGCTGTGCGCAGTCGGCGTATTGCGGGCGTCCGGGGCGCTGGATTTCGGCCTGGACGGGATTCGCCACCTGGTGGAATGGGCCGGTTGGGACACGCGCTTTGTCGATGCGCTGCCAACTGCGATGGTCAAGCCCTTCTCCGGCAGCGCCGCCCGGGCGATGTTAATCGAAACAATGAAGACGTCCGGGGTGGACAGCTTCCCGGCATTGGTCGCGGCGACGATCCAGGGCAGCACCGAAACCACGTTCTATGTACTGGCGGTGTACTTCGGCGCGGTGGGCATCCAGCGCGCGCGACATGCGGTGGGGTGTGCGTTACTGGCGGAGCTGGCGGGCGTGCTGGGGGCGATTGGCGTCTGCTACTGGTTCTTCGGCTAACCACAAATCCCTGTGGGAGCGGGCTTGCTCGCGAAGGCGGTGTGTCATTCAGCATTGATGTCGACTGACACTACGCTTTCGCGAGCAAGCCCGCTCCCACATTGGATATGTGAAAGGCTTCAGGGTCTGGGTGGCGGCGCCAGTTTCCGCCCTTGCTCCACCGCCCAAGCCACCACCTGCGCCGTCAATTGATCACTGGCCTGGCCAAACCCGGCCACCACCGCCGGCACCTTCACATCACTCAGCGGTTGACGCACTTCAAATCGGCGACTGGCGAGGATTCGCTGGTCATACCCGCGCACCAGCAACACATCCAGCCGCACCACGGCACTGGCGGCGGGGCCTTGATACTCAGTCTGAAACGCCTGCAGGCTGCCGCCCAGCTCCAGGTCTGCCTGGAAATTGCTGTCGTCGGTGCTGAGCAACGTCACCCGGCCATCGCGCTGGAAACCGTCCAGCAAGCGATTACGCACCAGCACCGGCGCCGGGTCGCTCCAGCGCGAACCCTTGTAGCTGATGATCACATCGCCTTGGGGAATGACGGCAATGTTCGGGCTGTTCAACGCCTCGCTGGACTGTGGTTTGTTCAGGCGCAGCGACCAGCGCTGCGGGGTGCCGTGACTGGCCGATGCGCTGGTTTGCGCCGCCGGCAAGCGATAGATTTCAAACGGCTCGGGCTTGGGCAGGATCGAGCACGCGCTGATCAGCGTGAAACTGGCGAGGAGGGCGAGGGTGGTCAGCTTCATGGAGTGAATTCCTTGTGCTTGTCACTGCCCAGCAGGTAACCGCTGGGATCGGCCTCCAGGCGTCGCGAAATGGTACGCAGCGAGGTCAGGGTTTCACGCAACTCACGGATCGCCGGGGCCAGGCCATTGAGGCCCTGCATGCCGCTGTTGAGCGAATCCTGATTGGTGCTGAGCAGTTTGTTGATCGTCGCGCTGCTCTGTTCCAGGGACTTCATGGCCTGTTCGGCGCTGCCGAACATCTGCTTGCCCTGGTCGTTGAGCAAACCGTTGGCGTTGCGCATCAGCGCCGACGTCTGTTCCATCATGGTGCTGGCCTGCTTGCCGACCGAGGCCAGTTGCTGCATGGCCAGGCGCAGGTCGCCACGCTGGTCGGCGATGGTGCCGGTGGTTTGCTCCAGATGCTCAAGGGTCTTGCTGATGCGCTCGATGTTTTCCGTGGAAAACATCAGGTTGGCGTTGTGCATCAGCATGTTCACGCCGGCCATCAAGTCGTTGCTGTCGTTGAGCAAACGGGCGATGGGCGAGGGCGACGCGACAATGGTCGGCAGTTTGCCGTCCTTGCCCTTGAGCGTCGGGCTCTGCGGCGTACCACCGCTGAGCTGGATGATCGAGGTCCCGGTCACCCCGGTCAGCGCCAGCTTGGCCTGGGTGTCTTCCTTGATCGGCGTATCGCCGCCCAGGCGGATCCGCGCCAGCACCCGGCGCGGGTCTTTCGGGTCCAGGCGCAGCGACACCACGTCGCCGACCTTGATCCCGCTGTACTGCACGGAACTGCCCTTGGACAGGCCGCTGACCGCCTCGTTAAACACCACTTCATAATCCTTGAACTCGGTGTCGACGCTGGATTTGGCCAGAAACAAGCCAAAGAGCAGGGCGCCTGCCACCACAATCACGGTGAACAGGCCGATCAATACATGATGGGCTCGGGTTTCCATGTCAGACCTCGTTGAGCTGTTGGGCGGCGGTCAGCGCCGCGCGGCCGCGAGGGCCGTGGAAGTATTCGTGAATCCACGCATCATCGGTCTCCGAAACGACATCGATGGCATCGGCCACCAGTACCTTTTTCTGCGCCAGCACCGCCACCCGATCGGTGATGGTGTAGAGCGTATCGAGATCGTGGGTCACCAGAAAAACGCTGAAGCCAAGGGCGTCGCGCAGGGTCAGGATCAACTGATCGAAGGCGGCGGCACCAATCGGATCGAGGCCGGCGGTGGGTTCGTCGAGAAACAGGATGTCCGGGTCCAGTGCCAATGCCCGCGCCAGCGCCGCACGCTTGATCATGCCCCCGGACAAGGACGCGGGGTATTTGTCCGCGGCCGACAGCGGCAGCCCGGCCAGCGCCAGTTTCACCGCCGCCAGGTGCTCGGCATCGTTGCGGCTCAGGCCGGCGTGTTCGATCAGCGGCAGGGCGACGTTCTCGGTCACCGTCAGCGAAGAGAACAGGGCGCCTTTCTGGAACAGCACGCCGAAGCGCCGTTCAATCAGGGATCGCTCATGTTCCGGCAGCGTCGGCAGGTTTTTGCCGAACACCTTCACCAGGCCTTCGCTGGGCTGGCGCAAGCCGACGATGCTGCGCAACAACACCGATTTGCCGCTACCGGAGCCGCCGACTATCGCAAGGATTTCACCTTTGTATAAATCCAGGTCGAGGTTCTCGTGCACGCTCTGGCTGCCAAAACGATTGCACAGCCCACGGACTTCAATCACCGCCTCGGCGGGCGCTCGGGGTAAACGACTCACCAGCCCATCTCCATGAAAAACAACGCGGCCACGGCATCGAGCACGATCACCACGAAAATCGACTGGACCACGCTGGAGGTGGTGTGCGCCCCGACGGATTCAGCACTGCCGCTGACCTTGAAGCCTTCCAGGCAGCCGATGGCGGCGATCAGGAAGGCAAACACCGGCGCTTTGACGATCCCCACCAGAAAGTGCTGAACACCGATGTCCGATTGCAGCAGCGACAGGAACATCGCCGGCGAAATATCCAGCGACACCGCGCAGACCACGCCGCCACCGACAATCCCCGAAACCATCGCCAGAAAGGTCTGCATTGGCAACGCAACCAGCAGGGCCAGGACTCGCGGCACCACCAGCAACTCCATCGGGTCCAGGCCCAGGGTGCGGATGGCGTCGATTTCTTCGTTGGCCTTCATCGAGCCGATCTGCGCGGTGAACGCACTGGCGGTGCGGCCGGCCATCAGGATCGCGGTGAGCAACACACCGAACTCGCGCAGGAAGGCGAAGGCCACCAGGTCCACGGTAAACACACTGGCGCCGAAGGTGGTCAGTACGGTTGCCCCGAGAAACGCCACCACGGCGCCCACCAGAAAGGTCAGCAGGGCGACGATGGGCGCGGCGTCGAGGCCGGTCTGTTCAATGTGCGCCACCATCGGTGTGATGCGCCAGCGTTTCGGGCGGAACAGGCCGCGCAGGATGGTTTCCAGAATCAGGCCGACGAAACCCAGCAGTTGCAGGGTGTCCTGCCAGACCGTGTCCACCGCGCGGCCGATGCGGGTCAGCAGCTGGATGCCGACGCTGATTTCCGGCTCCTTGATCGGCACGCAGAAATCCGTCAGGGAACGGTAGACCGTTTGCAACAGTGCGCGGTCGGCGGAGGAGATCGTGCAATCGGGGTGTTCGGCGGATCGGCCGAGGCGTTCGGAACCCAGTAGCTCCACCAGCAGCGAGGCGCCTGCCGTGTCGAGGGCGCCCAGACCGTTGAGGTCGATGCGGGTGCTGTCGTCGTACTGGCCTTCGAGCTTGTCGCTCAGGCGCTTGAGGTCGGCGTAATGGGCGAGCGTCCAGTCTCCCGTCACCCGAATCTGAGGCGGGGAGTGCGAGGTGTCCAGTTGGGCATTGCCGGCCACTGTGTTGCTGGTCATAAGCTCCGTGCTTTCTCGGCTATTTACGCAGATCTACGTAATAGCACGAACCGGATTACTTTTCTTTGATCGGTGTGCTGTCGGTGATCTTGAACCGCAGCACACCGATAACCTGGCCATCTTCGGTCAGCACCCTGACCTGCCACTTACCGGCGGGGTTGCCAGGGAAATTCTTCTTGTGGGTCCAGGCCCGATAGCCTTCCTTGCGGCCGCCGTGGATGTCCAGGGGAATGCGGTCGACCTCTTTACCGTTGAACTGCCAGACGTGATAAATGCGCTCGTCGAGGCCGCGCGGGGCATTGATCGCGGTGTAGGCGTACAGCCCGTCGCCGCGGATCTGCTCGGCGCTGACTTCGTCCAGGCTCTTGCCAGGCGTGCGGTCCTGCAACTGCGTGCTGATCGCCACGTCGGTCATCCACAGCGTCGCCGGCGGCACCCACGAACGCAGCACCCAACCCAGGCCGCCGATGCCCACGGTGATGCACAGGATCGCCAGGGCGTTGCGCACGGTGCGGATCGGGAAAATGGAGGCGAGGCTCGGGAACGACAGCAACACCGCGATGCCCAGCGCCCATTTGAAACTTTGCGACGTGGTGAGGTGCATGATCACCGGCAACGCCGTCAGCAGGGCCGCGAACAGGGTCAGCGTGTGCAACGCCAGGAAGGCCCAGCGCCGTGGCGCCAGCCACTTGTAGTACAACGGATCGATGATGGAAATCAGCGCCGCGATGCCCAGCAGTCCGGTGAAGAACAACTGGCCGCTGTTCCAGGTGGTGGTGATGAAAAAGAACGGCAGGACAAAGAACAGGCTTTCCTGGTGAATCATCTGCGTGGCGTAGCGCAGCAGGGGCTGGGGGATTTCCCGCTTGAATATCCGGGTGAACAGTTTGGTCAGGCTGTTTTCCAGCATCAGCCAGACCCAGCTGATCAGCATGATGGTGGTGATCCAGCTGGCGAGCCCCTGTTGCCGATCCACCAGAATGAAGCTGCCGACCCCGGAGACAAAACCACCGAGCGCAATGACCCCGGGATAGCGCTTCATCAGTTCCAGGATGCGCTGTACGAAAAGGGTCAGGGTCGGCATTCGGCGGTTCACAGTAGTCGTAGGAAAAATCCTCGATAGCGTACCGCCTCATCAGAAAAAGTGGTTACTTTCTGCGATGAAAACGCCAGGCCCCCAGACTCAGCACGATCAATCCGAGTAATCCGGCAATCGCCCACAGCAACTGATCATCACTGAGCAACGGTTTCTCGATCCGCACATAGCCCGGTTGCAGGAGCAGTTCGCGCATGGCCTTGTTCGCCTCAGCCAGGGTCACCGCCTGCAACTCCCTGGCCGGGTCGGCGAAACGGCCGTCCTCGTAGTCGCCGATGGCGCTCCAGTAATAGTCAGCCAGCGCGCTGTTGCCTTGCACCGCCCAGGCCTGGCGGGCGATGGCGGCCTGTTTGAGGCGGTTGAAGGTCTCGGCATTCAGGCCGTCCTTGAGCAGCCCGGCCTTCAATTCATCCAGCACCTTTAGCGCCTCGGCCACGTCGTCGCGCTCCAGATCGGCATTGAGGCTCATGAAGCCCACGCCGCCGAACACCTCACGCTCGGCCCACGGACCGTAGGACAAGCCGTGCGCCAGACGCAGCTGGCGATAGAGCGCCCAGTCCAGGTAGTCCTTGAGCAAATCGAAGGTTTCGTCGTGCTGATCTTCCAGCACGGGCTCCGGGACCAGCCAGTGCAGCTTGGCTCCGCCACCGACGAAGCCGCGGGTCAGGGTGCGCTCGTGGGCGGCGCTGGCCTGGATTTGCGGCAGCGCCGGGTGCTCGGTCGGCTCGATCGGCTTCAGCGCGCCATAGGTCCGGTCCAGATAGGCCGGCAGCAAGCGGTCAAGGTCACCGACCACGATCAGTGTCATGTTGTTGGGCGCGTACCAATCCTCGCGCACCTTCTCCAGTTGCTCACGGGTCAGCTGGTCGACCTCCGCGCGCTCCGGGCATTTGAGGCCCAGCTCCACGGCCAGTTGATTGCTGGCGGTATGACCCAGGTCCTGGCGATCCAGCCAGCGCTGCAAATGCGAGTAATGACCGCCGTCTTCGCGCTCGACCACTTGTTTGGCGGCGTTGATCGCGTTGTCATCGAATCGGGTCTGGGTCAGCAAGGCCAGCAGCAGGTCGAGGACCTTGCGCTGGTTTTTCGCCGGGGCTTCGATCACGAACGTGGTGTCGGCGTTGCTGGTGAAGGCGTTCCATTCGCCACCCAGCGCTTGCATGCGTTCCTCCAGGCCGCCTTCACCGCTGGCATCGATGCCGCTGAACAGCAAATGTTCGAGCAGGTGCGGCAGCTCCTTGTCGGCGCAGCTGAAGTCATCGATGCCGACACCGACCACCAGCCGAATCGCCACGTGCCCGCGCTCGGCGCCAGGCTTGAGCAGCAATTGCAGACCGTTGCGCAGGCTGTAGCCTTCGACCTGGAAGCGGTCCAGGGCAAATGACGGGAATGAGCCAAGCAACAGACAGGCGAACAACAGACAACGCATAACGAGCTTCCATACGGCTGATTGGAGATCCCTGTCGTCAGTCAGGCCGTCTTCGCGAGCAAGCCCGCTCCCACCCAGGTTTTGTGAACCCTGCAAATCAACGGTAGGAGCGGGCTTGCTCGCGAACGGCCTTCAGGCGGAACCAATGTTACTGACTGACCCCACCGCCAGACGTTCAAGGCGAATGCGTGATGTCAGCCAAATCGTCGACAACCAGCGCACCGGTGTCGGACGTTTCCAGCACCACATAGGCACTGCTGCAAAACAGCGAATTCAGGCGCTTCATATCGGCGATCAGTTCCAGGTGCAGGGAACTGGTCTCGATACTTTGCACGATCTTACGTTGCAAACGGCTGACGTGGGCGTGGGCCAGGCGGCGTTCCTGTGCGCGAAAGCGACGTTTCTCACGCAGCAGCTGACGGGCACTTTCCTTGTCGCCGCTGAGAAACACCGACAAGCCCAGGCGCAGGTTGGCAATCAACTGACTGTGCAACCCCGCCAACTCTTCCAGCCCCACCTCGGAAAACGAGCGGCGCTGGGCGGTTTTCTGCTGCTGGACCTTGCGCAACATGCGTTCGATCAGGTCGCTGGCGAGTTTCAGGTTGATCGCCAACTCGATGATTTCCGCCCAGCGCCGGCTGTCCTGGTCGCTGAGGTCCTCGCGGGGCATTTGCGCCAGGTACAGCTTGATGGCGCTGTAGAGTGCTTCCACATCATCAGTCAGCCGGCGCATTTCCTGGGTCACGGCAGTCTGTTTGCCATGCAGCACGTCGAGCATGGCTTCGAGCATGTTGTCGATCAGGTCGCCCATGCGCAGGGTTTCGCGGGCCGCGTTGGCCAGCGCCAGGCTCGGGGTGACCAGCGCGGTGGGATCAAGGTGCCGGGGCTTGGCCATGCCATTGATTTGCGGGCGTTCGGGCAGTACCCACGCGCAGAACCTGGCCATCGGCCCGACGCTGGGCAGCAGGATCAGGCAACGCACGGTGTTGTAGAGCAGGTGGAAGCCGATGACCATTTCCTGTGGGCTGAAGTCCAGGCTGTCGATCCAGTGCACCAACGGATCGAGCACCGGGATGATCAGCAACAGACCGATCAGTTTGTACAGCAGGCTGCCCAACGCCACCTGGCGGCCAGCGGCGTTCTGCATGCTGGTGCTAAGGAACGCGAGAACGCCGCTGCCGATATTGGCGCCGATCACCAGGCCGATGGCCACCGGCAGGCTGATCACGCTGGCGCCGGCCAGGGTCGCGGTCAGCAGCACAGCCGCCAGGCTGGAGTAGGAAATCATGGCGAACAGCGCACCGACCAGGGCGTCGAGCAGGATATCGCCGGTCAGCGAGGCGAAAATCACCTTCACTCCCTGGGCGTGGGTGATCGGCGCAGCAGCCTCGACGATCAGTTGCAGCGCCAGAATGATCAATCCCAGGCCGATACTGACGCGTCCCATCTGGCCCAACCGGGTCTGTTTGCGCGACAGGAAGAAAATCACCCCCAGAAAGATCAGCAGCGGCGACAGCCATGACAGGTCGAAGGTCAGCACCCGCGCCATCAGCGCCGTACCGACATCCGCCCCAAGCATGGTCGCCAGCGCCGGTGTCAGCGCCATCAGGCCCTGGCCGACGAATGACGTGACGAGCATCGCCGTGGCGTTACTGCTCTGGACCATGGCGGTCACCACGATCCCCGAGATGAAAGCCAGCCAACGCCTGGACATGTTCTGGCCAATGACATGGCGCAGGTTGGAGCCGTAGACCCGCAGGATGCCGGTTCGGACGATGTGCGTGCCCCAGATCAACAAGGCCACGGCTGAGAGCAAATTGAGCAGGGTGAGCATGCAGGCCCCCTGTGGTGGTAGCGCCCCAAAGGAGCAAGTTGACGGTACCGCGCGACGTTCTACGTGTTGTATTTAAGCTGTAGTTGGCTAACGGTCTGGGCGCCAGCATCGCATAGCTAAAGAAGTGTTTGAAACAAAACTGTCATGAAAACAGCTTCATGCATCCCATAACGCAATGTGGGAGCGGGCTTGCTCGCGAAGGCGTCGTATCAGGCAACATTGATGTCGACTGAAACTCCGTCTTCGCGAGCAAGCCCGCTCCCACAGGTTCTGCATTGCTACAACATTCGGGTTATTGCCCTGGAATGTCCTTGCGCAGTTTCACCGGATCCTGCTGCTTCTTCTTTTTGGCGATCGCGGTGCGCATCTTGATGTTGATCGCTTCCACCGCCAGCGAGAACGCCATGGCGAAGTAGACGTAGCCTTTAGGCACATGCACGTCGAAGGATTCGGCAATCAGCACGGTACCGACGATCAACAGGAACGCCAGCGCCAGCATTTTCAGCGAAGGGTGCTTGTCGATGAACTCGCTGATGGTGCCCGAAGCCAGCATCATGACCAGGACCGCCACGATGATCGCCGCGACCATGACCGGTACGTGGGAGACCATGCCGACGGCGGTGATCACCGAATCCAGGGAGAACACGATGTCGATGATCGCGATCTGGATGATGGTGTAGAGGAAATTACCGCCCTTGCCCTTGGGCTCGTCGCTGGTTTCGTCTTCGCCTTCCAGCGCGTGGTACATCTCTTGCGAGCTTTTCCACAGCAGGAACAGGCCACCGAAGAACAGGATCAGGTCGCGTCCGGAAATGCCCTGACCGAACACCTCGAACAGGTCGGCGGTGAGGCGCATGACCCAGGTGATCGACAGCAGCAACAGGATCCGCGTGATCATGGCCAGCGCGAGGCCGAAGATCCGGGTGCGCTGTTGCATGTGCTTGGGCATGCGGCTGACCAGGATCGAAATCATGATGATGTTATCGATGCCCAGGACGATTTCCAGGGCGGTCAGGGTGAAGAAGGCAACCCAGATTTCAGGGTTGGTCAGCCATTCCATGTGTATTCCTTTGAGGATGTGTTGAACCAAAAAGGGCCCGGACTTCAAACAGCGAAGCCTGGACCCCAATGGTGAGTCTTGGGCTTATAGAGTGCTGAACAGCGGAAAGATCCCCATCAGCAATGCTGCAACCAGTATGCACATGCACACCAGCACTGCCCACTTCAGGGTAAAGCGCTGGTGATCACCAAAATCGATCCCGGCCAGCGCAACCAACAGGTAAGTCGATGGTACCAGCGGGCTCAACAAGTGGACGGGCTGACCGACGATCGAGGCACGTGCCATTTCCACCGCGGTTATACCGTAGTGACTGGCGGCTTCGGCAAGTACCGGTAACACGCCGTAATAAAATGCATCGTTCGACATGAAGAAGGTGAACGGCATGCTCACCAGCGCCGTGATCACGGCCAGGTATGGGCCGAGGACGTCAGGGATCACCGACAACAGGCTTTTCGACATGGCATCGACCATTCCGGTGCCCGACAGGATACCGGTGAAGATACCGGCGGCAAAGATCAGGCCGACCACTGCCAGCACGCTGCCGGCGTGAGCCGCGACGCGATCCTTCTGTTGTTGCAGGCACGGATAGTTGACGATCATCGCGATACTGAAGGCCACCATGAACAGAACCGGCAGCGGCAGCAGGCCGGCGATCAGGGTGCACATCAGACCCAGGGTCAGGGCGCCGTTGAACCAGATCAGTTTTGGACGACGCGCATCCGGGAACTGCGAAACACTGATTTCGCTGTGATCGATTTCATCGCCGACCAGGTGCAGTTCACCCAGGCGCGCACGTTCACGTTTGCCGTAGAAGTAAGCAATGGCGAGGATCGCCACGACACCGGCTGCCATCGCCGGGATCATCGGTACGAAGATGTGCGAGGGGTCCACGTGCAGCGCGCTGGCCGCACGGGCGGTCGGGCCACCCCAGGGGGTCATGTTCATCACGCCGCCGGCGAGGATGATCAGGCCGGCCATGATCCGCGGGCTCATGCCGATGCGGCTGTAGAGCGGCAACATGGCGGCCACGCAGATCATGTACGTGGTTGCGCCGTCGCCGTCGAGGGACACCACCAGCGCCAGCACGGCGGTGCCGACCGACACTTTCAACGGGTCGCCCTTGACCATCTTGAGGATCTTGCGCACGGCCGGGTCGAACAGGCCGGAGTCGATCATCAGGGCAAAGTACAGAATGGCGAACATCAGCATCACACCGGTCGGCGCGAGCTTGGTGATGCCTTCGAGCATCATCGGGCCGATTTTCGGGCCGAAACCACCGAACAGGGCGAAGACGATCGGGATGATGATCAGAGCGATCAGCGCGGACAGGCGCTTGGTCATGATCAGGAACATGAAGGTGATGACCATGGCGAAGCCAAGGAAAGTCAGCATGGGAATACTCCAGGCGTAGCGCGGCTAGGGAATGGGCGGACCGGGCAGGTCAGCGCAGAACGGGAAGCACGAGGCGTACGGGTGGAGTTGCAGCGAAGCGGCGAGTATCAAAGGACATCAGGATCACCATTGTTGTTGTTAAATGGACCTGGCGAGCAGTCGAACACTCGCATTGGCCAGCCGGTCTATTGCCGGCAGTGAGGGCGATCCTAATCGCGCAAGCTTTCAGCCAGCTTTCGGCGATGAAAGCGTTGACCGGAAGTACAACCGGTCGTCGGACCGGGGCAGGGCGGTAGACCGGGTCGGGTCCTTCGCGAGCAAGCCCGCTCCCACAGTTGAAATGCACTCCAATGTGGGAGCGGGCTTGCTCGCGAAGGCGTCAGTGATAGCACATCAGGAGGAACCAGCATGGCCACCATCCACACAGGCGGCTGCCATTGCGGACAGCTGCGTTACCAGTTCAGCGGGCCGCTGCACGACATCGCCCACTGCCATTGCTCGATTTGCCGCCGGGTCAGCGGCGGGATCGTGACCACCTGGATCACCGTGCCCGCCTCGGCCTTTCAATGGCTGGCCGGAACGCCGGCACGGTACGACTCCTCATCGACCGCCGTGCGTTATTTCTGCGGTAACTGCGGGGCGCAGCTGGCATTGACCACACACTTGAGCCCCGAAAGCATCGACCTGACCATCGCCACCCTCGACCACCCCGAGGAGGCTGCGGCGCAGCGGCACATCTGGACCGACAATCGCCTGCCCTGGCTGCACCTGGACGAGCACCTGCCCGGCGAGGCCGAAGAAAGCCTGTGATCAAAAAATAGACAGGTTGAGCGGGCGAATCGCACCCATCCAGATCGCGTGCTCGCTGTGATCCGCCAGATCGTCGCCGGTATCCGGGTGCAGGAACACCACCAGCCCTTTGCGATTGAGCGCCAGCCACGGCAGCACGTCGCCGATCAGATCCGGCCCGAACGCCAGTTGGCAACTCCAGTCCGGATGCGGCCCAACCGGCCGCTCATGCACGCGCCCCATTGTCAGCGGGAACAGCTGTGCTGCCTGCTCGCACAAGGTCCGCGCTTGTCCCAGGGTACTGGCGTCGAAATACACATGGGCGTGATACCCCTTGATCGTTTGCATCTGAAGTCCTCTGAATCGGTTCGAACCCTTGGTATTTCCCACAGGTCACACGCCATATAGGTGGGAAACTAGGAGCACGGCCATGAAGAATGCCGAAACCCCGGTGGTGAAAGTGGTGCTTTATGGTGCCATGAGCAGCCTGGGCAGTGCGCTGATGGCTGAATTGCTGCGGCGCCAGCACGAAGTGATCGCCATTGTGGATGACCTGACGGCGCTCGCGCCGCGACCGGGCCTGCGCACCAAGCCCGGGGATCTGTTCGACGCCGAACGGGTCAAGCAAAGCGTGGCGGGCTGTTCGGCCGTCATCTGTCTATTAGACGCACCAGGGTTGCCGTTCAACAGTGAAACCGTGGAAACAACCCTCGTGCCAGGACCGGTGGAGCAAGTATTGGCGGCGGATGCGCTGATTGATGGCATGCAGGCTGCCGGGATTGCGAGGCTGTTCCTGGTGGGGGATTTCGACGTACTTGACGATCCGGAAACATTCGAGCCGCTGCAGCGCCACGCCGCCGAGGAAATCCGCGAGGCCCTGCAAAGCAGCGCCTTGCGCTGGACACTGGTGAATGCACCGCGAGGCGTACCCGGGCTGACCATCGACCATTTCAGTCAGATCAGCAGCACCCTGGAGCCTGGCCTGGCAGAACCGCTGGAGCGCCTGATGCGCACGGCGGCGGGGATTGCGGACGAACTGCGCCTGAATTTGCACGTCGGCGAGCATGTCAATTTTGTCGCCACTTCAGAATTCTAAAAGATCGCAGCCTTCGGCATCTCCTACAGTGGAATGCGAATCCCTGTGTAGGAGCTGCCGAAGGCTGCGATCTTTTACTCTCACACTGCAATCGAGGGCAGGGTCAGCCCGTTAAGCGATTGCGCACTGCTGGCCTGTTCGGCCATCAACCAATCGACAAACCGCTGTATCAATGGCCCGCGCCGTTTCCGTTGCGGCAGTACTACGTAATATCCCAATGGGGACATCACCGTTTGCGCTATGGGTCGACAGAGCAAACCTTGCGCCAGCAAATTATCCACGAGGTGCCGCCAACCAATGGCCACGCCCTGGCCACCAATCGCGGCCTGTATCAGCAAGGTATAGTTGTCGAAGCGCAACTGTCCCGGGGCTGGCGCCGAATTGATCCCCAGCTCACGAAACACGCCGCTCCAGTCGAACCAGTTGCTGCTGTGCTCCCCGCGAAGGTGCAGCAGTGGAAACTCCAGCAAGGCCTGGGCGGGCAAGGGCAGGGGGCGTTCGTTCAACAACTGCGGGCTGCACACGGGGAATACCTCCTCGCTGAACAGCCAATGGCTTTCACCCTGCTTGAAGCGGCCATCGCCGAACAGGATCGCCACATCAATATCGGTACGCAGCATGTTATGGCTGCGCTCACTGGTCACCAGGCTCACATCCACTTGCGGATTGGCCGCGTGAAACCGGTGCAGTCGTGGCATCAGCCAGTAGGCGGCAAAGGCGAAATCGGTGGCGACCTGCAGCACTTCGTGTTGATCCTGCGCGCTAATTGCGCTCAATCCGGCGTCGATATGCTGCAAACCGAGCTGAACCTGCTCGAAAAGGATGATCCCAGGCTCGGTCAACTCAATGCCGCGGTAGATGCGATCGAACAACCGGGTCGCCAGCTGTTCCTCCAGACGCTTGATCTGTTGGCTGATCGCTGGCTGTGTCGTGCCCATCTCAACCGCCGCCGCCGTGAAACTGCGGTGTCGAGCCGCCGCTTCGAAAGCGCGCAGCAAATCCAGAGACAGGTCACCGAGGGCGTCATACATAAGCTGTGCTTATCCTAGTCATTGCCGTTCATGGGCTTTACCGCGAAGTGTAAGGATTACATTCTCGATCTCAGCACTCTCGCATAAACATCCACTATGGAATGCCGCGATCACATGAAGCGCAAGAACATTCTTTTCATCATGGCCGATCAAATGGCCGCGCCAATGTTGCCGTTCTACGGCCCATCGCCCATCAAACTGCCGAATTTGAGTCGCCTCGCCGCCCAAGGCGTGGTGTTCGACGCCGCGTATTGCAACAGCCCCTTGTGCGCGCCGTCGCGCTTTACCCTGGTCAGCGGCCAATTGCCGAGCAAGATCGGCGCCTATGACAACGCCGCGGATTTCCCTGCCGATGTGCCGACTTACGCTCACTACCTGCGTCGCCTCGGCTACCGCACCGCACTGTCGGGCAAGATGCACTTCTGCGGCCCGGACCAGTTGCACGGTTATGAAGAACGCTTGACCAGCGACATCTATCCGGCGGACTACGGTTGGGCGGTCAATTGGGACGAGCCGGATGTGCGTCCTACCTGGTATCACAACATGTCATCGGTGCTGCAAGCAGGGCCTTGCGTGCGTACCAACCAGCTGGATTTTGACGAAGAGGTGGTGTTCAAGGCCCAACAATACCTGTTCGATCACATTCGCGAGGACGGCGACCAGCCGTTCTGCCTCACGGTTTCGATGACTCACCCACACGATCCGTACACCATTCCCAAAGCATTTTGGGACCTGTACGACGATGCCGACATCCCATTGCCCGCAACGCCCGATCAACATGATCTCGACCCGCATTCCCAGCGTTTGCTCAAGGTTTACGACCTGTGGGACAAGCCCCTGCCTGTGGATAAAATTCGCGACGCACGCCGTGCCTACTTCGGCGCTTGCAGCTATATCGACAGCAACGTCGGCAAACTCCTGCAAACACTCGAAGATACCGGGCTTATCGACGATACCGTCATCGTGTTCTCCGGCGACCACGGCGACATGCTGGGCGAGCGCGGGCTCTGGTACAAAATGCACTGGTATGAAATGGCCGCGCGGGTGCCCCTGTTGATCAGTGCACCGGGGCAGTTCGGTGCGGGGCGAGTTAGCGCCTCGGTGTCCACCGCCGACCTGTTGCCGACCTTCGTCGAATTGGCGGGTGGCTCGCTGCATCCCGGCTTGCCGCTGGACGGCCGCTCATTGGTTCCTCACCTGCAAGGGCAGGGCGGTCACGACGAAGTGTTCGGGGAGTACATGGCAGAAGGCACCATCAGTCCGTTGATGATGATCCGCCGTGGCCCTTATAAATTCATCTACAGCGAAGACGATCCTTGCCTACTCTTCGACGTACGCAATGATCCACGCGAATTGGAAGAACTCAGCCAATCGCCGCAACATCGCCAGCTATTCGATGATTTTCTCGCCGAAGCACGCGCCAAATGGGACATTCCGGCAATCCATCAACAGGTGCTCGCGAGCCAGCGCCGCCGGCGTTTCGTCGCCGACGCCCTGACCGTCGGCAAGCTGAAGAGCTGGGATCACCAGCCGCTGGTGGACGCCAGTCAGCAGTACATGCGCAACCACATCGACCTCGATGATCTGGAGCGCAAAGCACGTTATCCACAACCCTGCCAAAACCAATAATGTTAAGGGGAAGTCCATGCAAAGGTTATCCACAGTACTGACGGTCGGGCTCCTGGCCCTGGGCAGTGCATCGGCGTATGCCGATCAAGGCTGCGAGACGGTGAAGATGGCCGATCCTGGCTGGAGCGACATCGCCGCGACCAACGCCATCACCGGGTTTCTGCTGGACGGCATGGGCTACAAGGCCAAGGTCGACACCCTCGCGGTGCCGATCACCTTTGGCGGGCTCAAGGACGGCCAGGTCGACGTGTTCCTGGGTAACTGGATGCCGGCGCAACAGGGCTTCTATGACAAGTTCGTGGCCACCGGCGATGTCACGCAGCTGGCGAAGAACCTCGACGGCACCGAATTCACGCTGGCGGTGCCGGACTACGTGTGGAATGCGGGTGTGCATAACTTTTCCGACCTGAACAAATTCGCGGACAAGTTCGAGCACAAGATCTACGGCATCGGCTCGGGTGCGCCGGCCAACATCTCCCTGCAAGACATCATTAAGAAAAACGATTTCGACATGGGCCAGTGGAAGCTGGTCGAGTCCAGTGAGCAGGCGATGCTGGCCGAAGTGTCCCGCGCGGTGAAGAAACAGAAATTCGTCACCTTCCTCGGCTGGACCCCGCACCCAATGAACGTGCAGCTGAAAATGCATTACCTCAAGGGCGGGGAAAAATACTTCGGCGACACTGGCAGCGTGCACACCCTGACCCGCAAGGGTTATGCACAGGCCTGCCCGAACGTCGGCAAGCTGCTGACCAACCTGAATTTCACTCAGGAGATGGAGAACAGCATCATGGCCGAGGTGGTGAACAAGAAAGTCAGCAACGCCGATGCGGCCAAGGCGTGGATCAAGGCCAACCCGGCGGTGCTGGATAAATGGCTCGATGGCGTGAAGACCGTGGATGGCAAGGATGCGTTGCCGGTGGTCAAAGCCAAGCTCTAAACCAATGTGGGAGCGGGCTTGCTCGCGAAAGCGGTTTGTCAGTCGGCAACAATGTCGGCTGACCCACCGCTTTCGCGAGCAAGCCCGCTCCCACAGATATTGGTAGTGTCCTGATACTCTGTGGAAAACCCCCAACCGAGAGGCTTCATGGCCCTTCCCAGCCGCCATTCACTTTTCCCGTTCCTCACCTGGTTGCCCCGGCAAACCCGCGCCAGCGTTGGCCGTGACCTGATTGTCGGCCTCAGTGGCGCAATTCTCGCGTTGCCGCAATCCATTGCCTACGCCCTGATCGCCGGTCTCCCACCGGAATACGGTTTGTACGCGGCCATCATCCCGGTACTGATCGCTTGTCTGTGGGGTTCGTCATGGCATTTGATCTGCGGTCCTACAGCGGCCATCTCCATTGTTCTGTACGCCAGCGTCAGCCCTCTGGCCGTTCCGGCGACACAGGACTACGTCACCGTGATCCTGCTGCTGACCTTTCTGGCCGGGGTGTTCCAGTGGTTGCTGGGCTTGCTGCGTTTTGGCGCACTGGTGAATTTCGTCTCTCATTCGGTGGTGCTCGGCTTTACCCTCGGCGCAGCGGTGGTGATCGCCGTTGGCCAGTTGCCCAACCTGCTGGGGCTGGACTTGCCCAGCCAGGCCACCGCGCTGGACAGCTTCATCGCCCTGTTCAAACACCTCGACGAAATCGATAAACCCTCGCTGGTGCTGGGGCTGGCGACCGTGCTGGTGGGCATGACTCTCAAACTGTGGCTGCCGCGTTGGCCGACGCTGCTGATCACCCTGATGCTGGGCGCACTGGCGGTCTGGCTCTGGCCATCGATGTTCGGTCATGTGCAGCGGGTCAGCGCTTTCACCGGGCAGTTGCCGCCCTTCAGCCCGTTGCCCCTGGACCTCGACCTGATCCTGCGCCTGCTACCGAGTGCGGTGGCCGTGGGCATGCTCGGGCTGGTGACCAGCCTGTCGATTGCCCGTTCGCTGTCGGCACGCTCGCAGCAGTTGCTCGACGCCAATCAGGAAGTCCGCGCCCAGGGTTTATCCAACCTGGTCGGCGCGTTTTTCTCCGGATCGCTGTCAGCCGGCTCCTTCACCCGCTCGGGCCTGAGTTACGAAGCGGGGGCCTGCTCACCCCTGGCGGGCATTTTTTCGGCGTTGTGGGTGGCGCTGTTCGCGATCTTCGGCGCCCGCCTGATCGCGCACATCCCGATCCCGGCCATGGCCGGCAGCATTTTGCTGATCGCCTGGGGGCTGGTGGACCATCGCGGCATACGCGCCTTGCTGCGGGTCAGCCGCGCCGAGTTCGTGGTCATGGCCCTGACCTGTGTCGCCACGTTGCTGCTGGAACTGCAGACGGCGATCTATGCCGGGGTGCTGGCGTCGCTGTTCTTCTACCTCAAGCGCACCTCGCAACCGCGTGTCCAGCATGTGCGCGACGGCGATGAAGATATTCTGCGGGTGGGCGGTTCGATCTTTTTCGGCGCCAGCCATTATCTGCAAGTGCGACTGCAACGGATGCAGGGCATGCGCGTGGTGATCGAGGCACAGCAGATCAACTTTATCGACTATTCAGGGGTGGAAATGCTGCATCAGGAAGCGCGGCGCCTGCTGCGGCAGGATCGCAGCCTGACCCTGCGCCGGGCACGACCGCAAGTCGTGGAAGAATTGAGGAAGCTTGAAGGGGCGCAGAAGTGCCCGATCCGGTTTGAAGATTGAAACACCGGACCTGTAGGAGCGAGCCTGCTCGCGATGGTCGTTAATGATAACGCGTGAAACCAGATGCCCAGCGGCGCTTTTGGTTTTTTCGCGAGCAGGCTCGCTCCTACAGTGGGGATTATTGGGCCAGTTGCCGGCGCAGTTCGGCCAGCACCGGCGCCGTGTCCGGGCGCACGCCGCGCCACAGGAAGAACGCCTCCGCCGCCTGTTCGGCGAGCATCCCCAGGCCATCCATCGACACCGCCGCACCGTGCTCGCTGGCCCAGCGGCAGAAGGAAGTCGGTTCCTTGCCGTACATCATGTCGTAGCACACCGTCTTGCCCGGCTCGATCAGGCTGGTGGCAATCGGTGGCACATCGCCGGTCAGGCTCGCGGACGTGGCGTTGATGATCAGGTCCACCGATTCCTGCAACCAGTCGTAGCCGCTGGCCGATACCGGTCCCAGGTCGCAGAACAGTTCCGCCAGCAACTCGGCCTTGTCCACCGTGCGGTTGGCGATGATCACCGACGCCGGTTGCTCGGCGAGCAATGGCTCGAGTGCACCGCGCACCGCACCGCCGGCACCGAGCAGCAGAATGCGTTTGCCCTTGAGGCTGAATCCGGCGTTGACCGTCAAATCCCGCACCAGGCCCGCGCCATCGGTGTTGTCACCCAGCAGACTGCCATCGTCCAGCTTGCTCAGGGTATTCACCGCACCGGCTCGCTGCGCCCGCGCGGTCAGCCTGTTTGCCAGTCGGTAGGCTTCTTCCTTGAACGGAACCGTCACATTCGCTCCGCGACCTTCGAGGAAAAATGCCCGGGCGCAGTCGGAAAAATCGTCGAGAGGCGCCAGCGAGGTGCTGTAGTCGAGTTTTTGCGCGGTCTGTTCGGCGAACAGGCGATGAATCAATGGCGACTTGCTGTGGCCAATCGGGTTACCGAAAACGACATAACGGTCCATCAACATTCCTCGTTCAGGCTTCGGCCAACCAGTCGCGGTCTTGCAGGAAGTACTCGGTCAGGCGCGCTTCTTCGCTGCCAGGTTCGGCTTTCCAGTCATAACCCCAGCGCACCTGGGGTGGCAAGGACATGAGAATCGACTCGGTTCGCCCACCCGATTGCAGGCCGAACAAAGTACCGCGGTCATACACCAGGTTGAATTCGACGTAACGCCCGCGCCGAAACTCCTGGAACTCCCGCTGCCGGGCGGTGAACACATCATTCTTGCGCCGCTGCACAATCGGCAGGTAGGCATCGATGTACGCATCACCAATGGCGCGCATGAAGGCGAAACTGGTGTCGAAGTCCCACTCGTTCAGGTCGTCGAAAAACAACCCGCCGATGCCTCGCGGTTCGTGGCGATGCTTGATGTGGAAATAACTGTCGCACCAGGCTTTGTAACGCGAGTAAACGTCCGGGCCGAACGGCGCACAGGCCTGCTGGGCTACGCGGTGCCAGTGCACACAATCTTCTTCATTGCCGTAGTAAGGCGTCAGGTCGAAACCGCCACCGAACCACCAGACCGGCTCTTCGCCTTCTTTTTCGGCGATGAAAAACCGCACGTTGGCGTGGGACGTCGGCACGTGCGGGTTGTGCGGATGGATCACCAGCGACACGCCCAGGGCCTCGAAGCCACGCCCGGCGAGTTCCGGCCGATGGGCACTGGCGGACGGTGGCAGGCCGCTGCCGAAGACATGGGAAAAGTTGACGCCGCCCTTCTCGATGACCGTACCGTTTTCGATCACCCGCGTCCGTCCGCCGCCACCCGCAGGCCGGGTCCAGGCGTCTTCGACGAAATGCGTGCCACCGTCCTCGGCTTCCAGGGCGGCACAAATGCGGTCTTGCAGGTCGAGCAGGTAGGCTTTTACGGCCTCGGTGCGGGTAGTCATGGCATCACCTTGGATCGGGCAAAGCTACACGGCGTTCTAAAGAGCCGGCGGCAAATTGCTGCGTAGGATAACACTGCACCTTGTTCCGTCGCAGTTGACGAAGATCAAGCTTAGGAGTCCGATAGGGCGCTTCGCATTGACAACGTTGGCAACGACCTCAGGAGAGAGCAGATGGCAAAGCGTATCCAGTTCCGTGCCCATGGCGGCCCCGAAGTGCTTGAGTATGTGGACTACCAACCCGCCGAGCCCGGCCCGCAGCAGGTCCGCGTGAGCAACAAGGCCATCGGCCTGAACTTCATCGACACGTATTACCGCAGCGGACTCTACCCTCCGCCGTCCCTGCCATCAGGCGTGGGTTCGGAAGGCGCGGGCGTGGTCGAGGCGGTCGGCAGCGAAGTCACCCGCTTCAAGGTCGGTGATCGCGTGGCTTACGGCAGCGGTCCGCTGGGCGCCTACAGTGATGTCCACGTCTTGCCCGAGGCCAATCTGGTCATGCTGCCGGACGCCATCAGCTTCGAACAGGCGGCGGGGGTCATGCTCAAGGGCCTGACCGTGCAGTACCTGCTGCGCCAAACCTATGAGCTCAAGGGTGGCGAAACCATCCTTTTCCACGCCGCTGCCGGTGGTGTCGGCTCCCTGGCTTGCCAATGGGCCAAGGCCTTGGGCGTGAAACTGATCGGTACGGTGAGCTCGGCGGAAAAAGCCGCGCTGGCCAAGGCCAATGGCGCCTGGGCGACCATCGACTACAGCCATGAGAATGTCGCGCAACGCGTACTGGAATTGACTGACGGCAAAAAAGTCTCGGTGGTGTACGACGGCGTCGGTAAAGACACCTGGCTGACCTCGCTCGACAGCGTTGCACCACGGGGGTTGGTGGTGAGCTTCGGCAATGCGTCGGGGGCGGTGGATGGGGTCAATCTGGGGATTCTGGCGGCCAAGGGTTCGCTGTATGTGACCCGGCCAACGCTGGGGACTTACGCCAACAACGCGGAAAATCTGCAGCGTATGGCTGACGAGCTGTTCGAGATGATCATCAGCGGCAAGCTGACGGTGGACATCAGCCAGCGTTATCCATTGGCGGATGCAGCGAAGGCGCAGACTGAGTTGTCGGCGCGGCGTACGACGGGATCGGTTGTTCTGCTGCCCTGAGATTTTCGCTGACTGTCAGGGCCTCTTCGCGAGCAAGCCCGCTCCCACAGTGTTTTGTGAGCGACACTTAACCTGTGGGAGCGGGCTTGCCCGCGAATGGGATCACCTCGGTCTCAATCCGGACGAATCACGTTCCCGGTCGCCAGATCGCGAATCACGCTCGGGTTCTTGCGCCCGCCCAGATTCCCGCCCAGCACCAGATCAACCTGCCCACGGAAATACTGCTCGACGCGAATGCGCGTGCGCGCCGCCGGCCGGCCCTGGGGGTTGGCGGAGGTCGAGACCAGGGGCCCGACGAGCGCGCACAAATCCCGTACCTGCGGATGATCGCTGACCCGCAGGGCCACGGTTTCATGCACGCCGGTAATCCACTGCGGCAACATATTCTGATGCGGCACCAGCCAGGTGTTCGGCCCGGGCCAGGTACTGGCCATGCGGTCCATCCACAGCTCCGGGAAGTCTTCGAACAGGAAGTCGAACTGACGAATGTTATCGGCGACCAGAATCAGGCCTTTATCCACGGCCCGGCCCTTGATCAGCAGCAACCGCTCCACGGCCTCTTCGTCCCACGGATCGCACCCCAGCCCCCAGACGGCTTCGGTTGGGTAGGCAATCACCGCCCCTGCGCGAACGGCTCGTGCGGCTTGTTGCACACGCCAACTGTTGACCATGAAAAACACTCCAGAATTAGGCTCTGCGCAGTTTACCGATCTTCCTTATAAAACCTAGCTCACCCGCGCAAACCAGCGCCCGTTTTCGCAGACTGCGCGGCCCTCCATTTCCAGCTCTGTCAGCGCTGCGAGCACTTTGGGCAAGGTCCAGCCACTGGCGCCGGCCAGCGTTTCACTGGTGTGGGGCGCGGCATGGAGCAACGTCACTAAAGGATGAGGCGCAGCGATTGCCGGTCCCGTCGCGAAAGACGGCTGTTGCCAGCCACGCAAGGCCTCAAGGATGTGTTCGATGGTTTCAACCAGAACGGCGCCGTCGCGGATTAACTGGTGACAGCCTTTGGCGCCGGGGTGATGGATTGAGCCCGGTATCGCATACACCTCGCGACCCTGCTCCGCCGCCAGCCTTGCGGTGATCAAGGAACCGCTGGCCACGCTGGCTTCGACCACCAGCACGCCCAGGGACAATCCGCTGATGATGCGATTGCGCCTGGGGAAGTTGCTGGCAGTCGGGCCGGCGTCCAGCGGGAACTCGGAAAGCACCGCGCTGCCCGAGGCGATCATCGCGTCGGCCAGCCGTCGATTGCGCTGTGGATAAAACTTTTCAAGGCCCGTGCCGAGCACTCCGACCGTTTGCCCGCCAACGTCCAGCGCCGCTTGATGCGCGGCAGCGTCGATGCCAAGGGCCAGACCGCTGGTTATGACAAAACCGGCGCTGGCCAGGCGGCGGGAAAACGCAGCGGCGGTGTCCATGCCCGGCCTTGAAGCGCGACGACTGCCCACCATCGCCAACTGCGGTTTTTCCAGAATGCCGGGATCGCCTGCCACGAATAACAGCGGCGGGGCATCGCTGATTTCCGCCAGCAGTGCGGGGTAGTCAGGCCGGTCCCACATCAATAAATGCTGGCCCGGATGCTCCAGCCAGGCCAATGCATGGCTCGCACCGTCGCGAATTTCAGCAGAGCGCCGAGCTTCCGAACACGCCAGTGGCAAGCCTAAAGAACGCCACGCACTGGCCGGTGCACTGATGGCTTTTGACGCCGAGCCGAAGGCCTCCAGCAACTTCTTGAACCGCGCCGGGCCGAGCTCCGGCAAACGATGCAGGCGTAAACGGGCTTCCAGTTCCGCAGGGGAAACCGGTGAAACAGAAGACTGCGACATGGATCATCCTTGATCGTTATAAGCACCCGTCCAGGCGGGAATAAGCTGTGGATAACTCTGTTGGTAACTTGTGAAGCATGCTTACGGATTTCGCACCTTATCCATCACCGCCAGCGAGCGCGATGCGTTGAGCACCAGCCCGTAACTGAGCTTGTCGTAGGTGCGAAAAACCATCAGCAGACCGGCGCGCTCATCGGGAATTTTCAACGGCTGGCCGGTGATCCGGTCGCGCACGGTTTCGCCGGTCTTCATTACCACCAGCACATTGCCTTCGGCCAGGCCATCACGCTGGCCCTTGTTCAGCGTGACCACGTCCAGTGCGCCGATCTGCGTCACGCCGCGCGGTACATCGATAATCAGGCCGTTGATGTCGGTGCCGGGGGCGCTGGGCATGAAGGTCGAATTGATCGAGCGTTCTTCGCCGCTGAACAAACGATCGCCGAGGCGCACTTCCTGGGTGGTGCGTTGCAGCGCCAGCGTGGCGACGTCGCCTTCGGTGGCCACGATCTCGCCGCCGCCAATGTCGTCGGCGTTGATCCCGAGAAATTCCTGGGTCTGCGGATCGGTGTAGACCTTGCCCTGGCGGAAGATGCCGTACACCGGTTGCGCGGGGTCGAAGTGGCCGCGGGCGAAAATCCGGTCGCCGATGCCGCTGAGCACGCGTTCGGCATCGCCGGCGACGATATAGGGCGCCTGGTCGAAATCCTCGACCTTGTCGACGATACGGTTGCTCAGCAGAAAGCTGTTGATCGATTTCAACGGAATGCTCGGGATCGCATCGGCCACCGGACTGCTGCGCACCCGTGGCGAGAGCTTGATGGTGCCTCGGGAGGCGCCGCGATTGAGGGTCAGGCGTGGCTGACCATTGACGTAGACCAGTGAAAGGGTATCGCCGGGGTAGATGAGGTTGGGGTTTTCGATTTGCGGATTGGCGTGCCACAGCTGCGGCCATTGCCAGGGTTCACGAAGGAATTTACCGGAGATGTCCCAAAGAGTGTCCCCCGACACCACCGTGTATTGCTGTGGAAAACCTTCCCGAAGTTGCACTTGCCCATGCGCCAAACCGGCAGAGACCAGAAGGAGCAGGGCGAGTAGTGATTTCCTCATGCGGTGAATCCCTTTATTATGTACGTTCGCGTGAAACGCCAGAGCCGTCAGTGGCTCGCTCCCGCTTGCTTATGCAAGGAAGGGAGCTACGTTTTACAACGGTAGCCTGCATCTTCGGACTCGCCAGGCCATCGACCCGACCTTACTTCACACGTGCAGTCATCAAGCTTATGGCCATTTTGAACATCCTCGAATTCCCTGACTCGCGCCTGCGTACCATCGCCAAACCGGTGGACGTAGTGGACGACGAAGTGCGTCAGCTGGTCGACGACATGTTTGAAACAATGTATGAAGCGCCGGGCATCGGCCTCGCCGCGACCCAGGTCAACGTGCACAAACGCATCGTCGTGATGGACCTTTCCGAAGACCGCACCGAACCGCGCGTGTTCATCAACCCTGAACTTGAGCCCCTGACCGACGACATGGGCCAGTACCAGGAAGGCTGCCTTTCGGTGCCGGGCTTCTACGAAAACGTCGATCGCCCGCAACGGGTCAAGGTCAAGGCGCTGGACCGCGACGGCAAGCCTTACGAATTGATCGCCGAAGACTTGCTCGCGGTGTGCATCCAGCACGAATGCGACCACCTCAACGGCAAATTGTTCGTCGATTACCTGTCCACGCTCAAACGCGACCGCATCAAGAAGAAACTGGAAAAGCTTCATCGCCAGAACGCCTGATGCCCCTCTTCAAAGGCTTGCTGCGGCAAGCCTTTTTCTTTTCAAGACGCTTTGCAATAGAGAGCCCTCCATGACCGAGCCACTGCGCATTGTCTTTGCCGGCACCCCGGAATTCGCCGCCGAGCACCTCAAGGCCCTGCTGAGCAGCCCTTACGAGATCGTCGCGGTCTACACCCAACCGGATCGCCCGGCAGGTCGTGGGCAGAAACTGATGCCGAGCCCGGTCAAGCAGCTTGCTCTAGAGAACAACATCCCGGTGCTGCAACCGCCAACGCTGCGCAATGAAGACGCCCAGGCTGAACTGGCTGCGCTGAAACCGGACTTGATGGTGGTGGTCGCCTACGGCCTGATCCTGCCGCAAGTGGTGCTGGACATTCCGCGCCTGGGTTGCATCAACAGCCACGCCTCCCTGTTGCCTCGCTGGCGCGGGGCGGCGCCGATCCAGCGCGCTGTCGAAGCCGGTGACCGCGAAAGCGGCGTAACCGTGATGCGCATGGAAGCAGGTCTCGACACAGGCCCCATGTTGCTGAAAGTCACCACGCCAATCAGCGCCGAAGACACCGGTGGCAGCCTCCACGATCGCCTGGCGCAAATGGGCCCACCCGCGGTGGTGCATGCCATTGCCGGTCTTGCCGCCGGCACCCTGGAGGGTGAAGTGCAGGACGACAGCCTCGCCACCTACGCGCACAAACTGAACAAGGACGAAGCCCGCATCGACTGGAACCGCCCGGCGGTCGAGCTGGAGCGTCTGGTGCGCGCCTTCAACCCGTGGCCGATCACCCACAGCACGCTGAACGGCGAGGCCCTTAAAGTCCTGGCCGCGAATCTGGCTGAAGGCAAGGGCGCACCGGGGGAAATCCTCGGCGCCAGCAAGGACGGCCTGATTGTCGCCTGCGGTGAGCAGGCGCTATGCCTGACCCGTCTGCAATTGCCCGGCGGCAAGGCGCTGAACTTCAGCGACCTGTTCAACAGCCGTCGTGAGAAATTCGCCACCGGCACCGTGCTGGGCCAAGCGGCGGACGTTCAATGAATCCACGTCTGGCCGCCGCCAAGGCACTGGCTGCTGTACTCAACGGTAAAGCCTCGCTCAACAGTTCCCTGCCGACGCAGATGGACAAGGTTGAAGACCGTGATCGCGGCTTCACCCAGGACTTGGCCTTCGGTACCGCGCGCTGGCAACCACGCTTGTCGGCGCTGGCGGCCAAGCTGCTGCAGAAGCCATTCAAGGCGGCTGATGCCGATGTTGAAGCGCTGCTGCTGGTCGGCCTCTACCAGTTGCTTTACACCCGCGTCCCGGCCCACGCCGCCATCGGTGAAACGGTCGGTTGCGCCGACAAGCTGAAAAAGCCTTGGGCCAAAGCCTTGATCAATGCCGTGCTGCGCCGCGCGCAACGGGAAAGTGAAGCGCTGCTGGCCGAGCTGGAGCACGACCCGGTGGTGCGCACCGCCCATCCGCGCTGGCTGCAAAAATCCCTGAAAGCCTTCTGGCCCGAGCAGTGGGAAGCCATTTGTGCCGCGAACAATGCGCACCCGCCGATGATTCTACGGGTCAACCGTCGTCACCAAACGCGTGATGCCTATCTGGCGTTGCTGAGCCAGGCCGGGATCGGTGCCAATCCGTGCGTTTATAGCCGCGACGGCATCATCCTCGACGCCGCCGCCGACGTGCGCAGCCTGCCAGGCTTCGCCGAAGGCTGGATCAGCGTGCAGGATGAGGCCGCACAACTGGCGGCCGACCTGCTCGACCTGGCGCCGGGCCAGCGGGTGCTGGACGCCTGCTGCGCACCGGGCGGCAAGACCTGCCATATCCTCGAAGCCCAACCGGCCCTGGCCGGCGTGGTGGCGGTGGACCTGGAAGCCAAGCGACTGGTGCGGGTGCGGGAAAACCTAGCACGCCTGGGCCTGAGCGCCGAGCTGATCGCCGCCGACGGCCGCGACACGCAGGCCTGGTGGGACGGCAAGCCGTTCCAGCGCATCCTGCTGGACGCACCGTGCTCGGCCACCGGGGTGATTCGTCGTCACCCGGACATCAAGCTCACCCGCCAACCCGATGACATTGCCGCGCTGGCGCTGCTGCAAGGCGAGTTGCTCGACGCCCTGTGGAAAACCCTGGAAGTCGGCGGCATCCTGCTCTACGCCACGTGCTCGACCTTGCCAACCGAGAACACCGAAGTCATCGAAGCGTTCCTCGCCCGCACGCCGGGTGCTCGTGAGCTGGACCTCGCCACCGCGGCCGGCATCAAGCAGCCTCATGGGCGCCAGTTGCTGGCCCGGGAAGGCGGCCATGACGGGTTCTATTACGCCAAGCTGATCAAGATCGCCGCCGCGCGCGGTTAAACGGATTCAACGGAGTGACTGGATGAAAATCATCATCCTTGGTGCGGGGCAGGTCGGCGGTTCGCTGGCGGAACACCTGGCCAGCGAGGCCAATGACATCACGGTGGTCGACACCGACGGCGAACGCCTGCGCGACCTCGGTGATCGGCTGGACATTCGCACGGTACAGGGCCGCGGTTCGATACCGAGCGTATTGCGCCAGGCCGGCGCGGACGATGCCGACATGCTGGTCGCCGTGACCAACAGTGACGAAACCAACATGGTGGCCTGCCAGGTCGCCCACACGCTGTTCCACACCCCGACGAAAATCGCCCGGGTCCGCGAAGCCGGATACCTGACACGCGCCGAACTGTTCGACAACGAAGCGATCCCGGTGGACGTGCTGATCAGTCCGGAGCAAGTGGTCACCAACTACATCAAGCGCCTGATCCAGCATCCGGGCGCTCTGCAGGTGATCGACTTCGCCGAGGGCAAGGCCCAGCTCGTCGCCGTGCGGGCCTACTACGGCGGGCCGCTGGTGGGTCAGCAATTGCGGCAGTTGCGTGAGCACATGCCGAACGTGGAAACCCGCGTCGCGGCGATTTTCCGTCGGGACCGGCCGATCCTGCCCCAGGGCGATACCGTGATCGAGGCCGACGACGAAGTGTTTTTCATCGCCGCCAAGGCGAATATTCGTGCGGTCATGAGTGAAATGCGCCGTCTCGACGAGACCTACAAGCGCATCGTCATCGCCGGCGGCGGGCAGATCGGCGAGCGCCTGGCCGAGGCCATCGAAAGCCGCTACCAGGTGAAGATCATCGAGATGAACCCGGCGCGCTGCCGCCATCTCTCGGACACCCTCGACAGCACCGTGGTGTTGCAGGGCAGTGCCTCGGACCGCGACCTGCTGCTGGAAGAGAACATTGCCGATGCGGACATCTTCCTGGCCCTGACCAACGACGACGAGGCCAACATCATGTCGTCGCTTTTGGCCAAGCGCCTGGGGGCGAAGAAGGTGATGACCATCATCAACAACCCGGCCTATGTCGACCTGATCCAGGGCGGTGACATCGACATTGCCATCAGTCCGCAACTGGCGACTATCGGCACCTTGCTGGCCCACGTGCGGCGCGGCGATATCGTCAGCGTGCACTCACTGCGCCGGGGCGCGGCGGAAGCCATCGAGGCGATTGCCCATGGCGATGCCAAATCGAGCAAGGTCATCGGCAAGGCCATCGAGAATATCGGCCTTCCACCGGGGACCACCATCGGCGCGATCATCCGCGATGAAGAAGTGATCATCGCCCACGACGACACGGTGATCCAGACCGGGGACCATGTGATCCTGTTTCTTGTGGATAAAAAGCATATTCGCGATGTGGAAAAGCTGTTCCATGTGGGATTGAGCTTTTTCTGATCCTTATTTTTTGCTACCTGTGATGACCCCTTCGCGGGCAAGCCCGCTCCCACAGAGTCTCCGCTTCCTTGTGGGAGCGGGCTTGCCCGCGAAAGCAATCTCAAGAACACATAGCTGTTCCTGAACAACTTCAAAAAGGAATCCACCCATGATCGAATCCCTGGAAAAAATGCTCGCCAAGGGTGTGGATAACTCATTGCTGCGCTTCGGCCTGGGAAAGGGCTATCTGGATCTGGGCGAGAACGCCAAGGCTGTCGAGCATTTCCAGCGCTGTGTCGAGATCGATCCGAAGTATTCGGCCGCCTGGAAACTGTTGGGCAAGGCCCATCTGGCGCTGGCGGACTTCGCGGCTGCGCGCCTGGCCTGGGAGCAGGGACTGGAAGCCGCGCGAAACCATGGCGACAAGCAGGCCGAGAAGGAAATGACGGTGTTTTTGAAGAAGCTCGATCGTCAGGATAAGAGATAACGCAAACCGATGCCTTCGGCGTCCACCTGCACCACTTCCATGCGCACCCGCGGCGCACCTGTGGGTAAATCCTGAACCTGCCCGTACACCACCGCGCCCCTGGGCAGCGTCGACAGGGCCGGATGCTTGACGTAGACCCCCGTGGTCGACAGATGGCGCGTCTGGCCCAGGCATTCGCCAAAGCTTTCGTGACTGATCTTGATGCGAAATGACTTGCGGTGTTCGGACATCTTCTGCGCCCTTGAATGAACGGTTGTGGATAACCCCGAGACCAAGGTTATCCACAGATCATGCCAACTGACTCAATACCAGCGTTCCTCACCCGGAGGACGTTTCTTGAAGCGCTTCATGCTCCACATGTACTGGCTGGGATACGCCGCTACATAACGCTCGACCACCTTGCTCATGGCCGCGCAGGACGTTGCGGTATCGGTGCTGTACATGGCCTCGGGCGCGGCTTCCAGGATGACTTTGTAGCCTGAACCGTCCGGCAGGCGCAGGGCATGCAGGAACACCCCGACCGCCTTGCCGCCGGCGAGCATGTTCGGCACGAACTTGCTGGTCAGGGCCTGAGTGGCGAAGAACGGCACGAAAATCCCGGCGGACTCGGCCGGTTCCGGGTCAGCGGGAATGCCCACTGCACCACCTCTGCGCACTTCCTTGATGACGCTGAGGATGCCTTCCTTGGTCGACGCGGCCACTTTATTGCCCAATTGAACCCGCTGTTTTTGCAGCAATTCATCCACCGCCTTCAATTTTGGCGGCCGGTAGAAAATGATCGGTTTGCACTGGCTGCAATAGAAATGGTTGAGCACTTCCCAGTTGCCCAGGTGGCTGGTGATACCGACCACACCTTTGCCAGAGGCGAGGGCGTCCTTCAACACGTCGAGACCCTCGACCTCGCGCACCAGGTCGATGGAACGCTGGGCCGGCCAGATCCAGGCGCAGGCGCTTTCGGTCAGGGATTTGCCGATGTCTTTGAGGCTTTGGCCGACCAGACGCTCGCGTTCGGCGGGGTCCATGTCCGGGAAGCATTTGGAGAGATTGATCCGCACCACGTCGCGGGAACGGTTGGGGGTTTTCCACATCACCCAGCCAATCGCCGAGCCGACGGCCTGCACGGCCCGCCACGGGAGCAGGGCAAACAGCCGCAGAGCGCCTACCAGCAAGGCGCCTTTAAACTTATCCACAGGTCACTCCTGATCTTGTGCTGTGCGCGAACCGGCTATTCTAACCGCCGTTCGCCAGCATCGCGTAGCGATCGCAATCGCGCGTGTGGTCCATGACCATGCCCGAGGCCTGCATCAACGCGTAGCAAATGGTCGGGCCGACGAAGGTGAAGCCGGCTTTTTTCAAGCCTTTGCTCATGTTCAGCGCCTCGGGCGTGATGGCGGGGACTTCGGTGCGATCCTTGAAATGATTGATCTTCGGGACACCGCCGACGAAGGACCAGAGAAACCCCACCGGGTCCTCCAGCGCCAGCCAGGCCTGGGCGTTGCGCCGGGCGGCATTGAGCTTGAGACGATTGCGGATGATGCCCGGATCGAGCATCAGTTCATCGATTTCCGCGTCGCTCATCTGTGCCACGCGCTGTACATCGAAGCCGAACATGACCTGGCGATAACGCTCGCGCTTGCGCAACACGGTGATCCAGGACAGGCCGGCCTGGAACCCTTCGAGCAAAAGCAACTCGAACAAACCCTGCGCATCGCGTAGCGGCGTGCCCCACTCCTGATCGTGATAAGCCATGTACAGCGGATCTTCGGAACACCAAAAGCAGCGTGGCATAAGGCTCCAGGGGGCGTGCGCAGCAATGAATCGGGTATACTCCCGCTCTTTAAATCGCAGCCCAAGAAACAGGTGAATTTCGTGAGCCAGCCTACGCCAGCCGTGCGTACCTTCCAAGACTTGATCCTCGCCCTCCAGCAATACTGGGCCGAGCAAGGTTGTGTGGTACTTCAGCCCTACGATATGGAAGTAGGCGCCGGCACTTTCCACACTGCTACATTCCTGCGCGCCATTGGCCCGGAAACCTGGAACGCCGCCTACGTGCAGCCTAGCCGTCGCCCGACTGACGGCCGTTACGGCGAAAACCCGAACCGTCTGCAGCACTACTATCAGTTCCAGGTCGTCCTGAAGCCGAACCCGGACAATTTCCAGGAACTGTACCTGGGCTCCCTCAAGCACGTGGGCCTGGACCCATTGGTGCATGACATCCGCTTCGTCGAAGACAACTGGGAATCGCCGACCCTTGGCGCCTGGGGCCTGGGCTGGGAAGTCTGGCTCAACGGCATGGAAGTGACGCAGTTCACTTACTTCCAGCAGGCGGGCGGCATCGAATGCTACCCGGTGACCGGCGAGATCACTTACGGCCTGGAACGCCTGGCCATGTACCTGCAAGGCGTGGATTCGGTCTACGACCTGGTCTGGGCTGACGGTCCGTTCGGCAAGGTGACCTACGGCGATGTGTTCCACCAGAACGAAGTGGAGCAGTCGACCTATAACTTCGAACACGCCAACGTCGAAAAACTGTTCGAACTGTTCGATTTCTATGAAAGCGAAGCCAAGCGCCTGATCGAGCTCGACCAGCCGCTGCCGTTGCCGAGCTACGAAATGGTGTTGAAGGCTTCCCATACCTTCAACCTGCTGGATGCGCGCCGGGCGATTTCCGTGACCGCGCGTCAGCAATACATCCTGCGCGTTCGCACCCTGGCGCGTTCCGTTGCGCAAGCCTACCTGCTGGCTCGCGCCAAGCTGGGCTTCCCGATGGCGACCCCGGACCTGCGTGACGAAGTACTGGCCAAGCTGGAGGCTGCACAATGAGTGCTCTGGATTTTCTGGTTGAACTGGGCACTGAAGAACTGCCACCCAAGGCCCTGAACACTCTGGCCGAGGCGTTCCTCGCTGGTATCGACAAGGGCCTGCAAGCTGCCGGCCTCAATTACGAGACCAAAACCGTCTACGCCGCGCCACGCCGCCTGGCCGTGCTGATCACCTCGCTGGCCACCCAGCAGCCGGATCGCAGCATCAACCTCGACGGTCCGCCACGCCAGGCCGCCTTCGACGCCGAAGGCAACCCGACCCAAGCGGCACTGGGCTTTGCCAAGAAGTGCGGCGTCGACCTGAGCGAAATCGATCAGAGCGGCCCAAAACTGCGCTACAGCCAGAGCATCGCCGGCAAGCCGACGTCGAGCCTGCTGCCGACCATCGTCGAAGATTCCCTGAACGACCTGCCGATTCCAAAGCGCATGCGCTGGGGCGCGCGCAAGGAAGAATTCGTTCGTCCGACCCAATGGCTGGTGATGCTGCTCGGTGACCAGGTCATCGACTGCACCATCCTCGCCCAGAAGGCCGGTCGCGATTCCCGTGGTCACCGCTTCCACCACCCGGAAAACGTGCGTATCAGTTCGCCGTCCAGCTACCTGGCCGACCTGCGCGCCGCCTACGTGCTGGCTGACGCCAAGGAGCGTCGCGAGATCATCAGCAAGCGCACCGAAGAGCTGGCGACTCGCCAGGAAGGCACTGCCATCGTGCCACCGGACCTGCTCGACGAAGTGACCGCACTGGTCGAGTGGCCGGTGCCGCTGGTGTGCTCGTTCGAAGAGCGCTTCCTCGATGTACCGCAAGAAGCCCTGATCACCACCATGCAGGACAACCAGAAGTACTTCTGCCTGCTGGATGTCGACGGCAAGTTGCTGCCACGTTTCATTACCGTGGCCAACATCGAGAGCAAAGACCCGCAGCAGATCATCGCCGGTAACGAGAAAGTGGTTCGCCCACGCCTGACCGACGCCGAGTTCTTCTTCAAGCAAGACAAGAAGCAGAAACTCGAAGACTTCAACCAGCGCCTGCAAAACGTGGTGTTCCAGGAAAAACTCGGCAGCGTCTACGACAAGGCCGAGCGCGTGTCCAAACTCGCCGCTTACATCGCTCAACGCATCGGCGGCAACGCGGCCTGGGCTGCTCGCGCTGGCCTGCTGTCCAAGTGCGACCTGGCGACCGAAATGGTCGGCGAGTTCCCGGAGATGCAAGGTGTCGCCGGTTACTACTACGCCCTCAACGATGGCGAGCCGCAAGATGTTGCACTGGCGCTGAACGAGCAGTACATGCCGCGCGGTGCTGGCGCTGAACTGCCGTCCACCCTGACCGGCGCGGCCGTGGCCATCGCCGACAAGCTCGACACCCTGGTCGGCATTTTCGGCATCGGCATGCTGCCAACCGGCAGCAAAGACCCGTACGCCCTGCGCCGTGCCGCGCTCGGCGTGCTGCGTATCCTGATCGAGAAGCAACTGGACCTGGACCTGAACGACGCGGTGGCTTTCGCCGTGAATGCGTTCGGTGCCAAGGTGAAAGCAGCAGGTCTGAACGACGCGGTGCTGGAATTCATCTTCGACCGCCTGCGCGCGCGTTACGAAGACGAAGGTGTCGATGTGGCGACCTACTTGTCGGTCCGCGCCCTGAAGCCGGGCTCTGCCCTGGACTTCGACCAGCGCGTGCAGGCGGTACAGGCTTTCCGCCAATTGCCGGAAGCCGCAGCCCTGGCGGCCGTGAACAAGCGTGTGTCGAACTTGCTGAGCAAGGTCGAAGGTTCCGTGCCGACCGTGGTGGAAGCCAAGTACTTCGACAATGCCAACGAGTTCTCCTTGTACTCGGCGATCCAGCAGGCAGACCAGGCTGTTCAGCCGATGGCGGCGGCGCGTCAGTACAGCGAGTCCCTGGCACGCCTGGCGGCCCTGCGTGAACCGGTCGATGCGTTCTTCGAAGCCGTCATGGTCAATGCCGAAGACGCCAAGGTCCGCGCTAACCGTTATGCCTTGCTGGCGCGCCTGCGTGGCTTGTTCCTCGGCGTTGCCGACATTTCGTTGCTGGGGTAAGACTGTTTGAAACTGCTGATTCTCGATCGGGACGGAGTGATCAATTACGACTCCGACGCTTACATCAAGTCGGTGGAGGAGTGGATACCGCTTCCCGGTTCGATCGAGGCCATCGCGCAGTTGAGCAAAGCCGGCTGGACGGTAGCAGTGGCTACCAACCAGTCGGGCATCGCTCGCGGCTATTACGACATCGCCACCCTCGATGCCATGCACGAACGCTTGCGTTCGCTGGTGGCTGAGCAGGGTGGTGAAGTCGGGCTGATCGTCTACTGCCCCCATGGGCCTGACGAAGGTTGCGATTGCCGCAAGCCAAAACCCGGGATGTTGAAAAACATCGCCGCCCATTACAACGTATCGCTGACCCATCTTTGGTTCGTCGGCGATAGTCTCGGTGACCTGGAAGCCGCCAAAGCCGTCGATTCTCAGCCTGTTTTAGTTAAGACCGGGAAAGGCGAAAAGACTTTGGGCAAGACCCTACCGGCAGGCACTTTGATTTTCGACGATCTGGCGGCGATTGCCGCAGAACTTATCCACAATTAGAGCGCTTTCGACAGTTCGGGAGTGCGCTTGAACAGTCGGGCAGTGCCCGTAACGGTAAACGTCGCCATGTCGATACTGCAGGCCATCAGAACCTTCCTCTTTTACCTGCTGCTGGGCACCAGTTCCCTGCTGTGGTGCAGCCTGAGCTTTTTTATCGCGCCCTTCCTGCCGTTCAAGGCGCGTTATCGCTTCATTAACGTGTATTGGTGCCGCTGCGCCTTGTGGTTGAGCAAGGTGTTCCTGGGTATTCGCTACGAAGTGAGGGGCGAAGAGCATGTGCCTGATCGGCCCTGTGTGATTGTGTCGAATCACCAGAGCACCTGGGAGACGTTCTTTCTTTCGGCCTACTTCTCGCCATTGAGCCAGGTGCTCAAGCGTGAGCTGTTGTATGTACCGTTCTTCGGCTGGGCCATGGCGATGCTGCGACCGATCGCCATCGATCGTGACAACCCGAAAGCCGCACTCAAGCAGGTCGCGTCGAAAGGCGATGAGCTGCTCAAGGACAACGTCTGGGTACTGATTTTCCCTGAAGGCACCCGCGTACCTTTCGGCACCGTTGGCAAGTTCTCCCGCAGCGGATCCGCGCTGGCAGTCAACGCAGACCTGCCGGTGCTGCCCATTGCGCATAACGCTGGCAAGTTCTGGCCAAAGTTGGGGTGGGCCAAGAAGCAGGGGGTCATCACCGTCATCATCGGCGCACCGATGTACGCCGAAGGCAGCGGCCCACGCGCCATCGCCGATTTGAACGACCGCGTCCAGGCCTGGAACGAACAGATGCAACGGGAAATGGGCTCGCTGCCACCGACCCCGCAAGCACCGGCTTCCAACGACCAGATGGCCGTTTGAGTTTCTGTGGATAACCTGTGTACCGTTTATGAGAAAATCGCTGTAAATTGATTCTAAATAGATGATTTATATACATATTTCTCAAACAGATAAAACCCCGAAAAACGTGCATAAGTTTTTTTCGGGCGTAAAAAAACCGGCTGATATAGCCGGTTTTTTTATACCTGTCATTCGACTGTTTCATTCGTCGTACAGAGGTAGATACAGCGTGAAACAGGTGCCTTCTCCGATCACACTTCGGCACTCTATCCGTCCCCCGTGTCGGTCCACCACAGCCTTGACCATCGACAGTCCCAAACCGACGCCGTCGATGCCCTGAGCCGAGGAAAAGCGCCGATATTGGCTGAACAGCTCGGGCAGCTCCTGCGCGGCGATTCCCTTGCCTTGATCCATCAACTCACAGGTCAACCATCCCTCGCTGCAACTGACCTGCACATTCACAGAGGTGCCGTTGGCGCTGTATTTGATGGCGTTCTCCAAGAGATTGAACAGCGCCCGGGTCAGCAGCGCCTGATCCGCCATGATCAGACTTTCCTGCGCCTGCTCGTCAATCTGCTGCAGCAACTCGATCTGCTTCTGCTGGGCGATCGGCAACGCCTGATCAAATACATCCAGCACCAGCATCGCAAACAGGCTGGGTTGAAACTGATAAGCGTCGGACTCGGCCTTTGCTAACTGGACGAAGCCATCAGTCAGTTGCAGCGCCCGGCGTACCTGCAATTCGATCTGCACGAACAGTCGTGAATCGCCGCCGACTTGATGGCGATGCACATCAAGCAAGGCAAGAATCGCGGAGTGGGGCGCTCGCAGGTCGTGTGACAGAAACCGCAGCATCACACTGCGTTGTTCCTGCGCCTCGCGCTCGACGCTCAGGTCGGTCAGGCTCAATAACCAGCCCACCGGTATGTCGCCATCCACGGGCAGCAAGGGCGCGCGTTCCAGACGCAGGCTGCGCTCCTTAATGTCGCGGAACTCCATCAGCGGCAGCTCGGACAGCAGCGCCGGCACGCCTGGCGTCAATGGCGGATACCCCAATCGCGCCAATTGCTCAAGAACGTCATGACCAACCAATTCATGACTGAACAGCTCGCGCGCCCTGAGGTTACCCAACAGAACACGGCCCGCGGGGTCGCTGATCAAGGTTGCAACCGGCAGGTACTCCAGCCCATCGGCAATGAAGCGATGGGTATCGCGGGTGCGGCTCATGGCCTGCTCAAGCGCCATGATCTGGCCCTGCAGGCGATCTCCCGTGGGAAAGCGCGGACGCCGACGCTCAGGCAGGATTTTCGGCTCGCTATCAAGACGCGCCAGCTCCCACCCGAAATAGGTCAACACACCGCTGAGTCGCCGCCAGTTCCACACCAGATAACCGAGCAGCATGCCGAGCATGCTGGGGATCGGTGACCACCATCGCTGTAGCTCCGCCATCCCGACGCTGGTCAACAACGCACAGCCCATGCCCGCGAGGGTTAGCCACAGCGCCAGGCGCGGCAACCACAGCAGCAAGCCTAGAACGCACATCAGCAGTACCACCGAGAGCAAGGCGCCCAAGTCGGGTGTTGGATCGAGCAGCTTGAGTTGAATGAGGTAAGACAGCAGCGCCGTCACCGGCAACAACACCAGACTTATCCAAAGCCATTCACGCACCAACTTCCTGAACAGCCATTGGACTTGGGTCGGCTCGCGGCTTTCGTGGTTGTGCTCATCCATCGCAGGCAACACTGATGGAACGGCGAATGTGGTTCATGGATCACCCCGGTCGCAATGGATGACTGAAATCATAGCGGACCAACGGCAGGCCGCTTTCTTTCACTCCTGCTCACCAGTGGCTATTGTCTTAGTAACAGCGTATTACCCCCAGAGCCCAAGGAATGATCGCCCATGCGTGTCGCGATACTGGACGACGAACCTGCTGAACTGCGCCGGGTGGAACAGACCCTGCTTCAGATGACAGAACCGGTAGAGGATGCCTGGTCCTTGCACAGCTTTGAGAGGGGAGAGGACCTGTTGCGTCAACTGCGCCGGGAAACCTACGACCTGCTCATCCTCGACTGGCAACTGCCTGATCTCAGTGGCCTGGCACTCTTACGCTGGACCCGCGAACACATGGACGCGCCGCCTTCAGCCATCATGCTCACCAGCCGCGATACCGAAAGCGACATCGTCCAGGCCCTGGATGCCGGAGCCGACGACTACGTGAGCAAGCCGTTCCGCCCCAATGAATTGAAGGCACGCGTAGCGGCGGTTTTGCGCCGACACGGCCATCAGCGAAGCGCCTCCGCCGAAGTGCTGAGCTTCACAGACCTGGTGTTCGACGATGCCGAACTGACCGTCAACCGCTCGGGCCGCCCCATCGTCATGACCGAACGGGAGTATCGCCTGGCGAAATGCCTATTCACCAATCTGGGCCGACCGCTATCACGTGAGTACCTTTACCAACGGTTATGGCCCCATGAAGAAGTAGAGTCTTCACGGCCGTTGGATACGCACATCTATCGCCTGCGCAACAAGCTTGGGCTGACGGCTGATCGTGGCTGGCAGCTGCTGACGATCTACGGGTATGGGTATCGGTTGGAGAGTGTGCCGACGGCGACCGAGTAGAGATCGTGGGCGTTTGCAGGCAATAAAAAAGGCCAACGCATGAGCGTTGGCCTTTTTCGTTTGGTGGGTAACCTGAATCAGAAATCCAGGTTGGACACCGCCAGGGCGTTGCTTTCGATGAAATCACGGCGAGGTTCGACCGCATCACCCATCAAGGTGTTGAAGATCTGGTCTGCGCCAATGGCGTCTTCGATGGTCACTTTGAGCATCCGGCGTACGCTTGGGTCCATGGTGGTTTCCCACAGCTGATCCGGGTTCATCTCGCCCAGACCTTTGTATCGCTGGATGGTGTGACGCTTGGTGCTTTCAGTCATCAGCCATTCCAGGGCTTCCTTGAACTCGGTGACTGCTTTCTTACGCTCGCCGCGCTGGATGTAGGCGCCTTCGTCCAGCAGGGTGCTCAGCTGCGCGCCCAGGGAAACGACGGTCTTGTAGTCGTTGCTGCCAAAGAAATCGCGGTTGAACGTGACGTAGTTCGACAGGCCGTGGGAGATCAGTTCGACCTCTGGCAGCCAGACGTTACGTTCGCGGTCTTCGCGCAAGCTGGCCTTGTACACCAGGCCAGACTTCTCGACGGTGCGCAGACGGACTTCATACTGGGCCAGCCAATCCTGCATCGCTGCGTGATCGGACAGTTGCTCCAGGCTGACGGCCGGCAGGTAGATGAAGTGCTCGGTCAGTTCCTGTGGGTACAGGCGCGACAGACGCTTGAGGGTCTTCATCACCAGGCGGAAATCATTCACCAGGCGCTCAAGGGCTTCACCGGAGATACCCGGTGCTTCTTCGTTCAGGTGCAGGCTCGCGTCTTCCAGGGCCGACTGCGTCATGTACTCTTCCATGGCGTCGTCGTCTTTGATGTATTGCTCTTGCTTGCCTTTCTTGACCTTGTACAGCGGTGGCTGGGCGATGTAGATGTAGCCGCGCTCGATCAGCTCGGGCAGCTGACGGAAGAAGAAGGTCAGCAGCAGGGTACGGATGTGCGAACCGTCAACGTCAGCATCGGTCATGATGATGATGTTGTGATAGCGCAGCTTGTCGATGTTGTACTCGTCGCGGCCAATGCCACAGCCCAGCGCGGTGATCAAGGTGCCCACTTCCTGGGAAGAGATCATCTTGTCGAAACGCGCCTTCTCGACGTTCAGGATCTTACCCTTGAGCGGCAGGATCGCTTGCGTCTTGCGGTTACGCCCCTGCTTGGCGGAGCCGCCAGCAGAGTCACCTTCCACGAGGTACAGTTCGGACAGGGCAGGGTCCTTTTCCTGGCAGTCAGCCAGTTTGCCCGGCAGGCCGGCGATGTCCAGGGCGCCTTTGCGGCGTGTCATCTCACGGGCCTTGCGGGCCGCTTCACGGGCACGCGCGGCGTCGATCATCTTGCCGACAACCAGCTTGGCTTCGTTCGGGTTTTCCAGGAGGAAGTCGGAGAAGTACTTGCCCATTTCCTGCTCGACAGCGGTCTTCACTTCGGAAGACACCAGCTTGTCTTTGGTCTGGGAACTGAACTTCGGATCCGGCACTTTCACCGAGATGATTGCGGTCAGGCCTTCACGAGCATCGTCACCGGTGGTGGCAACCTTGTGTTTCTTCGCCAGGCCTTCGGCTTCGATGTAGGTGTTCAGGTTACGCGTCAGTGCTGAACGGAAACCCACCAGGTGAGTCCCGCCATCGCGCTGGGGAATGTTGTTGGTGAAGCACAACAGGTTCTCGTTGAAGCTGTCGTTCCACTGCAGAGCGATTTCCACGCCGATGCCGTCTTCGCGCTGGATGTTGAAGTGGAACACCTGGTTGACCGCGGTCTTGTTGGTGTTCAGGTACTCAACGAATGCGCGCAGGCCGCCTTCGTACTTGAACAGCTCTTCCTTGCCGCTGCGTTCATCCTTGAGGACGATACCGACACCGGAGTTGAGGAAGGACAGTTCACGAATCCGCTTGGCCAGGATGTCCCAGCTGAAGTGGATGTTCTTGAAGGTTTCAGCCGAAGGCTTGAAGTGAATCTGCGTACCCGTGGACTCGCTGTCACCGACGATTTTCATCGGTTCTTGAGGAACACCGTGAACGTAGGTTTGTTCCCAGATCTTGCCGCTACGGCGCACTGTGAGAACAAGCTCTTCAGACAGGGCGTTTACCACCGACACACCTACGCCGTGCAGACCGCCGGAAACTTTGTAGGAGTTGTCGTCGAACTTACCGCCGGCGTGCAGCACGGTCATGATGACCTCGGCTGCCGAAACGCCTTCTTCTTTGTGCACGTCTACCGGGATACCACGGCCGTTGTCGCGAACGGTGATGGATTCATCCGGGTGAATGATGATGCTGATGTCGTCGCAGTGGCCAGCCAGCGCTTCGTCGATCGAGTTGTCGACCACCTCGAAGACCATGTGGTGTAGACCGCTACCATCGTCGGTGTCACCAATGTACATACCGGGACGTTTGCGTACGGCATCCAGGCCTTTCAGCACTTTAATGCTCGTTGAGTCGTACGTATTTTCTTCGCTCAATGCCTTCACTCCCGATGGTCGTGGGTCTGGGTGATACGGCCCTGTTCCACGTGGAACAGAGCGACTGGCGTTTCCGTCTGCCAGCCTTCCCTCAATAATTCGTGATCTACACAGGTAATAAACACCTGGCAGCGTAAGTCTTCCAGCAAGCGGCAAAGCGCGCGACGGTGGTGCTCGTCCAGTTCGGACGGCAGGTCATCCACCAGATAAATACACTGACCGCGTCGTGCCTGGCTGACCAGATGCCCCTGGGCAATCCGCAAAGCACATACCACCAACTTCTGCTGTCCGCGGGACAAGATATCCGCGGCATTGTGTGCGCCCAGTCTGAGACGCAAATCAGCGCGTTGTGGTCCAGCCTGGGTATGACCCATTTGCTGATCCCTCTGAAGGGACCCGGCGAGCACGGCACTCAGCTCCCGGTCTTTGTCCCAACCTCGGTAATAGCTGAGCGTTAAACCTTCGAGCTCAACCAGTTCGCTCAAGGTTTGTTCAAAGACTGGCTTCAAGGCTTTGATATAAGCGCGGCGGTATTCATCGATTTCAGCGCTGGCCTGGCACAGTTCCCTGTCCCAAACCGCTTGCGAAACGGCGTCAAGTGTACCATGCCGCAGCCAAGAGTTTCTCTGGCGCAGGGCCTTCTGCAAACGCTGCCAGGTGGACATGAAGCGGGGTTCCACGTGGAACACACCCCAGTCTAGAAACTGCCGTCGGATCTTTGGAGCGCCTTCCAGTAAGCGAAAGCTGTCCGGATTGATCAGCTGCAGCGGGAGGATTTCGGCCAGCTGCGCGGCACTGCGGGCGTTTTGCCCATCGATACGGATCTGGAACTCGCCCTGACGGTCTCGAGAAACACCGAGCGCACTGTGTCCACCCTGGGCCAGTTCGACCTGGCCAAACACCGTGCATGCCAATTGTTCGTACTGAATCACCGGCAACAGTCGGGTACTGCGAAACGAACGGGCAAGCCCCAGCAAGTGGATGGCTTCCAGAACACTGGTCTTTCCGCTGCCGTTGGCGCCGTAAAGAATATTGATTCGGGGAGAGGGGGAGAGGGTCACCGGGTGCAGATTGCGCACCGCGGTGACCGAGACGCGACTTAGGGACATCTAGCTTCTGCTGGGCATTGTTACAGGCGCATCGGCATAACGACGTAGGCCGAGTCGTCATTGTCGGATTCCTGCACCAGCGCGCTGCTGTTGGAATCGGACAGGATCAGGCGAATCTGCTCGGTGGTCATCACGCCCAGCACGTCGAGCAGATAGCTCACGTTGAAGCCGATTTCCAGGGAGCCACCGTTGTACTCAACGCCCACTTCTTCTTCCGCTTCCTCTTGCTCCGGGTTGTTCGCCTGGATCTTCAGCTGACCATTGGCCAGTTGCAGACGGATGCCACGGTACTTTTCGTTGGACAGAATCGCGGTACGGCTGAAGGCTTCGCGCAGGGCCTGGCGATCCCCCAGGACCAACTTGTCACCACCCTTGGGCAGCACACGCTCGTAATCGGGGAATTTGCCGTCGACCAATTTCGAGGTGAAGGTGAACTCGCCGGTCGTCGCGCGGATGTGGTGCTGGCCCAGGACGATGCTAACGATGCCGTCCGGTTCGGTCAGCAAGCGAGCCAGCTCAAGGATACCTTTGCGCGGCACGATGACCTGGTGGCGATCCGGCTGACCGATATCGGCCTGCATCGAGCACATCGCCAGACGGTGGCCATCGGTAGCAACGGCGCGAATCACGCCGGCCGAGACTTCCAGCAGCATGCCGTTGAGGTAGTAACGCACGTCCTGCTGGGCCATGGCGAAGCTGGTGCGCTCAATCAACCGACGCAGTTTGCTTTGCTCGAGGCTGCAGGTCAGCGAGCCCGGGCCTTCTTCCACCGTTGGGAAGTCATTGGCCGGCAGGGTCGACAGGGTGAAGCGGCTGCGGCCAGCCTTCACGACCAGCTTCTGTTCGTCGACCTTGATGTCGATCAGGGCATCGTTCGGCAAGCTTTTGCAGATGTCCATCAACTTGCGTGCAGGCACAGTGATGGAGCCTGGTTCTGCTGGCTCTTCAAGTTGAACACGACCGACCAGCTCGACTTCCAGGTCGGTACCGGTCAGCGACAGTTGCTGGCCTTCGACAACCAGCAGCACGTTGGAGAGCACCGGCAAGGTCTGTCGGCGCTCGACGACGCCTGCGACCAGTTGCAGGGGTTTCAACAGGGCTTCGCGTTGAATGGTGAAATGCATGGTCTAGTCCCTTGCCTTAATAAGCTGCGCTGGTGTTCATCAAGTGGTCAGTGTACGCAGCAGGTTCTTGTAGTCCTCGCGGATGTCCGCGTCGGATTCCTTAAGTTCGTTGATCTTGCGACAGGCGTGCAACACCGTGGTGTGGTCGCGTCCACCGAACACATCGCCGATTTCCGGCAGACTGTGGTTGGTCAATTCCTTGGACAGCGCCATGGCGACCTGTCGTGGACGGGCGACCGAACGCGAGCGGCGTTTGGACAGCAAGTCGGAGATCTTGATCTTGTAGTACTCGGCGACGGTGCGCTGAATATTATCCACAGAGACCAGTTTGTCTTGTAACGCCAACAGATCCTTCAAGGATTCGCGAATCAACTCGATGGTGATATCGCGGCCCATGAAGTGGGAGTGCGCGATCACGCGCTTGAGCGCGCCTTCCAGTTCGCGAACGTTGGAGCGAATGCGCTGGGCAATGAAGAACGCTGCGTCGTGGGGCAATTCGACCTTGGCCTGGTCGGCCTTCTTCATCAGGATCGCAACCCGCGTTTCCAGCTCCGGCGGTTCGACGGCGACCGTCAGGCCCCAACCGAAGCGCGACTTCAACCGTTCTTCGAGACCCTCGATTTCTTTCGGGTAGCGGTCACTGGTGAGAATGACCTGCTGGCCACCCTCAAGCAGGGCGTTGAAGGTGTGGAAAAACTCTTCCTGGGAACGTTCCTTGCGGGCGAAGAACTGAATATCGTCAATCAGCAAAGCGTCCACCGATCGGTAGAAACGCTTGAACTCGTTGATCGCGTTCAGCTGCAAGGCCTTGACCATGTCCGCCACGAAACGCTCGGAATGCAGGTAAACGACCTTGGCATTCGGGTTCTTCTTTAACAGGTGGTTACCCACAGCGTGCATCAAGTGAGTTTTACCCAGGCCCACGCCACCATAAAGGAAGAGCGGGTTGTAACCATGCTTGGGATTGTCCGCCACCTGCCAGGCCGCGGCACGGGCCAGCTGGTTGGACTTGCCCTCGACGAAGTTTTCGAAGGTGAAGGTACGGTTCAGGTAGCTGGTGTGCTTGAGCGCACCCTCAACCTGCACGGTACGTTGCTCTGCCCGAACCGGAGCCTGTTGTGAGCTGGCGCCAGCCATCGGGTCAAAGCTGTCGCGAGACGGCTCTTCCTCAATGACTTCAGCCACTTTCTGCGTTGCTCGCTTGTTCGGTGTGGCGGCTGGCGCTGAACTGACCGGGGCCGAAGTCACTTGAGCCTGGGACGCGGCAGCCGCGGCGGCCAGCGGAGCATTCGGCGCGGCACGCGGAGCCGAACTGCGTTTGCTGCCTATTAATAAGGAAAGCGCAGGCGCCGACCCGTTGCCATGCTCGTCCAGCAATTCCAGGACACGACCCAGATACTTTTCGTTGACCCAGTCCAGGACAAAACGATTGGGTGCGTAGACACGCAACTCGTCGCCTTCGGCTTCGACCTGTAGTGGACGGATCCAAGTGTTGAATTGTTGGGCAGGCAGCTCATCGCGCAAAAGCTCCACGCACTGCTGCCAAAGTTCCACTGACACGGATATCCCCTAAGTTGAAAGCCGGTGAGGCAAAAACAAGCGGCCATTGTAGCGACCGCAGGCCGACTTATCCACACGTAGGTGGGTCAACGGCCAACAAGAATCAAAGGTTTATACGCAAAAAAGACGACCAGCGGTCTGTGCATAAGCTCTGTGGATAACCGGGTCTGAGCTCGTTGCACAACTGGGGGTGAAACTCGGTGGATAACCAGCCTGTGGATAACACACGCTTTCACACACAGGTTTTCCGACAGCGCAGCACAGGCTGAACACGGTTTTCCACTGTAGTTGTCATTCTCTGTACAGCTTGTGAAATAAGGGCTAAAGGCAGTTATCCACAGATGATGGTGCTCCTAGCTTTTATAAGCTTTACAGAAAAGCTTTAAATACTTTCCTTCTTTAATCTTATGTTTAGCGAATGATCGTCACCCGGAAAAACGACCGGGATCTATTTATAAGGAAACGCTGGTTGGAAATTGACCTAGAGGCTTGCTTTCTCTAGAATCCCCGGTCTCTTAAAACGGGGGCCATTCCGGCCCGTTGTGGACGAACCAGGTAACACGACAATGAAACGTACTTTCCAACCAAGCACTATCAAACGCGCTCGTACCCACGGTTTCCGTGCTCGCATGGCTACCAAGAACGGTCGTGCCGTCCTGTCGCGTCGTCGCGCCAAAGGTCGTGCGCGTCTGGCAGTTTGATAATCCGGCACTGGAGGTGAGTCAGGACTTCAGTCGGGAAAAGCGTCTGCTTACTCCCCGGCATTTCAAGGCGGTCTTTGACTCCCCTACCGGCAAGGTTCCGGGGAAAAATCTCCTGCTCCTTGCGCGCAACAACGATCTTGATCACCCCCGTCTAGGGCTGGTTATCGGGAAAAAGAGCGTAAAGCTCTCCGTCGAGCGCAATCGCCTCAAACGTCTGATGCGCGAATCGTTTCGCCTTAACCAGGATTTACTGGTGGGCTGGGACATCGTTATCGTCGCGCGCAAAGGTTTGGGTGACGTAGAAAACCCCGAATTGATTCAGCATTTCGGCAAACTCTGGAAGCGTCTGGCACGTAGCTCGCCGGTCCCAGCGGTCAACACCGAAACTGTAGGGGTAGACAGTCCAGATGCGTAAACTGGCACTCGTTCCGATCCAGTTTTATCGCTATGCCATTAGTCCCCTGATGGCCAGTCACTGTCGTTTCTACCCCAGTTGTTCCTGCTACGCGTTGGAAGCCATCGAAAATTATGGCCTTCTACGCGGTGGCTGGCTGACCTTTCGTCGTTTAGGTCGCTGTCATCCGTGGAATCCCGGTGGTTATGACCCGGTTCCACCTATCCCTACCTCCCGTTCTTCTTCGATGGCCGAGTAATCATGGATATCAAACGCACGATCCTGATCGTCGCCCTGGCAATCGTGTCCTACGTAATGGTTCTTAAATGGAACCAGGACTATGGTCAGGCTGCCTTGCCGACTCAGAATGTTGCTTCCAGTACGACCGCACCGGGCCTCCCGGATACGGCAACTGGCAATAAAGCGTCCGTCAGTGACGACATCCCACGCGCCGCAAACGATACCAGCGCCCCCGCCGAAACTCCGGTAGCGGCAAGCACCGACCTCATCCAGATCAAAACGGATGTGCTCGACCTGGCGATCGATCCACAAGGTGGTGATGTTGCCCAGCTGAAACTGCCGCTGTATCCACGTCGCCAGGACCATCCGGAAATTCCGTTCCAGCTGTTCGATAACGGCAACGAGCGGACTTATCTGGCTCAGAGCGGCTTGATCGGCACCGATGGCCCGGACGCAAGTCCTGCCGGTCGTCCGGTTTACTCTTCGGAGAAGAAGATCTATCAACTGGCTGACGGTCAGGACCAATTGGTCGTGGACCTGAAGTTCAGCAAGGACGGCGTCAACTACATCAAGCGTTTCACCCTGAAACGTGGACTGTACGACGTAACCGTTTCCTACTTGATCGACAACGAAAGCGCCAAGCCGTGGTCCGGTGCAATGTTCGCGCAATTGAAGCGTGACGCCAGCTCCGATCCTTCTTCCAGCACCGCCACCGGCACTGCGACTTACCTGGGCGCTGCCCTGTGGACAAGTTCCGAGCCTTACAAGAAAGTGTCCATGAAGGACATGGACAAGGCTGCGCTGAAAGAAACCGTCACCGGTGGTTGGGTAGCCTGGTTGCAACACTACTTCGTGACCGCATGGATTCCGACGAAGGGCGAAAACAACATCGTCCAGACTCGTAAAGACAGCAAAGGCAACTACATCATCGGTTACACCGGCCCGTCTCTGACTGTCGCGCCGGGTGCCAAGGCTGAAACCAGCGCAACTCTCTACGCCGGTCCGAAAAGCCAGGCTGTGCTGAAAGAGTTGTCCCCAGGCCTGGAGCTGACCGTCGACTACGGCATCCTGTGGTTCATTGCCCAACCGATCTTCTGGTTGCTGCAACATATCCACGCCATTGTGGGTAACTGGGGCTGGTCGATTATCTTCCTGACCATGCTGATCAAAGGGATCTTCTTCCCGCTGTCGGCTGCCAGCTACAAATCCATGGCGCGCATGCGTGCAGTGGCTCCGAAACTGGCTGCACTGAAAGAACAACATGGCGACGACCGGCAGAAAATGTCGCAAGCCATGATGGAGCTGTACAAAAAGGAGAAGATCAATCCGCTGGGTGGTTGCTTGCCAATCCTCGTGCAGATGCCGGTTTTCCTCTCGTTGTACTGGGTTCTGCTGGAAAGCGTTGAAATGCGCCAAGCGCCGTTCATGCTGTGGATTACTGACCTTTCGATCAAGGATCCGTTCTTCATCCTGCCGATCATCATGGGTGCAACCATGTTCATCCAGCAGCAGTTGAACCCGACGCCACCGGATCCGATGCAAGCCAAGGTGATGAAGCTGATGCCAATCATCTTTACCTTCTTCTTCCTGTGGTTCCCGGCTGGCCTGGTGCTGTACTGGGTAGTGAACAACTGCCTGTCGATCGCCCAACAGTGGTACATCACTCGTAAGATCGAAGCTGCCGCCAAAGCGACTGCCTGATTTACACTGTGGATAACCACTCAAAACGCCCCCTAGTGGGGCGTTTTGCTATCTGTCACTTTTGTCTGGATACCGGTTTATGAGCGCTCCTCGTGAAACCATCGCCGCTGTCGCCACCGCACAGGGTCGCGGCGGCGTAGGCATCGTCCGTATTTCCGGGCCATTGGCCAGCGTTGCGGCCGAGGCCTTCAGCGGTCGTGAACTCAAGCCACGGTTCGCCCACTACGGTCCGTTCTTCGGTGAAAACGACGAAGTACTGGACCAGGGCATCGCCCTGTATTTCCCCGGACCGAACTCGTTTACCGGCGAAGACGTTCTGGAGCTGCAAGGTCATGGCGGCCCCATCGTTCTGGATATGCTGCTCAAGCGCTGCCTTGAACTGGGTTGCCGCCTCGCCCGGCCGGGGGAGTTCAGTGAACGCGCCTTCCTGAACGATAAACTTGACCTCGCCCAGGCCGAAGCCATCGCCGACCTGATCGAAGCCAGTTCTGCACAGGCTGCCCGCAATGCATTGCGTTCCTTGCAAGGCGCCTTTTCAGAGCGGGTGCATAACCTGACCGAACAACTGATCGGCCTGCGCATCTACGTCGAAGCGGCAATCGATTTCCCGGAGGAGGAAATCGATTTTCTTGCCGATGGTCACGTTTTGAGCATGCTCGACAAAGTGCGCGACGAGTTATCCACCGTATTGCGTGAAGCCGGGCAGGGCGCTTTGCTGCGTGATGGCATGACGGTGGTTATCGCCGGCCGCCCAAATGCCGGTAAATCGAGCTTGCTCAATGCACTGGCCGGTCGGGAAGCCGCCATTGTCACTGAGATTGCGGGCACAACCCGCGATGTTTTGCGCGAACATATCCACATCGACGGGATGCCACTGCATGTGGTCGACACCGCCGGTTTGCGCGATACCGATGATCATGTGGAAAAAATCGGTGTCGAGCGCGCCTTGAAGGCCATCGGGGAAGCGGATCGGGTGCTGTTGGTCGTTGATGCGACGGCCCCTGAAGCCCTGGATCCCTTTGCCTTGTGGCCGGAATTTCTCGAAACCCGCCCCGATCCGGCGAAAGTCACGCTGATCCGCAACAAGGCCGATCTGACGGGCGAAGCCATCACCTTGGAAGTCAGCGACGATGGGCATGTCACCATCAGCCTCAGCGCAAAATCCGGTGGTGTCGGCCTGGAGTTACTGCGCGATCATCTCAAGGCCTGCATGGGTTACGAACAAACCTCGGAAAGCAGCTTCAGTGCTCGCAGGCGCCACCTCGAGGCGCTACGACATGCCAGTGCCTCCCTCGAACACGGTCGCGCTCAACTGACACTGGCCGGCGCCGGCGAGTTGCTGGCCGAGGATTTACGCCAGGCTCAGCAGTCCCTGGGGGAAATCACCGGTGCATTCAGCTCCGATGACCTGCTAGGACGGATTTTCTCCAGCTTTTGTATCGGTAAATAGTCCCTTCGCTGTCCACAGACAGGCCATTCGCGCCTGTCTGTTCTCTCCATTTGCGAAACAAACCTTCAGTGCCGAGCGGTTTTCTTCTGCTTGAGCGGATTTGTCGTGCCTGGATTATCGTTCAGTCAGCACTTTTCTGTTGATTAAGCCCTGTGAATAACTACCACTGAGGTCAGTTGATAACAGGGCGTCAAAACTGAAGATAATCGGCTCTGTGGATAACCACCTCATTCATCCACAGGCTTAGACCGGTTATCCAAGGGCCTCATTGGCACATGATCACAGGGTTTTGAATCGCTGTACATGTTGAATATAAAGGGCTGTATCAATCTATCCACAGAAAGGTCGGTCAGTAGAAATAAACATAAAAACAAAGATTTAATAAATTTCTCTCTTTTTAATTTCTATAACCATGACTTCTCCACAGCTGGTTAAATTTTGTGCAAAGGGTTCTTTAGGAAGGGCGAAGTCCCTATACTTGTCGACCAGGTCCAAAAACCTGAGCCCAAACTATTCCTGAATTACCTACTTAAGCAGGCACGAGGTGCGTGGTGGATTTCCCTTCCCGTTTTGAAGTGATCGTCATCGGCGGCGGTCATGCCGGTACCGAGGCAGCACTGGCCTCAGCACGTATGGGGGTGAAAACCCTGTTGCTGACGCATAACGTGGAAACCCTCGGTGCGATGAGTTGCAACCCCGCGATCGGCGGGATCGGTAAGAGCCATCTGGTGAAAGAAATCGATGCCCTTGGCGGCGCGATGGCCATGGCTACCGATAAAGGTGGTATTCAATTTCGCGTATTGAACAGCCGCAAAGGCCCAGCCGTACGTGCAACCCGCGCTCAGGCAGACCGGGTTCTGTACAAGGCGGCTGTCCGCGAAATTCTCGAAAACCAGCCGAACCTGTGGATATTTCAACAGGCCGCCGATGATCTGATCGTTGAACAGGATCAGGTACGGGGTGTGGTCACCCAAATGGGTCTGCGTTTTCTTGCCGATTCGGTGGTGTTGACCACAGGCACCTTCCTTGGTGGACTTATCCACATCGGCATGCAGAATTTTTCCGGCGGTCGTGCCGGTGATCCACCTTCGATTGCCCTGGCACAGCGTTTACGTGAGTTGCCACTTCGTGTCGGTCGACTTAAAACCGGTACGCCGCCGCGTATTGATGCCCGGTCTGTGGATTTCTCGGTGATGACCGAGCAGGCAGGCGATACGCCGATTCCGGTGATGTCGTTCATGGGCTCCAAAGAGCAGCATCCACGGCAGATCAGTTGCTGGATTACGCATACCAACGCCCGGACGCATGAAATCATCGCGGCCAACCTTGATCGTTCGCCGATGTATTCCGGTGTGATCGAAGGCATTGGCCCCCGCTACTGTCCTTCGATCGAAGACAAGATCCATCGCTTTGCCGACAAGGAAAGTCATCAGGTCTTCATCGAACCGGAAGGCCTGACGACCAACGAGCTGTACCCGAACGGGATATCCACATCGCTGCCGTTCGATGTGCAATTGCAGATCGTGCAATCGATCCGCGGCATGGAAAACGCGCACATCGTTCGTCCGGGTTACGCCATCGAATACGATTATTTCGATCCTCGGGATCTGAAGTACAGCCTGGAAACCAAAGTGATCGGCGGCCTGTTCTTCGCCGGCCAGATCAACGGCACCACCGGTTACGAAGAAGCCGGCGCCCAGGGTTTGCTGGCCGGAACCAATGCCGCGCTGCGTGCACAAGGCAAAGACGCCTGGTGCCCGCGTCGCGACGAGGCGTATATCGGGGTGTTGGTTGACGACCTGATTACCCTTGGTACCCAAGAGCCGTACCGCATGTTCACTTCCCGCGCCGAGTACCGCCTGATTCTGCGCGAAGACAACGCCGACCTTCGTCTGACCGAAAAAGGTCGTGAACTGGGTCTGGTCGATGACGAGCGTTGGGCTGCGTTCAGTAAAAAACGCGAAAGTATCGCGCTGGAAGAACAGCGCCTGAAAAGCACCTGGGTTCGTCCAGGCACGGTGCAGGGCGATGCGATTGCCGAGAAGTTCGGCACGCCGCTGACCCACGAATACAATCTGCTCAACCTCTTGAGCCGTCCGGAAATCGACTACGCTGGTCTGATCGCCGTAACAGGTGAAGGCGCAGAAGATCCACAGGTCGCCGAGCAGGTCGAGATCAAGACCAAGTACGCGGGTTACATTGATCGTCAACAGGATGAAATCGCTCGGCTGCGCGCCAGCGAAGACACGAAACTGCCTGTGGATATCGATTACACGAACATTTCCGGTCTCTCCAAAGAGATCCAGAGCAAGCTCGGAGCGACCCGTCCAGAAACCCTGGGCCAGGCGTCGCGTATCCCGGGCGTCACCCCGGCAGCCATTTCGCTGTTGATGATTCATTTGAAAAAACGCGGCGCGGGCCGTCAGTTGGAGCAAAGCGCTTGAGTTCGTTGGTCACCTCGCAACATGCCGAAGAGTTATCCACAGGCGCTCGTCAACTCGGTGTCGATCTGACGGAAACCCAGCACGCACAGCTGCTGGGTTACCTGGCCCTGTTGATCAAATGGAACAAGGCTTACAACCTGACCGCCGTGCGGGATCCGGACGAAATGGTGTCACGGCATTTGCTCGATAGTCTGAGTGTGATGTCGTTCATCGAAAACGGTCGGTGGCTGGACGTCGGCAGCGGCGGCGGCATGCCAGGTATTCCCCTGGCCATCCTGTTTCCCGAGTCGCAAGTCACCTGTCTGGACAGCAACGGCAAGAAAACCCGCTTCCTGACCCAGGTCAAACTCGAACTCAAGCTGGATAACCTGCAAGTTATCCACAGTCGCGTCGAAGCGTTCCAGCCTGCCCAGCCGTTCAACGGGATTATTTCCCGTGCGTTCAGCAGCATGGAGAACTTCACCAACTGGACCCGCCATCTCGGTGATACCGATACGCGTTGGCTGGCAATGAAGGGCGTTCATCCCGCCGACGAACTGGTAGCATTGCCGACAGACTTCCACCTCGATAGCGAACACGCCTTGGCCGTACCCGGTTGCCAAGGCCAACGCCATCTGCTGATACTGCGCCGCACGGCATGATTGGGAACACAAGCAAGAATGGCTAAGGTATTCGCGATAGCGAACCAAAAGGGTGGTGTGGGCAAGACCACCACCTGCATCAACCTCGCAGCATCCCTCGTCGCGACCAAGCGCCGGGTGTTGTTGATCGATCTCGATCCACAGGGCAACGCCACCATGGGTAGCGGTGTGGATAAACACGGCCTGGAAAACTCGGTTTATGACCTGCTGATCGGCGAATGCGATCTGGCCCAGGCCATGCACTACTCCGAGCACGGTGGTTACCAACTGTTGCCGGCCAACCGCGACCTGACCGCCGCCGAAGTGGTGCTGCTGGAAATGCAGATGAAGGAGAGCCGCCTGCGCAGCGCGTTGGCGCCCATCCGTGAAAACTACGATTACATTTTGATCGACTGTCCACCGTCACTTTCGATGCTGACGCTGAACGCATTGGTCGCCGCAGACGGGGTCATTATCCCCATGCAGTGCGAGTACTTCGCGCTCGAAGGTCTGAGTGACCTTGTGGATAACATCAAGCGCATCGCCGAATTGCTGAACCCCAATCTCAAGGTCGAAGGCTTGTTGCGGACGATGTACGACCCGCGCCTGAGCCTGATGAACGACGTGTCGGCGCAGCTCAAGGAGCACTTCGGCGAGCAGCTCTACGACACCGTCATTCCGCGCAACATCAGACTGGCCGAAGCCCCGAGCTACGGTATGCCGGCGCTGGCGTACGACAAAGCATCGCGCGGCGCCGTTGCCTACCTGGCTCTGGCGGGCGAAATGGTTCGTCGTCAGCGCAAAAACTCACGCATCGCCGCCGCTCAGGCAACTTAAGGAATCCCCATGGCCGTCAAGAAACGAGGTCTCGGACGTGGACTGGATGCACTGCTGAGTGGTCCGACTGTCAGCTCGCTGGAAGAGCAGGCGGTACAAGCCGATCAGCGCGAGTTGCAACACTTGCCTCTGGATCTTATCCAGCGCGGCAAATACCAGCCGCGCCGGGACATGGATCCCCAGGCACTGGAAGAGCTGGCGCAGTCGATCAAGGCCCAGGGTGTCATGCAACCCATTGTGGTGCGTCCGATCGGCAGTGGTCGTTTCGAAATCATCGCCGGCGAACGCCGCTGGCGCGCCAGCCAGCAAGCCGGCCAGGAAACCATCCCGGCGATGGTTCGCGATGTGCCGGATGAAACCGCAATCGCCATGGCGTTGATCGAGAACATCCAGCGCGAAGACCTCAACCCGATCGAAGAAGCGGTCGCGCTGCAGCGTCTACAGCACGAATTCCAGCTGACCCAGCAACAAGTGGCCGAGGCGGTGGGTAAATCCCGGGTGACCGTGGCCAACCTGTTGCGCCTGATCTCGCTGCCCGAAGTCATCAAGACCATGCTGTCCCACGGCGACCTGGAAATGGGTCATGCCCGTGCATTGCTCGGTTTGCCGGACAATCAACAGGTTGAAGGGGCGCGACATGTTGTCGCACGTGGGCTGACCGTGCGCCAAACCGAGGCACTGGTACGCCAGTGGTTGAGCGGCAAACCGGAGCCCGTGGAACCTGCAAAACCGGACCCGGATATCGCCCGGTTGGAGCAGCGTCTGGCCGAGCGCCTAGGCTCTGCGGTGCAGATTCGCCACGGTAAGAAGGGAAAAGGCCAGTTGGTAATTGGTTACAATTCCCTGGATGAGCTTCAAGGCGTGCTCGCTCATATCCGCTGAAACATTTCCTCATGTAGCGCGCAGTCGGAAATCACTACCTGACAGTTGAATAGGGGCAGAACCGCCCCTATACTCTGCGCGCATTTTGTCGGCACAAATTATGCCAAGTTATTGAATTTCGGCAGCCGACCATTGGAGAGCAATAGTGATGGAAACCCGCACGCCAAACCGCTTGCCCTTCCATCGCCTGGCAGTTTTTCCGGTGTTAATGGCTCAATTTGTCATTTTGCTCATGGCCGCTTTGGCGCTCTGGCATTGGTATGGAGTCGTTGCCGGGTACTCGGGACTTTGCGGAGGCCTGATAGCCTTGCTGCCCAATGTTTATTTCGCTCACAGGGCTTTTCGGTTTTCCGGCGCCCGAGCAGCTCAAGCCATCGTCCGGTCTTTTTATGCCGGTGAGGCGGGCAAATTGATTTTGACGGCAGTGCTGTTTGCACTGGTGTTTGCAGGTGTGAAGCCACTGGCGCCGATTGCAGTATTCGGTGCCTTCGTGCTGACTCAGTCGGTCAGCTGGTTCGCTCCCCTGCTGATGAGAACAAGACTTTCGAGACCTTAGGGCGTTTGAGGCAACCATGGCAGAAACAACCGCTTCGGGCTATATCCAGCACCACTTGCAGAACCTGACTTTCGGTCAGCACCCTACCGGCGGCTGGGGCTTTGCCCACACCGCAGCAGAAGCCAAGGAAATGGGCTTCTGGGCTTTCCACGTCGATACCCTCGGCTGGTCGGTCGCATTGGGTCTGATCTTCGTGCTTCTTTTCCGCATGGCGGCAAAGAAGGCGACTTCCGGTCAGCCAGGTGCTTTGCAGAACTTCGTTGAAGTATTGGTCGAATTCGTCGATGGCAGCGTGAAAGACAGCTTCCATGGCCGTAGCCCGGTGATTGCACCGCTGGCACTGACCATCTTCGTCTGGGTGTTCCTGATGAACGCCGTCGACCTGGTACCGGTCGACTGGATTCCTCAGCTGGCCATCCTGATCTCCGGTGACCATCACATCCCGTTCCGCGCCGTGTCGACCACCGACCCGAACGCGACCCTGGGCATGGCGTTCTCGGTTTTCGCACTGATCATTTTCTATAGCATCAAGGTCAAGGGCCTCGGCGGTTTCATCGGCGAGCTGACCCTGCACCCGTTCGGCAGCAAGAACATCTTCGTTCAAGCCCTGCTGATCCCGGTGAACTTCCTGCTGGAATTCGTGACCCTGATCGCCAAGCCGATCTCCCTGGCCCTGCGTCTGTTCGGCAACATGTATGCCGGCGAGCTGGTATTCATTCTGATCGCTGTGATGTTCGGCAGCGGTCTGCTCTGGCTCAGCGGCCTGGGCATCGTCCTGCAGTGGGCGTGGGCAGTGTTCCACATCCTGATCATCACCCTGCAGGCATTTATCTTCATGATGCTGACCATCGTCTACCTGTCGATGGCGCACGAAGAAAACCATTAAGACCAGTCTCGACTAGTCTGATGTCCCTCCCGGTCAAACGGGAGGGGGCTCCTCACGGGGCACCATGAAACGATTTGTTTTACCGCTTTAATCTAAAAAACCTAAACCATACGACGTAAAAGTCGGGAGGAAAGATGGAAACTGTAGTTGGTCTAACCGCTATCGCTGTTGCACTGTTGATCGGCCTGGGCGCACTGGGTACCGCAATTGGTTTCGGCCTGCTGGGCGGCAAGTTCCTGGAAGGCGCAGCGCGTCAGCCAGAAATGGTTCCAATGCTGCAAGTTAAAATGTTCATCGTTGCCGGTCTGCTCGACGCCGTAACCATGATCGGTGTTGGTATCGCTCTGTTCTTCACCTTTGCGAACCCGTTCGTTGGTCAGATCGCTGGCTAATTACTCGGATCTTCCGAGTAATTTGATGTGATGGACAACGTTACTGCGAGGTGTTGGCGTGAACATTAATGCGACCCTGATTGGCCAGTCCGTTGCGTTCCTCATTTTTGTACTGTTCTGCATGAAGTTCGTATGGCCTCCGGTCATCGCGGCACTGCACGAACGTCAAAAGAAGATCGCGGATGGATTGGACGCTGCCAGCCGAGCAGCTCGCGACCTGGAGTTGGCCCAAGAGAAAGCGGGTCACCAACTGCGCGAAGCGAAAGCTCAGGCAGCTGAAATCATCGAGCAAGCCAAGAAGCGCGGTACCCAGATTGTCGACGAAGCCCGTGAACAGGCTCGCGTCGAAGCTGACCGTGTGAAGGCTCAGGCTCAGGCCGAGATCGAACAGGAACTGAACAGTGTCAAAGACGCGCTGCGCGCCCAAGTGGGTAGCCTGGCCGTTGACGGTGCTTCGAAGATCCTGGGCAAGTCAATCGATCAAAACGCGCACGCAGAGCTGGTTAACCAACTGGCTGCTGAAATCTAAGCGAGGGCGATCATGGCAGAACTGACCACGTTGGCCCGACCTTACGCTAAGGCGGCCTTCGAGCACGCTCAGGCCCACCAGCAACTGGCCAATTGGTCAGCCATGCTCGGCCTGGCTGCAGCGGTGTCGGAAGACGACACCATGCAGCGCGTGCTCAAGGCCCCGCGACTGACGAGCGCAGAAAAGGCCGCCACGTTCATTGACGTGTGCGGCGACAAGTTTGATGCCAAGGCACAGAACTTCATTCACGTCGTTGCCGAAAACGACCGTCTCCCGCTGTTGCCGGAGATTGCCGCTCTGTTCGACCTGTACAAGGCTGAACAAGAGAAGTCGGTAGACGTTGAAGTGACCAGTGCTTTTGCATTGAACCAAGAACAGCAAGACAAACTCGCCAAGGTTCTCAGTGCACGACTCAACCGGGAAGTGCGCCTGCAAGTTGCGGAGGACGCTGCCCTTATTGGTGGTGTCGTCATCCGCGCCGGCGACCTGGTTATCGATGGCTCGATTCGCGGCAAAATCGCGAAACTTGCCGAAGCATTGAAATCTTGAGTTTGAAGGGGCAGCAGAGCAATGCAGCAACTCAATCCTTCCGAAATAAGTGAAATTATCAAGGGCCGCATCGACAAGCTCGATGTGACCTCCCAAGCCCGTAACGAAGGCACTGTCGTCAGCGTATCTGACGGCATCGTGCGGATTCACGGTCTGGCCGACGTCATGTACGGCGAGATGATCGAGTTTCCGGGCGGCGTCTACGGTATGGCCCTCAACCTGGAGCAAGACTCTGTAGGTGCCGTTGTTTTGGGCGCATACCAGACTCTGGCTGAAGGCATGAGCGCCAAGTGCACCGGCCGCATCCTCGAAGTTCCGGTTGGTAAGGAACTGCTGGGTCGCGTAGTCGACGCACTGGGTAACCCTGTTGACGGCAAAGGTCCACTGGGCAACACCGAGACCGACGCGGTCGAGAAAGTTGCTCCAGGCGTGATCTGGCGTAAGTCGGTAGACCAGCCTGTACAGACTGGCTACAAGGCTGTCGATGCCATGATCCCTGTCGGCCGTGGCCAGCGTGAGCTGATCATCGGTGACCGTCAGATCGGTAAAACCGCACTGGCCATCGACGCGATCATCAACCAGAAGAACAGCGGCATTTTCTGCGTCTACGTTGCCATCGGTCAGAAACAATCGACCATCGCCAACGTGGTTCGCAAGCTGGAAGAAAACGGCGCCCTGGCCAACACGATCATCGTGGCTGCCAGTGCTTCGGAATCTCCTGCGCTGCAATTCCTGGCACCGTACTCCGGTTGCACCATGGGTGAATTCTTCCGCGACCGCGGTGAAGACGCGCTGATCGTTTATGACGATCTGTCCAAGCAGGCAGTGGCTTACCGCCAGATCTCCCTGCTGCTGCGCCGTCCACCAGGCCGTGAAGCTTACCCAGGCGACGTGTTCTATCTCCACTCCCGTCTGCTGGAGCGCGCATCCCGCGTTTCGGAAGAGTACGTAGAGAAGTTCACCAACGGCGCAGTGACCGGCAAAACCGGTTCCCTGACCGCACTGCCGATCATCGAAACCCAGGCTGGCGACGTTTCCGCGTTCGTTCCGACCAACGTGATTTCCATCACCGACGGTCAGATCTTCCTGGAATCGGCCATGTTCAACTCGGGCATCCGCCCTGCAGTGAACGCCGGTGTTTCGGTATCCCGTGTGGGTGGTGCCGCTCAGACCAAGATCATCAAGAAGCTGTCCGGTGGTATCCGTACCGCTCTGGCTCAGTACCGTGAACTGGCGGCATTCGCCCAGTTCGCTTCTGACCTGGACGAAGCGACCCGTAAGCAACTTGAGCATGGTCAGCGCGTTACCGAGCTGATGAAGCAGAAGCAATACGCGCCAATGTCGATCGCCGACATGTCGCTGTCGCTGTATGCCGCTGAGCGTGGGTTCCTGACTGACGTTGAAATCGCCAAGATTGGCAGCTTCGAACAAGCGCTGATTGCTTACTTCAACCGCGATCACGCCGATTTGATGGCCAAGATCAACGTGAAGGGTGACTTCAACGACGAGATCGATGGCGGCCTGAAAGCCGGTATCGAGAAGTTCAAGGCCACCCAAACCTGGTAAGCCGCAGCGGGAGCCGCAAGGCTCCCGCTTGCTAACCTGATAGGTGTTACATGGCAGGCGCAAAAGAGATTCGCAGTAAGATTGCGAGCATCAAAAGCACGCAAAAAATTACCAGCGCCATGGAAAAAGTGGCGGTCAGCAAAATGCGCAAGGCACAAATGCGCATGGCTGCTAGCCGTCCTTATGCGGAGCGTATCCGCCAGGTAATTGGGCATCTGGCCAACGCCAACCCGGAATACCGCCATCCGTTCATGATCGACCGCGAAGTAAAGCGTGTCGGCTATGTCGTGGTGAGCAGTGACCGTGGTCTGTGCGGCGGCTTGAATACCAACCTGTTCAAGGCCCTGGTCAAGGACATGGCGGTAAACCGCGAAAACGGCGTCGAGATTGATCTGTGTGTGATTGGTAGCAAGGGTGCGGCTTTCTTCCGCAACTTCGGCGGTAACGTCGTTGCAGCTATCAGCCACCTGGGTGAAGAGCCGTCGATCAATGATCTGATCGGCAGCGTCAAGGTGATGCTGGATGCCTACCTGGACGGCCGTATTGACCGCCTGTCCGTGGTATCCAACAAGTTCGTCAACACCATGACGCAACAGCCTACCGTGGAGCAATTGGTTCCGCTGGTGGCAACCCCGGATCAAGAACTCAAGCACCACTGGGACTATCTCTACGAACCGGACGCCAAAGAGCTGCTTGACGGCCTGATGGTGCGTTACGTGGAGTCGCAGGTTTACCAGGCGGTGGTCGAGAACAACGCGGCTGAACAGGCTGCGCGGATGATCGCGATGAAGAACGCTACCGACAACGCCGGTGATTTGATCAGCGATTTGCAGCTGGTCTACAACAAGGCGCGTCAGGCTGCGATCACCCAAGAGATCTCGGAAATCGTTGGCGGCGCTGCCGCGGTTTAACGGTTCAAATATTCAGAGGATCCAGCTATGAGTAGCGGACGTATCGTTCAAATCATCGGCGCCGTTATCGACGTGGAATTTCCACGCGACAGCGTACCGAGCATCTACAACGCGCTGAAAGTACAAGGCGCGGAAACTACCCTGGAAGTTCAGCAGCAGCTGGGCGACGGCGTAGTTCGTACCATTGCGATGGGTTCCACCGAAGGCTTGAAGCGCGGTCTGGACGTTATCGACTCTGGCGCTGCCATCTCCGTACCGGTCGGTAAAGCGACCCTGGGCCGGATCATGGACGTACTGGGTAACCCGATTGACGAAGCTGGCCCGATCGACACCGAAGAGCGCTGGGGCATTCACCGTCCAGCACCTTCGTTTGCCGAGCAAGCTGGCGGCAACGACCTGCTGGAAACCGGCATCAAGGTTATCGACCTGGTTTGCCCGTTCGCCAAGGGCGGTAAAGTCGGTCTGTTCGGTGGTGCCGGTGTAGGCAAAACCGTAAACATGATGGAACTGATCCGTAACATCGCCATCGAGCACAGCGGTTATTCCGTGTTCGCCGGTGTGGGTGAGCGTACTCGTGAGGGTAACGACTTCTACCACGAGATGAAGGACTCCAACGTTCTGGACAAAGTGGCACTGGTTTACGGTCAGATGAACGAGCCGCCGGGAAACCGTCTGCGCGTAGCCCTGACCGGCCTGACCATGGCCGAGAAGTTCCGTGACGAAGGTAACGACGTTCTGCTGTTCGTCGACAACATCTATCGTTACACCCTGGCCGGTACTGAAGTATCCGCATTGCTGGGCCGTATGCCTTCCGCAGTAGGTTACCAGCCGACCCTGGCTGAAGAGATGGGCGTGCTGCAAGAGCGCATCACTTCGACCAAGCAAGGTTCGATTACGTCGATCCAGGCCGTATACGTACCAGCGGACGACTTGACTGACCCGTCGCCAGCGACCACCTTCGCCCACTTGGACGCCACCGTCGTTCTGTCCCGTGACATCGCTTCCCTGGGTATCTACCCAGCGGTAGACCCACTGGACTCGACTTCGCGTCAGCTGGACCCGAACGTGATCGGCAACGACCACTACGAAACCGCTCGCGGTGTTCAGTACGTGCTGCAGCGTTACAAAGAACTGAAGGACATCATTGCGATTCTGGGTATGGACGAGCTGTCGGAAGCCGACAAGCAGTTGGTAAACCGTGCTCGTAAGATCCAGCGTTTCTTGTCGCAGCCGTTCTTCGTGGCTGAAGTCTTCACCGGTGCATCGGGTAAATACGTTTCCCTGAAAGACACCATTGCTGGCTTCAAAGGCATCCTCAACGGTGACTACGACCACCTGCCAGAACAAGCGTTCTACATGGTTGGCGGCATCGAAGAAGCGATCGAGAAAGCCAAGAAACTGTAATCCCGGCGCCCGGCAACGGGCGCTAATTTAGGTTGAGGCAATCAGATGGCTATGACAGTCCATTGCGATATCGTCAGCGCGGAAGGAGAAATCTTTTCCGGTCTGGTCGAGATGGTGATTGCGCACGGTGCACTGGGTGATCTTGGTATCGCCCTGGGTCACGCGCCGCTGATCACTAATCTGAAGCCAGGTCCGATCCGCCTGGTCAAGCAGGGCGGGGAAGAGGAGGTGTATTACATCTCCGGTGGTTTCCTCGAGGTTCAGCCGAACATGGTCAAGGTTCTTGCCGACACCGTGCAACGAGCTGCCGACCTGGACGAAGCCTCCGCTCAGGAAGCCGTTAAGGCTGCCGAGAAGGCCTTGCATGAGCGGGGCGCGGAATTCGATTACGGTTCTGCTGCCGCACGTCTGGCCGAGGCTGCAGCTCAGCTGCGCACCGTCCAGCAGATCCGCAAGAAGTTCGGCCACTAAGGCTCGCTTATTGTGCGATTGATTAAAAAGGGTAGCCTCGGCTACCCTTTTTTATTTTCCGACGTTCACCACTTGGTCGCAGCCGCTGACCACCCAGGATTGGTAGCCAGTCATGTCTCTTGAAATCGTAATCCTCGCTGCTGGCCAAGGTACGCGCATGCGTTCCGCCTTGCCGAAAGTCTTGCACCCGATTGCCGGCAATTCGATGCTCGGCCATGTTATCCACAGCGCCCGACAACTCGATCCACAACGCATCCACGTGGTGATCGGCCACGGCGCCGATGTGGTTCGTGAAGGCCTGGCCGCTGATGATCTGAATTTCGTCCTGCAGGACAAACAGCTCGGCACCGGTCATGCCGTGGCCCAGGCGGTCCCATTCATCAAATCCGATACCGTGCTGATTCTCTACGGTGACGTACCCTTGATCGAAGTGGAAACCCTGCAACGCCTGCTCAAGCAAGTGGCGCCCAAGCAACTGGGCCTGCTGACGGTAGAGCTGGAAGACCCGACCGGCTACGGCCGAATCGTTCGGGATGCCGATGGCAAGGTCACCGCCATCGTCGAGCAGAAAGACGCCAACGAAGCCCAGCGTGCGATCACCGAAGGCAATACCGGTATTCTCGCGTTGCCTTTCGAAAGTCTTGGCGGATGGATGAGCCGTCTCTCCAACAACAATGCCCAGGGCGAGTATTACCTCACTGATGTGATCGCCATGGCAGTCAGCGACGGTCTGGTGGTGGCGACCGAGCAACCTCACGATGCCATGGAAGTGCAGGGTGCCAATGACCGCAAGCAACTGTCCGAGCTTGAGCGTCACTATCAATTGCGCGCCGGTCGCCGATTGATGGCCCAGGGCGTGACACTGCGCGATCCGGCGCGTTTCGACGTGCGCGGCGAAGTGACCGTCGGTCGTGATGTGCTGATCGATATCAACGTGATCCTTGAAGGCAAGGTCGTCATCGAAGACGACGTGGTGATCGGCCCGAACTGCGTGATCAAGGACAGCACCCTGCGCAAAGGCGTGGTGATCAAGGCGAACAGCCATATCGAAGGCGCGATTCTGGGTGAAGGCAGCGATGCCGGTCCGTTTGCCCGCTTGCGTCCGGGCACGGTGCTCGAAGCAAAAGCGCATGTGGGTAACTTCGTCGAGCTGAAAAACGCGCACCTGGGCGAAGGCGCCAAGGCCGGGCACTTGACTTACCTGGGCGATGCGGAAATTGGCGCTCGCACCAACATCGGCGCCGGCACCATCACCTGCAACTACGATGGCGCCAACAAGTGGAAAACCGTGCTGGGCAAGGATGTGTTCATCGGTTCCAACAACTCGTTGGTAGCGCCTGTGGATATCTCCGATGGGGCGACCACTGCGGCCGGTTCGACCATTACCCAGAATGTGGATAACGCACAATTGGCTGTGGGTAGAGCGCGGCAGAAGAACATCGATGGCTGGAAGCGGCCGGAGAAGATCAAGAAGAGCTGAGTTATCCACATATCCATGATCGGCTGAAGTTATTCACAGGCCGGTCCGTTGTATTCGCGGGCAAGCCTGATTCCTGATCTGTAAGGTTGAGGCTTGCCCGCGATGCATTTATCCACAGATCTTTTTATCGCCCTGCGCTTGACGAAGATTCGTCGATAGGTTTTGATTGCTTCCGTTATCTTTCGAATCGAAACTTACCAGCTCATGTCGAAGCGCAACACTCCTCAACGTCGTCACAACATCCTTGCCTTGCTCAATGAGCAGGGTGAAGTCAGTGTGGATGAACTGGCCAAGCGCTTCGAAACCTCTGAAGTTACGATTCGCAAGGATCTGGCGGCACTCGAAAGTAACGGTCTACTCCTGCGTCGTTATGGCGGCGCGATCACCATGCCTCAGGAACTGGTGGCCGACCTGAGCCAACCCGTCTCCCGGCACAAGCAAGCCATCGCCCGGGCTGCCGTGTCGCGGATTCGTGAACACGCGCGGATCATTATCGACAGTGGCAGTACCACTGCCGCGATGATTCCCGAACTCGGCCAACAACCGGGCCTGGTGGTGATGACCAATTCGCTGCATGTCGCCAATGCCTTGAGCGAACTCGAGCACGAACCGGTGCTACTCATGACCGGCGGAACCTGGGATCCGCATTCCGAGTCCTTTCAGGGGCAGGTTGCCGAACAGGTACTACGCTCTTACGACTTTGATCAGTTGTTCATCGGTGCCGATGGCATCGATCTGGTTCGCGGTACCACCACCTTCAATGAATTGCTGGGACTCAGCCGAGTCATGGCCGAGGTCGCACGCGAAGTGGTGGTGATGGTCGAGGCCGACAAAATCGGTCGCAAGATTCCAAACCTGGAACTGCCCTGGAGCAGCGTCCATACCCTTATTACGGATGATCGCCTGTCACTTGAGGCACGGGATCAGATTCAGGCCCGCGGTATCAATTTGATTTGCGCGGCAGTCAGTCAGGAGAAATAGCATGTGTGGAATTGTTGGCGCAGTCGCAGAACGTAACATTACCGCCATCCTGGTCGAAGGCCTGAAGCGCCTCGAATACCGTGGGTATGACAGCGCCGGTGTGGCGGTGTATACCAACGACGAAAAACTCGAACGCGTGCGTCGCCCAGGCAAAGTCAGCGAGCTGGAACAGGCCCTGGCTGAAGAAGCGCTGGTCGGTCGCCTGGGTATCGCCCACACCCGCTGGGCCACTCACGGTGCACCGTGCGAGCGCAATGCGCACCCGCATTTTTCCGGTGACCTGGCGGTGGTGCACAACGGCATCATTGAAAACCACGAAGCCCTGCGCGAACAACTCAAAGCCTTGGGTTATGTGTTCACTTCGGACACCGACACCGAAGTCATCGCCCACCTGCTGAATCACAAACTCAAGGATCAGCCTGATCTGACCGCAGCGCTCAAGGCGACCGTTAAAGAATTGCACGGTGCCTATGGCCTGGCGGTGATCAGTGCTCGGCAGCCCGACCGTCTGGTGGCGGCCCGCAGTGGCAGCCCTCTGGTCATTGGCCTGGGCCTGGGTGAAAACTTCCTGGCTTCCGACCAGTTGGCCCTGCGTCAGGTCACCGACCGTTTCATGTACCTGGAAGAAGGCGATATTGCTGAAATTCGTCGCGACAGCGTGCAGATCTGGGACGTTAAAGGCCAGGCCGTCGAGCGCGAAGCCGTGCAATATCGCGATGGCGCGGAAGCCGCCGATAAAGGCGAGTTCCGTCACTTCATGCTCAAGGAAATCCACGAGCAACCGTCCGTGGTGCAACGCACCCTGGAAGGTCGCCTGAGCCAGAACCAGGTGCTGGTACAAGCCTTCGGTCCACAGGCTGCCGAACTGTTTGCCAAAGTACGTAATGTGCAGATCGTCGCGTGCGGCACCAGCTATCACGCCGGCATGGTCGCGCGTTACTGGCTTGAAGAACTGGCCGGTATTCCGTGCCAGGTCGAAGTCGCCAGCGAGTTCCGCTACCGCAAGGTGGTGGTGCAGCCTGACACCCTGTTTGTCACCATTTCCCAGTCCGGGGAAACCGCCGACACCCTGGCGGCGCTGCGTAACGCCAAGGAGCTGGGTTTCCTCGCCAGCCTGGCGATTTGCAACGTCGGCATCAGCTCCCTGGTGCGTGAATCCGACCTGACGCTGTTGACCCAGGCCGGTCGCGAAATCGGCGTGGCGTCCACCAAGGCGTTCACCACGCAACTGGTCGGCCTGCTGTTGCTGACCCTGTCCCTGGGTCAGGTTCGCGGCACCTTGGCAAAAGGCGTTGAAGCCACCCTGGTCGAAGAACTGCGTCGCCTGCCGACCCGCTTGGGCGAGGCGCTGGCGATGGACAGCACAGTGGAAAAAATCGCCGAGCTGTTCGCCGAGAAAAACCACACCCTGTTCCTCGGCCGTGGCGCGCAATTCCCGGTGGCGATGGAAGGGGCCCTCAAGCTCAAGGAAATTTCCTACATCCACGCCGAAGCCTACCCGGCCGGCGAACTGAAACACGGCCCGCTGGCGCTTGTGGATAACGACATGCCCGTGGTTACCGTGGCGCCTAACAACGAACTGCTGGAGAAGTTGAAATCCAACCTCCAGGAAGTCCGCGCCCGGGGTGGCGAGCTGATCGTCTTCGCCGACGAGAAGGCCGGCATGACCAACGGTGAAGGCACGCACGTTGTGCACATGCCGCACATCCACGACATCCTGTCGCCGATCCTCTACACCATCCCGCTGCAATTGCTGTCGTACTACGTGGCCGTGCTTAAAGGCACCGACGTTGACCAGCCACGCAACCTGGCGAAATCGGTGACTGTGGAATAAGTTATCCACAGCTGATCGAACCCCTTAGAAATCGCAGCCCTTGGCTGCGATTTTTTTATTTGAATCGAGGATGTTGTTGCCCATGGACCGCTTCCAGGAAATGCAGGTCTTCGCTGCTGTTGCCCAGGACCAGGGTTTTTCGGCGGCTGCGCGGCGCTTGGGCATGTCCGCGGCCAGCGTCACCCGGGCGGTGGCTGCGCTGGAGAAGCGCATCGGTACGCATTTGCTCACGCGCACCACGCGCAGTGTGCACCTGAGCGAGGCGGGCCAGCGTTTTCTCGAAGACAGTCGCAGAATTCTCGCCGAAGTGCAGGAAGCCGAGGATTCCGCGGCCGGTAGTCATGCCCAACCCCGTGGACAACTGACGATTACCGCGCCGGTGTTGTTTGGTGAGTTGTTTGTTACACCGCTGATGGTGAGTTTTCTGACGCAGTTCCCGGACGTCACGATCAATGCGTTGCTGGTGGATCGCGTGGTCAGTGTGGTCGAGGAGGGCGTCGATGTGGCGGTACGCATCGGTGAATTACCCGATAGCAACCAGCATGCGATTCGGGTGGGGCAAGTGCGCCGGGTGATTGTTGCGTCACCGGATTTTCTGTCGCGCCAGGGTCGGCCAACACACCCGCAAGATCTGACCCAGGCGCCGGTCATTGCGACCTCTTCAATTGGCCAGCTGAAAAACTGGCCGTTTGTTGAGGGTGACGAGCCGCTGAGTGTGCGGCCCGAACCGCGCTTGGTAGTGACGGCGAACCAGGCCGCCATCACCGCGGCCGCCCTCGGCTTGGGGTATACCCGAGTGTTGTCTTATCAGGTGGCGAGCAGGATCGCTGCCGGGGAGCTGGAAATTGTCCTGGCGGATTACGAAGTGGCGCCACTGCCAATCCATGTGGTCTATCAGGGCGGGCGCAAGGCCCCGGCGCGGGTTCGCAGTTTTGTCGACTTCACGGTGAAGTCGCTCAGGGAACAGGCGGCCTTGCAGGGCTGATGGTTATTGCGCTGGCTGAAACAATGCATTCCGTTTGCTGGTTATTCTGTTGTTTTCGCGAGTGGTAGAAGATGGCTGCCATCGGTGCTGATCGCTCCCGACCAGCGCCACTCACCCGCGGAGTCGACCCATGCAAGCCATCAAACTCTACAACTTCCCTCGTTCCGGCCATGCTCACCGTGTGGAACTGATGCTCTCCCTGCTGAAACTGCCGACCGAGCTGATCCTGGTCGACCTGGCCAAGGGCGAGCATAAGAAACCGGAGTATCTGGCACTCAATGCATTCGGCCAGGTGCCGGTGCTGGATGATCAAGGCGTGGTGTTGGCGGACTCCAACGCCATCCTGGTTTACCTGGCGCAAAAATACGGTAACGGTCGTTGGCTGCCCGCCGATCCGGTCGGAGCGGCGAAAGTACAACGCTGGTTGTCCGTCGCCGCAGGTCCCATCGCCTTCGGTCCGGCCCGGGCACGATTGATCACGGTATTCGGTGCGCCCTATAACCCTGAGGAAGTGATCCCCTACGCACACACCGTGCTCAAGGTGATCGATCAGGAACTGGCCAATTCGACTTACCTGGCCGGCAGTGAGCCGACCATTGCCGATGTGGCCGCCTACAGTTACATCGCCCATGCGCCGGAAGGCAATGTGTCGCTGGACGACTACGCCAACATCCGCGCCTGGCTGGCACGGGTCGAAGCCTTGCCAGGTTTTGTCGCCATGCCGCGCACGGTCGCCGGTCTGCAAAAAACTGCCTGATGCTGCGGGCCCGATTGATTCGGGCCCTTCACGTTGCACCTTTGGTGCAGGGGAGAAACCGTAATGGATCGTTCACCGTGGCATGTCGGCGAGAAACAGTTGCAGGATCATGTGGGTGTTGGCGAGCGAATGGAAGTGCTGGGTCGTAGGGTGATTCGCAGCGAAATGCCGGATCAGCACCGTACCTTCTATCAGCAATTGCCTTTCATGCTGTACGGGGCGGTCGATGCAGAGGGTCGTCCGTGGGCCAGCGTGCTGGAGGGCGAACCGGGCTTCGCGCACTCGCCAGAGCCGGGTCTGTTGCAATTCAGTAGCCTGCCGGCGCATGACGATCCGGCGCAACTGAACGATGGCGCGGCCATCGGTTTGCTGGGCATTGAACTGCACACCCGACGCCGCAACCGGATCAACGGGCGGGTCGGTGGCCTGTCGCCCGGCGGCTTCGCCGTGACCGTGGATCAGTCCTATGGCAACTGCCCTCAATACATCCAATTGCGCCAGTTTCGTACGGTGCCCCTGGCGGACCCGGCGACGCGAATCCCCCAGTACCTCAACGAGCTGGATGATTCAGCCAAAGCTGTGATCGCGCAGGCTGATACCTTCTTTGTTGCCAGCTATGTGGACGTCGATGGCGAACGTTCGGTGGACGTTTCCCATCGCGGTGGCCAAGCCGGTTTCGTACAGGTGGAAGGGAATCGGCTGACCATTCCGGATTTCGCCGGCAATCTATTTTTCAACACCCTGGGCAACCTGATGGTCAATCCTCGGGCGGGGTTGTTGTTCATCGATTTCAATTCGGGTGACCTGCTGCAACTGAGCGGCCGCACCGAGATCATTCTTGAAGGGCCACAGGTTGAAGCATTTCAAGGGGCTGAACGCCTGTGGACGTTCCACGTGGAACATGTCGTCCGTCGTGCTGCTGCGCTTGCCTTGCGCTGGCGCTTCGACGGCGTGTCACCCACCAGTTTGCTGACGGGCACCTGGGCGCAAGCCAAGGCCCGGCTGCAAGCCAAAGCCTTAGGCGATCAGTGGCGGCCGCTGCGGGTGGCGCGCATCGAAGCGCAGAGCCACAACATCCGTTCGATTTACCTGGAACCTGCCGATGGTGCTGGTTTGCCATTGTTCCAGGCCGGGCAGCATTTACCCTTGAGGTTCAACATCGACGGCGAGGTGCATATCCGCACCTACAGCCTGTCGAGCGCGCCGTCCGACGATTTTTTCCGCATCAGCGTAAAGCGTGACGGAAGGGTGTCATCGCACCTGCATGAGCAGATTCGCGTGGGAGATCTGCTGGAAGCGCGTGCCCCCCAAGGGCATTTCACCGTGGCGCCCCATGAGCGTCGACCTTTGGTGCTGTTGGCCGCCGGGGTCGGCATTACGCCACTGTTGTCGATGCTGCGTGAGGTGGTTTACCAAGGGTTGCGTACCCGTCGTATCCGGCCGACGTTGTTTGTGCAAAGCTCGCGCACCTTGGCCGATCAGGTGTTCGTTCCTGAATTGAATCGGTTGCTCGAGGAGGCTGGTGACGCGGTCAGGGTGGTGCGCCTGCTCAGCCAACCGGAAGCGCACGCTCGGGAGGGCGAGGATTATGATGTGAGCGGGCGGATCGATGTGGCGCTGCTCAAAAACCTGATCGAGGCCGAGGATTACGACCAGGTCGACTTTGTCCTCTGCGGCCCGGGCAGTTTTACCCAGGGGCTATACGACAGCCTGCGGGAACTGGACATTCGTGATGCGCGGATTCACGGCGAGACTTTTGGCCCCTCTACCTTGCGCCGACGCCTGGACCCCGATGCGGTCGTGATGGAGCAACCCCCTGCCGCGACCACCTCGGTGCCGGTGGTGTTTGAGCGCTCGGCCAAGGAGGCGCGCTGGCAACCCGATGGCGGTACTCTGCTAGAGCTGGCGGAAAGCCGTGGCTTGCACCCCGAGTTCAGTTGCCGCGGTGGATCCTGCGGGACCTGCAAAACACGGTTGATCAGCGGCCAGGTCCATTATCCACAGCCACCGGCGGAAGTGCCGGATGAGGGACAGGTGCTGATCTGCTGTGCGATCCCGGCCCAGGGGGCGCAGCCTTTAGTGCTGGATCTGTAGCCGATCGGATTGACCTTATGGAGTTTTATGTATTGTTTCTTGCGCTTGGCGTTGCTGACGATGTTTACGCTGCTCAACGGCTGCGAACGACAAGACGCCCCCGCGCTTGATCAGCAGCTCTACGTCTGGCAACGGCAATGGACGCCGGCCCATGACGCCGCATTGAGGGACAGTCGCGCCGATTTCTCGACCTTGCGCGTGCTGGCCTTGCAGGCATTCCCGAAGATGGGCTGGCGTCGGACGCTGATTGATCCGGCGCTGCTCAAGGGTGATGGCCGGCCGTTGATAGCGGTGATCCGCCTCGATGGTCAACTCAAGTCACTGGGTCAGGACGATGTCACGACCCGGATTCAGCAAGTGATCAGTGATTGGCAGGCGCTGGGCCTGAGCCTGGCCGGCGTGGAAATCGACCACGATGCGGGTATTGCACGCCTGCCGGCTTATCGCGAATTTCTGACTCACTTGCGCACGGTTCTGCCAGGCACCTTGCCCTTGAGCATCACCGCGTTACCGGCCTGGCTCGACAGTCGCGAACTGCCTGCGCTGTTGGCCAGCGTCGACAGCAGTGTGTTGCAGGTTCATGCCGTGAGCGATCCCCGTCGCGGTCTGTTTGATCCGGATCAGGCCCGCCAGTGGGTGAAGGCCTGGAGTCGCATCACCACAAAACCCTTCTATCTGGCATTGCCGGCCTATGGCGTGGCGCTGTTGCCCAGCGCCAGCGGCGCGCCGATCGTGGAGAGTGAAGTCCCCCTGGAGCGTGAGGGCAAGCGTCAGGAGCTGTTGGCCGATCCGCGGTCATTGAACCGGCTCGGCGCGCAACTGCGTGCCGAGCCACCGGCGCATCTGGCCGGACTGATCTGGTTTCGCCTGCCGTTGGCCGACGATCGTCGTGCGTGGAGTCTGACGACTTTGCGCGCGGTGGCGCGTGGTGAGCGGTTGCACAGCAACTTGATGCTGAACCTGTCGGCCCGGCAGGGCCTTTACGACATCGGCATCCGAAACGAGGGCAACCTCGACAGCAGCTGGCCCGAGCGCCTGACGCTGGCGGTGCGAAATTGCGAAGGGGCCGATGCGCTGGCCGGCTATGCGTTGCAACAAAGCCCGGATCTGCTTACCTTCACCCGCCTGCGTGAAGGTCGGATAGCGGCCGGCGGACAGCGCGCCATCGGTTGGGCACGCTGCGCAAAAATTGATCAAGGAGAGTCGAATGTTCACCCGTAACTGGTCGCGCCACGTGCTGTGCCTGAGCCTCAGTCTGCCACTGGGTTCGGCGCTGGCGTGCGGGCCGGATTTTCCCATGCGGCTGCTGGACAATCGTGGCCAGTCGCTGGCGGAACTGCCGGAGGGCAACTTCAATTTCGAAGTCAGTCGTCTGGGGCACGCGATCACCGGGCTGAAGAACGTCAGTTCAACCGTCTACACCATGGACACGCCCGACTATCCAGAACTGCGTAGCCAGGCCGAGCTAGCCGGTTTGACCGCCGAGCAACAAGCGGTTGTGAAGCAGCTGCGTGCTCTGAGCGATGCCCGTCAGGTCGAAGCGCAAGGCGCGAGTCTGCCTGCCGAACTCAGGCTGTATCTGGCTGGCGCCGTGGCGTTTGCTGCCGATGATCTGGCTTTGGCGACAGAGTATTTTCACAAAGTGCTCGCGCTGCCCGCCGATCAGCGGGCGTTGCGCAGCACCTGGGCCGCCTATTCGTTGGGCCGCACATTGTTCGCCTTGAGCGCGCAAGCGGGCGCAACGCCGGACCTGCTGGCGCAGGCTGGCAAGGCCTTCGAGCAAACCCGGCAATTGAGCATCGACGGTTTCATTGATCCGCTGGAACTGGGCGTCGCCAGTCTCGGCGAAGAAGCACGCGTGGCGCGCACGGCGGGTGACTGGAACCGCGCCATCGAACTCTATGCCACGCAAAATCTCCACGGTTCGGCAGTGGGCTACACCTCATTGAAGCTGTTGATGGCGGATCTGGCGGCGATGCCTGACGCTCAACTGGCCGAATTGCTCAAGGGCAAACCGGTGCAGCAATTGGTCACGGCTTCTTTGATCAGCCGACTGGGTTGGTCATTCGGTGATCAGCCGCCCAATGAACAAAAACTGATCAAGCTCCTGCAAGGCAGCACACGCGGCAGTCTGGACAATGCCGATCGCCTGGCCGCGATGAATTATCAACAGGGTGACTACACCAGCGCGAAGGCCTTTCTCGAACACGCCGGCAATGGCGGCCTGGCCTGGTGGTTGCGGGCCAAACTGGCGGTGCGCGACGGTGATAAAAATGCGGCGGCGGCCGCGTATGCGAAAGCGGCCCAAGCCTTCCCGCAGACGGAATCCTGGGGTGAGCGGCGTACGCCGGACTGGGCATTCGAATCGCTCCAGCCCAAGTGTCGTGTCGAGGGTGAAAGCGCGATTTTGGCCCTGCAACGTGGGGATTACCTGCAAGCGTTCGATCAGCTTTATCGCAGCAAGGACATCTACTGGCTAGATGCGGCGACCGTGGCCGAACGGGTGTTGACGCTCGATGAGCTCAAGCATTACGTCGATACCCAGGTGCCGGCACCGCCTGCGCAAACTCAGCAGGAACGTGATGAATACGTGCCGTTGCCGGTGGCGACCAAATTGCGCAACTTGCTGGCGCGACGTTTATTGCGTGAAGAGCGTTACGACGAAGCACCGGCGTATTTCGACGATTTTGAGCTGCACCACAAGGCCAAGTGGTATGCGCAGTTGCGACATGACGCTGAGTCGAAATGGTGGCCGACCAAGCGGGCCTTCGCTTATTTCCATGCCGCACAGGTGGCCCGTTACGACGGAATGGAGTTGCTGGGCTACGAGATGTCGCCGGACTATGCGACCTTCGGCGGCAACTACAGTCTGGAAAGCACCGAGCTCAAGGTGGGACCGCTGGTTGCCGAAGGTGAAGTCCAGCGTCAGGCAGCGACAGTGGCACGGCCGGATGAGCGCTTCCATTATCGTTTTGTCGCCACCGCTTTGGCGAGCAAGGCGGCGGACCATTTGCCCCACAGCAGCCAGGCATTTGCCTCGGTGTTGTGCAAGGCGTCGATGTGGGGCACCAGTCTGGCGGAGCAAAGCGCGTTTTATCGGCGTTATGTCGAGGACGGACCCTATGTGGTGTGGGCCGGTGATTTTGGCCATCAGTGCCAGGATCCGGACTTCGATAGCGCCGATAAACGCTATCTCACCCAGGTCACCGACGCGGCTCGTGCGGCGCTGCGACCCTACAAGACGCCGCTGCAGATGGGTAGCGTACTGGCGTTTACGGCGGCGGCGCTGTTTCTGATCATTCGCCGCCGCAACGCCCGGTAAGGCTCAAGCCTGTTGCACAAAAGTCAACCGCACCGCGAAGCCGATCAACAGGCTGCCGAATAACCATTGCTGCAGGCGCTGGGCCGATGGACTGCGCTGCAACCATCGGCCGAGCGCGGCGCCGACCAGGGCGTATGCGCTGTCGAACAGAAAACCAACAACCACCAGTACCACACCGAGGGTGGCGAATTGCGCGAGCACCGGTCCTGTGTGTGGATCAATGAACTGCGGCAGCAGCACGGAGCAGAACAGCAGGGCCTTGGGGTTGAGCAGGTTGGTCAGCAAACCGCGCTGGATCGCTTCCCGGTAGCGGGGCTGTTCGCCGGTTGTGGTTGGGCTGTTCAGGTTGGGCAGCAGGGTGGTGCGCAGGCACTGGATGCCAATCCACAGCAGGTACGCGGCGCCGGCCAGGCGCACCACGTCGAAGGTCCAGGGCGCTGCCTTGAACAGCGCTGCCAGCCCCATTGCCGCCAATGCGACATGACAACCCCGGGCAATGGCCAGACCTGCGGCCGTCGCCAGCGCCGCGCCTTTACCCTGGCGGGCGCCGGTTTGCAGCAGCAGGATCATGTCCGGCCCCGGCAACAGATACACCACCGCCAGCGCCATGAAAAACAGCCAGAGTCCCGCCATGTTGCACCCCATTCGTTGTCGATTCGGTAGAGCCAGTCTAGGGCGCGAAGGCAGGGCAGGTGCTTGCGTAGTTTGCTTCTAATGCGGGGTCTATTGGCATAACCTGCTACTTAAATACCGATAAACCTCCAGGATCTGCCAAGCCATGAAACTCGATGCCTACGACCGCAAGATTCTCGCCGCGCTGCAACGGGACGGTCGCCTGAGCAATGTGCAACTGGCAGAAGAGATTGGCCTGTCGGCGTCACCTTGCTTGCGACGAGTGCGGATGCTGGAAGAGGCGGGGGTGATTCGTGGCTATCAGGCCAATCTGGATCGTGATGAGGTGGGGCTGGGTTTGACGGTGTTCGTCGGCGTCCGGGTCGAGCGCCATAACGATGAACAGGCCGAAGCCTTTCGCTTGGCGGTGACGGCGTTGCCCGAGGTGATTTCCGCGTTCCTGGTCTCCGGGGAATCGGATTTTCTGTTGCAGGTGGTGGTGCCGGACCTGCGTGCCTATGACCGCTTCCTGACCGGGTGTTTGCTCAAGTTGCCGGGGGTGAGTGATATCCGTAGCAACTTTGCGATTCACACGGTGAAGGCGCCGGGTGGATTGCCGTTGGGGCATTTGCCGCTTTAGACCGAGTCGCGCCATTCGCGAGCAAGCCCGCTCCCACACTGGTTTTGTGAATGCCACAGATCCAATGTGGGAGCGAGCCTGCTCGCGAAAGCGGTCGTGCAGCCACCGCCCATTTCAGACCTTACATCTGCGTCGCCATCCCCTCCACATTCATCGCCGCCTGGCGCAACGCCTCCGAGCGGGTCGGGTGTGGATGACAGGTCAGGGCAATGTCTTCGGCCGAGGCGCTGAATTCCATGGCCACGCAGTACTCGCCAATCATTTCACTGACGCTCGGCCCGACAAGGTGCACGCCAAGGATTTCGTCGGTGCGCTCATCGGCCAGGACTTTGGCGAAGCCTTCGGTCTCGTGGTTGATCTTCGCCCGGCTATTGGCCGTGAAGGGAAATTTGCCGACCTTGTACGCGCGACCCTCGGCCTTCAGTTGTTCCTCGGTCTTGCCGACGCTGGCCAGTTCCGGCCTGGTGTAGATCACGTTGGGAATCAAATCGTAATTGACCTCGCCGGCCTTGCCGACGATCTGCTCGACGCAGGCCATGGCTTCGTCTTCAGCCTTGTGCGCGAGCATCGGCCCGGAGGTGACGTCGCCGATCACCCAGACGCCAGCGGCTTCGGTGCGATGGCCCTTGTTGGCGAGCATGCCGCGTTTGTCCGTGGCGAGCCCGACGTTCTCCAGCCCCAGGCCCTGTGTATAAGGTCGGCGGCCGATGGCCACCAGCACGTAATCGGCTTCGAGTGTTTCGGCGGTGCCACCGGCCGCAGGTTCCACGCTGAGCTGGACGCCCGTGTCGCTCGCAGTCGCGCGGGTCACTTTGGAACTCAGTTTGAAGCTGATGCCTTGTTTGCTCAACGAGCGTTGCAAGGTTTTGCCGGCTTCGCTGTCCACGCCGGGGCAGATGCGGTCAAGGAATTCGACCACCGTCACCTGCGCGCCCAAACGCCGCCACACCGAGCCCAGTTCCAGGCCGATCACACCGGCACCGATCACCACCAGGTGTTTCGGCACTTGCGCCAGTGACAGCGCGCCGGTGGAGTCGAGGATGCGCTTGTTGTCGATCTCTACACCGGGCAGGGGAGTGGGCTCGGAGCCCGTGGCGATGATGATGTCCCTGGCGCTCAGTCCGGTCTTGCCGCCCGCGCTGTCTGTCACCGTGACTTTGCCTGGCCCGTCGATGTGGCCCCAGCCCTTGATCCAGTCGACCTTGTTTTTGCGAAAGAGAAACTCGATGCCTTTGGTCAGCCCGGTCACGCTTTCATCTTTCTGTTTCATCATTTGCGCGAGGTTGAGCGTGGGCTTGACCTCGATGCCCAGGTTGGCGAATTCCGCCCCCATGGCCGCGTCGTAGAGTTCGGAGGCATGCAGCAATGCCTTGGACGGCATGCAGCCCACGTTCAGGCAGGTACCGCCGAGGGTGGCGCGGCCTTCCACGCAGGCCGCCTTCAAGCCCAGTTGGCCCGCGCGGATCGCTGCGTTGTACCCGCCGGGGCCACCGCCGAGTATCACGACGTCATAGGTGCTCATGGATCGACTCCTGGATTGAATATGGATCGGGAGGGGTAAACCTAGTCTTCAAATAAAATTACGAGCGTAATATGTGCGTTATTGCGCATTTCGGTCAAGGCTTCAGGCAAGCGACAGGTTGAGCATCTTTAGATAATGCAATTGAGTACAAAAATTTCACCGTATTCGTTATATCGTAACGAATTGCGATCTGAGCAAAGCTGAGCACTGGGGTGGTATGCAAGTCGATCTCGAGGTGGAGGGAGCGCAGGTAGCGGAGCTGCCGCGCTTTCAGCAGGCGGTTTTTCAGGGGCGGCGATTGCGCCAGTTCGCCATTGGCCTTGGCGTGCTGGCGGGCGCGGGGCTGGTGCTGGGTTTCTTTGCCGGGTTGTTTGCGCCGCAATCCCTTTGGCCTGCCTTGTTGTTCAATCAAAGCGCCGCACTGCTGGTGTTGGTGGCGGGTTTGCAATCGGCCTGGTGGGTGACGCAATGGCGGTTGCGGGTGATGAATCCCGCAGAGCCAGCAATCGTTGCACCCGTCATCGAAGGCCCGGTGGGCTGGTACGAACGACTGCTGGATCGCCTTGGCCAACGCTGGCTTGACCTGCTCAAACAGATCGGTGCGCCGACGCTGTGGCTCGGCGGTTGGGCATTGCTGGCGCTGCTGTGCGTCAAACAGGTGTGGAACCTTGGCTTGCCGCCCACGGCGCTGGGTTTGTCGGCCACTGTCGGCGGGGCGCTGGCGTTGTTGCTGGCGTTCAGCTTGCTGGTGCTTGAGCGCCAGCTGGCGCAGGAAAACGCCGCCCAGTGGCCTGAAGCCGGGTCGTTGGCGCAGCTGACGCGGGTCGCGATCATCAGCCTGGTGCTGGGTGCGTTGTGTCTGTTGCTCGGCAATGAAACGTCGGTCTGGCCCGTGCGTCTGGCGGTGCTGATCGGTTTACTGCCAGGGCTCGTCGCCGTGGAGTTGCTGTTACGCGCCGTGTTGTCATTGTTCAGCCCCCGACGCGATCAACTGGAACCGGCGTTGCTGGCGCGCAGTTTTGTGGCTGACCTGTTGCGCTGGCCACCCCAGCCGTTGCTGGCGCTGCAACACGAGTTGCACAACCGCTTCGGCATCGATTTGCGGCAAATCTGGGCGTTCACCTATATGCGCCGTGCGTTTCTGCCGGTGCTGGCGGTGATCGCTATCGTTGGCTGGTCACTCACGGGTATCCACGAAATACCGCTGCAAGGGCGCGGCATTTACGAGCGTTTCGGCAAACCGGTGGCAGTGTTTGGTCCCGGTTTGCACGCGGGTTTGCCGTGGCCACTGGGCCGGGTGCTGAGTGTCGAGAATGGCGTGGTTCACGAACTGGCCACCAGTGTCGGCGAAACGTCGGCACCGAGCCAGGCCGACCCCGCCGAAGGTCCGGCGCCGATCACGGCCAACCGCTTGTGGGACGCCAGCCATGTGAACGACAAGTCCCAAGTGATCGCCAGCAGCCGAGCCGACAAGCAAGGATTCCAGATCGTGAACATGGATGTTCGCTTCGTCTATCGCATCGGCCTGAGCGATCAGGCGGCACTGGCGGCGACGTACAACAGCGCGGATGTGTCGACCCTGATCCGCAGCACGGCCAGCCGCATTCTGGTTCACGACTTTGCGTCGCGCACCCTCGACGGTTTGCTGGGCGAGGACCGGGTAGGGCTTGCCGAAGAGATCGGCTGTGCAGTGCAGGCGGACCTGCAGAAACTCGACAGTGGCGTAGAAATTCTCGCCACGGTGGTCGAAGCGATTCACCCACCTGCCGGGGCCGCCAATGCCTATCACGGCGTGCAAGCGGCGCAGATCGGTGCGCAGGCGCTGATCGCCCGGGAACGAGGCGCAGCCGCCGAAGCCACCCACCAGGCGCAGTTGCAGGCCAGCATGGCCCGCGACCAGGCCACGGCCAGCGCTCGGGAAATCAACGCAGGCGCGCAAGTGGCCGACCTCAAATTCAGCGCCGAGCAAAAAGCGTACGCCAGTGCCGGCCAGGCTTTCGTGCTGGAACAGTACCTCAGTCAACTTTCCCAGGGCCTGGCCAATGCCAGGTTGCTGGTGCTCGATCATCGTCTGGGCGGCAGCAGCAATGCGCCGACCATTGACCTGCGTACGTTCACGTTGCCGGCTGATCCCGCGCCGTCGCGTCAAACCGCTCAGCCAGGAGCTACCCATTGAGCCAGTCGCACACACACAATCACGATGATCATGCCGGCCATGATCATGGGCATGGCGGGCATCACCACCACGGTCACCACCATCACCATCATGGCGACCCACAAGAAGCCGGTCCGTTTCCCTGGCGGCGCATGGGGTGGGCGGCGTTGCTGGTGGCGTTCGCCGTTGCCGCCGCGAGCCTGGTGCAGGTGAGGTCCGGGGAGGCCACGGTCATCACGCGTTTCGGCAATCCGTCGCGGGTGTTGCTGCAACCGGGGCTCGGCTGGCGCTGGCCTGCGCCGTTCGAAGCGGCGATCCCGGTCGACCTGCGGCTGCGCACAACCTCCAGCGGCTTGCAGGACGTGGGCACGCGGGACGGACTGCGCATCATCGTTCAAGCCTATGTGGCCTGGCAGGTGCAGGGTGATCCGGAGAATGTGCAGCGCTTCATGCGTGCCGTGCAAAATCAGCCGGACGAAGCGGCCCGGCAGATTCGCACCTTTATCGGTTCGGCGCTGGAAACCACGGCCAGCAGTTTCGATTTGGCCAACCTGGTGAACACCGATGCCAGTCAGGTGCGCATCGGCGATTTTGAAGCGCAACTGCGCCAGCAAATCGATCAGCAGTTGCTGACCACGTATGGCGTACGCGTGTTGCAAGTGGGCATCGAGCGTTTGACTTTGCCATCCGTCACGCTCACCGCAACGGTCGATCGCATGCGTGCCGAGCGTGAAACCATCGCCACTGAACGCACCGCGATCGGCAAGCGCGAAGCAGCGCAAATTCGCTCGGCCGCCGAACGTGATGCGCGCATCGTGCAGGCCGATGCCACGGTGAAAGCGGCTGACATCGAAGCTCAATCGCGGGTCGAAGCCGCTCAGATTTACGGACGCGCCTACGCCGGTTCGCCGCAGCTGTACAACTTGCTGCGCTCGCTCGATACCTTGGGCACGGTGGTCACCCCGGGCACGAAGCTGATTTTGCGCACCGACGCCGCCCCCTTTCGTGTGTTGGTGGACGGCCCGCCGAGCCTCGAAAACAAATCCGGATCGCAGCCATGAGTCTGGTTCCACGTGGAACACATGAACTGAGCAGCCCATGGATTCAGGCCGGGCGCCTGGCTTTTATTGCGCTGTACGCGGTGACGGTATTGGCGGCTTTGGCCTGGGTATTTTCCAATGTCCGCCAGATCGATCCGCAGAATCGTGCGGTGGTTTTGCATTTTGGCGCGCTGGATCGTATCCAGAATGCCGGCTTGCTCCTGGCTTGGCCGCGACCGTTCGAACAGGTCATTTTGCTGCCCGCGGCGGATCGCGTGATTGAGCGTCGGGTGGACAATTTGCTGCGCAGTGATGCGGCGCTTCAAGCCGATCGCATGGCCAGTTTCGCCACACCGATCAGCGATGCGCTGGCGGGGTCCGGTTATCTGCTGACCGGTGATGCCGGTGTGGTGCAACTGGATGTGCGGGTTTTTTATAAAGTCACCGAGCCCTATGCCTTCGTGCTGCAAGGTGAACACGTGTTGCCTGCCTTGGACCGGCTCGTCACCCGTAGCACCGTGGCACTGACGGCGGCGCGGGACCTGGACACCATCCTGGTTGCACGACCGGAGTTGATCGGCGCCGATAATCAGGCTGCTGAACGACGTGAACGCTTGCGGGGCGATTTGGTGCGCAGCATTAATCAACGCCTGGCCGAGTTGTCTGCGACCGGGCAGGGACTGGGCATTGAAGTGGCGCGAGTCGATGTGCAATCGAGTTTGCCTGGCCCTGCGGTAAACGCCTTCAATGCGGTGCTGACGGCCAGCCAGCAGGCCGACAAAGCCGTGGCCAACGCCCGCACGGAAGCCGAGAAACTGACCCAGGCCGCCAACGAACAAGCCGACCGGACGTTGCAAGTTGCCCACGCCCAGGCGAGTGAACGCTTGGCCAAGGCCTCGGCCGACACCGCGACTGTGTTGAGTTTGGCGAAAGCACAGCAACAGGGCACCGACCCTCAAATGCTGCTGCGAATCTACCGCGAGCGAATGCCGAAAATCCTTGGCCAGGCCGGTTCGGTGACAACAGTTGATCCGAGAGACGATTCCCGCCTGATCATCCAGGGAGCTGCACAATGACCGCATCAACCGCCGCTGCACCGAGCCTGTTGTCCTCGGCCGAACAACGTAGCGCCGCCCGCCAGTTGACCCTGGCCATGCTCGCTCTCGGCTTGCTCACACTGGGTCTGGTGTGGCGCTGGATGTCGCCGGAGCAGACCGGGGTCAGCCAATTGCTGCTGGGGTTTGCTTCCCTCCTGGTAGCCGTGCCGGTCATGCGCTCGGCGTGGTACAGCCTGCGTTATCCAAGCCTGCATGGCATCACCGATCAGTTGATCGCCCTGGCCATGCTTGGTGCCTGGGCGACCGGCGATCTGCTGACGGCGGCATTGTTGCCGATCATCATGATCTTCGGTCACGTGCTGGAAGAGCGCAGTGTGATCGGCTCGCAGGAAGCCATTCACGCCCTCGGCCAACTGACGCGTAGCCATGCACGCAAAGTGCAGGCCGACGGTTCCATCGTCGAAGTCGACAACGGCACGCTCAAGACCGGTGACCGGGTGGAAGTGCGCGCCGGCGATCGGGTGCCGGCGGATGGCCGGGTGCTGTCCGGCCAGGCGAGCCTGGACACGGCCTCCATTACCGGTGAATCGGTGCCCATCGAGGCGGGCGTCGGCATGCTGGTGTTCGGTGGGGCGATCAACCTCGACGGACTGCTGCGCATCGAAGTGACCCGTACCGGCCACGAATCGACCCTGGGCAAAGTCATCGCACTGATGCAAAACGCCGAGCGCTCCAAGCCGCCGATCACGCGGTTGCTGGAGCGTTACGCTGGCAGCTACATGGTGCTGGTGTTGCTGCTGGCCGCGGTGACCTGGTTCATCACCAACGATGCCCAGGCCATGCTCGCAGTGCTGGTGGCGGCCTGTCCTTGTGCATTGGTGTTGTCGGCGCCCGCGACGGCGATCGCCGGGGTGGCCGTGGCCGCACGCCATGGGATTCTGATCCGCAGCTCGGCGTTTCTCGAAGAGCTGGCGGACCTGACTTCGCTGGTGGTGGACAAGACGGGGACCCTGACCTTCGGCACCTTGCGCCTGCATGCCATCGACAGCCCGCTGGAAGATCGCACCGCCGTCTTGCAGCTGGCCGCCAGCCTCGGCTCCGCCAGCAGCCACCCGGTCAGCCGGGCGTTGGCGAGTCTGGTGGCACAGGAGCATTTTCCAGTGCTCACCGATATTCATGAACGCCAGGGGTTGGGCGTCGTGGCCATGACCGAGCAGGGAGAGGCTGCCCTCGGGCGTCCGGAGTTGTTTGCCCAGCTGAACATTCCCACCTCAGCCGTTCCCGATCACGACGGCCCGATTGCCGGGCTGGCGCTCAAGGGTGAGTTTCTCGCTTGGCTGCTGTTGGCCGACAGTGTTAAACCCGAAGCCCGGTTTGCCCTGAATGAGCTGCGTGACCTTGGATTGGGTCGGCAACTGTTGCTCACCGGTGACCGGCAGAGTGTCGCGCAGACGCTGGCGCGGGATGTCGGTATTCATGATGTCGAGGCGCAGGCGCTGCCCGAAGACAAGCTCAATCGAGTATTGAAAGAAATCGGTAACGGTTTCCGGCCTATGGTGGTGGGGGACGGCATCAACGACTCGTTGGCCTTGAAGGCCGGCGTGGTCGGGGTGGCCATGGGCGCGGGCGGTGCGGATATCGCTCTGGCGTCAGCCGACATCGTGTTGATCGGCAGCGACTTGCGTCGCCTGGGTACCTGCGTGCGCTTGAGTCGCCAGTGCCGGCAAACCTTGCAGGTCAATGTGATCATCGGCCTGGGCTGGACCCTGGCTATCGTGGCCTTCGCCGCGTTCGGCTGGCTGGGCGCGGCGGGGGCGATGATTGCGGCGCTGTTGCATAACCTCAGCACGCTGTTGGTGTTGGGTAACGCCGGGCGCTTGCTGCGGTTCCAGGAGCCGCTCCTGAAACTGTAGCTTTACAGAACTGCGCGCCGAATTCGCAGTCATTTGGGATATAGCAGTCATTTCCGTGGATTTTTTGCATTTGTGGGCTCATAGGAAATGGCTATCAATTCGATAGCCAGCTATTTTTCAAGGATGGTCTAACCTCTCAGCAGACGTCTGAAACAAGGGGGATTTTCCATGCTCGCGCAACTTCCACCGGCCTTACAGAATCTGCAGCTTCCGCTACGCCTGCGACTCTGGGACGGCCATGAGTTCAATCTGGGGCCGACGCCCAGCGTCACGATTGTGGTCAAGGACCCACAAATGGTTACCCAGTTCACGCACCCCAGCCTCGACGCGCTTGGAGCGGCGTTTGTCGAAGGCAAACTGGAGCTGGAAGGTTCCATCAGCGACGTGATTCGCGTCTGCGATGAATGGACCCAGGCGCTGCTGGATGAGGACGACGATAATCAGCCTGTGCGGACGGTTCACGACAAAGAGACCGACGCCAAGGCCATTTCCTATCACTATGACCTTTCCAACGCCTTTTATCAGTTGTGGCTCGACAGCGACATGGCCTATTCCTGCGCGTATTTCGAAACCGGCAGTGAGACCCTGGAGCAAGCCCAGCAAGCCAAGTTCCGCCATTTGTGCCGCAAGCTGCGCCTGCAGCCCGGCGAGTATTTGCTGGATGTCGGCTGCGGTTGGGGGGGGCTGGCGCGTTATGCGGCCCGTGAGTTCGGTGCCAAGGTGTTCGGCATTACCTTGAGTAAAGAGCAACTGGCGCTCGCCCGGGAACGGGTGAAAGAAGAGGGGCTGGAGGACCTGGTCGAGCTGCAATTGCTCGACTACCGCGATCTGCCACAGGACGGGCGCTTCGACAAAGTGGTCAGCGTCGGCATGTTCGAACACGTCGGCCACGCGAACCTCGCCGAATATTGCAAAACCCTGTTTGGTGCGGTGAAAGAGGGCGGCCTGGTGATGAACCACGGGATCACGGCCAAACACACCGATGGCCGCCCGGTGGGGCGCGGTGCCGGTGACTTCATCGAGAAGTACGTATTCCCCAACGGTGAGCTGCCGCACCTGTCGATGATCTCCGCCGAGATCAGCGAAGCCGGGCTTGAGATTGTCGATGTCGAGAGCCTGCGCCTGCACTATGCACGAACCCTGGATCACTGGAGCGAACGCCTGGAAGACAACCTGGAGGCTGCCGGGAAACTGGTGCCGGAACAAGCGTTGCGGATTTGGCGTTTGTATCTGGCTGGCTGCGCCTATGCGTTTGCCAAGGGCTGGATCAATTTGCACCAGATCCTTGCGGTCAAGGCGCACCCGGATGGCAGTCATGAACTGCCATGGACCCGGGACGACATTTACACGCCTTAAAGAATCGGGGAAATAAGCCGGGCGATCCGCATGCCGACCTGTTGCAGGCGGTGGGTCTCCCGGCTTTCTTCTTTGGCGATTTCGTGGGCCTGGGCGAAGTCATCGTTAAGCATCTGCTCGACCTTGGCGGCAAACACGCTGTCGACGGTCAGCAACATCACTTCGAAATTCAGCCGGAACGAACGGTTGTCCATGTTCGCACTGCCAATGGCGCTGATTTCGCTGTCGATCAACACCACTTTCTGATGCAGGAAACCGGGTTCGTAGCGGAACACCCGCACGCCCGCGCGCACGGCTTCGAAGGCATACAGGCTGGAGGCCGCGTAGACGACCCGGTGGTCGGGCCGAGACGGCAGCAGGATCCGCACATCGACTCCGCGCAGCACAGCCAGGCGCAAGGCCGCGAACACGGCTTCGTCGGGGATGAAATACGGGCTGGTGATCCAGACGCGTTCCGTCGCGGCATGGATGGCTTCTACGAAGAACAGGGAACAGGTCTCGTAGGAATCTGCCGGCCCGCTGGCGAGCATCTGGCAGAGAACGCCGCCATCCGGGTACACCTCAGGCAGGATCAGCGGCGGCAGCGTACGGGCCGCCCAGAACCAGTCTTCGGCGAAGGACTCCTGCATGCAGGCCACCACCGGTCCACGCACTTGCACATGGGTATCGCGCCAGGGCGCCAGGGGCGGTTTTTCACCCATGTATTCGTCGCCAACGTTATGCCCGCCTACAAAGCCGAGGATGCCGTCGACCACCACGATCTTGCGGTGATTGCGGAAGTTGACCTGGAAGCGATTGAGCCAGCCGCTGCGGGTCGCGAAGGCTTTGACCTCGACGCCGCCATCACGCAGCGCCTGCACGTAACGGTGGGGCAGGGAATGACTGCCTATCCGGTCGTAGAGCACATGAATCGCCACGCCTTCGGCGGCTTTCTCCAGCAGCAGCTTTTGCAGGCGCTGGCCGAGTCGGTCGTCATGGATGATGAAGAACTGGATCAACACCGCTTCTTTTGCCTGGCCGATGGCATGGAAAATCGCATCGAACGTAGCCCGTCCATTGATCAGCAATTTCACTTCGTTGTTGGCCAGGCAGGGCATGCGTCCGAGCTTTGGCATCGCCCGGAGCGAATCGTAAGCAGTGGAGGCGCGAGCGGTGAGGGCTTCTTCCACCCACGGCCGCCAGTTGAGCTCGGAGATGGCCTTGCGCATTTCTTCGTTGGCCTGGCGCCGGGCCTTGATGTAGCCGTCGAAGGTACTGCGGCCGAAAACCAGGTAGGGAATGAGTGTCAGGTAGGGCATGAAGATCAGTGACAAGGCCCAGGCAATCGAGCCTTGGGCGGTTCGAACGGTCAACACCGCATGGATCGCTGCGATCGTGCCCAGCGAGTGCAGTAACGCGATGGTGTAGCCAAAAATATGGGGTCCAAAGTAATCCATGGGCGCAGCCTTGCTCCTGAAGATTCAATGCTTAACAGACCATGTTCCGGGCAGAATGTCGCTATTTAATTGGCCCATGAACCGAAGCCCGCGGCTGACGTCTAACGGCCACTATCGATCAGGAGTTACAAGATGAACGTTCGTCTGCTGGGTTTGGCCATTACGCTGGGTTTGGCACTTCCTGTGGCTGCTCAGGCGCAGATGCTTCAACCGGGTTTGTGGGAATTGACCACCAGTAACATGAAGGTCGATGACCAGAACCTGCCGGACCTGCAACTGATCCTCGGGCAGATTCAAAGCCAGATCACGCCGGAGCAGCGTGCACAGCTGGAAAAACAAGGCATCACCATGGGCGGCAAAGGCATTCGCGCGTGCCTGACGCCGGAGCAGGTCAAGAGTGACGATATCCCGCTGACCGACCCGCAATCGGGCTGCAAGCAGGAGATCACCGATCGCACCGGTAACCAGTGGAAATTCCGTTTCAGTTGTCCGAAAGCCCAGGGCGCGGGTGTCGCCACGTTCCTCAGTGACCGAGAGTTCACCACCAAGGTCAACGGTACGTTCAACGCCACCGGCATTCAGCAGAAGGGCAGCCTTGAAAGTCGCGCGGTGTGGTTGGGGCAGGATTGCGGAACTGTTAAGCCACGAGCTTAAAAGCTTTGGGCAAGCCTCGCTCTGCAGGAGCAAGGCTTGCCCGCGATGGCGTCGGCAGGGCCAACATCACACTCCAGGCTGACCCAGCCACTCACACACCGCCTCAACCTCCATCCTGCCGAAGTCCTCACCGCTGCGCCCGCGGACACTGACAAATCCGCCGACCTTTTCCTTCTCTCCGATCACCACCACATACGGCACCGTTTGACTGTGCTGGCGAATCTTGTGCCCGACTTTTTCGTTGCGCAGATCCGCCCGGGCACGAACACCACTGCGGCGCAGGCGCTCGGTGACCGCGTGTGCGAACGTGGTCTGGCGGTCATCCATGCTGACCACCACCACATGAGGCGGCAAGCGCCACTGCTCAAGCTCCTGGTGAGTAGACCAGCAGGTCCCGTAGATGCGTTGCTGCTGGGTCCCGCTGATGTGATCGAGGGCAAAGGCTTGCAGCACGCGGGTGGTGGGGACATGGGGACCCGTCGTCAAATGCTCGGTATCCCCCAGTCGGTAGAGCGAGCGATGGTCAAAAGGCGCCGAGGGAGAGGGGTTTGAGTGGCGGCGGATTGAGTGGTTGGTGACGGCCAGTGACCGCATCCGGGCTTCGATCCGCGGCAGGTCCGTTGCGGTCAGAGGGCGTTCGACTGCAAATTCGCAATAGAAGCCGTCACCCAGCGCCGAGCCCGTTCGCCATTGCGCGTGGGCATGGAGCTGCCTGACCGCGATCGACAGCATCAGAGAACAGGAATGGCGCAGGATCTCCAGCCCGTCAGGTTCCTGTGAAGTCACGATGCTGACCCGAGCGTTGCTCGTGATCATGAATTCGCAGTCCACCAACACACCGTTCACCCGTCCCGCCACCGCTGCGTTGGCCAGCCCGGGGCCAATACTCGCGGCAACTTCATGCACGGACAGGGGTTGATCGTATTCACGCAATGAACCATCGGGCAGGGTGATCTGGATCATGGTTATTGTTCTCGGATGCTTCGATCACACGCGCTTGCGCCTCAACATTAGAGGCAAACACGGGCCGCTGTCATGTAGACGTTTGTCGTGCCCCCCGTTCGCCGAACACCATCACGGCGTGTTCAACGCGTCGTACAGGGTGTTGAGGTTGTATTCGAACAGCCCGATAAACGTACTGGCCGGACCGCTGGCCGCCAGCGCATCGGAGTACAGGGTGCCGCCAATCCGGGCACCGCTTTCGTCGGCGATCTGCTTGAGCAGGCGCGCATCCTTGATGTTTTCCATGAACACCGCCTTGACCCTGGCCTGACGAATCTGCGTGATCAGCGCAGCGACTTCGGCGGCTGACGGTTCGCGTTCGGTGGACAGCCCCTGCGGTGCCATGAAGTCGATGCCGTAGGCCTGGCCGAGATAACCAAAGGCGTCATGGGACGTCACGATCTTGCGGTTGCCGGGCGGCAACGAGCCGAGCCTGGCCCTGGCGTCGGCGAGCAGGGCATGGATTTGCTTCAGGTAGGCCTGGCTGTTGCGTTGATAGTCGGCCTTGTTCGCCGGGTCGGCGGCAATCAGCGCCTTGGTGATATTGGCAATGTACAGCTCGGTGTTCGCCAGGTTGTGCCAGGCATGCGGGTCGGGGATGGTTTCGCCGTCTTCATCCAGGGTGCGCGGAATCACCCCTTGGCTCGCGCTGATCATCGGCGCCCTTGTTTCGGTGCTGGTCACCAGGCGATCCAGCCAAGGCTCGAAACCCAGGCCGTTCTTGATGATGAGATTGGCCTTCAACAATGCCTTGCCGTCGTCAGGGGTGGGCTCATAGGTGTGGGCATCCGCATCGGGGCCGACCATGTTGGTGATCTGGATATGCTCTGCGCCGACTTGATGCGTCATGTCAGCGAGGATGCTGAAGCTGGTCACTACCTGAAGTTTTTCCGCTGCGGACAGCGACATCGACAGCATCAAACTGAACAGCACAAGTAAAGCGCGCATCGGGTAACTCCTCATTGGGATGTGAGCAAAGGCGGGCGGCGCAGCAAACCGTGCACCGGTCCGAACACCACGGACAGCAGATACAAAGCACCCGCGACCAGTACGATGGCCGGCCCGCTGGGTAACGAAAAATGAAACGAGAGCAACAAGCCAAGCCACACCGAGAGGCTTCCAAGCACCGCAGCCACGGCGATCAACACCGGTAATCGGCGACTCCAGAAACGCGACGCGGCGGCGGGCAGCATCATCAGGCCGACCACCATCAGGGCACCGATGGCCTGGAAGCCGATCACCAGGTTCAACACCACCAGCGTGAGGAAAACGCCATGCGCCAAGGGACCGAGGCGGCTGACGGTTTGCAGGAAGAGTGGGTCGAGGGTGTCCAGCAGCAGGGGGCGATAGATCAACAGCATGGCGATCAGGCTAAAGCCCGAGACCCAGAGCATGCCGGTCAGCGTCGGGCCGTCGACCGCTAATGCCGAGCCGAACAGCAGATGCAGCAAGTCCAGGCGCTTGCCGGCGAGGCCCAGGATCAGTACACCGCTGGCCAGTGAAATCGGGTAGATCGCCGCGAGGCTGGCGTCCTCGCGCAATCCGGTACGACGGGTAATCCAGGCAGCCAGCCCGGCCATGCCCAGGCCGGCGCCGAGGCCGCCGAGGGTCAGCGCGGGGAGGCTCAAGCCGGCGAACCAGAAACCCAGGGCGGCGCCGGGCAGGATGCCGTGGGCCACGGCGTCACCGATCAGGCTCATCCGTCGCAGGATCAGAAACACACCCAGTGGGGCCGTGCTGCACGCCAGCACCAAGCCGCCGAGCAGCGCCCGGCGCATGAAGACGAATTCGTGGAAGGGTTGCCATAGATGAGCGACGGTGAGCATCAGGCCACCTGCGTTCGGGGTTGCTGATGAATCAGCTCGATGCTTGAGCCAAACACGCAACCGCTGCTTTTGATCAACAGGCTGTCAGGCAGGTGTTGGCGAACGGCGGCCAGGTCATGGCACACGACCAGCAGGGTTCGGCCGGCGGCATGCCAGCCGTGGATATGCTTCCACAACAGCGTCTGACCGAGTTCATCCAGCGCGGCATGGGGTTCGTCGAGCAACAGGAGTGGCGCATCCGAGAGGCCCATTCGAGCGAGCAGCGCACGTTGCAATTCACCGCCGGACAGGGCCATCAACGGACGCTGTTCGAGGCCCGTCAGGCACCAATCGTCCAGTACGGACTCAAGGCGTTGTCGACGACGCTCAGGCGATTGCCTGCTGCCCCAGAATCCGGCGGCCACCAGTTCCTGAAGGCTGATGGGAAATTGCCGATCCAGGTGTTGCTGCTGAGGCAGGAATGACAGCGAGCCCTTGCGTGGAACCTTGAGGGCAATCTTTCCCGCGAGGGGTTTTTGCAATCCGGCGATGACTTTGAGCAAGCTGCTTTTTCCGCAGCCGTTGGCGCCGATCACGGCCGTCAGACTGCCAGTGGTCAACTCAAGATCGAGGGATGGTGTCAGCGGTTGGCCTGGAGCGCCCCAACGCAATGCCTGGCAACGGATCATGCGGCCTCCCGGTTCCAGTAACTTTCGGCGACGGCATCGTGGGCGTGGAGGCTTTCTGCGTGTACCACCCGCACGTGGAACCCGCTGATGCCGGTTGATTGCCTGAGTGCCAGATTCAACCGCCGGGCAGCGTCTTCGCAGAACATCAGGTTTTGACCGTTGGCCAACGCGAAGGCTTGTTCGTCAGCGCGCTTCACTGCGGTTTGCACAGCGGTACCGAGGACGGCTTCGGCGTCATCGATCAGCGCGATCAGCGGCAAGTGTTCCAGATGGTCATCCAGGTGCAGGCTCAGTTGGGCAACGCTGCGCTGACTGTGCGGTGTGGCAACGATGCCCTTGGGGGAACCGAGCCACGCCAATACGTCGGCGTGTTGCAGTGCGCGATTGGCAAAGTCATCGATGAACTGCTGCTGAATCAACTGCCGAGAAAGGGCGGCTGAACATGGACACGTCGAGGAATAAGGCACGTCGATTTTTAGTTCCACGTGGAACATTGCGTTTTTCAGACGCGCTTCGATGCTGACGGGATAGGTTTTCCAGCCGGCCAAAGCGCTGACTAACGCCGGCCGTTTCAGCAGCAGGTCAGTGCGGATCTTCAGGTAAGCGCTGTTGGACAAACCTGAATGGCTATCGAGGAAACACTGCAAGAGCCGCCGAAGCAGGGCAGGCGAAAGCGTTTCTTGTTCCAACATCTGCAATGCCAGGTAGAGCCGCGACATATGAATCCCGCGTGCCTCACCGTTGTCGAGGCTGACACCGGCATCAGCCGTTGCAGTCAGTCGGTCGCCCTCCAGCAAGATGGGAAGGGCAATTCCGCACATGCCCACCCACTCCAGTGGCAAGGCTTGGCGTGAGGCCTGCGTGGCGATATCCGGCAGAGTCAGCGCATTCATGAGCAGGTCCATCGTGAGAGTTGAAATGACATGTTATAGTATAACAATCAAATCAACGATGCCTTTTCCATGAGGGATTTTTCATCATGCCCAATCGTCTACCTGTCACGGTCCTGTCGGGCTTTCTTGGTGCCGGTAAAAGTACGCTGCTTAATTACATATTACGTAATAGAGATGGACTGCGCGTCGCGGTTATCGTCAACGACATGAGTGAAATCAACATTGACGGCAGTGAAGTCCAGCGCGATGTCAGCCTCAATCGAGCCGAAGAAAAGCTCGTGGAAATGAGCAACGGCTGCATCTGTTGCACCTTGCGTGAAGACTTGCTGGAGGAGGTGGGCAAGCTCGCCCGTGACGGTCGATTCGATTATCTGCTGATCGAATCCACAGGCATCTCCGAACCGCTGCCTGTGGCGGAGACATTCACGTTCCGCGATGAAGCGGGTCAGAGCCTCACCGATATTGCCCGGCTCGACACCATGGTGACGGTGGTCGACGGCATCAATTTCCTGCTCGACTACCAGGCGGCCGAAAGCCTGGCGTCCCGTGGCGAAACACTGGGCGAAGAGGATGAACGGGCGATCACCGATCTGTTGATCGAGCAGATCGAATTCGCTGATGTCCTCTTGATCAGCAAGATCGACCTGATCGGCAGCCGCGAACGCCAGGAGCTGATGGCAATCCTGAAACGACTCAACGCTCAGGCTGAAATCATCCCGATGGTCATGGGCGAAGTGCCGCTGGAGAAGATTCTCAATACGGGGCGCTTCGACTTCGAAAAGGCAGCGCAAGCTCCGGGCTGGTTAAAGGAGCTGCGCGGCGAACATGTGCCGGAAACCGACGAATACGGCATCGCCTCCCGCGCCTATCGCGCACGTCGGCCCTTCCATCCGCAGCGGTTCTTCAACTTCATCGACCGACCGTGGCTCAATGGCGCGCTGCTGCGCTCCAAGGGCTTTTTCTGGTTGGCGAGCAAGCACATGGACGCCGGCAGCTGGTCCCAGGCCGGCGGCTTGATGCGTCACGGGTTTGCCGGGCGCTGGTGGCGTTTTGTGCCGAAAGACCAGTGGCCACAGGATGAAGAGAGCATCGCCTCGATCATGGAAAACTGGAGCGCGTCCACTGGGGATTGCCGCCAGGAACTGGTGTTCATTGGGCAGAACATTGATTTTGCGCAACTCACCGCCGAACTCGACGAGTGCTTGCTCAGCGATGAAGAAATGGCGCTGGGGGCTGAAACCTGGCGCCTGCTGCCGGATCCATTCGGTCCGTGGTTTGATGAGGCGGCCTGATCAGTGGCCACTCAAGGCTTGAGCCAGGTACCCTGGCTCCGGGATTCGCAAAACGGCCTCAAATACGCCGCATCCGTGGCAACGCCGTAATAGTGAATATCCTGCCGGTAGGGCATATTGGCGACTTGCGCGTTGCTGCACACGCCGAACGCACCGCTGGGGCATTGGTCGACGTACTGCACCTCGACTTTCTGACCCGCCAGGGTTGGCTGGCAGAAACCGTCGGCGAAGAGTTCTTCCGGGATGTTGCGGTTCTGCTGACAGACTTTCACGTCGAGCCGTTCCGCCTGGCTGTGCACCACGCAGGCCTGGGCCATCGCCTCGCCCCCGGCAAGCGTCAGCAGTAACCACCATCCACTCCACCGCATCCTTACCCCCTCAGAAACCTTTGACCATGTTGCAGAACATTCCCACCCACGTCATCGCCGGACCGCTCGGAGCCGGCAAGACCAGCCTGATCAAGCACCTGCTGGCGCAACGCCCGGACGGTGAGCGTTGGGCGGTGTTGATCAACGAGTTCGGCCAGATCGGCCTCGATGCCGCGTTGCTGACCCGCGATACTGATGGTATCGCACTGGGTGAAGTGGCCGGGGGCTGTTTATGTTGCGTCAATGGTGCGCCCTTTCAGATCGGGCTCGGCCGATTGCTGCGCAAGGCGCGACCGGATCGCCTGTTCATCGAGCCATCCGGACTGGGACACCCGGCGCAGCTGCTCAGGCAACTGGGTGAAGCACCCTGGCAAGGTGTACTGAGTGTACAGCCAAGTGTACTGGTGCTGGACGCCCAGGCACTCGCCACCGGCAAGGCACTGCCGCCTTCACAACAGGATGCGCTGGACAGTGCCGGCCTGTTGTTGATGAACAAATCGGAAAACCTGGATGAAGCCGATCGCCAGCGAGTCGCCGCGCAATTGCCGCTTCGTCCGTTGTACTGGACGCAACAGGCAGTGATGCCGTTGAGCGAGTTGCCTGGTCTGGCGGCCAGGGGCGTGGCCACTGTGGATAACCTTGTAGTGCCCAAGGGACTGGCGCAGGTGCCGGCGATCTGGACTGATCTGTCCCAGCCGATTTGCTTGAGCCAGGAGCAGGAGGGTGGTTGGAGCATCGGCTGGCGCTGGCATCCGGGGCAGATATTCGATGCCGGGCTTGTGGGGCTGTGGCTTGGAAAGCTTGAATGGCGACGGGCGAAGCTGGTTATCCACAGTGCCGGAGGGTGGGTGTCGGTGAATGCGCTGGATAACTCGGTGCTTCAATGGCAGCCGAGTGAGTGGCGAAAGGATTCGCGGATTGAACTGATTTTCGCTGAGCCGCAGGAGGTTGATTGGCTGCAGAGTGGCTTGGCTGGCTGCCGGGTCAGCTAAACATCAAGCGATCGCAGCCTTCGCCGGCGCCTACAGGTCGGGTCGCCTCAAGGCCGCCACTTGCTGTGTTCCTGCCGCCAATGGCTCAGTTCAATCACCTGGGCGGTGGGCTTGACGATATCGACGACGGGAGGGGTCTCGTCGAAGGGCATCGGGTAGGGCGCCAGTTCTATCTGCGCACTGTGGGCGCCGAACTGAGTGATGGTGCCGTTGTGGCGGGTTTCGCCGGTCACGGTGAATTCAAAGTTATACACACGGGCCAGGCGCCGCCGACCACGGGCATCCTTGATGAACGCCATTTTTTTCAGCGCCACGTTACCATCCAGCAACTCGATCCCGAGGTTGCTGCAATGCTGCTTGACCCGCTCCAGCGCGCGTTCGCGCAAACCGTGGTTGTGCCACAGCCAGGCACCCGCGGTGGCGAGCATCATCAGCACGAAAATATTTCCTAGGGTCAGCATCAACAGGGCGCTCCAACAAGATAGTGTCAGCTTAACTGCGTCGCCGGTCTGTCGTACAGGCTGCGTTTAGTCGCATACTGCGCCGCTCGAATTTCAATCGTTTTACGGAAACTCACCGCATGAAACGTACGCCCCATCTGCTCGCTATCCAGTCCCACGTGGTGTTCGGTCACGCCGGCAACAGTGCCGCGGTTTTCCCGATGCAGCGGGTCGGGGTGAATGTCTGGCCGCTCAATACCGTGCAGTTCTCCAACCACACCCAATATGGCCAGTGGGCCGGTGATGTGCTGGCGCCCCATCAAATCCCCGATCTGGTGGAAGGTATCGCGGCGATTGGCGAGCTGGGTAATTGCGACGCAGTGTTGTCGGGTTACCTCGGCAGCGCGGCCCAGGGCCGGGCCATCCTCACGGGTGTGGCGCGGATCAAGTCGATGAACCCCAAGGCGCTCTATCTGTGTGATCCGGTGATGGGTCATCCCGAGAAGGGGTGCAGCGTGCCCGCGGAAGTCAGCGACTTCCTGCTGGAGGAAGCCGCCGCCGTGGCCGACTTCATGTGCCCGAATCAGCTGGAGCTCGACAGTTTCTCGGGGCGCAAGCCGCAGTCGCTGTTCGATTGCCTGTCGATGGCGCGGGCGCTGCTGGCGCGTGGGCCCAAAGCAGTGCTGGTCAAGCACCTGGACTATCCCGGCAAAGCCCCGGACGTCTTCGAGATGTTGCTGGTGACGACCGAGGGCAGTTGGCATCTGCAACGGCCGATGCTGGCCTTTCCGCGCCAGCCGGTGGGCGTAGGCGACCTGACTTCCGGCTTGTTCCTGGCGCGTGTGCTGCTGGGGGACAGCCTGGTGGCCGCGTTCGAATTCGCCGCGTCGGCGGTGCATGAGGTGTTGCTGGAAACCCAGGCCTGCGCCAGCTATGAGCTGGAACTGGTGCGGGCACAGGACCGGATCGCCCATCCTCGGGTGCGGTTCGAAGCGATGCCGATCAGCCTCTGATTTCGCGTTGACCCCGTTCGCGAGCAAGCCCGCTCCCACATACAGATTTTGTGTGCGAAAAAGATCCAGTGTGGGAGCGGGCTTGCTCGCGAAAGCTACCTAAGGCGCGCCATCAAATTGCCTGGCTACCTCAGGCGTCGCCCTTGATTTCCTGATAGCGCTTTTCCAGCTCCTGACGAATCTGGCGACGTTGCTGGGCCTGGATGTAGCGACGCTTGTCTTCGCTGTTCTCCGGTTGCAGTGGCGGTACTGGCGCAGGTTTGCGCTGGTCATCCACGGCGACCATGGTGAAGAAGCAGCTATTGGTGTGGCGCACCGAGCGCTCACGGATGTTCTCGGTCACCACCTTGATGCCCACCTCCATCGAGGTGTTCCCGGTGTAGTTGACCGAGGCAAGAAAGGTCACGAGCTCGCCGACATGGATCGGCTCACGGAAAATTACCTGGTCCACCGACAGGGTCACCACGTAGCGGCCGGCATAACGGCTGGCGCAGGCGTAGGCGACTTCGTCGAGGTATTTGAGCAGGGTACCGCCGTGAACATTGCCAGAGAAATTGGCCATGTCGGGGGTCATCAATACCGTCATCGACAGCTGGGCGTTTCCGGGTTCCATAGCGTTCTCACGGATCAAGGCAAGGTTTGAGGGGTGCACCTCTGCGGGCGCCTGCGTGGTTTTTTCAAACCAACAGTTATCGGGACGCCGGGCGGGAAGCCGCCGTCACGCCGGATCGATCTGTTTCCATATATTGCACCGCCTTTCTGCTGGAAGTCGCGGTGTTAACCTGCAAAAGCCCGCTCAAGTGGGCAATTCCTACGCGGTAAGCGGATTTTTTACTCTGCCCAAGCGGACGTTTCCCACGTCCGTCGCTTGAGCTATGTCACCCAAGGAGCCCCACACCATGCATGCCATCAGTTTTATTCAGGATCTGGCAGTGATCATGTTGGTCGCAGGGGTGGTGACCGTGCTTTTCCATCGCTTCAAACAGCCGGTGGTTCTGGGCTACATCGTGGCCGGCTTCATCATTGGCCCGCACACCCCACCGTTCGGCCTGATTCACGATGAAGAAACCATCAAGACCCTGGCCGAACTCGGGGTGATTTTCCTGATGTTCTGCCTGGGCCTGGAGTTCAGTCTGCGCAAGTTGTTCAAGGTCGGCGCCACCGCGTTCATCGCGGCATTCCTGGAAATCGTGCTGATGATCTGGATCGGCTATGAGATCGGCCGCTGGTTCGACTGGAACACCATGGACTCGCTGTTCCTCGGCGCGATCCTGGCCATTTCCTCGACCACCATCATCGTCAAGGCACTCAATGATCTTAAAATGAAGAACCAGCGCTTCGCGCAGCTGATTTTCGGTGTACTGATCGTTGAAGACATCCTGGGCATCGGCATCATTGCCTTGTTGTCGAGCATCGCGGTCAGCGGCACGGTCAGTTCGGGCGAAGTGTTTTCCACTGTCGGCAAGCTCTCGCTGTTCATGATCGTCGCGCTGGTGATCGGCATTCTGCTGGTGCCGCGACTGCTGGCCTACGTCGCTAAATTCGAAAGCAACGAAATGCTGCTGATCACTGTGCTGGGCCTGTGTTTCGGCTTTTGCCTGCTGGTGGTCAAGCTTGAGTACAGCATGGTGCTCGGTGCGTTCCTGATTGGCGCCATCATGGCCGAATCACGGCAGTTGCTGAAAATCGAGCGCCTGATCGAGCCGGTTCGCGACTTGTTCAGTGCCATTTTCTTTGTCGCCATCGGCCTGATGCTCGACCCGATGATCCTGCTGCAATACGCCTGGCCGATCGCGGTGATCACCGTGGCGGTGGTGCTCGGCAAGATGCTGTCCTGTGGCCTGGGTGCGTTCATCGCCGGTAATGACGGGCGCACCTCGCTGCGGGTCGGGATGGGGCTTTCGCAGATCGGCGAATTCTCTTTCATCATTGCCTCCCTGGGCATGACCTTGCAGGTCACCAGCAACTTCCTCTACCCGGTGGCCGTTGCGGTTTCGGTGCTCACCACCCTGATGACGCCGTACCTGATCCGCGCGGCCGATCCGTTGTCGATCAAGCTGTCCGCAGCGATGCCGCAACGCCTGGGGCGGGTGTTGGCGATGTATGGCGAATGGCTGCGCAGCATCCAGCCCCAGGGCGAGGGTGCGTTGCTGGCGTCGATGATTCGGCGGATCTTGCTGCAGGTGGGAGTCAATCTGGCGCTGGTGATCGCGATCTTCTTTGCGGGCGCTTACTTCGCCGAGCGCATTTCCACTCACCTGCAAGACTGGATCAGCGACCCGAGCTGGCAGAAAGCGTTGATCTGGGGAGGCGCGCTGCTGGTGTCGCTGCCGTTTTTGATCGCCGCCTATCGCAAGCTCAAGGCGCTGTCGATGCTGCTGGCGGAGATGGGGGTCAAGCCGGAAATGGCCGGGCGCCACACGCAGCGAGTGCGCCGGGTGATCTCCGAAGTGATCCCGATCCTTTCGCTGCTGGTGATTTTCCTGCTATTGGCAGCCTTGTCGGCCAGTATCCTGCCGACCAACAAGTTGCTGGTGCTGATCGCCGTGGTAGCGGCCGCCGTGGCGGCGGTGCTGTGGCGCTGGTTTATCCGCGTACACACGCGCATGCAGGTGGCTTTGCTCGATACCCTGGACAACCACAAGGATTCGCCAGGGCACTGACCCGGTGGGGCCTCAGCTGACTCAGCTTTCCAGCCAGACGTCCCGCGCCCAGTGCCAGACCGACTCCCAGGTTTCTTCGGTCACCAGTTCTTCTTCGGCAGACCACAGCACCACGGTGCCGTCTTCTTCGACGCAGTAGTAGTCATCACCGTCCTGGCAGATCGGGATCAGGCTGCGGTCGACACCGGCATCCCAGGCGTTGGCGGCAACGTCAGGCAGGTAGGTGTGGGACTGCGGGTCAGTGACAGTCACGGGCTCCAGGCTGCCGTAGACCACGTCACTGACGGTAAGCAGGAACTCGCGGAAGACAAAGGGGATGTCGATGAACAGTTGTTCTTCGATTTCGACCAGCAGGTCTTCGTCAGGCAACTCCAAGGGGACCGGTACCGGTTCGTTGGCTTCACGCAATTGTTCGATGATTTCTTCCACGTCCGGGATCCTCTTGCTTGTATGGCGCGGTTTATATGGGGCGGTTTATACAGTAGCTCGCTATAGATGCAACCGCGAAATAGAAAACCCCGGCAAGCCGGGGTTTTTATTACAGCGTGATAAGCGCGGAGAGTAATCAGCCGTTCTGGCGGATACCTGCCACCAGCCAAGGCTGGTTTTCGCCCTGGGCACGTTCCATGTTCCAGCTTTCGCTGAACACTTCGCCCTGGTCGAAACGCGAGGTTTTCGACACGCCGCTGAAGGTCAGGGTGGCGATGGTCTTGTCGGCGCGATCATCCACACCGTCCAGTTGCACATTGAGGTTATCAATGTAGGTGGACTGGAAGGCATCGCCCAGATCGGCGCGTTCGCGCTTGAGGAACTCCAGCATCTGCGGGGTCACGAACTCGGCGATCTTGTCCATTTCGTTGGCGTCCCAGTGCTGTTGCAGGGACTGGAAGTGGTTGCGGGCCGCTTCGACGAAGCTCTTTTCATTGAACCAGGCGGGCGCATTGATCACCGGACGCGCGGCAACGGGTGCAGCCGAGCCACCGAAGATCGAACCGCCAGCAGGCTTCTGTTCGAACGCTTCACGCTGCATCGGCGCGTGGCCGGCCGGAGCATATTGCTCCTGCTGCTTGCGACGACGGGCGGCAATGAAGCGGAAGACCAGGAACGCGATGACCGCCATGATCAGGATGTCGAAGATCTGCATGCCTTCGAAGCCGCCGCCCATGAACATGGACGCCAGCAGGCCACCGGCAGCGATACCGGCCAGAGGACCCAGCCAGCGCGAAGCGCCGCCGGCCTTGGCTGCAGCGCCAGCGGCACCGGCAGCACCAGCGGTCGCCGCAGCGCCGCCCATGCCTGGAGAAGAAGGAGCCATCTGGCTGGTTTGGTGCGTTGGCGCGGCACCTGCGCTTTTGCCACCACCGAAGCGCTTGGCGGCATTGACGTCGAGACTCATCGTCAGGCCGATGCACAACGCCATGGCGATGCTAAGAAAACGTTTCATAAAGGGAATTCCCATTTGTGGAAGGCACGCGCGCCATGTTGCACAGCTGAAGTGTTACTGGCTAGCGGCAGAGTGTTTCGGGCTTTTGCCTGACAGGTCGGGTTCAGCTTCTATCAGTGCAATAAGGCTTGTTAACTTTGGTCTGTAGGATGAGTAGATAAGTTCTGTAGGAAGGCTACCTAGCGTCGCAGCACCAACATCACGACACCGGCCGTGATCAGGCCGATTCCACCCCATTGGCGCAGGTCGAGCTTTTCGCCCAGCAGAACCACACCGAGCACGGCAACCAGCACCACGCTGAGTTTATCCACCGGAGCAACCAGTGACGCCGGGCCGACTTTAAGTGCGCGGAAGTAGCAGATCCACGAGGCACCGGTGGCCAGGCCAGACAGCAACAGGAACAGGTAGCTGCGGGAAGAAATCGATCCTAATGCCTGATATTGGCCCGTCGCGTACAAAATCAAGGCCAGGCTGACCAGGATCACCACCGTTCGCAGGAGCGTGGCGAAGTCAGGGTTGACGTTCTCGACGCCGATCTTCGCGAAAATAGCAGTCAACGCCGCGAATGTGGCGGATAACAGGGCCCAGAATGTCCAGGAAGAAAAGAAGCTTGAGCCCATGGGATTTTCCTCCTTGTGATCGCGCGTACGTGTAAAAGATCACAGCCTTCGGCAGCTCCTACAGATATACGCGTTCCCCTGTAGGGGCTGGCGAAGCCTGCGATCTTTTCAGCAGTCAGATCGCCTCCAGCTTGGCGTACCCCAGCATCAACCACTTGCTGCCTTCGCTGAAGTTCACCTGGACCCGCGCCTGCGCGCCGGCGCCTTCGAAGTTGAGGATCACGCCGTCGCCGAACACCGAGTGGCGTACGGCTTGGCCAAGGCTGAAGCCGGTCTGGGGAATCTCGCTTCCGCTGAACAGGCTACTGCCACTCATCGACTGGCTGCCACCGAACGGACGGCTGACGCTGTTGGAAAGGCGTACTTCCTGGATCAGGCCTTTCGGAACTTCGCGTACGAAGCGCGACACCTTGTTGTAGGTCTCGCTGCCGTACAGGCGTCGGGTTTCAGCATAGGTCATCACCAGGTTCTGCATGGCCCGGGTAATGCCGACATAGGCCAGTCGCCGCTCTTCCTCAAGACGACCCGGCTCTTCCAGGCTCATCTTGTGCGGGAACAGGCCTTCTTCCATTCCCACCAGGAACACATACGGGAATTCCAGTCCCTTGGCGCTGTGCAGGGTCATCAACTGAATGCTGTCTTCGTGTTCGTCGGCCTGGGTGTCCCCGGCCTCCAGCGAGGCGTGACCGAGGAACGCCGCCAGCGGCGTCAGGTCCTCGTCTTCCTCGCTGTTTTCGAAGTTGCGCGCGGCGCTGACCAGTTCCTCAAGGTTTTCTACCCGGGCCTGGCCTTTCTCGCCTTTTTCCGCTTCGTGGTAGGCAATCAGCCCCGATTGCTCAATGACGGTTTGGGTCATCAGGTGCAGCGGCATTTCCATGCACTTGGCGGCGAGGTTCTCGATCAGTTCGATGAAAGCACCGAGTGCGCCGGCTGCGCGACCGGTGAGCCCCTTGTTAGCGACCAGCAGGCGCATCGCTTCCCACATCGACACATCGCTGTGCCGCGCGTGGTCGCGAATCGCCTCGACGGTTTTTTCGCCGATGCCACGGGCCGGTACGTTGATCACCCGTTCCAGCGCGGCATCGTTGCCACGGCCTTCGAGCAGGCGCAGGTAGGCCATGGCGTTCTTGATTTCCGCCCGTTCGAAAAAGCGCTGGCCGCCGTAGATACGGTACGGGATACGCTCACGCAGCAAGGCTTCTTCCAAAACCCGCGATTGGGCGTTGGAGCGATACAAAATCGCGATATCGCTACGGGCCAGGCCGGTTTTCAGCGCGCTTTCGATGGTTTCGACAACGTAGCGCGCTTCGTCGTGTTCGTTGAACGCGGCATACAGGTTGATCGCTTCGCCGTCGCCGCCATCGGTCCACAGTTCCTTGCCCATGCGCCCGGTGTTGTTGGCGATCAAGGCGTTAGCAGCTTTCAGGATGCCTGCGGTCGATCGGTAGTTCTGCTCCAGGCGAATGATCTCGGCATCCGGAAAATCGTCGGAATACTGGTAGATGTTCTCGATTTTCGCGCCACGCCAGCCGTAAATCGACTGATCGTCATCGCCCACCACCATCAGGCTGTCGCCGCCCTTCGCCAGCAGGCGCAGCCAGGCGTATTGCACGGCGTTGGTGTCCTGGAACTCGTCCACCAGGATGTGCCGGAAACGCTTCTGATAATGCGCCAGCAGCCCCGGGTGGTCGCGCCACAGGTCAAGTGCGCGCAGCAGCAATTCCGAGAAATCGATGACGCCAGCCCGCAGGCACGCCGCCTCATAGGCTTCATAGATGCCGCGCATGGTGGCCAGGAACAGGTCGCCATTGGCTTGAATGTGTTGCGGGCGCAGGCCTTCGTCTTTCTGCCCGTTGATGAACCATTGGGCCTGACGGGCCGGCCAGCGTTGCTCATCCAGCCCGAGCTCGCGGATGACTCGCTTGACCAGCCGCTGCTGGTCATCGCTGTCGAGGATCTGGAACGTCTGGCTCAGGCCGGCTTCCTGCCAGTGCGCCCGCAACAGGCGGTGCGCCAGGCCGTGAAAGGTGCCGACCCACATACCGGCCGGGTTGATGCCCATCAACTGCTCGATGCGATGGCGCATCTCGGCAGCAGCCTTATTGGTGAATGTCACCGACAGGACGGAGTGGGGCGAGGCGTTTTCGACCTGGATCAACCAGGCGATACGGTGCACCAGCACTCGGGTTTTACCGGAACCAGCACCGGCCAGGACCAACTGACGACCGACGGGGGCCGCTACGGCCTGCCGTTGGGCATCGTTGAGGGAGTTCAGCAGAAGGGAGAGATCATCGCGCATCGGGGCATTCTAGGGGGCGGCGCCACACCGGGCAAACCCCGCTTTGCATTAGCCGATGAAAGAGGCGCGAGGGACGACCGGTCAGTCATCGGCTGCAAGCGTTGGCTGGTCTCGCCTGACGGCGTCGAGGCCGGGTCGGGCCCTCGATATTTTGTCTGTTTTTTGATCGGGAGCAGTTTGGTACGGGCACTGGCTTGTGTATGCTCCGTCGACGTTTCGGGCTCATGCTCATCATTATAAGAACAAGAACATCGCCTATGACCCTCAGCTCTGACCTGTCGGGCCCTTCTGTGGAGCCGCGGGTTATCCGCAAACAATACGCCATGGAAATGGCGGTCGAACGCACGCGCCTGCTGTATCAGGGGTCATTGCTGCCCACTCTGTTCATGTTGACCAATGGTCTGGTTTGCGCCGGCTTGCTGTGGAGTCCGCAGCGCTATTACCTGGTCACGGTCTGGCTGGTGTGGCTGCTATCACTGGTGGCGTTGCGGGTGATTCAAGTCGCGGCCTTCGACTCGGCGATTCCCAACCGTCAGGCTCACCCGATCTGGCGGCGCATGTTTCTGCTGGGTTCGGGCCTCACTGGCCTGACACTGGCCGGCGCCGGTATTGCCCTGGTCCCTGCCGACAATTTCATCCAGCAAGCCTGGGTGTTCGGCCTGATCGGCGCGGCGGCCCTTTCGGCCAGCGTGGCGTATGCCGTGAGCCTGCCGGCGTTCCTCTCATTCACCTTGCCCTGTTTATTGCCGGCCATCGCCTATCTGTTCTGGGGCGGTGACGAGCAAGGGCAGGGATGGGGCTGGTTCGGCCTGATTCTGCTGGGGGCGTTGAGCGTTGTGGCCTGGCAGGTTAATCGGCTGATTGATCGTGGCTTGTTGCAACGCTTCCAGAACCAGGCGTTGATCGAGCATCTGCAGCAGGCGCAAAACTGCGGTGACCAGCTCAATCAGAAACTCGCCCGGGAAATCGACCAGCGCCGGCGCGCCGAAGAGGAGTTGCGCGAGATCCAGGTCGATCTGGAAAACCGCGTCGCCCAACGCAGCCTTGAGCTGGACGTCGCCAGCCAGGCGCTGAGCAAAAGTGAGGCGCGCCTGGCGCTGGCGTTGAAGGCCAGTGAGTTGGGGCTGTGGGACTGGAACCTGCAAACCGACGAAGTTCATCACACGCATATCCAGGAGCTCTTCGGCCTGGAGCCTGAGTATGTGACGGCGATGCTGCGCCACCTCAAGCCACGTCTGCATCCCGAGGATCTGCCAGCTCTTCGAAGGGCGCTGGTCGAGCACTTGAAGGGCCGCACCGAGGATTACCAGATCGAGTATCGCGTGAGGCACGCCGACGGCCACTGGGTGTGGATCGAGGACCGCGGGCGAGCGGTCGAGCGTGCTGAAAGTGGCCGGGTGATCCGCATGGTCGGCACGCGCCGCGATATTAGCGTCAGCAAGGCGCTGGAGGAGCAGCAGCAATTGGCGGCAATGGTGTTCGAGGCCGCCAGCGAAGGCATCGTGATTCTCGACCCGGATTACGCCCTGATCGCGGTCAACCAGGCCTTCAGTCGCGTCACCGGTTATGAGATCGCGGACATGCTCGGGCGCAACGTCGTCGAATTGCCGTGCAGTCGCGATGCGCGTCGTCATTACGGCACGATTCATCAGGCGCTGGAGCAGCACGGCAGCTGGCAGGGCGAACTGGTGGAAACCCGCAAGAACGGTGAGATGTATCCGCAATGGCTGCATTTGAATACCGTTCGGGATACTCGGGGAAAGGTGAGCCACATTGTCGGCTTCTTCGCGGATCTTTCAGCGCGGCGTGAATCCGAAGAGCGCATGCGCTACTTGACCCATTACGACGAACTCACCGGTCTGGCAAACCGTTCAATGTTCCGCGAGCGTCTCAGCGAGGCGCATCAGCGCGTGCGTCAGGGTGGCTATCGCAGCCTGGCGCTGCTGCACATCAATCTTGATCGTTTCAAGCAGCTGAATGACAGCCTTGGCCATGAAATTGCCGACCAGTTGTTGCAGAAAATGGCCCGGCGACTGGTCAATGCGTTGCCGGAAGCGGACACCATCGCCCGCTTGTCCGGCGACGAATTTGCCGTGCTGTTTAACTCCTACGGCAACCTTTCGAGTCTGGCGCGGGTGGCGACGCGCTTGTCGAACAAATTGCGAATACCGGTGACGATCGAGGGCCATGAACTGGTGGTCAGCGCATCGATGGGCATCAGCCTTTTGCCGGACAGCGCAAGGGATATTTCCGCATTGGTCAGTCAGTCGAACATGGCCATGCAACACGCCAAGCACCTGGGCGGCAATAACTTCCAGTTCTACACCGACAGCCTCCAAGCCAGCACGCTGGAGCGTTTGCAGCTTGAAAACCAACTGCGTAAAGCTGTTGAAGAGAAGCAGTTGAAGGTCTTCTACCAACCCAAGCTGTGCCTCGGTACGGGCAAGTTGAATGCCGCCGAGGCACTGGTGCGTTGGGATCACCCGACCATGGGTCGGGTGCCGCCAGGTGATTTCATTGGTCTGGCTGAAGAAACCGGGCTGATCGGTCCGATCGGCGAGTTTGTGTTGCGTCAGGCCTGCTGGCAGGCCTGCGAGTGGCAGCGGCAGGGACTTGAGCCGATTCGAGTCTCGGTCAATTTGTCGGTGCATCAGCTGCGACAGGGCAAACTGGTCAGCCTGGTGCGACAAGTGCTCGAGGAAACGGGGCTGGCGCCACACTACCTGGAGCTCGAACTCACTGAAAGCCAGTTGCTGGACAGCGTCGAGCACATCATCGCGACCTTCCAGCAGCTGCGGGATCTGGGGGTTAAGCTGGCCATCGACGATTTCGGTACCGGCTATTCATCCTTGAGCTACCTCAAACGTATCCCGGTGGACTACGTGAAGATCGATCAGGCGTTCATTCGTGGCCTGGGGGAGGGCACGGAGGATGCGGCGATTACCCGGGCAATCATTGCCATGGCGCATGGTTTGTCGTTGAAAGTCGTGGCGGAAGGGGTGGAGCGGCGCGAGCAACTGGATTTTCTCAGGAGTGAGCGCTGCGATGAGGTGCAAGGGTATCTGATCAGTCGCCCGATAGAGGCGGAGGGGTTGGGCGCCCTGCTGCGAGAGCAATGCACTGATCGAATGAATTAACTTCTCGCCGGCACTTGAGTGCCGACGGGAAGCCAGGAAGCAGATATGTTTTCAGTGAGTGATTAAAACGTCGTCGATATGGTGCAGTAACTTTCCTTCAAAAAAGATACTGACACTGGTGACATTGGAGTCGCCCAGTGTTTTGTATTCGACAAATTTATCGGTAACGACTTGCAAGGCAACTTTGTCGGAAGTTTCAAGCTTTAGTTCGAGGCGCAAATTAAAGGATTTGTCTTGTATGGCACTCAGTGTCAGCGTTGGCGTAATGCCTTCGTGGGCGACGGTCACAGTGCCGAAGGTGCGAAAAGAAGCGGCACCTGGCATGCGGTCAATTTGAGCGGTCCAGTCTTTTGTTTCGATAGTCATAATATAACTCCTGTAATTAAGGATTGTTGCTTCCTGAGAACTCAATATATCCATCTGATATTTTTCTTGTGAGTTATTTGTTAGTTTGATTTGTAAGTCTGTATGTTCTGGTAGTTTTAAATGAACTAACTAATGGATAGTTCCGATGGGAACTGCTGGGTTGTCTCGCTCCCACAAGACATGCAGTGAAGGCGTGCTTGACCATCGAGCGCAGGTGCTACATGAGGCGCAAGCACCTGAAATCGAGGGATGTGGTTACGCATTGAGCAGGCAAAAAGCCGATTCATGTAGTATAACTACAAGCGTGCTACATCCCCGGCACCTGCCAATAACAAAGAGTCCATCCCTTTGAATCTGCTGCAACACATCGCCCAGTCTCGTCACCTGTTACGCAAGTCGGAGCTCAAGGTCGCCGATCACGTGCTGCTTGACCCCGCGGCCGTGATGCACAGCTCCATGGCCGACCTGGCCCATAGTGTCGGCATCAGCGAACCGACCATCGTGCGTTTCTGCCGCGCCATTGGTTGCTCGGGATTCCAGGATCTGAAGTTGAAGCTGGCCCAGAGCCTGGCCGCAGGCGCGAGTTTCGGACAGTTCGCGATCCACGAAGATGATTCGGTCGCCGACTACAGTTTGAAAATCTTCGACACCACCCTGCACACCCTGATGGAGGTTCGCGAGAAGCTCGATCCGGTGGAGTTGCAGCGAGCGGTGACGCTGATGTCCCAGGCCCAGCGCGTGGAGTTCTATGGCTTCGGTGCCTCGGGCGCGGTAGCGGCAGATGCGCAACACAAGTTTTTCCGTTTGCTGCTGACCGCGGCGGCGTATTCAGACCCGCACATGCAAGCGATGTCGGCGGTGACCTTGAAGCCGAGCGATGTAGCGATCTGCATTTCCCAGTCCGGACGTTCCAAGGATCTGCTGATCACCGCCAACCTGGTGCGCGAGAGCGGAGCTTCGTTGATCACCCTGTGTCCAAGCCAGACGCCGCTGGCCGAGCTGTCGACCGTCAACCTGGCAATCGACGTGCATGAGGACACCGAAATCTATACGCCGCTGACCTCGCGCATCGCTCACCTGGTGGTGATCGACGTATTGGCAATGGGCGTGGCCATGGCGCGTGGGCCAAGCCTGGTCAACCACCTCAAGAGCGTCAAACGCAGCCTGCGCAGCTTGCGGCTGTCGCCCAAGTCGGTGAAAGCGCTGGACGATTAAAAGCAAATGATCGCAGCCTTCGGCAGCTCCTACAGGGGGAATGCATTCCATTGTAGGAGCTGCCGAAGGCTGCGATCTTTGCTTTTCAACATTCATCAGCCTGTAACGCCCAAGCCGCCAAACCGTCATGCCTCGCGCCTATCTTGAAGCTCCCGTACTCGCCTTGGGAGACTCGAAATGGCCCAGCCCTACGAAGAACGCAACAGCGCCGTCAGAACCCGTCGTCAGCAGGAAGACCAGCGCCGCATGGAGTTTCGCCGCGCTATTGAAGATCGCTGCGAGCAGCGTCAGCTTCTCGCCGAAATCGGCGATTTTCCGGAAGAGTCCGAACTCAACTACTGGCAGGCCGCATCGACAGCTTCCCGTCGAAACGCTCAACCAGCCCGCTGATCTGCACCCGCTCGCTGCGAACGAATGCCAGGAAGGCATGAGCCACCGGTGACAGCCGTTTAGCCTTGGCTTGCACCAGGCACCAGCTGCGGAACAGCGGCAGCTCTTCGACCGGCAGCTCGATCAGCCCGCCGGTTGCCAGTTCCAGGTTCAGGGCGTGGCGCGTCAACAGCGCCACGCCCAGACCCGCCAACACGCATTCACGCTGGGCTTCGGCCGACGAGACTTCCTGGGTCTGGTTGAAGTGCACGCGTTTCTCTTTGAAATACTCTTCACACGCCAGGCGCGTACCGGAGCCCGTTTCGCGCAGCAGCAGCGTGTAGGGCTCAAGATCCTGCAGGCGCAGCGGCCCCATATGGCACAGCGGGTGATCGGGCGGTGCGACCGCGACAATCGGGTTGTTGAGGAATGGCAGGAATTCCAGGCCCATGTCCTGCGGCACCATCGACATGATCACCAGGTCATCGCGGTTATCGGACAGACGCCGAATCACCTGGCCGCGGTTGACCACCGTCAGTTGCAGATTGACCTCCGGATGCTGGCGCTTGAACGCGGCGAATAGGTGCGGGACGAAGTACTTGGCGCTGGATTCCACCGCCAGTTTCAGCTGGCCCTGCAGTGAGCCCTGCATGTCGGACAATTGCATGTCGAGGTTTTCCAGGCGCCCGAAAATGTCCCGGCTGGCGCGTTGCAGTGCTTCAGCGGCTTCCGTCATGTAGAGTTTTTTGCCGACGTAGTCGAACAAAGGCTGACCAATCAGCTCCTCAAGTTGACGAATCTGTAGGCTGACGGCGGGTTGTGTGAGCGACATTTCGTCGGCTGCGCGGCTGTAGGAGCGCAAATCACAGACCTCGTTGAAGATTTGCAATTGACGCAATGTCATACGCATCAAGGACTTACGCATTTTACAGGCACTCTCGCCGCAGGCTGATGCCGCAACTATAAGTCTTTACTTATGCATGACCCAATAATTATTCATTTTTGTTAATCCCTTGTGGGCGCTAGTGTGGGCCTGCGACCAAATTGAAACATTTGGTCACGCGTCGACCTGGGTCTAGCGGGTCGTGGGTACTACCGGCTCAAGGGAAACTCCAAGTGATAAAAAAGATCCTGATCGCCAACCGTGGTGAGATTGCCGTACGAATCGTACGTGCCTGCGCCGAAATGGGCATTCGCTCGGTCGCGATCTATTCCGACGCCGACCGCCATGCCTTGCACGTGAAACGTGCGGATGAGGCCCACAGCATTGGCGCCGAGCCGCTGGCCGGTTACCTGAACCCGCGCAAGCTGGTGAACCTGGCGGTGGAAACCGGTTGCGATGCTTTGCACCCCGGCTACGGTTTCCTCTCGGAAAATGCGGAACTGGCAGACATCTGCGCCGAACGCGGTATCAAATTCATCGGTCCATCGGCTGAAGTCATTCGTCGCATGGGCGACAAGACTGAAGCCCGCCGCAGCATGATCAAGGCGGGCGTGCCGGTCACGCCGGGTACCGAAGGCAATGTCTCGGGCATCGAAGAAGCCCTGACCGAAGGCGATCGCATCGGCTATCCGGTGATGCTCAAGGCCACCTCCGGTGGTGGCGGCCGCGGTATCCGTCGCTGCAACAGCCGCGAAGAACTCGAACAGGCGTTCCCGCGAGTGATTTCCGAGGCCACCAAAGCTTTCGGTTCGGCCGAAGTGTTCCTGGAAAAATGCATCGTCAATCCCAAACACATCGAAGCGCAGATTCTTGGCGACAGCTTTGGCAACGTGGTGCACCTGTTCGAGCGTGATTGCTCGATCCAGCGCCGCAACCAGAAGCTGATCGAGATCGCACCAAGCCCGCAGCTGACGCCGGAACAGCGTGCCTACATCGGCGACCTGTCGGTGCGTGCGGCCAAAGCCGTGGGTTACGAGAACGCCGGTACCGTGGAGTTCCTGCTCGCCGAGGGCGAGGTGTACTTCATGGAGATGAACACCCGGGTGCAGGTGGAACACACCATCACCGAAGAAATCACCGGCATCGATATTGTTCGTGAGCAGATCCGCATCGCGTCCGGCCTGCCACTTTCGGTGAAACAGGAAGACATCCACCACCGTGGTTTCGCCTTGCAATTCCGGATCAACGCCGAAGACCCGAAAAACAATTTCCTGCCGAGCTTCGGCAAGATCACGCGCTACTACGCCCCCGGCGGCCCTGGCGTGCGTACCGACACAGCGATCTACACCGGCTACACCATTCCACCGTTTTACGACTCCATGTGCCTGAAACTGGTGGTGTGGGCGCTGACCTGGGAAGAGGCGATGGACCGTGGCTTGCGTGCCCTGGACGACATGCGTTTGCAAGGGGTCAAGACCACCGCCGCGTACTACCAGGAAATCCTGCGTAACCCGGAATTCCGTAGCGGCCAGTTCAACACCAGCTTCGTTGAAAGCCACCCTGAACTGACCAACTACTCGATCAAGCGCAAACCCGAAGAGCTGGCCCTGGCCATCGCCGCCGCCATCGCCGCCCACGCAGGCCTGTGAGGAATAGAACAATGAGCAAGAAGATTCATGTAACCGACACCATCCTGCGCGACGCCCACCAATCGCTGCTCGCGACGCGCATGCGCACCGAAGACATGCTGCCCATCTGCGACAAGCTCGACAAGGTCGGCTACTGGTCGCTGGAATGCTGGGGCGGCGCGACATTCGACGCCTGCGTACGCTTCCTGAAAGAAGACCCGTGGGAGCGCCTGCGCCAACTGCGCGCGGCCTTGCCTAACACCCGTCTGCAAATGCTCCTGCGCGGCCAGAACCTGCTGGGCTACCGCCACTACAGCGACGACGTGGTCAAGGCCTTCGTCGCCAAGGCAGCGGTCAACGGCATCGACGTGTTCCGTATCTTCGACGCCATGAACGACGTGCGTAACCTGCGCGTGGCCATCGAAGCGGTGAAAGCGGCGGGCAAGCATGCCCAGGGCACCATCGCCTACACCACCAGCCCGGTGCACACCATCGATGCGTTCGTGGCCCAGGCCAAACAAATGGAAGCCATGGGTTGCGACTCGGTGGCGATCAAGGACATGGCCGGCCTGCTGACGCCATACGCCACCGGCGAATTGGTTCGGGCGTTGAAAGCCGAGCAATCGCTGCCCGTGTTCATCCACTCCCATGATACCGCTGGCCTGGCCGCGATGTGCCAGCTCAAGGCCATCGAAAACGGTGCCGACCACATCGACACCGCCATCTCAAGCTTCGCTTCCGGCACCAGCCACCCAGGCACCGAGTCGATGGTCGCGGCCCTTAAAGGCACCGAATTCGACACCGGCCTGAATCTGGAATTGCTGCAAGAGATCGGCCTGTACTTCTATGCCGTGCGCAAGAAGTACCACCAGTTCGAAAGCGAATTCACCGCGGTCGATACTCGTGTGCAGGTCAATCAGGTTCCGGGCGGCATGATCTCCAACCTGGCCAACCAGCTCAAAGAGCAGGGCGCACTCAATCGCATGAGCGAAGTGCTGGCAGAGATCCCGCGTGTTCGCGAAGACCTGGGCTTCCCGCCGCTGGTAACCCCGACCTCGCAAATCGTCGGCACCCAGGCGTTCTTCAACGTGCTGGCCGGCGAGCGCTACAAGACCATCACCAACGAAGTGAAGCTGTATCTGCAAGGCGGCTACGGCAAGGCTCCGGGCACCGTGAGCGAGAAACTGCGTCGCCAGGCCATCGGCAGCGAAGAAGTGATCGATGTTCGCCCGGCCGACCTGCTCAAGCCGGAAATGGCCAAGCTGCGTGCTGACATCGGTGCCTTGGCCAAGTCTGAAGAAGACGTGCTGACCTTCGCCATGTTCCCGGACATCGGCCGCAAGTTCCTCGAAGAGCGCGCTGCCGGCACCCTGACTCCGGAAGTGCTGCTGCCGATTCCCGAAGCGGGCGGCGTGGCTTCGGCTGGCGGTGAAGGCGTTCCGACCGAATTCGTCATCGACGTCCACGGCGAAACCTACCGCGTCGACATCACCGGTGTCGGCGTCAAGTCCGAAGGCAAGCGTCACTTCTACCTGTCCATCGACGGCATGCCGGAAGAAGTGGTGTTCGAGCCGCTCAACGAATTCGTCAGCGGTGGCAGCAGCAAGCGCAAGCAAGCCTCTGCACCGGGTCACGTCAGCACCACCATGCCGGGCAACATCGTTGATGTGCTGGTCAAGGAGGGCGACACCGTCAAGGCGGGCCAGGCCGTGCTGATCACCGAAGCGATGAAGATGGAAACCGAAGTCCAGGCCGCCATCGCCGGCAAAGTCACCGCCATTCACGTGGCCAAGGGCGACCGGGTGAACCCGGGCGAGATCCTGATCGAGATCGAAGGCTGAGTTAACAGCCTCGGTACAACGCTTTAAACCTCGGGGGAGCATGTGCTCCCCTTTTTTTATACTGAAGAAACGCCGGACCCTGTAGGAGCTGCCGAAGGCTGCGATCTTTAGCTCCGGCACTCGGCAAGCGTCTTCACCTGCCCCGACCCCGTCTGGTTTTCATCACTCAACCACCGCTCGAACCCCGCCCCGATCGCCGGCCATTCCGAATCCAGGATCGAGTACCACGCCGTATCACGGTTCTGTCCCTTGACCACCATGTGTTGACGAAACACTCCCTCAAAACTGAAGCCCAAACGCTCGGCTGCGTATTTGGAGCGCGCGTTGCCGTTGTTGCATTTCCATTCCAGGCGCCGGTAACCGAGGGCGAAGGACTCTTTGGCCAGCAGGTAAACCGCTTCTGTGCTTTTCGGCGAGCGCTGCATCGGAGCGCCGAAGGTGACGTGGCCGATTTCGATACGACCCTGGGCCGGGACGATGGACATCAGGCTGAGGATGCCTTGTACCTCGCCGCTGGCACGATCGATCACGCTGAAGAAATACGGGTCGCTGTGGGCGGCGTGATTGTTCAGCCAGTCGTTGAAGGCGCTGCGCTCGGGAAAGGGACCGTAGGGCAAGTAATCCCAGAGTTTCGGATCGGCACCCGGGCCTTGCAGGGCTTGGAACAAGGCGTCGCCGTGGCGCGCCGGGTCGAGTTTTTCCAGGCGGATGAAGCGCCCTTCGATGGTTTGAACCGTTGGCGCCGGGGCGCCTTTCCATTCGGCGAGTGAAGTCGACATGCTGTTCTCCTTGAGCCTTAAATGGCTTTACGAAACTGGATGAAACCCGGACGTTCGGCGATGCGCTCGTAGAGCTGGATCGCGGTGGCGTTGGTTTCGTGAGTCAGCCAGTGCACCTTGTTGCAGCCGTCAGCCTTGGCGGTGCTGTAGACGAATTCGATCAGCTGGCGACCGATGCCAGTGCCGCGGGTTCCGGGCGCCACCAGCAAGTCTTGCAGGTAGCAGGAATTTTCGATGGCCCAGTTCGAACGATGGTAGATGAAATGCACCATGCCCACCGCTTTGCCATCGGCCCAGGCCAATGCGGCGTGGGTGGGTTCGTTCGGGTCAAGCATGCGCTGCCAGGTGCTGTCAGTCACAGCCTGGGGCAATTCGGTTTTGTAGAAGCACAGGTAGGCCTGCCACAGCGGCAGCCAGGCGGCGTGGTCGTCGGCGCTGACCTGGCGGATGTCGATCTGACTCATGTTCATTCCTTAACGCATCAAGTGGGCGAGGGCCTGGTCCTGCGCGTCGGGGCTGGCGGCGAGCCCCTCGCGCACGCCGGCGATATCGGCAGGATTACGGTTTTGGCTGAGCTTGCGCTTGCCCTCCAGGCGTTCGATGGGCACGGCGAAACCGACAATGGCCTTGAGCATGCCGTCAATGTAGTCGGCGGGGGCGTCGGCGACCTTCCACGGTTGGGCGCGGCCGGCCTCATGGCGATCGGTGAGGGTACTCACGATGTCGAGCAGCCGGCCGCCATCACTGAAGGTTTCGGCACGGCCGTAGGCGTGTACGGCGACGTAGTTCCAGGTCGGGACGACTTTGCCGTGCTCGGCCTTGCCTGGATAAAAGCCCGGGCTGACGTACGCATCGGCGCCGGGAAAAATCAGCAGGGCTTCGGCACCATCGCGCAGCTCTTTCCACTGCGGATTGGCCTTGGCCAAATGCCCGTACAGCGTGCCGTTCGGACCTTGTTCGCGATGGAGCAGTACGGGCACATGGCTGGCTTGCAAACCGTGTTCGCCGTGGGTCACCAAAATGGCGAGGCGGGTGGCGAGAATCAGTTCGTGCAACTGGGACAATTCATCGATGGCAAAGGCACGGGGCGTGTACATGGCAAGAATTTCCTTGGCGAATGCCTGCATCCTAGGCAGGCTATTGGTCTGTTGTAAGAGCCATTAATGACCAATTTCATAGGTCCATTAAGATGAATAGCGAAACGTTGTCCTTGTCGTTCAACCCGGCCGGTATTGAACTTGACCGTCGCCAGGGCCTGAGTCTTCAGCTTTATCAGGCATTACGGGTGCGCGTGCTCGATGGGCGACTGGCCAGCGGCACGCGATTGCCGGCCAGCCGCGATCTTGCGGCGGCATTGGCGATTTCACGCAACAGCGTCGTAAGGGCCTACGACCAGTTGTATGCCGAGGGGTTTATCGAAGGGCGCGTCGGTGACGGGACTTATGTCGCGCAATTATCGTCGGCCGTGCTTCCGGCAAAAAAAATATCCACAAAAGTATCCACAGGGTTATCTACAGGCTTACCCACAGCCTTATCCACAAATTGGCTCGATATGCCTGTGGTTCCATCCAGTAAAGTTATCCACAAGGGCGCTTTGGGACGGGTTGAAAAGAATCATTTGCCGGCGCCACCGAGCGGCCCGCCGCGTGCTTTTCGGGTGGGTGTTCCGGCCTTCGATCTGTTCCCTTTTGAGGTTTGGGCCAAGCTGAATGCGGCTTTCTGGCGTAAACCGGATTTGCAGCAGCTGTGTTATGGCGATCCGGCAGGCGATGCGCGGTTACGCGGGATGATCGCCGCGTATTTGCGCAGCTCGCGGGGCATGCAATGCACTGCTGAGCAAATTGTGATCACCAGTGGCGCGCAGCAGGGGATCAGCCTTTGTGCACAGTTGCTGGTGGAGCCGGGCGATGGAGTGGCGATTGAAAACCCGGGGTATCGGGCCGCCGGTCATGCCTTCGCCGTGGCTGGGGCGCGCTTGCATGGGGTGACAGTGGACAGTGAGGGTATCGACTGTGCGCAATTGGACGCGCTCGACGATTGTCGCCTCGCCTATGTCACCCCTTCGCATCAGTACCCGACAGGCGTGGTCATGAGCCTGGCGCGACGCCTTGAATTGCTTGCCTGGGCCGAGCGTACCCAGGGCTGGATCGTCGAGGACGACTACGACGGCGAATACCGATACAGCGGCGCGCCACTGTCACCGTTGGCGGCGCTTGATCGGCAAGGGAGGGTTTTGTACGTCGGGACTTTTGGCAAGGTCGCCTTCCCGGCGCTACGCCTGGGATATCTGGTATTGCCGCCGGCGCTGGTGCAGGCGTTTTCGCAACGCCGGGCAGTGGACGTCCGGCACTCGGAAGTCAGCACTCAAGCGGTGATGGCCGAATTCATGGCGGCCGGGCACTTTCAGCGACACATTCGTCGCATGAGGCGGGCTGCCTTGAGCCGCCGAAATTGCCTGCTGGACGGTTGGCCGAAAGGCATCGCGGGTGTGGGCAGCCTGCCCGCCGTCTCCGCCGGGCTACACCTGACGGTTTCGGTCAACAGCGTAGCCAGAGAGCAACAGTTGATCGAGCAAGCAGAAGGGGTGGGCGTGGAAATCAATGGCCTGAGCAATTACTGGCTGCCGGATACCCAAGTACCCATCGATCAGCGTGCCGGGCTGGTGCTGGGATTTGCCGCGGTGCCAGAGACGGAGATCAAGTTGGCGCTGGAACGCTTGCGGGAAGTCTGGCGGGTATGAACACCCTGCGTATCACGCAAAGACAAGCGTGATGCGGGTTACATCTGGCGCACTCAACATTTCTTCCGTTCACCAACGTCGATCTTCAGCCTGTTCATCCATATCCCCATGACGATCAGTGCGGTTAAAGGTAATCCATGGAACAAAACAATCACTTGGGCCGGGGTCCACGCCAAATAAAATGGCCCGACTACCAACATGCCCACTCCGAAACCGGCCATCTGAATCAACGTCAATAAACTGAACAGCGGCAGGCGCAGGCTATCGGGTTCACCTTGTGCGCGGGAGATCAAGGCCACCTCGGACAAACCATCCCCCAGGCCGGCCCCTCCCACCAACATCAACGCCAGCCACAGCTCGGTTTGCTGAAAGGTCAGGATAAAACCACTGGACATCAACGCCACGCCTACCATGAACAGGCGTTCCAAGACTTGAGTGCCACGATTTTTCAAAACCGCACTGGCCAGACGCGCCCCTGCGAACTTGCCACAGGCCCAGACCGCCAGCAGGTACCCCATAACCGTTTTTGCCGTGTCAGGGGAAATGTACTGCGACAGCACCGGCCAGCCTACGTTGTGCGCTGCACTGCCGAGAGTATCGAGCATGCTGATTATCAACATGGCGGCCAGCACAGGCGCACCGCGTAGCCCTTTCGTCAGTTCGCGCCACTCGGCGCAGAGCCCCCGATGTGCGACAACGGCGACTGAATACAACGCGCGCAATGGCAGGATCAGGATAGCGGCCACGATATAGGTGCCGATGTTGACTGCAAACACCGCTTCAAATCCCCCCGCGGCGATCAAAAGCCCGGAGAGCAAACTGCCAAAGACCGCGCCGGTGGCAGCAGCAGAGGTGATCCATGCATTGGTGCTCACGCGCCGCTCAGGCGCTACCCAGATGGGTAACTGGCTGTTAAGGCCAATGGCGAACAGCGAGTTGCACATACCGATCCCAAAGGCGATAAAGGGCAATATGCTCAGCTGATGCGCCGGTATCAAAACCAGCAGCGGCATCAATACCAGCGCCCTGACTAAGTCCAGCACCGCCAGCGTGCCGCGTCCGGAAAAACGCCGGAAAAACGGGATACCGATCAGGCTGGCGACAATACCGCCGGTTACGCGGCATGCCAGGAAGATGCTGACAAACACGACGCTTTGGCTGAGCCAATAAACATAGGTGGACAACGCCACCATGTTGAGGAATGCGCCGAAATCCGAGACGCCTCGGGCAAAGATGATCAAGCGCTCGTTTCGGATCGACCGGGCCAACGGCTGATCATGGCTCATGAAGGCAGCGCCTCGTCGTCAGTGGGCAAAGTGCTAAAACCCACCAGTAGCACATCGCGCCAGGCTGTCACCGAATCGGCCTGAGGCTGCACATCGCCGGCCCGATGGTAGAGCCTGCGGTCGTTGATCACGATGGTTTCGAGAAATTGCTCCATTGTCTGGCTCAACAACCGGACCTGCTCCGTTTCAGTGGCAAAGACCTCCGAGACCACCGACACCGTATTGCGCTGGTCAATGAAGTGCATGAACACCCAATCCAGGCCATCCTGGTGGATCCCCGAGGTGGTCGGGCTGCTGGATTGCGCATCCGCCCTGACCCGAAACTGGTGGATATCAATTGTATAAGTCTGTTCGCCCAAGTGCGGTCCGATCACAGCGAGGTCCGTGGCCAGCAGTTTCTGCAGGAGCGGATGCTCGATGAAGCCATCCTCGCAATAGCTCAAGTGATTCACCCCTTGGCGATACTTGATGGCATAGGTGACGGATGATTTGTAGGCGGCATTCCTGTCGATTTGCAACTGCTGCGAAGGCAGCAAACGATAGCGCAAGATGCGGCGTTCGCGGTGGGTGTACTCCTTGAATGCCTCGTCGCGCACCAGGTTTGACCAGTACGCCCGGAAACTCTCCTCTTCACCGGGTTCAATCGAAATCAATTCGCGAAAGTCGCGGCGATGGCAAAAGTGATGCTCGCGCAAATGCGCTGAAATTTGTGGGATGTCCATAAGGCTAGCCTGCAACCTTGTCATCGATGATGACGCGCAGGTTTTGCCTGATCGCATCATGCAAAGCATGCGCGTGGGCGGCATCGTCGACCATGGCCCAGCACTTGAGCAAGTAGTGTTCCTCGATATCCGCGTCAATATAGTTGCCAGGATCCTGCTGGGCATACTCCAGCACCGACGCGTTTTGATCCAGGAACTGCAGCCCCTCAATACCCTTGAAGTAGCCATTGTGCTGCGGATAGATCGCCAGCATCGCGTAGCGTTGCGCGGCATCGGCGAACTTGCGTGCGCCAGCTTCCAGTCGGGCATTTATGCCCTGCTCGCCCAGCAGTAATGACACATATAGCTGATGAGGATTGATAGCGGTCAGGTCACGGAACGCCGCGTTGACATAGAGCCCCCCCAAACGCGGGTTGATCTCAATGACCACAGGCCCTTCGTCAGTCATCCGAAACTCAAGATGCACCACGGCATTCGTCAGACCAACCGCACGCAGGCAATCTACGGCGTACTGGCGGATCTGCCGGCACTGGGCCTCGGTAAACGACGTCGGCGGGGAGATCAATACGTTCTCGAGGACCGTGCCACTGCGCTCGGTCAGTAGCAGTTTTTCGTTGATCAGCAGCGGATGGATCCGCTCGCCGACGATTACACATTCCACACTGCCTTCGACGCCGGGTATGTAGCCTTCCAACAGGATGCTGCGCCCTGGAACGTAGTCATATTGCCGCCCACCGTCATCAGGCAGGCGATGCACACAGCCGTAGAAGTCCGCGAAAGCGGATCTGGCGTGATCCTTGAGGAAGTGCGCGTAATGATTGCTCAGCTCTGCCCAGTTGGAGCACTTCTTGATAAACGCCGAAGCGCCGCCATAGGCCGGTTTGGCGATGAGCGGATAACCCACCTGATCAGCGCCTGCCTGGAGTTCCTGTTCATTGCTGCACAAAGCGAACGGCACGGAGTGGAGATCATGCTTTTTCATCGCTCTGCGCATCAGGAACTTGTTATTACACATGGCAATGGCGTCAGGAGAGCTATAAACCAGACCAAGCCGCTTAGAGGCCTGCGCAACAATACAACCCACTTCACCTTGCGTAGACGGATGCCCGGCATAGCAGAAAATCGCACGTATTTGATATTGCCCATCAAGCTGGCCAACCAGGTTCATAATGGCAAGCTCGCTGAGTGTATCGAGCAGGAATACGTCATCACTGTCATCTAAAAGCCGTTGCAGGTGCTTACGCCCGGCCACGCCTGCCGTTAAACAGACTAAGCCCTGGGCGCGGGCTGCAGCAAAGTGCGGCTCACGATACCTATAGCGAGCGAAAAAGTTGTCATCGATATCGATATAAAGGATGGCGTCTTTTTTCATGTTCGATAGTGCCTCATTCCGTAAGTTGATTCAGGCATCCTGCCAACTGCACCATTGACCTTCCCAGTTGCGGAAGTGGTAATTGCGTTGCCCATTTCCAGTTTCAAAATACGGCAATTCCTCAGGCTTTTCGAAATCCAGCAGTGGCACGGTGAACTTGCCTTGTGCGTGCGGCAGAACATATTCGGGTAGGGCAATGTTCGACACTCGCCGCTTCAGGCGATTCATAATGGCGATGACCTGACTGATCGAAGCCTGGTATTCCGATGCGCCTGGTGAAAACGGCATGAAATGATACAGATAATACGGCTTCACACCCAGGCGATAGAGGTCAATAAACAGTTTATGTAATGTGGCTTCATCGTCATTCACGCCACGTAACAATGGCATGTTGGAGAAGACAATCGGAACGGCACCCTGAATACGTTTAACTGCCTTTGAGAAATCTTCACTGAGTTCAAGTGGGTGACATACATGCACGCCAAAGGCGTTCACCTTGTACTTCTCCAACATGGTGATCAACTCGTCAGTGACGCGAAACGGGTTGAAGCTCAAGGCACGTGAATGAATACGGATCAACAAGTCTTCACTGATCGAGCGCAACGCCGCCAGGTTCTCTTCCAATCGGCGGTCAGCCAGCATAAGCGGGTCCCCGCCGCTGAGGATCACCTCTTCGATGGCGGGGTTGTTGCGCACGTACTCTACCGAGTCCAGAAACGAATTGGTGTTGGCATTGACCTTCCTGGTATCGATTTGCAAGGTACGCAAGGCTTCGAAGCAGAACTGGCAATATGCATTGCAGGTATTAGTCATCCGCAAGATGACGCGGTTATCATACTTGTGCTGGCAGATGGGCGTTTTCATTTCATGATGCAGCTCCCAGTTTTCCGAAGTGCCGTCGTAGTCACCCGGCACATGTTCATTCCAGTAGGGAACTACCTGCCGCCACAGTGGATGTTCCGTCACCTGGCCGCTATTGAGCGAGCGCATGATCAAATCAATATAGTAAGGTGTTATTTGCATCTTGCGGACTTGCAAGTTACGTTCAATATTGGTTTTGATCTCTTCGTTCCAGCCACCGCATGCCTTGCGAAGTGCTGGCTCGTCACGCATGGCATTTTTCTGTTGCCAACGCCAGTCATTCCACTGACTCGCATCATGAATATCTTGTTTTAAGTTCAACATTGATTTAGTGCCTATGTTGATAGCGTTTATCCTCCGGTCAGGAGATTGCGCCCATGCCGGGCTCACTAAAAAACGCAATTGGCGGGCTAACGCCGTGGAAATTCACGGCGATAAAGCCTCATTCGAATAAGTTGTAAGCTGCCTCTTTCGAGATCACACTGAGGCTACCAAAAAAAAATTGCGACGAATGACGAACATCATTTCTGAATGCAACGGGAAGACAGTAACTATCGCTTCGACTCAACACAAACACCGTAATTTCGCGTTTGAATAACTTTCAGGCAGGCGGGAAAAGAATTACGTAACAAAAGCTATTTATAATAAAGGCTGATTATGGCGGCCTCTTTGCACCGGAGGCGGAGTTCTTCGAATCGTCACCAAATTTGCACTTGGTATCTGACCGGTGAGGTTATACGTCTGGTGCAACGTCTGAAATTATTGGACTGGGCCGAGCGCACCCAGGGCTGGATCGTCGAGGATGACTGCATGGGAGGATAGCGGTGCAGCGGAGCCCCACGGGCACTCTTGGCGGCCCTTGATCGACAGGGGAGGATTTTGCCGCAGTGCCAGAGCCGGCGATCGAATCGGCCCTGGCACGCTTGCGGCAGGTGTGGCGGGTTTGAATGAATCGCTGATTCAGGAAAAAAACACGCTGGTGGCCAGGGTTCGACTGATCTCGCTGCGATAGATGGCAATGAGATCCTGGTCGCTGTAGCCGCGCACATCGAAGGCCCCACCTAACAGGCGTTGCCCCGCGGTTTTCACGTGTGCCGCGGTGAATGATCCGACAGGGGCGGTTGGATCGGCATAGTGAAAATGCGCGTACCACAGCACCTTGTGTGTCTTGAGATCGAGCACCTCGTACTCATCCAGATAATCCTTGCGCGGCCCTTTAAGCCGGCGACGTGTGGCGTTTTTCGATATTTCCACCTCTTTTTTTTCCTTGAGCCATCCGATCCTCGCTGCCGTCGGAGGTTGTTGCTTGATCATCTGTACGCGCGTGATGTGGCCTTTTTCGTAAAGGGCGGTAGCTGCGGCGTCCAGGCTCTTGCTCAGAGTGGCGGCCGACGTCGTGGGATCATCGGTGAGATTGAGCGCCGTCAACGCGCTGACGATCGCTTCCCCGGCCTCGCGCAGGCGTGCGCCATGCTGGTGGTACATGTCCTCGATCTCTACCGGAATGCGTTGAGCACTGCTGACGTGGGCGTCGATGCGCCGGTGGAACGCTGGTAATTGATCGAGCAATGCCTTTCCCGTCCCGGTGCTTTTGGCCAGGTCGGGTTTCGCGTTGACCGGTGACGCTTCATGCGTCTCCCTGACAAGCCACACTCCCGGGGTTTTTTCGTGGAATGTTGCGATGACTTTACCCGTCAGCGGCGCTTTCACATCGACCAGATCGGTTTCCTGTCCTGCCGCGTCTCTTCGTGGTTCCCCGATTAGCGTGCCTTTATATCGGGTCTTGATGATCCTTCTGGACGGAGTCGACGGCGATCTGGAAGGGCCGGCTACCGGTTCGACGAGCCGTTGCTCACGCAACAGATTCGCCAACCGGTCCACCGTGTCCTTGTTGAACCCGGCGATACGCGCGCGGACCCGTTCAAGTCGCTCTGTCACGATGTGCTCCGGGTACTCCTCGACGATGTCGAGACAACGCTGGTCGATCACCGAAAACTGTTCCGCCAGCGTGCTCATCGTCTCAATCCGCTCAGCCAGGTTGTTCAGGCTTTCATCAGTGCTCAGGTCCAGGGCGCTCTGGATATTCATGGCCGCGTCATTGATCAGGTTTTCCAGGGTGTGCGTCGCGTCCGCCAGTGTTTCCGGTGGGCCAGCCTTGAGGCACAGCTCCCGCCCCAGCGATACCTGCAGCAGCTTGAGGTCATTGATCGAGTAGCGCGGGAGCTTACTGCGGTAGGCCTTGCTTACCTCGGCGGCCTCCCTGCCTAAAAGGCTCAGTTCCTGAAAGCGTGAGTGCGCGGCCTCGATCTTCTCGATGAAACCTTGGGTCAGATCGGTCATTTTTTCGAAGGCTGCCAGGCGCTCTGCCGAGGGTGGCGCGGTTGTGTCGTCGAGCAACACCAGAGTGGCCCGCAAGCTTTCGCGAAACCCGGCAGAGGATTCATCCAGCCACGACTGCGTCAGAAACAACTGCAGCGAAAGGCGATCGATCATCGCCGTGCGGTAATTGGGAATAGTCTCCAGGGTGTTCTGTGCCTTGAGGGCCTGAATGTGATCGTCATAGGCCTTGTACTGCGTATCCAGCTCGTCGAGGTACTGTTGTCGTGCAGTGGCGGCGACCTCTGGCTTGGCCTCGAGCATGAGCTTGCGAGCTTCTGTGCGCTGTAGTCGCATGGTTTCCTGCTTCTCATCGAACGCCGTGAGCACGGTTCGCTTTTCCAATAGCTTTGCCCGGTTCTCCAGCTGCATTTTCTTGAGGCGACTGGGCAATCCGCCACCGCGCAAGCGTAAGCGAAGATCGATGACCCACTGGCCGCCGGCGGTGTAGGTCAACAAGGGGCCAATGCGCGCAGGCTGCTGACGTGAATCGATGATTTGCACCTGCTCGTCGTCGTTGAGTTGCACCTCGAACCATCGCTCACCCACCGGCGCGTACCACGTTTGCTCATGCGCATAGAGATGTTGATGGGCACCGTCACTCGCCGGTTTGGCCAGCCCTTCGGGCTGGGGGATTTTCAGGTTATCCAGTACAGATGCCATGCCCGGCCGCGATCGATTCAGCGCGTTGATCGCATTGAGCGATGTTGCATGGGTGGCGGGAAGATCAGTGCCGGCAATGTCCGGCAAACGCACGCTTTTGGGTATGCCTGGAGCGATCTTTTCCGGCAGTGAAACGGTTGTCTCCAGCGGCTCGACCAACGTGCGTCGAGCCTGTTTACGGGTGGCCGCACGATGGGCGAGCACCATGCCCAACGCCATCAAAATATCGGTCAGGGCTGACCAGTCGAGTGTGGCCTGTTCCTCGTTCCCCGCATCGCTGATGGCCTGCAAATCATCCACGATCTGCCAGATCCATGCGGCAGCCCCGACAGTGCGCCCCAGGAACGGCAGCGCCGCGTTGAGCACCAGCCAGCCGCCTTGCTTGAGCGTCGCCCAGCGCGCTTCGGCGTTAGATACCGACTGCCGGTCTGCCTGGGTGATCATGGCTTGAACGGTCGCGTTGAACAGCGTGTCCAGCAGATCCTTTTCGATAACGCTTGCGGACAGCGAGACGGGCCCTCGCAAGTCGAGCGCGACCGTGGGATCGACCAACAACTGCGGCACGATCCAGATCGAGGGAAACTTTGCGGGAAACACATACTGGCTGTAGTTGAAACGAGCGTTGTCTGGCAACCAGGCCAGCACCGATTCCCTGAGTGATCTGGAGTGCTGGATCGCGTACAGCAGATTGCTTCGCGACGGGTACTGAAGCAGCGGCGGGTTGAGCAGGGGGCGAAAGAGCACGCAAGGCCCCTTGTCCATCTGGCGCGGGCCGATGACGAACATGTTGGTCACCGTGTCAGGCGTGGTATCCGCTCGATGCGGTGGGATGAATGCCAGCGGGCGTACCACGATTTCTTGCTCGTCCACCATTCTATCCATGGTGGTGGAGGCGAACGCGGCAATCACGTATCGATACCCCTGTTCGTCCAGCCCCGCGTTGCCGCGAATTTTTTGCTGCAACGCCAGCAACGGAAGTTCCACTGGCAACTGCTCGGTGTAGAGCCGCTTGAGTGCGCTTGCCTGGGTCAGGTTTTCGATCAGCCGGCTTTTGAGCATCGCGGGGTAGGTCGCGCCAATGTCGACCGTGGTCACCAGTTTTTTCAGGTAGTCCGCGGTCATCCAGCCCGGCACCGGCGTTCCGTCGGTGATGCTCACGGTGGTGCTGCCCCAGGGTAATCCGGCGAGATTTTGCAGCGCCAGTTCGGTGAGCGATAACGTCAGGGTGTCGGTTTGACCCGGTAGAACGAAAGTGCCCCAGACCACCAGGCTGGTGATGCTGATCTCGACATTGTCGAGCTTCGCGGTGCTCGCTTGCGGGTGGTCCTTGCGCATCTGTCTGACCAGCGCGTCCAGCGTGAAGGCATGGATGTCGGGGACTTCGCCCTGGAAGGTCTTGCCGACGTTGCGGTGTTGCAGGACCGTCAGATCCATCAGGTGTCGGCTGTAACTCGCCTGATCCGTAGGGGACGCTTTGTCCAGCCATGGCGGCAGCAGAGGTTGCATCTGATCGAAGTGGGGCTTGAGTCGCGTCGGCGGCTCATCACTTTGACCGATGGTGCCGAGGTGCGGATACCGGCCGGGTTTGTCCGACGCCTGGAAAAAATTGATTGCCCCGATGGCATCCGCTTCCAAGGCAATCAATGTGCAGGCCTGGTGGTCGAAAAAGTTTCCATCGGGCTCGAACAGTCGCCAGTTCAGGCTGCCGTTGGAGGCGCTTGTCAGATACATCTGCGCCAATGCCTGGCCCAATGCATCGAACGAATCGAACTGCTGAAATCCTTGCGTGACCGAATGCGTCAGTATCAGCGTTCGGTCGGCAAGGGAGCCGACCAGCACGGCGGTGTCGAGTACGTTGAGGTGGGTGCGTGCGGCTCCATCGTCCTGATCGATATCAATCAGGCAGGCCCGGGTCTTGTACTTGTCCGTAGGGAGGCGCTGTTGTTTGTCGGGCGTGGCGTAGACCGCCTTGGCCATCGCCTGCTGATCCGCGTCCCAGCCGAGGGTCGCGCTGACATTCCACAGGCCGCGCAATGAGTCCGACAGCTGATACCAGCGTGGTTCCCCGGGGCGGGTGGGCTCGCTCCAGTAATCGACCTGTTGTTCCTGATAGGCCACGAACAACAGGCGGGCGAGTTCATTGATCAGCAGTCCGATGGCGTCGATCTTCACGGGCAGCTGGGTCGCCGGTTCGACAGCCGGTTGCAAGGTGAGAAAGTGTTCGCCGTCGATAAAGGTCACGGTGGTGCCAGACAAACCGAGACGCATCAGGATGTCGGTGAGTGATTCGATCCGATGGCGGCCGGGGATGACGTCATTACCTTCGATCAACCAGTGAGGCGTGACGACCATCGCCAGTTGTGGATCGATCTCCAGGTCGGGATACAGTTTCTTGAGCGCGGTGCGTAATGCTTTCGAGGCAACATCGGTGAGCGAGGGACCGGTTACCAGTTGGGTCAGTACATCAACAGCGCTGAGCGTGGAGTTTTCGGGCATGGACCATTTCCTTGTCTAACCGTTGAGGCGCAGGGGGGGCGCCGGGTTGGGCAAGGTAGAGGGCTGGTCTGTGAGGCCGGTGGTACATAGATATGGTGGGCAAAAAAGACCCGCGATTGCGGGCCTTGGGTCACAGCCGTTGCGTCAGGTCCCGGACTTGATCTTGGTCCAGGCCCGGGTGCGCGCGCGTTCTGCATCGCGCGGCAGAGGTTGCAGGGTGTACAGCGTGGCCATCGCCGCTTCAGTCGGGTACAGGTTCGGGTTGTTGCGGATTGCCGGGTCGACCAATGCCGTGGCGTCCTTGTTCGGGTTCGGGTAGCCGACGAAATCGCTGACTGGCGCGATCACCTGCGGTTGCAGCAAGTAGTTGATGAAGGTGTACGCGTCCTCCGGGTTCTTCGCGCCCTTTGGAATCGACAGCATGTCGAACCAGATCGGCGCGCCTTCCTTGGGCAGGCGCATGTCGACGGTCACACCATTCTTGGCTTCCCTGGCGCGGTTGGCGGCCTGGGAGAAGCTGCCGGAGTAACCGATCGCGACGCAGATATCGCCGTTGGCGATGTCGGCCATGTACTTGGAGGAGTGGAAGTAGGTGACGTACGGGCGGATCTTCATCAGAAGCGCTTCAGCCTTCTCGTAGTCCGCCGGCTTCTTGCTGTTGGGGTCCAGGCCAAGGTGTTGCAGGGCCAGCGGCAGGATCTCCGACGGCGAATCCAGCAGGGCAACGCCACACTGCTTGAGCTTGCTGATGTTCTCTTCCTTGAAGATCAGGTCCCAGCTGTCCACCGGCGCGTTGTCGCCCAGTGCGGCTTTGACCTTGTCCGGGTTGAAGCCGATCAGGATGGTGCCGTACATGTACGGCACGGCGAACTTGTTGCCGGGGTCGTTGGCCTCGATCAGCTTCATCAGTTTGGGATCGAGGTGGTTCCAGTTCGGCAACTTGCTGCGGTCCATTGGCTGGAACACGCCCGCTTCAATTTGCTTGGCGAGAAACACATTGGACGGCACCACGACGTCATAGCCGGAGTTGCCGGTCAGCAGCTTGGCTTCGAGGGCTTCGTTGGTGTCGAAAATGTCGTAGACCAGTTTGGTCTGGGTGTTCTGCGCCTTGAAATCTTCCAGGGCCTTGGGGGTGATGTAGTCGAACCAGTTGTAGACGCGCAACGTTCGTTCTTCGGCATGGACGGCGCCACTGAGCACGGTCGCGCAAAGCGCTGGCGCGATAAAACGCTTGAGTCTGTTCATTGTTGTTATTGCTCCTGGGCGCTTTCAAAGCCTTCGAGAACGTTCACGGCGTTGATGCCGATTTCTTCGACTGCGTAGCCGCCTTCCATCACGAACAGCGTGGGCTTGCCGAGAGCGGCGATGCGTTTGCCCATGGCCAGGTAGTCCGGGCTGTCGAGCTTGAATTGCGAGATCGGGTCGTCCTTGAAGGTATCGACGCCCAGGGACACGACGATGATGTCGGCACCGTATTGTTCGATCTCTTTGCAAGCCTGTTCCAGCGCCGCGCTCCAGGTGTCCCAGCCGGAACCTGCGGCCAGCGGGTAGTTGAAGTTGAAGCCTTCGCCGGCGCCTTCGCCCAGCTCGTCTTCATAGCCGAGGAAGAACGGGAATTCGGCTTCCGGGTGGCCGTGGATCGACGTGAACAGCACGTCACTGCGCTCGTAGAAAATCGATTGGGTGCCGTTGCCGTGGTGGTAGTCGACGTCGAGTATCGCCACCTTCTTGTGGCCCTGATCAAGGAACGCCTGAGCAGCAATGGCCGCGTTGTTGAGGTAGCAGTAACCGCCCATCAAGTCGCTGGCGGCGTGGTGTCCCGGTGGGCGGCACAGGGCGAAGGCGCTGTGTGCGCCACGCTGGATTTGCGCCTGCGCGGTCAACGCCACTTGCGCCGCGCTGTAGGCCGCTTGCCAGGTGCCGGCGGTGATCGGAGCGCCGCCGTCGAAGCTGTAGTAACCAAGCTCGCCATGCAGGCTGGTCGGCTTGATGCGACGCAGGGTGCGGGCTGGCCAGGTGTAGGGCAGCAAGTCACCGTCGGTGTTGAATTCGGTCCAGCGCGCCCAGGCACCTTTGAAGAAGTCGAGGTAGTCGCGGCTATGGATGCGTGCGATCGGGTCGAGGCCGAAGTCCTTCGGACCCTCTACCGGACCGAGGTTCTGGTGTTGTACCCGTGCCAGTACGTGGTCGGCACGGGACGGCATTTCGAAGCAGGGCTTGAGTTGCCCGTCGATCAATTCGCAGCGGCCGTGGTGCAGGTGGTGATCATCCGAGTAGATCGTCAGCATTTCTTGTTCTCCGCAGGCTGATTCGGTTGCACACAGTCTTGCGGCGCGGAGGGTTTTGGAGAACGGCAGGAAAGGCCAAAAGGGGATCGATACGGCCAAAACATTTGACCGAAATTCGCCCCTTGCAATTAAAAGATCGCAGCCTTCGGCAGCTCCTACAGGTGGGCGCATTGCAATGCAGGAGCTGCCGAAGGCTGCGATCTTTTGATTTTTTATGGGCGGAACTGGCTGGGCGCAACACCACTCCAGCGCACGAACGCATGGCGAAAACTCGCGGTTTCACTGAAACCCAGGGCTTCGGCAATCCGGTAGATCGGCAATTGATCCTCGCAGAGCATTTGCTTGGCTTGTTCGAAGCGCAGTTCGTCGAGCAGTTCCTGATAGCTGCACCCCAGGTCCTTGAGGTGACGACGCAAGGTTCGCGCCGAACAGTTCATCTGCTCGGCCAGGCCTTCGAGCCCCGGCGCCGCGTTCAATTGCGCACTGAGCAGTTGGCGAATCCGCCCCAGCCACGCCTGGCGACCGGTGAATTCAGTGTTCTGCTTGCGGCAGCGTTCGGCCATGGCTTGATGGGTAATGACGTCCGCCAGTGGCAAGGGTTGGTCGAGCCACTGTTTGTCGAAGGCGAAGGCGTTATCCCGTGCACCGAAGTGCAGCGGGCAATCAAAGTGCTCGGCATAGGTGGCTTCATAGTCGGGCGCGGCATGCTCGAAACGCGCGGCGATGAGTGGCAGCGGGTGTCCGAACAGGTCGTCGCAGATGACTTTTAGCGAGACCAGGCAGAACTCGGCATTGAACACGGCCATCGCGGGACTCTCCCGGTAATCGGCGGCAACGAACCACACACGCTCGCCGTCCTCTTCAAGGCTCAGTTCAAAAAGTGTTCCCAGCAGCGCCGGATAACGCATCGCCAGGCGTAACGCGTCACCGAAGGTGGCACAGGTGAGCAATGCGTAACCGAGCATGCCGTAGCAGGAAACGTGCATGCGCCGGCCCAGTTCCAGGCCGATATCGCGCTTGAGCGCAACGGCATTGGCGCACACCTGCATCTCCTGGTTGGTGGTGATGCGTGTGTCGGCACGGTTCAGGTCGGCCGCGCAGATGCCACTGCCGGCCAACAAGGCATCGCTGGACAGGCCATCGGCCTTGAAGGCGTTGAGGATCAGGGAGACGGCGTTGAGGGTAGTGAGGTGGGAGTGGAGCATGGGGACTTCCAGCCTTGGGATGGCTGGAACACAGCAAGTTACATGCCGAGCGATGGACCTGTGGGAGCGGGCTTGCTCGCGAATGCGGCAGGTCAGTCGATATAGCGGTCAATTGACTGATTGCATTCGCGAGCAAGCCCGCTCCCACAGGGACGGGCGAGGTGTCAGCTCAGTTCGCCGCAGAGGTCGAGTTCAACAAGACGGCGAACTTCAGCGGTATCGAGCCCGACACCGATCAGCGCATGCAACTTCCCGAACGCGGCCTCACGCGTCATGCCGCCACCCGACAACACGCCAACGCCCCGCAACCGGCTCCCGGCCTCATACACGTCCAGCTCCACGCCACCTTCATGGCATTGGGTCACCGCAACCACCACCACGCCCTTGTCCCGCGCCCGCTCCAGGCTGGCGAGAAACTCGGGATTGTCGCTGGGGCCGGTGCCGCTGCCGTAGCATTCCAGCACCAGGCCCTGAATGCCGCTATCGAGCAGGCCATCCAGGATCCCGGCGCGGATGCCGGGGAATAAAGGCAGCACTGCAACGTTCGCCAGTTGTTTGCTCTGGTGGTAATTCAGCTGTGCAGGGATCGAGGACGCTTTCACGCCGCCGCCCTGGCGCTCCAGGCGCTTGAACGGATGACGGCCGAAACTGCGCACCTTCGCGCAACGGGTCGGGTCCAGCAATTCACCATGGAAGTACAAATGCACGCCCGGCGCCACACCCTGGCCCAGGGCAACCAGCGCTCCACTGAGGTTTTCCCAGGCATCGCTGTCGGTGACACCGGCCGGCAGCATCGAGCCGGTGAAACACACGCGGGCGTGCAGGCCGAGCAACTGGAAACTCATGGCGGCGGCGCTGTAGGCCAGGGTATCGGTGCCGTGCAGGATCAGCACGCTGTCGCAGCCTTGCACATCGACGGCGTCGACCACCGCTTCACGCAGCTGTTGCCAGTAGGTGGGCGTCATGTTGGCGCTGTCGATCAGCGGTGTCATTTCACGGAAACGCCACTGCGGCACCACCAGATCAGGCTGGCTGTGCAGGTATTCGCGCATCCGCGCTTCGAAGCCGGACGCCGGGGCCAGGCCGTTGGCACTGGCCTGCATGCCGATGGTGCCACCGGTGTAGAGCACCATGACATTTTGCGCGGCAGGGTAGTTGCTGGAATTCAATTGGAGGTCTCCGCAAGAGATGGCCTGTGGGAGCGAGCCTGCTCGCGAAGGCGCACTGGCAGTCAACATACTAGTGTCTGACCTAATGCTATCGCGAGCAGGCTCGCTCCTACAGGGTGCTTTTGCGTGGAATAAAAAAAAGGGCCTGGAGAGTGATCTCCAAGCCCTCAAAAGGTGAGAGGTGTCTAGTCCCTCGACCTGGTGAGCGGTGCTACAGCGTTGGTCAGGCCTTCAGAGGCACCAGACGCGGGGCAATCATGTTTTCCGGGCGCAGGATGTCGGCGAGCATGGCGTCGTCGAGCAAGCCTTCTTCGCGCACCAGTTCCAGCACGCCACGACCGCTTTCAAGGGCGATACGGGCGATGCGGGTGGCGTTTTCATAGCCGATGTACGGGTTCAGCGCGGTCACCAGGCCGATCGAGTGCTCGACCAGTTCACGGCAACGTTCTTCGTTGGCGGTGATGCCGGTGATGCAGTGCTCGCGCAGCATGTCCATGGCGCGCTGCAGCAGGCGGATCGAGTCGAAGATCTTGAAGGCGATCAGCGGCTCCATCACGTTCAGTTGCAGCTGGCCGCCTTCGGCCGCGATGGTCAGGGCCAGGTCGTTGCCGATGATCTGGAATGCCACCTGGTTCACGGCTTCCGGGATCACCGGGTTGACCTTGCCTGGCATGATCGAACTGCCTGGCTGACGCGCCGGCAGGTTGATTTCGTTGATGCCGGTGCGCGGGCCGCTGGACAGCAGGCGCAGGTCGTTGCAGATCTTCGACAGCTTGACCGCAGTGCGCTTGAGCATGCCGGAGAACAGCACGAAGGCGCCCATGTCGGAGGTGGCTTCGATCAGGTCGGCCGCCGGGACCAGCGGATGGCCGCTGATGGTGGCCAGGCGCTGTACGGCCAGGTGCTGGTAGCGCGGGTCGGCGTTGATGCCGGTGCCGATCGCGGTGCCGCCCAGGTTCACTTCGGTCAGCAGTTCTGGCGCCAGCGTCTTCAGACGCGCCAGGTCTTCGCCCAGAGTAGTGGCGAAAGCACGGAATTCCTGGCCCAGGGTCATCGGCACGGCGTCTTGCAGTTGGGTACGACCCATCTTCAGGACGTGGCTGAATTCTTCACCTTTGGCGGCGAACGACTGGATCAGGCTGTCGAGGCTGGCCAGCAGCGCGTCGTGACCCAACAGCAGACCCAGGCGGATGGCCGTCGGGTAGGCGTCGTTGGTCGACTGCGCCATGTTCACGTCGTTGTTCGGGTGCAGGTATTGGTACTCGCCCTTCTGGTGACCCATGGCCTCCAGCGCGATGTTGGCGATGACTTCGTTGGCATTCATGTTGGTCGAAGTGCCAGCACCGCCTTGAATCATGTCCACCACGAACTCATCGTGGAAATCGCCGCGGATCAGTCGTGCACAGGCTTCGCTGATGGCCGCGTGCTTGGCTTCGCTCAGGTGACCCAGTTCGCGGTTGGCGTCAGCGGCGGCTTGTTTGACCATCGCCAAGCCGACTACCAGCTTCGGGTAATGCGAAATCGGAACGCCGGAGAGACGGAAGTTATTCACCGCTCGCAGGGTCTGGATGCCGTAATACGCTTGAGCCGGTACTTCAAGTACGCCAAGCAGGTCTTTTTCTGTGCGGAATGATGCAGCGGAGGACATGATAGAAATCATCTCGATATGGACCCGGTCTGTGCCGGAACACTGCAAATGCTAGGCTTGTGGAGAATTTTGGGCCAATGCTGTTAAACACTGGGCTATGCATATTCGGCATAATGCCCATGTGACGCCGCGTTCGCGGCGAGCGTGTGACCTAAATTGGTGCGTGTCCGGGAGGACGTGATGAATCTGGAAAGTAAATGGCTGGAGGACTTCAGTGCCCTGGCCGCCACCCGCAGCTTCTCCCAGGCGGCGGAACGGCGCTTCGTGACCCAGCCGGCGTTCAGCCGGCGGATCCGCAGCCTGGAAGCGGCGCTGGGGCTGACGCTGGTCAACCGCTCGCGCACGCCGATCGAGCTGACGGCGGCGGGGCAGTTGTTCCTGGTCACCGCGCGCACCGTGGTCGAACAGCTCGGCGAAGTGCTGCGTCATCTTCATCATCTGGAAGGCGGGCAGGGCGAAGTGATGCAAGTCGCCGCCGCTCACTCGCTGGCACTGGGTTTCTTCCCGCGCTGGATCGCGCAACTGCGCAATGAAGGTTTGAACATCGCCACGCGACTGGTCGCGACCAACGTAGGCGACGCGGTACATGCACTGCGTGAAGGTGGCTGCGACCTGATGCTGGCCTTCTACGACCCGGATGCGGCGATGCAGATGGACCCGGAAATCTTTCCGTCGTTGCACCTGGGTCATACCGAAATGCTGCCGGTGTGTGCGGCCGATGCCGACGGCAAGCCGCTGTTCGATCTGGAGGGCGAGGGCAGCGTGCCGTTGCTGGCTTATAGCGCCGGTGCGTTTCTGGGTCGCTCCGTGAACATGCTGCTGCGCCAGCGGGCGCTGCGTTTTACCACCATCTACGAAACGGCAATGGCCGACAGCCTTAAAAGCATGGCGCTGGAAGGGTTGGGTATCGCATGGGTGCCTCAGCTCAGCGTTCGTGCCGAGTTGGCACGCGGTGAGTTGGTGGTGTGCGGCGGTCCGCAATGGCATGTGCCGTTGGAGATTCGCCTTTATCGCTGTGCGTTGGTGCGCAAAGCCAACGTTCGATTGTTGTGGCGCAAGTTGGAAGGCGGTGCAGCCCAAGGCACAACCGGCTCCTGAGGCCAAGAAGATCAAATGTGGGAGCGGGCTTGCTCGCGAAGAGGGAGTGCCAGTCGACATCAATGCTGCCTGATACACCGCTTTCGCGAGCAAGCCCGCTCCCACAGGGTTTTGTGGGGAATCGGATTGACCTTCAGGTCAATAAAACCGGGGCTTTGCGCCGTATGACAGATGGTCGAAACGGGGGCTGTTTATCTGTCGTATTGAGGTATACTGCGCGGCCTTCGGCCGGTTCGCCCGGCCATTTTTCGTACAATCAAGCCACGCACAATGCGTGGCTTGTTGTTTTTTGACGCGCCTGCGGGCGCCCAGAGAGAAGAGGCACGACGATGAGTGCACTGGTTGGCGTGATCATGGGCTCCAAGTCCGATTGGTCCACCCTTAGCCACACCGCCGATATGCTGGAAAAGCTCGGCATCCCTTACGAGGTGAAAGTGGTCTCTGCCCACCGCACCCCGGACCTGCTGTTCCAGTACGCTGAAGAAGCGGAAGCGCGTGGCATCGAGGTGATCATCGCCGGTGCCGGCGGCGCAGCCCACTTGCCTGGCATGTGTGCGGCCAAGACCCACCTGCCGGTGCTGGGCGTGCCGGTGCAGTCGGCGATGCTCTCGGGCGTCGATTCGCTGCTCTCCATCGTGCAGATGCCTGCTGGCATTCCGGTCGCCACCCTGGCCATCGGCAAGGCTGGCGCGATCAACGCAGCGCTGCTGTCGGCGAGTATCCTGGGCGCCAAGCACCCGCAGTTCCATGAAGTGCTGAAAACCTTCCGTGCTGAGCAGACAGACAGCGTCCTGGACAATCCAGACCCACGCATCGCCTGAGGTTGTTGACGATGAAGATCGGTGTAATCGGTGGCGGCCAGTTGGGTCGCATGTTGGCGCTGGCGGGCACTCCGCTGGGCATGAATTTCGCTTTCCTGGACCCGGCGCCGGACGCTTGCGCGGCGGCATTGGGCGAACACCTGCGTGCCGATTACGGCGATCAGGATCACCTGCGTCAGCTGGCTGATGAAGTCGATCTGGTGACCTTCGAGTTCGAGAGCGTTCCGGCGGAAACCGTGGCGTTCCTCTCGCAGTTCGTGCCGGTCTATCCGAGTGCCGAAGCCTTGCGTATCGCCCGCGATCGCTGGTTCGAGAAGAGCATGTTCAAGGACCTGGGGATTCCGACCCCGGCGTTCGCCGACATTCAATCCCAGGCCGACCTGGACGCCGCCGTGGCGTCCATCGGCCTGCCGGCCGTGCTCAAGACCCGTACCCTGGGTTACGACGGCAAGGGCCAGAAAGTGCTGCGCACCGCTGACGACGTGGTCGGCACGTTCGCCGAACTGGGCAGCGTGGCCTGCCTGCTGGAAGGCTTCGTGCCATTCACCGGCGAAGTCTCGCTGATCGCCGTACGTGCCCGTGATGGTGAAACCAAGTTCTATCCGCTGGTGCACAACACCCACGACAGCGGCATTCTCAAGCTGTCCGTGGCCAGCACCGACCACCCGCTGCAAGCGCTGGCCGAAGACTACTCCAGCCGTGTGCTCAAGCAGCTGGACTACGTGGGTGTGATGGCGTTCGAGTTCTTTGAAGTCGACGGTGGCCTCAAGGCCAACGAAATTGCCCCGCGCGTGCACAACTCCGGGCACTGGACCACCGAAGGCGCCGAGTGCAGCCAGTTCGAAAACCACCTGCGGGCAGTGGCCGGCCTGCCGCTGGGTTCGACCGCCAAGGTCGGCGAAAGCGCAATGCTGAATTTCATCGGCAAAGTGCCTGAGACGGAAAAAGTCCTGGCCATCGCCGATTGCCACCTGCATCACTACGGCAAGGCGTTCAAGGTCGGCCGCAAGGTCGGTCACGCCAACCTGCGTTGTGCAGACCGCGAGACGCTGGCCGCGCAGATCCTCAAGGTCGAAGCGCTCATCGCTGAATAAACCGGTTTCCTGTGGCGGCGGCGGAACCATTCAGGGATCGCCGTTCTCTCATGGCAGGATGCGAAAGTCTGTCTAGGCTTCGTATAACTGTCCATTCAGAGGGAAATGCCATGGGAATTATCGGAACCATCTTTATCGGCTTGATCGTCGGCCTGCTGGCACGGTTCCTGAAACCGGGCGATGACAGCATGGGCTGGATCATGACCATCCTGCTCGGTATCGGCGGTTCGTTGGCGGCCACCTATGGCGGCCAGGCCCTGGGCATTTACCAGGCAGGCCAAGGCGCGGGCTTCATCGGTGCGCTGGTGGGTGCCGTGGTGTTGCTGGTGATCTACGGCCTGATCAAAAAGAACTGATTCATGCGACAAAGTCCTCTCGGCGGCGCAGTCCGGGAGGACTAGAATGCTCGGCGACTTATCGTCCTTCCTCTACCGAGCCACTCAATGCGCCGTCTTCTGTTAACGCTTCTTTTCCTGGGTGCGGGCCTTGCCCACGCCGGTGACCTGCCGGAAACCGACTGGCTCGAACTGATGCCCAAGTCAGACCAGAAAGCCCTCGAGGCCATGCCCGAGATCGATCACGACTCCCCCGAAGCCACAGGCACCTTTACCGAAAAGGGTGGCATGAAGCAGAGCAAAGGCCTGCCGGCGGTGATGTACTCGACCAAAACCGTGCCGTCGATGAACGACAGGAACATCCGCCTGGGCGGTTATCCGGTGCCACTGGAAACCGACGCAAAGGGCCACAGCACGCTGTTCTTCCTCGTGCCGTATCCAGGCGCCTGTATCCACGTGCCGCCACCGCCGCCCAATCAATTGGTGCTGGTGCGTTATCCCAAGGGTTTGAAGCTCAATGATATCTACACGCCGCTGTGGGTCACCGGCACGCTGAAGATCGAGAAGGTCAGCAACGACCTGGCGGATGCGGCGTATGCGCTGGATGCGGCGAAGGTAAGGGTGGTGAAAGAGTCGGATTTGTAACGCGTTCTAAAGAACAGGCACAAACCAAATGTGGGAGCGGGCTTGCTCGCGAAGGCGGTGTATCAGTCAACGATGATGTTGAATGTTACGGCCCCTTCGCGAGCAAGCCCGCTCCCACATTGGTTTTGTAGTGTTACAGAGACTTGCTGGCGATGCTCACGCCCAGGGTATGGCTCGCACCCGGCGCCAAGGTCACCACATCCCCCAGCACATTCGCCGTTTCGATGCACAGCATGCGCTGCCAGCCATCGTCGGCCATGTCACTGAAGGCCGCGGCGCGGTCGATCCACGGGTTCCAGATCACCGCCGAGCGCGAACCGCTGCTGGTCAGCTCGATACGCCGCTCCCACGCGGGATCGACGATGCTCAGCTTCGCCGGAGTATCGAGGTAGATGCGGTCGGTCTCGCCGGTAAAGCGCAGGTCGCCGGACTGGGTGACGGTTTTCCAGTCGTCCAGGGTCTCGATGTAACTCAAGCCATCCAGGCCTTCGACCTGCACGTTGCGCACATCGCTGACGGCGAAATAGCTGTGCAGTGCCTGGCTGAGGGTGACGGTGTCGTTGCCCTGGTTGTGGCTGGTCAGGCTGATCTGCAGGCGCTCGTCCAGGCGAATGCTCAGTTTCAGGTCCACCTGGTGCGGCCAGCCTGGCAGGCCACCCTCGGGGTAGGGCAGAAGGAATTCGACCTTGACGCTTTCGCCCTCGGCCTCGATGCCGCCCAGTTCCCAGTCCATGGCCCGCACCAGCCCATGAGCGCTTGCCGGCTCGGTACTGACGCGCATCGCCTGCACGCTCTGCGGGTTGCGCGCCAGGTTGCCGAACCACGGCCAGCACACCGGCACACCGGCGCGGATGCTCTTGCCGGTCTTGAACGCCGCCTCTTCGTTGAGCCAGATCACCGGGGGTTCGCCGGCCAACTGATAACTGAGGATGTGCGCGCCCTGCTGGGCTACCAGCAATTCGGCCTGACCGTGGCGGATGCGCCAGCAGTTCAGTTCATCCAGTTTCACGGCTTCAACGTTGGGCGTGCTCATGGGACAGCTCTCGATCAATAACAGGACTGCAGTGGACCGTAAAACGGTCGCCGGGTTTAACGAGGCTCTTTAACGGGCGCGAGGCGGAACCGAGCGGGTGCGGCCGCTGCCATCGATGGCGACGAACACGAAGACCGCTTCGGTGACTTTGCGCCATTCGCTGGACAGCGGATCGTCGCTCCAGACCTCGACCATCATCTGGATCGAGCTGCGGCCGATTTCCAGTGCCTGGGTATAGAAGGAAAGCTGGGCGCCCACCGCCACCGGAACCAGAAACGCCATGCGGTCGATGGCCACGGTAGCCACGCGCCCACCGGCGACCTTGCTGGCCATCGCGGTGCCGGCCAAATCCATCTGCGCCACCAGCCAGCCGCCGAAAATATCGCCAAAGCCGTTGGTTTCGCGTGGAAGCGCGGTGATTTGCAGGGCCAGGTCGCCTTGCGGGATTGGATCTTCTTGTTCGAGCTCTATCATGCCGGGGGTGCCTCTGACCCGTGACTCTTCATAGGTGTAGCGGGTGAATAGCCGTCTCGGAAAAACGATTCAGCCCCGAACATACTACGTTCGTCACGTTTTTCGTAAGGCGCCTAAAGGGAAACTCTGCGAAACCGCCTATGAACCTGACAGGCGTTTTCGCACAGCAACCCTTACAAGCTATTACACAATGGCGAGTATATCGGTCGATAGACTCCGATACGACCATCCGGTTCTCATTTTGACTGTCAAATACGCGCCTCTATGTGCTTTTTCGAACAATTTGCTATCGTGCCGGTCCTGCCCGAGCCCTTGCCTGCGTTGTCGGGGCGGCAGACCTGACTATAAGAGAAGCCTTTGCCATGACCACAGCGCCCTCGAGTATCGCGCAGCCTTCCCAATCCGCACGTCCGTTGACCCGTAGCGACTACAAGACACTGTCGCTGTCGGCCTTGGGCGGCGCGCTGGAATTCTACGACTTCATCATCTTCGTGTTCTTCGCCACGGTGGTGGGCAAACTGTTTTTCCCGGCGGACATGCCCGAATGGCTGCGGTTGATGCAGACCTTCGGGATTTTCGCCGCCGGCTACCTGGCGCGGCCGCTGGGCGGCATCGTGATGGCGCACTTCGGCGACCTGCTGGGGCGCAAGAAGATGTTCACCCTGAGCATTTTCATGATGGCGGTGCCGACCCTGATCATGGGCCTGTTGCCGACCTATGCACAGATCGGCATGTGGGCGCCGATCCTGCTGCTGCTGATGCGGGTGATCCAGGGGGCAGCCATTGGCGGTGAAGTGCCGGGCGCCTGGGTCTTCGTTTCCGAACACGTGCCGCAACGCCATGTCGGCTATGCCTGTGGCACCCTGACCAGCGGGCTGACGGCGGGTATTTTGCTCGGTTCCCTGGTCGCCACGGCCATCAATAGCCTCTACACCCCGGTGGAAGTCGCGGATTACGCCTGGCGGATTCCGTTCCTGCTGGGCGGTGTGTTCGGCCTGTTCTCGGTGTACCTGCGTCGCTGGTTGCACGAGACGCCGGTGTTTGCCGAACTGCAACAGCGCAAGGCGTTGGCCGAAGAAGTGCCACTGCGTGCGGTGTTGCGTGACCATCGCGGTGCGATTGCCATTTCCATGTTGCTGACCTGGTTGCTGTCGGCGGGCATCGTGGTGTTGATCCTGATGACCCCGACCGTGTTGCAGACGGTCTACCACTTCTCGCCCACCACGGCCCTGCAGTCCAACAGTGTGGCCATCGTGATGCTGAGCTTTGGCTGCATCATTTCCGGCGCGCTGGCGGATCGTTTCGGTGCCGGACGAGTGTTCGTGTTCGGCTGCGCCGCGTTACTGGCCAGCTCCTGGACCTTCTACCACAGCCTGGCCGACCATCCTGAATGGCTGTTCCCGATGTATGCCCTGACCGGCCTGCTGGTAGGCACCATCGGTGCGGTGCCGTACGTGATGGTCAAGGCGTTCCCGCCGGTGGTGCGCTTCAGTGGGCTGTCGTTTTCCTACAACGTCGCCTACGCCATCTTCGGTGGCCTGACGCCGATGATCGTCAGCCTGCTGCTCAAGGAAAGCCCGATGGGGCCGGCGTACTACGTGGCGGTGCTGTGCGGGGTCGGGATTCTGGTGGGGGCGTATCTCTGGAAGAAGGGGCGTTAAGCGGGTCCTTGCATCGTTTGCGTTGACGCCTTCGCGAGCAAGCCCGCTCCCACATTTGACCGCGCTCTCTCAGAGGGATGCGGTCGAGTGTGGGAGCGGGCTTGCTCGCGAAGAACGATAGCTTGGTGTTACCTGCAAACATCGAATGCTGGCCTTTCATCCAATTGTCATATTTCAGCCATAGAGTGTTCACACGGCCTGCTGATACTTGGCCCCGACTTAACACACCCTATCTGCTAGGAGTAAGGCATGAAACTGAAGCGTTTGATGGCGGCAATGACTTTTGTCGCTGCTGGCGTTGCGACTGCCAACGCGGTTGCCGCTGTTGACCCGTCGATCCCGAGCTACACCAAGACCACTGGTGTGTCGGGCAATCTGTCCAGCGTCGGCTCCGATACCCTTGCCAACCTCATGACCCTCTGGGCTGAGAACTACAAAAAAGAATACCCGAACGTAAACATCCAGATTCAGGCCGCTGGCTCCGCCACCGCGCCACCTGCGCTGACTGAAGGCACCTCCAACCTGGGCCCGATGAGCCGCAAGATGAAGGACACCGAACTGGCGGCCTTCGAACAGAAATACGGCTACAAGCCAACCGCTATCCCGGTTGCCGTGGACGCCCTGGCGGTATTTGTACACAAGGACAACCCGATCCAGCACCTGACCATGGAACAGGTCGATGCGATCTTCTCGTCCACTCGTCTGTGCGGCGCTAAAACCGACGTGAAAACCTGGGGTGACCTGGGCGTGACCGGCGACCTGGCCAACAAGCCGGTTCAGCTGTTCGGTCGTAACTCGGTATCCGGCACCTACGGCTACTTCAAGGAAGAAGCCTTGTGCAAAGGCGACTACAAGCCAAACGTCAACGAACAACCAGGCTCGGCTTCGGTCGTGCAGTCGATCAGCTCCTCGCTGAACGGCATCGGTTACTCGGGCATCGGCTACAAAACCGCTAGCGTGAAGACCGTGGCCCTGGCCAAGAAAGGCGGCACCGAGTTCATCGAAGACACCGAAGAAAACGCCCTGAACGGCAAGTACCCGCTGTCCCGCTTCCTGTACGTCTACGTCAACAAAGCCCCGAACAAGCCCCTGGCCCCGCTGGAAGCCGAGTTCGTGAAACTGGTTCTGTCCAAACAGGGCCAGGAAGTTGTGGTGAAAGACGGCTACATCCCACTGCCAGCCAAGGTTGCTGCCAAAGCACTGGCTGACCTGGGTCTGCAGGAAGGCGGCGCTGAAGTCGCAAAAAAGTAACAAATTGAGTCCGGGGTGAACCCCATCGGACTCGCCTGGGGGCGGCAGGAGCTGCCCCCAACCACCTCAAATTCTCTATCCACTGCTGGCTACGTCAGCGGCGGATTTGTTGCGTCACTGCACTGTCATCTTTCTGTCATACAGGATCGCTAGGGTGTGCGAATGAATGATCTGGCCAATTCCAACATGACTACTAATCCCCCCAAGCGAATTGATTTCAATACGCCTGAGCTGCAACGCAAGCGCCGTATCCGCGCGCTCAAGGATCGCCTGACTCGCTGGTACGTTCTCGTGGGCGGCCTCGCCGTTCTCGCAGCGATCACCCTGATTTTCTTCTTCCTCGCCTACGTCGTCGCGCCTCTTTTTCAAGGCGCGGACCTGACGGCCAAGGACGCCATCACACCTGCCTGGATGCAAGACGCCGGCAAGCCGCTGATGATCTCCCTGGAAGAACAGAACCAGGTTGCCATGCGGGTGTCCGACAAGGGCCAGGCACTGTTCTTCGACATCGACAGTGGCGCTGAACTCAAGCGCGTCGATCTGCCGATTCCGGCGGGCACTGCCGTAACGGCCATCGGCGAAGACCAGCCAGGTCAACCGCTGGTGGCGGTGGGTCTGTCCAACGGCCAGGCCCTGGTGTTCCGTCACACCTATAAAGTCAGCTATCCGGACGGCAAGAAAACCATCTCGCCCGCCATCGAATACCCTTACGGCGAAACCCCGATCACGCTGAATGAAGCCGGTGGCGCGCTGGAGCATGTCAGCCTCAATGCCACCGATTCGACCCTGATGCTGGTTGGCTCCACCGGTTCGCAACTCAATGTGCTCTCGCTGACCAGCGAAGAAAACATGATGACCGGTGAAGTCACCAACGAGCAGAAGCGCATCGATCTGCCGCAAATGACCGAGCCGGTGAAGAACATCTTCGTCGACCCGCGTCAGCAGTGGCTGTACGTGATCAATGGTCGTGCCCAGGCCGACGTGTTCAGCCTGCGCGACAAGAGCCTCAACGGTCGCTACAAACTGCTTGAAGACGGCGAAACCCAAATCACCGCCAGCACCCAGCTGGTGGGCGGCATCTCGCTGATCCTTGGCGATTCCAAAGGTGGCCTGGCCCAGTGGTTCATGGCGCGTGATCACGATGGCGAGCAACGCCTGAAACAGATCCGCACCTTCCAGATGGGCACCACGCCGATCGTTGAAATCACCGCCGAAGAACGTCGCAAGGGCTTCGTGGCCCTGGACGCCTCCGGCAAGCTCGGCGTATTCCACAGCACCGCCCACCGCACCCTGCTGGTGGATCAAGTGGTCGAAGGCCAGGGCGTGTTCGGCCTGTCGCCACGGGCCAACCGCGTGATCGTGGAAGCGAGCGGCAAGCTGCAACCGTTGCTGCTGGACAACCCGCACCCGGAAGTGTCCTGGAGCGCGTTGTGGAGCAAGGTCTGGTACGAGAACTACGACGAGCCTAAATACGTCTGGCAATCGACCGCCGCCAACACCGACTTCGAACCGAAACTGAGCTTGTCGCCGCTGACTTTCGGCACCCTGAAAGCCGCGTTCTACGCCATGCTGCTGGCCGCGCCCCTGGCCGTCGCCGCCGCGATCTACACCGCGTACTTCATGGCCCCGGGCATGCGCCGCAAGGTCAAGCCGGTGATCGAGCTGATGGAAGCGATGCCAACGGTGATCCTCGGCTTCTTCGCCGGCCTGTTCCTCGCACCGTATGTGGAAGGGCATCTGCCGGGCATCTTCAGCCTGCTGATGCTGCTGCCGATCGGCATCCTGGTCGCCGGTTTCACCTTCAGCCGCCTGCCCGAATCCATTCGCCTGAAAGTCCCGGACGGTTGGGAAAGTGCGCTGTTGATTCCGGTGATCCTGTTCGTGGGCTGGCTGTCGCTGTACATGAGCCCGTTCATGGAGAACTGGTTCTTCGGCGGCGACATGCGCATGTGGATCTCCCACGACCTGGGCATCACCTACGACCAGCGCAACGCACTGGTGGTCGGTCTGGCCATGGGTTTCGCGGTCATCCCGAACATCTACTCCATCGCCGAAGACGCCGTGTTCAGCGTGCCCCGTGGCCTGACCCTCGGTTCCCTGGCCCTCGGCGCCACGCCGTGGCAGACCATGACCCGCGTGGTGATCCTCACCGCCAGCCCGGGCATCTTCTCGGCACTGATGATCGGCATGGGCCGTGCGGTCGGTGAAACCATGATCGTGCTGATGGCCACCGGTAACACCCCGGTCATGGAAATGAACCTGTTCGAAGGCCTGCGCACCCTGGCCGCCAACGTCGCGGTGGAAATGCCGGAGTCGGAAGTCGGCGGCAGCCACTACCGCGTGCTGTTCCTCTCGGCGCTGGTGCTGCTGCTGTTCACCTTCGTCATGAACACCCTCGCGGAGCTGATTCGTCAGCGTCTGCGCAAGAAATACTCGTCGCTTTAAGAAAGGTAGAAGTCTGTGAAACAGAACTCCCTGAAAGGATGGTTCAAGAGCGGCGCCCCCGGCGTCTGGATCAGCGGTGGCGCGGTGTCCATCGCGGTCATCATGACCATTGGCCTGCTGGCGGTGATTGCCGTGCGCGGTCTGGGTCACTTCTGGCCGGCGGACCTGGTGCATGCCAGCTACGACGTGCCGGGCCAGGCCAATCACCTGGTCATCGGCGAAGTGGTACAGAAGGAAGAAGTACCGCGCGCGCGTCTGAAAAGCGCTGGCCTGCCGGTGCCGGACGAAGGTCCGGAGTTCATGACCCGCGAGCTGATCAAGGTCGGCAACCGTGACCTGAACGGCAACGATTTCACGTGGATCGTTGGCGAGTGGCTAACTAACCAGACGACCCCGGTTGAACTGATGGCGCTGGAGCGTCGTGAGTGGGGCAACTTCTACGGCTACCTGGTCAACGTCAAACAGGACGGCAAAGTCATCGCCGAAGGCGAAGCGGCCTGGCCCGAGCTGCAAGCGCGGATCAACCGTGTGAACCAGCTGGCCGCGCAACTCAAGAGCCTGGAGAAATCCGACATCGGCGCGATCAACGCCGGTCTCGAACGCATCCGCCTGCACGGCCGCAAACTGGAACTGGAAGGCAAGCTCAACCCGGCCGCGCAGGCGGACATGGAATCCGAGCGCGCCGAACTCAATGCCCGCTACCAGGACATTGAAGCGCGTCTGGGCGACCTGCACGCGCAGTTCAACCGTGACAGCCTGACCGCCCGTGATGCCAATGGCAAAGAGATCGAAATCAGCCTCGGCAAGGTGGTTCACGCCTACCAGCCGAACGCCATGGGCACCTTCACCAAGATCGGCTTCTACTTCAGCAAGGTCTGGGAATTCCTGAGCGACGATCCGCGTGAAGCGAACACCGAAGGCGGGATCTTCCCGGCGATCTTCGGCACCGTGATGATGACGCTGATCATGGCGATGATCGTGACGCCGTTCGGCGTGCTGGCGGCGGTTTACCTGCGTGAGTACGCCAAGCAGAACGCGTTGACCCGGATTATCCGCATTGCGGTGAACAACCTGGCGGGTGTTCCGGCCATCGTTTACGGCGTGTTCGGCCTGGGCTTCTTCGTGTATGTACTGGGTGGTTCTCTCGACCGCCTGTTCTTCCCGGAAGCCTTGCCGGCACCGACCTTCGGTACGCCGGGTCTGCTGTGGGCGTCGTTGACCCTGGCGCTGCTGGCGGTGCCGGTGGTGATCGTGGCGACCGAAGAAGGCCTGGCGCGGATCCCTCGCACCGTGCGTGAAGGCTCGCTGGCCCTGGGTGCCACCAAGGCAGAAACCTTGTGGAAGATCGTGTTGCCAATGGCCAGCCCGGCCATGATGACCGGCATGATCCTCGCCGTGGCCCGCGCCGCCGGTGAAGTGGCGCCGCTGATGCTGGTGGGTGTGGTGAAACTGGCGCCGTCGCTGCCGGTGGACGGCAACTACCCGTACCTGCACCTGGACCAGAAGATCATGCACCTGGGCTTCCACATTTATGACGTCGGCTTCCAGAGCCCGAACGTCGAAGCCGCGCGGCCGCTGGTGTACGCCACGGCGCTGCTGCTGGTGCTGGTGATCGCGACCTTGAACCTGTCGGCCGTTTATATCCGTAACCACCTGCGCGAGAAGTACAAAGCGCTGGATAGCTGATTTCCAACAGCAATGATTTCTATGTGGGAGCCAGCCTGCTGGCGATGCCATCACCGCGGTTTCAGAGTTAAACCGCGTCGCTAGCATCGCCAGCAGGCTGGCTCCCACAAAAACTGAACCGAATTTGTCAGCACAGGGAGCCTCCCATGCAGCACGAAGCACATACCCACGGCATCAACATGTCGGCCCTGGGTCGCGACAAACAGAGCCTGAACCTTGAGCAGGAAACCGTGGCCATCGAAGTGCCTGGCCTGAGCCTGTTCTACGGCGAGAAACAAGCGCTGTACGACGTCAGCCTGAACATTCCGAAACAGCGCGTGACCGCCTTCATCGGCCCGTCCGGCTGCGGCAAGTCCACGCTGCTGCGTACCTTCAACCGCATGAACGACTTGGTGGATGGCTGCCGCGTCGAAGGCGCGATCAACCTGTACGGCAACAACATCTACCGCAAGGGCGAGGACGTTGCCGAGCTGCGCCGTCGCGTCGGCATGGTGTTCCAGAAGCCGAACCCGTTCCCGAAAACCATCTACGAGAACGTGGTCTACGGCCTGCGTATCCAGGGCATCAACAAAAAGCGCGTGCTCGACGAAGCCGTCGAGTGGGCGTTGAAAGGCGCGGCGCTGTGGGACGAGGTCAAGGACCGTCTGCACGAGTCGGCACTGGGCCTGTCCGGTGGCCAGCAGCAACGTCTGGTCATTGCGCGCACCATCGCCGTGGAGCCGGAAGTGCTGCTGCTCGATGAGCCGTGCTCGGCACTCGACCCGATCTCGACGCTGAAAGTCGAAGAGCTGATCTACGAACTGAAATCCAAGTTCACCATCGTCATCGTGACGCACAACATGCAACAGGCCGCGCGGGTATCCGACTACACGGCGTTCATGTACATGGGCAAACTGGTGGAGTTTGGCGACACCGACACCTTGTTCACCAATCCGGCGAAGAAGCAGACCGAAGACTACATTACCGGTCGCTACGGCTAGGAAGCTGTTGTTGCTCACTGAACTGACGCTGCGGTCCACCGCACCTTACCGGACGCTCCAAGGACGCCAACATGATTAGTAAAGAAGGCCTTACCCACCACATCTCCCAGCAGTTCAACGCCGAGCTTGAGGAGGTGCGCAGCCACCTCCTGGCCATGGGCGGGCTGGTCGAGAAACAGGTTAACGACGCGGTGACCGCGCTGATCGAGGCCGACTCGGGCCTGGCCCAGCAGGTGCGCGAGATCGACGACCAGATCAACCAGATGGAACGCAACATCGACGAAGAATGCCTGCGCATTCTGGCCCGTCGTCAGCCAGCGGCATCCGACTTGCGCCTGATCATCAGCATTTCCAAATCGGTGATCGACCTGGAACGCATCGGTGACGAAGCGACCAAGATCGCCCGTCGCGCCATCCAGTTGTGCGAAGAAGGCGAAGCGCCGCGCGGTTACGTCGAGGTTCGCCACATCGGCGACCAGGTGCGCAACATGGTGCGCGATGCCCTGGACGCCTTCGCCCGTTTCGACGCCGACCTGGCATTGTCGGTGGCGCAGTACGACAAGATCATCGACCGTGAATACAAGACCGCCCTGCGCGAGCTGGCGACCTACATGATGGAAGACCCACGCTCTATCTCGCGGGTCTTGAGCATCATCTGGGTACTGCGTTCGCTGGAGCGCATCGGCGACCACGCGCGCAATATTTCGGAGCTGGTGATCTATCTGGTACGCGGCACCGACGTGCGTCACCTGGGCCTCAAGCGCATGAAGGAAGAAGTTGAAGGAACAAGCGGCGAAACCGCTAATGTTCCGGGCAAAGCTGACGATAAGTAAGGTTGCCCCAGGACGCGCCCGGCCCTTTGGCCGGGCGTTTTTGTTTGTGGCACACGAATTCGAAAGGCAGCACCCGCGAACGAAAAGTCCCGGCGTGACTGAAGGTTTTTGGCAATGTGCCATCAGCAAAGCGGTATGCTTGCCGGGATTTTTTAAAGGGGTTAGGGATGAGTAAGGTCAGTGTGTTGGTCGTGGACGATGCCTCGTTCATTCGTGACCTGGTGAAAAAATGCCTGCGTAACTACTTCCCGGGCATGCGGATCGAAGACGCGGTCAACGGCAGAAAGGCGCAGGCCATGCTGGCACGGGAAGCGTTCGACCTGGTCCTGTGCGATTGGGAAATGCCGGAAATGTCCGGCCTGGAACTGCTGACCTGGTGTCGTGAGCAGGACAACCTCAAGGGCATGCCCTTTGTCATGGTCACCAGTCGCGGCGACAAGGAGAACGTCGTCCAGGCCATCCAGGCCGGGGTATCGGGCTACGTCAGCAAGCCGTTCACCAACGAGCAACTGATCACCAAGGTCAAGCAGGCGCTGCACAAGGTCGGCAAGCTCGACTCCCTGATGAACACGGCCAACACCAAGACCAGCTCGGCGTTCGGCAACGACTCCCTGAATGCGTTGACCGGTGGCAAGGCGGCCGTGGTCGCCCCCACTGCGCCGGCGCCTGCTGCGGCCGCCGCCCAAGCCCGCGGTGGTTTGCTCAACAGCCCGCCCGTCAAGGCACCGGTCGCCGCTGCGGCCGCCGGGGGAGGGCGTGGCCAGGGCCAGTTGCGCTTGCCGAACGGCATCCAGCAATGCGTGATCAAGGCGTTGAGCCTCAAGGAAGCGCTGCTGGTGGTCAAACGGGCCGAGACCTTGCCGCAGGTACTCGACAGCGCCGTGCTTGACCTGGAACAGGGCGAAAGCGCCGAGACCGCGCGTCTCAACGGTTACCTGCACGCCATCGTCGCGCATGAGCAAAAGCCTGACAGCGAATGGCTGCAACTGACCTTCCGCTTCGTCGACCAGGACGCGCAGAAGCTTGATTACATTTCGCGATTGATTGCCCGGGGTACAGCGCAGAAGCACTTCATTCCAGGCGCTTGATACCGTTTCGCCTGTCAGTCCGTCTTCGCGAGCAAGCCCGCTCCCACAGGTTTGGCGTAAACCCTGTGGGAGCGGGCTTGCTCGCGAAGGGGCCATCACCTTCACCACACATCCCCTTGACGCTCCCGTCTTGAAACATCTGCCGACTCTCCGGGTCCATTGCAGCTGCTAGGCTCAATCCCAGGCCTCACTCGACAGACACCCGCCCATGCTCGCGCGCCTGCTTTTTCTCTGTGGTCTTCTGATGGCCTCCACCTCGGCCGTGGCCATGACCATCTACAAGTCCACCGACGCCAATGGCGTGGTCTCCTACAGCGACCGCCCGAGCAAAGGCGCCAAAGTGTTCACCTTCCAGGACCGCATGGTCGAGCACCTTGAACGTCAGGTTTACTTCGTCATCATGAAGAAGGACGGCGTGGACAGCGTGTATGTGCGCAATGACCTGTATGCGCCGGTGGAGATCGAACTGAGCTTCGCCGGGGTGAAGAATGCCGACGGCGTGCCGAGCCGGCCGATAAGACGGGTCATGCCGCTGCGCAGCAGCATCCGCCTGGTGCAGCTGACGGCGAAGCAGGCTGGGAGGCCGCTGGCCTACATGCCCAGGCTCAAATACTCCCTGGGCGACCCGTCAGGGTCCGCCATGGCCTATCAATACCCGTTTCCCTGGCGAGGTGGACCGTTTCGCCTGAGCCAGGGCGCCAATGGCCAATACAGCCACTATGGGCCGAAGAACCGTTACGCCATGGACATCGCCATGCCCGAAGGCACGCCGATCATCGCCGCCCGTGGCGGGGTCGTGGTCAAAACCGAAAACAGCCAGACGGGACGCGGCACCGACCCCTCGGGCAACTTCGTGCGGGTGCTGCACGATGACGGGACCATGGGCGTGTACCTGCACCTGAAAAAAGGCTCGGTCAGCGTTCGTGAGGGGCAGCGGGTGGCGGTGGGCAGTGCGCTGGCATTGTCGGGCAACACCGGCAACAGCAGTGGGCCGCACTTGCACTTCGTGGTGCAGCGCAACACCGGGATGGGGCTGGTGTCGATTCCGTACCGGTTCAAACAGCCGGTGGGGGCGTTGCCCAACTTTGCGTTGGGCAAGCCGTGAGGTGTTGTTCGAGCTGACGCCTTCGCGAGCAAGCCCGCTCCCACATTTGAAATGCATTCCAATGTGGGAGCGGGCTTGCTCGCGAAGGGTGCGACGCCGATTCAGATCATTGGATCAGTCGAGCATCAACACCTTGGCCAGCACAATCTTCGGCCCTTTCATCTTCTTGATGATGATCCGCAGGCCCTCGACTTCCAGCACTTCTTCCTCTTCCGGCACCCGTTTGAGGCTGTCGTAGACCAGCCCGGCGAGGGTTTCGGCCTCCACGTGGTCCAGATCGATCCCCAGCAGCCGCTCGACCTTGAACAGCGGCGTATCACCACGCACCAGCAACTTGCCCGGCTGGTACGCGAGGATGCCGCGCTCGGCCTTGCGGTGTTCGTCCTGAATGTCGCCCACCAGCACTTCCAGCACGTCTTCCATGGTCAGGTAGCCGATGATGTTGCCGTCGGCCTCTTCAACCACCGCGAAGTGCGAGCCGCCCTTGCGGAACTGCTCCAGCAGTTGCGACAGCGGCATGTGCCGGGACACGCGCTCTAGCGGGCGGGTCAGTTCGGCGAGGTTGAACGACTCGGGAATGTGGTCCAGGGCCGCCAGTTCCAGCAACAGGTCCTTGATGTGCAGCAGGCCGACGAACTCCTGGCGTTCGCTGTCGTACACCGGATAACGGCTGAACTTGTGGCGACGGAACATCGCCAGGATTTCCTTGAGCGGTGCGTTGAACTCCAGGGTCACCAGGTCTTCACGGGAGTTGGCCCAGTCGACCACTTCCAGTTCGCCCATTTCCACCGCCGAGGCCAATACGCGCATGCCCTGGTCGCTCGGGTCCTGGCCACGGCTGGAGTGCAGGATCAGTTTCAGTTCTTCACGGCTGTAATGGTGCTCGTGGTGCGGGCCGGGTTCACCTTGTCCTGCGATGCGCAGGATCTGGTTGGCGCTGGCGTTGAGCAGGTAAATGGCCGGGTACATGGCCCAATAGAACAGGTACAGCGGCACGGCGGTCCACAGCGACAGCAGTTCCGGCTTGCGGATGGCCCAGGATTTCGGGGCCAGTTCGCCGACCACGATGTGCAGGTAGGAAATGATGAAGAACGCGGTAAAGAACGACACGGCCTTGACCACTTCGGCCGACTGCACGCCGATGGTTTCCAGCAGCGGTTCCAGCAGGTGCGCGAACGCCGGTTCACCCACCCAGCCCAGGCCCAGGGAGGCCAGGGTGATGCCCAATTGGCACGCCGAGAGGTACGCATCGAGCTGACTGTGCACGGTGCGCAGGATGTGCCCGCGCCAGCCGTGTTGTTCAGCGATGGCTTCGACCCGGGTCGAGCGCAATTTGACCATGGCAAATTCCGCCGCAACGAAAAAGCCGTTGAGCAACACCAGGATCAGAGCAAAAAGAATCATGCCGAAGTCGGCGAATATTGTTGCGAGGGACAAGCCAGGGGAAGGGTCCATGATGGAGTTTTGCGGTTTCCGTGAATTCGAAGGGATAGAAAAAAGTGCGCCTGAAGTGCAGGCGCAAGTCAGCCAATGTAGCGGCTGACTTGGCGATTGCCTAGTGGCGCGTGCTGGCCGGTATCAGTCAGTGGTGCTGATAACCCGGGATTTGCTGACCTGGGCCGGGGCGAAATGGCAGGTAAAGGTACTGCCGTGGCCCGGTACGCTGCTGATTTCCATGCGTGCGCGATGGCGCAGCAATACGTGCTTGACGATCGCCAGGCCCAACCCGGTGCCACCGGTGTTGGAATTGCGGCTGGAGTCGACGCGATAGAAGCGTTCGGTCAGGCGCGGCAGGTGCTTGCTGTCGATGCCGATCCCGGAATCTTGCACGCTCAGGTGCGCGCCTTGCTCATCGCCCCACCAGCGAATGCGGATATTGCCATCGGCCTGGGTGTACTTCACGGCGTTGAACACCAGATTGGAAAACGCACTGCGCAATTCCGCTTCGCTGCCCTTGAGCAGAATCGTCGGGTCGGCTTCGAGGCTGATTTTCTGGTTTTTCTGCCCGGACAGTTGTTGGGCATCGCTCTTGATCGATTGCAGCAAGCCGTCGATGGCCACCGGCTGGTTGTCCGACGGGTAATCGGTGGCTTCCAGTTTGGCCAGCAGCAGCAGGTCATTGAGCAGGGTTTGCATGCGCCCGCCCTGTTGCTGCATTTGCTGCAGGGCGCGGGTCCAGCGCGGGTTCACCTCCTCGACGTTGTCGAGCAGGGTTTCCAGGTAGCCGCAAATCACGGTCAGTGGCGTGCGCAGTTCATGGGACACGTTGGCGATGAAGTCCTTGCGCATCTGTTCCAGCTGATGGATGCGCGTGACGTCGCGCACCAGCATCAGGTGCTCGTTATTGCCGTAGCGGGTGATGTACAGCTGGATGCGCATCCGGTCGTTGGTCGGCGAGGGGATTTCCAGCGGTTCGGCGTAGCTGTCCTGCTCGAAATATTCCTTGAAGCGCGGATGACGCACCAGGTTGGTCACCGGTTGGCCGCTGTCCTGTGGGGTTTTGAGGCCCAGCAGGGTTTCGGCGGCGCGGTTCCACCATTCCAGGTTGCCGTCGGTGTCGAGCATGACCACCGCGTCCTTGAGGGCCGCCGTGGATTCCTGGACCCGGTCGATCACCGCTTGCAGGCGCCCGCGCACCCGTTGGTCACGACGTTGCAAGTGATAGATGCTGTCGAACACTTCGCCCCACAAGCCGTAGCCATCGGGCGGCGCTTCATCGGGTTTGTGCAGGCGCAGCCATTCGTGCAGGCGCAGCAGTTGCTTGAGGGTCCAGGCCAGGTAAAGGCCCAGGCCCGCGGCGAGGCTCCAGCCGTAAAAGCCGGTGATCAGGCCGATCACCAGGCAGGCGGTGACCAGCAGCAGCATGTGGCGAATCAGGGTGCCATGCCAGTTTTGGTTCACTTGAGCGCGCGTCCTTGTCTACTTCTAAAGCGGGAAAAGTCCGGGTCAGGCTTTCGTGGAAAAGCGGTAACCGGTGCCGCGCACGGTTTGTACCAGATTCTCGTAGGCATCGCCGAGGGCTTTGCGCAGGCGACGGATGTGCACGTCGACAGTGCGCTCCTCGACATACACGTTGCCGCCCCAGACCTGGTCCAGCAACTGGCCCCGGGTGTAGGCGCGTTCCTGGTGGGTCATGAAGAATTGCAGCAGGCGGTATTCGGTCGGCCCCATTTCCGCCGGCTTGCCATCGATGGTCACGCGGTGGCCGATCGGGTCCAGCAACAGGCCGCCGACTTCGATCGGCGCCTCGCCATCGCTTGGCCCGGCACGGCGCAGTACGGCTTTGAGGCGCGCAACCAGTTCACGGGGGGAAAAGGGTTTGGTGATGTAATCGTCGGCGCCGACTTCCAGGCCCTGGATCTTGTTGTCCTCTTCGCCCTTGGCCGTGAGCATGATGATCGGGATATCCCCGGTCAGCTCATCGCGCTTGAGGCGGCGGGCCAACTCGATGCCGGATGTGCCGGGCAGCATCCAGTCGAGCAGGATCAGGTCCGGCTTACGGTCGACGATGATGGCGTGGGCCTGCTGGGAGTTCTCAGCCTCCAGGCAGTCATAGCCGGCCATTTCCAACGCAACGGCGATCATTTCGCGAATGGGCGCTTCGTCGTCGACGATCAGAATGCTCCTGCCAACCATGCCTTAATCCTCTTGTCATTTAACTGTCTTGCGCCGCATTAGATAACGGAATTATTGCAGTCGTGTGACAGTATTTTAGTCGCCTGCGGTTGTCACGAACCTGGACTAAGCTCTAAGTCCGAATCCTGACAACCACAAAAGGAAGGTTTCCATGAAGCACATTGCTCAATCCTGGAAGGCTCTGCTGGTCACTGCGGCGCTAACGCTGCCGACACTGGCCTTCGCCGCCGAGCCGGCGATGATGAAAGACGGGATGATGGTCGACCATAAAGGTATGACCCTTTACACGTTCGACAAGGACTCGGGCGGCAAGTCGATGTGTAATGACGAGTGCGCTAAAAACTGGCCACCGATGATGGCGCCGGCGGGCGCGGCGGCCTCCGGCAAGTGGAGCACGATCAAGCGCGATGACGGCACGATGCAATACGCTTACGACGGCAAGCCTGTGTACACCTTCATCAAAGACAAAGCGCCTGGCGACATGACGGGCGACAAGATGAAAGACGTCTGGCACGTCGTTCACGAATCGCAGAAGTAATTTCTCTGTAGGAGCGAGCTTGCTCGCGATGGGCGTGAACGATAACGCGTTAATCCAGATGCCCGGCGGCGCCTGTGATTTATTCGCGAGCAAGCTCGCTCCTACAGGAAATCGAGTCAGCGCAACCCGTAATCCAGCACGATCCCGACAAAAATCGCCAACCCGGCCCAGTGGTTGTGCAAGAACGCCTTGAAGCAGCGCATCCGGTCCTTGCCGCGGGTGTACCAGAACTCCCAGGCAAAACACCCTGCCGCCACCAGCAGGCCGAGGTGGAACCAGCCACCCAGGTCGAACTTTGACCCCGCCAGCAGCAGGCAACCCAGCGCCAGGCCTTGCAGGGTCAGGATGATCACCCGGTCGGCCTCGCCGAACAGAATCGCCGTGGATTTCACGCCGATCTTCAAGTCGTCATCACGGTCGGTCATCGCGTAGTAAGTGTCGTAGCCTACCGTCCACATCAGGTTGGCGATCCACAGCAACCACGCCGCCGCCGGCAGTTCGCCGGTCTCGGCGGTGAAGGCCATCGGCATCCCCCATGAGAACGCCGCGCCCAGCACCACTTGCGGGTAATAGGTGTAGCGCTTCATGAACGGATAGGTACACGCCAGTGCCAAGCCCCCGAACGACAGCCAGATCGTTGCCGCATTGGTGCACAGCACCAGCAGGAAACTCACGCCCATCAGCAGCGCAAAAAACACCAGCGCCTCTTTGGAACTGATCTTGCCGCTCGGCAGTGGGCGCTGTTCGGTGCGCTTCACATGGCCGTCAACCTTGCGGTCCGCCCAATCGTTGATCACGCAGCCGCCCGCGCGGGTCAGCACCACGCCCAGGACGAAAATCACGATATTGGCCAGCGATGGCGAGCCCTTGCCGGCGATCCACAGCGCCCACAGCGTCGGCCAGAGCAGCAGGTAAATACCGATCGGCTTGTCCATGCGCGTCAGCTGAATGAAATCCCAGGCCCGTGGGTTCAAGCGGTTCAAGGACTTGAGCAGGCTCTGGTACATCAGCAGTTCTCCGGGTGGGCGCGGGCGGCGCTCCACAGGGTCGGCAGGAAAATTTCGGCGACCAGCACGCTCAACGCACCGCGGTCGAAGCGCGAGCGGCGGCCCCACAGTTGCGGGGCTTGCACCTGGGTTGGCAGCCACGCTTGCGGATAGTGGCAAACCTCGATGGCGCGGCGCTGGAACGCGTGGTCGCAAAACAGCAGTTCGCCCAGCGAGCGGGTGCCCAGCTCGTCCATGTGCAGCCCATCGCCCTGCAAGGCGCTGCGCGCCGCCACGCTGCGGGCAAATACCCACGCCTGGCCATGCCCGCGCAAATACACCTCGCGCACCCAGCCTTCACTGTCTTCGGCCAGGTCCAGCGCGGCGCACTCGTCGGCGCGCAAGGTCTGCCAGCCTTCGAACAACGGCGTGACGCTGAAGCCGTCATTCGACAGGCGGGTCAGGCGTCGGGTCAGCGATCCTTCGTCGAACAGCCAGTCGAGGATAAGCGGGTCGGGGAGGGGCTTGAGCAGGCTTCGAGGGAGCCAGGGCGGGGCCGGACGGAGGGATTTTGAGTGCGGCACAGTGAGTCATTATTGGCAGCAAAGGAGGCGGCGAGCTTAACATGTCAGCTCATACATTTGAGTGATCTGGCCGCCCGATGCGCCGAACAGGCTTGCATCTGCCCGGCCCCATCAGTACAAAACGCCCTGAGCCGGACGGCAGCGCTGCAATCATCGACCGTTCGCGCCGGCAAAAGCCTGAACCCTGAGGAAGTACGTGAATGAAAAAGTGGCAATGTGTGGTCTGCGGCCTGATTTACAACGAAGCCGACGGCTGGCCGGATGACGGCATTGCGCCGGGCACCCTGTGGCAAGACGTGCCGGAAGACTGGCTGTGCCCGGATTGCGGCGTCGGCAAAATGGATTTCGAAATGATCGAAATCAACTAAGACATTTTTTAGAGGAGTAAGGAATGAACGCACCTGTCGTGATCATCGGCACCGGCCTGGCGGGCTACAACCTGGCCCGGGAGTTTCGCAAACTCGATGGCGAAACCCCGCTGTTGCTGATCACCGCCGATGACGGGCGCTCCTACTCCAAGCCGATGCTTTCCACCGGCTTCGGCAAAAACAAAGACGCCGACGGCTTGAGCATGGCCGAGCCGGGCGCCATGGCCGAGCAGTTGAAGGCCGAAGTGCGCACCCACACGCGCATCAGCGGTATCGATCCGGGCCACAAGCGCCTGTGGATCGGCGAAGAGGCGGTGTACTACCGCGACCTGATCCTGGCCTGGGGCGCAGAAACCGTGCGGGTACCCATCGAGGGGGACGCGGCGGACTGCGTATTCCCCATCAACGACCTGGAAGACTACGCACGCTTTCGCGCGGCCATGGCTGGCAAGCGTCGGGTCCTGCTGCTCGGCGCCGGGCTGATTGGCTGCGAATTCGCCAACGACCTGAGCGTGGGCGGCTATGAAGTGCAACTGGTGGCACCCTGCGAACAGGTCATGCCGACCCTGCTGCACCCGGCAGCCGCCGCTGCGGTCCAGGCCGGGCTGGAAAGCCTGGGCGCACGCTTGCACCTCGGGCCGGTGCTCAACCGCCTGCAGCATGTAGCCGATGGCCTGGAAGCGCACCTGTCCGACGGCCAGGTCATTGCGTGCGATGTGGTGGTGTCAGCCGTGGGCCTGCGCCCGCGTATCGATCTGGCCGCCGCCGCCGGTTTGCAGGTCAATCGCGGGGTGATGGTCGATCGTCACCTGAAAACCTCCCACGCCAACATCTACGCCCTGGGCGACTGCGCCGAGGTCGATGGGTTAAACCTGTTGTATGTGATGCCTTTGATGAGCTGTGCCAGAGCGTTGGCCCAGACGCTGGCCGGCAACCCCGCGGCAGTCACTTATGGCCCGATGCCAATCACTGTGAAAACGCCGGTGTGCCCATTGGTGGTGTCCCCGCCGCCACGGGGTCTGGAGGGCGTCTGGACGGTCGAAGGGCAGGGCGCCGATATCAAGGCGTTATGCCGTGATGCCAGCGGCAAATTGCTCGGTTATGCCCTGACAGGCACGGCCGTGATGGAGAAACTGGCCCTGAACAAAGAGCTTCCGGCACTGCTGGCGTAAATACCGGTCGTTCTGTCGGAATCACCCCCGTTTTGCCCTTATAAAGGCCGCATCGATACTGGCGCGGCTCTTCGGTGCGTGCCATCCTCACTCCCGTCTGCCGCAGAGTAGAGCACCTGCGGCGCTTTGGGCGCTGCTCCACAGAGAGCAGCACGGACATAACAACAAAAAACCGTCAAAGGGGCTTCACTAACATGCGTAAACCAGAACTCGCCGCAGCAATTGCTGAAAAAGCAGACCTCACCAAAGAGCAGGCCAACCGCGTCCTGAACGCCGTTCTCGAAGAAATCACCGGCGCCCTGCACCGCAAAGACAGCGTGACGCTGGTCGGTTTCGGCACCTTCCTGCAACGCCACCGCGGCGCCCGCACCGGCAAGAACCCGCAAACCGGTGAGCCCGTCAAAATCAAGGCCAGCAACACGGTTGCGTTCAAGCCAGGCAAGTCGTTGAAAGACAGCGTCAATCCGTAATACACCGACAGCCCGCCTGGCGGGTAAGCGGAATGAAAAATGGGCACGCCAACCGAGGTTGGGTGCCCATTTTTTATGCGCCGGTTATTTGAGTCGGCTCGCCATCGCCAGGATCAGGTCGCAGGCGCGCTTTTCTTAAACAAGCGCTGCGTACTGGTGTTTGGATGTGAAAGTTGACGCCTGCTCGTGATGAAAGCCAGCCCGAAAATGAGGAACCCTCCGACGTGTTTTTAGGGTTGGCCGTCGGAAGCCCGACGGTTAGCGTGACAGTTCCGAAACATTCCATGGAGATTCACCATGCTCGATGTCACCGACTCACCTGTTGGACCCGAAGTCGAAAACACCACGGCGTACGTCTCCAGTGCTTCGAAAAAGCTGCACCCCGCAGTCCATCGCGCGCTGGACTTTTACCTGAAGCCGGCGGCCTCATTGACGGCCGCTGCGCGCGCGCCAAGGGGTATTTTTGTGGTGGCCCCTGACATCGATAACGAAACCCTGCTGGTCCATGCCTGTGAGTCACTGGCATCGGCGAGCGCGATGGCGGGTGAATTGTCCGCGTTATTGGAAGGGCCGCATCGCAACACGATGCTGGCGCTGCAACAAGTCATCATGTTGAGCGAGTTGGCGGTGAGCCGGGTGCTGGACAACGTGGGCTCGCCGCAGCCTGTGTAGATGACGGACATTTCGTCAATGACTTGGTAGTCATCAGCGTCAAAAATAGCGACATCTCCTGCTAACGCAACTCGATAGTGGCGTTCTTTCCTTAAGTCGCTACACTGCGCCCGCCGTTCATTTTCTTTTGAGGCTTGCGCATGAAGTTTCGTTTTCTGCTGTGGATGCTTGGGCTGTTGATGGGCAAGGCGAGTCGGACCAATCCTGCGTTCCAGCAGCAATTGGGGGGCAAGGAACTGGTGTTTCAGCTGCAGACCCTGGACGGGAAAGTGGCGCGGCATTTCCGGGTGAAGGATCAGCGCATTACCAGCCAGTCGGGTGTGCACGCTGAGCCTGCGTTTGCGATTGCCTTCAAAGATGCCGCCTATGGCTTCGCCACGATGCAGGCGAAGAACAAGCAGTTGGCGTTCATGACGGGGATTCAGGACAAGTCGATTCAGATCAAGGGCAACCCGGCGCTGGTGATCTGGTTCCAGGGCTTGACCAAGTATTTGAAGCCGAAGAAGGCCAAGCCCAAGGCCTGAGTCTTCTCGTCAGACCGAGTTGGATTCTTCGCGAGCAGGCTTGCTCCCACAAGGAGCACTGATCTCCGTGGGCGCGAGCCCGCTCGCGAAAGCCTTCAGGCCTGGCTGAATTGCGAGGCCAGTTCGCGCAGCAGCACTTCGGCTTCAAGCACTTTGCTGACCACGTCTTCGGCCTTGGCGCGGGTCAGGCCGAGGCGGTCGAGCAGGGCGTCGGGAATGTCTTCGTCGGGGCCTGAGCCGATGCCACGGCTGCGCAGCAGGCGCACGGACAGGCACACCAGGTTCGGATACTCGGCGTAGGCGCCGTCATAACCCGGATCGTGCTGGAAGCGCAGCGCGGTGGCCAGTTCATCGGGCATGTCCCAGTAGCGCATCAGCCACGCACCGATCTGTTCACGACTGATACCCAGCAGGTGTTGCTCGATATAGCTGTGGCACAGGTGCGGGTTGACCTCCAGGTGGCGGCAGATCAGCGAGAAATGCGGCGGGAATACGTGGGCCAGCAGCAGGTAGCCGAAGTTGTGCAGCAGGCCCGCCAGGTAGGTCAGGCCGGCTTCCGGGCGCTGGGTGCGCGGCATGGCGCGGGTCAGGCCTTCAATGACGGCGGCGGTGTAGATCGATTGCTGCCAGTACGGCGTGCTGTGTTGCGGATGGTCCTTGGGCAGGCTCAGGGTCTTGCCCAGGGCCAGGCCCAGCGCCAGGTTGATCACCAGGTCGAAACCCAGCACCCGCACGATGGCGTCTTCCACGGAGCGAATCTTGCCCGGTGAGGCGTAGTACGGCGATGCCGCCCAGCTCACCACTTGCGCGGCCAGCGCCGGATCGGTTTCGACCACGCCGGTGATGTCATCGATGGTGGCATTGGGGTCGACGCGCAGCTTGATGATCTTTTGCGCCGTTTCAGCCAGTGGCGGAATTTCAATGGTCGCTTCCAGGCGTTGCTGGATGCGCCGCGCAGTGAACGCCTGAACAGCCTGGGTGATTTCCTCGCGGTCGTCATCGGGGCGGTCCAGGTTCGGGCGGATGCTGCTCAGGGGCTCGCCGAAACTGGCGGCGCTGGCCTTGTTGAGCATGGTCTTGAAGGCTTCGCTGCTGATCTCCAGCAGCAGCTCCGGCTCACCCGAGTTAACCAGCACCGAGGGTTCGCGCAGCAAGCTTTCGTCGTACAGGCAGGGCGAACTGGTGAGGGCGGGCAGGCCCGGCAGCAAGCTCAGGCTGTGCTTGCCGAGCATCTTTTCCAGGCGATCGGTCGGCACCGCGGTCAGGCGGCGGCCAGTCAATTCGGTGAGGCGGTTGAGGTCCAGCAACTGGCTCTGCGGGAACAGCACCATCAGCGCGCCGACGGCGTCATCAAGCAGCACGGCCTGGACTTTGCGGGCCGGATTCAAGCCGTGATGATCGAGGACTTCTTCATAGGCAATGCCCAATTTGCCCAGCAGCAGCCGAATAACCGACGGAGCGTGCGGGGTGGCGGGTGCAAGGGCAACTTCGGTCATGGTCTGTATCCGGACTAAAACAATTGCAGGAGTATAACCAGCTTGCTCAAACCCATCCTCCAGAAACTGCGACGGTGCTCACACTTGGCCATATTGCTGCCCGTGGCGTAGCCAGCGGTCGAGTAACGGGCTGACATGATCCGGCCAGCGTTCCAGCAAAGCTTGCGCGGCGTCGCGTACGGCGGGCAGCAGGTCGGCGTCGCGCATCAGGTCGGCGACCTTGAATTGCAGCAGGCCGGTCTGGCGCGTGCCGAGCATTTCGCCGGGGCCACGCAGTTCGAGGTCTTTCTCGGCGATGACGAACCCGTCGTTGGTTTCGCGCATGATGCCGAGCCGTTGACGGCCAATTTGCGACAGCGGCGGATGGTAGAGCAATACGCAATGGCTGACCGCGCTGCCCCGGCCGACGCGACCGCGTAGCTGATGCAGTTGCGCCAGCCCGAGGCGCTCGGGGTTTTCAATGATCATCAGGCTGGCGTTGGGCACGTCCACCCCGACTTCAATGACGGTGGTGGCGACCAGCAGCTGCAAGTTGCCGGCCTTGAACTCGGCCATGACCGCAGCCTTCTCGGCGGGCTTCATGCGGCCGTGGATCAGCCCGACCTTCAATTCGCCCAGCGCGGCGGTCAGGTCTTCATAGGTGGTTTCGGCGGCCTGGCACGTCAGCTCTTCGGACTCTTCAATCAATGTGCACACCCAATAGGCCTGACGCCCTTCGGCACAGGCGCTGCGCACCCGCTCAATCACTTCGACACGGCGGCTGTCGGTGATCAGCACGGTGTTGACCGGGGTCCGGCCCGGCGGCAGTTCGTCGAGGATCGAGGTGTCGAGGTCGGCGTAGGCGCTCATGGCCAGGGTGCGCGGGATCGGCGTGGCGGTCATGATCAGCTGGTGCGGGCACATCCGTCCGCCGACGCCTTTCTGTCGCAACGCCAGCCGCTGTTGCACGCCGAAGCGGTGCTGCTCGTCGATGATCACCAGCGCCAGGTTCTTGAACTGCACCTCGTCCTGGAACAGCGCATGGGTGCCCACCACCATCGGCGTGCCGCTGGCGATCTGCTCCAGCGCGGCCACGCGGTTTTTACCCTTGAGCTTGCCGGCCAGCCACGCCACATCGATGCCCAGCGGTTCGAGCCAGCGTTTGAAGGTGATGAAGTGCTGTTCGGCGAGAATCTCGGTGGGCGCCATCAGCGCCACTTGATACCCAGCCTCCAGTGCCTGCAACGCCGCGAGGGCTGCGACCACGGTTTTGCCCGCACCCACGTCACCCTGGATCAGCCGCAGCATCGGCTCGCGCTGGCTCAGGTCGTAGGCGATTTCGTTGCCGACCCGTTGCTGGGCGCCGGTAGGGCTGAAGCCGAGATTGGCCAGGTATTTGGCCGGCAACTGCGTGGCCTTGGGCATGGCGGGCGCGCGCAGTGAGCGCATGCTCTCGCGCAGGCGTTGTTGGGACAGCTGATGGGTCAGCAGCTCCTCGAAGGCCAGGCGATGCTGGGCCCAGTGATGACCAAGGGCGAGTTCGTCGACATCGGCATCGGCCGGCGGGTTGTGAAGGTAGCGGATGGCATCGGCCAAAGGCGCCAGTTGGTAGTCGCGGGCCAGTTCGGTCGGCAGCCAGTCGGGCAGGCTGCTGGGTCCGAGCAAGGTCAGGGTTTGCAGGCACAGTTGGCGCAAACGTTGTTGGGTCAGGCCTTCGGTCAGCGGGTAGACCGGGGTCAGGGTTTCGTCCACGGGCGGCGGTTCGTCGCCGGTTATAGCGCGGTATTCGGGGTGGTAGATTTCCAGACCCGACGCACCGGGCCGTGCTTCGCCATAACAGCGTATGCGTGTGCCGCGTTTAAGGCCTTCCTTCTGCGCATTGCTGAAATGGTAAAAGCGCAAGCTGAGCCCGCCGGTGCCGTCCTGCAGGCGCACCACCAGGCTGCGGCGCCGGCCCATGACCACGTCGGCGCCACTGACGGTGCCTTCGATCACGGCGTCCTGCCCAGGCCGAAGCGCCCCTATCGGAACCACACGTGTGCGGTCCTGATAACGCAGCGGCAGGTGAAACAGTACGTCCTGGAGATTTTCCAGGCCCACCTTGGCCAGTTTCTCGGCCATGGCTTCGCCGACACCCTTGAGTGCCGTCACCGACACCTGCGACAACTCGGTCATGACGCTTGCTTAGCCCGCCACCACCGGCGCGGTCGGTTTGGCGACCGAGCACAGGCGAATGGAGTCAGCGAGGATTTCAATGGCCTTGGGGCGCGGGAAGCTGGCACGCCAGGCGATGGCCACCGTGCGAAAGGGCGTCGGCGGCGTCAGCGGGCGGACTTCGATGACGCCAGGGGCATAGTGATGGCTGTCGACCGCTGACAGCGGCAGGATCGAAATCCCGAGGCCGGACGCCACCATGTGGCGAATGGTTTCCAGCGAACTGGATTCTACGGTGGTGTGTTTGGCGCCGTCGTTGCCTTTGGCCAGGGTGGGGCAGGCTTCCAGTACCTGGTCGCGGAAGCAGTGGCCTTCGCCGAGCAGCAGCAGGCTCTTGTCGTTGAGCAGGCTGGCGTCGATGGTTTCCTTTTGCGTCCAGGGGTGCTGGGCCGGCATCAGGACGTAGAACGGCTCGTCGTAGAGTTGCAGGGTCAGCACGTCGGCTTCGTTGAACGGCAGGGCGATGATGATCGCGTCGAGCTCGCCATTGCGCAATTTGTCGCGCAGCACATGGGTGAAGTTTTCTTCGATATACAACGGCATCTGCGGGGCGACCCGGTGCAGTTGCGGAATCAGGTGTGGAAACAGGTAGGGGCCGACGGTGTAGATCGCGCCGACTTTCAGCGGCGCAGTCAGCTGGTTCTTGCCCGCCTGGGCCAGTTCGCGAATGCCTTGGGCCTGCTCCAGGACTTTTTGCGCCTGGGCCACGATGCCTTCGCCGACCGGGGTCAGGCGCACGGCGCTTTTGCTGCGCTCGAAAATCAGCACACCGAGTTCGTCTTCAAGCTTTTTCACGCCCACCGACAGGGTCGGCTGGCTGACGTGGCAACGCTCGGCCGCATGGCCGAAGTGCTGCTCTTGGGCGAGGGTAACGATGTAGCGTAATTCTGTGAGGGTCATAGCAAGCGTCCATGAAGTTGCGGGCCAAGCATACCGGCTGCAATCGATAGACGCACGTTATCAGAGAGTGTGTGTCGAGTGACACTGGCCAATGCCGGTTTGCCGCTGGCGGATAGGCGAAAGGCACCTTTCGGTGCCTTATCGTGATCCTTGTGGGAGCGGGCTTGCTCGCGAAAGCGGTATGACAGTCAACCAGGACGTTGAATGCGATGGCCTCTTCGCGAGCAAGCCCGGTCCACATGGAGTCAGTGGTGCGTTTAGCGCCGGCCTTTTTCCAGCGAATAAACAAAGGGTGCAACGATTTCGATGGAGCCGTTGGTGAGCATGTCAGCCGGCGGCTTGGGCAGTGGCTGGGCGCGGCGGATCATGTCGAGCGTCGCCCGGTCCAGATCGGCAGTGCCGGAGGCCCCCACCAGTTCGAACGACAATACGTTGCCTTCGGCATCCACCACGAAACGCAGGCGGTTGGTACCTTGCTTGCCCCGCGCCTGTGCACTCGCCGGGTACTTTTTGTACTTGGCCAGGTGCGCGAGCAGGGTGCCTTGCCAACTGGCCTTGGCCGCCACTTGAGCGGCCGACGGACCTGGTGCGGGCTGAGCGGATTTCTCAGTCGGCGCGGGCGTCGGTGGTGCTTCGCTCGGTTTTGCCTCGGATGGCTTTTCCTTCGGCGGCTCCGGCTTTTTCTCCACCGGCTTGGGCGGTTGAGGCTTGGGCTTGGGCTTGACCGGTTTCGGCACCGCAATCTCGGCCTTGGGGGCTTCGGCGAGTTTCGGTATCGGCAGTTCTTCGACCGGAGCCGGTGGCTGCGGCGGTGTGACGACTTTCGGCGGTGCAGGCGGTGGCGGGGCGGGAACCGGTGCCAGCTCGACCATCATGGCCTGAGGCGGCAACTCGATGGGCGGGCGGGCCGTCCAGTTCACGGCCAGCGCGATGGCCAGCGCGTGAACGCCCAGCACCACGGCCAGGCTACCGCTGTAACGCGTCAGTTTATGGCGCGTCGTGATCATTTCTTGACTGCCGACTCGAGTCCAACCAAACCGACCTTCAGGTAACCGGCCGAACGCAGGTTGTCCATCACGTTCATCAGGTCTCCGTAATCCACGCCTTTATCGGCCTGGAAAAAGATCGTCGTGTCTTTCTTGCCCTGGGTCCTGGCATCGAGTGTGGCGCCGAGTGCCTCGGCCTTCACCTCTTCTTCGCCCAGGTACAGGCGCTGGTCAGCCTTGACGCTGAGGAACACCGGTTTCTCCGGCCGCGGCGCCGGTTTGGCGGTGGACGCGGGCAGGTCGACCTTGATGTCCACGGTGGCCAGCGGTGCCGCCACCATGAAGATGATCAACAGCACCAGCATCACGTCGATGAAAGGCGTGACGTTGATTTCGTGGTTTTCGGACAGATCGTCGTCTGCCCCTTCTTTCAAATGCAGGCCCATGGCCGATTACCCCACTTTCACCATGTGCGGTTGCGAGCTGCGCTCAGGCTGGTGGTCGAGGTCGCGGCTGACCAGCAGCAGGACTTCTGCCGACGCGTCGGACACCTGCGCCTTGTAACCGGCGATGGAGCGGGCAAACACGTTGTAGATCACGACCGCAGGAATCGCCGCGACCAGGCCCAGGGCAGTCGCCAGCAGGGCTTCGGCGATGCCGGGAGCCACGACGGCAAGGTTGGTGGTCTGGGTTTTGGCGATGCCGATGAAGCTGTTCATGATGCCCCATACGGTACCGAACAGGCCGACGAAGGGCGCGGTGGAACCGATGGTGGCAAGCACGCCGGTGCCGCTGCTCATGTTGCGGCCACAGGCGGCCACCAGGCGCTCAAGACGGAAGCTGACGCGTTCCTTGATGCCTTCTTTCTCGCGGCTGCTGGCCGACAAGTGCATTTCTTCCAGTGCGTCGTGAACCAGCAGGTTGGCCAGGGTGCCGGGCTTGGTCGCCGAGGCGCTGGCTTCCTTGAGCGTGGCGGCCTTCTTCAGGTGCGCGATTTCGGTGCGCAGGCGGCGCTTGGCGCCCATCAGCTCGAAGCCTTTGGCAATCCAGATGGTCCAGGTGATGATCGAGGCGATCGCCAGGCCGATCATCACGATTTTCACGATGATGTCAGCGTTCTGGTACATGCCCCACGGCGACAGGTCATGGGCCATGCCCAGGCTGTTGTCGGCTTCCAGGACTTCAGGGACGTCTTCGCCGAGGGCTTCTGGAGCAGGCGTTGCGTGGGCCGGGTCGGTCGCGGCAGGCGCAGCAGCGTGGTCAGCCGGAGCCGCTGCAGTGGCGGCCGGTGTGGCAGGGGTTTGTGCGTCAGCGAACGCCGCGGTCGGTGCCAGCATCAAGCTGAGCAGCAGGGCGGCCACAGCGCTCCAGGCGCGAGGTCGTTTGGTTGGCGAAGCGGGGATTTGATTAGGTGTCATGCTGGCCGGACCTGAGATAGAAAAACGGTAATGCTCTTCCAGGCCTCGTGAGGCCGAGAACAAAAGTGGCGCGTATTATTGCAAGTAATTCTTGTTAACAGAAGTAATAGAGTATCTTTTTTTCCTGTATTGCTAGCCGCTCGTCCATTGCCAGAGCTAGTCTGTGAGTTTCCAAGGGGAGTTTTCTGATGTCCGCGCCATCTGTTTTGATCGCCGGTTGCGGTGATGTCGGTAGCCGCCTGGCCACGCAATTGTTGTCGGCCGGCTGGGAGGTTCATGGCCTGCGGCGTGACGTCTCCCGGCTGCCCGAAGGGGTGATTGGCGTTGCAGGCGACTTGTTCGACAAGGACTGTCCGGCGACCTGGCCGGTCGGCGCAGTCGATTACCTGGTGTATTGCGCAGCCGCCACCGATCACGACGAGGCCGGCTATCGCGCCGCTTACGTCCAGGGATTGGAGCATGTGCTGGAATGGCTGGAGGACTACGGACAGGTGCCCAATCGCCTGTTGTTCGTTTCCAGTAGCAGCGTCTACGGACAGCAGAATGGCGAGTGGGTCGACGAGACTTCGCCGGCCGTGGCCGCGGGTTATTCCGGGCGTGTGATGCTCGAAGCCGAGCAGATTGCCCTCGATAGCGGCATCCCGGCGAGCATTGTGCGTTTGACCGGCATTTACGGCCCGGGCCGCGAGTGGCTGCTGACCCAGGTACGGCGAGGCTATCGCGTGGCAGTCGATCCGCCGCTGTATGCCAATCGGATTCACGCGGACGACGCCGCCGGGTTGATGGCGTGCCTGCTTGAGGCGGATCGTCGTGGCGTGGCGCTGGACGATGTCTACATCGGCGTCGACGACGCGCCGGCAGCGCTGGCGGATGTGGTGGCCTGGCTGCGCGAGTACCTGGGCGTGACCGAGTGGGCGGAGGACGACAGCGTGCGCCGCACCGGGAGCAAGCGTTGCAGCAATGCGAGGGCGAAGGCGTTGGGCTGGGTGCCTCGTTATCCCAGTTTCCGCGAAGGCTATGCCGCGATCCTTGAAGGACGCTGCTGACCTCCGGTTAGCGCAATCCCCAATGTGGGAGCGGGCTTGCTCGCGAAAGTGGTGTATCAGTCGACATTAATGTCGAATGATAATTTGCTTTCGCGAGCAAGCCCGCTCCCACATTGGTCATGCGTTGCTTACTGCTTTTCGAGCAACCACTTGCGATTACCCGGCGTGAACTGTGGCTGTTCGTCAGCCAATGCGGTGTTCACCGTCTGGAAAATCTCCAGCTCTTTGCCTTTGCGCGTAAAGATCCAGGCGTTTCCCTGCCCGTTGAGCTGCAGCCACATGTTGTCGTTGCCGCCACTCATCGAAGCGCAGTCGCCGGCCAGGCACAGCGCATAACGATCTGTCCCCGGCAGGCCGGTCACCTGGCCGTCGGCCTGGAACTGCACGGTGTTGCCTTCGCCAGGGCCGCTGACGACTTTCCAGCTACCGCCCATGTAGGCCGAATACAGCGCCCGTTCGAAGCTGGCGCCCATCGGCGCGCCATCGGGAACCGGAATCAGGGCGCGGTCGAAGACCTGGGCCGGTTCGTTTTCAGTCGCGGCCTGGCTTAATTGTTTGCCGTCGCGCTTCAGTTCACTGCCGGAACTGCCATAAAAGTCGATTTTCCACGCACCGGACTCTTCGCCCAGCAGCTTGCCGTCGACATTCTCAAAACCATTGGTGTAGCGGGCCTGACCGGCCTTGGTGTTGACGTCCCATTCCAGGTTCGGACCGTAGGCCTGGAGCGCTTCACGCAGGGGGACGCCCTTGGAGGCAGCATCGATCGCCACCTGATTGATCCAGGTGCCGCTGATATCACGGTCGGCAGGGTTGCTGGCACAACCGCCCAGAAGCAGGGCGAGCAGCGAGAGAGCAAGCGCTTTGCGCATGGTGGAATCCTTTCAAGCTTTACTTTACAGCAGAGCAGTCGGCGCAGCCCGAGGCTGCGCCGCACGCCTTACTCGATGACCAGGATGGCATCCATTTCAACCTGCGAACCCTTCGGCAGGGCCGCTACGCCGATGGCGGCGCGGGCTGGGTAAGGCTGGTCGAAGTACTTGCCCATGATCTCGTTGACCTTGGCGAAGTGGCTCAGGTCGGTGAGGAAGATGTTCAGCTTGACGATGTCCTTGAACGAACCACCGGCGGCTTCAGCCACGGCCTTGAGGTTCTCGAACACCTGGACGGTCTGGGCTTCGAAGCCTTCGACCAGTTCCATGGTTTTTGGGTCCAGAGGAATTTGACCCGACATGTAGACGGTGTTGCCTGCCTTGATCGCCTGGGAGTAAGTGCCGATGGCGGCCGGGGCCTTGTCGCTGGTGATAACAGTCTTGGTCATGAATGACTCCTTGTAATGGATGGAGGGCTACGCGCGCATGCGGGTGATGCGGATCACCCCGGTCAGGGCGCGCAGTTTCTTGATCACGCGGGCCAGGTGCACACGGTCGTGGACGCTGACCACCAGTTGGACCACGCTGATGCGACCATCGCGTTCGTCCATGCTGATTTTTTCGATGTTGCCGTCGGCCGCGTTGACGCTGCTGGCCAGCAGGGCGATCAAGCCGCGCTGGTGTTCCAGCTCGACGCGCAGTTCGACATTGAATTCGCCGGTGACATCCTTGGCCCAGGAGAGCTGGATGCATTTTTCCGGGTTGTGGCGGATTTCGCTGATGTTGCGGCAGTTGTCCAGGTGCACGACCATGCCTTTGCCTGCCGACAGGTGGCCGACAATCGGGTCGCCCGGGATCGGCGTGCAACATTTGGCATAGCTGAGCACCAGGCCTTCGGTGCCGCGAATGGCCAGCGGACCTTCGGGGCTTGGCAACTGTTCGCCTTCGCCCAGCAGACGACGCGCCACCACATAGGCCATGCGATTTCCAAGGCCGATGTCTTCGAGCAGGTCTTCGACCAGTTCAAGGCGGTACTCGGTGAGCATGGCCTTGATGCGCTCGGCCTGGATTTTTTCCAGCGAGCTGTCGAAACCGTTAAGGACTTTGTTGAGCAGGCGCTCGCCCAGGCTGATGGACTCGGAGCGGCGTTGCAGTTTCAGCGCATGGCGGATGTGCGTGCGTGCCTTGCCGGTGACCACGAAGTTGAGCCACGCCGGGTTCGGCCGCGCGCCCGGTGCGCTGACGATCTCGACCGTGGAGCCGCTTTGCAGCGGTTCGGACAGCGGTGCGAGACGCCGGTTGATCCGGCAGGCAATGCAGCTGTTACCCACGTCGGTGTGCACCGCGTAAGCGAAGTCGACCGCCGTGGAGCCTTTGGGCAGCTCCATGATCCGGCCTTTGGGCGTGAACACGTAGACCTCGTCCGGGAACAGGTCGATCTTCACGCTCTCGATGAATTCCAGCGAGTTGCCGGCGCGTTGCTGCATCTCCAGCACGCCTTTGACCCACTGGCGGGCGCGTGCATGGGTGCCTTTGGGCTGCTCGTCGCCGCTGGATTTGTACAGCCAGTGGGCGGCGATGCCGTTGTTGGCCATCTCTTCCATTTCGCGGGTGCGGATCTGGATCTCGATCGGAACACCGTGCATGCCGAACAGCGTGGTGTGCAGCGACTGATAGCCGTTGGCCTTGGGGATCGCGATGTAGTCCTTGAAGCGACCCGGCAACGGTTTGTACAAATTATGTACAGCGCCCAGCACGCGGTAGCAGGTATCGACCTTGTCGACGATGATCCGGAACGCGTAGACGTCCATGATCTCGTTGAAGGCCCGACGCTTTCCACGCATTTTCTTGTAGATGCCGTAGAGGTGTTTCTGGCGACCGCTGACCTCGCCCTGGATGCCATCGATGGCCAGGCAGTGACTGAGGGACTCTTCGATCTTGTTGACGATTTCCTTGCGGTTGCCCCGGGCGCGTTTGACGGCCTGGTAGATCCGCGCGGAACGCATCGGGTGCATGGCCTTGAAGCCGAGGTCTTCGAATTCTATGCGGATGGCGTGCATGCCCAGCCGGTTGGCGATGGGCGCATAGATTTCCAGGGTTTCCTTGGCGATGCGCCGGCGTTTTTCGCCGGACAGCACTTCCAGCGTGCGCATGTTGTGCAGGCGGTCGGCCAGCTTGACCAGGATCACGCGAATGTCGCGGGCCATGGCCATGGCCATTTTCTGGAAGTTTTCGGCCTGGGCCTCGGCCTTGGTCTCGAAATTCATCTGGGTCAGTTTACTGACCCCGTCGACCAGTTCGGCCACGGTCTCGCCGAACTGCGCCTGCAGTGCTTCCTTGGCAATACCGGTGTCTTCGATCACGTCATGCAGCATGGCCGCCATCAGGCTCTGATGGTCCATATGCATGTCGGCAAGAATATTCGCAACCGCGAGTGGGTGCGTGACGTACGCCTCGCCGCTGCGGCGGCGCTGGCCGTCGTGGGCTTGTTCGGCGTAGAAATACGCTCGGCGGACCAGGTTGACCTGGTCATTGCCGAGGTAGGTCGATAAGCGATCGGCGAGGGCGTCTATGCTCGGCATGATGACTCCTGCCAGAAGCTGTGATCCCGCGCCGTGCTACGTCGACCAGGCATAGGCTTAGACGGCCTCGTTGGACTCGTCCTCGAATGCAGCAAAAAGCGGTTCATCTTCAACGATTTCGGCTTCGGCGATAGCTGCGTAGTCGATCAGGCCTTCAGCGATTTCACGCAGGGCGACGACGGTAGGCTTGTCGTTTTCCCAGGCTACTTTCGGCTCTTTGCCGCCGGTGGCCAGTTGACGGGCACGCTTGGTAGAGAGCATGACCAGCTCAAAGCGGTTATCCACGTGTTCTAGGCAGTCTTCAACGGTTACGCGGGCCATGGTCTTCCTCGTAGCAAATGCAATATGCGCGCTGCCCGGATGGGCGAGCGGACTCAACAGTTTAAAAAATCACCAGCGATTAGGGAAGCGCTGATTTTTTGATCAAGCCCTTCAACGCGCTGCAAGTGCCAATGTAAAGCCCTTGCAGCGGTTTTGGGAAGTGTCGGTTAATCGAGCAGTTCAGCCAAAAGCTTGCCGAATCGTTGTTGCTGGCGCTTCTGTTGCAGCTGATTGGCGCGGAAAATCGCTTTCAGATCGTCCAGCGCATGGGCGAAATTGTCGTTGATGATCAGGTAGTCGTAGTCGACGTAGTGGCTCATCTCGCTGACCGCTTCGCGCATCCGGCCGGCGATGATCTCGTCGCTGTCCTGGCCGCGATTGGTCAGGCGTTGGTGCAAAGCCTCCAGAGACGGGGGCAGAATGAAGATCGAGCGCGCCTGGGGCATCAGTTTGCGCACTTGCTCGGCGCCTTGCCAATCGATCTCCAGAATCAGGTCGTGGCCTTCGTCCAGGGTCTGCTGCAAGTGGCTTTGCGAGGTGCCATAGAGATTGCCGAACACTTCGGCGCGCTCGAGGAAATCCCCGTGTTCGATCATCTTCACGAACTCGCTGCGCTCGACGAAGTGATAGTTCACGCCGTCCACTTCACCGGGACGCATGGCGCGGGTGGTGTGGGAGACCGAAACGCGGATCTCCGGATTGGCGTCGGTCAGGGCCTTGACCAGGCTGCTCTTGCCTGCGCCCGAGGGGGCGGAAATGATGTACAGGGTGCCGGTGGTGTGGGTCATGTCGGGTATGCCTTACTCAATATTCTGCACTTGTTCGCGCATCTGCTCGATCAACACCTTGAGGTTGACCGCCGCCTGGGTGCTGCGCGGATCGAAGGCTTTGGAGCCCAGTGTGTTGGCTTCGCGGTTGAGTTCCTGCATCAGGAAGTCCAGGCGCCGCCCGGCAGCGCCGCCGGATTTGAGCACCCGGCGAACTTCGATGATGTGAGTGCTCAGGCGATCCAGTTCTTCGGCGACGTCGCTTTTTTGCGCGAGCATGACCATTTCCTGCTCCAGGCGTTGCGGGTCCATGTCGGCCTTCATGTCGGCAAAGCGGTCGAGCACTTTCTGGCGCTGGGTGGCAAGCATCTGTGGAACCAGTTCACGCAGGGTCACTACGTCTTCTTCAATCGACGTCAGGCGATCATTGATCAGCCGTGCCAGCTCCGCGCCTTCGCGCTCGCGGCCGGCCTTGAGTTCCTTGAGGCCCTGGTTGAACAGTGCCAGTGCTTCGGCATTCAAGGCTTGCGGGTCGGTCGCGTCACCCACCAGCACGCCGGGCCAGGCCAGCACTTCGAGCGGGTTCAGCGCTGCCGGATTTTTAATCAGGCCGGCAATGGTCTCGGCGGCAGCAACCAGCTGGGCGGCGCGCGCCTGGTCCACTTGCAGGGGTTTGCCGGTGTTTTCTTCGGTGAAGCGCAGGGTGCATTCGAGCTTGCCCCGGGACACGCCCTGGCGCAGGGCCTCGCGGACCGCGCCTTCGAGGTCGCGAAAGGACTCCGGCAAACGCAGGTGGGGTTCCAGGTAGCGGCTGTTGACCGAGCGCAGTTCCCAGCTCAGGGTGCCCTGGACGCCGGCTTTCTCGACGCGGGCGAAGGCGGTCATGCTGTGCACCATGGAGGTACCTCGCAATGCGGATCGGTGCGGAACCGAGGCTCCGGCAATCCGATATCAATGAATTTAAGCCGACTGGCAGCAAAGGCGCAGGATTGTAGCGCAGTGGGGCGGATGCGCCCAAACACACGGTGTCACAAACGGCTGCGGGCTGTCGGCAACGGGCCGTTCAGAGCCTTCGGTCGTCGGAGGATTTTTTTAGAAGTGCCCAGTCGTGGCCGGCGGCTCTATAATGCTCCGCAGTTTTCCGTCCCCGTACAGGTATCCCTTATGAAACGTCCAAGTGGTCGCGCTGCCGATCAGCTCCGCTCGATCCGCATTACCCGCAACTACACCAAACACGCCGAGGGATCCGTACTGGTCGAGTTCGGTGATACCAAAGTCATCTGCACCGTCAGCGTCGAAAACGGCGTGCCGCGTTTCCTCAAGGGGCAGGGTCAGGGCTGGTTGACCGCCGAGTACGGCATGCTGCCGCGCGCCACCGGCGAGCGTAACCAGCGTGAAGCCAGTCGTGGCAAGCAAGGCGGGCGTACCCTGGAAATCCAGCGTCTTATCGGCCGTTCCCTGCGCGCTGCGCTGGACATGTCCAAGCTGGGCGACGTCACCCTGTACGTCGACTGCGACGTGATCCAGGCCGACGGCGGCACTCGCACCGCCTCCATCACCGGCGCCATGGTTGCACTGGTCGATGCGTTGAAAGTGATCAAGAAGCGCGGCGGCCTGAAAGGCGGCGACCCGCTCAAGCAAATGATCGGTGCCGTTTCGGTCGGCATGTACCAGGGCGAGCCTGTGCTCGACCTCGACTACCTGGAAGACTCGGCAGCCGAGACCGACCTAAACGTGGTGATGACCAGCACCGGTGGCTTCATCGAAGTCCAGGGCACCGCCGAAGGCGCACCGTTCCAGCCTGAAGAGCTGAATGCCATGCTGGAGCTGGCGAAGAAAGGCATGAACGAAATTTTCGATCTGCAAAAGGCTGCACTGGCTGACTGATTGGATAAGCCCAGGCAAGGAGGACGCCATGAGTGACGAGCAACAGCTGCTACCCACCCCGAGCAAAGAAGTTCGGCAGTGGGCGATGTTTTGTCACTTGTCCGCCTTGCTGGGGATCTGGATTCCGTTCGGCACGTTGATCGGCCCTTTGATTCTGTGGCAAATGAAACGCGAGATGGACCCGTTCATCGACGCCCAGGGCAAGGAAGCGCTGAATTTTCAGATCACCGTGGCCATCGCGTCCGCCATCAGCTTCCTGCTGATGGTGGTGATTATCGGGTTTTTCCTGTTTGGCTTGATCGCCATTGGCGCGCTGGTGCTGACGATCATCGGTGGTGTGAAAGCCAATGAAGGTATTCCTTACCGTTATCCTTTTACGTGGCGTTTGATCAAATAGTGTCAATTCAGAACTTCCATGTTGAAAGATGCAGTTCCTGATATTTAAAAAAAGCCCTGACTTGTCGGGGCTTTTTTTCAACTAAATTAATCTCTGATACGTGTAGGACTAATCTGTCTTCGATGTATGGCAGGGAAAATTTTATATATAACTGCTCTTACATATTTAGTCACAACTGTTAAGTCAGAGCGTTGCTATATGCCCTTGGCAGCAAGACTTTGCGATTGCTAAAGTCCGCGCGCGAAATATTCATTCAAAAATATTTCTATAGGTTCAAGCCATCGAAGGTTCTTGAATTCCAGAGTAGTCAGTGTTGAGACAATCAGCCGTTTCATAAGGTGCGCTTAGGGAAAAGTTCGCCTATGAATATATAGCCAAGAATAATCCAAATGATTCAGCTCGATTTTTATGGAACGCTCGTGGCCGCCTCCCTTGTGCTTCTTCTGGGGCGCGGCCTTATTGCCCGTGTTGCTGTCCTGCGCAATTTCAATATCCCCGAGCCAGTAGCGGGCGGTCTGTTGGTCGCACTCGTACTTTTGCTGTTGCGAACACTTGATATCGAAGTTCGTTTCGATACCTCGCTGCAAACGCCTCTGATGCTGGCGTTTTTTGCCACTATCGGTCTGAGTGCAGACTTCGCCAGCCTTAAGAAAGGCGGTCGCGTAGTAGCGGTATTCCTCATGGCAGTCATCGGGCTTCTTTTGCTGCAGAACGCCATAGGCATCGGACTGGCGACCCTACTGGGGCTGGATCCGCTGATGGGGTTGTTGACGGGCTCGATTAGCCTGGCGGGTGGACACGGAACTGGCGCTGCGTGGGGAACCGTATTCAATGAACAATACGGTCTGGCTTCCGCCTCTGAACTGGCGATAGCCTCCGCGACGTTCGGCCTGGTGTTGGGTGGATTGATCGGTGGTCCGGTTGCGCGTCTGCTCATCAAGCGCGTGGAGGTGCCCGGTTGCAACATGCAGGAGGCGCCGCGCCTGCCGAAAGGTTTTGAGCAGCCGAACAAAGAGCGTTCAATCACGCCCTTTACGTTTATCGAAACCCTGGCATTGATCGCAGTCAGCTTGCTGGCTGGAAATCTTTTGAATGGGCTGCTGCACGGAACGGCATTCGAGTTGCCGACATTCGTTTGTGTGCTGTTCGTGGGCGTGTTGCTGCGCAACGGTCTTTCGGCATTTGGGTTGTATCAGGTATTCGAGCGTGAAGTCTCGGTGCTGGGAAATGTCAGCCTGTCGCTGTTTCTTGCCATCGCGCTGATGTCGCTCAAGTTGTGGGACCTGGCGGCGTTGGCATTGCCAATCTTCATCATCCTGGCCTTGCAGGCGTTGGTCATGGCGCTTTTCGCGATTTTCGTGACGTTCAGAGTGATGGGCAGCAACTACGATGCGGCGGTGTTGGCGGCAGGGCACTGTGGTTTCGGGCTGGGTGCGACGCCAACGGCCATCGCAAACATGCAGGCGGTGACGCAGCGCTATGGGCCGTCGCAGATCTCGTTTCTGGTCGTACCGATGGTGGGCGCGTTCTTCATCGACATTATCAATGTCATCGTGATCAAGTTGTACCTGGCCCTGCCGTTTTTTGCCGTAACCTGAGACGCATGGCTGGCGCGAACTGCCGCATAAAAAATGCCCGTATCTCGCGATACGGGCATTTTTTATGTGTAGCGGCGTTTAGATGGTCAGCGTCCAGTCGTAATCCACGATCAACGGCGCGTGTTGCGAGAACCGCGGCTGGCGTGGCAGGCGTGCGCTGCGTACAAAGCGGCGCAGGCCCGGGGTCAGCAGCTGATAGTCGAAGCGCCAGCCGAGGTTGAGCATTTCGGCCTGTTCGTTATCCGGCCACCAGCTGTACTGGTCGCCTTCACGGCTGACTTCGCGCAGGGCATCAACGTAACCCATGTTGCCGACAATCTCGTCCATCCAGGCCCGCTCAGGTGCCAGGAAGCCCGGAGATTGCTGGCTGTCGCGCCAGTTCTTGATATCCAGTTTCTGTTGCGCCACGTACAGCGAGCCACAATAAATGTACTCGCGGCGTTTGCGCCGCTGCTTGTCCAGGTACTTGGCGAAGTCGTCCATGAGCTTGAATTTCTGGTTCAAGTCCTCATCGCCGTTCATACCTGACGGAAGCAGCAGGGTTGCAATACTGACTTTGTCGAAATCGGCTTGCAGGTAGCGCCCGTAGCGGTCGGCCGTCTCGAAACCGAGACCGCTGATGACAGCCTTCGGTTGCAACCGCGAGTACAAAGCCACACCACCTTGGGTGGGGACTTCGGCGTCGCAGGCATAAAGGAAGTATCCATCCAGTTGGAAGGCTGGATCGTCCAGTTCAAAGGCGGAGGCACGGGTGTCCTGCAGGCAGATGACGTCGGCATTCTGTGCTTGCAGCCAACTGAGCAAACCTCGCTCGACTGCAGCCTGAATACCATTGACGTTCACACTGATGATCCGCATAAATGGCCCCAAAAATCGCGTGCGTGTATGATACACGGCGTCAAGCTAATTAGCTAAATCCGTGGTATTTGGGGTTTTTTTCATGCAAGCGTATCAGCGCGATTTCATTCGTTTTGCCATCGATCGCGGCGTTTTGCGCTTCGGTGAGTTCACCCTGAAGTCCGGGCGCACCAGTCCTTACTTCTTCAATGCGGGCCTGTTCAACTCGGGTTCGGCCCTGGCGCAGCTGGGGCGTTTCTACGCCGCAGCCATTGCCGAGAGCGGTATTGCGTTCGACGTGTTGTTCGGCCCGGCCTACAAGGGCATCCCTCTGGCGGCAACCACCGCCGTGGCGCTGGCCGAACATCACAACCGTGATCTGCCATGGTGCTTCAACCGCAAGGAAGCCAAGGCCCACGGTGAAGGCGGCAGTCTGGTTGGCGCACCGCTGACCGGCGACGTGCTGATCATCGACGATGTAATTACCGCGGGCACCGCCATTCGCGAAGTGATGCAAATCATCGCTTCCCAGGACGGCGCCAAGGCAGCCGGTGTACTTATCGCCCTGAACCGTCAGGAGCGCGGCAACGGTGAGTTGTCGGCGATCCAGGAAGTGGAGCGCGACTTCGGGATCCCGGTGATCAGCATTGTTTCGTTGAACCAGGTACTCGAATTCCTGGCTGACGATCCGCAGCTCAAGCAGCATTTGCCGGCGGTGGAAGCCTATCGGGCACAGTTCGGCGTCTGATGAGAAGGCCCTGTTTACAGGGCCTTTTTTTGCCGGCATTCAGCGCAGATGGCGCCATTTGACGATGAGCCGCGCGGTCAGCCAAACGTTGAGCAGTGCAAAGGCCAGAAGTGCGTAGTCCACCAGTACATAAAGCGTCAGACCCACATCGAAGTCCCACAGGTCCAGCCTGCTGCCGCGCATGATCCGCACCGTTGCCGGCAGGTTGACGTAAAACAGCGCCACAAAGGTGGCTGTCAACGGCAATGCACGGCTGAAAAAAGCAGTGATCACTTGTTTCCGGCTGCGCTTTCTGGCGAGCGGACCTGGTTGTTTTTCGTCCAGCTCCAGGGCTGCTTGCAACTTTGGCCAGGCCAGGTTGAACAGGAAGGTGGTCAAGGTCAGCAGCAAGCCGCTGACCGCGACGACGTCACTCAACGGCATTGAGGCCAAGCGTCTGGCACAGCAGGGCGTGGGAGTCCTCGCTGATCTCGAACTGGCCGGCGCTGCCTTTGCGCTTGATGATGGGTTTGAAGGTCGGCTGGTTTTGGGTGATCAGCATGTTCAGCTCATCACGGATCACATCCGAGCTGATGACCACGAGGTACACCGTCTGCGCGTGTTCGGCTGACTCGATAACGGTCCGCATGCTGTGTTGCAGAATGTCATCCAGTTGATTGCGGAAGCGTGAGACCGTGTTTTTCAGCAGGGTTTTGCTCTGGCTTTGGGTCAGCTGGAAAATGGTCGATATCTGCGATTCGGTCGGCAATGTTTGCCCGAAGTAACTCTGAATCAGATACAGCAAGCGATCCTGCTTCGCCTCGTCGGCCCTGCTCGGCATGCCGCCTTCGACCAGCATCTTCAAGTATTCGGTCAAACTGGCCTTGGCAATACGCTGAAGGGCGTGGGCAATTTCAGGGTCAGAAATGCGCAAGGTCTTTTTGACCGGCTCCTTTTGCTCCTGCTCGAAAGTCTCGGCGTCTATCGTGAACGAGATCTGCATGGCTCAATCACTCCCGAGGTCATTTTTTGCTGGCAGGAACAGCGGTCTCGGCTTTTTTACGCTCGACCGGTTTGTCGGCGTTCGGATACGGATCTTTTACTGCATCGCCCTGGCCGGTCAGGATTTTCCAGCCATGACGGGTGTGCGCGGTTTTGCGCAGTTGCGGGCAAGGGGGCATCGACGTCTTGGCCTGGTTCGAATACTCGTGACCGCAGTCGACGCAGGCATAGGTGCCCGCTGAAACATCGCTGCCGTAAGGGACGTAGTCTTTTTGCATGGTAAGTCTCCTGTGGATACGGAGACGATCCTATGCAGATTGATTCCTTTGCGATGTCAGACGTTTCGCTTAGTTGAGTCAGGCATTTCCTGCGCGCATAAAAAAGATCGCCGATTTCGTCAGCTCCTACAGACATTTCGTACATCCGAAAAATCATCTGTCGCAGGAGTGGCCGAAGGCGGCGATCTCTTTAAGGTTTTGAATCAGTGACGCTTGCGGTTGCTGATCAGGGTGCCCACGCCGGTGTCGGTGAAAATCTCCAGCAGGATCGCGTTCGGTACGCGTCCGTCGATGATCAGCGAGCTGCCCACGCCACCCTGGACCGCTTCCAGCGCGCAACGGATCTTCGGCAGCATGCCGCCGTAGATGGTGCCGTCGGCGATCAGATCGTCGACCTGCTGGGTGCTCAGGCCGGTCAGGACCGTGCCCGACTTGTCCATCAGGCCGGCGATGTTGGTCAGTAGCATCAGCTTCTCGGCTTTCAATGCTTCGGCCACTTTACCGGCCACCAGGTCAGCGTTGATGTTGTACGACTCGCCGTTGGCGCCGACGCCGATAGGCGCGATCACCGGGATGAAATCGCCCTTGACCAGCAGGTTCAGCAGGTCGGTGTTGATCCCGACCACTTCGCCGACGTGGCCGATGTCGATGATTTCCGGCTGGGTCATCTCCGGTGTCTGGCGGGTGACGGTGAGCTTCTTCGCACGAATCAGCTCGGCGTCTTTACCGGTCAGGCCGATGGCGCTGCCGCCGTGACGGTTGATCAGGTTGACGATGTCCTTGTTGACCTGGCCACCGAGGACCATTTCCACCACGTCCATGGTCGCGGCGTCGGTGACGCGCATGCCATCGACAAAGTGGCTTTCGATCGACAGGCGCTTGAGCAGATCACCGATTTGCGGACCGCCACCGTGAACCACCACCGGGTTGATGCCGACGGCTTTCATCAAAACGATGTCGCGGGCGAAGCCGGTTTTCAGCTCCTCGCTTTCCATCGCGTTGCCGCCGTATTTGATCACCAGTGTCTTGCCGACATAGCGGCGAATGTAAGGCAGCGCTTCGGACAGGACCTTGGCGGTATTAGCGGCGGCATCGCGTTCGAGGGTCATTCAGGGCTCCGGTGCTTCAAGAAATCAAAACGGTAGTTGGAGATCAGGTGCAACACGCTTCAACTGGACATGGAAGACGTCCTTGATGCGCTGCAATTCAGCCTCGTCATCGGCCTCGAAGCGCAGCACCAGCACCGGCGTGGTGTTGGAGGCGCGAACCAGGCCCCAGCCTTTGGCGTAGTCGACTCGCACGCCGTCAATGGTGGTCAGGTCGGCGCCTTCGCCCCATTGTGCGTCGTGCAATGCATCAATGATGCTGAATTTGCTCTCTTCGGTCACATGGATATTGATTTCCGGCGTAGAAATATCGTTCGGGAAGGTCTCGAAGAGCTCTTCGGCGGTGGATTTTTCCTTGCTGAGGATCTCCAGCAACCGCGCGGCGCTGTAAATGCCGTCGTCGAAACCGAACCAGCGCTCCTTGAAGAAGATGTGCCCGCTCATTTCACCGGCCAGCAGCGCGCCGGACTGTTTCATTTTCTTTTTGATCAACGAATGACCGGTCTTCCACATGAGCGGGCGACCACCGTATTCCTTGATCAGCGGGGTCAGGCGGCGGGTGCATTTGACGTCGAAGATGATTTCCGCGTCCGGGTTGCGCGCCACCACGTCGCGGGCAAACAGCATCAGCAGGCGATCGGGGAAGACGATGCTGCCGGTGTTGGTCACCACGCCTACGCGGTCGCCGTCGCCGTCAAAGGCCAGGCCGATGTCGGCGTTGGTTTCCTTGACCTTGTCGATCAGGTCGACGAGGTTTTCAGGCTTGCCCGGGTCCGGGTGGTGGTTCGGGAAATTGCCGTCGACTTCGCAGAACAGCGGGATGACTTCGCAGTTGAGCGCTTCGATCAGTTGCGGGGCAATCACACCGGCCGCGCCGTTGCCGCAGTCCACCACGACTTTCAGGCGTCGGGCCAGTTTGATGTCCTGGACGATTTCAGTGGTGTAGCGGTCGAGGATCTCGACCTGGGTGATGCTGCCTTCGCCGCTGCTCAGGTCGTTGCTCTTGAGGCGGTCGTGCAGGGCCTGGATCTGTTCGTTGGCCAGGGTGTCGCCCGCGATGACGATCTTGAAGCCGTTGTAGTTCGACGGGTTGTGGCTACCGGTCAGCATTACACCGGATTTACCGGCAAGTACGTTGGCGGCGTAGTACAGCGCCGGGGTTGGCACCAGGCCGACGTCGCTGACGTGGCAGCCGCTGTCGGCCAGGCCCTGGATCAATTGCTCGACCAGTTCAGGGCCGGACAGGCGCCCGTCACGGCCAACGGATACGTTGGGTTCGCCTTGGGACAGGCTCTGGGCACCGATGGCGCGACCGAGCCAGTAAGCGGTTTCAGCGTTCAGGAATTCCGGGACAGTGCCGCGTATGTCATAGGCGCGGAAAATGCTGTCGGGGAACTTGGGGGCGACGCGGGCGGGGGTGGTCATCTGTGGAAATGCTCCATCTTGAAAGTGACTGGACCTGGCTGCGAATCACTCATCGGCAGGCTCAAACTGGAAAGTATGACGGCGTTTTCCGCGCAGAGTTCGTGGTGTGAAAGGGCCATGACGCAGCATCCGACGTGGCTTGGCTCATCCAAGGCCTTGATTTTCCGCGCTACGCCTTGCAGATGGGCCTGCACATTGCGTGGTGAGGGCGCTCGTTTTCTGTAGGAGCTGCCGAAGGCTGCGATCTTTTGATCTTGAAAAATCAAAAGACCGCAGCCTTCGGCAGCTCCTGCAGGGGAGGGCGTCTCTACCGGATCAGTTGCTGCCGGAATGGCCGAAGCCACCGGTGCCGCGCTGGGTCTCGACAAACTCCTCGACCATCTCGAAATGTGCTTGAACCACCGGCACCAACACCAGCTGGGCCAGGCGTTCGCCAACCGTCATGGTGAAGTCGGTCTGGCCGCGGTTCCAGCACGAAACCATCAGTGGGCCCTGGTAGTCCGAGTCGATCAGGCCGACCAGGTTGCCCAGCACGATGCCGTGCTTATGGCCCAGGCCGGAGCGTGGCAGGATCAGCGCCGCGAGATTCGGGTCACCGATATAGACCGACAGCCCGGTGGGGATCAGCACGGTCTCGCCCGGTTTGATCACGATGTCATTTTCCAGCATGGCACGCAGGTCGAGGCCGGCGGAGCCTGGGGTGGCGTACTGTGGCAGCGGGAATTCGGTACCGATGCGAGGGTCGAGGATCTTGGCTTGCAAAGCGTGCATGTAAATTAAACCTGGTTCAGTCGTTCAGCGATGAAAGTGATCAGCTGGCGAGCAATCTTGCTCTTGCTGGTCTGGGCGAAAAGTGTGGCGTGTAGCTGGCGGTCGATCACGCTGCAGGCGTTCTCTTCGCTATTGAAGCCGATGCTCGGGTTGGCAACGTCGTTGGCGACGATCAAGTCGAGATTCTTGTCTTTCAGCTTGCGGGCGGCGTAGTCGAGCAGGTGTTCGGTTTCGGCGGCGAAACCGACACTGAATGGACGGTCGGGGCGCGTGGCGATGCTGGCCAGGATATCCGGGTTGCGCACCATTTGTAGCAACAAGCCGTCGCCGTTCGTAGGATCTTTCTTGAGTTTCTGGGGTGCGACGACTTCCGGTCTGTAGTCCGCGACCGCTGCCGAGGCGATGAACAGGTCGCAGGGGATCGCGGCTTCACAGGCGGCGAGCATGTCACGGGCACTGACCACATCGATGCGAGTGACGCGATCCGGGGTCGGCAGGTGCACCGGGCCGGTGATCAGCGTCACGCGGGCGCCGGCTTCCACGGCGGCTTCGGCCAGGGCGAAGCCCATTTTTCCGGAGCTGTGATTGGTGATGTAGCGCACCGGGTCGATGTTTTCCTGGGTCGGACCGGCGGTGATCAGCACGTGTTTGCCGGTCAGCGCCTGGCGCTTGAAGCAATCCGCGGCCAGTTGCGCCAGGTCGGTAGCTTCGAGCATACGACCCAGGCCAACGTCGCCGCAGGCCTGGCTGCCGGAGGCTGGGCCGAAGACCTTGAGGTCGCGGCTTTCTAGGGTTTGCAGGTTGGCCTGGGTGGCCGGATCGCGCCACATGGCCTGGTTCATCGCCGGGGCAACGGCGACCACCGCATCGGTGGCCAGCACCAGCGTGGTCAGCAGGTCATCGGCAATGCCTTGGGCCAGCCGGGCGATCAAGTCTGCGGTGGCGGGGGCGATCAGCACCAGGTCAGCCCACTTGGCCAGCTCGATATGACCCATGGCCGCTTCGGCCGCCGGGTCCAGCAGGTCCAGGTGCACAGGGTGCCCGGACAGGGCCTGCATGGTCAGAGGGGTGATGAACTCGGCACCGCCACGGGTCATGACCACGCGCACTTCGGCGCCCTGGTCCATCAGGCGGCGAACCAGATCGGCGCTCTTGTAGGCAGCAATGCCGCCGCCGACGCCCAGAACAATGCGTTTCCGATACAGCCGCTGCATAGGCCTGCCTTTCAATTCGTTAGTGACTGCGTGGCGATACCCCCTCCCCAGGAGTGAAATCGCTCGCAAAAAAGATGGGCTACGATATCACAGCGACCGCGACGGAACAGCGGCGCCCACAGACAGGGAAGTGCTATGAGTATTCGCGATTGGCCTGCGGCTGAACGCCCGCGGGAGAAGCTTCTTGAGCAGGGATCGGCGAGCCTTTCGGACGCCGAGTTGCTGGCGATCTTTCTACGAACCGGTGTGTCCGGCAAAAGCGCCGTGGACCTGGCGCGTTATCTGCTCGGCCAATTCGGCAGTTTGCGATCGCTGCTGGAGGCTGACCAGCTGACGTTCAGCGGTCATTTGGGTTTGGGGCCGGCAAAGTTCGCGCAGTTGCAGGCCGTGCTGGAAATGGGGCGCCGGCATCTGGCCGAGCGCCTGCGCCACAGATCCGTACTGGAAAATCCGCACGCGGTTCGCGAATACCTGAAATCGATGCTGCGCCACGAACCTCATGAGGTGTTCGGCTGCCTGTTCCTCGATTCAAAACATCAGGTGTTGGGGTTTGAAGCGCTGTTTCGCGGCTCCATCGACAACACCAGCGTGCATCCGCGGGAGGTGGTCAAGCGCGCCTTGGCGCATAACGCCGCGGCCCTGATCCTCTGCCACAACCACCCGTCAGGCAACTCGGATCCAAGCCAGGCAGACCGGGTGTTGACCAAGCGCCTGCAAAAGGCGCTGGAGCTGATTGATGTGCGGGTACTCGACCATTTCATCATCGGTGACGGCGATCCGCTGTCGATGGCGGAGTACGGCTGGATGTGAATCATTGTAGGAGCGAGCTTGCTCGCGATGGTTGTATGGACACCGCGTTCATTCAGGCAGCCATCGTCATCGTTGAAGTCCATCGCGAGCAGGGCTCGCTCCTACAGGGTTTCAGTCGCTTATTTCAGGGTCACTTTGGAGTAATCCTGGCGACCGAACGGGCTGACCGAATAACCCTCGACATCCTTGCGCGTCAGCGCAAAAGCGGTCGGGTGGGCCAGGGGTAGCCACAGCGCCTGTTGCTGGATCTGCGTTTGTGCCTGTTCGTAGAGTTTGGTACGCACGCCTTGTTCGCCGGTGGTCTTGCCGGCGCTGATGAGCTTGTCCAGGTCCTGGTTGCAGTAGCGGGCGAAGTTAGTGCCGGACTTGACCGCGGCGCAGGAGAATTGCGGTGTGAGGAAGTTGTCCGGGTCACCGTTGTCACCGGCCCAGCCCATGAACAGCAAGTCATGCTCGCCAGCCTTGGCGCGGCGAATCAGCTCGCCCCATTCGATCACGCGAATTTCGGCCTGTATGCCGATTTCCGCGAGGTCGGCCTGCAACAGCTGGGCGCCAAGGCTCGGGTTCGGGTTCAGCAGGCTGCCCGACGGGCGGGTCCAGATGGTGGTCTGGAAGCCGTCCTTGAGCCCGGCCTTGGCCATCAGCGCCTTGGCTTTTTCCACGTCGTGGGGATAGCCCGGCAGGCTTTTGGCGTAGCTCCAGGTGTTTGGCGGGTACGGTCCGTTGGCGGGCTCGGCGGTGTCTTCGAACACGGCCTTGACGTAATTGGCCTTGTCGAAGGCGAGGTTGATCGCCTGGCGCACTTCAGGCTTGTCCAGAGGTGGATGTTGGCTGTTGATGCCAACAAATGCCGTCATGAACGCGTCAGTCTTTTCCACTTTCAAGGTCGGTTCTTTCAGCGCGGCCTGCACGTCCAGGGGCTTGGGCGACAGGGCGATCTGGCATTCGTTGCGGCGCAACTTCTGCAGGCGCACGTTGGCGTCCGGGGTGATCGCGAAGATCAGCGGGTCCACCGATGGCTTGCCGCCGAAGTAGTCTGGGTTGGCCTTGTAGCGGATCGACGCGTCCTTCTGGAAGCGGGTGAACACAAACGGGCCGCTGCCGATCGGCTGGCTGTTGAGCTTCTCCGGGGTGCCGGCCTTCAATAATTTGTCGGCATATTCAGCCGAATAGATCGAGGCGAAGCCCATGCTCAACGTCGCGAGGAACGTCGAGTCCGGGTGATCGAGGGTAAAGCGCACGGTCAATGGGTCGAGGGCATCGATTTTCTTGATCAGCGCCGGCAACTGCATGGATTGCGCATGCGGGAAGCCACTTTGGGCGACTTTGTGCCACGGGTTGGCCGGATCGAGCATGCGGTCGAAGCTGAACTTGACGTCTTCGGCAGTCATTTCGCGCGTCGGGCTGAAGTAGTCGGTGCCGTGGAATTTCACCTTCGGGTGCAGCTTGAACACATAGGTCAGGCCATCAGGGCTGACTTCCCAGCTGTCGGCGAGGCTGGCGACCACTTTGCCGCTGGCCGTGTCGAAGTCCACCAGGCGATTCATCAGCACGTCCGCCGAGGCGTTGGTGGTGGTCAGCGAGTTGTATTGCACCACGTCGAAACCTTCGGGGCTGGCCTCGGTGCAGACGCTCAGGGCGGCCGCCATAGCCTGTGGGCTGAGCAGAAGTGGGGCGAGCAACAACGGTAGGGCAGCGAGGCGCATGGTCGGATTCCTTTACAGATCGAAGGCCCATCTGCAAGTGCAGTCTGGAAAGGGCTTACCCTAGTAGGCTCTTTTGCAAATGACTATCCCCTTTTTCATTTTGCGTGGACTATAGGCGATTGATTTTGCTGTGCTCGGGTGGAAAACCCCTGGGTTTGGGTGTCGGGCAGATTCTCTGCGACGAGCGGTCGAAATCGACGACAGCCCTTATCCAAAGCGCCTGACGCGCGAAAAGTGGGGTTTTTATCAACTCAACGCACAGCGAATGTTGTTGCTCTCTAGTCTTTCTGGTATAAAGCAGCGCTCTTTTCTAGGGGCCCGGTTCCTTCGCTTGTAGGTGTAACCGGTAAGACCCCTAAAGAAACGCGGCGCCTGGCGCCAAATGACTGAGAGATTAAGCGGCCAACCCATGCCGGGTTGGGCATGTGGTTTTAGAGGGCTGAGGCATGTCTAGAGTCTGTCAAGTTACCGGTAAGGGTCCGGTGACTGGGAATAACATTTCCCACGCAAACAACAAAACCCGTCGTCGTTTCCTGCCGAACCTGCAGCATCACCGCTTCTGGGTTGAAGAAGAGAAACGTTTCGTGCGTCTGCGCGTATCTGCCAAAGGCATGCGTATCATCGACAAGCGTGGCATCACTGCCGTGCTGGCCGAAATCCGCAAAGCCGGCAAGATCTAAGGGAGCTAATCATGCGTGAATTGATTCGTTTGATTTCGAGCGCCGGTACTGGTCACTTCTACACTACCGACAAGAACAAGCGTACTACCCCGGACAAAATCGAGATCAAGAAATATGATCCGGTTGTTCGCAAGCACGTGATCTACAAAGAAGGCAAAATCAAGTAATTGATTTTTCCCTCTTACGAAAAAGGCCCGTATCGCGAGATACGGGCCTTTTTTGTTGCGCGCTGATCAAGGTCTTTCGTTAGCGCGACGCGGTTCAGCCGCAGTGGATGCTGATGATGATTCGGTCGGCATTGGTGTGCAGATTGATGCGTCGCGGGCGCCGGTCGAAAGTCGAGGGATACGTTGGCCCGGTGGCCCGCACGGGGGCTCCGTTGGCCAGGGCGCGAACTTCTTCGAGCAACTCGGGTGTGCATTTCTGGCCGAGGGTGTACTGAGCGACCGAGACGTCGCATTGATCTGGATTGTTCGGCATGGTGCCTCCTTGGCATGTGAAACGGCCGATGTAAACCATCGGGTGTTTGGTGTTGGGTACGGGCAAATCAATTGCCCATGGCCACCTGGGTGATGATTCCGTTTTCGACCAGCAAGTTGATACGTGCCGGGTTGTAGTCCTTGGTCATGATGAACCCGGTGCCTCGGGGGCGTACCGCCAGGCCGGTCTTGTTGGCGAGTTCTTCACGCAGACCTTCGGAGTATTGTTGGCCGATGTACTGAGTCGCAGTCTCCAGGTGTTGTTTCAAGTCAGTGGTCATGATGGCTTCCTTGCGTTAGGTGGAATGAGCGAATGTGCTCGCGCCAATCCGTCATGGATGACGCGTGGAAAATACTCGGATAACGTCGGCCATTAATCACCTATGGGACTGTGTCGCGATGTTTGCCTATCGCGCGGCCATAAAAAAGCCCATCACCAGGGATGGGCTTTTGGTGGCTCGCTGGCCTGGCTTCAGGCCTTTTGTTCAAACGCCACATAGATTTTGCGGCAAGGCTCCAGCACCTCCCAGGTGCCACGGAAGCCTGCGGGAATCACGAAGCGGTCGCCCACGCGCAGGGTCTTCGCGTTGCCGTCATGGTCACGCAGTACGGAAACGCCCTGCACGATTTCGCAATATTCGTGTTCGGTGAAGTTCACCGTCCACTGGCCGACAGCCCCTTCCCAGACGCCCGCGTTCAATTGGCCGCAAGGGCTGTTGTAGTGGTTGTACACCGCTTGCTCGGGGTCGCCCTTGAGCACTTTGGTCGGGTCCGGGCGATAGCGCTCGGCGGCGGTGGTGGCCTGGCTGAAGTCGACGATATTCTGGATGCTCATTGTTGTATTCCCCCGTCATTGCGGTGCGAGTGGTTGATTGCACCAAAGTCTATGTTTATTAAAATGCACATCGCAAGGCCGTTTGACGGTGCTATGTCAAATATATTGAAACTTCACCTGCCGCTGGTTTAGGGTGGCGGTTGCCCTGGGCCGAAAGGCAGGCTGGCCGGGCAGAATTCCTGACAGCGCCCGCGAAGAACGCGGGTGTCGTATTCAATAAGAGGAGGACACTCGTATGACCACCCTGACTCGTGCCGACTGGGAACAAAAGGCCCGCGACCTGAAGATCGAAGGCCGCGCTTACCTCAATGGCGAATACACCGATGCCGTCTCCGGCGAGACCTTCGAGTGCATCAGCCCGGTCGATGGCCGTCTGCTGGGCAAGATTGCCAGCTGTGACGCCGCCGACGCCCAGCGCGCCGTGGAAAACGCTCGCGCCACCTTCAACTCCGGTGTCTGGTCGCGACTGGCGCCGACCAAGCGCAAATCCACCATGATCCGTTTCGCCGGCCTGCTCAAGCAGCACGCCGAAGAGCTGGCGCTGCTTGAAACCCTGGACATGGGCAAGCCGATCAGCGATTCCCTGTACATCGACGTTCCCGGCGCGGCGCAAGCCCTGAGCTGGAGCGGCGAAGCCATCGACAAGATTTACGATGAAGTGGCCGCGACTCCACACGATCAGCTGGGCCTGGTCACCCGCGAGCCGGTTGGCGTGGTGGGCGCCATCGTGCCGTGGAACTTCCCGTTGATGATGGCCTGCTGGAAACTCGGCCCGGCGCTGTCGACCGGTAACTCGGTCATCCTCAAGCCGTCGGAAAAATCGCCGCTGACGGCCATCCGCATCGCCGCGCTGGCCGTCGAGGCCGGTATTCCGAAAGGCGTGCTGAACGTGCTGCCAGGTTACGGTCATACCGTCGGCAAGGCCTTGGCCCTGCACAACGATGTCGACACCCTGGTGTTCACCGGTTCGACCAAGATCGCCAAGCAACTGCTGATCTACTCCGGTGAGTCGAACATGAAGCGCGTCTGGCTCGAAGCCGGCGGCAAGAGCCCGAACATCGTGTTCGCCGATGCACCGGACCTGCAAGCGGCAGCCGAGGCCGCTGCCGGCGCCATCGCATTCAACCAGGGCGAAGTCTGCACCGCCGGCTCGCGCCTGCTGGTGGAGCGCTCCATCAAGGACACATTCCTGCCGCTGGTGATCGAGGCCCTGAAAGCCTGGAAGCCGGGCAACCCGCTGGACCCGGCGACCAACGTCGGTGCGCTGGTGGATACCCAGCAGATGAACACCGTACTGTCCTACATCGAGTCCGGTCACAGTGATGGCGCCAAGCTGGTGGCCGGTGGCAAGCGTACCTTGCAGGAAACCGGCGGAACCTACGTCGAGCCGACGATTTTCGACGGCGTAAGCAACGCGATGAAAATTGCCCAGGAAGAAATCTTCGGGCCCGTGCTGTCGGTCATCACCTTCGACACCGCCGAAGAAGCCGTCGCCATCGCCAACGACACGCCTTACGGCCTGGCCGCTGCGGTGTGGACTGCCGATATCTCCAAGGCTCACCTGACCGCCAAGGCACTGCGTGCCGGCAGCGTCTGGGTCAACCAGTACGATGGCGGCGACATGACGGCACCGTTCGGTGGCTTCAAGCAGTCCGGCAACGGTCGCGACAAGTCGCTGCACGCGTTCGACAAGTACACCGAGCTGAAGGCGACCTGGATCAAGTTGTAAGCCAGTGAGGGAGTCCGGTGGCGAGCCGGACTCCTGAACGACGCAGATCCCTTGTGGGAGCGGGCTTGCTCGCGAAGGCGCCATAACAGTCAACATTGATGTTGGATGTGATGGCCACTTCGCGAGCAAGCCCGCTCCCACAGTGTTTTGTGGTGCACAAAAATTATCCACAGGAGCGTGGAACATGCGTTGGGCGACGTATTTCGCCGTGTTGGCGTCTGTCTTGAGTGTCGGCCTGGCCTTGGGCGTCAGTATGCCGCTGGTGTCGTTTCGGCTGGAGAGCTGGGGCTACGGGTCGTTTGCCATCGGCGTCATGGCGGCCATGCCGGCCATTGGCGTGCTGCTGGGCGCGAAGATCTCCAGCCATCTGGCGGCACGACTTGGCACGGCCAACCTGATGCGCCTGTGTTTGTGGGGCGGGGCCCTGTCCATCGGTTTGTTGGCGCTGTTGCCCAGCTACCCGATCTGGCTGGTGCTGCGCCTGATGATCGGCGTGGTCCTGACGCTGGTGTTCATCCTCGGCGAGAGCTGGATCAATCAATTGGTGATCGAGGAGTGGCGCGGACGCCTGGTGGCGCTGTACGGCAGCAGTTACGCGTTGAGCCAATTGGCCGGGCCGATACTGCTGGGCGTCCTGGGCACCGATCACGATTACGGTTTCTGGGTTGGCGTCGGTTTACTGGTGCTGGCACCGCTCCTGTTGCTGGGCCGCAGCGGCGCGCCCGCCAGTGAAGCCTGCAGCGTGACCTTCGGCGACCTGCTGACCTTCTGTCGTGGCTTGCCGGCGATTGCCTGGGGCGTTTCGTTGTTTGCGGCGTTCGAAGCGATGATCCTGACCTTGTTGCCGGTGTATTGCCTGCGCCAGGGCTTCACCACGGAAATCGCCCTGGCGATGGTCAGTACGGTAGTGGTCGGGGATGCCCTGCTGCAATTACCGATTGGCGCGCTGGCGGATCGGGTGTCGCGACGTACGCTGTTTACCGGCTGCGCGATGGTCCTGCTGGCATCAAGCCTGGCGATCCCGTTGCTGATCGATACGCTGCTGATCTGGCCGTTGTGGGTGCTGTTCGGCGCCAGTGCCGGCGGTCTGTTTACGTTGTCGCTGATCCTGATCGGCGAGCGCTATCGCGACGATGCGCTGGTTCGGGCGAATGCGCACATCGCGCAGCTGTGGGGGATCGGATGCCTGCTGGGGCCGTTGATCGCCGGTGCCGGCAGCCAGTGGATCAGCGGGCACGCGTTACCGTTGCTGATGGCGGCAGGGGCGTTCGGGTTGGTGATTCTGGTTTCGCGTCAGGGGGCGTTTGGCGCGGTTGCCGAGCCAGCCTGAAAGCAAAGATCGCAGCCTTCGGCAGCTCTTACAGTTGAAACGTGATGTTCTGTCAGGGCTGCGATTTTTCAAAGCATGCGTTCAAGCCCCACGGTGTTGCTCAACCAGGCATTGAAGCGACGCCACCAACTGCCCGGTTCTTTGGTCAGGGTGTGCATTTTTCCATCGTCTTCGGTCACCCAGACGACCTGGTCATGTTCCAGCCGCACCTGATAACTCAGGGGCGGCGCCATACCCTGTAACGCCAGTTCGCGCACGTGGGCAGCGAGCTCCGGGCTGTCCACCAATACCCCGACTTCGGTATTCCACAGCGTCGAGCGCGGATCAAAGTTGAACGAGCCGATGAAGGATTTCTGCTGGTCGAAAATGATCGCCTTGCTGTGCAGGCTGGAGTCGGAATCGCCATAGGACTTGGTGGAAAACAGGCGAGGCCCGCTGCCGCTTTCATCGCCGGGCTGGCGACGCAACTCAAACAACTGCACGCCATGCTCCAGCAACGCCCGGCGATAGGGTGCATAGCCACCATGCACCGCCGGCACGTCCGTGGCTTCCAGGGCGTTGGTCAGCAGCCGTACCGACACCCCGGCATCTGCGCGACCGGTCAGGTACACCAACCCCGGCTGGCCAGGCACGAAGTAGGCCGACACCATGATCAGCTCTTTGCTGACGCTATTGAGTTCAGGCGCCAATTGGGTGGTCAGCAGCAACTGCGGGTCGGGCTCATCCTTGGCCAGCACCTTGCTCGGTGCATCCCACAGCGCCTGGTTCCAGGCCCAGATCAACTCCTTGCGCCAGATGTCCAGGCGCGGGTCGGTGGCGAACTTCATCAGCTGCTGGTAGAGCGCATGGTTCTGCTGGCGGGATTCCTCCAGGGATTGTTCCAGCCGGGTCCGGGTGTTTTCCAGGTCCTCGGCGGTCGGTTTGCTGGAGACGAACGCATCGATCGGTTTGCTCAGGGCACTGTTCCAGTATTGGTCGAAACTGTGTCCCAGCTGCTCGGCCACCGGGCCGACACCCAGAATGTCGATGTCGGTGAAGTTCAGGTCAGGCTCGGCATCGAAATATTCGTCCCCCAGATTGCGTCCGCCGACGATGGCCATGCTGTTGTCGGCCAGCCACAGCTTGTTGTGCATGCGCCGGTGTTGCAGGGACAGATTGAACAGGCGGCCCATGGTGCGCGTCACGCCGGTGCTGCGGCCCAGGTGCAGGGGGTTGAACACGCGAATCTGGATGTGTGGGTGTGCCGCGAGGGTGGCGATGGTGCGGTCCAGGCCATCGCTGGTGGTGTCGTCGAGAAGAATGCGCACACGCACGCCACGGTCGGCAGCCTTGAGCAGCTCCTCGACCAGCATTCGCGTACTGATGCCGTCATGCACGATGTAGTACTGCAAATCGAGGCTGCTTTGCGCGTTGCGAATCAGCTCGGCGCGGGCGGTGAAAGCCTCGGTGCTGTCGGACAGCAGGCGAAAGCCCGACTTTCCTTCATGGGGTGCCGCCTGGGCCTGGACCGAACGGCCAAAGGCCGAATCGCTCGCCGGCAGTGCCTGGCTCGGTTCGCGCTGCACATCGAGGCTGGCGCAGCCGCCAAGGAACGAAGCAAGTAGTACCAGAGCAAGCAGGGGCTTTCTGACTCTCACGTGGGATCGTTCCGATTGGCGGCAGGTGATGGCATATGGACGCTGGACTCCGCAGAAAGGTCAGTCGCTCAGCCCGTCGGTTTCCGCCAGCAGTTTGATGGCGGCAGCGCCGACCTTGCGCACGGCCTCTTCGATCTGTGCCGTTGGTTTGGCAGCGTAGTTCATGCGCAGGCAATTGCGGTACTTGCCCGAGGCGGAAAAGATGCTGCCGACGGCAATCTGTACGCCCTGGTCATGCAAGGCACGATTCAGTTTCAGGGTGTCGAAGCCTTCCGGTAGCTCGACCCACAGCATGAAGCTGCCTTGCGGACGACTGGCGCGGGTGCCAGCGGGAAAATAGCGGGTGACCCAATCGATCATCATGTCGCGATTACGCTGGTATTGGGTGCGCATCCGCCGTAAATGCGGCTCGAAGTGACCGGCCTTGATGAACTCGGCGATGGCAATCTGTGGTTGTGGCGCGGTGGAGCCGGTGCTGATGTATTTCATGTGCAGCACCCGCTCCAGATAGCGACCGGGCGCGACCCAGCCGATGCGCAGGCCGGGGGCGAGGGTCTTGGAGAAGGAACTGCACAGCAGGACGCGGCCGTCTTCGTCGAAGGATTTGATCGTGCGAGGGCGCGGATAGGTGTAGGACAGTTCGCCATACACATCGTCTTCGATGATCGCCACGTCGAAACGCTGTGCGAGGGTCAACAGCGAGCGCTTGCGCGACTCCGGCATGATGTAGCCCAGCGGGTTGTTGCAATTGGGGGTCAACTGTATGGCCTTGATCGGCCATTGCTCCAGGGCCAGTTCGAGGGCGTCGAGGCTGATCCCGGTGAGGGGGTCGGTGGGGATTTCCAGGGCTTTCATGCCCAGGCCCTTGAGGGTCTGCATGGCACCATGAAAGCTCGGCGAATCCACGGCCACGATGTCTCCCGGGTTGCAGATCGAGCGGATGCTGGTGGACAGCGCCTCATGACAACCGGTTGTCACTACCAGGTCGCCGGGGCCCAACTGGCACCCGGAATCGAGCATCAGGCGGGCGATCTGTTCGCGCAGTTCGAGGTGCCCGTGAATGTTGTCGTAATACAGGCCCGGCATGTCTTGCCGGCGGCTGAGTTGCGCCAGGCCACGCAGCAGGGGCTTGAGGGTCGGGGTGGTGATGTCCGGCATGCCTCGGCCCAGTTGCACCACATCCTTGCGCGGCACCGCGCGGATCAACTCCAGCACCTGATCCCACTGGGAAATGTCCACCGGCCGCTGCGCCGGGCGGCCCACGGCGGGCAGCTCCGGCAGTTCCCGGCCGACCGGTACGAAATACCCGGACTTGGGCTTTGGCGTGGCCAGTCCACTGTCTTCCAGCACACGATAGGCCTGCTGCACCGTGCTCAGGCTGACCCCGTGTTCGATGCTCAGCGCCCGCACCGACGGCAGTCGGTCACCGGGGCGATAGAAGCCTTGTTCGATACGCGTGCCGAGCAGTTCGGCGAGGTTGACGTAGAGGGTCATGGCGCAGTCTCGGTTGAGGTTTTTCGGTGAACCAGTACAGATCGGGCAGAAATTCAGGATTCAGAGATCAGATCGGCAAATCTGTATGGAAATAATACAGTTTGGTTGGATCTGTAATGCTTTTCGCCGTTTACGCATCATGAAAGCTCTGGCTACCCAAGTAAACAGGAGCAATCAAAATGAACGGCTTGAGCGATGTGCGGCTGACGTTACACAGTCAGGAACTGGAGACAGGGCAAAAGGACAATGCGCGCCATGGCTCCATGCGCAAAGCGCTATCCCTGAGTCGCTGGGACCTGTTCTGGCATCGTCTAAACACGCGCAAGGCGTTGCTGGGGCTGACGCCGGAGCAGCTCAAGGATATCGGGATGACCCGGGAGCAGGCGCGGGAGGAGGGGCTCAAGCCCTTTTGGCGGATCTGAGTTGAACCGCCGCCCTCTGTAGGAGCTGCCGAAGGCTGCGATCTTTTGATCTTGTTTTTGAAATCAAAATCAAAAGATCGCAGCCTTCGGCAGCTCCTACAGGTGGGCGGTGTTGATGGAGACTTAGACCCACTCTTTAAGCCGATGCCACAACATCCCCAACGCCAACAGTGGCGAACGCAAATGCCTGCCGCCCGGGAAAGTCATGTGCGGCACCCTGGCAAACAGATCGAACCCGCCACTCTGCTGGCCGCTGATGGCCTCGGCCAGCAACTTGCCGGCCAGATGCGTGGCATTCACCCCGTGACCGGAATAAGCCTGGGCGTAATACACGTTCGGCTGGTCCTTGAGCCGGCCAATCTGCGGCAGGCGGTTGGCGCCGATGCCGATCATGCCGCCCCACTGATAATCGATCTTCACCGCGGCCAATCGCGGAAAGACCTCCAGCATCTTTGGCCGCATATAGGCCGCGATGTCTTTCGGGTCCCGTCCTGAGTAATGGCAGGCGCCGCCGAATAGCAAGCGGCGGTCGGCCGAGAGTCGGTAGTAATCCAGCGCCACCCTCTGATCGCAGACCGCCATGTTTTGCGGCAGCAGCAAGTGCGCCAGTTCTTCGCTCAAGGGCTCGGTGGCGATGATGTAACTGCCGGCCGCAAGCACTTTGCCGCTCAGCTCGGCATTGAGTTCATTGAGGTACGCGTTGCACCCCAGTACCAGGGTTTTGGCGCGGACCGTGCCCTGGGCGGTATGCACTTTGACCTCCGGCCCGTAATCGATGCGGGTGACCGCCGATTGTTCGAACAGCTTGGCGCCCAATTGCTGCGCGGCGGCGGCTTCGCCCAAGGCCAGGTTCAGCGGGTGCAGATGCCCGGAGCCCATGTCGATCAGGCCGCCCACATAGCGATCGGAACCCACCACGGTGTGCATTTCGTGGGGTTGCAGCAGGCGGGTTTCGTAGCGGTAACCGAGGCTGCGCAGTTCTGCGGCGTCTTCGGCGAAACCTTCGAGGTCGCGGGGCTTGTTGGCCAGGTCGCAGTAACCCCAGGTCAGGTCGCAAGGGATCTGGAAACGCTCGACCCGCTGTCGGACGATTTCCACGGCTTCCAGGCCCATGAGTTTCATCTGGCGCACACCGTCGGCGCCGATGACGTTGGCGAACTGATCGAGCCCGTGGCCCACCCCGCGAATCAACTGCCCGCCGTTGCGACCGCTGGCGCCCCAGCCGATTTTGCGGGCTTCGAGCAGCACCACGCTGAGCCCGCGCTCGGCCAGTTCCAGTGCCGTGTTCAGACCCGAAAACCCACCGCCGACCACGCACACATCGGCCACCACTTCACCTTTGAGCGTCGGATAATCCGGCTGCGGCAGGCTGCTGGCGGCGTAGTAGGAGGCCGTGTGCTGGGCAGGGGCGTTCATGCGCGTCATCCTGATTGCTGTGTCTAGAAAATTTGACGGAGCATAAGCCGGACCTTCCCGCACGGGCAACATTGGTCGGCTGCCGCTGTCTGGATCGGGGCTAATGCGTCAGACTTCGACTCTATTCCGATATCGGTAATCGCTTCGATGAGCTGCAACAGTCAGAAAATTCGCACGCTGCGCCAGCAGATTCCCTCGTTCGAGTGCGTGCCCGGCTGCCATGACTGCTGTGGCCCGGTGACCACGTCGCCGGAAGAAATGTCGCGCCTGCCGCGCAAGACCCGAGCCGAACAGGAAGCGGCGATGGACGAACTCAACTGTGTGCATCTTGGGCCGAACGGTTGCACCGTGTATGACGAGCGCCCGTTGATCTGCCGGTTGTTCGGCACCACCCAGACGTTGCCGTGCCCGAATGGGCGGCGGCCGGTGGAATTGATTCATCCGCGGGTGGAAAAGCAGGTGTTTGAGTACATGGCTTCGAATAGGCAGGTGCTGGTTTGAAAGATCGCAGCCTGCGGCAGCTCCTACAGAAGTACGCAATCCAATGTAGGAGCTGCCGAAGGCTGCGATCTTTTGATTTTCAATCCGGAATCGGCAGACTCAAACTTTCCTTCACCTCTTCCATCACGATGTAGCTCTTGGATTCGCGTACATGGGGCAGCTTGAGCAGGATGTCGCCCAGCAGCTTGCGGTACGAGGCCATCTCGGAAATCCGCGCTTTCACCAGGTAGTCGAAATCCCCTGAAACCAGGTGGCATTCCAGCACGTGGGGCAACTTCAGCACCGCACGCCGGAATTCCTCGAAAGTATCGCCGGACTTGTAGTCGAGGCTGATCTCGACGAACACCAGCAGGCTCCCCTTGAGGTGCTGCGGGTTGAGCCGCGCGTTGTAGCCCATGATGATCCCTTCGCGCTCAAGGCGCCGGACCCGCTCGGTGCAGGGCGTGGTCGAGAGCCCGACCTTTTCCCCAAGCTCGGTGAACGAAATGCGCCCGTCCGCTTGCAGGATCCGCAGGATGCTGCGGTCGATCTTGTCCAGCTCACGTTTGGTTTGAGTGTTGGTACGCATAGGGGATGCGCCTCCGTGAAAAGGGTTTTTGCCGAGAATTGTCGCCAAATATAGGCGTTTATATAGTGAAAATCACTGCCTATTCTTTTTTACACTGCGCACATCTAAAGCTCTGAACTTCACACGTCAGCGGTCAGCCGCGATGAGGGATATAAAAATGCGCGTCATGGTCTTGGGTAGCGGCGTCATCGGTACCACCAGTGCTTATTATCTGGCGCGTGCCGGGTTTGAAGTGGTGGTGGTCGACCGGCAGCCAGCCGCTGCCATGGAGACCAGTTTCGCCAACGCCGGCCAGGTGTCGCCGGGTTATGCCTCGCCGTGGGCCGCACCGGGTGTGCCGCTCAAGGCCATCAAGTGGCTGTTGGAGCGCCATGCACCCCTGGCAATCAAGCTCACCGGCGACATCGACCAGTACCTGTGGATGGCGCAGATGCTGCGCAACTGCACCGCCAGCCGTTATGCGGTGAACAAGGAACGCATGGTCCGTCTGTCCGAGTACAGCCGTGACTGCCTCGACGAACTGCGCGCCGAAACCGGCATTGCCTACGAAGGCCGCAGCCTCGGAACCACCCAATTGTTCCGCACCCAGGCTCAGCTCGATGGCGCCGCGAAAGACATCGCCGTGTTGAAAGAGTCCGGCGTGCCGTTCGAACTGCTCGACCGCGAAGGCATTGCCCGCGTCGAGCCGGCCCTGGCCAGCGTCACCGATATCCTGTCCGGCGCCCTGCGTCTGCCGAACGACCAGACCGGCGATTGCCAGATGTTCACCACCAAACTCGCGGAAATGGCCGCGAAGCTGGGTGTGCAATTCCGTTTTGGCCAGGACATCCAGCGCCTCGACTTCGCCGGCGATCGTATCAACGGCGTGTGGATCGACGGCAAGCTGGAAACCGCGGACCGTTACGTGCTGGCCCTCGGCAGCTATTCGCCGCAACTGCTCAAGCCGCTGGGGATCAAGGCGCCGGTGTATCCGCTCAAGGGTTACTCCATGACCGTGCCGATCACCAACCCGGCGATGGCCCCGACTTCGACCATTCTCGACGAGACCTACAAGGTCGCGATTACCCGTTTCGACAACCGCATCCGCGTTGGCGGCATGGCGGAGATCGCCGGTTTTGACCTGTCGCTGAACCCGCGTCGGCGCGAAACCCTGGAGATGATCGTCAACGACCTTTATCCTCAGGGCGGCGATCTGGCCCAGGCCAGTTTCTGGACCGGCCTGCGTCCAACTACTCCGGACGGCACGCCAATCGTTGGCGCCACACCGTTCAAGAATCTGTTCCTGAACACCGGCCACGGCACGCTCGGCTGGACCATGGCCTGTGGCTCGGGTCGCTTGCTGGCCGACCTGATGGCGAAGAAAACGCCGCAGATCAGCGCCGAAGGCCTCGATATTTCCCGCTACGGCAACAAACGACAGGAGTCCGCAAAACATGTCAGTCCAGCGCCAGCTCACCAATGAGCGCATGAGTCAGATCGTCACCCACAACGGCACGGTGTACCTGGCCGGACAGGTTGGCGACGACATGAACGCCGGGATTGAACAGCAGACCCGTGAAACCCTGGCCAACATCGAGCGTCTGCTTGATCTGGCCGGGACCGACAAGAACCGTCTGCTGTCGGTGACGATTTACCTGAAAGACATTGATGCGCACTTCGAAGGCATGAACGCGGTATGGGACCAGTGGCTGCCGAAAGGCGTCGCACCGGCCCGCGCCACGGTCGAAGCGAAGTTGTGCGAGCCGCACATCCTGGTAGAGCTGTCGGTTGTAGCCGCTCTGCCATAACGGCTCTGAAAGATCCCTCTCCCGGCATTACTGGCGGTTCACGCCGTCAATCAGTGCCGGTTTTTCTTCCCAACGACCGACCAGAAGTCTGCCGCCATGCGTCCTGCCCGTGCCCTGATCGACCTTCAAGCCCTGCGTCACAACTACCAGATCGCCCGTGAAGTCACGGGTGCCCGTGCCCTCGCGGTGATCAAGGCCGACGCCTATGGTCATGGCGCGGTGCGTTGCGCCCAGGCGCTCGAAGCCGAGGCGGATGGTTTCGCCGTGGCCTGCATCGAAGAGGCCCTGGAGCTGCGCGCCGCCGGCATTCGCGCGCCGGTGTTGCTGCTGGAAGGCTTTTTTGAAGCCGATGAACTGGCGCTGATCGTCGAGCATGATTTCTGGTGCGTGGTGCACTCGCTGTGGCAACTCGAAGCGATCGAGAAAGCAGCACTGGGCAAGCCGATCACGGTCTGGCTCAAGCTCGACTCGGGCATGCACCGCGTCGGCCTGCATCCGAAGGACTACCAGGCGGGGTATCAACGGCTGCTGGCCAGCGGCAACGTGGCGAAGATCGTGCTGATGAGCCATTTCGCCCGCGCCGACGAACTGAACTGCCAGGCCAGCGCCGAACAGGTCGCGGTGTTCGAAGCCGCGCGCCAGGGCTTGTCGGCCGAGGTCAGCTTGCGCAATTCGCCAGCGGTGCTGGGTTGGCCGCAGATTCCGAGCGATTGGGTGCGTCCGGGCATCATGCTTTACGGCGCCACCCCGTTCGAAGAAGCCAACGCCGTGGCGGCGCGCCTGCAGCCGGTGATGACCCTTGAGTCGAAGGTGATCAGCGTGCGCGAACTGCCGGCCGGCGAGCCGATCGGCTATGGCGCCAAATTCATCACCCAGAAGCCGATGCGCGTAGGCGTGGTCGCCATGGGGTACGCCGATGGCTACCCGCGCCTGGCGCCCACCGGTACGCCGGTGCTGGTGGCCGGGCAACGCAGCCAGTTGATCGGCCGGGTGTCGATGGACATGCTGTGCGTCGACCTGACCGATATTCCACAAGCCGGCCTGGGTTCGACCGTCGAGTTGTGGGGCAAAAACATCCTGGCCAGCGACGTGGCCATCGCGGCGGGCACGATTCCTTACCAGATTTTCTGCAACCTGCGCCGGGTGCCACTGCTCTATTCCGGGAGCTGACGCCGGGCCGCACGGACCGGAAGTCGCCTCGCCGAACAGGATTCAGGTCAAGGTGTTGTAAATACTGAACGCTGTCGCCATGATAACGCTCAATATTCCAACAACCTGAATCCCTGGAGGCGCAAGCTTTGGACGTCGGTGAACGACTGCAATCGATCCGTAAGCTCAAAGGTCTTTCCCAGCGTGAACTCGCCAAGCGCGCGGGCGTCACCAACAGCACCATTTCGATGATCGAGAAGAACAGCGTCAGCCCCTCGATCAGTTCGCTGAGGAAAGTGTTGGGCGGGATTCCCATGTCCATGGTCGAGTTCTTTTCCGAAGAGATCCTGCAGGAAGTACCGACTCAGATCGTCTACAAGGCTAACGAGCTGATCGACATTTCCGATGGTGCAGTGACCATGAAACTGGTCGGCCGGGCGCACCCGAGCCGGGCTATCGCATTCCTCAATGAAATCTACCCGCCAGGCGCCGACACCGGTGACGAAATGCTGACCCACGAAGGCGAGGAAACCGGGATTCTGGTGGAGGGCCGGCTTGAATTGGTCGTCGGGCTTGAAACATTTGTGCTCGAAGCCGGCGATAGCTACTACTTTGAAAGTACCAAGCCGCATCGTTTCCGTAATCCGTTCGATGCGCCGGCGCGACTAATCAGCGCAGCGACACCCGCGAATTTTTAAGAGAAGAGGCGCCCTGCCAGCATGGCCGCGGCACCCGAGCTGTTTTGACGTTGCGCAACAAGACCCCTTCGACTTTGGGGTTGTTTCAGTGTCGCGGGCTTACCGCTATACTTGCGCCCGCCTGCGAACCGTGGCCGTAGGCGTGACTAGCCACCATTGAGGGTGAACGCGTGAACCTAATTATGAAAATGCTGGCCGTACCAGCAACCGTATTGGCCCTCTGGGCTGCCAGCGCTCAAGCTGCGACCAACGACGAAATTGCCAAGCGCCTTGAGCCAGTCGGCCAGGTCTGTGTAACAGGTAAAGAATGTAAGGGCATGGAAGTCGCCGCTGCTGCCGGCGGTGCTGGCGGTGCCAAGGCGCCTAAAGATGTTATTGCAAAACATTGCAACGCTTGCCACGGCACCGGCCTGTTGGGCGCGCCGAAAATCGGCGACAAGGCAGCCTGGAAAGAGCGTGCCGATCACCAGGGCGGCCTCGACGGCATCCTGGCCAAAGCCATTACCGGCATCAACTCGATGCCGCCAAAAGGCACCTGCGCCGATTGCTCCGATGACGAGCTGAAGGGCGCCATCAAAGAGATGTCCGGTCTGTAACAGGCCCGCCTCTTTCGCAAAAAAGCCGCTTGCGAGCGGCTTTTTTGTGCCTGCCGATTTCCCGGTAGGCGCTGCCGAAGGCTGCGATCTTTTGATCTTGTTTTTAAAAATCAAAATCACAAGATCGCGGCCTGCGGCAGCACCTGCCAGGTTTTTGTGGCGCCCCCATTGTGTGTGACAGGCTGTTCATCGCAGCAAATCCCCGGCAAGCTCGGTCCAACCCCAGATAATGGAATGTAAGGGAGGATCCTATGGTGCAGCTGTGTTCCATCGAGCAAGCGGTCGATGAGGTGCTGGCGCGTTTGCCGGCGCATGTCCACATGGGCCTGCCCCTGGGCCTGGGCAAACCCAACCCGTTCGTCAACGCGCTGTATCGGCGCATGGCGCAGTTGCCCGAGCGTCAGCTGACGATCTATACCGCACTGTGCCTGGGCCGCCCCGCACTGGGCGATGGGCTGCAAAAGCGCTTCCTCGAACCCTTCATCGAACAGGTCTTCGGCGATTATCCGGAGCTGGACTTCCTTGCCGACCTGCACCGCGACAACCTGCCGGGCAATGTTCATGTCCAGCAATTCTTCATGCAGCCCGGCAGCTTGCTGAACAGCGCGCCAGCCCAGCAGGACTATGTCAGCAGCAACTACAGCCATGCCGCGCGGGACATCAACGCCGCGGGCTTGAACCTGGTGGCGCAAATGGTGGCAAGCCATTCGGAACACCCCGATCGCCTGAGCCTCAGTTGCAACCCGGACATCACCCTCGACTTGCTGCCCATGATCGCCAGGCGCCGGGCTGCCGGCGAGACGATCCTGATGGTCGGCCAGGTGCACAGCGACTTGCCCTACATGCCCGGTGACGCCGAACTCGGCATCGATGCGTTCGACCTGCTGATCCACGAGAAGGACGTCACCACGCTATTTTCCACGCCGAACATGCCGGTGGGGTTCCAGGACCATTTCATCGGTTTGCACGCCAGTACGCTGGTGCGCGATGGCGGCACATTGCAGATCGGCATCGGCGCTATGGGTGATGCGCTGACAGCGGCGTTGCTGGCGCGTCAGGCTGACAATGACGGTTACAAGGCGCTGCTGGCGGACATAAACCTAACCCCATGGGCGCAACTGATCGAGCGAGAAGGTGGCCTCGAACCCTTTGCGAAGGGCCTCTACGGTTGCAGCGAAATGTTCGTCAACGGCCTCCTGGTGCTGGCCGATGCCGGGATCGTTCGGCGCAAGGTCTACCCGGATGTGCAGACGCAACAACAGGCCAATGCCGGGACCCTCGATGAGGCCGCGCAGACCGACGGCATCAGCGTGCATGGCGGCTTCTTCCTCGGGCCGCGCAGCTTCTATGCGCGGCTGCGCGAGTTGCCACAGAGCAAGCGGCGCGAATTCAACATGACGCGCATCAGCTACATCAACGAGCTTTACGGGCAGGAAGAACTCAAGCGCTTGCAGCGCCTCGATGCGCGGTTCATCAACACGGCGTTCACCATGACCCTGCTGGGTGCTGGCGTGGCGGATCAGCTCGAAGACGGGCGGGTGCTCAGCGGCGTCGGCGGGCAGTACAACTTCGTGGCGCAGGGCCACGCCCTGCACGGTGCGCGCTCGGTGTTGCTGCTGCGCAGCTGGCGCGAGTCGGGCGGTGACGTCAGTTCCAACATTGTCTGGGAGTACGGCCACTGCACGATCCCCCGCCACCTGCGGGACATCGTGGTCACCGAGTACGGCATTGCCGATCTGCGGGGCAAGACCGATGCGGCGGTGATCGAAGCCCTGTTGAACATCAGTGACTCACGCTTTCAGCCGGGGCTGATCGAACAGGCGCAGAAGGTCGGTAAATTGCCCGGGGATTTTCATCTCGATCCGCGTTTCAGCGACAACCATCCGCAGCGTTTGCAGGCGATTCAGGGGCGCCATGCGCATCTGTTTCCGGAATATCCGTTGGGTTGTGATTTCAGCGAGGTGGAGCGGGATTTGTTGCGGGCGCTGAACTGGCTCAAGAGCAAGTTCAAGCTGAGCGAGATACTGGAATTGGGCAAGGCTGCGCTGGATGCGCCGCCTGCTTCGCAGTTTCCCGCGCATCTGGAGCGGATGCAGCTGAGCAACCCGGATGGCCTGAAAGAAGACCTGTATCAGCGATTGCTGCTCACCGGCCTTAAGGCCACTGCGCAATAACGGTTGACCCAAAACCACTGTGGGAGCGGGCTTGCTCGCGAAAGTGGTGTGCCAGTCAAGGTTGATGTCGACTGACACGCCGCCTTCGCGAGCAAGCCCGCTCCCACAGGGACAAGGCGGTGTGACGGATTACTCGATGAAGGTCACGACGCCACCGGCCAGCGACTGAACACGCGCCAGCGACTCAACCCGATAACCCTGCGCATCCAGCTCCGCGCGACCGCCCTGGAACGATTTCTCGATCACGATGCCCAGGCCCGCCACGGTGGCGCCGGCCTGCTTGATGATCGAAATCAGTGCCTGGGACGCCTTACCGTTGGCCAGGAAGTCGTCGATGATCAGCACGCGGTCGCTGCTGGTCAGGTGGCGCGGGGAGATCGCCACGGTGCTTTCGGTCTGCTTGGTGAACGAGTACACGGTCGCCGACAGCAGGTTTTCGGTCAGGGTCAGGGACTGGTGCTTGCGAGCGAAAATCACCGGCACGCCGAGGTTCAGACCGGTCATGATCGCCGGGGCGATGCCCGAGGCTTCGATGGTGACGATCTTGGTGATGCCCGAGTCCTTGAACAGCGTGGCGAATTCGTCGCCGATCAGCTTCATCAGGGCCGGGTCGATCTGGTGGTTCAGAAAGGCGTCGACTTTCAGGACCTGGTCGGAAAGCACGATGCCTTCTTCGCGGATTTTCTTGTGCAGGGCTTCCATGAAGCTGTCCTCAGTTGGCGCCCTTGGCGCCGAAGGTCTATGTAAAAGTGGTCAATTCTAGCGCTTTAACATCGCGCGTATATCTGCCAATGCGTTATTGCCGCGCACGGCTTTGACTTCGGTCGGGGTGTCGTCGTTGCCTTCCCAGGCCAGGTCGTCCGGTGGCAGCTCATCGAGGAAGCGGCTGGGCGCGCAGTCGATGATCTCGCCGTATTGCTTGCGCTTGGCGGCGAAGGTAAAGGCCAGGGTCTGGCGTGCGCGGGTGATGCCCACGTAGGCCAGGCGTCGCTCCTCTTCGATGGTGTCGGCTTCGATGCTGGAGCGGTGCGGGAGGATTTCCTCTTCCATGCCCATGATGAACACGTAGGGGAATTCCAGACCCTTGGAGGCGTGCAAGGTCATCATCTGCACGCCTTCGGCGCCGTCTTCCTCTTCCTGCTGGCGCTCCAGCATGTCGCGCAGCACCAGTTTGCCGATGGCGTCCTCGACGGTCATTTCGCCGTCTTCGTCTTTTTCCAGGGTGTTCTTCAGCGCCTCAATCAGGAACCAGACGTTGCCCATGCGGTAATCGGCGGCCTTGTCGCTGGAGCTGTTGGTGCGCAGCCAGTTCTCGTAATCGATGTCCATGACCATGCTGCGCAGTGCCGAGATCGGGTCTTCGCCGGCGCATTGCTCGCGGACCCTGTCCATGAAGCGCTTGAAGCGCGACAGGCGATCGGTGAAGCGGCTGTCGAGGTGCTCGCCCAGGCCGATTTCGTCGGTGGCGGCGTACATCGAGATTTTGCGCTCGGTGGCGTAGTTGCCCAGCTTCTCCAGCGTGGTCGAGCCGATTTCCCGGCGGGGGACGTTGATCACCCGCAGGAAGGCGTTGTCATCGTCCGGGTTCACGATCAGGCGGAAGTAGGCCATCAGGTCCTTCACTTCCTGGCGCCCGAAGAAGCTGTTACCGCCGGACAAACGATACGGCACCTGGTGGTGCTGCAATTTCAGCTCGATCAGCTTGGCCTGGTAGTTGCCGCGATAGAGGATCGCGAAATCGCTGTAGGGCCGGTCGGTGCGCAGGTGCAGGCTGAGGATTTCCATGGCCACGCGCTCGGCCTCGGCGTCTTCGTTGCGGCAACGGATCACGCGGATCTCGTCGCCGTGGCCCATTTCACTCCACAGCTGCTTTTCGAACTCGTGCGGGTTGTTCGAGATCAGCACGTTGGCGCAGCGCAGGATGCGGCTGGTGGAGCGATAGTTCTGCTCCAGCATCACCACTTTCAGGGACGGATAGTCGTCCTTGAGCAGCATCAGGTTTTCCGGGCGTGCGCCACGCCAGGCGTAGATCGACTGGTCGTCGTCGCCCACGACTGTGAACTGGTTGCGCTGGCCGATGAGCATTTTCACCAGCAGGTACTGGCTGGCGTTGGTGTCCTGGTATTCATCGACCAGCAGGTAACGCACCTTGTTCTGCCACTTTTCCAGGATGTCGGCGTGTTCTTCGAACAGCTTCACCGGCAACAGGATCAGGTCGTCGAAGTCCACCGCGTTGAACGCCTTGAGCGTGCGTTGATAGTGGGTGTAGACGATGGCGGCGGTCTGTTCCTTGGGGTTGCGGGCGTTTTCCAGGGCCTGGGCCGGCAGGATCAGGTCGTTTTTCCAGGCGCCGATCATGTTCTTGATCTCGTCGACGCCGTCGTCGCCCGAGTATTCCTTCTGCATGATGTCGGTCATCAGGGCCTTGACGTCCGTCTCGTCAAAGATCGAAAACCCCGGTTTGTAGCCCAGCCGCACGTGCTCCTTGCGGATGATGTTCAGGCCCAGGTTGTGGAAGGTGCACACCGTCAGGCCGCGGCCTTCGCCGGCGCGCAGCAGGGTCCCGACCCGTTCCTTCATCTCGCGCGCGGCCTTGTTGGTGAAGGTCATGGCGACGATGTACTGGGCGCGGATGCCGCAGTTCTGGATCAGGTGGGCAATCTTGCGCGTGATCACGCTGGTCTTGCCGGAGCCAGCACCGGCGAGCACCAAAAGAGGGCCGCCGACGTAGCTCACGGCTTCTTGCTGCCGGGGATTGAGTCGGGACATAGGTAAATTCAGGAGTCAGTCACGAAATGGGCCGGCATTTTAACAGGCTCGCAGAATTGTGCTGCTCTCTCCGACTTGTGACGTACAACGCGATCTCTAATTGCCGGTTTTGTTACTTTCACGCAGGATGCGCAACGAATTAGCGGCTAATGTTCGTAATTCCGGATACAAAGGCCTCGTTTGATAACTGATGTCATTGGTCATTGGATATCAGCACGGCATAATGCCCGTCGCCTACATCTTTGCAGAGTCTAGGGAGCTAGCTTGTCTACGCCTGTCGAACCCTTGCGTTTGCTGCTACTGGCCGAAGAGCCAGCGTGGGCAGCGTTGTTGCGCGAGTGTCTGGCTCCGATGGGGAGCTCGGCCGTGCTCATCAGCGCTCCGAGTTGGGAGTCGGTCAGCAGTCTGTTCGATGACAGCCGCAGCGCGGTGTTGTTGACGATCCCGGCCCTTCAGCCGGCGCCTGGCCGTTGCTGTCTGCCAACGGTGTTGCTGCTCGAACATGAACCGCTGGCGCCGCCCGACGGCGTGAGCGACTGGCTGGTGCGCGACCATCTCGATCCCGGGATGCTGCGCCGTTGCCTGCGCCACGTGCGTGAACGAGGTGTGCTGGAAACCACGCTGCAGCGCCTGGCCGAGCAGGATCCGCTGACCGGCATTGCCAATCGCCAGGGGTTCCAGACCTTGCTGACAGCGCGCCTGGCCGAAAATGACGGTCGCGGCCTGGCGCTGGGCCACCTCGATCTCGACAACTTCCGCCACGCCAACGATGCGCTCGGCCACCAGGCCGGTGACCGCCTGATCCTGCAAGTGGTCGCGCGGCTCAAAAGCCAGCTTGAGGCCGGCGATCAACTGGCGCGCTTGGGCAGCGATGAATTCGCCCTGTTGATCGACACCCGCCGCGCACCGCAGCGCGCCGAATGGATGGCCGAGCGCATCACCGAAGCCTTGGCCGAGCCCTATTGGGTCGATGGCGAAAGCCTGCTGATCGGCTCCAGCCTGGGCATCGCCCACGCCCGCGCCCAGGCCGGTGCAGACCCGTTGATGTGGCATGCGCACATTGCCATGCAACAGGCCAAGAGCACCCAGGGCTGCACCTTTCACATCTTCAACGAACGCATCAACCGGAATGCCCGCAGCATCGCCGATCTCGAGACCGAGCTGCGCCGGGCGTTGCGCCGTGATGAACTGGAACTGCATTACCAGCCCCGTCTGAATCTTGAGGACGGGCAAATTGTCGGCCTCGAAGCCCTGGTGCGCTGGCGCCATGCCGAGCGTGGCCTGCTGCCGCCCAGCGAATTCGTGCCGCTGGCCGAGCAAAGCGGCCTGATCGTGCCGCTTGGCTACTGGGTCATTTCCCGGGCCCTGCGCGACATGCAGGCATTGCGCGAACGCGGTTTGCCGCCGCTGCACATGGCGATCAACCTGTCGTTCCGCCAGTTCCAGGACAGCCAGCTGCTGTCGACCCTGAGCCGGTTGATTGCCGAGCGCGGCGTCGAGGCGCAATGGCTGGAGTTCGAATTGACGGAAACCGCGGTCATGCGCCGCAGCGACCTGGTCAAGCAGACCATGGATGCCCTCGGGCGCCTGGGCGTGCGCTTCTCCCTCGACGACTTCGGCACCGGCTTCTCATCGTTCGTGCACCTCAACAGCCTGCCGATCACCTTGCTGAAGATCGACAAGAGCTTTGTCGGCGGCATGGAGCAACGGGAAGAAAACCGCAAACTGGTCCACGCGATGATCAACCTGGCGCACAACCTCAACCTCGAAGTGGTGGCCGAAGGGGTGGAGACGCCGGAGCAACTGGAGCTGTTGCGCGGGTTTGAGTGCGATCAGGTGCAGGGGTATCTGATCAGCAAGCCGTTGGCGTTGGCGGATCTGGTGGAGTACCTGACGTTCGACAGCAGCCAACAAGCGCCGCTGGAAGTCGTGGTTTAACGCGGACCCATTGTGGGAGCGGGCTTGCTCGCGAAAGCGGTGTGTCAGTCGACATCAATGTTGACTGCTGCACCGCATTCGCGAGCAAGCCCGCTTCCACAGGATCTCATTCTATTTGGACGTTACCGAACGCCTGAGCTGTCGCCGGCTCGCGCCGAATCATCCGCTTCATCTTCCATTCAAACGCCCACGTCAAACTCACCGCCGAACACGCCAGACCCAGCGCCAGACCCCACCAGACGCCCGTTGGCCCCCAGTGCAAATGGAACGCCATCCACCACGCGGCCGGCGCGCCAATCAGCCAATAGCAAGTCAGGCCGACCAGGAAGGTGGTCTTGGCATCCTTGAGCCCACGGATACAGCCCATGGCGATGGTCTGCGTGCCGTCGAACAGCTCGAACCACGCCGCCACCGCCAGCAGGCTCACCGCCAGGTTGATGACCTCGCGGAACGCCGGGTCGTTGTGGTCCAGGAACAGGCCGATCAACTGATTCGGCAGCAGCCAGAACACCATCGCAAAGGCCAGCATCGACGCCGCACCGAAGGCGATGCCGACCCGTCCGGCCAGTCGGGCATCCAGCAGTTGCCCGGCGCCATAGTGCTGGCCGATGCGCATGGTGATCGCATAGGAAATCCCCGCCGGGACCATGAACGCCACCGAGACGATTTGCAGGGCAATCTGGTGAGCCGCCAATTGCGTACTGCCCATGGTGCCCATGCACAGCGCCGCGAACGCAAACAGCCCGACCTCCACCGCGTAGGTGCCGCCAATCGGCAGGCCCAGGCGCCACAACTCCTTCAGGTACTGACGGTTGAGCCGCGACAGGCCCCGGCGCAGTGGATAGGCGTCGTAAGCCGGGTGCCGGCGGATGTGCCAGGCCAGCGCCAATGCCATCAGGTTGGCCACCACCGCCGTGACCAGGCCGATGCCCGCCAGGCCCATCTTCGGCAGACCGAACATGCCGGTGATCAGCGCGTAATTGAGCAGGAAGTTGGCCACTGTGCCGCCCAGGCTGATGACCATCACCGGCGTGGCGCGGCCGATGGCACTGGTGAAGCCACGCAAGGCCATGAACGTCAGGTAGCCGGGCAGGGCGAAGGGCAGGAACAACAGGAACTGCCCGGCGGCCTGAACGTTGCTTTCGGTCTGGCCGAACAGCAACAGGGCCGGCTTGAGGTTCCACAACAGCAACCCGCCGGCCAGCGCCATCAGCCACGCCAGCCAGACTCCCGCCTGAGTCAGCTGGGTGGCGCCGAGGATATCGCCCGCCCCGCGCCGGATCGCCACCAGGGTGCCGACCGCGGCAATCACGCCGATACAAAAAATCGACACGAACGAATAGCTCGCTGCACCCAGTGAGCCACCGGCCAGCGCTTCGGGACTCAGGCGCGCCATCATCAGGGTGTCGGTGAGGACCATCAGCATGTGCGCCAGCTGCGAGGCAATCAACGGCCCCGCCAGCCGCAAAATGGCCCAGAGTTCAATACGTGCTGGATGCTGCATGGTCATCACGCTCTGTAGGAAAAGTCGACAGGAAGCCGTCGATTTTCGGCGCTATGCAGGGTTTGCACAAAGGGATAAAAAGGATGGGTAGCATGATTTAAACTCATGCTGCCGGGTTTCTGTTAGGGTGACCAACTCCCGCTACAGGAGCTTTTCCCATGTCACGTCGTCTGCCTCCCTTGTATGCTCTGCGCGCATTCGAAGCGGCGGCGCGGCACAGTTCCTTTACCCGTGCCGCCGAAGAATTGTCGATCACCCAAAGTGCGGTCAGCCGGCATATTCGTACCCTCGAAGAGCATTTTGCCTGCCGCTTGTTTCACCGCAGTGGCCGCAACCTGCAGTTGACCGAATCAGCCCGCTTGCTGTTGCCGGGCATTCGCGAGGGCTTCACCGCCCTGGAGCGCGCCTGCAATACCTTGCGCGCCGAAGACGACATCCTGCGCATGAAAGCCCCTTCAACGCTGACCATGCGCTGGTTGCTGGCGCGCCTGAGCCGGTTCCGTCATTTGCAGCCGGGCAACGAGGTGCAATTGACCAGCGCCTGGATGGACGTCGATTCGGTGGACTTCAACGATGAGCCGTTCGATTGCGCGGTGTTGCTGAGCAACGGGCATTTCCCGCCGGACTGGGAGGCGAGCTACCTGTTCCCCGAGGAGTTGATTCCGGTGGGTGCACCCAACCTCCTCAACGATCAGCCCTGGGATCTGGCGCGGCTGACCCACACCGAACTGCTGCACCCGACGCCGGATCGGCGCGACTGGCGCAACTGGCTGGAACGCATGGGCCTGGCTGAACAGGTGTCGCTCAAGGGCGGGCAGGTGTTCGACACGCTGGAGCTGGGGATGATCGCCGCCGCGCGGGGCTATGGCGTGTCCATGGGCGATTTGCTGATGGTGGCCGAAGATGTGGCCCAGGGACGGCTGAGCCTGCCGTGGCCGACGGCCGTCGCCAGCGGTGAGAAATATTACCTGGTCTGGCCGAAAACCCGCCCCGGCGGTGAGCGCATGCGGCGGCTCAGCGACTTCCTGCAAAGTGAAGTCCGGGCCATGGAATTGCCGGATGTGGTGCACCTGAGCTGAATCGATGAAGCTTCTGCAATGGCGGCCTTGAGCTATACCCCGGTTATTTACTCAAGTATTCCCGGGAGCCGCCGAAAATCTGCACGTGGGACCTTCGTGCAGGTTCGACGCTACCCCCCTAATTATTAGAAATTTTGCTGAGTGTGCGTCGCGATCAGGATGATCCGGTCACTCGGCCAGGAGCCGTCATGTCTCAACCCCGTGCCCGGATCGCCTCACAGCTTGGTCTTGCGCTTGCCGTGATTCTGGCGATTGTCATCACCGGCAGTACCTTGTTTGCCTTGCGCTCGCTGGACACCGCCAACCTCGCCACTCGTGAAGAGCACCTGGCCAGCGAGGCGCGGTTGCTGGCCGATCAGTTGAGCACTTTCCACGGCACCTTGCGTGAAAGCACCCAACGCCTGGCCGGACTGTTCGAGAAGCGCTTCGGCGCGGGCCTGAGCGTGCACCCGGATGAGCCGGTGACCGTGGCGGGTACGCAGACCCCGGGCCTGCACCTGGGCAGCGAAGTGCTGAACAACAACTTCAAGGAAGTGGACGAGTTCAAGCAAATGACCGCAGGCGTTGCGACGGTGTTCGTACGCAGCGGCGAGGAGTTCATTCGGGTCAGCACCAATGTCAGCAAGCAGGACGGCAGCCGTGCCATCGGCACACTGCTTGACCACGCGAACCCGGCTTACGCCCGTTTGTTGGCGGGGCAGAGCTACGTGGGGCGCGCCTTGCTGTTCGAACGCTTCTACATGTCGCAGTACACGCCCGTGCGCGACAGCAGCGGTAAGGTCATTGCCGTTTTGTATGTAGGCTTCGATTACACCGACGCGCAGAAAGCGCAGTTCGAAAACCTCACGCGCTTCCGCATCGGCCAGACCGGTTCCCTGGCGCTTTTGGACGAGCAGAACAAATGGCTGGTGCCGATTGCCGGGGTGCAAGCGCTGGATCAAGCGGTCCCGGCCGTTGTCAGCCTGGCGAAAACGCCGGGCAAGGGTGATTTCTGGAGCGACACGTCCGAAGATTTCTACAGCGTGGCCGTGCCGTTCGAAGGCGGGCCGTGGTCGGTGGTGGCGAGCATGCCGAAAGCGGAAATCAGCGCCGTGACCTGGAGTGTCGGTATCCAGTTGGCCATCGGCAGTTTGCTGGCGATGTTGTTGGCGGTGGGTTCGGCGGTCTGGCTGTTGCGCAGCAAGCTGGCGCCGCTGGGTGACCTGGTGCGCCAGGCCGAAGCCTTGGGTGCTGGCGATTTAAGCGTGCGCCTGAGCGTGTCGAGCAACGACGAGATTGGCCAGTTGGCCCGGGCTTTCAACCAGATGAGCCAGGCGTTGTCGACCATGGTCGAGCACATCCGCACGGCCTCGCTGGAGGTCAACAGCCGCGCCCAGGCACTGTCCGGTTTGTCCGGTGGCGCCTATGAAGGGATGGAGCAGCAGTCGGGTGAAATCACCAGCATGGCCGGGGCCGTCGAAGAATTCAGCGCCACCTCGTTGAACATTGCTGACAACATGGGCAATACCCAGCGCCTGGCCCAGGAAAACGCCCAGCAGACACAGATCGGTCGCACGTCCATGGACGAAGCGTCTTCGTCGCTGGAGCAGATCGCCGGTGCGTTGAACAGTACGGCGACGGTGATCAATACGTTGGGTCAACGTTCCCAGGAAATCGGCGGTATCGTCGGTGTGATTACCTCGATCGCCGATCAGACCAACCTGCTGGCGCTCAACGCCGCGATCGAAGCGGCCCGTGCCGGTGAACAGGGCCGTGGTTTTGCGGTGGTGGCCGATGAAGTGCGCAACCTGGCCTCCCGCACCCGCGAAGCCACCGACGAAATTTCCGGCATGATCCAGAGCATTCAGCAAGAGACCGGCAACGCCATCAGCACCATGGAGCAGGGCAACGTGCTGATGCAGGAAGGTCTGTCGCGCAATGCCAACGTCGCTGCGGCGCTGGCTCGGATCGATGAGCAGAGCCGTTCGGCGGGTCAGCAGTTTGCCGCGATCACCACCGCCACCCAGGAGCAGAGCAGCACCGCGACGTTACTGAGCAGCAACTTGCAAAGCATTGCCCTGGCAAACAGTGAGCAGCGGGAGGTGGTGTCGAACCTGGCTGTGACGGCCAAGGAGCTGGAGAAGCTGGCGGCGGATTTGCGGTCCGAGGTTGACCGGTTTCGTTGAGGTGTCCGTGAAATAGCATTCGCGAGCAAGCCCGCTCCCACATTAGATCGGCGGTGAACATTGCAGATCTAATGTGGGAGCGGGCTTGCTCGCGAAGGGAGCGACCCGGTTCCGACACTTATCCAGCCTTCACTGTGTCGCCGGCCGATACTGCAACGCCTCTGCCAAATGCGCTCGATTGATACCCTCAACCTTCTCCAGATCAGCCAGCGTGCGCGCCACCTTGAGCAATCGATGAGCTGACCTGAGCGACAACGTCAGTCGCTCACAGGCTGTTTCCAGCCAGGTCTCATCCACTGTGGATAGCGTGCAGTGGCGCCGCAGCCCAGGCAAATCCAGAAACGCATTCGCGCATCCCTGACGGCCGTGCTGTCGTTCGCGGGCTTCGGCAACCTGCACCGCCGCCGATGCCGTGTTCTCTCCGGGTTTCGGCGTCGGATTCAGCGCCGTGGCTTCGCGGGCGACGGTCAGGTGCAAGTCGATACGATCGAGCAGCGGCCCCGACAGCTTGTTGCGATAGCGCTGCACCATGTCCGGCGTACACGAACATTTACCGCTGGGCTCGCCAAGATATCCACAGGGGCAAGGATTCATGGCCGCGACCAACTGGAAGCGCGCCGGGAACCGCACGCGATCCTTGGCCCGCGAGATCACGATGTGTCCAGACTCCAGCGGCTCGCGCAGCACCTCCAAGACCTTGCGATCAAACTCCGGGAGTTCGTCCAGGAAGAGGACGCCATGGTGGGCGAGGGTGATTTCACCGGGCTGCGGTTTCGAGCCTCCACCCACCAGCGCAGGCCCGGACGCCGAGTGATGCGGCTGGCGAAAAGGCCGTTGCGGCCAATGGCTCAGCGGCACGCAACTGGCGACCGATTGAATGGCGGCCACCTCCAGCGCCTCACTTTCGGCCAGTGGCGGCAACAGGCCTGGCAGGCGGCTCGCCAACAGCGTTTTCCCCGTCCCCGGCGGCCCGCTGAACAACAGATTGTGAGCGCCGGCCGCGGCAATCAGCAGTGCACGCTTGGCCGAGAGTTGTCCCTGCACCTCATTCAGGTCGGGATAGGGTTTGCTGGCGTACAGCAGGCCATTGGATAGATAAGGCTCGATCGGCGTATGCCCATTGAAATGCGCCACCGCCTCCAGCAAATGATCCACCGCAATCACCTTCAACCCCGACGCCAGGCACGCTTCCTCGGCATTCGCCCGCGGCACCATCAGCCAGCGCCCCGCCTTGCGCGCCGCCAGCGCAGCCGGCAACACCCCGCGAACGGCCCGGACCGCACCTGACAGCGCCAACTCCCCAAGGCATTCCACGTCATCGAGCGTCAACGTCGGCACCTGCACACTGGCCGAGAGAATCCCCAAGGCAATCGCCAGATCGAACCGCCCGCCATCCTTCGGCAAATCCGCCGGCGCCAGATTTAACGTGATCCGCCGCGCCGGAAATTGCAGCCCGGAATTGATGATCGCGCTACGCACCCGGTCCTTGCTCTCCTTCACCGCCGCTTCAGGCAGGCCGACCATGGTCAGCGACGGCAAGCCATTGGCGAGGTGGACTTCAACGGTGACAGCGGGCGCATCCACGCCAATCTGGGCGCGGCTGTGGACGATGGAGAGGGACATGGTCGTTCCTTGAGATGACGGAGGCCGCTTCCTGCGGTTTGAGAAGGGTAGTCGGGGGAGGGGATTCTGGCGGGATGGCTGAAAGGGCAAACCTTCACAGGATGTTGCGGGGATGGAGAAGTACCGATTGTAGGAGCGAGCTCGCTCGCGAAAAATTCACAGGCGCCATTGGCCATCTGGATCTTCGCAGTATCGTTCACGACCTTCGCGAGTAATCGAGCGTCGACCGGCTGCCCCTACAGGTATTGCCGTGTTACTCGGTTGGCGGATTGAGCTTCGCTTCCATCTCCGCCACCTTCGTCTCGAGCGCCTCCAGCCGTGCCCGGGTGCGCGCCAACACAACCATCTGACTATCAAACTCTTCACGGCTCACCAGGTCCAGTTTGCTGAAGGCGCTTTGCAGCAGCATCTTGAACTGGCTTTCGATTTCGGCTTTCGGCAGGGGCGTATCGCCGCTGAAGAGACGGGAGGCGGTGCCGCTCAGGGCGTCGAGGAAGTCTTTTGGCGCGAGCATGGGGGAATGTCCTGGTAACGATGGCGGGCAGTGTATCACGCAGTGTCTATAGTCAATTTCGCGGGCAAGGGATGCACGCTTTTCGCGCATGCGGATGGACGGCATCGCACCGTTGTTGTGCGTAACGTGTCGGGTGTTGTGGCGAAGTGGCGGCCATCAACTGACAAAGGCTTGAATTCAATGAGTTTTGTGGAGATGGCAAGCTTTCTGCTTAGACCCTCATGACCCATGCACTGATGCAGTCACCGTGACGAATGCAGTGCGCCGAGCGAAACGCGGGGAGTGTTTCGCAAGGAGCGGTTAGCTGGCGTCGGACGGGCAGGTAAGGCCGACGATGCGTTACAAAGCCAGGCACTGCGCTTAGACTTGAGACGGGTTTGTTTTCCTGGGGCAAGTCCACCAATTCGGGAGAGAGTTTTCATGAAGCTAGTCACTGCCATCATCAAGCCGTTCAAGTTGGACGACGTGCGCGAGTCGTTGTCCGAGATCGGCGTGCAGGGCATTACCGTCACTGAAGTCAAAGGCTTCGGTCGGCAGAAGGGTCACACCGAGCTGTACCGCGGCGCGGAATACGTGGTCGATTTCCTGCCAAAGGTGAAGATTGATGTCGCCATTGACGACAAGGATCTCGACCGGGTTATCGAGGCGATAACCAAGGCCGCCAACACCGGCAAGATCGGTGACGGCAAGATCTTCGTGGTCAATCTGGAACAGGCGATTCGCATCCGTACCGGCGAAACCGATACCGACGCAATCTAAGCCGCCACAAACCCAACGCCCCAGGAGAAAACAATATGACTCTGCGTAAATTCGCAGGGCTAGGAGCCCTGTTGTCCCTCGTAATGCCCGGCCTGGCTTTGGCGGCAGACGAAGTGGCGGCCCCAGTCCTCAACTCCGGCGATACCGCCTGGATGTTGACCTCGACAGCCCTCGTGCTGTTCATGACCATTCCCGGCCTCGCGCTGTTCTACGGCGGCATGGTTCGGTCGAAAAATATTCTTTCCGTGATGATGCAGTGCTTCGCCATTACCGGTCTGATCAGCGTCCTGTGGGTCATTTATGGCTACAGCATCGCGTTCGACACCACCGGCATGGAGCAGGGCGTCGTCAACTTCAACTCCTTCTTCGGCGGCATGGGCAAGGCATTCCTCGCCGGTGTCACGCCATCCAGCCTGACTGGCCCGGCGGCGCTGTTTCCTGAAGCGGTGTTCATCACCTTCCAGATGACGTTCGCCATCATTACTCCGGCGCTGATCGTCGGTGCCTTCGCCGAGCGCATGAAGTTCTCCGCGATGCTGATCTTCATGGGCATCTGGTTCACCCTGGTTTATGCACCGATTGCGCACATGGTCTGGTCCGGCAACGGCGGCCTGATGTGGGACTGGGGCGTGCTGGACTTTGCTGGCGGCACCGTGGTGCACATCAACGCCGGTGTAGCTGGCCTGATTGCCTGCCTGGTACTGGGCAAGCGCAAAGGTTTCCCGACCACCCCGATGGCGCCGCATAACCTCGGCTACACCCTGATGGGCGCCGCGATGCTGTGGGTCGGCTGGTTCGGCTTCAATGCCGGCTCCGCCGCCGCCGCCAACGGCACTGCCGGCATGGCGATGCTGGTGACCCAGATCGCGACCGCCGCTGCCGCACTGGGCTGGATGTTCGCCGAGTGGGTCACCCACGGCAAGCCAAGCGCACTGGGCATTGCTTCGGGTGTGGTGGCCGGCCTGGTCGCCATTACCCCGGCCGCTGGCACGGTGGGCCCGATGGGCGCGCTGGTGATTGGTCTGGCTGCTGGCGTGGTGTGCTTCTTCTGCGCGACCACCCTGAAACGCAAACTCGGCTATGACGACTCCCTGGACGCCTTCGGCGTGCACGGCATCGGCGGCATCCTCGGCGCGATCCTGACCGGCGTCTTCGCCGCGCCGTCCCTGGGTGGCTTCGGCACCGTGACCGATATCGCCGCACAAGTCTGGATTCAGTGCAAAGGCGTCGGCTTCACGGTGATCTACACCGCGATCGTCACCTTCATCATCCTCAAGGTCCTGGATGCGGTCATGGGCCTGCGCATCACTGAGGAAGAAGAATCGGTGGGTATCGATCTGGCACTTCACAACGAACGCGGCTACAACTTGTAAGCACGCGCATGTAAAAACTTGCCCGGCTTGCCGGGCATTTTTTTGCCCGCGATTTATGATTGAAAGTGCAGCTGAAAGGTTTTTTCTGACAGCTTTATCAACGTTTACGACGCCTGTTTTTGTGCCGCCGCGGACTTACAGGATGGAAGGTTTATTAGGGCCTTTGTTTTTTCCCAGAGCGCGCTAGAATGCGCCCCGAACGTGCGGAGAACTGTATGTGGCAGCAGACTCTGATAACCCTTCGGGCGAGGCCCAGGGGCTTTCATCTGGTAACGGACGAGTTACTCGCCGGCTTGCCTGAACTCAAGGCGTGTCGGGTCGGTCTGCTGCATTTGTGGCTACAGCATACCTCGGCGTCGTTGAGCATCAACGAGAACGCCGATCCGGCGGTACGTCGCGACTTCGAACGATTTTTCAATCGTCTGATCCCACAAGGAACAGACGGCTATGAGCATAACGACGAAGGCCTGGACGACCTCCCGGCGCACTTCAAGGCCAGCGTGCTTGGCTGTCAGCTCAGTCTGCCGATCTCGGCAGGTCGACTGGCGTTAGGGACCTGGCAAGGCGTTTACCTGGGCGAGCACCGTGATTTTGGCGGTGCCCGTAAAGTCCTCGCCACCGTGCACGGTGAAGAGGCATGAACCGCTGGTCACCAGTGGTTATTGAATTTTTCCGGCAGCCTTCGACAGAGGGCAAAGCTGGGCTATAACTAATCTGCTTTTCGAAAGTCATGAGGTAGAACATGAGCGACGATGATCTGGAAAACGACGACCTCGAAGTAGGCGACGACGACGAAACCGAAGAAGGTCTGGAAGCAGCGGCCGAAGACGTCGCTGAAGACGACGGCGGCGATGCACCCGCCCCGACCGCCAAAGGCAAGGCCAAGGCTGCGGTATCGGTCGATGAGCTGCCGAGTGTCGAAGCCAAGAACAAGGAACGTGATGCCCTGGCCAAGGCCATGGAAGAGTTCCTGGCGCGTGGTGGCAAGGTGCAGGAAGTGGAGGCCAATGTGGTCGCCGATCCGCCAAAGAAGCCTGACAACAAGTACGGCAGCCGGCCTATCTGAGCCTGCTTCGCGCTTGCTGAAAAAGCCCGCCGTCGCTGCGGGCTTTTTCATGCCAGAAACAAAGATCGCAGCCTTCGGCAGCTCCTACATTTGGCTGTGTACACCCTGTAGGAGCTGCCGAAGGCTGCGATCTTTTCAGGGGCACCTCAAATTTTGGATGCATTCCAGAGGGCCAACAACGCCGGCAACTCGGTCAGGCTGCGAATCTCGGCATCGGGCAGGCGCTCGGCCTCCCAGACTTTGCCCGCCGGGTTGAACCAGATCGCCCGCAGCCCCGCCTGCTGGGCGCCAGCGATGTCGTCGCCCGGATGATCGCCGATGTGCACCGCGGTCTCGGCGGTTGCGCCACCACGCTGCAAAGCCTCATGGAACAGACGCGCATCGGGTTTGGCGATGCCGATGTCTTCGGCGCACAACGCAAACTTGAAGTAATCCGCCAGCCCCAGCCGCCGCACATCGGCGTTGCCGTTGGTGACCACGCCAAGGGCGTAGTGGTTGGCCAGTACTCGCAGAGTCGGTTGCACCTCCGGGAAGACTTCCAGCTGATGGCGGGCGTGCAGGAACACTTCGAAACTCTGGTCGGCCAGGTCCGATGCTTCTGCATGGGTATAACCGGCTTCTTCCAGGGCATGGAACAACACGCGCCGGCGCAGGGCGCTGATGCGGTGCTTGAGACCCGGTTCGCCGCTCAGGATGCGCTCGCGAATGGCCCACAAGTGTTCCACCGGAACGGCACCCAGGTTGGGCGCATGTTCGGTCAGCCATTCGCGCAGTACCGCTTCGGCACTGACAATCACCGGGGCGGTGTCCCACAAGGTGTCGTCGAGGTCGAAGGTGATCAATTGGATAGTCATGAATCATCGCCCTTAATGCGTTTGGCCCGTGGATGGGCGCTGTCGTAGACGGTGGCCAGGTGCTGGAAGTCCAGATGGGTGTAGATCTGCGTGGTCTTGATGTCCGAATGGCCGAGCAGCTCTTGCACCGCGCGCAGGTCCTGGGAGGACTCCAGCAAATGGCTGGCGAAGGAGTGCCGCAGCATGTGCGGGTGCAGGTTTTGCCCCAGTTCGCGCTCGCCAGCGGCCTTGACCCGAAGCTGGATCGACCGTGGCCCCAGACGCCGGCCCTGTTGGCTGACAAAGACCGCGTCGTCCGCCGGGTTGGTCATGGCGCGCAAGGGCAGCCACAGCTCCAGCGCCTCGCGAGCCTTCTTGCCCACCGGCAGCAGACGCGTCTTGCTGCCTTTACCGAGCACCTGAACCATGCCATCGGCCAGATCAAGCTGATCGAGATTCAGCCCGGTCAGCTCGGACAGGCGCAACCCGGAGGAATAGAAGAGTTCGAGAATCGCCTGATCCCGGCGTGCAAGAAAATCGTCTTCGACCCCGCCCTCAAGCAGTTGCAGCGCGCGGTCGGTGTCGAGGGTTTTCGGCAGGCGGCGTTCGCCTTTGGGCGGCGCCAGGCCATTGGCCGGGTCGTGGTCGCAGAGGCCTTCGCGGTTCAGATAGTGATAGAGCCCGCGCACCGCCGAGAGCAATCGCGCCAGACTGCGGGAGGATTGGCCCTGTGAGTGCAGGCGGGCGATCAGGCTGCGCAGGCGCTGGATGTCCAGCGCAGCCCAACTGCCGATGTTCTGTTTGACGCACCAGCCCAGCACTTTGTCCAGGTCGCGACGGTAGGCCGACAGCGTGTGCGGCGACACCTGCCGCTCACTGCGCAGGTGTTCGCAGTAAGCGTCCAGTTGCCGTTCCATGATCAGCGTACCGAGCGCAGGGAGCTGTTGATCCGTGGCAGCACGCGGCCCATGACTTCGGCGATGTAGCTCAGGAACAGCGTGCCCACCGAGCTTTTGTAGTGCTGCGGATCACGGCTGGCGATGGCCAGGATGCCGTGGATGCCCTCGTGGCTGATGGCAACGACGGCGGTGGAGCCGATCTGCTTGCGCTGTTCTTCGCCGAACAGGAAGTCCAGTTCATGCTCGCGCAGGGTGCCGCTGACACTTTTTTCTTCCTGCAGCAAACCGCCAATGGCCACTTGGGCCTCGGCGTGGGTGACCCAGCGGCCGACCGGCATAGGGTTGTCGCCGAGCAGGATGAGACTGACGAAGGGCACCTGGAAATCCTGGCGCAGGCTGTCTTCAACGCACATCACCACGTCTTCCAGGGTGCCTGCGTCCATCAGCGCGAGAATCAGGCGACGGGTCTTGTCGAAGAGGCGGTCGTTGTCGCGGGCCACGTCCATCAAGTGCGAGAGGCGGTGCCGCAATTCGATATTGCGGTCGCGCAGGATGGTCATCTGCCGCTCGACCAGGGACACGGTGTCGCCGCGCCGATGGGGGATGCGCAAGGCAGGGAGCAGTTCTTCGTGCTCGACGAAAAAGTCCGGATGAGCCTCCAGGTACGCGGCAACCGCCGCCGCCTCCAGGCTTTCGGACGCAGATTCGTCGGGCTGTCGGGCGGGTACCTGTGGCTTATCGGTCATGGCTTGGGCTCACTCAAAGACGCACTTGTCCTTCATATACGCGCACTGCCGGACCCGTCATCAAGACCGGTTGGCCCGGGCCTGCCCATTCAATGGACAGACGCCCGCCAGGCAGGTCGATCAATAGCGGCGAATCCATCCACCCCTGGCTGATCGCGGCCACTGCGGCGGCACAGGCGCCGGTACCGCAGGCCTGGGTTTCCCCGGCGCCGCGCTCCCAGACGCGCAACTGCGCGCGGTTACGGTCGATGACCTGGAGAAAACCGACGTTGACCCGCGCCGGGAAGCGCGGGTGATGTTCGATTTTCGGTCCCAGCTCATGCACCGGTGCATTGTTGATATCGCTGACCCGCAGTACCGCATGGGGATTGCCCATGGAGACCGCCGCCAATTCCACCGGCGTGCCGTCGACGTCGACCTGATAGCTCAGCGCCTGCTCGGGCGCCTGGAACGGAATGTCGGCCGGCACCAGGCGCGGAGCGCCCATGTTCACGCCGATCTGCCCGTCGCTGCGCACATCCAGTTCGATGATGCCGCTTTTGGTTTCGACGCGGATCAGCCGCTTTGCGGTCAGGCGCTTGTCGAGCACGAAGCGGGCGAAACAGCGCGCACCGTTGCCGCACTGTTCCACCTCCGAGCCGTCGGAATTGAAGATCCGGTAGCGGAAATCCACGTCCGGGTTGCTCGGCGCCTCGACGATCAGCAACTGGTCGAAACCGATGCCGGTGTGCCGGTCGCCCCACAGCTTGGCGTGCTTGGGCAGAATATGCGCGTGCTGGCTGACCAGGTCGAGGACCATGAAGTCATTGCCCAGGCCGTGCATTTTGGTAAAACGCAGCAGCATGGTTTTACTCCGGCAGCAGGCTTTCGCCAGCGAACAACTCGGCTACCGTCTCACGGCGACGCACTTCAAATGCCTGATCACCGTCCACCAACACTTCAGCGGCACGGCCACGGGTGTTGTAGTTGGAACTCATGACAAACCCATAGGCGCCGGCCGAATGCACGGCCAGCAGGTCGCCTTCTTCCAGGGCCAGCTCACGTTCCTTGGCCAGGAAGTCGCCGGTCTCGCAGATCGGGCCGACGATGTCGTAGGCGCGCGCGGCGGTGTTGCGCGGGCGCACGGCGGTGACGTCCATCCAGGCTTGATACAGCGCCGGGCGGATCAGGTCGTTCATGGCGGCATCGACGATGGCGAAGTCTTTGTGTTCGGTGTGCTTGAGGTACTCGACCTGGGTCAGCAACACGCCGGCGTTGGCGACGATGAAGCGGCCTGGTTCGAACACCAGTGCCAGGTCGCGACCGTCGAGACGCTCGCGCACGGCCTTGATGTAGTCGGCAGCCAATGGCGGCTCTTCATCGCGATAACGCACGCCCAGGCCCCCACCGAGATCGATGTGGCGCAGGTAGATGCCGCAGTCGCCGAGGCGGTCGACCAGGCCCAGCAGGCGGTCGAGGGCGTCGATGAACGGTGGCAGGGTGGTTAGTTGCGAACCGATATGGCAGTCGACGCCGACCACTTCCAGGTTCGGCAGCTGTGCCGCGCGCACGTACACATCTTCGGCGTCGGCGATGGCGATGCCGAACTTGTTCTCTTTGAGACCGGTGGAAATGTACGGGTGTGTGCCGGCATCGACGTCCGGGTTCACACGCAGCGAGATCGGCGCGCGAACGCCCAGCTCGGCGGCCACCACTTGCAGGCGCTCCAGCTCGTCGGTGGATTCGACGTTGAAGCAATGCACGCCGACTTCCAGGGCGCGACGCATGTCGTCACGGGTCTTGCCGACGCCGGAGAACACGATCTTGTCGGCGCTGCCGCCAGCGGCCAGGACGCGTTCCAGCTCGCCACGGGAGACGATGTCGAAACCGGCACCCAGGCGGGCCAGGACATTCAGCACGCCCAGGTTGGCGTTGGCCTTGACCGCGAAGCAGACCAGGTGCGGTGTGCCGGCCAGCGCATCGGCGTAAGCCAGGTATTGGGCTTCGATGTGGGCACGGGAATAAACGTAGGTGGGTGTGCCAAAGCGTTCGGCGATGGCAGACAGGGCAACACCTTCCGCGAACAGTTCACCGTCACGGTAGTTAAAAGCGTCCATGATGTTCCCTTATTGGTAGACGTCGTGCTTGTGCGCCTTGGAGGCAGGCTGCTTTTGCGAGGACTGGGCCTGCTCGGCAGGGTCCTGGTCGGGATCGGGCAGGTACAGCGGGCCTTTTTGACCACAGGCCGACACCAGGCAGGCAACCGCGACGATCGCAGCAAGGGAAGAGATCAGGCGCTTCATGGCGAAATCCTTGAAAATGCATTAATTGCGCCGGAGTATACCGGCCACCCGGCAGCTTGCCTATGTGATGGGGCTCCCGTCCGGCGGGCCTTCGCGCGATGCGGCAGCCTTGCGCAATTCACTGTGGGAGCGGGCTTGCTCGCGAATGCGGTGGCTCAGTCGGTATTGATGCTGCCTGACACGCCGCCTTCGCGAGCGAGCCCGCTCCCACAGGTACTGTGTTTGGAGTACCGATATCGGCGCTTGGTCGTTATCCTTTGCAATCACCGAGGCTCGCCCGTATCTTGCGGCGCTTGAACCTGATCAGACACTTTTTGAGGTTGCCGTAATGAGTTTGTCCGAAGCCCGTTTCCACGATCTGGTCGATGCCACCCAGCAAACCCTGGAAGACATCTTTGACGACAGCGACCTGGATATCGATCTGGAGAGCTCGGCCGGTGTGCTGACCGTCAAGTTCGAAAACGGCACTCAATTGATCTTCAGTCGCCAGGAGCCATTGCGGCAGCTGTGGCTGGCCGCCGTGTCCGGTGGTTTCCACTTCGATTACGACGAAGAAAGCGAGCGCTGGATGTGCGACAAGAGCGAAGAGCAGCTGGGCGAAATGCTTGAGCGCATCGTCCAGCAGCAGGCCGGCGTCGAACTCGATTTCGAAGGCCTGTAACGCCGTGACCCAGACTGCGCCTGTCCGCCCGCCCAAGCCGCTCTACAGCAATGTCAGCCCGGCGGTGCCCTCACCGTGCAGCGGTGTCTGCCGGCTGGATGAACAGAAAGTCTGCCTCGGTTGTTTCCGGCATGTCGAAGACATCCGCGAATGGCGCTCGGCCGATGATGAGCGCCGGCGAGTGATTTGCGCGCAGGCCTCAAATCGCAAGGACAACGCAAATCCACTGTAGGAGCTGCCGCAGGCTGCGATCTTTTGATTTGTAAGAACAAGATCAAAAGATCGCAGCCTGCGGCAGCTCCTACGCCGCTTGGCGGCGGCTTGTATATTTTTTGAGCTGTGATAGTGTCCGGATACGCCTCAACCCATCGAGGCTTGTGAAAACCCCGCCTTTTTCTGGCGGGGTTTTGCTTTTTTCGTGCAGAAGAAAGGAGTCTGCCCTGATCATGACCGCACCTTCCATCACCCTTACCCGTCTGGACGTTCAGCGTCTGGAGCGTCTGATCGACAGCCTGGACGAAACGCTGCCGGGCGTTATCGCGCTGCAAACCGAGCTGGACCGCGCCGATACGCTGGTCGGTCACGATGAAGTGCCCGCCGATGTCGTGACTATGAATTCGCGCGTTCACTGCCGAGAAGAGAGCAGTGGCAAGGACTATCACCTGACGCTGGTTTATCCGAAGGACGCCAATGCCGACGAAGGCAGGATTTCCGTCCTGGCGCCGGTGGGCAGTGCATTGCTTGGCCTGAAGGTGGGTCAGCACATCGACTGGCCGGCACCCGGCGGCAAGACCTTGAAACTGACGCTTCTTGAAGTCGAATCGCAGCCAGCCCACGGCGGCGACTTCCCCGAGTGACGACCGCTCAGACCTGCTCGAGCGCCTCGTTCAATGCGCGCTCCAGGTCGGCCTTGTAGCGCAGATACAAATTGCTTGAGCCCTGACCATCACCGAGCAGGCCAGAAAGGTCCAGGTCGGTGATGTAGCAGCGGTAGCGTTGGGTCTCGCGGCGTTGTTCGACGATTTCCCGGGCGACCACACTGAACAGTTGGTCGCCATGCTCCAGCTCAGAAAACTCCCGCTGATTGCAATACAGCGTCACCTGCACCTTGCCTGGTGCGGCCTTGCCGACGATCGCCTGTACGTCGTAGAAGGGTTTGTTACCCAGGGTTTGCGGCGCCGGGCGGGTGTCGACCCGGCGTGCCCGGCCCGTCCCGGAAGGCAGGAGCTGGTAATACAGGATGTCCAGGCTCCGCGGCTGAGCCACATCCATTGGCAGCAAGGCATCGCGCCGATACTGGATCGATTGCAGGAAGCGTTGCAGCGGCATCAGCAGGCTTTGCTCGTCATGCCACGGCAAATGCTGCCGCCACAAGGCGTTGAACTCGTCGAGTACGTACAGATCGGCCTGGTCTTCGTTGATCCGGTAGAACACTTGAATGCACTCCGGCTGGCCCATGGGCAACAGCAGCGCGAGGTCGTGGTCTTCCAGCGCCATCGGATCCAGGTGCAGCGGGCTGTAGCTCGCCCGCTCCTCGCTGAGGTAGTCGACCAGCGCCGGCAAGGTCGCCAGGGCGACATGCTTGACCTGGCCGGGCACCAGTTCCAGCACGTGGTAGTACTGCTGGACCTGAATCAGGTAGCGGTGATTGAGTTTGCTCAGCAGCAGGTTTTGCGCCGTGTCGAGGATGTCTTCGACACGCTGGGCGATGAACTGCGCACGGTTGTGGCAGAAGCAACGCACGCGCAACCGGGGTTGCCGCGGACCATCCGGCAGGTTGCCGAGGTAATCGCGCAGGCAGTCGAGCAGGGCATGGGGGCCGTCGAAGCGATTGACCAGCACTTCGTTCCAGCTGTTGAGCGTGACCTGGTCCAGGGTCAGTACCAGGTTTTCCCTGACACCGGCGTAACTCAGGGAGTCGGTGCGCTCGGTGGTCATCAGGATGTTCAGGTCACGGTGGTGCTTGAGCGGATCCACGCCGATGTTGACCAGGATCAGCACTTCGCTGGGCACACTGGGCCGCAAGAGGGGTTCTTCGGCGACGGTTGGCAGAGGCAGGGCAATACTCTGTTGCAGGCTGCCGAGCAGGTTGAACAGTTCGAATTCGCTCAGGTCGCTGCTGCCTGGGTGCAGGGCCAGGCGGGTGCTGCTGTCGATCACGCCGTTGCGGTGGCACCAGGTAAGCAATTCAAGTAATTGGCGGCTGCGTTTGATGGGCGCGAAATGCTCCCACTCAAGGGCGGTCAGGCTGCCGTTGTAAAGGCCCCACTGTGACGGCCCCGCTTCTTGCTTGTTCGCCGCGTGCACCAGCGTCAGGGTGTCTTCGGCCAGGTCCGGGGCGATGCCCGGGTTAATGAACTCGACCTTGTCCGCCTTGCGCTCGAAGGCGGCGTACAGGCGTCGGCCCAATATGCTGAGGTCGCGTTTGTTGATCAGGCTGACGGTTTGTTCGTGGCGGGCAAACTGGGTCAGGAAGCGATAGCTGTAATTCAGCTCGTTGACCAGGGCCCGGCGTTCGGAGCTGACCTGGCGGACTTTCCACTGGCTGCGGCTGTCGAGCAGGGCCAGTTGGCGATGATCCCAGTGCCATTCGTGGGCCAGGCGCTCAAGCAGCGAGCGCTGCCAGCTTTGGCTGCGGCTGTGGCCGGTGAGTTTGCGATTGACCTTCAGGTACAGCGCGCGCCGTACCAGTTCCAGGCGTTCCGGTTCGTTGCGGGCAATCAGGTATTCCTCGATGCGCCGGTAAACCACGATGTAGGGGTCCAGCTCATCGAGGTCGAGCCGGTTGGCGAACACCGCTTGCTTGAAGCGCAGGCTCAGGCACTGGACCTTGGGATGTTCGCTGGCATACACCTCGGTCAACAACAGCTTGAGCACCGATTTGTAAGGTGACTCGATGCCTTTGAATAACTGCCAGAGCCCGGCGCCGATAAACTCCCCGGGCGGAATGAATGCCAGATGCCCCAGGTCGAGCGCTTCGTCGGCGCGGATGAAGCGCTTGGAAATCAGCGTGTGGGTGTAGCGGTCGTAATTGGCTTCTTCATAGACCGGCACCAGCCACCAGATGGGCGTGCGCCCGGCCAGCCAGATTGCGGTGCGGTAGAACTCGTCCAGCAACAGATAGTGCTGGGTCGTGCCGCAATTTTCGGAACTGAGCTGATTGTCGCGCTCCCCCAGAACGAAGCGCGCGGTGTCGATCAGGAAGAAGTGGGCTTCCGCGCCCTGGCTGGCGGCCCAGGATTCCAGCAAATGGCACTTCTTGCGTAGTTCGGTGAGCTCCTGCTCACTCAAGTCGCCTGCGTGACACACCCACACGTCCATATCGCTCTGGTCGGCCTGGGCCAGGGTGCCGAGGCTGCCCATCAGGAACAGGCCATGGATCGGGCGTGGCGGGTTGCTGCCGTGGCGTGGCTTGTAGGAAAACGAGCGGGTCAGGCGCTGGGCTTCGGCGAGGACGTTGGCGTCCGGCTCGAAGTTCGACACCCCGGCCGGCGTGCTGCCCGATACGTAACCCGGCAACAGCGGGTGATTGACGTGGAAAAACAGCGGCAGGAGGTTGAGCACCCCTTGCTGGCGGGTCGACAAACCCTCCATGGCGCGCGCCATGCGGCCTTCGTTGAGCTTCAGAAAACGTGCGCGCAGCTGGCTGAGAACCTTGCGATCGATTCCCTCGTCCAGATCGGGGCGAATTTCGTGGGTGCGGGTCATGTCAGCTCTAACCGGCTCGCAGGCTCGGACACAGGGACTCTCAGGTGAGGGAAGTTTAGCGTCTCGTACCTGGGATACTTAAGCTGATTTTGTTTTTCTGGCGTCAGATTTAGATCACATGGCGACGCCAGGCCGCAGAGAGTGCCCGCGGAAATCCCGTGCCGGGGTTTCCGTGGGCGATGCGCTGGAATTCAGGCTGTTTCTTCGGCTTTCAGAATAGTGAGCACGGTTTGTACATTTTGCGCGGCATCACGACCCAGGCTGGTCAGATAACCACCATCAGGCTGGTCAATCAGTTCTTTTTCGTACAGGCGTTGGGCGGCGGCAATGGCTTTCGGGGCAGCGGTCTGATGAATTTTCAGGCCTTCCTGGGAACTGTCCAGGTTGAAGAGTGCGAGGATTTCCAGTTCGGCAACCAGCTCAGGGGTAAGCGACATAAGGACTCCAGACTTTCTAGGAATTGGACGACAGCGCCCCTAAGGTGAACCCGCTGGTGCGGCATGTCCAGTGCTCGCGACAGCCTTTTTTCGCCGGGCGATGCATTCCCCGGATTCCGGGTGGTTTTCTGTAGGGGCGAGCTCTGCTCGCGATGGTCGTGAACGATTGCGCGTAAAAACAGAGGCCGGTGGTGATCTCTGGTTTTTCGCGAGCATGCTCGCTCCTACATGGGGTGGGGGTGTGGCTTATTTCTTTTCTGGTGGCAGTTCGGGCAGTGCACGCAAGGCGGCTTCGTACCATTCGGTGTTGAACGCGCGGTCTTCTTCGAGGATCGCGTCGATTTCTACCGCGAGAACGTGGGCCATCAGGTTGAGGATTTCCTCCCGCTCGTAGCCTACCAAGGTCAGCTTGTTGAAGGTCGCCTTGGCCGCTGGCGGGTTGTCGCTTTCGATCTGGTTCTCGATGGCTTCGATCAGCGTGTTCTCGGCGAATTCTTCGTCATCGAGATCATCTTGGTTGGTGCCGGGGGTTGGCTCGCTCATGGCAGGCTCCTCTAGGAAAGACGGCCAGTTTACCTGCATTCAAGGCCGTGATGCTGCTGGCGAGAATACCGATGGCGTTCTATAACAGGGCACTGCCAACCCCTGCACGGCCTGGAGGCTATGTGATGCTCAAGCTTTATGGATTTTCCGTCAGCAACTACTACAACATGGTCAAGCTGGCGCTGCTGGAAAAGGGACTGCCGTTTGAGGAAGTACCGTTTTACGCCGGCCAGAGCGCCGAAGCGTTGGCCATCAGCCCGCGCGGCAAGGTGCCGGTCTTGGGTGTCGAGCAGGGTTTCATCAATGAAACCAGTGTGATTCTCGAATACATCGAGCAAAGCCAGAAGGGCACGCCGCTGCTGCCGGGCGATCCTTTTGAGCGGGCACAGGTGCTGGCCCTGGCCAAGGAAATCGAGTTGTACATCGAACTGCCGGCCCGTGCCTGTTATCCCGAAGCGTTTTTCGGCATGACGCTACCGGATGCGATCAAGGAAAAGACCAAGGCCGAGTTGCTGCTGGGTTTTGCCTCGTTGGCACGGCACGGCAAATTCAGCCCTTACGTGGCCGGCGACAGTCTGAGCGTGGCGGATCTGTACTTCCTGTACAGCGTGCCGTTGGCCTGTGGGGTGGCGAAAAAGCTGTTTGATATCGACCTGTTGGCTGAAATGCCGGCGGCCAAGGCGTTGCTGGCGCGACTGGAGCAGAATCCGAACGTTCAGCGGGTCGCGGCGGACAAGGAAGCGGCGATGCCGGCGTTCATGGCCATGGTCGCGTCCAAGAAGTAGGTTTTGTAGCGATCTTGGGAGTGCTTTCGCGAACAAGCCCGCTCCCACATGGTTTGATGTGTGAACACCATCCAATGTGGGAGCAGGCTTGCTCGCGAAGCTTTTGGCGATTTAGCGGCTGGCGAGCAGGGCCTGGCCGCGGGCTACAGCAGCCTTCACCTGCGCTGGCGCCGTCCCGCCAATGTGGTCACGGGCGTTGACCGAACCTTCCAGGGTCAATACGGCAAACACGTCCTGATCGATCTGGTCGCTGAACTTGCGCAGTTCTTCCAGGCTCATTTCCGCCAGGTCCTTGCCGCTTTCCACACCGTATTTCACGGCATGGCCAACGATCTCGTGGCAATCACGGAACGGCAGGCCACGGCGCACCAGGTAGTCGGCCAGGTCGGTGGCGGTGGAGAAACCGCGCAGGGCCGCTTCGCGCATCATGGCGTGCTTGGGCTTGATCGCCGGGATCATGTCGGCAAAGGCGCGCAGCGAATCGCGCAGGGTATCGGCGGCGTCGAACAGCGGCTCCTTGTCTTCCTGGTTGTCCTTGTTGTAGGCCAGGGGCTGGCCTTTCATCAGGGTCAGCAGGCCCATCAACGCGCCGAATACACGACCGGATTTGCCACGCACCAGCTCCGGCACGTCCGGGTTTTTCTTTTGCGGCATGATCGAGCTGCCGGTGCAGAAACGGTCCGGCAGATCGATGAACTGGAATTGCGCGCTGGTCCACAACACCAGCTCCTCGGAGAACCGCGACAGGTGCATCATCGCAATGCTCGCGGCGGAGCAGAATTCGATGGCGAAGTCGCGATCGGACACGTTGTCCAGCGAGTTGCCGCCGACCGCGTCGAAGCCCAGCAGCCGGGCGGTGTATTCGCGGTCGATCGGGTAGGTGGTGCCGGCCAGCGCGGCGCTGCCCAGTGGCATGCGGTTGGTGCGCTTGCGGCAGTCGACGAGGCGCTCGTAGTCGCGGCTGAGCATTTCGAACCAGGCCAGCATGTGGTGCCCGAAGGTCACCGGCTGCGCGGTTTGCAGGTGGGTGAAGCCCGGCATGATGCTGCCCGCTTCGCGCTCGGCCTGTTCCAGCAAGCCTTTTTGCAGGCGGGTGATTTCGCCCAGGATCAGGTCGATTTCGTCGCGCAGCCACAGGCGGATGTCGGTGGCGACCTGGTCGTTACGGCTGCGGCCGGTGTGCAGCTTTTTACCGGTCACGCCGATCCGGTCGGTCAGGCGCGCCTCGATGTTCATGTGCACGTCTTCGAGGTCGACGCGCCAGTCGAACTGGCCAGCTTCGATTTCACCCTGGATGGTCTTCAGGCCATCGATGATGCTGTCGCGCTCGGCATCGGTCAGCACACCGACCTTGGCCAGCATGGTGGCGTGGGCGATCGAACCCATGATGTCGTGGCGATACAGGCGCTGGTCGAAGGTGACGGAGGCGGTGAAGCGGGCGACGAAGGCGTCGACGGGTTCACTGAAGCGGCCGCCCCAGGACTGATTGGTCTTGTCAGTGCTCATGAATTCGCTCGTATCGGCTGAAAAAAGATGGCGTTGAAACTGCGGCGGATAATAACAGGGTTGCCAACCCTGTCGCTGACACTGGTCGACTGGTTTTTCCGGGCGCGGGCGCAGGCCCGGCGCAAGTCCGGGCGTATTTGCACAACGATATTTTCCAATTGAGCAATATCGTCCCGGCAACCGTCTACAGTTGGACAGAAGGATCGGCGCACTTCTCGGTGCGCAAGCGGACTATAAGAAGAGGGGTGTCCATATTGCGTATCAGCAAACCCTGTGGCGATGTGTCGCCAAAGCGGGCCTGGGCCGCCAATTACCCGGCGTATGAAAATTTAGCCGTCGGACGAGCGGCACTTTTTGACGCTCGCGCTAGTCTTAGCGTGGATCGCGGTGACGGACGTCACTTCACCTGTCTACGCTATCCTTGTGCGAGACTCACGCAGGAATCCAGCGCAATATGAATGTCCTGATCGTTGATGACGACCCCCTTGCCCGCGAGCGCCTGAGCCGAATGGTTGGCGAACTCGAGGGATACAGTGTCCTGGAGCCCAGCGCCACGAACGGCGAAGAAGCGTTGGCACTGATCGACAGCCACAAGCCGGATATCGTGTTGCTCGATATCCGCATGCCAGGCCTCGATGGCCTGCAAGTGGCCGCGCGATTGTGCGAGCGCGAAACCCCGCCCGCCGTGGTGTTTTGCACAGGACCCGATGAATTTGCCGTGGAAGCCTTGCAGGCCAGCGCCGTAGGCTATCTGGTGAAACCGGTGAGAACTGAACATTTACATGACGCGTTAAAAAAAGCCGAGCGCCCCAACCGTGTTCAACTCGCGGCCCTGACGCGTCCGGCCGCCGAAAGTGGCAGCGGCCCCCGCAGCCATATCAGCGCACGCACCCGTAAAGGGATCGAACTGATTCCACTGGATCAGGTGGTCTACTTTATCGCCGACCACAAATACGTGACCTTGCGCCACGAAGCCGGCGAAGTGCTGCTCGATGAGCCGCTCAAAGCCCTTGAAGACGAATTTGGTGACCGTTTCGTGCGCATCCACCGCAACGCACTGGTCGCCCGAGAGCGCATCGAACGCTTGCAGCGAACGCCCCTGGGGCATTTCCAGCTATTCCTCAAAGGCCTCAACGGCGACGCATTGATCGTCAGCCGGCGTCATGTGGCCGGCGTACGGAAAATGATGCAGCAGCTTTAAATCGCTGGTCGCAGGCGATTTTCACACCCGATTGCCGGAGATCCGGGGCCAGGGAGGCCGAGTAGTTTCTGATACAAGTCAAAGTGGATTTGGCTGAGCTGTTATCATCCGCCGTATCTATTCAGTACGGATTGATCCATGTCCTCTCGCCAAATCCGCATCGCCACCCGCAAAAGTGCTCTCGCCCTGTGGCAGGCCGAATACGTCAAAGCCCGTCTGGAAGAGGCCCATCCCGGCCTGCTCGTGACGCTGGTCCCGATGGTCAGTCGCGGCGACAAGCTGCTCGACTCGCCATTGTCGAAAATCGGCGGCAAGGGCTTGTTCGTCAAGGAACTGGAAACCGCGCTGCTGGAAAACGAAGCCGACATCGCCGTGCATTCCATGAAAGACGTGCCGATGGACTTCCCCGAAGGCCTTGGCCTGTTCTGCATCTGCGAGCGCGAAGACCCGCGCGATGCCTTCGTCTCCAATACCTATGCCAGCCTGGAAGCGTTGCCGCCCGGCAGCATTGTCGGCACGTCGAGCCTGCGTCGCCAGGCCCAGTTGCTGACCCGTCGCCCGGACCTGGAAATCCGCTTCCTGCGCGGCAACGTCAACACTCGCCTGGCCAAGCTCGATGCCGGCGAATACGACGCCATCATCCTCGCGTCCGCCGGTTTGATCCGGCTGGGCTTTGAAGATCGCATCACCTCGGCCATCAGTGTCGACGACAGCCTGCCGGCCGGTGGCCAGGGCGCGGTGGGGATCGAATGCCGCAGTGCCGACAGCGAAATTCATGCACTGCTGGCGCCGTTGCATCACCAGGACACCGCCACGCGCGTGACGGCCGAACGAGCCCTGAACAAACACCTCAATGGTGGCTGCCAGGTTCCCATCGCCTGCTACGCCGTGCTTGAGGGCGAACAGGTCTGGTTGCGCGGCCTGGTGGGTGATCCGGGCGGTGGCCTGCTGCTCAGTGCCCAGGCGCGTGCGCCGCGTGGTGACGCCGAAGCCCTGGGGGTGCGAGTGGCCGAAGACCTTTTGAGCCAGGGTGCCGCCGAAATCTTGAAAGCGGTCTACGGCGAGGCAGGTCACGAGTGACAGGCTGGCGTCTGCTGCTGACGCGTCCGGCGGATGAGTCGGCGGCGCTGGGCAGTCTGCTGGCGGAGCAGGGGATTTTCAGCAGCAGCCTGCCGCTTTTGGACATCGTGCCGATCCCCGCCTCTGCCACAATGCGCGACGTGATCCGCAAAGTGGATCGCTACTGCGCAGTGATCGTGGTGAGCAAGCCCGCCGCGCGAATCGGTGTCGAACTGCTTGAGCGGTTTTGTTCGCACACTCCGCAGGTGAAGTGGTTCAGCGTCGGTGCGGCAACGGCGCAAATCCTGGAGGAACACGGCCTGGACGTGAGCTTCCCGGAGGAGGGCGATGACAGCGAAGCCTTGCTTGAGCTGGCGAATTTACGCCAGGCCATCGCCCGGCCTGATCCGCAGGTTCTGATCCTGCGTGGGGAGGGCGGGCGCGAGCTGCTGGCTGAGCGTTTGCGCGAGCGAGGTGCTAGTGTCGAGTATCTGGAACTGTATCGCCGCGAGCTGCCGTCATACGCGCCGGCAGCACTGCCAGGACGGATCGAAGCGGAACGCCTGAATGCACTGGTGGTCAGCAGTGGACAGGGTTTCGAGCACCTGCATCAATTGGCTGGCGATGCCTGGCCGCAATTGGCGCGGTTGCCGTTGTTTGTACCAAGCCCCAGGGTCGCCGAGCTGGCACGTGCTGCCGGCGCCCTGACAGTTGTGGATTGTCGTGGCGCGAGTGCCGCGGCTTTGCTGACGGCGTTACGGGAGCATCCCGTGCCCGTTCTCTAATGCAAAGGATGGATACGTGAGCGAAACAGCCTTGCCAAAAGATGACGTGCGACCCGTGCTTGATGCGCCGGTCGATGCACTTGTTGATCAAGCACCGCCACCAGCTGCAACGCAGCAACGAGGCAATGGGCTGGCAATCGTCGCGCTGCTGCTGGGCGCTGCCGGTATTGCGGTGGGCGGTTGGGGCGTCTGGCAGGTGCGGCACCTGCAAGCGACCCACCAACAGCAGGTGAGCCAGGTTCAGTCGCTGAGCGACGAGGCGCAAAGCCTCAAGCTCAATGAGCAACGCCTGAGCGCACGCCTGGAACAGTTGCCCGGCGCCGACGTGCTGGAAGAACGCAGTCGCCTGGTGATTCAGCTTCAGGGCGATCAGCAGCGGCTCAATCAACGCCTGGAAACCGTCCTCGGCGCCAGCCGAAAGGACTGGCGACTGGCCGAGGCCGAGCACTTGCTGCGCCTGGCCAGCCTGCGACTGTCCGCCTTGCAGGACATCAGCAGCGCCCAGGCCCTGGTGCAGGGCGCCGACGAAATCCTGCGCGAACAAAATGATCCGGGCGCCTTTGCCGCCCGCGAACAGGTGGCCAAAACCCTGGCGGCGTTGCGCAGCACCGAGCAGCCGGATCGCACCGGGCTGTTCCTGCGCCTGGGCGCGCTGCGCGAACAGGTCACCGGCCTCACCGAGCTGGCGCCCGAGTACAAGGACCGTGGCGAATCCCTGCTGGGCCTGACCGCCGACGGCGACGGTGCCAGTCGCTGGGCGCAGTGGTGGGATCAGATCTCGCGCTACATCCGCATCGATTTCAACGCCGATAAAAATGTCCGCCCGTTGCTCGCCGGTCAGAGCTTGAGTCAGGTGCGCCTGGCTTTGAGTCTGGCGCTGGAGCAGGCGCAATGGGCCGCGCTCAATGGCCAGGCCGCGGTTTACAGCCAGGCCCTGGACGAGGCGCGTGACGTGCTCAAAGGCAACTTCAACCCGGACAACCTGCAAAGCAAGGTGATGCTTGAGCAGGTCGCCGAACTGAGCAAGCAGCCGGTCACCGTGGTCACCCCGGACCTGACCGGCACGCTGAGCGCGGTCCAGGGGTATCTGGAGCGGCGCAATGTCAACGCCGAGGATTCGATCAAGCCACTGGCCAAGCCTGCCGCTAATACCGCGCAGGAGGCCACCCCATGAAGCGCCTGTATGTGATCGTGTTTCTGGTCATCGCCGCTGCGGCTGCGCTGGGACTGGCGATTGCCGAACATTCCGGCTACGTGCTGATCGCGTACAAAAGCTTCCGGTACGAGTCGAGCCTGTGGGCGACCCTGGCCCTGGTGGCGGTGCTCTGGCTGGTGTTCTGGGGCATCAAGGCACTGATCGAACTGGTGACCACTTCCGGTGGCGTGGTCAATCCCTGGTCGCGCCGCAATCGCAGTCGCCGGGTACAGGTGGCGATCGAGCATGGCCAGCTGGACCTGGCCGAGGGGCGTTGGGCCAGTGCGCAGCGTCATCTGCATCGGGCTGCGGAAGCCGAGCGCCAACCATTGCTCTATTACCTCGGTGCTGCCCGCGCCGCGAACGAGCAGGGGCATTACGAAGAGAGCGACAACCTGCTGGAGCGTGCGCTGGAGCGCCAGCCTCAGGCCGAGTTGGCGATTGCCTTGAACCACGCGCAATTGCAGACCGACCGTGGCGATACCGACGGCGCCCTGGCGACGCTGCAAGCGATGCACGAGCGTCACCCGCATAACGCACAGACCCTGCGCCAGCTGCAGCGTTTGCACCAGCAGCGGGGCGACTGGTCGGCGATCATTCGCCTGCTGCCGGAACTGCGCAAGGACAAAGTCTTGCCGGCGGCTGAACTGGCCGAGCTGGAACGTCGTGCCTGGGGCAAGAATCTTTCCCTGGCGGCACAGCAGGAAGAGGACGGGACCGTCGGCCTGCAATCGCTCAATCGCGCCTGGCAGCAGCTGACGTCGGCCCAGCGCCAGGAACCGCAACTGGTGCTGGCCTATGCCGATCAGCTGCGGCAACTGGGGGCGCAGGCGGAGGCTGAAGAGGTATTGCGCACTGCCCTCAAGCGCAGTTATGACTCTCACCTGGCACGTCTCTACGGGTTGGTTCGCGGCAGTGATCCGGCTCGTCAGCTGCAACTCGCCGAAGGTTGGCTCAAGGATCATCCGGCCGACCCGAGCCTGTTGTTGACCCTGGGGCGGCTGTGCCTGCAAAGCAGTCTCTGGGGCAAGGCCCGGGACTATCTGGAAAGCAGTTTGCGCGTCCAGCGCAACCCGGAAGCCTGTGCCGAACTGGCGCGGCTGCTGGCGCAAATGGGTGACACCGAGCGTAGCAATCAGCTGTTCCAGGAAGGTCTGGGCATGCTGGATGAGCGCTTGCTGGCAGCGCCCTTGCCGGTGCCGGCTCACGCGTGATGATTGCGTACCCGTCCACTGGCGCAGCCGAACGCAGGCTGTGCCAGCTGCTACAAGCCGCTGTCTGAAATGGCGATGCAGATCAGCGGAATCCGCCTTGTTTTTTTTCGACCTGCATCGTCTTCAGCCGAATCCTACAAAGGACAACACCAAATCCTCTGTTCATTGTCGGGAATTCCCTACATCCCTGTTGAAGTGTCCCTGCCGGCCTGCCTTGAAACGCCGGAGCGCTTTCCTCTACCGTAGCCGTCGGTCATAACTGTTACGGAAAAGCCATGTCTTCGGACTGCTCGCGTTCCTTGTTTTTCACGGTTTTCGTTGTGGGCGCCCTGGTCCTGGGCGGGTCCTACTATCTGGAGTACTCCGTTGGCCTCACACCATGTGGCTTGTGTCTGCTGCAGCGGGTTTGCCTGGCGCTGCTGACCGGTGTCTGCCTGATGGCGGCGGTGCAGGGACCCGGTCGATCCGGTTCTTTCCTGTATTGGCTGCTCGGCCTTCTGTGCAGCCTGGCAGGTACGGTCACGGCATGGCGGCAGGTACTGCTGCAAAGTGATCCGGTACATCACCTGGCGACCTGTGCGCCCGGTCTTGCGGATCTGTTCGCCAGCGCGCCGTGGTTCAGTGTGCTGCAGCAGATGTTCAACGGCTCCCTCGACTGCGCTCAGATCTCCTGGACGCTGTTCGATTTGAGCCTTCCCGAGTGGAGCTTGCTGTACTTCGTCGCGATGATGATTCTGTGTATTTGCCAGCTGTTGCGTCTTGTCTGGAGCGCTGTACGACGACCGCTCGGCGGCGAGTCGTCGCACCGGGCTTTGGCGGGCGATTAAACACTTGTATGAACTTTATCGCCTGCGTACCTTGAAGCCACAGTCGCGCGGGCATAATCTGGCCCGCACGTGTCATTGGATTTATGTTGCTCGATGACGCTCTGCCTGATCGATTCTTGGTCTTCAAGGGTGCGACGGGTGTAGAGCAGCATGACCCACAAGGGAAGAGAGACCGCCATGCTCGAAAGTTGTCAGAATGCTCAGGAACGTTGGGGTGGAGTACATCTGCTGATCGATCGCTGGTTGCAGGAGCGTCGAGAACTGATCGGGGCCTATGACGCACTCGGCGCGAAGCCTGAGGCTCTGGGTGAAAACCGCAAGCCCTTGCAGGAGTTCTGCGGTGTGCTGGTCGATTACGTATCCGCCGGTCATTTCGAGATCTACGAGCAGCTGACGGGGGAGGCCAAGGCCTTCAACGACAAGCGTGGCCTGGAACTCGCCGAGACCCTCTACCCACGCATCGACGTCATCACTGAAAAACTCCTCGCGTTCAACGACCTGTGTGATGCCGGGAAGTGTGTTGCCGAGGAGTTCAAGACATTGGGTGGCCTGCTGCACGAACGCTTCGAACTGGAAGACTGCCTGATCGAAGTGCTGCACACCGCTCACAAGGAAGAAGATTCGGTTCAGGCCTGATCGTTCTCCTCGCAAGACCTGAAAACGGTGCGCCATGGCGCACCGTTTTTCATTTCTTGTTTCAGCTGGTGGCGCCGCGCAATTCGACTTCAAACACCAGGGGGGTGAACGGTGCGATCAGGTCGCCGGCACCGTCGGCGCCATAGGCTTGCGCCGATGGGATCACCAGGCGCCATTTGGCCCCGACCGGCATGTCTTGCAGTGCGCTGCGCCAGCCGCTGATCACGCTATCGAGACTGAACCATTGTGGCTGGTTGTTCTGGTCGAACACGGTACCGTCAGGCAGGCGGCCGATATATAGCACCTGCACTTTTCCGTTCGGTCCGGCCTTGGCGCCGTTGCCCGGCACCAACTCCGTCAGCAATATTCCATCCGCCAGTTCACGAACGCCGGGCCGGGCTTTTTCACCGGCGAGAAAACGCTGCTCGTTCTCCAGCGCGAGCTCGCTTTGCGGCGCAGGTGTTTGCATGGCAATCCGGGCTTCGTGTTCGGTCAGGATCTGTTCGATCTGCTCGTCTTTCAGCGCCAGCGGCTTGCCTTGGTAGGCTTGCTGCAAACCTTCGACCAACGCTTTGAGTTGCAGGTCGGGGACCTCCTGGCGCAAGCGTTCACCGAGGCTCGCACCCAAACTGTAAGCGAGATCGCGAGCATCATTTGCCTGGGTTTTTTCGTCGGCCTGGGCCACGGAAAAAATCACGCACAGCGATAAAAAAAGGTAGCGCGACATGGGCACTCTCCGACCTGGGATGCGGGCGATTATGCCAGTGTGAATGCGCATAACGGTGAACTGGTTTTGCTCGGGCGCAGAACATTTTCCATTCGTTGCAACGCAACGCTTTGGATACTGTCAAGATGCCCTAGCGGCGGTAGCAGCAGAGGTCTAGTATGAGCCGCACCCACGTCATCCAGGAGGTAAACCATGTCGGCCACCAAGAAGCCTGTAAATACCCCGTTGCACTTACTCCAACAACTCTCGGGCAGCCTGCTCGAGCATCTGGAAACCGCTTGTTCAGAAGCCCTGGCTGATGCTGAAAAACTGCTCGCCAAACTGGAAAAGCAGCGCGGAAAAGCGCAGGAAAAATTGCACAAATCCCGCATCAAATTGCAGGACGCCGCAGCGGCCGGTAAGGCCAAGGCACAAGCAAAAGCCAAGGGTGGCGTGAAGGAACTCGAAGACCTGCTGGATGCCCTCAAGGAGCGTCAGTCGGACACTCGCGGCTACATCCTGCAACTCAAGCGTGACGCTCAGGAAAGCCTGAAACTGGCCCAGGGCGTTGGTCGTGTTCAAGAGGCTGTCGGCAAGGCGTTGTCCCTGCGTGCGGCCAAGCCTGCTGCGGCCCCTGCGAAGAAAGCCGCTGCCAAACCGGCTGCTGTGAAAGCACCGGCCAAGCCTGCCGCCAAACCGGTTGCCAAAGCACCGGTGAAAGCCGCAGCAAAACCCGCGGTGAAAAAACCGGTTGCTGCGAGCGCTGCCAAACCGGCTGCGAAAACGGCGGCTGCAAAACCTGCCGTAGCTAAAACGGCTGCTGCAAAACCAGCTGCAAAACCAGCTGCAAGAACGGCTGCCGCGAAACCGGCCGTGGCGAAAACCGCTGCTGCAAAACCAGCCGCCAAGCCGGCCGCAAAACCAGCTGCCAGAACCGCCGCTGCCAAGCCCGCTGCAAAACCTGTCGCGGCTAAAACCGCTGCCAAGCCAGCTGCAAAACCAGCCGCTAAACCAGCTGCGAAAACGGCTGCTGCAAAACCTGTCGCCGCGAAACCAGCCGCTGCCGCAAAACCAGCCGCAGCGAAACCTGCCGCCAAACCTGCTGCTGCCAAACCCGCAGCAAAACCAGCCGCAAAACCTGCCGCTGCCAAACCAGCCGCCAAGCCAGCCGCAAAACCCGCGGTGAAGAAACCGGCCGCAGCGGCCAAGCCGACCCCGGCGCCTGCCGCCAAGCCAGCGACGCCAGCGCCATCCGCTTCGGCTGCTCCTGCGCCAGCGGCAACAACCTCGACAGCCACCACTGCGCCAACGCCAGTTGCACCGTCGAGCACTGCCTCCACCCCAACCAGCGCTTCCTAAGTGCCGGATACCGCGACGCGCAGCTGATGCAGCGCGTCGCGGTCCGGGAGGGCGACCCCCGCCACAACGCCGTCCAGCCAGGCTGATAAATCCCTCGCCTCATCCTGCGGCCAGTCCTGCGCCGATTGCTCCAGGCGCACTAACAGAACCCGCTCAGCTTCCATTTCCAGGTTCTTCACTTCCTCGCGCAAATTGTTCAGGCCGGCATCCTCGCCCGCGGCGACTTTCCATCGTTGTCGCAAAGCGCGCACCGGTTGCACGACCTCAGCGTCCCAGGGGCCTGCGACATCGCGAAGCCGCTGCAATCGCTGTTCGTCGCAGCTAACGCCACGTTTCCCCAGCCACAGCCCGCACAGCAGCAGGCACACGTTCGCGCCGTTCGACTGCAACAGCAGGCACGCGGGTTCAACGCCGCGTCTGGAATAGGTTTCTACGGAAAAGCTCCACAGGTCAGAGGACATAGTGCTACTCGCGCCAGTTGCGAGCGAAGCTGGTAGACTCCGCCGCCATTATGATTCGACTTCAGAACCTGACTTTACAGCGTGGCCCGCAACGTCTGCTAGAAGACGCCGAGCTGACCCTGCACGCCGGCCAGAAAGCCGGCCTCATCGGTGCCAATGGCGCCGGCAAATCGAGCCTGTTCGCCTTGCTCCGGGGTGAACTGCACCCGGATTCGGGCGACTGCTTCCTGCCGGCCGACTGGCGTATCGCCCACATGCGCCAGGAGGTCGACACGCTCGATCGCCTGGCGGTCGACTACGTGCTCGATGGCGACCTGCGCCTGCGCCAGGTGCAACGCGACCTGGCGGCAGCCGAAGCGGCCCATGACGGTGCCGCACAGGCCCGCCTGCACTCAGAACTCGACAGTGCCGACGGTTACACCGCCGATGCCCGGGCGCGCAAGCTGCTGGCAGGCCTGGGGTTCACCAACGAGCAGATGGATCGGCCGGTAGGAGATTTCTCCGGTGGCTGGCGGATGCGTCTGAATCTGGCGCAGGCCCTGATGTGTCCTTCGGACCTGCTGTTGCTCGACGAACCGACCAACCACCTGGACCTCGACGCCATCATCTGGCTGGAAGAATGGCTCAAAAGCTATCCCGGCACCTTGATGCTGATCTCCCACGACCGGGATTTCCTCGATGCCGTGGTCGATCACGTGGCCCACGTCGATCAGCGCAAGATCACCCTGTATCGCGGTGGCTACAGCGCTTTCGAGCGTGCCCGCGCCGAGCGCCTGGCCCAGCAACAGCAGGCCTACGAGAAGCAGCAGGCGCAACGTGCGCACATGGAAAGCTACATCGCCCGTTTCAAGGCCCAGGCCACCAAGGCCCGCCAGGCCCAGAGCCGGATCAAGGCGCTGGAGCGGATGGAGGAGCTGACCGCCGCCCACGTCGATTCGCCGTTCGATTTCGTGTTCCGCGAATCGCAGAAAATTTCCAGCCCGCTGATCGACCTGTCCGATGCCCGTCTGGGCTACGGCGAGAAAACCGTGCTGGAGAAGGTCAAGCTGCAACTGACCCCCGGCGCACGGATCGGTTTGCTCGGCCCCAACGGCGCGGGCAAGTCGACCCTGATCAAAAACCTCGCGGGTGAACTCGAGCCGCTGGCCGGCCGGTTGACCCGTGGCGAGAACACCGTCGTCGGCTACTTCGCCCAGCATCAGCTCGATTCCCTGGACGCCAAGGCCAGCCCGTTGCTGCACTTGCAGCGCTTGGCCCCGACCGAGCGCGAGCAGACCCTGCGTGACTTCCTCGGCGGCTTCGACTTCCGTGGCGCGCGAATCGACGAGCCGGTGCTGAATTTCTCCGGTGGCGAGAAAGCGCGTCTGGCCCTGGCGTTGATCGCCTGGGACCGGCCGAACCTGTTGCTGCTCGACGAACCGACCAACCACCTGGACCTGGAAATGCGCCTGGCACTGACCATGGCCTTGCAGGAATTCAGTGGTGCAGTCCTGGTGGTCTCCCACGACCGTCACCTGCTCAAGAGCACCACCGATAACTTCTATCTGGTGGCGGACGGCAAGGTCGAAGAATTCGACGGCGACCTGGAGGACTACACCCGTTGGCTGGTGGAGTACCGTCAGCGCAATGCCCCGGTCAGTAACACCCCGGTCAACCCGGACAAGACCGACAAGAAAGCCCAGCGTCAGGCTGCGGCTGCCTTGCGCCAGCAACTGGCTCCCCACAAGCGCGAAGCGGAAAAGCTCGAAGCCGAGCTGGGCAAGCTGCACGAGAAGCTGGCGAAGATCGACACCAGCCTTGGTGACAGCGATATCTACGAGCCGGCGCGCAAGAACGAATTGCGCGATCTGTTGGCCGAGCAAGCCAGGCTGAAGGTGCGTGAAGCCGAACTGGAAGAAGCCTGGATGGAAGCCCTGGAATTGCTGGAGAGCATGCAGGCGGAGCTGGAGGCGCTGTCCTGATGGACGCGTTCAAGCTGCCGTTGCCGGCGATGTGGGTAGAGCCGATCTGGCTGGGTGTGCAAATCCTGCTGATTCTGCTGGCCGGTTACGTCGCCCAGCGCTTTGTCGCCAAATGCCTGACCCGTCTCGGCGAGCGCTACCCGTTTCCGCCGCAGTTGCTGATGCCGCTGCGCGGCGGTCTGCGCTGGCTGATCATGGGCAGTGCGCTGATCTTTGTGCTCGAGCGCCTCGGGGTGTCGGCCACGGTGCTCTGGACGGCGTTGTCCGGTTTTGTCGCGGTCGCTGCGGTGGCGTTTTTCGCCATGTGGAGCGTGCTCTCCAATCTGCTGTGCGCGATCCTGATTTTTACCGTTGGCCCGTTTCGCCTGGGCGATGTGGTGGAACTGGTGGATACCACCGATAAGCCTGGTGTGAAAGGGCGGGTGGTGGCGATCAATCTGCTGTACACCACGCTGATCGAGGCTGAAGAACTTGGGACGGGCAGCGCCATGGTGCAGGTGCCCAATAGCCTGTTCTTCCAGCGTTCGGTGCGGCGTTGGCGGGGGACTGATGTGTTTCCTTCGAGCGGGTTTGAGAAGTAAGACTCTTCAAGCTTGAAAGATCGCATTCATCGGCAGCTCCTACAGGGATCGTGTTCTCTGTAGGAGCTGCCGAAGGCTGCGATCTTTTGCTATTGGCATTCATCGGCTCAAGTTACATCCGGCAAAAAATCGGTAGTCATCCACCCAAAGCCGCATTAGCTTAGACATTTGTCACGAGTCTGAGTCGAGGTGTGTAATGGAGCTTCAAACATGGCTGGCGTTTTTTGCCGCCTGCTGGGTGATCAGCCTGTCTCCCGGTGCCGGTGCCATTGCGTCGATGTCCAGCGGTCTTCAATACGGTTTCTGGCGGGGTTACTGGAACGCCCTGGGCCTGCAATTGGGCCTGGCGGTGCAAATCGCCATTGTCGGCGCGGGCGTGGGCGCGATCCTTACGGCGTCGGCCACGGCCTTTTATGCGATCAAGTGGTTCGGCGTGGCGTACCTGGTGTACCTCGCGATCAAGCAATGGCGTGCACTGCCCAGCGACATGAGCGATGACGCGGCCATCCGCCCGATCGGCAAGCCGCTGGTCCTGGTGTTCCGTGGTTTTCTGGTGAACATCAGTAACCCCAAGGCACTGGTGTTCATGCTTGCGGTGCTGCCGCAGTTCATCGACCCGCACGCACCGCTGGTGATCCAGTACCTGATCATCGGTGCGACCATGATTTGCGTCGATCTGATCGTCATGGCCGGTTACACCGGGCTGGCGTCCAAGGTCCTGCGTCTGTTGCGCACGCCGAAACAGCAAAGACGCATGAACCGAACGTTTGCCGGGCTGTTCATTGGTGCGGCGGCGTTCATGGCAACGCTTCGCAAAGCGGCCGTGTAAAAGAGCCAGGCACAAAAAAGGCGACCTTTTCAGGTCGCCTTTTTGTTTCCCCGTGTCAGCGCAGGATGACCGGCGCCGTGTCCGCGGGCAGGTTGTTGCGCAACGGTGCTTGCCCGGGCTGCTCGTAACCACCGCCACCGAGCTGCTGGCTCATCTGCGCGGCTACGTCCTCGCCCAGCGCCTTGGACACCTCTCGCACCACCCGTGGGCGGTTCAGCGACACTTTGATGTCCCGGCCGTTGACCAGTTTGGTGTCCTGGCCTTCGCCCATCGCCGTGAACGCCGAAGTGATTTCATAGGTCCGGGTGTTGATCAGGCTGAAGTCGGCCACCAGGGTCAGCCCCAGCACTGCCGAATGGCTGTCGGTATTGGCCAGCTCGGTCACGTCGCGGGTGAAGTCGATGTCCGACACTGTGCCGAACAGCACATAGTCGGCACCTTTGAAGTTACCGGCCTTGATGCGCTTGATTACGTCGTAGACATCACCTTTGGAGGCCGCCGTGTAAGGCGTGCCCTGCACCAGTTGGAACAGGCCGGTGCGCAGAATCTCACCCTTGATGTCACCGGTGAATTTACGCAGCTCGCCCTGTTCGATGTAGCTGCTGGTGGCTTCGATTTCGTTGTAGCTCGACGAGCCGCTGGCGCTGTAGGGGCTTGCCTGGAAATTGCTCTGCGCGGAAACGATGTGGATGTACTGCTCCACCCGCTCCTGGTACGCCAGGTCCGTCACCGCAATTTTCGGGGCCGCTTGCACGCTGAACGCGCAAGCCAGGGCCATCATGCCGATCCATGTGCGCATGGCTTAACGCTCCGTGGTCTTGCGGATTTCTTTTTCGTCCATCCATTCGGCCAGGCCGCTTTCAACGTCGATCAGTTGCAGGCTGAATTTGTAGAAGACGTCCTTGTAGTCGGCGCTGCGCTTGACGATCGAGCTGATCGAACCTTCGAGGCGATACTGGGCGGCGATCATGTTGCCGGTCTTGGCCACGGTGCTCTTTTTGTACAAGCCGCTCTGGTTTTGTAGCTTGAGCTGGTCGACCTGGCTCTGCATCTGGGTGTTGTCGCTGGCGAAGCGGGCGGTGCCGGTCTTCATCAGCTGGGTCTTGATGCTGGTGGTGATTTCGCGGGTATCGATGTACTCGCTGGTCTTGTTCTTCACGTCGTAGACCTGTACCACCGGGCGGCCCTGCAGAATGCCGGACTGGGCCAGGGAGCGGGTCATGGACTCGGCAATCATTTGCAGGTCGGTCGAGCCGAATTCGTTGGTCACGGTTTCAACCGCCTTGGTATCGCCGTAGCCGATGTTCTTGCTGCCCAGGGTTGGCGAGGTGTTGGCGCAACCACTGGCGAGCAGGGCGATGACGGCGATGAAGGAGAAGCGAGCAAACATGAGGGTACTCTCTGGAACGGATCGAATGGAAAGGCTTAAGGCGTCTTGATTTCCAGGCGGAAATCCACGGCTTTGGCGGTCGGGGCGATGGCCTGGATGAAGCTTGTCTGCTCGCCGTACATCAGCTGGCTTTTCCAGGTTTCCTCTTCGGCAATCGGGAAGCCTTCAGGGCCGAGCCAGGCGAAGCGGTAGTAGAAGGTCTTGTTGTTGTAGCTGGTGTTGCTCAGCTGCGTGTTGACCGTCATGAAGCCGTTTTCCCGGGCCACGCGCATGGCGCCGACCACAATGTTATTGAGCTTGCCCATGGCCACGACTTTACTGGCGGCGCTGCCCGGCTCCGGTGGTGGCGGTGTGGCGCAGCCGGCCAGCAGGGCCAGGCCGAGGACAGCGATGAATTTGAAACGCATGAAAAGACTCCGTGCTTAAGGGGTGACGAGGCTGGCCACGGCGGTCGGGCTGACACTCGGGATGACGTGGGCGGCCACGCCGCTGGCGAACACCTGGTTGCCCACGGTGCGCAGGCTGATCACCTGGTAGCGCTGATCGACGGTGACCTTCACCGTCGAGCCACCCATCACGTTCGAAAGGGTGAACTGGTGTTCGCCTTTCTTCAGACGCAGGCGCACCACTTGGGTGTTGTCGGGCAGCGTGCGCCACGTACGGGTGTCGGCGCCTTCGAGTACGGCTGAAGTGATGCCGACGGCCAGGCCGGCCAGCGGGTTGGTTTCGTTGATCTGCTTCTGCGCCACGCCACGGGTCACGGCGCGCACGGTGGTGCGCACGATGATGCCCGGCATGTCGTCGCGCAGGGCGCGTCGGGACATGGCCGTGGTGCTGTTGAGCGGGGTCAGGTCCCGTGGCTGTCCATCCACGCAGATCTGTGCCAGCACTGCGGTGGAGGTGTCAGGCTTGATGATCGGGAACGACAGCGGGGTGATGACGACGTTGCCGCTGATCGGCAGGGGCAGCGGGATGCGGATCGAATCCCGGGCCGGTGCCAGGCCGCTTTGCACCACGATCAGGATATCGCTGTCATCGTCCTTGCCGCCGGGCTTGTCGAGATTGACCAGTGCCTGCTCCAGCAGCGGCGTGTTTGGCCGCAGTTCGGCGGCTTTGCGATAGCCCGGCGCCGCCAGGTCTTTTTCACCCAGGGCTTCATAGATGAAGCCCGCCAGGTAATGGCTGAAGGCGCTCTGGTAGCTGTTTTTCAGGCCGACCACCTCGGGAGCATCGAGGCTGTCGACCGGGTAGCCCTGCAAGTCCTTGTACTGGGTGGTGATGCCTTCTTTCTCGGCTTCTTCTTCGCTCTTGAGGTATTGCTGGTCGCGCAGGTCAGCGATCACCGCTTCGCGTTCGTGGGTTTTCTTGATCGCGGTGCGGGCGCCGTCAAAGTCGTTCATCGCCGTGAAGTTAAGGGCCATCTGCGTGGTCAGCATGACTTTTTCGTAGTCATAGCCCTCGTAGCGACGCACCTTGTCGTTCACCAGGAGGCTGCCGAACTGAGCCAGGTACTTGGCGGTATCGAGCTTGACCGAGTCTTCCCACTGGCCCACCACCTGGTCGGCGTTGTTCCAGGCGTGCTGGCTGGCGGACAAATCACCCTTGGCGCGCAGCAATTCGCCTTTCTCGAAGTAATAGAGCAGGTCTTTGTCTTCGCCCCGGTTGTTCTTTTCCAGCAGGGTCAGTGCGGCATCGACATTGCCGGTGGCCAGTTGCTGGTTGGTTTGCGCCAGTTCGGAATCGTAGTTGCGAAAAGCGGAACAGCCGGAGAGCAACGTGACGGCGCTGAGTGCAATCACGGTAAGGGCACGGGAGGCCATGAGGTTACTTCTTCCCTGAACATAAGCAGCCGCTGTCGCAGGTCGGGCTGTGGGGACCCATTGCCAGGGATTCAGGCTTCCTGCCAATGCCTCATCGGGGGTGAGACGCTTAATGCCGTTTCGAAATAAAAGGGCGGCGCATTATAAGGATAAGTGCTGGCTAAGTAATGGCTTTTTAATAGCTAGTTATCAGAGGGAGCCATCACCACCCGCAGGAGTTGTGTTCAGGCTCACGGGGATAGGCCGTTAATCCACAACAAAGCTTGAGTGAAAGTCATTGGGAGGGAACAATATGTTACTTCGTGTTTCCAATTGAGATTCATTCATGATTGCCCCGTCCCGTTTCCTGGCCTGGCTGATAGCGCCGGTGTTTGCCCTATGCAGCGTCAACCTGCTGGCCGACACGGTGGAAGGCGCGCCGCAAGCCCTGCACTTACTCGACTACATCGGTGCGGATTACCCGCAAGCGGTGCAGGCCGGCAAGGTCGTCAACGAGTCTGAATACCGCGAGCAACTGGAATTCGTCCAGGCGTTGCAAGGCCTGGTGGCCGCGATGCCGGCCCAGCCGGAAAAGGCCGGGCTGGAGCAGGGCATCGGCACGCTGCGCAGTGCAATCGCGGCACGTCAGGACGGCGCGGATGTCGCCCGTCAGGCGCGGCAGCTCGGGGCCCGGCTGGCCGTGGCCTATGAGGTGACCCAGGCCCCGATCATTACCCCGGACCCGACCCGTGGCGCGCCGCTGTACGCGCAGCACTGTTCGGTGTGCCACGGCGATACCGGGGCGGGTGACGGTCCGGCGGGTGTCGGCCTGACGCCGCCACCGGCCAATCTGCGTGATAACGCGCGCCTGGATCACCTGAGCCTGTACGCGATCTACAACACCCTGGGCCTGGGCGTTGAAGGCACCGACATGCCGGCGTTCGCCGATCAGCTGGATGATCGCCAGCGTTGGGACCTGGCCACCTACATCGCCAGCTTCAGTGCCGATTCGGCAACCGCAGGCGGTGACAAAGTGTTCAACATCGCCGACCTGGCCCGCCAGACCCCGGCCGAAGTGCAGGCCACCGATGGCCCGCAAGCCGCAGCGACCTTCCGTGCGCAACGGGCACAGCCGCCCCAGGTCAAGCGCGGCCCGGCGCAATTGCTCGATTACACCGCCGCGACCCTGGACAAGAGTGTCGCGGCCTACCGTGCCGGTGACCACGATCAGGCCTATGACTTGTCGGTGGCGGCGTACCTGGAAGGCTTCGAACTGGTCGAAAGCTCCCTCGATAACGTCGACGCCGAGGTGCGCAAGGACACGGAAAAATCCCTGATGGCCTACCGTCAGTCGTTGCAGGATGGCTTGCCGGTGGAGCAGGTCGAGCAGCGTCTGGAAGCGGCCAAGGCCAAATTGAAGACCTCGGCCGGCCTGTTGGGCAGCGATGGTTTGAGCTGGTCGCTGAGCTACATTTCCGGCCTGTTGATTCTGCTGCGCGAAGGCCTGGAAGCGATTCTGGTGCTGGCGGCGATCCTCGCCTTCCTGCGTAACACCGGCCAGCAATCGGCGGTGCGCAGCGTCAACGTCGGTTGGGGCCTGGCGCTGCTGGCCGGTTTGGGAACCTGGGCGTTGGCGGCGTATGTGATCGATGTCAGCGGCTCACAGCGTGAGTTGCTGGAAGGCGCGACGGCCTTGTTCGCCAGCGTCATGGTGTTGTGGCTGGGCGTGTGGATGCACGACCGTCGCCATGCCGCGGCCTGGCAGGATTACATCAAGAGCAGCCTGGTGGGCGGTGGTGGGCGGTTCGGCTTTGCGATCCTGGCGTTCTTCTCGGTGTATCGCGAGCTTTTCGAAGTGATCCTGTTCTACGAAACCCTGTGGTTGCAGGCGGGCCCTGCGGGTCACGACGCGGTGCTGGCCGGCGGTGCGACGGCACTGGTGCTGCTGGTGGGTCTGGCGTGGGTGATTTTGCGCGGCTCGGCGAAGTTGCCGTTGACGCTGTTCTTCAGCATCAACGCCGGTCTGCTGTGCGCGTTGTCGGTGGTGTTCGCCGGGCATGGTGTGAAGGCGTTGCAGGAAGCGGGGATCTTCGGTACGCGGCCGGTGCCGTTCTTCGAGTTCGATTGGCTGGGGATTCATGCCGATGCTTACTCGTTGAGTGCGCAGGCGGTGGCGATCATTGCGATTGTGGTGCTGTATGGCCGCAGTTGGGTGGCTGAGAAGCGGCGGGTGCAGGTTTCCTGATCGACTGATCCTTTGAAAGATCGCAGCCTTCGGCAGCTCCTACAGGTGTACGTTAACCCCATGTAGGCGCTGCCGAAGGCTGCGATCTTTTGCTTTTAGAGAGGTAAAGAACATGCGCGTATGGATCGATGCCGACGCCTGCCCCCGGGCGGCCAAGGATCTGGTGGTGAAATTCGCCCTCAAGCGCCAGTTTGAGGTGGTGCTGGTGGCGGGCCAGCCACAGATCAAGCCGGGCCTGGCCCTGGTGAAGCTGATCGTGGTGCCCAGTGGTCCGGACGCCGCCGACGACTACCTGGTGGAACACGCCGTGCCTGGAGAGCTGGTGATTTGCAGCGATGTGCCGCTGGCTGACCGTCTGGTGAAAAAGGGGGTTGCGGCGCTGGACCCACGGGGCAAGGAGTTCGATGCGCAGAACATGGGTGACCGGCTGGCGGTGCGAAACCTGTTCACGGACTTGCGCGAGCAAGGGCAGATGAGTGGTGGGCCGGCGCCGTTTGGCGAGCGGGAGAAGCAGGCGTTTGCCAATGCGCTGGATAGGATCTTGACGCGGCTGACGCGCAAACCCTGAAAAGATCGCAGCCTTCGGCAGCTCCTACAAAGGATCGGCGTACGCCCGTAGGAGCTGCCGAAGGCTGCGATCTTTTGATCTTACTGTTAGTTACGCATCGTTTTCGTGGGTCAGTTCGAGTACGCGGTCGACCAGTTTGTTGATGCCCGACGCCGCTTCGCTGATGCTTGCGGCCAGCATGTACGCCGGAGTGCTCACCAGTTTGCGCGCCTTGTCTTCGACGATGTCGCTCACGGCGCACTCTTGGTGGGTGGCGCCCATCTTGTTCAGCGCGGCGGCGGTGTCGGCGTCATTGCCGATGGTGCAGGTCACGCCCGGGCCATAGATTTTTGCCGCCAGGGCCGGCGAGATGCAGATCAGGCCGACCGGTTTGCCCGCCTCGGCAAAGGCTTCGGTCAAGGCCAGGACATCGGGTTGCACGGTGCAGGCGGTGCCTTCCACGGCGAAGTTGGACAGGTTCTTGGCCGAGCCGAAGCCGCCAGGAATGATCAGCGCATCGAAGTCCTCGGCGTCGGCCTCACGAATGTCCTTGATCTCGCCACGGGCAATGCGCGCCGACTCCACCAGGACATTGCGCGATTCGGGCATTTCTTCGCCCGTCAGGTGATTGATCACGTGCAACTGCGCAATATCCGGTGCGAAACACTGCACCTGCGCGCCACGCTGGTCCAGGCGCAACAGGGTAATCACGCTCTCGTAAATTTCGGCGCCGTCGTACACGCCACAGCCGGAAAGGATCACTGCAACTTTTTTGCTCATGGGCTTTTCTCCAGATTCATGGCGTTAAATGTCCACTAATTTGTCACTCGTTGCCATAGGGTTAATTCGCGGCTACACATAGGATCTGTCCTACAAATTCCGACCAGGGCGCACCATGGACTTCATTCTGTATGCGGTGCCGTTTTTCTTTGTGCTGATCGCCGTCGAACTGTTGGCCGACCGTTGGCGCGGGGTCAGCAATTATCGGGTGGCGGACGCGATCAACAGCATCAGCACCGGCGTGCTGTCGACCACCACCGGCCTTTTGACCAAGGGCGTGGGCCTGGTCACCTATGCATTTGCCCTCAAGCACCTGGCGCTGTTCGAACTCTCGGCCGACAGCGTCTGGGTCTGGGTCTTCGCCTTTGTCTTCTATGACTTCTGCTACTACTGGCTGCATCGCATGGGGCATGAGCGCAACATCCTCTGGGCCGCGCATTCGGTGCATCACCAGAGCGAGGATTACAACCTCTCCACCGCCCTGCGGCAGACCAGCACCGGGTTTTTGTTGAGCTGGATCTTCTACCTGCCCATGGCCGTGGCCGGCGTGCCGCTGCTGGTGTTTGTCAGTGTCGCCGCGCTGAACCTGCTGTACCAGTTCTGGGTGCACACCCGGCACATTCCCAAGCTCGGCTGGTTCGAGTGGTTCTTCGTCACGCCATCCAATCATCGGGCCCACCATGCACAGAACGCTCTCTACATGGATCGCAACTACGGCGGGGTGTTCATTATTTGGGACCGTCTATTCGGCTCGTTCCAGGAAGAAGACGACAATGAACCGGTGATTTTCGGCGTCACCACACCGCTGGCAAGCTGGAATCCGCTGTGGGCGAATGTGCAGTTCTACGCGCAGTTGTGGGCGGATGCGCGGCGCACCGAAAGCACCTGGGACAAGCTGCGGATCTGGTTCATGCGCACCGGTTGGCGGCCGGCGGATGTGGCGGCCAAATACCCGCTGCACAAGCCGGACCTGAGCCAGTTCCGTAAATTCGAAGTGCCTTTGGACGGGCGTCAGCAACTGTATGTGGCGTTGCAGTTCTGCGTGTACATCGCACTGGGCAGCTATTTGATGAACCTGGAGCCACGCCTGTCGGCCTCCGCCCTGATTCTGGGCTGGGGTGCCGTGGCGCTGGGGTTGTTCGTGCTGGGCGTGGCCCTGGAGAATCGCCCGTGGGCGCTGAAGCTGGAACTGCTGCGGCTGGCATCGAATGTGCCGCTGGTGTGGCTGGCGCCGGTGGCGGGGCTGTGGCCCGCCAGCACAGTGGGCTGGGTTGGCCTGCTCAGCTACAGCCTGCTCAGCGCAATCGGTCTCTACTGTTGCAGAAACCGCTTCACTCGACTGGCGTCTTAGGTTCGCCGGTATTGGCCTGTCTGGCTTTCAGGGCTTGCTCGTCGGCGTAGACCTGCTTGGCCAGGCGCGCATTCTTGAAGCGCCGGCGCAGCCACAGGCCCAGGCCCAGGACGAGCAGGGCGCCGAGCACCCACAACTCATATTTCTTGATGCTGCCGAGCATGCCTTCCAGCACCGCGCCGAAGTGGTACGCCGCCGCCGCCAGCGCGGTGGCCCAGATCGCCGCGCCAATGCCGTTGAGCAGCAGGTAGCGGCCCGGTGGATAGCCCGACAGGCCGATCGCCACTGGCATCACCGTGCGCAGGCCGTAGACAAAGCGAAAGCTCAGGACCCAGATGTCCGGGTGCTTGCGGATGTGCTCCAGCGCCCGGTCGCCCATCAACTGCCAGCGGGGCTTGCGCGCCAGCAATTTGCGCCCGTGCTTGCGCCCCAGGAAGTACCACAGCTGGTCGCCGGCATAGCTGCCGCAGAACGCCACGACCACCACTACGTTAATGTCCATGTATCCACGGAACGCGAGGAAGCCTGCGAGCACCAGGATGGTTTCGCCTTCGAAGAACGTGCCGAGAAACAGGGCAAAGTAGCCGAAGTCATGCAGAAATTGTTGGAGCATTGTCTGGGTGCTGGCGAAATGAACGCGCAGCCTAACCCTTCGTACACATTCAGGAAAGTGTCCAAATGTGTCTCGACGTGAACATTTCCTACAAGGACAATGGAATGCGGCTACGTGTCACAGGTTGCACACAACTGTAATGTGTTCGTCATAATGGCCGCTTATAACTGTCACGCTCGCCCACCTGCGCGGGCTCAGGAGTCTGCCGTGAGCTTTACCCCCGCCAACCGTTTGTTCCCTGCAACCCGCCTGCGCCGCAATCGTCGTGATGATTTCTCGCGTCGACTGGTCCGTGAAAACGTGCTGACCGTCGATGACCTGATCCTGCCGGTGTTCGTGCTGGACGGTGAAAACCGTCGCGAAGCGGTGGCCTCGATGCCGGGCGTCGAACGCCTGACCATCGATCTGTTGCTGGAAGAGGCGGCCAGGTGGGTCGAGTTGGGGATTCCGGCGCTGGCGCTGTTCCCGGTGACCCCGTCGGCGCTCAAGTCGCTGGATGCCGCCGAAGCCTGGAACCCTGAAGGCATTGCCCAGCGTGCCACCCGTGCCCTGCGGGCCCGGTTCCCCGAGCTGGGTGTGATCACCGACGTCGCGCTGGACCCGTTCACCACCCACGGCCAGGACGGCATTCTCGACGAAGAAGGCTATGTGCAGAACGACATCACTGTCGACGCACTGGTCAGGCAAGCCCTGTCCCATGCCGAAGCCGGTGCCCAGGTCGTGGCGCCGTCGGACATGATGGACGGCCGCATCCAGGCGATCCGCGAGGCCCTCGAAGTGGCCGGTCACGTCAACGTGCGGATCATGGCCTACTCGGCGAAGTACGCCAGTGCGTATTACGGTCCGTTCCGCGACGCGGTCGGGTCGGCGCTGAACCTGGGCAAGGCCAACAAGGCCTCCTATCAGATGGACCCGGCCAACAGCAACGAAGCCCTGCACGAAGTGGCGGCTGACTTGTCAGAAGGCGCAGACATGGTCATGGTCAAGCCAGGCATGCCCTATCTGGACATCCTTTGCCGGGTGAAAGAAGAATTCAAAGTGCCGACATTTGTTTATCAAGTCAGCGGCGAATACGCCATGCACATGGCGGCGATCCAGAATGGCTGGTTGAGCGAAGGGGTTATCCTCGAATCCCTGACCGCTTTTAAACGTGCAGGCGCTGATGGCATCCTCACTTACTTTGCCGTTCGCGCAGCTCAATTGTTACGAGAGCAAAAATAGCCCTCCCAGGAACAGTCGATGAATACCGAAGGACTCACTGAAGTTGCCGTACAAGACGCTCAACCCGTGGTGGAGCAAATCGCCGAAACCCCGCCGGAGCTGGAGCCTGCTCCACCCGCGGTGGTAGCCGAGGCCGCCCCGGCGGCACCGGCGATTGCCATTCCCGGCCTGGATGACAGCAGCCTGTACATCCATCGCGAGCTTTCGCAACTGCAGTTCAACATCCGCGTGCTGGAACAGGCGCTGGACGAGTCCTACCCATTGCTGGAGCGGCTGAAGTTCCTGCTGATCTTCTCCAGCAACCTGGACGAGTTCTTCGAGATTCGCGTCGCCGGCCTGAAGAAACAGATCACCTTCGCCCGTGAACAGGCCGGTGCCGATGGCTTGCAGCCGCACCAGGCGCTGGCGCGCATCAGCGAACTGGTACACGGTCACGTTGACCGCCAGTACGCGATCCTCAATGACATTCTGTTGCCGGAACTGGAGAAACATCAGGTCCGCTTCATCCGTCGCCGCCATTGGACGACCAAGCTCAAAACCTGGGTCCGCCGCTATTTCCGCGACGAAATCGCCCCGATCATCACCCCGATCGGCCTCGACCCGACGCACCCGTTCCCGTTGCTGGTGAACAAGAGCCTGAACTTTATCGTCGAGCTCGAAGGTATCGATGCCTTCGGTCGCGATTCCGGCCTGGCGATCATCCCGGCGCCGCGCCTGTTGCCGCGTGTCATCAAGGTCCCGGAGGAAGTCGGTGGTCCTGGCGACAACTACGTGTTCCTGTCGTCGATGATCCACGCCCACGCCGATGACCTGTTCCAGGGCATGAAGGTTAAAGGCTGCTACCAGTTCCGCCTGACCCGAAACGCCGACCTGGCGCTGGACTCCGAAGACGTCGAAGACCTGGCCCGCGCCCTGCGCGGCGAGTTGTTCTCCCGTCGCTATGGCGATGCGGTGCGCCTGGAAGTGGCCGACACCTGCCCGAAACACCTGTCGGACTACCTGCTCAAGCAGTTCAACCTGAGCGAGACCGAGCTGTATCAGGTCAATGGCCCGGTGAACCTGACGCGTCTGTTCAGCATCACCGGCCTGGACAGCCAGCGCGAGCTGCAATACCTGCCATTCACCCCGCAGATCCCGAAACTGCTGCAAAACAGCGAAAACATATTCAGCGTGATCAGCAAGCAGGACATCCTGTTGCTGCACCCGTTCGAGTCGTTCACCCCGGTGGTCGACCTGCTGCGCCAGGCCGCCAAGGACCCGCATGTGCTGGCGGTGCGCCAGACCTTGTACCGCTCCGGCGCCAACTCGGAAATCGTCGATGCGCTGGTGGATGCGGCGCGTAACGGCAAGGAGGTCACGGCGGTGATCGAATTGCGTGCGCGGTTCGACGAAGAGTCCAACCTGCAACTGGCCAGCCGCCTGCAAGCGGCCGGTGCGGTGGTGATCTACGGCGTGGTCGGCTTCAAGACCCACGCCAAGATGATGCTGATCCTGCGCCGCGAGGCCGGTGAGATCGTGCGTTACGCGCACTTGGGCACGGGTAACTACCACGCCGGCAACGCCCGCCTGTACACCGACTACAGCCTGCTGACGTCCGACGACGCCTTGTGCGAAGACGTCGGTAAATTGTTCAGCCAGTTGATCGGCATGGGCAAGACGCTGCGCATGAAAAAGCTGTTGCATGCGCCGTTTACCCTGAAGAAGGGCATGCTCGACATGATTGCCCGCGAGACCCAGTTCGCCCTGGACGGCAAACCGGCGCACATCATCGCCAAGTTCAACTCGCTGACCGATCCGAAGATCATCCGCGCGTTGTACAAGGCCAGCCAGTCGGGCGTGCGCATCGATCTGGTGGTGCGCGGCATGTGCTGCCTGCGACCGGGCATTGCCGGGGTTTCCCACAACATCCACGTGCGCTCGATCATTGGCCGCTTCCTGGAGCACACCCGGGTCTTCTACTTCCTCAATGGCGGCGAAGAGCAGATGTTCCTCTCCAGCGCCGACTGGATGGAGCGCAACCTCGACAAGCGCGTCGAGACTTGCTTCCCGGTGGAAGGCAAGAAGCTGATCATGCGGGTCAAGAAAGAGCTGGAGCTGTACCTGACCGATAACACCCACAGCTGGAGCCTGCAGTCGGACGGCCGCTACATCCGCAACACGCCAACCGGCAACCAGAACCCGCGCAGTGCGCAGGCGACGTTGCTGGAGCGGTTGGGCAGTCCGATCCTTGCCGTGCGCTAGAAACGCCGGGCAATAAAAAATGGCGATCCCTGCGGATCGCCATTTTTGTTTCCGCCGCGGCCCCCTGTAGGAGCTGCCGAAGGCTGCGATCTTTTGATCTTGTTGTTTAAGATCAAGATCAAAAGATCGCAGCCTTCGGCAGCTCCTACAGGGTGTTAGCGCACGCTCAGGACGATATCAACGCGAGTGAGCCATTGCGCTTCGATCTCGAAGTCGGCCTGGGTCAATTGGTTGTCGTCCAGCCAATGTTCCGGGAACACCACTTCCAGGCTGTTGCCATTGGCATTCAATTCCACCTGAGGCATTTGCTGGGTGCCGCGGATGTGATGGAACAGGATCGCAAAGCGCAGCAGTACGCACAGGCGAATCAGCTTGATGCCGTCATCGCCGAACTCGGCGAACTTGTCCTTGGGTATGTTGCGGCGATGGCCGCGCACCAGCAGCGCGAGCATCAACTGGTCTTCCCGGGAGAAACCGGCAAGGTCCGAGTGCTCGATCAGGTAGGCGCCGTGTTTGTGGTACTGATAGTGGGCGATGTCCAGGCCCACTTCATGGACCTTGGCCGCCCAGCCCAGCAACTCGCGCCAGACGCCGTCTTCCAGATCCCAGTCCTTGGCCACCTGGTCGAAGGCGTGCAGGGCCTTGCGTTCGACCCGTGCCGCCTGTTCCAGGTCGACGTGATAGCGTTCCATCAACGAAGTCAGGGTGCGCTCGCGTACGTCTTCGTGGTGGTGGCGGCCCAGCAGGTCGTAGAGCACGCCTTCGCGCAGGGCGCCCTCGCAGTGGTCCATGCGTTGCAGTTCGAGCGAGTCGAAGATGGCTTCGAGAATCGCCAGGCCTGCCGGGAAAATCGCGCGGCGGTCAGGTTTGATGCCTTCGAAGTCGATTTTCTCGACGTCACCGAGTTTGATCAGCTTGCGTTTGAGCCAGGCCAGGCCTTCAGCGTTGACCTCGCCAGTGCCATGCCCGCCGGCCTTCAGCGCCAGGCCGATGGCGCGGATGGTGCCCGAGGAGCCGATGGCTTCATCCCAGGTCAGGCGGTGCAGGGCGTGTTCGATGCTCATGATCTCCAGCCGCGCCGCCGTGTAGGCCTGGGCATAGCGGGCCGGGGTGATCTTGCCGTCCTTGAAATAGCGTTGGGTAAAGCTGACGCAACCCATCTGCAGGCTTTCGCGCAGCAACGGTTCGAAGCGCTGGCCGATGATGAATTCTGTACTGCCGCCGCCGATGTCGGCCACCAGGCGCTTGCCCGGGGTGTCGGCGAGGGTGTGGGACACGCCGAGGTAGATCAGGCGCGCTTCTTCACGGCCGGAGATGACCTCCACCGGATGGCCGAGGATTTCTTCGGCGCGGCGGATGAATTCGGCTCGGTTACGCGCTTCACGCAGGGCGTTGGTGCCTACGATGCGCACGGCGCCCAGGGGCATACCGTTGATCAGTTGGGCGAAGCGCTTCAGGCAATCGAGCCCGCGTTGCATGGATTCTTCGCTGAGTTGGCGCTCTTCATTGATGCCGGCGGCCAGCTGAACCTTTTCCCCGAGACGTTCGAGAATGCGGATCTCGCCGTTCTGGGCCTTGGCCACGACCATATGAAAGCTGTTGGAGCCCAGGTCGATTGCGGCGATCAGGGACAGATTCTTGGCTTGGGATTGCGGCATGGTCAGGGGGTCTCGGTCGATAACCCTGACATCGTGCCACGATCAAAGGCTGGCGCCAACGCGCAGGAGCTACCGAAGGCCGCGATCTTTTACCTCGGGGCGAATTTGCGGTGCTGGCACTGGCCGCTTCGCGGGCAAGCCCGCTCCCACAGTGATCGGTGTAAATTCACCCTTCTGTGATCGACACAAAAACCTGTGGGAGCGGGCTTGCCCGCGAAGACGGCCTGACAGGCACCGAAAAGCCTTCAGCCCGCCGCCTCAACCGTCCCGATGAAATTCGCCAGCTCCGCCGTCTGCGGATTGGCAAACAAGGTTTTCGGATCCCCCACTTCATGCACCAGCCCTTGATGCATGAACACCAGCTTGTCCCCAACCTCCCGGGCAAAGCGCATCTCGTGGGTGACCATGATCAAGGTCATGCCTTCCTTGGCCAGCTGACGAACCACGCTCAGCACTTCGTTGACCAGCTCCGGGTCCAGCGCCGAGGTGATTTCATCGCACAGCAGCACCTTGGGCGACATCGCCAGCGCGCGGGCAATCGCGACGCGCTGCTGCTGGCCGCCGGACAAGCGATCGGGGAACGCATCAAATTTCTCCCCCAGACCCACGCGTTCGAGCATCTGTCGCGCCAGTTCGGCGGCCTTGGCTTTCGGGACTTTTTGCACCACTTGCGGCGCGAGCATCACGTTTTCGCCCACGGTCAGGTGCGGGAACAGGTTGAACTGCTGGAACACCATGCCGACTTTCTGCCGCAGGCTGCGCAGGTCGGCGCGAGCGGCGTCGAGGTATTCGCCGTCGACTTCGATCACGCCGTCGTTGATCGACTCCAGGCCGTTGAGCGTGCGCAGCAAGGTCGACTTGCCCGAGCCGCTGCGCCCGATGATCGCCACCACCTGGCCTTCCTCGACACTCAGGTCGATGCCTTTGAGTACATGGTGATCGCCGTAGTATTTATGCAGGGCGGAAATTCTAAGCAGAGGCATGCAGTCTCCTTTCCAGGTAGCGCGCACTGAGGGACAAGGGGTAGCAGAGCAGGAAATAGCCCAGGGCCACGAGGCCGTAGACCATGAAGGGTTCGAAGGTCGCGTTGGCGAGCATGCCGCCGGTCTTGGTCAGCTCGGTAAAACCGATGATCGAAGTGACAGCGGTGCCTTTGACCACTTGCACCGAGAACCCCACGGTCGGCGCCACGGCGATACGCAAGGCCTGCGGCAGGATCACATGGCGCAGCTGTTCCAGCGGGCTCAGCGCCAGGCTCGACGAGGCTTCCCACTGGCCATTGGGGATCGACTCGACGCAGCCGCGCCAGATCTCCGCCAGGTAAGCGCTGGTGAACAGCGTCAAGGCAATCGCCGCCGCCAGCCAGGGTGAAATCTCGACCCCGGCCAGGGACACCCCGAAGAACACCAGGAACAGCTGCATCAGCAAGGGCGTGCCCTGGAACAGTTCGATCCAGGTACGCGCGAAGCTGCGGGGGAAGGCCTTTTTAGAAATACGCATGACCATGATCAGCAAGCCGATCAGCCCGCCGCCCATGAACGCCACCAACGACAGCGCCAGCGTCCATTGCAGGCCGGTCAGCAAGTTGCGCACGATGTCCCAGAGGGTGAAATCGCTCATCGTGCGCTCCTCGCTATGAATCGATGGCCGATCCAGTTCAGTAACTGACGGATCAGCAGCGCCATGCACAGGTAGATCAGCGTGGTCAGGGCGTAGGTTTCAAAGGCGCGGAAGTTGCGCGATTGTATGAAGTTGGCCGCGAAGCTCAGCTCTTCGGTGGCGATCTGCGAACACACCGCCGAACCGAGCATGACGATAATGATCTGGCTGCTCAGGGCCGGCCAGACCTTGCTCAGCGCCGGCAGCAGCACCACGTGGCGGAAGGCTTCAAAGCGCGTCATCGCCAATGCCGCAGCCGCTTCCAGTTGGCCCCGGGGGATCGCCTGGATGCCGGCGCGGATGATTTCAGTGGAATAGGCGCCGAGGTTGATCACCATCGCCAGCACCGCTGCCTGCCATTCGGAGATCTGCACGCCCAGGGACGGCAGGCCGAAGAAGATAAAAAACAGCTGAACCAGGAAGGGCGTGTTGCGGATCAACTCGACATAGACGCCGAAGAAGCCCGCGAACGGACGAATGTTCCACGCCCGCACCAGTGCCCCTATGATGCCCAGGCCCACCCCGAGCACGGCGCCGATGGCCGTCAGCTCAAGGGTGAACAACGCGCCGCGCAACAGCAGGTCGGTGTTGTGCACCACGGGCAGGAAATCGAATTGATAGGCCATAGCGTGTCTCCTGCGCGCCGGATCAGAGGTCGGCCGGCAGCGGTTCTTTCAACCAGGTCAGGGCGTTTTTCTCCAGCGCGCCGTCGCTCTTGGCACTGACGAGGATCTGGTTGACCTTGTCCAGCAGCGCCGGCTCGTTCTTGTTCACGCCGACGTAGACCGGTGAATCCTTGAGTTTCACTTTCAGCGCCGGTACGCGTTTCGGACTCTTCTCGCTGATCGCGACCATCACCACGTTGCCGCTGGCGATCAGATCGACCTGGCCGGCCAGGTAAGCGGCGATGGTCGAGTTGTTGTCTTCGAAGCGCTTGATGGTCACGCCTTCGGGCGCGACTTTGGTCAGTTCGATGTCTTCGATGGCGCCACGGGTGACGCTGATGGTTTTACCCTTGAGGTCGTCCAGGCCCTTGACGTCGGCATCTGGCGGACCGAACACGGCGAGGTAGAACGGGGCGTAGGCCCGGGAGAAGTCGATGACTTTTTCGCGCTCGGGGTTTTTGCCGAGGCTGGAAATCACCAGGTCGACCTTGCCGGTGGTGAGAAACGGGATGCGGTTGGTGCTGTTGACTGGCGTCAGTTCGAGTTTGACCTTGAGCTGGTCGGCCAGCAGTTTCGCGGTGTCGATGTCCAGGCCACGGGGTTTCATGTCCGGTCCGACCGAGCCGAAGGGCGGGAAGTCCTGGGGCACGGCGACCTTGAGGGTGCCGCGCTTGACCACGTCCTCCAGCGCGTCGGCGTGGGCGGGCGCCTGGCTCAGCATCAGGCTGGCGAACAGGGCAGCGAGGAGGGCGCTGTAACGCTGGGTCATGGCAAATCTCCGAATCGGCGGGAATGATTTCTGCGATTCGACAGAGCACGGGCCATGCCAATATGCGCAAGTACAGGGCGCAGGCCACGGTTTTGCTGGGGTTGCTAGGTCTTACTGGTCTGAACAGTGGCGAGGGCTTTCGCACCTCGATAGCGCAGCCGTCAGAATCGCCGAACCCCCATGGGGCACGACTTGCCGGGCGCCGTGAATAGCTTTACAACTGGGCGCACATTGGCCTGGTTCGTCTGGAAAACCATGAACTCGATCTCCCGCGCCGTACCCGAAGTGGCGCTGCAAGCCATCCGCAAACTGATCAACGAACAGGGCTTCGGTCCGGGCGATGCGTTGCCTTCGCAACGGGACCTGGCGCTGCAACTGGGGGTCAGTCGGGCGTCGTTGCGCGAGGCGTTGTCGTCGCTCAGTGCGCTGGGCGTCATCAGCATCCAGCCGGGCAAGGGCGTATTCGTACAGTCGCCGGTGGACCTGCCGCGAGGCGAAGCGCCGCCGGGCTGGCCGTTCGCGGCGCAGGCATCGCCCCTGGACATCTTCCAGTTGCGTTATGCGCTGGAGGGGTTCGCCGCTGGATTGGCCGCCGTGACCTTGAGCACCGAGGAGCTGGATGCCCTGGAAGACAACGTCGCCGCCATGCGCAACGAACTGAAGGCCGGCGACTTCGACGCGGCGGCGCGCCTGGACTTCGAATTTCACCGGCGCATCCTGCTGGCCAGCGGCAATCAGGCGATGCTGAGCATCCTGACGGCCAGCGCCGACATCTTCCTGGAAAGTCAGAAGCTACCGTTCATCCGGGCCGAGCGGGCCATGGAAACCTGGCAGGAGCATCGCAAAATCCTGCGCGCACTGACGCGCCGTGCCTCTGTTGCCGCGCAGAAGGCCATGCAAGAGCACGTGCGCAACGCAGCGCTGCGCACCGCAATCGCCTTCGTCGCTCCCGCCACGGCGTAACCTGGGCTATACCCAAACTCATGGACCACCATAGCGAGACTCAATCATCTGCACCTTCCTGAACGAAGGAAGGGCCGCTATGATGGGCCACGTTTTTTTGCTTACAACCCTGGAGAATTCCATGAGCAGCGATCTTATCAAACACGTTAGCGACGCTAGCTTCGAGGCCGACGTACTCAAGGCTGAAGGCGCTGTACTGGTCGATTACTGGGCTGAGTGGTGCGGCCCTTGCAAAATGATCGCTCCTGTTCTGGACGAAATTGCCGAAACCTACAAAGGCAAGCTGACCGTTGCCAAACTGAACATCGACGAAAACCAGGAAACCCCGGCCAAGCATGGCGTGCGTGGTATCCCGACCCTGATGCTGTTCAAGAACGGCAATGTTGAAGCGACCAAGGTCGGCGCACTGTCGAAGTCGCAACTGGCGGCTTTCCTCGACGCCAACATCTAAGCGTCGCTGCAAAGTGTCCGAAAAAGGCCCCGCATATTGCGGGGCTTTTTCGTTATTGAGGGCTAGACGCTCCGAAACTCAGGTGGTACATTCGGCCCCGCACTGGTTTCTCCATTGCCCCCTGCTAGCCGTCGCCGACGCTCTCCTTTTCGAATAAGTACGCGATCCTGTCGCCTTCTCCGCGGCGCGGCCTCATTAAGCCAAAAGCTTAATTTCCCCCCTCCATAAATGATTACGTCATTCCTATATGAATCTGACTGAACTCAAGCAAAAGCCGATTACCGAACTGCTCGAATTGGCCGAACAGATGGGCATAGAAAATATGGCCCGTTCGCGCAAGCAGGACGTGATTTTCTCCCTGCTCAAAAAGCACGCTAAAAGCGGCGAGGAAATCTCCGGTGATGGCGTGCTGGAGATTCTCCAGGACGGCTTCGGCTTTCTTCGCTCCGCTGACGCTTCCTATCTTGCCGGCCCAGACGATATCTACGTCTCGCCGAGCCAGATCCGTCGCTTCAACTTGCGCACCGGTGACACCATCGTTGGCAAGATCCGCCCTCCAAAGGAAGGCGAGCGTTATTTCGCGCTGCTCAAGGTCGACACGATCAACTTCGACCGTCCGGAAAACGCGAAAAACAAGATTCTCTTCGAGAACCTGACCCCGCTGTTCCCGACCGTGCGCATGAAGATGGAAGCCGGTAACGGTTCCACCGAAGACCTGACCGGTCGTGTGATCGACCTGTGCGCGCCGATCGGTAAAGGCCAGCGCGGTCTGATCGTTGCACCGCCGAAAGCCGGCAAGACGATCATGCTGCAGAACATCGCCGCGAACATCGCGCGTAACAATCCTGAAGTTCATCTGATCGTGCTGCTGATCGACGAGCGTCCGGAAGAAGTGACCGAAATGCAGCGCACCGTGCGCGGCGAAGTGGTTGCCTCGACGTTCGACGAGCCGCCAACCCGCCACGTGCAGGTTGCCGAAATGGTGATCGAGAAGGCCAAGCGCCTGGTCGAGCACAAGAAAGACGTGGTGATCCTGCTCGACTCCATCACCCGTCTGGCCCGTGCCTACAACACCGTGATCCCGAGCTCCGGCAAAGTGCTCACTGGTGGTGTCGATGCCCACGCCCTGGAGAAACCGAAGCGTTTCTTCGGCGCCGCGCGGAACATCGAGGAAGGCGGCTCGCTGACCATCATTGCCACCGCGCTGGTTGAAACCGGCTCGAAGATGGACGAAGTGATCTACGAGGAATTCAAGGGCACCGGCAACATGGAGCTGCCGCTGGATCGCCGTATCGCTGAAAAACGCGTGTTCCCGGCCATCAACATCAACCGTTCGGGTACCCGTCGCGAAGAGTTGCTGACCGCCGACGACGAGCTGCAGCGCATGTGGATCCTGCGCAAGCTGCTGCACCCGATGGACGAAGTGGCTGCCATCGAGTTCCTGGTCGACAAGCTGAAAACGACCAAGACCAACGATGAGTTCTTCCTGTCGATGAAGCGCAAGTAAGTCGAACAGCAATAGAAAGCCGGGGAAACCCGGCTTTTTGCTATCTGATGTTTGATCAACCCGTAGTTTATGGTTCTGAACCACGGTGTTCGGCGCTAAACTGCCTCCCCCCGAACGCCACGGCCAACACGAGGCTCACGCATGCAGTATCGCGACTTGCGCGACTTTATCAGCGGGCTGGAACAGCGCGGTGAACTCAAGCGCATCCAGGTTCCGGTGTCCCCCGTCCTCGAAATGACCGAGGTCTGCGACCGCACCTTGCGCGCCAAGGGCCCGGCCCTGCTCTTCGAAAAGCCCACCGGTTTTGACATTCCCGTACTCGGCAACCTGTTCGGCACGCCCGAGCGCGTCGCGCTGGGCATGGGCGCCGAAGCGGTCAGCGAGTTGCGCGAAATCGGCAAGCTGCTGGCGTTCCTCAAGGAACCCGAGCCACCGAAGGGGCTGAAAGACGCCTGGTCCAAGCTGCCGATCTTCCGCAAGATCATCTCGATGGCGCCCAAGGTCGTCAAAGACGCGATCTGCCAGGAAGTGGTCATCGAAGGCGAAGACGTCGACCTCTCCACGCTGCCGGTGCAGACCTGCTGGCCGGGCGATGTCGCTCCGCTGATCACCTGGGGCCTGACCGTCACCAAGGGTCCGAACAAGGACCGTCAGAACCTCGGTATCTATCGCCAGCAGGTGATTGGCCGCAACAAGGTCATCATGCGCTGGTTGAGCCACCGTGGCGGCGCGCTGGATTACCGTGAGTGGTGCGAAAAACATCCCGGCCAGCCGTTCCCGGTTGCCGTGGCGCTGGGCGCCGATCCGGCGACCATTCTTGGTGCCGTGACCCCGGTACCGGACAGCCTCTCCGAATACGCCTTCGCCGGTCTGCTGCGTGGCAACCGCACCGAACTGGTGAAGTGCCGCGGCAACGACCTGCAAGTGCCGGCCACCGCCGAGATCATCCTGGAAGGCGTGATCCATCCGGGCGAAATGGCCGATGAAGGACCGTACGGCGACCACACCGGCTACTACAACGAAGTCGACAGCTTCCCGGTGTTCACGGTCGAGCGCATTACCCATCGCATCAAGCCGATCTATCACAGCACTTACACCGGCCGTCCGCCGGATGAGCCGGCGATTCTCGGTGTAGCGCTGAACGAAGTGTTCGTGCCGATCCTGCAGAAGCAGTTCCCGGAAATCACCGACTTCTACCTGCCGCCCGAAGGCTGCTCGTACCGCATGGCCGTCGTGACCATGAAGAAGTCGTATCCGGGGCATGCCAAGCGGGTAATGCTCGGCGTCTGGTCGTTTTTGCGACAGTTCATGTACACCAAGTTCGTTATCGTCACTGACGACGATATCAACGCGCGGGACTGGAACGATGTGATCTGGGCCATCACCACGCGCATGGACCCCAAGCGCGACACGGTGATGATCGAGAACACGCCGATCGACTACCTCGACTTCGCCTCGCCGGTGTCCGGCCTGGGGTCGAAGATGGGGCTCGATGCCACGCATAAATGGCCAGGCGAAACCACGCGCGAATGGGGTCGGGTGATCGTCAAGGATGAGGCCGTGACCCAGCGGATCGATGCCATCTGGAATCAGTTAGGAATAGATTGATGCGTGTAACCTTGCAGCCCTCCGGAGCCGTGTTGGACCTTTTGCCCGGCGAGCGGATTCTCGATGGCGCACGCCGCCTGGGCTATGAATGCCCGCAAAGCTGTCGCAACGGCAACTGTCACGTGTGCGCCGCGCTGCTGGTGGAAGGCCGGGTGGAACAGGCGGGCCATGTGCGTGACCATGGCGAGTTCTACACTTGCATTGCAGAGCCGCTGGAAGACTGCATCGTGCTGTGGGATGGCGTGCTCGCGCTGGGAGAATTGCCGGTGCGCAGTCTGTCGTGTCAGGTCACCAGTTGCACCGAGGTCGGTGGTGACACCTGGCGGGTGCGACTGCGGGCGCCAGCCGGCAAGCCGCCGCGCTATCACGCCGGCCAGTACCTGATGATTCATCGGGACAATGGCGAGAAGTCGTCCTTTTCCCTGGCGTCGGCGCCTTCGGGCGGGCGAGATCTGGAAATCCACGTGCTGGCCCGCGAGGCCAGTGCGCAAAACCTGATCAAGCAACTGCAGCGCGACTCGATGGTGCGGATCGACATGCCGTTCGGCGATGCGCACCTGGCCGAGTTGCCGGACGCGCCATTGGTGCTGATTGCCGCAGGCACCGGCATGGGCCAGATCCATGGCCTGATCGAACATTGCCGTGCCGAAGGCTTCAAGCATCCGGTGCACCTGTATTGGGGTGTACGCCGTCCTGAAGACTTTTATGAAGTCGAACATTGGGATGAGTGGCTGAAACTGCCCAACCTGTTCCTGCATAAAGTCGTCAGTGATCAATGCGGCTGGCAGGGGCGTTTCGGCATGCTGCACGAAGCGGTGTGCGAAGACTTCCCCGACCTCAAGTCCTTGCATGTGTACGCCAGTGGCTCGCCGGCGATGGTCTACGGCACGCTGGATGCGCTGGTCGAGGCGGGGATGGACGCGCACCAGATGCGCGCCGACGTATTCGCCTACGCCCCACGATCTTGAGCCTGTCCCTGTAGGAGCTGCCGAAGGCTGCGATCTTTTGATCTTGCTTTGAAAAATCAAAAGATCGCAGCCTGCGGCAGCTCCTACAGGTTATAACCCTCTATATAGCCCATCGGTATTTATAAAATCTTATAAATGTCGGTAGGTTATATCTCGTTCAAGTGATTAATTAAGAGTTGCGCCAATGCGCTTCAATTACTTGAATACATATGTGCCTTATTGTTTCATCGGTGCGTTCTATTTAGTAACTGTTTACCCGCGGGGAGCTGAACGCTATTCGCCATGAGCGCCATTGAATCTTCGTTTTTGAACCTGGCTTACCCTCCGCAGCTCGATCTGGGGCCGCAACTCACGCATGAACAATTGCTCAGCTCGATGCAATCGACCATGGCGCGCCACAAGGGCGGGCCGGTGTGGTTGTTCGCGTATGGGTCGCTGATCTGGCGTCCCGAGTGCACGGCGGTCGAGCGCGTTCGCGGGCGAGTCCATGGCTACCATCGCGGTTTGTACCTGTGGTCCCACGAACATCGTGGTACGCCGGAAATGCCCGGGCTGGTCTTCGGCCTGGATCGGGGCGGCTCCTGCAGCGGTTTCGCTTATCGCTTGCCGGAAGAACAGCTGGACGCTTCGCTCTACGCACTCTGGAAACGGGAAATGCCGTTCCCGTCCTATCGCCCGCACTGGCTCAATTGCCGACTTGAAGACGGCAGCCAGGTTCAGGCATTGGGTTTTGTGCTGGAGCGGCATTTGCCCAGCTACGCGGGCAACCTGCCGGATCACGTGTTGAGTCACGTGTTTGAAAACGCTTGCGGGCGTTACGGCACCACTCGCGATTATGTCGAGCAGACCGCCCACGCCCTGCGTAGCCACGCCATGCCAGACCGGAATCTGGAGGCGCGGCTCAAGCGCTGTAAATCAAAGGATGATCAAGCGATCGCTTCGCGGCTTTGACTGGCGACTTGCTTGTGCCACAGCGTTGGCGCAAGGAAGGCCATCGCCAGCAGGCAGGCGCCGATCAGCAGCACGAAACCGCCGTCCCAACCGAAATGGTCCACGGTGTAGCCCATCGCCGCACTGGCCGCCACCGAACCGCCCAGGTAACCGAACAGGCCGGTGAAACCTGCAGCCGTACCGGCCGCTTTCTTCGGTGCCAGTTCCAGCGCCTGCAGGCCGATCAACATCACCGGGCCGTAGATCAGGAAACCAATCGAAACCAGCGCGATCATGTCGACGGTCGGGTTGCCGGCAGGGTTGAGCCAGTACACCAGCGTCGCCACGGTCACCAGTGCCATGAACACCATGCCGGTCAGGCCACGGTTGCCACGGAAGATCTTGTCCGACATCCAGCCGCAGAGCAGCGTGCCCGGAATGCCGGCCCACTCATAGAAGAAGTACGCCCAGGACGTCTTGTCCACGGTGAAGCCCTTGGCTTCCTTGAGGTAGGTCGGTGCCCAGTCCAGCACGCCATAACGCAGCAGATAGACAAAGACGTTGGCCAGGGCGATGTACCAGAGCATCTTGTTGCGCAGCACGTACTTGACGAAGATTTCCTTGGCACTGAATTCGTTTTCGTGGCTGGCGTCGTAGCCCTCCGGGTAGTCATTCTTGTACTTCTCGATCGGCGGCAGGCCGACCGATTGCGGGGTGTCGCGCATGGTGATGAAAGCAAACACCGCGACCGCCATGGCCACTGCCGCCGGCACATAGAACGCCGCATGCCAGTCGTTGAACAGGCCCATGCCGAGCAGGAACAGCGGGCCGATCAAGCCGCCGCCCACGTTGTGCGCGACGTTCCACAGGGACACCACGCCGCCGCGTTCCTTCTGCGACCACCAGTGCACCATCGTCCGCCCGCTCGGCGGCCATCCCATGCCTTGCGCCCAGCCATTGATGAACAGCAGGACGAACATGATGGTCACGCTGGAGGTCGCCCAGTGCGAAAAGCCGAAAACGAACATCACCGCCGCCGAGACCATCAGGCCGAACGGCAGGAAGAAGCGCGGGTTGGAACGGTCGGACACGATGCCCATCAAAAACTTGGACAGGCCATAGGCAATGGCAATCGCCGACAACGCCACGCCCAGCTCGCCGCGGGTGTAACCCTCTTCGATCAGGTAAGGCATGGCCAGGGAGAAGTTCTTGCGCAGCAGGTAGTAGCCGGCGTAGCCGATGAAGATACCGGCGAAAATCTGCCAGCGCAGGCGTCGATAGGTGCTGTCTATTTTTTCTTCAGGCATTGGAGCCTGATGAGCGGCAGGACGAAAGAAAGCAAACATTCAAGAGCTCCAGTTTTCTTGTTTTGACTGCGGATGCGAATATTACAGTTTCGTTACCGAAAATAGCACCGATTCCCATCGACCAAATAGCGGAAATGTTGGAAGTCGAGCATTCCTTTATGAACATGTCGCGCAGACATAAATGAAGGGTGGTGTAGGAAGGGTTACCTACGGCCTCTATAAAAAGCCTGATCTTTGCGCCAGGCGTCAGGTTTTTGGGAAAGGTCCTGCGTGGCTTCCGGAAGCCATGACCTTCAGCTCAAACTCGCCGGTCTTTACCCTTTGTCCGGCTGCCAGTTCTGGCCATTTATAGGTGCAAAGGGGAGGCGTTATGCGGTGGGTTGTGTGTGTGGTGCTTGTGATGGTGCTGTCAGTCGAAAGCTGGGCGGAGGAAGTTTTCCTGATCCCGGAGAACAACCCCAAGCCGGTTTATCCACCGGCGCTGCAACGAGCCGGGATCATCGGTGATGTGCGGGTCAGCTTTATGGTCCATGCCAACGGGTCGGTCAGCCAGGTGAAAATTTTGCAAAGTGAACATCCTGATCTGGCCGAGGCCACCCGGGTTGCGATAGCTCAATGGCGATTCAAACCATGGACGGTTGAGGGGGACAAGCCTGCCGAGCAGGAAGTGATTGCGCCGATGGTCTTCAGATTTGATACGGACCTGCCGCTTCACCTCAATGAATGGCTGAAGAAGCTGAAGTGCCGCGATCTCAACGAAGTCATCGTGAACACCCCGGAACAGGCCTGGGTGGATTCCGCCGCCTTTCACTACACCCGTGCCTATCTATCGAATGCCTTTTCCACGACCACCTTGCCGAACGAGCGTCGCCTGGCACTGATAGCCCAAATGAACAGGAAAGTACCGATCATAGTCAGGGAGTGTCTGAACAATCCGGTTTCCAGGTATGTGAGGTATTTGCCGCCGGACATCCGCAAGTTGCTGTAGCGCGAGTCAGGTCTGGACGACATTGATCGACGTCCAGACCTTGCGGTGGGCTCAGCGAACCTGCACGACCACCTTGCCCACCGCCTTGCGCTGGCCAAGATCATTGATCGCCTGCGCGGCATTGCTCAGCGGATACACCTGCGACACCAGTGGCTTCAATTTGCCTTCGGCAAACCAGCCGAACAGTTGCTGGAAGTTCGCCGCGTTGTCCTGAGGCTGGCGCTGGGCAAACGAGCCCCAGAACACGCCGACCACGGCGGCGCCTTTAAGCAGGGCGAGGTTCACCGGGAGTTCAGGGATGCGCCCGCTGGCGAAGCCGACCACCAACAAGCGGCCGTTCCAGGCGATGGAACGGATGGCCTGGTCGAACAGGTCGCCGCCCACCGGGTCGTAGATCACGTCAGCGCCCTGGCCGTCGGTCAGGCGCTTGATTTCGTCCTTGAGGCTGGTTTCGCTGTAGTTGATCAACTCGTCGGCACCCGCGGCCTTGGCCACGGCCAGTTTTTCCGCGCTGCTGGCGGCGGCGATCACCCGGGCGCCCATGGCCTTGCCGATTTCCACGGCAGCCAGGCCGACACCGCCGGATGCGCCGAGTACCAGCAGGGTTTCACCGGGCTGCAGGTTGCCGCGCTGCTTGAGCGCGTGCATCGAGGTGCCGTAGGTCATGCTGAAGGCGGCGGCGGTGTTGAAGTCCATGGAAGGCGGGATCGGCAGCACGTTGTAGCCTGGCACCGCGACCTGTTCGGCGAAGCTGCCCCAGCCGGTCAGGGCCATGACCCGATCACCGACTTTCAGGTGACCGGCTTTTTCGCCCACCGCGCTGACCACGCCGGCCGCTTCGCCGCCCGGGGAAAACGGGAAGGGCGGCTTGAACTGATACTTGCCCTCGATGATCAGCGTGTCCGGGAAGTTCACCCCGGCGGCGTGCACGTCCAGCAGGATTTCGTTCTTCTTCGCGACAGGACTGGCGACGTCTTCCAGCACCAGCGATTCGGCAGGACCGAAGGCTTTGCACAGCACGGCTTTCATCAGGGCTATTCCTTTGAGAGTGATGGCCGATAAGTGTAGGTGTGTGAGTCGACGGGTCAACGAGCATGCCCGGCCCTGATAGTCAGCCATAAGCTTGTGCTTGAGCGGCGGGTCGTTATGCTAGGCCGCAAACCGGATAAGGAGCGAATTGTGAAAGCGTGGATCGTGTTGATGCTGGCCCTGTCTCTGCCTGTGGCAGCGGTGGCCGAAGAAGCCAAAGAAGATGCAGCGCCGAAGGTGAACTACATCACCCTGAGCCCGCCATTCGTCGGTAACTATGGGCTGGACGGCACGCCCAAGCTCAAGGTCTACAAGGCCGACGTCGCGTTGCGGGTTACCGGTGACGAGGCGACCAAGGCGGTCAAGGCCAACGAGCCCCTGATCCGTAATCAGCTGGTGGCACTGTTCGCCCAGCAGACCAACGAGACGATGAACAACGTCGAGGCCAAGGAAAAACTGCGGCAGGAAGCGCTGAAGCAGACCCAGCAGGTCATGAACGACGAAACCGGCAAGCCGGTGGTTGAGGATCTGTTGTTCAACAACCTGATCATCCAGTAAGACTTTCGCTGTTCGGGCAGGCCTCTTCGCGAGCAAGCCCGCTCCCACATTGGTCCAGTGCTGAATGCAAAATCAGCATCCACTGGAGATCCAATGTGGGAGCGGGCTTGCTCGCGAAAGCATTCTGATCGTCGCAGAGCGTCTTACGGCTTGAGCGCGATCACCGCCGCCCATTGCTCCGCCGTCACCGGCATCACCGACAGCCGCGATCCTTTCTGCACCAGCGGCATTTCCGCCAGCGCCGTCTGCTGTTTCAGATAGTCCAGCTTCAGCACCCTGGAAAACGTCTCGACATGCGCGACATCAATTGCGCTCCAGGCGTTTTTCTCGGCGGTGGCCTTCGGGTCGTAATAATGACTTTCAGGCTCCAGCGCCGTCGGGTCGGGGTACGCGGCTTCGACAATCCTGCCGATCCCGGCAATACCAGGCTCTGGACAGCTGGAGTGGTAGAAGAAGAACTCGTCGCCGACCGCCATGGCCCTTAGAAAATTACGCGCCTGATAGTTACGAACCCCGTCCCAGCGCGCTTTGCCGAGCTTCTCCAGGCCTTTGATCGAGAGTTCGTCGGGCTCGGATTTCATCAGCCAATAGGCCATCGTCTGGCTCCTTGCGAAGTGTGTGGTGAGGTTGTCCGGCAATTTTATGACAAACCGACAGTCGGTTGACGCCAGCATTTGCGTGCCGGTTCACGTTGTCGCAAAATGCCGGCCTTTAAAGCTTGACGCTGCTGCACGGCCTACAAACGGAAACCGCTGCTGTCATCGTGTAGAGATGCCTTTGGGGGGCAATCGATGAAACGCAAACCGGATTTACTATGGATTTTGGTTATTTTGTTCGGCCTCGGCGTCGTGACCACCGGCTATGCCCAAAGCCTGTGGGCCAACAAGATCGATGCGCCGGTTGAAATCTCACCGTTGCAGCAACAGTCGACAGCCTTCAAGCGCTGACACCCGGCTTTTCGGCGCCGCTGACGTGCAGTGGCGTCTAGCCCGCGAAGTACCAGGCCTTGTCCGTCACCGTTCCTTGCAACGGTACATCCCAGCTCGCTTGAGCCAGTCGCTCCACTTTCTGACATTCATGGGCCAGTCCCAGCAGCGTTGGCTTGCGCCAGTCTTTACGTCGCGCCAGGTACGCCAGGCTTCGATCATAGAAGCCGCCGCCCATGCCCAGGCGTCCGCCGACATCGTCAAACCCCACCAGCGGTAGCAGCACCAGGTCCAGCGCCCAGACTTTGCGTTGCCGGGCGAGGTTATGCCTGGGTTCGAGAATACGGAAACGGTTGGGCTTGAGTTTTTCGCCGGGGCGAATGCGCTGGAACACCATTTTGGTTCGCGGCCAGGCGCTGAGCACGGGTAGATACGTGGCCTTGCCCCGGCGCTGAGCGGCACGCAGCAACAGGCGTGGATCGATTTCGCCGTCGGTCGGCAGGTAAAGGGAGATGTGCCTGGCGCGGCGGAACAGCGGTTGCTGGGCCAATTGTTTGTAGAGCCCGCGCGCGGCCTGGCGCTGCTGACTCGGTGTCAATGCGCGGCGGGCCTTGCGCAGCATGCGTCGAAGTTGCGGGCGGGGAAGCAGCGCAGGTTCGTTCATGAATTCGGGCTTCAAAGTACGGAAAGGTAAATCGTACCCGTAAAAAAGCCGATGCCGGTATCAAAACCGGCATCGGCTGGAATCAGGCTCCCCGAATGTGCCGCTGTCGACTTAGCCCTTGAACCCGAAAGTTCAAGGTGGAAGATGCAGTAGGCTTTAAGGCTTTCCGTCTAGCGGACATGCACACCAGCCCAACGTGCAACCTCCAGGGTATAGCAAATCGGCTCAGGGACATCGCCAACTGGCAAGCACCCCAGGGAGTGATTGGGAGTATAACGCAAGCGGTGACGCGAATCAGCCTTTGGTGACGTCCGGATCGGTGGCGAGCACCAGATCGACGCGATCGAGCAGGTCGCGCACCTGTTCGCGGGTCGATCCGCTGGCCTGGATATCCGGGCGTTCTTCCTTGTGCAGCAGGTCGTGGGTGATGTTCAGCGCGGCCATGACGGCAATGCGATCAGCGCCGATGACTTTGCCGCTGCTGCGGATTTCGCGCATCTTTGCGTCCAGGTATCGGGCGGCGCTCACCAGGTTGCTGCGTTCTTCCTGGGGGCAAATGATCGAATATTCTTTGTCGAGGATCTGCACGGTGACGCTATTGCTTGAACTCATGAGTCTTGCTCCAGGGCCTTGAGGCGCGAAATCATCGATTCGACCTTACGCCGGGCGATTTCGTTTTTTTCAATGAGGTGAGCGCGTTCCTCGCGCCAGGTCTTTTCCTGAGCTAGTAAGAGTCCATTCTGGCTCTTAAGTTGCTCGACTCGGGTAATCAGCAGTTCGAGTCTGGCCATCAGCGCTTGCAGGTCGGTGTCTTCCATTGTCTTCACTGTCTGATGGGAGTCGGACTGTAGGAGCCAGCCTGCTCGCGATGAACCTGAGAACGCCACCGGGTGTCAGGGCCCCGGCGTTATCGTTGACGACCATCGCGAGCGTGCTCGCTCCTACAGGGGTAGTCGATGTAGGATACAAGGCCTTCATTCTAGACATAGCGCCGTCTGGCGCCTAGCTGCCCATGCCCATTCAGAATTCTCCGTACCAAGCCTTCGCCACCCTGCTGACGTCCAGCGGTCATCCCGTTTCGCCTGCCGAATTGCACGGCCTGCTGCTCGGTCGCAGCTGCGCCGGTGCCGGTTTCGACGCCGAGGGTTGGCTGATCGATGCGGCCGAACTGCTCGAAAGCGAGCCGCAGGACAACGTCCGCAATGCCTTGATCGGCTTGCAGGAAATGGTCAAGGGCGAGCTGACCGGCGACGACGTGACCGTCGTCCTGTTACTGCCGACCGACGATGCCCCACTGGCTGAACGCGCCGAGGCACTGGGCCAGTGGTGCCAGGGCTTCCTCAGTGGCTTCGGCTTGAATTGCCGCGACAGCAGCACGCTGAGCACCGAGGCGACCGAAGTGTTGCAGGACCTGGCCGCCATTTCCCAGGTGCAAGACGCCCTGGAAGAGTCCGACGACGGTGAAAGCGACTACATGGAAGTCATGGAGTACCTGCGCGTCGCGCCGCTGCTGCTGTTTTCCGAAACCAGAAAGCCGGACGCCCCGGCTGCCAAGCCGTCGTTGCATTAATCTAAGCCAGGGAACGCCATCTGCCCATGATTCATATCCCGAAATCGGAATACGGCCGTCGCCGCAAGGCCCTGATGGCGCAGATGGAACCCAACAGCATCGCCATCCTGCCCGCTGCCGCAGTGGCCATCCGCAATCGTGATGTCGAGCATGTCTACCGCCAGGACAGTGATTTCCAGTACCTCAGCGGTTTCCCCGAGCCACAGGCTGTGCTGGTCTTGATGCCAGGACGCCTGCACGGCGAATACATCCTGTTCTGCCGCGAGCGTAACGCCGAGCGAGAGTTGTGGGATGGCTTGCGTGCCGGGCAGGAAGGAGCGATTCGCGACTTCGGCGCCGACGATGCCTTTCCGATCACCGACATCGACGACATCCTGCCGGGCCTGATCGAAGGCCGTGACCGGGTGTATTCGGCCATGGGCAGCAACCCGGAATTCGACCGGCACCTGATGGATTGGATCAACGTGATTCGCTCCAAGGCCAACCTGGGCGCCCAGCCCCCGAACGAATACGTTGCGCTGGATCATCTGCTGCACGACATGCGCCTGTATAAATCGGCGGCGGAAGTGAAAGTGATGCGCGAGGCCGCACGGATTTCCGCCCAGGCCCACGTTCGCGCAATGCAGGCCAGCCGCGTCGGTTTGTATGAGTTCAGCCTGGAGGCCGAGCTGGATTACGAATTCCGCAAGGGCGGGGCGAAAATGCCGGCCTACGGTTCCATCGTCGCGGCCGGACGCAACAGTTGCATCCTGCATTACCAGCAGAATGACGCCGTGCTCAAGGACGGCGACCTGGTGCTGATCGACGCCGGTTGCGAGATTGACTGCTACGCCAGCGACATCACCCGTACCTGGCCGGTCAACGGCAAGTATTCGGTGGAACAGAAGGCGATCTATGAATTGGTGCTGGCTGCCCAGGAAGCCGCGTTTGCCGAGATCGCCCCGAACAAACACTGGAATCAGGCCCATGAAGCGACGGTTCGGGTGATCACCGCCGGCCTGGTCGAGCTGGGCTTGTTGCAGGGCGACGTCGATGAATTGATTGCCAGCGAAGCCTACAAGGCGTTCTACATGCACCGCGCCGGGCACTGGCTGGGCATGGATGTGCATGATGTTGGCGAATACAAGGTCGGCGGCGAGTGGCGCGTGCTGGAAGTCGGCATGGCCCTGACCGTGGAGCCGGGCATCTACATTGCCCCCGACAATCAGAACGTAGCCAGGAAATGGCGCGGCATCGGCGTGCGCATCGAGGACGACGTGGTGGTCACTAAAAGCGGCTGTGAAATCCTCACCCAAGGCGTACCGAAAACGGTCGCGGAGATCGAAGCCTTGATGGCGCAAGCACGGACACAGGCGGCATGAGTCGAGTCAATCTGGCGATTATCGGTGGCGGCCTGGTGGGTGCGAGCCTGGCGATGGCGTTGCAGGCCGGGGCGAAGGCCCGTGGCTGGAAGATCGTACTGATCGAGCCGTTTGCCCCCGGCGATACCTACCAGCCGAGCTACGACGCGCGTTCCACGGCCTTGTCCTTTGGCGCCCGGCAGATTTACCAGCGGTTGGGCGTCTGGCAGGACATCTCCCGCCGCGCCGAGCCGATCAAGCAGATTCACGTCTCCGACCGGGGACGTTTTTCCACGGCGCGGCTGTCGGCGATGGAAGAGGGCGTTCCGGCGCTGGGCTACGTGGTGGAAAACGCCTGGCTCGGCCAGTGCCTGTGGCAAGGCCTGGACAAGGACGTGATCAGCTGGCGTTGCCCGGCGGAAGTCACCCGCATGGAGCCGCTCACCGACGGTTATCGCCTGACCCTCAATGACGAAACCACCCTCGATTGCGACCTCGCGGTGCTCGCCGATGGCGGCCGTTCCGGCCTGCGCGAGCAACTGGGCATCGGCGTCAAGACGCGCCCCTATCACCAGAGCGCGCTGATCGCCAACATCACCCCGAGCGAAGCCCACAACGGCATGGCGTTCGAGCGGTTCACCGACGATGGCCCGATGGCGTTGCTGCCGTTGCCGGACAACCGTTGCGCCCTGGTCTGGACCCGTCTGGGGATGGACGCGCAACGCCTGGCCGCCCTCGATGAGCGCAGCTTCCTGAGCGAACTGCAAAGCGTGTTCGGCTATCGCCTCGGCACGTTGAAACAGGTCGGTGCGCGGCACCTGTATCCACTGTCGTTGGTGGAGGCGGAAGAGCAAGTGCGATCGCACCTGGCGATTCTTGGCAACGCCGCCCACAGCCTCCACCCGATTGCCGGCCAGGGCTTCAACCTGTCCCTGCGCGACGCCCAGGCGCTGGCCGATGCGCTGCTGGCCAGCGAAAAGTCCCCGGGGGATTTCGCGACCTTGCAGGCCTATCGCGAGGGCCAGCGCCTGGATCAGAACCTCACGGTCGGCTTCTCGGACCAGGTCACGCGCCTGTTCGGCAGCACGCAGCCATTGGTTTCGCTGGGGCGCAATCTCGGGCTGCTCGGTCTCGACCTGCTGCCGCCGGCCAAGCGCTGGTTCGCCCGACAGGCCATGGGCCTGGGTACGCGCCCCGATGTTTAACCGGCTAAGCAAAACGTTCGGCAAGGCCCGATTAATGCGCTGGTTCATGGGCCTCTACCCGCCGTACCTTGGCGCCGGGGTTCGGGTGCGGCACATCAGCGATGATTTCCGTGACATCGAAGTGACGATGGGCCTGGGCTGGTACAACCGTAATTACGTCGGTACCCAGTTCGGTGGCAGCCTGTATTCGATGGTCGATCCGTTCTTCATGCTGATGCTGATGGAAAACCTTGGGCGCCATTACATCGTCTGGGACAAGGCCGCCGACATCGACTTCATCGCACCGGGCAAAGGCCCGGTGTTCGCCCGCTTCCGCATCGACGACACCCTGCTCGACGAGATCCGTCGACAGACCGCGGATGGCCAGAAATACCTGCCGCAGTTGCAGGTCGATATTCATGACGGCGCCGGCCACCTGGTGGCGCGCGTCGGAAAAACCCTTTATGTGCGGCTCAAACCGCAAGCGAGACAGGCTTAAAGCATGGAAATGCGCGCAGATCTGCTGATTGTCGGGGCCGGAATGGTCGGCAGCGCCCTGGCGCTGGCGTTGCAGGACAGTGGGCTGGAAGTACTGCTGCTGGACGGCAGCCCCTTGAGCGTCAAACCGTTTGACGGACAGGCGCCGTTCGAGCCGCGGGTCAGCGCCTTATCCATCGCCAGCCAGCGGATTCTCGATCGCCTGGGCGTCTGGGAGGGCATCGCCGGCCGACGCAGCAGTCCGTACAGCGATATGCAGGTCTGGGACGGTAGCGGCACCGGGCAGATTCATTTTTCGGCGGCCAGCGTGCATGCCGAGGTACTGGGCCACATCGTCGAGAACCGGGTGGTACAGGATGCCTTGCTTGACCGCTTGCACGCCTGTGATCTTGGCCTGCTGGCCAATGCCCGCCTGGAGCAGATGCGCCGCTCCGGCGATGACTGGCTCCTCACCCTGGCCGATGGCCGGACGTTGCGCGCGCCCCTGGTGATCGCGGCGGATGGCGCCAACTCGGCGGTTCGGCGCCTGACCGGCATGGCGACGCGGGAGTGGGATTATCTGCACCACGCCATCGTCACCAGCGTGCGCTGTTCCAAACCCCATCAAATGACCGCCTGGCAGCGCTTTACCGATAACGGCCCGTTGGCATTCCTGCCGCTGGAGCGCGATGGCCAGCAGGATTGGTGTTCAATCGTCTGGTCGACCACCCCCAGCGAAGCCGAGCGCCTGATGGCCCTCGATGACCAAGGCTTCTGTCGCGAACTGGAACGGGCCTTCGAAGGCCGGCTCGGCGACGTACTCAGCGCCGACCCGCGGTTGTGCGTGCCCTTGCGTCAACGCCATGCCAAGCGTTACGTGGCTGAAGGCCTGGCGCTGATCGGCGATGCGGCGCACACCATTCACCCCTTGGCCGGTCAAGGGGTGAACCTCGGTTTCCTCGATGCCGCCGTCCTGGCCGAAGTGCTGCTGCAGGCGGCTGCGCGCGGCGAGCGTCTGGCTGAAGTGAAGGTGCTCAGCCGTTACGAGCGTCGACGCATGCCCCACAACCTGGCGTTGATGGCGGCGATGGAGGGTTTCGAGCGGTTGTTCCAGGCCGATCCGTTGCCGGTACGCTGGTTGCGCAATGCCGGTTTGAAGATGGTCGACCAGATGCCCGAGGCCAAGGCACTGTTTGTGCGCGAGGCGCTGGGGTTGACCGGGGATTTGCCGGCGCTGGCCAAGGCCTGACATTTTCGCTGCGGCTGATGGCCTCTTCGCGAGCAAGCCCGCTCCCACAGTTGAAATGCATTTCATTGTGGGAGCGGGCTTGCTCGCGAAGGCGTCGGCACATCCGCCATCAATTCCCGCCTGTGCAACATCTGGTAACTCCTCCACGAACTGTTCGATTGAGATGGCAAATGTGAGTCCTTATCATTTGGCCTCATTTTTTCATTCGAGAGAGCGCTCCCATGTTGGCACCGAAGCGTCTACTGACTGCACTGGCCCTGACCCTGATCGGCAGCACCGTCGCCCAGGCCGCTGACGAGGTGGTGGTCTACTCCTCGCGTATCGACGAACTGATCAAGCCGGTCTTCGATGCCTACACCGCCAAGACCGGTGTGAAGGTGAAGTTCATCACCGACAAGGAAGCGCCGCTGATGCAGCGGATCAAGGCCGAGGGCGAGAACGCCACCGCCGACCTGCTGCTCACCGTCGACGCCGGCAACCTCTGGCAAGCCGAGCAAATGGGCATCCTCCAGCCTTTCACCTCGAAAACCATCGATGCCAACATCCCGCTGCAATACCGCGCCGCCTCTCACGCCTGGACCGGTCTGAGCCTGCGGGCGCGGACCATCGCCTATTCCACCGACCGGGTGAAACCGGGCGAGTTGACCACCTACGAAGCGCTGGCCGACAAGAACTGGGAGGGTCGCCTGTGCCTGCGCACGGCGAAGAAGGTCTACAACCAATCCCTGACCGCCACCATGATCGAAGTCCATGGCGCCGAGAAAACCGAGAAGATCCTCAAGGGCTGGGTCAACAACCTGTCCACCGACGTGTTCTCCGACGACGTTGCGGTACTGGAGGCCATCAACGCCGGTCAGTGTGATGTCGGCATCGTCAACACCTACTATTACGGTCGCCTGCACAAGCAGAAACCTGACCTGCCTGTGAAGCTGTTCTGGCCGAACCAGGCGGACCGTGGCGTGCACGTCAACCTGTCGGGCATCGGCCTGACCAAGCATGCCCCGCACCCGGAAGCCGCCAAGGCCCTCGTGGAGTGGATGACCACGCCTGAAGCGCAGAAAATCTTCGCGGACGTCAACCAGGAGTTCCCGGCCAATCCGACCGTGCATCCCTCCGCCGAAGTCGCGGCCTGGGGCAAGTTCGTCGCCGATACCCTGCCGGTTGAAGTCGCCGGCAAGCGCCAGGCCGAAGCGATTCGCATGATGGATCGGGCTGGCTGGAACTGAGTCGGCCGCTTTAAAGAGCAAAAGATCGCAGCCTTCGGCAGCTCCTGCACATACACCTTGTAGGAGCTGCTGAAGGCTGCGATCTTTTCGCGTTTTCCGTATCCCAATTTCGCGAGAGCTTTTCCTTGGCCCATCCCGCCCAGCGCCGCTGGTATCCCCTGGTCTTCGCCATCGCTGCGCTGGTCCTGCTGCCCCTGAGTGTGTTGCTGCTTTCCTGGCAATCGGTCGATCAACAGATCTGGTCCCACCTGTGGGACACGCAGATGCCGCGCCTGCTGGGCAACACCCTGACCCTGGTGCTGGGCGTCGGTGTCGGTGTGACGCTTCTCGGTGTGAGCCTGGCCTGGCTCACCAGCCTTTGCGAATTTCCCGGCAGACGCTGGCTGGACTGGGCGTTGATGCTGCCTTTTGCGATTCCGGCCTATGTGCTGGCCTTCGTCTTCGTCGGCCTGCTGGATTTCGCCGGCCCCGTGCAAACCTTGCTCCGCGAGTGGTTCGGCACGGGCCTGCGCTTGCCGCGCGTGCGCTCCACGGGCGGGGTGATTCTGGTACTGGTGCTGGTGTTCTACCCCTACGTCTACCTGCTGGCGCGTACGGCATTCCTCGCTCAGGGCAAAGGCCTGATGGAAGCCGCGCGGGTGCTGGGGCAATCGCCGTGGCAGGCGTTCTGGCGGGTGGCAATGCCAATGGCGCGCCCCGCCATCGGTGCGGGCGTGGCGCTGGCGTTGATGGAAACCCTGGCGGATTTCGGTGCCGTGTCGGTGTTCAACTTCGACACGTTCACCACGGCGATCTACAAGACCTGGTACGGATTCTTCAGCCTTTCCACCGCCGCGCAACTGGCCAGCCTGTTACTGCTGGTGGTGATGGTGGTGCTGTATGGCGAGCGTCGCGCGCGCGGGGCCAACCGCGCCAGTAACGAGCGGCCGCGGGTCAAGGCGCTGTATCACCTGCAGGGCTTCAAGGCGCTTTTGGCCACGGGTTGGTGCGCTCTGGTGTTCGCCTGCGCCTTCGTCATCCCGATGCTGCAACTGCTGGTGTGGTTCTGGCAGCGCGGGCGCTTCGACCTGGATGAGCGCTACACCGGCCTGATCGTCCACACCTTGTACCTGGGCGCGATGGCGGCGTTGATCACCGTGAGTGTCGCCCTGGTGCTGGCGTTTGCCCGGCGCCTGGCGCCGACCCAGGGGATCCGCGCCGGGGTCAGCCTGGCCAATCTTGGCTACGCCTTGCCCGGTTCGGTGCTGGCGGTGTCGATCATGCTGGCGTTCAGTTACCTGGACCGGGAACTGGTGATCCCGCTCTCCGGCTGGCTCGGCGGCACCGGCAAGCCCTTGTTGCTGGGCAGTCTGTCGGCCTTGCTGCTGGCCTATCTGGTGCGCTTCATCGCCGTGGCCTACGGACCGCTGGAAAGCAGCCTGGCGCGTATACGGCCATCTTTGCCCGAAGCGGCACGTAGCCTCGGCGTCAGTGGTCCGCGACTGTTTTTCAAAGTGTATCTGCCATTGTTGCTGCCCGGCTCGTTGAGCGCGGCGTTGCTGGTGTTCGTCGATGTACTCAAGGAAATGCCCGCTACCCTTCTGATGCGCCCGTTTGGATGGGACACACTGGCCGTGCGGATCTTCGAAATGACCAGCGAGGGCGAATGGGCCAGGGCTTCCTTGCCGGCCCTCACCCTGGTTCTGGTGGGATTGCTACCGGTTATCGGATTGATTCGACGTTCGGCCCATCAAAACAGCTAGGTGTCAGTCCTACACCTTGCGGCTACAATGCGCGGCATTCGGTGCGGTCCGTCTGACAGACAAGGTAGTAGAAGTTGGCTGGAGGCCTCTTTTTTCAAGGCTTTCAATCGATAGATAACTCGCCCGCACCTTCGCCACGCCCGGAAGGAGAAACCCATGGGACAGCGTACGCCTCTGTATGACCTTCATCTCGCCCTCGGCGCGAAGATGGTCGATTTTGGCGGTTGGGATATGCCTCTGCATTACGGATCGCAAGTCGAGGAACACCATGAGGTGCGCCGCGATTGCGGTGTTTTCGATGTATCCCACATGACCGTGATCGACGTCGATGGCCCCCAGGCCAAGGCCTGGCTTCGGCACTTGTTGGCCAATGACGTCGAACGCCTGCACAGTGCCGGCCGTGCGTTGTACAGCACCATGCTCAACGAGCGCGGCGGCATCGTCGACGACATGATCGTCTATCGCCTCGACAGCGGTTATCGACTGGTGGTCAATGCGTCCACCCGCGATCAGGACCTGGCGTGGATGCAGGCTCACCTCGAGGGTTTCAAGGTGCAGCTTCGCGAGCGTTCAGAGCTGGCGATGCTGGCCATCCAGGGCCCACACGCCCGGCAGAAGGTGGCCGAGCTGGTGACGCAAGCCCGAGCCAATCTGATCCAGCTGCTCAAGCCCTTCGAAGGCCAGCCCGACGGCGACTGGTTCATCGCGCGCACGGGCTACACGGGCGAAGACGGCCTGGAAATCATCCTGCCGGCCGATCAGGCGCCGGGCTTTTTCAACGATCTGGTGGGCGCGGGCATTTCCCCGATCGGCCTTGGCGCGCGGGACACCCTGCGGGTCGAAGCCGGCATGAACCTGTACGGCCAGGACATAGACCAGGACGTTTCACCGCTGGCCTCCAACATGGCCTGGAGCATTGCCTGGGAACCGGCCGCTCGCCAGTTCATCGGGCGCGCGGCGCTGGAAGCCGAGCGCAGTGGCGGCGTGCAACACAAACTGGTCGGCCTGGTCCTTGAAGAACGCGGCGTTTTGCGCGCTCATCAGGTGGTCCGTATCGCCGATGTTGGCGAAGGGGAGATCACCAGTGGTAGTTTCTCTCCTACGCTTAGCAAGTCGATTGCACTGGCGCGCGTGCCGATGGCAACTGCCGACCGCGCGGAAGTGGAAATCCGTGGCAAGTGGTACCCGGTCCGAGTGGTCAAACCGACCTTCGTCCGCCATGGCAAAACCTTGATCTAACCTTTTCCGGCGGACTTTGACCGCTGACAATTTTCCTGAGGACACAGAACATGAGCGATATCCCTGCCGACCTGCGTTTTGCCGAGAGTCACGAATGGGCACGCCTGGAAGCTGACGGCACCGTTACCGTGGGCATTAGCGATCACGCGCAGGAAGCGCTGGGCGATGTGGTGTTCGTCGAATTGACCGAAGTTGGGAAAACCTTCGCGGCCGGTGATCAATCCGGCGTGGTGGAATCGGTTAAAGCGGCGTCCGACATCTATTCCCCGGTGGCCGGTGAAGTGATCGCGATCAACGAAGACCTGGGCGCCTCGCCGGAGCTGCTGAACTCCGACCCGTACGGCGCGTGGATCTTCAAGCTCAAGCCAAGCAACACCGCCGAGCTGGACAAGCTGCTCGATGCCGCCGCCTACAAGGCCGCCATCGGCGAATAAGCTTTCTGCGTCACCCCCAAAGCCCCGACCTGTCGGGGCTTTTTTTGTGCCTGTTGTGGCGCCATAAGATCGCAGCCCGCGGCAGCGCCTACAGGTAGCGCGGTCAATGTAGGAGCTGCCGCAGGCTGCGATCCTTTGATCTTCAAGGGCACTGCATTATCGGCTGCTATGCTGGTTTGACCGTGTTGCATCGACGTTGAGCGCCAGTCAAGAGAGAGCCCGTCATGTCCCAGTTGCCGTCCTTGAGCCAGTTACGCGACCCCAATGCCTTTCTTCGCCGGCACCTCGGGCCGGATGCCGCCGAGCAGCAGGCGATGCTCGACAGCCTCGGTCTCGGCAGCCGCGTCGAGCTGATCGAACAGACGGTGCCGCCCGGCATTCGCCTGAACCGCGCGCTCGACCTGCCGCCGGCGCTGGATGAAGAAGCGGCGCTGGCAAAGTTGCGGGGCTATGCCGAGCAGAACCAGCTTTTCACCAGCCTGATCGGCATGGGGTACCACGGCACACTGACGCCGGCGGTCATTTTGCGCAACGTCCTGGAAAATCCCGGCTGGTACACCGCCTACACGCCGTATCAACCGGAAATCGCCCAGGGTCGGCTCGAAGCGCTGCTCAATTTCCAGCAATTGACCATCGACCTCACCGGCCTGGAACTGGCCAACGCGTCGTTGCTGGACGAAGCCACGGCGGCGGCGGAAGCCATGGCCCTGGCCAAACGGGTCGCCAAGTCGAAAAGCAATCTGTTCTTCGTCGATGAACACTGCCATCCGCAAACCATTTCCGTGGTGCAGACCCGCGCCGAAGGCTTCGGATTCGAGCTGATCATCGACGCTGTGGATAACTTGAAGCAGCACCAGGTGTTCGGCGCATTGCTGCAATACCCCGACACCCACGGCGAAATCCGTGACCTGCGCCCGCTGATCGATCACCTGCATGCCCAGCAGGCGCTGGCGTGTGTTGCCGCCGATCTGTTGAGCCTGCTGTTGTTGACGCCACCGGGGGAATTGGGCGCCGACGTGGTGTTCGGCTCTTCCCAGCGCTTTGGTGTGCCCATGGGGTATGGCGGCCCCCATGCTGCGTTTTTTGCCAGCCGCGATGAATACAAGCGGGCGATTCCCGGAAGGATCATCGGCGTATCGAAAGATGCCCGGGGCAACGTTGCCCTGCGCATGGCCCTGCAAACCCGCGAGCAACATATTCGCCGGGAAAAGGCCAACTCCAACATCTGTACCGCGCAGGTATTGCTGGCCAACATCGCCAGTTTCTACGCGGTCTACCACGGTCCGGAGGGCCTCAAGCGCATTGCCCAGCGCGTGCACCGGCTGACGTGCATCCTCGCCGCGGGCCTTGAGCGCAAAGGCATCACACGCCTCAACCGGCATTTTTTCGACACCCTGACCCTGGACGTTGGCGGCACCCAGACCGCGATCATCGAAAGTGCCCTGGCCGCGCAGATCAATCTGCGCATTCTGGGGCGCGGGCAATTGGGCTTGAGCCTCGACGAAACCTGCGACGAAGCCACCGTGGCCAAGTTGTTCGATGTGTTCCTCGGCGCCGATCATGGATTGAACGTCGATGAACTGGATGCCGAAGCGCTGGTTTCAGCAATCCCCGACAATCTGCAACGAACCACTCCCTACCTGCGCCATCCGGTGTTCAGCGCCCATCACAGCGAAACCGAAATGCTGCGTTACCTCAAGCAGCTTGAGAACAAGGACCTGGCGCTCAACCAATCGATGATCCCGCTGGGCTCGTGCACCATGAAGCTCAACGCCACCAGCGAAATGATCCCGATCACCTGGCCGCAGTTCGCCAACCTGCATCCGTTCGCGCCCAAGGAACAGGCTGCCGGTTATGCGTTGATGATCGAAGAGCTGGAGCGCTGGCTGTGCGCTATCACCGGTTTCGATGCGATCTGCATGCAGCCCAACTCCGGGGCCCAGGGCGAGTACGCGGGCCTGCTGGCGATCCGCAAATACCACGAGAGCCGCCAGCAGGGCGGGCGGGATATCTGCCTGATCCCGTCGTCGGCCCACGGCACCAACCCGGCCTCGGCACAGATGGCCGGGATGCGCGTGGTGATTGTCGAGTGCGACGAGGCCGGTAACGTCGATCTGGAGGACCTGAAAGATAAAGCGGCCCAGGCCGGCGACAAACTGGCTTGCCTGATGGCGACTTATCCATCGACCCACGGTGTGTACGAGGAAGGCATTAGCGAAATCTGCGAAGTTATCCACAGCCACGGCGGACAGGTGTACATGGACGGCGCCAACCTCAATGCCCAGGTCGGTCTGGCGCGGCCAGCGGATATCGGCGCCGACGTGTCCCACATGAACCTGCACAAGACTTTCTGCATTCCCCATGGCGGTGGCGGGCCGGGCATGGGGCCGATTGGCGTGCGCGCCCATCTGGCGCCGTTCGTGGCCAATCATCCGGTGGTGCCGATCGACGGACCGCTGGCGCAGAACGGTGCTGTCAGCGCAGCGCCGTGGGGCAGTGCCAGCATTCTGCCGATCAGCTGGATGTACATCGCCATGATGGGGCCGCAACTGGCGGATGCCAGCGAAGTGGCGATCCTCGCCGCGAATTACCTGGCGCGGCATTTGTCCGGGGCGTTCCCGGTGCTGTACACCGGGCGCAACGAACGGGTGGCCCACGAATGCATTCTCGATTTGCGACCGCTCAAGGCGTTGACCGGCATCAGCGAGGAGGACGTTGCCAAGCGCCTGATGGACTACGGCTTCCATGCCCCGACCATGTCCTTTCCCGTGCCGGGGACCTTGATGGTCGAACCGACCGAAAGTGAATCGAAGGCTGAGCTGGACCGTTTCATTGGGGCGATGCTGAGCATCCGTGCGGAGATTACCGAGGTGCAGAACGGTAATTGGCCGGCCGAGGACAACCCGCTGAAACGTGCACCTCATACCCTGGCCGATATCACCGGGGTTTGGGAGCGGCCCTACAGCATTGAACAGGCGGTCACGCCGGATGCGCACACCAAGGCCAACAAGTACTGGCCGGTGGTGAATCGGGTGGACAACGTTTACGGGGATCGAAATCTGTTCTGTGCGTGTGTGCCGCTGGATGAATACCGCTGATCTCCCAGGCAAACACACAACAAATGTGGGAGCGGGCTTGCTCGCGAAAGCGGTGTGTCAGTCCAAGCAGATATCGACTGACACACCGCTTTCGCGAGCAAGCCCGCTCCCACAGGGGGTTGTGTGGGACATAAAAAATGCCGCTCATGTGAGCGGCATTTTCATTCAGCAGGCAGGCTTATTCCGAAGCCACGGCATTTTTCGCCAGGATCGCATTCGCCAGTTCCATGTCCGTGGCCTGCAGGCCCGGGTTGTCGGCGCGGACTTTCTGCATCGCCGCCTCCAGGTACGGGCCACGGATGCCGCCGTCACTGGCGACGAAGCTGCCGGCGTCGTCCTGGGCCGCGACGATCAGCTTGTGATCCTTGAAGGTCAGGTAGGTCGAACCGGTGGTGGCACCGGAAGAAATGACGTTACGCCAAAAGCTATCGGCCATCGCCGAACCGACAGGCAGGGACAACAGGGCGATGGTTGCGACAGCAAGTTTGAAACGCATGATGGGTGACTCCACTGATTAACTACGGGCTTTGATCGGGATTGCCCCAGTCGAGTTCCATCACGGCGCAGCTACTTCTGTTCGCTCTGCGGCGTCACGCGCAACACCTCCTCAATGGTTGTCAGGCCGGCGGCCACTTTCTGCGCCCCCGACAATCGCAAGCTGCGCATACCTTCCTTGAACGCCTGGCGCCGAACCGCCAGCAAGTCGGTGTCGGGACTGATCAGTGCTTTCACGCCGTCGGTCAATTGCATGATTTCGTAGACCCCGGCGCGACCGTGATAGCCAGTGTCGCGGCATTCCAGGCAGCCGACGGCACGCTGGGCGTTGCCGGGCAGCGGGGCTTGCCAGGGTCGGGTCAGGCTTTGCCAGTCTTCTTCGCCCAAGGTTTGCGGGGCCTTGCAGTGCGCGCACAAGGTCCGCACCAGGCGCTGGGCCATGACGCCCAGCACCGTGGCCTTGATCAGGTAATGCGGCACGCCGAGTTCGAGCAGGCGGCTGATGGCGCTTGGGGCATCGTTGGTGTGCAGCGTCGACAGCACCAGGTGACCGGTGAGGGCGGCCTGGATCGCCATTTCGGCGGTTTCGAGGTCGCGGATCTCGCCGATCATGATGATGTCCGGGTCTTGCCGCATCAGCGCACGCACCCCGGCCGCGAACGTCAGGTCGATGTTGTGCTGGACCTGCATCTGGTTGAACGCCGGCTCGACCATTTCAATCGGGTCTTCGATGGTGCAGAGGTTGACCTCCGACGTCGCGAGTTTCTTCAGCGTGGTGTACAGCGTGGTGGTCTTGCCGGAACCGGTTGGCCCGGTGACCAGGATGATGCCGTTGGGTTGTCGGGTCATGTCCTGCCAGCGCCGCAGGTCGTCGGCGGAGAAACCCAGCTGGTCGAAATCCTTGAGCAGCACCTCGGGGTCGAAAATCCGCATGACCATTTTTTCGCCGAAGGCGGTCGGCAAGGTCGACAGCCGCAACTCGACTTCGCCGCCGTCCGGGGTTTTGGTCTTGACCCGGCCGTCCTGGGGTTTGCGTTTCTCCGCGACGTTCATCCGCCCCAGGCTTTTCAGGCGGCTGACGATGGCCATGGTCACCTGCGGCGGGAATTGATAGACGTTGTGCAACACCCCGTCGATGCGAAAACGCACCGTGCCCTGTTCGCGGCGCGGTTCGATGTGGATATCACTGGCGCGCTGTTGAAAGGCGTACTGGAACAGCCAGTCGACGATGTTGACGATATGCGCGTCATTGGCATCCGGTTCCTGATCACTGGCGCCGAGATTGAGCAGTTGTTCGAAGTTGCCCAGGCTGCTGGCCTGCTGATCGCCGTTATTGGCCCCGGTGACCGATTTGGCCAGGCGGAAAAACTCCACGCTCAAGCGCTGGATGTCCACCGGGTTGGCCACCACGCGCTTGATCGGCAGCTTGAGCACATGGGTCAGGTCGGCTTCCCAGCCGTTGACGTAGGGTTGTGCGCTGGCCACGGTCACGGCTTCGTGGTCGATGGCCACCGCGAGAATCTTGTGGCGTTGGGCGAAGGCGTAGGACATCAGCGGCGTCACGGCCGCGACGTTGATTTTCAGCGGGTCGATTCGCAGGTAAGGCTGGCCTGCCTGCTGGGACAGCCACAGCGTCAGGCTTTCCAGGTCCAGGTGTTTGCCGGGGCGGCTGAGGTCGTCCAGTTGTTGGCTGGCGATAAATTCCAGGGGGTGCGCCTGGCCATGGGCGGCGTGGCGGCGGCGGGCATTGAGCGCGAAATCCGCCGAATCCTGGCTGATAAAGCCCTGGGCGACCAGTTCACGCAATACTTCATTGAGATCCAGCCAGCGGTCCTGAATGGCGAGTTGAACGGACATGCGGGCTCCTTTTAAACAACAATCGGCAAAGGATAGTCGTGGTGCCGCAGACCGTTGGGCCACTACCCGACGAAGCCGTGTCCGTGTTTTTCAGCCAGCCGCCTGAACCGCTTCGATCCATGCAGCGTCGGCGCCCTGCACATCAACCGAGCAGACGCTGATCAGGTTGCGAAGTTTTTCCGCAATCACCTGCGCGCGATGCCAGCTCAATCCATCAATGACAATCTCGACCGTCAGCCAGTCTTCCTTGCGCTGCACCTGTACCTGTTCCGGCGTCAGGCACTGCAACGCGAACAGATTAAGCACCCGACACAACAGGTCGGGCTCGGCTTCGGCCAGCAACTGGTAGCGAGCGCGGCAATGGACGTTACTGGCGTTCCAGACATCGGCGCGGGTCGGCGAGGTGTTCACGGCTTCCAGGTGCGGCATGATCATTCTCCAAAATCAGTGGAGAAATTTTTACATTCGCTGGCCGGTATTTCTTATCTATGATGGGCTGAATGACGATTTTTTAGACTCGTACAATTCACAAATACATCATTCAAAGGTTTTTTTATGCAAAGCGAACTGGATGGCTACGACCGCAAGATCCTCGCGTTATTGCAGGCGGACGCTTCGCTCTCCAGTGCGCAAATCGCCGAGCAGGTGGGGCTTTCGCAGTCGCCGTGCTGGCGGCGGATCCAGCGGATGAAAGAGGAAGGGATCATTCGCGCTCAGGTGACCTTGCTCGACCGCAAGAAAATCGGCCTGAACACGCAGATTTTCGCGCAGGTCAAACTCAACGCCCACGGGCGCTCGAACTTCACCGAGTTCACCGAGGCGATTCGCGAGTTTCCCGAAGTGCTGGAGTGTTACGTGCTGATGGGGGCGGTGGATTTCATGCTGCGGATCGTCGCGGCGGACATCGAGGCGTATGAGCGCTTCTTTTTCGAGAAGCTGTCGATGGTGCCGGGGATTCAGGAGGTCAATTCGGTGGTGGCGTTGTCGGAGATCAAGTCCACGACCAGCTTGCCGGTCTGAGGTTTTTGCAGTGGAGGTGCCGGCCTCTTCGCGAGCAAGCCGGCTCCCACATTTGAAATGCATTCCAATGTGGGAGCCGGCTTGCCCGCGAAGGCGTCCTTACAGGCGCAACAACATCTTCCAGGCACGATTCTGATACACCGCGATCGCCTGCTGCTTGCGCGCATCCAGGGCTTCGTCGGTGATCGGCTCGTTGGCCAGTTGCGCCAGTTTGTTCAGCTCGCCATACAGACGATCCATTTCCGGGATGTCCAGCACGTTACGCGCGTGGTGCAGCCAGGACTGGATGCGCTCGATGCGCGGCAGTTGCTCGGCCAGGTCTTCGGGTTGCTGCTGATAGCGTTGCAGTTGCAGCGACGTGGCTTCTTCGCCCAACAGGCGCGGCAACCAGCTGCCCAGTTGCGCCGCGCCCTGGCGATTGCCACGGGTGTTGCGGTCGGCGGCCCAGGTGCGGGCCAGCAGCCAGCGCGAAGTGTTCAGCGAGAACAGGCCCCAGCGCGGGTCTTCGAGTTCTTCGAGGAACTGTTCCGGGGCGGCCTTACGTACGTCTTCATCTTCCATGCCGGCCTGGACCAGCGGGCGCCAGTCTTCGAGCAGGGCATCCAGCGCGGCGCGCAGGTCATGGGTCGATTGACGCGGCGCGGCCTGGCCGAGGCTGCTGACCAGTGCACGCAGTTCGGCGAGGTTTTCCACCCAATCCTGCAGCAGGCGCCAGTGACCATTGAAGCGATACTGCTCGGCCAGGCGCTGGCTGCTGCCCAGCAAATGCCAGCTCAGCGCGGCGAAGGCGTCGTCCAGCGGCGTTTCGGCGGTGATCTGCGGTGCCGGCAGGCTCAGCGAGTAGCTGTTGGCGTCGTACAGGCGATAGCCACGTTCGGCCTTGCTGATGTCGCACGGCATCAAGGGCAGGGTGGCCGCCAGTTCGGCCGCCAGTTCCAGCAGCGCGGCGGGCTCGCCTTCGCGCAGTTCCAGTTCCAGTTCGCAGATTTCTTCTTTCTGCTTGCCGACCACGACGTGACCCAGGTCCAGCGCGGCTTCGATGACTACTTTGGTCTTGCCACGGCCCCAGGCGATTTCGGCGCGTTCGCGGACGAAATCGGTGGTGAAGATCGGCTTCAGGGTTTTCTTGTCCAGTTCGGCCAACGCCTCGGGCCAGCATTCGCCGTCGAGTTTCTTCACATCGAGCTTGGCTTTGGGCAGGTTCCAGTCGTACTCGTTACGCTCGGACAGGCCGGCGACGCTCTGGCCACGGGTCTTGAGGGTCTGAATCACCTCGTCGCCGTCCTTGCGCAGGCGCAGGGCAACCTTGGCGCGGGCCAGGTCGCGCTCGGGCGTGTCGAAGTACTGGTTCATCAACTCACGGCGTTCCCAGCCACTTTTGTTGCGTTTCTTCAGTAACGGATGCTCGCGCAGGGCAGCGAGGGTTTCGCGGCTGACGCGGAGTTTGATTTCGGTTTCTTTCTGCATGGCCGGAAAATCCAGGATCGGGAGCGCAGCCGGGGGGAATGTGTGGCTGCCAAGGCCGTGCAGTGTACAGGACTGACCGCCACTGCGCGCCGCGACGGTTTATTCCTGTCACGGGATAGCTCTATGATGGACTTCAATTCGGGAGTTGGAGTCAGCGATGCCTTTGCCGTCCATGAAAGATCAGTTCGCTGCGCTGATCGCCGCACCGTCCGTCAGTTGCACCCAGGCCCATCTCGATCAATCCAATCGCCCGGTGATCGATCTGCTGGCCGCGTGGCTCGGCGACCTGGGGTTTGCCTGCGACATCCAGCAGGTCAGCCCCGGCAAATTCAACTTGCTCGCCAGTTTCGGCTCCGGCCCCGGCGGCCTGGTGCTGGCCGGGCACAGCGACACCGTGCCGTTCGATGGCGCGCTGTGGCAGACCGATCCATTGAAGCTGACCGAAGTCGACGGCCGCTGGGTCGGCCTGGGCAGCTGTGACATGAAGGGCTTTTTCGCCCTGGCCATCGAAGCGGTCAGGCCGCTGCTCGATCAACCGTTCAAGCAACCGCTGCTGATCCTCGCCACTTGCGATGAAGAGAGTTCGATGTCCGGTGCCCGGGCGCTGGCGCAAGCGGGGCGGCCGCTGGGACGGGCGGCGGTGATTGGCGAGCCGACCGGCTTGCGGCCGATCCGCATGCACAAGGGCATCATGATGGAGCGCATCGACATTCTCGGGCAGAGCGGTCATTCCTCGGACCCGCGCCTGGGCCACAGCGCCCTGGAAGCCATGCACGATGCGATTGGCGAACTGCGCGGCCTGCGCCTGCTGTGGCAGCGCGAATTCAGCAATCCGCAGTTCAGCGTGCCGACACCGACCCTGAATTTCGGCTGCATCCATGGCGGCGACAATCCCAACCGCATTTGCGGGCAGTGTTCGCTGGAGTTCGATCTGCGACCCTTGCCGGGCATGGACCCCAAGGCGCTGCGGGCGCAGATTCTGCAACGGCTCAAGCCGGTTGCCGAGCGGCATGAGGTCAAGATCGATTATGCGCCGTTGTTCCCCGAAGTGCCGCCGTTCGAACAGGCCGAGGATGCCGAGCTTGTGCGGATTGCCGAAAAGCTTACCGGCCACAGTGCCGAAGCGGTGGCATTCGGCACCGAAGCGCCTTATCTTCAGCGTCTTGGCTGCGAGACACTGGTGCTCGGCCCTGGCGATATCGCCTGCGCCCACCAGCCGGGGGAATTCCTCGAAATGTCACGTTTGCAGCCTACGGTGCATCTATTACGTCAGTTGATTGAACATTACTGCCTGACACCGGCCCAAATGCCAGTCAATTGAATGCAATCAATGTGGGAGCGGGCTTGCTCGCGAATTGGGCCTGTCAGTTGATCCAAATTTGACTGATGCATCGCCTTCTCGAGCAAGCCCGCTCCCACATTAGGTTTGTGCATTGCCCGAGCAACCCTATAAATTGCCAGTGTCCCAACCCGTATTCATGAGGAGAGCACGCGTGTCGCCAAGCCTGTTCCGACGATAACCATCAGCCCGCTGTGCGTTTTCTGTTCCGCCCTTTTTTCGGCTGCTATTTATTACAGGCCCAGGTTCATGCCCGAATACGTCAATTGGCTTCGTCACGCTTCGCCTTACATCAACGCCCACCGCGATTGCACCTTTGTCGTCATGCTGCCCGGCGACGGTGTCGAGCACCCCAACTTCGGCAATATCGTCCACGACCTGGTGCTGTTGCACAGCCTGGGCGTGCGGCTGGTGCTGGTTCACGGCTCCCGTCCGCAAATCGAGGCCCGTCTCGCCGCGCGCGGCCTGACCCCGCATTACCACCACGGCATGCGCATTACCGATGCGGCGACGCTGGAGTGCGTGATCGATGCCGTTGGCCAGTTGCGCATTGCCATCGAAGCGCGGCTGTCGATGGACATGGCTTCATCGCCCATGCAGGGCTCGCGCCTGCGGGTGGCCAGCGGCAACCTGGTGACCGCGCGGCCGATCGGCGTGCTCGAAGGTGTCGACTATCACCACACCGGCGAAGTGCGCCGGGTTGACCGCAAGGGCATCAATCGCCTGCTGGACGAGCGCTCCATCGTGCTGTTGTCGCCGTTGGGTTACTCGCCGACCGGTGAAATCTTTAACCTCGCCTGTGAAGACGTCGCCACGCGTGCCGCCATCGACCTGGGTGCGGACAAGCTGCTGCTGTTCGGCGCCGAAGAAGGCTTGATCGATGAACACGGGCGTCTGGTGCGTGAACTGCGCCCGCAACAGGTGCCGGCGCACCTGCAGCGGCTGGGCAGCAACTACCAGGCGGAACTGCTGGATGCCGCGGCTGAAGCCTGTCGTGGCGGGGTGGCCCGCAGCCATATCGTCAGCTACGCCGAGAATGGCGCGCTGCTGACCGAACTCTTCACCCGTGACGGTGGCGGTACGCTGGTGGCCCAGGAGCAATTCGAAGTGGTGCGCGAGGCGGCCATCGAAGACGTGGGTGGTTTGCTGGATTTGATCAGTCCGCTGGAAGAGCAGGGGATTCTGGTGCGGCGTTCGCGCGAGGTGCTGGAGCGTGAAATCGAGCAGTTCAGCGTGGTTGAACGTGAAGGCATGATCATCGCCTGCGCGGCGTTGTATCAGATTGCCGATTCGGATGCCGGCGAGCTGGCGTGCCTGGCGGTGAACCCGGAGTACCGTCACGGCGGCCGTGGCGATGAACTGCTGGAGCGCATTGAAACCCGCGCCCGGGCTCAGGGTTTGAAAACCTTGTTCGTCCTGACCACCCGCACGGCCCACTGGTTCCGCGAGCGTGGCTTTGCGCCGAGCAGCGTCGAGCGCCTGCCGTCAGCGCGGGCGTCGCTGTACAACTACCAGCGCAATTCGAAGATCTTCGAAAAAGCCCTTTGATCGATCTGATCGTTCCCACGTCGAACCGTCGGCGTGGGAACGGTCCCGTTAACTCCCTCCGGCGCGTCCTGCGCAAAAAGAATATTCCTGACACACAAACTGTAACAAATGGGCTGGATAGTGCGCGTTTGGTCGGCAAGGCGTTGGCCATTTCGACAGGATTTGTTGCGGGATTGTTTCAGGAGCTGATCGTTCTATAGCACTCATGTTAAATACCCTTTAGGAATTAGCTTTTCAGTCGACTGCTCTATGCAGAGGCGTGGCAGGACAGAGGCGGTAATTCCTAAACGGTATGAGAAAAGAATCTACCCATTCTTTTCAGGTTTATGACAATCGCATGAACCTGCATGGACCAAAAAAACCGGGGATTAGACTATGGTCGTAGACACACATGGTTACGATTGACTTGTGAGTCACCGTCCGGCGCTAATCGCGCATCTTAGGATTCCGGGCATTTGACCTGGTACCAGGACTACAAGAATTAGAGACGAGAGGAGCTTAACAATGAACAAGTCCACCTTGGCCCTGGCCGTGGCCGTAGGGGTTTTGGCGCAGCAGGCAGGCGCCGCGGGTTTCATCGAAGACAGCAAGGCATCCATCAGTTCGCGCACCTATTATTTCGACGCTGACAACCGTGAAGGCGCCAAGACCCCTGCCAACCGGCAGCGCGAGACGGCCCAAGGTCTGAAGTTCGATTTCCAGTCGGGCTACACCCAAGGTGTCGTAGGGTTCGGTTTCGACGCCCAGGCACTGGTCGGTATCCACCTGGACGGCGGCAAGGGCCATCACCCGGATAACAACTCCTTCACCCCTAGCGATACCGATGGATCGGCAGTGGATGAGTGGAGCCGCCTGGCGGGTAACGTCAAGGCCCGCTTCTCGAAGACCGAAGCCCACGTCGGTGGCGCTTTGCAGCCCAACATGCCGATCCTGATCGCGAACGATAGCCGCGTTCTGCCGCAAACCTTTGAAGGTGGCACCATCACCTCGAAGGAAATCGACAACGTGACCTTCAACGTGGGTCAGTTGGAGCACGCGACAGGTCGAGCGTCCAGCAACAGCACCGGCCTGGCCGTGGCGGGTGGCACTGAGGACAGCAATCAGTTCCGTTACGCCGGTGCGGACTGGAAGGTCACCAAAGACCTGTTGCTGCAGTACTACTACGCGAACCTGGAAGACTACTACAAGCAGAACTTCCTCGGCCTGGTGCACGTCTACCCGATCGCACCTAACCAGTCGTTCAAGACCGATCTTCGTTATTTTGACAGCAGCTCCGACGGCAAGAACGGCGACGCCGGCTACCGCTTCAACAACAACAATGGCTACGCCAAGCACCCAGGCGAGGTCGATAACCAGACCTGGAGCGCCACGTTCACTTACACCCTGGGCGGCAGCGCGTTCCTGCTCGGTCATCAACGTGTCAGCGACGACGGCGGTTTCGTGTTCCTGAACCAGGGTAACGTTGTCGATGGCAACGGTCGCAACGAAGGTGCCGGCGGCGCCAGCTTCTACTCGTTTACCGATGCCACCGTGGGCAGCTTCATCCGTGCCGGTGAAAACACCTCGTACGGTCAGTACTCCTACGACTTCGCCTCGTTGGGCGTGCCAGGCTTGAAGGCTTCGGCGGCTTACCTGTACGGCCAGGACATCAAGGCCACCAACGGCGTTGGCAAGGACCTGAACGAGCGCGAAACCGACCTGCGTGTGGATTACGTGATCCAGACCGGCATGCTCAAAGGCTTTGGCACGACGCTGCGTCACGGTATGTACCGTGGCAACACCAGCACCCTCGATCAGGACCAGACCCGTCTGATCTTCAACTACACCTACAGCTTCATGTAAGTCGTAGTGCTCAAAAGAGCCTCGTCTGCGGACGGGGCTTTTTTTCGGGTCAACTTTTATATTCTTAAAAGGTTGATGCTGATGATTTTTTATTCTTTTTAGATTTTTTCGAAAACACCTACAGTGGCCTCACCTGACGTACAGGCCGGCACCACTTCGCTTCACACCCAAGTTCACTTTCCGATAACCCCAGCTACAGGAATCGGTTTTCACGCCGATACCTCAATCCTGTCCGGATGACTTGTGCGTATCGATATTCCATTTCGGTATGAATATAGATGAAGTGATTCTTTTCGGATTTATGTACAGGTATCCTGCGCCGCCCAATTTGACGGGGGCAGCCCTTAACTGACGGGGTTGTGGCGCAAGAATCAAGGATCCAGGGCACTCGACCCGGACCACAAGAATTAGAATCAATTAGGAGCGAAACAATGAACAAGTCCACCCTGGCCCTGGCTGTGGCCGTAGGGGTTTTGGCGCAGCAAGCGAGCGCCGCCGGTTTCATCGAAGACAGCAAGGCTACTTTGGGGCTGCGTAACTTCTACATCAACACCGACTACCGCGACGGCACTGGCCCGAACAAGAACGAAGAGTGGGGCCAAGGCTTCGACCTGCGGTTCATCTCCGGCTACACCCAGGGCACTGTCGGCTTCGGTATCGATGCGATCGGCCTGCTGGGCGTGCGCCTGGATTCGGGCGGCGGCACCAACGGTGCGGCGAACAACTCCTATGGCGGTACTGTTTTCCCAAGCAAGTCCAATGGCGAAGCAGTGGACAACTTCTCCAGCCTGGGCCTGACAGCCAAAGCCAAGATCTCCCAGACCGAGCTGAAGCTGGGCACCCTGCAGCCAAAACTGCCAGTGATCGTGACCAACGATGGTCGCCTGCTGCCGCAAACGTTCCAGGGTGGCCAGATCACCTCGGGCGAAATCAAAGACCTGACACTGGTTGGCGGTCAGGTCGAGCACGCCAAGGGTCGTAACTCCAGCAACAATGAAGAGCTGTCGATTGCCGGTGCCAACGGCCGCACAGCTGCCGGTCGCGACAGCAACAAGTTCATCTACGGTGGCGGTGACTACAAAATCACCAAGGACCTGACTGCTCAGTACTACTACGGCAACCTGGAAGACTTCTACAAGCAGCACTTCCTCGGCCTGACTCACAACTGGGCAATTGGCCCGGGCGTACTGAAGTCCGACGTGCGTTATTTCAACAGCTCCGACGACGGTGCCAACGGTCACGATCCGTTCTACTACACCTCGGGTAACTACAACGCGCCGAGCGGTAAAGGCAAAGTCGACAACAACCTGTACAGCGGCCTGTTCCTGTACTCCGTTGAAGGTCACACCTTCGGTGGCGGTTACCAGGTCAGCAACGGCAGCAGCGACTTCCCGTGGCTGAACCAGGGCGACGGTTCGTCGGCTTACATCATCACCGACATGCAAATCCAGAAGTTCGCCCGTGCCGGCGAGAAAACCTGGCAGGCACGCTACTCGTATGACTTCGCCAAAGTTGGCGTACCTGGCCTGACGGCGGGTCTGATCTACCTCAAGGGCGATGACATCGATACCGTCAACGCCCGTGGTGGCCAAGCGGCTAACGGCGCTTCCGAGTGGGAACGCGACCTGACCGTGGGTTACGTCGTTCAATCCGGCGCGCTGAAAAACCTCGGCGTGATGTGGAAAAACGCCACATGGCGTACCGACCTGCCGAGCACCCGCTCCCAGGACGAAAACCGCCTGATCGTCAGCTACTCGATCCCGCTGCTGTAACAGCTTTCAGGAGCTGCACAGAAACTGTGTAGGCGCTGTGTAGGAGCCGGTAGGAGCTGTCGAGTGCAACGAGGCTGCGATCTTTTAAAGCAAGATCAAAAGCTCGCAGCCTTCGGCAGCGCCTACACAGAAAACAGACGCAAAAAAGCCCCGCCCGGCATCACGCCAGGCGGGGCTTTTGCGTTTTCAAGCCGGGTTCACCCCCGTAAATCCGTCTTGAAATCCCCTCTTTTCAGCAACTCAAGGCCTTCACGAACCTTGGGGTCGATGTTCGGCGGGATGCCGGACGGCGTCCAGTGAACAGATGTTTAATATTTCTTTTAGTTCTAAATAAATCGATATTTATTCTTTTTAATAGATAAAAAATACAGGCACAGTTGAGCTCAACCAGCACTCACCAGGAGCGACACCATGAGCATCAGACTGGGCGACATCGCCCCCGATTTCGAACAGGGATCCAGCGCCGGTACCCTGCGTTTCCACGAGTGGCTGGGCGATAGCTGGGGTGTGCTGTTTTCCCATCCGGCCGACTTCACGCCGGTGTGCACCACCGAGCTGGGTTTCACCGCCAAGTTGAAAGACGAGTTCGCCAAGCGTGGGGTCAAGGCGATCGCGCTGTCCGTCGACCCGGTGGAATCGCACCACCGCTGGATCGAGGACATCAACGAAACCCAGAACACGGTCGTCAATTTTCCAATCCTCGACGACGCCGACCGCAAGGTCTCGGACCTGTATGACCTGATCCACCCCAACGCCAACGACACCCTGACGGTGCGTTCGCTGTTCGTGATCGACCCGAACAAAAAGGTGCGGTTGACCATCACTTACCCGGCCAGCACGGGCCGCAACTTCAATGAGATCCTGCGGGTGATTGACTCGCTGCAGCTCACCGACAACTACAAGGTGGCCACCCCGGCCAACTGGCAGGACGGTGACGAGGTGGTGATCGTGCCGTCGCTCAAGGATGAAGAGGAAATCAAACAGCGCTTTCCGAAGGGGTATCGCGCCGTGAAGCCTTACTTGCGCCTGACGCCGCAGCCGAACAGGTGAGTCATTGAGTTTTGTGGTGTAGCGGATGGCGCTTTCGCGAGCAAGCCCGCTCCCACATTTGATCGGCGGTGGAACATAGGGAGTGTTTACAGCAGAGATCCATTGTGGGAGCGGGCTTGCTCGCGAAAGCGGCGGATCGGGCACCGCAGAATCCAGATTGAACGAATCCATAAAGCAGGGGATTTCAGGCCGTTTCGACGGCCTTTTTTTTCGCTTGGGAGAAAGTGATGGATATATCTCCAAAACGAATAACCAAATGAATAAATATGATTTATGGATATATAAATCAGCTGTTAAGGTCATGCCATCGAAGCGAGATCGCACACTGCGAATCGCCAACACCGTTCAAGGAATCTTCTGAATGCTGGTTGTCTCTCTCGGTGGCAGTCCCAGCCAACGCTCCCGGTCCGGGGTGTTGCTGGAGCGCTCCCAACGCTGGTTGCAAGGGCAGGGCGTGGAAGTGGTCAGTTATCAGGTACGGGACTTCCCGGCCGAAGACTTGCTGCATGCGCGCTTCGACAGCCCGAAGGTGATCAACCTGCTGCAACAGATCGAAAACGCCGATGGCCTGTTGATCGCCACCCCGGTCTACAAGGCTTCGTTCTCCGGTGCGTTGAAAACCGTACTGGATTTGCTGCCCGAACGCGCCCTGGCCCACAAGGTCGTTTTGCCAATGGCAACCGGCGGCAGTATCGCCCACATGCTGGCCGTGGATTACGCGCTCAAGCCTGTGCTGTCGGCGTTGAAGGCCCAGGAAATGCTGCACGGGATTTTCGCCGTGGACAGCCAGATCGCCTACGGCGAAGGCAGTGCCCAGGCACAGCTGGCGCCGGAGCTGGAACAAAGACTGAATGAGTCGCTGGAGTTGTTTTTCAGCGCCATGGCGCGACGGCCCAAGCCGCTCGACCCGCAACTGTTGAATGATCGTTTGTTGAGTGCTCGCTGGAGCATTTGAGCCCCACCCCACATTGATGTACTGGCCTTACTCGCCCGCCAACGGGCAAGCAGGTGCAGCCAAAAACCCTACTGCAAAAGGAGAGCGCCATGCGCCCTGTCATTTTGCGTCGCGGTCTGGTCGCTCTGTTTGCTGCGGCTGTCACCTTCGGCGCCATTACTCAAGCTCAAGCTGAAACCCTTCGAATCGGCTATCAGAAATACGGCACCCTCGTACTGCTCAAAGCCAAAGGCACCCTGGAAAAACGCCTCGCCGCCCAGGGTGTCGACGTGCAATGGACTGAATTCCCCGGTGGCCCGCAACTGCTCGAAGGCCTGAACGTCGGCTCCATCGACTTCGGCGTGACGGGCGAAACCCCTCCCGTGTTTGCCCAGGCGGCCGGTGCCGACCTGCTCTACGTTGCCTACGAACCGCCGGCGCCCCACAGCGAAGCGATCCTGGTGCCAAAGGACTCGCCGATCAAGTCGGTGGCCGAGCTCAAGGGCAAGAAAGTCGTCCTGAACAAAGGCTCCAACGTGCATTACCTGCTGGTCCGCGCGCTGGAAGACGCCGGCCTCAAGTACACCGATATCCAGACCGTATTCCTGCCGCCGGCCGACGCCCGCGCCGCGTTCGAGCGTGGCAGTGTCGACGCCTGGGTCATCTGGGACCCGTACCAGGCTGCCGCCGAACAGCAACTGCAAGCGCGCACCCTGCGCGATGGCCAGGGCATCGTCGACAACCACCAGTTCTACCTGGCGACCAAGCCTTACGCACAAAAGAATCCCGAGGTGATCAAGACCCTGGTGGACGAAGTGCGCGCCGTGGGTGAGTGGTCCAAGGCCAACCCGCAAGAGGTGACCCAACAGGTTTCGCCGCTGCTGGGCCTGCCGGCGGACATCACCCTGACCTCGGTGAAACGCCAGGGCTACGGCGCGTTGTTCCTGACCCCGGAAGTGGTCGCCGCGCAACAGAAAATCGCCGACAGCTTCTACCAGCTCAAGCTGATTCCGAAGCCGCTGAGCATCAAAGACGTGATCTGGACGCCGCCGGCAGCTGTCGCCAAAGCGCAGTGACCCAAGCCCGTCATTCGATTCCCCAAGGAGACCACTCCATGAGCCTCAATATCTTCTGGTTCCTGCCTACCCACGGCGACGGCCATTACCTTGGCACCGCCGAAGGCGCTCGCGCCGTCGACCACGGTTACCTGCAACAAGTCGCGCAAGCGGCCGATCGCCTGGGCTTCGGCGGGGTGCTGATCCCGACCGGTCGCTCCTGCGAAGATTCCTGGCTGGTGGCCGCCTCGCTGATCCCGGTGACCCAGCGCCTGAAGTTCCTTGTCGCCCTGCGCCCCGGGATCATTTCCCCGACGGTGGCGGCGCGTCAGGCGGCGACCCTGGATCGTTTGTCCGGCGGCCGTGCGCTGTTCAACCTGGTGACGGGCGGCGATCCGGAAGAATTGGCCGGTGACGGTCTGTTCCTGACCCACGAAGAGCGCTATCAGGCCTCGGTGGAATTCACCCGCATCTGGCGCCGCGTGCTGGAAGGCGAAACCGTCGATTACGACGGTCAGCACATCAGCGTGAAAGGCGCCAAGCTGCTCTATCCACCGATCCAGCAACCCCGTCCGCCGCTGTACTTCGGCGGCTCGTCCGAAGCGGCGCAGGATTTGGCTGCCGAGCAAGTGGAAATGGTCCTGACCTGGGGCGAACCGCCTGCCGCCGTCGCGGAAAAAATCGAGCAAGTGCGCGCCAAGGCCGCCAAGCTCGGTCGCACCGTACGCTTCGGCATTCGTCTGCACGTGATCGTGCGTGAAACCAATGCCGAAGCCTGGCAAGCGGCGGATCGCCTGATCTCGCACCTGGACGACGACACCATCAAGCGCGCCCAGGCTTCGCTGGCGCGCTTCGATTCAGTGGGCCAGCAACGCATGGCTGCATTGCATGGCGGCAATCGTGACAACCTGGAAGTCAGCCCTAACCTGTGGGCCGGGGTTGGCCTGGTGCGTGGCGGTGCCGGTACGGCGCTGGTGGGCGATGGTCCGACCGTGGCCGCCCGCGTGAAGGAGTACGCGGACCTGGGCATCGATACCTTCATCTTCTCCGGTTATCCACACCTGGAAGAGTCGTATCGAGTCGCCGAGCTGTTGTTCCCGCACCTGGATATCGAACGTCCCGAGTTGCCGAAAAGCGCCGGATACGTCAGCCCGTTCGGCGAGATGGTCGCCAACGATATTCTTCCCAAAGCCGCGTCCCAGAGCTGAGGCGCGCCATGAAGAAAATCATTCACAGCTTCGCGCCCTGGGCGTTGCCGGTCTTGTTGTTGGCGGTGTGGCAGTTGTCGGTGTCGGCGGGCTGGTTGTCGACACGGATTCTGCCGGCACCCATCGCCGTGATCGAAGCCGGTGTCAGCCTGGTCAGCAGTGGCGAAATCTGGACGCACCTGGCCATCAGCGGCTGGCGTGCCGCACTCGGTTTCGCCATCGGCGGCGGTATCGGCCTGACCCTGGGCTTCATCACCGGCCTGTCGAAATGGGGCGAACGCCTGCTCGACAGTTCGGTGCAAATGATCCGCAACGTGCCGCACCTGGCGCTGATTCCACTGGTGATCCTGTGGTTCGGCATCGATGAGTCGGCGAAAATTTTCCTGGTGGCGCTGGGCACATTGTTCCCGATCTACCTCAACACCTATCACGGCATCCGCAACGTCGACCCGGCGCTGGTGGAAATGTCGCGCAGCTACGGTTTGTCCGGTTTCAGCCTGTTCCGTCAGGTGATTCTGCCGGGCGCGTTGCCTTCGATTCTGGTTGGTGTGCGCTTCGCCCTGGGCTTCATGTGGCTGACCCTGATCGTCGCCGAAACCATTTCCGCCAGCTCCGGCATCGGCTACCTGGCGATGAATGCCCGGGAGTTCTTGCAGACCGACGTGGTGGTGCTGGCGATTCTGCTGTACGCGGTGCTCGGCAAACTGGCCGACCTCGCGGCCCGTGGACTTGAACGTGTGTGGCTGCGCTGGCATCCGGCTTATCAGGTCGTCAAAGGAGGTGCCGCATGACCGCTCAACAACCTCCACGCCTGCTGCGCGGCATTCCGCTGGCGGTGCGCAAGCTGCAAAAAACCTTCGGCTCGCGGCAAGTGCTGCGCGAGATCGACCTGCACATTCCGGCCGGTCAGTTCGTCGCGGTGGTCGGTCGCAGCGGCTGTGGCAAAAGTACCTTGCTGCGCCTGCTGGCCGGGCTCGACCAGCCTACGGGCGGTGAATTGCTGGCCGGTTCCGCGCCACTCAGCGAGGCACGGGAAGACACCCGGCTGATGTTCCAGGAAGCGCGCCTGCTGCCCTGGAAAAAGATCATCGACAACGTCGGCCTGGGGCTCAAGGGCAACTGGCGGCCACAAGCGCTGGAAGCCCTGGAAGCGGTCGGCCTGGCGGATCGCGCCAACGAGTGGCCGGCGGCCTTGTCCGGTGGGCAAAAGCAGCGCGTGGCCCTGGCTCGCGCCCTGATCCACCAACCGCGCCTGCTGTTGCTCGACGAGCCGTTGGGCGCGCTGGATGCCCTGACCCGTATTGAAATGCAGCAGCTGATCGAACGGCTTTGGCAGCAGCACGGTTTCACGGTGTTGTTGGTGACCCATGACGTCAGTGAAGCGGTGGCGATTGCCGATCGGGTGATTCTGATCGAAGACGGCGAAGTCGGCCTCGACCTGCACGTGGAACTGCCGCGCCCTCGGGTCCGCGGTTCCCATCGGCTGGCGTCGCTGGAAACCGAAGTGCTCAATCGCGTGCTGTCGCTGCCCGGCCAGCCGCCGGAACCGGAACCTGTTTCACCCTTGCCGACGCAGCTGCGTTGGGCTCAGTAACTCAAGCCTTCTCCAACGACAGGAATCAACATCATGACTATCAAAGCCATCAACGTTCGCAACCAGTTCAAAGGCTCCATCAAGGAAATCGTCCTCGGTGACGTGCTGTCGGAAATCGACGTACAGACCGCTTCCGGCATCGTCACATCGGTCATCACCACCCGCTCGGTGAAAGAGCTGGAGTTGGCGGTAGGCAGCGAAGTGATCGCGTTCGTGAAATCCACCGAGGTGTCGATCGCCAAGTTGTAAGCCGGTGCCGTTCACACCACCCCGGAGGGTTTGAGCCCTTCGGGGTTTTTTATGCGTGTGAATCAGTCGATTTGGCGGTGTGGCCTTCGCGAGCAAGCCCGCTCCCACATTTGAAATGCATTCCCCTGTGGGAGCGGGCTTGCTCGCGAAGAGGCGGGTGAGGCCAATCGAGAATCAGGCGGTGACAGTGCGCTTGGGCAGATACGGCGGCAGGTACAGCCCCAGGTACGCATCGAACACCCGCATCCCTTCCTCCGCCATGCGTGGCGTGATCTGCCCATGCTGCTGCACCGAACGCGCATACACCCGGTCACCCAGCTCCATGGCCAAGGCAAACACGTCGACATCGTCCGGCAGCTTCGGCAGCTCGAAATGATGATCGAACAACTTGTGCATCAGGTCGCCCAGTTCGATGTCATGCTGGCGGTCGGCCTGGGTGACTTCGGTCAGGCCGTGCTGGGCGAGGATCAATTGGCGGGCGGCGGCGTCTTCGCTGTAGATCGCCAGCATGCGCTGCTCCACCAGCCGCGACAGATCGCGCCAGCCACCGAGGGCATGATGGTCGATGGGGGCCTGCAGGCAGGCGCGGAAGGCGGCGTGGACATCGGCCGTCAGGGCTTCGAGCAAGGCCGGCACGCTGGCGAAGAAGTGGTAGACGGAGGAGGGCGGGATCTCCGCGCGTTCGGCGACGCTGTAGATCGACAGACTGGCCACGCCCTCGGCCGCCAGCAGCGTGCGCGCCGCATCGAGTATCGAATCGATCCGGGCCTGGCTGCGTGCGCGGGGTTTGCGGGGGGTGGCGGTGCGCGTCATTGGAGTCTCCTGCGGGGCAGCGGGCATTGTACGAGCAGGGTTGGGTGTTGTCTGCCAGGACGCCTTCGCGAGCAAGCCCGCTCCCACCCGGGATTTGCGGCGTACACAGAATTTGTGTCCACTGAAGATCAACTGTGGGAGCGGGCTTGCTCGCGAATCCGCCGCAGGCGGCCATAAAAAAACGCCGCGGGCTGTGAGGCCCGCGGCGTTCTTTTTCGACCGCAACCGCTTACACGGTATGCAGGTACCAGTTGTACTCAAGGTCGGAGATGGAGTGTTCGAACTCCTCCAGCTCGCTTTCCTTACACGCCACGAAGATATCGATGTATTTCGGATCGATGTACTTGGCCATGACTTCGCTGTCGTCCAGCTCACGCAAGGCATCGCGCAGGTTGTTCGGCAGGCTTTGCTCGTTCTGCTCGTAGCTGTTGCCTTCCACCGGTGCGCCCGGCTCGATCTTGTTGACCAGGCCATGGTGCACGCCTGCCAGCACCGAAGCCATCAGCAGGTACGGGTTGGCGTCGGCGCCGGCCACACGGTGTTCCAGACGGACCGCATCGGCAGAGCCGGTCGGTACGCGCAGGGCCACGGTGCGGTTGTCCAGGCCCCAGCTCGGCGAGTTCGGCACGTAGAACTGTGCGCCGAAACGACGGTAGGAGTTGACGTTCGGGCAGAGGAAAGCCATCTGCGCCGGTAGGGTCTCGAGCACACCGCCGATCGCGTGACGCAGCGCGGCGTTCTGCTCGGGATCCTCACTGGCAAAAATATTCTTGCCGTCTTTGTCGAGAATCGAGATGTGGACGTGCAGACCGTTACCCGCCTGGCCTGGGTAAGGCTTGGCCATGAAGGTGGTGTCCATCTCATGGTCGTAGGCGATGTTCTTGATCAGACGCTTGAGCAGCACGGCGTAGTCGCAGGCCTTGATCGGGTCGGCCACGTGGTGCAGGTTCACTTCGAACTGCGCCGGAGCACTTTCCTTGACGATGGCGTCGGCCGGGATGCCTTGTTCTTTCGCGCCTTCCAGAATGTCCTGGAGGCAGTCGACGTATTCGTCGAGGTCATCGATCAGGTAGACCTGGGTCGAATGCGGACGCTTGCCGGAAATCGGCGAGCGAGGCGGTTGTGGACGACCGTTCACGTTCTCCTGGTCGATCAGGTAGAACTCCAGCTCGAAGGCGGCGCAGATGGTCAGGCCCAGCTCGTCGAACTTGGTAACAACTTGTCGCAGAACTTCGCGCGGGTCGGCGAAGAAAGGATCACCTTCGAGTTCGTGCATGGTCATCAGCAGTTGCGCGGTCGGGCGCTTCTGCCAGGGTTCATTGCACAGGGTATCGGGTATTGGATAGCAGATTCGGTCAGCATCACCGATGTCCAGGCCCAGGCCGGTGCTTTCCACCGTCGAGCCATTGATATCCAGGGCAAATAGAGAGGCCGGCAGGTTGATGCCTTTCTCGTAAACCTTGTGGAGGCTGGTGCGTTCAATGCGCTTGCCGCGCACCACACCATTCATATCCGCAATCAGAAGGTCAACGTACAGAACCTCAGGATGTTCCTTAAGGAACGCGTTCGCTTCGTTAAGCTGAACGGCACGCGGGGGTACCGACATGATGCAACACCTTTGTTGTTAAAAATATCAATCATTGATCTCTTCGGATTCCAGTCAACCCGAACGGCATGCTGAAGTCAAGTAAGGCCTTTTTTGCCCTGAAAAAGCGCTCGTGTGGCTTTTTTGAAGCACTTTGGGGCGTTTTTATGCCCCTTGACGCTTAGCCGTCCGCAGGCTTGAGCGGGCCGTGTTGTATTTTTTACGGGGGTGTTGTGTAAAAAAATGAACAAGGCTAAGCTCGAATCAAACCCATAACAGCAATAATACCGGGGTGCTTCATGTCTCGCCTGCCGTTAATCGGCATCACCGACTGCTCCAGGCAGAACGGTCTGCATGCTTATCACATCAGTGGCGACATTCACGTCAGCGCAGCAGCCTGCAAGGCTTCGGGCCTTTCAGCGATCCTGGCTTCCCTGGCAGATCGGCCATCCCCGTCCGTTATTCTGGACGGTCCTGATGGCACACCCATTACGGTTACTCCATTCAATATAGAACCGATTCACAATAGCGGCTCGGCCTTCGTGCAGGGTAGCGCTCTCGATTCTGCACGCCCTGTGTTTGCCGGGCTGTCTGGACAAAACACGATAGCCTGTCGTAGACACGCATTTCAACGCGACGCCGATGCGTCAAACATCGCCTGACTCTCGCAGAGCCAGGAAACTCAAAGCCTAGAGGCATTTATGAGTAACAACCTCGACCAGCTCACCGATTGGTTGAAAGACCGCAAGATCACAGAAGTCGAATGCATGATCGCCGACTTGACCGGGATCACCCGGGGCAAGATCTCGCCGACCAACAAATTCATTGCCGAAAAAGGCATGCGTCTGCCCGAGAGCGTGCTGTTGCAGACGGTGACCGGCGATTACGTCGAAGACGACATCTATTACGAACTGCTCGACCCGGCCGACATCGACATGATCTGCCGTCCCGACCAGGGCGCGGTGTACCTGGTGCCGTGGGCCATCGAGCCGACCGCCATCGTCATCCACGACACCTACGACAAGCAAGGCAACCCGATCGAGCTGTCGCCGCGCAACGTGCTCAAGAAGGTCCTGAAACTCTATGCCGACAAAGGCTGGCAGCCGATCGTGGCGCCGGAAATGGAGTTCTACCTGACCAAGCGCAGCGACGATCCGGACTATCCGCTGCAACCGCCGATCGGCCGCTCCGGACGCCCGGAAATCGGCCGCCAGTCGTTTTCCATCGAAGCGGCGAACGAATTCGATCCGCTGTTCGAAGACGTCTATGACTGGTGCGAATTGCAGGAGCTGGACCTCGACACGTTGATCCACGAGGACGGCACGGCGCAGATGGAAATCAACTTCCGTCACGGCGACGCCCTGTCCCTGGCCGACCAGATCCTGGTGTTCAAGCGCACCATGCGCGAAGCCGCACTCAAGCACGACGTGGCGGCGACCTTCATGGCCAAGCCCATGACCGGCGAGCCGGGCAGTGCCATGCACTTGCACCAGAGCATCATCGACATCGAGACCGGCAAGAACATTTTCTCCAATGAAGACGGGACCATGAGCCAGCTGTTCCTGCAGCACATCGGTGGCTTGCAGAAACTCATCCCGGAATTGCTGCCGCTGTTTGCGCCCAACGTCAACTCGTTCCGTCGCTTCCTGCCGGATACCTCGGCACCGGTGAACGTGGAGTGGGGCGAAGAAAACCGTACCGTCGGCCTGCGCGTTCCGGATGCCGGGCCGCAAAACCGTCGGGTGGAAAACCGCCTGCCGGGCGCCGACGCCAACCCGTACCTGGCGATTGCCGCGAGCCTGCTGTGCGGTTACATCGGCATGGTCGAAGGCCTGAACCCGAGTGCGCCGGTGGTGGGTCGTGGTTATGAACGCCGCAACCTGCGCCTGCCACTGACCATCGAAGACGCGCTGGAACGCATGGAAAACAGCGCGACCATCGAGAAGTACCTGGGCAAAAATTTCATCACTGGCTACGTCGCGGTCAAGCGGGCCGAGCATGAAAACTTCAAGCGCGTCATCAGTTCGTGGGAACGGGAATTCCTGCTATTCGCCGTCTGATGCGCCGGGCGCTGCAGTTGTCCGGCAGCGCCTTCACCTGATTGTTCTAGGAGATCCGTATGACCAGCAACAACCCGCAAACCCGTGAGTGGCAAGCCCTGAGCAGCGATCACCACCTGGCCCCGTTCAGCGACTTCAAGCAGCTGAAAGAGAAAGGCCCGCGGATCATCACCAACGCCAAGGGCGTCTACCTGTGGGACAGCGAAGGCAACCAGATCCTCGACGGCATGGCCGGCCTGTGGTGCGTGGCGATCGGCTACGGTCGCGATGAACTGGCCGATGCCGCCAGCAAGCAAATGCGCGAGCTGCCGTACTACAACCTGTTCTTCCAGACCGCTCACCCGCCGGTGCTGGAGCTGGCCAAGTCCATTGCCGACATCGCGCCCAAAGGCATGAACCACGTGTTCTTCACCGGTTCCGGCTCCGAAGGCAACGACACCATGCTGCGCATGGTTCGCCACTACTGGGCGATCAAGGGCCAGCCGAACAAGAAAGTCATCATCAGCCGCAAGAACGGCTATCACGGTTCCACCGTGGCCGGCGCGAGCCTGGGTGGCATGACCTACATGCACGAACAGGGCGACTTGCCGATCCCGGGCATCGTCCACATCGCACAGCCGTACTGGTTCGCCGAAGGCGGCGACATGACCCCGGACGAGTTTGGTATCTGGGCCGCCAACCAGCTGGAAGAGAAGATCCTGGAAGTCGGCGTCGACAACGTCGGTGCCTTCATTGCCGAACCGATCCAGGGTGCCGGCGGCGTGATCATTCCGCCAGACAGCTACTGGCCGCGCATCAAGGAAATCCTCGCCAAGTACGACATCCTGTTCGTGGCGGACGAAGTGATCTGTGGTTTCGGTCGTACCGGCGAGTGGTTCGGTAGCGATTTCTACGACCTCAAGCCCGACATGATGACCATCGCCAAGGGCCTGACCTCCGGCTACATCCCGATGGGCGGCCTGATCGTTCGCGATGAAGTGGTCGCAGTGCTCAACGAAGGCGGCGATTTCAACCACGGCTTCACCTATTCCGGCCACCCGGTGGCGGCGGCTGTGGGCCTGGAAAACATTCGTATCCTGCGCGACGAAAAAATTGTCGAGCGCGTCAAGTCGGAAACGGCACCGTATTTGCAGAAACGTCTGCGGGAACTGAACGATCACCCATTGGTGGGCGAAGTTCGTGGTGTGGGTCTGTTGGGGGCCATCGAACTGGTTCAGGACAAGGCCACGCGCAAGCGCTATGAAGGCAAGGGCGTGGGCATGATCTGCCGGCAGTTCTGCTTCGATAACGGGCTGATCATGCGTGCCGTGGGGGACACCATGATCATCGCGCCACCGCTGGTGATCAGCAAAGCGGAAATCGATGAGTTGGTGACCAAGGCGCGCAAGTGCCTGGACCTGACCCTCAGTGCGTTGCAGGGCTAAGTGCTAGGCTCTGAGCGGGAGACATGAAACTTTCGCTCAGAGCAATCATTAAGGGCGGCCTTTCCTTGAAAGACCTCCTCCGATCTTGCCAGACTAGCCGCAGTTCCAGTTGTCCGGTTTCGGCCGCTGAACAGAGTGGTTCAAAAAAAGAAAAATTTGGAGCATTACGCATGAAGGCATTAGGAAAAAAGCTTGCTGGCAAGACACTCCTCGCCATGTCCCTGATGGGCATTATGGCGGGTGCGGTTCAGGCGGACGACAAGGTGTTGCACGTCTATAACTGGTCCGACTACATCGCGCCGGACACCATCAAGAAGTTTGAAGACGAGTCGGGCATCAAAGTTGTCTACGACGTCTTCGACAGTAACGAAACCCTCGAAGCCAAGTTGCTGGCAGGCAAGTCCGGCTACGACATCGTCGTGCCGTCGAACAACTTCCTGGCCAAGCAGATCAAGGCCGGCGTCTACCAGAAGCTGGACAAGTCCAAGCTGCCTAACTGGAAGAACCTGAACACTGACCTGCTCAAGGCGGTCTCGGTCAGTGACCCAGGCAACGAACACGCTTTCCCGTACATGTGGGGTTCGATCGGTATCGGCTTCAATGCCGAGAAGGTCAAGGCTGCACTGGGTGCCGACGCACCGACCGATTCCTGGGACTTGATCTTCAAGCCTGAAAACGCCGCCAAGTTGAAGTCGTGCGGTATCAGCCTGCTCGATTCGCCAACCGAGATGATTCCGGTGGCGTTGCACTACCTGGGCCTGCCAACCGACAGCCAGAAGAAAGAAGACATCGACAAGGCTGAAGCGCTGATCCTCAAAGTCCGTCCTTCGATTGCCTACTTCCACTCCTCCAAGTACATCTCCGACCTGGCCAACGGCAACATCTGCGTGGCCGTGGGTTACTCGGGTGACATTTACCAGGCCAAGTCCCGCGCGGCTGAAGCCGGTGACAAGGTGAAAGTCAGCTACAACATTCCGAAAGAAGGTGCCGGCAGCTTCTACGACATGGTCGCGATCCCTAAAGATGCCGAAAACGTCGAAGGCGCCTACAAGTTCATGACCTTCCTGCAGAAGCCGGAAATCATGGCTGAAATCACCAACGCCGTACGCTTCCCGAACGGTAACGCGGCGGCCACGCCGTTGGTGGATAAAGACATTACCAGCGACCCGGGCATCTACCCGCCAGCGGACGTGCTGGCCAAGCTGTACGCGATTGCCGACCTGCCGGCCGCGACCCAGCGGATCCTGACTCGCAGCTGGACCAAGATCAAATCCGGTAAGTAAGTAATACCCCCTGTAGGAGCGAGCTCTGCTCGCGATGAACCTGAGAGCACCGCTGGGTGTCAGGCACCCAGCGTTATCGTTGACGACCATCGCGAGCGTGCTCGCTCCTACAGGATCTTTATAAAGTTTGCTGGAACGGTTTTTCGAGGGTAAGTTGCGCGCCGGTTTAGTTGCCAGGCAGCCCAGGCTGTCATGTAACTCGGGGCAACTTGGGCCCAACTCATTTTAGAGGACCTCCACTTGCCTATTTCTTCTTTGTTACGCAATGCCATGCTGGTCGCTGCCGGGTTGACGCTCGCCGTCAATGTTCAGGCCGCCGGCACCGTGCATATTTATAACTGGTCCGATTACATCGGCGAGACCACCCTGGCCGACTTCCAGAAAGAGACCGGGATCAAGCCGGTCTACGACGTGTTCGACTCCAACGAAACCCTGGAAGGCAAGTTGCTGGCCGGGCGCACCGGCTACGACGTGGTCGTGCCGTCCAACCACTTCCTCGGCAAGCAGATCAAGGCCGGCGCCTTCCAGAAACTCGACAAGTCGCTGTTGCCCAACTACAAGAACCTCGACCCTGTCCTGCTCAAGCGTCTGGAGCAGAACGATCCGGGTAACCTCTATGCCGTGCCGTACCTGTGGGGCACCAACGGCATCGGTTACAACGTCGACAAGATCAAGGCTGTACTGGGCGTCGACAAGATCGACTCCTGGGCGGCGGTGTTCGAACCGGAGAACATCAAGAAGTTGCAGAGTTGCGGCGTGGCGTTCCTCGATTCCGCCGATGAAATGATGCCGACAGTCCTCAACTACATGGGCCTTAATGCCAACAGCACCAACCCGGAAGACTACAAAAAGGCCGAAGCCAAGTTGCTCGCGGTGCGGCCTTACGTGACCTACTTCCACTCCTCCAAATACATCGCGGACCTGGCCAACGGCGATATCTGCGTGGCCATCGGTTTCTCCGGCGACATGTTCCAGGCCCGCAACCGCGCGGCCGAAGCGAAGAAGGGCGTGAACATCGCCTACTCGATTCCCAAGGAAGGCGGTGCGCTGTGGTTCGACATGCTGGCGATTCCGAAAGACTCGGCCAACGTGAAAGAAGCGCACGCGTTCATCAACTATTTGCTGAAACCTGAGGTGATCGCCCAGGTCAGTGATTACGTCGGCTACGCCAACCCTAACCCGGGGTCGGACTCACTGATGGAACAGTCCATTCGCACCGACGAAGCGGTGTATCCACCGCAAGCCGTGCTCGACAAGACTTACGTGTCCATCGAGTTGCCACCCAACATTCAACGTTTGATGACCCGTAGCTGGACCAAGGTCAAGTCGGGCAAGTAGCTTCAAGGCTCAAACTATCCAAAGTTGGCTCACCTTGAGCGAACTGCACTCTTTTTTTTGGGAGTTTCGTAAATGGCAGTTGCCTCCGGCGCCTATAAGAAAGCCCTCGAGGGCGACCAGTCACCTAAACAGGTGCTGGTCAAAATCGACCGGGTCACGAAGAAGTTCGACGAGACGATTGCCGTGGACGATGTGTCCCTGGAAATCAAGAAAGGCGAGATTTTCGCCCTGCTCGGCGGTTCGGGATCGGGCAAATCCACCTTGCTGCGCATGCTCGCCGGCTTCGAGCGACCGACCGAAGGGCGGATCTTCCTCGACGGCGTGGACATCACCGACATGCCGCCGTACGAGCGGCCGATCAACATGATGTTCCAGTCCTATGCCCTGTTCCCGCACATGACCGTGGCGCAGAACATCGCCTTCGGCCTCAAGCAGGACAAGCTGCCCGCCGCTGAAATCGATGCGCGCGTGGCCGACATGCTCAAGCTGGTGCAGATGAGCCAGTACGCCAAGCGCAAGCCGCATCAGTTGTCCGGCGGCCAGCGTCAGCGCGTGGCCCTGGCCCGTTCGCTGGCCAAGCGACCGAAGCTGTTGCTGCTCGACGAACCGATGGGCGCACTGGACAAGAAGCTGCGCTCGCAGATGCAGCTGGAGCTGGTGGAGATCATCGAACGCGTCGGCGTAACCTGCGTCATGGTGACCCACGACCAGGAAGAGGCCATGACCATGGCCGAGCGCATCGCGATCATGCACCTGGGCTGGATCGCCCAGATTGGCAGCCCGATCGACATTTACGAAACCCCGACCAGCCGCCTGGTCTGTGAGTTCATCGGCAACGTCAACATCTTCGACGGCGAAGTGATCGACGATGCCGAAGGCCACGCGACCATCACCTGCAAGGACCTGGATCGCCAGATCTACGTCGGCCACGGCATCAGCACCTCGGTGCAGGACAAGTCGGTGACCTACGCGATCCGTCCGGAAAAACTGCTGGTGACGCCGACCCAGCCCACCTGCGAATACAACTGGTCCAGCGGCAAGGTGCACGACATCGCCTACCTGGGCGGCCACTCGGTGTTCTACGTCGAACTGCCGAGCGGCAAGATCGTCCAGTCCTTTGTCGCCAACGCCGAACGCCGTGGCGCACGTCCGACCTGGGGTGACCAGGTCTACGTGTGGTGGGAAGACGACAGCGGCGTGGTGCTTCGCTCATGAACATGCGCAAACTCAAACGCCGCCTCAATCGAATAATTCCCGGTGGCCGTCAGCTGGTCATCGGGGTTCCCTTCATCTGGCTGTTCCTGTTCTTCATGTTGCCGTTCTTCATCGTCCTGAAGATCAGCTTCGCCGAAGCCGACGTGGCCATTCCGCCCTACACCGAAATCTACAGCTTCGCCGAGCAGAAACTGCAAGTGCTGCTCAACCTGGGCAACTACGCGATGCTCGGCGACGATGAGTTGTACATCGCCGCGTACCTCGGATCGCTGAAGATGGCGCTGATCAGCACCATTCTCTGCCTGTTGATCGGCTACCCGATGGCCTACGCCATCGCCAGTGCCCGCAAAGAGATGCAAACGGTGCTGGTGCTGCTGATCATGATGCCGACCTGGACCGCGATCCTGATCCGCGTCTACGCGTGGATGGGCATCCTCAGCAATAACGGCTTGCTCAACGGTTTCCTGATGAGCATGGGCTGGATCAGCGAGCCGCTGCAGATCCTCAACACCAACCTCGCCGTCTATATCGGGGTCGTTTACTCCTATCTGCCGTTTATGATCCTGCCGCTGTACGCCAACCTCGTGAAGCACGACAACAGCCTGCTGGAAGCGGCATCGGACCTGGGTTCGAGCACCTTCAACAGCTTCTGGAAAATCACCATCCCGCTGTCCAAGAACGGCATCATCGCCGGCTGCATGCTGGTGTTCATCCCGGTGGTGGGCGAGTTCGTGATCCCGGAACTGCTCGGCGGCCCGGAAACCCTGATGATCGGTAAAGTGCTCTGGCAAGAGTTCTTCAACAACCGTGACTGGCCGGTGGCGTCTGCCCTGGCAGTGGTGATGCTGGCGATCCTGATTGTGCCGATCATCCTGTTCAACCGCAGTCAGGCCAAGGAAATGGAGGGTAAAGAATGAAGCGCTTCCGTTTCTCCAGCCTGATGCTGGTATTGGGCCTGCTGTTTATCTATCTGCCGATGCTGATCCTGGTGATCTACTCGTTCAACGCCTCGAAACTGGTGACGGTGTGGGGCGGCTGGTCGATCAAGTGGTACGTCGGCCTGATGGACAACACGCAACTGATGGGCTCGGTGGTGCGCTCGCTGGAAATCGCCTGCTACACGGCGATTGCGGCCGTCGCACTGGGAACGCTGGCCGCGTTCGTGCTCACCCGTATTACCCGCTTCAAGGGGCGTACGCTGTTCGGTGGCCTGGTCACCGCGCCGTTGGTGATGCCGGAAGTGATCACCGGTCTGTCGCTGTTGCTGCTGTTCGTGGCCATGGCGCAGATGATCGGTTGGCCGCAGGAACGCGGCATCGTGACCATCTGGATCGCCCACACCACGTTCTGTGCGGCCTATGTGGCGGTGGTGGTGTCGGCGCGCTTGCGTGAGCTGGACCTGTCCATCGAAGAGGCGGCCATGGACCTGGGTGCGAAGCCGTGGAAAGTGTTCTTCCTGATCACCATCCCGATGATCGCGCCATCGTTGGGGGCGGGCGGCATGATGTCGTTTGCCCTGTCGCTGGATGACCTGGTGTTGGCCAGCTTCGTGTCGGGTCCGGGTTCCACGACCCTGCCGATGGAAGTGTTCTCGGCGGTGCGCCTGGGCGTGAAGCCTGAGATCAACGCCGTGGCCAGCCTGATTCTGCTGGCGGTGTCGCTGATGACCTTCCTGGTCTGGTTCTTCAGCCGTCGTGCCGAAGAAGCGCGCAAGCGTGCGATCCAGCAAGCCATCGAAGAAAGCGCCGCCGACTCCTGGAAACAACCGGACGTGCGCCGCGCGCAAGCGCCGGAAGCGGCTTGAGCCACTAATTGGGTTGACCACATTCTTGTGGTCAACCCAATTCAAATGTGGGAGCGGGCTTGCTCGCGAAAGCGGTGTATCAGTCAACGAATATGTAGACTGACACTCCCTCTTCGCGAGCAAGCCCGCTCCCACATTGGTTTTACGCAACCCAAGGCGATTGGCGGATGACCTCGACGAAGTTCATCGGCTTGAACCCCGGCTCCTGATCCACCAGCACATCGGTCTTCACATTGCCGAACGTCGTCTGCGGACGATGGCGCAAGCCGTCGGCGAAGGCGCAGATGATGCACTCCTTGAACCCTTCTCCCCGTGGATGCGCATGCACCACCGCTTCGCGCTGCACGGTGGAAAACGCCGCGTAGTCCATGCCCAGCACGTCCATCTCGACACCGGCGGTCACCAGCGCCACCGTCGGGCGCAGATGCTGCGGCACACCCGGCGTGGTGTGCAGGGCAATCGACAGCCAGACCTGCTCGATATCGTCATCGCTCAACCCGTAAGGCTTGAGGAACGCCGCCGCCGCGTTGGCGCCATCGACTTCGAAGCGCTCGTTGTCGCTGCGGTGACCCTCCACCAGTCCCAGGTCATGGAACATCGCGCCGACGTACAGCAGCTCCGGGTTGTAGGCCAGTTGCTTGCGCTCCCCGCTCAGGGCACCGAACAGAAACACCCGGCGCGAGTGGTGGTACAGCAGGTCGGATTCGATGTCGCGGATGTATTCGGTGGTGGCCTTGGCCAATGCGCTGTCGGGGATTTTGATACCGGCAATGGTGGTGCTCATGGCAGCTTCCTCGTGATGTACGCCGTGGCGGCGCTGAGGTGCCCAGTCTGTTCGCGCACCTGAAACCGGACAATCGATCCATGGCTGCGATCCCGGCCAATGCGCATGCATATCGCGCCAGCCTCGCTTGTTGCGCGCCCCTGTAGGAGCGAGCATGCTCGCGATGCACTCGAGAGCGCCTCGGGGTGTCAGGACTCCAGCGTCATCGTTGACGTCCATCGCGAGCATGCTCGCTCCTACAGGGGGCGGTGTAATCCGGTTCTTAGAGGGCCATTCACGTCATGAGTAAAACCGTCGCCATCGTGGTATTCGCCGGCGTGCAGTCGCTGGATGTCACCGGTCCCATGGATGTGTTTTCCGAGGCCAATCGTTTCCTCGCGCCCGAGGATCACTATCGGCTGGAGGTGATTGGCGTGGGGCGCGGGGTGATGGCGTGTTCCAACGGTCTGGCGCTGAATGCCCATCGGCATTTCAGCGATGCGTTGCAGGCCTATGACCTGCTGCTGGTCGCCGGCGGTCCGCAGTTGCCGTTCATGGATTTTGGCGCTGCGTTCGATGCCTGGCTGGGTGATGCCTGCGCGCGGGCCCGGCGCTTTGGTTCGATCTGCAACGGCGCGTTCATGCTCGCCCGCGCAGGGTTGCTGGAAGGGCGCACAGTGACCACCCATTGGAATGACGCGGCGGCGCTGGCGACGTTGTGCCCGTCGACCAGGGTCGAGGCTGATCGCCTGTACGCGCAGGATGGCGAGCTCTACACCTCGGCCGGGGTCACGGCGGGCATTGACCTGTCGTTGTTCCTGCTGGGCCGTGACCACGGGCCGGAAGTCGCATTGAGCGTGGCCAAGCGGCTGGTGGTGTTTACCCAGCGCTCGGGCGGGCAGTCACAGTTCAGCCCGTTCCTCACGCCCCACGCCGAACCGACGTCGGCCGTGGCGATGGTCCAGCACTACGTGCTGGCCAACCTGACCGGCGACCTGACCATCGCCGACCTGGCCAACGCCGCCAACATGAGCCCGCGCAACTTTTCCCGGGTGTTCGCCAAGGAAGCGAAAATAACCCCGGCCGAGTTCGTCGAACGGGCGCGGGTGGATGCGGCGCGGGTGATGCTGGAAAGCACCGGCGCACCGCTCAAGACGGTGGCGTACCAGTGCGGGTTTCGCGATGCCCAGCACATGCGCAGCGTGTTCAACCGCAGGCTGGGGGTGACGCCGCAGCAGTTCAGGCTGAATTTTGCGGCGATGGTTTGAGCTGGGTTTTGGGTGTCTGTCAGGGCCTTTTCGCGAGCAAGCCCGCTCCCACATTGAAATGCATTCCAAAGTGGGAGCGGGCTTGCTCGCGAAGGCGTCAGTCCAATCAACGAAGAACTATTGCGCTGACCTTGCCGGCAACAGCTTCAAGGTACTGCGCGTATTGGCCGTCACCTCTTCATCATTGAGATGCGCCTGGTAGTAAACCCCCTCGATGTACGCATCGGCCTGATCGTCATAGTGACTGTCGAACAGCACGCCGCTCTGGCCAACCGGGTTCACCGTCAAACTGTGGGCCGGGTCGGCGAAGTCGATCAGGCGCCGCGTCGACGGGCCGTACGTCACGGGCCACGGTGCCGGGCCGATTTTGGCCGACAGGTTGTTCGGCACTTCGTGGGTGCCGGGCGCGGCGAAAGGCCCGACGTTGAAGAGGCGATCCAGCGGCTTTTGCTGGCCCAGCGGATGACCGTGGGTCAGGGTGTGCGCCTTGCCCCACTGCCATTGTGCGAAGTCTGCACCGAGGGTGGCCTTGAGGTGGGCGATGCTGGCCTGCCAGGCTGCCTTGACCGTATCGGCGCGGGTTTCCTTGCCGAGGGTCGTGCGGTTGTCCCACCACGGTGAATCAGGGTTTGCCGCCAGGCGCGGCAGCGCGGCATCGATCACCCGGGTCGAGAGCAGTGTCTCGAAAAAGTCATTGCCCAATTCATCGTGCATCGCGGCGTCGGCCAGGTTGAACAGCAGCTGGTTGAACAGCGTGGCGCTGGTGGAGTCGAGCGGGTAATCGCCTTTCCACTGGGCCAGTTGCTCCACCAGTTTCAGCTCGGCAGGATCGCTCACCACGCTGCGCAGCACCGGCAGCAAGGGCGCCAGCACGCGCGGACCGTAACCGGTGGTGGTGCCCAGTTGCAGTGTCTGGCTGGACTCCAGGTCCCACTTGATGCCCTTGTCGCCGAGTTGATGGTTGAGCTGCTGGCCACGATCGGCCAGGTTGTAATAGCCGGGGATCTCCATGCCCGTTGGTGATACGGGCTGGAAGTTGGCCGAGACAATGTAGCCCCGCGCCGGGTTTTCTTCCTGCGGGTTGGCGCTGAAGGGGTAGAAGCCGTCCTTGTCCGCTTCGGCACTGCTGCCGTCAAGGATGAACCATGGGCGCACCCCGGCCGGACGCTTGGGCAGTTGCGCCGCGGCCCACCAGCCGATGTCGCCCTTGGCGTTGGCCCAGACGATGTTCAGGCCAGGCGCCTGGACCTTGGCGGCCGCCGTGCGAGCCTTGGCCAGCGTGTCGGCGCGGTTGAGCTGGTAGAAGCCTTCGAGGATCGGGTTCTGGCTTTCGAGAAAGCCCCACCACATGGCGATCGGTGTTTTGCCGACGCTGTTGCCCAGCGCATCGTTGACGATCGGGCCGTGGGGCGACTGGCGCAGCACGAGGGTCACGGGAGCCTGGCCCTTGACTGCGATCTGCTGCTCGCTGCTCACCATGTCCACCCATTTGCCGCGATACCAGACCTGATTCGGATTGTCCGGGTTGACCTTCTCGGCAATCAGGTCGAGGTCGTCGTTCTGGAACATGGTGATGCTCCAGCCGAAGTCACGGTTCATGCCCAGCGAGGCGAACGGCATCAGCGCCTGGTAGTGGCCGTAGAGTTCGAAGCCCGGCGCCGAGAGGTGCGCTTCGTACCACACCGAGGGCGCGGAAAAGCGGATATGCGGGTCACCCGCCAGCAGCGGCTTGCCGCTTTTGGTGCGGCTGCCGGCCACGGTCCAGGCGTTGCTGCCCTCGAATTGGGGCAGGCCGTTGTCGGCCAGGGCCTGCTCGCTCAGGCGGGCGAGGGCGTTGAGGTCCTTCCAGTCGGCGCTGGCCAGCGTCGGTGCCGCGCGATCCGCCAGCACGCCCTTGGGCTGCCAGTCGAGATCGAAAACGCTCAGGTAGTCGGCGCCCAATTGATCGCGCACGAAGGTCAGCAGCGGCTCGGTGCGGAACGCCGCGGCAAAGCTGTAGGCCATGTAGCCGGCGATGCTGATGGTGTCCTGGGCGGTGAACGGGCGTTTCTGGATGCCCAGCACATCGAACTCCACCGGTTTGGCGTGGCTGTCCTGATACTGGTTGATGCCATCCAGGTACGCCTGCATGGCGATGAAGGTCGGCGATTGTTTGTCCAGGTTCGCCAGGTAGCTTTCAGCGCGTTCGCGAATGCGCAGGCTGCGCATCAGCTTGTCGGTGTCGAGCAGTTTCGGGCCGAGTACCTCGGCCAGTTCGCCACGGGCCAGGCGACGCAGCACTTCCATCTGGAACAGTCGGTCCTGGGCGTGAACGTAACCCAGGGCACGGTACAGGTCGGGTTCGTTGTCGGCGCGGATGTGCGGGATGCCGCGCTCGTCGTAGCGCACGGTGACCGAGCCTTGCAGGTGTTGCAGTTCCACCATGCCCTGGCGTGTCGGCTGCTTGCTGTAGACGTACCAGCCGCCAGCAGCGGCGAGCGTGACGACCAGCGAGCCGAGGGCGATCAGGCTACGTTTCATGGTGACTCCTTGTTGTTATGGGTGGCAGCAGTTCCCTGGTGCCACTGTTTAACACGGCCCACCGGATCGGCCCATCGCCCGTAGGAGGGATTCGGGTGGCCGCGTTTTTACTGCCTGGACGGGTCGACAGGCCAGGGGCAGTAACATCCCACGGCCAGTGTGTGCGTGGCACTCACCGGGCGGCCTTCGTTCAGCGCTTGCAGGATCGGTTCGATAAAGCTGTTACTGGAATTGCAGGTCAGGCCTTCGCTGTAGGGGCCGAAGTACGCCAGCTTGCCGTTGCGATCCCAGATCGCCACGGCGGGGCTGGCGGGAATCTGCTCGGAACCGGGCAGCACGTTGAGGGTTTTAAGCGTGCTCAAGGTGCTCGGCAACTGGCCGTGGCTGCCGGGTTTTTGCACGGCGTAAAACTCAACGCCTTGCGGGCCGTACTGCTCGATAAGCTCGCCGAGGTGTTGTTGATTGCCGACATTGCACGGGCAGGCCGGGTCCCAGAAGTGCACGAGACGAATGGCGCCAGGGCCGGCGAGGGTGTCGGGCAGGCGCAGCGGGTCGCCGGAGAACAGCGCGGTGTGCTCGCTGAAGGCGCGCAGGTAACGCCCCTGGAACCAGTCGTAGGCCGCCCACAACACGCCGGCACACACCAGGGCGAGCAGGCTGACAAACAGGGTGGCGCGCACGGGCGATCGCATGGGTTCAATCCTCGAAGGTCGGCTAGCTTGCCATGCTTGCCGCGACAGATGAATATCGCAGGTCCATAAAGTCCGTTTCACGCTCCGGAATCGTCCATGCCCGCTACATTCGACCCTGATCATCTGCGCGCCAGCCTGCGGCCATTGGCCGAGGGGCAGCCGTTGTCGGCGCAAGCGCAGGCCTATCAACGGTTCTACGGGCTGGATTTTTCTTCGCGCAACGTCCGCAGTGGCCTGGGGCGGTTTCAGGTCGACGGGTATGACGTGGTCAGCCAGGTCTGGTGGCCCGAGCGCGCCAAGGCGACGCTGTTCGTCTTCCACGGTTTCTACGATCACACCGGGCTCTACCGGCACGTGATCGAGTGGGCGCTGGAGCAGGATTTTGCGGTGATCGCCTGCGACTTGCCAGGGCATGGGCTGTCCAGTGGCGAGCGGGCGAGCATCAAGGATTTCGCCGAGTACCAGGACACGCTGCAAGGGCTGTTTGTCGAGGCGCAGTCCCTTGATCTGCCGCAACCGTGGCACCTGTGCGGACAGAGCACGGGCGGCGCGATCGTGATCGATCATGTGTTGAATGCGGGCACGAGCAGCCCGGCCCAGGGCCAGGTGATCCTGTTGGCGCCGCTGGTGCGACCACGGGCGTGGGGTTGGTCGCAGCTGAGCTATTACCTGCTCAGGCCTTTCGTGAAGGCCATCGCCCGGCGTTTCAGCGAAAACTCCAACGACCCGGATTTCCTGCCGTTCCTGCAAGCCGATCCGTTGCAACCGCTGCGCTTGCCGACGGCGTGGGTGGGGGCGTTGGCGCGCTGGATCAAGCGTGTCGAAGCGGCACCTGCCAGCCCTCGACGACCGTTGATTGTGCAGGGGCAAGCGGACATGACGGTGGATTGGCAGCACAACCTTGAGGTGCTGCGGGCGAAATTCGATCGGCCTCAGGTGTTGATGTTGCCCGAGGCGCGGCATCACCTGGCGAATGAGGCGGCAGTGTTGCGCGGGGAATTTTTCGGGTTTTTGAGCAAGCGGATCAAGGGCAGGAATCTTTAGCGACCTTGCCGGCCTCTTCGCGAGCAAGCCCGCTCCCACAGGAGATGTGGGAGCGGGCTTGCTCGCGAAAGCGATTTGCCTGGCGCTAACGGTTACTGGCTCAGGTTCGAATTGCTCTGCCCAACCGCCAACCCCGCCCGGATCGCCGCCAGGGCCGCCTGGTAATACGCCTTGCCCTCGGCCGACTCGGCAAAGGTGGCGAACTCTTCCAGCTCTTCGTCCGACAGGTCGCGATAGACGTACAGCAAGGTGTTGTTCAGGTCGCTGCCGATCTGGTCCATCAAGCGCTGGCGCTGACCGTTCAACATGCCCTGGGCCTGGCCCGCACCGAGCAGGCCGGGGATCATCGAGCTCAGGCTGTCGGCGGCGACCCCGGCAATCGCCAGGCTGACTTCGGCGCCGGCCTCGCGTGCAGGCAGGGCCTGGGCCAGGTGGCCGATGATCAGCAGGCGGCTGTCGCTGGCCTGCACCTTGGGCAAACCCTTGGCGTTTTTCGCCAGTTGATCGCGACGGGTCGCGAGCAGTTCGGCGGCGACGATTTTCTTGCCCAGCGGGGATTGAAAGAACGCCAGTGCCGGCTTCGGGTCGAGGAGGTTCTTGCGCAATTGCGCTTCGGCGCGCTGGTCCACGGCCTTGGGGTCAAACCGCTGGTTGCTGTTATTGACCAGCGCCTGGAACACGGCCGGTGGCAGGCTGTTCTGGTAGCGTTGTTGCGCGGCGGAGAGGGCGTCACTGAAATGCGCGCGTTGTTCCGGCCAGCCGGCGACCTTGTACAACTGGTCGTGGCCGTCTGCCCAGGCGGGCAAAACACAGAACATCAGCAGAGAGAAAAGCAAACGGCGCATAGGGACTCCTGTCAGCAGGCGACTATTCTCCGTGTGGCATACGGTCTTGTCGAGAATTCGTATCAACCCGCTGCGTGGCTCTGTCGGATTTTCAGGCGCCGGAATACTATGCGCGCCATGCAAATACCTTCTGATCACCCGTTGCTGTTACGAATCGTCGATGACCTGGCTGCCAACGGCTGGTCGCAGCAGAATATTTTCCTGCCTCTGGATTTGACCCGGGCGCTGGCCGCCGAGTGCCGTAAACGTGCGGCCGAAGGTGAACTGGCGCCGGCAGCGGTCGGGCGTGGGCCTTCCTCGGAGATTCGCGAGGGGATTCGCGGCGATCATATCCAGTGGATCGAGCCTGGCCAGGCCGAGTCGTGTGACAGCTATCTGCGCCTGATGGACAGCCTGCGCGAGGCGATGAACCGCGATCTGTTCCTGGGGCTGGAGGATTTCGAAAGCCATTTCGCGTTGTACCCGCCCGGTGCGTTCTACCTCAAGCACCTCGACCGTTTTCGCGACGACGACCGGCGCATGGTCTCGGCGGTGGTTTACCTCAATGACGCCTGGCTGCCGGAGCACGGCGGTCAGTTGCGCATGTACCTGGACGAAGGCGCGCAATACGATACGCACTACGATGTGGTGCCGACCGGTGGCTGCCTGGTGGTCTTCCTGTCCGGTGCCGTCCCCCATGAAGTCCTGCCCGCAACCCGTGAGCGCCTGTCGTTGACGGGCTGGTTCCGGCGCCGGGGCAACGAGCCGTTCTGATCATGCAGAAAATTCTGGTAAGCCGCTGCCTGCTGGGTCACCGCGTACGGTACGACGGCGGTGCCAGCGGGCCGTTCGATCAGCTTCAGTTGTGGCTCGACGAAGGTCGGGTCGTGCCGCTGTGCCCGGAGGTTGCGGGAGGTCTGCCGACGCCACGGGCGGCCGCGGAGATTCCGGGCGGGCAGGGCGCGCAGGTGCTGGAGGGGCAGGCCTCGGTGATCACCACCGAGGGCGAGGATGTCAGCGCGCAGTTTCTCTGCGGGGCTTATCAGGCGCTGGAACTGGTGCGCAAACACGGCATCCGCATTGCCGTGCTCAAGGCCAACAGCCCGTCCTGCGGCAACCGGCTGACCTATGACGGGACGTTCAGTGGGGTGAAGGTCAGTGGCGAAGGAGTGACGGCGGCGTTGCTCAAGCGCCATGGTGTGCAAGTCTTCAGCGAGCTGGAGCTGGCTGAAGCGGCACAGGTGCTGTCTACGCAGGACTGACAATCACTACAAAACAAATGTGGGAGCGGGCTTGCTCGCGAATGCGGTGTGTCAAAAACATTGATGTCGACTGACACTGTGCATTCGCGAGCAAGCCCGCTCCCACAAGGGCTCTACATTGTTTTCAAGGCTTCGCGGGCATACCCGAATCCTCTGCGAACCACTTCTGCTCCAGCGCTTCCAGCCGGCCATCGGCCTTGATTCGCTGCAATGCGTTTTCCAGGCTGGCATGGAACGCCGGGTTACCCTTCTGAAACGGAATCGCCAGGCTCACCGCCGGGGCGGCTTTCGGCTTTTCTTCCGTCAGCGATTGCACCAACAGGATCGAGCGCGGTTCCGGGTCTTTTTGCGCGATCAATTGCGCGTCGGTGCGAATGTAAGGTTCGCTGAAGTCGAAACGATCCTTGAGCGCCGGTGTCTCTGAAATGTGATTGATGGCGATGTCGTACTTGCCGCTTTCGACACCGGTCAACAGATCGTTGGCGTCGGTGACGACAAAGTCGGCGCGCACATCCAGTTCGTTGGCCAGCATTTGGCCCAGCTCGACTTCGAAACCGGCAAGGCTGCCGTCTTCCTTGAAATTGAAGAGGGGTGTATTAGCCTCAACGGCAATGCGCAATTCGCCACGGTCGTTGACGTCGTCAATCAGTTCGGCATGAGCCAAAGGGCTCAAAAGGGGTAGCAGGCAGATCAGGCCAGGCAGAAAGCGCATGGTCACTCCTTTGAAATCATTATCGCGACGCTCTGATTCAGGCTCGCTTTGCTATGGTTGTCGAGTGCCTTCGACAACGATTGACCATGAAGTTGTGATGGTCACGCGAATTTTACGGAAAAACTGGAGAAGAGAATGAAAACCTTTATGTCACGTGCTGCTTTGGCTGGCCTGCTGATGGGCGTTTCGGTGCTGGCCAGTGCGGCGACGCCGGCCCCCAAAGGTGCCGAAGTGTCCATCGTTTCTCCCAAGGATGGCGGCACGGTTCCGCAGACTTTCATCGTCAAGTTCGCGGTCGAGAACATCGCACTGGCGCCGGCGGGGGATGTCACGAAGAACACCGGTCACCATCATTTGCTGATCGACGTGGACGAGTTGCCTGCCGCCGGCCAGCCGATCCCGAACGATGCCAACCACCTGCACTTCGGTAAGGCACAGACTCAAGCTGAAGTGACGTTGACACCGGGCAAGCACACACTGCAGCTAGAGCTGGGTGATAGCGGCCACATGCCGTTCGATCCGCCAATCGTTTCGGAGAAGATCACCGTCAACGTCAAGTGAGGCTGTGGTGTGAATGAAAAAGGGAGCCCGAAGGCTCCCTTTTTTGTCGCTCAAGTCGCTATCAGAACAGCACGCGGCTACGGATAGTGCCGTTGATGTGCTGCAGCTTCTCTTGCGCCAGGTCCGAGTACTCGGCGTCTACGTCGATCACCACGTAGCCGACTTTCTCGTTGGTCTGCAGGAACTGACCGGAGATGTTGATACCGTTTTCGGCGAAGACCTTGTTGATCTCGCTCATCACACCCGGGATGTTTTCGTGGATGTGCAGCAGGCGGTGCTTGCCAGGGTGAGCCGGCAGGGCCACTTCCGGGAAGTTCACGGACGATACCGACGTACCGTTGTCGCTGTACTTGACCAGTTTTTCCGCCACTTCCAGACCGATGTTGGCCTGGGCTTCGGCGGTGGAGCCACCGATGTGCGGGGTCAGGATCACGTTGTCCAGGCCGCGCAGCGGGCTTTCGAACTCTTCGTCGTTGGAGCGTGGCTCCACCGGGAATACGTCGATGGCCGCGCCGATCAGGTGCTTGTCCTTGATGGCGTTGGCCAGGTGGTCCAGTTCGACCACGGTGCCGCGCGCGGCGTTGATCAGGATGCCGCCCTTCTTGATGGCGCGGATTTCTTTCTCGCCGATCATCCACTGGGTGGCAGCGGTTTCCGGAACGTGCAGGGTCACGATGTCGGACATGCCGAGCAGTTCGTGCAGGTTGCCGACCTGGGTGGCGTTACCCAGTGGCAGCTTGGTCACGGTGTCGTAGAAGTACACCTGCATGCCCAGGCCTTCAGCCAGGACCGACAGTTGAGTACCGATCGAGCCGTAACCGACGATGCCCAGCTTCTTGCCGCGGATCTCGAAGGAGTTGGCCGCGCTCTTGATCCAGCCGCCACGGTGGCAGGAAGCGTTCTTCTCAGGGATGCCGCGCAGCAACAGGATCGCTTCGGCCAGCACCAGTTCGGCAACGGAGCGGGTGTTGGAGTAAGGCGCGTTGAACACGGCGATACCGCGCTCGCGGGCCGCGTCCAGGTCGACCTGGTTGGTGCCGATGCAGAAACAGCCGACCGCGACCAGCTTCTTCGCGTGATCGAAGATCTCTTCGGTCAGTTGAGTGCGCGAGCGAATGCCGATGAAGTGAGCATCAGCGATCTTTTCCTTGAGCTGGGCTTCCGGCAGAGAACCTGTGAGGTACTCGATGCTGGTGTAGCCCGCCGCCTTGAGGACGTCGACAGCCGATTGGTGGACGCCTTCGAGAAGAAGGAACTTGATCTTGCTCTTATCGAGAGAAGTCTTGCTCATCTGCGTAAACCTGTATCCCGGAGAAAATTGGCAGGAAATGGTCAACAGACGCTGACCCGAGCGGCATGACAGCCGTCGCCGCAGAATAGCCGTTGGGCACTATGCTGCGGGGTCGGTATGCTAGCATATGCGCCCCGCTAAACACTCATTCCTGCGACGTGAAGCGTTCTCAGGATGACCATGAATTGTTCGAGAGTTCTGTCGATGACCAATCCTGCCCTGATTGATGAGCTGAAGACCCTGGTTGAGCCTGGCAAGGTGCTGACCGATGCCGACTCCCTGAATGCTTACGGTAAGGATTGGACCAAGCATTTCGCCCCGGCCCCGACTGCCATCGTGTTCCCCAAGACCACCGAGCAGGTCCAGGCCATCGTCCTGTGGGCCAATAAACACAAGGTGGCGCTGGTGCCGTCCGGTGGTCGTACCGGACTGTCCGCCGCTGCCGTGGCCGCCAACGGTGAAGTGGTCGTGTCCTTCGACTACATGAACCAGATCCTCGACGTGAACATGACTGACCGCACTGCCGTTTGTCAGCCGGGCGTGGTCACCGAGCACCTGCAGAACGTCGCCGAAGAAAAAGGCCTGTACTACCCGGTGGACTTCGCCTCGGCAGGTTCCAGCCAGATTGGCGGCAATATCGGCACCAATGCCGGCGGGATCAAGGTCATTCGCTACGGCATGACCCGTAACTGGGTGGCCGGCATGAAAGTCGTCACCGGCAAGGGCGATGTGCTGGAACTGAACCGCGACCTGATCAAGAACGCCACCGGCTACGACATGCGTCAGCTGTTCATCGGCGCCGAAGGCACCCTGGGGTTCGTGGTCGAAGCGACCATGCGCCTGGATCGCGCACCGAAGAACCTCACGGCGATGGTGCTCGGCACCGCCGACTTCGACTCGATCATGCCGGTGCTGCACGCGTTCCAGAGCAAGCTCGACCTGACCGCCTTCGAATTTTTCTCCGATAAAGCCCTGGCCAAAATCATGGCGCGCGGTGACGTGCCGGCGCCGTTCGAGACCGATTGCCCGTTCTATGCGTTGCTGGAATTCGAAGCGACCACCGAAGAAGTGGCCAACCACGCCCTGGAAACCTTCGAACACTGCGTGGAACAGGGCTGGGTGCTGGACGGCGTGATGAGCCAGAGCGAGACTCAGCTGCAGAACCTGTGGAAACTGCGCGAATACATTTCGGAAACCATTTCCCACTGGACGCCGTACAAGAACGACATCTCGGTCACCGTGTCGAAAGTGCCGGCATTCCTCAAGGAAATCGACGCGATCGTCGGCGAACACTACCCGGATTTCGAAATTGTCTGGTTCGGCCACATCGGCGACGGCAACCTGCACTTGAACATCCTCAAGCCGGATAACCTGAGCAAGGACGAGTTCTTCGCCAAGTGCGCCACGGTCAACAAGTGGGTGTTCGAGACCGTCGAGAAGTACAACGGCTCGATTTCCGCCGAACACGGCGTGGGCATGACCAAGCGTGACTACTTGACCTACAGCCGTTCCCCGGTCGAGATCGAATACATGAAGGCTGTCAAAGCCGTGTTCGACCCGAACGGCATCATGAACCCGGGCAAGATTTTCGCTGTTTGACGTTCGAATTTAAGCGCTACGAACCAGGAGTCGGTCAATGAGCTATCAGCACCAGTATGTCGACGGTACGCGTATTCACTTCCCGCTGGGGAAAGTGGTGTGCATCGGCCGTAACTATGCCGAACACGCCAAGGAGCTGGACAACCCGGTGCCTACCGAGCCGCTGCTGTTCATCAAGCCGGGCAGTTGCGTGGTGCCACTGGAAGGTGGTTTCAGCATTCCGACCGAGCGTGGCTCGGTGCATTACGAGGCGGAAATCGCGGTACTGATCGGCAAGCCCTTGTCGACCAAGCCAAGCCGTGAAGAAGTGCTCGATGCGATCTCCGGTTTCGCCCCGGCCCTGGACCTGACCCTGCGTGACAAGCAGGCCGAGCTGAAAGCCAAGGGCCTGCCCTGGGAAATTGCCAAGTCCTTCGACGGCGCGGCGGTGATTGCCCCGTTCGTGTCCCCCGGTACGTTCGCCGACCTGACCGACATCGGCATCCGCCTGACCATCAACGGCGAAGTCCGCCAGGATGGCAACAGCAGCGTCATGCTCAACCCGATCGTGCCGATGATCCAGCACATGGCCGGCTGCTTCTCGCTGCAGGCCGGTGACGTGATCCTGACCGGTACGCCGGTGGGCGTGGGCCCGCTGAACGTAGGCGATGAGATCGTCCTGGAGCTGCCGGGCGCGAGCAGTTTCACCAGCAGCGTTCGCTAGCCCGGACGCCGCAAAAACCTGTGGGAGCGGGCTTGCTCGCGAAGGGTCCGTGTCAGTCGACATCGCTAATCGACTGACACGGACCCTTCGCGAGCAAGCCCGTTCCCACATTTGCTAGTGGTCGCCCATGCAGGGCTTTCCCGCCATTTCCCGTTTTTTTCACATCTGATCTGGATAATTCCCGGGTTTTCGGCGTCTGAGCCGGTCCCAATTGTGCTATTACCCATAGCCTGAATTTCTGGATGCACGACCTGATGGCCACCCAACCGTTCCCTTCGCTGAAAACCGCTCGCCGCTCGCGCTTCGCCTTGCGCTGGTACACCTGGCTGTTGCTGGTGGTCGCCGCTGCGTACGGCCTCGCGTTTGCGATGCATTGGGATGACCGTGGCCTGCTCTGGCTGCAGGAGCGTTTCGAAAGCCCCGCCGAGCGTCAGCAGAGCATCTGGCTGCCGGATTACCGCGCGGTGATCGATGCCAAGCCGCTGCCGGGCATGGAAAAGGATGAAGCCTCGGACGTGGCCTACGACCCCCGGACCAAAACCCTGTTTTCGGTGATGGGCAAAAACCCGTTCCTGGTCGAACTGTCCCTGCAGGGTGATGTGCTGCGCAAAATGCCGCTGGTGGGCTGGAGCAATCCCGAAGGTGTCACGGTGATGGGTAACGGGCTCCTGGCGATTGTCGATGAGCGCAACCATCAAGTCACTGTCGTCAAGGTCGATGCCGATACCCGTGAGCTGAACATTGCCGATTTCACCCAATATGACCTCGGCCCTTCGAAAGACCAGAACAAGGCCTTCGAAGCCGTCACCTGGGATTCACGCCATCAACAACTGCTGCTGGGTGAGGAACGTCCGCCGGCGCTGTTCACCTGGAAAAGCGACGGCCAGAAACTGATTGGCGATAAGCAGAAGCTCGCCAGTGACGAGCTGGACGTGCGCAATCTGTCAGCCTTGGCCATCGACCCGCGGACCGGCCACACGCTGGTGTTGTCGGCCGATTCCCACCTGTTGCTGGAACTGGACGAGAAAGGCGAGCAGGTCAGTTTCATGACCCTGCTGCGTGGTTTCAATGGCCTGAAAAACACCATTCCCCGTGCCGAAGGCGTGACCATGGACGAGGCGGGAACGGTGTACATCGTGAGCGAGCCGAACCTGTTCTACCGCTTCGAAAAACAGCGTTGAAGGCGTTTTGTAGGATTTTCGCCGTCGGGTTGTAGGAGCGGGCAAGTGGCCATTAAGCTTTAATTCAGACAGCCGTGGTATTTCATCCGCCTGTTCTGATTCTGAGCCTGCCCTCCCAATGCGTCGATTAGCCCGCCCCAAACCCCTGATGTTCATCGTGTCGATGATTGCGCTGGTCGTGTTGATTGCGATTGGCCAGTACCTGCGCCTGTTCGAACGCGCCTGGTTCAACCTGCACACCCTCTGGCAGCCGTTGAGTACTCAATCCATTGGCCTGGACCAGTATCGGGTGGTGCTGGAGGGGCAGGTTATCGAAGGGCTGGATGACGATGTTTCAGCGCTGACCTATGATCCGGTGCGCAAAAGCCTGTTCACCGTCACCAACAAGAATTCCGAGCTGATCGAACTCTCCCTCGACGGCAAGATCCTGCGCCGCATTGCCCTGGTCGGTTTTGGCGATCCGGAAGCCGTCGAGTTCATCAGTGCCGACACCTATGTGATTACCGATGAGCGCGAGCAGCGGCTGATCAAGATCCATCTGGAGCAAGGCACCACCTTTCTCGATTCCGCCGATGCGGAACAGATGACCCTCGGCGTGCACATGGCGGGCAACAAAGGGTTTGAGGGCCTGGCCTATGACTCGGTGGGCAAGCGCCTGTTTGTCGCCAAGGAGCGCGACCCGATGCTGATCTACGAAGTGCATGGGTTTCCGCATTTCAATCCGGAAAAATCCTACGCGGTGCACGTCGTCAACAACCCCAAGCGGGATGCCGGGATGTTCGTGCGCGATCTGTCGAGCCTGCAATATGACGAGCGCAGTGGCCACTTGCTGGCGCTGTCCGACGAGTCGCGGCTGATTCTGGAGCTGGATGTGGACGGGCGGCCGCTGAGCACCATGTCGCTGAGCAAGGGGCGCCAAGGATTGCAGAAGACTGTGCCGCAAGCGGAAGGGATCGCCATGGATGACGACGGTACGATGTACCTGGTGAGCGAACCGAATCTGTTTTACGTCTTCAAGAAACCAGCGCAAAACTGACCTGCACCCCACCTCCAATGTGGGAGCGGGCTTGCTCGCGAAAGCGATGTGTCAGCTACATGAATGTCGGCTGACACATCGCTTTCGCGAGCAAGCCCGCTCCCACAAGGGTTTTGCGTACGGCTTACTCCGCGCGCAGGGTCTTCACGCCTTCACTGGTCCCCAACAACAGCAGATCCGCCGGACGCGCCGCGAACAGGCCATTGGTGACCACGCCGACGATCGCGTTGATCTGCGTCTCCAGCTCCACCGGG
>NZ_CABVIY010000007.1 GCF_902498195.1 Pseudomonas fluorescens | reverse complement strand
CATCCCGAACTCAGAAGTGAAACGATGCATCGCCGATGGTAGTGTGGGGTTTCCCCATGTGAGAGTAGGTCATCGTCAAGATTAAATTCCGAAACCCCAATTGCGAAAGCAGTTGGGGTTTTGTTTTTGCCTGCGAAAAAGTGGCGTCTGAAAAATCCAGCTTCCACGCCACTTTGTTCGTCTTTTATCGCGAGGCAAAGACGCATTTACACGCCAGTTGCTTCAAGAGAACGCTACCACTGGCCGATAACCATAAGGTCACAGCGATCCTCGCTTCTTGTAGCCTACAAGGGTTATCGCAGCTCAAGAGAAATCGCTTGATAGCCTATGGCTACTAGCTATCATCTGCCCGCTGGAAGGGCGGTGAAGCTGACCTTGTTCGTGTATTTGCCTTTCGGCTCTTCTCTTAAATTGCCTGGAAATCTTCGATGCTGTCGTATCACCAAAAGCGCTTTCTGATCGTCGATGATTTTTCGGACTTCCGCAGCTCGGTCAGGTCCATGCTCCGTGAGTTGGGCGTTAAGGATGTCGATACCGCCGACACAGGCGAACAGGCGCTGAAAATGTGCTCGCAGAAGTCCTACGATTTCATCCTGCAGGATTTCCACCTGGGCGATGGAAAGAAAAACGGTCAGCAGGTACTTGAAGATCTGATGGTTGAGAAGCTGATCAGCCACGAAAGCGTATTCGTCATGGTCACTGCCGAAACCAGCCAGGCCATGGTGCTCAGCGCGCTGGAGCATGAACCCGACGCTTATTTGACCAAGCCCTTCAACCGTTCTGGCCTGGCCCAGCGCCTTGAGCGTCTGGAGCAGCGCAAGACCCTGCTCAAGCCAATCCTGCAGGCCCTCGACCGTGGGAAACCGGCAGAGGTGCTTAACGCCTGCATTGCGCTGTGCAAGCAAGACATCCGTTACTCGCCGTTGTGCCTGCGCTACCGCGCCGATGCGTTGCGCGACTTGAATCAGAATGAGGCGCTGGAGCGTCTTTACGACAGCATTATTGCTGATCGACCTTTACCCTGGGCGTTTGCCGGGCTGGGCAAGTTGCTGTTCAAACGGGGGCAAGTTGCGCAGGCTAAAGGCATCTATGAGAAAGCCCTGAAAGTCTTCCCGATGATGCCGGCACTCTATGACGGCATGGCCGATGTGTTGGTCGCCGAGGGGGACACCAAATCCGCCCAGAGAGTGCTGGAAGAGGCTATTCGCCTGTCGCCACTGGCAGTGCGTCGCCAGGCGCAGTTGGGCAAGTTGGCGATGACCAACGAAGATTTTGACACCGCCTCCAAAGCCTACCGCCAAGCGGTTGCACAAGGTGCCCAGTCACGTTTCAAGGATGCTGAAAGTAATCTAGGACTGGCCCACGCCTTGATCAGCAAAGGTAGCGAGAAAGGCCTGGATACCCGGACCCGCCTGGAAATCAACACGACTCTGAGTGCGGTGGCCAAGGAGAATCCGTCCGATCCCGGCCTGCAAATCCGTGCTCGGCTGATGAAGGCTACCAGTCTGTTGCTCAATGACGCCGAGACCGCTGAAAAGCTAACCGAGCAAGCCATGATGCGCCTCGATGGCATGGAGCAGTTCATGAGCGCCGAAGCGGCGCTATTGGTTGCCAAGCAATTGCAGATGCTGGGGCAAAACGATGCTGGGGCCTCGATGCTGAAAAACTGCGCAGAAATCTACGGCGATGATCCGACGGTCATGAAGGGCATTGCCAAGCTGACTGACGATCCAAGCATTCTGAATTCCGGGAACGCGGCTGCCGATCTCAATCGTCAGGGCGTGCGCGTGTACAAGACTGGCAATTTGGTGGAGGCCCGGGAGGTATTCCGCAAGGCCCTGGGGATGCAGCCCAAGAACATCAGCATCGCGCTCAACATGGCACAAGCCCTGTTGCATGGCACCGACACCAGTGTGCCCTCTGCCGAACTCGAAGAATGTCGGACTTGCCTGAAAATGGTCGGTCTGATGCCTGATACCGATGCGCGTTATCCGCGTTATCAGAAGCTCAAAAGCAAGGCGTTTGGCGAATGAATGACCATCAGCAGACCCTGGATTTCTCCACGGTGATCGCTTCCACCGTGCACGACATGAAGAACTCGTTGGCCATGCTGATGCAGGCCCACAGCCAATGGTTGGCAAAGCTGCCCAACCCTTCGCGTCATACCCCGGAGCAAGGGGTGATCGAATTCGAGTTCGCCCACCTCAACGGCATGCTCGTGCAGTTGCTGGGGTTGTACAAACTGGGTGTCAATCAGATGCCCTTGCAGCCGGCCTACCATGAACTGGACGATTTCATCGAAGCGCAATTGGCCTGTCACCAGGATGTATTCGCCAGTCGCGGTATTGCAGCGACCTTTGAAGTGGACCCCTTGAGTCCCCTGGGTTTCTTCGATCGAGAGCTGATCGCCTCGGTCCTGGCCAATTGCATCAACAATGCCCTTCGATACGCTCGGCACGCGGTGTTGATCAGCGTCAGCGACGAAGCCGGGCAGCTGGTACTGACCATCAACGATGACGGTGAAGGCTATCCAGCCGACATGATCGAGCGTCAGGCGGATTACGTGCAGGGTATCAACCACAGCAGCGGCAGCACGGGCCTGGGGTTGTATTTTGCCGGTCGGATTGCGGCCTTGCATCAACGCAACGGAATCGGCGGGCGTACCGAAATCAGTAATGGCGGTCCATTGGGTGGTGGCGTTTTCAGTCTCTATCTGCCTTGATGGTTCTGCGGGCTCGCAGCTTTTTGTTTGACGCTGCTTGATATTCCGAACACGCGGAGCCTATTTTGTACGGGTCGCCGTTCACGGCCCGCACAATAACAAGGATAGCGTCATGACAACCGATGGCCTGGAATCACTCGCGGAGCGTTTGACGGGCATTGATGAGATTGAATGCGTCACGCCGGATTTGAACGGTGTGCCGCGTGGCAAAGTGATGACCGCCGAGGGTTTCCTCCAGGGACGGCGTTTGCAGATGGCGCGGGGTGTGCTGCTGCAATGCATCATGGGCGGATATCCGCCAGCCCGGTTTTACGGCAGCGACGACGGCGACCTGGCGCTGGTTCCAGACCCCGCGCAAATCCATCGCTTGCCTTGGAGTAAGCAACCGCGAGCCTTCGCCATTTGCGATGCGGACGAATTGACGGGCGAAAGCTCAACGCTGTCGACTCGTGGTCAACTCAAGGCGGTCATCGCGCGTTACACAGCCCTTGGCCTGGCGCCGGTGGTCGCAACCGAACTGGAGTTTTTTGTGTTCGCGCCCAATATCGATCCGACTCAGCCTTTCCAGCCGCCCGTTGGCCTGGATGGTCGTCGCGAGGGGGGGCATTCGGCGTTCAGTGTCAGTTCCAATAATGGTTTGCGGCCGTTTTTCAATGAGGTCTACCAGTGCATGGCGGCTCTGGGCTTGCCTCGCGATACCTTCATGCACGAAATGGGCGTCAGCCAGTTCGAGATCAACCTGCTGCACGGCGATCCGTTGCTGCTGGCCGACCAGACATTCCTGTTCAAGCATTTACTCAAGGAGGTCGCGCTCAAGCATGGCCTGACGGTGGTCTGCATGGCCAAGCCGCTGGCACATACCGCAGGCAGTTCGATGCACATTCACCAGAGCATCGTCGACACCGGCACGGGACGAAACGTGTTCAGTAACGAAGCCGGTGAGCCGACCTCGATTTTTCGTCATTTCATCGCCGGTCAGCAGGCTTGCATGGCGGATTTCACGGCCTTGTTTGCGCCGAACGTTAATTCGTACCAGCGCTTGTGCCACCCCTATGCCTCACCGAATAATGCTTGCTGGTCCCATGACAATCGGGCGGCGGGTTTGCGCATTCCGGCCAGTTCACCGGTCGCTCGTCGGGTCGAAAATCGATTGCCCGGGGCGGACGCCAACCCGTATCTGGCGATCGCCGCCAGCCTGGCCGCGGGGTTGCATGGCATTGAGCATAAACTGGAGCCGAGCGAGCCGATCCAGGGTGAATTCAAGGTGCCTGACAATCTTTCATTACCCTGTACCTTGCATGCGGCGCTGGAGCGTCTGACACGTAGCCAATTGGCGAAGGAACTGTTCGGCGAGACGTTCATCGAAGGCTACATCGCTTCGAAGACCCTGGAGCTGACCAGCTTCCTTGATGAAATTACCCCCTGGGAACGGCGTGTTCTAGCCGCCCAGGCCTGACGCACCGTCTATATCGGGCTATCGTTCGGTAACCCGTTTCTCACTGCAAGGAGCCGCTCGGAACGCCGATGCGCCAAATCTGGAAACCCTTTCGAGCGCTTTATTTCGCCTCGCTGATGATGTTGATCGGCTCCGGCTTACTGAGTACCTACCTGGGCTTGCGCCTGGCGGCCGATCACGTCGACAGCTTATGGGTCGGCGCATTGATGGCCGCCAACTATTTCGGCCTGGTGCTGGGCGGCAAGATTGGCCATCGCCTGATTGCCCGCGTCGGGCACATTCGCGCCTATTCGGCCTGTGCCGGGATCGTCGGCGCAGCGGTGCTCGGACATGGGTTGGTCGACTGGCTGCCGGCCTGGATTTTCCTGCGGGTCATTGTCGGCCTGGGCATGATGTGCCAGTACATGGTCATCGAAAGTTGGCTCAATGAGCAGGCCGAAGCCTCGCAGCGCGGCACCGTATTCAGCGGCTACATGATTGCCTCGTACCTGGGGCTGGTGTTGGGTCAGCTGATTCTGGTCATGCACCCGGGCCTGGGCCTGGAACTGTTAATGCTGGTCGCCTTGTGCTTTGCGCTGTGCCTGGTGCCGGTGGCGCTGACTCGGCGCATCCATCCGGCACCACTGCACCCGGCGCCCATGGAGCCGCGATTCTTCATCAAGCGAGTCCCTCAGTCATTGAGCACGGTGCTGGGGGCGGGGCTGATCATCGGCTCGTTCTACGGTCTCGCGCCGCTGTATGCCTCGCAGCAGGGGTTGTCCACGGAACAGGTCGGTCTGTTCATGGGGAGCTGCATTTTCGCCGGCCTTGTGGTGCAGTGGCCGTTGGGCTGGTTGTCCGACCGTTATGACCGGGCGCTCTTGATCCGCAGTTTTGCCTTCATCCTCGCGCTTGCTGCATTGCCATTGGCGATCTTGAAGCAGGTGCCGCTTGAGGTGCTGTTTATTGCCGGCTTCCTCTGTTCGCTGGTGAAGTTCTGCTTGTATCCGCTGGCAGTCGCCTTCTCTAACGACCATGTCGAGGCCGATCGTCGCGTGTCGCTGACGGCCATGTTACTGGTCACCTATGGCGTCGGTGCCAGCATCGGTCCGCTGGCGGCGGGGGTGCTGATGAAGCTTTTCGGCAGTCAGATGCTGTATGCGTTCTTCAGTTTCTTCGCGTTGGTGCTGGTGTGGCGAATTCGCCCGAAAGCGGTCACCAATCTGCATCAGGTAGACGATGCGCCGTTGCACCACGTGGCCATGCCGGACAGCATGTCCAGTTCGCCACTGGTGGCTTGCCTGGACCCTCGGGTCGACGAGCAAGTGGTGCAGGATCAGATGCAGAATTCGCCGCCTGCTGAACCGGCGCCCGAATCGGAGCCGCAAGCCGATGCACCCAAAGAGGAACCGGATTCGGGGCGCGAGCAAAGTTTTACCGAAGCCAGGCCGTAACCTTCAGGCATAAAAAACGGGCAGTCACCGCAAGGGACTGCCCGTTTTTTGTTGAGGCGTTGTATCAGAGGTCGTCTTTGTCGAAGCGCCGCGCTTCGCGTTGCAACTGATAGACGAACCGCTCGACCTGCCGTTGCACCAGTCCGCTCATGTTATGAAAGCGTACGCCGGCAAAGGTGGTGGAGATTTTTTCTTCGAAGTGCAGGTAGCGCAGTTCGACCGGCGCGGTCATCTTGCCGAAGGGCAGGGCGGCCATGAAACGATCATAGACCTGGCCCAGCTGCAGGCTGCCGGTGATGTCGCCAGCGAAGCGCAATTTGCATCCGGTGGCCGAAATGTCCAGCAATTTGCCGCTGATGGGAGCCTTGAGTTTCTCGCCATCCAGATCGACGTCGACCAGTTGCGCCAGTTTCAAGGCCGCGCGGAACGCATTGCGGCGCTGGTGGTAGACCACTTCATCGGGCAGCGTGCCACGGTAGCAGCGGGTGTCACCGGATTCATCGATGGCCAGCGAGCCGTTGCTTTCCCAGGCGATGCGTACGCCTTCGTGGAAGCCTTCGACCTTGAACGGTTCGCCGGCCAGCAGGTAGCGTTCGCCGTCGCGGGGGATCATTTCGTCCAGGGCAATCATGTTGCTGTCGCGGTCGATGTCCACCAGATAGCTCTGGAAGCGCTGGCTGCGCTCGTGGAACGTGATGATCAGCGGGTCATGGCTTTCTTGCAGCTGGCGAAGGGTGCCGGAGATTTCCAGGGGCGTGCTGAGCACCTTGGGTGGCTGCGGAGCATCTTCCGCATTTAAGGCATTGGACACGGTTAATCAATCTCCAGACAAATTTTGACTACGGCTAGCCAGCATTTTGCCAGCATGTTTCGCGTCTTGATAGGGCGTGCTCATCGACGGGCCTAAGCCTGACTGAGCGGGCGCGGTTTCACAAGCTTGGAAAACGTTCCGCTGGCGTCATAGAGCGCTGGAGGTTCACCGCCGGTCAGGATTTTCAGTTGGGTGGCCGTGGCGGCCTGCTGCACCAGGATCGACTGGCCGTTGTTGGCATTGGCGGCCTGGCATTGGGTCAGAAGATCGGTCAGCACGTCGCTTTGTGCCAGCAACGTGTCGCCCACGCTCGACTGGCTGGCCAGTTGCTCAAGGCCGATGCGGTTGGTGGGCAGGTTGAGACTGGCGAGGATTTCGCTGCGCTTGCGGCCATGCTGTTCGAGCAAAATGATCAATGCCTGCTTCTGCGCCAGGATGTCTTCGAGCAGGTACATGTCGCGACCATGCAAGGCGAGGGATTCGGTACGCAGTAATTCCAGCAGTTGTTGCGCTGGAGCAAAGTCGTCGGTGATCAGTTGCAGTAAATTAGTGTCGTGCATGGCTGGCCTTGGGTTTTAAGCGTCCAAAAGCCTGGCGCGGGCCGTGGCCTAGCGCTGGGCTTCGAAGTTGAGCAGTTTGCTGGCGATACGGTTGCTGTCGACTTTATAGCTGCCATCGGCAATCGCTGCTTTCAACTCGGCCACGCGGGCTTTGTCGACGACAGGCTGATCGCGCAGCGTATCCGTGACCTTTTGCAACTGTTGAGCCTCATTGCTGAGATGTACCGATTCCCCGGCGGTGGCGGTAGTGGCCTGTTCGGCCGGGGTATTCAGCGGCGCGGATTTGCCGGCATCGGCGGTTTCCTTGGCAACGCTGGTACGTGTACTGCCCGTAAGTGACGAGGAGCTGTTCAAACGGCTGAAATCGATGACCATGATAAAAAACCTCTGGGAATTTGGACGCTTGCCATGTTTTCGGCCATACCCTGAAAAACTTTAGGCTCATTTATCAATGAGCTTGCGCATGCCGCCGCTTGCCTTGCATGGGCACAGTTTAGGGAACAGCCATGGCCAGCGCCACATCTTCACGAACACAGGGCCTCGCAGGATTGATCACATAGACACTTCCACCTGGCCCGGCGCGGTGACTTGCGCCTTGATGACTCGCTGGGAGTTGAGGTTCTTTACCCTGATCTGTTCGGCCATGCCGCCGTTGGACAGCGCTTCGCCGGGCATTCGCACGCTGAGCGTACCACTGCGGGCCGTAATCACCACCTGGTCGCCCTTGCGGATGACTTCCGCCTGTTCAAGATGCACCAGCGTGATGACCTGATCGGCGACCATTGGTCGGGTAAGTCGTTGCCCGATCGCCTGGTCCAGGGAGGTCAGGTAGCCCTGGTTGATGACGCTGATATCGCGCTCGCGCAGGGTGACATCGCCAGGCTCGACAATGCCCGCGCGGCGCAGGGGCCGCGAGGTCGTCACGACGTCGCGAAACAGGCGGACTTGAGCGGGTACGAAGACGGTCCACGGCGATGATCCCTCGCAACGAACCTTGACTGTCACCCGCCCCAATGGCTTGGCCGGGCTCTCCAAACTGGCTGTCAATTCCTTGTCGCACATGGGCATGCGCAGGCGCGGGTCGAGCTGGTTGACCTGGATTTCGTAGCGACCCTCCGTTTGACTGGTGGCCAGATAGTCTTCTACGGTGAACTCAAGAAAGCCCTGGGTGACGCCGATAAGCATGTCAGGCAAGGTAACCGTGTCCGCGAGGGCAGGGTTGCCAGTGTTGAACAGGCACACAGCCGCCATCACGCCGAGGATTCTGCGGTAGGGTGTGACGGGGCGTCGGAAAAATGTCGGTTCTGTGTTCATGGAAAGATAAAAAGCAAGCGCCGTGCCGTTTAGAGATGAATGTGCGTCGCAACAACACTTAGCGTTGGTGTAGGAGTCTGGGCATGGCGGGTGTAATGGATTCGGTGAACCAGCGCACGCAACTGGTGGGACAGAATCGTCTTGAGCTGTTGTTGTTCCGTCTCGACGGCCAGCAGCTGTATGGGATCAACGTCTTCAAGGTTCGGGAGGTGCTGCAATGCCCCCAACTGACGCTGATGCCCAAGTCCAGTCCTGTCGTGTGCGGCGTGGCAAATATTCGGGGCGCGACCATACCGATCCTTGATCTGGCAATGGCAACCGGCTCCGGAGCCTTGAAGGACAAGAACAATCCCTTCGTGATCATCACGGAGTACAACACCAAGACCCAGGGTTTCCTGGTGCGCTCGGTGGAACGCATCGTCAACATGAACTGGGAAGAGATTCATCCGCCACCCAAGGGCACCGGCCGCGATCATTACCTGACGGCTGTGACTCGGGTCGACAATCAGTTAGTCGAAATCATCGACGTCGAGAAGGTGCTGGCGGAAGTGGCGCCGACACCGGAAGCGATTTCCGTCGGCGTGGTGGATGTCGAAACCCAGCACAAGGCGCTTTCGCTGCGTGTGCTGACGGTCGATGACTCATCGGTGGCGCGCAAGCAGGTCACGCGTTGCCTGCAAACCGTGGGTGTCGAGGTGGTGGCGTTGAACGACGGCCGGCAAGCGCTGGAATACCTGCGCAAACTGGTCGATGAGGGCAAGAAGCCGGAAGAAGAGTTCCTGATGATGATCTCCGACATCGAGATGCCGGAGATGGACGGGTACACCCTGACGGCCGAGATCCGCAACGACCCTCGCATGCAAAAGCTTCATATCATCCTGCATACTTCGTTGTCGGGCGTATTCAATCAGGCGATGGTCAAGAAAGTCGGTGCCGATGACTTCCTGGCCAAATTCCGTCCTGATGACCTGGCATCCCGGGTAGTCGACCGGATCAAAGCAGCAGACATCAGCTAGGGGCGTCCGGTCCCTGGCAGTCAACACGATTTAAGAGGCGGCAGCATTGTCTACGGGTAATTTGGATTTCGAACAGTTCCGGGTATTCCTGGAAAAAGCCTGTGGCATTTTGCTGGGTGAAAACAAGCAGTATCTGGTCTCGAGCCGTCTCAACAAGCTGATGGAGCAGCAAGGCATCAAGTCCCTGGGTGAGTTGGTCCAGCGCATCCAGACCCAGCCGCGCAGCGGGTTGCGCGAGATGGTGGTGGACGCGATGACCACCAACGAAACCCTGTGGTTTCGTGATACCTATCCCTTTGAAGTCTTGAAGAACAAGGTGCTGCCTGAATCGATCAAGGCCAGTCCCGGCCAGCGTCTGCGGATCTGGTCGGCGGCGTGCTCGTCGGGCCAGGAACCGTACTCGCTGTCGATGTCCATCGACGAGTTCGAGCGGGTCAACATGGGCCAGTTGAAGATGGGGGTGCAGATTGTGGCCACCGACCTTTCCGGCACCATGCTGAATAATTGCAAGACGGGCGAGTACGACAGCCTGGCCATCGGCCGCGGCCTGTCGCCCGAGCGCTTGCAGCGTTATTTCGACCCGAAAGGGCCGGGACGCTGGGCGATCAAGGCGCCGATCAAGAGTCGGGTGGAGTTCCGTTCCTTCAACCTGCTGGACAGCTACGCCAGCCTCGGCAAGTTCGACATCGTGTTTTGTCGCAACGTCCTGATCTACTTCTCTGCCGAAGTGAAGAAGGACATTCTGCTGCGCATTCACAGCACGTTGAAGCCGGGCGGGTATCTGTTCCTCGGCGCGTCCGAAGCGCTGAATGGATTGCCGGATCATTACCAGATGGTCCAGTGCAGCCCGGGGATTATTTACCAGGCTAAATGACGGGTGGGTGTGATCGAAGAGCGGGAGTCCTCAAGGGGCTCCCGTTTTTTTATGCCTGTCAAAATTCATGGTGGGAGCGGGCTTGCTCGCGAATGCAGTGCTTCAGTCAATGTGGATGTCGACTGACACACCGCATTCGCGAGCAAGCCCGCTCCCACGGGGTCAGGTGGTGTTCTTGAAAATGGAGTTGAGCGGCAGAAAAGCGGCATCCAGCGGAAGCCGGTTGCCGCTTTTCTGGCATTGCCGCCTTGCCGTTGCCCGCAAAGCCCCGGTTTACGGGCTTTTTTGAATTGGCATGACGCTTGCTATGTCCATGTTACGAAAAATCAGGTCACCCGAAGGTTTCCCGACATGAGCATCAGCTTCGATAACGCGCTCGGCATTCACGAAAAGGCACTGGGCTTCCGCGCCCAGCGTGCCGAAGTCCTGGCCAACAACATTGCCAACGCCGACACCCCGAACTACAAGGCCCGGGACCTGGAGTTCTCGAAAGTGCTCGAGGCGCAGAGCGATAAAGCCAAAAACGGCACGTTCGCCTTGAACATGACCAACAGCCGGCATATCGAAGCCGAAGGCCTGGGCAATGGCGACGAGTCGCTGATGTACCGCACGCCGATGCAACCCTCGATCGACCAGAACACCGTGGACGCCCAGCTGGAACAGTCGAACTACGCGGAAAACGCGGTCAACTTCCAGGCCAGCTTCACCCTGCTCAACAGCAAATTCAAAGGGCTGGTTTCAGCCCTGCGCGGAGAGTAAGCCATGTCTCTATCCAGTGTTTTCAACATTGCCGGTAGCGGCATGAGTGCCCAGACCACTCGCTTGAATACCGTCGCGTCGAACATCGCCAACGCCGAGACGGTCTCGTCGAGCATCGACCAGACCTACCGCGCGCGTCACCCGGTATTCGCCACCATGTTCCAGGGCAGCCAGAGCGGCGGCAGCGATTCGCTGTTCCAGAACCAGGACGCGGCGGGTCAGGGCGTACAGGTGCTGGGCGTGGTCGAAGACCAGAGCAACCTCGAAGCGCGCTACGAACCGAACCACCCGGCGGCCGATGCCAAGGGCTACGTCTACTACCCGAACGTCAACGTGGTGGAAGAAATGGCCGACATGATTTCCGCGAGCCGTTCGTTCCAGACCAACGCCGAAATGATGAACACCGCCAAAACCATGATGCAGAAAGTCCTGACCCTCGGTCAGTGATAAGGGGCGACTCAGATGAGTGTTTCCGATACCACCAGTGGCTTGAGCCTCAACGACATCCTGGCCAACTCCGCAGTCAAGACCAAGACCGATGACAGCCTGGCCTCGGCGGCTGGCAGTGCGACCGGCAAAAAGGCCTTGGGCAAGGATGCGTTCCTGCAACTGCTGGTGACGCAACTGAAAAACCAGAACCCGCTGGAGCCCCAGGGCAATGGCGAGTTCGTGGCGCAGCTGGCGCAGTTCAGCAGCCTGGAAGGCATCACCACGCTCAACAGCACCGTGAGCGGCATCGCCAGCAACTACAACTCGTCTCAGGCCTTGCAGGCTTCCTCCCTGGTGGGCCGTTCGGTCATTGCGCCGGGTGACAAGGCCGTGGTCGAAAGCGGCAAGAGCTTGACCGGTTCGATCGTGATCCCGCAATCGGTGGCCTCGACCACCCTGAAGATCACCGACAAAGACGGCAAGGTCGTTCGCACCCTCGAGCTGACCGACCAGAAAGCCGGCAATGCCAGCTTCACCTGGGATGGCAAGGACGAAGCCGGCAACGCGGTGGCATCGGGCACTTACACCTTCACGGCGAACACCACCATCGATGACCAGGCCGTGGCGCTGGTCACCAACCTGCCGGCGACCGTCAACAGCGTCACCATCAGCCAGACCGGCGGCGAGTTGATGCTCAATCTGGCCGGGCTGGGCAGCATCGCCCTGTCCAAAGTGCAAACCATTGGTATATAGAGCCGACTAATACGGCACAAAGGAGTGGAATATGTCTTTCAATATCGGCCTTAGCGGTCTCTATGCAGCCAACAAACAACTGGACGTGACCGGCAACAACATCGCCAACGTGGCGACGGTCGGCTTCAAATCGTCCCGCGCGGAATTCGAAGATGTGTACTCGGCAACCAAGCTGGGTACAGGCAAGAACACGGTCGGCAGCGGTGTGCGCCTGGCCAGTGTTTCCCAGCAGTTTACCCAGGGCGATATCACCAGCGGCACCGGTAACGTGCTGGACATGGGTATCAACGGCTCCGGCTTCTTCGTGCTGAACAACAACGGCTCGCTGTCCTACACCCGTGCCGGTACGTTCAAGGTCGACAAGGAAGGTTACGTCACCAACTCCGACGGCTCGTCGCGCGTGCAGGGTTACGGCGTGGATGCCAATGGCAAGATCGTCAATGGTGTGTTGAAAGACCTGCGGATCGACACCTCCAACCTGGCACCGAAAACAACGACCACGGTTTCGTCGACGATCAACCTGAATTCTTCGGAGCCGGTTATCGACCAGACTGTGGCTGCCAACAAGTTCGATCCGACCAAGGCGGCGACATTCACCAAGCAGTTCAGTACCCCGATTTACGACACTCAGGGTAATGAGCACAGCTTGGATCAATTCATGGTCAAGACGGGCCCGAACACGTGGGATACCTATACCCTGATTGACGGGCGCAACCCGAATGGCACCGACCCTACTGTCGTCGCGCCGGTTGCTTCGGTCCTGAAATTCGACACGAGCGGCAAGCTGGTGACGCCCGTTGGCGTAAGCCCTGATTTGACAATCACGGGATGGATACCGGGTAAAATGACCAACGGTGTGTGGGCGACAAACGGCGCCGCAGCTGACCCGAAAGGCATCACCATCGCCATGTCCAATACCACCCAGTTCAACGCCGATACCGCACGTTCGATTCCTGCGCAGAACGGCTACGCCACTGGCCAAATCAGCAACCTGACCATCGACGGCAGCGGTGTGATGCTGGCCAACTTCAGCAACTACCAGACCAAGCCGATCGGCCAGCTCGCGCTCGCCAGCTTCACCAACGAACAAGGTCTGCAGCAAGTGGGCGGCACCAGCTGGAAAGAAACCTATTCTTCGGGTATTCCAGGCTACGATGCACCGGAAACCGGCACCCTGGGCTCGATCCGCTCCAACTCCCTGGAAGAGTCCAACGTCAACGTGACCAATGAACTGGTCGAGCTGATCAAGGCGCAAAGCAACTACCAGGCGAACGCCAAGACCATCTCCACCCAGAGCACCATCATGCAGACCATCATTCAGATGACCTGATATTGGGTACTGCTGCATAAAGAACCCCTCGCAAGAGGGGTTTTTTTATGGCTGTTAAAGATCGAAAGATCGCAGCCTCGTTTCACTCGGCAGCTCCTACAGGGAATCGCATTCCAAGGTAGGAGCTGTCGAGTGAAACGAGGCTGCGATCTCTTGATTTGAGGGGGCAAAAGAAAACCCCCGACCCATCCAGAGGATTGATCGGGGGTTTCAAGTAAGCGCCTTTCAGCGCCTACCGGCTCAGCTTATTGGCAAGCTTCGCAATCCGGCTCGTCGATGGCGCAGGCCTTCGGCACTGGAGCAGGGCCGGCCGGTGCTGCCAGGACCGAATCGTCACCGTGGTTGCCGCCGCTGGAAACAGCGTTCAGCTTGCCGGTGTTGATGGTCGACTTCTCGGTGCTGGTCGCGGCCAGGGCACGGAGGTAGTAAGTGGTTTTCAGGCCACGGTACCAGGCCATGCGGTAGGTCACGTCCAGCTTCTTGCCCGAAGCGCCAGCGATGTACAGGTTCAGCGACTGAGCCTGGTCGATCCACTTCTGGCGACGGCTTGCCGCATCGACGATCCACTTGGTGTCCACTTCGAAGGCAGTCGCGTAGAGCTCCTTGAGTTCTTGCGGGATGCGCTCGATCTGCTGCACGGAACCGTCGTAGTACTTCAGGTCGTTGATCATCACCGAGTCCCACAGGCCGCGCGCCTTGAGGTCGCGAACCAGGTACGGGTTGATCACGGTGAATTCGCCCGACAGGTTCGATTTCACATAGAGGTTCTGGTAGGTCGGTTCGATCGACTGCGACACGCCGGTGATGTTGGCGATGGTTGCGGTCGGTGCGATGGCCATGATGTTGGAGTTACGAATACCTTTCTGCACACGGGCGCGCACCGGTGCCCAGTCCAGGGTTTCGTTCAGGTCAACGTCGATGTACTTCTGGCCACGGGCTTCGATCAGGATCTGTTGCGAATCCAGCGGCAGGATGCCTTTGGACCACAGCGAACCCTGGAACGTCTCGTAGGCGCCACGCTCGTCCGCCAGGTCGCAGGAAGCCTGGATCGCGTAGTAGCTGACCGCTTCCATCGACTTGTCGGCGAACTCGACGGCAGCGTCGGAACCGTAAGGGATGTGTTGCAGGTACAGCGCGTCCTGGAAGCCCATGATGCCCAGGCCGACCGGACGGTGCTTGAAGTTGGAGTTCTTCGCTTGCGGCACCGAGTAGTAGTTGATGTCGATCACGTTATCGAGCATGCGTACGGCGGTGTTGACGGTGCGCTCCAGCTTGGCGGTGTCCAGCTTGCCGTTGACGATGTGGTTCGGCAGGTTGATCGAGCCCAGGTTGCAAACGGCGATCTCGTCCTTGTTGGTGTTCAAGGTGATCTCGGTGCACAGGTTCGAGCTGTGGACCACGCCGACGTGCTGCTGCGGGCTGCGCAGGTTGCACGGGTCCTTGAAGGTCAGCCACGGGTGGCCGGTTTCGAACAGCATGGACAGCATTTTACGCCACAGGTCTTTGGCCTGTATGGTCTTGAACAGCTTGACCTTGCCCGGGTACTCGGTCAGGGCTTCGTAGTACTCGTAGCGCTCTTCGAAGGCCTTGCCGGTCAGGTCGTGCAGGTCCGGTACTTCGGATGGCGAGAACAGGGTCCACTTGCCGTCATCGAAGACACGCTTCATGAACAGGTCAGGGATCCAGTTGGCAGTGTTCATGTCGTGGGTACGACGACGGTCATCACCGGTGTTCTTGCGCAGCTCGATGAACTCTTCGATGTCCATGTGCCAGGTTTCCAGGTAGGCACAGACAGCGCCCTTGCGCTTGCCACCCTGGTTGACGGCAACGGCAGTGTCGTTCACCACTTTCAGGAACGGTACGACGCCCTGGGACTTGCCGTTGGTGCCCTTGATGTACGAACCCAGCGCACGCACCGGGGTCCAGTCGTTGCCCAGGCCGCCGGCGAATTTCGACAACATGGCGTTGTCGTGGATCGCGTGGTAGATGCCCGACAGGTCATCCGGCACGGTGGTCAGGTAGCAGCTCGACAGCTGTGGACGCAGGGTACCGGCGTTGAACAGGGTCGGGGTCGACGACATGTAGTCGAAGGACGACAGCAGGTTGTAGAACTCGATCGCACGGTCTTCTTTCTGCTTCTCTTCGATCGCCAGGCCCATGGCCACGCGCATGAAGAAGATCTGCGGCAGTTCGAAACGCACGCCATCCTTGTGGATGAAATAACGGTCGTACAGGGTTTGCAGGCCCAGGTAGGTGAACTGCTGGTCGCGCTCGTGGTTGATCGCCTTGCCCAGTTTTTCCAGGTCGAAGTCGGCCAGGACCGGGTTCAGCAATTCGAATTCGATACCCTTGGCGATGTAGGCAGGCAAGGCCTTGGCATACAGCTCGACCATTTCGTGGTGAGTGGCGCTCTCGGCGACGCCGAGGAAGCCCAGGCCTTCGGCACGCAGGGTGTCCATCAGCAGGCGGGCGGTCACGAACGAGTAGTTGGGCTCGCGCTCAACCAGGGTACGGGCGGTCATCACCAGCGCGGTGTTGACGTCGGTCAGGGCCACGCCGTCGTACAGGTTCTTCAGGGTTTCGCGCTGGATCAGGTCGCCGTCGACCTCTTCCAGGCCTTCGCACGCTTCGGTGACGATGGTGTTCAGGCGACCCATGTCCAGCGGAGCAAAGGTGCCATCGGCGCGGGTGATGCGGATCGACGGATGAGCGTTGACCGCTTCCTCGGCCGGTGCGTGGGCTGCGCGTTCCTTGGAACGAGCGTCACGGTAGATCACGTAGTCGCGAGCGACTTTCTGCTCGCCGGCACGCATCAGGGCCAGTTCGACCTGGTCCTGGATTTCTTCGATGTGGATGGTGCCGCCCGATGGCATGCGACGCTTGAAGGTTGCAGTGACTTGTTCGGTCAGGCGGGCAACGGTGTCGTGGATTCGCGACGAAGCGGCAGCGGTGCCGCCCTCAACTGCGAGGAACGCTTTGGTGATGGCGACGGTGATCTTGTCATCGGTGTAAGGAACGACAGTGCCGTTACGCTTGATCACGCGCAGCTGGCCAGGCGCGGTGGCGGACAGATCCGAAGTCGAATCAGCGGCCTGCGGCAAGGCGCCCTGCGGGTTCTCGCGAGTTGTGTCGGTTTGCATGGGTGTCTCCACGTTCTCTATGTTTGTTTGGGCACCTTAACGGTGCCCACCGTTCCGTCCTGAAGCACTACAACCGGCGAAGGCCGGGCATAACAACTTCGGGACAGTAGGAAGGGTGCTATTGGGCGCCGCTTCCATGCCGAAGTCTTTGGTCGCACGCCATGAGGCCTGAAACCCTGGTCCTTTGAGGTGACAGTTGGGACTGCAACACCCGTACCGTTTCCACCGCTTTGGGCCGAAATACAGTAGCCATCCGCGTGCGCGGTTTGGTCTTTTGAAAATACGTTTGGTTCAACCGGACAGAGGCAAGAAAAGCGCTTGAAATTGGTGTCCGGTTTGTGTTTGGTTTTTTGCGTAAAACCCTACATCTAGGGTTTTTTTTGCGCTGGGCTACAAGATAATGCGTTTTAGGGGGGGATTGCAACGTACTACCTGTGGATAAACCTGTGCGTAAATTGTGTGTGAAAGAGCGAATCGGCGTGTAGGCCGCGATGCTGCTGGACCGCGCTTTTTTTCATCGATTTTCAACGATCGAAAACGGCCGGGCAGATTTTTAAGGGCGCGAACCCTATCACAAAAAACCGCCCTGGCCGAACGCATTTAGCGGCTTGTGTTCTGTGCGGGCGACGTTTATACAATCGGCCAGCCCGTAGGAGATTTAACCTCTCAAAACATTACAAAAAGACGGGCAGATCCTTCCTTATTAGCGTTCTTGGCAAGTAGAGGTCACCCGTGGAGCAACAAGCCTGGCAGGTACTGATTGTGGAGGACGACCAGCGTCTGGCCGAACTGACCCGCGATTACCTGGAAGCCAATGGCCTGCGTGTGTCGATCGAGGGCAATGGCGCCCTGGCGGCGGCGCGTATTCTCAAGGAACAGCCGGACCTGGTGATCCTCGATTTGATGCTCCCTGGTGAAGATGGCCTGAGCATCTGCCGCAAGGTTCGCGACCGCTATGAGGGGCCGATCCTGATGCTCACCGCGCGCACCGACGACACCGACCAGATTCTCGGACTGGACCTGGGCGCCGACGACTACGTGTGCAAGCCGGTGCGCCCACGCTTGCTGCTGGCGCGCATCCAGGCGTTGCTGCGACGCAGTGAAGCCCCGGAGGTCGCCCCGGAAAAACAACGCCGGCTGCAATTCGGCCCGCTGGTGGTGGACAACGCATTGCGTGAAGCCTGGTTGCACGACAACGGAATCGAACTGACCAGCGCCGAGTTTGATTTGCTCTGGCTGCTGGTGGCCAACGCCGGGCGCATTCTGTCCCGGGAAGAAATTTTCACCGCGTTGCGCGGTATTGGCTATGACGGCCAGGATCGCTCCATCGACGTGCGCATATCGCGCATCCGCCCGAAAATCGGCGATGACCCGGAGCACCCGCGGCTGATCAAGACCATCCGCAGCAAAGGCTATCTGTTCGTGCCCGAGGCCTGCGTAGACCCGTCCCTGTGAACTCGATCTTCCTGCGCATTTACGGTGGCATGTGCGCCGCGCTGATTCTGGTGGCGGTGCTCGGTGTGCTGGCCTTGCACATGCTCAATCAGGTGCGCAGCGAGCAGTACCGTGAACGTCTGGCCCACGGCACGTTTTCGCTGATGGCCGACAACCTGCAACCGATGAACCCGACCGAACGCCACCGTTCGCTATTGGTGTGGGAGCGGCTGCTGGGGATTCCGCTGGCGCTGAAAACCTTCAACGAGACCGACCTCGACCTCACCCAGCGCACCCGCGTGCTGCGCGGCCAGGCACTGGTGGAACAGACCGGCCCGCATGCGGCGAAGGTTTACCGCCTGGTCAGCGACAAGGAACAGTTGGTGCTCACCGGGGAAGTCCAGCAGATCAGCGAGCAATTGGCCCGGGCGACCATTTATTTGCTGGCCGACGAATTGGTGCGCTACCCGGTGGGCGAGCAACCGGTGCGCCTGGCGCAATTGAAGCAGGACAAGGGCTTTGGCTTTGACTTGCGGCTGGTCACGGTGGAAGACGCCGACATGGACGAGGACCAGAGTCGTCGGGTGTCGGAAGGCGACACGGTGATGGCGCTGGGCAAGGGCGGTGATTCGATCCGGGTGTTCGCCGGCATGGTCGGCACGCCGTGGGTGCTGGAGATCGGCCCGTTGTATCAGATGAATCCCTATCCGCCGGAATGGCTGGTGCTGATCGCCGCGCTGGGCCTGACCCTGATCGGGCTGATCGTCTATTTACTGGTGCGCCAGTTGGAGCGCCGCCTGCGCGGCCTGGAGGCGGCGGCCACGCGCATCGCCAAGGGCAGCCTGGAAACGCGGGTGCCGACCCGAGGTGCGGACTCCGTGGGACGCCTGGCGTCGGCGTTCAACGGCATGGCCGAACACCTGCAACAACTGTTGGCGATCCAGCGTGAACTGGTGCGCGCGGTGTCCCACGAGTTGCGCACACCGGTGGCGCGCCTGCGCTTTGGCCTGGAAATGATCGGCTCGGCCACCACCCCGCAAGCCCTGGAAAAATACTGCGAGGGCATGGACCACGACATCGAGGACCTCGACCGCCTGGTGGACGAGATGCTGACCTATGCGCGACTGGAGCAAGGTTCGCCGGCCCTGATTTTTCAACGCATCGACCTGGACGCGCTGGTCAATCAGGTGATCGAGGAGCTGGCACCGTTGCGCGCCGATGTCACGGTGCAGCGGGGCTTGTGCCTGTCGGCCGCCGATTGTGACGACGCCTGGGTCGAAGCCGAGCCGCGCTACCTGCATCGCGCGCTGCAGAACCTGGTCAGCAACGCCATGCGCCACGCGCAATCACGGGTGACGATCAGCTATCAGGTGGGACAACAGCGCTGCCGGGTGGATGTCGAGGATGACGGGCCGGGCGTGCCGGAGATCGCCTGGGAGAAAATCTTCACCCCGTTCCTGCGCCTCGATGACAGCCGCACCCGCGCATCCGGTGGGCATGGCCTGGGGTTGTCGATTGTCCGGCGCATTATCCATTGGCATGACGGGCGGGCGTTGATCGGCAAGAGCAAAAGTCTGGGCGGGGCTTGCTTCAGTTTGAGCTGGCCGAGGAATCAGGAGAAGCGTTGAAATAGTGTGTTGTCTTTGGGGCCTCATCGCGGGCAAGCCCGCTCCCACAGTTTTGTGAGCGACACCAAACCTGTGGAAGCGGGCTTGCCCGCGAAGAGGCCATGACAGGCACCGAAGGGCTTCAGGCCCTGATACTGACCAGACTCAACAACTGCCCCTCCTTGACCCCGAACTGCGCCTCCAGCTCTGTGCCGTTGCGCCATTCACTGGACAGGTCGGTCAGCAACCGCAACCGCACTTCGCCGGCCTCGGTCCACTCCAGCACTTCGGCGTGTTCAAAGTAGAAACGTTGCCGGACGATCGGATAGAGCGCCTTGAACAGGCTTTCTTTCACCGAAAAGGTCAGGGTCACCAGCAGCGCCAGATGCTCGCGACGGCCCGCAGCCATGCGCCGCAATTCGGGCGGGGTGAGGATTTCCCCGGCCAGTCGTTCGGCGCGTTCGGCGTTGAGCAGGTTTTCCAGGTCCATGCCCAACCCGCGCCAATGGCTTTTGTTCGCGACAATGGCTGCCGCACGGCCGGTGCTGTGGGTAATCGAACCGGTGATATGCGCCGGCCACACAGGCGCCCGGTCCTCGCCGATGGCCGGGCTGAAGCTCAGGCCTTCCAGTTGCTGCAAAGCGGCTCGTGCGCAAATGCGTCCGGCGAGAAATTCCGCCTGACGCTTGGCGACGGAGCGCTGGATGCTGGCGGGCGCTTCGATGGCGCTGCGCTGGAAATCGTCGCTGAGCAGTCGGGAGGTATCGAAGTGGGTACTCAACAGCACCGTCTGCGGCAACACAAACGGCAGCGGCCAGTGGGCATCGAGGGGCGTGCAGCAGGCGGGCAGGGCGGGGAGGGAAGTCATGTCGGGCATTTTGCCGGGTTGCCTTGATGCTGGGTAGTGCAAAGGTGCGGATCGGCGGCGCAGCCGTTCGCGAGCAGGCTCACGAAGGCCGCGCCACGGTTGATCAGCTGAATATCTTCTTGAAAAACGCCTGCATATCCGCCCACGACGATTCATCCGCCGCTTTGTTGTAGCCAATGTCCGGCCCGCCATGATCGCCGTGGCTCAAGCGGTCGGCGTCAGGATTGCTGAAGCCGTGCTTGGCGCCTTCGAGGCTGACGAACTGGTAGTCGGCGCCGGCCTTGTCCATCTCGGCCTTGAAGGCGGCGACGTTTTCCGGCGTCACCATGCTGTCCAGCGCGCCGTGCTCGACCAGGATTTTGGCTTTCACGCTGCCGGGCCGGGCAGGCGAATTGGTCGCCAGGGCACCGTGGAAACTGACCACGCCGGCCAGCGGCACACCCTGGCGCGCGGCATTGAGCACGACGGCGCCGCCGAAGCAGTAACCGATCGCGGCGACCTTGTTCGGGTCGGTTTGCGGCTGCTTCTTCAACACGTCGAGCCCGGCCTGAAAGCGTGCGCTGGACGCGGCGCTGTCTTTGATCGCGGCCTGCATGAACGCCATGGCGTCCTTGGGATGCTCGGTGTTCTTGCCACCGCCATACATGTCGATGGCCAGCGCGCTGTAGCCAAGGCCGGCGAGGTCGCGGGCGCGGCGTTTGGTGTAGTCATTGAGCCCCCACCATTCATGCACCACCACGACACCGGGGCGCGGGCCCTTGATCGCGTCGTCGTAGGCGTAATAACCGATCAGTTTCGTACCGTCGGCGCTCTGGTAGGGGATTTCCTGGGTCTTGATGGCGGCCTGGCTGAGTCCGCTCAAGGCCAGCAAGAGGCAAGCGAGGTAAAGGCGCATGGTCAATCTCCTGTCGAAATTCATCGGAACTGTTGAATCGGGTCGATTCAGCTTAGGTTCAGAATGCGTTCAGGGGGAGTTCAGGGCGGGGTGATTAACCTTGCCGCTACCAAAACGCGAACCGCGCATGAGGAAACTCCCGATGACCGGCTTTAAACAACTGCTTCTGGCGTTCACCGTCCTGGGCGTGAGTGCCGCCGCCCATGCTTCCAACGATCACTTCACCAGGGTTACTTCTGGACAGACCAGCAACAAGGTCAAAAAGTCCGGTGTGCTGAACTGTTCCAATGTCGTCGCTGTGGTCGGCAATGAAAGTGCCTGGGGGGCGCAACTGGCCCGACCAGGCAGCCAGAATGATTATTACGCCACATACGACAACGTGTCGGTCTCGCACAATGGCATTAGACTTCGTCAAGAGGACCTCATGGGCCGTTACGATTTAACGGGTGTCAGCCGCCCGTCGTGATACCCGCCAGCGCAATGCGCGCCCCCTTGATGCAGAGTCGTGCCTCTGGAGCTGTTGATGTGCAGGAGAGCGTTATGAAATTGCTGGTCGTCGAAGATGAAGCGCTGTTGCGCCATCACCTGCAAACCCGCCTGACGGAAAGCGGCCATGTGGTCGAGTCCGTGGCCAATGCCGAAGAGGCGTTGTACCAGACCGAGCAGTTCAACCATGACCTGGCGGTGATCGACCTCGGCCTGCCGGGCATGAGTGGCCTGGACCTGATCCGTCAGCTGCGCTCGCGGGGCAAGGCCTTTCCGATCCTGATCCTCACCGCACGCGGCAACTGGCAGGACAAGGTTGAAGGCCTCGCCGCCGGGGCCGACGATTATGTGGTCAAGCCGTTCCAGTTCGAAGAGCTCGATGCCCGGCTCAATGCGTTATTGCGCCGCTCCAGCGGTTTCACCCAGTCGACCATCGTCGCCGGGCCGCTGGTCCTCGACCTCAATCGCAAGCAGGCAGCCCTCGACGACCAGCCGCTGGCGCTGACGGCCTACGAATACCGCATCCTCGAATACCTGATGCGCCATCACCAGCAAGTGGTGGCCAAGGATCGCTTGATGGAACAGTTGTATCCGGATGACGACGAGCGTGATCCGAACGTGATCGAAGTGCTGGTCGGCCGCCTGCGGCGCAAGCTCGAGGGGCCGGCCGGGTTCAAGCCGATCGATACGGTTCGCGGCCTCGGCTACCTGTTCAATGAGCGCTGCACTTGATTCGTTCGCTTCGTGTACGCCTGATGCTCGCCGCCACCCTCCTGGCGGTGTTGTTCATGCTGGCGCTGTTGCCCGCGATGCAGGGCGCGTTCAGCCTGGCGTTGCAGGATTCCATCGAGCAGCGCCTGGCGTCCGACGTGACGACATTGATCTCCGCCGCCCGGGTGGAGAACAACCGCCTGCAGATGCCGGCGCAATTACCCGACGAACGATTCAATCTCACCGACAGCCGATTGCTCGGTTACATCTACGACCGTGAAGGTCACCTGGTCTGGCGTTCCAAGGCCACCCAGGAAGAAAACATCAATTACCAGCCGCGGTATGACGGGCGTGGCAACGAGTTCGCCAGGATCAGCGAAGCCAATGGCCAGGAGTTCTTCGTCTATGACGTCGAGGTCAAGTTGCTGGGCGGCAAAAGCGCGGCATTCAGCATCGTCGCGCTGCAACCGGTTCGCGAGTACGAGCAGACCGTCGAAGGCCTGCGGGAAAATCTCTATCTGGGTTTCGGCGCGGCCTTGCTGGTGCTGCTGGCGTTGCTGTGGATCGGCCTGACCTGGGGCTTGCAGGCGTTGCGCCGGCTCAGCCAGGAACTGGACGAAATTGAAAGTGGCGCCCGCGAAAGCCTCAGCGAGCAACACCCCCGCGAGCTGTTGCGCCTGACCGGCTCGCTGAACCGCTTGTTGTACAGCGAGCGCGAGCAGCGCAGCCGCTACCGTGATTCCCTAGACGACCTGGCACACAGCCTGAAAACCCCGCTGGCGGTGCTGCAAGGGGTCAGCGAGGACATGGCGCAACGCCCCGAAGACCGGGATCAGGCATGGGTGCTGCAAACCCAGATCGAACGCATGAGCCAGCAGATCAGCTACCAATTGCAACGCGCCAGCCTGCGTAAAAGCGGTCTGGTGCGTCATCAGGTGCGCCTGCGTCCGGTGGTGCAAAGCCTGTGCGACACGCTGGACAAGGTCTACCGCGACAAGCGCGTGCGGGTGGCGCTGGATGTGCCTGACGAGTGTCATGTGCCGATCGAGCAGGGCGCCTTGCTGGAAATGATGGGTAACCTGCTGGAGAACGCTTACCGCCTGTGCCTGGGCGAAGTGCGCGTCAGCGTGCGGCAGACACTGAGCGGTATCGAGTTGTGCGTCGAGGACGATGGCCCCGGTGTACCGCCCGACCAGCGTGCGCGCATCCTGCAGCGCGGCGAACGCCTGGACCGCCAGCATCCGGGGCAGGGCATTGGCCTGGCGGTGGTCAAGGACATCATCGAAAGCTACAACGCCAGACTGACCCTGGGCGATTCACCCATGGGCGGTGCGGCGTTCAGGATTCTGTTTGCGGTGGTTTGATCCTGAAGGGATTGTGGTTTCACTGGCCTCTTCGCGAGCAAGCCCGCTCCCACATGGAGTCTGTGTCGTACACAAAACCCATGTGGGAGCGGGCTTGCTCGTGAAAGGGCCAGTCAACCCACCGCAAATCTCACTGCTCCTGCGCCCGATAAGCCCCCGGCGTCAGCCCCGTCCACTTCTTGAACGCCCGATGAAACGCAGACGGTTCGGAAAACCCCAGCGCCTCGGCGATCTGCTGCAAGGGCAGGTCGTTGCGGCTCAGGTGGTAGATCGCAATGTCGCGGCGCAGCTGGTCCTTCAATTCCTGGAAACTGGTGCCTTCTTCGCGCAGATGCCGACGCAGCGTCTGCGGGCTGATGTGCAGGTGCGCGGCCACGGCTTCCAGGTCCGGCCAGTGTGAACTGTCGCGACTGAGCAAGCGCCGCAACCGGCTGCTCAGGCTGTGGCCGTCATCCGGTTTTGACAGCAGGTCCGCAGGCGAGCGCTCAAGGTAATGCTTGAGGGTGCGTTCGTCCTGCAGCAGCGGCATCGCAAGATAACGACCGTGAAACAGCAGACTGCTCTGCGCTGTGGTGCTCGTTGATGTGGAAAAACCGAGCGGGCAAGAGAACAGCAAATCGTATTCGGCCCCGTGTTCCGGTCGCGGGTAGCTGAACGAGGCCTGCTCCAGGCGGATGCGCTGGCCGATCAGCCAACTGCCGAACCGATGCCAGATCACCAGCAGGTATTCGCTGAGAAAATGGTCCGGGTCCCACAGCGACGAATCGTCCAGGCTCAGGCGAATCATTTCGTCTTCGCGCGTCAGCGTCAGGCGCGGGGCGCCGGGGAATAGGCTATAAAACAATAAGCCGCGGTTGAGCGCCCTCTCCAGATTGCGGCTGTGGATCACGGCATGGCACATCATCGCGAAGCTGCCCGGTTTGCTCGCAGCGTGTCCGAATCCCAGGTATTCGTCGCCCAACGCCAGCCACAGTGCCTGGATCAGTTGGGTGAACTGCTCCGGCGCGATGCGCGCCCGTGGCTCGTCGAGCAGCTCGGGGCTGATCCCCAACTGCTGTAACAGGCCCGAATAGTCGTAGCCCTGCCGTTGCGCACCCCGCAGGGCGGCACGGGCGAAATGACTGGCGATGGTGCGTTCGCGCATGACAGGCAAATCCATCCATTGAGCGACGGATGGTAGCCGCGGTTTCAATCAGTGAACAAGGCGGATATCCGCCAATTTGCAGGACCGGTCTTGAGCAATGGGCGGAAATCCGCCACTGAGTCGCAAGGGGTTGCTGTCGAAGAAAAACCCGCATCCCTTGATATCAAAAGGCTTGCCGGGGATTCGCGCAAGGTGGCACGGGCTTTGCGATACAACCGGCAGATGCTTGCCGCCGCGCAGCTCGAAAAAACAAATCCCTCCAGTGCAGGAGGGTTCGCAAATGAGGTGTCGTGGGCAACAGATGGATGTTGTCCCCGCGCACTCTTGAGGAACTTTGCAATGACGACTCGTCAGCCACTGTACAAATCCCTGTATTTCCAGGTGATCGTTGCAATTGTCATCGGTATCTTGCTCGGTCACTACTATCCGCAGCTCGGCGTGGCCGTCAAGCCGCTGGGTGACGGGTTCATCAAACTGATCAAAATGATCATCGCCCCGATCATTTTCTGCACCGTCGTCAGCGGCATCGCTGGCATGCAGGACATGAAGTCGGTCGGCAAGACCGGCGGCTACGCACTGCTGTACTTCGAAATCGTGTCGACCATCGCGCTGATTGTAGGTCTGGTCGTGGTCAACATCGTGCAGCCGGGTGCCGGCATGCACATCGATGTCAGCACCCTGGACGCCTCCAAAGTGGCGACCTACGTGGCGGCCGGTGCCGATCAAAGCGTCGTCGGCTTCCTGCTCAACGTCATCCCGAGCACCATCGTCGGCGCATTCGCCACGGGCGACATCCTGCAAGTGCTGATGTTCTCGGTGATCTTCGGTTTCGCCCTGCATCGCCTGGGTGCCTATGGCAAGCCGCTGCTGGACTTCATCGATCGTTTCGCCCACGTGATGTTCAACATCATCAACATGATCATGAAGCTCGCGCCCATCGGTGCCTTCGGTGCCATGGCCTTCACCATCGGTGCCTACGGTGTCGGCTCGCTGGTGCAACTGGGTCAACTGATGGCCTGCTTCTACATCACCTGTGTGCTGTTCATCCTGATCGTGCTGGGCGGTATTGCTCGCGCCCACGGTTTCAGCGTGCTGAAAGTGATCCGCTACATCCGTGAAGAACTGCTGATCGTGCTGGGCACCTCCTCCTCGGAATCGGTGCTGCCACGCATGCTGATCAAGATGGAACGCCTGGGTGCACAGAAATCCGTCGTGGGCCTGGTGATCCCGACCGGTTACTCGTTCAACCTCGACGGCACCGCGATCTACCTGACCATGGCGGCCGTGTTCATTGCCCAGGCCACTGACGCCCACATGGACATCACGCACCAGATCACCCTGCTGGTGGTGTTGCTGCTGTCCTCCAAAGGCGCTGCGGGCGTGACCGGTTCGGGCTTCATCGTACTGGCCGCGACCTTGTCCGCTGTCGGCCACCTGCCGGTTGCCGGCCTGGCGCTGATCCTCGGTATCGACCGCTTCATGTCCGAAGCCCGTGCCCTGACCAACCTGATCGGTAATGCCGTGGCCACCCTGGTCGTGGCCAAGTGGGTCAAGGAACTGGACACCGACGTGTTGCACGCCGAACTGGCTTCCGGCGGTCGCGGTATCGCTGACGAGCCTAAAGACGATGTCCTGGGTCATGCCGAAGTGGTAACCCCGACAAACGCCAAGTAAGTCTCGTTGTACTGAAAAACCCGCTGCGGCGGGTTTTTTCTTGCCCGGGATTTGAGCCAAACGGTCATTGCATGTGGCGCATAAGGTGATTGCTGCAAAGCGCCTGGCTGCCTAGGCTGGGGCATCGTCTAGGGAGAACGCTCATGCACGGTCCACTGGCATCACTCAAGGTTCTGGATTTTTCGACACTGCTGCCGGGGCCGTTCGCCTCGTTGTTGCTGGCGGACATGGGCGCCGAGGTGCTGCGCATCGAATCGCCGACCCGCATGGACCTGGCGCGCGTGCTGCCGCCGCATGATCAGGGTGTGTCGGCCAGTCATGCCTACCTCAATCGCAACAAGCGCAGCCTGGCCCTGGACCTCAAGCAGCCGCAGGCACTGGCGGTGATCAAGCAGTTGCTCCAGGACCACGACATCGTGCTGGAGCAGTTTCGCCCCGGCGTCATGGAGCGCCTGGGCCTGGGCTATGAGGCCTTGAAGGCGATCAACCCGAGGCTCATTTACGTGTCGATCACCGGCTACGGGCAGACCGGTCCCTATAAGGATCGCGCCGGCCACGACATCAATTACCTGGCGCTGGCGGGGTTGGCGAGTTACACCGGCCGCGCCGACAGCGGGCCGCTGCCGCTGGGCGCGCAGGTGGCAGACGTCGCCGGTGGTTCGCTGCACGGGGTGATCGGCCTGCTGGCGGCGGTGATCGCCCGGCAGCAAACCGGCCAGGGACAGTACCTGGATGTGAGCATGACCGATTGCGCATTCAGCCTGAATGCCATGGCCGGGGCCGGCTACCTGGCCTGTGGCGTCGAGCCGGGGCGAGAAGACCAGGTGCTCAATGGCGGGAGCTTCTACGATTACTACCGCTCGCGCGATGGTCGCTGGTTATCGGTGGGCAGCCTGGAGCCGGGCTTCATGAAGTCGTTGTGTGTGGCGTTGGGGCTGGAAGAACTGGCAAGCCTCGGCCTTTCGCCGCAACCGGCACAGCAGAAAAAGCTCAAGGAGGCGCTGAAGGTCGAATTCGAGAAACATGACTTTGCCGAATTGTCGGCGCTGTTCGCCGAGCTGGATGCCTGCGTCGAGCCGGTATTGAGCCTTGGGGAAGCGGTGGCGCATCCGCAGTTGCGGGCGCGAGAGGTGGTGACCCAGGTGCCGCGTGGCGACGGGTCGAGTCAGGCGCAGATGGCGTGCCCTTTGAAGTTTTCACAGGGGTTGCCGCCGCCCCGGCATATCGGCGCGGCGCTGGGGGCGCACACGGATCAGGTGTTGGCGGAGTTGGGGTTCAGCCCTGAGCGGGTCGATGAGTTGCGGCGTGCCAAGGTGATTCTCTAGCGTCCATTACGCCGCCTTCGCGAGCAAGCCCGCTCCCACAATGGATCTATGTCGCAATGAAGATCCCCTGTGGGAACGGGCTTGCTCGCGAAGAGGCCGGCACAAACACAGGAAATCCATCTACTCGACCCGCATCTCGCCACTGAACACCAACGTGCTGCGACAGCGCCGACACAAATACCGCCGCCCCTGCCTTACCAGGCCATGACGCTGGGCCGAAAACGGGAAATCGCTGTCCGGGCACGGGCATCGGTAGATGTAACGCGTCACGCTGCGGCGTTTGACGTCGTAGGTGTGGCAGCGATTGGGCGGCAGTTCGTATACGCCGCGCATGATCAGTTGCCATTCCTCGCCGTGGGGTTGGATGCGGTCGCCGAACAGTTGATGGGCGATCAGGTGGGCGACCTCGTGTGCCACGGTCTGCTTGAGGAAATCTTCGGTGTTTTCCCGGTACAACTGCGGGTTGAAGCGCAGCAGGTTCTCATGCAAATGCGCGACGCCGGCTTTTTGCCCGCGCAGCTTGAGGCTCACCACGGGGCGCTTGAAAGGTCGTTTGAAAAAGGATTCGGCTTGTTGGAAACAGTCTTCGACGCGGGTATTGAGTTGCTCGGGCATGCTTGATGGATCTCCAGAGACGTCGAGTATGCCGCAACCCTCGGGCCTTGCGAATCGCCGAAGTGCCGAATGGTCGTAGCCGTTCCTGTTGCTCAAGCAGTAAAAGGCCGCCTTGCGGCGGCCTGTGTCGGCAGATCTGTTTTTTGGGTGGTGAGTTGCTAGTTGGTATAGACCGGCCCCACGCCGAGTCCCCAGACAATCACGGTAAACGCCATGATGGCCACCAGCACCACCAGGCCTACGGCGAGCACCGAGCTGGAAAACAGGAATCCCTCGTCAGTTGGAATGTTCATGAAGGTCGGTAACCCGACATAGAGCAGATACACGGTGTAGCAAATTGCCGCGGTGCCGATGATCATCCCCAGCCACAAGTGTGGATACAGCGCCGCCAGGCCGCCAATGAACAGCGGTGTCGCGGTATAGGTCGCAAACGCGACGCAGCGGGCCAGGCTTGGGTTGGCGTCATAGGTGCGGGCCATCCAGTGGATGAACGCCCCCATGACCGCAACGCCGCCGAGCATCGCCACGTAAGACATGATCGACATCCAGAGTGCGCTTTCCATCGTCAGCATCACGGGGGCACGATTGCCGATGACCCAGCCGACCTGCGTGGTGCCGATGAATGCCGATACGGCGGGAATCGCCGCCAGAATCAGCGTGTGGGTCAGGTACATGTGGCTGATGCTTTCCTCCTGGTCGCCACGGATTTCTTTCCATTCCTGGTCAGGGTGGGTGAAGAGCCCCACTACGTGATGGATCATGCCAGTCACTCCTCTTGTTTTTACCGTCGCCCCCCAGTGGAGCGCCTACGGGCCAATGCGGCCAAGTAAGTAATAGGTCTGGATTAACATGCGACCTTATGACGCAGTATAGGAAGGAGTTAACCCCACAGGTGATAGGGCTTAGAGCAAATTGCGCTGTAAAGCCCGTTGTTAATCGCGGCTGGCACTGTCAGCCGCCGTTCGTGTGGGAGCGGGCTTGCTCGCGAATGCGGAGTATCAGTTGATATCCAGGCTGGCTGACACGACCCCTTCGCGAGCAAGCCCGCTCCCACAGGGGGATAGCGGGCACTTCGCCCTGGCGGCGTTTTTGCGTAAAATGCCCGCCTTTCGTCACACCTCACGGATTTCGCGTCATGGGCACTCTTACGGTCAACCAGAACAAACTGCAAAAGCGCCTTCGCCGCCAGGCCGGTGAGGCTGTCGCCGATTTCAACATGATTGAAGACGGCGACAAGGTCATGGTCTGCCTGTCCGGCGGCAAGGACAGCTACACCATGCTCGACGTGCTGATGCACTTGCAGAAGGTAGCGCCGATCAAGTTCGAGATCGTGGCCGTGAACATGGACCAGAAGCAGCCGGGTTTCCCCGAGCACGTCCTGCCGGCTTACCTCAAAGAACTGGGCATCGAGTACCACATCGTCGAGAAAGACACGTATTCGGTGGTCAAGGAGCTGATTCCGGAGGGCAAGACCACCTGCTCGCTGTGCTCGCGCCTGCGTCGCGGCACGCTCTACACCTTCGCCGATGAAATTGGCGCGACCAAGATGGCCCTCGGTCACCACCGCGACGACATCGTCGAGACGTTTTTCCTGAACATGTTCTTCAACGGTTCGCTCAAGGCCATGCCGCCGAAACTGCGGGCCGACGACGGTCGCAACGTGGTGATCCGCCCGCTGGCGTACTGCAACGAAAAAGACATCCAGGCCTATTCGGATTTCAAGCAGTTCCCGATCATCCCGTGCAACCTTTGTGGTTCCCAGGAAAACCTGCAACGCCAGGTGGTCAAGGAAATGCTGCAGGACTGGGAACGCAAGACCCCGGGCCGCACCGAAAGCATCTTCCGCAGCCTGCAGAACGTGATTCCGTCGCAACTGGCGGACCGCAATTTGTTCGACTTCACCAGCCTCAAGATCGATGAAAGCGCGGCCTCGCGCTTCGTCAACGTCGTCAACCTTTAAACATATCCCCTGTGGGAGCGGGCTTGCTCGCGAAGGCGGTGCGTCAGACAACGATGATGTTGACTGGCATACCGCCTTCGCGAGCAAGCCCGCTCCCACATTTGGTTTTTTTTACATCTGAGGAGAGGGCATGCGCGACTACAAGTGGCTCAACGAATACTGCTTGAACCGCTTTGGTTCGGCGGCTGAACTGGAAGCCCATCTGCCCGTTCCCAAGACCCCGGCGCAATTGCGCGACATCACCGACGATCGCTACCTCTCGACCATGGCGCTGCGGGTGTTTCGCGCCGGCCTCAAGCACAGCCTGGTCGATGCCAAGTGGCCGGCCTTCGAAGAAGTGTTCTTCAGGTTCGACCCGGAAAAAGTCGTGCTCATGAGCGCCGAACACCTGGAGCGCCTGATGCAGGACGCGCGGATCATCCGCCACCTGGGCAAGCTCAAGAGCGTGCCGCGCAATGCGCAGTTCGTGCTGGACGTGGCCCAGGAAAAGGGCAGCTTCGGCGCGTTGATCGCCGATTGGCCGGTGACCGACATCGTCGGCTTGTGGACCTTCCTGAAAAAGCGCGGCAGCCAATTGGGCGGCCTCTCGGCGCCGCGCTTCTTGCGCATGGTCGGCAAGGACACCTTCGTGCCGAGCTACGATGTCGTCGCCGCGTTGAATGCGCAGAAGATCGTCGACAAGGTGCCGACCAGTTTGCGTGACCTGGCGTTGGTGCAGGACGTGTTCAATCAGTGGCATGAAGAAAGCGGTGGGCGGCCGATGAGCCAGATCTCGATGATGCTGGCGTACACCGCCAATCATTGAGACCGGGTCGCTCCTTTCGCGAGCAAGCCCGCGCCCACAGGGTTCACGCGGTTCCTGTGGGAGCGGGCTGGCTCGCGAAAGCGTCAGGTCAGGCGACGGAGATTTCGCCTTCGCCCGCCAATTTGCGATTCAACTGATACCGCCACCGCACATACAGCAGCGCCGAGCAGAACACCGCCAGGCTCGCGCCCATTTCCAGTAATCCGAACATTTGCCGGTTCGGGTCATACGCGGCCAATGCGCCCTTGATGAAATACAGGTTCACCACAAAACACATCCACGAATGTCCGCGCGGGCTGCCGACGATCATGCCGGGTGCCAGCAACAGCAGTGGCACCAGTTCGATCAGCAGAATCACCCAGGGCCGGGCGCCGTGCAGGTCGGCGACCAGCAGGTAGTAGATGCACAGCAGCCCGACCAGGCCGGCGAAACACAGCAGGCTGATGACGCGCATGGCCCGGACACGGGGTTCAAGCCACTCGATGGCGGGCAGGATCTTTGGCTTCTTGGCCACCCTCAGCCCTCCAGTTTCTGCGCAGTCTTGGCCAGGCGCATGCCCAGTGCGCGGCACAGCGCGACTTCATGGGCATCCAGGCCGCTTTTGCCGTCGGCCCCGGCGTGGTGGCTGGCGCCATAAGGCGTGCCGCCGCCCTGGGTTTCCAGCAGCGCCGACTCGCTGTAGGGCAGGCCGGTAATCAGCATGCCGTGGTGCAGCAACGGCAACATCATCGACAGCAGGGTGGTTTCCTGGCCGCCGTGCAGGCTCGCGGTGGAGGTGAACACACCGGCTGGCTTGCCCACCAGCGCGCCAGTCAGCCACAGGTTGCTGGTGCCGTCGAGGAAGTACTTGAGGGGCGCTGCCATGTTGCCGAAGCGGGTCGGACTGCCCAATGCCAGGCCGGCGCAATTTTTCAAGTCGTCGAGGCTGGCGTAGAGCGCGCCTTCGTCCGGGATATCCGGCGCCACGGCTTCGCATTCGGTGGAAATCGCCGGCACCGTGCGCAACCGCGCTTCAAGTCCGGCCTGTTCCACGCCACGGGCGATCTGCCGGGCCATTTCGTTGGTCGAGCCGCTGCGGCTGTAATACAGCACCAGAATGTACGGCGCACTCATGGCAACAGTTCCAGGATCTGCTCCGGTGGGCGACCGATGACGGCTTTGTCGCCGACTTCGAGGATCGGCCGCTCCATGAGTTTGGGGTGCGCGGCGATGGCGGCGATCAATTGCGCCTCGCCGAGGCTGGCGTCTGCAAGGTTGAGGGTCTTGTACTCCTCCTCGCCGGTACGCAACAGTTCCCGGGCGCTGATCCCCAGCTTGCTGAGCAGGCTCTGGATTTGCGCGGCGTCCAGCGGGGTTTCCAGGTATCGCACCACGGTCGGCGTCAGGCCACGGGCTTCGAGCAGTTCGAGCGCACCGCGTGATTTCGAGCAGCGCGGGTTGTGATAAAGCGTCAGATCAGTCATGAGCGGGTCGCATCTTGGGTAAGGTGGCGGCTATTCTAACTGTGCAGCGCGTAATCCAGAACCTTGGGAGGCAATGGGTCGCGGCAGTATTCTTTTTTCAACAAGGATCACGACATGACAAGGCGACTGGCAGCGGCATTGGCGATCATCGGGGCGTTGATGCTGGGGGGCTGCGGTAACGACTACGGGATCGATCAGAATGGACAGAAGGTCGCTTCCGGGCGGCTGGACAAACAATGGCTGGTGCTCAACTACTGGGCCGAATGGTGTGGCCCGTGCCGCACCGAGATTCCGGAGTTGAACACCCTGGCCGAACAGCTCAAGGGCAAGAACATCGGCGTGTTCGGGGTCAACTTCGACAACGTGCAGGGTGAAGAGCTGAAGAGCGCCAGCGAAAAGCTGGGGATCAAGTTCACCGTGCTGGCGCAGGACCCCGCCGAGTTGTTCGAGCTGCCGCGCAGCGAGGCGCTGCCCGTGACGTACATCATCGACAACAAGGGCAAGGTGCGGGAACAGTTGATGGGCGAGCAGACAGCGGCGGGGGTGATGGCGAAGCTGGAGGCGTTGCAGGCCAAGAATTAAAGCAAAAGATCGCAGCCTTCGGCAGCGCCTGCAGGTGTTCGGCAATCCATGTAGGCGCTGCCGAAGGCTGCGATCTTTTTTTGGGGATCAACCCTCTTCCAGCCACCAGCGCAGCGGCTTGCCCTCAGCCGGCCAGAAGCGCATCTGGTCGATCGACGAAACGTCCCAGCGCTGGACGTTTTCCAGGGCTTGAAGGAAACGTTTTTCCTGCTCCATCAGCGCCGGCGCACAGAGTTTGCGGGTGCTGCCGATCTTGCCGAAGCTCAGCTTGTCGCCTTCCAGCGTGTACGGTGCGAACCAGTGGTTGCAGCCGCCGTTGCCATAGGCGCGACCGTCTTCACCGAGGGTGATGGTCAGGTGGCTGTAATCCATCAGCGGGCGTTCGCCGATCCACTCCAGGATGTAGCTGCGGTTCTGTTGCAATTGCACAGGCTCGGCGGCGCAACCCATCAGGCTTGCACCGACCATGCCGGCCAGAGCGAGGTGTTTCATCACGCGGGCTCCTGGCATTTCGGGCACAGGTGTTTCTCGCCAACGGACTTCCAGCCCAACTCGGCAATCCGCGCGGTGGCGGCCGGCTTTTCAGCCTTGTTGCCCAGTTTGGCGTCGACCGCGAACTCGAAGCTCAGCTCTTTGGCGCAGCTGTCGCAGTTCACCTGCCAGGTGTGAATGGCCAGTTCGCCGAATACCGGCCCGCTGGCCACCGCGACCCATTGGCCGGGCGGGTTGATCAAGTGGCGAACCGTTTCGACGGTCAGGCGCATGGACAAGTCCTTGGCGCCCTTGAGGGTCACGACCAGCACGTCATTGTTGCGAATCGAGCCGCCGTTGCCGGTGACTTGATAACGCCCCGGCACCAGGGCGCGGCATTCGGTGAGGGTGTGTTGAGGGTTCATCAGGCTGTAGCGGAAATCGTGTTCGACCATGGGTCCTCCAAATATGCGCGATATGCTAGCACGGGCATACGCGCAGCATGGCGCGGGCAGATGACCTTCGATCAGGTTCAGTCGCCCTCGACCCGGTTCTGGGGCGTGCCCGTCATCCAGGCGGCGATGTTGTGCAAGGTGGTCGCGGCAATCGCGCCCAAGGCTTCGCGGGTCAGGAACGCCTGGTGGGCGGTAATGATCACGTTGGGAAAGGTCAGCAAGCGTGCCAGTACATCGTCCTGCAACGGCAGGTCGGAGCGGTCTTCGAAGAACAGCTGCGCCTCCTCCTCATAGACGTCCAGCCCCAGATAACCCAGCCGGCCCTCCTTCAACGCGTCGATCAGCGCGGGCGTGTCCACCAGGCCGCCACGGCCGGTGTTGATCAGCATCGCTCCCGGTTGCATGTGCGCCAGTGACTGGCGGTTGATCAAATGTTTGCTCTGTTCGTTGAGCGGGCAGTGCAGGCTGATGATCTGCGATTCGGCCAGCAGTTGCGGCAAACTCAGGTAACGCGCGCCCAGGGCTTCGACCTCCGGGTTCGGGTACGGGTCGTAGGCCAGCAACCGGCAGCCGAAGCCATTCATGATCCTGGCGAAGGTCGCACCGATCTGCCCGGTGCCGACCACGCCGACGGTCTTGCCCACCAGGTCGAAACCGGTCAGCCCGTGCAGGCTGAAATCGCCTTCGCGGGTACGATTGTAGGCGCGGTGCAGACGGCGGTTCAGCGCCAGGATCAGCGCTACCGCATGCTCGGCCACGGCATGGGGCGAGTAGGCCGGAACGCGTACAACCGCGATTCCCAGGCGTTTCGCCGCCGCCAGGTCGACATGGTTGTAACCCGCCGAACGCAGCGCGATCAGGCGTGTGCCGCCAGCGGCCAGGCGTTCGAGCACCGGGGCGCCGAGATCATCATTGATGAAGGCGCAGACCACCTCGTGATGCTCTGCCAGCGCCGCCGTGTCCAGGCTCAGTCGCGCCGCCTGAAAGTGCAGCTCGATGCCGGCCGGCAGGTCGGCGGCGAGAAAGCTGTCGCGGTCGTAGGTCTGGCTGCTGAAAAGAATCGTGCGCATGTGTCCTCCCTGAAGATTCACATCTTGACGTTTTCACACCGTTGTTGCCGCAGGCTGCGATTTTTTGATCTTTGGCGCCGCCGTGGACATGAAAAATCAGGATCAGAAGATCGCAGCCTGCGGCAGCTCCTACATTAGACGCTTCCAGCGGCTGAGGCCTTGCGCCACATCAAGCATTGATCCGCGCCTGGGCGGCCAGGCGATTGATCGCCCGGTCGAGTTCTTCCAGCGCGCCGAAGGCCTTCGGGTCCTGTTGCTTGAGCAGGGTTTCGCTGCGCTGGCAGGCCGCGCGCAGTTGCGGAACGCCGCAATAGCGGGTGGCGCCATGCAGGCGATGGACCCGTTCGATCAGGGCATTGTGGTCATGGCTTTCCTGGGCCTGGCGGATGGCTTCGCGGTCTGCCTCCAGCGATGCCAGCAGCATCGCCAGCATGTCGGCGGCCAGGTCGGCCTTGCCGGCGGCCAGGCGCAAGCCTTCCTCGTGATCGAGCACCTGCAAATCGTACGCACCGGCGTGGTGGTCACCTGAGCGTTCCGGGCCCTGATTGCGCAGCGCCAGGCCACTCCACTTGAGCACCACTTGCGCCAGTTGCCGCTCGCTGATCGGTTTGGTCAGGTAGTCGTCCATGCCGCTTTGCAGCAGCGCACGCTTTTCGTTGGCCATGGCGTGGGCGGTGAGGGCGACAATCGGCAGCGGCGTGCAATGCCGTTCGCTTTCCCACTGGCGGATCGCTTCGGTGCTCTGGCGTCCGTCCATGCCGGGCATCTGCACGTCCATCAGCACCAGGTCGAAGGTTTCGCTTTGCACGGCCTTGACGGCGGCGTACCCGCTTTCCACCGCCAGCACCTTGGCGCCCATGTCTTCGAGCAGGGTTTGCACCAACAGCAGGTTGGCCGGGTTGTCGTCGACGCACAGCACTTTCGGCGCACGGCTGGAGACCGGCTCACCGGGTTCGCTGCGCTGCTGGCGCGGGTTGACCAGATCGGACAGGGTGCGCCGCAGCTTGCGCGTGCAGGCCGGTTTGGCCTGGAGCTGGCTGTGAGGGTTGGGCACCGAAAGGTGGAACAGCGTCTGTTCCGTGGTCGGGCACAGCACCAAAACCTTGCAACCCAGGTGTTCAAGGTCCCAGATGTACTGGTTGAGGCGCTCCGGCGGCATGTCGTTACTGGTAATACCGAGCACCGCCAGGTCAATCGCCTGATCGGTCTGGTGCGCACCGGTGACGCCATTGGTCAGGCTTTCCAGGGTGCTGAACGGGGTCACGGCCAGGCCGCAGTCCTCCAGTTGATGCTGTAACGCCTGGCGGGCCAGTTCGTGGTTTTCCAGCACCGCCACGCGGCGGCCGGACAATGGCGGGCCGGGCAGGTCTTCGGCGTCGTCGCGGGTTTTCGGCAGGCTCAGGCTGATCCAGAACTCCGAACCTTCCCCTGGCGTGCTGTCGACGCCGATCTCGCCGCCCATCTGTTCGATCAGGCGCTTGGAAATCACCAGCCCCAGGCCCGTGCCGCCGGGTTGCCGGGACAGTGAATTGTCCGCCTGGCTGAATGCCTGGAACAGCGCGCGCACGTCCTGGCTGGACAGGCCGATGCCCGTGTCCTGGATGCTGATGCGCAGTTGCACGCTGTCGTCGTGTTCTTCTTCGAGCATGGCGCGGGCGACGATGGTGCCCTCGCGGGTGAACTTGATCGCATTGCTCACCAGGTTGGTGAGGATCTGCTTGAGGCGCAACGGGTCACCCACCAGCGACAGCGGTGTGTCGCGGTAAACCAGGCTCACCAGTTCCAGCTGTTTGGCGTGGGCGGCGGGGGCGAGGATGGTCAAAGTGTCCTGCAACAGGTCGCGCAGGTTGAACGGAATGTGGTCGAGCACCAGTTTGCCGGCCTCGATCTTCGAGAAGTCGAGGATCTCGTTGATGATCCCCAGCAGGCTGTCGGCGGATTTTTCGATGGTGCCCAGGTAGTCGAGCTGGCGCGGGGTCAGCTCGCTTTTTTGCAGCAAGTGCGTGAACCCGAGAATACCGTTGAGCGGCGTGCGGATTTCGTGGCTCATGTTGGCGAGGAACTCGGACTTGATCCGGCTCGCCTCCAGGGCTTCCTTGCGCGCCAGATCGAGCTCGATGTTCTGGATCTCGATGGTTTCCAGGTTCTGGCGCACGTCTTCGGTGGCCTGGTCGACGCTGTGCTGCAATTCTTCCTGGGCGTTCTGCAGGGTGCCGGCCATGCGGTTGATGCCGGACGCCAGCTCATCCAGTTCCTGGCTGCCGAGGGGGGGCAGGCGGGTTTCCAGATGACCGTCCTTGAGTTGGGCGACGGCCTGCTTGATCTGGCTCAACGGCCGATTGATCGTGCGGCCCATGCGCAACGCCAGCAACGCCGCGCCCCCGAGGCCCGCCGCGATCATCATCAGGCTGGCAAACAGGCTGCGGTAACCGCGCAGCAGCATGCCGTTGTGGGACAGTTCGAGTTCGACCCAGCCCAGCAGGCGGTCGGCTTCATCGGGTATCACGTCGCCGGCCAGGTTGCGGTGTTTGCCGAACACCGGCAGCAGATAACGGGTGGCGTCATTGCCACTGCGGCGCAGCATCTGCGCACCGTCGCCCTGTGGCGCCTGGTTGAGCATGATGGGGCCGGCGTGGGCCAGTAGCGTGCGGTCGGGGGCGAGGAAGGTCACGGCGCGCACGTCCGGTTGCTCCAGGGACTCGGTGGCAATGCGCTCCAGCATCTCGGTGTTCTTGTGCCCCATGGCGGGCGCCACCAGGGGCGCCAGCTGCTCGGCGATCATTTCCCCGCGCTGCATGAGTTGGGTTTGCAGGTCCGATTGCTGCATCCAGGTAAAATAGCCGCCCAGCACCAACGCCATCAGGCTGGTCGGCAATAGGGTCAGCAACAGCACGCGGCCTTTGATTCCCAGTTTGGTGAGCACGCCTTTCTCCTGCATCCAGCTATTAATAGACCCGCACATGCATCCGGCACGCGCCACTTGCGCAGTGTAGCGATTTGCAGGCGGGCAATCCTCGTAAAAAGTTGCAGTCGTCATTCGTCGCCTGGCTCAACCGTTTTGCGTGGGTGGCTGAGCCTTGGGTTGCCCTGAAGCGCGCAATCTTGAATAATTATCAACTGAGAATTATTTGCAGATACTCATGACTCCCATCGCTGCCGGCCATCCCCGTATCCTCGCCATCGAAGACGACCTCGTGCTCGGTGCCTATGTTCACGACCATTTGGGCCGGAGCGGCTTTCAGGTGACCTGGTGCCAGAACGGCCAGGAAGGGCTGGACGCAGCCCGCCAACAACCCTTCGATGTGGTGCTGATGGACATTCTGCTGCCTGGCCTGGACGGGTTATCGGTGCTGACGCAGTTGCGCCAGAGCCACTCCACGCCGGTGCTGCTGATGTCGGCGCTGGGGGCCGAGGCGGATCGCATCAGCGGCTTTCGCCTGGGGGCCGACGATTACCTGCCCAAGCCTTTCAGCATGGCCGAGTTGCGGGTGCGCATCGAGGCGATCCTGCGCCGGGTGGCGCTGGATCGCCGGCCGACGCCGGCGGCGATTGTCCCGGCGGCGGACAGCCTGCGTTTCGACGATGAGCTGTTCGAGGTGTTCTACGGTGAGCAGGCGGCCGGCCTGACCCGCAGTGAATTCCGTTTGCTGGAAACCCTGAACCGCAATGGCGACGAAGTGTTGAGCAAAGCCTTCCTTTATCAGCATGTGCTGCAACGGGGCTACGCGGCCCATGACCGCAGCCTGGACATGCACATCAGCCAGATCCGCCGCAAACTCAAGGCCATCGGCTACACCGAGCGCGAAGTGCGCACGGTCTGGGGCAAGGGCTACATCCTGAGTGCCGGCGATGAAATGTAAATTGCCGGGGCGGCATTCGCTGTTCTGGAAGCTGGCTTGCCTGCTGGTGGCGTTCTGTCTGCTGATGATCTGGTTGAGTTGGTCCTGGGGCCGCTACATGGAAGAGCGCAACCAGTTCCTGTCGGATGAAGCGCGCGGCACCCTGACGCGCTATGCCGCCGAAGCCGATCAGGCCTGGCAGGATCGCCAGCGTGAGGGTGTCGATCGCTGGCTGCAGAGCATGCAACATCGCGAAAAGGGCTGGGTCGGTGTCATCGGCGGTGATTTGCAATCCCTGAGCAGCCGACCGTTGACGGAAAAGGAGATCGAGCACCTGACCTTCCTGCGCGGCCTGGACTGGCCCATCCACAAGAAAGGCCGGCCGTGGATGCGCGTACCGTTTCCCCGCGACCCGTCGGCCGGCAGCCTGGTGATCGAACTGCCCGCGCGTTTCGTGCCCGGGCACTACCGGGTGTTCTGGCGCGTTATCACCAACGGCGTGATTCCGGGGCTGTTTACCTTATTGCTGTGCGTGGGCCTCTATCGCTTGCTGGTGATCCCGCTCAATACCTTGCGCGAGCAGGCCAACGCCTGGCGCGCCGATCAATTGAATGTGCGGTTGTCGAGCCGTACCACCAATCGTTCCGATGAACTGGGCGAGCTGGGCAGGGCGTTCGATCACATGTCCGAACGCCTGCAAAGCACCGTCGCCCTGCAACAGCAATTGCTGCGCGATCTGTCCCATGAGTTGCGCACGCCGCTGAGTCGCCTGCGGGTCGCCAGCGAAAGCGAGCAGGGGCTGGACGCCTTGCGCGAGCGCATCGGCCGAGAGGTCGACGGCATGCAGCGACTGGTGGAAGACACCTTGCAACTGGCCTGGCTCGACACCGAACGCACCCGCTTGCCCGACGAGGCGATCCAGGTCCAGGCGTTGTGGGAAATGCTCACGGAAAATGCCTGCTATGAAAGTTGCTGGCCGGGCGGGCAGTTGCAGTGCTCGGTGGATTCGTCCTGCTGGGTACGGGGTCACCTCAATACCCTGGCCCAGGCGCTGGAGAACATATTGCGCAACGCGATCCGCCATTCACCCCGGGGCGGTGTCGTTACGCTTGGCGGAAGGCGGGACGGCAAGTATTGGCATCTGTGGCTGGAGGATCAGGGCGGTGGTGTGGCGGAAGCGGATCTGGAACGGATCTTCCTGCCCTTTACCCGTCTCGATGGTTCGCGGCCGGGGGATGGCGGGTTTGGGTTGGGGTTGAGCATTGCCAGGAATGCGGTGCAGCGGCAGGGCGGGAAGCTTTGGGCGGAAAATGCCGGGGGCGGATTGCGGATGAATATGCGGTTGCTGGCGGATGTAAGCGGTGCTTGTGATGACGCCTTCGCGAGCAAGCCCGCTCCCACAGTGGATCTGTGCCGACCACAGTTGGTGTGAACAACCAGGATTGAATGTCGGAGCGGGCTTGCTCGCGAAGAGGCCCTCCTGACAACGATCACTTTGATTTTGCCGGGGCCTTCCCGAGATTCCGTAGGACCTTTCCCAAAGGGTATCACCGGTCATTTCAAGCATCCTTGGCGGTTTAAGCTCAGGCTTTCACACTGTTCAAGGATTCATGTATGACCGTATCCCAGTTCCCCGGCAGCCCCGCAGACGATCGCTTCAATGAAGTGCTGGACCTGATTCAAAGTGCCAGGCGACAGGCCGTGCAGGCGGTCAATACCCAGCTGATCGAGTTGTACTGGCAGGTGGGTGCTTATATCAGTCGTAAGCTGGAGAAAGCCGAGTGGGGTGATTCCGTGGTGGGTCAACTGGCCGAGCATCTGGCTCAGAGGCAGCCAGGATTGCGTGGTTTTACTCGGCGTAATCTGTTCCGGATGCGGCAGTTTTATGAGGCTTATCAGGGCAATGAGAAAGTGTCAGCACTGCTGACACAATTACCCTGGACACACAATCTGCTCATTCTGACTCAGAGTAAGCGACCACAGGAGCGTGAGTTCTATCTGCGTCTGGCCGTGCAAGAAAAGTGGTCGACACGGGAATTGGAACGACAGTTCAAGGCGGCGCTGTTTGAGCGCAGTGTGACTCAGCCGGCCAAAATTTCCGGGGCACTCCAACAAAAACACCCCAGTGCACTAGAGATTTTCCGTGACGCCTACATGGTCGAGTTTCTCGACCTGCCCGGCGCCCACGCCGAAACCGATCTGCATCAAGGACTGCTGGCACGTCTCAAGGAATTCCTGATAGAGCTTGGCCGCGATTTCTGCTTTGTCGGCTCCGAATACCCGCTACAAGTTGGCGGGCGTGATTTTGCGCTGGACTTGCTGTTCTTTCATCGCGGTCTCAACTGCCTGGTGGCCATCGAACTCAAGGTCGGGCGTTTCGAGCCGGAGTATCTGGGCAAGTTGGACTTCTATCTGGAAGCCCTGGATCGCAAAGAACGCAAACCTCATGAAAACCCTGCCATCGGTGTCTTGCTCTGTGCCAGCAAAGATGACGAGGTCGTCGAGTACGCCCTTAACCGCAGCCTGTCACCTGCACTGATCGCGGAGTATCAGGTGCAATTGCCGGACAAAGAGTTGTTGCAGGCCAAGCTGCATGAATTCTATGCCTTGAATGTGGCACAGACTGAAGAGGGCTGAGTCAGACGCTTATTCCCATAAACCATAAGCACCGCACTTTGCGTGATATGGCGTTCCGGGGTTTGCCGGTATGATAGGCGCCCCCGCAGTCTGGATTGCGAATTACGCCATGACCTTGCAGTACCCAACCATCGCCGATTGCGTCGGCAACACTCCGCTGGTCCGTTTGCAGCGCCTGCCCGGCGCCACCAGCAATACCCTTTTGCTCAAGCTCGAAGGGAACAACCCGGCGGGTTCGGTCAAGGACCGTCCGGCGCTGTCGATGATCACCCGTGCCGAGTTGCGCGGGCAGATCCACGCCGGCGATACGCTGATCGAGGCGACCTCGGGTAACACCGGGATCGCGCTGGCCATGGCTGCCGCGATCAAGGGTTACAAGATGATCCTGATCATGCCGGACAATTCCAGCGCCGAGCGCAAGGCCGCCATGACCGCCTACGGTGCCGAACTGATTCTGGTCAGCCAGGAGCAAGGCATGGAAGGCGCCCGCGACCTTGCCCAGCGCATGGAAGCCGAAGGCCGTGGCAAGGTGCTGGATCAGTTCGCCAACGGTGACAACCCCGAGGCGCACTACACCACCACCGGCCCGGAAATCTGGCGTCAGACCGAGGGCACCATCACCCATTTCGTCAGCTCCATGGGCACCACCGGTACCATCATGGGCGTGTCGCGCTACTTGAAAGAGCAGAACGACAACGTGCAGATCATCGGTCTACAACCCATGGAAGGTTCGGCGATCCCGGGCATCCGTCGCTGGCCCCACGAATACCTGCCGAAGATCTACCAGGCCGATCGCGTGGATCGCATCGTCGACATGGCCCAGAGCGAAGCCGAAGACGTGACCCGTCGTCTGGCCCGCGAAGAAGGCATTTTCTGCGGCGTATCGTCGGGCGGTGCGGTGGCCGCGATGCTGCGTCTGTCCAAAGAAGTAGAAAACGCGGTGATCGTCGCGATCATCTGCGACCGTGGCGACCGTTACCTGTCGACCGGCATTTTCGACGCGCCCAACTGATGGCCAAGCATGAGAGAGGCCTGCGCTTCCAGCCCACGGGCGGCAGCAAGGCCCCGCAAGTCCCGACCGGGAAAAAGCAGCGCCTGACCATCGAGCGCCTGGCCAATGACGGTCGCGGTATCGCGTTTTTTGAAGGTCGCACCTGGTTCGTCATGGGCGCATTGGCCGGTGAAGAGGTCGAAGCACGCGTGCTCGGCGCCCACGGCAAAGTGGTCGAGGCGCGCACCGAACGGGTGTTCAAGGCCAGCGAACTGCGTCGCCCGGCACCGTGCGCCCATGCCGGCCGTTGCGGCGGTTGCAGCGTGCAACATCTGCCGCACAACGAACAGCTTGCCCTGAAACAGCGCATGCTCGCCGAGCAATTGTCCAGGGTCGCCGGGGTCGAGCCCGAAGAATGGGCCGCGCCTTTGAGCGGCCCGGAATTCGCTTACCGCCGTCGCGCCCGCGTCGCGGTGCGCTGGGACATGAAGGCGAAAAAACTCGAAGTCGGTTTCCGCGCCGCCGGCAGCCAGGACATCGTCGCCATTGATGAATGCCCGGTGCTGGTACAGCCCTTGCAACCGATCATGACTCGCCTGCCGGAGATGCTGCGGCGGTTGAGCAAGCCGCAGGCACTCGGGCATGTGGAGCTGTTCAGCGGATCATCGCTGGCCGTTTTGCTGCGCCACATGGCGCCGTTGTCCGACGCCGACCTGACGATCCTCAAGGACTTCTGCGCGTTCCATGAGGCCCAGTTGTGGTTGCACGGTGAGGGCGAGCCACAACCGGTCGAGCCCGATCAATCGTTGGGCTATCGTTTAGAGCAATGGAACCTGGAGCTGGCGTATCGGCCCGGGGATTTTGTTCAGGTCAACGCCGGGGTCAACGAGGCCATGGTTGCCCAGGCGCTGGCGTGGTTGAAGCCGGTGGCGAGCGAGCGGGTTCTCGATCTGTTCTGCGGCCTGGGTAACTTTGCCTTGCCGCTGGCCCAGACCGTTCGCGAAGTGGTGGCGGTGGAAGGCGTGCAGGTGATGGTCGAGCGGGCAGCCGCGAATGCTGTTAGCAACAATCTGCATAATGTGAAGTTTTTTCAGGCCGATTTATCCCAGCCTTTGACGGATGCCGAATGGGCGCGCGAAGGCTTTTGTGCGGTACTCTTGGACCCACCGCGTGACGGTGCTTTCGAGGTGGTGCGCAAGCTTAAGTCGCTGGGTGCCGAACGGCTGGTGTATGTCTCGTGCAACCCGGCCACGCTGGCGCGCGACACGGTCGAATTGATCAAGCAGGGCTACCGGTTAAAACGTGCCGGGATTCTCGATATGTTTCCTCAGACGGCACATGTCGAGGCCATGGCGTTATTTGAAGCGAGCTAGGATGCTCGTCTGGTCCGACTGGCCCGCCCGTGCAGCCGCGCACCAGCCCGACGTGGGCTCATGGGCAACGAAGGTCAGCGATTCTGACGCATTGAATCTGCGTCGTAGGGAAGGTAAGCAAGATGGTACAGGTGAGAGCACACCAGCCGATCAACACCGACGGCAGTATCAATCTCGAGGCTTGGCTCGATCATGCGGTCAGTGTCGATCTGGCACTGGATCGCGAAGCCTTGAAAGAAGCCTGCGAGTACGCTCGCGAGGCCGAACAACAAGCCAATGCGGCGAAGAACCTGTGGTCCGAAGGCAACTCGAGTTTTCGCACCGGCCTTGAGATCGCCGAGATCCTCGCCGACCTCAAGCTCGATCAGGATTCGCTGGTCGCCGCGGTCCTGTACCGGGGCGTGCGCGAAGGCCAGATCCAGCTGCCGGCGGTCAGCCAGCGCTTTGGTCCCGTGGTGGCCAAACTCATCGACGGCGTGCAGCGCATGGCGGCGATCAGCGATAGCCTGAGCCCGCGCAAATCCATGGTGATGGGCACGCAGGGCCAGGTGGAAAACCTGCGCAAGATGCTGGTGGCCATGGTCGACGACGTGCGCGTCGCCCTGATCAAGCTGGCCGAGCGCACCTGCGCGATCCGGGCGGTGAAAACCGCCGATGACGAAAAGCGCAACCGCGTGGCCCGCGAAGTGTTCGACATCTACGCGCCGCTCGCCCACCGCCTGGGTATCGGTCACATCAAGTGGGAACTGGAGGACTTGTCTTTCCGTTACCTGGAACCAGACCAGTACAAGCAGATCGCCAAGCTGCTGCACGAGCGGCGACTGGATCGCGAGCGCTTCATCAGCGACGTGATGAGCCAGTTGAAAAACGAATTGCAGGCCACCGGTGTCGACGCTGACATCAGCGGCCGGGCCAAACACATCTATTCGATCTGGCGCAAAATGCAGCGCAAGGGCCTGGAGTTCAGCCAGATCTACGACGTACGCGCGGTGCGCGTGCTGGTGCCGGAAATGCGCGACTGCTACACCGCGCTCGGCATCGTCCACACCTTGTGGCGACACATCCCCAAAGAGTTCGACGACTACATCGCCAACCCCAAGGAAAACGGCTACCGCTCGCTGCACACGGCGGTGATCGGTCCCGAGGGCAAGGTGCTGGAAGTGCAGATCCGCACCCACGCGATGCACGAGGAAGCAGAACTCGGCGTTTGCGCGCACTGGCGCTACAAGGGCACCGACGTCAAGTCCGGTTCCAATCACTACGAAGAGAAGATTTCCTGGCTGCGCCAGGTGCTGGAATGGCACGAAGAGCTGGGTGACATCGGTGGCCTGGCGGAGCAGCTGCGGGTCGATATCGAACCCGACCGCGTCTACATCTTCACCCCCGACGGTCACGCCATCGACTTGCCCAAAGGCGCGACGCCGCTGGACTTCGCCTATCGTGTGCACACCGAGATCGGTCACAACTGCCGCGGCGCGAAGATCAACGGGCGCATCGTACCGCTCAACTACAGCCTGCAAACCGGTGAGCAGGTCGAGATCATCACCAGCAAGCACGGCACCCCGAGTCGCGACTGGCTGAACCCGAACCTGGGTTACGTCACCACGTCCCGGGCACGGGCGAAAATCGTTCACTGGTTCAAGTTGCAGGCGCGCGATCAGAACGTGGCGGCGGGTAAAACCCTGCTGGAACGTGAACTCAATCGCCTCGGCCTGCCGGCGGTGGATTTCGACAAGCTGGCCGACAAGGCCAACATGAAGACCGCCGAGGACATGTATGCCGCGCTGGGTGCCGGCGACTTGCGCCTGGCGCAACTGGTCAACCTGGCGCAGCAACTGGTCGAGCCGGAGCGGGGCAACGAACAGCTGGAACTGATTCCGCGCAAGGCCACCGGCTACAAGCCGGGCAAGCGTGGCGACATCCAGATCCAGGGCGTCGGCAACCTGATGACCCAGATGGCGGGCTGCTGCCAGCCGCTGCCGGGCGATGCCATCGTCGGTTACATCACCCAGGGTCGTGGCGTCAGCATTCACCGCCAGGATTGCGCCTCGGTGCTGCAACTGGGCGGCCGCGAGCCGGAGCGGATCATCCAGGTCAGCTGGGGCCCGGTGCCGGTGCTCACCTACCCGGTGGACATCGTCATCCGCGCCTACGACCGTTCGGGTCTGCTGCGCGACGTTTCCCAGGTGCTGCTCAACGAGCGGATCAACGTGCTGGCGGTCAATACCCGCTCGAACAAGGAGGACAACACCGCGCTGATGTCCCTGACCATCGAGATTCCGGGACTGGATGCGCTGGGGCGGTTGCTGGGGCGGATTTCCCAGTTGCCGAACATCATTGAAACGCGGCGTAACCGTACCCCTTAAAGACCGGCGCCAATCCAATGTGGGAGCGGGCTTGCTCGCGAATACGGAGTGTCAGTTGACAGCTACGTTGACTGATTCACCGCTTTCGCGAGCAAGCCCGCTCCCACAGGTACTTGCAGAGTTCGATAAATGTATTCACTTGAAGACCTGCTACACCTGATGAACCGCCTGCGCGACCCGCAGTACGGTTGCCCCTGGGACATCAAGCAAACCTACGCCAGCATCGTCCCGCACACCCTTGAGGAAGCCTACGAAGTCGCCGACGCCATCGAGCGCGGGGATTTCGATCACCTGCAGGGCGAGCTGGGTGACCTGCTGTTCCAGGTGGTGTATTACAGCCAGCTGGCCCGGGAAGAAGGGCGCTTCGAATTCGATGGTGTCGTCGATAGCATCACCCGCAAGCTGATCCGCCGTCATCCCCACGTGTTCCCTACCGGCGATCTGTACGCGCCGCTGGACGTGCCGCGCCTGAATGAAGAGCAGGTCAAGCAGCGCTGGGAAGCGATCAAGGCCGAAGAGCGCGCCGAGAAGTCCGCCGCGCCGCAGCAGTTGTCCCTGCTCGATGACGTTCCCGCCGCGCTGCCGGCGTTGTCGCGTTCGGCCAAGTTGCAAAAGCGTGCAGGGCAGGTCGGTTTCGACTGGCCCGATGCCTTGCCGGTGCTGGACAAGGTCCGTGAAGAGCTCGATGAAATCCTCGAAGCGATGGCCGACAACGACCCGGTAGCCATTGCCGATGAAGTCGGCGATCTGCTGTTTTCCGTGGTCAATCTCGCCCGACACCTCAAGGTCGACCCGGAAACCGCACTGCGTGGCGCCAACAGCAAATTCGAACGACGCTTCCGTTTTATCGAACAGGCATTGCGCGACACCCACCGTCCCATGGAAGATTGCACCCTCGAAGAGTTGGACGCCCTGTGGGGCGAAGCCAAACGCCAGGAAAAGAATGTGCCCAGCTGCGGTTGAGCAGTTGCCTAAGTGAGTAATAAGCACCATGAGCATTTCCCTTCGCGACCAGTTGCTCAAAGCAGGGCTGGTCAACCAGAAGCAGGCCAAGCAGGTCAGCAAAGACAAACAGAAGCAACAGCGCCTGGCCCACAAGGGCCAGATCGAACTTGACGATTCCCAGCAGCGCGCTGCCCAGGAAGCCATGGCCGAGAAGGTCAAGCGCGACCAGGAGCTCAACCGCCAGCAGCAGGAAAAAGCCGAGGCCAAGGCCCGTGTCGCGCAGATCAAGCAGTTGATCGAAGCGACGCGCCTGCCGAAGTTGACGACCGAGGACTACTACAACTTCGTCGACGACAAGAAGGTCAAGCGCCTGTCGGTCAATACGCTGATGCGCAACAAGCTCAGCAACGGCTCGCTGGCGATCGTGCATCACGCTGGCGGCTATGAGGTGATTCCTCGTGAAGCGGCCCTGAAGATCCAGGAGCGTGATCCGCAGCGTATCGTGCAGCTGAATGTGCAGACCGAGGAAGTCGCCGCGGAAGACGATCCGTACGCGGCCTATCAGATCCCGGACGATCTGATGTGGTAAGCCGTCAAAGACGGTAACAACGACAAACCCCGCTCATGGCGGGGTTTGTCGTTTTCAATGCGGTCATTGCTCAAGCGGAGCGTCGTTCTCGTTGCTGCTCCAGGGTTTCCAGTTCTGCCTTGTAGTTGTGGGCGTCTTTCTCGGAATGGAACATCCCGACCAGCAGGTCCTGTTGGTACACATCCCAGATCCGGAGGCCGGCAGCGATGCCTTCATGGGACATATGTGAATCGTCGCGTTCAGTTACTTTTACAGTCATCTGCTAGCTCCAATCTCTATTATCTGCAGCAAGGCGTGTGCAGGACTCTGTTATAGGTTTTGTTAGCCTGCTAAGTAAACGGCTGAGATTGGAAAGGGTTTCTTGCAGAAATGGAAACAGTCCTGCAGCCCGCGTAATCCGCGACATTGCGTCGCAGGGCGTTTGGTTTCATGACAAAAGCTTCATGTTCATGACGATGAAAACCTCGGACGGATGCAAAACCTGTGGGAGCGAGCCTGCTCGCGAAGACGGCGTCACATCCACCATCAATGTATCTGTCAGACCGCTTTCGCGAGCAGGCTCGCTCCCACAGGGGGTTGTGTTTTTGAAGGACGAAAAAAAACGCCCCGAACCAGTCGGGGCGTTTTCATGTACGGCTCAGCAGCGGGAGATTACTTGCCTTCCCAGCGCTTCAGTACCAGCGTGGCATTGGTGCCACCGAAACCGAAGCTGTTGCTCATCACGGTGTTGATGGTGGCGTTTTCGCGGGTCTTGGTCAGCACCGGCAGGTCGGCCACTTCAGGGTCCAGCTCGTCGATATTGGCGGAGCCGGCAATGAAGTTGCCTTCCATCATCAGCATGCAGTAGATCGCTTCGTGAACGCCGGCGGCGCCCAGGGAGTGACCCGACAGGCTCTTGGTGGAGCTGATGGCCGGCGCCTTGTCGCCGAACACTTCACGCACACCTTTCATTTCCGCGACGTCGCCGACCGGGGTCGAGGTGCCGTGGGTGTTCAGGTAGTCGATCGGGGTGTCGACCGTGGACAGCGCCTGCTGCATGCAGCGGATCGCGCCCTCGCCGCTTGGGGCGACCATGTCGTAGCCGTCGGACGTCGCGCCGTAGCCAACGATTTCCGCGTAGATCTTCGCGCCACGGGCCAGGGCGTGTTCCAGCTCCTCGACCACGACCATGCCACCGCCACCGGCGATGACGAAACCGTCACGGTCGGCATCGTAGGCGCGGGAGGCTTGTTCCGGGGTGTCGTTGCGCTTGCTGGACAGGGCGCCCATGGCGTCGAACAGGAACGACTGGCTCCAGTGTTCTTCTTCACCGCCGCCGGCGAACACGATGTCCTGCTTGCCCATCTGGATCTGTTCCATGGCGGTACCGATGCAGTGGGCACTGGTGGCGCAGGCAGAAGCGATGGAGTAGTTCAGGCCCTTGATCTTGAACGGGGTGGCCAGGCAAGCGGAAACGGTGCTGCTCATGGTCCGCGTTACACGGTATGGGCCGACGCGCTTGACGCCTTTCTCGCGCAGGATGTCCAGCGCTTCCATCTGGTTCAGCGTGGAGGCGCCACCGGAACCGGCGATCAGGCCGGTACGCGGGTTGGACACTTGCTCTTCGGTCAGGCCGGAGTCGGTGATGGCGTCTTTCATGGCCAGGTAGGCGTAAGCCGCTGCGTGGCCGACGAAGCGATAGATCTTGCGATCGATCAGTTCTTCAAGGTTAAGGTCGATGGAGCCGGAAACCTGGCTACGCAGACCCATTTCGGCATATTCCGGGTTGAACCGGATGCCAGGGCGGCTTGCACGCAGGTTGGCGGAGACGGTCTCTTTGTCATTGCCCAGGCACGAAACAATGCCCAGACCAGTGATAACGACGCGGCGCATGCGGATAACCCTTAGAAGTTGTCAGTGGAGGTGAACACGCCGACCCGGAGGCCTTCGGCGGTGTAGATTTCGCGACCGTCGACAGTGACCGAACCGTCGGCGATGGCCAGGTTCAGCTTGCCCTTGAGGACGCGCTTGATATGGATGTTATAGGTGACTTTCTTGGCGGTCGGCAGGACCTGGCCAAAGAATTTCACTTCGCCCGAACCCAGGGCGCGACCGCGGCCCGGCAGGCCCTGCCAGCCGAGGAAGAAGCCGACCAGTTGCCACATGGCGTCGAGGCCCAGGCAGCCCGGCATCACCGGATCGCCCTCGAAGTGGCAAGCGAAGAACCACAGGTCCGGAGTGATATCCAGCTCTGCGACCAATTCACCTTTGCCATACTTGCCACCCTCTTCGCTGATCAGGGTGATGCGATCAACCATCAGCATGTTCGGGGCGGGCAGTTGCGCGTTACCTGGGCCGAACAGCTCACCGCGACTGCAGCGCAGCAGGTCTTCCCGGGTAAAGGCGTTTTGTTTGGTCATGCGAGCTCCTCAATAGTCCCATGCGGCAGGTGGGGCAAATCTTCCCGGCCGATCGAAGCGTTCATGCCTCGAACCGGCAGCCTACTCATAGACTATTGCGTTGTGGTGAAAGTCACAGCACCAAGGACATGAATGTACACTTGTGCACTGAAATTTTTATTCAAGCCCCTTTTAGGGCCTGTTCGGGTGCCTAAGACTGCCGCACTTTCGCCTTTCACGCCAGTCGCAGATGCTCGAAAGGCCTGTACTACTGCACCCAGCGCTGCAGAATTTGCTGAAGATCATTACGTTTGAAGGGCTTGGCCAGGTAATCGTTCATCCCTGCCGACAAACAGGCCTCGCGGTCGCCCTGCAAGGCATTGGCGGTCAGGGCAATGATCGGCAAGTCGACGCAACCGGGCAGCCGGCGAATCTGCCGGGTGGCCTCGTAGCCGTCGATCACCGGCAACCGGCAATCCATCAGAATCGCTTCGAACGCCAGGCTCTCGGCACTGCGCACCGCCTGCGCGCCATCGACGGCGACGCTGACAGTAAAGCCCAGGCTGCGCAACATGGCTTCGATCACGGTCTGGTTGACCCGATTGTCTTCGACCAGCAGGACATTGCGGCCTTCACCCGCGCCATTGCCCGTCGGCGCGCGAGGTGCCAGCAAGGGCAGGGGCTGTTGATAGAGCGCCAGCGGAATTTCCAGGGTGAACACCGAGCCACGCCCTTCTTCGCTCTGCGCGCGCAACGTACCGCCCATGCGCTCGGCGAGGGTGCGGGCAATCGGCAGGCCCAGCCCCGTGCCGCCGTAACGTCTTGAAATTGAGCTGTCGGCCTGCTGAAACGCGTTGAACATCAACTCCAGGCTCTGGGCGGCAATGCCGATCCCGCTGTCGCGCACGGTGCAGGTGAACCACAGCAGTTCGTGATCCAGGGATTGCCACTGCGGCTCGATGGACACGCGGCCCTGCTCGGTGAACTTCAGTGCGTTGCCGACCAGGTTCACCAGAATCTGCCGGATTCGCGTCGGGTCGCCCTGAACCTGCAAGGCCTTCATGTCCTCGGGAACCTGCAATTGCAGATCAAGCCCGCGTTGTGCGGCACTGTGCTGGAACGACTGGGCGCAGGCGCCGATCAGGTCGGCGAGGTTGAACGGAATGTGTTCCAGTTCCAGTTCCGAGCGTTCGATGCGCGAGAAATCCAGAATGTCGTTGATGACTTTGAGCAGATGTTCGGTGGACTCCGACGCCAGTGCCGCGTATTCGACTTGCTCCGGGGTCATGTCGGTGGTTTCCAGCAATTGCAGCATGCCCAGTACGCCATTCATTGGCGTGCGCAGTTCGTGGCTCATCATGGCGAGGAAATCGGATTTGGCGCTGTTGGCCTTTTCCGCTTCCTCACGGGTCTGGATCAGTTGCGCCATGGCTTGATGCTGCTCGCGGCTGGCCTGTTCCAGGCCGCTGGCCAGGTTATTGATGTGCTGCGACAGGGCACCCAGTTCCGTGTCGTCGACAATCGGCAGCGGAGTTTTGTAGTCGCCATCCTGGATCGCCTTGACGGCGTTGCCGATGTCACGGATCGGTTGCGACAGGCTACCGGCCAGGCGCCGGGCGAGCACGAAGGTAAACAGCAGGGCGAACAGCGCCAGAATCCCGGCCTTGAGCAGGATCTCCTGCTGGCGCTGGCTGAAGGCATCGTTGGACAGCCCGACGATCACCCGGCCCAGGTAATCCTCGGTGGGCGCGCTGGTGGCGACTTTGCTGTTCTGGAAGAAATCATTGTGTAACGGGATCCGTTGCAGCCGCACCGGCGCCTGGAACACTTCGACCTGATGCGGCCTGGCGTGATGGGCCGACGGTTGTTCGACATACACCAGGATTCGGTTGGCGCTGTCCTGGATCTCCAGAAACCGCACGTTAGGCGTGGCCAGCGTTGCCTTGAGCAGGCTTTCCAGCACCTCATTGTTGCCGGAGATCACCCCGTACTCGGTGGCCGGGGCCAGTTGGTTGGCGATCAGTTGGCCGGTGTGATGGAGCTCCTGGCGCAGATCCTGAATGCGCACGAAGGTAAAGAAGCTGATCAACAGCAACGTCAACAGCAGGGCAGGGCCAAGGCTGATGAGCTGGGTCCGGGTGTTGATGTCCCAACGGCGACGGAAGGTCATGGGCGGCGTTCTCTCTCAGCCAACAGTGTTGCGACAGATGCTTCGTTGATCTGTTCAATACCTAATGAGCGAGCCACCTGCGGATTGCTTGAGACTTTGAAGCGAGGTGGATAATAAGTGCGCGGCCACGTGGCAGGTGGCTGGCTGAGCAGTTCATCGAGAATGGCCAGCCAATCGCTCTGATCGCTGTACGTGCTGGCCAGGCTGCCGGCCCTGACGAAGCCGGCATTGGGGCCGATCAGCGCCAACTGCCGCGAGTAGCTGCTCAGCAGCAGGTTCTTGACGGTTTTGGGGTTGTACAGGTCGGGATCATCCAGGCCCAGCAGTACATCGCTGTTGCTCAACAAGGATTGCAACGGGCGGCTGTCATGGGTGTTGTCCCAGCGCTCGGTCACCACTTCGAGCCCCAGGGCATGAGCGCTCCTGCGCAACTCGTTCAACAGGAATTCGCTGTGATCGTCATACAGCACGCCGACCCGCTTGATCTGCGGCAAGAGGATTCGGGTCAGGCGCAATTGGCGCTCCAGCGGCGGGTCGCTCCATAGCAGGCTGAGGTGCGGGGGCGGGTTTTCACCCAGGTGTTGTCGTGCTTGCAGGCGGCTGATACGCAGCACCAGCGTCGCCGGGCCCCGGGTTTCCTGAAGGCGCCAGTCCAGGCTCGGCAAGTCGAGCAGAATCAGACGCAGATCGCCCGCGAGTTTTCCCGGTGACGGCAGGTCGGCCAGCGGCTTGAAATGCACGTGATCGCCAGGGCGCAACTCGCGCAGGGCCTGGACGAAGGATTGCACGCCGGGGCTGTCTTCGGTGCCCGTCAACAGAATGTCCGCGGCGTTGGCTGGCAGACCGCTCAGCCAGCCGCTGAACAGCAGGCACAGCATCGCCAGCAGGCGACCGGCACCTGGCCTCTTGCGTGTCTGACGACGGGCCATCTTAAAACGCCAGCTCCGCGCTGACGTACATCACGCGTCGCTCATCGTAGCGATTGTCGATGAAAGTGGTGGGCTGATTGTCCAGGCGTTGCTGGAGTACGCCGGCCAGTTCCAGGCTGGCCTTGCCCAGGCCGATGCGTTTGGCGATGCGTGTGTCGACGCGCTCGAAGCGATAGCCATTGAGCGCATCATCACCATAGTAGAAGAGGGCGCTATTCCAGCCGTAACCCCAGTCTCGCAACCAACCGGCGGACCCGCTGTTGCGTGCCGTCTGCAGTTCGTCCTGCGGATTGCTCGCGTCGGCGTCGACGTAGGCATAGGTCAGGCGCAGCCGGTCGGCCTGGCCGATTCTCCAGTCAAGCTGGGTTTCGGCGCCCGAATAACGCGCCGTGTTGGCATTGCTCGCAATGAACTGATTGTTGCGCAGCGGCTCGCTGATCATGCCGGTGATCTCGTCATGGAACAGCTTCAGGTCGACCGCCAGCCGCCACTCGGCAAAGTAGCCGTTGTAGCCCAGTTCCCGTGAACGCATGTGTTCCTGATCGAGGTCGCCAGGGCCACGGGTCTTGACGAAATAGCGGGCGCTGGACTGGCCATACGCACCAGGACTGAGCCCCGTGACGCGGTAGCTCCAGTTGACGCTGTTCTCGAACATGTCCGGCGAACGGATGGCTTCGGAATACACCGCGCGCACACCGTGGCGTGGATTGATCAGGTAGTTGACCGCCACCCGTGGGGTCAGCGAACTGCCGATCAACCGGGTGTCTTCGAACATGGCGCCGCCCTGTAGCAGCCAGTGTTCGCTGGCGCGCCACTCAAGTTGGCCGAACGCCCGCCAGGTCGTGTCATCGAGGATGCCATTGAAGTAGGTCTCGGAATCTGCCCGGTCGTAACGATAGTTCACGCCGCTGACCAGCCGCAGGCTATCGGACAGGCTCAGGGTGTCCTGCAGTTCCAGGTCGTAGCGTGATTCACGGGTGCTTTGGTCGATGTTGCCGCAAACGGTCTGGCGGGCGCCGTTGCGCCATTGGTCGAGCACCTGATTGGCCAAGGCCTGGCGGGCGGGGTCGCCGGCAGGTGCAGCGGAGCCGGCGAAATGCTCGATGTTGCGTGCCAGGCGTTCGGTGTAGTTCGGGTCGAGTTGCCACAGTTCAGTCAACTGCGGGCTGAACGAAACCTCGGCATCACAGGCGCGCCAGTTTTGCTGACGGTCCCAATGCTGGGCCGAGCCCTGGATGTACAGGGTGTGATCGGGATTGATGTCGAGGTTCCAGCGCAGCGAACCGGCGTAATCCTTGGCGCTGACGTCGGAATTGTTCCCGGAACTTGTCGTCCCTGAAAACACCGGGCGGTAGGTGTAGGGACGCTGGTTGCTGCCTTCCTTGGCGTTCAATTGCCAATCGATGTTTTGCCTTTCGTTGAGTGTCTGGCTGACGGCCAGGTTGAAGCGGTTCAAGCGGCGGCTGTCACGGAAGTCGGCGCCATTACGGTCGGTGTCGAAGCCGTCGTCCTGCTGGCCGGACAGCGACAGACGCAAGTCACCGTCATCCCAACCCACGCCCTGGCTGGCGTAAAAATCGTCGATGCCGCGCTGGCCGCGGGTGACTTTCATCCGCGTACCGTGGCTGTCCGCCGGATGGCGCGTGATGACGTTGACCACCGCCATCAACGCATTGGCGCCATAACTGACGGTGTTCGGGCCGCGGAAGACTTCGATGCGCTCGATGTCTTCCAGCGCCACCGGAATTTCGCTCCAGTCCACGGTGGCCAGGCCGGCGCGGTAGACCGAGCGGCCATCGATCAGCACCTGCATGCGTCGCGCTGCGGTGGCATTGGTGCCGTGGTAGTTCACCGTCGCCTGATTGCCGCTGATGTGGCCGACCATCATGCCCGGCACCAGTCGCAGCACTTCACTGAGGTCACGGGCGCCGCTGGCGGTGATCAGGGCGTTGTCGATCACCGTCATGCTTCCCGGCACGGCCGCCGGCGACTGCTTCAGGCGCGTGGCCGTCAGCACGGGCGGCAGCGGATCGCTGTCGAGAAACAGGTCGTCGGCCAGCGATGGCGAGCTGAAGACCAGTGCCAGTACCAGCGGCGAGCGGGGTGAAGGCGAACCCAATGACACAACACATCCTTGTTTATGATGGATGGCGCGCATGTTAACCGAGACGATCCAGTTTTCCAGTCACGATGTCAGCATTTTCCTCGGTTTTATCGGTCTTCTTTCAACAGGCGCGGGTAATTCACGCGGGGGCTGGCCGCCACTGGGACGCTCCGTATAATGCCGACATCGCCACTGGTATGGATTAACGGATTGCATATGACTGAACAGCGCCCGATTGCGGTCCTGGGAGGCGGAAGTTTTGGTACCGCCGTGGCTAACCTGCTGGCTGAAAACGGCCATCAGGTCCTGCAGTGGATGCGTGATCCCGAACAGGCCGAGGCCATCCGGGTCAATCGCGAGAACCCGCGATACCTCAAGGGCATCAAGATTCTGCCCGGCGTCACGCCGGTCACCGACCTGCAAACCACCCTGGAAGCCTGCGACCTGAGCTTTGTCGCCTTGCCCTCCAGCGCGTTGCGTTCGGTGCTGGCCCCGCACGCCGAGCGGCTGCGCGGCAAGATGCTGGTGAGCCTGACCAAAGGCATCGAGGCCCACACCTTCAAGCTGATGAGCCAGATCCTTGAAGAAATCGCCCCGCAAGCGCGCATTGGCGTGCTGTCCGGGCCTAACCTGGCCCGTGAAATCGCCGAACACGCACTGACCGCCACCGTGGTCGCCAGCGAAGACGAAAAACTCTGCGAATGGGTGCAGGCCGTGCTGCATGGCCGTACGTTCCGTGTGTATGCCAGTGCCGACCGTTTCGGCGTGGAGCTGGGCGGGGCGTTGAAAAACGTCTACGCGATCATCGCCGGCATGGCGGTGGCGCTGGACATGGGCGAAAACACCAAGAGCATGCTGATCACCCGGGCGCTGGCGGAGATGACCCGCTTCGCGGTGAATCAGGGCGCCAACCCGATGACCTTCCTCGGCCTGGCCGGCGTGGGCGATTTGATCGTGACCTGTTCATCGCCCAAAAGCCGTAACTATCAGGTCGGGTTCGCCCTGGGCCAGGGCTTGAGCCTGGACGAGGCGGTCAATCGCCTGGGAGAAGTGGCCGAGGGTGTGAATACCCTCAAGGTGCTCAAGGCCAAGGCGCAGGAAGTCGGCGTGTATATGCCGCTGGTCGCCGGGCTGCACGCGATTTTGTTCGAAGGGCGCACGCTTGAGCAGGTGATCGGGCTGCTGATGCGCGGCGAGCCGAAAACCGACGTCGACTTCATTTCCACCAGCGGTTTCAACTGAGCCCTCTATTTAACAGGAACGGAGCGAGACATGAGCGATCAAAAAGTAGAAGCCAAATACGAGTCCATCCTGCTGCGGGTGCTGTGGATGGTCGTCTTTGTGCTGGTCTGGCAAGTGGCGCAATTCATTCTTGGCGCCGTGGTGCTCGTGCAGTTGATCTATCGTTTGATCTATGGTGCTCCGAGCGCCAGCCTGATGAACTTCGGCGACAGTCTGAGTCAGTTCCTGGCACAGATCGGCCGGTTCGGCAGCTTTCACAGCGACCAGAAGCCCTGGCCGTTCGCCGATTGGCCAACGCCGCGTACGCCGGAAGGTGAAGCGCCGCACGTCGTGGCGCCGGCTCCGCATCCGGCCCGAGATGAGGAACCCAAGCTATGAAACTCTGGGTATTGCGTCATGGTGAAGCCGTACCACACGGTTCCACGCCCCACGATTCGGAGCGGGAATTGACTGCCCACGGTCGGGAAGAAGTGCTGCGCGCCGCCGCCAACCTGGTTGGCCAGCCGCTGACAGCGATTTATGCCAGCCCTTACATGCGAGCGCAGCAGACCGCGCAACTGGTCAAGGATACCTTGGGTTTCGAACCGGAAATCCGCACCGTCGAGTGGCTGACCCCGGATTTCGATCCCGACCGGGTCACCGACCAATTGAAATCGGTGACCAATGTGCTGCTGGTTTCACATAACCCGCTGGTGGGCAATCTGCTCAGCTACCTGCAACATGGCGCGGGCCATCCGCCGGAAAGGGTCAGTACCGCCGGCCTGGCGGAACTCGAAAGCAATGAACTGCTGATCGGGGCGATGAAGCTCAACAGCATCAAGCACCCTTAAGTACAAAAGATCGCAGCCTTCGGCAGCTCCTACATCGGGTTGTATACCTCCTGTAGGAGCTGCCGAAGGCTGCGATCTTTTGATCTTGTTTTCACTTACAAAAAAATAACCAAGCACTTGCTTGGTTGACTACGCTTGCTCCAGACCAAAAACAAAGGAGCGAGTCGCATGCCTGCTGCTTTTCGTTTGCCGCTGGACGTGTTCTACGAGCGTGAGGCCCGTCATCCCCGCCAGCGCTTCCTGGTCCAGCCCATCGGCGGCGGGCAGGTCGAAACCCTGACCTGGGCCGACGTCGGCCACCAGGCCCGTTGCGCGGCGCACTGGCTGCGGTCTCGCGAATTGCCCCAAGGCAGCCACATCGCCCTGATTTCGAAAAACTGCGCGCACTGGATCATTGCCGACCTGGCGATCTGGATGGCCGGGCACGTCTCGGTGCCGCTTTACCCGAACCTGACGGCCGAGTCCGTGGCCCAGGTGCTGGAACACTCGGAAGCGGCGCTGGCCTTTATCGGCAAACTCGACGACTGGCCGGGCATGTCCCGCGGCGTCAGCCCGGACCTGGTGACCATCAGCCTGCCCTTGCATCCGCCGGGCGATTTCGATTTCAGCTGGAACGACCTGCAGCGCAGCTCACCGATCCAGGACGACCCCAAGCCTGGCGCCGACAGACTCGCGACGATCATCTACACCTCCGGCACCACGGGCATGCCCAAGGGGGTGATGCACAGTTTCGCTAACCTGGGATTCGCCACCACCCGCGGTACGCAGTTGTTCGGCCTGAATGAGTCGGACCGACTGCTGTCCTATCTGCCGCTGTGTCACGTCGCCGAGCGAATGTTCGTCGAACTGGCGTCGATCTATACCGGCCAAACCGTGTTCTTTGCCGAGAGCCTCGACACGTTCCTCGACGATTTACGGCGTGCCCGGCCGACGGCGATGTTTGGCGTACCGCGCATCTGGACCAAATTCCAGATGGGCGTGTACAGCAAGATCCCGGCAAAACGCCTCGACTTCCTGCTCGGTTTGCCCATCATCGGCAAGCGGGTCGGTCACAAGGTGTTGACGGGGTTGGGGCTGGACGCCTTGCGGGTTGCCTTGTCCGGTGCGGCGCCAGTGCCACTGACCTTGCTGCGCTGGTATCAGAAGCTTGGGCTCGACGTGCTGGAGGTCTACGGCATGACCGAGAGCTGCGGTTATTCGCACATCTGCCTGCCGGGGCAGTTCAAGGACGGCTGGATCGGCAAGCCATGCCCGGAAGTCGAAGTGCGGATCGACGAGTCGGGCGAAGTCCAGGTTCGCAGCGGCGCGACGATGGTCGGTTATTTCAAGGAACCGCAGAAAACCGCCGAGACCATCACCGGGGACGGCTTCCTGCGCACCGGCGACAAAGGCGAGCAAGATGCAGGCGGCCATCTGCGCCTGACCGGGCGCCTGAAGGAAATTTTCAAGACCAGCAAAGGCAAATACGTGGCCCCGGCCCCCATTGAAAATCGCCTGGCGGTGCATTCACGCATCGAGCAGGTGTGCGTGGTGGGCGATGGCCTGAGTGCGCCGCTGGGCTTGTGCGTACTCTCGGCGGTGGGGCAGCAGGACGCGGGAGGCACGGCGCGTGCGGGCTTGCACTCCAGCCTGGAAAAACTGCTGGAGGAGGTCAATGCAGCCCTCGATAAACACGAGCGCTTGCGACGCCTGGTGGTGGTCAAGGACAGCTGGGCGGTGGAAAACGGCTTTCTCACCCCGACCCTGAAGATCAAGCGCAATGTGATCGAAGCGGCCTATGGAGCCCGCTTCGAAGAATGGAGCGAGCGCAGTGAAGCGGTGCTGTGGCAGGATTAAGGTACGAATAAAACCAACAAGGAAACGCAGCGATGAGCCTTTGGCGCACCACTCCCAACATCGAACAGTTGAACGCAATCCAGAAAAACACCATCGGCGAAGTGCTGGATATCCGCTTTGAAGCCTTCGATGAAGAGTCGCTGACCGCGAGCATGGTCATCGACCATCGCACCCACCAGCCCTACGGCCTGCTGCATGGCGGCGCCTCGGTGGTACTGGCCGAGTCCGTCGGTTCCATGGCCAGTTACCTGTGCATCGACGCCAGCAAGTTCTACTGCGTGGGCCTGGAAATCAACGCCAACCACCTGCGTGGACTGAGAAGTGGGCGGGTGACCGCAGTGGCCAGGGCGATTCACATCGGCCGCACGACCCACGTCTGGGACATTCGCCTGACCAGCGATGAGGGCAAGGCCAGTTGTGTGTCGCGGTTGACCATGGCGGTGGTGCCGCTGGGTGAAAACCCGCCTGCACGTTGACCCCCGTACCTGTAGGAGCGAGCCCCGCTCGCGATGGTCGTCAACGATAACGCTGGTTGCCTGGCACCCCGCGGCGTTCGTGAGTCCATCGCGAGCAGGGCTCGCACCTACAGGACAAGGGCAACATCACCATGGCCGGACTGTCATCATTCCTGTCCGTTACAGTCATTGCCGCAGGGCGCAGTCTTACGGACAATCAACGCCTGTTCTCGCTCATGGATTTGCCGGTATGTCGCAACAGATATTTTTCGCCCACGCCAACGGTTTCCCATCGGGCACCTATGGCAAGTTGTTCGCGGCGCTGGCGCCCGAGTATCAGGTGACGCATCTGGAACAACACGCCCATGACCCGCGTTTCCCGGCGGACGACAACTGGTACAACCTGGTGGATGAGTTGATCCATCACTTGCAGCAACAGCTGGAACCGGTCTGGGGCGTTGGCCACTCCTTCGGCGGTGTATTGCATTTGCACGCCGCATTGCGCTGCCCCGAGCTGTATCGCGGGGTGGTCATGCTCGATTCGCCGGTACTGACCCGCGCCGATCAATGGGTGATCCGTGCCGCCAAGCGCTTCGGTTTCATCGATAGGCTCACACCCGCCGGCCGCACGTTGGGACGCCGCGAAGAGTTCGCCGATCTTGAGAGTGCACGCCGCTATTTCGCCGGTAAAACCCTGTTTCGCGGCTTCGATCCGGAGTGTTTCGACGCCTACCTGCAACACGGTCTGCAGCCGGTCGGCGACAAGCTGCGCCTGCGCTTTGACCCTGCCACCGAAATCAGCATCTACCGTGGCGTGCCCCACACCAGCCCCGGCCGGACCGGGCAATTGAAAGTGCCGCTGGCGCTGGTTCGCGGGCACGACAGTCGGGTGGTGATGCGTTATCACGCCAGCTCGGTCGGGCGCATGCCGCTGGGAGAAGCCCTGACCGTGCCCGGTGGCCACATGTTTCCCCTGGAACGTCCAGTGGACACGGCCTCGATGCTTAAAAACCTGTTCAGCCGCTGGGACGGTCGCCAGCGGGATTGCGCATGAATAACGTCGTCGAAGAGGTCCGCCTGAGCCTGCCGCACATCGAGCTGGCGGCTCACCTGTTCGGCCCCGAGGACGGCTTGCCGGTGATTGCCCTGCATGGCTGGCTGGACAACGCCAACAGCTTCGCCCGGCTGGCGCCCAGGCTCAAAGGCTTGCGCATCATTGCCCTGGACATGGCCGGCCACGGTCATTCCGGGCACCGCCCGCCCGGCGCAGGTTACGCCATGTGGGACTACGCCCACGATGTGCTGCAGGTCGCCGAGCAGCTTGGCCTGAAGCGGTTTGCGCTGATGGGGCATTCCATGGGCGCGATCGCCTCCTTGATCATTGCCGGATCGTTCCCGGAGCGTGTCACGCATCTGGCGTTGATCGACGGTGTCATTCCTCCTACGGACAAAGGCGAAAATGCTGCCGAGCGCATGGGCATGGCCCTGCAGGCGCAGCTGGATCTTCGGGAAAAACGCAAGCCGGTCTACAAAACCCTCGAACGGGCGATCGAGGCGCGCATGAAAGGACTGGTGGCGGTGAGCCGCGAGGCCGCCGAGTTGCTGGCCCAACGGGGCCTGATGCCGGTGCCCGGCGGTTACACCTGGCGCACCGACAATCGCCTCACGCTGCCATCGCCGCTGCGTCTGACCACCGAACAAGCCATGGCCTTCGTCCAGCGCATCGGTTGTCCTGCAAAACTGGTGGTGGCTGCCGACGGCATGCTCGCCAAACATCCGGAGTTGCTGGAGCGTCTACCCTTTAGCCGTGAACAGCTGCCAGGCGGCCATCATTTGCACCTGAATGACGAGCACGGTGCCGATCTTGTCGCAGACTGTTTCAATCGGTTCTTCGCCGTTCCTTGACTTGCGCCGGGCAACTGTCGAGGCTTGGTGGGTTGAAAAGGGAGACAACCATGATAGATCTCTACACCGCTGCGACCCCGAATGGCCGGATTGCCAACACCGCCGTGTTCGATGACGCCAGCGTCGTCAAGGATGCCCAGACCATGCTGATCCGATGAGTGCATCGATGCGTTCCCTCAGCCTGCTGGCGCTGTGCAGTTTCAGTTCCCTATCCTTTGCCGCTGATATTCCGGGCAGTCAGGACCTGCCGATCGTACCGCGCATGGTCGATGCGCAGATCGTCGACTATCGTCCTGCGGCCGAACTCGAGCGGATCTACCCGCTGGGTTCGATCCGCAAGATCAGCGGCCAGTTGCGTTTCGATGGCCAGGTCAACGCCCGTGGCAATGCCACGTCGGTGACTTACGAGTTGCCGCCCGAACATTCATCCATCGACGCGTTCACCGCAGCCCGCGAAGCCTTGCAGAAGCAGGACGCCCAGTTGCTGTTCTGGTGCCAGGCGCGCGATTGCGGCGAAAGCAGCCTGTGGGCCAACGAGGTGTTCGGCAACGCCAAGCTCTATGGCTCGGACAATGAACAGGCTTATTTGCTGCTGCGCCTGGCCGCGCCACGGGACAACACCCTGGTGGCGCTCTACAGCATTACCCGAGGCAATCGAAAAGCCTACCTGCACGTCGAGCAGTTCGAGGCTGCCGCACCATTGGGCGATTTGTTGCCGACCTCCGCGACCTTGCTGCGTGAACTCAAGAGCACCGGCGAACTCGACTTCCCCAAACTGACCAGCGCGCCCGATGACACCTGGCTGCGATTGATCTCCCGTGGCCTGAACCTGGACGCGACCCTGCGGGTCAGTGTTTCCGGGCCGAATGCCGAAGCCTGGCGGCAGGCGTTGATCGGGCAGGGCGTGCGGGCCGCCCGGATGGAAACCGGTGGTATCGAAGGCTCTGGCCTGCACTTCCAACTGCTGCGATAAGCGTTAAAAGGTGAACGCGTCCCGCGCGTTCGCCTACTCTTTTGCGGACTGACTTTTTTTGAGAATCGAATGATCAATAACGATCGGCTGTTGGTGCAGATCCTGCTCCTGGTGCTGTTTGGCGCGAGCTTCTGGGTGATGGCGCCGTTCTGGTCGGCGTTGTTCTGGGGCGCGGTGCTGGCGTTTGCCAGCTGGCCGCTGATGCGTCTGCTGACCCGCTGGCTCAAGGGGCGCGAATCCCTGGCGGCCGCCCTGTTGACCGTGGGCTGGATGGTGTTGGTGGCGGCGCCCCTGGTGTGGCTGGGGTTCAACCTGGCGGATCACGTGCGTGATGCCACGGCGTTCATCAAGGATGTACAGGTCGATGGGTTGCCGGAAGCCCCGGTCTGGCTGGGCAGCATTCCTTTGGTGGGCGCTCGCCTGGTCGGCATCTGGAACAGTATCGATCAACAGGGCGCGGCCATGATGGTCTCGCTCAAGCCTTACTTCGGGCAGGTCGGTAACTGGCTGCTGGCGCGCAGTGCGCAGATTGGCGGCGGCATTCTCGAGCTGACCCTGAGCATCGTCTTCGTGTTCTTTTTCTATCGTGACGGGCCACGGCTGGCGGCCTTTGTCCACAGCTTGCTGGAACGCCTCATCGGCGATCGCGCCGGGTATTACATCGAGCTGGTGGCGGGCACGGTGCAGCGGGTGGTGAACGGCGTGATCGGTACGGCGGCGGCCCAGGCGGTACTGGCGCTGATCGGTTTCCTGATTGCCGGCGTGCCGGGTGCCCTGGTACTGGGCATCGTCACCTTCCTGCTCAGCCTGATTCCCATGGGGCCGCCGCTGGTGTGGGTCCCGGCCACGGCCTGGCTGGCCTGGAAAGGTGAGTACGGGATGGCGATATTCCTCGGGATCTGGGGCACGTTCATCATCAGTGGCGTGGACAACGTGCTCAAGCCTTACCTGATCAGTCGCGGCGGGAACCTGCCCTTGGTGATTGTATTGCTGGGAGTGTTTGGCGGGCTGATTGCGTTCGGTTTCATCGGCCTGTTCATCGGCCCGACGTTACTGGCGGTGGCCTACAGTCTATTGACCGACTGGAGCAAGAGTCAGGCGAAGGTCTGAGACCGTTGCCGAATGGAGGAGGGCGTGAGCAGAGGTGCGTAAAACAGACTCGCGATGATCCGACGGACGGATGATGGGGACCGTCAGACCAACGCCAGGCTGTAAAAACGCCTCGGGCTTCCTTGCCCGAGCCGTGTAGCGGGATCCATCAGAACTTCGCTTCAGCATCCAGTTGCAGGGTGTTGATGTCGGAGTCTTTCAGGTTGGCGTTGGTGTAGTCGGAATTGGCCATGAAGTACGTCGCGCCGAGGGCGAAGTTCTTGTCCAGCTCGTAGCTGACTTTCAGCTTGCTGCCACGCGAACCGGTAAAGCCGTTGGCGAAGTCGGAGTCGGTGAAGGCGCCAACCACGGCGTTACGCTGCACGTCGCGGTAGTTGTAGTCCAGGGCGAAGCCGTAGAACTTGGTCTTCACGCCCGCCAGCCAGGCGGTGTCCTGATCGTTGCTGGCATCTTTGTTGTTCACGTACTGACCGTACAGCGACAGCGGTACTGGCAGGCCGCCGATGTCGATCTGGCCAAAGCCTTCGTACAGTTTGAACTGCTCGTTCGGGCTGTTGCCGTTGATGGCCAGCTGGCCAGGAATGACGCCGGTGACCGGGGTGATGTCGTCATCGTTGTCGTAGCCGTAGACGCTGCCACCCAGGGTCAGTTTCAGGTTGTCGGTGATGGCGAAGCGTGCGCCCAACTGGCCAGCGTACAGGCGCAGGTCGTGCTTGAACTGCACGCCGTCGCCGTCGACGTTGTCCTTGAGGGTGTAGTGACCGGCGCTACCGAACAGCTCGGTAGAAGCGCCCAGCGGGTATTTGTAAGTCAGTGCCAGGCCTTCCGGGCTGATGTCGCTATCCCAGATGACGTCGCCCATGCTCACCCATTGCTGTGGCATCTTGCCGCCGACCACGTGCAGGTTCTTGATGGCGTCGGGGTGGTAGTCGACGTAACCCTGGTCCAGCCAGATCTGCTTCTTGTCGAAATAGTTGTCCAGGCTCTGGTTGGTGGAGCGAGGGTCGTCGTTGTTGCCGGTGGCGATACGGATGCCGGTGTCGACTTGCGGGTTGATTTCGCTGTAGGCACCCAGGCGAACGCGAATGCGCTGGCGGTCCTGGTCTTTGTTGTTTGGAACGCCATCGTTCTTGACCGTTTCCTGGCGGAAACGCACGTCGCCCTTGAATTGGGTCTTGGCGGCCCACGCCAGTTTCTGGTCGAAGGTGCTCAGCTCATTGGTTTTCTTCGCGGTTGCCGCGATCTGCTCGTTGGATTCCTGCTGAGCCTGGCGGGCGATTTGCTGTTCTTTCTGATCCCTGGCCAGCTCGGCTTGCAGTTCGCTGTACTGCGCGTTGGTAATCGAGCCGTTAGCCTTGAGCATGTCGAGCAGTTTGGCGTCGACTGCGGCGCTGGCCGGAACGCTCATGGCCAGCAGCAGGCCGCCACACAAGGCCGCCGCAGTTTTCGTGGAAGCAAGACGCATATCAATCTCCGAAGATGAGAGTGGATGACTGAGCCATCCAGGGCACAACCGACCATTGACGGACGGAAAACAGTGGCCGGGCTATAACCCGACGCTCTAAAAACAGGCGCCAGTATCGCGATGGTTTATGACAGAGCGGTGGCAATGTGATGGCATGTCGATGACGTTACGACGTCGTCGCGAACCATTGAGCTAGAGCGGTGTCGTCGATTGGCGGGTGTGTAATGGATGGCGATAAGCGATACTCGCCAGGCTTTCACGCCATGAACGAGTGAGGATGGTGATGCCGTTGCAACGTCTGCACAGTCTGTCCGAAATTGCCGCGCCAACGTGGGACGCTCTGGTGCCCGAGACGCAGCCGTTTCTGTGCCATGCCTTTCTCAGCGCGCTGGAAGACAGTGGCAGTGTCGGCCCTCATTCCGGCTGGCAACCCGAACATTTGCTGCATGTGGAAGGTGAGCGCCTGATCGCCGCATTGCCCGGTTACCGCAAATGGCATTCCTATGGCGAGTACGTGTTTGACCACGCCTGGGCCGATGCTTGCGAGCGCGCCGGTATCGATTACTACCCCAAATTCCTGAGCGCCGTGCCCTTCAGTCCGGTCAGCGGTCCGCGCTTGCTGGCGGCCCGCGTCGAGGATGGCTTTGAGCTATTGAACAGCCTGCCGGGCTATCTGGAGATCGAACAACTGTCCAGTGCCCATATCAATTTCACCGACCCGCTCACCGATGCCGCAATGGCTGAGCAACCGGGCTGGTTGCAGCGCATTGGCTGCCAGTACCACTGGCAAAACCGCGGCTATCGGGATTTCCAGGATTTCCTCGATGCCCTCAGTTCGCGCAAACGCAAACAGATGCGCAAGGAACGCGAGCAGGTGGCGGGGCAGGGCATCGAGTTCGAATGGCTCGAAGGCCGGCAACTGACTCAGGCGCAGTGGGATTTTGTTTATGCCTGTTATGCCAACACCTACGCAGTTCGGCGCCAAAGGCCCTACCTGACGCGGGCGTTTTTCAGCCTGCTGGCCGAGCGTATGCCGCAGTCGATTCGCGTGGTGTTGGCCAAGCAGGGTTCACGCCCGGTGGCGATGGCGTTCAGCCTGGTAGGGGGCGACAGTTTCTACGGCCGTTATTGGGGCTGTCTGGCGGAGTTCGATCGCCTGCACTTCGAGACGTGTTTCTACCAGGGCATGGACTATGCGATCGCCAACGGCTTCCAGCGCTTCGATGCCGGGGCCCAGGGTGAGCACAAATTGATACGCGGGTTTGAACCGGTGATCACCCATTCCTGGCATTACCTGCGCCATCCGGGTTTGAAGGCCGCGGTCAAGGATTTCCTTCATCAGGAACGGGTGGGGGTGCTGGCGTATGCCGAGGAGGCGAGGACGGCGTTGCCTTACCGCCAACCCTGAATTTCGCACAACTCCAATGTGGGAGCGGGCTTGCTCGCGAAAGCGGTGTATTAGGCAACAATGATGTCGCCTGACACACCGCTTTCGCGAGCAAGCCCGCTCCCACAGGGTGTAGTGTGAATTCAGGATTCAGTCTATCCCCACAAACCCGCCCGTCTGATGCTGCCACAACCGCGCATACAAACCGCCGTGGGCCAACAGTTCGGCGTGGCTGCCGGTCTCGGCGATCTTGCCGTTCTCCAGCACCACCAACCGGTCCATCCGGGCGATGGTCGAGAGCCGGTGGGCGATGGCGATCACGGTTTTGCCTTGCATCAGGGTTTCCAGGCTTTCCTGGATCGCCGCTTCGACTTCCGAATCCAGGGCCGAGGTGGCTTCGTCCATGATCAGGATCGGCGCGTCCTTGAGCAGCACGCGGGCAATGGCGATCCGCTGGCGCTGGCCGCCGGAGAGCTTAACCCCGCGTTCACCCACGTGGGCATCGAAACCGATGCGACCCTCGGCATCCGACAGCGTGGGAATGAAACCGTCAGCCCGCGCTTTGTGTACCGCCTCCCAGAGTTCCGCGTCGCTGGCGTCGGGCCTGCCATACAGCAGGTTGTCGCGGATCGAGCGGTGCAGCAGCGAGGTGTCCTGGGTGATCATGCCAATGCGCTCGCGCAGGCTTTCCTGGCTGACGTCGGCGATGTTCTGGCCGTCGATGAGGATGCGCCCGCTTTCCACGTCGTAGAGACGCAGCAGCAGGTTCACCAGGGTCGATTTGCCGGCGCCGGACGGGCCGATCAATCCGATTTTCTCTCCGGGCTTGATGCTCAGGTTGAGGTCGCCGATGACCCCGCTGTGCTTGCCGTAATGGAAGTCCACGTGTTCAAAACGCACTTCGCCCCGGCCCACGGCCAGTGGCTTGGCCTGGTCGCGGTCGGTGACCGTGACCGGTTGGGAGATGGTCTGCAGACCGTCCTGGACCATGCCGATGTTTTCGAAAATGCCGGTGACCACCCACATGATCCAGCCGGACATGTTGACGATGCGGATCACCAGCCCGGTCGCCAGGGCAATCGCGCCAACGGTGATCAGCGACTGCGACCACAGCCACAGCGCCAGGCCGGTGGTGCAGACAATCAGCAGGCCGTTGAGGCTGGTGATGACCACGTCCATGCTGGTGACGACGCGACCGGCCATCTGGGCTTTTTCGGTCTGTTCCTTGATCGCTTCGCGGGCGTACTGCTGCTCGTAGTTCGTGTGGGCAAACAGCTTCAGGGTGGTGATGTTGGTGTAGCCGTCGACGATCCTGCCCATGAGTTTGGAGCGTGCATCGGAGGACCTCACCGAACGGTCCTTGACCCGTGGCACGAAGTAGTAGAGCGCACCGATAAACCCGGCGATCCAGGTCAGCAGCGGGATCATCAGGCGCCAGTCGGCTTCGGCGAACAGCACCAGGGCGCTGATGGCGTAGATCAGCACATGCCAGAGCGCGTCAACCGCTTGAACGGCGGAATCGCGCAGGGAGTTACCGGTTTGCATGATGCGCTGGGCGATGCGCCCGGCGAAGTCGTTCTGGAAAAAATTCAGGCTCTGCTTGAGCACGTAGCTGTGGTTTTGCCAGAGGATCATGCTGGTCATGCTGGGGCTGAGGGTCTGATGCACCAGCAGGTCATGCAGGCCGACGAACACCGGCCGCAGGATCAGCGCAACCACCACCATCCAGGTCAGTTCGAGGCCATGTTCCTTGAAGAAATCGGCATTGGGTGTGCCCTGTGCCAGGTCAATGATGCGGCTCAGGTAGCTGAACAGTGCCACTTCGATCAGTGCACCGAACAGGCCGACAATCAGCAGGGCGGCGAAGCTCGGCCAGACCTGCTTGAGGTAATAGGTATAGAAAGGCCAGACACGATTTGGCGGAGCGGCTGACGGGGCGTCGCGAAAGATGTCGATCAGTTTTTCAAAGCGGCGATAAAGCATCGGTTTTCCACCCGCGAACGGGCACTCCTTTTGACGGTTTGAGCGCTGCCGGCACAGCCGGCAACGGCTCGGACATCCTTGTCCAGCTTAGTCTCAGTCGATGCGCTTGGCCGACTTGATGAACACCGGGTCGGCCGGAACATCCTTCATGCCACCGCGTACCGTGGTTGGCGAGTTGACGATGATGTCGACCACGTCCATGCCCTTGACCACTTTGCCGAACACAGCGTAGCCATCACCCTGGTCGAGGAAATCGTTGTCCTTGACGTTGATGAAGAACTGGCTGGTGGCCGAGTCCGGCACGGAAGTACGGGCCATGGACAAGGTGCCACGCACGTTGACCAGGCCATTCTTGTGCTCGTTCTTGATCGGCGCCTTGGTGTCTTTTTGCTGCATTTGCTGGGTGAACCCGCCGCCCTGGACCATGAAGCCCGGGATCACGCGGTGGAAAATCGTGTTGTTGTAGAAACCGCTGTCCACGTACTCAAGGAAGTTCTTGGTACTGATCGGGGCCTTGACCGGGTCCAGTTCGATTTCGATCTGGCCGTTGGTGGTCTCCAGCAGGACATGCGGCGCCTTGGCAGGTGTAGCGGCCATCAGGTTGGCGGCGAACAGAACGGAGCCGGCGGCGAGGGCGATTTTTTTCAGCATGGGTCAGTGATCCTGATTGGGGTGGTATCGACTGCGGTGAGGAACTCGAGCAGTGTCTGGTTGAAGCGTTCGGGCTGATCCAGCGGGGTGGCGTGACGCGAATCGGCGATCACCACCAGCCGCGCATCGGGCAGCAGTTTTACGTAGTTTTCCTTCAGCGCAACCGGTGTGTAGTCACGGTCGGCGCTGACGATGAGGGTTGGACAGGACACTTTCGACAGTCGTTCCTGAACCCCCCAGCCAACGATGGCATCGAAGCTGGCGAGATAAGCATGTTTGTCGTTTTTTGCCCAGCGTTCAGCCATTTTTTGTCGCAATTGGGCCTGCTCGGGCTTGGGGAACAATTTGCCACCCAGGGCCTTGCCGATGGTGCGCAGGCTAAGGGTACGCATCAGGCTCCAGCGCTTGAACCACTGCCAGTAATCGTCGCGGCTGCGCAACTTGACCTCGGGCGCGCTGTTGACGATGCACAGGCTTTTGAGCAGTTGCGGCTGATCCACGCCCAGCTGAAAACCGATCATGCCGCCCATGGACAAGCCCACGTAATGGATCGGTCCGAGCTTCAGGTGCTCGATCAATGCGACCAGGTCGGCGCTGAACCCGGCGATGCTGTAGCGCTCGCGGGGTTTGTCGGAGCGACCGTGGCCGCGCACGTCGGGGACGATCACCCGGTAGCGCGCGGCCAGCGCCGGGATCTGCTTTTCCCAGTCCAGGGTGCTGGAACCCAGGCCGTGGACCAGCAGCAGCGGTGTGCCGTGGCCGTATTCCTCATAGTGCAGGTTGCAACCTTCGTGTTCGAAATAGGCCATCAGTACACTCCGTGTCAGGCTTGTTCAGGGGCGGCGAAAGGTGCGTCCAGCGGCGCGGTGTCGAAGGTGCGCAGCAGTTCGATGAGAATCTGCGTGGCCGGGCCGAGGGGTTTGTCCTTGTTCGAATACAGGTAAAAGCTCGGGTTACGGCTGCCGCCCTGATCCAAAGGTAGCAGCTTGAGCGTACCTTCCCGCAGTTCCCGTTCGATCATGTGCCTTGGCAACCAGGCGAATCCCAGGCCGCTGCCGACGAACGTGGCGGCGGTGGCCAGGCTGCCGACGGTCCAGCGTTGTTCGGCGCCGAGCCAGCCGACGTCCCGGGGTTGCTGGCGACCGGAGTCGCGAATCACCACTTGCATCTGGCTTTCCAGGTCCTGGAAATTCAGTTCGCGATTGAGGCGATGCAGCGGGTGTTCCGGGTGGGCGACCGCGACGAATTCGACATCACTCAATTCCGCCCCCAGGTAGCCGGGAATGCTGAAACCGGTGATGGCCAGATCCGCCACGCCCTCCAGTAACACTTCCTCGACGCCCGACAACACTTCCTCGCGCAGTCGCACCCGGCAGCCACGGCTTTGCGGCATGAAGGCGGTCAGGGCGCGGACGAGGCGGGCGCTGGGGTAAGCGGCGTCGACCACCAGGCGCACTTCGGCTTCCCAGCCTTGTTCCATGTGGTGAGCCAGGTCTTCCAGCTGACTGGCCTGCTTGACCAGTTGCCGGGACCGGCGCAGCAACACGCCACCGGCTTCGGTCAACACCGCCTTGCGGCCGTCGATGCGCAGCAATGGCACGCCGAGCTGGTCCTGCATGCGCGCCACGGTGTAGCTGACCGACGATTGCGAGCGGTGCAGCGCTTCGGCGGCCTGGGCGAAACCGCCGTGGTCGACCACGGCTTGAAGCGTTCGCCATTGATCAAGGGTCACGCGGGGCGCTTTCATGATGGGCTCCTGTTGTCCTAAGCTGCGCAGTTCTAATTTGGAGACTGCTGAATGAAAAAGCTGTTTTTTTCAAGTTCGGGTGTTGTCCTGCTGGCGATGTTGCCGCTGACTGCGTTTGCGTACCCGATCGACGTACAAAAAGAACTCAATGGCTTGAAGATCGACTACACCACCTACGCCTCCGACTACGACCTGGGTTCGATCACCCTGAACAACTACGGCGAGACCGCTGCCGAATGCGCGGTGGTGTTCCGCAATGGTCCTGAATCCCCCAAGACCCGCAGGATCAACCTGGATGCCGGCAAAAGCGCCGACCTTTCAGCCAAGTTCAATCGCAAGATCATCAAGCTGTACATCAGCATGACCTGCAAGCCGAAATGACCTTCAGCGGAGCAGGCCGTCTGGCCATGCTCCGCTTATAAACGAAATTCTTGATCGATTATAGCAGTTATTTGCGCTTTTTGATCGATACAACACTGTTTAACCTTCACTCCATCGACCTACAGCATTCTCAGATGGAGCCTACATCCCATGTCCCGCGTTCTGATCATCGAAAGCAGTGCCCGTCAGCAAGACTCGGTTTCCCGTCAACTGACTCAAACCTTCATCAGCCAGTGGCAAGCCGCGCATCCGCAGGATCAGATCACCGTTCGTGACCTGGCCGTCAACCCGGTGCCGCACCTGGACATCAACCTGTTGGGCGGCTGGATGAAACCCGCTGACCAGCGCAGCGACCTCGAACAGCTTTCCCTGGAACGCTCCAATCAGTTGACTGACGAGCTGCTGGCCGCCGACGTGCTGGTGATGGCCGCGCCCATGTATAACTTCGCCATCCCGAGCACCCTCAAGGCCTGGCTCGACCATGTACTGCGTGCCGGCGTGACCTTCAAGTACACCGAAACCGGTCCCCAGGGTTTGCTCAGTGGCAAGCGTGCCTACGTGCTGACCGCTCGCGGCGGAATCTACGCCGGCAGCACCGCAGACCATCAGGAACCTTACCTGCGCCAGGTCATGGGCTTCATTGGCATCCACGACGTGACCTTCATTCACGCCGAAGGCATGAACCTGGGCGGCGACTTCCAGGAGAAAGGCCTGAACCAGGCAAACGCCCGGCTTGCCCAGGTCGCCTGACCCGTTAATCGCCAGATAATCACCGGATGGTCTAGTGACCTGGCGCACCCCTTTAAGCCTGTACGCGCATCAAACCTCCCTTTGCACTTATTGCTCCTGAGTGCCATAGCCCGATTGAACGCTTTAGCGAGATCGGGCTTTTTTTTGCCTGCGATTTATTGAACGTCCACAAACCCCCTGTGGGAGCGGGCTTGCTCGCGAAGGCGGTGTATCAGTCACTATCGATTTGTCTGGTCTACCGCTTTCGCGAGCAAGCCCGCTCCCACAAGTTCTGCGCTGTTTCAGCGTTAGCGATAACCGGCAAAACCCGTTATCGTCGCCGCCATTCAAAAACGAGGCGAGCATGGGCTATCTACTTTTTGTCACGCTGATCCAGGCGTTTTCCTTCAGTTTGATCGGCGAGTACCTGGCCGGTCATGTCGACAGTTACTTCGCGGTGCTGGTACGCGTGCTGCTGGCGGGACTGGTGTTCATTCCCCTGACACGCTGGCGTTCGGTGGAACCGGCCTTCATGCGCGGCATGTTGCTGATCGGGGCGTTGCAGTTCGGCGTGACCTATGTCTGCCTCTACTTGAGTTTCCGCGTGCTGACGGTCCCGGAGGTGTTGCTGTTCACCATCCTCACGCCGTTGCACGTGACCCTGATCGAAGATGCGCTGAACCGTCGTTTCAACCCCTGGGCTTTGATCGCGGCCCTGGTGGCGGTGGCGGGCGCGGCGGTGATTCGCTATGACCGGATCAACCCGGATTTCTTCATGGGGTTCCTGCTGCTGCAACTGGCCAACTTCACCTATGCCGCCGGGCAGGTGCTCTACAAGCACCTGGTGGCACGGCACCCAAGCGACCTGCCGCATTACCGGCGCTTCGGCTATTTCTACCTGGGCGCGCTGGCGGTGGCGTTGCCGGCCTTCCTGTTGTTCGGTAAACAGAATTTCCTGCCCGAGGCGCCCTTGCAATGGGGCGTGCTGCTGTTCCTCGGGCTGGTCTCCACGGCGCTGGGGCTTTACTGGTGGAACAAAGGCGCGTGCATGGTCAACGGCGGAACGCTGGCGGTGATGAACAACCTGCACGTGCCAGTGGGGCTGTTGATCAATTTGCTGATCTGGAACCAGCATGAAGCGTTGGGGCGCTTGCTGCTGGGCGGGTCGGTGATATTGATGGCGGTGTGGATCAGCCGGTTAGGCATACGCCAGCCGGCAGTCGCGCATTGAATCCCTGTCGGAGCGGGCTTGCTCGCGAAGAGGGCGTGTCAGTCAACAGCCAGGCTCAATGACGCACCGCATTCGCGAGCAAGCCCGCTCCCACAGAGGGCTTGCGTTACCGCGCCGCCATCTTCTCCACCAGAAAGTCGATGAACGCCCGGGTCTTCTGCGGCACCCGCCGTGACGAGGAGTACACCGCATTAATGGTGATCGCCGGAGCCTGCCATTGGCAGAGCACCGGCACCAGGCGGCCGGCTGCCAGGGCGTCTTCGACAATGAAGTCCGGCAGCAGGGCAATGCCCATCCCGGCTTCGGCGGCCTGGGCAAGCAAGTCGCCGTTGTTGGCGTGCAACGGCCCGGTCACGTTGACCCGTTGCGTTTCGTGGCCATTGCACAATTGCAGGCTGACCCCGCTCTGCAGATAGCCGTAGTTCAGGCATTGATGGGCGCGCAGGTCCTGGGGCGTGCGGGGGATGCCGGCGCGTTCGAGATACGCCGGGGACGCCACCATGATGCGCGGGGCCGGCGCCAGTTGCCGGGCGATCATGGTCGAGTCCGGCATGCTGGCGATGCGGATCGTCACGTCGAAACCGCCACGCACCGGATCGACTTGTTGATCGCTGAGCACCAGCTGTAGCTCGATGTTCGGATGCTGTTCATGGAACAGCGGAATCAACCGCCCCAACCGATGCAGGCCGAACGACATCGGCGCATTGACCCGCAACACCCCGCGCAGCTCGCCAATGCCATCCCGGGCGCGCTGCTCGGCCTCGTCCAGCGCGGCCAGCACCTCGCGCGCGGCTTCGAAATACTCGGCGCCTGCCTCGGTCAGGTGCAGGCTGCGTGTGGTGCGCTGCAGCAACTGCACGCCGATCGCCTCCTCCAGCGCCTGAATCTGTTTACTCACCTTTGATCGCGGCACGTCCATCGCGCGGGCCGCAGCGGCGAAGCCGTTCTCGCCGACGGTGACGACAAACGCGCGCATGCATTCGATCCGATCCACGATTGTCCCTTTTTTTGAATCAATGATATTCGATTTTAGGTAATTGTCCCTTTTTTAGCTAGCCCTTAAAGTGACATCCACGCCGACAAGCAAGCCGCTTACGGCCAGCGACTCACCCCTTACTCATTAAAGAAAACCGACATCAAAAGGAACGTGCCATGTCTATCCGTGAATTGCTCAACCCAACCAACTCCGCCCTGATCCTGATCGACCACCAGCCGCAAATGGCGTTCGGCGTGCAATCGATCGACCGCCAGACCCTGAAGAACAACACCGTGGGCCTGGCCAAGGCCGCCAAAATCTTCAATGTGCCGACCATCTATACCTCGGTGGAAACTGAAAGCTTCAGCGGCTACATCTGGCCCGAGTTGCTGGCGGTGCACCCGGATCAAAAGCCGATCGAGCGCACCTCGATGAACTCCTGGGAAGACAAGGCACTGGTGGATGCGGTCAAGGCGACCGGTCGCAAGAAGCTGATCATCGCCGCGCTGTGGACCGAGGTCTGCCTGACCTTCCCGGCCCTGGAAGCCCTGGCGGAAGGCTACGAGGTGTACATCGTCACCGACGCTTCCGGCGGCACGACCAAAGAAGCCCACGACATGTCGGTGCAGCGGATGATTCAAGCCGGCGCGGTACCGGTGACCTGGCAACAGGTACTGCTGGAATACCAGCGTGACTGGGCGCACAAGGACACCTACGAGGCCGTCATGGGCCTGGTGCTGGAACACAGCGGCGCGTATGGCATGGGCGTGGATTACGCCTACACCATGGTGCACAAGGCACCACAGCGTCAGGCTTAACAATCCGCACAACCCCTGTAGGAGCGAGCCTGCTCGCGATAGCGCAGTGTCAGTCAACGGATCTGTCGACTGGTACGCCCTCATCGCGAGCAGGCTCGCTCCTGCAATTGTTTTTGCTCAAAAGCGCCCCAGCTTCAGGGGGTACTCGATGACGATGTAGACCCGGTCGATGTCATCCCCGGCCTGAGCGCTGTTGGCCCGATGGGTCACGTGGGACACCTGCACTGACAAATCCCTGGCCGGTCCCGATTGCACGATGTAGCGCAGGTCGATATCCCGCTCCCAATGACGCCCGCCATCCCCTTGTTGCGGGACGTATTGGCCGCTGTCCGGGTCGAACGGGTTGTACGCGCCACCTTGGGGGGCATGGGTGCCGTCAATGCCGCGACCGGTGACGTAGCGGGTCATGAATTTCAAGCCGGGGAGGCCGAAGGCGCCCAGGTCGAGGTCGTAGCGAGCCTGCCACGAGCGTTCGCCGGGGCCGTTGAAGTCGGCGTATTTGATCGAGTTGGCGAGGTAAATCGAATCGCCGCCGACAAAGTCGAACGGCGTGTCGCCCTGGATCTTCTGATAGGCCAACGTAAAGCCCTGGGCGCCGACGGTGTATTTGCCTGACAGGCTGTAGGCGGTGTTATCGATCGCTCCGGCCACGGCCTTGCCGTAATCCCGGGTGTGATAGACATTGCTGTCGAGGAAGACCCCGGATTGTTTGAGGTGCAGGTTGGCGTAGTACTGATGCCAGGTGTCGCTCAGTTCGGAGGCGTACAGGGCGCCGCCCAACGGTTTGTCTTCGAACAACCGGGTGCCGAGGAAACTGATCCCGCCAGCCTGGGTGCTCGCCCCGTAGCCCGTAAAGTCTCCCTTGCTCGTTGAGGCGTCCTGATTCTTGAAGGCGGTGAAGTGCCCGGCCTGCCAATGCAGGTCGTCAAGCCCCCGGCTGTCGAGCAGCAAACCCGTGGCATATTCCGGTTGCAAGCGCTTGTCGGCGGTGTCGAACACCGGGGTTTCGACGGTCATCTCGCCGTAGGCCAAGGTGGTGCGGGACGTGCGCAGTTTCAACGCGCCACCGGCGCTGGAATAGTTGCTGGCACTGCGGCCTTCTGAATCCAGCGGCAGCAGGCCCGTCCCGGCATGCCCCTTGCCGCCATCCAGTTTCACGCCGAGAAAGCCGTGGGCATCGACCCCGAATCCGACCGTGCCGGCGGTAAAGCCGGAGGCAAACGAGGCGATAAAGCCTTGGGCCCATTCCTGTTTGTAGTTCTTGTTTGCCGGGGAGGGGGAGCGGTAGTCGTTGTGCAGGAAGAAGTTGCGACCCAGCAGGTCGACGGTCGAGCCGTCCACAACGCCTTGTGCCAAAGGCTCGGCAGCCAGGGTGGTGCCCCAGGTACCCATCAGCCACAGGGACAACCCCAGTCGAGCCACCTGATTTTCTGTACGCATGCCAGGCCTCGCGAATTCGGATCGAGGTAGCGTCGCGCATTTTGCGCAGGCGGGATTGGACGGCTGTGCTGTTTACATCACTTGTTTTTCAGACGCCGGGATGTGGCTCGCGCCCAGCACGGCCGGCAACAGCCCGGCGCGCAGATCCGTACCGCTCGGCTGCTGGTACAGGCTCAGGCCAAACTCCGGCAGCACCGCCAGCAAGTAATCGAAAATGTCCCCCTGAATCCGCTCGTAATCCGCCCACGCCGTGGTGCGGGTAAAGCAGTAGATCTCCAGCGGAATGCCCTGGGCCGTGGTCTGCATCTGCCGGACCATGCAGGTCATGTTCGGCTGGATCTCCGGATGGCTCTTGAGATACGCCAGCGCATAGGCGCGGAACGTCCCGATGTTGGTCATCCGTCGACGGTTGGCCGACATCGCCGCGACGTTGCCCTGGGCTTCATTCCAGGCCTTGAGTTCAGCCTGCTTGCGGCTGATGTAGTCCGTCAGCAGATGCACCTGGGACAGTTTCTGCTCTTCGTCATCGCGGATGAAGCGCACGCCGCTGGCGTCGATGAACAGGCTGCGCTTGATCCGTCGGCCACCGGACTGCTGCATGCCGCGCCAGTTCTTGAATGATTCGGACATCAGGCGCCAGGTCGGAATGGAGACGATGGTCTTGTCGAAGTTCTGCACTTTGACCGTGTGCAGGGTGATGTCCACCACATCGCCATCGGCGCCGACCTGGGGCATCTCGATCCAGTCGCCAACCCGCAGCATGTCGTTGCTGGTCAGCTGCACGCTGGCGACGAAGGACAGCAGCGTGTCTTTGTAGACCAACAGAATCACCGCCGACATGGCGCCCAGGCCCGAGAGCAGCAACAGTGGCGAACGATCGATCAGCGTCGCGACGATGATGATCGCGCCAAACACGTACAGGACCATTTTCGCCAGCTGCACATAGCCCTTGATCGAGCGGGTGCGGGCGTGTTCGGTGCGGGCGTAGATGTCCAGCAAGGCGTTGAGCAGGGCGCTGACGGACAACACCAGGAACAGGATGGTGAACGCCAGCGCCACGTTGCCAAGGAAAACCATCGCGGTTTTGCTCAGCTCGGGCACCAGGTGCAGGCCGAACTGGATCACCAGCGACGGCGTCATCTGTGCCAGGCGTTGAAACACCTTGTTGTGGCGAAAATCGTTGATCCAGTGCAGGGCCGGCTGGCGGCCGAGCATGCGGCTGGCATGCAGGATCAGGTAACGCGCCACTCGTCCGAGTGCCAGGGCGATCACCACCAGCAGCACCAGCGCCAGGCTGGCATGCACAATCGGGTGCTGATCAAGGGCGCCCCAAAGGTCTTGGGCATTGAGCCAGAGCTGTTTGATATCCATGGGCAAAAACGATTCTTCTGTAAGACGCGACGGGCGATTAGAGCATTTAAGACGCTTTGTATTACGTTCGGGGACAAATCAGGCAACAAAAAAGCCACTGTTTACTGCCGATTGCATAAAGAAACTCGGCCTTCGCGCTCGAAACCGTTACCCTATGCAGCTGATTTTTTGTATTTCTTCGAGGTAGCACCCGTGTTTTCCGAATTCGCCCTGCACGAACGCCTGCTCAAAGCCGTGGCCGAGCTGAAATTTGTCGAGCCAACGCCTGTGCAAGCAGCGGCTATTCCGCTGGCGCTCCAGGGACGTGACCTGCGGGTGACAGCGCAAACCGGCAGCGGCAAAACCGCCGCCTTCGTCTTGCCGATCCTCAACCGCCTGATCGGCCCGGCCAAGATCCGCGTCAGCATCAAGACCCTGATCCTGCTGCCGACCCGCGAACTGGCCCAGCAGACGTTGAAAGAAGTTGAACGCTTCTCGCAGTTCACCTTCATCAAGTCCGGCCTGATCACCGGCGGTGAAGACTTCAAGGTCCAGGCCGCCATGCTGCGCAAGGTGCCGGACATCCTGATCGGTACGCCAGGGCGGATGATCGAGCAACTGAACGCCGGCAATCTCGACCTCAAGGAAGTCGAAGTGCTGGTGCTCGACGAAGCCGACCGCATGCTCGACATGGGTTTCGCCGAAGACGTACAGCGCCTGGTGGACGAGTGCACCAACCGTCAGCAGACCATGCTGTTCTCCGCCACCACCGGTGGTTCGGGCCTGCGCGAGATGGTCGCCAAGGTGCTCAACAACCCTGAGCACTTGCAGCTCAACGCGGTCAGCCAGCTGAACGAGACCACTCGTCAGCAGATCATCACCGCCGACCACAACCAGCACAAAGAACAGATCGTCAACTGGCTGCTGGCCAACGAGACCTACCAGAAGGCCATCGTCTTCACCAACACCCGGGCCATGGCCGACCGTATCTACGGCCGCCTGGTGGCGCAGGAATACAAGGCGTTCGTGCTGCACGGCGACAAGGACCAGAAGGATCGCAAGCTGGCGATCGACCGCCTGAAGCAGGGCGGGGTGAAAATCCTCGTGGCGACCGACGTGGCCGCACGCGGCCTGGACGTCGACGGCCTGGACCTGGTGATCAACTTCGACATGCCGCGCAGCGGCGACGAATACGTCCACCGCATCGGTCGTACCGGTCGCGCCGGCAACGACGGCCTGGCCATCTCGCTGATCTGCCACGGCGACTGGAACCTGATGTCGAGCATCGAGCGCTACCTCAAGCAGAGCTTCGAGCGCCGCACCATCAAGGAAGTCAAAGGCACCTACGGCGGACCGAAAAAGGTCAAGGCCTCTGGCAAGGCTGTCGGCGTGAAGAAGAAAAAGACCGACGCCAAGGGCGACAAGAAAAAAGTCGCCGCCAAGACCCCGACCAAGCGCAAGAGCGCCAATCGTCCGAAGGCCGAAGCGCCGTCGCTGGTCAGCAAGGACGGCATGGCCCCGCTCAAGCGCCGCAAGCCGGAGGCGCCGGCGGCTGAATAAGCGCTGGAGCTGGAGAAAAAATGCCCGTATCGCAAGATACGGGCATTTTTCTTATGCGGGGTATCCAGGTTAAGCCGCGGTTTCAGGCGGCGATCCGGCGTAGCGTCGCGATAAACTGCGTTCCGTTATTTCAAATCAGTCAGGAGACAGGCATGGGCGAAGGGCAGGCACACTATGAGATCGAGGCCGAAACGCTCGGACGTGAAGACGTTCAGGCGCTGATCGAGCAACACGACGGGCCATTGCGCTTCATCGGCGTGGACTTCACCGATGTTGATCTGTCGAGGCTGGTGCTCGATGGCTGCGAGTTCCAGCGTTGCACCCTGCTGCGCAGCCAGTTTCTTGGCGCACGCCTGGAAGGCACGCAATGGAAGGGCTGCCGAGGCGCGCACGCGGTTTTCGAGGCGGCGCACCTGCTGGAGGCATCGTTCAATAATTGTGATCTGAACAACACACGCTGGCAGCGAGCCAAATTGGCGCAGGTCGCGTTCACCGGGTGCAAGCTGACCGGTGCCAACTTCAGCCATTGTTCGAGCCTGGGTCTGTCCTTCAATGAAACGCGGCTCAACAGTGCCTTTCTGTCGGGAATGTCCTTCGCCAGGAGCACACTGAACAACCTGGATTTTTCCGAAGCGGACTTGAGCGATGCAGACTTTCGCAAGGCCGAGTTTGTCGATTGCAGCCTGGCCCATGCGCGTATCAATGGCGCCACCTTCGCCGGTGCGGATTTGCGCGGTGCCGATTTGAGCGGTTTCCGGCTCAGTGATGCCAAACTGTTCAAGGGGGCCGTGATTTCCCGGGCACAGGCCTCGATGCTGTTGTCAGAGTTGGGTTTATCGGTCGCCTAGCGACCAGAGGTGGTGACTGTCCATGCTGGTGATTTCCAACAACGTGCATCTGCCGGATGCCGAGATCGAGTTGACCGCCATTCGCGCCCAGGGCGCGGGTGGGCAGAACGTCAACAAGGTCTCCAGCGCCGTGCACCTGCGCTTCGACATACCGGCCTCGTCCTTGCCCGAGTTCTACAAGGAACGGTTGCTGGCGCTGCGCGACAGTCGTATCACCAGCGACGGCGTGTTGATCATCAAGGCCCAGCAATACCGCACCCAGGAGCAGAACCGCGCCGATGCGCTGGCGCGCCTGACCGACCTGATCCTCAGTGCCACCAAGGTCGAAAAGAAACGCCGCCCGACCAAGCCGACCCTCGGTTCAAAGACCCGCCGGCTTGAATCCAAGAGCAAGCGCGGCAACATCAAGGCCGGGCGCGGCAAGGTGGATTTCTAGCGGGTTTGCCGCGCCTCGCGGTGTTTCGGCGCCTGCCGGTACAGGTAAATGCAGAGCAGCAGGCTGCTGATGGCGGCCAGTGCGGCGAACAGGAAGATCGACGCAAAACCGAACCCTGCGGCCACCGCACCGGCCAATGGCCCGGTGATCCCCAGCGACAAATCGATGAACAGCGAATAAGCGCCGACGGCCGCGCCGCGACTGGAAGCCGGCACCAGGTTGACGGCTTCAACCCCCAGCGCCGGGAACACCAGCGAGAAGCCGAAACCGCTCAGCGCCGCACCCGCCAGTGCCCAATGCGCATCGGGTGCCAGCCACAGCAGCAACAGGCCCAGGGTTTCCACCGACAGGCAGGCAATCGCCACGCGAAAGCCGCCCAGGCGATTGATCAGGTTGCCGAACAACAGGCGTGCACCGATGAAGCTGGCGCCGAACAGGCTCAGGCACAGTACGGCGTTATCCCAATGCTGGGTGGCGTAGTACAGGGTGATGAAGGTGGCGATGGTGCCGAAACCGATGGAGCCCAATGCCAGGCCGCAACCGTGGGGCAGCACCCGCCCGAGTACGTGCATGAATGGCAAGCGCTCACCGACCACGATCGGCGCGGCGATTTTCGGCCAGGCCAGCAGCAGGCCGAGCATCGCCAGCAGCACAATGCTCACGCCCATGCTCCACAGACCCAGCTGCCCGACCAGCCATACGCCCAGCGGTGCTCCGACCGCCAATGCGCCGTAGCTGGCGATACCGTTCCAGGAGATCACCTTGGCGGTATTCGCCGCACCGACCCGGCCGATGCCCCAACCAATAGAGCCTGAGCCCACCAGGCTTTCCGCGCTGCCAAGGACCAGGCGACCAATCAGCAGGCTGATCAAACTCAGCATCGGCAGGTGCTGGGTCCACGCCGAAATCAGCATGAACACGCCGCTCAGGCCGCAGCCGGCCAGGCCGTACATCACCGCCAGCTTGCTGCCCTTGTTGTCGATGATTTTTCCGGCGTAGGGACGGCTGAGCAGGGTGGCGAGGTATTGCACGCTGATCACCAGCCCCGCGATCACCGCGCCGAAGCCCAGGTCGCTGTGGACGTAACCGGGCAATACCGCCAGGGGAATGCCGATATTCAGGTAGCCGATAAAGGTAAACAGGACGATGGAAACAACTTGCAGCGTGACCGCCAGGGGGCGCTGGTTTTCAGACATGGGTAAAGGTCCACGGGGAAGCAGGATTAGATAGGCTGCTTATGATAACGGTGCACGCGTTCGTGGATGGTGAAAAAGTAAAACTATTTGCCCGTTGGGCACGTCAAGGCTTGGCGGGCGCCACCAGTTGCGTGGTGACCAGGGCGGCCAAGGCATTTTCCTCGCTGCCGAAGCGGGCGAGCAACGCGGCTTGTTTTTCGGGCGGCAGGCGATTCCAGATCTCGATCATTTTCTCGGCGGTGCCGATCAGAACGCTGGCTTGCGCTTCGCTGAAGTCGTCGGTCATGGGCGGGGCTCGGTTCAGGCAGTGTGGAAAGCGCATGTTAGCGCTTTCCACACGGTCTGTACGGCGGGTGTTTCAGTCTTCGCTGTCAGCCTGGCGGCTGTCAGATGCTTCTTTGGGCTCGGGCTGTTGGGCGCCGGCTTGTTGCGTGGTCGTCTGCTCAGGTTCGTGCAGGCTTGGGAAGGGGAGATTAGGAATCTCGTGCATAGTCGCGCTCCTCGCTAAGTCTGTTGATAGATCTGGTAGATCCGCGCTTTTAAAAAGCAGGGGCAGGATACAGCACGGGAAATGACAAACAGACTTTTATATCCATTTGTTTCGACGAATGGGATTGTATAGACAGGTTTGTGAGGGCGGTGCGGTAGGAGCTGCCGCAGGCTGCGATCTTTTGATCTTGCTTGAAAATCAAAAGATCTCAGCCTCGTTACACTCGACAGCTCCTACAGGGGAGGTGTTACTGGCAGACCTTGGCGATCGCCTCGGCCAGCAGATCCAGGCGCGTCGCATCGATGCCCGCCACGTTCGCCCGGCCGGTGCCGACCATGTACACACTGTGATGATCGCGCAGCTGCCTGACCTGCTCCGGCGTCAATCCGGTGTAGGAAAACATCCCGCGCTGCACGCCGATGTGCGCAAAACGCTCGCTCAAACCGTAGGGCTCCAGTGCTTCCAGCAGGCCGTTGCGCAGTTGGGCAATGCGCAACCGCATGGCTTCCACCTCGTCGCTCCAGAGGTTTTTCAGTTCTGGATCGCCAAGGATGGTCGCCACCACCGCGGCACCGTGGTCGGGCGGCGTCGACCACAGGTTGCGGGCGATGTTGGCCAGTTGGCTGCGAATATCCAGCAGCTTGTCAGCGGTTTTCGCGCAGACGATCAGCGCGCCGGTGCGGTCGCGGTACAGACCGAAATTCTTCGAGCAAGAGCTGGTGATCAACACTTCCGGCAATTCGGCGGCGAACAGCCGGGTCGACCAGGCATCCTGTTCCAGGCCATCGCCAAAGCCCTGGTAGGCGAAGTCGATCAGCGGCAGCAACTCACGTCGACGCACCACCTCCAGCACCCGGTGCCAGTCGTCATGGGTCAGATCGAAGCCGGTCGGGTTGTGGCAGCAGGCGTGCAGCAGCACCACATCGCCCTTGGGGACCTCATTGAGCACCGCGAGCATAGCCTCGACGTCGAGACGATTGTCGCTGCCCACGTACGGGTAGTGACTGACCTTGACCCCGGCCGTGGCGAAAATGGTTTCGTGGATCGGCCAGGTCGGGTTGCTCAACCACACGCCACGGCCCGGCAGGCATTGGGCGATGAAGTCCGCGCTCAAGCGCAACGCACCGGTGCCCCCCGGGGTCTGGGTGGCGCCGGCACGGTGGTCGCGGATCAGTTTCGAGTCGGCACCGAGCACCAGCTCATTGATGACTTTGCCGAACGCCGGTTCGCCGTGGCCGCCAATGTAGGTCTTGGTGGCTTGACGATCCACCAGGCGCGCTTCGGCCAGTTTCACCGACTGCAATATCGGTGTCAGGCCAAGGGCATCCTTGTAGACACCCACGCCCAGGTCGAATTTGCGCGGGTTCGGATCCTGCGCAAAGGCCTCCATCAGGCCGAGGATCGGGTCGCCGGGCACCCGGCCGATGGCGTCGAAATGCATTATTTGCGGCCCTCGGCGTCCTTGGCCACTTCGTCCGTGCGCGCGGCCATGATGAAGTCGTTGCGGTGCAGGCCCTTGATCGAGTGGCTCCACCAGGTCACGGTGACTTTGCCCCACTCGGTCAGCAGGCCCGGGTGGTGACCTTCGGCCTCGGAGATTTCGCCGACGGCGTTGGTGAACGCCAGGGCATGCTTGAAGTTTTTGAACAGGAAGACTTTTTCCAGTTGCATGATGCCGTCGCGGACTTCGATGTTCCAGTCAGGGATCTGCTTGATCAGGATCGGCAGTTCTTCGTCGCTGACTTGTGGGGCGTCGGCGCGGCAGGCTTCGCAATGGGCTTGGTTCAATGTGGACATGATGAATTCCTGGAATCGAAAAAATGGAAATCGGTCGTCATGCATCTGGATGAAGAGCGCTCACGTTAAAGCAAAGCGCGGTTTTCACACAGACACACTTGATCGTAAAAGCAGCGGTTCAGGCGGCTTTTGGTTTTGGCGGAAATTTCGGCGCGTGCAAACCCATCTGCATCGCTTGCTTGACCATGCCCATGATGTCTTCGTGGGCCAGGTCGAACAGGCGCTTGAGGTCCGGCAAGACAAAATACAGGGGCTGCAAAATGTCGATGCGGTACGGGGTGCGCATGCATTCCAGAGGATCGAACGCCTGATGCTCCGGCTCGTCCGACAGGCAGTACACGGTTTCCTTCGGTGAGGAGAGGATGCCGCCACCGTAGATGCGCTGGCCTTGCGGCGTATCGAGCAGGCCGAACTCAATGGTCATCCAGTACAGGCGCGCCAGGTACACGCGCTCTTCCTTGGACGCCTGCAGGCCAAGTTTGCCGTAGGTGTGGGTGAATTCGGCGAACCAGGGGTTGGTCAGCAACGGACAGTGGCCGAAGATCTCGTGGAAAATGTCCGGCTCTTGCAGGTAATCCAGCTCTTCGCGGGTGCGAATAAAGGTCGCTACTGGAAACTGCTTGCTGGCGAGCAATTCGAAAAAGGTCTGGAAGGGGATCAGCGCCGGAACGCGGGCGACTTGCCAGCCGGTGGTTTCACCGAGGACCTTGTTGATCTCGCCCAGTTGCGGAATGCGGTCGTGGGGCAGGCCGAGTTTTTCGATACCGTCCAGGTATTCCTGGCACGCACGCCCTTCGATCACTTTCAGTTGGCGAGTGATCAGCGTGTTCCACACCGCGTGTTCTTCAGCGGTGTAGTCGATAAAACCTTGCGCATCGGGCTCGCGAGCCACGTATTGCGTCTGCTTCATGCTGCTCTCCTGCTAAGGGATTCGTTCTTGTTATGTCCTGCTATGGAGCTAGGAATACCTCAAGGATTGCGCCGTTGCAGCAGGGGGTTGCGCTGCTGCGCAAGTAAAAACGCCGAATATCGTAAAATTTTCGTTACGGATTAACCTTTGATGCGCAGGTATTGAGCTTTGCGGGTTTGAAAAGCGTCGTGCCTGTCACATAATCTTGACGACTATATCGGCGCCACAGCAGAAATTTTCCCTGTAGGCCCTGTTATTCCCTTGTGGGAGCGGGCTTGCTCGCGAAGACGGCTTGTCAGTCGACATCTGTGTTGCATGGCACACCGCATTCGCGAGCAAGCCCGCTCCCACAGGGGCAGCATCAACCTCACTCAGCGTTTTATCGGGCCTTTCTATGCGTATCAAAGTCCACTGCCAGAACCGCATCGGCATCCTGCGCGACATTCTCAACCTGTTGGTGGAGTACGGCATCAACGTCGCTCGTGGTGAGGTGGGCGGTGAGCATGGCAACGCGATCTACCTGCACTGCCCGAACCTGATCAACATTCAATTCCAGGCGCTGCGTCCGAAATTCGAGGCGATAGCCGGGGTCTTCGGCGTCAAGCGCGTAGGGCTGATGCCCAGCGAGCGTCGGCACATGGAACTCAATGCCTTGCTCGGCGCCCTGGAGTTTCCGGTGCTGTCGATCGACATGGGCGGGTCCATCGTCGCGGCCAACCGCGCGGCGGCGCAGTTGCTGGGGGTGCGGGTCGATGAAGTGCCGGGGATTCCGCTGTCGCGCTACGCCGAAGATTTCGACTTGCCGGAGCTGGTCCGCGCCAACAAATCGCGGATCAACGGCATGCGCGTCAAGGTCAAGGGTGATGTCTTCCTGGCGGACATCGCGCCGCTGCAATCGGAGCATGACGACAGCGAAGCCATGGCCGGTGCCGTGCTGACGCTGCACCGCGCCGACCGGGTCGGGGAGCGCATCTACAACGTGCGCAAACAGGAGCTGCGTGGTTTTGACAGCATCTTCCAAAGTTCCAAAGTGATGGCTGCCGTGGTGCGCGAAGCGCGGCGCATGGCGCCACTCGATGCGCCACTGTTAATAGAAGGTGAAACCGGCACCGGCAAGGAGTTGTTGGCCCGCGCCTGCCATTTGGCCAGCCCGCGCGGGCAATCGCCGTTGATGGCGCTCAATTGCGCCGGCCTGCCGGAATCCATGGCCGAGACCGAACTGTTCGGCTACGGCCCCGGTGCCTTTGAAGGGGCCCGGGCCGAGGGCAAGCTCGGGCTGCTGGAGCTGACGGCGGGCGGTACGCTGTTTCTCGATGGTGTCGGCGAAATGAGCCCGCGCTTGCAGGTGAAATTGCTGCGCTTCCTGCAGGATGGCTGCTTCCGCCGTGTCGGCAGCGATGAGGAGGTCTACCTCGATGTGCGGGTGATCTGCGCGACCCAGGTCGACTTGTCCGAGTTGTGCGCGCGCGGCGAGTTTCGCCAGGACCTGTATCACCGCTTGAACGTGCTGTCGCTGCACATCCCGCCGCTGCGCGAATGCCTCGACGGGTTGCCGCCGCTGGTTGAGCATTTCCTCGACCAGGCCAGCCGGCAAATCGGTTGCCCGCTGCCCAGGCTGGCGCCGGCGGCCATGGACCGGCTCAGCCATTACCATTGGCCGGGCAATGTCCGGCAACTGGAAAACGTATTGTTCCAGGCGGTTTCCCTGTGCGACGGCGGGACGGTCAAGGCCGAGCACATTCGCCTGCCGGACTACGGCGTGCGTCAGCCGCTGGGGGACTTTTCGCTGGAGGGCGGGCTGGACGAGATCGTCGGGCGCTTCGAGAAAGCGGTGTTGGAGCGGTTGTATTCCGAGCATCCGAGCAGCCGGCAACTGGGCAAGCGGCTGGGGGTTTCGCATACCACCATTGCCAATAAATTGCGTGAGTATGAAGTGGGCAAGACTGAGTCTTAGCTGGCTCTTGTTGTGATGGTGGTGGCCTCTTCGCGAGCAAGCCCGCTCCCACAGTTGAACGCGCGCCTCCTGTGGGAACGGGCTTGCTCGCGAAGGCGCCAGTACCGTCAACACAAGACCAGGGGTTGCCGCGAAGCGGCATGACACCGCCGGTTTTTCGTCTCCGATCCATTCCCCCCAATCCGCTCAAAAACCCTCAAGTCCTTTGTTTGCCGGGCTTCGCGCCGCCGAAATCAAGTTGGTCTGCAAATTGCTTATCGCTCATCAGTACAGCAGTGGGCGGCAAACGTCCGGCAGGCAGAGGAAAGAGTGTGGACAAGTACCTTTATGTGGCAATGACCGGCGCCAGCCAGAATGCACTGGCGCAGAAGGCTCATGCCAACAACCTGGCGAACATCTCTACCAACGGCTTCCAGAAAGACCTGGAGCAGGCGCGTTCGATGCCGGTGTTCGGTGACAGCTTTCCGGCGCGTGCGTTTGCCATGTCCGAACGCCCGGCCACCGACTTCTCCCCGGGCTCGCTGGTCGAAACCGGCCGCGACCTCGATGTCGCCGTGCAAGGCAACGGCTGGCTGGCGGTGCAGAACCCCGATGGCGGTGAAAGCTACGTGCGCACCGGCAGCCTGGTGGTCGATGCCCTGGGCGTGCTGCGCGCCGGCAACGGCATGCCGGTGATCGGCAATGGCGGACCGATCGCCGTGCCGCCCGAGCAGCAGATCGAAGTCGGCGAGGACGGCACCATCAGCATCCGTGCGATGGGCGAAGGTCCTCGCGTGATGGCGGAAGTGGACCGCATCAAACTGGTCAACCCGGACATCAAGAACATGACCAAGGGCCTGGACGGTTCGATCCACACCAAGGACGGCCAGCCGGCGCAAGCCGATGCCAACGTCAAGCTGGTGTCCGGTTTCCTTGAGTCGAGCAACGTCAATGCCGTGGACGAAATGACCTCGGTGCTGGCCTTGTCCAAGCAGTTCGAGCTGCACATCAAGATGATGAACACCGCCAAAGAAGACGACCAGGCCATGGCTCGGGTCTTGCAGATCAGCTAATTACCAGAACGTCGCGCCGTAAAACAGGCGCACGAGGAGAATCGAATGCTTCCGGCTCTATGGGTTGCCAAAACCGGTCTGTCCGCCCAGGACACCAACCTGACCACCATTTCCAACAACCTGGCCAACGTGTCGACCACGGGTTTCAAACGTGACCGCGCCGAGTTCCAGGACCTGCTCTACCAGATCAAGCGTCAGCCAGGCGCCCAGTCGACCCAGGACAGCGAACTGCCGTCGGGCCTGCAACTGGGTACTGGTGTGCGCATCGTCGGCACCCAGAAAAACTTCAACGCCGGCAGCCTGCAAACCACCGAACAGCCGCTGGACATGGCCATCGACGGTCGCGGTTTCTTCCAGATCCTGCAACCGGACGGCACCACCTCCTATACCCGTGACGGCACGTTCCACCTCGATTCCAATGGCCAGATCGTCAACGCCAGCGGTTTCGCCCTGGAGCCGGCCATCGTCATCCCGAACGAAGCCCAGACGTTTACCGTCGGCCGTGACGGCACCGTGTCCATCACTGTGAACGGCAACCCGGCTCCCCAGGTGATCGGCAACCTGCAAACCGCCGACTTCATCAACCCGGCCGGCTTGCAGGCCGTGGGCAACAACCTGTTCCTGGAAACCGCCGCCAGCGGTGCGCCGCAAGTCGGCACCCCGGGCCTGGCCGGTTTTGGCACCACGCTGCAGAACACCCTGGAAACCTCCAACGTCAGCACCGTTGAAGAGATGGTCAACATGATCACCACTCAGCGTGCCTACGAGATGAACTCCAAGGTGATCTCCACCGCCGACCAGATGCTCTCGTTCGTAACGCAGAATCTGTAATCAAGTCCAAGAGGCGGCCATGAGGTCGCCTGCAACACCGTGAGGTAGGGTCATGAAACGCTTCGTCTCTGTTCTGGCACTGAGTGGGATCACCGCGCTCGCAGGCTGCGTGCCTGTGACGCCCAAGCCCAATGACCCTTACTACGCCCCGGTGTTGCCGCGCACGCCGTTGCCGGCTGCCGCGAACAACGGCTCGATCTACCAGGCCGGGTTCGAACAAAATCTGTACTCGGACCGCAAGGCGTTCCGGGTGGGCGACATCATCACCATCACCCTGAACGAAAAGACCCAGGCCAGCAAAAACGCCAACTCGCAAGTGGCGAAGAACAGCAAGACCGGCATCGGCCTGAGTTCGTTGTTCGGTAGCAGCGCCACCACCAACAATCCGTTCGGCAGTGGCGACCTGAGCCTGAGCGCCAGCTACGAAGGCGACCGCGCGACCAAGGGCGACAGCAAGGCCGGGCAGGGCAACAGCCTGACCGGCTCGATCACCGTGACGGTCGCCGACGTCCTGCCCAACGGCATCATCTCCGTGCGCGGCGAGAAGTGGCTGACCCTCAACACCGGTGACGAACTGGTGCGGATTGCCGGCCTGGTGCGCGCCGATGACATCGCCACCGACAACACCGTGTCGTCGACCCGTGTCGCCGATGCGCGCATCACCTACTCGGGTACCGGCTCGTTTGCCGATGCGAGTCAGCCAGGCTGGTTCGACCGTTTCTTCCTCAGCCCGCTGTTCCCTTTCTAGGTGGCTACGTTGAATTTCAGAAGTCTCATCGTTGCTGCCCTGATGCTGTCGGCAGCCTTCAACGTTCAAGCCGAGCGGCTGAAGGACATCGCCAGCATTTCCGGCGTGCGTTCCAACCAATTGATCGGCTACGGCCTGGTGGTCGGGCTTAACGGTACTGGCGACCAGACGACCCAGACCCCGTTCACCCTGCAAACTTTCAACAACATGCTCTCGCAGTTCGGCATCAAGGTGCCGCCGGGATCGGGCAACGTGCAGTTGAAGAACGTCGCGGCGGTGTCGATCAGTGCCGATCTGCCAGCGTTCGCCAAGCCGGGGCAGCAGGTCGACATCACCGTCTCGTCCATCGGTAACTCCAAGAGCCTGCGCGGCGGCACGTTGCTGCTGACGCCGCTCAAGGGTATCGACGGCAACGTCTACGCGGTGGCCCAGGGCAACCTGGTGGTCGGCGGTTTCGATGCCGAAGGGCGTGACGGTTCCAAGATCACGGTCAACGTTCCGTCGGCCGGCCGCATCCCCGGCGGTGCGTCGGTCGAGCGCTCGGTGCCGAGCGGTTTCAACCAGGGCAACAGCCTGACCCTGAACCTCAACCGTTCCGATTTCACCACGGCCAAGCGTGTGGTCGACAAGATCAACGACATGCTCGGCCCTGGCGTGGCCCAGGCCATCGATGGCGGTTCGATTCGCGTCACTGCGCCGCTGGACCCAAGCCAGCGTGTCGACTACCTGTCGATCCTCGAAAACCTCGAAATCGATCCGGGCCAGGCGGTGGCGAAAGTCATCATCAACTCCCGCACCGGCACCATCGTGATCGGGCAGAACGTCAAGGTGTCCCCGGCCGCCGTCACCCACGGCAGCCTGACCGTGACCATCACCGAAGACCCGATCGTCAGTCAGCCCGGCCCTCTGTCCAATGGCCAGACGGCGGTCGTGCCGCGCTCGCGGGTCAATGCCCAGCAGGAAGCCAAGCCGATGTTCAAGTTCGGCCCGGGCACCACCCTCGACGAAATCGTGCGTGCGGTGAACCAGGTCGGCGCGGCGCCGGGTGACTTGATGGCCATCCTCGAAGCGCTGAAACAGGCCGGCGCCTTGCAAGCCGACCTGATCGTGATCTAAAGGACGGCGACCATGGATATGTACAAGAGCGGTCGGGTGAGCAGCAGCGATTCGGGTGCGTTTTCCGACCTGAACCGGCTCAATCAGCTGAAGGTCGGCGACAAGAACAGCGACGCGAACATGCGCAAGGTTGCGCAGGAGTTCGAGTCGTTGTTCCTTGGCGAGATGCTCAAGTCCATGCGCTCGGCCACCGAAGCGCTGGGCAAGGACAATCCGATGAACACCGCGGAGGCCAAGCAATACCAGGAAATGTACGACCAGCAGCTGGCCGTTTCCATGTCCCGCGAGGGCGGCGGTATTGGCCTGGCGGATGTGCTGATGCGGCAGATGTCGAAGAACAAACCGCTGGCGCCGGGTGAGGCGGCGACCTTGTCGGCCGCCAAGCAGGAAGCCGCGAAAGCCGCCGCGCAAACGCCGGTCGCCGCGGGTACTGCGGCAACCAACGGGCCGCTGTCGCGGGTCAATGGCGAGCGTCCGTTGTGGGCTTCGCGCTCGCTCAGCGCGCCGGCAGGCGAGGGCGCGCATCGCAATGACATGGCGCTGATCAATCAGCGTCGGCTGGCCTTGCCGCCGAAACTTGCCGATCGCTTGCTGGCCGGCCTGGTGCCCTCCGCGACGACGTCCGCGGCGGCCACCGTGGCAACCCAACAGACTCAACTGCCGGAGCGCGTCACCACGACCGGCTCGGGCCCGCTGTTCAACGGCGACTGGCTGGCCAATGCGCAAAATGCCGCCAGCGGTGGCCTGCAGATCCACGGTCGCGCCATCGCCCAGATTCCCCTGGCGCCGGCGAAGAAAGCCTTCGGTTCCGCCGACGAATTCGTCAACACCATGCTGCCGATGGCCAAGGAGGCCGCCGACCGCATCGGTGTCGATCCGCGTTACCTGGTGGCCCAGGCCGCGCTGGAAACCGGATGGGGCAAATCGGTCATGCGTGCCCAGGATGGCAGCAGCAGCCACAACCTGTTCGGCATCAAGACCGGCAGCAGCTGGAAGGGCGATTCGGCGCGGGCGATCACCAGCGAATTCAGGAATGGCGAGATGGTCAAGGAGACGGCGGAGTTCCGTTCCTACGATTCCTACAAGGACAGTTTTCATGATCTGGTCACGCTGCTGCAATCCAACAATCGCTATCAAGATGTCGTGAAGTCGGCCGATAACCCAGAACAGTTTGTACGCGAGTTGCAAAAGGCCGGTTACGCCACCGACCCGAACTACGCAAGCAAGATTTCGCAGATAGCCCGGCAGATGACGAGTTATCAGAACTACGCCGCGGCGGGCGCCTCCACGACGCCTTTATAGACACAAGGTATAAGGTCTGAACCATGAGTTTGCTCAACATCGGAATGTCGGGTCTGTCCGCTAGCCACGCCTCGTTGGTGACTACCGGTAATAACATTTCCAACGTCGATACCGTCGGGTACTCGCGCCAACAAACTGTGCAGAACAGTAAAAGTTCTATTCAGTACGGCAATGTGTTCATCGGCACCGGCACCACGCTGGCCGATGTGCGTCGGGTGTACAACAGCTACCTCGATGCACAGTTGCAGACCACCACGTCGCTCAACAGCGATGCGCAGGCGTATCTGGGGCAGGCCACCCAGGTCGACAAGCTGCTGTCCGACAGCGGCACCGGCGTGACCAAATCATTGCAGGCGTTCTTCACGTCCTTGCAGACCCTGGCCGGCAACTCCAACGATTCCGCCGCGCGTCAGGCGTTGCTGACCAATGCCCAGGGCCTGAGCAGTCGCTTCAATTCGATTTCCCAGCAATTGAACCAGCAGAACAACTACATCAACGACCAGCTGGGCTCGATGGCCGACCAGGTCAACAAACTCGCCTCGACCGTGGCGGCGTACAACAAGAAAATCGCCGAAGTCGGCAGTTCCGGTGGCACGCCCAACGAACTGCTGGACCAGCGTAACGAAACCGTCCGCCAGCTCAACGAGCTGATCGGCACCCAGGTCACCGAAACCGAAGGCCGGCTCGATATCTACCTGGGCAGTGGCCAGCCGCTGGTGGTTGGCAATGTCGTCAACACATTGCGCGTGGCCCCGGACCCGGTCGATCCGACCCGCTCCTCGATCATCCTGGATCGCAATGGCTCGTCGATCGACATCACCAACGTGATGAGCGGTGGCGAGATGGGCGGACTGGTGCGTTATCGCAACGACGTGCTGACGCCTGCGGTCAACGGCCTGGGGCGCATCGCCATGGTCGTGGCTGATCAGGTCAACAAACAATTGGGCCAGGGCCTGGACCAGAACGGCAATTTCGGCGCGGCACTGTTCAACAACATCAACAGCCTGGCAGCCATCAGCCAGCGCAGCATTGCCAATGGCAACAACGACCCGGCGTCCGGCAACCTGAACGTCACCATCAACGACACCAGCAAGTTGATGGCCAGCGATTATGAAGTGACCGTCACGGCGACCGGCTACAACGTGCGTCGCCTGTCGGACAACACCGACATGGGCAACTTCGCGTTCGCCACGCCGCCCGCTGCACAACCGGTCATTGACGGTTTCAGCCTGAGCATCAACGCCGGTACGGTCGCTGCCGGCGATACGTTCAAGATTACCCCGACCCGCAGCGCTGCCGCGGACATGGCCACGGTGATGACCGACGCCAAGACCCTGGCCACGTCGGCGCCGCTGACCTCCACCAAGGCCTCGGGCAATGACGGCACCGGCGCGGTCAGCCAGCCGAGCCTGAGCACCGTGCTGGACATCTACGATCCGGTCCAGCGCCTGGAAGTGCAAACCGCGGTCAAGGCGTCGATGCCGGTGCGCATGCTGATGACCAGCGCGACCGCCTATGAAGTGTTCGATGCCAAGGGCAACAGCATCGGCACTGGCAGCATCGTGCCTGGCCAGAACAATGACCTGAGCATCAACGTGCCTTACACCGATGCCGGTGGCGCCGCCAAATCCTTCAAAGTGGCGATGACCGTCAGCGGCAGCCCGGCGTCGGGTGACAGCTTCAACATCGGCATGACCGACGCCAGCAGTACCGACAACCGCAATGCCCAGGCGTTGCTCGCCTTGCAATCGAAGGCCACGGTCGGCGCCACGTCCACCAATCCGGGTGTGAGCTTTACCGATGCCTACGGCGGTCTGGTCACGACTGTCGGCTCCCTGACCAGGCAGGGCCAGCTGGATGCCACGGCCACCGACACCATCGTGACCGGTGCCCGCAACGCCCGTGACTCGCTGTCGGGCGTCGACCTCGATGAAGAGGCAGGTAACCTGACCAAGTATCAGCAGTACTACACGGCCTCTTCGCAGATCATCAAGACTGCGCAGGAAATTTTCAGCACCCTGATCAATGCCCTTTAAGGAGCCGTAGAACATGCGCATTTCTACCGCACAGTATTACGCGACGACGGCTGCCAACTATTCTCGCAACCTCAACAATGTGATGAAGACGGCCGAGCAGGCCAGCAGCAACCTTAAGGTCACGACGGCCGCTGATGATCCGGTCGGTGCCGCCCGCTTGCTGCAACTGGATCAGCAAAAAGCCATGTTGGGTCAGTACACCACCAACATCAACGCGTTGAACACTGCCCAGGCGCAGGAAGAAAGCGTGCTGGACAGCATCAACAACACGTTGCAGAAAGTCAGTGAGCTGGCCGTGCGCGCCGGTGGCGGTTCGTTGAACGACGATGACCGTAAATCCATTGCGTCCGAGCTCAAGCAAGCGGAAGAACAATTGCTGAGCCTGATGAACAGCAAGGACGCCAACGGCAAATACATTTTCTCCGGCGCCAGCAACAACACTCAGCCTTTTGTAAAAAACAGCGACGGCACCTACAGCTATCAGGGTGATCAAACTCAGCTGCAACTGAAGATCGGTGACTCGATGTCGCTGGGTCTGAACGACACCGGTTGGGATGTTTTCCAGCAGGCGATCAACGCGGCCCGCAGTTCGACCACAATGACATTGCCGGTCGTCGATGACGGGCGCGTGGCCTTGTCGCCAGGTCTGGTGAGCTCAGGCCCGGCATTCGATGCGAATTTTCGTGGCGGCGAGCCTTACACGTTGGCATTCACCAGCAGCACTCAGTTCAAGATCACGGATGCCGCCGGCAACGACAGGACGGCCGAGGCGACCGGGGGTGGCGTGTTTGACCCGAATGCCAAGGGTGGCTCCGATATCAACTTCCGCGGCGTGACCTTCAAGCTGGATATTACATTCAAGTCCACAGATACGCCTGCGGACTCGGCCAGTGCTGACGCCGTGATCGCCGGTCACAGTTTTCAGCTGTCGGCCAAACCGGACAGCTTCGTCAGCAACCGTGCGCCGGGCAACCTATCGACGGCTATCATCAGCCAGACGACAGTGACCAACGCCGCCGATTACCAGAGCTTTTTCCCGGAAGGCGGTGCGGTCCTGAAGTTCACGGGGCCAGGAGCCTTCGAGCTGTATGCGCGTCCGTTGACCAGCACCAGTACACCGGTGACCACCGGGACCGTGGTGGCTGGCGTGGCGACGGCAGCCGGTGTCAGCTTTACCCTGGGCGGCACACCGCCGACGCCAGTGGCAGGTGATCAGTTCGATATCGCGGTCAATACCCACCAGACCCAGAACGTGCTCGATACCATCAGCCAGCTGCGTTCGGCACTTGATGCGCCGACCGATGGCAATCCGGCTGCACAGCGTTTTCTATCAGACTCGATTGCTTCCTCCATCGCCAACCTGAACAACTCCAAGAACCAGGTCGACCTGGCGCGTGGCGCGATCGGCGCCCGGGGTAACGTGATGGATATGCAGCGTGACCAGAATACGAGCACCGGACTGATCAACGAGTCGACCACCAGCGGTATCAGAGATATCGACCCTGCAGAAGTGCTGACGCGCCTGACCCTGCAACAGACCATGCTGCAGGCCGCGCAACTGGCGTTCGCCAAGGTGTCCCAGCTGAGCCTGTTCAACAAGCTTTGAGTCGGTCCTGACCGCTCGCGGCCAGTCCCTGTCACAGGGGACTGGCTTTTTTTTTACATTTTTTTGGCTGGGAATCCCGCAGGACGGGGCGGAATCCGGACCACAAAATCAAATAAACCCTCGATCTCTGAGTGACCCGTCAGTCAAAACGCGCATCTTCACTGTATCCTGTCTGCGGGCGGTGAAGGTGGCGGGCTGTTCAAGGCGTTTCTTGAAGCCCGACGTTGCCTCCTTTGGGGGCCGGGCCCCGACTGTAGACGCCCTCGATTCAGCGAGCGGCGATGTTCAGCTGTTTATTATTGGGAAGCCATAATGATTGGCATAAAAAATATAGCGAGTTACGTGCCGACCGCCGGGGTTGATAACTACGCCCAGGGTGCAAAGTTCGACAAGGACGAAACCTTCATCCTTGGCAAGATCGGTTCGGCGTTTTTGCCGCGCATGGATGCCGCTCAGGAAACTTCCGATCTGTGTGTCGAAGCCGCCAATGCGCTGTTCGCCGCCAGTCCCGAACTCAAGCGTGAATCCATCGACTGCCTGATCGTCGTCACCCAGAACGGTGATGAAGAAGGCTTGCCGCACACCTCTGCCATCGTGCAGGACAAGCTGGGCCTGCCGACCCATGTGGCCGCTTTCGATATTTCCCTGGGCTGTTCCGGTTACGTCTACGGCCTGTACGCGATCAAGGGCTTCATGGAAGCAGCAGGGCTGAAAAACGGCCTGCTGATCACCGCCGATCCCTACTCGAAGATCGTCGATCCGGAAGACCGCAACACCACCATGCTGTTCGGCGATGCCGCCACCGCGACCTGGATGGGTGAAAACGCGGTCTGGCAACTGGGCAAGTCGAAGTTCGGCACCGACGGTTCCGGCGCCCCGCACCTGAAAGTCACCGACGGCGTGTTCTTCATGAACGGTCGCCAGGTCTTCAACTTTGCCTTGCTCAAAGTCCCGGCGCATTTGCATGAGCTGCTGGACGAATCGAATCTGCAGGCCAGCGACATCAATGCCTTCTGCATTCACCAAGGCAGTGCGGCGATCGTCGATGCCGTGGCGCGCCGTTTCGAAGAGGGCGAGCCGGAGAAATTCGTCAAGGACATGCTCGAAACCGGCAACACAGTGTCGTCGAGCATTCCGCTGTTGTTGCAGAACCACGTGTTCGATTCGAAGTGGACGCGTGTGGCCATCAGCGGCTTCGGCGTAGGTCTGTCCTGGGGCTCGGCGATTCTCTATCGCGGCTGATCCAGCCGAACGCAGCCGTAAATAAAACGCCCGGAAACGAAAGTTTCCGGGCGTTTTTCGTTTTCCTGGCGCCGACTTTCTGGCTCTAAAGCCTTGAATATAAAGGGCTGGCACCCTGCCACTAAAAAATTCAAAAAAACCCCTCAAGCAAACGGGTCCCACGACGATAACTATTACGTAGGTTCTCTAGGCCAAACCCGACGGATGTCAGGGCCGGAAGCCGAAGTATCCATCCAACGAGGATTTCGTCATGGCTTTAACAGTAAACACCAACCTTGCTTCCTTGACCGTTCAGAACAACCTGAACAAAGCTTCCGGCAACCTGCAGACTTCGATGCAGCGCCTGTCCTCCGGCCTGCGCATCAACAGCGCTAAAGACGACGCCGCTGGCCTGCAGATTTCCAACCGTCTGACCAGCCAGATCAACGGCCTGGGTGCAGCGATCAAGAACGCCGGTGACGGTATCTCCATCGCGCAAACTGCTGAAGGCGCAATGCAGGAATCCACCAACATCCTGCAGAAAATGCGTACCCTGGCCCTGGCTTCCGCCAACGGCTCGCCAAGCGATGACGACCGTAAGTCGAACAACGCTGAATACGCTGCTCTGACTGCCGAACTGACCCGTATCTCCACCACCACTACTTTCGGTGGTCGTAACCTGCTGGACGGTTCCTTCGGTACTACCCAGTTCCAGGTCGGCGCCAACTCCAACCAGACCATCAACATGACTCTGGGTGACGTTTCGGCTAACAACATCGGTTCCCAGCAGCTGAAAAGCCTGGCAATCGCACCAAGCGCAACCGGCCTGACGCCTGGCGGCGCGGTAACTCTGGTTGGTGGCGGTCAATCCGGCGGTTTCACCGTTGCAGCAGGTTCTTCGGCCAAGACCATCGCTTCGCAGATCAACACTGCAGCCATCGGTGGCGTGACCGCGACTGCCAGCACTGAAGCCAAGTTCTTTGTAGACAACGCTGCCATCCTGGCAACCGCAGCTCCATCGAACGCCAACTTCGAAATCAACGTAGGTGGCGTGGCTGGTGTTGGCGGTACTACCGTGAAGATGGTTGGTGTGACCACCACCGCTGAACTGGCAGACCAACTGAAATCCAACGCCGCCAAACTGGGCATCAGCGTTAACTACGATGCCAAGGCCGGTACCCTGTCGGTTAAATCCGACACTGGCGAGAACATCGCGCTGAACAATGGTGACGCTGGCGCAATCGCTGGTATCAAAATTGCCGCCAAAGACGGTGCCGGTAACTTCGGCGCTGGCGTAGCTGCCGCTGCAACCGTTATTCAAGCGACGGGTGCTGTTTCCCTGAACTCCGCCAACAGCTACTCCATGAGCGGTCCAGGTGTAACGGGTCTGTTCGGTGCCGGTGCTACTGCCAGCTCGGCTAAAACCACTGTTGCCAACACTGACGTGACCACTGCAGCCAACGCTCAGAACGCCATCGACGTGATCAGCCAGGCAATCTCGGCTATCGACTCCCAGCGTGCTGACCTCGGTGCGGTACAAAACCGTTTCGACAGCACCGTGGCCAACCTGCGCTCCATCTCGGACAACTCCACTTCTGCTCGTGGTGTGATCCAGGACGTTGACTTCGCCGCTGAAACCGCTCAGCTGACCAAGCAGCAAACCCTGCAACAGGCTTCCACCGCGATCCTGTCCCAGGCTAACCAGCTGCCATCGGCTGTACTGAAGCTGCTGGGTTGATTCCGGCGCTCGGTAACTGACGGAAGGGCGCGTTTACGCGCCCTTTTGTTATTTTCATGATCAGGAGATTAGGCATGGACATGAGCGTCAAGTTGAACCAGTCCTATCCCGCCGTTGCCCCTCAGGGCGTAACGCCAAATGTCAGCACAAAACCGGAGCAGCCCAAGGTTGAATCGGTGAAGGCTTCGGACGCCGAGCCAAAACGTGACGAGCTGCAAAAGGCGGTCACCGATATTCAGGAATTCGTCCAGGCGGCACAACGCAATCTGGATTTTTCCATTGATGATTCCACTGGCCGTGTCGTGGTCAAGGTCATCGCCACCGAAACGGGCCTGGTGATTCGTCAGATCCCGTCGGAAGCTGCACTAAAACTGGCCCAGAGCCTGTCGGACGCCAGTAGTTTGTTGTTTGACGACAAAGTCTGAACTGGCATGAATTTTGTTGCTGTCGCTGATTAAGATGATTGTGGTCAAGAAAACGACAGCCACCGGATAAGGAGAGAGATGATGGCGGGTACAACGGTCAGCGGTATTGGTTCAAACATCGATACCCAGGCGATTGTGAAGTCTTTGGTGGACTCCGAGAGAGCGCCAAAACAGACGCAAATCAACAATCAGACGCTGAAAGCAACCACCTCGCTGTCGTCTATCGGCAAAATCCAGGCAGCGCTGGATGCCTTCCGTGGCGCGTTGGACAATATGAAGACTAACTCCAGCTTCAGTGGGCTGAGCGGGACGTCTTCCGATGAAAAGGTTGCCACCGTGACCACCGGTAACGGTGCGGCGGCGGGCAATTTCTCGTTGTTGGTCACTCAGTTGGCAACGGCATCGAAAATTGCCACCAAGGTCTTTACCGATGGCGCTTCTTCGGTAGTCAATGCCAGTGCGGCACCGACCACGCTGAGCATCAAGCAGGGAAGCGACACTTACGATGTCAGCATTCCTGCCGGCGCGACACTGCAGCAGGTCCGCGACTCGATCAACTCCCAATACGCGAACCAGGGCCTGAGCGCTAACATCCTGACCGACGCCAACGGCTCCCGGATGGTGCTGACGTCCAGTAAAACCGGTGTCGGTTCGGAACTGACGCTCGCGGGCAACTCCGGTCTGGAAACGGGCACATCGGTTCTCACAACGCCGCAGAACGCCAAGTACAAGATCGATGGCGTGGTGGAGATGGAGTCCAAGAGCAACACCATCAACGACGCGGTGAGCGGGATCACCCTCAAGCTGACAGGCGTTTCTCCGGTTCCTTCCGGGGGCGGTGCGGCGACTCCAGCCACGATCACCGTATCGGCCAACTCAGCGACGCTCAAGTCATCGGTCAAGGGCTTTGTCGACACTTACAACGCACTGATCAAGGCTGCCAACGCCGAGACTCAGGTCACTACCAACGCCGATGGTACGATGACGGCGGGTGCGCTTACGGGCGACGCTTCCCTGCGTTCGCTGCTCTCTTCGGTACGTACCGAGTTGAACGCCTTGGGCGGCACCGGTCAGATGAAGTCCCTCGCCCAGTTCGGTGTCCAGACTGACCAGAAGACCGGGTTGCTGTCGATCAACGACAAAGTATTTGATGCTGCGGCACTGACCAATGCGGCCGACATTAACGGGATTTTTTCGGGTGACACCGGTCTGCTTGCGCGCATGAAGTCCGCCACCGACACCTTCGCGCAAAAAACTACCGGGGTTTTCGCAGCGCGTTCGGCGAGCTTGAGCGACAGCCTGACGGACCTGAAAAAACAGCAGGACACTCTGGATGCACGGATGGTCAGCCTGCAAACCAGCCTGACCGCCAAATACACCGCGATGGACTCCCTGGTCGCCAGGCTGCGCGCGCAGAGCGACAGCATCATGACCACGCTCAACGCGCTGAACAATCCGAAGTCGGACTGATCCGCATCAGGCATAAAAAACCCAGGCAGTCTGTCATGACGTGCCTGGGTTTTTTCATTGGTGGAGTGCCTGCGTTAAAGTTATGTGTCGATCAGTCGACATAAAGATCAGAGCCCACCTAATTCAAGCTGTTGTCTGTCACGAGGTAGAAACATGAACCCCATGAGAGCCCTTCGCCAATACCAGAAGGTCAATTCCCATGCTCAGATCTCTGAAGCCAACCCCCATCGCCTGGTGCAGATGCTGATGGAAGGCGGGCTGGATCGCATGGCCCAGGCCAAGGGTGCACTGGAGCGGGGTGACACCGCACTCAAAGGGTTGATGTTGGGCAAGGCGGTGGACATCATCATCGGTCTTCGCGACGGCTTGAATCCGGAAAAGACCGAAGATCCGGCGTCGCTGCAGCAGCTCGACAATCTCTACGCCTACATGATGACGCGCCTGATGGAAGCCAATCGCGATAACAACGCAGCCATCATCGACGAAATTTCAGGTTTGCTCGAAACCCTGAAAAGCGGTTGGGATGCAATTGCCAATCAATAGGCCCCAGAGCCTGAGGATGACGTCATGAGTCAAGCACTGCGGCGAATTGAAGAGACCCGCGAGGCGTTGGTCGATGCCCTGGCGGCGCGCAACTGGGATGCGATTGGCGAACTGGATACGACCTGTCGCGAGTGCGTCGACGAGGTGCTCAGTGAGGCGCCGATCGACGAGGAGGCGGTCCGGGCTAATCTTGAAGGGCTGCTGGCCGTCTATAAGGAGCTGCTGACCGCGACGATGGGGGAACGCCAGGCGATCGTCGACGAGATGTCGCAGATCAACCAAGCACAAAAGGCGTCAAAGGTTTACCATCTGTTTGGTTAATTGACGCCAGTTAATCCAAACATAGTGCGCCATAAATTTGACTGTGCACGGTTTTTTGACTTAACTAGTGGCTGGTTCCAGATTTCAGTCGTCTTCAGGCATAACCTGCCTGCAAGCGTTTAGCTTGCCCCAGCATTTTGGGCATTGTGTTGACTAGGGAAGTTGCGATTGCATGTGGCGTGAAACCAAAATTCTGCTGATCGATGACGATAGCGTCCGCCGCCGCGACCTGGCGGTGATTTTAAATTTTCTCGGCGAAGAAAATTTACCCTGCGGTAGCCACGACTGGCAGCAGGCTGTCGGCTCTTTGTCGTCTAGTCGCGAAGTGATCTGTGTCCTCATCGGGACGGTCAATGCTCCTGGCGCGCTTCTGGGCTTGCTAAAGACACTCTCAACCTGGGATGAGTTCCTTCCGGTTTTGCTAATGGGCGATAATTCTTCCATTGACCTGCCGGAAGACCAGCGTCGCCGGGTGCTTTCGACCCTCGAAATGCCGCCCAGCTACAGCAAGCTGCTCGACTCCCTGCACCGTGCCCAGGTCTACCGCGAAATGTACGACCAGGCCCGTGAGCGCGGCCGGCATCGCGAACCCAATCTTTTCCGCAGCCTTGTCGGCACCAGCCGTGCGATCCAGCATGTGCGCCAGATGATGCAGCAAGTCGCCGACACCGACGCCAGCGTGCTGATCCTCGGCGAGTCCGGCACCGGCAAGGAAGTGGTCGCGCGTAACCTGCACTACCATTCCAAGCGCCGTGAAGCGCCGTTCGTGCCCGTCAACTGCGGGGCGATTCCGGCGGAACTGCTGGAAAGCGAATTGTTCGGTCACGAGAAGGGCGCCTTCACCGGGGCGATCACCAGTCGCGCCGGGCGTTTCGAACTGGCCAACGGCGGCACCCTGTTCCTCGATGAAATCGGCGACATGCCGCTGCCGATGCAGGTCAAGCTGCTGCGGGTCCTGCAGGAACGCACCTTCGAACGCGTGGGCAGCAACAAGACCCAGAGCGTCGATGTGCGGATCATTGCGGCCACCCACAAGAATCTCGAAAGCATGATCGAGATCGGCACGTTCCGCGAAGACCTGTACTACCGCCTCAACGTGTTCCCGATCGAGATGGCGCCACTGCGCGAGCGTGTCGAGGACATTCCGCTGCTGATGAACGAGCTGATCTCGCGCATGGAGCACGAGAAGCGCGGTTCGATCCGTTTCAACTCCGCGGCCATCATGTCGCTGTGCCGCCACGGCTGGCCCGGCAACGTCCGCGAGCTGGCGAACCTGGTGGAGCGCATGGCGATCATGCATCCGTACGGGGTGATCGGCGTGGTCGAGTTGCCGAAGAAATTCCGCTACGTCGATGACGAAGACGAGCAAATGGTCGACAGCCTGCGCAGCGATCTTGAAGAGCGGGTGGCCATCAACGGCCATACCCCGGACTTCAGCGCCTCCGCCATGCTGCCACCCGAAGGCCTGGACCTGAAGGACTACCTCGGCGGTCTGGAGCAGGGCTTGATTCAGCAAGCGCTGGACGATGCCAATGGCATCGTGGCGCGCGCTGCCGAACGGCTGCGCATCCGTCGTACCACGCTGGTGGAAAAGATGCGCAAGTACGGCATGAGCCGCCGTGACGGCGATGAACAGGCGGATGATTGACGCCTGTTTTTCAAGCGCCTCATTTATAAGCGGTTTTTTTTAGGCACGGGTATTGCTACATCCCTCGCAACGTTCCGTTTCACTGACGGTCAGCCAAGCGAGAGAGCACGATGCCCCAAGCCGCCCAGATGTCTCCTGCTCCAGATGCCTTGGGGGATGCCCCGGGGCAACCATCGTCCGTAGAGCAGGCAAGCCGGCTTGGCCTTGAGCAGGCATTCGCGCTGTTCAACCAGATGTCGAGCCAACTCACCAGTTCCTACAGCATGCTCGAAGCCCGGGTCACCGAGCTCAAGGGTGAGCTGGCCGTGGTCAGCGCCCAGCGCATGCAGGAACTGGCGGAAAAAGAACGCCTGGCCAACCGTCTGCAAAACCTGCTCGACCTGTTGCCTGGCGGCGTGATCGTCATCGACGCCCAGGGCATTGTGCGTGAAGCCAACCCGGCGGCCTGTGAGCTGCTCGGCCTGCCGCTCGAAGGCGAGCTGTGGCGTCATGTCATCGCCCGCTGTTTTGCGCCGCGCGAAGACGACGGCCATGAAATTTCCCTCAAGGATGGTCGGCGCCTGTCGATTGCCACGCGTTCGCTGGATGCCGAACCGGGCCAGTTGGTGCTGCTCAATGACCTGACTGAAACCCGTCACCTGCAAGATCAGCTGGCCCGTCACGAACGCCTGTCGTCCCTGGGGCGCATGGTGGCGTCGCTGGCGCATCAGATCCGCACGCCGTTGTCCGCCGCCTTGCTCTACGCCAGTCATTTGACTGAGCAGGAACTGCCGGTCGAGACCCAGCAGCGCTTCGCCGGGCGCCTCAAGGAGCGTTTGCACGAGCTGGAGCACCAGGTGCGCGACATGCTGGTGTTCGCCCGGGGCGAATTGCCGTTGACCGACCGCATCACGCCCGGACAGTTGCTGCAATCGCTGCAAGCGGCGGCCCTGACCCATGTGCAGGACCTGCCCATCCGCTGGCAGTGCGACAGCCATGCCGGCGAATTGCTGTGCAACCGCGACACCCTGGTCGGGGCGCTCCTCAATCTGATCGAAAATGCCATCCAGGCCAGTGCCGGCGACGTGCGCCTGAAGGTTCATCTGTATGCCCGCGATAACCACCTGCGTGTGTGCGTCAGCGACAGCGGCAGCGGGATCGACAGTGTCGTGCAGGCGCGCCTGGGCGAACCCTTTTTTACCACCAAGGCCACCGGCACGGGTCTGGGCCTGACCGTGGTCAAGGCGGTGGCCCGCGCTCATCAGGGAGAATTGCGGCTGCGCTCGCGGCTGGGTCGCGGCACGTGCGCGCAAGTGATCCTGCCGCTGTTTTCCGATGAAAGATGCACCATCCAGGGAGCGGAGTGAACGTCATGAGCATCAAGGTTCTACTGGTCGAGGATGACCGCGCGTTACGCGAAGCATTGGCGGACACGCTGCTGCTCGCCGGCCACGATTACACCGCCGTCGGTTCGGCGGAGGAGGCCCTGGCGGCGGTCGAGGCCGAGGCGTTCAACCTGGTGGTCAGTGACGTCAACATGCCGGGCATGGATGGCCATCAGCTGCTGGGCTTGCTGCGCGCCCGTCAACCGCAACTGCCGGTGTTGCTGATGACCGCGCACGGTGCCGTGGAGCGGGCGGTCGACGCGATGCGCCAGGGCGCGGCGGATTATCTGGTCAAGCCGTTCGAGCCCAAGGCGCTGCTCGACCTGGTCGGGCGCCATGCGCTCGGTAACCTCGGCGTCGCTGACGGTGAAGGGCCGATTGCCTTCGAACCGGCCAGCGCGCAATTGCTCGAATTGGCCGCACGGGTGGCCCGCAGTGATTCCACGGTGCTGATCTCTGGCGAATCCGGGACCGGCAAGGAAGTGCTGGCGCGCTACATTCACCAGCACTCCCATCGCGCCCATCAGCCGTTCATTGCAATCAACTGCGCGGCGATCCCGGACAACATGCTCGAAGCCACCCTGTTCGGCCACGAAAAGGGCTCGTTCACCGGCGCCATCGCGGCGCAGGCCGGCAAGTTCGAGCAGGCCGATGGCGGGACTATCCTGCTCGACGAAATTTCCGAGATGCCCCTCGGCCTGCAAGCCAAGTTGCTGCGCGTGCTGCAGGAGCGCGAAGTCGAGCGGGTAGGGGCGCGCAAGCCGATCAGCCTGGACATTCGCGTGGTCGCGACCACCAACCGTGACCTGGCCGGAGAAGTGGCGGCGGGGCGTTTCCGGGAAGACCTTTACTATCGCCTGTCAGTGTTTCCGCTGGCCTGGCGTCCGTTGCGCGAGCGTACCGCCGATATTCTGCCGCTGGCCGAGCGCCTGCTGGCCAGGCACGTCAATAAAATGAAGCATGCCGCGGCGCGACTGTCGCCCGAGGCCCAGGCGTGCCTGATCGGTTACCCGTGGCCGGGCAATGTGCGCGAGCTGGATAACGCAATCCAGCGTGCGTTGATCCTGCAGCAGGGTGGTTTGATCCAGCCACAGGATTTCTGCCTGGCCGGGCCGGTCGCCTGCGCCCCGTTGCCGGCGCTGGCGCCGACGCGAACCGTGGAGGTCGAGGCCGAATCCGCCGGGGCACTGGGCGACGATCTGCGTCGGCGTGAATTCCAGATGATCATCGACACCTTGCGCACCGAGCGCGGCCGCCGCAAAGAGGCCGCCGAGCGTTTGGGCATCAGCCCGCGCACGCTGCGCTACAAGCTGGCGCAGATGCGCGACGCCGGCATGGACGTGGAAGCCTATCTGTTCGCTACCTGACTCGCTTCCTGTAGGAGCGAGCCCTGCTCGCGATGGTCGTTAACGATGACGCGGGCTTGCAGGGTGAGCGCGGTGCTCTTGAGACCATCGCGAGCAGGCTCGCTCCTACAGCGATAGGAAAAAGCCCGGGATGGGCTTTTGTATGACGTGGCCACGGAGCTGGCACCCTTGTTGCTAACACCTCACTACCCGCCGAGTGAGTGTCAAAAAAATTGCGGGTCGCCCACGACGTAGCTTCGTCCAAGAGAGAAACCATGAGCCAAGGTATTGAATTCAATCGGTTGATGCTGGACATGCGTGCCATGCAAATGGATGCCATGTCTGCGCCGAAATCGACTGCCGCCGTCCCTGAACTGAATGGCAGCAGCTTTTCCGACATGCTCGGCCAGGCCGTCAATAAAGTGAACGACACCCAGCAGGCAGCCGGGAACCTGGCGAATGCCTTTGAAATCGGCAAAAGTGGCGTCGACCTGACGGACGTGATGATTTCCTCGCAGAAGGCTAGCGTGTCTTTCCAGGCGCTGACCCAGGTGCGTAACAAGCTGGTTCAGGCTTACCAAGACATCATGCAGATGCCGGTTTAAGGACGAGATTGAGTCATGGCAGAAGCAGTCGCCGATAATGTTCCGGCCAAGGCCACACCCGTAGACGGCAAACCGCCGCTGTTCGGGTTGTCCTTCCTGGAAAACCTCTCCGAGATGACCATGTTGCGTCAGGTGGGCCTGTTGGTCGGCCTGGCCGCGAGCGTGGCGATTGGTTTTGCCGTGGTGTTGTGGTCCCAGCAGCCGGACTACCGTCCGCTGTACGGCAGCCTTGCCGGCATGGACGCCAAACAGGTCATGGATACCCTGGCTGCCGCCGATATTCCGTACACCGTCGAACCCAATTCCGGTGCCTTGCTGGTCAAGGCCGAAGACCTGTCCCGTGCGCGGCTCAAACTCGCGGGCGCTGGTGTCACTCCCAGCGATGGCAACATCGGTTTTGAAATTCTCGACAAGGACCAGGGCCTGGGCACCAGTCAGTTCATGGAGGCCACCCGTTATCGTCGCGGCCTCGAAGGCGAACTGGCCCGCACCATCTCCAGCCTGAACAACGTCAAGGGCGCCCGCGTGCACCTGGCGATTCCGAAGAGTTCGGTGTTCGTGCGCGACGAGCGCAAACCGAGCGCTTCGGTTCTGGTTGAGCTGTATTCCGGTCGCTCCCTGGAGCCGGGCCAGGTCGTGGCCATCATCAACCTGGTGGCGACCAGCGTTCCCGAGCTCAGCAAATCGCAGATCACCGTTGTCGACCAGAAGGGCAACCTGCTCTCCGATCAGGCGGAAAACTCCGAACTGACCATGGCCGGCAAGCAATTCGACTACAGCCGCCGCATGGAAAGCATGCTCACCCAGCGTGTGCACAACATCCTGCAACCGGTGCTGGGCAACGACCGCTACAAGGCTGAAGTCTCGGCCGATGTGGATTTCAGTGCCGTCGAATCGACCTCCGAGCAGTTCAACCCGGACCAGCCGGCGTTGCGCAGCGAGCAGTCGGTCAACGAGCAACGTACCGCCAGCAATGGCCCGCAGGGTGTGCCGGGTGCCTTGAGCAACCAGCCTCCGTCGCCGGCCTCCGCGCCGCAAACCACGGGCGGCGCCACCGCATCGGCGGGCATGGTGCAGCCAGGCCAGCCACTGATTGATGCCAACGGCCAGCAAATCATGGACCCGGCCACCGGGCAGCCGATGCTGGCGCCGTACCCGGCGGACAAGCGTCAACAATCGACCAAGAACTTCGAACTCGACCGTTCCATCAGCCACACCAAGCAGCAACAGGGCCGTTTGAATCGCCTGTCGGTGTCGGTGGTGGTGGATGACCAGGTCAAGGTCAACGCGGCCAACGGTGAAACCACCCGTGCGCCATGGAGCGCCGATGAATTGGCGCGCTTCACCCGTCTGGTCCAGGACGCGGTCGGCTTCGACGCCAGCCGTGGTGACAGCGTCAGCGTGATCAACATGCCGTTCTCCGCCGATCGCGGCGAAGTCATCGCCGACATTCCGTTCTATTCCCAGCCGTGGTTCTGGGACATCGTCAAGCAAGTGCTGGGTGTCTTGTTCATCCTGGTGCTGGTGTTTGGTGTGCTGCGTCCGGTGCTCAACAACATCACCGGTGGCGGCAAAAGCAAAGAGCTGGCCGGCATTGGCAGCGACGTCGAATTGGGTGGCATGGGCGGCCTGGACGGCGAACTGGGCAACGACCGCGTCAGCCTCGGCGGTCCGACCAGCATCCTGCTGCCGAGCCCGAGCGAAGGCTATGATGCACAGTTGAACGCCATCAAGAGTCTGGTGGCAGAAGACCCGGGTCGCGTGGCCCAAGTCGTGAAAGAGTGGATTAACGCAGATGAGTGATAACCGAGCCGTTGCCGCCAAACTGACCAAGGTCGACAAAGCCGCGATCCTGCTGCTGTCCCTTGGTTCTACCGACGCCGCCCAGGTGTTGCGCCACATGGGGCCCAAAGAGGTCCAGCGTGTGGGCGTGGCCATGGCACAGATGGGCAATGTGCACCGCGAGCAGGTCGAGCAGGTGATGAGCGAGTTCGTCGACATCGTCGGCGACCAGACCAGCCTGGGCGTCGGTTCCGACGACTACGTGCGCAAAATGCTCACCCAGGCCCTGGGCGAGGACAAGGCCAACGGCCTGATCGACCGCATCCTGCTGGGTGGCAACACCAGCGGCCTCGACAGCCTGAAATGGATGGAACCGCGCGCCGTCGCCGACGTGATCCGCTACGAGCACCCGCAGATCCAGGCGATCGTGGTGGCGTATCTCGATCCGGACCAGGCCGGTGAAGTGCTGGGCAACTTCGACCATAAGGTGCGACTGGACATCATTCTGCGGGTGTCCTCGCTGAACACGGTGCAGCCGGCGGCCCTGAAAGAACTCAACCAGATTCTCGAGAAGCAGTTCTCCGGCAACTCCAATGCCTCGCGCACCACCCTGGGTGGTATCAAGCGCGCGGCCGACATCATGAACTTCCTCGACAGCTCGATCGAAGGCCAGCTCATGGACTCGATCCGCGAAGTCGACGAAGACCTTTCCGGTCAGATCGAAGACCTCATGTTCGTGTTCAACAACCTGGCCGATGTCGACGACCGCGGTATCCAGGCGCTGCTGCGCGAAGTGTCCTCCGACGTGCTGGTACTGGCCCTCAAGGGCTCGGACGAGAACGTCAAGGAGAAGATCTTCAAGAACATGTCCAAGCGTGCGGCCGAACTGCTGCGCGACGACCTCGAAGCCAAGGGCCCGGTGCGCGTCAGCGACGTGGAAACCGCGCAGAAGGAAATCCTCACCATCGCTCGCCGTATGGCCGAGGCCGGGGAAATCGTTCTCGGCGGCAAGGGCGGCGAGGAAATGATCTAACGCCATGGCCAAGCATGATGATTCACCCACTGACCTGATCCGGGCCGGGGCTGTCAGTGGTTTCGATACCTGGGCGCTGCCCAGTTTCGACCCGCCGGAACCCGAGCCTGAACCGGAGCCGGAACCCGAGCCGCCGGAAATGGAGGAAGTGCCGCTGGAGGAAGTCCAGCCACTGACCCTCGAAGAACTCGAAAGCATTCGCCAGGAAGCCTACAACGAAGGCTTCGCGGTGGGCGAGAAAGAAGGATTCCACAGCACCACGCTCAAGGTTCGCCAGGAGGCCGAAGTGGCGCTGGCCGCCAAGATCGCGGGGCTGGAGCAGCTCATGGCGCACCTGTTCGAGCCTATCGCCGAGCAGGACACCCTGATCGAAAAGTCCCTGGTCGACCTCGTCCAGCACATCACCAAGCAAGTCATCCGGCGCGAACTGGCCATCGATTCGACGCAGATCGAGCACGTCATGCGCGAGGCCCTCAAGCTCCTGCCCTTGGGCGTGGACAATGTGCGGCTGTACATCAATCCCCAGGATTTCGAACAGGTCAAAGCCCTGCGCGAGCGCCATGAAGAAACCTGGCGCATCGTCGAGGACGAGGCCTTGTTGCCGGGTGGCTGCCGGGTCGAGACGCAACACAGCCGTATCGATGCCACGGTGGAAACCCGCGTGGCGCGAGTGATGGACAAGCTGCTCGATCAGTTGCACGAGCAGGCCCTGCACCCGGCCGCGCCGGACGTGAGCCTGGAACTGCCGATCGACAGCAAGCCCGTGCCGGACAGTCCCGATGCGCCTTGAACGCACCAGTTTTGCCAAGCGCCTGGGCAGTTATGCCGAGGCCACACAACTGGAAGGCGCGCCGATCCTCGAAGGCCGTTTGCTGCGCATGGTCGGCCTGACCCTCGAAGCCGAAGGCTTGCGCGCGGCCATGGGCACTCGCTGCATGGTCATCAACGACGACAGCTATCACCCGGTGCAAGTTGAAGCCGAAGTCATGGGCTTCTCGGGCAGCAAAGTCTTCCTGATGCCGGTCGGCAGCGTCGCCGGCATCGCCCCCGGTGCCCGGGTCGTTCCGCTGTCGGACACCGGCCGCCTGCCGATGGGCATGAGCATGCTCGGCCGGGTGCTCGATGGCGCCGGGCGAGCACTGGACGGCAAGGGCGGAATGAAGGCCGAGGACTGGGTGCCGATGGACGGCCCGACCATCAACCCGCTCAAGCGCGAACCGATCAGCGAGCCCCTGGACGTGGGCATCCGTTGCATCAACGGCATGTTGACGGTCGGTCGCGGCCAGCGGCTCGGGCTGTTTGCCGGTACCGGCGTGGGTAAATCCGTGCTGCTGGGCATGATGACCCGCTTCACCGAGGCCGACATCATCGTCGTCGGGCTGATCGGTGAGCGGGGTCGTGAAGTCAAGGAATTCATCGAGCACATCCTCGGTGAAGAAGGGCTCAAGCGTTCGGTGGTGGTGGCTTCGCCAGCGGATGATGCGCCGCTGATGCGCCTGCGCGCGGCCATGTACTGCACGCGCATCGCCGAGTATTTCCGCGACAAGGGCAAGAACGTCCTGTTGCTGATGGATTCGCTGACCCGTTTCGCCCAGGCCCAGCGGGAAATCGCCCTGGCCATCGGCGAGCCGCCAGCGACCAAGGGCTATCCGCCGTCGGTGTTTGCCAAGTTGCCGAAGCTGGTGGAGCGGGCCGGTAATGCCGAGAAGGGCGGGGGTTCGATCACCGCGTTCTACACCGTGCTGTCCGAAGGCGATGACCAGCAGGACCCGATCGCCGACTCGGCGCGGGGCGTGCTCGACGGGCACATCGTGCTGTCGCGGCGCCTGGCCGAGGAAGGTCATTACCCGGCCATCGATATCGAAGCGTCCATCAGCCGGGTCATGCCCGCGGTGGTGTCGCCGGAGCACATGACCCGCGCGCAGTATTTCAAGCAATTGTGGTCGCGCTATCAGCAGAGTCGGGACCTGATCAGCGTCGGTGCCTACGTCGCCGGCGGCGACCGCGAGACCGACCTGGCGATTTCCCTGCAACCGCAACTGGTCAAATACCTGCGCCAGGGCCTCAACGACAGCATCAGCCTGGGTGAAAGCGAAGCGTATCTCGCCTCGATCTTTGCGCCCGCGGCGGGCGGTTAAGCGGTCATGGCCCAGAGTCGGGCAGGGCGCCTGGCCCCCGTGGTGGAAATGGCCGAAAAGGCCGAGAAAACCGCGGTCCAGCGCCTGGGGCATTTCCAGGGGCAGGTCCGGCTGGCGGAAAGCAAGCTCGCCGACCTCGAGGCTTTTCGTCTGGACTATCAGGAACAGTGGATCGTGCGCGGCAGCAGCGGCGTGACCGGCCAATGGCTGCTGGGCTACCAGGGGTTCCTGGCGCAATTGGGCACGGCCATCGATCAGCAGCGCCAAAGCCTGGCCTGGCACCAGAACAACCTGAACAAGGCACGGGAAACCTGGCAACAGGCGTTCGCCCGGGTCGAAGGCTTGCGCAAACTGGTCCAGCGTTACATCGATGAATCGCGGGCGCTGGAAGACAAGCGCGAGCAAAAGCTGCTGGACGAGTTGTCCCAGCGGTTGCCGCGCCAGGATCAATATTGATCGCTGCCTTCGAAAGATCGCAGCCTGCGGCAGCTCCTACACTGTCCGCGTGTAAACCGTTCCTGTAGGAGCTGCCGCAGGCTGCGATCTTTTGATCCTGGCTCCACGATCAACTCGCTGCCTTGCCCCAACCTCTACCAAATGCTAAACCTTGTACAAGCAGGTTTACCCACGACAAGGAAGCCATCACATGTCAGTCGTTACGGAAATCTCCCCGGATGGGCAAAAGCTGACGATATCGGTCAAGGGCCGATTCGATTTCGCCAAGCATCAGGAATTTCGTGAGTCCTACGAGTCCAGGGACCTCGGCGAGGTCGTGATCGACTTGAAAGAGGCGACCTACCTCGACAGTTCCGCCTTGGGCATGCTGCTCCTGTTGCGTGATCACGCCGGGGGCGACGACTCCGATATTCGCGTCGTCAACAGCAGTTCCGACGTCAGAAAAATCCTCGCCATTTCCAATTTCGACAAGCTGTTCGACATCACTTGAGCGCCGTGCAGCCCGTACTCGAATCGCTGACGATCCTGATCGCCGAGGACAGTGCGGCCGATCGCCTGCTGTTGTCGAGTATCGTCCGGCGCCAGGGGCATCAGGTACTGACGGCGGCCAATGGCGCCGAAGCGGTCGAGGCGTTTCGCCTGCAACGGCCGCAATTGGTCCTGATGGACGCGATGATGCCGGTGATGGACGGCTTCGAGGCGGCCCGGCAGATCAAGGCGCTGGCCGGGGAAAACCTGGTGCCGATTATCTTCCTGACCTCATTGTCGGAAAGCGAGGCCCTGGCCCGCTGCCTGGAAGTCGGCGGTGACGATTTTCTGGCGAAACCCTACAACCAGGTGATTCTCGCCGCCAAGATCAAGGCGATGGATCGCTTGCGGCGTTTGCAGGCGACCGTGTTGCAGCAGCGGGATCAGATCGCCCGGCACCACGACTACCTGCTCAACGAGCAACGGGTCGCCAAGGCCGTGTTCGACAAGGTGGCCCATTCCGGCTGCCTGAATGCCCCCAACATCCGCTACCTGCAATCGCCCTACGCGCTGTTCAACGGCGATTTGCTGCTGGCCGCCTTTACTCCTGCCGGCGACATGCACGTGCTGCTCGGTGATTTCACCGGCCACGGGCTGCCGGCCGCGGTGGGCGCGATGCCACTGGCCGAAGTGTTCTACGGCATGACCGCCAAGGGTTATGGCCTGGCGGAAACCCTGCGCGAGATGAACGCCAAGCTCAAACGCATCCTGCCCGTGGACATGTTCTGTTGCGCAACGCTGCTGTGCCTGAGCTTTCAGCGCCGAAGCGTGGAGGTCTGGAACGGCGGCATGCCGGATGGCTACCTGCACAGCATGGCCACAGGGGAGCGCACGCCGCTCAAGGCCCGGCATTTGCCGCTGGGCGTGCTGAGCCCGCCCACCTTCGATGACCGCACCGAAGTGTTTCCGATGGCGCTGGGGGATCGGGTGTTTCTGCTGTCCGACGGCGTGATCGATACCTGCGACGCCAGCGATCAGTTGTTTGGCGTGCAGCGCCTGCAGCAGGTGTTTGCCGCCAATCGTCAACCCGATGCGTTGTTCGAGGAGATCGACCGGGCGCTGCGGGATTTTGGCGGCGAAGCCCGCGATGATGTCAGCATGGTCGAGGTCAGCCTGCTGGACCCGACGCAGCTGAGCCCGCCGGCCCTGGTCTATTCCGACAGCGGCCAGTCCTGCCCGCTGGACTGGTCGGTGAGTTTCGAGTTTCGCGCCGCCACCCTCAAGCGCTTCAATCCGCTGCCATACCTGTTGCAGTTGCTGCTGGAGGTCCACGGCCTGCGGGCGCAAAGCGGGGCGCTCTACAGTGTGCTGGCCGAGCTTTACTCCAATGCCCTGGAGCATGGCGTGCTGGGCCTTGATTCGGCCCTCAAGCGCGACGTTGCCGGTTTTGCCCGTTATTACCAGCAACGCAACAGGCGCCTGGATGAGCTGCAGGAGGGTTACGTGCGGGTGCATTTGCAGGTCGCGCCGCGCGGCGAGGGTGGGTGCCTGGTGATTCGCGTCGAGGACAGCGGCAAGGGATTTGATGTCGAGCGCGTGATGGAGCGCCCCGTCGATCCTGTCCGTTTGTCGGGACGTGGTGTCAGTCTGATCCGTCAATTGGGGCGTAACGCCTGTTGGTCCGACGATGGTCGCAGTGCCCGCGTGGAGTTTTTCTGGGAGCCTCTGGCATAATCCGCGCATTCTTGATCAAGGAGTGAACAAGTGGCTGACATACATGTGGACCCGGATGCGCTGAGCGCATTGCGTGAAGTCATGGAAGAGGAGTTTTCGACATTGGTCGATACCTTCCTCCTGGACTGCGAAGAACGGTTGCAGCAATTGACCGGGGCTGATGACGCCACGCAGATTCTTGAAACCGCGCACAGTTTCAAGGGCAGCTGCAGCAACATGGGCGCGATTCGCCTGGCCGCGCTCTGTCATGACCTGGAGCAGCGAGCCAAGACGCACAACCTTGGCGGCCTTGAAGCGCTGGTGGCCGACATTGCCCGCGAATTTGCGCTGGTGCGGCCACTCTATGAGCAGGAACGCGAGCGTTCTGTCTCGACCATCGCGACCATTCGGCCGTATTAATCACGACCTGGCAAAACTGGCGCGACCTTTGCAGCCAACTCTCCCAACTGTACCTACGATCCCAGTGCAGCGGAGACCGTTAAATGCCCGTTACCCCCAATATTCTTCTTCAGGCCACCGCTCAGGCCAAGACGCCAGCCGCGCCCGCCAATTCCACGGCGCCGGCCGCCGAGCCCGGGGACAAGGCTTCCAGCTTCGCTCAGGTGTACGCCAAACAGGCCCAGAACAAAGCGGGCGCGGCGTCCGATGGTTCGACCTCACCGGTACGTGACAAGGGCGCGGACAGCGCCGGCAAACAGGAGGTCGCCGAAGACACCCCTGCCGCCCAGGAACCCGCCGTTGCCGATAGCGGCAATTCCTTGCCCGCCGATAAACCGGCGCAGGCCGATGACAAGACTGCCAGCGATGAGGCGGCAGAGGCCGCGCCGACGCCGGTCGTCGATGCTGCGCCGGTCGACCCGGCCCTCGACCCTGCCTTGCTGCAGGCGGTACAACCCGCCGTTACCGCGCCCGTCCCGGCAGCGCAGCCGGTGGTAGAGGCCGTCCAGGCACCGACCACCGCACCGGTGGCCACCGCCGTCACGGCTGCAACGACAGCCGCCGCTGTCGCCCCCGCCGATCCCGATTTCGACCCGGAAGCCGATCCGCTCGACGCACTGCCCGCCGTGCGCATGGCCATGGAGCAGAGCGGCCACGTGTCGGCCTCCAGTCAGGCACAGCCCAAGGCCGCACCGACGCCCGCCCAGGCCCAGGCTGATGGCGAACAGACCTCGACGCAGAATTTTGCCGCCGGCATGGCCAACATGCTCGACGTGCAGGCTGACAAGGACAGCACCAGCGAGGGGGGCGAGAAGGCGTTCAGCGGCCTGATCGATGACGGCCTCAAGGATCTGAAATCGGCCAGCAGCGATACCCGGGTCGACGATTTCGCCAACCGTCTGGCGGCACTGACACAGGCGGCGACGCCGAAAACCGCCAATGCGCTGCCGGTGAACCAGCCGATTGCCATGCACCAGAGCGGCTGGACCGAAGAAGTGGTCAACCGGGTCATGTACCTGTCCAGCGCCAACCTCAAGGCGGCGGACATCCAGCTGCAACCGGCGGAGCTGGGGCGCCTCGACATTCGGGTGAACATGGTGCCGGACCAGCAGACGCAGGTGACGTTCATGAGCGCACACCCGAGTGTTCGCGAAGCACTGGACGGGCAGATGCATCGGCTGCGCGACATGTTCGCGCAGCAGGGCATGGGCCAGGTGGACGTCAACGTGTCCGACCAGTCCCGGGGTTCGCAGCAAGGCCAGGATCAGGCTCAACAGGGCCGGACCGGGCGAGCCAGTGCCAACGGTGGTCGCCTCGACGCCATGGATGACGACATCGCCCCGGGCATCACGGAAGTCGCCGCAACGGCGACCAGCGTGATCGGCTCCAGCGCCGTCGACTACTACGCCTGATCAAACCAAAATCCCCTGTGGGAGCGGGCTTGCTCGCGAAAGCGCTGTGTCATTGAGCATCTGTGTCGACTGACACGGCCCTTTCGCGAGCAAGCCCGCTCCCACATTGGAATATCAGTGTTCTCAAAATCGCGGCAGCTCCCACCCATCACCCTCCCAACCGTTCTGGCATAACACTTGCTCTTGCCTATCCGTGCGACTGTGAAAACCCGAATAGTGACGGATTATTGGCATGGCGAAGAGCGACGCAGCAGTAAAAGACCCCGCAACCAAAGGCAAACTCAAGCTGATCATCGTGATCGTGGTGGCCCTGCTGCTGGCGATCGGCGTGTCCGTGGGGGCGACCTGGTACTTCATGCACAGCACCCAGAGCAAACCTGCCGCCGTGGCTGAAACCGCCCCGGTTGGCAAGCAGCCGGCGATTTTCGAGTCGATGGCGCCAGCATTTGTCGCCAACTACACCCAGAACGGCCGCCAGCGCTACATGCAGGTGAGCATCACCATGCTGGGCCGCAACCAGGCGGACCTGGATGCGCTCAAGGTCCACATGCCGGTGATCCGCAATAACCTGGTCATGCTGTTCTCCGGGCAGGATTTCCCGACGCTCGCGTCGCCGGTCGGCCAGGAGATGCTGCGCCAGAAAGCCACGGCCAGTGTCCAGGAAGTCGCGCAGAAAGAACTCGGCAAAGTGGTCGTCGAACAGTTGCTTTTCACTAATTTCGTACTGCAGTAGGAACACGACATGGCCGTGCAGGACCTGCTGTCCCAGGATGAGATCGACGCGCTGTTGCATGGCGTGGACGATGGTCTGGTACAGACCGATATCGCTGCCGAACCCGGCACCGTCAAAAGCTACGACCTGACCAGCCAGGATCGCATCGTCCGTGGACGCATGCCGACCCTGGAAATGATCAACGAACGTTTTGCCCGCTACACGCGCATCAGCATGTTCAACATGCTGCGTCGCTCGGCAGACGTGGCGGTTGGCGGCGTGCAGGTGATGAAGTTCGGCGAATACGTGCACTCGCTGTACGTGCCGACCAGTCTCAACCTAGTCAAGATCAAGCCGCTGCGCGGCACCGCGCTGTTCATCCTCGACGCCAAGCTGGTGTTCAAGCTGGTGGACAACTTCTTCGGCGGCGACGGCCGTCACGCCAAGATCGAAGGGCGTGAATTCACCCCGACCGAACTGCGTGTGGTGCGCATGGTGCTGGAGCAGGCCTTCATCGACTTGAAGGAAGCCTGGCAGGCGATCATGGAAGTGAATTTCGAGTACATCAACTCGGAAGTGAACCCGGCCATGGCCAACATCGTCGGCCCGAGCGAAGCGATCGTGGTGTCGACCTTCCACATCGAACTCGACGGCGGTGGCGGTGACCTGCACGTGACCATGCCGTACTCGATGATCGAGCCGGTCCGGGAAATGCTCGACGCCGGCTTCCAGTCGGACCTCGACGACCAGGACGAGCGCTGGGTCAATGCCCTGCGCCAGGACGTGATGGACGTCGACGTGCCGATCGGCGCCACCGTTGCTCGTCGCCAGTTGAAGCTGCGCGACATCCTGCACATGCAGCCGGGCGACATTATCCCGGTGGAGATGCCGGAAGACATGATCATGCGCGCCAATGGCGTGCCCGCGTTCAAGGTCAAGATGGGCTCGCACAAAGGCAATCTCGCGTTGCAAGTGATCGAGCCGATCGAGCGCCGTTGACCGGCGCTTTACACATTCGCTTTTAACAGACGGCTTCCCGTTGAAAGGTGGCCCGCCGAGGACAAATGATGGCTGACGATATGAATACCCAGGACGATCAGGCACTGGCTGACGAGTGGGCTGCGGCCCTGGAAGAAACCGGCGATGCCGGGCAGGCGGACATCGATGCCTTGCTGGCAGCCGATACTTCGGGTTCCAACCGCCTGCCGATGGAAGAATTCGGCAGCGTGCCGCGTAATAACGACCCGGTAAGCCTGGAAGGGCCGAACCTGGACGTGATCCTCGACATCCCGGTGTCGATCTCCATGGAAGTGGGCAGCACCGACATCAACATCCGCAACCTGCTGCAACTCAACCAGGGTTCGGTGATCGAGCTCGATCGCCTGGCCGGTGAGCCGCTGGACGTGCTGGTCAACGGCACGCTCATCGCCCACGGCGAAGTGGTGGTGGTCAACGAGAAGTTCGGCATCCGCCTGACCGACGTGATCAGCCCAAGCGAACGCATCAAGAAGCTGCGCTGAGTGAAAAAGGTGCTCTGGGTCCTGCTGGCGTTGCCGTTCAACATTCTGGCGGCCGAGCCGGTAGCGACTGCCGCCACCGCCGTCACCGCCGCTGCGCCGGTGGCCGGCGGCGGGGTGGCCGGGCAATTGACGCAGCTGGTGTTCGGTTTGCTGCTGGTGCTGGGGCTGATCTTCTTCCTCGCCTGGCTGTTGCGCCGGGTCCAGCAGGCCGGCCCTGCGGGCAAGGGCCAGGTGATTGAACTGATCGGTTCCCGCGCCCTTGGCCCCCGTGACCGTCTGATGCTGGTGCAAGTGGGTAACGAGCAGATTCTGCTCGGCCTCAGCCCCGGCACGATCACCGCGTTGCATGTGCTCAAGGAGCCGGTGCAGGTGCCGGGCGGTACTGAAAAAACGACCCCGGAGTTTGCCCAGCAGCTGCTGAAGATACTCGGCAAGGATCAGAAGGATAAGAAGTAATGGGTGCGTTACGCATCGTCTTGACGCTGGCCCTGATGCTGGCTGCGCCGCTGGCGCTCGCCGCCGATCCGTTGTCGATCCCGGCGATCACCCTGGGCACCAACGCACAGGGTGCCCAGGAATATTCGGTCAGCCTGCAAATCCTGCTGATCATGACCGCGCTGAGTTTCATCCCGGCGTTCGTCATGCTGATGACCAGCTTCACCCGGATCATCATCGTCTTCTCGATCTTGCGCCAGGCCCTGGGCCTGCAACAGACGCCGTCGAACCAGATCCTCACCGGCATGGCGCTGTTCCTGACACTGTTCATCATGGCGCCCGTGTTCGATCGGGTGAACCAGGACGCCCTGCAACCGTACCTGGCGGAAAAAATGACCGCCCAGGACGCCGTGGCCAAGGCCCAGGTGCCGATCAAGGATTTCATGCTCGCCCAGACCCGCACCAGTGACCTGGAGCTGTTCATGCGCCTGTCCAAGCGCACGGACATTGCATCCCCGGATCAGGCGCCGCTGACCATCCTGGTGCCGGCATTCGTGACGTCGGAGCTGAAAACCGCGTTCCAGATCGGTTTCATGATCTTCATTCCGTTCCTGATCATCGACCTGGTCGTGGCCAGTATCCTGATGGCCATGGGTATGATGATGCTCTCGCCGCTGATCATTTCCCTGCCGTTCAAAATCATGCTGTTCGTGCTGGTCGATGGCTGGGCGCTGATCATCGGTACCCTGGCCAGCAGCTTTGGCGGTGTATCACCATGACGCCAGAAGTCGCCGTCGATATCTTCCGCGATGCCTTGTGGCTGACCACGCTGATGGTCGCGGTGCTGGTGATTCCGAGCCTGCTGGTGGGCCTGGTCGTGGCGATGTTCCAGGCCGCCACCCAGATCAACGAACAGACCTTGAGCTTCCTGCCGCGCCTGCTGGTGATGCTGGTAACGCTGATTGTCGCCGGCCCGTGGCTGGTGCAGACGTTCATGGAATACATCCTGCAGCTGTATGGCAGTATTCCGCAGGTCATCGGCTAAGCCATGTCCTCGCTACTGCAACTGACGGATGCCCAGATCAGCACCTGGGTCGCGACCTTCATGTTGCCACTCTTCCGCGTCGGCGCCTTGCTGATGGTCATGCCGGTATTCGGCACGTCGCTGGTGCCCAAGCGCATCCGTTTGTACTTCGCCGTGGCCATCACCGTGGTCATCGCCCCCGGCCTGCCGCCCATGCCGCCGGTCAATGCGCTGGACCTGAGCGGGCTGCTGCTGATTGCCGAGCAGATTCTGGTAGGCGCGGTGCTGGGGTTTTCCCTGCAATTGTTTTTCCAGGCTTTTGTTGTCGCCGGGCAAATCGTGTCCATACAAATGGGCATGGGTTTCGCGTCGATGGTTGACCCCACCAACGGCGTATCGGTCGCTGTCATCGGTCAGTTCTTCACCATGTTGGTGACGTTGATTTTCCTGTCGATGAATGGCCATCTGGTGGTGTTCGAAGTCCTCACCGAAAGCTTCACCACACTGCCTGTCGGCAGCGGCCTGACGGTCAACCATTACTGGGAACTGGCCGGCAAGCTTGGCTGGGTCCTGGGCGCGGCGCTGTTGCTGGTGCTGCCGGCGATCACCGCGCTGCTGGTGGTCAACATCGCGTTTGGCGTGATGACCCGCGCGGCGCCGCAGCTGAACATTTTCTCCATCGGCTTCCCGCTGACCCTGGTGCTCGGCATGTTCATCGTCTGGGTCGGGCTGGCAGACATCATCAACCAGTATCAACCGCTGGCCACCGAGGCCCTGCAGTTTTTACGCGAACTGGCACAGGCGCGCTGAGTCATGTCTGAGAGCGAAAGCGGTCAGGACAAAACAGAAGACCCCACGGAGAAAAAGAAAAAGGACGCCCGGGAAAAGGGCGAGATTGCGCGCTCCAAGGAACTCAACACCCTGGCGATCATGCTCGCCGGCGCCAGCGCGTTGTTGATTTTCGGTGGGGCGCTGGCCCAGGAAATGATGGACCTGATGCGCCTGAATTTTTCCCTGTCCCGGGACGTGGTGCTGGACCAGCGCTCAATGGGGACTTTTCTGTTGCATTCCGGGCTGATTGCCTTGCTGGCGATTCAACCGGTGATGATCACCTTGCTGCTGGCCGCGCTGATCGGCCCGATTTCCCTCGGTGGCTGGCTGTTCTCCGCCGGCACCATGGCTCCAAAATTCAGCCGCATGAACCCCGGCGCGGGCCTCAAGCGCATGTTCTCGGCCAAGGCCATCGCCGAACTGCTCAAGGCCCTGGCCAAGTTCTTCATCGTCCTGTTCGTCGCGCTGCTGGTGTTGTCGGCGGACATCGACGACCTGCTGCGCATCGCCCATGAACCTCTGGACCGCGCCATCACCCACAGCCTGCAAGTGGTCGGCTGGAGCACCCTGTGGATGGCTTGCGGGCTGATCATCATCGCCGCCGTCGATGTGCCGATCCAGCTCTGGGAAAGCATCAAGAAACTGAAGATGACCAAGCAGGAAGTGCGCGACGAACACAAGGACCAGGAAGGCCGGCCGGAGGTCAAGCAGCGCATTCGCCAGCTACAGCGCGAAATGTCCCAGCGGCGGATGATGGCCGCCATCCCCGACGCCGACGTGGTCATCACCAACCCGACCCACTACGCCGTGGCCCTCAAGTACGACGCGGACAAGGGCGGCGCGCCAATGCTGATCGCCAAGGGCAGTGACTTCCTGGCGCTGAAAATTCGTGAAATTGCGACGGCTAACGAGATCCTGTTGCTGGAGTCGCCGGCGCTGGCGCGCTCGATTTACTACTCCACGGAGTTGGAGCAGGAGATTCCGGGTGGGTTGTACCTGGCGGTGGCGCAGGTGTTGGCGTATGTCTATCAGATTCGCCAGTACAAGGCAGGCAAGGGCAAGCGTCCGGATCCGTTGAAGGATGATTTGCCGATTCCGCCGGATTTGCGGCGTGATTCTTAAGTTTTAAGTTGGCAGTTCCGGCCCCATCGCGAGCAGGCTCGCTCCTACAGAGGATCTGCGTCGTACACTGAATCTGCGGCTTACCGCGACCATTGTAGGAGCGAGCCTGCTCGCGATGAGGCCATTCCGGTCAACAGAGATGTCGACTGACACACCGCCTTCGTGAACAGACTCGCATCCACATGGCTTGTGCCTGACTCGAATCCTTAACTAGCCTTGCGGATCGATGTTATCCAGTGCCTGATTCGCCGCCAACTCACCCAGCATGATGATCTGCGAAATCGCCAGCATTGTCGCTCAATATTGGTGGTTTCGGATGGAATCGGGTACTGGCAGATCTGATAGGTTTGCTCGAGTCGGGCTGTTGGGTTTGGGGTTTGCTACTCAGCCCAGCATGAACCCTGGACATGCGGTTCGATTCTTCAGGCTTGCGCTGGCAGTACCGGCCCCATCGCGGGCAAGCCCGGCTCCCACAATGATCGAGGCTGCCTGTTGGTTTTGTGATCGACACAAAACCTGTGGGGGCCGGGCTTGCCCGCGATGAGGCTGGTCCAAACAATACAAATCCCTCTTCTTAAACCCCTCTATTTCACCCCTCCACAAAAGTTGGAAAGCTTCTTGCAGTAGCCCCGTTGCGCCCGCTTCAGGCGTCAAAAGTTTGCTTCAAAGGAACGGGGAATACCGGTGGATCGCTCTCAGTTAATCAACAGTGCCCGCACGAACATGGCAGACCTCAGTCGAGGCAATCTGGGCGTGCCGCTGTTGCTGCTGGTCATGTTGGCGATGATGATGTTGCCGATTCCGCCGTTCCTGCTGGACGTGTTTTTCACCTTCAACATCGCGCTGTCGATTGTCGTATTGCTGGTCTGCGTGTACGCCTTGCGGCCGCTGGATTTCGCGGTGTTCCCGACCATCCTGCTGGTGGCGACGCTGCTGCGGCTGGCGCTGAACGTGGCGTCGACGCGGGTGGTGATGCTTCACGGCCAGGACGGTCACGCCGCCGCCGGCAAGGTGATCCAGGCCTTCGGCGAGGTGGTGATCGGCGGTAACTACGTGGTCGGTATCGTGGTGTTCGCGATTCTGATGATCATCAACTTCGTGGTGGTGACCAAGGGTGCCGGGCGGATTTCCGAGGTGAGCGCGCGTTTCACCCTCGATGCGATGCCCGGCAAGCAAATGGCGATCGACGCCGACCTCAACGCCGGCCTGATCGATCAGAACCAGGCCAAGGCCCGTCGCCAGGAAGTGGCCCAGGAAGCCGAGTTCTACGGGTCCATGGACGGTGCCAGCAAATTCGTGCGCGGTGACGCCATCGCCGGTTTGCTGATTCTGTTCATCAACCTGATCGGCGGCATGGCCGTCGGTATCTTCCAGCACAACATGACCTTCGCCGATGCCGGCAAGGTCTACGCGCTGTTGACCATCGGTGACGGTTTGGTGGCGCAATTGCCATCACTGCTGTTGTCCACCGCCGCGGCGATCATGGTGACCCGTGCGTCCGGTTCGGAAGACATGGGCAAGCAGATCAATCGCCAGATGTTCGCCTCGCCCAAGGCCCTGGCCGTGTCCGCTGGCCTGATGGCCGTGATGGGCCTGGTGCCCGGCATGCCGCACTTCTCCTTCCTGAGCATGGCCGCCCTGGCCGCCGGTGGCGCTTACCTGTTCTGGCGCAAGCAGAACATCGTCAAGGTGCAGGCCCTGCAAGAGGTCAAGCGTCAACAGGAGCTGCTGCCATCGCCGGCCCGCGCCCAGGAAACCAAGGAATTGGGCTGGGATGACGTGACGCCGATCGACATGATCGGCCTGGAAGTGGGCTACCGCCTGATTCCGCTGGTGGACCGCAACCAGGGTGGTCAATTGCTGGCGCGGATCAAGGGCGTGCGCAAGAAGCTGTCCCAGGACCTGGGTTTCCTGATGCCGACCGTGCACATCCGCGACAACCTCGACCTGGCGCCGAGCGCCTATCGCCTGACCCTGATGGGCGTGATCCTGGCCGAAGCGGAGATTTACCCGGACCGCGAGCTGGCGATCAACCCCGGTCAGGTCTACGGCACGCTCAACGGCATTACCGCCAAAGATCCGGCTTTCGGCCTGGAGGCGGTGTGGATCGAAATCAGCCAGCGCGCCCAAGCGCAATCGCTGGGTTACACCGTGGTCGATGCCAGTACAGTAGTGGCAACCCACTTGAACCAGATTCTGTACAAGCACTCCAGCGAGCTGATCGGCCACGAGGAAGTGCAGCAACTCATGCAATTGCTGGCGAAAAACTCGCCGAAACTGGCCGAAGAGCTGGTGCCGGGCGTGCTGTCGCTGTCGCAATTGCTCAAGGTGTTGCAGGCGTTGTTGGCCGAACAGGTGCCGGTGCGCGACATTCGCAGCATCGCCGAAGCCATCGCCAACAATGCGTCCAAGAGTCAAGATACTGCCGCGCTGGTGGCCGCGGTGCGCGTCGGCGTATCCCGCGCAATCGTCCAAAGCATTGTAGGCACTGACTCCGAGCTGCCAGTTATCACGCTGGAGCCAAGGTTGGAACAAATATTGCTCAATAGTCTGCAGAAGGCAGGACAAGGCTCGGAAGAGGGCGTTCTGCTGGAGCCAAGCATGGCCGAGAAGCTGCAACGTTCGTTGATCGAAGCGGCTCAGCGTCAGGAAATGCAAGGTCAACCGGTGATCCTGCTGGTGGCCGGTCCGGTCCGCGCGATGCTTTCGCGGTTTGGCCGACTGGCCGTACCGGGTTTGCACGTGTTGGCTTACCAGGAAATACCTGACAACAAGCAAGTGACCATCGTTGCGACAGTAGGGCCCAACGGCTGAGGTAGTGGTTTATGCAAGTTAAGCGTTTTTTCGCCGCCGATATGCGTCAGGCCATGAAACTGGTTCGTGATGAGCTGGGCGCTGAAGCCGCCATCATTGGCAACCGCCGGATCGCCGGGGGTGTCGAGCTGACGGCTGCCCTGGATTACAAGCTGTCGGCGCTGGCGCCGCGTGTACCGAACATGGAGCTCGAAGACGAGCTGCGCAAGACGCAGTCGCGGATCGTCACCGCCCAGGCCGAGTTGAGCCTGCGCAGCGAGGGCGAGAGCGACAACGCCACCAATCGCCAGTTGTTCGCCGGCCTGCCGTTGACCGCCGCCGAACCGCTGATCGAACCGACCTATGCCGAACCCCGTCGCCCGGCGCCAGCCCCGGCTGCCGCGCCGAGTGTCGACCAGCGTGCGTTCGATTCGATGCGTTTCGAACTCAACGGCCTGCGCGAGCTGCTTGAAGTGCAGTTGGGCTCCCTGGCCTGGAACCAGCTGCAAGGCAGCCGCCCGGACCAGGCCAATCTCTGGCGCCGTTTGCAGCGCATCGGCCTGTCCGGCCCGTTGTCGCGGGATCTGCTGGCGCTGATCACCGAGATTGAAGAACCCCGCCAGGCCTGGCGCATGTTGCTCGCGCACCTGGCGCGGATGATCGTCACGCCGGAAATGGAACCGCTGGAAGAGGGCGGTGTGATTGCCATGGTCGGCCCTGCCGGCATGGGCAAGACCACCACCCTGGCCAAGCTGGCCGCCCGTTACGTGCTCAAGTACGGCGCGCAAAACATCGCGCTGGTGAGCATGGACAGCTACCGTATTGGTGCGCAGGAACAACTCAAGACCCTCGGTCGGATTCTCAATGTGTCGGTGACCCACGTCGACCCGGGTCAATCGCTGGTGCAGGCGCTGGATCCACTGCTGCGCAAGCGCGTCGTGCTGATCGACACCGCCGGCCTGCAGGCCAGCGATCCGGCGCTGCGCATGCAGCTCGAAAGCCTGGCCGGGCGTGGCATCCGCTCAAAGAATTACCTGGTCCTGGCAACCACCAGCCAGAAACAGGTTCTAACTGCCGCTTATCACAGTTACAAGCGTTGCGGCCTCGCTGGCTGCATCCTGACTAAACTGGATGAGACGGCGAGCCTGGGCGAGGTGTTGAGCCTGGCCATCAGTCATGAATTGCCGGTGGCTTACCTGACCGATGGCCCGCGGATTCCGGATGATCTGCATCTGCCGCGCCGTCATCAGCTGGTCAGTCGCGCCGTCAGCGTGCAAATGCAGGAAGAGCCCAGCGAAGAAGCCATGGCTGACATGTTCGCTGATATCTACCACAGCCCCACCAAGCAGGTAGGCTGAGGTAACAATGAATCGTTTTTGTACCTACATCGATGGTCTGCCATGCATTGTTCAGTTGGTGAACGCGCAGCCAGTAATGTGGCCTCCGTCTATGCAAGACAAGGTAAAGAAATAACATGGGCAGCATGCATCCCGTACAGGTGATCGCGGTGACCGGCGGCAAAGGTGGCGTCGGGAAAACTAACGTGTCAGTGAACTTGTCCCTGGCTTTGGCGGAGCTTGGCCGGCGCGTCATGCTGCTGGACGCCGACCTTGGGCTGGCGAACGTCGACGTTCTGCTGGGCCTGACCCCCAAACGTACCCTGGCCGACGTGATCGAAGGCCGCTGCGAGCTGCGCGACGTCCTGTTGCAGGGGCCCGGCGGCATCCGCATCGTGCCGGCCGCGTCCGGCACCCAGAGCATGGTTCACCTGAGCCCGGCGCAGCACGCCGGCCTGATCCAGGCGTTCAGCGACATCGGCGACAACCTCGATGTACTGGTGATCGACACCGCTGCGGGTATCGGTGACTCGGTAGTCAGTTTCGTGCGCGCCGCGCAGGAAGTGTTGCTGGTGGTCTGCGATGAACCGACCTCGATCACCGACGCCTACGCCCTGATCAAGCTGCTCAACCGCGATTACGGCATGAACCGCTTCCGCGTCCTGGCCAACATGGCGCAGAGCCCGCAGGAAGGTCGCAACCTGTTCGCCAAGTTGACCAAGGTCACCGACCGCTTCCTCGACGTGGCCCTGCAATACGTCGGCGCGGTGCCCTACGACGAAAGCGTGCGCAAGGCGGTGCAGAAGCAGCGCGCCGTGTACGAAGCGTTCCCGCGTTCCAAGTGCTCGCTGGCGTTCAAGGCCATCGCACAAAAGGTCGATACCTGGCCGCTGCCCGCCAACCCGCGCGGGCACCTGGAGTTTTTCGTTGAGCGCCTCGTGCAACAGACGGCAGGACCCGTGCTATGACAGCCAGCGGCTACAACCTGTACAAGAAGTCGGCGCGTGACGCGCAGTACGAGCTGATCGAGCGTTACGCGCCACTGGTCAAACGCATTGCCTACCACTTGCTGGCGCGTCTGCCGGCCAGTGTCCAGGTCGAAGACCTGATCCAGGCCGGGATGATCGGCCTGCTGGAAGTGTCCACCAAATATGACGCCAGCAAAGGCGCGAGTTTCGAGACCTACGCCGGCATCCGCATCCGCGGCGCCATGCTCGATGAAGTACGAAAAGGGGACTGGGCGCCACGTTCGGTTCACCGCAACACCCGAATGGTCAGCGACGCCATTCGCTCGATTGAAGCTAAAACCGGCCGTGACGCTAAAGATCACGAGGTTGCGGCCGAACTCCAATTGAGTCTCGACGATTACTACGGGATTTTGAACGACACCCTGGGCAGCCGCTTGTTCAGTTTCGACGATCTGTTGCAGGACGGCGAACACGAAGGGCTGCACGAGGATGGCGCGAGTGCTCATCTCGAACCGTCACGCGATCTGGAAGACGAACGCTTCCAGGCGGCGCTGGCGGATGCGATTGCCAATTTGCCGGAGCGCGAGCGACTGGTGTTGGCGCTGTACTACGACGAAGAGCTGAACCTCAAGGAAATCGGTGAGGTCCTGGGGGTCAGCGAATCTCGGGTCAGCCAGTTACACAGCCAGTGCGCGGCCCGTTTGCGGGGGCGTTTGGGAGAGTGGCGAGCGCGCTGAAGGCAGTGTGGGGGCACTGCGACGTGGCTGGTGGGGTGATGAACCGCACCGGTCTCGATCCGTTGTACTCCACACCGTCATCGAGTGCTTTGCCAGATTGATTGAAATGGCGCGTCCAGGTGCTGGGCGCGTTTTAGTCTGCTTGGAGGTCGAATTGGACAAGAACATGAAAATCCTCATCGTTGATGACTTCTCAACGATGCGGCGGATCATTAAAAACCTGTTGCGTGACCTTGGGTTCACCAACACGGTCGAGGCTGACGATGGCACTACCGCCATTCCGGTCCTCAACAGCGGGAGCATCGACTTTCTGGTAACGGACTGGAACATGCCTGGCATGACCGGTATCGATCTGCTGCGCCACGTGCGTGCCGATGAAAAACTCAAGCACCTGCCGGTGCTGATGGTGACTGCTGAAGCCAAGCGCGAGCAGATCATCGAAGCCGCCCAGGCCGGTGTAAACGGCTATGTGGTCAAACCCTTCACGGCCCAGGCGTTGAAAGAAAAAATCGAGAAGATTTTCGAACGCATCGGTTGAACTGCGCCACGGGGGAGCTATGGGGCATAACGAATCTTCGCAGGGCGATTTTGAATCGACCCTGAAAAAACACGCCGTCGAATTGGTCGCGAGCCTTGAAAAAGGCAGGTTCGGCGATGCTGTGCAATTGATCCATGAGCTCAACCAGACCCGTGACCGCGGCCTGTATCAGGAAGTGGGCAAGCTCACCCGCGAGCTGCACAGCGCGATCGTCAATTTCCAGATTGACCCGCACATGCCGCAAGCCGAGGAAGTGTCACAGATCACCGACGCCACCGAGCGCCTGGGGTATGTGGTCAAGCTGACCGAGGCCGCGGCCAACCGCACCATGGACCTGGTGGAAAATGCCACGCCGGTGGTCAATCGCCTGAGTGAGGAAGCCCAGGCCTTGAGCACGGACTGGGGGCGCTTCATGCGTCGCGAAGTCGGGGCTGAAGAGTTTCGCGAACTGGCCCGGCGCGTCGACGGGTTCCTGGCGCGTAGCGCCGAGGATGGTCGCGCCGTGTCGAGCAACCTCAACGACATCCTGTTGGCCCAGGATTACCAGGACCTCACCGGCCAGGTGATCAAGCGCGTGACCCAACTGGTCACCGAAGTTGAAAGCAACCTGCTCAAGCTCGTGCTCATGGCCAGCCAGGTAGACCGCTTCGCGGGCATCGAACATGACCGTGCGGCGATGCTTGCAGAAAAAGATCCACAAAAACATCTCTCTCAGGGTGAAGGTCCGCAGATTCATGCCGATAAAAGAGAAGACGTTGTGTCCGGTCAGGACGATGTGGACGATTTGTTATCCAGCCTGGGTTTCTAGAATCTTCAGCACTTTGAAACTTTAGGTTTTTTGGGTTTTTAAACCTGTTAGGAGCACACCCTTAATGAGCTTCGGCGCCGATGAAGAGATCCTTCAGGATTTCCTGGTTGAGGCCGGCGAGATTCTAGAGCAACTGTCCGAGCAACTGGTCGAGCTGGAAAGCCGACCGGATGATGCGGACTTGCTCAATGCAATTTTTCGCGGTTTTCACACTGTAAAAGGGGGCGCCGGCTTCCTCCAGCTCAACGAGCTGGTGGAGTGCTGTCACATCGCCGAGAACGTGTTCGACATCCTGCGCAAGGGTGAACGTCGCGTCGACTCGGAACTGATGGACGTGGTTCTCGAAGCGCTGGACGCGGTGAACAGCATGTTCAGCGAAGTCCGCGAGCGCAGCCCGATCACGGCTGCCACACCTGAATTGCTGGCGGCCCTGGCCCGTCTGGCCGAACCGCAAACGGCCGACGAGGCCGCACCTGCGCCGGTGGCCGAGGTGGTGCAAGCGCCTGTCGCCGAAAGCGAATCGGGCGACATCACCGACAATGAATTCGAACAACTGCTGGACTCGCTGAACGCCGTCAAGGCCGAGGCCGAGGCCACCACGACGGCTCCGGCACCTGCCGGCGATGCCGTTGCCAGCGACGAAATCACCGATGCCGAATTCGAGTCGTTACTCGACCAGCTGCACGGCAAAGGCCAGTTCGCCGTCGATGCGGTGGCTGCGGCTGCACCGGCCGCGCCAGAAGCGCCGAAAGCCGCGGGCGACAGCTCCGACATCACCGACGACGAATTCGAAGCACTGCTCGACCAGCTGCACGGCAAGGGCAACTTTGCGGTGGAGGCGCTGGAATCGGCCATTGCGTCGGTGCCGACACCCGCCGCGCCAGCCGCCGTTGCGGCCGGCAGCGACCTGATCTCCGATCACGAATTCGAATCACTGCTCGACGAATTGCACGGCAAGGGCAAGTTCACGGAAGTCGGCAAGGCCTCCGGCGCCAGCGCCCCGGTTGCAACGCCGGTGGCCAAGGCTGCGGCGCCTGCACCGGCGGCCAAGGCGCCCGAGCCGAAAGCCGAAACACCCGCTCCAGCCGCTGCTCCAGCCGCCGCTGCCCCGGCACCCGCCCGTGCCCCGGCCTCGCCGCCCGCGGAAAAACCGGCCAGCGAAGCCGAGACCACCGTGCGGGTCGACACCGCGCGCCTGGACGAAATCATGAACATGGTCGGCGAACTGGTACTGGTGCGTAACCGCCTGGTTCGCCTGGGGGCCAACAGCGCCGATGAGGCGATGTCCAAGGCCGTGTCGAACCTCGACGTGGTCACGGCCGACCTGCAGACCGCGGTCATGAAGACCCGGATGCAACCGATCAAGAAAGTCTTCGGGCGTTTCCCGCGCCTGGTTCGCGACCTGGCTCGCCAGCTGAAGAAAGAGATCAACCTGGAGCTGGTCGGCGAAGAAACCGACCTCGACAAGAACCTCGTCGAGGCCCTGGCCGACCCGCTGGTCCACTTGGTGCGCAACGCGGTCGACCACGGCATCGAGTCGCCGGAAGAGCGCGAAGCGTCGGGCAAGGCCCGTGGCGGCAAGGTGATCCTGGCAGCCGAACAGGAAGGCGACCACATCCTGTTGTCGATCTCCGATGACGGCAAGGGCATGGACCCGAACGTCCTGCGTGCCATCGCGGTGAAACGCGGCGTGATGGACAAGGACGCGGCCGACCGGCTGAGCGACACCGAGTGCTACAACCTGATTTTCGCCCCGGGCTTCTCGACCAAGACCGAGATTTCCGACGTGTCGGGTCGTGGCGTGGGCATGGACGTGGTGAAGACCAAGATTTCCCAGCTCAACGGCTCGATCAACATCTTCTCGGCCAAGGGCCAGGGATCGAAGATCATCATCAAGGTGCCGTTGACCCTGGCGATCATGCCGACCCTGATGGTCATGCTCGGCAACCAGGCCTTCGCGTTCCCGCTGGTGAACGTCAACGAGATCTTCCACCTCGACCTGTCGACCACCAATGTGGTGGATGGCCAGGAAGTGGTGATCGTGCGGGACAAGGCGCTGCCGTTGTTCTACCTCAAGCGCTGGTTGGTCAGCTCCGCCGCTCACGAAGAGCAGCGCGAAGGCCATGTGGTGATCCTTTCGGTGGGCACCCAGCGGATCGGCTTCGTCGTCGATCAACTGGTGGGCCAGGAAGAAGTGGTCATCAAGCCATTGGGCAAAATGCTCCAGGGAACCCCGGGCATGTCGGGCGCCACCATTACCGGTGACGGGCGCATTGCGCTGATTCTCGATGTTCCGAGCATGCTCAAGCGTTACGCCACACGGCGTATTTGATTCTGGTGGAGCGGGGCGACTGAGGCCCCGCTGCATCTAACGGAGTGTTTATGGCAGTCAAGGTCCTGGTGGTGGATGATTCGGGGTTTTTCCGCCGCCGCGTCTCGGAAATTCTTTCAGCGGATTCGAATATCCAGGTCGTCGGTACGGCGACCAACGGAAAAGAGGCGATCGATCAGGCGCTGGCCCTCAAGCCGGACGTGATCACCATGGACTACGAGATGCCGATGATGGACGGCATCACGGCGGTGCGGCACATCATGCAGCGCTGCCCGACACCGGTCTTGATGTTTTCCTCGCTGACCCACGAAGGCGCCCGGGTGACCCTCGATGCGCTGGACGCCGGCGCGGTGGACTTCCTGCCGAAGAATTTCGAAGACATCTCGCGCAACCCCGAGAAGGTCAAGCAACTGCTGTGCGAAAAAATTCTCAGCATCTCGCGCAGTAACCGACGCGTCAGCAGCTACAGTGCGCCGGCTCCGGTCGCCGCCCCTGCGCCAGCCCCGGCGCCTTCAAGCCTGGGCAGTTATGGCGGCAGCGCACCGGTGCGTCCGGCGCCTGCACCGATTCCGGCGCGTACCCACGCGGCGGCCAGCCCGTCGTCGCCGGCACCCAAGCGCAAAGCCTACAAGCTGGTGGCCATCGGCACGTCCACCGGCGGCCCGGTTGCCCTGCAGCGGGTACTGACCCAGTTGCCAGCCAGCTTTCCGGCACCGATCGTGCTGATCCAGCACATGCCGGCAGCCTTCACCAAGGCCTTCGCCGAGCGCCTGGACAAGCTGTGCCGCATCAGCGTCAAGGAAGCCGAGGATGGCGACATCCTGCGTCCGGGCCTGGCGCTGCTGGCACCGGGTGGCAAGCAAATGATGATCGACGGCCGTGGCGCGGTGAAAATCCTGCCGGGCGACGAGCGTTTGAACTACAAGCCGTGCGTGGACATCACCTTCGGTTCGGCGGCCAAGACCTACGGCGACAAAGTTCTGGCGGTGGTGTTGACCGGCATGGGCGCCGACGGTCGCGAAGGTGCGCGCCTGTTGAAACAGGGTGGCAGTTCGATCTGGGCCCAGGATGAAGCCAGCTGCGTGATCTACGGCATGCCGATGGCCATCGTCAAAGCCGAACTCGCCGACGCGGTGTACAGCCTCGATGACATCGGCAAGCACCTGGTCGAGGCCTGTATCTGATGGACGTTCTAAGCCTGATCGGCATCATCATGGCGTTCGTCGCCATCATCGGCGGCAACTACCTGGAAGGCGGCCACCTGGGCGCCCTGGCCAACGGCCCGGCGGCACTGATCGTGCTCGGCGGGACCGTCGGCGCGGCATTGCTGCAATCGCCGATGAGCGCGTTCAAGCGCGCCATGCAGATCCTGGGGTGGATTCTGTTTCCTCCGCGTGTCGACCTGGCCGGGGGCATCGATCGTGTCGTCAACTGGAGCCTGACCGCGCGCAAGGAAGGCTTGCTCGGCCTGGAAGGGGTGGCCGACGCCGAACCGGACAGCTACTCGCGCAAGGGCCTGCAACTGCTGGTGGACGGCGCCGAACCCGAAGCGATCCGCAGCATCCTGGAAGTGGATTTCTACACCCAGGAAAGCCGCGACATCGAGGCCGCCAAGGTATTCGAAAGCATGGGTGGTTATGCGCCGACCATCGGCATCATCGGTGCGGTGATGGGCCTGATTCACGTCATGGGCAACCTCGGGGATCCGTCGCAGCTGGGCAACGGCATCGCCGTGGCCTTCGTCGCCACCATCTACGGCGTGGCCAGTGCCAACCTGGTGTTGCTGCCGATTGCCGCCAAACTCAAATCCGTTGCGTTGCGCCAGTCGCGTTATCGCGAAATGTTGCTGGAAGGCATCCTGTCGATCGCCGAAGGTGAAAACCCTCGCTCCATTGAGTTGAAGCTCCAGGGCTTCATGGATTAAGGGAATACGCTCATGGCCCGTCGTCGCCAGCATGATGAACACGTCAACCACGAACGCTGGCTGGTGTCGTACGCAGACTTCATCACCTTGCTGTTCGCCTTTTTCGTGGTGATGTACTCCATCTCTTCGGTCAACGAAGGCAAGTACAAGATCATTTCCGAAGCGCTGATCGGAGTCTTCACCGACACCGATCGCGCGCTCAAGCCAATCCCCATCGGCGACGAACGTCCCAAGACGGTGACCCCGGCCAAACCACTGGTCAAGGACAGCGAGCAGGTCGATGCCGGGGTGGCGGGTGCGAGCGATCCGCTTAAAAGCATTGCCGATGACATCAGCGCGGCGTTCGGCGACCTGATCAGCTCCAACCAGATGACCGTGCGCGGCAACGAGCTGTGGGTCGAGATCGAACTCAATTCCAGCCTGTTGTTTGGCAGTGGCGACGCCATGCCCAGCGACATCGCGTTCAACATCATCGACAAGGTCGCGGGGATCCTGAAGCCGTTCGACAACCCGATTCACGTCGAAGGCTTTACCGACGATCAACCGATACGGACTTCGCAGTACCCGACCAACTGGGAACTGTCATCGGCCCGTTCGGCGAGCATCGTGCGCATGCTGGCGATGCAGGGCGTCAACCCCGGGCGCCTGGCGTCGGTGGGTTACGGTGAATTCCAGCCGGTGGCCAATAACGCCACGGCCGAGGGCCGGGCCCGCAACCGTCGCGTGGTGCTCGTGGTGTCGCGCAATCTCGATGTGCGCCGCAGTCTCACCGGGACCGGAACCGCTCATACCACGCCGGACGCCGCGTTGAAGCGTGCTGGCACACAAACTGCACCGACCAGGGTTATGTCGCCGGTACGAGAGAACGCCGTCAATTCTCCGTCACCGGCATTAACACGTTGAGCTATTTCTCGGCCGATTCCTCAGGGTTGGCCGGGTGGAACAATCCGAATGAGAGTCTGGGCAGTCGCCAATCAAAAGGGTGGTGTCGGTAAAACCACTTCCTCCATCGCTTTAGCCGGATTGCTGGCCGAGGCGGGCAAGCGCGTGGTCGTGGTCGACCTCGACCCCCATGGCTCCATGACCAGCTATTTTGGCTACGACCCCGACACCCTGGAACACAGCAACTACGACCTGTTCCTGCACAAGGGCAGCGTGCCGCAAGGCCTTCCTGGCCAATTGCTGCTGTCCACCAGTGACGAACGCATTTCCCTGTTGCCGTCGAGTACCGCGCTGGCCACCCTCGAACGCCAGTCGCCGGGCCAAAGCGGCCTGGGCCTGGTGATCGCCAAGAGCCTGGCGCAGCTGTGGCAGGACTTCGATTACGCGGTGATCGACAGCCCGCCGCTGCTTGGCGTGCTGATGGTCAATGCCTTGGCGGCCAGCCAGCAACTGGTGATCCCGGTGCAGACCGAACACCTGGCGGTCAAGGGCCTGGAACGCATGGTCAACACCCTGGCGATGATCAATCGCTCGCGCAAGCAGGCCTTGCCGTTCACCATCGTCCCGACCCTGTTCGATCGCCGCACGCAAGCGTCCCTCGGGACGCTGCGGGTATTGCGCGACAAGTTTCCCGAAGACATCTGGCAAGGCTACATCCCGGTGGACACGCGCCTGCGCGATGCCAGCCGTGCCGGGCTGACACCTTCGCAATTCGACGGCAAGAGCCGTGGCGTGCTGGCTTATCGTGCGCTGCTCAAGCATCTGCTGGCGGCGCAACTCGTGGCGCAGGTGGCATGAAGATGACCCCGATCCCTGTAGGAGCGAGCACGCTCGCGATGATCGTCAACGATGACGCGGCAAACCTGGCACGCCGTGGCGCTCTCAGGTTCATCGCGAGCATGCTCGCTCCTACAGAAGCAGGGGCCAGCTCATGAACCGGCCATTGAAGACCACTTCACGCCCGCAACTGGCGCTGCAGTCTTATCTGGACAGCCTGCTGCAGGACATCACCGAGGAACTCGCACCGCACATCGATGTGCCGCCCGAGGTGGTCGAGGTTGAAGCGGCTCTGGACGAATTCCAGGCGGCAGTGCTCGAAGAGCAAGCCCGCGATGCGCATAAAATCGTCGCCGCGCCTGCGCCTGTGGTCGCGCCGGTAGCGAAGGCGCCCGTTGTCGTGGTCGAAGCGCCGGCCCCCGTGCTGGCGCCGGTTTCGACCATCGCACCGTTGCTCCAGGCTTTGGTGCCGCCGACCGTCGAGGTGCCGCCCGCGCCGGAGCCAGCCGTTGTCGAAGAACAACAGGCGCTGGTCACTCCCATCGTCGAAGTTCACCTGCCACCCGCCAACACGCCGCCACCGGTGGACACCGACGGGCGTCCGGCCTGGGCGGCCGAGCCGTTCGAATGCCTGTTGTTCGATGTGGCCGGCCTGACCCTGGCGGTGCCGCTGGTGTGCCTGGGGTCGATTTACCCCCTGGCCGGCCACGAACTGACGCCGCTGTTCGGTCAGCCGGAGTGGTTCCTGGGGATCCTGCCGAGTCAGGCCGGCAACCTGAAGGTGCTGGACACCGCGCGTTGGGTCATGCCCGACCGTTATCGCGACGATTTCCGCCAGGGCCTGCAATACGTTATTTCGGTCCAGGGTTATGAGTGGGGGCTGGCCGTGCATCAGGTCAGCCGCTCGTTGCGCCTGGACCCGAACGAAATCAAATGGCGCAGCCACCGTGGTCAACGGCCATGGCTGGCGGGCACCGTGATTGAACACATGTGTGCGTTGCTCGACGTTTCCGCGCTGGCCGAGTTGATCGCCAGTGGTGGGGCCAAGCACATGGGCGGCAGCAAGCCGCTACACAAATCGACATAACAGCCGACATAACAAACATGCGACGGCATTGTTGAATGCCGCCAAACAGAGCACACACCGCCAGGGCGGTTTTTCGAGGGGTCAGGGTATGAATGATAAGGCGACGGCGGCAAAGGGTTCCGAAGATCCGATCCTGCAATGGGTGACCTTCAAGCTGGACAATGAAACCTACGGCATCAACGTGATGCGCGTTCAGGAAGTCCTGCGCTACACCGAGATCGCCCCGGTGCCGGGTGCCCCGAGCTACGTGCTGGGCATCATCAACCTGCGCGGCAACGTGGTCACCGTGATCGATACCCGTCAGCGCTTCGGCCTGATGAACGCCGAGATCAGCGACAACACCCGCATCGTCATCATCGAAGCCGATAAGCAAGTGGTCGGGATCATGGTCGACAGCGTGGCCGAAGTGGTTTACCTGCGTCAGTCGGAAATCGAAACCGCACCGAACGTCGGTAACGAAGAGTCCGCCAAGTTTATCCAGGGCGTGTGCAACAAGAACAACGAACTGCTGATCCTGGTCGAGCTCGACAAGATGATGAGCGAAGAAGAATGGTCGGAACTGGAGAGTATCTGATTGATTCTCGAGGTTGCGGTCATTGTCCTGTTCCTTTTCTGGGCAGGCACGCTGGCAATGTTTCTGGCGTACATAAGGGGTCAACGGCAGATCGCCGCGCAACAGGCCCAGGGCGATGCGCTGCGTGACCAGCGCATCAAGGACCTGGGCAAGCGGGTCGATGACTATCAGAACGGCAACGTGCGCATGGGCGAAGACCTGCACGAACTGCGCGCCATCGTCGCGCCGTTGCCGGACCAGCTCGCCCGGGTTGAACAACGCGACCCCACCAGCCTGTCGTTCGCCCAGGCGGCGCGACTGGTAGGAATGGGCGCCAGCGTCGACGAACTGACCCAGTCCTGCGGCTTGACCCAGGCTGAGGCGGAGTTGATGAGCAAGCTTCACAAAAACTGATTGTTGCGATTGCATTGAGATCGCAATTCGCGAGCAAGCCCGCTCCCACACTGGATCTGTGCAGCACACAAAATAGGTGCTCAATGAAGATCCCGTGTGGGAGCGGGCTTGCTCGCGAAGGCGGTGTGTCCAGCGCCGTTGATGTTGAATGTACCGGCCTCATCGCGAGCAAGCTTTGCTTCTGCGGGTTGGTCGTGCTCACCAATCTGCAAACAGCTCAATCCGGGAAATACAGTGCCAGGGAGGCCCTATGCTCGACATTTTGCGCGGTACACCGCTGTGGGTTTATGCGGTCTTCACTTACCTGACGTACTACGGCGTTGTCGCCTGCTTCAGGAATCATGAATCGAAAAGGTCTTTGCAGGTCACACCGGCGATATTCGTCAGTCTGTCCCTGATCTCGCTGAACCTCGCCCAAGGTATTGCCATACCGGTATCGAGCTATGCGCTTGGGTTGCTGGCAGGCTGGTTTCTGGCGTTGCGCTTTTACTCGTACGACAGGGTGGAGCGCGAAGGGGATCGTCTGGTACTGGGCGGGACGGTCAAGGTGCTGATTGTGTATTGGAGCTTCTTTGCCTGGCGCTATTACGGTGGTTATCAGGCGGCCATGCATCCGGAGCTGGTGAATGAAGTCACAGCGGTAGTGACCTCGGCACTGGGGGCTGGGTTGATCAATGGCTTGATTGTCGGGCGCAGTCGCAGGCTCTTGCGATTTTTCACACCGGGTAGCGCGACGTCGGCGTAGTCGGCTGTCAAATGGCGTCAGGATTGAATGCTCGTGGTTAGGTCGAAATCGCTATCGCGAGCAGGCTCGCTCCCACAATGGAGCGGGGTGGACACAACCTATGTGAACGCCGCCAATCCCTGTGGAGCGAGCCTGCCCGCGATGGCGTCTTCGAAGCCTCAATAATCATCCCCGCGATCAGTAATATCCTTCTCGACCATGGGCGCTTCAGGATCGTGCCCCGCCGGAAACTTGCCCTTCAAATTCCAGGCAAACGCAATAATCTCGGCAATCGTCCGGTACAACTCCTCCGGAATACTGTCCCCCAGCTCCATGCGCGCCAGCAGTCTCACCAGTTCGGCGTTTTCATAGATCGGCACTTCATAGTCGCGGGCGATCCTGAGGATTTCTTCGGCCAGTTCTTCGTCGCCCTTGGCGGTGAGGGTGGGGGCGTGGGTGCCGTCGTATTTGAGGGCGATGGCCTGGCGTGGGGCGTTGGGGTTTTTCATGCGGTTTCGTCGACCCAGCGTTGATCAAGTCGGGTTTGCGGACCCTGGGGCGGTTTGCCGTGATGGCAATTGAGATCGCCGACGTTGAGGCCTGATGCCAGCAAGCGTTGGCGCAATGCGGCCAGGTTGTTTTCGATCAGGCTGGCGGTGTACGGCCGTTCGGCCCACAGCTGGCTGGACAGGCTGCCCTTGATCAGCTGTGCCTGAATCTGCATCGGCCCCAATGGCTCCATGTCGAAGGCCAGTTCGACGCGCCACAGCGGTTGTTTCGGCTCGCGCTCGTCGCGGCGTTCCTGGGGCTGGTCTTTTTCGGGCGTCTCTTCGCGCTGGAACTTGATCTGCATCGGCACGATGTCTTGCAGGGTGCGCATCGGTATTTCCAGCTGCCAGGTGCTGACCAGGCGACCGTCACTGGTGACGCCGGTCTGTTCCAGGCTCGACAGTTGATGGCTTTGCAGGCGTGAAACCGCGGCGGCGGCCAGGCGCAGCAGGTGTTCGAGATCGTCTTCGCCCTCGGCGCTTTGCAGCAGGCGCTCGGGCAGCGGGAAATTGATTGGCGATGGTTTGGCGCTGACCTGCCCGAGCATGCCGAGGGCGTTGCGCACGAAACTCGGCATGGCCTGGGCCAGGGTGTTGGCGGCGATGATCGCGTTGAGATTGGTGCTGGCCGGCAGGCTGGGTGTGAGCTGTGCGATGAGCTTGAGCAGGTCGGCTTTCATGTCGGGGGCCTGCGTCGGGTTTTGTCCGGTCAGCAGCTTGGTTTCGAGGAAGGCACCGCTGCCGGCGAGCGCAAAGGCCAGGCCTTTCGGCGTGCTCAATTGGCGCACATCGGGCAGGCCGGCGAGCAATTTGTCCACGGCCATGCGCAGGTCGCTGGAGGTCTGGTTCGAGGGCGGCAGGTTTTGCAGCAGCTTGAGCAGGCCATCGAGCGAACCCTGGCGACTGGTCTGGCTGACCAGTTGTTGGGTCACCGCCAATTGCTCTTGGCGATTGCTCAGGGGCACGAACTTCAAGGTCTGGGTGTCCTGCACCTGGGCGCTGAGCAAGGTGCCGATCCGCAATGGCTGCGGACTGTCGATGCTCAGGGTGCGACCGCTCAGGGCGGTATTGAGCAGGCTCACCATCGAGCGAAACACCGTCGGTTGCCCTGGCACCTGCGGCAACACCTGGGAGGTCAGCACTTTGCCCTGCAACAGGGTGCCGACCGGCAGTTGAGCGGTGTCGATGCGGGTGAGGGTGGCGACGCTGGAAGCAATGGCCTGTTGCACGGTAATCGCCAGATTGCCCGCCGATGGCTGGGTCACTGCGATGCTGGTGCCTTGCGCCAGCGGCAGGTTGCTGGTGGCCTGGACGGTAGTCTGGCGCCCGCTGTCCAGGGTGACCTTCAGCAGCAGTTGAAACGTCTGGTCGGCCTGCTTGAGCGACAGGACTTCCGCCTTGGCCGTCTGACCGGCCGTGATCAGGCCTTCGACAGGCGTCAGCAGCTTGAGCAACTCGCCACTGACCACCAGCGGACGCACGGTAGCGGGGGTGGTCTGCGGTAGCGGGAGGATGTTCATTTCGCCTGTCATACGCGGTCACAACCTTGGGAAAATGCGCTCTTTAGAGTAGGAAATGGCATGTATAATGCCGCCCCGTTGTATACAGAGTGGCGAAAACATTGCAAATATTTGACCTGGCTCGCGAGTTGGAGCCGTCAATAGATCTATTCTGCATCTCTTTAACGGCCGCGCCAGAGCCGACTTGAACCGTATAAGGCCCGTGAACCCTTGACCAGTCCAGTCCTGCAAACCGTTGCCCTTGCCTGTGAGCGAGACCTTCGGCTGCTTTTTGAAAATCTCGATTTGAGACTGGCCAGTGGCGAAATGGTGCAGATCAGCGGCCCCAACGGCAGTGGCAAGACCAGCCTGTTGCGTCTGCTGGCGGGACTGATGCACCCGACCGCCGGTCAAGTGCTGCTCAATGGGCAACCCCTCGACGAACAACGCACGGAGCTGGCGCGCAACCTGCTGTGGATCGGCCATGCGGCGGGGATCAAGGATCTGTTGACGCCGCAAGAGAACCTCAGCTGGCTCTGCGCCCTGCATCAGCCTGCCTCCCATGAAGCGATCTGGCAGGCGCTGGCAGCGGTCGGACTGCGCGGTTTCGAAGACGTGCCCTGCCACACCCTGTCCGCTGGCCAACAGCGGCGTGTCGCCCTGGCGCGCTTGTACCTGGACAGTCCGCCGCTGTGGATTCTCGATGAACCCTTCACCGCGCTCGACAAACAAGGCGTGGCGCAGTTGGAAGAACACCTGGCCGGCCATTGCGAACGCGGCGGCATGGTGGTGTTGACCACCCACCACACGCTGAGCCGCCTGCCGGCCAGCTATCGCGACATTGATCTGGGGAAGTGGGCCGTATGAGTGTGTTCGGCCTGTTGGTCGCCCGTGAGGCCCGTCTGTTATTCCGTCGCCCGGCGGAGCTGGCCAATCCGCTGGTGTTTTTCGCCATCGTCGTTTCGCTGTTCCCGTTGGCGGTCGGTCCCGAGTCTCAATTGTTGCAAACCTTGTCTCCGGGACTGGTCTGGGTAGCGGCCCTTTTATCGGTTTTGCTCTCGCTGGACGGGCTTTTCCGCAGTGATTTCGAAGACGGATCGCTGGAACAGTGGGTCCTTTCGCCGCACCCCCTGGCTCTTCTGGTTTTGGCCAAGGTGCTGGCACACTGGGCGTTTTCCGGCCTGGCACTGGTTTTGCTCGCACCCTTGCTGGCGTTGATGCTCGGTTTGCCTGCCGCCTGTCTGCCGGTGTTGCTGCTTTCTCTATTGCTGGGTACACCGGTGCTGAGCCTGCTCGGTGCGGTGGGCGCGGCGTTGACCGTCGGATTGAAGCGTGGTGGCCTGTTGCTGGCGTTGCTGATTCTGCCGTTGTACATCCCGGTGTTGATCCTTGGCAGTGGCGCCTTGCAGGCCGCCTTGCAGGGCATGCCGGCGACCGGTTATCTGTTGTGGCTGGGTAGCCTGACCGCCCTGGCGATAACCCTGACACCCTTTGCAATAGCCGCTGGCCTGAAGATCAGCGTCGGCGAATAATAATGAGGTCTGGTTAAAAATTAACCACTTCTTTTAATTAAAAGCAGACCCTTTGGCCGCGTCGTGAAAACGAGCGGCAACCGTGATGGAAACAATAATGAACTGGACCTGGTTTCATAAGCTCGGCTCACCCAAGTGGTTCTACGGCATCAGCGGCAAGATGTTGCCCTGGCTGAGCCTGGCGGCGTTGCTGCTGATCGGCGTTGGCGTGGTCTGGGGCCTGGCCTTCGCGCCGCCCGACTATCAGCAGGGCAACAGCTTTCGCATCATCTATATCCACGTTCCGGCCGCGATGCTGGCGCAGTCCATCTACGTGATGCTGGCCGTCTGCGGCATCGTCGGGCTGGTGTGGAAAATGAAACTGGCCGACGTCGCCCTGCAATGCGCGGCGCCCATCGGCGCGTGGATGACGGCGGTGGCGCTGGTCACGGGCGCGATCTGGGGCAAACCGACCTGGGGGTCGTGGTGGGTCTGGGATGCGCGCCTTACGTCGATGTTGATCCTGCTGTTCCTGTACTTCGGTCTCATTGCGCTGGGCAACGCCATCAGCAATCGTGACAGCGCGGCCAAGGCCTGCGCGGTGCTGGCGATTGTCGGCGTGATCAACATCCCGATCATCAAATACTCGGTGGAGTGGTGGAACACCCTGCACCAGGGCGCGACCTTCACCCTCACCGAAAAACCGGCGATGCCCGCCGAAATGTGGCTGCCACTGCTGCTGACCGCGCTGGGCTTCTACTGCTTCTTCGGTGCGGTCTTGCTGCTGCGCATGCGCCTTGAAGTGCTCAAGCGCGAGGCGCGGGCCAGCTGGGTGAAAGCCGAAGTGGAAAACAGCCTGGAGGCCGTTCGATGAGTTTTGCGTCATTCGGCGACTTCCTCGCCATGGGCCATCACGGCCTGTATGTCTGGTCGGCCTATGGCATCTGCCTGGCAGTGCTGGCCCTCAACGTGGCGGCGCCGATCCTGGCCCGCAAGCGGTATCTGCAACAAGAGGCGCGTCGTCTGCGCCGGGAGAACGGCAAGTGAATCCGCTGCGTAAAAAGCGTCTTATCATCATTCTGGCGATTCTGGTCGGGGTCGGCGCTGCCGTCGGCCTGGCCTTGAGCGCCCTGCAGCAAAACATCAATCTGTTCTACACCCCGACCCAGATCGCCAACGGCGAAGCCCCGCAAGGCACCCGTATTCGCGCCGGCGGCATGGTCGAGAAGGGCTCGCTGCAGCGTTCCCCGGACTCGCTGGATGTGAAATTCGTCGTCACCGACTTCAGCAAATCCGTGACCATCACCTATCGCGGCATCCTGCCGGACCTGTTCCGCGAAGGGCAGGGCATCGTCGCCCTGGGCAAGCTCAATGCCGATGGCGTGGTGGTGGCCGATGAAGTGCTGGCCAAGCACGACGAGAAATACATGCCACCCGAAGTGACCAAGGCGTTGAAAGACAGTGGTCAATCCGCTCCAACACCCGCGAAGGAGGGTTGATCCATGACTTCCGGCATCTTTATTCCCGAGTTGGGCCATCTGGCCATGATTCTGGCGCTGTGCTTTGCCCTGGTTCAGGCCGTGGTGCCCTTGCTCGGCGCCTGGCGGGGCGACCGTTTGTGGATGAGCCTGGCCCAGCCGGCCGCGTGGGGCCAGTTCGCCTTCCTCGCGTTTGCCTTTGGTTGCCTGACCTATGCGTTCATGGTGGACGACTTCTCCGTGGCCTACGTGGCCAACAACTCCAACAGCGCCTTGCCGTGGTACTACAAATTCAGCGCCGTGTGGGGCGCGCACGAAGGCTCGTTGCTGCTGTGGGCGCTGATCCTCGGTGGCTGGACCTTCGCGGTATCGGTGTTCTCCCGGCAGTTGCCGCAGGTGATGCTGGCGCGGGTACTGGCGGTGATGGGCATGATCAGCACCGGCTTCCTGCTGTTCCTGATCCTCACGTCCAACCCGTTCAAACGCATCCTGCCGCAAATGCCCAGCGATGGCGCCGACCTTAATCCGCTGCTGCAAGACATCGGCCTGATCGTGCACCCGCCGATGCTGTACATGGGGTATGTCGGTTTCTCCGTGGCCTTCGCCTTCGCCATCGCGGCGTTGATGGGCGGTCGCCTGGATGCGGCATGGGCGCGCTGGTCGCGTCCGTGGACCATCGTGGCCTGGGCCTTCCTCGGCATCGGCATCACCCTCGGCTCGTGGTGGGCCTATTACGAACTCGGCTGGGGCGGCTGGTGGTTCTGGGACCCGGTGGAAAACGCGTCCTTCATGCCATGGCTGGTGGGCACCGCGCTGATTCACTCGCTGGCGGTCACGGAAAAACGTGGCGTGTTCAAGAGCTGGACGGTGTTGCTGGCCATTGCCGCGTTTTCGTTGAGCCTGCTGGGCACTTTCCTCGTGCGTTCCGGCGTGCTGACCTCGGTTCATGCTTTTGCTTCCGACCCGGAGCGCGGCGTGTTCATCCTGATTTTCCTGTTGTTCGTGGTCGGCGGTTCGCTGACGCTGTTCGCCCTGCGCGCCCCTGTGGTCAAGAGCCAGGTCGGCTTCAACCTCTGGTCCCGGGAAACCCTACTGCTGGGCAACAACCTGGTGCTGGTGGTGGCGGCGTCGATGATCCTGCTGGGCACCTTGTACCCGCTGATTCTCGATGCCATGACCGGCGCCAAGCTGTCGGTCGGGCCGCCGTACTTCAACGCGCTGTTCATTCCCTTGATGGCCTTGTTGATGCTGGTGATGGCGGTGGGCGTGATCGTGCGCTGGAAAGACACCCCGGTGAAATGGCTGGTCAGCATGCTCACGCCGGTGCTGCTCGGCAGCGCCGCGCTGGCCGTGGTGGCTGGCGTCGCCTACGGCGATTTCAACTGGGCGGTGCTGGCCACCTTCATGCTGGCGGCCTGGGTGTTGCTGGCCGGGGTGCGTGACATCTTCGACAAGACTCGCCACAAAGGCCTGATCAAAGGCCTGCCGACCCTGACCCGCAGCTATTGGGGCATGCAGGTTGCGCACCTGGGCATCGCGGTCTGCGCCCTCGGCGTGGTGCTGTCGAGCCAGAACAGCGCCGAGCGCGACCTGCGCCTGGCACCCGGCGAATCCATGGCCCTGGGCGGTTACCAGTTCGTGTTCGAAGGCGCCAAGCACTTTGAAGGCCCGAACTTCACCTCCGACAAGGCCACCGTGCGGGTGATCAAGGGCGGCAAGGAAGTCAGCGTGCTGCACCCGGAAAAACGCCTCTATACCGTGCAGAACTCGGTGATGACCGAAGCCGGGATCGATGCCGGCTTTACCCGTGACCTCTATGTGGCGCTGGGTGAACCGCTGGGCGATGGCGCCTGGGCGGTGCGCGTCCACGTCAAGCCGTTCGTGCGCTGGATCTGGTTCGGCGGCTTGCTGACCGGGCTTGGCGGTTTGCTGGCGGCGCTGGATGGCCGTTACCGGGTCAAGGTGAAAAGCCGCGTGCGTGAAGCACTGGGCCTGTCGGGAGCCACTGCATGAGACGTTGGTTGATGCTGTTGCCACTGGCGATATTTCTGGTGGTCGCCGTTTTCCTGTATCGCGGTCTGTACCTGGACCCGGCCGAGTTGCCCTCGGCGATGATCAACAAACCGTTCCCGGCGTTTTCCCTGCCGTCGGTGCAGGGCGACAAGACCCTGACCCGCGCCGATATCCTCGGCAAACCGGCGCTGGTCAACGTCTGGGGGACCTGGTGCATTTCCTGCCGGGTCGAGCACCCGGTGCTGAACAAACTGGCCGAAAAGGGCGTGGTGATTTATGGCATCAACTACAAGGACGTCAACGCCGACGCCTTGAAGTGGCTGAGTGAATTCCACAACCCGTACCAGCTGGACATCCGCGATGACGAAGGCACCCTGGGCCTGAACCTCGGTGTTTACGGCGCGCCGGAAACCTTCTTCATCGACGCCAAGGGCATCATCCGCGACAAGTTCGTCGGGGTGATCGACGAGCAGGTCTGGCGGGAAAAGCTGGCGGCCAAGTATCAGGCGCTGGTTGACGAGGCCAAGCCATGAAGCGCTGGATCGCCGCGGTTATTCTGGGCTTGAGCCTGGCCGGGGTGGCCCATGCCGCCATCGACACCTATGAGTTCGCCAAGGAAGGGGATCGCGAGCGTTTTCGCGAGTTGACCAAGGAGCTGCGCTGCCCCAAGTGCCAGAACCAGGACATCGCCGACTCCAATGCACCGATCGCCGCCGACCTGCGCAAAGAGATTTTCCGCATGTTGGGCGAGGGCAAGGACAACCAGCAGATCATCGACTTCATGGTTGACCGCTACGGGGATTTCGTCCGCTACAAACCGGCCCTTAACGCCAAGACCGCGTTGCTCTGGTTCGGCCCTGCCGGCCTGTTGCTGGGCGGTTTCGTGATCATCGCGGTGATCGTCCGCCGTCGTCGCGTACAACGCGCCAGCACCCCGGACTCGCTTTCTGCCGAGGAGCGCGAGCGCCTCGACCACCTGTTGGATAAAAACCAAGAATGATTGATTTCTGGCTCGCTGCAGGTCTGCTGCTCCTGGTGGCCCTGAGTTTTCTGTTGATCCCCATCCTGCGCAGTCGTCGCGCCCAGCTCGAAGAGGATCGTACTGCCCTGAACGTGGCGCTGTATCAGGAACGCGTGGCTGAGTTGCAGACTCAGCGCGAAGAGGGCGTTCTCGATGCGGCGCAAATGGACGCCGGTCGCGCCGAAGCTGCCCGTGAGCTGCTGGCCGACACCGAAGGCGTTGCCGCGCCACGGGTGTCGCGCCTGGGCAAACCGGCGCCGTTGCTGGCGGCGATCCTGGTGCCGGTGCTGGGCCTGGGCTTGTACCTGCATTTCGGGGCCAGCGACAAAGTCGAACTGACCCGGGAATTTTCCCAGGCACCGCAGTCGATGGAAGAAATGACCCGGCGCCTGGAGCGTGCGGTCGCGGCGCAGCCGGACTCCGCTGAAGCCCTGTATTTCCTGGGTCGCACCTACATGACCCAGGAGCGTCCTGCCGACGCGGCAAAGATCTTCGAACGCACGGTCAACCTGGCCGGCCGCCAACCCGAATTGTTGGGGCAGTGGGCACAGGCCCAGTACTTTGCCGATGGCAAGAAATGGTCCGACAAGATTCAGGCGCTGACCGATGAAGCCTTGAAGGCCGATCCGAAAGAGGTCACCAGCCTGGGCCTGCTGGGCATCGCGGCATTCGAAGCGCAGCGTTATCAGGAGGCCATCGATTACTGGAATCGCCTGCTGGAGCAACTGCCGCCGGAGGACAAATCCCGCATTGCGCTGCAAGGCGGCATTGCCCGCGCCACCGAAAAACTGGAAGCGGGCGGTGGCAAAGTGGCCCCGGCACCGGTGGCCAAGGCGGGCGCGTTGCTCAAGGTCCAGGTGGACCTGGCGGCTGACCTGAAAGGCAAGGTTCAACCGGGTGACACGGTGTTCATCTTCGCCCGCGCCACCTCCGGGCCACCCGCGCCGCTGGCGGCCAAGCGCCTGACCGTGGCCGACCTGCCGGCGACCGTCGAGCTGGGCGATGCCGACGCGATGATGCCGCAGTTGAAACTGTCTAACTTCCCTGAAGTCCAACTGGTTGCGCGCATCTCCCGCGCCGGCCAACCGACGGCTGGCGAGTGGATCGGTCGCAGCCAGCCTCTGGCCAGCAGCACCACCGCGCCGCAAAAACTGACCATCGACAGCCCGGATAAATGACAGGAACCACCACCATGACCGCTATCGCTCGTATCACTTTGCTCAGCGTCGTTTTAGGGCTGAGCGCTTGTGCGGTCCAACAACCCGAGCCGACACGGTTGCCGCCGATCCCGCCCTCGCAGCCCAAGCCAACGCCGTCGACCTCGCCGAGCCCGAGCAAACCGAGCATCCCGGCCAAACCCGCCAAGCCGCTGCCGCGCACCTCCGCCAGCTTCGCACCGCCACCGGGGGGGAACAGCCACTGGGATCCGAAAATGGGGGTGTATGTGCTCGATGACCAGCCCAACACCTTCTACCGTCAGCGGACTTACTACCGCTGGAATAACGGCTGGAGCCGTTCGATCAGCCCGAAAGGGCCGTGGGAGGAGACGGATATCCACGGTGTGCCGGGAGGCCTGGGACGGCAATTCGGCCAGTAATGCAAAAGGCGACCTTCGAGGGTCGCCTTTTTTGTGAATGAAGAATCACCGCTCGACCCTGTGGGAGCGGGCTTGCTCGCGAAAGCGGTGTGACATTCAGCTAAAAAGTCGACTGACACCGCCTCTTCGCGAGCAAGCCCGCTCCCACAGTCGATCTGGGTTCCTCTGCAGAATCAGGAGGCCTTCAAGGCTGACTGGCGCGGCGCACCGACCCAGTGGATCGCCAACGCGATCAGCCCCAGCACAACCCCAAACACCACAATCCCGGACCAGCCATAACGCGTCATCAACCACCCGCTGACCGCCGCCCCCACGGCCCCGCCGAAGAAGGTCGCCGTCATGTACAGGCTGTTGATGCGCCCCTGTGCCTTCGGATCCACGGCAAAGGCGCGCGTCTGGTTGGACACCAGCCCCGATTGAACGCCGATATCCAGCACGATCACGCCCAGCACCAGCAAGATCAGCGAGGTCTGCGCCCCGGCCAGCAGCAGGTAAGCCAAGGTGACGATCGCGATGCTGGCACCGATCACACGGCGCGAGCCCAAACGGTCGGTCGCCCGCCCGCCCAGCGATGCCGCCAACGCACCGGCGGCACCGATGATGCCGAAGCCGCCGGCCCAGGCGCTGCCCAACTGGTAGGGGCCGTGGGCCAGCAACGCCGCCAGGTTCACCCAAAAGGCATTGAAGCAAGCCCACAACAGCGCCTGGACCATCATCGATTGACGGATCGCCGAGTTGTCGCGCATCAGCGGCCACAACGAAGCGAGCAGGCGTGGATAGGACAGGTGGGTGCTGGGCACGCCACGCGGGAGCAGGGAGGCCGCTGCGATCCAGACCGGGATCATGAATGCCGCTTCCAGGCCATACACCGCCCGCCAGCCCCAGGCTTCACCCACCACACCGGCAATCGTGCGACCGAGCAGGATACCGACCATGATGCCGCTGACCACCGTGCCGACGTTTCGCCCGCGCTCACTGGGCTTGGACATGACGGCGGCGAAGGGCACCAGTTGCTGGGGCACGCAGCTGACGATGCCGAGGCCGAAGGACGCCGCGATCAGGGTGCCGACGCCGGGCGAGATGGCAGCCGCGATGGCCAACAGGCACGCCAGGGCGATCTGGCCGAGCACCAGTTTGCGCCGGTCGAAACGGTCACCCATGGGCAGCAACAGGGCCAGGCCGGTGGCGAAACCAAGCAGCGCCGCCCCAGCCACCAGATCGACGGTGGTCAGGTCCAGGCCCAGATCCGCCGCGATCAGCGGCAGGATCGGCTGGGTGCAATAAATGTTGGTGATCACCGCGCCGGCGATGATCGCCATCATGATGATCTTGCCGCGAGAGGCGACCGCAGGCGCTGTCGTACTTTCTGATGCTAAGGGCAGGGCGCTCACGGCACTCTCCTTTCAGGTTGGCTTCCGGCATTCGCGACGGGATATCGCGCGCGGGGGATGAGGGTCCAACCTTACGCACTCGCCTAAACATGGATAATCCCCTAGGATCGGGAATCATCCTTCCAGATTTTGATAGAGCGCCATGAACCGTCTTGAATCCATGTCTGTCCTGATTGCAGTGGTTGATTCGGGCAGTCTGTCGGGGGCGGCGCGACGCCTGGGCATGCCGCTCGCCACCGTCAGCCGCAAGGTGGCGGAGCTGGAAACCCACCTGAAGACGCGCCTGCTTCATCGCACTACCCGGCAACTGTCGCTGACCGAAGCCGGCGCCTCCTACGTGGCGGCCTGCCGGCGCATTCTTGAGGACATCGGCGAGGCCGAGCGCGCGGCGACCGGCGAGTACGCCTCGCCCAAAGGTCAACTGGTGGTCACCGCGCCGGTGGTGTTCGGGCGCTTGCACCTGGTGCCGGTGATTGCCGAATTCCTCGCGCATTACCCGCAAATCGAAATCAACCTGATGCTCACCGATCGCGTGGTGCACCTGATGGAGGAACACATTGACGTCGCGCTGCGGATTGGAGAATTACCCGACAGCTCGCTCATGGCGACAACAGTGGGCACCGTGCGCCGGGTGGTGTGTGCAAGTCCGGATTACCTGGCAGTCCATGGCGAACCTTCCACACCCCAGGCACTCACCGGGCATGCCTGCATCACCTTTGAAGTGCTGGCGTCCGTAGGCGCCTGGGTGTTCGGCGCGGGTAAATCACAGTTGTCCGTGCCGGTTCATTCGAGGTTTGCCGTCAACACGGCGGAAGCGGCCATCGACGCCGCCGTGCTGGGGGTCGGCGTGATTCGGGTGCTGTCCTATCAAGTTGCGGACGCTTTGCGCAAAGAGGCACTGCGCGTGGTACTCCAGCCGTTCGAGTCGTCGCCATTGCCGGTCAGCCTCGTGCACAAGGGGCAAGCACCGTTGCCTTTGAAACTGCGTGCATTCCTTGACTTCGTGGCGCCGCGTTTGCGGGCACGCATTCCCCTGTAGGAGCGAGCATGCTCGCGATGGAGGACAACGATGACGCGTGCTGCCTGAATACCGGCGTTGTCCGGACGTTCATCGCGAGCAAGCTCGCTCCTACAGAGGGGCGCACGTCTCAACCTTTCACAAAACCTTCATCAAATAGCCTACCCAGCGACATGTGCGAGTCATAGGGCTGACACAGCCCGTGCATAAAGTCGGTTGAACTCAAATGCGGCCACGGACGGCCGTTCAACCAGACAGAGAAGCCCATGAACGCAGCTATCCATGTCGATCATCTGAACAAGACCTTTGCGCGTAAAACCGCACTGGTCGACCTCGAACTGTCCATCGCGGCCGGTGAGATGGTCGCGCTGATTGGCGCGTCCGGTTCCGGCAAATCCACCTTGCTGCGCCACCTCGCGGGCCTGGCCTGTTGCGATCGCAACAACGGCGGCAGCGTCACGGTGCTGGGGCGGGAAGTGCAGGCCAGTGGACGGCTCAATGGCAAGGTGCGGCGCTTGCGGGCTGACATCGGTTACATCTTCCAGCAGTTCAACCTGGTCAATCGCCTGAGCGTGCTCGACAACGTGCTGCTCGGTTGCCTGGGGCGCATGCCGCGCTGGCGTGGCAATTTGTGCCTGTTCAATGCCGAGGAAAAACAGTTCGCCCTCGAATCCCTGGACCGCGTCGGCCTGGCCGATCTGGCGGCGCAGCGCGCCTCGACCCTGTCCGGCGGCCAGCAGCAGCGCGTGGCGATTGCCCGGGCCCTGACCCAGCGGGCCGAGGTGATTCTGGCGGATGAGCCGATTGCTTCGCTCGATCCCGAATCGGCGCGCAAGGTCATGGAAATCCTCGCCGACATCAATCGTCGCGACGGCAAGACCGTAGTCGTGACCCTGCATCAAGTCGACTACGCCACCCGTTATTGCCCGCGTGCCGTGGCGCTCAAGGGCGGACGCATTCATTTCGATGGTCGCGCCGCCGAGCTGAGCAGCCAGTTCCTCAATGATTTGTACGGTGCCGACATCGACACCAGCCTCATGTGCTCCGACCACATTCGCCCCGCCGAAGCCGTGCCCCGGCTGGTCATGGCGCGCGCGTAACCCACCTTCGATTCCCCACCGTTCACCCTCAGGAAACCTTTCCATGTTGAACCGTATCGGTCGCGTTTTTGCTGGTGCAGCCCTGCTCGCCAGCTGTGTAGTGGGCACCGCCCAGGCTGAAGAAAAAGCCATCAACTTCGGCATCATGTCCACCGAGTCGTCGCAGAACCTCAAGAGCATCTGGCAGCCGTTTCTCGATGACATGCAGAAGCAGACCGGCCTGAAGATCAACGCCACCTTCGCTTCCGACTATGCCGGCCTGATCCAGGGCATGCGCTTCAACAAGGTCGACGTCGCCTGGCTGGGCAACAAGGCCGCCATCGAAGCGGTGGACCGTTCCAACGGCGAAATCTTCGCCCAGACCGCGGCCGCCAGCGGCGCCGCCGGCTACTGGAGCGTGTTGATCGCGCGCAAGGACAGCCCGATCAACTCTGTCGAGGACATGCTGAAAAACGCCAAGACCCTGACCTTCGGCAACGGTGACCCGAACTCCACCTCGGGCTATCTGGTGCCGGGCTACTACGTGTTCGCCAAGAACAACGTCGATGCCGCCACCGCCTTCAAGCGCACCCTCAACTCCAGCCATGAAGTCAACGCGCTGAGCGTGGCCAAGGGGCAACTGGACGTGGCGACCTTCAACACCGAAAGCTGGGATCGCCTGGAAGTCACCCAGCCGGACAAGGCCGCACTGCTCAAAGTGATCTGGAAATCGCCGCTGATTCCCGCCGACCCATTGGTGTGGAGCAAGGCGCTGAGCGACAGCGAGAAGGCCAAGATCCGCGATTTCATCTTCAGCTACGGCGACACCGATGCCGAGAAAGCCGTGCTCGCGGGCATGCAACTGGGCAAGTTCCTGAAATCCAGCGACGACCAGCTGTTGCCGATCCGTCAGCTGGAGCTGTTCAAGCAGCGCACCACGATCAGCGCCGACACCAAGCTCGACGCGGCAGACAAGGCGAAGAAACTGGCCGAAATCGATGCCGACCTGGCCAAGCTGCAAGAGCGCATCACCTTGCTCGAAAAGACCGAGAAAAAGACTGCCAACGCCGGCTGATCCCTGTGGGAGCGGGCTTGCTCGCGAATGCAGACTGACATTCAGCATTGGTGTCGGCTGATACACCGCTTTCGCGAGCAAGCCCGCTCCCACTGGTTCAAGAGACCTCTAGAGAACCCTTATGACCACTCTTCACGCTGAAGCTGTCGGCAAGCGCACCTGGCCGCAATATGCCGGTTGGGGCTTGTTCCTGGTCCTGCTGGCCTGGGCCTGGCACGGTGCCGAAATGAACCCGATGGCGCTGTACCGCGACTCGGGAAACATGGCGACCTTCGCGGCGGATTTCTTCCCGCCGGACTTCCATGAATGGCGCGCCTACCTCAAGGAAATGATCGTTACCGTGCAAATCGCCCTCTGGGGCACGGTGCTGGCGATCGTCTGCTCGGTGCCGCTGGGCATTCTCTGCTCGGAAAACATCACGCCCTGGTGGATTCACCAGCCGCTGCGCCGGGTGATGGATGCCTTCCGTTCGATCAATGAAATGGTCTTCGCGATGTTGTTCGTCGTGGCGGTCGGGCTCGGGCCCTTCGCCGGGGTATTGGCCCTGTGGATCAGCACCACTGGCGTACTGGCCAAGCTGTTCGCCGAAGCGGTGGAAGCGATTGATCCCGGTCCGGTCGAAGGCGTTCGCGCCACTGGCGCCAGCGCCTTGCAAGAGGTGATCTACGGCGTGATTCCGCAAGTGATGCCGCTGTGGGTGTCCTACGCGCTGTACCGCTTCGAGGCCAACGTGCGCTCGGCGACGGTGGTGGGGATGGTCGGTGCCGGCGGGATCGGCGTGATCCTGTGGGAAAACATCCGCGCCTTCCAGTTCGTTCAGACCTGCGCCGTGCTGCTGGTGATCATCGTCGTCGTCAGCCTGATCGACATCCTCTCGCAACGCCTGCGCAAGCAGTTCATCTGATCTTCGGAGGGGTGCCCCTGGGCGCTTTTTTTTAAGCATGCAGTTGTCTAGACAAGATGAGCCGGTGTACCGCGAATTGGCCGACATCCTGCGCCGGGAACTGACGGGCTATCGGGCCGGAGATTTCCTGCCGGCCGAGGTGCAACTGGCCGAACGCTTCGGCGTCAACCGCCACACCCTGCGCCGGGCCATCGATGAACTGGTGTTCGAAGGCAGCCTGCTGCGTCGCCAGGGCAAGGGCACCCAGGTGCTGGAGCGGCCGCTGATTTACCCGATGGCCGCCGACAGTGCCTACAGCCAGTCGCTGTCGGCCCAGGGCCTGGGCGTCGAGGCGGTGCTGCTCAAGCGCCGGTACTGCTTCGCCAGCCGTGAAGAGGCGCAGCACCTGGGGCTGGCCGAGATGGCGCCGATGATCGAGTTGCAGACCCTGCGCAAGCTCGACGGGCAACCGGTCAGCCTGATCCGCCACCGCTACTGCGCCAGTCATGCACCGCTGTTGGCGGATTACACCGGCGGCTCTCTGCGCCAGTACCTCAGCGAACGCGATCTGCCGCTGACCCGCACCCAGAGTCTGATCGGCGCCCGTTTGCCCAATCGCGAAGAAGCCGCGTTGCTGATGATGCCCCGGCATTTGCCGGCGCTGAGTGTGTTCACCCTTTCCCGCGATCGCGACGGCCGTGCGGTGGAGCTTGCGCAGTCCACCAGCCGTTCGGATCGCTTCCAGTACCAGGTGGTTACCTGATGGAGAACTCAATGCACGATTTAATTCAAAGCAGGCCTGCTCCTCATACCGAACGGCAGCACTGGATCGGCGTGCTGGCCCGCGCCCGTCGCAGCGAATTGCAGCCCCATGAAGACGCCCTGCGCGACGTCGAGTACCAACTGATCCGCGCCCCGGAAATCGGCATGACCCTGGTCCGTGGTCGCATGGGCGGCAACGGCGCGCCGTTCAACGTCGGCGAAATGAGCGTGACCCGTTGCGTGGTGCGCCTGGCCGACGGCCGCACCGGCTACAGCTATCTGGCGGGTCGCGACAAGGTTCACGCCGAACTGGCGGCGCTGGCCGACGCGCATTTGCAAGGCACGCAGCAGCGCCATTGGCTCGATCAGGTGATCACGCCGCTGGCCCAGGCCCAGGCCGAACGCAGGGCGCTGAAGGAGGCGGACACCGCCGCCACCAAAGTCGAATTCTTCACCCTCGTGCGAGGAGAAAACTGATGAGCGCACAGCTGTTGCAACCGGCGTTCACCGACCCGGTGCTGGATAGCCAGCGCGGTTTTCGCGCGGCCATGAAGGCACTGGCCGGTCCCGGTCTGATCCAGACCCTGCAAGCCACGCCGAGCCTCGAAGGGCTGGCGCCAGCCACCTATGCGCTGTGCCTGGCGTTGCTGGATGTCGACACGCCCCTGTGGCTGGCGCCGTCGTTCGACACGCCGCTGATCCGCGCCAACCTGGCGTTTCACTGCGGCTGCCCGCTGACCGCCAACCGTGAAGACGCGCGTTTTGCCTTGCTTGCCACCGACGATCTGCAAGACCTCAGCGGCTTCGATCACGGCAACGACCGCTACCCCGATCAGTCCTGCACCTTGCTGGTTCAACTGCCGAGCCTCGATGGCGGGGCAGGGCTGGGCTGGCGCGGACCGGGGATCGAAACCGAACACGCCGTCGCACTGCCGGTGGCCGACGGTTTCTGGCGCGAGCGTGAACGTCGCAACGAATTTCCCCGTGGCCTGGATCTGTTTTTCACCGCCGACCATGACCTGATCGGCCTGCCACGCAGCACCCGCATCGCACAGGAGCGTGTCTGATGTACGTAGCCGTCAAGGGTGGCGAACAGGCCATCGACAATGCCCACCGCCTGCTGGCGAAAAAACGCCGGGGCGATACCTCGGTCACTGAGTTGAGCGTCGAGCAGATCCGCCAGCAACTGCCACTGGCGGTGGCGCGGGTGATGAGCGAAGGCTCGCTGTACGACGAAGAACTCGCCGCGCTGGCCATCAAGCAAGCGGCGGGGGACCTGGTAGAAGCGATCTTCCTGCTGCGCGCCTACCGCACCACGTTGCCGCGCTTCAGCCCGAGCCTGCCGATCGACACCTCGAACATGCTGCTCAGCCGTCGTCTGTCTGCCACCTTCAAGGACGTGCCGGGCGGGCAACTGCTGGGCCCGACCTTCGATTACACCCATCGCCTGCTCGACTTTGCGCTGCTGGCCGAAGGCGAGTATCCGGGACCGCAAACCACCCCGAATGCCAGCCTTGAAGCCTGCCCACGGGTCCTTGGCTTGCTGGCCAAGGAAGGCTTGATCAAGAACGAATCGGACAACAACGAGACGGTGGCGGACATCACCCGCGACCCGCTGGAGTTGCCCGCCAGCCGTGCCGAGCGCTTGCAAGCGCTGGCCCGTGGCGATGAAGGTTTCCTGCTGGCGCTGGGGTATTCGACCCAGCGTGGTTATGGCCGTAACCACCCGTTCGCCGGGGAAATCCGTATCGGCGACGTTGAAGTGTGGATCGACCCGGAGGAGCTGGGCTTCCCGATCAACCTGGGCAGCATCGAAGTCACCGAGTGCGAGATGGTCAACCAGTTCGTCGGCTCGGCCACGGAACTGGCGCAGTTCACCCGCGGCTACGGCCTGGCCTTCGGACATGCCGAGCGCAAGGCCATGGGCATGGCGCTGGTCGACCGCGCCCTGCGCGCCAAGGAGTTCAACGAAGAGATCGAGTCCCCGGCGCAGCAGGAAGAATTTGTGCTGATGCACTGCGACAACGTCGAGGCCGCCGGCTTCGTCTCGCACCTCAAGTTACCTCACTACGTGGACTTCCAGGCCGAACTGGAACTGATCCGCAAACTGCGCAAGCCTGCCGAGGGCAGCAACCATGAATGACCAGACTCAAGCGCCGGTACGCGACGCGGCGTACAACTTTGCCTACCTCGATGAACAGACCAAACGCATGATCCGCCGCGCCTTGCTCAAGGCCGTGGCGATTCCCGGGTATCAGGTGCCGTTCGGTGGCCGCGAGATGCCGTTGCCCTACGGCTGGGGTACTGGCGGCATGCAATTGACCGCTGCGATTCTTGGCGATGATGACGTGCTCAAGGTCATCGACCAGGGCGCCGACGACACCACCAACGCGGTGTCGATCCGCCGCTTCTTCGCCCGTACCGCTGGCGTTGCCACCACCGAAATCACCCCGGACGCGACGGTGATCCAGACCCGCCACCGCATCCCGGAAACGCCGCTGCATGCCGATCAGATCATGGTCTATCAGGTGCCGATTCCGGAGCCGCTGCGCTTTATCGAACCGTCGGAAACCGAGACCCGGACCATGCACGCCCTCAACGATTACGGGGTGATGCACGTCAAGCTCTACGAGGACATCGCCACCTTCGGCCACATCGCCACCGCCTACGCCTACCCGGTGATGGTTGACGAACGCTACGTGATGGACCCCTCGCCGATTCCGAAATTCGACAACCCGAAACTCGACATGAGCCCGGCGTTGATGCTGTTTGGTGCCGGTCGCGAGAAGCGCCTGTACGCGGTGCCGCCCTTTACCAAAGTCGTCAGCCTGGACTTCGAGGATCACCCGTTCGAAGCGCAAAAGTGGGACGAGTGCTGCGCCATTTGCGGTAGCCACGATTCGTTCCTCGACGAGCTGATCCTCGACGACGCCGGCACCCAGAGCTTTGTCTGTTCCGACACTTATTACTGCGCCGAGCGCGTCAGCCAGCAGGAGCAGGGCCAATGAACCAGGCGCTGAAAAACGAACTGTCCGTGTCCACCGAACCCTTGCTGCAAGTGCGTGACCTGTCGCTGTTGTACGGTCCGGAAAAAGGCTGCCAGGACGTCAGCTTCGACCTCTATCCCGGTGAAGTGCTGGGGATTGTCGGCGAGTCCGGTTCCGGTAAATCGACCTTGCTCTCGCTGCTGAGCGGGCGCCTGCCACCGCAAAAAGGTCGCATCGGTTATCGCGACAAGCAGGACCAATGGCTCGACCTGTACAGCGCCAGCGAAGCTGAACGCCGCACCTTGTTGCGCACCGAATGGGGTTTCGTCGAGCAGAATCCGCGGGACGGTTTGCGCATGGGCGTGTCGGCCGGCGCCAACATCGGCGAGCGCTTGATGGCCCAGGGTGTGCGCAATTACCAGCAGCTGCGTGGGGCGGGCCTCGACTGGCTGAGCCAGGTGGAAATCGACCCGCAGCGCATCGACGACTTGCCTCGCACCTTCTCTGGCGGCATGCAGCAACGCCTGCAAATCGCCCGCAACCTGGTGTCGAGCCCGCGCCTGGTGTTCATGGACGAACCTACGGGCGGTCTCGACGTCTCGGTTCAAGCGCGTTTGCTCGACCTGCTGCGCGGACTGGTGCGTGAGCTGGACCTGGCGGTGGTGATCGTCACCCACGACCTGGCGGTGGCACGACTGCTGGCCGATCGCTTGATGGTGATGCGCCGATCGCGGGTGGTGGAAACCGGTTTGACTGACCAGATCCTCGACGATCCGCAGCATCTTTACTCTCAACTGTTGGTGTCTTCGGTGCTGCAGCCATGATGAATCCCTTGATCGAGGTCCGTGACCTCTCGAAAACCTTCACCCTGCACCAGCAGAACGGCGTGGTCCTCAATGTGCTGCGCGGCGTGGATTTCAGTGTGGCGGGCGGCGAATGCCTGGTGCTCCACGGCCAGTCCGGCGCCGGTAAAAGCACCTTGCTGCGCACCCTGTACGGCAACTATTTGCCAGCGGGCGGCAGCATCCGCGTGCAGCATGACGCGCAGTGGCTGGAGCTGGTGGGCGCCGAGCCCCGGGACATTCTGCAAGTGCGCCAGCGCACCCTGGGTTATGTCAGCCAGTTCCTGCGGGTGATTCCGCGAGTGGCCTGCCTGGACGTGGTCATGGAGCCGGCCCTGGCCCGAGGCTGGTCGAAACACCTGGCGCAATCCCGTGCAGAGCTGTTGCTCAGCCGCCTGAACATTCCGCAACGCCTGTGGCAGCTGGCGCCCGGCACCTTCTCCGGTGGCGAGCAGCAGCGGGTCAACATCGCCCGTGGCTTCATGGTGGCGTGGCCGGTGATGTTGCTCGACGAACCGACGGCCTCCCTCGACGACAACAATCGCCAGGTGGTGCTGGAACTGATGAACGAAGCCAAGCAAGCCGGTGCCGCGCTGATCGGCATCTTCCACGACCGCGTCGCCCGCGAAGCGGTTGCCGATCGCCATCTCGACATGACCCCCGTTGCCGTGAACCCAGAGGAATACGCCGATGCCCGTTGAACAGATCCTCAGCAATGCCCAACTGGTCACCGCTGACCGCGTGTTCTACGGCACCGTGGTGCTGCGCGACGGCGTGATCGTCGATGTGGCCGAAGGCCCGAGCCGCTTGCCCCAGGCCCAGGACCTCAACGGTGATTACCTGTTGCCGGGCCTGGTGGAGTTGCACACCGACAACCTGGAAAAACACATGACCCCGCGCCCCGGCGTGGACTGGCCGTCGCGCTCGGCGGTGCTCAGCCACGATGCGCAGATCGTCGCGGCCGGCATCACCACCGTGTTCGACGCGGTGTCCATCGGCGACGTGAACCCCAAGGGCAACCGCATGCAGAAACTGCCGGCGATGCTGGAGGCGATCTCCAGCGCTTGCGACGCCGGGCTGACCCGCGCCGAGCACCGCCTGCACCTGCGCTGCGAGCTGTGCCACCCGGACACCCTGAGCGTGTTCCGCGATCTGGTGGAGCATCCGCTGGTGCAACTGGTGTCGGTGATGGACCATTCGCCGGGTCAGCGCCAATTCGTGCTGGAGTCCAAGTACCGTGAGTACTACATGGGCAAATATCACCTGACCACCACGCAGATGGACGAATTCATCACCTTGCAGATGGCCAACTCCCGGGAATACAGCGACCGTTATCGCGCGGCGATTGTCGAGCATTGCCTGGCCCGTGGCCTGTCGGTGGCCAGCCATGACGACGCAACCCTGGCCCACGTCGAGGAATCGGCGCGCTACGGCATGACCATCGCCGAGTTCCCGACCACCGTCGAAGCGGCGCGCGGCTGCCGCCAGCAGGGCATGCAAGTGTTGATGGGCGCACCGAACATCGTGCGCGGCGGTTCGCACTCGGGTAACGTGGCGGCCGCTGAGCTGGCGGAAGCAGGGCTGCTGGACATCCTGTCCAGCGATTACTACCCGGCGAGCCTGTTGCAGGCGGCCTTTGCACTGGCGGCCCAGAGCGAACGGATCGACCTGGCCGCCGCGATGCGCATGGTCAGCCTGGCCCCGGCCCGCGCCGCCGGGTTGAGCGATCGTGGCGAAATCGCCCAGGGCCTGCGTGCCGATCTGGTGCAGGCGCGCAGTCAGGACGGGTTGCCGGTGGTCCAGCAAGTATGGCGACAAGCGAAGAGGGTGTTTTGATGTCAGGCAGGTTGATCTATCTCATCGGGCCTTCCGGTTCGGGCAAGGACAGCCTGCTGGATGCCGCGCGAACACGGTTGGCCGAACGCGGCTGCCGTATCGTGCGGCGGGTCATCACCCGCTCGGCGGAAGCCGTGGGCGAGGCGGCGCTGGGCGTCAGCCAGCAGCAGTTCGCCGAGATGCAGGCCCAGGGCGCATTCGCCCTGAGCTGGCAGGCCAATGGCCTGACCTATGGTATCCCCAGGGAAATCGACGAGTGGCTGGCGGCGGGGAACGACGTGCTGGTCAACGGCTCACGCGGGCATCTGCCGCAAACCCGCCAGCGCTATCCGAACGTGCTGGCGGTGTTGTTGACCGTGGATCAGGCGGTGTTGCGCCAGCGCCTGCTGGCGCGCGGGCGCGAGTCCGAGGCCGAGATCGAACAGCGGCTGGCACGCAATGCCCGGTTCAATGAGCGCCTGCTGGCCGAAGACCCGGCCGTGCACCTGCTCGACAACTCCGGGTCGCTGGAGCGCACCGTCGAACACCTGCTGGCCTGCATCGACGAGCCTGCCGCATGCGCCTGACGCTGTTGGGCACTGGCGACGCACGGCAAGTGCCGGTCTACGGATGCGAATGCCAAGCTTGCGTTCGTGCGCGCATCGATGAGCGCTGGCGACGACGACCCTGCTGCGCGCTGGTCGAATGCGGCGACCAGCGCTGGCTGATCGACAGCGGCCTGCCGGACCTCACCGAGCGCTTCGCGCCGCGCAGTTTCAACGGCATCTTGCAGACTCACTACCACGCCGATCATGCCCAGGGCCTGTTGCATCTGCGTTGGGGGCAGGGCCTGGTGATTCCAGTGCACGGGCCCGTCGACCCGGAAGGCCTGGCGGATCTGTACAAGCATCCGGGCATTCTCGACTTCAGCCAGCCGTTCGAGGCGTTTGAAACCCGCGCTTTCGGCCCGTTGAACGTAACCGCGCTGCCGTTGCTGCACTCCAGGCCGACCCTCGGCTACCTGCTGGAAGGCGAGGGTCGGCGGATCGCCTACCTGACCGACACCGTGGGCCTGCCACCGGCCACCACGACGTTTCTGCAACGCCAGCCGCTGGACGTCCTGGTACTCGACTGTTCGATACCACCACAACCCCAGGCACCGCGTAATCACAATGACCTGAACCTGGCCTTGCAATGCATCGAGGAACTGCAACCGGAGGCAGCGGTGCTGACCCATGTGGGGCATACATTGGATGCGTGGCTGATCGAGCATTGCGCAGAGTTGCCGGGGAATGTCAGCGTGGGGTTTGACGGGTGTGTGCTGTAGCGGCGGGAACAGCTGCTGTCAAAGCATCTGTCGGTAATCGTTCAGCGCCTTGACGGTCTGAACCAACCCTTGGCGCAACAAGAGGTCCAGGTAAGTGCCGACATCCAGCGCGGGTGATTTCAACTGTTTGCGTTGTCTTTGGGCCGCACAGACCACCGCCGATGCATCCAGGGCAAAAAGATTATCGACGAACTCGTCAGGATGCTGAGCCTCGACACCGAAAGGGGCCAATGCTGTAGAGGGGAAATCTTTTTGATTGAAGGTGACAATGACGCTGGCATTGCAGCGGATGGCAGCGGCCAGCACATGTCGATCATTGAGGTCTGGCAGGATCAGCCCTTCTATCAGGTTTTCGTAACCGCTGACGCAAGCATCCGGTATGGCCAGATCCATCAGCTCGCAGGTGCGATCCAGTTGTTGTGCGGTCAGATCCGGACGGTTTTTCAGTAGATTGCGTTTCCATTCGTCATGTATCTGCGAGGACCATCGCGCCCGGAAACGTCCAGAAAGCGCAAGCCACATCAGAAAGTCTCTCAATGGGGCGGGGTAAAGCACGCAGGCATGATATACAGCGGTGAAAGAAGAGTGCCTCACTCGTATCCTGTCCTTAACGCCTGTGCCTGCTCGGCGAGTAGCGTCATTGCCTGCTCGCTGGCTGCTTCGCGTCGGTTTTTATACTCCATCAAATCGGCAAAACGCACACGTCGGTGCTTGCCGGTTTTGTGGTAGGACAACTCGCCGGATTCGAGCAATTTGATCAGGTGTGGACGTGAGACGTTGAGCAGATCCGAAGCTTCTTGCGTAGTCAGTTCTGCGTGAACCGGAACCACTTTTACGGCGTTCCCCGTGGCGAGTTCCGCCAGGATATCAACCAGCAGGCGCAGCGCCGAGGTAGGTAGTTCAACGATGTGCGCTTCGTTCTGCTCGTCGAAAATCTGGATGCGCTGGGTTTCCAGTTGAGTTGAGAGGTAAGCGACCAAGGCGCGCTGGCTCTCGATAGCAGCCTGTACTTCACGCTCCATGGGCAAGTTGATTGGGTGAGTGAGGGTCGTCATGACGGTTTCCAATAGGCTGAATAGTCGATGTTGGCAGGCTATTCGAAATATTCGAAAATCGCAATAAACGAAATAATCGAAAACTCAGGCCTCTATGGTCAACAACCCCTGCACATACTCCACAAACGCCCGCGCCTTCGCGCTGGCCATCCTGCCCGTGGGAAATACCGCCCACAGGTCCTGATTCGGCAAGGTCCAGTCGGACATCACTTCCCTCACCGAGCCATTGGCCAGCTCTGGCGCAAACATCCATTCGGAGGCGACAGTCAGCCCCAGATGGGCCAGCACCGCCCCGCGCAGTCCTTCGGCGGCGTTAACGCGCATCCGGCCGCTGAGGGTGACCGGTTGTTCTTCGTCGCCCTTCCTGAATGGCCGGCTGGTGGCACCGCCCAGGGTGTAGACGATCGCCGGGTAACGGCTCAGGTCGGCGGGGCAGGCGGGTTCACCGTGTTGTGCGAAATACGCCGGTGTGCCCAGCACCACGCGCCGACATTCGGCGATCTTGCGGGCGGTGAGGCCTGAGTCGCTCAGGGTGCCCATGCGCAATGCAACATCGACGCCTTCTTCCACCAGGTTGACGTTGCGGTCATCGAGCATCAGGTCAATGTCCAGTTCCGGGTTTTGCTCCAGAAACGCTCCCAGGTGAGGAACGATGTGCAGCCGGCCGAATGTCACGGCGGTGCAGATGCGCAAGGTGCCGGTCAACCCGCTGGCTACCCCGCGGGCGGCATTGTCGGCTTCGTTGGCTTCTTCGATGGCGCGTTTGGCCCGCTCGAAAAAGGCCAGGCCTGCTTCCGTGGGTGTCAGGCCACGGGTTGAACGTAGCAGCAGCCGCACCGCCAGCCGCGATTCAAGCTGCGCGATGGTTTTCGATACGGCGGGCTGACCGATGTTCAGACGCCTGGCGGCGGCGGAAAACGAGCCGGTTTCCACCACGTAGACGAAGGTTTCCATTGCGGCGAGGCGGTCCATCCAGAGTCCTTGTACAGGTGTGAACGTTGCCGGAGATCCAATGTGGGAGCGGGCTTGCTCGCGAAAGCGGTGTTTCAGCCAGCATCGATGTCGAATGTCAGTACGCATTCGCGAGCAAGCCCGCTCCCACATTGGGTGGGAGCTGTCAGCTCCGGATCCGGCCGTTGAGTGTAATCCCGGCGTTGAACATTGCCGAGGCTCTGATTCACACCCCGCAAAACAACCGGACATCGCATTGCGGATTTTTGTGCTTGAGTAAACATAACTCTGGAGTTATTTTTATTCACGCCGGAGCAAGGAGGCTGTGGTGCAGAGCAGGTTATTGATAAAGGAGCTGGAAGAGGCGGGCTGGAGGCTGGACAGGGTCACCGGCAGTCATCACATCTTCACTCACCGTTACAACCCCTACACGATCCCCGTTCCCCATCCGAAAAAGGATTTGCCGGTCGGGACGGTCAAGAGCATCAGGAGGCGGGCCGGGCTTCACTGCCCGCCAGCCGGTTACGCAGGAGATCCATAATGCAATATCCAATCTGTATCGAGTGGGGCGATGAGAACACCGCCATCGGTATTCAGATCCCCGACATTCCAGGCGCGGTAACCGCCGGGGATACGTTTGAAGATGCCTATAACGCGGCGGTCGAGGTTGCCCACATCCTGCTGCAGGAGATTGCGGCGAACGGGGAGACGATTCCCATGCCGACATCGGCGGCGGAGCATCGCGGCAATCCGGAGTTCGCCGACATGGGATGGGGGATGCTGGAACTGGATATCTCGCCGTACCTGGGCAAGACCGAGAAGGTCAATGTGACGTTGCCAGGGTACGTGATCCAGCGAATCGACCGTTATGTGCGCGAACATAACGTCAAAAGTCGCTCGTCGTTTCTGGCGGATGCGGCGATGGAGAAGCTGGTTCGGTATTGAGGGGGCCAGTCAAACCGCCTTCGCGAGCAGGTTCGCTCCCACAGGATTAACGAAAACCCTGTGGGCGCGAGCCTGCTCGCGAAGCTTTTTGGAAAGTTACGCGGTAGCGAGCGAACGCTTCTCTGGAACACTCAAAAACCGCAGCAACGCCACCAGCGGAAACGCACTGCCCACCATCACGATCCACAACCAGCCACCGTGTTCATACACCGCGCTGGCCACCGAAGAACCAAAGGCGCCGCCGATGAAGATGCTGGTCATGTACAACGCATTCAGCCGACTGCGGCTCTTGGCATCGAGGGCGTAGACCGCGCGTTGGCCCAGGACCATGTTCATCTGTACGCAGAAGTCGAGCACCACGCCGGTCACGGCCAGGCCGATGACGCTGTAGGCGGGATGAATGAAGGCCGGCAGGAAACTCAAGCTGGCGAACAGCAGCGCCAGCAAGGAAGCAATCCGGGTGTGGCCGGCATCGGCGAGGCGACCGGCAATCGGCGCCGCGATGGCGCCAATGGCACCCACCAGCGCGAAGAGCGCGATCTGCGATTGCGACAGGCCATGATTGCGCGCCAATTCCAGCGGCACCGCCGTCCAGAACAAACTGAACGTGGCGAACATGCAACCCTGGTAAAACGCGCGCTGACGCAACACCGGCTGACGGCGCAGCAGCGTCCACAGTGAACCGAGCAGCTGGCCATAAGACGCACTGTGGTCAGGCTGGCGCTTGGGAATGGTCACCGCCAGCACGACGCTGATCGCCGCCATCAACAGCGCTGCGATGACAAACATCGCCCGCCAGCCGAAATGGTCGGCGACCACGCTGGACACTGGCCGCGCCAGCAGAATCCCCAACAACAGACCGCCCATGATCCCGCCGACCACCCGGCCACGGGACTCTTCCGGCGCCAGGTGCGCGGCCAGCGGAATCAGGATCTGCACCGACACCGAGCTGAAGCCCACCAGCAACGAAATCAGCAAGAACACGTTCGGCTGATCGGTGAGCGCAGCGCCCAGCAGGCTGGCAATCGCCACCAGGGTGGTGATGATCATCAAGCGGCGGTTCTCCAGCAGATCCCCCAGCGGCACCAGGAAGAACAGGCCCAGCGCATAACCGATCTGGGTCAGCGAAACGATGAAGCTGGCCATGGTGCTGGTCAGGCCGATGTCCGGCGCGATCAGGCCGATGATCGGCTGCGCGTAGTAAATGTTGGCCACGATCGCACCGCAGCAAAAGGCGAACAGCAGCACCATGCCTCGGGTCATTGTCGCGGTGCCTGGGTGCACTTGGGTCGCTGGATTCATAACGGGTCTCGCTCAATAGAAGAGAATGCGCGCAGGCTAATGGCCAGGCCAAAACGGCGGAAGAGTGGTTGGAGTGATAGCAATCATTCCATTGCGGAATGAGTGACGAGCGTGTGGGCCGTGGGCCGATGATCGACGCGTCAAAGGATCATGGGCCGATGATACATTCACTTACATCTTGTTCGACAGCGTGCTTATGTTCTCTCTCACGTTTCATCGCGGGAAAGCACGCCCATGAAGGCGATGTTGCGACACCTTTTCCGTGGACGGCCCAGTCGGTTTCCGCGCGCCAGGGGGGTGTGACACCCCCGTGTAACGCCAGCGGACAGACCGGCTGTCCGAAGAAATGTCCATCTCGCCTCGACAACTAAAATCAACCGGGGGATCACTTCAACGCGTCCTTTGAAAGCAGGAGAATCACGATGAAAATCGTATCTTCGCTGGCGTTGGTGGTAGCGGTTGGGTCGATCTCCGGGTGCTCCACAGTACCTGATCGTCAGGTCACCAACGTTCCCTTGAACGCTACACCTATTAATGCCGGGAATATTGCTCAGTCATTAATGATGCCCGATGGCAATGCAACCATGTTCTGGTTCGCGGTCAGTGGCCAGCCGATGGGCAGCGCCTTGCCCGGCCGGTTGCTCGCTTATATCTATCCGGGAAGTTGTGCGAGTCTGGGTTCGGAACCCGCCTATGAAATGAATGACGGTCCGAATGCGCGGTTCTATTCGCAATCGTCACTGCAGTATTTCTGGAAAAGCGTATCTGTAAGCACGGAAACGCTTCGAGCGGGAGACTATGCACTGGTGGTCCGTGAAAGCCCGGCGGATGGGCATCAAAACCTGTTCTGCGGAAACCTGGGCTGAAATCACACAGGAGCGATCAACGTCAGCCACAAAAAAGGCGACCGCTTCAGGTCGCCTTTTTCATGACTACCCAGTGCTTACTGGGCGTAAATCTGGTCGAAAATCCCGCCATCATTGAAGTGGGTTTTCTGCACGGTGCGCCAGTCACCGAAGGTTTTCTCCACCGACAGGAAGTCCACTTTCGGGAAGCGGTCGGTGTACTTGGCCAATACTGCCGGATCACGCGGACGCAGGTAGTTGGCGGCGGCGATTTCCTGGCCTTGCGGCGACCACAGGTATTTCAGGTATTCCTCGGCGGCGGCGCGGGTGCCTTTTTTGTCGACCGATTTGTCGACCACCGATACCGGTGGCTCGGCTTCGGCGGAAACGCTTGGGTAGATCACTTCGAACTGGTCGCGGCCGAATTCGCGGGCGATCATTTCCGCTTCGTTTTCGAAGGTCACCAGCACGTCGCCAATCTGGTTGGTCATGAAGGTGGTGGTGGCGGCACGGCCACCGGTATCGAGCACTGGCGCTTGCTTGAACAGCTTGCCAACGAAGTCCTTGGCCTTGTTTTCGTCGCCACCGTTCTTCAGCACATAGCCCCAGGCCGACAGGTAGGTGTAGCGCCCGTTACCCGAGGTTTTCGGGTTAGGCACGATGACTTGCACGCCGTCCTTGAGCAGGTCCGGCCAGTCTTTCAGGGCTTTGGGGTTGCCTTTGCGCACGATGAACACGGTGGCCGAGGTGAACGGCGCACTGTTGTTCGGCAGGCGGGTGACCCAGTTGTCCGGTACCAGTTTGCCGTTGTCCGCCAGGGCATTAATGTCGGTGGCCATGTTCATGGTAATGACGTCGGCCGGCAGACCGTCGATGACCGAGCGCGCCTGTTTGCTGGAGCCGCCGAAGGACATCTGCAAGGTGATGTTTTCGTTGTGCTCGGCTTGCCAGTGTTTCTGGAACGCAGTGTTGTAGTCCTTGTAGAAATCGCGCATCACGTCGTAGGAAACGTTGAGCAGGGTCGGTGCGGCCTGAGCCACGCTGGTCAAGGCCAGGCCAGCGGCCAGAAGTGAGGCGCCAAAGAGTTTTTTCACTGCCAATTCCTTGTTCTCTGTGTGTAGGAGCTGCCGCAGGCTGCGATCTTTTGATCGTTAAGAGCAAGATCAAAAGATCGCAGCCTGCGGCAGCTCCTACGGGGTTTTGTGTGTAGAGAGCGATACCATTTTGCCAGCGACTATAGCCGGGCTCGCATAGTCATTTAAAGATTAAAAAGTACTTTGCTTATTCCATTTTCTTGAACAGTGCATTGCCGCAGCGCGAGCAGAATGCGGCGCCGTGTTCATGACTGTTTTTGCGGCACACCGGGCAGTCGTGTTGCAGCTGTTCGCCACGCATGGCGTTGGCCAGTTCGGCGGTGAAAATTCCGGTCGGCACGGCAATGATCGAGTAACCGGTGATCATCACCAGCGACGAAACCACCTGGCCCAGCGGCGTCTTCGGCACGATGTCGCCGAAGCCGACGGTGGTCAGGGTCACGATCGCCCAATAGATGCCCTTGGGAATACTGGTGAAGCCGTGCTCCGGGCCTTCGATCACATACATCAGCGTGCCGAACACCGTCACCAGGGTGCAGACGCTGACCAAGAAAACCACAATTTTCTGCTTGCTGCCGCGCAGCGCCGACATCAGGTAGTTGGCTTGCTTGAGGTACGGGCTGAGTTTGAGCACGCGGAAAATCCGCAGCATCCGGATGATCCGGATAATCAGCAGGTACTGGGCATCGGCGTAATACAGGGCGAGGATGCCGGGCACGATCGCCAGCAGGTCCACCAGGCCATAAAAACTGAAGGCGTAGCGCAGCGGCTTGGGCGAGCAGTACAGCCGCAGGATGTACTCGCCGAGGAAGATCACCGTGAAACCCCACTCGATGTACGCCAGCACATCGGCGTAGTTCTTGTGGACGGTGTCGATGCTGTCGAGCATCACGATCACCAGGCTGGCGAGGATGATCAACAGCAAAATGCCGTCGAAGCGCCTGCCGGCCTTGGTGTCGCTCTGGAAAATCATGACGTAGAGCTGTTCACGCCAGTCTTTGTTGCTGCTGTCCATGGAAAACGCCTGACTCAATGATCAGCGCAGCCTAGGTGGATTGTCCTCCAGAGTGCAAGGCGTATGGGTGGCCGTGGCCTTACCGAGGATTTGAACCAGCGTGCGGATCAGCCAGCAGGCGAGGATGAAGGGCGCGGTCAGCGTGGGCAGACCGATGACGGCAAACACCGGCGTCAGCAACAGCGCCGAGGCAATGCCGACCAGTGGCAGCCACGGTTGCTGGCGCTGCGAGCTGAAGGCGAGGGCGGCCAGTATGGCGTTGTAGCCGCCGAGGCCGATCAATGCGCTATAGACGTCGTGATGCCACATGCTCCAGCCCATGCCCGCGACAGACGCCAGCAACGCCCAACAGAACGCGCGGCGATCAGCGATCAGCAAACCCGCGGCAATCATCGCACCGGCCAGCGGATGGCCGAGGAACATCACCTGGCCAAAGCCTTTGAGCGGGGCTGCGAGCATGTTCAGCGCAGTGATCTCGATCAGATGGGCGTCCGTCGACGGTGTGGCGAAGCACAGCAGCAACCAGCCCAGCCCCACGAAGGGTGCCGTGTAGGCCGGCAGGTATTGGCTGACCCGCACGCGCTTGAGCCACTGTTGAGTGATCATCGCGCTCAGGCCGCCAGCGGCGAGGATCAGCGGCGGCAACATCGCTGACCAGGGGAAATACAGGCTCAGTAACAGGCCGAGCAGGACGCCGTTATAGCTGAACAGTCCGGCCTGGCGGTCGGCCTTGGCATAGTTTCGGCGTTGCGCGGTGAGCAATCCGGCGACACCGCCGAGCAGGGCACCGCCGAGCAAGGCAGGCGCGGTGAACAGGATGGCGAGCAGGCACAGCAGGCCGAACAGCGGATGGCGCTGGAGGAAGATCTGGCTGAAGCCGTTGAGCAGGGCAGTCGCCCAATCGGGGCAGTGGGTGTTGAAGTGGTTGGCAGGCATGGCAGTTCTAAAAGTCAGTGAGACCGGGTCGCCTGCTTCGCGAGCAAGCCCGCTCCCACATTGGATTTCTGAACGACGAAATCCAGTGTGGGAGCGGGCTTGCTCGCGAAGAGGCCGGTATGGGCGCTCTAGATCAACGTCTCGATACGCAGAGAGTTAGTCGACCCCGGCTGCCCAAACGGCACACCCGCCGTGATCAACAGCGTGTCGCCGCGCTGCGCCATGCCCTGGGCCTGGGCAATTTCCAGCGCCGTCGAACACACTTCATCCACCTGGCGCAGCCGATCATTGACCACCGAGTGCACGCCCCACGCCACGGTCAGGCGGCGCGCGGTCTGCAGATTGGGCGTCAGGTTGAGAATCGGTACCGTCGGTCGTTCCCGCGCTGCGCGCAGGCTCGAGGTGCCCGATTCGCTGTAGTTCACCAGCACCGCCACCGGCAACACATTGCTGATGCGGCGGATCGCACAGCTGATCGCATCGGACACCGTGGCTTCGGCTTTCGGTCGGCTGACGTCGAGCTGGGCCTGATAGTCCGGACCGTTTTCCACCTGGCGGATGATCTTGCTCATCATCTGCACGGCTTCGAGCGGGTACTCGCCGGACGCGGTTTCCGCCGACAGCATCACCGCGTCGGCGCCTTCGGCCACGGCGTTGGCAACATCGGTGACCTCGGCGCGGGTGGGCGCCGGGGAGAAGCGCATCGATTCGAGCATCTGCGTGGCCACCACCACCGGTTTGCCGAGCTGGCGGCAGGTGCTGATGATGTTCTTCTGGATCTGCGGCACGCTTTCGGCCGGCACTTCCACGCCCAGATCGCCACGGGCGACCATGATTGCGTCGCTCAGCTCGGCGATTTCCCGCAGCTGGGTGACCGCCGAGGGCTTCTCGATCTTGGCCATCAGGAACGCCTTGTCGCCGATCAATGCGCGGGCCTCGCGGATGTCGTCCGGACGCTGTACGAACGACAACGCCACCCAGTCCACGCCCAGTTCCAGGCCGAAGCTCAAGTCGCGGCGATCCTTGGCGGTCAGCGGGCTCAGGTCGAGCACCGCCTGCGGTACGTTCACGCCCTTGCGGTCCGACAGCTCGCCACCGTTGAGTACCGTGGTGTCGATAGCGTCGGCGTACTTGGTGACCACTCGCAGGCGCAGCTTGCCGTCGTCCAGCAGCAAGTCCATGCCCGGCTCCAGCGCGGCGATGATTTCCGGGTGCGGCAGGTTGACCCGGCGCTCATCCCCCGGCGTGGCATCCAGGTCCAGGCGCAGGGCCTGGCCGCGCACCAGTTGCACCTTGCCTTCGGCGAACTTGCCGACCCGCAGTTTCGGGCCTTGCAGGTCCATCAGGATGCCCAGCGGATAATTCAGCTGGCGCTCGACTTCACGGATCCACTGATAGCGCTGGGCGTGGTCGGCGTGATCGCCGTGGCTGAAGTTCAGGCGAAAGATGTTGACCCCGGCCTGCACCAGCTCACGGATGTCGTCGATCCCGTCAATGGCAGGGCCGAGGGTGGCGAGGATTTTGACCTTTTTATCAGGCGTCATGGTGAGGGCTCTCGAGGATCAGGATGGCGCGGAAGTCATTGACGTTGGTGCGGGTCGGCTCGGTGACGATCAGGGCGTCGAGCGCCTCGAAGTAGCCGTATCCGTTGTTGTTGTCCAGTTCGTCGCTGGCGCTCAGGCCCAGGGCGGCGGCGCGGGCGTAGCTGTCCGGAGTCATGATGGCGCCGGCGTTGTCCTCGGAGCCGTCGATGCCATCGGTGTCGCCGGCCAGCGCATACACGCCGGGCTGGCCCTTGAGGCTTTCGGTCAGGCTCAGCAGGAACTCGGCGTTGCGTCCGCCGCGACCATTGCCGCGCACCGTCACTGTGGTTTCACCGCCGGAGAGAATTACGCAAGGCGCCGCCAGCGGCTGGCCGTGCTGCACCACCTGACGGGCGATGCCGGCGTGGACTTTCGCCACCTCGCGGGATTCGCCTTCCAGGTCGCCAAGGATCAGCGGGCTGAACCCGGCCTGACGGCATTTCACCGCTGCCGCTTCAAGGGATTGCTGCGGACGGGCGATCAACTGGAAGTGACTGCGGGCCAGGCTCGGGTCGCCGGGTTTGACGGTTTCCGATTCCGGGCTTTGCAGCCAGGTGCGCACGGAGGCCGGCACCTCGATGTTGTAGCGCTTGAGGATCGCCAGGGCTTCGGCCGAGGTACTCGGGTCGGCCACGGTGGGGCCGGAGGCGATGACCGTGGCGAGGTCGCCCGGTACATCGGAAATCGCATAGGTGTAGACAGTGGCAGGCCAGCAGGCCTTGCCCAGGCGTCCGCCCTTGATCGCCGAGAGGTGCTTGCGCACGCAGTTCATCTCGCCGATGGTGGCGCCGGATTTGAGCAGGGCTTTGTTGATCGATTGCTTGTCGGCCAGCGTGATGCCGGCCGCGGGCAACGCCAGCAATGCCGAACCACCGCCCGACAGCAGGAAGATCACGCGGTCGCTTTCGCTGAGGTTGCTGACCAGTTCGAAGACCCGTTTGGCAACGGCCTGGCCAGCGGCGTCAGGTACCGGATGCGCGGCTTCGACCACTTCGATTTTTTCACACGGCGCGCCGTGACCGTAGCGGGTCACCACCAGGCCGGACACTTCACCCTGCCAGCAGCGCTCGACCACCTGGGCCATGGCGGCTGCGGCCTTGCCGGCACCGATGACAATCACCCGACCGCTGCGGTCGGCAGGCAGATGGGCTTCGAGGACTTGCTGCGGATGGGCCGCGTCGATGGCTGTGGCGAACAGCTCGCGCAGGAATTGTTGCGGATCGACCGACATGGCGGGCTCCCGGATTTCTTGTTATTGGAAGGGCAACACGGTCCAGTGTGGGAGCGGGCTTGCTCGCGAAAGCGGTGTGTCAGTCAACATCCTGTTGAATGTGAGGCCGCTTTCGCGAGCAAGCCCGCTCCCACATGGGGGCAGGGCTTACTGCTTGTCGCGAATCGAGAAGTTCGCCATGTGCTCGAGGCCCTTGATCAACGCCGAGTGGTCCCAGTTGCTGCCACCGATGGCCGCGCAGGTGCTGAACACTTGCTGGGCGTTGGCGGTGTTCGGCAGGTTGATGTTCAGTTCCTTGGCGCCTTGCAGGGCCAGGTTCAGGTCCTTCTGGTGCAGGCTGATGCGGAAGCCCGGATCGAAGGTGCCCTTGATCATGCGCTCGCCGTGCACTTCGAGGATCTTCGAGGAAGCGAAACCGCCCATCAGCGCTTCACGCACCTTGGCCGGGTCGGCACCGTTTTTCGAAGCGAACAGCAGGGCTTCGGCCACGGCCTGGATGTTCAGCGCGACGATGATCTGGTTCGCCACTTTCGCGGTCTGACCGTCGCCATTGCCACCGACCAGGGTGATGTTCTTGCCCATGGCCTGGAACAGCGGCAAGGCGCGTTCGAAGGCATCGGCATCGCCACCGACCATGATGCTCAGGGTCGCGGCCTTGGCGCCGACTTCACCGCCAGACACCGGGGCGTCGAGGTACTGCGCGCCTTTTTCGTTGATCTTGGCGGCGAAGGCTTTGGTGGCGGTCGGCGAGATCGAACTCATGTCGATCACCACTTTGCCCTTGCCAACTCCGGCAGCGATGCCGTCGGCGCGGAACAGCACGTCATCGACCTGCGGGGTATCCGGGACCATGACGATGATGAATTCGGCTTCCTGGGCGACTTCTTTCGGGTTGGCCAAGGCGACGGCGCCGCCGGCGATCAGGTCGGCCGGGGCAGCGTCGTGGTGCGCCGACAGGAACAGGCTGTGACCGGCTTTCTGCAGGTTCGCCGCCATTGGGTGGCCCATGATGCCGGTGCCGATAAATCCGATTTTAGCCATGAGAAAATCCTCTTGTTTTTATTGCTGCTGCTTTTCTGTAGGAGCGAGCCTGCTCGCGATGGACGTCAACGATAATGCGGGCTGTCTGATGCCCCGCGTTGTCTGGGCCTACATCGCGAGCAGGCTCGCTCCTACAGGGGGCTGCGTTAGATTGCGTTATGGGTCTTGAGCCAGTCCAGGCCTGCTTCGGTGGTGGTCAGGGGCTTGTATTCACAGCCGACCCAACCCTGATAACCGATGCGGTCCAGGTGTTCGAACAGGAAGCGGTAGTTGATTTCACCGGTGCCTGGCTCGTTGCGCCCCGGGTTGTCGGCCAGCTGCACATGGTTGATCTCGCCCAGGTGCGACTGCAGGGTGCGGGCCAGGTCGCCCTCCATGATTTGCATGTGATAGATGTCGTATTGCAGGAACAGGTTGGCGCTGCCGACCTGTTCGCGAATCGACAGGGCTTGCGCCGTGTTGTTCAGGTAGAAGCCCGGGATGTCGCGGGTGTTGATCGCCTCCATCACCAGTTTGATGCCCGCCGCCTGCAGCTTGTCGGCCGCGTACTTGAGGTTGGCGACGAAAGTTTTTTCCACGGTGGCATCGTCGACGCCCTGTGGACGAATACCGGCCAGGCAGTTGACCTGGGTGTTGCCCAGCACTTGTGCGTATGCGATCGCCAGGTCGACACCGGCGCGGAACTCAGCAACGCGGTCTGGCAGGCAAGCGATACCGCGCTCGCCCTTGCCCCAGTCACCGGCCGGCAGGTTGAACAGCACTTGGGTCAGACCGTTGGCATCGAGCTTGGCCTTGATGTCGGCCGAGCTGAAGTCGTAGGGGAACAGGTATTCGACACCACTGAAACCGGCCTTGGCGGCCGCTTCGAAACGGGCGAGGAAGTCCTGTTCGGTGAACAGCATGGACAGGTTGGCTGCGAAACGCGGCATGGTGGTCTCCCGTGAATGTGTACAACTCCCCTGTGGGAGTGAGCCTGCTCGCGATAGCGGTATGTCAGTCAACGTTGCTGTTGAATGTGCCGGCCTCATCGCGAGCAGGCTCGCTCCTACAGGGAGAGCGATCAGCTGTTAGTTAATCAAGCAACGAAATCGCAGTCGGTGCGTCGTTGCCAACCAGCGCCAGGTCTTCGAATTCGTTGACGGCGTTGATCTCGGTGCCCATGGAAATGTTGGTCACGCGCTCCAGGATAATCTCGACGATCACCGGCACCTTGAACTCTTCGATCATCTGTTCGGCCTTGCGCAGGGCAGGGGCGATTTCAGACGGTTCGAACACGCGCAGTGCCTTGCAGCCCAGGCCTTCGGCAACGGCAACGTGGTCGACGCCATAACCGTTGAGCTCCGGCGCGTTCAGGTTATCGAACGACAGTTGCACGCAGTAATCCATCTCGAAACCGCGCTGCGCCTGACGGATCAGGCCCAGGTACGAGTTGTTCACCACCACGTGGATGTACGGCAGTTTGAACTGCGCGCCCACCGCCAACTCTTCGATCATGAACTGGAAGTCATAGTCGCCCGACAGCGCGACAACCTTGCGGGTCGGATCAGCCTTGACCACGCCCAGCGCTGCCGGAATGGTCCAGCCCAGAGGGCCGGCCTGGCCGCAGTTGATCCAGTGACGCGGTTTGTAGACGTGCAGGAACTGCGCGCCGGCAATCTGCGACAGACCGATGGTGCTGACGTAGCACGTGTCCTTGCCGAACACCTGGTTCATCTCTTCATAAACACGCTGCGGCTTGACCGGCACGTTGTCGAAGTGGGTCTTGCGTTGCAGGCTGGATTTGCGCTGCTGGCAATCTTGCAGCCAGGCGCTGCGGTTTTTCAGCTTGCCGGCGGCTTGCCATTCGCGAGCGACTTCGATGAACACGGTCAGCGCGGCGGCGGCGTCGGACACGATGCCCAGGTCCGGGGTGAATACGCGGCCGATCTGCGTGCCTTCGATGTCGACGTGAATGAACTTGCGGCCTTCGGTGTACACATCGACCGAACCGGTGTGACGGTTGGCCCAGCGGTTACCGATACCCAGTACCACGTCGGATTTCAGCATCGTGGCGTTGCCATAACGGTGCGAGGTTTGCAGGCCGACCATGCCGACCATCAACGGGTGATCGTCAGGGATGGTGCCCCAACCCATCAGGGTCGGGATGACCGGGATACCGGTCAGCTCGGCGAACTCCACCAGCAAGTCGCTGGCGTTGGCATTGATGATGCCGCCACCGGCCACCAGCAATGGGCGTTCCGCCTGGTCGAGCAGGGCCAGAGCCTTTTCCACCTGAACGCGGGTCGCGCTTGGCTTGGCCAGCGGCAGTGGCTGATAAGCATCGATGTCGAATTCGATTTCGGCCATCTGCACGTCGAACGGCAGGTCGATCAGCACCGGGCCTGGGCGGCCGGAGCGCATTTCGAAAAAGGCTTTCTGGAAGGCGTAAGGCACCTGGCCCGGTTCCAGCACTGTGGTTGCCCACTTGGTCACCGGCTTGACGATGCTGGTGATGTCGACGGCCTGGAAGTCTTCCTTGTGCATGCGGGCGCGGGGTGCCTGGCCGGTAATGCAAAGGATCGGGATCGAGTCGGCCGAGGCGCTGTAGAGCCCGGTGACCATGTCGGTGCCGGCAGGGCCGGAGGTGCCGATGCACACGCCGATGTTGCCGGCCTTGGTGCGGGTGTAGCCCTCGGCCATGTGCGACGCGCCTTCAACGTGTCGAGCGAGGACGTGATCGATGCCGCCGACCTTTTGCAGGGCGGAGTACAGCGGGTTGATGGCGGCACCCGGGATGCCAAAAGCGGTATCGACCCCTTCACGGCGCATCACCAGAACGGCGGCTTCGATTGCTCTCATTTTGCTCATGGTTTTGTGCCTCTTTACGTTTTGTAATTGTATACAAGTGGCTTTGCGCTGAGTGTATTCACGGTGGACGGCGCAGGTCAATCCATTTTCTCAAGCGATCGTTTCATTCGTCGGAAGCCCAATCTAGTGTGGCTTTTCGTCGCATGTGGCGCTTTTCGAAAATTATTGTATACAAAAAAATAATCCATTGTGTTCTATTTGTTGCATCGGACTGCGGCACATACGCGCAGTCCACCGGCTTTCCGAAAAACAAAATGAGGACGGCACCATGAGCGCTTTAACCTTGAAAGTCGCAGTCAACCTGGTCAACGAGGCCATCAACGCAGGACGGGCAATCTCCGCCGCACCCCTGACCATCGCCGTGCTGGATGCCGGCGGCCACCTGATCACCCTGCAACGTGAAGACGGCGCCAGCCTGCTGCGCCCGCAGGTCGCCATCGGCAAGGCCTGGGGCGCCATTGCCCTGGGCAAGGGGTCACGCCTGCTGGCGCTGGACGCCCAGCAACGCCCGGCGTTCATTGCCGCCTTGAACAGCCTGGGCCAGGGCAGCGTCGTGCCGGCACCGGGTGGTGTGTTGATTCGCGATCAGGGCGGGAACGTGCTGGGGGCGGTGGGGATCAGCGGGGATCTGTCGGATGTTGACGAGCAGTGTGCGATCAATGCGATCGAGGCATTGGGGTTGAGGGCGGATGCTGGGGTTGTTGCTTGATCGATGGTTGACTGAACTACCGCTTTCGCGAGCAAGCCCGCTCCCACAGGGGGCTGTGGTGCCACACAAGTTCTGTGAACACCACAAACTACCTGTGGGAGCGGGCTTGCTCGCGAAGGCAATCTCCCAGACACATCCAGTTAAAACCCTGCCCCACCATTCTTTAGCACTGGCCTAGCCTTTCCATGAATTCATCATGAGGAAGGGCAAGGGAATGCCTGATTTATCTGCTTCACACCGCCTGCGCATCGGTCGCTATGCTGAGCAAAATCGCATCTATCTGCTGACTGCCAACACCCTCAAGCGAGAACCTGTTTTCAGGAACTACACCTTGGGTCGGTTGGTGGTCCATCAATTCAGGCAAGCACAGGATGAAGGGTTTGCCGACTCCCTGGCCTGGGTAGTCATGCCTGATCATTTTCATTGGTTGATCCAGTTGAACAAAGGCTCACTGGGGCAACTGATGTGCCAGGCCAAGTCCTTGAGCACCCGCGCAATCAATGCGGCTACCGGCAGAACAGGCAGTCTCTGGCAGCAGGGTTTCCATGATCATGCTTTAAGAAAGGAAGAAGATCTGGTGAGACTGGCTCGGTATGTGGTGGCCAATCCATTGCGGGCGGGGCTGGTGGAAAAACTCGGTGACTATCCGCTGTGGGATGCGATATGGGTTTGATAGAGGAATCGAGTTGCCCCCTTCGCGAGCAAGCCCGCTCCCACATTTGACGGTGTACGCCGATCAAAGGTGGGAGCGGGCTCAGCGATGGGCGCCGCAGCCTACCGATCCGGCTCACACCCCTTGAGCACCAACCGGATGATCGTCTGCGCCGCCGCTTCATAATCCTCTTCATCCAGCCTGGCCTTGCCGGTGATGGCAGTGATTTGCCAGTCGAAGTCGGCGTAGGTCTGGGTCGCGGCCCAGATGCTGAACATCAGGTGGTTGGGGTCGATGGCGGCGATCTGGCCGCGGTCGATCCAGGTCTGGATGCAGTCGATATTGTGCTTGGCCTGACCATTGAGTTGCTCGACCAGGTCCGCGCTGAGGTGCGGGGCGCCGTGCATGATTTCGCTGGCGAACACCTTGGAGGCGAACGGCAAGTCGCGGGAAATGCGGATTTTCGAGCGGATGTAGCCGCTCAGGACTTCGCTCGGCACGCCGTCGGGGTTGAACGGTGTCGAGGCCTGCAGGATCGGCTCGATGATGCTTTCCAGGACCTCGCGATAGAGGTTTTCCTTGGATTTGAAGTAGTAGTAGACGTTGGGCTTGGGCAATCCCGCCTTGGCTGCGATGTCGCTGGTTTTGGTCGCAGCGAAGCCCTTGTCGGCAAATTCTTCACTGGCGGCACGCAGGATCAGTTGTTTGTTGCGTTCGCGGATAGTGCTCATAAACCAGGTGGTTCCTTGCCTGTACTGGCGGTGGCGCATGGTAGCACCGGCCTCGCGAGACGCTCAAGAATGCTCCGCGCGGTGCCGGGCCACGCTATGCTGCACGGCATTCATTAAAGAAGGAAACCCGATTCATGGCAGGAAGCAGTTTGCTGGTGCTGATCGACGACATTGCCGCCGTACTGGACGACGTGGCCTTGATGACCAAGATGGCCGCCAAGAAGACCGCCGGCGTGCTGGGCGACGACCTGGCGCTCAATGCCCAGCAGGTCAGCGGCGTGCGGGCGGAGCGGGAAATCCCCGTGGTCTGGGCGGTGGCCAAGGGTTCGTTCATCAACAAGCTGATCCTGGTGCCGTCGGCCTTGGCCATCAGCGCGTTCATCCCGTGGCTGGTTACGCCATTATTGATGCTCGGCGGCGCTTACCTGTGCTTCGAAGGGTTCGAGAAGCTCGCCCACAAGTTCCTGCACAGCAAGGCCGAGGATCAGGCTGAACATGCCGAGCTGGTCGAGGCGGTGGCAGACCCGGCGGTGGATCTGGTGGCCTTCGAAAAGGACAAGATCAAGGGCGCGATCCGCACCGACTTCATCCTCTCGGCGGAAATCATCGCCATCACCCTCGGCGTCGTGGCCGAGTCAGCGCTGACCCAGCAAGTCGTCGTGCTCTCGGGCATCGCCATTGTCATGACCGTCGGCGTCTACGGGCTGGTGGCGGGCATCGTCAAGCTCGATGACCTGGGGCTGTGGCTGACCCGGAAGCCGGGGCAGGTGGCCAAAAGCATCGGCGCCGGGATTCTGCGTGCGGCACCGTATATGATGAAAAGCCTGTCGGTGATTGGTACGGCGGCGATGTTCCTGGTCGGTGGCGGGATCCTGACGCACGGCGTGCCGGTGGTGCATCACTGGATCGAGAGTGTCAGCGCGGGAGCGGGCGGTGCCGGGTTTATCGTGCCGACGTTGCTCAATGGGGTGGCGGGGATTGTGGCGGGGGCGGTGGTGTTGGTTGGGGTGATGGCTGTCAGCAAAATCTGGAAAGCGCTGAAAGGCTGAGGCCTGAATGCTTTCGAACTGTGGGAGCGGCGGTGCGACGATTCGACTTGCTCGCGAATGCGGTGGGTCAGTCGACACTTGTATTGACTGACCCACCGCATTCGCGAGCAAGCCCGCTCCCACATTATTTACTCGGCAATCTGCAACTTGCGCGATTCGGTGTACACGTAGCGCACCTTCTCGTACTCGAACGGTGAGTTCAGCTGGCCATAGCGGAAGCTGGTCTGATAGCGCTTGTCGACACCGCGCAGGATCCACACTTCCGGATGGTTGGAGCTGACTTCGGCAACGTTGAGGAAGTTGATCGCGTTCTCGGCGCTGAAGTCGACCACCAGCCCGCCCGTGTCGCGCAGGTTCGAAGGACCGAGGATCGGCAGCACAAAGTAGGCGCCGCCGGGTACGCCATAGAAGCCCAGGGTCTGGCCGAAGTCTTCGTTCTGGCGCGGCAGGCCCATGGCCGTGGCCGGGTCCCACAGGCCGGCGATGCCGATGGTGGTGTTGAGCAGCAGTCGCCCGGTGATTTCCATCGAGCGCTGGCCCTTGAACTGCAACAGGCTGTTGAGCAGGTTCGGCACGTCGCCGAGGTTGTTGAAGAAGTTGCTGACACCGGTGCGCAGGAAGCTTGGCGTGATGTAGCGATAGCCATCGACCACCGGCAGGAACACCCATTGATCGAACCGGTAGTTGAAGTGGTAAACGCGACGGTTCCACTCTTCCAGCGGGTCATAGACGTTCAGCGCGCTGAGGGTCGAGCGCTCGAACTCGCGCTGATCCAGCCCCGGGTTGAACTTGAGCTTGCTCAGAGGCTCCTTGAAGCCGTCGCTGTCGACGACCACCGGGGCGTTGGCTTTGCTGTTGTCGGCATTGGCAGCGGTTGCGCAGAGTAACGCGGCGATGAGCAGGAGGTATTTAGCCACGGAAGAACTCCAGCATGGCGTCGCTGTTGACGCGGTAGTTAAGGTTGCCGCAGTGGCCGCCCAGCGGGTAAATGGTCAGGCGATCGCCAAACGTCTTGCGCAGGAAACCAAGGTCGCCCGGACCGAGGATCACGTCGTCGGCGTTGTGCATGACGGCGATTTTCGGGCTGTTGTGCAGGTAGTCCTCAAGCGCATACAGGCTCACCTGGTCGATCAGTTGCAGCAGGCTGCCGCCATCGGTGCGAGCGCGCCACATCGGAATGACTTGTTCGGTGATGTAGCAATCGAAGTCGCACTGCAGCGCACGCTTGAGGTAGGGCGTGAGGCTGGTGCCTTCGGTGATTGGCGTTTTCGGTGGAGTGATGAGGCCGCGGCGGTTGATCAGGTCGGAGGTAAAGGCAATGTCGGCTGCCGAGAAGCGGAACGAGGTGCCGATCAGCATGGCCATCTGTTCGTTGGTCAGGTGCTGCTTGGACTGCTGGAAGTCGTAGAGCAGGGCATCGTTGAGATCGATGTAGCCCTTCTGCTGGAAGTATCGGGTCAGTTTGTTCAGCACCAGCTCATAGAAAGTGGTGGTGTTGGTGATGCCCTTGACCTCGGTCTGGACCAGTCTGTCCAGGTTGGTGATCGAGGTGTAGAGATTGACCGGCGGATTGAGCAGCAGGACCTTCTTGAAGTTGAAGCTGCGGCGGGTTTCGTCCAGGTGCGCGACGAAGGCCGCGTCCAGCGCCCCCAGGCTGTAGCCCGTCAGGTAGTAATCGGTCACCGGCAGTTTCGGGTTTTGCGCGCGCACGGCCTGCATCACCCGGTACATGTCTTCGGCGTCGTCCTTGGTGATGCCGGGCGTGGCAAAGCGCGAGGCGGCGCTGATGAAGTCGAAACTGGTGGGCGACGACAGTTGCACCACGTGGTAGCCGGCCTTGTAGTAAAGCTTCTTCAGGTACTCATTCAGGCTGCTGTCATAGCGCGCGCCGGTACCGGCGATCAGGAAAATCAGCGGTGCGGGTTTGTCCTGGGTGGCGATGCGGTAGGTGAGTTTCTTGACCGCCCAGAAGTTGTCAGGCAGCTCGAATTGGCGCTCCGGGCGCAACGTGACGGTGCGGTCCGATTGATCGATGTCGTCATCGAGCGGCAGGTCCGGGCGCAGGTCCGGCGGCGTCGTGGCGATGGTCGCTTCAAACGGGTTGGTCAAAGGGTAGCCATAACTGGCGGCGTCGATGTCGACCGCCAGTGCGGACGCACTCAATATTAGGCCGCTAAACAGAGCGGCGAAGCGCAAAGAACGGAGCATGACTAAATCCCTTAGAAAAGGTGCCGAATGAAGTTCGCAGGCTATGACCACTGGATTTGCGCCAAAGTGCCATGCATCGGCACCAAACAGGCCTAATTCGGAGTAATAGTAGCTGGACGATACACTTTGCGACGAGGGGATGACCAGTTAACTGTTGTTAGCGCTTGCCTAAGGCTGTCGGGCGATTAAGCTGGGCGCCGTTTTCGCTTATTGGAGTGCTCCATGTCCCGCCGTCTGCCCGTGATTCTGCTGCTCGTTTTGCTGCCGTTATGGCTGGCCGCCAGTTATGGCGCGCGTTATGGATTCATGGAAGATGCGCAGTGGGTGGGCCTCTGCGTGGATGAGGCGAGTCGCTGGGAATGCCAGGTCCGTGCGAACCTGGGCCTGATGATTCACTTCGGGATCCTGGGCTGGAGCGCATTGGTCGCCGCCGTGATCGGTTTCATGCTGCCAGGGCGGGCAGGGTGGTGGCTGGCGGTGCTGGCGCTGGTGCTCGGGTTTCCGGCGCTGGCGCTGTACAACACGACGCTGGCGGTGTTTGCGGTGGTGATTGCGGGGTTGCGATTGGTCAGGGCGTCTGGCGGCGCCTGATAGTCGGTCTTCGCGGGCAAGCCACGCTCCCACAGGAGTCTTCGCCGTACACAAATTCTGTATTCGCTGAGCAACTGTGGGAGCGGGCTTGCCCGCGAAGAGGCCATCAGCCACGCTGTAGATCCCACTGGCAGATCTCTTTCCCTATCAGTTCTGATAGTAGACAGTCGTCCGGTTTACTCCGAATCTAGAAATCCAAACCCCTGGATAAGAAACGGAGCATGGTCATGACGGATGAGCCACTAACGGTGTTATGCCGCTATCAGTACGACCCGACTGATCGACTGGCGAGTTGTGCGCCTATGAGTCAGCAGAGCATTCAGCGCTTTTACCGAAACGATCGGTTGGCCACTGAAATTCAGGGGGGGACGCAACACTCCTTTTTTGAGCATGGAACCCAGGTGCTGGCGCAGCAAAAGCGTGAGGCGGGGAAGGTTGATTGCGCGCTACTGGCGACGGATCTTCAGGGCTCGGTTTTGCATACTGTCGCAGCTGGTCAGCATCAGCAGATCGCTTATTCGGCCTTTGGTCATCGTTCCCCTGAAAGTGGCTTGATCAGTCTCTTGGGGTTCACCGGTGAACGCCGGGATGGGATGACTGGGCACTATCTGCTCGGAAAGGGATACCGCGCGTTCAATTCGGTTTTGAATAGATTCAATAGCCCGGATGATTTGAGCCCGTTTGAGATGGGTGGGATAAATGCGTATGCCTACTGTGGGGGGGATCCGGTCAATTTTGTGGATCCTAGTGGACACAGTCTCGTGCTTGCTTCTTTTTTTAGGTTTCGGGCGCTCACCGCGGGCAATGCTGCATCTGATCTCGTCAGTAAGGGCGTAAACAAATTATCTTCTTCAGCCAAAAAACTTGAAAACCTTGGCACGCAAAACTCTGCACGCTCGATTTCAAATTTTGAGCATTTGCATACTTCTCGGATTGAAGCGCTGGATTTGGCGCTTCCGCAGTCAAGTGATCTAGGAAAGCTGAAGCACGCACTGGCAGAGAGGATGCAAGCGCAAGAAGTCCTGGATTCCGCCAATGAGCAGTACTCAGTGCTTGAGCGTTTTGTCGCATCCCCGCCAAGGAGAAAAGATGGAACAATCGAAGTGGAAAACTTCAATCCGTCAGACATTGTCAATCAACGGGATTACAAGCGGCTTGTTTTTGCTCAACGCAGGGTTGATAGCTCGCAAGCCGCGTTAGACCATGTGAAGAATCAATACTTCGCCAGGTATCCCCGGGACCTCCAAGAGCACATCGCTAAAATTCGGTCAGTCGGAAGACGACGGTCTTTCTAGTGTTTAATCGGCGCTAGTGCAACTCTTGCGAACCCGCAAACTCCTCCACAACGCCGCCACCATCAACCCGCTCACCAGCGCCCAACCCCAGGCCTGCTGGTTCTCCAGCCCTTCGCGATACAGCTGCGGCGCAATGCCGGCGCCGATGATGAAGGTCAGCAAGGCGATTTCCCGGCGCGGCACGCTCACCGGGCGGCACAGGTAGACCAGCGCGGGCACGATGAATGCCACGCTCGGGAAGCTGCGATAGCGCGGGTCGAACACCAGTTCCAGCATCGTGACCGCCGCCGCGAACCCGGCCACTGCCAACAACCAGCCTGATCGACGTTCGAGCACGTTGAATGCCCGTCCACGCCAACCGGTACGAGGGCTTAAGGTCAGCGCGGCGTGGGCCAGCACCAGCAGGTTCAATGCGGTCAGCAGGGCGACCCACAACCACTCGCTGGTAAACCGCGTGGTGACCCGCGCCAGATCGCCCCAGGCGCCAATCGAGCAAGCGGCCAGGGCGCCCAGCAACGGCAACACAAGCGCCGAGCGAGTGCTGCGCACACGACCGCCAAGGAACAGCGCGCCGACAAAAATCAAGGCACCGACTGCCAGCCACTGCGACCAGTACGGCACGTTCGTCACTGGCCCGGCCAGTACGCCCTTGTCCTGGCGATCGGCATCGAACAGCCCCCAATACCCGCCCACCGCACCTTCGCTGGCGCGTTTCCAGGGTTGGTCGAAGGCCTCGATCAGGTTGTAGTGCCAGCCTTGCTGCTCGGCCATGGCGACAAAACCGCGAATGAACTTGGCTTCATTGACCCGGCTCGGCAGCGCTGTTTCACGCTGGCGGCCTTCGCTCGGCCAGCCGGTTTCACCGATCATCACGTCCTTGGGCGCGAACTTGTTGCCGAACACCTGGCGGACTTCGGCCACGTGTTGCAGCGCCGCGTCGATGTTGGAAGGGTCATCTTCCCAGTACGGCAGCAAGTGAATGGTCAGGAAATCCACCGCCGGTGCGATTTCCGGGTGCTTGAGCCAGAACTCCCAGACGTCGGCATAGGTGACGGGCTGTTTGACCTGGCTTTTGACTTTGGTGATCAGCCTGGCCAGTTGCGCGCCGGTGAGTTCCTTGCGCAGCAGGGTTTCGTTGCCGACGATCACCGCGGTCACCACGTCCGGGTTGGCGTTGGCCGAGGCGATCAGCAAGTCGACTTCTTTTTCGGTGTCCACCGGATTGCTGTTGACCCAGGCGCCGATCATCAGCTTCAACCCGTGCTTGCGCGCCAGATCGGGCAGGGCATCGAGGCCGGTCATGGAGTAGGTGCGGATACACTCGAAGTTCTTTGCCAGTAGTGCGAGGTCGGCGTCCATGCGCTCGGGGCGCAGGTTGAACGGCACGTCGAACGGCGATTGGTCCTTGTCGAACGGGGTGTAGGACGCGCATTGCAGCTTGTGCGTCGGGGTCGCGGCGTCCGGCAGGATCACTGGCTTGCCGAGCCCATACCAGAAGCCACAGAGGGCAAAAAGCCCCAGCAGGCAGGCGAACAGATAAGCAAAAAAAGGAAAGCGAAATGTCGCGGGCATGGTCAGGCCGTCTGGGAGCAAAGCGGCGCATGTTACCTGCATTTGTCGCGGGCTTGGTGGCCCGCATGAATTTGACATGCAAAGTTCGGGCGGATTGCCTGAGGCGTATGTCTGGCGCGGGATTAATGGCGTTCTGATGTCGTTTCTCGATGCCTTGAGGTCGCTGGCAGAAAAGGTCGCCACGAGCGTCAGGTTGATTATCGAGGCGTCAGTACCCTCGTTGATAAATCGCGCTGATGATCGATCGGGTTTGCGGTGGGCGTGATGGGGGCGCTGTGCACCATAACAATACGTTGACGCGACTCGGCATCCGTCGAGCGCAGCACTTTCGGGGAAGTAACGATGAAGATGCGACGACTTTTAGGTGCAGGTGCCGTTCTGGCGCTTGCGATGGGCTCCACACTCGCCAGCGCTGAAACCAAGACCTTGAGCATCGGTTACGTTGACGGCTGGTCCGACAGCGTCGCAACGACTCACGTGGCGGCTGAAGTGATCAAGCAGAAGCTCGGTTATGACGTGAAGCTGCAAGCCGTCGCTACCGGCATCATGTGGCAGGGTGTGGCCACCGGCAAACTCGACGCCATGCTGTCGGCCTGGCTGCCGGTGACCCACGGCGATTACTGGGCCAAGAACAAGGATCAGGTCGTCGACTACGGCCCGAACTTCAAGGACGCGAAAATCGGCCTGATCGTGCCGGAGTACGTCAAGGCGAAGTCACTTGAAGATCTGAAAACCGACGACAGCTTCAAAAAACGCATCGTCGGCATCGACGCCGGTTCAGGCGTGATGCTCAAGACCGAGCAGGCCATCAAGGACTACGACCTGACCGGCTATCAGCTCAAGGCCAGTTCCGGCGCCGGCATGATTGCCGAGCTGACCCGTGCCGAGAAGAAAAACGAATCCATTGCCGTGACAGGCTGGGTGCCGCACTGGATGTTCGCCAAGTGGAAACTGCGCTTCCTGGACGACCCGAAAGGCGTGTATGGCGCGGCTGAAACCGTGAACAGCATCGGCAGCAAAGAACTGGCGACCAAGGCACCGGAAGTGGCCAAGTTCCTGAAGAACTTCCAGTGGTCTTCGAAAGACGAAATCGGCGAAGTCATGCTGGCGATCCAGGAAGGCGCCAAGCCAGAAGCGGCGGCGAAGGATTGGGTGGCCAAACACCCGGAGCGCGTGGCTGACTGGACCAAGTAATCTGAGGTCAGGCCTGCATACCCTGTAGGAGCTGCCGCAGGCTGCGATCTTTTGATCTTGCTTTTAAAGCGAAAGTCAAAAGATCGCAGCCTGCGGCAGCTCCTACAGTCATGTTGGAGGCCTGCAAATTGTTTCCTGCTGGTAAATGGCGAATACGTCATGTGGTTCTAAGACTAAGGTCGTCTGGAACCTGCCCCGCAGCCGCATAGAGTGGATACCGTTCCAACTAAATCTGTGCTGCGAGGATAAAAACAATGAACGACAGCATTTACCTCTCGATTCAAAACAGCCCGCGCTTCAAGGAGCTGGTTAGCAAGAGGGAACGATTCGCCTGGATTCTTTCGGCGGTCATGCTAGGGCTTTACTCTGGATTCATCCTTTTGATTGCCTACGGGCCGCAGGTGCTGGGGGCGAAAATAAGCCCTGAGTCCTCGATTACCTGGGGTATACCGATCGGTGTCGGGCTGATTGTTTCGGCCTTCATCCTGACCGGGATCTACGTGCGACGCGCCAATGGCGAATTCGACGACCTGAACAATGCGATTCTCAAGGAGGCTCAGCAATGATCCGGCGTCTAATGGCTCTATTGAGCATCGCAGCCTTCGCACCTGGCGCCTGGGCCGCTGACGCCCTGACCGGCGCCGTGCAGAAGCAACCGCTTAACGTTTCCGCGATCGTGATGTTTGTCGCGTTCGTCGGCGCAACCCTGTGCATCACCTACTGGGCGTCCAAGCGCAACAAGTCGGCGGCCGACTACTATGCGGCGGGCGGCAAAATCACCGGTTTCCAGAACGGTCTGGCGATTGCCGGTGACTACATGTCGGCGGCGTCCTTCCTGGGTATTTCAGCGCTGGTGTTCACCTCCGGCTACGACGGCCTGATCTACTCGATCGGCTTCCTGGTGGGTTGGCCGATCATCCTGTTCCTGATCGCCGAGCGCCTGCGTAACCTGGGCAAATACACCTTTGCCGACGTAGCGTCCTATCGCCTGGGCCAGACCCAGATCCGTTCGCTGTCCGCGTGCGGTTCGCTGGTGGTGGTGGCGTTCTACCTGATCGCGCAAATGGTCGGTGCCGGCAAGCTGATCCAGCTGCTGTTCGGCCTCGATTACCACGTAGCGGTGATCCTGGTCGGTATCCTGATGTGCGCCTATGTGCTGTTCGGCGGCATGCTGGCGACCACCTGGGTACAGATCATCAAGGCTGTCCTGCTGCTGTCCGGCGCTTCCTTCATGGCGCTGATGGTGATGAAGCATGTCAACTTTGACTTCAACGCGCTGTTCTCCGAGGCGATCAAGGTTCACCCTAAAGGTGAAGCGATCATGAGCCCGGGCGGCCTGGTGAAAGATCCGATCTCCGCGTTCTCCCTGGGCCTGGCACTGATGTTCGGTACCGCTGGCCTGCCGCACATCCTCATGCGCTTCTTCACCGTGAGTGATGCAAAGGAAGCCCGCAAGAGCGTGCTGTACGCAACCGGCTTCATTGGTTACTTCTACATCCTGACCTTCATCATCGGCTTCGGCGCGATCCTGCTGGTCAGCACCAACCCGGCCTTCAAAGATGCGGCGGGTGCGTTGTTGGGTGGTAACAACATGGCGGCGGTGCACCTGGCCAATGCGGTCGGTGGCAGCATCTTCCTGGGCTTCATTTCGGCGGTGGCGTTCGCGACCATCCTGGCCGTAGTGGCCGGCCTGACCCTGGCCGGTGCGTCGGCGGTGTCTCACGACCTGTACGCCAGCGTGATCAAGAAAGGCAAGGCCAACGAGAAGGATGAAATCCGCGTCTCGAAAATCACCACCATCGCCCTGGCGGTGCTGGCAATCGCGCTGGGCATCCTGTTCGAAAGCCAGAACATCGCGTTCATGGTGGGCCTGGCGTTCTCCATCGCGGCGAGCTGCAACTTCCCGGTCCTGCTCCTTTCCATGTACTGGAAAAAGCTGACCACCCGTGGCGCCATGATTGGCGGCTGGTTGGGCCTGGTGAGTGCGGTGGGCTTGATGATCCTTGGCCCAACCATCTGGGTGCAGATCCTGCATCACGAGAAGGCGATCTTCCCGTACGAGTACCCGGCGCTGTTCTCGATGATCATTGCCTTTGTCGGTATCTGGTTCTTCTCGATCACTGACAAGTCCACTGCGGCTGACAACGAGCGTGCGCTGTTCTTCCCGCAGTTCGTTCGTTCGCAGACTGGCCTGGGGGCGAGTGGGGCGGTTTCGCACTAACGGTAGCTGCAAGCTACAAGTTCAAAGCGGCAAGCAAATGCCCCGGTCGAGAGACCGGGGCATTTTTTATTGGGCGGTTATCGGATGCTTTAACGTTAACCGTTCCCATGCGCTGCGTGGGAATGCATCCCGTGACGCTCCGCGTCGCCAGTGCGCAGGGTTCAAACCTTGCGTCGTCAGCGGAACGCGGAGCGTCCCTGGTGGCATTCCCACGCAGCGCATGGGAACGATCAGCGCGTGAGTGCTGATGTGACGCAAACAAAAACGGCCTCTATTTATATAGAGGCCGTTCTCGGTACAGCTAAGACGTTATCGCAAGACAGGTCTTATTTGCGGTCTTCCAGCTTGGTGATGTCACGCGACTCGTAGCCGGTGTACAACTGGCGCGGGCGGCCGATCTTGTACGGGCTGGAGAGCATTTCTTTCCAGTGGGAGATCCAGCCGACGGTCCGCGCCAGGGCGAAGATCACGGTGAACATGCTGGTTGGAATGCCGATCGCCTTGAGGATGATCCCCGAGTAGAAGTCGACGTTCGGGTACAGCGAGCGTTCGATGAAGTACGGGTCGGTCAGGGCGATCTCTTCCAGGCGCATGGCCAGTTCGAGTTGCGGATCGTTCTGGATGCCCAGTTCCTTCAGCACTTCGTCGCAGGTCTGCTTCATGACGGTAGCGCGTGGGTCGCGGTTTTTGTAAACGCGGTGACCGAAGCCCATCAGCTTGAACGGATCGTTCTTGTCCTTGGCCTTGGCGATGTACTTGTCGATGTTCGAGACATCGCCAATTTCATCGAGCATGGTCAGTACGGCTTCGTTGGCGCCGCCGTGGGCAGGGCCCCACAGTGCAGCGATACCGGCGGCGATACAGGCGAACGGGTTGGCACCCGAAGAGCCCGCCAGGCGCACGGTGGACGTCGATGCGTTCTGCTCGTGGTCGGCATGGAGGATGAAGATCCGGTCCATGGCCTTGGCGAGCACCGGGCTGATCGGTTTGATCTCGCACGGGGTGTTGAACATCATGTGCAGGAAGTTTTCCGCGTACGTCAGGTCGTTGCGCGGGTACATCATGGGTTGGCCCATGGAGTACTTGTAGACCATCGCTGCCAGGGTCGGCATCTTGGCAACCAGGCGGATCGCGGAGATTTCGCGATGCTGCGGGTTATTGATGTCCAGGGAGTCGTGGTAGAAGGCCGAAAGGGCGCCAACTACGCCGCACATCACGGCCATTGGGTGAGCGTCGCGACGGAAGCCGTTGAAGAAGGTCTTCAGCTGCTCGTGAACCATGGTGTGGTTCTTCACGGTGCTGACGAACTGGGCCTTCTGTTCTGCGGTCGGCAATTCGCCGTTGAGCAGCAGATAGCAGGTTTCCAGGTAGTCCGACTTTTCAGCCAGCTGTTCGATCGGGTAGCCGCGGTGCAGCAGGATGCCGTTGTCGCCGTCGATATAGGTGATCTTCGACTCGCAGGAGGCGGTCGACATGAAACCAGGGTCAAAGGTGAAACGGCCCGTGGCCGTCAAGCCCCGAACATCGATAACATCGGGACCAACGGTGCCGGTTAAAATGGGCAGCTCGACGGGGGCTGCGCCCTCGATGATCAACTGCGCTTTTTTGTCAGCCATGTGGCCTCCTATTTATGCTTGAAATCATCAGACAGACCCCCCACGCAGGGCCCGCACCACTATAGTGAGATAAATTCGAATGTCAATTTGCCTAAAGTCTTGCTCCAGAAGGCTTTAACCCGACTTTTTTCTCGAAATTGCCTGCCATTTACGCCTTTTATACGAGTTGTGCAATCAGCTATTTGGGCTAGGCGTTTGCGTTGTCATTAGTAGCCTAACTGTCTATACTCGGCAGCCGACCGCCAAGGGCTTTTGGGCTTGCGTTATTGGGGGTCGCCTCCCTGGGTGGTGGTTACCTGACCAGTGCACTCCCCAACAACTTTGCCCTGATTGTTAGGGGCTCTTCAGTGTGAAAAAAAAGCCGTGAAAAGCCAACGACCTGTAAACCTAGACCTAAGGACCATCAAGCTCCCCATCACCGGCGTTACGTCGTTTCTTCACCGTGTTTCCGGCATCATCCTCTTCCTGGGCCTCGGCTTCATGCTTTATGCATTGGGCAAATCCCTGGGTTCCGAGGAAGGCTTTGCCGACGTGAAGGCAACCTTGACCAGCCCTCTGGCCAAGTTCGTAGCATGGGGCCTCCTATCCGCTCTGCTGTATCACCTGGTTGCCGGTGTGCGCCATTTGATCATGGACATGGGCATTGGCGAGACGCTGGAAGGCGGCCGCCTGGGCTCGAAAATTATCATCGCCGTTTCCGTGGTGTTGATCGTTCTGGCAGGAGTTTGGATATGGTAACCAGCGTTACGAACCTTTCGCGTTCGGGCCTCTATGACTGGATGGCGCAGCGTGTGTCTGCGGTTGTTCTCGCGGCTTATTTCATCTTCCTGATCGGATACCTCGCAGCGAATCCGGGCATTGGCTTCGACCAATGGCATGGCCTGTTCGCTCACAACGGGATGCGTATCTTCAGTCTGCTGGCCCTTGTTGCCCTAGGCGCTCACGCCTGGGTCGGCATGTGGACCATCGCGACCGACTACCTGACGCCGATGGCGCTGGGCAAGTCCGCGACTGCAGTACGTTTCCTTTTCCAGGCAGTATGCGGCGTTGCGATGTTCGCTTACTTCGTCTGGGGTGTGCAGATTCTCTGGGGTATCTGATTCATGGCTAACATTCCAACGATTTCTTTCGACGCCATCATCATTGGTGGTGGCGGTGCGGGCATGCGCGCAGCGCTGCAACTGGCACAAGGCGGCCACAAGACTGCCGTGATCACCAAGGTGTTCCCGACCCGTTCGCACACTGTGTCGGCACAGGGCGGCATCACCTGCGCCATCGCGTCGGCCGACCCGAACGATGACTGGCGCTGGCACATGTACGATACCGTCAAGGGTTCCGACTACATCGGTGACCAGGACGCTATCGAATACATGTGTCAGGAAGGCCCGGCCGCGGTGTTCGAACTGGACCACATGGGTCTGCCGTTCTCCCGTACCGAACAAGGCCGTATCTACCAGCGTCCATTCGGCGGTCAGTCCAAGGATTACGGTAAAGGCGGGCAGGCTGCCCGTACTTGCGCCGCATCCGACCGTACCGGTCACGCGCTGCTGCACACCCTTTATCAGGGCAACCTGAAAGCCGGTACCACGTTCCTGAACGAGTACTACGCTGTCGACCTGGTGAAAAACCAGGAAGGCGAGTTCGTCGGTGTGATCGCGATCTGCATCGAAACCGGCGAAACCACCTACATCCGCGCGAAAGCCACCGTGTTGGCGACCGGCGGTGCGGGCCGTATCTACGCCTCTACCACCAACGCCCTGATCAACACCGGTGACGGCGTCGGCATGGCCCTGCGTGCAGGCGTGCCGGTACAAGACATCGAGATGTGGCAGTTCCACCCGACCGGTATTGCCGGCGCCGGTGTACTGGTGACTGAAGGTTGCCGTGGTGAAGGTGGTTACCTGATCAACAAGCACGGCGAGCGTTTCATGGAGCGTTATGCTCCTAACGCGAAAGACCTGGCAGGTCGCGACGTGGTTGCCCGTTCGATGGTTAAAGAGATCATCGCTGGCAACGGTTGTGGTCCGAATGGCGACCACGTGATGCTCAAGCTCGACCACCTGGGCGAGGAAGTGTTGCACAGCCGTCTGCCTGGTATCTGCGAACTGTCCAAGACTTTCGCTCACGTTGACCCGGTGGTTGCTCCGGTTCCGGTTGTTCCGACTTGCCACTACATGATGGGCGGCGTTGCCACCAACATCCATGGCCAGGCGATCACCCAGGACGCCGAAGGCGTAGACACCATCATCCCTGGCCTGTTCGCTGTAGGCGAAGTGGCTTGCGTATCGGTTCACGGTGCCAACCGCCTGGGCGGCAACTCGCTGCTCGACCTGGTGGTCTTCGGCCGTGCTGCCGGCCTGCACCTGGAAAAGGCGCTGACCGACGGCATCGAATACGACGACGCCACCGAAGCCGATATCGAAGCGGCCCTGGCGCGCCTGAACGCATTGAACAACCGTACCGATGGCGAAGATGTGGCCACCCTGCGTCGCGAGCTGCAAAGCTGCATGCAGAACTACTTCGGCGTGTTCCGTACTGGCGAATACATGCAGAAGGGTATTGCCCAGCTGGCCGATCTGCGCAAGCGCATCGCCAACGTCAAGATCAACGACAAGTCGCAGGCGTTCAACACGGCGCGTATCGAAGCGCTGGAACTGCAAAACCTGCTGGAAGTGGCTGAAGCTACCGCCATCGCTGCCGAAGTACGTAAAGAGTCCCGCGGTGCTCACGCCCGTGAAGACTTCGAAGACCGTGACGACGAAAACTGGCTGTGCCACACCCTGTTCTTCCCGGGTGAGAAGCGCGTTGCCAAGCGTGCCGTGAACTTCTCGCCGAAGACAGTTCCGACGTTTGAACCCAAGATTCGGACTTACTAAGGGTGGCCGCCATGTTGCAAGTCAGTGTTTATCGTTACAACCCTGATCAGGACGCTGCGCCGTTCATGCAGGAATTCCAGGTCGATACCGGTGGTAAAGACTTGATGGTGCTGGACGTGCTGGCCCTGATCAAAGAGCAGGACGAAGGTTTCTCCTATCGTCGCTCTTGCCGTGAAGGCGTTTGCGGTTCCGACGGCATGAACATCAACGGCAAGAATGGCCTGGCCTGCGTCACGCCGCTGTCTGCTGTTGTAAAAGGTAACAAGTTGGTCGTTCGTCCTCTGCCAGGTTTGCCGGTTATCCGTGACCTGGTCGTCGATATGAGCATCTTCTACAAGCAATACGAGAAGGTGAAGCCATTCCTGCAGAACGACACGCCGGCTCCGGCCATCGAGCGTCTGCAGTCCCCTGAAGAGCGTGAAAAGCTCGACGGTCTGTACGAGTGCATCCTGTGCGCTTGCTGCTCGACCTCTTGCCCGTCCTTCTGGTGGAACCCGGACAAGTTCCTGGGCCCGGCTGCCCTGCTGCAAGCGTACCGCTTCCTGGCAGACAGCCGCGACACCAAGACGTCCGAGCGTCTGGCTTCGCTGGATGACCCGTTCAGCGTATTCCGCTGCCGCGGGATCATGAACTGCGTCAACGTATGTCCGAAAGGCCTGAACCCGACTAAGGCCATCGGTCACATCCGTAACATGTTGCTCTCGAGCGGCGTGTGATTCAGCTGCTGTACCCGTAGAACCGCTGTACCCGTAGATGCTGCGGCGCAGGCTTCAACCGGCGCCGTAGTTTTAACCTGAGCAGCAGCTCACAAAGCTGCGGCTCTTATTTTGAAGAAATGAGACAAGCAGGGGCATCCGGGCTGGTACCCGGACTATCAGCGTGATCCTAAGTGGCTTGTTTTGGTCGCTGCATTCGGACTTCTGCAAGTTTGCTCGGTGTCGACGCCGGTGGTGTTCCCCTAACCGAGGGTGACCAAGCATGCAAGAAAGCGTGATGCAGCGCATGTGGAACAGCGCCTACCTGTCCGGTAGTAACGCTGCCTATGTGGAAGAGCTCTACGAGCTCTACCTGCACGACCCTAACGCTGTGCCAGAAGAGTGGCGCACCTACTTCCAGAAGTTGCCCGCTGACGGTAACTCTGCCACCGATGTTTCGCACTCCACGATTCGCGATCATTTCGTCTTGCTGGCAAAGAACCAGCGCCGCGCCCAACCGGTTTCCGCCGGCAGCGTGAGCAGTGAGCACGAGAAGAAGCAAGTTGAAGTGCTGCGATTGATCCAGGCCTACCGTATGCGTGGCCACCAGGCAGCCCAGCTTGACCCGCTGGGGCTGTGGCAGCGTCCTGCACCTGCAGACCTGTCGATCAATCATTACGGCTTGACCAATGCCGATCTTGATACGACCTTCCGTGCCGGCGACCTGTTCATCGGCAAAGAGGAAGCGAGCCTACGCGAAATTCACGAAGCGTTGCAGCAGACATATTGCCGCACCATCGGCGCTGAATTCACGCACATCACCGATTCCGTACAGCGCCAGTGGTTCCAGCAGCGTCTGGAAAGCGTGCGTGGCCGTCCGACCTACTCCGCCGACATCAAGGGCCACCTGCTCGAGCGCGTCACCGCCGGCGAAGGCCTGGAAAAATACCTGGGTACCAAATACCCGGGCACCAAGCGTTTCGGCCTGGAAGGCGGCGAGAGCCTGATTCCGATGCTCGACGAGCTGATCCAGCGCTCCGGTTCCTACGGCACCAAGGAAATCGTGATCGGCATGGCCCACCGTGGCCGCCTGAACGTACTGGTCAACACCTTCGGCAAGAACCCGCGCGAGCTGTTCGACGAGTTCGAAGGCAAGAAGAAGGTCGAGCTGGGTTCCGGTGACGTTAAATACCACCAGGGCTTCTCGTCCAACGTCATGACCACCGGCGGTGAAGTTCACCTGGCCATGGCCTTCAACCCGTCCCACCTGGAAATCGTCTCTCCAGTGGTCGAGGGTTCGGTTCGTGCCCGTCAGGACCGTCGTAACGATCCTACCGGTGAGAAGGTTCTGCCGATCTCGATCCACGGTGACGCGGCATTCGCCGGTCAGGGCGTGGTGATGGAAACCTTCCAGATGTCGCAGACCCGCGGTTTCAAGACCGGCGGCACTGTGCACATCGTGATCAACAACCAGGTTGGTTTCACCATCAGCAACCCGCTGGACTCGCGTTCCACCGAGTACGCCACCGACGTCGCGAAAATGATCCAGGCGCCGATCCTCCATGTGAATGGTGATGATCCGGAAGCCGTATTGTTCGTGACCCAGCTGGCCATCGACTACCGCATGCAGTTCAAGCGTGACGTGGTGATCGACCTGGTCTGCTACCGTCGTCGCGGCCACAACGAGGCTGACGAACCAAGCGGCACCCAGCCACTGATGTATCAGCAGATCACCAAGCAGCGCACCACCCGTGAGCTGTATGCCGATCGCCTGACCCAGAGCGGTGTGCTGGACGTTGAGCGTGTTCAGGCGAAAGTCGACGAGTACCGCAACGCGCTGGACAACGGTCTGCACGTAGTGAAAAGCCTGGTCAAGGAGCCGAACAAAGAGTTGTTCGTGGACTGGCGTCCGTATCTGGGCCACGCCTGGACCGCGCGTCACGACACGCGCTTCGACCTGAAGACCTTGCAGGAACTGTCCGCCAAGCTGCTGGAAATTCCAGAAGGTTTCGTGGTTCAGCGCCAGGTTTCGAAAATCTACGAAGACCGTCAGAAAATGCAAGCCGGCGGCCTGCCGATCAACTGGGGTTACGCCGAAACCATGGCGTACGCGACCCTTGCATTCGAAGGTCACCCGATCCGCATGACGGGTCAGGACATCGGTCGCGGTACGTTCTCGCACCGTCACGCCGTGCTGCACAACCAGAAAGACGCGGGGACCTACATCCCGCTGCAAAACCTGTACGACGGCCAGCCACGTTTCGACCTGTACGATTCGTTCCTGTCCGAAGAAGCCGTACTGGCATTCGAATACGGTTACTCGACCACCACGCCTGATGCGCTGGTGATCTGGGAAGCCCAGTTCGGCGACTTTGCCAACGGTGCCCAGGTGGTTATCGACCAGTTCATCACCAGTGGCGAGCACAAGTGGGGCCGTCTTTGCGGTCTGACCATGCTGCTGCCGCACGGTTATGAAGGTCAGGGTCCGGAGCACTCCTCGGCTCGTCTGGAGCGTTACCTGCAGCTGTGCGCCGAGCACAACATTCAGGTAGCGGTACCGACCACGCCAGCCCAGATCTACCACTTGCTGCGTCGTCAGGTGATTCGCCCGCTGCGCAAGCCGTTGATCGTTCTGACTCCGAAGTCGCTGCTGCGCCACAAGCTGGCCATCTCGACGCTGGAAGATCTGGCAGAAGGTTCGTTCCAGACCGTTATCCCGGAAATCGATGCCCTGGACCCGAACAAGGTCGAGCGCGTTGTTCTGTGCAGCGGCAAGGTCTACTACGACCTGCTGGAAAAACGCCGTGCCGAAGGTCGTGACGACATCGCCATCGTGCGTATCGAGCAGCTGTACCCATTCCCTGAGGACGACTTGAAAGAAGTCCTGGCGCCTTACACCAACGTCAAGCATGCCGTGTGGTGTCAGGAAGAGCCGATGAACCAGGGTGCGTGGTACTGCAGCCAACACCACATGCGTCGCAGCATCAGCAACCTCAACAAGTCTCTCGTACTCGAGTACGCGGGCCGTGAGGCTTCTGCTGCACCGGCATGCGGTTACGCATCGATGCACGCTGAGCAGCAGGAAAAACTGCTGCAAGACGCCTTTACTGTTTAACGCCTTCGCGCACCTGAAACCGAATTTAAGGACCACAGATAATGGCTATCGAAATCAAAGCCCCCACTTTCCCGGAATCGGTTGCCGATGGCACCGTTGCCACCTGGCACAAACAGCCGGGCGACGCCGTCAAGCGCGACGAACTGATCGTCGACATCGAAACTGACAAAGTCGTACTGGAAGTGTTGGCGACCGCTGACGGCGTGTTGGGCGCTATCGTCAAGAGCGAAGGCGACACCGTTCTGTCCGACGAAGTGCTGGGCTCGATCGTTGAAGGCGGTGCTGCTGCAGCGCCAGCCGCTGCTGCTCCGGCTGCCGCTGCTCAAGCTGCCGCCCCGGCTGCCGAAGGCGAAGACGATCCTGTTGCTGCACCGGCTGCTCGCAAGCTGGCTGAAGAAAACGGCATCAACATCGCTTCCGTTGCCGGCACGGGCAAAGGCGGTCGCGTGACCAAGGAAGACGTGGTTGCAGCCGTTGCTGCCAAGAAAGCCGCTCCGGCTGCCGCGCCTGCCAAGGCCGCTGCACCTGCCGCTGCTGCTCCGGTGTTCGCTGCTGGCGATCGCATCGAGAAGCGCGTTCCGATGACCCGCGTTCGCGCTACCGTGGCCAAGCGCCTGGTAGAAGCTCAGTCGAACATGGCGATGCTGACCACGTTCAACGAAGTCGACATGACCGAAGTCATGGCCCTGCGTTCGAAGTACAAGGATCTGTTCGAGAAGTCCCACAACGGCGTGCGCCTGGGCTTCATGTCGTTCTTCGTCAAGGCGGCCACCGAAGCGCTGAAACGCTTCCCGGCCGTCAACGCGTCGATCGACGGTGCTGACATCGTTTACCACGGCTACGCTGACGTCGGTGTGGCTGTTTCCAGCGACCGCGGCCTGGTTGTACCGGTTCTGCGTAACGCCGAACTGATGAGCCTGGCTGAAATCGAAGGCGGCATCGCCACTTTCGGCAAGAAAGCCCGTGACGGCAAACTGTCGATGGACGAGATGACCGGCGGTACGTTCACCATCACCAACGGCGGTACTTTCGGTTCGATGATGTCGACCCCGATCGTCAACCCGCCGCAAGCGGCCATCCTGGGCATGCACAACATCATCCAGCGTCCTATGGCCATCAACGGCCAGGTCGTTATCCGTCCGATGATGTACCTGGCACTGTCCTACGATCACCGCCTGATCGATGGCAAAGAAGCTGTAACCTTCCTGGTGACCATCAAGAACCTGCTGGAAGATCCGGCTCGTCTGTTGCTGGATATCTGATAGAAGCAGCGACAAGCTTCAAGTGACAAGCTGCAGGAAAGGGCAGCTTGGCTTGGAGCTTGTGGCTTGAAGCTTTTCGCTCAAGAGGATTTTTTGAATGTCGCAGAAATTTGACGTAGTAGTGATCGGTGCGGGCCCTGGCGGCTACGTGGCTGCCATCAAGGCCGCCCAGCTGGGTCTCACCACTGCCTGCATCGAGAAGTACACCGACAAGGAAGGCAAACTGGCGCTGGGCGGTACCTGCCTGAACGTCGGCTGCATTCCGTCCAAGGCCCTGCTGGACAGCTCGTGGAAATTCCACGAAGCGCAGGACGGCTTCGCGATCCACGGTATCAACCACGCTGGCGTGACCATGGACGTGCCAGCGATGGTCGGCCGCAAGGCCAACATCGTCAAAGGTCTGACCTCCGGCGTTGCGACCCTGTTCAAGGCCAACGGCGTCACTTCGATCCAGGGCCACGGCAAACTGCTGGCTGGCAAGAAAGTCGAAGTCACCAAGCCTGACGGTTCGGTTGAAATCATCGAAGCCGAAAACGTCATCCTGGCCCCAGGTTCGCGTCCGATCGACATTCCACCGGCTCCGGTCGACCAGAATGTCATCGTCGACTCCACCGGCGCCCTGGAATTCCAATCCGTACCTAAACGTCTGGGCGTGATCGGCGCTGGCGTGATCGGTCTGGAACTGGGGTCGGTCTGGTCCCGTCTGGGTGCAGAAGTGACTGTCCTGGAAGCCCTGGACACTTTCCTGATGGCCGCTGACGCAGCCGTTTCCAAGGAAGCGCTGAAAACCCTGACCAAGCAGGGCCTGGACATCAAGCTGGGCGCTCGCGTGACCGGTTCCAAAGTGAACGGCGACGAAGTCGTTGTGAACTACACCGATGCCAACGGCGAACAGAACATTACCTTCGACAAGCTGATCGTAGCCGTTGGTCGCCGTCCGGTGACCACTGATCTGCTGGCTGCCGACTGTGGCGTGACCCTCGACGAGCGCGGTTTCGTGCACGTTGACGATCACTGCGCCACCACCGTACCGGGCGTCTACGCCATCGGTGACGTGGTTCGCGGCATGATGCTGGCGCACAAGGCGTCGGAAGAAGGCATCATGGTTGTCGAGCGCATCAAGGGCCACAAGGCCCAGATGAACTATGACCTGATCCCTTCGGTTATTTATACTCACCCGGAAATCGCGTGGGTCGGTAAAACCGAGCAGGCCTTGAAAGCTGAAGGCGTAGACGTTAACGTCGGCACCTTCCCGTTCGCAGCCTCTGGCCGTGCCATGGCTGCCAACGATACCGGCGGTTTCGTCAAGGTCATCGCAGATGCCAAGACAGACCGCGTATTGGGCGTCCACGTGATTGGCCCAAGCGCTGCAGAACTGGTTCAGCAGGGCGCGATCGGTATGGAATTCGGCACCAGCGCTGAAGATCTGGGCATGATGGTTTTCTCCCATCCGACCCTGTCCGAAGCCTTGCACGAAGCTGCTTTGGCAGTGAATGGCGGCGCCATCCACATCGCCAACCGCAAGAAGCGTTAAGACAATAAGAAACCACGGCGGAATGGCCCGTCGTGAGCCTTGCGTGCAAGACTCACCGCGGAATATCCGCTGGACGCAGCCTTGCATAGCTGCACCGGTTGTCCGGAAAGGCTATGCAAGCAGCAGTCACAGGTGGTGCGGCACTTGAATGAGTGCAGCACCGAATGCGCAGTACCTAACGAAGACGGTAATAAGCATGAATCTTCACGAGTATCAGGGTAAGCAGCTGTTCGCTGAGTACGGCCTGCCAGTATCCACCGGTTACGCGGTAGACACCCCGGAAGCAGCAGCAGAAGCTTGCGACAAAATCGGCGGCAGCGAGTGGGTTGTCAAAGCCCAGGTCCACGCCGGTGGTCGCGGTAAAGCGGGCGGCGTCAAGCTGGTTCGCAGCAAAGAAGACGCCAAAGCCTTCGCACAGCAGTGGCTGGGCAAGCGTCTGGTGACTTACCAGACTGACGCCAATGGTCAGCCAGTCACCAAGATCCTGGTTGAATCGTGCACTGATATCGCTAAAGAGCTGTACCTGGGCGCTGTCGTTGACCGTTCGAGCCGTCGCATCGTGTTCATGGCTTCCACCGAAGGTGGCGTGGACATCGAGAAAATCGCTCACGACACGCCAGAAAAAATTCTGAAAGCCACTATCGATCCACTGGTTGGCGCTCAGCCATTCCAGGGTCGCGAGCTGGCATTCCAGCTGGGTCTGGAAGGCAAGCAGGTTGCTCAGTTCGCCAAGATCTTCGTGGGTCTGGCCAAGCTGTTCAAGGATCACGACCTGGCTCTGCTGGAAGTGAACCCGCTGGTGATCAAGGCTGACGGCGATCTGCACTGCCTGGACGCCAAGATCAACATCGACGCCAACGCCATGTACCGTCAGCCTAAGCTGAAGACTTTCCACGATCCGTCGCAAGACGATCCGCGCGAAGCGCACGCTGCCAAGTTCGAACTGAACTACGTAGCGCTGGAAGGCAACATCGGTTGCATGGTCAACGGTGCTGGCCTGGCCATGGGTACCATGGACATCGTCAACCTGCATGGCGGCAAGCCAGCCAACTTCCTCGACGTGGGCGGCGGTGCTACCAAAGAACGCGTTACCGAAGCGTTCAAGATCATTCTGTCCGACACCAACGTCGCTGCAGTACTGGTTAACATCTTCGGCGGCATCGTTCGTTGCGACATGATTGCCGAAGGCATCATCGGTGCAGTGAAAGAAGTCGGCGTGAAAATCCCGGTTGTTGTTCGCCTTGAAGGCAACAACGCTGAGCTGGGCGCTAAAGTACTGGCAGAAAGCGGTTTGAACATCATCGCTGCTACCAGCCTGACCGACGCTGCTCAACAAGTTGTCAAAGCTGCGGAGGGCAAATAATGAGCGTCCTGATCAATAAAGACACCAAAGTTATCTGCCAGGGTATTACCGGTTCGCAAGGTAGTTTCCACACCCAGCAAGCCATCGAGTACGGCACCAAGATGGTTGGTGGTGTAACTCCAGGCAAAGGCGGCACCGAGCACCTGGGCCTGCCAGTGTTCAACACCGTGAAAGACGCCGTAGCTGCCACTGGCGCCACCGCCAGCGTGATCTACGTTCCGGCTCCTTTCTGCAAGGACTCGATCCTGGAAGCTGCTTTCGGCGGCATCAAGCTGATCGTCTGCATCACCGAAGGCATTCCTACCCTGGACATGCTGGACGCTAAAGTTAAGTGCGACGAGCTGGGTGTTACCCTGATCGGCCCTAACTGCCCAGGCGTGATCACTCCAGGCGAATGCAAGATCGGCATCATGCCAGGTCACATTCACTTGCCAGGCAAGGTCGGTATCGTTTCCCGTTCCGGCACCCTGACCTACGAAGCTGTGAAGCAGACCACTGACGCCGGTTTCGGTCAGTCGACTTGCGTCGGCATCGGCGGTGACCCGATCCCGGGTTCGAACTTCATCGACATCCTGAAGCTGTTCCAGGAAGACCCGAAGACCGAAGCGATCGTCATGATCGGTGAGATCGGCGGTTCGGCTGAAGAAGAAGCGGCTGCCTACATCAAGGCACACGTGACCAAGCCGGTTGTTTCCTACATCGCTGGTGTGACTGCTCCTCCGGGCAAGCGCATGGGCCATGCTGGCGCAATCATCTCTGGCGGCAAAGGCACTGCAGACGAGAAATTCGCTGCGCTGCAAGACGCAGGCGTTAAAACCGTGCGTTCGCTGGCAGACATCGGCAAGGCCCTGGCCGAGCTGACCGGTTGGGCTGTCAAGTAAGCCTCGCGCTTAGCTGACGCTTTACCAAACAAAGGCCACCTTCGGGTGGCCTTTGTCGTTTGGGAGCAGCTGCAAGCTTCAAGCTTGAAACTTGCAGCTTGTGGCTGCTTCTCATACATAAACGCGACACGAAAATGTCGTAGATCGGATAGTTCGCCCTCTAACAGTGCGTTTGTCAGACAAATTCGTTAGGCTAGCCGCCATTTTTGCGTCCGCCGCCCACAAGGCAGCTACGCGCTAAACGGGTCAGTCCCATACGGACCGACTGCATTTCCCTCATCCATAAGGGAAACCCCTCTCTAAATTCCGATTCAGTAGTGTGGTATTTCCTTAATGAAAGTGTTGAAAGGTCAGGACATCCTGGCACTTGGTTTTATGACGTTTGCCCTGTTCGTCGGGGCCGGCAACATCATCTTCCCGCCTATCGTCGGTTTGCAGTCCGGGCCTAACGTCTGGATGGCGGCGCTGGGCTTCCTGGTCACGGCGGTGGGTCTGCCGGTGATCACCGTTGTGGCGCTGGCCAAGGTCGGTGGAGCCATGGATGCGTTGAGCAGCCCGATCGGCAAAGTCGCCGGTGGCCTGCTGGCCGCTGCGTGTTACCTGGCCGTGGGGCCGCTGTTTGCCACGCCGCGTACCGCGACCGTGTCCTTCGAAGTGGGTCTTGCACCGCTGACCGGTGAAAGCCCGCTGGCGCTGTTCCTCTATAGCTCGGTGTATTTCCTGCTGGTGTTCTTCATCTCGCTCTACCCGGGCCGGCTGCTGGATACCGTAGGGCGTTTCCTCGCTCCCCTGAAGATCATCGCCCTGGCCGTACTCGGCATCGCGGCATTCGCCTTGCCGGCCGGTGATATTGGCCAGGCCACGCCTGAATACGTCGCGGCACCTTTCTCCCAGGGTTTCATCAATGGTTACCTGACCATGGATACCCTCGGCGCCCTGGTGTTCGGCATTGTTATCGTCAACGCGATCCGCTCCCGCGGCGTCGAATCGCCGGCGCTGATCACCCGTTACGCGATCATTGCCGGCCTGATCGCCGGCGTGGGCCTGGCGCTGGTATACATCAGCCTGTTCCGCCTCGGTTCGGGCAGCCATGAAGTGGCCGTTGGCGCCACCAACGGTGCGGCGGTGTTGCACGCCTATGTGCAACACACCTTCGGTTCGCTGGGCAGCGGGTTCCTCGCGGTGCTGATTTCCCTGGCCTGCCTGGTCACGGCGGTCGGTCTGACCTGCGCCTGCGCCGAGTACTTCAGCCGTGTACTGCCACTGTCCTACAAGACCCTGGTGATTATCCTGGCCGCGTTTTCCCTGCTGGTGTCCAACCTGGGCCTCACCAAGCTGATTGCGTTCTCGATCCCGGTACTGACCGCGATCTACCCGCCGTGCATCGCCCTGGTGGCCCTGAGCTTCTGTAAGGACTTCTGGCATGAGCAGGGGCGCATCGTCGGTCCGGTGATGCTGGTGTCGTTCATCTTCGGCTTGATCGATGCCCTGAAGGGCGCTGGCCTGGCGGACTGGATGCCGACGCAACTGGCCCACTTGCCATTGAGCGAGCAAGGCCTGGCGTGGCTGGTGCCTTCGGTGATGACGCTGGTGGTCGCCGTGGTTTGCGATCGCTTGCTGGGCAAGCGTGTCGAAGCGTTGGCGTAAGTTTCACAGGCCCGTCACAAGCGGGCCTTTGAGCAACAACAGAAATGCCCCGTATCAATCGATACGGGGCATTTTTTATGGGCAAGAGGCAGTGTCTTTTTCCCTGAACTAACGTCGAAGCACTAACTGTGTGGGAGCGGGCTTGCTCGCGAAGACGGTTTATCATTCAACATAGAGGTTGCCTGGCACTCCGCTTTCGCGAGCAAGCCCGCTCCCACAGGATCTTTGTACATCGCAAACACATCACAAGGACCTGCATGTCGTTCATCCAAGCCAACCTGATCCACATCCTTGCCGCCATCTGGTTCGTCGTCTGCTGGGGCGGTTACACCCGCTATGCGACATGGAAGGGCCGTGACACCGCGTGTCTGGCCAGTGTTCTGCATCTTTACCGAGAAGACTGGATGCGCCGCATGCTGCTGCGCGACAACCGCATCGCCGACGCCAGCGTGATCGGCAACCTGGAGCGCAACGCGTCGTTCTTCGCCTCCAGCACGCTGATTATCCTGGCCGGTATTCTCACGGTGCTCGGGGCGTCCGAAAGGGCGGTGTCGCTGCTGGCGGACATTCCAATGGTGCAACAGGCTTCCCAGGGGATGTCGGAGATCAAGTTGCTGTGCCTGGCGCTGGTGTTCGTCTATGCGTTCTTTACCTTCAGCTGGTGCATGCGTCAGTACAACTTTGCCGCCATTCTGGTGGGCTCGGCGCCCATGGTCGGTGAGCGCCATGTGTCTGAACAGGAGCGCAAGGCTTTTGCCGCCCGGGCGGCGCGTGTCATCTCGATGGCCGCCAACCAGTTCAACTTCGGCCTGCGTTCCTATTACTTCGGCATGACCATGCTGGCCTGGTTCGTCAGCCCGTGGTTGTTCATGTTGATGAGTGCGGGCGTGGTGTTCGTCCTGTATCGGCGCGAGTTCCACTCCGACGTTCTCGACGTGATGGTCTATACCCCTACAGAGGCGCCATTGCCCGAGGTGAATAAAGAGGTCGCTTGATGAGTATTCCGTTCTGGTGTGTGTTGATCAGTGCCGTGCTGATTTACGTGGCGCGCATGCCCGTGACCACGGCCATGAAAGAGCAGGGTGGTTACAATAATCATCTGCCGCGCCAACAGCAGTCACAACTCACGGGTTTTGGCGCCCGTATGGTGGCGGCACATCAGAATAGTTTTGAAGCGTTCATCTTGTTTGCCGTGGGCGTGTTGATGGCGCATACCACGCAGACGGCGGGATGGCTCATCGACTTGCTGGCGATCATCTTCGTGATCTCACGATTGATCTATTTGGTGTGTTACTGGAAAGATCTGGCCTGGCAGCGCAGTCTGGTTTGGCTGGTGGGATTGGTCTGTTCGTTGTTGCTGATGATTAGTCCGACTTTTCGCACAATTTTGCTCTAATGCTGACGAAACAAATCAAATGACAGACAAAAGAAAACCCGCACTTGGCGGGCTTTCTTTATCACGCTAAAAACTGTTTCAGTTTTTAGGTGCTTCTTTTGCAGCTGCTTCGTTCGATTCAGCCTGAGCTTTGGCAGCTTCGGCGTTTTCTTTCGCTGCGTCGTTCACTTTATCCTGAGCTTTGCTCATATCTTGCTGAGCTTGCTCAGCATGTTTGTTAGCTTCTTGAGCTTTGTCCTCGGATTTTTTATCGCAGGCAGCGAGACCGAGGGAAGCGGTCAACATCAAGGCAATAGCTAAAGTCTTACGCATGGGGTGTTTCTCCTTATGGAAAATATCTACTGGCCTTTCGAGCACGCCCCTGCAGGTTAAGTTCCTCAAATCGTTCAGATATATAAGTTTGTTCTAACACGGAACTTTTACCTGGACCGCTACTGCACTTTAAGAATGTTTAATAAGAGTTGTTATCAAATGGCCGAGAACCCCGTTTTTGAGCGTGCAATACGTTTTTTATCTGCGCTGCGACATTGTCAGGTCCTTGGTTTGCGAGTTCACACTGCCAGCAGTGAAGGGCTGACGGTGGTGCTGCCTTATAGCCCGCAGATCGTTGGCAACCCGCAAACCGGTGTGATTCATGGTGGCGCACTGACCACGCTGATGGACACCGCCTGTGGCATGTCCACGCTCTGCGTGCTGCCGGAATTCGAAGTCTGCCCGACCCTCGACCTGCGCATCGACTACATGCACGCCGCCGAGCCGCACAAGGATGTCTACGGTTTCGCCCAATGCTACCGGGTGACCACCGACGTAATCTTTGCCCGCGGCTTTGCCTACCAGGACGATCCCGAACAGCCCATTGCCCATGTCGTGGGTACCTTCATGCGCATGGGCAAGGGCATCAAAGGCACCAAGGGCTTTGGTGGTGCGATCGCCGGAGGTGCGAAATGACTGACACGTTTCAGGAACAACTCAGGCAGGCCCATGAGCAGGGTGACTACAGTTCGCTGCTACAACTGATTCCCTACGCCATGCTGATCGGCGTCGAGTGCTCGCGGGTGGGGGATGAATTGCTGTTTCGTCTGCCAGCGAACAAGGACAACATTGGCAATCCCTTGTTGCCCGCTATCCATGGCGGCGTGATTGCCGGTTTCATGGAGCTGTCTGCCGCGCTGCACCTGCTGGTGGCTACCGGCTCTCCGGGCGTGCCGAAGATCATCGACTTTTCCCTCGATTACCTGCGTGCCGGCCAGTTCCGCGATACCTGGGCCCGATGCCAGGTGTGCCGCCAGGGACGCCGTGTGGCGAACGTAGCGATCACGGCGTGGCAAAGCACCGAAGGCGAGCCCATTGCCACGGCCCGGGCGCATTTCAAACTGGAGGAGCCCTTGAAATCCTGAACGGAGCCCCCAACTCTGATGACAACCCGCCGCAGACCCTCTTGGTCGCGGCTTATGCCATCTGATTGGAGTTTGATGACCATGAGTGTGGAAACTCAAAAGGAAACCCTGGGCTTCCAGACCGAGGTAAAGCAGCTGCTGCACCTCATGATCCATTCGCTGTATTCCAACAAGGAAATTTTCCTTCGCGAACTGATCTCGAACGCCTCTGACGCTGTAGACAAACTACGTTTCGAAGCGCTGTCCAAGCCAGAATTGCTGGAAGGCGGCGCCGAACTGAAAATCCGTGTGAGCTTCGACAAGGACGCCAAGACCGTCACGCTCGAAGACAACGGCATCGGCATGAGCCGTGAAGATGTGATCACCCACCTGGGGACCATCGCCAAGTCCGGCACCGCCGACTTCATGAAAAACCTGTCGGGCGATCAGAAGAAAGACTCGCACCTGATTGGTCAGTTCGGCGTCGGTTTTTACTCCGCATTCATCGTCGCCGACAAAGTCGACGTGTTCAGCCGTCGTGCCGGCAGCCCGGCCAGCGAAGGCGTGCACTGGTCGTCCAGGGGTGAGGGCGAGTTTGAAGTCGCTACCATCGACAAGGACGAGCGCGGCACCCGCATCGTGCTGCACCTGAAATCCGGTGAAGACGAGTTCGCCGACGGCTGGCGCCTGCGCAACATCATCAAGAAGTATTCCGACCACATCGCCTTGCCGATCGAATTGCCGAAAGAAGCGGCAGCCGTCGAAGGCGAGGAAAAAACAGCCGTTGAATGGGAAACCGTCAACCGCGCCAGCGCCCTGTGGACCCGCCCTCGCACTGAAGTGAAGGACGAGGAATACCAGGAGTTCTACAAGCACATCGCCCACGACTTCGAAAACCCGCTGAGCTGGAGCCACAACAAGGTCGAAGGCAAGCTGGAATACAGCTCGCTGCTCTACGTGCCGGCCCGTGCGCCGTTCGACCTGTACCAGCGTGAAGCGCCGAAAGGCCTGAAGCTGTACGTGCAGCGCGTGTTCGTGATGGACCAGGCCGAGTCGTTCCTGCCGTTGTACCTGCGCTTCATCAAGGGCGTGGTCGACTCCAACGACCTGTCGCTGAACGTGTCGCGGGAAATCCTGCAGAAAGACCCGATCATCGACTCCATGAAGTCGGCGCTGACCAAGCGCGTCCTGGACATGCTGGAGAAACTGGCGAAAAACGAGCCTGAGCAATACAAGGGCTTCTGGAAGAATTTCGGCCAGGTCATGAAAGAAGGCCCGGCAGAAGACTTCGCCAACAAGGAAAAAATCGCTGGCCTGCTGCGCTTCGCATCGACCAACGGTGATGAAGGTGAGCAGGTTGTCGGCCTGGCCGATTACCTGGCTCGCGCCAAGGAAGGTCAGGACAAGATTTACTACCTGACCGGCGAAACCTACGCGCAAGTCAAAAACAGCCCGCACCTGGAAGTCTTCCGCAAGAAAGGCATCGAAGTGCTGCTGCTGACCGATCGTATCGACGAGTGGCTGATGAGCTACCTCAGCGACTTCGACGGCAAGAGCTTCGTCGACGTGGCGCGCGGTGACCTGGACCTGGGCAACCTGGACTCGGAAGAGGACAAGAAAGCCGCGGAAGAAGTCGCCAAGTCCAAGGAAGGTCTGGTCGAGCGCCTGAAGGCTGCACTGGGCGAATCCGTGGCTGAAGTCCGGGTTTCCCATCGCCTGACCGATTCGCCGGCGATCCTGGCGATCGGCGAGCAGGACCTGGGCCTGCAAATGCGTCAGATCCTTGAAGCCAGCGGCCAGAAGGTTCCGGATTCGAAGCCGATCTTCGAATTCAACCCGGCTCACCCGCTGATCGAGAAGCTCGACAACGAGCAGAGCGACGAGCGTTTCGGCGACCTGTCGCACATCCTCTTCGATCAGGCGGCCCTGGCGGCCGGCGACAGTTTGAAAGACCCGGCGGCCTACGTGCGTCGGCTGAACAAGCTGTTGGTTGAACTGTCGGTTTAACCGCGTTGTAGAAAAACCCGCTTCGGCGGGTTTTTTCATTCTGGTGTTTAAAATCAGGAGTCAGAAATGAGCCAAATCACTGTACGTTCCGTTGCCTACCAGATTGATGGCCAGCCGTACGAAAGCCGCCTGGCTTTCGACGCCGAGCATAAAGGTGCGCGCCCGGGCCTGTTGATGGCGCCGAACTGGATGGGCGTCGGCGCCGGTGCCGAGGACATTGCCAAGTCGGTGGCAGCCAAGGGCTACGTGGTGCTGATCGCGGATATCTATGGCCAATCGGTGCGTCCGCAGAACAACGACGAGGCGGGCGCGGCAATGATGCCGCTGAAGAATGACCGAGGCTTGCTGCGCAAACGCATGCAGGTGGCGTTCGAGCAATTGCAACAGCAGGGCGAGGCGGCGGTCGATACTTCCAAACTGGCGACTTTCGGTTTCTGCTTCGGCGGATGCTGCGCGCTGGAGTTTGCCCGGACCGGTGCGCCGGTGAAAGCGGCGGTTTCGTTCCACGGCACGCTCGATACCCCGGACGTCAATGACGCGAAGAACATCAAGGGCTCGGTACTGGTGTTGCACGGCGCTTCCGACCCGTTGGTGCCGAAAGAGCAATTGCCGGCCTTCGAAGATGAAATGAATGCCGCCGGTGTGGATTGGCAACTGCTGAGCTACGGCGGGGCTTTCCATTCGTTCACCGACCCGCATGCCAAGGTGCCGGGGATGATGATGTACGACGCGAAGATTGCCGCCCGGGCATTCACCTCGATGCACAATCTGCTGGATGAAGTGTTCAGGGGCTGATTGCTTTTTTCGATCCTGAATCCGTCGGTGAGTTTACCGGCCTCTTCGCGAGCAAGCCCGCTCCCACAGGTTTGCGGTGATCCTTGTGGGAGCGGGCTTGCTCGCGAAGGCGGTGTTACTGGCAAAGAAAAATTTAAGGCAGCTCGATCCGCTCAACTTCCCCCGGCACCGTCGGCCAATCCCCGGCCGCCCAGCGTCGGCGCGCTTCATCGATCAATGCCGGATCGCTCGCCACAAAATTCCAGTTGATCCGACGCGGACCGTCCAGCGGCGCGCCGCCAAACAGCACTGCGTGACAATCGCTCTCGGCGAACAACGTCATCTCTGCACCGACGGGCAGCACCACCAGCGAATACGGTTCAATCGGTTCGCCATCCAGTTGCACTTCTCCGCTCAACACATACAGCGCGCGTTCTTCATGCTCGGTAGGGATCAGCAACGTCGTCGCCGTTTGCAGGTGCAGTTCGGCATACAGCGTAGGAGAAAGCACCGGAACCGGTGATTCCAGGCAAAACCCTGACCCTGCAATCATGCGGATCTTCACGCCCAGGTTTTCGCTGACCGGCAGTGTCGACGCAGGGTGGTGGCTGTAATGGCCCGGACCGTGCTCACGGTCCTTGGGCGAGGCCAGCCAGATCTGCAAGCCGTGCATCGTGAAGCCGCTTTCTTTCAGGGCTTGGGGCGTGCGCTCGACGTGGGCGATGGCGCTGCCGGCGGTCATCCAGCTGACATCCCCGGCGTTGACTACCTGATCGGAGCCGAGGCTGTCCTTGTGCTGGAGCTGGCCTTCAAAAAGGTAGGTGAGCGTCGACAGGCCAATGTGCGGATGCTGGCGAATATTCATGCCTTCTCCCGCGGCGTAGCGGGTTTGCAGCATGTGGTCGAAAAATACGAAGGGCCCGACATTGCGGCATTTAGCGGATGGCAACGGGCGAAGAATCGGCTGCCCTTCGACATCTTCGGCGCGGGGGCGGATCACGAGTGGCGTGTTCATGGTGCGTTCCAGGCTGAGCGGGTGACGCGTGGAGCATAACCCGCTTGCGCAACCGTTGCCGCTATTGGCTGAACGCACCTTCGCTGAGATGGGTTTCGATGCTGACTTCGCTGGTGGTCATCAGCTTGTGAATGGGGCAGCGGTCAGCCACGCGGTGCAGTTCGTCACGCTGGGCGTCGGTAAGCACGCCTTTGAGCGTCAGTTTGACGTGGAGCGCGTATTTACCTTTCTGCTCTTCACTGTTATCGCGCTTGACCTCCACGCCGACACCGGTCAACGGGATGTTTTTCTTCCTGGCATACAGTTTCAGGGTCAGGGCTTTGCAGGCGCCCAGTGCGGCGTCAAAGTAATCGTGAGGTTCCGGTGCGGAGCCTTCGCCGCCCGCGGATACAGGCACATCGGCGAAGAGTTCGTGATCATCGATCTGCACGCTGTGACGAAAACCTTCGGCGGAAACGGTATTGACGGTAACGGTCATGGGAGCCTCGCTGGCAGTGGGAAACGTCATTTGATCAAAAAAGACCTCGCAGTTATAGAGCATTCCCCCTGTGGCGCGTTCCACTTTTTGGCGGAATGACAGGCGAAAAAAAGCCCCGCATGGGCGGGGCGTTTTCGTGTACTGGCGGATCAGCTGCCTTTGACAGTCTTGCCGTTGACCTTGCCGTCAAGGAGCATGATGTTGTACTCCTTGCCGTCGGTTTCGACCTGTTGCAGGCGGACCAGCAGGTAGTCCCAGTCCTTGGCGAACCACAGCACGGTAATGCGTTTGCTTTGTGTCGGGTCGCGAACGCGCTCGACCTTGATCGCTTCGATCTGGCCAGCCTTGGTGTCGACTTTTTCCGACCCCAGCACGCGGAAGTCATAGGTATCGACTTCGCCATCATCGACCACCTGATAGCTCATGCTTTTCTTGCCGGCGGCGACGTCATGCTGAAGCGCAAGCTGGTAGGTGGATTTGTCGACCATGCCGCGATTGAGCGGGATGTTGACCGCGTCGCCACGGTCGGTGCCGGTGACCTTCTTGGCGGCCCAGTCGAAGTCCAGGTCGGCCTTTTTGGCTTTGCCCAGGCCACCTCGTTCGAAGTGATAGGACTGAGGCAGCAGCGTGTCCTTGTCGACGGTCAGGGTGCTTTCTTCGGACAGGCTGGCGATCATCATCGAAGCCTTGAAGCTGAGCTTCCAGACACCGTTGGCTTCCTTGGTCAGGCTGCGCTCGGCGGTGCCGCTCATGGGCAACTGTTTCCAGTCGGCGGTGTAGCTGGCGGAGAAAGGTTGAAGGTCTGCAGCCTGCGCAAAGGGCAAGGCGAGCAGAGCGCAAGCGAAGAGCAAGGCGCGACGCATAAAATCTCCTAGGTTCGAATCAAGTGGCCGCTGGCCGCGAGTAACTGTCCATCCAGTAAAGCACCTTGCTCGCCTAGCGATAGCCGGCCTTCGGCAAACCAGCGGACGGCCATCGGGTAGATCAGGTGCTCTTGAACGTGAACCCGCTGCGCCAGACTCTGCGGCGAGTCGTGCAACTCTACCGGTATTACTGCCTGTACGACCAGTGGTCCGCCATCGAGTTCCTCGGTGACGAAGTGCACGGAGCAGCCGTGTTCCGCGTCGCCGGCCTCCAGCGCGCGCTGATGAGTGTGTAACCCTTTGTATTTGGGCAGCAGCGAGGGATGGATGTTGAGCAGGCGGCCCTGGTAATGACGCACGAAGTCAGCGCTGAGAATGCGCATGAAACCGGCCAGTACCACGAGTTTGGGGTTGAAGGCGTCGATCAGTTCGATCAGCGCGGCGTCGAAGGCCTCGCGGCCATCGAATGCCTTGTGATCCAGGGTGCGGGTGTCGATACCCGCGTCCCTGGCGCGTTGCAGGCCGAAGGCGTCGGCGCGGTTGGAAATCACCGCAGCGATGCGGACCGGGCTGTCGCCGGTCCGCGTGCTGTCGATCAAGGCCTGCAAGTTACTGCCGGTGCCGGACAACAGCACCACCACATCACAGGTCTGGGACATCAATGAGCCTTGAGGTTCTTCAGTTCGACCTGGGCCGCGCCTTCGGCAGCGGTGGAGATCTGACCGATGACCCAAGGCTGCTCGCCAGCTTCGCGCAGAACGTTCAGGGCGGTTTCAACGTGCTCCTGAGCCACGCAGATGACCATGCCTACGCCGCAGTTCAGCACGCGGTGCATTTCGTTCTCGTCGACGTTGCCTTTCTCTTGCAGCCAGTCGAACACCGCCGGGCGGGTCCAGCTCGCCACGTCAACCACGGCTTGTGCGCCTTTTGGCAATACGCGCGGGATGTTGTCCAGCAGGCCGCCACCGGTGATGTGGGCCATGGCCTTGACGGCGCCGGTTTCCTTGATCAGCTTGAGCAGCGGCTTCACGTAGATGCGGGTCGGGGCCATCAGCAGGTCGGTCAGCGGCTTGCCGTCGAGCTGGGTGTTTTCGATGTCGGCACCGGAGACTTCAATGATCTTGCGGATCAGCGAGTAACCGTTGGAGTGCGGGCCGGAAGACGGCAGGGCGAGCAGGGCATCGCCGGTTGCGACTTTGGAGCCGTCGATGATTTCGGCTTTTTCTACGACACCGACGCAGAAGCCGGCCAGGTCGTAGTCTTCGCCTTCGTACATGCCAGGCATTTCAGCGGTTTCGCCGCCGACCAGGGAGCAGCCGGACAGCTCGCAGCCTGCGCCGATGCCGGTCACGACCTGGGTCGCGGTTTCGACGTTCAGTTTGCCGGTGGCGTAGTAGTCGAGGAAGAACAGCGGCTCGGCGCCGCACACCACCAGGTCGTTGACGCACATGGCAACCAGGTCGATGCCGATGCTGTCGTGCTTGTTCAGGTTCAGGGCCAGGCGCAGCTTGGTGCCGACGCCGTCAGTACCGGAAACCAGCACGGGCTGCTTGTAGCCGGCCGGGATTTCGCAGAGGGCGCCGAAACCGCCCAGGCCGCCCATGACTTCCGGGCGCGCAGTGCGCTTGGCGACGCTCTTGATGCGTTCGACCAATGCTTCACCGGCGTCGATGTCTACACCGGCGTCCTTGTAGCTCAGGGAGGGTTGCTTGCTCATGATCCAGGCCTTTAGGGGGGATTCAGGGGTAACGACCGAGTTCAGCGGGGCCGCCGAAATCGACGAGGGCGATTGCCTCACGCGAATTTCGAAGGGCCAGGCTGTTGCCGGTCTGCGAAGGCGCGCGATTTTATCAGGCTTGAAGGGCAGCGGCCATCCTCAGGCCGACGGCAGGGGCATATCGACTTAAAAAAACCGTAATAACTGCACGTGGGTGGCATCCTTCAGGCCTGCGCAAGGTATCGCCATTAAGCGTCTATCGTTAGGACAGTGCGAAAACTTAACCCAGGACGTGTGAATGTTTTGCGCCGGGCAAGGGTCACAGTCTTGCTCGAACGTCTTCATGCGGTCTGTTCCAGCCGCTCTTGTCGTCAGGAATCTTCCATGCGTTTTTGTAAATTCTTGTTTGTGGGCTGTTTGTCACTGTTCAGCCTGACCGGTCATGCCGAAACGGTCAAAGGCCTTTACCAGGTGCGCGAACCGGTGAGCGGCCAATCGCCGCAAGAGCGCGATCAGGCGACCCTGCGCGCCCTCGACACGCTGGTCTTGCGTCTGACCGGCGATCCCAAGGCGGCGCAAAGCCCGGGGCTGGAGGCGATCCGAAAAGACCCGCAGCAAATTATCAGTCAGTACGGCTTTGAGGCGGGGCCCCCGGAAGTACTGAAAGTCGATTTCGATCCGGGCACCACCGCACAGGCGTTACGTCGGGCCGGGCTGGCCATGTGGAGTGCCAATCGGCCTTCAATCCTGGGTTGGTGGTTGAACGACTACGCCGATGGTTCGAGCCTTGTGGGAGATGGCCAGCCCGGTGCGGTGCCGCTGCGGCGTGCGGCGCAACATCGTGGCTTGCCGTTGCGCTTGCCGTTGGCGGATCTGAACGAACAGATCGTCGGTACTGCACCGAATCTGGAAAGCGCGGATCCCACGCCCCTGCGCAACGCATCGGAACGTTACAATGCCGACGCCTTGCTGGCGGTGCATGCCCGTGAAGAGGGGGGGCAGTGGCAAGCCAAGTGGCATTTGTGGCTGGGGGATCAGAAAGAGGCGGGCAGCGCCCAGGGTGCCGATCAAGCGGCACTGGCAGACGCGGTCATGCTGGCGGTCAATGAGCGCCTGGCGCCGCGGTTCGTCGCCAAACCCGGGGCGTCGACGCCTCAGTTGCTGGAAGTGCAGGGCATGAACCTTGAGCGTTATGCGACCCTTGGGCGTTTGCTGGAACCGTTCAACGGCCGTCCGCAAAGTGTCGATGGCGACCGGATTCTTTATCGGGTCAATGGCAGCACCGATCAGTTGCGGGCGCAGTTGTCGCTGGCGAAGTTGCAGGAAGTTGCAGCGGGCGCTGCCCCTGTAGCGCCTGTTCCTGCTGCCGCCGACGGCGCTTCGGCACCGGCCGTGGCAGCGGCCCCGGCCCCGACACCGCAGCTACGTTTCCGCTGGTAGATTTTCTTTCTTTATATAGAAGCAATGGAGTGGTTCATGGCCGATACGCGGCGTTGGTTCTGGTTGGGTGGAGTGATCCTGCTCTGCGCGTTTGTCTGGCTGTTGCATCCGATTCTGACGCCGTTCCTGGTGGCGTTGCTGTTGGCTTATCTGTTCGACCCCTTGGTCGATCGCCTGGAGAAGGCCGGGCTGTCACGCACCCTGGGTGTGGTGGCGGTGTTCGCCTTGTTCACCCTGATCTTCACCACATTGCTGCTGGTGTTGGTGCCGATGCTCGCCAAGCAGTTGTTTCGTTTATATGAGCTGGCGCCACAGATGCTCGATTGGTTGCAGCACACCGCGTTGCCCTGGGCGCAGTCCAAGTTCGGCCTGTCGGAGGGTTTCTGGAAGTTCGACAAACTCAAGGCCGCCATCAGCGAGCACATGGGGCAGACCACCGACATTGTCGGGGTGGTGCTCAGTCAGGCCACCGCATCCGGCCTGGCGCTGATTGGCTGGCTGGCGAATCTGGTGCTGATACCGGTGGTGAGTTTCTACTTGCTGCGGGACTGGGACCTGATGATGGCCAAGATTCGCAGCCTGCTGCCCCGGGATCGCGAAGAGCGCGTGGTGATGCTGGCCGGTGAATGCCATGAAGTACTCGGGGCGTTTGTGCGTGGCCAGCTGTTGGTGATGGTGGCGCTGGGCGTGATCTACGCTGCGGGACTGATGCTGGTGGGGCTGGAGTTGGGCCTGCTGATCGGGCTGATTGCCGGCCTGGCGGCGATTGTGCCGTACATGGGGTTTGTCATCGGGATTGGCGCCGCGTTGATTGCCGGTCTGTTCCAGTTCGGTGGTGATCTGTATCCCATGGTCGGGATTGTCGCGGTGTTCATGGTCGGGCAAGCGCTGGAGGGCATGGTGCTGACGCCATTGCTGGTCGGCGATCGCATCGGTTTGCACCCGGTGGCGGTGATCTTCGCGATCCTGGCCGGTGGTGAGCTATTCGGGTTTACCGGCATCCTGCTGGCGCTGCCGGTGGCGGCGGTGATCATGGTGCTGGTGCGTCATGTGCATGATTTGTATAAGGATTCGGATATATACAGTGGCGTGGACGAGCCAGAGTTGTAGCTTGGCCCAGGGGGCGGCCCGGATGGATGCCGGGCTGATGCCCTTACCGCCAAAGAAACTGTCATAAAACCGGGGCGCTTACGCAAACCTTTGATTTTGCTTGTGGTGTGTCGCATTGTGCGGTCGGCTTCACGGGTATAAACTTCGCAAACTTTACACAGAGGCCACTAACGGTTCCTTTGGAACTGTTCAGTCAGCATGAAACCGATTCAGCTGCCCCTAGGTGTGCGTCTGCGTGACGACGCCACCTTTATCAACTACTACCCAGGCGCCAATGCCGCTGCACTCGGCTATGTCGAGCGACTGTGCGAAGCCGACGCCGGCTGGACCGAAAGCCTGATTTACCTTTGGGGCAAGCACGGCGTAGGGCGTACGCACTTGTTGCAGGCCGCATGCCTGCGTTTCGAGCAGATGGGTGAGCCGGCGGTGTACCTGCCATTGGCCGAGCTGATGGATCGGGGTGTCGAAATTCTCGACAACCTGGAGCAGTACGAACTGGTATGCCTGGACGATCTCCAGGCAGTGGCAGGAAAGGCTGACTGGGAAGAAGCGCTTTTCCATCTGTTCAATCGCCTGCGCGACAGCGGCCGGCGCCTGCTGATTGCCGCGTCGACGTCCCCGCGCGAACTGCCGGTGAAGCTGGCGGACCTCAAGTCCCGCCTGACCCTGGCATTGATCTTCCAGATGCGCCCGCTCTCCGACGAAGACAAGTTGCGTGCCCTGCAATTGCGCGCATCCCGTCGCGGCCTGCACCTGACCGATGAAGTCGGGCACTTTATCCTGACCCGCGGCACCCGCAGCATGAGCGCATTGTTCGAACTGCTGGAGCGGCTCGATCAAGCCTCTCTTCAAGCTCAGCGCAAGTTGACCATTCCCTTCCTGAAAGAAACGCTGGGCTGGTAGCCAGGCCGCGTAATTCCAGGGCTTACAGCCTTTTTGGCATATTTCAGGCGCCAGAAAATGCGCTTTCCTACAGGCTGTAGGCTGCGCAAACGATCAAAATGGGCTTAAGCGCTTAGATGTAAACAAGAAACCGAGAAGTCACAAAAAGTTCGATTGAATTTGCAAATGAGGTTTATAGCGGGCATAGTCGCGGCTTCTTTAAATCTAACAGCCACGGTCGTGCCCATGCTAAATCGCTTTGCACCCCTCGTGCCTCTCGCACTCGTTACCCTGTTGTTCGGTTGCGCTGCCCACACTCCGGTGTCGCAGCAGGCGCAACAACAGCAGGTTCAAAACTCGGTCAGCGCCCAATCTTCCGTTCGTTATCAGGATTCTCTTTTCCAGGAAGAAGTCGCCACCGAAAAAGAATTGGCCGCCTTTGCCGACGGCAAGTCGTATCAACTTCCAGTCCTGGCCGACAGCATCCTCGAACGCGGCATGTCCCTGATCGGTACCCGTTACCGTTTCGGCGGCACCTCTGAAGCCGGTTTCGACTGCAGTGGCTTCATCGGCTATCTGTTCCGCGAAGAGGCGGGCATGAATCTGCCGCGCTCCACCCGCGAAATGATCAACGTGGACGCGCCGCTGGTTTCGCGCAGCAAGCTCGAACCGGGCGATCTGCTGTTCTTCGCCACCAACGGTCGTCGCGGTCGCGTCAGTCACGCCGGGATCTACCTGGGTGACAACCAGTTCATCCATTCCAGCAGCCGTAAAAGCGGTGGCGTGCGGATCGATAGCCTGGGTGACAGCTACTGGAGCAAGACCTTCATTGAAGCCAAGCGCGCCCTCGCAATGGCGCCTTCCGCGAGCCCGATCATCACGGCACGCAAGTAAGCGGACATTTTGTAAGGCGAACTTAAAGTCTTACTTGAAGTTTGCCGCATAAGCGCTAGAATCTGATCTATGAATGATGGCAAACCGCCTGCGTGCTGCGCAGGCGGTTTTCTTTTCTGCGTCCTCTGCAGAAAAAAGCCGCAGCCAGATCAGGATGTTCTGCTTATGACGACGTCGGCCCGCCTCGCAATCATGCTCCTCGCAGCGCTGCTCAGTGCATGCGCCAGTCGCACACCGCCGCCCGCGCCGGTGGTTCGCGCGCCCATCGTGTTCGGTCCCTCCCAAGCCTTTTCGCCTGAAGCGGAAGACGTGCTGTTCCGTGCGTTGGGCCTGGTGGGCACGCCGTATCGCTGGGGCGGCAACACGCCGGACTCAGGGTTCGATTGCAGCGGGCTGATCGGCTACGTGTACCGTGATGTCACCGGCATTTCCTTGCCGCGCACCACGCGCGAAATGATCACCATGCAAGCGGCCAATGTCGGCAAGGAAGGCCTGCAAACCGGGGACCTGATCTTCTTCGCGACCAATGGCGGTTCCCAGGTCAGCCATGCCGGTATTTATGTCGGTGAAGGCCGCTTCGTCCATGCGCCTGCAACCGGTGGCACGGTCAAGCTCGACAGCCTGTCCAAGGCGTATTGGCAAAAAGCCTACCTGAGCGCCAAGCGCGTCCTGCAACCGGAGCACCTGGCGCGCAATCCGTAACAGCCAGAGGCTGTGGTCATGACCGCTCGCACGCTCAATCTCGATGATTCGCTCTATCACTACCTGCTCGACGTGTCCCTGCGTGAAACGCCGCTGCTCAAGCGCCTGCGCGATGAAACCCAGGCCCTGCCCATGGCTCGCTGGCAGGTGGCGCCGGAACAGGGGCAGTTTCTCGCACTGTTGGTCAAGCTCACGGGCGCCCGGCGCGTGCTGGAAGTCGGCACCTTCACCGGTTACAGCGCCCTGTGCATGGCGGCGGCGTTACCGCAGGAGGGTTCGTTGATCTGCTGTGACATTGCCGGCGATTACAACGCCACCGCACGACGTTACTGGCAGGAGGCGGGGCTGGCAGGGCGTATTGATCTGCGCCTGGCTCCGGCACTCGAAACGTTAGGCAAGCTGGACCAGCCGGGTCAATTCGATCTGATGTTCATTGATGCCGACAAGGCCAACTACCCAGCTTATCTGGAGCATGCCTTGCGACTGTTGCGCACCGGCGGCCTGGCGGTGTTCGATAACACGCTGTGGAGCGGGCGGGTGCTTGAGGACAATCCCGAGAGTGAAGACACCCGCGCCATCCAGGCGCTCAATCGCGCCTTGAAAGATGATGCGCGGGTGGATCTGTCGTTGTTGCCGTTGGGGGATGGATTAACCCTTTGCCGCAAACGCTGATCCCCTGTGGGAGCGGGCTTGCTCGCGAAAGCGGTGGGTCAGTCATATTAATGTCGTCTGATCCACCGCTTTCGCGAGCACGCCCGCTCCCACAGGGAATGTGTGTTGTAGCTATTTAACAGCCGACACCCGCCACACCTTGTTCCCCACATCATCCGCCACCAGTAGATCCCCCTGCTGGTCGATCACCACGCCCACCGGCCGGCCCATGGCTTTTTCGTCGTCATTGAGAAACCCCGTGAGCACATCCACCGGCTGCCCGTTCGGTTTGCCGGCGCTGAAGGGCACGAAAATCACTTTGTAGCCGCTGTGTGGATTGCGGTTCCACGAACCGTGCTGGCCGATAAAGGCGCCTTCCTTGAATGGCGGCGGCAATCTGTTGCCTTGGGCAAAGGTCAGGCCGAGCGACGCGGTGTGCGGGCCGACCGCATAGTCCGGCGCGATCGCCTTCGCCACCAGGTCAGGGTTTTGCGGCTCGACGCGGATGTCGACGTGCTGGCCGTAATAGCTGTAGGGCCAGCCATAAAATCCGCCGTCCTTCACGGACGTGATGTAGTCGGGCACCAGGTCGCTGCCGATTTCATCCCGCTCGTTGACCGCTGTCCACAACGCCCCGCTCGCAGGCTCCCAGGCCAGGCCGTTCGGATTGCGAATGCCTGAAGCAAAGATCCGGTGGTTGCCGGTGGCGCGATCCACCTCCCAGATGGCTGCGCGGCCTTCTTCCTGGTCCATGCCGTTTTCGCCGACGTTGCTGTTAGAGCCGACGGTGACGTACAGCTTGCTGCCGTCCTGGCTGGCGATGACGTTTTTGGTCCAGTGGTGATTGAGCGTGCCACCTGGCAGGTCGACCACTTTGATCGGCTGCGACTTGATCGAAGTGGCGCCATTTTCATAGTGGAAGCGCAGCAGGCGGTCGGTGTCGGCGACGTAAAGATCATTGCCCACCAGGGTCATGCCGAAGGGGGAGTTGAGGTTCTCCAGAAACACCGTGCGGGTTTCGGCGACGCCATCATGGTCGGCATCGCGCAACAGGGTGATGCGGTTCGGGCTCGGCACGCCAGCCCCGGCGCGCCCCATGACTTTCTTCATGACCCAGCCACGAACACCTTTGCCATCATCGGGCTTGGGCGGGGCGTTGGTTTCGGCGACCAGCACGTCGCCATTGGGCAGCACGTACAGCCAGCGCGGGTGATCGAGACCGTCGGCAAAAGCGGACACTTGCGTCCCGGCGGCCGCGACCGGTTTTGCGCCGTCCGGCCAGCCGATGGCCGGGGCAATGTTGACCGTCGGCATCAGCGTTTTGTTCGGTTCGGGCAGTTTGGGTGACGGTCCGGTGCCGTCGGAGACTTGCAGGCTGGAGGTTTCGCCACAAGCGGCGAGCCCTCCGGCGAGGGCGATGACGAGAACGAGCTGGGGCTTGCGCATGCTGATCTTCCCTAAGAATCCATTGGCCTGATCAGTAGAGAAGCGCGAGCGCGCGATGGTTCAACCGGTCAGCCGCGGGCCTCCTTGAGCAGCACGGCGACACCGGGGTGATAGTGGCCGCTGTCATCGCGCAACTTGCGGTAGGCGTAGGGGAAATACCAGGCCACGGCGCAGGTGTGCTCCTTTTGCAGGTCGTCGACCATGTCCTGCAATTCTTCCGGCGTGGCGCCGTGCTGGGTCTTTTGCGGGGCCACGAACAGGCAGCCGAGTTTCAGGTCGCTGGCATAGCTGATCTGTCGGGCGTTGCTGGTGATGTCGTGCAGGGCCTGGGTCAGGTTCAGGCTGTTGACTCGCGGCCAGCGTTGCGTGGCCTGCAACCAGGCGCGTGCTTCGGGGGTGGCGATGAACAGGTCGGCGCGGGCGTTACGCTCACCTTCCTCGGTCTGTTTGCGGGTGGGCGATTGTTGCAGGGTAATCATCTCCGCCATCCAGGCGGCGGCGGAGAGCAGCCCGAGGTTGGCTTTTTCGTCGAGCCAGTAAGGCGTCTCGTTATCGCCGCGCACGGCGTTATAGCGGTCGATACAGTCAAACCAGCGTTCCAGCACCGGGCGCAGGAATTCCAGCTTCGGATTGCTGATGATCATGCCTTGCATGGGGTTCACCCTTGTTATTGTGTGATGGGTTGTGGCTCTTTGATATCACTGCTGAGCGTGTGGCACAAGATTGACGTCAGTTAATTGATCGGTGGCAGTTATTCGCTCGCGCGCCCTGTCTTCAATTGACGCTCCACCCCCAACCCTCTAACCTTCGCGGCTTGTTTCAGGTGCTCTGTGACTTGGGTCGACAGAGTGAAACAGGGAAGCCGGTGAGTGGCCGATTCAACGCACGATGGCCTGCGATCCCGGCGCTGCCCCCGCAACGGTAAATGAGTGAAGACTGCGCCTTGAGCCACTGTGTCGAAGACATGGGAAGGCGCGCAGTCGGGCCAACGCCGCTCATGAGCCCGGAGACCGGCCTGATCCATCCAAGCGGCATCACGGTGGGCGATGCCAGGCTTAATGCCTTCTATTCTTGTGCCTGCCCGCCGTTATTCCTGCCTCAACGGAGAGCTCCCCATGACCGATACCCCTGATCGTGACGAACGTCATCTGGCGCGCATGCTGCGCAAAAAAGCCGTGATCGACGAACGCATCGCCAATTCCCCGAACGAGTGCGGCTTGCTGCTGGTGCTGACCGGCAACGGCAAAGGCAAGAGCAGCTCGGCGTTCGGCATGCTCGCCCGGTCGATGGGCCATGGCATGCAGTGCGGCGTGGTGCAATTCATCAAGGGCCGCAACAGCACGGGCGAAGAATTGTTCTTCCGGCGCTTCCCCGAGCAGGTGCGTTTTCATGTGATGGGCGAGGGCTTTACCTGGGAAACCCAGGACCGTCAGCGCGATATCGCCGCCGCCGAAGCGGCCTGGGCAGTGTCGCAGGAACTGCTGCGCGACCCGTCCATCGGCCTGGTGGTGCTGGATGAATTGAACATCGCCCTCAAGCACGGCTACCTCGATCTCGATCAGGTGCTCAGTGACTTGCAGGCGCGTCCGCCGATGCAGCATGTGGTCGTCACCGGTCGTGGCGCTCCGCCTGCGATGATCGAGCTGGCCGACACCGTCACCGAAATGGGCATGATCAAGCACGCCTTCCAGGCCGGTATCAAAGCGCAAAAAGGCGTCGAGCTGTGAGTCAACCCCGTCATTGCCCGGCGGTACTGATTGCCGCGCCGGCCTCCGGCCAGGGCAAGACCACCGTCACCGCCGCGCTGGCCCGTTTGCATCGCAACCAGGGGCGCAAGGTGCGCGTGTTCAAATGTGGCCCGGATTTTCTCGACCCGATGATTCTCGAGCGCGCCAGCGGTGCGCCGGTGTATCAACTGGACATGTGGATGGTCGGCGAGCAGGAAAGTCGACGCTTGCTGTGGGAAGCCGCCGCCGATGCCGATCTGATCCTGATCGAAGGCGTGATGGGGCTGTTCGACGGCACACCGTCCAGCGCCGACCTGGCACGCCACTTCGGGGTGCCGGTGCTGGGGGTGATCGACGGCACCGCCATGGCCCAGACCTTCGGTGCGCTGGCCCTGGGGCTGGCGCGCTATCAGCCGGACTTGCCGTTTGCCGGGGTCCTGGCCAACCGCGTCGGCACCTTGCGTCACGCCCAATTGCTCGAGGGCAGCCTGACCGAAGGCCTGCGTTGGTACGGCGCCTTGTCCCGGGAAACCGGGATCGAATTGCCGAGCCGGCACCTCGGGCTGGTGCAGGCCAGCGAGTTGAACGACCTTGATGCGCGCCTCGATGCGGCGGCCGATGCCTTGGCCAGCAGTTGCGAAGTCGCGCTGCCACCGGCGGTGGAATTCGCCGCGCCGGATGTGATTGCAGTCGAACCCCTGTTGGCTGGCGTGCGCATTGCCGTGGCCCGGGATGAGGCGTTTGCCTTCACCTATGGCGCCAGCCTCGACTTGCTGCGGGCGATGGGCGCGGAACTGCGGTTTTTCTCGCCGATTCGCGATACCGCTTTACCCGAGGCGGACAGCCTGTACCTGCCCGGCGGCTATCCGGAGTTGCACCACGTGGCGCTGGCGCAGAACACTTCGATGATTGAAGCGATCCGCGCCCACCATGCCGCGGGCAAGCCGTTGCTGGCCGAGTGTGGCGGCATGCTCTATCTGCTCGATTCGTTGACCGATGTCGAAGGCACCCGTGCAGAACTGGTCGGCTTGCTCAGCGGAAATGCAATGATGCAAAAGCGCCTCGCCGCGCTGGCCTTGCAGGCGGTTGAGCTACCGGAAGGCTCGCTGCGCGGGCACACCTACCACCATTCGCTGACCACCACTGAACTGACACCGATAGCCCGGGGCTTGAGCCCTAATGGCGGGCGCGGGGCGGAGGCGGTATATCGCGAGGGGCGGATGACAGCGTCTTATGTGCATTTTTATTTTCCGTCCAATCCCTCGGCGATCGCCTCGCTGTTTTCACCTGACCGGGAGGACGCCTTCGCGAGCAAGCCCGCTCCCACAGCTGATCACCTGAACCCTGTGGGAGCGGGCTTGCTCGCGAAGAGGCCATGACCGACAACGCATTCAGTCCGTCCGAACGCGAAGCGGTTTATCGCGCGATTGCCGAACGCCGCGACATGCGCCACTTCAGCGGCGGCACCGTCGAGCCCGAGCTCCTGCGCCGGCTGCTTGAAGCCGCACACCAGGCGCCGAGCGTCGGCCTGATGCAGCCCTGGCGTTTCATTCGCATCAGCGACCGCGCCTTGCGCGGCAACATCCAGGCACTGGTGGAAGAAGAACGCATCCGCACCGCCGAGGCCCTCGGCGAGCGCACCGACGAGTTCATGCAGCTCAAGGTCGAAGGCATCAACGATTGCGCCGAAGTGCTGGTGGCCGCGCTGATGGATGACCGCGAGCGGCATATCTTTGGCCGGCGCACTTTGCCGGAAATGGACATGGCCTCGCTGTCCTGCGCCATTCAGAACCTGTGGCTGGCGTCTCGCGCCGAAGGGTTGGGCATGGGCTGGGTGTCGCTGTTCGAACCGCAGGCCCTGGCCGATTTGCTGGGCCTGCCGAGCGGTGCCAAGCCGTTGGCGATTTTGTGCCTGGGGCCGGTCAAGGCTTTTTACCCGGCACCGATGCTGGTGCTGGAAGGCTGGGCGCAAGAGCGTCCGCTCAGTGAACTGTTGTACGAGAATTATTGGGGAGTGAGTCAATGAGTGTGGCGTTGTTGAGTGTCGCCGCCGTGGCGCTGGATGCGCTGCTGGGCGAACCCAAGCGCTGGCATCCGCTGGTGGCGTTCGGTCGTTTTGCCGATCGCATCGAACAACGTTTCAACGGTGGTGGCCGTGGCTGGCGCAGCCATGGCGTCACGGCGTGGGTGATCGCGGTATTGCCGCTCACGTTGCTCGCAACGGCCTTTTCATGGGCGCCTTATGTCGGCTGGGTCGTCGAGATTCTTGCGCTGTATTGCGCCCTTGGCCTGCGCAGCCTCGGGGAGCATGTCGAGCCTGTGGCCAAAGCCTTGCGCAGCGACGATCTGGAGCAGGCGCGCACCCGTGTCGGTTATCTGGTCAGCCGTCAGACGACTGAACTGGATAAAACCGAAGTCGCCCGCGCCGCCACCGAGTCGGTGCTGGAGAACGGCAGTGACGCGGTGTTCGCCGCGCTGTTCTGGTTTGCCGTGGCCGGTGCGCCGGGCGTGGTGCTCTACCGTTTGAGCAACACCCTGGATGCGATGTGGGGTTATCGCAACGAACGCTTCGAGCGTTTCGGCTGGGCCGCGGCGAAGATCGACGACGTGCTCAATTACATTCCGGCGCGGTTGGTGGCGCTGACCTACGCGCTGCTGGGCAAAACCCGGCTGGCGCTCAAATGCTGGCGCACCCAGGGCCCGACCTGGGACAGCCCGAATGCCGGTCCGGTGATGGCTGCCGGTGCCGGTGCGTTGGGTGTCGAACTGGGCGGGCCGGCGATTTATCACGGCGAGCTGCATGAGCGTCCGCGCCTGGGTGAAGGCGTGCCGGCGGACGCCGACTCCATTGACCGCGGCTGGCAATTGGTCCAGCGCGGGGTATGGTTATGGCTGCTGATTCTCTGCGTGGGGGCTGAATTTTATGCTTGAGCACGGCGGGCGATTGCGCAAGGCGGCGCTTGAATACGGTATCGAGGAAGCCGATTGGCTTGATCTGTCCAGCGGCCTGGCGCCCTGGCCGTTTCCCGTTCCGGACATACCACTGCGAGCCTGGGCGCGGTTGCCGGAAGCCGATGACGGGCTGGAGCAGGCGGCTTGCGATTACTACGGCACCTTGCAGGCATTGCCGGTGGCCGGTTCGCAGATGGCCATTCAGTTGCTGCCGCGCTTGCGCCGGGCAGGCAAGGTCGGTGTGCTGTCGCCGTGTTACGCCGAGCATGCCGAAGCCTGGCGTCGCAATGGCTACATCGTGCGCGAGGTGCTGGAGCAGGAAGTCGATTTCTTTGTCGACAGCCTCGATGTGCTGGTAGTGGTCAACCCGAACAATCCCACCGGCCTGAGCCTGACCCCGGCCCGATTGCTCGACTGGCATTCACGGCTGGCCCAGCGCGGTGGCTGGCTGGTGGTGGACGAAGCGTTCATGGACAACACGCCGCAGCTGAGTGTGGCGCCGTTTGCCCATCAGGTCGGTTTGATCGTGCTGCGCTCGTTCGGCAAGTTTTTCGGTCTGGCCGGGGTGCGCCTGGGGTTTGTCCTGGCCGAGCGCAAGCTGCTCAAGCTGCTCGCCGAACAGGTCGGGCCGTGGGCGGTGAGTGGCCCGACCCGCGTTTTGGGCCAGGCATGCCTGCGAGATACCGAAGGGCAGGCCCAGCAACGGGTGCGGGCCGAGGAGGCTAGCGAGCGGCTGGCGTCGCTGCTGGAGGAATATGGCTTCAAGCCTCACGGCGGTTGTGCGTTGTTCCAATGGCTGATCACCGAGCGCGCCGAGGAACTGCATGAGTTCATGGCCCGGCGCGGCATTCTGCTGCGCCTGTTCACGCATAACAGCAGCCTGCGTTTTGGCTTGCCCGCCGAAGAGTTTGATTGGGCGCGTCTGGCTACGGCATTTGAAGCTTTTACCAAGGAAGACTCATGACGACCCTGATGGTGCAGGGCACCACCTCGGATGCCGGCAAAAGCACACTGGTGACCGCGCTGTGTCGCTGGGTCACGCGTCAGGGCGTGAGCGTGGTGCCGTTCAAACCGCAGAACATGGCGCTCAACAGCGCGGTGACGGCCGACGGTGGCGAAATCGGTCGGGCACAGGCGGTGCAGGCCCAGGCGGCTTTTCTCGAACCGCACACCGACATGAACCCGGTGCTGCTCAAGCCCAACAGCGACACCGGGGCTCAGGTGATCATCCATGGTCGCGCGGTCACGACGATGAACGCCGTGGCCTATCACGACTACAAAGCCATCGCCATGCAAGCGGTGCTGGCCTCCCATGCACGGTTGAGCGCGGCCTATCCGGTGGTGATGGTCGAAGGCGCGGGTTCGCCCGCCGAGATCAATCTGCGCGCCGGTGACATCGCCAACATGGGCTTCGCCGAAGCGGTGGATTGCCCGGTGCTGCTGATCGCCGATATCAACCGTGGCGGGGTCTTCGCCCATTTGGTGGGCACCCTGGAATTGCTTTCGCCGAGTGAGCAGGCGCGGGTCAAGGGGTTCATCATCAACCGTTTTCGTGGCGACCTCGCCTTGTTGCAACCGGGCCTGGACTGGCTGGAACAGCGCACCGGCAAACCGGTGATCGGCGTGTTGCCCTACGTGATGGACCTGCACCTGGAGGCCGAGGACGGCATCGATCAGCGCCAGGCGACCAAGGTCGGGCAGGTCCTGAAAGTGCTGGTGCCGGTGCTGCCGCGCATCAGCAACCACACCGATTTCGATCCGCTGCGCCTGCACCCGCAAGTGGACCTGCAATTCATCGGTCCCGGCCAGGCCATTCCAGCGGCCGACCTGATCATTCTGCCCGGCTCGAAAAGCGTACGCAGCGACCTGGCCTATTTGCGCGCCAACGGCTGGGACACGGCGATCGCCCGGCACCTGCGTTATGGCGGGAAGTTGCTGGGCATCTGCGGCGGCCTGCAGATGCTGGGCGAGCAGATGCATGATCCGCTGGGTCTGGAAGGCGCACCAGGCTCCAGCGCCGGATTGGGATTGCTGGCTTTCGAAACGCAGCTTGAAGAAGAGAAGCAGCTGCGCAATGTGCGCGGGCGACTGGCGCTGGAGAATGCAGAAGTCAGTGGCTATGAAATCCATGCCGGCGTCACCACCGGCCCGGCTTTGGAAAGGGCCGCGGTGCAGCTCGATGATGGTCGCTGCGACGGGGCACAGAGTGTCGACGGGCAGATTTTCGGCACCTACCTGCATGGCCTGTTCGAATCGCCGGCGGCCTGCAGTGCGCTGTTGCGTTGGGCCGGATTGCAGGCTGTGCAGGAAGTGGATTACCACGGGCTGCGCGAGCGGGACATCGAGCGGCTGGCAGATCTGGTGGAGAAGCATCTGGATACCGGGCTGTTGCGTGAGCTCTGCGGGATTTAGGGGAATTGTCCCGGCCTCTTCGCGAGCAAGCCCGCTCCTACGGGTCATCACCTGAACCCTGTGGGAGCGGGCTTGCTCGCGAAAGTGGCAGTCGCCTCACCGAAGATTTTAAGGAATGAACCATGCTCCAACTGATCCTCGGCGGTGCCCGCTCCGGCAAAAGCCGCCTGGCCGAAAAGCTCGCATCCAACAGTGGCCTGGCCGTGACCTACATCGCCACCAGCCAACCCCTGGACGGCGAAATGAATGACCGCGTCGCCCATCACCGCGCCCGTCGTCCAGCACAATGGGCCTTGATCGAAGAACCCCTGGAGCTGGCCCGCGTCCTGCGTGAAAACGCGCGCGCCGATCAATGCCTGTTGGTGGATTGCCTGACGTTATGGCTGACCAACCTGCTGATGCTCGACAACCCCAAGCGCCTTAACGCCGAGCGCGATGCCTTGCTGGAGTGCCTGGCATCGCTGCCGGGTGAAATCATTTTTGTCAGCAACGAGACCGGAATGGGTGTCGTGCCGCTGGGCGAATTGACTCGCCGCTATGTCGATGAAGCCGGTTGGCTGCATCAAGCCCTGGCCGAACGTTGTCAGCGAGTCGTCCTGACCGTCGCCGGCCTGCCCCTGACTTTGAAAGGAACTGCGTTATGACCCCATCCTGGTGGCTGAACCCCTGCCAACCGATCGATGCCCAGACAGTCGAGCAGGCGCAAGCCCGTCAACAGCAATTGACCAAGCCGGCTGGCTCCTTGGGCCAGCTAGAGTCGCTGGCGGTACAACTGGCGGGATTGCAGGGGCGGATCAAGCCAACGCTGGAGCAGGTTTGGATCGCGATTTTTGCCGGTGATCACGGCGTGGTGGCCGAAGGGGTATCGGCCTTTCCCCAGGAAGTCACCGGTCAGATGCTGCACAACTTCGTCAATGGCGGCGCGGCGATCAGCGTGTTGGCGCGGCAGTTGGGGGCGTCCCTGGAAGTGGTTGACCTGGGAACGGTCACGCCGTCGTTGAGCCTGCCGGGCGTGCTCCACCTGAATATCGGCCCGGGCACGGCGAATTTTGTGCAGGGCCCGGCGATCACGCGCATTCAGGGCGAACTCGCGCTGCAGGCCGGTCGTGACAGCGTGTGGCGGGCGAAAGCGGCAGGCGCGCAGTTGTTCATCGGCGGCGAGATGGGGATCGGCAATACCACTGCCGCCAGTGCGCTGGCCTGTGCCTTGCTCGACTGCCCGGTGGTGCATCTGACCGGCCCGGGCACCGGGTTGAACGCGGCGGGCGTCAGCCACAAGGCCGAGGTGATCGAACGCGCATTGGCCTTGCACGGTGCTCAGCGTGGCGATGCCTTGCAAACCCTGTTCAACCTGGGCGGCTTTGAAATCGCAGCGTTGGTCGGTGCCTACCTGGCCTGTGCCCAGGAAGGGGTCGCCGTGCTCGTGGACGGTTTCATCTGCAGCGTGGCGGCATTGGTTGCCGTGCGACTGAATCCTGAGTGTCGGCAGTGGCTGTTGTTCGGTCATCGTGGCGCCGAGCCGGGTCATCGTCATGTACTGGAAACCCTGAGCGCCGAGCCGCTGCTCGACCTTGGCTTACGCCTGGGCGAGGGCAGCGGGGCGGCCCTGGCCGTGCCGTTGTTGCGCCTTGCTTGCGACCTGCACGGGCAGATGGCGACCTTCGCCGAAGCCGCGGTTGCGGATCGCCCGGCATGACCTTGCACCTGGATCTGTTGCGCCATGGTGAAACCGAACTCGGCGGCGGCTTGCGCGGCAGTCTCGATGATGCGCTGACCGAAAACGGGTGGCAGCAAATGCGCGAGGCAGTGATCGGGCAAGGTCCGTGGGACCGCCTGGTCAGCTCGCCGTTGCAGCGGTGTGCGCGCTTCGCCGAAGCGCTGGCCGGGCAATTGGGCGTGCCGCTGGCGTTCGATCAGAACCTGCAAGAATTGCACTTTGGGGCGTGGGAAGGGCAGAGCGCGGCGGCGCTGATGGAATCGGAGGCCGAGGCCCTGGGGCAGTTCTGGGCCGATCCGTATTCGTTTACGCCGCCGCAGGGTGAACCGGTGGCGGACTTTTCAGCGCGAGTGCTGGCGGCGGTGGCGCGCTTGCAGGCGGCGTACGCCGGCGAGCGGGTGTTGCTGATCAGCCATGGCGGCGTCATGCGGTTGCTGCTGGCTCAGGCGCGGGGGTTGCCCCGTGAGCAATTGCTCAACGTCGAAGTGGGACACGGCGCGCTGTTTTCGCTCTCGGTCGAGCGCGATGGCCTGTTAAAGGAAGTGCGTTGACCATGCTGCCGTTCTGGATCGCCCTGCAATTTCTCAGCAGTTTGCCGATTCGCCTGCCGGGCATGCCGGCACCGCAAGAACTGGGGCGGTCGTTGCTGTTTTATCCGCTGGTGGGTTTGCTGTTCGGCGGGATTTTGTGGGCGGTCAATGGGTTGTTGCTGGGTGCGCCCTTGTTCCTGCATGCCGCCCTGTTGCTGACGGTCTGGGTGTTGCTCAGCGGTGCGCTGCACCTCGACGGCCTGGCTGATAGCGCAGATGCCTGGCTCGGCGGATTTGGTGACCGCGAGCGTACCCTGACCATCATGAAAGATCCGCGCAGCGGGCCGATCGCGGTGGTCACGCTGGTGTTGGTGCTGTTGCTGAAATTCGCCGCGTTGCTGGCGTTGGTCGAGCAACAACACGCCGTGGTGCTGCTCATCGTTCCCTTGCTCGGTCGCAGCGCGTTGCTGGGATTGTTCCTGACCACACCCTACGTACGTGCGGGTGGTTTGGGGCAAGCTCTGGCCGATCATCTTCCGCGCTTGGCGGGCAAGCAGGTGCTGGCTGTCAGTGCGTTGGTCTGTGTGCTGATCGCCGGCGTCAGCGGCGCTTTTGCCGTGGTGCTGGCGATGCTGGTGTTCGTCTGGCTGAGGCGAGTGATGGTGCGGCGACTGGGCGGGACGACGGGTGATACGGCGGGGGCGTTGCTGGAGTTGCTGGAAGCGGCGGTGCTAGTAGGCCTGGCTCTCTTGTAAGAGCGAGCCTGCTCGCGATGGACTCAAGGCCGGCGCGCCTGTTCAGGATGCCCGCATTATCGTTGACGTCCATCGCAAGCGTGCTCGCTCCTACAGGGGCGGTGTAACATAAATTTGCATTCATCCAACCGCGGGTATATACACGCACCATGCTCGACTCCCAATGTTTATGCATCAACCTGCGCCGCGCCGCCCGTGGCGTCAGCAGGCATTACGACGGCGCTCTCGACGGCTTCGGGATCAACGTTGCGCAGTATTCTTTGCTGTGCAATTTGCAGCGCCTGGATCAGCCGAGCATTTCCACCCTGGCCGAGGCCATGGGCCTGGATCGCAGCACTTTAGGACGCAATTTGCGCGTCCTGGAAGGCGACGGCCTGGTCACGCTGGTCGAAGGCGAGGACATGCGCAACCGTATCGTCCTGTTGACCGAGGCCGGGGCCGAGCGTCTGCAAGCAGCCTTGCCGGCCTGGGAAGCCGCGCAGCAGCGGCTGGTTGATCGCCTTGGCGCCGAAAAACGCGAAACGTTACTTAAGTTGCTGGACGAACTGGCGTGATGCCGGTTTGTTCGATTTTAAGCGGGTATATACCCGTGACCGGAGAACAAGAATGACATCGATGTGGCGTACGTGCGGTTGGGTCCTGTTGGGGAGTGCGCTGATCCTCGCGTTGTCCCTGGGCGTTCGACATGGTTTCGGCCTGTTCCTGGCGCCAATGAGCGCTGAGTTCGGCTGGGGGCGTGAGGTGTTTGCCTTCGCCATCGCCCTGCAAAACCTGATCTGGGGCCTGGCGCAACCCCTCACCGGGGCGCTGGCCGACCGCTTTGGCGCGGCGAAAGTGGTACTCATCGGTGGTGTCCTGTACGCCTTGGGCCTGGTGTTCATGGGCTTGTCCGATTCGGCGGTGAGCCTGTCCTTGAGTGCCGGCCTGTTGATCGGCATCGGCCTGTCCGGTACTTCGTTTTCGGTGATCCTGGGCGTGGTCGGGCGGGCTGTGCCGCCGGAGAAGCGCAGCATGGGCATGGGCATTGCCAGCGCGGCCGGTTCGTTCGGGCAGTTCGCCATGCTGCCCGGCACGCTGGGGTTGATCGGCTGGCTCGGCTGGTCCGCGGCCCTGCTGGCGCTGGGGCTGCTGGTGGCGCTGATCGTGCCGCTGGTGAGCATGCTCAAGGACAAGCCATTGCCGGTACTCGGCCATGAACAGACCCTGTCCGAAGCCCTGCGCGAAGCCTGTTCCCATTCGGGGTTCTGGCTGCTGGCGTTCGGTTTTTTTGTCTGCGGTTTCCAGGTGGTGTTCATCGGCGTGCACCTGCCGGCGTACCTGGTGGATCAGCATCTGCCGGCGACCGTGGGCACCACCGTGCTGGCGCTGATCGGCCTGTTTAACATCTTCGGCACGTACACGGCGGGCTGGCTGGGCGGGCGCATGTCCAAGCCACGGTTGCTCACCGGGCTGTATTTGCTGCGAGCCGTAGTGATTGCACTGTTCCTGTGGGCACCGGTGACCACCACCACCGCGTATCTGTTCGGCATGGCCATGGGCTTCCTGTGGCTGTCGACGGTCCCCTTGACCAACGGCACGGTCGCGACCTTGTTTGGCGTACGAAATCTGTCCATGCTCGGCGGGATTGTTTTCCTGTTTCACCAGCTTGGGTCGTTTCTCGGTGGCTGGCTGGGCGGGGTGGTGTACGACCGGACCGGAAGCTATGACTTGATCTGGCAGGTCGCAATCCTGCTGAGCCTGATGGCCGCCGCCCTGAACTGGCCGGTGCGCGAGCAGCCGGTGGCGCGCCTGCAAACCTCAATGAGTGCGACATGAACAGTCTCTGGCCACGAATCACACTGTTGGCAGTCGTTGCCTTGCTGCTGGCCCTGGCGTGGTGGGGCTGGCATCAGGGTGGGTTGGCCTTGATGCAGTTGGGCATGGGGGCTTGCTAGAAGGACGCTTGCTAGCGGGAGGCCATGGCGAGTAACTTCGATCCTGACGATTCTTCACACGGAAGCACCGATATGCTGATGCGCTGGTTTGCAGTTCCCGCGTTACTGGTAGCCTTTACCGGATTGGCTCAAGCGGCAGAGTGCCCGGCGCTGCTGCAAGGCTCATTGCCCAAGTTGCGCGCCAATGAATCCATCGATTTGTGCCAACGCTTTGCCGGCAAGCCGCTGGTGGTGGTCAATACCGCCAGCTTCTGTGGTTTTGCACCGCAGTTCAAAAGCCTTGAGGCGTTGAACCAGCGTTTCAAGGACCAGGGGCTGGAGGTGATCGGTGTGCCGTCCAATGACTTCAAGCAGGAGTCCAGGGACGGCGCCGAAACCGCCAAGGTCTGCTACGTGAACTACGGCGTGACCTTCACCATGACCGAGCCGCAGAAAGTCCGCGGCGACGATGCCACGAACCTGTTCAAGGTACTGGCAAAGCAAAGCAGTGCGCCGAAGTGGAATTTCTACAAGTACGTGGTCGATCGCCAGGGCAAGGTGATTGCCAGTTTCTCCAGCCTGACCAAGCCTGATGACCCCGAGTTCATTACGGCGGTCGAGAAGGCCCTGGCATCGCCGCCGTTAGCTACCGCCCCATGATCGTCGCCCACTAAAAAGCCCCGCCTCTGTACAAGAGCGCGGGGCTTTTTCGATTCAGGCGACGAGCGGTTCAGGCTCGTCGACATTCATCAGAAGCGGTAGGTCGCACCGACACCGAAGCCGTTCGCCGAGTTTTCGTACTTGGCGTTGTAGCTCTGGTTGCGTGGGGCGCCATTGCTGTTGTTGATATGGACCGACTCTTCCTTGAGGTAGGAATACGCCACGTCGATGGTCAGGTCGTCGGTCGGGCTCCAGCCGGCACCCAGGCTGAAGATCGTACGATCACCGGTCGGAATGCGTGGGGAACGGTTTTCGTTGTTGGTCGGCGCCTGGTCGACGGACAGACCGGTACGCAGCACCCACTGCTTGTTCAACTGGTAGGACGCACCAATGGCGTGGGCCCAGGTGTCGTGCCAGTTCTGTTCTTCGGTGATGGTGCCGAACTGTGCGTTCAGGGCAGCGGGAACGCCGCTGTTCTCGACGGAGATTTCTTTCAGGCGGCTCCAGCGAGTCCAGGTGCTGCCTGCATAGAGAGTCCACTGGTCGTTCAGTTGATGGGTGACCGAGAAATCGACCGACTCAGGCGTGGTGATATCCAGCGACGCGTCGTACTTCTGGTTCGGGTTCTGACGCAGTGCCGCGAGCAGGCCGTAGTTGACCTTGGTGTCACCGTCGAGCTTGTACTTCACTTTCGAGTGGTAGGTCAGGCCGACGCGCGTGCTGTCGGTGGCTTGCACCAGGATACCGATGTTGTAACCCAGTGCAGTGTCGTCACCCTTGATCTTCACTTCACCGTCCGGTGCGCGAGGGTCCAGCGACAGGTTCGATTCCAGCTTGCCGTCAATGCGGTTGATGGTCGGACCGAAGCCCACCGACACCTTGTCGTTGAAGGCATAGCTGACGGTTGGCTGCAGGGTCACGATCTGCACTTCGCTCTTGCTGCCGAAGTAACGGCCGGCAAAACCGCTCTCGTAATCGGTCACCAGGCCGAACGGTGCATAGACGCCGAAACCGACCGCCCACTGGTCATCGAGTGGCTTGACGTAGTAGCCCATCGGCACGCCCATGAAAGGGACCATGTCACCTTTGTTGGTGCCGCCGTTCGGACGGGAGCTGGCGTCGCTGATGTCGGTGTGCGCGTCGATGAATGCAACACCGCCGGTCACTTGTTCGCGCTTGAGGCGAGACATGCCGGCAGGGTTGCCAAAAATGGTGGATGCGTCGTCGGCAGAAGAAGATCGCCCGGCAAAACCTGTACCCATCCCGCTGATGCTTTGTTCGTTGAGGGCAAAGCCACTTGCAAAGATCTGGGTGGATGCCAAGGCAACGGCGAGGCTAATGGTGGTTTTGAGCATTACTTTTTTCATTATTAGAACTCCTGGTGATCACCGGGGCGAAAATTACCAACATTTTCGTCCCAGCGCCATAGGCTGTATCGCTTGATTTAGAGCGGTTTTGTAGGACAATCCGACCAGATTCGCGACCTGTTGAGCGATCTTTGGATCCAGGGGTGGTTAGCAGGCTACCTGATTCAGCGGTGAAACACAGGTTTGCCAGGCGCACGTGAAGTCGCGCAGGCGACCTTGGGGCTGGAAGGTCTGGCGCCAGATCCGGGCCATGCCCAGCAGATCGTCGGCTTCGGGGAGGGGAGTGTTCTGTTCTTCGACCAGCAGCCAGGCGATGGCGGTGGCGTAACGCAGGTTGACGGTCAGTTCCAGGTGCGGGCCGCTGAGAAAAGCATGCTGGCTGGCCAGGCCGCGGACCAGGCTGGCGCGCTCGGGGTCGAGTGCCAGGTAGTGGTCCCAGAGCGCCTGATGGCGGGGTTCGGCGATTCGGTACAGGCCGTGTCCACGGCGATCGTGCAGTGCTGAACCCAGGGCTGACTGGCTGGCGGCAATCCCCAGCAGCAGGGCTTCGGCGGTTGCGCTATGGCGTCCCAGGTAGATCAGGGTGGGGCGGATCACATAGCGGCACAGTTCGCTGGCAGCGATACCCATAAAACCCTCGAAACATTAAATGGGCGGCGAAACCTGAAGGAGCGTTGGCAGCGGGTGAATCGACTCAGGTTCGCCGAAAGCGGCTCAGGCCGCTTGAGTTGAAGTGTAGTGTCATATTCGCTCCGTAAAGGCCTGTTTTTAAAATATTTCCGGCTTCCAGTTATAACCGTTATATCGGTTGGTGCTTTACCGGATGGCCAGCGACGAGAAATGCCAGGCAACAAAAAGCCCCGCTTTTTGGGCGGGGCCTTGATGTTTCAGCCTTGCTGGCGTGTCAGGCAACCAGTGCCTGACGGGTACGCTCGATCACAGCCTGCAGCGGTTCGGCGCTGGAGTATTGATCGGGGTACAGGCGTTCGCTGTGACGGGCGATGCCGTGTTCGTTGACCAGGGTGAAGCTGAAGCAGCCTTTGCGAGCGGCCATGATCAGGCAGTTCATTGGTGCAAAAGCGTTGGTTAGGGTGCGGATGGCATCCTGAGTGTGGATTTGAGTAGACATAGTCATGGGTGTTCCTACAAGCGACACGGATAAGAGCCGTGCAAAATTAAAACGTTCCAGTGACGACGACCACCGTTGGTCGAACGAAGAACCCGACTGGAACAAAGCAGCCAGTTTGAAGCGCTGATAATTGGCGCGCTTGGGCTGGCAGGTAGGTACTTAGGAGGGCAGGCAACACATCGAGGGCAAAGGTTCTGGGCCCGGGGTGAAGATCCTGATCAATTTGCAGGTTGGTTCGGTCAGAGTAAGCGAGCCTGGCAACACCCTTTGCATTCGATTCAAAGGCCGTGCTGACGCAGGTTTTACCTGGAAACCATCGAGGTGGTCGATCCCGCTTGTTCGGTGCAAGGCTTCCTGTGGGAAGGCTGACCGGGGGGATTTGTTCGACCAGAATTGACTTTCAGCTTGGTACTAACGCCGCGGATACTAACGGATTGAACGGGAGAAGGGAAGTGTGGTAGCCAAAATCATTTGGCTTCGCCGTTCCCGGATTACCGCACCCACCGGGCATGATGGGATCCAACGCCCGGTAAAGACTCGCAATCCGACCGATGGTCTTGTTCATTTAAGCCCTGACAGCTGCCTGGATCAGGGTTTTAGCGCGATTTATCCCCAGGCACGGCATCAAAATGCGCCGAAAAAGCGCAGTGATATAACCGTCCCGAAGGTACTTGTGCACATTAATCGCGCAGCCTGTCACGCCACTGTCATCCATCGTTCAAGCGCAGTGGGTGCCTGTAACCAAAATTTAAGTCAATGAAAAACATCGGTTTTTTTTACTGGTGAAAAAATCGTCAGTTTGACTGCAGGCCCCGTTCCACAGGGCTTTGCGAGACTTCAGGGGCGGTTGTCCACTGAGTTATCCACAGCTTCTGTGGATTGTCCCGAGCGCTTGCTCTAGGACGGGCGTGCCGGGATTTTTTCAGCTTTACCTGTAAGAAAAAAAGAGTAGAGTGGCGCGCCTTCCGATCTGCCCACAGTGCTTTATGAAGTTTCGTACACCATCCGCGTCCACCCCTTCCAAAACAGCCACCGTTGCCCCGCCCAAGCGCTTTTCGATGCGCGTGGCCGAATGGCTGCTGGACAGCCCGCGACTGGGCGAAAACACCAACGTCAAACACATCGCCGGGCGATTGCTCAAGCAACCGGCTCGTGAAGGTGTCGTGGCTGCGCAAAGCCGCCTCGGCCAGTTGATGTGCCGCGAATGCGGGAACGCCAGGGATCGCCGCATCGGCCAGGATCTTTTGCGCCAGGCCGCGCGGGCAGGGGATCAGCGCGCGCAGCAGGAACTGGGCCTGATCGAAGACTGAGCTGTCCAAGACCTGACGCCTTGGTTAACCTTCAAGCATTATTTCAATGGCAGGAATGGCTATGGCTATGGACTTGACCAGCGTATTGCTCGGTCTGGGGGGCGCTGCTCTGCCGCTGCTGGTGTTGGCCTGGCAACTTCAACGCAAGGCGAACTCGGCGCAGGCCGGGGTGGCGCTGCTGGAAGAGCGACTGGCCACGGCGCATCTGGCGCAGGATGGCTTGAACGCGCAGCTCGAAGCCTGTCGTGATGAAATCGCTGACCTGGGTCAGGTCAATTCCGGGCGCCAGGCCGACCTCGCCGCCCTGCGCCGTGAAGTCGAGCTGCTGCAAATCGAACGTGACGATGCGCGCGACGCTTCCCACGCCTGGAACATCGAACGTGCCGGCAAGGAAGCCGAATTGCGCCGCCTTGACGCCCAGGCCGCTTCGCTCAACGCCGAGCTGCGCGAGCAGCAGGAAAGCCATCAGCAGCGCCTCAATGACCTGCAGGGGTCGCGAGACGAGCTACGTGCGCAGTTCGCCGAACTGGCGGGGAAGATCTTCGATGAGCGTGAGCAGCGTTTCGCCGAAACCAGCCAGCAGCGTCTGGGGCAGTTGCTCGATCCGCTGAAGGAACGCATCCAGTCTTTTGAAAAGCGCGTCGAAGAAAGCTACCAGACCGAAGCCCGCGAGCGTTTTTCGCTGGCCAAAGAACTTGAGCGCCTGCAGCAACTCAATTTGCGCCTGAGCGACGAAGCCACCAACCTGACCCGTGCCCTGAAAGGGCAGAAGACCCAGGGCAACTGGGGCGAACTGATTCTTGAGCGGGTGCTTGAGCATGCCGGGCTGGAGAAGGGCCGCGAGTACCAGACCCAGGTCAATCTCAAGGGCCCGGACGGCGAGCGCTTCCAGCCCGACGTGATCATTTACCTGCCCGGCGACAAGCAGGTGGTGGTCGACTCCAAGGTCAGCCTGACGGCCTATCAGCAATACGTGGCGGCCGATGACGAAGGCATCAGCCAGATCGCGATCAAGCAGCACGTCCTGTCCCTGCGCAGTCACGTCAAAGGTCTGGCCGGCAAGGATTACAAGCGCCTCGACGGCTTGCACAGCCTGGATTTCGTCCTGTTGTTCGTGCCGATCGAAGCGGCCTTTTCCGCCGCGTTGCAGGCCGAGCCGACACTGTTCCAGGAGGCGTTCGACCGCAACATCGTGATCGTCAGCCCAACCACCTTGCTGGCGACCCTGCGCGTGATCGACAGCCTGTGGAAACAGGAACGGCAAAGCCAGAACGCCCGGGAAATCGCCGAGCGGGCCGGGTGGCTGTACGACAAGTTCGTGTTGTTCATTCAGGATCTGGATGAGGTCGGCAATCGCCTGCAGCAACTGGACAAAGCCTATAGCGCCGCGCGCAACAAGCTGACAGAAGGGCGCGGCAACCTGGTCAGCCGCAGTGAGCAACTGAAGTTGCTTGGGGCGCGGGCCAGCAAAAGCCTGCCGGCGGATTTGCTGGAGCGGGCGATGACGGATGTCGATGGCCTGGTCGAGTTGCCGGAATAGCCAAAAGCTTCGCGAGCAAGCCCGCTCCCACATTTGAAAAATCCGTGAACGCTGGAGATCAACATGTGGGAGCGGGCTTGCTCGCGAAGGCGTCACCACATGCCTGAAGCCCGCGTCACTACAACGGCAAATGCCGGCTCAACAACGCCCGCAACGCCGCCGGTTTCACCGGTTTGGCCAGGTAATCCAGCCCGGCCGCATGCACCTGGGCCATCGTCTCCGGTCGCCCATCCGCGCTGATCACCACGCCAGGCACCGGTTCACCCAATCGGGTGCGCAACCAGGCCATCAACTCGGTGCCCGTTTCGCCGTTGTCCAGGTGGTAATCCACCAGCGCCAATTGCGGACGTACCCCATCGCCCAGCAGCGCCGCGCACTCGTCGCGGTTGCGCGCGGTCCAGACCTGGCAACCCCAGCGGGTCAACAGGCTGTTCATGCCGATCAGGATGCTGTCTTCGTTGTCGATGCACAGCACCTGCGCACCGCCGAGCAATTTGCCATTGAGTTCGGCCACCTTGGCCGGCCACGCGGCTTGCGGTCGGGCCAGGGGGACGCTGACGCTGAACACACTGCCGCGCCCCGGCCAGGAGCGAACGCGCAAGGTGTGGCCCAGTACGCGGCATAACCCGTCGGCAATCGCCAGGCCCAGGCCCAGGCCCTTTTCGGCGCGGGTCTGGTGGCTGTCGAGGCGCTTGAATTCTTCGAAAATCACCTGCTGTTTGTCTTCCGGAATTCCCGGACCGCGGTCCCAGACCTCCAGGCACAGCTCGCCCTGGCGCCGGCGAACCCCCAGCAGCACCGGGCCTTTTGCGTAGCGGAAGGCGTTGGTCAGGAAGTTCTGCAGGATGCGGCGTAACAGTTTGATGTCGCTTTCGATGCGCAGCGCGCTGCCCCTGACGCGGAACTCCAGCCCCTGATCCCGCGCCAGTGCCTTGAACTCGGCACCCAGAGCGTCGAACAACTCACTCAGTGCGAAAGGCTTGGTGTCGGGATTGATCTTGCCGTTTTCCAGGCGGGAAATATCCAGCAGATCGCTGATCAGGTCTTCGGCTGATCGCAGGGAACTGTCCAGGTGCTGCACCAGTTTTTGCGCTTCGCCGGACAAACCGTCGTCCTGATGATTGAGCGCGGCGGAGAACAGTCGCGCGGCATTCAAGGGTTGCATCAAGTCATGGCTGACGGCGGCCAGGAAGCGGGTTTTCGACTGGTTGGCAGCCTCGGCGGTGCCCTTGGCTTCGGTCAGGGCTACGTTCAGTTGCGACAGTTCGTGGGTGCGTTCGGCCACGCGCTGTTCGAGGCTTTCGTTGGCTTCGGTCAGCGCCTGTTCGGCTTCGCGGAACGGGGTGATGTCGGTGAAGCTCATGACGAAGCCGCCGCCGGGCATCGGGTTGCCGATCAGCTCGATCACCCGGCCATTGGGGAACAAGCGCTCGGAGGTGTGGGCGCGGCCCTGACGCATCCAGTGCAGGCGGCGGGCGACGTGCACTTCGGCTTCGCCGGGACCGCACAGGCCGCGCTCGGCGTTATGGCGAATGATGTCGGCAATGGGCCGGCCGACGCTGATCAAGCCGTCCGGGTAATTGAACAGCTCCAGGTAGCGACGGTTCCAGGCCACCAGTTTCAGCGACTGGTCGACCACGCTGATGCCCTGGGTGATGTTCTCGATCGCCCCTTGCAGCAGTGCGCGGTTGAATTGCAGGACTTCCGAGGCTTCGTCGGCGATCCGTACGACGTCCTCCAGTTGCATCTCCCGGCCTTCAATGGCGGCCTTGACCACCGCTCGCGTCGACGAGGCGCCCAGGACACCGGCCAGCAGGCGTTCGGTATGGGCGATCCATTCACCGTCGGCGTTCTGGTTGGGGTTGAAGCCTTTGCCCTGGCGGTAGGCGAAGCGGATGAAGCTCTGGCGCGCGCGCTCCTCACCCACAAAGCGAGCCGCCAATTGCAAAAGATCGTCGATCTGTACCGACAGCATCGAGCGGGCGCTGGGGCGAGAGCTGATTTCCTGGCCGATGAATCGACCGGCCTGCCAGTGTTCCGACACCCGTGTGCGCGACAGCACCGAGACCCAGGCGAACAACGTGAAGTTGCCGGCCAGGGACAGGACCACGCCCTGGGTCAGCGGCGTGATCGGCAGGTTCAGCGGGTTGCTGTGCAGCCACGCCAGGCCGGGGAAGTTACTCAAGGGCAAGCCGAGGCTGTGGGCGGCGATCGGCAGGATCAGGGTGTAGAACCACAGGAAGGTGCCGGCGGCCAGGCCGGCGAAGACGCCGCGACGATTGGCCTGCTTCCAGTACAGCGCACCGAGCATGGCGGGCGCCAGTTGGGTCACGGCGGCGAAGGCGATCTGGCCGATGGTTGCCAGGCTCGCCGTCGAACCCAACAGCCGATAGCTGACGTAGGCCAGCAGCAGAATTACCACGATGCTCACGCGGCGCACCGAGAGCATCCACTGGCGGAACACTTCGAACGGGCGCTCGGCGTTGTTGCGGCGCAGCAGCCATGGCAACAGCATGTCATTGGAGACCATGGTCGAGAGCGCAACACACTCCACGATCACCATGCCGGTGGCCGCGGACGCACCGCCGATAAAGGCCAGCAACGCCAGGGCCGGGTGTGCCTGGGCCAGCGGCAGGCTGATCACAAAGGAGTCCGGCAGCACTGAACTGGGCAACAGCATCTGGCCGGCGAGGGCGATCGGCACCACGAACAACGCCGCGAGGGCGAGGTAGGCCGGAAACACCCATTTGGCCAGGCGCAGATCCTGAGGGTCGATATTTTCCACCACCGTCATCTGGAACTGTCGTGGCAAGCAGATGATCGCCATCATCGCCACGCCGGTCTGCACCACCATTGATGGCCAGTTGACGGTTTCCTTCCAGTATTCCTCAAGGCGCGGGGCGAGCATGGCCTGGTTGAACAGGTCATCAAAACCGTCATACAGCCCGAAGGTCACATACGCGCCGACCGCCAGGAACGCGAACAGCTTCACCAGCGATTCAAAGGCAATCGCCAGCACCATGCCACGGTGGTGTTCCGTGGCATCAAGGTTGCGCGTACCGAAGACGATGGTGAACAAGGCCAGCACCAGTGATACCACCAATGCGGTGTCCTGGGCGCGAACCCCCATGGCATCGGCGCCGGCTCCGATCAGCAGGTTCACCCCGAGGACGATGCCCTTGAGCTGCAAGGCGATGTAGGGCAGCACGCCGACCAGGCAGATCAGGGCCACCACCACCGCCAGCGACTGGGATTTGCCGTAGCGCGCGGCGATGAAGTCGGCGATGGAGGTGATGTTCTCCTGTTTGCTGATCATCACCATTTTTTGCAGGACCCACGGCGCGCAGATCAGCAGCAGGATCGGCCCGAGGTAGATCGGCAGGAACGACCACAGCTGTTCGGCCGCCTGGCCCACCGCGCCGAAAAACGTCCAGCTGGTGCAATAGACGGCCAGCGACAGGCTGTACACCCAGGCACGCACCCGCGGCGGCAACGGCGCGCTGCGACGGTCGCCGTAAAAGGCGATGGCGAACATGATGGCCATATAGGCCAGGGCAACGGCGGCAATCAGCCCGCTGGACAGCGACATGGGAACTCCAGGCAACCAAGGACAGCCGGGCCTCCCGCCCGGCAAGACAGACAGTCTCGCACGATGGCAGGGGTTAGTCAGTGTCGACCAAGGTCGTGGCGTGGCGGGGTGTCGCAGGCGGGGTGTCAGTCAGGTTTTAGGTGCTGGGGCGGGCCTCTTCGCGAGCAAGCCCGCTCCCACATTGGTCCTGCGCGCACCGGTCAAAATGTGCTCGCGAACGCGGTGTCACTGACTCAACGCAATCTCGATCAACCGATGCAGCTCCTCGACCGGCATCGGCGTCTCGGAAAACAGAATGCGAAACACGATGGGGGCGGCCACCAGGTTGATCAGGCGATCGACACCGGGCCGGGGCGCATCCGGGTAGCGATCCAGAATGGCCTGCAATTGCCCGCCAATGATCGTCGCGCAATAGCTTGGCTTGAGGCTCGCCTGTACGTCGCGCAGCATGCAACGACCGGGCTCGGAGCTCATCTCGTCCAGATACTGTTCGGCCCAGGCCCGCACATCGCCTTGCAGGCTGCCGGTCCTGGCCGACTCGGTCTCAGGCTGCATGCGCGCGAGCGCAACGTCTGCCAGCAGCACCGACAGATCGCCCCAGCGCCGATAGATCGTCGAAGGCGTAACCCCCGCGCGCGCGGCGATCAGCGGCACGGTCACGGTGGCGCGATCCTGTTCTTCGAGGAGTTCGCGCACTGCTTTATGAATCGATTCCTGCACCCGGGCGCTGCGGCCTCCGGGACGTAAAACGGGAGCGGTCATCAGGTGTTTCCTGTGTTGCACCGGAGCCAGCCCCGGTTCTGAAAAGCCATGAACCGGACCTTAACACAAAGAATTTGCTTTAAGCGCAAGCCGGTAGCACACTCCGCAAAAGCAAAAAATTAGCTTTTGCGGAGCGTGCCCATGTCCCTGTCTCATTCGAACCGTGCCAGCCTGTGGTTTCTGGCAATCACCTTGCTCAGTTTTCTGGCGGCATCCACGGCGCCAACGCCCTTGTACCACTTGTACCAGGAGCAACTGCATTTCTCGGCTGCCGTGCTGACCCTGATTTTCGGCGTGTATGCCCTCAGTCTGCTGGTGGCGCTGCTGACGGTCGGTTCGCTCTCGGACTACCTGGGGCGCAAGCCGGTGATATTCGCGGCGGTGGTGCTCAACATCGTGGCGATGCTGATGTTCATCTACGCCGACAGTGTCGCCTGGCTGATCAGTGCCCGGGTGCTGCAAGGCTTTGCCACCGGCATGGCGACCGCGGTATTGAGCGCAACGCTGCTGGACACTGACCGCCAGCAGGGGCCGCTGGTCAACAGTGTCGCGCCGTTGCTCGGCATGGCTCTGGGCGGTATGGGATGCGGTTTGTTGGCTGAATTCGCGCCGGCGCCGTTGCACCTGACCTATTGGCTGCTGCTGGCCTTGTTTGCGATGCAGGCCGTGTATGTCTGGCGTTTGCCGGAAAGCGTCTCGCGCCAGGCCGGTGCCTGGGCGTCATTGCGCCCGACCCTGCATGTGCCGGTCCAGGCGCGGCCTACCTTGTGGCGGGTACTGCCGCTGAATGTCGCGACCTGGGCGCTCGGCGGGTTTTATGCCTCGCTGGCGCCTTCATTGGTGCGGGCGGCCACCGGTTCTACCTCGAACCTGATTGGCGGCGCCACCGTGGCCGTCTTGACGGTGACGGGCGCGGCGATGATTTTTACCCTGCGCAATCGATCCGCCACCCAGGCCTTGCGCTTGGGTGCCAGCGCGCTGCCGACAGGCATCGTCCTGATTCTGCTGGGTGTGCACAGCGCCAGTCTTGCATTGTTTTTCCTGGGGACGCTGGTCGCCGGTTGCGGCTTCGGCGCCGGTTTCCTGGGCGCGGTGCGCAGCCTGTTCCCGCTGGCCTTGCCCCATGAGCGGGCGGGACTGATGGCGGCGTACTACGTGCTCAGTTACCTGGCGTTCTGCTTGCCGTCGTTGCTGGCCGGCAACCTCACGCACATTTTCGGCCTGATCAGCACCACCGATGGTTATGGCGCGGTATTGATCATCCTGTCGCTGTGCGCGTTGTTCGCCCTGATTCGCCAGCGCAACGTCAATGCGTGCAGCGCTACGGGGCAGTCATAAAGAAACGGCGCTTTTTAAAGGCGCCGTTTTTTACCAGGCATCAGATCTGCGCAAAGCCGCCGTCCACAAACAGCTCGATGCCGTTGATGAAGCTGCTGTCGTCCGAAGCCAGGAACACCGCGGCCTTGCCCACTTCCGATGGCGTCCCGAGGCGGCCCATCGGCACCTGGCTGGCCAGGTGATCGAGCAGGCCCTGCTGTTGATCGGGCGGCGCGAGTTCGGTCAGGCCCGGGGTGTGAATCGGGCCCGGACTGATCACGTTGACGCGAATCTTGCGCGCCTTCAGATCAAGCAACCATGAGCGCGCAAAGTTACGCACGGCCGCCTTGCTGGCGCTGTAGACACTGAAGTTTTCCGTGCCCTGGGTGGCGGTGGTGGACGCCGTGAGGATCACCGAGCCGCCATCCATGAGCAGCGGCAACGACTTCTGCACGGTGAACAGCAGGCCTTTGACGTTGGTGCCGAAAATCCGGTCGAAGTGTTCTTCAGTGATCTCCCCCAGCGCCTGCATGTCTCCGCCACCGGCGTTGGCAAATACGATGTCCAGATGGCCGGCCTTGGCTTTGATGACGTCGAAGATCCGGTCCAGGTCCGCCAGGTTCGACACGTCGCCCTGAATACCGGTGACGTTTTGGCCGATGCTGCTGAGTGCGGCATCCAGTTCCGCCTGACGGCGGCCGGTGATGAACACAGTGGCGCCCTGGTCGACGAAGGCTTGGGCCGAGGCCAGGCCAATGCCGGTGGTGCCGCCGGTGATCAGTGCAATCTTGCCTTTGAGGGTGCTGCTCATGGGGTCAATCTCCGAGAGTCATGCTGGAAGGTGTCGGTGCTGATGTGCGCCGTTGTCCCCACTCTATGCCGGCGGATTAAGCAGAAAAATCACCTGAATCGGGTTTGTTTGTGCATGGTTGTGGACAATACTCAGGGCTCTTCCCCTGAGGATTCGCCATGAATCAACTACTGGCCATGCGTGTCTTCGCCCGTGTCGTAGAGGCGGGGTCCTTTACCCGGGCCGCCGACTCGCTGAGCCTGCCGAAAACCTCGGTCAGCAAATTGGTGGCCGAGCTGGAGGAGCACCTGGGTGTGCGCCTGTTGCAACGCACCACACGGCGGCTGACGGTCACGGCCGATGGCATGGCTTACTACGAGCGCGCCCTGCAGCTGATGGTTGAACTGGATGACCTGGACAACAGTTTTGCCAGCGCTCAAGGCCGGCCGAGGGGGCGCATCCGCGTCGATGTCGGAGGTTCGGTGGCCAGTATCCTGATCATTCCGGCGCTTGCGGATTTTCATGAGCGTTACCCGGACATCCAGATCGACCTGGGCGTCAGTGATCGTCCGGTGGACCTGATCAGCGAAAATGTCGATTGCGTCATTCGCGGCGGGCCGTTGACCGAGTTGTCCCTGGCGGCGCGGCCCTTGGGCTTATCGTCCTGGACCACTTGCGCGGCCCCGGCCTACCTCGCGCGTTTCGGAACACCGCTTGACCCTCGGGACCTGGACAAGCATCACCGCATCATCAGCTACCACTCGGCCCGCACGGGGCGAGTGATGCCGGCGCGTTTCGAGCGCAACGGCGAGAAAATCGAAGTGCAGGGTCGTGGCATCGTCAGTGTCAACGAAAGCAATGCCCACCTGGCGGCGGGGCTGGCGGGGCTGGGGGTGATCCACACCTTCACCTACACGGTTCAAGCGCACATCGAGCGCGGTGAGTTGGTGCCGATCCTTCAAGACTGGCGCCCTCCTCGTTATCCGTTTCATGTGCTGTATCCGCCGAATCGCCACTTGAGCAATCGGGTCCGGGTATTTATCGATTGGTTGACGCAGGCGTTCGCCGGTATGCACTAGCCTGGGTGGGGTTGTATATCTGTTAAATAGATAACAGTTAGAGATATTACCCGTTATATCGATATTCGATTGGGATCTATGATGGGCTCAACCTCACCAGAGGACAGGAGTTCGCCATGAAATGTCCCAACACCGCCACTCTCAGTCTCAAACCCTTCAGCGCCTTGCAGCACCCGCGCGAAGTCATTCGCCAGTTCACCCCGAACTGGTTCGCCGCGACCATGGGCACAGGTGTCCTGGCCCTGGCGCTGGCGCAATTGCCCATTGCCAGCCCCGTATTGCACGCCATTGCCGAAGCGCTCTGGCAGTTCAACATCGTGCTGTTCCTGATGTTCACGGCGTTGTATGCGGCGCGCTGGGTGCTGTTCTTTGATGAAGCGCGACGGATTTTCGGCCATTCCACGGTTTCGATGTTTTTCGGCACCATTCCCATGGGCCTGGCGACCATCATTAATGGCTTCCTGGTGTTCGGTGTGCCGCGCTGGGGCGATGGCGTGGTGCAACTGGCCGAAGCGTTGTGGTGGCTGGATGTGGCGATGGCCTTGGCGTGCGGTGTGCTGATCCCTTACATGATGTTCACCCGCCAGGAACACAGCATCGACCAGATGACCGCCGTGTGGCTGTTGCCCGTGGTGGCGGCGGAAGTGGCGGCGGCCAGCGGTGGCCTGCTTGCTCCTCATCTCGCCGATGCCCATTCGCAACTCGTGGTGCTGGTGACCAGCTACGTGCTCTGGGCCTTTTCCCTGCCGGTGGCGTTCAGCATTCTGACCATTCTGCTGCTGCGCATGGCGCTGCATAAACTGCCCCACGAAAACATGGCCGCCTCCAGTTGGCTGGCATTGGGCCCGATCGGCACAGGCGCGCTGGGCATGTTGCTGCTGGGCGCCGAGGCGCCGGCGATTTTCGCCGCCAACGGTTTATCGGGCATCGGTGAAATCGCGGCCGGGCTGGGCCTGGTCGCCGGCATCACGTTGTGGGGCTTCGGCCTTTGGTGGATGCTGATGGCGGTGCTGATCACCTTGCGTTATCTGCGCGCCGGCATCCCGTTCAACCTCGGCTGGTGGGGTTTCACCTTCCCGTTGGGCGTCTATTCTCTGGCAACCTTGAAGCTGGCCAGCACGCTGCACCTGGCGTTTTTCAGTGTCGTCGGTTGTGTGCTGGTGACAATGCTGGCCCTGATGTGGCTGATTGTCGGCAAGCGCACGTTGCAGGGCGCATGGCGGGGCGAGCTGTTTGTCTCGCCGTGCATTGCAGGATTGAAGAAATGATCGGCCAGGTTTAGGTAATGTGTGGCCTGGATCGAAGTTCGACATTCCAATAACCGTATCCACGCCAACCCACCATCAGGGACACATGGACGATGAGTCACCCCTCGCAATTCACCTTGTTGCGCACCCGGCGCTTCCTGCCGTTCTTCGTGACGCAGTCCCTCGGGGCGTTCAACGACAACATCTTCAAGCAGTCGTTGATCCTCGCCATTTTGTACAAGCTGACGATCGACGGTGACCGTTCGATCTGGGTCAACCTGTGTGCCCTGCTGTTCATTCTGCCGTTCTTTCTGTTCTCGGCGCTGGCCGGGCAGTTCGGGGAAAAGTTCGCCAAGGACGCACTGATCCGCCTGATCAAGCTGGGGGAAATCGCCATCATGGCGGTCGGCGCGATCGGCTTCCTGTTCGATCACCTGTGGCTGATGCTGCTGGCGCTGTTCGCCATGGGCACGCACTCGGCGCTGTTCGGGCCGGTGAAGTATTCGATCCTGCCACAGGCCCTGCATGAGGATGAGTTGGTCGGTGGCAACGGCCTGGTGGAAATGGGCACCTTCCTGGCAATCCTGGCGGGGACCATCGGTGCCGGGGTCATGATGTCGTCCAGTCACTACGCCCCCGTCGTTTCCGCCGCGATCATCGGCATCGCCGTGCTCGGTTACCTGGCCAGCCGCGGTATTCCGCGGGCTGCGGCGGCAACGCCGGACATGCGCCTGAACTGGAACATTTTCAGCCAGTCCTGGGCCACGCTGAAACTGGGCCTGGGGCAAACCCCGGCGGTGTCGCGCTCGATTGTCGGTAACTCATGGTTCTGGTTCGTCGGGGCGATCTATCTGACGCAGATCCCGGCCTATGCCAAGGAATGGATGCACGGTGACGAAACCGTGGTGACGCTGATTCTTACCGTGTTCTCGGTCGGTATCGCGGTGGGTTCGATGCTGTGCGAGAAACTGTCCGGTCGCAAAGTCGAAATCGGCCTGGTGCCGTTCGGCTCGTTCGGCCTGACCGTATTCGGCCTGCTGCTGTGGTGGCATTCCGGCGGCATTCCTGACAGTGCTGCGGGGCATGGCTGGATCGAAATCCTCGGCTTTGGCCACACCTGGCTGGTGTTGCTCGACATTCTCGGCCTGGGGGTGTTCGGTGGTTTCTACATCGTGCCGCTGTACGCGCTGATCCAGTCCCGCACGGCCGAGAACGAGCGGGCGCGGGTGATTGCCGCCAACAACATTCTCAATGCGTTGTTCATGGTGGTGTCGGCAATTGTCTCGATCATCCTGCTGAGCATGGTCAAGCTGTCGATCCCGCAGTTGTTCCTGGTGGTGTCGTTGCTCAACATCGGCGTCAACGCCTACATCTTCAAGATCGTCCCGGAGTTCACCATGCGTTTCATGATCTGGCTGCTCAGCCATTCCATGTACCGCGTGGAGCATCGCAACCTGGACCTGATACCCGATGAAGGCGCGGCGTTGCTGGTGTGCAACCATGTGTCGTTCGTCGATGCCTTGCTGATCGGTGGGGCGGTGCGTCGGCCGATTCGCTTTGTGATGTACTACAAAATCTACAACCTGCCGGTGCTGAACTTTATCTTCCGCACGGCCGGGACCATTCCGATTGCCGGGCGTCACGAAGACATCCAGATCTACGAAAAAGCCTTCACGCGCATTGCCCGGTATCTGAAGGATGGCGAGTTGGTGTGCATTTTCCCTGAGGGGAAATTAACGACCGATGGCGAGATCAACGAGTTCAAGGGTGGGCTGACGCGGATTCTCGAAGAAACGCCGGTGCCGGTGATTCCGCTGGCCTTGCAGGGGCTGTGGGGGAGTTTCTTCAGCCGCGATCCGGGCAAGGGGCTGTTTCGCCGGTTGTGGTCGCGGGTGACATTGGTGGCGGGGCCGGCGGTGGCGGTCGAGGTGGCGGAGCCGGCGAAGTTGCAGGCGCTGGTGGGGGATTTGCGGGGTGCCGTTAGATAGGCGGTGATGGTGCCGGCCTCTTCGCGGGCAAGCCCGCTCCCACATTGGATCTTCAGTGAACGCAGCGTTTGTGTGTGGGAGCGGGCTTGCTCGCGAAAGCGGTAGGCGCTTAAGCGCTGACCTTGAGCCCGACCAACCCGGTAATGATCAACGCCACGCTCGCCAGTCGAATCAGCGCCATCGATTCCCCAAACAGAATAATCCCGGCGATCACCGTGCCGACGGCACCCACGCCCGTCCAGATGGCATAGGCCGTGCCCAGCGGCAATTCCTTCATGGCAAGGCCCAGCAAGCCAAGGCTGACAGCCATGGCTGCAATGGTGAGGGCAGTGGGGAGCGGGCGGCTGAACCCGTCGGTGTATTTCAGGCCGACGGCCCAGCCAACTTCGAACAGGCCGGCGAAAAACAGAATGATCCAGGACATGAGAGACCTCCATCGATTGACGGGGTCGTCCCCAGATTAATGACTCGATCGAGCCGCGAGGTCGTCCTCGCGTTGCGCAATATAGTGCCCAGCATTAATCCGGGGATCAAGTTTTCGTATCAATCGGTGGCTTGCCCGGCAGCGATTTCCCGGTCCTGTTTCTCGCTCATGCGACGGAAGTACGTCGACAGCAGTGCCCCGGAGATGTTGTGCCAGACGCTGAACAGCGCGCTAGGCACCGCCGCCAGCGGCGAAAAGTGCGCACTGGCCAACGCAGCGCCCAGGCCGGAGTTCTGCATGCCGACTTCCAGGGCCAGGGATTTTCGCTGGGCCAATGGCAGCTTGAACAGGCGCCCGGTGAAATAGCCCAGCAGGTAGCCGAAGCTGTTGTGCAGCATGACCACGGCCATGATCAGCAGGCCGGACTCGGCGATTTTCGCCTGGCTGGCGGCCACCACGGCGGTAACGATGATCACGATGCTCACCACCGACACCAGCGGCAACACGTCTACCGCGTGGCGAACCCGGTCACCGAGCAGGCGCTGGGCCACGACGCCGAGCACGATCGGCAGCAGCACCACTTGCAGGATCGACCAGAACAATTCCATGAACGAGACCGGCAACCAGGCCGATGCCAGGAGCCAGATCAGCGCCGGGGTCAGCAACGGGGCGAGGAGGGTGGTCACGGCAGCGATGGCCACCGACAGCGCCAGGTCCCCGCGTGCCAGCCAGGTCATCACGTTCGAAGAAGTGCCGCTTGGGCAGCAGCCGACCAGGATCACGCCGACGGCGATCTCCGGCGGCAGATGGAAGGCCTGGCAGAGCAACCACGCCACGCCGGGCATGATCACGAAATGCGCAACCACGCCCAGGGCGACGCGCCATGGATGGCGGGCGACCTCTGCGAAGTCTTCGAGCTTGAGGGTCAGGCCCATGCCGAACATCACCAGGCCCAGCAGCGGCACGATGGCGCCCTTGAGGCCGATGAACCATGCCGGTTGCAGGAATGCCACGACAGCGAATATCAGAACCCAGTAAGCGAAGGTGTTGCCGACAAAACGACTCAATGCAGCCAGTGCGCGCATGGCTTTATCCTTGTTATGTGAAAAGCGTTAGGGAGCTAAGCATACGTCGTCTGCAAAAAAAGATCGCAGCCTTCGGCAGCTCCTACAGGGAAAAGAAAGTCCCTATGTAGGAGCTGCCGAAGGCTGCGATCTTTTTCAAACGCCAAGGATCAAGACAATCAGATGCCCTGCGGCGTCTCCTCGCCCCCCAACGCCTCAACCAGCGCCGGCAGGAAGTCGCCGAAGGTCAGCATCATCAGGGTGAAGCTGGCATCCAGCTGGCCGAGGGCTTCATCACCGCCGTCCTGTTCCGCCTGGTCTTGCAGCAGGTCTTCGAACTTCAGGCGCTTGACCACCATTTTGTCGTCGAGGACGAAGGACAGCTTGTCCTGCCAGGCCAGCGACAACTGGGTGACCACCTTGCCGGTGCTCAGGTGCAGCTGGATTTCTTCGCTGGTCAGGTCCTGACGCTTGCAGCGCACGATGCCGCCGTCTTCGTGGGTGTCGCGCAGCTCGCACTCGTCCAGTACAAAGAAATCGTCCGCGGCTTTCTGGGTGGTGACCCACTCGGTCATGGTCGCGGTCGGGGACATCTTCACGGTCAGCGGGCGCACCGGCAGGGTGCCGATCACTTCACGCAGGGTAGATAGCAGGTCTTCGGCGCGTTTCGGGCTGGCCGAGTTGACCAGGATCAGGCCCTGTTTCGGCGCAATGGCGGCGAAGGTCGACGAGCGGCGGATAAAGGCGCGCGGCAGGAAAGCCTGGATGATTTCATCCTTGATCTGGTCGCGTTCCTTCTTATAGACCTTGCGCATTTGTTCGGCTTCGATCTCTTCGACCTTTTCCTTCACCGCATCGCGCACGACGCTACCCGGCAGGATGCGTTCTTCCTTGCGCGCGCTGATCAGCAGGAAGTCACCGCTGACATGCACCAGCGGGGCATCTTCGCCCTTGCCGAACGGCGCAACGAAACCGTAGGTGGTCAACTCCTGGCTTGCACATGGGCGCGCCAGTTTGGTGGCCAGTGCAGTTTCCAACGCCTCGGCATCAACAGGCAGATCTTGGGTCAGGCGATAGATAAGCAGGTTTTTGAACCACATGGGGTGAGTCTCTCCTTTATACAAAGGCGGGCATTATTGTCTTCGCCGGGTCATAGGCCAACCCTTCTCTAAGCCTTTGGAAGGCCTGAGAAAATTAATTAAAAAAGTGCTTGCCAGAGGGTGGGTCGCTCCGTAGAATGCGCGCCACACCGAAGCGAAGGGTGATTAGCTCAGCTGGGAGAGCGTCTGCCTTACAAGCAGAATGTCGGCGGTTCGATCCCGTCATCACCCACCATTCGTTTCAAGTGTTTAGCGCAGCGGTAGTTCAGTCGGTTAGAATACCGGCCTGTCACGCCGGGGGTCGCGGGTTCGAGTCCCGTCCGCTGCGCCATATTCGGTAACCTGGAACACTGAACGCCAGGTCACCACGGAAAAGCCCGCTAAAGCGGGTTTTTTTCTGTCTGCAGTTTGACTGTTGTACCGCGGGATGTGTCGTTTTACCGGTTTCAGATTTTTTTGAAAAATTTATCAATTAAATCAACACTTTATGAAAACCTGTGGCATAATGTGTCCCGCAACGAAGGTAAAGGGTGATTAGCTCAGCTGGGAGAGCGTCTGCCTTACAAGCAGAATGTCGGCGGTTCGATCCCGTCATCACCCACCACTTTCAACGCTACGCGCAGCGGTAGTTCAGTCGGTTAGAATACCGGCCTGTCACGCCGGGGGTCGCGGGTTCGAGTCCCGTCCGCTGCGCCATATTCGGTAACCTGGAACACTGAACGCCAGGTCACCACACAGAAAGCCCGCCTTGTGCGGGCTTTTTGTCGTCTGGCGTTTGGTCATTCCTGCTTTTTGCAGGAGCGAACCTGTCGAATCGTCGCGATGGTCGTTAACGATCACGCGGGATATCTGATACCCCCGTGGTGTTCTCGGGTTCATCGCGAGCCTGCTCGCTCCTACAGTTCGATATTTAGGCTATTGCCCTGTATTGCGTGCGTGGCGGTAATCACTGACGGCTTCATAAACGGCTTTGCGAAGTCGATTGATACCGCCAATCGGGCGATGCGCCTCGATTCCAAACCATGGATTGAATGACAGGTTGTCGCATTGCAGGTTCAGCGCCGGCGTATCGAAATCCTGCGCCGGTACTGTAATCCGCGCCACGGTCTGGAATGGCGCATCCTTCTCGCTCCACTCAATACTGGTGTCTTCAATCGGCATGTACCTGTTTGCGTCCTGACGCTGGATCTGCAGGGCGAAGCACGCCGGCGCACGATCGGTCGACAGCTGTTGGTTCAAGGCACTGCGCAGGAAATTCGGCAACTTCTGGTTTTGTGTCGGCAGGGTATAGCTTGGGCAACTTGCCGGATCTGGCATCACCCGAAACTTGGCATTGGCGTCACCGAACTTGTAGGGTGAAACAGAAAAGTAAGTCGTGTGGGTCGGGCTCGGCGGGGCAGGGGACAATGTCGCCAAAGCGATGAACAAATGACGAACCTGCCAGCTACGCGGGTCCCAGCCCGGAAAGAACGCCATCACCTTTTTGCCATCCGCCTGAGCCGCGACGTTCTGCCGATACTCGGCGACATCGCTGACGAAGAAATTCGGATGGCTGAACATCACGAAATCCTGTTCGCTCCTTGGCTGTCGATCGCTCAACAGTTGTTGGCCTGGCACATCGAGCAGCTTGAGCGCCATGCCCCGTGCGTCACGAATGCTGTCGAACTGCGGGTAGGCGTTGCCGTTGGACAGACGCATCGTCGCTCGCCAGTTTTTACCCGGCTCACTGAACACACCCTGGCGCAGCTCGCCTGCCAAGTCCGGCAGCACCTGGACTTCAGCCTGCACGCAGCCGTGGGCCTTGGCGTGGGCATCGCGCAGATAGCGAGTGCTTTCACGGTGCTGGTCGACGATGCGCACGGCAGTCTGAATGATCTCCTGGGTCATTGCCGTTTCGCCGTCCGGAATCAGTTCCTGTGCCGAGACCGGCCCGCGGTGCTGCCCGGCAAACCACGCCGTGGCCAGTGCCCAGCCCAGTAACCCAAGCCCCATCAACCACAGCAGTGTCTTGCCGAGAAAAGCGCCCAGGCGCAGCCAGAGGGTCTTCAGCATGCGGGGGTCCTTTTGATCATGGCAATTGCGACTCCAATGGGCCGCCCAACACTTTCAGATACTCCAGCAGCGCCCAGCGCTCCTGCGGCTGCAGCAGGCGTCCGATCACGCCGTTGCCGCGCTTGCCGGAGCGGAATTCATGGCCGCTGTTGTGGTTACCGGTCATGCGTGTGTCGAACAGAAAACCGTTGGGAAAAGCTTCGGTGCGATAACCCAGGTGGTTCGGGTCGTACTCGAACGTGCCTTTGTAGAACGTCGTCGCGCGTTCATCCTGCGGCGAGAGCAGCTGGAAAAGGCTGGGCACCGAACCGTTGTGCAGAAACGGCGCCGTTGCCCACACACCCGCCAGGGGGCGAGCCTTGTAGGCGCGCAGCTCGCGTACACCGATCGGCAAGCCGAAGCCGTCCATTTCCGCCCGCTCGACGGGGGTAATCCCCGCCTCGCGATACGCCCGGTTTTCGACGAACGCCGTGACATAGGCCAGTCCCTTGGCCACTGACATCTGGCTCAGGTCCAGCGGTTCGACGGGTTTTGGATCGACGTCCAGTTGCTCCAGCTCCTTCTGGCTCCATCGCAGCGCCGTCAGGTCGAAACGGTGGTCGGCGATGTTGTTGGCAGCCCCGGGATCGGTGCCGATGTAGTCGACCGGGAGCATTTTCAGGTGCTGCACGTATCGCCCTTCACCCTGAGTCACACGCGGTACGTGGCAGCCGGCACAATTTTCACTGAACAGGGCACGGCCTTTGGCGGCCAGGGGTTTATCGATTTTCCCCAGCAGTGCTTCTGGCCAGGCGGGTGGCTCCAACCGTTGCAGGGTTTGTTCGATCCGATGTAAATCGCGCACTCGCACACTGGAGGGGTAGCGGTCATCGCCCATCAGCGGCTGTCGGTTGCTGTCAAAAAAGCTCAATGTGGCGCCCACGCCCAGGGCTTCACCGATATTGCGTGCCATGGGCTGCTGCGCCGAGCCATTCCACTGCACCCAATCGAAGGTCCACATGTCCCACAACTGTGGATAGTCGACAGGGGCGTTGGCGACGCGGTAGTTGGCGGGGGAAATCGCATCGCCAAAGCTGGCATTGGCGATGCGCCCGAAGGCGTCGGTGCGTCCAGGGCCTTCTTCGGTGGGGTAAAGGCCGCGATGGGTGTCGTTCCAGGCCACTTTCAGGAAGGTGTCGAGGGACACTTTGAAATCCTTGCGCAGTTGCCGGTGTCGCGCCTCGTAGTCGGCGCCCAGGACCTTGCGGGCAAAGCGTTCGAATTTCCACGGGTTGTAGTAAGTCGAGGCCAGACTGGCGACCAGTGCTTGTCCGAAACTGCCTCCACGCAATGTAGGCACACTGGAGGGTAAGACGTGCTGCGCCGATCCGCCGTCGATCCTCACGGCCTGGCCGTTGAAACGCAGCTCGCCGGTGTGGCAGGCGGCGCAGGTAATATCCAGAAATGTATCCGTGCCGCCCGGATTTTGATGGCGGGCAAAGCCCACCGGCAGATTGCCGGGGTTGTTCGGCGCGGGTTTTTGGCCGGGGTCAATCAGAAAGCCAAAGCGCGCGAGGTATTCGGGGGCGGCGAAGCGTTGTGAGGAGAAGGGCAGCTCAAGCGCGGTGAACCAGTCGTAGCGCAGGCCTTTGACCTGGGTGCCTTGCGGTGTGAAGTAATAAGTCTGGCGATCGTCGGCGCTCCATTGCTCCAGGTAATGCACCTGTTGCGCGGGGCTCCAGCGCGGCAATTGGGGGTTGGCGACGTAATACAGGATCACAGCGAGACCCACGCCCAGCAGGACGACGATCAGGATCAGCAAGCGAAATAAGAGGCGCAAGATGAACATCCTTGTCGATTTGTTCTACTGTTATGCCTGAGCCCCAAGTGAGCGGCAAGTGGCCATTACGTCGGCGCTTGTGGGATAAGGAATCTTCTTGCGCGAGAGCGAGATGACAGAAGTTTCATCATCTACACTGCGAAAAGCGTTTAAACACCTGAACTTATCGCAAATGCCCGGCTCTCATGCCGGTAGCCATTGGTCGTGGCCGCCTGATAAGCTCGCGGCTTTACTCGATTGCCCTTTAGGCGCATGAACAAGGAAATAGCATGAAACAGCATCGGTTGGCGGCGGCGGTGGCCCTGGTTAGCCTGGTACTTGCGGGTTGCGACTCGCAGACCAGCGTAGAGCTGAAAACCCCGGCGCAAAAAGCTTCCTACGGCATTGGTCTGAACATGGGCAAGAGCCTGGCTCAGGAAGGCATGGATGACCTGGATTCCAAAGCTGTTGCCCAGGGCATCGAAGATGCCGTCGGTAAGAAAGAACAGAAACTCAAAGATGAAGAATTGGTTGAAGCCTTTGCCGCACTGCAAAAGCGTGCCGAAGAGCGTATGGCCAAGATGAGCGAAGAGTCGGCAGCCGCCGGCAAGAAATTCCTCGAAGAAAACGCCAAGAAATCCGGTGTCGTGACCACTGCGTCGGGTTTGCAGTACGAAGTGGAAAAGAAAGCCGATGGCGCCCAGCCGAAGCCGACTGACGTAGTGACCGTTCACTACACCGGCAAGCTGACTAACGGCACCGTTTTCGACAGCTCCGTCGAGCGCGGCAGCCCGATCGATCTGCCGGTCAGCGGTGTGATTCCGGGTTGGGTCGAAGGCCTGCAACTGATGCATGTCGGCGAGAAGTACAAGTTGTACATTCCAAGCGAACTGGCTTACGGCGCGCAAAGCCCAAGCCCGGCAATCCCGGCCAACTCGGTGCTGGTATTCGACCTGGAACTGCTGGCGATCAAAGATCCCGCAAAAGAAGACGCCGCCAAGTAATCAGCGTCTGCTTGAAAACAACGCCTCGCTTTTGCGGGGCGTTGTTGCATCTGGCGTGCGGCGCGGGTAAACAAAGCGAACAGATGCTGTAGGCTGCAGTCATAGCCATTGTGGGGCTGGCGCTAACCGCGTCAGACCGCCAAGTCAATGAAATATTGGGTTTTTTTCGATGAGTAAAAAACGCCCGATCTAAGCTCAGCCCTTGTGGAACGGGGCTTTCAGCGCTGAAAAGCAGCTCTGTTCACAAGGTTATCCACAATTTGTGTGGATAACATTTCCGTGGGAGAAACTCATGAAAGCACCCTGGAATTTTGCGCGTTTCCTGCCATTGGCGGGACGTTTGCTCGCACGTGGGCGCTTGCCGACCTTGTTGTTCGCGGTGGCCAGTAAAGGCGCCAGCCAGGGTAACCGGCTGGGCAAGTTCAAGGATGATCTGCGTCTGCTGCAAGCACTTTGCCTGGCCTACTGGCGCGGTGAGTATCGTGCGATCAGTCCGAAAGCCGTGGTCTCGGTCGTGGCAGGCCTGATGTACTTTCTCAGCCCGCTGGATGCGATTCCGGATTTCCTGCCCATGTTCGGCATGCTCGATGACATCGCGGTGCTGGGTTGGCTGATGAAAGTCCTCGACGATGAACTCAACGCCTTCCGGGTCTGGCGCAAGCGTCAGGTGCCCGAGAAACTGGCGGTGGTCGAGCGCTTGCCCGATACACCTGAACAACTTCAACTCCAGGGACCGAAAAAACGCTGAGTCGATAAAGTCTCCTCCACAGATAGATACCCCCCGCGACCTTGGCCGCTGTTAGGATTACACTTCTAGGGAAAAGTGCCGACTCGCCAAGTGTTGTTGTCCTACGGGGTAAACATGGATATTCAGATAATTACACGCGAAGGCGAACCCGAATACGCGGTTCTGCCATGGGCTCAGTATCAGGCTCTACTGAAAGCAGCAGGCATCAACGAAGCACCGCCGCGCCCGGCTCCGGCGCCGCTCGCAGCAACCCAGGACCCGATTCTTCCAGGTCTTGATCAATTACGCAGTTTGCGCGAAGGCAAGGGCATCGCCATCGAGGCGCTCGCCCGCACGGTAGGCATCAGCCCGTCGTATCTGGCCATGATCGAGAGTGGCGAGCGTCAGCCCGACGCTGCGATTCGCCGCAGCCTGGCCTGGGAGTTGACGGTGCCCGGTTGGAGGGATGAATCGTGAGCGTACGCATCAGTCGTCAACACTGGGACGGATTGCTGGGCGAACTGGATCAGGCGCGTCGACAGCGTCATCTGCTGACTTACCGGGCGTTGCTCGAGCGTCTGCAACTCCCGACACCGGCCATGCAAACCCTGACGGCCGCGCTTGAACATCTGGCTGCGCTGGATGCCAAGGCCGAGCAGCCCTTGCGCAGTTCGCTGGTGATCAGCCAGGGTGCCAGTCGCCTGCCACGCACCGGATTCTTTGAGTGTGTCGAGCGTCTCGGGCGTTTTTCCGGACCCTCCGATGGCGTCGCTGCCGCTTCCTGGCATGCCTCGGAAGTGGTGCGGGTGTTCGAATACGAGTACCCCGAATCGGCGGAGGCCTGAGTGTTTTTACGCATCAAGGCCCGATTCGGTTACTGGCTGGCACGCCGGCTGTTTCATTGGCCATGGTTTGTGCGACAACCCCGAGGCTGGAGCTGGCTTGAAGGTCAGTTTGCGCGCATGGCGAACCTGGGTGATGTCGGCGCCCAGAGTTTTTATGGCCACATCCTGACCTTTCGCGGCGTCGGTCTGGGCGCACGCGAAGAGGGGGTTCGCCTGCTGCGCTTGGCGGCATTGGCGGGCGATGGCAAAGCGGCGTATCAAATGGGAGTGATCAGCCTTGCCGGGTCTGCGAGCAAAGCCCCGGATCGTGCCGAAGCTGCACGATTCTGGCTGATAGCCACGAAGGCCGGGCATCCTCTCGCACAGGTCAAGCTCCAGGAACTGGCATCGCGCCGTTCCATGGAATAAAAACGATCTATCTGACAGATGCGCGTGGCGTAGGGGGAGCACTCCTACGCCACTTTTTTGTAGGTGAAGAGGTTTTAGCGAATCGCCCTACATCAACATCATCCTTGCCTGACTTCTTTCCTCATTAATCCCCCGCACAGTCCCTCGCGCCCAATTTTCAGTGCGAGAGATTGCTCATGTCCTACCCGGTTTTTCGCAAATGCCTACCTGTTGATGGGCGAATGGATCACATTGCCCGGATCGGGCAGGCGCTCGACCCTTTCCAGACCAGGACCGTCACCCTCGATGAAAATGGCAGGGGCCTGTTCCGCGGCGGAACTTACGACGACGTCACGATTCGGGCAAAAAATCCGTGCGGCGACCATGCCGATTCCGCCTTCAGCACCGCCATCCACGGCTGCCCGGTGTCGCTGGTCACCGGTGAAGGGCTGCTGATCCTCACCGACGGTGTGCTCGACGGGATGTTGCCGTTCGAGTTCATCCGCCTCTATCGCACCAGCGCAGCGGACATCGACTGTGGCCTCGGTTTTGGCTGGAGCCATTCGCTGGCCCAGCGTCTGGAGATCAAGTGCGACTCGGTGCTGTGGATCGACCACGAAAACCGCCGTACGCCGTTTCCGCTACCGACTCTGGCGCGACCGGCCATCCACAACAGCTTGTCGCGGGCGGCGATTTATCTCGGTGATCAGCATGAAGAATTGATTGTGGCGCTGGCCGGCGAAACGGCACGTTTCTATCATTTTCGCGCTGGGCATCTGACGGCGATCAGCGACGCCTACGGCAATCGTCTGACGGTGCAGCGCGATTTATCCGAGCGTATCCAGCGCCTGGATAACGGTGCCGGGCGTTGCTTGCAGCTGCGTTATGAGCGCCAGCACCTGATTGCCATCGATTACCAGAGCTTTGACCTCGTCGAGGGCCAGCCACCGGCCTGGCGCACCGAACAGACGCTGGTCAACTACCGCTACGACGCCCGGGGCCGGTTGATCGAAGCGCGCAACGCCGCCGGGGAAAGCGAGCGTTACGACTACGACGAGCAGCACGTCATTTTGCAGCGACAACTGGCCGCAGGCGCCAGTTTCTACTGGGAATGGGAGCGGCCCGGCAAGGCGGCGCGCTGCATCCGCCTTTGGGCGTCGTTTACCCGGATGAACACCCGGTATCACTGGGGCGACGGCGCAAGCGTGCAGCTTACGCACGCCGACGGGAGCCGGGAAACCTACGTCCACGACCATCAGGCGCGGCTGGTGCGCCGGGTCGCGGCCGACGGCGGTGAACAGCAAAGGACCTATGACGCCCAGGGCCGCTTGATGGCCGAGCAAGACGCGCTCGGCGCCATCACCGAATACCGCTACGACGAAAGCGGACGGTTGATCGCGCTGATTCCGCCGGAAGATGCGCCGACGTCCTACGAATACCGTAACGGTTTCCTGCACGCCCGTTATCGTGGCCAGGCCAAGTGGACCTTGCGACGCAACGCCCAGGGCGATGTCATCCGGCTGATCGACCCCGACGGTGAAATCATCTGCCACGAATACAATGCCCAGGGCCGCTTGCTGCTGATCCGATACCCGGACCACAGCTGTCATCTGTTTACATGGAACCGCCTCGGCCAATTGCGCGGCGAAACCCTACCCGACGGTGGGCGCCGGCAGTATGCCTACGACGTGTTGGGGCGGCGGATTACCGTTCAGGATGAATTCGGCGGCGTCACCCATTACCTGTGGGATGCCGTCGGCCGACTGCTGCGGACGATTCTTCCTACCGGCGCCAGTCGCAGTTTCAGCTATAACGCCGACGGCCGTCTCACCGCCGAGCGCGATGAACTGGAGCGCGTCACTCGCTATGAGTATGCCGACGATCTGCACTTGGTCAGTCGGCGGATCAACCCCGACGGCACGCAACTCAAATACCGCTACGACCACGCACAGCTGTTGCTGACCGAGATCGAGAACGAAAGCGGTGACAAATATCGGCTGGACTACACGCCCGGTGGATTGATTCGACAGGAAACCGGCTTCGAAGGCCGACGCACCGCTTATGCCTACGACCGCAACGGCCAGTTGCTGAAAAAAACCGAGTTCGGTGATGACGGCTCGCAACTCGTCACCGTCCATCAACGTGACAGTGCCGGGCGCCTGCGGGCCAAGACCCTGCCCGACGGGATCCGGGTCGAGTACCGCTACGACAGCCTGGGGCGCCTGGCCAGCGTCGACGACGGTCAGGACCATCCACTGGCGTTCGAATACGACGCCCATGACCGACTGATCACTGAACACCAGGGCTGGGGCACGCTGAGCTACGGCTATGACGCTTGCGGCCAGCTCCGGCACCTGTACCTGCCGGACAACAGCCGTCTTCAATATCACCGCGCCGAGGGCGGTGCGCTGACCGCCATTGATCTCAACGGTTCTCGGCTCACCGGCCATCGGTTCGACTTCGGCCGTGAGCGCCAGCGCCAGCAAGGCCTGTTGCTCAGTGACTACGCCTACGACAAACAGGGCCGCCTGCGAGCCCACACCGTCTGCCAAAACCAGGCTCTGTTGTACCGTCGCGACTATGCCTACGCCGCCAACGGCAACCTCCTACAGGTCAGCGACAGCCGTCACGGCCAGCGCCACTACCAGTACGACCCACTCGACCGCCTGATCCACGTCCGCCACTCCCGCGAACAGACCCCAGAACACTTCAGCCACGACCCGGCCGGCAACCTGCTGATCCACGACCGCCCCGGCCCCTGGCACTTGAAGGGCAACCGCCTGCTGCGCCACGGCGACTGCCACTACGACTACGACGCCTACGGCAACCTGATCCGCGAACGCCGTGGCAATGCCGTCACCGAATACCGCTACGACAGCCAGCACCGGCTTATCGCTATCCAGCTGCCCGACGGCTGCCAGGCCTCCTACCGTTACGACGCCTTCGGTAGACGCATCGCCAAGACCGTCGACGGCCACACCACTGCCTTCTTCTGGCAAGGCAACCAGCTCATCGCCGAAAGCAGCGCCAGCCACTACCGCAGCTACCTCTACGAGCCCGGCAGCTTCCGCCCGCTGGCGCTGCTCGACGGCCAAGGACCGGAGCACGCTTGCCCGTTTTTCTATCAACTCGACCACCTCGGCAACCCGCAGGAACTCACCGACTACCGTGGCGACATCGTCTGGTCGGCCCGATACACCGCTTACGGAAAAGTCAGCCAACTGAGGCACGGCGGCGAACAGCCGGAGCAACCGCTGCGTTTGCAGGGCCAGTACTTCGACGCCGAGAGCGGGTTGCACTGCAGTCGCCATCGCTACTATCAGCCGGATAACGGGCGCTATCTGACGCCGGAACCGGTGAAGCTGGCGGGTGGGTTGAATGCCTATCGGTATGTGCCGAATCCGACGGGGTGCCCGGCGCCAGATGGCAGTGCGGGCGCTAATGCGAATGAAGGTGAACCCGGGGTTCCACATTTGCGAGCGACGTAAAAACCTCTGGCGGCGTGGTTGACCGCGATGGCTTCAGATCAGTCACCGCTGTCCAACCCGGTATTCCTCCACGGACTCCGGCACCGCCAGGCTATCAATGACATGCACGCTATACCCCGGTACATTCTTCGCGTGATGTTTGGCCTGGGACGCCATCTCAGCCAACTGACTGGCGTCGATGGTTGCGCAAGCCTCGGGATGCAAATGCACCACGCCGATGGACAGGGACAGCAACGGAAATTCCTGGCGCACACCCTGGCGGTTGGGGGCGATGAAGCAGCCGGCTTCGAGGTGTTCGGTGCGGTAGAAGCGTCGGCACTGGCTCTGGAAATCGTCCAGCAGCTGGTTTAAACGTTTGCCCCAGTCTTCCGGGCCGAGCACCAGCAGGAAGTCATCGCCGCCGATGTGGCCGACGAAGTCGCGGGACGGATCGACGCGGTCATTCAGGCATTGCGCCAGGCACAGCAGGACTTCGTCGCCGCGACCGTAGCCGTAGATGTCGTTGAAGGGTTTGAAGCTGTCGATGTCGACATAACAAATCACCGACTCGCGCTTCTGTTGTAACAACCGCGTGAGGCATTGCTGGATCGGCACGTTGCCCGGCAGCAGGGTCAGCGGGTTGGCGTAGCGGGCCTGCTGGATTTTCAGTTCGGTAATCAGTTTGAGCACATCGATCACCCGGCCCAGGCCCAGGTAGCTACCGTTGAGGGTGATGATGAAATCTTCTTCGATGCGTTGCCGGGCCCGGCTGGTGATCAGGCGGCTGACCTGTTGCAGCGACTGGCTCAGTTCGACGGCGAGGAAGTCATCGTTCATCAAGCGGCTGATGGGTTTGCGGGCAAAGAGGTCGGTGGCAAACGGCTTGAGCAACGCATCCGAAAGTGAATGCCGGTGGACGATGCCGCAAGGCTGGCCTTGTTCGTCCAGCACCGCCAGCGAGTTCAGGTTGGCCTGGCGGCGGAAGGCCTCAAGGACGTTGGCGGTCGGGGTATGGCGGCCCACGGCGGGCTGGTCATTGAGCAGGGCGCTGAGGTCGCTGGCTTCGTCGTTCAACGCCACGGCGGTATTGTCTTGCCTGGGCATCAGGGTCCGGGCGTCCCGGGGCGGATGTTCCTGGGGGCGGCAGAGCAGGTAGCCCTGGACCAGATCGACACCCATTTCGGTCAACACGGCCAGCTCTTCCGGCAGCTCGATACCTTCGGCGATCACCTGCGCCCGCGACGCCTTGGCGATTTGCAGGATCGACCCGACGAACTCGCGCTTGAGCGCATCCTGATGAATGCCGTCGATGAAATGCCGGTCGATCTTCACGTAGTCCGGGCGCAGCTCGGACCACAGGCGCAGGCTTGAATAGCCGGCACCCAAGTCATCCAGGGCAATGGAAAAACCCATTGCCCGGTAGTGATGCAGGGCGTTTTGCAGCAACTGGAAATCATCGATCGGCGTCTGCTCGGTGAGTTCGATCACCACCTGGCTCGGCGGAATGCCGAAATCCTGGAGCAATTGCAGGGTGCGACCCGGTTGGTGAGCGGATTCGAGCAGGGATTCGGGAGACACGTTGAGAAACAGCTTGCCGGGCAGTTGCTGTTCATTGAAACGTCGACAGGCGCTGTGCCGACAGGCAATTTCCAGTTCACTCAAGCGGCCGGCTTGCCTGGCCACGGCGAATAAGGCGATGGGGGAGTGCAGGGGGCTGTTGGACGGGCCGCGACTGAGGGCTTCGTAGCCGAGAATCCGTCGCTCGGAGAGGCTGACGATGGGCTGGAACAGACTGTGCAAGCCGCCTTGAGTCAGGATTGAACTCAATGCACTCAGCTGTTCGGTCGTGGTCATGGCGATCTCTGGCGATAAATAAAGGACTGGGCGTGCCCTTGGTAAAAGAGCACGCCCAGTCCTTTATTTCACGACAGGATGATGACTGTTTGATGACGCTCCGGGGAGCGTCAGCATTAAATTGCCATCATTTGTGTTGAAGCACTCAGTGCTTGGCCACCGCCGTGTTGAGCTTGAGGTAGTCCAGCAGGATGCGTCCGGTCTCGCTCAGGTAGGCATCGTCTTCCGGCTTGGTCTTGTCCGGCTCGGCCGCGATCGCGTCTTCGTCTTCTTTCTTCAGCTCTTTGAGCGGCTCTTCACCCTTGGCCTTGCGACGGATGTTCTCCATGGCCAGTTGCTTGGCTTCGATATCGGCGTGTTGCGCACGACGGTCGGCCTCGTTGAGGCTGACGGTTTTTTCCGACATCAGCTTCTGCGCCAGGGCCAGCTTGTCGCGAATGAACACGAACTCCGCGTCCTTGGCCGTACGCACGTCATGCTCGGACTTGAGCTGGGTGATGTACGGTTTGAACGGGTCGACCGCCGGCTTGATCGCCGCGCGGATGGTGTCCCACGGCATGGCTTCCGGCAGGGCGCTTTCGCCGATTTCCTTGGTGTCGATGATCGACGGGTAATCGATGTCCGGCAGTACGCCCTGATGCTGGGTGCTCTGGCCGGAAACCCGGTAGAACTTGGCCAGGGTCAGTTTCAGTTCGCCATGGTTCAGCGGCTGGATGGTCTGCACGGTGCCTTTGCCGAAGGTCTGGCCGCCGATGATCAGTGCGCGGTGGTAGTCCTGCATGGCGCCGGCGAAAATTTCCGAAGCCGAGGCGGACAGGCGGTTGACCAGCAACGCCATCGGGCCTTTGTAGAACGCGCCCGGGTTTTCATCTTCGAGCACATCGACGCGGCCATCGGCGTTACGCACGAGGACGGTCGGCCCCTTGTCGATGAACAGGCTGGTCAGCTCGGTGGCTTCCTGCAGGGAGCCGCCGCCATTGTTACGCAGGTCGATGACCACGCCGTCGACCTTGTCTTTCTGCAACTCGGTCAGCAGCTTCTTGACGTCGCGGGTGGTGCTCTTGTAGTCCGGATCGCCGGCACGGAAGGCCTTGAAGTCCAGGTAGAAGGCCGGGATCTCGATGACGCCCAGCTTGTAGTCCTTGCCATCCTGCTTGAGGTTGAGCACCGACTTCTTCACGGCCTGGTCTTCGAGCTTCACCGCTTCGCGGGTGATCGGCACGATCTTGCTGGTCTGGTCGTTCGGCGCATTGCTGGCCGGGATCACTTCCAGGCGCACCACGGTGCCTTTCGGCCCACGAATCAGCTTGACCACTTCGTCGAGGCGCCAGCCCACCACGTCGACCATCTCCTTGTTGCCCTGGGCAACGCCGATGATCTTGTCGGCCGGGGCGACCAGCTTGGTCTTGTCCGCGGGGCCTGCCGGCACCAGGCGCACGACTTTCACTTGATCGTTATCGCTCTGCAACACGGCGCCGATGCCCTCCAGGGACAGGCTCATGTTGATGTCGAAGTTTTCCGCGTTATCCGGCGACAGATAGTTGGTGTGCGGGTCGTAGGACATGGCGAAGGTGTTGATGTACGCCTGGAAGATGTCTTCCGCGCGGGTCTGGTCCAGGCGCGCCAACTGGTTCTTGTAGCGCTTGGTCAGGGTTTCCTGGATTTGCTTGGAATCCTTGCCGGCGATCTTCATCCGCAGGACCTCGTCCTTGACGCGTTTGCGCCACAGGTCGTCGAGTTCGGCGGTGGATTTGAGCCAAGGGGCGTCCTTGCGGTCGATCAGCAAGGTTTCCTTGGTATTGAAGTCGATCTTGTCGACGCCCTTGTTCAGCTCGGCAAGGGCGAAGTCCAGACGCGCCTTGACGCGGTCCAGGTAGCGCTTGTAGATGGTGAACCCGGCGTTGAGGTCGCCGCTCTTGAGGAAGTCGTCGAACTGGGTTTTCCACTTGTCGAATTCGGTGATGTCGCTGGCCATGAAATAGCTGCGCGAGGGGTCCAGCAACTTCAGGTAACTGTCGTAGATGATCACCGAGCGCGCGTCATCGAGCGGCGGCTTGCTGTAGTGGTGGCGCTTGAGCAACTCCACGACGTTCAGACTGGCGATGACTTCGTCACGATCAGGTTGAAGCTTGTCCCAGCTATTGGCTGCGAAAGAATTGCCGGACAGCGGCAAAAGGCCGATACCGATGAAAAGGGCGAGGGCAGTGCTGGGGAACAAACGCTTCATGTTGATTCGACGCGGGGACAATTGATAACGCATATTAGGCCGTCTTTGAAGTCGCCGGTTCCACAAGGGCCGGTCGCATAATGCAAAAAGCCCGGCGCTACAGCTTCGGGCTCAGTCCAGACTCACTATGGAGGCACTGTGAAAGCATTGCAAGGCGTTGACGGTCAAGTGGAGTGGGTTGAAGAGCCAAGTCCTGCGTGTGATGTGGGGCAAGTTCGCATTCGAGTGGCGGCTGCGGGTCTCAATCGCGCCGATCTGTTACAGAAGGCCGGTCTTTACCCGCCTCCGCCGGGGGCCAGCCAGGTGCTCGGTCTAGAGTGTTCGGGAGTCATCAGCGAGGTCGGCGCGGGCTCGTCCTGGCAAGTGGGGGATCGGGTTTGCGCCTTGCTGGCCGGGGGCGGGATGGCCGAAGAGGTGGTTGTCGACGGACGGCACGTGTTGCCGGTTCCCGACGAAATGTCGTTGGCCGAAGCCGCTGCGTTGCCGGAAGTCTATGCGACTGTCTGGTTGAATGTGTTTCAGCTCGCCGCGCTCAAGCCGGGTGAAAAAGTTTTGCTGCACGCCGGCGCAAGTGGCATCGGTTCAGCGGCCATTCAGCTGTGCAAGGCGTTTGGCAATCCGTGCTGGGTCAGCGTCGGCTCCGCCGAGCGCCTGGCCTACTGCGAAGCGCTCGGGGCCCAGGGTGGCGTGGTGCGCACCGGCGACCTGGAGAGCCTGAGGGACCTGGGGCCGTTCGACGTCATCCTCGACCCGGTGGGCGGCAACTACGCGGCGCTGAACCTGAAACTGCTGGCGGCTGACGGTCGCTGGGTGCTGATCGGCCTGATGGGCGGTCGCGAAGCCAAGCTGGACTTGGCGCAGGTGCTGGCCAAGCGTGTGCAGCTGCTGGGGTCGACCCTGCGCAGTCGTGACGATCAGTTCAAGGCGGATCTGTTTAGCGATCTGCGCCAGCATGTCTGGCCGCTGTTCGCCGATAAACGCCTGAGCCCGCAACTGGCCAAGGCCTTCCCGATCAAGGATGCCGAGGCGGCGTTTGCGCAGTTGGCGAGTAACACGGTGGCGGGGAAACTGGTGTTGGTGATTGACGAGAGCTTGACCTGACACCACCGAACCTTGTGGGAGCGGGCTTGCTCGCGAAGGCGGCATGTCAGTCGACATCAATGTCGAATGATCAACCGCTTTCGCGAGCAAGCCCGCTCCCACAGGGATCCGGATTACTTCCAGATATGGATCGGCCAGCCGGCCTTTTCGGCCTGCTCAAGCAGCACCGGATCCGGGTTGACCACGTGCGGGAAGTCCACCTTCAGCAACAACGGCAGGTCATTGCGTGAGTCGGAATAGAAACTCGCGCCTTCCAGGTTTTCCTCTTCCGCATCCAGCCATTCCAGCAGCCGGGTGATCTTGCCCTCGCGGTAGGTCAGGGTGCCGACGGTGTGGCCGGTATAAACCCCGTGCGCCACTTCCAGCTCGATCCCGAGAATCTCGTCGATGCCCAGGCGCTCGGCAATCGGCCCGACCAGGTGCGTGCCCGAGGCCGAAATCACCAGGATGCGGTCGCCAGCCTTGCGGTGGGCGGCGATGGCCTTGGTGGCGTCGCTGAAGATGATCGGCTCGATGAAGTCTTCCACCCACGGGCCGACCAGGTGCTCGACCTCCTCGGGCGTGCGCCCGATCATCGGTTCCAGGCTGAAGGTCATGAATTCCTCCATGCGCAGCTTGCCGTGGCTGTAGGCGTCCATCAGCTCGTCGTTCTTGCGCATGAAAGAGTCGGGATCGACCCAGCCCAGGCGACCCATTTGTTCGCTCCAGAGGGTGGCGCAATCGCCGTGGATCAGGGTTTCGTCCAGATCAAAAATTGCCAGGGCCATCAGTGCGGTTCTCTCTTCAACGTCAGCAAAGGCATCAGGCTACCTCACACAGGGCCGTCGGATCGATGGAAAGCGCCAGGCGCTGACCATCGGGATGCAGGTCGGCGCCCGAGCGGTTGAGCACATCCACCACCAATTCCACGCCGCGGGCTTCGATGCGGTAGCGAATCACGTTGCCCAGCAGGCTGTGGCTGCGCACCTGAGCGTCCAGCTCGCCGGTCAGGCTCAATTCGATGGCCTCCGGGCGAATGGCGATGCGGTGGGTGACGGGACGTTGCAGCAGCTTCGAGGCCGCGGCGGCGTCCAGCAGGTTGTAGTTGCCGATGAACCCGGCGGCGAACACATCCACCGGCGCGGTGTACAGGGTCTCGGCGTCGCCGCTTTGTACGATTTTTCCCTGATTCATCAGGAAAATCCGGTCAGACATGGTCAGGGCTTCTTCCTGATCGTGTGTGACGAAAATCGTGGTCAGACCCAGTTCGCGCTGGATCTGACGGATCTGTTCACGCAGGTGCTTGCGGATCCGCGCATCCAGGGCCGACAGCGGTTCATCCAGCAGCAGCAGGCGTGGCCGGGTCACCAGCGAACGGGCGAGGGCGACACGCTGGCATTGGCCGCCGGACAGCTGATGCGGATAACGGGCGGCGAAGTCATTGAGCTCCACCAGTTTCAGTACCTCGGCGACGCGCTTTTGGGTGTCGTCGGCATTGACCTTCTGCATGCGCAAGCCGAAGGCAACGTTTTGCTCGACGTTCATGTTGGGGAACAGTGCATAACTCTGGAACACCATGCCGATCCCGCGTTTTTGCGGGCTCAACGGCACGATATCGACGCCATCGAGCAGGATCTTGCCGCCATCCACCGAGGTCAGCCCGGCGATGCAACGCAGCAGCGTGGACTTCCCGCACCCGGACGGGCCGAGCAGGGTGACGAATTCGCCTTTCTGGATGTCGCAGTTGATATCGCTGAACACCGGGGTGCCCGCGTAGTTTTTCTGCAGATGTTGGACGCTGACATAGCTCATTCGCTTTTGTCCTTGTTCAAGATATTGGCCGCCCAGGTCAGAACCAGCACAAAGAAGAAGTAGGAAATCACCAGCGCACTGGTGAAGTGGCCGCTGCTGTTGCGCATGTTGTTGAGGTAGACCTGCAGGGTTTCGTAACGGGTGCCGACGAGGATGTTGGCGAACACGAACTCGCCGAACAGGAACGAGAACGACAACAGCAGCGCCACCATCAGGCCCTTGCGCAGGTTCGGCAGGACCACCAGGATCGCCGCCTGAAAGGTGCTGGCGCCAAGCAGCTGGGCGGCGTCCATCAGGTCATGCAGGTTGATCGCTTGCAGGTTATTGGTGATCGCCCGGTACATGAACGGCAGCGCCACGGTGAAGTAGCAGCCGATCAGGATCCACGGCGTGCCCACCATCGCCAACGGCCCGGAACCGTAAAGCTGCAACAGCCCGACCGATGACACCACCGGCGGCACGGCGAAGGGCAGCAGGATCAGGATGTTCATGAGGGCATCGAGTTTCGGGAAGTGGTAATGCACCACGAACAGCAACGGCAGAATCAGCACCACCGACAGCACCAGCGCGCCCACGCAGACCAGCAGCGATTGGCCGAAAGCACCCAGGAAGCGCGGATCGCTCCACAATTGCGCATACCATTTGATGCTGAAGCCGCTGGGCAGGATGGTTGCCGACCAGCTGCTGGAAATCGAGTAGATAAAGGTGCCGACCAATGGCAGTAAAAGGATGGCGAACAGCAGATAGACCACGATCCGATGGTAGATGCCGGCGGGGCCCGATTCAGCGCGAGACATGGTAGCTCCTCTTCAACAGCAGCTGATGCACGACGGTCACCAGGGTCATCAACGCCACCAGCACCACGGCCAGCGCGCTGGCCAGGTTCGGGTCCAGGGAAATGTCGCCGGAGACCATCGCCGCGATCCGGATCGGCATCACGTTGAAGTTGCCGGTTGTCAGGGCATACACCGTGGCGTAGGCGCCGAGGGCGTTGGCCAGCAGGATCACGAACGTGCCGAGCAGGGCCGGGGTCAGCACGGGCAGGCCGATGTGCCGCCAGAATTGCCAACTGTTCGCCCCGAGCAGCGCGGCAGACTCGCGCCAGTCTTCGCGCAGGGCATCGAAGGCCGGGTAGAGCAGCAGCACGCCAAGGGGAATCTGGAAGTAGGTGTAGAGAATGATCACGCCGGTTTTCGAATACAGGTTGAAGTCCTGAATGATCCCGGCCTGTTTGAGCATGATGGTGAAGGTGCCGTTAAAGCCCAGCAGGATGATGAACGCGAAGGCCAGCGGTACGCCGCTGAAGTTGCTGGTCATGTTGGCGAAGGCGTTGACGAAGTTGCGCAGTTTCGAGTCGACCCGGTGCAGGGAATAAGCACCGAGCACCGCGATGACGATGCCGAACACGCTGGACCAGAAGCTGATTTCCAGGCTGTACTGGATCGCCTGCAGATAGAACTTCGAGTTGAAAATCCGGGTGAAATTGGCGATGCCCCAGCCGAATTCTTCCGATTCCAGGCTGTTGATCATCACCCATGTCAGCGGGGCAATTTCGAACACGATGAAGAACAGGGCGAAGGGCACCAGGCACAAGGCGGCCAGCCATTTGCCGCGAGTCGTTGAGGTCACTTGAGCAGCTCCCGGCACACGGGTTTGTCGTGGGGCACGCCCAGCAGTTCGCAAACGGTGCCACAAATCTCGGTCTGTCCGGGCGTGGCATCGGCGTTGAAGCTGAAGGCATCGCCGAGCACGAACAGCGGCACTTCGCGTTCTTCGGGCAGCAGGCCGTTATGGGAGCGGTCGTTGTTCATGCCGTGATCGGCGGTCACCAGCACCTGATACCCGGCGTCGAGCCAGCCTTGCAGGTAGTCGGCCAGGATGATGTCGGCCGAACGGGCGCTGTTGCGGTATTGCGGGGTGTCCAGGCCGTGCTTGTGCCCGGCGTCGTCGATGTTCATGGGGTGAATCAGCAGGAAATTCGGCGCATGGCGCAGGCGCAGGCTTTCAGCGTCGGCGAACAGGTGCGAGTCGGGGTAGTGATCGCTCCAGTAGAAGTGCCCGTGCTGGATCGGTAGCCCGGGGTTGTCGGTGTGGCGATCCCGGGCCGCCACGAACGGCGAACGGTTATACAGTTCGCTGACCCAGTGATAGGCGGCCGCGGCGGTGGTAAGGCCGGCGTCGGTGGCGTAGTGGTAGATGCTGCGCTGGTTGGACAGGCGCGAGACGTTGTTGTGAACGATGCCGCTGTCGATCGGCGTGACGCCGGTCAGGATGCATTCGTACAGCGGTCGGGACAGGGCCGGCAGCTCGCACTCCAGTTTGTAGAGCGCTGCGCGTCCTGCGCCGACGTAGGCCTGCAGGTGCCCCATGGCGTGGCGGGCGACCTCGTAATTGAGGCCGTCGAGCACGACAAGGATGACGTTGTGCTTCATAGGGGCAAAAACTCCACGAAACAGGAAATCGGAAATTTCGGACTTCACTCGGTCCACTGTGGGAGCGGGCTTGCTCGCGAAAGCGGTTGATCATTCAACATTGATGTCGACTGATACGCCGCCTTCGCGAGCAAGCCCGCTCCCACAGGGATCTACCGCGTTATTTCATTTCCACGATGACTTCTTCGTTCCACTTCTGAGGCAGCGACTTGGAGGTTTTTTCCCACGCATCGGCGTCCTTGATCGGCGTGACGTTTTTGTACTGTTCGTTCGGCAGCAGCTTGGCCTGGACATCGGCTGGCAGGGTCAGGTGCTCGGCGCGGATCGGCCGGGCGTTGCCCTTGGCCAGGTTGATCTGGCCGGCGTCGCTGAAGATGTACTCGCGGGTCAGCTTGGCGGCGTTTGGGTTCTTGGCGTATTTGTTGATGATGGTGGTGTAGCCGGAAATCACCGAACCGTCCGATGGGATCAGTACGGTGTAGTCATCCGGATTGGCCATCTTGGCCTTGTAGCTCAGGCCGTTGAAGTCCCAGACCACGCCGACTTCGATTTCGCCTTTTTCCATGGTGGCAATGGTCGGGTTGGACATCGACAGGCGACCTTGTTTGGCAATGTCGGCGAACAGATCCAGTGCCGGCTTGAGGTTCTTCTCGTCACCACCGTTGGCCAGCGCGGCAGACAGAACACCGTTCGCGGCTTGTGCGGCGGTGCTCACATCACCGATGGACACTTTGTACTTGCCATCCTTGAGGTCCGCCCATTTGGTCGGTGCGTCGGAACCGTGCAGCAGCTTCTTGTTGACGATAAAGGCAATCGTGCCGGTGTAGGCCAAGGCCCAGTGACCGTCCTTGTCCTTAGCCCAGGTTGGCACCTGGTCCCAGGTAGATGGCTTGTAGGGCTGGGTGACGTCCTGTTTCACCGCGATCGGGCCGAAGGCCGCGCCGACGTCGCCGATGTCGGCGCTGGCGTTGTCTTTTTCAGCGGCGAACTTGGCGATTTCCTGGGCGGAGCTCATGTCGGTGTCGATGTGTTTGAGGCCGTAATTCTTGGCCAGGTCTTCCCAGGTGCCTTTCCAGTTGGCCCAGTCATCGGGCATGCCGACACTGTTGACCGCGCCTTCCGCTTTCGCAGCGGCTTCCAGGGTTTTCAAATCATCAGCCGCCATGGCGGCGGTGCACATGGCAATGGTCGAGCCTAACAGTGATGCCAGGAAAAGCTGTTTCATTCCGAAGCTCCTATGGGCGTTTTCAACGCTGCGATTGCGATTGTGTTGGTCTAGGTCAGCAATACCTGAGCCAATCTAAGGGCGCTCGATGACACTTTGATGTCGTTCGTCGCCCGACAGGGCGCTTATTTGCCCGGCATTGGCGGGTGTCCGGTAAGCGTAGACCATCGGCAAGAGCCCGCTACACAAGGGATTTGGCCGATGAATTGCAGGCTTTGCGGGCCGTCATCCGAATGACCATTGGGCAACTTGTCATCTCTCAGTCATCTGCAATGCCTACGCTTGCAGGATGTTTGAAACGCCGTTTTATCGTGCGGTTCTGCCCCGAAACTGTGCTGGTCTAGTCCAGATAGGTAACGTTGATGCGTGATGAGGCAACAAAAGCGGTGACAGCCATCGGCCAGGTGCTTCAGGAACAACTCGATCACGGGTTGCTGGCACCGGGGAGCAAGCTGCCGGCCGAGCGCAAGCTCAGCGAATTGTTCGGGACCACTCGGATCACGGTGCGCGAGGCGTTGTTGCAGCTGGAGGCCCAGGGGCAGATTTATCGTGAGGAGCGGCGTGGCTGGTTCGTTTCGCCGCCGCGACTGGCCTACAACCTGATGCAGCGCAGTCACTTTCACGCAATGGTCAGCGCCCAGGGGCGAGTGCCGTCCACCGAGGTGATTTCTGCGCGATTGCAGCCGGCGTCGGCGGCGGTCTGTGCCTGGTTGCAGTTGCCGGCGCTGTCCAGCGTGATTCAGATCTGCCGTTCGCGACGCATCGACGGGCGGCTGGTGCTGTACGTGGAGCATTACCTGAACCCGCAATATTTCCCGGGGATTCTGGCTTTCGACCTGAATCAGTCGATCACCGAGTTGTATGCACGGCACTACGACCTGCACTACGGGCGTGTGCGTTTCGAGATTGTGCCGACGGCGTTGTCAGTGGACGCGGCCGCGGCATTGCGGGTGTCGGTGGGGAGCCCTGGGTTGCGCATTGCGCGGGTCAATTACGATCAGCACGAGCGGTTGATCGATTGTGACCTGGAGTTCTGGCGCCACGATGCGATTCACGTCGGCGTGGATGTGGTCTGATCCGGGCCGCCGCCCGCGGTGATCACCTGCACACTCATCCGCGGCGTCGCCAGGTCCATCCCGGCTTCATCCAGGTGGCGTTTGAGTGACAGGTTGAACGCCCGCGAGACTTCCCACTGCTTGATCGGCGCGGTCTTGAAGCGGGCGCGCAGGATCGCGTTGCCGGATTCGAAGCTTTCCACCCCCTGGATCTCCAGCGGCGACCAGATGTTGCGCCGTTGCAGCGGGTCGGTGCGCATTTTCTGGCCGACCTCGCGCATCAGTTTGATCGCACTGTCGATGTCCATGCTGGCAGGGACTGCGACCCGGAAGATCGCGTAGCCGAATTCCCGCGAGTAGTTCTTGATGCTTTTGATTTCGCTGAAGGGAATGGTGTGGACGATGCCGTCGATGTCCCGCAGGCGCACGGTGCGGATGGTCAGGCCTTCCACCGTGCCCAGGTGACCGCCGACGTCCACGTAGTCGTCGATGGCCAGGGAGTCTTCGATGATGATGAACAGCCCGGTGATCAGGTCGGCCACCAGCGATTGCGCGCCGAAACCGATGGCCAGGCCGATCACGCCGGCACCGGCCAGCAGCGGCGTGACGTTCATGCCCATGTTGGCCAGGGCGACGATCAAGGCAATGATGAAAATGGCCACGAACAGCACGTTGCGGATCAGCGGCATCATCGTCTGCGCGCGGGCGTTGGCCAGGCCCTTGCGTGAGCGGGTGAGGGCGTGGTGCACGGCGGTGTCGCTGAGGATCCAGATCAGCCAGGCAAAGATCAGCGTGCCACCGAGGCTGAACAGTTTGACGCTGATTTCATGCCCTTCGCCTTCGGTGAAGCGGATCAGCGACATGCCCCAGACCCGCAGGCCGAGTTCGATGAACGCCAGCCAGACCAGCAGGTGCGCGAGGGTGTAGAAGAAGCTTTTCAGGCGCTCGGAATACAGCGCATGGCGCTTCACGCCACGTTGTGGCCTCAGGGCATGGCGGCGTACCAGGCCGTTGATGACCATGCACAACACCAGCAGCACGGTGCAGATCAGTGACTGTCGCAGCGCGGTACTGGTATCGCCGGCTGAAACGAAAGTGGCGAACAATGAAATGGCCACCAGCACCAACGCTGGCACGTACCAGAAGGTGCCGAGGATTTCGATAGTGTCGCTGAGCGCGCGACGGGTCAGGCGTCGGGACAGGGGCTGGTTGCGGATCAAGTGGGCGATCGGACGACGAAAGCGCAGGATGAAAAAACCCGTGGATATCGCGGCCAGGACGTTGGCCACCGTCGCGGCGGAGTGCGCCAGGTGCACGCCCAGGCTGTCGATCAGGCGCGGGTCGTTGAGGGCTTCGCCGAACGCGGCGAAGCTGCCGATCAGCCACAACGGGCGAAAGGCCTGATGGCGCAGGATGTACAGGGCGCGGTGGCGATGCGGGCCGTCGAGCAGGGAAAAAGCGATCACGCAGACCGCGGAAAAACAGGTGCCGACCACCAGCGCATAGGCCAGGACCATGGCCAGGCTCTTGCCCAGCGACGAGGGCAGGGCGTAGCTCATGTACACCGTGATGACCAGGGCAATCAGCCACGGACCGAGCTTGCGCAGGGCGAAGCGCAGCATGTCCAGGGCCCTGGGGTGTTGCGGCAGCTCTTCGGTCAGGCCGAAACGCATGCGGACCCGATGACTGATCCAGATCAGCGCCGCCGCCAGCAGGCTCCAGACTGCCAGGATCACGGCGAAGGCGAAGATGATCGGCAGCCATTCGTTGGCGGGCAGCACCAGGGCGGTCAGTTCGTCTTTGGCCAGGTCGAATTCGTCAGACCAGCGGGTGAGCGGGCTGTCGGCCCCGGTGAATTGCTTTTCGAAGCTGGCCAGCGTCCCGCCAATCAGGCCCAGCACGCCCTCTTCGGTGGCCGGCTGGGCCTTTTTCGTGGCGTCGCGCAGTTTCTTCAAATCCGCCAGCAGCTTGGTCCGCTGCTGATCGTTTTCCAGGGACTTGATCACTTCGTCGAGGGATTGCCCGAGGGGTTCCTGCGCCTCCGGCTGGGTCTTCGCCGAACTGTTGAGCAGGCTCGGCAAGCCGACCGCCTGGGCAGGCGCCAGCGGCAGCAGCGTCATCAGGCAGACAAGGAAAAAGCACGGCAGGGCACAAAGACGAGCGAACACTGGGCGGTCAACCTCGGGGTGAGCGGGTCGACCGAGTGTACGAGCCCGTCAAAATCAATGCGAGTCAGAGAGGGATTTATTCGTTGAGTTTGGCGAGGATCTTGAAAATCACCGTGGCCAGAATGGTCAGCATGCCGATCCACATGGCGAACACGCCGAGGTTTTTGTCGCGAAAGTTGAAGCCAAGTGCCAGCAGGATCATCCCGGCAAGAATCGGGACCAGCATGGCGTGGAACGAGGACAATGAAATCATGGCGACTGCCTTGTCGGGAGGGATAGTTGAAGTCTAGGTGGCTTTTGGATGGGTAGCGGCGAGGTGAATCATCAATTCATCGTTGTCCGTGCTGCCGCCTTCGCGAGCAAGCCCGCTCCCACATTTCAAATGCATTCAAAAAGTGGGAGCGGGCTTGCTCGCGAAGGCGATCGACGAAGACGTTCAGGGGTTACGGCAACTCGCGGCAGGCGTAGAACGCGCTCAGCACTTTGACCAGGTGTGCCAGGTCATGGCTGCCGCACAGTTCGCGGATCGAGTGCATGGCGAAGGTCGGCAGGCCGATGTCCACGGTGCGTACGCCCAGGTGGCTGGCGGTGATCGGGCCGATGGTCGAACCGCAGCCCATGTCGCTGCGCACCACGAAACTCTGCACCGGCACTTCTTCGGCCATGCACAGGTGACGGAAGAACCCGGCGGTTTCGCTGTTGGTGGCGTAGCGCTGGTTGCTGTTGACCTTGATCACCGGGCCGGCGTTGAGTTTCGGGCCGTGGTTGGCGTCGTGCTTTTCCGCGTAGTTGGGGTGTACGCCGTGGGCATTGTCGGCCGAGACCAGCAGGGATTTCTGAATGGTGCGCACGAACTCATCGCCTTCGGGCAACAGGCGACGCAGGGTCTGTTCGAGCATCGGGCCGTCGGCACCGCAGGCCGAGCAGGAACCGACTTCTTCGTGATCGTTGCAGACCAGCACGCAGGTTTCGTCGGTGTCGGCGGTCAGCAGCGCTTGCAGGCCGGCGTAGCACGACAGCAGGTTGTCCAGGCGCGCGCCGGCGATGAAATCACCGTGCAGGCCGATGACGGCGGCGCTTTGGGTGTCGTAGAAACTCAGCTCGTAATCCAGCACGACGTCGGCGTTCAGGCCGTGCTCGCGGGCCAGTTGGTCGGTGATTACGGCGCGGAAATCCACGCGCTCGTCGCCGGCAAATTGCGCCAGCACCGGTGGCAGCTCGGTCTGGGCGTTGATCGCCCACCCCATGTTGGCTTCACGATTGAGGTGGATGGCCAGGTTCGGAATGATGGCGATCGGTGCCTTGAAGTCGATCAGCTGGCTTTCGACCTTGCCATCACGGCGGAACGTCACGCGGCCGGCCAGCGACAGGTCGCGGTCGAACCACGGCGCCAGCAGGGCACCGCCGTAGACTTCGACACCCAGCTGCCAGAAGCCCTGGCGTTGCAGTTCCGGTTGCGGCTTGACTCGCAGGCACGGGCTGTCGGTGTGGGCGCCAACCAGGCGGATCCCGCCGTGCAGCGGCGAGTGACGGCCCATTTTGATCGCGACGATCGAAGAGTCGTTACGGGTGACGTAGTAGCGACCGTTGGCTTCGGTGTGCCATGGCTCGCGCTCGTCAAGGCGCTGATAGCCCGCCGCTTCCAGGCGCTGAACCAGGCTGGCGGTGGCATGGAACGGGGTAGGGGAGGCCTTGAGGAAGTCGATCAGGCCTTGGTTCAACTCTTCGCGCATAAATAGCTCCAGACAGCAATGGCGCCAGTTTAACGTATTGGTCGCAGAATTGGCGGCGGCGTGTGGGTGGGGTAGCGCGTGAGCTGAATCTTAATGAGATCTTCTGTGGGAGCGGGCTTGCTCGCGAAGGCGGTGTGTCAGTCGATATCAATAGTGACTGGCAGACCGCCTTCGCGAGCAAGCCCGCTCCCACAGGGGGGTACATCTGCTTCAGAACGGGGCGGGGCACTCGAAGCGCAGGCGTTCGCCGGTCTGCGGGTGGGTGAAGCTGAGCATGCTGGCGTGCAGGCACAGGCGCGGCCAGGCGGCCAGGGCTTGTTCGTGGGCGTAGAGCCCGTCGCCGAGCAGCGGGTGGCCGATGGAGAGCATATGCACGCGCAATTGGTGCGACCGGCCGGTGATCGGCGTGAGTTCCACGCGGCACCAGTCGCCGCAACGCTCCAGCACGCGCCAGAACGTCAGGGCATGTTTGCCGAACTCATGGTCGACCACATGGCGAGGCTTGGTCGGCGGATCGTAGCGCAACGGCAGGTCGATGCTGCCACTGTCCAGTTCGGGTTGGCCCCAGCACAGAGCGGTGTAGGCCTTTTCGGTTTCACGGTCGTGAAATTGCCGGGACAGTTCACGGTGCGTATCGGGATCGCGGGCCAGCAGGATGATGCCGGAGGTTTCCCAATCCAGGCGATGGACGATTCGCGCTTCCGGGTAGCCGTTTTCCTGCAGGCGGGTGATCAGGCAGTCCTTGTTGTCGTCGGCCCGGCCGGGCACGGAGAGCAACAGGGTCGGTTTGTTCACCACCAGCACGGCGGCGTCCTGGTGGATGATGTGGACGTTGGACAACGGCATTAAAACAGCCTCGTAACAAACGCCAACGGCGGCTCAGAACTCCCAGTGTCTAATGCAGGAGCTGCCGCAGGCTGCGATCTTTTGATTTGCGTTAAAACAAGATCAAAAGATCGCAGCCTGCGGCAGCTCCTACAAAAGCCCTGAAAGCCTGAACCGCCGTGGCTCCAGCCGGATCGACTAGCGATCTGGCAGGGTGATATTGAGTTCCAGAATCGAGCAGCTGCCCTGGCTTTCCAGTGCGACGTGCACGTCATCGGACCCGATATTGACGTACTTGCGAATCACCTCGACCAGTTCTTTCTGCAAGGCTGGCAGGTAGTCCGGGGTGCTGCGTTGGCCGCGTTCGTGCGCCACGATGATCTGTAGACGCTCTTTCGCTACCGACGCGGTGCTTTGCTTTTTGTTGGCACGAAAGAAGTCAAAAAGGTTCATTGCTTAGTTGCCTCCAAACAGGCGCTCGAAGAATCCCTTCTTCTGTACATCGAGGAAACGATGGTCCACGGTCTTGCCCAGCAGGCGGTCAACAGTATCGCTGTAGGCCTGGCCGGCATCGCTCTGGTCGTCGAGGATCACTGGAACGCCCTGGTTGGATGCCTTGAGCACCGCCTGGGATTCCGGGATCACGCCGAGCAGCGCCACCGAGAGGATTTCCTTGACGTCTTCTACGCCGAGCATTTCGCCTTTGCTCACACGTTCCGGGTGATAACGGGTAATCAGCAAGTGTTCCTTGATCGGGTCTTCGCCGCGCTCGGCGCGACGGGACTTGCTGGCCAGCAGGCCGAGCATGCGGTCGGAGTCACGGACCGAGGACACTTCCGGGTTGGTCACGACGATCGCTTCGTCAGCGAAGTACATGGCCAGGTGCGCGCCTTTCTCGATGCCCGCCGGGGAGTCGCAGACCACGAACTCGAAGTCTTCCTTGAGCTGCATCAGGACTTTTTCCACGCCTTCGACGGTCAGCGCGTCTTTGTCGCGGGTCTGGCTGGCGGCCAGCACGTAGAGGTTTTCCAGGCGCTTGTCTTTGATCAGGGCCTGCTGCAGGTTGGCTTCGCCGTTGACGACGTTGACGAAGTCGTACACCACGCGACGCTCGCAACCCATGATCAGGTCGAGGTTACGCAAGCCGACGTCGAAGTCGACGATCACTGTTTTGTGGCCGCGCAGAGCGAGGCCGGTACCGATAGCGGCGCTGGTGGTGGTCTTACCCACACCACCCTTGCCGGATGTAACCACGAGAATCTTGGCCAAGGTGTTTCACCCCTAAGGAAAAAGGACTTTTAGCCCCTGAAAAACATCTCTGGAAAACTACTGCAGTCGAACAGCCTTGGCTGGAATTCGGTTCTGGGCGGCGTTTACCTTTGATAAACACTGCTTTTGTCCTTTTTCCTACTTCGTTTGAGCCGTTTTCGCTACGTTTTAGAGATGTTTGGAAAATGCGGCAGTATCCGTTAAAGCCGAATGATGTTCAACACATCGCCCGACAGGCTGACCTGTACGCCCGAACCCCAGAGCGGATCGCGACGCAGATCCTCGGACACCTTGTAATGACCGGCGATGGAAACCAGTTCAGCGCTCATTTGCTGACAGAAAATCCTGGCTTTCGTGTCGCCCTTGACCCCGGCCAGTACGCGACCTCGCATGGGGCCGTATACATGGATGTTGCCATCGGCGAGAAGTTCCGCCCCCGGGCTGACCGAGGAGATCACCACCAGGTCGCTGCCCTGGGCATAGATCTGCTGGCCGCCGCGCACGGGCGAGGTGATGATTTTCGTCGGCTTGATCGTGGGTTCCGGTGGTTTTTCCGGTTTTTTCGCCACGACGCTTTCATTCAGCTCCAGCGGCCGCTCACGGGCGCCGGACGGTGGCAGCACCGGCAGGTCGACGGCGATGGCGGCGGCGATGTCTTCGATGCGGCTGGCGCGGATGGCCAGGGTGCGCAGGCCGTGCTGGCGGCATACGCGCATCAGTCCCGGCAGATCGACCGCGCCTTCATGGGCCGGAAGCTTGTCCAGGGCCAGGACCAGCGGCGCATTACTGAAAAAACCGGGGGCCTGGGCGACCTTGGCGGCCAATTGCCGATCGAGGCCTTCGAGGTCGTTACGGGCCAGTTCCAGCACCGTAATGGCGAGCATGCTGCCCTTCAGCTGGAACACGGGATCTTGGTCTAGCGGTTCGGTTTGGCTCATGGTCGGCATACAACGACTTGTCACTAAAAGTGCCGAGACTTATAACGAGAACGCCCGCAGGCCGCAAGCCGGGTCGAACGATGTAGAATGCGCGGCCATTGTCTTTGTGGAAGCATTAATGGACCGCCCGCGTTTTCGAACATCCTTTCTATCGCCACGTTTCTGGCCGCTGTGGCTGGGCCTTGGGCTGTTGTGGCTGATTGTCCAGTTGCCGTACCCGGCATTGCTGTGGATCGGCCGTGGTCTGGGCGCCCTGATGTATCGAGCGGCCGGCGACCGACGGCGCATTGCCAGGCGCAATCTGGAGCTGTGTTTTCCGGAAAAGTCCGCGGCCGAGCGCAAGCGCCTGCTCAAGGAAAACTTCGCCTCGACCGGCATCGCCTTTTTCGAAATGGCCATGAGCTGGTGGTGGTCGCGCGAGCGTCTGGCGAAACTGGCCCACATCGAAGGGCTGGAGCATTTGCAGCAGGCCCGGCGCGAAGGCAAGGGCGTGATCCTGATGGCGGTGCATTTCACCACCCTGGAAATCGGCGCCGCCTTGCTCGGCCAGCAGCACACCATCGACGGCATGTACCGCGAGCACAAGAATCCATTGTTCGACTACGTCCAGCGTCGCGGTCGCGAGCGGCACAACCTCGACTCCCTGGCGGTGGAGCGTGAAGACGTGCGCGGCATGCTCAAGTTGCTGCGTTCAGGCCGGGCGATCTGGTATGCACCGGACCAGGACTACGGCGCCAAGCAAAGCATTTTCGTGCCGTTGTTCGGCATCCAGGCCGCGACGGTCACCGCCACCAGCAAGTTTGCGCGGCTGGGCAAGGCGCTGGTGGTGCCGTTCACCCAGGAGCGCCTGGCGGACGGCAGCGGCTATCGCCTGGTGATCCACGCACCGCTCGAAGGGTTCCCCGGCGAAACCGAGGAAGCCGATTGCCTGCGCATCAATCAGTGGATCGAAGGCGTGTTGCGCGATTGCCCCGAGCAATACCTCTGGGCCCATCGCCGCTTCAAGAGCCGTCCACCGGGCGAGCCCAAGTTGTACGCCAAACGCGGTTGATCGACCGAACCCAATAGGCACCATGGAGTGTTGCGATGAGTCCCGCTGAACCGGTTACAGGGTTGATTCTTTCCGGCGGCGGGGCCCGGGCGGCCTACCAGGTGGGTGTGCTGGCGGCGATTGCCGAGCTTCTGCCATTGGGCGCGGACAATCCGTTTCCGGTGATCGTCGGCACCTCGGCCGGGGCGATCAATGCGGTCAGCCTGGCCAGCGGAGCCCTGGATTTTCGCGCGGCCATCGAACGCCTGACCGCCTTCTGGCAAGGCTTTCGCAGTCATCTGGTGTTGCGCAGCGACTGGCCCGGCGTGATCCGCCAGGCCAGTCGCTTTGTCAGTCACAGCTTGCTGGGCCTTGGCGCCCAGGTGCCGGTGGCGTTGCTCAACAGTTCGCCACTGCGCGGCCTGCTCAACGACAAGTTGCACATGCACGGCATCGCCGAAGCCATCGCCCGCAAGCAATTGCACGCGGTGGCGGTGACGGCGTTCGGCTACGAGTCCGGACAAGCGGTCACCTTCTATCAGGGCGGCGGCACCATCGACGCCTGGTTGCGCCATCGGCGGATTGGCGTGCCGACCCAACTGTCCGTTGAACACCTGCTGGCCAGTTCGGCCATTCCCCTGCTGTTTGCCCCGGTGAAGATCGGCGAAGAGTATTTCGGCGATGGCGCGGTGCGCCAATCGGCACCGATCAGCCCGGCGTTGCATCTGGGCGCCAGCCGGGTGCTGGTGGTGGGCGTCAGCGGCAACCCGCGCGGCGTCGATCCGCAGCAACCGCTGCAACGCGCTTACACCGGGCAGCAACCGACCCTGGCGCAGATCGGCGGGCACATGCTCAACAGTACGTTCATTGACAGCCTGGAAAGCGATATCGAGTTGTTGCAGCGCTTGAACCAGTTCAGTCACCTCATGCCCGATGGCACACCCACCCGGACCCTGGGCGTGGCGCCTGTGGAAGTGCTGGTGATTTCACCGAGCCAGCCGATCGATGAGATCGCCGCACGGCATCGCCAGGAATTGCCGGCGGCATTGCGCCTGTTCCTGCGCGGCCCGGGGGCGACCAGGACCAGCGGGGCGGGGGTGTTGAGTTATTTGCTGTTCGAGGCGGGGTATTGCAGCGAGTTGATCGATCTGGGGTGGCGGGATGCGTTGGCCAAGAAGGATGAGTTGTGCCGTTTTCTGGGGTTGCCTTAAAACAAAGATCGCAGCCTCCGGCAGCTCCTACAGGGGAACGCGGCCCAGGGTAGGCGCTGGCGAAGCCTGCGATCTTTTGCCGTTAAATCAGAAGTGCACCTTGACCAGGAAGCTGGTCACGCTCTGATCGGTCTTGAAGCCCTGGCTGTCTTCGATACCGTACTTGTTCTTCCAGTAGTCGTACTCGACACCGACGTACAACTGCTTCTCACCCAGGTTCAGCGCCTTGCCCAGGTCGTATTTGATCTGCGGGTTGAAGTGCAGGTTGGCGTGGTATTCGCCTTTTTTGTTGACGTCGTTGTCGACCACCCAGTCCATGAAGCCGTCGATCAGCACGTCCGAATCGCCCACCGGAAGGGTGTAGGACCAGACCGGGGTGATCTGCCAGATGTCATCGCCCGCACGGCTGCCTTCGGTGTGACGGTTGTAGAAGTTCAGCTGGAAGTAGTCGAAGCCCGGGATGGCCAGGTCGAAGCCCGGACCGATCAGGTACGACTCGGTGTCGTTCTCGCCGAACTCGTAGGTCATGGCCAGCAGTACGTCCTTGATCGGGCCGAACTCCAGCTTCTGGTCGAAGATCTTGCCGAACGACAGGCGCGGGCTGAATTCGCCGTAGTAGGTGTTTTCACCGGCGAAGGCGTCTTCCTTGCCGTTGTAGAAGATCTTGTCGAGGAAGAAGAAGTTGTCCCCGTATTTCCAGCCATCGGCGTGTTCGAAGGTCACCGTCTGCTGGATGCGCGGGTTGACCTGGAAGTCCTTGCCATACAGGTAGGTCAGGCTGTTGTTCTGCCATTGCAGCAAGTCGCCGGCCATGGCCTGGCCCCCCGCCAGCATTGATCCCGCCAGCATCAGGCTCGTGCACGTGCGTTTCATTTGGTTGCTCCCAAAAAGTAGTGGTATCACGTTATTTTTTTAAGGTCGGCGCTCTGGTGTGGCGCCTTTTTCTGTCGCTGTAAAAAATCATCCATTCGGTCAGCTTTAGTGCTGTTAGCAAGAGCTGCGCCAAGGCTTTCGGAAAAACAAAAAACTCCCGCTCGGCCGCTCTTGAGCGGTCGATTGAGAGGAGTTTGGGGATGCCTTGGTACCGTCCAGGGCCGGGATAAGTTGGCTTTCTGGTCAGGAATTAAATCCGGGCTTTTTTTTAAAGCGGATTCAGGCGGCCGCGGAGAATACTGACTCCTCGGCCAGGTCTCAAGTGCCCCGCAACAGCGCACCGACGACAGGTTTGGGGCACGGTTGCGGGTCATCTTAGAAATGCACCTTCACCAGCAGGCTGGTGGTGCTTTCGTGGGTGTCGAGGTTGCTGTTGTTTTCGATGCCGTACTTGTCTTTCCAGTAGCTGTACTCGACACCGACATACACCTGCTTCTCTCCCCAGCCGAGGGTTTTGCCCAGGTCATATTTGATCTGCGGGTTGAAGTGCAGGTTGGCGTGATAGGTGCCGCGCGCGTTCTGGTCGTTGTCGACGACCCAGTCGAGGTAACCGTCGATCAACAGGCTCGAATTGCCCAGGGGCACGGTGTAGGACCAGGCCGGCGAGACCTGCCAGACATCATCGCCGGGACGCGAGCCTTCGGTCTGGCGATAGTAGAAATTCAAGGTGAAAAAGTTGAAGCCCGGAATCTTGAGGTCGAAACCGGGGCCGATCAGATAGGCCTCGCTGTCGTCTTCGCCATTCTCGTAGGTCATGGCCAGCAACACGTCCTTGATCGGGCCGAATTCGAAACGGCGGTCGAGAATCTTGCCGAACGAGAGGCGCGGGCTGAATTCGCCGTAATAGGCGTGCACGCCTTTGTTGCGGTCTTTCTCGCCGTTGTAATAGGTGCTGTCGACGAACAGGAAGTTGTCGCCGTACTTCCAGCGGTCGGCGTGTTCGAACGTGATCGTCTGCTGGATCGACGGGTTGACCGCGAAATCCTTGCCGTACAGGTAACTCAGGCTGTTGGTTTGCCACAGCAGCAGATCGCCGGCCATGGCCTGGCTCGCCGCCAGAAGTCCACCGCCCAACAGCATGTTTGTCTGTGTACGAATCATGTGTTGCTCCCTCTTGTTTTTATTTTCAAGGCGCAGGAAACCCCAACCCTGTGGGAGCGGGCTTGCTCGCGAAAGCGGTGTGTCAGTCAACAGTGATGTCGAAGCTGATGGCCTCTTCGCGAGCAAGCCCGCTCCCACAGGGATTGGTGTCGTTACCTATCTAGTGGGCGTGGCAGTCGTTGGCGGCGGCGCGTTCGCTGCCGCCAAGGATGTTGAACAACAGGTTCAGCGACAGGGCGCTGAGGGTGGCCATGGCGATGCCGCTGTGGGTGATGGGGCTCATCCACACCGGCAGGTGGGCGAAAAACTCCGGTCTTACCACCGGGATCAGGCCCATGCCGATGCTTACCGCCACCAGCAGCTGGTTGCGACGATCACCGATGTCGGCTTCCTGAAGAATCTTGATCCCGGTGGCGGCGACCATGCCGAACATCGCGATCGCCGCCCCGCCAAGCACGGCCGGTGGAATCGAGGCCACCAGAAACGCGGCCTTAGGCAACAGGCTCAGGACGATCAGCAAGCCCCCGGCGACGATGGTCACCGACCGGCAGCGCACGCCGGTCATCTGCACCAGGCCGATGTTCTGGGCGAAGGAGGAGTGGGTGAAGGTGTTGAAGAAACCGGCGAAGAACGAAGCACCAGCGTCGCACAGCAAACCGCGACGCAACATGCGCGGGCAGACGTCCTGGCCGGTGATCTTGCCCAGTGCGAGGAACATTCCGGTGGACTCGACGAAAATGATCACCACCACCAGGCACATCGAAAGGATCGGCGCGAGTTCGAACTTCGGCATGCCGAAATGCAGCGGGGTGACGAATTGCAGCCATGGCGCCTGGGCCATGCCGCTGAGGTCGACCATGCCGATCAGCCCGCACAGCACGTAGCCCAGGCACATGCCGATCAGCACGGAAATGTTGACCCAGAAACCGCGCATGAAGCGGTGTACCAACAGGATGGTAGCCAGCACCAGCGCGGCAATAGTTAGGTAGATCGGAGAACCGAATTGCGCCGCCTGAGCACCCCCCCCGGCCCAGTTGACGGCCACGGGGAACAGCGACAGGCCGATCGAGGTGATGACCGTGCCGGTCACCAGTGGCGGGAAGAAGCGTACGACCTTGGACATGAACGGGGCGATGAGCATGCCGAAGAACCCGGCGGCGATGGTCGCGCCGAAGATCCCTTGCAGGCCGATGCCGGGCATGCCGGCCATGGCGACCATGCTGCCGACGGCGGCGAAACTGGCGCCCATCATCACCGGCATGCGGATGCCCACGGGGCCGATGCCCAGCGATTGCACGATAGTGGCGATGCCGGCGACCAGCAGGTCGGCGTTGATCAGAAAGGCGATTTCTTCACGACTCAGGCCAGCGGCCTGTCCGATGATCAGCGGCACCGCGATGGCTCCACCGTACATCAGCAGAACGTGTTGCAGGCCAACCAGGATCAGTTGCAAGAGGGGCAAACGCTGAATGGCGGGTGCGTCGGGGATGCGCGCTTCGGATAGCTCGGACATGCAACACCTCGGATCTTTTTTATTCTTGTGATTTTTTGCATCAGGCAAACCTGTGGGAGCGGGCTTGCTCGCGAAGAGGCCTTAACATTCAACACCGTTGTTGACTGACCCGACGCCTTCGCGAGCAAGCCCGCTCCCACAGGGGTTTGCGTCATACCTGTAGGAGCGGTCCTTGCTCGCGAAGCTTTCAGCTACTTAATTGGTCGGAGCACCCTGAACAATCCAGGCGCCGATCAGGTCACGTTCCTGCTGGGTCATCTGGGTGATGTTGCCCAGTGGCATGATCTGGCTGGCGACGGCTTGAGCCTGGATCCGTGCAGCGTTCTGGCGGATCTGCTCGGGGGTGTCGAACATCACGCCGGCGGGAGCTGCGCTGAACAACGGGCTGGTCGGTTTGGCCGAGTGGCAGACCGCGCAGCGTTCCTGAATCACGCTGTGCACCTTGTCGAAGCCAGGGCCGGCGTTGGCTGCTTGCGCCGGGGCGGCGGCAGGCGCCTCTGCGGGTTTGGCTTCAGCCGGTTTCAAACCGCCACCCACTGCTGTTTCCGGCAGCGGCTGGTACTCGATCGCGGCAGGTGCCTTGGCCACGTCCGGGGCACTGGACATCGGTTTCGGGCCGGAGACATAGGCCAGGCAAATCATGCCCACCGCTGCCACCGGCAGGGTCCAGGCAAATTTGTGGCTGTCGTGGCGGGTGTTGAAGTAGTGACGCACCAACACCGCCAGCACCGCGATCCCGGCCAGGATCAGCCAGTTGTACTGGCTGCCGTAGGTGCTCGGGAAGTGGTTGCTGATCATGATGAACAGCACTGGCAGGGTGAAGTAGTTGTTGTGACGCGAACGCAGCAGGCCCTTGGCCGGCAGTGCCGGATCGGGTGTGCGGTTCTCGGCGATGGCTGCCACCAGGGCGCGCTGTGCCGGCATGATGATGCGGAACACGTTGCCAACCATGATGGTGCCGATGATCGCGCCGACGTGCAGGTACGCACCACGACCGCTGAACACTTTGCTGAAGCCGTAGGCGGCGCCGATGATCAGTACGAACAGAATGAAACCCAGCAGGGCAGGGCGTTTGCCCAGGGCCGAGTCGCAGAGGAAGGAGTAGATGAACCAGCCGATGAACAGCGAGCCGATACCGATGGCCACGCCTTCAGGGCCGCTCAGGGTGCTGCCGGGCGCCAGCAGGTAGAGCGTCGGGTTGGAGTAGAACACCACGCACAGCAGCGCGATCCCCGACATCCAGGTGAAGTAGGCTTCCCATTTGAACCAGTGCAGGTTGTCCGGCATGGTCGGTGGGGCCAGTTTGTATTTTTCCAGGTGATAGATACCGCCGCCATGGATCGCCCACAGATCACCGGCCAGACCGCTTTTCGGGTTGACCCGATTGAGGTTGTTCTCCAGCCAGACGAAATAGAACGACGCACCGATCCAGGCCACGCCAGTAATCATGTGAACCCAGCGCACGCTCAGGTTCAGCCATTCCAACAGATGTGCTTCCACAGTCTTTACCTCTCGCCTGTCACTCTGTTGTCGAGTGATCAGACCTTCTCTTATTGGTGGGGGGCGAGGATCAAACGCTCATCCTCTTTGAAAAAATGCTCATCGCAGTTATTGCCTGTGCCACTGCGATCAACCACCAGGAAGTCATCCCGCTTTTCGATCGTCAGCACCGGGTGGTGCCAGACGCCGCGATGGTAATTAATGCCCTGCCTGCCGTTGGTGACGAAGGCGCGGACCAAGCCTGATACAGGTTCATCGCCAAGTGGCGCGACCACGATCAGAAAGGGGTTGCCGAGCAGCGGAATGAACGCCTGGCTGCCCAGCGGATGACGCTCCAGCATGCTGACGGTCAGCGGCATGTCCTGCGCGTCGGCGCGGAAAATGCTGATGATCGCCTTGTCCTCTGGCGTGGCGGTTTCCACCGACGCCAGTTTGTGAAAGCGCATGGTCGAACCGTTGTTGATCATGAAGTGATCGCTGCCGTCGGTTTCGATCACGTCACCGAAAGGGGCGAAGGCTTCTTTGGTCAGCGGTTCAATCGTCAATGTGCGCATGCTGGTCTTCTTATCTTCAAATGTATGTTCGGTTCACTGCATTCCCTGTAGGAGCTGGCGCAGCCTGCGATCTTTTGACTGTGCTTTTTAGATCAAGATCAAAAGATCGCAGCCTGCGGCAGCTCCTACAGGCTCAGCATTACTTAGCGACCTTGCCCAGTACGCGCAGGCGGCTCACACCACCGTCCGGGAATACGTTCAGGCGGATGTGGGTGATTGGGCCCAGGGCCTTGATCTGCTCGGCGAAGGTGTGTTCGGCGTGCATTTCCAGTTTCTGGCTTGGCAGCAGTTCGCGCCAGAACAGCGATTGGGTTTCGATCTGGCTGTCGGTGCCGCCCTTCACGAACGCGCCCTGGATCGAGCAGCTGTCCGGGTAGTTGCCCTTGAAGTGCAAGGTGTCGACGACGATTTTCTCGATTTCGCCCGGGTGGCCCAGGGCGACGATCACCCAATCATTGCCCGGGGTACGACGGCGTGCGGTTTCCCAGCCGTCGCCCATGTTGATGCCACGGCCCGGGTTGAGGATGTTGCTCATGCGGCCGAAGTGTTCGTCGGAGCAGGCGAGGGCGCGGCCACCGTTGAGAGCTGCGGCCAGGTCGACTTGCTCGTTGTCACCCACAGCGGACCAGTCGCGGAACGGCACGCCATACACGCGCAGACGGGCCACGCCGCCGTCCGGGTAGATGTTGAAGCGCAGGTGGCTGAACGCCTGGTCGTTGCTGATTTCGTGGTAGTGGTGGCTGTTGCCTTGCAGCTCGACGGCGGACAGCACTTCAACCCACTGGGTATTTTCGTTCGGCTCACCGGATGCCAGGAAGCAGGCTTCCAGGGAGGCCGATGGCGGGAAGTTGCCGGTGAAGAATGAAGTGTCGATGTCCACGCCTTTGATCGAACCCGGTACGCCCAGGCGGATCACGGCGCTGTCGTAGCCTTCGAAGCGCTTGCGGCGCGACTCCCAGCCGTCCATCCACTTGCCGTTGTCATCGAACACGCCCTCCTTCCACACGGCCGGGGTCGGTTGGAACAGACGGTTGGCGTCTGCGAACCAGTCATCGGTGACCGAGATGATTTTGGTGCCCAGGCGGGCGTCGGCCAGGTTGACGAACTTCTCGAAAGGTACGGCGTAAGCTTTCATTCTTCTTGTCTGCCTTTAATAAGTTGGCTTGGGATGCTTGCAGTGCCCTGGGTATTTTCGCGTTTTAAATACTCGGGCAAGGCTTGCTATAGGGTCAGTAATCGGAACAGGGCAATCTTGTTGATCTCCGCCAGCGCGCACTTGAACTCGGTGTCGACCGGGTTGTGGATGCGCGTTTCGAACGCCGCGAGGATCTGATGCCGGTTGCTGCCTTTTACCGCCATGATGAAGGGAAACTTGAACTTGGCCTTGTAGGCGTCGTTCAGCTCGGTGAAGCGCTGGAACTCTTCGGCCGTGCATTGGTGAATACCGGCGCCAGCCTGTTCATTGGTGCTGGCTTCGGTCAACTGGCCCTGGACGGCGGCTTTGCCGGCCAGGTCCGGGTGAGCGTTGATCAGGGCCAGCTGGCTGGCATGATCGGCGCTCAACAGGATGTCGCTCATGCGCTGGTGCAGGGTTTCGATCTGGTCGATCGACGCATCCTGGCCCAGGTCGAAGGCCTTTTCGGCCACCCATGGCGAATGTTCGTAGATGTCGGCGAAAGCGGCGACGAAGGCGTCGCGGCTCAAGGTCGAGGGTTTCAATGTTTGAAAGGCGCTCATTTCGCGGCCCCTTGGTACGGGTGGGTTTCGTGCCAATGACGTGCAACGTCGACGCGACGGCTGAACCACACCTGTTCATGACCTTTAGCGTATTCGATAAAGCGCTTGAGCGAAGCCAGACGCGCCGGACGGCCGATCAGGCGGCAGTGCAGGCCGATCGACAGCATCTTCGGTGTTTCGGCGCCTTCGGCGTACAGCACGTCGAACGCATCTTTCAGGTATTCAAAGAAATCGTCGCCCTTGTTGAAACCCTGGACCTGGGTGAAGCGCATGTCGTTGGTGTCCAGGGTGTACGGGATCACCAGGTGCGGCTTGCCGGTCGGGTTGTTCGGTTCCCAGTAGGGCAGGTCGTCGTCGTAGGTGTCGCTGTCGTAGAGGAAACCGCCTTCTTCCATCACCAGGCGACGGGTGTTCGGGCCGGTGCGACCGGTGTACCAGCCCAGCGGACGTTCACCGGTGATTTCGGTGAGGATGCGGATCGCTTCGAGCATGTGCTCGCGTTCCTGGGCTTCGTCCATGTACTGGTAGTCGATCCAGCGGTAGCCGTGGCTGCAGATCTCATGGCCGGCATCGACCATGGCGCGGATCACATCCGGGTGGCGCTGGGCGGCCATGGCCACGGCGAAGATGGTCAGCGGAATGTCAAACTCCTTGAACAGCTTCAGAATCCGCCAGACGCCGGCACGGCTGCCATACTCGTACAGCGATTCCATGCTCATGTTGCGCGCGCCTTGCAGCGGCTGCGCCGAGACCATTTCCGAGAGGAACGCTTCGGATTCTTTATCGCCGTGCAGGATATTGCGCTCGCCACCTTCTTCGTAATTGAGCACGAAGGACAGGGCGATGCGAGCATTGCCCGGCCAGTGTGGGTGAGGAGGGTTACTGCCGTAACCGGTCAGGTCGCGTGGGTAGTCAGCGCTCACTGCAGTCTTCCTTCTTATTCGTGTTGACAGGTTGGTGTGGCGAGCCTGTACATGAAAGTAAGGCTGGCGTCACAGCGATGGGCTGATTGTATACAACTTTATATTCACTTTGTAAGCCTGATTTTTCGCATTTTTCGTTAACGGTCATCTTTGCGTGGTATTTGAGCGAACCTGCAAGAAACCTGCCTGTTCAGTCAGCTATCGGTCATGAGGGTCAGCAAGGGTATGCTTTAACGGCAAAACGTCGGCAAATCCATGGATGGCGCCGTGGGTCGCAAAAATGTCGTTTTTATTGTGTACAATTTTTTTTAAAAGTGTCTTAATCAATCGCTCGCCGCAGCTTTTCGTGCTCCGAATCGGTGCGGTCTCCTTTTCAACTGACTTCGGGAGGCGCGAGGTCTGACTGCTTCCACGCAGGCAGGCGCGCAGAATCAATGGGACGTTTGACTACACACGTTTTGGACGCTGCACACGGTTGCCCGGGCAGCTCGATCAAGGTCGAGTTGTACCGTGTTGAAGGTTCGCAGCTGGAATTGGTCGCCACTGCGACAACCAACAGCGATGGCCGTGTCGACGCACCGCTGTTGCAAGGTGATGACTACCGCACCGGGGTCTATCAGGTTCAGTTTCATGCGGGGGATTACTACCGCGCCCGTGGGGTCCAGCTGCCGGAACCTGCGTTCCTGGATGTGGTGGTGCTGCGTTTTGGCATCTCGGCGGAACAGGATCACTACCACGTACCCTTGTTGATATCGCCGTACAGCTATTCCACGTACCGCGGCAGCTGATCCCCCAAGCAGCTGCCTCACCCTGGAAGCGACTGCGCATATAGCTTCTTTGGTCTTTCGCCCGCTCACACTGCGGGCTTTTTTTCGCGCGGCGCTTTAGGCATTTGGATCATGGGTTCTCACGATAAAGGCCCGGTCCCCGTGACCAAGCCAGACCTGACTGCCGCCTTTAAGCCAGATCAGCTTGCCGGCCGCCTGGGCGTTTTGAACGGCTTGCAGGGCGGGAGGGCCGATCTGTTCGAGTAATCGGGCGGCTGACAAGCTGCGGATATCGGTGGGGGGCACATTGATGTTATTGCCCCTGACGCGATGCAAGGTCATGTGGAACACAAAATCATGCCCTGCGCGCCCGAACACCAGCATCGGATAGGTTTGGGCGGGGGTCGGATCAAAGACGGTGTAGCCATTGCGTACCAGCAGGGTTGCCATGAATCGCTTGAGGTCGACGCCATTCTGGGTGGTCATGTAGTAATCCCACTCACGCTGGAACTTGTGCGTATCAAACTCCAGCCGATGTAGCGGTGATCCGCGGGTCAGGTAGGTCAGCTCTACCTTCCGGGCGGTGCCCCGACCGGCGGAAAATGGCGTAATCGGGAGCATGAGCAACGGATCAGCCAGCTCCGGCCTTGGCGCGATGTTCGAGGTCTTCCAGTCATTGAATAGTTGCCTGAGGGTCGTCAACCCCACACCTGTCGCCAGGCTGGAGCCGTTGGCCCGTGAAAATTGCTCTCTGGCGATACTCAGCTGGGCAACGTCTGTCAAGTCCGAGAAATAAGTGGCGACGTAGTCGGGCAGCGCTTTTTCGAAGGGCAGGTTCGGATCGATTTGCCAATGGTTGGCCGGCGGAACCTGAATGACCCCTCGGGGTTGCTGCGCGAGGTCCTGACTGAGGGTCGTGTGCATCACATCAAAGTCGTAGAGCTGATGCGCAGGGCTCCTGATGTAAACAATAGGATGATTCGGGGCATCACCGCGTGGCAAGGTCCCGTAACGAATGCCTGCAATGGTCACGTCATCGGGCGAAGCCTGTTGGCTGGTGATTGCCCAGTTTATCCAGGGTTCGGCTGTGGCGTTGGTTTCTGCCTGGGTAGGCGGCCGCTCTTCATCGACACGAGGGCGTTTGGACGGACCAGGTTGCGCGGGTTCATCTTCCGGTAGAGGGTGGCGTGTAATGATCAGTTGCGAATCACCATCATCGGCGCTGGGCGACTGAATCATGCGCCATTGGTTTGCTCCCTCGATACGTTCCAGGCGTGGGCCGGACGCAATGAGTTCGGTCATCTGTTTTGCCCTGAAATGACCTGCGGCATCGATACCCAGAGCCACGGTTCCCCCGTCCGCCAGATCGACATATTGACGCCCTGAAACAATGGAGCGAATGCCGCTCTGCGGATCAGGAGCGGGCAATCTGTCTACGATTCGCTCAGGGAGATAGTAATGAGTGATCGGCAGGGCGTTGGCGATTCGACTGATGTGTGTGTCCGGGGGCAGGTCGCTTATCAGGATCCCCGAGGGCTGGACGTCGAGAGGGTGGGAGCCTTCCGGGAATCGATGTCCCGGTGTCTGACCGGACTGATCGCCCGGCAGATTGATCGGGCGCCCGGGCAACACGTCCGTCGTTGTATCGCGTCTGCCGGTCGGATTCTCACTGGAAGACTTAGGGGGTTTTGGTCGAAGCGGATTTTTTGGACTCATTTGAACATCCTGTTCTTGTCTGAATGCTGTGTAACGGTGGGGAGGCCTTACAGATCGAGTGCCTGAGCGTTTCATCGCTCAGGCGTTCTGGACTGAACATCAACCTTCCCTGATGAGGAAAACGGACTTCAGTCCCGAAGGGTTTTCCTGGGGACCGCCAAGCAGCCAGACCAGTCTGTTCTGATCGTATGCGCTGAGCAGCGCTGCTCGGGCAGGTTCGCCAATCAGGCTTGGCAGTTGTGGATTGGACAATTCATCACCGGGCGAGGTGATCTCCCTGACACTTTCGCCGTTGACACGTTCGAGTCTCAGGAAAAAAACCGCATCATGATTACGGCGGGTAAACACCAGAAGGGGCGCTCGGTGGTCTTGCGTCAGTGGGAAAACGTCGTAACCGTTACGCACCAATACGCTGCCCACCATACGCTTGAGGTTGTAATCGGACGGGTCGCTGGTGTAGTTGGTCCACTCCACTGGAAAATGTTCAGGCGCGAAGTCCAGCCGTCGTAGTGCTCCAGCGGCGTCGGGAGGGGGTAGTGTTATCCAGCCATTGCTGCTCGGCAGTCTGGAAGCGACAGGCAGCATCAGCAGCGGGTCGGCCAGTTCGCGTCGAGGGGCGCGTGCGCGGCTAGGGGAGATCCAGTTGCGAAAGGTCTGGTGCAGGACCATCAGACCGAAGGCGTTGATCACTTCGGCATTGTTCGCCCGATTGAACACCGCCCTGGCGACAGTGCTCAGCGAGGTGTCCGAGAAATCCCTGAATGTAACGCTGACGTACCCGGTCAGGTTTTTGTCGAATGGCCGACTGCTTTCCACCACTCGCCATGTGTTGTCCTGTCTCACCGCCCATCTGGGTTGCAGCGTTGGATTATCGTGCAGCATCTGTTCGAAATCGGCATAGCGAGAAGGTGAAAAGTGAGGATGTTCAAGATAGGCGACGTGGGTGCTGTCCGGTGCTCCACCAGGCACGATTCGGTAGTGCAGCCCATCGATCGCAATGGATTCTCCCGATTGAGGCTTTGTCGCGGTTCCCCAGTTGCGCCATAACGCCGAGGAGAGATCCATGGGCGAATCCTGCGTGAGCAGACCCGCAGCGAAAGATTCCGTATCGGACGTATCACTGGTGTCCTCATCCAGACGTGGTCGCTTGCTCGGTCCGGGTTGCTCTTCGGCGCTTTTTCTTCGCCAAAAGTCTGTCCCGGCGACTCTTTCCAGTAACGGGCCTGTGGCATCCAGTTTATTGGGCGATGCCGCCCGGTATTCGCCATTCGCGTCACGACGGACCAGGGTCACGCCTTCATTTTCGATTTCTGCGTAGATCCTTTGGTGTTTGCCGTACCGTAGCCCGTCGGCTTGAGGCCTGGTCAAACTGGCGGCGAGCGGTCCCGGGAGGAAGGTGATATCCGCTGTTGTTTCCGTGGATTGGCCCGCGGTGGGGCCGGACGCCTGAATATCCTGGACCTCCACTTCGGGTTGGCGGGAAGCGCTGCCCGCTTCGCCTTCGTTTCGTCGGTTTCCCGATGCATTGAGGGAGGCGCTCAAATCATCCGGGAGTAGTCCGGCAATACTGTCGGAGGAATCACGCGGGATCGATACGCCTTCCTCGGAAGTAGGAGGCCTGATAGAGGGGTCGCTATCCGGTGTAGTGGGTTTATTGATTTTCTTAGGCGGTTTTGGGGCCATGACAGTCACTCTAATAATGGGTGTGGAACACCTGGCTTGACTGATGCAATCTGTCGGGATCGTCAGGTATTCATAAGTCAGGTATCGAAAATTACTGCGCGGCACAGGTGTCCTGAATGTAGAAGTTCAGTTTGCGCTGTAGTTTGATCGCCGTTTTGTTATCGCTGAAACAATGGTTTGCTAGTCGGAATGCAGATACACCGTCTCGAAAAGCAGGTCGACGGCATACACTGAGCCTGTCGAGGTTTCTACATATATAGTTTCAATGGGTGTTTCTTCGTCGGAGTACTCGGGAAGCAGCACAAGTGTGCGGCCTATCGATAGTTTATGATCCTGCAGTTTTATTTCGCCCGGATCTGCCAGCGGAGAGTGGAAGTACCAGGTCGATGCGTTACTTGTTTTAGCGCTTGCACCGGGCGTTGAAATTCTAAGCGTCGTGTCCACCGGCAGATTGACTTGATAAGTGGAGCCCTGGCCTTCAAGCGCGATCACCGTGTTTTGAATTTTTGACGGGAACTCCACCAGCTGCGGATGTGGTTCAAGGGCGAGAGGGCGGCTGTCTTCAGGAGTCGATAACAAGTAATTTCCATCCCTTTGCTTGAGCATTTCCCGGCCATCGAAAGTTTTAGTGCCCGGTTTTTTTACATCGTCAATGTAATTTCGCAAAGGGGGGGTTATTCGATAAGACACTCCATCACGCAAGGTCAGGGTGATGTTCTGATTCAAGGCGATGCCCTTGACCATGTATGAAGTGCTTTGAATGTTTGTGTAAGTGTTGGATGTCTCTCTGCCAAGGTTGTTGAGTGTTAGGGTTTTATCTCCAAAGTGCAGCTGTAAGTCGAAGTGGCTATAGGCTAGATAATGATTGCCATGGCTTTCGGTTAGCTGAACCCTGTAAGTTGCCTGCACCCTGGTCAGTTCCTTGCTGTCACAGTCAATGTGAAGGTTGCTATGAATGTCTTCGTTGGATTGTGTAAATTTGAACGTTGAATGGCTGATGTCGCGATCAATGAAATAGTGTGAAGATGCTGTTGAGGAGACTTCATATTCGGCTTGATTGATGATGAGGGGGGCGGGTGTGGTGCCCTTTGCCAGAATCAATACCTGGATGTCATGAGAGCCTTCGCGATCGATTTCGGTGGGGAAGTCGGGGGTGAGTTGAAAGCCCTCTTGAGTGAAGAAGTGCAGAACCTGATCCTGGAGTAGACGCTTAGAACCCACTTTTTTATAAACGTTTTCTATTACCAGAGTCCGGGCTGGCCATTCACCGTCAATTCCGCACAGCGATGTGATCACCAGGGAGTCGCCCTCGATAGCCCATTTCTGAATGCTCTCGAAGGGCCAGCCCATCATGATCACGCTCTCTTCTCCAGCGTTCTCTCTCAGGGTCACAGTGCCATGCTTATGGGCAATGTAGTATTCGTCCTTGCCCGCGCCGCCCTTGGCGTAGGCGTTATGCCCCATCAGGTAGATTCTGTCATTGCCGGCGCCAGCGTCTATGCGGTCCGTGCCCCTGGAAACGATGCGGTTCGAGCCGTCCGACCCCAGGACGATGTTCGTCGCACCGGCCAATGTTTCCACATTCTCGATACTGTCCAGTCGTGAGTGAACTTTGAAAAACTCATGGTCGGACAGTACGTCGACCCGGCCATTGAACAAATCAACTTCAAAGCCGTCATGAGCAGCCGGAGTTCGCGGGTCCAGGGTGCCCTGGAACACCAATGTGTCTTCACCTTCGCCGCCTTTGAGGTGACTTTCCGCCTGTATCGGCGAAGCGCCCTCAAGTGTCTGCTCTGCTGTGTCAAACAAGAAGTCGTCGTCTTTCTTCCCGCCCGTCAAGTCCTTGGTGCCAGGGCCATATACGAAGCGATTGATTTTTTTTTCGACACCCGTGACGTTGTCTTCGCCGCCCCCCAAAAGCCACAAGATCCCTTTCGAATCGTCGGCTGTACCCTGGACCACGCCGGCCAGATCGGATGGAACGCCGTGACGGGCGTCGATGGTGTCGTTCCCGTCCTGGATCACCGGTACCTTGATGTCTTCCGAGGGCGTTGATTCGCGTCCTTCGGCATCCCACTCAAACCAATGCACTTGAGCGGTGGTCAGACCGACCCCGAACTTGCCGTTGACGATGGTATCGACGCTGTTTTTCATGGCCCCATCGAGCCAGGACCTGGCCCTATCATTGAGCAGTTTAGAGTGATGATGGGTCGTTACGGCAAGGGTGTATCGGTCTTGTATACGCTGTGGTGGACGGATGTTCAGGAACGCAAGGAACCCTGTGACCAGACGTTCATCGGCGCTGAATTCAATGTAGTCGTCCATGTCGTCGACTTGTCGAACCGCGCTGTAGATCTGGGCGCCTGCAATAAGAACGACAGCGGCGGCGATGCCCACCGGGCCCGCTTGGGCAAAACCGGCCAGGGCAGCGGTACCGAGCAGTATCGTCAGGGCGGCGCTGGCCAGATTCATTCCCGCCGCGACGTAATGATCCACGGCGGCCATTCCCGTGCCCTGCGAGGCTTCATTGAGCGCTTTTATGGCGAAGTAAATATCGAAAGGAAGGGTCAGCGCGCCTGCGATCAAGCCTGCTGCGCGCGACAGGAACAGGCCAAATTGGGTTCGGGCAAAGCCACGGTAGAGATGGGCACTGTTTTCAATCAGATCCTGTGCGGTTTTGACCAGGCCTCGCTCGATGATCAGCGAGCCCACTTCTGTCGCCACTGCGCCGGCACTGATCACCGCTTCGGCACGGTCACCTTTTTTGATAGCATCGGAAATACCCATCAATCCGCTGTAAATGCCAAACGCCTGAAGTCCGACTCCCATGCTGTTAATGACTTTGCTTTTTTGCTGATTGACCCAGCCGGGAGTGTTTTCGGGCAAGCGGGTATCGCGTATGTCCAGTTTTTGCGCCGCTTTCAGAAGCTTGTCGATTTTTTGCGTGTGAGCCGTTGCACTTTCTTCAAGCAGTGGCGGGGCAGTGATCGAGCGTTGCGTGGCGATCTCGAACAACAGGGTGGGGACGGTGTAGTCCCCAGCCGCTCCGGTCACCCACATGCGATTTTCCACATCGACCGGATTGAACCGTAATCCGTCAATGAAGGACTGGGGAGGACGGCGGAAATTGGTGTTGTGCAGATCCAGCGGGGCACCGTGGATCATCGCATTCATCAGATGAAGCTCTATCCGGCTGACCGTAAAACTGCCAAGTATCAGCGGCCCGTGATGCAGGTCCAGTGCGTGCAACGCCCCCGCTCTTTTGGCGGGGGAGCGGGGGGCAACGTCAGGCGATGTGCCGTGTTTGCCGATAAAGTCAGCGATTTCCTGGTCGATGGGGCCGGTGGACTGCGGTTTGATGTCGGAGATGGTTATGGTGTCGATGTCTGATGTATCGACAGAAGTGAAGGTTTGCGCCATGGAACTTCCTTGTAGGGCTTATTGAAGATCAAGCCCTACCATAGGAAGTCGAGACGCTTGGGAAACGATAGATAGTTAGGTTGTGTATTGCTGTAGGTGTCCGTGCACAGCTATCGGTAGGCGGGATACATCAATGCCCGCTCAGCAGAGACGCCGCCCCGGCACCACCGAACAGACCGGCACTGACCCGATTGAACCAGCTCTGCCCCTTGCCGCTACGCAGATACCGCGCCGCGCCATGGGCACCCAGCCCGTAGGCCAATTTGCACAGCAGATCGAGCACGGTCCAGGTCGCAATCATCACCAGCAACTGCGGCAGGAACGGCTGCTCGGCGCTCAGGAACTGCGGCAGGAACGCGGCGAAAAACAGAATGTCCTTCGGGTTGCTGGCACCGAGCATGAAGGCACGCCCGAACAACGCGCGAAAACGCGGCACCGGCGCCGCCTGAGGCACCTCGGCGCCGTGGGACGGCAGACGCGATTGCTGCCAGCTCTGCCAGGCGAGGTAGAACAGGTACAGCGCACCGACGATTTTCAACGCGCTGAACAATTGCTCCGAAGCCAGCAGCAGGGCACCCAATCCTAATGCGGACGCACTCAGCAGGCAGATCGAGGCAAACACGCCCCCCAGGAAGGCCGGGTAGGAACGGCGCAAACCGTAATTCAGACTGTTGCTGATCATCAGCAAAGACAGTGGCCCCGGGATCAGGATCACAATCAGCGCAGCGCCGCTGAACAGCAGCCAGGTTTCCAGACTCATCACTTTCCTCCATTTGCACAAAAGCCTCACCCGACGGGGTGAGGCTGGTTTGAATCCTGTACGGCCTACAAGAAGATGAACTTGGCGATGAAGATCGCGCAGAGCACCCAGAGGCTGACAGAAATTTCCTTGTACTTGCCAGTACCGGCCTTCAGCGCCACGTAGGTGATGAAGCCCAGCGCGATACCGTCGGCGACCGAGAAGGTCAGCGGCATCATGATTGCGGTGACGATTGCCGGAATGCTGTCGGTGGCTTCGTCCCATTCAATGTGGGCCATGCCGCCCATCATCAGCATGGCCACGTAAATCAGCGCACCGGCGGTGGCGTAGGCAGGAATCATCCCGGCCAGCGGCGCGAAGAACATGGCAGCAATAAATAGCACACCTACGGTCACGGCGGTAAGACCAGTCCGACCACCCGCGGCGACACCCGCAGCACTTTCCACGTAGCTGGTGACCGGCGGAACACCGACCACGGCACCGAACACACTGGAGGCACTGTCGGCTTTCATGGCGCGGGAGAGGTTTTCGATCCGGCCGTCAGCGTTCACCAGGTTGGCGCGTTGGGCCACACCCATCAAGGTGCCGGCGGTGTCGAACATGTGCACGAAGAGGAAGGCCAGTACCACGCTGATCATGCTGACGTTGAACACGCCGGCGACGTTCATGGCCATCCAGGTCGGCGCCAGGCTCGGCGGTGCCGACATGATCCCTTCGTAATGCACCAGGCCCAGGCCCCAACCGGCCAGCGTCACGGTGATGATGCTGATGAGGATCGCACCGAACACTCTGTGGTAACTGAGGATCGCGATCATCAGGAAGCAGATGGCGGCCAGCAGCGGGCCAGGCTCGCGCAGGGAGCCGAGTTTGATCAGGGTGGCCGGGCTGTCGACGACGATGCCGGCGGTTTTCAAACCGATCAGGCCCAAAAACAAACCGACGCCGGCGCCCATGGCGAAGCGCAGGCTGACCGGAATGCTGTTGAGCAGCCATTCGCGGATCTTCGAGAAGGTCAGGATCATGAACAGCACACCGGACACGAAGACCGCGCCGAGGGCGGTTTCCCAGTTGTAGCCCATGGTGCCGACCACGGTGTAGGTGAAGAACGCGTTGAGGCCCATGCCCGGCGCCAGGCCGACCGGCCAGTTGGCGTACAGGCCCATCAACAGGCATCCGAGGGCGGCGGCGATGCAGGTGGCGACGAACGCCGCACCATGATCGATCCCGGCGTCCGCCATGATGTTGGGGTTGACGAAAATGATGTAGGCCATGGTGATGAAGGTTGTCAGACCGGCAATCAGCTCGGTCTTCACCGTGGTGCCATGCAAGCTGAGTTTAAAGAGGCGTTCCAGCCAGCCATTGCGTAAAGGCGGCGAGAGATCCAGCGTCGATGCTTCGGATTTGCGGCTTTCCACAGCGAGTACTCCTCAAGAGTTTTATTTTTATTTCCAGGGCCGGATCCGAGAGGGTGGCAGCAGCCCTTTGAGGCACTTGCGAATTTGTTGACCGCTTGGTCAGGAACTCGCACGAAGTGGATTATGCTTTTGTATACAAATAAAGCAAATAATGTTTTTGATTTTGTCGACGAAAAGTTTGGTGATTGGGATATATCGCCTGACCTGACGCCTTCGCGAGCAAGCCCGCTCCCACAGTTGACCGCATTCCCCTGTGGGAGCGGGCTTGCTCGCGAAGGGGCCAGTGCAGGCACTACAAATTCAGAAGGCTGAACATTTAGTCTGCGGTCTGGCTTTTCCCCAGCGCCAGATTCACCGCCAACCACCCATTCACCGCCGCCTCCCCAGCCTCGGCAAACACCCGCTCCAGCAATTTCACCTGCTCACGGCGCAGTGCCTGTTCAAACCGCGCGCCGTCGTCGGTCAACTCCAGCAGCCGTTTACGCTTGTCCGTCTGCGACGCGACGCTATTGACCAGATGCATCTCCACCAACTGACGCAGTGGCATGTTCAGCGCTTGCTTGCTGACACCGAGCAGTTCCAGCAACTCCTTCACGCTGAGATTCGGATAGCGGGCGATAAAAAAAACGATGCGTTGATGTACCCGGCTCAAGCCGCGACGCTCCAGCATTTCATCGGCTTTGGCGGTGAAGGCCTGGTAGCCGAAGAAAAACGCTTCCATGGCCTGCTGTTGCGAATTCGGGTTTTTAAGGTCAAGCATGTTGACGTATCCCTTCGGGCTGACGTAATTTCGGTCAACAAGTTTGACTCATTTTCTTCTGGCCTCGCTACCGGTGATCCCCATGGCTTTTTCCGAACGTGTCTCGCGCCTTAAAAGTTCTTTGATCCGTGAAATCCTCGCGGCCGCCCAGCGCCCGCAAGTGATGTCGTTTGCCGGCGGCTTGCCGGCCGAAGCCATGCTGCCCAAGGTCGAGTGGGCCGACATGCCGCTGTCGATGGGCCAATACGGTATGAGCGAAGGTGAGCCCGCTTTGCGTGAAGCGCTGGCGGCCCAGGCGCGGGCACTGGGTATGCCGTGCGAGGCGAGCCAGGTGCTGGTGGTCAGCGGTTCCCAGCAAACCCTCGACCTGGCGGCCAAGCTCTACATCGACAAGGGCACCGAGATCCTCCTCGAAGCCCCGACTTACCTGGCGGCGTTGCAAATCTTCCAATTGTTCGGTGCCGATTGCCTGACCGTGCCGCTGGAAGCGGATGGCCCGAACCTCGCGCATCTGCGTTTGCGCCTGGAGAAACACCGCCCGGCATTCATCTACCTGATCCCGACTTTCCAGAATCCGTCGGCGGTGCGCTACAGCGAAGCCAAGCGCGAAGCGGTCGCCGCCTTGCTGGATGAATTCGGCGTGACATTGATCGAAGACGAGCCTTACCGCGAACTGACTTTTGATGGCGGCAGCGCCAAACCGATTGCCGGACGCCTGAAAAAGTCCAGCTGGATCTACACCGGTACGGTCTCGAAAACCTTGCTGCCGGGTTTACGCGTCGGTTACCTGATCGCCAGCCCGGATCTTTTTCCGCACCTGCTCAAGCTCAAGCAATCGGCGGACCTGCACACCAATCGGGTCGGCCAGTGGCAGGCGCTGCAATGGATCGGCACGCAGCAATACCAGCAGCATCTGGGCGAGTTGCGCGACTTTTATCGGGTGCGTCGCGATGCGTTTCAGGCCGCGCTGGAACGGCATTTTTCCGACCTGGCGGACTGGAACGTGCCTCAGGGTGGGCTGTTTTTCTGGCTCACCCTCAAGCAGCCGCTGGATACCCGGACCTTGCTCAACGCGGCGCTGGCCGATGATGTGGCGTTCATGCCGGGCGAGCCGTTCTTTCCTCAGCCGGACGACCATCATGGGCATCTGCGTTTGAATTTCAGCCACATCGACCCGGCGCGGCTGGATGAAGGGCTGAAGCGATTGGCGGCGGTGGTGCGACAGGCTCAGGCGGCGCAGGCGGCCTGATCGCAAGAACAAAAAAACCGGCTCAAGGGCCGGTTTCTTTTTGTCAGAGTTTTGCAGTGTTCGTGCCGGCCTCTTCGCGGGCAAGCCCGCTCCCACAGTTGACCGCATTCCAAATGTGGGAGCGGGCTTGCTCGCGAAGGCGTCAGTCAGAGCACTGCAACAACATCAAACTGCAGCGAAACGCTTATCCAGATAATCAATGATCACCTTGGACTCATACATCCAGGTGGTCTTTCCTTCCTCTTCAATGCGCAGGCACGGCACCTTGATCTTGCCGCCTTGCTCCAGCAGGGCCTGGCGATCCTGTTCGCTGTTCTTTGCATCGCGCAACGCCACCGGCACATTCAGGCGACGCAGGGTGCGGCGGGTTTTCACGCAGAACGGGCAGGCGTGGAATTGATACAGGGTCAGGCCCTTGGCGGCGGCTTCGACCTGGGCCTGGGCGGCGGCCGGGCGCTGCTTCTTGCCGGGGCGAGTGAGGAAGTCGATGAAGATGATCAGTTGGCCGAGGCCGACACGAAGCGCTTTGACGAACACGTTGTAAGCCTCACGGGGCGAATGAAGAAAGGCGCGCAGCTTACCTGATTTTTCGCGGACGAAAAAAAACCGGCGATGAATGCCGGTTTTCTTCGTGGAGCGAATTACTTGATCAGGCTGAGGAATTCGCTGCGGGTTGCGGCATTCTCGCGGAACTCACCGAGCATCACCGAGGTGATCATCGTCGAATTCTGCTTTTCCACACCGCGCATCATCATGCACATGTGCTTGGCCTCGATCACCACCGCCACGCCCAGGGCACCGGTGACCTGCTGGACCGCATCGGCGATCTGGCGGCTGAGGTTTTCCTGGATCTGCAGGCGGCGGGCGTACATGTCGACGATCCGCGCGACTTTCGACAGGCCCAGGACCTTGCCGCTCGGGATGTAGGCAACATGGGCCTTGCCGATGAACGGCAGCAGGTGGTGTTCGCACAACGAGTACAGCTCGATGTCCTTGACCAGCACCATTTCGCTGTTGTCGGAGCTGAACAAGGCACCGTTGGTGACTTCTTCCAGCGTCTGCTCATAACCGCGGCAGAGGTACTGCATGGCTTTGGCGGCACGTTTTGGCGTGTCGAGCAGGCCTTCGCGGGACACGTCCTCGCCCAATTGGCCGAGAATCGCGGTGTAATTCTGTTCCAGGGACATGAAACTACCTGTGGGATTTTACGCAAAGAACAAGGGTACGGTGGCAGACACGACGCTGCAAGCATGACGCATCAGCTTTACTCGTCGCGACCTTCCATCATGGTGCGTTTGAGCATCACATAAACCGCGCCGGCACCGCCATGTTTGGCCTGGCAGGAGGTGAAGCCCAGCACCTGTGGATGCTGGCGCAGCCAGGTGTTGACGTGGCTTTTGATCATCGGGCGCTTGCCGTCCAGGCGCACGGCCTTGCCGTGGGTGACGCGCACGCAGCGGATTTCGAACTTGGTGGCTTCGGCCAGGAAGGCCCAGAGGGTTTCCCGGGCCTTTTCCACGTTCATGCCGTGCAGGTCGAGGCTGCCCTCGAACGGAATCTGCCCGATCTTGAGCTTGCGCATCTGGCTTTCCTGCACGCCGTCACGGGCCCACATCAACTCGTCTTCAGGTCCGACATCAATCACAAACTGATCGGACAGCCCATCAACGGTGGTGGCATCGGTGCGCACGGTAGCGGCCTGTCGCAGCGTGGCGATCTGCGCGCGGTCAGCCTTGGGTTTGCCGGTTTCGGCGCGATCGTGCTTGATCGGCTTGACGCCTTGGATCGCGCTTTTGAACAGGGAAAAATCGTCGTCTTGCATGTCAGCCTCCGCGAAGGGCGGCCAGTTTACCCAACTCGGAGCGAATGAGGGCGCGATAAAACGCGCGGGGATCGGCTGCGACCTTGGGCTCAGTCGTGTTTTTTCATCAAGTGCGGGGACATGGCCAGCTCTCGCGACTGCCGCGAACGGCGCCGGCAGCGCCGCCACAACCACACACCCAGGTACAGCACGAACAGGCCGATCGCCAGAATCACCGCCGCACCGGCGCGGTTGGTGTTCAACTCGCCCAGGGCGGGAGCGTGGCCAAGCAGGCTGGCGACACCGGCCATGGCCAGCAGCACACCGCAGGTTGCCAGCAGCGCAGCGAACGCCGCGCCGATTCGAAAACGCCAGTTGCGTTGGCCTTTGGGCCGCAAGCGGCGAGCGTCAAAACCATCGGATAACTTCATTCCGACCTTCCTCAATGGGTATCGGCCCTTCGACCGGGAGTTGACCGGGATGTTCCTGAGGCTAAGACAATTACAGCGGATGAGAGGTTTTTGCGGATGAGCGGCGATAGTGGCCGCTCATGAATCGCCGATCAGACCAGGTCGTTGGTCTGGGCGACGGCGGCAAAGTTGTCCGCCATGATCGCCATTTCGGTCTGCTGCACATGCTCGGCGCTCAGGACGCCGCCTTTGTAGGGCAGATCGCGGGTGGCGCAGGCATCTTCCACGAGGGTGCAGCGGAAACCCAGGTTTTTCGCCGCGCGCACCGTGGTGCTGACGCTGGAGTGACTCATGAAGCCGCACACCACCAGGTCCACCGAGCCCAATTCTTCCAGGCGCTTTTTCAGGTCCGTGCCATGGAATGCACTCGGCAGGATTTTTTCAATCCTGATTTCACCGGCCTGCGGCTCCAGCCCCGGGATGAACTGCCCGCGCTCGCCGCGAGGGTCGAACAGCCCGCCGACGGTGCCGAGGTGGCTGACATGCACGATTGGACGGCCGGCCGCACGGGCGGCCGTCACCAATTGCTTGATGTTCGCGACAGCCGCATCCATGCCGCTCAGGGCCAGCGGGCCGCTGAGGTATTCTTTCTGGGCATCGATGATGATAAGGGTCGCATGACTCAGTTTGGCGGCTGCATAGCCGCGGCCGCTGAGTTGAAACATCGTTTGTGGAACGGACATTCTGGGGCTCCTTGGAGTGGGGCTTTTGCGACATTGTCCTCTGGCTGAGCGCTTCTGTGAATCGCTACCATCGTAGGCGCCGTCGTTACTGGCGTGCAGCGTTGTCAAGTGCTCCGTTTTGTTCAATACCCGGCTGTAAAAAGAGATTAGTCCTACATCCGCCCCGGTGTTTTTCCCGCGTCGTCGTGACGACGTTTGGCTGATAGAATCGCCCGTCGATTTTTCTGGAGTTTGCCGTCGTGATCACTTCCCGCCTTCGTACCCTGCGTGACCATATCCGTTGGGCCGTCAGTCGCTTCCATGGGGAGGATCTGTTTTTCGGCCATGGGACCGACAATGCCTGGGACGAAGCCCGTCAACTGGTGTTGGGGGCATTGCACTTGCCATGGGAAATCGCCGACAGCTACCTCGACTGCAATCTGGAAGAAGACGAGCTGGTCCACCTGCAGTTGCTGCTCAAGCGCCGTATCGAAGAACGCGTGCCGACCGCTTACCTGCTGGGCGAAGCCTGGTTCTGCGGCATGTCGTTCATCGTCGACGAACGCGTGCTGATTCCGCGCTCGCCGATTGGCGAACTGATTGAAAACCGCTTCACGCCATGGCTGGGCACCGAGCCCGCGCGGATTCTCGACCTGTGCACCGGTTCCGGTTGCATCGGTATCGCTTGCGCCTACGAGTTCCAGAACGCCGAAGTGGTACTGGCCGATCTGTCGTTCGAAGCGCTGGAAGTGGCCAACCAGAACATCGAGCGCCATGGCGTCGATCAGCGGGTGTACACGGTGCAGGGCGATGGCTTCGATGGATTGCCGGGACAGCGTTTTGACCTGATCGTGTCGAACCCGCCCTATGTCGATGCCGAAGATTTCGCCGACATGCCGGACGAATACCAGCACGAGCCGGAGCTGGGGCTGGCCTGCGGTGACGATGGCTTGAACCTGGTGCGGCGCATGCTCGCCGAAGCGGCGGATCACCTGACCGAGAAGGGCTTGCTGATTGTCGAGGTGGGCAACAGCCAGGTGCACGTCGAGGCGCTGTACCCGGAAGTGGATTTCGCCTGGCTGGAGTTCGAGCGCGGCGGGCATGGCGTGTTCATGTTGACGGCCGAGCAGTGCCGCGATCATCAGGCCCTGTTCGCTTCCCGCGTTTAACGCTTGAAAGCAAAAGATCGCAGCCTTCGGCAGCTCCTACAGGTCTTCACATCAACCTGTAGGAGCTGCCGAAGGCTGCGATCTTTTTTACACCTGAATTAACGGTGCGTCGCAATCCAGATCAACAACCCCGCCTGAAACACCGCAAACGCCACCAGGCAGGTAATGGTGAAGCGCAGCCCGGCGTCTTCACGTTTGTACTTGCTGACTTTTTCTTCGTGTTTCTTGAGTTTGACTTCCTGCTCGGCCAGGTTCTGCTCGGCTTGCTGGAGCATCTGCGCGGCTTCGAGAATTTCCACGATTTGCAGTTTGTCGGTGTTCCAGTCACCCAGCAGGTCGCCGACCTTCACCTCGCTGACGCTGCCCTTCAAATGCTGGGCGTCGGCGTACACCACATCAAACCCATGCACCCGTAGAAAGTGATCGCGGCGCAGGCGCGTGTCTTCGCTCAGTGCGTCCTTGTTGTTCAGGTCGGTGCCATCGACGGTGTAGCCGGGCCAGCGCTTCTTCGCCCAGGTAATGCCTTGGGCCGCCATGAAACGGCCGATACCGCGGTTCAGCGGTTCGATTTGCAGGCCGCTGTCGGGGCCGAAATGCACGCGTTTTTCGCTGTGATCGACCCACACATCCAGATGGTTCTGTTCCTTGCGCACCCGCTGGCCGGGCAGGGTGATGCTCATGCGCATCAGGCTGCGCAGCTTGTCGTTGCGTTCGGCGTAACCGAATTCGACAAAGCGCAGGGGCCGCCCACCGGTGTTGCGGTCGGTCTGCAATGGCGCCAGGCGGAGCATCTTGTGGTGCTCGACGTGGACGTCCGCCCACGGCAGCTCGACCGCTGGCGGTGCGTCTTTTTCAGCGGTGGTGTCGGGTGAAGTCGGGGTATCAGTCATAACGGCGAGATCCTGTCCAAGCTCAGCTTGTCGCCCGCCCGTGCGCTGGCGACAAAGGCTTATCGGCCGTTTTCTTCAAGACTGGAGGGCAAACAGCGGTTAACGGGTGCGAAGTCCGTCAATAAACCCGAGGATTCGCGCGCCCAGTTCCGCCGCCAGCGGCAAATTCGGATCTTTGTAGGACGCCAACTGGCGTTTGACGTCATTGGGCACGATGCGCAGGACGTGGTTCATGCCTTCGATCAGCGCCAATTCGGCGTCCGGTTTGGCCGCCTTGAGCAGGCGCGCATCATTGACCCCGACCTGGATATCGTTACCGCCCTGAATGATCAGCGCCGGCATTTTCAAGCGGGCGAAGGCTGCCGCCGGGTCCTGGCGGAACAGTGAAATCAGATACGGCTGCACACTCGGGCGGAAAATCACCTGCAGCTGTGGCGGTACGTTGTCGTCGGTTTTCCCGGCCTTGAGGCTGTCGAGCAGCTCGTTGCTGCGCAGCATCAGCGGCGGCGGCAGGCGGTTGCCCAGTTGCTGGCGCAGTACCTGATCGATCGGCCGTGCGCTGCCGGACATGGAAATCACTGCCGCCGCATCGACGCTCGGCGCGGCGAGGCTGGCGATCAAGGCGCCTTCGCTGTGGCCCAGCAGGATCAGCTTGCCGAAGCGCGGATCGCTCTTGAGTTTGCGGCCCCAGGCTTCGGCGTCGGCGACATAAGCCTCCAGTGTCAGGTTGCGCTCGTCCGGGGTCGCCGCCAGGCTGGCCGCCACGCCGCGCTTGTCGTAACGCACGCTGGCGATGTTGTGTTTGGCCAGCACCCAGGCCAGGCGCTTGAGGCTGTCGTTGCGTCCGCCGTCAGGGTTGTTGCCGTCGCGATCCGTAGGGCCGGAGCCGGAAATGATCAGGACAACGGGGACCGGGGTGTCGGACTTGGGCAGCAACAGCGAGCCGAACAGCTCGCCGGTGCCGGTGTCCAGGGTAATCGGCCGCTGCAGCACGGTGGCCTGGGCGAAGCCGGAAATCAGGGTAAGGCTCAAGATCAAAACTCGCAGCATCATCACGCCATCACACACAAGATGCCGGTTGGACTCTCGGGCACCCATAAGGTTCGAGGATGAACTACTCGGGTAGCCTGCGTATACTGGCGCGCATTACGTATTTGGGTTCGATTTCACGGAGCGTCCTGCATGTCCGGCAATACCTACGGCAAGCTGTTCACTGTCACCACCGCGGGCGAAAGCCATGGTCCGGCGTTGGTCGCCATTGTCGATGGCTGCCCGCCGGGCCTGGAGATCTCCCTGGAGGATCTGCAGCGCGACCTCGACCGGCGCAAGCCCGGCACCAGCCGCCACACCACCCAGCGCCAGGAAGCCGACGAAGTCGAAATCCTCTCCGGCGTGTTCGAAGGTCGCACCACCGGTTGCTCCATCGGCCTGTTGATCCGCAACACCGACCAGAAATCCAAGGACTACTCGGCAATCAAGGATCTGTTCCGTCCGGCCCATGCCGACTACACCTACCACCACAAATACGGCGAGCGCGATTACCGCGGCGGCGGCCGCAGCTCGGCCCGTGAAACCGCCATGCGTGTTGCCGCTGGCGCGATTGCGAAAAAATACCTGGCCACCCAGGGCATCGTGATTCGCGGCTACATGAGCCAGCTCGGCCCGATCGAAATCCCGTTCAAGACCTGGGATTCGGTGGAGGAGAATGCTTTCTTCAGCCCGGATCCGGACAAAGTGCCGGAGCTGGAAGCCTATATGGACCAGTTGCGTCGCGACCAGGATTCAGTCGGTGCGAAAATTACTGTGGTAGCTGAAGGCGTAATGCCGGGCCTGGGCGAGCCGATTTTCGACCGCCTCGACGCCGAACTGGCCCATGCGCTGATGAGCATCAATGCGGTCAAGGGCGTTGAAATCGGCGCCGGTTTCGCCAGCGTCGCCCAGCGCGGCACCGAGCACCGCGATGAGATGACGCCCGAAGGTTTCCTCAGCAACAACGCCGGCGGCATTCTCGGCGGTATTTCCTCCGGTCAGCCGATCGTGGCGCACCTGGCGCTGAAGCCGACGTCCAGCATCACCACGCCGGGCCGTTCCATTGATATCCACGGCAACCCGGTGGACGTCATCACCAAGGGCCGTCATGACCCGTGCGTCGGCATCCGCGCCACGCCGATCGCCGAGGCAATGATGGCCATCGTGCTGATGGATCACTTGTTGCGTCACCGCGGGCAGAACGCCGATGTGCGCGTGAGCACGCCGGTGCTGGGTCAACTTTAATGGCTGACCTCAGAGCCGCTGCGGTCTGATGACGGTGGCGGCGCTTCCGTACTGGCGGCTTTCCAGTTTCTATCTGTTCTATTTCGCCTTGCTCGGTTCGACAGCGCCGTTCCTGGCGCTGTACTTCGATCACCTGGGTTTTTCCGCCGCACGCATCGGCGAGCTGGTGGCGATCCCGATGCTCATGCGTTGCGTGGCGCCCAATATCTGGGGCTGGCTCGGCGATATCACCGGCCGGCGCCTGGCCATCGTGCGCTTCGGCGCCGTCTGCACGATGCTGACGTTCTCGTTGATTTTCGTCAGCAAGAGCTACGCCTGGCTGGCGATGGTCATGGCCCTGCATGCGTTTTTCTGGCACGCGGTGTTGCCGCAGTTCGAGGTCATCACCCTGGCGCATTTGCAGGGGCAGACCTCGCGCTATAGCCAGATCCGCCTGTGGGGCTCCATTGGTTTCATCATTACCGTGGTCGCGCTGGGCCGCCTGTTCGAATGGCTGAGCCTCGACATCTACCCGGCGGCGCTGGTGCTGATCATGGCCGGTATTGTCCTCAGCAGCTTGTGGGTGCCCAACGCGCAGCCGGCGCAGGGCAACCGACCGACAGGGGACGGGTTCCTCAGGCAATTGCGCAGCCCGGGCGTGCTGGCGTTCTACGCCTGCGTGGCGCTGATGCAGATGAGCCACGGGCCTTACTACACCTTTTTGACCCTGCACCTTGAGCGGTTGGGCTACAGCCGTGGCGTCATTGGCATGCTCTGGGCCGTCGGCGTGGTGGCCGAGGTGCTGATGTTCATGGCCATGAGCAGGATCCTCGCGCGCTTTTCGTTGCGGCGGGTGCTGATGGCGAGTTTTCTGTTGGCGGCGTTGCGTTGGGTGCTGCTGGGTGCGTTCGCCGAGTACCTCTGGGTGCTGTTGTTTGCCCAGGTGCTGCACGCGGCGACCTTTGGCAGTTTTCACGCCGCTGCCATTTCTTTCGTGCAACGTAGCTTCGGCGCGCGCCAGCAAGGGCAGGGCCAGGCGTTGTATGCCGCACTGGCCGGCACCGGCGGTGCCATCGGCGCGCTGTATTCCGGCTACAGCTGGAATGCCCTTGGCGCGGCATGGACCTTTAGTATTGCCAGTCTCGCAGCCCTCGCGGCTGCCGTTATCATTGCCACACGTATGCAAGAGGACCGGCCATGAGCCTTACCCGTGAACACCTCGCCCAGGAAATCATCGACGCCGGGCGTTTTCTGTATGGCCGCGGCTGGTCGCCGGCCACCAGCAGCAATTATTCGACCCGACTGTCGCCCAGCGAAGCCTTGCTGACCGTGTCGGGCAAGCACAAGGGCCAACTGGGTGTCGACGATGTGCTTGCCACGGACCTCGCGGGCAACAGCCTGGAGCCGGGCAAGAAACCATCTGCCGAAACCCTGCTGCACACCCAGCTCTACAGCTGGCGCCCGGACATCGGTGCGGTGCTGCACACCCATTCGGTGAATGCCACGGTGCTGTCGCGCCTGACGCTGGAGGATTTCATCGAGTTCGAAGACTACGAACTGCAAAAAGCCTTCAGCGGCGTGTCGACCCACGAATCCCGGGTGCAGGTGCCGATTTTCGACAACGATCAGGACATTGCGCGCCTCGCCGCCAAGGTGCAGCCTTGGCTCGACGCCCATCCCGATTGCGTCGGCTACCTGATTCGCGGCCATGGCCTCTACACCTGGGGCGCGCGCATGAGCGACGCACTGCGGCAGATCGAGGCCTTTGAATTTTTGTTCGAGTGCGAGTTGAAGACTCGCAGCGTGTTGAACCGTTAACGGCAGACTTATCCACAAGTCGCCCATCGCCTGATGCAGCGCTGCGCCCGACCGGTATCCACAAACCGGACGGTGTGGCCGATACCGAGGAATTGCCCCATGAGCAGCCTGTCCGTCTACCACGTCTCCAGCCCTGAAATGCCCAACAAGGTGCTGACCCATTTCGAAGACATCGCCTCGACCCTGGCCGAGCAGGGCGTGCGATTCGACCGCTGGCAAGCCGCCGCGAAGATCCAGCCGGGCGCGAGCCAGGAAGAAGTGATCGCTGCCTACCAGCAACAGATCGACCAGTTGATGACCGAGCGCGGCTACATCACGGTCGACGTGATCAGCCTGAACAGCGATCACCCGCAAAAAGCCGAATTTCGCGCCAAGTTCCTCGAAGAACATCGCCATGGCGAAGACGAAGTGCGATTTTTCGTTGCCGGTCGTGGCTTGTTCACCTTGCACATCGACGATTACGTCTACGCCGTGCTCTGCGAGAAAAACGACCTGATCTCGGTACCGGCCGGAACCAAGCACTGGTTCGACATGGGCGAGCATCCGCATTTCGTCGCGATTCGCCTGTTCAACAACCCGGAGGGCTGGGTGGCCAATTTCACCGGCGAAGACATCGCCAGCCAATTCCCGCGTCTTGAGGACTGAGTCGATGCCGATCAAAGCGATTCTCACCGACATTGAAGGCACCACCAGCGCGGTGAGTTTTGTGTTCGACGTGCTGTTTCCCTACGCCGCCCAGCACTTGCCGACGTTCGTGAGGCAAAACGCCGAGCGGGCCGATGTCGCCGAACAGCTCGACGCCGTGCGCGGGGACAGCAACGAACCTGACGCCGACATCGAACGCGTCATTGCGATTCTGCTGGGCTGGATTGCCGAAGACCGCAAGGCCACGCCGCTCAAGGCGTTGCAGGGAATGGTCTGGGAGCAGGGGTATCAGGCCGGGCAACTCAAGGGCCATGTCTACCCGGATGCTGTCGAAGCGCTGAAGGACTGGCATCAGGCCGGTTATCAACTGTTCGTTTATTCCTCGGGCTCGATCCAGGCCCAGCGCCTGATCTTCGGCTGCTCGGAGGCGGGGGATTTGACGCCGCTGTTCAGCGGCTACTTCGACACCACGTCCGGACCCAAGCGTGAGGCGCAGTCCTACGCCAACATCGCTCAGGCGATCAGGCTGGACGCTTCAGAGATTCTGTTCCTTTCGGATATCGTCGAAGAGCTGGACGCGGCGCGCACGGCGGGGATGGCGACTTGCGGGCTGGCCCGCGAGGGTGGAGCGCTGGCGGGTCATGTCACCGTGGACAGCTTCGCCCGAATCAACCCCTCCACCTTCTAAATACACCCTGTAGGAGCTGCCGCAGGCTGCGATCTTTTGATCCTGAAAAACGGAAGATCAAGAGATCGCAGCCTGGGGCAGCTCCTACAGGTGCGTTGTTTCTAGGCCGAGTGATAGGTCGGCAGCGCAAACCGTTGCTGACTCTGCAACATCGAAATCTGTGGCAGTTCGCTGGCCTGTTCGGCCAGGTCGCGGCGAATGGCACTGATGACCCACGACAGTTGATCGCCATTGTGCAGTTGCTGGTAGGAAATCGAGCGTTTGAACACTTTGTCTTCAGAGCCGCGCAAGGTCAGCAGAATCCCGCCGTCCGGCCGGGCCTGGGTGGTGACTTCGAAGTTGGAGAACAAGGATGAAAATTTTTCCTGGATCAGGCTCATGTCTATCAGCTCCGTGATTACTCAATGACAAGCATGAACAGAACGTTGCAGTGATTGTGCCAGTACGGAGTTGAATAAAAATTCTTTTAAAAACAACAAGTTATAAAATTAGCTGATTTTCACTTTCGTGCAATTTGCAAGAATGGCCATCGTGCATCCTGCATTTTGCGGGGTGGTCGGCGATTCGATGGAACCAATCCGGCGACCGGTGCTCTCGATTTCCAACACCGCTGTGGCAGATACAAAACATTTCAAAAACCGCGTGTACAGCGCCAGAACCTGTGACGTATTTTCGGGCTTGAATCAGCGCCGCCCGACAATAAGAAGATCGCACGGGAGCATCCATGCGCCGCACAGCCAGCGACACGATTACCTGGGGCATGATGCTCCGTAAGCTGCCTTCGATTGCCAGGGCCCTGCCACGGGTGGTCAAGGGAATGAAGGTCGCCAACGTCAAGGACCCGACCCAGGCGTGTGGCCTGGGCTGGAGTTTCGAACAAGCCACCTTGCGCAATCCCGATGGCCCGGCCCTGATGCAGGGCGAGGTCTCGCTGACTTATGCACAGGTCAACCAGTGGGCCAATCGCATCGCCCATTACTTTATCGGGCAGGGCATCGGCAAAGGCGATGTGGTCGCGGTCCTGATCGAAAACCGCCCGGAGCTGTTGGTGACGATACTGGCGTTGGCCAAGGTCGGTGCGATCAGTGCCTTGCTCAATACTTCGCAAACCCGCGACACACTTGTCCACAGCCTGAACCTGGTGGTGCCGGCCGCCCTTGTGGTCGGTGAGGAACTGCTGCCGGCCTATCTCGCCGTGCGCGAACGGGTGTCCATCGAGGCGGCGCGCAGCTGGTTCGTCGCTGACCAGGACACCTATGACCACCCTGGAATCGCCCCCGCAGGCTTCATCAATCTGATGACGGCCAGCATTGACACCGACAGCGACAACCCGGCCAGCAGCCGGCAGGTGTTCTTCGACGACCCTTGTTTCTATATCTACACCTCGGGCACCACCGGGCTGCCCAAGGCCGGGGTGTTCAAGCACGGGCGCTGGATGCGCAGCTGCGCGAGCTTCGGCATGATCGCGCTGGATATGCGGCCGGAAGACGTCGTCTATTGCACCTTGCCGCTGTATCACGCCACCGGGTTATGCGTGTGCTGGGGGTCGGCCATCAGCGGCGCAGCGGGGTTTGCCATCCGCCGCAAATTCAGCGCCAGCCAGTTCTGGAGCGACGTACGCAAGTACCGCGCGACCACCCTCGGTTACGTCGGCGAATTGTGCCGTTATCTGGTCGATCAACCGCACAGTGCCGATGACAGCCGGCACGGCGTGACCAAGATGATCGGCAACGGTCTGCGTCCCGGCGCGTGGCGCGAATTCAAGACGCGTTTTGGGGTCAGGCACATCTGCGAACTGTATGCCGCCAGCGACGGCAATATCGGGTTCACCAACATTCTGAATTTCGACAACACCGTCGGCTTTTCCCTGATGTCCTGGGAGCTGGCGGCGTATGACCACGACAGTGGCGCGCCGATCCGTGCCGCCAATGGTTTCATGCGCAAGGTCAGCAAGGGCGAACAGGGGTTGTTGCTGGCAAAGATCGATGACAAGGCGCCGCTGGATGGCTACACAGACCCGCAGAAAACCGAAAAAGTCGTGCTTCACGATGTGTTCGTCAAGGGAGACCGTTATTTCAACACCGGCGACCTGTTGCGCAACATCGGTTTCGGGCACGCCCGGTTTGTCGATCGCCTCGGCGACACTTATCGCTGGAAGGGGGAAAACGTCTCGACCACCGAAGTCGAGAACATCCTCTTGAAGCATCCGCATATTGGCGAAGCCGTGGCCTACGGCGTGGAAATCCGCAACACCAACGGCCGCGCCGGCATGGCGGCGATTACCCCGTCCGAATCCCTGGCGACCCTGGATTTCACTGAGTTGCTGGCGTTCGTCCGGCAACAGCTGCCGGCCTATGCGGTGCCGTTGTTTCTGCGGGTGAAAGTCAAAATGGAGACCACCGGGACCTTCAAGTACCAGAAGACCCGGCTCAAGGATGAAGCGTTTGACCCGGGCAGAACCGGCGACGACCCGATCTACGCGTGGCTGCCGGGCACAGACACCTACGTGCAGGTCACTGCGCAGCTGCTGGCGGATATTCACGGCGGGGCTTTTCGTTACTAGAGGCTTTTCGTTACTGAATACTGCGTTATTGAATGTGGCTATAGGTTCGCTTCAGAAAAAAGAAGTGACAGTGCCAGGGCGGCTCGGGAAACTGTCGGTTTTCCGAATGACAGAACCTGGAGTGTCCAATGTCAGACCAAAGCCGCCAGATGACCCCCGAAGAAGCTGCCGAGTTTGCCGAACAGGTATTCAACAAGGCACGGGAAGGTGATGCGGCCATGATGGCTGCGCTGCTGACCAAGGGCCTGCCGCCCAACCTGCGCAATCACAAGGGCGACACCTTGCTGATGCTGGCCGCGTACCACGGTCATGTGGACACCGTTAAAGTCCTGCTCGAACACAAGGCTGATCCGGAAGTCCGCAACGATAACGGCCAGAGCCCGATCGCCGGTGCTGCCTTCAAGGGCGACCTGGCGGTGGTGACGGCGTTGGTTGAAGGCGGCGCGCAGGTTGAAGGCTCGTCGTTCGACGGCCGTACCGCGTTGATGATGGCGGCGATGTTCAATCGCGTCGCCATTGTCGATTACCTGATCAGCAAAGGCGCCGACCCGAAAGCCAGGGACGCCAATGGCATCACGGCGCTGGATGCGGCCAAGACCATGGGTGCCACCGATACCGTTGCGCAGCTGGAAAAGTTGCTGGGCTGATTGATTGAAAGGTCGCAGCCTTCGGCAACGCGTACAGGGGGTGCTCCAATGCACGCGCTGTCGAAGGCTGCGATCTTTTCAGGCATTTGAATCTATCCTTGCGTTATCCTTCGCGCCCTCAAAATTCCCTCGCTACAGGATCTGCCCCATGAAAGCCGCGCTCGTCGAACTCATCAGTAAAATTAGCTCCGGGTGCATGGCTGAAGACGAGATCCTCAAGGTCGCTGACGAAGCGGCCCAGGCCTACGCCGATCCTGAGGGGTTTCTCACGGCCAATCCGGACATCAACTACGACGATACCTTCCCGATCCCGCTGGGCGAGTGGGTGGTCGTCGGCAGTCTTCCCGAAACCGTGTTGTTCCAGGCGGACACCTACATGGACCTGTTCGGCCAGATCGTCGCTTCGTTCGGCCCGGGTGTCGATTTCAATATCAAACCCAAGCAACTGGCCAAGACCGAAGCCCTCACTGCGCTCAATCGCATCCAGGTGCAAATGGGCAGCCTGAACAAGGAAAACGGCGGCTATGTGCTGATGAATTTCAGCCAGTTGCTCGACGACGAACTGCAGGTGGTCCTGGTCTACGGCAACGACGTGCCACGGGTGCTCGAGTTGTGCGCCGAAGTCGGCATCGCCGCGGCGCCGTCCCTGGAAGCCCTGAAAGTGGCCGTCCACGTCTGACGCGTCAAAGCTGTCAATAAAAAGGAACCCCCGCCAGGGCCGGCTATCCTAAGGGTGCATACCACTCTTCGGGAGCGTCACCATGGGTTCCACGTTCAACAGCCTGGTTGGCCTGATCATTCTTGCCCTGGACATCTGGGCCATCATTAACGTGCTCAAAAGTGGCGCCAGCACCGGGATGAAAATCATCTGGGTACTGTTGATCCTGCTGCTGCCGGTTCTGGGCCTGATCATCTGGGCCATTGCCGGACCACGGGGGAATGTCAGGATCTGACCGATTTCCTGCAAACAACATCGACCCCTGTGGGAGCGGGCTTGCTCGCGAAAGCATCGGCACGTTCAGTCTCTATGTGTCAGACAGACCGCTTTCGCGAGCAAGCCCGCTCCCACAGGATTGTCCAGCTGATCAACAGAGGTTCGACCTGTCATGATCCGCGACGTAGAATGCGCGCCTTTCCCGGGCAATCGAGCCAATCGATTGGCCTTCATGGGCGGGTAACCGTCCGTTGCCACCGCATTCACCGGAGCACTTCCCATGAGCAACATCCCTGCCAGCGACTACCTGGAAACCCTCTACGAAGGCTACGGCCAGCGTTTTCGCATGGACAAACTGCTGCACGAAGTGCGCACCGAGCACCAGCACCTGGTCATTTTCGAGAACCCGCGCATGGGCCGGGTCATGGCGCTGGACGGCGTGATCCAGACCACCGAAGCCGACGAGTTCATCTACCACGAGATGCTCACCCACGTGCCGATCCTCGCCCATGGCACCGCCAAGCGCGTGTTGATCATCGGCGGCGGCGACGGCGGCATGCTGCGTGAAGTGGCCAAGCACCGCAGCGTCGAGCACATCACCATGGTCGAAATCGACGGCACTGTGGTCGACATGTGCAAGGAATACCTGCCTAACCACTCCAAAGGCGCCTACGACGACCCGCGTCTGAACCTGGTGATCGACGACGGCATGCGTTTCGTCGCCACCACCACCGAAAAATTCGACGTGATCATTTCCGACTCCACCGACCCGATCGGCCCGGGCGAAGTGCTGTTCTCGGAAAACTTCTACCAGGCCTGCCATCGCTGCCTGAACGAAGGCGGCATCCTGGTCACCCAGAACGGCACGCCGTTCATGCAGATCGAAGAAGTCAAAACCACCGCTGGTCGCCTGCGCAGCCTGTTTGCGGACTGGCACTTCTACCAGGCGGCGGTGCCGACCTACATCGGCGGCTCGATGACCTTCGCCTGGGGCGCGACCAATACCGCTTATCGCAAGTTGACCCGTGAAACGCTGCAACAGCGCTTTGCCGGCAGCGGTATCGTCACTCGCTACTACAATCCAGAAATACACATCGGCGCCTTTGCCTTGCCGCAGTACGTTCTCCAGGCTGTGGGCAAGCCAAGCAACGACTGATGGTTGATGCATAAGCCTGTAGGCGCTGACGAGTGCAACGAGGCTGCGATCTTTTGAACTTCATCTTAAAAAGATCGCAGCCTCGTTGCACTCGTCAGCTCCTACAGGTTCTGTGTTTACGCAGGCGTGTTGCAATCCGTTGGAACGATCAATTAGCGCTAAAGTCGAGATAGATGTAGGCCCATTTGCGGGTTTGATCGAGGAGGCACTGATGCAAAAGTGGAAAGTCACCTTCGTAGATGATCACGGCGAACAAGTTGACGAAGTGTTCGAAAGCGCGGAGTGCCCGAACAACGAGCAAGCCGCCAAGCTCATCCGCGCGCGTCGCCTGCCGGTCGCTGCCGAACTCGACCTTAATGATCTGGAAGGGCGCACCGACAATCCTACGGTTAAAAGCCTGAAGGCGCAGAACAGCATTCAAATCCTCGGCATCACGCCAATCTGAACAACTCCTGTCTCATTCTCAACCAGGCCTTGGCAGCGGCTCTATCCTGGGGCTACTCTGCAATCGAGATCAGCGAATGGATCGCTAAGGTCTGGTCTTGTCAGCTCCATGCTTGTTTCCCGCCGGCACATCGGTTGCCGAACCGCCCGCATCCACGGTTGCGCGCGCAGGGAGTACGGAAAGTCTATCCATCGGTTTGAGGAGGACGTTTCATGAGCACAGCCTATCAAGAAGACATCAGCAGCAGCGTGCTGCGCCGCATGAAAGAAGGCGGTTTCGACTTTTCACGGTTCCATCCCATCGAGTTCTACGCCATTTTCCCGGACGAGGAGCGGGCACGCAGGGCGGCAGGTCATTTTCATCGTGGAGAATCCCTGAATGCGCAAGTCAGTGTGCGCGACGACGGCGCCTGGGCGCTGGAGTTGAGCAAGGTCATGTACGCCACCTACGACGACATCGGCGATTTCGAACAGGGTTTCGAAGCGGTGGTGGAGCCATTGGGCGGCATCATTGAGGGCTGGGGTGTCAAGCAGGAGGTACGAGGGCGACTCGCATAAACCTATGAACAGTGACAACCGGCAATCGCGGCTGACCTTCGGGTTGGCCGTTTTCGTTTTTGCAGAATCAAAAGATCGCAGCCTTCGGCAGCTCCTACACAGGCATGTGTAAACCCTGTAGGAGCTGCCGAAGGCTGCGATCTTTTGATCGTGTTTTTGATTCATAACGTTTCAAAAAGCCAAAAAAAAGCCACCTGAGCGGGTGGCTGAAAGGGAAGACCGGAAAGGAGGGAAACCGGTCAGAGCATGCCGGACCTTGCTGCCAGGGCAGCCGAAACAGTGAAGCTGAAGATTTCACCGAGGACTGCGGGGTGAAGTTTTTTCAGCGGATGCGCGGATTATCCACAGCGTTAACCGGGCAGTGAAATCAACTCTGGCTATGCTGGTGATAGGCACATCATTGCCTTGCAATGAAGCGGGGGCGATCAGGTTGGGGCAACTGCTGCACAGGAATGGTGCGGTGAATGCGCGTTGAATATCCAACCGATTGAAATCAAAGCGTTTATGCCGATGGCACGGGCCTTGCGAAGGTCTGGACGTCCGGGTGACAAGGAGTACGGCATGATCCGCACCTATTTTGATGAGATGTACGATGCCGGCGGCCAGGTCCGCCCGCATTATCGGGAGTTTGCCCGTTGGCTGGCCGAAACGCCTGACGAGCTTTTGGCACAACGGCGACGCGAGGCCGATCTGTTATTTCATCGCGCCGGGATTACGTTCACGCTCTACGGTGATGAGCAGGGGACAGAGCGCCTGATTCCCTTCGACACCATTCCTCGCAGCATCCCCGCCAGCGAATGGCGGGTGGTCGAGCGGGGCTGCATTCAGCGGGTCAAGGCGTTGAACATGTTCCTCGCCGACCTTTATCACGAACAGCGGATCATCAAGGCCGGCATCATTCCGGCCGAGCAAGTGCTGGCCAACGAGCAATACCAGTTGGCGATGCAGGGGCTGGATCTGCACCGCGATATCTATTCGCACATCTCAGGCGTCGATCTGGTACGCGACGGCGACGGCACGTATTACGTGCTCGAAGACAATTTGCGTACGCCCAGCGGTGTCAGCTACATGCTCGAAGACCGCAAGATGATGATGCGCCTGTTCCCTGAACTGTTCGCGGCACAGCGCATCGCCCCCATCGACCACTATCCGAACCTGCTGCTCGATACCCTGAAAAGCTCAAGTCCCATCGACAACCCCAGCGTGGTGGTACTGACGCCGGGGCGCTTCAACAGCGCGTTTTTCGAACATGCGTTCCTGGCGCGGGAGATGGGCGTGGAGCTGGTGGAAGGCGCCGATCTGTTCGTGCGTGACGACAAGGTGTACATGCGCACCACCGACGGACCGAAAGCCGTGGACGTGATCTACCGCCGCCTCGACGATGCGTTTCTCGATCCGCTGGCCTTCAACCCGGACTCGATGCTTGGCGTACCGGGGCTGCTGTCGTCCTACCGCTCGGGCAATGTGGTGCTGGCCAATGCCATCGGCACCGGGGTAGCGGACGACAAGTCGGTGTACCCGTTCGTCACGGACATGATCCGTTTCTACCTGGACGAAGAGCCGATCTTGCAGAACGTGCCGACCTGGCAGTGCCGTAATCCCTCTGAACTGTCCCACGTGCTGGCCAATCTGCCGGAACTGGTGGTCAAGGAAACCCAGGGTTCCGGCGGTTACGGGATGCTGGTGGGGCCGGCGGCGACGGCGGCGGAAATCGAAGCCTTTCGCGCGCGCATCATCGCCAAGCCCCATGCCTACATCGCGCAACCGACGTTGTCGCTGTCGACCTGTCCGACCTTTGTCGAAAACGGCATCGCGCCGCGCCATATCGACCTGCGCCCGTTTGTCTTGTCTGGCCGGGAAACCCGGGTTGTGCCGGGCGGCCTGACCCGTGTCGCCCTGCGCGAAGGCTCCCTGGTGGTGAATTCCTCCCAGGGCGGCGGAACCAAGGACACCTGGGTGGTCGAGGATTGAAGGAAGCCTGTCATGTTAAGTAGAACTGCCTCGGATTTGTATTGGATGTCGCGTTACCTGGAGCGGGCGGAAAACCTCGCGCGGATGCTCGACATCAGTTACTCGCTGTCACTGATGCCACAGGATGGCCGTGGCAACGGTCTGCACGAACTGGCCATGCCGCTGTTGATTACCGGGACCCTGGACGATTATCTGGAGCGTCATGGCGAACTGCATGCCGAGCGGCTGCTGCATTTTTTCGCCCTGGACGCGGCCAACCCCGCGAGTATCTACAGTTGCCTCGGCGCGGCGCGGGCCAGCGCCCATGCGGTGCGTGGGCGAATCACCGCCGACATGTGGGAAAACATCAACGCGACCTGGCTGGAAATCCGCGGGATTGCCGAGCAGGGCCTGAGTCGCTACGGCATGAGCCGCTTCTGCGAGTGGATCAAGGAGCGTTCCCACCTGTTCCGGGGCGCGTCCTACGGCACCATCATGCGTAACGACGCGTTCCGCTTCATTCGCCTGGGGACGTTCATCGAAAGGGCCGACAACACATTGCGGTTGCTCGATGCCCGTTACGAAATGGCGGGCGATCAGGCCGACGCGGTCAGCGATGGCACGGCTCACGCCTACTATCAGTGGAGCGCGTTGCTGCGCGCCTTGTCGTCGTTCGAGGCCTACACGGAAATCTACCGCGATGCCCCCGGTGCCCGGCATGTGGCCGAGCTGCTGTTGTTGCGGGCCGATGTGCCGCGTTCCTTGCGCGCCTGCACCGAAGAAATCGACCAGATTCTCGCCCAGTTGCCCGGGGCCAATGGCCGACCGGCGCAACGCCTGGCGGCGGAGATGGACGCGCGCCTGCGTTACACCGGCATCACCGAAATTCTCGACGAAGGCCTGCACGCCTGGCTGACCGAGTTCATCCCGCTGGTGCGCCAGTTGGGCAACGCGATTCACAGTTCCTACCTGGAGGCTGCATGAGACTTTCCATTAGCCACGAGACCACCTATCACTACGAAGATCAGGTGCGGGCGAGCATCCAGTATTTGCGACTGACACCCCACGACAGCGAGCGCCAGCACGTGCTCAGCTGGCAGCTCGACCTGCCGCGCCCGGTGCGCGCGCAACTCGATCCGTTCGGCAACATCCTGCACGTGCTGACCATGGATGAACCGCACGAGGCGATCATCATCGGCGCCCGTGGCCAGGTCGACATCGACGAACGGCGCGAAGCCGAGCACGAGAGTCAGTCGGCGCTGCCTTTCCTGCGCTTCACCCGCTTGACCGAGGCTGACAGCGCGTTGCGCGGGTTTGCCGAGAAAGCCTGCAAGCAACGGCGCGACCGCACCGCGCTGATCGACCTGATGCATGGCCTGAACCAGCACATGACCTATACGCCAGGCGCGACCGAAGTGGACACCAGCGCCGCGCAAGCCTTTGCCGGGCGCTCCGGCGTGTGTCAGGACCACACCCATGCGTTCCTCGCCTGCGCCCGCAGCCTGGGGGTTCCGGCGCGGTATGTGTCGGGCTATCTGTACAGTGAAAACAGCGAACACCTGGCCAGCCACGCCTGGGCCGAGGCCTGGCTGGATGACGCCTGGTACAGCTTCGATGTGACCAACGAACTGGCCCGGCCAGAGCGCCACCTGAAGCTGGCGGTGGGCCTGGATTACCTGGATGCCTGCCCGGTGCGCGGGATGCGTCGCGGGGGTGGGTGTGAGCAGATGCATGCCAAGGTGCTGGTCACCCCGACACCTGCGCCTGTGATCTCGGTACAACAACAGTAAAGTCGGGGATACCGGTTCGCGAGCAAGCCCGCTCCCACTTTGAATCTTTGTCGGTCACACATTCAGTGTTCGCAGCAGATGCAAAGTGGGAGCGGGCTTGCTCGCGAATAGGCCAGCCCAGGCAGCATCAAGTTAAGGCTTAACCTTACGCCCCACCATATGCTGCAAATACCCCACCAGCATCCGCAGATCCTCGTCCGGCAGCACTTCGGCCGAGAACCCGGGCATTTTCGCCTGGGGCCACTGGCGCAAACTCTGCGGATCACGAATGTAGCGCTTGAGGAAGTCCGCGCCGAAGTACTCGGTCGGGTTGTACGGAATGTTCAGGTCCGGCCCGAACTGCGCATCCCCGGCGCCGTTCAAGCGATGGCACGCCAGGCAGTTTTTCTGAAACAGCGCAAAGCCCTTGTTGATCGGGTCGTCAGCCTTCAGCGCAGGATCAGGCAGAAGGGCAGGGAAGCGCTGGGCCACCGGTGCCATGCGCTGGATGCTGGCGACTTCGAACGGCCATTGTTCCGGGCTGATATTGCCGGCCTTGGGATCAGTCCACACCAGGTAAAACGGCCCGGCACCGTGCTTGCCGGCGGACAGGGGTGGCCAGGGCTCTGCCGGGTCTTCGATCGCCAACCAGGCCCGGGCGCCCTGGGTGTTGAGCAAGGGGGCGGCCGCCAGTTCGGCGGCGAAACCATCCAGCGCCACGGCTTGCAGATGATCGTCTGGCTGGATGCCGGTCAACAACGCGGCCAGGGGCACGGCGCGGTAGCTCATGTTCCGTTTGTAGGACACATCGTTGGGGATGGTGATGGTCTGGGCCTGGGGGTGTTTGAGCAACTCTTCGGTCTGCCAGGTGCGACTGCTCGCGCCCAGCCCGAGGTTGAGCTGTGCGGCATACAGAGGCGTGCTGAGCAGCATGGCCCCGAACACAATGAGCGTTTTCAAGGGATCGCCGTCCATGTCGTGGATGTGCCGCAAAGGTTGGCACAGCCACGCTGGCTCGGGTAGCGAGCCAGTCACATTTTTAACGTGGCGATTGCGCCGTAATAATCAAAACCGACTAGCCGATCACCTTGGTCAGGTTCGGTAAAATCAACAACAGCGTAGTGGCAAAGAGAATGAGACCTGCTTGACGAACTTTCGATTGTTTGAACATGGCTGACCGCCTTTTTTTTTGTTATTTCCTGATGCCTGCCTGACATGTCCATGACGGCAAACGTTGCACTTCCTGTAGGACGAGCGCCTCGGCAAAACCCGACGACAACTTCGTATAACTTCACCTTAGAGTCCGCGTCACGCTTGGTTTAGATCCATTTAGTATGGTGTTCTCGCTGAAAGCTATTAAAAAGGCATGAGGCCTATTGCCAGCTTCTTGGGCGGCCTTTGGCTAGACACCTGCGTGTCAAGAAAGGGGTCGCCCATTTGTTGACGACCGTCCGTCTGAGCGTGCACGTCAATGCGAGTGAGCGCTGCGGTCATTGAATCCGGGGCGTCCCGGAATAAGGTGACAGTACTTTCAGGATCAAAAGATCGCAGCCTTCGGCAGCTCCTACAAAAGAGCGCGATTTTTCTGTAGGAGCTGCCGAAGGCTGCGATCGTTTGATCTGCTCACCATCAGGTTCGAGGACGTCATGACCCAAGCTTTGATTTTCGACGCATTACGCACGCCCCGTGGCAAGGGCAAGGCCGATGGTGCCTTGCACAGCGTCAAGCCGGTGAAGCTGGTGGCCGGGTTGCTCAGGGCGCTGCAACAGCGAACTGCCCTCGACACCCGTCAGGTCGACGACGTGGTGCTGGGCTGTGTGACGCCCATTGGCGATCAAGGCGCTGACATCGCGAAAACCGCCGCGCAGGTGGCGGACTGGGACGTCAGTGTGGCCGGGGTGCAGATCAATCGGTTTTGCGCGTCGGGGCTCGAAGCGGTCAACCTGGGCGCGATGAAAGTGCGGTCGGGCTTCGAAGACCTGGTGGTGGTCGGCGGCGTCGAATCCATGTCGCGCGTCCCCATGGGCAGTGACGGCGGGGCCTGGGCGCTGGACCCGGAAACCAACCTGCACAGCCATTTCACCCCGCAAGGCGTGGGTGCCGACCTGATCGCCACGCTCGAAGGGTTCAGCCGTCAGGACGTCGATGCCTATGCGCTGCACTCGCAACAGAAGGCCGCGCGGGCGCGGGCCGATGGCTCGTTCAGCAAGTCCCTGGTCCCGGTGCAGGATCAGAACGGCATCATCCTGCTCGATCACGATGAGTTCATTCGGGCCGAATCGACCCTCGAAGGCCTCGGCAAGCTCAAGCCGAGTTTTGAAATGATCGGGCAGATGGGGTTCGATGCCACGGCATTACGGGTCTACAGCCATGTCGAAAGGATCAACCACGTCCACACCCCCGGTAACAGTTCGGGGATCGTCGACGGCGCGGCGTTGATGCTGATCGGGTCCGAAGCCAAGGGCCGGGCGTTGGGCTTGCAGCCACGGGCGCGGATCGTCGCCACCGCCGTGACCAGCACCGACCCGACCATCATGCTCACCGGTCCGGCACCGGCCACCCGCAAGGCGCTGGCCAAGGCGGGGCTGCGGGTCGAAGACATCGATCTGTTCGAGGTCAACGAGGCGTTTGCCTCGGTGGTGTTGAAATTCATCAAGGACATGGCCATCGACCCGGACAGGGTCAACGTCAATGGCGGCTCCATCGCCATGGGGCACCCGCTGGGCGCCACGGGCTGCGCGATTCTCGGCACCTTGCTCGATGAACTGGAAAACCGGCGCCTGCGGTATGGCCTCGCGACCCTGTGTGTCGGCGGCGGCATGGGCATTGCCACCATCATCGAACGCCTCTGAGCCCCGAATTCAAGGAAACCTGCCATGACGCAAGCCATTCGTTACGAAAAGGGCCAGGACAAGATTGTGGTCCTGACCATCGACATGCCCGGCCAGAGCGCCAACACCATGAACGCGGTGTACCGCGAGGCCATGGCTGACTGCGTCGCCCGCCTGGTGGCCGACAAGGACGCCATCGCCGGTGTGATCATCACCTCCGCGAAGAAAACCTTCTTCGCCGGTGGCGACCTCAATGAGTTGATCAAGGTCGGCAAACCCCAAGCCAAAGCCTTCTACGACATGGTGCTGAGCCTCAAGGGGCAACTGCGCACCCTGGAAACCCTGGGCAAACCGGTGGTCGCGGCGATCAACGGTGCGGCACTCGGCGGTGGCTGGGAAATTTGCCTGGCTTGCCATCACCGCGTGGCGCTGGATAACCCATCGGTGCAACTCGGCCTGCCGGAAGTGACCCTTGGTCTGTTGCCGGGCGGCGGCGGGGTGGTGCGGATGGTGCGCATGCTCGGCCTGGAGAAAGCCCTGCCGTATCTGCTCGAAGGTAAAAAAGTCCGGCCGCAACAAGCGTTGCAGGCGGGGCTGATCGATGAACTGGCAGTGGACAGCGATGAGTTGCTGGCCAAGGCGCGGGCCTGGATTATCGCCAACCCGGCGGCGGTGCAACGTTGGGATGTGAAGGGTTACCAGATCCCCGGTGGCACGCCATCGAATCCGAAAGTCGCGCAGATGCTGGCCATCGCGCCGTCGGTCTTGCGCAACAAAACCCAGGGCTGCCTGCCGGCGCCGGAGAAAATCCTCTGTGCCGCCGTGGAAGGCGCACAAGTGGATTTCGACACGGCGCACCTGATCGAAACCCGTTACTTCACCGAACTGACCACCGGCCAGATCTCGAAAAACCTGATCGGTACCTTCTGGTTCCAGCTCAACGAAATCAACGCCGGTGGCTCGCGGCCTCAGGGCTTTGCGCCTTACGTCACGCGCAAAGTCGGCGTGCTGGGTGCCGGGATGATGGGCGCGGGCATAGCGTTTGTCAGTGCGTCGGCCGGGATCGAAGTGGTGCTCAAGGACCTCAGCCTCGCGGCGGCGGAGAAGGGCAAGGCGCATTCGGCGGCGCTGCTGGACAAGAAAGTGGCGCGTGGCCAGATCAATGCCGGGCAACGCGAAGCCGTTCTGGCACGTATCCACACCACTGAAAGCGATGCGGACCTGGCTGGGTGCGATCTGATTATTGAAGCGGTATTCGAGGACCGTGAGCTCAAAGCTAAGGTCTCCTCGGCTGCGCAAGCCATCGTCGGCCCGGACGCGGTCATTGCCTCCAACACCTCGACCCTGCCCATCAGCGGCCTGGCCACGGCAGTGCCGGACCCGCGCAAATTCATCGGCCTGCATTTCTTCAGTCCCGTGGAAAAAATGCCGCTGGTGGAGATCATCAAGGGCGCCAGCACCAGCGACGAAACCCTGGCTCGCGGCTTCGATTTCGTCCTGCAAATCAAGAAAACGCCGATTGTGGTCAACGACAGTCGCGGTTTTTTCACCTCGCGGGTGTTTGGCACGTTCACCAATGAAGGCATCGCGATGCTGGGCGAAGGCGTCAGCGCGCCGATGATCGAGACCGAGGCGCGCAAGGCCGGCATGCCGATCGGACCGCTGGCGATCTCTGACGAAGTGTCCCTCAGTCTCATGAGCCATATCCGCCAGCAAACCGCCAAGGATTTGCAGGCCGAGGGCAAGCCGCTGATTGAACATCCCGCTTTCGCCGTGATCGATCTGCTGCTCAACGAGTACAAGCGGCCGGGCAAGGCAGCGGGAGGGGGCTTCTACGAGTACCCGGCGGGTGGCCAGAAACATTTGTGGCCGGAACTGAAAAAGCGCTTTGAACAGCCTGGTGGGCAAATTTCACCGAAGGATGTGCGTGATCGCCTGCTGTTCGTGCAAGCCATCGAAACCGTGCGCTGCGTGGAGGAGGGGGTGCTGACCTCGACAGCCGATGCCAACGTCGGCTCGATTTTCGGCATCGGCTTCGCCGCCTGGACCGGCGGTGCGCTGCAGTTCATCAATCAATACGGGGTCAAGGATTTCGTCGCCCGCGCCCAGTACCTGGCCGGGCAATACGGCGAGCGTTTCACGCCACCGGCGCTGCTGCTGGAGAAAGCTGCCAAAGGGGAGGCGTTTTAGGGATCGGTGACGCCTTGCGGGGCTTGCCTTGTCACGGTGTTTCGAGGCAGGCTCTGGGGTGTGCATTATTCCCATCACGTGTCAGGTATTTTTTATGTCGTTACGCATCTGCATTCTCGAAACCGACAACCTGCGTCCGGAATTGGTCGACCAGTATCAGGGCTACGGGCAGATGTTCAAACGCCTGTTTTCACAGCAACCCATTGCCGCTGAATTCACTATTTTCAATGTGGTACAGGGTGATTATCCCAGCGATGACCTGACCTTCGACGCCTACCTGGTCACTGGCAGCAAGGCCGATTCCTTCGGCACGGACCCGTGGATCCAGACGCTCAAGGACTACCTGCTGACCCGCTACGAGCGTGGCGACAAACTGCTGGGCGTGTGCTTCGGCCATCAGTTGCTGGCGCTGTTGCTGGGCGGCAAGAGCGAGCGGGCGACCCAGGGTTGGGGTGTTGGCACCCACAACTACAAGCTCGCCGCCAAGGCTCCGTGGATGAACCCGGTGCGCGAAGAACTGACCCTGCTGATCAGCCATCAGGACCAGGTCACGTCACTGCCGGAAAACGCCACGGTGATCGCTTCCAGCGATTTCTGCCCGTATGCCGCGTACCACATCAACGATCAGGTGCTGTGCTTCCAGGGGCATCCAGAATTCATTCACGACTATTCCCGTGCATTGCTGGAGATTCGCCAGCAAGCACTGGGCGAGCAGGTGTATACGAAAGGCATCGCCAGCCTGGACAGTGACCACCACGGCGCCACGGTGGCCGAGTGGATGATGCGGTTCGTGGCGCACAAGCCCGAGACCGTTTAAGCCTGATAGTTGGGCTCGGTCTGGTGTAGGAACTGCCGAAGGCTGCGATCTTTTGATTTGCTTTATAAAAATCAAAAGATCGCAGCCTCGTTGCACTCGACAGCTCCTACAAAGAAGTGCGAACTCGCTCCTACAACCACCCCGATTTCTTGAAGCTCGCCCACAACCCCACACATCCCACGGCAATAAACCCCAGCACCGCGAAATACCCGTAGTGCCAGGTCAGTTCAGGCATGTTCTGGAAGTTCATCCCGTAGATCCCCGCCACCGCCGTCGGAAACGCCAGGATCGCCGCCCACGCAGCAAACTTGCGCTGCACCACGCTCTGGCGTGACGCCTCCAGCAGCACCCCGACTTCGATGGTCTGACTGGCAATGTCCGCCAGGGTGGTCAGGTCCTCCATCTGCCGCGTCACATGAATCTGCACATCGCGAAAGTACGGGCGCATGTTCTTGTCGATGAACGGAAAGCTCAGTTTTTGCAGTTCTTCGCCGATCTCTACCATCGGCGCTGCGTAACGGCGCAGGCGCAACACATCGCGGCGAAGGCTGTGCAGGTCCTGGATATCGCGCTCGTTGAGCGTGCCGCACATGACGTTGCGTTCCAGCTCATCGATCTCGGCATGGATGGCTTCGCCCATCGGCTGGTAGTTCTCGATCACGAAGTCGAGGATGGCATAGAGTACGAAATCTTCCCCGTGCTCCAGCAACAGTGGCCGCGCCTCACAGCGTTGTCGGACATAGGCGTAGGACGCCGAGTGACCGTTGCGCGCGGTAATGATGTAGCCGTTGCCGGCAAAGATATGGGTTTCGATGAACTTGAGTTTGCCGTCCTCCCGTATCGGGGAGTACGTGACAATGAACAGCGCGTCGCCGAAGGTTTCCAGCTTGGGTCGGCTGTGTTTTTCAAGGGCGTCTTCGATGGCCAGTTCGTGCAGGTTGAACTGGCGTTGCAGGTTGGCCAGCTCCTGGGCATCGGGCTCTTCGAGGCCGATCCAGACAAAATGTCCCGGTTTTGCAGCCCAGGCTGCGCCTTCGTCGAGGGTGATATTGGTGACTTTTTTACCAGCACTGTAAACCGCAGCAGCAACAACTCTACCCATGATTCAGGTTCACTTCTTATTAGCAGGTGGCAGGCAGTGTCCAGCTTAGCCTTGTCTGCTGTTTGAGAGTCAGTGAAATTTACCGAGTTCACAGGCAACCGGGCGCAGACAAAAGAAAACCCGCACAGGGCGGGTTTCATTCAAGCGGCTTGCAGTTGCCGGTCCATCGATTCGATGCATTCACGCATCTGTTCCTGGCACCGGGCAATCAGCATCGGCATGTCATCCAGGCTCATGCCCGCGGTAGGAATCGCAGGCAATGAGCGAATCAGAATGTTTCCACTGCGCCAGCGGTTCAATCGCATGTGCTTGACGTAACTGCTGACGCACACCGGCACGATGGGCACTCCGGCCGCGATAGCCATCTGGAAGGCCCCTTTCTTGAACGGCAGCAACGATTCACCCAGATTGCGTGTGCCCTCGGGGAATACCCAGATCGAGGTGTCCTGGTTTTGCAGGGTGTGGGTGGTGGTCAGCATCGACTGGCGGGCCTTCTGTGCATTGCCACGGTCGATCAACACATTCCCGGCCAACCAGAACAGCTGGCCGAACAAAGGCACCCATTTCAGGCTCTTTTTACCGATGCACACGGTACGGCGGGGTACCACATTGCCGAATACAAACAGATCGTAGTTGGACTGGTGGTTGGCGATGATGACGCAGCTGTCAGGTTTATCCATCAGGGGGCCGACGTCGGCCTTCACCCGCAAGCGCAGAATGCACATGGCCGGCCAGGCATAGAGACGCGCGCACAGGCGACTGTTGTCCGGGTTGAACGGGCGGCACAGGCCCAACAGCACGCCCAGCACACCTGCCACCATAAAGTGCAAGCCCATCAATGACATACGTAAAACAAACAGCATTTTCGGGCCCCACCGGGACAAAAGGTGGCGCAGTGTACGGATGTGCACTGTTTTCGGCAATTGCCGCTAAGGTAGCGGGAGATGGCCGATGTTTAAGTATATGTTTCCGACTGATGGGTCAGATGCGTGCTAGAGCGGTCACGGACTTTTCCACAGGGATCGTAAGAAAAAGCCCGACACGACGGTCGGGCTTTTCGTTGTAGCAGGTCGGGGCTTAAACCAAATGCTCCTGATCCTGGATGATCGCGTTGTCCAGGGTTTCCAGCAGCGCCTTGCGTACTTTCAACTTGGTGTTCTTGTGGGCGGTCATGTTGATCTTCTTCAACTGACGCGCCGCCGCCAGCGCCGCACCTTGCAACTCTTCGGCCGATACGACTGCGTCGAGGAAGCCGGCATCCACGGCGCTCTGCGGGTTGAACATTTCACCGTTGATGACCGAGCGGTGGAACGCCGACTTGCGCAGGCGATCACGGGCCAGCTCGATTCCGGCGTGGTGCATGGTCATGCCGATCTGCACTTCGTTCAGGCCGATGCTGAACGGGCCGTCGACACCAATCCGGTAATCGGCGGACAACAGCAGGAATGCACCCTTGGCCACCGCATGGCCGGGGCACGCCACGATCACCGGAAACGGGTGCGACAACAGACGGCGGGCCAGCGTCGAGCCGGACGTCACTAGCGCCACGGCTTCTTTAGGGCCGGAGGTCATGACTTTCAGATCGTAACCCCCCGAGAGAATCCCGGGCTGGCCGGTAATGATCACCACCGCGCGGTCAGTCACCGCCTGATCCAGCGCGGCGTTGAAGGCAGCAATCACGTCCGGAGAGATGGCATTGACCTTGCCGTTGCTCAGGGTCAGGGTCGCGATACCGTCTTCGAGATGGTAGGAAATCAACTCACTCATGACGCCATTCCTTTCAATAAAGTTGGGCAGAAGTTACCCACCGCCACAGGCCAGGTAAAGCGCCATGACTGACCCGCCAGTCACCCTTTGCCCGCGCGCCAGGCGTTGCCCGCCACGCCAGCGGCGCATTGCTCTCTATATAGAGGCGTGTGGGGAGCCAGAGATTGGCCGGTTTGCCATCAGCTGAACCAGCCCGAATCGGCTAACAGAGTTAAGCGCATGAAAATTCTGAAAAAAATGTTTGCCATCAGAAAAGCTTTCGACTACATTAGCGCGCCTCGACAGACAGAACATGTTTGAAGAGATACGGTGAAGTGTCCGAGTGGCTTAAGGAGCACGCCTGGAAAGTGTGTATACAGGAAACTGTATCGAGAGTTCGAATCTCTCCTTCACCGCCACATTCGAAGTAAACAAAACCCCTGGTTTCGAAAGAAGCCAGGGGTTTTGTTGTTTCTGGCACTTCTTTTTTACGTGTGCAAAGACGTTTCTGAATTTGACGCAGGACGATGGGGTGGGGCTGTGGGAAGCATCGCTGGAGAGCCAGATGTCTGGAGGCGTCCATCGGGTTTGCAACTCGGCCAGCGATGCCGTTAGGTTGTCGGCAGTTGATGCGCCGGCTCACATTCTCAACAACAAGGACCTGCAATGATCACCACCACGACCCACGCTATCGAAGGCCGACAAATCACGGCCTACCTGGACATTGTCAGTGCCGAATCGGTACAGGGCGTCAATGTGATCCGTGATGTCTTCGCCGGTATGCGGGACTTTTTCGGTGGGCGCTCGCAGACGCTGGAGCGAGCGTTGAAAGAGGCGCGTATCCAGGCCACTGACGAGATCAAGGAGCGGGCGCGGGCACTTCAGGCGGACGCGGTGGTGGGGCTGGATTTCGAAATCAGCATGCCGGCCGGGAAGGGCGGAATGGTCGTGGTGTTTGTGACAGGAACGGCGGTCAAGCTGAGGTAAGCGGGAGGCGGGCCATTCGTCGGGCGTTCGGCAAACTGAACGACAAGTCCAGTCGTGACCGGCTAGTCTCGAAATCCTTGGTGATCGATATTTTTTCGGCAAAGGGGTCTTGCCGGTGTCGATCCCGCTTTCTGGGATGGGGTGAAGAGATGGCTGATCCGTATATCGAGGACGACGGTGCAGAGTTTCCGATCAACAATTGCGTACAGTGTGGACAGACTGCGTACGTTGCCAGCTTCGGCGAAGATCAGACTGAGGTCGACAAGATCAAGACCAGGGCCTGCCGAGTGCAGAAAGGGAAGTTTCTGCCCAAGGTGACGGCGCCGATCAGGAAGTAATGGGCCAGCGTATGAACCCCGTCATCGAGCGGGGTTTTTTGTGCCCGGGTTTTTTGCCTTTGGCGTTGTGTGAACGAATATTTAAACAGAATGGTTTTCACAAAGTTTTCACAAGGCCCTACGTAGGCTCAACTCATCCGTTAGAAAGCAACACCCTGCCCGTTCCCCAGCGGGCTTTTTTTTGCCTGCGATAAAACCTTTTCCGTAAAAGCTGTCCAACCGTCGCCAATAACGAGGTTGAGCGCGCGCCTGTCTGGACTTTGTCTCCTCTAAAGCATTCAATCTCGACCCTACTGATTTTCATCACTTTTTTGAGGTTTTTGTCATGCGTTTCACACTGCCTGCTTTGGTTCTGGGTCTTCTGGTTGCTCAAGGTGCAATGGCTGGCGACGGCACGGCCGCCATTGGTGGTGGTTTGGGCGGCGCGCTGGGTAATGTCGTGGGCCAGAGCATGGGCGGCAGCACCGGGGCCGCGATTGGCGCGGGTGTCGCGGGCGCAGCGGGCAGTGCGGTTGCCGCTAAAAAAGGCCACCGTACCAGCGCTGCGATCGGCGGTGGTGTGGGTGCTGCTGGCGGTTCGGTCATCGGTAACAGCCTGGGCGGCAAGACCGGCTCCACCATCGGCGCAGGCCTGGGTGGCGCACTGGGCGGCGGCGTGGGTAGCAACCTGGCCAAAGGTCACAAGCGTCACTGATCCTGATCGACCTGGTCTGGCTCGATGAGCCTGAGTGAAAAACCGGCAGTTAGCTGACCGGTAAAAGAAATGCCCGTATCGCAAGATATGGGCATTTTTTTGTGTGCACTATCCAGGTCCGGGGACCGTTGCATTTTTTTTGCGGCCATATTGGCCATATCGTACGCCTGTTTTGTTGCGCGACATTCTTGACACTTTCCGGTCAGCTTCTCTAGGATGCTGCTCATGCGCCGATTTAAACAGCTACTTGCGGGGCGCCAGGTGACTCATTCAGTTGCCGATAGAAGCCTGGAGCAGGCTTCGAAATACCGCTAAAGCGCTGGTTCGGTGTTGCCTCTCACCTGCCATGCAGACTTTTGAGGCAGAGACACGACACGATGAATGCACTAAGCCCAGTTGTACGTCCCGCGCCGATCACGGCACATCTCACCCAGCGCAATCCAAAAATCCTGCTTGGCGGTAAACATCAGCCGACACTCTTGCGTTACCTCGATGGGTGGCCGCGTCGTACCGGTGGGCCTGCAGCTTTCCTGATCCAGTTTGTCGAAGACGGCGAATCCCTGGCGCGATTTGCCAGCGGCAGTTTCGATCTGGCGGTGATTCAATCGCCCAGCGCGGATGACGCCCCTGAAGTCATTCGACAGCTGATTCGTGTCGCGCGCCAGGGGTTGATCACCCGTCGATAGGGGCCATGCCTGGCCCTGGCTTCTAAGTGGAAATGCTTCGCTACATAGTGATGGCGGCGCCGACGCGACCGAGATGGCAAGCTGGGCGTCGCCCCGCACGTTCAACCAGCCGCGGGGCACACCCTCACAGTGCTTGCGGAGTGTCCCGTCCTTGGTCAAACCATGCCTCGCCTTGCTCCTGTCGTTGTTTACGATGACAGCCTGTGCCACGCCGCAAGCGCCGCTGGGACAGCAGTCCTTCGCCGATTATCGGCAGCAGACCGTCAAATGGTTGCAGCAACACCGAACCTTCCAGACCGACGATCACGTCGCCGAGATCACATGGAATGCACCACATGAATGGCGACCGGTCGGCACGCCGAAAAGCGGCATCCTGTTGGTACATGGTCTTGGCGATTCGCCCTGGTCGTTCAATGACGTGGGCCAGCGCCTGGCAGCGGAGGGCTTCCTGGTGCGCACCGTGTTGCTGCCTGGGCATGGCACTCATCCGCGAGACATGCTCGATGTGTCACTGGAACAGTGGCAGCAAGTGGTGCGCGAACAGACCGAGGTATTGAGTCGGGACGTACCTAAGGTGTATCTGGGGGGCTTTTCCACCGGTGCCAATCTGGTGCTGGAGTATGCGTACGAGCATGAGGAAATCGCCGGGCTGCTGCTGTTTTCGCCAGCCTTTCGCACCAGCAGCACCTACGCCTGGGCCACTCAATACATCGGCTGGTTGCGGCCATGGCTGGCCGATCCCGAAGACCCGCGCCGACCCATGCAGACGCCGGTGCGCTACATGAATGTGCCCACCAACGGTTTCGCCCAGTTCTACCGCAGCTCGCGGCTGGCCCAGAAACGGCTGGATCAGCGCACCTATGACAAGCCAGTGTTCATTGCGATCACTGAACATGATTCAGTGGTGGACTCGAACTATGTGCATGACTATTTCAATCAGCGCTTCGTTCATTCGGCGAGTCGCCTGGTCTGGTTCGGCGATAACAGGGTGCAGCCCGCAAACAGCTCGCGGGTGTTGGCGCGCAGTGACTATCTGCCGCAATACCGCATTGCCCAGTTCTCACACATGGGCCTGTTGTTCTCGCCGGACAATCGCCTGTACGGCCAGGATGGGGCGCAGCGCATCTGCTGGAATGGCCAGGACAGCGCCGACATGCAGAAATGCCTGGATGGTGAACCCGTATGGTATTCGGACTGGGGCTATCGCGAACCTGGCAAGGTGTTCTCCCGGCTGACCTACAATCCATACTTCGAATGGCAGTCTCAGGTCATGCTGCAGGTGCTGGACGAGGCGGGGACCCTGTCGAATGCGAGTCGCTGACGCGTCGCGCTGGCTTCAGGGTCGTCACCCGATATAGCCTTGGCGCAGACAATCATCAGTGGGAACTGCGTCTTGAGTACGAACATCATCACAAAGGAAGGTCATGAGGCTCTCAAGCAAGAGCTCGACTACCTTTGGCGAGAAAAACGTCCTGACACCACGCGCAAGGTGACCTGGGCAGCATCCCTCGGTGATCGAAGCGAAAATGCCGACTACCAGTACAACAAAAAACTGCTGCGGGAAATCGATCGACGGGTGCGTTATCTGCGCAAGCGACTTGAGGATGTCCGGGTCGTTGCCTATTCGCCTGAACAGGAAGGCAGGGTGTTTTTCGGCGCGTGGGTCGAGATCGAAAACGAGGCGGGGGACACCAAGAAGTTTCGGGTCGTGGGCTATGACGAAATCTACGGTCGCAACGATTACATCTCGATCGATTCGCCGATGGCCCGTGCGCTCTTGAAGAAAGAGGTCGGTGACGAAGCCGTTGTGCAAACCCCTGGCGGCGAGACGCTGTGGTGGATCAACGAGATCCGTTACGAGCAATAGGCGAGTCATTGCGAGCCCCGCACCGCGCTCCACCCAGGGGTGGTGAGCGCGGTGCAGGTCACATCAGCCCTCGCGCAGGACCGTCAGCGGGCTGGCATTCAATGCGCGACGGGTGCCAAACACGCCGGCACCACCAATCAGCACTGCCCCAATCAACGGCAGCACCAGCAGCCACGGATGCGGATGCCAGGGCAAATCAAACGCGTAACGGTACAGCACCAGGCTTACCACTTCCGAACCCAGCGCCGCCAACAAGCCGCTGACCGCGCCGAGCAGGCCGAACTCAATCCGGCGCGCCTTGACCAGCAATTGCCGCTCCGCGCCCAGTGCCCGCAACAGCGCGCCCTGGCGAATTCGTTCATCGAGCGTCGCTTGCAGTCCCGAGAACAAAACGGCCATCCCCGCCGCCAACACAAACAGCAACACGTATTCCACCGCCAGGGTCACCTGGGCGAGGATGCTGCGCAGCTGTTCCAGCAAGGCTTCGACTTGCAGAATGGTGACCGCCGGGAAACTGCGGGACAGATCGACGATCTGCTGATCATGACCCGCCGCCAGGTAGAAGCTGGTCAGGTAAGTTGCCGGTAGATTCTTCAAAGTGCCCGGCTGGAAGATCATGAAGAAGTTCGGCTGGAAGTTATCCCAGTTGATCTCGCGCAGGCTGGTGACTCTTGCCTCGCGATTGACCCCGCCGACGGTGAAGACCATGTGATCGCCGAGCTTGAGCTTCAGGCTCTCCGCGACCTTGCCTTCCACCGACACACCGGGAATTTCATCCGTCGGCTGCGCGGGCCACCAGTCGCCGGCGGTGATTTTGTTACCGGCAGGCAGGTCGGCTGCCCAGGTCAGGCTCAGGTCGCGCTGGATCGCCCGGTCACCGGCCGATTCCTTGCTGACGATTTGCTGCACCGGTTCGCCATTGATGCTGATCAGCCGCCCCGGCACCACCGGGTACAGCGGCGCCGATTGCGCCGAGAGTGAGATCAGGCGATCGGTGAACGCCTGCTTGTCCGCCGGCAGGATGTTCAGGGCGAAATAGTTCGGTGCGTTTTTCGGTAGCTGGTTCTGCCAGGTGTCCAGCAACTCGCCGCGCAACAGGGCGATCAACGCCATCGACAGCAGGATCAGGCCGAATGCCAGGGATTGTCCGGCGGCGGCCAATGGATGACGCAGCAATTGACCCAGCCCGAGGCGCCACGGCAAGGAGGCGCGGGCGAGCATTCGCCGCAGGCTTTTCAACAGCAACAACAGCAGGCCACCCAGTATCAACGCCGCGATGACACCGCCGCCAAGCAGGGCGAACGTCAATACCAGGTCCAGGCTCAGGCGCCACATGATCAGGCCGAGGGCGCCCAGCGCTGCGCCGTAAATCATCCAGGTGCTGGAGGGAATCGGCAGCAAGTCGCGGCGTAATACCCGCAACGGTGGAACCCGACCCAGCGCCGCCAGTGGCGGCAAGGCAAAACCGGCCAATGCCACCAGGCCGGTGCCGATCCCGGCGATGGCCGGAAACAGGCCGCCCGGCGGCACGTCTGTGGGCAACAAGTCATGCAGCAAGGCAAACAGCCCCAGCTGTGCCAGCCAGCCGACGAAGGCACCGCTGATACTGGCGAGCAACCCGAGCACAGTCAGCTGCAAACTGAACAGCACCATGGTTTCCCGGCGTGACAATCCCAGGCAGCGCAACAGCGCGCTGGCATCGAACCGGCGCGTGGCGAAGCGCGTTGCCGACAGCGCCACGGCCACGCCGGCCAGCAGCACGGCCACCAGACTGGCCATGTTCAGATAACGTTCAGCCTTGCCCAGGGCACTCCCGATCTGCCGGTTCCCATCCCGGGCGTCCTGGATGCGCTGGTTGGCGGCCAGGCCGGGTTTGATCAGCTGGCGATAGGTTTCCAGGGCTTGGGCCTTGCCGCGCCACAGCTCCCGGTAGCTGACCCGACTCCCGGGTTGCACCACGCCGGTGGCGGCGAGGTCATCAAGGTTGATCAGTACCCGTGGCGTCAGGCTGTAGAAGTTGCCGGCGCGATCGGGTTCGTAGGTCAGTACTCGCGTCAGTGTCAGGTTTTTCATGCCGACGTCGATGCTGTCGCCGATCTTCAGGTCCAGCGCGGTCAGCAACCGGGCTTCGACCCAGGCTTCGCCGGGTTTCGGTCCGCCGCCGGATTCTTCCGTGGCGAAAGGGGCGGGGGCGCTTTTCAATTCGCCTCGCAGTGGATAGACACCATCGGCAGCCTTGATGCTGGATAGCTGGATACCGGTGTCGGTGGCGATGACGCTGGAAAATTCCACTACCTGGGCGTGTTCAAGGCCCAGCTCGGTGCCGCTTTTTATCTGTTCGGGGCGCGCCGGCGAACTGCCTTCGAGCAGCAGGTCCGCGCCCAGGAACTCGGTGGCGCGCAACATCATGGCGCCGTTGAGGCGGGCGCCGAAATAACCGATGGCGGTGCTCGCGGCCACGGCTACCAGCAGGGCGAAGAACAATACGCGCAATTCACCGGCGCGAGCGTCGCGCAGCAATTGGCGGATGGCGAGACTGAACAGGCGCAACAGCGGCAGGCGTGCCATCAAGGCTCCAGTGGGGCGACCAGCAGGCCGGCTTCAAGGCGGATCAGGCGCCGGCAGCGATGTGCCAGGCGTTCATCGTGAGTTACCAGCACCAGCGTCGTCCCGCGTTCCTTGTTCAGTTCAAACAACAGATCGCTGATGCGCTCGCCCGTGTGGCTGTCGAGGTTGCCGGTGGGCTCGTCGGCAAACAGGACGTCGGGTTCGGCGGCAAATGCACGGGCAATGGCCACGCGCTGCTGTTCGCCGCCGGAGAGCTGGCGTGGCGAGTGGGTCAGGCGCTGGCCGAGGCCGACGCGTTGCAACAGTTCGGTGGCACGCCCACGGGCATCTTTGCGGCCATCGAGCTCCAGGGGCAGCATGACGTTTTCCAGGGCATTGAGGCTGTCGAGCAACTGGAAGGACTGGAACACGAAGCCCACGTGCTCGGCGCGGATGCGGGCGCGCTGGTCCTCGTCAAGTTTGCTGAGGCCTTGCCCCGCGAGCGTGACCTCACCGCTGCTCGGCAAGTCGAGGCCGGCGAGCAGGCCAAGCAGGGTGGATTTGCCGGAACCTGACGCGCCGACAATGGCCAGGCTGTCGCCCTTGTTCAGTTCCAGGCTGAGTTCGTGCAGGATGGTCAGTTCACCTTCCGCGCTGGGAACCACTTTGCTAAGGTTCTTCGCGGTGAGAATGCTTGCGCCCATGGAGAATCCGATGCGTGTGTGGTTTTTGAGTGCTGGCCTGGCCTTGATGTGCATGGCCCAGAACGCAGCGGCGGGTACAGTCCTGATCGTTGGCGATAGTATCAGCGCCGGTTTCGGGCTGGATACCCGGCAAGGGTGGGTATCGTTGCTCGAACAACGGCTCAAGCGCGAAGGTTTTGACGATCGAGTGGTCAATGCCTCCATCAGTGGCGACACCAGTGCCGGAGGCCAGGCGCGGCTGCCGGCGTTGCTTGCAGAGCATAAGCCGGAGCTGGTCATCCTCGAGCTGGGTGGCAATGACGGCCTGCGTGGATTGCTGCCAACGCAATTGCAACAAAATCTTGCTTCGATGATCGACAGCTCCAGGGCCAGCGGCGCGAAGGTGCTGCTGCTCGGCATGCAATTGCCACCCAACTATGGAGCGCGATATACCAAAGCCTTCGCCGATGCCTTCAGCAATGTGGCGAGCGAGAAAAACATCCCGTTGGTGCCGTTTTTTCTCGACGGCGTGGGCGGGCATCCTGACCTGATGCAAGCCGATGGCATACACCCGGCGGCCGGGGCTCAGGACAAGTTGCTGGAAAATGTCTGGCCTACGCTAAAACCGCTGTTATGACACTTTTCTAGGCGCGGGCTTTCGGCTAAGGTGGCGCCCCCGATTTGGAGCCCCCGATGCCGCGTCCCGCCTGGTCACTTTTTTCCTACCAACTGATCGAGCCTGACGAACAGCTGGATCTGTTCGCCTGCCAGGAAGTGCGGGTTCATCTGGTGACCCGGCAACTGGAGCTCGGTGGTTCGGCGGACCGGACCTTGTGCGGCAGCCTGTTGCCGGCGCAGCCGCGTTGGTCGAGCGTTGACCGGCGGGTATTCCAGGACCACCGCCTGTGCTCGCTGTGCCGGGCCATTCTTGAATCGCAAAAGCGCGGCACATCGCCGATCTGGCCGGAGCTGCGATTCGAACTGTAGAAGTGCCTCAGGCTGCGAACTTTTCCCCGCATGGCACGCTCTATCGGTGCGCCTCCCCGAAATTACGGATGGCGGTGTACAATCCCGTTTTTATACCCTCTGTTGATCATGCGAAGGATTTTCCGGATGTTGCCGCGCTTTCCTGCCGTCACCCGCTGCCTGTCTCTTGCCGCACTTTGTGTGGCGGGGCCCGTAGCAGCATTGGAGCTACCCCTGCCGCCGCCCGGTGAAGACATCATCGGCCAGGTGCAAGTGATCAAGGCCAAGTACGAAGATACCTTCGCCGACCTTGGCACCGCCTACGACCTGGGCTACACGGAAATGGTCGCGGCCAACCCTGGCGTCGATCCATGGCTGCCGGGTGCCGGCACCGAAATCGTGTTGCCGACCCGCTTCATCCTGCCGCCCGGCCCGCGTGAAGGCATCGTCATCAACCTGGCTGAGTACCGCCTCTACTACTACCCGAAAGGCCGGAACGTGGTGTACACCTTCCCGCTGGGCATCGGTCGTGAAGGCTGGGGCTCGCCGATTGCCCACACCAGCATCACCGCCAAGACCCCGAACCCGACCTGGACCCCTCCAGCGTCGATCAAGGCCGAGCACGCCGCCGATGGTGATCCGCTGCCCAACGTGGTGCCGGCAGGTCCCGATAACCCGCTGGGGCCGTTCAAGTTCACCTTGGGCACGCCGGGCTACCTGATCCACGGTTCGAACAAGAAGTTCGGCATCGGCATGCGCACCAGCCACGGTTGCTTCCGCATGTTCAACAACAACGTGCTGGAAATGGCCGGCATGGTGCCGGTTGGCACGTCGGTACGCATCATCAACGATTCGTACAAGTTCGGCGTGAGTGGCGGCAAGGTGTACCTGGAAGCTCACACGCCGCTGGATGACAAGGGCAACCCGTCGGTGGTCGACAAGCACACGGCGGTGATCAACGCGATGCTCAAGCGCGAGGACATCACCAATAACCTGCGCATGAACTGGGACGTGGTCCGGGACGTCGTCGCGGCTGAAGACGGCCTGCCGGTGGAAATCGGGGTGCCGAATACTTCCGCACCGATGGTGTCGAGTGCGCCGATCGACCCGATGCAGTAACCCTTGAAAAGAACCTGCCGGTGCGGGCTGCATCGGCGGGTTTTTTTATGCCTGCAAGAAACGGCGGGCAATAAAAAAGCCGACCCAAGAATGGGTCGGCTTGATAACAATCCCGAAGGATTATTACTTGCGGCTAGCTTTGTCCAGCATGCGCAGAGCACGCTCGTTAGCTTCGTCAGCAGTCTGTTGTGCTTTTTGAGCAGCAGCCAGAGCTTCATCAGCTTTACGGTAAGCTTCGTCTGCACGAGCCTGGGAGCGAGCTGCTGCGTCTTCAGTAGCAGTCAGACGTGCTTCGGTTTCTTTCGATGCGCTGCTGCAACCGGTAGCCAGAACTGCGGCCAGAGCCAGAGCAGAGAATTTCAGAACGTTGTTCATCGTGTTCCCCTTCAAGGACTTTCTATTTAGTAGCTGTCTCCTCAGATTGAGGAAATAGCCGGCGTACATACTACCCATTACTTGTCGTAAGTAAACTGACGTAAAGCAAGAAGCAAAAAAAATTGTAGGCGTTGATTCTTTTTCGAGCAACTTTTACTTGCACTGTTTAAAAAATATCCAGCTGGGAGGCCCGAGATGAGCGAGCCGGCAAGGAAAAGTTCCACGGGTAAACCGCTGTTTTTGCCGGTCTTGGCTAAAGTCTGGCTAGATGATTCGTCTATACTTTTGTTCGGGTTTTCGCGCGGCGCCTCTCATATCTTTCTCCATGTTCTGGTGACTTTAACAACGGGCGCTCGTCTTAAGTCTCAACATCCGGCAATGTTCAGGTTATCGACCCTGGGGAACCTGTGGTCGGGCCATTTCTGCGTCGCCCGGAGCAGCACCCGCCAACCCGCCTGATGACGAGCGTACCTTGAGCATTTTTGCCAATGGTGCCTACTATTTGTACGTGCTAGGTTGCGCGAGATCGGTGTAGCTCCTTCTCGGTGTCCATTCAGGCACGGGGGTGGCGTAGATGTTTCTTCGCCGGAAAAACATCGGTAAGGTAGGGGTCGGAATCCAAGACCCGCGAGGAGTAGTGATGAGCGAGGCGTTGTCCATCCACCATGACCAGGCTGGTCATCAGTTCGAGACCAATGTGGACGGTCATCGTGCCTACCTGACTTATATGGATCTGGGGAAACAGACCCTGGATATCTATCGTACGTTTGTGCCCAACGCGTTGCGCGGTCGTGGCATTGCCGCTGCACTGACCGAGCAGGCGCTGCAGTACGCCGAGGAAATGGGTTACACCGTCATTCCCTCCTGCTCCTACGTCGAGCGCTACATGGAGCGTCACCAGCGGCATGCGGCCAAGCTGAGCCAGTGACCTTCAGCAAATCGCACACATAAAAAAACGCCGGGTTCAGCCCGGCGTTTTTTTGTCTGCCTGAAAGAGCGATCAGGTGCGATCGCGTTTAGGCAGTACATCCTTGAGCTTGGCGTGCATGCTGCGCAAGGTGGTTTCGGTAGCGGTCCAGTCGATGCAGGCATCGGTGATCGACACGCCGTATTGCAGGTCGGCGAGGTCTTTCGGAATGGCCTGGCAACCCCAGTTCAGGTGGCTTTCGACCATCAGGCCGATGATCGACTGGTTGCCTTCGAGGATCTGGTTGGCGACGTTTTCCATGACCAGTGGCTGCAGGGCCGGATCCTTGTTCGAGTTGGCGTGGCTGCAATCGACCATGATGTTCGGCTTGATCTTCGCCTTGTTCAGCGCCTGCTCGCAAAGGGCGACGCTGACCGAGTCGTAGTTCGGCTTGCCATTGCCACCGCGCAGTACCACGTGACCGTAGGCGTTGCCCTTGGTGGTCACGATCGACACGCCACCTTCCTGGTTGATGCCCAGGAAGCGGTGAGGGCTGGAAACCGATTGCAGGGCATTGATCGCCACGGTCAGGCCACCGTCGGTGCCGTTCTTGAAGCCGACGGCCGAGGACAGGCCGGAAGCCATTTCGCGGTGAGTCTGGGATTCGGTGGTGCGCGCGCCAATGGCCGACCAGCTGATCAGGTCCTGCAGATACTGCGGGGAGATCGGGTCGAGGGCTTCGGTGGCGGTGGGCAGGCCCATTTCGGCCAGGTCCAGCAACAACTGGCGACCGATGTGCAGACCGTCCTGAATCTTGAACGAGTCATCCAGGTACGGGTCGTTGATCAAGCCTTTCCAGCCGACCGTGGTGCGTGGTTTCTCGAAGTACACACGCATCACCAGATACAGGGTATCGGCGACCTCGGCCGCGAGCACCTTCAGGCGTTCGGCGTATTCGTGGGCAGCCTTGATGTCGTGGATCGAGCACGGCCCGATGACCACGAACAGGCGGTGGTCGGTGCCATCAAGAATATTGCGAATGACTTCGCGGCCCTTGGTGACGGTGCGCAGGGCGGCGTCGCTCAGAGGAATGTCACGCTTGAGCTGATCGGGGGTGATCAGGGTCTCGTTTGAGGCGACGTTTAGGTCGTTGATCGGTAAATCAGCCATCGTTTACTCGTCAGGTCACGGGTGCCGGCCGCCAGCGAACCCGCGCGGCGGAGCACAGCAAATTAAGCGCGTCGGGGAGCCGAACCTTAGCGCGTTACACCGTGGCTCGACAATGGGCAGGCAGCGCTTTAATCCAGCACTGCGTGTGCAAATGCCTTGTGAACCGCGTCATGAGAGAACTCGTCGGCATGTTCCTGTACCCATTCCAGTGCCAGCGCCTGAATCTCCTGGAGGTCATCGTGCGCGTCATGCAAACGGCAATAGCGTTCTATCTGGCATACCTGTTCACCCATCCGGGCACTGAACAGCGTCTGCTCGTCGACGAAGGCGATCCCCACCAGATAGCCATGTTTGCGTCGCAGGCACCAGGCGACGTAGCCCAGAAAACGCAGGTCGGGGTTCACGCTCGGCATGCGCACTTCCAGTGCCGTGCCGTGGCGCCACGCGCGGTGATAGTTGCAAGCCATGCCCCCGAGGCTGGTAGTGTTCAGCTGTTGCCGCGAAATACACTCAGGCGTCAGCAACGTTAATTCAACGGGTATTTCGTCAGGATGAGGAATAAATCGTCCCATGAACACGAACTCCATGTGTCGGCCATCTGACATTGTTTCCCCCAGTATAGTGGTCGAATTGGAACTGACCGATTTCGACGCCGACCAACGGTTGCTGACGATGAACGGTCTATCGCTGGTGATTTTCACCAGCGTCGGTTGTTCCAGCTGTCGATTCGCCCGCGAGCAATTGCCCGCACTGAATCTGGCGGTCGATCGACTGTGCTGGATCGATGCCGGAAACAACGGCGGGGTGGTCGAGCGTTATCAGGTCTTTCATTTGCCGGCGCTGTTTGTGGTGCGCGACGGCGAGTTCTTTGGGGCATTGCATTCGCGCCTGACCGCTCCCGAACTCAATCGGGCGATACGTCAGGCGTTGAGTCGAACAGCAGAGGAGTTGCCATGACAGGGGCAGTTACAAGACCAACCATCGGTATTATCGGGACCGGCGCCATTGGCGGGTTCTACGGGATGATGCTGGCGCATGCCGGTTTTGATGTGCATTTTCTGTTGCGCAGCGAGTTCTCTGCGGTGGCCGAGCGCGGGCTGCAACTGCACAGCGCCGTGCACGGTGCGCTGACGTTGAACCCGGTGCAGGCCTATGCGGCGGCCGAAGACATGCCGCCCTGCGACTGGTTGCTGGTGGGGGCGAAAACCACCAGCAACGCAGACTTGGCGCCGGCCATCCTTCAGGCCGCGGCGCCGGAGGCCAAAGTGCTGCTGCTGCAAAATGGCCTGGACGTCGAGGATAGCCTGCGCGAGTTGTTGCCCGATTCGCTGCATGTGCTGGGCGGGCTCTGTTACATCTGCGTTCATCGCCAGGGGCCAGGCGTCGTGACCCATCAGGCGCTGGGCGCGGTGCATGTGGGTTACCACAGCGGTCCCGCCGCCGAGGGGGCGGCGCGCGCGGCGATTGTCGAGGAGGGCGTCGGGCTGTTCCATGCTGCGGGCATCGACTCCCAGGCCATGGCGAACCTGCACCAGGCGCGTTGGCAAAAACTGGTCTGGAATATCCCTTACAACGGCCTGTCGGTGTTGTTGGGGGCGAGCACCACGCCGTTGATGGCCGATGCCGATAGCCGTGAGTTGATCCAGGCTTTGATGGCCGAAGTGGTCCAGGGGGCCGTCGCCTGTGGTCATGAAGTGCCTGAGGGCTATGCCGAGCATTTATTCAGGGTGACCGAGAAAATGCCCGACTACTGGCCGAGCATGTACCACGATTACCTGCACAAGCGGCCGCTGGAACTGGACGCCATTTATGCCCGGCCCCTGGCGGTGGCCCGCGCCGCGGGATGTGAGTTGCCGCGGATCGAAGCCTTGTATCGCAGTCTGTGTTTTATCGATCGACGCAACCGCTGAGTCGATCAACCTGAGGGGGAAGGGCATGGCCAAGACAATCGACGACAAACTGGTGCTGGCGATTTCGTCGCGTGCGCTGTTCGACCTGAGTGAAAGCCATAAGGTCTACCTGTCGAGTGGCGTCGAGGCCTACCGGCAATACCAAATCGAGCACGAAGACGAAATCCTCGAGCCCGGCGACGCCTTCCCGCTGGTGCAAAAACTCCTCAGCCTCAACGCCAGCCTCGGCCGGGCCCGGGTCGAGGTGATCCTGGTGTCGCGCAATAGTGCCGACACCGGCCTGCGGGTGTTCAACTCGATCCATCACTACGGATTGGCGATTTCCCGCGCCGCGTTCGTCGGCGGACGCAGCCCTTATCCGTATCTCAAGGCCTTTGGCTGCGACCTGTTCCTGTCGACTCACGCCGAAGATGTGCGAAGCGCACTGGATGCCGGTTTCGCCGCGGCAACCATCCTGTCCGGAGGCGCGAGCCGCGCGGCCAGCGATGAATTGCGCATTGCGTTCGACGGCGATGCGGTGCTGTTTTCCGACGAGTCCGAGCGCGTGTATCAGGCGGGCGGCCTGGAAGCGTTTCAGGCGAGCGAACGCGAAGCGGCCCGCGAACCGTTGCGCGGCGGTCCTTTCAAGGGGTTCCTGGCGGCCCTCAACCTGTTGCAGCGCGAGTTCCCGGATGACGCCTGCCCGATCCGCACGGCGCTGGTCACGGCCCGCTCGGCGCCGGCTCACGAACGGGTGATCCGCACCTTGCGCGAATGGGACATCCGGCTGGATGAATCGCTGTTCCTCGGCGGCCTGACCAAGTCGGCATTCCTGGAGGCCTTCGCCGCCGATGTGTTTTTCGATGACCAGGCCGGTCACTGCGAACTGGCCCGGGAAGTCGTCGCCACCGGCCATGTGCCCCATGGCATAAGCAACGAGCAAAAGGTTTAAGCCCGCCGATCAACGTGTTGCGCGGGCCGTCGCAGTCTCCAAGGCACTGCTAAGCTGAATCAATCTCCGCCATGTTGGCATTCGAGGAGGTCATATGATTCGCTCGATGCTCTATGCCACTGACCTCGGCCTGTACGCCCCTTTGGTGATGCAGCACGCCTTGGCACTGGCCCGGACATTCAATGCCGACCTGTACGTGGTGCACGCGGTGGAACCCATGGGGCTGTTCGCCGAATCGGTGCTTCAGAGTTACCTCGATGAGCAGGCGTTGAATGAGTTTCACAGTCAGGGGCTCAACACCGTCATTGCCAATATCGAGCAACGGGTGCTCGACAGTTTTCGTGAGGAACTGGGGGATGAGTTGGGCGAGGAGGGTGAACTGGACCTGAAGCGGATTCAGGCGGTACGGGTGCTGCAGGGCGATCCGTCGCAGGTGATTCTCGACCAGGCGCAGAAACTCTCGGTGGATTTGCTGATCGTAGGTAGTCATAGCCATGGTGCGGGAGCGGAAACGCCGTTGGGCCGCACGGCAGCGCGGGTGTTGCAACTGTCCCAGGTGCCGGTTTACCTGGTGCCGCTGGTGCAACGTCGTCGCCAGGGGGATCACTAGAACACGAATAGTGGCATTCTGATAAAAAGTTCTAGATTTATTCTTCAAACCATTAATATAGTTATATACCGTCGCTGATGCCCGTGGCGTCTATCTGCTTTGAGGGATTCATATGAAGCTTCAACAATTGCGCTACATCTGGGAAGTGGCGCACCACGACCTCAACGTTTCCGCTACAGCCCAAAGCCTTTACACCTCGCAACCGGGCATCAGTAAACAGATCCGCCTGCTGGAAGACGAACTGGGCGTCGAAGTTTTCGCCCGCAGCGGCAAGCACCTGACCCGCGTCACCCCGGCCGGCGAGCGCATCATCACCACCGCCGGCGAAATCCTGCGCAAGGTTGAAAGCATCAAGCAGATTGCCCAGGAATTCTCCAACGAGAAGAAAGGCACCCTGTCGATCGCCACCACCCACACCCAGGCGCGCTATGCGCTGCCACCGGTGATCAGTAATTTCATCAAGCAGTACCCGGACGTTGCCCTGCACATGCACCAGGGTTCGCCGATGCAGATCGCCGAAATGGCCGCCGACGGCACCGTGGATTTCGCCATCGCCACCGAAGCGCTCGAACTGTTCGGTGACCTGGTGATGATGCCGTGCTATCGCTGGAACCGCTGCGTGGTCGTGCCCCAGGGTCACCCGCTGACCAAGCTGTCGAAGCTGACGCTCGAAGCGCTGGCCGAATACCCGATCGTGACCTATGTGTTCGGTTTCACTGGCCGCTCGAAACTCGACGAAGCCTTCAGCCACCGTGGCCTGACCCCGAAAGTGGTGTTCACCGCGGCCGACGCCGACGTGATCAAGACCTATGTCCGCCTGGGCCTGGGCGTGGGCATCGTCGCGAAAATGGCGGTCGACACCAAACTCGACAACGATCTGGTGGTGCTCGATGCCAGCGAGCTGTTCGAATCCAGCGTGACCAAGATCGGTTTCCGTCGCGGCACCTTCCTGCGTGGCTTCATGTGCGATTTCATCGAGAAGTTCGCCCCGCACCTGACCCGCGAAGTCATGGCCAAGGCCATCCAGTGCCACAACAAGCAGGAACTGGAAGAGCTGTTCGACGGCGTCGAACTGCCGGTTCATTGATCAGCAAACAGCGATCTAGACCACCTCGGTGACAGCGAACTGTTGCCGAGCGCCCGCCACCAGAATCTCCACCTCATCGCCTTCGAATCGGCCCAGCAGGCTTTTGCCCAGGGGCGAGCGCGGGGTGATGACGGTAATGATTTGCCCCACCAGATCGACCTTCAGGCCCGCCGCATCCGGGGCCAGGAACAACCATTGCTCGCGACCCTTTTCGTCTTCCAGGCCCAGCAGTGCGCCGACTTCGATGCCACGCTGCTCGTCATAGGGACGCAATATCAGGTTTTGGCAAAGCGCCAGTGACTGACGAATCTCCTCGACCCGTTTGGCTTGCCCGGCCGCCAGGTACGACGCCTCCAGCCCCAGGGTGTCGTACTTGTTTTCGGCGATGTTCTCTTCGTGGGTCGCGGTTTCGTAAGCGGTTTGCGCAGCGCGTTCGGCGATGTCGAGGTCGATGCGCAGCTTGTCGAGAATCAGTTGGTGGACAGCTTTTTTATTCATGATCAATCGCAGAATTGCAGGACATTGGCGCGGCTTTTTTCGCTGGGTGCCGTCTGGTCCTGTTGCAGCCAGAACTGGCATTTGGGGTTCGACAGGTTACGGTTGCTGCCGCGTGCCTGATCGAGGCGCTGTGCCTGCTCGTTCTTGCGCAGGTTCTCCTCGTACTGCTCGAAAACCGGGCTCTGTGGCGGGATGTCCGGCACCGGTTGTGACACCACGGGCGGTTTGGCGAGTTGCTCCACCGCTGTCGCGACGGGTGCCAATTGCTCGCTGAACAGCAGGCGCGCGGCGAGCCAGCAGGTCAGCGCGATGGCGATGAACCCCAGCCACAGACCGAGGGCAATGCTGCCGGTCAGTTGCAGGGCATTGAGCTGGATGGGCAATGGGCGGCGCGGGTTGGGGCGGTAGGGCATGGCTGCCTCCTGGCGGTGGGTCGCGGGCGAATGCGATTGTCGCACGAAGATTAATCGTCGTCGGCTCTTCTGCACGGGGTAATTTATGCGGACAATCGCTGCCTTTGCCAACGGGAGCCTGGAATGCCTGAATTGAAAACCCGCTGGGATATTTTTTGCACCGTGGTCGATAACTTCGGAGACATCGGCGTGACCTGGCGCCTGGCCCGGCAACTGGTTGCCGAGCATGGGGTGGCGGTGCGCTTGTGGGTTGATGACCTGCGTGCCTTCGAGCGCATGTGCCCGGAGATCAACATCCACACCTCGCAGCAATGGCAGCAGGGTGTCGAGGTGCGTCACTGGGCGGCCGACTGGCAGCCGGTTGATGCCGCCGATGTGGTGATCGCCGCGTTCGCCTGCCAACTGCCGAGTGCCTACATGGACGCCATGGCCGAACGGCAGAAAACGCCTTTGTGGATGAACCTCGATTACTTGAGTGCCGAGGACTGGGTGGTGGGTTGCCACGGCTTGCCGTCGGTGAAGTACAAGCATGTGCAGAAGTTCTTCTTCTTTCCGGGGTTCCGCAAGGGCACCGGGGGCTTGCTGCGCGAAAGCGGATTGCTCGAGCGGCGTCGACAGTTTCAGCAGGATCCCGAGGCCCAGCGAGCCTTCCTGCAAGGCCTGGGGATTGATCGCGCGCCGGGTGCGCAGCTGATTTCATTGTTTGCCTACGAAAACACCGGACTGGCCAGTTGGCTGGATGCGCTGTCGAGCGATGCCACGCCCACGCACCTGCTGGTGCCGGAAGGGCGAATCCTCGGTGATGTCGAGCATTGGCTTGGGGTCAAGGGGCTGGTGGCCGGGGCGCTGCATGTGCGCGACGCGCTGACCGTGCAAGTGCTGCCGTTCGTCCGGCAGGACCAGTATGACCTGTTGCTATGGAGCTGCGATCTCAACGCCGTGCGCGGCGAGGACTCGTTTGTCCGTGCGCAATGGGCGGGCCGGCCTTTGCTCTGGCACATCTATCAGCAGGAAGAAGACGTTCACCTGGACAAGCTCGAAGCCTTTCTCGCGCTGTATGTGGAGGGCCTTTCGGCGCCTGCGCGCGAGGCGATCAGCGGTCTCTGGCGGGCGTGGAACGCCGGTGAGAAAATGACCGACCACTGGCAATCGACCCGCAAACACTGGCCGGAGCTGCAAAAACACGCCGAGACGTGGTGTCTGGAACAGGCCTCGCAGGCCGATCTCGCCGCAGCGCTGGTACAGTTTTATGTAAATTGGATATGATACGCGGCCTAGATTTTTGTAAATCCCATCCAAATTCGGATATTCGCAATGAAAACTGGTAAAGAACTGAAACCCGGGACCGTGATCCGTCTCGAAAACGATCCTTGGCTGGTTCAGAAAGCTGAATTCACCAAGTCGGGTCGTAACAGCGCGATCATGAAGACCAAGCTGAAAAACCTGCTGACCGGTTACAAGACCGAGATCGTTTACAGCGCCGACGACAAACTGGACGACGTAATCCTCGACCGCAAAGAAGCGACCCTGTCCTTCATCAGCGGCGACACCTACACGTTCATGGACACCACCGACTACACCATGTACGAGCTGAACGCTGAAGACATCGAAGCCGTTCTGCCTTTCGTTGAAGAAGGCATGACCGATGTTTGCGAAGCGATCTTCTTCGAAGAGCGTCTGGTATCCGTAGAGCTGCCGACCACCATCGTGCGTCAGATCGACTACACCGAAGGTTCCGCTCGCGGCGATACTTCCGGCAAGGTGATGAAGCCTGCCAAACTGAAGAACGGTACCGAGCTGTCGGTTGCTGACTTCATCGAAATCGGCGACATGATCGAGATCGATACCCGCGAAGGCGGTTCCTACAAAGGCCGTGCCAAATAAGCACTGCTTGAGGAATGAAAAAAGCCCGACCATTGAGTCGGGCTTTTTTTCGTCTGTGCATAACGTTGGAACGATACAAATCCCCTGTGGGAGCGGGCTTGCTCGCGAAGACGGTGTGTCAGGCAACATATTTGTCACTGACACTCCCTCTTCGCGAGCAAGCCCGCTCCCACGTTTTTACTGCGTTATTTCTTCAGGTGCTGCTTGAGCTCTTCGGACGCTTGCAGCATCGCCGAACGCACTGCTGGCACCTGGCTGACCACGTTGAGCAAACCGTAATCGTGAATCATGCCGTTGTAGCGAACCGAGGTCACCGGCACCCCGGCTTCATCGAGTTTGCGGGCGTAGGCTTCACCTTCATCGCGCAGGACGTCAGCTCCCGCCGTCTGCACCAGCGCCGGTGGCAAGCCCTTGAGTTGCGCAGGGGTAGCTCGCAACGGCGAGGCGTAGATCTCGTTACGCTGTTTGGCATCGGTGGTGTAGTTGTCCCAGAACCACTTCATCATGTTGCGGGTGAGGAAGTGCCCTTCGGCATACTGGTTGTAGGAACCGGTGTCGAAGCTGGCATCGGTCACCGGCCACAACAGCACCTGGAACTTGATCGCCGGCGTGCCTTTGTCCTTGGCCATCAGCGCAACCACCGCCGCCATGTTGCCGCCGACGCTGTTGCCGGCCACAGCCAGGCGCTTGCCATCGACGTTGATCTCTTTTCCGTGCTCCGCCACCCATTTAGTGGCGGCGTAAGCCTGGTTGATCGCCACCGGATAATGCGCTTCCGGTGATGGCGTGTAATTGACGAAGACCGCCGCCGCCCCCGAACCCGCCACGAGGTCACGCACCAACCGCTCGTGGGTCGGGAAATCGCCCAGCACCCAGCCGCCGCCGTGGAAGAACATGAACACTGGCAACTCGCCCTTGACCCCGGCTGGCCGGACGATGGTCAGGCTCAGCGGTTGACCGTCGACCTGGATGGTCTTCTGGCTGACATCGGCTTTTGGCAGCGTCAGCTTCACCCCGGCTTGCGCGCCCACCAGGACGGCACGGGCATCGGCCGGTGTCATCTGTTCCATCGGTTTGCCGGTGCCGGCGTTCAACACATCGAGAAACGCCTGGGTGTTGTGCTCGACGTCGCCAGCGAATGCGCTGTGGACGGACAGGGCGAGAAGGGTGCCGGTCAAGACTTTGCTGAAAGTGTTCATGTTCATTTCCTGTTCAGGCCTGAGTGGGCGACAGACGTTATACGGTCACGTGCAAGCGCACTTCGACGTTGCCACGGGTGGCGTTGGAGTACGGGCAGACCTGGTGCGCGGCGTCGACCAGTGTCTGGGCATCGGCTTGCTCGAGACCTGGCAGGCTGATGTGCAGGTCGATGTCCAGGCCGAAACCGCCAGGGATCTGGCCGATGCCGACATGGGCGGTGATCGAGGCGTCATCCGGGATTTTGCGTTTGGTCTGGCTGGCGACGAATTTCAAGGCACCGATGAAGCAGGCGGAGTAGCCGGCTGCGAACAGTTGCTCGGGGTTGGTTGCCGCGCCGCCGGCACCGCCGAGTTCTTTCGGGGTGGCGAGTTTGACGTCGAGAATGTTGTCACTGGAAATCGCACGACCGTCACGGCCACCGGTGGAAGTTGCGATCGCGGTGTAGAGAGTTTGCATGGTGAAATCCTCGTTCGGGGTTTGATTTGTTTTGCGCTAAATGTTTGTGCGCTAAGTAAGTGCGAAATGAATGTATCGCGCTAATGTTTAGCGCGCAAGATAAATTTGGAAAATAATCTGAGAACGACGGCTTGCCGACTAGCCGAAATCGATTGGAAGTATTGAGTTAGAGCTGCGCAAGCAGGGTTGAAAAATATTGGAAGGGGGCGATTTTTTTGCGCGCCGCCAGACAAATGTGGGAGCGGGCTTGCTCGCGAATGCGGTGTGAACGTCATCACTTGTGCTGGATGACCCACCGCATTCGGGAGCAAGCCCGCTCCCACAGGGGATTTTTGGTGGATTGAAGCTCAGAGGCTGTCTTGCAGGTGCCGACGCAGCGCTTGCAGCTCCGCTTGCAGCTTTTGCAGTCGCTCCAGCGTCATGCCGCTGGCGCCGAGGATGCATTGTGGGATGTCCCGCGCCTTGTCGCGCAGGGCGCGGCCCTGTGCGGTGAGTTCGACGATCACCACGCGCTCGTCTTCACGACTGCGGGTGCGGCTGAGCAAGCCTTCGGCCTCCAGGCGCTTGAGCAGCGGGGTGAGCGAGCCGGGATCGGTCAGCAGGCGGGCGCTGATTTCTCCTACCGTCAAACCGTCCTGTTCCCACAGCACCATCATGGCCAGGTACTGTGGATAAGTCAGGCCCAGCGCCTGCAACAAGGGCTTATAGACCTTGGTCATCATCAGCGAAGTGGAATGCAGGGCGAAACAGGCCTGGTTGTCCAGCAGCAGGTCGTCGCAGTTATCCGGGGTGTCGCGCTCGGTGGTCATGTTGAAGCCTTGATCAGTGATCGTCATGAATCTAGCGGGCAAATCTTTAATGCACCAGACAATTCTGGACTAGCGGTGCACCAGTTGCGTTTGCAGTACCAGATCCCACGGGGGGATCGGGCTGAAGCGGGTTTTCAGGTATTCCAGCAACAGGCGGCTGCGGGAATTGGGTTGCTGCTCCAGGCGCAAGGCATAGATTCCTGCGCTTTCCGGTTTCGGCAAGCCGTTTTCACAGAACAGCGGCAACAATTCGCCCCGCAGCAGGTACTCGCTCGCCAGCCACGTCGGCAAGTGCGCGATGCCCAGCCCGGCCAATGCGCCGCAAACCAGTGCTTCGGCATTGTTGGCGCTCATGCGCACGCGTGATGGACGGTGGAGTTGCATCTGGCCTTCACGTTCGAAGCGCCAGGCGAAGGGTGGGGCCAGGCCGTCCCAGTCGAGGCCATCATGTTCGATCAGTTGTGCCGGATCATTCGGTATGCCGCGGCGCTGCAAATACTCGGGGCTGGCGCAGGCGATGCGCACCATGCTCGCCAGCGGCGTGGCCACCAGCCGGGTGTCGGCCAACTGCCCGGCGCGCAGCACCAGATCGACCTTGCCCAGGTTCAGGCCCTGCATGTCGACAAAGCTGTCGATCAGGTGCAGTTGCACGTCGAGGCCGGGGTAGAGCATCAGGAAGTCGGCAATCACCGGCGCCAGGTGCCGGCGACCGAAAGCGGCCGGTGCGTCCACCCGAATCAAGCCTTCCGGGGCGCTGCTCAGGGACACGGCTTCGGCCCTGGCCAGGCGCAATTCGGCGACGATTCGCCGCGCCCGCTCGGCAAACGCCAGGCCGGCCGGTGTTGCGCGCACCGCATGGGTGCTGCGCATGAACAACTGACTGCCGACCGCGCTTTCCAGGCTGTCGATGCGCCGGGCCACGGCCGAAGGCGTCAGCGGATGGCGGCGCGAGGCGGCGGAAAAACTGCCGGTTTCCAACACGTCGAGAAACAGTCCCAGTTGGTCGGTCAGTTGGTTGGGATTCATGGGTACGCTCATTGCTTGTGCGAGATTGGCATAGCCATTGTGCGTTGCTGTGCGTTTCCGCGCTAGAAGCAACTGCGTAGGATGAAAGCCCTGACGTAAAGGGGAAAATGCCGTGATTGAGTTTTTGCTGTACCTGGTTTTCGGCGCTGCCCTGGGCACCCTCGGCGGGATATTCGGCATCGGTGGCGGTTTGATCGCCATTCCGCTGCTGGGTGTGTTGTGTGGTCTCGATCAACAGATCGCACAAGGCACGGCACTGGTGATGGTGGTGCCCAATGTGATGCTCGCGCTGTGGCGCTATCACCAACGCAACCGTATCGAACTGCGCCACGCATTGCCGCTGGCTTCCATGGGCTTCTGCTTCGCCTGGATCGGTTCGATATGGGCGGTGGGCATTGATGCGCAAACCATGCGCATCGGGTTCGTCGCGTTTCTGATCGCGTTGTCGGCCTACAACCTGATTCGCATGTTCTTCGCCAATGCACCCGCATCCGCGCAGATGAACTACTCATGGCCATGGCTGGGCGTGCTCGGTGCGGCCTCCGGCACCATGGGCGGACTGTTCGGGGTGGGCGGGGCCGTGGTGGCGACGCCGGTGCTGACCAGCCTGTTCGGCACCACCCAGGTGGTGGCCCAGGGCTTGTCGCTGGCGCTGGCGTTGCCCAGTACGGGCGTCACCCTGGTCACCTATGCGGTGCACCATCAGGTGCACTGGCTGATCGGCGTGCCCTTGGCCATCGGCGGCCTGATGAGCATCAGTTGGGGCGTGAAGATCGCCCACGCCATGCCGGAGCGGGTGTTGCGCGCGCTGTTTTGCGGCTTCCTGGTGTTCTGCGCGGTGATGCTCGCGTTTAAGGTTTGAAGCCTTCGATGATGTGTTCGGCCAGGCATTCGGTGATCGGCGAAGGATTGTGCAGGTTGCGTACCAGCATGATGCTGGCCTCGGGCAATACCGGCAGGCCTTCGGCTTCACCGAGAATGCGCATGTCCGGGGTCACCAGGCTTTCCAGTTGTGCGGTCACCGCCAGCCCCGCGCTGACCACCGCCATGATCGCTGACAGGCTGTCGCTGTTGTAGGCCACGCGGTAATCACGGCCCATGGCATCCAGGGCATTGCACGCCCATAAACGGCAGAAGCAATCGCTGTTGAACATCGCCAGCGGCAAGGGTGTTTGCTCGTGGGCGCTATAGCATTGCGCCTCGGCCCAGACAAAACGCTCCTTGCGCAACAACTGGCCGATTTCGCTGCCCGGTTCGCGCGTGACGATGGACAGGTCGAGGTCCTGGCGCATCAGCAATTGTTTTGATGATTCGCAGTGCACCTCGATCTGGATCAGCGGATAGGTCTGGGCAAAGCGCCGCAGGATCCCCGGCAGGAAACGCATCACGTAATCGTCCGGCGTGCCGATGCGCACCATCCCGACCATGTGCGGCTCGCGCAGGGTGTTGAAGACTTCGCTGTGCAGCTTGAGGATGCGCCGGGCATAGCCGAGCAGCACCTGGCCTTCCGCCGTGAGCCGCACTTGCCGGCCGTCGCGCTGGAACAATTGCCGCTGCAATACATCCTCTTCCAGCCGTTTCATTTGCATGCTCACGGCTGACTGGGTGCGATTGACCTGCTCCCCGGCGCGGGTAAACCCGCCCTGGTCGGCGATGGCGACGAAGGTGCGCAACACGTCGGTATCAATACTCGGGTAGGCAGACATTCATCAATCTCCGAGATATGTGACATCAGAAACATTCGTTGGATTGATCTTAGGCCTGGGGCGATATTGAAGCCATCCAAACGGAGGGCAACAAGATGAAAGGTCAAATTGAACATCCAGTCACAGAAAAACATTCGGTCCATCTGGTATCCGACCTGCTGCACAAGTTCAGCCGCTGGTACGAACTGCACCGGGAACGCGAGTTGCTGGCGAGTCTGAGTGACGAAGCGCTGAAGGACATTGGCATGAGCCGGGCGGATGTGGAGTTCGAGTCGGTCAAGCCATTCTGGAATGATCCAATGCATAAATGAGTCACACACAACTACACAAACCGACTTTCGGTGAGGTAGGTTGCGAGCAGACAAGGAGATGCTCATGCCCGCAACACAGTCCTTTTCCCTCAAACAGGCTCGGCGTCTGGCGCTGGCTGCCCAAGGATTCAACGGGCGCCAGCCGCCAGCGACGATCAAACCGGTTCAGCTCAATCGCCTGATCGAGCGGCTGGGCATCCTGCAGATCGACTCCGTCAATGCCGTGGTGCGCTCGCACTACCTTCCGCTGTTTTCCCGTCTCGGTCATTACTCCTCCGACCTGCTCGACCAGGCTGCCTGGAGTCAGGGCCGGCGTCGCACTTTGTTCGAATACTGGGGCCATGAAGCGTCGCTGTTGCCCATGTCGATGTACCCATTGATGCGCTGGCGCATGCAGCGTGCGATGCGTGGTGAAGACATTTATCAACAACTGGCGCGTTTCGGCCGTGAACAACAGGACACGGTTCGCCGGGTGTTGGCTTGCGTTCAGGAACGAGGGGCGCTGGGCGCTGGCAGCCTGTCGACGCGCCAGGAACGGGCAGGGCCGTGGTGGGACTGGAGTGCGGAGAAACATGCACTGGAATGGTTGTTCGCCGCCGGCGAAGTGACCGTTGCCGGTCGGCGCGGGTTCGAGCGGCTCTATGATTTGCCGGAACGGGTGATTCCCTCGGCGATTCTGGCGCAACCGCTGCTCAGTGAAGCGCAGGCCCAGCGCGGGTTATTGCTGCACGCCGCGACCGCCCTGGGTGTGGGCACCGAGAAGGACTTGCGCGACTACTTCCGTTTGAATCCCGCTGACAGTCGTCCGCGACTTGAGGAGTTGGTCGAGGCTGGCGAATTGCTGGTCTGTGAGGTCCAGGGCTGGCGACAGCCGGCCTATTGCCTGCCTCAGCCCAAAGTGCCGCGCAAGGTCGAGGCCAGTGCGCTGTTGTCGCCATTCGATTCGCTGATCTGGGAGCGCAGCCGCACCGAGCGCCTGTTCGATTTTCGCTACCGGCTGGAGATCTACACGCCGCAAGACAAGCGGGTCTTTGGCTATTACGTGTTGCCGTTCCTGCACAACGAGCGGATTGCCGCGCGGGTTGATCTGCGCGCCGAACGGGCTGCGAGCCAGTTAGCCGTGCATGCGGTACATGAGGAGGAATCGGGGCTGGATGAAGAGGGGATGCTGGCGTTGGCGGTAAATCTGCGGCGGATGGCGGACTGGTTGGGGTTGGAGCGGGTTCAGTTGAATTGCCTGCGGGCGAGTGCGAATCGGTTGAGGTGGGCATTCGCCGAAATTGAGGGTGCCTGAACCGGCGCTTTCGCGAGCAAGCCCGCTCCCACAGGTGTGCGCTGTACCTATGGGAGCGACGCTATTTAGCGACGGACTTGTTTCAGGGTCTCGGCAATCAGGAACGCCAATTCCAGCGACTGGTCGGCATTCATCCGCGGGTCGCAATGGGTGTGATAACGATCCGACAAGCCATCCTCGGTAATCGGCCGCGCCCCGCCGATGCATTCGGTCACGTTCTGCCCGGTCATCTCGATGTGAATGCCACCGGCATAACTGCCTTCCGCCTCGTGCACCTGGAAGAACTGCTTCACTTCGCCGAGGATCTGCGCGAAATCCCGGGTCTTGTAGCCGCTGCTGGCCTTGATGGTGTTGCCGTGCATCGGGTCCGAGCTCCACAGCACCTGCCTGCCTTCGCGCTGCACGGCGCGGATCAACTGCGGCAGGTGGTCGCCGACCTTGTTCGCGCCCATCCGCGCAATCAGGTTCAGGCGGCCCGGATCGTTGTCCGGGTTCAGCACGTCGATCAGGCGGATCAGGTCTTCAGGGTTCATGCTCGGGCCGACCTTGACCCCGATCGGATTATTCACCCCGCGCAGGAATTCGACGTGGGCGCCGTCGAGTTGACGGGTGCGATCGCCGATCCACAGCATGTGGGCCGAGCAATCGTAGTAATCGTTGGTCAGGCTGTCGCGACGCACGAAGGCTTCTTCGTAGTTCAGCAGCAGCGCTTCGTGGGCGGTGAAGAAACTGGTTTCGCGCAGCTGGGGCGAGCTGTCCATGCCACAGGCGCGCATGAACGCCAGGGTTTCATCGATGCGGTCGGCCAGGTGGCTGTACTTTTCCGCCAGGGCCGAGTTGGCGATGAAGTCCAGGTTCCACTTGTGCACCTGATGCAGGTCGGCAAAACCGCCCTGGGCGAAGGCGCGCAGCAGGTTCAGGGTGGCGGTGGACTGGTGGTAGGACTGCAGCAGGCGGTCCGGGTCCGGGACGCGGCTTTTTTCGTCGAAACCGATGCCGTTGACGATATCGCCCCGGTAGGCCGGCAAGGTCACGCCGTCGATCGTCTCGTCGTTGGCCGAGCGCGGCTTGGCGAACTGTCCGGCCATGCGGCCGACCTTGACCACCGGGCAACCGGCCGCAAAGGTCATGACGATCGCCATTTGCAGCAGCACCTTGAAGGTGTCGCGGATTTTCGCGGCGGAGAACTCGGCGAAGCTTTCGGCGCAGTCGCCGCCCTGCAACAGAAACGCTCGGCCCTGGGTCACTTCGGCAAACTGACGACGCAATTCCCGGGCTTCGCCGGCAAACACCAGCGGCGGATAGCTGGCCAGGGTTTGCTCGACGTGCTGCAAATGCGCCGCGTCGGGGTATTGGGGTTGTTGCTGGATCGGCAAGGCGCGCCAGCTGTCAGGACTCCAGGGTTGGCTCATCACGGTCTCTAATGTTTTACGCTCGGACAACCATGTTATCAGCAATTAGTGCGTGACCTGTTCCCGCTGCTTCGCGGACAATCGCGCCTTTGCCGCACCGTGAGCGGTGTTATTGCGTTGCTGCTTCTGTATTGAAGGCTGGGTGACGATCGGGAGACGAAATGACTGAGGAGCGCGTCGAGCATTTGCTCGCCGAGGTGCAGGACGAATTTGGCGTGATTCGCGTGCTGGAAGTGGCTGATTACCGTTTTCTCGAATTCGGTGATGCCATCGAGCAGAGCTGCGTCTTCACCGCCGACCCGAGTTGGCTTGAGTACGATTACACCCGGGCAATGCTGATCGGTGCGCTGTGCCATGAACAGCCGGAAAACGCGCTGTTCCTCGGTCTCGGTGCCGGCACGCTGACCCAGGCCTGCCTCAAGTTCCTGCCGCTGGAAGATGTCGAAGCCATTGAACTGCGCCCCGATGTGCCGCGCCTGGCCATCGAATACCTGGGGCTGGACGACGATCCGCGCCTGTACATCCGCGTGGGCGATGCGCTGGAACTGCTCGACACCGCCGAGCCGGCGGACCTGATTTTTGTCGACCTCTATACCGACGTCGGCCCGGGTGTCGGGCATCTGGCCTGGACCTTTCTGGAAAACTGCCAGAAGCGCCTGAATCCAGGTGGCTGGCTGGTGATCAATCAATGGGCCACCGACGACGGCAAGCCCCTGGGCGCCGCGTTGCTGCGCGGGCTTTATCACCGGCATTACTGGGAGTTGCCGGTGAAGGAGGGCAACGTGATCCTGATCGTGCCTGCGGAGCTGGACCAGGAGCTGGATATGGACGGGCTGACCGCTCGGGCCGAAGCACTGGCGCCCCGGTTGGGGTATTCGTTGCAATCGTTGATCAAGGCGATTCGCCCGGCGACTTGAAGGATGCAAACATCCACTGTAGGAGCTGCCGGAGGCTGCGATCTTTTGATTTTAAAGGCCAAAATCAAAGATCGCAGCCTCCGGCAGCTCCTACGCCCCTTTGAAAACCCCGGGCCGCCGCTCCACCAGTGACCGTACACCCTCCTGGGCATCCTCACTGCTCAGCAACTTCTTCACCAGTGCCGGCAACCCCTGCGCCGCAGCGGTTTCCCCTTCATAACGCGCTTGCCGGGCAGACATCAGCGTCGCCTGAACCCCCAACGGCGCCTGCCGGGCGATGCGCTCGGCCAGCTCGATCGCCCGCGGCATCAAGTCCTCGCTGGCCATGACTTCCTGCACCAGGCCCAGGTGCAAGGCATCGCGGGCATCGAACTCATCACCGGTCAGCATCCAGCGCATCGCATTGCCCCAGCCGGCCACCTGATGCAGGCGCAACGTGGCACCGCCGAAGGGGAAGATGCCGCGCTGCACCTCCATTTGTGCGAAGCGGGTGTTGCTGGCGCACAGGTTGATATCGGCGGCCAGCATCAGCTCGATACCGATGGTCAGGCAGTACCCTTGCGCGGCGACAATGACGGGTTTGCTGACCCTGGGACCGGCGAACACCCCCCACGGATCGCAACCGCCGGGCGGTGCCTGCCAGCCTTCGGTCAGCGCTGCGCTGGCACTCACCAGGTCCAGCCCGGCGGTGAAATGTTCGCCATGACCAAAGACCACGGCCACTCGCGCTTCGCTGTCGGCCTCGAACTCGCCGTAGGCCAGGCTCAGCTCGTTGAGCAGTTCGAGGTCGAAGGCGTTGCGCTTGGCGACCCGATCCAGGCCGATCAACAGGACATGACCGCGCTTTTCACGGCTCACACGGCGGGTGCTGAGCTCTTTCATGGAGCATTTCCTCGGGCGGGAAGGGGAGTCGGACCGACGGTCCCGGTATTGCGGGTGAACCGTTTTAGCGCCATCGCCGGCAGGGCCGGGCCTTTGAAAAATAGACGCTCGCACGATTATCCGCAAAGCCTGTGACAGAACGCCGTATGCGGGTGTTCCGGGTTAAAAAAAGGCTCCCTTTTTCAGCAAATTCCGGTATAGTGCGCGCCGGCCTTTAGCCGGGCCGCGTTTAGGTAGAGCAATTCCCCGAAGTCAGCTTCGGCTGCACGTCCGTACTGCGGACTCTTCCTTAACGATTCTTTTCATTCATTCGTTTTCGCAAATCCCCGCCGACAAAGCTGCCAGGGCGACTCTTGAGTCTCAACACGGCACGCGCAGCTTTGGAGCATGGGTCTTTGCGGATGCACTTAGAGGCAGACCCATGACCCAGGAAACCGGCGGCTTCGCCGCTTTTAATCTTAATCCGAATATTCTTGCAGCCGTCACCGCGACTGGCTACGAAGAGCCATCGGCTATTCAGCAGCAATCGATCCCGATCATCATGGCCGGTCACGACATGATTGGTCAGGCGCAAACCGGTACGGGTAAAACCGCTGCGTTCGCCCTGCCGATCCTGCATCGCATCGATCCTGCAAAGCGCGAACCGCAAGCCCTGATCCTGGCCCCAACTCGTGAGTTGGCGCTACAAGTTGCAACCGCTTTTGAAACCTACGCCAAGCAAATGCCGGGCGTAACCGTTGTGGCTGTCTACGGCGGCGCGCCGATGGGCCCACAGCTGAAAGCAATCCGTAATGGCGCACAGATTGTTGTCGCCACGCCGGGCCGTCTGTGCGACCACCTGCGTCGTGACGAAAAAGTGCTGGCGACCGTGAACCACCTGGTTCTCGACGAAGCCGACGAAATGCTCAAGCTGGGCTTCATGGACGACCTGGAAGTTATCTTCAAGGCCCTGCCTGCAACCCGTCAGACCGTATTGTTCTCGGCCACCCTGCCGCAGTCGATCCGTGCCATTGCCGAACGCCATCTGCGCGATCCGCAACACGTGAAGATCCAGACCAAGACTCAGACCGTTACCGCGATCGAACAGGCTCACCTGTTGGTTCACGCTGACCAGAAGACCTCGGCTGTATTGAGCCTGCTGGAAGTGGAAGATTTCGACGCGCTGATCATGTTCGTGCGTACCAAGCAAGCGACCCTGGACCTGGCCAGTGCCCTGGAAGCCAAAGGCTACAAAGCCGCTGCGCTGAACGGTGACATCGCCCAGAACCAGCGTGAGCGCGTGATCGACTCCCTCAAGGATGGCCGCCTGGACATCGTTGTGGCGACCGACGTTGCGGCTCGTGGCCTGGACGTTCCGCGCATCACTCACGTGTTCAACGTTGACATGCCGTACGATCCGGAATCCTACGTTCACCGTATCGGCCGTACCGGCCGTGCCGGTCGCGAAGGTCGTGCATTGCTGCTGGTGACTCCACGTGAGCGCCGTATGCTGCAGGTGATCGAGCGTGTAACCGGTCAGAAGGTTGCTGAAGTTCGCCTGCCGGACGCGCAAGCCGTTCTGGATGCACGCATCAAGAAACTGACCAACAGCCTGTCGCCGCTGGTGGCTGATGCCGAATCGACTCACGGTGATCTGCTCGATCGCCTGACCGCCGACATCGGTTGCAGCCCGCGTGCCCTGGCCGCCGCCCTGCTGCGCAAGGCTACCAATGGTCAAGCGCTGAACCTGGCCGCTATCGAGAAAGAACGTCCACTGGTGCCGAACAACGCACCGCGTGGCGATCGTCCAGAGCGTTCCGGTGACCGTCCTGAGCGTGGTGACCGCGAGCGTCGCGCTCCGATGCCGCTGGGCGAAGGCCGTGCTCGTTGCCGTACCGCGCTGGGTGCGCGTGATGGTATCGCTGCCAAGAACCTGCTGGGCGCCATCCTCAACGAAGGTGGTCTGGCACGTGAAGCCATCGGTCGCATCCAGGTGCGTGACAGCTTCAGCCTCGTCGAGCTGCCGGAAGATGGTCTGGAGAAGCTGCTGACCAAACTGAAGGACACTCGCGTTGCCGGCAAGCAGTTGAAGCTGCGTCGCTATCGCGAAGATTGATCTGCTTCCGGGCTGATTGATCGAGCATAAAAAATCCCCGACTGGTTCGGGGATTTTTTTGCCTGTAAGAAAGATCGCAGCCTGCGGCAGCTCCTACAGAGAACCATGTTCCCGTGTAGGACCTGTCGCAGGCTGCGATCTTTTGATCTTCAAGTCAGCCGAAGCGGTAAATATCCATACCTAGAGCACCCATGGTGAACCCCTGGTGAGCAACGCTGAAATCTCCCCCGGCGCTGCGGGCGAAGTACAGCGGCAGCAAATGCTCATCACTGGGATGGTTGCGCACGGCGTTCGGGGCTTGCCGGCGATAATCGTGCAAGGCCGCTTCATCGTCGGCCGCCAGTTTCTCGATCATCCAGTCGCGAAACACCTGCGCCCAGGGTTCGACGCTCTCGGGGCCGGCATGCCAGTCCAGCTCCCGCAGGTTGTGGGTGATGCTGCCGGAACCGATCAACAGCACGCCGTGCCCGCGCAGGCTGGCCAGGGCCTGGCCGACACGGGTTTGCAGGGCGGGACCGCCGCGGGTGGGCAGGGAAACCTGGACGATCGGAATATCGGCTTGTGGATACATCAATGACAGGGGCACCCAGACGCCATGGTCGAACGGCCGCTGGGTGTCGATGCGCGCGGGAAGATCTGCGGCCTTCAACAGCTCGACGACCTCGGCCGCCAGCCGCGGATCGCCGGGCGCCGGGTACTGCACCTCGAACAATGCCCTTGGAAAACCACCAAAGTCATGCCAGGTTTCCGGCCGTGGGTTAGCGCTGACCAGCAGTTCATGGCTTTCCCAGTGCGCGGAAACGATCACGATGGCTTCGGGTTTCGGTATATCTGCCGCCAGGCGCGCGAGGGCCGGCCCGCTGGCGCCGGGTTCCAGGGCAAGCATGGGGGAGCCATGGGATATGTACAGGCTGGGGAACATGAATGAGCTCCTGAGGGTTAAGATGGCACCATCTTCAGTCAGATCATTGATCTAAATCTAATATAAGTTTTAGGGTGTTTTGATCGAATTTTCGGGGTTATTTATGCAGCCGGAGTTTTGGCACAAGAAGTGGGCGTCGAATCAGATCGGCTTTCACCTGCCGCAGGTGAACCCTTATCTGCAACGTTTCTGGCCGCAACTGGAGCTGGAGGAAGGTGCGCGGGTGCTGGTGCCGCTGTGTGGCAAGAGCCTGGATCTGTTGTGGCTGGCCCATCAGGGGCATGAAGTCCTGGGAATTGAGTTGTCGGAGAAAGCCGTGGAGGATTTCTTCGGCGAGCATGGTTTTGATCCCGCCGTCAGCGAGCAAGGGCCATTCAAGGTCTATCGGGCTGGCTCGATCGAGCTGTGGTGCGGGGATTTTTTCGCATTGACGCCGGGCGATGTTGCGGATTGCACCGCGCTTTATGATCGCGCCGCACTGATTGCGTTGCCACCGTCCATGCGAGAGCAATACGCGGCACATTTGAATCGGATTCTGCCCAAGGGGGCTCAGGGGCTTTTGATCACCCTGGATTACGATCAGGATCAAATGTCCGGTCCGCCCTTTGCCGTGCTTGATGATGAAGTGCAACGGTTGTTGGGGGCTTGCTGGGCATTGAAGATCCTGGAGGATCAGGATGTGTTGAGCCAGAGCGGGAAGTTTCTGGAGGCGGGTGTGACGCGGCTTGAGGAGCGGGTGTATCGGGTTTCCAGCCGCTGAATTGTAGCAACTGTGAAGCCCGCTCCCACAGGGGACGCGCGATCTCATGATTGGCGCAGGACGTGTGGGAGCGGCCTTGCCCGCGAAGAGGCCCTGGGACTCACAGCACTATTCAAGTGGACAAAAAAAGGCCCGCATCACTGCGGGCCTTCTTTTTTACTCTAGAGCGATCAACCCCGGCGACGAGCCAGTGCGTCGATACGCTCTTCCAGCGGCGGGTGGCTCATGAACATGCGGGCGAAGCCCTGTTTCAGGCCACCGTTGATGCCGAAGGCATTCAGGGTGTCGGGCATGTGCACCGGCAGGCCTTGCTCGGCACGCAGGCGCTGCAGGGCGCCGATCATCGCGGCGGTACCGGCCAGGTTGGCGCCGGCTTCGTCGGCACGGAATTCCCGTTTACGCGAAAACCACATGACGATGGCGCTGGCCAGGATGCCCAGGACCAGTTCGGCAAAAATGGTTGCCACGTAGTAGGCAATGCCCTGGCCTTCTTCGTTCTTGAAGATCACCTTGTCGACAAAGTTGCCGATGATCCGTGCGAAGAACATCACGAAGGTGTTCACCACGCCCTGGATCAATGCCAGGGTCACCATGTCGCCATTGGCCACATGGCCGATTTCGTGGGCCAGAACGGCTTTCACTTCATCCGGCGAGAAACGTTCGAGCAAGCCCTGGCTGACCGCGACCAGTGCGTCGTTCTTGTTCCAGCCGGTGGCGAAGGCGTTTGCTTCGTAGGCCGGGAAGATCCCGACTTCTGGCATCTTGATCCCGGCTTCCCGGGACAGTTGCTCGACGGTTTGCAGCAGCCATTGCTCGTGACGAGTACGTGGCTGGGTGATGATCTGGGTGCTGGTGCTCATCTTCGCCATCCACTTGGAGATGAACAGCGAGAACAGGGAACCGGCAAAACCAAAGACCGCACAGAAAATCAGCAGCTGATTGAGGTTGAGATCAACCCCGTTGGCCGCCATGAACCCGTTGAAGCCGAAAAGGCTCAGGGTGATGCTGGCAATCAGCACGACCGCCAGGTTAGTGGCCAAAAACAGCAGGATGCGCATCATGGTTGTAGAAATCTCCTTATGCTAAAGATGTAGCGTACTGCGGGGTATATAAGGTGCTGCACCGGGGTATTCAACCGAGTGACTATTTCAAACTGTGTCCTACGGCAATAGCTTAGCTGCTTGCAGGGCATTTCCGATGGCAGGCGAGGAAGAGTTTGTCAGGCCTGGGGGCGTTGCAGGCCCCGCCTTTGTTGGGCGGGAACGGATTGTGTGAATTCGCCGGGGAGGGGATCGGCAGGACGCAAACAAATGTTGCTGAATGAATCCCCGTGCGACGGGTGTGCCCGTCGCACGGGGACCGATCGCTTACTGACGGTAGGACTTGAGGAAGTTGCCGATGCGTCCGATCGCCATGTCCAGGTCATCGACACGTGGCAGGGTCACGACGCGGAAGTGATCCGGCCATGGCCAGTTGAAGGCCGTGCCTTGTACCACCAGCAGCTTTTCGGAGAGCAGCAGGTCGAGGACGAATTTCTCGTCGTTGTGGATCGGGCAGACTTTCGGGTCGATGCGCGGGAACGCGTACAGCGCGCCCATCGGCTTGACGCAGCTCACGCCCGGAATATCGTTGAGCAGCTCCCAGGTGCGGTTGCGCTGTTCCAGCAGGCGGCCCGGCGGCAACACCAGATCGTTGATGCTCTGATAGCCACCCAAGGCGGTCTGGATGGCGTGCTGGCTCGGCACGTTGGCGCACAGGCGCATGTTGGCCAGCATGTCGATGCCTTCGATGTAGCTCTGGGCATGGTGTTTCGGGCCGGAGATTGCGATCCAGCCGGAGCGGAAACCGGCGACGCGATAGGACTTTGAAAGGCCGTTGAAGGTCAGGCAGAGCAGGTCCGGTGCCAGGGACGCGGTGCAGATGTGCACGGCATCGTCGTACAGGATCTTGTCGTAGATCTCGTCGGAGAACACCACCAGGTTGTGCTGGCGGGCCAGTTCCAGCATGCCCAGCAGGACTTCCCGGGAGTACACCGCACCGGTCGGGTTGTTCGGGTTGATGATCACCAGCGCCTTGGTGTTCGGCGTGATCTTGGCCTTGATGTCGGCCAGGTCCGGCCACCAGTTGGCCTGCTCGTCGCACAGGTAGTGCACCGGATTACCGCCCGAAAGGCTCACGGCCGCGGTCCACAGCGGGTAGTCCGGAGCCGGCACCAGCACTTCGTCGCCGTTGTTAAGCAACGCTTGCATCGACATCACGATCAGTTCGGAAACGCCGTTGCCCAGGTAGATGTCTTCAATGCCGACGCCTTCTACCTGCTTTTGCTGGTAATACTGCATGACGGCCTTGCGCGCGCTGAACAGGCCTTTGGAGTCACTGTAGCCCTGGGCGGTGGGCAGGTTGCGGATGACGTCCTGGAGGATTTCATCCGGCGCTTCGAAACCAAAGGGCGCCGGGTTGCCGATGTTCAGCTTGAGGATACGATGGCCTTCCTCTTCCAGGCGTTTGGCGTGCTTGAGCACTGGGCCGCGAATGTCGTAGCAGACGTTGGCGAGCTTGTTCGATTTGCTGACCTGCATGGCGATGTGTTCCTGAAAATGAACGATCCAGTCGGCGTGTGACCAACCGTACTGGGAATCCTGCGTAATCACACAGGCCTGACGCCTTGAGAGGCAGCACCCATAAATCCGTTTGAATGCGCGTGGTCTGGCTGCCAGACTGGCGTTTGACGAGGCGCAATCATACGTGCCGCCCGATCCGTGGAAAAGGTACAGATCGGGCTTTTTCAGCCGCCGAGGTGTGATGATGGAAAAGTTGGAAAAAACCCTGGAAGAATGGAAAGCCATGCTCGACCCCGAGCAGTACAACGTGTGCCGTCTCAAGGGCACCGAGCGCCCGTTTTCCGGCAAATACAACGACAGCAAGGTCGACGGTATCTACCACTGCATCTGCTGCAACGAGCCGCTGTTCGATTCCAGAACCAAGTTCGATTCCGGTTGCGGCTGGCCGAGCTTCTACGCGCCGATCGGCGACAGCGCCATGACCGAAATTCGTGATGTCAGCCACGGCATGATCCGTACCGAAGTGGTCTGCGCCAAATGCGACGCACACCTGGGGCACGTGTTTCCCGACGGCCCGCCACCGACCGGCCTGCGTTACTGCATCAACTCAGTGTGCCTGGACCTGGTGCCACGCGAATGATGCGAGCCACGTAGGAGCTGCCGGAGGCTGCGATCTTTTGATCTTGATCTTCATCGACCTCAATTAAAGCAAGATCAAAAGATCGCAGCCTTCGGCAGTTCCTACGCAGGGCTGGCGTTCAATAATTTAAATTGCACACAATTCAATTGCTCGCTATGTTTGGTGCATGTCCCCGAATCCGGAGCCTTCACCATGAGCGACAACCTGCTAAGCATTCCGTGCACCACCATCGAGGGCGAGCAAAAGACACTGGCGGATTTCGCCGGCAAGGCCGTGCTGGTCGTCAACACCGCCAGCAAATGCGGCTTCACCCCTCAATACAAAGGCCTCGAAGAGTTGTGGCAGACCTATAAGGACCAAGGGCTGGTGGTCCTTGGATTCCCATGCAATCAGTTCGGCAAGCAGGAACCGGGCAATGAAGGCGCCATCAGCGAGTTCTGCGAGTTGAACTACGGTGTCAGTTTCCCGCTGTTCAAAAAGATCGAAGTCAATGGCGCCGGCGCCCACCCGCTGTTTGTGCAGCTGAAAAAGCGCGCGCCGGGCGTGCTCGGTTCCCAGGGTATCAAGTGGAACTTCACCAAGTTCCTGATCGGCAAGGATGGCCAGCTGGTCAAGCGCTTCGCCCCGGCGACCAAGCCGCAGGACATGAGCCGCGAGATCGAAGCCCTGCTCAAATGAACAGCCTGTCCGTCGATTCCCTGGACCTCGACAGCCAGCTCTGCTTCAAGCTGTACGCCGCTTCCCGGGCGGTGATCCGGGCCTACAAGCCGATGCTCGATCAGCTGGGCCTGACGTACCCGCAGTACCTGGCGATGCTGGTGTTGTGGGAATGGCAGGAGACAGCGCCGGAGCAACCGACCGTCAAGGCCCTGGGCGAGCGCCTGGCCCTGGATTCCGGCACGCTGACGCCGTTGCTCAAGCGACTTGAGCAATTGCAGCTGGTTCAGCGCCAGCGTTCGGCCCGGGATGAGCGAGAGGTGCACTTGAGCCTGTCGCCGAGCGGACTGGCGTTGCGCGATCAAGTCGGGCCATTGAAGGCCCGACTGCTGTGCGACAGCGGCGTCGACCTGAATCGTTTGAACGCGCTGCGCGATGGCCTGGACCACCTGTTGGGGCAAATCAAGGCACTGTCGTAGCGGGTATCCACACATCCAGCAGCGCGGCGAGTTCTTCACGGCGAAAGGGTTTGGCCAGGTAGTCGCTCATGCCCGCCGCACGGCAACGTTCGCGCTCTTCGGACATGGCGTTGGCCGTCAGGGCGACGATGGGCAAACGCGGCCAGCGCCCGCTGCGACGGATTTGCCGGCTGGCTTCGTAGCCATCCATCACCGGCATGTTGCAGTCCATCAACACCAGATCGAACTCGCTGCTTTCAAGCTGATCGAGTGCCTCGACACCGTGAGCGGCAACGATCACCTCGCACCCGAGTTTGCCGAGCATGCCCTTGGCGACCAGTTGATTGACCGGATTGTCCTCCACCAGCAGCACTCGTGCGCGGCGTTGCGGGGGCGGGGTGTCGACGGGGGTGTCGTCGATGGTGGCGATTTCCGGTTGCAGGATGCGCCGCAAATTCTGATGCAGCGCATTGCGTGCCAAGGGGCGTGCTTGTTGCTGCAAGGGGGCGAGGGCTTTCGCCTGTTCGCTGGGCATGAAACTGCCGTAGGCGGTTACCAGCAAAATCGGCGCGCTGAAGGCAGGGCGCAGGTTGAACAGGCATTCGGGGCAATCGGTAATCAGCACATCGGGTTCCAGGCCGATCAACGGGTCGTCAATGGCCCGTTGCTCATAATCCAGGCCCCAGCCGGGCAACACGCTGCCCAGCAATTCCGCCAGGCCACTGCTGGCGGCGGTGATGGCGATGACCTTGCCTCGCAAAGAGGGTGGGGCGAGGGCGCGGGTGTGGCGAGGCAGCGGCAGTTGCGCGCAGAACTGACTGCCGAAACCCGCTTCCGAGCTGATGGTCAGGCGCCCCTGCATGGCTTCGCAGAGGTTGTAGGTCAGAGCCAGGCCCAACCCGGTCCCACCGAACTGCCGGGTAATCCCGGCACCGGCCTGGGTGAAGGGCTGGAAAATCTTGACCTGGGCGTCCTGGGGAATACCGATGCCGGTGTCACAGACCTCGATTCTGACACCGTCGCCGAAGGTCGACAGGCGCACATCGACGCGTCCGAAACGGGTGAACTTGAGCGCGTTGGACAACAAGTTGCTGACAATCTGCCGGACCCGGGTCGGATCGCCGAGCACCAGTGCCGGAAACTGCGGATCAATCAGGCAGGTCAGCTCGACACTTGGCGCGGCGTTCTGCGACAGCAGGTTGGCGGTGTCTTCGATCAGTGAGCCCAGGTCGAACGGGATGTGCTCAAGTTCGAGCTGGCCGGCATCGAATTTCGACAGGTCGAGAATATCGTTGAGCAATTCCACCAGCACCTTGCCCGAGTCATGGGCGATGGACAGCTGTTGCTGCTGTTCGGCAGTCAGCGGACCGTCAAGTGAAAGCGCGATCATCCCCAGCAGGCCATTGAGGGGCGTGCGGATTTCATGGCTCATGTTGGCCAGGAACACGGAGCGCGCCTCGGCCATGTCCAGGGCGGTACTGCGGGCGAGTTCAAGTTCCTGGTTGGATTGGCTGAGGCGGGCGTTGATGGCCTTGAGTTCGGTGGTGCGTGCCGAGACGATGTTTTCCAGTTGCCCGAGGTAATCGGTCAGGCGGTTTTCCGCGTTGCGTCGCTGCTGGATCTCGGTGGCGACGTTTTCGAATTGCTGGTTCGCGGCTTTGACCAGGACGCCGATTTCATCGTTGACGTGTCCAGGCGGGCATTCCAGGGAGGTCGGTTCGACGCTGCGCGGGTCACGGCTGATAAGTTCGCGGATGACCCGTACCAGCGGCTTGGTCAGCATCACATAGAACAGCGCCAGCAGGATCCCGGTCAGGATCAAACTGCGGGCGAAGCCGTTGATCAAGGTCACTTCGGCGCGACGCAGGAAGCGGTAACCGAATGAGTAAGTGTCGACTTCCAGTTGCAGGGTGCCCAGGGATTCACTCGGCAAGTGGTCCAGGTAGAGGCGGTCTTCGAACTGCCGGTCAGCGCCGAACAGCAGGTCGCTGAGCACGCGGTAGCCGCTTTGCAGGCCAGGGCGCTTGACGTTGGCCAGCACGTTGCCGTTGTTGTCGGTCAGTTTTGCGCCAATGATCGCCGGTGAACGCAACAGGCCAAGGGTCAGCTCCTGGGCCAGTTCGGCGTCAATGTTATAGGCAATGCGCGAAGCGGGGTTGTGGCTGATTTCCAGCAAAGACTGTATTTCGCGGTTGATGGAGGCATCTTCACTGGCATAATCGATGCCTATTTGCAGCAAGCTGAGCAGCATGCCCAGAACGAAACCGACCAGCACGGTAAGCCGTGCCTGCTTGTAAGACAGTCGGTTGGTGAACTTGATGTCCATGGGGTGCTGAACCACTTCCGTTTCCCTTCGCTGCTCAAGCATAGTCGATCATGCATGGATACCGATGCTCTCGCGAGCCCTTGTACAGGGGGATCGCCGCACATTGAATGCCGTGCTTCGTCGCTGTATCGCCATCATTACTGTGAACGTGCCCGAGGAGAAGACGTGGATTCCCGATTGAATGCTTTTCTTGAACGCGCCGATGCCGTTCTGGCCCGTATCGAACCGCTGCTGCCCGCCCCCCGGCAAGCCATCGACTGGACAACCTGCCTGGCTGCGCGCTGGCAGCGCGAGGGGCGCAGCGGTTTCCTGCTACCGCTGCAGGTCAGCCTCGACATGCGTCTGTCCGACCTGATCGGTGTCGACCGGCAAGTGGAGCAACTGGGGCGCAACACCCAGCAGTTTCTCGATGGCATGCCGGCCAACCACGCCCTACTCTGGGGCTCGCGCGGTACCGGAAAATCGTCGCTGGTCCGCGCCTTGCTGGCCGAGCACGCCCAGGCCGGTTTGCGCCTGATCGAGATCGAGCGCGACCACCTGGCGGACTTGCCACGGGTGGTCGAACAGGTCGCGAAATTGCCACAGCGCTTCGTGCTGTTTTGCGATGACCTGTCGTTTGAGTCAGGCGAGGGTGACTATCGCGTGCTCAAAAGTGTACTCGACGGTTCCCTCGAACAGGCACCGGACAACGTGTTGCTGTACGCCACCTCCAACCGTCGCCACCTGGTGCCGGAGAAGGAAAGCGATAACGAAAACTGGAAAAGGGTCGATGGCGAATTGCACCCCAGCGAGGCGGTGGAGGACAAGATCGCCCTGTCGGATCGCTTCGGCCTGTGGCTGTCTTTCTATCCATTTACCCAGGAACACTTTCTCGACGTCGTCGAACACTGGATTGGTCAACTGGCCGACAAGGCTGGCCTCAAGTGGCAGCGCACCGAAGAGCTGGACATCCTCGCGGTGCGCTGGGCCACGGGGCGCGGCAATCGTAACGGACGTTGCGCGTATCAATTTGCCCGCTATTGGGTCGGGCTGAAACTGTTGGAGCACAAGGCATGATCGATTTACAAAAGAGCGGCCAGGGCCTCGAAGGCTACGGCATGCTGCACGCACAGCTTGAGTCACTGTTGGCGGACGAGCGGGATTTCATCGCCAACGCCGCGCAGTTCTCGGCATTTCTGTTCAATCAGCTCGATGACCTGAACTGGGCCGGTTTCTACCTCAATCGCAACGAAGAACTGGTGCTGGGCCCGTTCCAGGGGCAGATCGCCTGCGTGCGGATCCCGTTCGGCCGGGGCGTGTGCGGGACGGCGGCGGCGACCTTGCAGACGCAGCTGGTAGAAGACGTGCACGCGTTCCCTGGGCACATCGCCTGTGACAGTGCCTCGAACAGCGAGCTGGTGGTGCCGCTGGTCAAGGACGGTCGCCTGATCGGCGTGCTGGACCTCGACAGCCCGAAACTGGCGCGCTTCACTGCCCAGGACCAGGCCGGAATCGAGCAGCTGGCGGCGATCTTCCTGCGCCTGACCGATTGCTGATTCAGGATCACGTCGACAGGCCAGCCTTGATCAGCAGGCCTGACGGGTCAACCGCATCAATCTGCCGTGGGTCGAGGAAGCGCTCGGCGTACTGCAAGTAGACGCGCGCCTTGATGAACAGCCCGAACAACTCCGGGTCGATGTGGGCATCCCGGCACATGGTGGCCATGATGCCCAGCGCCTCGCTCAAGGACTTGGCCTTCTTGTAGGGTCGGTCGGCAGCGGTCAGCGCCTCGAAAATATCGGCAATCGCCATCATCCGTGCCGGCAGGCTCATGTCCTCGCGCTTCAAGCATTTGGGGTAACCGGTGCCGTCCATTTTTTCGTGGTGGCCACCGGCGATTTCCGGGACGTTGCGCAGATGCTCGGGAAAGGGCAGGTGATTGAGCATCAGGATCGTCTGCACCATGTGGTGATTGATGACGTAGCGCTCTTCGCTCGTCAGGGTGCCGCGGGTAATGCTCAGGTTATAGAGTTCGCCGCGGTTGTACTTGTGGCGCGGCACCTCGAGCTTGAACCCCCAGGGGTTGTCCGGCGCAATCAGTTCGGCGTCGGCGCGATCGAATAGATGTTCGGGTTTGTCCGCCAGCAGCGACTCGGTGACCGGCAGTGTCGGCGCCGGGGTACGGGCCTGGCGCTGGTTCTCTTCCCAGGACACGCCCAGTCGGTCATCCAGGGTTCGCGCCCAGGTGCGCTGGCCGATGCGGCGCAAGCGTTGCAGGTCGCTCTCGGCCATGGCCTCGCCGCCAAGATTGCAGCGGGCAATGAAGGCGAAATCATCATCCAGCTCGCTCAGCGTGGCATCACGTCGTTGCGACAGGTGTTGCTCGTCGCCCCCCTGGGCGAGCGCCTGCCAGTAGTTGATCCACACATCGCGCTTGAGCACCTCGAAACGGGTGCGAACTTCGTGGATACGGTCGTTCAGGGTTTCCAGTTTCGTGGCTTTGTCCACGACGTATTCCGGCGTGGTCACCTTGCCGCAATCGTGCAGCCAGGCGGCGATGTGCAGCGCCTCCCATTCGTCGTCGGTGGGTTGATAGGCGTCGAAGGCCGGGTCTTTGCTGGCCGCGGCGGCCTGGGCCAGCATCAGGGCCAGGGCCGGCACGCGCTGGCAATGCCCGCCGGTGTAGGGGCTCTTGGCGTCAATCGCCCCGGCGAGCAGCTTGATAAACGCGTCCAGCAGCTGTTTTTGCCGGGCTTGCAGGCGCTGGCTCTCGATGCTGACCGCCGCTGCGCCGGACACGGCCTGCAGGAATGCAATGCGATCCGGACGCAGCTTTTCCAGATCGCTCTGGTTGCCGCTGTCGGCCAGCAGGAAGACCAGCAGGCCCACGGTTTCGTTATGGCGATTGTGCAAGCGGATGCCGATCAGATGAACCCGAGGGCACTCCAGTGCCAACAGCACTTTCTGCAAATCCCCTGCTTGCTCGAACCCGAGATTGCTGACGACATTGTCGGCGCTCGCCAGTTGCTGCAGCCAGGCCGGGCTCTTCGGGTCCTGAAGCCCATGGGCCCGGATGTCGAATGACGACAGGGGCTGCGCGGTATCGTTGATGACCAGGCCCTGGGGTTCCATGCGATCGCCATCACCTTCACGCAGGTAGATCAGACCGGCCTGGGCCTGACCGATTTTCACCGTTTCAAACAGCACCCGTTGCAGCAACGGGGCGAAGCGGGTTTCGGCGCTCAGGCTGTCGGTGATCTGGAAGAAACTCGCCAGGGTGTCCTTCATGCGGGCCATCGACACACTCAGTTGGTCGATTTCGAGCACCAGGGAGCGCCGGGACAGCGGTACGTTGAAATCGAAACTGCGTATCGCATCCGCTTCGCGCACCAGGGCGCGCAAGGGCTTGACCAGAATTCGCGAGGTCAGCCAGCCGAGCGGCACGCACAACAGCAGCGTCGCCAGGGTAATCAGCGCGCCTTGCCAGCGCATGCGGTAGGCATCGGCGAGCAGTTCGTCTTCCGGCACCAGCATCGCCAGTTGCAGTCCCCGGGGACCGCCTTCCTGCATGCTGCTGCGGGCCACAATCCATTGACGACCGCCGGCGTCCAGGCGATTGCCTTCGACCGGGCCATTGAGCAGTGCACCCAGGCTCGGGCTCAGGTCGGCGGCCTTGATCAGCCGGGCGGTCTGGTCGTCGACGATCAACCGGCCGGCGTCGGGGTAGGCAATGGCGTTGCCCTGGGCATCGAACAGCACGATTTCGGTGGCCGGGGTCACCACATGCTTGGCCAGGGTGGCACTGAGTTCGGCCAGGGTCAGGTCCGCCCCCATCACGACTTGATCGCCACTGCGCCGGGCCAGGGTGGTGCCGACGTTGTGGGTGGAGAAGAAAATGTAGGGTTCGGTGGTGATCTGGTCATTGTCGCGGCTGGCGCTGGTAAACCAGGCGCGACTGCGCGGGTCGTACGGGTCGCCGGGGTTGTCCCGGCGGCTGATGAACGCCAGGTTCGGGTCGAAAAACAGCGATTGGGAGTGCGCCTGGCCGCTGCCGTTTCGCTCGATGCTCCACACTTGATAGGCCGCTGTCTCCGGGGCGTTGAGCAGGGTTTTCAGGGAGGCGGTGCGCAATGGGCGAACCATGAAGAAATCACCATCGCCATAGCCCAGGTACAGCGACGCCAGGTCGGGATTGTCGGTGAGCGACTGGCTGAAAGGCTTGAGCAGCGCCAGGCGCTGTTCCAGGTTCGGTGCCTGGACCGCCGGGTTCACGACTTGCAGGCTCAGCAGGTGACGGATCGGTTCATAGGTCGCTTTCAAATCCAGGCGCACATCCTGCTCGATGCGATTGAAGAGCTTTTCGCTGCTGGACAGGATGATCTGGGTGGTTTGCCGATAGTTGAAAATGCCCAGCACCACCCCGGTCAGCAACAGCAGGACGGTAAACATCACACTGATATGAACGTGCAGGGGAAATCGCCGTGGCTCCGGGCGCAGTGGGTTGGGCATGCAGGTCACTCCGTGATGGTTAACACACTGCTCAGCGACCAAGCATAGTTAAGCCTCTGTCTTTCTGCTTTCGTCGTTGTGCCCGATCTGTTGCAGCAGTTCCTGGTCCAGTTCCAGCAGGGCGCGCTCCATGGCTGCGCAATTTTGTGCGACGTTGTCGGCATGGAATGGGCCCAGGCACGTGGCTTCAAGCGCTTCGCAGCTGTCGATCAATCGAGTGGCCTGGACGATGCGGGCGGCCCCCTTGATTTTGTGGGCGATGTCGAGAAATGCCTGCGGGTCCGCGGTGCCCTGCAGCGCGAGCAATCCCTGGTGGTCCAGGCGGTTGCTGTTCAGCAGCTCAGTCAACAGGCGTTGGTTGAGCGCCGGGTTGCCACCGGTCAATTGCTGCAACCCCTCAAGGCTGAAGGCCGGTGTGGGGGAGGCCGGCGCCAGGCCGTCAACCCATTGGCTCAAGGCGGTCAGGGTCAGGGGCTTGAACAGACAGTCATTCATTCCGGCGTTCTTGCAGCGTTGAACTTCTTCGGGTTGTGCATTGGCGGTGAAACCCAGGACAGTGCAAGGCGGTTGTTGCAGCTGTTTTTCGTGACGGCGAATGGCGCGGGCCAGCTCGTAACCATTCATCACCGGCATGTTGCAATCGGCGATCACCAGATCGAACCCGTTGGTCTTCCACTTCTCGAACCCTTCGCGCCCCTCTGTCGCAACGCTGAATCGATGCCCCAGAAATTCCAGTTGCTGACACATCAGCAAGCGATTGGCTGCATGATCATCGACCACCAGAACGTTCAACGGGGCGCTGGCCACGTGGATCCGCGTTTCAGTTTTTTCAACCTCGCATGCGCCTGGCAACGCCGGCAGCAACAGCGACATCCGGACCTGCGTACCGATGCCTGGCTGACTGCTCAGTTGCAGGCTCCCGCCCATCATGTCGCACAGGCTGCGGCTGATCACCAGGCCAAGCCCGGCGCCACCCCGGGCCGCTTGCCCGGCGTTGTCGGCCTGGGCGAAAGGTTCGAACAGGCGCTGTTGATCCTGCGCGCTGATCCCGATGCCGCTGTCCTCGACCTGCAACTGCATCTGCACCTGATCGGGCTCGGCGGTCAGGTGCATGTCGACGGTAATCCTGACGTGACCCTGCTCGGTAAACTTGATGGCATTGCTGACCAGGTTGGACAGCACCTGCTTGAAGCGCAGCGGATCCAGCAGGACATCGACAGGTGGGTTGACCGGGTTGAAGTCCAGCTGGAGCGTGAGTGCTTTCTGCCGGGCCAGCCCGTCGAAGATCCTGACCACGGACGCCACGAGTTCTTGCGGGTTGACCCGTTCCGGGCTCAGACTCAGGTGTCCGGATTCAATGCGCGCGATGTCGAGGATGTCGCCAATCAGTTCCAGCAAGTCCTTCGCCGAGTTGTACGCCACGTCGATGGCGGGACGATCCGGGTGATGGCGTTCAATACGCTTGAGCGTGAGTTCGAGCAAGCCGATCACGGCATTCATCGGGGTGCGGATCTCGTGACTCATGGTGGCCAGGAAGGTGCTCTTGGCCCGGTTGGCCTCGTCGGCCCGCTCTTTCGCGCAGCGCAGGTCATCGAACAGTTGCCGGCGCTCGCTGATATCGATCCAGCCCCCAATGATGCCTTGCACTTCACCGCTCGAATCACGGTAGGGGAGAATCCAGTGATAGATCGTCAATCGGCGCCCGCCGATGTGCAACGGTCGGTCGAGAATCAGTGGTCTGCCTTCGTCCACGACGCGTTGGTAGTCGGCCTGGTATTCCCGGGCTTCGAAGGCGTTGCTCAGGCTGCCCTGGATGACACTTTTGCCGATGACCTCTTCACGCTTGGCGCTGAAGGCTTGCAGATAGCTGTCATTGCAGCTTTGCAGCAGGCCCTGGCGATCGCGTACATAAATCGGGTGAGGTGTGCCGTTTACCAGTGAACGCATGAACTCGTACTGATCGTTCAGTGCGCGCTCGGCGGCCTTGCGTTGATTGATTTGGCGCCGCATGTAAGCGTTCCAGGCCATGGAAATCAGCAATAGCACGCCGGCCCCGATCACGATTTGGTAGAACAGCCGGTGGTAGGTGTGCCAGGTGCTTTGCGAAGACGCGGAATAGCCACGCCAGCGGCTGTTGATGATGCCCAGTTCCTCCGGCGCGATGCTCAATAGCGCCTTGTCGAGAATGGCATGGAGTTCCTTGCCCTCCCGGTTGGTTGCCAGGGAAAACGCGGCCTGCTCGGTGCCGATGGTGGTACTGATCTGCAGGGTGTGTTCGAAGAGTTGCGATGAAATGAAGTAGTTGGCAATCACCAATGAGTTCACCGCGCCGTCTGCCTGGCCGTCGGCCAGCTTCTCCACGGCGCTGAAGGTGTCGGGGGTTTCGATGAGCTTTATCTGTGGATAGTCGCTGCGCAAATAAGCCGTCAGCGGATGCCCCTGGGCGATGGCCAGGCGCTTGCCCTCGAGTTGCGTCAGGTTGGCCGGGCTGTCGGCGGCCTTGCGCGTCAGCAAAACATAGGAATTCTGCAGGTACGGTCGGCTGAAATTCAGCAGGCCATCGCGTTGCGCGCTGGGCAGCAGTGCGGCGATCAGGTCGGCCTGGCCATCCGTGACTCGCTGGATCATTTCGCTATCGCTGCGACTGCGTTGTATGTCGAAGCGTAAGCCGGTGCGTAATCTGATCAGCTCCAGCAAATCCGCGGCTACACCCCGAAAGTTGCCAGCACTGTCGAAAAACGACAGGGGCGCGTAAGCCTCATTGACCACCACGCGAACCACCGGATGCCGTGCCAGCCAGCGTTCTTCGCTGTAACTGAGCTCCAGCTTTTGGTCGGTGAGCAGAATGTCGCTGCCGGCACTCCAGCGTTTGGCGATGTTTTCCCGAACGCTGGCGGGAATGGCCTTGAGCATCGCATTAATGATGCCGAGCAGTTCGGGGTTGTTCTGATGCACTGCGAAACTGAACCCGTAGGCTTCGTGCTTGCCGAAGTTAGCCATGCGGATGTTGTTCAGGTATCCCTTGTTGATCATGTAGTGGGTGGAAATGGTATCGCCGAGAAACACGTCCGCCTGATCGAAGGCCACGGCATTGATCGCGTTTTGATAGGACGGGTAGGCGTTGATGATCGCTTTCGGATACAGGGCCCTGACTTCCTCCATCGGCAAGTAGTGATAGACCATGCTCAGGCGCATGCCGGCGAGGCCATCGGTCAGGGAGCGGGTCTCGCCTTCACGGGTTACCAGGACGGGTTGGTCCACGGCATAGGGCCTGGACAGGACGATTTCGGCATTGCGCGCTTCGAACCCGTTGGCGGTTCCGAGCAGGTCGACCTGGCCATTTTCGAGCGCTTCAATGGCGGCTCCCCGGGATGCAAAGCGCTGAACCCGGATCGGTAAATCGATGAGCTTGCCTAGGATCCCCGCGTAATCGGCGGTGAAGCCTTCGTAGTCGTGGCCGCTTAGGGTGAGGTCGAAGGGCGGATAGTCCGGCGCCGAAGTGCCGAGGATCAATTCCTGTTTGTTCTTGAGCCATTGCGTTTGAGCGGCGTCCAGCTGGATGTTCAGGGGGGCGGTCGCCGAGCGACTCAGCAATTCATAATGTTCACTCTGCGCAGCCGCGAGCAATGGGGTGCTCAGGCAAAGGCCAGCGGCAATCAGTATCAGATAGTTCTTCGCACGACTGGGCATCCTGTGCCTCACACTAACGCATTGCGTTTTGCCATCTCGATGAGTTCAACCAGAGACTTGGCCCTGAGTTTTTGCATGAGGCGTTTTTTATAAGTACTGACCGTCTTGTTACTCAGAAACATACCCTTGGCAATTTCCTTGTTGGTACGACCTTGTGCAAAAAGTTGCAGCACCATCAACTCCCGGTCGTTCACCGCCTTGAACAGTTCCAGTTCGGCACAGCGTGCTTCGTCACCACGAATCGGATTCAAGGCTTCGCTGGGAAAGTAGTTGTAACCTGACAGAACTGCCTTGATGGCGCTGACCAGTTCGCTCAGGTCTTCCTGTTTACAGACATATCCAGAAGCACCGGACTGCATGCAGCGAATACCGAAAAGTGTCGGGCATTGCGCAGTGAGCACCAATGTTTTCAATGGAGTACTCATTGCGTTGAACCGGGCCAGAACCTCCAGGCCATCGAGTTTGGGAATACTGATGTCGAGAATGACCAGGTCCGGCATGCATTCGCGCACCATCTGCATGGCGTCGACCCCGTTGTCAGTCTCCCCCACAACCTTGTAGCCCTCGTGTTCAAGCAGCATTCGAACGGCAAGCCGTATGACAGGGTGATCGTCGACAATAAAAACGGAGTTCATAATAAAATCCCATGCGCGCTGAAATAAAGGGCGCACCTTAGCTCAGATAGTTGAAGTGACGTATGAACTGACGTAGCTGTAGCGGCAAAATAGGAACATTCCTACAGGCAAAAAAGAATAGGCTTACGCGTCAATTGGGTTTTATTACGAGGTGAGGTAAAAGTTATTTGTATTTATTTTCGGAATTGTTTGGGGTGGATCGAACTTTTTTATTGTTTTTTGTCTGATATTTAGCTGTTTATAAAAGGTGTTGAAGTCAATAGCTTGATAAATTCGGTTTGTTGCAGCGGCTTGACCAAGTACCCCAGCAATGGGAGGTCGTGAATGCTTGCCAAGGTTTCAAGCCGATCCAGTTCAATGGTTGTAAGGCTACTTAAAATAATGGCTTGCTTGATCATTCCGAGGTGACTGGCGAACTTGACCAGTTCAATACCGCAAATGTCGGGCAGACATTGATCGCACAAAAGAATATCAAAAGGTTGCTTGGCGCCAAGCATGTGCTCCAGGGCACCTTGGGCAGAGTCGGCCATGGTCAATTGGGTGAATCCGTAACTTTCAAGCAGGTATTGAGTGGCCTTGAGTTGAAACGGATGGTCCTCCACCAGCAAGATGCGCAGCTTGTCTTTGATCATATTATTCACGGTTATTTATTGAACAAAGGACCGGTGATTGTTTCGCCTGGATAGCCGGCAATCGATCAGTTCAGGCGACATCCGTTGTAGGGGGATTCATCGAACGTTGAGTGCATTTGGTTTTTCACGGCTGATTGGCCATTACCTGTGACGTAGCGGTGGATCAAAGGGCGTCCATCAGCGACTGGAGCGCCCTGTCATTTCCAATGCCATGTCGCTGGCGTAGCTGTCCGTCATGCCCGCGATGAAGTCGATCATTCGCATGAACGAGGCGTGCAAAGGACCCTGTGGATCGGGTGCATTGTTGCCCAGAAGATCAAGGACCCGCCGACTCTTGAAGGATGGCGTGCGACCGCCATGTTGCTCAAGCGCCGCGCCACAGAAGGCATTGAGCAGTATTTCCAGGGTGGTGTAGGCGCCGATTTCGTGCAGGGTCTTGCGCTTGTCCTGGAAGATTTTCTTGCGTGCCATGTCTTTTGCATTCAGGACGCAACGTTTGGCCGGGCCGTGCATGTGTTCGACCAGATCGCCGGGCAGTGCACCGGCGAGCAGCGCGTCTTGCTGTTCGACAAAGGCACGGGCGGCGGCGTTGGTCAGGTGCTCGATGGCCTTGCCACGCAGGATGGCCAGTTTGCGCCGGCGAGAATCCCCGGGGCCAAGCTGCCGGTAGGTTTCCGGTAGATCATCGCCCACCAGGTCCAGTAGCAGGGACTCGACCTCGGCGTACTCCAGCAACGCCATTTCCAGGCCGTCTTCAAGGTCGATCAACGCATAGCAGATGTCATCGGCGGCCTCCATCAGGTACACCAGTGGATGCCGCGCCCAGCGCTGCTCTTCGAGTTGCGGCAGGCCGAGTTTCTGGGCGATCTGTTCCAGCAACGGCAGTTCGCTCTGGTAGCAGCCGAATTTGTGTTTTTTGTACCCCAGTGAGTCGGCATGCCTGGCCGTCCAGGGATACTTCAGGTAAGTGCCGAGGGTGGCGTATGTCAGCCGGGTGCCGCCGTCGAACTGGTGGTACTCCAGCTGAGTCAGTACTCGAAAACCCTGGGCGTTGCCTTCGAAATTGAGGAAGTCATTGCGCTCGGCCTCGCTCATTGCATCCAGCCAGCCACGCCCGGCGGCCTGCTGGAACCAGTGACGAATCGCATCCTCGCCGGAGTGACCAAAGGGCGGGTTGCCGATGTCATGGGCCAGGCAGGCCGATTGCACCACCATTCCCAGGTCGCTGGGTTCGCACCAGTCGGGGAGGGCGCCACGGATGGTTTCGCCGACGCGCATGCCCAGCGAACGGCCCACGCAACTGACCTCCAGCGAGTGCGTCAGGCGCGTGTGGATGTGGTCGTTGCTGGAGACCGGATGCACCTGGGTCTTGCGCCCGAGGCGACGAAAAGCCCCCGAGAAGATGATGCGATCATGGTCTTTGTGAAAAGGGCTGCGGCCGAGCTCTTGCGGGCTGTGCAGAGGCTTTCCGAGGCGTTCGCGGGTGAGCAGGGTCTGCCAATCCAAGGCGGGTCTCTCCATCGGGTGACTTGAGTCCCTAGCTTCCCGGTTCGTATCGGGACGTGCAAGGGGGGATCAGGGGGTGTTCTCAATTTGTTACCGCGTCGGGGAAATTGAGGATTTGCACAATCAACATGTACACCTGAAACCCTAGAGCCCAACCGCATCGATATCAATGAGCAGCAACCGTTCCCCATTGTCGAAAAATTGCCCGGCGGTGAGGCAGTACTGATTGCTGGTGGCATCGCGGTAGGTGTTGGAGAGGGCCAGCCGCCGTTGATCCCAGCCTTCGGCCAGCAGGTGATAGAAGTACGGGCGCCAGGACCAGTTATGGCCCAGGTAGCGATTGTCGGCGACCCAGCCGTTGTTGCGCCATTCCAGGTTCGGCGTCAGCTGTGTGCCGTGGCGGTCGCATTGATAGAAACGCAGCAGCCAGGGGAAGGCGTCCAGTTGAGGCAGGGCACTGAGCGGGGCGCGCGCCTGCGCCCAGGCTTGCAGGATCGCCATCAGTTCACTGAGTTGCTGGCGCATGATCATCAGCCGACCGCGCTCGGCCAGTTTTTGTTGAACGTAGCCCTGGCGCAGTTGTGCAAAACGCTCGACGAAGGCGTCGCTGGAAAAGAAACCCTCTTGTGCCCCGGCAAACAGAAATCCCTGCACGTAACGTGAACCGCACTCCAGCGCAAAATTGAGCTGTGCGTCGGTTTCCACGCCTTCGGCGATGATCCAGCACCCGGTTTTTTCGGCCATTTGTGCCAGGGCCTTGACCACGTCGCTGCTCGGTCCGCCCAATGCGGCCGCCTGGAACAAACGCATGTCGAGCTTGAGAATGTCCGGTTGCAGGGCCAGCACGCGATCGAGCTGGGAGTAACCGGCACCGAAGTCGTCGATCGCAATCCGAGCGCCGGCCAGGCGGTAACGCGCCACCACTTGGGCCAGGCGCTGGATATCACCCCCCAGTTCGGTGATCTCGAAGACGATTCGCCGTGGGTCGACACCGTATTTACCCAGCTGCTTGAGGCTCGGCAAGGGCTGGTCCGGGCGCAAGCGGCTGATCCAGCGAGGGGAAATGTTCAGGCTGAGAAACCAGTCGGAGGGTGCCTCATGCAGGCGGCTCAACGCGTTATTGCGCAGTTGGCGATCCAGGCGGCGCAGCGCTACCGCGTTGGTGCGCGGGTCGGCGAACAACGGCCCGACCGATGCCAGCTGACCATCTGCCTGACGCAGTCGCCCCAGTGCCTCGACACCGGCGATACGGCCGGTGGCGGTATCGATGAACGGCTGAAAGCAGGCAAGCGGTTGCCCGTCGATCACAAGGCCTCCTTAGTCGATCTTGTTTTTGGATGAAGCCTGATGACCGGGTAGGCGCACAGGGTTGAACCCCTCGATAAAGAGGTTCATCCCGTGGATAGTGCAAGAATTTAGCCAGAAAGTGACAGCTTAGGGTTTTCGCGAACCGCCTTGCATGACCAGTTTGATCAGCGGCCCCAGCGTGGTGCCAAGGCGGATCAGCCGAGTCAGGCTGCTGGTGCCGCCGCCCTTGGCACCTTTGCCGGTCAGAAACCCCAGCAGGGTAACCGCCGCCACGCCCCACAAGGGAGCGTGCTTGATGCCGAGGCCGTCATGCAGGTTTTGCGTCATCCCGCGAACACGGTGCAAGGGCTGCAGCAGTTGCGCGGATTCGTGGCGGATTTCCTGGCGGTGCATTTCCATGCGCAAGCGGATCAACGTCTTGCGCATTTCCGCGCGCGAGCTGTTGCGAGGCAGTTCAGGCAGGTTCATGGCAACAGGCGCTCCCGGTCGTTGGCCAGTTCTTCCAGGGTGCCGTGGAAGGGCGAAGACTCATCGAAGATCGCCGCTCTCAGGCGAATGCCGCAGAAGACTGCCGCCAGGGTATAGAACACGCAAAGGCCGATGATGGCGGCGAGGCGGTAAGTGTCCCAAAACAGGATCAGCACCAGCGTCGACAACCCCACCAGCAACAGCAGTGCAAACACCAATGCCAGGCCGGCAAATAGCAGCAGGCTGACGGTGCGGGCTTTCTGTTCCTGCAATTCGATGCCGAACAGTTCGACATGGCTGTGCAGCAATCCAAGCACGGCGGCACCCAGGCGTCGCGATGAGGAACTGGCGCCCGTCGTGGACGAGCCGAGATCTTCAATCGCCATGATTAGCGCCGGGTCGCCAGCAGACCGATCAGGAACCCCACCCCGGCGGCAATGCCGACCGATTGCCATGGGTTGGCCTGAACGTAGTCCTCGGTGGCGGTGACGGCCGCCTTGCCACGTTCGCGAAGGGAGTCTTCCGTCAGCTTCAAGGTTTCCCGGGCACGCAGCAGGCTGTCATGGATCTGCTCGCGCAACTCGTCTGCCTGATCACCTGCCAGGGTGGCCGTGTGTTCCAGCAACCGCTCGGTGTCGCTGACCAGTGTCTGAAAATCGTTCATCAGGATTTCTTGAGCAGTCTTTGCCTTGATGCTGGCCATTGGTGATCTCCATAAGTGGCGTCTGAAACGTTCGAGTATGAGCCTTGTGCGAAGGTTCAGTACAAATGACTGGTACATCTTTTGCTATGTCGTGGTGCGCCCGACAACGCGACTGCGCTGTTGCCGGGCACGATTGACCTGAAACCTTGAATCCAACAATCAGAAACCGGGCCAATGAGCCGGTCGTGATTGGTCTTGACGAACCCTGTGCGCCAAAGCGGTTCATCGGGAGTGACGCACGTGAGTCGGCGCGTCACAACTTGGTGCATGGATTGCCCGCGCGAACTGCTTTGGTGCTTTTTCAGCCTTAAGGTCTGCCTAATCCATGGAAAACCTGCAAAGCGCTGTGGACAGCCTGGTCCATAGCTCCAATACGCTGTTCATTCTGATCGGTGCGGTCATGGTACTGGCCATGCACGCCGGTTTCGCCTTTCTCGAAGTCGGTACGGTTCGACAAAAAAACCAGGTCAACGCGCTGTCGAAGATCCTGAGCGACTTCGCCGTTTCGACCTTGGCTTACTTCTTTATAGGCTATTGGATTTCCTACGGCGTGACCTTTATGCAACCGGCGGCCGTGATCAATGCCGATCACGGCTACGGACTGGTGAAGTTTTTCTTTTTGCTGACCTTTGCTGCGGCCATTCCGGCGATTATTTCCGGCGGCATCGCCGAACGTGCGCGGTTCGTGCCGCAGCTGTGCGCGACAGCACTGATCGTGGCGTTCATCTATCCCTTTTTCGAAGGCATGATCTGGAACGGCAATTTCGGTCTGCAGGCCTGGTTGCTGGAGCGTTTCGGCGCCAGCTTCCATGACTTCGCAGGCTCCGTGGTGGTCCACGCCATGGGCGGTTGGCTGGCGCTGGCGGCGGTGTTGCTGCTGGGGCCGCGCAACGGTCGATATCGCGAAGGGCGCCTGGTGGCCTTCGCGCCGTCGAGCATTCCGTTTCTGGCATTGGGGTCGTGGATCCTGATCGTTGGCTGGTTCGGTTTCAACGTGATGAGCGCGCAAACCTTGCAAGGGGTCAGCGGACTGGTGGCGGTGAACTCGCTGATGGCCATGGTGGGTGGCACGGTGTCGGCCTTGATTGTCGGACGCAATGACCCGGGCTTTCTGCACAACGGTCCACTGGCCGGGCTAGTTGCGATCTGTGCCGGCTCCGACTTGATGCACCCTGTGGGCGCACTGGTGACCGGCGCCATTGCCGGGGCTTTGTTCGTCTGGTGCTTTACCGCCGCCCAGGGCAAATGGCACATCGACGACGTATTGGGTGTCTGGCCGCTGCACGGCCTGTGCGGTGTGTGGGGCGGGATCGCCTGCGGCATCTTCGGCCAGAGCGCACTGGGTGGGCTGGGCGGGGTGAGCCTGATCAGCCAGCTGATCGGCACGGGGCTGGGCGTGGGTGTGGCATTGGCCGGTGGCTTCGCGGTGTATGGCGCGATCAAGGCGTTCCATGGCCTGCGTTTGAGCCAGGAAGAAGAGTATTACGGCGCGGATCTGTCGGTGCACAAGATCGGCGCTGTCAGCCAGGACTGAGTTCCAGCGGGTCAGGCCCGGTCGTTGCCGGGCCATGGCGCGCGGGCGCTCGACGGTTTTTCGGGGCGGGCCTAGAATAAGCACTCAATTTTTCTGGTTGAGCGCACATGCCTCCTGAATGTCAGCTGTTCGGCACCCTGGGGTGTCACCTCTGTGAAGTGGCCGAAGCCATGTTGATGGAGTTTGTCGAGCGCGGCCTGCTGGTGGAACTGGTGGACATCGCTGACGACGAGACCTGGTTCGCAGCCTACAGCCTGCGCATTCCGGTATTGCGTCGGGTCGACACCGGGGCTGAGCTGGGCTGGCCGTTCGGATCCGACGATGTCGTGTCCTTCCTGCGTTAATCGATTTTTGTGACGGCGCCATCCCGTCGGTCGAACTTGGCGATTGATCCCCTTGGCTTAAACGGTGTGATTCGGATACTGTATGCGCATACAGTTATCCGGATGGCTGCATTACGCTCCCTGTGTTGAGGGGCGAGCAGCCATGTCCGGGCGTGAGAGGGATAAATCGTGGTTAATGTCGAACAATTGAAGAGCAGCGTGAACCGGATGTCGGTGGACGTGGTGCGCGAGGCGGTCCTCGAATTGCGCCTGGACGGGCTGGTGACGGAAGGGAAGACGCCTTTCAACAAACTGCATTTCAATACCTGTTTCGCTGAAATCGAAGCCTTGTTCCAGCGCGCCGGCTACCACCGGCCACTGGATGTGGTGGGCTACCAGAGCCTGTTGTATGCGCTTTATGACCCCAGTCGCTGGGAGGCGGTCGACGTACTGCGCTGGCTCAAGGAGTACACCGAGGCCGCGGCGCGCAACCGGATTCCTGCCTGAGGAATCTCTGCTAGGTTCGTTCCCGCCGCTGTTGGATAATGCCGCCCTGCATTGAGAGTTAGAGCGTTCCGTATGTCCAGTTCATCTTTTTCCGCCGCACAGAGTCAGGCCAGCACGCTCTACTTGCCGCCTGGCTCGTGGCAGACCGTTTTCGATTGCCTGTGCGAGCATTTCAGCGCCATCGGTCGAGAACAATGGTTGGACCGGATCGCCCGTGGCCGCGTCCTGGACGGGCAGGGTGCACCCATCGCCCTGGACCTTCCCTACAAGGAAGGTCTGCGCATTCACTATTTCCGCGAAGTACCGGACGAGAAGCCGATCCCGGTGGTCGAGTCGATCCTGTACGCGGACGAGCATCTGGTCGTGGCGGACAAGCCGCATTTCCTGCCCGTGACACCGGCGGGTGAGTACGTCGAACAGACCTTGCTCAGACGGCTGATCCGTCGCCTGGACAACCCGCACCTGGTGCCCCTGCATCGCATTGACCGGCATACGGCGGGACTGGTGTTGTTTTCCGCCAACCCCCAGAGCCGCTCGGCGTATCAATCGTTGTTTCCTTCCCGACAGATCGAAAAACGGTATGAGGCCATTGCCCGCGCACTGCCGGAGCACTCGTTTCCCCTGGTTCATAAAAGCCGACTCATTGACGGCGAACCGTTCTTCCGTATGCAGGAAGGGCCGGGCGCCCCTAACACTGAAACGGCTGTCGAAGTCAGGGAGAAGCAGGGTGATCTCTGGCGTTATGGCCTTTACCCGGTGACCGGCAAGAAACACCAGTTGCGGGTGCACATGACGGCATTGGGCGCAAGTATCTGCAACGATCCGTTCTATCCTCAAGTACTCAAGGATGTGGAGGATGATTACGCCAATCCTTTGAAGCTGCTGGCCCAAGGGTTGAAATTCGTGGATCCGGTCACAGGCCAGGAAAGGGAGTTTCAGAGCGCAATTACCCTGCAATGGTGATCGATCGGGCCAGTGGGCGATCAGGGGCGAGGTTTGAAAAAATCGAATTTATGGGCCGGTTTGCAGTCATTTGAACAGGCCCCACGCCCGTGGCGTTCAAAGACCTCGACACGGCAGCCGAATCTTTCGGCAGCCCCGAGGCTTTCCATGCAAGGAGATACCCATGAAACGTACCGTTTTCGCTGGCATGTTGATTTGCACTGCAATGTTGGCCTCTCCCGCATTCGCTGCGGACCACGACCTTTGCACCATCAAGCTCCAGGAGCTGCGGGACAAGGTGACGACCCTGCCAGCCACGTCCGAAAATACCAGCATGGAAGTCAAGCGGATGCAGGCCAGCGCGGAAGCGGCGAACGCCGCGAATGACGACAAGAGATGTATTACCGAAGCCACGCAGGCACTGACCCGCGTGGACAAGCTGGCGAAAGAACCGACCCCGTAACTATCAGATAAGCAAATGCCCCGACGAGTCGGGGCATTTTTGTATCCGGGAGTCGCCGCGCAGATTACAACTCTTTAACGGTGCGAACCTGATCCTTGTTGATGCGGGTCTGCTTGCCATCGAGTTGTTCGAATTCGTAGAAGCCCGAATCCTTGTCATAATTTGGCGTGTCGACGGCCTGGATTTCGCGACCGTCATTCAAGGTGATCACGGTAGGCGAAGCGCAACCGGCGAGGGTAGCGAGGCCCAGTGCGAGCATGAAAGTGGCCAGGGTCCGTTGAGTCATGGGTGTGTCTCCGAAAATGATTTCTTCTGTTTACTGAGCTTCAGACGTATGCAACACGTGCAAGTTCCTCGCGTGCTGTCAGTCTGACACGGTGTTATGTGCGCTTAGCAATTCCGGGGTGTTGAGGTTCGCCAGGCGCGGGTCGTTATCAGGGCACTGTAGCGCAGTTGCGCCCAGCTTGCGCATGATCCGCCCCGGGCTGCGCTCACCGGCGCTCCAGGCATTTTCGAAATCTTCAAGCAGGGCGACGGGAATCACGCACAACAACGGTTCCCAGTGTTCGTCATGACGCAGCATCAACGGCTTGTCGGGATGCTGGCGGGCGGTGTCGCGCATGCTGGCCAGCAGCGCCTCATCAATACGCGGCACATCACACGGCAGGACCAGCAAGTGCGTGTGACGAGCCGCTTTCAGGCCGGCCCGGATACCGGCCAGCGGCCCGGGGAAATCGCCTTCATCGTCGTGAACCAATTGGTCGGCGTAGGGCGCATATTTTTCAAGATTGCGGTTGCAGGAAATGATCAGGTCATCGCTCAGCGGGCGCGTCTTGCGGTGCAAATGTGCGATCAGCGGCTCGCCTTGCCATTGCACCAGGCCTTTATCCTGACCGCCCATCCGTTGGCCGCGACCACCCGCCAGGAGGAGAATGGAGCAGGGCGGCAAATCCGAATTCGAGGTCATGGCGAGTCTCCATGGGGGCGGCGAAAAAATGGGGCGCTGTGATATAACACCGGGCTGTTTATCCTACAACTGGACGAGCCTATGACTACCAAGGCTGAAGTACCTTTTGCACCGCTCAACATCGCTGTGCTGACGGTCAGCGATACCCGTACCCTGGAAACCGACACCTCGGGCCAGGTCTTTGTCGACCGCTTGACGGCGGCCGGCCATCACCTGGCTTCCCGGGTGTTGCTCAAAGATGATCTCTACAAAATTCGCGCGCAAGTCGCCCACTGGATTGCCGACGAGGTCGTACAGGTGGTGTTGATCACGGGCGGCACCGGTTTCACCGGGCGCGACAGCACGCCTGAAGCGGTGAGTTGCCTGCTCGACAAGCAAGTCGATGGATTTGGCGAGTTGTTCCGGCAGATTTCGGTGGCTGACATCGGTACATCCACCGTCCAGTCCCGCGCTCTGGCGGGTCTGGCCAACGGCACGCTGGTCTGCTGTCTGCCGGGTTCGACCAATGCCGTACGCACCGGCTGGGATGGCATTCTGGCCGAGCAGCTGGATTCGCGGCATCGTCCCTGCAATTTCGTGACTCATCTGAAACAGGCGGCTCCCTGTGAATCCCGCGGGTAAGCCGGGCAAGACCGGCAGCCTGATGCCGGTCGAAGTGGCGCTGGCCCGTTTGCTGGAAATGGCGGACGCCTCAAGGATTGTCGCGCGTGAGCGCTTGCCGCTGGCGCAGGTCGAAGGGCGGGTGCTGGCTGAGGATCTGGTGTCGACGCTGGACCTGCCACCCTGGCCCAACAGTGCCATGGACGGTTATGCGCTACGCGTGGCCGACTGGACCGGAGAGCCGCTGGTCGTCAGCCAGAAGATCTTTGCCGGTCAGGCACCTGATGCCTTGAGACCGGGTACTTGTGCACGAATCTTCACCGGGGCGCCTGTTCCCGCTGGCGCCGATTGTGTCGAGATGCAGGAAAACACCGAAATCCAGGCGGATGAGCGAGTGCGCTTCACCGAAACCCTGGTCATTGGGCAAAACATCCGTCCACAAGGCCAGGAAACCACGGTCGGTGAATTGATTTTGCCGGCGGGCACGCGCCTGGGGCCGATTGAACAAGGTCTGGCTGCCTCGCTCGGTTGCGCCGCGCTGGATGTCATTCGCAAGGTACGCGTTGCGGTCCTGTCGACCGGAGATGAGTTGATTGAGCCGGGTCAGGCGCTTGGGCCAGGGCAGATCTATAACAGTAATCGTGTCTTGCTCTGCAGCTGGTTGCAGCGGTTGGGCTGTGAGGTGATTGACGCGGGCATTCTTCCCGATGACCTGGCCACCACTCGCATGCGACTGGGCGAATTGAAGGATGTCGACCTGATCCTTTCTACCGGTGGCGTATCGGTGGGCGAGGCTGATTTCCTGGGCATTGCATTGCGCGAAGAGGGTGAGCTGAGTTTGTGGAAGCTCGCGATCAAGCCTGGGAAACCGCTGACTTTCGGGCATTTCCGCGGCGTGCCCGTGATCGGCTTGCCCGGTAATCCGGCATCGACGTTGGTGACCTTCGCCTTGCTGGCCAGGCCTTATCTGTTGCGTCGCCAAGGCGTCCAGCAGGTCGAGCCGCTTAAGGTGCAAGTACCGGCAGGGTTTGACTGGCCTATCGCTGGCAATCGACGTGAATACTTGCGCGGTCGTCTGGAAAATGGCCGGGCAATCATCTACAAAAATCAGAGTTCCGGTGTACTGCGCAGTGCCGCCTGGGCTGATGGACTGGTGGAAGTGCTGGAGCATCGCACGCTGGTGGCCGGTGACCCGGTGAACTTTATCCCGCTGAGTGAAGTGCTGAGCTGAGGTTTTACAATGCTTGCCCGGTTGATCCAGCCGGGTTTGGCGTTCATGAGCGATCAATGCGCCAGGAGCAGCGTCACCACCTGTTCGAAACGGCTGTTGGCGATCCAGGCCATGAGGCCAAGCAGGACAACCGTTCCGCCAGCGGCATAGGCCAGTCGATGTTTGATGGACCTGACTTCGTTGCGTACGTCTTCCATGTCTTTGCGGATGTACTTGAGGTGCGTTTCCAGCTCAACGACACGAGATTCCATACCCATTGTTCCTTTGCTGTGAAAAATCTGGACACCAAAGTGTCCTAATCTCACCCAATGGTCAATTAAGCCGATTCCTCAGGTTTTGTAAGAAAAATCCCGCGTTGTCGGACTCAGGATGACCCTGTCGAAAATAAATTGATTGGCATCGACTTTTATCGGTCGGCACAGGGTCAACATCTCCCAGGCAGCATTCAAATTCTTCGGGGGAACTGCACATGGGCGAACGCAAGGCACTGTTGATTCTGCATGGCAAACAGGCGCTCAACGAGGCGGTTCGCGCTGCTGTCGAGAGCAAGCGCGAGCAAGGTTGGGAGCTGGCCGTCCGGCTGACCTGGGAGGCGGGCGATGCACAGCGCCTGGTGAAGGAAGCCCTGGCTGCGGGTTATACGCAGATCATCGCCGGCGGTGGGGACGGCACCTTGCGTGATATCGCCGAAGCCATGGCTGTGCAATCGACGCCAGCCAGCCTGGTCTTGATGCCGCTGGGAACCGCCAATGATTTTGCGCGCGCCGCCGGTGTTCCCCTGGAGCCCGAGCAAGCCCTGGACCTGCTGGAGGTGGCGCCGAGCGCCATTGATCTGGGGGAAGTTGGCGGGCAGATATTCCTCAACATGGCGACAGGTGGTTTTGGCAGCCAGGTAACGGCCAATACCTCCGAGGAACTGAAAAAGGTCCTCGGGGGCGCCGCGTACCTGTTTACGGGCTTGTCACGGTTCAGTGAGCTGCACGCGGCGTATGGCGAGTTGCAGGGGCCGGACTTTCACTGGAGTGGTGATCTGTTGGCATTGGGCATCGGTAATGGCCGGCAGGCGGGGGGCGGTCATGTGCTGTGCCCGCAGGCGCTGGCTGACGACGGTTTGCTCGATATCAGCATTTTGCCTGCCCCGCAGGAAGTGGTGGGCACCTTGAAAAACCTGCTGGCCGATGGTTTCGGTATCGACAACATGTTCGTGCGGGCCCGCCTGCCATGGGTCGAGATCAAGGCTTCGGAAGGCCTGTACATCAATCTCGATGGAGAGCCGCTGGAGGGTGACAGCCTGCGTTTCTCGGCGCGTCCAGCGGCGTTGAGGGTGCATTTGCCCGTCGATTCGCCGCTGTTAAGTGCGACGCAGTCTGTCAGTCGTCCAGACTGATGATCTGCTCGCGCACGGCGAACAGCACCAGCCCGGCCACGTCATAGATCTGCAAGCGCTTCATGATCTGCGAACGATGGGTTTCGACGGTCTTGACGCTCAGGCCCAGGCCGTTGGCAATTTCCCGGGTGGATTTGCCCCGGACAATCAGCCGCAGGATTTCCAGCTGGCGGGCCGTGAGGTTGTGCGAGTCCGCGGGGTCCGGGTTTTTCTGGTTACGGGTCAGCGCCTGGGTGATGACGGTATGGGCAATGGCCGGGCTCAGGTAGCGCTCGCCGTTGCGCAAGGCTTCCAGCGCATGTTCCAGTTCGGTGGCCGTGGTGTCCTTGAGCAAGTAACCGTGAGCACCGGACTCCAGCGCCTGCATGATGAGCGCAGGGTCGGTGTGCATCGACAGGATCAACACTTTGCTGTGCGGCCGGACACGCTTGAGTTGCTGCAGGGCCTCAAGGCCACCGGTCTGCTTCATGGAAATATCCAGCAGCACGATATCCGGGGACAGATGCTCGACCATTGCCAGCAGTTGCGATCCGTCATTGGCCTCGCCGATGACGGCGTAGCCGGGAAGGTCCAGCACCAGGGCACGCACGCCAGCCCTGATCAGCGAGTGGTCATCCACCAGAAGTAAGTTACAAGTCAATGCATAACCTTATTCGTACTGGCCCGCTCAAGCGCGCGCGGCGCCCAGGGGAAGAGAGCTTCGATTTGAGTGCCTTTGCCCGGTTCGCTGGTGACCGTCAGAGTGCCGCCCAGTTGATGGATACGCTCCGACATGCCGGCCATGCCGCGCTGTCCCTCGCGCCCCGGATCGGTGGCCGGTGCAAAACCCTGGCCGTCGTCACTGATTGATAACGTCAGGCCCTGGGGCAAACGTTGCAGGCAGACCAGCAGGTTCTTCGCCTGGGCGTGCCGCAAAATGTTGGTGACCGCTTCCTGGGTGATACGAAAGGCCGCCACCGCCATTTCTTCCGGAATCCCGGTCAGGCGTTGATGGCATTCCAGGCTCCAGTGCACCGAGGTGTTGGCCAGCGTCTTGAGCAGATGGGCACGCAGGCTGGCTTCAAGCCCAAGGCTGGTCAACTGCCGGGGATTGAGGATGGCCGACACATCGCGGACTTTGGCGAGGGTTTCATCCAGGGTGTCGCACAGTACGGAACATTGCCCCTGGAGTTCTTCCGGTATCCGGCGTTTGAGCCAGTCACTTTGCAGTTTGGCGGCGGTCAGCAGCTGGCCTATGTCGTCATGCAGTTCCCGACTGAGCCGATGACGCTCGTTTTCCTGGACTTCGAGCAGGCGGTCGGCCAGTTCCTGCGGCTGGAACTTGATCGACTTGCGCGACAGGCGATATTGCACCCAGACACAGCCAAGGGCCGCCATGTTGAGTAGCAGCAGGCCCAGTGGCAGGTGAGCGGAAAAGCCATAGATCAGCAGGCTGCCGAAGGTGGAGCAGGCACATAACGCAAGCGTAAACCGACGCGCGTTTTCTCGTGAAGGTGGCCACGTGGCGATTGACTTGAGGCTGGCGTACATAGCGGATGGAGCCAATGGGAAGTTCGCTGCGGGCAGGCCGGTCATGCTGGCTGACGGGCCTCTGTGTGTAATCTTGTACAACAACGCCAACGGTGCACAGTTTCTGTATAAGAAACCCCGCCAATTACTTGCTCGGGCAAAGACCGTGGTATTCATGTTGCCATTAATTGGCGCCAACTAATGGGCGGCATAATACCACTTAAGATACCGTTGGTCGCGCCTGTGATATATGTCCAGGGAGTCAGGAATCAGGGCGTTCTGGACATAAGTTCCACATTGGAAAGTGTTGTGGTCGTCATCGGGATGGGGTTTTTCTGGAATCGGGTATTTAAATGCCAGGGAAAACCCTGTTCTAGACAGGTATTCATTTACCTGGAGGAAGAGTTGTTTGTTTGCGGGCTGTCGGTAATGGATAGGCGGTATTCAAATACGACATCGGCGTATTCAAGTTACTGCGCACCTGTGGCAACAAAGTGTGAAATACGACACGTTTCTGTCACTTTAAGCCTGCCACTCCAGATAGGGAATAAGTGTGAAAGGCCTGGAGTTGAGGGTAGGTTGATAGTGACGTTGACCCACCTGCAGGGCGAAGGCTTCGATCAGGGTCGTCTGCTCACTTTCATCGAGACTCAGCTGGCCGGTGTTCTGGTCGATCAACTCCAGTTGCCAGGCGATCAGTGTCAGGCAGTCCTTCAGTGCGCCCAGGGCTTCGTCGTGCAGCTCCATGTGATTCTGCGCGTGGTTGAGCAGGCTATGGATGTGCAGCGAGAACTCCGAGACCGCGGCCAGCGCCAGGGCGTCCGCCTTGGTGGCCAGCTTGAGGAGGGTGCTGAGCATGCAGTCGATGGCGTCTTTGTCATTACTGATCAGTTGCAGGTGACTCAGGCATTCCTCGGTCTTGGCCAGCAGCAATTCAGCCTCGATCAGAAATTCCGGGACCCGCTTTGCCCACTCACTACGATTGTTCGGCATGCTTATCTCCACAACGTCATGACTAATGAGGGGATGTCGTGTGTGCCGACCAGGACGAGGGGCGTCCTGACGCAACGGTTTCGTGGTGAGATCGCGTTCCGACCGGTTTGGGTCCAGGCTTGGGAACGGCTTGACAGAGTGGATGGCCACTGACTTGCGATCGCACACAAAAGCCTGACTCCATTCATGCAATGAGAATGGCGTCACATTAATGGCTATTGGATATTGCGAATATCAGGTTTTGCCTGATTGTTGATAGGGGAATCCCTTACGCAGCGGAACCTATCGTAAAAACAACGGTCGCGTCGCAGAGACTGTAGCAGATGAAATCACAACGCCAGTAAAGCATGATGCTAATGTGACATCAATGTTTGAGCGTAGCGTTTTATAGGGGGTCAAGGTCTGTCAAAAACAGCCGATAACGCTCTATTAGTGAATTCATCAGTACAAGCCCCGGAGTCTTTGATGGCTGGCATTCTCGATACGGTAGACCAACGTACGCAACTGGTGGGTGAGAATCGCCTGGAAATTCTCATGTTCCGGCTGGCCGGACGGCAATTGTTCGCGATCAACGTGTTCAAAGTGCAGGAAGTGCTGCAACTGCCAAAACTGACGTTGATGCCACAGCGTCATCCGTTCGTTTGCGGCGTGGTCAACCTGCGTGGCCAGACCCTGCCGGTGATCGACCTGTCCCAGGCGATTGGCATGCGCCCCCTGGTGCCGGGCCCGAACAGCACGATCATCGTGACCGAATACAACCGTTCGGTGCAGGCGTTCCTGGTCGGCGGCGTGGACCGTATCGTCAACATGAACTGGGAAGCCATCCTGCCACCGCCGACCAGCGCCGGTCGCCAGCATTACCTGACCGCCATCAGCAAGGTCGACGATCAGTTGGTGGAAATCATCGATGTGGAAAAAGTCCTGGCTGAAATCGTGCCTTACAACGCCAAGGTATCCCGGGAAAAACTGGCCGATCCGGTGCTGGAACGCGCCCGTGGCCGTGAAGTGCTGCTGGTGGATGACTCCAACGTGGCCCTGGCGCAACTGCGCGACACCCTGGGACAACTGGGGGTGAAAATGCACATCGCCAGTGATGGTTTGAAGGCCTTGAACATGCTCAAGGCCTGGGCCGACACCGGCGTGAACATGACCGACAAACTGCTGATGGTCTTCACCGACGCGGAAATGCCGGAGATGGATGGCTATCGCCTGACCACGGAGATCCGCAACGACCCGCGCCTGCGCGGGCTGTATGTGGTACTGCACACGTCGTTGTCTGGCAGCTTCAACGATTCGATGGTCAAGAAGGTCGGGTGCGACAACTTCCTCTCCAAATTCCAGCCGGACAAACTGGTCGACGTGGTGCGCCAGCGTTTGATGCTTGACGAAGTGCCCGCCTGATAATGGAACGCCCCATGTGGGAGCGGGCTTGCTCGCGAAGGCGGTGTGTCAGGCAGCAATGATGTCGACTGACACGCCCTCTTCGCGAGCGAGCCCGCTCCCACAATGTATGCAGTGCCCGGTTCCTGACTTTGATTCGGCGATCAAGCTCGTATAGGGTGGCGTTTTTGACTCACCAGGGAGCTGGCCATGCTGCGTCTGAGCGCGCTTTATCGTTATCCGTTGAAATCCGGCAAGGGCGAGACCTTGCAGCAGGTCGGCCTCGACAAGCTGGGGCTGGATGGCGATCGACGCTGGATGCTGGTGGACGAGGCCAGCGGTCGTTTCCTGACCCAGCGGGCGGTGGCGCAGATGAGCCAACTGTCGGCGTTGTGGAATGCCGGGGGCGGCTTGACCCTCAACGCCCCGGGCCACTCACCGATCGATATCGCGTTACCCGGCAGCGAGGCCGAACTGCGCGGCGTAACCATCTGGCGGGACACGTTGCGTGTTCCGGATGCGGGCGACGCGGCGGCAGCCTGGGTCAGCGCATTCATTGGCAAGCCGACGCGCCTGGTGCAAGTGCCGCTGGATCGGGCACGCACCACCCAGGCCGGTTATGGCAAGGACGACGATCAGGTGGCGTTCGCCGATGGCTTCCCGCTGTTGCTGATTGGCGAGGCGTCGCTGCAAGATCTGTCGCAGCGGGTCGGTCGTCCGCTGGAAATGCTGCGTTTTCGACCGAACCTGGTGATCGAAGGCAGTGAAGCCTATGCCGAGGACGGCTGGAAACGCATTCGCATCGGCGAGGTCGAGTTCCGGGTCGTCAAGTCGTGCTCGCGCTGCATCCTGACTACCATCGACCCGCAAACCGGGGTGCGTAGCGAAGATCGTGAACCGTTGGCGACCTTGCAGCAGTACCGTGCCGAGGCCGATGGCGCGATGTTCGGACAGAATCTGGTCAATGACGGCAATGGCCGGCTGGAAGTCGGCATGCCGGTGACCGTCCTGGAATGAAAAAATGCCCGTGTTGCAAGAACACGGGCATTTTTTTGTCGCTGTGAAACCCCAGGGTTTTAGCCGCGGTATTCGCACAGGTAAGCGGTGTCGACGGCCACTTTCAGCTGGAACTTGCTGTTGGCGGGCACGTTGAACTGGCTGCCGGCGGCAAAGGTTTCCCAGTCGTTGCTGTCTGGCAGCTTGACGGTCAGCGCGCCGGACACGACGTGCATGATTTCACGCTGGCTGGTGCCGAACTCATATTCGCCCGGAGCCATGACGCCAATGGTCGCAGGACCTTCAGCGGTGCCAAAGGCGATCGACTTGACGGTGCCGTCGAAGTACTCGTTGACTTTAAACATGGGCGATTCCTCGAAAAGGGCTAAAAAGGGCCGGCCAGTATGCACAAGGGGGCCGGTGTCGTCACCTCTCCAGAGGGGGGAGAATCTGTGGCAGCAGGCGTGCCGTATTGCGCGCATCCTCCAGGGCCCGGTGTTGCTGGCCGGTGAATTGCAGGCCAGCCAGTTGCAGCGCGCCATTGAGCCCCAGCGGCCTTTCCAGGCGCCGGGCCTTGGCGAAGCGTTGCTTGAGGTTGATGTGCGGTGTGCGGCTCAGGACGCTATCGAGTTGCAGGTGCTGCCATTCCTGAATGAGCTGCCGGCGATCGTAATCGCCCCAACTGACCCAGCCTTCCAGTTGCGAATGATGCTGCCCGAGCCATTGCTCGAAGGCCGGCCAGATTTCGCTCAGCGTGCGGGCCGAGTCGACGTCCGCCTGGGTGATGTGCGTCAGTTGCCGGCAAAACGGCGTCAGCAGCGGCCGCCGCAATGGCCGCACAAAGCACTGGAAGTGGTCCACTTCGCGCCCTTTGCGGTCCACCAGGGTGGCGCCGATTTCGATAATTTCCATTTCCGTTACTGGCCAACCACCCTCATCGGTGGTGGCTTCCAGATCAATGACCAGCCAATGAGGCATCGCAGGGTTCCTGGTATCCGCGTCCTGATAGGCTTTGAGCGTAGCCAAACCCGGTCGTTCCGCCTAGCGGCTTATTCCACCTCCAGCAAAATCTGCCGGTTCCTGACCTGATCGCCGACCCGCACCTGCAAGCGCTTGAGTACGCCGTCGATGCCCGACTTGAGCGGATGCTCCATTTTCATGGCCTCCAGCACCACCAGCAGTTGGCCTTTGCTGACCAGGCTGCCTTCACTGACCAGTACATCGACAATCGCCCCGTCCATCGGTGCCTTGAGGGTGCCGGAGCTGACACTGGCCTGGCAGTTGACCAACGCCTGGGTCCGGTCCTCCAGGCGCAGGCTGCCCGGACGGGTGAACAGGCAGAGTTGCCCGGCATGCATCCGGTAGGCATGGCGTTGACGGACGCCGTCGATGTCCAGCGTGGCCCAGCGGCCGTCGCAGTCGATGATCTTCAGGTCAAGTTGACGGCTGGCGACCTGGATCCGGTACGCCTCGCCCGGCTCGGCGTTCAACGCCACGGACCATTCCTGGTCTTCCAAGCCCAGGCGATAGTGCAGCGGCACACTGGCGTTGTTGCGCCAACCGGCCAATGGCCCAGGGTGCGCCTGCGCCGAGGCCTGATAGAGCAGGGCGGCGCCAATCGCCAGTTCTTCCGCGCGGGGCACATGGGGCTGCAGCCACGGATGCTCGGCGAAGTGCCGGGCAATGAATCCGGTACTGAATTGACCGCTGATGAAGTGCGGGTGCTGCAACAGGCTGGAGAGCAGGCGCTGATTGCTCTGCACCCCCAGCAGCACGCTGTCCTGTACCGCCCGCAGCAACTTGCGCCGGGCTTCTTCGCGGGTGGCGCCATGGGCGATGATCTTGCCCAGCATCGGATCGTAGAAGGGGCTGACCTGCCGGCCTTCGATCAGGCCATGGTCGATGCGTACGTCACTGTGCAGCGCCGGTTCCCAGGCGGCGATGCGCCCGGTTTGCGGCAGAAAACCCTGGGTCGGGTCTTCGGCATACAGGCGCACTTCCATCGCATGGCCCTTGAGTTGCACCTGCTCCTGACGCAGCGGCAGCGGTTGTCCTTCGGCGACGTTGAGTTGCCAGGCGACCAGGTCCAGGCCGGTGATCAGTTCAGTGACCGGGTGCTCCACTTGCAGGCGGGTGTTCATCTCCAGGAAGTAGAAGCGGCCGTGGGCATCCAGCAGGAATTCCACGGTGCCCGCGCCGACGTAGTTCACCGCACGACCGGCCTTGAGCGCCGCTTCACCCATGGCCTGGCGCAGTTCAGCCGTCATCACCGGGCAGGGCGCTTCCTCGATGACTTTCTGATGGCGACGCTGGATCGAGCAATCGCGCTCGCCGAGGTAAACCAGGTTGCCGTGCTGATCGCCGAACAGTTGAACCTCGACATGCCGTGGTTCGATCAGTGCCTGTTCGAGGATCAATTCGTCGCTGCCAAAGCCGTGCAGGGCTTCGGAGCGCGCGGTGCGAAGCTGCTCCGGCAAATCACCGGCATCGTGCACCAGTCGCATGCCGCGCCCGCCACCGCCGGCGCTGGCCTTGATCATCAGGGGATAGCCGATGCGCTCGGCCTCACGGCACAGTGCCGCGTCATCCTGTTCAGCCCCCTGATAGCCGGCGATGCACTGCACACCGGCCTCAAGCATGGCGATTTTCGACAGGCGCTTGCTGCCCATCAGTTCGATGGCTTCGGGGCCGGGACCGATGAAGGTGATACCGGCCTGCTGGCAGGCGCGGGCGAACCCGGCGTTTTCCGAGAGAAACCCGTAGCCGGGATGGATTGCGTCCGCCCCCGTGCGACGGGCCGCCTCGATGATCGCCGGGATGTTCAGGTAGGACTGTTGCACCGGGGCCGGGCCGATGTGCACGGCTTCGTCGGCCATTTGCACATGCAGCGCGTCGGCATCGGCATCGCTGAACACGGCGACGGTGCGGTAGCCCAGGGCCTGGGCGGTGCGCTGGATGCGGCAGGCGATTTCACCGCGGTTGGCGATCAGGATTTTTGTGAGGGCGGGCATTGGGTTGTTCCTCTGGTATTGGTATTGCCTGTCAGGCCTTCTTCGCGAGCAAGCCCGCTCCCACAGGGGAATGCATTTCAACTGTGGAAGCGAGCCTGCTCGCGAAGCTTTTCAAGGGGCCCACCCCGGTTTTCTTTTTTGTACGAAAGCCATGGTCCCCTCGACCCCTTCAGCGCCGATCACCGCTTCGCTGAACCACTGGGCCGCCTCATCCAGCAACTCACCCGAAGGCTGCATGGCACTGGCCAACAACAGTTTCTTGGTCGCCGCATTCGCCCCCGGCGCACAACACAGCACATGGGCCAACACCTCGTCGAGGCGTTCGGCCAGGGCTTGCCCGTCATGCTCGACAAAATGCACCAGGCCCATCCGCCGCGCCTGAGTGGCATCGAAGCGTGCGGCCGTCAGGGCCAGTCGCCGGGCCTGGGTCAGGCCGATGCGCTGGACCACGAAGGGCGCGATCTGCGCCGGCAACAGGCCGAGGCTGGTTTCCGGCAGGCCGAATTGCGCCTGATGATCGGCCATGGCGATGTCGCTGACGCAAGCCAGGCCCAGGCCGCCGCCCAGCACCGCGCCTTGCAGCACGGTGATCACCACTTGCGGTGCCTGTTGGGTTTCTTCCAGCAAGGCGCCGAAGGCACGGTTCAATTCGCGGTACGCCGTCGCGCCCTGGGCGCGGGCGGTGGCCATGTCCTTGATGTCGCCGCCGGCACAGAAATGCCCGCCGGCACCGCCGATGACCAGGGCGCGTACAGCGCGGTCATCACGCACCGCCGCCAGTACCGCGCGCAGTTCGCTGACCATTTGCAGGCTCATGGCGTTGCGGCTTTGCGGGCGATTGAGGGTGATGTGCAGCACGCCGTTGTGCAGTTCCAGCAACAGCGTTTCGCAACCGGGCAGCGGATTCATTTCTTTTTCCCCGGCAGGATGCCCATGAGTTTGCAGATGATCCCCAGCATGATTTCGTCGGCGCCGCCGCCGATCGACACCAGCCGCACATCGCGGTAAGCGCGGGCCACCGGGTTGTCCCACATGAAGCCCATGCCACCCCAGTATTGCAGGCAGCTGTCGCTGACTTCCCGGCCCAGCCGACCGGCCTTGAGTTTGGCCATGGACGCCAGGCGCGTGACGTCCTGGCCTCTGACGTATTGCTCGGTGGCCTGATACACCAGCGCCCGCAGGCATTCGATTTCGGTTTGCAATTCGGCCAGGCGGAAGTGAATGACCTGGTTGTCGATCAGCGCACTGCCGAACGTCTTGCGCTCCTTGCAGTAGTCGATGGTGCTGTCGACGCAGTATTCCAGGCCCTTGATCATGTTTGCCGCGCCGAACAGGCGTTCCTCCTGGAACTGCAGCATCTGCATCATGAACCCGGCGCCTTCATGGCCGATGCGGTTGCGCTGCGGCACGCGCACGTTGTCGAAAAACACCTGGGCGGTTTCCGAACTGCGCATGCCGAGCTTGTCCAGGTGCGAGCTGAGGCTGATGCCGGGAGTGTTCATCGGCACCATGATCAGCGACTTGTTGATGTGCGGCTTGTCGTCGGAGGTGTTGGCCAGCAGGCAAATGAAATCGGCGCACGGCGAGTTGGTGATCCACATCTTGCTGCCGTTGATCACGTAGTCGTCGCCGTCCTTGCGCGCCGTGGTTTTCAAGCCGGCCACGTCGGAACCGGCACCGACTTCGGAGACGCCGATGCAGCCTACCTGTTCGCCAGTGATCGCCGGACGCAGAAATTCGTCGCGCAGCTCATCGGAGCCGAACCGCGCCAGGGCCGGGGTGCACATGTCGGTCTGCACGCCGATGGACATCGGAATGCCGCCGCAATGAATGGTGCCGAACTCTTCGGCGGCGACGATCGAATAGCTGTAGTCCAGGCCCATGCCGCCGAATTTTTCCGGCTTGGAAATGCCCAGCAGGCCAAGGTCGCCGGCCTTGCGGAAGATCTCGTGGATCGGAAAGCGCCCGGCCTTTTCCCATTCTTCGACATGAGGATTGATCTCGTGATCGACGAATTGGCGCACGGTGCGGCGCAGTGCTTCGTGTTCCTGGGTGAAGATCATTTTTATTGTTCTCCTCGTGAGCCGGCCTAGAACCGGGCGACACCAAAACTGTTGGCTTGCAGCGGCCGCACCTGGGCCTCGTGACAGATATCCAGCAAATAGCCCAGCAGCGTCCGGGTGTCCCGCGGATCGATCAAACCGTCGTCCCACAGATTGGCACTGCCGTAGAGCGCCGTGGACTGGCTGTCGAGTTTCTGCGCGGTGACCTGTTCCAGCATGTCGAGCATTTTCGGGTCGGGCACCAGGCCGTCCTTGGCCTGTTTGGCCTCGGTGACGATGCGCAGCACCTTGCCGGCCTGGGCGCCGCCCATCACGGCGGTGCGGCTGTTGGGCCAGGCGAAGATGAAGCGCGGGTCCAGGCCACGGCCGCACATCGCATAATTGCCGGCGCCATAGGAGCCGCCGACCACCACAGTGAGTTTCGGCACCCGGGCATTGGCCACCGCCTGGATCATCTTGGCGCCGTGCTTGATCACGCCTTGTTGCTCCGATTCGGTGCCGACCATGAACCCGGTGGTGTTGTGGAAAAACAGCAGCGGCGTCTGGCTCTGATCGCACAGCTGAATGAACTGTGCCGCCTTGCTCGCCCCCTTGGGTGTGATCGGGCCGTTATTGCCGATGAAGCCGCACGGGCGACCGTGGATTTTCAGATGGCCGCAAACGGTCTGCTGGTCGAACTCGGCCTTGAATTCGAGGAAATTCGAGCCGTCGGCGATGCGGGCGATGATTTCGCGCACGTCGTAAGGTTTTTTCGGATCGTCGGGGATCAGCCCTAACAGCTCGTCGATGGGGTAGAGCGGTTCTTCCCATTGCGGTTGCGGGCGCCACGGCAGCTGATCGTTCCATGACAGCAGGCTGACGATCTCGCGCACCTGGCGCACCCCATCGGCATCGTCTTGCGCCAGGTATTCGGCGGTGCCGGCGACTTGCGCGTGCATCTCGGCGCCGCCCAGTTCTTCGTCGGTCGCCACTTCACCCGTGGCCGCTTTCAACAACGGGGGACCTGCGAGAAACAGCTTGGCCTTGCCGCGCACCACCACCACGTAGTCCGACAACCCTGGCTGATAAGCGCCGCCCGCCGTGGCCGAGCCGTGCACCACGGTAATCTGCGGCAGGCCCATGGCCGACATCCGCGCCTGATTGGCAAAGCTGCGCGCACCTTCGACGAAAATTTCCGCCGCATAGTTGAGGTTGGCGCCGCCGCTTTCGGCGAGGGTGATCACCGGCAGTTTGTTCTCCATGGCGATCTGTTGCAGGCGCAGGGACTTTTTCAGGCCGCTGGGGGAAATGGTCCCGCCCTTGATCGCGCTGTTGTTCGCCACGACCAGCGCCCGTACGCCGGACACGTAGCCGATGCCGGCGATCAAGCCGCCACCGGCGGAGCTGCCGTCCTTGTCGTCATGCAGCTTGTAGCCGGCCAGGCTCGCCAGTTCAAGGAACGGCGCACCGGGGTCGAGCAACAGGTTGAGGCGATCACGGGGCAGCAATTGCCCGCGTTTGTCGAACTTGGCCCTGGCTTGAGCCGCCTTGTCCAGCAGGTTCTGTTCGAGCGTTCGGACGTGCTCGATGCCCACCAGCATGGCCGCGCGATGGCGGGTGAATGCTTCGCTCAAGGGATCGATTTGCGACTGAATGACCGGCATGGCTTATTCCTTGTCCTTGAGCACGTCAGGCAAGTACGCACGATGGAAACCGTTGTACGACTCACTGTTCGTTGCCTTGTGAATCGGCCACGCCCGCCCGCCGAGGCTGGCGGCGCCGTCGATGCGCAAGGTGCTGCCGCTGACGAAGGCCGCCGCCGGGCTCAACAGGAAAACGATCGCCGCGCTGACTTCCGATTCGGTGCCGATGCGCTTGAGCGGCACGTGCTCACGCAAGGTCGGGATCACCGCCTTGAAGGCGCCTTCGTAAGTGTCCATGCCACTGGAGGCAATCCAGCCCGGTGCCACGGCGTTGACCCGCACCCCGGCGTAACCCCATTCGAAAGCGGCCGTCTTGGTCAGGTTGTCCATGCCCGAGCGCGCCGCGCCGGAATGCCCCATGCCGGGCATGCCGCCCCACATGTCGGCGAGCATGTTGACGATGGCCCCGCCATGTTTGCTCATGGACTGGTTGAACACTTCCCGGGCCATCAGGAAGCCGCCCACCAGATTGGTGCGCATCACGGTTTCGAACCCCTTCTGGTTGATCGAGGCCAGGGGCGAGGGGTACTGGCCGCCGGCGTTGTTGACCAGGCCGTGGATGGGCCCGTACTTGCGGATCAGTTCGCTGACCAGGTGCGAGACGGCTTCTTCCTCGCGGATATCGCAGGTGCTCCAGTCGGCCTTGCCGCCGTCTTCGGCGATCTCGGCGGCGACCGCTTTCAGTTTGTCGGCCTTGCGCCCGACCAGCAGTACATGGGCGCCGAGGGCCGCCAGTTCGTGGGCGGTGCAGCGGCCGATGCCACTGCCGCCGCCGGTGACGATGATGGTGTGTCCCGCAAACAAGCCGGCTTTGAAAATCGAATCGTAGGCCATGGCGGCAGTCCTCTAGTTGACCTGGTCGGCGATGTGCCGTGGCACCGGAATCTGGATCTCCAGCAGTTGCTGGGCGAAGGCCTTGCCCTGCGGGTCGATGCGCAGGCTGGCGACGCCACCGCCACCGAGGGCGTTCTCCAGGAGAAAGTTCAGGCTGTGGGTGGCGGGCAAATACCAGCGCTCGACGCGTCCGTGGACCGGGTCGAGGACATGGCTCATCCAGTCGACGATCACTTCCGGGGTCAACGCCTCGGCGATCCACGGCAGGTATTCGGGCTTGCGGGCCATGACCCCGATGTTGCTGTGGTTGCCCTTGTCGCCCGAACGGGCCACGGCCAGCTTGACCAGGGCGACGCTGGCATCGACCGGGCCCTGGGGTTTGGGTGGTTCGAACGGCGCGGGCAAGTCGTGGCTGTCGAGCGTGTCCAGGGCGGGCAGGGCACATGGATGGCGCTGGCCCATGAAATCAATGTCCAGCGTGCAGGCGGTCTTGTCGATGAGGAACGAGAACAGCCGGATCAGCGGATAGACCGTCGGCCGGCCGCCGACGATTCCGGTCAGCCCCGGTGCCATGCCGGTGGCGGCCTGGGCGATTTCCCGGGAGAACACGATCAATGCTTGCTTGTCCGGATGGCGTACGGCGAGCTTGATCACCACTTCGCGGCTGTCCTGGCGCTGGCCGTGGGGGCCGTAGGTGGCTTCGCTGCCGAGCAGTTCGATGTTTACCTCGCTGTAGGGCGCCCAGCCGCGCCGGGTGAAGATTTCCGAGGTCTTGTTGATGATCGCCGCGCTGACGCGTCGGGCCTTGTCGACCGCATCGATGCCGGCGATCAGGCAACTGGCGGTGCAGCGGAAACCGTCCGGGTAGGTGGCGCTGACCTTGTACTGAGCGGTCGGCGGCAAGCCTTTGGCGCCGTGCACCTGAACCGCGTTTTTACCCTGCGGCACCAGCTTGACCTGGGTGAAATCGCAGACCACGTCGGGCAGCAGATAGGCGCGCGGATCGCCGATTTCATAGAGCATCTGCTCGCCCACCGTCAGCGGCGTGACCAGGCCACCGGAGCCCTCGGGCTTGCTGACGATGAACTGGCTGTCGGCGCTGACCTCGACGATGGGAAAGCCGATGTGCTCGTAGTCGGGCACGTCGCGCCAATCGGTGAAATTGCCCCCGGTGCACTGGGCGCCACATTCGATGATGTGCCCGGCCAGCGCCGCCTGGGCCAGTTTGTCGTAGTCATGCCACGACCAGCCGAACTCATGCACCAGCGCGGCGCTGACCACGGCGCTGTCGACCACGCGGCCGGTGATCACAATGTCCGCCCCCAGGCGCAGGGCTTCGACGATGCCCGGTGCGCCAAGGTAGGCGTTGGTCGAAACGCACATCGGCGGCAGCGGGGCGCCGCTGAACATTTCATGCAGGCCAAGGGTGCGCAGTTGCTTGAACTGCGGTTGCAGGTCGTCACCCAGCAGCACGGCGATCTTCAAGGCGATCCCGGCCTTGTCGCAGGCTGCTTGCAAGGCGGCGGCGCAGGCCTGTGGGTTGACCCCGCCGGCATTGCTGATGACACGGATCTTTTGTTCGGCGAGCTGCGCGAGCAGGGGGCTCAAGACTTCGACGAAGTCGCTGGCATAACCGGCCTGGGGATCTTTCATGCGCGCGCCGGCCATGATCGACAGGGTGATTTCGGCCAGGTAATCGAACACCAGGTAGTCCAGGCGTCCCCCTTCCACCAGCTGCGCAGCGGCGGTCGAGGTGTCGCCCCAGAAGGCGCTGGCGCAACCGATGCGAATTGTTTTGGGCGCAGTCAATTCCATAACCACCTCCGACAGACGTGTTTCGAGACTACCAAGCAAGCGCTTGGTTTGTAAACGACTGAAATAACTTCTGCCCGAGCGCTTGCTTGGTTGCCATTGCCAGCTTAAATTGCCCGCGCGACCCCGCTGTTTTAGCGGTGATTACGACTGTAGGAGAGAACGGGTGGACGAGCAAAAAGCCCTGAGCGTCATGCGCGAATTGGTCGACAACGGTCAGTTGACCGATCCGGACAGCGCCCGTGGCAAGCTGCTGCAAGTGGCGGCCCACCTGTTTCGCAACAAAGGCTACGAACGCACCACCGTGCGCGATCTGGCCGGTGCCGTGGGCATTCAGTCGGGGAGCATTTTCCATCACTTCAAAAGCAAGGACGAAATCCTGCGCGCCGTGATGGAAGAAACCATCCGCTACAACACCGCGTTGATGCGTGCGGCGATCGCCGAGGCCGACAGCGTGCGCGAGCGGGTGCTGGCGCTGATCCGCTGTGAATTGCAGTCGATCATGGGCGGCAGCGGCGAGGCCATGGCGGTGCTGGTCTACGAATGGCGCTCCCTGTCCGAGGACGGCCAGGAAAAAGTCCTGGCGCTGCGCGACATCTATGAAGACATCTGGCTGCAGGTGCTGGGAGAAGCCAAGCGCGCCGGTTTCATCCGTGGCGATGTGTTCATCACCCGGCGCTTCCTCACCGGGGCGCTGTCCTGGACCACCACCTGGTTTCGCGCCGGTGGCAGCATGAGCCTCGATCAGTTGGCCGATGAGGCGCTGATACTGGTGCTGGAGGAAAAACAATAAGGTTGTGTGGGTCGGCAGGAAACTGGCTAACTGGGCGAAACCGCCTAGCTTGAATGCATTGATGCAGTATTTTGGGGAGTGGGTCGTTTTGATGTCTTTGCCAATTCGGACGGCTTCGCGACTTTCGCTGGCAGCCCTTGCGCTGTTGTGGATGATGCCGTCCCAGGCTGCGCAACTGGTGCGCATCGGCGCTGCTCATTTTCCGCCGTATACGGTGCGTCCGGAAACCGGTGCCGACACGGGCCTGCTGCCGCAACTGGTCGAGGCGCTCAACGCGCTGCAAAAAGACTATCAATTCGTGCTGGTGCCCACCTCCATTCCCCGGCGCTTTGGCGATTTCAAGCAGGGCCGGATCGACATGGCGATCTTCGAAAACCCCGCCTGGGGCTGGAAAGACATCCCCCGCACCGATGTCGACATGGGCCTGGAAGACGCCGAGATCTTCGTCGCGCAACGCCAGCCCGAAGGCCGGCCGGTGCGCGAGCAGGACTATTTTGCCGATCTGACGGGCAAGCGCCTGGCGCTGTTCAGCGGGTACCACTACGAGTTCGCCAACTTCAATGCCGAACCCAAATACCTCGCCACCCACTACAACGCCACGTTGACCTATTCCCATGACAGCAACCTGCTGATGGTCCTGCGGGGTCGCGCCGACATCGCCCTGGTCACGCGGTCGTACTTGAGCGACTACTTTTTGCGCAATCTGAAAGTCGCCGATCAGTTGCTGGTGTCCGAGCGTATCGATCAGATTTATCACCATTACGCGATCCTGCGCCCGGCCTCGCCGATCTCGGGCGAGGCTTTCAGCCAGTTGCTGCAAGGGTTACGGGATAACGGCCAGATGCTGAAGATTTTCGAACCCTACAAGATTGCGGTCGTGCCGGTACCTCGTTAAGCGATTCAATGACTGTGGCAGCGGGCTTGCTCGCGAAGGCGGTGTGTCAGGCAGCAATGATGTCGTGACACACCCTCTTCGCGAGCAAGCCCGCTCCCACAGGGTCATCGGTTTCTCTTAAATTTCACGCACCGGCCCACGTCACATCGTTGAACTGTCGACGATTATCGTGAGCCCGACCCATGTCCAATCTGAATGACCTGACGGCCCTGGCCTTACCCACAGGCCGCCGTCTTGTAGCCGATGAAACCGAACGCCGGCTGAGCCTCAGCCTTGAAGGCCAGCCCCTGATCCAGCTGCGCCTGACCCGCGACCCCGAGCTTTACCTTGAACCGCAACAGGACACGGGTCGCCCTGACAGCCAGGCCATCTGGGCGGCCTGTTATTGGTTGTTCGCCCGCAACCCGGCCTGCCAGCATCTGACCTGGCGACTCGATGAACCCCCGACCGAAGCCCTGCTCGGCGGCCTGCTGATCCCCACGCTAATCACCGGTCACTACCGCTGCGAGCGCACCTTGTTCTGGCAGTTGCCGCAGCCCTGGCTGGGGCAATCGCTGACCCGCGGTTATCCACAGCAAATGGTCATCAGCGGCGGCAAGCGTCACCCGCTGCGGCCGGTCAAGCCGGGTGGCGAAGTCTACCGGCGTTTCGATGCACGTCTCGGGGCGTGGGTGTCCCTGCGCACGCTGGACATCGAAGCCGATCTTGCGCGCTTCAATCGTTGGCAGAACAACCCGCGTGTCGCGAGTTTCTGGCAGGAGGAGGGCAGCCTCGAACAGCATCGCGAGTACCTGGGCAAACTCCAGGCCGATCCCCACACCCTGACCTTGATCGGTTGTTTCGACGATCAGCCGTTCGCCTACTTCGAGGCCTATTGGGCCAAGGAAGATCGCATCGCACCTTTCTATGAGGCGGGTGATTACGACCGTGGCATTCATATGTTGGTGGGGGAAGAACACCATCGGGGCCCGCACAAGGTGGCGAGCTGGTTAGCGGCGTTGACGCACTACCTGTTTCTCGACGATCCGCGCACCCAGCGGGTGGTCGCCGAACCTCGCGCCGACAACGGCAAGATGATCGGCTACATGCAGGGTCAGCGGTTTTACTGCGAAAAGGAATTCGACTTTCCGCACAAGCGTGCGGCGTTGATGGTGTTGGGGCGCGAGCGGTTTTTTGAGCGGTGTGAGTTGGTTTGATGTGAGGCTCAAGACCCATTGCGGTCTTGAGTCAGCTTTCGCGAGCAAGCCCGCTCCCACATCAGTCCTGCGTTCACAGGTCAAGTGTGGGAGCGGGCTTGCTCGCGAAAGGGGCGCCGCAAATGTCAATTCTCAGCGACGGGCAAAGGCATCCGCGCGGCTGCCCGACACCTTGCGGCAGTGCACCAGCGCATCGCGGATCATGAAGTTCACCAGGGTCGGCGAAACGCCGAGTTCCTTGGCGATGTCCTTTTGCGGTACGCCATGCAGGCGGTACATCTCGAAGGCGTAGCGGGTGCGGCTCGGCAGCTCGGTGAGCGCGTCGGCGATGTTTTCCAGGGTCGAGAAATTGATGTGCGAGGTTTCCGGTGAAGCCCCCTGGATCACCACGTTCAGACCTTCCTCCTCAGGCCCGGAATACTTCAGTTCCAAAGCCTGCTTGCGGTAGTGATCGATCGCCAGGTTACGCACGATCTGGAACAGATAGCTGAGCTGAGCCTTGAACGAGGACGTGATTGCCGGCGCCGATTGCAGCCGGAAGAACGCATCCTGCACCACGTCTTCAGCACGCGAGCGGCAGCCGGTGATGCGGGCTGCAATCTTGACCAGAATCAGTCGATTGTCGACGAATGCCTGAAGTAGCGGCGAATCGCACCTGCTTGTGGACACTTGTTCCGTCATGGAAATCACCCTGCTGCCAAATGGTTGGTGGGACGCCAAGAAGACCGGGCCGTCCTACACATCGAGCGACAAATTAGGTTGAATGATAATGATTGTCAATTGAGAAAGAGAACTAATGCTCCTCAAAGGTGCAGAATGAGAACGGCGACACCCTGACTCATCCCGTCCTAATTATTTCAAGACGCTATCCGTTCTCTTTGGTGAATGGCACAGCGCAACCCGCCGCATGACCCTGTAGGAGCGAGCCTGCCCGCGATGGTCGTCAACGATGACGATGGGTGCTTGACACCCCTCGGCGTTCTCCGGTTTTTCGCGAGCACGCTCGCTCCTACAGGGTTCTCGTGACCTACGAAAACCGATTCCATTTGCAAGCCGAATTCAGGCAGGAAACCTCATGACCGACGCGTTCGAACTCCCCAGCACACTGGTCCAAGCCCTTCAGCGCCGCGCGGCCCTGACGCCGGATCGGGTGGCCCTGCGTTTTCTCGCCGAAACTCCGGATCAGGCTGTGGTGCTCAGTTATCGCGAACTGGATCAGCGAGCGCGGACGATTGCCGGGGCGTTGCAGGCCGAGGCCGGTGCTGGCGACCGCGCGGTGCTGTTGTTTCCCAGCGGCCCGGATTACGTCGCGGCATTCTTTGGCTGCCTTTACGCCGGCGTGATCGCGGTGCCGGCTTATCCGCCGGAGTCGACGCGCCGTCATCACCAGGAGCGTCTGTTGTCGATCATCCGTGATGCCGAACCGCGCCTGCTGTTGACCAGCGCCGGTCTGCGCGACGCGCTGCTGCACATCGAAGGGGCGCCGCCGTTGCTGTGTGTCGATACCCTCGACAGCGCGCAGGCCGAGCGTTGGGTCGCGCCGGACTTGCACGGCGATGATATTGCCTTCCTGCAATACACCTCCGGTTCCACCGCGTTACCCAAGGGCGTGCAAGTCAGCCACGGCAATCTGGTGGCCAACGAATTGCTGATCCGTCACGGTTTCGGCATCGACCTGAACCCTGACGACGTGATCGTCAGCTGGTTGCCGCTGTACCACGACATGGGCCTGATCGGTGGCCTGTTGCAACCGGTTTTCAGCGGTGTGCCCTGCGTGTTGATGTCGCCGGCGTACTTCCTCGGGCGTCCGTTGCGCTGGCTGGAAGCGATCAGCGAATACGGTGGCACCATCAGCGGCGGGCCGGATTTTGCCTACCGCCTGTGCAGCGAACGGGTCAGCGAGTCGGCGCTGGCGCGGCTCGACCTGAGCGGCTGGCGCGTGGCGTATTCCGGGTCCGAGCCGATTCGCCTCGATACCCTCGAACGTTTCGCCGGGAAGTTCGCCGCCTGCGGTTTTACCGAAGACAGTTTCATGGCCTCTTATGGCCTGGCCGAAGCCACGCTGTTCGTCACCGGTACACCGCGTGGTCAAGGCATCGGCAACCTGCGCGTCGACGATCAGGCCCTGGCGCAGAACCGGGCGCAAGCGGGCGAGGGCGGCGCGATCATGAGTGGCGGCATCAGCCAGCCCGGTCATGCGGTGCTGATCGTCGACCCGACATCGCTTGGCGAACTGGCAGACAATGCGGTGGGCGAAATCTGGGCCAGCGGCCCGAGCATCGCCCACGGCTACTGGCGCAACCCCGAGGCGAGCGCCAGGACTTTTGTCCGGCACGCCGGCCAGACCTGGCTGCGCACCGGTGACCTGGGCTTCATGCGCGACGGTGAACTGTTCATCACCGGTCGCCTGAAAGACATGCTGATCGTGCGCGGGCACAACCTTTATCCACAGGACATCGAGCAGACGGTCGAGCGCGAAGTGGAGGTGGTGCGCAAAGGCCGTGTCGCCGCTTTCGCGGTGAGCATCGAGGGCGAGGAAGGCATCGGTATCGCCGCGGAAATCAGCCGCAGCGTGCAAAAAATCCTGCCGCCCGAAGCGCTGATCAAAGCCATTCGCCAGGCCGTGGCCGAGGCGTACCAGCAAGCACCGGGCGTGGTGGTGCTGCTCAATCCGGGGGCGTTGCCCAAGACTTCCAGCGGCAAGTTGCAACGCTCGGCGTGCCGCCATCGCCTGGCCGATGGCAGCCTCGACCACTACGCGGTGTTCCCCTCGGCCACCGCTGAAGAAGAAAGCCAAAGCGGATCGGACTCGGACCTGCAAGGCCTGATCGGCCGGATCTGGTGCGAGCAGTTGCAGGTCAAACAGGTCGGCGCCGATGATCACTTCTTCCTGCTCGGCGGCAACTCCATTGCCGCCACTCAGGTGATTGCCCGAGTGCGCGAGGAACTGGGGCTGGAGCTGAACCTGCGCCTGCTGTTCGAAGCGCCGACCCTGGCCGCGTTCGCCACCGCCGTTGCACAGCAGCAACAAGACGGTGGCAGCGCCCAAGGCGCAATCGCGGTCTTGTCGCGCGTCGAGCCGATACCGCAATCCCTGGCGCAAAACCGCCTGTGGATAACCTGGCAACTCGATCCCCAGAGCAGCGCCTACAACATTCCCGGTGCCTTGCGCTTGCGCGGCGAGCTGGACGAAGAGGCCCTGCGCGCCAGTTTCCAGCAATTGATCGAGCGCCACGAATCCCTGCGCACGCGGTTCTTCGAGCGCGACGGCGTGGCGCTGCAACAGGTCGACGGCGCCGGCGAATTCAACCTGCAATTGATCGACCTCAGTGATTTGCCGCTTGCCGAACGCGAGGCCCGCGCACAGCAAATCCGCGAAGACGAAGCGCGCACCCAGTTCGATCTGGAGCACGGTCCGCTGCTGTGGGTGACGTTGGTGCGCCTCGATGACGAGGATCATCAACTGCTGGTGACGATGCACCACATCATCGCCGACGGCTGGTCGCTGAATGTGCTGATCGATGAGTTTTCCCGGCTGTACGCGGCAGCCTCGCAAGGGCAATCCGCCTCGCTCGCGCCCTTGCCCACGCAGTACGCCGACTACGGCAGCTGGCAACGCCAGTGGCTGGCGCAAGGCGAGGGCGAGCGGCAACTGGCGTACTGGAAAGCGCAGTTGGGAGACGAGCATCCGACACTCGAACTGGCGACCGATCACCCGCGTTGCGCCCGGCAAACCCACAGCGCTGCTCGCCACACCGTGCGTCTGGACGCATCCCTGAGCAAAGCCATCCGCCAGGCCGCCCAGGCCCATGAATCGACAAACTTCATGCTGCTGCTCGCGGCATTCCAGACCCTGTTGCATCGCTACAGCGGCCAGCGCGACATCCGTATCGGCGTGCCCAATGCCAACCGCCCGCGCCTGGAGACCCAGGGGCTGATCGGCTTCTTCATCAATACGCAGGTGTTGCGAGCCGAGCTGGATTCGCGCCTGCCTTTCATCGAGTTGCTGGCGCAAACCCGTCAGGCCACGCTGGGGGCGCAAGCGCATCAGGACCTGCCGTTCGAACAACTGCTCGAAGCCTTCCCCCAGGCGCGGGAGCAGGGCCTGTTCCAGGTCATGTTCAACCACCAGCAGCGTGACCCCGGCGCCTTGAAGCGCCTGCCGGGATTGCTGGCCGAAGAGCTGCCCTGGCACAGCCGCGAAGCCAAGTTCGATTTGCAATTGCACAGCGAAGAAGACCGTAACGGTCGACTGACACTGTCCTTCGACTACGCCGATGAGCTGTTCGACGCCGCGACCATCGAGCGCCTGGCCGCGCATTTCAACCACCTGCTCCAGGCCATTTGTGCACAACCGGCCACGGCGCTCGGCGACCTGCCAATGCTGGCCTCGACCGAACACGCGCAGTTGAACGCCTGGAGCGTTGCCCCCTGCGATCCGGCGCAACAGTGGCTGCCGGAGCGGCTCAACGAACAAGCGCGGCGGACCCCGGAGCGCACTGCGCTGCTGTGGGAGGGGGGCAGCCTCGACTTCGCCGAACTGCACACCCGGGCCAACCGCCTGGCGCATTACCTGCGCGACAAAGGCGTCGGCCCGGATGTCTGCGTCGCCATCGCGGCCGAGCGTTCGCCGCAACTGCTGATCGGCCTGCTGGCGATCATCAAGGCCGGTGGCGCCTACGTGCCACTGGACCCGGATTACCCCGCCGAGCGCCTGGCCTACATGCTAAACGACAGTGGCGTCGAGTTGTTGCTGACGCAGACCCCATTGCTCGAGCGCTTGCCAGCCAGCGATGGCGTCAGCGTCATCGCCATGGACGCCCTGCATCTGGAGAGCTGGCCCAGCCATGCGCCAGGTCTGCATCTGCACGGCGACCACCTTGCCTACGTGATCTACACCTCCGGCTCCACGGGCCAGCCCAAAGGCGTCGGCAGCACCCACGCGGCGCTGGCCGAGCGCCTGCAATGGATGCAGGACACCTATCGCCTGAACGACAGCGACGTGCTGATGCAAAAGGCGCCGATCAGTTTCGACGTGTCGGTGTGGGAGTGCTTCTGGCCCTTGATCACCGGCGCACGCCTGTTGATTGCCGGCCCCGGTGAACATCGCGATCCGCATCGCATCGCGCAGCTTGTGCAAGCATACGGCGTGACCACGCTGCACTTCGTTCCACCGCTGCTCTCATTGTTCATCGACGAGCCGTTGAGCGCCGAGTGCACCAGTCTGCGCCGCGTGTTCTGCGGTGGCGAAGCCTTGCCGGCCGAACTGCGCAACCGCGTGCTGGGGCAACTGCCGGCGGTGCAATTGCACAACCGCTATGGTCCGACCGAAACCGCGATCAACGTCACCCACTGGCATTGCAGCCTGGCCGACGGCGAGCGCTCGCCGATTGGCCGTCCGCTGGGCAACGTGATTTGCCGCGTGCTCGACGCTGACTTGAATCCGCTACCGGCCGGCGTGCCGGGTGAGCTGTGCATCAGTGGTCTCGGCCTGGCCCGTGGTTACCTCGGTCGCCCGGCGCTGACCGCCGAACGCTTCGTGGCCGATCCCCTGGGCAAGCAAGGCGCACGCTTGTACCGCACCGGCGACCGTGCGCGCTGGACGGCGGACGGCGTGATCGAATACCTCGGCCGTCTCGATCAACAGGTCAAGCTGCGTGGCTTTCGCGTCGAGCCGGAAGAAATCGAAGCGCGGCTGCTGGCCCAAAACGGCGTCGCCCAGGCAGTGGTGCTGGTGCGCGAAACCTCGGCGGGCGCACAACTGATCGGTTACTACACGGCGACCGAAACCACTGAAACCGAAGACACTCAAATCACGCGCCTGAAGACCGCGTTGGCCGCTGAGTTGCCGGAGTACATGGTCCCGGCGCAACTGCTGCGCCTGGAACAAATGCCCCTCGGCCCGAGCGGCAAACTCGACCGTCGCGCCTTGCCGGAGCCGCAGTGGCGGGTGTGCGAACACGTCGAACCGGTCACCGGGCTGGAACAGCAGATTGCCGCCATCTGGCGCGAAGTGCTGGGCCTGGCACAGGTCGGCCTGCGCGACGATTTCTTCGCCCTCGGCGGTCATTCGCTGCTCGCCACGCAAATCATCTCCCGCACCCGTCAGGCCTGTGACGTCGAATTACCGCTGCGTGCGTTGTTCGAGAACAGTGAGCTGGGCGCGTTTGCCGAGCAGATCCGCCTGATCCAGGCCAGCGGCCGCACCCACCAACAACCGCCGATTCAAACCGTCGACCGCAGCCAGCCGGTGCCGCTGTCCTATTCCCAGCAGCGCATGTGGTTCCTCTGGCAAATGGAACCGGACAGCCCGGCCTACAACGTCGGCGGCATGGCGCGCCTGCGCGGGGTGCTGGATGTCGGGCGTTTCGAGGCGGCGTTGCAGGCGCTGATCCAGCGTCACGAAACCCTGCGCACCACCTTCCCCAGCGTCGACGGCGTGGCCCGTCAACAGGTGCAGGCCGAGACCGGCGTGCGTCTGCAATGGAAAGATTTTTCGACCCTGAGCGCTGACGTTCGCGAACAGCGAGTGCAGCAACTGGCCGACGACGAAGCGCACCGGCCGTTCGACCTGGAAACCGGGCCGCTGCTGCGCGCCTGCCTGGTCAAGACCGCCGGGCAAGAGCACTACTTCGTGCTGACCCTGCACCACATCGTCACTGAAGGATGGGCGATGGACATCTTCGCCCGCGAGCTCAGTGCACTCTACGAAGCCTTCGTCGAAGACCGCGAATCGCCGCTGGCAGCGCTGCCGGTGCAATACCTGGATTACAGCGTCTGGCAGCGCCAGTGGCTGGAGTCCGGCGAGGGCCAGCGCCAGCTCGATTACTGGACCGCACAACTGGGGCGTGAACATCCGCTGCTGGAATTGCCGGGCGACCGTCCGCGTCCAGCGGTGCAAAGCCATCAGGGCGAGTTGTTCCGCTTTGACCTCAGCGACGACCTCGCGGCCCGGGTCCGCGCCTTCAATGCGCAACAGGGGCTGACCCTGTTCATGACCATGACCGCCACCCTGGCGGTGCTGCTTTACCGCTACAGCGGCCAGACCGACCTGCGCATCGGCGCGCCGGTGGCCAACCGCATCCGCCCGGAAAGTGAAGGGCTGATCGGCGCGTTCCTCAACACCCAGGTGCTGCGCTGCCAGCTCGACGGCCAGATGACGGTCGGCGAGCTGTTCGGGCAGGTGCGCCACACGGTGATCGAAGGCCAGTCCCATCAGGACCTGCCGTTCGATCATCTGGTGGAGGCGTTGCAGCCCACCCGCAGCGCCGCCTACAACCCGCTGTTCCAGGTGATGTGCAACGTGCAGCGCTGGGAATTCCAGCAAAGCCGCACACTCGCCGGCATGACGGTCGAGTACCTGGCCAACGATGCCCGCGCGACCAAGTTCGACCTCAACCTGGAAGTCACCGACCTCGACCATCGCCTGGGTTGCTGCCTGACCTACAGCACCGATCTGTTCGACGAGCCGCGCATTGCGCGCATGGCCAGGCACTGGCGCAACTTGCTGGAAGCGTTGATTGCCGATCCGCAACAGCGTCTGAGTGAATTGCCGCTGCTCGATGCGACGGAACAGCAACAATTGCTCGACAGCCTCGGCGTCGAGCCGGGCGAGCATCGTCTCGACCAGTGCATCCATCAGTTGTTCGCCGAGCAGGCGCGGCTGCGCCAGGACGCACCGGCCCTGACCTTCGCCGGGCAGACCCTGAGCTATGCCGAACTCGACAGCCGCGCCAATCGCCTGGCCTGGATGCTGCGCGAGCGGGGTGTCGGGCCGCAGGTTCGCGTCGGCCTCATGCTTGCGCGCTCGCTGGAGATGGTGGTCGGCCTGCTGGCGATCCTCAAGGCAGGCGGCGCCTATGTGCCGCTGGACCCGGAATACCCCCTCGATCGCCTGCACTACATGATCGAGGACAGCGGCATCGGTCTGCTGCTCAGCGATGCGGCGATGTTCAAGGCCCTGGGTGATCTGCCCGCCAGCGTGGGACGCTGGTGCCTCGAAGAAGACGCCGCTGCACTGGCCAATTATCCGGCCACCGAATTGCCGTTCATCAGCCTGCCGCAGCATCAGGCGTATCTGATTTACACATCGGGCTCCACTGGCAAGCCGAAAGGCGTGGTGGTGTCCCACGGTGAAATCGCCATGCACTGCCGCGCCGTGATCGAGCGCTTCGGCATGCGCCCGGATGACTGCGAACTGCATTTTTATTCGATCAACTTCGACGCCGCCACCGAACGGCTGCTGGTGCCGCTGCTCAGCGGTGCGCAGGTGGTGCTGCGAGCCCAGGGCCAGTGGGATGCCGAAGACATCTGCGGCCTGATCCGCCGTCACGCCATCAATATCCTCGGGTTCACCCCGAGCTACGGCAGCCAGTTGGCGCAATGGCTGGCGACGCAACATGAAACCCTGCCGGTGCGCATGATCATCACCGGCGGCGAAGCGCTGACCGGCGAACACTTGCAGCGGATTCGCGCGGCGTTCAAGCCGAGCCTGTTCTTCAATGCCTACGGCCCGACCGAAACCGTGGTCATGCCCTTGGCCAGCCTCGCGCCCGAGGTGCTGGAAGAAGGCGCCGGCAGCGTGCCGATCGGCAGCGTGATCGGCGATCGCGTGGCCTACATTCTCGACGCCGACCTGGCCCTGGTGCCGCAAGGCGCGACCGGCGAGCTGTACGTCGGCGGCGCTGGCCTGGCCCAGGGGTATCACAATCGTGCGGGCCTCACGGCGCAACGGTTTGTCGCCGATCCATTCGCCAGCACGGGCGGGCGCCTGTATCGCACCGGCGACCTTGTGCGCCAGCGCGCCGATGGCCTGGTGGAATACCTGGGGCGCATTGACCATCAAGTGAAAATCCGCGGTTTCCGCATCGAGCTGGGCGAGATCGAAACCCGATTGCTGGAACATGAATCGGTGCGCGAAGCGGTTGTGCTGGCGCTCGATGCGCCGAGCGGCAAGCAACTGGCAGGCTACCTGGTCACGGACGTCGCCGAACAGGATGAAGCACAACACACCGCACTGCGCGAACGCCTCAAGTCGCACCTCAAGGCGCAGTTGCCCGATTACATGGTGCCCGCGCACCTGATCCTGCTGGCCAGCATGCCGCTGACCGCCAACGGCAAACTCGACCGCCGCGCATTGCCGGCACCGGACCCGGAACTCAATCGCCAGCAATACGTGGCGCCGGGCAACGCGCTTGAGCTGACGCTGGCGCAGATCTGGTGCGAAGTGCTGAACGTCGAACAGGTCGGCCTCCACGACAACTTCTTCGAGCTGGGTGGCGACTCGATCCTGTCGATCCAGGTGGTCAGCCGTGCGCGTCAGCAGGGCATCCACTTCAGCCCGCGTGACCTGTTCCAGCACCAGACCGTGCAGACCCTCGCCGCCGTGGCGACCCGCAGCATGCAGGTGACGGCCGAGCAGGGTTTGATCACCGGCGAATCGCGACTGACACCGATCCAGCATTGGTTCTTCGACACCGACATCCCGCGACGCCAGCACTGGAACCAGGCGTTGCTGTTGCAACCGACCGTGGCCCTGGAACCCCATCGTCTGGAGCAGGCGCTGTTGGCGGTGATCGAACAGCATGACGCCTTGCGCCTGCGCTTCAGCAACGTCGCCGGCCAATGGCATGCCTCGCATCAGGCGATGACCGATGCGCCGGTGTTGTGGCAGGTGCGCGTCACGTCCATGGACAAATGCGCGGCCCTGTTCGCCGACGCCCAGCGCAGCCTCGACCTCGAAGAGGGGCCGCTGATGCGGGTGTTGCTGGTCGATGGTCCGCAGGGGCAGCAACGTCTGTTCATCGCCATTCACCACCTGGTGGTGGACGGCGTTTCGTGGCGCGTGCTGCTGGACGATCTGCAAACCCTGTACCGCCAGCTCGATGCCCTGCAGTCGTTGCAGCTGCCGGCGAAAACCAGCGCGTTCAAGGACTGGGCCGCCCGCTTGCAGGCCTATGCCGGCAGCGAATCCCTGCGGGAAGAACTCGGCTGGTGGCAGGCGCAGTTGGCCGGGCCGGATACGCCGTTGTCGTGCGATCGCCCCGAGGGTGGTCGGCAACACCTGCACGCGCAAACCGTCAGCGTGCGCCTCGACAGCGAGCGCACCCGCCAACTGCTGCAACAGGCGCCGAGCGCCTACCGCACCCAGGTCAACGACTTGTTGCTGACCGCGCTGGCCCGTGTGCTGTGTCGTTGGAGTGGTCACACATCGGCACTGATTCAACTGGAAGGCCATGGCCGCGAAGCGCTGTTCGAGGAGATCGACCTGACCCGTACCGTCGGCTGGTTCACCAGCGCTTATCCACTGCGCCTGACGCCGTGCAACATCGAAGAAGCGTCCGGGCAGGGCGCTTCGATCAAGGCAATCAAGGAACAATTGCGCGCCGTGCCGCACAAGGGACTGGGGTACGGGGTGCTGCGCTATCTCGCCGACGAACATTGCCGCCAGGGCATGGCGGAGTTGCCGGTGGCGCCGGTCACCTTCAACTACCTCGGCCAGTTCGACCAGAGCTTCGGCGCCGATGCGATGTTCCATCCGCTGGATGAAGCCATCGGCGCGGCCCACGATCCGCGGGCGCCGTTGCCCAATGAGTTGAGCGTCGACAGTCAGGTCTACGGGGGTGAACTGGTGCTGCGCTGGACCTTCAGCGCCGAGCGCTTTGATCCACACACCATCAACGAATTGGCCGATGCCTACGTGGGCGAACTGCGGAGCCTGATCGAGCATTGCTTGCGCGACGAGGCGGGCGGCCTGACGCCGTCGGACTTCCCGCTGGCGAAACTGAGCCAGGCGCAACTCGATGCGCTACCGGTGGCGGCATCGGTCATCGAGGACGTCTACCCGCTGACCCCGATGCAGGAAGGCATGCTGCTGCACACCTTGCTGGAACCGGGCACCGGCCTGTACTACATGCAGGACCGTTACCGCATCAACAGCGACCTCGATCCGCAGCGCTTCGCCCAGGCCTGGCAGGTGGTGATTGCCCGCCATGAAGCCTTGCGCGCCTCGTTCTGCTGGAACGTCGGCGAAGACATGCTGCAAGTTATCCACAAGCCGGGCAGCACACCGATCGAATACCTCGACTGGCGCGATATCGCCGGGGTCGAACAGGAACCGAAGCTGCAAATCCTGCTCAAGACCGAGCGCGAGGCCGGGTTCGATCTGCTCAACCAGGCCCCGTTCCACCTGCGGTTGATCCGCGTGGGCGATGCGCGCTACTGGTTCATGATGAGCAACCACCACATCCTCATCGATGCCTGGTGCCGTTCGTTGCTGATGAACGATTTCTTCGAGATCTACACGGCGCTCGGCGAGGGCCGGGACGCGCAATTGGCCTTGCCGCCACGTTACCGCGACTACATCGGCTGGCTGCAACGCCAGAGTCTGGCCGAAGCGCGGCAATGGTGGAAAACCAACCTGCAAGGTTTCGAACGGACCACGCCTATCCCGAGCGACCGGCCGTTCCTGCGTGAACACGCCGGCGACAGCGGCGGCATGATCGTCGGCGACTGCTACACACGGCTTGATGCCCGCGACGGTGCGCAACTGCGGGAACTGGCCCAGGCCCATCAACTGACCATCAACACCTTCGCCCAGGCGGCGTGGGCCCTGGTGCTGCGGCGCCTGAGCGGTGATCGCGACGTGCTGTTCGGCGTCACGGTGGCCGGGCGCCCGGTGGACATGCCGCAGATGCAGCGCACCGTCGGCCTGTTCATCAACAGCATCGCGCTGCGGGTGACAATGCCTGAGGACGATCAGCGTTGCAGCGTGCGCCAGTGGCTGAGCGGTTTGCTCGACAGCAACATGCAGCTGCGCGAGTACGAATACCTGCCGCTGGTGAATATCCAGGAGCAGAGCGAGTTGCCCAAAGGCCAGCCGCTGTTCGACAGCCTGTTCGTGTTCGAAAACGCTCCGGTGGAAGTCTCGGTGCTGGACCGTGCGCAGAGCCTCAACGCGACCTCGGATTCGGGCCGCACCCACACCAACTTCCCGCTGACGGCGGTGTGTTATCCGGGCGATGACCTGGGCTTGCACCTGTCCTACGACCAGCGCTACTTCGACGAGTCCACGGTTGAACGCATGTTGGGAGAGTTCAAGCGTCTGCTGTTGGCGCTGGTGCAAGGGTTCCACGGTGACATGGCCGACCTGCCATTGCTCGGGTTCGAAGAGCGCGATTGGCTGATCCACGGCTGCAACCAGAGCGAACACGCGTATCCGCTGGAACAGAGCTACGTCGCGCTGTTTGAAGCCCAGGTTGCCGCTCACCCGCAGCGGATCGCCGCCAGTTGCCTGGATCAGCAGCACAGTTACGCTGAACTGAACCAGCGCAGTAACCGTCTCGGTCATGCCTTGATTGCTGCCGGGGTCGGGCTGGATCAACCGGTGGCGTTGTTGGCCGAGCGCAACCTTGATCTGCTCGGCATGATCATCGGCAGCTTCAAGGCCGGGGCCGGTTATCTGCCGCTGGACCCGGGGCTGCCGGGCCAGCGCCTGAGCCGGATCATCGACCTGAGCCGCACGCCGTTGCTGGTGTGCAGCGAGGCCTGTCGCGAGCAGGCGCTGGCGCTGCTGGATGAGTTTGGTTGCGCTAATCGGCCGAAGTTGCTGGTGTGGGAAGAGGTGCAGGCGAGCGAGGTGTCGGTGACCAATCCGGGCCTCTACAGCCGGCCGGACAACCTGGCCTACGTGATCTACACCTCGGGCTCCACCGGTTTACCCAAAGGGGTGATGGTCGAACAGCGCGGCATGCTTAATAACCAGCTGAGCAAAGTGCCTTACCTGGACCTGAGCGATGCCGACGTGATCGCCCAGACTGCCTCGCAAAGCTTCGATATTTCGGTGTGGCAGTTCCTCGCCGCGCCGCTGTTCGGTGCGCGGGTGGACATCGTGCCCAACACCATTGCCCACGATCCGCAGGGCCTGCTGGCGCACGTTTCGGCCCAGGGCATCAGCGTGCTGGAAAGCGTACCGTCGCTGATCCAGGGCATGCTCGCCCAGGAGCGCATGAGCCTTGACGGCCTGCGCTGGATGCTGCCGACCGGTGAGGCGATGCCGCCGGAACTGGCGCACCAATGGCTGTTGCGCTACCCGGACATCGGGCTGGTGAATGCCTACGGTCCGGCGGAGTGCTCGGATGACGTGGCGTTCTTCCGCGTCGACATGGCCTCGACCCGTGGCAGCTACCTGCCGATCGGTACGCCGACCGACAACAACCGCCTGTACCTGCTCGACGGCGCGCTGGAACTGGTGCCGTTGGGGGCGGTGGGTGAGTTGTGCATTGCCGGCACCGGGGTCGGGCGTGGTTATGTCAGCGATCCGTGGCGTACGGCGCCGGTATTCGTGCCGAATCCGTTTGGCGCGCCGGGTGATCGCCTGTATCGCACCGGTGACCTGGCCCGTCGTCGCAGTGACGGCGTGCTGGAATACGTCGGTCGTATTGATCATCAGGTGAAGATCCGTGGCTACCGCATCGAACTCGGTGAAATCGAAGCGCGGCTGCATGAGCAACCGGAGGTTCGCGACGCGGCGGTGGGGGTGCAGGATGGCGTGAACGGCAAGCACCTGGTGGGTTATCTGGTCGCGGCGGATTCAACGCTCACTCCAGCGGAGCGCCTGGAGCGCATCAAGCAGCGTTTGCGCGTCGAGCTGCCGGAATACATGGTGCCGCTGCACTGGTCGTGGCTCGACCGGATGCCGCTCAATGCCAACGGAAAACTGGATCGCAAGGCGCTGCCGGTGCTGGAAATCGGCCAGCTGCAAAGCCAGGACTATCAGGCGCCGCGCAATGAGCTGGAGGAGACGCTGGCGTCGATCTGGGCCGAGGTGTTGAAAGTCGAAAACGTCGGTATCCGCGATAACTTCTTCGAACTGGGCGGGCATTCGCTACTGGCCACGCAGATCGCCTCGCGGGTGCAGAAAACCCTGCAGCGGGATGTGCCGTTGCGGGCGATGTTCGAGTGCAGCACCGTTGAAGATCTGGCCGGGTACATCGAAGGCCTGGCGGCCAGCGACCTGACCGGGGACAAGGTGGATCGGTTGAATGATCTGATGGCGGAGCTGGAGGGGCTTTGATTCTCTAGTGTCTGTATCGGCCTCTTCGCGGGCAAGCCGGCTGCCACAATGATCCGTGGTGGACACCCGGATCTCTGTGGGAGCGGGCTTGCCCGCGAAGAGGCCCCTACATACGCATACAATCGTGTGATTGACTGCATGCCGTCCTCCGCTCAGCCTTCCGGCTCATTTTCCATTCGGAGCTACCTGATGCCCTTCGTGATTATTGACGGACAACCCCTTCACTACATTGACCAAGGCACCGGCCCGGCCGTCCTGCTGGCTGGCAGTTACCTGTGGGACCAGGCCATGTGGGCGCCGCAGATTGCCGCGTTGTCGCAACAGTACCGGGTGATCGCCCTGGACCTTTGGGGTCATGGAGCATCCGGGCCTTTGCCCACGGTTACCACAACTCTGGATGACCTTGCGCGTCAGGCATTGGTGTTGCTCGATCATCTGGATATCGAGCGCGCGACACTGGTTGGTTTGTCGGTCGGCGGGATGTGGGGCGCGCGCCTGGCCTTGTCTGCACCGCAACGAATCAACGGTCTGGTGATGATGGACACCTACGTCGGGGTCGAGCCAGAGCCGACACGCCAGTATTATTTTTCATTGCTGAAACAGATTGAAGAGGCGGGTGTTATCACACCGCAGTTGCTGGATATTGTGGTACCGATTTTCTTCCGCCCGGGTATCGACCCGCAGTCGGCGCTTTACCGGAACTTCCGTGCTGCGTTGGCGGCTTTGCCTGCGGATCGCCTGCGCGAAAGTATCGTTCCGATGGGGCGGATTACCTTTGGCCGGGAGGATCTGTTGCCGCGGCTGAATGAATTGAACGCTGATACCACGCTGGTCATGTGCGGCGATCAGGACACCCCTCGACCCCCTCACGAAACCCGGGAAATGGCCGAGCTGATCGGTTGCCCGTATCTGCTGGTGCCGGAGGCGGGGCATATTTCCAATCTGGAAAATCCGCAGTTTGTGACCGAGGCGTTGCTGGCCTTTTTGTCCGAGCGCAATCCTGCATAAAAAAAGATCGCAGCCTGCGGCAGCTCCTACAGGGATATGCATTCCAACGTAGAAGCTGCCGCAGGCTGCGATCTTTTGATCTGCGTTACTTGGGCCCGAGAATTTTCGCCAACTTGTCCGGTGACGGCGCGCCCTGCTGCTGTTGCAACTCCCCCTTGTCATCCATGTAGAAAATCGCCGGGGTGGCCTGCAATTCCAGGTCTTCCATCAATTGCATGTTGGCGGCGAGCTTCGCCTGAATCGCCGGCGGTACATCCTTTAACGCCTTGAGCGAGCTGCCCTTGCCGGCGGCTTCGTGGTCCTGCAGGGCCTTTTGCGGATCCTTGGCGGCGAGCAGGGCGGCGGATTTGCCGGGGCTGTCTTCGCGAATGATGCCGACCATGATGTGCCGCAGCTGCACCTTGCCGGCCTTGACCCAGGGCCGCGCCTGTTCCCAGAACATGTTGCAGTACGGGCAGTTGGGGTCGCTGAACAGATACACCACGCGTGGCGCATCCTTGTTGCCGTCACCGATCCAGTTGCTGGCTTCCATCTTGCTCCAGACTTCCTTGGACATCGGCGCATACACCAGTTTTTGCAGCGGCGCGCTGCTCAGGTCGTTGCCCTCGGCGTCGTACAGGTTGCCCAGCAGCACGTGCTTGCCGTCCGGCGTCAGGTACAGCGCCATGCCGCGGTTCTGGTATTGCGCCGCGTAACCGCGCAAGCCATCGGGGGCATCGAACTGGCCGACGATTTTCGCGCCTTTGGCTTCGATTTTCTTGATCGCGGCGGGCAACTCTTCGGCCTGCACCGACGGCAGGTGCAGCAGGGCGGCACCCAGGGTCAGGGTCAGCAGGTGGCGGAGGCGGGGCATGGCAGTTTCCTTGAAGAGGTGGCGGGTGCGGAATCAAAATTTTCCAGGGCGCGGGCCAGGCTGGCTTGCGACAGTTCGCCCAGGTGGCTGCCCAGCAGGCGACCCTCGGGACTGTAGAACAGCGTCGTCGGCAATGCCATTGAACCCACGGCCTGGCCCAGGCGACCACCCCCGTCGAACAGGACGTTGGACAGGCTCAGGCCCTGGGTTTCCAGGAAAGTGGCGACGCTTTGCATGCTTTCGGCCTGATTGACGAACAGGAAGGTCAGGTCCGGACGCTGTTGCTGGGCGTTTTCCAGTACCGGCATTTCCCGGCGGCAGGGTGGGCACCAGGTGGCCCACAGGTTGATCACCAGCGGGCCGCCCTTGTAGTCCGCCAGTTGCACGGTTTCACCGGCGGCGTTGCGCAGGCTGATGTCCGGCAGGCGCGTGCCTTGTTCATAAATCGCCAGGGAGTAGCTCGCCAGCAGCCAGAACGCCAGGCCGCTGGCCACGCCAAAGCCCAAGGGGCGGCGCAGGCCCGGCCGACGCCTGCCTCGGTAGAGCGTGGCGAGCACCAGCGCGATCACCCCCGGCCAGGCGAGGAAACCGCCGTCGCGCAGGTCGATGACCTGCCACGGATCGTTGCGGTAGTGCGTCCAGTAGACGGCGACGAAGCCGATCCGCGCCGCGAGCATGCCGATCAGGAACAGGCTGAACAATGCCGACTCGGGGTTCTCGCCACCGCGCTTGGCCACCCGCCAGCCGATGAACGTCGCCAGTGCCAATGCACTGATCAGCAGCAGATGGTTCAGCGCGATGGCAAAGGTGCCGAGGGTAAAGGTCAGCATTAACGGGCGTCTCGGGTGGTGGTCCAGCGTTGCAGGAAAGTGTCGGCATCGACCTCGCCGGTAATGCGCTGACTGCGACGCTCGTTGCCGTCGGCACCGATCCACAACAGGCTCGGTGGCCCCGGCACTTTATAGCGGCCGAGCAGTTCGCGGCTGGCGGCATTGTCGGCGGTGACATCCAGTCGCAGCAAGCGCACGTCGCTGAGGGCTTCGAGCACCCTGGCTTTGCCGAACACCTGTTTCTCCATGACCTTGCACGACACGCACCAGTCGGCGTAGTAGTCCAGCAGCACCCACTGGCCCTGTGCTTGCGCGGCATCGAGTTCGCGCTGCAGCGCGGTGGGGTCCTTGACGGTGGTGAAGGCGTCATGGCCCGCTGGAACGGCGGCGACGGCCGAGCTGGAAGCGCGGAACACCTGCAACGGCTTGAACAGATCGTCACTGCCGCCCGCCGCACCGATCATCAACAGGCTTCCCCACAGTCCGAGCAGCAACGAGCTGGCACCGAACAGATGGGCAATGCGTCCAAACCCGTCGGATTGCTTCCAGGCGCTGTAGGCGGCGATCAGCAGCAACGCGCCACACAAGCCGACCCACAGGGACTCATCCAGTACCGGGCGCAGCAACAACAAGGCGGTGGCAAGGAACAGGAAGCCGAAGATGCCCTTGACCAGGTTCATCCAGGCGCCGGGCTTGGGCAGAAAACGATTGCCGACGGTCACCAGCAGCAACAGCGGCACGCCGATGCCGATGCCCAGGGCGAACAGAATCAGCCCGCCGTGCAGCGCATTGCCGCTTTGTGCGATGTAGAGAAGGGCGCCCGCCAAGGGCGCGGTCATGCACGGGCCAACCAACAAGCCGGACAAGGCCCCCAGCACACCGGCGCCGATCAGGCTGCCGCCGCGCTGATTACGCGAGACATTTTCCAGCCGGTCACGCACGGCCACCGGCAGTTGCAGCTCGAAGAAACCGAACATGGGCAACGCCAGCAAGACGAAAATCGCCGCGAAGCTGCCCAGCAGCCAAGGGTTCTGCAACAGTGCCTGCAGGTTCGCCCCCAGCAGCGCCGCCAGCACGCCCATCGCCGCATACACCAGGGCCATGCTCACCACATAACTGCCGGCCAGGGCGAAACTGCGCTTGGGCGAGGCGCCGCTGCCGACGATCAGCCCGGCCAGGATCGGCAGCATCGGCAGTGAACACGGGGTGAACGCCAACAGCAGTCCGAGACCGAAGAACACCAGCAGGCTCCAGCCCAGCGCCCGTTGTTGAAGGCTGCTGGCGAGGGCTTGATCCGGTGCTTCATTCGTCGTGGAAACTACGGCATTACCGCCAAGGTCCACGACCTGGGTCTGCGGCGGGTAACACAAGCCGGCATCGGCGCAGCCCTGGTAGCTCACCTTGATCTGGCCGCTCGCGCCTGGCGGTATCTTCAGCTCCAGGCCCTGGCGATACACCTGTTGCTCGCCGAAAAACTCGTCGCTGTGGGCTTCACCCTCCGGCAGCGGTGGATGCTGGCCAGCCGCCAGGCCCTCGAATTTCAGCCGTTTCTGATAGAGGTAGTAACCCTCGGTGATCTGCCAGTAAAGCTGTGTTTCGCCTGTTTCAAGGCGCTCCGAGGTGAAGATGAACGCTTTGTCGACGGGAAGAAAGTCGGGTTTGCTTTCGAACGGATTAGTCCCGGCGTGGGCCAGGCCGGCAATCAGCAGAGCAAAGAATAGAAACAGACGACGCATGGAAAAGCCTTATTTTGTTGCAATTGAGCTGCACAATGGGTGGCGGCGATTAACCGATGATTAACCGTGGCGGCCTTGTGGCAGTGGCCCTTGCGGCATAATGTCGGCTTAATCGGTCATCGGCTTAATCCGTTTTATTTACACGAGGCTCCCCATGCACGTACTGGTTTGCGAAGACGATGAGTTGATTGCCAGCGGCATCGTCGCCGGCCTGACGGCCCAGGGCCTGACCGTGGAGCACGTGGCCACGGCATCGGCGGCCCGGGCGATGCTCAAGGTGGCGGAGTTTGACGTGATGGTGCTCGACCTCGGCCTGCCCGACGAAGACGGCTTGAAGTTACTTCAGCAGTTGCGCAACAACGGCCTGGAACTGCCGGTACTGATCCTCACGGCCCGGGACTCGGTTACCGACCGCGTCGACGGCTTGCAGGCCGGCGCCGACGATTACCTGCTCAAGCCCTTCGACCTGCGCGAATTGGCCGCACGCCTGCACACCCTGCTGCGACGGGTGGCGGGGCGCAGCGTCAACCTGATCGAACATGGCACCCTGACCTACGACCCGAGCAGCCGCGAAACCACGCTCGACGGCCAGCCGGTGGATTTGTCACGCCGCGAACAATCGCTTTTGCAGGCCCTGTTGCATAACCGTGGCCGCGTGCTGTCCACCGAGCAGCTCAAGGACAGCGTGTACGGCTTCAACGACGAACTGGAGAGCAATGCCCTCAACGTGCATATCCATCACCTGCGGCGCAAACTCGGCAATGGCATCGTCGAGACGGTGCGCGGGCTGGGTTATCGCCTGGGCCCGGCCGGTGGTGGAGATCAATCGAAGTGATGAGCCTGCGTTTGCGCCTGAGCCTGACGCTCGGTGCCGCGTTTGCGCTGATTTGGGCGCTGGCGGCGGCCTGGATGCTCAGCGACCTGCGCAATCAAATGATGTTTTCCCTCGACCAGCGCCTGGTGGCCTCGGCGCGAATGGTCGCGGGGTTGATGGAGCAATTACCGCCGTTGCCGAACAAGGGCGAGGGGACGCATTTCAGTGCCGAGCAACTGAACCTGCCTGGCGGCATGGCCTGTCAGGTCAGTTCATTGCGCGGGGAAATCCTCGCGCGCAGCCACAGCGATCCGGGGCAACCCCTGGAAGCCGAGAAAATGGGCTTCCACGATCAGATGATCGATGGCGCGCCGTGGCGCAGCTTCACCCTGGCCCGAGGCGATCTGCGCATCACCACCGCCGACCGGCAGATCGAGCGCGAGGCCTTGAACATGTCCATTCTGCTGGCCGCCTCGGTGCCGGTGGGCGTGGCGTTGCTCGGTTGCCTGTGCCTGCTGTGGCTGGGGATTGGCCAGGGATTGGCGCCGCTCAACCGCATGCGCGACGCCTTGATGCGCCGCAGTCCTGATTCCCTGGAACCCTTGCAGGTCCAGCCATTGCCCAGCGAGCTGCAACCCTTGCTCGACACGCAGAACCAGTTGTTCCAGCGCATTGGCAAGACCATTGAACGCGAACGCCGGCTGACCGGTGACGCCGCGCACGAACTGCGCAGTCCCCTGACCGCGATCAAGACCCACCTGCAAGTCGCGCGCATGACCGAAGGCGCCGCTCGCGATCAATCGCTGGCGCGGGCTGAGGAGGGGGCGGACCGACTGCACCGCACCCTTGAACAATTGCTGTTGCTGGCGCGGGTCGAAGGCAGTCTGTCGTTCGATGACGGCGTGCAATGCAGTGCCGAGCAAGTGGCGAAACTGGCGATTCAGGATACGGCTGGCGGCGATCGGCAACGCATCCGGCTCGAAGTGCCGGCCAGGTTCTCCCATGCCCCGGTGAAAATGCCCGCGGTGCTGTCCATTGCCGCGCTGCGCAACCTGCTGGACAACGCCTTGCGCCATACGCCCGGCGACAGGCCGGTGGAGTTGAGCCTGCAAACCACCGGCAACCGCGTGCAGTTCGTCGTGCGCGACCATGGCCCGGGCATTGCCGAAGACGACTTGCAACATTTGACCCAGCGTTTCTGGCGCAACGGCCAGAGCACCGGCTGCGGCCTTGGCCTGGCAATCGTCCAGGCCATCGTCCAGCGCTGCGGCTGCACCCTGCGTTTCGACAGTCGGCCGGACGGCTTGCGGGTCGAGCTGAGCATGCCGTTGCAGCCGGTCTGACCAACACGGCTTCCCCCTGTAGGAGCTGCCGCAGGCTGCGATCTTTTGATCTTGTTTGAAAAAAGATCAAAAGATCGCAGCCTGCGGCAGCTCCTACAGGGGGATTCAAGTTGAACATCAAATGTAACTCCTCTCCATTGGCCGCCCAGTCATCGCAGGACTATCGTTCCTCGCACTCAACGGATTGAGGTAACAGCGCCATGGATGAATCGATTCGCACCTGCAAGGCAACCCCGGCCGACGCCGGTATCATCAGCCGCATCATCGAACGCTCCATTCGCATCGGTTGCGCTCGCGACCACCGCAACCATCCGCAGACCGTCGCCACCTGGACCCACAACAAGACCATCGACCACATCCAGCCCTGGCTCGTGGACCCGCGGCTGTACCTGAACATCGCCCTGCTGCAGGACAAACCGGTCGGCGTGGCCATGGCCTCGACCAGTGGCAAGGTGGCGTTCTGTTACGTGCAACCGGAATGGTTTCGCCGGGGCGCGGGGCAAGCCCTGATGGGTGATCTTGAAGGCTGGTTGCTCCGCCAGGGCCTGCACCAGGCACGGCTCAACAGCACCCTTACCAGCGAAGCGTTCTACCGGCACCTGGGTTATCAACCATGCGCCCGAGCCTTCATGGTCGCCGGGCTTCAGGCCATCCCCATGCACAAAAGCCTGTCCTCCTCTTCATGGAAAGCTTGTCCCGAGCCTAAATCCTTGAGCCGCTGACGCGTTTCCAGAACAGGAAAACCTTTTCGAGGTCCAGAGATGTCAGTCGCTACCAGCCTTATCGAAGATCAGCCGGCCCGGGTCGCCCCGACCGAGACGCTTTTTCAGTTCAACGAATCGCCGTTGCTGGCGCGTCAAAACCAGCAGGAATCCAATGCCCGCAGTTACCCGCGGCGCATCCCCCTGGCGCTCAAGCGGGCCAAGGGCATTTATGTCGAAGACGTCGAAGGTCGCAGCTTCATCGATTGTCTGGCGGGCGCCGGGACGTTGGCGTTGGGGCATAACCATCCGGTGGTGATCGAAGCCATCCAGCAAGTGCTGACCGACGAGCTGCCGCTGCACACCCTGGACCTGACCACGCCGGTCAAGGATCAGTTCGTTCAGGATCTGTTCGGTCTATTGCCTCCGGCACTGGCAACGCAAGCGAAGATCCAGTTCTGTGGCCCCACCGGCACTGACGCGGTGGAAGCCGCATTGAAACTGGTGCGCACGGCCACCGGTCGCAGCACGGTGCTGTCGTTCCAGGGCGGTTATCACGGCATGAGTCAGGGCGCGCTGAGCCTGATGGGCAGCCTGGGACCGAAAAAGCCCTTGGGCGCCTTGCTCAGCAACGGTGTGCAATTCATGCCGTACCCTTACGATTACCGCTGCCCATTCGGCCTGGGCGGCGCGCAAGGGGTGAAGGCCAACCTCCATTACCTGGAAAACCTGCTCAGCGATCCCGAGTCGGGCGTGCAATTGCCGGCGGCGGTGATCGTGGAGGTGGTGCAGGGCGAGGGCGGGGTGATCCCGGCGGATCTGGACTGGCTGCGCGGCTTGCGGCGGATCACCGAAAAGGCCGGTGTGGCGTTGATTGTCGATGAGATCCAGAGCGGTTTTGCCCGCACCGGCAAGATGTTCGCCTTCGAGCACGCCGGGATCATTCCGGATGTGGTGGTGATGTCCAAGGCCATCGGCGGCAGCCTGCCGCTGGCAGTGGTGGTGTATCGCGACTGGCTCGACACCTGGTTGCCGGGCGCCCATGCCGGGACCTTTCGCGGCAATCAGATGGCCATGGCCGCCGGTTCCGCGGTGATGCGTTACCTGGTCGAAAACAAGGTCTGCGAGCACGCCGCCGCCATGGGCGAGCGCCTGCGCGAGCATTTGCGCATCCTGCAGCGGGACTTCCCGCAACTGGGTGATATTCGCGGTCGCGGGCTGATGCTGGGTGTCGAACTGGTCGATCCGAGCGGCGCAGTGGATGCCCTGGGCCATCCGCCAGCCTTTGCTCGCCTGGCACCGCAGGTGCAGCGCGAATGCCTCAAGCGCGGCCTGATCCTCGAATTGGGAGGCCGTCAGGGCGCAGTGGTGCGCTTCCTGCCGCCGCTGGTGATTACCGCCGCGCAAATCGACCAGGTGGCGGGGATTTTCGGCCGGGCATTGGCCGCAGCCACCGCCAGCCTGTAATTTTTCCGGGTCCTGGAACGTTCCTACTACATACCGGCTGCACGCGGCGTGCAGCCCGCCCAACAGTGATGGAGAGAGACAGCATGACGTCAGTATTCGACCGCGAGGACATCCTTTTTCAAGTCGTGGTCAACCACGAAGAGCAATACTCGATCTGGCCCGACTACAAGGCCGTGCCGGAAGGCTGGCGCACCGTGGGCAAAAGCGGGCTGAAAAAGGAATGCCTGGCTTACATCGAAGAAACCTGGACGGATATGCGTCCGCTGAGTTTGCGGCAGAAGATGGAAGAGCAGGCGGCTGCGGCGCACTGATCGTCGCAACAGAAAGGCCCGCTGAACCGGTGACGGTCAGCGGGCTTTTTCATGCCTGGATCGCGGCGCAGTCCCTGTGGGAGCGGGCTTGCTCGCGAATGGGTTGGATCAGTCAACGTAGAGGTTGAGTGTGATACCGCATTCGCGAGCAAGCCCGCTCCCACAGGGGGATCATCCGGGACACGAAGTCACGCCCCACTCAACCCCTTGATCAGCAAATCCACATTCCCTTCCAGCTCAACCACCGGGTCCTCGGCGTCGGTACTCAACACCACCAGCCGGCTCCCACCCTCGGCAATCGCCGCTTTCACCGCCTCCGACGGCTGGCGATGATGCAACACCACCGCCACGTCATTGTCCTTGAGGGTCGCACTCAGCGCCTTCAAGGCTTCAGGCGTCCAATCGGTGTCCGGTCGCGCATCCAGGCCCGCGAGTTCGAGATTGAGGCTGCCGACCAGATAGCCGAAATGGTCGCTGAGGCTCATCACACTGAGGTTGTCGGTACTGGCCAGGCGTGATTCGCTGCTGGCGCTGAGCTTGAGCAGCCGCTGTTTCAGCGCCGCCAGGTTGGCCTCGATCGCAGGCTTGGCCGCTGGCGCCAGGCGTACCAGGTCCGCCGCCATCACATCGGCCATGCGGCCCATGTTGTTGCTGGCCAGCCAGGGCTGGCTGCTCAAGCCATCGACCTGATTGCCCGGCTGCACGGCGATGCCGGGCAGGGCGCCGTCCACCGGGCGGGCGGCGTCGACCTCGACAATGCGGATATTGCTGCGCCGCGCAATCGGGTATAGCGGGTCATCGGCCCACAACGAACGCAGGCCGATGACCGCATCGGCCCCGGTCGCCAGTTTGGCCAGCGCCGGCGCACCACGTCCGGTGAAGTAAGCGGTCTGGCGGCTGCCGGGCAGGTTGGCCGGGGCCGCGCGTTCGAGGCGGATGTCGGTGCCTTTGAGCAACACCTCGCCCAGACCATAAGTGACCGGCAGCGATGCCAGCACGCGCAGCGGCTTGGCGTTGTCTGCCGCAAAGGATGTATTCACCAGCCCGCACAGGGTGATGGCCAGGGTCAGTTGTCGCAGAGAAAATGACATTTATCCAAGGTTCCCTTTCAGGCTGGGGACGACGCCGCGCGCGACGGCGGCCAGGGCAAAGGCAATACCGGCCACCAGGATGATCGCGGCGCCGGACGGGATCGGCAGGTCGAAGACGATAGGCGCGAGAATCCCGCACAAGGTGCTCACCGTGGCGATCAGCACCGAGCACCAGAAAAAGCCCTTCAGCGACTGGCTGAGCAAACGCGCCGCCGCCGCCGGGATCACCAGCAGGGCACCCACCAGAATCGCGCCGATGACTTTCACGGCGGCGACGGTGATCAGGGTCACCAGAATCACGAACAGGTAATCCAGGGTTTTTACCGCCACGCCGCGCACCGCTGCCAGTTGCGGGTTGAAACTGGCGAGCATGATGCGGTTGTACAGCGGCAAGGCCAGCGCCATGACCAGCGAACCGACGATGGCCAGCACCAGCAGGTCGTTGCCGTTGACCGTCAGCACCGAGCCGAACAACACGTTCTCCAGAATGTGCACGTTGATCTTGCCGGCCAGGATCAGCAGCAGGCTCGCGCCCAGGGCCAGGGACACCGAGAGGAACACGCCGATCAAGGTGTCTGGCGCCAGGCCGGTGCGGTTGCGCAGGTAGTTGAGCAGAATGCCGAACAGCAGGCAGTAACCGAACAGGCTGCCGTAAGGCCCGGTGTAGGGCTCGCCGAGCAGGATGCCGATGGCCACGCCGGTCAACGCCGCATGACCCACCGCTTCGGAGAAAAACGCGAAGCGCTTGACCACCACCAGCGTGCCCAGCCCGCCCAGCACCGGGCCGATCAACAGGCCAGCGAGCAGCGCGTTGACCACAAAGCCATAGGCCAGCGCCTCGGGCAGATAACCCGCCGAGGCCCAGCCCTGGACCATCAAGCGAAAGGCTTCGTAACTCATCAGGCAAGGCTCCGTGGATGGGTCGAAAACAGGGTCAGCAGGCGCTCGGGGGTCAGCGCCTGTTGTGGCGTGGCATCGAACAGCACCCGGCGATTGAGCCCGGTGACGTGATCGGCCAGGCGCCCGACCGCTTCCAGGTCGTGCTCGATCCACAGCACGGTAATGCCCGAGGCACGCCAGTCACCGAGCAGGCGTTCGAACACCTGGATGCCGGCCTCATCGAGGGCCGACATCGGCTCATCCAGCACCAGCAATTGCGGCGCCGGAATCAGCCCCTGCGCCAGCAACACCCGCTGGCGCTCGCCACCGGACAGCGCGCCCATGCGGCGCTTGCGCTTGTCCTGCATGCCGACCCGCTCCAGCGCCTCGCCAATCGCCGCCGCGTAGTGCTTGCTCAAGCCGAGGAATGCCGGGCGTCGCTGGCACATGGCTGCCATGAAATCATCGACCGTCATCGGCAGGCCGCGATCGAATTCCAGCGCCTGCGGCACGTAGCCGATGGTGCCCGGCGTACCCGGCCATTGCAGGCTCAGGCGGCCCTGGTGCGGCATCTGTCCGAGCAGGGTCTTGATCAGCGAGCTCTTGCCGCCGCCGTTGGGGCCGACCAGCGCATGCACGCTGCCGGGGCGGACCTGGAAGGTGACGTTGTCGAGGATCGTGGTGCGTCCCAGGGTCAGGCAGACCTTCGCAAATTCAAGGGTTGGCCCCGAGAACTGTGGGAGCGGGCTTGCTCGCGAATGCGTTGCGTCATTCAACGATGATGGCGACTGACTGGACGCTTTCGCGAGCAAGCCCGCTCCCACAGGCAAATCTGCTTCTCTTGAGGTCATGCCCCCGACTCCTGGATCGCCCGCACCACGGTGTTGAGGTTGCCGGTCATTTCCTTTTCGTATTTATCGGCGGTGTATTCGCCGTAGGAAATGTGCGACAGCGGATACAGCTTGACCCCGGACTCGCGCTGGATGGTGTCGACGTAGGTGGACGGGAAGTCCATCTCCGAGAAGATTACCTTCACGTCCAGTTCACGCAGCTGGTCGATGGTTTTTTTCAGCTGGCTCGGGCTCGGCTCGATGCCGTGGGCCGGTTCGACCACGGCCGTCACTTCCAGGCCGAACTCACGCAGCAGGTAGTCGTAGGCCGCGTGCACCGTGGCCACGCGCAGCTCGGCGTTCGGTGCCTGGGTCAGTTTGGCCAGGGCGTCGGCGCGCATCTTGCGCAGGCGTTTGCCGTAGGCACGGGCGTTCTCGGTGTAGGCCTTGGCATTGGCCGGATCGAGCTTGCCCAGCTCCCGGGCGATGTTGTTGACCTGGGCAATCGAGGCACTGATCGACAGGAAGGTGTGCGGGTTGACCACCTTGCCGGCGCCGCGAGCGGCCACCCCGGTGGCGGCCAGCAGCGGCACGTTTTCGTTGGCCTCGATGACCTTGACGTCCGGGGTTTCGCTGGCGGCGATCATGCGGTCGGCGAAGTCGTCATGACCGACGCCGTTGAGCACGATCACATCCAGCCCGCTGATGCGCTTGATGTCCTCGGCCCGTGGCTCGTAGGCGTGAGGGTTGAAGCCCGCCGGAATCAGCGGCACCACCTCGGCCTTGTCACCGACGATGTTGGCCACGTAGCTGTAATAAGGGTGCAGGGTGATGCCGATGCGCAGGCGCTTGGCCTCGTCGGCACTGGCCAGGGGTGTCAGCAGGCAGGCCAGCAGGCCGACCAGCATAGGGCGCAGAACAGAGCGTAGAGATGAAATGGGCATGGGAAAGCGGTCTTCTCTCGGGTGAAGGCGAGGGTTCAGTGCCGGTGCTGGCGGGTCACGCCGGCATCGAATTGCGCGACGATCTGCTGCCAGCCGGCGCTTTCGAGGGCGACATCGGTGAGATCGGCCGGGGCCTTGAGCGCTTCGGCGCGGTTCAGCCAGATGTCCGGCGCCTCGTCGTCCGCGGTCAGGCGCATCAAGAACGACCCCGCCACGGTGGGCGCCTGGCTCTGTCCGAAATACGCCTTGTCCACCAGCAACTGCCAGGCATGACCACCCCGACTCACCGAGCTGGCGTCCTGGGCGAAGGGCGCGAACCCCTCATCGGCGAGGGATTCAGGCGTCGGCAGGGTGTGATGCTCCTGACGCAACAGATGGATTTCATCCAGCGTCACCCGCAGGTCGGCGTAGATGCCCTGCTCGGCAGCGCTCAGGTCGCGGCGGGCATCCAGTTGATGGCTGGTGAGGTGGGTTACGTCCTGCGGTTCGTGACGCCAGGCAACCACCGAGCCGGCGATCGACAGGATCATCAGGCACAACAGCAACACATTGAGGGTTTCATGGCCGGCACCGGCCGGGCGGACGACTTGTGTGGTTGGATGGCTCATGGCGCTTCGATGTCCGCCTGGTCGATCTCGACGACGTGGCCGGGGCCGGCGTCAAACAGCACATAAAACTCGGCGCCGGGCTTCTTGAAGGTCAGTGTCGAGTCGGCGCCGAGCTTGCCCGGCACGAGGATGGTTTCGTCGTAGCCGATCACATCCAGCGTCACCCCCGGCGCGCCGCTGCCGTCGGAGAAGCCACCGGTGCATTTGATCTGCTCGGCATCGATGGCCTTGCATTCGCACATCGGGTTATGGGCCAGGGCGCTGGCGCTGAAACCGGCGCAGAGCACCAGCAATGCGGCGCTCAGCGGGCGAGTCAGGTTGATCATGGTTTGCCTCCTTGAGTGGACAGCCAGGCGAGGGTGGCGGGGGAGGCCTGGCTCAAAGGAATGGAGGCCTGATGCATGGAGCCATCCCAGCCTTCCATGGTGATCCACAGTTCAGCGTCGGCCTTGGTTTTTTCCGGGACCGGCAACATGGCGCCCATGCGGTACGGCGTGCCGAAGAAAATCACCCCGGCGGCGCGCAGGCTGCGGGGTTTGCCGATGCGCAGGTAAGTGGCCTTGACCTGTTCGCGGCAGCTGTCACACAGCGCCGCGTTGAAGCTTTTCATATAGCCGGCGGGGCCATCGAGCCGCGGTGCTTCGTTGCGCAATTCAGCCAGGCGCACACTCCAGGGGCCGACCCGAACCTCGCCAACCTCCCGTTCGCCCAACCCGGTATCACCCCGAAACAGTGCGGCGTCGGCGAAGTACTTGGGCATGAAGCCCAGCGGCACCAGCAACAGCAGAACATTGATGTGGAAACGCCATTTGTGCCAGAAACGGCTCAGTTTCGAGGGCGTTGCTTGAGTGGCGACCTGGCTCATTGGCTGACCTCCGACGCTTCAACTCGCGGTGCTGTCTGGCCTCGGGGCGCTTTTTGGCTGCGCTTGAACGCGTTGGCCGTGGCCAGGGCGGTGCGCTTGGTCCAGATCAACAGGCCACTGAGGACCATCATGCTCAGCAGCAGGCCGAAGAAGAACCAGATCAACTTGATCCAGAGCCCGCCGAAATCACCGGTGTGCAGCGGGCGCATGGATTCGGTCACGAACTCCAGGCCCGAGCGGTCCGACAACAGGCGCGTGGCGGCGATTTCGCCGGTGTAGGGGTTGATGTCGGCGGTCTGGTACATCAACGGATACCAGCTGCGCCCCCCGACCGACAGGTAGCTGTAGGCGTTGGCGGGCAGGCTGACAAAGCTTTCGTCGAGGCCGGAAATGCGTTCCTTGGCCCGTTGGATCGCGGCGTCCAGGCTGATCATCGGTGCCGGCGAGCCGTCGGCGGTGAGCGGTACGCTTTCCCGGGGGACCACGGCAGCCACCGGGGCGGTGGAGATGGAAATCTGGTTATCGAACATGAACGCTTCGATCAGGAACCAGGTGCTGGTCACGGAAATCACCGCAATGAACCAGATCGACCAGATGCCGCTCAGCCGGTGGAAATCGCCCCAGAAAATCCGCGCGCCGTGACGGATGCGCAGGGTCGGGCGCAAGAAGCCTTTCCAGAAACGCTTGTACACCACCAGCCCGGTCACTAGCGATGCCAGCAGCGGCAGGCTGAGGAACGACACCAGGTACCAGCCCCAGCTGTAGCCATTGGTGAACGGTACCAGCCACCAGCCATGCAGGGCGCGGGTGAATGCCTGGAAATTGAACTGCGGCGCCGGGCCCTGGATCTCGCCGGTGTACGGGTTGACGTACACCACCACCGAACGACCGTCGGGGTAGCTGACATTCACATCGAGGGCAAAGTGCGACTCGTCGGGACGATTGATGCCCTCGACCAGTGTGTCGGGTTCTGCCTTTTTGATCGCGGCGACGATCTGGTCGTAGTTGAGGCGTGGTGCATCGTCCGAGGGCTGGCTGGCGCGCATTTGCGGGTTGGCCAGCCAGACGATTTCCTGGCTGACCACTGCCAGCGTGCCGGTTACGCAGACGATCAGGACGAAAAACCAGATCGGCAGCGCCAGCCAGCTATGGACCAGAAACCAGAGTTTGGAGCGGGATTTCTTCGACATGATCAAGGGTCTTTTCGATGGGAAGGCCTCTGCTACGGGCTTCGCAGCGTTGAGGTCAATGAATGTCCGGTCGTGGCTTTTGCCGACGCGACAGGACTGCATCTATATAGGACGGATGAGCATCGGAAATCCCGAAGCGGGATATGAAAGAAAATGTTTCGTGTTCCGTGAAAGCGGATTTTTGCCAAGGCATGGCGAGCCCCCACGGGCTACTGATAGCCGGCGGAGGAAGCGGATTCAACCGGTGACGGGGAACTTCAGCGCAGGAAATCCAGCACTTCGGCGAGCAGCAGCCCGGGGGCTTCTTCGGCGATGTAATGGCCGGCGGGCAATGCCTTGCCACGCACGTCGGTGGCCACCTGCTGCCATTCCTTGAGCGGCTCGAAGCAGCGCCCGACCGTGCCTTCGGCGCCCCACAGCACCAGCAATGGCAGATTCAGTTGATGACCGGCGTCGATGTCGGCGCGGTCATGCTCCAGATCGAGGCTGGCGCTGGCGCGGTAATCCTCGCAGATGCCCCGGGCGGCGCCCGGCAGTTTCAGGCAGCGCAGGTATTCAGCAAAGGCCTCGGGGGTAAAGGGTTTGAGCCCGGCGCTGCGGCTGCCCATCACGCTGCGCAGGTAGGCTTCGGGGTCGGCTTCAATCAGGGTTTCCGGCAAGGGCGCCGGGCGGATCAGGAAGAACCAGTGCCAGTACGCGCGGGCAAAGGCTTCGTTGGTCTGCGCGTACATCGACAGGGTGGGCGCGATGTCGAGCAGCACCATGCGCTGCACGGCCTCCGGATGGTCCAGCGCCAGGCGATGGGCAACCCGGGCGCCCCGGTCATGGGCCAGCACCGAGAAACGCTCGAAACCGAGGGACTGCATCAGTTCGACGTTATCCCTGGCCATTTCGCGCTTGGCATAGTGGCTGTGCCGGTCATCGGCGGGTGGCTTGCTGCTGTCGCCATAACCGCGCAGGTCCGCGGCGACCACGGTGAAGTGTTCGGCCAGTTGTTCGGCAACCTTGTGCCAGATGACATGGGTCTGCGGGTGACCGTGCAGCAACAGCAGGCCCGGGCCGCTGCCGCCGATACGGCAGGCGATGTCCACACCGTTGACGTGGCGCTGGTCTTTCAGGAATCCGGCAAACATGGAGGTCTCCTTGTTGTGGGTGTGTGCATCCTGAAAGGGGTGGGCGGTGAGGGCAAGCCACAGGGTGTGGTGTGATTGTTCACGAACTGTGTTCAAGGAGGCAGGTGGTGCCTTTTCAGGCCCCTTCGCGAGCAAGCCCGCTCCCACATTGGAACTCGTACGCCTGTGGGAGCGGGCTTGCTCGCGAAGAGGCCCTGACATTCACTCAAGATCTCAACCCTGCTGAAACATCTCCCTGGCCCGCTGCTCGATCTGCTCCTGGGTCAGGTCTTCCTTGCGCGTGGCCAAAAACCACAAATGGCCATAGGGGTCTTTCAGTGTCCCGGAACGGTCGCCATAAAACTGATCCTTGACCTGCGACACCACGATGCCGCCTGCGGCAATCGCCTGTTGATAAGACCTGTCGACATCGGTCACATACAAATGCAGGCCCACCGACGGCGATTGGTCCGGATTGCTCAACGGCCCTTGATCGCAGGGGGTGCCGAGCATGATCGGGCAGTCGCCGATGCGCAGTTCGGCGTGGCCGATACCGCCATCGGGCATGGACAGGCGCATGACTTCGATGGCACCGAAGGCTTTTTTGTAGAACTCGATGGCTTCGGCGGCTTTGGCAATGCCCAGGTACGGGGTGATGCTGTGGTAACCCTCTGGAATAGGTTTGACGCTCATGATCGGTCTCCCTGATTTTGTTGTGAGTTGAAGATCGCCCTCCAGCCGAATGATTGTAGGAGCTGCCGGAGGCTGCGATCTTTAGATTTTGATCTTCAACATTTGGCAAGTTCACAAAAGATCGCAGCCTGCGGCAGCTCCTACAGGGGGGATCAGCCAGTGTTCAGCCATCAACAGTGAAGCAACAGATTGCTCGGCTTTCTCATCCAGAACCCGGCATTTTCCGCCCGATTCACCCGAAAACAGGGGCTCGGGCCGTCAGGCACAGAAGCTGCAAGACCAGCGATAAACACGCTATCGAGAGTCCTGTATGTCCCAGTCTGCCGTCTATCCGATCAACCCACCGGCCGCCCATCGCATCGCCGACGAAGCCGAAGCCCTGCGTGTCGCGGAGCACGTGGCCGCCGTCCTGCTGGAACAGGACGCCGAGCGCGACCGCACCCGCCAGGTACCCGCAGAGATCGTCGACCTGTATTCCAACAGCGGTCTGTGGGGCATCACCGTGCCGAAGGCATTCGGCGGCGCGCAGGTGTCCTATGCGGTGCTGGCGCAGGTCATCGCGATCATCTCGGCGGCGGATCCGTCCCTGGGGCAGATCCCGCAAAACCACTACTGCCTGCTGGAAGACATCCGCCTGCAAGGCACGCCGCAACAGCAAGCGCATTTCTTCGCGCTGGCGCTGCAAGGCCACCGGTTTGCCAATGCCTTGTCGGAAACCGGTGGCAAAAACGTGCAGGACATTCAGGCGACCCTCCGTCCATACGGCGACGGTTACGTGATCAACGGACGCAAGGGTTATTGCACCGGTTCGCTCTACGCCCACTGGCTGGCGGTGCTGGCGCTGGATGAAGAACAAAAAGGCCAACTGGCTTTTGTCGAGCGCGGTACACAAGGCCTGGTGGTGGTCGACGACTGGGACAGCATCGGGCAGCGCACCACCTCCAGCGGCACCGTGCTGGCCGAAGACCTGCACGTCCCGGCCTTCAACCTGTTCCCGACGTATCGCTCCTATGAAAATCCGACCCTGGCCGGCCCGTTCGCCCAGTTGACCACTGCCGCCATCGACGCCGGCATCGCCCGCGCGGCGCTGCGCGACACCGTTGCATTCGTCCGGCAATTCGCAAGGCCATGGATCGACGCGGGTGTGGACAACGCCAGCGAAGACCCGCTGACCATCATTCAGGTCGGTGGCCTGGAGATTCGCCTGGAAGCGGCCGAAGCCCTGCTCGAACGGGCCGGCCTCGCCCTGGATGCGGCGCGTCCGGCACCCGATGAAGACAACGTGGCCCGCGCGTCCCTGGCCGTGGCCAAGGCCAAGGTGCTGACCACTGAAATTGCCATCGAAGCGACCAACAAACTGTTCGAACTCGGCGGCACCCGCTCGACCCTGAAGAAGCACAACTTCGACCGTCACTGGCGCAACGCCCGGGTGCATACCCTGCACGACCCGGTGCGCTGGAAGTACCACGTGGTCGGCAACTGGCTGCTCAACGGCGTGAAACCGCCGCGCCACGACTGGTCGTGATCATGGCTGAATGGTTCAAGAACATTTACTGGGCCGACATCGGCCAGGCCTGCCTCGACACCCTGAGCATGCTCGGCGCGGCCCTCGGTTTCACCGTGCTGCTGGGGTTGCCGCTGGGGGTGTTGTTGTTCCTCACCGGCAAGCGCCAGTTGCATGAAGCGGTCGGGGTCTATCGGGTGTTGTCGGTGATCGTCAACATGCTGCGTTCGCTGCCGTTCATCATTTTGCTGATCGTGCTGATTCCCCTGACCACCGTGCTGGTCGGCACTTCGCTGGGCGTGCCGGGAACCATTCCGCCGCTGGTGGTGGGCTGCACGCCGTTCTTCGCGCGGCTGGTGGAAACCGCCTTGCGCGAAGTCGATCGCGGCGTCGTGGAGGCGACCCAGGCCATGGGTGCCAACACCTGGCAAATCATCCGCTACACCTTGCTGCCCGAAGCCCGGGGGGGACTGTTGGCGGCGGTCACGGTGACCGCGATCGTGCTGGTCGATTACACGGCGATGGCCGGGGTGATCGGTGGCGGCGGCCTGGGGGATCTGGCGATCCGCTACGGCTATCAACGATTCCAGACCGACGTGATGGTGGTCACGGTGGTGCTGTTGCTGGTCCTGGTCCAGGCCCTGCAAATGAGCGGTGACCGACTGGTGGCGCGTTACAGCCATCGATAACGATTCGATTCAATCATCCAAAAAAACACGGCCCCACGTCCGCCCCACGACGGCCACTTGAAATCTGCCTAGGAGCACAGCATGAAAAAGACCCTGGCCGTTCTGGCTGCCTTGATTTCGTTGAGCGTTCACGCCAACGAAAAACTCACCGTGGGCGCCACCCCGGTGCCGCACGCGGAAATCCTCGAATTCGTCAAACCGGCCCTGGCCAAGGAAGGCGTGGACCTGGACATCAAGGTCTTCACCGATTTCATCCAGCCCAACCAGCAGTTGGCCTTGAAGAACCTCGACGCCAACTATTACCAGTACCGGCCATTCCTCGATGACTACAACAAGACCCGCCACACCGACCTGGTGCCGGTGGTCGGCGTGCACATCGAGCCGTTTGGCGCTTATTCGACCAAAATCAAGAACATCTCCGAACTCAAGGACGGCGCCACCGTTTCGATCCCCAACGACCCGGTGAACACCGGTCGCGCGCTGGTGCTGCTGCACGAAGCCGGGCTGATCAAGCTCAAGGATCCGAGCAACACCCTGGCGACCCAACGGGACATCGCCGAAAACCCGAAACACTTGAAAATCCGCGAACTGGAAGGCGCGTTGCTGGCGCGCTCGGTGAGCCAGGTGGACCTGGCGTTCGTCTTTGCCAACTACGCGCTGGAAGCCGGGATCGACACCAACAGTGCGTTGATCGTCGAGAAAGGCAAGAGCCTGTACATCGAGTTCCTCGTCGCCCGGCCGGACAACATCAACGACCCTGGCCTGCAGAAGCTGGCCAAGGCGCTGAATTCCGATGATGTGCGCCAGTTCATCCTGACGCGCTACAAAGGGCAGATTGCGCCGGGGTTCTAAATCTTCGCCGACTGACATACCGCTTTCGCGAGCAAGCCCGCTCCCACAGTTGCCCGCACAAACGCGGTCAACTGTGGGAGCGGGCTTGCTCGCGAAGGGCTCAACTGAATTTCGGATCAGATCCCGACGCCAGCAGCTGCGCCCCCGGCCCCTGGTCCCCCAGCACATCGCCAAAATTGCGCAACGGACACGCCTCCATCGACAAACACCCGCAGCCAATGCAGCCATTGAGTTTGTCGCGCAACAGCGTCAGCTGATGGATCCGCTCGTCCAGGTCCCGGCTCCACTGCGCCGACAACAGCTGCCAGTCCGCCGCCGTCGGTGCGCGGTTGTCCGGCAGGGCTTTGAGCGCCTCGCCAATTTCCGCCAGAGGAATGCCCAGCCGCTGGGCCACCTTGATCAACGCCACCCGCCGCAACACTTCCCGTGGATAACGCCGCTGGTTGCCCTGATTGCGATTGCTTCTGATCAACCCTTTGGACTCATAGAAGTGCAGCGCCGTGACCGCCACGCCGCTGCGTGCCGCCAATTGGCCGACGGTGAGTTCCTTATGCAGGTTTTCCGAAGTGATCATCTGAAAATTGCCCCTTGACCTCTAGTTAAGTCGAGGTTTTAACCTGCACGCCTTCGGATCGCAAGATCCGTCTTACAGGTAGTGGGGACTATTCATGCAAGCGCCAGAGAAAAATCGCAGCTTCACCCAGTTGATCGAATTCGAGATCGAACCCCATCAGCAGCCGGCACTGGTCTCGGCACTGTCGCAGCAGACCGAGCGCCTGGCCCAGCATTACAGTGGCTTTCTGAGTGCCAGCATCCAGGCCAGCGATGACGGTCGGCGGGTGCTCAATTACCTGCAATGGCAAACCCGGGAGGCCGGGGAAGCCGCGTTTCACAGTTTTGAAAGCGGCGAACAGGATTTCTGGCAACTGATCCGCGCCCATCAGGCGAAAACCGTGACCTTTGGCTCCTACCAGGTGCTGCACAGCCTGGAGCGCAGCCATGATCACGCGTTGCACTGCAATCTGGTGGCTTAAATCGACAACTGCATCAAGCGTTCGCCCTGGACGTTTTCCGTGGGCCGGCGCTTGTTCACCGCCAGTTCGCCGATCTTGATCAGGCGCGTGCGGGTCACATTGCGGCTCAGGCCCAGCAGGGCAGCGGTGTGCACCTGGTTGTAGTGGCTGAAGCGATAAGCCGCCCGCAGCAAGGCGTCTTCGACTTTCTCGTGCAATGCACCGGCCTGTTCCTCGAAGAGCTTCTGGAAGGCGCGATTCAATAGCGCTTCGGCGGAGTCGTCGACCTGAGAATGGTGATCGTCCGGACGCTCGATGCGCATGTTCGACAGGCGCAAGTCGTCGCGCTCGATTACGCCGTTGCGGCAGATCAACAGCGTGTGGTGAATGACGTTTTCCAGTTCGCGGATGTTGCCCGGCCAGCTGTAGCTGCGCAGTTTCAGTTCGGCTTCTTTGCTGATGGTGATGCTGCCATAGCCCAGACGCTGGCTGTAGGCATCGATGAAATGACGGGTCAGCGGCAGGATGTCACCGGGGCGCTCGCGCAGCGGGCTCAGTTCCAGGCTGACCACGTCGAGCCGGTAGTACAGGTCTTCGCGGAAATGCCCGGCGTTGATGGCCTTTTCCAGTTGTACGTTGGTCGCCGCCAGCACCCGCACGTTGATGGGAATGCTCTTGCGCGAACCCAGGCGCACCACTTCGCGCTCTTGCAGCACCCGCAGCAACTTGACTTGGATCGCCATCGGCAGATCGCCGATTTCATCGAGGAACAGCGTGCCGCCATCGGCCTCTTCGAACCAGCCGGCCTTGGCGCTCAATGCTCCGGTAAACGCGCCTTTCTCATGACCGAACAGCTCGGCCTCGACCAGGGATTCGGAAAACGCGCCGCAGTTCACCGCCACGAACGGCCGGTTGCGCCGGGCGCTGAGGTTGTGGATATGGCGCGCCACCAGCTCTTTGCCGGTGCCGGTTTCGCCAATGATCAGCACGCTGGCTTCACTCGGCGCGACCTGTTGCAAATGCGCAAGCAGGGCCTGGGATTTGGGGTCTTCGAACACCTGGGCCGTGGCACGGATCGACGTGGCCAGCGCGGGCGAGGGCGGTAAGGTCAGCAGTTGCATGGGGCACGCTCCCTGTAGGGCAGGCTATGAATAGAAAGTCGGAATCGGCAGGGCCTGGTTCAGCGCCCAGTCACCCAGCTCCTGGAGTTTGTAATCCACCGGGTCATGCAGGGTCTGGGTGCGCAGGTTGCGCCAGTGGCGGTCCAGGCGCAGCGAAGCGTGGGTCGAGCGCGCGCCGGTCACTTCGAACAGGCGGCTGCACAGCTCCAGGCCATTGCGGGTCGCGGCGACCTTGGCCGTGGCGATGGCGGTGGCCAGGTGGCCGCGCTCCTCGGCGCTGAGGTCAGGGCCCTTTGCCCAGGCCTTGTCGAGCAATTCGGCGGCACGTTCCACCAGCAAGCGGACGCCTTCCAGGGCCACCCAGAAATCACCGTAGTGGCCAAGCACATAAGGGTCCTGATGCACTTCCCGAGCGGTGGATTTGTGCCACGGCCGGGTCTCGGTCAGCGTGTATTGCCGTGCTTCCTCGAAGGCGCCTTCGGCGATGCCGAGGAACATGTGGGTGAACGTGAGCTGGGCGATCAGCGGGCGCAGGCAGGCGAGCGGCGTGCTCAACGGACCCGGGTCCAGCAGCAGTTCCGATTCTTCGACGCGTACCCGTTCGAACGTGGCGCTGCCGCTGTCGGTCTGGCGCTGGCCCATGTTGTTCCAGTCGTTGTGCAAGGTGATGCCGCTGCGGCCGGTCGGAATCGCGGCGATCAACAGTTTTCCGCCCGCGCTTTCATCCACTGCCGAGGCAATCAGCATTTCCGAATCGCTGGCGCCGGAGCAGAAACTCTTCTTGCCGGAAAACTCACGCCAGCCACCGAGGTTCTTCACCACGGTGCGGGTGTCCAGCGGGTTGAGGGCATTGCCCCAGAACCAGTTCTTGCGCGCGGTCTGTTCGAACCAGGGCTGCCATTGCTCGGGCCGGGCGAACAGGCGCACGGTGGCGAGCATCAGGTGATGGAAGCCGAACACGTGGGCAATCGAACTGTCGACCTTGGCGAATTCGCGCACGACGGTCAGGGTGTCGCTCCAGTTCGCGCCGAGGCCGCCGAACTTGGTGGGAATGCTTAACGCCAGCAGACCGCTGTGGCGCAGGGCGTCACGTTCGGCCTTGGGCGTGCCGCCACGCTCGTCGCGTTCGACGGCGGTCAAGGCAAACCCGGCGGCCAGCTGGCGGGCGGTTTGCAACGGGGAGATCAGGGCGCTGTGCGGCTTGGCAGTCACGCGGGTTTCCTTCTTGTTGTGGACCCTGTAGGCGCTGCCGAAGGCTGCGATCTTTTGATTGAAAGAATCAGGATCAAAAGATCGCAGCCTTCAGCAGCTCCTACAGGACAGGGCGACATCAGGCTTTGGTCTGAGCCGGGAGCACATCATTAGCAATCATTTCGCCAAACGGCCCGGTGAGGTTGGTGGTGCCACGGCCGGCAAGACTGGCGTACGGCTCGGGCAGCAGCGGGAACACCAGTTCGGCAAAGCGATACGCCTCTTCGAGATGCGGATATCCGGAAAAGATAAAACTCTCGATCCCAAGGTCTGCGTACTCCTTGATCCGCGCCGCCACTTGCTGCGGGTCGCCGACCAGTGCGGTCCCGGCACCGCCACGCACCAGGCCGACGCCGGCCCACAGGTTGGGCGCGATCTCCAGGTTGTCGCGACGCCCGTCATGCAGGGCGGCCATGCGCCGCTGCCCTTCGGAATCGAAGCGCGAGAAGGATTTCTGCGCGGCGGCGATGGTGTCGTCGCTGATGTGTTCGATCAGTTTGTCCGCGGCTCTCCACGCTTCTTCGGCGGTCTCGCGAACGATCACGTGCAGGCGAATCCCGAACTTCACCGTGCGCCCGTGACGCGCGGCGCGCTCGCGAACATCGGCCAGTTTTTGCGCCACGGCGGCCGGTGGTTCACCCCAGGTCAGGTAGACATCCACTTGCTCGGCGGCCAGGTCATGGGCGGCATCGGATGAACCGCCGAAGTACAGCGGCGGATAGGGTTTCTGCACCGGTGGATACAGCGCCTTGGCGTTCTGCACCCGCAGGTGCTTGCCTTCGAAATCCACGGATTCGCCCTGCAACACCCGGCGCCAGATCTTCAGGAACTCGTCGGTGACTTCGTAGCGTTCGCTGTGATCGAGGAAGCTGCCGTCGCCGCGGTTTTCATCGGGATCGCCGCCGGTCACGACGTTGATCAGCAAGCGGCCGTTGGACAGTCGGTCCAGGGTGGCCGCCATGCGCGCCGAGACGGTGGGCGAAATGATCCCGGGACGGATCGCCACCAGATAGCGCAAGCGTTCGGTCAACGGCACCAGCGCCGAAGCGATGACCCACGAATCCTCGCAGGAACGCCCGGTGGGAATCAGTACGCCGTGATACCCCAGGCTGTCGGCCGCCTGGGCCACTTGTTTCAGATAGTTGAGGGTGACCGGGCGTGCGCCCTGCGTGGTGCCCAGGTAATGACCGTCGCCGTGGGTGGGCAGGAACCAGAAAACATCCATGAAGAAGTCCTTAAGCGATTTTCAGCAGATTGTTTTGGTATGCACCGAACAACGGCGCGGCGCGTTCTGCAGCCAGTTGAATGCGGGCCTTGAGCAGTTCACTGGTTATTTGATAATTGGAAAAATCGGCTTCGGTGGCGTACACGCCAATTGGCAACGTCAGCGCCTGGAAGAAACTGAACAGCGGTCGCAGCTGATGATCGAGCACCAGCGCATGACGCTCGCTGCCACCGGTGGCGGCCAGCAGCACCGGGGTATTGATCAGTGCGTTCAGATCGATCAGGTCGAACAGGTGCTTGAGCAGGCCAGGATAGGAACCGCGAAAAACCGGCGCGGCGACAATCAACAGGTCGGCTCTTTCAATCGCTTGCAGTTCGGCTTCGATCTCTGCACTGACTTCCTGGCGGGACAACGCGGCGCCCAATGGTCGGGCGATGTCAGCCAGTTCGATCAGCTTGCTCTCGATCGGCAGTTGTTCACCCAGTTGTGCCAACAGCGCCTGGGTGAGCACCAGGGTGCGGGACGGACGCCAGGTGCCGCCGGAAACGGCAACGACTTTCAATGGACGCGACATGATCAGTTCCTTTTTAAACAGTTGCTGGAGGAGCAGTGAGTCATCACTGGGCTTATCCCCCTTGAGCAAGAGCTGTACCAATCCCTCAAGCCCTTGTATTTCGGGGCTTGCAGCGCGCCGACCGGCTCGCGATGTTGATGTTTCAGGGCTTATTGTTGAATGGCTGTTGCGTGGCAAACAGTTGCGTGAGCAACAGTTCGTCAGCGAATGGAGTTGTTATAGAGCTTTCTTTTTATTCCGTAAAAGAAGTTAAATTAATATTTATAGATTTTTGTGGAATATGAGGGGGTGATTGGAAAGCCGATTAGGAAAACTCGATAGCGACTATCGAGAGCGTTGATTTCTGCCCGCGTGAAGGCGCGAGTAGCCTGTGTTCATTGCCCCGAACCCAGATGCCAGGACGCTCGACATGAAAACCCTGATCACTACTTTCCTGCTGTTGACCCTTTCCGTTCTGGCCGGCTGTGCCAGCCATGTTTCCCCGGAGTTGCGGCCCTACACCGCTGAAGAAACCCGGGAGCTGGCGCTGGAGGCATTGAATCGCCGCGGTTTGTCCTTTGACGAATACCACGCGAAAAAAGCCGAATTGCTCGGCGAGCCGCAGAAGGCCTTCGGCTTCGACAAGCAGGGTGAGATGAACGCCGAGCGAGCTGTACAGCTGCACGGTCGTCCAAGCTGAGCCGAAACTGTACTGCTCGAACTTTCACCCAACTGTCCATGGGTTTGCGCCGGGGTGTGCGATAGGGTCAATACCTGACCGACCCTGATGGACTGCCACTCATGACACTCTCCCTCGATCTGCTGCTGGGCTTTGCCCTGTTTGCCCTCGTCACCTCGATCACGCCCGGCCCGAACAACACGATGCTGCTGGCATCCGGCGTGAACTTCGGGTTCAGCCGGACCATCCCCCATATGCTTGGCATTACCTGCGGCTTCTTCGTGCTGGTGGTGGCGGTCGGCTTTGGCCTGGGCGCGGTGTTCCAGACTTACCCGGTGCTCTATACCGTGCTGCGCTACGTCGGCGCGGCGTACTTGCTGTACCTGGCGTGGAAAATCGCCCATTCCGGGCCGGTATCGGACAGTGAGAAGGGCGAGGGCAAACCGATCAGCTATCTGGGGGCTGCCGCGTTCCAGTGGGTCAATCCCAAGGCGTGGATCATGGCCATCGGCGCCATCAGCACTTACACGCCGATGCAGGGCTACTTCACCAATGTCATCGTGATTGCGGCGGTGTTCGCGATCATCAACCTGCCGAGCGTCGGCGTCTGGGCCGCGTGTGGCACGCTGTTGCGCAACGTGCTGAAAGACCGCCGCTGGTTGCGTCTGTTCAACTGGGGCATGGCCGCGCTGCTGGTCGCGTCGCTGTATCCGATACTGCTCGAAAGCTTTAGCTGACGCATTGCTTCAACCGGTTGCCCGATGCCTGTTAAGCTCGCTTTTCAGGAGCGTTCCTACGCACTTTTAATGAAGTTGGACTTCTTTAACGGCATCCGATCAGGTATTGGTAACGTTCTGAAAACATCAGGCGCGGCTCACGAGGCTGCGCCTTGCCGTTTGCAGTCACGAGCCTCCTGATCCCGGAACACGCTCTGCGAGTCTTTTATGAATAAACGTCCGTTGTATTTCGACTACGCCGCCACCACGCCGGTGGATGAGCGGGTCATCAAGGTGATGGTTGAGTGTCTGGGTTTTAGCGGTAATTTCGGCAACCCGGCCTCCAGCTCCCACACCTTCGGCCAACAGGCCCGGCAGTCGGTCGAGCAGGCCCGGCGCCAGGTCGCCGAACTGGTGGGTGCCACGCCCGAACAGATTGTCTGGACCTCTGGCGCCACCGAATCCAACAACCTCGCCCTCAAGGGCGTTGCCCAGGCGCGCGGCGTTGCCGGCGGCCACTTCATCACCAGCCAGATCGAACACAAGGCCATCCTCGACACGGCAAGGCAGTTGCAGGATGCCGGCGTCGCGGTGACGTACCTGGTGCCGGACGCCGATGGGCTGATCACCCCGCAAGCGGTCAGTGACGCCATGCGCGAGGACACCTTCCTGGTGTCGCTGATGCTGGTCAACAACGAGTTGGGCACGGTCAACGACATCCCGGCCATCGGCCAGGCGGTACGAAATCGCGGTGCGCTGTTCCACGTCGATGCGGCCCAGGGCGCGGGTAAAGTGGCGATCGACCTGGCCGGGTGGCCGGTCGACCTGATGTCGTTTTCGGCGCACAAGCTCTATGGCCCCAAGGGCATCGGCGCGTTGTATGTCGGCCCGCGGGCGCAACAGCGGCTGCTGGCGCAGATCCACGGCGGCGGGCACGAGGGCGGTTTGCGTTCCGGCACCCTGGCGACTCATCAGATCGTCGCCATGGGCGAGGCGTTTGCGCTGGCGGCGGCTTCGTTCGATGAAGAAAAAGCCGTGATCGTGGGGCTGCGTGAGCGCCTGCTCGATCATCTGCTTAACATCCCGGGCGTGCGCCTCAATGGCAGCGCGAGCCAGCGCATCCCGCATACCCTGAGCCTGACTTTCAGTGAAGGTGAGTTCAATTCGACGGCATTGCTCGCCTCGATTGCGTTTTCCGCGACCTCGGCCTGCAATTCCGCGAGCAATGCGCCATCCCACGTGCTGCTGGCGCTGGGGCATGACGCCCGTTCGGCGAGTCGCACCATTCGCTTGAGCCTTGGGCGTTTCACCACCGAGCAGGACGTCGATGAAGCGGCACACCTGATTAAAGCCGCCTGCGCCAGTGCTCCGGCATTCTGGCAATAGGGCACAAAGCGCCGACACCGATCGGCACTACACAACAATGATGAGTGGTTAGCAGGAGTTACGATGAGTACGCAGTCTTCGATCAATGGATCGGTGCCCCAGCGCCTGGCGCAAACCCGCGAGCTGATGAGCCGGGAGGGCATTCACGCGCTTCTGGTGCCGTCGGCCGACCCGCACCTGTCCGAATACCTGCCGGGCTACTGGCAAGGGCGTCAGTGGTTGTCCGGTTTCCACGGTTCGGTCGGCACCCTGATCGTGACCCCGGATTTTGCCGGTGTCTGGGCCGATAGCCGTTATTGGGAGCAGGCGACCAAGGAACTCAAGGGCAGCGGCATCGAGCTGGTCAAGCTGCAGCCGGGGCAACCGAGTCCTCTGGACTGGCTCGCCGAGCAAACCCCTGAAGGCGGCGTAGTCGCGGTCGATGGCGCGGTGATGGCCGTGGCCTCGGCGCGCACGTTGGGCAGCAAGCTCGAAGAGCGCGGCGCCCGCCTGCGCACCGACATCGATCTGCTGAACGAAGTCTGGAGTGATCGCCCGATTCTGCCGAACGAGCCGATCTATCAGCACTTGCCACCGCAAGCCACCGTCAGCCGCGGCGAAAAACTCGCCACGCTGCGCGAAACCTTGCAGGCGAAGGGTGCCGACTGGCATTTCATCGCCACCCTCGATGACATCGCCTGGCTGTTCAACCTGCGTGGCTGCGACGTCTCGTTCAACCCGGTGTTCGTATCGTTCGCCCTGATCAGCCAGCAGCAGGCAACCCTGTTCGTCGCGCTGAGCAAGGTCGATGCGCAGCTGCGTGCGGTCCTTGAGCAGGACGGCGTGACCCTGCGTGACTACAGTGAAGTGGCGGCCGCCCTGGGTGAAGTGCCGAACGGCGCGAGCCTGCTGGTCGATCCGGCACGCGTGACCGCCGGCCTGCTGGGCAACCTGAACAGCGGCGTGCAGCTGATCGAGGGTCTGAACCCGACCACCCTGGCCAAGTCGCAGAAAAGCCTGGCCGATGCCGGGCACATCCGTCAGGCCATGGAGCAGGACGGCGCGGCACTGTGTGAGTTTTTCACCTGGCTCGACTCGGCACTGGGCCGTGAGCGCATCACCGAACTGACCATCGACGAAAAACTCACCGCCGCGCGCGAGCGTCGTCCGGGTTACGTGTCCTTGAGCTTCAACACCATCGCGGCGTTCAACGCCAACGGCGCCATGCCCCACTACCACGCCACCGAAGAAGAGCATGCGGTGATCGAGGGTGACGGCCTGTTGCTGATCGACTCCGGTGGCCAGTACCTGGGCGGCACGACCGACATCACACGGATGGTGCCGGTCGGAACGCCGACGGCCGAGCAGAAGCGCGATTGCACCCGCGTGCTCAAAGGCGTGATTGCCTTGTCCCGCGCGCAATTCCCCAAGGGCATTCTGTCGCCGTTGCTCGACGCCATCGCCCGCGCGCCGATCTGGGCCGAAAGCGTCGACTACGGTCACGGCACCGGTCACGGCGTCGGCTACTTCCTCAATGTTCACGAAGGTCCGCAAGTCATCGCCTATCAAGCCGCGCCCGCACCGCAAACCGCGATGCAGCCGGGCATGATCACGTCCATCGAACCGGGCACTTATCGTCCGGGGCGTTGGGGTGTGCGTATCGAAAACCTGGCGATGAACCGTGAAGCAGGCAGCAGCGAGTTCGGCGAGTTCCTGAAATTCGAAACCCTGACCCTGTGCCCGATCGACACCCGTTGCCTGGAGCCGTCGCTGCTCAGCCAAGAGGAAAAGCAGTGGTTCAACGCTTATCACGCCGAAGTGCGCGAGCGTTTGAGTCCGTTGCTCGACGGTGCGGCCCTCGAGTGGTTGAACACCCGCACCGCGGCTATTTGACCGGCAGGAGTTCTGGCGCTGATTTCAGCGCCAGGCTCATGTAGTCGACAAAGGCGTTGACCCTGGCGGACTGGCGACGGTTCGCCGGGAACACGGCATGAATCGGCAGCGATTGTGCGGTGTACTCCGGCAAAATCGCGATCACTCTCCCGGCTTTCAGGTCTTCGCTGAACAGCCACACTGGCGACAGTGCAATCCCCAATCCACCCAGCACCATCTCGCGAATCGCTTCGGAGTTGTTGCTTTGCGCATTGCCCTTTATCCGTACTGCGTAGCGCTGGGCATCCTTCTCGTACACCCATAGATTCTGGCTGGTCAGCAGATTGAACAGCAGGCAGTTGTGCGCGCCGAGTTCTTCGGGCGTTTGTGGCTGGCCGTGTTGTGCAAGGTATTGCGGCGCCGCGACGGTGATCCGGTGGGTCGTGCCGACAGGGCGGGCGATCAGGCCGCTGTCGTTCAACGCGCCGATCCTGAACGTGACATCCAGGCCTTCGCTGACCAGGTCCTGATTCTGATCGTTCAGTTGCAGGTCAACCTGCACGCCGGGATGGCACAAGAGGAATGCCGGCAGGCGCGGGGCAATCTGCAAGCGCCCGAAGCTGACGGAGGAGCCGATCCTCAGGGGGCCGGCGATGGTTTCCCGGCCGGACTGGAAGCTGTGCTCGGCGGCGTCCACCGCAGCGAGGATTTGCCGGCACTCGCTGTAATACCGCTGACCTTCATCCGTCAGGGATAACTTGCGGGTGCTACGAGCGATCAGCCTTCCCCCCAGCTCGGATTCGAGCGCCCGCAGCACTTTACTGATGGTCGGCTGGCTGGTCTGCAATTCCCGGGCGACGGCGGAAAAACTGCCGCGCTCCACCACCCGGACAAAAATGGCCATTGCATTGAGTTTATCCACGGGCGTTTCTCATTCATGCCAAATGGGCATGTTCACTATAGCGACACGGTGTCTTATCGGCATGAGTGAGTGGGTGGAAGATCAGTCCTGCAAACTCATCTGACTGGAATTCGAGAAATGACTGATTCACGGCTTATGCGCGCACTGATTGTTGATTCGGCTAATGCACCGTTACGCCTGGCGTCCATTGAACGACCGATGCCCGGGTCGGGGCAGGTGTTGGTGAGGATCGCGGCCAGCGGGGTGAACCCGCTGGACGGGAAAATTCGCTCGGGCCAGGCCGCCCATGCGCGACAGGCATTGCCGGCGGTGTTGGGTATGGACTTGGCGGGGACCGTGGAAGTGTTGGGGGAGGGCGTGAATGACTGGTTACCGGGCGATGAGGTCTATGCCATGGCCACCGGGATTGGCGGGGTACAGGGTTCGTTGGCTGAGTACGCGGTGGTCGATGCGCGGTTGCTGGCGCCTAAGCCCGGCAATCTGAGCATGCGTGAAGCGGCAGGGTTGCCGTTGGTGCTGATAACGGCGTGGGAGGGGTTGGTCGACCGGGCGCGGGTGCAGCCGGGGCAAACAGTGTTGATACATGGCGCGGCGGGCGGTGTCGGTCATGTCGCGGTACAAATTGCCCGTGCGTTCGGTGCGCAGGTGTTTGCCACTGGCTCCGCGCGGCAGCAGGGAATCATCGAAGCATTGGGCGCAACCTTTATCGATTACCGAAAATCTGCGGTCGAGGCCTATGTGGCTGAGCACACGGGCGGGGAGGGCTTCGATATTGTCTACGACACGGTGGGTGGCGAAACCCTGGATGCCTCCTTCAAGGCGGTGCGCAGCTATCACGGTCACGTGGTGAGTTGCCTGGGTTGGGGTCAGCACAGTCTTGCGCCGCTTTCGTTTCGAGGCGCGACTTATTCGGGTGTATTCACCCTGCTGCCATTGCTGACGGGGCAGGGGCGCGAGCATCACGGGGATATATTGCGCGAGACGGCTAGCCTGATCGAGGCGGGCAAGCTCAAACCGATCCTCGATCCGCGCCGCTTCAACCTGCAAACAGCCGAGGCCGCCCATGCGCTGCTCCAGTCGGGAGCGGCACAAGGGCGGTTGGTCATCGAGATTTAACTCAGGGCTTCAAGGACGAAGTCCAGTCGGTCCTGGCCGAAGAACAGTTGGTCGCCGACAAACATGCTCGGAGCGCCGAATACACCCCGTTGCACGGCTTTCTCGGTGTTGTCCTTGAGCGTGGCCTTCACGTCCTCGTCGGCCGTCAGGGCTAGCACCTGCTCAGGATCAAAACCGTTCTGGGTCAGGACCGTGGCGACGGTGGCCGGCTCGTCGAGGCTGCGGCCGTCAACCCACAGCGCTTTGAACAGGCAATCGATGAACGCGGCAAAGCGTTCTGGATGGCGCAGCTGCATACCGGTGACGGCGCGCATCAGCATCAGGGTGTTGATCGGGAAGTGCGGATTGAATTTCAGCGGCACGCCATAGCGCCTGGCATATCGGTCGAGGTCCTGAAACATGTAGCGACCCTTGGCCGGAATGGTCGCCGGCGAGGCGTTGCCGGTGGCTTTGAACACGCCGCCGAGCAGGATTGGGATGTAGATCAACTGGCTGTCGGTTTGCTCACAGAGTTTGGGCAGCTGGGTGTACGCCAGGTAGGTGGCGGGACTGCCCAGATCAAAAAAGAATTCCACGGTTTTGCTCATGGTCGATGCGCTCTGCTTATTGTTGTAGGGGAAGGTTTACCAGCGTTCGCTCCAGGGACGCAGGTCCAGTTCGAAAGTCCAGGCATCGCGGGGCTGGCTGTGCAGGTACCAGTAATTCTCGGCAATGTGTTCAGGGTTGAGAATGCCGTCCTGGTCCTTGGTCGCGTATTTTTCAGGGAAGTTGTCGCGAATGAAATCGGTATCGATCGCGCCGTCGACGATGACGTGGGCGACGTGAATGTTCATCGGCCCGAGTTCACGGGCCATGCTTTGTGCCAGCGCCCGGATCCCGTGCTTGGCGCCGGCGAACGCGGCAAAACCGGCGGCACCGCGCATGCCGGCGGTGGCACCGGTGAACAGGACGGTCCCCCGTTGTCGCTTGGCCATGCGCCTGGCCACTTCACGGGCATTGAGAAACCCTGAGAAGCAGGCCATTTCCCAAATCTTGAAATACTTGCGGGCGGTTTCTTCCAGAATGCTGCACGGCACGTTGGCACCGATGTTGAACACGAACGCTTCGATAGGGCCGATCTCGTTTTCGATTTGCTCGACCAGTGCCACCACGTCTTCTTCCTTGCGCGCATCGCAGGCGAAACCATGGGCCTCACCGCCAGTGGCCTTGATGGTATCCACCAGCGGCTGGAGCTTGTCCGCGCTGCGGCGGGTGACGCAGGCGACAAATCCTTCCTGTGCAAAACGCTTGGCAATAGCGCCACCCGTAGCGTCACCCGCGCCGACAACCAGTACGACCTTCTTGTTATTCATGGGTAGATCCCTTTGGTAAACGATCGTTAACTAAACGAACGTTATGCTACGATTCGAGCAACGTCAAGGCGATCAACTCTGAGGGAAGGACAATGCGTTACTCGGCCAATCACAAGCTGGAAACCCGGGACAAGTTGCTGCAAAGCAGCGCGGTGTCTGCCAAGAAGTCCGGTTTCTCCACGGTGGGTGTCGATGGCTTGATGAAAGCGATCGGCTTGAGCGGGGGGGCGTTCTACAGTCATTTTTCGTCGAAAGACGAACTGTTCGCTTCAATCGTCGAGCATGAGTTGCGCCAGAGTCTGGAGCGCCTGGGCGCCGATCAGGATCGCGACAAGCTTGAGCGCTGCTTGAAGCACTACCTCAGCATGTCCCATGTCGAGCATCCGGAAACCGGCTGCGCGTTACCCGCATTGGGTGCCGAGATTGCCCGTTCCGATGTGCGGGTTCGACAGCAGGCCGAGCACTGGATTTGTCAGCTTCAGGAGAGTTGGGCGCAGCTACTGGGGAGCGACAGCCTGGCCTGGGCCATTCTGTCGCAATGTATCGGCGCGCTGGTGGTTGCGCGCATGCTCGCCACTGCGGACCTTCAGCGTACAGTGCTGAAATCCAGTCACGATGAAATCGGTCGTCAGATCGCAGGCCAGAGGCACTGACAAGGGTCTGTCGATTTACTTGCAGATGACGATCATGCTGCGGCTGGTATAGCCCGCAGGGTTGAGGCCAAATGGATAATCACCCGGCTCCTCCACGGCATCCCCGGATTTGGCGATGACCTTGTATCCCTTGGGCGCGCACGAATTGGCCGCACTGGCGTAGCACTTGTCCCAAGAAGATGACAGCCCTGAACAGTTGATGTGCAGCCCTTTCTTGCCGTGTTTGGTCTGGGTTTTCGATGTCGCCGCACAGCCCGCAATTGCAAGTACGGCGATCAGTATCAAAATTCGTTTCATTGCTGTCCTTAGTGCATTTCCGGATCTGACGCCCGGTCTGGCAGTATTCGCTTTCGCATGAAGCGTTCTGATGTCCCTGTCCTGAAAAATCCATGCCTGACACTGGGTTGCGGAACTAAACATGGCCTAAACGAGCGGTAAATACCAGTGCCTCGTCAAATCTCGCGCTAATCCGCCGCAATGGCGGGCTTGGCGGCGCTGCCCATGGTCATGGTCGCGCCGACGGAAGCCAGAATGATGCACAAGATAGCCATCCACTGTGACAGGGAGAGGTATTCATGAAGGAACAGCAAACCTGAAAGAGCACCGAAGGCCGGTTCAATGCTCATTAATGTACCGAACGTCCTGGCAGGCATGCGCGTGAGGGCGACCATCTCCAGGGTATAGGGGAGGGCAGTGGACAGGATGGCAACACCGATGGCTATCGGGATCAGTGACGGCGTCAGCAGCGCAGCACCCGCATGAACAATGCCGATGGGGGCTACGAACAGCGCCGCAATCATCACACCCAGCGCAGCAGTCTGCACGCCATTGTCCGCGCCAGCCTTCTGACCGAAAAGGATATACAGCGCCCAGCAGACGCCAGCGCCCAAAGCGTAACCGGCGCCCAGCAGATCGATGCTTGCGCTCGTCGCCCCTGTGGGTATCAGCAGGAGCAGGCCGACTGCCGCAAGGGCGATCCACAGAAAGTCGATTGCCCGTCGTGAAGCGTAAATGGCCACCGCCAGGGGGCCGGTGAACTCCAGTGCCACCGCGATACCCAGGGGGACCGTGTGCAAGGACATATAGAAGAGGAAGTTCATGCCACCCAGCGCCATGCCGTAGACGATGACGGTGCGCAGGGATTTGGATGTGAGTTTCGCTCGCCATGGGCGCAGTAGGAGCAGCATGATCACGCTGGCAAAGACCAGACGCAGGGTGGTGGTCCCCTGAGCGCCGATGACCGGGAACATGCTCTTGGCAAGGGAGGCGCCGGACTGGATCGATGCCATGGCTATTAATAGCAGGCCGACCGAAAACAGGGTCGAGGCAAGGCTGCGAGGCTGATCATTCATTGAGAGGCATCGTCCGAAGTAAGGAGCTTGGGTGTTGTGCTTGATATTGGGCAATATACTGCGCAATCGAGGCGAGCGCGTCTATATATCAGGGCGAATTTGTTGTCGTTGATAGATAATCCAAATCAATGCTTGACGGCAGATTTCAGATGTCTATAATTCGCCCCACTTCCGGCGCAGTCCAAACGGAAAACTCCTTGGTAAACAATGAGTTACGAAGGTTTCGACAGCAAGTTGCTTCAGGTCACCGAAGCCGAAAGGGAGTTGAAAAAGAGGTGTTGACAGCAGCGTGTAACGCTGTAGAATTCGCCTCCCGCTGACGAGAGATCGAAAGCGCAAGTGGTTGAAGTTACAAAGGAAACTTTGAAAACTTCTGAAAATAACCACTTGACAGCAAATGAGGCTGCTGTAGAATGCGCGCCTCGGTTGAGACGAACATCTTAACCAACCGCTCTTTAACAACTGAATCAAGCAATTCGTGTGGGTGCTTGTGGTATCAGACTGCTAGTCAACAGATTATCAGCATCACAAGTTACTCCGCGAGAAATCAAAGATGTAACCAAC
>NZ_CABVIY010000006.1 GCF_902498195.1 Pseudomonas fluorescens | reverse complement strand
GTTGGTTACATCTTTGATTTCTCGCGGAGTAACTTGTGATGCTGATAATCTGTTGACTAGCAGTCTGATACCACAAGCACCCACACGAATTGCTTGATTCAGTTGTTAAAGAGCGGTTGGTTAAGATGTTCGTCTCAACCGAGGCGCGCATTCTACAGCAGCCTCATTTGCTGTCAAGTGGTTATTTTCAGAAGTTTTCAAAGTTTCCTTTGTAACTTCAACCACTTGCGCTTTCGATCTCTCGTCAGCGGGAGGCGAATTCTACAGCGTTACACGCTGCTGTCAACACCTCTTTTTCAACTCCCTTTTGGCTTCGATGACCTGAAGCAACTTGCTGTCGAAATCTACGCAACTCATTGTTTACCAAGGAGTTTTCCGTTTCGACTGCGCCGGAAGTGGGGCGAATTATAGACATCTGAAATCTGCCGTCAAGCATTGATTTGGGTTTTCTATCAATAATCCGCAAAAAGCAGGAAACGATCCACTCCTTCTATATAGGAGAAGTACACAGCCAGCCAGACAGCGCATCGTCAATTGCTAACAGCAGCAAACACAGAAGTAAGGAAAAGCAGGAATAGCGTGGTGTCCCAGGGCAGGTTCGAACTGCCAACCTTCCCCTTAGGAGGGGGATGCTCTATCCAATTGAGCTACTGAGACACAAGTTGCCAGCGAGGATACGCAAGCGGTAGACGGCGTGCATGTTAACGGGCAAGCCAGCCTTTGTCATGTCGTCCGTGGTGCTTTTTAAGTGTAGGCAGCTGCGCCACAGGCCAGAGGATTTTACCGTACCCTCTATTGGCGACCCATCACATGCTCATCACCAAAGCAGAAGTGTGACAGAAGCCAGAACGAACGGATTCGCAAGCCCCCTCTCCCCACTCCCGCGCCTCACCTGACAGACCCGCCTGCCATTCAGCCTAAACACCACTCACCCACCATTCACCGCTAGTAAATCGGCCATTTGCCACTATTCTGTAAAGACAAGGAACAGTGATCGAACTCGCAAGGTTTGCCCCACAGATTTTTACCTCCACTGTCGGGCAGAGCACGCGGCCAGCGATACGGACCTGGACAGCTTTCCAAACCAGTCCGCATTTCTGATAATTGGTGCTGGCAGAACGCCTTTATCCAGTTCAATATTTGTCACAGAATTGACGCCAATGATCTGGCAACTTTGAGGCATGATGCGAGCCTCTATCAATTCAGGTTGAACATTTGGCCGTTGCGCTTGTCGTATCAGACATCCTGCGGCCAATCCCGAGAACCGCTCCCCTGAACTAACCGGTTAAATATATGCGCCCATTGAAACAGGCAGTTTATTCCAGCCGTACAGCTGACAAGTTTGTCGTACGTCTGCCAGACGGAATGCGTGAACGCATTGCCGAGGTCGCTCGCAATCATCACCGCAGCATGAACTCCGAGATCATCGCGCGTCTTGAGCAGAGCCTTATTCAGGAAGGTGCGCTAGGGGAAGAACTGAGCATGCGCCTGGACAGCCCAGAGCTTTCTTTGCACGAACGCGAATTGTTGCAACGCTTCCGCCAACTCTCCCATCGCCAGCAAAATGCCCTTGTTTCACTCATTGCTCATGATGCTGAAATGGCCGCTGACGCCACCTGACTTGCACTGAACGCTCAAGCCAGCTAATCGCTGGCTTTTTTTTGCCTGAAATTCAGGCAAAAAAAAACCCGCCTTAAGGCGGGTTTCAGAACGAGAGACCTAGAGCAGGAAGATCGTTGCCAGCCCAAGGAAGATAAAGAAGCCACCACTATCAGTCATGGCAGTGATCATCACGCTGGCGCCCATCGCCGGATCACGACCAAGTCGTGCAAGCGTCATTGGGATCAAAACCCCCATCAGCGCCGCAAGCAGCAAGTTAAGTGTCATGGCAGCCGTCATCACCACTCCCAAAGACCAACTGCCATAGAGCAGGAAAGCCACAACGCCGATCACCCCACCCCAGACAACACCATTGATCAAAGCTACTGCCAATTCCTTGCGCATGAGCCGCGAAGTATTACCGGTACTCACCTGGTCCAGTGCCATGGCTCGAACAATCATGGTGATCGTCTGGTTACCCGAGTTACCACCGATGCCCGCCACGATCGGCATCAGTGCCGCCAGTGCCACGAGTTTTTCGATGGAGCCTTCAAACAGGCCAATGACACGAGATGCAACGAATGCGGTGATCAAGTTCACGGCCAGCCAGGCCCAACGGTTACGCAACGACTTCCACACCGACGCGAAAATGTCTTCTTCTTCGCGCAGACCCGCCATGTTGAGAACTTCGCTTTCGCTCTCTTCACGAATCAGGTCAACCATTTCATCGATGGTCAGACGACCAATCAGCTTGCCGTTCTTGTCGACCACGGGCGCGGAAATCAGGTCGTAACGCTCAAACGCCTGGGCAGCATCGTAAGCTTCTTCGTCCGGATGAAAACTCACCGGATCACTGGCCATGACTTCAGAAACCTGTTTGTCCGGGTCATTGACCAGCAAACGCTTGATCGGCAACACGCCCTTGAGGACACCGTCGTAATCGACCACGAACAGCTTATCGGTATGACCTGGCAATTCCTTGAGGCGACGCAGGTAACGCAGTACCACTTCAAGGCTGACATCCTCGCGGATTGTCACCATCTCGAAGTCCATCAATGCACCGACCTGCTCCTCGTCATAGGACAGGGCTGAACGCACGCGCTCACGTTGTTGCTGGTCCAGGGTCTCCATCAACTCATGGACAACGTCCCGCGGCAGCTCCGAGGCCAGGTCCGCCAGTTCATCGGCATCCATGTCCTTGGCCGCAGCCAGGAGCTCGTGATCGTCCATGTCGGCGATCAGGGTTTCACGGACCGAGTCGGATACTTCGAGAAGAATGTCGCCGTCGCGATCAGCCTTGACCAATTGCCAGAGCGTCAGTCGATCGTCCAGCGGCAGGGCTTCAAGGATATAGGCGACGTCGGCAGAGTGCAGGTCATCGAGCTTTCGCTGCAACTCGACGAGGTTCTGCCGGTGAACCAGGTTCTCGACCCGATCGTGATGCGGGCCTTCCTGGCGGTGAGTCAGGTCTTCTACCACTCGCTGACGCTGCAACAGCTCGATGACTTGAGCGAGGCGGTCCTGCAAGCTTTCCTGTGTTTTCTTTACTTCAACTTCAGACATAGGCGAACTCCACTCCCAGCAGTGGAACACGCCGGAAGGATCAATCAGTCAGTTCATGATTGGAAAAACGTTTTACTGAGTAACTACTGGGTAAGTCCATGGAGGTATTCCACAAGCCCCGGCGGGGCTGACGGGCGCAATGATACACCGCCTGACGGTTTCAAATGTTAAAAAATCGCGGCTTAAACAAGCGCTTGCAAGACAATCTTGAGCACTGTCCTGATCCTTGAAACTCCGACGACTCATCCAGAAAAGAAAACACACGCTCAGGAAAAATGGAGCAGCTACGCTTGAGGGGAATCGTCACGGAGGACGCTCGATGCCATCGAATGCACAGTATTTTTTCCTTATCACCCTGCTCTCCCCGCCCTGGGCTTTTGCCACGTCCATTCATCGATGCGAGGCGGCGAGCGGACACATCACCTTCACGACATTGAGCTGTGCCCCCGACGACAACCTGTCACTGCAGCAAGTACGCACCTTCACACCGGGCAATACCGTCACGGCGCTAATGCCTGAAGTGGAGAGTCGCGGCGTACCAGGCAAGAACATCAGCAGGCGAGATCCAACGGTCGTCGGCAAGACCGAGGACAAATGTGGAAACCTGATCAGCAACAAGGAGCGCCGTGCAGCAATCATCAATCAACGGATTATCGCTGGCATGAGCCAGCAAGACGTCGAAAGCGCTCTCGGCAAACCAGACAAAATCAGTATTCGGAACTCGAGCACAAACTACCGCTACGAAACCAAACGGGGTCGTAGCGCTAACATTGAATTCGACGAGAGAGGATGCACGAAAGGAAAAGCCAAATCCCAGACGGCAAAAAGCCCGCATTAAATGCGGGCTTTCTGTTGTATGGTGCACTCGACAGGATTCGAACCTGTGACCGCTCGGTTCGTAGCCGAGTACTCTATCCAGCTGAGCTACGAGTGCATTTGTGTTTTTATACCAGATCACAACTGGTTGAAGCCAAGTCATTTACATTGCTGCAAACAACTCTTAAATGGTGCACTCGACAGGATTCGAACCTGTGACCGCTCGGTTCGTAGCCGAGTACTCTATCCAGCTGAGCTACGAGTGCATTTGTTGCCGCGCATTATAGGCCGTTCAATCTGTTTGTAAAGCGCTTTTTTCTAGTAATTTCAACAACTTACCGAAGAAGCCAGATTACAACGTACTACGCAAATAATGGCGGAGAACGGGGGATTCGAACCCCCGACACCCTTTTGAGGTGTACTCCCTTAGCAGGGGAGCGCCTTCGGCCACTCGGCCAGCTCTCCGCAACACGGGGCGTATCTTAACCAACCTTTTCCCCGTTTGCAAACATAAAAAACGATAAAAATTAATGGCTTGGTTCTTCGTCCTTCTCTTTCTTGATGCGCAGGTAAATTTCCTCACGGTGGACAGCCACCTCTTTAGGGGCGTTCACCCCGATACGCACTTGATTTCCTTTGACGCCGAGCACGGTCACAGTGATTTCGCCATCACCAATAATCAGGCTTTCTGCGCACCGACGAGTCAGAATCAACATACCTTTCTCCTCACGCATTACATTTCAGGGACAACAGTCTGCAAAAAAAAGGCACTAAACCTACAACCAATATGGTCGATGGCCTACATGCCTGAGTATTGACTAGCGCGAGCAAAAGAACAGCCTCGAGGGCCACGCCATTCAAAAAAACAAAGGGCGCGGTCAGACCGCGCCCTTTGGCAAACGCATCACTCGCCCTGGCGGGCCGGTGCGTCCAGATCGAAAGCTGTGTGCAGGGCGCGCACAGCCAATTCCAGGTACTTCTCTTCGATCACGACGGAGACTTTGATTTCCGAGGTCGAGATCATCTGGATGTTGATGCTTTCCTTGGCCAGGGATTCGAACATGCGGCTGGCTACGCCTGCGTGAGAACGCATGCCAACGCCGACGATCGATACCTTGGCGATCTTGGTGTCGCCAACGACTTCACGGGCACCGATCTCACGCGCGGTGTTCTCCAGCACGCCTTGTGCGGCCTGGTAGTCATTGCGGTGCACAGTGAAGGTGAAGTCAGTGGTGTTATCGTGCGCGACGTTCTGCACGATCATGTCGACTTCGATGTTCGCGGCGCTGATAGGGCCGAGAATCTTGAACGCAACGCCCGGGGTGTCTGGCACGCCACGGATGGTCAGCTTGGCTTCATCGCGGTTGAAAGCGATGCCGGAAATGATCGGCTGTTCCATGGTTTCCTCTTCATCAATAGTAATGAGGGTGCCCGGACCCTCCTTGAAGCTGTGCAGTACGCGCAGCGGAACGTTGTACTTGCCGGCGAATTCCACCGCACGGATCTGTAGCACCTTGGAACCGAGGCTGGCCATTTCCAGCATCTCTTCGAAGGTAATCTTGTCCAGGCGCTGAGCCACGGACACCACACGCGGGTCGGTGGTGTAGACACCGTCGACGTCGGTGTAGATCTGGCACTCGTCAGCCTTCAGGGCCGCCGCCAGCGCCACGCCGGTAGTGTCGGAACCGCCACGACCGAGGGTGGTGATGTTGCCGTGCTCATCGACGCCCTGGAATCCGGCGACGACCACCACGCGACCGGCCTTCAGGTCGCCGCGAATCTTCTGGTCATCAATCTGCAAGATACGCGCTTTATTGTGCGCGCTATCCGTCAGGATCCGTACCTGGTTGCCGGTGTAGGACACCGCTGGCACACCGCGCTTCATCAGCGCCATGGCCAGCAGGGCGATCGTCACCTGCTCACCGGTGGACACGATCACATCCAGCTCACGAGGAACCGGTTGGCCGTCACCACTGATTTGCTTGGCCAGATCGATCAGACGGTTGGTTTCGCCGCTCATTGCAGACAGCACAACCACCAGGTCATCGCCGGCATCGCGGAATTTCTTAACCTTGTCGGCGACCTGTTCGATTCTCTCGACAGTGCCGACCGAGGTGCCTCCAAATTTCTGTACGATCAAAGCCATTTCAAAGCCGCCTCTGCCCCATGAAGGGCGCCCAAATAATCACTCAAACAGCGTTCCGGCCCGCCACTAGACTGCGGGCCGGGCACACTGCCTTATAAACCCTGCTCTACAAATGGAACGGTCAGCGCCAGTGCGGCATCCAGTGCGCCAGCGTCGGTACCGCCGCCCTGCGCCATGTCTGGACGACCGCCGCCCTTCCCGCCCACTGCCGCAGCGGCTTGCTTCATCAAATCACCGGCTTTGAGTTGGCCGGTCAGGTCTTTGGTTACGCCTGCAACCAGAACGACCTTTTCCTCATGGACACTGCCGAGCAGGATCACTGCGCGACCGAGTTTGTTTTTCAGCTGATCGACCAGCGCCAGCAGCGCCTTGCCATCCTGGCCGTCCAGACGCACGGCCAGCACTTTCACACCCTTGACATCCAGCGCTTGCGCCGACAGATCGTCGCCAGCCGCGCTGGCCGCCTTGGCTTGCAACTGCTCGAGTTGCTTCTCCAGCAGACGGTTGCGCTCCAGCACAGCCGACAGCTTGTCGATCAGGTTGTCGCGGCTGCCCTTGACCAGGTTGGCCGCTTCCTTGAGTTGTTCTTCCGCTGCGTTCAAGTAGGCCAGTGCCGCGGCACCAGTGACGGCCTCGATACGACGCACACCCGACGCCACACCGCCTTCGCTGATGATTTTCAGCAGGCCGATGTCGCCGGTACGGTTGGCATGGATGCCACCGCACAGCTCGACGGAGAAATCGCCGCCCATGCTCAGCACGCGCACGCTGTCGCCGTACTTCTCGCCGAACAGCGCCATGGCGCCTTTCTGCTTGGCGGTTTCGATGTCGGTTTCTTCGGTTTCAACGGCGGAGTTCTTGCGAATCTCGGCGTTGACGATTTCTTCCAGCGCTTTCAGTTGCTCAGGCTTGATCGCCTCGAAGTGGCTGAAGTCAAAGCGCAGGCGCTGACTGTCGACCAGCGAGCCTTTCTGCTGAACGTGATCGCCCAGCACTTTGCGCAACGCGGCGTGCAGCAGGTGAGTGGCCGAGTGGTTCAGCGAAGTGGCATGGCGCACATCGGCTTCGACGTGGGTTTCCACCGGTGCGCCAACGATCAGGCTGCCCGATGCCAGGACGCCGTGATGCAGGAATGCCCCGCCGGTCTTGGTGGTGTCACGCACGTCGAAACGCGAAGCGCCAGCCTGCAGATAACCACAGTCACCCACCTGGCCACCGGATTCGGCATAGAACGGGGTCTGGTTCAGCACCACCACGCCCTCTTCGCCTTCACTCAATACGTCGACCGACTGCCCGTCTTTATAGAGAGCAACGACTTTCGCCGAACCGCTGGTGGCGTGGTAACCGGTGAACTCGGTGTCGACGTCGACCTTGACCAGGCTGTTGTAGTCCATGCCGAAGGAACTGGCGGAACGTGCACGGACGCGCTGGGCTTCCATTTCGCGTTCGAAACCCGCTTCGTCGATGGTCAGGCTACGCTCGCGAGCGATGTCGCCGGTCAGGTCCATCGGGAAACCGTAGGTGTCGTACAGCTTGAACACCACATCACCAGGCACCACGTCGCCCTTGAGTTCGGCCAGGTCCTGCTCGAGGATTTTCAGGCCCTGCTCCAGGGTCTTGGCGAACTGCTCTTCTTCGGCTTTCAGTACGCGTTCGATGTGCGCCTGCTGGGATTTCAGCTCAGGGAAGGCTTCGCCCATCTCGGCGACCAGGGCCGCAACGATCTGGTAGAAGAAGCTGCCCTTGGCACCCAGCTTGTTGCCATGGCGGCAAGCGCGACGAATGATCCGGCGCAGCACGTAGCCACGACCTTCGTTGGACGGCAGCACGCCGTCGGCAATCAGGAAGCCGCAGGAACGAATGTGGTCAGCCACGACTTTCAGGGAAGCCTGGGCGTCGTTGGTGCAGCCGATGGCCTTGGCCGATGCGGTCAGCAGGCTCTGGAACAGGTCGATTTCATAGTTCGAGTGAACGTGCTGCAGCACGGCACTGATCCGCTCCAGGCCCATGCCGGTGTCCACCGACGGCGCTGGCAGCGGGTGCAACACGCCGTCGGCGGTGCGGTTGAACTGCATGAACACGTTGTTCCAGATTTCGATGTAACGGTCGCCGTCTTCTTCCGGCGAGCCCGGTGGGCCACCCCAGATGTCGGCGCCGTGATCGTAGAAAATCTCGGTGCAAGGGCCGCACGGGCCGGTATCACCCATGGTCCAGAAGTTGTCGGACGCGTATGGCGCGCCCTTATTGTCGCCGATGCGAACCATGCGCTCGGCCGGAACGCCGATTTCCTTGGTCCAGATGTCGTACGCCTCGTCATCGCTGGCGTAGACGGTGACCCAGAGCTTTTCCTTTGGCAGGTTCAGCCACTGGTCGGAGGTCAGGAAGTTCCAGGCGTAGGTGATCGCGTCACGCTTGAAGTAATCGCCGAAGCTGAAGTTACCCAGCATTTCGAAAAAGGTGTGGTGACGGGCGGTATAACCGACGTTTTCCAGGTCGTTGTGCTTGCCGCCGGCGCGCACGCATTTCTGGCTGCTGACGGCGCGGGTGTACGCGCGTTTTTCCTGGCCCAGGAAGCAGTCCTTGAACTGGTTCATCCCCGCGTTGGTGAACAGCAGGGTTGGGTCGTTGCCCGGAATCAAAGAGCTGGAGGCTACACGGGTGTGGCCTTGCTCTTCGAAGAAGCGAAGGAAGGCTTCACGGATTTCTGCGCTTTTCATTAGGTTCTTCCACGGAGGCTGCGGCCAAAGGCCTGTTCGAAACGTCAACAGACGAAGCGACGGCAAAGGGCCGCATTATATCGGCCCTGCGCGCGGGGTACAGCGTGTTTATACGATAGAAACGGTCAATTGGACGGCTAACGCTATCACTTGCGCGAAAAGTCGACGAATGTCGCGACGACCTGCTCGATTTGTTCACGGCTGACGTCCATGTGCGTGACCATCCTCAGCCGCGCGGCGGCACTGAGCCTGACCCCGCGCTCGGCGGCAAATGCCTTGATCGCCCCGGCCTGATCGCCCATCGCCACGTAAACCATGTTGGTCTGCACTGGCTCGACCTCGAAACCCGCCGCGCGCAGGCCATCGGCCAGCAATTGTGCGTTGGCGTGGTCGTCTGCCAGGCGTTGAACGTTATTGTCCAGAGCATACAAGCCTGCAGCCGCCAGAATCCCGGCCTGGCGCATGCCGCCACCGACCATTTTACGCAGGCGCCGCGCCTTGCCGATCAACTCGACCGAGCCGCACAGTACCGAACCGACCGGCGCGCCCAGGCCCTTGGACAGGCAAACCGAGACAGAATCGAAATATTGGGTGATTTCCCGGGCATCGACACCCAGCTTGACCGCCGCGTTGTACAGCCGCGCGCCGTCCAGGTGCAGCTGCAATCCGTGCTCACGGGTAAAGTTGCGAGCACGGGCCAGGTATTCCAGCGGCAGAACCTTGCCCTGCATGGTGTTTTCCAGCGCCAGCAGTCGGGTGCGGGCGAAGTGGAAGTCGTCCGGCTTGATCGCGGCGGCGACCTGCGCCAGGTCCAGGGATCCATCGGCCTGAACTTCCAGCGGCTGCGGCTGGATCGAGCCAAGCACCGCCGCACCGCCACCTTCGTACTTATAGGTGTGGGCCTGCTGACCGACGATGTATTCGTCGCCGCGTTCGCAGTGGGCCATCAAACCCAGCAAGTTGCTCATGGTGCCGGTCGGAACAAACAGGGCGGCGGCAAAACCCAGGCGCTTGGCCAACTCGGCTTCCAGGCGATTGACCGTCGGGTCTTCGCCATACACATCGTCACCGGTGGCCGCGGTGGCCATCGCGTCGAGCATGCCGGCGGTGGGTTGGGTGACGGTGTCGCTGCGAAGATCGATAACGCTCATGAATCTGGCCTCGGTAAGCAGGGGGAAATCCCTTTCAGGTAGGAATTACTGCGGTCATGTCGCTCAATAATCAACCCTTGGGTAGGAAAAGGCTTCTTGAACTGACGAAAAAATCGATAGCAATCATCAGATAGCAGCAATGCACAGGTGGGAAATATGTGTTAAAAACGCTGCGCCGCCCAACATTCTGGCGGCAAAACGTTCTCAGGGCGGGGTGCAACTCCCCACCGGCGGTAATTGCGCGCAATGCGCATAGCCCGCGAGCGCTTGGTGACGGCAAGGCTTCGGCGGTGACTGGCAGCAAGGTCAGCAGACCCGGTGTGATCCCGGGGCCGACGGTCATAGTCCGGATGAAGAGAGAACGGGATTGGCGCCAAAGGGCCGTCCGCAGGCACTCGTGCGAGCGTGCGTACCCTTAAATCCCATTCGATTCATAACGCCCTGTTTTTCACACAAACAGGAGTCAGAACATGCAACCCACCGCAATCGACAGCAAAAGCAAACACCATCACGGCGAGCGCGTCGCGTTCATCCAGGCCTGCTGGCACAAGGATATCGTTGACCAGAGCCGTAAAGGCTTCGTCGCCGAAATGATTGCCCAGGGTTATCAGGAATCCGACATCGATTTCTTTGAAGTCGGTGGTGCCTTTGAAATGCCCTTGCATGCCAAGCTGCTGGCCAAGACCGGCCGTTATGCCGGCATTGTCGCCGCTGCCCTGGTGGTGGACGGCGGGATCTACCGCCACGAATTCGTTGCCCAGTCCGTGGTCAGCGGCCTGATGCAGGTTCAACTGGAAACCGAAGTGCCGGTATTCTCGGTGTCCCTGACCCCACACCACTTCCATGCCGGTGAAGAACTGCACCATAAGTTCTTCTTCGAGCATTTCGTGCATAAAGGCCAGGAAGCGGCGAAGACGTGCGCGGATACGCTGAGCAAGATTCGCGCATTGCGTCGCAGCGAGCCTCGCGCAGTAGCGGTCTAAACACCGAAAAAGCAGGTTGGGTGAGGCTCCAGGCCTCACTCAAATCAAATGTGGGAGCGGGCTTGCTCGCGAAAGCGGTGTGTCAGTCAGCGAATTGCTTGAATGACACACCGCTTTCGCGAGCAAGCCCGCTCCCACAGGGGTCATGCAGTGAATTCAGGCCAGGTTTTCGTCGGTCGTCGGCACGATCAGGATGCCGGCGCGCAGGCCGTTCTTGACCTTGGGGTTCGGGAAGATGATCCGGGCGCCCTCTTCTTCGATGATCCAGCGGGTGTTGGCGATGTCTTCGGCCAACAGGTAACCCACTTCCAGTTCCGAAAAGTTCTCGATGTCCGCCGGCAGGTTCAGGCGGAAACTGTCGCTGTGCTTGATGATTTCCCGCGCCACGCTAAACAGCTGTAAACCGTCTAGCGCCTCTTCGGTCGATTCCGGCTCGGTGCCTTCGATGATCTGTTTCAGGCGGGTTTCCAGCAGAGAGACATTCACCCCATCGTTGTGCCCGAACGGCCGCGCCTTGCCCAGTTCGAGCGTGAAGGCCTCCGCACCGAGCTTGTCGTAGGTGTAGGAGCTGAAGACGATGGACGGTTTGTTCTGCAGCAGCACCGCTTCCATGCCGGCGGCGCGCAAGCGCGCCAGTTCCAGGCGTGAGTGCTGGCGATCTTCTTTCCACGGATACAACGCGAACTGCTCGATTTTCGAGCCACGGATCGCGGTGTGCAGGTCGTAGTGCAGGCGCTGGCGATCCGGCAGGCTGAAGAAACTGGCCGCCAGCCGCTCCAGTTCGCAAGCGCGCAAGGCTTCGCTGCCACTGCTTTGTTCGTGACGGCCATTGAACAGCCGATTGACGTCCTGCTCGACGAAACGCTCGCCGCGGCGAATGGCGTCGGGATTGCCGAACAGGAACAGAATACGTGCGCGCGGCTTCAGATCGCCGCGAGCGATGTCATGCAACAGGCGATCGAGCAATTCGATCGGCGCTGTTTCATTGCCGTGGATCCCCGCTGACAGCAGCAGGTCCAGGCCATTGTCGCGCGCTTCGGGTGGCCGGACTTCCAGCGCACCCTCGCTCAACCAGCGCATACGCACGCCTTCGACAGTCAGTTGAGTCTTCTCCGCCGGTTCACGGCCGGCGAGGGTCAGTTCAAGCAGTTTGCCGAGGGCGAGCATAGAGCGGATTCCTTAGTGGTCGTGGTTGCAATCCGGGCCGTGAACGTGGTCTTCGTCGCCGACTTCAGCCGGTTCCATTTCCAGTTGCAGACTTACCAGATTAGTCGCCAATGGGCGCAGCAGCAGGTTGGCGTACTCGGCGTCGCCTTCTTCGACGTCCACGCCGATCAGCAATTGGCCACGGCCATCGTGCTGGATCCACAGCTCTTTGCCTTGCCACATGACCGCGACGCGGGTGCAGGAGGTTGCCAGTTGCGTGCCGTCGGTGTCTTCAAGGATCAGCTGCAGGGTATCGCTCATGTAAATACGCTCTCGTTTGAGATGAAGCGGCGCGCTGTCGGGCCCGAAAGCGCGCCGTCGATCAATTGATCTGGAATGGATAAACCGCGCCCAGTTTAAGGATTTGTGTCAGTTCATCCAGTGCCGTCCGGCACTCAAGCAGCAATTGCGGGTCCGCGAGATCGTTTTCGGTCATGCGGTCGCGGTAGTGCTTGTCGACCCATTCGGTCAACGTGCCGTACAACGGTGCCGTCATGATAACCCCTTGGTTGACCGCCGCCAGTTCGGTTTCGTTGAGCGCCACGCGCAACCTCAGGCAAGCCGGGCCACCGCCGTTCTGCATGCTCTGCTTGAGATCGAAGACCTTCACTTCGCGGATCAGCCCACCGGAGCTGGTCAGACCCTGCAGGTATTGCCAGACGCGCTCGTTGCCGCGGCATTCTTCCGGCACGATCAACAGCATGGAGCCGTCAGGGCGCGACAGCAGTTGGCTATTGAACAGGTAGGACCGAACAGCGTCTTCGACGGTTACCGCGGAACGCGGTACGCACACCGACTGAAATTTCCCACCGACCTTGGCGAGTTTGCTCTGCAATTCGGCCAGCATCTGATCGGTCTCGAGGAACGCATCCTCGTGATAGAACAGCACTTCGCCATTACCGACTGCAATCACGTCGTTGTGGAACACGCCTTGATCGATCACCGACGGGTTCTGCTGGGCGTAGACCACGCCGTCATCGCTCAAGCCGTGCAAGCGGGCAACGGCCTGGGACGCTTCGAGGGTCTGGCGCGCCGGGTACTTTTGCGGAGCCGGGTAGCGGGTGTCGAACGCGCTGCGGCCGAACACGAAGAACTCGACACCGGCTTCGCCGTATTCACGGCAGAAACGGGTGTGGTTGGCCGCACCTTCGTCACCGAACTGGGCCACGGCCGGCAACGCGGCGTGATGGGCGAAGTGCTTCTGGTCGGCAAACATGGCACCCAACACGCGACTGGTGGTCGGGTGTTCGATGCTGCGGTGATATTTGCAATTGAGGTTGGCGGCGGTGAAGTGCACGCGACCATCGGCGGTATCGGCGCTCGGGCTGACGGTGGCGGCGTTGGCCACCCACATGCTCGACGCCGAGCAGCTGGCGACCAGCAGCGGCATCGCGTCTTTGGCGGCGCGCTCGATCACTTGAGCGTCGGTGCCGCTGAAGCCCAGGCGACGCAGTGCCGCCACATCCGGGCGCTCCTGCGGCGCCAGCACGCCTTGCTGGAAGCCCATTTCCATCAGCGCTTTCATCTTCGCCAGGCCTTGCAGCGCGGCTTCCTTCGGATTCGAGGATTGCTGGCTGTTGCTCTGGGACGCGACGTTGCCGTAGGACAGGCCGCCGTAGTTATGGGTCGGCCCCACTAGACCGTCAAAATTGACTTCATAGGATTTCATCAGCGAGGCTCCACGAGAATCTGTTTGTTATAGGCTTCAGTAACTGTTCTTTGAGACCGGGTCGCGGCCTTCGCGAGCAAGCCCGCTCCCACATTGGAATGCGTTCTCCTGTCGGAGCGGCGTTGCGACTTGCTCGCGAATGGGCATTACGCCATTTTCACGCCAGGCGTCAGGGCTGCAGGCAACACCAGATTCGGGGTTTCCAGCGAGGCCACCGGGTACGCGCAGTAATCCGCCGCGTAGTAGGCGCTGGCGCGATGGTTACCCGAAGCGCCGACGCCGCCGAATGGCGCGCTGCTCGCGGCGCCGGTCAGTTGCTTGTTCCAGTTGACGATACCGGCGCGGCTTTCCAGCCAGAACTGCTGATAACGCGCCTCGGAATCCGACAGCAGCCCCGCCGCCAGACCGTAGGCGGTGTCGTTGGCCTCAGCGATCGCCGCTTCGAAATCAGCATAGCGAATCACTTGCAGCAATGGACCGAACAGTTCTTCGTCCGGGCGCTCGGCCACGGCGGTCACATCGAGAATGCCAGGGGTCAGCAACGCGGCCCGGGCCTGGGGTTGAGTCATTTCCAGCAAGGCCAGCGCGCCGTTGGCCAGCAGATGCTCCTGGGCCTCCATCAACGCCTTGGCCGCGCCAAGGGAAATTACCGAGCCCATGAACGGCGCCGGCTGCTGATCGAAGGCACCCACGTCAATCGTCGAGCTGACCGCCACCAGACGCGCCAGCAACGCATCGCCCCAGGCGCCTTGCGGCACCAGCAGACGGCGCGCGCAGGTGCAACGCTGGCCAGCGGAAATGAATGCCGATTGAATGATGGTGTACACGGCGGCATCCACATCGGCGACCTGATCGACCACCAGCGGGTTATTGCCACCCATCTCCAGCGCGAGGATCTTGTCCGGGCGACCGGCGAATTGATTGTGCAGGTGATTGCCGGTACGGCTGGAACCGGTGAAGAACAGCCCGTCGATCCCCGGGTTCGCCGCCAAGGCGATACCGGTCTCGCGAGCGCCTTGCAGCAGGTTCAACACACCTGCCGGCAGGCCGGCTTCGATCCAGCACTTGACCGTCAGCTCAGCGACTTTCGGCGTCAGCTCGCTGGGCTTGAACAGCACACTGTTACCGGCCAGCAGCGCCGGCACGATATGGCCGTTGGGCAAGTGGCCAGGGAAGTTGTAAGGGCCGAACACGGCGACGACGCCATGAGGCTTGTGACGCAACACGGCGGTGGCGTCGCCCAGCGGGCCGCTCTTCTCGCCGGTACGCTCGCGGTAGCTCTGCACCGAGATCGCAATCTTGTTGACCATGCTGGTGACTTCGGTCGCCGCTTCCCACAGGGGCTTGCCGGTTTCCTCACCGATGGTGCGGGCCAGTTCGTCCGCGTTGTTCTTCAAGGCGGCGGCGAAGGCTTCCAGCACCGAGATACGCTCTTCCAGGGTCCGGCGGGCCCAGCCCGGGAATGCCTGACGCGCCGCTTGCACGGCCGATTCAACTTGAGCGGTGGTGGCACCTGCGCCAGACCACAACACTTGCTGGGTCACCGGGTTCAGCGACTCGAAGGCTTCGCCCCCACCTGCCAGCCATTCACCTGCGATGTATAGCGACTTCATTATTTCGACTCCCGAGCAGCGGACAACGGAACGGCGCGCACCTGATCGCCGGCGTTGAGTTGAAGACGTTTGGCGGTCAGCGGGTCGACCACCAGCGTGCCGGCGGCGAAGCGTGCGGGTGCGGCAGTGATCCGGCAGTCTTCGCGCTTGCGGTTATGAATAATGAATGGCGTGGCGTCGTCGCCCGGCGTGCCGATGGCCAGCACCAGCGCCTGGCTGTCACGTACTGCGCGGATCTTGCCGGTTTCGCACTCGATCGCAGGACCGGCGTCGAAAATGTCGACGTAGCCTTGATAGCTGAAGCCTTCGCTCTTGAGCATCGACAACGCCGGCTCGGTGTCCGGGTGCACCTGGCCGATCACGTTGCGCGCATCCGGCGAAAGGAAGCAGGTGTACAGCGGGAATTTCGGCATCAGTTCGGCGATGAACGCCTTGTTGCCCACACCGGTCAGGTAGTCGGCCTGGCTGAACTCCATCTTGAAGAAGTGGCGGCCCAGGCTTTCCCAGAACGGCGAACGCCCGGCGTCATCGGACACACCGCGCATCTCGGCGATGATCTTGTTGCCGAACAGTTGCGGGAATTCGGCGATGAACAGCATCCGCGCCTTGGACAACATGCGGCCGTTCAGGCCACTGCGGTAATCGGCATGGAGGAACAGCGAGCACAGCTCGGAGTTACCGGTCAGGTCGTTGGCCAGGAACAGCGTCGGGATTTCGCGGTAGATGTTCAACTCTTGCGAGGCGCTGACGGTCAGGCCGACGCGGAAGTTGTACCAGGGCTCACGCAGGCCGACGGCGCCGGCGATGGCGGAAATGCCCACCACGCGACCGTCGTCATCCTCGAGCACGAACAGATAGTCCGCATCGCCCCGCCCGGCTTCGCCACGAAAGGTCTTCTCGGCCCAGCCCACCCGATGGGCCAGGCGCTCTTCGTTGGCCGGCAAGGTGGTCAGGCCGGTGCCGGTGCTACGGGCCAGGTCGATCAGAGCGGGTAAATCGCTGCTGCGTACGGGACGAACGATCATGCTATCTCCTCAAACGGGCCGCTTGCGCCACCCGTGAAACTCGCTGCTTTTCAGGCATTTTTTGACGCAGGCGTTAAACCGCCACCAGGCGCACGCTGGCACCCTCACCGACGCCCAGGGCTTCGGCCGCTTCCAGATCCAGGGTCACGGGCTTGCCCGGCGCGTAGTCAAGCTCCAGCAAGACCGCGCGGTAATCCTGCAACTGGGCGTTGGCCACCAGGTACTGGCGACCGACCCCTTTGACCGGGTCGCCGATTTTCACCGGCACCACGCGGCTCTGGGCGATCGAACGGATCCCCGAGACACGGGCGTGCAAGGTCGGGCCGCCGTCGAAAATGTCGATGTAGTGATCGGTTTCGAAGCCTTCGCGCATCAGGATGTCGAAGGTGATCTGCGCCCGCGGGTGCACCTGGCCCATCGCCTCCTGCGCGGAGTCCGGCAGCAGCGGCACATAGATCGGGTAGTGCGGCATCAGCTCGGCCAGGAAGGTACGGCTTTTCAGCCCGCACAGACGCTCGGCTTCAGCGTAGTTGAGGTCGAAGAAGTTGCGGCCGATGGCGTCCCAGAACGGCGAGTCGCCGTTTTCGTCGCTGTAGCCGACGATCTCGGTCACTACGGAATCGGCAAAGCGCTCCGGGTGGCTGGCGACGAACAGCAGGCGGCCTCGGGAGTTGAGCTCGGCCCAGGGCGAACCCACCAGCTCTCGTTGCACGTAGAAACTGGTCAGCAGGCTGTTGCCCGTCAGGTCGTGGCACTGGGAAAGCACGTGGATCTTGTTGTGAATCTTCAGCTCGCGCGAAGCGTGCACGAAGGTTTCATTACGGAAACTGTAGAACGGCTCGGAATAGCCGGCCGACGCCACGATCGCCGAGCAACCGGCGAGTTTGCCGGTGGCGGTGTCCTCAAGGACGAAGAAATAGCTCTCTTCACCGTTGAAGCTGACTTCGGCGGAGAACGACGCTTCGCTCGCGGCAATCTTGTCGCTCAGGCGTTCAACGTCATCCGGCAGGGAAGTGACACCAATCGGACTGTCCGCAGCCAGACGCTGTACCTCGCCCAGATCAGCCATTTGCGCGGGGCGCATCACCAGCATGGTGTCACTCCTTTTCAAAACTCTTGAGGAAAATAACCGGGCAGTCATTGAAGACACTCGGACTAAAGTGGGAGCGGGCTTGCTCGCGAAAGCGATACTTCAGACAGCAACGATGTTGGCTGATACACCGCTTTCGCGAGCAAGCCCGCTCCCACATTTTGATCCGGCCCGGAACAAAAAATTGGGATCGACGCCTGAATCGCCAGGCGTCGAAGGGTCTATCAGGCTTGCGTCAGTGTTGCCGCGGCGCGCTCGAAGCGGTCCAGGCCGGCATCGATATCGGCGTCTTCCACCACCAGGCTCGGGGCGAAACGCACCACGTCCGGGCCGGCTTGCAACACCATCAGGCCTTCTTTTTCAGCGGCGTTGAAGATGTCCTTGGCCTTGCCTTTCCAGGTATCGCTCAATACACAACCGATCAACAGGCCCAGGCCACGGACCTGGGTGAACAGGCCGTACTTCTCGCCGATCTGCTCAAGGCGCGCCTTGAACTTGTCGTGCTTGGCGTTGACGCCGGCCAGCACTTCAGGGGTGTTGATCACGTCGATCACCGCTTCGGCGACAGCGCACGCCAGCGGGTTGCCGCCGTAGGTGGTGCCGTGGGTGCCGACGACCAGGTGCTTGGCCAGGTCTTCGGTGGTCAGCATCGCCGCGATCGGGAAACCACCGCCCAGGCTCTTGGCGCTGGTCAGGATGTCCGGGATCACGCCGTAATGCTGGTAGGCGAACAGTTTGCCGGTGCGGCCCATGCCGGTTTGCACTTCGTCGAAGATCAACAGCGCGTTGTGCGCGGTGCAGAGTTCGCGGGCGCCTTGCAGGTATTCGAGTTCGGCCGGGATCACGCCGCTTTCGCCCTGGATCGGTTCCAGCACCACCGCGCAGGTCTTGTCGGAAATGGCGGCTTTCAGCGCGGCCAGATCGTTGTACGGCACGTGGGTGATACCGGTGATTTTCGGACCGAAGCCATCGGAGTACTTCGACTGGCCACCGACGTTCACGGTGAACAGGGTACGGCCGTGGAAACTGTTGAGCGCGGCGATGATTTCGTACTTCTCGCTGCCGAAACGGTCATGGCCGACACGACGGGCCAGCTTGAAGGCGGCCTCGTTGGCTTCGGCGCCGGAGTTGCAGAAGAAGGCACGCTCGGCGAAGGTCGCGTCGATCAGCTTATGGGCCAGGCGCAGGGCCGGCTCATTGGTGAACACGTTGGACACGTGCCACAGCTTGTTCGCCTGCTCGGTCAAGGCACCGACCAGCGCCGGATGCGCATGGCCCAATACGTTAACGGCAATCCCGCCGGCGAAGTCGATCAGCTCGCGACCGGACTGGTCCCAGACGCGGGAACCGGCGCCACGTACCGGAATGAAAGCGGCAGGCGCGTAGTTGGGAACCATTACCTGGTCGAAATCGGCGCGTTGTACCGCAGCGTGCTCAACGGACATCGGAGTCTCCTGAAGAGGAACACCCGCCTGAAACTGGCGAGCGATGGGGGGATTGTAAGGACAGTTTTCAGCCCGGCCTTGCCGCCAAGCGACAACTTCTTATAGCGCAAACCCCGGATTTTCCCGGGTTTACGGCAATGCGACATATAGGGTCGCAAAGGCGCAGTTTAACTGCCTCACGGGGATAGCGGCAGGGTCGCGGGGATTTGATTTACGGAGCCGCGCCATTCGCAACCAAGCCTTAACTATGTAATGCACGGTGATCGCGTCGCTTTGATTTGCTTGGGCATTCTCCAACGCTCAAGGAATAGCACGATGCAATTACCCAACCGACCACAATCCGCAACGACAACCGACACGCAGTACCCGGAACACCCGGACAGCCACTATCAACACCTTAAAAACTCAGTGCCCACATGGCTTGGCCAGGCCTCGTCGGCCAAACGCCAGGCCTTGAAGAACACCCAGCCGAAGCTCCTCGATCGCCTTCAAGCGGCGCCCGCCGCACAACACCAGGCACTAAAGACACTCAACGCCGCCCACTGGACCGCCCAAAACGAAGTCGACCGACGGCTGGCGCGCCTGCAAGACGCCAGCGCGTTCGCCGAACCCTTGCTCAAGGCGGCATTGAAAAGCCGTTTCGGACTGGACCTGGACGTCAAGGCAACCTTCCTGCGCCTGTATGTTCCTGCGACGATCCCCTGGTTCCCGATCAAGACCGGCGCCCGCGCCTGGACGGTGTCGCTGGTGGAGGCAGCCCTGCACAATTTCGAAGCGACGGAAACCGGGGACGCCGCCTATGAGGCTCACTCGACCTTCATCACCCAGCCTTCCGACACAGGACAGTTCGAAACCCTGCCTGCCATCAAGCAAAATCTGAGCATTCCAGCCTTCATCCGGCTTTGCAGGGAGCTGGACATCGGCGCCCAGTACAAAAGCCATCTCGAAGAAAACCTCGGGATTACCAGCCCGGTCGCCGCGTCGGTGTTGCGACTCAAGGTTAACGAAAGTCAAAAAGCCGCGATGAAGGCCGCCCTGCAGATGGCGCGGATGACCGGCGACGTCAGCGAGCAATATGTTCGCTTGATCGAAGGGCTGCTCGATGGCCTGCAAGGCATGCGCGTCAACGGCCAGGCGTTGTTATGCCAAGACTTGACGATGATGTCCGCCACCCTCACCGGTCCCCTCGTGTTTGCCCCTGACCTTGAAAGCAGCGAGACCGTCGCCAAGGTAGTGACCTATGTCCCGGATGACCCAGAGCATCCGTTCAAGGAGTACGCCTCGACGGCCGGGATGGCGACCGAACTGATCAGGCAACTGCGCTCCAAGGATTACCAACGCTTCTTCAGCCGTTTCGTGGATCACGAAAAACGCGGAGTGTTCTTCGCCAGCCTCAATCAGCGCCTGACAAAGATCACCTGGCATGAACCGGTTCAGGGAAGCAGCCTGCCCAGCTGGCGGGAAACCCCCATCGACCGGCCCAACCTGCAATTTGCAATCACGCCGATCAACGCCAATCTGTGGCAACACCTCTATCAGGGGAAACTGAACAAGATCCTCAACGACGCGCGAGTCATTGCCGTATCGACCGCAACGGCCGATCAAAAAGCCCGTTGGGCGCTATGGGATTCTTTCGTCAACATCGCCTCCACCATCCTCCAGGTTGCCGCGTTCATCGTGGCGCCGTTTGTGCCGGTGCTGGGCGAACTGATGATGGCCTACATGGCTTATCAATTACTCGACGAAGCGTTCGAAGGCATTATCGAATGGGCTGAGGGCCAGAACACCGAGGCGCTCGAACACCTTTTGGGCGTCGTGGAATCGTTGATACAGCTGGGGGCCTTCGCGGCAGGCGGCGCCATTGGCGTGGGCGAATTTCGCAAGGCATTGCCCAAAGAGATCGTGGCGTTCATTGACCGGTTCAAGCCCGTCGAGCGCCCCGACGGGCAAACCCGGTACTGGAAACCGGAGCTGATGGCTTACCAGCATGAATCCATTCCAGGACCGAACTCCCGACCCGACAAACTGGGTCTGCACCCGCACGAGGGAAAACAGCTGCTGCCCCTCGACCAGGCTCACTTTGCCGTGAGCGAGGGCCCCGTCGCCGGCCAGTACCGCATTGACCATCCGACCCGGCCTGACGCCTACAAACCGGCCTTGCGACACAACGGCGAGGGCGCATGGCATACCGAGCTTGAGCAGCCACTGGAATGGGACGCCCCTACCGCATTGCGCCGGATCGGCCCTTCTGTCGACGCGTTTACGCCTGCCCGGCGCGAGCAAATCCTTAAGGTCAGTGGCTACACAGAGGATGCGCTGCGCAAAATGCACGTCGACCAGGAGCCTGTACCGCCCTTGCTGGCCGACAGCATCAAGCGCTTCAAGATCGATCAGGACCTTCAACAATTCATCGAGCAACTGGACAGCGAATTGCCCGCGCAGTACCTCGCTGCCGATCCGTTGACTCAACTGCAACTGCTCGCCAGGCACGAGCGATGGCCGACCGGCAAAGGGTTAAGCTGGGTGGATGAGCAGGGGGACATTGCCTGGACTTCTTCGACCGACGAAACGCTGCCGCTGACGGTGGTTCGCCAGGACAACCTGTTGCAAGGTGATCTGCTCAAGACGCTGCTGCAGTCACTTAACGAAAGCGACATCAAAACGCTGCTGGGCGAAGAGTTTTCCGGGCCGACGCTCTCACTCGACGCGCGCGCCCGAACGCTGCGAAAGCAACTGGTGCAGCTTGCCCGCAAACAGCGTACCGCGATGTTCGAATCACGCTACACCACACTTGAAAACACGCCGGACCCACTGGCACGACAGATCGCGCAACACCACCCGCAACTGCCCGCCAGTGTTACCCGGGAATTGCTCCACACCGCCACCGGGGCGGAACTTCAACAGATCAGCCAGGGCCGCCTGCCCGAACGTCAACAGGCGCTGGTAGCGCTGGCCAACCAGGAAGTGCGCGTGACCCGCGCCTTCGAGGGGCTGGAACTGGACTCTGTCAGCAATCCGGATACCGAGACACTGGCATTGCACAGTCTCCATCAGCTGCCCGGCTGGACCGGCGACGTGCGTATCGAGGTCCGGGACCGGTCTTACACAGGGCAGCGGCTGGACAGTATCGGACGTGCGGACGCCCCCGCTCAGAAAGTCCTGGTCCGTTACGCCGATGGCACCTGGCAACCCTACGACGAGAGCGGCCAGGCACTGCATTCGGCCACCGACTACTACTCCGGCATCTTGTACGCTTTGCCGGATGCGGAGCGCCAGGCGCTGGACATCCACATCGAACAGGGGCAAAAGCTGAAAGAGGCCATCCGCGCACGACCTTTGGAGCGAAACGAGCTACGCGTGACGATATCGCCCCAACCCATCCAGGAAGCAGCTGTGGACACCCTGCGGCTGTTGGGTTCGGACGGTTACGGACGAATCCTGCGCACGGTGCGCACCACTCAAGAGCCGCCAACCCTGACCCTGGAACAGCGCGTGCGCGAGGTGTATCCGGGGCTCTCCCCCCAGGAAGTCCAGGCGCTGCTTGCAACGTTGCGCAATCATGCGATGGGCCCACGCGCAGAACTGTCACGCCTGCACAGTGCATACGAACGGCTCTGCACTGATCTGCATCGCTGGGCAAACGAGGTACCCAACAACGACCCTGTCAGTGGGGTTGCGCTGACAACCCTCGAGCGCCAGGCCGCTGTGCAGAATCGCGCGCTGCTCAAGCAAGCGATCCAACGCTGCTGGCGCCGGGAAACACGCGGGCCTGCGGGTTACATGCTGCACATTCCCGGACCGATTCTGGGCGACCTCCCCGCGTTGAACGCAGACTTCAGCCATGTCGTCGTGTTGTCGATCAATGGCAGCCCCGGCACCGGCGCCCTCGAGCCTTTTCTGCAGAACTTCCCCGGGTTAATGCACCTGGACATCAGCAACCTCGGCCTGCAAACACTGCCGCAGGCAATCACTTCAATGCCAATGCTTCGCCATTTGATCGTGCGTAACAGCGGTATCGCCTTTTCCCCCGCCGACCAACAGGCACTCTCTTCGCTAAGGGGGCTCGCCTTGCTCGACTTGCAGGACAATCCGCTGACACTCACGCCTGACCTGCAAGCCATGCCGGCGCTGCGTCACGTCAACCTGGCCAATACGGGGATTTCCACCGTCCCCCCGGGACTGCTCAATCACCCCCAACTCCTCACCGGCCGCTTCGATGGCAATCGGATTTCCGTGCTGCCCGATGGGCTGTTTACGCTGGCGGGCGATCTTGGTGCTGGATTCGTCTTTGAAAACAATCCGCTGACCCCCGCTATGCACGAGCGGATCAAGATCTATTACACCCGCACCGGGAAACACTTCGGAGTGTTGCCCGATCAGACCGATCTTCATCGCACGATGGCGCTGTTCCCTGAGCGGGATGTTCACCAAGCGACTGACCTGCTGTACCGCTTGCCGGGCACATTGGTGGAGGGGCGTACCCGGCTCACTGAATGGGAAACCGAAATTGCCCGCCTGACCAGCGACCTCGCACAATGGTCTGCCAACGTTCCGGCACGCCACCCCGCCACCGACCAGCCATTGACTGTCAGGGAAATGTTTTCCGAACAGGTGGCACGAGAAGCGTTCGGGCAAGAATTAGAAAGTGTCTGGCGCAACAGATTGGGCAGCGCTTCAAGAGGGCTCGAATCGGAACTGAAATTCATCGGCGATCTGCCGGTGCTCACGGCGGACTTCAGCCATGTTTCCAGGCTCACCCTCACCGGCAACAAGGCCGTCACTGCAACCACGCCCTTTTTGCAACGTTTCACAGGGTTGCGCAGCCTGACCCTCAACAACTTTGCCCTGCACCAAGTGCCCCGGGCGATCACCCACCTGCCGGAACTTGAGGCGTTGGTCCTGATCAAGTGCGATGTGGTACTCACTCCCGACAGCCAGGCCGCGCTCGTGTCACGGGCCAAACTTGTCACGCTGGAACTGTCACACAATCCACTGGGCACGGCTCCCGACCTGACGACACTGCCCGGGCTGACGTACATCGACCTGTCCAACACCGGCCTGACCACTGTTCCCGCCGAACTGGCGGAACATGCGAACCTCAACATCGTCATTCTCAGTGACAACCAGATAACCGAACTGCCCGACACCCTGTTCGCCCTCCCCACCGACCGCATTGACGGCTTTGACTTCGAGGGCAACCCATTCTCGGCAGCCACGCGGGAACGCATAAAAACCTGTTTCCGCGCAACCGGGCAAGATTTCGGAGTCCTGGCCGATCAGGCCGATATCGACCTGGCCAAAGAACTGTTTCCAGCGCTGGACGCGCAAGACGCCAGCGACATGATTTATGACTTGCCCGGCACACTGGAAGAGGGCCGGGTACAACTCAGACACTGGCGAGCCGAACTCAGGCAACTGACGGAAGACCTCTCGCAATGGGCACGAAATGTTGCTACCCATCACCCTCTCTCAGGCAAACCGCTCGATGCCAGCCAAGTGCAGGCCGAGCAAGTCTCCAGGGCTGAGTTCCAGCAAAAGCTTGAGCAATTCTGGCGTCTGCGAAGAGAATCTTCGAACATGCGCGCGGAGCATTTCGAGGCGAACCTGGCCTTCTTCGGGGACATGCCCCTGCTGACGACCGACTTCAGCCATGTCCAGAGCCTGACCCTCAACGGCAACAGTACGATCGGCGGGACAGGCCCGTTCCTAGAGCTTTTTCCAGATTTGCACACCCTGCAGATGCGTCAATTTGCACTGGATCAGATACCCCAGGCCCTCCCTCGCATGACGAGGCTCAAAGAGCTGGAGTTGACCCATTGTCGGGTGACGCTCACGCCCGCAGGCCAGACCACCCTTTCATCGCTGGTCATCCTTGAGTCACTGGACCTGAGTGGAAACCCGCTGGTGCTGACACCCGACCTGACGGCCATGTCCCAGCTGAGCGATATTCGACTGTCCGACACGGCAATAACCAGCCTGCCAAACGGCCTCACGACGCTTCCCCACATGAGCAATGCCTTTCTGGATGGCAACCAGATCACCGAGCTGCCCGACGCATTGTTCAGTCCGGACCTCGACCTCGTCGAGAAGATCAACCTTGCCAACAACCCGCTGTCCCCCACCAGCCGAAACAAGATAAAAACCCGCTACGCAGCAACCAAGGACGACTTTGCGGTGCTGGCCGAGCAGGCCGATATCGAGCGGACGCAAACGCTGTTTCCGCAACTGGACACCGATGACGCCAATCATGTGATCTACACATTGTCCGGGACCCTGGAGGACGGCCGTGCCCAGCTGACCCTCTGGGAGACGGAAATCGCTGGGCTCAGACGCGAACTCAGTGATTGGGTCGACGACGTCCCCGCGCAAAACCCGTCCACCGACCAATCACTGAGCGCCGAGGAGATCAACGATGAGGTGATCACGAGAAATGCGTTCGCCCAGAGCCTGGAACAATTCTGGCGCCAGCGGGAGACTGAAAAACCCGAAGTCAGGGCAGACACCTTCGCCGCGGACCTGGGTTTTATCGGTGACATGCCCGTGCTGACGGCAGATTTCAGCCACGTCACCGAGCTGTCCCTCATCGGCAACAAAGCCCTCGGGGTGCCTGCCCGCTTCCTTGAACCTTTCACCGGCCTGCAACACCTGGAACTGCGCGATTTCACCCTCGGTCGCCTGCCGCAGGCGATCACCCACATGCCATCGCTCAATATCCTTGCCGTGATCAATTGTGGTGTCGTGCTGGATGCCGAGGGGCTCGTCGCGCTGGCCTCGCGAACCCGCCTGGAGATGATCGACCTGGCCAACAATCCGCTGGCTCGTGTTCCTGATGTCTCGACCTTGCAGGCACTGACTTACATCGATCTGTCCAACACTGGCATTGACCGCGTCCCCGTCGGCCTGCCCGGCCATGCCCGAATTGAAACGGCGATTTTGAGCGATAACCGCATCACCGAACTCCCGGACGAAATTTTCAATCTGCCCGCCGACACGGGCAGCGGCCTGGATTTTGGCAACAACCCGTATTCGACAACGACGCGTGAGCGGATAAAAGCCTATCACCGCAAAACCGGAAATGACCTGGGTGTCGCGGCGCCCCAGGCGGACATCGATCAAGCCATCGAGCTCTACCCTGGCCTGAACCCTGAGCAAGCCAGCGACTACATCTATCACCTGCCCGGCACACTGGCCGATGGCCGCCTTGAACTGGCACGCAAAAAATCCGAGCTGGCCAGCTTGATCAGCGAGCTGACCGTGTGGATGACCGATATACCCAATGATCCCGTGACGGGTGAACCGCTCGATGCCGAGGCGCTGCTGCAAGAGCAGTTCAAACGCATGACATTCAAGACCGGCCTCGAACAGTGCTGGCGTCAATTACCGACAGAGAATGCCTTCACCAACGAACTCAGCTTCGTGTCCAGCCTTTCAATCATGGGCGACCTGCCGGTGCTGTCAGCCGATTTCGGGCATGTGCTTGAGCTTTACCTGACGAGCACGGGAAGCATTGTCCCAAGGGCGAGCCGGTTCCTGGACTACTTTCCCAATCTGCACAGCCTCGCTGTCCGGGGTTATCAGCTGGATAACATTCCCGAAGCCATTTTCAAGATGAACAGCCTGACTGCACTGAGCTTGCCGGAGTGCCGTATCACCCTGACCCGGCGAACTGTGGACGCCCTCGCCGACATGGAAAATCTCGACAGTCTGAACCTCAGGAACAATCCGTTGGGCTTGACGCCCGACCTGCGCAACCTGAGGCATTTGTCTTCGCTGGACCTGAGCAACAGCGGGTTGCGGGAAATGCCGAGGGGAGTGCTCGATAGCACCAGCCTGACCCACGCTGATCTGTCCAACAACGCGATCACCGACATGCCGATCGAATTGCTGGACGCCAACCCGGACCACACGGCCAATTACGATCTGAGTGGCAACCCATTCTCCCCACGGAGCCTGGAACGCATTGCCGCTCACTACCATGAAACGGGCAATACCCTGGGCATCAACGCCGTGAGGGGAATGCCACGGCCTGGCAACCAGCCACCCGACGAGGAAATGGAAAGCTGAACAAGCGCGTGAGCCTGCATGGCCATGGGTGCAATGCCCATGGCCATGCACGTCAGGATTAACCGCGCTCCGACGGCACCGACGACAATTCGAACGGGCTGCTGCTGCGCCGCTGGTTGCGGTCTTCCCGCGGCGTGGCGCCGAAGAAATTGCGGTAGGCGCTGGAGAAGTGCGGCCCCGAGGAGAAACCGCACGACAGGCCGATCTGGATGATCGACTTGCTGGTTTGCATCAACATCTGCCGGGCCTTGTTCAGGCGCAGTTCCAGGTAATACTGGCTCGGCACACGGTTGAGGTATTGCTTGAAGATCCGCTCCAGCTGACGACGGGACACGCACACGTGCTGGGCGATTTCGTCGGTGGTCAGTGGCTCTTCGATATTGGCCTCCATCAGCAACACCGCTTGCGTGAGCTTCGGATGGCTGGAGCCAAGACGGTTCTGCAACGGAATGCGCTGACGCTCGCCACCTTCACGGATACGCTCGACCACCAGTTCTTCGGAGACCGCGCCAGCCAGTTCCGCACCGTGATCACGGGCCAGCACCGCCAGCAACAAGTCGAGCACCGACAAACCGCCACAGGCGGTCAGGCGATCGCGATCCCAGTCGAACAGGTGACTGGTGGCGATCACTTTCGGAAAGCGTTCGGCGAAATCGTCCTGCCAGCGCCAGTGCACCGCGGCGCGGTAACCGTCGAGCAAACCGAGCTGCGCCAACGGGTAGACCCCGGCGGACAAACCACCGATCACGCAACCGGCACGCACCAGCTGCTTGAGCGCGCTGCTGAGCGCCGGTGCCAGCGTGGTCGGTGGCTCGTCGGCCAGCAGGAACAGTTTCTGGAAATTCTCGAGCTTGCCGGTCCAGGCTTCGCCGGGCAATTGCCAGGCGCCTTCGCCCGGCGGTTCGGCTTGTAGGAAAGACAGTTCGTAGACCACATCAGGATGCACACGCTGGGCAACACGCAAGGCCTCCTCAGCCAGCGCAAGCGTCAGGGCTTTAGTGCTGGGCCAAATCAGGAAACCAATTCGATGGGCAGTCATGGCGGGCAATCCGAAACGAAAACAGTGATGAAGGCGTGGGCCAATGCTAGCCCGGAAATGAACGCAAATCTCAAAACCAACACAGGTCCACTGTAGGAGCGAGCCTGCTCGCGAAAGCGATGGATTAGTCGACACCTATGCTGGATGTCAAACCGCATTCGCGAGCAGGCTCGCTCCTACAAGGGATCGGAGCCAGCCTTTAATTTGCGAAGCATGCACGATCCTGGTGCACAACGGCAGTCCTGATTACTTAAGGCTGCCCGAGAGGAATTGCTGCAGACGTTCCGATTGCGGGTTCACCAGCACTTCACGCGGGTTGCCGCTTTCTTCCACCACACCTTTGTGCAGGAACACCAACTGGTTCGACACTTCGCGGGCAAAGCCCATTTCGTGGGTCACCACCACCATGGTCCGGCCTTCCTGGGCCAGGGCCTGCATCACTTTCAGCACGTCGCCGACCAGCTCAGGGTCCAGCGCCGAGGTCGGTTCGTCGAACAGCATGACTTCCGGCTCCATGGCCAGCGCACGGGCAATCGCCACGCGCTGCTGTTCGCCGCCGGACATGTGCCCCGGATAGGCGTCCTTGCGATGCGCCACGCCGACCTTGTTCAGGTAAAGCTCGGCTTTCTCACGGGCTTCTGCCTTGGACATGCCGAGCACATGCACCGGCGCTTCCATGATGTTTTCAAGGGCCGTCATGTGCGACCACAGGTTGAAATGCTGGAACACCATCGACAGGCGCGAACGCATGCGCTGCAGCTGTTTCGGGTCGGCGGCTTTCATCGCGCCGTCCTTGTTCGCCACCAGTTTCAGCTCTTCGTTATTGAGCAGGATACGGCCCGCGTGCGGCTGCTCCAGCAGGTTGATGCAGCGCAGGAACGTACTTTTGCCGGAGCCACTGGAGCCGATGATGCTGATCACATCGCCAGCCGCCGCCTTCAGGGACACGCCCTTGAGCACTTCGTGACTGCCATAGCGTTTATGCAGGTCTTGGACTTCAAGTTTGTACATGCGGTCGGTTCTCACAAAAACAGTCAGTCAGTCGTTGAGCAAGCGCCCGTGACGCAGCGCTTCGCGCCCCGCCACCTTGGCCAGCCAGAAACCGGGTTGGGCGTAACGCAGCCGTTCAATGGCAAACAGCACCCCGGACGTACCAGCACACACCGTGCTGACCCGATCCGCCAGCGGATCGATCACTTCGAAAATTTCGTCGCCGGCCTCGATCCACTCGCCGGGTTTACGCAGGAAACTCACCACGCCAGGGTGCGGGGCGAAGAGCATTTCGGTGCCTTCGAACGGCACGCCTTCGCAAGGCTCGTGCGCCGCATTCGGCCATTCGCCGCTGATCAGGCCCTGCTCGGCGAGGAACGCCAGAATGCCTTCGGCGTACGCCTCGGTCTCGGGGCGGCCGGTGTCGGACTGACCACCCAATTCAAGGGTAGTCGCCAGGCACGCCAGCGGAATCTGTGCGTCCGGAAACAGACGCGACAAACGCAGCCATGGCAGCGAACAGGCTTCATCGAAGGAGCTGCCGCCGGAATCTTCCGCCAGCAGGCCGACCTTCACATTCAGGTGCGCGGCCAGCGAGCGCCACTGCGGCCAGTGCTGTGGCAAGGCGTACATATGCAGCGCCGCCTCGCAATCGCAATGCAGGTCCAGCACCACATCGGCGGTGCAGGCATGGCTGAGCAGGACGCGCTGCATGCCCTGCAACTGGCTGCTGGCGGGCGGCAACGCAGCCAGCACATCGCTCATGGCCTGGCGGATCAAACGGATATTGGCGTGCGGGTCATCGCCCAGATGCCCCTCGAGTCGCGCGGCCACGGGCGCGCTCAGCTCGACGAAATCACGGTTGAAATTCTTGCCGCTGCCAGCCTCGAAGCGCCCTTGATGATTGCCCTGCAACAGCTGACCGAGGCCCAGTGGGTTGGCCACCGGTACCAGCTCGATCACCCCGTTCAGCAGGCCCTGGGATTCGAGTTCGGCCAGGCGTTTTTTCAGCGCCCAGGCCGTGCGCATGCCCGGCAGTTCATCGGCGTGCAGGCTGGCCTGGATGTAGGCCTTGCGCTCGCCGCTACCGAAGCGGAACACCGAAATCTGGCGCTCGCTGCCCAGGTGGCTCCATGGCAATACGTGATCGATGCGTTCCATATCAGTGCTTCCGCGGGGCGAGGTAGCCCAGCCAGCGACGCTCGGCCAGTTTGAACAGCTTCACCAGAATGAAGGTCAGGCACAGGTAGAACACGCCGGCGGTGATGTAGGCCTCGAACGGCAGGTAGAACTGGGCGTTGACCGTGCGCGCGGCACCGGTGATGTCGATCAGGGTCACGATGGACGCCAGGCTGGTGGTCTGCAGCATCATGATCACTTCGTTGCTGTACTGCGGCAGCGCCCGGCGCAGGGCCGACGGCAGCAGGATGCGCTTGTACATCTTGAAGCGCGACATGCCCATGGCCTTGGCCGCTTCGATCTCGCCGTTCGGCGTGGCCCGCAGGCTGCCGGCGATGATTTCGGCGGTGTAGGCGCTGGTGTTGATGGCGAACGCCAGGCACGCACAGAACGTTGCGCTGGACAGCCACGGCCAGAGGAAGCTTTCACGCACCGCTTCGAATTGCGCCAGGCCGTAGTAGATCAAAAACAGCTGCACCAGCATCGGCGTGCCGCGGATCACGTAGGTGTAGAGCCACGCCGACATGTTGACCACGGCGTTTTTCGACACCCGCATCAAGCCCAGCGGCAATGCACACAGCAGGCCGAAGAACAGCGATAGCGCGAGCAGTTTGAGGGTGGTCAGCAAGCCGCCGAAGTACAGCGGCAAAGCCTCCCAAATGACGTTGTAGTCGAAGATCATAGATCAGCCGCCCTTACGCCTACCGAGTAGCGCTTCTCAAGGTGACGCAATGCCAGCAACGAGACACTGGTGATCACCAGGTACAGCGCCGCCACTGCGAGGAAGAAGGTGAAAGGCTCACGGGTGGCATCGGCCGCCTGCTTGGCCTTGAACATCATGTCTTGCAGACCCACCACCGAAATCAGCGCGGTGGCCTTGGTCAGTACCAGCCAGTTGTTGGTGAAGCCCGGAATCGCCAGGCGAATCATCTGCGGCACCAACACCCGGAAGAACACCTGAAAACTGCTCATGCCGTAGGCCATGCCCGCTTCGGCCTGCCCCTTGGGGATCGCCATGAACGCGCCACGGAAGGTTTCCGACAGGTACGCCCCGAAGATGAAGCCCAGCGTGCCGATACCGGCGGCCAGCGGGTTCAGGTCGATGTACTCGTCATAGCCCAGCATCGGCGCGACGCGATTGAGCAGGTCCTGGCCGCCGTAGAAAATCAGCAGGATCAGCACCAGGTCGGGAATACCGCGAATCACCGTGGAATACAGATCGCCCAGCCAGGCCAGCCAGCGCACCGGCGACAGACGCAGCGCCACGCCGATCAGGCCCAGGACAATGGCCAGCGCCATGGACGACAAGGCGAGCTGAAGCGTCAGCCAAACGCCATCGAGGATGACAGCCCCGTAGCCTTTCAACATGATTCAGGTCCTCGAAAGTTGGGATGAAAAAATGGCGCAAACCTCAGAGATCCTGTTGCTTGCGCCATTCGGACTTGTCGCCGGGACGTATTACTTGCCGTAGATATCGAAGGCGAAGTACTTGTCCTGGATTTGCTTGTACTTGCCGTTCTCGCGAATGGCAGCGATCGCGGTGTTGATCTTGTCTTTGAGCGCGTCACCCTTGCGAACCGCGATACCCACGCCGTCGCCGAAGTATTTGACGTCGGTGAAGGCAGGGCCGACGAAGGCGAAACCTTTGCCGGCTTCGGTTTTCAGGAAACCGTCATCCAGCAGCGTAGCGTCTGCCACGGTGCCGTCGAGGCGGCCGGCGGCCACATCCAGATAAATTTCGTTCTGCGAACCGTAAGGCTTGATCTCGGCACCGAGCGGCGCCAGGACTTCGCGGGCGAAACGCTCGTGGATCGAACCACGCTGCACGCCGATATTCTTGCCCTTGAGCTCGGCCAGGTTGTCGCCGACCTGAGTGCCGGCCTTCATGACCAGGCGCGCCGGGGTGTTGTAGTACTTGTTGGTGAAGTCCACGGACTTCTTGCGGTCTTCAGTGATCGACATGGACGACAGGATCGCGTCGATCTTGCGCACCTTGAGTGCCGGGATCAGACCGTCGAACTCTTGCTCGACCCACACGCACTTGACCTTCATCTCTTCGCACAGGGCGTTGCCGATGTCGTAGTCGAAACCCACGATGCTACCGTCCGGTGCCTTGGACGCGAACGGAGGGTAAGCCGCCTCGATACCGATTTTCAGAGGTTTTTCATCAGCGAAGGTTGGCAAGGACAGCACGGCGGACATTGCCAGGGCGCCAAGCAGCACGAGTTTCTTCATCTTGGGACTCCATCGGTAAAGGGCTAAAACAGCAGAGTGAGCGACAGCCCAATATGCGAATGAGTGGAACCGGAAAGTGTTGCTGCGTCCTACATTACGCGTGCGAAATTTCAACACAGGCAACGACGAGCGAATGATCGGCATTCTAACGACAGGCCCGAAGCCGATATTTCTTCAATGCGACAACTAGTTACAGATGCACCGAGAAAGCCGTTTGAGCACGTTGACAGCCCTGCAAAATCATGCAAAGGCAAAAGAGGGTAAACCGATCTATGTAGCAAATTGCGGGCCTATTATTGGCAAACCCTTCTAATCCGGCAAGCTTGGCGTGGGATGTTATTTTTTTTTGGTGCTTTTGCAGTGTCCAGGCGGGATTGTGCGTTTCCCAATGCCCCGTATCAGCGCGTGAGGTTACACATTCAGTCGCTTGAAAACTGACAGGTAACAGTGGGAAAGCTCCTACAAGGGAAGTCGATAATTATTGGCTGCTGTTTGGGCGGTGTTTGTTAGATCGCATCGCGAGCAGGCTCGCTCCTACAGGGATCTTGGGTGGACACAAAACTGGTGAACGACGGAAAACCCTGTGGGAGTGAGCCTGCTCGCGATGAGGCCATAACAGCCAACACAAAACCCCAGGCAACAAAAAGCCCCACCAGACTCACGCCCGGCAGGGCTTCAATGACGCCAAACGCTACTTACGCCACATTCATCGTCTTGTGCGTATCAATCAAATGCTGCACCACACCCGGATCGGCCAGGGTAGAGATATCACCCAAGCCATCATATTCAGCCGTCGCAATCTTGCGCAGGATCCGGCGCATGATCTTGCCCGAACGTGTCTTCGGCAACCCCGGCGCCCACTGGATGACATCCGGCGAAGCAATCGGACCGATCTCCTTGCGCACCCAGTTTTTCAGCTCGAGACGCAATTGTTCGCTCGTCTCTTCGCCCGCGTTCAGGGTGACGTAGACATAAATGCCCTGCCCCTTGATGTCGTGCGGCACGCCGACCACGGCAGCTTCAGCGACTTTCGGGTGAGCGACCATCGCGCTTTCGATTTCGGCGGTGCCCATGCGGTGGCCGGATACGTTAAGTACGTCATCCACGCGGCCGGTGATCCAGTAGTACCCGTCGGCATCACGACGCGCGCCGTCGCCGGTGAAATACATGCCACGGAAGGTCTTGAAGTACGTATCGACGAAGCGGTCATGGTCGCCGTACAGCGTACGCGCCTGGCCCGGCCACGAATCGAGAATCACCAGGTTGCCCTCGGCCTCGCCTTCGATGATGTTACCCAGGTTGTCCACCAGGGCCGGCACCACGCCGAAGAACGGACGCGCCGCGGAACCCGGCTTGAGGCCGTGGGCGCCTGGCAGCGGGCTCATCATGTTGCCGCCGGTTTCAGTCTGCCACCAGGTGTCGACGATCGGGCAGCGGGACTTGCCGACATTCTTGTAGTACCAATCCCAGGCTTCCGGGTTGATCGGCTCGCCGACCGAACCCAACAGGCGCAGGCTGCTGCCATCGGCGCCCTCAACAGCGGCAGTGCCCGCGGCCATCATCGCGCGGATCGCCGTCGGTGCGGTGTAGAGGATATTGACCTTGTGCTTGTCGACGATCTTCGCCACCCGGGTGATGTCCGGATAGTTCGGCACACCTTCGAACAGCAACGTGGTCGCGCCATTGGCCAGCGGGCCATAGACGATGTAACTGTGGCCGGTGACCCAGCCGACGTCGGCGGTGCACCAGTAGATTTCGCCCGGACGGTAGTCGAACACGCGTTCATGGGTCATGGCAGCGTACAACAGGTAGCCGCCGGTAGTGTGCTGCACGCCCTTCGGCTTGCCGGTGGAGCCGGAGGTGTAGAGGATGAACAGCGCTTCTTCGGCGCCCATTTCTTTCGGCGCACACACGGTGCCCGCCACTTTCATCAGGTCTTCGTACCAGATGTCGCGGTGCTGGTTCCACTTGATGTCGCCGCCGGTGCGCTTGCACACGATGACTTTCTGGATGCTGTTGGTTTCAGGGTTGGTCAGCGCGTCGTCGACGTTGGCCTTGAGCGGGATCTTCTTGCCGGCACGAATGCCTTCGTCGGCGGTAATCACCACTTTCGAACGGCAGTCGATGATGCGGCCCGCCAGGGCTTCCGGCGAGAAACCACCGAACACCACCGAATGGATCGCGCCGATCCGGGTGCAGGCCAGCATGGCGACCACGGCTTCGGGAATCATCGGCATATAGATAGTCACCACGTCGCCGCGGTGCACGTCCTGGCCGCGCAAGGCGTTGGCGAACTTGCAGACTTCTTCATGCAGTTCGCGGTAGGTGATGTTGCGGCTTTCGGAAGGGTCATCCCCTTCCCAGATGATTGCGACCTGATCGCCGCGCTCGGCCAGGTGACGGTCGAGGCAGTTGTAGGAAACGTTCAAAGTGCCGTCGGCGAACCACTTGATGTCGACATGGTGATCGTCGAACGACGTCTGCTTCACCGTGGTGAAAGGCTTGATCCAGTCGAGGCGCTTGGCTTGCTCGCGCCAGAAACCGTCCGGGTTGACGACCGACTGCTGGTACATGGCCTTGTAGGTCGCCTCGTCAGTCAGCGTATTGGCCAGAACCTCGGGACGAACGGGATACAGGGAAGCCGCACTCATCTTTCTTACCTCGGTGGAATAGTTGTTTTTGTATGGCCCCCGTTTTAGCCGGGCCGGGCCTATAGAACCATTCGACGATGGTAGTAACAAGGCCATACAAATTGTCCTGAATAGCCCCACTCCGGGCACCGCCCCCCGTCTGTAGGAGCTGTCGCAGGCTGCGATCTTTTGCTTGATCTTCGTAATGTCGCTGAAACGCAGATCAAAAGATCGCAGCCTGCGGCAGCTCCTACAGGAACACATCGGGGTTTGAGGGATTGTTACAGGATCTGTCAAAGGTGTTTATCAAAAGCATGGCTATATGAATCCCACCCCCGCCCCTAAAATCTGCCTCGCCAACCCGGCAATCTGAGTTAACCAAGTTACAGCCCCCACGAAGGCAGTTAACCCAAACCAAGTAGTGCAGTTCCACACGCAACCCCAAAAAGGTTGCGTGACCCCATTCGACCTCAAGAAGGTAAACATTAGATGAAAGCTTTATTGGTACTGGCCCTCAGCAGTCTGTGCTTAACCGCCATGGCAGACGAGGCCCAGACTGATGTCGCACAGCAACAACCGGCAATCGAGGATTACACTTACTCAATGCATCTGGACATCGCCAAAGTTATTTCCATGAGCGAAGTACCGAATGTGTGTGAAGTGGTCCCGATGAAAATGGAATACGACGACTCCAAAGGCCAACGCCATATCTTGCGCTACAGCATCATGGGCAATGGCTGCTCCAGCGGTTGACAAGACTGCACCGAATCGCACCGTTTCAGCTCATCGCTGAAGGTCGATTTCAGCCCGGCTTCGGTCGGGCTCAGTTGTGTCTGGAGTCCTCGAAAAGCGTTTCCAAACACAAGATGTAGTGAAAAAACCCTTTTTTTGATCATTTCTTGATCAAAACCGAAATCAAGCGTTTTTTACGAAAAAAAATCTTCACCCGCCAAAGCCCTGTAAACCCTCGCTCCGACCGAAAAACCCGCCCTCTCGACCGCTTCATGCGCGGATTCGCCCCACCACGGCCGCAAAAATTTCCCTATAATGCCGCCTTAAACGGGCCTGCAATATCCCCTTACAGGGATGACAGCCAGTCTGAAGCCCACGCCGAAGTCCTCACCGATTTCTGCGCCGTCAGCGGCTCTCGGAACCCCGTACAAAATTATGTTTATTTGCCTGCGTGTACCGCTGCAAAAAACGCTATCCAACGCGGCCAGTACGGCCCGGTGAAAAACCAGACCATCCATTTTCACACGGGCAACTGGCCCTCACGCAGGAGACGACACGTCATGCTGAGCTGGGACGAATTCGACAAAGAAGACACGGAAGTAGTGGCCAAGAGCGCCAACGCCGGCCACGCCACCGAAGCCAATATGGACCGTCTCGACAGCGCCGGCGGTGCCGCCGCCCTGGAAGCCCGCGCCGTGACCGCCGCTGACTCCGCCGCCGTCGCCCGCGCCAAGGCCGCCCTGGATTCCCTCGACGTCGCCGAAGGCCTCGCCGAACTCGAAGGCGCCTCCGCCCGTGTCGCCGTTGACGAAAAGCGCATGATCAATTGCCGCGCCGACCTCAACCAACTCGTACCCTTCAAGTACGACTGGGCCTGGCAGAAATACCTGGACGGCTGCGCAAACCACTGGATGCCGCAAGAAGTCAACATGACCGCCGACATCGCCCTCTGGAAAAACCCGGAAGGCCTGACCGACGACGAGCGCCGCATCGTCATGCGCAACCTCGGCTTCTTCTCCACCGCCGACTCCCTGGTCGCCAACAACCTGGTCCTGGCCGTCTACCGCCTGATCACCAACCCGGAATGCCGCCAGTACATCCTGCGCCAGGCGTTCGAAGAGGCGATCCACACCCACGCCTACCAGTACTGCATCGAATCGCTGGCCATGGATGAAGGCGAAATCTTCAACATGTACCACGAGATCCCATCGGTCGCGAAAAAAGCCACCTGGGGCCTGAAATACACCCGTTCGATCTCCGATCCGAAGTTCGAAACCGGCACCGTCGAAACCGACAAGGAACTGCTGCGCAACCTGATCGCCTACTACTGCGTCCTGGAAGGCATCTTCTTCTACTGCGGCTTCACCCAAATCCTCTCCATGGGCCGTCGCAACAAAATGACCGGCGTCGCCGAGCAGTTCCAATACATCCTGCGCGACGAATCCATGCACCTGAACTTCGGCATCGACGTGATCAACCAGATCAAAATCGAAAACCCGCATTTGTGGGATGCCGAGATGAAGGAAGAAGCTTCGCAGATGATCCTGCAAGGCACCCAGCTTGAGATCGAATACGCTCGCGACACCATGCCTCGCGGCGTGCTGGGCATGAACGCGGCGATGATGGAGGATTACCTCAAGTTCATCGCTAACCGTCGCCTGTCGCAGATCGGGTTGAAGGAAGAGTACCCAGGGACGACTAACCCGTTCCCTTGGATGAGCGAGATTATGGACTTGAAGAAAGAGAAGAACTTCTTTGAGACTCGGGTTATTGAGTACCAGACCGGTGGGGCTTTGAGCTGGGATTGATTCCTGAGCTTGCCGGGATTTGACGATATAGATCGACAAACCGAAAAATTAAGAGCCCCGATCTGATCGGGGCTTTTTATTGGGTAAGAAAATTCTTACTCATTTCGATTTTTTCCGCCAAAACTCCCACAGCAGTCGCACTCCCTATTACTCCACCTAATTAACCTAGGTTAGATCGTCGAAAACCCAACGACCATTGAGAAGGCCTCTCAACTGCCCAATGCTTAGCAGCTGTTGAGGATTTCTATGAACAACCGCGTGGCAATTTGCGCAGAGTGTAATCAAGTCAGTAACTGGATCGACGACCTGGTCCCCGTCGAATTCAGAAATAGGTTTCACGTGATGTACATGGATAAAGCCTTTTGCATGCGTACCGTAGGCTTTTTCAAAGTCGAAATCACAGGCTTTGCATCGAAGCCCATGGATAGCGATTGCTTGAAGCCTAAGTTTTGGACAGCGCTCATACCTCACACCGTAATAGGTTATTTTTTTTCCTTCAGTCCCGATAACTCTCGTCTCAAACGTCTGTTCACTGTCGATTAGATTAAAGTCGTCGAACTGCTCCGACTTCAGAACAGCATGGGTGCAGATGGCGTCAAATACGGCTTGATCAACGAAACGTACACCATTGCGCCAGTAGTTACTCTTCAACTCCAGGGGGATTTTCTCTAGGTACTCCCCGTCAAGCTTGATCGGAACTGCAGATTCAAAGGGCTTGAAACCACCAATAAAAGCGAACATATCACCTTGCGTGCTGTTCTCATCCGCCTGAACCTTTTGAATTCGAGCAACGCCAAAATAATGAGGATTGGCGCTCAGACGCTGATCCGAAAAAGCCTTTTTCTTCATCTTCCCTTTGTAATACAGCACCTCCGTTCCTTCAGTGAGAATCGACCGGTATCGCTTCGGGAAGTGATATTGGACCCCGGTTTCGTCGTCCCACTTCGATTCATCATTTTCGGCAATGACAGCTGGCATCCACTCATCCTCCTATCAGAGGATGAAGACTACCAAATTTGACGATAACTCCTACACGATTGACAGATAACCCTCACAACCAACTCGAAACAGAGCCTCTGAGATCTCGAACAAGGCTATGACGCTGCCCGGAATATGAAACCGTCGGTGCGACTAAGTTGAATTAACAGATGCGCCATCACGCTCCTCCCGCTATTAATACCCTTCCCTCTCACGGACCCGCCCCCCATGAAATTCGACCTCGCCTACTGCCTCAGCCTCGACGCCAAGCTGTCGATCTACGACGTACGCGATCTCAATTTCGACGAGACCCAGACGTTCGATTCCGCCCAGGAACATTTCCAGTGTCCTAACGATGCCTGTCGTTCGGCGTTCGATGCGGCGAATGGATTGGGGACGTTCAATGCCAGGAATGTGAACTACGTGCGCACGCCGCATTTCAAGAACCTGCCGGGTACACGGCATGTCGAGGGATGTCCTTATGTGAGTCTGAAGGCGCCGGCGTCAGGTGTGGACGCCGAAGCGGATGACAGCCGCGAGGAGCATTTCCCATCGGAGTTGTTGCTGACGCGGCGTCAGTATGTACGCAAGCCGCGCAGCCCGGAGGGGGCGGCGGAGGTTGCGAGGGATGAGGTGATCAGGTCTTCAGCGGACACTCACGTCGAGCATCCCACTCAGGATTCAACACCGGACAAGACCAGCGTCTTCGCCCACCCGGTGGAGTGTTTCGTCTCGAACTACGAAGACAAAGAGCTGCTCAAGCGCACACCGCTGAAGATCGGCGAGCACACCGCAACCTACGGCGCATTCTTCAAGAAGATCGAGTATTTGCAGGACAACAAGGGCCTGATCTATTGGGGCAAGATCAAGGAGATCAAGGACTACACCCAAAGCTTTCGCATCGATTTCGAGAAGAAGGTCTGGTTCGAGAAGAAGCCGTACTCAGTGAACGTTTACCTGAGCAAGAAGCTGATCGACACCTACCGCAAGCGCAAGGCGTTTCTTGCGGAGATCAAGCATGCGATCGAAAGTGGGCGGGCGTTGTATTGCTTCTTTTATGGAGTGACGCCTGAGCTGAAGCAAGTGCCGAGCAAGAAAAACCCCGAGCAGACGTTCGGGGTGTTCAGTGCCAATATCGAGAATCTGGATCACTTGATTGTGCGGGAGGCGCCAGGGCTGGAGGGCTAGAACGGTATCCAGCGTTGTGTGAATCGCTTATTGCTCTTGGCTTCCAAGTTGATCCTGGAGCGCCCATATTTCCCGCTTCACTTCCATACGCCGCTCAAGGGCAGCGTGAATGCCTGACTCATCAAGCTCGCAGTAACGGCCCAACCAGTGAGCGACCATTTCCTCATCCGGATAGTAAAAGTCCTTGTGGCCTTTGCTGCTTCGTGGCGTGTCATTCATATCGCCATCGAAGCGTCCGGCTGAAAACTCGTCCGAAGGCAAGGTCCCCCATTCGGCGGCGCAATCCTCGAAAACCCAGGAAATTTCACTGATATGTTTTTGCGCACCACGATGACCGCGTTTGTAAAAGGCGTACTCACGGCAACCCTCCTGGAAACGCTCCATCATCTGCTCGGCATCAACCCAGCTAAGAATGTCGTGGTTCCCGGCATGACGGATCAACCCCTCTACCCAACGGTCGGCGAACCGTCGAATGAAACCTTCGATATCCGCCTTTTTCGCGTCCGCGAAAATCATGCAATAACGGGTTTGCACATGGATGACGTACAGCACGTGTTTGCGTTGCACCGTGGTGGCGTGAACCAGCCACTGCTCAGCAAATTCACCGGTCTCATCGTCCTCGATGACGGGCGATAGCGGCTTCTCGACTGGCGTGATTTTTTTGCCCTTGTGCACGCGGCTGAAGAAATTACTGGCCGCTTCGGTGCAGTTGAAGATCAACATGCCTGATTCCATCTTCAGTGAATCGAAGACAACAGCTTGGCAGGCCACTCAAAACAACTCAAACCGCCGCTCCTTCACATCCCGCGAATCCAGCCCGATCATCACACTGAACGCGCCCGCCTCAGCCGCATGCTCCAGTTGTGCATTGTAGAACTTCAGGTCTTCTTCGCTCAGGTTGAAGTACAGGGTTCTTTCTTCCCCGGCTTGCAGCAGGATTTTCTGATAGCGCTTGAGTTCTTTGACCGGGCGGCTGATCGAGGCGCTGATGTCGCGCAGGTAGAGTTGCACCACGGTTTCGCCGGCGCGTTGGCCGGTGTTTTTCAGCACCACGCTGGCGCCCAGGACTTCGCCGCGCTTGAGGCTTTGCCGGGTCAGGGTGATGTCCGAGAGGCTGAATTGGGTGTAGCTCAAACCGAAACCGAACGGATAAAGCGGACCATTCTGTTCATCGATGTAGCGGGAGGCGACTGCTCGCGGCGCATCGGCTTGAGGGGGTTTGCTGGTGTTCAGGTGGTTGTAGTACGTAGGCACCTGACCCACCGAGCGTGGGAAAGTGATGGGCAGTTTGCCGGACGGATTGTAGTCGCCGAACAGCACATCGGCGATGGCGTTGCCGCCCTCGGTGCCGCTGTACCAGGTTTCCAGCACCGCATCGGCCATGTCGTGTTCCTTGCCGATGGACAGCGGGCGGCCATTCATCAGGACCAGCACCAGGGGTTTTCCGGTGGCTTTTAGCGCGCTGATCAGCCGTGCCTGATACCCGGGCAAACCCAGGCTGGCGCGGCTGGCGCCCTCGTAGGACATGCCGCGGGACTCGCCCACGACTGCCACCACGACATCGGCCTGTCGAGCGACGTCCACCGCTTCCTGCAACATGCGCGTCGGCGAACGCGGGTCGACTTCTACATCGGCGGGGTTGGCGCCGGGAACGTTGAGGTAGTCCAGGATGCGAGGGTCATCCGTGACATCGGCGCCCCGCGCGTATAACAACCGGTCCGGCGCATCGAGGGCATGGGCGATGCCGTCGTACACCGACACCGCCTGGGCAGAGGTGGCGATGGAGCTCCAGTTGCCCAGGATGTCGAGCCGACTCTTGGCCAACGGCCCGACGACCGCGATCCTGGCGGACTTGTCGAGCGGCAGCGCGTTGCGTTGATTTTTCAACAGCACCAGGCTTTTGCGGGCAACGTCCCGGGCCTGTTCGCGGTGCATTCGCGTTTCGGCATGAATGTCCGCGGGGTCATCCTTCGCGGCACCGATGCGCAGGTAAGGGTCGGCAAAAAGTCCCAGGTCGTACTTGGCGCCCAGGACTTCTCTGACAGCATCATCGACTTCTTCCTGCGATACCGCGCCTGAACGCAACAGGCCCGGCAGTTCATCGCGGAACAGCGTGTCGGACATGCTCATGTTGAGCCCGGCCCTGATCGCCAGCATGGCCGCCTCGCGATCGGTGCTGGCCACACCGTGGCTGACCAGATCGGCCACGGCATTGAAGTCGCTGATAATCAGGCCCTTGAAGCGCCATTGCTTGCGTAGCAGGTCGCGGATCAACCAGGTATTAGAGGTGGCGGGCACACCGTTAATGGCGATGTAGGTCAGCATCATCGCGCCCACGCCCGCCTTCACCGCCGCGTGGTAGGGCGGCAGATAATCCTGGTACATGCGCGGCAGGCTCATGTCCACCGAGTTGTAGTCACGCCCGCCTTCCGGGGCACCGTAAAGAGCGAAATGCTTGGCGCTCGCCATCACGTTGCCAGCTGCGCCAAGGGTACTGCCCTGCAACGCCTGCACCATCGTCGAGGTGTAGAGCGCGGACAGCCAGGCATCTTCGCCCCAGCCTTCCGACGCCCGGCCCCAACGCGGGTCCCGTGTGATGTCGACCATGGGCGAAAACACCATGTCCAGGCCGTCGGCGCTGGCTTCTTGCGCGGCGATGCGGCCGGCGAGCGTGATCGCACCGGTGTCCCAGGTGGAGGCCAGGCCGATGCCAATTGGAAAGATCGTGCGATGGCCATGGATCACGTCGTAGGCGAAAAACAGCGGGATCTTCAGGCGACTGCGCAGGGCTGCGTCCTGGAATTCGCGGAGGTCGGCACGGCCTACCGCGTAAAAAATGCCACCCAACCGCGACGCCGCAGCCTCTTCAAGCAACTGTTCCCGTGGCGATTGCACGCCGATGCAGTTCAACCTGAGCTGGCCGATTTTTTCTTCGGTCGTCATCTGCCGCAGCAAGTTTTCGATGAAGTGGGCCTTGGCGGCAGCCGATGTCTGATCAGAGAGCCGTTGTGCCACAACGGGCGCGCTCGCCAGAAAGGTGATCAGCATCAGCCAGGCAATTGTTCGCATCGTCTTCCGTCTCGGTGGGCCTGTGTGCCCAGCGTCCCTTAATCGCAAGACAGCGTCTACTGTCACTTATGACAGGTGTCATCGACCTCAGCCGGCGAATGGAAATGCCTACCGCCCGTCCGACTCCATGGAATCATCCGAAAAATCAATTTGATCCGCGCTCAAAACAACTGTACAAAAACACAGTACATTAATGACCAACACTCTCGAGCCCGGAGAACACCATGGCCTCTCAAGCGATGAAAATCACCCTGGAACGTATCGCCCTTTTCCAATTCACCCCGGCCCACTGCGCCCAGGCCCGAGCCATGCTGGGCTGGAGTGTGGACGAACTGGCGCGGGAATCCGGGGTTTCGGTGGACGCTATCCAGCGTTTCGAGGCAAAGCGCGAGGTCGCGGATGTCACCCGGTTGGCGTTGGCGTACCGGTTTGAGTCAGAGGGGCTGGTGTTTTTCCCGGGGTTTGCGCCGGGGCGCGGGATGAATGTGAAAGGCTCGACGCAGAATCCGGCGGGGCGGGCGGATTTTGCGATGGTGGAGTGAGCGAAAGCATCGATTGACGATTATTCCCAAATAGGTATATTTTCGCATGAGTACAAGGAAGTCACTCCTGTGGGTTGGCAGCAGTAAGAAAGATCTCAAGCAGATGCCTTCAGATGTACAGGACGTTTTTGGTCATGCTCTGGATCTGGCACAAAGCGGCAAGAAGCATGCGGATGCAAAGCCTCTTAGGGGCTTTGGAGGTGCGGGGGTCCTTGAGTTGGTTGAGGACTTCAATACGAACACCTACCGTGCCGTTTATACCGTTAGTTTTGGCAGCTCTATTTATGTTCTGCATTGCTTCCAGAAAAAGTCGACGTTTGGCATCAAGACCGCGCAGCACGACATCGATCTGATCAGGACGCGACTTCAAGCAGCGCAAGATCATGCGAAAGGATTGAAAAATGGTTGAAATCGAAGAGAGCAGCGGGAACGTCTACAAAGACCTGGGAACGCCAAACGCCAGTGAAATGCGGGTCAAATCGCAGCTGGCGGCAAAAATTGGTGAAATCATCAAAGCCCGGCATCTGACTCAGGTCCAGGCATCAGAAATCCTGGGGCTGTCGCAACCCAAGCTTTCCGAGATGTTGCGCGGGAAGTTTCGAGGGATCAGTGAAGCCAAGATGATGGAATGCCTTTTACTGCTCGGGCGGGACGTGCAAATCGTCGTCAAATCGGCCCCACGATCACGAAAAGAGGGCCGACTTGAAGTGGTCTTCACCTGATTCGCTACTTTCTCCCTCTCACTTCACGGCTTGAACGCAGGTGCCCGCCGCGCCTGTGAGGCTTGCTCATAACCGTAGGCCAATGCCAGGAGCCTGGCTTCGCTCCAGCGAGGCCCGAAGAAGAAAATCGAAGTGGGCAGCCCGTCATCGTCCATTCCGGAAGGCACCATGACGCCGGGGTATCCCGCCAGCGGAACGATGTTCATGGCAGGCGAACCGACATCCGATACGAGGGCATCCAGTTGATGCGTTGCCAGCAATTGATCGATGGCAGCAGCGTTTTCACTTTGAATCTTCTGCCAGAGCTGATTGTAGGTTTGCTCGTCGAAGACAACACGGCAGGCGGCAATCAACATGCTCTGGCCATGACCCTTGGAATCGCGGGTATTGAATTGCAGAAGGTCTTCCAGTGTCTTGGCGGGAATGGTCGTTCGAGATGCCAGGTAGGGAGGCAGTTCGCGTTTGATGCCCATGTAAAAGGCGTCGTCCAGGCCTTCTGTACCCGGATCGCTCATTTCCACGGGAATCAACGTTGCACCCGCCGCCTGCATGAGTTCCAACGCTTGGGAAAACTGAGGATCGATCAGGAGCGGCAAAGCGCTGCGATCGAATTTGGCGGGGTAGCCGATTCGCTGTCCAACCAGGGCATCGGGACGCAACAGCGTGGTGTAGTCCAGCCAATTCAGCACATTGGGTTTTTTAATCGGATCGGCAGCATCGTCACCGGCCATGGCATTCAACAGGAGTGCGGCGTCGCGAACGGTGCGCGCCATGGGGCCCGGCGTATCCAGCTTGAGCGTAACGGGGACGATGCCGCTGCGGCTTAACAGGCCCACCGTGGGTTTGATGCCCACTACACCATTGAAGGACGCCGGACAGATGATCGAGCCGGCAGTCTCCGTTCCGACGGACAGAGGAGCAAAACCTGCAGCGGCGGCAGCGGCGGCGCCTGAACTGGAACCGCAGGGATCCTTACTCAGTACGTGCGGATTTTTGGTTTGCCCGCCGCGTCCGCTCCAGCCACTGGGGATGGCTGCGTCGCGAAAATTTGCCCACTCACTGAGATTGGTTTTACCGAGAATCACCGCGCCGGCCGCCCTGAGGCGTTGCACGATAAAGGCATCCTGCGCGGCGGGTTGCCCGACCATGGCCAATGAACCGGCACTGGTCTGCATTTGATCGGAGGTATCGATATTGTCCTTGAGCAATACCGGGATGCCATGCAGCGGTCCCCGGATGTGCCCGCCCTTTCGCTCCTGGTCCATCGCTTCGGCCATGGCCACGGCATCTGGGTTCAGCTCGATGATGGCATTGATCGCCGGTCCGTTTTTGTCCAGGGTTTCGATCCGCTGTAACAAGTGCCGAACCAGCCTGGCGGAGCTCAGTTGACCGCGATCCATCGCCTGGTTGATTTCATCGACACTCATGTACTCCAGCCTGGTTTCCGGTGCGGCGACCTGCGCCCAGGCTGCGCTTGCGGCCATCGAAAACAGGGCCATTACCGCCAGCCGCTTCATGCCGCCGTTTAACGTTACGTCCATGTAAAAAATCCCTATGACTGATGTCGAGTGAATGATTTCACCCGTGTTTCAGCCTATAGAAACGGCCGAAATTATCCGTCATCGCAGATCGCAGACGCTCGTACGATTGGTCGCGCCTGTTTGTAGTCGTCTCACCCGACGCTGGGTCGATCCTCATACACCCGCTGTTCAACGTCCAGCCACCAGGCGCCACCACGCTGCGGATGCGTCAGGTTAAAGGCCTCGCCCATCTGCGGTGTGGCAATCGAAACGCTGCGCTCCCAGGCCAGGGCCAGGATACGGTCGAAGGGTTCGTACCAGGCGTGCATCGACAGGTCGAAAGTGCCGTTGTGGATCGGCAGCAGCCAGCGCCCCTTGAGGTCCAGATGAGCCTGCAAGGTCTGTTCGGGTTGCATGTGCACATGCGGCCATTCGACGTTGTAGGCGCCGGTTTCCATGAGGGTCAGGTCGAATGGGCCGTATTGCTCGCCAATACGTTTGAAGCCGTCGAAGTAGCCACTGTCGCCGCTGAAGAAGATGCGCGTGTCGCCATCGATCATCACCCAGGAGGCCCAGAGCGTGCTGTTGCCGTCGAACAGGCCGCGACCGGAAAAATGTTGCGAGGGGGTAGCGATGAAGCGAATGCCCTCGACCTCGGTGCCCTGCCACCAGTCCAGTTGCCGGACCTTGCTGGCGTCGATGCCCCACTTGACCAGGGTATCGCCCACGCCCAGCGGGGTGAGGAAATACTTGGCCTTGTCCGCGAGTTGCAGCACCGCCCGATAGTCCAGGTGGTCGTAGTGATCGTGGGACAGGATCACCGCCTCAATCGGCGGCAATTGGTCCAGGCTGATCGGTGGCTGGTGAAACCGCTTGGGGCCGGCCCACTGCACTGGCGAGGCGCGCTCGGCAAAGACCGGGTCGGTGATCCAGAATTTGTCACGCAGTTTGAGCAACACGGTGGAGTGGCCCAGCCGGTAGACGCTGTGGTTTGGCGCTGCGATCAGCGCCGCTTGTGTCAGGGTTTGTACCGGGACTGCTGCGCTCGGGCGGGTATCGCGGGGTTTGTGAAAAATCACGTTCCACAGGATGCGCAAGGTTTTACGAAACCCTTCGCGCTTCACCGGGGCATGGTTACGGTATTGCCCTTGCAGCTGACGGGAAGCTTCAGGTGTGGCGGCGTCTTGCGCCGTAGTAGTGGAACTGGCCATGACTGAATGACTCCAGAAAAACCGCGCACTGCACGATTTTCCGCTGTGGGACGATAAATGGCCAAGGCACGCACGCATTAGCCGCAAACACTATTATCCACCGCACAGGATTAACAAAACATTACACTGCACAGTGTAGTTTCTAGGTTGCAACAAAGCCGATCACAAGTAAACTGCCTGGTGTAGTTTTTTCCCATTCACTGCCGAAGCGTATTTATGACAGCTCTCCTGCGCCTGACCGACCGAAAACGCGAAGCCATCATTCAGGCGGCGATTGCCGAGTTCCGCGCCAACGGTTTCGACATCACCAGCATGGACAAGATCGCCGCCACGGCCGGTGTGTCGAAACGCACGGTATACAACCACTTCCCCAGCAAGGAAGAGTTGTTCGCCGAGATTCTCAACCAATTATGGGCGCGGGTGACCGCAGAGCGGGTCACCCCCTATCAACCCGATCTGCCGCTGCGCGACCAGTTACGCCCCCTGTTGCTGGCCAAACTGCAGATGCTCGGCGATGACAATTTTCTCGATCTGGCGCGGGTCGCGATTGCGGCGACCATCCATTCCCCGGAGCGCGCACAGAACATGGTGGCCCGCATGGGGGAACGCGAAGAAGGCCTGACGGTGTGGATTCGCGCCGCCCAGGCCGATGGCCGGGTGAAAGCGGTCGCTGCGGAATTCGCGGCCCAGCAAGTCCAGGGACTGCTGAAATCCTTTGCGTTCTGGCCGCAAATTTCCATGGGGCAGCCCAGCTTGTCGCCCGACATGCAAAGCGCCGTGGCGGAGTCGGCGCTGGACATGTTTCTGGCCTGCTACCAAGTGCAATAAATGACAATGTCGACTGGGTGATCGCACGGTTGATCGTGCTGAATCCAGCACCATGATGTGTTTCAGAATGAAACCGGCGTCAGGGCTATAGTGAATGTTTGTCCCAGCGCCATCGAGACCATCATGACCAGCGAAACCCAAGCTCCCGCCGCCGTCGATCATCTGCGCTTCCTTCATGCCCATGCCCACCTGGGCCCGACCTTTGGCAACGATAAATTTGCGCTGCGCGCCGAAGCCTTTGCGCGATTTTTCGGCACGCCGACCTTTCTCGGTGCGCAAACGCTGATCGTGGTGGTTTGGGTGTGCGTCAACCTGTTCGGCGTCACCCACTTCGATGTCTACCCGTTCATCCTCCTCAACCTGGCGTTCAGCCTGCAATCGGCCTACGCCGCGCCGTTGATCCTGTTGGCCCAGACCCGCCAGGCGGCACGGGACAAAGCCCAGTCCGAAGCCGATGCCAAACACCGCGAAGCGCTGGCAGTCACTAACAGCGAACGTCAGGTGCAAGCGGCGCAGAACTCTGCGCAATTGCTTCAGCTGCTTGAGCAAAATACCCAGCTGACCCAAATGACCAAGGAATTGACCGAGCGTATTGAAAGCCTGACCTCGGAGATGCATCAGCATTTCGTGCGCAAGGATCAGCCCAAGGCCTGAAGGCTTAATGGCAGTTTCAGCGCGCGCCCCAACTCGTCGAACAGCGTCACCACCGAGCGCAAGGCACGGCAATCCGGGCGGGTCAGCAACCAGAGCGCGGTGTCGTAACCGTGCAACGGCTCGCCCAGCGCCTGTAATCCGTCACCGATCAAAAAGTCCGGCAACGCGGCTACGCCTAACCCGGCACGCACCAGTTCGCTGACCGACAACATGCTGTTACAGCGATAACCCGGCATCACACCGGGCAACGCTGAACGACGCCAGGCCACCGTCGGGTGATCGGGCAAAAAGTCATCCGGGGCAATCCAGGTCAATGCGGCCAAGTCCCCGGTATCGACCGATTGCAGATAGCGCGCGCTGGCACACACGCGATACGAAATGTCCGCCAGGCGCCTCCCCACCAGATGTTCCGGCGGTGTACGGGTCAGGCGCAACGCGATATCAGCGTCGCGGCGGCTGAGGTTGGCGAAGTCGTTGGAGGTACTGAGTTCAATGGTCAGCGCCGGGTAGTTCGGCATGAACTGCGCCAACGCCGGCAGCAGCAACCCTTGCAGGACCGAATCGGTGCAAGTCAGGCGCACGGTGCCGCTGATGACGTCCCCGCCCTGCTCCACGCCGATGCGCGCCGCGTCCAATGCCTGTTCGGCACGTTCGGCCTGCTTGGCCAGCGCTTGCGCCAACGAGGTGGCCAGGTAGCCGGCGCGGCTCTTTTCGAACAATTGCTGGCCCAGCGCGGCTTCCAGTCGCCGCACCGCCCGAAACACCGTCGAAACATCCACCTTCAACAGCTGCGAGGCCCGGGCCAGAGAGCCGCCGCGCACCAGCGCAAGAATCAGGGCCAGGTCCGGGTAGTCCAGTCGATAGTGCGCCGGTGCATTGATCACTTGGATAAACGCCAATATTGAGTGCGTGAACGCCAATTTATAGTGGGTATCAGGAATCAACAAGCGCAGAGGTATCCCATGGAACATCGCGTCATCCGCATCGCCCTGATTGGCGATCATGACCCCCACGTCACCGCCCACCGGGCGATACCCGTGGCCCTCGACATGGCCGCCGGGCACACCGGCTTTAATGTGCAGGGACAATGGCTGGGCACCGAATGCATCGATGCTGATACGCCGCTCGACCGATACGACGGTTTCTGGTGTGTGCCGGCCAGCCCCTATCGCAACATGGACGGCGCACTGCGGGCGATTCGTTTTGCCCGCGAACAACGACGGCCTTTCCTGGGCACCTGCGGCGGTTTTCAACACGCGGTACTGGAATATGCGCGCACTGTGCTCGGCTGGTCGGATGCCGAGCATGGCGAGACTTCACCCCATGCCGCTCGGGCCTTGCTCACGCCCCTGGCGTGTTCCTTGGTAGAGGTGGTGGACACTGTTCATCTGGCGGAAGGCTCGTTGATCGCCAAGGCGTATGAAACGTCCGAGATCCAGGAAGGCTATCGCTGCAACTACGGTGTGAATCCCGAGTTCGAACGGGATTTGCTCAAACATGGCCTGCACAGTGTCGGCCGCGATTCGGCGCAAGGCTTGCGCGCCCTGGAACTCACAGGGCACCCGTTCTTCGTTGCCACGCTGTTTCAGCCGGAGCGTGCTGCGCTCAAGGGCATCCTGCCGCCCCTGGCGAGGGCCCTGGTCCAAGCGTGCGCGGAGCAGCCGTCATGATCGCCAATACGCCGCCCACGCCGTACTACGCGGTGATCTTCACCTCGCTGCGCACCGTCGGTGACCAGGGTTACGCCGAAGCCGCCCGGCGGATGGTGGAACTGGCGCGCGCGCAACCGGGGTTTCTCGGCGTGGAGTCGGCGCGTGGCGATGACGGGGTGGGGATTACCGTGTCGTACTGGGCCAGCGAGGCGGCGATTGTGGCGTGGAAGCATCATCCCGAGCACAGGGAGATTCGTGAGCGTGGGCGGTCGACGTGGTATGCGCGGTGTCATACGCGGGTGTGTCGGGTTGAGCGGGCGTATGAGTTCACTCTGTAGTTGATGGGGTGTTTTTCAGGCCGTCTTCGCGAGCAAGCCCGCTCCCACAGTTGACCTGCGCAGTTCACAATTCCCTTGTGGGAGCGGGCTCGCTCGCGAAGAGGCCAGCAGCGACACCGCAAAACTCAACCCCGCACCAAACACCGCACCGCCGAAATCTCCGGCACCTCCCGCCGGCTCATGTACACCCGCAACGGTTCGGTGATGTGAATCCGGTCGTCGATGTTCTGGTCCAGCAGCAACTGGATCAATTCACGCTTGAGGGTCATGGTGTGCCCGGGACCGGCGACCCAGACGAATTCGCTGGCGGGGATGATGCCGTCGTCCGCCACATCCATGCCAAAGGCGTCTTCACTGAAGCGAATGATGTAGTGGCCAGTCTTGCGATTGAGGCCAACGAAGCCTTTGAGCTGGTCGGCAGCCTGGCAGATGAGCTGGGAAGTGATGCGCACGGTAAACCTCACAGGCAGTGATCAATGGTTTACACGCGAGGCTGGGGAACGGGTTTCCCTCTGCCGGGGAAATCGCCGGGGCCAAGGGTACTGCAAACACGTGCACACAATTGCTGACGAACATCAGCATTAACCACGTTTATGTCGGTCTCGCGATAGCGTCGGCAACGTTCAGTTGTTAAAAGGGACGTCTTCGACAACATTGCGAAAGGAACTCGACCATGCCTGCCACCTTCAGCAAACACGCCCTGATGCTGAGCCTGCTCCTCGGCCTCGGCCAGGCGCAAGCCGCCAGCGAACCCACCCCCGGCGCCCTGGCCGCCCGCCTGGGCATCCCCCATCCGGCGGTGATCGCCCACCGTGGCGCGTCGTTCGATGCACCGGAATCCACCGCCGCCGCCTATCAACTGGCGCGTGACCTCGGTGCCGACTACCTCGAACTCGACCTGCAACGCAGCAAGGACGGCGTGCTGTTTGCCCTGCATGACAACAACCTGCAACGCACCACCGATGTCGCCAGCAAATTCCCCGAGCGCAAGGACAGCCCGGCCACTGCGTTCACCCTGGCCGAACTGAAAACCCTGGACGCCGGCAGCTGGTTCAACACCGCATACCCGGACCGCGCCCGCCCCTCCTACGCGGGTCTGAAAACCTCACCCTCGATGAAGTCATCGACATTGCCCAGGGCAACCCGCTGCACAAGCCGGGCCTGTACATCGAAACCAAGGAGCCCAAGCAATTTCCCGGCATCGAGCACGACTTGAAACAGAAACTCCAGGCGCGTGGCTGGCTGAGCCCGGCCGGTTCGAAACCGGCGAAAAACGAGCTGGCGGTTGGCCAGGGCCCGGGCAAGGTGATCCTGCAAACCTTCGAGAAGAGCAGCCTCGAACTGCTGCAAAAGGAAATGCCCCAGGTGCCGAAGGTCCTGCTGCTGTGGGTCGGCGAAGGCAACATCGAGCCTGCCTCGAAGGTCACGTTTGCCGAGTCCGGCGAGAAGGACAAGGCCGCTTACTACGCCAAACAGCAACCCCGGGACAAAGCCGAGTTCCAGCGCTGGGTCGACTACGCCAAGGCCCAAGGCGCGATCGGCACCGGCCCGTCCGCCGCGCTGACCCAGGGTGGCGATCAGAGTTACGCGGACCTGGTGAAACCCTGGATGAACCAATACACCCACGACCAGGGCCTGCTGGTGCACGTCTACACCGTTGACGATGCGGTGGATTACCAGAACGTCATGGACGCGGGCGTCGACGGTATTTTCACCAACCGCGCCAGCGAGTTGTTGAAGTTCTACAAGCGACCGGCGGCGGCGAGTGTTGATCAGGTGTTGAAGAACAACGGGTACTGATCGTCCTCTGTAGAAGCAGGCACGCAGGCGATGGTCGTTAACGATGACGCGGGAAGCCTGACACCCCGTGGCGTTCCCGGGTTCATCGCGAGCATGCTCGCTCCTACAGTGGCATCGGCAACCGGGAATTTAAGGCTGAATTAAGTTGCAACAACTAATCTGATCCCACTTAAACAGCTCACCCAAGGAAAGAAGCCCATGAAAACGTTGACCGCCCTGTTCGCCGCTGCAACCCTGATGCTCACCGCCGGTCTGGCCCAGGCGAAAGATGTGCCTGTCGACCAAATCCCGCAACTGGTCAAGGACGGCAAAATCAAGCCGCTGGAAGAACTCAACCAGATCGTTCTGAAACTGCATCCGGGTGCGACCATTACCGACAGCGACCTGGACAACCACACCACCCTCTACGAATACGAAGTCGAGTTGAAAGACGCTCAAGGCGTTGAATGGGATGTGGATTTGAATGCCGCCACTGGCGAAGTGCTGAAGAACAAAAAAGACGACTGATACACACAGCCAAAAGCCGCACGATTTTCCGATCGTGCGGCTTTTTTGTGCCCGAACGGTTGTAAGACTTTGATTCGGGTGAAGCGCCTTTAAGGGTGAATTAAGTGACGGCGATTAGTTTGAGCCCACCCAAGTCACTCCTCCAAGGAAAGCGCCTCATGAACACCCTGACTGCATTGTTCGCCGCCGTCACCCTCACCCTCACCGCCGGCCTGGCCCACGCCAGTGAAGACGATGTCCTGCTGCACCAGATTCCCCAGTTGATCAAGGAAGGCAAGGTCAAGCCACTGGAAGAACTGAACCAGGTCGCCCTGAAGTTGCACCCCGGCTCGACGATTACCGAAACCCAGCTTGAACATCGCCTCAAGGGTTACATCTATGAAGTCGAAGGACGCGACCCGAATAACGTGAAGTGGGACGTGGACATTCTGGCCGCTACCGGCGAGGTGCTGAACAGCAAGTAAGGTAAACCGCCGCTGCCCGCAAAGCCGCACGACCTGATCCACGTGCGGCTTTTTTGCGTCTGGCGCTCAATCAGGGCGTGAAAAGTGTCCGGACATCCCTGTCCGCGACCATGGCTTTTGGCCAAAGGCGCGCAACTTACCCCAAGCGAGATCGGCGTGCCAGAGCGGTTCTTGAGGTGAAACCGACCATCGGTACAGCCATCGTTTGCATTCAAATTACTGTCACAAAACCGTCATGACACCTTGCGATGATGCGGCTCACGTGAACCCGCCATAACGCTGAACCAGTTCCCTGCAGGAGCGAACATGCTCGCGATGGACCAGAGAACGCTGCGGAGTATCAGGCTCCCCGCGTTAGCGTTAACGACCATCGCGAGCATGCTCGCTCCTACAGGAGACAAAGCCCCTCCATGCGAGTCCTCATGAACCACAGCATCGATCAAAGCCATCGCGATCCGGATCTGTTCGGCCTGTTGTACGGTTTCAGTTTTCGCCCCGGCGAGCGCGGGCGGGAGATCGATTCGGCCAGGGCGTTGCAGTGCCTGCAACAACCGGACGACGGCGACGAATTTCTCTGGCTGCACCTGAACCTCGCCCATGCCGCGTGCGAGCGCTGGATGAAAAGTCATCTGGAACTGCCCGACGAATTTTTCGAAGCCCTGCATGAAGGCTCGCGCTCGACGCGCATCGAGCATGTGGACGCGGCGTTGCTGGCGGTGGTCAACGATGTGGTGTTCAACCTCAGCAGCATGGTGTCGTCGGATGTCTCGACGCTGTGGGTGTGCGTACGCAGTCGGCTGATCATCAGCGCGCGCCTGCAACCGCTGCACTCGGTGGACAAGTTGCGTTCCTCGGTGAAGGCCGGCGAGCGCTTTCGTTCGCCACTGGAGTTGCTGGTGCACCTGCTGCGCGACCAGGGCGAGGTGCTGACCCAGATCGTGCGCAAGACCAGCCTGAGCGTGGATCAGATCGAAGACGAATTGCTCTCCTCGCGCCTGTCGACCAACCGCGCCGAACTGGGCGCCAACCGCCGGGTGCTGGTGCGCCTGCAACGCCTGCTGGCGCTGGAGCCGGGGTCGTTGCTGCGACTGCTCAACCGCCCGCCGCCCTGGCTGCAAAAGGAGGACGTCAAGGAGCTGCGCAAATCCACCGAGGAGTTCGCGCTGATCATCAACGACCTGACGGCGCTCGGGGAACGCATCAAGCTGTTGCAGGAAGAAATCGCCGCCAACCTCAACGAGCAGAGCAACCGCACGCTGTTCACCCTGACCGTGGTCACGGTGCTGGCGCTGCCGATCAACATCATCGCCGGTTTTTTTGGGATGAATGTGGGTGGGGTGCCGCTCTCACAGGACCCGGAAGGGTTCTGGATCCTGGTGGCGCTGGTCGCGACCTTTACCGTGATTGCCGGGCGCTGGGCGTTTCGCAAGCGGCGCGATTATTAAGGGCAAAGGATCGCAGCCTCCGGCAGCTCCTACAGGGATCGCGTTTCAAAGGTAGGAGATGCCGAAGGCTGCGATCTTTTGCCTCTGCTGTTCGGATCAACGGACGCTCAAAAGCCCAAAACCCTGACCCAACGCAGCCTCCCTGTAACATTTAGCAATGATCATGACGGATACCCCTTCCCTCCACAGGATGTCCGGCATGGCTACGCCCTCCTACTCCGCCCCCCAGGCGCCCGTCAGTAGCGGTAAACCTCAGTTCGATAAAAAACCCGGCCTGCTCACCCTCGTGATTTTCTTCGCGGTACTGGCCATGGGCCTGTTGTTCACCGCCTACAGCCTGATGCACGACATGAACGAACTGGGCACCGTGGTGACCACCTGGACGCCGTTCCTGCTGTTGGGCGTGGCGCTGGTCATTGCCCTGGGTTTCGAGTTCGTCAACGGTTTCCACGACACCGCCAACGCCGTGGCCACGGTGATTTACACCCACTCGCTGCCGCCGAATTTCGCGGTGGTCTGGTCGGGTTTCTTCAACTTCCTCGGGGTGCTGCTGTCCAGCGGCGCAGTGGCGTTCGGCATCATTGCCCTGCTGCCGGTGGAGCTGATTCTGCAAGTCGGTTCATCCGCCGGTTTTGCGATGATCTTCGCCTTGTTGATCGCGGCGATCCTGTGGAACCTCGGCACCTGGTGGCTGGGCCTGCCGGCCTCGTCGTCGCACACCCTGATCGGTTCGATCATCGGCGTGGGCGTGGCCAATGCCCTGATGCACGGGCGCGACGGCACCAGCGGCGTGGATTGGGCGCAAGCGACCAAGATCGGTTACGCATTGCTGCTGTCGCCCCTGGTGGGCTTCGGTTGTGCCGCGTTGTTGCTGCTGGCCTTGCGCGCCTTCGTGAAGAACCGTGCCCTGTACAAGGAACCGAAAGGCAACACACCGCCGCCGTGGTGGATTCGCGGTTTGCTGATCCTCACCTGCACCGGTGTGTCCTTCGCCCACGGCTCCAACGATGGCCAGAAAGGCATGGGCCTGATCATGTTGATCCTGGTTGGCACCCTGCCGATGGCCTACGCGCTGAACCGCACCATGCCGGCCGACCAGGCCTTGCAGTTCGCCGCCGTGGCCGAAGTCACCCAGCAAGCGCTGGTGAAAAGCGCACCGTTGCCGGCCCCGGCCGATCCGCGCCCGGTGCTGTCCGAGTACGTGCGCAGCAAGGAAGCGACGCCCCAACTGGTGCCGGCGCTCGCGGCGCTGACCGGCAGCATCGGTGCACAGGTCAAGAGCTACGGTTCGCTATCCAAAGTGCCGGCCGAGGCTGTGGGCAACGTGCGTAACGACATGTACCTGACCAGCGAGACCATTCGCCTGATGGACAAGAACAAGGTCGGCAACTTCGACGCTGACACCAGCGGCAAGCTGCAACTGTTCAAGCAGCAGATCGACAGTTCCACGCGGTTCATTCCGCTGTGGGTGAAGATCGCGGTGGCGATTGCCCTGGGACTGGGCACCATGGTCGGCTGGAAGCGCATCGTGGTGACGGTCGGTGAAAAGATCGGCAAGACCCACCTGACCTACGCCCAGGGTGCCTCCGCCGAAACCGTGGCCATGCTGACCATCGGTGCCGCCGACATGTTCGGGTTGCCGGTCTCGACCACCCACGTGCTGTCTTCGGGCGTGGCCGGGACCATGGTCGCCAACGGCGGCGGCTTGCAGATGAAGACCATCCGCAACCTGCTGATGGCCTGGGTGCTGACCTTGCCGGCGGCGATTCTGCTGTCGGGCAGTTTGTACTGGCTGTTCACCCAAATCTTCTGACTCATCACCTGTAGGAGCTGCCGCAGGCTGCGATCTTTTGATTTTGCAAAGGCAGCGTCAAAAGATCGCAGCCTGCGGCAGCTCCTACAGGGTTATGCGTTGACCATACGCGCACGCATCACGTCATACACCCAGTGGTAAACGTAGGTGTACGGCAGGAAAAACAGCAGCACACCGATGTCCAGCAGGAACGCTTGCCACAGGCTGATGTTCAGCCACCAGGCAATCAGCGGCACGCCCAGGGCCACCAGGCCACCTTCGAACAACAGCGCATGCGCCACGCGGGTCCAGGCGTTATGCGTCAGGGCAAAGCGCTTGAGCACGCGGTCGAACACTCCGTTGAACACTACGTTCCAGGCCAGGGCCAGGATGGCAATGACGACGGTGACGACGCCCATGTCCAGCATCGGTTTATCCATGATCCACGCCAGCAATGGGGTACAGATCAGGATGGCCAGCAGTTCGAAACCGACGGCCTGAAAAATACGTTCTGTGATGGATTTGTTGATGTTCATGACCAACCTCCTGAATAGCGATGGTTGCCATGGTCCAACATCACCCCGATACTTCCTAACCAATAACCATCGATCAAGGCGATAGTTCATGGCCTCCCAGGAAGTGTTGCAGGCGTTCGTCCAGGCAGCGACGCAGGGCTCGTTCTCCGCGGCGGCGCGCAAGTTGGGGCGCAGCCAGTCGACCATCAGCGCGGCGGTGGCCAGCCTGGAAATCGACCTGAACCTGGTGCTGTTCGACCGCAGCAGCCGCAAACCCACCCTCACCCCGGCCGGGCACGTGATGCTGCAACGGGCCGAGGACATCCTGGCCGCCACCAGCCGCCTGGAAATGACCGCCAGCCAACTGTCCCAAGGCGTCGAGGCGAAGCTCACCGTGGCCCTGTCCGACACCTACCAGTCCGACCGTTTCGAAGCCTCGCTCAGTGCCTTCGAGCAGCGCTACCCGGACCTTGAACTCGAATGCCTGATCGCGGAATGCGACGACCTGGTGGCGCTGGTGCAAAGCGGCCGGGCACACGTGGCCTTCGCCGAGATGCAGGACAGTTACCCGCCGGACCTGGTCAGTTCAACGGTGGACGAACGCACCGAAATCGCCCTGTTCGTCTCGCCCCGGCATCCACTGGCCACGCTGGCACACCTCGAACAGGACGTGCTGCAACAGCACCGGGAATTGCGCCTGGCGACCATCGTCAACCCGTATGAAAGCCGGGCGAAGGGCCGCGTCTGGTCGGCGCCCAGTTATTTGATGCTGCTGGAAATGGCCCAGGGCGGATTCGGTTGGGCGCCGTTGCCCCGTTGGCTGGTGGAGCGTTTTGGCCCGGGAACGCTGCAGGAGTTGCAAGTGCGCGGCTGGCCGAAAACGGTGTATGTGGACGCGTTGTGGTCGCGGTTGAATCCGCCGGGGCCGGCGGGGAGCTGGTTGTTGGGCAAGATGCTGGAATAGTGGCGTGGCCCATTCGCGAGCAAGCCCGCTCCCACAGTGATTGAGGGTGGATATACATGGTGTGATCGACCCAAAACCCTGTGGGAGCGGGCTTGCCCGCGAAGAGGCCCTTGAGATCACCTCACTCCAACGCCTTGAGCCGAGCCTCGATAAACCGCCGCTCCGGCTCTTGCCGGGTCAACTCAAGCGCCCGCGCATACGCCGCACGCGCCTGCTCCACCCGGCCCAGCTGCCGACAAAACTCCGCCCGCGCCGAGTGCGCCAGGTGGTAATCCAGCAGCTCACCGCGATCCAGAATCGCCTCGACCAGCCTCAGCCCCGCCAACGGCCCATCGCGTTTCGACAGCGCCGCCGCCCTGTTCAATTCGATCACCGGCGACGGCACGGCCCGCAGCAACACGTCATACAGGCCGACGATCTGCGCCCAATCGGTTTGCTCCACCGACGGCGCTTCGGCATGCACCGCCGCAATCGCCGCCTGCAGGCAATAGGGGCCGAATCGCCGGGTGCCCAGCGCCCGCTCCACCAGCGCACAGCCTTCGTCGATCATCTCGCGGTCCCACAACCCTCGGTCCTGCTCGTCGAGCAAAATCAGCTCGCCGGTCGTGGAGGTTCTCGCCACCCGCCGCGACTCGTGCAACAACATCAACGCCAGCAGGCCCATGACTTCCGGTTCCGGCAACAACTCCATCAACAACCGGCCAAGGCGAATCGCTTCGCGTGTCAACTCCTCGCGGGTCACTTGCGCGCCGATGGACGCCGAGTAGCCTTCGTTGAACACCAGGTAAATCACCCGCAGCACGCTGTCGAGGCGCTCGGGCAACTCCGCCAGGGACGGCACCTGATAAGGGATCTTTGCATCACGGATTTTCGCCTTGGCGCGCACGATGCGCTGGGCGATGGTGGCTGGCGCCGAGAGAAAGGCCCGGGCGATTTCTTCGGTGGTCAGGTCGCAGACTTCGCGCAGGGTCAACGGCACTTGCGCGTCCGCCGCCAGGGCCGGGTGACAACAGGTGAAGATCAGGCGCAAGCGATCGTCTTCCACGTCTTCGTCACTCCAGTCGGCCTGCTCCAGCGCCTCCAGTTGCGCGATCAACATCGGTCGCGAGGCAGCGAAGCGCGCGCGCCGGCGCAACACATCGATGGCCTTGAAGCGCCCGGTGGACACCAGCCAGGTGCGCGGGTTGTCCGGTACGCCGTCCTGCTGCCAGCGCTCGACCGCGACGAAAAACGCCTCGTGCAAGGCCTCTTCGGCCAGGTCAAAATCGCCGAGCAGGCGGATCAGCGTCGCCAGGATGCGCCTCGACTCCTGTCGATAAACCTGCTCGACCCGCACCGACACCGAAAGATCAGGCATCTCAAGGATTCAACGTACGAACGGGGCGCACTTCGACACAGCCGACCCGTGCAGCCGGAATGTCCCCGGCGACCTGGATCGCTTCGTTCAGATCCTTGGCATCGATCAGGTAGAAGCCCGCCAACTGTTCCTTGGTTTCGGCGAACGGGCCGTCGGTGATCGACAGCTTGCCGTTGCGCATGCGCACGGTGGTGGCGGTCTGCACCGACTCCAGCGCCTCGGCGGCGACCATCCGGCCACTGCCCTGCACCGACTCGGCGTAGGCCATGCACTCCTCGTCCTTGGGGCTCTCCGGCAGCGAATGCAACAGGCGCTCATCGCTGTAGACCAGACATAAATATTTCATCGTGCTCTCCTGACCGAAGGGTTCATCTCAGGGCTCCAGATTGAACAGCGCCGCGCCGCTTTCCATGTCGAACGGTGCCGACCAGTGTTCGTGGACGATGCGCCATTGCCCGGCTTCGCGTCGATAGCAGGCGGTCACGCGCATCCAGCAGGCCTGGGTTTCGCCCTTCTCATTGGTGCCGCCGCAATGGGCCAGCCAGTGGGCGAAGGCGATGTGTTCGTCGGCGACGATGTTCATGTGGTCGAAGTCGAACTTGTGCGGGCCCTGGCACATTTCCATGCAGGCCTGCCAATGCGCACGGTAGGCGGCCTTGCCGCGGAATTGCAGGGCCTTGACCGCGTCGTAGGAGACGATGTCCTCGCCATAGAAGCTCATGATTTTATCGACATCCTTGGCGACGACCGCCTGGCGATAGGTGTCGATCAAGGTCTGGATTTCGTGGGTAGCGCTCATGATGGTTCTCCGTGGTTTTTATGGTGAAGACACCCTTAGTCGTCTGGCGATCCGGCGAATCGACAGGTGAAATAAAAATAATCCACCCACGCGAAATCGCTAGAATCCGAGGCTCATTTCTGTTGGAAAAAGGACACGCCAGTGACCACCCGACTCGTGCCCTACGAAAGCCTGAACGCGCTGCAGCGCCAGCAGGTCGAGGCCATCGAAGTTCATCCCGGGCAGATCAGGTTTTCCGGTGACATCCACGGTGCCTTGCACACCCTGCTGTCCCGCCCCGGCCCTGGCGTCAAGGGATTTGCCCTGCTGGCCGACGACCTTGCCGTCGCCTTCCTGCTGCTCAAGCGCCCGCCGGTGTTGCCGGCCTGGGCCGACGAGCACAGCGCCACGCTGCATGCGCTTCAGGTCGACCAGCGTCAGCAAGGCAAGGGGTATGGCAAGGCCTGCCTGCAAGCGCTGCCCGAGGTGGCGCGCCAGGCCTGGCCGGAAATCAGGGGGCTGGAATTGTCGGTGGATGCGGACAATGAATCGGCGATTGCGCTGTATGGCAAATATGGATTTGTCGACAGCGGCGAGGCATACAAGGGCCGGATCGGCTATGAGCGGCGGATGGGCCTGATTTTTTGAGGTCATCCCCTATTCAATGTGGGAGCGGGCTTGCTCGCGAAAACGGTGTATCAGTCAACATTGATGTTGTTTGATACACCGTTTTCGCGAGCAAGCCCGCTCCCACAGGGATCTGTGTTGGGGTCAGAGGTTGAGCACCATCTCATGCCACGCCATCCCGCCATGGTCCGAGGCCGAAGGCTTGACGTAGGCAAAGCCGAATCCGGCGTACAGCGGGATATGCCGCTCCTTGCACATCAGGTTGATGCTGACCTTGCCCATCGCGCGCATGCGCTCGATGAATTCGCCCATCAGGCGCTTCGCCAGGCCCTGCCCCTGATAGTCGGGGTGCACCACCACCGACATGATCACCACGTGCGGGCCGGCCGGATCGTGGCCGATCAGTTCCTTGAACGCTTCGTCCGACATTTCCACCTGGAATGCCGCGCCGGAATTGATGAAACCGGCGACCACCCCGTCCACTTCAGCGACGATAAACCCTTCGGGCCAGGTGGCGATGCGGGTGGCGATTTTCTCGCGGGTGGCGGCTTCGTCGCCTTCGTAGGCAACGGTTTCGATGGCGTAGCAGCGGTCCAGGTCAGCAGGCGTGACGGGGCGAATGACGGTGTTCATGGCGGGTCGCAAATCAGATGGGAAGGTCGCGGATCATAAATCAGCGTCGAAAAGACATCGAGAGGCGAATCCTTCGATCCGCCTTGCGACGACAGGGTCAGGCCTTGATCGGCACCCAGATTTCCAGCTTGCCGGTGTTGAGCTTCGGGTTGAAGTCTTCGCTGTAGCGCTCCAGCTCCGGCGCGTCCAGCACCTCATGCCCCGACTGCGGCTGCCAGGTGCCGAAGATGTACTGAAACAGCTGCGGCAAGGCCTCCAGCGGCCCCTTGTGCTCGAACACCGCGTACAACTGCGGCTGCACCTCGACCCAACGGTACTGGTCCGGCAAGTCGTCGAGTTTGCTGATCTCGACGCCGGCGATGTAGTCGAAGCCGCCCTTGCCGTCGAAATTGCAGCACACACCGTAGGTCACTTCGCCTTTCTGGCCCGGAACATTGCCGATGTGGGGCATGAAGGTCTCCCAGAGTGCCGGGATGCCCTGGGTGGTTTGCTGGGTAAAACGTCCGCCTAGTCCTGCGATCAGCAGGAAGTGTCCGTGTTCGAAGCGCGGTTCCGTCACTTCAACGCGTGTTTGCTCATCCATGGCTCGACTCCTGGAGCGAAAAGTGGGTTCGGCTGGGAGTATAGAGGCCAAACCCGATTCGCCCAGTCAGAGGGTGTGCAACGCCTCGACGGCCCCGGCGCCGACAAACTCGTTGTAGCCCGATAGGATCACGTACACCGCGAAATAGCAGAAGATCGCCGCCGATGCCAGGTACGAATAGCGCAGCAGTTTGTCGCCGAGCAACTTGCCGCCGTGGCTGGCCGCGAAGCACAGGCCCGCCGACCACAGCAGCCCCGCGCAGAGGAAACCGCCGAGAAACAGCGCCGAGCTGAGCGCACCGCCACCGCCGGAACGGGCGATCAGGGTGCCGCCCACCGCCGCGAACCAGAGAATCGCACTGGGTGACGACATGGCGAGGAAAATCCCGCGAAAGAACTCCTTGCGATGGGAGTTCTGGCCTACCTCGGCGGTCTCGGCCAGCAGCGCCTCATGGTGGATCGCCGAATAAATCATCTTCGCCGCGAAGTACACCAGCAGCGCCGAACCACCGATCCACAACACCCAGCGCACGGTTTCGTATTGCAGCAGAACCGTCATGCCGGCCAGCGCCAGCACGGCGTAGATCAGGTCGCCGACGCAGGTGCCCAGGCCCAGGGCGAAGCCCTGAAAATAGCCGCGCTGCATCGCCAGGGTGATCATTGCGATGTTGGCCACGCCGATATCCAGGCACAGCGAAAGGCTCAACAAGAAGCCACTGGTAAATTCCATCGAACCCTTTCCTTCGGAAAAATTTGTTTACATAGAGGCTGGACAGTCTGCCACAGCTGCCCGTACATTCCGCCACAGGTCACCGCAGTGACCAGCGTCGCTCGGACGGTTCCGGGCGCTTACGTTATCCGAGGCAACAATGGCCGAACAAGGTTCGCCGCGCCGCTTTGCGCGCATAGATCGACTCCCCCCTTACGTTTTCAACATCACAGCCGAGCTGAAGATGGCCGCCCGTCGTCGTGGCGAAGACATCATCGACTTGAGCATGGGCAACCCCGACGGCGCCACGCCGCCGCACATCGTCGAAAAACTGGTGCAGGTCGCCCAGCGCGAAGACACCCACGGCTACTCGACATCCAAGGGTATTCCGCGCCTGCGCCGGGCGATTTCCAACTGGTACAAGGAACGCTACGAGGTCGACATCGACCCGGAAAGCGAAGCCATTGTCACCATCGGTTCCAAGGAAGGCCTGGCGCACCTGATGCTGGCCACCCTCGACCAGGGCGACACCGTGCTGGTGCCTAACCCGAGCTACCCGATTCACATCTACGGTGCCGTGATTGCCGGCGCCCAGGTGCGTTCGGTGCCGCTGGTGCCGGGTGTGGATTTCTTCGCCGAACTGGAACGGGCGATTCGCGGGTCGATCCCGAAACCGAAAATGATGATCCTCGGTTTCCCGTCCAACCCCACCGCACAGTGCGTGGAACTGGACTTCTTCGAACGGGTAATCGCCCTCGCCAAGCAGTACGACGTGCTGGTGATCCACGACCTGGCGTACGCCGACATCGTCTACGACGGCTGGAAAGCCCCGTCGATCATGCAGGTGCCCGGCGCCAAGGACATTGCGGTGGAGTTTTTCACCCTGTCCAAGAGCTACAACATGGCGGGCTGGCGCATCGGCTTCATGGTCGGCAACCCGGAACTGGTCAACGCCCTGGCGCGGATCAAGAGCTACCACGACTACGGCACCTTCACCCCGCTGCAAGTGGCGGCCATTGCGGCGCTCGAAGGCGACCAGCAATGCGTGCGCGACATCGCCGAGCAATACCGGCAGCGGCGCAACGTGCTGGTCAAGGGCCTGCATGAACTGGGCTGGATGGTCGAGAACCCGAAAGCGTCCATGTATGTCTGGGCCAAGATCCCCGAGGCCTATGCCCACCTGGGTTCGCTGGAGTTCGCCAAGAAACTGCTGGCCGAAGCCAAGGTCTGTGTCTCGCCGGGCGTGGGCTTTGGTGAATACGGCGATGATCACGTGCGCTTCGCCCTGATCGAAAACCAGGACCGGATTCGCCAGGCCGTGCGCGGGATTCGCGGGATGTTCCGGGCGGACGGGCTGGTCGCAAAAACCAACGCCTGACACATGACAACTGTGGGAGCGGGCTTGCTCGCGAAAGCGGACTGACATTCAACATGTACTTTGAATGTTACGCCCCCTTCGCGAGCAAGCCCGCTCCCACATTCTGGCTTCGTATTGCACCCTCGCTACCTAGCAGATCTGTCAGTTCCCGGCCCGGGAACAACATGAAATGCTGGAGGCCTTTATTGACGCGTCGTTAACCGAAGGTCTCCCGATGCCTACATCAGAACCTGCCAATCAAACATCCCGCATCCTGTTGTTAGCCGGCGACAGCAAAAATACCGTGCTCGCCGAGATGGCTGGCCCCCTTCACCACCTCGCCTACGCCCCCTATGGTCAACAATCCTCCCGGCAGGAGGTTATGACGCAGCAAGGATTTAACGGAGAACTGCGTGAGGCGAAGACTGATTGGTATGTTTTGGGGAAGGGATATCGCGTCTATAACCCGCGATTGATGCGGTTTCATAGCCCGGACATGTTCAGCCCGTTCGGGAAGGGTGGCTTAAACGGGTTCGCGTATTGCGGTGGTGAGCCGGTGATGCGTGCGGACCCGTCAGGCGAAAGTTGGCTTTCGACATGGTTCTTCAACAGATTTGCAGATGTAATGCAGATCCTTTCTCCCGTCGGTACAGGCGGCGGTGCGGGGCGCACGGCTGGAATAGCCAAACAGGCCAGGACCGGAGGCATGACGGGCATCTTGGTTGGAATGAATAAGAACCAAGCCACACCTTTCCTGAAACCCAGCAAAACAACCTTGCAAAAATCGACGCCACAAAAGGGTTTACCTACAGGGTCAACGCCTTCTCCTACAAGAAGCTCCAGTGCCCAGCCAGGCGCCGTTTCTACTCCCAATGAAAGCAAAAGCGTTCGCACTGGAATCATCCTCGAGGGCAACTACGGTGTGCGTCCACAGAACCAGTTCAGTAGGGAAAAAACGAGGGACGGACTCAGGATCAGCGGCACCGACTCTGGTGTCAAACAGATCCCTTCAACTGCCAGCGGTATTCGAAGTCCGTGGCCAGATAAGCATTGAGATTGACGGCCTGAACGCAGGCACAAAAAAACCGCATCACTGCGGTTTTTTTGTGCCTGCCAACTGCGCTTAAACGAACAACGACAACAACAGAATAAAGCCCAACCCCACCACCGACAGAATCGTCTCCATCGCCGTCCAGGTCTTGAACGTCTCCGCCACGGTCATGTTGAAGTACTGCTTCACCAGCCAGAAACCGGCATCGTTCACGTGCGACAAGATCAACGAGCCGGCACCGGTGGCCAGCACCAGCAGCTCGCGGTTAACCCCTGGAATCATCCCGACCACCGGCACCACGATGCCCGCGCCGGTAATGGTCGCCACGGTCGCGGAACCTGTCGCGATGCGGATCACCGCCGCCACCAGCCACGCCAGCAGGATCGGCGAGATCTGCGCGGCCACCGCCATGTGGCCGATCACGTCGCCCACGCCGCTGGTCACCAGCATCTGCTTGAAGCCACCGCCGGCGCCGATGATCAGGATGATCGCAGCGGTCGGGGCGAGGCTCGCGTCCAGCCATTTGAGGATCTGTTGCGAACCGATGCCCTGCTTGTAGCCGAAGGTGTACAGCGACAGCAGCAATGCGATCAGCAGTGCCGAGATCGGGTGACCGATCAGGTCCATGAAGGTGCGGAAAAAGTTACCGTCCGGCAGCACCACATCGGCGAAGGTCTTGAGCAGCATCAGGAACACCGGCGACAGCACGGTGACCAGGGTGATGGCGAAGCTCGGCAGATCGGCCGAATCGGTCTCGCGTGCCAGTTGATCCACCAGTTCCTGATTCGGGTGACCGGGGATGTGCTTGGCAATGAAGGTCCCGAAGATCGGACCGGCAATGATCGCCGTAGGCAGCGCCACGATCAGGCCGTACAAAATGGTCTTGCCGATGTCGGCACCGAACACGCCGATCGCCAGCAACGGGCCCGGGTGCGGTGGCACCAGGCCGTGCACGGCGGACAGACCGGCCAGCAGCGGGATACCGATCTTGATGATCGACACACCGGTACGCCGGGCGACGATGAACACCAGCGGGATCAGCAGCACGAAACCGATTTCGAAGAACAGCGGAATGCCCACCAGGAACGCGGCGAACATCATCGCCCACTGCACCTTGTCCTTGCCGAAGGCACGGATCAGCGTCTGGGCGATCTGATCCGCCCCGCCCGACTCGGCCATCATCTTGCCGAGCATGGTGCCCAGCGCGAGGATGATCCCGACGAAACCGAGCACGCCACCGAAGCCGTCCTGGAAGGCCTTGATGATGGTGCCGATCGGCATGCCGGACGTCAGCCCGAGGAAGGCGGCGGCGATGATCAGGGCAATGAAGGGGTGAAACTTGAACTTGGTGATCAGGACGATAAGCCCGATCACCGTGACCACTGCATCGAGCAGCAGGAACGTCTCGTGGGACATGCCAAACATTAGGGGTGTCTCCTGGTTGTTGTTGTTATTAAAGCGGGTAATTCGAAAGCCATAAGGACAGCGCTATCTCTGCGAGCAAAAATTAACCGGCGCGTTGCAGGCCGTGCTCAAGCCACCAGTGGTGCGCCTGGACAGCTAACTGATCGACGCTGTGTGTCGACGCATCGAGGGCCAGGGTCAAGGGCTCGCCAACGGGGGATTCGAGGGTGGCGAACTGGCTGTCGATCAGGGTCGAGGGCATGAAGTGGCCCGGCCGATGGGAAACGCGGTCGGCGGCGACTTCGGGGGTCAGTTCCAGGAACACGAAGCCCAGGCCTGGCAAGGCACTGCGCAGGCGTTCGCGGTAAATGTGCTTGAGGGCCGAGCAGGTCAGTACCGGGCGCTGGCCCAGGGCGTCGATGCGGCGCAGTTCATCGCACAGGCTGTCGAGCCAGCCGGCACGGTCTTCGTCGTTCAGGGGGATACCCGCGCTCATCTTTTCGATATTGGCGGCAGGGTGGAAAGAGTCGCCTTCAATGGCAGTGGCGCCGCTGAGCTGGCACAGGGCCTCGCTGACGCACGTCTTGCCGCAACCGGCAACGCCCATGATGACCAGGGCGGTGATGGGATGATTCATGTAACACCTCAGCGCGCAGACAGCGCTACCTTTGCAAGCTATGACACTCAATCAAAAGTAGAAGTTGCCGACGCCTTCTTGTCATTTTTGTGGGTTGCAGCATGTTCGTCTCCAACGCCAAAAAGCGAGGATCAGGCGAACCCCCGCTCACGCATTTGCAGCTGCATCGAGACAGCGCTACCTTAGTGCCTTGTATTTTGTTTGGCAAGCCGTCGATGACCTCAACCAAGAACGATAAAAATACGCGCACCACGGGCCGCCCTACCCTGAACGAAGTCGCCCGACTGGCCGGCGTCAGCCCGATTACCGCCTCCCGCGCCTTGCGCGGCGTCAGCACCGTGGCCACCGAACTGGTGGAAAAGGTGCAGAACGCGGCGCTTGAACTCAACTACGTGGTCAACTCCGCCGCCCGCGCCCTGGCCTCGGCCCAGAGCCATTCGGTAGTGGTATTGGTGCCCTCCCTGTCCAACCTGTTGTTCATCGATACCCTGGAAGCCATTCATCAGGTTTTGCGCCCCAAGGGCTTCGAAGTGCTGATCGGCAACTTTCACTATTCACGCGATGAAGAAGAAAACCTGCTGCGCAACTACATGGCCTATCAGCCGCGTGGCTTGCTGCTCACCGGCTTCGACCGCACCGAAAGTTCGCGGCGGATGATCGAAGCCAGCAACATTCCCTGCGTGTACATGATGGAGCTGGACAGCGCCGCCGGCCTCAATTGCGTGGGGTTTTCGCAACTGGCCGCCGGCGAAACCGCCGCCGATCATTTGCTGTCTCGCGGCCGCAAGCGCCTGGCGTACATCGGTGCGCAACTCGACCAACGCACCTTGCTGCGTGGCGAAGGCTTCCGTCGCACCCTGCAGAAAGCCGGCCTGTATGACCCGGCGCTGGAAGTGCTGACGCCGCGCCCGTCTTCCGTCGGCCTGGGCGGCGAGCTGTTCCTGCAAATGATCGCCAGTCATCCCGATGTCGATGCGATCTTCTTCGGCAACGACGACCTGGCCCAGGGCGCGCTGCTTGAAGCCATGCGCTGCGGCATCAGGATCCCCGAGCAGGTGGCGATTCTCGGCTTCAACGACCTGCCCGCCTCGGCCCACATGGTCCCGCGCCTGAGCAGCATCAGCACCCCGCGTGAAGCCATCGGCCGCCGCGCGGCAGAGCAGATGCTGACGCTGATGGCCGGCAATACCGTGGCCAAACCGGTGCAGGACATGGGGTTTGAGCTGAAGGTGCGGGAGAGTACGTAAGCCCCCTGGCAAGGCGCACATCCTGCAGGAGTTGCCGCAGGCTGCGATCTTTTGACTGTGCTTTTTAAAAACAAGATCAAAAGATCGCAGCCTGCGGCAGCTCCTACACTTGTCTGTACGTCATTGTGGATGGAGTCGCTTCATGGAACACGCACTGAAAATCCTCGGCAAAGCCTCGTCGATCAACGTCCGCAAGGTCCTGTGGACCTGCGAGGAACTGGGCCTGTCCTACGAGCGCGAGGATTGGGGCAGCGGGTTTGCCTCGACCCACAGCCCCGAGTTCCTCCGGTTCAACCCCAACGCCCAGGTCCCGGTGATCATTGATGAGAACGGGCCGTTGTGGGAATCCAACACCATTTGCCGCTACCTGGCCGGCAAGCATCACCATCACCACGCCGAGCTGCTGCCCACCGAACCCGCCGCCCGCGCCCGGGTGGAACAGTGGATGGATTGGCAAGCCACCGAGCTCAATCCGTCCTGGAGCTATGCGTTCATGGCACTGGTGCGCAAGGACCCGGAATTCCAGGACCCGCATCGCCTGGAGGTGGGTGTGCGTGGGTGGAACCAAAAGATGGGCATCCTCGAACATCAACTCGCGACCACCAAAGCCTACGTTGCCGGCTCCCGATTTACTTTGGCCGACATTGTCATCGGCCTGTCGGTCAACCGCTGGTTGATGACCCCCATCGAGCGGTCTGACTACCCGGCGGTCGACGAGTATTTCAAGCGGCTGGCGCAACATCCCGGTTTTCTCAAGCATTGCTGCAACGGCCTGCCCTGAGCGCACAACGCTTGCCGTTCGTCGGCAAACACTTGCCCACCTTTCAGTCAAACCTGGGTTGAATGGGCGCCAACCCATTGATTATCAAGGCGCTACATTCACAGGCACAGTATTTGCTCAAGGCACTGGACCACCACCACTCATAAGGTCTACCCATCATGTTGGTCAGTGCAAAACCCAACCTGGTTACACCGCTCCCCAAACGCCCTGGTGAAGATCCGACCAGCGAAGCCGTCGCCGGACTCCAGGGCGCCATGGCCCAGGCCCTGCAAAACAATGTGCAGGCGCAAACCGCGCAAACCGGCACGCAGGTCCAGGAATCCGCCACCCAACAGGCGACGCAGCAGGTCAGCGAAGCCACGCGGATCAGCGACAACGTCGACGAGGCGTTCGCCAAGACCCGGGTGAATCTGCAAGCCGTCAATGCGCCGCTGCCGGATGACGTCAAGGATCGGATCAAGGACGGCTCGGCCACGTCCGAATTCCAGGAATACATGAGCAAAACCCCGGAACAGCGCCTGCGCGACGCGATCCTGCAGGAGATGGGGCTGACCCAGGAAGAAGTCGATCAAATGCCGCCGGAGAAGCAGCAGGCGATCGGTGAGGAAATTGCCGAGCGTATGCAGCAAAAGGCCGAAATCGCCAAGGCGGAGAAAGCGCAGGAAAATGGCAATCAGGATACGGCTCAGGTCGTGGACAAATTTCTGGCTTCGCTTTGATTACAGCCTTGCACCTGTAGGAGCGAGCATGCTCGCGATGGACTCCGCGACGCTGCGGGCATTCAGAAAGCCCGCGTAATCGTTGACCTCCATCGCGAGCATGCTCGCTCCTACAGGGGTTTGCGTTTAATTCAGCTGCAACGTCGAGTTGAACTGGCTGATCGCATCGACCACATGCCGCGAGCCCTGTTGAATCTCCAGGATCACCTCCCCCGCCTCGTTCGCCAGTTCCACCCCGAGCCCGGTGCGGCTCAGGCTCGATTGCATGCTCGACACCGCGCTCACGGATAAATCGTGGTTCTTGCGTACCACATCGACAATCTCCAGCGTTGCCTGGCTGGTGCGTGCGGCGAGGCTGCGCACTTCATCGGCCACCACCGCGAACCCCCGGCCATGCTCCCCGGCGCGGGCCGCCTCGATCGCGGCGTTGAGCGCCAGCAAGTTGGTCTGATCGGCAATGCCCCGGATGGTCTGCACGATGGTGCCGATGATGTCGGACTGTTTGCTCACCGCATCGATGCTCAGGGCCGCTTCGTTCAAGTCCCTGGAAATGTCCTGGATGATCTGCACCGTTTGCTGCACCACCTCCGAGCCCTTGCGCGCGCAGGCGTCGTTTTGCACCGAAGTGCTGTGGGCCGATTCCGCGGCGGTTTGCAGGGTGGTCATCTGTCGGGTGATGTCGCTGGCGAACTTCACCACCTTGTACAACCGGCCCTTGGCGTCGAACAGCGGGTTGTAGGAAGCTTCCAGGAATACCGTATGACCGAACTTGTCCTTGCGTTCGAAACGGTGCGAGTGATATTCGCCGCGGTTGAGTGACGCCCAGAACGCCTTGTACGCCGGCGACTCGGCTTCGGCACGGTGACAGAAGAGGCTGTGGTGCTGCCCGATGACTTCGTTGAGCGAGTAATGCAGGGTCTTGAGGAAGTTTTCGTTGGCCGTGATCACCTTGCCGTCCGGGGTGAATTCGATGACCGCCATGGAGCGACCGATCGCCGCGAGCCGGCTTTCGTTTTCGTGCTCCCGGTTGACCCTGTCGGTGATGTCCGTGGCCACCTTGATCACGCTGCGGACCTGGCGATCCGGGCCGTACACTGGCATGTAGCTGGCTTCGAGCCAGATTTCCTTGCCGCGCTTGTTCAACCGCGAAAAGGTCCCGCTGACCGCCTCGCCCCGCGCCAGATCCCGCCACAATTGGGCGTAGGCCTCGCTGCGGTAAAACGCCTCTTCGCAGAAAATCCGGTGGTGCTTGCCGCGGACTTCGTCGGCGCTATAACCCATGACGCTGCAAAAATTTTCGTTGGCATCCAACACGATGCCCTCGGGGGTGAATTCGATCATCGCCATCGAACGACTGACCGCGGCCAACTTGGCATTGGCCTCGGTCAGCGCACAACTGAAGCGTTCGATTTCCAGCAAGTCAGCCTTGTTATGCAGGTTAAACATGGTCGTATTACCCCAAGCGCGGTCTTTTCGAGAAATTGATGTCCGGGTCTCTTGAATCCACTACATCCAGCGACAGGCACACGCGCCCCTCCAGAGGAAGGACATGGTCAGGTAATAAATGATGTTCAATCGGAGGGTCCTGTTACGACATCCTCATCAAGACATCCTGTTCTTGATAGCCCATGAAGGGGCCAGCCCTAACGTATTCATAAGCAAACTCCCTTTAACGAAAAGCTCCGTACCTGGATGGTTGGGTGCCTTGTGCCGCGCACTCTCAAGGTGTGCATCACGGTCAGCTGGAGGTGACCGACATGGTTAGTTACGACTGAGCATAGACAGCCATCATGCCCGCGCAAGGCCACTAGTCGGCCATTATTCGGACACTTATCAGGACAAAATCGGTTCAGCGGGTATGTTCAGCAACGTCTGCATTGCAGCTGCCGAAGGCCGTGATTGGTGGGGTTCAAGGGGGGACTGGCGAGCGGCTGGCGCTGATGGGCTCGCTGGCTGCGCAATTGGCGCAAGGCTTAAGTTCATTCGCGAGCAAGCCCGCTCCCACATTTGATCGCATTCCACGGGGCAAATGTGGGAGCGGGCTTGCTCGCGAAGGCTATTGATCAGGCACTACAGGACTATAGGTTGGCACTCACCTTGCCAGCCACCTCCCCCGGCACCCAACCCTTCCACACCTGCGGCTGGTCACGCAAAAACGCTTCGGCGACATCGCGCGGTTTCTGCCGTTTTTCGCTCATCTGCGCCAGGGTCTGGTTCAGCAGATCGATTGGCAGGTCGACTTTTTCGAAAAACGCCACCAGGTCCGGGTACTGCGCCTTGAACGGCGCGGACACGCCGATGGCCAGGTTGGCCGGCATCGAGCGGGTGCCCTTGGGGTTCGGGTTGTTGGCGTCGGCCAGGGTCTTCCAGGCTTCGGCGTCGAACGGCGGTTCGTCGAGCTTCACCAGTTTGAAGCGGCCCAGCAGCGGTGTCGGCGACCAGTAGTAGAACAGCACCGGCTTGCCCCGACGGATCGACGACGCCACTTCGGCATCCAGTGCTGCGCCGGAGCCGGTGCGGAAGTTGACGAAGCTGCCGGTCAGTTCGTAGGCCTTGAGCTTCTGGCTGTTGACGATTTCCGAGGTCCAGCCGGTCGGGCTGTTGAGGAAACGCCCGCGACTCGGGTCTTCGGGATCGCGGAACACATCCTTGTACCTGGCCAGGTCGGCCACGGATTTCAGCTCCGGCGCCAAGGGTTTGATGCCGCGCTCGGGGTCGCCCTTGATCACATACTCCGGCACCCACCAACCTTCGGTGGCGCCCTTGACCGTGTCGCCCAGGCCGAACACTTTGCCTTCGGCGGCCGCCTTGACCCACGCCGGACTGCGCCCGGCCCACTCTTCGCCGATCACCTGGATGTCGTTTTTGGCCAGCGCCGCTTCGAGGCTGACGGTGCTGCCGGGCAAGGTATCGGTGGGGTAGCCGTAACCTTTTTCGACGATCAGGCGCAGGATCTCGGTGATGAGGCTGCCGCTTTCCCAGGTGATGTCACCGAAGTGGATGGGCGCGGATTTTTCCGCCGCCGATGCCGGGTTGGCCATCAGGCTCAGGGCCAGCAGCGAACTGCCGAGCAGGGTTTTGAGCGATCTCATGCGGACCTCTTGTTCTGTGTAAGGAATTGGTTGGCGCTGTGCCGGGCGCACAAGGCGTCGGAGCGGGTCATGTAGGCGCTGACCGAACGCAGGGAAATGCCCAGCTCGGCGGCGATTTGCGGGTAAGTCAGGCCATCGACCCGCGACAGCAGAAAGGTCGCCCTGACCTTGCCGGGCAGTCGCGCCAGCGTGCGGTCCAGGCCATGCAGTGCCTGGGTCAATTGGGCGAGTTCTTCGGGGGACGGCGCTGCAGGCTGATCAACGTGCTGCAATTGATCCAGGTGCCGGCGCTCCAGATCGCGACGGCGCCATTGCTCAAACACCAGTCGCCGGGCAATGGTGGTGAGCAGAGCACGAGGTTCGCGGATCGGGATCGCCTGTGGAGCTTCGAGCAATTGCACGAAGGCCTCGGCGGCGATGTCTTCGACGCCGGGACCGGTCCCCATAGACTGGCGCAATCGCGCGCACAGCCACGGGTAATGGGCGCGGAACAATCCGCCCACGGCATTGCGATGGGAAAGGTCGGTGCCGGACATAGAGGCTCCAAGGGTTAGGGGTCGCTGAATGTCCGGTCGTCCGGTGTCGCGATCCTAGCAAGGAGCCTTATTCATTAATAATATTTAAAAGTGATTTTTATATTCCATTAAGAAATATACATTTGTGCCGCTTGGCAGATTGCCATCGCGAGCAGGCTCGCTCCCACAGGTCCGCGTAAATCCTGTAGGAGCGAGCCTGCTCGCGAAAAAAGGTCTGTCGACACTCTGCTCAAACTTTAACGCAACCGCCCGTACCCCAACGCCTGAGATTCCTGCTGGTAATCCAGAACGATCTGATAGTCGCTTTCACTGGCCGACAATACTTCCCGCAAACAAAGAACCTCTGCGACCTCCGGCAGTTCGCCCAAGGTTTCATTCATCACCTGCCGAATCTCTTCAGCCTGCCCATGACTGACGCTCGCCGCCGTGATGTACGGCAAGGTCGGGCTCAATGCGCTGCGCTCCACAATCCGCAGCCCGGCCACCTCCTCTGCGGCGTAACGCGCCAGATAGCCATAGGTCACGCTGTCGATGGCCGCCAGATCGGCCAGATCCTCACGCAGCCAGCGCAGGCTTTCGCGGTGGCTGCCGCTGATGCCGACGCGGGCAAAAAATGCCCCTTCGCGATGCAACGGCGCCAGTCGATGACGCAGCAGGTTCATGCCGCTGTTGGAATCCTCGCCGTTGATCACGCCACGGCTGCCATGAAAGCCCGCCAGGGTTCGGCGCGAATCATCCGTACGAGCCAGCAACAGGCTGCAATGGTTGCCGGCGCTGCTGTCGGGCAACTCGTAACGAGGACGGCCCAGCACCCGGACCTGGCCCCGCAACGCGGTCATCAACGGATAACCGCAGGTTTGCGTGAGCAGTAAGTGCGGGGAGAGCCAGAGGTCCATCAAAGACACACCCCGGGCGTCTCGGCGTGTGGCGCCCAGTCGTTCGAGGATGCGCGCCAGCCAGCGTTCGTTGGCCTGGCGGATGGGTTCGGGGGCGACGTACATCAGCAGTTCGGCGAGGTGTTGAGTCATGAAAAAATCCCATCCAGCATAAATCCCCTGTGGGAGCGGGCTTGCTCGCGAAAGCGGATCAACATTCAACATCCATGTTGCCTGACAGTCCGCTTTCGCGAGCAAGCCCGCTCCCACAAGGGGGTCGTCGATCCAAAAAATCAGTGAAACGGATGTCGCGGGCTGTCGATCGCCTTCAGCCCGTGCTCGCGCCACAACTGCCCATAACCCTGCACCAGAAACCCGCCGCTGCGCGCCAGCCATTGCTCGCGCCGAACGCGGTAGACGCGGGGCAAGTCGTACCAGGGCAACCCGGGCAAGTCGTGATGCACCAGGTGCAGGTTGAGGTTAAGGAACAACCAGCGCCAGGGCCAGGCCGCTTCGTTGAGCACGGTGCGCTGTTCAGGCTGCACGTGCGGGCGGTGTTCATAGTAGGAGCGAATCATCGCGATCGACAGCGCCGGCACACTGACCAGCAACAGGTAATGCCACACCGGCACGGCGCTGTAGCGCGCGATGAACACCAGCATCAGCAGGGTCAGCGCGCCGTGGCTGGACCACATGAACCAGGCCTGACGATCACCGCTCCAGAGTCGTTGCAGCTCTTCCCGGGCCAGGCCCAGCAAGGCCAGCGGCGCACCGAGGGCGAAGCGGCCAAGTACGGTTTTGTTCAGCCAGTGCAGGCCCTGTTCGAACAGCGAGCTGCGTTGCCAGTGCTCGGCGCTCAAATAGCGGCTTTCCGGATCGCGGCCGGGGTGGGTCAGGTCTTCGTCGCGATGGTGCAGCAAATGGCTGTCGCGATACAGGGTGTAGGGATACCAGACGGCAAACGGCGCATAGCCCAGGACTTTATTCAGCGCCGGCCAGCGGGTCGGATGGCCATGCAGCAATTCGTGCTGCACCGACAGCCAGAGCACCACCACGGGGATTAACAACAACGTGCTCGCCCACACACCCAACGTATGACTGTTGAGCACGAGGGTGAACCAGGCGCTGTAGACGCCAATCAATAACAACCAGGTCGGCCACTCGGTGCGGGCGGTCAGGCGTTGGCGCAGGGATTCGATTTCTTCTCGGTGGGCATTATCGAAGTAATGGGGCATGGCGTTGCTCGGATCGGGGACCTGTCCCCTTCTGTGCAACGACGCCGGGATTTCCTGCAGATTATTTTGTTGCTGATCCGTGTAGGAGCTGCCGCAGGCTGCGATCTGTTGATCTTGCTTTTCAGCGATGCTGAAAGGATCAAAGTCAAAAGATCGCAGCCTGCGGCAGCTCCTACAGGGTTAAACGGGTTCAATGGCCGAACACATTGACCTTTTTGGCTTTCTTGTCGGCGCGCTTTTCGATGGCGGTTTTGGCCGGTTTTTTCTTGTCGGCTTTCTTCGAATCCATACCTTTGGACATGATGCGTACTCCACTGACAGGGGATGTGAGATCAGGTATACACCTATCCCGGCGTGCGCGTTCTTTTATAATCGCGCGCTTGCCCTCCAACAGTTTAGTCCCATGCACAACACCCAATACTCCCGACTCGATGAACCGTTATGGCCATTGATGAACAAGTTTTATCGCGCCCACCAGTCATCAATGAAAGCCGTTCGCGACGCGCAATTGTGGGTCGCGCGCCGTGACGACATCATCGCCGCGCTGTGCTTGCGACCGGTGTCCGGCGGACATTGGCTGACCGGTTTGTTCGTCGATCCGGCCTGTCGTCAACAGGGAGTCGCCGCCGCCCTGATCGCTGAAGCGGTCAAAGAGGTCGAGCTGCCGGTGTGGCTGTTCTGCCATCCGGACCTGCGCGGGTTCTACGAGCACCGCGGCTTCACCTTCGATCCGTCGATGCCCTACGCCATGGTCGAGCGCCTGAGCCGGTACGCGCGCAGCAAACCGATGATCGCCATGGGCTTAGAACCGTTTGTCAGGTCTACCGTCGATAATGTGTGATCGGCCCCTGAGCGCTGCGTGCTAGCCTCGCTGTCAACTTCGACTTCGCTCAGGACGCCCCATGAAACCTGCTCTACTGGCTGTGACGCTGACCGCTCTGCTCGCCCCTGTTTTTAGCCAGGCCGCCGCGCCGACGGTGTCTGCCGAGCAGTACGCCAAGGTACTGGCCGGCGACTGGCGCGCACCGGAAAACGTCGCCCGCGATGTCTATCGTCATCCGCAGCAGGGCTTGCAATTCTTTGGACTGGCACCGACGCACACCGTCATTGAAATCACTCCCGGCAACGGCTGGTACAGCGAGTTACTGGCGCCGCTGCTCAAGGACAATGGCCACTACATCGCGGCGGTCCAGGCGCCGACGGTCAGTGATTACGCGCGCAAGAATGAAGAGAAGCTCAAGGCCAAATTCGCCGCTGCGCCCGGGCAATACGCCAAGGCCCAGGTGCTTGAGTTCGACCCAAAGGCCCCGGCTTTCGGCCAGCCTGGCTCGGCGGACACCGTGCTGACCTTTCGCAACGTGCACAACTGGGTGCTGGCCGATACCGCGCCGCTGATGTTCCAGGCCTTTTTCAGAGTACTGAAACCGGGCGGCGTGCTTGGGGTGGTGGACCATCGGGCCAAGGAGGGAACCTCGCTGGAGGACACCAAACACAGCGGCTACCTGACCACCGATTACGTGGTGAAACTGGCGACCGACGCGGGGTTCAAGCTTGAGGCGCAGAGTGAAATCAACGCCAATCCGAAAGACACCAAGGATTACCCGGAAGGTGTGTGGACGCTGCCGCCGGCGTTGACGCTGGGCGAGAAGGATCGGGCGAAGTATGTGGCGATTGGTGAATCGGACCGGATGACGTTGCGGTTCGTCAAACCAACGAAATAAGCACCATCCAACTGTGGGAGCGGGCTTGCTCGCGAAAGCGGAGTGTCAGTCGATACACCTGTTGACTGACACTCCGCTTTCGCGAGCAAGCCCGCTCCCACAGTGGTCTAGCGGTGGATTCAGTCGTCCGCGTTCGGATCAAGGTCAGGGAACATCACTTCGGTAAACCCGAACTTGCTGAAATCGCTGATGCGCGACGGGTACAACCGGCCGATCAGGTGATCGCATTCATGCTGCACCACCCGCGCATGGAACCCGGAAGCGATGCGTACGACGGGCTCACCCTTGGGATCGAAACCTTCGTAGCGGATCTGTTGATAGCGATCCACCGCGCCACGCAAGCCGGGCACCGACAGGCAACCCTCGAAACCTTCTTCCATGACCGGGCTCAACGGCGTGATCAACGGGTTGATCAAAATCGTCTGCGGCACGGCTTCCGCGTCCGGATAACGCTCGCTGTGTTCAAAGCCGAAGATCACCAATTGCAGGTCGACGCCGATCTGCGGCGCGGCCAGGCCCACTCCGCCGACGCTTTCCATGGTCTGGAACATGTCGTCGATCAACTGCCACAACTCAGGGCTGTCGAACATGTGCGCCGGAACCGGTGGCGCAATACGCAGCAGGCGCTCATCGCCCATTTTCAGGATTTCACGGATCATTTGATGACTTCGTCAGTGGGTGGCTTCACCGAGTGATCCCGGCCTAGCCCGGACACGTGGTGTTTCTCTTCATGGCCGGGACCGTGCTCGCCGGGGACCTTCTCGCCAGGGTCCTTGCCTTCGCGGGACATATGCTCGATCACCGCGTTCATCTCGGCGCCCAGCAGCAGCACGGCGGCGGAAATGTAGAAGTACAGGAGCAGCACGATGATCGCGCCGATACTGCCATACATGGCGTTGTAGTTGGCGAATGTCTTGACATAAAACGCAAAGCCCAAGGACGCGATGATCCACACCACCACCGCCAGCACCGAGCCGGGGGTAATAAAGCGAAACTCCTGTTTGACGTCCGGCATGACGTAATAGATCAACGCCACGGCGATCATCATCAGAATCACGATGACCGGCCACCGCGCAATGGTCCAGACCGTGACAATGAAGTCTTCAAGCCCGACCTGTGAGGCGATCCAGCCCATCACCTGCGGCCCGAGCACCATCAACGCAGCGGCGACCAGCAACATCCCGGCAATGCCGATGGTGTAGAAAACCGACAGCGGGAAGCGCTTCCACAGCGGGCGACCTTCGACCACGTCGTACGCGGCGTTCATCGCGCTCATCATCAATCGCACGCCGGCCGAGGCGGTATACAGCGCAATCACGATACCCACCGACAGCAAACCACCCTTGGATTGCTGGAGCTGGTCGATCACCGGGTTCACCTGTTCCAGCGCCTGGGGCGGCAGCACCAGTTCCGATTGCAGGCGCAGCCAGGAGAAGAAGTCCGGCAGGTGCAGGAAACCGATCAGCGCGATCAGGAACAGGATGAAGGGAAACAGCGAAAACAGCATTTGATAGGCCAGCGCCGAGGCATAGGTCGACATCTCGTCGTCGACGAACTCGGTCACCGTGCGCATCATCACACGGTGCAGGGGCAGGCTTTTCATGTCCGGGAAAATCATTAGCGTCTCCTTTCGCCGCAAAATGGAGTTGAAGTCAGGGCGACTCAGGGGGCCGTTTTCTTACATCAAAGTAGCCTACCTGGCGACTTTGAAACAATTTCGCCGCTCAAGTTCAGGCTGACACAAAAACGGCCATCCGTGGATGGCCGCTCCTGATACGCGTCAAAGGCCCGATCAAGCCTTGTCGACACCTTTCTTGATGGCATCCTTGGCCTTGCCGACCGCTTGCTGCGCCTCGCCTTTCTTTTCCTGCAACTTGCCTTCGGCTTGCAACTTGGTGTTGTCAGTGGCTTTGCCTACGCCTTGCTTGACGTTACCGACCGCTTCGTTGGCCATGCCTTTCACTTTATCGCCAGTGCTGCTCATGGTGTTTCTCCTGTGAACAAATCAATGAGAAAAGTCGTTACACAGGGTTGACCGGGCGCATTTGCGCGGAGTTTCATTTATTTTCACGGCGACATTTCATCGTTCAGTGCAGGTTGGGCTTTATGTTTACCCGGCAACCCCCGAGAATGCGCAACGTATTCAGGCCCTGGCGCTGAAGATCCAACCCGTAGGAATGTTATGAAACTCGATAAAAAGCAGGCCATTGCCCGCAGAAACCTGGAACTCGGCGGTGCTGTGCTTGGCGTCAACAACTGCCACTTCGCCGAACTGAACCGCAACCGCAACATCTGGTGGTTCGACCTCCCGGTGGCGCGCCTGGCCATTGGTCAGTACGAGTGGATTCACCTGCTGATGCACACCCCGGCGACCGACGAGCTGCTGCACCTGAAAGTGCCGACAGTGTTCCTGCGCGAGAAACTCGAAGGCCTGGTGGTGCGCAACCAGGGCAAGCGCAAGGCCGCCCTGAGCCTGGAACTGAGCGCCGACAAGGACTCGTACCTGCAGGACATGCGCCCGGCCGGCACCAACGTCAACTTCGCGCCGTTCCGCCAGTAACACAAAAGATCGCAGCCTTCGGCAGCTCCTACAGGGGAATGCGATCCATGTAGGAGCTGCCGAAGGCTGCGATCTTTTGACCTTGCTACAACAAAAAGCCCCGCATCCGCGGGGCTTTTCGTGGGTTACGCGGTGGTTTTCTTCGCGTTGATCTTCTTCAGCTCTTCATCGCGCAGTTCGCGCCGCAGGATCTTGCCGACGTTGGTGGTCGGCAGCGCATCGCGGAATTCCACCGAGCGCGGGACCTTGTAACCGGTGACGTTGGCGCGCATGTGCTCCATCACCTGTTCCTTGGTCAGGGTCACGCCCGGTTTGGCGACGATGAAAATCTTGATCGCCTCGCCCGACTTCTCGTCTGGCACACCGATGGCCGCGCATTGCAGCACGCCCGGCAGGGTCGCCAGCACGTCTTCCAGCTCGTTGGGGTACACGTTGAAACCGGAGACCAGGATCATGTCTTTCTTGCGATCGACAATGCGCATGTAGCCATCAGGCTGGATCAGCGCGATGTCACCGGTCTTCAACCAGCCTTCGCTGTCGAGGATTTCATCGGTGGCTTCCTGGCGCTGCCAGTAGCCCTTCATCACCTGCGGACCTTTCACGCACAGCTCGCCGATTTCACCCATCGGTTGCTCTGTGCCTGCATCATTGATGATTTTGCACAGGGTCGACGGCACCGGAATGCCGATGGTGCCGATCTGGATATTCTGGATCGGGTTGACCGTGGCCACCGGGCTGGTTTCGGTCATGCCGTAACCTTCGCAGATGGCGCAACCGGTCACCGCTTTCCAGCGCTCGGCCGCCGCCAATTGCAGGGCCATGCCGCCCGACAGGGTGACTTTCAGCGCCGAGAAATCCAGCTTGCGGAAGCCCTCGTTGTTGCACAGGGCCACGAACAGGGTGTTGAGGCCGACGAAGCCGCTGAACTTCCACTTCGACAGTTCCTTGACCATCGCCGGCAAATCGCGCGGGTTGCTGATCAGGATGTTGTGGTTGCCGATCAGCATCATCGCCATGCAATGAAAGGTGAAGGCATAGATGTGGTACAGCGGCAGCGGCGTGATCAGGATCTCGCAGCCTTCGTTGAGGTTGGAGCCCATCAGCGCCTTGCACTGCAACATGTTCGCCACCAGGTTGCGATGGGTCAGCATCGCGCCCTTGGCCACGCCGGTGGTGCCGCCGGTGTACTGCAGCACGGCAACATCGCTGCTGGCCGGGCTGGCCTCGGTCACTGGCTGGCCGTGACCCTTGCTCAGCACGTCGTTGAACTTGATGGCCTTGGGCAAGTGATAGGCCGGCACCATCTTCTTCACGTACTTGATCACGCTATTGATCAGCAGGCGCTTGAGCGGTGGCAGCAGGTCGGCCACTTCAGTGACGATCACGTGCTTGACCCCGGTCTTGGGCACGACGGCTTCGGCCAGGTGCGCCATGTTGGCCAGGCAGACCAGGGCCTTGGCCCCGGAATCGTTGAACTGGTGTTCCATTTCCCGCGCGGTGTACAGCGGATTCGTGTTGACCACGATCAACCCGGCGCGGATGGCACCGAAGACGGCAACCGGGTACTGCAGCACGTTGGGCAGTTGCACGGCGATTCGATCGCCCGGCTGCAAATCGGTATGCTGTTGCAGGTACGCGGCAAAGGCACCGGACAATTCGTACAGCTCACCGTAGGTGATTGTCTTGCCCAGGTTGCTGAACGCCGGTTTGTCAGCGAAGCGTTGGCAGGATTGCTTCAACACTGCCTGAATATTCGGGTACTCGTCTGGATTGATGTCGGCAGCAATTCCAGCTGGGTACTTATCCTTCCAAAAGTCTTCGATCATGGAAGCCCACTCCTCAGCAACGCGAATTCAGCACCGCATTTGATGCGATTATTATTGGTGTTTGTCTATTGGTAAGTCTGGCTTTTTTACGGGCCGAGAAGTCACAAAGCGCGCCGAGAGTAGCAGCTTTGAATTGGGTCGACTAGAGCCAAAAGCGGCCTCTACGGTCACATTTGTGACTCAAGAATGACAAGCGGTCATTTTAGAGCAAAAAACCTATATGTCGCTGAAAGCCCCTAAATTCGGGGCCTCCAAAAACTGTAGGAGCGAGCATGCTCGCGAAAAACGTCCTCACAACGCGATCATCCAGACAGGGTGCGTTATCGTTAACGTCCATCGCGAGCATGCTCGCTCCTACAGGGATCCGCCATTGGGCGGTTATGCGATATCCCGCAACTCCCGCCGCAGAATCTTGCCCACCGGCGTCATTGGCAGCGACTCACGCAACACAATGTGCTTGGGCACCTTGTACGCCGTGAAGTTTTCCTTGCAGTAGGCCTTCAGCTCTTCAAGGCTGACCCCCGTCTCACGCGCCACCACGAACAACTTCACCGCCTCGCCCGAACGCTCGTCCGGCACGCCGATGACCGCGCAATTGGCGACTTTCGGGTGGGCCATCACCACATCCTCGATTTCGTTCGGGTACACGTTGAAACCCGAGACGATGATCATGTCTTTCTTGCGATCGACGATGCGCACGAAACCGTCCGGATCGATCACAGCGATGTCGCCGGACTTGAACCAGCCCTGCGCATCCAGCACCTCGTCGGTGGCCTCCGGTTTCTGCCAATAGCCCTTCATGATCTGCGGGCCCTTGATGCACAGCTCGCCGCGCTCGCCCAGTGGCTGCTCGACCCCGTCATCGTTGATCACCTTGAGCGTGGTGCCTGGCACCGGCAGGCCAACCGTGCCGATGCGCGACTGGTCGCCGTAGGGGTTGGTGCAAGCCACTGGCGAGGTTTCGGTCAGGCCGTAGCCTTCGGTGATGCGGCAACCGGTCAACTGCTCCCAACGCTCGGCGGTGGCCTTGACCAGCGCGGTGCCGCCGGAGTTGGTGAGTTTGAGGCTGGAGAAATCCAGGGTCTTGAAGTCCGGATGGTCCATCAGCGCCACGAACAGCGTGTTCAGCCCCAGCAGCGCCGAGAACCGCCAGTTTTTCAGTTCCTTGATGAAGCCGGCGATGTCTCGCGGATTGGTGATCAGCACGTTGTGGTTGCCAGTCACCATCATGCACATGCAATTCGCCGTGAAGGCATAGATGTGGTACAGCGGCAGCGGCGCGATCATGATCTCCCGCCCTTCGCGCAGCAGCGGCTGGCCATCGCTGGCAAGCTGACTGAGGCAGGCCCGCGCCTGTTGCATGTTGGCCACCAGATTGCCGTGGGTCAGCATCGCGCCCTTGGCCAGGCCCGTGGTGCCGCCGGTGTATTGCAGCACGGCGATATCGTTGAGGCCGGCGTTCAGCGGCTTGATCCCCAGGCCTTTGCCCAGGTGCAGCGCGCTCTTGAAGGAGATGGCCTGGGGCAAGGCATAGGCCGGGACCATTTTCTTCACCTTGCTCACCAGCGTATTGACCAGCCAGCCCTTGGCGGCGGGCATCAGGTCGCCCATTTTCGCTTCGATCTGGTACTGGATGTCGGTGTCGGCCAGCACTTCCTGGACCTTCTGCCCGAACATGTTCAGGTACACCAGCGCCCGGGCGCCGGAATCCTTGAACTGATGGCGCATCTCCCGAGCGGTGTACAGCGGGTTGGTGTTGACCACGATCAGCCCGGCGCGCAAGGCGCCGAACACGGCGATCGGGTAGTGCAGCACGTTAGGCATCTGCACCGCGATGCGATCCCCGGGCACCAGGTCGGTGTGCGCTTGCAAGTAGCCGGCGAACGCGGCGCTGTAGCGTTCCAGTTCGGCGTAGGTCAGGGTGACACCCATGTTGCTGAACGCCGGGCGATCAGCAAACTTCTTGCAGGAACGCTCGAACACCTCGATGACCGACTTGTACTCAGTGACGTCAATGTCCAGTGGCACGCCGGCCGGGCGTTTGTCATTCCAGAAATCAGGTTGCATTGTTCTTGTCCTCTTTACCTGAACCTATCCGGGCCGCTTTTCTGTCATTTCTCTCTCTTTTGCGCAGAAAGCAGAAAGGGAAAAGCGGAGCTTCACGGACACTAGCAGCTCTGGCGAATCAGGCAAATATGTGCACGTGTGTCATAGATCACGTGAATCTTGCTGCCGCGGCGTGGCCTGATCAGACGTTTGGCGAAGGATGCGCTATACAACTTGATTCGATGAAATCACTGTAGGAGCGAGCATGCTCGCGATGGACGACGGGACACCGCGGCGTGTCAGGCTACCAGCGTTTTCGTTGACGACCATCGCGAGCATGCTCGCTCCTACACTAATGTGTGTGTGATACAGGCCCCCGGCAAAGGAATCGCGATGATCCACGATACGTTCTGGTTGACGACCAGTGACCGAAGCCGTCTCTTCGTCAACCAGTGGCTGCCCACAGACGAGCCCCGGGCCGTGATCCTGCTGGCCCACGGCATGGCGGAACACAGCGGTCGCTACGCGCGCCTGGCGGAAAAATTCTGTAATCAAGGCTACGGCGTGTACGCCCCGGATCTGCGCGGGCATGGCAAAACTGCCGAAAACGGGACGCTCGGGCATTTCGCCGACGAGGGCGGCTGGGCCAAGGTGGTGGGCGACCTGGCGTGCCTCAACCAGCACATCGGCCAGCAACATCCCGGCGCGCCGATCGTGCTGCTGGGCCACAGCATGGGCAGCTACATCGCCCAGGCGTACCTGCTGCATCACAGCGCCAGCCTGCATGGCGCGATTCTCAGCGGCTCCAATTTCCAGCCCGTGGCGCTGTACCGCGCGGCGCGACAGATCGCCCGTTTCGAACGACTGCGCCAGGGCCTCAAGGGCCGTAGCGCGCTGATCGAATGGTTGTCCTTCGGCTCGTTCAACAAACAGTTCAAGCCGGCGCGCACCCGTTTCGACTGGCTCAGCCGCGATCCGGCGGAGGTCGACCTGTACGCCACCGACCCGCTCTGCGGCTTTCGCTGCACCAATCAGCTGTGGATCGATTTGCTCGGCGGGTTGCAGCAAATCAGCAAAGCGTCCAATCTCGCCCAGATCGATCCGGGCCTGCCGCTGCTGGTGATTGGCGGCGAATGTGATCCGGTGAGCGAAGGCAAGCGTCTGAAGGATCTGGCCGGCGCCTTGCGCGAGGCTGGCAGCCAGAGCCTGCAACTGACCATTTACCCGCAGGCCCGGCACGAACTGTTCAACGAAACCAACCGCGATGAAGTGACTGCCGATGTGCTCGCCTGGATCAACCAGGCATTGAGCCATCCCCGGCCACACCGAACCGAATAGTTTTTTTGTGAATCTTATTATTCGTCACAGGAATTGAGACAGATGACCCAGGTTACCAACACCCCCTACGAAGCCCTCGAAGTCGGCCAGACCGCCAGCTTCAGCAAGACCGTCGAAGAGCGCGACATTCAGTTGTTCGCCGCGATGTCGGGCGACCACAACCCGGTGCACCTGGACGCCGAATACGCCGCCAGCACCATGTTCAAGGAACGCATCGCCCACGGCATGTTCAGCGGCGCGCTGATCAGTGCGGCCGTTGCCTGCGAATTGCCTGGGCCGGGCACGATCTACATCGGCCAGCAGATGAGCTTTCAAAAGCCGGTGAAGATCGGCGACACCCTGACCGTGCGCCTGGAAATCCTCGAAAAACTGCCGAAGTTCCGCGTGCGCATCGCCACGCGCGTGTTCAACCAGCGCGATGAGCTGGTAGTGGACGGCGAGGCGGAAATCCTCGCACCGCGCAAGCAGCAGAGTGTGACGCTGACCGAGTTGCCGCCGATCAGCATCGGCTGATTCGGCACAATAAAAGTGGGAGCGGGCCTGCTCGCGAAGGGGACGTGCCAGCCAATATTGATGTCGACTGACACTGCACTTTCGCGAGCAAGCCCGCTCCCACAGTTGTTACTGGTATGCCTTAAGAGCGTGCACGCGCCTGGTTACGCAGGGCTTTGACCTGGTCGTGGTTACGTTGCACACCATGGTATTGGCGCTCAACGATGTCACGAATGCCCACCAGGTTGTGCTTGTTGATCTTCTCCATGGCTTCCCGGTAAGCCTTCAGCGCATGGTCTTCACCACGCTCGGCTTCGTTAAGCACGGCCTCTTCGTCCTTGCCGGTGAACATCGACTTCACGTCGACCCAGCGACGGTGCAAATCGCCGCTGACACTGGTAGAGGTTTCCGGATCGCCACCCATCGAACGCACGGCGCTCTGCAATTCCGCAGCAGCGGTTGCACATTCGGCCGAGCGTTGCACGAACAGGGTTTTGAGTTCAGGGTGCTTGATGTCTTCAGCGCAAGTCTTGAACCCTTCCTGACCGTCCTTGCTGGTTTCAATCAGGTCGTTGAGCACAGAGATCGCTTCTTTGTTCATGTCGGTCATTTTTCAATTCCTTGCGGTTGATGAAAGATGACTTATTCATTGCAGAGCGCATGCCAGCTCGACACCGGTTAAATATTCCTTAGTTTTCAGATAGTTATATTTAATCCTAAAATCTGTATCCTTTTTTTTTGCATGATCTGTCAATTGGCCTGCATGCAGAATGCCTGTATTTTCCCCCATGTTTGAATCAAGACGACACAGTCATGAACCCTGAAAAACTCGAACTGCTGATCACCCGCGAAATGCCCTTCGGAAAATACAAGGGTCGTATCATTGCGGATTTGCCAGGCCCTTACCTGAACTGGTTCGCCCGTGAAGGTTTCCCCCATGGCGAACTGGGTGGTCTGCTGGCGCTGATGCAGGAAATCGATCACAACGGTTTGTCGGAACTGCTCGAACCGCTGCGCGCCAAACATGGCAAGCCCGCACCTCGTCACTGAGCTGCCCACCTCTGATTGAGAAGTCCATGCCCGACAACACCCGCCGCGCCCGTGATGAAGCTTTCTGGCGAACCTTTGCCGACCGATACGATGTTCAACCCGGCCCGATCAACCTGGAAAACGGTTACTTCGGACGCATGTCGCGCACGGTGGTCGAGGAATATCAGCGCAACATCGAACTGATCAACCGCGGCAACTCGGTTCATGTGCGCCAGCGTTTCGAGCAGGGCGAGAGCGTGAAGATCAATGCGCTGGTGGCCAGGCTGATCGGCGTACCCGCCGAGGCCGTCGCCCTCACCCGCAACGCGTCGGACGGCTTGCAGTCGCTGATCCGCAACTACAACCGCCTGCAACCGGGCGACCAGGTGCTGGTTAGCGACCTGGAATACGACACCGTGAAAGGCGCCATGCGCTGGCTGGCGAAACACCGCGGTGTCGAGGTGATCGAGATCGAACACCCGCATCCCGCCACGTTCGACAGCTTGCTCGCCACCTACCGCGACACGTTCGCCCGTCACCCTCGACTCAAGCTGATGGCCCTGACCCACGTCACCCACCGCACCGGCCTGGTAATGCCGGTGCAGGCCATTGCCGCCGCGGCGAAGGAACATGGCATCGATGTGATCCTCGACGGCGCCCATGCGCTGGGTCAGCTGGAATTCGACCTCGATGAACTGGGCATCGCTTTCGCCGCCTACAACCTGCACAAGTGGATCGGTGCGCCGCTGACCCTGGGCTTCCTCTACATCGCCCCCGAGCGCCTGGCGGACATCGACGCGGACATGGGCGAAATGCATTTCCCGCTCACCGACATTCGCGCGCGCACGCCGTACAGCACACCAAACATTCCTGCCCTGCTGACCTTGCCGCTGGTACTCGAAGAGCATGAAGCCATGGGCGGCGCCGCGGCCAAGGGTGCCCGTCTGAACTACCTGCGCAACCTGTGGGTGCGCGAAGCGCGGCAACTGCCGGGCATCGAAGTGCTGACGCCGGATGATCCGCGACTGTATTGCGGCATCACGTCGTTACGCTTTACCGCACAGGCCGATCAACAGGCGATGGTCGATCGGCTGCTCAACGACTACAACCTGTTCACCGTGGTGCGCAACGGCGCGGCGTGCGGTCCGTGCATCCGCGTTACGCCGGGGTTGACCACCACTGGCGACCACATGAAACAACTGGTCACGGCGCTCACGGAACTGCACTGACCTGTGGGAGCGGGCTTGCTCGCGAAAGCGGTGTGTCAGCCACCGCAACTGTTGAATGTTACGCCGCCTTCGCGAGCAAGCCCGCTCCCACAGTTGATCGAGTCGTGGCAGATAAGCCCGCTCCCACAGGGGACGGCGTTCCTGCATTTCTTTTGGGCAAAAAAAAACGGTGCACCGACCAAGCGCACCGTAAAGCCGTAAAACACGCAACTACGTGTCGGGTGAAGCGATCAGTCCAGCAGCGCCAGGGCCTCGGCGGTGCACTCCTGAATGCGGGCCCAGTCGCCGTTCTTGATCCACTCCGGATCCAGCATCCAGCTACCGCCCACGCACATGACGTTTTTCAGCGCCATGTAGCTCTTGATGTTGGCCGGGCCTACGCCACCGGTCGGGCAGAACTTAACTTCGCCGAACGGGCCGCCCAGGGCCTTGATGGCCGCGACGCCGCCGCTGACTTCTGCCGGAAACAGCTTGAAGCGGCGATAGCCCAGGCCATAGCCTTCCATGATGCCCGAGGCATTGCTGATCCCCGGCAACAGTGGAATCGGGCTGTCGACGCTGGCTTCCAGCAAGTCGCGGGTGATGCCCGGCGTGACGATGAACTGCGAACCGGCAGCTTCCGCTGCGGCCAGCATCTGACGATCGAGCACGGTACCGGCACCGGTCACCAGTTCCGGACGCTGCTCGCGCAGGATCTGGATGGCCTTGAGGCCGAACTGCGAACGCAGGGTCACTTCCAGGGCGGTCAGGCCACCGGCGGCGAGGGCGTCGGCCAGCGGCAGCACGTCCTGTTCGCGGGCGATGGTGATCACCGGCAGGATCCGCGCCTTGGCGCAGAGGCTGTCAATCAGGGCTACTTTATCCGCCATGGAAACGGTCGGGGATGGGTTTGTCATAGCGGCTGTTCCTTGGCTCATGGGCACCAGTAAATCTCTAACGTGGGTTGCAGAAAAGCGCGAATCGGCAATGCGGCGACATCGTCACCGGCCAGTGCGGTATCGAGGGTGGTCAGCTTGGACTGACCGGAAATCGACAGAATTTTGTGTTTGGCCGACGCCAGCAGCGCACGACTCATGGTCAGGCGCTGATGCGGCACGGTCGGTGCCAGCATCGGGTAGCAGCGACGGGTGCCGTCGGCCTTCAGGGCCTCGGCCAGGTTCGGGCTGTTGGGGAACAGCGACGCGGTGTGGCCGTCATCGCCCATGCCGAGTACCAGCACGTCGATCACCGGCAATTCGGAAAGCAATCGGTCAGCCTGATCGGCCGCCTGCTCCAGGTTGGCGCTGGCGCTGTACAGGCTCAGGAACTGCGCCTTGGCTGCCGGGCCTTGCAACAGATATTTCTTAAGCAGGCCGGCATTGCTGTCGGCATGTTCGACCGGCACCCAGCGCTCGTCAGCCAGGCTGACCACCACGTTCGACCAGTCCAGCGCCTGCTTGGCCAGGTGCTGGAAAAATGCCACCGGGCTGCGGCCACCGGACACCACCAGCGTCGCGGTGCCCTGGGCGTCGATGGCGTCGCTCAATTGTCTGGCCACCTTCAGCGCCAGGCTTTCGGCCAGGAGCACCGGGCTCTTGAACGCATGGGCGCTGACACCCTGGGGCAGTTTCAAATCAGATATCGCCATACCACGACCTCCCGTCCCGCGTGATCAGAGCAATGGAGCTCATCGGCCCCCAGGACCCGGCCGCGTACGGCTTGGGCGCATCACCGGATTTTTTCCACCCGGCGATCAACTGGTCACACCACTTCCACGCGGCTTCGATTTCATCTTTACGGACAAACAGGTTCTGATTGCCGCGCATCACTTCCAGCAACAACCGTTCGTAGGCATCGGGAATCCGTGCGCTGCTCCAGGTGTCGGAAAAATTCAGCTGCAACGGACCGCTGCGCAGCTGCATGCCTTTGTCCAGGCCTTGATCCTTGGTCATCACGCGCAAGGAAATGCCTTCGTCCGGTTGCAGGCGGATAATCAGCTTGTTGCTGATTTGCAGGCGCTGCTCGGGGGCGAAGATGTAGTGCGACGGTTCCTTGAAGTGGATGACGATCTGCGACAGCTTCTGCGGCATGCGCTTGCCGGTACGCAGGTAAAACGGCACGCCGGCCCAGCGCCAGTTGCGGATGTCGGCGCGCAGGGCGACGAAGGTCTCGGTGTCGCTCTGGGTGTTGGAATTCGGTTCTTCCAGGTAGCCCGGCACTGCCTTGCCTTCGCTGTAGCCGGCGATGTACTGGCCGCGCACCACCTGGGTGGTCAGGCCTTCCGGACTGATCGGCGCCAGCGCCTTGAGGACTTTGACCTTCTCGTCGCGAATGCTGTCGGCGGACAGGTCGGCTGGCGGGTCCATGGCGATCAGGCAGAGCAGTTGCAGCAGGTGATTCTGGATCATGTCCCGCAGCTGGCCAGCCTTGTCGAAGTAACCCCAGCGGCCTTCGATGCCGACCTTCTCGGCCACGGTGATTTCCACGTGGGAGATGTAGTTCTGGTTCCACTGGGTTTCGAACAGGCTGTTGGCGAAACGCAGGGCGATCAGGTTCTGTACCGTTTCCTTGCCCAGGTAGTGGTCGATGCGGTACGTGCGGTTCTCCGGGAAGAACTGCGCCACGGCATCGTTGACCTTGCGCGAGGACTCAAGGTCCGAACCGATGGGTTTTTCCAGCACCACACGGGTGTTTTCCGCCAGGCCGACCTTGGCCAGGTTCTCGCAGATCGCACCGTACACCGCGGCCGGCGTGGCGAAATAGGCAATCATCCGTTGTGCGCTACCGGCCTGTTCGGCCAGGGCCACATAGTCTTCGGACTTGAGGAAATCGACGTGCAGGTACGTCAGGCGTGCGAGAAAACGCTCGACCACGGCTTCGTCCAGCTCTTTGGCCCCGACGTAGCGGCGCAGCTCGGACGCGATGAACGCCAGGTGTTCCTGTTCGCTGCCAGGCTCACGGGCCAACGCGATGATGCGCGTGTCCTCGTGCAACAGGCCGGCGCCGTCGAGTTGATAAAGGGCGGGAAACAGCTTGCGCAGGGCCAGATCGCCCAGGGCGCCGAACAAGGCGAAGGTGCACGGTTCAACCGTAATCGAAAGCATGATGTTTGTTCTTTTATCAAGTTAAGCTACAAATACCTTTTTTCAAGGCATCACTCAAGGGAAAATGTAGTAATAACCACAACATTTTCGCAAAATACAGATTCCGTGTGGTGGTCGGTCAGAGCCATCAGTAGGATAGGCCACCGTTACGGGCCCCACCAAAGGCCCTTTTTGCATTAGCCGCGCGCTTATCGGCGCAGGTGAATCAAGGATACTTATATGGACCGCGTGCGAAATTTACTGGAGCAGATCCAGAATCGCCTTGAAGAGCTGAACAAGGCCGAACGCAAAGTCGCCGAGGTGATCCTGCTTAACCCGCAGCAGGCCACCCGGTTCAGCATCGCCGCCCTCGCCCAGGCCGCTTCGGTCAGTGAACCGACGGTCAACCGTTTCTGCCGTTCGTTCGGCGTCAGCGGCTACCCCGAACTCAAGCTGCAACTGGCCCAGAGCCTGGCCAGCGGCGCGGCCTATGTCAGCCGTGCAGTGGAAGCCGACGACAATCCGGAAGCCTACACCAAGAAGATTTTTGGCAGTGCCATCGCCTCCCTGGACAGCGCCTTGCAAGCCCTGGACCCGAGCCTGATCAGCCGCGCCGTCGACCTGTTGATCCAGGCCCGGCAGATCCACTTCTTCGGCCTCGGCGCCTCGGCCCCGGTGGCGCTGGATGCGCAGCACAAGTTCTTCCGTTTCAACCTGGCCGTGACCGCCCATGCCGACGTGCTGATGCAGCGCATGATTGCTTCGGTGGCGCACACGGGTGAGTTGTTCGTGATCATTTCCTACACCGGCCGCACCCGCGAACTGGTGGAAGTGGCGCGCATCGCCCGTGAAAACGGTGCTTCGGTGCTCGGCTTGACCGCCGAGAACTCGCCGCTGGCCAAGGCCAGCACCTTGAGCCTGAACATCCCGCTGCCGGAAGACACCGACATCTACATGCCGATGACGTCGCGGATCATCCAGCTGACCGTGCTGGACGTGCTCGCCACCGGCATGACCTTGCGCCGGGGCGTGGATTTCCAGCCGCATTTGCGCAAGATCAAGGAAAGCTTGAATGCCAGCCGGTATCCGGTGGGTGACGAGTTCAACTGATCCGGTATTTTCATTGCCCGGCCCGGCCTCTTCGCGAGCAAGCCCGCTCCCACAGTTGACCGCATTCCAACTGAAGGAATCCGGTCAACTGTGGGAGCGGGCTTGCTCGCGAAGGGGCCAGCCGCGACACCACAAATCTTGAGCTAAACGCCCACCCGCGCCTGCAAACTCAAATGCGCCCGCTCCCCAGGCTTGAGGCACAGGCTGTCAGTGCCGCCGCTCGCCGCTTCCACGCAAACGAACTCCGATATCTCATTCCAGCTCACCCCCAGCAACGGTCGCGAGCCCGGATGCCAGACCACCGTATCCGCCGACTCGCCGGTGTCGATGCACAACGCCCGCTGCCAGGCGTGGTCGTTGAGTTGCAATTCGCCGTCATGCTGGAACACCCGCTGACAGCCGCCATCGACCCGCAAGTCGCCTTCCTGCTGGCAAACCTGGCGGTTCAACTGGTCGTAACCCTGCGCGCCGTCGAGCCCAGACAGCGCTACCTCACCGACATCACCAATACGCCAGTAGGCGTGCAAAGCCTGGCTCAACTGGCAAGGCAGGCTGTCGTGATGCTCGGTGCCCAGGCGCAGGTCCATGCGTTCACCGAGGTGCGCATGCAGGTCCACCTGCCAATCGCACAGCTCAAGCCGCCAGTGCAGTCGCACACCTTCCTCATCGCTGCTGCTGTCGATCAGTTTCCAGTCCAGCAAGCGCGCCCAGCCATGGGACGGCCAGGCATTTTCGCTGGGATGACGGCCATACCACGGCCAGCACACTGGCACGCCGCCGCGAATGGCCCCGACCTGTGGCCACCTCGCCGCACACCACAGCCAGGGTTTTTGCCCCGTGGGCTGAAAGTGCAGCAACTGCGCGCCCTGACGACTGAACACCGCCTGACACAGCGGATGATCGATCACCAACACGTCGCGCTTCTGATAGCGCTCCCACGCAAACACCGGTCGTTCGCGCAAGGATTTGAAGAAGCGTTGTAGCGGATGCTCAAGCATGTGCCACGGTCCTGAAAATCATCTTTACCGGGGTGCGCCGCCCCAAAAAAAAGCGGACAGCCTTGGCTGTCCGCAAAATGCGCACATAGAGAGGAGCTTATCGCAACAGCGTCAGAACACCGACTGAATTTTCAGGCCGGCGACCAGTGCGTTGTCGACTTCATCCACACCGCCCGGGTGCGTGATGTATTGCAGGTTGGGACGCACGGTCAGCCAGTTGGTCACGTGGAAGCCGTAGTTGAGTTCGTAGTTGTACTCAGTGGTGCGCAGTGGCGAGAACAACGGATCGTTGTAGTCGGTGACGTTGTTGGAAGCGTTCACCAGCTCGGCGTTTTTCTTCACGTCATCGTTGACATGGATACGGGCGAAACCGATACCCACGTCATCTTTCGGACGCGCATCGAACGGGCCCTTGTACACAAACATCAGCGACTGGTAGTTGTCGACGAAGTTGGTGTCCTTGTCGTGGAAGGTGGCGTTGGCGGCGATGTTCAGGCCGCGGGACGAATCGCCGTTGTGGCTGGTCAGCTGCTGTTGCGCCACGAACCAGTAGCCGTGCTTGCTGCTGTGGCTGCGATAGGCATTGCCGCTGGTGGCCGCATCGTTGCCGTTGTCGTCTTCGCGCACGTCATCGGCGCTGGCGGTGCTTTTGTAGTAACCGACACGGTATTCGCCCGGCAGGTTGCCCGGGTTAGGCAGCCAGACCAGTTCGACCGGCAGGACGGTGCCTTCGGTCCCACTGCCGCTGAGCTTGAAGCCGTTGCCGTGCTCCAGTTGCGTCGGGTTCTGGTTGTACGCGCCGATCTGCGCATACCACTCCGGCGAGAAGTTGTACTTCACGCGAATCGCGGCCTGGCTGATCGGCCAGTTGTACCAGATGTTGGTCGCCCAGTTACCCACCTGGGAGCCGCAGAAGGCCAGGTTCTGGAATTCGCAGGGGAAGGAGTTGAAGTCTTCGCCTTCGCCGAAGTAACCGGCCTTCACGTCCAGCTTGCCATCGAAGAACTGGTGCTTGATCCACAACTGGGTCAGACGGACCATGTGGCCGCGACCGTAGACTTCCTGGGAGGAACTCAAGGTGCCGGCACGCGGGTCGCCAACACGGTCGTTGGAGATGTTTTCACCATTACGGTTGGTCAGCTGGATCTTGGCCTGCGTGTTGTCCCAGCCCAGCAGTTTTTGCAGGTCCAGTGCCGCGCCGAGGCCAAACTGGTCGGCGTAACGCGCGGTCTTGTCGTTGTTGAAGCCGCCGTGGAGGTTGCCACCGACTTCCCCCACGTAGTCCATCTTGATGTCGATACCCTGCTCGATCAGCCTGGTCCGCTCACCACCCCAATCCCCGGTCATCCATTCTGAATCGGCGCTAAACGCGTCAGCCGCGTGCACGCTACCGGCCAGCATCATGGCCGCTACGGCCGATAACTGGCAGATAAGCTGAGCGCTGTTGTTCTTCTTCATCCCTACATCCTCGTCTTATTGTTATTAACTTTTTTGTTTAACGCGGTTACAGCGGTTGCGGCGGATGACAGGCCATCCGTCACGGATCCCCCTTATGGGTGATGCCCCCTGTGGGAGCGAGCCTGCTCGCGAAAGCGGTGTGTCAGACGACATCTGTATTGAATGTCAGACCGTATTCGCGAGCAGGCTCGCTCCCACATTGATCACCCACGTTTCTTGATCTTCAGCGGCCCTTGAATTGAGCGACGTTGGCAGCGTGGCTCTCGGTTTTCGGCAGGCCGGCAGCCCCCAGGCGTTCGCCGGTCTTGGCATCGAACAGCAGCACTTTGGCCGGATCGAATTGCAGGGTCAGGGTCTCGCCCACCGCTGGCGCCACGTCCGGCGAAAGGCGGCAGCAGACCTTGGTGTCGTTGAGGTTGACGAAGACCAGGGTGTCGGGCCCGGTCGGCTCGGTGACCTGGACTTCGGCGCGAATGGTCGGCAAACCGTTCGCCTCGCCGTTGGCCAGGACGATCTGTTCCGGACGCATGCCGAGGATCACTTCGCGGTCTTCGAGACCGGCGTCCTGCATGCCCAGCGGCAATTCGCAACGCGCCTGGCCGCTGTCGAGCAACGCCAGCAAACGACCGTCCTTGCGCTGCAGGCGCAGCGGGATGAAGTTCATCGGCGGCGAGCCGATGAAGCTCGCCACGAACAGGTTGGCCGGGTTGTTGTAGATGTCTTTGGGCGTACCGAATTGCTGGATGATCCCGTCCTTCATCACCGCCACCTTGTCGCCCAGGGTCATGGCTTCGATCTGGTCGTGGGTCACGTAGACCGTGGTGGTTTTCAGGCGCTGGTGCATCAGTTTCATTTCGGTGCGCATCTCGACCCGCAGCTTGGCGTCGAGGTTGGACAGCGGTTCGTCGAACAGGTAAATCTTCGGCCGCCGCGCCAGCGCACGCCCCATCGCCACCCGCTGTTGCTGGCCACCGGAGAGCTGGCCGGGTTTGCGATTGAGCAGGTGTTCGATCTGCAACAGCTTGGCGACGCGAGCGACTTCTTCGTCGATTTCCGCGGTCGGCATTTTGCGAATCTTCAGGCCGAAGGCGATGTTGTCACGCACGCTCATGGTCGGATACAGCGCGTAGGACTGGAACACCATGGCGATGTCACGGTCCTTGGGGCTCATGCCGCTGATGTCGGCGTCGTCCACCAGGATCGCGCCGCCGCTGATGGTTTCAAGGCCGGCGATGCAGTTCATCAAGGTGGATTTGCCGCAGCCGGACGGGCCGACCAGGATCAGGAATTCCCCGTCATCGATCTTCAGTTCGATGTTCTTCAGGGTGTCCGGCAAACCGGCGCCGTAGGTCTTGTTGACGTTGCGTAATTCGAGAGTTGCCATGTTTCTACCCCTTGACCGCGCCGGACGTCAGCCCACGCAGGAAATACTTGCCAGCGAATATGTAGACCAGCAGTGTCGGCAGCCCGGCGATCATCGCGGCGGCCATATCAACGTTGTATTCCTTGGCCCCGGTGCTGGTGTTGACCAGGTTGTTCAGGGCCACGGTGATAGGCTGGGCATCGCCGCTGGCGAACACCACGCCGAACAGGAAGTCGTTCCAGATCTGGGTGAACTGCCAGATCAGGCAGACCATCACGATCGGGATCGACATCGGCAGCAGGATCTTCCAGAAGATCGTGAAGAAGCCCGCGCCATCGAGCCGCGCCGCCTTGACCAGCGCGTCCGGAATGCTCACGTAGTAGTTGCGGAAGAACAGCGTGGTGAACGCCAGGCCGTAGACCACGTGCACCAGCACCAGGCCGGTGGTGGTGTTGGCCAGGCCGAACTTGCCGAGGGTGAACGAGGCCGGCAGCAGCACCGTCTGGAACGGCAGGAAGCAGCCGAACAGCAGCAGGCCGAAGAACAGTTGCGAACCGCGGAAGCGCCACATCGACAGCACGTAGCCGTTCATCGCACCAATAAACGTAGAAATCAGTACCGCTGGCACGGTGATTTTCACCGAGTTCCAGAAATAGCCGCCGACCACGTCCCAGGCCTTGATCCAGCCGATGCCGTCGATCACGGTCGGCCAGCTCAGCAAGTTGCCGGTGCGGATGTCTTCCGGGGATTTGAAGCTGGTCAGCAGCATCACGATCAGCGGGATCAGGTACACCGCCGCGGCCAGCAACAAGGTGGCGTAGATGGCGATGCGGCTGAAACTCAAGGACGGTTTGCCGAGTTGATTAGTCATGGCGTTTGCCTCGCAGCTCGGAGTACAGGTACGGCACGAGGATGGTCAGCACGGCGCCGAGCATCAGCATGGCGCTGGCCGAACCGATGCCCATCTGGCCACGGCTGAAGGTGAAGGAATACATGAACATCGCCGGCAGGTCGGACGAGTAGCCAGGACCGCCGGCGGTCATCGCCGCCACCAGGTCGAAGCTCTTGATCGCGATGTGCGCCAGGATCATGAAGGCGCTGAAGAACACCGGGCGCAGGCTCGGCAATACGATCTTCAGGTAGATGGTCGGCAGGCTCGCGCCGTCGACTTGCGCGGCGCGGATGATCGACTGATCGACCCCGCGAAGGCCCGCCAGGAACATCGCCATCACGAACCCGGAGGCCTGCCACACGGCGGCGATCACCAGGCAATACACCACGCGATCCTGATCCACCAGCCAGTCGAGACGGAAGCCTTCCCAGCCCCAGTCACGCAGCATCTTGTCCAGGCCCAGGCCCGGGTTGAGCAGCCATTTCCACGCGGTACCGGTGACGATCATCGACAGCGCCATCGGGTACAGGTAGATGGTGCGGATGAAGCCTTCCTTGCGGATGCGCTGGTCCAGCAGCACGGCGAGGAACACCCCCAGCACCAGGCTGATACCGATGAACATGCCGCCGAACAGCGCCAGGTTCTTGCTCGCGACCCACCAGCGGTCGTTGTCCATCAGGCGCATGTATTGCTGCAGGCCGACCCACTTGTAGCTCGGCATGAAGCTGGAATTGGTAAAGGACAGAACGAACGTCCAGATGATGTAACCGTAGAAGCCAACCAACACGATCAGCATGCTCGGCGCCAGTACCAACTTGGGTAACCAGCGTTGCAGCGCATCGAACGGTGAGGCTTTGCTGAAAACCGCCACAGAGCTCATCGGGATAATCCAGGTTTAGATGTAAGGATCGGAGTGCGATCCCTCGTAGGAGCTGCCGCAGGCTGCGATCTTTTGATTTTGTTTTTTACAATCAAGATCGAAAGATCGCAGCCTGCGGCAGCTCCTACAGGGGCTCACTCGGTGTCAGGGGTTACTGGGCCGCTTTGACCGCCGACGCCAGTTGGGCGCTGGCCTTGGCCGGGTCGGCGTCCTTGTCGTTCATGAAGTTGGTGACCACGTCGAAGATCGCGCCTTGCACGGCCAGGGAGGTGGCCATGTTGTGCGCCATGCTCGGTTGCAGGCCGCCGGTCTTGTCGTCCGCCAGGAAGTCCTTGGCGGCGGTCTGGGCGCAGGAATCGAAGCCCAGCTTGTCCATCTCGTTCAACATGTCGGTCCGTACCGGGATGGAACCCTTGTTGATGCTGAAGACTTTCTGGAAGTCGGTGCCCAGCGCGACCTTGGCCAGATCTTGTTGCGCGGCGATGTCACCCTTGCGATCAGCCTTGAGCTTGAACACGGCCAGGGAGTCGATGTTGTAGGTGAAAGACTTGTCGGTGCCCGGGAACGCTACGCACTGATAGTCCTTGCCGGCGACTTTCTTGGCGGCGGTCCACTCACTCTTGGCCCAGTCGCCCATCATCTGCATGCCGGCCTTGCCGTTGATGACGTCGGCGGCCGCGATGTTCCAGTCACGACCGGCGCGGTTCGGGTCCATGTAGGTGGTGATTTTCTTCAGCTCGGTGAAGGCCTTGGTCATCTCGGCGCCGGACAGGGTTTTCTGGTCCAGGTCCACCAGGGCTTTCTTGTAACCGTCGGCGCCCATGACCGAGAGCACTACGTCTTCGAACACGGTGCTGTCCTGCCAAGGCTGGCCACCGTGGGCGAGCGCGATGAAGCCTGCGGCCTTGAGCTTGTCGCCAGCGGCGTAGAATTCTTCGAGGGTGGTCGGGGCCTTGTCGATCCCGGCTTTCTTGAACACTTCCGGGTTGATCCACAGCCAGTTGACGCGGTGGATGTTCACCGGCACAGCGACGTAATCGCCTTCGTATTTAACGGTGTCGGAGACTTTCTTCGACAGCAGGCCATCCCAGTTTTCCGCCTTGGCGACCGATTTCAGGGTGTCGGTGCTGAGCAGGCCAGTACTGCCCCACTCCTGAATGTCCGGGCCCTTGATCTGGGCAACGCCTGGCGGGTTGCCGGCGACGGCGCGGCTCTTGAGAACGGTCATGGCCGTGGAACCGCCACCACCGGCGACTGCGCCGTCCTTCCAGGTGAAGCCGTCTTTTTCGACTTGCGCCTTGAGGACATCGACTGCTGCCTTCTCGCCACCGGACGTCCACCAGTGAACGACTTCCACCGAACCTTTGGAATCATCGGCAAGGGCGCTGAGCGGGAACGCGGAAAAGGGAACCAGGGAGGCGAGAGAAATGACAGTAGCGAGGCGAGAAATCGCATTCATCTAGGAGTACCTTTCTTGTTGTTATGCATTGCAAGTCTGGTGCTTGCGCTGCACGGATTTTAAACAGGACGCACCCCCTCGCAGGTAACGAAGGGACGCGCGAATGTCACCACATGGTTACACAGGACTGCTCTGGGACAACTGTCCCAGCGCAGTGGCCATGCTCGGCGCCAGGGGCAGGCGCGGGATCAGCAGGGCTTGCCAGGCGTGGTACAGGTCGGGTTTGCCGGCCCAGATATCGGCACTCGGGCGGTTCAGCGGGTCGAGTTCGTGGTGCCAGCTGCCATCACAGCGGTCGATGAAATGGCGCTCGCAAAATTCCCAGAACAGTCGGTACCAGCGCTCGTATTGCTCATCGCCCGTGCGCTTGAGCAAGGCACTGGCGGCGGCGCTGGCTTCGCAATGGGTCCAGTGCAGGCGATGGCGAACCACTGCGCGATTATCCCAGTCGAGGGTGTAGACAATGCCCGGTGCGCCATCGACGTCCCAGCCATGCAGGCAGTTTTGCTCGAAGAGCTTTTCCGCATCGGTGGCCAGCCAGCCCGGCGTGAGCATCCCGGCCCGGACCCGCGCCGATTCAAGGTGCAACAACAGCCGCGCCCATTCGAAGCCGTGACCCGGCGTGGTGCCATAGGGGCGGAAACCATCAGCGGGATTGTCGTGGTTGTACTCACGCAGCGGCTGCCAGTCGCGATCGAAATGTTCGACCACCAGATACGCGTTGGCGGCGGCGTGACCATGAATGACACGCTCGACGATGCGCTGGGCGCGGCACAGCCAACGATTGTCATCGGTGACATCCGCCAGGGCGAGGAAGGCTTCGGTGGCGTGCATGTTGCTGTTGGCGCCCCGGTAGGCCTCCTCCTCGCTCCAGTCGCGGTTGAAGGATTCGCGCATGGCGCCCTCCTCTTCGCTCCAGAAATACGTGTCGATGATGTCGATGGCATCGTCGAGCAAGGCTTGCGCGCCGGGGCGTTGCGCGACCACCGCGGAACTGGCGGCCAGGGCCACGAAGGCATGCAGGTAGGCGTTCTTGCCGCTGTTGCCGTCACGCTGTCCGGCGACGGCGAACCAGCCGCCATGCAGCGCATCGCGCAGCGGCCCGCGCAAGGCCTGGATGCCGTGGTCCACCAGCCCGGCAAACCCCGGCAAGCCCTGAATATGGGCCATGGCGAAGCTGTGGGTCATGCGCGCGGTGTTCATGGTTTCGGCTTGGGCATCGGCCGGCAAGTGGCCTCGCTCGTCGAGGTTGCCGAAGCCCTCAGGCAGCTTCGAAGCCTTGGCGAACGCCAGCAGGCGCAGGCCTTCGGCGGCGAGCCATTGCTGATGGGCAGGTGCGTTCAGCCAGCTGCTGAAGGCGGGTTGGAAGGTGTGCATGGAGGGCCTTTTTTGTTGTTATGACTGAGGCGCAGTCTAAACAACGGGCCGGGACGGGCTTGTAACGAAGGGGGCGAGTTATGTCACCGACCTGTGACAATTGCCTCCAGGAATGTGGTGAGGTCTGACGCCTTCGCGAGCAAGCCCGCTCCCACAGTGGTTTTGCTTCGAACACAAATCCAATGTGGGAGCGGGCTTGCTCGCGAAGAACGATAACGCGGTTTAACTAATCGACACTGCGGGGCAACTGCAAGGTCACCCGCAACCCGCCTTCACGCAAATTCTGCAAACTCACTTCCCCGCCATGGCTATGGGCAATGTTGCGGGCGATTCCCAGCCCCAGCCCATACCCCTGCTGTTGCCCGGCCAGGCGAAAGTGCGGTTCGAACACCTGCTCCATCCTTTGCTCGGGAACCCCCGGCCCTTCGTCGTCGACGTGCAGCACAAACGCACTTTCATCGTCATCGATGTGCAGATGCGCGTTCTGGCCGTACTTCAGCGCGTTGTCGATCAGGTTGCCGATGCAGCGCTTGAGCGCCAGCGGTTTGCCCGGATACGCCGCCAGCGCCCGCCCCTGCTGGGTCACGCGGCCATTGCCATTGGGCGCCAGGTAGGGTTCCACCAGACAGTCGAGCACGTGATTGAGGTCCACCGGCTCGATGTTTTCATGGATATCGGTGTCCTTCACGCATTGCAGTGCGCCTTTGACCAGCAACTCCAGCTCGTCCAGATCGCGGCCGAACTTGGCTTGCAGGGTTTCGTCTTCGAGCAGTTCGACCCGCAACCGCAACCGGGTGATCGGTGTGCGCAGGTCGTGGGAAATCGCGCTGAACAATTGGCTGCGTTCGGTCAGGTAGCGGCTGATGCGCTCGCGCATGGTGTTGAAGGCACGGCCGACTTCGACCACTTCACTACCGCCGCCCTCGGCCACCGGCTCGACGTCGGCCCCCAGCGACAGGTCCCGCGCCGCCCGCGCCAGGCGCTTGAGCGGCCGGCTCTGCCAGTGCACCAGCAGGCCGATGAACAACAGCAAAAAGCCGCTGGTGAGTACGATGAACCACACCTGCTGCGCCGGCAGGCCTTGTTCTTCAAGACTGGTGTAGGGCTCGGGCAGCAACGAGGCGATGTACAGCCATTCGCCGGGCGCCATCTGGATCTGCGTCACCAGCACCGGCGGGTTCACCGGCTCCAGGGTCAGCGCGTAGTGCGCCCAGGAGCGCGGCAACTCATCGAGTTTCAGGCCGCCATTGAAGATCCGCAGGTCTTCCGGGCTGACAAAAGTCACCGAGATATCGGTGTCCTGGCCCAGCGACTGACGCAGAACTTCGTCCACCGCCTTGATCACGGCAGCCTTGCGCGGGGTGATCGGCAGCACTTCCATGCCCAGGGGCTTGTCGTTGAGCGTGACCACGAACCGCGTGCCGCCCATGCTGCGCAACTGATCGAGCACCAACGGCCGAAAGGCCACCGGCAACGAGCGGAAGTAACTGACACTGGCGGTCATCGAATGGGCGAGGCTGCGGGCACTGGTGACTAGGCCTGCCAGTTGAGTGGCACGCAACTGCGAGACCCAGATCACGCTCGACAATGTCTGGGCGAACAACACCGCCAGCAGGGTCAGCAGCAACATGCGCCCCAGCAGCGAGCGCGGTACCGGCATCCGCCGGGCCAGCTTGCGCAGGGGCTCAGTGACCATTGCTGGCAATCACATTGGCCGCCAGTTGGTAGCCGCTGCCGCGCACGGTACGAATCAGCCGTGGCGGTTTTTCCGTGTCGCGCAGGCGCTGGCGCAGGCGACTGACCGCCATGTCGACGATGCGGTCGAGGGGCATCAGTTCACGGCCACGGGTGGCGTTGCCGATGGTGTCGCGGTCGAGGATTTGCTGGGGGTGATCGAGGAACAGCTTCAACAGGGCGAAGTCGGCGCCGGACAGAATCACCTCTTCGCCATCGATGTGGAACAGGCGGTGGCTGACCATGTCCAGCCGCCAGTCATCGAAGGCCAGCACTTCACTGCCGGAGCGCTCCTGGCCGAACTGGGCCCGGCGCAACAAAGCCTTGATGCGCGCCTGCAATTCACGCGGGCTGAACGGTTTGCCCAGGTAATCGTCGGCGCCCAGCTCCAGGCCGATAACCCGGTCGGCCTCGTCGGAACTGGCGGTGAGCATGATGATCGGCACCTGCGCCCGCTTGGGGTGCTGGCGTATCCAGCGGCACAGACTGAAACCGTCCTCGTCCGGCAGCATCACGTCGAGGATCACCAGGTCGCTGGGTTCATCGTTCAGTGCCTGGCGAAAACCGGCGCCATCGGGGGTGGTACGGACCTGGAAACCGGCGCGGGTCAGGTAGGTGTCCAGCAACTCGCGTATCTCTTGATCGTCATCGACCAACAAAATCGACCTGGCTGAGCTCACGGGGCGGCGTCCTTGTTGTTTGAATTGGGGCGGATTATGCCTTAAGCACCATTTTTACAAACACCACAAACCACTGTAGGAGTGAGCCTGCTCGCGATTGCGGTTTTGCATTCAACATTTCTGTTGACTGACACACCGTCATCGCGAGCAGGCTCACTCCTACATTTTGATCGCATTTCACGCGGGGATTGATTGTTCCAGCGCCACACCCGCTCCAACCAGCCCCGAATACGGCGCGGTCACCAGCCACACCGGTATCCCCTTGAAGTAATCGCTCATGCAACCCTTGTCGGCAAAGCATCGGGCGAAGCCGCTGTCGAGGAAGAAATCGGCGAAGCGCGGGATCACGCCGCCGACGATGTAGACGCCACCGCGCCCACCGGTGGTCAGCACGTTGTTGCCGGCCACGCGACCGAGCCAGCAGCAGAATTGTTCGAGCACTTCCAGGGCAATCGGATCGCCCGCCAAGCCGGCGGCGGTGATGGCTTCCGGGGTATCGAGTACGGGTTCGTGTCCATCGACCGCACAGATCGCCCGATAGACACGCGGCAAACCGCCGCCGCTCAACGCGGTTTCGGCGCTGACATGGCCGATCTCATTGAAGATGTGCTGCCACAGTTGAGTCTCACGCGGGCTGCTCAGCGGCAAATCGACGTGACCGCCCTCACCCGGCAACGCGGCAAAACGCCCTTCGCCGAGATTGAGCAAGGTGCCGACGCCCAATCCGGTGCCGGGGCCGATCACCACCGCCGGGCGCAACGGCTCCGGCGTGCCTTCGCAGACCACGCGGAATTCGCCCGGCTGCAAACGGGTCATGCCCAGGGCCATCGCCGAGAAGTCGTTGACCAGCAACAGTTGCTCGACCTGCAAGGTCTGACAGAAGCCCTTGCGACTGAGGCGCCAGTGGTTGTTGGTGAACTTGAACTCATCACCGCTCACGGGACCGGCCACCGACAGGCACACCGAACCGATCGAACCCGGCGCCAGGCCCAGCCCGCTCAGGTAGAGGCTGATCGCCTCTTCCGGGCTGGCATGGTCGGCCGTCGCCAGCACCTGGACCGATTCCAGCTGCTGGTTTTTCCACAACGCGAACCGTGCGTTGGTCCCACCGATGTCACCGACCAAAGCCAGTTTCAATTAAGCGTCTCCAGGGCAGAAGTAAAGGCGCTGGCGCCCTGCTCCGCCGAGCTGAAGGCCATGCGCATGAAACCGAACAGCTCGCGACCGGTGCCGATGTTGTTACCCAACAGGCCCTTGGCCGGCGTGCGCGCTGCGAATTCCTCGGCGTCCACCTTGATCTCCAAAGTGCCTTTGACGCCATCGACGCGGATGATATCGCCCTCTTGCACCCGCGCCAAAGCGCCACCCACATAAGCTTCGGGGCTGACGTGAATGGCCGCCGGGATTTTCCCCGACGCGCCGGACATGCGCCCGTCGGTCACCAGGGCGACTTTGAAGCCGCGATCCTGCAGCACGCCGAGGAACGGCGTCATTTTGTGCAGCTCCGGCATGCCGTTGGAGCGCGGGCCCTGGAAGCGCATCACCGCGACAAAATCTTTTTCCAGCAAACCGGCCTTGAACGCATCGGCCAGGTCCTGCTGATCCTGGAACACCATGGCCGGTGCTTCGACGATCTGGTTTTCCAGGGCAACGGCCGAGACCTTCATCACCCCGCGACCGAGGTTGCCTTCCATCACCCGCAAGCCGCCCTCTGGCGAAAACGCGCGGGCGACCGGGCGCAGGATGGTTTCGTCGAGGCTTTCAGTTACGCCTTCGCGCCAGACCAGCTCGCCATTGTCGAGGAACGGCTCCTGGGTGTAGCGGCTCAGGCCGTGACCCAGCACGGTGTTGACGTTTTCGTGGAGCAACCCGGCTTCCAGCAGTTCGCGGATCAGGAACGACATGCCGCCCGCCGCCTGGAAGTGGTTGATGTCGGCTTTGCCGTTCGGGTAGACGTGGCTCAGGGTCGGCACCACCTCGGAGAGGTCGGCCATGTCCTGCCAGGTCAACTGAATACCCGCCGCCATGGCGATGGCCGGCATGTGCAGGGTGTGGTTGGTCGAGCCGCCGGTGGCGTTGAGCGCGACGATTGAGTTGACGATCGAACGCTCGTCGACGATTTCGCCGATCGGCATGAAGTTGCCATTCTGCTTGGTCAGTCGTGTCACCTGATGCGCCGCTTCGCGGGTCAGGGCATCGCGCAACGGCGTGTTCGGGTTGACGAAGGAGGCGCCCGGCAAGTGCAGGCCCATGACTTCCATCAGCAACTGGTTGGTATTGGCGGTGCCGTAGAAGGTGCAGGTGCCCGGGCTGTGGTAGGAGTTCATTTCCGACTCCAGCAGCTCTTCGCGGCTGGCCTTGCCTTCGGCATAGCGCTGGCGCACATCGGCTTTCTGCTTGTTGGAAATGCCCGACACCATCGGCCCGCCCGGCACGAAGATCATCGGCAGGTGACCGAAGCGCAACGCCCCCATCATCAGGCCCGGCACGATCTTGTCGCAGATGCCGAGCATCAACGCGCCATCGAACATGTTGTGGGACAGCGCCACGGCAGTGGACAGCGCGATCACTTCGCGGCTCGGCAGGCTCAGCTCCATGCCCGGCTCGCCCTGGGTCACGCCATCGCACATGGCCGGCGTGCCACCGGCGAACTGGCCGACGGAGCCGATTTCACGCAGGGCCTTTTTGATCAGCTCCGGGAAGACTTCGTACGGCTGGTGCGCCGAGAGCATGTCGTTATATGACGAAACAATCGCAATGTTGGCGGAGTTCATCATCCGCAGGCTGTTCTTGTCATCGCTGCCGCAACCGGCCACGCCATGGGCGAAGTTGGCGCATTGCAGCTTGCCGCGCATCGGACCGTCGCTGGCCGCACCGCGAATCAGTGCAAGGTAAGCCTCACGCGTGGCGCGACTGCGGGCGATAAGCCGTTCGGTGACCTCAAGGACGCGGGGATGCATGTGTAGAACTCCAGGCTAACGGATGTGGCGACCTGATTGTCTATGCTGATCACAAGCCGATGTCGATGGGATGACAGACGGCTTTGTTGACCATTTGGACCAGTTGATTCAGGTCACTCGTTGTAGATTGAACAAAATATTGCCATTAAAAAGGCTTGTTTTCTATTTTTTTGCGAATAATCTTGTAATTCCAACAACAAAACGACGGCGGCGCTGATAAATGACTCTTCGAATAGCAATCAATGGTTTTGGCCGCATTGGCCGTAACGTCCTTCGCGCACTCTATACCCAAGGCTATCGTCAGGATTTGCAGATCGTCGCCATCAATGACCTGGGCGACAGCGCGATCAATGCGCACTTGCTCAAGTACGACACTGTTCACGGCACGTTCGACGCCGATGTCCAGCACGATCAGGAAAGCCTGACCGTCAACGGCGACCGTATCGCGGTCAGCGCCATTCGCAACCCGGCCGACCTGCCCTGGGCTGCGGAAAAGATTGATGTGGTATTCGAATGCACCGGTCTGTTCACCGACCGCGCCAAAGCCGCCGCGCATATTACGGCCGGCGCCCGCAAAGTGATCATCTCGGCCCCGGCCAAGGGCGCCGACGCCACCGTGGTGTATGGCGTCAACCACGACATTCTGCGCCAGTCGCACCAGATTATTTCCAACGCCTCGTGCACCACCAACTGCCTGGCCCCGGTGGCCCAGGTGCTGCACCGCGAGCTGGGCATCGAAAGCGGCCTGATGACCACCATCCACGCCTACACCAACGACCAGAACCTGACCGACGTCTATCACACCGACCCGTACCGCGCCCGTTCCGCCACCCAGAACATGATCCCGAGCAAGACCGGCGCCGCTGAAGCCGTCGGCCTGGTGCTGCCGGAACTGGCGGGCAAACTGACCGGCATGGCGGTGCGCGTGCCGGTGATCAACGTGTCGCTGGTGGACCTGACCGTACAGCTCAAGCGCGAAGCGTCGGCCGATGAAGTCAACGAACTGCTCAAGCAGGCCAGCCTGCACTCCAGGATCCTCGGCTACAACACCCTGCCGCTGGTCTCCAGCGACTTCAATCACAACCCGCTGTCGTCGATCTTCGACGCCAACCACACCAAATCCAGCGGCAAGCTGCTCAAGGTGCTGGCCTGGTACGACAACGAATGGGGCTTCTCCAACCGCATGCTCGATAACTGCCTGGCGCTGTGTAACGCTGAATAAGCCCCCCCTACCTGTAGGAGCGAGCCCTGCTCGCGATGGTCGTCAACGATAACGCAGGGAACCTGATGCCCCGCGGTGTCTGACAGCTCATCGCGAGCAGGGCTCGCTCCTACAAGGTGCGTGCCATTTCCGGAGCGTCATCGATGATCGGAATTACCTTCACCCAAAAAACCATGGCCGCGCGCAAGCGCATCGCCCTGGTCGCCCATGACCACTGCAAAGTGTTTTTGCTGGACTGGGCCGAGCGGCAGAAAGACCGGCTCGCGCAACATGAACTGGTGGCCACCGGCACCACGGGGTTGTTATTGCAACAACGTCTCGACTTGCCCGTGGAGAGCATGATCAGCGGCCCGCTGGGCGGCGACCAACAGCTCGGTGCGCGCATCGCCGAGCAACGGGTCGACATGCTGGTGTTCTTCTGGGACCCGTTCGAACCGCAGCCACACGACCCGGACATCAAGGCGTTGCTGCGGGTCGCGGCGGTCTGGAACATTCCGGTGGCGTGCAATGAATGCAGCGCCGACTACCTGCTCAGCAGCCCGCTGATGGACCAGGCGCATGCGCACCGGATCCCGGATTACGCGACGTACCTGCAGGGCCGTGCGTAAACCTTCACAAATCAATACTTGACCACTCGAGTGGATGATAAGCATTATCATTCGCTCGAAATGGATCAGGTCCTCCCGTGAGTCAATCGCGCTTCAACGACGTTTTCATCACCCAGCGCCTCTCTCTGCTGCGCACGCTGGAGCGGATGGTCAACAATCACAGCACCGCCGAAGACCTCCTGCAGGAGACCTACCTGCGCGTCACCCGTGCGCTCGGCGAGCGGACCATCGATCACCTCGAACCCTTTGTTTTCCAGACCGCCCGCAACCTGGCGCTGGACCATTTGCGCGCGCGGCGCATCCACTCGCGCACCATGGTCGACGACGTGCCGCTGGATGTGGTGGAAAGCGTCGCCGCCCCCGCCAGCAGTGCCGAGGATGCCGCCCATGCCGAACAATTGCTTGAACGCCTGAACGTGCGCCTCAGTCAACTCAGCGCCCGCCAGCAACAGATTTTCATCCTCAGCCGCCTGCACGGGCACAGCTATCTGGAGATCGCGGAAAAGCTCGGCGTCTCGCTCAGCACCGTGCAGAAAGAGCTGAAGCTGATCATGAGCATTTGCGTTGGGGTCGCCGACCGGCTGAACGGCCACTGAGTCGCCCACGGCTCGACGGCTTTGTTCATCAGGACTACCCTTGCCCCTCTTTTGCGCTTCACTAAAAAAACAGCCGTGCACAGACACGCCGAGGAAACACCGTGACGGACACCCACCGCTCCCCTTCGCCCTCACCGGCGCAGGCTACTGCAGACGCGATGGACCAGGCCCTGGACTGGCTGATCGTGCTGGACAGCCCGAGCGAAGAACAGACTCGCCAGTTCCACCAATGGCTCGCGGCCGACCCGGCGCATGCCGAAGCGTTTGCCAGGGCCCAAGCGATCTGGAACGGTCCGCAAGTCACGCAGTGCGCGCAGAGCCTGGCGTCGAAGCCAGCCAAGGTCACGGTGCTGTCGCGCCTGCGCCCGCACTGGAAGCCTTTGGCCACCGCCGCCGTGCTGATCCTCGGCCTGTTCAGTTTCAGCAATCTGCCCATGCGCTTGCAGGCCGATCACCTGACCGTGGTCGGTGAACGCCAGCGCCTGCAACTGGAGGACGGTTCGAAAGTCCTGCTCAACACCAACTCGGCATTTTCCAGCACCATCAATGACCAGCAGCGCGTGGCTCGCCTGTATCAGGGCGAAGCGTTTTTCGAGGTGCAGCCTCACCACGGCCAAGCGCTGGAGATTGATGCCGGCCCCGTCACCGCCAGCGTTCGCGATACGGCATTCGCCGTGCGTTACCTGGATGGCGTGGCCCAGGTTCGGGTGCAACGCGGGGATGTCGACCTGCGCGCCACCCGCGACGACGCGCGGGTTCGCCTGACCGCCGGGGAAAGCATCCGCATCGGCCCCAACGGTTTCGACCGCCCGGCCAGGCTCGATGCCGCCACCGACCTGGCCTGGGTGCAGGGTCGGCTGGTGTTCGAGAACTGCCCGCTGAGCCAGGTGCTGGCGGAGCTTGGCCGTTACTATCCGGGCTGGATCATCAACAACAACGAGCAGCTGGCGGATGTGGCCGTTACCGGCAATTACCGTCTCGACCAGCCGCTGGACGTGGTCCGCTCGCTGGCCCACATCACTTCGGCACGGCTCAAGGAATTCCCGGCGCTGGTCATCATTAACTGAATGAGAATTATTTTTACTCGATAGGCAAACCTCGTACGTCTCGTTATAGCCAATGCAATTGATTCGCATCTCTCTGAGTGCCAATCAGCACCTATAAAGATTCGTGCGACACGGAGCGCTATCGATGTCCTCTCGCCTTACCCGCCAGTCCTCTTCCCCCTCCCGCGTGCTGTCGCTGCTGACCGCCGCCATCCTGATGGCCGGCACCGCGCCGCTCATGGCCGCCACGGCCGAGCAGCCCAGCCGCAACATGGGGGATTACTCGTTCGCCATCGCGCCGCAATCGCTGGTCTCGGCACTCAATGCCTTTACCGCCGTGACAGGCTGGCAGGTGGGCTTGCCGGCAGAACTGGCGCAAGGCGTTTCTTCACCGGGTGCACGCGGCTCGCTACCGCCGGAAAAAGCCCTGGATCGCCTGTTGGTGGGGACCAACCTGAGCTATCGCAAGCTGGGCAACAACAACATCGTGCTGGAGCGGCGCACCATCGCCGGGGCCCTCAACCTTGAACAGCTGACCATCAGCGCCACCCGCCAGGAACAGGACGTGAGCAGCGTGCCCAGCACCGTCACCGTTCAAACCCGCGAAGACCTCGACCGCAACAACGTCAACAACATCAAGGATCTGGTGCGCTACGAGCCGGGGGTTTCGGTGGGGGGTGCCGGCACCCGCGCTGGCCTTTCCGGCTACAACATCCGCGGCATCGACGGTGACCGCGTGCTGACCCAGGTCGACGGCGTTCAAGTGCCCGACGGCTTCTTCAACGGTCCGTATGCCCAGACCAACCGTAATTATGTCGACCCGGAAATCGTCAAGCGCGTGGAAATCCTGCGCGGTCCGGCGTCGGTGCTGTACGGCAGCAATGCCATCGGGGGCGCTGTCAGCTACTACACGCTCGATCCGGACGACATCATCAAGCCAGGCCAGGACGTCGGCGCACGCTTGAAGACCGGCTACAGCTCCGCCGATGACAGCTGGCTGACCTCCGGCACCGTGGCGGGTCGCACCGGTGACTTCGACGGCCTGCTGCACCTGAGCCAGCGTAACGGGCATGAAACCGAATCCTACGGCGAAACCGGCGGCACCGGCCTGAACCGCACCGAAGCCAACCCCGAGGACGTGCGCACCACCAATGTCCTGGCCAAACTGGGCTGGGACTACGCCGACGACGCGCGTTTCGGATTGACCTACGAGCACTACAAGGACGACCGCGACACCAATCAGTTGAGCGCCGTGGGCGGGCCGTTCAACGCCGGGCGCGGTTTCGGTTATTACAAATCACGTACCGGCAACGATACCATCACCCGTGAGCGCTTCGGGCTGGAGCACAATTTCAGTCTGGATAGCGCCTTGGCCGACAACATCAAATGGTCGCTGAACTATCAGATCGCCAAGACCGACCAATTCACCCAGGAAATCTACGCGCCCCCCGCACGAACGGTGCTGCGTAACCGTGATACCACCTACAAGGACCGTCAATGGGTGTTCGATGCCCAGGCTGACAAGGCCTTTGCCATTGCCGACACCGAGCACCTCGTGACCTACGGCACCACCCTCAAGCAAGACAAGGTCACCGGCCTTCGCACGGGTACCGGCACCTGCCTGACCGTGGCCGGCGCTTGCCGCGTCATCGGCGCTGTCAGCCCTACCGATACCCTGACCCCGGCCAGCGACTTCCCGGACCCGACCGTCCACACCTACAGCGTGTTCGCCCAGGACCAGATCGCCTGGAACGACTGGACCTTCGTGCCGGGCCTGCGCTACGACTACACCCAACTCAAGCCACACCTGACGGACGAGTTCCTCGCCACCGCCGACCAGAGTGGCAACGGTGAAGTCAACGATGACACCAAGACCTGGCATCGCCTGTCGCCAAAATTCGGCACCACCTACAGCTTCAACGACAACTACACCTGGTATGGCCAATACGCCGAAGGCTTCCGCACGCCGACCGCCAAGGCCCTGTATGGTCGCTTCGAAAACGTGGCCGGAGGCTATCAGGTCGCGCCGAACCCCGACCTGGAACCGGAAAAGAGCAAGAGCTATGAAACGGGCCTGCGCGGCCGGTTCGAGGCGGGCACTTTCGATGTCGCGGTGTTCTACAACAAATATCGCGACTTCATCGACGAGAACGCCATCACCCCCGGTTACGACGAGACCACGTTCCAGAGCAACAACATCAAGCACGCCACCATCAAGGGCGTGGAGCTCAAGGGCCGCCTGAACCTGGATACCTTCGGCGCGCCAAACGGCCTGTACACCCAGGGTTCGGTGTCCTACCTGTACGGTCGCAATGACGACAGCGGCCAACCGCTGAACAGCATCAACCCGCTGACCGGCGTGTTCGGCCTGGGTTATGACCAGGAGCAATACGGCGCCCTGCTCAGCTGGACGCTGGTCAAGCGCCAGACCCGGGTAGACAGCACCAGCTTCAACACGCCGGACGGCACCAGCACCCAGTTCAAGACCCCTGGCTTTGGCGTGCTCGACCTGGCCGGGTTCTACAAGGTCACCGACGACGTAACGGTCAATGCCGGCCTGTACAACCTGACCAACAAAAAATACTGGCAGTGGGACGATGTGCGCGGCTACGACAGCGTCGGCGAAGCCTCGGTGACCCAACCGGCCAACCTCGATCGCCTGACCCAGCCGGGCCGTAACTTCGCGATCAATCTGGTTTGGGATATCTGATTCAGCCCACCTCGTGCGCGACTTGATGCACGCCGCGCAACGAGGAATTTTTACTGTCATGCGTCAGCTCATTCGTCTTGTTACCAGGCACTTCACTTTCTCAAGGATTTCCCATGACTCAGGACACAGCCCAACGCCCGGCCTTGCGCTCGCAACGCCTGAACCAGATCACCCACGAACCCCATAGCAAGCTCGACGCCCTGGTCAAAGCCCACGCACCGTTCGAAACCCAGGCCAATTTCGCCCGTTTCGTCGTGGCGCAGTACCTGTTCCAGTCGGAACTGGTCGCGCTGTACAACGATACCGAACTGACCGCCATTGTCCCGGACCTGCCTGCACGTTGCCGTGCCGAGGCCGCCAAGGCTGACCTCGCAGACCTGGACACCGACGTACCGGCGCCGGTTACGGGAGCGGTGAACAACCCAAGCAAAGCCGAGGCATTGGGCTGGCTCTTCGTCTCCGAAGGTTCGAAGCTGGGTGCGGCATTCCTGATCAAGCGTGCCGTGGGACTAGGCCTGAGCGAAACCTTCGGCGCCCGTCACCTGGGCGAACCCGCCGGTGGCCGCGCGCAAGGCTGGAAAACCTTCGTCAAGACCCTCGATGAGCTGGAGCTCAGCGCCGAGGAAGAAGCCGAACTGGACAAAGGCGCCATCGATGCCTTCAACCACTTCACGGTGTTGCTGGAGCAGGCTTACACCCCAGAACTCGTCTGAGGAAACACACCCCCTGTGGGAGCGGGCTTGCTCGCGAAAGCGGAGTGTCAGCCAACATTGATGTACCTGACACACCGCATTCGCGAGCAAGCCCGCTCCCACAAGGGACCGAGTCAGCCGCTGGATTCCGATCAAGCCTCAAAATGCCTGCCACCTCCAAACTCACCCGCCTTCTCTTTGGCCTGCTGGCCTACATCAGCCTGGGCATCGGCCTCATCGCCATCGTCATTCCTGGCCTGCCGACCACCGAGTTCATCCTGCTCGCCGCCTGGGCTGCCACCCGCAGTTCGCCGCGCTTGAGTGCGTGGCTGGAAAATCACCGGTTGTTCGGACCAATCCTGAGCAACTGGCGCAACGGCAAGATCATCGCGCGCCGGGCCAAGGTCAGTGCCACCGCGAGCATGCTGTTGTGCGCCACGCTGATGCTGGTGATGCTCGACCACGGTTGGCCTATCTACCTGGCGATTGCCGGGATGGGGCTGGGAAACCTGTGGATCTGGTCGCGGCCGGAATCTTCGCCCCAGCCCTCCTGATCCTTCCCGCGATTTTTCCTGTTTTTTATCGCTTTTCGGCACATTTTACCGCGCAAACGTTCAACAACTACCGTTCGTCGGATCACCCCTCATGCAACCCTCTCCCCACGCCGATGCGCCATGAATGACGCTGAAAGGACTTGGCGTATCGAGTCGAGCCCGACTCACCGCCAACACTCATCCATTCGCGAGTTCGCCCTATGTTCGACTCACTGTCCATCCGCCTGAAAACTGTCCTGCTCTCCGGTCTGTGCCTGTTAGGCGTGGTCGCGCTGATCGTGACCATGAACTTCTACCAGACCAATCAGAACGATGAACTGGTCAGCGATTCCAGCAGCCGAATGCTCACTTCCAGTGTGCAGAACCTGCTCCAGGCCAAGGCCGCCGAACAAGCGGTGCGGGTGCAGAAGACGTTTGGTGAAACCCTGACCGTGGTGACCGCCCTGGCGGATCAGATCAAGGACATGCGCAACATGGCCGCCAAGCGTTCGCTTGAGCCCGGCGCCCTGCGCGAAGAGTTGAACCAGAGCCTGAAAACCGCCTTTGAACGCAACGCTAAAGTGCTGGGCATCTGGCTGGCTTTCGAACCCAACGGCCTGGATGGCAAGGACAGCGAGTTCGTCGGTGACGCCGCCCGCCAGTCGAACGAGATCGGCCGCTTCGCGACCTACTGGAGCCGTGCCGGGGGTGAAGCGCTGAACACGATCATGGTCGAAGAGGACATGACCAAAACCACCCTGAACCTCAGCGGCACGCCCTACAACGTCTGGTACACCTGCCCTCGGGACAGCAAGCGCACCTGCCTGCTCGACCCTTATGCCGATACCGTCGGCGGCAAGGACGTGTTGATGACCAGCATTTCCGTGCCGCTGCTGGTGGAAGGCAAGGCCATTGGCGTGGTCGGTATCGACATCGCCCTCGATGCCCTGCAAGCGGCGGCGGTCGACTCCCAGCGCGAGCTGTTCAACAGCGCGGGCCACATGCTGATCGTCTCAGGTACCGGGGTGATGGCGGCTTACAGCATCGATCCGGCAAAAGTGGGCAAGAGCATCGGCGACACGCTGGGCGCGGTCGGCAAGGACGTCCTGCAGTTACTCGGCGCGGGCGCACCGAAAATTCTCGAACAGGGTGACCTGATCCGCGCGGTCTACCCGGTCAGCCCGATCAATGACTCCAAGCCCTGGGGCGTGGTGATCGATTTGCCCAAGCAAGTGCTGCTGGCCGATTCGGTGAAACTGCAAGAGGTGCTCGACGATGCCCAGCAAACCGGCACGATCAAGGCCGTGGTCGTTGCAATCATTGCCGGGCTGATCGGCCTGTTGCTGATCTGGCTCACCGCCTCGGGCGTCACCCGGCCGATCAACAGCGTGGCCCAGATGCTCAAGGCAATTGCCAGCGGCGACGGCGACCTGACCCAACGCCTGCACTACAGCAAGAAAGATGAACTGGGCGAGCTGGTCAGCTGGTTCAACCGCTTTCTCGACAAGCTGCAACCGACCATCGCGCAGATCAAGCAGAGCATCACTGACGCCCGCGGCACCGCCGACCAGTCTTCGGAAATCGCCCGCCAGACCAGCGAAGGCATGCAGGTGCAGTTCCGCGAAATCGACCAGGTCGCCACCGCCTCCAACGAAATGAGCGCCACCGCCCACGATGTCGCCAACAGTGCGTCGAACGCAGCCAGTGCCGCCAAGGGCGCCGACCAGTCGGCCCGTGATGGCATGCAGATCATCGAGCGCAGCACCCGCGACATCAATCAGCTGGCCGACGAGGTCAGCAAGGCCGTGACTGAAGTCGAAGCGCTGGCGGTGAACAGCGAGCAGATCGGCTCGGTGCTGGAGGTGATCCGCAGCATCGCCGAACAAACCAACCTGCTGGCACTGAATGCGGCAATCGAGGCCGCCCGCGCCGGGGAAAGCGGTCGCGGCTTTGCGGTGGTCGCCGATGAGGTGCGCAACCTGGCCAAGCGTACCCAGGATTCGGTAGAGGAAATTCGCCTGGTGATCGAACGCATCCAGAGTGGCACTCGCGGCGTGGTCGCCACCATGCATTCGAGCCAGACCCAGGCCCACAGCAATGCCGGGCAGATCCAGCAAGCGGTCCAGGCCCTGAGCAAAATCAGTGACGCGGTCACCGTGATCAGCGACATGAACCTGCAAATCGCCAGCGCCGCCGAACAGCAAAGCGCGGTGGCCGAAGAGGTCAACCGCAACGTCTCGGCGATCCGCTCCGTGACTGAAACCCTGACCGGACAAGCCACCGAATCGGCGCAGATCAGCAGCCAGCTCAACCACCTGACCACCCACCAGATGAAACTGATGGACCAGTTCCGGGTGTAGCCCACCCGACACTAACCCAATGTGGGAGCGGGCTTGCTCGCGAAAGCGGTGTGTCATTCAACCAATCAGGGGAGTGACCCATCGACTTCGCGAGCAAGCCCGCTCCCACAAGGTTTTCATCAAGCCAACTGGTTTTTTGTTCTATGCTCGGGCTCTCGTTCCGGAGGGCCTTCGATGACTGATTTACTCACGTCCATTCAAGCCGCACTCGGCTTGCCGCACACGCCAATCCCGTTCACCGCCACCGGCGCCTTGCCCTCGGCGTTCGCCGTCACCGACCTCGCCAGCGCCAGCATCGCTGCCGCCGGCCAGGCCATCAGCGAATTATTGCAGCAACAAACCGGACGCTTGCCCGGTCTCGAAGTAGACCGGCGCCTCGCCTCGTTCTGGTTCTCCAGCTCGATCCGCCCAGTGGGCTGGAGCGTGCCACCGTTGTGGGACCCCATCGCCGGTGACTATGCCGCCAGGGATGGCTGGATTCGCCTGCACACCAATGCCCCCCATCACCGCGCTGCCGCCGAATCGGTGCTGGGCGCCTGCGTCGACCGTGCGGCGGTGGCCAGCAAAGTGGAGCAATGGGCCAAGAGCGATCTGGAGCAAGCCGTAGTCGATGCCGGTGGCTGCGCCGCCGAGATGCGCACTTGGGAACAGTGGCAGATGCATCCGCAGGGTCACGCCGTGAATGCCGAACCGCTGATTCAGTTCAGCCATCACGGCAGCGCCAATACCCAACCGTGGCAAGGCTCGGTGGCGCAACCGCTGGCCGGAATCAAGGTGCTGGATTTGACCCGCGTACTCGCCGGCCCCGTCGCCAGCCGCTTTCTCGCGGGACTTGGCGCCGACGTCCTGCGTATCGACCCGCCCACCTGGAACGAACCGGGCGTAGTGCCGGAAATGACGCTGGGCAAGCGTTGTGCACGCCTGGACCTGCATGACAACGCCGACCGCCGTGTGTTTGAACACCTGCTCAAGGACGCCGACATCCTGCTCCACGGCTACCGCACCGATGCGCTGGAAGGACTGGGATACGGTGTCAACGAGCGGCAAAAACTGGCCCCTGGCCTGATCGATGTGAGCCTCAACGCCTATGGCTGGAGCGGCCCGTGGCAGAACCGTCGCGGCTTTGACAGCCTGGTGCAGATGAGCAGCGGCATTGCCGACGCCGGCATGCACTGGAAGCACGCGGAAAAGCCGACGCCCTTGCCCGTGCAAGCCCTCGATCACGCCACCGGGTATCTGATGGCGGCCAGTGCGATCACGTTGTTGGCAAGGCGCTTGGGCAGCGGGCGCGGTGGATCGGCGCGCCTGTCGCTGGCGCGCACGGCAACGTTGTTGATCGAGCAGGGCCCCGGCCCTGTGCAGACGTTGCGGGCAGAGGATGAAAACGATCAGGGAGTGCTGATTGAACAAACACCCTGGGGCCCGGCGCATCGATTGCATGTACCCCTGAAGATCACCGGGACGCCAGTGCAGTGGGCGATTGCGGCTGCTGAATTGGGTTCTCATCGCGCGCAATGGTGGTGACTGTCCAATCGCTTTCACGAGCAAGCCCGCTCCCACATTTTGATCGCGTCCGTCCCTGCGAACTCGGTCAACCGTGGGAGCGGGCTTGCTCGCGAAGAGGCCGGAACAGTCGATAAAAATTTCGGATCAATCAGGCCGACTCAACGAAGTCCAAAGCAACTGCGCCGCATATCCCCGGTAAGGCCGCCACGCTTCCGCTCGCAACTGCAACTGCCGAGCCGTCACCGCCTCCCCCTCAAGCGCCGCCAACGCATTGATCAACCCCACATCCCCCGTCGGGAATCCATCCATCTCGCGCAACTGCCGCAGGGCAATGTACTGCGCCGTCCAGTCACCAATGCCATATAACGCCAGCATTCGCGCCACCCCGCCCTGCCGATCCGGTTCGAACAACAGCGGATCATCCAGCAACGCCTGGGCCACGCCCGACAACGTGCGGCCACGACTTTTCGGCATTCCCAACGTCGCCAGATCCGCTGCTGCCAACACCTCGGCTTGAGGAAATACATGGGTCAAACCGCCCCGAGGCAAAGCCAGCGGCGCGCCATAGTGCGCCACCAGTTTCCCCGCCAGTTTGATCGCCGCCGTTACCGTGATCTGCTGGCCCAGCACCGCACGAATCGCCAGCTCCAACCCGTCCCACGCCCCCGGCACACGCAACCCCGGACGCTCGGCGATCAACCGCGCCAGCAGTGGGTCAACCGCCAGGTGCCGATGAAAAACGGTCAGGTCAGCATCCAGGTCGAACATCCGGCGCACTCGCACGACGATTTCCGGCACCGCCGCCGGATCGGGAAAATCGAGGGTCAGCGCCAGTGAATCGGCTGTCGCCTGCCGGATCGACAAGCTGCCGTGGACGCCCTTCAAGCCGATGCTGCGCGAGTAAACGCCGTCGACCACCTCTTCGATTCCGGCAATTGCCCGCGCTGACAAAAAACCGAGCATCGCGGGCCAGTCGTAGGGCGGTTGAAATTTCAGCTGCAACTTCATGAGCGCAGTCCCAAGGATGATCAGATTGGCCAGACTATAAAGACAAACTCACTTTTATTGGATAACACCCATTTGCGGGAGGAGCGCCGCACCCACAGGATTTCACCAATCGCCCGCCCCAAGGCATACTTGCCACCCTCCGCATTCCAGAATCCAAACCCGTCCCATGCGTATCCACGTCAGCTTCATCGACCGCGTCGGTATTACCCAGGAAGTCCTGGCCCTGCTCGGTGGGCGCAACCTCAATCTGGATGCGGTGGAAATGGTCCCGCCCAACGTCTACATTGACGCCCCGACCCTGAGCCCGGAAGTCCTCGAAGAGCTGCGCGATGCCCTGTTCAACGTGCGTGGCGTGCAAGCGGTGACGGTGGTCGACATCTTGCCCGGCCAGCGCCGGCACTTGCAGCTCGACGCGCTGCTCGCGGCCATGACCGATCCGGTACTGGCGCTGGACAGTGCCGGCAAAGTTCTGCTGGCTAACCCGGCCCTGATTGCCCTGTATGGCCGCGAACCGGCCGGTGAAAGCGTGGCCGACCTGTTCGCCGACCCGGCGCTGCTCGATGCCTTGCTCGAACACGGCTTTCGCTTGCCGCTGCGGGAAGTCACCGTCAACGGCCAGACCCTGTTGCTGGACGCCACCCCCATCACCGACGCCGGTGCCTTGCTGACCCTGTACCCGCCCAACCGCATCGGCGAACGCCTGTCGGCGCTGCACCACGACCACGCCGAAGGGTTCGACGCGCTGCTGGGCGAATCACCGGTGATTCGCACGCTCAAGGTTCGCGCGCAACGGGTGGCGGCCCTCGATGCGCCGTTGTTGATCCAGGGTGAAACCGGCACCGGCAAGGAACTGGTGGCCCGGGCCTGCCACGCGATCAGCACGCGGCACAACTCACCGTTTCTGGCATTGAACTGTGCGGCATTGCCGGAGAACCTCGCCGAAAGCGAACTGTTCGGCTACGCCCCGGGCGCCTTTACGGGCGCGCAACGGGGTGGCAAACCGGGGCTGATGGAACTGGCCAACCAGGGCACGGTGTTTCTCGACGAAATCGGCGAGATGTCACCGTATTTGCAGGCCAAGTTGCTGCGCTTCCTCAACGACGGCAGTTTTCGTCGGGTAGGCGGCGATCGCGAAGTGAAGGTTAACGTGCGGATTCTCAGCGCGACCCACCGTGACCTGGAAAAAATGGTCAGCGAAGGGCTGTTTCGCGAAGACCTGTTTTACCGCCTCAACGTGCTCAACGTCGAAGTCCCGCCGCTGCGTGAACGCGGCCAGGACATTCTGCTGCTGGCCCGCTATTTCATGCAGCAGGCGTGCGCGCAGATCCAGCGCCCGGTCTGTCGCCTGGCGCCGGGGACTTACCCGGCCCTGCTGGGCAACCGTTGGCCGGGCAACGTGCGGCAGCTGCAAAACGTGATTTTCCGCGCCGCCGCCATTTGTGAAAGCAGCCTGGTGGACATCGGCGACCTCGACATCGCCGGCACCTCCGTGGCGCGCCAGAGCGACCATGACGTCGACAGCCTGGAACAGGCGATGGATGAATTCGAGAAAACCCTGCTGGAAAAACTCTACGTCAGCTACCCCTCCACCCGCCAACTGGCCAGCCGCCTGCAAACCTCCCACACGGCGATTGCGCATCGATTGCGCAAGTACGGGATCCCCAACAAGCCATAGGCATTGGTTCGGATCGCAATCTGATCTTCAACACAGCACCCTGTGGGAGCGGGCTTGCTCGCGAATGCGGTGGATCAGTCACCTTACTGGGTGAATGACACACCGCATTCGCGAGCAAGCCCGCTCCCACAGGATCTGTGTCGCCTTCAAAATCACACCAGAAACGACCTCCACCTGTACTGAAAGCGCTACAGCGGAACGATATCGCTACACCCCTCCCCGATCAGCGCTGCGCAAGGCTTTGATCCACTTCGGCTTTTATCTTCCCTCGCAGCTGTAGCGATTTCGCTACAGCACGTTGATAGACAGACCCCAAATATACTCATAACTATATGATTTATAACGATAAATTAACATTGGCCGCATTCTTGCTTAATTACCCTTCATAAATCAGGGCATTGCCCCAGTATTCCACCGCGTCCACCAGACGAGTCTGGCCCCCTTAGGAGTTCACATGAGCGAATTGCGTTTTACTGAAGATCACGAATGGCTGCGCACCGAAGCTGACGGCACCGTCACTGTCGGCATCACCGCTTTCGCGCAGAACGCACTGGGCGACGTAGTTTTCGTACAACTGCCCGAGCTGCAGTCCTACGACAAAGGTGCAGAAGCGGCGACCGTGGAATCGGTAAAAGCGGCCAGCGGCGTGTACATGCCCCTGGACGGCGAAGTGCTGGAAGTGAACCCGGCGCTGGACAGCAGCCCGGAACTGGTCAACGAAGATCCGCTGGGCGAAGGCTGGTTCTTCCGCTTCCAGCCTGCCGACGCTCAAGCTGTCGCCAAACTGCTGGATCAGGACGCTTACGACCGTCTGATCAAAGCCCAAGCCGAAGCCTGAGGAGCACCGACATGACCACAGTCAACCTGACGACCGCCAACGAATTCATTGCCCGTCACATCGGCCCGCGCGCCGGTGACGAGCAGGCCATGCTCAACAGCCTGGGCTTCGACTCCCTGGAAGCGCTGAGCGCCAGCGTCATCCCGGACAGCATCAAGGGCACCAGCGTCCTCGGCCTGGAAGACGGCCTGAGCGAAGCCGACGCCCTGGCGATGATCAAAGACATCGCCGGCAAGAACCAGCTGTTCAAGACCTACATCGGCCAGGGTTACTACGGCACTCACACGCCGTCGCCGATCCTGCGCAACCTGCTGGAAAACCCGGCCTGGTACACCGCCTACACCCCGTACCAGCCGGAAATTTCCCAAGGCCGTCTCGAAGCGCTGCTGAACTTCCAGACCCTGATCAGCGACCTCACCGGCCTGCCGATCGCCAACGCCTCGCTGCTCGACGAAGCCACCGCCGCCGCCGAAGCCATGACCTTCTGCAAGCGCCTGAGCAAGAACAAGGGCAGCCACCAGTTCTTCGCGTCCGTGCATTGCCACCCGCAGACCCTCGACGTGCTGCGCACCCGTGCCGAGCCACTGGGCATCGACGTGGTGGTCGGCGATGAACGCGAACTGACTGACCTCAGTGCGTTCTTCGGCGCCCTGCTGCAATACCCGGCCAGCAACGGTGACGTCTTCGACTACCGCGCACTGACCGAGCGTTTCCACGCCGCCAACGCCCTGGTGGCCGTGGCCGCCGACCTGCTGGCCCTCACCGTGCTGACCCCGCCGGGCGAATTCGGCGCCGACGTGGCCATCGGCAGCGCTCAACGCTTTGGCGTGCCACTGGGTTTCGGTGGTCCGCACGCGGCGTACTTCTCCACCAAGGACGCGTTCAAGCGTGACATGCCGGGCCGTCTGGTCGGCGTGTCCGTGGACCGTTTCGGCAAGCCGGCACTGCGCCTGGCGATGCAGACCCGCGAACAACACATCCGCCGCGAGAAGGCCACCAGCAACATCTGCACCGCGCAGGTACTGCTGGCCAATATCGCCAGCATGTACGCCGTTTACCACGGCCCGAAAGGCCTGGCGCAGATCGCCAACCGCGTGCATCACCTGACCGCGATTCTGGCCAAGGGCCTGAGCGCACTGGGCCTGAGCGTCGAACAGGAACACTTCTTCGACACCCTGACGCTGAACACCGGCGCGCAAACTGCCGCCCGACATGAGCAGGCACGCGCGCAACAGATCAACCTGCGCGTAGTGGATGCCGAGCGCCTGGGCCTGTCCCTCGACGAAACCAGCACCCAGGCCGACGTCGAAACCCTGTGGGCCCTGTTGGCCGATGGCAAGGCACTGCCAGACTTCGCCGCCCTCGCCGCCTCCGTGCAAGCCACCATCCCGACTGCGCTGGTACGCCAGTCGCCGATCCTCAGCCACCCGGTGTTCAACCGTTATCACTCGGAAACCGAGCTGATGCGCTACCTGCGCAAACTGGCGGACAAAGACCTGGCGCTGGACCGCACCATGATCCCGCTGGGCTCGTGCACCATGAAACTCAACGCTGCCAGCGAAATGATCCCGGTGACCTGGGCCGAATTCGGCGCCCTGCACCCGTTCGCCCCGGCCGAACAAAGCGCCGGCTATCAGCAACTGACCGATGAACTGGAAGCGATGCTCTGCGCTGCCACCGGTTACGACGCGATCTCGCTGCAACCGAACGCCGGTTCCCAAGGCGAATACGCTGGCCTGCTGGCAATCCGTGCCTATCACCAGAGCCGTGGCGAAGACCGCCGCGACATCTGCCTGATTCCGTCCTCGGCCCACGGCACTAACCCGGCCACCGCACAAATGGCCGGTATGCGCGTGGTCGTGACCGCTTGTGACGCCCGCGGCAACGTCGACATCGAAGACCTGCGCGCCAAGGCCATCGAGCACCGCGAGCATCTTGCGGCATTGATGATCACCTACCCGTCGACCCACGGCGTGTTCGAGGAAGGCATCCGCGAAATCTGCGGCATCATTCACGACAACGGCGGCCAGGTGTACATCGACGGCGCCAACATGAACGCGATGGTCGGCCTCTGCGCCCCGGGCAAGTTCGGCGGCGACGTGTCGCACCTGAACCTGCACAAGACCTTCTGCATCCCGCACGGCGGCGGCGGCCCGGGCGTTGGCCCGATCGGCGTGAAATCGCACCTGACCCCGTTCCTGCCGGGGCACGCGCAAATGGCGCGCAAGGAAGGCGCGGTCTGCGCGGCACCGTTCGGCAGCGCGAGCATTCTACCGATCACCTGGATGTACATTCGGATGATGGGTGGCGCAGGTCTCAAGCGCGCTTCGCAACTGGCGATCCTCAACGCCAACTACATTTCCCGTCGCCTCGAAGAGCATTACCCGGTGCTCTACACCGGCAGCAACGGCCTGGTGGCGCACGAGTGCATCCTGGACCTGCGTCCGCTGAAAGACAGCAGCGGCATCAGCGTCGATGACGTGGCCAAGCGCCTGATCGACTTCGGCTTCCACGCCCCGACCATGTCGTTCCCGGTGGCCGGCACGCTGATGATCGAGCCGACCGAGAGTGAATCCAAAGAGGAACTGGACCGCTTCTGCGACGCCATGATCCGCATCCGCGAGGAAATCCGCGCGGTGGAAAACGGCACGCTGGACAAGGACGACAACCCGCTGAAAAACGCCCCGCACACCGCGGCGGAACTGGTCGGCGAGTGGTCGCACCCGTACAGCCGCGAGCAAGCGGTGTATCCGGTTGCGTCCTTGATCGAAGGCAAGTACTGGCCACCGGTCGGCCGCGTCGACAACGTGTTCGGCGATCGCAACCTGGTCTGCGCCTGCCCGTCGATCGAAAGCTACGCTTAAGCATTGAGTGGGGCGGGTTCGCTCGCCCCCCTCAATAACACGCATAACCCTGTAGGAGCTGCCGCAGGCTGCGATCTTTTGATCTTCATCAACAGCAGGATCAAAAGATCGCAGCCTGCGGCAGCTCCTACACAAAGCCCCTCCCGTGATGTCGCGCCTATAACAAGAAACCGGAGAACAACCATGTCGTTAAGCGTGTTCGACCTGTTCAAGATTGGCATCGGTCCCTCCAGCTCCCACACCGTCGGCCCGATGCGCGCAGCCGCGCGCTTCGTCGAGGGCTTGCGCCGTGAAGGGCTGCTGGCAGCGACCACCTGCGTCAAAGTCGAGCTCTACGGTTCACTCGGCGCCACCGGCAAGGGCCACGGCAGTGACAAGGCCGTGCTGCTGGGCCTGGAGGGTGAACACCCCGACACCGTGGACACCGAAACCGTCGCCGCCCGCCTGCAAGAGATTCGCGGCAAAGGGCGCTTGAACCTGCTCGGCGAACACAGCATTGCGTTCAACGAGAAAGAACACCTGGCGATGATCCGCAAACCGTTGGCCTATCACCCCAACGGCATGATTTTTCGCGCATTCGACGCGGCGGGCCTGCAAATCCGCAGCCGCGAGTACTACTCCGTGGGCGGCGGATTTGTCGTCGATGAAGACGCCGCCGGCGCCGATCGCATCGTCGAAGACGCCACCCCCCTGACCTTTCCCTTCAAGAGTGCCAAGGACCTGCTCGGTCACTGCGCCACTTACGGCTTGTCCATCAGCCAGGTGATGCTGACCAATGAAAGTGCCTGGCGCCCGGAAGCGGAAACCCGTGCCGGCCTGTTGAAGATCTGGCAGGTCATGCAGGACTGCGTCGCCGCCGGCTGCCGCAACGAAGGCATTCTGCCCGGCGGCCTGAAGGTCAAACGCCGGGCCGCCGCGCTGTACCGGCAACTGTGCAAGAACCCTGAATCGTCCCTGCGCGACCCGCTCTCGGTGCTGGACTGGGTCAACCTGTACGCCCTGGCGGTCAACGAAGAAAACGCCAACGGCGGACGCGTGGTCACGGCGCCCACCAACGGCGCGGCCGGGATCGTTCCAGCGGTGCTGCATTACTACATGCGTTTTATTCCGACGGCGAACGAAGACGGGGTCGTGCGCTTCCTGCTCACCGCCGCGGCCATCGGCATTCTGTACAAGGAAAACGCCTCGATCTCCGGCGCCGAAGTCGGCTGCCAGGGCGAAGTCGGGGTGGCATGTTCGATGGCAGCCGGGGCTCTGTGCGAGGTTCTTGGCGGCACGGTGCAACAAGTGGAAAACGCCGCGGAAATCGGCATGGAACACAACCTGGGCCTGACCTGCGACCCGATTGGCGGGCTGGTGCAAGTGCCCTGCATCGAGCGCAACGCCATGGGCTCGGTCAAGGCCATCAATGCCGTGCGCATGGCCATGCGTGGCGACGGGCAGCATTTCGTCTCCCTCGACAAGGTCATCCGCACCATGCGCCAGACCGGCGCCGACATGAAAAGCAAATACAAGGAAACCGCCCGTGGCGGTTTGGCAGTCAACATTATCGAGTGCTGATGCGCGCTCATCTGCATCTGCAGCCTTTTTCAGGAGCTGAATATGTCCACCGAACACCTGTTGAAAACTCCATTGCACGCCTTGCACATCGAACTCGGTGCACGCATGGTGCCCTTCGCCGGCTATGACATGCCGGTGCAATACCCGCTGGGCGTAATGAAGGAGCACCAGCACACCCGTGATCAGGCCGGTTTGTTCGATGTTTCCCACATGGGTCAGATCCGCCTGGTCGGTGCCAATGCCGCCAAGGCCCTGGAAAGCCTGGTGCCGGTGGACATCATCGATCTGCCCGTGGGCATGCAGCGCTACGCCATGTTCACCAACGAAACCGGCGGCATCCTTGACGACCTGATGGTCGCCAACCTGGGCAACGATGAGCTGTTCCTGGTGGTCAATGCGGCCTGCAAGGACCAGGACCTGGCGCATCTTCAGAAGCACATCGGCGATCAGTGCCAGATTGAGCCGCTGTTCGAAGCACGCGCCCTGCTGGCCCTGCAAGGGCCGGCAGCGGTCACCGTACTGGCGCGCCTGGCACCGGAAGTGGCGAAGATGACGTTCATGCAGTTCGCCCGCGTGAAGCTGCTGGGCGTGGACTGCTTCGTCAGCCGCTCGGGCTACACCGGCGAAGACGGTTTCGAAATCTCCGTACCGGCCGCCAACGCCGAAGCCCTCGCCCGCGCCCTGCTGGCGGAACCGGAAGTCGAGGCCATTGGCCTGGGCGCCCGGGATTCGCTGCGCCTGGAAGCCGGCCTGTGCCTGTACGGTCACGACATGAATACCGAAACCACCCCGATCGAAGCCAGCCTGCTGTGGGCCATCTCCAAACCCCGCCGTGCCGATGGTGCGCGTGCCGGCGGTTTCCCGGGCGCTGAAAACGTATTTGCCCAGCAACAGGGTGGTGTCGGCCGCAAGCGTATCGGTTTGCTGCCACAAGAGCGTACCCCGGTACGTGAAGGCGCGGAGATCGTCAACGAAGCGGGCGAGATCATCGGCAGCGTCTGCAGCGGCGGTTTCGGACCGACCCTGGGTGGTCCTCTGGCGATGGGTTACGTCGACAACGCCTATATCGCTCTCGAGACGCCGCTGTGGGCGATTGTTCGTGGGAAAAAGGTTCCTTTGCTTGTAAGCAAAATGCCATTTGTTCCGCAACGCTACTATCGCGGCTGATTGAATGTTCCTATAAGTAACGCGGTTGCGTTTACAGTGCACTAATGTGTAACGCAACCGCCATAAAATAGTGCATCGTTTGACTCTAAGCTTCGATTATGAACTTTGCTTATAACGTTCGAAAACAACTGAACAAGCTAATCGTATAAGCCCGATCCAGAGCGCCCACTACATCCAGATAACGCAGCAAATCCGGGGCCTTCGCGGGGGCTTGTTTTTTCTCCCGTAGTTGGCGTAGAGTTTGTTCACTGTGTTTGCATGGGTCGCTTGGAATCGTGACCTGGGCAGTAGCCTACAAGTTAGCTACATCCCGTTCGACGTCTTCTTACTCTCCTGCAACCAGCCCCAGTACTCTTTCATGAGAAGGAGACTGTCATTAATTTTAGCGTCAAAGGAAATAAGAAATGTCCCAACGTCAGAGCGGCACCGTCAAGTGGTTTAACGACGAGAAAGGTTTTGGTTTTATCACTCCAGAAAGCGGTCCGGATCTGTTCGTGCATTTCCGCGCTATTCAGGGCAACGGTTTCAAGAGCCTGAAAGAAGGCCAGAAAGTGACCTTCATCGCCGTGCAAGGCCAGAAAGGCATGCAGGCTGACGAAGTACAGGCAGAAGGTTAATCTTCTGTAACGAAAAAGCCCCTGATGCTGACATCAGGGGCTTTTTTGTGCGCGCAAACCCGTAAAATGGCTTCTTTTTTCGCCGAGAGCCGCCATGTCGAAACACCTGCTGAATCCCCAGGGCGAATTTCCTGCCGCTGGCCTGGGTCGTCGCCTGGCTGCGATGTTCTATGACTTCCTGCTGTGCACCGCCTTGCTGATCGTCACCAGCGGCGTCTACAAGATGATTCAGATGGCGATCATCGGTGAAGAAAGAATGCGCACACTGACCGAGGCCGGAGCACTCGACGGTGATCCGCTGCTCTCGACCGTCCTGTTGTTCATGCTGTTTGGCTTCTTCGCCAAATTCTGGACCTATTCCGGCCAGACCCTGGGCATGCAGGTCTGGTGCATTCGTGTGCAGAATGCCGATGGCTCCTCCATCAGCCTGTGGCAAGCGCTGCTGCGCTTTGTCGTATCCATCGCCTCGCTGCTGTGTGTTGGCCTGGGATTCATCTGGTCACTGCTCGACAAGCAGAAGCGCAGCTGGCACGACATGTATTCCAATACCCAGCTGGTACGGATTCCGAAGAAAACCAAGTAATCCCGTACAGTACAAACCAATGTGGGAGCGGGCTTGCTCGCGAAGGCGGTGTATCTGACCAGAATGCTTGTCTGATACACCGCCTTCGCGAGCAAGCCCGCTCCCACAGTTTTTGCGAGTCGGTGGCTATTACGCGTTCCCAGCCAGCCTCATCCGCGCCGCCTGGGTAAAGTCCAGCATGCGCTTGAGCGGCCGAATAGCCTGAGGAACCAACGCAGGATCGACAAAGATCTCGTTAGCCCCCTCTTTCAAGCTCTTGAGCGTGCGCTCAAGGGTGTTCATCGCCATCCAGGGGCAGTGCGCGCAACTGCGGCAGGCAGCCCCGTTACCGGCGGTAGGCGCTTCGATAAAGACCTTGTCCGGGCACAGCTGCTGCATCTTGTAGAAAATGCCGCGGTCGGTCGCAACAATCAGGGTCTTGTTTGGCAACGTCTGCGCTGCCGCGATCAATTGACTGGTGGAACCGACGGCATCCGCCAGCTCGATCACCGAGGTGGGCGATTCCGGGTGCACCAGGATCGCGGCATCCGGATACAGCGCCTTCATGTCCTCGAGCTGCTTGGACTTGAACTCTTCGTGAACGATGCAGGCACCGTCCCACAGCAGCATGTCAGCACCGGTCTGGCGCTGAATGTAAGTGCCCAGGTGCTTGTCCGGACCCCAGATGATGGTCTCGCCGTTGTCCATCAGGCTTTCGACGATCTCCAGCGCGCAGCTTGACGTCACCACCCAGTCCGCCCGCGCCTTGACCGCCGCCGACGTGTTGGCATAAACCACCACCGTGCGCTCGGGATGCTGGTCGCAGAACGCGGAAAACTCGTCGACCGGGCAACCGAGGTCCAGCGAGCACGTCGCTTCCAGCGTCGGCATCAGAATACGTTTTTCAGGGTTGAGGATCTTGGCCGTCTCACCCATGAACTTGACCCCGGCAACCACCACGGTCTTGGCCGGATGAGCATTGCCGAAGCGGGCCATCTCCAGCGAGTCGGAGACGCAGCCACCGGTTTCTTCGGCCAAGGCCTGGATAACGGGATCGCAATAGAAGTGGGCAACCAGCACCGCGTCCTGAGCCTTGAGCTCGGCAGCGATGGCGGCACGGTAATAAGCCTCCTCATCGGCCGTCAGCGGCTTGGGCTGCTTGGCGTCGAGGTGGGCTTGAACCAGAAGGCGTTCGGAAATCTGCGTCATGTTCGCAAGACCTGCAGGCGCTTTCGCGCGAAAGTCGAGTATACACCCGGCTCCGGACCCATCAGGGTACCGCCGGGAAAGTGAGTATTCATCAGGCACGGACAGCGTTGAAGCTGCGCAAGGCTACAGAATATCGGGTGGATGCAAAAGATGATTCTGACCTGCGTCGCGCAGAGCAGCCCAGGAACCGGGCAGTGTTAAATCGCAGGCAAAAAAAAATCCGGAAATCCTCACTTGCGTGGGCCTTCCAGACTTTTAAAACAGCTTTGAAAATGGTGGGTCGTGTGGGATTCGAACCTACGACCAATTGGTTAAAAGCCAACTGCTCTACCAACTGAGCTAACGACCCGCTGTGTGGTGGCGCGTATAATACTGATTTTTAAGGACTATTCAACACCTATTTTAAAATAATTCAAAAATAACGCGTTGGGTCACTGATTCCGGCCGCCGCGAAGCCTTCAGCACGCAGTCGGCAGCTGTCGCATTTGCCGCACGCACGGCCGTTATCGTCGGCCTGATAGCAAGAAACAGTCAGACCGTAATCGACGCCAAGCTTCACACCAGCCTGGACGATCTGCGCCTTGCTCAGGTTTTGCAGCGGCGCCTGGATACGGAAACCATTGCCTTCCACACCGGCCTTGGTCGCCAGATTGGCCATACGCTCGAAAGACTCGATGAACTCCGGACGGCAATCGGGATAACCGGAGTAATCCACTGCGTTGACCCCAATGAAGATGTCGCGCGCGCCGAGCACTTCAGCCCAGCCCAGCGCCAGGGACAAGAACACCGTGTTACGTGCCGGGACGTAAGTTACCGGAATACCCTCACCCGGTGTTTCCGGTACATCGATGCTGCTGTCAGTCAGTGCCGAGCCGCCCATACCATTCAGGTTAAGGCCGATCACCTTGTGCTCGACCACACCCAGGTCGCGGGCAACACGCTCGGCGGCGTACAGTTCAGCGTGAGAGCGCTGACCGTAATCGAAACTCATGGTGTAGCAGCTGTAACCTTCGGCACGCGCCATGGCGACGACCGTGGCCGAATCCAGGCCACCGGACAGCAGGATGACCGCACGTTTTTCCGCAGTGTTCAGTTGTTCAGTCATCTCAGCGCCCCGGCTCGTCATTCCAAAGATATTTATGCAACTGCAATTGCAGGCGCACTGGCAAATTGTCCGCCACCACCCAGTCAGCCAGGTCTCGAGCATTGAGGTCGTGGTGGCTTGGCGAAAACAGGACTTCACCGGCACGCTGGTCCAGACCGTACTGGATCAGTTTGGACACCGACCAGTCATAGTCTTCCCGCGAGCAGATAACAAACTTCACCTGATCGTTGGGCGTGAGCAGCTTAATGTTTTCGTAACGGTTGCGATGCGCTTCCTTCGAACCCGGAGTCTTCAGGTCGACGACGCGACTGACCCGAGGGTCCACGGCCGAGATATCGATGGAGCCACTGGTTTCCAGTGACACTTCGTAGCCGGCATCGCACAACTGCTTGAGCAAAGGAATGGCGTTGGGTTGCGCCAGGGGCTCGCCGCCCGTGACACAGACATAACGAGGACGGAACCCGGCCACTTGTTCAAGGATATCGTCGAGCGTGCGAATGGTCCCGCCAGTGAACGCATAGGCGCTGTCGCAGTATTGGCAGCGCAACGGGCAACCGGTCAGGCGCACGAATACAGTGGGCAGGCCGGCGGTCCGAGTTTCACCCTGCAACGAGTAGAAAACTTCGGTGATTCTCAATGTGTCTTGCATAGTCGCCACGGGCGTAACAGCTAAACAGGCTGTCCGCCTCCGTCAGGCACTTCAAGGGACCCCGGCAATGCGCAGGCCCCAAAAAGCGTGTTTCAGAAAAAGGGGGTGAATTCTAACGAAAAAACCCGCGACAAGCGCGGGTTTCTTCGAAACAGGTCAAGCAGGCTTACATTTTCTGCAGATCGCGCTGGGCCAACTGAGCGGCGGAAGTTCCCGGATACTGGGATACCACCTGCTGCAAAATGCCTTTGACTCGATCGGTATGACCGAGACGGCGCTCTACATCAGCAAGCTTGTACAGCGAATCCGGCACTTTCGCGTGCTTCGGATAAAGCTGCGAAACCTTGGCAAACGCCTGACCCGCACCTTGCAGATCGCCCTTGGCCAGGTTCACTTCGCCCAACCAGTACTGGGCATTGCCCGCGTATTGGCTGTTCGGGTATTTGCGCAGGAATGCGGCAAACGCCTGGCTGGCCTTGTCGAAATCCTTGGCTTTGATCAGGTCGAAGGCTGCATCGTAATAGAGCTTTTCCTTCGCCGGGTCAGCCGGTTCGCTGCCCGCGACGGGTGCTTGAGCGGCTGCCGCTCCGGCACCTGCTGCTGCGCCTGCTGCGGCACCGGGGGCATTCAAATCACCACCGGTGGAAGAATTTTCTGGAGTCGCGGCTGGAGCAACGCCGGTTCCAATGCGCCGATCAAGATCCTGGTATCGCTCCAGGTTTTCCTGCTTCATGCGCGCTACATCATTTTGCAGAACTTCGATCACGCCTTGTTGGCGCGCGATCTGCTCCTGCATTTGTTGCAGTTGGTTGAACAGCTCGCCCTGTGCCGAGACAGGGGCCGAAACCCCTCCCCCGGCATAGGCGCCGTTCGTACCGTAACCCGCAGGCGGATAACTAGTCCCGCTATTGTTATAGCCGGAGTTGTCCTCGACCACAGGAACCGCAGCCCACGCCGCAAGCGGCGCGAGGCTGAGAGCCAAAACAGTTACAGCACGACGGCACGTTCGCATGACGAATTACTTACGCAGTTCGACGCGACGGTTTTGAGCCCAGGACTGCTCGTCGTTGCCGGTAGCAACTGGACGCTCTTCGCCGTAGGAAACCAGTTCCAGCTGAGCTGGGGAAACACCTTGCAGTACCAGGTAGCGTTGAACGGCTTTCGCACGACGCTCGCCCAGTGCCATGTTGTACTCACGAGTACCACGTTCGTCGGTGTTGCCTTCCAGAACAACGCGAGCGCCGTTTGCTTTCAGGTCTTTGGCGTGAACGTCCAGGGAGCGCATGGCTTCTGGCTTCAGGTCCGAGCTGTCGTATTCGAAGTAGAAAGTGGTGATTGCGCGCAGAGCAGCTTCTTCGCTCAGGGAGCCGTCAACTGCACCAGTGTTTGCGCCGTAACCAGCGTTTGGATCTACCGCGCCTTCACCGGCGTTGTCGCCGCCTTTGGACGAGCAACCTACAGCTACAGCCATGGCGAGAGCCAGCGCAGCAAATTTACCAAACTTCAGCATTTCCATCGTGAAACTCCTAATGAACCCCAGTGTGTTAAGTAAAACGTATAGCGCCGCGTCAGTTCAGGTAAGGGGACCAGGAAGGTTCTCTGACTTCGCCTTGTGCGGTAGGAAGCGGGAGCCTTACGCGTCCATTGATGGACACGAGCATCAAGACTCCCCGGCCCTGCTGGCGGGTGGCGTAGATTACCATGGTGCCGTTGGGCGCAACAGTAGGCGACTCGTCCAGAGTGCTATCAGTGAGGATTTTTACACTACCGCGCTGCAAATCCTGAGCCGCTACTTTGAAATTGGTGAAGCCGTCCTGGCGGTGAATCATTACCAGGGTCTTTTCGTCCGCCGACAGTTTAGGGTTGGCGTTGTAGTTACCGACGAAGGTCACACGCTCCGCACCGCCGCCGCCCACGCTGGTTTTATAGATCTGCGGTTTGCCGCCACGGTCGGAAGTGAAGTAGATGGTCGAGCCATCCTTGCCCCAGAACGGTTCGGTGTTGATGCCGGGGCCGTTGGTAACGCGGGTGATCTGACGCGAACCCAGGTTCATGACATAGATGTCCGGGTTGCCGTCTTTCGACAGCACGAACGCCAGGCGATTGCCATCCGGCGACCAGGCGGGTGCACCGTTCAGGCCTTCGAAGTTGGTGATCTGCTCACGGCGACCGGTGTCGATGTTCTGCATGAAAATGCGTGGGCGCTTCTGCTCGAACGAGACGTAGGCGATGCGCTTGCCATCCGGTGCGAAACGCGGCGAGAGGATCGGCTCGCGCGATTGCAGCAGTGTCACGGCGCGGGCGCCGTCATAGTCCGAACGTTGCAGCGTGTAGCGCGTGTTCTTCTCGGAGAAACGCTCGGCCGTCACGTACAGCAGGCGAGTCGAGAACGCACCCTTGATACCGGTGAGTTTTTCGAACGACTGGTCGGCGATGTAGTGCGACATGTCACGCAGTTGATCGACGCCGCCCGACACGCTGCCAGTCAGCACTTGCTGCTCGGTGGCGACGTTGAACAGTGCGTATTGAACCTGCAGGCGACCGCCCGCCGGAACAATGCTGCCAACCATGACGTACTGGGCGCCCAGCGCCTTGAAGTCACGGAAGATGATTTCGCTGGCCTGGCTTGGCTGGCTGATCATGTTCTGCTTTGGAATCGGCGAGTAGTAACCCGAGTTGCGCAGGTCATTACCGATGATTTCAGCCATGTCGTCCGGCAGCACGCTGCCGCCCTGGAAGCCGAACGGCACGACGGCGATCGGGGTAGCCCGATCGCTGCCGCTGGTAACCAGAATGTTTTTCTCATCTGCCATCGCGATCCCTGCCATGCAGCAGATCACGATCAGCATTCCTCGAAGAAGGTTTCTCACAAGGCTAGATCCTCAGGTGTGAATGTCATCTTGAATGAACGATACGGAGCGAAATCGCTCGGCTTCATTCCCTGCATTTCTGTCAAACGTCCAATATTCTTCACTGCCGCTACAGCCGAAGCGTCAAACGGACCGTCACCGCTGGACTTGGCCACGCTGACCGAAGTCACCGTACCGTCCGGCAACATGCCGATTTGCAACACGACCGTCATGCCTTTGCGGGCCGAAGGTGGACGAGCCCAGCCTTCCGCTGCACGCGCTCGAATCAGGTCGTCGAAACTGCCGGCGACTTCGTCCCCCTGCTCATCCGCCAAGGCCTGCTGACGCTGCGGCGTATCGGAAAGCAAATCCGCGAGGGCCTGAGCCTTCTTGTCTTCGGCGGATTTACGTGCCGCTTCCTGCGATTTCTTCTTCGCAGCATCGGCAGCAGCTTTCTTCTTCGCATCTTCGGCGACTTTCTTCTTCGCCTCTTCAGCTTCAGATTTCTTCTTGGCGTCTTCCGCGGCTTTCTTCTTCGCGTCTTCGACGATCTTTTTCTTCGCTTCTTCAGCGGCCGCTTTCTTGGCCTCTTCTTCAGCAGCCTTCTTGGCTTCTTCTTCCGCTTTCTTCTTGGCTATATCAGCCAATTGTTTCTCTTCGACCTTTTTGGCTTCGGCGGCCTTCTTCGCATCATCGGCTTTCTTGGCTTCATCAGCCTTTTTCGCCTCTTCCGCTTTCTTGGTCTCGTCAGCCTTCTTGGATTCTTCGGCCTTTTGAGCCGCATCTTCCTTCTTTTGTTCCGCAGCCTTGATCGCTTCCTGCTCGATCTTCTTCTGCTCCATCTGTTCGACTTCGGTCTGGCGCGCGGCAGATTTCTTCGCCTCACCCGCAATCTTCTGATTGGTCTGGGTGGTCGCCTGACTTTTCGATTTCAGCTGGTACAGGGTTGCCTGGACAATAGGTTTGGCCGGCGGCAGCTCCGGAGTGAAGGCAAAACTGACAAACAGCATGCCGAACACCAGCACGTGCAAGCCAATCGCCCAGACACTAGGCCAGAAGTAGCTTTCCGAGGCGGACGGCTCTCGCTGTTGCTGCATCAGGGCGCCTCGGTAATCAAGCCAACATTACCGACCCCGGCTTTCTGCAACCCACCCATGGCACCCATCACGGAACCATAATCGACGCTCTTGTCGCCGCGGATAAACACTTGGGTACGCTTGCCGCTTTCGTTGCCGACGCGAATGATCTTGGTCACCGCGTCAGTCATCTGCGGCAGGGTCATGGCGCGATCCTGTTGCTTTTCGGTGTCGACTTCGCTGCCAAGGTTCCAGTAATAGGTCTTGTCAGACTTGATCGAAATGGTCAGGACCTGAGTGTTGTTGTCCTGCGGCAAGGCTTCGCTGGAAACCTTGGGCAGATCAACTTTCACGCCCTGATTGAGCATCGGCGCGGTCACCATGAAGATGACCAGCAGTACCAGCATCACGTCGATGTAAGGCACCACGTTCATCTCGGCAACCGGCTTGCGCTTCTTGCGAGCTCGAGCGATTAAAGCCATTGGAAATTACCTGCTTATTCTTCGCTGGTGTGCACTTTGCGGTGCAGGATCGCCTGGAATTCATCGGCGAAGGTGTAGTAACGGCCCAGCAGGGTTTCGCTGCGAGCGGCGAAACGGTTGTAGGCGATAACGGCCGGGATGGCGGCGAACAGGCCGATCGCGGTGGCGATCAGGGCTTCGGCGATACCCGGGGCCACGGTGGCCAGGGTCGCTTGCTGGGCGGTGGCCAGGCCACGGAAGGAGTTCATGATGCCCCAGACGGTACCGAACAGACCGATGTACGGGCTGACCGAACCGACGGTGGCCAGGAACGGCAAGCTCTGCTCAAGCTTTTCTTCTTCACGGGAAATGGCAACGCGCATGGCACGGGCCACGCCTTCCATGACCGCTTCCGGGTCGACGCCTGGCTGCTGGCGCAGACGGGAGAATTCCTTGAAACCGGCGCGGAAGATCTGCTCGACACCCGAATCCGGATCCGGGTTGCTACCCGCCTGACGGTAGAGTTTGGACAGGTCGATGCCCGACCAGAAGCGCTCCTCGAAGCTCTCAAGGGCGCGTCGACCGGCGCGCAGCAGGTTACTGCGCTGAAAGATCATGATCCATGAGGTCACCGATGCGGCTACCAGGGTCAGCATTACCAGTTGCACCACGATACTGGCATTGCTGACCAGGCTCCACATGGAGGAATGGTCGACGACGTTAGCTTCCACGCTTTATCTCCTGCTTTGAGTGTGTACCCGCGCCGCTCACGTCGGCAAAGGCCGCTCGTAGAGCTTCGGGAATGGCCCGGGGTTTCAAACTGTTGGTGCGCACACAGGCCACCAGAAACTGCCCCTCGCAGAGCAGCGCATTATCCGTAGCTCGCCTGACTTGCTGTTTGAAGCGCAGGCTGACACGGTTCAATTCAATTACTTCAGCGCTTACCAGCAGCTCGTCATCCAGTCGCGCCGGCGCGTGATAGCGCGCTTCGCTGGAATGCACGACGAACAACAGGTCCTCCCCTGCCAGCTGCGATTGGGCAAAGCCCAGCTCTCGTAGCCGCTCGGTTCGAGCCCGTTCCATAAACTTGAGGTAATTAACGTAATACACGATGCCGCCCGCATCGGTGTCCTCGTAATAAACGCGACAACGATGTGCGAAAGGCTCAAGCCCGTTTTGCGCGCGCATACTCTAGTGCTTACTCCTCGGGTTGCCAATCCAGCCAGGCAACTGTTTTTCAATGTTCTGCGGCTTTCTCGCGAAAGTACGGTCCTAGGACAGCACAATGCCCGAAAAATCAGCGCGCAAAAGTTAATTAATCGTCCACGGCGTCGAGGAATTCGTCTACCACGGGCATCTCGCCCAATCGTGACGGAATGTTTAAGCCGAAGTGCAGGTAGGCATGCCGCGTCACAACCCGGCCACGCGGGGTGCGCATGATGTAGCCCTGCTGGATCAGATAGGGCTCCAGCACATCTTCAATCGTGTGGCGCTCTTCACTGATGGCGGCGGCGAGACTGTCCACGCCCACCGGCCCACCATCGAACTTCTCGATCATGGTCAATAACAGACGCCGGTCCTGGTGATCGAAACCACGCTCATCGACATCCAGCAGGTTCAAGGCCAGATCGGCAATCGGCTTGGTGATATGGCCCTTGGCGCGAACTTCAGCGAAGTCCCGCACCCGACGCAGCAGGCGATTGGCGATTCGCGGGGTGCCGCGGGCACGCCGGGCGATTTCGAAGGCGCCCTCAGGATCCAGGGGCAAGCCCAGGATGCCGGCCGAACGACTGACAATCGTCGACAGATCGGCGGTGCTGTAGAACTCCAGGCGCTGGACGATCCCGAAGCGGTCGCGCAGCGGGTTGGTCAGCATCCCCGCCCGCGTCGTCGCACCCACCAGGGTGAACGGCGGCAGATCGAGCTTGATCGAGCGCGCGGCCGGGCCTTCGCCGATCATGATATCGAGCTGAAAGTCTTCCATGGCCGGGTACAGCACTTCTTCGACAATCGGCGACAGGCGATGGATCTCATCGATAAACAGCACGTCATGGGGTTCAAGATTGGTCAGCAATGCTGCCAGATCGCCTGGACGCTCGAGGACCGGCCCCGACGTGCTCTTGATCGAGACACCCATTTCCTGGGCGATGATGTTGGCCAGGGTGGTTTTACCCAGCCCCGGAGGACCGAAAATCAACGTGTGATCCAGGGACTCGTTGCGCCCCCGGGCGGCCTGGATGAACAATTCCATTTGCTCGCGAACGGTCGGCTGGCCAATGTACTCGGCCAGGCTGACAGGACGAATCGCGCGGTCCTGGACTTCCTCGCGGTCACGGGGAGCACCCGTGGCGGCGATCAGACGATCAGCTTCAATCACTTAGATCATTCCCTTAAGGGCACGACGAATCATGTCTTCACTGCTCAAGCCTTTCTCCTTGATCGCGGAAATCGCCTTGCTGGCTTCCTGCGGCTTGTAGCCCAGGGAAATCAGCGCGCTGACCGCGTCATTTTCGGCGGTATTGACCGGCGCCGGACCGTCCGGCTGGTTTGGCACCAGGGCGAACATGGCCGGCACGGTTTCCCAGGCTTTGAAGCGGTCCTTGAGTTCTACCAACAGGCGCTCGGCGGTTTTCTTGCCAACGCCCGGCACCTTGGTCAGCGCCGAGGTGTCCTGGGATTGTACGCAACGCACCAGTTCGTCAACTTCCAGGCTCGACATCAACGCCAGGGCCAATTTCGGCCCCACACCATTGAGACGGATCAATTCGCGAAAAAAGTCTCGCTCCCGCTTGCCGACGAACCCATAGAGTAACTGCGCGTCCTCGCGTACGACCAAATGGGTGTGCAGCGTCAGCGGTTCACCGACCGACGGCAAGCGATAAAGCGTGGTCATGGGCACTTCCAGCTCATAGCCCAGACCGTTTACATCCAGAATCAGGTGCGGTGGCTGTTTCTCAGCCAGTGTGCCGCGCAAGCGTCCAATCACGTTACAGATCCTTGAGCGTTGGCCAGCTATGAGCCAGCGACTGACGGAATGAGGAAAGGGCACCGACAACCCAGGCGCTCCCTCCTCACTCCATAAAAATGCCTGTTGATGCTATCAGAGACGCAAGCGCCCGCCACGACTGCGTGCCGCTCCCAGCCCATGGGGCAGCAGGCTGGAACGGGTATGGGCGTGGCAAATGGCAATGGCCAGGGCGTCCGAGGCATCGATTTGCGGCTTGCTGGTCAGCTTCAGCATGTGCATGACCATCATTTGCACCTGCTCCTTATTGGCCGCACCGGTGCCCACGACCGCTTGCTTGACCTGCGTTGCGGTGTACTCGGCAATTTCCAGGTTTTCTTCCGCACCCGCCACGATGGCAGCCCCTCGGGCCTGCCCCAGTTTCAGGGCGGAATCGGCGTTACGGGCCATGAACACTTTTTCGATGCCCATCGTCACCGGCCCGTAGGTCTGGATGATTTCCCGTACGCCGCGATAGACAATCTGCAAGCGCTCATGCAGCTCACCACCGCCGGTACGGATACAACCGGAGGCGACGTACTCGCAGCCACGACCGGTATCGCGCACCACGCCATAACCGGTGATTCGCGATCCGGGGTCGATACCAAGAATTAAAGTCATAACGCTCGCGGGTTAAGTAAAAGCACTTTTTGAACACAGCGAATAACAAATGTGGGAGCGGGCTTGCTCGCGAATACGGTTTCACATTCAGCAACCATGTTGCCTGAAAACCCGCGTTCGCGAGCAAGCCCGCTCCCACAATGAGTCTTGGCCGCACTCAACCGAGTTGCGCGGCCACCGATTCCGGAATCTCCGCGTTGGAGTAGACGTTCTGCACGTCATCCAGGTCTTCAAGCATGTCGATCAGCTTGAGGACTTTCTCCGCGCCTTCCAGATCCAGCTCGGCGCTGGTCGTTGGCAGCATGACGATTTCCGCGTCATCGCCTTTGAAACCCGCCGCTTCCAGCGCGTTACGCACGGAGTAGAACCCGGCGAACGAGGTGAACACATCGATGGACCCGTCTTCGTTGGTGACCACGTCATCGGCATCGGCCTCCATGGCCGCTTCCATCAACGCATCCTCATCAACGCCGGCCGCGAAGGAAATTTGCCCCTTGCGCTCGAACAGATAGGCAACCGAACCGTCGGTACCCAGGTTGCCGCCGCATTTGCTGAAGGCATGGCGAACCGCTGCTGCAGTGCGATTGCGGTTGTCGGTCATGCACTCGACCATCACTGCCACGCCGCCGGGACCGTAACCTTCGTAGGTCAGTTCGACCATGTCGTCGGTATCGGCAGCACCGGCGCCACGGGCTACCGCGCGATCAATGATGTCGCGACTCATGTTCGCACCCAGGGCCTTGTCCAGCGCCAGGCGCAAACGCGGGTTGGAGCCAGGATCACCACCACCCTGACGGGCGGCGACGGTCAGCTCACGAATCCACTTGGTGAAGATCTTGCCTTTCTTGGCATCCTGACGTTCTTTGCGGTGCTTGATGTTCGCCCACTTGGAATGACCTGCCATAACTCGCTCCGAATTCTCTTTGAAACATCGCCCGCCGCGCTGGGTAGCGCCGGCCAGCCAACAAAAATATCGACCCTATCCAAAAAGAAAAGGCGCATCCGAAGATGCGCCCTTCAGGTCAGCCTTACTCGGCCTTAGGCGTTTCACGCAGACGAATGTGCAGTTCGCGCAATGCCTTGGCATCCACCTGGCCCGGCGCCTGAGTCATGACATCTGCCGCGCTCTGGGTTTTCGGGAAGGCGATCACTTCACGGATCGATTGGGCGCCGGTCATCAGCATCACCAGACGGTCCAGGCCGAAAGCCAGGCCGCCGTGTGGTGGCGCGCCGTATTTCAGCGCATCGAGCAGGAAGCCAAATTTCTCTTCCTGTTCCGCTTCGTTGATACCCAGCAGGCGGAACACCGACTGCTGCATCTCTTTACGGTGGATACGGATCGAACCACCACCCAGCTCGGTGCCGTTCAGCACCATGTCGTAGGCACGGGACAACGCAGCTGCCGGGTTGGCTTCCAGCTCGGCCGGGGTGCACTTCGGCGCGGTGAACGGGTGGTGCAAGGCGGTGAAGCTGCCGTCGTCGTTCTCTTCGAACATCGGGAAGTCGACAACCCACATCGGTGCCCACTCGCAGGTCAGCAGGTTCAGATCGTGACCAACCTTGATCCGCAGAGCGCCCAGGGCTTCGCTGACGATCTTCGCCTTGTCGGCGCCGAAGAACACGATGTCGCCATCGACTGCGCCAACGCGATCGAGGATCACGTTCAGGGCCGCTTCAGGGATGTTCTTGACGATTGGCGACTGCAGGCCTTCGACACCTTTGGCGCGCTCGTTGACCTTGATGTACGCCAGGCCCTTGGCACCGTAGATGCCGACGAACTTGGTGTAGTCGTCGATCTTGCTGCGCGGCATGCTCGCCCCGCCCGGAACGCGCAGTGCGGCAACGCGGCTTTTCGGGTCGTTGGCCGGGCCACTGAATACCTTGAATTCCACGTCCTTGAGCTGATCGGCAACGTCCACCAGTTCCAGCGGGTTACGCAGGTCTGGCTTGTCGGAACCGTAGCGGCGCATGGCCTCTTCGTAGGTCATGTGCGGGAACTCACCGAACTCCAGACCCAGCACTTCCTTGAACAGGTTGCGGATCATGCCTTCGGTCAGGCCGATAATGTCTTCCTCGTTGAGGAAGCTGGTTTCGATGTCGATCTGGGTGAATTCCGGCTGGCGGTCGGCACGCAGGTCTTCGTCGCGGAAGCACTTGGCAATCTGGTAGTAGCGATCGAAGCCGGCCACCATCAGCAGCTGCTTGAACAGCTGAGGCGATTGCGGCAAGGCGAAGAACGAACCGGCGTGGGTCCGGCTTGGCACCAGGTAGTCGCGAGCACCTTCGGGGGTGGCACGGGTCAGGATCGGCGTCTCGACGTCGAGGAAGCCATTCTCGTCCAGGTAACGACGGATGCTGGTGGTCATGCGCGAACGCAGGCGCAGCTTCTCGGCCATTTCCGGACGACGCAGGTCCAGGAAACGATAGCGCAGGCGGGTTTCTTCGCCGACGTCGGAGTAATCGTTCAGCGGGAACGGCGGGGTTTCCGATTCGTTCAGCACTTCCAGTTCGTAGCCCAGCACTTCGATCATGCCCGACGCCATGTTGGCGTTGGTCGCACCGGCTGGACGCAGGCGCACCTTGCCGGTGACCTTGACCACGTATTCGCTGCGCACGCGGTCGGCGACGGCGAAGGTTTCAGCGCGATCCGGGTCGAACACCACCTGGGCCAGACCGTCACGATCACGGATATCGAGGAAAATCACCCCACCGTGGTCACGGCGACGGTGAACCCATCCGCAAAGGGTAATTTCCTGGCCTTCCAGGCTTTCGTTCAGTTGGCCGCAATAATGGCTGCGCATCATGGTCGTGGATTCACTTCTGTAATTCATCATTCGGTTGGAGACCTGCACTATCGGGTGACCGATGGGCAAGCGCTCGCGTGTGTGATTCAGTTCGGAGCACCCGGTTCAGAGCACCTGACCCTAGTCAGCTTTGTCGCCGCCGGCCAGGTTCTTCTTGGAACCGGTCTTGAAATCAGTCTCGTACCAGCCAGTGCCACTGAGGCGAAAGCCCGGCATGGACAGCATTTTCTTGAGTTCGGGCGCCTGGCAAGCAGGGCAGTCGACCAGCGGCGCTGCGCTGATCTTTTGGATGGCTTCCAACTGATGACCACAGGAAGCACATTGATAATCGTACATCGGCATGGAGTTGTCTCGGCGATCAGATTGCTACCGCGCACGCTGGGTTTTGCGGCAAAGAGCGGGATTATATCCATTAAATGCGGCCTGTGCAGCCGTAAGACTGCACAGATCGACATGCTGCTCTTTCACTGCCGGGCCTGGACCATGGCCGCGCAACCCCCTTCCTTATTAAGGCTGTGCACAACGCAGACCACCCGCACCAGCCCGCTGAAGTTCTTTACCCCGCCATGGCGCAAATGAACTTCACGATCCAGATGGGACAGCAACGCACTGACCGAACAGCAATTAACCTTGGCCATTTCGCCCAAAATATCCCAGTAAACCTGCTCAAGCCGCAGACAGGTCGCGAAGCCATTCAATCGCACCGAACGGGACAAAGGCTGAGCCAGCCCCATATCGAACTCACTGATGAACGGATCCACCCTGATGTCCCTGAATGGACCGCCCCTCCTTTCACTTCTCCTGTCGTCATAAAACATGCCGTTGACACTCCTTTGCCATCCCTGGTTTCCATAAGAGCCTGTTCACTCATAGAACCGCGGGGGCAAAGTTATAGCCAGATGACTTTTTGACCAGCCATGTAGGAGAAGCCAACAACTGAAGGCAGATCATGGAGAGCGTCCTACTCCCGCGTTTATCCTATTTAGACTGGCGAAGTTTCACTCAACAGGCGGGTATTTTTCGACAGGCAAAGGCAACGCGCGAACAGCACCCACAGGGCGACATTCGCGCTTCAGGACGTTACTGATCCAGCAAGGCGCGGAGCATCCATGCGGTTTTTTCATGAACCTGCATGCGTTGCGTCAACAGATCAGCCGTTGGCTCGTCACTGACTTTATCGAGCAAAGGAAAAATGCCGCGAGCCGTACGCGTTACCGCCTCCTGCCCCTCGACCAATTGCCTGATCATGTCTTCGGCGGCAGGCACGCCCTCCTCTTCTTTAATGGAGGACAGCCGTGCATAAACGGCATAGGCACCGGGCGCAGGGAATCCGAGGGCGCGAATTCGCTCCGCGATCGAATCCACCGCAAGGGCCAACTCGTTGTATTGCTCCTCGAACATCAAGTGCAGCGTGCGAAACATGGGCCCGGTGACGTTCCAATGGAAGTTATGGGTCTTCAAATAAAGTACGTAAGTGTCCGACAGCAACCGCGAAAGCCCATCGACGATGGATTTGCGATCTTCTTCACTGATACCGATATCGATTGCCATGTTTTTCTCCCAAAGGTGATTAACTTCATCCGACAGGTGCAGGACCACTCTAGCAAGCGCATCGTCCGGCTGCAGCCCCGACTATCACGCCGGGCTGCGACAAATCGCCCCCCAGTGCACCGCTGGACTCCTTGATTTGAGTAGCCACAAGCTTTGCTGTTAAATAGGCGGTGTGTCGCTGACGCCCTTATTTTCCGGGCACTGCGCATAGGCTGATAAAGGATACGTGCTCAACGCCTCTTATTGTTCTGAAGCGAACCGTGCCCCGTCAGCTCTTCCTTGTGATCCGTCTAAACGTGAGTTAATCAAAATGTTGAAAATCGTCCACCTGCTAATGGGCGCAGCAGCCTTGCTGCTGTCCTTCATCCCTAGCCTGCGAACCGAAGCCGTACCTTACCTGCAACAACCGGATGCACTGTACCTGGCCCTGTTCGGCCTGCTTAACCTCACCCTCGCTCCAGTGATCCCCAACTGGAACAAGGGGACGCGTCACCAACTGCAAAACCTGGTCAGCGCGCTGCTGGTTCTGGCTGTCGTGCTGCAAATCCTGACGCTGTTCGCGCCGATGCCCGTCATTGCCGGCCAACCCGCCGTACTGTTCAGCCTGGTTGCAGCCCTGATCGCCGTTGTTCTGCACCTGGCCATCTGTTTCTACAAATCGTCACCCGCTGCCGCCACGCCCAGCTACGACATGAGCAACCGCGATACCGGCACCGTCAAGTGGTTCAACACTTCAAAGGGCTTCGGCTTTATCTCCCGCGACTCCGGCGACGATATTTTCGTGCACTTCCGGGCCATTCGCGGCGAAGGTCACCGCGTCCTGGTCGAAGGTCAGCGTGTCGAGTTCTCGGTCATGAATCGTGACAAAGGCCTGCAGGCCGAAGATGTGATCGCCGCCCTGCCGCGACGCTGATTCGAAGCAAAAAAACCGCGGACAGCCTGGCTGTCCGCGGTTTTTTTGTGCCTGCATTCAGTAATGGGGCGGCGGCGCCTCTTCCTCGAACGTCTCGAACTGGCCGGCCATTTCCTCCTGGCGCTTGAGCAGCGCCGCCATTTGCAACTGTAGGCGTTCAACGGCCCGCTGCTGCGCCGCCAGCACATCATTCAATGCCTGGATGGTGTCATCCTGAAACGCCAATTGGCTCTCGAGATCGGTAACGCGATCTTCCAGGCTCATGTTTCAATCCTCCAGAAACGTAAATTCTTCGGTCAACACCAGGCGCAGCCGCTCGCGTATCGCAGCAACCTGCCCGGCGCTGTAAGGCTTGGCCGGGTGCTTGCCCCAGACCGGCGCCGGCCAGGCGGCATCGTCTCGTTTGCGCACGATCACATGCATGTGCAGCTGACTGACCACATTACCCAGGGCCGCAACATTCAACTTGTCTGCGTCGAACGAACCCTTGAGCGTTTCTGCCAATGCCGTCGTTTCCTGCCAGAGCTGCTGCTGCTCGGCGACATCCAACTGAAATATCTCGCTGATACCGTCGCGACGAGGTACCAGGATGAACCAGGGATAGTTCGAATCGTTGGACAACAGCAACCGACAAAGCGGGAAATCACCGATCGGCAAGGTGTCTTGTTGAAGTTGTGGATCTAAAGCGAACACTGCGCGCACTCCCGCGGGTCATCATTTTCAGCTTAGCGCCCATCCCTTGAGAAAGCGCACCAAGCGACTGGACGGCAGCATACCTGCGAACGAGACCGCCATCACGACGAACCACTGTCGATGCCCACTCAAGAACAATAATCGGCCTGACTGCGCCCTGCGCGGTGACACTCACTGCAAAAATGCACCAGAACGGAACCAACGCCTACAGCAAATTCGCTGGAGTGACCGTAAAACAAGGACTCGTCCATACATCGGGACCTACTCAACTGTATGAATTCAGTACAGCAATTGAAATTTTTTGCACCAAAACCGTACAGTACGTCTACGCTGACTGCTTCGAGCATCCGCCATTTACTCACCGACGGGGTGAACCGGTAACATTTTTGGTTGTCACGCGGCGGTAACAGGATGTTCAACACGATGCAACGGATGGCGTCAAGCCCACCCCGAAGCAGGATGAACCCCCCGGTTTTATGAGGTTTTTACGGTACCAGCCAGCAATTCGGAAAAAAACTTCTACAATTTCCCGATTTGTGCACGCTTGTTGCATTCACACCCACATCGTCTATGAGGCACCGCTGGAAGTGGAAGCCTCAAGACTAAATAAAACAGTGGCAGGGTAGCCCGATGGAGATTCAAACGTTTCACCAGGGACTCTTTTTACCGATGCACCAGCCTAGAAAAACAGCACTAAAGTTGTCAGTCCGGTTGCATCGGGGCTGTAAATTTGCGACATCTAGCAAGCCGTTTGCGACAGGGTCGTAAAGAAGCCGAAAGGTTAGATGCGCAAGTATCGCCAACATTGTCGGCGTGATATAAGTTTGCGCCGACACAAAAAGAAAGAGCCGCCCAGATAATAAAACAGGTGGGACGGCAGTACTCTTCTAAAAACCAAAGGAGCAAATCACGATGCGCGTGATGAAGTGGAGCATGATCGCACTGGCTGTTGCAGCTGGTACCTCGCAGTTCGCAGTGGCATCTTCCCAGGAAGAGTCCAAGGGTTTCTTCGGCGACCAGAGCCTGAAACTGAAAACCCGTTTCGAGTACATGAACCGCGACTACAAAAACGGTGCAAGCAACCCATCCAGCGGCACCGCCGGCTATCGTCAGGATTCCGGTATCAGCCAGTTGCTCACTTATGAGTCGGGCTTCACTCAAGGCACAGTAGGTTTCGGTCTCGACGCCATGGCAATGGGCTCGGCCAAACTGGACGGCGGTTCGGGCAAGCGTGGTAACGGCCTGTTCGCCAACGACAGCGAAGGTGACCCGGAGAAATCCCAGGGCAAGATCGGCGGTGCAGTTAAACTGCGTCTCTCCGACACCGTCCTGAAATACGGCCAGCAGTTCGTTGCCAGCCCAGTGTTCGCTACCGACGACAGCCGTCTGCTGCCAGAAGTTGCTACCGGTACCCTGATCACTTCCAAAGAGATCAAAGGCCTGGAACTGAGCGCCGGTCGCTTCACCGCGCTGAGCAAACAAACCGGTATGGCGCGTGACAGCATTGGTGGCTTGCCTGATGAAGATGGCAACCACGGCAAAGGCTTGAGCAGCGGCATCAATATCTTCGGCGCCAGCTATGCCTTCACCGACAACTTCACCGGTGCACTGGCCGCGTCCGATGCTGATGACTACTTCAAAAAGTACTACATCAACCTGAACTACACCCTGCCGATCTCTGACGATCAGTCCCTGAACTTCGACCTCAATGGTTACAAAACCAAAGGCGAAAAACGTGGCGACCTGGTTGACGCCATCGGCGACGGCACCCTGGGTGTGGACAACAACCTGTGGTCCCTGGCTGCTGCCTATAGCCTCGGTGCTCACAAGTTCACCGTGGCTTACCAGCAATCGAGCGGTGACAACGCCTATTACTATGGCGTAGACGGTGGCAGTGCCATCTTCGTATCCAACTCCATCCAGATCTCCGACTTCGTGGGTCGTGAAGAGAAATCGTGGCAGGCTCGCTACGACATCAACATGGCCACCTACGGCGTTCCTGGTCTGAGCTTCATGACCCGTTACGTAGCGGGTAACAACATCGAAACCAACGGTCTGGGCGAAGGCAAGGAAAACGAGTGGAACCTCGAGTCCAAGTACGTCATCCAGGAAGGCCCGGCCAAAGACCTGTCTTTCCGTGCACGTTTCGCCAACTACCGCTCCAACGGCGCGTACAGCGGCTACTCGTCTGACGTATACGACACCCGCCTGATCATCGAGTACCCGCTGAGCATCCTGTAATCAGGGTGTAAGACCGGCAGTACTGTAGATCAAAAAACGCCCACCTCTTCAGGTGGGCGTTTTTTTATGCCTGCCATATAGCCATGGCATCAGCAAACAACTTCCTCGCATAACATTAGTACTTTTTTAAATGAACTGATCAACAGTCACAAAAAAGCCCAAGAGACTTTCAATCTCTCGGGCTCATGCAGTAACTAATGACAGTACGCTTACTGTACCGATGCTTCCTGAACCACGCGAACAACCCGCTGCGGAAAGGGAATGTCGATACCGGCAGTTTTCAATCGATCACGGGACTGTTCGTTAAACATGAACATCACATCCCAGTAATCAGCAGTTTTTACCCAGACGCGCAGGGAAACAGTGATCGAACTGTCACCCAGGGTCGAAATAACTGCCTGAGGTGCCGGATCTGCCAATACACGCGGATCCTTGGCCAGATCGAGCAATACCTGACGGGCCTTTTGCAGATCCGCCTCGTAGTCGACACCCACATCAAACACGACCTTGCGGGTCGGCTGACGGTTGGTGTTGGTGATGATGCCGTTCGACAGGTTACCGTTCGGCACGATGATGGTCTTGTTATCGCCCGTACGCAGTACGGTGTGGAAGATCTGGATACTGTCGACCGTACCGGCAACACCCTGGGCTTCGATCCAGTCACCGATGCGGAACGGGCGGAACAGCAGAATCAGCACGCCGCCGGCGAAGTTTGCCAGGCTGCCCTGCAAGGCCAGACCGATGGCCAGGCCCGCCGCACCGATTGCCGCCACGAACGATGTGGTTTCCACACCGATCATCGAGGCCACACTGACGATCAGCAGAATTTTCAGAATGATGTTCGCCAGGCTGCTGATAAACCCTTGCAGGGCCAGGTCAGCGTTACGCAGCGCGATAAGCCCGCCGAGCTTTTGGGTCACTTTGTTGATCAGCCACCAGCCGATGCCCAGGGTAATGATGGCCAGCAACACACGGCTGCCGTACTCCATGATCATTGGAATCCAGGATTGGGAGACCCTGACCAGGTTATCTACTTCAGCATTCAAATCCATCTACGTTCTCCAGACATCCAGCTTTGCGGCACACGAAAAATTGCGGCAGAAAAAACCGACCCCTTCGGGGTCGATCGTTTCTGCCGTCGCTTGGGCCTCGGACGCCGAAAACGCCGAGAGGTTCCCGCCGCAGGTCAGTCGCGGAAGTTGTTGAACTGCAGTGGCATGCCGAATTCCTTGGCCCGCAGCGCCGCAATGGCTTCCTGCAGATCGTCACGCTTCTTGCCGGTAACGCGCACTTGCTCGCCCTGAATCGCGGCCTGGACCTTGAGCTTGGCGTCTTTGATGTGAGCGACGATCTTCTTCGCCAGCTCTTTATCGATGCCTTCCTTGAGCACGGCTTCCTGCTTCATCAGCTTGCCCGAGGCAAAAGCGTCCTTGACCTCAAGGCACTGCACATCGATCTTGCGCTTGACCAGCGCCAGCTTGAGGATCTCAATCATCGCTTCAAGCTGGAAATCCGCTTCAGCGGTCAGGTTGACGGTCAGGTCCTTTTCCTTGAACTCGAAGCTGCCTTTGCCTTTCAGGTCATAGCGACGATCGAGTTCCTTGACGGCGTTCTCGACCGCGTTGGTGACTTCGTGTTTGTCCAGTTCGGATACCACGTCGAACGACGGCATGTAATCTCTCCAAATAAAAGGCGCACCAATGGAGCACGCCTGGCTTGCGGTAAAAATCCGCGCTGATTATAACGGGTCTTTCCCATCATTCACTGCGAGCTGTCCATGCGCGCGTCAAACAGAGCAAAAAGCTGATGACCACCACTTGGCACGTCCTGGGCGCCGGCAGTCTCGGCACATTATGGGCCACGCGCCTGGCTCGGGCGGGAGTGCCGGTGCGGCTGATCGTGCGCGATGCAACGCGCTTGCAGGCGTATGAAGCAGCTGGCGGCCTGACCCTGGTCGAACACGGGCAAGCGCAGTGTTACCCGGTCCCCGCCGAAACACCCGACAGCCAGGAACCCATCCATCGCCTGCTGGTGGCCTGCAAGGCCTACGATGCCGAACATGCCGTGGCACAACTGGCGCCACGCCTCGCGCCCGGTGCCGAGCTGATTCTGTTGCAGAACGGCCTGGGCAGCCAGGATGCCGTGGCGGCACAGGTCCCGCAGGCGCGCTGTATTTATGCCTCCAGCACCGAAGGCGCCTTCCGCGATGGCGACTGGCGTGTGGTGTTTGCCGGCCACGGGTTTACCTGGCTAGGGGATGCCGGTCATCCCGTCGCCCCGATCTGGCTGGACGACCTGGACGCTGCCGGTATCCCCCATGAGTGGAGCACCGAAATCCTGACACGGCTGTGGCGCAAATTGGCGCTCAACTGCGCGATCAACCCGCTGACCGTATTGCACGATTGCCGTAATGGCGGTTTGCAGGCGCATCACTGTGAAGTGGCCACCCTCTGCGGCGAACTGACCGAATTGCTTGAGCGTTGCGGCCAGCCGGCCGCCGCCGAGAACCTGCAACAGGAAGTTGAACGGGTGATCCACGCCACCGCCGCCAACTACTCGTCGATGTACCAGGACGTCAGCAATCGGCGCCGCACCGAAATCAGCTATCTGCTGGGTCACGCCTGCAAAGTCGCCGTGCGGCATCAATTGAACCTGCCGCACCTCAATCAGTTGCAGCAGCGACTGATCACTCGCCTGGACAGCCTTGGATTGCCCAGCGACTGAGCAGCGGCTACGCTGGCCACTTGTTCCTTTGCAGCGATAAACCCGATGCCATTGCGCCAGCGCCTTGAAAACCTACCTGTCGGCCAGAAACTGCTGGCCGCCCTGTTGGTGCTGTTGACCACTGTCCTGCTGGTCGCCAACCTGACTTTTATCAGCGCCGCGTATTACATCTCCCAGGAAAGCATGGCGCCCCAGGCCCTGCAAACCATCGGCCGGCTGGTATCCAACCCGAGCCTGATCTCCGAAGCATTGGAATCGCCACAAAGCGCACAACGCTTGCTCGATGAACTCAACAGTTATTCACCGCTGCGTGCGGCGGCCCTGTATGACGGCAAGGGTGAGCGTCTGGCGCAACTGCAGCATGGCGATCACCTGAAGCTGCCAGATCGTTACCGGCACATCGAATCCTGGCAAGCCACCGAGTTTCGTAGCAATCAAGTGATCACCCTGCCCCGTCCGGGCACCGCGCCAGGGCATCTGTTGCTAGTGGCGAGCAGCGAACTGCCCATGGCGTTCTATACCGGGACCCTGACCGCCAGCCTCGGCATCCTGATCTTCAGTGTGCTGTTGTGGCTGGTGATCGCACGACAGATCAAACGCCTGATTACCCGGCCGATTCATCAACTCGAAGAGTTGTCCCGGCAAGTCACCCGCGAAGAGAACTACGCCCTGCGCGCCTCTCGTGGCAACCACGATGAGATCGGCAGCCTCGCCGAAGCCTTCAACACCATGCTGTCGCGCATCGAAGCACGGGAGCAACAGCTGAAACGGGCGCGGGATGACTCCCAGGCAGCCTATGACCAGGCCCAGGGCCTGGCCGAGGAAACCCGTCACACCAATCGCAAACTGGAGCTTGAAGTCCAGGTGCGCAGCAAAATCGAGAAGAAGCTCACCGGCTTCCAGAACTACCTCAACAGCATCATCGACTCCATGCCCTCCGCGCTGATCGCCCTCGACGAACAGCTCTACGTCACGCAATGGAACCAGGAAGCCAGCGCTCTCTCCGGCACGCGCCTGGACGAAGCCCTGAACCAGCCGATCTTCCTTGCCTTCGAACCGCTCAAGCCGTTTCTGCCCCAGCTCAAGCAAACCGTCGAGCAGCACACGGTGGCCAAGATCGAGCGGGTCACGTGGACCAAGGATGACGACGCCCGGCATTACGCTCTGACTTTTTATCCACTGATGGGGGGTGCCGGACGTGGCGTGGTGATCCGGATTGACGACATCACTCAGCGGCTGTCCCTGGAAGAAATGATGGTGCAGTCGGAAAAAATGCTTTCCGTCGGCGGCCTCGCTGCGGGCATGGCCCATGAGATCAACAACCCGCTGGGAGCCATCCTGCACAACGTGCAAAACATTCGCCGACGGCTGTCGCCCGAACTGCCGAAGAACCTCGAACAGGCCGAACAGGTCGGTATCGAGCTGTCGACGGTCAACGACTACCTGAAAGCGCGGGAGGTGCCCCAGCTGCTCGATGGCATTCAACAGGCTGGTGCCCGGGCGGCGAAGATCGTCACTCACATGCTCAGCTTCAGTCGTCGCAGCACCCGGCAAATGGCCCCTTGCGACTTGCCGGCGCTGATTGACCAGGCGGTGGAAATCGCCGGCAATGACTTCGACCTGGCGATCGGTTTCGACTTCAAGGGCCAGGCCATCATTCGCCAGTTCGATCCGGCATTGGGCCCGGTGCCTGGCACCGCCAACGAACTGGAACAGGTGTTGCTCAACCTGCTGAAAAACGCCGCCCAGGCCATTCACTTGCGCGACGACGACCGGGAGCCGGGGCGGATTATCCTGCGCACCCGGCTCAATCCGCCCTGGGCGGAAATCCAGGTGGAGGATAACGGCATCGGCATGAGCGAAAGCGTGCGCAAGCGAACGTTCGAACCGTTTTTCACCACCAAGGAGATTGGCCAGGGCACCGGCCTGGGCCTGTCGGTTTCGTACTTCATCATCACCAACAACCATAAGGGTCAGATGGAAGTGCAGTCGACCCTGGGCCAGGGCACCTGCTTCACCTTGCGCCTGCCCCTGGCGGGCACCCCGCTCGTCTCACAAGAACTCAATCAGCTATCGAGGTAAACCATGGGCTTTCGCCTGTCGAAGATTTACACCCGCACCGGCGATAAAGGCGAGACCGGCCTGGGCGACGGTCGCCGCGTACCCAAGGATCACCCGCGGGTCGAGGCCATTGGCGAGGTCGATACGCTGAACAGTCAGGTGGGCGTACTGTTGGCCGGACTGGCGGCGCAATGTGCCGATCATCCGGGGCTCAAGGAAGTGATCGACGTGCTCGCGCCCTGTCAGCATCGGCTGTTCGACCTGGGCGGCGAGCTGGCAATGCCGGAGTATCAGGCGTTGAACGCAGCAGAAATCGAACGCCTGGAAGCGGCGATTGATCTGTGGAATGAAGAACTGGGGCCGCTGGAGAATTTCATTCTGCCGGGCGGTTCGGCATTGATTGCCCAAGCCCATGTGTGCCGAAGCCTGGCGCGCAGTGCCGAACGACGGTGTCAGCATCTGAACGCGTCAGAGCCGTTGGCCGGGGTGGGGTTGGCGTATATCAATCGGTTATCGGATTTGCTGTTTGTCGCGGCAAGGTTGATTGCCAGGCGCCAGGGCGTTGCGGAGATTCTTTGGCAGCCGGCTGTGAAACCGCAGGATTAAGCGTCGTACTTCGGGACGCTTTCGCGGGCAAGCCCGCTCCCACAGGGACGGTGGCGTACGCACACTGCGTGTTCGACACCGATCACTGTGAGAGCGGGCTGCCCGCGAAGGGGCCGGCAGTTTCACCGAAAAATCAGCCCTCTGGCCAAAACGCCCGAATCCCCGCCACGCCTTGCGCACCTGCCGCCCAGGCCTTCTGAGCCTCCGCCGGGCCAACGCCACCCAGCAAAAACACCGGCCTGCTGAAGCCCTCGATCAAGCTTGAGGCCTGCTCCCAGCCCAACGGCTGAGCCCCCGGATGCGTCAGGGTCGGCTGCACCGGCGACAAGGTCACGAAGTCCACGCCCATCTCTTCGGCCAGCGCCAGCTCTTCGGCGTTATGGCAGGACGCCGCCAACCAGCGCGACGCGGGTAACGGTCGGCCGGCCGCCGCGTACTTGCGCAACTGAGCCGAGGTGATATGCCAGCCTGCGGAGGGAAAGTCTCCCAGCCACTCGAAGGGTCCCTTGATCATCAGCTGCGCCTTGCCGGCACAGAGGCCCACGGCATCCACCGCCAAATCACGGTACTTCGGGTCGTAACCGTTGGGTGCGCGCAACTGGATCAACTTGATACCGCCGGCGATGGCTTTCTGAATGCCCCGCAGCAGCGCCGGGGTTTCCAGGTCTTCCGGGGTGATCAAATATTGATCGGGCAACCGGGCGGCAGCGACGATTGGCCGGTTGGCCTCCGGGAATTCGTAACCCGAAAGGTCCCGTGGCGTCACCCAGGCCAATGGCTGACCTTCGGCGCCGTGGGGCTCGCCGGTAAAGGCCGAAACCTCCCAGACATCCAGCAACACCTGCTTGTCGGGATAGTCGTGGCGGACCTTGATCAACGGGCGCGCCGCACCGACCGAAATGCCTAGCTCTTCCTGCAGCTCACGGGCCAGCGCGGTTTCGACCGACTCATTGGCCTCGACCTTGCCACCGGGAAACTCCCAGAGTCCGCCCTGGTGCTGCGTGTCGGCACGGCGGGCGATGAGGATCTTGCCACTGCTGTCACGGATGACCGCAGCTGCTACGTGTACTCGTTTCACCGCTCGATTTCCTCCAGTCCGGCCTTCTGCCAGGCCTTGAAGGCCGGCCATTGGTAGAGGGTTTCAATATACGCCTCGTCCACTTTCGACAGTTTCACCTGATAGGTGCGCAGGCGCACGGCGATCGGGGCGAAAAAAGCGTCGGCCAGGGTCAGGCGGCCAAACAGATACGGGCCACTTTCAGTGGCTGCGGCGCGGCACTCGGCCCATAAGGCCGACATGCGCTCGATATCGGCCTGAACGTCGGCCGGGTTCGGCGACAACGGCGCATCGTGGCTCAGGTCGAACGGCATGTTGCCGCGCATGGCGAAGAAACCGGCATGCATCTGCGCACAGGCGGAGCGCGCCTGGGCGCGGGCGGCGATATCGGTGGGCCACAGTTGCGCATCGGGGAATTGTTCCGCCAGGTACTCGGCGATCGCCAGGGAGTCGGCGATGGTGCCGTGGTCGGTCTTCAGCAATGGGACTTTACCGGTCGGCGAATGCTTGAGCAGACGCTCGCGGGTGTCCGGCTGGTTCAGCTTGACCAGCTCTTCGGTGTAGGTGGCACCGGCCAGATCGAGGGCCAGGGCGCCGCGCAGGGACCAGGAGGAAAGCAGTTTGTCGCCGATGATCAGGTGCAAGGACATGTTCGGGACCTTTTTTGAGGGATACAGGCCAGCATCTTGGGTGTGTGGTCGACCGACTTCGCGAGCAAGCCCGCTCCCACACTGGATCTGTGGACGACGCAGGCTCCTTGTGGGAGCCGGCTTGCTCGCGAATGGAACGACTCGGTCTTACGTACGGTACTCGGCGTTGATCTTCACGTACTCGTGGGAAAGATCGGTCGTCCAGATGGTTTCGCTGCAATCGCCGCGACCCAACTCGATACGGATGGTGATTTCTTCCTGCTGCATCACCGCCGCGCCCTGGGCTTCGGTGTACGTCGCGGCGCGGGCACCACGACTGGCGATGCATACTTCGCCGAGGAACACATCGATCTTGCTCACGTCCAGGCTCGGTACGCCAGCACGGCCCACGGCGGCCAGGATGCGGCCCCAGTTCGGGTCGGAAGCGAACAGGGCGGTCTTGATCAGTGGCGAGTGAGCCACGGTGTAGCCGACGTCCAGGCACTCCTGGTGGTTGCCGCCGCCGTTGACTTCAACGGTCACGAACTTGGTCGCGCCTTCGCCATCGCGAACGATGGCCTGGGCCACGTCCATGCACACTTCGAACACCGCTTGCTTGAGCTTGGCGAACAGCTCGCCTTCAGCGCGGGTGATTTCCGGCAATGCAGCCTGACCGGTGGCGATCAGCATGCAGCAGTCGTTGGTCGACGTGTCGCCGTCGATGGTGATGCGGTTGAACGACTTGTTGGCGCCGTCCAGCAGCAGGTTTTGCAGCACATCGCGGGAGACTTTGGCGTCGGTGGCAATGTAGCCGAGCATGGTCGCCATGTTCGGACGAATCATGCCCGCGCCCTTGCTGATGCCGGTGACCGTGATAGTCACGCCGTCATGCTGGAACTGGCGGCTGGCGCCCTTGGGCAGGGTGTCGGTGGTCATGATGCCGGTGGCGGCCGCTTCCCAGTTGTTGACCGACAGGTCGTCGAGGGCCGCTTGCAGCGCGCCTTCGATTTTCTCGACCGGCAATGGCTCGCCGATCACGCCGGTGGAGTACGGCAACACCAGGCTGGCGTCGACGCCAGTCAGTTCAGCCAGTTTGGCGCAAGTGCGCTCGGCGGCGGCCAGGCCTGGCTCGCCGGTGCCGGCGTTGGCATTGCCGGTGTTGGTCAACAGGTAACGCACCGGACCTTGTACACGCTGCTTGGCCAGGATGACCGGCGCGGCGCAAAAAGCGTTGAGGGTGAACACGCCCGCGACGGTGGAGCCTTCGGCACAGCGCATGACCACGACATCCTTGCGCCCCGGGCGCTTGATACCGGCCGAGGCGATACCGAGTTCAAAACCGGCAACCGGGTGCAACGTTGGCAAAGGACCAAGACCAACAGCCATGAATGCGCTCCTAACTAGATGATGTCTGCACCGCTCGGCGAGAGCGGTGGTTTAAATGGCAAAACGCCGCGACGGCATGGGCCGGTCGCGGCGCGGGTATATCAGCGTTTGAAACGGGTTTTACTGGATCTGCCCGTGGCAATGCTTGAATTTCTTGCCCGAACCGCAGTAGCACAGCTCGTTACGGCCCAGCTTCTGCTCATTGCGCACCGGCGCCGCGGCGAGGGCCACATCGACCTCTTCACCCAACACTTCCGGTTGCTCAAGGCCTGGGGCCTCTTCGTGCAGGAACTGCATGCGTGCGGCCAATGCTTCGGCTTCCTGGCGCAGGCGTGCTTCTTCTTCGGCCGGATCTTCGCGGCGCACCTGGACGTGCGACAACACGCGGATCGAATCGCGCTTGATCGAATCCAGCAGTTCGGAGAACAGCGTGAACGACTCGCGCTTGTATTCCTGCTTCGGGTTCTTCTGGGCATAGCCACGCAGGTGGATACCGTGACGCAGGTGATCCATGGTCGACAGGTGGTCTTTCCACAGGTCGTCCAGCACGCGCAGTACGATTTGTTTCTCGAAGGTGCGCAGCGCTTCGGCGCCGGCCTGGTCTTCTTTCTCGTTGTACGCCGCCACGAGTTCCTGCATCAGCTTCTCGCGCAGGGTTTCTTCGTACAGGTGATCGTCTTCGTCGAGCCATTGCTGGATCGGCAGCGCCACGCCGAAATCGCTCTGCAACGCCGCTTCCAGACCGGCCACGTCCCACTGCTCAGGCAGCGACTGCGGTGGAATGTGCGCGCTGATGGTGGCGTTGAGCACGTCCTGACGGAAGTCGGCGATGGTTTCACCGATGTTGTCAGCGGCCAGCAACGTGTTACGCATGTGATAGATCACTTTACGCTGTTCGTTGTTGACGTCGTCGAACTCGAGCAGCTGCTTGCGAATGTCGAAGTTGCGGCCTTCCACCTTGCGCTGGGCCTTTTCGATGGCGTTGGTCACCATGCGGTGTTCGATCGCTTCGCCAGGCTGCATGCCCAGGGCCTTCATGAAGTTCTTCACCCGGTCAGAGGCGAAGATGCGCATCAGGCTGTCTTCCAGCGACAGGTAGAAGCGGCTGGAACCGGCGTCACCCTGACGACCGGCGCGACCACGCAGCTGGTTGTCGATACGGCGAGATTCGTGACGCTCGGACGCGATCACCTGCAAACCGCCCGATTCGAGCACTTGCTGATGACGTTTCTGCCAGTCGGCCTTGATCTGGGCAATCTGCTCAGGGGTCGGGTTTTCCAGGGAAGCCACTTCCACTTCCCAGTTGCCGCCCAACAGGATGTCGGTACCACGACCGGCCATGTTGGTGGCGATGGTCAGCGCACCCGGACGACCGGCCTGGGCGATGATCTCGGCTTCTTTTTCGTGGAACTTTGCGTTCAGGACCTTGTGTTCGATGCCTTCCTTGTTGAGCAGGTCGGACATGCGCTCGGAAGTTTCGATGGTCGCCGTGCCCACCAGTACTGGACGGCCGGCGGCCATGCTTTCCTTGATGTCAGTGACGATCGCCGCGTATTTCTCGTCGGCCGTCAGGAACACCAGGTCGTTGTAGTCTTTACGGGCCAAAGGTTTGTTCGTCGGAATGACGATGACCTGCAGTCCGTAGATTTGATGGAACTCGAACGCTTCGGTGTCGGCCGTACCGGTCATGCCGGACAGCTTGTTGTACAGGCGGAAGTAGTTCTGGAACGTGGTCGACGCCAGGGTCTGGCTCTCGGCCTGGATGTTCAGGTGTTCCTTGGCTTCGATGGCCTGGTGCAGGCCTTCGGACAGACGACGGCCCGGCATGGTACGCCCGGTGTGCTCGTCGACCAGCACGACCTGACCGTCCTGCACGATGTATTCGACGTTGCGGTGGAACAGCTTGTGCGCGCGCAGACCGGCGTAAACGTGAGTCAGCAGGCTCAGGTTGTGCGCCGAATACAGGCTCTCGCCTTCAGCCAGCAGGCCGAGACGGGTCAGCGAATCTTCGACGAACTGGTGACCCGCTTCGTTGAGTTCAACCTGGCGGCTTTTCTCGTCAACGGTGTAGTGGCCGGCCTTGGTGACTTCGCCTTCAACTTCTTCGACGTGCAGTTCCAGCTGCGGGATCAGTTTGTTGATCTCGATGTACAGCTTGGAGCTGTCCTCGGCCTGACCGGAAATGATCAGCGGGGTACGGGCTTCGTCGATAAGGATGGAGTCGACTTCGTCGATCACGGCAAAATTGAGTTCGCGCTGGAATTTTTCTTCCATGCTGAACGCCATGTTGTCGCGCAGGTAGTCGAAACCGAATTCGTTGTTGGTGCCGTAAGTGATGTCGGCGGCGTAGGCCACTCGCTTCTCTTCAGGCGGCTGGAAAGGCGTGACCACGCCGACCGTCAGGCCGAGGAATTCGTAGAGCGGACGCATCCAGTTGGCGTCACGGCGGGCCAGGTAGTCGTTCACCGTCACAACGTGCACGCCCTTGCCGGACAATGCGTTGAGGTAAACACCCAGTGTTGCCACCAAGGTCTTGCCTTCACCTGTGCGCATTTCAGCGATCTTGCCTTCATGCAAGGTCATGCCGCCGATCAGCTGGACATCGAAGTGACGCATACCCATGACGCGCTTGCCGGCTTCGCGGGCGACCGCAAAGGCTTCTGGCAGCAGCTTGTCGAGGGTTTCCCCTTTGGCGAAGCGGGCCTTGAACTCATCCGTCTTGGCACGCAATTGATCGTCCGAAAGGGCTACCATTTGCTCTTCGAAGGCATTGACGAATTGCACCGTCTTGAGCATGCGTTTGACTTCACGCTCGTTCTTGCTTCCAAAAAGTTTCTTTAACAAAGGCGCAAACATATCGGCAGGATCTTCCACACTAAAGGGATGGAGGGCGGCCCCGTGAGTCGCCCGTGCAGCCCTCATGGCCGCATGCGAACGAGCATTCTACCCGGAAACGATGGTGAGGAAAGTGGCGTTATTCCACGATACTGGCACAGCGCTTTGACGGGGCTCACATAAAATAGGGGCAAATGGCTGAACTTCAAGCCATACAACGCAGAAGTTACTTGTTGATTTAATGGGTAAAGCGCGCGCAAAGCAATGGGTCGGGCGCATCCGGTGCTTTCTGCTACCATGGCGGCTCTGTTACTTCAGGTGTCTGATCATGGCATTTCGCCCTCTTACGGCCAGAGCACCCGCCGTCCTGCTTCGCGAAGCCAAGCCGCTCAAAGCCATACTCGGCCACGCCCAGCGTCTGGGCCATCTGCAACGCCTGCTTGAAAGTCAATTGCAGCCCGCCGCCCGCGAACACTGTCACGTGGCATCGTGGCGCGAGGGCAGTTTGTTGCTGATTGTCACCGACGGTCATTGGGCCACCCGCCTGCGCTACCAGCAGAAACGCCTGCAACGGCAACTGCAGATGTTCGACGAGTTCACCCACCTCACGCGCATCCTGTTCAAGGTACAGCCACCCACCGTTCAGCAGGGTGCGACCGGGCATACCATGGATTTGTCCAACGATGCGGCGGCGACCATTCAGGCTACCGCCGATGGCATTAGCGATCCTAACTTGCGGGCGGCGCTGGAGCGTCTGGCGGCGCATGCCAAATCCAAATCCTGACACAAGCCCGCTCCCACATTTGATTGTGCCGACCGCTATCGGCGTTTGCTGCCGCCAAGCAACGACCCCATCAACCCACGCACCAATTGCCGCCCCAATTGATTCGCCGCCTGGCGCATTGCCGATTTCAGCGCCTGCCCCGCCGCCGTGCCGAGGAATTCCCCGGCCTGTTCGGTGAAACTCGGTTCCTGCGCCGCAGGTTTTCCTGGCGCCGCTTCAGGCTCCGGTGCCAGGCCTTTGCGCCCCATCAGCACTTCATACGCCGATTCGCGATCGACCGGTTTGTCATAACGCCCCTTGAACGGCGAGCCGGCGATCAGCACCGTGCGTTCGGTCCCGGTCAATGGCCCGATCCGCGATTGCGGCGGCGCCACCAGCACCCGCTGGACCATCTCGGGTGTGCCCTTGTCCTGGAGGGTGCCGACCAACGCTTCGCCGATACCGAGCTCCGTCAGCACCGACAAGGCATCGAACGCAGGGTTCGGCCGGAAGCCGTCCGCCACGGCCCGCAGGGACTTCTGCTCCTTGGCGGTGAAGGCGCGCAAGCCATGCTGGATGCGCAGGCCCAGTTGCGCCAGCACGTCGTCCGGCAAGTCGCCCGGCGATTGCGTAACGAAATACACCCCCACGCCCTTGGAGCGAATCAGCCGCACCACTTGTTCCAGGCGATCCTGCAAGGCCTTGGGCGTGCCGGCGAACAACAAGTGCGCCTCGTCGAAAAACAGCGCCAGCAACGGTTTGTCCGCGTCGCCGCGCTCCGGCAACTGCTCGAACAGCTCAGCCAGCAGCCATAGCAGGAAGGTCGCGTAGACCTTCGGCGCCTCATGCACCAGACGACTGGCGTCGAGCAAATGAATGCGACCACGACCCTCGGCGGTCGGTTGCAGGATGTCTTCGAGTTGCAGCGCCGGTTCACCGAACAACGCCTCGGCGCCCTGCTGTTCAAGGGTCGCCAGGCGTCGCAACAGGGCCTGGCTGGAACCGGTGGTCATCAGCGCCGCGTCATCTCCCAGCAGTTCCGGGTTGTCCTTGAGGTGATTGAGCAGCGCCTTCAGGTCTTTCAGGTCCAGCAACAGCAGACCTTCGCGGTCCGCGACCTTGAACGCGGCATACAGTGCCGACTGTTGGCTGTCGGTCAGCTCCAGCAGGCTGCCCAGCAGCAATGGGCCCATTTCACTCAAAGTCGTGCGCAATGGATGACCGGACTGACCGTGAATGTCCCACAGCGTGACCGGATAAGCCGCCGGCTTGTGGTTCAGCCAGGGCATCCCGGCGATCCGCTCGGCGATCTTGCCCTGGGGATTGCCCGCGGCGCCCAGGCCGCACAGGTCACCCTTGATATCGGCGGCGAATACCGCCACGCCGGCATCGCTGAAAGCTTCGGCCATGCGCTGCAAGGTGACGGTCTTGCCGGTCCCGGTCGCGCCCGCGATCAAACCGTGGCGGTTGGCCAGGCGCATGGCCTGGGCGATCGGCTGCCCCGAAAGATCGGCGCCGATAACGAGTTGCAATGAGTCAGGCATTTGGTCACCCATGGTTAATCTTTGATCCTACACGGCCGATAGGAATTACAACAAAGCAGACAGACACAATCTGGTAGGACATTTCCCTTAAGGAGCGACGGAAATTTCACTTGCTTTTAACCTTGTCCATTTTGCGTCCCTTTATAAAAGCACGCGATGGGCATAAAGACCTTAGCGGAACCCCGAGCCATGAACAAAAATCTACGCTTCAGCCATAAAATCCTGCTTGCCGCCGCTCTTATCGTCATTGCTACTTTTGCCTCATTCACCCTGTACAACGACTCTCTACAGCGCAACGCCATTCGCCAGAACCTGGACAATTACCTCAATGAGATGGGCGACGTCACCGCCAACAACATCCAAACCTGGCTGTCCGGTCGAATATTGCTGATCGAGAACCTCGCACAGAACCTGGCCCTCAACCCGGAGCAGGCCAACGTTTCCGCACTGCTTGAACAGAAAGCACTGACGTCGACCTTCATGGCGTCCTACCTGGGTGACGCCACCGGGCACTTCACCATCCGTCCGGACGCGAAGATGCCTGACGGTTTCGACCCACGGGTCCGCCCCTGGTACAAGGGCGCGGAAAACAGCAGCACCCCGACCCTGACCGAACCCTATATCGATGCCGCGACCGGTCAAACGATCATTTCCATGGCCACCGCCTCGAAAAAGGCCGGGCAAAGCGTCGGCGTGGTCGGCGGCGACCTGAGCCTGCAAACCCTGATCGACACCCTCAGCGCGCGCGACTTCGACGGCATGGGCTACGCCTTTCTGGTCAGCGCCGACGGCAAGATCCTGGTTCACCCGGAAAAAGCCCTGGTGATGAAGTCCCTGAGCGAGGCCTACCCGCAAAACACCCCACGCATCAGCCGTGACTTCAGCGAAGTGCAGGTCGATGGCAAAACCCGCATCGTGACCTTCACGCCGATCAAGGGCCTGCCGTCGGTCAACTGGTACATCGGTCTGTCCATCGATAAGGAAAAAGCCTTCTCGATGCTCAGCGAATTCCGCGCGTCGGCGGTCATTGCGACCGTGATTTCAGTGGCGATCATCATCGCCCTGCTGGGCATGCTGATCCGCATCCTGATCCAGCCGCTGCACGTCATGACCCGCGCCATGGCCGACATCGCCGACGGCGAAGGCGACCTGACCAAGCGCCTGACCATCGTCAACCACGATGAATTCGGCACCCTCGGCACCGCGTTCAACCGTTTCGTCGAGCGGATTCACGGTTCGATCCGCGAGGTCTGCTCGGCCACCGGCCAGGTCAACGAAGTCGCGTTGCGCGTGGTCGCGGCCTCCAACTCGTCGATGTTCAATTCTGACCAACAGGCCTCGCGCACCAGCAGCGTGGCGGCGGCCATCAATCAGCTCGGTGCTGCCGCCCAGGAAATCGCCCGCAACGCCGCGCAAGCCTCGAATCAGGCCAGCGATGCCCGCAACCTGGCCGAAGATGGCCAGCACGTGGTGGAGCGCAGCATTGCCGCGATGAACCAGCTGTCGAGCATGCTCAGTGCCTCCAGCAGCAACATCGAATCGCTCAACAGCAAAACCGTGAACATCGGGCAGATTCTCGAAGTCATCACCAGCATCTCCCAGCAAACCAACCTGCTGGCGCTCAACGCCGCCATCGAAGCGGCCCGGGCAGGCGAAGCCGGGCGCGGGTTTGCGGTGGTGGCCGATGAAGTGCGCAACCTGGCGCACCGCACGCAGGAGTCGGCGCAACAGGTGCAGACCATGATCGAGGAGCTGCAAGTGGGCGCCCGCGAATCCGTCAGCACCATGAGCGACAGTCAGCGCCACAGCCAGGACAGCGTGGAAATCGCCAACCTGGCCGGCGAGCGCCTGAGCAGCGTGACCCGGCGCATCGGTGAAATCGACGGCATGAACCAGTCGGTGGCCACAGCGACCGAAGAGCAGACGGCCGTGGTGGAATCGATCAACGTCGACATCACCGAAATCAATACGCTGAACCAGGAAGGGGTGGAAAACCTGCAATCGACATTGCGTGCTTGCGCGGATCTTGAGCAGCAGGCGGCGCGACTTAAACAGTTGGTAGGCAGCTTCCGTATTTAGTGTCTGCGCTGTCCTCTTCGCGGGCAAGCCCGCTCCCACAGTGGTCTGTGTTGTTCACACATCCCCTGTGGGAGCGGGCTTGCCCGCGAATGCGATCTCCAATACCCCGAAAAACCCCGCTGACACCGCCCCCCCACAAAACCCCAACCGAACATCTATTCTTCATTAAGGTCAACCAAGGAGAACAACGGACCGGAGGGATGCTCATCGTGCATATCGCTGACATAACCATGTTCTACGCCCCTGCCAGCGGTGGCGTGCGCACTTATCTGGATGCCAAGCATCATCGCCTGTGCACAAGGCCGGGCATTCGCCACAGCGTGCTGATCCCCGGGGCTTATTTCAGTGAACAGGATGGCATCTACACGGTCCCGGCGCCCGCCCTGCCCTTCGGCAAGGGTTATCGCTTCCCTCTGCGTCTCGCGCCCTGGCGCAATGTCCTGCACGACCTGCAACCCGACCTGATCGAGGTCGGCGACCCGTACCTCACCGCCTGGGCAGCCCTGGATGCGCGCCGACAACTGGATGTGCCGGTGATTGGTTTTTATCACTCGGACCTGCCGCTGCTGTGCAGCAACCGCATGGGCCACTGGGTCACCCCCAACGTCGAGGCTTATGTCAGCAAACTCTACGGCAACTTCGACCGGGTGCTGGCGCCGAGTCGGGTCATGGCAGATAAATTGACCGGTCTGGGAGTGAAAAACGTCTTCGTGCAACCCCTGGGGGTCGACCTGCAAACCTTTCATCCCGATGCGCGCGACCCGGGCCTGCGGGCCGAACTGGGCCTGGACGAAAATACGCACCTGCTGATTTTCGCCGGACGTGGCTCCAAGGAAAAAAACCTGCCGGTCCTGCTCGACTGCATGCGACGCCTGGGCCGACGCTATCACCTGCTGCTGGTCGGCTCCTCGATGCCCAGCAGCGTGCCGGACAATGTCACCGTTATCGACGAGTTCTGCCCTGCCACTCAAGTCGCCCGCCTGATGGCCAGTGCGGACGCATTGCTGCACGCCGGTGATCAGGAAACCTTCGGCCTGGTGATCCTCGAAGCCATGGCCTGCGGCATTCCGGTCGTGGCCGTGGCCGCCGGCGCGTTCGAGGAAATCATCAGCGATCACTGCGGCCTGCTATGTGCTCCGAACGATTCGCTGGCCATGGCCAGTGCGGTGCGCGAATTGTTCAGTCAGGGCAGCGCGGCCCTCGGCCAACAAGCCCGGCGCCATGTCGAGCGGCATTACGCCTGGGATACCGTGGTCAACAGTTTGCTCGGTCACTATCACGCCGTACTCGGCAGCCAATGGCCGCGAGTGGCCAATGGTTGAATACATGACGGCGCCCAGCCTGCTCCTGGTGCTGCATGATGTCGCGCCGCAGACCTGGGCCGACTACCAGCCCTTTGTCGACGCCGTCGACGCGCTGGGCGCGGTGCCGATGACCTGGCTGGTGGTGCCGGATTTGCACAAGCACAACGACCTTCAAGGCCATCCACAGTTTCGCTGTCAGCTCGCCGCGCGTCTCGACAGGGGCGATGAACTGGCGCTGCACGGTTATTTTCATTGCGACGACGGACCGATGGCGAGCAATCCCCGGGACTGGTTCATGCGCCGCATCTATACCCATGAAGGTGAATTTTACAGCCTGTCCCGGGAGGTCGCGCTTGCCCGGCTGCGTGCAGGCATTGCAATGTTCCAGCGCTACCAGTGGCCGCTCCACGGCTTCGTCGCACCGGCCTGGCTGATGAGCGAAGGCACGCGCCAGGCATTGCGCCAACTCCCCCTGACTTACACCAGCGATGCACAACATCTTTATCGTCTGCCGGACTTCACGCCGGTCGATGCGCCCGGACTGGTCTGGAGTGCGCGCAGTGCCTGGCGACGGGGCTTGTCCAGGTTCGTCTGTGATCGGCTCGAACAACGCTGGCGACAAGCGCCGGTGATTCGTCTGGGCATTCACCCGGTGGACATGCGTCATGCATTCTCGCGCACTTACTGGCTGAACACCCTTGAGCGCCTGCTCGATGAAGGCCGGATGCCGCTGACCAAGGCCTGCTGGCTGGCGCAGCAAAACGAATACCTGGGGCGCGTGGCATGAGCCGCGGGATTCTGCTGCTGATCGGCTTGCTCGCCGCGCTGCTGATCCCCTGGCTGTTAGGCGGCAGTGAAACCTGGTCACGGCTGAACAGTTTTCCAATGAGCGGGTTGCTGGTCATGTTCGGCATGATCCTGCTGTGCTGGCTGGTCAACACCCTGCGCCTGCGCCTGTTGCTGGGGGATCAGTGCGACAAGGTGAGCCCGGTCAAAAGCCTGGGGGTGGTGATGGCCGCCGAATTTGCCTACTGCGCCACCCCCGGCGGCAGCGGCGGTCCCCTGACCATCATGGCGTTACTGGCGCGCAACGGCGTGCGTCCGGCCAGAGGCAGTGCCGTGTTCGCCATGGATCAGCTGAGCGACCTGTTGTTTTTTCTCTGTGCGCTGAGCGCGATCCTGATTTATGCGCTGTTCCAGCACCTCAGCCAGCGCATGGAGTGGCTGCTGATCGTCAGTGCGATTTCGATGTTCATCGGCCTGGTCTGTTGCGCGGTGGTGGCCCGCTACCATCGCCTGCTGATTCGATTGGGTGGCCGGCTGCTCGTTCGCCTCAACGTCCAATCCACCACGCGCATGCGCTGGGCACGCAAACTCCTGCACTTCCTGGCGGCGTTTACCGACACGCTGAAGTTGCCTTCCCAGACCTTGATCACGGTCTTTGCCTTGACCTGCCTGCATTGGATCCTGCGTTACAGCGTGTTGTATCTGGCCCTGCGAGGGCTCGGTGCGGATTTGCAATGGGCCTGGTGCTTCCTGATCCAGATGCTTTCACTGAGTGCTGGACAGTTCAGCCTGTTGCCGGGCGGGGCCGGAGCGGCGGAACTGACATCGGCGGCGCTGCTGGCGCCCATGGTGGGAAAATCCACCGCGGCGGCGGCGATTCTGATTTGGCGGGCGGTGACGTATTACTTCTACCTGCTGGTCGGCGGACCAGTGTTTCTATTGATGCTTGGCCGGCCGTTGCTCAAGAAGCTGATGAAACTCAAGCAAGCTTGAAAGATCGCAGCCTGCGGCAGCGCCTACAGGGAGATGCGAACCCTGCAGGCTGCGATCTTTTCACCCTTCATCGGCCTTATCGTCGGACTTGTCCTGCAACTGTTCCCACAGCTCGGCCGCACCGGGAAAGTCCGTGCCATCTTCCGGACTCATGTCATCGGGGTCATACCGGCTCAAGCAACCCTCGCCCAATGTGGCGGGAGCCTTGGAAGTGGCTTTGTCCAGTGGATCGGCCATGGTGATGTCCTCAGTGCAGAAATGGCGAAGGGCCTGCAGCGATTGAACGCCCAGGCCCTTCGATTTTCAACTGTGTCGTGCTGGCGTCAGAACACCACGGTCTTGTTGCCGTGCACCAGCACCCGGTCTTCCAGGTGATAACGCAGGCCGCGGGCCAGGACCATCTTCTCGACGTCACGACCGAAACGCACCATGTCTTCGATGCTGTCGCTGTGGCTGACGCGCACCACGTCCTGCTCGATGATCGGACCGGCATCCAGCTCTTCGGTCACGTAGTGACAGGTCGCGCCGATCAGTTTCACACCGCGCAGGGACGCCTGGTGATAAGGCTTGGCGCCGACGAACGAGGGCAGGAAGCTGTGGTGAATGTTGATCACTTTATGCGCATATTCGCTGCACAACGCTGGCGGCAGAATTTGCATGTAACGCGCCAGTACCACCACTTCGGCATCGTGGTGTTTAACCAGACGCGACACTTCGGCGAATGCCGGTTCCTTGTCCTGGGGATTGACCGGCACGTGGTAGTACGGAATGCCATGCCATTCGACCATGCTGCGCAGGTCGTCGTGGTTGGAAATCACGCAGGCGATTTCACAGTCCAGTTCATCGCTGTGCCAGCGATGCAACAAATCGGCGAGGCAGTGGGACTCGCGACTGGCCATCAGCACCACGCGTTTTTTCTGCGCGGTATCGGTGATGCGCCAGTCCATCGAAAACTCTTCGGCAATCGGCGCGAACGCTTCACGCAAGGTTTCGATACCAAAGGGCAGCGAGTCGGCACGAATTTCGTGACGCATGAAGAACCAACCGCTGAGATTGTCCGAGTGATGGCTCGCTTCAGTGATCCAGCCATTGTGAGACGCCAGAAAGTTACTGACTTTAGCAACGATGCCGACGCGGTCCGGGCAAGAAATCACCAGCCGAAAAGTGCGCATTAGGGGGAAACTCCAGAACTTCGCAAAGGCCGCCATTCTAGCGATTACGCAGCAAAACTGCAGTATTGATCACGTAGTGCCTTGCCCGACGGTCAGCGACGAGGGGGCTGCCCAAGGCCCTGGTCCGTACCCTGGCACTGTTGTTTGCTATCTTTGCGCGGTCTAGTGTGAATATCTGTCGCGGCCGCTTCGAACTATTTAACTGTTGATCCAATGTCTGTCGAATTCATCGCATTAAATTAAATAAACCCCGCTTTAATGTTTACTTGATGAAACACCCTGACTATTATTGCCGCACTGTCCCCTGCCATCCCGCTTCCTACATAAGGTAGTAATCATGTCCTTGATCAACGAATATCGCGCCACAGAAGAAGCTATCAAAGAGCTGCAAGCCCGTTTGAAGAACCTGTCCCAAGACGACAAACTGCAAACCGAGCTGGAATTCGAAGGCAAACTGCGCACCCTGATGGGCGAATACTCCAAGTCCCTGCGTGACATCATCGCTTTGTTGGATCCGGAATCCAAAACCAAGGCTCCACGCGGCGGCGCAGTAAAAACTACCGGCACCAAGCGTGCTCGCAAAGTTAAACAATACAAAAACCCGCACAACGGCGAAGTCATCGAAACCAAAGGTGGCAACCACAAGACTCTGAAAGAGTGGAAAGCCAAGTGGGGCGGTGACGTGGTTGAAGGCTGGGCTACCCTGCTGGGCTAAGCCGCCGTACTTGTCGCTGAAAGATCAGCGTCAAAAAAAACGCCAGCAAAATGCTGGCGTTTTTTTATGCCCGGCGTTCAGCCCGGTATTTTTTCGTTGTCAAAGATTCAAACGTTTGCGTAACCCTAAAACATATTCCTGCCATTCATTGAGCACCTCTTGCTGAAAGGGTGTCGCAGTAAGAATCAATTGGGCTGTGGCCTCTGCAAAACTTTCCAGGGTATTGGGAGCTCCCCATTCAGGGTCTGACAAGCGTTGCTGACAAAATACCTGCCAGCGTTCTTGCTCTTCGAAACTCAACGTATCGGGAAAGTTACGTGCGCGATATCGAAACAATAATTCAGGTAAACGTTCATCATCGAAAGGCCATTGCTCTTGGGCCAATTTAACCGGATCGATCGTGCGGACTTGTTCGCATAACCGCCGATCCCGGTCCCCGATGAAACCGTCGTATAACTGTTGTTCCGGATCCTGGCTGGAGGAAAATTCCTCGCGGGCATACACCCCCGCAACTTTATCTTGCCAGACTTGCTGCGCGTCACTTAGCCGCAGTGCGCGCTGCTGATACAGGGCCATATCCAGCCCCAGGCGCTGCTGATCCTGCGGGCGAAGTACCGACATCGGCGCCACCACCGGGCATTTATTGATATGAATGAGCTTGAGCGGAACCGGCAACTCCCCCTCGGCCAAATCATCGCGGCGGGTGTACAGGCGCTGACGCAGGGTTTCGGCATCCAGATCCAGCAAGCCCTGGGGATCCAGGTGCAGGTCGCAGACAATCAATGCGTTCTTGTTGCGCGGGTGCCACGCCAGGGGCAATACCACGCCGATGTAGTTGCGCGCCGCTGAAAAACGCCCGGACACGTGCACCATCGGTTGCAGCAGGCGAATCTGGTCCAGCACCTTTTGTTTGCTGCGCAGCTTGAACAGCCAGTCATACAGCTTCGGCTGCTTCTCGCGGATCAAGCGCGCCAGGGCGATGGTGGCCCGAACGTCCGACAAGGCTTCGTGGGCGTTGCCGTGATCGATACCGTTGGCGGCCGTCAGGCGTTCGAGCTTGAGGGTTACCCGCCCCTCGTCGTCCGTTGGCCAGACGATTCCGTCAGGCCGCAAGGCATACGCGGCACGCACCACATCGATCAGATCCCAGCGACTGTTGCCGCCTTGCCATTCCCGCGCATAGGGGTCGAAAAAATTGCGGTACAGGCTGTAACGGGTCATCTCGTCGTCGAAACGCAAGGTGTTGTAACCCGCGCCACAGGTGCCAGGGGCGGCCAGTTGGGCATGCACCCGGGTCATGAAGTCGGCTTCGCTCAGGCCTTGCGCGGACAAGCGGCCGGGTGTAATGCCGGTGATCGCACAGGCCGCCGGGTGCGGCAGGATGTCGTCACTGGGCTGGCAATAGAGGTTGACCGGTTCGTCTATTTCATTGAGATCGAAGTCAGTACGCAGGCCCGCCATTTGCAGTGGGCGATCGCAACGGGGATTGATGCCCGTCGTTTCATAGTCGTACCAGAAGATGGAGGTCACGGGCTAATCCTGAACAGTAGATCGGCGAAGTCTAGGCGTTCATGTCCTGCTCCGGCCAGCAATCTTGTCATTCAACCACCTGTGCCTTGTCACCGTGCAAAACATAGTGATGTCGTTTTCCCCGACGAGGCTGCTAGCATCGGGTAACGAGACAATCCCGATCAGGCCACATCATCAGGTTGCCCATGCTCGAGACCACAGCACTGCCAAGGAATGCGCCGCTGCTCCCGCCACTGGATACGCGGTATCAGGTCGAAACGCCGGAAGGCATCGATTTGCCCCTGCGCCCGGCGGGGCTGATGGTTCGTGCCATGGCGTTCGCCATCGACCTGGCGTTGCGCGGCTTGATCCTCGGCCTGCTGTTCATTGTCCTGGCGATGCTCGGCAAACTCGGCGCGGGGCTCGGTTCGCTGCTGATCTTCGGCGTGAGCTGGTGGTACATGGTGCTGTTCGAAGTCCTCAACCAGGGCCGTTCACCGGGCAAGCAATGGATGGGCCTGCGCGTGGTGCACGACGACGGCACCCCCATTGGCTGGTCCGCGTCGTTGTTGCGCAATCTCTTGCGCGTTGTCGACTTGCTGCCATTCGGTTACTTCCTCGGGGCCATCAGCTGCCTGCAACACCCGGGCTTCAAGCGCCTGGGCGACATTGCCGCCGGGACGCTGGTGATTCACCGAGAACAGCCACTGACCCGCCCGCAACTCCCGCCCGCCCAGCCCTGTCGCCCGGCGTTCGCCCTGACACTGACCGAGCAACGCGCAATCCTCGGGTTCGCCGAACGCCAGGCTGAATTGTCCGATGCCAGGGTCAACGAACTGGCAGCGATCCTCGCGCAGCCGTTGCAGGTTCCAGCGTCACGGGCCGTAGCCGAACTCAATGGCATCGCCCGCGGCCTGCTGGGGCCGGCATGAAGCAAAGTCTTTTCGAACACCGGCACATGGCCGAATGGGAGCAGTTCTCCCTCCTGCTGGACCAGTTGGAGCGCAACCGCAGTGCGCCGGGGGGCGACAGTTTTCCCGGTGATTATCGGCGCATCTGCCAACACCTCGCGCTGGCTCGGGAACGCGGCTACAGCAGCTTTCTGGTCGACTCGTTGCAGCAACAAGTCCTGCGTGGGCATCAACAACTGTATCGTCATCGCAGCCGGCTGGGCGCCCAGGCGCTGGCGTTCATCCTTGCGGATTTCCCCCGGCTGGTGCGTGAGCAGTGGCGTTTCGTGCTGGTCGCCAGCCTGATGTTCTACGGCAGCCTGTTCGGCATCGCGCTGTTGGTCTATTTGTTTCCGGACCTGGTCTACAACCTGATCCCGGCCGAGCAGGTCAGCGAAATGCAAAGCATGTACGACCCCGTCGCCGGTCACCTCGGGCGCTCGGCAGAACGGGCCGCCAGCGAAGACTGGGTGATGTTCGGCTACTACATCATGCATAACATCGGGATCGCCTTTCAGACCTTCGCCAGCGGTTTGCTGTTTGGCCTGGGCAGTGCGTTTTTCCTGTTCTTCAATGGCATGACCATCGGCGCGGTCGCCGGGCACCTGACGACGATCGGCTACGGACAAACCTTCTGGTCTTTCGTGATCGGTCATGGCGCGTTCGAATTGACCGCCATTGCCCTGGCGGGAGCGGCCGGCCTGCAACTGGGCTGGGCGTTGATTGCACCCGGACGCCAGGCCCGTGCCGAAGCCTTGCGCCTGGCGGCGCGCAAGAGCGTGCTGCTGATTTGCGGGGTCATGTTGTTTCTACTGATTGCGGCGTTTATCGAAGCTTACTGGTCGTCGATGACCGCACCGACACCCATGACCAAGTACCTGGTCGGAGCGGCACTCTGGCTGTCGGTCGCGATTTATCTGCTGTTTGCCGGACGGGTCCGCCATGCGCCTGAGTGACGCCACGGTGGTCATCCGCCCACGCCCCACCTGGGAAGCCATGGACCTGGGGGTCTTATTGAGCCAACGCCATCGGCGCCTGCTGATGACCAGTTGGGCCATGGTCACCTTGCCGGTTTTTGCCTTGTTGAGCTGGGGGCTATGGGAGTCGCCTTCCCTCGCGGTGTTCATCTTCTGGTGGCTGAAACCGGCCTTCGAACGCCTGCCCTTGTACATCCTGTCCAAGGCCATGTTCGGGGAAACGCCCACGCTCAAACAAGCGCTTCGCCAGTGGCCGCGGCTGCTCAAGCCACAACTGCTGGCCAGCCTGACCTGGCGCCGGCTGAGCCTGAGTCGCAGCTTTCTGCTGCCGGTGGTACAGCTCGAAAGCCTGAGCGGTGAAGCGCGACAACAGCGGTTGCAGGTGTTGTTGCAGCGCGACGCCAGCGCGTCGCGATGGCTGACGTTGATCGGCGTGCACCTGGAGTCCGCCCTGTGGATCGGTCTGATGGTGCTGTTCTACTGGCTCCTGCCGCCACACGTGGCCCTCGACTGGAGCTGGCAGTCGTTGATCAGCGCCACCACGCAAAACTGGCGCTGGCTGGAACACCTGACTAACGCCTTTTACGTCCTGGTGCTGGTGATGTGGGAGCCGATCTACGTCGCCTGCGGCTTCAGCCTTTATCTGAACCGACGCACGGTGCTGGAGGCCTGGGACATCGAGCTGGTGTTTCGTCGGCTGCGCCAGCGTCTGGGCAGTACGGCCGTCGCGCTATTGCTGGCGGTGAGTGTGTTGTTGCCGACGACGCAAAGCGTCTGGGCCGCTGATCCGGGCATTGCACCCGACAGCCCGCGCCTGCTGGAACAACCCCTGAGCAGCCAGGCGTCCCGCGACAGCATCAGGTCGATCCTCGATCAGCCACCGTTCAAGAACAAGGAAACGGTCACCCGCTACCGATTCGGCGAGGACACCGCGCCCGCCAAGGCTTCGGGCGATAGCGAGATACCGCAATGGCTCAAGGCACTGTTCGAACTGTTTGACAGCCAGCGCTTCGGCGCCCTGGCCACTTTGATCGAGGCCGCGCTCTGGGGGGCCGTGATCGCGGCCATCGGCCTGTTGATCTGGCGTTACCGCGACTGGCTGCAGGCCTTCGTCAGCCGTCGCCCGAGCCCTGGCAATAAAACCGTGCGGCGCACGCCACAACAGGCATTCGGCCTGGACCTTGACCGCGACACCTTGCCCGTCGATATCGCCGCCAGCGCCGAAAGCCTCTGGCAAACCCAGCCTCGCGAAGCACTGGGTTTGCTCTATCGCGCCCTCCTCAGTCACTTGTTGCACGACTTCGGCATGGCGCTGAAAGCCGCCGACACCGAAGGCCAGGTACTGGCGCGCATCGAGCGATTGCAACAACCGGCCCTGCTGGATTTCAGCCAGAACCTGACCCGTCACTGGCAGAACATGGCCTACGGACATCGCTTGCCCCCGGCCCATTTGCAACAGGAACTGTGTGACGGCTGGCGGGCCTTGTTCGGGCCGGGAGCCAGCCGTTGAACCGGCGCGCCTGGACGGTGATGGCTGGCGGTCTGATCGCCGTGCTGCTCGCGGCACTGAGTGTCTATCTGTACTTCAAGGCCACGCCCTACCCGGCTGAAATCGATCACGGTCCCTCGCCCGAAGCCCAGGCCAATCCTTACCTGGCCGCCGAACATTTCCTGGGCGCCCAGGGCCTGGCCGTCAGCCATGCCAACAGCCTCGACGTCCTGCCCAGCCTGGAACCGCACCAGCACAGTCTGTTGCTGCTCGGGGACCGCTACAACATGACGCCCCGGCAGATCGATCAACTGATGAACTGGACCCGGGCGGGCGGGCGTCTTTTGTTCGTCGCTCAATCCTTGTGGGATGAGAAGACCGGGCAGAGCAACGACCGGTTGCTGGACCGGGTGCAACTGCACCAATCCCTGAGCAAAGACCTCAAGGACCCGCCGCCCGAACCCGAAAAAGGCAACGGCACCGACCCCTACCCGACACTGACCAAGCTGTACCTGGAAAACGAAGACGCACCGGCCTACGCCAGCTTCGATACGGCGTTCCATCTCGAAGACCCGAAAAACCTCGCCCAGGCCTGGGCCAACAGCGGCAAGGCCACGCACATGATGCAGCTCAACCACGGGCTCGGTTCAATCATCGTGGTGACCGACGCCGACCTGTGGAAAACCCCGGCCATCGACCAGTACGACAACGCCTGGCTATTGTGGTACCTGACGGCGGACACCCGCGTGACACTGATCTACGACACCGTTCACGACAGCCTGTGGACGTTGTTGCTGCGCTATTTCCCCCAGGCACTGGTCGCCTTGATTGCCCTGGCCGGCCTGGGGTTGTGGCATGTCGGTGTGCGCCACGGGCCCATGCAGGCACCCGCCCCGAAAGCGCGCCGGCAATTGCAGGAACACCTGCGTGCCTGTGCCGATTTCATGCTGCGCCGCAGCGGTCAGCACACCCTGCTGCAAGCCCTGCAGCAAGACATTCTGCGCCGCGCTCGCCATCGTCATCCCGGTTATGACCAACTCGACGTCGCCGAACAATGGTGGGTGCTTGCACGCCTGAGCGGCCAACCCACACGCGCTATCAGCCAGGCCATGAGCCCACGACCCAGGCAGCGGCTTTCCAGCGCCGAATTCAGTCGCCAGGTTGCCCATCTGCAAACCTTGAGGAACGCCCTATGAGTGAACCGATCGAGCCCGATGGCTCCAGTCACGCCGCCCAGCAACGCCAGCGCGCCAGCCAATTGGCTCAAGCGATACGCGGTGAACTGCAAAAGGCCGTGATCGGCCAGAACAACGTGATCGACGACGTGCTCACGGCGTTGATCGCCGGTGGCCACGTGTTGCTCGAAGGCGTGCCGGGGCTGGGCAAGACCTTGCTGGTGCGCGCGCTGGCTCGCTGTTTCGGTGGAGAATTCGCGCGCATCCAGTTCACCCCGGACCTGATGCCCAGCGACGTCACCGGGCATGCGGTGTACGACTTGCAGACCGAGCAATTCAAACTGCGCAAGGGCCCGCTGTTCACCAACCTGTTGCTGGCCGACGAGATCAACCGTGCCCCGGCGAAAACCCAGGCCGCGTTGCTCGAAGCCATGCAGGAGCGGCAAGTGACCCTTGAAGGTCGCGCTTTGCCCATCGCGCAACCCTTCATGGTGCTGGCCACGCAGAACCCCATCGAACAGGAAGGCACCTACCCGCTGCCGGAAGCCGAGCTGGATCGCTTCATGCTCAAGGTGCGCATGGATTACCCCGACGCCGAGCAGGAGCTGGACATGGTGCGCCAGGTGAGTCGCTCGACCCGCGCCGACATGCTCGACGTTCAGCCGCTGCGTACGGTGTTGCAGGCCAAGGACGTGCTGGCCTTGCAGCGCATCGCCAGTGACCTGCCACTGGATGATCAGGTGCTCGACTACGCCGTGCGCCTGGCCCGCACCACCCGCAGCTGGCCGGGCCTGACCCTGGGCGCGGGCCCCCGGGCCTCTATTGCGCTGGTGCGCTGCGCAAGGGCGCGGGCCTTGTTGCGCGGTGGCGAGTTCGTGATTCCGGATGACATAAAAGGCTGCGCCCTGGCGGTGTTGCGTCACCGCGTGCGCATTGCGCCGGAACTGGACATCGAAGGGCTGGAGGTGGATCAGGTGTTGCGGCAGTTGCTCGACCAAGTGCCGGCGCCGCGCCTGTGAAACCCAGCCGCCTGCTGCTGCTCTGGCTCGCCGCGCTGCTGGCCATCGGCATCGCGTTGGGCGCCATGCAGGCGCTGGGGTTGACGCTGCCTGCGTATCTGTCGCGGATCAACTGGGGCTTGTTGCTGGCATTGCTGGCCCTCGCGCTGCTCGATGCCGTGCGCCTCAAGCGCCTGCCCTCGCCCCGTGTGCAACGGCGCCTGCCCGGCAGCCTGGCCCTGGGTCGCTGGGGTGAGGTAGCGCTGGAAGTTGAACATGATTTCGCTCAGCCGCTGGACGTGCAACTTTTCGATCATGTGCCGGACGGCCTGAGTGTCGAAAACCTGCCGCTGTCGGTGCAGTTGCAGCCCGGCCAGCGCAGCCTGAGCCGTTATCGCCTGCGTCCGCTCAAGCGCGGGCACTTCACTATCGAACGCTGCGAAGTCAATCTGCCAGGTCCGTTGGGCCTGTGGTCCGACAAGCGCTTGCTGAGCCTGACGGACCACACGCGTGTGTTTCCCGACTTCGCCCACCTTTACGGCGGCCAACTCCTGGCTGTGGATAACTGGCTCAGCCAGCTCGGCGTCCGCCAGCGTCAGCGCCGTGGCCAAGGGCTGGAGTTTCATCAACTGCGCGAGTTTCGCGAGGGCGACAGCCTGCGCCAGATCGACTGGAAAGCCACCGCCCGCCAACGTACGCCGATTGCCCGGGAGTATCAGGACGAACGCGACCAGCACATCATGTTCATGCTCGACTGCGGCCGCCGCATGCGCAGCCAGGACGGTGAGCTGGCGCATTTCGATCACGCACTCAATGCCTGCCTGTTGCTCAGCTATGTCGCCCTGCGCCAGGGCGATGCGGTCGGCCTGTGCACGTTCGCCAGCGACTCACCGCGCTACCTCGCCCCGATCAAAGGCAGCGGGCAACTCAACGTCCTGCTCAACACGGTATACGACCTGCAGAGCTGCCAGCGCAGCGCCGACTATCAAGGCGCCGTCACTCAACTGCTGGCCCGACAGAAACGCCGGGCGCTGGTGGTGCTGGTGACCAACTTGCGGGATGAGGACGATGAGGAACTGCTGATGGCCGTCAAACGCCTGAACAAGCCGCATCGGGTGCTGGTCGCCAGCCTGCGCGAAGAGGTGCTAGACCACTTGCGCGAAACACCGGTACAGACCTTGCCCGAGGCACTGGCCTATTGCGGCACCGTGGATTACTTGAATGCACGGGCCGAACTGCATCAGCGGCTAAGTGCCCAAGGGGTTCCCGTGTTGGACGTAGCTGCTGTCGAGTTAGGTGCAGCAATGGTGTCGCACTATCTGGAATGGAAAAGGGCAGGGGTATTTTAGTATTAGCGAGGGAAAGGGCGGATCGGGATTATTCAAGGAGCGTCAGCTTGTTGAATTGACATTTTCCACCGCCAGGGAATTCTCTGGACAACGAGAAACAAAGAACTAATCAAAACCATTTTACTTGGCAAAGAAAAATACAGGACGGCGAAACTTAAACCGCCCCGTATTGAGAAGCATAATTTCCATATGATCCAGACGAAATACCACAGATACAACTCCATTGGCACGTCTCATATTCACCAGCTAACTAGCTGACTCGATAAAATTTCAATGCACCAATAGAAATACACCACAACAGCCAATGCACAATCATTCTTTTATTTGGTATGTTCTAGATTCTTTTGGCGGGTCCCCACCCGGCGTATCCAGCTGAAACTGACACATCACATAAATGCCTTCGCCCGGCCTTTGAGTCATCACCTGACCGTACCGCAGACCGTGCTCTGCCCCATCCTGAAGAGCTTTCCTGGTCAATTCTCCACCAATGTAGCCGTAGTATGGAGCCCCCATAAAAGCTACACTTAGCTTACCTTCGCCCCTGCCATTGCCAGGGGTAACCTTGTACGAAATAAGTTCAATCGGAACTTCGTTCCCACGAAATTCATACTTAAATTTAAACTGGACAACTTGCCCAGCAGTTGGGACCTCAAGCGTTCGAATTACTTCACCCTCCACGGCACTATCTCCAGACGAAAGTCCAGTAACAACACCGTCCAACCTCTCAAATTCTTCAGCACTCATGATCAAACACCTTAGTGACTGTTTATTTATTTAAATCGGCGATCCACTATAAAAACTTTTCGATCAAAAACAGTTAATACTAATTTACACACCCTGCCTACCTGTAAAAAATGACAGTTAAGACGAACGGCATCTCCACCTCCAACTGCGCGGAGGTGGTTTTCGGTTTTGATTGGGTAATGACATCAGGAACAAAAAACCATACGTCCCATTGCGTCCATCAGAATCGCATTCGCCGTGATTCAAGCATGAATTCCGATCATGCAGAGCCCTGGAAGGCTGCGACTTTTCCGCTCAGGCCGATGCGGGCAATGTCTGAAAGCTGAAGTACAACCTCAACGCCTCCACCAGCTGCCCATATTCCGGCGGCGCCGTTTGCAGGCTGAAACCGGCGTCATAGTGCTGGGGCGTTTCATCTTCATGGCACCACAGGCAACGCGCCCGCAGGTCGATGGCCTGTTGGCAGCCGTCGCTGGCGGGAATTTTCAGGCGCAAATCGAAATCCGCGCCGATCATCATCGGCAACTGGCTGATCAGCATCATTCCGTCTTCGGAGACATTGCCCAGATAGCCGATGGGTTTGTCGGTGACGCTGTTGAACACTTTCAGAAAATACGGCAGTTGATGCCGCTCGATCCGGCGGTCAGTGAACATGCTGAATTCGCTACGCAAGGCCCTTAAGCAGGACCGCACTAATGCTTCGGAACAGGCCCGCCCGTCAGTATCCAGGCATGAACGGCCCGCTCTCCCCGATCCCGGTGCGACAGTCCATGAACCGCTGTCGCTTACGCCTGCCGATCACAGGTGTTGCCTCGGTTCAGAGACAAGGCTCTAAACCGGTCCTATTCGACTATAGCTCACCGCCGCCGGTCGGCCAGCCATAAGATGACAACTGCAATCAGAACTGTGTCGGACGCACCACCGCGGCACTGCGGGTCGGGTAGTGGCCCAGGCTCTGCAAGGTTTCCAGGCGGGCACGGGCGCGGTAGGCATACTCGCTTTGCGGGTACGAGGCGATGATGAACTGGTAGGTCTGGGCGGCATCGATAAACATTTTCTGCCGTTCCAGGCACTGGCCGCGCATCATCGACACTTCCGGCCATATATAAGGCCGCGCCCGGCTGGCGCGCTCGACCTTGGACAATTCGAGCATGACCTGCTCGCAGTTGCCCCGGTCATAGGCGCTGTAGGCAAGGTTCAAATGATGGTTCATCGAAAATCGGGTGCAGCCCGTGACACTGATGAGGGCAACGGCGGCTATGAGCACGAATCGCATGGGAAATCTCCTGTCTTGGACGCTGTATCGACCCGAGAGCGGAAATCTTCAGGCGACCCGACACAAACTTGCCGCGTTCAATAAAGAAAGTAAAAAGTAGTGCATACGAACAATGACTACACCTGCGGACCATAGTAGCCTCACTCAGCGCTTGAACTCAGGAGTCTTTGCATGTCCGTCCGTCGTACCAAAATCGTCGCTACCCTTGGCCCGGCCAGTAACTCGCCGGAAGTTCTCGAACAGCTGATTCTGGCTGGCCTGGACGTCGCCCGCCTGAACTTCTCCCACGGCACCCCCGACGAGCACAAGGCTCGCGCGAAGCTGGTGCGTGACCTGGCCGCCAAGCACGGCCGCTTCGTCGCCCTGCTGGGTGACCTGCAAGGCCCGAAAATCCGTATCGCCAAATTCGCCAACAAGAAGATCGAGCTGAAGATCGGTGACACGTTCACCTTCTCCACCAGCCATCCTCTGACCGAAGGCAACCAGCAAGTGGTCGGCATCGACTACCCGGACCTGGTCAAGGATTGCGGCGTGGGCGACGAACTGCTGCTCGACGACGGCCGCGTGGTGATGCGCGTCGATACCGCCACCGCCACCGAATTGAATTGCACCGTGACCATCGGCGGCCCGCTGTCGGACCACAAAGGCATCAACCGTCGTGGTGGCGGCCTGACCGCTCCGGCCCTGACCGAGAAAGACAAGGCCGACATCAAGCTCGCCGCGGAAATGGAGGTCGATTACCTGGCCGTGTCCTTCCCGCGCGACGCGGCCGACATGGAATACGCCCGTAAACTGCGCGACGAGGCCGGCGGTACTGCCTGGCTGGTGGCAAAGATCGAGCGCGCCGAAGCCGTGGCCGACGACGAAACCCTCGACGGCCTGATCAATGCGTCCGACGCCGTGATGGTGGCCCGTGGTGACCTGGGTGTGGAAATCGGCGACGCCGAGCTGGTGGGCATCCAGAAGAAAATCATTCTGCACGCACGCCGCCACAACAAGGCGGTGATCGTCGCGACCCAGATGATGGAGTCGATGATCCAGAACCCGATGCCGACCCGCGCCGAAGTGTCCGACGTGGCCAACGCCGTGCTCGACTACACCGACGCCGTGATGCTCTCGGCCGAAAGTGCTGCCGGCCTGTACCCGCTGGAAGCCGTGCAAGCGATGGCGCGTATCTGTGTCGGTGCTGAAAAGCACCCGACCAGCAAGACTTCGGGCCACCGCATCGGCACGGAATTCACGCGTTGCGACGAGAGCATCGCGCTGGCGACCATGTACACGGCCAACCACTTCCCGGGCGTGAAGGCGATCATCGCCCTGACCGAAAGTGGCTACACCCCGCTGATCATGTCGCGCATCCGCTCCTCGGTGCCGATCTACGCGTTCACGCCGCACCGCGAAGCCCAGGCCCGCGCGGCGATGTTCCGTGGCGTGTACACCATTCCGTTCGACCCGGCCTCCCTGGCCCCGAACGAAGTCAGCCAGGCCGCGATCGATGAACTGGTCAAACGGGGCGTCGTGGAAAAAGGCGACTGGGTCATCCTGACCAAGGGCGACAGCTACCACACCACCGGCGGCACCAACGGCATGAAAATCCTGCACGTTGGCCACCCGATGGTCTGAGTGACCGGTTGCTGAAAGACAAAAGCCCCGCCATGTGAATGGCGGGGCTTTTTTTCGCTTATAGATCAGCTAATTAGGCCACTACCTGTCAAATCTGACAGTAGACAGCCCTCTGCACCGTTCATTTAATACCGATGGCTTCTCGCCAAATATCAGTCATCCGGGCATGCCGTGCCTGGCTGGAGCAGTTTTCCATCCACAGCGCCTGAAGGCTCAATCGTTGTTTTTTGAAGGAAACTGAAAATGACCACATCCCCACAACTTGCTCCGGGTGAACTCGATCCAGGTTTCGCGAACGAGGGACGGTTGGTATTGCCCTATCCCGGTTTTACTACCACCAACGGTCTATGCGTTGCAGAGGGTCCCGACAAAAAGATCTACATCCTGGGCAGTAGCCAGGCGCAAGACAGTGATTTGACCAACCATGTGAGCATCACTCGCCTTCTGCCCGATGGAACACTCGACTTTAGTTTCGGGACACACGGCACTGTGCATATCAAGGTGCCTGATGACGACCTGTCCGCAATACCCACTCAAGTTTTCTTCTTAACCGATCAACAAGGGCGAGATCTGATTCTTGCTTGTGTGGGCTACGACGTTGTCGGGGTAGGTACGAATACGCTGGCCCAGTTACTGATCAGGCTAACCGCAAGCGGAGAGCTTGACACAAGTTTCGGTGAGGGTGGATTCATTCCTCTAAAATCCCCTTTTGAGGCCGAGACTCGCCAACCGCTAACGACGGACGCCACATTGTCCAGCCATTCTTCTGCAAGTGCTGCCTGCATAAATGACGACAAGATTTACCTCATAACCAGCGGGATCGATCCGCGCCTGGGAGTTTCTACCGGGGTTGTCTCGTGCTTCAACCTCGACGGCACAGGTGACACGACATTCGGGGAAAACGGTCACGCCGCACTGTCCAAGGTGCTCGATGTGCGGAGCGGGCTCAACGGTATTGTTGTGCGTGACGGAAAAATTTTCGTTTGCGGATGGGCGATCGGTGGTGCTCTGTTGGCATGCCTCAATCTGGATGGCAGTTTCAACAGAAATTTTGCTGGTACGGGGTATACCCTGTTACGGGGGACAGCCTTTCAATTTGAGTCTATAGCACTACTGTCCGATGGCCGGCCTGTGGCCACGGGCTTCGGAAACACCCAGCGCACAGGCTTGTTAGCGGTTTATACACTGGACGGTGTGATTGATCCCAGATTCAATCACGGCGCCCCCATTGAGGAGTCATTCAATCCTCCTCATCAAGTCATGTTTCTAGCCGTGGCGATCCAGGACGACAAAATCATTGCTTCGGGCAGGTACTTCGTCGGCGTAACGCCCTATTTCGTTGCAGCGAAATACCAGATTGATGGCGGGCGCGACACGAACTTCGGAGCCGGCAAGGGCTGGTCTGTTCCTGAACTACCGGTTAGAAGAGCCATGGCTTACGGGATGAGTCTGCAAACCGATAGAAAAATATTGATCACTGGCAGTGATTATGACGGCATCTTTGGCAGAGCCGTCCTCGCGGCCCGTCTGCTAAACAGTGCCTGACCGTAGCACTCCAATCAACAGGCAACCTTCGCGCTGTCGAGGGTTGCCTCTGCCCTACCGATTGATAAACCCGGACAACGTCGCTATCGCTTCCGGAGATCGCAACCGTCGATCTGGATGGCATCGGCCATGGCGTCTCCTTGTCCGAGAGCATTTACTGTGGCGAGCACTCAACCACGAGGCAAAAACACATCCGCCAGCAGTTGATTGCGCGGCAGTCCCGCCAGGTACAGGCGCCGGGCGAAGGCGTCGACGCTGTCGGGGCCGCCGCAGAGCAAGGCCAGGGTTTGCCGGGACGCAAGCCGCAGTTGCGCCAGGGCGGCTGGCGCTTCGGCGGCGGTCCACAGCTCGACACTCAGGTTGGGTCGGCTGGCGGCCATGGCTTGTAGCGGCTTGGCCAGATAATGCTCGCTGGCATCATGGGCCAGGTGGATGACGCGGATCGCACCCTGGTGGTCCTGGCGTAACGCTTCGCGCAGCACGCCGAACAGCGGTCCCAGTCCGGTGCCGGAAGCCATCAGCCACAACGGTCGGTCGTGCCAGTCCGGGTCGTAGTGCAACGCCCCGCCGCGCAGCTCGCCGAGACGAATGGGATCGCCGATTTTCAACTGACGGGCCGCGTCGCTGAATTCCCCCGGCAACCGACAATCGAGATGAAACTCCAGGAAGCGATCGTCTTCCGGCAGGCTGGCGAGGGAATACGGCCGCGCGACATGGCCGGCCCACAACACCAGATGCTGGCCGGCGCTGTAGCGCAAAGCACGCTGCGGGGTCAGGCGCAAGCGCAACACGTTGTCGCTCAACCAGTCGACGGCGGCGACCTCGGCCGGACGACCGTCCTGTTGCGGGTCAAAGGTGTGCACCTGCAAATCCTCGACCACCTGGCACTGGCACGCCAGGCGCCAGCCTTGCTGGCGCTGTTCCGCGCTCAAGGCATCGGGGCGGCTGTCGCCCGGCAGCCCTTGCACGCATTGCACCAGGCACGCATGGCAACTGCCGGCGCGACAGCTGTAGGGCACCGCCACGCCGTGCTGATTCAGGGCATCGAGCAGATTGCTGCCCGCCGCCACCGACCAGCGGCGCTCACCCACGCGTAACTCAGGCATCGACGTTTTCCCACGCCGCCGCGCAACGGTTACGGCCGTCACGCTTGGCGCGATACAGCGCCTGATCGGCGCGCTGCAGGGCATCATCGAGATCGTCCCCCGGCGCCAGCAGGGTCATGCCGGCGGACAGGCTGAGGTTAGGCACACTCAGACCGATCAACTCGACATCGGTGAAGGCAATCCGCAGTCGTTCGCAGCACGACGTCAAACTGTCGGCATCGCAATCGGGCAGCAGCACCACGAACTCTTCGCCGCCATAGCGGGCCAGCACGTCACCGTCGCGCAGGCAGGCGGTCGCTACGCCCGCAAAGGCTTGCAACACCTGATCGCCCGCGGCATGGCCGTGCAGGTCGTTGATGCGTTTGAAATGGTCCAGATCGATCAGCGCCAGGCCATGCACGACATCGGCCTGCATGGCATTGAGCTCGCGAGAGGCCAGGCGCAGGAAATGCCGGCGATTGAACAAACCGGTCAATTCGTCGGTGGCGACCAGGTCTTCGAGCTGGCGCATCATCCCGCGCAGGGTGTCCTGGTGCGCTTGCAACGCAAAGCGCCGCTGACGCATGCGGTGACGCGAAGCCTGGACATAACCGGCATAGAGCACCAGCCACACCAGCACGATCAACAGCAAGCACACCTGCAACGCCGCCAGTGCCGGGTCGGGCAGCCGGAAGTGGTAGCCCTCCCACAAGGTGATCGCGCTGAAACTGAAGAACACCAGCAAGGCACAGCGCAGGAAGGCGCGTCGGGACAGATGGAACAGCCCGAACAGCAGAATCAAGACATAAAAAACCAGGAACGCCCCGCGGGCATCATTCAGATGGGCGATCAACCAGGTTTGCCAACCCAGCCCCAGCAACACCTGGGCCTCGGTCAGGCTGGGATCGGCGAAGCGCAGGTTGCAGCCGGAATAGAACACCATGAACAGCGTCGCCTGGCTAATCACCACCAGCGCGCTGCCGATGGCCACGCCTGCCAGCGAGTCCTGATAGTGACCGGTAAAAAACGCCAGCCACAGCAACAGCAATGCCAGGGCGTAGGTGCCGGCCGCGAGGGCGAAACGTTTAAGCAACAGGCGCTGGATGGCGTTATGGGTCAATCGTTGACTCACCGAATGAAAGGAGACTGACAGAGCGTCCTACTCTACAGACCGAATGTCACTTTAGTGGCGCGGCCGATAAATGACCATCGATTTTCCGTGGCCCATGTCCCCTGAAGGAGCTGCCGCAGGCTGCGATCTTTTGATCTTCTCCTTAAAATCAAAATCAAAAGATCGCAGCCTTCGGCAGCGCCGACAGAGATCGGCTTCGACAATGAGACCAAGGTTTGACCACCGGCGCGTGTGCCCGTGAGCGAGGCGCGCTATACTGCCGCGCCTTTTTAGCGTCGCGCCAGCATGCCCGGCGTGCCTTGAAAGGTGCTTGCAACCGACCGATGCACCCAAGCTGCAAGCACCTTATTGAATGTTCCCGTCTTTTAGAGGAGCGCGACTCATGACCGTGATCAAGCAAGACGACCTGATTCAGAGCGTTGCCGACGCCCTGCAGTTCATTTCCTATTACCACCCCGTGGATTTCATCCAGGCGATGCACGAAGCCTACCTGCGCGAAGAATCGCCAGCGGCCCGTGATTCCATGGCGCAAATCCTGATCAACTCGCGCATGTGCGCCACCGGCCACCGTCCGATCTGCCAGGACACCGGCATCGTGACCGTGTTTGTCCGCGTGGGCATGGACGTGCGCTGGGATGGCGCCACCATGGGCCTGGACGACATGATCAACGAAGGCGTGCGTCGCGCCTACAACCTGCCGGAAAACGTCCTGCGCGCTTCGATCCTCGCCGACCCGGCGGGCGCTCGCAAGAACACCAAGGACAACACCCCGGCCGTGATCCACTACTCCATCGTCCCGGGTAATACCGTGGAAGTGGACGTGGCGGCCAAGGGCGGCGGTTCCGAGAACAAGTCGAAAATGGCCATGCTCAACCCGTCCGACTCGATCGTCGACTGGGTGCTCAAGACCGTTCCGACCATGGGCGCCGGCTGGTGCCCACCGGGCATGCTCGGCATCGGCATCGGCGGCACCGCCGAGAAAGCCGCGGTGATGGCCAAGGAAGTGTTGATGGAATCCATCGACATTCACGAGTTGAAGGCTCGCGGCCCACAGAACCGCATCGAAGAAATGCGCCTGGAGCTGTTCGAGAAGGTCAACCAACTGGGCATCGGCGCCCAGGGCCTGGGTGGCCTGACCACCGTGCTCGACGTGAAGATCATGGACTACCCGACCCACGCCGCTTCGTTGCCGGTGTGCATGATCCCGAACTGCGCCGCCACCCGTCACGCACACTTCGTGCTCGACGGTTCCGGCCCGGCCTCGCTGGAAGCGCCACCGTTGGACGCCTACCCGGAAATCGTCTGGGAAGCCGGTCCGTCGGCCCGTCGCGTCAACCTCGACACCCTGACCCCGGAAGAAGTGCAGAGCTGGAAGCCGGGCGAAACCGTCCTGCTCAACGGCAAGATGCTCACCGGTCGCGACGCCGCGCACAAGCGCATGGTCGAGATGCTGAACAAGGGCGAAACCCTGCCGGTGGACCTCAAGGGTCGCTTCATCTATTACGTCGGCCCGGTTGATCCGGTGCGCGAAGAAGTGGTGGGCCCTGCCGGTCCGACCACCGCGACGCGGATGGACAAGTTCACCCGTCAGATCCTGGAACAAACCGGCCTGCTGGGCATGATCGGCAAATCCGAACGCGGCCCGACCGCAATCGAGGCGATCAAGGACCACAAGGCCGTTTACCTGATGGCAGTGGGCGGCGCGGCTTACCTGGTGGCGCAAGCGATCAAGAAGTCCCGCGTGGTGGCCTTCGCCGAACTGGGCATGGAAGCGATCTACGAGTTCGACGTCAAGGACATGCCGGTAACTGTCGCGGTCGACAGCAAAGGCGAGTCGGTCCACATCACCGGTCCTGCCATCTGGCAGCAAAAGATCAGTGAAAGCCTGGCGGTCGAAGTGCAGTAAGCGCTTGGACTGACCCGAAAAAAGGCGACAGGGCTATCCCTGTCGCCTTTTTTATTCCTGCCTGAAACCCGCTTCTGTAGGAGCTGCCGCAGGCTGCGATCTTTTGATCTTGCGCTTGGCTTGGAAAAGATCAGGATCAAAAGATCGCAGCCTGCGGCAGCTCCTACAGGGGTTTGTGGGATGTCGGCAAAGACCCATGTTATCGTGCGGCCCCTCCGTATCCCTTGTGTAAGCCCTGCATGTTTGAGTCATCTCGCACCCTGCGCCTGGCGCTGTACACCGTGTTGATCATTGCCGGTGCCGCCATCGCTGCCACCCTGGCCATGCGCCACACCGTGCGCCAATCCCTGGTCGAAGACGCGGCCCGGGCCAATCAGCAACTGGCGTTGTACGCCACGTCCCTGCATACCCTGATCGAACGCTACCGCGCCCTGCCCTCGGTGCTGGCGCTGGACCCGCAATTACGTGACGCGCTCAAAGGCCCCGTGAGCCCGGCAAAACAGGACGAGCTGAACCGCAAGCTGGAAAAAATCAACGGCGCCGCCGAGTCCTCGACCCTGGAACTGCTCGATCGCACCGGCCTCGCGGTCGCTGCGAGCAACTGGCGTTTACCCAGCAGTTACGTCGGCCACAATTACGGTTTCCGTCCCTACTTCAACCAGACCCGCACCCAAGGCACCGGGCGCTTTTATGCCGTGGGGGTGACCAGCGGCGTTCCAGGCTACTTCCTGTCCAGCGCGGTGACCAACGACGACGGGCAGTTTCTCGGCGCGATGGTGGTGAAGCTGGAGTTCCCGGAACTGGAACGCGAATGGCGCCAGGGCAGCGATACGCTGCTGGTCAGCGACGCCCGCGGGATCATCTTCATCGCCAACCAGCCGGGCTGGCGCTATCGCCACCTGAAACCGCTGAGCGACAGCGATCACGCCGAACTCAAGACCACCCGCCAATACGACAAGCAGCCGCTGACACCGCTTGAATTCCAATCATTGCGCCGCTTCGACGACAACAGTGACCTGGCGCGGGTCAACGGCCCGGACGGCACGGCCGATTACTTGTGGGAATCCCTGCCGCTGGCGGCCGAAGGCTGGACGCTGCACTTGTTGCGTCGCCCGCACGTGGCCTTCGAAGACAGCCGCAACGCCGCTCTCGCCGCTGCGGGCCTGTGGCTGACTTTGGTGTTTCTCGTGCTGTTTCTCAACCAGCGCTGGCGCCTGGCCAGGTTGCGCCAGCGCAGTCGCGAGGAGCTGGAACAACTCGTAGAAGAGCGCACCCGCGACCTGCGCACGGCCCAGGACGGTCTGGTGCAATCGGCCAAGCTCGCCGCCCTCGGGCAAATGTCGGCCGCGCTGGCCCATGAGATTAACCAGCCGCTGACCGCGCAGCGCATGCAGCTTGCGACTTTGAGGCTACTGCTCGATCACGGTCGGGTCGATGAAGCGTACAAGGCGCTCAAACCGGTGGATGAAATGCTCACGCGCATGGCGGCCCTCACCGGCCACTTGAAAACATTCGCCCGCAAGAGCCCCAGCGGTTTGCGCGAACGCCTGGACCTGGCGGCGGTGGTCGACCAGTCGTTGCAGCTGCTCGACACACGCTTGCGCGACGAACAGGTCAGCACGGTGCTGCATCTGGCGCGACCGGCCTGGGTGCGTGGCGATGCGATTCGCCTGGAACAGGTGCTGATCAACCTGCTGCGCAATGCGCTGGATGCGATGCAGGACGCCTCCTGCAAACGCCTGGAAATTCGCCTCGAAGCCGATGAACAAGTGTGGCGATTGAGCGTCATCGACAACGGCAGCGGTATCGCCCCGGAAAACCTGCCCAAGGTGTTCGATCCGTTTTTCACCACCAAACCGGTCGGCGATGGCCTGGGTATCGGCCTGGCGGTGTCTTTCGCTATCGTTCATGAAACCGGCGGTCGCCTGACGGCCGATAATCACGATAACGGCGCGGTGTTCACCCTGACGTTGCCGATTGACCTGGAGGCCGATGGCTCATGCTCAACTCAGTGATGGTCGTCGACGACGAAAGCAGCATCCGCAGCGCCGTCGAACAATGGCTGAGCCTGTCGGGTTTCCAGGTGCAGTTGTTCAGCCGTGCCGACGAGTGCCTGGCGCAGCTGCCCAGGCATTTTGCCGGGGTGATTCTCAGTGATGTGCGCATGCCCGGCATGACCGGGCTGGAACTGTTGGCCGAAGTGCAGCGCCGCGATGCCGACCTGCCAGTGATCCTGCTGACCGGCCACGGTGATGTCCCGATGGCCGTCGATGCCATGCGCGATGGGGCCTACGACTTCCTGGAAAAACCCTTCAGCCCCGAAACCCTGCTCGGCAGCCTGCGCCGCGCCCTGGACAAGCGCCGGCTGGTCCTGGAGAACCGCGCCCTGCACGAGCAGGCGGACAATCGCGCCAGGCTCGACGCCACGTTGCTCGGCGTGTCCCGTGGCCTGCAGACCTTGCGCGGGCAAGTGCTGGACCTGGCCGCGCTGCCGGTCAACGTGCTGATCCGTGGCGAAACCGGCAGCGGCAAGGAACTGGTCGCCCGCTGCCTGCACGACTTCGGGCCCCGTGCCGATAAACCCTTTGTCGCGTTGAACTGCGCGGCCATTCCCGAGCAACTGTTCGAAGCCGAGCTGTTCGGCCACGAAAGCGGCGCGTTCACCGGCGCTCAGGGCAAACGCATCGGCAAGCTCGAATACGCCGATGGCGGCACGTTGTTTCTCGATGAGATCGAAAGCATGCCCCTGGCCCAGCAGGTGAAATTGCTGCGGGTGTTGCAGGAGCAGAAGCTGGAGCGCCTGGGTTCGAACCAAAGCATCCGCGTGGACTTGCGCATCATCGCCGCGACCAAACCGGACCTGCTCGATGAAGCGCGGGCCGGGCGCTTTCGCGAGGACCTCGCCTATCGCTTGACTGTCGCCGAGCTGCGCCTGCCACCGCTGCGCGATCGTCGCGAAGACATCCCATTGTTGTACCAGGCGTTCGCCCGTAATGCCGCCGAGCGCCTGGGGCGCTCGTTTTCCCCCTTGACCGGCCCGCAATTGAGCCATCTGCTGAGCCACGACTGGCCCGGCAATGTGCGCGAACTGGCGAACGTCGCCGAACGCCAGGTCCTGGGGCTGGGCGAGCCGGTCCCCGCGGGCATCGAGCCCGGGCAATCACTGGCGGCACAGCAGGAAGCCTTTGAAGCGCAGTGCCTGCGCGCCGCGCTGACCCGGCATAAAGGTGATGTCAAAGCCGTACTGGAGGAACTGCAACTGCCGCGCCGCACGTTCAATGAAAAGATGCAGCGGCATGGGCTTACTCGCGAGATGTTCTTGTAGCGCCTGCCCCGTCCCCTTCGCGGGCAAGCCCGCTCCCACAGGGTTTTGCGGTGTATATAAAAACTTGTGAACACCCGCGCTTATTGTGGGAGCGGGCTTGCCCGCGAAGGGGCCAGCCCAGGCAACAAAAACGCCCACGCCGAATGAGCGATTTTCCGCTCACGACCAATCCGCAATAAGCGGATTTCCGCTCATCCACCCTGCAAAACCCCTCTAGACCGGCCCTCTCCCTCTTGGCACAGCTCCTGCTATAGCCCCCGCAGGCTGCGTTTCATAACGCTCCACAAAAACAATTAAACGAAGGATCCTTCAATGGATAACTCCAGTACCCTGCCCCGTGGGTCGGCCGCCGCGCCGACAAAAGAACGCACCACCTCCAGCCGCATCAAATCGATCTTCAGCGGCTCCGTCGGCAACATGGTCGAATGGTATGACTGGTACGTCTATGCCGCCTTCTCCCTGTACTTCGCCAAGACCTTCTTCCCCAAGGGCGACACAACCGCCCAACTGCTGAACACTGCAGCGATCTTCGCCGTGGGTTTCCTCATGCGCCCGATCGGCGGCTGGCTGATGGGCCTGTACGCCGACAAAGTCGGGCGTAAAAAGGCCCTGATGGCCTCGGTGTACCTGATGTGCTTCGGCTCCCTGCTGATCGCCCTCAGCCCGAGCTATGAAACCATCGGCATCGGCGCGCCGATCCTGCTGGTATTCGCCCGCCTGCTGCAGGGCCTGTCGGTCGGCGGCGAGTACGGCACCTCGGCCACTTACCTCAGTGAGATGGCGACCAAGGAACGTCGCGGCTTCTTCTCCAGTTTCCAGTACGTGACCCTGATCTCCGGCCAGCTCATCGCGCTGGGCGTCCTGATCATCCTGCAAAACGTACTGACCAGCGAAGAGCTGTACGCGTGGGGCTGGCGTATTCCGTTTGCCATCGGCGCACTGTGTGCGGTGGTCGCGCTGTACCTGCGTCGCGGCATGGAAGAAACCGAGTCGTTCACCAAGAAGGAAAAAGCCAAGGAAAGCGCGATGCGCACCTTGATGCGTCATCCGAAGGAACTGATGACCGTGGTCGGCCTGACCATGGGCGGTACCCTGGCGTTCTACACCTACACCACCTACATGCAGAAATACCTGGTGAACACTGTCGGCATGAGCATTTCCGACTCCACCACCATTTCTGCCGCCACGCTGTTCCTGTTCATGTGCCTGCAACCGATCATCGGCGGCCTGTCGGACAAGATCGGCCGTCGTCCGATCCTGATCGCCTTCGGTGTGCTCGGTACGATCTTCACCGTGCCGATCCTGATGACCCTGCACACCATCCAGACCTGGTGGGGCGCGTTCTTCCTGATCATGGCGGCACTGATCATCGTCAGCGGCTACACCTCGATCAACGCGGTGGTCAAAGCCGAACTGTTCCCGACCGAAATCCGCGCCCTGGGCGTCGGCCTGCCGTACGCGCTGACGGTGTCGATCTTCGGCGGCACCGCTGAATACATCGCGCTGTGGTTCAAAAGCATCGGCATGGAAACCGGCTACTACTGGTACGTCACCGCGTGCATCGCCGTGTCCTTGCTGGTGTACATCACCATGAAGGACACCCGTAAGCACTCGCGGATCGTCACCGACTGATTCCCGCTGAGTGACACCCAAAGGGGCAGACCGTCGGGGTCTGCCCCTTTTTCGTTGGCACGCCGTATGAAAAATCCTTCATCCCCCATCGGCTGCGAATAATCACGCGTTAATGCTCGCCCCCCATCCTGAACCTGCCCAATCGATTAATGGCCATGCGCTCATTCAGACCTTGAAAGCGGTCAGGTCTGACGGGGTTAACATCTACTTAATCGATACTTATTAGCATTATTTTGTGATTTTTAATCAGGTTAATTGGCGATAGCATGAACCCTATACCCAAGACGCAAATCGCCAAGAACACGGAGAAATGAAAATGAAAACCAAACTGATCCTCGCCCTGGCCCTGTCCGTACTGGCTGCCAACACCTTTGCCGCCGACGGCTACGACCGTACCGGCTCCGCTGTCGCAGCCGATGGTTATGACCGCACCGGCGGCGCCACCGTCGCAGCCGATGGTTACGATCGCACCGGCGGCGCCACCGTCGCAGCCGATGGTTACGACCGCACCGGCGGCGCCACCGTCGCTGCCGATGGTTACGACCGCACCGGCGGCGCCACCGTCGCTGCCGATGGTTACGACCGCACCGGCGGCGCCACTGTCGCAGCCGATGGCTATGACCGCACCGGCGGCGCCACCGTCGCTGCCGATGGTTACGACCGCACCGGCGGCGCCACCGTCGCTGCCGATGGTTACGACCGCACCGGCGGCGCCACCGTCGCAGCCGATGGCTATGACCGCACCGGCGGCGCCACCGTCGCTGCCGATGGTTACGACCGCACCGGCGGCGCTACTGTCAGCTGATCCGTTCACGCGACACTACAGCCCGGCTTCGGCCGGGCTTTGTCATTTCTGCAGCACAGCAAAACATGTGGCCTGGCTCAGAACCTGTAGGAGCTGCCGCAGGCTGCGATCTTTTGATCTTGCCTTTGAAAATCGAAAGATCGCAGCCTGCGGCAGTTCCTACAGGGAAGTTTATTGGCTGGAAAAATCGTGCCGGTCCTAGCACCATGGTGGCCTCCAGAAAGCCCCAGGATTTTCCCAATGCCCGACGACATCCACTATTACGAACCCGCCAACGGCCACGGCCTGCCCCACGATCCGTTCAATGCGATCGTTGGCCCGCGCCCCATCGGCTGGATCTCTTCACAGGATGCCAACGGCCACTTGAACCTGGCGCCCTACAGTTTTTTCAATGCCTTCAACTACATCCCGCCGATCATTGGGTTCTCCAGCATCGGCCGCAAAGACAGCCTGAACAACATCGAGCAGACCGGTGAATTCGCCTGGAACCTCGCCACCCGCCCCCTGGCCGAACAAATGAACCAGAGCTGCGCCAACGTCGGGCCGCAGGTCAATGAGTTCGAATTGGCCGGCCTGAACACCGTCGCCTCGACAATCATTCAGGTACCACGGGTCGCTGAAAGCCCGGTGTCCTTCGAGTGCAAGGTCACGCAGATCATTCAGTTGCAGCGCGCGGACGGGAGTGTGGTGCCGAGCTGGCTGATTCTCGGCGAAGTGGTCGCCGTGCATATCGCCAAGTGGCTGTTGAAGGACGGGGTGTACGACACCGCCGCGGCAGAACCGATTCTGCGCGGCGGCGGGCCGGCGGATTATTTCCAGCTGGGGCCTGAGGCGTTGTTCAAGATGTACCGCCCGGGGGCGAACAAGTAACGACTGACTACCAGATCAGCTCGCCTTCTTCGCCGACACCCTTGAGGTGAGTCAGCTGCAGGGCGGCGGCTTCGTCTGCTTCCTTGGCGGTCTTGAAGGTCTGCTCTTCCAGCAGTTTGTTGAAGCGAGGCGCACCGGCACCGCCGATGGCTTTGGTGGCGATTGCCGCGTAATACCCGCCTTCACGGGGGACTACGGCCGATACTGCTTCGAAGGTTTCAAAGGCTTTGCGTGCCATGTCGCGCATCCTGGCTGATTGAGAATGCTGCCATTAAACCCTCAACCGGCCAGTTTGTGTACCGCTGCCCCGGGTTGGCGCAGGGCCTGCGCCGCCGACACCTCCTTGAAGGTGTGAAAATCCAGGCTGTTGACCACCAGCTCCTGCACCAGCTCGGCAAAAATCTCCATGGACGGGGTGTTGAAATACGCGTTCATGGCCTGTTGATTGACCCAGAAACCGGACACCAGCCACAGCTCCGGGTCGCATTGCGAATGTTGCAAGGCAAAGTTCAGGCAGCCTGGCGCGGCACGAGACGGTTCGATCAGCGCGCTGAGGCGCACACCCAGCTCCTGCGAACGTCCGGCGCGCGCCCGGACAAAGGCCATATGACTGACGGGGATTTGCTTTGACATGTTCAACCCTCCCGGGGAGTCGCGTGGCAGCCAGCGGACGGGCTGCGACAGGATCCAAGATTAAAGCTCCAGACACGCGGGTCGTTAGTCGATTCCTGCCGGCCTGTTGCACAATCCTGCGAGACTGCGGGGACAGCCTGTAACAAGGTGTGAGACGTTGTCACGGTACTGCCATACGCGTTTTGTGTAGGAGCTGCCGCAGGCTGCGATCTTTTGATCTTTAAGAACAGGATCAAAAGATCGCAGCCTGCGGCAGCTCCTACAGGGGATCGGGCATCAGGGGCTGCGTGTGTCAGGGCTGGCACAGGAGCAACTCCGTGCAGAATCAGGCAAGCATCAGGCAGGATGTGTCTACCGCTGTTCCTTGCACAAACTTAAGCTCGGCCCATTGCCCATGCGTTAACGAGGATGCCTTGCATGTCGTCGCTCGATCACTTTCCTTCCCCACTGGATACCGAGATGGAAAAGCAGCGCGCCGAACTCGCGGCGATCATCCGGCGCAACACCGGCGAAGATGGCAGTTATGCCACCGCCGTCGATTCGCTGTTCATGTCGCGCCACAGTCAAAACCACGACTTCGCCCCGGTGCTCGCGCAGCCGGCGCTGTGCATCATGGCCCAGGGGCGCAAGGAAGTTCGGCTGGCGGACGAGTACTTCAATTACGACCCGTTGAATTACCTGGTGGTCTCGGTCTCGATGCCGCTCAGCGGCCGGGTGGTGAATGTTTCGGCCGAAGAACCGATCCTGGCCGTGCGGCTGGACATCGACCCCACGGAAATTACCGCATTGATCGCCGACGCGGGCCCCATCGGCGTGCCCACCCGGCCGACCGGGCGCGGCTTGTATGTGGAACGCATCGACACGGCGATGCTCGATGCGGTACTGCGCCTGACGCGATTGCTCGATACACCGAAAGACATCGCCATGCTCGCGCCGCTGATCCGGCGGGAGATTCTCTATCGATTGCTGCGCAGCCCGCAGGGCCATCGCTTGTACGAAATCGCCATCACCAACAGTCAGAGCCATCGCATCAGCCAGGCGATCAAATGGCTCAACGGCAACTTTGAACAACCGCTGCGCATCGATGACCTGGCGAAGGAAGTGAACCTGAGCGTGTCGACGCTGCATCACCGCTTCAAGGCGATGACGGCGATGAGCCCGTTGCAGTATCAGAAGCAGCTGCGCCTGCAAGAGGCGCGTCGCCTGATGCTGGCCGAAGGACTGGAAGCTTCGGCGGCGGGGTATCGGGTGGGGTATGAGAGCCCTTCGCAATTCAGCCGGGAATACAGCCGGTTGTTCGGGGCGCCGCCGTTAAGGGATCTGGCGCGGTTGCGATTGTCGGTCTGACTGAGGTTTGGGTTGGCTGTACCGGCCTCTTCGCGAGCAAGCCCGCTCCCACAATGGTCTTGTGTACACCCATCCACTGTGGGAGCGGGCTTGCTCGCGAAGAGGCCAGCAAAGCCAACATCAAACCCGGATCAGGCGCCGAGCACCCGGCAAGCCTCGGCAGGCAGGGTCACCGACACCGGATGCCCGACGCTCAAGCCAACGTCCTGGTTCGGCGTGCTCAACGCAGTAAAGGAAACCCCGGAACACTCCACTGTCGTTTCAATGGTCGCACCGATATCCCGCACGAACGTCACCTTGCCCAGCAAGCGGTTACCCGCCGTCGCCTGGGCCGGCGACAGTTGCAGGTCCTCAGGGCGAATCAGCATCTTCACCTTCTCCCCCACCACAATGCTGCTGCAGATCGGCACGTCCAGTGCATCCCCGCCCGGCAGGCTGACCTTGCCGTTGCCCAGCGCGGTGGCCGGGAAGATGTTGCCGGAGCCGATGAAGTCGGCGACGAACTCGTTGGCCGGGTGGCGGTAGATCTCGATCGGCGTACCCACCTGCTGCACCCGATGCTCGCCCAACACGACGACGATATCGGCCATGGTCATGGCCTCGCGCTGGTCGTGGGTGACCATGATGGTGGTGATGTTCAGGCGCTGTTGCAGCTGGCGGATTTCCACCTGCATCGACTCGCGCAGCTTGGCGTCCAGCGCCGACAGCGGTTCATCGAGCAAAAGGATTTTCGGGTGGTTGGCAATCGCCCGGGCAATTGCCACGCGCTGACGCTGGCCGCCGGAAAGCTTGGCCACCGGGCGATCGATCATCGGTTGCAGCTGGATCAGCTCCAGCAACTCCACCACCCGTGCCTGCTGATCAGCCTTGCTGACCCCGCGCAGCTTCAGCGGATAGGCGATGTTCTCCCCCACGGTCATGTGCGGGAACAGCGCCAAAGATTGGAAGACCATGCCGAAATTGCGCAAGTGCGCCGGGGTGTGGCCGATGTCTTCGCCGTCCAGGCGAATCTCGCCACCGGTCAGGGTTTCCAGGCCGGCGATCATGCGCAGCAAGGTGGTCTTGCCGCAGCCCGACGGGCCGAGGAAACACACCAGTTTGCCCTCGGGCAAATGCAGGTTCACATCCTTTACCGCGCAGGCCGAGCCGTAGTGTTTCTCGACGTTTTCCAGAATCAGACCAGACATAAATCACCTCAAGAAATCAGAACGAAACGCCGCCTTCGCCAACCAGCTTTTCCAGCGCCCAAATGAGCACGAAGTCGATCAGCACGATCAGCACGGCAAACGAAAATACGGTGGGGTCGAGCGAAGACACAGTGCGGCTGTACATCCAGATCGGCACGGTCATCACGTCGATGGTGTAGAGGAAATAGGTCACGGTGAACTCGTTGAACGAGACGATGAACGCCAGCAGCATGCCCGCCAGGATCCCCGACTTCATCAACGGCACCACCACGTCGACAATCGCCCGCAGCGGTGAAGCGCCGAGCATTTGCGCGGCCTCTTCCACTTCGCTGCCGATCGAAAGCATGGCCGCCGTGCAGTTTTTCACCACGAACGGCAAGGCCAGGATCACGTGGGCAATCACCAGCCGCGAGGTGGTCATCTGGAATGGCAGGCTGTCGAACACCAGCAGCAAGGCCAGGCCCAGCACCACCATCGGGAACACCAGGGGCAAAGACATCAGCTGCAACGCCACGGCCTTGCCGCGGAACTCGCAACGGGTCAGCGCATAGGCCGCCGGCACGGCGATGATCGTGGCGAAGACCATGGTCAGGCACGCCACCATCAGGCTGGTGGTCATGGCCTTGCCCAGGCTCAGCACGTCGCTGGCGTCCGGCGACACGAAGGTGTGCCAGGCGGCCTTGTACCATTGCAGGCTGTAGCTGCTGGGCGGGAAGTCGAGGTTCGACGCGCCGCTGAAGGACATGACGATCATGGTCAGGATCGGCAGCACCGCCAGCAGCAGGATGAAGCCCGAGAGGATGCCGGCGAACTTGCCGGTGTCACCCGGCAACAGCGAGTGGCGCTTTTTGATCAAGGTGCTCATTGCGAAGCCTCCAACATGCGCCGGCGACGGCCCGTGATGTATTCGGACAAAGTCATGATGGCCAGCGTGGTGACGATCAGCACCACCCCGGCGGCGGACGCGGCGGGCCAGTTCATCAGCGGGGCGATCTGGTCATGCACCATCACCGCCAGCATCGGCACGCGACGGCCGCCGAGCAGCAGCGGCACCACGAAGCTGCTGGCGTTGTAGGCAAACACCAGCGTCGCACCGGTAATGATGCCGGGCAGGCTCATCGGCAATACCACCTGGCGGAACACCTGCAAGCGACTGGCGCCGAGTGTCGCGGCGGCTTCTTCGTAACTGCGCGCGACGCCGCGCATGGCGCTGGCAATCGGCAGCACGGCCAGCGGGAAGGCGGTTTGCACCAGGCCCATCAACACGCCGTTCTGGTTGTACAGCAGCATGATCGGACGCTTGATCAGGCCCAGGCCCATCAGCGCCTGGTTGAGCATCCCGCCCGGGCCGAGAATCACCAGCCAGCCGTAGCTTTGCAGCAGCAGGTTGACCAGCAACGGCAGCAACACCGCGGCGAGGAAGATCCGGCGCACGAACGGGGACGTCAGCCGCGACATGGTGTAGGCCACCGGGATCGCCAGTATCACGGCAATCACCGCGCTGATCAGCGCCAGGCGCAGGGTCAGCAGCAGGGATTTGAGGTAGTAGGGTTCCAGCAATTGGGCATAACTGGCCAGGCTGAAGCCGGACCATTCCGCGCCCTTGGTGCCCACGCTCATGCGCAGTACCAGCAGGCTGGCGGCAATCAACACGCCCAGGAACAGCATCGATGGCGAGAGGAAAAACCAGGCGCGCGCCGTCGGCGAAACGCCCCGACTCGGGCGCGCCGGTGCGACGCTGACCGAATGGGTCAAAGGTTGGTGTTCCATAGCAAGGGTCTCGTCAATGGAAAGCAGCTGACAAACACAGATCTTCCAGACACATCATTCCCTTGTAGGAGCGAGCCTGCTCGCGAAAGCGATCTATCAGTCGACATTCATGGTGAATGTCAGACCGCATTCGCGAGCAGGCTCGCTCCCACAGGGGATCTTCAGTGGTCGAAGATCAGGAAGAAAAGATTTCCGTGTAACGACGAATCCATTGGTCATGCACGGTGGCCAGGAAGGCGTTGTCGTGCATGATCGCCTTCTCGGCAATTTGCTCCGGCGTGAGGATGTACGGGCTCTTGCGCGCTTCGGCGGAGATGATCGCCTTGGCGTTCACCGGACCGTTGTAGATGTCTTCGGCCATCTTGCCCTGCACCAGCGGGTCCAGGGAGTGGTTGATGAAGGCGTAGGCCAGGTCGGTGTCGCCCGGACGGTTCTTTGGCATCACCGAGAGCATCAGGTCGGTGTAGAAACCTTCCTTCATGCCGAAGGTGGCGCCCAGGCCGTAGTTCGGATCGCGGATCTGTTTCGGGAAGAAGGCTGGCGCGTACAGGCCACCCATGTCCAGGGAGCCGGTGCGGAACAGCTCGGCGATCTGGTTCGGGTTTTCGCCCAGGGTCACCACGCGGTCCTTGAGTTCGGCCAGCTTCTTGAAGCCAGGCTCGATGTTGTGCTCGTCACCACCGGCCAGTTTGGCGGCGATGATGATCAGGTCCATCGCCTCGGTCCAGTTCGGCGGCGGCAGGAAGATGTTCGGCGACAGGTCGGCATCCCACAGGGCGGCGTAGCTGTTCGGGGCTTCCTTGATGGTGCGGGTGCTGTAGACCAGGCTGTTGCACCAGAGCAGGTAACCGATACCGTGGCCATTGGCGCCGGTGCGGTATTTCTCCGGTACGTCGACCAGGTTGGGAATGCGGTTGAGGTCGGGTTTTTCCAGCAGGTTGGCGGCGGCCAGGCCTTCGGCGCCGACGCCGGCCAGGGTGATGATGTCGTACTGCGGACGATCACCGCCGGCTTTCAGCTTGGCGACCATTTCCGAAGTACTGCCGGTGCGGTCGGCGATGACCTTGACACCGTACTTGTCTTCGAAGGTCGCCGCGATGTTGCGCAGTGCCGCCAGCCCAGTGTCATCGGACCAAGTCAGCAGACGCAGGGTCTTGCCTTGAAAGCGAGTGTCGCTGGCATTGGCCTTGACGAACGGCAGGCTCATGGCCGCCGCGGCAACCGAGGCTACGCCCACGGTCTTGATGAATTGACGTCTGTTCAGATCATGCTCGCCCATTACGGACTCCCTTTGTTTTTGTAGGTATAAGGCAGGTCGAAACTGTTGCATCCGCGCGGCCGGACCAGCACTGGCCCTCGTATTTTCGGGGGCTTGGCTGAACCAGTAAGTTCATCCTGAGGGGGTGTAAAACACCTGACTATCGATAAAAATTCATCGAAGCCATGACACCAGCGCATGCCTCAACGGGGGGCATGCGCACACCATTTCCGTGCCTTCAGACGGCCCGAATCACGTGTTTGATTTCCTGGAAAGCCTGCAAGCCCCATGGCCCCAATTCGCGGCCGATGCTGCTCTGCTTGTAGCCGCCCCAGGCGGTCTGCGGAAAGATCACCTGCGGCGCGTTGATCCACACAAGCCCCGCCTGCAAAGCGTTGGCGACGCGATCCGCGGCTTCGGCATTGCGCGTGACTACACTGGCGACCAGACCGAACTGGCTGTCGTTGGCCAGGGCAATGGCCTCGGCTTCGGAGGCAAAGCGGCGCACGCAGATCACCGGTCCAAAAATCTCTTCACACCACAGCGCACTGTCGAGGGGCACGTCGGTGAAGATGGTCGGCTGCAGAAAATATCCGCGTGGCAGGTCGGCGGGACGATTACCGCCGCAAACCAGCCTGGCGCCGGCACTCAAACCGCGATCGATATGGCCGAGCACGCGCTGGTATTGCGCCTGATTGACCAGCGCGCCCATTTCCACGGCCGGGTCGAACGGATCGGCCACGCGAATCGCTTCGGCGCGAGCCTGCAAGCGGGTCATGAATTCATCGGCCAGTTCATCGGCGACCAGCACGCGGCTGGTGGCGGAGCACATCTGCCCGGCGTTGAAGAAACCGCCACCGCAAGCCACTTCCACGGCCAGTTCGATATCGGCCTCAGCCAGCACCAGCAGCGACGATTTGCCGCCCAGTTCCAGGCTTACGCCCTTGACGGTTTCCGCTGCGCGCTGCATGACCTGCACGCCCACCGCATTGCTGCCGGTGAAGGAAATCTTGGCGATGCGCGGGTCCGCCGACAGCGGCGCGCCAACGGCCAGGCCCGTACCGCACACCACGTTGAACACGCCGGCCGGCAAGCCGGCATCAGCGATAATCGCTGCCAGTTCCAGTTCCGGCAGCGGTGTCACCTCCGACGGTTTGAGCACCACGCAGCAACCGGCGGCCAGGGCCGGGGCGAGTTTCCAGGCGGTGGTGACCATCGGGAAATTCCACGGCACGATCAGGCCGACCACACCGCAAGGCTCACGGCGCAGGCGAGCGCTGAAGTCATCGCTCGGCAACTCGACGGCGCTGTCCTGTTTCGCGTCCAGGCCTTCGGCCAGCCCGGCGTAGTACTCGAAGGTGGCGATCACGTCATCGACGTCGATGGCCGCTTCGAACTGTGGCTTGCCATTGTTGCTCGATTGCAAGTGCATCAACTGGTCGCGACCGGCCTGCACGCCAGCGGCGATTTTGCGCAGGATCGCGCCGCGTTCGGCGCCGGTGGTTTTCGACCAGTCGGCGAAGGCCTTGGTCGCCGCGCTGACGGCGTGCTCGACAGCGCGTTCGTCACCGCCGTTCACGGTGGTCAACAGGGCTTCGGTGGCCGGGTTGATCACGCGCAAATGTTCGCTGCCCGCCGACCATTGACCGTCGATGAACAGGCCGTCCAATGTGGTCGGTAAAGTCAGAGAGAAGCTCATTTCGACACCGCCTGGGTCCACAGGGTCTGATCGATTTCGATCAGGGTCGGGCCCTGGCGGTCGGCGGCGACACGCAAGGCGCCGCGCAGTTGCTCGACATTATTGGCCGCTTCGGCGGCGCAACCCAGGGCCTTGGCCACACCGATGAAATCCGGGGTGTAGATATCGACGCCGACCGGCTCGATGGCGCGGTTGACCATGTACTTCTTGATCTCCTCGTAGCCCTGGTTATTCCACAGCAACACGATCACCGGGGTTTGCGCTTCAACGGCGCTGGCCAGTTCCGGCAAGGTGAATTGCAGGCCGCCGTCGCCAATCAGGCACACTACGGGAGGACGCGAACCGGTTTCAGCGCTGCCGCCGAGCCAGGCGCCAATCGCCGCCGGCAGTGCGTAGCCGAGGGTGCCGTAACCGGTGGACGAGTTGAACCAGCGGCGCGGGCGCTGCGGGTTGAACGTCAGGTTGCCGGTGTACACCGGTTGGGTCGAATCGCCGACGAATACTGCGTCGGGCAATTCGTGCAGCACGGTTTCCAGGAAACGGGTCTGGGCCAGGGTCGGCGCATCCCAACTGGCGGCCAGTTCTTCGCGCAGACGGGCCGCACGTACCTGACCCCAATCGTTGCGGCGCGCGGCCAGGGGCTTGTGGGACAGCGAGCTGATCAAGGCCTGGGCGGCGTTGCGCGAGTCGGCCACCAATGCCACGTGCGGCGGATAGTTGCGCACGGTCTGGTCCGGATCGATGTCGATGCGCAGCAGCTTGCCGGGAATCTCGAAACCACCCTTGAAGGTGACGTCGTAATCGGTCTCCGCCAGTTCAGTACCGATGGCCAGCACCACGTCGGCCTCGGCCACCAGCGCACGGGTCGCGACCAGGCTCTGGGTCGAACCGATCAACAGCGGGTGAGCGGATTCGAGCATGCCTTTGGCGTTGATGGTCAGGGCCACCGGTGCGTCCAGCAGTTCGGCCAGCTGGGTCAACTCGGCGGCGGCATCGATGGCACCGCCTCCGGCCAGGATCAGCGGACGCTGGGCGGTGGCCAGCAGGTCGGTCATGCGGCTCACGGCGGAGGGTGCAGCACCGGCGCGGTCGATGTTGACCGGCAGGCTGGCGAGTAGCTCATCGGCTTCTTCAACCAGCACGTCCAACGGGATTTCGATGTGCACCGGACGCGGACGACCGGCCTGGAACAGCGCAAAGGCGCGGGCCAGCACGCCTGGCAGCTCGGACGCCGACATCAGGGTGTGGGAGAACTGCGCAACACCGGCACACAGTGCGCTCTGGTTCGGCAGTTCGTGCAGCTTGCCGCGACCGCCGCCCAACTGGTTGCGGGACTGCACGCTGGAGATCACCAGCATCGGGATCGAATCGGCATAAGCCTGGCCCATCGCCGTGGTGATGTTGGTCATGCCAGGGCCGGTGATGATGAAGCACACACCCGGCTTGCCGCTGGTGCGGGCATAGCCGTCGGCCATGAAACCGGCGCCTTGCTCGTGACGCGGCGTGACGTGGTTGATGCTCGAACGGGCCAGCCCGCGATACAGCTCCACGGTGTGCACACCGGGAATGCCGAACACCTGCTCAACCCCGTAGTCTTCGAGTAACTTGACCAATACTTCGCCGCACGTCGCCATGTCATTGCCCTTCTTGTTCGTTTGAGACGCCGGGCCTGCGTGTGTTTATGATGGATTCGCAGGTCCAGGGATGGCCTCATTGGAACGGGCGACACGTAGCCGCAACAATGGATAAAAAGTCATACTAGCCATGTCCTCACGTCATACCTTGGATCCCAATGAAACGACTGCCTCCCCTGCCGGCGCTGCACACTTTTCTGATTACCGCGCAGTGCTGCAACTTCACCCGTGCCGCCGAACAGCTGTTCATCACCCAGGGCGCGGTGAGTCGGCAGATCGCCGGGCTGGAAGATTTTCTCGGTTATGAATTGTTCATCCGCCAGGCCCGGGGCCTGGACCTGACGGCCGAAGGACGGGAGTGGCTGCCACGGGTGCAGCAGATTTTCGGCTTGATCGACGAGGCCGTCGATCAGATCGGCGAGAAACGCGAAACCCTGCAACTCAAGGCGCCGACTTGCGTCATGCGCTGGTTGTTGCCGCGTCTTTTGCAGTGGCAACGGGAACGCCCGGATGTGCCGGTGGAACTCACCACCACGGTCAAGCATGGCGTGGATTTCCATCGCGAGCAGTTCGACGCGGCGGTGATGTACGGCCCGCCGCCGGACAGCGCGCTGGCGTCCTGTCACCTGTTCGACGAGCAACTGACGCCGGTGTGTTCCCGGCCGATGCTGGAAGGAACGCTGGCCCTGCAGAGCCCGGCCGACCTGCAACAACACCTGCTGTTGCACCCCACTCGCGATGAACGGGACTGGAAGGCCTGGCTGAAAGCCGCGGACGTGCAGTTGAGCAATGTCGGCAAGGGCCAGCACTTCGAAACGCTGGACCTGGCGATGTCGATGGCGTCACAGGGGACAGGGGTGGCGATTGGCGACTGGTCGTTGATCGGCGATGACCTGGACGCCGGACGGCTGGTCATGCCCTTTGACCTGAAGGTAAAAACCGGACTGGGGTATTACCTGGTGTTCCCGGAAAAACCCGCACCTTCGCCGAAATTGCGCGAGTTGACGGGGTGGTTGGTGGAGCAGGCGCAGAGCCGCTGAAATTCTGAAAAACTTCGCGAGCAAGCCCGCTCCCACATTTGATCCGGTTCCGTCAGCAGGAATGCAATCGAATGTGGGAGCGGGCTTGCTCGCGAATGTTTTCAGCCGCGCGGTTAATACCCGACGGTGAACCGCTGCTTAGAATGCTTTGGCCCTTGCACCTCATCCAGCATCGCAATCGCGTAATCGGCGAACGTGATCCAGCTGCGCCCTTCACGGCTCACCAGCAAATCATCCTGGCCCAGCCGGAACGAACCGGTACGCTCGCCCTCGACAAATTCCGCCGATGGCGACAAAAAGGTCCAGTCCAGTTCCTGTTCCTGACGCAGGTTTTCCAGAAACAAGGCACCGGCCCCTGCTTCGGCTTTGTAGGCCTCGGGGAAGCCCTCGCTGTCGATCACCCGCGTTCCGTCGGGCAACAACAACGAACCGGCACCGCCTACCACCAACAGGCGTTTGACCCCGGCACCTTTCACCGGACCGATGACGGCACTGGCCGGCAGCGTCGCGAAATGCGCCGCGCTGATGACCACGTCATGCCCGGCAATGGCCGCTTGCAATACCGTGGCATCCCGCGCATCGACGGCCTTGCCGACCACACCGGCACGCGGGGCGATCTTCGAGGTGTCACGGGCGATGGCGGTAACGCTGTGACCGCGACGCAGGGCCTCTTCCAGCAGTTGGCTACCGGCGCGACCGGTGGCACCGATGATTGCGATGTTGCTCATAGCGTTCTCCAGTGGGTCCAAAATATCTTGCTGCACGACTGCTCTTTGTAGGAGCTGCCGCAGGCTGCGATCTTTTGATTTTGGTTTTTAACGTCAAAAGATCGCAGCCTGCGGCAGCGCCTACAGGGTTCGCGGGCTACCACTTCATCTCGCCCTTGGCGACCTTGGCGCTCAGCTCCAGCGAGCTTTCCTCGCCCAGTGCCGGGAAGCGCTTTTTCATCGCGGCGATCAGGGCGGCGGAATCCCTGGCCTTGGCGGTTTCTTCGTCGAAGGCCTTGATGTACCCGGCGGTGAACTGCACAGCGGCCAGTGACCTTGTGCTGTCGCCCAGGTAATGGCCCGGCACGAGGGTGTCCGGTTTCAGGGTTTCGATGGAATGCAGCGTAGCCAACCAGTCGACATGGGACTGCGGGGTCTGGGTGTCGGCCATCCACAGGTGAATATTTTCTGCCACGACCACACCGCCCACCACGGCCTTGATCGACGGAATCCAGACGAAACTGCGATCCGGTTGCTTGCCCTCCAGACCGACCACCTGCAACTTCTGCCCTTCGAGGATCAGGCTGTCGCCCTTGAGCACGTCCGGCACGATGGTTCTGGCCGGCACATCGGCCCCCATTTTCGGGCCCCAGAACGCGAGCTTTCCGTCGACGGTCTGCTTGATGTGATCGACGGTCGGCTTCGAAGCAAGCACTTTGGCCTTGGGGAATGCAGCGGTCAGGGTGTCGAGGCCGAAGTAGTAATCCGGGTCACCGTGGCTGATGTAGATGGTGGTCAATTGCTTACCGCTGGCGCGGATCTTTTCCACCACCTGTTCGGCCTGGGATTTGCCGAATTGCGCATCCACCAGGATCGCCTCTTTCTCACCGCTGACCAGCACCGACGTCACCGGGAAAATCGCTTTCTCGCCGGGGTTGTAGACATCCAGCGTCAGTGGCGAGGCGTGGGCGTGGGCGGCGAAACCGAGGGCGGAGGCCAGGAAAATACGTTTGAGAGAGGTGAGGCCGATCATGTGTTGCTCCGTGATTTTGATGGCTTGCTCCTTGTAGGAGCGAGCCCGCTCGCGATGGACGACAGGACGCCGCGGGGTATCAGGTTCCCAGCGTTATCGTTGATGACCATCGCGAGCAGAGCTCGCTCCTACAGGGACGGGCGATGAACGAGAGCTTAGTTGCGTGACTTGGTACAAAAAATGCGATTATTGGCCATAGTTTGTTTCTGAAATCGGGCAAATCATGGACCGTATTCAAGCAATGCGCGTGTTCGTCACGGTGGTCGACCTCGGCAGCCAGTCAGCCGCCGCCGACCATCTGGAGCTGTCGCGACCGGTGGTGTCGCGGTATCTGGCAGAGCTGGAAGACTGGGTCGGCGCGCGCCTGATGCACCGCACCACCCGCAAGTTGAGCCTGACCGCCGCCGGCAGTGAAACCCTGCCGCGATGCCGGCAAATGCTCGAACTGTGCAACGACCTGCACGCCGCTGTCAGCGAGCCGGATGAAGCGCCCCGTGGCCTGCTGCGCATCAGCGTCAGCACCTCGTTCGGCCAGGCGCAACTGGCCGATGCGGTGGCGGCGTACGTCAAGCGTTACCCAGGCGTCAGCATCGACCTGCAGATGCTGGACCGCACGGTGAACCTGGTGGATGAGCGCATCGACCTGGCGATTCGCACCAGCAGCGACCTGGACCCGAACCTGATCGCCCGTCGGCTGACCGTCTGCCGCTCGGTGATCTGCGCCTCCCCCGCTTACCTGCGCGAACACCCGACGCCACAACGGGTCGAGGACCTGGGCCAGCACAATTGCCTGACGCACTCCTACTTCGGCAAGAGCCTCTGGCATTTCGAACAGGACGGCGAAGCGGTCTCGGTGCCAGTGCAAGGCAACATCAGCGCCAACGAAGCCAGCACCCTGTTGCGCGCCGCCATGGCCGGTGCCGGGGTGGCGATGCTGCCCACTTATCAGGCCGGCGCGCACATCCACAGCGGCGAACTGATCCGCCTGCTGCCCCATGCCGAACCGCGTCGGATGAACGTGTACGCGGTCTACGCCTCGCGCAAACACATGCCGGCGGCATTGCGCAGCCTGCTGGATTTTCTGGTGGTGAGATTTCCCGAGGAACCGCAGTGGGATATCGGCCTGTAACCGATTGCCTGTGTAGGAGCTGCCGCAGGCTGCGATCTTTTGATCCTGATCTTCTCAACATCAAGATCAAAAGATCGCAGCCTGCGGCAGCTCCTACACATCTGACCTATGCTCAAGGTAATACCGAAGGGTATTCGTTCAGAGGTCTGCGCCATGAACATCAAAACAAGAAGATACCTCGCCATTTTCATCACCTGCGCGGTGACGCTCGGGCTGTATGGCGCTGCGGCCTGGCGCGTGGAGCAGTTGCGCAACCTGCCCCGTGACTACGCCAGCTGCAATTTCGAGCGTTGCATCCCCCACAACGCAACGCTAAACGCCTTGCGCTGACGAAGGCGTCAGGACTGGTTGTCCTGGTCGGCCTTCAAGCGGTCGCGAAAAGCCTTGGGCGAGATCCCCACCCGGCGTCGGAACAGGCGCGTGAAGTTGGTCGGATCGGAAAATCCCAACACGTCGGACATTTCGTAAATCGTCATGCTGGTGTAGGTCAGCAAGCGCTTGGCCTCCAGCAATTGCCGTTCGTGCATGATCTGCAACGCCGGCTGGCCCGCCAGTTCGCGGCACGTGCCGTTGAGATGGGACACGGAGATGCCCAGCCGATGGGCCAGATCCTCGACCTTGACGTGCTGGCGATAGGTCTCTTCCACCAGTTGAATGAACCCGTTGAGATATTCCCGGGCACGCTGCGGCCGTTGGCTGGCCGAGTGTCGCTGGATCACCCGGCGGCTGACCCACACCATGATCACGCTGACCAGCGAATGCATGAGCATTTCCCGCGCCGGCTGATGGCTGGTGTATTCGGTTTGCAGAGCCGCAAACAGGCTGTTCAGGTAATCGGCGTCCTGGCCGGCCGGGTAGCTCTCGGCCTGGGCCAGCGCATTCACCGAATGCCCCAGTTGCGCTTGAAGATGGGCGATCAGCGGCGCGGCCAGTGTCACCACAAAACCCTCGACGTCCTCGGAAAACCGGAAACCGTGCACCGACAACGGTGGCAGGATCTGGATGGCCGGTTCGGTCAATTGCGTACGTTTGCCTTCGATTTCAAGCTCTGCCTGACCTTTGAATACGAAGAGCAACTGGCATAAATCGGCGTGGCGGTGGGGTTTGATTTCCCATTGATGTTCGCGGCTGCGTTTGGAGATGGTTTCACAGTGCAGCAAGTCGGGGGTCGGCCAATCCAGGCTTTCACCGTAGAGCTTGAACACCGGAATCGAAGGCAGGTCAGGCTTGTTCATCACTTCAATCCAGGCCTCGGAATAGATGACGGGCGATAATCGCACCGATTGGCAGAATGTACAGGCTTCGGCTCAGTTTTCACCTTCAATTGACAGACCCGCAAGGGAAAAATGCAAGCACTCGATCCATAAAAATCAATCACCGACCCTGGTCGCGTAGAGCTTGCGAGTCATAAAAACAATGAAAATGCTGAAAACCCAAGTGGCCATTATTGGCGCCGGCCCCTCCGGTCTGTTGCTCGGTCAATTGCTGCATAACGCCGGCATCGACACCCTGATTCTTGAACGGCAAACCCCGGATTATGTCCTCGGGAGGATCCGTGCCGGGGTCCTTGAACAGGGCATGGTAGAGCTGTTGCGCCAGGCCGGTGTGAGTCAGCGGATGGACACCGAAGGGCTGGTCCACGGCGGCTTCGAACTGGCCCTCGACGGGCGCCGGGTGCACATCGATCTGCAAGCCCTGACGGGGGGCAAAACCGTGATGATCTATGGCCAGACCGAGGTCACCCGCGACCTCATGGCCGCTCGTCGGGAGGCGGGCGCGCAGACGATTTACCAGGCCACCGACGTGGTTCCACACGGCATGAAAACCGACGAAACCTTCGTCACGTTCGAGAAGGATGGCGAGCGCTACCGCCTCGATTGCGATTACATCGCCGGGTGCGACGGTTTCCACGGCGTGGCGCGTCAATCAATTCCCGCCGAATGCCTGAAGGTGTTCGAACGGGTCTATCCATTTGGCTGGCTCGGGATCCTCGCCGACACCCCGCCGGTCCACGAGGAATTGGTCTACGCCCGCCACGAACGCGGTTTCGCCCTGTGCAGCATGCGTTCGGCGACGCGCACCCGTTATTACCTGCAAGTCCCGGCCGATGAAAAGGTCGAGGACTGGTCGGACGAACGCTTCTGGGACGAACTCAAGGCTCGCCTGCCACAGGCCCTGGCGCAAAACCTGGTGACCGGTCCGTCCATCGAGAAAAGCATCGCGCCGCTGCGCAGTTTTGTGGTCGAACCCATGCAGTACGGGCGGATGTTCCTGGTCGGCGACGCCGCGCACATTGTCCCGCCCACTGGAGCCAAAGGCTTGAACCTGGCGGCCAGCGATGTGAGCACGTTGTTCAATATCCTGCTGAAGGTCTATCGCGAGGGCCGAGTCGAACTGCTCGAAAAGTACTCCGCCATCTGCCTGCGCCGAGTGTGGAAAGCCGAGCGGTTTTCCTGGTGGATGACTTCGATGCTGCACCGGTTCGACGAACACGATGCCTTCAGCCAGCGCATCGCCGAGTCGGAGCTCGATTACTTCGTCGACTCCGAAGCAGGTCGAAAAACCATTGCAGAAAATTACGTCGGGCTTCCTTATGAGGCTATCGAATAGCCTACTACCGACTTACACTGGCGAGCATCCCCGCTCGCCCTTGCCTCTGGCGGGATCATTACCACCCGCAGGTTCTCCCGTGACCAATCTCAACCAGCCTGAAACGCCCAGACCGGCCATCCGCAGCGTGCTGATTGCCCTGATGCTGGCGATTTTTCTCGGCGCGCTGGACCAGACCATCGTTGCCGTGTCGATGCCGGCCATTTCCGCGCAGTTCAAGGATGTCAGCCTGCTGGCCTGGGTGATTTCCGGCTACATGGTGGCGATGACCGTGGCCGTGCCGATCTACGGCAAGCTGGGTGATTTGTACGGTCGACGCAAGTTGATGCTGTTCGGCATGGGCCTGTTCACCCTGGCGTCGCTGTTCTGCGGCCTGGCCCAGAACATGGAGCAACTGGTACTGGCGCGGATTTTCCAGGGCATCGGCGCCGGCGGGATGATTTCGGTCAGCCAGGCGATCATTGGCGACATCGTGCCGCCGCGCGAACGGGGTCGCTACCAGGGCTATTTCAGCAGCATGTACGCGGTGGCCAGCGTGGCCGGCCCGGTACTCGGCGGGTACATGACCGAATACCTGTCCTGGCGTTGGGTGTTCCTGATCAACCTGCCGCTGGGCCTGGGCGCCTGGCTGGTGGCCAATCGCAATTTGGTGGGGCTGCCGATTCCCCAGCGCAAGCCGGTCATTGATTACCTTGGCACGCTGCTGATGATCATCGGTCTGACCGCGCTGTTGCTCGGTATCACCGAAGTTGGCCAAGGGCATTCCTGGCGCAGTAGCGAAGTGCTCGGCCTGCTGGCCTGTGCGGTCATGGTGCTGGCGTTGTTCGTCTGGCATGAACGTCGCGCGCGCGAGCCCTTGTTGCCGATGCACCTGTTCGCCAACCGCAACGCCCTGTTGTGCTGGTGCACGATTTTCTTCACCAGTTTCCAGGCGATTTCCCTGATTGTGCTGATGCCGCTGCGCTATCAGACCGTGACGGGCGCCGGTGCCGATGCCGCCGCCCTGCATTTGCTGCCGCTGGCGATGGGGTTGCCGATCGGTGCGTACTTCGCCGGGCGCCGCACGTCGGTGACCGGTCGCTACAAACCGCAGATTCTCAGCGGCGCGATCCTGATGCCGATCTCAATCCTTGGCATGGCCTTCAGCCCGCCCCAGGCCCTGGTCCTGAGCAGTCTGTTCATGTTGCTCAGCGGCATCGCCTCGGGCATGCAGTTCCCAACCTCGCTGGTGGGCACGCAGAATGCCGTGGAGCAGCGCGACATCGGCGTCGCCACCAGCACCACCAACCTGTTCCGCTCGCTGGGCGGTGCGGTGGGAGTGGCGTTGATGTCGGCCCTCTTGCTGGCGTTGTTGCAGGATTCCAGCTTCGCGCACCTGGCCGGCTCGTCGCTGATCAATGAGGGGCATTCGGGGAATGTCCTGCTGGATGGCCTGAATGCCGCGCCGGGGGATGCCCAGGATGCCTTGCGCGCCGAGCTGCTGTTGACGTTCCGGCATTTGCTGATGGTCAGTGCGGCCGTGTCGCTGCTGGGGCTCGCGGCGGCGATTGCGATGCCCAACAGGTTGTTGCGGGGGCGGGAGCATAAGGCTCGGTAGATAGACCGCGTCGCCACCCTTCGCGAGCAAGCCCGCTCCCACAATGGATCTGTGTCCTATACGGATTCATTGTGGGAGCGGGCTTGCTCGCGAAGGCGTCAGGCCAGACACCGCAGAAATCAAGGGCTGTAATACCCCACCGCGACCAGGAAATGCCCGACCTTCTTCAGGTACGCATGCTTGTCCTCGACCTTTCCGGTCACCGGGTTCTTCCAGCGATATTCATACTCGCCGTAATCCTGCTGGCTGATCAGTCCCAGGATCGGCTCGCCCACCGGCTTGCCTTCCGGGTCCTTGATCTTGCCGAAATCGGTGTTGATCAAGCGCAGGTTGGTGCCGTGGGCGACGTAGCGCCGGGTGTTCAAGTCGACGACGAACACATACAGGTCATCCTGCAGGTAGCCGCCCTTGAGTGAGTTGATCGCCGTCAGGGTGCCCTTTTCATCCTTGGCCAGGTCGGTCGCCGCTTTATTGAGCAAGGCCATGGCCTGTTCCGCCGACGCCCGTGGCAGGTAATAGCCCACCGCGAGAATGCGCTGGCCGACGCGCTGGTAGTACACGTGCTTGCGCTCGACCTTGCCGTCGGCCCAGTTCTGCCAGCGGTATTCCGCCTGCTGGATCCCGTTGCCTTCCGGCACTTTCAGGGCGTCCTTGAAGGTTTTCTGCAAATCCGGCCCGAGGACCTCCGACACGTCACGACCGATCAGCGCCGCGGACGGCCCGCCGCTGGCCAGCATCACGCCCTTGGTGTCGACCACGAAGACATAGCGGTCCTTGTCGACGAACTCTCCCTGACGGCTGAAGGCGGCGAAGGCTTTGTCGCCGTTGTCGTGATAATACGCCAGGGCTTTTTCCAGCAAGGCGATGGCGGCCTGACTGTCCGCCTTTTCCGTCCCGGCGGCCTGAACCTGGCCCAGGCCCACTAAAAACACGCCGCCCAGCAAGGCCAGCCTATGCAGAAACCCCATTGCGCATCCCCTCGTTCCTGTTGGTGTTTCAAGAGCGTAGACGGCAATGGGGCATGTATGGATATTCAGCGGATCGCCGTGCGCAAGCCATTCATTCCCGGCACCGCCGAGAATGAATGAAGGTTTACTGACGGGCGCGCAATTGCTGCTGCAAGTTCTGGATCTGCGCCTGAAGGGTATTGATGTTGCGGGTGACCTGGCCACGGAAGGCGTCGAATTCCGCGGTATTGGTCGAGCCTTGGGCCGGGCGATTATCCTGTTCGCTCTTGAGCACCACGATCTCCTGTTCCAGGCGATCGATGGCGGCGTTCGGGTTGCCTTGTTTTTTCAATGCGCTGATGTCGGCGCCCAGGCTTTTGAGCTGGGCGTCGAATTTCTCGGTGTCCGCAGGGGCGCTTTTCAGCGCGGCCACGTCGCCGATCAAGACTTTGACCTGGGCCTGCAATTGCGTGTTGATGGCCTGGTGCTCGGTGCCTTGGGTCGTTACCTGCGCCAGACGCTTGTCCAGGTCGCTGGTTTGCGCGGTCATCTGCGCCAGGCGTTTGTCCAGGTCCGAGGTCTGACCGACCACTCCTTGCTGCTGTTTTCCCTGATCCTGCAGTTTGCTTTCCAATTGCCTGATTTGCAGCTTCAAGGCTTCGCTGTCGCTGGTGACATTGGTCTGGCTGGCGACCACCTTGCCGGAAATGTCCTGCAAGCGCCCCGCCGCTTCCTCACTGATGCGCGCGAAACTTTCCTGGGTCGCCACCAGTTGCTGCTCCATCAGCGAAATCTGCTGGAAGCTCCACCAGGCCAGACCCGCGAACGCGAACAGCAACGCGCCGACCAACGCCCACAACGGCCCGGTGCTCGGGCCCTTGACCTTGACCACGGGCGCTGTCCGCGAATGAACTGACGTGCGCGCGGTGGGTACATAGTCATCGTCGTCGAGGCTGTCGGCACGCAGGCTTGGTACATCATCGAAGTCGTCGTTGGCATCGTTACGCATGGACATTGAGTCAACCTTTGGGAAACGGTGATGGCTTGATGCGGCGAGTATAACCCCCACTGCCGCACCGATTGACCCTCAACCCCGGAGTCGGTTCAGTGTGGGGCCGTTCAGCGAATCGACTGGGCCTTCCACCAGCCGCAGAACTCATCGAGGGCGGTCCACAGGCTCACCTTCGGGTCGTAATCGAGATAATGCCGGGCGCGGCTGATGTCCAGGGTGAAATTTTTGTTCATGACCTGCATGCCCAATCGCGACAGGGTCGGTTCGGGGCGACCCGGCCACAGTTTGCACGCCCCTTCGTTGAGCGCGGCGACGCTGTAAGCCAGGCCGTAGGAACGGTAGCGCGTCACCTGGGGAACTTCCATTTTTCGCATGACGTAATTGACCACGTCCCACAGCGGAATCGGCGTTCCGTTGCTGATGTTGTACACCTTGCCCAGGGCCGAGCCACTGGCCAGCAAACCGCTGAGCAGCGCTTCATTGAGGTTTTGCACGCTGGTGAAGTCAGCCTTGTTCAGGCCGTTGCCGATAATTGCCAGGCGCCCCTTGCGTTGCATGTTGAGCAGGCGCGGGAAGATGCTCATGTCACCGGCACCGGTGACGAAACGCGGACGCAGGGCCAGGGTTTCGAGGCCGAATTCCTGGGCGCCAAAGACCTTTTGCTCGGCCAGGTACTTGGTCGCGGCGTAGGGATGCTTGAAGCGCTTGGGCACCTGCTCTTCCGTCAGGCCCACGTGATCGCGGCCATCGAAGTAGATCGATGGCGAGGACAGATGCACCAGCCGGCGCACCCGCTGTTTCAGGCAGGCCTCGACCACGTTTTCAGTGACCTGGACGTTGCCCTGGTGAAAGTCCTGATAGCGTCCCCACAGGCCAACGGCACCGGCGCAATGCACCACGGCCTCGACGTCGGAACACAGCTCGCGGGCCAGTTCCGGGTCGCTCAGGTCACCCTGGACGAATTCGGCGCCACGGCGCACCAGATGTTCCACCGCTTCGGCCCGACGACCGTTGACCCGCACGTCCAGGCCCTGCTCCAGGGCGAAACGCGCAAAGCGCCCGCCGATGAAGCCGCTTGCGCCGGTGACCAGAATTTTCATGTTGTGCTCCGAATATTTCGATGTGCGCTTTGCATATTGCGTAGGGCGTGAGGTCTTGACGCTGCCTGTCAGTCCAACGGCACCAGCCATTGCTTGGATGCGTGCACCAATTGATCGGTGAGCAAGCCCAGCAACTGGCCGCCATTGCGCCAATGATGCCAGTAGAGCGGCACGTCGATCGGCTTATCTGGCAAAAGCTCCAGCAACGTACCGCGCGCCAGTTGTTCACGAACCTGTAGTTCCGGGACCAATCCCCAGCCAAGACCGGCTTCCGTGAGGCGGATGAAGCCTTCGGACGATGGGCATAAATGGTGTTCGAAGCCGCCGTCGACCCCGAGTGACGCGAGGTAGCGGTGCTGCAGGAAATCATCCGGGCCAAACACCAGGGCCGGGGTACGGGCCAACTGGTCGGCGCGCACGCCCTGTGGAAAATGCCGGGCGATAAAGGCCGGGCTGGCCAACGCGCGGTAGCGCATCGCCCCCAGCAACACGCTGCGCGCGCCGGCCACCGGGCGTTCGCTGGCACACAGGCAGGCCGCCACTTCTCCGGCGCGCATGCGTTTGAGGCCGACCGTCTGGTCTTCCACAATCAGGTCCATCAGCAAATGCTGCTGCGCGCAAAAATCCCCCACGGCCTGCGCCCACCACGTGGCCAGGCTATCGGCGTTCAGCGCGATGCGCAGGCGTTCGGGCAGCCCCTCTTCATCCAGCGCGGGTACCAGCGTCTGCAAATCGCGTTCAAGCAAACGCACCTGCTGCACATGGTTGAGCAGGCGTCGGCCAATCTCGGTCGGGGACGGCGGCGTGCCGCGCACCAGCACCGGCTGGCCGACCCGCGCTTCGAGCAACTTGATGCGCTGGGAAATCGCCGATTGCGACAATCCCAACACCTGCGCGGCCCGTTCGAAACCCGCCTGCTCGACCACTGCGGCGAGGGCAGAAAGCAATTTATAGTCGAACATCAGTTTTCCTAATGAGCGATCAGCACTATTTGTTTTTCTTATACAGCCTGGCACGGGAGAATGGCCAGCAAGAACTCTTGAACAGGATCACCCCCATGGCTGGCGAAACTTCTTTGGCAACGCTGCTGCGCAGCATGAGCCCACAACTCAACGCCGGCGAATATGTGTTCTGCACCCTGCCGGACGGACAGTTGCCTGCCGGCCTGGAGATCATCGGCAGCTTTCGCGAGCAGGAAGGCCTGACGCTGATTCTCGAGCGTGCCCAGGCCGAACGCGCCGGTCTCAGCTTCGACTACGTCGCGGCCTGGATCACCTTGAACGTCCACTCGGCCCTGGAAGCGGTCGGCCTGACGGCCGCGTTCGCCAGTGCCCTGGGCAAGGCCGGGATCAGCTGCAACGTGATCGCCGGCTACTACCACGATCATTTGTTCGTCGGCCAGGCCGATGCCGAACGCGCCCTGCACGTATTGCGCGACCTGGCGGCGAAGGCGGAGTAGACACTATGTGGCAAAGTTATGTGAACGGCCTGCTGGTGGCCTTCGGCCTGATCATGGCGATCGGCACCCAGAATGCCTTCGTGCTGGCCCAGAGCCTGCGACGTGAACATCATTTGCCGGTGGCGGCGCTGTGCGTGGCCTGCGATGCACTGCTGGTCGCCGCCGGCGTGTTCGGGTTGGCGACGGTGCTGGCGCAGAACCCGACCTTGCTGGCGGTTGCTCGTTGGGGCGGTGCCGTCTTTCTGATCTGGTATGGCAGCCAGGCGTTGCGCCGGGCCTGTTCGAAACAGAGCCTGCAACAGGGAGAAAACCAGACCGTGCGTTCGCTGCGGGCTGTCATGCTCAGTGCCTTGGCCGTGACCCTGCTCAACCCGCACGTGTACCTGGACACGGTGTTGCTGATCGGATCCTTAGGCGCACAACAAACCGAGCCAGGCGCCTATGTCGTCGGCGCGGCCAGTGCCTCCCTATTGTGGTTTTTCACCCTGGCCCTCGGTGCCGCGTGGCTCGCCCCGTGGCTGGCAAGGCCCAGCACCTGGCGAATCCTCGACCTGTTGGTGGCCGTCATGATGTTTGCTGTAGCGATCCAGTTGATCACGGCCGGCTGATTTATTCCAAACGGCTCTGGAACCTCTATTCCACACAGTTGTTGCGTGGTTATGCCGCAACCCCGGTGCTATGATCCGATCCGGTGCGCCGCAAAGAGTACAAACTCCCCGGCGCTTGTCTGGCCGCCCGTGATCGGCCTTGCGCCCACCGCAACTGACCTGATTAGGAGAATCATCATGGCTTTCGAATTGCCGCCGCTGCCTTACGCACACGATGCCCTGCAGCCGCACATTTCCAAGGAAACCTTGGAGTATCACCACGACAAGCACCACAACACCTACGTCGTGAACCTGAACAACCTGGTGCCAGGCACCGAGTTCGAAGGCAAGACCCTGGAAGAAATCGTCAAGACTTCCTCGGGCGGCATCTTCAACAACGCCGCTCAGGTCTGGAACCACACGTTCTACTGGAACTGCCTGGCGCCAAACGCTGGCGGTCAACCTACCGGCGCACTGGCTGAAGCCATCAACGCGGCGTTCGGTTCGTTCGACAAGTTCAAGGAAGAGTTCAGCAAGACTTCCATCGGCACCTTCGGCTCCGGCTGGGGCTGGCTGGTGAAGAAGGCTGACGGTTCCCTGGGCCTGGCCAGCACCATCGGCGCCGGCAACCCGCTGACCAACGGCGACACCCCGCTGCTGACCTGCGACGTCTGGGAACACGCCTACTACATCGACTACCGCAACGTTCGTCCGAAATACGTCGAAGCGTTCTGGAACCTGGTCAACTGGAAATTCGTGGCTGAGCAGTTCGAAGGCAAAACCTTCACCGCTTAAGCTCGACGCCAGACAAAAACCCGGCTTTGGCCGGGTTTTTTTATGGGCGCAATAAATCCCCGGTTCACCTGTAGGAGCGAGCATGCTCGCGAAAAACCCGAGGGCGCCGAGGGGTGCCTGATTCAACGCGTCATCGTTCACGACTGTCGCGAGCCTGCTCGCGCCTACAGGGTTATTTTGCGCTGATGAAACCCTCTTCCGATCCCTTGCCCCGTCGCCACAGCCGTCTACCATCAATAAAAGGAAAAAATCTGCACCCCTCCCCTCAAGTTGAAGGACTCGACAACCGACACAGTACTAATCGGACAATTACCCCGGACCACAGCAAATCGGCCAAGCTGCAGGCAAAATCCCTCACGGATGATTGTCCCTTTGACTGCCATCACGGGATTGCCAATACTCATGGCAACTTGATGCTACCCGCACGGAACAAGGAATAGCCCTTTGAAGCTGGAACTCAAGAACAGCTTGTCGGTGAAGTTGCTCCGGGTCGTGCTCCTGTCGGCATTGATCGTCGGCGTGGTCTTGAGCTGCGCGCAGATCGTTTTCGATGCCTATAAAACACGCCAGGCCGTCGCCGGCGATGCCGAGCGCATCCTCGACATGTTTCGCGACCCTTCGACCCAGGCCGTCTACAGCCTGGACCGGGAAATGGGCATGCAGGTGATCGAAGGCCTGTTTCAGGACGACGCCGTGCGTCAGGCCTCCATCGGTCACCCCAATGAAGCCATGCTTGCGCAAAAATCCCGCGAGTTGCAGCAGTCCAACAGTCGCTGGCTGACCGACCTGATCCTGGGCAAGGAACGCACCTTCACCACTCAATTGGTGGGGCGAGGCCCTTACAGCGAGTATTACGGTGACTTGAGCATCACCCTCGACACCGCCACCTACGGCCAGGGTTTTATCGTCAGCTCGGTGATCATCTTCATTTCCGGCGTATTGCGCGCCCTGGCGATGGGGCTGGTGCTGTATCTGGTCTATCACTGGCTGTTGACCAAGCCCCTGTCGCGAATCATCCAGCACCTGACCGAAATCAACCCGGATCGCCCCAGCGAGCACAAGATTCCGCAGCTCAAGGGGCACGAAAAGAACGAACTGGGCATCTGGATCAATACCGCCAACCAGTTGCTGGAATCGATCGAACGCAACACCCATCTGCGCCACGAAGCGGAAAACAGCCTGTTGCGCATGGCCCAGTACGATTTCCTCACGGGTCTGCCAAACCGCCAGCAGCTGCAAACCCAGCTCGACAAGATCCTGGTCGACGCCGGCAAGCTGCAACGGCGGGTCGCCGTGCTGTGCGTCGGCCTCGATGACTTCAAGGGCATCAACGAACAATTCAGCTACCAGACCGGCGACCAGCTGCTGCTGGCCCTGGCCGATCGCTTGCGGGCGCACAGCGGACGCCTGGGCGCCCTCGCCCGCCTCGGCGGTGACCAGTTCGCCCTGGTACAAGCCGATATCGAACAACCCTACGAAGCCGCCGAACTGGCGCAAAGCATTCTCGATGACCTGGAAGCGGCGTTCGCCCTCGATCATCAGGAAATCCGCCTGCGCGCCACCATCGGCATCACCCTGTTCCCCGAGGATGGCGACAGCACCGAGAAACTGCTGCAAAAAGCCGAGCAGACCATGACCCTGGCCAAGACACGCTCGCGCAATCGCTATCAGTTCTATATCGCCAGCGTCGACACCGAGATGCGCCGCCGTCGCGAACTGGAAAAAGACCTGCGCGATGCGTTGGTCCGCGAGCAGTTCTACCTCGTCTACCAGCCGCAGATCAGCTACCGCGATCAGCGGGTGGTCGGCGTCGAGGCGCTGATTCGCTGGCAACACCCGGAACACGGTCTGGTGCCACCGGACCTGTTCATCCCGCTGGCCGAGCAGAACGGCACCATCATTGCCATTGGCGAATGGGTGCTGGATCAAGCCTGCAAACAGTTGCGCGACTGGCATGACCAGGGCTTCAGCGACCTGCGCATGGCGGTGAACCTGTCCACCGTGCAGCTGCACCACGCCGAGTTGCCGAGGGTGGTGAACAACCTGCTGCAGATGTATCGCCTGCCACCGCGCAGCCTGGAGCTGGAGGTCACCGAGACCGGCCTGATGGAAGACATCAGCACCGCCGCCCAGCACTTGCTCAGCCTGCGCCGCTCCGGTGCACTGATTGCGATCGACGACTTCGGTACGGGTTATTCATCGCTGAGTTATCTGAAAAGCCTGCCGCTGGACAAGATCAAGATCGACAAGAGCTTTGTGCAGGACCTGCTCGATGACGACGACGACGCGACCATCGTTCGCGCCATCATCCAGCTGGGCAAGAGCCTGGGCATGCAGGTGATTGCCGAGGGCGTGGAGACCGCCGAACAGGAGGCCTACATCATCTCCGAAGGCTGCCATGAAGGTCAGGGTTACTTCTACAGCAAACCCCTGCCGGCGCGGGAATTGGGCGCCTACCTCAAGCAAGCCCAGCGCAGTAACGCCGCGATTCTGTAAATGCCGTTACCCCTGTAGGAGCGAGCCCTGCTCGCGATGGTCGTCAACGATTACGCGTGCTGTCTGAAGGTACGCGGTGTCATTGAGACCATCGCGAGCATGCTCGCTCCTACAGGGGGCCAACGCGGCGGCCCTGTTAATAAGAAATATTTCCAAGCACAACCCTTTACACATAATGCGAAAGATTTGCATTATGTGGCAGTTTTGCGCGCCGTGCGCGCCATACCACCCCCTCTCGAAGCAGGATGTTCGCCATGATTCGTATGCCTCTGGCTACCGCCAGTCTGTTGGCCATCGCAATTTCCCTCGCCGGTTGCGGTGAAGGCAAAGACAAGGAAAAAGCTGCCGCACCTGCGCCGGCTGCCAGCACCGCTGCTGCCCCGGCTGCCCCAGCCGCCGCACCTGCCGCTGCCGGTAAAGTCGATGAAGCCGCGGCCAAAGCCGTTGTCGCTCATTACGCCGACATCGTTTTCGCTGTCTACAGCGACGCCGAATCCACCGCGAAGACCCTGCAAACCGCCGTGGACGCTTTCCTCGCCAAGCCGAACGCCGACACCCTGAAAGCCGCCAAGGCTGCCTGGATCGCGGCCCGCGTGCCTTACTTGCAGAGCGAAGTGTTCCGCTTTGGCAACACCATCATCGACGACTGGGAAGGTCAGGTGAACGCCTGGCCGCTGGACGAAGGCCTGATCGACTACGTCGACAAATCCTACGAGCACGCGCTGGGTAACCCGGGCGCGACCGCCAACATCATCGCCAACACAGAAATCCAGGTCGGCGAAGACAAGGTTGATGTGAAAGACATCACCCCGGAAAAACTCGCCAGCCTCAACGAGCTGGGCGGTTCCGAGGCCAACGTCGCCACGGGCTACCACGCCATCGAATTCCTGCTCTGGGGCCAGGACCTCAACGGCACCGGCCCTGGCGCCGGCAACCGTCCTGCCTCTGACTACCTGGAAGGCAAAGGCGCAACCGGCGGCCACAATGATCGTCGCCGCGCTTACTTGAAGTCCGTGACCCAACTGCTGGTCAGCGACCTGGAAGAAATGGTCGGCAACTGGAAGCCGAACGTGGCTGACAACTACCGCGCCACCCTGGAAGCGGAACCGGCTGAAAGCGGCCTGCGCAAAATGCTGTTCGGCATGGGCAGCCTGTCCCTGGGCGAACTGGCGGGCGAGCGCATGAAGGTTTCCCTGGAAGCCAACTCCCCGGAAGACGAACACGACTGCTTCAGCGACAACACCCACAACTCGCAGTTCTACGATGCCAAAGGCGTTCGTAACGTGTACCTGGGCGAATACACCCGCGTCGACGGCACCAAAATGACCGGCGCCAGCCTGTCGTCCCTGGTGGCCAAAATCGACCCGGCCACCGACACCGCGCTGAAGGCCGACCTGGCCGCGACCGAAGCGAAGATGCAGGTCATCGTCGATCACGCCAACAAGGGTGAGCACTACGACCAGCTGATCGCTGCCGGCAACACCGCAGGCAACCAGATCGTCCGTGACGCCATCGCCTCCCTGGTCAAGCAGACCGGTTCGATCGAAGCCGCCGCAGGCAAGCTGGGCATCGCCGACCTGAACCCGGACAACGCTGATCACGAGTTCTGATCAACGCTGGCTGAACAGAAAGGCGACCTTCGGGTCGCCTTTTTTGTACCCGCCACACCCAGGCCACTGTGGGAGCGAGCAAGCCCGCTCCCACAGGTGTTTGTGGTGTATTCATGAATTGTGCCCCCACATCAAGCAAACGATAATTCCTCTTATTCAAAACCCCCTGCCCTGTTAGACTTTGCGCCCTTGTTTTGCACGTACTGCAGGATGTCTGATGCCCCCGCTGCCTCTTCGCTTGTCCGCACTGTTGCTGGCCCTGGGCCTGAGTGCCTGCGATGACGCCCCGCGTTTTACCCAGGCCGAACCCGGTGAGGCCCGCTCCGGGGGCAGTACGACCGTGCGCAAGACCGATCAGAACGCCTTCTCCCTGCCATCGGCCAACCTGCCGCCCTCGCGGCGTGTGGACTTCAGCGTCGGTAACAGTTTCTTTCGCAATCCCTGGGTGATCGCCCCGTCGACCACCACCGCCCGTGACGGCCTGGGTCCGTTGTTCAACACCAACGCCTGCCAGGGTTGCCACATCAAGGATGGCCGCGGCCACCCGCCGGCACCGGATGCGCAGAATGCCGTGTCAATGCTGGTGCGCCTGTCGATTCCCGATGCCCCGGCCTACGCCAAAATCATCGAGCAACAAGGTGTCGTCCCGGAGCCGGTCTACGGCGGGCAGTTCCAGGACATGGCGGTGCCCGGCGTCGTCCCGGAAGGCAAGGTGCGGGTCGATTACACGCCGGTGCCGGTTCGCTTCAAGGACGGCACCGAAGTCGAGTTGCGCAAGCCGACCTTGAACATCACCCAGTTGGGCTATGGCCCGATGCACCCCGACACCCGTTTCTCGGCCCGGGTTGCACCACCGATGATCGGCCTGGGCCTGCTGGAGGCCATCCCCGAAGCGGCGATCCTGGCGAACGCCGAGGCGCAGGCGAAAGAGAACAACGGTATCGCCGGACGCCCGAACGGGGTCTGGGATGACACCCAGCAGAAAACCGTCCTTGGGCGATTTGGCTGGAAAGCCGGCCAGCCGGACCTCAATCAACAAAATGTTCACGCGTTTTCGGGTGACATGGGCCTCACGACCCGCCTGAGACCCTTTGATGACTGCACCGACGCGCAAACAGGCTGCAAACAGGCACCGAGCGGCAACGGCCCCGATGGCGAGCCGGAAGTCAGCGATAACATCCTGCGCCTGGTGCTGTTCTACACCCGCAACCTCGCCGTCCCGGCGCGCCGCGATGTCAACGCGCCGCAAGTGCTGGCCGGCAAGAACCTGTTTTACCAGGCCGGTTGCCAGTCCTGTCACACACCGAAATACACCACCGCCGCCAACGCCGCCGAACCTGAATTGGCCAATCAAGTGATTCGCCCTTACAGCGATCTGCTGCTGCACGACATGGGCGACGGCCTGGCCGACAACCGCACTGAATTCCAGGCCGGCGGCCGCGACTGGCGCACGCCGCCGTTGTGGGGCATCGGCTTGACCGAAGCGGTCAGTGGCCACACACAGTTTTTGCATGATGGCCGCGCCCGCAACCTGCTCGAAGCCGTGCTCTGGCATGGCGGCGAAGCGAAAAAGGCGCAGCAACAGGTTTTGACTTTCAATGCCGAGCAACGCGCTGCGTTGCTGGCGTTCTTGAATTCCCTTTAATACCCATTCCACCCGCGGGAGCCCGACATGTTCCGTCCCAAATTGTTGTTCACCAGCCTTGCCGCGCTTGCCCTGGGCGCCTGCTCGCCACAGGACCCGCAAGCCGTCACGTCGGCGGCCATCGCCAAATCGGTGATTCTGCCGACCTACACCCGCTGGGTCGAAGCAGATCGCCAGCTGGCCGTCAGCGCCCTCGCCTACTGCGAAGGCAAGGAAACCCTCGACACCGCCCGTGCCGACTTCCTGCACGCGCAGAAAGCCTGGGCCGAGCTGCAACCGCTGCTGATCGGGCCGCTGGCCGAAGGCAACCGCGCCTGGCAGGTACAGTTCTGGCCAGACAAGAAAAACCTCGTCGGCCGTCAGGTTGAGCAACTGGTCACCGCGCAGCCACAAATCGACGCCGCGGCGCTGGCCAAGTCCAGCGTTGTGGTCCAGGGCCTGTCGGCCTACGAATACATTCTGTTCGACAGCAAGCCTGACGTGGCCAACGCCGGGCAGAAAGCCAAGTACTGCCCGCTGCTGATCGCCATTGGCGAGCGTCAGAAACAGCTGGCCGAAGAAATCCTCAAAGGCTGGAACAACACCGACGGCATGCTCGCGCAGTTGAGCAAGTTCCCGAACCAGCGCTATGCCGACTCCCACGAAGCGATCGCCGACCTGCTGCGCGTGCAAGTCACCGCCCTCGACAGCCTGAAGAAAAAACTCGGCACGCCGATGGGTCGCCAGACCAAGGGTGTGCCACAGCCGTTCCAGGCCGACGCATGGCGTAGCCAGTCGTCCCTGGCGGGTATGGAAGCCAGCCTCGCGGCGGCCAAAACGGTGTGGGAAGGTGTCGACAACAAAGGGATTCGCGGCCTGTTGCCAAGCGAGCAGAAACCCCTGGCCGACAAGATCGACGCTGCCTATGCCGCCTCGTTGAAACTGTTCGCCAGCAACCAGCGTTCACTGACCGAAATGCTCAACGACGACGCCGGTCGCCAGCAACTCAACGACATCTACGACAGCCTCAACGTCGTCCACCGCCTGCACGAAGGCGAACTGGCCAAGGCGCTGGGCATTCAACTGGGCTTCAACGCCAACGACGGTGACTGATGAGGGCGACTGCCATGCTGCGACGCCAGGCTCTGACTTTAGGTAGTTTGCTGCTGGGAGCAGTGACACTGGGCGGCTGGACGCTGTTCAAGCGCAAGGATCAAAGCCCGCTGCTGCTGTCGGCGCGGGACGATTCCGACGGCAAGCACTATGCCGTCGGCTATCGGCTGGATGGCACCCGGGTGTTTGCCACCCAGGTCGGTCAGCGGTGCCACGACATCATCAATCACCCGACGCTGCCCATCGCGCTGTTTGTCGCCCGACGCCCCGGCACCGAGAGCTACCTGATCGACTTGCGCGACGGCAAGTTGCTGCAAACCGTGACGTCGAAGCCGAACCGGCATTTCTACGGTCACGCGGTGATTCACCAGAGCGGTGAATGGCTGTATGCCACCGAGAACGACACCACCGACCCGGGCCGCGGCCTGCTCGGCGTGTACAGGTTCGAAGGCGAGCGGCTGGTGCACAGCGGCGAGATCTCCACCCACGGCATCGGCCCGCATCAGGTGTCGTGGATGCCCGATGGCGAAACCCTGGTGGTGGCCAACGGCGGGATTCGTACCGAGGCTGAGAGCCGCGTCGAGATGAACCTCAACGCCATGGAACCGAGCCTGGTGCTGATGCAGCGCGACGGCACCCTGCTGAGCAAGGAAACCCTGGCCCAGCAGATGAACAGCGTGCGCCACCTGGGCATCGCCAGCGACGGCACCATCGTCGCCGGCCAGCAATTCATGGGCGCGGCGCACGAACACTCGGAGTTGCTGGCGATCAAGCGTCCCGGCCAGCCCTTCGTGGCGTTCCCGGTGCCCGAGCATCAGTTGCAGGCGATGGGGCACTACACTGCGAGCGTCGCGGTGCACAGCGATTTGCGCCTGGTGGCGTTGACCGCGTCACGGGGCAATCGCTTTTTCATCTGGGACCTGGACAGCGGCGAAGTGCGCCTGGACGCGCCACTTGCCGATTGCGCCGGGGTGGGCGCGGTGGCCGATGGGTTCGTCGTGACCTCGGGTCAGGGTCGTTGCCGGTACTATGATTGCCGCCAGACAAACCTTGTTGCAAAACCGCTGGAGCTACCGGCAGGGCTCTGGGACAACCACCTGCATCTGATCTGAACACCTCGCTCTCTGTAGGAGCGTAGCTTGCTCGCGAAGACGGCCGCACGTTCAACATCGTGTTGACTGACATACCGCCTTCGCGAGCAAGCTTCGCTCCTACAGCGTTGGCGCGGGCCTGTGAAAAGTGCCAGTTGGATTCCCCTTCCCACTCGCGGTAATGTGCCCCACTGTCTCGCCTGATTTTCTCCAAGGAACTGGAAATATGCTGCGTCGCCGCATGCTGATCATGTTGGGTGTTGTGCTACTGATCGTACTGGTGCTGGCCGGGTATAAAGCCTTCTCCATCTACACGATGATCCAGGGCTTTTCCGCGCCGAAACCGCCGATCAGCGTCGCTGTGGCCACGGCCACCGAACAGCCGTGGCAAGCGCGCCTGCCGACGGTAGGCACGCTCAAGGCCCTTCAAGGCGTGGACCTGAGCCTGGAGACCGATGGCACCGTCATAGACGTGCAGTTCGAGTCCGGGCAGAAGGTCAAGGCCGGCCAGCCCATCGTCCGGCTCGACAGCGCCGTGGAAAGCGCCTTGCTCGAAACCGCCCTGGCCGACCTCGGCCTGGCCCAGGTCGATTACGGTCGCGGCAGCCAACTGGTCGGCAGCCAGGCCATTTCCAAGGGCGAGTTCGACCGGCTCTCGGCAGTGCTGAAGAAAAGCAAGGCCACGGTCAATCAGCTCAAGGCTGCGCTGGGCAAGAAAAGCATCCTCGCGCCCTTCAGCGGGACCATCGGCATTCGTCAGGTGGACGTCGGCGACTACGTGGCCACCGGCACCATGATTGCCACCCTGCAAGACCTCAGCAGCCTCTATGTGGATTTTTTCGTGCCCGAGCAGTCGGTCCCGAAGATTGCCGTCGGCCAGCCGGTGCAGATCATTGTCGCGGCGTATCCGGGGCAAGAATTCCCCGGCACCCTCAGTGCGATCAACCCCAAGGTCGAGAACAGCACGCGCAACGTGCAAGTGCGCGCCACCCTGGCCAACCCTGATGGCAAGCTGCTGCCGGGCATGTTCGCCAGCCTTCAGGTCCTTTTGCCCGACCCGCAGCCGCGCATCGTCGTGCCGGAAAGCGCCATCACCTACACGCTGTACGGCAACTCGGTCTACGTCGCCAGCCAGAAGAAAGCCGAAGACGGCAGCCTGGAAAAAGACGACAAGGGCCAGCCGGTCCTGGTCGCCGAGCGACGTTTTGTCGAAACCGGCGAACGCCGCGATGCCAAGGTGATCATTACCAAAGGCGTGCAAAAAGGCGAAACGGTGGTCACCGCCGGCCAGATCAAGCTGGACAACGGTGCGCACATCGCAATCAGCGACGACAAGACTTTGCCCGAACAGAACGGCCAGCCGCGCGCTGACTGATCAAGGAACCCACCATGGCTTTTACTGATCCGTTCATCCGCCGTCCGGTGCTCGCCACCGTGGTGAGCCTGCTGATCGTGCTGCTGGGTTTCCAGGCCTGGAGCAAGTTGCCGCTGCGCCAATACCCGCAAATGGAAAACGCCCTGATCACGGTGACCACCGCCTACCCCGGGGCCAACGCGGAAACCATCCAGGGCTACATCACCCAGCCGATGCAACAGAGCCTGGCCAGCGCCGAGGGCATCGACTACATGACCTCGGTCAGTCGCCAGAACTTCTCGGTGATCTCGATTTACGCGCGCATCGGCGCCAACAGCGACCGCCTGTTCACCGAACTGCTGGCCAAGGCCAACGAGGTCAAGAACCAGCTGCCCCAGGACGCCGAGGACCCGGTCCTGAGCAAGGAGGCCGCCGACGCTTCGGCGCTGATGTACATCAGTTTCTTCAGCAAGGAGCTGAGCAACCCGCAGATCACTGATTACCTGTCGCGGGTGATCCAGCCGAAACTGGCGACCCTGCCGGGCATGGCCGAAGCCGAGATTCTCGGCAACCAGGTCTTCGCCATGCGCCTGTGGCTGGACCCGGTGAAGCTCGCCGGATTCGGCCTGAGCGCCAGCGACGTGACCAACGCGGTGCGCCAGTACAACTTCCTCTCGGCCGCCGGCGAGGTAAAAGGCGAGTACGTGGTCACCAGCATCAACGCCAACACCGAGTTGAAATCCGCCGAAGCCTTTGCCGCCATCCCGCTCAAGGTCGATGGCGACAGTCGCGTGCTGCTGCGTGACGTCGCGCGGGTCGAGATGGGCGCGGAAAACTACGACACCATCAGCTCCTTCGGCGGCACGCCCTCGGTGTACATCGGCATCAAGGCCACGCCCGCCGCCAACCCGCTGGACGTGATCAAGGAAGTGCGCAAGATCATGCCCGACCTTGAAGCCCAGCTGCCGCCCAACCTCAAGGGTGAAATCGCCTACGACGCCACGCTGTTCATCCAGGCCTCGATCGACGAAGTGGTGAAAACCCTGTTCGAAGCGGTGTTGATCGTGATCGTGGTGGTGTTCCTGTTCCTCGGCGCGCTGCGCTCGGTGGTGATCCCGGTGGTCACCATCCCGCTGTCGATGATCGGCGTGATGTTCTTCATGCAGATGATGGGCTACTCGATCAACCTGCTGACCCTGCTGGCGATGGTGCTGGCCATCGGCCTGGTGGTGGACGATGCGATCGTGGTGGTGGAAAACATCCACCGTCACATCGAGGAGGGCAAGACGCCGCTGGACGCCGCCATCGAAGGAGCCCGGGAAATCGCCATGCCGGTGGTATCGATGACCATCACCCTGGCGGCGGTGTATGCGCCGATCGGCTTCCTGACGGGGCTGACCGGGGCGCTGTTCAAGGAGTTCGCCCTGACCCTGGCCGGTGCCGTAGTGATCTCGGGCGTCGTCGCCCTGACCCTGTCGCCGATGATGTGCGCCTTCCTGCTGCGCCATGATGAGAATCCCAGCGGCCTGGCGCATCGACTGGACCTGATTTTCGAAAGCCTCAAGCGCCGTTATCAACAGATGTTGCACGGCACGCTCAATACCCGGCCGGTGGTGCTGGTATTCGCCATCATCGTGCTATGCCTGATCCCGGTGCTGCTCAAGTTCACCAAGTCGGAACTGGCGCCGGATGAGGACCAGGGCATCATTTTCATGCTGGCCAACGCCCCGCAACCGACCAACCTCGACTACCTGAACACCTACACAGACGAATTCATCTCGATCTTCAAGGCATTTCCCGAGTACTACTCCTCGTTCCAGATCAACGGTTTCAACGGCGTGCAATCGGGCATCGGTGGTTTCCTGCTCAAACCCTGGAATGAACGGGACCGGACGCAGATGCAGATCCTGCCCGACGTCCAGGCCAAGCTCGAAGGCATCCCGGGTCTGCAGGTTTTCGGCTTCAACCTGCCGTCCTTGCCGGGGACTGGCGAGGGCCTGCCATTCCAGTTCGTGATCAACACCGCCAACGATTACGAGTTGCTGCTGCAAGTGATGGACCGGGTTAAAAAACGCGCAATGGAGTCCGGCAAGTTCGCCTTTGTCGACGTCGACCTGGCGTTCGACAAGCCTGAAGTGGTGGTGGACATCGATCGCGCCAAGGCCGCGCAAATGGGCGTTTCGATGCAGGACCTGGGCGGTACGCTGGCGACCTTGCTGGGCGAAGCGGAGATCAACCGTTTCACCATTGAAGGCCGCAGTTACAAAGTGATTGCCCAGGTCGAACGACAGTTCCGGGATAACCCGGACTGGCTGAACAATTACTACGTCAGGAACACCAAGGGTGAACTGCTGGCCCTGTCGACCCTGATTACCGTGACCGACCGGGCGCGCCCCCGGCAATTGAACCAGTTCCAGCAACTCAACTCGGCCATTCTGTCCGGGGTGCCGCTGGTCAGCATGGGGGAAGCGATCGACACCGTGCGCCAGATCGCCCGTGAAGAGGCACCGACGGGATTTGCCGTTGACTACGCCGGCGCGTCGCGGCAATACGTGCAGGAAGGCAGCGCGCTGTGGGTCACCTTTGCCTTGGCATTGGCGATTATCTTCCTGGTGCTGGCGGCACAGTTCGAGAGTTTCCGCGATCCGCTGGTCATTCTGGTCACCGTGCCGCTGTCGATTTGCGGCGCACTGCTGCCACTGTTTCTCGGCTGGTCGAGCATGAACATCTACACCCAGGTCGGGCTGGTGACCTTGATCGGGCTGATCAGCAAGCACGGGATCCTGATCGTCGAGTTCGCCAACCAGTTGCGCAAGGACAAAGGGCTGACACCGCGCGAAGCCGTGGAGGAAGCCGCGTCCATTCGCCTGCGCCCGGTACTGATGACGACCGCCGCAATGGTGTTCGGCATGGTGCCGCTGATCATCGCCACGGGGGCGGGCGCGGTCAGCCGGTTCGATATCGGTACGGTGATCGCGACGGGCATGTCGATCGGCACGCTGTTCACATTGTTCGTGTTGCCGTGCGTGTACACCCTGCTGGCGAAACCCGACAAACCTGAGGAACAACACTGATCCAATGTGGGAGCGGGCTTGCTCGCGAAAGCGGTCGAATGTTCAAAGAATATGTCGATTGATCCAGCACTTTCGCGAGCAAGCCCGCTCCCACACTGGATTTCTGTACATCTGAAATCGCGCAACAAAAAAGGCCTCGCGTTTGCGAGGCCTTTTATTTGGGCTTCAATCTTTTCAACTTTGCGGCCTCATTCCTTGAGACAGTCCGAAGATGAACAGCAATAAATCATGATCGGGCTGACTAGCCACGGATGCCTTGGCGACCCGTGGCAACGGGCAATGATCGCCACTCCCTGAAGTCAAAACTTGTGTGCGTGGCTGCTCCCAAGCCGCCACCGCAAGTGAAGCAACTGCCAAGGCTCCTACTAAAAACAAACCTCGCGCAACTTCGAGTTTCATTGCTATAAACCTTTGATAGCGCTGCCAAACGCCGTCTTATAAAAATAGACGAGTTTTCCCCAATCCGTCGGGCTGAACGACGAGTGGCGGCGCAGCTGCTTCATGTCATGGGCCGCCGCTTGCCGTGCGCTCAAACGCTGCCGGCATTTCTCCAGATCGATCAGGGCGACCTCGACCCTGGCCGCCTCACCTTCGCCCGTCACACGGACGAACACATGCTTGATATAGAGGCAACTGTGCTGCCAACGACCCTTGTGCATGCGCGCCAGGTTGTCGGCCAATTCCTTCAGCAATCGGTCGTGTATGGCTTCACCGTGACGCTCGCGAGCGCCAGCGGCGTACCAGTGTTCCAATTCCAAAAAGCCGTCCAGTGACTTGGTCACCAGCAAGGCGCGCCATTTATGCACCGGGTCGCGCTGTGCACCGCAGAAAACGATTTCCGGGACACGAACACCCAGCTTGCCGACGCCAATCAGCGCATCACGTTCGCGCAACACGGTCGGGCGGCCGAACGGGTGCGACAGACTGCGATAGATGTGCCCGGTCTGGCGCTTGGCATAGAGCAGCTGGCCATCACTGCCCATGACCCGCTCCACGCCACTTTCTCCACCGCGACGGACATTGGGCTCTTCAACCCATTCGCCGCGCTGATTCCAGAAAAAGTCGAAGCGGTCCTGAGAAGCGACTTCTGATCCTGCTGCAAACTGCACTGCCATCCTGTTACCTCTTGCGTAATACGTAAACTCGCCACATGGCATAGAGCGGTAAAAAGTCCAGGCGTTCCTGAATACGGAAGCCTGCCTGCTCAAATTCCTTTTCTACCGTAGCAGCCGGTAACACAAATCTATTTTGGTAACCTTCCTGCTCACGGGTTTTCTCCAGGCGCCTACGTTTCCAGGCTTTGAAATTGCCATCCACCCACAGTGAAAGGATCACGCTGTCGCGCGTGACGCGTTCGAACTCGCGCAAAATGGCCAGTCGATGCTCGGCTTCACCGATGTGATGGAGCAAACGCATGCAGAAAATGCTGTCGACGGCGTTATCCGGTAAGGCGATGTCGAATGCAGAAGTGTGCAAGGGTTGTACCCGTTTCACAACATCGGCCGGTTGCGCCTGCGTGGCGATCTTCACCATGGACTCGGAATTGTCGGCGCCGATGATCACACGGTTGGGTTTTTCCGCCAGCAAAGGCCAGAATCGGCCTGCCCCGCACGGAAGATCAAGGACCAGGCCAGGCTCGCCGACCAGCGTCAGCGCCTTGCGCGCCAGTTGCTCGTCACGCCAATGGGACAGTTTGCGGCTCACACCGTCCTGATGTTTGAGCAGGTATTCTTTCGCGTGTTGGTCATCGTATTTTTCGGAAAAATCAAGTTTGATCGGGCCGGCCATCGTCAGGTCTCCTGTACTTCTGATGACGTCAACCTTAGGGAGCGGCGTGTCAGCGACAGGTCATGCCTTTGTGAAAAATTTGTCATGTAAAACCCGCAATCGTTTCGAGGTTTTACAAGTCGACCATGGCCGGTTCCGGACCGATCAATCGCCTTTAGATGTATCCAGTTGCACTTGAAAACGACAGCCATGGGGTTCCATGGTCGTCAGACTGACGCTCCAGCCCTGGTTCTCACAAATTCGTTGCACCAGTGAGAGCCCCAACCCCAGACCCTCCCCGCGTTTCTCGTTGCCGCGCACGAAGGGCTCGAACATCGCTTCGCGTTTCTCCTCGGGAATGCCGACACCACTGTCCTCGACGACGAAGCCGCTGGCCGACAGGCTCAGGCGAATGAAGCCCTGCTCGGTGTAGTGCAGCGCATTACGCAGCAAGTTGCCCATCACCGCATGCAGGAATGTCGCGTTGTAACGCATGCCATGGGGCTGGCCCGGCTCGAAAATCAGCTTCAGTCCTTTAGACTCGATCGGCTCGCGCCATTGACTGAGCAAGCCGTGGGACACTTCACTCAGGGTCTGTTGAGGCGACATGCTGGCGTCTTCGCGTTGCGCACGGGCCAGCATCAGGAAGGTTTGCACCAGTTCGCGCATTTCTTCACTGGCACGGGCAATTCGTTCGACCTGCGCGCGGCCGCGCTGATCGATACCGGGGTTTTCGAGCAGCAGTTCGCACGAACTGGCGAGCACCATCAAGGGTGTGCGCAACTCGTGGCTGACGTCACTGGTGAATAGCCGCTCCCGGGTCAAGGCCTGGCGCAGACGCCCGAGCGTGGCATCGAAGGCCACTGCCAGTTCGCCCACCTCGTCAGCAGCGTAATCCGGTGCCAGGGGCGGCGCCAAACCCAGCAACTGGTCGCGGTGACGCACCTGGCGAGCCAGGCGTACCACCGGTGCCATGACTTTGCGCGCGAGCACCCAGCCCAGGAAAACCGCCAGCGCCAGGCTGAGCACGAAGCCCACCAGCACCACGGCGAACAGCACCCGCTCACGCTCTTCGAAGTCGCTCTGGTCCTGCAACAGGACATAACGCCGACCGTCGACGATTTCGACCATCGCGTGGTACGACAGCTGCTCGCGGAACACTTCATGAAAACCCGAATCCAGGTGCCGCAGATCCTTGGGCAGTTCAAAATCGCCGGGCCCGCCGCTGAAATAGAACAACTGGTCCGGTTCCGGGCGATGGCTCCAGTCGGAGACGTTATCCATCAGCAACAGACGCTGCAAATCGCCGCCCAGGCCCGCCGAGATCAGTTTTTCTTCCACCAGGTGCACGGTCGCCACAATGCCCATGGCAAAGGCGCCCGCCACCAGTGCGCTCATCAGCGCAAAGGCAATAATGATCCGTTGGGCAAGGCTTTGTTTAAACTCCATCACGCCCCTCGGCCAAGCGATAACCGACACCGTGCACGGTGTGCAGCAACGGTTTGGCGAACGGTTTGTCGATCACCTGGCGCAACTGATGGACATGGCTGCGCAGGCTGTCGCTGTCCGGGCAGTCATCGCCCCACAGGGCTTCTTCGAGTATTTCGCGACGCAATACATGAGGGCTTTTCTGCATCAGCACCGCCAGCAACTTCAGACCCACCGGGTTGAGCTTGAGCAATCGGCCTTCGCGGGTGACTTCCAGGGTGTCGAGGTCATAGCTCAGGTCGGCAACTTGCAGAGTACGGCGCCCGCCCCCCTGGGAGCGGCGCATGACCGCTTCGACCCGCGCCGCCAGCTCAGACAGGGCGAACGGTTTGATCAGATAATCGTCGGCACCAGACTTGAAGCCCTGCAGGCGGTCGTCCAGTTGATCGCGAGCGGTGAGCATGATCACCGGCGTGTCTCGGCGAGCATCTTCGCGCAGGCGTTTGCACAGGGTGTAGCCATCGATGCCAGGCAGCATGATATCGAGCACGATCAGGTCGTAGTGTTCAGTGGCCGCCAGGTGCAGACCCGACAAACCGTCCTGCGCACAATCCACGGTGTAGCCTTTGAGCCCCAGGTAATCGGCCAGATTGGCCAGGATATCGCGGTTGTCTTCAACCAGTAGAATTCGCATGGGCACCTTCTCCGTACACAGTAACGGCCGTCTTGGCCCGCGCAGCTTAAGGCCAAGTGTGGCTCACGGCTAGGATTGCGTGCAGCTGTCGTGTCAATGAAATACCGCTGTCGGGCCTTCACGTTTTTTTCACCCTTGATTCACAGGCTGGCGACAGCGCCGGGCTCAAACTCCGCGCGGTTGCGCTATTCAGTCACTTCACTGCCCCAGGAACTGCCATGGTTTCGACCTCCGCCCGCCCCGCCTCCCGCCCGCTCAACGCCTGGCTGTGCCTGGGCCTGCCCGCCGTTGCGGCAATCATTCTGGTCCTGCTCGAATTGACCTCCCTGGACATGGACCTGGCCAGGCTGTTCTACGATCCGGCCGCGGGGGACTTTATCGGCCGGCACAGTTACTTCCTCGAAACCGTCCTGCATGACCGGGCCAAACAGGTGGTGATCGCCTTCTCGGTGCTGGCCATCCTCGGTTTCATCGGCGCGTTTCGTGTCGACAGACTCAAACCATTCAAGCGTGAACTGGGCTGCCTGGTCTTGTCGCTGGGCCTGGCGACGTCCTTTGTCACGCCCATGAAAGCGGTGACGGCGGTGCAATGCCCGTGGAGCCTTGAACAGTTCGGAGGCCACGAAACCTACAGTGAATTGCTGAGCCCTCGCCCACCCACCGAAAAACCCGGGCGCTGCTGGCCAGGCGGTCATGCCGCGACCGGCTTCACACTGTTTGCACTGTTTTTCGTGCTGCGCGACCGTCGCCCGCGACTGGCCCGGGCAGCGTTCGCCTTCGCCCTTGCCTTGGGTACAGTGTTTTCCATCGGCCGAATGATGCAGGGAGCACACTTTTTTTCGCACAACGTGTGGACGGCAGTGTTTTGCTGGCTGATTTGCCTGGGGTCTTATTACTGGATTTTGTATCGGCCGGCGTCCAGAGCTGAAGCCGTGGTCAAGGCACAACCCGTTAGCACCTGAAATACAGTAGTCATGTGGGAGCGGCGTTGCGACGATTCGACTTGCTAGAGAAAGCGGTGTATCCGTCGACTGATGAGGTGACTGATACACCGCTTTCGCGAGCAAGCCCGCTCCCACACTCGAACATGGGCAATAAAAAACCCCGCCTGCTTTCGCAGGCGGGGTTTTTATGTACGGGGTAAGGCTGGCTTACATCATGCCGCCCATGCCGCCCATACCGCCCATGTCTGGCATGCCGCCGCCAGCTGGTGCGTCTTCCTTGATCTCGGCGATCATGGCTTCGGTGGTGATCATCAGGCTGGCGATGGAAGCCGCTGCCTGAAGAGCCGAACGAGTCACTTTAGCCGGGTCCAGGATACCCATTTCGATCATGTCGCCGTACTCGCCGGTCGCAGCGTTGTAACCGAAGTTACCAGCGCCTTGCTTGACCTTGTCGACAACCACGCTTGGCTCGTCACCGGAGTTGGCAACGATCTGGCGCAGTGGCGCTTCAACAGCGCGACGCAGCAACTGGATGCCAACGTCCTGATCAGCGTTGTCGCCTTTCAGTTCGCTGATGGCTTGCAGGGCACGAACCAGTGCCACGCCGCCGCCAGGTACCACGCCTTCTTCGACGGCTGCACGGGTAGCGTGCAGGGCGTCTTCAACGCGGGCTTTCTTCTCTTTCATTTCAACTTCGGAGCCAGCGCCAACCTTGATCACTGCAACGCCGCCGGACAGCTTGGCCAGGCGCTCTTGCAGTTTTTCACGGTCGTAGTCGGACGAAGTGTCAGCCACTTGCTGGCGGATCTGCAGAACGCGAGCCTGGATGTCAGCCTCAACGCCAGCGCCGTCGATCACGGTGGTGTTTTCTTTGGACAGGATCACGCGCTTGGCATTACCCAGGTGTTCCAGGGTAGTGCTTTCCAGGCTCAGGCCGATCTCTTCGGAGATAACGGTACCGCCGGTCAGAACGGCGATGTCCTGCAGCATGGCCTTGCGACGGTCGCCGAAGCCTGGCGCCTTGACGGCTGCGACTTTGACGATGCCACGCATGTTGTTCACAACCAGAGTCGCCAGGGCTTCGCCTTCAACGTCTTCGGCCACGATCAGCAGTGGACGGCCGGCTTTGGCAACGGCTTCCAGCACTGGCAGCATTTCGCGGATGTTCGAGATTTTTTTGTCGACCAGCAGGATCAGCGGACCGTCCAGCTCGGCAGTCATGGTCTCAGGCTTGTTGACGAAGTACGGGGACAGGTAGCCACGGTCGAACTGCATGCCTTCAACAACCGACAGTTCGTTTTCCAGGCCCGAGCCTTCTTCAACGGTGATCACGCCTTCTTTACCGACTTTTTCCATGGCTTCGGCAATGATGTCGCCGATGGAGCTGTCGGAGTTGGCCGAGATGGTGCCAACCTGAGCGATGGCCTTAGTGTCAGCGCAAGGCTTGGACAGGGCTTTGAGCTCTTTGACGATCGCGATGGTCGCTTTGTCGATACCGCGCTTGAGGTCCATCGGGTTCATGCCGGCAGCGACGGCTTTCAGGCCTTCGTTGACGATCGATTGAGCCAGAACGGTAGCGGTGGTGGTGCCGTCGCCTGCGTCATCGTTGGCACGGGAGGCAACGTCTTTGACCAGCTGCGCGCCCATGTTTTCGAAACGATCTTTCAGCTCGATTTCTTTGGCTACGGAAACGCCGTCCTTGGTGATGGTCGGAGCGCCGAAGCTCTTCTCGATGATCACGTTACGGCCTTTCGGGCCCAGGGTCGCCTTTACTGCGTCAGCCAGGACGTTGACACCGGTGAGCATTTTCTTGCGGGCGGAATCGCCGAATTTAACTTCTTTAGCAGCCATGATCGATATTCCTTAAATACTTTGTAGTAACGGGAAAATGAGCGGGAAATCAGCCTTCGATAACAGCGAGAATCTCGTTCTCAGCCATTACCAACAGGTCTTCGCCGTCGACTTTCACGGTGTTGCTGCCGGAGTAAGGACCGAACACAACCTTGTCGCCCACTTTCACGGCCAGTGCACGCACTTCACCGTTTTCCAGTACGCGGCCGGTGCCGACAGCGAGGATCTCGCCGCTGTTGGCTTTTTCAGCAGCCGAACCTGGCAGGACGATACCGCCAGCGGTTTTCTTTTCTTCTTCGCTGCGACGGATGACGACGCGGTCATGCAGAGGACGAAGCTTCATTGTCGATCTCTCCTAATTGTGGTTTTCATCGGCCGGTGTAATCCCGGCGGGTTTAACAAAGTCCGGCGGTGCCGGGTGCGGTTCGTCGAGCGAACCGCGGAAGTCTGTCTGGCGTGTTTGCCAGAAACCTTGCGGTGACCGTTACATAAGGGCGCATAAGCTTATTACAAGGGCGGGGATCGAAAATTTTTCATGTCGATGCCCCGCAAACGATCACGACACCAAGGTGTCGTGTCGCTGCAAGAGACTACTTGTGGTCGCGGTGTTCGAACTCGCCTTCGATCACATTGGGCTCTCGGCCCAGCGGCTCGCGGGGAGCGGGACCGCCACGGGGCTGGAGGTCATCGGCGAACGCACGCTGGCGAATGGCCTGTTCCTCGGCCCGCCGGCGCATTCTGTTGGCCAGCAGGCGACGGCTGATCGGCAACAGCATGATCAGGCCAACCACGTCGCTGATGAACCCCGGAAGGATCAACAGGCCACCGGCCAACGCCAGCATCAGGCCTTCAAGCATGGTCTGGGCGGGCAACTCGCCGCGGTTCAGGCTTTCACGGGCACGCAACGCCGTGGCCAGGCCGGCGACGCGCAGTACGAACACGCCGAACATCGAGCCGAGAATGATCAGCAGCAGGGCCGGGAAAAACCCGATAGCCCCTGCCACCTTGACGAATACGAAGAGCTCCAACACCGGGAACAGCAGAAAGAGCAACAGAAAAGGGCGCATCAAATGGTTCCTCAACGCAAGAATGCCTTGCCAGTCATCCATAGATGACGTCGCCCTTTCGTGAATTCAAGCGTCGGCCACTTCATTTTTCGGCCAATGCTCGGCGTGAGCCAGGAAAACCAAGGCTTCACGCACTTGTGTCGGCGTATTACACGAGGCTTGGAACGGCAACCAATATATTCCTTGGCCGATGCGCAGGTGCATGCCTTCGGTGTCGATGCCAACCATCTGTGCCGGCGCGGTTTTCGGCAACCCCGCCAGGTCGACGTAATGGGCAATGGCCTTGGCATGATCAGCGTTCATGTGCTCGACCATGCTCACTTCCGCCTTGCCGGCGAACGGGTTGGCCAGGATCAGGTCGTTGACCCAGTGGATGGCGCCGAAACCGCCGATGTAACGGTGGCGCACCGGCTGCAGTACCCAGAAATCGAAATCATGGGCCTTGTGATAATTCTGAGAATCCGGGAAGTAGCGGTAGTAGCGCTCGGCAGCCGCCTCGATGGCTGCCTCGTCCTCGATCCGTTGAGCCTCGGCCATGTAAGTCAGGCGCCCGACGGCTTGTACGTCTTCAGCTTCGCGCTCACCCACCAGCAGCGAACACTTCGGATCTTTCTGCAGGTTGTGGGTGTGCTGGGCGATACGGCTGATCAGGATCAGCGGCCGGCCCTGCTCGTCCAGGCAGTAGGGAACCACGGAGCCGAACGGAAAACCGGGCATGGCCTTGGAGAGCGTCGACAGGACGCCGCGGTATTCCTTGAGCAGCAATTCTCGGGCATTCTTGGCAACTTCAACGCTCAATTTATGACTCCTTATATAGAATCCGTCAAAAAAACGGACGGGCGACTGGTGAAAGTTCCAGTCAGCCATCGGGCAATTCTCATGTGCAGCCAGGCCATGCCAGGCGCCGATCGAGAGGCTCTCTGAAAGGACACCACTCAGACCTGCTACCGGGGCATGCGAATGCAACTCACTGACAAAGTAATCATTATCACGGGCGGTTGCCAGGGTTTAGGCCGATCCATGGCCGAGTATTTGGCGGCCAAGGGCGCGAAGCTGGCGCTGGTGGATCTCAACCAGGAAAAACTCGATGACGCCGTGGCCGCCTGCCAGGCCAGGGGTGTCGAAGCCCGTGCCTACCTGTGCAACGTCGCCAATGAGGAGCAAGTGACGCACATGGTCGCGCAGGTTGCCGAAGATTTCGGCGCGATCCATGGTTTGATCAACAACGCCGGGATCCTGCGCGACGGCCTGCTGCTCAAGGTCAAGGACGGCGAGATGACCAGGATGAGCCTGGCCCAGTGGCAGGCGGTCATCGACGTCAACCTGACCGGCGTGTTCCTGTGCACCCGTGAAGTCGCGGCGAAAATGGTCGAGCTGAAGAACAGCGGCGCGATCATCAATATCTCGTCGATTTCCCGTGCCGGCAACGTCGGCCAGACCAACTACTCCGCCGCCAAGGCCGGTGTCGCCGCCGCGACCGTGACCTGGGCCAAGGAACTGGCGCGCTACGGCATTCGCGTGGCGGGCATTGCACCGGGGTTCATCGAGACCGAGATGACGCTGGGCATGAAGCCTGAAGCGCTGGAGAAGATGACCTCGGGGATTCCGCTCAAGCGCATGGGCAAGCCGGACGAGATTGCCCATTCGGCGGCCTATATATTCGAGAACGACTACTACACCGGCCGGATCCTGGAAATGGATGGCGGGTTGCGGATTTAAGGCATACACCGAAAAAATGTAGGAGCGGGCTTGCTCGCGAATGCAGTAGATCAGTCAACTTATCCGTTGAATGACACACCGTATTCGCGAGCAAGCCCGCTCCCACAATGTATTGCGCGTCTTCAGCTAATCAATCGTCGCTGATGGTGATGTTCGGCATCGCCGGCATCGCCGCTTCCTGCAACACGATCCGCGCGCCGACATGGCGAGCCAGTTCCTGGTAGACCATTGCAATCGGGCTGTCAGGCTCGGCGATCACCGTTGGTTTGCCGCCATCGGCCTGTTCGCGGATGACCATCGACAGCGGCAACGAGGCCAGCAACTCGACGCCGTACTGGCTGGCCAGTTTCACCCCGCCGCCCTCGCCGAACAGATGCTCCGCATGCCCGCAATTGGAGCAGATGTGCACGGCCATGTTTTCCACCACACCCAGCACCGGAATGTTGACCTTGCGGAACATTTCCACGCCCTTGCGCGCGTCAAGCAGGGCCAGGTCCTGTGGCGTGGTGACGATGACCGCACCGGCTACCGGGACTTTCTGCGCCAGAGTCAACTGGATGTCACCGGTGCCCGGCGGCATGTCGATGACCAGGTAATCCAGGTCACCCCAGGCCGTCTGGGTCACCAGCTGCAACAAGGCGCCGGACACCATCGGCCCGCGCCAGACCATCGGCGTGTTGTCATCGGTCAGGAACGCCATGGACATCACTTCAACGCCATGGGACTCGATGGGCACGAACCACTTTTGATCCTTGATTTGCGGCCGGGTGCCTTCGGCGATGCCGAACATGATGCCTTGGCTCGGTCCATAGATGTCGGCGTCGAGAATCCCCACCTTGGCGCCTTCTCGGGCCAGGGCCAATGCCAGGTTGGCGGCGGTGGTGGATTTGCCCACGCCGCCCTTGCCAGAGGCCACGGCAACCACGTTCTTGACGTTGGCCAGGCCCGGAATCTGAGCCTGGGCCTTGTGCGCGGCAATCACACTGGTGATGTCGACGCGGGCCGACCCTACGCCGTCCAGGCCTTCGATGGCCATTTGCAGCATCTGCGCCCAGCCACTCTTGAACAGACCGGCGGCGTAGCCCAGTTCGAGCTGGACGCTGACGCGGTCGCCCTGGACATCGATGCTGCGCACGCATCCGGCGCTGACCGGGTCCTGGTTCAGGTAAGGGTCGGTGTATTGGCGAAGGACGGCTTCCACCGCTGCGCGATTGACGGCGCTCATGGGCAACTCCGATAGCAAGACTGGAAAATCAGGCGGGTATCGTACCTGTTCTGATCTTTTGGGGGCATCACCGGTGTGATCATCGGAGGAAACAGCCTCAAAGGTGAAAAATATGCGCCGGCGCTTTATAGTGGCCGACCTCCGTTTCATCAAGTAGCCGAGCCCCATGTCCGAGCCACGCAAGATTCTCGTCACCAGCGCCCTGCCCTATGCCAATGGTTCGATTCACCTCGGCCATATGCTGGAATACATCCAGACCGATATGTGGGTGCGCTTCCAGAAGCACCGCGGCAACCAATGCATCTATGTCTGCGCCGACGACGCCCACGGTTCGGCCATCATGCTGCGCGCGGAAAAGGAAGGCATCACCCCGGAACAACTGATCGCCAACGTCCAGGCTGAACACAGCGCCGACTTTGCCGAGTTCCTGGTGGACTTCGACAACTTCCACTCCACTCACGCTGAAGAAAACCGTGAGCTGTCGAGCCAGATCTACCTGAAGCTGCGCGACGCCGGGCACATCGCCACGCGCTCGATCACTCAGTATTTCGACCCGGAAAAGAAAATGTTCCTGGCCGACCGTTTCATCAAGGGCACCTGCCCGAAATGCGGCACTGAAGACCAGTACGGCGACAACTGCGAGAAATGCGGTGCCACCTACGCACCGACCGACCTCAAAGACCCGAAGTCGGCCATTTCCGGCGCGACTCCGGTGCTCAAGGACTCCCAGCACTTCTTCTTCAAGTTGCCGGACTTCCAGGCCATGCTGCAGACCTGGACCCGCAGTGGCACCCTGCAGGACGCCGTCGCCAACAAAATCGCCGAATGGCTGGATGCCGGCCTGCAACAGTGGGACATCTCCCGCGATGCGCCGTACTTCGGCTTCGAAATCCCCGATGAGCCGGGCAAGTACTTCTACGTGTGGCTGGATGCGCCGATCGGCTACATGGCGAGCTTCAAGAACCTGTGCGACCGCACGCCGGAGCTGGACTTCGACGCGTTCTGGGGCAAGGACTCCACCGCCGAGCTGTACCACTTCATCGGCAAGGACATCGTCAATTTCCACGCCCTGTTCTGGCCAGCCATGCTCGAAGGCGCGGGTTATCGCAAGCCGACCGGCATCAACGTACACGGCTACCTGACCGTCAACGGCCAGAAAATGTCCAAGTCCCGCGGCACCTTCATCAAGGCCCGGACCTACCTGGATCACCTGTCGCCGGAATACCTGCGCTACTACTACGCGGCCAAGCTCAGCCGTGGCGTCGACGACCTGGACCTGAACCTCGAAGACTTCGTGCAGAAGGTCAACTCCGACCTGGTCGGCAAAGTCGTCAACATCGCCAGCCGCTGCGCCGGTTTCATCCACAAGGGCAATGCCGGCGTGATGGTCGACACCAACGCCGCGCCGGAGCTGACCGAAGCGTTCCTGGCTGCCGCGCCTGGCATCGCCGACGCCTATGAAGCCCGCGACTTTGCCCGCGCCATGCGCGAGATCATGGCCCTGGCCGATCGCGCGAACGCCTGGATCGCCGACAAGGCTCCCTGGTCGCTGAACAAACAGGAAGGCAAGCAGGATGAAGTCCAGGCGATCTGCGCCACGGGCGTCAACCTGTTCCGCCAACTGGTGATTTTCCTCAAGCCGGTGCTGCCGCTGCTGGCCGCCGATGCCGAGGCGTTCCTCAATGTCGCGCCGCTGACCTGGAACGACCACGCCATCTGGCTCGCCAACCATCAGTTGAATGAGTTCAAGCCACTGATGACCCGGATCGACCCGGTCAAGGTGCAGGCCATGACCGACGCGTCGAAGGAAGACCTGACCGCCAGCCAGACCGACACGGGCGAAGCGGCACCCGCCGGCAATGGCGAGCTGGCCAAGGATCCGTTGTCGCCGGAAATCGAGTTCGACACCTTTGCCGCGGTCGACCTGCGCGTCGCCCTGATCGTCAAGGCCGAGCACGTAGAGGGTGCCGATAAACTGCTGCGCCTGACCCTCGATATCGGTGACGAGCAACGCAACGTGTTCTCCGGGATCAAGAGCGCTTACCCGGACCCGTCCAAGCTCGACGGTCGCCTGACCATGATGATCGCCAACCTCAAGCCTCGCAAAATGAAGTTCGGCATCTCCGAAGGCATGGTGATGGCGGCCGGCCCTGGCGGTGAAGAAATCTACCTGCTGAGCCCTGACAGCGGCGCCAAGCCTGGTCAGCGGATCAAGTAAGGTACGGCGGCAAACCGATCCCACAGTCGTGCCTGGCGCGGCTGTGGGATTTTCATGTCTGGCCCACCCTCCGCCCTTGCCGGATAATGCCTAAGCTTTTTACACACCTGCGTTAAAAAGCCCCGTTCTTGCCGGCACGATCATGACCGAAGCAATGCTTACGCTTATCAGCACCGCCCTGATCAACAACTTTGTGTTGCACTGGCCGCTGGGTGTCGATCCGCTGTTGGGCAGTGAACGTCGGCAAGTCCATGCACTGGGGATCGCGACGACCTGCCTGATGCTGGTGGTCGGCCTGCTCGGATACTCCCTCTATCATGTGTTGCTTATCCCGCTGCAAGCGACAGGGCTGCGACTTTTCGTGCTCCTGCCCTTGAGTGTGTTGCTGATCAGCCCCTTGCTGAAAGGGCTGTCACGGCTGTTTTCAACGCTGCCGTTCGAGGGGCTTTGGCCGTTGCTGCTGGGCAATGCCGGCGTGCTCGGGGTGGCGCTTATCAACATCCAGAATGACAAGGGATTCGTTGCTGCCGCAGCCCTGAGCCTGGGTGCCGGGCTGGGTTTCTGGCTGGTGCTGGGTCTGTTCAACGACCTGCGACAACGCACACTCGATAACGATGTGCCCCTGCCCTTTCGCGGCTTGCCGATCGACCTGATCGGCGCCGGCCTGATTGCAGTGGCCTTTCTCGGATTCAGCGGACTGATCAAAACATGAGTCTGATTCAAAGGATCGACGCCCTCTTGCCGCAGACTCAGTGCGGCAAGTGCGGTCATCCCGGATGCAAACCGTACGCTGAAGGCATCGCCGCCGGCGAGCCGATCAACAAGTGCCCTCCGGGCGGTAACGAAACCATCGGTGCCCTGGCCGAACTGCTGAACGTGCCGGTGCTGGAACTGGATGTCAGCCGTGGTTCGGCCCCGGCGCAGATCGCCTACATCCGCGAAGCCGAATGCATCGGCTGCACCAAATGCATCCAGGCCTGCCCGGTGGATGCCATCGTCGGCGCGGCCAAGCTGATGCACACGGTGATCATCGATGAATGCACCGGTTGCGACCTCTGCGTGGCGCCTTGTCCAGTGGATTGCATCGAAATGCGCCCGTTGCCGATAGCCACGGTGCTGCCCATTGTCGGGGGGCTGGCATTCAGCCTTGAAGCGCAACGCGCCCGCGCCGCCAAGCGTAATCACGCACGGCTTCGCTTCGAACAGCGCAACGCACGCCTGCAACGCGAGGAGCAACAAAAGGCTGCTGAACGCCAGGTGCGCGCGCAACGCGCCAACCAGCCCAGCGCAGCGACCCTCGACCCGGTGCAGGCCGCGCTTGAGCGCGTTCGCGCCCAGAAAGCCGCCAATGCCGATGCGGCCTTGAAGAAGGCCAGGATCGAACTGGCGATGAGTCGGGCGCAATTGACCAAGTCACTCAAGGCTTTCGGCCATCCACCGACCTTCGAACAGCAGTCGCAATTGATTGTCCTGCAACAACAGTTCGAAGCCGCCGAGCACGCCCTGGCGCAACTGGAAAGCGCTGCACCACTCGCTCCGGCTCCCACGGCGCCTCCGGCAAAGAATGCCGAGCTGAACCGCGCGAAGATCCAGTTGGCCATGCGCCGTGCCGAGCTGAAAAAAGCTCAAGCCGGCCAGGCACCCGTCGAGCAGATCGAAGCCCTGGAGCGTGCACTCAGCGAAGCCGAACGCCAGGTGAATGCCCATGCCGCCCCTTGAGTCGGTCGACGTACGCCTGCAGCAGGCCATGAAACTGGTTCTACTGGCGACGCTGCCAGGAATGCTGGCGTTGTCCTGGCTTTACGGCTGGGGCGTGTTGATCAACCTGATGCTGGCAAGCGCGAGTGCGTTGGCCGTTGAGGCCGCAGTGCTGAAGTTGCGCAAGCGCACCCTCAAACCGACCTTGAGCGACGGCAGCGCCCTTGTCAGTGCCACGCTACTGGCCCTGGCCTTGCCGCCCTATTGCCCGTGGTGGTTGACGGTCACTGCCGCCGCGTTTGCCATGCTGTTCGGCAAGCACTTGTATGGCGGTGTCGGCAGCAATCCGTTCAACCCGGCGATGCTTGGTTTTGCATGGGTGGTGGTGGCGTTTCCGCAACAACTGACCCACTGGCCGGCGTCCCACGGCATAGATCTGTCAGCCGGTGTGCAGCAGGTATTCGGTGTCGGTCAACTCCCGGATGCCTGGGTCCGGGCCACGGCACTGGACAGTCTGAGGATCAACAAAAGCCTGACCATGGACGAGTTGTTCTCGATGAATCCGGCGTTCGGTCATGTCGGCGGTCGCGGTGTTGAATGGGTAAACCTGGCCTTTCTCGCGGGCGGCGCGTTTCTGCTCCAACGCAAGGTGTTCGGCTGGCATGCGCCGGTCGGCATGCTCGGTAGCCTGTTCCTCATCAGTCTGGTGTGCTGGAACGGCTCAGGCTCCGACTCCAATGGCTCACCGTTGTTTCATCTGCTCACCGGCGCCAGCATGCTGGGAGCGTTCTTCATCGTGACGGAACCGGTGTCCGGCGCCAAAAGTCCCGGCGCGAGATTGCTGTTCGGCATCGGTGTCGGGCTGCTGACGTATCTGATTCGTACGTGGGGCGGTTATCCGGACGGCGTGGCCTTCGCGGTATTGCTGATGAACCTCTGCGTTCCGGCACTGGAGCGGTTCGTCTGCGCCAGGCAAGGGCGGATTGCGCCATGAAACGAGTGTCGAGCGTTGCGATCCTTGCCTTACTGGCCGCCCTCGGGATTGGCTTGACCTGGCTCGCGCAGCACAACGGTGCGCCACGGATCGCGGCTGAGCAGCGCCTGATCGACAGTCGCAACCTGCTGGACCTGCTACCGCCCGACAGCTACGACAATCAGCCGCTGGAACAACCGCTCACCCTCGACAACCCGACGCTGGGCAACAGCACGCTGCTGGCGGGTTACCGCGCCACCAAGGCCGGCAAGCCCTATGCCGTGCTGCTGCGCAGCCAGACCCTGGGCTATTCCGGCGCTATCGATCTGCTGATCGCCATCGACCTCAATGGCCGGCTGATTGGCGTCAAAACCCTCAGGCAAGCGGAAACGCCTGGGCTGGGTGCGCGGATCGCCGAATGGCCCAATGCATGGCTCCAGCTGTTTTCCGCAAAGTCGCTCACTGATCCGGATGACAAAGGCTGGGCCTTGAAAAAGGACCAGGGACAATTCGACCAGATTGCGGGAGCGACCATTACGTCCAGGGCGGTGATCAACGCCACCCACGAGGCGCTGCGCTACTTCGATGAATACCGGCACCCCCTGCTCGGGAGCCCTTCCCATGAGTAAACCATCACTGTTGCAGAACGCATTGATGCTTGCGCCGCTGATCGGCGCCACCGGCTCACTCATGACCGCGCTGGGCTTGTGGCTGATGTTCATCATCGTGATCGGCCTGTTCGGCCTGGGCATGAATGCCGTGCGACCCCGTCTGCTGCCTTCGATGCGCTTGCTGGCCGGCGTGGTGCTCGCCGCCACGCTGACCAGTTGTGCGGAGCTCGGCATGCAAGTCTGGTCGTTGCAATGGCATCAACAGCTGGGAATCTATTCAGCGTTGATCGCGCTGCAATGTGTCGTGTTGGACCACACCGGATTTTTCCAGGCGACCTTGCGACATCGTCTGCGCCTTTGTGGACTGTTCGGTGCATTGTTGGTCAGCATGGGCGGGCTGCGTGAACTCCTGGGTAACGGGACACTCGGCAACCACTGGCCATGGCTGATCGGTGCGACACCGTCGGATTGGCAGCGGGTGCTGAGCGTCGACGCCGGGTTGCGCCTGGCTGTGCTGGCCCCTGGCGGATTCATTCTGCTGGGCTTGCTGATCGCCGCATGGCAGGCCTGGCATCGCCCGACACCTTCACAATGACCGCTTTCGAGGAAACGCACTGACCATGAATGCCGCAAAACGTCTGGAAATTTTCCGCAGGCTGCACGAAGACAACCCGGAACCGAAGACCGAACTGGCCTATTCATCACCGTTCGAGTTGCTGATTGCGGTGATTCTTTCGGCGCAATCGACCGATGTCGGCGTTAACAAGGCCACGGCAAAACTCTTTCCGGTGGCCAATACCCCCGCCGCGATTCATGCCTTGGGCATCGAGGGGTTGTCGGAATACATCAAGACCATTGGCCTGTTCAATAGCAAAGCAAAAAATGTGATCGAGACCTGTCGCTTACTGGTGGAGCGCCATGCCGGCGAAGTGCCGCAGACTCGCGAGGAACTGGAGGCCCTGCCCGGTGTAGGCCGAAAGACTGCCAACGTGGTGCTCAACACCGCGTTCCGTCAGCTGACGATGGCTGTCGATACCCATATTTTTCGGGTCAGCAACCGGACCGGCATTGCGCCGGGCAAGAATGTGGTCGAGGTAGAGAAAAAACTGATGAAGTTCGTACCCAAGGAGTACCTGCTCGACTCCCATCACTGGCTGATCCTTCACGGACGCTATGTTTGCCTGGCTCGCAAGCCTCGTTGTGGCAGCTGCCGGATCGAAGATTTGTGCGAATACAAGCAAAAGACCTCGGACGATTGAGGCACTATTGTATTTTTTGATTTATCGATTGAAAAAATCTTTTTTACCCGCCGGACGATTGTCGATATAAGGAGCGCCAAAGGCCGTCTTAGCCTGGAGTAACTACATGAGCACTGGCAAAGAGCAATTGGACGTAGATGAAGATTTCACTGCCGTTGAAGCTGATGATGCCGAACCGGTGGTAGAAGTCGCGAAAACCAACCTGAGCAAACGCCGTACCATCGACAATCTACTGGAGGAGCGCCGACTGCAAAAGCAATTGGCCGATTACGATTTTGACTTATGACACCTGAAAGCCTCCCGCAACGGAGGCTTTTTTCATTGTGCCGAACAGCAATAATTGCCCGTTTATTGCCTATCGTCACGCCCGATAAGATCACACGATCCCGTTGCGTTGAGCCAGTTCGATCAGGTCGACCAGTGAGCGCGCATTGAGCTTCAGCAACAGGCGGGTCTTGTAAGTACTCACGGTCTTGTTGCTGAGAAACATCCCGTCGGCAATTTCCTTGTTTGTCTTGCCTCTGGCCAACTGTTGCAAAACCATCATTTCCCGGCCTGAGAGACGATCCACCATATCGGCTTCACTGGCGTTCCCCAAACTGGCACGCACCGTATGCAAGGCTTGATTGGGAAAGTAGCTGTAACCAGACAAAACTGCCTTTATCGCACTGAGCAGTTCCGTAAGGTCCTGCTGTTTGCAGACATACCCGGCTGCACCCGATTGCATGCAACGCATGGAGAAGTGCCCCGGTGCCTGGGATGTCAATATCAACACTTTCATGGGCATCGCCGCTGATGTTAGTCGTGCGATAACTTCCAGCCCGTCAAGCTTCGGTATCCCGATATCCAGAATGACAATATCCGGCATAAATTCACGGGCAAGTTGTAATGCATCCACTCCATTATCGGTTTCTGCAACAACTTCGTAACCATGACGCTCCATTAGCATACGTACCGCAAGACGAATGACGGGGTGATCATCCACGATCAGCACTTTATTCATGGGCAAGTCCAATTTTCGCTGTTCGAATTTTTAGAGCCCGCACAATAGCCTAGTCGTTTCATCCATGGCATGCCGCCCCCCCCAGCGACCTGCAGCGAGAGACATTCCCTACGAGAATCGCGGATTATTCCTACAAAAAACCTCTGAACACGGCGAAGCAAAAACAGTATTCGCGTGAATAGATTATGACTTTCGCAGTTTTTTTGTATCGAATTTTTACTTGAAACCAAACTTTCGAAAGCAACTCCAAACAACTCAAAAACACCACAAAACTTCAATACAGCTGAAACCCTCAATTAACCCATTAATACGGGAATTATCACACACCGAGTATCGACTCACTCTTACAGAAAAAAATCAGGCATAGACAATCATTAAAACTACAGCAGGTCTAAAATAAAAACAGCGATCATGAAAACACTGAAACCCGGCATTACCGACAACAACACAACCACCAAAACCACATGAATGGCGTAACATCAACACGAACAACAAACTTCAGAAACCACATGAGCATAGACAACACAATGAGTAATAAACATGATCAAACTCAGAAAAAGAATCACCAACCCCATGACAATAATTGCGATATTCGCAACCCTGTCTGAAACGTCGGCGGCGGTCTCCCTTCCCTTCCTCGAGGACGATGAAAAAGAAATCTACGTCTGGTTCCTGATCAGCTTTCCTTTTTATTTATTGTTCCTTTTCTTCGCCACACTCAACCTCAATTATCGATCGCTTTACTCACCCTCCGACTTTGAAAGCGACGAGCACTTCCTCAAAGCCATGGACAAGGATGACCCGCTGGAAAACAGCGTTTCAGGGAAAGTCTCCCCTCGCCGTAATGCACAGGCACCCGCCAACCAGATCGGTGCACCCGCCGCGCTGCCGGCTCAGCATCACATTCGCTTACCCGAACCACTGAAGGATATGCACATCATCGATGCACGAGGGATGAAAAACAAAACGCAGTTCAACGTTTCGCTGGAGAAGATTGGAAAGCCACAGGATGGGCAGGCCCATATGATTCTGTTTCTTACCGGGACTAAACTGGAAAAATCACTGAGAGAACGCATTCTCAAGTTTTCCAGGCTGACAAAAAAACGCGGCAGCGCCACTTACTGCGTTGCTTACGATTTGAACTCAGACAAGGTGACGTTCATGGACCCAAGCTGCCAACCGGCCAGTACATCGCAATGAGGCAGGTCCGGGCAGTGAGTTGTAGACAGGGAGGTATCAGGCAGGTCAATGCAAAACCCTTGCATCACCATTTCGGATCGAAAATGCTTTTCCGGGCTGGTGGCCCCGTCATTGACGAGGCCACCTGTCCACTACAGCTTCAAGGCGCTCAGAAAAGCTTCCGGCCCTTGTTGGCGGCAATGCGCATGCGCAAGGCATTGAGCTTGATGAAGCCCGCCGCATCGGCCTGGTTGTAGGCGCCGCCATCTTCCTCGAAGGTTGCGATGTTGGCGTCGAACAACGACTCGTCGGACTTGCGACCGGTAACGATCACGTTGCCCTTGTACAGTTTCAGGCGCACGACGCCGTTCACATGAGCCTGGGACGCATCGATCATCTGTTGCAGCATCAGACGCTCAGGGCTCCACCAGTAGCCGGTGTAGATCAGGCTGGCATACTTGGGCATCAGTTCGTCTTTGAGGTGAGCCACTTCGCGGTCCAGGGTGATCGATTCGATCGCACGGTGGGCGCGCAGCATGATGGTGCCACCTGGGGTCTCGTAGCAGCCACGGGACTTCATGCCCACGTAACGGTTCTCGACGATGTCCAGACGACCGATACCGTGTTCGCCACCGATACGGTTCAACGTCGCCAGCACGGTAGCCGGGGTCATTTCGACGCCATCCAGTGCCACGATGTCGCCGTTGCGGTAGGTCAGTTCCAGATACTGCGGCTTGTCGGGAGCGTTCTCCGGGGAGACGGTCCAGCGCCACATGTCTTCTTCGTGCTCGGTCCAGGTGTCTTCCAGCACGCCGCCTTCATAGGAGATGTGCAGCAGGTTGGCATCCATCGAGTACGGGGACTTTTTCTTGCCGTGACGCTCGATCGGGATCGCGTGCTTTTCAGCGTAATCCATCAGCTTTTCACGGGACAGCAGGTCCCATTCGCGCCACGGAGCGATCACTTTCACACCCGGTTTCAAGGCGTAGGCACCCAGTTCGAAACGAACCTGGTCGTTACCCTTGCCGGTGGCGCCGTGGGAAATGGCGTCAGCGCCTGTTTCGTTGGCGATTTCGATCAGGCGTTTGGCAATCAACGGACGAGCGATGGAAGTACCCAGCAGGTACTCGCCTTCGTAAACGGTGTTGGCGCGGAACATCGGAAAAACGAAATCGCGAACGAACTCTTCGCGCAAGTCGTCGATGTAGATCTCTTTTACGCCCATGGCCTGAGCCTTGGCGCGTGCAGGTTCGACCTCTTCGCCCTGACCCAGGTCAGCGGTGAAGGTCACGACTTCACAGTTATAAGTATCCTGCAGCCACTTGAGGATCACCGAAGTGTCCAGGCCGCCGGAATACGCCAGAACGACCTTGTTTACGTCCGCCATGCCATCACTCCACGGGGTTCTACGGAAAGCCGTGAAGTCTACCGCTCATACAGAATAATTTACAGTGGCGCGACAGCTTATGACGACGAAGCGACAGATTATGTCAAAGGCGCGACGATGACCGTCGAGTCAGGAAGTTGCCGATGTGCCCGGTTTCGTGGCCTGGGGCGCCACTTGCTCCGTCGGCGCGCCTCGCTCCAGGCGCACGGCGACCCGACGATTTTTCGAGCGGTTGGCGTTGTTGATATTGGGCGCCAACGGATAACTCTCGCCATGGAAGCGTACGGTGATCTGCGATTCCTGTATGCCGTTGGCCTTGAAGAACTCCATCACCGCCAAGGCCCGACGGCGTGACAGGTCACGGTTGGTCAGGCGATTGCCGCTGTTGTCGGAATGGCCGTCGAGTTCGATGCGATTGACCGTCGGATCGGCTTTCATGAACTCGAGCATCACCTGCAACCTGGCTTTGGCGGCCGCATCCAGATCGATGCCGCCGCCAGGGAAACCGATCTGGGACTGCTTCACCTGATCGAAATTCTGCGGCAACAGCTTCGCCACGCACCCCTGGTAGTCGGCAAACGCCTTATTGAACCTGACCGGCAACAGGCGCACTTCCGACACCCGGCCGTCGCCCGAAGAATGCCGGACCACGGGGCTGCGCCCATCCATCAGGCCGCTGATCAAACGCCCGGCCTGGGCCTGCGAACTGTTGAACAATACATTGCCGCTGCCGATTCTCACCGTACCCAGATTAATGTCGCCCCGCCCTGGCTGCCAAGGCGCAGCCGCCGCCAGCAAAGTCGCCGAGCCACCGCCCATCATGGCGTTGTAGGCGTTGAGCCGGAACGTCGCCTGCTCGCCGGCACGACGCACGAACTGCCCCGAGCCGAAATCGCTGATCGGCTGTGTCAGGCGGCACTCGAACTTGTCGCCCTCGACCGTCCACTCGATGCTCTCCAGACGCGTCTGGAAAGTGAGCGCCATCGCGGGAAGGCTGGCAAACACACTGAGCAAGGCTAAATAACGCTGGCGCACGGGAGGCTCCACTGGCTTCTACAACAAAAAGACCGACACACAGATGTTTACGGCATACCTGTTGGATATCGGAAGCTTCCCGCAAAACTTGATAGCGAGTGCCTGCAAGAGTCTTTTCCGGTAGCATTCCCCTCAGTTTGACCCGCCTGGAATCCCCTCATGTCCGACCGCCTGACCCTGCTGCGTCCCGACGACTGGCATATTCATCTTCGCGATGGTGCTGTGTTGACCAATACCGTCGCGGATGTCGCGCGCACCTTTGGTCGCGCCATCATCATGCCCAACCTGGTGCCGCCCGTGCGCAATGCGGCTGAAGCCGACGGCTACCGCCAGCGGATCCTCGCTGCGCGCCCGGCCGGCAGCCAGTTCCAACCGCTGATGGTCCTGTACCTGACCGACCGCACCCAGCCCGAGGAAATTCGCGAGGCCAAGGCCAGCGGTTTCGTTTACGCCGCCAAGCTGTACCCGGCTGGCGCGACCACCAACTCGGACTCGGGCGTCACCAGCATCGACAAGATCTTCCCCGCGCTCGAGGCCATGGCCGAAGTGGGAATGCCCTTGCTGATCCACGGTGAAGTCACCCGCGGCGATGTTGATGTGTTCGACCGCGAGAAAATCTTCATCGATGAGCACATGCGCCGTGTGGTCGAGCGTTTCCCGACCCTCAAAGTGGTGTTCGAACACATCACCACCGCTGACGCCGTGCAGTTCGTCAACTCGGCTTCGGCCAACGTGGGCGCGACCATCACCGCGCATCACCTGTTGTACAACCGCAACCACATGTTGGTGGGCGGGATTCGGCCGCACTTCTATTGCCTGCCGATCCTCAAGCGCAACACCCATCAGGAAGCGCTGCTCGATGCCGCCACCAGCGGCAGCGACAAGTTCTTCCTTGGCACCGATTCGGCACCCCACGCCCAGCATGCCAAGGAAGCCGCCTGCGGTTGCGCCGGCTGCTACACCGCTTTTGCGGCCATCGAGATGTATGCCGAGGCGTTCGAACAGCGCAACGCGCTGGACAAGCTTGAAGCCTTCGCCAGCCTCAACGGCCCGCGCTTCTATGGCCTGCCGGCGAACACCGATCGCATCACCCTGGTTCGCGAAGAATGGACCGCCCCAACCAGCCTGCCGTTCGGCGAGCTGACCGTTATCCCGCTGCGCGCCGGTGAAAAACTGCGCTGGCGCCTGCTGGAGGAACACGCGTGAGTGAAGACCATTTCGACGACGAACAGGAAGGTCAAGGCAGCGGAGGTGGTTCGCGCCATCCCATGGCCGCCAGGTTTCGTGGTTACCTGCCCGTTGTCGTCGACGTAGAAACCGGTGGCTTCAATTCGGCCACCGACGCCCTGCTGGAAATCGCCGCGACCACCATCGCCATGGATGAAAAGGGGTTTGTCTACCCGGACCACACCTACTTCTTCCGGGTCGAGCCTTTCGAAGGCGCGAACGTCGAGGCGGCAGCCCTGGAGTTCACCGGGATCAAGCTCGATCACCCGCTGCGCATGGCCGTGAGTGAAGAGACAGCCCTGAACGATATCTTCCGTGGCGTGCGCAAGGCGCTCAAGGCCAACGGTTGCAAACGGGCGATCCTGGTCGGGCACAACAGCAGCTTCGACCTGGGCTTCCTTAACGCCGCGGTCGCGCGCCTGGACATGAAACGCAACCCGTTTCACCCGTTCTCCAGTTTCGACACCGCGACCCTCGCCGGCCTGGCGTATGGTCAAACAGTGCTGGCCAAGGCCTGCCAGGCAGCCGATATCGACTTCGACGGTCGCGAGGCCCACTCGGCTCGCTACGACACCGAGAAGACCGCCGAGCTGTTCTGCGGCATCGTCAATCGCTGGAAACAAATGGGCGGCTGGGAAGACTTCGACGATTGATTCGTCGCTGCCATCGCGCACATAAAAAAACCGGCCTCGAGGGCCGGTTTTTTTATGCTTCGAACGCGCCTTACAGAGCAGCAGCGTGCTCGGTCAGGTAGGCAGCAACGCCTTCTGGCGAAGCGTTCATGCCTTTGTCGCCTTTTTTCCAGTTGGCAGGGCAAACTTCGCCGTGCTCTTCGTGGAATTGCAGAGCGTCGACCAGACGCAGCAGCTCTTCCATGTTACGACCCAGTGGCAGGTCGTTGATGATCTGCGAACGGACAACGCCTTTGTCGTCGATCAGGAATGCGCCACGGAAAGCAACGCCGTCAGCGGACTGAACGTCGTAGGCCTTCATGATTTCCTGCTTGATGTCGGCAGCCATGGTGTAACGAACTGCGCCGATACCGCCATCGTTTACCGGGGTGTTGCGCCAGGCGTTGTGGGTGAAATGCGAGTCGATCGAAACGGCAACCACTTCGACGTTGCGTGCCTTGAACTCAGACATGCGGTTGTCCAGAGCGATCAGCTCGGACGGGCAAACGAAGGTGAAGTCCAGTGGGTAGAAGAACACCAGGCCGTATTTGCCTTTGATGGCCGACGACAGGGTGAAGCTGTCTACGATTTCGCCATTGCCGAGTACGGCCGGTACGGTGAAGTCTGGGGCTTGTTTGCCTACGAGTACGCTCATTGGATATCTCCTGGTGTAGAAACGTGAAAAACGAGGTTTGCGCCAGCCTGCCACCCTCAGGCGACAGCCCTGTGACACAAACCCGTTCCGCAAAGACCGGCCATCATACACTGCGTTTTTCGCGTGTCCTTAACGGTTTTTCCTGAAGGGATGAAAAACGCGGGTCCTGATTTCGTTTCTCGCCCCCTCTGGAAAACACCGTTCGTCAGCCCTTCAAAAACCCTCCCGAAAGCACTTTGACAATCATTCTCGTTAACATTAAGATCCATCGCATTCGAGACATAAACCAGCGACGGTCTTCACTTATGTATGTTTGCCTCTGCACTGGCGTCACCGACGGCCAAATCCGCGATGCGATCTATGAAGGATGCTGCAGCTACAAGGAAGTCCGCCAGGCCACCGGCGTTGCCAGTCAATGTGGTAAATGTGCCTGCCTGGCCAAGGAAGTGGTCCGCGAGACCCTGACAAAATTGCAGACGGCCCAGGCCGCGATTCCTTTTCCCGCTGAATTTACAGCCGCTTAAATACCTCTTTTCAAAGAACCGGACTGATGTCCGGTTTTTTTATGTCTGAAAATCAATTGCTTAGGCGCTAGACGCGGAACACAAACATTCTTATTCCGATTAATTTTCACTTAAGTTTCAATAACTTAGGTTTGACACTATTAATTGTGCGGCTCAAACTCTGCCTTATAGACAGTTAATACAGGGCAGGACCCCATCATGAAAGGCGACGTTACAGTCATCCAGCATCTCAACAAGATCCTTGCCAATGAGCTGGTCGCGATCAATCAATACTTCCTGCATGCGCGCATGTATGAAGATTGGGGTCTGAACAAGCTCGGCAAACACGAGTACAAAGAATCCATCGACGAGATGAAGCACGCGGACAAACTGATCAAGCGGATTCTGTTCCTTGAAGGCCTGCCAAACGTCCAGGACCTGGGCAAGCTGCACATCGGCGAGCACACCAAGGAAATGATCGAGTGCGACCTGCGTATCGAGCGCACCGGCCATGCCGACCTGAAAGTAGCCATCGCGCATTGCGAAACCGTTGGCGACTTCGGTAGCCGTGAACTGCTTGAAGATATCCTTGAGTCGGAAGAAGAACATATCGACTGGCTGGAAACCCAACTTGGCCTGATCGACAAGATCGGTATCGAGAACTATCTGCAATCGCAGATGGGCGAAGACGAATAACTTCCAGGCAATAAAAAGCCCCGCTCTCTTTAAAGAGGCGGGGCTTTTTTATGCACCGGTTTTAGGGTCACCCTAAAACAAATGTGGGAGCGGGCTTACTCGCGAAAGCGGTAGATTAGTCAACATAATTGTTGAATGTCACCCCGCATTCGCGAGCAAGCCCGCTCCCACACACAGCAAATCAGGCTTCGGACTTGTTCGCGGCAGCGGCTTCGACAGCAGCCTTGATGGTGGTTTGCAACGAACCGTCTGCAGCCATCTCGGTCATGATGTCGCTACCGCCAACCAGCTCGCCACCGACCCACAGTTGCGGGAAGGTTGGCCAGTTGGCGTATTTTGGCAGGTTGGCGCGGATTTCCGGGTTCTGCAGGATGTCCACGTACGCAAACTTTTCGCCACACGCCATCACAGCCTGTGCGGCTTTCGCGGAGAAGCCACACTGCGGGGCATTCGGCGAACCTTTCATGTAAAGCAGAATGGTGTTGTTGGCAATCTGCTCTTTAATCGTTTCGATGATATCCATGGAGCACCTCGGCTGAACTTTCCGACTCATGGGTCGGCACGGTGGCGCATTGTAACGGAAAGCCGACGCCCATGCTCGGTCTCTCCGTCAGATACGATCAAGCCGCCGCCACGGTCACCGGCACGCCATTGAGCGCCGCATTCCCCGACAGCTCATCAAGCTGACACTCATCCGTCAGGTCATTGGCACTGGACCCCGGTTGGCTGCTGGCAATGGTCATCTGCACACCCGGTCGCGCATGTCCCCAACCGTGCGGCAGGCTGACCACACCTTTCATCATATCCAGGCTGCCCAGCACTTCAACTTCAATCACCCCGACCCGTGAGCTGACCCGAACGCGCTGCCCGTCGCTCAATCCTCTACTGGCCAGGTCCTCCGGGTGCATCAACAATTGGTGGCGCGGCTTGCCCTTCACCAGGCGGTGATAGTTATGCATCCATGAATTGTTACTGCGCACATGCCGTCGGCCAATCATCAACAGCTCATCGGCGGTTGGAGCCTGCAATGCCGCAAAGCGCGCCAGGTCGGCGAGGATCACGGCAGGCGCCGCCTGGACACGCTGATTGGCGGTTTTCAGGCGTGGCGCCAGATTGGGCTTGAGCGGCCCCAGGTCAACGCCATGGGGATGATCGAACAGCGTCGTCAACGACAGCTGATGCTCCGACGCATCGCCATACAACCCCATGCGCAAACCACGATCGATCATTTGAGCCGGGGCCATCGTGGGCTTCAGATCCTTGCCGGCTTTCGTGGCGAATGCCTTGGCCAGCCCGACGAAAATCTCCCAGTCATGCAGCGCGCCTCGCGGCTTGGCCAGGATCGCCCGGTTGAAGCGGCTGACGTTGCGCACCGCAAACATGTTGAACGTGGTGTCGTAGTGATCGTTTTCCAGCGCCGATGTCGACGGCAGGATCAGGTCGGCGTAACGCGTGGTCTCGTTGATATACAAGTCGACGCTGACCATGAACTCAAGCCCGTCGAGTGCCTGTTCCAGCTGACGGCCATTGGGCGTGGAGAGTACCGGGTTGCCTGCCACGGTGATCAGCGCGCGGACCTGCCCTTCCCCTTCGGTCAGCATCTCCTCGGCCAGCGCCGACACCGGCAACTCGCCAGCGTATTCCGGGCGTCCGGAAACCCGGCTTTGCCACAGATTGAAATGCCCGCCGGAGGTCGAAGCCACCAGGTCCACCGCCGGCTCGGTGCACAACGCACCGCCCACGCGGTCGAGGTTACCGGTAACCAGGTTGATCAGCTGCACCAGCCAGTGGCACAGCGTGCCGAACGCCTGAGTCGAGACGCCCATGCGACCGTAGCAAACGGCGCTCGGCGCTGCGGCGAAATCCCGCGCCAATTGGCGGATCTGTCCGGCAGGAATCGCACACAACGGGCTCATGGCTTCGGCCGTGAAGCTGGCAACGGCCGCACGCACTTCATCCAGGCCATCGACCGGCAAATGTGTGTCGCGTGCCAGGCCTTCAGCAAACAAGGTGTTGAGCAGGCCAAACAACAACGCCGCGTCGCCACCCGGGCGTACGAACAGATGCTGATCGGCGATGGCCGCCGTTTCGCTGCGACGCGGGTCGACCACCACGACTTTGCCGCCACGGGCCTGAATCGCTTTCAGGCGTTTTTCCACATCCGGCACGGTCATGATGCTGCCGTTGGAGGCGAGCGGGTTGCCGCCCAGGATCAGCATGAAGTCGGTATGATCGATGTCCGGGATCGGCAGCAACAAACCGTGGCCGTACATCAAATGACTGGTCAGGTGATGGGGCAGTTGATCGACCGATGTCGCGGAAAACCGGTTACGGGTTTTCAGCAGGCCGAGAAAATAATTGCTGTGGGTCATCAGCCCGTAGTTGTGCACGCTGGGATTGCCTTGATAGACCGCCACCGCGTTTTGCCCGTGACGCTCCTGAATCGCCGCCAGGCGCTCGGCGACAAGGTTGAAGGCATCTTCCCACTCGATGGGTTGCCATTCGCTGCCCACCCGCCGCATCGGCTGGTGCAGGCGATCCGGATCGTTCTGGATGTCTTGCAGGGCGACAGCCTTGGGGCAGATGTGCCCACGACTGAAGGTATCCAGCGGATCGCCCTTGATCGAGGTGATTTGCACGTTGCCGGCATCGACCTCGGTGGTTTCGATGGTCAGGCCGCAGATGGCTTCGCACAGGTGGCAGGCACGGTGATGGAGAGTCTTGGTCATGGCCAGTCTCTGTCTTGTTCTGGGCGGGCACTGTTGGCCGCGGAAACAAAACTATGGCGCCAGTCCCGCCACCGCGCCAGCGTCGTCAGTCTTGTGAATTGCTGGCCATCAGGCCAGCCGATGGCCCCGGATGATCAGCTCGATGGCAGCCCGGGCGGCGCCTGCAGCTGAATCTCCTCGACGGTTTCGATCTGCTCGTGGGCAAGGTGCACCCCGGTCAGTTCACCGATCAACCGCCAATGCTCGTCGAGCCCGGTGCTGATGGTGGCCATGCGGTCGATCATGCGGCGGCCGGCATCCCGGGTCACTGGATCGTGGCTGCGCAGCAGTTCGAAAGACATCGACGTCATGGAGGCGGTCAGGTGGGTCAGGGAGCGGGCCGTGAGGCCGAGCAATTCCATTAGCTGCTGTTCTTTCGATTCCATTGCGGAGGCTTCCTGCATCGCGGGTGATTTATTTATAACCCAGCACTTTGCATTAGCAAATGTTTCAGATGGAACGCGCCGTTTAACCAAGTCCGCCAGCGACTGGCCTGAAACCGACCATCAATACGCCACCACCGCCCCGTTTGATTGCCAAGCTGCGCGGGCGCGGTGTACAAATGCCTGGCTGCTGTCAGGAAACAGGCTTCAAAAGCGCGACTGCGGATATTCCGTAGCCCCTCTGAAATCCCCTAAAAACCGTAGCCCTATTGGTAAGACGCGACATTTAATTATAAGATCGCGCCTTCCCCTATTTCGTCGCCCCGTGCGGCTTACGCCGCAGGTCTCGCCCGTTGTTCCGTTAAACAAGGCTTTGAGCATCTGCGGTTTGTAGCAAAAAGGTAGTCAATGATGAGCGCAAGGCACTTTCTCTCCCTGATGGATTGCACGCCCGAAGAGCTGGTCAGCGTGATCCGTCGAGGCGTTGAGCTCAAGGACCTGCGTAACCGCGGCGTACTGTTCGAGCCCCTGAAAAACCGCGTGCTCGGGATGATTTTCGAGAAGTCCTCGACCCGCACGCGCATTTCGTTCGAAGCCGGCATGATCCAGCTGGGCGGCCAGGCCATTTTCCTGTCGCCGCGTGACACCCAGCTCGGCCGGGGCGAGCCGATCAGCGATGCCGCCATCGTCATGTCGAGCATGCTTGATGCGGTGATGATCCGTACCTTTTCCCACAGCACCCTGACCGAATTCGCCGCCAACTCGCGCGTCCCGCTGATCAACGGCCTGTCCGATGACCTGCACCCGTGCCAGCTGCTGGCCGACATGCAGACTTTCCTCGAACACCGCGGCTCCATCCAGGGCAAGACCGTGGCCTGGATCGGCGACGGCAACAACATGTGCAACAGCTATATAGAAGCGGCGATCCAGTTCGACTTCCAGTTGCGCGTTGCCTGCCCTGAAGGATACGAACCGAACCCTGAATTCATGGCCAAGGCCGGTGACCGCGTGACCATCGTCCGCGACCCGAAGGACGCCGTGCGCGGCGCCCATCTGGTGAGCACCGACGTCTGGACCTCCATGGGCCAGGAAGAAGAAACCGCCAAGCGCCTTGAGCTGTTCGCCCCGTACCAGGTCAACCGCGCCCTGCTCGACCTCGCCGCCCCGGACGTGCTGTTCATGCATTGCCTGCCGGCGCACCGTGGCGAAGAGATCAGCGTCGACCTGCTCGACGACCCGCGCTCGGTGGCCTGGGACCAGGCGGAAAACCGTCTTCACGCACAAAAGGCCCTGCTCGAGTTTCTGGTCGAGCCGGCGTACCACCACGCATGAGCCAGCCATTACTGCTGAACCTGCGCAACCTCGCCTGCGGCTATCAGGACCAGCGCGTGGTGCAGAACCTCAACCTGCATCTGAACGCGGGCGACATCGGTTGTCTGCTGGGCTCTTCGGGCTGCGGCAAGACCACCACCCTGCGCGCCATTGCCGGTTTCGAACCGGTGCACGAAGGTGATATCCAGCTGGCCGGAGAGACGATCTCCAGCGCCGGTTTCACCCTCGCGCCGGAGAAACGGCGCATCGGCATGGTGTTCCAGGACTACGCACTGTTTCCGCATTTGAGCGTGGCCGACAACATTGCCTTCGGCATTCGCAAGCATCCGCAAAAGGATCGCGTGGTCGAAGAGTTGCTGGAACTGGTCAACCTGAAAAACCTCGGCAAGCGCTATCCCCATGAGCTTTCCGGTGGCCAGCAGCAACGCGTGGCCCTGGCCCGGGCCCTGGCGCCGGAACCGCAACTGCTGTTGCTCGACGAACCCTTTTCCAACCTCGATGGCGAATTGCGCCGCAAGCTCAGCCACGAGGTGCGCGACATTCTCAAGGCCCGGGGTACCAGCGCGATCCTGGTGACCCACGACCAGGAAGAAGCCTTCGCCGTCAGCGATCACGTGGGGGTATTCAAGGAAGGTCGGCTGGAACAGTGGGACACGCCCTACAACCTGTACCACGAACCGCTGACCCCGTACGTGGCCAGTTTCATCGGCCAGGGTTACTTCATTCGCGGTCAGTTGAGCAGCCCGGAATCGGTGCAGACCGAACTGGGTGAGTTGCGCGGCAACCGGGCCTACACCTGGCCGGTCGGTGGTGCGGTGGATGTGCTGCTGCGTCCGGACGATATCGTCTATGCGCCCGACAGCGCATTGAAGGCGCGGATCGTTGGCAAGTCGTTCCAGGGCGCGTCGACGCTATATCGCCTGCAAATGCCGACCGGCGCGCAACTGGAATCGATCTTCCCGAGTCATGTCGATCATCAGGTCGGCGCAGTGGTTGGCATTCGGGTCGCGGCGGAACACCTGGTGCTGTTCCAGGCCTCCGGCAGCATGGCGGCGCAGATCCCCGCCGTGGAATCCGGCGTACGGCGCTTCAGCACCGCCCACTGAAACACACTGGTCACATGTGGGAGCGGGCTTGCTCGCGAAGGCATTCTGTCAGTCGATATCATTGTTGACTGACACTCCGCTTTCGCGAGCAAGCCCGCTCCCACATTGGTTTTGCTCCTACAGAGGTTCAGCGTTCAGGGACGGCCGATATCGGCGAACTTCGCCTGGGTATGTTCAGCCAGCACAGCGGGTGCCAACTCGACTTCAAGGCCGCGTCGCCCCGCACTGACAAATACGTTGGCAAAAGGCTGGGCGGAATTATCGATAAAGGTGCGCAAACGCTTTTTTTGCCCCAGCGGGCTGATCCCGCCCAACAGATAGCCTGTCGAACGCTGAGCCGCCGCCGGATCGGCCATTTCAACCTTTTTCACCCCGGCCGCGTGAGCCAGGGCCTTCAAGTCCAGGGTTCCGCCAACCGGTACCACGGCCACCAGCAACTCGCCTTTTTCACTGGCCGCCAGCAAGGTCTTGAACACCTGCGCCGGGTCCAGTCCGAGCTTCTCAGCCGCTTCCAATCCATAGGACGCCGCCTTCGGGTCATGCTCGTAGCTGTGTACTCGGTGTTCGGCGCGAACCTTTTTCAGCAAATCCAATGCGGGTGTCATGACAACTCCAGACCTGGCGGCAGTAGAAAAATACTGCGCCGGATTCTAGGGCATTGATCCGCAAAAGGCTCTCATGTTGCAGGCTGCTTAGGGTGGGATCTTTCACTTTCGACCTTTGACAGCCCCGTTTCCGGTCTATATTTTTCGTTTATGAATTTTAACGAACCCAACAGCTGACACTGACGGCAACCCCTCATTTCTTGATACCGTTGGCGCATGACTACGCCTACAGGATCACGCGCCAGCCCTCACCCCCTTATTACGTCCAAGGCAATCGACATGACCGACACTCAGAATAAGAACTACATCATTGCCCTCGACCAGGGTACGACCAGCTCGCGCGCAATCATCTTCGACCGTGACGCCAACGTGGTCTGCACCGCCCAGCGCGAATTCGCCCAGCATTACCCGCAGGCCGGCTGGGTCGAACATGACCCGATGGAAATCTTCGCCACCCAGAGCGCCGTGATGGTCGAGGCCCTGGCGCAAGCCGGCCTGCATCACGACCAGGTCGCGGCCATCGGCATCACCAACCAGCGTGAAACCACGGTGGTCTGGGACAAGAACACCGGCCGTCCGATCTACAACGCCATCGTCTGGCAATGCCGGCGCAGCACCGAGATCTGCCAGCAGCTCAAACGCGACGGCCACGAGCAGTACATCAGCGAGACCACCGGCCTGGTGACCGACCCTTACTTCTCCGGCACCAAGCTCAAGTGGATCCTCGACAACGTTGAAGGCAGCCGCGAACGCGCGCGCAACGGCGAGCTGCTGTTCGGCACCGTCGACAGCTGGCTGATCTGGAAATTTACCGGCGGCAAGGTGCACGTCACCGACTACACCAACGCCTCGCGCACGATGCTCTTCAACATCCACACCCTGGAGTGGGACGCGAAGATGCTGGAGCTGCTGGATATCCCGCGGGAAATGCTGCCGCAAGTGAAAGCCTCCTCGGAAATCTACGGCCGCACCAAAAGCGGCATTGCCATTGGCGGGATCGCCGGTGACCAACAAGCGGCGCTGTTCGGCCAGATGTGCGTGGAGGCCGGCCAGGCTAAAAACACCTACGGCACCGGCTGCTTCCTGCTGATGAACACCGGCAACAAAGCCGTCAAGTCCAATCACGGCATGCTCACCACCATTGCCTGCGGCCCTCGCGGCGAAGTGGCCTACGCGCTGGAAGGTGCGGTCTTCAACGGCGGCTCCACCGTGCAGTGGTTGCGCGACGAGCTGAAAATCATCAACGACGCCCACGACACCGAGTATTTTGCCAACAAGGTCAAGGACAGCAACGGCGTGTACCTGGTACCGGCCTTCACCGGCCTCGGCGCGCCGTACTGGGACCCGTATGCCCGTGGCGCGCTGTTCGGCCTGACCCGTGGCGTACGCGTGGACCACATCATCCGTGCTGCGCTGGAGTCGATTGCCTACCAGACTCGCGACGTGCTCGACGCCATGCAACAGGACGCCGGCGAACGCCTCAAGGCCCTGCGCGTGGATGGTGGCGCGGTAGCGAACAACTTTCTCATGCAGTTCCAGGCCGACATCCTCGGCACTCAGGTCGAGCGCCCGCAGATGCGCGAAACCACGGCACTGGGCGCGGCCTACCTGGCGGGCCTGGCCTGTGGGTTCTGGGGCAGCCTGGAAGAGTTGCGCGGCAAGGCGGTGATCGAGCGCAAATTCGAACCGACGCTGGACGAAGCGGCGAAGGAAAAACTCTACGCCGGCTGGAAAAAAGCCGTCAGCCGCACCCGCGATTGGGAGCCACAGGAAGGGGCTGAATAAGCCGGCACCCAAGGCTCGTATCTGTATGTAACTGGCAGGGAGCAGATTCCTCCGGCATCATGGGCAAATTTTGCACGGCAGCCCAAAGGACGCCCCATGAATCTGCCTCCCCGTCAGCAGCAAATCCTCGAACTGGTCCGCGAGCGCGGCTACGTCAGTATCGAGGAAATGGCCACGCTGTTCGTTGTTACCCCGCAGACCATCCGCCGCGATATCAATCAGCTGGCGGAAGCCAATTTGCTGCGTCGTTACCATGGCGGCGCGGCTTACGATTCCAGTGTCGAGAACACCGCCTACGCCATGCGCGCCGATCAGATGCGCGATGAAAAGCAGCGTATCGGCGAAGCCATTGCGGCGCAGATCCCGGATCACGCCTCGCTGTTCATCAACATCGGCACCACCACCGAATCCATCGCCCGTGCCCTGCTCAACCACAGTCACCTGAAGATCATCACCAACAACCTGCACGTGGCGTCGATGCTCAGCGCCAAGGACGATTTCGATGTGCTGCTGACGGGCGGCAACGTGCGGCGTGACGGTGGCGTGGTGGGTCAGGCCAGTGTCGATTTCATCAACCAGTTCAAGGTCGACTTCGCCCTGGTCGGCATCAGCGGCATCGATGAAGACGGCAGCCTGCTGGATTTCGATTATCAGGAAGTGCGGGTGTCCCAGGCGATCATCGCCAACGCCCGCCAAGTGATCCTCGCCGCCGACTCCAGCAAGTTCGGGCGCAACGCCATGATTCGCCTGGGGCCGATCAGCCTGGTCGATTGCCTGGTGACCGATCAGCAGCCATCGCCTGCGCTGGCGCAGTTGCTCAATCAGCATAAGGTCCGACTGGAAGTCGTTTAAGCACACCCTTCTGCGGCGCCTGTATTGGCGCTTTCGCGAGCAAGCCCGCTCCCACAGGAATTGAGGCGGTCACACATTTTGTGTACGCCATCGTTACTGTGGGAGCGGGCTTGCCCGCGAAGGCGTCAGCTCAGACAGCATCCCCCCAGCGCCCTACCGCGCATTAAATGTTCGAATATTTTCCTTTCACGCCTCTTCGATCAGTTTTTTCAATCGAAGTCAGCTGGCTGCGCGCGTCTTTATGGGCTAGTATTTTCGCAAATGAACATTAATGTTCGAATTCAAATACAGAAAATCAAAGAATTCCGAGGCCTTAGCCGATGCCCACCTCTTCCTTGCCTACGCCCCCTCTCGCCGAGGTCTACGACATTGCCGTCATCGGTGGCGGCATCAATGGCGTGGGGATCGCAGCAGATGCCGCCGGTCGCGGCCTCTCGGTGTTCCTTTGCGAAAAGGACGACCTGGCCAGCCACACCTCGTCGGCCAGCAGCAAGCTGATCCACGGCGGCCTGCGCTATCTCGAACATTACGAATTCCGCCTGGTGCGAGAAGCCCTGGCCGAACGCGAAGTGTTGCTCACCAAGGCACCGCACATCGTCAAGCAAATGCGCTTTGTGCTGCCGCATCGCCCGCACCTGCGCCCGGCCTGGATGATTCGCGCCGGTCTGTTTCTGTACGACAACCTCGGCAAGCGGGAACAACTCAAAGGTTCGAAAAGCCTGAGGTTCGGGCCCGACAGCGCCCTGAAAAGCGAAATCACCAAAGGCTTCGAATACTCCGACTGCTGGGTCGACGATGCGCGCCTGGTGGTCTTGAACGCCATGGCCGCCCGGGAAAAAGGCGCCCACGTCCACACCCAGACCCGCTGCGTCAGCGCGCGTCGCACCAAGGGCTTGTGGCACCTGCACCTGGAACGCGCCGATGGCAGCCTGCTTTCGATCCGCGCCAAGGCACTGGTGAACGCGGCGGGTCCGTGGGTCGCCAAGTTCATTCGCGACGATCTGAAAATGGAATCGCCGTACGGCATCCGCCTGATCCAGGGCAGCCACCTGATCGTGCCGAAATTGTACGAAGGCGAACACGCGCACATTCTGCAAAACGAAGATCAGCGCATCGTGTTCACCATTCCGTACCTGAACCACTTCACCCTGATCGGCACGACGGATCGCGAGTACACCGGCGACCCGGCGAAGGTGGCGATCACTGAAGGCGAAACCGATTACCTGCTGAACGTGGTCAACGCCCACTTCAAGAAACAGATCAGCCGCGACGACATCCTGCACAGCTACTCCGGTGTGCGTCCGTTGTGCAACGACGAATCGGACAACCCGTCGGCCGTCACCCGCGACTACACCCTGGCGCTGTCGGGCAGCAACGAAGAAGCACCGCTGCTGTCCGTGTTCGGTGGCAAGCTGACCACCTACCGCAAGCTGGCCGAATCGGCGCTGGCGCAGCTGGCGCCCTATTTCCAGCACATCCAGCCGAGCTGGACGGCCAATGAAACCCTGCCGGGTGGCGAGGACATGACCACCCCGCAAGCGTTGAGCTCGCTGATCCGCGACAAGTTCGACTGGGTTCCCACCGAGATTTCACGCCGCTGGGCCACCACCTACGGCAGCCGCACCTGGCGCATGCTCGAAGGCGTGCAAGACTTGAACGATCTGGGCGAACACATCGGCGGCGGGCTTTACACCCGCGAAGTCGATTACCTGTGCCGCGAAGAGTGGGCCACCACCGCCCACGACATCCTGTGGCGGCGCAGCAAGCTGGGCTTGTTCACCACCGCCGCGGAACAGGACAAGCTCCAGGATTACCTGAACAGTGTCGAGCAGAACCGCAGCAAGATCGAAGCGGCCTGATCAACGACCTGAAAAACGAAAGCCCCTAAATCTCACGATTCAGGGGCTTTTTCACGCAGATCGATACTGTAGGAGCTGCCGCAGGCTGGGATCTTTTGATCTTGCTATTAAACGATTAAAAGATCGCAGCCTCGTTGCACTCGGCAGCTCCTACTGGGGCACTATCACTGCGCTCAGTCACGCAGATCCGATTCATGAATGGGCTGGTCACGATGGGTCGCCCGCTGATACTGCGCCGGCCAGGTGGCTTTGCGTCCGCCCAGGTCGTCGTCCGCATGCAGCGGCCAATAGGGATCGCGCAACAGTTCGCGAGCCAGGAAAATGATGTCCGCCTGACAGGTGCGCAGAATGTGCTCGGCCTGCGCCGGTTCGGTAATCATGCCGACGGTGCCGGTAGCGATTTCCGCTTCCTTGCGCACCCGCTCGGCGAAGCGCGTCTGGTAGCCGGGCCCTGTCGGAATTTCCGCGTTGACCGCCGTACCGCCCGACGAGACATCAATCAGGTCCACGCCAAGGGCCTTGAGGCGTCGCGCCAGTTCGACGGTCTCGTCGGGGTTCCAGCCGTCCTCCACCCAGTCAGTGGCCGAGACCCGGACAAACAGCGGCAATTCTTCAGGCCACACTGCCCGCACCGCCTCGGTGACCTGCAACACCAGGCGAATGCGGTTTTCGAATGAGCCACCGTACAGATCCCGGCGCTGATTACTCAGGGGCGACAGAAACTGGTGCAGCAGATAACCGTGCGCAGCATGCACTTCCACGACTTTGAAGCCGGCGGACAGCGCGCGTTTGGCTGCTTCGACGAACGCCTGAATGATTTCGTCGATTTCGCGCTCGTCGAGCTGTTTGGGTTTGGTGTGTTCTGGATCGAAGGCAATCGGTGACGGCCCCACCGGAAGCCAGCCGCCGTCATCGACCTTGACGCTGCCATGCTTGCCGAGCCACGGCCGATACGTGCTGGCCTTCCGTCCGGCATGGGCCAGCTGGATGCCAGCCACGCCGCCCTGAGCGGTGATGAAACGGGTGATGCGTTGCAAGGGTTCGATCTGCTCATCGTTCCACAAACCAAGGTCCTGCGGGGTAATGCGCCCGTCGGCGGTGACCGCCGTGGCTTCGGTAAACACCAGCCCCGCCCCGCCGATGGCGCGGCTGCCGAGGTGGACCAGATGCCAGTCATTGGCCAGGCCATCGACGCTGGAATACTGGCACATCGGCGATACCGCGATGCGGTTGAGCAAGGTCAGTTGGCGAAGGGTATAGGGTTCAAGCAGCAGACTCATGGGGCACCTCTCGAATCAGTGGTCCGGCTCCAGGGTTCTGTTTGAAAGTCGACGAGTGACAGGAAAAAGTACGGCACCCGCCCCCGCGGGCAAAGAAATTCGACAAGACGTCACAAGGAAAATCAAGCAGTGCTTAGAGCCTAGTCGACATCGGGGGACAGTGGAGGGTTCAAGAAAAGATCGCAGCCTCCGGCAGCTCCTGCAGGTGAACGTCGATCCCTGTAGGAGCTGCCGAAGGCTGCGATCTTTTGATGTTCAGCGCGGTTCGATGTGGGCAATCATCAGCTGGACGGTCTCATTGCCGCGAAACTCGTTAACGTCCAGCTTGTAAGCCAGTTCCACCCATTTGATGGTCGGATTGGGCCAGATGTCACGATCGATGCCAAAGGCAATGCCATCGAGTTTCACCGAGCCACACTCGCTCTTGAGCACCACTTTGAGGTGCCGTTCGCCGACCACACGCTGTTCGACCAGTTGAAACACCCCGTGGAACAGCGGCTCCGGGAAGTGCTGGCCCCAGGGGCCGGCGTGGCGCAGCGCGCGGGCCAGTTCCAGGTGAAACTCCTCGACCGCCAGGGTGCCGTCCGACAGCAGGCGCCCGGTCAGGTCTTCTTCACGCAATTGCCGGCGCACTTCGGCATCGAAGGCTTCGGCAAACAGCGGGAAATTCGCTTCCGGCAAGGTCAGGCCGGCCGCCATGGCATGGCCACCGTACTTGGTGATCAGGTTCGGATGCTGGGCCGCCACCACGCTCAGGGCATCGCGAATATGAAAGCCCTGGACCGAACGGCCCGAGCCCTTGAGCAAACCGTCCCCGGCATCGGCAAAGGCGATGGTCGGACGGAAATACCGCTCTTTCATACGCGACGCCAGGATACCGATGACACCCTGGTGCCATTCGGGATCGAACAGGCACAAACCGAACGGCATCGACTCCACCGGCAGGTCCTTGAGCTGCGCCAGCGCCTCACGCTGCATGCCCTGCTCGATGGATTTGCGGTCCTGGTTCATGCCATCCAGTTGCGCGGCCATTTCCCGGGCCAGCCCCACGTCCTCGGTCAGCAGGCATTCGATGCCCAGGCTCATGTCATCCAGACGCCCCGCTGCATTCAGGCGCGGGCCGACAATGAACCCCAGGTCGGTCGAGGTGATGCGCGCGTGGTCGCGCTTGGCCACTTCGAGAATCGCCTTGATTCCCGGCCGGGCACGTCCGGCACGAATCCGCTCCAGGCCCTGATGCACCAGAATCCGGTTGTTGGCATCCAGCGGCACCACGTCGGCGACGCTGCCCAGGGCCACCAGGTCCAGCAGCTCGCCGATGTTCGGCTGCGGGCGGGTTTCGTACCAGCCCAGGCTGCGCAAACGCGCGCGCAAGGCCATCAGCACATAGAAAATCACCCCGACACCGGCCAGCGCCTTGCTCGGGAAGCCGCAACCCGGCTGGTTGGGGTTGACGATGGCATCGGCCAGCGGCAGTTCATCGCCGGGCAAGTGGTGATCGGTGACCAATACGTTGAGCCCGGCTTTTTTCGCCGCCGCCACGCCTTCGACGCTGGAAATGCCGTTGTCCACGGTGATCAGCAACTGGGGCTGGCGTTCGAGCGCCACTGCGACAATTTCCGGGGTCAGGCCGTAGCCGTAGTCGAACCGGTTGGGCACCAGGTAGTCGACATGCGCCGCGCCCAGCAGGCGCAAACCCAGGGTACCAACGGTGCTGGCCGTCGCACCGTCGGCGTCGAAATCGCCGACGATCAAAATCCGCTGGCGCTGCTCCAGCGCCGTCACCAGCAAATCCACCGCGGCTTCGATGCCCTTGAGCTGCTGGAACGGAATCAACCGCGCCAGGCTCTTGTCCAGCTCCGCTTCGGACTGCACGCCCCGCGCCGCGTACAGGCGGGTCAACAGGGGTGGAATATCACCGAGGAATGGCAGGGTATCGGGCAGCAGGCGAGGTTCGATGCGCATGGGGCGACAGGGGCTTCTCTTGAATACGTAGGATAAATCCGGATGACGCGGTCCAGCGGCGATTGATCAGCCGCGTTCGCCGGCCAGCCACTGCAACTGGACTTCGTGCTGACCACGGTCGTCGGTGACGAAAATCGTCCCTTCGCTGATCATCACGTCCCACTTGATTACGCGCGGCATGTCTTTGGCCAGGGTTTCCAGGACTTCCTGGGGCACCGCGGCGATGTTGACGTTTTTCAGGTTTTTCACCGCCGGCACCACTTTGCCTTCCCACACGCGCAAGCTGCCATAGGCCAGCAGGCTGGTGCGTTCGGTGCGGCGCGAACACCAGGTCAGGCGCTCGGCATCTGGCTGGCCGACTTCGATCCAGTGCAGGACACGGTCATCCAGGCTTTTTTCCCACAACGCGGGCTCATCCACTTCTGACAGACCACGGCCAAAGGACAGCTGCTCGTTGTACCAGAGGGCGTAGGCCAAAAGACGCACGGTCATGCGCTCTTCGGTTTCCGAAGGGTGACGGGCGATGGTCTGCTTGACGCTCTCGTAGACGCTGCGGTCGAGGTCGGTCAGGTTCAGTTCAAACTTGTAGGTCGTGGACGGCTGGGCCATGAACGGGCTTCTTGATACGGGGAAAGGCGGCAAGTCTAACCGATGCGACAGGCAATCATCGAATTGATGGCGATCTACCGTGAGCGCCTGACAGTCGGCTATGTTAAAAGTCTGTATTCACCAAGCCTATTGTCCTACAGGATCCCGTATGTCGTTCACCGCCAAACCGCTCGCAGGTCTGAAAGTCATTGAATTGGGCACCTTGATTGCCGGCCCGTTTGCCTCGCGCATCTGCGCCGAATTCGGTGCCGAGGTGATCAAGATCGAATCCCCGGACGGTGGCGATCCACTGCGCAAGTGGCGCAAGTTGTATGAGGGCACCTCGCTGTGGTGGTTTGTGCAGGCGCGCAATAAAAAGTCCCTGACCCTGAACCTGAAGCACCCGGACGGCCTGGCGATCCTGAAAAAACTGCTGAGCGAAGCGGACATCCTCATCGAGAACTTCCGCCCGGGCGTCCTGGAAAAACTCGGACTGGGCTGGGACGTCTTGCATGCCCTGAACCCGAAACTGGTGATGGTGCGGCTCTCGGGCTTCGGCCAGACCGGCCCGATGAAAGATCAACCGGGCTTTGGCGCTGTCGGTGAATCCATGGGCGGCCTGCGCTACATCACCGGTTTCGAAGACCGGCCACCGGTGCGCACCGGCGTTTCCATCGGCGACTCGATCGCTGCGCTCTGGGGTGTGATCGGCGCACTGATGGCGCTGCGTCACCGCGAGGTCAATGGCGGTCAGGGACAAGTGGTGGACGTGGCGCTGTATGAAGCGATCTTTGCCATGATGGAAAGCATGGTCCCTGAGTTCGACGTGTTCGGTTTCATCCGCGAACGCACTGGCAACATCATGCCCGGCATCACCCCCTCCTCGATTCACACCAGCGCCGATGGCAAACACGTGCAGATCGGCGCCAATGGCGATGCGATCTTCAAGCGTTTCATGCTGATCATTGGCCGCGAAGACCTGGCCAATGACCCGGTGCTTGCCAGCAATGACGGGCGTGACAGCCGTCGCGACGAGCTCTACGGGGTCATCGATCGCTGGGTCAATTCGCTGCCGCTCGACACGGTGCTGGAACAGCTGAATCAGGCCGATGTACCCGCCAGCCGGATCTTCAGCGCCGAAGACATGTTCAGTGATCCGCAGTACCTGGCCCGGGAAATGTTCCTGCAAGCCAAGCTGCCGGATGGCAAAGATTTCAAGATGCCGGGAATCGTGCCGAAACTCTCAGAGACACCCGGTGATTGTGAATGGGTCGGGCCGCAACTGGGCGAGCACAACGCACAGGTACTCCAGGAACTTGGCTATGACGCGTCGCAGATCACACAACTGCGCAAAGACGGAGCCATCTGAGCTGAAGCGCCGGATTGCGCGGTCCATCAAGCACTGCCTGCTGCACAGCGGGCGGGTGCTCTGCGCATTGCTGGGTCTGCTGCTGATCACCACGCTGGCGCCCACGGCGTTGGCGCAACCCAAGCAAACCCTGGTCTGGCTCAAGCGCGATTTACCACCGCTGTTCATTTTCGATGGGCCAAAAAAAGGCCAGGGGGTCATTGATCAGCTGTTGAGGACGCTGATCGCCGGCATGCCGCAGTACCAGCACAGCGTGATGAAGGTCAATCGCGCGCGCGGCTTGCAGATGCTCCATGAGTCATCCTTTACGTGCGATGCGGCGCTGAACTGGAGCAAGGAGCGCGAAACCTGGATCGCATTTTCCATTCCGGTCTTTCGCGCCATGAGCAACGGCCTGGCCGTACGACGTATCGATCGCGAGGTGCTGTCGCCTTTTATCAAGGACGGAGAAGTGGATCTCTCGGCCCTGTTGGCCCCCGGCAACGTCACGCTGGGAATTGTTGCCGAGCGCAACTATGGCGATTTCCTCGACACGCTGCTCAAACAGGCTCCGCCCAAGGCCCTGACGCTCCACTACGGCAACGACGCCTTGGGCAGCCTGCTGCAAATGCAACGCTTGGGACGCTTGCAGTTACTGCTGGGCTATCGCCCGGAAATCCGCTACCAGGCCCAGCAGCACGGCATCGCCGAGGACGAATTGCAGTTCTACCCGATTCGCGGCACCGGCAAGTACCTGTCCGGCTACATCGGCTGTACGGATACCCCCCAAGGCCGGCAGGCGATCATTGAGATCAACCAACTGCTGCGCGCCCTGCCCCGCGACCACCTGAGCGAGGCTTACGCCGCGTGGCTCGACCCCGAAAGCCGCAGCGAATACCTGCAAGCCGCCAAGGCGTTTTTCGAGCAGCAAGCCGGGCAATGACAAATTCCAGGCAAAAGAAACCCCGAGAAGTGGGGAGACGACTCGGGGTTAAACGTGGCCTGTGAAAAAGCCAGTAGCAGCAAGCTACAAGCACCGGAGCACAATGCTTGATCCTGCTGTTAAATGCTCTGACTGACGCAGGTGCAGGAAGGTTCCCACAAAAGGCAATTCAATTTCTGCTGGCCAGCAGCTTGTCTTGAGCGGCATTGCGCAACGCCGCGATCACACAGGGTTCCAGGCGGCCTTCCGCGATCAGCAGGTCGCGATGCAAACCATCTACCACATCGGTCAGCGAACGCTTGTCGGTCAACTGCGCCTGGTTGAACTCGCGATCCACCACGACCCTGCCGTTCATGTTCTTCAATGTCACCCGGCATTCGCCCTGAAGGCCTGACGGGGTCAATGTCACCTGGTACGGGCTCAGAGCCTCACCGAGCAAGAGACTGATACTTTCCATCTCGATCACCACTCAATAGTCCGAAAACGAAGTGCCTGGGGCATGTCTACAGTAAATGACCGCTGGCCCGAGAAGAAAGTTCTGAATGTTGCGTCTCTGGTTGAGAGAGCATGCATGGCAAAGATGACAGGGAAAAAACAGAGGGGTCGCGTTTGTCGGGAGGGAGAAGCGCGCCCCCAACCTGTAGGAGCGAGCATGCTCGCGAAGAACGCCAGGACAACGCCCTAATTCAGACTGGGCGCGTTATCGTTGACGTCCATCGCGAGCATGCTCGCTCCTACAGTGGAGACGTTCGCTAATTACAGCGGCTTGCCGCGATTGCCATGCTGGCTGACGAAGGCCTGAACGGCTTTCAGGTCGTTCGGCAACACGGTGCAACGCTCGTCTCGCTCGAACAGATCGGAAAGATGGACAGGCAGCTCAAGGGCTTTGCCTACACCGGCTTTTTCCACGGCATCCGGGAACTTGACCGGATGGGCCGTGCCGAGGATCACCATCGGAATATCCAGGCTGCGGCGACATTCGCGTGCGGCCTTGACGCCGATGGCGGTGTGCGGGTCCAGCACTTCGCCGGTCTGCTCGTAGACTTCGGCGATGGTTTCGCAGGTTTGCGCATCATCCACGGCCAGCGAGTCGAACAGTTTGCGTGCTTCGGTCCAGCGCTCCTGCTCGACGCTGAAGCCGCCGCCCTGCTTGAAACTGTCCATCAGCCCGGCAATCGCCGCGCCATTGCGACCGTGCAGGTCGAACAGCAGGCGTTCGAAGTTCGACGACACCATGATGTCCATGGACGGCGACAGGGTGGCGTGCAGGGTTTCCTTGACGTACTGATTGCCACTCATGAAGCGGTGCAGGATGTCATTGCGGTTGGTCGCGACGATCAACTGGTTGATCGGCAGGCCCATGTTGCGCGCCAGGTAACCGGCGAAGATATCGCCGAAGTTGCCGGTCGGCACCGAGAACGACACCGAACGCGCCGGGCCACCCAGCTGCAGGGCTGCGTGGAAGTAGTAAACGATCTGGGCCATGATCCGCGCCCAGTTGATCGAGTTCACCGCCACCAGGCGCGTGCCCTTGAGGAAACCCTGGTCGGCGAAGCTCGCCTTGACCATTTCCTGGCAGTCATCGAAGTTGCCTTCGATGGCGATGTTGTGGATGTTCTCACCGAAAATGGTGGTCATCTGCCGACGCTGCACTTCGGACACACGGTTGTGCGGGTGCAGGATGAAGATGTCGACGTTTTCGCAGTGCTTGCAGCCTTCGATGGCGGCCGAACCGGTGTCGCCCGAGGTGGCACCGACGATCACCACGCGCTCGCCGCGCTTTTCCAGCACGTAGTCGAGCAGGCGGCCGAGCAGTTGCAGGGCGAAGTCCTTGAACGCCAGGGTCGGGCCGTGGAACAGTTCCAGGATCCATTCGTTGCCGTTCAGCTGACGCAGCGGCGCCACGGCACTATGGGCGAACACGCCGTAGGTTTCTTCAAGGATCTTTTTGAAATCGGCGTCCGGAATGCTGCCGGTAACGAACGGGCGCATGACCCGGAAAGCCAGCTCGTGATACGGCAGGCCGGCCCAGGAAGCGATTTCTTCCTGGGTGAAACGTGGCAGGTTTTCCGGGACGTACAGACCGCCGTCGGTCGCGAGACCGGCCAGCAGGACGTCTTCGAAGTTCAGGGCCGGTGCCTGGCCGCGGGTGCTGATATAACGCATGACTGGCTCCAATAGACAGAGTTCGCAAACCCGGGCCAGCGCGCTGGCCCGGTGAACGATAACGGCTTAGTTCAGGTGCTCGACACGGATCCGTACGACCGGACCGACCACACCCGCCAGGGCTTCCAGGGCAGCGATCGCATCGTTGATGCTCTGCTCCAGCACGCGGTGGGTCAGCAGGATCATTGGCACCAGGCCGTCGTGTTCCTCGACTTCCTTCTGCATGATCGACTCGATGTTGATGCCACGCTCCGACAGGATGCTCGCCACCTGGGCCAGTACGCCCGGGTGATCCTTGGCCTGGATGCGCAGGTAGTAGGCGCTTTCGCAGGCTTCGATCGGCAGGATCGGGTGAGCCGACAACGAATCCGGCTGGAAGGCCAGGTGCGGCACGCGGTTTTCCGGGTCGGAGGTCATGGCGCGAACCACGTCCACCAGGTCGGCGATCACCGACGAAGCGGTCGGCTCCATGCCGGCACCGGCACCGTAGAACAGGGTCGAACCGGCGGCATCGCCATTGACCATCACGGCGTTCATCACGCCGTTGACGTTGGCGATCAGGCGATCGGCCGGAATCAGCGTCGGGTGAACGCGCAGCTCGATGCCGGACGCGGTGCTGCGCGCCACGCCCAGGTGCTTGATGCGATAGCCCAGCGCTTCGGCGTAGTTCACGTCAGCGGTGGTCAGCTTGGTGATGCCTTCGGTGTACGCCTTGTCGAACTGCAGCGGGATGCCGAACGCGATGGACGCCAGGATCGTCAGCTTGTGCGCCGCATCGATGCCTTCGACGTCGAAGGTTGGATCGGCTTCGGCATAACCCAGTGCCTGGGCTTCGGCCAGCACGTCTTCAAAGGTCCGGCCTTTCTCGCGCATTTCAGTGAGAATGAAGTTGCCGGTGCCGTTAATGATGCCGGCGACCCAGTTGATGCGGTTGGCGGACAGGCCTTCACGGATCGCCTTGATCACCGGGATGCCGCCGGCCACGGCCGCTTCGAACGCAACGATCACGCCCTTCTCGCGAGCCTTGGCGAAAATTTCATTGCCGTGAACAGCGATAAGCGCCTTGTTCGCGGTGACCACATGCTTGCCATTCTCGATGGCCTTGAGTACCAGCTCGCGGGCAACGGTGTAGCCGCCCATCAGCTCTATGACGATGTCGATCTCAGGGTTCGTGGCCACTTCGAAGACATCGTTGGTAATCGCAATACCGGTCGTTTGGAACTGAGGCTTTGGCGTGCGCATGGCAATTTGTGCCACTTCGATTCCACGCCCGGCACGACGAGCAATTTCCTCGGCGTTGCGCTGAAGTACGTTGAAGGTACCGCCACCGACGGTCCCTAACCCACAGATGCCTACTTTGACCGGTTTCACTGTGAACTCCCCATAAAACGGCCGACTCAAGGCCGGCCGTAAAAACAGCCGCATGCTCGCGGCTCTCTATTAATGGCCCGACGATGTCGCTGCCGGACCATGACCGTCAAGGCTTGCCCTGACGATGCGAATTTACTTCGCGCCCAGCGCCAGTTTGGCGACTTGTGGCGCAGGCTGGTAGCCCGGAATGACCTGACCGTCAGCCAAAACGATGGCCGGTGTACCGTTCACGCCAATCGACTGGCCGAGGGCAAACTGTTTGGACACCGGGTTATCGCACTGGGCGGCCTTGATTTCCTTGCCGTCGACCATCTTGTCCATGGCCGCTTTCTTGTCCTTGGAGCACCAGACGGCCTGCAGCTGCTCGTCACCTGGCGAACCCAGGCCCTGGCGCGGGAACGCCACATAACGCACTTCGATGCCGCGCTTGTTCAGCTCGGGCACTTCGGCATGCAGCTTGTGGCAGTACGGGCAGGTGGTGTCGGTGAAGACGGTGATGTGCGACTTGGTTTCACCGATGGCCGGGTACACCACGGTTTCAGCGACAGGAATATCGTTGACCAGTTTGGAAATACCCAGGCGTTCGGTCTTCTCGGTCAGATTGACCGGCTTGCCGTCCTTGAGCTGGAACATGTAGCCCTGGACCACGTACTGGCCGTCGGCGCTGGCGTACAGCACACGGCTGCCCTTGAGCTTGACTTCATAGAGGCCCGGCAGCGGGCTGGCGGTGATGGTTTCTACCGGCACTTCGAGCTGGAGGTTTTCCAGGCTCTTACGGATGGCTTTGTCGGCCGCGTCATCGGCGACGGCAAAGGTGCTGACCAACGCAATGGCGGCGGCGGCGAAAATCTGGGTCAGACGCATGAGAACTCCTGAAGGCGGACAAATGGGACGATCAGAACGCCAGTACCGAAACACCGGGTCATAACCGCCCATCGTGCAAACCGGCAAAGCCTACCACATAAGGCTCGCGGGGCCGAATGCCGGTGATACAAGGCACCGATGAGCGCTTGTTCTGTGGGAGCGGGCTTGCTCGCGAATGCAGTGTGTCAGTCGACACTCACTTTGACTGATACACCGCATTCGCGAGCAAGCCCGCCCCCTCCTGGGCCGAGGTCAGCCGCGCGGGTGGTGTTTGGCGTGCAGGTCCTGCAAGCGCGCACGGGCGACATGGGTGTAGATCTGGGTGGTCGACAAGTCGCTATGGCCAAGCAGCATTTGCACCACCCGAAGATCCGCACCGTGGTTGAGCAGGTGCGTGGCGAAGGCATGGCGCAAGGTGTGCGGCGACAGCGACTTGCCGATGCCCGCCACCTTGGCCTGATGCTTGATCCGGTGCCAGAACGTCTGGCGGGTCATCTGCTCGCCGCGCTGGCTGGGGAACAGTACATCGCTGGGACGCCCGCCGAGCAGCTCGCCACGCCCATCACGCAGGTAACGCTCGACCCAGACGATTGCCTCCTCGCCCATCGGCACCAGTCGTTCCTTGCTGCCCTTGCCCATCACCCGCAGCACGCCCTGGCGCAGGTTGACCTGCTCCAGCGTCAGACTGATCAACTCCGTCACGCGCAGGCCGCAGGCGTACAGGACCTCAAGCATGGCCCGGTCGCGCTGGCCAATCGCCTCGCTTAAATCGGGCGCCGCCAGCAAAGCCTCGACATCCGCTTCCGACAAGGATTTGGGCAACGGCCTGCCGAGCTGCGGCATGTCGACGCGAAGGGTTGGATCGACGGCGATCAGCTTTTCCCGCAACAAATAGCGATAGAAGCCTCGCACGCCAGAGAGAAATCGCGCGGTGGAACGCGGTTTGTAGTTTTGCTCGACCCGCCAGGCCAGGTGATCGAGGATCAACTCGCGACCCGCATTGACCAGCTCCAGGCCCTTTTCCTGCACCCAGCCGTTGAACAGTGCAAGGTCGCTGCGATAGGCATCGCGGGTGTTATCGGAAAGACCTTTTTCCAGCCACAGGGCATCGAGGAATTGGTCTATCAAAGGGTGATCGATGGCAGGCATGGGCACTCAAGAGACGCAGCCTTGTCACTGCGCAGTAAAAATCAAAATGGACGGTAGAAACGACCGCTAGTCTTTCATAGCCCGTTAATTCAAGGAACAGGGAACGGCCATGAGCGAAGAGCAGATTTTATTGGCGTTTGGCGGTATTGGCGCGGCGGCGCTCGGTTGCCAATGGCTGGCCTGGCGATTGAAGCTGCCGGCGATTCTGTTTCTGCTGTTAACCGGCATTCTGGTCGGCCCCGTTTTGCACTGGCTCGATCCGCAGGAAATGTTCGGCCCCTTGCTGATGCCGCTCGTGTCTCTGGCGGTAGCGCTGATCCTGTTCGAGGGCAGCTTGACGCTGCATCTGTCGGAATGGCGCGAGATCGGCAGCGTTGTGCGTCGCCTGGTGACACTCGGCGCCCTCGCGACCTGGGTAGTCATCGCCCTGGCCACTCACTGGCTGCTGGGGTTCGACTGGATGCTGGCGGCCCTGTTCGGCAGCTTGACGCTGGTGACCGGACCGACCGTCATTGTGCCCATGCTGCGCGTCGTACGCCCGAAAGCATCGATTGCCAGCATCCTGCGCTGGGAAGGCATTGTCATCGACCCGATCGGCGCATTGCTGGCGGTGGTGGTCTACAGCTTCATCATCGCCAATGCCGAGGGCGACGGCCTGACGCAAAGCCTGCTGACCTTTGGCGGGGTGATTCTGTGCGGCTGCCTGTTCGGCGTGGTCGGTGGCTGGGTATTGGGCTCGATCATCCGGCGGCATTGGTTGCCGGAGTACCTGCACAACCTGGCGTCCCTGGCCGCGGTACTGAGTATTTTCATTGCCGCCAATCAAGTCATGAATGAATCCGGCCTGCTGGCGGTGACGCTCATGGGCATGTGGCTGGCCAACATGAAGGGCGTGGACGTGCGACATATCCTGCACTTCAAGGAGAACCTCAGCGTCCTGCTGATTTCCGGGCTGTTCATATTGCTCGCCGCGCGGCTGGACCTGAATGCCTTGATCGCCCTCGGGGCGCCGGTGTTGATGCTGCTGCTGATCATTCAATTCATTGCCCGCCCCTTGAACGTGTTGCTCTGTACGGCGGGCTCCAGCCTGGGCTGGCGCGAGCGGACATTGCTGGCATGGATCGCCCCGCGCGGCATTGTCGCGGCTGCTGTGTCGGCCGTATTCGCCATCCGGCTGGACGAAGTCGGCCACCAAGGCGCCCTGCTCCTGGTGCCGCTGACGTTTGCGGTAATCATTGGCACCGTGGTGTTGCAAAGTGCCACCGCACGCCCACTGGCGCGCCTGCTGAAAGTGGCAGAGCCGGCACCGAGCGGCTTCCTGGTCGTTGGCGCCAACGGTCCCGCACGCACCTTGGGAAAAGCCCTGCAACAACTGGGCTGCCGTGTCCTGCTCACCGACTCCAGCTGGGAAAACATCCGTGCGGCCCGAATGGACGGCCTACCGACTTACTTCGGTAATCCAGCCTCACAACATGCCGATGCGCACTTGGACCTGGTGGGGCTTGGGCATTTGCTGGCACTGTCACCGTCAGGGGAAATGAATACCTTGGCCTTGATGCGTTTTCGTCACGATTTCGGCCATCAGCGGATGTTCGGCCTGGCCAGCGGCCTGGAAAGCCGCCGCTCCGACAAACACCGGACCAGCCTGGAACATCGCGCCAATCAACTCGGCAGCGAGGCACTGACCTACGGCAAACTGGCCAGTCAACTGAGCCAGGGCGCCGAGTTGTACAGCACGACGCTGAAGGAAGGTTTCTGCTGGGACGATTACCGGGCGCTGCACGGGGCTCGCGCGACGTTGTTGTTCATGCGCGATAACAGTGGCTGGGTGCATGTGGTGACGCCAGACAGCGCGTTCAAGCCTTCGGCGGGCTGGACGTTGCTGGCGTTGATCCAGCCTGAAGTCACCGGCGCCTGAAATATCGCTTCGCGAGCAGGCTCGCTCCCACAGGGAACTGTCTTCCACTGCGGGAGCGAGCCTGCTCGCGAAAGCCACGACGCGGAGTCTGGAACAAATCACAGGCAACAAAAAAGCAGCCCGTAGGCTGCTTTTTTCTGCATCGGAAGCTGGACTTAAGCCAGTTTTTCCTTGATGCGAGCTGCTTTACCAGACAGGTCACGCAGGTAGTACAGCTTGGCTTTACGTACGTCACCGCGACGTTTAACGGCCATGCTGTCGATTTGCGGGCTGTAGGTCTGGAAAGTACGTTCTACGCCAACACCGTTGGAGATTTTACGAACGGTGAATGCACTGTTTACGCCGCGGTTACGCTTGGCGATAACAACACCTTCGAACGCTTGCAGACGCGAACGGTCGCCTTCCTTCACTTTCACCTGAACGACAATGGTGTCGCCCGGGGCAAAGGTAGGGATCTCTTTGGTCATCTGCTCTGCTTCGAGTGCAAGGATGATTTTGTTAGTCATGCTGTGCTCCTAAGGTAAATCGTCGGATCTACCATCGATACGTTGTTAACTATCGTCCCGCTCGCGGATGTATTCCTCGAGCAGCTTCTTCTCTTCTCCAGAAAGCGAGCGGCTTTCCAGAAGATCGACGCGTCGTTCAAAGGTCCGACCAAGGGACTGCTTTAGACGCCAACGCCGGATGTGCGCGTGATTGCCACTTAGCAATACGTCGGGAACACGCTGATCCGCATACACCTCCGGTCGGGTGTAGTGCGGGCAATCCAGCAAACCATCCGTAAAGGAATCTTCCTCGGCGGAGTCCGCATGCCCTAAAGCTCCAGGCAGCAGTCGTGTAACCGCATCGATCAGGACCATCGCCGGCAGCTCGCCGCCAGACAGTACATAGTCGCCAATCGACCACTCTTCATCGACATGAGCCTCAATAAAGCGCTCGTCAATGCCTTCATAGCGGCCGGCAATCAGGATCAATGCATCCAGATTCGCCAACTCGCGCACCGCCGACTGAGTCAGTTGACGGCCTTGGGGCGACAGGTAAATCACCTTCGCGCCCTCCCCGGCGACAGCCTTGGCCTGAACCAGAGCATCTTCCAGGGGCTTGATCTTCATCACCATGCCCGGACCACCGCCAAATGGGCGATCATCCACAGTGTGATGTCGATCCGTCGTGTAGTCTCGCGGATTCCAACAGGTGAGCTGCAAGAGCCCCTGTTTCACCGCCCGACTGGTGATGCCGTACTCGCTGATGGCGGAGAACATCTCGGGAAACAAACTGATCACTTCTACGCGCAAGTTAGCCACGCTTAGAAGTCCGCGTCCCAATCCACCTTCATCTCGCCCGCGGCCAGGTCGACGGCCAACACGCATTGCTCCGTATAGGGCAACAGGCGTTCGCGATCATCCAGGCTGCCAGCGCAAGGCTTGACCACCATTACATCATTCGAGCCGGTCTCCAGCAGGTGATCGATCTTCCCGAACAGTTGCCCGAGGGTGTCGATGACCTTGAGACCTTCCAGCTGGTACCAGTAGTACTCGCCGTCGGTCAGTTCAGGAAACAGGTTGCGCGGCACGCAGATCTCATAACCGGCCAGAAGACGCGCTTCTTCACGATCATCGAGACCCTTGAGCTTTGCGACCAGGAACTTGTCGTTCCCGCGTCCGCTGACCAGCTCTACCTGCTTTACATTGCCGTCACGCTTGAGCGTCCAGGTTTTGTAATCCAGCAGGTTCTTAATCGGATCAGTAAAGGAATACACCTTCACTTCGCCGCGAACGCCGTGAACAGAATAAATCTTGCCGATAACGATCAAATCATCAGCAACAGCTGGCGTCGCGTTCATATTGCTCAGGCCGCAGCCTTAGCAGATTCCTTCAACAACTGAGCAACGCGCTCAGAAGGTTGTGCACCAACGCTCAGCCAGTAGGCTACGCGCTCTTGGTTCACGGACAGACGGACTTCTTGACCACGAGCAACCGGGTTGAAGAAACCAACCTGTTCCTTGTGCGAACCGTCGCGCGGGTTGCGGCTGTCGGTTACGGTCAAGTGGTAAAACGGGCGCTTTTTGGAGCCGCCAAGGGCAAGACGGATTGTTAGCATGTGAACATCGTTCCTGTAGTCGGTGCTGCAAATCTAAAGGCACAGCGGGCATGGGTGCCCGAAAGGCCGCATATTCTAAGGAATATCCGGACTTTTGCAAATGACTTTTTCCGGCGGCCTATCGGACGCCATGCAGATTTGCTATAGAGCCGTCGATGAAAACGGCCGGTCAGCTCCCGCCAAGTGCGGGTTTGCTGGAGATCCCACTTCCATGTGGGCTGCGCAAGAGCAAGCCCTTGCGCGAATTCTTTAGATTTTCGGCATGCCGCCGCCGGGCAACATTCCGCCCATGCCGCGCATCATCTTGGCCATTCCGCCCTTGGCGGAGAATTTCTTCATCATCTTCTGCATCTGCTTGTGCTGCTTGATCAAGCGACCGATGTCCTGCACCTGGGTGCCGGAACCCATGGCGATACGACGCTTGCGCGAACCGCTGATCATCTCAGGGTCACGACGCTCGGCCGGGGTCATGGAGTTGATGATGGCTTCCATCTGCTTGAACTGCTTCTCTGCCGCACCCTGGGCATTGCCCATCTGCGCCAGGTTCACACCGCCCATGTTGGGCAGTTTGTCCATGAGGCCGCCGAGACCGCCCATGTTCTTCATCTGTTGCAGCTGATCGCGGAAGTCTTCGAGATCGAAGCCCTTGCCCTTCTTCAGCTTCTTGGCCAGCTTGTCGGCCTTGTCCTTGTCGAGGGTCGCTTCAGCCTGTTCGATCAGGCTGAGCACGTCGCCCATGCCGAGGATGCGCGAAGCGATACGCTCGGGGTGGAACGGGTCGAGCGCTTCGCTCTTCTCGCCCATACCGATGAACTTGATCGGCTTGCCGGTAATGGCGCGCACCGACAGGGCTGCACCGCCACGGGCATCGCCGTCGACCTTGGTCAGGATCACACCGGTCAGCGGCAGCGCATCGCCGAAGGCCTTGGCCGTGTTGGCGGCGTCCTGGCCGGTCATGGCGTCGACCACGAACAGGGTTTCCACCGGGTTGATCGCGGCATGCAAGGCCTTGATCTCGCCCATCATCTCTTCATCGATGTGCAGGCGACCGGCGGTATCGACGATGACCACGTCGATGAATTTGAGTTTCGCTTCCTTAATAGCCGCTTGCGCAATCTCGACCGGCTTCTGGCTCAGGTCGGACGGGAAGAAGGTAACGCCCACTTCACCCGCGAGCATTTCCAGCTGCTTGATCGCCGCCGGACGGTAGACGTCCGCGGACACGACCATGACCGACTTCTTCTTGCGCTCCTTGAGGAAGCGCGCGAGCTTGCCGGCGGTGGTGGTTTTACCGGCGCCCTGCAAACCGGCCATCAGAATGACAGCAGGCGGAACGGCGCTCAGGTTCAGGTCTTCGTTGGCCGCACCCATCAGGCTTTCGAGTTCGGCCTGGACGATTTTCACGAAGGCCTGGCCTGGCGTCAGGCTGCGCGACACTTCGGTGCCGACGGCGCGTTCCTTGACCGAATTGACGAAGTCCTTCACCACCGGCAAGGCGACGTCGGCTTCGAGCAACGCCATGCGCACTTCGCGCAGGGTGTCTTTGATGTTGTCCTCGGTCAGCTTCGCCTTGCCGGTGACATGGCGCAGCGTCTGCGAGAGACGGTCGGTTAAGTTTTCAAACATTGCGCGATCCTTTCAGGCCCTGTGTAGACCGGGAAAATGGCGGCCCGGACCGGACTAAAGATGTGCTCGGCGAGCCTGCGGCGTGGGCAGGTCGCGGATTATAGCGAAGACTGCGCCTGGCGGACACCTCGCCGTCAGCTTGTCTGGTCTTTCGTGCCGCGTGGGTTCTATGCCAAACTCAGCGCCTTTCGGGCTTGCCTAACAGGACTTATGCTCCCCTTGTCACCCAGTTTGCTTACCAGCCTCGCCGCCGCCTGCTTATATGCCGCTGCGACCCTCTATCAGGGCACCCGCCTGGCCACCTGCGCCAAGGCCAACAAGCGCCTGCTGGTCACGCTCGGCGTCCTCGCCGTGCTGGCCCACGGCGCCAGCCTGCTCACTCACCTGCTGACCCCGATCGGCCTGGCGCTGGATTTTTTCAGCGCCTCGAGCCTGATCGCCGCCGCCGTCATCGCCCTGACCCTGCTGGCCTGTTCGCGGATCCCGGTGGAGAACCTGCTGGTGCTGCTGTTTCCGCTGGGCGCCATCACTGTGTTGCTGGCGCAGTTCGCACCGGCCGGCACGGTGCAGGTGATCGACGAGGAGCCGGGCATCCTCGCCCATATCCTGCTGTCGATCCTGGCCTACGGCATGTTCACCATTGCGGTGTTCCAGGCGTTGTTGCTGCTGGTCCAGGACCATCAGCTCAAGCACAAGCACCCGTCCGGGCTGATCAAGAATTTCCCGCCCCTGCAAACCATGGAAAGCCTGCTGTTCGGTTTCCTCTGGGCCGGCTGGACCCTGTTGTCGATGTCGCTGATCTCCGGCTGGCTGTTCGTCGACAACCTGTTCGCCCAGCACCTGGTGCACAAGACCTTGCTGGCCTGCCTGGCCTGGATCGTCTTCAGCGTATTGCTCTGGGGCCGCAACCGTCTTGGCTGGCGCGGACACAAAGCCATTCGCTGGACCCTCGCCGGTTTCTGCCTGCTGATGCTGGCGTATTTCGGCAGCAAGCTGGTCCGTGAATACATTCTGCACATCTGACGGGCGGCATTAATGGACGACTTGCCCTTAGGGCCGATGCTCGCTGTAGTGGCCCTGCTGATTCTGTGGTCGGGCCTGTTTTCCGCCGTCGAATCCGCACATCTGAATTTACTGGCCAAGCGCACGGCCTCGCGCTCAAGCGACAAGCCGCTGGCCCGGCTGAGCTTCCCGCTCGACAGCCTGATCTTCTGCAATACCCTGTGCCGCACGCTGGTGGTGGTCATCTGCACCTTGCTGGCGATTTTCACCTGGGCGCAAAACGGACCGTGGATAGCCTGTCTCGGTGCTGGCGCGATACTGCTGGTATTCGCCGACTATGTGCCCCGCGCCCTCGCCGCCCGCCACCCGGATGCGATCCTGGCCCTGGGCAACAACCTGCTGCCCGTACCACTGAAGATCATCTACCCGGCAGCCTGGCTGCTCAACGCCATCAGCCAGTTGCTGATGCGCCCGTTCGACCGTAAAGCCAAAGTGGTGCAACAAAGCGAAGACGAAGCCTCCAGGGACCGGCTCGACGATGGCGAGCCCGCCGTCTGCCGCCCGCATTCGCTGCCCGGCATCCATGCGCTGGACAACATCACGGTCAACGACATCCTGGTGCCGCGCAGTGAAGTCGACGGGATCAACCTCGACGACCCGATCGAGGACATCATCGAGCAATTGCGCAACAACCAGCGCACGCGCCTGCCGGTGTTCCACAGTGATATCAACCAGGTCGAAGCCGTGCTCAATACCCGGCAGATCGCCCATTTGCTCCCCGATGGCAGCCTGACGCTGGAAGCGCTGCTGGCGGCCAGTCGCGAGCCCTACTTCGTACCGGAAAGCACCCCGCTGCAACTTCAGCTGCTGAACTTCCACAAGCAACAGCGACGCCTGGGCATGGTGGTCGACGAGTACGGCGAAGTGCTCGGCATCGTGACCCTGGAAGACATTCTTGAAGAAATCGTCGGCGAGTTCGAAAGCCAGCAAAGCCTGGACAACCCGCACATCCATCCGCAGGCCGATGGCCGCCTGGTGATCGATGGCGCCGCGTCGATCCGCGAACTGAACAAGAGCCTCGGCTGGCATCTGCCCAGCGACGGCCCGAAGACCCTCAACGGCCTGGTGACCGAAGCACTGGAGACCATTCCCGAGAGTGCGGTGTGCCTGAAGATCGGCCGATATCGGCTGGAAATCCTCGAGACCGAAGACAATCGCGTCACCCGCGTATTGGTCTGGCACACCAGTTCGGCTCCAGCGATCGTACCCGCTCAATAAATAGCCAAAGGATCGCAGCCTGCGGCAGCTCCTACATTTGAAATGCATTCATCGTGCAGGCGCTGCCGAAGGCTGTGATGTTTTTGTCCTTGTTGATTCGTTAGCCTCCTTCCTATAATCGATCCGCTTACCCAAGCACCTGTCTCCGTGCTACCCGCACTCCGCTGCAAACCCACATCCCTGGGTGTTCGACCATAATAATTCGCTCCACTGGAGCACATGACTGTCAGGGATAACCGCATGACAACCAGCACGACTTACAGCGATTCCACGCCTGCACAACCGACGAACTCCGCGACCCGCGTGGCTACGGCGAGCTTTATCGGTACCGCCATCGAGTTCTACGATTTCTACGTCTATGCCACCGCCGCGGCGCTGGTGATCGGCCCGGTGTTCTTTCCACAGACTTCCGGCACGGCGCAGATGCTCTCGGCCTTTCTCACGTTCGGCATCGCGTTCCTTGCCCGCCCCCTGGGTTCGGCCCTGTTCGGTCACTTCGGCGACCGCATCGGCCGCAAATCGACCCTGGTGGCCTCCCTTCTGCTGATGGGCGTGTGCACCACGCTGATCGGCGTGCTCCCGGGTTACGACAGCATCGGCGCCTGGGCACCGATATTGCTCTGTGTGCTGCGCTTCGGCCAAGGCCTGGGATTGGGCGGTGAATGGGGCGGCGCAGCGTTGCTGGCCACGGAAAATGCACCCGAAGGCAAACGAGCCTGGTTCGGCATGTTTCCGCAGCTCGGCCCATCCATCGGCTTTCTCGCGGCCAACGGGCTGTTCCTGACGCTGGCCATGACCTTGAACGATGAACAGTTCCGCTCATGGGGCTGGCGCATTCCTTTCCTGCTCAGCGCCGCACTCGTCATGGTCGGCCTGTACGTTCGCCTCAAGCTCCACGAAACACCGGTGTTCGCCAACGCCGTGGCCCGCGAAGAGCGCGTGAAGATCCCGCTGGTCGAGCTCTTCAGCCAGTATTGGTTGCCGGTGCTGCTCGGTGCCGGTGCGATGGTCGTGTGCTACGCGCTGTTCTACATTTCCACGGTGTTTTCGCTCAGCTATGGCGTGGCGACCCTGGGTTACACCCGCGAAACCTTCCTCGCCCTGCTGTGCTTCGCCGTGCTGTTCATGGCCGCCGCGACCCCGCTGTCGGCCTGGGCCAGCGACCGTTACGGACGCAAACCGGTACTGATCATCGGTGGCGTACTGGCGATTCTGTCCGGTTTCCTGATGGAGCCGCTGCTGACCCAGGGCTCGACCTGGGGCGTGGCGCTGTTCCTGTGCATCGAGCTGTTCCTGATGGGCGTGACTTTCGCACCGATGGGTGCCCTGCTGCCGGAGCTGTTCCCGACCCACGTGCGTTATACCGGCGCATCGGCGGCCTACAACCTCGGCGGGATCGTCGGCGCTTCGGCGGCACCGTTCTTTGCCCAGAAACTGGTGGCGATGGGCGGCTTGAGCTATGTCGGCGGGTATGTGTCCGGGGCAGCGGTGCTGAGCTTGATTGCCGTGCTGTGCCTGAAGGAAACGCGGCATAACGATTTGAATCGGGTTGCCTGATAGATTGCTTTCGCGAGCAGGCTCGCTCCCACAGTGATCGCGCACCTCTGTGGGAGCAAAACTGCTCGCGAAGGCGCCGGCACAGGCAAAGCACATCCCCGACCGGTCGCGAATTTTCCCCCATCCGTTAGCCCCTCGCTCTACGCGTAACAACTTATCCCCGCTATACTCATCGGCTTTTCCTGAATAAATGCCAATAGGGTCCCGCCGCGCATGGATAAGACCTACCAGCCGCACGCCATTGAAACTTCCTGGTACAACACCTGGGAGACAGAGAATTATTTCGCCCCGCAAGGCGCGGGCGAGTCCTACACCATCATGATCCCGCCGCCGAACGTCACCGGCAGCCTGCACATGGGTCATGGCTTCAACAACGCGATCATGGACGCCCTGATCCGTTTCCGCCGCATGCAGGGTCGCAACACCCTGTGGCAACCGGGCACCGACCACGCCGGTATCGCCACGCAGATGCTGGTGGAGCGTCAACTCGAAGCCCAGGGCCAGAATCGCCATGATCTGGGCCGCGACAAATTCCTCGAGAAAGTCTGGGAGTGGAAAGATCAGTCCGGTGGCAACATCAGCCGGCAGATCCGCCGCCTCGGCTCGTCCGTGGACTGGAGCCGCGAGCGCTTCACCATGGACGACGGCCTCTCGGAAGCGGTCAAGGAAGCTTTCGTGCGCCTGCACGAGGACGGCCTGATCTACCGCGGCAAGCGCCTGGTCAACTGGGACACCAAGCTGCACACGGCGATTTCCGACCTCGAAGTGGAAAACCACGACGAGAAAGGTTTCCTGTGGAACCTGAAATACCCGCTGGCCGACGGCGCCAAGACCGCTGAAGGCAACGATTACCTGATCGTCGCGACGACGCGTCCGGAAACCATGCTCGGCGACTCCGCCGTGGCCGTTAACCCGAACGACGAGCGCTACCAGGCCCTGATCGGCAAATTCGTCGAGCTGCCACTGGTTGGCCGCCGCATCCCGATCATCGCCGACGATTACTGCGACCCTGAATTCGGCACCGGTTGCGTGAAAATCACCCCGGCCCACGATTTCAACGACTACGAAGTCGGCAAGCGCCACAACCTGCCGTTGCTGAACATCTTCGACAAGAACGCCAACGTGCTGCCTGCCGCCCAGGTGTTCAACCTCGACGGCACGCTGAACGAGAGCATCGACGGCGCGATCCCGGCTGAATACGCCGGCCTCGACCGTTTCGAAGCGCGCAAGCAGATCGTGGCGGCGTTCGATGCCGCCGGCCTGCTGGTCAGCGTCAACGATCACGCGCTGAAAGTGCCGAAGGGCGACCGTTCCGGCACCATCATCGAGCCGTGGCTGACCGACCAGTGGTACGTGTCCACCAAGCCGCTGGCCGAGCCTGCGATCGCCGCGGTTGAAGACGGCCGCATCCAGTTCGTGCCGAAACAATACGAAAACATGTACTTCTCGTGGATGCGCGACATCCAGGACTGGTGCATCAGCCGTCAGCTGTGGTGGGGCCACCGGATTCCGGCCTGGTACGACGAGTCGGGCAAAGTCTACGTCGGTCGCGACGAAGCCGAAGTGCGGGCCAAGCACAACCTGGGCCCGGACGTTGCGCTGCAACAGGACAACGACGTACTCGACACCTGGTTCAGTTCGGGACTGTGGACGTTCTCCACCCTGGGCTGGCCGGAGAAGACCGAATTCCTGAAGAAATTCCACTCCACCGACGTGCTGGTCACCGGCTTCGACATCATTTTCTTCTGGGTCGCCCGGATGATCATGCTGACCATGCACCTGATCAAGAACGAGGATGGCACGCCGCAGGTCCCGTTCAAGACCGTGTATGTGCACGGCCTGGTGCGCGATGGCCAGGGCCAGAAGATGTCCAAGTCCAAGGGCAACGTCCTTGACCCGCTGGACATCATCGACGGGATCGAACTCGAAACCCTGGTGCAGAAGCGCACCTCGGGCCTGATGCAGCCGAAACTGGCGAAGAAGATCGAGAAGGCGACCCGCGACGAGTTCGCCGAGGGTATCGCCAGCTACGGCACCGACGCCCTGCGTTTCACCTTCTGCTCGCTGGCGTCCACCGGTCGCGACATCAAGTTCGACATGGGCCGCGTCGAAGGCTATCGCAACTTCTGCAACAAGATCTGGAACGCCGCGCGCTACGTGCTGGACAAGGGCGAAGATTGCGGCCAGAACGGCGAAGCCTACGAGCTATCGCTGGCCGACCGCTGGATCATTTCGCAGCTGCAACGCACCGAAGCCGAAGTGACCCGCCAGCTCGACCAGTTCCGCTTCGACCTGGCCGCACAAGCCTTGTACGAGTTCATCTGGAACCAGTATTGCGACTGGTACCTGGAACTCTCCAAGCCTGTGCTCTGGGACGAAAACGCGCCGGTCGAACGCCAGCGCGGCACCCGTCGCACCCTGGTGCGCGTGCTGGAAGTGGCCCTGCGCCTGGCGCATCCGTTCATGCCGTTCATCACCGAAGAAATCTGGCAACGCATCGCGCCGCTGGCCGGAATCGAAGGCAAGACGATCATGCTGCAACCTTGGCCAGTGGCCAACGAAGCGCGCATTGACCAGGCCGCCGAAGACGACATCGAATGGCTCAAGGGCCTGATGCTCGGCACGCGTAATATCCGTGGCGAAATGAACATCGGCCCGGGCAAGCCGCTGCCGCTGTTCCTGAAGAACGTCAGTGCCGAAGACCAGCGCCGCCTGAGCGAGAACGAAGCGCTGCTCAAGAAGCTGGCGCGCCTGGAATCGATCACCGTACTGGCTGCCGGCGAAGAAGCACCGCTGTCCGCCACCGCACTGGTCGGCGAGATGGAAGTGCTGGTGCCGATGGCCGGCCTGATCGACAAAGGTGCCGAGCTGGCGCGTCTGGACAAGGAAATCCAGCGCCTGCAAGGCGAAGTGCAACGCGTGGGCGGCAAGCTGTCCAACGCCGGCTTCGTCGACAAGGCACCCGCTGAGGTCATCGACAAGGAACGCGCCAAACTGGCCGAAGCCGAACAGGCTCTGGGCAAGCTGGCGGAGCAACACGCACGGATTGCCAGCCTGTAACGGCAAATCGCGATGAACCAGGGAGGCCCGCAACGGCCTCCCTTTTTTGTGCCCGCCACACTCTCGCAAACACCAAAAATCAAATGTGAGAGCGGGCTTGCTCGCGAAAGCGCCGTGTCAGTCAACGTCGATGTTGAATGTTAAACCGCTTTCGCGAACAAGCCCGCTCCCACATTTGATCTGAGTGGCCAATAGATGTGGGACAATGCCCGCCACTTTCAGCCATACCCGAATCGACCACGCCCATGAACACCCCTCGTACACCCAAACCTGCGCGTAAAAAGCCTGAATCCGCGACCCCGGCCAAAGCCGTGGAGCCACGCGAAAAGGCCAGCCTGCATCCGCGCAATCGCCATCAGGGTCGCTACGACTTCCCGGCGCTGATCAAAAGCACGCCGGAACTGGCGAAGTTCGTGATCATCAATCCGTACGGCAAGGAAAGCATCGACTTCGCCAGCCCGGACGCGGTACGGGTGTTCAACCGGGCGCTGCTCAAGTCGTTCTACGGCATCGCCCATTGGGACATTCCAGCGGATTACCTGTGCCCACCGGTTCCGGGTCGGGCCGATTACGTGCATTTTCTCGCCGACCTGCTGGCCGACGGCAATGACGGCGTGATCCCCCGTGGCGCGGCCGTGAAGGTGCTGGACATCGGCATGGGCGCCAACTGCGTGTACCCACTGATCGGCCACAGCGACTACCGCTGGCAGTTCCTCGGCTCGGAAGTCGATGCCACCGCCATCGCCGCGGCCAAGGCCATCATCCAGTCCAATGGTTTGAACAAGGCTATCCAGGTTCGCCAGCAGAGCAACCGTAAACAGATCTTGCTGGGCCTGCTGGAGAACGCCGAACGTTTTGACCTGACGATGTGCAATCCACCGTTCCACGCGTCCCTGGAGGAAGCCACCCGCGGCAGCAGCCGTAAATGGCGCGCGTTGGGCAAGGCCGATCCGAAACGCAAACTGCCGGTGCTGAATTTCGGCGGTCAGGCGGCGGAGTTGTGGTGCGAAGGCGGGGAGGCGCGATTCGTCACGCAATTGATCAGCGAGAGTGCCCAGGTGGCTCAGCAGGTGTTGTGGTTCAGCACCCTGGTGTCCAAAGCGTCGAATCTGCCTGCGATCCAGACCGCGCTGAAGAAGGCCGGCGCGCTGGAAAGCCAGGTGGTGGAAATGTCCCAGGGCCAGAAGCAGAGCCGTTTCGTGGCCTGGACGTTCCAGACGCCAGCGCAGCAGCAGGTTTGGCGCGAGCGTTGGGCGCGCAAAACCGACTAACCGACCCAGATCCCTCGTGGGAGCAAGCCCGCTCCCACATGGGTTCTGCGTTGCGTGCTGAATCGCAGGCACAAAAAAACCGTGCCCGGATCGCTCCGGCGCACGGTTTTTTTCACTGCGTCTTACTTGTTCACAGCGTCGGTCAGGCCCTTGGCCACAACCAGCTTGATCACTTTCTTTGCAGGGATTTCGATGGCAGCGCCAGTCGAAGGGTTACGGCCGGTACGGGCAGGACGCTCAGTCACTTTCAGTTTGCCGATGCCTGGCAAAGTGATTTCGCCGCCGTTTTCCAGCTGATCGGCAACGATTTGGCCCAGTTGGTCCAGAGCGTTACGCGCGGTGGTTTTTGGCGCGTCGATAGCTTCAGCGATGTCGGCGATCAGTTGGTCTTTAGTAAGAGCCATGTAGTGTTCCTTCCCTATCAAATTCATATGGATTGCAGAGTGCAGTGTCAGCCATCGAGCCCGATCTTCTGGATCTGGCACCCTCGGCGATAACCGCGACGAGTCGGGTTATAGATGCCGAAATCAGGGTTTGGTTCGACCTGACAAATGCTGACTGCACGCTTAACGCAGTGACTTCGCGCAAGACCGGGCAAAACTAGCACAGAGACGGGGAAATATCCGCCTCTAGCTACCCATTTGGTCAGCTTTATTGCTCTAAATCGGCAAAAAAATGCATAAGGGCTGCCGGTTACCGTGCAATTGCCCTTCGTACCGCTCCAAAACCAATGGTTGCGGTACACTGGGCGCTTTTTCGGGGAGCCCGCCCTGCTCTCTACAACCAGCCGAGAAGCCCATGCCGATCCGCCATTGCATCGTCCACCTGATCGACAAAAAACCCGACGGCACACCCGCAGTTCTCCACGCCCGCGACTCTGAACTGACCGAGTCCGCCGCCATCGAGAACATGCTCGCCGACCTCAACGAAAGCTATAACGCCAAACAGGGCAAAGCCTGGGGTTTGTTTCATCCGGAGTCCGGTGCCTTTCCGTTCAGCGGCTGGCTGAAGGAATACCTGGACGGCGGCCAGGACTTCACCGCCTTCAGCCGTGTAGCGGTGGAACACCTGCAAAAGCTGATGGAAGAATCCAACCTGTCGGTCGGCGGCCACGTCCTGTTCGCCCATTACCAGCAAGGAATGACCGACTACCTGGCGATCGCCCTGCTGCACCACAGCGAAGGCGTCGCGGTGACCGAGCAACTGGACGTCACCCCGTCCCGGCACCTGGACCTGGGCCAGCTGCATCTGGCGGCGCGGATCAACGTCTCGGAATGGCAGAACAACAAGCAATCCAAGCAGTACATTTCGTTCATCAAAGGCAAGAACGGCAAAAAGGTATCGGAGTATTTCCGCGACTTCATCGGCTGCCAGGAAGGCGTCGATGGCCCGGGCGAAACCCGCACCCTGCTCAAGGCCTTCAGTGACTTCGTTGAAAGCGAAGACCTGCCGGAAGAGTCGGCCCGAGAGAAAACCAAGACCCTGGTGGATTACGCCAGCAGCCAGGCCAAGCTCGGCGAACCCATGGGCCTGGAAGAACTGTCGGAACTGATCGACGAGGAACGGCCAAAGGCCTTTTACGACCACATCCGCAACAAGGACTACGGCCTGTCGCCGGAGATCCCGGCCGATAAACGTACCCTCAACCAGTTCCGCCGCTTCACCGGTCGCGCCGAAGGGTTGTCGATCAGTTTCGAGGCGCACTTGCTGGGCTCGAAAATCGAGTACGACGAAGAAGCCGGCACCCTGATCATCAAGGGCCTGCCGACCTCGCTCACCGACCAGCTCAAGCGCCGCAACTGATGGTTGGCAACGTCCTGAAGAAAGTCCTGCTGATCCTGCTGGTGGTCGTGGTCTATCAGGACTGGGGCAAGATCGAGCGGGTGTTCAAGCCTTCGCAAGTGGTGTCCGAGCAGACGCAGGCCACGGCCAAGGTCGTGCTCTACACCACGCAGTGGTGTGGCTACTGCAAACTGACCCGGCGCTTTCTCGATCAAAAAGGCATTCCGTACAGGGAGTTCGATATCGAGAAGGACGCCGAGGCTCGCAAGGCCTATGAAGCGCTGGGCGGCGGCGGGATTCCGTTCATCGATGTGAACGGAACGCTGATTCGCGGGCATGACCCGGATGCGATTCTGGCGGCACTGAAGTAACAAAACCTGTAGGAGCGAGCTCGCTCGCGAAAAACCCAAGGGCGCGCTGGGCATCTGGTTTTACGCGTTATCGTTCACGACCATCGCGAGCAAGCTCGCTCCTACAGAGATCAGAGGGCTTCGATGCGGAATCCGAACCGTGGAAAGTGCACATGCACGACACCCCCTCGTGGGTCCTCGCGGCGCAGGATCAGCTCTTCGCTACCGGCAAACAACAACTCCCCCGCCACCGGATCAACGCCGTAGTCGGTCGCTGCAATCACCACGTGCTGGCCCGCCTTGAAACCATTCGGCTCATCAAATACCTCATCCGGCAACGCCGCTGGCGTGGCACTACGCGCAACCTCAAGCGCCTCTTCCGAGCTCATCTCGCTCGGTGCGCCATGTCCGAACCCCAGCACCCGCGCCAACCAGGCCGATACCGCCGGATAGTTATCCACCAGCGGCGCCGTCACCGGTGTCGCCTTGAGGAACCACAGCGGATGCGCCATGGCGAAGTCGGCAATCGACGGTTCGCCAAACAGGAAGTCACCTTGCTCACGCTGCAGTTGTTGCTCCAGGCGCGCCATGATCGTTGGCCATTGATGCCGCGCTTGCTCTGCGGTCAACCTGGTCGCGCTGCCTCCGCTGAACAGCCCTGCGCGATCAGCCAGAAATGCCTTGATGGCCTCCTGCGGCAGACTGGCGAAACGCACGGCGATCGATTCCGGCTGGAACACCAGGCTGACCGCATGCTGGAACACCACCGAATCAGCCCATGCGGCGAAGGCCGCGGTGATCATTTCCTGGCCATCGGGGAAAAACGCCGGCAGGGCTTTTTCCTGTTCCAGACGGCGGGCGATAAGCGCGGTATCGCAATAGATGTCCGCGCCAACCTGCAATACCGGGGTCTTGCGGTAGCCACCCGTCAACGCCGTGAGATCGGGTTTGGGCATCACTGGCGAAATCTTCACAGAGCGCCAGGACAAACCTTTGAATCCCAACAGCAGTCGGGCCTTTTCGGCGAAGAGGGACGTCGGGTAATGATGAAGAATCAACTCGGACATGCTCGGCTCCGCCGCACGCTGAAGGAGTCTGCAGCTTAGCGCGCAATCGATTGGCAGAATACGGATCTGCCTGATGGGAACCGATCAGTCAGATTGATAAGCCGGCGGCCGCACTGGCCACCAGGCATTCCTTGGCGCTTTTCCTGAGTTTCTTGATCAGCCGCTCCTGACGCAGCGCTTCGCTTTTATCGCGGCAAGCTTCGGTGTAGACCAGCGCCATCGCCGGGCTGGAGAGGAAGAAGCGTGCGCCTTTGCCGCTCTGGTGCTTGGCGAATCGCCGCACGGGATCGTCGCTGATCCCGCAGTAGAGCGAACCATTGGCCGCGCGCACGAGGTAGACGAACCAGGGTTTGCTCACCGCAGGTTCGGCGTCGACAGGGTTTTTACTGTGGGTGGTCACGTCACGATCAAGGCTTGAAAGGAAACAAGCCGCGATCTTATCAGCGAGCAGCCTGAAATGCCTTCAGGCCCTTCAAGGCCTGCGCGCGAACAGCGTTTTTCACTATCGGCGTCCAGCCCAGCAGCAAGCCCTTGATACCCAGCGCCTGACGCGACCAGGTCCATAGATCGAAGGTGTCGTGGTGCTCGCAGATCTTGCCATCGCGAAAAACGAAACGCGCCTGGATGTCGTTGACCACAATGTTGCCGGTCTGGTTAAACAGGTAGGTCGCGACCCAATGGGCGCCACCGCTGCGTTCGTCGCTGCGCACATTGTCGAACGTCAGGGAGAAATCCTTGGCCCGGGTGGTGAGCAGGCGCCACATGTCGCCGGCATCGCGACCGCGAAGTTCGCCAAAGGCCGGGTCGCTGAACACCACGTCATCGGTATAGCAGGCACTCATCGCCTCGGCATCCAGCCGCTGGAAGGCCTGGTAAAACCGGGTGATCAAGGCGTTGTGGGCATCACTCATGGGCAGGCTCCGTGAATATCATCAATAGGCCAGCACGATAATCCGCGAAGACAGGAATGACTATCGCCATTCACCATAAAAATGGTGCCACAGCGCTTTTGGCGGGACTTGAGCAGTAGGGCGTTGAACTTCAGGCAGCATTGTTAATGTCGCACTAGACCCGAGATGCACACGAGTGCCGCGCAGGAAAAATTCGCCACTAGACAATTGAGACAAGCAAGTAATTTGGAAAGCATCTACCTTGGTGATCCACCCGACAACAACAAGTTACGTTTACTTGACTGCCATACCAGTGGACACCTACTAATGCACCATGCCACTTTCACGGGCATAAGCAAAAAGATCTACATCAGTAGTAATACCCAGCCGCTGCATCGCCATTTTCTTTTGTTTACTGATCGTCGAAACGCTGCGTTTAAAGTGACCGGCAATTTGGCTGACAGTCATACCGCTGGCGAGCATTCTGACAACCTCGTGCTCTTTGGGCGACAGTGAACAGGCACTTGACTGAGCCCGTGCGTCTTCCTGCAGCAATAATGTACGCAAGGACTCACTGACAAATCGTCGTCCTTCGCCAACTGATTTGATCGCCTGGGGCAACTCCATCGCCGAGGCGCCCTTGGCGACAATCGCCATCACACCTTGAGCGAACGCCATTCTCAGCGCCGTGATATTGGCAAACATGGTAACCAGAATGATCGGCAACTTCGGATAGCGTCGTCTTACCCCGCCCAGCATTTTCAGACCATCAACCTGTAAATTGCCCGGCATGGAAAAATCCGTGATCAGCAGATCACAGGGTGTGGTGCAAAGCAGTTTCAACAGACTGTCGGGCCCATCGGCTTCACCCACTACCACACAGGTTTTGTTCACATCTACGAGCATCCGCAAGCCGATACGGACGACAGGATGATCATCGGCGATGATTACGCGCATTGTCGGACTTATCCTGTTGGGTGGCTGGAGTGCGAAAAAAATAGCGCTGAGCCATGAAGACCACAATGACCCTGTTCGACCTTGAAAACGCTCAACTCAATATATTCGGGACAATGTAACTTCTCCTATAAAACAACGAGAACTGCCCTACACACCAAAGCAATATGCACTACACCACATAACCATTCGAAAGATTACAAAAGAACATTTCTGGCTTACGACTTCATTTCGCACGCTTAAACCCTGACTTTCGTAATAGTTGCATTCCAGCGAAATAAATCCCTCGATAAATTGCGTCCCCTTCACACAGAGAAACTTCCAACAATTGTTCCTCAAGGAAGAGCCGATACATGGAAAAGCGTTTATACCTCCTGACCGCCATGAACAATCCAGTGGAGACAACCCATCGATTGCGGTGGCTGAGTTTCTGCCTGGGCACGCTGGCCTTTGTGCTCTGCGGTCGCGCCCTGGCCGATGGCATGGTGCCGGACACCTCAGTGGTCATCATCAACGAGCGCGACGGCGAAGCCTCCGTTTCCGTGACCAACACCGATGCCAATATGGCCTTGATGCACGTCACCATTGAAAACATTCCGGAAGATGAAGAATCCCTGGTGTTCGTGACTCCGCCGTTGACGCGCGTCGAAGCCTCGAAAACCCAACTGGTGCGTTTCATCCTGCAAACGGAAAAACCCCTGCTGACCCAACGTTTGAAGCGAGTGATCTTCGAAGGTATTCCCCAAGGTAAACCCGCCGCCGAAGCCGGGCATGCCCGTGTCGGGGTGACGGTTCGCCAGAACCTGCCGGTGATCCTTCACCCCACGGGGCTGGCGCCCAATCGCACCCCCTGGACCGACCTGCATTGGTCGCTCGGAAACGGTCATCTGACCGTGCGCAACGACACGCCTTACGTGGTCCGGCTGGGACAGGAGCTGCACTTGTTGCCTTCTGCGGTCAACGCGATGTTGCCGAAAACCTATGTGTTGCCCGGTGAACACATCAGCGTCGAGGTGCCCGCAGGGGCTGCGACCCACGTGCGTTTCCAGCCGGCCACTGTCTACGGGTTTGCGGTGCCGCACTACGAGGCACCGATCAAATCCTGAGCCCGGCACTGACAGCGCCAAAGAGCATTTCAAGGCGACGGCCAACGAGCCGTAGCCACAGACCTGTCAGGGCCACGGCGAAACAAGCAATACGCCGGCATAACCCAAGTGAACCCAATGAACACAGTATTGATTTACCGTGACGGCAACACCGTGCCCATTACTCAAGCCTGCCCCCACTTACAGCTGATACGGCGGGCGCCGATGGCGTTGCTGCTGACCAACACTCTGATGGTGCTCGACGTCGAGGCTAACGTGTCGTCGCCGACGTCGTTCGATAGAAACACGTTGATGCAGCGAGGCATTGATCCGGCGCTGGCGACGTTGCTGATGCAAACCCCGCGCTTCACTGCGGGAAAACACCCGGTGACACTCAGCGTGAATGGCCAACGCCAGGGACGCGTGGACGCCACCTTCAATGACGATGGCGTGTTGTGCTTCGACCGCACCTTGCTCGATGCGGCCAACCTGAACGTGCCCGACCGTATGCTGGACGGTGGCCGCTGTCACGACTTCCTCGACGCCTCGCCGCAGACCATCATCGACGCGGATCCCGCGAACCTTGCCGTATCCCTGATCGTGCCCACAGACGCGATACGTGCGATTGCACGGGATGTTTCCGGCTTTCAAACCGGCGGCGTTGCCGCCTTGCTCAATTACGACGTCAGCGGTTTGCGCAGCCGTTCAGGCGACAGTACGAGTCGTTATATCTCGGCCAATACTGAACTTGGCTTCAATGCAGGTGACTGGATTGTGCGCAGTCGTCAAGTGCAGACCTGGCAAGACGAAGTGTCCCGCACAACACACATCGCGGCCTACGCCCAACGCACCTTCGCCAGTCACGAAGCGGTGCTGCAAGCCGGTCAGATCAATCTCTACAACCCGGTGCTGGCCGGCGCGCAAATTACCGGGCTGCAGGTGCTGAATGAACAAGCGCTGCAGGTCGAAGGCCAAAGCGCGGTCATCGATGGCATTGCCAACAGCCAGGCTCAGGTCGAGGTGAGGCAAAACGGCTCTCTGATTCATTCCACCGTGGTGCCCGCCGGGCCGTTTTCGCTCACCGGCGTACGCCGTCTCAACAGCCGTTCCGACGTGGAAGTCACCATCAAGGAAGCCGATGGCAGCGAGCGCCGCTTTACCGTACCCGCCACCATGCTCGGCATTGGCTTGCCCGCTCCCGGTTTTTCGCTGGCGGCCGGACACGTGCGCAGTAATGGCAATGAACAGGCGGGCAATCCCTGGGTGGCGAGCGGCGGATGGAGTGGGGCGATTCACCCGCAGGTCCTGCTCAGCGCAGGCCTGACCGGTGCCGCCGACTATCGCGCGGCAGGTATCGGCGTGGGTCTATTACCCTGGCCCGACACCACGGTAGAAGCCACGCTGACCGCTGTGGACGCCAGTGGAAGGCAAGCCAGTCAGGGACTTCAGGCTGGCTTGAATGTCTCGCACCGCTTGAGTGACCGGTGGTCACTGAGTGCGGGCAGCTCCTATCGGACCCGGGGTTACCAGGAACTTGAGGAGGCGGTGTTTGACAACACGTCCAACGTCACTCAATCCCGCTACCGCGACCAACAAAGCGCTGCCCTGTCCTGGTCTCATCCGTGGCTCGGCGCGTTCGGCAGTGGTTTCAGCCGTTCCAGCTCGTTCGATGGCCAAAGCAGCAGCCGCGCGCTGGCCTCATGGGGCACCAGCATGGGTGGGGTGTCGATCTCCGCGACAGCCGAGTGGCAAGTCAGCGGGGCAGACCGCAACGATGACAGCGTTTTCCTGAACATCAGCATGCCCTTGGGTCAGACCCGTCGGGCGCGCACCTGGGTACGCAGTTCCGGCGGCGAGTACCGCAGTGGCGTGGGTATGAGGGAACAGATCAACGATCAATTGGCGTACGGGATCGGTGTCGAACATGACACCCGTGACCGCCAAGTGCAGTCGACGGCCGGCGTTTCGCTGTTACCGCGCTACAGCCAACTGGACCTGAACTACACCCGCACCGACGCCGAGCGCTCCAGCTATCAGGCCAGCGCTCGCGGCGCAGCCGTGTTGCACGGCGGTGGCTTGACGCTGTCGCCTTATCCGGTGCGCGACACCTTTGCCCTGCTGTCGGTGGGCGGCATGGACGCCATCAAAGTCTCGACGCCCAGCGGTCCGGTCTGGACGGACGGGCAAGGCCAGGCGGTGATTGCGCAAGTGGCGGCTTACGGTCGCAGTCCAGTGCAGGTCGATACCAAGACCCTGCCGCGCAACGCCGACATCAGCAACGGACTGGCCGTGGTTTCCGCCGGACGCGGTGCCGTCGACAAAGTGGAATTCGGCGTCAGCCTGACCCGTCGAGCGCTGCTCAAGGTCACTACCGCTAACGGTGCACCCTTGCCACGCGGCGCGACGGTGAATACCGAAGAGGGTGAGTTCGTCACCCTGGTGCAGGACGACGGCCTGGTGTTTCTGCCCAACGTCCTCGACCGCCGTGCGCTGTGGATCAGCGCACCGGGGCTGGAGCGCTGCGAATTGCGTTTGGAACTGCCGGAAGAGGCCGACACCAACGCCTACTACGAAACCGCCCCCGCCAAGTGCCGAACTCACTGAGGATCAATGCATGAACCTGTCCCGTTATCTGCTACTGATTCTGGCGCCCCTGACATTCAGTGGATTCACATCGCCCGCCTGGTCGCTGCCCGAGGATTGCCGGCTCAACCTGAGCCAGCCCGTGCTCGACTACGGCTTGATGAACCGGGCGATCCGGCCCGATCTCGCACCGGAACGCAACCTCGGCGAGCGTCACACCAACCTGAGCCTGAGCTGCCCACAGCCGATGGACATGAGCCTTTTTTACCGGGCCATGGCCGCGACGGCCGAGCGCTTTCACTTTGCCGAGCGTGGTAGCTATCGAATGCGTATTCACGGTGCCGTGCTCGATGGCCAATCGGTGGATATCGGCCTGATTGCCGGTGTCGGTCAATCGCCCGTCGAAACGGGTTCCAGCCTGATCTGGAGACCCGCGCACGGGGTGGTTCCCGTGGAGGCCGGCGTGCCGCTGCAAGGGCGCCATTTTTCGGCGCAACTTGAGCTGACCGCCTGGGTTCAGGACCAAGGGATGCCGCTGCGTGACACCGTGACCTGGGACGCGTCCGGGATGTTCGACGCCGTGGCTTCCGGCCACACCAAAGAGGCTGTCTTGCGCGCCCGATTCGCACCGGCCGCCTGTAAGCCGGTGCTGTCCAACGGCGGCGTGGTCAACTTTGGCACGCTGACGAAAAACGGCCTCAACCCTGACAAGGGCACCCCCCTGCCATCCCGGTCCCTGGTGCTGAGCATCAGCTGCGATGCGCCCGCTTCGTTCGCCCTGGTCATGCACGACAACCGCGCAGGCACCGCGACGATCAACAGCGAGACTTACTACGGCCTCGGTAGCGACGCCCGCAACAACAAAATCGGCCTGTACTCGCTGAGCATCGACCCGACCGAAGCCCGGGCCGACAGCTTCACTCGTCTCTATCGAACCGACTCCAGCACCGCCGGTGCGGCATGGAGCACGGCCAACAGCAACCCGATCGCCATTGCCCAGAAAAGCTATCTGGGTTTCACCGACACCGCCGGCAGTCATGGAGGTCCGGTTCTGATCCAGAACCTCACCACCACCGTGACCATCAATGCGGTCATCGCCCCCACCCAACGCCTGGACTTGAGCAGTGCCATCCATCTGGATGGCGCGGGGACGATCGAGATTCATTACCTGTAACACCCAACCCGATCCTGTCCAGCCCCGGGTGCAATGAAGCCCCCTGGGCCAGCCAGGACCATAACCAAAACGTGAGTAAAAACATGAAAAAATACTTTGCAGCACTCTCCGCCACCACGCTGATCGGCATTACGCCCTATGCGTTGGCGGCTTCAACCGCTGACCTGACCGTCACGGGCATCATCAGGCCATCAGCCTGCACACCAAGCTTCCCCGGTGGCAGTAATGTCAACTTTGGCGAAATTCGGAAATCGAATCTCAATCAAACAACTTTGACGACGCTGACTCCGCAAACAAAGCAACTGAATGTCACGTGTGAGGCACCGACAAGATTTGCGATGCATGTCATCGACAATCGGCCCGGCACAACGTCCTTCACACATTTCGGTATGGGATTGACCCCTGCGAATGAGAGGCTGGGCCACTTTGTACCGTGGCTTCACAACGTTGTGGCGGACGGCGAAAGCGCGAGATCGATTCTGTCGGTGAATCAGGGAGACACCTGGCAACCCGCACCGCATATAGCTCCAAATCAGTATCTGTCGGTCAGCTCTCTATCTGATACCACCCCCATTGCTGCGGAGAGCGTCTCGATGGATGTGCAGATCAGGGCGTGGATCGCCCGTGCAGACGGTCTGACATTGAACGAAGAGGTTGCTCTCGACGGTTCAATGACGTTTGAAATGAAATACCTCTAAGGCCCTGACGCTGACACCGGCCAGCATTGCCCGAGACCCTGCCTCGGACAAAACTGAGTTCGGTGCCAGCTCGCCTGCCAACTCTACGCGCCACTTCCGGTCTGGACTGTGTACTTGCAGTTCAGACCTTCTCGCTGACCACCTGCACGTACAGCGAACGCCCGGCGCCAAGCCCGGCGACGATCGCACCGAGGCCGATCACCCCGAAAATCCAGCCCACGGCCGTCCAGCCGCCGGTCCAGTCATGCACGATTCCGACCGCGAACGGCCCCATGGAGGCCAGGGTGTAGCCGAAGCCCTGGGCCATGCTCGACAGGTTCGCCGCCACGTGGGAGTCCCGCGAGCGCAGCACGATCAAGGTCAACGCCAGGCTGAAGGTAGCGCCCTGGCCCAGGCCGAGCAGAATCGCCCAGCCCCACAGGCCTTCGATCGGTGCGTAAAGGCAACCGAACAAGCCGCCGAGGGTCATCAGCATCACGATAACGATCGCCGGACGCTGATCCTTGCCGCGTGTGGCCAGCCACGGCGCGGCCAGGGAACTGGCCAGTTGCACGATCACCGAACCCGAAAGCACCAGGCCTGCCTGGGTCGGCGTCAGTCCGCGACCGATGAGGATTGACGGCAACCAGCCAAACACGATGTACGCCAGGGACGATTGCAGCCCCATGTACAAGGTCACTTGCCAGGCCAGCGGGTCGCGCAACAAACCGCGAACTTTGTAGGCGACATTGTGTGCGCCGTGCTTCTGGCCGACCTGTGGCAACCAGAACAGCGCCGCGACCAGCGCCGGAATCACCCAGAAACCAAGGCCCAGCGTCCAGCGTTTGTCGAAGTGTTCGCTCAACGGCACGGTTGCGCCCGCCGCCATCGCCGCGCCCAGGCACAGCGCCATGGTGTAGACGCCAGTCATGGTGCCCGCCTGTTTGGCGAAGTCACGCTTGACGATGCCCGGCAACAACACGCCGATCACACCGATGCTGGCGCCGGCCAGCACACTGCCGGCGAACAGGCCGATTTCGCCGAAGGAACTGCGCAAAATAATCCCGCCCGCCAGGGTCAGCAGTATGCCCAGCACTACCCGCTCGGCGCCGAATCGTCTGGCCAGAACCGGCGCCAATGGCGCAAACAAACCCAGGCACAGCACCGGCAACGTTGTCAGCAGACCGGCCTGGGAGGCGGATAAGCCGAGGCTTTTCGACACATCACTGAGCATCGGCGCCATGCTCGACAGCGCCGGACGCAAGTTGAGCGCCACCAGGATCAAACCCAGCAACAGCAGCCATGGCCGCCGCAGGACGGGGTGACTTTGCTGCACCTGCTCGTCATCGGCTTCGGCATCGATCAGCAGCTCTTCGAGCTCCGCCTTGCGCTTGGTCTGGGTGACCTGAGTGTTGGACATGGTGTTCTCGGTTTCAAGGTTCATTGATCAACTGCCTCGACAGGGCTTTGGCCCGCTCCGGGTCGCGTTGCTCGACGGCATCGAGCAGCTCGATGTGCAGGTCGAAGACTTCCTGGCGGCGCGGGGTGATGTTCAGGCAATGACGCAGCTGTGCGCCGACGACACTGGAGAAGTAGCGATACAGCTCGCTGAGGGTCGGGTTGTGGGCGGCATCCACGAGGCGACGATGGAACACCAGATCACAGGCGATGTAGGTGTCGAGATCACCATGGTAGTGGCTGCCACTGACACCCAGTGCCTCGCGCAACGCCGCCAGGTCTTCATCGGTTCGGCGCAATGCGGCCAGGCCGACCGCCTCCACTTCCAGGATGTGCCGGGTCTCGCGGGCCTGTTCCAGGGAGCAGCGTGACAACACTTTCAGAGTGTCCAGCGGATCGACCACCGCCCGCAGGTAACTGCCGTCACCCTGGCGGATCTCGATCAAGCCGGAAAACGCCAGCACCCGCATGGCTTCGCGCACGGTGTTGCGGCTGATGCCCAGCTCGGCGGACAACTCGGGCTCGGTGGGCAAGCGCTGGCCGACCACCCAGACGCCCTGATTGATGCGCTGGCGCAATTGATCCAGGGCCTGATCGACCAGGGATCGTTTCACTAATGGAGAAATGTCTGACATGAAATTCGCCTTTTCATCCAATCATAGGATGAATTTTCTGACATGTTAGTCAGCATTGGCTTAGAGAGCAACCGTGTCGCTCGTGCAGGAGCTGACGAGTGCAACGAGGCTGCGATCTTTCGATTGTTTAAAAGCAAGATCAAAAGATCGCAGCCTTCGGCAGCTCCTACAGGGGGCAACGGTAAATCGAGGGCAAAAATAAACCCGGAACGAGGTCCGGGTTTATTTCACTGCCAAGCGTCGATCAATGCAGGATCTGGCTCAAGAACAGCTTGGTGCGATCGTTCTGCGGGTGATCGAAGAAGTCATTCGGTGCCGCCTGCTCGACGATTTCGCCCTTGTCCATGAAGATCACGCGGTTGGCCACGGTCCGGGCAAAGCCCATTTCGTGGGTCACGCAGAGCATGGTCATGCCGTCTTCGGCCAGGCCGATCATGGTGTCGAGCACCTCCTTCACCATCTCCGGGTCGAGCGCCGAGGTCGGTTCGTCGAACAGCATGATTTTCGGTTTCATGCACAGCGCACGGGCAATCGCCACACGCTGTTGCTGGCCGCCGGACAGTTGCCCCGGGTACTTGTGCGCCTGCTCCGGAATGCGTACGCGCTCCAGGTAGTGCATGGCGATTTCCTCGGCCTTGCGCTTGGGCATCTTGCGTACCCACATCGGCGCCAGGGTGCAGTTCTGCAGGATGGTCAGGTGCGGGAACAGGTTGAAGTGCTGGAACACCATGCCCACTTCACGGCGGATCGCTTCGATCTGCTTGAGGTCGTTGGTCAGCTCCACGCCGTCGACCACGATGCGACCCTGCTGGTGTTCTTCCAGTCGGTTGAGGCAGCGGATGGTGGTGGATTTGCCGGAACCCGACGGACCGCACAGGACGATACGCTCGCCCTGCTTGACGTTCAGGTTGATGTCTTTCAGCACGTGGAACTGGCCATACCACTTGTTCACGCCCTGCATCTGAATAATGCCTTCAGGGCTCACAGGCTGTTTGATTGCTTCGCTCATCGGAAAACTTCCTAAATAGGTAGCGACTTAGCGCTTGTGGCCTGTGTCCAGCTTGCGTTCCAAATGCATGGAGTAGCGGGACATACCAAAACAGAAAATCCAGAACACCAGGGCGGCGAACACATAGCCTTCGGTGGCCATGCCCAGCCATTTCGGGTCGGCGGCAGCTTGCTTGACGCTGTTGAGCAGGTCGAACAGGCCGATGATGATCACCAGGCTGGTGTCCTTGAACAGGGCGATGAAGGTGTTGACGATGCCGGGGATCACCAGCTTCAGGGCCTGCGGCAAAATCACCAGGCCCATGCTGCGCCAGTAACCCAGACCCATGGCCGCAGCGGCTTCGTACTGACCCTTGGGAATCGCTTGCAGACCGCCGCGCACCACTTCGGCCACGTAGGCCGACTGGAACAGGATCACGCCGATCAGCGCCCGCAGCAGCTTGTCGAAGTTCATGCCTTCGGGCAGGAACAGCGGCAGCATCACCGAGGACATGAACAGCACCGTAATCAACGGCACGCCGCGCCAGAATTCGATGAAGGTCACGCAGACCACACGAATCGCCGGCATGTTCGAACGACGGCCCAGCGCCAGGACAATCCCCAGCGGCAAGGCGCCGGCAATGCCGACGGTGGCGATCACCAGGGTCAGCATCAGGCCGCCCCATTGGCTGGTCGCCACCTGGGTCAGGCCGAACACGCCGCCATGCAACAGGCACCAGGCAATGATCGGGTACAGCACCAGGAAACTCAGGCCATACACCGCTTTACGGTGAAAGCGCGAGATGAACAACGGTGCCACGCCAATGACCGCCAGCCACACGGTCAGGTCCACGCGCCAGCGCAATTCCGGCGGGTAATAACCGTACATGAACTGGCCGAAACGCTGCTGGATGAACACCCAGCAGGCGCCTTCCTTGGTGCAGTCGGCGCGAGTGGTGCCGACCCAGTTGGCGTCGAGGATCGCCCATTGGATGATCGGTGGAACCACCAGGTAAATGAGGTAGAACGCGAACAGGGTCAGCAGGGTGTTGAGCCAGCTGGAGAACATGTTCGCGCGCATCCACGCCACCACGCCGATGCTACTGCTCGGTGGGGGCATGTCGGGTTTGAAAGTATGAGTACTCATGCGCTTTTCCTTACCGCTCGATCAGCGCAATGCGCTTGTTGTACCAGTTCATCAGCAGGGAAATGCTGATACTGATCGCCAGGTACACGCTCATGGTGATCGCAATCACCTCGATCGCCTGGCCGGTCTGGTTGAGTACGGTCCCGGCGAACAACGACACCATCTCCGGGTAGCCGATACCGGCTGCCAGGGAGGAGTTTTTCGCCAGGTTCAGGTATTGGCTGGTCAGCGGTGGAATGATCACGCGCAAGGCTTGCGGGATGATCACCTTGCGCAGGGTCGGACCGTTGCGCAGGCCGAGCGAGTGGGCCGCCTCGGTCTGGCCGTGACTCACCGACTTGATGCCCGAACGCACGATCTCGGCGATGAACGCCGCGGTGTACACGGTCAGCGCCAGGGTCAGCGCCAGCAGTTCCGGGATCAGCACCCAGCCACCGACGAAGTTGAAGCCTTGCAGCTTCGGCATTTCCCAGTGCACAGGCGCGCCGAAGACCAGGGCGCACAGCGCCGGGATCACCAGGAACAACGCCAGGCCGACCCAGAACTTGTGGAAGGGCTCGCCGGTGGCTTCGAAGCGCTTGTTGGCCCAGCGGTTCATCAGCACGATGGCGACGATGGCCACGACCACGCTGGCCACGAACGCCCAGAAACCGTCCGCCACCAGCGCGGCCGGCATGTTCAGGCCACGGCTGCTGACAAAGAAGGTGTCGCCGAAGTTGTGGCTGTTGCGCGGCCCCGGCATGGTCAGGAACACCGCGAAATACCAGAACAGGATCTGCAGCAGCGGCGGGATGTTACGGAAGACCTCTACATACACCGTCGCCAGTTTGGCGATGATCCAGTTCTTCGACAGTCGGGCCACGCCGACGATGAAGCCCAGGATGGTGGCCAGGATCACGCCGATGAAGGTCACCAGCAGGGTGTTGAGCAGGCCGATGACGAACACCCGGGCATAGCTGTCCGATTCGGTGTAGTCGATCAGGTGTTGAGCGATGCCGAAACCGGCACTGCGCTCCAGAAAGTCGAAACCGGAGGTAATGCCCCGGTGTTGAAGGTTGGTCTGCGTGTTATCGAACAGATACCAGCCCATCGAGACCACCGCGACAATGGTGATGATCTGGAAGAGCCACGCACGCACTTTTGGATCGCTGAGGCTGAGCCTCTGCTTTGGTGCGCCGATTGAATTTTGCATGAAGTGCCCCGGAAATAATGGAACAGAACGTCACCCGGCGGTTGGCCCACCGGGTGACAGGACCATCAGCGCACTGGTGGTGCGTATTGAATGCCGCCAGCGTTCCACAAGGCGTTCAGCCCGCGGTCGATTTCCAGCGGAGTGCTCTTGCCGAGGTTTTTCTCGAACACTTCACCGTAGTTGCCGACCTGTTTGACGATCTGCACGACCCAGTCTTTCTTCACTTTCAGGTCTTTGCCGTATTCACCGTCGGTGCCCAGCAGACGCGCGACGTCCGGGTTCTTGGTGGCCTTGGCTTCGGCTTCGACGTTCTTCGAAGTGATGCCTGCCTCTTCAGCGTTGAGCATGGCGTAGCCCACCCAGCGCACGATGGCCAGCCACTCGTCGTCGCCATTACGCACGACCGGGCCCAGTGGCTCCTTGGAAATGGTTTCCGGCAGAACCACGTAGTCCTTCGGCGAAGCCAGCTTGCTGCGCTGGGCGAACAGCTGGGACTTGTCGGAGGTCAGCACGTCGCAACGACCGGATTCCAGCGACTTGGCGCTTTCATCGGAGGTGTCGAAAGTGATCGGGGTGTATTTCAGACCGTTGCCGCGGAAGTAGTCGGAAACGTTCAGTTCGGTGGTGGTACCGGCCTGGATGCAGATGGTTGCACCGTCCAGTTCCTTGGCGCTTTTCACGCCCAGCTTGTTGTTTACCAGGAAGCCGATGCCATCGTAGTAAGTAATGAAGCCCGGGAACTTGAGGCCCATGCCCGCGTCACGAGAGCTGGTCATGGTGGTGTTGCGCGACAGGATGTCGATCTCGCCCGATTGCAGCGCGGTGAAGCGCTCCTTGGCGTTCAACTGACTGAACTTGACCTTGGTCGCATCGCCAAACACGGCGGCGGCCACAGCGCGGCAGTAGTCCGCATCGATACCCACGATCTTGCCGGTCGAATCCGGAACCGAGAAGCCTGGCAGGCCATCGCTTACGCCACACTGCACGAAACCTTTTTTCTGCACGCCATCCAGGGTTGCACCCGCCTGAGCGAACCCGCTGACACCGAGTACTGCGGCTGCAGTCACGATAGCCAGGGTGGATTTCAACATCTTCATTCAAACCTCCAGTTTTGCTCTTGTTGTGTCGGAGCGTGAGTCCTGTCGCACCCTTTTGAGGCGTTGTCGACCCGTGTTGGCTTGTTTTAGGGTCAACCGACGTAGAGACCGTAGCTATGAGTCTAGTAGGAGAAAATCCACATAATGGACACCTCACTTCTCACCAATCGGCCGAACGGGCTGTAGCCCTTTCACGTTCGCGAAGCCCGTAGCGGCCACTGGCGAACATCCATCACCGGATTTTTTGCTATCCCACTGCCAAAAATGGCCTGATAGTGTTACCGACAGATGTGGGATTTTCGTACCAGCTTCCCTATAGCAAAGCCCGTACCACACAGCCTGCTAAAGCGGTTAAGCGACAGGTCAATAGCAAAACTTGTAACCTTGCGACATCTTCGTAACTGATCAACCAGACGCGCCCTCACCCCCCGCACTCAATGGGAGCGCACGCACACATTTGGAGCAGCCATGACCGAGCCCCTGATTCTTGAACCCGTCAAGCCCGCCGACGCCTGCGTCATCTGGCTGCATGGCCTCGGCGCCGATCGCTACGACTTCCTGCCGGTTGCCGAAGCGCTGCAGGAAACATTGCTGACCACCCGCTTCGTCCTGCCCCAGGCGCCGACCTGTGCCGTGACCATCAATGGTGGCTACGAGATGCCAAGCTGGTACGACATTCTGGCCATGAGCCCCGCGCGAGCGATCAACCGCGATCAGCTGGAAGAGTCGGCGCGCAGGATCATGAATTTGATCGACGTGCAGCGAGCCATTGGAATAGACGCCTCGCGGATTTTCCTGGCAGGTTTTTCCCAGGGTGGCGCCGTCGTTTTACACACCGCGTTTGTGAAATGGCAGGGACCCCTGGGTGGCGTAGTTGCCCTCTCGACCTATGCCCCGACGTTCAGCGAAGAGCTTGAATTGTCCGCCAGCCAGCAACGCATTCCGGTGCTGTCATTGCATGGCCAGTACGATGACGTGGTGCAAAACTCCATGGGCCGCACCGCCTACGAGTACTTGAAGCAGCATGGTGTCACCGTGACATGGCAGGAGTACCCAATGGGCCACGAAGTGTTACCCGAGGAAATTCGCGACGTCGGCGCCTGGCTCGCTGAACGTTTGCGCTGAACATTACGGGCGCCTCTTTCTGTTTAAAGGCGCCCATTGATCCATCCCACTACGCCGCGCCCGATTCTTGCATTACACTGCCCGGCACTTAACCAATTTGATGAGATGACCGTGCTCAAAGCACTCAAGAAAATGTTCGGTAAAAGCGAGACTGAGCAACTCGCGCCAGTCCCCAGTGCTCCGTCTCACACCCCCAGCCACCGCGCCGACGGTAGTCAGCCTGGCCGGACCGCTCCTGAAGCGGCCCCGAAACACGAGCCAGCGAGCACGGCGGCCGTCCAGCCTGCGGTGGACACGGCCACCGGGCAGCCGCGCAGCGAAGCGCCCAAACCCGCCAGGCCCCGCCGCGAACCGAAGCCAAAAGCGCCGGTCATCCCGTGGAAACTCGAAGATTTCGTCGTCGAACCCCAGGAAGGCAAAACCCGTTTCCACGATTTCAAACTCGCCCCCGAACTGATGCACGCCATCCAGGACCTGGGCTTTCCGTATTGCACGCCGATCCAGGCGCAGGTGCTGGGCTTCACCCTCGCGGGTAAAGACGCCATCGGCCGCGCCCAGACCGGCACTGGCAAGACCGCGGCATTCCTGATCTCGATCATCACCCAGCTGCTGCAAACCCCGCCGCCGAAAGAGCGCTACATGGGTGAGCCACGGGCGCTGATCATCGCCCCGACCCGCGAGCTGGTGGTGCAGATCGCCAAGGATGCGGCGGACCTGACCAAATACACCGGCCTCAACGTCATGACGTTCGTGGGCGGCATGGACTTCGACAAGCAGCTCAAGCACCTCGAAGCTCGCCACTGCGACATCCTCGTGGCCACGCCTGGCCGCTTGCTGGACTTCAACCAGCGCGGCGACGTGCACCTGGATATGGTCGAAGTCATGGTGCTGGACGAAGCCGACCGGATGCTCGACATGGGATTCATCCCGCAAGTGCGCTCGATCATTCGCCAGACCCCGCCGAAGAACGAGCGCCAGACCCTGCTGTTCTCCGCGACCTTCACCGAAGACGTGATGAACCTGGCCAAGCAATGGACCACCGACCCGTCGATCGTCGAGATCGAATCGCAGAACGTGGCCAGCGAAAACGTCGAACAGCACATCTATGCCGTGGCCGGTGCCGACAAATACAAACTGCTCTACAACCTGGTCAACGACAACGGTTGGGAGCGGGTCATCGTGTTTGCCAACCGCAAGGATGAAGTGCGGCGCATCGAAGAACGCCTGGTGCGCGATGGCATCAACGCCGCGCAGCTGTCCGGCGACGTGCCGCAGCACAAGCGCATCAAGACCCTGGAAGGCTTTCGCGAAGGCAAGATCCGCGTGCTGGTGGCCACCGATGTCGCCGGTCGCGGGATCCACATCGACGGCATCAGCCACGTGATCAACTTCACCCTGCCGGAAGTCCCGGACGACTACGTGCACCGCATCGGCCGTACCGGTCGTGCGGGTGCCGATGGCGTGTCCATCAGTTTTGCCGGGGAAGACGACTCCTACCAGCTACCGTCCATCGAAGCGCTGCTGGGTCGAAAAATCAGCTGTGAAACACCGCCAACGCATCTGCTGCGGGCGATTGAGCGCAAACGTCCGTAAACGGACGCCGTACAGAAAGAGGCGCAGCCGGAAACGGACTGCGCTTTTTTTTCGCCTGGACATTGCTAGACATATCTAAAAGTCCATAATGGACAAATTAGTTTATCTGCCGTTTCCGGAGCCGACGATGTCCAGCACCCCCTACGTGATCTCCCAACCCCAGGCCCGCGAATTACTGGCCCAGGTCGACGTGCCGCAGATCCTGCGCAAACTGTTCCGCGACCTGGCCGCCGGGCAAGCCGTGCAGCCGGCGCAGCAACTGGTGGAATTTCCACAGGGGGCCGGCGACTTCATCAATTACCTGGGCGTGCTGGCCGAAGATGGCGTCTACGGGGTCAAGACCTCGCCGTACATCGTGCGTGAACAAGGGCCGCTGGTCACGGCCTGGACCTTGCTGATGTCGATGCAGACCGGCCAGCCGCTGCTGCTCTGCGATGCCGGCGAACTGACCACCGCACGCACCGCCGCGACCACCGCCGTGGCCGTCGACGCCCTCGCGCCGTTGAACGCCACTCGCCTGGCGATCATTGGCAGCGGCAAGGTGGCCCAGGCGCACCTGCATTACGTGAAAAACCTGCGCGACTGGCAGAGCATCAGCCTGTACTCGCCGAGCCTCAGTGAAGATGCGCAAACCGCGAGCCTGCTGAAAAGCCTCGACCCGCGCCTGAACATCGTCGATACCCGTGAAGCCGCCATGGCTGATGCTGACGTAATCATGCTCTGCACCTCGTCAGCCGGTCCCGTGATCGACCCCGCCCGCCTGGGCAAACCGGCACTGATCACCTCCATCAGCACCAACGCCCCGCGTGCGCACGAAGTGCCGCCGCAGAGCCTCAATGACATGCGGGTGTTCTGCGACTATCGTCTGACCACCCCGGGCTCGGCCGGTGAAATGCTGATCGCCGGCGAGCAGCATGGCTGGGACAACACTGCGATTGTCGGCGACCTGCCGGATCTGCTCAGTGGCCAGGTGCCGCGGCCGGAATACGACCGTCATGTGTTCTTCCGCTCCATCGGCCTGGGCCTGGAAGACATCGCACTGGCCAATGCCCTCTACGCGCTTCAGCCTTGACACTTGACCCTGTGGGAGCGGGCTTGCTCGCGAATACGGTCTGACACTCACCCATGATGTCGACTGACGCACCGCCTTCGCGAGCAAGCCCGCTCCCACATCGGCCCCGTACATTTTCGGTATTTTCGCTTGATCAGGAGACCTTCATGAGCCAGGCAGACTTCATCATCATCGGCGGCGGGATTGCCGGCGCTTCCACCGGTTTCTGGCTGTCGCAGCACGGACGCGTCATCGTCCTCGAACGCGAATCCCATCCGGCCTATCACTCCACCGGACGCTCGGCGGCACTGTTCACCGCCGCCTATGGCACGCCGCAAGTGCGCGCACTGACCCAGGCCAGCCGCGACTTTTTCGACGCCCCGCCCAGCGGTTTCTGCGAACACCCGCTGCTGACCCCGCGCGGCGAGATGACCGTGGACTTCACCGGCGATCCGGCCGAACTGAACAACCAATACCTGAGCGCCAAAGCCACGGTGCCAGAGATGCAATTGCTCAGCGCCGAAGAGGCCTGTACGCGCCTGCCGATCCTGCGTCGGGACAAAGTCCACGGCGCGATCTACGACCCGACCGCCAGCGACATCGACACCGACGCCCTCCACCAGGGCTACCTGCGTGGCATCCGTCGCAACAAAAGCGAAGTGCACACCGATTGCGAAGTGCAGGGCCTGAGCCGTGACGCCGACGGTGTGTGGCAGGTCCGGACCAGCACCGGGACCTTCAGCGCACCGGTCATTATCAACGCCGCCGGCGCCTGGGCCGACAAGATCGGTGAACTGGCGGGCGCCAAACCATTGGGCCTGCAACCCAAGCGTCGCGCGGCGTTCATCTTTGCCGGCCCCGAGGGCGTGGACATCCACCATTGGCCGATGCTGGTCAGCCTCGACGAATCCTTCTACATGAAGCCCGACGCCGGCATGTTCCTCGGCTCGCCGGCCAACGCCGACCCGGTCGAACCTCACGATGTACAGCCCGAAGAGCTGGACATCGCCATGGGCATCTACCAGATCGAAGAAGCCACGACCCTGACCATCCGCCGTCCGACCCGCACCTGGGCCGGCCTGCGCAGTTTCGTCAGCGACGGTGACTTGCTGTCCGGCTTCGATCCACAGGTGCCCGGCCTGTTCTGGGTCGCGGCACAGGGTGGCTACGGCATCCAGACCTCGCCGGCCATGGGCCAGGCCAGCGCCGCCCTGGTCCGCGGTGAAGCCCTGCCCGAGCACCTCGTGCGCTTCGGCTTGAGCGCCGGAATGCTCTCCCCCGCCCGCCTGGGCTGATCAACGCCCCAAGGTGACGTGCCGGCACGATTGCGGCACACTTTCAGCGCCCCGTACGACGGGGCGCTGATGTTTCCCGGAGCCCTACTGTATGAACGCCCCCGAAAAAGACCCGGCCCTGAACGACGCGTCCCTGGATAACTTCCGGGCGATCGCCGATGCCATTGCCACGCTGTTCTTCCCCCACGCCGAAGTGGTGCTGCACGACCTGCGCACGCAAAAGGTCGACTACATCGCCAACAACCTTTCGAAACGGGAAATCGGCGATGATTCAGCGCTCGAAGACATGCTCAGCGACGACGTCAGCGAACGGAATATCGGGCCGTACGAAAAGCTCAACTGGGACGGTCAGAAGATTCGCAGCCTCAGCACCGTGCTGCGCGACAGCGAAGGCCATCCGCTGGGCGTGCTGTGCATCAATCTGAATATTTCGCTGTTCGAGAATGCCAAGGCCGCGCTGGACCTGTTCCTGTCGCCGACCAAACTGATCCCGCAACCGGACTCACTGTTTCGCGATGACTGGCAGGAGCGGATCAACACCTTCCTCCACGCCTGGCTGCGCGAGCGTCAACTGAGCCTGAACCTGCTGACCCGCGATCACAAACGGGAGCTGGTGCTGGCGCTGCATGCCGAAGGGGCGTTCAAGGGTAAAAGCGCGTCGAACTATGTGGCCAACGTGCTGAACATGGGACGGGCGACGGTTTACAAGCATTTGAAGGAATTGAAGGGCTGAAAAGCGAAAGATCGCAGCCTGCGGCAGCTCCTACAGTGGAATGCGTTCCCCTGTAGGAGCTGCCGCAGGCTGCGATCTTTTCTATCAATCGCCGTAGATATCAGACTTGAAGTACTTCTCGGAAATCTTCTGATACTCGCCATTGGCCCGAATGCCATCGATGGCCGTGTTCAACTGGCTGACCAACTCGGTATTGCCCTTGCGCACGGCAATCCCCGCGCCTTCGCCCACGTATTTCGGATCCTTCAACTCAGGCCCGACAAACGCATAGCCTTTGCCGCGAGGCATCGACAGGAAGTCATTGAGCGGGATGGTGTCGGCGAAAATCGCGTCCAGGCGACCGGCCGCCAGGTCCATGTAGATTTCTTCGTTGTTGCCATAACGCTTGACGGTGATGCCCTTGGGCTCGAACACCTCGGTGGCGTAGCGGTCGGTGGTCGTCGCGCGCTGCACGCCGACCGTCTTGCCCTTGAGGCTGGCGTACTGGTCATCCACCACCGCACCTTCCTTCATGACCAGGCGCGAAGAGGTGAAATAATACTTGTGGGTGAAATCCACCGATTTCTTGCGGTCGTCGTTGATGGTCATGGACGACAGCGCCATGTCGATTTTCTTCACCTTCAGGGAAGGAATCAGGCCGTCGAACTCGCCTTCGACCCACACGCACTTGACCTTCATCTCAGCGCACAGCGCATTGCCGATGTCGTAGTCGAAACCGACGATCTCGCCTTTGTCGGTCTTGGAAGCAAAGGGCGGGTAAGCCGCCTCGATCCCGATGCGCAGGGTTTTCTCGGCGGCAAACAGGCTACTGCACGCCAACAGGCTCAGGGCCAGACCGGTGATGAGGGGGAACTTCTTCATATTCGTTCTCTCGCGGGTTGTTGTTGGTTTGGCAAGACAGAAGAAAAAGCAGAAACGGGAAAGGCCTTTTTTGTACTTATAATTCCATATTGGACTTTTACGTATGAACCGTCAATCGGGTGCGCGCATCCGACGGTCGGGAGGCGAATCAGGAAGGTATCGGGTGCTTTTGATGACCCCTTCGCGAGCAAGCCCGCTCCCACCTTTGATCTCTAAACAACGCAGATCAAAGGTGGGAGCGGGCTTGCTCGCGAAGGGGTCTGTCGGGTCGACCAACAAACAACAGGTTATCTACTGCTTCCAGCGATCCGCCGCCGCATGATCGCTGTCCCGCCCTTCGACCCAGCGCGGGCCGTCGGCGGTGTTTTCCTTTTTCCAGAACGGTGCGCGGGTCTTCAGGTAATCCATGACAAAGGCGCAGGCATCGAACGCGGCCTGGCGATGGGCGCTGGCGGTGGCGACGAAGACGATCGGCTCGCCGGGCTCCAGGGCACCGATGCGATGCAGCACTTCCAGCTTGAGCAACGGCCAGCGCTGCTCGGCCTCGGCGGCAATCTTGCCGAGGGCTTTTTCGGTCATGCCCGGATAGTGTTCGAGGAACATCCCGGCCACGTCGAGCCCGTCATTGAAATCGCGCACGTAGCCGACAAAACTCACCACCGCACCGACGCCGACATTGGCCGCGTGCATGGCGTTGACTTCGGCCCCCGGATCGAATGCGCTGGACTGCACACGAATCGCCATGATCAGCCCCCGGTCACGGTTGGAAAAAACGCGACTTCATCGCCATCGCTGACGGGCTCGTCGAGCTGGCAAAGGTCTTCGTTGCGCGCGCACATCAGGTTCTGCTCGCTCAGCACTTCGGCGCCGTCACGCTGAGCGAGCAGCGCCCGCACATCGTCTACGGTGGCGAAGTGGCCTTCGACCTTGACTGAATCCACGCCCAACGCTTCACGATAACGGGCAAAAAACTTCACGGTGACGTTCATGGCTGGTCCGCCTGGAAATGACCGCTCTTGCCACCGACCTTTTCCAGCAGGCGAACGCTTTCAATGGTCATGCCGCGATCCACGGCCTTGCACATGTCATAAATGGTCAGCGCCGCAACGCTGGCGGCGGTCAGGGCTTCCATCTCCACACCGGTTTGCCCGGACAGCTTGCAGCGCGCCACGATGCGCACGCTGTCATCGCCCTCGGCACTGAGCTCGACCTTGACACCCGTGAGCATCAGCGGATGGCACAGCGGAATCAGATCACTGGTTTTCTTCGCCGCCTGGATACCGGCAATGCGCGCCACGGCAAACACGTCACCCTTGGGGTGACCGCCGCTGACGATCATTTGCAGGGTGTCGGGCAACATGCGCACCAGCGCTTGGGCCGTCGCCTCACGGAACGTCACGTCTTTGTCGGTGACGTCGACCATGTTGGCGCGACCTTGGGAATCGAGATGAGTCAGCACGGGATTACTCCTGATCAGGAGCGTCGATTGTAAACCCGAGGGTCAGATTTCCGCACGCGCGATTATCGGGTGGCATCGAACCCTGTGGGAGCGGGCTTGCTCGCGAAGGCGGTGTGTCAGTCAACTCATGTATTGGTTGACAGTCCGCCTTCGCGAGCAAGCCCGCTCCCACATTAGGGTTTGTGTGGGGCATGAAAAACCGGGCGGTTTTGCGGCCGCCCGGTTTGGGTGAAGCGGTTACAGATGCGATTCGGCGTATTCGGCCAGAATCGAGCGCGGCACCCCTTGCAGGGTGATGTGGACGCCGTTGGGGAAGTCCTTGAAGCGTTCGGTCAGGTACGTCAGCCCGGAACTGGTCGCGGACAGGTAAGGGGTGTCGATCTGTGCCAGGTTGCCCAGGCACACCACTTTGGAACCGGCGCCGGCACGGGTGATGATGGTTTTCATCTGGTGCGGCGTCAGGTTCTGGCATTCATCGATCAGGATCAGGCTTTGCTGGAAGCTGCGGCCCCGAATGTAGTTGAGGGATTTGAACTGCAACGGCACCTTGCTGAGGATGTAGTCGACGCTGCCATGGGTGCTTTCGTCATCCATGTGCAAGGCTTCGAGGTTGTCGGTGATGGCGCCCAGCCAGGGCTCCATTTTTTCCGCTTCGGTGCCGGGCAGGAAGCCGATTTCCTGGTCCAGGCCCTGCACGCTGCGGGTGGCGATGATCCGGCGATAGCGCTTGCTGACCATGGTCTGCTCGATGGCCGCCGCCAGGGCCAGGATGGTTTTACCCGAGCCGGCAGCGCCGGACAGGTTGACCAGGTGGATGTCCGGATCGAGCAAGGCGTACAGCGCCAGGCTTTGATAGATATCACGCGGCTTCAGGCCCCAGGCTTCCTGGTGCAGCAGCGGCTCCTGGTGCAGGTCGAGGATCAGCAGCTTGTCTTCCTCGATCTCCTTGATCCAGCCGACAAAGCCCTGTTCATCGATGATGAACTCGTTGATGTGCACCGCCGGCAGGTTGTCGATCAACTGCACCTGATGCCAGGTTCGGCCGTGATCCTGGCGGGTTTCGACCTTGCTCACACGGTCCCAGAAGGAGCCGGTCATGTTGTGGTAGCCATTGGGCAGCAGCGACACGTCGTCGACCAGTTGGTCGGTGCTGTAGTCCTCGGCCGCAATCCCGCACGCCCGGGCCTTGAGGCGCATGTTGATGTCTTTGGTGACTAGCACCACGGCTTTCTTGGGCTCGCGCGCGTGCAGGTCGATCAACTGGTTGATGATGATGTTGTCGTTCAGGTGCTCGGGCAGAATGATGTTCGGCTCGGCGCGCTTGCTCATCAGAATTGACAGCAAACCTTTGGGCCCACTCTTGCCCCGCTGGATCGGCACGCCCTGTTCAACGTCCTCGGGCGAGGCGTCGCCCAGGGTCTTGTCGATCAGGCGAATGGCCTGGCGGCATTCGGCGGCGACGCTGTGATGCCCGCTCTTGAGCTTGTCGAGCTCCTCCAGCACGGTCATCGGGATGGCGACGTGGTGTTCTTCGAAATTGAGCAGTGCGTTTGGATCGTGAATCAGTACGTTGGTATCGAGTACATAAAGGATTGGCTGGTTGGAAGAAGAGCTACGTCCGTGATCATCCATACTCGGTCACCTTTGTCAGAGCCAGTGGACGCAATACCTGGGCGGTGCTGCGCCTCGAAGTGGCCGCCGAATCTCACCTACGGAGATTTAAGTGACTGCAAACAAACGGGTCTTGGGAGACGCCACCTGTGTTGCAGGTTTCGGCGGTCTGTCTTCGTAATACTCCAAAACACATGACAGAAAAAAGCACTTTGACGCTTTTTTGAAGTTTATTTTGCAGAGTGACGAAAAGCCCTTGGCGGACTGCCATCACCCGTTTACAGTCGGAGATCAACCTGCAGCAAAATCCCCCCCGGAATCGCCCTTCGCCCAATGTTTACGGGCTTGCTGGCTTTTTATCGAAACCCGTCCTGACAGTCTTCCCAACCGATCCCGCTCTGCGCCGTCTGCGTCATCAGCCAGGGCAGCGCCGTTTTCACCCCCTCCTGTTTCACATTGAAATTGATCACGCCGTGACGCCACAACAGCATCAGGGTCAGCACCCGTTGCGCGCTCTGGCTGGCCTTGAGTTTGCCGGCACCGTCCTGGGCATCAATGTCCCACAGCGCCACTTGCAGGCCCTGGGACTTGAAGAACGCCTCGGCATCCGACCGGCGCTGGCCATCGGGCGGACGGAACAGCGGGACGAAGTTTTCCGGCAGCTTGCTTTTCACCAGCTCGACGCTTCGCCGCACCGAGTCCTGCCAGTCCTGCCAGTGGCTGTGGGAACGGAATTCCCAGCCTTGCACACCGATGCACTGGCCTGAATACATCGATTGCAGGCCGGCCACCGAGCCCTGCGCCAGACGCGCCTGAATGTCTTTGCCGAGGACAAAGAACGTACCGCTCATGTTCGACTTGCGCAGGTACTCGGCCACCCAGTCGGTGTTGTCCGGCGCGGCATTCGCGGCGCTGTCGAAGGTCAGCAGGAACAACCGGTCATGCATGGCCGCGCCGTTGCGCTCATAGTCGCCAAAATGATCGACTTCGCTGCTGGTTTGCGGAAACAGCGCCGCCTTGCGCAACTGCTCGTCCAGGTACTGGGCATGAAACAACCGGCTCGGTTCGGCCCACTTGATGTAATAGCTGTCATCGCCGATCAGGAATTTGCCGGCCTGTTCACGCAGGGTCGGCATGTCCTCGACCAGAAAACAGAAGGAAGCGTCCTGGTCGCAACTCTGCTGGGCGAAGTTGAAGTTGGCCAGCAAGCGTTGCCACAGGCGCTGGCGAACCCGGTTGACCGATTCCATATTGACCGTGCGCAGGCCCAGGCGCTGGGCCAGTGCGGGTTCATCCAGGGATTCGCTGGCCAGCAGCACCCGGGCGAACATGAGGATTTCGGCCCGTGACGCCACGTCGAACAGCGTCGGGTTGTTGAGCTTTTCCGGCCAGGTGCCGCGATCAAGGGTCGCCACGTCGCCCGGCGCCGCCAGGGCACCCAGGCTCAGCAGCCACGCCGAGAGTAGAAGAACGATACGCAATGGGATGTCTCCATAACAAAACCCGCGCGGCACTATAGCTGATACGCCACATATTCCCGCAGCCACACACATCCCCTGTGGGTAGCCACCGATCACCTATCGCACCGATAGCTGGAGTCAACATCCCCAACCCCCTAGAATCGCCCCCACGATTAAAGGAGACGACTTCATGCTGATGGTGATTTCACCCGCCAAGACCCTCGATTACGAAACACCGCCGGCGACCCAGCGCTTTACCCAGCCGCAGTACCTCGACCATTCCCAGGAACTGATCCTGCAATTGCGCGACCTGACGCCCGCGCAGATCAGCGAGTTGATGCACGTCTCCGACAAGATCGGCGGGCTCAACGCCGCGCGTTTCGGCAGCTGGACCCCAGCCTTCACCCCGGAAAACGCCAAGCAGGCGTTGCTGGCCTTTAAGGGCGATGTGTACACCGGGCTGAATGCGCAAACCTTCAGCGAAGCCGACTTTGATTACGCCCAGCAACATTTGCGCATGCTCTCGGGCCTGTACGGCCTGCTGCGCCCACTGGACCTGATGCAGCCATACCGCCTGGAAATGGGCACCAAACTGGCCAACGCCCGGGGCAAGGACTTGTATGCGTTCTGGGGTTCGCGCATCAGCGAGTGGCTGAACGAAGCCCTGGCCGACCAGGGCGACGACGTGCTGCTGAACCTGGCCTCCAACGAGTACTTCTCGGCGGTCAAGCGCAAGGACCTGAACGCGCGCATCATCAATACCGAGTTCAAGGACCTGAAAAACGGCCAGTACAAAATCATCAGCTTCTACGCGAAAAAGGCCCGGGGCCTGATGAGTCGCTTCGTCATTGAAGAGCGCATCAACGACCCGGATACCCTCAAGCAGTTCGATGCACAGGGCTATCGCTACAGCAGCGAGCAGTCGAAACCGGACAACCTGGTCTTCCTTCGCGATCACGCACCCGAGTGATCCACCCGGTCGGCGCGCGACCGTCCATTCGGTCGGCGTCGACTCATTGATCCACCCCACATTCCTCGCCAAATCCGCCATTTTTATGGCGCCAAAATTACATTAGTCAATTTTCTAACGATACTTTCACTCGACTTCGATCATTTTTTTCAGTAGTGGCACTGAAAAATTTTATCGGTAGTGGCAAATAACTATCCCTTCGGATAATCCGCCTATATATAAAGGGCGAAACGGCAAGTGCTATCAATTTGAGAGCAGTGCCATCTTTGTCAATATTTCAAGAAATTTCAGAAATCGCGATCTCCGGATCGGAACTATGTCCGAATGCACCGCTCATACCACCGGTAACGATTCTCACAGAGGTTGTAGGAGATAACTTACGCAGAGCAGAGATTCATGTAGCGAAGTTGCACCATCAACTTTCGCGGACTAATCCCTGATTTGGGCAACACACAAAGGACAGGAGATAACCGATGAAGACTATCCCCTACAGGGCCAAGGCAGCGCCCCTATAACGTGCTCCGCTGAGCACCCAACCGCTTGATTTTACAGGCCTGCGGCCTGGCATCGAGCGCGCAGGACACTTGCACGAATATCTTCTGAGAAGAGGATCGGCTGCATAACAAGGCAAGTCATAACAATAAGCCCTGGTTAAGCACACTTTGAGTGCACTTATTTAGACACTCGTAACTTATATGCCACTACACGGCATTGTTGCGCCTGCAAGACGCACTTGCGAGTGCACTATCACCGCTGAACACCATTAACTCCGGCCATCTAATGGCTTGATAAACACAGAGGTAATTTGCGATGCGCATCAGCATATTTGGTTTGGGTTACGTGGGCGCTGTCTGTGCCGGTTGCCTGTCTGCACGGGGCCATGACGTGGTTGGCGTCGATGTTGCCAAAGACAAGATCGATATGATCAACGCAGGCAAATCGCCGATCGTTGAACCGGGTCTGGGCGAACTGTTGGCGCAAGGTATTCAGACGGGCCGACTGCGCGGTACTACCAACTTCGCCGAGGCGATTCGCGACACTGACCTGTCGATGATCTGCGTCGGTACGCCGAGCAAGAAGAACGGCGACCTGGAACTGAACTACATCGAGGCCGTGTGCCGCGAGATCGGTTTTGTCCTGCGTGACAAATCCACCCGCCACACCATCGTGGTGCGCAGCACCGTGTTGCCGGGCACCGTGGCCAACGTGGTCATCCCGATCCTCGAAGATTGCTCCGGCAAGAAAGCCGGCGTCGACTTCGGTGTTGCCGTGAACCCTGAGTTCCTGCGCGAAAGCACCGCCATCGCCGACTACGACCAGCCGCCAATGACGGTCATCGGCGAGTTCGACAAGGCCTCGGGCGACGTCCTGCAATCGCTGTACGAAGAACTCGACGCACCGATCATCCGCAAGGACATCGCCGTTGCCGAGATGATCAAGTACACCTGCAACGTGTGGCACGCCACCAAGGTGACCTTCGCCAATGAGATCGGCAACATCGCCAAGGCGGTTGGCGTCGACGGTCGCGAAGTGATGGACGTGGTCTGCCAGGACAAGACCCTGAACCTGTCCCAGTACTACATGCGCCCGGGCTTCGCCTTCGGCGGTTCCTGCCTGCCAAAGGACGTGCGCGCCCTGACCTACCGCGCCGGCTCCCTGGATGTCGAAGCCCCGCTGCTCAACTCGCTGATGCGCAGCAACGAGTCCCAGGTGCAGAACGCCTTCGACATCGTCAACAGCCACGACAAGCGCAAAGTCGCCCTGCTGGGCCTGAGCTTCAAGGCCGGCACCGACGACCTGCGTGAAAGCCCGCTGGTTGACCTGGCGGAAATGCTGATCGGCAAGGGTTTCGACCTGAAAATCTACGACAGCAACGTCGAGTACGCCCGTGTCCACGGCGCGAACAAAGACTACATCGAGTCGAAGATCCCCCACGTTTCGTCCTTGCTCGATTCCGACTTCGACGCGGTGATCAACAACTCCGACGTGATCATCCTCGGCAACCGTGACGAGAAATTCCGCGCCCTGGTCAAGGACGTCCCGCACGGCAAGCAAGTGATCGACCTGGTCGGCTTCATGTCCAAGGCCACCAGCACCGTCAGCCGTGCTGAAGGTATCTGCTGGTAACGCAGACAGCTGCGTGAACCCTTTGTAGGAGCTGTCGAGTGAAACGAGGCGGCGATCTTTCCAGGTCCACTTGAATCCCGGGCGAAAGATCAAAAGATCGCAGCCTCGTTTCACTCGGCAGCTCCTACAGGGATTCTGGCGTTATCCAAACCGGGTGGCGCCAGTTTTTACAAGCCTGCCTTAACCCATTCGGGCTTCGCCCGAGATCGAGACGGATGCAGATTATGCACAGGCTAAAGCACGGCCTCCTCCAGGCCGCCGGTTGGCTGTTTTATCTCAGTTTACTGATGGGCATCGCGATGGCGTTGCCTGTGTCCACGTTCGACTCCGAGTCGAAGGACTTCATTTTCCTGATCGGTATCGTCGGAATCTGGCGCTACTCGATGGGTGCCACGCACTTTCTGCGCGGCATGCTGTTTCTGTACGTGGTCTATCCGCACCTGCGGCGCAAAGTGCGCAAGCTGGGCAAGGCGGCGGACCCGTCCCACGTGTTCCTGATGGTCACCAGTTTCCGTATCGACGCGCTGACCACCGCGCAGGTCTACAGCTCGGTGATCCGCGAAGCGATCGACTGCGAGCTGCCGACCACCATCGTCTGCTCCATCGTCGAAATGTCCGATGAACTGCTGGTCAAGAGCCTGTGGAGCCGGATGAATCCGCCTGCCCGGGTGAAGCTCGACTTCGTGCGCATTCCCGGCACCGGCAAACGCGATGGCCTGGCCTTCGGTTTTCGCGCCATCTCCCGTCACCTGCCGGATGACCGCGCCGTGGTGGCCGTGATCGATGGCGACACCGTGCTCGGCGAAGGCGTGGTGCGCAAGACCGTGCCGTGGTTCCAGCTGTTCGGCAACGTCGGCGGCCTGACCACCAACGAGTTCTGCGAAGTGCGCGGTGGCTACATCATGAGCGAATGGCACAAGCTGCGTTTCGCCCAGCGTCACATCAACATGTGCTCGATGGCACTGTCCAAGCGCGTGCTGACCATGACCGGGCGGATGTCGGTGTTCCGTGCCACCGTGGTCACCAACCCGGAATTCATCGCCGACGTGGAAAGCGACTCGCTGCAACACTGGCGCCTGGGTCGTTTCAAGTTCCTGACCGGTGACGACAAGTCCAGCTGGTTCAGCCTGATGCGCCTGGGCTACGACACCTTCTACGTGCCCGACGCCGCGATCAACACGGTCGAGCACCCGCCGGAAAAGAGCTTCATCAAGGCCAGTCGCAAACTGATGTTCCGCTGGTATGGCAACAACCTGCGGCAGAACTCCCGCGCCCTGGGCCTGGGGATCAAACGCCTCGGTGCGTTCACCTCGGTGGTGTTGTTCGATCAGCGCGTGTCGATGTGGACCTCCCTGCTGGGCCTGACCGTGGCACTGATCGCCAGCTTCAAGTACGGCACCGCGTTCATCCTGGCGTACCTGCTGTGGATCGGCATCACCCGCCTGATCCTGACCCTGCTGCTGTCCTGCTCCGGCCACCGGATCGGTCCGGCTTACCCGCTGATTCTCTATTACAACCAGATCGTCGGCGCGCTGGTGAAGATCTACGTGTTCTTCCGCCTCGACCAACAGTCCTGGACTCGCCAGCCCACTTCCCTGACCCGTGATCTCGCCAGCTTTCAACGTTGGTTCAACACCTGGTCGTCTCGGACCATGACCTTCTCCGCCGGCAGCATTTTCGTCGCCGTGCTGCTGATGATGGTCTGACCGCCCCCTTATTGAATTAACAAGGAAACCGCCCTTATGAATACCGCCGTCAACGCCAACGTAGTGCATGAATCCGAAGCCCAGCGCCAGCACGCCCGGGTGAAAATCCCGGCCAAGCTGCGTTTCTTCGGTCCCGACCGCACGCCGGTCGAGGCGCGAGTGATCGACCTCTCCGCCGGCGGCCTGGCCTTCAATGCCGGTCAGCTGCCGCTCAAGACCGGCGACGTGTACAAGGCTCGCCTGCAATTCGTGATCGACAACCTCGGCCTGGCCATGGACGTCGAACTGCAAGTGCGCTCCTACGATCGCCAGACCGGTCGTGCCGGTTGCCAGTTCCAGAACCTGGAACAGCAAGACATCTCCACCCTGCGCCACCTGATCACCTCGCACCTGGCCGGCGACATCGTCAGCATCGGCGAAGTGCTGGCGACCCTGCAGCGCGACAACTTCACCAAGGCGCGCAAGGTCAAGGACGGCGGCCATGGCATGAGTGCGATGGGGCGGATGAAGGCCGTGACCTTCAGCCTGGGGATTTTCGTGGTGGGCCTGGCCGCGTTCGGTTTCATCTTCAAATCGGTGTACGGCATGTACTTCGTCAGCCACGCCCAGGCCGGCCTGGTCAGCGTACCGGGCGTGAACATCACCATGCCCCGCGACGGCACCGTGCAGAGCCTGGTCAAAGCCGACGGCGTAGCCGCCAAAGGCGCACCGCTGGCGACCTTCAGCACCAGCATGCTCGACGTCCTCAAGGGTCACCTGGAAGACGATCAACTGGCCCCGGCCAAGGTTGAAGAGCTGTTCGGCAAGCAAATGACCGGCACCCTGACGTCGCCGTGCGATTGCACCGTGGCCCAGCAAATGGTCGCCGACGGCCAGTACGCCAGCAAGGGCGACGTGATCTTCCAGCTGGTGCCGCGCAACACCGAAGCCAATGTCGAGGCACGCTTCTCCTACCGTCAGTTCGGCGACGTGTTGCCCGGCACCGCCGTGCGCTTCCAGATCGCCGGCGAAGACAAGACCCGCACCGGCAAGATCGTCAGCAGCACCAGCCTGAAAAGCGCCGACCTGTCGTCCGACATCCGCGTCCTGATCCAGCCGGACGAAGCCCTGGACAGCAACCTCGCCGGTCGCCCGGTGGAAGTGAACAGCGACCGTGGCCCGAACCTGAACTGGCTGATCGACAAAGCCATGGCGGCTGGTCTGTAACCGGAGGACATGCCTGTGACGACTCCACCTATCCTGAACACACCGCAGCCCCTGTGGGAGCGGGCTTGCTCGCGAATGCAATTCAACATTCAGAACACATGCAGTCTGACACACCGCTTTCGCGAGCAAGCCCGCTCCCACATGGGGTCTGTGTGTGCCTTGGCATTGGCGGTGAGCCTCGCCGGTTGCGCCGGCCTGCCCGACCAGCGCCTGGCCAACGAAGCCCTCAAGCGGGGCGACACCGCCACCGCCGCGGCGAACTATCAGCAACTGGCGGACCTGGGCTACAGCGAGGCCCAGGTCGGCCTGGCCGATCTTCAGGTCGACAGCCGCGATCCGGCGCAGATGAAACAGGCCGAGGCGACTTATCGCGCCGCCGCCAGCGTTTCGCCCCGTGCCCAGGCGCGTCTCGGCCGTTTGCTGGTGGCCAAGCCCGGCGCCACCGAAGCCGAGCACCACGAAGCCGAAGGCCTGTTGAAAAAGGCTTCCGCCGCTGGCGAAGGCAATACCTTGATCCCGTTGGCCATGCTGTACCTGCAATACCCGCACAGTTTCCCCGAGGTCGACGCGCAGAAGCAGATCAGCCAATGGCGTGCCGAAGGCAAGCCGGAAGCGGGCCTGGCGCAAGTGCTGCTGTACCGCACCCAGGGCACCTACGACCAGCACCTGGATGACGTGGAAACCATCTGCAAGGCCGCGCTCAACAGCACCGACATCTGCTATGTCGAACTGGCCACGGTCTATCAGAAAAAAGCCCAGCCGGAACAACAGGCCGAGCTGATCAAGCAGATGCAGGCCGCCCACAGTCGCGGCACCGTTTCCGCACAGCGTGTCGACAGTGTCGCTCGCGTGCTCGCCGATTCGTCCCTGGGCAAGACCGACGAAAAAACCGCGCAGTCGCTGCTCGAACCCATCGCGCCCGGCTACCCGGCGTCGTGGGTCACCCTCGCACAACTGATCTACGACTTCCCGGAACTGGGCGACATCGACCAGATGATGAAGTACCTGGACAACGGCCGCGCCGCCGACCAGCCGCGCGCGGAACTGTTGCTGGGCAAGCTCTACTACGAAGGCAAGATGGTCCCGGCCGATGCCAAGGTCGCCGAAGAACATTTCCAGAAAGCCGTCGGCCGCGAAGTCGCCGCCGATTACTACCTCGGCCAGATCTACCGCCGTGGCTACCTGGGCCAGGTCTATCCGCAGAAGGCTCTGGATCACCTGCTGACCGCTGCGCGCAACGGCCAGAACAGCGCCGATTTCGCCATCGCCCAGCTGTTTTCCCAAGGCAAAGGCACCAAGCCCGACCCGCTCAATGCCTACGTGTTCAGCCAGCTCGCCAAGGCCCAGAACACCCCGCAAGCCACCGAGCTTGCGCAAACACTCGAAGCCCAACTGCCCCCTGCGCAGCTTGCCCAGGCCCAGCGACTGTTGAAACAGGAACAGTCGACGCGCGGTGCCTTGAGCCAGAACACGCCGCAACTGCAGGCCCTGCAAGAAGACGGCGAGGAAGCCCTATGAAGTTGAATCCATTCATGAAGGCCGGTATCGGCCTGACATTCGCCCTGATCTGGTCGTGCCCGACCCTGGCTGCGATGACGGAAGAAGCCAGGAATTACGGCCTGGACGTGAAAATCACCGGCCAGTCCGAAGACGACCGCGACCTCGGCACCCAGAGCGGTGGCGACGTCAATGGCCTCGGCCTCGACCTGCGTCCGTGGGTCTACGGCGAGAGCGGCGCGTGGAGCGCCTACGCCATGGGCCAGGCCGTGACGTCCACCGACATCATCGAGACCGACACCCTGCAAGAGTCCGACAGCGACGGCACCCAGACCACCGACAACGGTGATCGCAAGACCAAGAAAAACTACCTGGCGATGCGCGAGTTCTGGGTCGGCTACAGCGGCTTCACGCCCTACCCCGGCGAGATTCTCAAGCTCGGTCGCCAACGCCTGCGCAACGACGACGGCCAATGGCGCGACACCAACATCGAAGCCCTGAACTGGACCTTCGACACCACCCTGCTGCGCGCCAACGCCGGTATCGCCGAACGCTTCAGCGAGTACCGCACCGACCTGAAGGAACTGGCGCCGAAGGACAAGGACCGCCTGCACGCCTACGCCGATGCCGCCTACCAGTGGACACCGGGTAACTGGGTCGGCATTCGCGGTCATCACACCCACGATGACGGCAAGCTCGACTATGCGGAGCCGGGTGTGGCCAGCGATTCGCTGGACAAGAAACAGAACGGCGACATCAGCTGGCTCGGCCTCACCGCCGACAGCGACGCCTATAACTGGCGCAACACCAATACCGTCAACTACTGGGGCAGCATCACCGGCATGAGCGGCGACCGCGACACGGTCAACCCGTTGAACGCCGATGGCACCGCGCCCGCACAAGCCAAGCACAGCGGCGATGTCGACGGCTGGGCCACCGACCTGGGCGTGCGCCTGCGCCTCGATCCGCAATGGCAAGTCGGTGCGGCCTACGCCCGTGCCAGCGCCGATTACGAACAGAACGGCCTGGAAAGCAACCGCTCGAACTTCACCGGCACGCGCTCGCGGGTGCACCGTTTCGGCGAGGCCTTCCGTGGCGAAATGAACAACCTGCAAACCGCGACGCTGTTCGGTTCGTGGATGCTCAACGACGAATACGACGCCAGCCTGATCTACCACAAATTCTGGCGCGTCGACGGCAACAAGCCGGTCGGCAGCAACGGCATCGACGCCGTGCAGAACGACACCGACGACGTCACCGGCGCCGTGCTGTCGAGCACCTCGCTGCCGCTGGCCGATGGTGAAAAAGACATGGGGCAGGAAATGGACCTGGTGGTCACCAAGTACTTCAAGCAAGGCCTGTTGCCAGCGGCGTTGAGCCAGTCGATCGACGAGCCTTCGGCCCTGGTGCGGTTGCGTGGCGGCGTGTTCAAGCCGGGCGACGCCTACGGCAAGGAAGTCGATTCGTACATGCACCGCGCGTTCATCGACGTGATCTGGCGCTTCTGATGCACATTGCGAAGGGAGTCTCCCAGATGAATCATCAAGCCATAAAAGGCTCGATCAGCCTGTTGGCCGGCGCGATGCTGCTGGCCAGTGCCGCTGCCTTCGCCAACGTGGAGCCGGCCGCCAAGCCGGCGACCATGGCCAAGGAACTGCAACAAGCCAAGACCTACACCGTCAGCAGCGCACCGACCGCGCCGCTGGAACTGGCACAGCCGACACTGCCGGACGTCTCGGGCTACACCAGCGATGCCATCGCCGCCAAGATCGTGCGCAGCAAGGCCGGCAAAATCAGCGTGCGCCGGATGATGCAAGAGAACGCCCTGAAGGACTTCATCGGCGGCGACAACAAGATGGCCGAATGGGTGGTGCGTCAGCACGGCATCCCGCAGGCGATTTTCGTCGACGACGGCTACATGAACCTCAAGGACCTGGCGAAAAAACTGCCCAAGCAGTACTTCAGCGAAACCTCGCCGGGCGTGTTCCTGGCGAAGTTGCCGATTGTGGTCGGTGAGAAAGGCATCCTGGAAATCGACAAGCAGACCCAGGAACTGCGCCTGTCCCAGGAGGCCGGTTCGTTCCTGGTCAACGACGGCCAGCTGTTTGTCCGCGACACCAAAATCACCGGCTGGCGCGAGAAGGACAACGGTCCTGCAACCTTCCGCTCGCCGAAGGAATTCCGCCCGTTCCTGCTGGCCTGGGGCGGCACCGAGACTTACATCGCCAACAGCAAAATGGCCAGCTTCGGCTACGCCAACAGTAAGTCCTACGGCGTGAGTATTTCCCAGTACACGCCGAACATGGCCAAGGTGCTCAAGCGTCCCGAGCCGACCGGCTGGATCGTCGGCTCCGAGTTCTCGGACATGTGGTACGGCTTCTACTGCTACGAAACCCGCGACTTCGTGGTCAAGGGCAACACCTACAAAGACAACATCGTCTACGGCATCGACCCGCACGACCGTTCCCACGGCCTGATCATTGCCGACAACACGGTGTTCGGGACCAAGAAGAAGCACGGGATCATTATTTCCCGTGAGGTCAACGACAGTTTCATCTTCAACAACCGCAGCTACGACAACAAGTTGTCGGGTCTGGTGATCGACCGTAACAGCGTCAACAACCTGATCGCCCACAACGAGATCTACCAGAACCACACCGACGGCATCACCCTCTACGAGAGTGCCGACAACCTGCTGTGGGGCAACAAGGTGATCAGCAACCGTCGCCACGGCATTCGCATTCGTAACAGCGTGAACATTCGCCTCTACGAAAACGTCGCCATGGCCAACGGCCTGACCGGCGTTTACGGCCACATCAAGGACCTGACCGATACCGACCGCGACATCAAGCTCGACCCGTTCGACGCCCAGGTGTCGCTGATCGTGGTCGGCGGTGAACTGGCGGCCAACGGCAGCGGCCCGCTGTCCATCGACTCGCCGCTGAGCGTCGAGCTGTATCGCGTGTCCATGCTCGCGCCCACCAAATCCAGCGGCATCAGCTTCTCGGGGATTCTCGGCGAGCGCCAGGATGAAATTCTCGACCTGCTGGTGCGCCAGCAGAAAGCCGTGCTGATCGACCCTGTCGAACGCCAGACCGAAATGCGGGACTGAGGATAATTTTATGCACCCACACTTGATCAAATTACTCAGCCTGTCGGCCCTGACCGCCGGCATTCTCGCCGCCAGCACTGGTGCGCGCGCCGACGAAGCCCAAGCACCAACCTTCAGTGCCGAACCCTGCTGCAGCCTGTGCCCGGCCGCCCACGATGCGAAGAATTACACCACCCGCTACCAGCAGAATTTCACCACGCTGGTGCAGGCCCAGGGCGACTGGCTGTTCCGTACCCAGGAAGACTTGCGCACCGAGTTCGATACCACGCCCGCCGGCTACAAACGCATGAAACAGCTGCACGATGCGTTCAAGAGCAAAGGCGTGGAGCTGGTCGTGGTTTACCAGCCGACCCGTGGCCTGGTGAACCGCAACAAGCTCAACCCGGCCGAGAAAGCCAGCTTCGATTTCGACAAGGCGCTGCGTAACTACAAGACCATGCTCGGACGTTTCGCGCAGATGGGCTACGTAGTGCCGGACCTGTCGCCACTGACCAACGAACAACTGCCCGACACCCTGCCGGCCCACGATTTCTACTTCCGTGGCGACCAGCACTGGACGCCCTACGGCGCGCAGCGCACGGCGAAAATCGTCGCCGAAAAGGTCAAGCAGATCCCGGCTTTCGCCGACATTCCCAAGCGTGAATTCGAGACCCATAAGTCGGGTCGCATGGGCAAGACCGGAACATTACACAACATGGCCGGTCAACTCTGTGGCACCAGCTACGCGATCCAGTACATGGATCAATTCACCACCGAGCCGAAAGGCGAAGCGGGCGATGGCGATCTGTTCGGCGATTCCGGCAACCCGGAAATCACCCTGGTCGGCACCAGCCACAGCGGCAAGAACTACAACTTCGCCGGTTTCCTCGAAGAGGCCATCGGCGCCGACATTCTCAACGTGGCGTTCCCCGGCGGCGGCCTGGAAGGTTCGATGCTGCAGTACCTGGGCAGCGACGAGTTCCAGAAGAACCCGCCGAAAATTCTCATCTGGGAATTCTCGCCGCTCTATCGCCTGGACCAGGAAACCATCTACCGCCAGATGATGGCGTTGCTGGACAACGGTTGCGAAGGCAAGGAACCCCAGATGTCCGGCAGCACCACGTTAAAACCGGGCAAGAACGAACTGATGGTCAACAGCAAAAACCTGAACCTGCAAAACAGCAGTCACCAGGTCGACATCCGCTTCGCCGACACCTCGGTGAAAACCCTGCAAGCCACCCTCTGGTACATGAACGGTCGCCACGAGGACATCAAGATCGACAAACCGGAAACCTCCGACACCGACGGGCGTTTCGCCTTCGAGTTGCGCACGGACGAAGACTGGGCCTCGCAGAACCTGCTGGCCGTCGAAATCCAGGGCCCTGAAAAAGCAGGTGCCGCGCCACAGAAAGTCGAAGCGAAAATCTGCAAACGCAACGTATTCCCCGGCGCGGAGCAACGTACCGCTTCGGTCGGGCAATGAGGTCTGCCATGCGAAATCCGAGACTTGCCACACTGACGCTGTTGAGCCTGGCGATGTTCGCCGGCGCGACTCAAGCCGCGGCGCCATTGCGCCCGCCCCAGGGCTACTTCGCGCCCATCGAGAAAGTCAAAACCGGCGACAAGGGCGAAGGCTGCGATGCGATGCCGACGCCCTACACCGGCTCGCTGCAATTTCGCAGCAAGTACGAAGGCTCGGACAAGGCTCGTTCAACGCTGAACGTGCAATCGGAAAAAGCCTTCCGCGACAGCACCGCCGACATCACCAAAATCGAGCGCGGCACCAGCAAGCGGGTGATGCAGTTCATGCGTGACGGTCGCCCGGAACAACTGGAATGCACGCTCAATTGGCTGACCGCCTGGGCCAAGGCCGATGCGCTGATGTCCAAGGACTTCAACCATACTGGCAAGTCCATGCGCAAATGGGCGCTGGGCAGCATGGCGTCGTCGTACATTCGCCTGAAATTCTCCGACTCCCATCCGCTGGCCAACCATCAGCAGGAGTCGCAGCTGATCGAAGCCTGGTTCAGCAAAATGGCTGATCAGGTGGTCAGCGACTGGGACAACCTGCCGCTGGAAAAAACCAACAACCACTCGTACTGGGCGGCCTGGTCGGTGATGGCAACGTCGGTCGCCACCAACCGCCGCGACCTGTTCGACTGGGCAGTGAAGGAATACAAGGTCGGCGCCAATCAAGTTGACGCCCAGGGCTTTTTGCCCAACGAACTCAAGCGCCAGCAACGCGCCCTCGCCTACCACAACTACGCCCTGCCGCCGCTGGCGATGATCGCCAGTTTCGCCCAGGTCAACGGTGTGGATCTGCGCCAGGAAAACAACGGTGCGCTCAAACGCCTGGGTGATCGCGTGCTGGCCGGGGTGAAGGACCCGGATGAGTTCGAGAAGAAGAACGGTAAAGAGCAGGACATGACCGACCTGAAGGTCGACTCGAAATTCGCCTGGCTCGAACCGTTCTGCACCCTCTACACCTGCTCGCCGGATGTGCTGGAAAAGAAACACGAGATGCAACCGTTCAAGACCTTCCGCCTCGGGGGTGACCTGACCAAGGTCTACGACCCGGCGAATGAGAAGGGCAAAGGTTCTTGAGGCCCGACATCAATCCCTTGTAGGAGCGAGCCTGCTCGCGATTGCGGTCTGACATCCAACATCGATGTCGACTGACAGGGTCTCATCGCGAGCAGGCTCGCTCCTACAGGGGGCATGTATCGAGTTTTAGTTTTGTGAGTTATCCCCCCGGTTTTCGGTGGGGGGTTTGGGGGGGCCGTTGGCCCTTGACTGTTGGTTAAACAAGGAGAGATCGGGATGGTTTTTTCGTCCAACGTGTTCCTGTTTTTGTTCTTGCCGATCTTTCTCGGCTTGTACTACCTGAGCGGGCAACGCTATCGCAATTTACTGCTGCTGATTGCCAGCTATGTGTTCTACGCCTGGTGGCGTGTGGACTTTCTCGCACTGTTCGCGGCCGTCACGCTGTGGAACTACTGGATCGGCCTGAAAGTCGGCGCCGCCGGCGTCAGGACCCAACCGGCGCAGCGCTGGCTGCTGCTCGGCGTGGCCGTCGACCTGTGCATCCTCGGCTACTTCAAGTACGCCAACTTCGGCGTCGACAGCATCAACGCGATGATGACCTCGGTGGGCCTGGAGCCGTTCATCCTGACCCACGTGCTGTTGCCGATCGGGATCTCGTTCTACATCTTCGAGTCCATCAGCTACATCATCGACGTCTACCGTGGTGACACCCCGGCGACCCGCAACCTGATCGACTTCGCGGCGTTCGTGGCGATTTTCCCGCACCTGATCGCCGGCCCCGTGTTGCGTTTCCGCGACCTGGCCGATCAGTTCAACAACCGCACCCACACCCTCGACAAATTCTCCGAGGGCTGCACGCGGTTCATGCAGGGTTTCATCAAGAAGGTCTTCATCGCCGACACCCTCGCGGTGGTGGCCGACCATTGCTTCGCCCTGCAAAACCCGACCACGGGCGATGCCTGGCTCGGCGCGCTGGCGTACACCGCGCAGCTGTACTTCGACTTCTCCGGCTACAGCGACATGGCCATCGGCCTGGGTTTGATGATGGGTTTCCGCTTCATGGAAAACTTCAAGCAGCCGTACATCAGCCAGTCGATCACCGAGTTCTGGCGCCGCTGGCACATCAGCCTTTCCACCTGGTTGCGTGACTACCTGTACATCACCCTGGGCGGCAACCGCAAAGGCACGCTGACCACCTATCGCAACCTGTTCCTGACCATGTTGCTCGGTGGCCTGTGGCACGGCGCGAACATCACCTACATCGTCTGGGGTGCGTGGCACGGCATGTGGCTGGCGATTGAAAAAGCCCTCGGCCTGAACACCTCGCCGCGCAGCTTCAACCCGATCCGCTGGGCACTGACTTTCCTGCTGGTGGTGATGGGCTGGGTGATTTTCCGCGCGGAAAACCTGCACGTCGCCGGTCGCATGTACGGCGCGATGTTCAGCTTCGGCGACTGGTCGCTGTCGGAACTCAACCAGGCCAGCCTCACCGGCCTGCAAATCGCGACGCTGATCGTGGCCTACGTGACGCTGGCGTTCTTCGGCCTGCGTGACTTCTACAGCAACCAGCCACCGGTCAAGACCAAGCCTGCCGTGAACGTTGATAGCGACGGCCCGGCCGCCGCGACCGCCGGAACGATCAAGGCCGTGCCTGGGGATAACCCGTCGAGCATCCACCAGCCTGGCTACACCGTCGGCGTCGACGCCCAGGTGCAACCGGCCTACTGGAGCGCCGACTGGTCGCGCTACGCAATGCGCGCTTTGGTACTGCTGCTGTTCATCGCCTCGATTCTCAAACTCTCGGCGCAAAGCTTCTCGCCGTTCCTTTACTTCCAGTTCTGAGGGATCCGGCCATGACCCGCTCATTACGCATCTTTTACATCGCCCTGTTCCTGGTGACCCTGCTGGCCCTGGGCCTGTGGTCGGTTCGCAGCTTCCTGGGCTTCAGCACCAACGCCGACGCGACGGTGCTCAACGGCCGCTGGACCAAGGCGGTGGAGACGCACTACGACGACGAGTTCCCGATCAAACGCCTGGGCACCAACCTCTGGGCCGCGCTGGATTTCAAGCTGTTCAACGAAGGCCGTCCGGGCGTGGTGCTCGGTCGCGACCAGTGGTTGTACAGCGATGAAGAATTCCACCCGGTGGTCAACGAAGAGCTGAACCTGCAAGGCAACTACGCGCTGGTCGAAGGCGTGCGCCAGACCCTGAAGGAAAAAGGCGTGCAACTGGTGATGGCGGTAGTGCCGGCCAAGGTGCGCCTGTACCCGGAACACCTCGGCGAGGTCAAACCGGCGAGCATCCACGCCAACCTCTACAAGGACTTCCACCAGCGCCTGGCCGCTGACCGGATTCCGGCGCCGGACCTGTTGGGCCCATTGCTGGCTGCCAAGCGTGACGGCAAGCAAGTGTTCCTGCGTACCGACACCCACTGGACCCCGGAAGGCGCCGAGATCGCCGCCAACCGCCTGGCCCGGACCATTGCCGACCGGTTCCCGCTGAATGGCGAACCGCAAACCTTCGTCACCGAGCCTGCGGAAAAAATCACCCACAAGGGCGACCTGCGCCTGTTCCTGCCGCTGGACCCGCTGTTCGAAAACCTGATGCCGGCGCAAGAACCCTTGCAGAAGCGCAACACCGTGGCCGCTGCCGGGCAGCCGGTTGCCGAGGATGCGCTGTTCGCCAACACCGAAGTGCCCGTGGCCCTGATCGGCACCAGCTACAGCGCCAACCCCAACTGGAATTTTGTGGGCGCGCTGAAACAAGCGCTGCGCAGCGACGTGGTCAATTACGCCGAAGACGGCCACGGCCCGATCCTGCCGATGCTCAGCTACCTGAAAAGCGACGCCTTCAAGAACAGCCCGCCACAAGTGCTGATCTGGGAGTTTCCTGAACGTTATCTGCCTGTGAACAACGAAATCGGCGACGCCGACCCGCAGTGGGTCGCAGAGCTTAAACAAGCCGGCGCCCGCCAACAAAACGTAGCCATTAACGCTAAATCCGAGACGCCCGACCGGGCGCAAAACTGAAAGAGAGAGGTAATTCCATGACTTTCACTACAACTCCTCGTCGTCTCGCCAAGACTTTTGCTCTCGTTGCCGGCATGAGCGTGCTGTCCATGCAGGCCTTTGCCGCAGGTGATTCGGCACTGTACGGTCCGACCGCACCGAAAGGCTCGACCTTCGTGCGCATCTACAACGCCGGTAACGCCGAAGTCAGCGCCACCGTCGGCAGCACCAACCTGGCCGACGTCGCGCCGCTGTCCAGCAGTGACTTCAGCTTTATGCCGGGCGGCGACTACAGCGCCAAGGTCGGCAGCCAGACCCTGCCGGTGAAACTGGCTGGCGATCACTATTACACCCTGGTCAACAACGCCAGCGGCGCACCGCAGCTGATCGAAGAACCGCCGTTCAAGAACAAGCAGAAATCCCTGGTCCGCGTGCAGAACCTCAGCGACAAGGCCCTGACCCTGAAAACCGCCGACGGCAAGACCGACGTGGTGCCGAACGTGGCCGCCAAGGGCCGTGGCGAGCGTGAAATCAACCCGGTGAAAGTCAGCCTGGCGCTGTACGACGGCGCCACCAAGGTCGGCGACGTGAAACCGGTCGCCCTGGAACGCGGTGAAGCCGCCGTGCTGTACGTCACCGGCAGCGGCAGCAGCCTGTCGCCAGTCTGGGTAAAACGCCCGGTGTCGACGCGCTAACCCATTTTTCCGGCTTGACCCGATCCCCTTGTGGGAGCGGGCTTGCTCGCGAATACGGTCTCACATTCAACGATGTGTTGGCTGACCCACCGCTTTCGCGAGCAAGCCCGCTCCCACAGTAGACCGCGTTGTCAGACCGGACACGAAACAAAAACAAGAGTGAAACGACACCACGTTCGTAGCTCTAACCAAACGATTTTCAAGGAGTAACACCATGATTCCAGTCATTCTCTCCGGTGGTAGCGGCTCACGTCTTTGGCCGCTTTCGCGCAAGCAATTCCCGAAACAGTTCCTGGCCCTGACCGGTGAGCACACGCTGTTCCAACAGACCCTGGAACGCCTGGTGTTCGAAGGCATGGACACCCCGATCGTGGTCTGCAACAAGGACCACCGCTTCATCGTCAACGAACAGCTGAGCGCCCGTAAGCTCGACACCCAGCGCATCCTGATGGAACCGTTCGGCCGCAACACCGCGCCGGCGGTGGCCCTGACCGCGATGATGCTGGTCAATGAAGGTCGCGACGAGCTGATGCTGGTGCTGCCGGCCGACCACGTGCTGGACGATCAGAAAGCCCTGCAACGCGCCCTGGCCCTGGCCACCGTCGCCGCCGAAAACGGTGAAATGGTGCTGTTCGGCGTACCGGCCACCAAACCGGAAACCGGCTACGGCTACATCAAGTCGACCAACGATTCGCTGCTGCCCGAAGGCGTCAGCCGGGTCTCGCACTTCGTCGAAAAACCGGATGTGAAACGCGCCACCGAGTTCGTCCAGTCCGGTGGTTATTTCTGGAACAGCGGCATGTTCCTGTTCCGCGCCAGCCGCTTCCTCGAAGAACTGAAAAAGCACGACCCGGACATCTACGACACCTGCCTGCTGACCCTGGAACGCAGCCAGCAAGACGCCGACAGCATCACCTTCGACGAAGCCACGTTCGCCTGCTGCCCGGACAACTCCATCGACTACTCGGTGATGGAAAAGACCCAGCGCGCCTGCGTGGTGCCGCTGACCGCCGGCTGGAGCGATGTCGGCTGCTGGTCGTCGCTGTGGGAAGTGAATGAAAAAGACGCCCACGGCAACGTCACCAAAGGCGACGTGGTGATCCAGGACAGCCGCAACTGCATGATCCACGGCAACGGCAAGCTGGTGTCGGTGATCGGCCTGGAAAACATCGTCGTCGTCGAGACCAAGGACGCCATGATGATCGCGCACAAGGACAAGGTCCAAGGCGTGAAACAGATGGTCAACACCCTCAACGAACAGGGCCGCAGCGAAACCCAGAACCACTGCGAAGTCTATCGCCCGTGGGGTTCCTACGACTCGGTGGACATGGGCGGCCGCTTCCAGGTCAAGCACATCTCGGTCAAGCCGGGCGCGTGCCTGTCGCTGCAGATGCACCACCACCGCGCCGAGCACTGGATCGTCGTCAGCGGCACCGCCGAAGTGACCTGCGATGAGAATGTGTTCCTGCTGACCGAAAACCAGTCGACCTACATTCCGATTGCTTCGGTTCACCGCTTGCGCAACCCGGGCAAGATTCCACTCGAGATCATCGAAGTGCAATCGGGCAGCTACCTGGGTGAGGACGATATCGAGCGCTTTGAAGATATCTACGGGCGCACTACGCCGATCGAGCGTGGCGTGTCGGTGAAAACCATCGCGCAGTAAGCGATCGCTGAAACTTTAAGCCCCCGTCCAGCCTGCTGCGTTCCCTATCCGCGGCGGGTTGGGCGGGGGCTTTTTTTGATCCGGACTTTGTGGTGCCTTGGCTGGCCTCTTCGCGAGCAAGCCCGCTCCCACATCTTTTGCATTGATCACAGATTTTGTGTTCCACCCCGATCCACTGTGGGAGCGGGCTTGCTCGCGAAGAGGCCCTCACCTGCACCACAAAAATCTCGCCCATCGCCAATCCCACTCACCCTTAGGTACGATGGTCCTATCTACCTCGGAGGTGTGCGCGTCATGTTCATCGGTGTCCTGCTGGTCATCACCTGGCTGATCCTGTTGCTGCGCTACCCAGCCAAGGCCCTGCCCGTTTCCCTGGCAGCCGCCGTCGGCCTGGGCATCGTCGCCACCTGGGTCATCTGGATGGACCACCGCGAACTCAAGCAATTGCAGCGCCTTGAATTGCGCATCAGCTACGCGCCACAACACTGCCCCGCCGACCGTCCGCTGCAATTGACCCTGAACAACGGCAACGACGTACCGTTGACCGAATTGCGCTGGCGGGTAGCCGCTTATGCGCCGGGCGATACGGTCAACCTGGCCGACAATCAATACACCGCTCCCCGCTACCGGGGCCCCGGCGAATTGCAGGCCGGGGGCAACTGGCAAGACTGTTTGCCGCTGCCGCCCCTGCGTCCCGGCTACCGCCCGGAAACCCTGGAGTTTCGCGCCGAGCGTTTGCAGGGTAGCTTCTCCGACTAAACAGCTGCGACTGATTCCCTCCCCACTCTTTTGCACAAGGAATGCGCCATGCCCGTTGCGTTGATTACCGGTTGCTCCAGCGGCATTGGCCGCGCCCTCGCCGATGCGTTCAAAAGCGCCGGTTACCAAGTCTGGGCCAGTGCGCGCAAGGCTGAAGACGTGGCGGTGCTCAGCGCTGCCGGCTTCACCGCCGTGCAGCTGGACGTCAACGACGGCCAGGCGCTTGAACAGTTGAGCGAGCGGATCAACCAGCAGCATGGCGGCCTCGATGTGCTGATCAACAACGCCGGTTACGGCGCGATGGGGCCGTTGCTCGATGGCGGCGTGCAGGCGATGCAGCGCCAGTTCGAAACCAACGTCTTCAGCATCGTCGGCGTCACCCGCGCGCTGTTTCCGGTCCTGCGCCGGACCAAAGGGCTGGTGGTCAATATCGGCAGCGTGTCGGGGGTGCTGGTCACGCCCTTCGCCGGCGCCTACTGCGCATCCAAGGCTGCCGTGCATGCCTTGAGCGATGCCTTGCGCATGGAACTGGCACCGTTTGGCGTGCGGGTCATGGAAGTTCAGCCCGGCGCGATTGCCTCCAGCTTCGCCAGGAATGCAGGCGTTGAAGTCGAGCAACTGATCAGCGAACAATCGCCGTGGTTCCCGCTGCGCGAAGGCATTCGCGCACGGGCCAGGGCGTCCCAGGACAACCCGACCCCGGCCAGTGAGTTCGCTGCCGGGTTGCTCAAGGCGGTGCAGCAGGACAAACCGCCTCGGCTGATTCGCCTCGGCAATGGCAGCCGGGCGTTGCCGCTCTTGGCGACCTTGTTGCCCAAGGGATTGCTGGAATCGACCTTGATGAAGCGGTTCGGGTTGCGCGGTCAGCTTTGAAACCGAGCCGCCCCCTTCGCGAGCAAGCCCGCTCCCACACTGGGTCTGTGGCGTTCTCAAAACCAATGTGGGAGCGGGCTTGCTCGCGAAGGCAGACGCCTCGGTCTACAGCCTATGCACCGCCGTCCTGCTTAACGACCACGGTGCAGGTAATCCCCGCCGCCAACAGCACCCCCTCCGGCACTTCATCAATGTGAATGCGCACCGGCACCCGCTGCGCCAGCCGCACCCAGTTGAAGGTCGGGTTGACGTCGGCGATCAGTTCACGGCTTTCCGGGTTGTCGCGGTCGTAGATGCCGCGCGAGATGCTTTCCACGTGCCCCTTGAGCACTTCGCCACTCATCAGTTGCATGTCGGCCTTGTCGCCCACACGCACGTGGGGCAGTTTGGTTTCTTCGAAGAAGCCGTAGACCCAGAACGAGTTCATGTCGACCACGGCCATTTTCGCTTCGCCGATGCGCGCGTAGTCGCCGCGATGGACGTTGAGGTTGGTCACGTAGCCGTCCACCGCCGAACGGACCTCGGTGCGCTTGAGGTTGAGTTCGGCGGCTTCCAGTTGTGCCTGGGCCTGCTGGTAATCGGCCAGGGCCGAATCGGCGATGTTGCTGGCGTCGTCGCGGTTTTCCTTGGAGATCACCAGGTTGTCCAGGTCGGCACGGCGATGGGCGTTGACCTTGCGCATCTCCCACGTCGCCTTGCGTGAAGCCACCATCGACTGCGCCTGCTTGACCGCCAGGCGGTAGTGCTCGGGGTCGATCTGCATCAGCAGGTCGCCCTTCTTCACCAGTTGGTTGTCGCGCACCGGCACGTTCACCACTTCGCCGGTGACGTCGGCGGCGACGTTGATGATGTCGGCACGCACCCGGCCGTCGCGGGTCCACGGGGTTTCCATGTAGTGCACCCAGAGGGTCCGGCCGATCCATATGGCCAAGGCCAGCACCAGCAGGGTGGCCAGCAGGCTGAAAAGCTTTTTCATCAGGGCGTTCTCAGTAATAGATCGTCAGCGCCATGGCGCCGAACAGACAGGTAAACAGACTCAGGCGCAGCAGCGCCGGGTGCCAGAAGAAGCGGTACAGATCGAACCCGGAGAAGAACCGGTCCAGCCCCCAGGCCAGCGTCGCGGCGATCAGGAACATCAGGGTCATGGTCGGCATGTACACGCCGTGGAAGGCGATTTCACGGGGCATGTTCAAGTCCTTGCGGCTTGGCCGGGCTGTAGTGGGACAGCGGCGATTGCGGGTCCAGCAACGACGTGCGGATGAAGTGCAGGTAGCTCTTGACCCGACGCAACGCCGAGGTGTCGAAGTGCGGGGCGAAGGGTTCGTCCGTGGCTTGCACACGGCTGATGGCATGGTCGACCGCGATCAAGGCGCGCTCCAGGTTGCTGTGGCCCGGTTGCAGGAACAGCCGCACCAGCGCACGCCCCATCACACGGATCGCCTGGCGCCACGGCTGGGATTCGGCATAGGCCGGGTGCACCGGCAGGATCGCCTGTTCCTTGCGCAACTCGATGATCGCGTGGCCAACTTCCAGCACCACGAACATCCAGCGCAGCAGATTGCGCTGCACCTGCGGTTGCCCCGCCGCGAAACCGTAGGCCTGATGCACCAGGTCACGGGTGCGGCTTTCGAAACTCGACGCCAGGCCCTTGAGCTTGCCGCTGATGGCGTACACCACCTGGCCGCGCAAGTCCTGTTCCAGGCGCCGCCACAACCAGCGGCTGTTGGGCGGCAGAATGATTGCCCCCGCCGCGGCGCACACCAGCATGCCGATGACCATGGCGATGTAGTCGTTGATGAAGGTGTAGGGGTTGTAGACCGTGAGGTTGTCCGGCACCGACCCCATGCTGAAGAAAATCAGCAAGCCCACCCCGACCCCGGCGAATTGAGGCCGCGATGCGAGGAACGCACCCAACACGAACACCGGGGCGAGCATCACGCACAGCAAGGGGAAGCCGTCGATCCACGGGTAAATGAAAAACATCTCGCCGAAGCCGATCAGCGCCCCGAGGAGCGTGCCGCACGCCATCTGGAAAGCCATGCGCTTGGGGTTCGGCGTGGCGGCGGACAAGCCCACGGTGGCAGCGGCGACCAGGGTCATGGTCGCCCCGCTCGGCCAGGCCGTGGCCACCCAATAGCTGCCCAGCACCAACAGAATGAACGAGGCACGAATCCCCGAAGCCGCCGCCGCCAGCCAGTTGGTTTGCGGGGTGAAGGCTTCGGCCCAATTCTCGCGCTCATGGCTGTGATCGGCCAGGGAGGCGTGGGTCTGTGCATAACTGTGCAAATCATCGACGAAGCGGTACAGCAGTTCGTAGGCGGTGTGAAAATCCAGCTGTTCAGCTTCCGTCGGATTGCTCTGCTGATAGATCGCCCGCAGGCTGCGCACCCGCGCTGGCAGGCCTTCCTTGTACGCCGTCAGTGCCGTGACCAGCCGTGCCGCATCGGCGCTGGTCAGGGCGCGGCCGCTGAAGCCGTCGAGTAATTCGGCGAGGTCCTGCAACCCCGGCTTGATCGCCGCCTCCGCATGATCGCAGCCGCTGCTGCGCAGGCGTTCCAGCAACTGGTGCAAGGCGTTGAAGCGGGTGGTGACGCCCATGAACTCGCTGTTCAGGCGACTGAGCCGACCGTTACGCCGGCGCATGTGCGGGTCTTCGAACACGGTCACGCTGCGCAGCCCTTCCAGGCCCACTGCCTCGGCGATGAAGCGCACATTGCTGGCTTCGAAGGCGTCGCGTTGGCTGCGGCCACGCAAGCCATCGGTGACGAACAGGGCGAACACGCCAAAGCGCTGATACAGGGCGTTGCGCATGGCGGCACTGGCGGTTTGCGGCAGGATCGCGGCGCTGACCAGGGTCGAGCAGAGAATCCCCAGGGAGATTTCCAGTACCCGCCAGACCGCCGCCATAAAGGCACCTTCCGGATGCGCCAGCGCCGGCAAACCGACCATCGCCGCGGTGTAGCCGGCCAGCACGAAACCATACGCGCGGAAGTTGCGACTGCGCGCCGCGCCAGCCGTGCAAATGCCGACCCAAATCGCCAGCGCACCGAGGAACAGCTCGGTGTTCTGCGCGAACAGGGCAATCAACGCGACCATCACCGCCGAGCCGGCCAGGGTGCCGAGGACACGATAGAAACTCTTGGCGAACACCTGGCCGCTTTGCGGCTGCATGACGATGAACACGGTGATCATCGCCGTGCGCGGCTGCGGCAACTCCAGGCGCATGGCCAGCCACAGGGTCAGGAATGCGGCGATCAGCACCTTGAAGATGTACACCCAGGTCACGCCGTCGCTGCGCGCCCAGTCGAAGAAGCCCCGGCGCCATTCGAGGGAATACAGCCAGCGCAAGGGTGCGGGCAAGGGCGTCATGAAAGGCTGCTCATTGAGTAAAAGGCCAGACTCAATACCTGTAGGAGCGAGCCTGCTCGCGAAATCGGTGTGTCAGGCGACAACTTCATTGACTGACAGGGCCTCTTCGCGAGCAGGCTCGCTCCTACAAGGATTGTGTTCAACGTAGAAGGACCGGGGTTTTCGGCGCGGCGGTCTGGCTGTCTTTGGGTACGTCGTTGCCTGCACCGAGTCCGCCGCCGAGTGCCGTCACCAGTTCCGCATGGGCACCCAGTCGCGCAGCCTGAACCTGCTGTTGCACCTGCTGCTGCTTGAACAACAGCGTCTGCGCATTGAGTACGTTGAGGTAATCGGTGAGCCCGCGCTGGTAGGCAATCATTGCGATGTCATAGGTTTTTTGCGCCGTGGCCACCGATTCGGCGGCGAAGGTTTGCTGCTTGTCCATGGACTCGCGGCGGATCAACTGGTCGGAGATGTTTTTCAGGGCATTGACCAGCGTCTGGTTGTACTTGGCCACGGCCATGTCATAACCGGCCGAGGCTTCCCCCAGCTCCGCGCGCAAACGGCCGCCGTCGAAAATCGGCAGGGAAATCGCCGGCCCCACGTTGTAGTTGAGTTTCCTGCCGGTCAAAAACTCCAGCGCCCCGCCACCCGTGGCCATATAGCCCAGGCTGCCGACCAGATCGACGTTGGGGTAGAAACCGGCGTGTGCGACGTCGATGCCACGGGCCTGGGCCGCGACTTGCCAGCGGCTGGCCACCACGTCCGGGCGTTGACCGAGCAATTGCGCCGGCAACGACGACGGCAGTTTCAGTGCAGCCCCCAGAGACAGCGTCGGCCGCTGTAATTGCGCGCCCTCCCCCGGGCCTTTGCCGGCCAGAGCGGCCAGTTGATTGCGGCTCAGGGCGATTTCTTCGTCCAGTGCATCGATCTGCCGATGGGTTTCCGGCAGCGGCGTCTCGGCCTGGCTGACTTCGAAATGGGTGCCGATGCCACCGTTCAGGCGTTTTTGTGCCAGTTCGAGAATCTGCTGTTGCTGCTTCAGCGTCGCTTCGACGATGTCGCGCTGTGCGTAATGCAGCGAGAGCTCGATGTAGACCCGTACGATGTTGTTCTGCAATTCCAGCTGGGCCTGGCGCGCTTCGGCGACAGTCATGTGGGCCATGTCGACGGCACGCTCGGTGGCATTGCTTTCGCGGCCCCAGAGGTCGAGCGCATAGCTGAAGCCCAGCGCGGCGTTGTTGTCCCAGGTGGTGCTGTTGGCCAGATCGCCCGGGCCATAGAACTGATCGGTGGGCCAGTTGTGGCGCTTGAGGGTGGATTCGCCGTTGATCTGCACCGACTCGGCCGCTTCCGCGACACCGGCCATGGATTTGGCCTGACGGACCCGCGCTGCGGCCATGGCCATGGTCGGGCTGCCTTGCACGGCGAGGTCGACCCAGCGGTTCAATTGCGGGTCGCCATAGGCCTGCCACCATTGGGCCGTGGGCCAATGCGCATCCTGGGCGGCACTGCGGATGGCTTCGTCGGTGACCAGCGAATCGGCCTCCAGCGCCTTGCCCTGCGGGGCAATACCTCCGGTTCCGATGCAGCCGCTGATTGCCAGGGTTAAAGCCAGAAGACTGAGGGTTTGAAGCGCTCTGCTCATGCGACGCGGCACTGCTGCGATTTCCTGAAATGGGAGATGACCTGTGTAGGAGCTGCCGAAGGCTGCGATCCTTTGATCTTGCTCTTAAAAACAAAAATCAAAAGATCGCAGCCTTCGGCAGCTCCTACAGAGGTGGGCATAATTCTAGGGGTGGGTTTAATTGGCGATAAGCTGGGATTCCTGTGAATCTTTGTTACCGTTAACGAGATAATCCTTAAGTCTGGGGTCTCACCCCCTGAAACTTCGTGTCACAATTTGCCATCGAACCCGAGAGCACCCCATGGACACTTTGCAAAACATGCGCGCCTTCAGTTATGTGGCCGAAGCCGGCAGCTTCACCGCCGCCGCCGTACAACTGGACACCACCACGGCCAACGTCTCGCGCGCGGTCTCCAACCTGGAAGCCCACCTGCAAACCCGCCTGCTCAATCGAACGACCCGACGCATCGCCCTGACCGAGGCCGGCAAGCGCTACCTGTTGCGCTGCGAGCAGATCCTGGCCTATGTCGAGGAAGCCGAGGCCGAAGCCAGCGACGCCCACGCGCGCCCGGCCGGGCAACTGAAAGTGCACACCATGACCGGCATCGGCCAGCACTTTGTGATCGACGCCATTGCCCGCTACCGCAAGACCCACCCGGACGTGACGTTCGACCTGACCATGGCCAATCGCGTGCCGGACCTGCTGGACGAGGGTTACGACGTGTCCATCGTGCTCGCCAGCGAACTGCCGGACTCGGGCTTCGTCTCCCAGCGCCTGGGCATCACCTACAGCATCGTTTGCGCCTCGCCGGCCTACGTCAAAGCCAACGGCTGCGCGCAAAAACCCAGCGACCTGCTCAACCACGCCTGCCTGCGCCTGGTCAGCCCGGTCATCCCCCTGGAAAAATGGGCCTTCGACGGCCCCGACGGCCAGGAAATGGTCACCATCAACAGCTCACCCTTCCTGGTGAACTCCGCCGACGCGATGAAAAGCGCCATCACCAGCGGCATGGGCGTTGGCGTACTGCCGCTGTATGCGGCGATTGACGGCCTGCGCAACGGCACGCTGGTGCGGGTGATGCCCAAATACCGCTCGCAGGAGCTGAACCTGTACGCCATCTACCCCTCGCGCCAGTACCTGGATGCGAAGATCAAGACCTGGGTGGAATACCTGCGCGGGTCGTTGCCGGAGCTGTTGGCGGCGCATCAGGCGGAACTGGCGGCTTATGAATTGAGCGGGAGCCTGGCGGGGGCTCGTGTCGCAAACTGATCTCTGCGCCTTTGTGGGAGCGGGCTTGCTCGCGAAGGCGGTATCACATTCAACATCTGTGCAAGCAGGCAGACAGCTTTCGCGAGCAAGCCCGCTCCCACAGGTTTTGCTGCAATAGCTCAAACTGACAGCGCCGTCAGTTAGCAGTCACCTTCCCGACCGCCAAACAGGTTTATAAAGGAACATACACACCTGTCGATCCCCCAGCCCTGGCGCCTCCTTCGCATGCGAATCCAGCAAAAACCCGCCCTGCTCGTCGCCCTTCTGATCGTCCTGGCAGTGCTGGGCCTGTGGTATGCCAACAAACCCGCCAAGGCAAAGCTCGCGGCCCCCAACGCGATCCCCGTGCGGGTGGTCAGCGTTGCCGAAAAAGACGTCCCGCGCTACGTCAGCGGCATTGGCTCGGTGCTGTCGCTGCACAGCGTGGTGGTCCGCCCGCAAATCGACGGCATTCTCACCAAAATCCTGGTCAAGGAAGGCCAATTGGTGAGCAAAGGCGACCTGCTGGCCACCATCGACGACCGCACGATCCGCGCCAACCTCGACCAGGCCCGGGCGCAACTGGGCGAAAGCCAGGCGCAGTTGCAGGTGGCGCTGGTCAACCTCAAGCGCTACAAACTGCTGAGCGTCGACGATGGCGTCTCGAAACAGACCTACGACCAGCAGCAGGCGCTGGTCAACCAGCTCAAGGCCACCGCCCAGGGCAACCAGGCCTCGATTGACGCTGCCCAGGTCCAGTTGTCCTACACACAGATTCGCTCTCCGGTTACCGGCCGCGTCGGCATTCGCACGGTCGACGAAGGCAACTTCCTGCGCATGACCGACACCCAGGGCCTGTTCACCGTCACCCAGATCGACCCGATCGCCGTGGAGTTCTCCCTGCCGCAACAAATGCTGCCGACCCTGCAAGGCCTGATCAGCGACCCGCAACATGCCCAGGTCAAGGCCTACATCGGCGCCGACACCGACGGCGAAACCGGTAACCTGCTGGGTGAAGGCCACCTGACCCTGATCGACAACCAGATCAACGCCAACACCGGGACCATCCGCGCCAAGGCCGAATTCAACAACGCCGGGCAGAAACTCTGGCCAGGCCTGCTGGTGACGGTAAAAATTCAGACAGCGCTGGATAAGGACGCGCTGGTGGTACCGCCCACCGTCGTACAGCGCGGCCTCGATCAGCCGTTCGTCTACCGGCTCAAGGGTGACAAGGTCGAAACCGTTCCGGTGCAGATGGTCTACCAGGGCAGCGGCCAGAACATCATCAAGGGCGTGGAACCGGGTGACGTGCTGGTTAGCGACGGTCAGTCGCGGCTCAAGCCCGGCTCCACGGTGCAAGTGTTGACCGATCCGCCGCAGGTGGTGCAATCGGAGGCCGAACAATGAAGGGCCACGGTTCGATATCCGCCTGGTGCATCGACCACCCGGTGGCGACGGTCCTGCTGACGTTCGCCCTGGTGCTGCTGGGCGCCATCGCCTTCCCGCGCCTGCCGGTGGCGCCCTTGCCCGAGGCGGAATTCCCGACCATCCAGGTGGCGGCGCAGCTGCCCGGCGCCAGCCCGGAAACCATGGCCTCTTCGGTGGCCACGCCCCTTGAAGTGCAGTTCAGCGCCATCCCCGGCGTGACCCAGATGACGTCGAGCAGCGCCTTGGGCTCGACCAACCTGACGCTGCAATTCACTCTCGACAAGAGCATCGACACCGCCGCCCAGGAAGTGCAGGCCGCGATCAACACCGCCGCCGGCAAGCTGCCCAAGGACATGCCGAACCTGCCGACCTGGCGCAAGGTCAACCCGGCCGACAGCCCGGTGCTGATCCTCAGCGTCAACTCGTCCCTGATGCCCGGCCCCGAACTCAGCGACCTGACCGAAACCCTGCTGTCCCGTCAGATCAGCCAGATCGACGGTGTAGGCCAGGTCGCCATCACCGGTCAGCAACGTCCGGCGATCCGCGTCCAGGTCTCGGCGGACAAACTCGCGGCCATTGGCCTGACGCTGGCGGACATCCGCCTGGCGATCCAGCAAACCAGCCTCAACCTGGCCAAGGGTGCCTTGTACGGGGAATCGAGCATCTCGACGCTATCGACCAACGATCAACTGTTCCACCCCGAGGACTACAGCCAGCTGATCGTGTCCTACAAGGATGGGGCGCCGGTCCACCTCAAAGACGTGGCGAAAGTCGTCAACGGCTCGGAAGATGCCTACGTGCAGGCCTGGGCCGGCTCGCAACCGGGGGTCAACCTGGTTATTTTCCGCCAGCCCGGCGCCAACATCGTCGAGACCGTGGACCGCATTCAGGCAGCCCTGCCGGGCCTGGAGGCCATGCTGCCGGCCTCGGTGCAGGTCAAGACGCTGATCGACCGCACCCAGACCATCCGTGCCTCGCTGCACGAAGTGGAAATCACCCTGCTGATCGCGATCATGCTGGTGGTGGCGGTGATGGCGTTGTTCCTGCGCCAGCTGTCGGCGACCCTGATTGTGTCGGCGGTGCTCGGCGTGTCGCTGATCGCCAGTTTCGCCCTGATGTACGTCATGGGCTTCAGCCTGAACAACCTGACGCTGGTGGCGATCGTCGTCGCCGTGGGGTTCGTGGTCGACGATGCGATCGTGGTGGTGGAGAACATCCACCGTCATCTGGAGGCCGGCGACGGCATGCGCGAGGCCGCGATCAAGGGCGCCGGGGAAATCGGCTTCACCGTGGTGTCGATCAGTTTCTCGCTGGTGGCGGCGTTCATTCCGCTGCTGTTCATGGGCGGGGTGGTCGGGCGGCTGTTCAAGGAGTTCGCCCTGACCGCGACCTCGACCATCCTGATTTCCGTTGTGGTGTCCCTGACCCTGGCGCCCACCCTGGCGGCGCTGTTCATGCGCGCCCCGGTGCACGATGCCCATGGCAAGAAAGGTTTCGGCGAGCGCCTGCTGGACCTGTATGAGAAAGGCCTGCGCCGCGCCCTTGCCCACCAGAAACTGATGATCGGCATCTTCGGCCTGTCCGTGGCGCTGGCGGTCGGTGGCTACATCTTCATTCCCAAAGGCTTCTTCCCGGTGCAGGACACCGGTTTCGTCCTCGGCACCACGGAAGCGGCTGCGGATATTTCCTACGGCGACATGGTGAAAAAACACCTGGCGATGGCCGAGATCGTCGCCGCCGATCCTGCGGTCGAGACGTTCTCGCACTCGGTCGGGGTCTCGGGCAGTAACCAGACCATTGCCAACGGCCGCTTCTGGATCGCCCTGAAAAAACGCGCTGACCGCGATGTCTCGGCCAGTGAGTTCATCGACCGGATTCGCCCGCAACTGATGAAAGTCCCGGGCATTGTCCTGTACTTGCGCGCCGGCCAGGACATCAACCTCAGTTCCGGCCCGAGCCGTGCCCAGTACCAATACGTGCTCAAGAGCAACGACGGCGCGGTGCTGAGCACCTGGACCCAGCGCCTGACGGAAAAACTGCGCGGCAACCCGGCCTTCCGCGACGTCTCCAATGACCTGCAACTGGGCGGCAGCATCACCCACATCAGCATCGACCGCAGCGCGGCGGCGCGCTTCGGCCTGACCGCCAGTGATGTCGACGAAGCGCTGTACGATGCCTTCGGCCAACGCCAGATCAATGAATTCCAGACCCAGATCAACCAGTACAACGTGATCCTGGAACTGGACACCAAGCAACGCGGCAAGGCGGAGAGCCTCAACTACTTCTACCTGCGCTCGCCCCTGAGCGGCGAGATGGTGCCGCTGTCGGCGCTGGCCCGGTTCGATGCCCCCACCATCGGCCCCTTGTCCATCGCCCATGACGGCATGTTCCCGGCCGCCAACCTGTCCTTCAACCTCGCACCCGGCGTGGCGTTGGGCGATGCGGTGATCATGCTCAACCAGGCCAAGGCCGACATCGGCATGCCCGTGGCAATCAGCGGCAACTTCCAGGGCGCGGCCCAGGCGTTCCAGAGTTCGCTGGCCAGCCAGCCGTGGCTGATCCTGGCGGCGCTGGTGGCGGTGTACATCATTCTCGGTGTGCTCTATGAGAGCTTCGTGCACCCGCTGACCATCATCTCGACACTGCCGGCGGCGGGGCTCGGTGCGGTGATCATGCTGTGGATCTGCGGCCAGGACTTTTCGATCATGGCCCTGATCGGCCTGGTGCTGCTGATCGGTATCGTCAAGAAAAACGGCATCCTGATGATCGACTTCGCCCTCGAAGCGCAGCGCAAGGGCGGCTTGCCAGCCGAAGAAGCGATCTTCCAGGCCTGTCTCACGCGGTTCCGGCCGATCATCATGACCACCCTCGCCGCCCTGCTCGGCGCCCTGCCGCTGATGCTCGGCTACGGCACCGGCGCCGAGTTGCGCCAACCCCTGGGGATTGCCGTGGTTGGCGGCCTGCTGGTGAGCCAGATGCTGACGCTGTTCACCACGCCGGTCATATACTTGTGGCTGGAGCGGCTTTTCCATCGACACTCTCTTCCACCAGCCGCAACGCCCGTACCGGCGCTGGCGACCACAGACTGAGGCGGGGTCATGCGCGTTCTGATTATCGAAGACGAGGAAAAAACCGCGGACTACCTGCACCGCGGCCTCACGGAACAGGGCTACACCGTAGACCTGGCCCGCGATGGCGTGGAAGGCCTGCACCTGGCCCTGGAAAGCGACTACGCGGTGATCGTCCTCGACGTCATGCTGCCGGGCCTCGATGGCTTCGGCGTGCTGCGCGCGCTGCGTGCGCGCAAACAAACCCCGGTGATCATGCTCACCGCCCGGGAGCGGGTCGAAGACCGCATCAAGGGCCTGCGCGACGGTGCCGACGATTACCTGGGCAAACCCTTTTCCTTCCTCGAACTGGTGGCGCGCCTGCAAGCCTTGACCCGGCGCAGCGGCGGCCACGAACCGGTGCAGGTGAGCATCGCCGACCTGTGGATAGATTTGATCAGCCGCAAGGCCACCCGCGCCGGCACACGCCTAGACTTGACCGCCAAGGAATTCTCGTTGCTCAGCGTGCTGGCGCGCCGCCAGGGCGAAATCCTCTCGAAAACAGCGATTGCCGAAATGGTCTGGGACATCAATTTCGACAGTGACGCCAACGTCGTCGAAGTCGCGATCAAACGCCTGCGGGCCAAGCTCGACGGGCCGTTCGATGAAAAACTGCTGCACACGATCCGTGGCATGGGTTATGTGCTGGAGAGCCGTGGTGTCCAGTAATTCGATCGCGCTACGCCTGAGCGGGATGTTCACGCTGGTGGCGCTTGTGGTGTTCCTGCTGATCGGCTGGGCGCTGTACCAGCAGGTCGACAAAGGCCTGGGATTGTTGCCCGAAGCCGAACTGGACGCGCGTTACAGCGTGCTCGAATCCACGGTCGGCCGTTACGGCACGCCCGAGCATTGGGTGAAGATCAACAACAAGCTGAAGCTGTTGGGCGAAGAAGACAAGCGCATCAGCTTCTGGATCATCAGCGGCGATCCGCACTACGAATACGGCAACCTGACACCGCAGATCCGCGCCTTCGCGGAGGGCCCGCTGGGCATGCGCGACATGACGCTGCCGGATCAGCCCTACCCGCTGAAAGTGCTGGTCAGCCAGTTCCCGGCCAAGGACCAGCGGCCGCCGTTGCGTTTCATGATCGGCATCGATACCGAGACGTTTTTCCAGACCCAGCATCAGTTGTTGATCGCCCTGATCAGCCTGGCGATTGTCGGCGTGCTGATGGCCTCGGCGCTGGGTTACTGGGTGGCGCGAATCGGCCTCAAGCCCTTGATCAAGTTGTCCCAGGAAGCCCAGCGCCTGGCCCCGCCCTTGCGCTCCGGGCGCTTGCGCATGTCGTCGCTGCCACCGGAACTGAATCAGTTCGTCCATTCGTTCAACTCGACGCTGGAGCGGGTCGAACAGGCTTACTCGCGACTGGAATCGTTCAACGCCGATGTCGCCCACGAATTGCGCTCGCCGCTGACCAACCTGATTGGCCAGACCCAGGTGGCGCTGACCCGGGGGCGCTCGGCGGAGCATTATTTCGAGGTGCTGCAATCAAACCTTGAAGAGCTGGAGCGACTGCGCTCGATCATCAACGACATGCTGTTCCTCGCCAGCGCGGACCAGGGCAGCAAGGCCACCAAACTGACCTCGACGTCCCTGGCCGATGAGGTGGCGACCACCCTGGAATACCTGGACTTCATCCTCGAAGATGCCCAGGTTCAGGTCCAGGTCAGTGGCGATGCCCAGGTGCGAATCGAGATCGCGCACCTGCGTCGGGCGCTGATCAACCTGCTGAGCAACGCGGTGCAGCACACCGAGCCCGGGCAGGTGATCGAGGTGCGGATCGAGGCCGGGGAGCACCAGGTCAGCATCGGCGTCGCCAACCCCGGCTCGCCGATTGCCAACGAGCATTTGTCGCGCCTGTTCGAACGCTTCTATCGCGTCGATGCGTCACGCAGCAACAGCGGCAACAACCACGGATTGGGCCTGGCGATCGTCAAGGCCATCGCACTGATGCATGGCGGGGACGTGTTCGTGCGCAGTGACCACGGCATGAACACCTTCGGCATACACCTGCCTGTCTGACGGGCTAAAAAAACAAAAGATCGCAGCCTTCGGCAGCGCCTACAGTTGGAATGTGTTCCCTGTAGGCGCTGCCGGAGGCTGCGATCTTTGCTTTTTGCGTAACAGTCCTTTCATGAATCCGCTCTTTTTCCCATCGCCCAACATCCTTATCTTTGCCCGCACCAAACAGCACTTGCCAAGCAAGAAGGTTTTAAAGATGTCCAACAGTATGGGTATTGCCAGCGCTTTCGTTTTGTCCTCTTTGTTCGTGTCTTCGTTCGCCATGGCTGAAGAGTCGCAGGCTTTCGTTGCACAAAACGCCGCACGCGCCGCCGCTTACGAAGAACACCAGACCGAGTTGACCGCCAAAGCTCAGCAAGCCACGCAGGCCCCGCAAGCATCGAGCATCCAGGCTCAGCCACAGGCCGAGAAAGACAGCTGATCGACGCGCATCGCTCCAGTTTCCCTCGACACTTTTCAACGGCTCTTCCCTTGAAAAGTTGTCTTCCAAGCCGCTGCTATCAGCGGCTTTTTTTCGTTGTGGCTTTCGACCCGGAAGTTCGCCAGCCCCCCTGCAAAAACATCCCCGAACGACAACAACAGTGACGTTCGCCGTTAACCCAAGGAGCTTGCCCGCACGTGCGTTTTCCCTCGCGCTTCACCCCGTTGTTCATTGCATCCGCCGCAACGATCATCGCCAACGCCCAGGCCGCCGATGATTCGCCCGCTGCAGGATTCGTCGAAGGTTCAAGCCTCAACCTCAACGCCCGCAACTACTACATGAACCGCAACCGGCTGCAGCAGGCTGACGACAACATCGAGTGGGGCCAGGGTTTCCTCGGTGTCTTCGAGTCGGGCTACACCGAGGGCACGGTCGGCTTTGGTATCGATGCCCATGCCGTGCTCGGGCTCAAGCTCGACGGCGGTGGCGGCACCGATAACTCCAGCATTCTCCCGGTCAGCGATGGCAACGGCAAAGCGCCGGGCTCGTTCTCGACGGCAGGCGGCACCCTGAAAATGCGTGCGTTCGATACCGAGCTGAAAGCCGGCGACCTGTTTCTCGCCAACCCGGTGATTGCCGGCGGCGAAACCCGCCTGCTGCCCCAGACCTTTCGCGGGGTCAGCCTGACCAACCACAGCTTCGACGGCGTGATGATCGAAGGCGGCCAGGCCAGCTTCACCAAGCCGTACAACCAGAGCGGCCATACCCGCATCGGCACGTCCTACGGCAGCCTGCCCGAAGGCGAGGACAGCCAGCACCTGAACTGGGCGGGCCTGGCCTGGAACGGCGTGCCGGGACTGACCAGCAGCCTGTATGCCGCCGAATTGAAGGACATCTGGAACCAGTACTACTACGACCTGGATTACGCCTACGCGCTCAACGACCTGATCAGCCTCAACCCCGGCCTGCACGTCTATCACACCCAAGATACCGGCGATGCGCTGCTGGGCAACATCGACAACAACACCTACAGCCTGCATTTCACCGTCGGCGTGGGCCATCACAGCGTTACAGCCGCCTACCAACGGGTTAACGGCAACACCCCGTTCGATTACATCAGCCAGGGCGACAGCATTTTCCTCGACAACTCCCAGCAGTATTCAGACTTCAACGGCCCGAATGAACGTTCGTGGAAACTCAAATACGCCTATGACTTTGCCGGAATGGGCCTGCCCGGCCTGACGTCGGCGATGTCTTACTCGCGGGGCAAACTCGACCTGACCCAGGTCGACCCCGACAGCCCCGGGTACGCAGCGTGGTACAGCGCCGAGGGCAAAGACGCCACGCACTGGGAGCGTGACATTGACCTCAAATACGTGGTCCAGGGCGGTCAAGACAAAGACCTGGCCTTGCGCCTGCAATGGGCGACCAACCGGGGCGGCAACGGCTATGGCGCACTGGACCAGGACACCGATGAATACCGGGTGATCATCGACTACCCGATCAATGTCTTCTGATCGGCCCACCTGAATGCCCAGCTGCTACGGTTATGGAACTACGCTTACCCAGTCATTCCAGCAGACTTCAGCCCCATGACCGTACGCAGTACTCCTTCTGATACAAGCCGTGCCAAAAGGCCCGAGGTTCTGGTAATCCTCGGCAGCAGCCTGACCGTCATTGCGATTCTCTGCATCGTCACCTTTCTGCTGATCCGTGAGCACGCCAACGCCCAACAGGCCGCCACGCGTAGCGCGACCACCGTCGCACAATTGATCGACGCCGATGTGCTGCGCACGGTGGAGCTTTACGACCTGACCCTGCAAGGCCTGATCGGCGCCGCGCAACGGGACGACCTCCAGCAGGTTTCGAAGCAGATCCGCCACCTGGTGCTGTTCGACCGCGCCACCGCCGCGCGCTTCAAGAGTGACGTGCTGTTGCTGGACAAGCACGGCGATGTGCTCGCCGACTCATCGTTGATCGAACCCAAGCCGGGCAACTTCGCTGACCGCGATTATTTCCTCGTGCATGCCTTCAACCGCGACACTGAGATGTTCATCAGCCGGCCGTACAAGGCCCGCTGCGACTGCGCTTACAGCGGTGAATGGCAAATGAGCTTCAGTCGGCGGATTTCCTCAACGACCGGTGAGTTTCTCGGTGTCGCCGTGGCATCGATGCGCCTTGCGTATTTCGATCAATTGTTCAACAGCCTGGACATCGGCACCGGCAACACGCTGGCGATCATCAACGACGACGGCGTTCTGTTGGCACAAAAGCCGTTTCTGAAAGACAGCTCGATCGGCAAAAACTTCGCCGGCCGGCCGAACGTCGAGCGCATGCTGCGTGAGGGCAGCGGCACCTTTGATGGTGTGTCGAGCGTTGACCGCCAGCCTCGCCTGTACACCTTCAGCCGGGTCGGCAACTTGCCGCTGACGGTGATCGTCGCCCTGTCCAGTGACGAAGTATTCGCGACCTGGAAACGCACGGCCATGGTGATCAGCGGTGCAACCGGGGTCTTGTGCCTCGCGTTGCTGTGGCTGACCTGGTTGCTCTGCCGCGAACTGCGTTTGCGCTACAGCGCCGAGCAGGAACTGGCGCAACTGGCCGCCACCGATGCCTTGACCGGGGTAGCCAACCGTCGAACCCTTGACCAGACCCTGCGCCATGAGTGGTTCCGGGCACAACGCTCCGGCAAGCCGATGTCGGTGCTGATGATCGATGCTGATCACTTCAAGGCCTTCAACGACCGCCATGGCCACTTGGCCGGCGATGCAGCCTTGCGCGCCTTGGCCGGGGTCATTCGCGCCAATGTGCATCGCCCCACAGACCTGGTGGCGCGTTATGGCGGCGAGGAGTTTTCGGTGATTCTGGCGGAAACCGACAACGAAGGCGCCCGTCAGATCGCCGAGCGCATCCGTGCGCAGGTGGAGCAATTGCCAGTGATGGCGGGCGATGAACAGCCCATGACGGTCAGCATCGGCATCAGCACCTGGACGACAGCGAGCGATATCAGCCTGGAACAGCTGCTGTTTTCGGCGGACAAGGCGCTGTATCAGGCCAAGGAAGGGGGGCGTAATCGGGTGATTTGTGCCTGATCGGGCATAAAAAAAGGCCACCCGAAGGCAGCCTTTAAAAACTAGAGAGGTTTTTTACTTACACGGCCGCAACAGGACGCATGTAAGAGATCGGTGCAGTGCTGGCGTCTTCGAAAGTCACGACTTCCCAGGCATCTGTCTGCTCAATCAACTTGCGCAGCAGCTGGTTGTTCAATGCATGTCCGGACTTGAAGCCCTTGAACTCACCAATCAGGCTATTGCCCAGCAGGTAGAGGTCACCAATTGCATCGAGGATCTTGTGCTTCACGAATTCGTCTTCATAGCGAAGGCCGTCTTCGTTCAGTACACCATCCGCGTCGACCACAATAGCGTTTTCAACGCTGCCGCCGAGTGCGAGGTTGTGCTTGCGCAGGTACTCGATGTCACTCATGAAACCAAAGGTACGGGCGCGGCTGACTTCTTTTACGAACGAAGTGCTGGAAAAATCCACGCTTGCACTTTGTGTGCGGTCACGGAAAACCGGGTGATCGAAATCGATCTCGAAGCTCACCTTGAAACCTTCGAAAGGCACGAAAGTGGCGCGCTTGTCGCCGTCTTCCACTGTCACTTCCCGCAGGATACGGATGAACTTCTTGGCGGCGTCCTGTTCTTCCAGGCCAGCCGACTGAATCAGAAATACGAAGGGTCCAGCGCTACCATCCATGATCGGGACTTCGGACGCGGAGAGCTCGACGTAGGCGTTATCGATGCCCAGGCCAGCCATGGCCGAGAGCAAGTGCTCAACCGTATCCACCTTGACGTCACCATTGACCAACGTGGTCGACATCGTGGTTTCACCAACGTTTTCCGCGCGGGCAGGGATCTGCACGACCGGATCGAGGTCGGCACGACAAAACACAATGCCGGTGTCGATCGGTGCAGGCTTGAGGGTCAGGTAAACCTTCTCCCCGGAGTGCAGGCCTACACCTGTGGCACGGATAATATTTTTCAGTGTGCGTTGTTTAATCATGGCTTGGGCCGCTTCAGCGCAAATTGCGAACTGGTATCAACAAAGGCTGGCGATGATAGCAGACCACGCCTTTGCTGAACACCAATCACCTTCATAGCCCTGATACATTTCATCAATCGGCCTGACGACGCAGGAATGCCGGGATGTCCAGGTAATCCAGATCATCTTGCGGATTCATCTTCGCGGCAGTCGCAGCACCGGCCTGGGCCTGGTTGCGCATGACGGTCGGACGGTCCAGGTCACGGTAGTTCACCGCTGGAGCTTCCTGACGAACAGGGGCCTGTTGTTGTGGCTGGGAAGCCATCGAGGTGTGAACGGTATTGTCGATGACCTTCACAGGCTTCTCGATTTTAGCGCCCAAACCGGTTGCAACGACAGTCACGTGCAGCTCATCGCGCATGTCCGGATCGATAACGGTACCGACCTTGACCATGGCGTGCTCGGAAGCGAAGGCTTCGATGATGCTACCCACGTCGGAGTACTCACCCAGGGACAGGTCAGGACCGGCGGTGATGTTCACCAGGATGCCGCGTGCGCCTTGCAGGTTCACGTCTTCGAGCAACGGGTTGCGGATGGCCGCTTCAGTGGCCTCGCGTGCACGGTTCGGACCGCTGGCGCAGCCAGTGCCCATCATCGCCATGCCCATTTCGCTCATCACGGTGCGTACGTCGGCAAAGTCGACGTTGATCATGCCCGGACGCTTGATGATGTCGGAGATACCGCGAACGGCACCGGCCAGTACATCGTCCGCCTTGGCGAAAGCCGACAGCAGGCTGGCGTCTTTACCGAGGATGGTCAGCAGCTTCTCGTTGGGAATGGTGATTAGCGAGTCGACGCTTTCCGACAGCAGGCGGATGCCTTCGTCGGCGAGTTGCATGCGCTTGCGACCTTCGAACGGGAACGGACGGGTCACCACCGCAACGGTGAGGATCCCCATTTCCTTGGCCACTTCAGCAATGATAGGGGCCGCACCGGTACCGGTACCGCCGCCCATGCCGGTGGTGATGAACACCATGTTGGTGCCCTGCAGGACTTCGGCAATGCGCTCACGGTCTTCGAGAGCGGCCTGACGACCTACTTCAGGGTTCGCACCGGCACCCAGACCCTTGGTCACGCCGGTGCCGAGTTGCAGGATGGTCCGCGCGCTGATGCTCTTCAGCGCCTGGGCATCAGTGTTGGCGCAGATGAACTCGACGCCTTCAATGTTGCTCTTGACCATGTGATTCACGGCGTTACCGCCGCCACCGCCAACACCGATCACTTTAATAACCGGGCTTGCGGGGATGTTGTCTACGAGTTCGAACATTTTCCCTCTCCTTTACGTTCTCTAGTTTTTTCGCCTACTGCCTGTATCTACAACGGTGTAACGGTGTTGCGGTAAATCTTAGAAATTGCCCTGGACCCAGCTCTTGATGCGATCGAGCAAGGCGCCTTTCGGTTCTTCGTTGCTATAGCTGTCGCGGCTGCCGATGCCCGAGAACGAAATACCGTCCGATTGCTTCTGCAGGCCGTACATCAACAGGCCGACACCGGTGGAATAAATCGGGTTGCGGACCACGTCATCCAGGCCCTTCACGCCATGGGGCACGCCCAGGCGCACCGGCATGTGGAAGATTTCCTCGGCCAGTTCGGTGGCGCCTTCCATCTTCGACGTACCACCGGTCAGCACGATGCCGGCCGGGATCAGGTCTTCGTAGCCGCTGCGGCGCAGCTCGGCCTGGATCAGCGTGAACAGCTCGTCGTAGCGCGGCTCGACCACTTCGGCCAGGGCCTGGCGGGACAGCTCGCGTGGCGGACGATCGCCAACGCTTGGCACCTTGATGGTTTCACCGGCACCGGCCAGCTTGGCCAGGGCGCAGGCGTAGCGAATCTTGATTTCTTCGGCGTACTGGGTCGGGGTGCGCAGCGCCATCGCGATGTCGTTGGTCACCTGGTCGCCCGCAATCGGGATCACCGCGGTGTGACGGATCGCGCCTTCGGTGAAGATCGCGATGTCGGTGGTGCCACCGCCGATGTCCACCAGGCACACGCCCAGTTCTTTTTCGTCGTCGGTCAGCACCGAGTACGCGGACGCCAGTTGTTCGAGAATGATGTCGTCGATTTCCAGGCCGCAGCGACGCACGCATTTTTCAATGTTCTGTGCGGCGTTGACGGCGCAGGTCACCACATGGACCTTGGCTTCCAGGCGCACGCCCGACATGCCCAGAGGCTCGCGAACACCTTCCTGGTTATCGATCACGTAATCCTGCGGCAGGGTGTGCAGCACGCGCTGGTCGGCCGGGATCGCCACGGCCTGGGCAGCGTCGAGCACACGCTCAAGGTCGGCGGAGCTGACTTCGCGATCACGAATCGCCACGATGCCGTGGGAGTTCAGGCTGCGGATGTGATTACCGGCCACGCCGACAAACGCCGAGTGGATGCGGCAGCCCGCCATCAGCTGCGCTTCTTCGATCGCGCGCTGGATCGACTGCACGGTGGACTCGATGTTCACCACCACGCCTTTCTTCAGGCCACGGGACGGATGGGTACCGATCCCGACGATTTCCAGCGTGCCGTCGTCCGCCACTTCGCCTACCAGCGCCACCACCTTGGAGGTGCCGATATCGAGACCGACGATCATTTTGCCGCTTTGCACGTTTGCCATGGGGTCCTGCCTCTCTTAATTCTTCGCGACAGCGGGTTGGGCTGTCGTAGGCGCTACAGGTTCCCGCCAGCCAACAGCGAGGCCGTTGGCGTAGCGCAGATCGATGCGCGCAATGTTCGTAATCTGTTCTTTGAGCGTCTTGTCATAGATGGCAATGAAGCGGCGCATCTTTTCCACCAGGTTGCCGCGTCCCAGCAACAGTTCGATTCCAGGGCCCGCACTGCCGGGGCCAGTGGTCAGGAACCAGCTGCCTCGTTCACGCAATTCCAGGCGTGCGATCGAGAAGCCCAGCGGCCTGAGCATCTGGCTCAGTACCTGGTATTGCTGCATCACTTGCTGCTGAGCCCGCTGTGGACCGAACAACTGCGGCAGGTGTTCGTAATTGGCCAGCTCACGCGGCGTGAACGCCTGGCCCTGGTTGTTCAACAGCGACTCATCGCCCCAGCGAGCCACCGGCAGTTGTTCTTCCAGGCGGATCACCACTTGATCCGGCCACACCCGCCGCACTTCGGCGTGGGCGATCCATGGCATCTGTTCCAGCTCGGTGCGCATGCTTGCCAGGTCGATGGTGAAGAAGCTCGACGCCACGTACGGGGCGATCCGCTGCTGCACCGCTTGCTGGCTGATGTAGCTCAGGTCGCCCTGCACGTTGATCCGGGTGATCGGCCGATCGGCGTACGGCATCAATCGCTGCGCGCCTTCATAAGTACCGAACCCCAGTGCCACCAACAGCACTGGCCAGAACAGGCTTTTCAGAAAGCCGAAATTGGCTTTCGGCAGGCGCGCGGACATCGGCTCTTTGGCCACCATTCGGCTGGCACCCCGCGGCACCGGCTTGCGGCCGGTGGGTGCGGGGGGCTGATGTCTCAGCTGTGCGCCTTGCATGGTCTTAACCTCTTGGCTCTTCGTTGCCAGCTACGCTCGCCGCCAGAATGGCCAGAACCAGCTGCTGGAAATCCAGGCCGGCGGCACGGGCCGCCATGGGAACCAGACTGTGATCGGTCATGCCCGGTGCGGTGTTGACCTCCAGGAACCAGAACTGCCCGTCGGCGTCCTGCATCACGTCCGCCCTGCCCCAGCCCGCAATACCCAGCGCCTCACAGGCCTTGGCCGTGAGGTCCATCAGTTCCTTTTCCTTGTCGCTGTCCAGTCCGCACGGAATGCGGTACTGGGTATCGTTGGCGATGTACTTGGCGTCGTAGTCGTAGAAGCTGTGCGTCGTGCCCAGGGCAATCGGTGGCAACACCTGGTCACGCAGGGTGGCGATGGTGAACTCCGGACCTTGAATCCATTGCTCGACCAACACTTGCGAATCGTAGGTACTGGCCGCTTTCCAGGCGTCGATCAACTCCGACGCGGACGTCACTTTGGCCATACCGATACTTGAACCTTCATGGGCCGGTTTGACGATCAAAGGGAAGCCCAGTTCCGCAGCAGCGCAAATACAGTCGGCCTCGCTGCTCAGCACGGCGTGGCGTGGTGTCGGAATGCCCAGGCTGTGCCAGACCTGCTTGGTGCGCAGCTTGTCCATGGCCAGTGCCGAGGCGAGGATGCCGCTGCCGGTGTAGGGAATGCCCAGGCATTCGAGCAAGCCCTGCATGCTGCCGTCTTCCCCGCCACGACCGTGGAGGATGATGAAGGCCCGGTCGATTTTTTCGTTCAGCAGACGCTGCAGGAGGTCATCGCCGACGTCGAGACCGAACGCGTCCACACCCGCGCTTTGCAGTGCATCGAGAACGGCGTTGCCCGACTTCAGTGACACTTCGCGCTCGGCACTCTTGCCACCGAACAGCACGGCGACACGACCGAAATCTTTCGGCGCGAGGGTGGAGACGAGGTTGGCGTAGGCAGCAGTCATTTCAACTTCCCCTCGACCGGCGCAGCCACGGCGCCGGCGAACAACTCACTTTTCAACAATTTTGGCGCGAGGCCGCCGATGTCGCCGGCGCCCTGGCACAGCAGGATGTCGCCGGCGCGCAGCAATGGCTTGACCAGCGGCGCGAGGTCGACACCGCGCTCGATGTAGATCGGGTCGAGCTGACCGCGCTGGCGGATGCTGTTGCACAGCTTGCGGCTGTCGGCCCCCGGGATCGGTTCTTCGCCCGCCGGATAGACTTCCATCAGCAGCAGCACGTTGGCGTCGGCCAGCACATTGACGAAGTCGTCGTACAGGTCGCGGGTGCGGCTGTAGCGATGCGGCTGGTAGACCATCACCAGCCGGCGCTCCGGCCAGCCACCGCGCACGGCCTTGATCACCGCCGCGACTTCGGTCGGGTGGTGGCCGTAGTCATCCACCAGCATCACGTTGCCGCCGTCCACCGGCAGTTCGCCGTAGACCTGGAAACGTCGGCCGACGCCCTGGAACCCGGACAGGCCCTGGACAATGGCTTCATCGCTGACGCCTTCGTCGCTGGCGATGCAAATGGTCGCCAGGGAGTTGAGAACGTTGTGGTTGCCCGGCATGTTCACCGAGACATCCAGAGGTTCGCGATCCGGGCGCAGCACGGTGAAGAAGGTCTGCATGCCCTGCTGGCGCACATTGATAGCGCGCACGTCGCAGTCTTCGCCGAAGCCGTAGGTGACCGTCGGGCGCTTGACCTGCGGGAGGATTTCACGCACTACCGGATCATCGAGGCAAACCACGGCCAGGCCATAAAACGGCAGGTTGTGGAGGAACTCGACGAAGGTTTTCTTCAGTTTGTTGAAGTCGCCGTCGTAGGTCGCCATGTGATCGGCGTCGATGTTGGTGACCACGGCCACCAGCGGCTGCAGGTGCAGGAAACTCGCGTCGCTTTCATCGGCTTCAGCGATCAGGTAGCGGCTGGTGCCGAGCTGGGCGTTGGTGCCCGCGGCGTTCAGACGACCACCGATGACAAAGGTCGGATCCAGGCCACCCGCGGCGAACACCGAAGCGATCAGGCTGGTGGTGGTGGTTTTGCCATGGGTACCGGCGACGGCAATGCCGTGGCGATAGCGCATCAGCTCAGCCAGCATTTCTGCACGCGGCACCACGGGAATACGGCGTTCCAGCGCGTTGGCCACTTCCGGGTTTGACGTATTGACGGCGCTCGACACCACCAGCACGTCGGCGGCAGCGGCGTTTTCGGCGCGGTGGCCGATGAAAATCTGCGCACCGAAGGACTCCAGGCGCTCGGTCACCGGCGATGCCTTCAGGTCGGAACCGGACACGTCATAGCCCAGGTTCAACAACACTTCGGCAATCCCGCACATGCCCACACCGCCGATACCGACGAAGTGGATGCGACGGATGCGACGCATTTCCGGTTGTGGCATGGCTTTTTGATTCTCAACCATGGGCCACCTCCAGGCAGGTATCGACCACGTTACGGGTGGCATCGGGTTTGGCCAGGCGGCGGGCCGCAGTGGCCATATCGTTTAGTCGTTGCGGTTGCATCAGGACCTCTGTCAGGCGAGCGGCAAGGTCCGCTGCGCCAGTCGTTCTTTGCGGCATCAGGAAGGCAGCGCCTTCACGGGCCAAATAATCGGCGTTGCGGGTCTGGTGATCGTCGATCGCGTGGGGCAAAGGCACCAGCATCGAGGGCAGACCGGCGGCAGCCAGTTCACTGATGGTCAGCGCGCCTGCGCGGCACACCACCAGGTCGGCCCAGCCATAGGCTTGGGCCATGTCTTTGATGAAAGGCTGCACTTGCGCCTCGACGCCAGCCGCGCGATAGCGCTCTGCAGTCACTTCATCGTGGTTTTTGCCAGCCTGGTGGAACACGTCCGGACGTAAGTCGGTGGCGACTTGCGACAGAGCTTCAGGCAGCAACTTGTTCAACGGCTCTGCGCCCAGGCTTCCGCCCAGGATCAGCAAACGCGCCTTGCGACCGCCCAGGGCGGGTCGCGGTGTTTCGAGGAACAGCTCGGTGCGCACCGGGTTACCGGTGGTCCGCCGGCTGCTCGACAGGGTAAAGGTGTCGGGGAACGCTTCACAGACTCGGGCGGCCAACGGCACGAGCAACCGATTGGCGGTACCGGCCACGGCGTTCTGCTCATGAACGATCACCGGCACGCCGGCCAGTTTGGCGGCAACACCGCCAGGACCGGTCACATAACCACCAAAGCCGACCACGCAGACCGGCTGCAACCGGCGAATGATCGCCCGCGCCTGCCAGACCGACTTGAGCAACATGAACGGCGCCTTGAGCAGGGATAATTTGCCCTTGCCGCGCAGGCCGCTGGCGTTGATCCGGTGCAGTTCGATACCGGCCGCCGGGACCAGTTCATTTTCGATGCCCCGTGGCGTGCCGAGCCAGTGCACGGTGTAGCCGCGGGCCTGGAACTCACGGGCGCAGGCCAGTGCCGGGAAGACGTGGCCACCGGTGCCGCCGGCCATGATCAAAACGTTAGCGCCCATGATTTGGCTCCTCGGCGAAGTCACTCTCATGGAACTCCATCTCTTCACTGCCCAGGTGGGTTCGACTCTCCCATTCGATGCGCAGCAACAAGCCGAGACAGGCGCAACAGATCACCAGCGAGCTACCGCCATAGCTGAGGAACGGCAGCGTCAGACCCTTGGTCGGCAGCAGGCCGACGTTCACCCCGATGTTAATCAGGAACTGACCGATCCACAGGAACGACAAGCCGTACGCCACGTACGCGGCAAAAAACTGCTTGGCCTTCTCGGCCCACAGACCGATATACATGCCACGAATACAGACAAAGACGAACAGCGCGACCGTGCACAGCGAACCCACGGCGCCCAGCTCTTCAGCCAGTACCGAGAACACGAAGTCGGTGTGGGCTTCCGGCAGGTAGAACTGTTTCTGCACGCTGTTGCCCAGGCCCACGCCCAGCCATTCGCCACGACCAAAGGCGATCAAGGCCTGGGACAACTGATAACCGGCACCGAACTGGTCTGCCCACGGGTCGGCGAAGTTGGTCAGTCGCGCCATCCGATAGGGCTGCATCTGGATCAGCAACACCACGGCACCCACCGCCAGCACGACCATCAGGGAGAATCGGAACAAACCCACTCCCCCGAGGAACAGCATGGCGGCAGCCGCCCCCATCATCACGACGGTGGCGCCGAAGTCCGGCTCCATCAGCAACAGACCCGCCATTGGCAGCAGTACAATGAACGGCTTGAAAAAGCCCATCCAGCTTTCACGCACTTCTTTCTGGCGACGCACCAGGTAACCGGCGAGGTAGATCACCACGAACACCTTGGCGATCTCGGAAGGCTGGACGTTGAAGAAACTGAAGCCGATCCAGCGCATCGAGCCGTTCACCTCGCGGCCGATCCCCGGGATGATCACCATCACCAACAGGCCGAACGCACCGATCAGCATCAGCCAGCCCAGGCGTTGCCAGGTGGCGATCGGAATCATCATGGTGACGATGCAGGCACCCAGGCCCAGCACCACGTAGATCAGGTGGCGAATCATGTAGTACAGGGGACTGCCCGATTGCACTGCCGCTACTTCGGTCGATGCCGAAGCGATCATGATCAGCCCCAGGCCGAGCAGCGACAGGCAACCGACGAGCATCGGGAAGTCGAGGTCGATCCCGCGCCCGGTAATGAGCGGCGATGGATAGGGCTTGATGATATTTTTCAGACTCATGCCAGATCCTCCACGGCGCGGACGAACTGGTGACCACGGTCTTCGTAGTTCTTGAACATGTCGAAGCTGGCGCAAGCGGGCGACAACAGCACTACATCACCCGCCTGGGCAGTGGCGCGGCACTGTTCCACGGCTTCGACCAGCGAACCGACGCGAATCAGTGGCACGGCATCGCCGATGGCCTCGCCGATCTTGTCGGAATCCCGGCCCATCAGAATGACGGCACGGCAGTTGGCCGCGACGGGATCGCGCAGGTCCTTGAACTCGGCCCCCTTGCCGTCGCCACCGGCGATCAGCACGACCTTGCCGTCGATGTCCGCACCCAGGCCTTCGATAGCGGCCAGGGCAGCACCGACGTTGGTGGCCTTGGAATCGTTGTAATAGCCCACGCCATCCAGGTCACGGACCCACTGGCAGCGGTGCTCGAGCCCGGCGAACGTGCGCAGGGCCGACAGCATGGCGTCGAACGGCAGGCCGACGGCGTGGCCCAGCGCCAAGGCCGCCAGGGCGTTGGACTGGTTGTGGGCGCCGCGAACCTTCAGCTCGCGCACCGGCATCAGGTTCTGGAATTCGAAGGCCAGGTACTTCTCGCCGCCTTCTTCGCGCAGACCGAAAGCCTTGAAATCCGGTTTGTTCAGGCCGAAGGTCCAGCATGGCTGGCCCTCGCCCATCAGCGGACGGCTCAGGGCATCCTGGCGGTTGACCACGAATTGCTTCGCGCCCCGGAAGATCCGGTGCTTGGCCAGATGGTAGGCCGGCAGGCCGCTGTAGCGGTCCATGTGGTCTTCGCTGATGTTGAGCACGGTCGCCACTTCAGCGTTGAGCTGGTCGGTGGTTTCGAGCTGGAAGCTCGACAGTTCCATCACGTACAGCTCGACGTTGTCGCTGAGCAGGTCCAGCGCGGGCGTGCCGAGATTGCCGCCCACCGCGACACGCTTGCCGGCCGCCGCCGCCATTTCGCCGACCAGGGTGGTCACGGTGCTTTTCGCGTTGGAACCGCTGATGGCCACGATCGGCGCCTTCGCGTTACGCGCGAACAGCTCGATGTCGCCGGACAGCTTCACGCCACGGGCAGCGGCAGCCTGCAGGGCCGGGGTCGCCAACGCCAGGCCGGGGCTCACGTAGAGCTCGTCGGCGCGGCACAGGAATTCGACGTCCAGCTCGCCACAACGCACTTCCACGTGCGGATAGTCACGCTTGAGCGTGGCCAGTTCCGGTGGATTTTCCCGCGTGTCGGCGACGGCAAACGACGTGCCCCGGTTCGCCAGGAAGCGAACCAGGGACATGCCGCTCTTGCCGAGGCCGACAACGATGCGGAAGTGGTCAGAAGCGATCAGAGACACTCGTTCTACCTCAGCTTCAGGGTGGCAAGGCCGATCAGCACGAGGATCACGGTGATGATCCAGAAGCGGACGATCACGCGCGGCTCGGGCCAGCCCTTGAGTTCAAAGTGGTGGTGAATCGGCGCCATGCGGAATACGCGGCGACCGGTCAGCTTAAAGGACGCAACCTGAATGACGACTGACAGGGTTTCCATCACGAACACGCCGCCCATGATGAACAGGACGATTTCCTGGCGGACGATCACCGCGATGGTGCCCAGGGCCGCGCCCAGCGCCAGCGCGCCGACGTCACCCATGAAGACTTGCGCCGGGTAGGTGTTGAACCACAGGAAGCCCAGGCCCGCACCGATCAGTGCGCCGCAGAACACGATCAGCTCGCCCGCGCCCGGTACGTAAGGGATCAGCAGGTATTCGGCGAACTTCACGTTACCCGACAGGTAGCAGAAGATCCCCAGGCCGCCGCCGACCATCACGGTCGGCATGATCGCCAGGCCGTCGAGACCATCGGTCAGGTTGACCGCGTTGCTCGAACCGACGATCACGAAGTAGGTCAGGACGATGAAACCTGCGCCCAGCGGAATGCTGTAGTCCTTGAGCATCGGCAGGATCAGGGTGGTTTCCACCGGCGTCGCGGCGGTCATATAAAGGAAAATCGCCGCGCCGAGGCCGAACACCGACTGCCAGAAATACTTCCAGCGGCTCGGCAAGCCACGGGAGTTTTTCTCGATCACCTTGCGGTAGTCGTCGACCCAGCCAATGGCGCCGAACAACAGCGTGACCAGCAGAACGACCCAGACATAACGGTTGCTCAGGTCAGCCCACAGCAGGGTGCTGACGCCAATCGAAGACAGAATCAGCGCGCCGCCCATGGTCGGGGTGCCCGACTTGGACAGATGCGATTGCGGACCATCGTTGCGAACGGACTGGCCGATCTGACGGTTCTGCAGGGTACGGATCATCCACGGGCCATAGCACAGCGACAAAACCAGCGCGGTCAGCACACCCAGAATCCCGCGCAGGGTCAGGTACTGGAAGACCGCGAAGCCTTTGTAGAACTGTTGCAGATACTCCGCTAGCAGCAGCAGCATTAATGTTTCTCCAGACTGGTCCCGCACAAGGCGACGACGATGTTTTCCATCGCAGCGCTGCGCGAACCCTTGATCAAAATGGTGGTGTTTGTGTCTTGCTCGGCGCCGAGGGCCTTGATCAGTTCAGCCTGAGTGCCGAAGTGATAGGCGTGCTCGCCGAAAGCGTTCACGGCGTGGGTCATCATGGGGCCCACGGCATACAGCGCGGACACCTTGCCACGGGCATACGCGCCCACGTCGTGATGCCCCTGCTGCGCCCACTCGCCCAACTCGCCGATATCTCCGAGCACCAGAACGGTGCGCCCGGAAAAGCCGGCCAGTATATCAACGGCGGCGCACATGGAGGTGGGGTTCGCGTTGTAGGTGTCGTCGATCACGCGCATGCCATTGCTGGCCAGTTGCGCGACGGTGCGACCCTTGACCGGTTGTACCGCGCCCAGACCGGTGGCGATGCCGAACAGCGACACGCCCAGGGCGTGGGCGGCAGCGGCGGCAGCCAAGGCATTGGCGACGTTATGGGTGCCGAGCAGGTTCAGTTGAACGCGTTCCGCACCTTGCGGAGTGTGCAGGTTGAACGCCGGGCAACCGCGATCATCCGTCGCCAGGTCACTGGCATGGAAGTCGGCGTGGCTGTTGGTCAAGGCGAATGTCAGGACCTTGCGACCGGCTGCGCGCTGCTTCCAGATCTCGAAAGCCTTGTCGTCCAGATTGAGAACGGCGACGCCATCGGCATCCAGACCTTCAATGATCTCGCCCTTGGCTTCGACGATTTTTTCCGGTCCGCCGAACTCGCCGACATGGGCGGTTCCAGCATTGTTGAGAATGGCCACGTGCGGCTTGGTCATGCCAACGGTGTAGGCAATTTCACCCAGGCGCGAAGCACCCAGCTCGATGACGGCGGCGCTATGCTCCGGCGCCAGTTCGAGCAGGGTCAATGGAACGCCGAGGTCGTTGTTCAGGTTGCCGCGGGTCGCCAGCACCGGGCCACGGGTGCGCAGGATACTCGCGAGCATTTCCTTGACCGTGGTCTTGCCACTGGAGCCCGTGACGGCAGCCACCGGGTGACGGTAGGCAGCGCGATTCAAAGCGCCCAGTTGCCCCAACGCCTGGCGGGTATCGCTGACCAGCAATTGCGGCAGGGTGCTGTCGGCGACTTCACGCTCGACCAATGCCGCGACGGCACCTTTGGCCGCCACGTCATTGAGATAGTCATGGCCATCGAAGCGCGGACCGGCCAGAGCAATGAACAGCTGGCCCGGCTTGATCGCGCGACTGTCGATGCGGACACCGTCGAAACTGGCGTCGGCGCCGATCAACCGGCCGTTCAATGCACCGGTCAGTTCGCTGAGTTTCAAGGCCTTAAGCATGGGCCACCTCCCAGGCGGTCAAGGCATGATCTGCCTCGACCAGATCAGAAAAGGCATGACGTTCGCCGTTGATTTCCTGATAGTCCTCGTGACCTTTGCCAGCCAGAACGATCACGTCGTCTGCCGAGGCGCCGGCAATCAGTTGCGCGATCGCCTGGCCACGGCCGGCCACGAAGGTGACTTTATCCACAGCGCTGAAACCGGCGCGGATGTCTTCGAAAATCACTGCCGGATCTTCGGTACGCGGATTGTCGTCGGTGACCAGCACCTGATCGGCCAGTCGCTCGACCACTTCCGCCATCAACGGACGCTTGCCGCGATCGCGGTCGCCGCCACAGCCAAACAGGCACAGCAAACGGCCCTTGACGTGGGGGCGCAGGGCGGTGAGGACTTTTTCCAGGGCATCCGGGGTATGGGCGTAATCGACCACCACCAGCGGTTGAGTGCCGCCGCCCAGGCGTTGCATGCGTCCGGCCGGGCCTTCGAGTTTCGGCAACACTTTGAGAATTTCGTCGAGCGCGTAATCCAGACCGAGCAAAGCACCGACCGCTGCCAGCACGTTGCTGAGGTTAAAACGGCCGAGCAGCGTGCTGCGCAGGTGATGCTCGCCTTGCGGCGTGACCAATGTGGCGCGCACGCCGTGGTCGTCGAACTGCGCTTCACGGCAATACAGATAAGCACTGCTGTCAAGCAGGCTGTAGGTGATCAAGCGCGACTCACGCTTTTCTGCGGCCAGTTGCCGGCCGAAATCGTCGTCAAGGTTGACCACACGGCACTTCAAGTCATTCCAGGCAAACAGCTTGGCCTTGGCCTCGGCGTACGCCTCCATGGTGCCGTGATAATCCAGATGATCGCGGGACAGGTTGGTCATCACCGCCACATCGAATGCCAGCGCGGTGACCCGGCCCTGATCCAGGCCATGGGACGACACTTCCATGGCCACGGCTTTTGCCCCGGCCTTTTTCAAGTCGCCAAGGGTCGCTTGCATGGCAATCGGGTTCGGCGTGGTATGCAGGCCGCTTTGCAATGCACCGTAGAAACCGGAGCCCAGCGTGCCGACGATGCCGCAATGCTGGCCGAGCAGGTCCAGCGCCTGGGCCACCAGTTGGGTCACGCTGGTCTTGCCGTTGGTGCCGGTCACGCCGATCAGGTTCACGTGATGGCTGGGTTCGCCATAAAAACGCCCGGCGATGTCCGACAGCTGCGCCGCCAGGCCCTTGACCGGAATCAAGGGCACATCGGTGATCGGCAGCACGGTGGCGCCTTCCACTTCATAAGCCACGGCGGCGGCACCGCGCTGCAAGGCATCGGCAATGTGCGCACGGCCGTCGAATTTGCCGCCGGGAACGGCAAGAAACAAGTCGCCGGCGCGAACATTGCGACTGTCCAGCGCTAGCTCGCGGATCAACAGATCGTGGCCGGCGTGGGGGAATATTTTGTTAAGACTTAATGACATCAGCCGCGCCCTCCATTGGCTTTCAGCGGTACGACCGGGGTGGCGTTGGCTTGTTGAACAGGTGGCAGGTTGTCAGGGGTGACGTTCATCAGGCGCAGGGTGCCGGACATCACGCGGCTGAACACCGGCGCCGATACCAGACCGCCGAAATAACCGGCCTTGGTCGGTTCATCGATCACGACGACGATGGCGTAACGCGGATCGTTCATTGGGCCGAAACCGGCGAACAACGAGCGATAGGAGTTTTCGGCATAGCCTTTGGTGCCGACCGACGTTTTACGCGCCGTACCGGACTTGCCGCCGACGTGATACGCCGGGACCTGCGCGCGGAACACACCGCGCGGCGCTTCAATGACTTGCTGCAGCATGGCATGCATGGTTTTGGCGACCGCTTCCGGCAGAACCTGAGTGGTTTGCGGCGCCTTGTCGGTTTTGATCAGTGTCAGCGGTGCCAGGCGACCGTTGTTGGCCAGCGCCGAGAAGGCATGGACCAACTGGATCGCCGTCACGGAAACACCGTAGCCGTAGGACAGCGTGGCCGTCTCGGCCTTGCGCCATTCGCGATAATTCGGCAGGTTGCCGACACGTTCGCCCGGGAAACCGAGACCCGTGTCCTGGCCAAGGCCGAGTTTCTGTGCCAGGCGGAAAATGGTTTCGCCACCGATATCGAAGGCGACCTTACTCATGCCGACGTTACTGGAATTGATCAGAATGCCGGTCATGTCCAGCACCGGACCTTCGGTCTTGGACACGTCCTTGATGGTGTATTTACCAATCTGCAAGGTGCCCGGATATACCTCGACGGTATCGGTCGGCTTCCAGCGACCGGTCTCGATGGCGGCGCTCATGGAGATCGCCTTCATGGTCGAGCCCGGCTCGAACACGTCGATCATCGCGCGGTTACGCATCATTGCCGGCTGCAGGTTGCGACGGTTGTTCGGGTTGTAGGTCGGCTGGTTGACCATGGCGAGAATTTCGCCGGTCTTCACATCCATGATCACCAGGCTGCCGGCCTTGGCGCCGTTTTCGATGATCGCGTTGCGCAATTCGCGGTTGGCCAGGTATTGCAGGCGCAGGTCAATGGACAACGCCAAGGGCTTTCCGGCCTTGGCGTTTTTGGTGACCTGGACATCCTTGATCAACCGGCCACGCCGGTCCTTGATGACCTGTCGTTTGCCGGGGACCCCGGCCAGCCATTCGTCATAGGCCAGTTCGACACCTTCCCGGCCATGGTCATCAATGTCGGTAAAACCGACCATGTGCGCGGTGACTTCACCGGCCGGATAGAAACGACGAAATTCTTCGATGCCGTAAACGCCCGGCACTTTCAGGTCGAGCACTGCCTGGCCCTGCTCAGGCGTCAGCCCGCGCACCAGGTAAATGAATTCTTTATTGGCTTGCGCTTCGAGGCGCTCCGCCAGGGCTTTCGGGTCTTGACCCAACGCCGCGGCCAGGGCCGGCCATTTTTCCTTGGCCAGCTGCATTTCCTTGGCGTTGGCCCACAGGGTAGTGACCGGCGTACTGACGGCCAAAGGCTCGCCGTTACGGTCGGTGATCAGACCACGGTGAGCCGGAATCGGAATATGACGAACGCTGCGCGCGTCCCCCTGCCCCTTGAGGAAGTCACGGTCGACAACTTGCAGGTCGATGATCCGCCAGGTGATCGCCGCCACCATGACGCCGAGCAACCCCAGCACCAGGCGGAACCGCCATGGAAAGAGTGCACCTTCGAGTTTCATCATGGCGCCACCATCTGCACTTCGGCAGCACCGGGAATACGCATTTTCAGCTGCTCGGTCGCCAATACTTCGATGCGACTGTGGGCCGTCCAGGTGCTTTGCTCAAGAATCAACCGGCCCCACTCGGCCTGCGCCTTGTCGCGCACGCTCAACTCGTTGTACAGCGAGTTGAGCAGCTGACGATTCCAGTGCGCGCTATAGGACACGCCGATCGCAGACACGAGCACGCCAATGAACAGCAGCAGCATGAAAAAGCTTCCGCCGGGCAGTGGCTTGGCGAAAAGCTTGCTCACCGCAGCTTCTCCGCCACACGCATGACAGCGCTACGGGAACGTGGGTTGGCCTTGAGCTCGGCATCGGAGGCCGTCTGTGCTTTGCCATGGACTTTGATTTTCGGTTCGAAGGCGACATGCCGAACCGGCAGGTTGCGCGGCAGGTTGTCGGCTTCGCCTTTCACCAGCTTGCGCATGAACAGCTTGACGATGCGATCTTCCAGCGAGTGGAAACTGATGACCACCAGCCGCCCACCTACTTCCAGGCAATCCAGCGCGGCTTCGAGGCCAGCCTCGAGATCGCCCAGTTCGTTGTTCACGTGAATTCGCAACCCCTGGAACGCACGGGTCGCAGGGTTCTTGCCCTTTTCCCAGGCCGGGTTGGCGACTTTCAGCACTTCAGCCAGATCGGCGGTGCGCTCGAACGGCTTGATGTCGCGACGCTCGGCCACGGCACGTGCCATGCGGCCGGAAAATCGCTCTTCGCCGTATTCCTTGAACACGCGGGCAATTTCTTCGGCGGGTGCAGTGTTGACGAATTCGGCAGCGCTGATCCCGCGGGACGGGTCCATGCGCATGTCCAGCGGGCCATCGTTGAGAAAACTGAAGCCACGCTCTGGATCGTCGAGTTGCGGCGAGGATACGCCCAGGTCGAGCAAGATACCGCTGACCTTGCCGTGCAGGCCGCGTTCGGCGACTTCGGATCCAAGCTCGGCAAAGCTGCGCTGCACAACGACAAAGCGGCCGTCTTCGGCCGCTAGCGTTTGCCCGGTGGCAATCGCTTGGGGATCTTTATCGAATCCGAGCAACCTACCATCGGGTCCCAGCTGGCTGAGGATCAACCGGCTGTGTCCGCCGCGCCCGAACGTGCCGTCCAGATAGCAGCCATCAGGACGTACGGCGAGAGCCTCGACGGCTTCGTCAAGCAGTACGGTGATGTGGTTAAAGCCGCTATCAATAGTCACAGGATCAAATCACGCAGTTCATCAGGCATGGCGCCCGGTTGTTGAATAGCAGCCAGGTCAGCGGCATTAACCGCATCCCAGGCATCCTCGTCCCACAATTGGAACTTGTTCAGTTGGCCTACCAACATCGCGCGCTTATCCAACTTGGCATATTCACGAAGACGCGGCGGAACCAGAAAACGACCACTGCCATCGAGTTCGAGGTCGACGGCATTACCAATCAGTAAACGTTGCAGGCGGCGGTTCTCTTCGCGAAGCGAAGGCAGTGCGCGCAGTTTGGTTTCGATAATTTCCCACTCATCGAGGGGGTAAACACACAAACACGGATCAACGGCATCAATGGTGACGATTAACTGCCCGGAACTACGCGAAACGAGCTCGTCACGGTACCGGCTCGGCATGGCGAGACGGCCCTTTGCATCGAGACTGATAGCGTTGGCTCCGCGAAACACGTCAGCGTTTCTCCAAATTTTAGCGATTTGCGCTCAAAAAACCCACTTCATGCCACTTTCCGCCACTTGCGCACACTATAGGAATGCGCCCACCACACCGTCAAGGCGCGCATTAAAGGAAAACCCTTACAGAACTGAGATTTAGGAGCATATGAGGAGGGGTAACGAGAATCCGGCAGATGAAACTGCCCAATAACTTGAATCAGCACAGGAGGCTGCGTTCGAAAGTTAATGTGATTTATTAAGAGTAAGATTTTTTCGGTATTACGAAAGTGGTTCTGCCGACGATTCTGAAAGGAGGGAAATCGGTACCGCGGTGAGTCTGTGCAATCGTTACCAGCGCGGGCAATTCGATATCACAAAACCCTGTCTGTCGATGATTTACATGAAAGGAAACTGCCATCACCGACTCCCTGCTCAATGATTTAAGCAGAGGGTAGAAAAAAGGTGGAGAGTCGATCTGTAAGCCGGGTTCTGTCTTGAACAGTCATTCGTCTACGATGGCCATCACTGGACATCTTTAGCAACCTACCCGGTCCCAGCGCGGGCCACGCCTTGGGACCCTATTTGGTCTTGCTCCAAGTGGGGTTTACCTAGCCACGAACTGTTGCCAGACGTGCGGTGCGCTCTTACCGCACCTTTTCACCCTTACCGGCGCCGAAGCGCTTAGGCGGTTATTTTCTGTGGCACTTTCCGTAGGCTCACGCCTCCCAGGCATTACCTGGCACTTCGCCCTATGGAGCCCGGACTTTCCTCCCCCCCCTAATTTTCATAGAGGGCAGCGACTGTCCAATCGACTCTCCGCCGCGAAGGTTAACGGCAGAGCGCCCGAAGAACAAGCGCTAAACGCCGCCTGCCCTGCCTGCACGTCGGTTTTTACTCGCCCTTCTGTTTATCCAGCGCGACCTGGTAGAGCACATTCTTGCGCTCACCAGTAATTTGCGCCGCCAATGCCGCAGCGCGCTTGAGTGGCATTTCTTCAAGCAACAGATTGAGGATGCGCATCGCCTCGCTGCTGACGGCGTCTTCGCTCTCGGGCGCCGACCAACCCTCGACCAGCACCACGCACTCGCCGCGCTGCTGATTACTGTCCGACTCGACGAACTGGCGCAACTCGGCCAGGGGCAAGCCCTTAAGGGTTTCGAACGTCTTGGTCAGTTCGCGAGCCAGCAAGGCCGGACGCTCGGCGCCGAACACCAGCTCCATGTCTTGCAGGCATTCAAGGATGCGATGCGGGGCTTCGTAAAAGATCAGCGTGCGCGGCTCTTCCTTGACGGCCTCCAGGCGGGCGCGTCTTCCCACCGTTTTTGCCGGCAGGAAACCTTCAAAGATGAAACGATCCGACGGCAACCCGGCGGCCGACAATGCCGCAATCAAGGCACAGGCGCCTGGAACCGGCACCACATTGATCCCGGCGGCCCGGGCCTGGCGCACCAGGTGATAACCCGGATCGGAAATCAGCGGCGTTCCGGCGTCGGAGATCAACGCGACATCGTCACCCGCGAGCAGGCGTGTAATGAAGCGACTGCCTTCATCACGCTCATTGTGTTCATGGCAAGCGGCCAGCGGCGTGGGGATGCCGAAGTGCTGCATCAGGCGCTGGGAATGACGGGTGTCCTCCGCTGCGATCAATGCCACTTCACGCAGGATCTTCAGCGCACGCGCACTGATGTCATCCAGGTTGCCGATGGGCGTCGCCACCACATAAAGCGAGCCAGCAGCGGAATTCAAAGCACCTGGAGCAGTCAAAGCGCACACCTCATGATCGATAAAGCCGCCATTGTAGCGCGTAGCGACGCTTACGATACGCGCATGCAACACTCGGTTTTGCAGCGTTTTGTGCCTCATCGCAACATTTGCATGAGCTAAATTGATCGATTCACGCCAGTAACATCGCGCCCCGGCCAGTGCTTGGGTACAATTCCACGCTAATTTGATCGAGTATCAGGAACACTTACATGATCGCTTGCCTGCGGCTGCTCACTGCCCTCTGCCTCGCTGCCTTGCTGGCGGCTTGCGCCAGCTCGCCCTCCTCCAGCCTTGGCGAACTTCCACGGACCCCGGACGCCAGTATCGAGCAACTGCTTGAGAAGGCCGCCCAAAGCAAATCGCCGGAAGACGCCGCCCTGTTGCGCCTGAGCGCAGCCGACCTGGCCTACCGTCAGGGCAATGCCGCCCAATCCGCGCAAATCCTGCAGCAAGTGCCGGTGGAGCAGCTCAAGCCGGGGCAGCAGGTATTCGCCAATACACTGGCCGCCGAGCTGGCGATGACCCGCAACCAGCCGAAAGCCGCGTTGACTGCCCTGAGCCACCCGAGCTTCCAGCGCCTGGCAGAATTGCCGGAAGAGCAGCAGGTCCGCACCGGTACTGTCCGCGCCCGCGCCCTCGAAGCCGATGGCCAGACCCTGGCGGCCGCACGGGAACGCATCTTCATTGCACCGATGCTCAGCGGTGAAGCCGCCAGCAAAAACCACGAAGCGATCTGGGCACTGATCGCCTCGCTGCCGACCGAACAGTTGCAGCCGTCCAACACCGACGACCTTGGCGGCTGGATGGCCTTGGCCCTGGCGGTGAAATCCGCCGGCACCCTGGAACAGCAACAGGCCGCCATCGACAACTGGCGTGCGCAGAATCCGAAACACCCGGCCGCCATTCAATTGCCGGTAGCGCTGACCAAGCTCAAGGAACTGGCCAGCCAGCCCCTGGGCAAGATCGCCCTGCTGCTGCCGCAGGATGGCCCGCTGGCCTCGGTCGGCAAAGCATTGCGCGAAGGTTTCATGGCTGCCCACTACCAGGCGCAACAGGCCGGACAGAAGCCGCCGGCCATCGAGTTCTATGACAGCTCGCGCCTGACATCGCTCGACGAGTTCTATCGCAAGGCCCAGGCCGATGGCGTGCAACTGGTCGTCGGCCCGCTGGAGAAGCCACTGGTCAAGCAGCTGAGCACTCGCCCGCAATTGCCGATCACCACCTTGGCGCTGAACTACAGCGAGGGCCAGCAAGGTCCGGCCCAGTTGTTCCAGTTCGGCCTTGCCGCTGAAGACGAAGCCCGCGAAGTATCCCGCCGCGCTCGCGCCGATGGCCTGCATCGTGCCGCTATCATGGTGCCGAAAGGCGAATGGGGCGATCGCGTCCTCCGGGCATTCAGCCAGGACTGGCAAGCCAACGGCGGCAGCATCGTCGCCACCGAGCGTGTCGACCAGCCCGTTCAGCTGGCCCAGCAGATTGCCGACATGTTCCAGCTGCGCCAAAGCGAGGGTCGCGCCAAGAGCCTGCAAAGCACGGTCGGTTCGCAAGTCGCCGCCCAGCCTTCGCGTCGCCAGGACATCGAGTTCATCTTCCTCGCCGCCACGCCACAACAGGCTCAACAGATCAAACCGACCCTGAACTTCCAGTACGCAGGCGACGTTCCGGTCTACGCCACTTCCCATGTGTTTAGCGCCAGTGGTGACGTCAACCAGTACAACGACATGAACGGCATTCGCTTCTGCGAAACCCCATGGCTGCTGGACGCCAATGATCCACTGCGCAAGCAGGTCACGGCTCAATGGCCCCAAGCGGCCAGCAGCCTGGGCCGCCTGTATGCGATGGGCGTCGACGCCTATCGCCTGGCGCCACGCCTGGGGCAACTCAAGGCGCTGCCGGATAGCCGCATCGAAGGCCAATCGGGCAGCCTGAGCATGACGCAGAACCAGCGCGTCGTGAGGCAATTGCCATGGGCGGAGTTCGTCAACGGCCAGGTTCAACGCCTGCCGGACACTTCGCGCTGATGCCCGACAGGTCACGCCAGCAAAGCGGTCAAGAGGCCGAGCGCCAAGCGCTCGGCCATCTTCAACAACAGGGTTTGCGCCTGCTGGCGCAAAACTGGTTGTGTAAACGCGGCGAGCTTGATCTGGTCATGCTAGATGGCGATACAGTAGTATTCGTTGAAGTTCGCTACAGAAAAAACACTCAATGGGGTGGCGCGCTCGATAGCATCGATGAGCGCAAACGGCAGAAGCTGATTTTTGCCGCGCAGCATTTTCTTCAGCGCGAGACGCGCTGGGCCAATTCCCCCTGCCGCTTCGACGTGGTTGCCATTGATAGCAACCTCGATCAGTTGAACTGGTTGCAGAATGCCTTTGACTGCTGATTGCTTGCACCCCGAACCGGACGACACCCAACACTTTTGCTCTTTGTATTGCGGGCTGCACATTCACGTGCCGGACAGCCGCGCTCATTAAGGTCACACAGATGGACATGCAATCCCGAATTCGCCAGCTTTTTCAGGCCAGTATCGATACCAAGCAACAGGCGATGGAAGTACTTGCACCGCACATCGAGCAAGCCAGCCAGGTCATGGTCAACGCCCTGCTCAACGAAGGCAAAATGCTTTCCTGCGGCAACGGCGGTTCTGCCGGTGACGCCCAGCATTTCTCGTCCGAACTGCTCAACCGCTTCGAGCGCGAGCGTCCGAGCCTGCCCGCGATCGCGCTGACCACCGACAGCTCGACGATCACCTCGATCGCCAACGACTACAGCTACAACGAAATCTTTTCCAAGCAGATCCGTGCACTGGGCCAGCCGGGCGACGTACTGCTGGCCATTTCCACCAGCGGCAACTCTGCGAACATTATTCAAGCGATCCAGGCCGCACATGACCGCGAAATGATTGTCGTAGCATTGACCGGTCGCGATGGCGGCGGCATGGCATCGCTGCTATTGCCCGAGGACGTGGAAATTCGCGTACCCGCCAACGTCACGGCACGTATTCAGGAAGTCCACCTGCTGGCGATCCATTGCCTTTGCGATCTGATCGACAGCCAACTGTTCGGGAGTGAAGAATGACCCCTAATCGCCTCGGCCTACTGGCCCTGACCCTATGCCTCGGCATCAGCGGCTGCACCTCGGTGGTTAATGCCAGCCGTGAAGCGCCGATTGAAGATGACCGTGGCACCCGCACCTTCGGCAGCAAGATCGACGACTCCCTGATCGACACCAAGGTCGGCGTGAACGTCGCCAAGGCCGACCCAGCCCTGGATAACGATTCCCACATCGTCGTCACCAGCTTCAACGGCGTCGTACTGCTCGCCGGACAAACGCCGCGCGCCGACCTCAAGGCCAAGGCTGAACAGGCCGCTGCGGCGGTCCAGCGCGTGAAGAAGGTGCATAACGAAATCCAGGTTCTGCCCCCCTCCGGCTTCCTGGCCCGTCAGAACGACACCTGGCTGACCTCCAAGATCAAGACCCAGATGCTCACCGACCCAAGCATCCCGGGCTCGCGCATCAAGGTTGTGACTGAAAACGGAATTGTCTACTTGCTGGGTCTGCTGACCAAACAGGAAGCGGCGCAGGCGACCAACCTGGTGCAGGGTGTTTCCGGCGTGCAGAAGATCGTGAAGCTGTTCGAGTACATCGACTGATGCCTGTAGGAGCTGCCGCAGGCTGCGATCTTTTGATCTGAAAAAGCAAAGTCAAAAAAGATCGCAGCCTATGGCAGCTCCTACTGTTTGAAAGCGGTGAAATAAAAAAGGGCGACCCTTGCGGATCGCCCTTTTTTTATTTCACCACTTTCAAACTCGGCCTTCCGCTGGGGCGCGGTGGCTCGCTGTCCGGTGGCGGAATATCGTCATCCGGCTCGATCTCGTCATCGTCACCCATGGGTGATTCCAGATCGAACACCATGCCTTGACCGTTCTCCCGAGCGTAGATACCCAGAATCGATGCGATAGGCACGTACAGCGTATGCGGCACGCCACCGAAGCGACCTTCGAAGCTCACCGCCTCGTTGTCCATGTGCAGATGTCGTACGGCTTGTGGCGAAACGTTGAGGACAATCTGTCCGTCGCTGGCAAAGCCCTGAGGCACCTGCACCGACGGATACTCGGAATTGACCAGCATGTGCGGGGTGCAGTCGTTGTCCACAATCCACTCGTAGAGCGCGCGGACCAGATAAGGTCGACTGGAGTTCATAGCGGCTCCTTAAGCCTTAGCGCATGTCGCGTTCGACACCAGACAGACTCGCCTGGAAAGCCTCACGCGCAAACGAGCGCTCCATGTAATCAAGCAGCGGCTTGGCAGGCCGCGGCAGTTCAATACCCATAATGGGCAAGCGCCAGAGTATTGGTAATAGGCAGCAATCCACCAGACTTTGTTCCTCACTGAGGAAAAACGGCTTGTCGGCAAACAACGGCGACACGCCCGTCAGGCTTTCGCGCAGCTCTTTACGCGCCACGACCCGAGCAGCTTCCTTGGTCCGCGAATCCAGAATCAGATCCACCAGACCACACCAGTCCCGCTGAATACGATGCATCAGCAGGCGACTGTTGGCACGCGCCACCGGATAAACCGGCAGGAGCGGCGGATGTGGGTAACGCTCATCCAGATATTCCATCACCACCGTAGATTCCCACAACGCCAGGTCACGATCGACCAGGGTGGGCAAACTGCCGTAAGGGTTCACTTCGATCAGTTTAGGCGGCTGGCGACCAGCTTCCACATAGATGATCTCGGCGCTGACACCCTTCTCTGCCAGTACGATTCGCACTCGGTGGGAATAGTGGTCGGCGGGGTCGGAGTAACAGGCCAACCGATTGGTCACGCCCATGGCGGTCCTCCTCGCTTGTAGAAATTATCGGAAGCGGAAAAACGAGCGCGCCCAGAGGACGCCTCCCGTAACGCCTGGCTCGCCAGACTCGTTACACATTCAGAGACGCCCTTGGGCGCGCGCGATTAACAGCAATTGCTTGAAGCTTTATCAGTGCACGTCTTTCCAGTATTCACGCTTGAGCAAATAAGCGAAAACGAAGAAGAACGCCAGGTACAGCAATACATACGTACCGATGCGCTGATGCTGCAGCTTAACCGGGTTAGCCGAGTAAGCCAGGAAGGTTACCAGATTCTTGACCTTCTCATCGAACTGCTCTTCGGTCAAAGTACCGCTCTTCGGCACGATGGTCAGCTGATCGCACGCTTCATGAGTCAGCGCCGTACCGGTCAACGGATCATATTGCTTCTTGCCGTCTTCGACGATCTGAACCTGTTTGCAACCGACGACCTGACGACCTTGCAGGCCCACCAGGACGTTAGGCATGCCGACGTTCGGGAAGACCTTGTTGTTCACACCCCAAGGGCGCGACGGATCTTCGTAGAACGACTTCAGGTAACCATAGAGCCAGTCCGTACCGCGAACGCGAGCCACCAGGGTCAGGTCGGGCGGTGCTGCACCGAACCAGGCCTTGGCGTCCGCCGGCTGCATGCCGATGCTCATGTGGTCGCCAATCTTGGCGCCGGTGAACACCAGCTTCTCGAGCATCAGTTCATGAGGGATACCCAGGTCGTCGGCGACACGCTCGTAGCGCTGGAACTTGGCGCTGTGGCAGCCCATGCAATAGTTCGCAAATGTGCGCGCGCCATCCTGCATGGCCGCTTTGTCGGATACGTCGATGTCGACTTTTTCCAGCTCCGGACCACCATGTTCAGCAGCAAAAGCGAACACTGGAAGCGCAGCAAGCATCAATACCGCAAATAGCTTTTTCATCAGCCAGTCACCCTTTCCGGAACCGGTTTGGTCTTCTCGAGCCTGGTATAGAACGGCATCAGAATGAAGTAGGCGAAGTACAGGAAGGTACATACCTGCGACAGCAACGTACGACCTGGCGTCGGAGCCAGAACACCCAACACGCCCAGGATCACGAACGAGATGCAGAATACCCAGAGCCAGATCTTGCTCATCCAGCCCTTGTAGCGCATCGACTTGACCGGACTACGGTCGAGCCACGGCAGGACGAACAGCACGGCGATGGCCGCGCCCATGGCGATAACACCCAGCAGCTTGTCCGGAACCGCCCGCAAAATGGCGTAGAACGGAGTGAAGTACCAGACCGGAGCGATGTGCTCTGGGGTCTTGAAGGCGTTCGCCACTTCAAAGTTCGGCTTCTCGAGGAAATAACCACCCATTTCCGGGAAGAAGAACACGATCGAACAGAAGATAAACAGGAATACCACCACGCCGACGATATCTTTCACGGTGTAGTACGGGTGGAAAGCAATGCCGTCCAGCGGTATGCCGTTTTCGTCCTTGTGCTTCTTGATATCCACGCCGTCCGGGTTGTTCGAACCGACTTCGTGCAGTGCCAGGATGTGCAGCACCACTAGACCGAGAATCACGATCGGCAAGGCCACCACATGCAGGGCAAAGAAGCGGTTCAGGGTGATACCGGAAATCAGGTAGTCACCGCGGATCCACTGGGTCAAGTCGTTACCGATGACCGGGATCGCACCGAACAGCGAGATGATCACCTGGGCACCCCAGTAGGACATCTGGCCCCACGGCAGCAGGTAGCCCATGAACGCCTCGGCCATCAGCGCCAGGTAGATCAACATGCCGAAGACCCACACCAGCTCGCGCGGCTTCTGGTACGAACCGTACAGCAGGCCACGGAACATGTGCAGATAGACCACGATAAAGAACGCCGAAGCGCCGGTGGAGTGCAGCAGACGCAGGATCGAGCCGTACTCGACGTCGCGCATGATGTATTCGACGGAAGCAAAGGCCTCTTCCGCCGACGGGGTGTAGCTCATGGTCAGCCAGACACCGGTAACGATCTGGTTGACCAGAACGAGCAGCGCCAGGGAACCAAAGAAATAGAAGAAGTTGAAGTTCTTCGGGGCGTAGTACTTGCTGAGATGGTCTTCCCACATTTTGGTCGCGGGAAAGCGCGCATCAACCCAATCCATGAACTTGCTCATCACGCTTTCTCCGTATCGACGCCAACGACAATGATGTCATCGGTTTCATAGGAATGCGGGGGAACTGGCAGGTTCAAAGGCGCAGGTTGCGACTTGTAGACGCGGCCAGCCAGGTCGTAGTGGGAGCCGTGGCAAGGGCAGAAATAACCCCCTACCCAGTCCTTGCCCAGATCTGCGGGGGCGACTTCGGGACGGAATGTCGGCGAGCAACCCAGGTGCGTGCAGATACCAATCAGCAGCAGAATCTCAGGTTTGATCGAACGCACTTCCGGATCGACATAGGTCGGTTGAGTCGAGTTCTTGGAGTCCGGGTCAGACAGCTGGCCCTCGATCTTTTTCAGATTCGCCAGGATTTCCTCGGTACGGCGGACGATGAATACCGGCTGGCCGCGCCATTCAGCAATCATCTGCTGACCTGGCTCGATCTTGCTGACATTCACTTTCACCGGTGCACCTGCGGCTTTCGCCTTGGCACTGGGAAACCATGACCCCACGAACGGGACCGCAGCCCCCACCGCTCCTGCAGCACCCACCACGGATGTGGCTGCTACCAAGAAGCGACGCCGGCCTGCATTCACGCCGTCATTGCTCATTCAGTCCTCTCCCATCAGCTTTGTGGCCTGTTAAATCAGGCATCTACTAAGTAAATCTATGTACTTATAAAAATTTTGCCGAATGGTAATGAAAAGCCCCAATTCTGACAAGGTAATTACCCTGGGGCACTCCTCCCAAGCCTTGTAGTATAGGGCCTCTGTGGATGTGGCAAGTTGTCACAGCGCAATTCTTTGATAATTCGCGCGCACAAAAAAACGCCCAGCTCCGTGAGGAAACTGGGCGTTCTTTTTTGAACGTGGAAGCGAATTAACGCTTCGAGTACTGCGGACGCTTACGCGCTTTACGCAGACCAACTTTCTTACGTTCAACTTCACGTGCATCGCGGGTTACGAAGCCAGCCTTACGCAGAGCGCTGCGCAGAGTTTCGTCGTAGTCCATCAGAGCGCGAGTGATGCCGTGGCGGATTGCGCCAGCTTGACCACTTACACCACCGCCGATCACGGTGACGTAGATGTCGAACTTCTCGACAGTCTCAGTCAATTCCAGCGGCTGACGAACTACCATGCGGGCAGTCTCGCGGCCGAAGAAATTATCCAGCGAACGGTTGTTGATGGAGATGTTACCAGTACCCGGACGCAGGAAAACGCGTGCGGTTGCGGTCTTGCGACGGCCAGTGCCGTAATTTTGAGTCGCCGACATAATGAACTATTCCGTTAAAACTTCAGTTCTTGGGGCTGCTGAGCAGTATGAGGGTGTACAGCGCCCGCATAAACCTTCAGCTTACGATACATGTCGCGACCCAGCGGGTTCTTAGGCAGCATGCCTTTGACCGCGGTCTCGATCACGCGCTCAGGGGCTTTAGCGATCAGCTTTTCGAAGTTGATCGACTTGATGCCGCCCGGGAAACCGGAGTGGGAGTAGTAGATTTTGTCGGTGGTTTTAGCACCGGTTACACGAATCTGCTCGGCATTGATAACGACGATGTAGTCGCCGGTGTCAACGTGAGGAGTGTACTCAGCTTTATGCTTGCCACGCAGACGGCTCGCGATTTCAGTGGCCAGACGACCCAGGGTCTGACCTGCAGCGTCGACGACAAACCAGTCGCGCTGTACTGTTTCCGGTTTAGCAGTAAAAGTTTTCATTCTTTATAGCCTCAGGGGCCGCCCTGTAAATTAGACGGCGGATCTTACTGAATAGTGCGTACTTTGACAAGTCAAAGGCAGCCGGATACAGACGCTTTCGGGGGCTCGGGTCGGCGCGTCCGTTCAACGGCAAGATTCTTCGGCGGCGGCGCATCACTTCCACTGCAGAAAGAGGTGCGCAATTATGCAGATTGCGAAAAATATTTCAACCTGCTTTTATGATTGTTTTGCCCAAGGAGCTCCTGATGGACTATCGCCAGCTAGGCCGGACCAATCTGAACGTGAGTGCAATCTGCCTCGGCACCATGACCTGGGGTGAGCAAAACAGCGAAGCTGAAGCCTTCGCCCAGATTGAGCGGGCCAAAAGCGCCGGTATCAACTTCATCGACACCGCCGAAATGTACCCGGTGCCGCCCAAGGCCGAGACCTACGCCACCACCGAACGCTACATCGGCAATTACTTCAAGAGCCGCGGCGATCGTGCCGACTGGATCCTGGCCAGCAAGATTGCAGGCCCCGGCAACACCATCGACTACATCCGCGATAAAAACCTGCGGCACAACCGGCAGCACATCACCGAAGCCGTGGACGCGAGCCTCCGGCGCCTGCAGACCGACTACATCGACCTGTACCAATTGCACTGGCCGGAGCGCAGCACCAACTTCTTCGGCCAGCTGGGCTACAAGCACCAGATCGAAGCCAACCTGACGCCACTGGAAGACACCCTCGAAGCACTCGACGAACAGGTCAGGGCCGGCAAGATCCGCCACATCGGCCTGTCCAATGAAACCCCGTGGGGCACCATGCGCTTCCTCGCCCTGGCGGAAGCCCGTGGCTGGCCGCGCGCGGTATCGATCCAGAACCCCTACAACCTGCTCAATCGCAGCTTCGAAGTCGGCCTGGCGGAAATCGCCATTCGCGAGCAGTGCGGCTTGCTGGCGTACTCGCCGCTGGCGTTCGGCTTCCTGTCAGGCAAGTACGAAGGTGGCGCGCGCCCACCGAAGGGCCGCCTGAGCCTTTACAGCCGCTTCAGCCGCTATTTCAACCCGCAGTCGGAGGCGGCGTGCAGCCGTTATGTGGCACTGGCGCGTGAGCACGGCCTTGACCCGGCGCAAATGGCGCTGGCATTCGTGACCCAGCAACCGTTCGTGACCAGCAACATCATCGGGGCGACGACGCTCGAGCAACTGGACAGCAACATTGCCAGCTTTGATCTGAAACTGTCGGATGAAGTGCTGGAAGGGATCGAGGCGATTCACAAGGATCATCCGAATCCGGCGCCCTGATTGATTCATAGACCCGTTCGCGAGCAAGCCCGCTCCCACATTCGGCCGAGCTCCCCCAAAGGAACGCGGTCGAATGTGGGAGCGGGCTTGCTCGCGAAGGCGTCCGCAATGTCACCGAAAATCAAAGCGACCGCGCAATAATCTCCTTCATGATTTCATTGGTCCCGGCATAAATCCGCTGCACCCGCGCATCCGCCCACGCCCGCGCGATCGGGTATTCCCACATGAAGCCGTAGCCGCCATGCAACTGCACGCATTCGTCGAGCACCTTGCATTGCAGGTCAGTGCCCCAGTACTTGGCCATCGCCGCCGTCGGCACGTCGAGCTTGCCTTGCAGATGCAGTTCCAGGCAGCGGTCGACGAACACCCGGCCGATCTGAATCTCAGTCGCCATCTCCGCCAGTTTGAAACGAGTGTTCTGGAAATCGGCAATTGCCTTGCCGAAGGCCTTGCGTTCGCGGGTGTAATCCAGCGTCCATTGCAAAGCCGCCTCAGCTGACGCCAGGCCACCGATCGCCACGGTGAGGCGCTCCTGCGGCAGTTCCTGCATCAGGTAGGCGAACCCCATCCCGGCCTGGCCTAGCAGGTTCTCCTTGGGCACCCGAACGTCCTGGAAGAACAGTTCCGAGGTGTCCTGGGCCTTCATTCCGACTTTCTCCAGGCGCTTGCCCTTGTCGAAACCCGGCGTATCGGCTTCCACCAGAAACAGGCTGGTGCCCTTCGCTCCTGCCTTCGGATCGGTCTTGGCGACAACGATCACCAGGTCAGCGAGAAAGCCATTGGTAATGAAGGTTTTCGAGCCATTGATCACGTACTCGTCGCCATCCAGCACGGCTGTTGTCTTTACGCCTTGCAGGTCGGAACCGGCACCCGGCTCTGTCATGGCGATGGCGGTGACCATCTCACCGGAGACCAACTTGGGCAGGTATTTGTGTTTCAGTGCTTCACTGCCGTAATGCAGGATATACGGCGCAACAATGTCCGAATGCAGGGAAAAACCGATGCCGGTCAGCCCCAGGCGCCCCACCTCTTCAATCACTACTGCACTGTAGAGAAAGTCTGCCCCCAGCCCGCCGTACTCTTCCGGCAGATGCGAGCACAACATCCCCGCCTCCCCCGCCTTGTTCCAGAGTTGACGGTCGATGTAGCCTTGTTTTTCCCACTGTCCATGGAACGGCACGGCCTCTTTTTCGAGGAACGTTCGCACGCTGTCACGAAAAAGTTCGTGCTCGGAACTGAACAAGGTTCTGGGAATCATGCGGCACCTGTCGTTATTTTTAGAAGAAGTTGACCTTCAGAGACTAAGCCCCGCGTCCGATACAGGACACTGGACACATCCGACAAAAAATAAGACGATCCAGCCGTCTGGTGACCACTTTCCCCTATAAGAATAAAGTTGAATTATGTCTAACCAAGCCTCCACGCCCCTGCGGCGCGTCAGCATCCTGGCCATCGACCGGGTTTTCGCTTCCACCCTCATGCAAGCCAAGGATTTCTTCCACCTCGCCAGCCTGCGCTACGGCAAACAGCTGGGCCACGGCCTGGTTCCGGCCTTCGAAACCCGACTGGTCAGCCCCGATGGCAAACCGGTCAACAGTTTCAGCGATGTGATCATGCCGGTGGACGGCGGACTGGAAAACGCCGACATCATCGTCCTCCCCGCGTTCTGGGACGACTTCGATACCCTGTGCCAACGCTATCCGCAAGTCCTGCCCTGGTTGCACCAGCAACACGCACGCGGCGCGGTGCTGTGCGGCGAGGCCACCGGGGTTTTCTGGCTGGCCGAAGCCGGGCTGCTCGATGGCAAGGAAGCAACCACCTACTGGCGCTTCTTCAATGCTTTCGCCGAACGCTTCCCGAAGGTTTACCTCAATCAGGACAAACACCTGACCGACGCCGACAATCTGTATTGCGCCGGCGGCACAACCTCGGCATGCGACCTGTACATCTACCTGATCGAGCGCTTCTGCGGCGCCAACGTGTCACAAGCCGTGGCCCGGGACATCCTCTATGAAGTACAACGCAGCTACTCGCCTGGACGCATCGGCTTCGGCGGGCAGAAGCTGCACCAGGACGTGATCATCCTGCAGATCCAGCACTGGCTCGAAGAGCACTTCGCCGACAAATTCCGCTTCGAAGACGTCGCCCGCGAACACGGCATGAGCATCCGCAACTTCATGCGCCGCTTTCAGACCGCCACCGGCGACAAGCCGCTGCATTACCTGCAGCGCCTGCGCATCGAAACCGCCAAGGGCTTGCTGTCCGGCAGCCGCAAGAGCATCAAGACCATCAGCTATGAGGTCGGCTATGACGATGCGAGCTTCTTCGCCCGGCTGTTCCGCCAGCACACCGAACTGTCGCCGAACCAGTATCGGCAGCAGTTCCAGCAGGCGGCTTAAGACCTCCCACGCCCCGTAGGAGACAGCTTGCTGGCGATGAGCGATGACGCGGTTTGCTTGATACACCGCGTCACCGCCATCGCTCATCCAACTTGGGATAAGGACTACAGACTTACCGGAAGCCGCTGACTTACGCCCAGCGGCCGCTTCGCCTCTTATGGACACGCCATGAAACAGCGTGAAAAACAAAAATAAGAGGTCACCGGAATGAACGAGCCCACAAGCCCAGTTCGTGTAGCTGTCGTGCAATTCGATCCACAGGTCGGCATCGAGAAAAGTGAAGGTAATCTGCGGCGCAGCCTGGAGTTGGCGCTTGAAGCGGTAAACGGCGGGGCGAATCTCATCGTCCTGCCCGAGCTGTCCAATACCGGCTATTTCTTCAGCAATCGGCAGGACGCCTTCGCCCACGCAGAAGCGGTTCCCGACGGGCCCAGCGTGCAGTGCTGGATCGACTTCGCCCGCGATCACAAGGTTTACCTCGTCGCCGGCCTGGCCGAACGCGACGGCATGCGACTCTTCAACACCGCCGTCCTGACGGGGCCTGACGGTTTTATCGGCAAGTACCGCAAAGCCCATTTGTGGAATCTGGAAAAGCTCTGGTTCACCCCCGGCGATCTGGGTTTTCCGGTTTTCGACACGCCTGTCGGCCGCATCGGGCTGTTGATCTGCTGGGACATCTGGTTCCCGGAAGTCCCACGAATCCTCGCGCAGCAAGGCGCGGACATCATTTGCAGCCTGAACAACTGGGTCTGGACACCGCCACCGCTGTTCGACGACGCCGGCAAATGCATGGCGTCGTACCTGACGATGACCGCCGCGCATGTCAACAACGTGTTCATTGCCGCCGCCAGCCGGATCGGTGAGGAGCGTGGCGCGCGCTACCTGGGTTGCTCGTTGATTGCCGGGACCCATGGTTGGCCGATTGGCGCCGTGGCATCCGCCGACCAGCAGGAAATCCTGTTTGCCGACATTGACCTGACCAGCTCCCGCAGCGCGCCCATCTGGAACAATCTGAACGACCTGCACCGCGATCGCCGAGCCGATCTTTACGATCAGATGCTCGGCTACACCCAACATCCCTGCCTCCCACGCTGATCAGGAGGCGCGCCACATGGACATTTCAACCGACAAAAACCAGCTATCCCGCCGATCGCCTTTTGATACTGCCGTCGTCCTGTTGATGATCAGCGGGACACTGCTGATCGCTTGGCTTTCGTTCACCCACCGCATTGCCTGGGGAGCGCATTGGCCCAGTTACGGCGACATGGTTTCGCTGCTTCCCGAACCCATTGCCTGGCTGCGCTGGGTGCTCGGTGACATCAGCGAGGTGGCCTTCTACAAGCACGAGTTCGCCTCGATCGGCCTGCTGGCGGGCGCTTACCTGGCTTACTGGGCGAATCGAACCGGGAAATCCTGGCAGGGGTTTGCCATCTCCTATGGAACGGGACTTTGGCCCTGGCTGGTGATCAGTTCGTTGCTCGGGTTGCTGCTAAGTAATCTGTTGTGGGGGTGGTCGGTGACAGCTACCACCTGGCAACCCACATTCGTCGCCTTCGTCTCACTGCCAGCGGCGATGGTGCTGATGTTCGGCGGTGGCTGGAAAGTCGCGATCAACGGCGCAATCCTGGGCGCCCTACTCGTCACGCCAATATGCCTGCTGATCGTCAATTACCTCTGCAACCCCCTGGGCTTGCCGGCGGTGATCGGCAATGTGCTGGGCATGGCGGTTGCCAGTGTCCTGGCGTTTCTGATGTGCCGTTATTGGCCTGGGCTGGTAAAGCCGGAACAACCCCAGACACCTCCCCTTCCGGCCTCCGCACGCGTCACCGCCAGGACGCCCGATTACGGAGTGGCCTGGGGTTTGCGCCGGATTCTGGCGGACTTTTCCGAAGCACCGTTTTTCGGTAACGAGTTGGCCAGCCTTGGCCTGATAGTGGGGGCGTTACTGGCGTACAGCTTGAATCCTTCAAGCCCCGCGTACGGCTCGGGCCTGTTGCTGCACATTATCGGCGGGCAGGCATTGGCCTCGGCCATCGGCGTGCTGATCTGGCGTCGACAATGGATGATGCGCGGCTGGTACCCGACTTACATCCCACTGGTATCGGTGGTGCCCGCGGCGATCCTGGACTATGGCGGCAGCTGGCAAATCATCGTCTCGAGTGCGCTGCTCGGAGCACTGGTCGCGCCACCGCTGGCATGTGCGATTGCCAGGCGATTACCGGCCGACATGCACCCCTACATCGCCAATGTCCTGTCGATGGCCATCAGCACCCTGCTGATCGTGCCGCTGATCGGCATCCTGATCGCGGACTGATGCACCCCCACCCTGAGCTGTATCGCGGCCTCGAAAGCGGATACAGCCACTTTTCGTCACAATCAAGCGAGGTATCCCATGGACCTGCCAAAACTGTCCATCGCGGCACTTGGCGGCACGGTAAGCATGCAAGCGAGCCATACCGGTGAGGGCGTCATCCCGACGGTCAGCGGCGAAGCCCTGCTGTCTTCCATACCGGAACTGACGACGCTGGCCGACGTCAGCGTTGAGACCCTCGGCCTGCTACCCAGTGCATCCCTGGATTTCGGGTTTCTGCTGAGCGTGCTGTCCTGGGCTGATTTTCAGGTCAAGCTGGGCGCCGTTGGTGTCGTAATAATCCAGGGAACCGACACCCTCGAAGAAGCAGCGGCGTTTTTTGATTATCTATGGCCCTACGATATCCCCTTCGTGCTGACCGGTGCCATGCGTTCGGCTTCAAAGCCAGGAGCCGATGGACCGGCCAACCTGCTGGATGCATGTCGCGTTGCACTGGCGCAGAACAGCCGTCAACGCGGCGCCCAGGTCGTGATGAACGGGCAGATCCATCAAGCGCGCAATGTACGCAAAACCGATTCGCTGGCATTGCAGGCGTTTTCCTCACCGGTCGTAGGGCCCGCAGGCCTGCTGCTGGAAGACTGTGTCCGCTACCTGCGCCCGCCGGATCCGCGCACGGTGTTGCCTTTACCGGAACAGACCACACACCGGGTTGCCCTGCTTGAGGCCTCACTGTCCGCTGACACCCTGCTACTGGAGAACATTCTGGCACTCGGTTACGACGGACTGGTGATCGGCGGTTTCGGTGCCGGCCACGTCTCACAACGCTGGGCGACCATGATTGAGCACATCGCCGAAAGAGTCCCGGTCATCGTCGCCACCCGTACCGGCTCCGGCTCCACCGCACGCGCCTCCTACGGTTTTAGCGGCGGTGAGATGGATTTGATCCGCAAGGGCGTATCGATGGCGGGTTTTTTATGCCCGCGAAAAGCCCGGATTCTGCTTTGGCTGGTGCTCGGTTGTCGGCGTCAGCATGAGTTGGGGCGGTATTTAGATCATGACACCCGATATCAAAACTAACGCATGACCCTGTGGAAGCGGGCTTGCTCGCGAAAGCGGTGTGTCAGCAAAGTTAAAGTCGACTGACACACGGCCTTCGCGAGCAAGCCTGCTCCCACAATGTTTGCGGTGAGCCAGACCGCTATTCCATGAGCAAAAAAAGGCCTGCATCAGCAGGCCTCTTTCATTTCCCGAACTGTCCTACGGCTTGTGCGCCCGGGACAGGAATTCGTGGGATTGCATTTCCAGCAGGCGGCTCAGGGTGCGCTGGAACTCGAAGTTCAAGCGGCCACCGGTGTACAGGTCCTTGAGCTCGACTTCGGCAGAAATGATCAGCTTCACGTTACGGTCGTAGAATTCGTCGACCATGTTGATGAAGCGTCGGGCGATGTCGTCGGTGGTGACGCTCATCTGCTCGACACCGCTGAGCAGCACGGCGTGGAAGATCTTGCCCAGTTCGATGTAGTCGTTCTGGCTGCGCGGGCCGTCGCACAGTTCGCGGAATTCGAACCAGGCCACGTCATCGCAGGTACGCAGCGCACGGATGGCGCGGTTTTCGATCATCAGCACATCGTTCTCGACCGCCGCCGTGCATTCCGGCGTCAGCGCGCGGAAGCTCTTGCGCAGGCTTTCGTGGGACGCTTCGTCGAGCGGGAAGTGGAACAGCTCGGCTTGTTCGAGGTGACGCAGGCGATAATCGACGCCGCTGTCGACGTTGACGATCTCGGTGTTCTGCTTGATCAGCGCAATGGCCGGCAGGAAACGCGCGCGTTGCAGGCCGTCCTTGTACAGGCCGTCCGGCACGATGTTCGACGTCGCGACCAGGGTCACGCCGTTCTTGAACAGCTCTTCCATCAAGGTGCCGAGGATCATCGCGTCGGTGATATCCGAGACGAAGAACTCATCGAAACAGATCACTCGCGACTCGTCGGAGAAACGCTTGGCAATGATGGTCAGCGGGTTTTTCTCGCCGCCCAGGGTCTTCATCTCTTCGTGCACGCGCTTCATGAAGCGGTGGAAGTGAGTGCGGGTCTTTTCCTTGAACGGCAGCGCTTCGAAGAAGGTGTCGACCAGGTAAGTCTTGCCGCGACCTACGCCGCCCCAGAAATACAGGCCTTTGACCGGTGCCTGGTCTTTCTTGCCAAACAGCTTGCCGAGCAGACCCGGCTTGTTCTGCGAGGCCGCGACCAGATCGTCGTACAGGCGCTGCAAATGGCGCACAGCCGTTTCTTGCGCGGCGTCATGGAAGAATTCCGGGCGTTTCAGATCAGCTTGATATCGTTCTAGGGGCGTCATAATTCGTTAGCAAGGCAACAAAAACGGGCCGTCACTGTAGCGATGGCCCGTGGGAATGGCAATCAGCCCTTGGTCGGGCCGAGCCGTTGATTATTCCTGAACCGGTGTCAGGGCGACGCGCAAAGTCTCGATTGCAGCATCACGCGCGGCGCTGTCAGCGAAGGCCGGACTGTCGGCAACGCACTCGCCTTCCAGCCAGACGCTGAAGCCCAGGTCTTCACTGCGCACGTCCAGTGGCTGACCGGCTTGCAGTTGCTTGGTCACCTGCCCGGCCGTTTTGCCATCGGAGAAGTTGCGCGACAGCAGCAGTTGCTCGCCGTCAGCCGCCAGCAGGCGGAAGCGGAAACTGCCGTCGTCCTCGCGGAAACTCACGAAACGCGCAGCCTTCGCGGCTTTTTTCTTGGTGGATGCGGCCACCTGGGTCTGGGCAACGAAAGAACGCAGGCCCACCGCTTCACGCAGTTCGTTGAGGAACGGTGTCGCCACCGCACGGGCCTTTTTGGCGCCGTGTTGCAGGATGTCTTCCAGATCCGCCGGCCGCTCGATCAGTTGGTGATAGCGCTCGCGGGACTCGCCCAGTTCGTTGTCCAGCAACTGGAACAGGCGATTTTTCGCTTCGCCCCAACCCAGGCCCTGCAACAATTCGCTGCGGAATTCGTCGGCTTGCGCCGGGGTGGCGAAGGCCTGGAACAGGGTGAACAGGTGCGATTTGTCCGGATCTTTCGCTTCGCCCGGTGCACGGGAGTCGGTGACGATCCGCGAAATCGCGTCCTTCATTTCTTTGGCGCTGCTGAACAACGGAATGGTGTTGTCGTAGCTCTTCGACATCTTGCGACCGTCAAGGCCCGGCAATGTAGCCACGCTTTCTTCGATCAGCGCCTCGGGCATGGTGAAGAATTCCTTGCCCTGGCCAAACAGGTGGTTGAAGCGCTGGCCGATATCCCGCGCCATTTCCACGTGCTGGATCTGGTCACGGCCGACCGGCACCTTGTGCGCGTTGAACATCAGGATGTCCGCGGCCATCAGCACCGGGTAGCTGTACAGGCCCATGGTGATGCCGGCATCCGGGTCTTCGCCGGTCTCGACATTCTTGTCCACCGACGCCTTGTAGGCATGGGCGCGATTGAGCAGGCCCTTGGCGGCGACGCAGGTCAGCAGCCAGGTCAGCTCGGGGATTTCCGGGATGTCGGACTGGCGGTAGAACGTCACGCGGTCCACATCCAGGCCACCGGCCAGCCAGGTCGCGGCGATTTCCAGACGCGAGCGCTGGATGCGCAGCGGGTCGTCACACTTGATCAGGGCGTGGTAGTCCGCCAGGAAGTAGAACGAATCGGCGTTGCTGTCACGACTGGCGACGATCGCCGGGCGGATGGCGCCGGCGTAATTGCCCAGGTGCGGCGTGCCGGTGGTGGTAATGCCGGTGAGGATGCGGGTACGAGTCGTCATGGGTAATCGCTTGTCAGACTGCAATCAGTTCGAGAGACGCGGCAGGATCAGATCCTTGAGATCGGTCAGCTTGCCATGAAAAAAGTGTCCGCATTCTGCCACTTTCAGCAGCTCATGGGGACGTTCGAGTTTTTCGGACCAGTCGTAAACGGCTTGCGGATCGATGACTTCATCGGTTTCCGGCTGGATCAGGGTCAGTTCACCGTGCTGCGGCAGTTGATCCTGATCCCCAAGGCGCATGACGGCCGGGGCGACCATGAACAGGTGCTTGAGCGGCTCCCCTTTCGCTTCCAGGCGCCCGCCAAGACTGGCGGCCACAAAACCGCCGAAGGAGAAGCCGAACAGGGTCAGCGGCCATTCAGGGTGTTTGGCGCGCAGCCATTCGGCCACAGCCTGGGCGTCATCGACTTCGCCTGTGCCCATGTCATGCGTCCCCTGGCTGGCACCGACACCCCGGTAGTTGAAGCGCAGGGTGATCAAACCGGCATCGCGGGCGGTGCGTTGCAGGGTCGAGACCACTTTGTTGAGCATGGTGCCGCCCTGCACCGGGTTTGGATGGCAGATCAGCGCCAGGCCGCGGGGCTGCTCGCTATCGAGGTAAAGGGCTTCCAATTGCCCAACCGGGCCATCAATCACTACAGGGGTTTCACGCATAAGCAAGGAAGGAACTCCGTGACCTCGAATCGGGTCGACTCGTCTAGCAAATTGTCTGTGCCTGTCTATTGCGAGTGAATCGCGGTATACAGCACAGGTTCGAGCCGTTAACGTAAAGCAAAGCCGTTTATAGAGGAAGGACTCGTGGAACACTCGCTCTTAGTTTGGTTGTTGCCGACTCTTGCCCTGGTTGTGGGTGTCGCCATTGGTTTCCTGATCGCTCGCCTTGCGCCGAATGCCGCGCCTAGCAGCACTCAACGTCAGCTGGACGATATTCAGGAACGTTTCGACAGTTATCAGAATGAGGTGGTGACCCACTTCAACAGCACAGCAACACTGGTCAAGAAACTGACTCAGAGCTATCAGGAAGTGCAGGATCATCTCGCCGAGGGCGCCAACCGCCTGGCCCTGGACGAGCAGACCCGCCAACGCTTGCTGGCTTCCCTGCACGCCGACGCGGTGCAGACTCCACGGGAACGCCTGACGCCACCGCGCAATCAGGAACCGCCGCGCGACTACGCGCCCAAAGCCCCGAACGCCCCGGGCATGCTCGATGAGCATTATGGCCTGAAGAAGTAAGCAGGTTTCAGGCGAAAAAAAGCCCCCGGACATGTGTTTGTCCGGGGGCTTTTTTGTCTCTGATGACTATTGTTGGCGCCTGTTCCGGCCCCTTCGCGAGCAAGCCCGCTCCCACATTTGACCTCGTTTCCTGAGAGGATTCGGCCAAATGTGGGAGCGGGCTTGCTCGCGAAGGGGCCAGATCGCTCAAAAAAAACTGCCGATCTATCACTGATCGGCGGTCTCTCAAGTGTTTATGGGTACTGCTGCACGGTGCCCGGCTGCTGCTGTCCACCATACTGCTGGCCCGGAATCGCCTTGAGATTGACCTCGACGCGGCGGTTCTGCGCACGACCATTGACGTCGGCGTTGCTGGCCACCGGGCTGTCCGGCCCGGCACCACGGGCGCTGAGGTTGGCACCGCTGACACCTTGCGAAGTCAGGTAGGTCGCGACGCTCTGGGCCCGACGCTGGGACAGGTCCATGTTGTGCTGACGGCTGCCGGTGCTGTCGGTGTAGCCGACGATTTCGATCTGGTTCTGGTTGAATTCTTTCAGCGAGCCGGCCAGGTTATTCAACGGCTGGTAGAAGCTGGACGCGATGTTCGCCGAATCGGTTGCAAACGTGATGTTGCCCGGCATGATCAGCTTGATCTGATCGCCTTGGCGCTGAACTTCAACACCGGTGTTGGCCATGCTGGCGCGCAGTTTTTTCTCCTGCTGGTCAGCGTAGTAACCGTAACCGGCTGCGGAAGCACCCACCACCGCCGCGCCAATCAGCGCGCCCTTGCCACGGTTATTGTGGTCGATGGCCGCACCCGCCAGGGCACCGGCCAGCGCTCCAAGGCCACCATACTTGGCGGTTTTGCTCATGCCTGTGGAGCCGCTGTCGGCCTGGCCCTGGTTGTCGTAGGGGTTGGGCGATGCACAACCGGACAACAGTGCCACGGCAGTAGCAACAATAATCAGACGATGTTTGGTGAACATGAAGTGCTCCTACTTTTTGCATTCTGTGGTGCAACGGACGTAAGCATCGAACCTTTGCGGGGGTTGGATCGTTTCGGCGGATGAAAATTCCACGTGTTACAAATCAGGCCCTGACAAACGGATTTTCGCGCATCTCCTCTCCCAGGCGGGTGTCGGGACCATGCCCTGCCACCACCGTCGCCTCTTCGTCGAGCGTATACAGCCGTTGCTTGATCGAACGCACGATGGTCGCCTGATCGCCGCCCCACAAATCCGTGCGCCCTACCCCGCGACGAAACAGCGTGTCACCGGCAATCAGCAGCTTGGCCTCGGAAAACCAGAAGCTCATGGAACCCGGCGTATGGCCTGGCGTGTGCAACGCTACGCCGCAGCCACAGGCCAGTTCTTCATCATCGGCCAGCCAGCGATCCGGCGACGGCACCGGCGTATAGGGGACGCCGAACATCTGGCATTGCATTTCCAGGTTGTCCCAGAGGAACTGATCTTCCTTGTGCAGGTGCAGGGTCGCGCCGGTTTTTTCCTTCAACTGACCGGACGCCAGGAAGTGGTCAAGGTGGGCATGGGTGTGAATGATGCTGACCACTTTCAGGCCCAGCGCGTCGAGGCGGGCGAGGATCAGCTCATGATTGCCACCCGGATCAACGACGATGGCCTTTTTCGTCAGCGGGTCGCCGATGATGGTGCAGTTGCACTGCAACGGGCCGACGGGGAAGGTTTCGCGGATAAGGGAGGGTTTCTGGGACATCGGGTTCTGCTCGATAAACGGGGACGAGCGATTTTCGCACAATTGAGTATCCCGTCCTTTGCCCGGTTGTGTAACGTGAAGAATTCCTTAACCCAGAACCCCCAATTCCTTGGCCCGCGCCACGGCCTGCGTTCGCCGCTCTACCCCCAGCTTGCTGTTGATATGGCTGGCATGAGTCTTGACCGTGTGCAGGGAGATAAACAGTTGATCGCTGATTTCCTGATTCGAGCAGCCCTGGGCAATCAGGCGCAGGACAGCCATTTCCCGTGTGCTGAGTTGCTCGGCGGGGGGCGCTGACTCCAGTGCCGGACGCGAGGCCTGTGCCGGAAGCTTTTCGGCGAGGTCCTGTGAAACGGTGGTTTGCTCACCACTGTGCAGTTGTCCGCGAAGCCAGTCCGGATGCTCCGCCAATAACCGCTCAAAGGGTTGCAACACGCCTCCGGTCGCAGCGTCGAGGGCCTGGGCCAGCGCCTTGCGTGCCTCGGGTTCGCGCCCGTTGCCCAGCAGCAGCGAGACTTTTTGCGTCAGAGCCATCGCACTGAGCATCTGCCGACCGCTTTGCTGGCCATTTTCGAGCAGCGCATTCAAACGCCCCTCGGCCAGCATCGGTTGCCCTTGAATGGCCTCCAGCAAGGCTTGCTGCAGTTCGATGTGCAGGGGCAGTTGCGGGTGGAATTCCGGCGGTGCCGCCGGGTGTTCACCGTTATAGGTCTGCCCCAGGCGCGCCAGCCAGGCTTCCGCCAGGTCGATGCGCCCCTGGGCCAACCACAGTTCGCATTTGACCAGGGTAATCATGGCCAGGTAATAAATCGGCGGCACGTCCCAGATGTGCATCAACCGTTCGGCTTCGGCCAGCTCAGAAAAGGCCTTGGCGAATTCGCCGCTGCTGCCCTCAAGCCGGGCGATGACACAATGGCCGATCAATACGCTGATATCGCGGCAGGCCCGTGCTTCGTTGAGACCGGCCTGCAAGCGTCCCCGCGCCGCTTGCGGTTGCAGGCGCAGGCCCAGCAGAAAACCTTCGTACAAGGTCAGGCGCGCGCGAACCGCATAGAGTCGCTGCGGCGACAGCCCTTGCAGGCGTTGCAACCCCTGCCGGACCTCATCCAGTGAACGCAGGATCTCCCCTCGCGCTTGCAGCACGCGCGCGCGGTCGTAGTGGGCCAGCGCTTCGAACAGCGGGTTGCCGACCCGTTGCGCCAACTCCAGGGAGTCACGGTTCAACTTGCGCGCGCGCCACAGGTCACCGTCGGCAATGGCCAGGTTGGACAGGGTCGAAAGGCACATCAAGCGCTGGCCGTAACGCTTGCTCGGAAGGCTCTCCAGGGCTTCGCTGCAATAGCGCAGCGTGTGTTCACGATTGCCGCGCCCACGCGCGATGATCCCGCTCAAGGCCAGCCATTGCGCCAGCATCGACTTTTGCGCGGTGGCCGACGGTGCCGGCAGAAAGCGGCTCAACTGGCTGGCCAGCTCCTCGGCGGCGTCCAGTTGACAGGCCAGCCCCAGCGCCCAGCTGTAGAGCACGATCAGCCGCGGCGTACTGACCAGCAGGCTGTCGGGCAAGTCCATTTTCCAGCGCAGCAACATTCCGACGTTCTGTTCGGCCAGCAGTTGTTCTTCGGACAGGTTTTGCACCAGGTTCGCCGCGACGTCCAGGTGCCCGGCGCGCAACGCCTGCTCCACCGCTTCATCGAGCAAGCCCTGGGCATTGAACCAGCGACAGGCGCGCAGGTGCAGGCTGGCGGCCGGCACCATCGATTGGGCGGCAGGCCGCGTGCGCAGCAGGTCGGAAAACAGGTGGTGATAGCGATACCAGTGGCCATGCTCGTCCAGCGGCACCAGGAATACCTGGTGCGCCGCCAGAAAACGCAGGATCTCGGCACTGTCATGGGCATCGCGAACGGCGTCGCACAATTCGCTGCAGAAACGTTCCTGGGGCGCCGTGTCGTAGAGGAACGCCTGCACTTCAGCGGGCAGGCAATCGATCACTTCCTCAAGCAGATAATCGCGAATCAGGCCTTCGCCGCCGTGGAGTGCCAGGGGCAATGTTCCCTGGTTGCCCGCTTCCGACGCGGCCAACAGCCAGAAACGCAAACCGGCCACCCAGCCTTCACTGCGCTGGATCAGGTTTTCCAGCGCCTCGCCGCGCAACGAACTGCTGTGCCGATCGAGCAGGCTCAAGGCTTCATCGTGGGTCAGGCGCAGGTCCTGCTCGTGCAACTCCAGCAGTTGCCGCGACAGGCGCAGCCGTGCCAGATGCCAGTCAGGACGCTGGCGGCTGGTGACCATCACCAGCAGGCCATCGGGAAGGTGGTTGAGGAAAAATTGCAGGCAGCGATCGAGCACCGGCCCCTGGGCCAGGTGATAGTCATCGAGTACAAGCAGCAGGGGCGTCGCCGTCGACAGGTGAACGGCCAGTTCGTCGAGCAGGCCGTCCAGCCATTCTTCGAAGGCAAACGGCTGGTGTCGCTGACGCATTTTCAGCAGCCCCAGGGACTGCCTCCCCAATTGCGGATAATAGTCCTGCAGACCTTCGAGCAACCGCTCAAGGAATCGGCCCGGATCGCTGTCCCGCGGGCTCAAGCCCAGCCAGAGGCTCTGCCAGTGGGCCGGCAGCGCCTGACAGAACTCCACCGCCAACGAACTCTTGCCGAAGCCCGCCGGCGCGCTGACCAGCAGCAACCGGCCCCCGAGCCCCGCGCTCAGGCGCTCGCACAGTCGCGGGCGCAGCACATGGCCGTCGGGCAAAGGCGGTCGGAAAAAGCGTCCATCCAGCGCGGCGACAGCGACGCTGGCAGGACCTGGTGGTGGGGACAGATCAGTCATGGCCGGCTCTTGTTTGAATTGCGGGTGGCGGCGTTGCAGATGTCCGCAGACTAGCGGTAAACGATGAGGGAATGAAGGTAATTGCTACAAATGGCTACAAAAAGTCTACTTACAAAAAAACGCCCCGAACCAGTCGGGGCGTTTCTAGAGGATGCGGCCTCAGCTCAATGCACGTTAGCGAACACCATCCTGGCGCAAGGCCGCCGGGGTGAAGTCGCTGGTGGTCGCGGTGAAGCCGAAGTCATAGGCAGACTTTTCTTCGTTCTTCATACCCAGCGCCAGGTAACGGCCCGATTGCAGGTCGTACAAGGCTTCGAGGGCATACCACGGCACTTGTTTGTCGTAGTAGTTCTCGGCATGCGCCTCGGCCACGCGCCACAGTTGGTTGCGACCGTCGTAATGGTCGATCACCGCGGCCTGCCAGGTGTCTTCGTCAATGTAGAAGTCACGCTTGGCGTAGATGTGACGCTGACCTTCCTTCAGGGTTGCAACCACATGCCACACACGGCGCAACTCGTAACGAGCCAGGTCCTGGTTGATGTGGCCGGCCTTGATGATGTCGGCGTACTTCAGTTTCGGATCGTCGAGTTTGTAGGCGTCGGAGGCGATGTACATCTCTTTCTTGCCTTCGAGCTTCCAGTCATAACGATCCGGGGCACCGTTGTACATGTCCAGGTTGTCGGAGGTACGCAGGCCGTCGGCAGCGGTACCCGGGCCGTCATAGGACACTTGTGGCGCACGGCGCACACGACGCTGGCCGGCGTTGTAGACCCACGCCGAACGCGGCTCCGCCACTTGGTCGAGGGTTTCGTGGACCAGCAGCACACCACCGGCCAGACGTGCCGGCGCGGTCACTTTCTGCTTGAAGTAGAACAGGATGTTGCCCGGGTTCTTCGGATCGTAATCCTTCATCTTGTCGCGGAACACGAACTGGTCCTGGAAGTACACCAGGCTGAACGAACCGTTCGGCTGTGGCGTGGCCTGGGTGACCAGGCGGGTTACGCTGCCGCCGCGATAACGGGTGATGTGGTTCCAGATGACTTCCACGCCGGTTTTCGGAATCGGGAAAGGAACCGCGGTTTCAAAGTTTTTCAGCCCGTTGCCACCGGAGACCAGCTCGGTGTTGGTGGCGTTGCGCTTGATGGCGGCGAACACCTCATCCGGCACGGTGGCACCGCGATGGGACGGGTAGACCGGCATCTTGAAGGTTTCCGGGTAGCGCTTGAACATCGCGTACTGGCCCGGGGCAAGCTTGTCCTTGTACTGGTCGACGTTCTGCGCCGTGATGGTGAACAGCGGTTTTTCACCCGGGTATGGATCGGACAGGAAACCCTTGCTGTCGACGGTACCGGCATTTTTCGGCAGCGGCTTCCAGGCCGGGATCGAACCGTCGGCGTTACCCGCCATCTCGGCACCCATCGGGGTCAGGCTCTTGCCCAGCTTGTCCGCTTCGGCTGCCGGGACGGCAGCCATGACGCTGGTCGCCAACAACGACAGTCCCAGGACACCGGCGTGGAACAGACTCTTGGTTATTTTCATGTGTGTACTCGTCCTGAAAATAAAGTGCTTAGAAGTTCACGCCGAAGCTGAGCGCAACGAAGTCGCGGTCATCCACGGTGGTGTACTTGCCGTCGAAGAAGTTGGTGTACGCCAGGCTTGCGGTGTAGGTGTTCTGGTACTCGGCGTCGACACCCAGGCTGACCGCTTTGCGACCTTCCTCGAAGTTGCCGCCAGGGCCAGGCGAGTAACCTTCCACGTCGTGGGACCAGGCCACGTTCGGCTTGAGGTTCACACCGGCGAATACGTCGTTGTATTCCCAGATGGCACGACCGCGATAACCCCACGAAGTGGCCGTGGTGAAGCCTTCATTGTTGCAATTGCGGTTGAGGTTGTTGGTCGGCGTACCCGGGCCGGCACCGGCGATGGTGCTGGCGTTGAGGGCCTGGCAAGTATTCTGGCCGCCGGTAGCCGGCAGGTCGCCAGGACCGTAGACCGGGTCACGGCCGTAACGGACGTCGGAAGTGCTTTCCAGGCCGCCGACGTGGGTCACGCCCACTTCGCCCACCAGGGTCAGACGGCTGGCGCCCATGACCTGATCGAAGAAGTGCGTCAGGGTGGTCTGGAACTGGGTGATTTCCTTGCGGCGATAGCCGTGCAGGTCCTGGCCCGGAACGCCGTTGAGCAGCGAGGCGTTGGTCAGTGCGCCGCCCAGCGGACGCACACCGGCGAACAGGATGTCGGTGGAGTTGAGCTGCACCGGTGCGTTCGGACGGTAGCTGATCTCACCGCTCCACGCCGTGCCTGTAGGCAGGGTGGTGGAGAAGCTCAAGCCGTAGAGGCGGATGTCTTCCGGATACTCGACGAAGTAGTTGGAGTTACCCGCAACGATCAGCGGCGCCAAGGCGCGCAATTGCGCCGGCAGGGCTGCGGCACCGGCATAGACCGACGCTGGCGCACCCGTGGCACTGAAGATCGGCGCACGGCTGTGATAGTTCATGAAATAGGCACCGAACTCGGTGTCCAGCGGATCGAACATGTACTTGAGGGACGCGCCCCACTGGCCGCTGTCCCGCGCATCACGGTCCGGGCCACGGCGTACCAGCACACCCTCGTTGTCGACGTCGACGCCCAGGCGGGTCAGCGTAGGCAAGGCGGCGGCCGGAATGGTCGAACGCTTGTTCAGCACGCGCAGGTTGTTGGTGCAACCGTCGGCGATGATGTCGGGTTGCGAGAAGAAGGTGCCGCAGTTGTCGACGACGGTCTGGTCCCATTCCAACTGGTAGAAGGCTTCGGCCGACAGGTTTTCGGTCAGGCTCTGGGACACGTAGAACATGTTGACCGGGATCAGGCCTTCCTTGATCTCGGCACCGGGACGGCGGAACGCGGACACGTCGATCGGGTTGATCGAGTTGATGCCGCCGCCGATGAAGGTACTTTCACCCCAGCTCACCACCTGTTTGCCAAGGCGCACGGAGCCCGGTTGTTCGGCAATGGAGTAGTTGTGGTAGACGAAGGCGTCGAGGATCTGGCCGCCTGCGGACTTGGCGCCTTCCTTGCGGTTGCTGTCGCTGATGTCCTTGAACGGACGGCTTTCGTCCTTGAGTTCGAAGTCGTACCAGTATTTGCCACGGACGAAGACACCGGTGTCGCCGTATTTCAGTTCAAGGTCATGGATACCCTTGAAGATCTTCGAGAAGGTTTTGCCGCTCTCGAAGTTCAAGTGGCCATCGTCGGATGTCTGCGACAGGCCGCGGCCGCCGTTGTTGACGCCGATGAGGTTCTTGTTGGCGCTTTCAGTAGACCAACTGGCACCGATCGACAGGGACGAGTCGAACTGGCCTTCGATTTCTCCGATGTTGAAACTGACGCCGAATGCAGGTCCGGCGAGCGTAGAGGCAAGGCTGACGGCCAGAGGCAGTTTAGCCCGGCGCCAGAACTGGTTTACTGATGTCATCGACGCTACTCCATGTGCATTTTATTTTTATGGCAGTGAGCACTCTTAAAAACGCTTGGATAACAGGGAGCCAAGGCATCCCAAAGTCATTCCAAAGTTGCATCGCCCCGGTTTGTGCGTTTGCTCCGTTCTTAAAAATCCTTGAGCGGACTATAGCCAGCAGGTAGTAGTGCTTGATCCCTCTAAAGTGTGATTTGCAGCTGCCGGCCACTCTGGAACAGTCCTTTGCCATGCCGACACCCGTCGGCCCGGCAAGCATGGCTGAAAATTCGGTTTTGACAAGCCAAGCGCTTGCTTGGTGGGGCTGGCGTGCCTTTTCAGGCACGCCAAAGGGGGATTAAAGCGTCGAAAGGAAGGTGCTGTTGGTGGCTTGCCATTCGGTGATGTCGACGCGAATTTTCTTCTTGTCGAGTTTGCCGACGCTGGTCTTGGGAATTTCAGTAACAAGGGCGATCTGGCTCGGGATGGCCCACTTGCTCAGGTGGCCCAGTTCCACGAACGGCTTGAGGTGTTCCTTGAGTTCCCTGGCCCCGATTTCATGGCCATCACGCAGCACCAGCAAGGCAAACGGGCGCTCGCCCCACTGTGGATCGGCAATCCCCACCACTGCTACTTCGCGTACCGCCAGGTGACGACTGATCAGGTCTTCGAGGTCCAGGGAGGAGATCCACTCGCCCCCTGTCTTGATCACATCCTTGATCCGGTCGCGAATATCGATCACGCCCATGCTGTCCAGGGTCGCCACGTCACCGGTGTGCAGCCAGCCCCCGGCCCAGAGCTCGGCGCCTTTTTGCGGTTCGTTGAAATAACCTTCGGTGAGCCATGGCGCACGCAGCACCAGCTCGCCCTGGGTTTCACCGTCGGCGGGCAGGAAGTTGCCCTCGCTGTCGACGATCGCCGCCTCCACCAGCGGCCCTGGCACACCGGCCTTGATCCGGTAGGTGGTGCGCTCGTCTTCGGTGCCGGCCATCAGCTCGTCGTTGAGGTGCGCGCACGAGACCAGCGGCCCGGTCTCCGACATGCCGTAGGCGGCCGTCAATTGAATGCCCTTGGCCTTGGCCGCTTCGTACAGCGCACGATTGAGCGCACTGCCGCCGATGACGATTTTCCAGCCACCGAAGTCGGTATTCTGCGCGGCCTTTGAATTGAGGACCATTTGCAGGATGGTGGGCACGCAGTGCGAAAAAGAGACCTTTTCCTTGCGCCACAGCTCCACCAGGAATTCAGGGTCATAGCGGCCGGGATAGACCTGCTTGAGCCCGAGCATGGTCGCCACGTAGGGAAGGCCCCAGGCATGGACGTGGAACATCGGCGTGATCGGCATGTACACGTCGTTGGTGCCCAGCAGGCGCACGCTGTCGATCGCGCCCATGATGGTCGACACCCCCATGGTGTGCAGGACCAGCTGCCGATGGGTGAAGTAGACACCCTTGGGATTGCCGGTGGTGCCGGTGGTGTAGAACGTGGTCGCGACCGAGTTTTCGTCGAAGTCCTGGAAGTCGTACTGCGGGCTCGCGGCCGCCAGCAACTGCTCGTATTCGCCAACCAGATGCGGCAAGTCAGCGGTTTTTTCCGGCAGGTCGGTCAGCAGCAGGGTTTTCTCGACCGTGGTCAGGTGCCCGGCGATCGCGTTGTAGAGGCCCACGAACTCGCTGTTGACCAGCACATAGCGGTCCTCGGCGTGATTCATGGTGTAGAGGATCTGTTCCGGCGACAGGCGCACGTTGATGGTGTGGATCACGGCGCCGATCATCGGGATGGCGAACATGCATTCCAGGTAACGATGGCTGTCCCAATCCATCACCGCCACGGTGTCCCCGGCCTTGACTCCGGCCGCCGTCAACACGTTGGCCAGGCGAGCAACCCGCTCGATCAGGGTCGGATAGCTGTAGCGCAGTTGGTCGCGGTAAACGATCTCGCGGGTTTTCTCATAACGCGTACCGGACATCAGTAGCCGTTTGATCAGCAGCGGATACTGGTAAGCGCCTTCGGCTGGGGGAATAACGCGTGTCTGCAACATAAAAACCCCTTTTCTGACTGCACGGTCGTGGCTGAAAGTAAGCACTCTAGTGCGCCTGATCGCCAGCCAAATCAGCCAAAGGAATGATTTGCAGAGCCGCGCAGATGCTAGCGTTGCGCCAGCATCCGCAGGTCATCGGTTACCTCGTCGATCAATGCATCTCGGTAAACGCGAGTTTCACGCCGATCGCGATCAGTACCGCGCCCATGGTCCGGTCGAACCAGTGGCCCATGCGGGCGAAACCGGCGCGCACGCGCTGCTGGCTGAACAGCATGGCCACCAGGCAAAACCACACCGCAGTGGCCACCGCGAGGTAAACCCCGTAACCAGCCTGCACCGCCAGCGGCGTATGCGGGTTGATCACCACGGTGAACAGTGACAGGAAGAACAGCGTGGCCTTGGGATTCAGGCCGTTGGTCACAAAACCCGAAACGAAGGCGCCACGTGCGGTGCGCTCGCCGGCCTCCTTGTGCAGATCGTCCGCCACGGGCTTGGCCGGTTGCGCCCGCAACGCCTTGTAGCCGATGTACAGCAGGTACGCGGCCGCGGCCCACTTCAACGCGTTAAACAGCACGATCGATTGCGACACGATCAGGCCGATACCCAGCAGCGAGTAACCCACGTGCAGGAAAATCGCCGTGCCGACGCCCAGCGCGGTCCAGGTACCGGCGCGACGACCATGGGTCACGCTCTCACGCACCACCACGGCAAAGTCCGGGCCGGGGCTGGCCACGGCCAGCAGGTGAATCAGCGCAACGGTCAAGAACTCGGTCCAGTACATGGGGGCTCCTTTAAGCCAAGCGTAACTATTTATTTCATCTGGTAGGCTCGGCAGATTACGCCTTCAGTTCATTGCACAAAAGGTACAGTTGATGACGAACACTCGCCGCGCCGTTTTCCTCGACCACCCGTCCCTGGACCTGGGCGATCTCGACCTCAGCCCGCTGCGCGGGTGCTTCAGCGAATTGCAGCTGTTCGCCCAAACGTTGCCCGATCAGGTGATCGCACATCTCAAGGGCGCCACCGTCGCCATTACCAACAAGATCATGATCGACGCTGCCGCCATCGCTGCCAGCCCTGATTTGAAGCTGATCCTGATCACCGCCACCGGCACCAACAACGTCGACCTCGCCGCCGCCCGCGCCCACGGGATTACCGTGTGCAACTGCCAGGGCTACGGCACGCCATCGGTGGCGCAGCACACGATCATGTTGCTGCTTAACCTGGCGACGCGCCTGGCTGACTATCAGAAAGCCGTCGGCGAAGGTCGCTGGCAACAGGCCAAACAGTTTTGCCTGCTGGATTACCCGATCGTCGAACTGCAAGGTAAAACCCTCGGCCTGCTCGGTCACGGCGAACTGGGCGGCGCCGTCGCACGCCTGGCCGAAGCCTTCGGCATGCGCGTACTGCTGGGCCAGATTCCGGGGCGCCCTGCCCGGCCCGACCGTTTGCCGCTGGATGAACTGCTGCCGCAAATCGATGCGCTGACCCTGCACTGCCCGCTCAACGAACACACCCGGCATTTCATCGGTGCCCGCGAACTGGCTTCGATGAAGCCCGGCGCGTTCGTGGTCAACACCGCCCGCGGCGGCCTGATCGATGAGCAAGCGCTGGCCGATGCCCTGCGCAACGGTCATCTGGGCGGCGCCGCCACCGACGTGCTGAGCGTGGAGCCACCGGTCAACGGCAACCCGTTGCTGGCCCACGACATCCCACGGCTGATCGTGACCCCGCATAACGCCTGGGGCAGTCGAGAAGCGCGGCAGCGTATCGTTGGCCAAGTGACCGAAAACGCCCTGGGATACTTCAGCGGTAAGGCGCTGCGGGTCGTCAGTTGATAAACTGCGGCACTTTTTTCCACAGGAGCAGTTATGGATCCGCGCAGTGAAGTACTGCTTCGTCAGGCTGAATTATTCCAGGGTGCGGTTCTGCTGGCCGGTTTGCCCGCCGACGATTTGCTCGGCCGCCTGCCGGCTGCTCGCGGCTGGTGCTGGCACGCCGGCGATCAAGCGGCACTGGATGCACGCTTTGAGGGACGCAGCGATTTTGGCGTGAACGTCCCGGCATTCGAATTCGAAGCCGCCGTGGTGTTTCTGCCCAAGTCCAAGGACCTGACCGATTACATCCTCAACGCCGTGGCTTCGCGCCTAGAAGGTCGCGAGGTGTTCCTGGTCGGCGAGAAAAAAAGCGGCATCGAAGGCGCGGCCAAGCAGCTGAACCCGTTCGGCAAGCCACGCAAGCTCGACAGCGCGCGGCATTGCCAACTCTGGCAGGTCACCGTGGCCAACGCCCCTCAGGCCAAATCGCTGGAAAGCCTGGCCCAGGAATACGAACTGCCGCTGGCCGAAGGCCCGCTCAAGGTGATCAGCCTGCCGGGCGTGTTCAGCCATGGCCGACTGGATCGCGGCAGCGCATTGCTGCTTGAGCATCTGGACAAACTGCCGAGCGGTCATTTGCTCGACTTCGGCTGTGGTGCCGGGGTGCTGGGGGCTGCGGTAAAACGTCGCTACCCGCACAACCAGGTGACGATGCTGGACGTCGACGCGTTTGCCGCCGCCAGCAGCCGTTTGACCCTGGCCGCCAACGGTCTGGAAGCCGAGGTCATTACCGGCGACGGCATCGACGCCGCTCCCATGGGTTTGAACGCAATCCTGAGCAATCCGCCGTTCCATGTCGGCGTGCATACCGACTATTACGCTACCGAGAACTTGCTGCGAAAAGCAGCCAAACATCTGAAAAACGGTGGCGAACTGCGCTTGGTAGCCAACAGCTTCCTGAAGTACCAGCCATTGATCGAAGAGCACTTGGGTGTCTGTGCGATCAAGGCCGAAGGACAGGGATTTCGGATCTACCGGGCCAAGCGCGGCTGAAACTTTGTACTTGCCGAAAGGATTTTGCGTAGGCAGAATCCGCTCCGTCCTAGGGGAGTAGTCTCCCACGAGCGCCATGCTCGTCCGGCATGCGTCAACATACTTGGTCCTCAGACCATGGCGCATGCGACCCAAGCGTCCGCATCAGACGGATCGCAGGGTTTGACAAGACCTATGACACGAACACCTTACCCGGGGCGGGAAGGCTGTACGTGTCATAGCCGTGTCGACCCGCCCCTTAGGAAAACCCCTGATGCTGGATTCACTGCTCGTTCCTACCGCAATCGTTGCCTTGGCCGAAATCGGCGACAAGACGCAACTGCTCGCGCTCATTCTCGCTGCCCGCTTCCGCAAACCGTGGCCGATCATCGCCGGTATCGTGGCCGCGACCCTGGCCAACCATGCGGCCGCCGGTGCGGTGGGCGCCTGGGTCGGCAGCTTCTTTTCGGACACGTTGCTGCACTGGATCCTTGCGGCAAGCTTCGCCGCGACCGCCCTGTGGACCCTGGTGCCGGACAAGATGGATGACGACGAAGCCAGCACCGCCCGCAAGTTCGGGCCGTTCCTGACCACGCTGATTGCATTCTTCCTGGCGGAAATCGGTGACAAGACCCAGATCGCAACCGTGATGCTCGCGGCGCAATACCCGGAGTTGTGGCTGGTGATCATCGGCACCACCCTGGGCATGCTGATTGCCAACGTGCCGGTGGTTCTGGCGGGTAACTTTGCGGCGGACAAATTGCCATTGACGCTGATCCGTCGCCTGGCGGCGTCGGCGTTCTTCATCCTGGCGATTGTCGCGGTGTACAAGGCGATGCAGAGCAGCGGATGGGTTTGACGCGGTAGTACGGTCATATCGCGTCATCGTTCTTCGCGAGCAAGCCCGCTCCCACATTAAAACGCGTTCAAATGTGGGAGCGGGCTTGCCCGCGAAGGCGTCAGCAGTGGCACCACATACCTACTTTTTAGCCTGCTCGTAAAGCGGCATCACCTTCGGAATCGCCGCCTGCAGCGCAGCCGTCCGGCTACTGGAGGACGGGTGAGTGCTGAGGAATTCCGGTGGAGCCCCTTCGCTGACCTTGCTCATCTTGTTCCACAAGGTGATCGCGGCGTTCGGGTTGTAGCCCGCGCGAGCGGCCAACTCAAGGCCGATCAGGTCCGCCTCGTTTTCATTGGCCCGGCTGTTGGGCAAGGTCATGCCGTAGTTGGCCACGGTGTCCGCCAGGGCCAGGCTGTCCTGACCCAGGCCCAACAGAGCGCCGGCGCCCTGCTTGGCCATTTCGATGCCATAGGCCTTGGACATCGCTTCACGACCGTGCTCGCGCAAGGCGTGGGCGATTTCATGGCCCATGACCGCCGCAATCTCATCGTCGGTGAGTTGCAGCTTGTCGATCAGCCCGGTGTAGAAAAAGATCTTGCCGCCGGGCCCGCAGTTCGCGTTGAGCTCATCGCTCTTGATCAGATTGACCTCCCATTTCCACTGGGCCGCATCCGGACGGAAATTCGGCGCCTGGGCAATGAGCCGGTCAGCAATGACCTGAACGCGCTTGGCATCGCTGCTGGTCTTGTCCAGCACGCCTTGGCTGCTCGCCTCACCCACGGTCTTCGTATAGGACTGGGCGTACATCTGGTTGACCTCTTCCGAGGACAACATGCTGAACATGTACTGTTTGCGCTCAACACCCACGGCACCGCCGCTGGTGGTATTGACCGACTGGCAACCGGCGAGCAACAGCGCCGCGCCCAGCGCACACACCAATGTCTTGTTCATCGAAAAACTCCCTGAAAACATGTCCGTATCCTAGGCGTGGAAATGTATCGACGCCAGATACAACGAACGTATGACGCACAATTCGGACAAAGCTCTCATCGCCGTAGAAAAAAATTCACAAACCCGGGCAAACCACGGTCGATAACGCCCCGGGATGATTCAATTGCGACATCAGGCACGCAAAAACAGTCATTTCTCCAGCGCCCGCTCATGCCCGTCGCCTGTCCTGCCGATACACCACCGCAAACGTCTTCTCGCGTGCGGAGCACCCATGAAATTCAAGTCAATCCAGTTTTCCGTGGCCGCCCTGGCGGGCGCCATCGTTCTCAGTGTCGTGGCGGCGCTGGTGGTGTATGCGCTGTTTTCCGGTGCACGGACGCAAGACATGGTCCAGGAGCGGACCCAGGCGCAATTCGAGCAAGTCATCGAACAACGCCTGACGTCCCTGGCGCAAACCCAGGTCAGCCAGATTCAGCGTGAACTCGAAGCACCGCTGCTGATTGCCGGCGGCCTGGTGCGGGTCAACGCGCTGATCGGCACCCCGGGGCCCGACGGCCAGCCCGCGCTGAGCCTCAGCCGCGAGCAGTTGATCGGCCTGATCAAGGAAAACGTGGCGAAAAACCCGAAAATCCTCGGCACCTACATTGGCTGGGAAAAGGATGCACTGGATCACAATGATGCCGCCTACATCGGCAGCCAGGTGACCGGCATCGACTCCAGCAACGGGCGCTTCCTGCCCTGGTGGTTCCGCAATGCGGACGGCAGCCTCGGCCTGGACCGGCTGGTGGACGTGGATGACCAGAAAACCCTGTCCACCGGGGTGCGCGCCAGCGAGTACTACCTGTGCTCGAAAGAAACCAAAAAATCCTGCGTAATTGATCCGGCGCCCTACAAGGTCGGCGACAAAATCGTCATGCTCGCCTCCTTTATTGAACCGATCATGCTCAACGGTGCCTTCCAGGGCATCGTCGGCGCCGACCTGTCGGTGAACTTCATCCAGGAAATGCTTCTGGGCGCCAACCAGAAACTCTACAGCGGCGCCGGGGAAATGGCCCTGATCGGCGGTAATGGCCGGATCGTTGCCTACACCAAGGACCCGAGCAAATTCGGCGAAAAGGTCAGCGACATCCTCGACAGCCAGCAGATTGCCAACATGGCCAATCTCAAGCGCGGCGAAGTCACCTACACCGTCGACAAGGCCCAGGGCCGGATTGAACTGTACCTGCCGTTCGGCATCGGCCAGACCGACGCCCGCTGGACCCTGATGCTGCAACTGCCACTGAATGCAGTGATGGCTGACCTGCAAAAGCTCCAGGCCGACCTGAACACCCAGCGTAAATCCGACACCTTCGGCATGGCCATGGTCGGCCTGCTGATTGCCGGTATCGGCTTGCTGGTGATTTGGCTGGTGGGCCACGGCATTGCGCGCCCACTCAAGCAAATGGTCGCCATGCTCGACGACATCGCCCAGGGCGAAGGCGACCTGACCCGCCGCCTGACCAGCGACCGTGCCGACGAACTGGGCTCGATCGCCAAGGGTTTCAACACCTTCCTGGCCAAGTTGCAGGCGATGATCACCCAGGTGGTGACGTCGGTGCAGAGCGTCAGCGATTCATCGGAACACACCGCCGACATCGCCATTCGCACCAACACCGGCGTGCACAAGCAAATGGCCGAGATCGACCAGGTGGCCACTGCCGTGCAGGAAATGACCGCCACCGCCCAGGACGTGGCGCGTAACGCGACCCAGGCCGCGCAAGCCGCCAGCCATGCCGACCAGGCGGCCAGCCAGGGCATGGAGATCGTGCGCGAGACCTCAAACTCCATCGGCGCCCTCGCCGTGGAAATCGGCCGGGCGGTGGGCGTGGTGCAAACCCTGGCCAAGGACAGCGAAAACATCAACGCGATCCTCACCGCCATTCGCGGGATTGCCGAACAGACCAACCTGCTGGCCCTGAACGCGGCCATTGAAGCGGCGCGGGCCGGTGAACAGGGTCGTGGTTTTGCGGTGGTGGCCGACGAAGTGCGCAACCTGGCACAGAAGACCCAGAAGGCCACGGAAGAAATCCAGACCATGATCCAGCAGCTGCAACAAGGCACGCGGGATGTGGTGCGGGTGATGGAAGACAGCCAGAACCGCACGGACGAAAGTGTCCAGCACGCGGCCAAAGCGGCCGAAGCGCTGGAAACCATCACCCAGGCGGTGTCGGTGATCAACGACATGAACACCCAGATCGCCAGCGCCGCCGAGGAGCAAAGTGCGGTGGCGGATGACATCAACCGCAACGTGATCAACATCGGGCAAGTGGCCAATGAAGTGGCGAGCGGCGCGGACGAATCAAGCGCGGCCAGTGCGGACTTGACCAAACTGGCCGAGCAGCAGCGGCGGTTGATCAATCAGTTCAAGGTATAAGGGCAAGATCAAAAGATCGCAGCCTGCGGCAGCTCCTACATGGGATCGCGTACATCCTGTAGGAGCTGCCGCAGGCTGCGATCTCTTTTGAATCAGTCACTCAACCCGGGGTAAGACACTCCGGCCCATTGAGCTTCGGATCATTCACCATGTTGGCCAGCACCCGTTCGCGCAATGCCGCGGGTTCACTGGCCAGCAGGGCTTGCAGGGCATGCAATGGCGTTTCGGGATCCAGCCAGGCCTCCTGCCCCGCCGCATCGAGAATCAACGGACGGCGCTGACTGGCCGCCGGCTGAGTGATGACCGCCGTGCTCAGCCACACCTGTTCCTGCACCGGATACGCCTCCCAGATCGCCGCGAAAAACAGCGACGAGCCCTCCCCCGGCGTCAGCCAGTACGGACGCTTGCGCGTGGTACCGCGCCATTCGTAGAAACCGTTGGCCGGCAGCAGGCAACGGCGCAGGCGCAGGGCTTCGCGAAACATCGGTTGCTCGGCCACGGTTTCGGCCCGGGCATGGGCCGGGGTGCGGGACAGGTCGGTCAGCCACGGCGGTGTCAGGCCCCAGCGCGCGCGGGCCAGTTCACGCTGACCGTCACTGCCCGCACGCAGCATCAACACCGAATCGTTGGGGGAAATGTTCCACTGGGCCTGCTGATCGGCGGGAAAACCGGGCAGGGCCGCAAAGGCGGGGTTCCAGCGAAACAGGGCATAACGTCCACACATGGGGCTGCACGACTCTTGATCAAACGAACAGCCAGCCTAACAGACCAGCGTGCCGGGAAAGCTCTCCGGTTCATCGCCGGGGAGCGGCAGCGCGGCATTGTACGCACTGATCAGCTCGCGGGCGTACTGCGCCTGGTCGTTATCCACCGCCAGGCCGAGCAGGCCGAAGATCGGTAATTCTCCCGTGCCGCCCACCAGATCGCGCCCGACCAGATGCGCCTCGATGCCCTCGCTGGCGAGCATGCCTTGCAGCAATTCGCCTTCCATCAGGTTTTCCGGTTCGTAGATTCGCTGCATAGACGCCTTCAATCATTCTCGCTGAAAACGTCGAGATGCCATTCGTCGCCATGAACCTGCAAAACAAAGGTTATCGGCCGGCAGCACACCTGACAGTCTTCAATATAGGTCTGATCCCCACCGGACAGGTCCAGGGTGGTCTCGACTTGCTCGCCACAATACGGACATTCATACACTGCGCTTTCCAGCATCGCGGTCTCCCAGGTGACTTGTGCGTATAATCGCCGGTCTATTTGCAGGGCTATTTTTGTCTGACTACTTTTTCAGACCGTACCCCGCCGGTTTTCGATCAGAACCTTTACTTACCCTAGCCGTTTCTAACAAGAGAGCATGATGGGCGAATTCGATGCCATCCGACCTTACGACGACAGCGAAGTCCCAGCGGTGCTGGCACGGCTGCTCGGCGACAAGGCGTTTCTAGATATCCTCACCCACTTCCGCTTCCCGCGTTTTGCCGGCGCTTTAGGCTGGGCACTCAAACCTCTTATAGCTCATCGTCTGCGCCGCGAGTTCGCCGGCATCACGTCGGTGGCCACCTTGCAGGACAAAGTCGAGCATTACGTCGACCATACCATTGAGCGCGCCACGGACGGCGTGACCTATACCGGTGTCGAGCAGTTCAAGTCCGGCAGCGCCTACCTGTTCATCGCCAACCACCGCGACATCGTCATGGACCCGGCCTTCGTCAACTACGCCGTGTATCACGCCGGCCTGCCGACCCCGCGCATCGCCATCGGCGACAACCTGCTGCAAAAGCCCTTCGTCAGCGACCTGATGCGCCTGAACAAGAGCTTTATCGTGCACCGTTCGATCACCGGACGCCGCGAGAAGATGGCGGCCTATCAGTTGCTCTCGGCCTACATCAACCATTCGATCCGCAACGATTGCGCCTCGATCTGGATCGCCCAGGCCGAGGGCCGCGCCAAGGACGGCGACGACCGTACCGAGTCGGCGATTCTCAAGATGTTCCACATGAGCCGCAAGGACGAGCCGTTCGGCGAAGTGATCCGGTCGCTGAACCTGACCCCGGTGTCGATCAGCTATGAATACGACCCGTGCGACCAGGCCAAGGCCCGCGAACTCTACATCCGCGCCACCACCGGCACCTACACCAAGGCCCCAGGCGAGGACGATGTGAGCATCGCCAAGGGCATCACCGGCTACAAGGGCCGGGTACACGTGAACTTTGCCGCGCCGATCACCGAGCTGTTCGAAGACACCAAGCAATTGGCGGTCGAGATGGACAAGCAGATCCTGGGCGGTTACCGCTTGTTCCCGGTGCATTACCTGGCTTACGCCCAGTGGCAGGACGCCGACCCGCAATTGCAGGTGCCAGGCGCCGCCGAGGTGTTTGCCGCCGATGAACTGGCCAAGGCCCAGGAGCAATGGCAGCAACGCCTGGACGCCTGCCCCGAGGAGCATCGCCCGTTCCTGGTGCTGCAATATGCGACGCCGGTGCGCAATCAGTATCGGGTGAAAGCGGGATTGCCGCTTTAAAGCATTTTTAAAGCAAGATCAAAAGATCGCAGCCTTCGGCAGCTCCTACAGAGAAATGCAATCTCATGCAGGAACTGCCGAAGGCTGCGATCTTTTGCATTTAGGGGTCAGACGCGGGTGCTGATCCAGGATACAAGCAGCGCCAGCCCCATGCAGGCAAAGCCGAAGACGTAGAAAAACCGGTTCATGCGCAGGGTCGCCCAGTCCAGCGCGGCGTCTTCATCGGAACGCTTCTGGCGCTGAGCCTGGAGGTTGGCCATGGCGCGCTGTTCGCGGCGACGGGTGGCGTGCAGCAACCAGCCGCCCGGAAAGGCAAGGAGCAAGGCCAGCAGGTTGATCAATTTGGCGGGATGGGCGGTCAACAGCGTCATCAAATGCAGCGACATCACGAGCCTCAAGCAAACAGGTGTGACAGGCGCCGAACCGGCGACTGCGGCGCGGATTCTACCGAAAGCCTCGGTGCCTGCCCTCTCTTTCCGACAAATAACGAAGCAATTGACCAATGGCTGCCCTGCGTCACGGCTTCGTCATCTGAATACGCCAGTCTGTCGCCCCTCGAAACCGACACGGACTGCGTCATGCTCCACGCCGAAAACCAGGATCGCCTCTACCTCATCACTCACAGCGACGAACAACAAACCCTCGTCGGCAGCCTCGCCTTCAACGTTCAGGACCGCCATTGGCTGGTGTATTGCGCATTGGCCGGGCATCAACACGCGGATTTGCCGGAAGCGGATTTGCTGACCGGCGTGAGCGTGCTGGATTTCTACTCGCAAGCCGCCTGAGAACACCGATAACCCCCTGTGGGAGCGGGCTTGCTCGCGAAGAGGGCGTGTCAGTCGACATCATCGTTGGCTGAAACACCGCTTTCGCGAGCAAGCCCGCTCCCACACTTATTCGGCAAGCATGAAAAAGCCCGGGACCATTGCTGGCGCCGGGCTTTTTCGTCTCTGACAAAAATTTATTCGCCGAGGATCTGACCCACAGTCGGGTCCTTGAACAGACGCGTCAACGCATCGCTCAAAACGTCGCTGACCAGCTTGGTGTTGGTTTCCTGGTTTGGCGCCATGCCGAAACGCTGGTCCAGGGACGCACCGTAACGACCGCTGTAACGACGGTTGGCGTTTTGCACATCGGAGCGGAAGGTCGCGCCGATGGTCGCCTCGGTCACGTACATGCCCTCTTTAGGCGACTGATATTTCAGCTCGGCCAGGGTCACGGTCAGTTGCGGGGCGTTCATCGCATTGGCCGTCGGGGTGAAGCCCAACAGGCGCACGGCGGCTTCGGCCTGAGCCTGCAACTTCGGCAGGATCTGCTGGCCCTGCACGGTGATGGCGCTCGTTTCCGGATACAGGCCACCACGGGTGCCCAGGGTTGGCGACGGACGTCCGTCCACCACCCGCACCACCACCGGCTGGCCGTGGCCGACCGGTGCCAGTTGCGCCGTCAGCTTGGGTTCCGGGTTCAGTTGTTGCGGGCTGTGGGCGCAGCCGACCAGCGTCAAGCTGGTCACAGTGATCAAACCGAACAACAGGCGTTGCAACATGCTCTTCTCTCCAGAATCAGGCACAAACAGGCCGGCAGTATAGCGGTGCGCCACTGCCGCTAACTAGCGTCACGCAACGATTACTGAATTCTCTGACAAACCCTGTATAGCGCGGTTCCTGTCACAGATCGTTCACCCTCCTTTCACCTGCACGTCACGACTTGCTGACAACGTATGCGCTAATCCCCAGGAGGTCATGCACCATGCGTTTTCTCATCTCGTTGTTCGCCCCACGCCCGCTGCATCGCTGCTTCGCCCTGCTCGACCGCAACGGCCATTGCCAGGCGTTCAAACAGTGCGACCTCCAGCCCATGGGCGATGGCTGGGTCGAAATCGAAGAAATTCGCTTGAACTGGCTGAACCAGCCCCTGCCCGCCAGCGCCCGTGTCACCCAGCGCCAACCTCGCGCGCGGGCGCAGCAACTGTTGGCCACCTGACCAGACGCCTAATAAAAGTCATTAAACACGACCAATTCCCCGCGTTTCTTCGATACAATCTCCCCCCGATTATAAGGACGTCTCCTGATCGGGCCTCGCAGCATCGTCAATGACCTGGTATTGCCCTGTTATTGACACCCCGCACCGCCCACAGAGAGCCGCCCACACAGATCGAGTGAAGCTGGCGCGCTTGCTGTTCCTCTGGCAAAACCTCCACTTTTCGCGAATCTGCAGAGCTGTCATTACGCTCGGTCACTGAGCTGTTTGCCCGATTTGCCCGCCATGAATTGCCTGGCGGCCAACCACCCGGGCACGGTGCCAGGCTGGGACAGCCCTTTTTTGAGGTTCACGTCTTCAAAAGAGCGTGAAAAAAACGGGTTTTCACAACTTCACAAGAGTGTGGCGAGCAAATGAATAGTTTTGCGTCTGAACATGCACCATTAGCGTCTACAACAGCCCGACGACACAGGACCGCGTACACCTCGAATACCGGAGCCTGAAGCCTGTCCGCTACGGATTTGGTTGCACAAACGGATGTATCGACCATAAGTCGAATTGCCAGCCGCACGCTGAAATGAGTTCATGGGACTCTGATTAGGCCCGGCAGGCAGCGTCCGTCGAAGTTGCGAAAAATTGCGAAGATTCGGACATGGCGATCCTGCCATGAGTTCGAGGGGCATCACTGACTCGCCCCGGAACGCCTGGCAGCCATGCCGTCAATTTGGTGCTGCAGATTTTGGAGACGCGTTAAATGGCGCATAACGAAGCAGTCGACGTAGTACTGGTTGGGGCCGGCATCATGAGTGCCACCCTCGCCGTACTGCTCAAAGAGCTCGACCCCGCGATCAAGCTGGAAGTCGTCGAGCTGATGGATTCCGGTGCCGCGGAGAGTTCCAACCCGTGGAACAACGCCGGTACCGGTCACGCCGGCCTGTGCGAGCTGAACTACACGCCGCAGTCCGCCGATGGCACCGTCGACATCAAGAAAGCCGTGCACATCAACACCCAGTTCGAGGTGTCGAAGCAATTCTGGTCGTACCTGACCAAGAAAGGCACCTTCGGCTCGTGCAAATCCTTCATCAGCCCGGTGCCGCACCTGAGTTTCGTGCAGGGCGACAGCGGTGTTTCCTTCCTCAAGGAACGCTTCAAGGTGCTGAGCAAGCACCACGCCTTCGCGGACATGGAATACACCGAAGACAAGGCAAAAATGGCGGAGTGGATGCCGTTGATGATGCCGGGGCGTGACGCTGGCGAAACCCTCGCCGCCACCCGCGTGATCAATGGCACCGACGTCAATTTCGGCGCCCTGACCAACCAGCTGCTCAAGCACCTGACCAGCGCACCCGATGCCCAGGTCAAGTACTGCAAGCGCGTGACCGGCCTCAAGCGCAACAACGGCGGCTGGACCGTCAGCATCAAGGACGTCAACAGCGGCAACAGCCGTGAAGTCGACGCCAAATTCGTCTTCCTCGGCGCGGGTGGCGCGGCATTGCCGCTGCTGCAGGCTTCGGGCATCGAAGAGAGCAAAGGCTTCGGCGGCTTCCCGATCAGCGGCCAGTGGCTGCGTTGCGACAACCCGGAAGTGGTCAAGCATCACCAGGCCAAGGTCTACAGCCAGGCGGCCGTGGGTTCGCCACCGATGTCCGTGCCACACCTGGACACCCGCGTCGTCGACGGCAAGAAGTCCCTGCTTTTCGGACCGTACGCCGGCTTTACCACCAAGTTCCTCAAGCACGGCTCCTTCATGGACCTGCCGATGTCGGTTCGCGCCGGCAACATCGGGCCGATGCTGGCCGTGGCGAAAAACAACATGGACCTGACCAAGTACCTGGTCAGCGAAGTGATGCAGTCCATGGAACAGCGCCTTGATTCGCTGCGTCGTTTCTACCCTGAAGCGAAAGCCGAAGACTGGCGCCTGGAAGTGGCCGGCCAACGGGTGCAGATCATCAAGAAAGACCCGAAAAAAGGTGGCGTCCTGCAATTCGGCACCGAACTGGTCGCGGCCAAGGACGGTTCCCTTGCCGCCCTGCTCGGCGCTTCGCCAGGTGCATCGGTGACCGTTTCGATCATGCTGGAACTGATCGAGAAATGCTTCCCGGGCAAGGCCAAGGGCGAATGGGCCACAAAGCTGGCGGAAATCTTCCCGGCCCGCGAGAAAGTCCTGGAAACCGACGCTGCGCTGTATCGCAAGATCAATGCGCAGAACAACGTCGCGCTGGAACTGGTTGAAGCAAGCAGCGAAACCGAAAGCTACGCTTGATTCAGCCCCATGAAAAACGCCCCGTCCTCATTGAGGGCGGGGCGTTTTTTTATGCCATTTGAAAGATCGCAGCCTCGCTTCGCTCGGCAGCTCCTACAAATGGATCGCTAATACCTGTAGGAGCTGTCGAGCGAAGCGAGGCTGCGATCTTTTGACTTTAGCCGCGAGCCTTTTCGATCAGCTCGATGTACTCAGGCGCATTGCGTTGATCCTTGATCAGCGCCACAAAGTCATTGCCGTGCTCATCCTGGCCGTTGACGTCATAACCCGCCTCGACAAAGAACGTCAGGAAACGCTCGAAATCGTCGACACGCAGGCCGCGGTAGGCCTTGATCAGCTTGTGCAGGGACGGCGAAGTGGCGTCGACCGGTTCGAAATCGAGAAACAACTTGATCTGCTCATCGCCGATCTCGTCACCAATCACTTGTTTCTTATCTTTACGCATTGCCGACTCCAGCTCGCAGACATTTCACGGGGCGGGCAGTTTACCCCTGCGCGGGCCCGGCACTCAACGCGGACGAACGCTACCGGTGTGCAGATCGGCCCAGACATGGCCGTTGGCATAGCTGAGGAATTGGCAATACACCGTGTCATTGCGCAACAAGTCGATAACCACCCGGTACTGAGCCAGCGGATAAGAAAGCGTCAGGGTTTTGCTCGGCTCGTCGTAGACCGGTTTTTTCAGGCTTTTGCTTTCGCCATCGAAATTGACCAGCACCTGGCTGATCGTCGCCCCCTTGTTCAGGGATTTGCCCTTGAGGCGGATCGACAGGGGCGAAGTGACCGGGATCGGTTGCTGATTGGACTGACGCTGGCTGCCGACCACCACCGAGTACTCGGTGACCTGCAACAGCTGTTGCTGTTCGGGCTGCGCGTCACGCAGTGTCAGGTCATCCGGGGGCAGGAACTGTGCGTGCATCGGCGCCGGGGCGGCGGCCAGGGGCAGGCTCAGGGTCAGCAACAGGGCGGCGCAGCTGCGGATCAACAGGCTCATGACAGGCTCCGGAAACGGGGCCGAGCACTCTATCACGGCTGACCGCTCCCCTTGCGGGAGCGGGCTTGCTCGCGAAGACGGTTTCATTGACGCATCAATGTTGAATGTGCCGACGCTTTCGCGAGCAAGCCCGCTCCCACAATGTGAGAATCAATCGAACTGCGCGCGCATCCACGCCTGATACCCGGCGACACCCGGCTCGCCTTCACGGGGAGCCCAATGGGCCAGCTCGCCCTCGCCCACCGGGCGATACGGGCCGGCCTTGCATTCGAACATCAGGCTGTCGGCTTCCAGCACCACCAGACCGTGGAACACCCCGGTGGGCAAATCCACGCCGACGCAATCGCCACCCGCCTGCAGGACTTGCTTTTTCACCACCGTCCCGGCGTCGTCGAAGATCAGCAACCCCAGCCGCCCCTTGAGCACCAGCAAGGTCTCGGCCTTGTTGTCGCCCAGGTGACGGTGAGGTGGAATGTAGGTACCCGGTTGCAGGCCCACCGCCATCCGATGGCACGCTTCTTCCATCTGATGGAAGTTGTGATGCTGGCGCCCACGGGGATTGGCTTCGGCTTTCTCGGCCAACTCAGTGAACAGCGTTTGATCAAGAAAGCTCGGCGTGGCCATGGTTTACATTCCTTTAACGGCAAAAATCCCGTTGGCATTACGCCAGTAGCCTTTGTAGTCCATGCCGTAACCGAAGATGTAACGGTCGATGCACGGCAAACCGACGAAATCGGCTTTCAGGTCCGGGCGAGCCTTGCGGTCGTGGTCTTTGTCGATCAGCACGGCGGTGTGCACTTTGCGCGCGCCGGCGTGCTTGCAGAAGTCGATGATCGCGCCCAGGGTGTGCCCTTCGTCGAGAATGTCGTCGATGATCAGCACGTCACGGTCGATGAACGAGACTTCCGGCTTGGCTTTCCAGAACAGCTCGCCGCCGCTGGTTTCGTTGCGATAACGGGTGGCGTGCAGGTAGGACGCTTCCAGCGGGAACTGCAGGTGCGTGAGCAGCTTGCCGGCGAAAATCAGCCCGCCGTTCATCACACAGAACACCACCGGGTTGCTGTCCGCCAGTTGATCATTGATGTGTGCACCGACGCGGGCAATGGCTGCCTCGACTTCAGCTTCGGTGTACAGGCAGTCAGCCTCTCGCATGATTTGACGGATATGCTCGAGATCAGCGGACATGGCGCTCTCCAGGGGGGGTTGCGGATTCGGAAAAGCGGGCAAAGGTACGCATCCCGAACGGCCAGATCAAGCGTTTGTGGACTAACGTACTCTATGTCTATAGGACATCAACCCCGGATAGATTAATCTAGGCCGGTTTTTTTGCCCGCCGCCGGAGCCTTTCCCATGCCCATCCTCGAGATCCGCCATCCGCTGATCCGTCATAAACTTGGCCTTATGCGCCGCGCAGACATCAGCACCAAGAATTTCCGTGAGCTCGCTCAGGAAGTCGGCGCCCTGCTGACCTATGAAGCCACCAAAGACCTGCCGCTGGAATCCTACGACATCGAAGGCTGGTGCGGCACCGTGTCGGTCGAGAAAATCGCCGGCAAGAAAATTACCGTGGTGCCGATCCTGCGCGCCGGCATCGGCATGCTCGAAGGCGTGCTGAGCCTGATCCCGGGCGCCAAAGTCAGCGCCGTGGGCGTGGCCCGCAACGAAGAAACGCTGCAGGCCCACACCTACCTGGAAAAACTGGTGCCGGAAATCGACGAACGCCTGGCCATGATCATCGACCCGATGCTCGCCACCGGCAGTTCCATGGTCGCCACCATCGACCTGCTGAAAAAAGCCGGTTGCCGTGACATCCGCGCCATGGTGCTGGTGGCCGCGCCGGAAGGCATTGCCGCGGTAGAGAAGGCGCACCCGGATGTGACCATCTACACCGCTTCCATCGATCAGAAACTCAACGAACACGGTTACATCATCCCGGGCCTGGGCGATGCCGGCGACAAGATCTTCGGCACCAAGCAGAAGGACGCGTGACCATGCAGGATGAGTTCAACGATCCGCTCTGGCGCACGGTGCTGTCTGGCGCACAGATGCTGTTCGTGGCCTTCGGCGCCCTGGTCTTGATGCCGCTGATTACCGGCCTTGACCCGAACGTGGCGCTGTTTACCGCTGGCCTGGGGACGATTCTGTTCCAGATCGTCACCGGGCGTCAGGTGCCGGTGTTCCTGGCGTCGAGCTTTGCCTTCATCACCCCGATCATTCTCGCCAAGGGCCAGTTCGGCCTGGCCGCGACCATGGGCGGCGTGATGGCGGCCGGTTTCGTCTACACCTTCCTCGGCCTTGCCGTGAAGATCAAAGGCACCGGTTTCATCGACCGCCTGCTGCCCCCGGTGGTGATTGGTCCGGTGATCATCTCTATCGGCCTGGCCATGGCGCCGATTGCCGCCAACATGGCAATGGGCAAGTCGGGTGAGGGCACCGAGCTGATTCATTACCAGACGGCGATGATGATCTCGATGCCCGCCTTGCTGACCACCCTGATCGTCGCGGTGTTCGGCAAAGGCATTTTCCGCCTGGTGCCGATCATCTCCGGCGTGCTGGTGGGGTTTGCGATGGCGTTCTATTTCGGTGTGGTCGACACCGGGAAGATTGCCGCCGCACCGTGGTTCGCCATCCCCCACTTCACCGCGCCGGAATTCAACTGGCAGGCGATCCTGTTCATCGTCCCGGTGGCCCTGGCCCCGGCGATCGAGCACATCGGCGGCGTGATTGCCGTGGGCAGCGTGACCGGTCGCGATTACCTGAAGAAACCCGGCCTGCACCGCACCTTGCTCGGCGATGGCATTGCCACCACCGCTGCCGGCCTGTTCGGCGGCCCGCCCAACACCACCTATGCCGAAGTGACCGGCGCGGTGATGCTGACCAAGAACTACAACCCGAAAATCATGACCTGGGCGGCGATTTTCGCTATCAGCCTGGCGTTCATCGGCAAATTCGGCGCGCTGCTGCAAAGCATTCCGGTGCCGGTGATGGGCGGGATTCTCTGCCTGTTGTTCGGTTCGATCGCGGCGGTGGGCATGAACACGCTGATTCGCCACAAGATCGATCTGGGCGAAGCGCGCAATCTGGTGATCGTGTCGGTGACCCTGGTCTTCGGCATTGGCGGTGTGCTGGTCGGCACCGGCACCGGCCCGGATGACTTCGGCCTCAAAGGCATCGCGCTGTGCGCGGTGGTGGCGATTGCGCTGAACCTGATCCTGCCGGGCAATGACAGCTGGAAGCACAAGAAGGCGGATGAGCCTTTGTTGTAGTGGCTTGAAGACTGTGTCGCCCGTTGAATAGCTTTCGCGAGCAAGCCCGCTCCCACATCAGACCGCGATCTAATGTGGGAGCGGGCTTGCTCGCGAAGGGGCCCTCAAAAACTACAACGCTATCGGGGCTCGCTCACACAACGTGCTCAACGCCCGCGCCCACTGCGGGTCATCGTTGAGGCATGGCACCAGCACCAACTCCTCCCCTCCCGCTTCGCGGAACTGCTCCAGCCCCCGGTCACCGATTTCTTCCAGCGTCTCGATGCAATCGGCAACAAATGCCGGGCACATCACCAGCACCTTCTTCACGCCGCTCTTGGCCAGCTCGTCCAGGCGAGCCTCGGTGTAGGGTTCGATCCATTTGGCGCGGCCCAGGCGCGACTGGAACGACACCGACCACTTGTCGTCCGGCAAGCCCATGCGTTTGGCGAACTCTTTTGCGGTGCGCAGGCACTGGCCGCGATAACAGGTGGCGACCACTTCCGGCGGCGCTCCGGCGCAGCAATCGCCGCCGCCGTCGAAGCGGTGGCCGGGGTTGAGTTTTTTCAGGTGCCGCTCCGGCAATCCGTGAAAGCTCAGCAGCAGGTGATCGAAATCCTGTTGCAGGTGAGGCCTGGACGTGGCGACCAGGGCATCGAGGTATTCCGGCTGATCGTAGAACGGTTGAAGCACCGACAGTTGCACATCGAGCTTCTTCTCGCGCAGCACGCGCTTGGCTTCCTCGATCACGGTCGTGGTGGTGCTGTCGGCGAATTGTGGATAAAGCGGCGCCAGGGTGATCCGCTTGTGGCCCTGGGCAACCAGACGCAGCAGGGTCGTTTCAATGGACGGTTCGCCGTAACGCATCGCCAGCTCGACCGGCCCGTGGTGCCATTGCGCGGTCATGGCCTGTTGCAGGCGCCGGCTGAGCACCACCAGTGGCGAGCCCTCCTCCCACCAGATCGAGGCGTAGGCATGGGCCGACTGCTCGGGGCGCTTGAACAGGATCAACGACACCAGCAAACGTCGCATCGGCCATGGCAGGTCGATCACGTACGGGTCCATCAGAAACTGATTGAGGTAGCTGCGCACATCCGCCACCGAGGTGGAGGCAGGTGAGCCCAGGTTGACCAAAAGCAACGCGTGATCGGTCATGCAACATCCTTTTCAGAGGCGGCTGGACAGTTCGTCCAGGGCCGCGCGCAAATCAGTGAACTGGAAAGTGAAACCCGCCTGGAGCAAGCGCGCCGGCGTGGCCCGCTGGCCACCCAGCAGCAACAACGACAACTCGCCCAAACCCACCTTCAACGCAAACGCCGGCATCGGCATGAACGCCGGACGGTGCAGCACGCTGCCCAGGGTTTTGGCAAATTCGCGGTTACGCACCGGCTTCGGTGCGCAGGCATTATATGGACCGATGGCGTCATTGCGATGCAGCAGAAAATCAATCAGGGCGATTTGATCGTTGATATGGATCCACGGCATCCACTGCCGGCCACTGCCAATCGGCCCGCCCAGCCCCAGTTTGAACGGCAACAACAGGCGCGACAAAAAGCCGCCCTCGGCGGACAGCACCAAGCCGGTGCGCACGAGCACCACCCGAATACCCAGGGCTTCGGCGCGCTGCGCGGTTTCTTCCCAGGCGATGCACAACTGGCTGGCAAAATCATCGATGACCGGGGGTGAGTCCTCGGTCAGCTCGCGTTCGCCACCGTCGCCGTACCAACCGATCGCGGAACCGGAAATCATGACCCGCGGTTTCTGCTCACGACTTTCCAGCCAGGCCAGCAGGGTTTCCGTCAGGGTAATGCGGCTGCTCCACAACAATGCCTTGCGCTTGTGTGTCCACAGCCGGTCGGCGATCGGTGCACCGGCGAGATTGACAATGGCATCGACGGGCTCCTGGCCCACCTCCTCCAGTCGAGCCACACCCCGCACTTGAGCCCCACAGATTTTGGCAACTTTTGCGGGCGTCCGGCTCCAGACCGTCAGGCGATGACCCTGGCCCAACCAGTGCCGACAAAGCTGACGTCCTATCAAACCAGTACCGCCGGTCAGCAATATGTGCATGACTTCTTCCTCGCGTGGCGTTTTACCCTGATCACTAGTCTATTTTTATAAGCAAGGGATCTTTCTTATCGGACAGGCTCTATGGTTAACAATAGGCCAAGCTGTCAGAACCAGAACGCTGAAAGTTATACCAAAAAACAATATTGTACAGGTTTCAAGCCCGGCGTAGTCTGTACAGAAAGGTAAACGAGGCCCTTATGACTGTACCTATCGCAATCATCGGCACCGGCATAGCCGGGCTCTCAGCCGCACAAGCCCTGACAGACGCAGGGCATGTCGTCCAACTTTTCGATAAAAGCCGCGGCAGTGGCGGACGCATGTCGAGCAAACGCAGCGATGCGGGCGCGCTGGACATGGGTGCGCAATATTTCACCGCCCGCGACCGCCGCTTCGTCACCGAAGTCCAGCGCTGGCAAGCCAACGGCTGGGTCGCCGAGTGGACGCCGCAGCTGTACACCTTCCATGGCGGCCAGCTCAACCTGTCGCCGGATGAACAGACGCGCTGGGTCGGTACGCCACGCATGAGCGCCATCACCCGCGCCTTGCTCGGCGACCTCGAAGTGCATTTCGCCTGCCGGATCACCGAGGTCTATCGCGGTGAAGAGCACTGGCACCTGCAGGATGCCGAGGGCTTCACCCACGGGCCGTTCAGTCACGTGGTGATCGCCACGCCCGCCCCGCAAGCAACCGCGTTGCTGGCCTCTGCGCCGAAGCTCGCCGGTGCCGCCGCCGGAGTGAAAATGGACCCCACCTGGGCCATCGCACTGGCGTTCGAAACCCCGCTGGATACGCCCATGGAAGGCTGCTTCGTGCAAGACAGCCCGCTCGACTGGCTGGCGCGCAACCGCAGCAAACCCGGGCGCGATAACACCCTCGACACTTGGGTGCTGCATGCCACCAGCGCCTGGAGCCGCCAGCACATTGACCTGCCAAAAGAGGCGGTGATCGAACAATTACACGGCGCCTTCGCCGAGTTGCTGCACAGCGCCATGCCCGCACCGAGCTTCAGCCTCGCCCATCGCTGGCTCTACGCCCGCCCGGCCAGCAGCCATGAATGGGGCACCCTGGCCGATGCCGACCTGGGCCTGTATGCCTGCGGCGACTGGTGCCTGTCAGGGCGCGTCGAAGGCGCTTGGCTGAGTGGCCAGGAAGCCGCCCGCCGCCTGCATGAACACTTGCAGTGAACCGCATTAACCCGGGCAAATTGCTGCTGTCGAAATGGACAGCAGCGCACCCGCAAAACCGCGAAAAACACTTTCTGGTGACCGACCTGTTTCGTGATGAGGACGGCACGGTGCGGGAGGTGGAATTGCAGGCTGTTTTGACCAGGCGCAGTGAAAGGTTCGAGTGGCGCGTCTTGCAGAACAGCACCACCTGGCAATCAGGCTGGAAATAGCCTCTGGTGGGAGCGGGCTTGCTCGCGAAGCGGTGTATCAGGCGACTGAATGGTTGAATGTCAGAAGGTCTTCGCGAGCAAGCCCGCTCCCACAAGGGCAGATGGCTCCGCACAAAACTTATACAAATAATTTGACTTGCACACCTTTGAATCTATGATGAACCTATGTTGTACAGGCATATTTATCTGTACAGGTTTTGATTCCGAGGTGCTCCGATGCCCCTGCCCGCCACCAAACCGAAAATCGCCATCAGCGCCTGCCTGATGGGCGCCGAGGTGCGCTACAACGGCGGGCACAAGGCGTCACGATTGTGCAGCCGCGTCCTGACCGACTACTTCGATTTCGTGCCGGTCTGCCCGGAAGTCGCCATCGGCCTGGGCATTCCGCGCGAACCGATCCGGCTGGTCGGTCAGACGGATCGACCCGAAGCCGTCGGCACGGTCGATCGCCAGCTCAACGTCACCCGGCCATTGGCCGAGTACGGCCAACAGATGGCCGTGGAGCTTGGCGATATCTGCGGTTACATCTTCATGCAGAAGTCCCCGTCCTGTGGCCTGGAACGGGTCAAGGTCTACCATGCCAACGGCGCACCGCAGGACGGTGGCGGCCAGGGCATCTACGCTCAGGCGTTCTGCGCCCTGCACCCTGACCTGCCGGTGGAAGAAGACGGCCGTCTCAACGACCCGGTGCTGCGGGAAAACTTCCTCACCCGCGTGTTCGCCTACAGCGCCTGGCAGCAACTGCGCCAGCAAGGCCTGAGCCGTCGCGGCCTCACGGACTTTCATTCGCGCTACAAGTACTTGCTGATGGCCCACAACCCGGTGCAATACAAAACCCTGGGCAACCTGCTGGGAACCATGGGCAGCAGCGATCCGCGAGAGCTCGGCCCGCGTTATTTCAGTGAGCTGATGGCGGCCTTGAAAAAGTGCGCCACCCGCCGCACCCACACCAATGTCCTGCAGCACCTCAGCGGCTATTTGAAACAGGCGATCAGCGCCGAGGACAAGCAGGAAGTGCAGCACGTGATCGGCCAGTACCGCCTGGGCATCGTGCCGCTGGTGGTGCCGCTGACCCTGCTCAAGCACCACTTTCGCCAACACCCGGACCCTTACATTGCGCAGCAGGTTTACCTGCAACCGCACCCGGAAAACCTCAGCTTGCGAAACGCCATCTGATGAAAACGCTCATCGACAGCAGCGCCGGCGAAGGCCTGGGCGGGGACTTTAAAAAAGCCCTCGACGAGGGCTGGCTGCCGATTCGCGAGGTAGCCCGGCAAACCGGCGTCAATGCCATCACCTTGCGCGCCTGGGAACGGCGCTATGGCTTGATCGTGCCGCAACGCACGCCCAAGGGGCATCGGCTGTTCTCTGCCGACCATGTGCAACGCATCCTGACGATCCTGACCTGGCTCAATCGCGGTGTCGCCGTCAGCCAGGTCAAGCAATTGCTCGACACCCCGCAGGCCTTCAGCGAGTCCGGGGAAAACGATTGGCAACGATTGCGCCAGGCATTGTTGCAGGCGGTCACTCAACTGACCGAGCGCAGCCTGGACGACACCGTCAACCAGGCCATGGCGCTGTACCCGCCGCGAACCCTGTGCGAACAACTGTTGATGCCACTGTTGTCGGAACTGGAACAACGCTGGCAGGGCCAGTTCGGCGCACAGATGGAACGGGTGTTTTTTTATTCCTGGCTGCGCAGCAAGTTCGGCGCGCGTATCTACCATAACAACCGTCAGCTGCATGCCTCGCCACTGCTGTTGATCAACCATTCGGACCTGCCACTGGAGCCGCATCTGTGGCTCACCGCATGGCTGATCAGCAGCGCCGACTGCCCGGTGGAGGTGTTCGACTGGCCGCTGCCCGCCGGTGAACTGGCGCTGGCGGTCGATCACCTGCAACCCCGGGGCGTCCTGCTGTATTCCAGCAAAGCCATGAACCTTTCACAACTGACGAAACTTTTGAACGGCGTCAGTTGCCCAAAAATGATCGCCGGACCAACGGTGTGTATTCACCACGCCGAGTTGTCCGCGAGAACTTCCGTCATCGCTGATTTGTACCTGGCCGAAAATCCGTTGTTGGCACATCAGGTGCTTGCTCAGCGTGGACTCATTTAATGGACACCTCCATGCAATTGATCTGGCTGCGCAGCGACTTGCGTGTACACGACAACACCGCCCTTTCGGCCGCCGCTGCGGTTGGCCCGTGCGTGGCGGTGTACCTGCTGAGCCCGGAACAATGGCTGGAACACGACGACGCCCCCTGCAAAGTGGACTTCTGGCTACGCAACCTTGCCGAAATGAGCCAGGCGCTGGGCGAACTGAACATTCCCCTGCTGATCCGCACGGCCCCTCGCTGGGACGACGCACCGAAGGTGTTGCTCGAACTTTGTCAGCAATTGAACATCGACGCGGTGCACGTCAACGAGGAGTACGGCATTCACGAAAGCCGTCGTGACGCGGCGGTTGCGCAGGCGCTGCAGGCCAAGGGCATCCAATGGCGCAGCTATCTAGACCAGTTGCTCTTCGCGCCTGGCACCGTGCTGACCAAAACCGGCACTTACTTCCAGGTCTTCAGTCAGTTCCGCAAGGTGTGCTACGACCGGCTGCACCGTTCACTGCCGGGCCTGGTCAGCGCTCCCATGGTTCAATCGCCGCTGGCCCTCGACAGCGATGCCGTCCCCTCGACGGTCGAAGGCTTTGAAACGCCCGGCGAATCCCTGCGCGCCCTCTGGCCTGCCGGTGAAGCCGAAGCCCGGCGCCGCCTCGACACCTTCGCCGACGCCCAGATCGACTACTACAAAAGTGAGCGCGACTTCCCGGCCAAACCCGGCACCAGCCAGCTGTCGACCTACCTCGCAGCCGGGGTCATTTCGCCACGCCAGTGCTTGCACGCGGCTTTGCAAAGTAATCAGGGCGAGTTCGAAAGCGGCAAGGTCGGGGCCGTGACCTGGATCAACGAGCTGTTGTGGCGCGAATTCTACAAACACATCCTGGTGGGCTACCCACGGGTGTCCCGCCACCGCGCCTTTCGCCCGGAAACCGAAGCCCTGGCCTGGCGCCAGGCCCCCGACGAACTGGCCGCCTGGCAACAAGCGCGCACCGGTTTGCCGATCATCGATGCGGCCATGCGTCAATTGCTCGAAACCGGCTGGATGCACAACCGCTTGCGCATGGTGGTCGCCATGTTCCTGACCAAGAACCTGCTGATCGACTGGCGTGAAGGCGAACGCTTTTTCATGCGCCACCTGATCGATGGCGACCTCGCAGCGAACAACGGCGGCTGGCAGTGGAGTTCGTCCACCGGCACCGACTCGGCGCCCTATTTCCGGATATTCAACCCGCTGAGCCAATCGGAAAAATTCGACCCCGAAGGGATCTTCATCAAGCACTGGCTGCCGGAACTGGCGGAGCTGAACAAAAAAGACGTGCACAACCCGGCGAACCTCGGCGGGCTGTTCGGGGTTGCCGATTACCCCTCGCCAATCGTCAATCTAAGTACGTCCCGCACCCGTGCGCTGGCGGCGTTCAAAAACCTGCCATCGCGACAACAGGATGCCGGAGGTGGCTATGAGTGAGTTCCTCCAGCGTTTTGCCGGGCAGTTTTCCAGCCTGGACAAAGACAATCTGCAACGCCTGGATGAGCTGTACAGCGCCGACGTGCATTTCACCGACCCTTTGCATGACGTGCAGGGGCTTGGGCATTTGCGCAGCTACTTCGGCGATCTGTACGCCAACGTCAGCGAACTGCAGTTCGAATTCCACGGCTATGACCAGGTGGCCGAAGGCGAGGGTTATCTGCGCTGGGTCATGAGCTACCGCCATCCGCGCCTGGCCAACGGCCAGTTGATTCGCGTCGACGGCTGCTCACACCTGCGCTGGCGCGACAAGGTCTATCGCCACCGGGACTACTTCGACGCCGGGGCGCTGATTTATGAACATCTACCCGTAGTGGGCCGGGCGATCGCCTGGCTGAAAAGGAGAATGGGATGAGTTTTACGTCTCCACGGCGCTATTGGCTGACCGGTGCCAGCAGTGGCATCGGCGCCTCGCTGGCCGAAGAAATACTGAAAACCGGTGCACACCTGGCCGTCAGTTCGCGCTCGGTAGCGCCCCTGAAAGTCTTGTCGCAGCGCTATCCCGGGCAGGTTTTGATTGTCCCCGGCGACCTGACCAACAGCCAGACGGTGCGCGAAATCGGCGAGCAAATCGCGCAAGAGTGGGGTTCGCTCGATACGGTGATACTGAATGCCGGCACCTGTGAATACGTCGACGTCCAGCAGTTCGATGCCTCGATCATCGAGCACGTCGTGCGCACCAACCTGCTGGCCAGCAGTTATTGCATCGAAGCGGCCCTGCCCTTGTTGCGGGCAGGCCTGGCGCCGCACCTGGTGGGTGTCGCCAGCTCGGTGACCTACCTGCCGCTGCCGCGGGCCGAAGCCTACGGTGCATCGAAAGCCGGGCTGCGCTACCTGTTCGAGTCGTTGCGTATTGACCTGGCACCCGAAGGCATCGAAGTGACCGTGGTCAGCCCCGGTTTTGTCGACACACCGCTGACCGCGAAAAATGATTTCCCCATGCCCCTCAGTTGGCCGGCGGCCAAGGCCGCGCAGCACATCTTCGCCAAGCTCAAGCATCGGCCGCTGGAGATCGCCTTCCCGGCGCTGTTCATGGCGGCGCTCTGGCCGCTGTCGAAATTGCCCAACCGTGTGAAGCTCGAAATTGGCAAACGCATGGTGCGCAGCAACCCGCCGATCAAGGATGTTCCGTGAACATCGCCATTATCGGCAGCGGTATCTCGGGGCTGACCAGCGCCTACCTGCTCAATCGCCGCCACGAGATCACCCTGTTCGAGGCCGGCGACCGGGTTGGCGGCCACACCCACACCGTGGAAGTGACCACCGATGGTCAGCGCCATGCGGTGGACACCGGTTTCATCGTGTTCAACGACTGGACATACCCCCATTTCATACGCCTGCTGGGCCAGATTGGCGTAGGTTTCAAACCGACGCAGATGAGCTTCTCGGTCACCGACCCGGACAGTGGCCTGTCCTACAACGGCAACAACCTCAACAGCCTCTTTGCCCAGCGCCGCAACCTGCTGTCGCCGGGTTTCTGGGGCATGCTGCGGGACATCCTGCGCTTCAACAGGCAATCGCAGCTTGACCTGTCCGAAGGCCGGATCAGCGCCGACACCACGCTGGATCAGTACCTCAAGGCCGGCGGTTACGGCGAGCGCTTCATCCTGCATTACATCGTGCCCATGGGCGCGGCGATCTGGTCGATGTCCATGGCCGACATGCTGGGTTTTCCGCTGCGTGGCTTTGTCCGCTTTTTCAAGAATCACGGCTTGCTGTCGGTCAATCATCGACCGCAATGGTGCGTGATCGAAGGCGGATCCAGTGCCTACATCGCCCCCCTGACGGCAAGCTACTCAGAGAAGATCCGGCTCAACTGCCCCGTTACGCGCGTCGAGCGCGATGAAGACGGCGTGGTGATCCACAGCGCCGCCGGCCGCGAACGCTTCGACAAAGTGGTGTTCGCCTGCCACAGCGATCAGGCGCTGGGCCTGCTGGCCACACCCAGCGCCAGCGAACAATCGATCCTCGGCGCCCTGCCCTACGCCGACAACGAAGTGGTGCTGCACACCGACACGCGCCTGCTGCCTGCGCGAAAACTCGCCCGGGCCAGCTGGAACTATCGCCTTGGCGGCACCGGGCACACGCGGTCCACCGTGACCTACGACATGAACCTCCTGCAGGGCATCCAGAGCGATACCACCTATTGCGTCAGCCTGAACCAGAGCGCCGGCATCGACACGGCCCTGGTGCTCGGCAGATTCACCTATGCCCATCCCCAATACAGCCTGACAGCCGTGGCCGCGCAAGAACGCTGGGAAGAATTGAACGGCGCGCAACACACCTTTTATTGCGGCGCCTACTGGGCCAACGGATTCCACGAGGATGGCGTGGTCAGCGCGCTGCGCGTGGCCCGATCCTTCGGTGAAACCCTGTGAACAGCGCCCTTTACAGCGGCTGGATCGCCCACCGGCGGTTCTCGCCAAAACGCCATGAGTTTCGCTACCGGATCGGCTTGCTTTACCTCGATCTGGATGAGCAGGACGCGGTGCTGGGGTTGTCGCGCCTGTCGGGCAGCCATCGTTTCTCGCCCTTTTCGTTTCGCGAACGCGATTACCTCAAGACCTTTACCGACAAGGGCGAACGCCTGAGCGACGCCGTGCGCGAACAGGTTCGCCAGGCCATCGGCCATGCACCACAAGGTGCAATCTGCCTGCTGACGCAACCTCGCAGCTGGGGACTGTCGTTCAACCCGGTCAGCTTTTTCTACTGCTACGAAGCCGATGGTCAACTGGCGGCGATTCTCGCCGAAGTCACCAATACCCCGTGGCACGAGCAGTATCACTACGTGCTGCCGGCCAGGACGCCAGAGGAGCTGCACGATTTCCATCAACATTTCGCCGTCGCCAAGGCCTTTCACGTATCGCCGTTTTTACCCCGGGATCTCGAACACCGCATGAGCTTCAGCCCCGCCGCGAAAAAGCTCGGTGTGCACATGGCGGACTGGCAAGGCGATCTGAAACTGTTCGACGCGACGCTGAACCTCAAACGCGAAACGCTGGATCGGGCCAGCCTGCACCGTTACTTGCGGCGCTTCCCCTGGATGACCGCGAAAACCTGCCTGGCGATTTACTGGCAAGCCCTGCGCCTGCTGCTCAAGCGCGTACCGCTATTTGCTCATCAGGCTGCCGATGGCAGCTTTCAAACCGCCATCGTTCCGCCCAAGGATCGCCGCCATGAAATCCTCTAGCGTCCTGGCCAAAGCCAGCCTGTTGAGCACCAACGGCCTGACCGGGTCGCTGCTGCGCCGAGGAGTATTGCGCCAACTCGCGCACCTCAGGCACGGGCAACTGGTGGTGATCGACGAGAGCGAACGGCACGTGTTCGGCACCGCCGGCAGTCATTTGCTGGGGGAAATCCAGATCCACGATGCCGCCGCCTGGGGACTGGTGGCGAGCAAGGGTTCGATCGGGGCGGGCGAGGCCTACATTCATGGCTACTGGAGTTCGCCGGACCTGACCGCGGTGGTGCGGATTTTCGTCAGCAACCTTGAGGTGCTGGATGCACTGGAAGGCGGCCTGGCCAAACTCGGCCGGCCGTTCGTCCAGGGACTGCACTGGCTCAACCGCAACACCCGCAAGGGCTCGCAGAAAAACATTGCCGCCCACTATGACCTGGGCAATGACCTGTTCGAACAGTTTCTCGACCCGACCATGATGTACTCGGCCGCGCAATTCCTGAGCCCCGAGGACAGCCTCGAACAGGCGCAGTTGAACAAGCTGGAGCGAATCTGCCGCAAGCTCGACCTCAAACCCAGTGACCACTTGCTGGAAATCGGCACGGGCTGGGGCAGCATGGCGCTGTACGCGGCCCAGCACTACGGTTGCAAGGTGACCACCACCACGCTCTCCCGGGAGCAGCACGCGTATACCGCGCAGCGGATTGCAACCCTGGGGCTGCAAGACCAGGTGACGTTGTTGCTCAAGGACTATCGCGACCTCACCGGGCAATACGACAAACTGGTGTCGATCGAGATGATCGAAGCGGTCGGCCACCGCTTTTTGCCGACCTATTTCAAGCAATGCGCGCAGTTGCTCAAGAGCAACGGCTTGATGCTGTTGCAGACCATCACCATTCGCGAGCAGCGCTACGAACAGGCCAGGCGCAGTGTCGATTTCATCCAGCGCTACATATTCCCCGGCGGCGCCCTGCCCTGCGTGCAGAAGATGCTGGAGATCGTCAGCCGCGACACCGACATGAACCTGCTGCACATGGAGGACTTCGGCCTGCATTACGCACGCACCCTGCGCCTGTGGCATGTGAATTTTCGCCATGCCCAGGCGCGCCTTGGGGAATTGGGCTACGACGAGTATTTCCTGAGGCTGTGGGAGTTTTACCTGTGTTACTGCGAAGGCGGTTTCCTGGAGCGCAGCATCGGTACCGCGCAGCTACTGCTGGCGAAGCCCTCGGCGATCACCGCGCCCCTGCTCGGCCGTTTCGATGCTTGAACGCCTGGCCAACGCCGCGCTGTTCCAGCTTGGTTGGTTTGCTTGCGTGGCCGGCGGCAACAGTCTTTGGCTATGCGTGCCGCTGGGGGCACTGGTGATTCACCTGCTGTGGATAAGTAGCTGGGCAGAGGAAGGCCGATTGATTCTCAGCGTGGTGCTCCTCGGTACTGCGGTCGACGGCGCGTTGCGCTGGCTGGGGGTGTTCCGGTTCAACGATTTCTCGCCGCTGATTCCGCTGTGGCTGATGCTGCTGTGGGCCCTGCTGGCGACCACCCTGCGCCACTGCCTGTCGTGGACTGCCAGGCCCAAATGGCGGGCAAGCCTGCTGGGCGCCATCGCCGCGCCGCTGTCGTATTACGCCGGAGGGCAATTGGCCGGGGTGCAGTTTCCCCATGGAGAACTGCCCACCTTGATCGGCATCGGTCTGCTGTGGGCGCTGCTGTTTCCGCTCCTGCATGAGATGGCGCAGCGTTTCGTGGGCGATACACAGGACTGAGCGTCCGTCTGGCCTTTCACACAGCAACGACTGACTGCCTTACACTGCGCGCCATGAAAACCATTCCCCACACGCAGATCACCGAACCGGTCGTGACATGCTCGACCTGTGCAGCCTGCTGCTGCCAGCTTGAAGTCATGCTGATCACCGACACCGGTGTGCCCGAGCGCTATATCGATACCGATGATTGGGGTGGGGAAGTCATGTTGCGCCTGGACGACGGCTGGTGCGCCGCGCTGGATCGCGACACGATGATGTGCACCATCTACGAAAAGCGCCCGCTGATTTGCCGGGAATTCGAGATGGGCGCACCGGAATGCATTGACGAACGCCAGGGGATATTGACGGCGTACCGCTGAAATTCAGGTCAGCAAAGATCTAATGTGGGAGCGGGCTTGCTCGCGAAAGCGGACTGCCAGTTAACACACGTGTTGAATGTGAAACTGCTTTCGCGAGCAAGCCCGCTCCCACATTGGTTATGCGGTGATTACAACGGTAACGTGTAGTGAAGTGCGTAACTCTCAACACCGTTGTTCGGGCTGCTGATGCCGGCATTGGAATAGTGCGTCGCTCGAATCCCGACTTCATGCCCGCCCGCAAAGCGCAGGCCGACCCCCAGGCGGTCTTCGAACTGAAAGGCGCTACCGAGGTTGTTGTTCTCGATTTCAGTGTCGGAAAACAACGCCACGCCCACGCCAAGTTCCACGTACGGCTTGACGTTCTGACCGGCAAACTCGTACACAAACACGGGAGAGAACGACAGGCTGTTGTTGCCGGAGGTTTTATCGCCTTCCCAGTAGGTATAGGCGCCGCTCCAGTAACCGGTCAGTCGACCCACGTCACTCTGCCACCAGCTCTTGTCCCAATCGAATTGCATGCCCAGGCGATACGTCATGGTCGACTCGCCGGTCTGGCCGACCGCGAACTCCACGCCTGCCGCCTGTGCGGTAAAACTGTGCCCCATCAGTGCAGCCGCAATCGCGGCCAAGCAGAATAGTCGCTTCATAGAAACTTCCTTTCCGAACGATTCGTTTGGTTTTTTTATTGCTCGACGCTCACAGCTATAGAAGTCGACGATTTATTAGAAGTTCACCCCAATTAGTCGCTCGCCCCAAAACCTGCCTACACGCTGAAGCTTTGCACAACGCCAGCGGTCTGCCACAAAATCGGCAAGATATTTCTGAAATGAGCGGGATCGGCACTGGTCCAGAACTGCGCGGCACGGGCGGGCCCTGCGGCGAGCAGCTCGCGTTCGGCCAGCAAGCGTTGAAGTTGCCGGGCGACGGCGGCGCCGGTGTCGATCAGGCTGATGTCATCGGGGATCATCTGCTTGAGCAACGGCTTGAGGAAGGGGTAATGGGTGCAGCCGAGAATGATGGTGTCCGCGCCGTCGGCAAGCAGCGGCTGAACGTAACGCTCAAGCAACTGGCGCAGGGCCGGACTGTGCAGATCGCCGTTCTCGATCAGCTCCACCAACCCCGGGCAAGGTTGGGTGATCACCCGCACATCGGTGGCGAAACGGTCGAGCAACGCCGCGAACTTGGCGCTCTGCAATGTACCCGTCGTGGCCAGCACCCCGACCACGCCGCTTCGGGTGGCGGCCGCAGCGGGTTTGACGGCGGGCTCCATCCCGACGATGGGCCATTGGGGATAATCGCGGCGCAGGTCGGCAACGCCGGCGACGGTGGCGGTGTTGCAGGCCAGTACCAGCGCCTTGGCGCCCTGGCGTTGAAAAAAATCGGCCATGACACTGCAACGCTGCTGGATGAATTGCGGCGTTTTCTCGCCGTAGGGAATGTTCCCGCAATCGGCGACGTACAACAGCGATTCGTTGGGCAGCAACCGCTGGATCTCGGCCAGCACCGAAAGCCCACCGACACCGGAGTCGAACACGCCGATCGGCGCTTCACGCATGCTTGGGCCCACAGACGCTGCAACCCGGATCCCGCTTGACCCGCAACTCACGAAAGCGCGAGCCCAAGGCATCGATCAACAACAGGCGACCTACCAACGGTTCGCCGAAACCGGCCAGCAACTTCAGCGCTTCAAGGGCCTGCAGGCTGCCCACCAACCCGACCAACGGGCCGACGACCCCGGCTTCGCTGCAGGTCAATTCAGCCTCGCTGCCGTGCCCGTATAAACAGTGGTAGCACGGGCTTTCAGCACGACGCGGGTCGAACACCGACAATTGCCCTTCGAGACGAATCGCCGCGCCGCTGACCAAAGGCTTGCCGCTGGCCACGCAAGCGGCGTTGACCGCTTCACGGGTGGAGAAATTGTCGGAACAGTCCAGGACCAGGTCCACCCCCGCCACGACAGTCGCCAGGGTGTCTTCATCCAGCGCCGAACGGTGGGCGACCAGTTGTATCTCGGGATTGATGGCCGTCAGGCGCTTGATCGCCGAATCGACTTTGCTCAGGCCGACGCTGTCGGTGTCATGAATGATCTGGCGTTGCAGGTTGGTCAGGTCGACCGTGTCAAAATCCGCCAGATGCAGCTCTCCAACCCCCGCCGCCGCGAGATACAGCGCTACCGGCGCACCGAGACCGCCGAGGCCGACGATCAGCACGCGGCTGTCTTTGAGCCGCAACTGACCGTCGATGTCGATGTGCGCCAGCAGAATCTGCCGGCTGTAGCGCAGCAATTCCTGATCATTCAGCACGGCAGGCGTCCCAGACTGATGCGTTGGTGACCGCCCAGATCGGTGCGGCTGTGGACCTCTTCAAAACCACGGGTCAGCAGCAGGTCGCGGACCGCCGCGGCTTGATCGTAACCGTGTTCGAGCATAAGCCAGCCACCGCTCACCAGATGATCCGGTGCCTGGGCGACGATCAAGCGCAGATCGTCGAGCCCGTCGACCCCGGCCACCAGGGCGCTGGCCGGTTCGAAGCGCACATCGCCTTCCACCAGGTGCGGATCGGTCGCGGCGATATACGGCGGGTTGCTGATGATCAGCTCAAAACGCTGGCCTTCCAGGGCGCTGAACCAATGACTGGCAAGTACCTTGGCGTTGTTCAAATGCAGGCGCTGGCGATTGCGCTCGGCCAGGGCCACGGCTTCGGGCACGCGGTCCACGGCCGTGACTTTCCACGCCGGACGCTCGCTGGCCAGGGCCAGTGCGATGGCCCCGCTGCCGGTGCCAAGGTCCAGGACGCTTGCAGGGGTAGGCGGCAACAGTTCGAGTGCGGCCTCCACCAGCAATTCGGTGTCCGGGCGCGGGATCAGCGTGTGCGGTGCCACTTCCAGGTCGAGCTTCCAGAAACCTTGCTGACCCAGAATGTAAGCCACCGGCTCGCCGCCGCGACGACGCTGCAAATATTCGGCAAAGGCCAGCGCGGCTTCGCTCGGAACGATGCGCTCCGGCCAGGTGTGCAGAAAGCTGCGGGACTTGCCCAGCGCCGCCGCCAGCAACAATTCGGCATCCAGGCGCGCGGTGGGCGAGTCTGGCAATTCGGCGGCGCGCAACAAACTGGCAATGATCGTCATTTACTCACCTATCGCTGCCAGTTGATCGGCCTGATACTCGGCCAGCAATGGCTCGATCACCGCGTCGACGCCACCGGCGAGGATTTCGTCGAGGGAGTAGAGGGTCAGGTTGACCCGGTGATCGGTTACCCGACCCTGGGCAAAGTTGTAGGTGCGGATGCGCTCGGAACGGTCACCGGACCCCACCAGCAACTTGCGCTCGCTGGCGATGGCATTGGCGGCGGCGCTGGTCTGCTGGTCATTGAGCTTGGCCGACAGCCAGGACATGGCGCGGGCGCGGTTCTTGTGCTGCGACCGTTCTTCCTGGCACTCGACCACGATCCCCGACGGCAAGTGGGTGATACGAATGGCCGAGTCGGTCTTGTTGACGTGCTGGCCACCGGCTCCGGAGGAGCGGTAGGTGTCGATCCGCAGGTCCGCCGGGTTGATTTCGATGGCTTCCTGCTCGTCCGGCTCGGGCAATACCGCCACCGTGCAGGCCGAGGTGTGGATGCGACCCTGGGATTCTGTCGCCGGGACCCGTTGTACGCGGTGGGCGCCGGATTCGAACTTCAGCTTGCCGTAGACGTTGTCGCCCTCAACCCGGGCGATGACTTCTTTATAGCCGCCATGTTCGCCTTCGTTTTCCGAGAGGATCTCCACGCGCCAGCCACGACGCTCGGCGTACCGCGAATACATGCGGAACAGGTCGCCGGAGAAAATCGCCGCCTCGTCACCGCCGGTGCCGGCACGGATTTCGAGAAACACGTTACGCCCGTCGTTCGGGTCCTTGGGCAGCAGCATGCGTTGCAGGCTGGCTTCCAGTTCGACCAGGCGCTCCTTGGCCTCGCGCACTTCTTCCACGGCCATTTCACGCATGTCCGGGTCGCTGTCCTTGAGCAGCGCCTGCGCACCTTCGAGGTCGCCCTGCACTTTGAGCAACTGCTTATAGGTGTCGACAATCGGCTCGACTTCCGCGTATTCCTTGGAATAGGTGCGGAATTTGTTCTGATCGGAAATGACCTCGCCGTCGCCAAGCAAGGCGGTCAATTCCTCGAAACGGTCCTGGAGGATGTCCAGCTTATTGAGCAGTGACGCTTTCATTGCGGTTTCTTATCCGAAAAGCTTTCCGATGAGCCCTCATGGAGGGCAAAGAGTTCCTGAGCCATCGCCAGCGCATCGAGGCGCCCTTCGGCAGAGAGCTTTTTCAACTGCACGCTCGGCGCGTGCATCAGTTTGTTGGTCAGGCCGCGGGCCAGTTGCACCAGCACCTCTTCGGCGCTGCCGCCGTTGGCCAGCAGGCGCTGGGCCTTTTGCAATTCTTCGTCGCGCAAGCGTTCGCTCTGTTGACGATAGGCCTTGAGCACGTCCACCGCCGCCAGTTCGCGCAGGCGGATCATGAAATCTTCGGCACCGACCGAGACCATTTCTTCCGCGGCCTGCGCAGCGCCCTGACGGCTCTTGAGGTTCTCGGCGACCACTTCGTGGAGGTCGTCGACGCTGTACAGGTAAACGTCGTCCAGTTCGCCGACTTCAGGCTCGATATCCCGTGGAACGGCAATGTCCACCATGAAGATCGGCTTGTGCTTGCGCAGCTTCAGGGCACTTTCCACCGCGCCCTTGCCAAGGATCGGCAGTTGGCTGGCGGTCGAGCTGATGACGATGTCGCTGCGCACCAGTTCTGCCGGAATGTCCGACAACAGCACCGCGTGAGCGCCGAACTGTTCGGCCAGGATGCTCGCGCGCTCCAGCGTACGGTTGGCCACCACGATACGCTTGACCCCCAGATCATGCAGATGGCGGGCGACCAGGGTAATGGTCTCGCCAGCACCAATCAGCAAGGCCTGGCTGCGTTGCAGGTCGCTGAAAATCTGTTTGGCCAGGCTGACCGCGGCAAAGGCCACGGACACCGGGTTTTCCCCGATCGCCGTGTCGGTGCGCACCTGCTTGGCCGCGTTGAACGTGGCCTGGAACAGCCGCCCGAGCAACGGACCGACGGTGCCCGCCTCACGCGCCACGGCGTAGGCCGATTTCATCTGGCCGAGAATCTGCGGCTCGCCCAACACCAGCGAATCGAGCCCGGAGGCGACCCGCATCATGTGACGAACTGCCGCATCATCTTCGTGCACATAAGCGCTTTGACGCAGCTCATCGAGGCTCAAATGGTGATATTCGGCCAGCCAGCGCAGCACGACATCGGCCGACAGGTGATCCTGTTCTATATAGAGTTCACTGCGATTGCAGGTGGAGAGGATCGCAGCTTCGCGGCTGTCGGTAAGTCGGCAGAGCTGCTGCAAGGCCTCAACCAGCTGCTCAGGGGTAAAGGCCACGCGCTCGCGGACGTCTACTGAAGCAGTCTTGTGGTTAATACCGAGTGCAAGGAAGGCCATTCAAAGTCGCTGATGGTGACGTGAAGCCGGCAATTGTCCTACTTCGCCAGATTCAGAACAACTACTCGATATCTATTGGCCTGGTAGGCGAGACCTGCGTTTGCGAGCGCTTCTCGTTTACTGCTTTTGCAGGCGCTGCCTTCGGCTGCGATCTCGTGCTGTTGTAAAGCAAGATCAAAAGATCGCGGCCTTCGGCAGCTCCTGCGGGTATTGGGGCGATGGGTAAATTGGCGGGCCGGTTATGTTTGGCCCAAGGCTTGTGTCATGATGATCCGACCGCAGGTTAGTCGTCCTCTTCCTATATGAATAGATCTTCCGCGTTGCTTCTCGCTTTTGTCTTCCTCAGCGGCTGCCAGGCCTTGGCACCCGTGTCGCCGGACGGTACGCCACCGGCTGAAGACAGCACCCCGGCACCTGAAAAGCCCAAGGTTTACAGCTCGTTCAGCGAAGACACCGTCTTCAGCCTGCTGAGCGCCGAACTGGCTGGCCAGCGCAATCGTTTCGACATTGCCCTGGACAACTACGTGACCCAGGCCATCAATACCCAGGATCCGGGCATCTCCGAGCGGGCATTCCGCATCGCCGAATACCTGGGCGCCGATCAGGCTGCCCTGGACACCGCGCTGATCTGGGCGAAAAACGCTCCCGACGACCTCGAGGCGCAACGGGCCGCCGCCGTGCAACTGGCGCGCGCCGGGCGCTATGACGACTCCATGGTCTACATGGAGAAAGTCCTGCAGGGCAAGGGCGACACCCATTTCGACTTCCTCGCCCTGTCCGCGGCCGACACCGACCAGGACACGCGTAACGGCTTGATGAAGAGCTTCGACCGTTTGCTGCAGCGTCATCCGAACAACGGCCAGCTGATTTTCGGCAAGGCCTTGCTGATGCAGCAGGACGGCGACTCCCGGGGCGCGCTGACCCTGCTGGAAGACAACCCGCCGGACGACGGCGAAATCGCCCCGATCCTGCTGCGCGCGCGCCTGCTGCAATCCCTTGATCGCGGCGAAGAAGCCCTGCCGCTGCTACAAAAAAGCATCAGGAAATACCCGGACGACAAGCGCCTGCGCCTGACCTACGCCCGCATGCTGGTCGAACAGGACCGCATGGACGACGCGAAAGCCGAGTTCTCCAGCCTGGTCCAGCAATACCCGGAAGACGACGAGTTGCGTTACTCCCTGGCGCTGGTCTGCCTGGAAGCCAAGGCCTGGAACGAGGCCAAGGGTTATCTGGAGGACTTGATCGCCCGCGACAGCCACGTCGATTCAGCACACCTGAACCTGGGGCGAATCGCCGAGGAGCGCAACGATCCACAGGGCGCGCTGATCGAGTACGGCCAGGTCGGTCCGGGTAACGACTACCTGCCGGCACAATTGCGCCAGGCCGATATCCTGATGGGTAACGGCAAGACCGCCGAAGCCCAGAGCAAACTTGCGACTGAACGCGATGAACAACCGGACTACGCGATCCAGTTGTACCTGATCGAAGCCGAAACCCTGTCTGCCAATAAACAGGGCGACAAGGCCTGGAAAGTGCTGGAAAAGGCGCTGCAGCAATACCCGGACGATCTCAACCTGCTCTACACCCGGGCCATGCAAGCAGAAAAACGCAATGACCTGGCGCAGATGGAAAAAGACCTGCGACTGATCATCAAGCGCGACCCGGACAATGCGATGGCGCTGAATGCCCTCGGCTACACCCTGTCCGACCGTACGACGCGCTATGTCGAAGCCAAGGCCCTGATCGAACAGGCGCACCAGATCAATCCGGAAGACCCGGCGGTACTCGACAGCCTTGGCTGGGTGAATTTCCGCCTGGGCAACCTTGACGAAGCGGAGCGCTTGCTGCGCCAGGCCCTGGAACGCTTCCCGGACCAGGAAGTCGCCGCGCACCTGGGCGAAGTCCTGTGGGCCAACGGCAAGCAGCGCGAAGCCCGGCAAATCTGGGACAAGTTCCTCAAGGCACAACCCGACAGCCCTACCCTGCGCAGCACCATCAAGCGCCTGACCGGATCAGAGACTCTTTAAGATTATGTTTTTGCGCCACATCATTGTTTTCAGCTTCATCGCCCTGCTCGCCGGTTGCGCGGGCTTCGGCGCCCGCGAATCGGTCGAGGGCCACGGCAACCCCGCCCAATGGCGCGAACACAAACAGCAACTGACCGCCCTCGATGGGTGGCAGATCGACGGCAAGATCGGCATTCGTGCGCCAAAAGATTCTGGCAGCGGCACGCTGTTCTGGTTGCAGCGCCAGGATTACTACGACATCCGCCTTTCCGGCCCCCTGGGTCGCGGCGCCGCTCGCCTGACCGGTCGTCCCGGCAAGGTGTCCCTGGAAGTCGCCAATCAAGGGCGATACGAAGCGTCGGCTCCGGATGTGCTGCTTGAAGAGCAGCTGGGCTGGAAATTGCCGGTTTCCAACCTGGCCTGGTGGGTCCGCGGGTTGCCGGCGCCGGACAGCAAGAGCCGCCTGACCCTGGATGGCGATAGCCGCCTGGCCAATCTGGAACAGGACGGCTGGCAGGTCGAATACACCGCCTACACCGAGCAGAACGGTTACTGGTTGCCCGAGCGGATCAAACTGCACGGCACCGACCTTGATGTCACGCTGGTCATCAAGGCCTGGCAACCGCGCAAACTGGGGTTGTGACATGGCTGCGAATCGCCTGACCCTGCCTTCCCCGGCCAAACTCAATTTGATGCTGCACATTCTGGGTCGCCGTGAAGATGGCTACCACGAACTGCAGACCCTGTTTCAGTTTCTCGATTACGGCGACGAAATCACCTTCGCCGTGCGTGAAGACGATGTGATTCAGTTGCACACTGAATTCGAAGGCGTCCCCCACGACAGCAATCTGATCGTCAAGGCCGCGAGGAAACTCCAGGAACAATCCGGCTGTGCGCTGGGGATCGATATCTGGATCGACAAGGTCCTGCCCATGGGTGGCGGGATCGGTGGTGGCAGCTCGAATGCCGCGACCACCCTGCTCGGCCTCAATCACCTGTGGCAACTGGGCTGGGACGAAGACCGGCTTGCCGCCCTGGGCCTGACGCTGGGGGCCGATGTCCCGGTTTTCGTGCGCGGCCATGCGGCTTTTGCCGAGGGCGTGGGGGAGAAACTGACCCCTGTTGAACCCGAGGAACCCTGGTACGTCGTACTGGTACCGCAAGTCTCTGTAAGCACAGCAGAAATTTTTTCCGATCCGTTGTTGACACGTAACACGCCGCCCATTAAAGTGCGCCCCGTTCCCAAGGGAAACAGTCGTAATGACTGCTTGCCGGTGGTAGCAAGACGTTATCCAGAAGTTCGTAACGCCTTGAATTTGCTAGGTAAATTTACCGAAGCAAAACTCACCGGAACTGGAAGTTGTGTGTTTGGGGGCTTCCCAAGCAAAGCTGAAGCTGATAAAGTCTCGGCCCTTCTTACAGAGACCCTTACAGGGTTTGTAGCAAAAGGAAGCAACATTTCGATGTTGCATCGCAAGCTGCAAGACCTGCTCTAAAGGAACCGAGTACTGGGTACTCGTTGCAACAGATACAGGGGCGTCGCCAAGCGGTAAGGCAGCAGGTTTTGATCCTGCCATGCGTTGGTTCGAATCCAGCCGCCCCTGCCATTTTCTATACTCATCCAGGTTACCCTCAGCCTCTAGGTACTGCGCGTGTCCAAGATGATGGTCTTTACGGGGAATGCTAACCCCGATCTGGCTCGGCGTGTCGTACGTCAGCTGCATATCCCTCTCGGTGACATCTCTGTCGGTAAGTTCTCCGACGGCGAAATTACAGCCGAGATCAATGAAAACGTCCGCGGTAAGGATGTCTTCATTATTCAGCCGACTTGCGCTCCGACCAACGATAACCTGATGGAACTGGTAGTGATGGCTGACGCCTTCCGCCGCTCCTCGGCTACTCGTATCACTGCTGTTATTCCTTACTTTGGTTATGCCCGTCAGGATCGCCGTCCGCGTTCCGCACGTGTGGCTATCAGCGCGAAAGTCGTCGCTGACATGCTTACCGTAGTCGGCATCGACCGTGTTCTCACGGTTGATCTGCATGCTGACCAAATCCAGGGTTTCTTCGATATTCCGGTAGATAACATCTACGGCTCCCCGGTTCTGGTGGATGACATTGAAGATCAGCGCTTCGAAAACCTGATGATCGTGTCCCCGGACATTGGTGGCGTCGTGCGTGCACGGGCTGTTGCCAAATCCCTGGGCGTGGATCTCGGGATCATCGACAAACGCCGTGAGAAAGCCAATCACTCTGAAGTGATGCATATCATCGGTGATGTCGAAGGGCGTACCTGTATTCTGGTCGATGACATGGTCGATACCGCCGGCACCCTGTGCCACGCGGCCAAGGCCTTGAAAGAGCATGGCGCTGCCAAGGTTTTCGCCTACTGTACGCACCCTGTGCTGTCCGGTCGGGCGATCGAAAACATCGAAAATTCCGTGCTGGACGAGCTGGTGGTGACCAACACCATCCCGCTGTCCGCTGCAGCACAAGCCTGTGCGCGTATCCGCCAACTGGATATCGCACCGGTAGTTGCCGAGGCGGTTCGCCGCATCAGCAATGAAGAATCGATCAGCGCGATGTTCCGTTAAGGGCCCTGCCCTTCTCGAACTTCTCGTTGACGAAAAGCGCCCCGCCCCGGCATTCCTGTCGGGGCGGGGCTTTTTTGCCCATATCGCCTTTAGCGCTGGTCGCAAACGCTGGGGCGAGTGTGGTTATTTTGGAGATACAACATGAACGATTTTACTCTGAATGCTGAAGTGCGTTCCGACCTGGGGAAAGGTGCGAGCCGCCGCCTGCGTCGTCTCGCAAGCCTGGTTCCAGCTGTAGTTTACGGTGGCGACAAAGCCCCTGAATCCATCAGCATGCTGGCCAAAGAAGTTGCCAAACTGCTCGAAAACGAAGCGGCTTACAGCCACATCATCGAGCTGAACGTTGGCGGCACCAAGCAAAACGTCGTGATCAAAGCCCTGCAACGTCACCCGGCCAAAGGCCACGTGATGCACGCTGACTTCGTACGCGTAGTAGCTGGCCAGAAACTGACCGCTATCGTTCCAGTGCACTTCATCAACGAAGAAGCACCGGTCAAGAAAGGCGGCGAAATCTCGCACGTCACTTCGGAAATCGAAGTGTCCTGCCTGCCGAAAGACCTGCCTGAATTCATCGAAGTCGACCTGGCTAACGCCGAAATCGGTTCGATCATTCACCTGTCCGACCTCAAAGCCCCTAAAGGCGTTGAGTTTGTTGCTCTGGCACACGGTGATGACAAGGCTGTTGCCAACGTCCACGCTCCACGTGTTGCTCCAGAAGCTGCAGAAGGCGCTGCAGAGTAATTTTACTCTGTACGCCGGAGTGACCGGAAACATCGCGGACTAGAGCGTAGCGAGAAAGCGGGCGAGAACGCGGAGTTTACATTCATGGTAAATGAGCAATGTTCGTCCACTTTCGCCGCTTTCCCTGATTGCGGCGATGTTATCCACCACTCCAAGGAAGGGCCCCTATCGTGACTGCCATTAAACTGATCGTTGGCCTGGGAAATCCAGGCGCTGAATACGAACAGACCCGGCATAACGCAGGGGCCCTTTTTGTTGAGCGCATCGCGAACGCCCAAGGCGTCAACCTTGTGGCCGATCGCAAGTATTTCGGCCTGACCGGGCGCTATTCGCACCAGGGTCAGGATGTTCGCCTGCTGATTCCCACCACCTACATGAACCGCAGCGGCCAGGCCGTGGCGGCACTCGCCGGTTTCTTCCGCATCAAGCCTGAAGAGATCCTGGTGGCGCACGACGAACTCGACCTGCCTCCGGGCGTTGCCAAGCTCAAGCAGGGTGGCGGCCACGGCGGTCACAACGGGTTGCGCGACATCATTGCGCAACTGGGCAATCAGAATACCTTCTACCGCTTGCGGCTTGGCATTGGCCACCCGGGCGTTGCCAGTATGGTTTCAAATTTCGTCCTGGGTCGTGCGCCACGCGCCGAACAGGAAAAACTCGATGCCAGCATCGACTTTGCCCTCGGCGTGCTGCCGGATATTCTCGCCGGCGAATGGAACCGCGCGATGAAAAACCTGCACAGCCAGAAGGCCTGACTCTAATCCGAGGGGAAACACCATGGGATTCAATTGCGGCATCGTCGGCCTGCCTAACGTCGGCAAGTCCACCCTGTTCAACGCGCTGACCAAATCCGGTATCGCGGCCGAGAACTTCCCCTTCTGCACCATCGAGCCCAACAGCGGTATCGTGCCGATGCCGGATCCGCGCCTGGATGCCCTGGCCGCCATCGTCAATCCGAAACGCATCCTGCCGACCACCATGGAATTCGTCGACATCGCTGGCCTGGTTGCCGGCGCGTCGAAAGGCGAAGGCCTGGGCAACAAGTTCCTGGCCAACATTCGTGAAACCGATGCCATCGCCCACGTGGTCCGCTGCTTCGAGGACGAGAACGTCATTCACGTCTCCAACAGCGTCGACCCGAAACGCGACATCGAAATCATCGACCTGGAATTGATCTTCGCCGACCTCGACAGCTGCGAAAAACAACTGCAGAAAGTCGCGCGCAACGCCAAGGGCGGCGACAAGGACGCCGTCGTTCAGAAAGGCCTGCTGGAGCAACTGATCGCTCACTTCACCGAAGGCAAGCCGGCGCGCAGCCTGATGAAGAACATGAGCACCGACGAGAAAGCGGTGATCAAGGGCTTCCACCTGCTGACCACCAAGCCGGTCATGTACATCGCCAACGTCGCTGAAGACGGTTTCGAGAACAACCCGCACCTGGACGTGGTCAAGGCCATTGCCGAAGAAGAAGGCGCCATGGTCGTGCCGGTCTGCAACAAGATCGAAGCGGAAATCGCCGAGCTGGACGACGGCGAAGAGAAGGACATGTTCCTCGAAGCCCTGGGCCTGGAAGAACCTGGGCTGAACCGCGTGATCCGTGCGGGCTACGAAATGCTGCACCTGCAGACCTACTTCACCGCCGGTGTCGAAGAAGTCCGCGCCTGGACCGTCCGCGTCGGTGCCACCGCACCACAAGCCGCTGGCGTGATCCACACCGACTTCGAAAAAGGCTTCATCCGCGCCGAAGTGATCGCCTACAACGACTTCATCCAGTACAAGGGTGAAGCGGGTACCAAGGAAGCCGGTAAATGGCGCCTGGAAGGCAAGGACTACATCGTCAAAGACGGCGACGTGATGCACTTCCGCTTCAACGTCTAAGTTTTCTGGACTAAGCACCCGCCCAGGAAAAAGCCGCGTTTGATACGCGGCTTTTTTGTGCCTGATGGCAGATAACAAAAGATCGCAGCCTTCGGCAGCTCCTACAGGGTGTACGCCATACCAGTGTAGGAGCTGCCGAAGGCTGCGATCTTTTTAGGCATCAAGCTTTTTTGGTTCTTGGCAGGAAGATCGCCAGCACCCCCAGCAACGGCAGGAATGAACACAGGAAGTACACGTACTCGATGCCGTGGATATCCGCCAGATGCCCCAGCAGAGCAGCCCCGATCCCGCCAAAGCCGAACATCAGGCCGAAGAACACCCCGGCGATCATTCCGACATTGCCCGGCACCAGTTCCTGGGCATACACCACGATGGCCGAGAACGCCGACGCCAGCACGAAGCCGATGACCACACTGAGAATGCTGGTCCAGAACAGGTCGACGTGCGGCAGGATCAGGGTGAACGGCGCGACGCCGAGAATCGAGAACCAGATCACCGCCTTACGCCCGATCTTGTCGCCGATCGGCCCGCCGAAGAACGTCCCCGCCGCCACCGCGCCGAGAAACAGGAACAGGTGCAACTGCGAACTGGCCACCGAAAGGTCGAACTTCTCGATCAGGTAGAAGGTGAAGTAACTGGTGAAACTGGCCATGTAGAAGTACTTGGAAAACACCAGCAGCCCAAGTACCACCAGCGCGCTGGTCACTCGCCCCCTGGACAGGCCATGAGTCGCCGCCTGACCCTGTTTGAGCTTGAACAGGCTCAAGTGGTTGGCGTACCAGCGGCTGATCCGATAGAGCACGAACAGGGCGAACACCGCAAACAAGCCGAACCAGGCCACATGCCCCTGCCCGTAGGGGATGATGATCGCCGCCGCCAGCAATGGGCCGAAGGCCGACCCCGCGTTGCCGCCGACCTGAAAGGTCGACTGTGCCAGGCCGAAACGCCCGCCCGAGGCCAGCCGTGCCACGCGAGAAGCTTCCGGGTGAAAGGTCGAGGAGCCGATGCCGATCAACCCCGCCGCCAACAGTATCATCGGAAAACTGCCGACCACCGACATCATCAGAATCCCGATCAAGGTGCAGACCGTGCCGGCGGGCAACAGCCAGGGCTTGGGATGGCGGTCAGTGTGATAACCGACCCAGGGTTGCAGCAAGGAGGCCGTCAGCTGGAACGTCAGGGTGATCAGGCCAACCTGGGTGAAGGTCAGGCCGTAGTTGGCCTTGAGCATCGGGTAGATCGACGGCAGCACCGACTGGATCAGGTCGTTGATCAAATGCGCCAGGGCCACTGCGCCAATGATGCGCATGACCAGCGGACTGCTTTGTGAAGGAGCGGACGCCGACGCGGCGGCGGACTGAACGTTGCTGATAGCCATGAGGGATTCCGGACAACAGAGAGGTGCGCACAGGCAGGTGCGTCAATGTGCCATTTTTCGGTGCAGCAGCGCCATCCCCTTAGCCTGCTAACGACCTCGATTTTCAGCGCTTCGCAAGGTGATAGCGCTTAGCCATGGTCTGAATCTTGCCTTGCTTATCCGCTTCAACGCGGCCCCCTTACAAAGGGGACCGAGAATGGGAAGTTTCGCCACAGAGTCGGCCTACAGAGCTGGCGAGGGTGAACTTTCGAGGCCTTTTAAAAGGGCACGGGTCGTGGTCGCAAGGCCCCGATGCACGCTAATGGCGCGTGGTGTCCAAAGGAGTCGTGGGGCATGCAGGCTTTTTTATCACCGGGGATCGGACTGCTGGGGCGTTTTGGCTTCGCGCGTAAATTCCAGTTGCTGTTTCTGCTGTTCATCCTGCCGCTGGCCGGCAGCCTGTGGATGATTGGCCAGGATTATCGCGACAAACTGAACTTGATCTCCGGCGAACGTGCCGGGGTTCGACAACTGCTCGCTCTCGATACGCTCGATAATCTGCTGGCAGCACAACGCGATCGCGCAGCCCGCTGGCGCGCGACCGAAACCAATCGTCAACCGACACCTGCCACCCTTGCCGCCATGGCCGCGTTCGATGCCGTCCAGCCTGCCGTCACCCAGGCCGCGTCGGACCTGCATGACACACTGCAAAAAGAAGGTGCCGAGGGCGAAACCCTGGCCCGTTATCAAGCCCTGCACAAAGCCCTCGACGGCCTGGACTCCAAAAGCCTGAGCAGCGTGGGTTGGTGGCCGGATGGCTACGATCGCTTCACCAGCGCCTTGAGCGCCCTGCAAGCCTTGCGCGAACAGATCGCCATGGACAATCGGCTGACCCTGGCTCCCTGGCTGGAAACCTATTTGCTGACCCAGATTTCCACCCAACACGCACCCGACCTGATCGAACGGATCGGCCGCCTGGCCAGTGTCGGCCAGGCCTCGGTGGTGTCCGGCCAATTCACCCTGCAAAGCCGCCTGCAACTTCGCGACTTGCGCAGCCGTATCGGCGATGCCCGCGAGCAGCTGGTAAAAACCGCCGGCTTGCTCGAAGCGCGTTTGCCCAGCGCCCTGCAGGCATGGGCGGGGCAATACCACGACAGCCTCAAGCGCCTCGATGCGGGCTTGAAAGTGCTGGATGACGGCGTGTTCGGCGGCAGCATCACCCTCAAGCCGGATGAGTTCGAGCGGACTCTGGATGCCCTGCTCGCCGACCTCTCCACGCTGCGCCAGCAATCGCTGGTGTCGCTGGATCAGCGCCTGGATTACTACCATGACTCGGCGATTCGCCAGTTCATGGTCGTGGCAAGCATTTTGGGTTGCCTGCTGCTGGCCGCGCTGTACCTGTTCATCTGCTTGCAGGCATCGATTCGCCGCAGTGCCAGCGGCATCACCTTGCTGGCCGAAGCCCTGCGCGATGGCAATCTGAGCCTGCAAGTGCCGGTGCAAGGGCGCGACGAACTGGCCGCCATCAGCACCGCGCTCAATGTCGCCGTCCTGCAACTGCGCACCAGCCTGCTGGGTGTCGATCACGAAACCTTGCAGCTGAGCAGCGCGGTGCAAACCCTCAATCATCACGCCAGCGACGCCCTCGGCGAAGTGGAAGCGCAGCAGCTGCAGATCAGCCAGATCGCCGCGGCAGCGACGCAATTGGCCGCCACCTCCCAGGGGGTGGCCGCGAGCTGCGAACGGGCCTCTGGCAGCGCCCAGCACACCCGGCGCATCGCCGCCGACAGCAGCCGTGACAGCCAGCGCACGACGGCGAGTATCCAGCAGCTCAATCAACGCCTGAACGACACCGCTGCCGCGCTGGGGCGTGTCAGTGAACAGGGGCAGCAGATTCAACTGGTGGTCGATACCATTCGCGGCGTCGCGGAGCAGACCAACCTGCTGGCCCTCAATGCCGCCATCGAGGCCGCTCGCGCAGGTGAACAGGGTCGCGGTTTTGCGGTGGTGGCCGACGAGGTCCGCAGCCTGTCGCAACGCACCCAGTCCTCGACCGCGCAGATCGCCGGGACGGTCGACAGTTTGCGCAGCACGGTCAACGAAGCGGTCAGCCTGATGGAAGCCGCCTGCGACCAGGCACAATCCGACGCACACGCCGTCACCGGCCTCGGGGAACGCCTGGGGGAAATTGCCAGCGCCGTGCAGGGCGTCACCGACACCCTGGCGCAGATCGCCACGGCGGTCGACGAGCAAGCCAGCACCGCCGATGAAGTCAGCGGCAACATCCAGCAAGTCGATCAGGCGGCAGTCCGCTTGCTCGAAGGTGCGCGGGCGGTGAACCTTGCCGCGGACACCTTGAGCCAGGGCAGCAAGGCCCTGAGCGCCAATACCGGCAGATTTCAGCTCAATTGACGCCCTCCTCCGGGCGGTTTTTCTGGCCACGGAGGATAAGCGGTTGAAAGTGTAGAGAAATATTTTGAATTTACGCTTGACGCATCTGCATTACCGGTGAATAATGCGCGCCACTTGGCTACATAGCTCAGTTGGTTAGAGCATAGCATTCATAATGCTGGGGTCCGGGGTTCAAGTCCCTGTGTAGCCACCAAGTACTAAAAACGGCTTACCGCAAGGTAGGCCGTTTTTTTATGCCTCGAAAAAACTGGACATCGATTGTCGTTATCTACCTGTAGGAGCGAGCATGCTCGCGATGGTCATAAACGATAACGCTGTCAGCCTGATGCCCCACGGCGTTCTTTCGACCATCGCGAGCATGCTCGCGCCTACAGGTATCAGGTGCGAATGGTGGGCAGCGCCGACAACGCCCTCTCCCAGATCTGCCAGGTTCGCAACCAGACCATCGCCTGCCAGTCGCTATCGGCCGGATAGAACTGCTCAAGCAGATTCAGTTTGATCTCGCGGCCCACACCATCACTCGGGTTGCCATACAGATGCAGCCAGTGGTCATCGCGCAGATGACGATGCACATCCGCTCCCGGATAGGTCCCGCACTCGATGACGAACGGCATCAACCGCACCTGTGGCAGCGCATCGATCAGGGCTTGCGAGGTATAACCGGTCGCGGTGGCTGCAACGCCGGTTTCGCTCAGCGTCTGCGCACCGGTCTGCAAGGTGTAGAGCCATGGCCCGTAGATCGCCTGGGCATCGGCCAGCGCCGGATAGGCTGACTCGGTGATGGTGAGCAACATCGGATGACCGTACTCGCCGGCACCGGTGTGCAAGTCAAAGCACAGGGCGACGTCGGCGTGTGCGGCGTGTTTCTCGATGATCTGGTGCAAGGTGCGATTCGACCAGCTCGGCGCCAGCCCGCCGTAAAACAATCCGTCGGGATGCGCATGCTGTCCACCCTCGACAATCGACATCACCGCCGGCCAGCCATGCTTGTTGATTTGTTCATCCAGCAGCGCGTCCGCGCGGTCACGCTCGGGGCCTTTGAGCTGGGTGCAGGCGTAGATGTCATGCAGCGCCTGGTAGGCCTGGTTGTCCGGCAAAGGACCGTCGAAATCCAGGTGGTTGCGGTTCAGGTCGATGTTGTCTTCGTTCACCCGGCGCAACCACGCCATGCCCCACGGATTGATCGCATGGATCATCACCACCGCGACATCCGCCGGCAACGAACGCTTGCCCAACTCCTGCAGCCACTTGATCTGACAACCCGAACCGTAGAAGCCCTCGACGCCATGGGTGCCGCTCAGCGCAATCAATAGTCGTTTGGCGGCGGGATCGCCAAAGACCGCCACGTCGGTGCTCAAGTGCTCGCCGAACGGCCCTTTGAGCGGGTGTGGATACTCGGTCAGCGTCGCCCCCGCAGCGGTGGCCGCCGCGAGGAATTGTTCGCGCTGGGAGCGATAGCTGGGCTGGGTCGGAAACTCGGTCTGCATGTGTGCCTCTTGTCGATTGTTCTGGCCTGGCGGATGGCTACGACCCTACAGACATTGCGCCCATTGATGAAGGACAAAAGCGTCATTGCCGCAGGACCCGGTTTGCGCCATCGCGTGGTGACCGATACAGTCCCCTGACCATTTCCCATGGACAGAGTGCCCAACGTGTTTCCAGCCTTCCACTTGAGCCGCTTTCGCCTGTCAGCCTTGTCGCTGATCGCCGCCGCGCTGACCCTGGGCGCTTGCAACGCGCCGCCCTCTTCGCCATCGGTCTCGACGCTGCCACTCGCTCCGGAAAACGCTTCCGGCTACCGCACCGACCTGCAGACCCGGCACGCCACACGACACATGGCCGCAGCCGCCAACCCACTGGCGGCCGAAGCCGGGCGGGAGATGCTGCGTCGCGGCGGTTCGGCCATCGATGCGGCGATTGCGATGCAGGCGGTGCTGACACTGGTCGAACCACAGTCGTCGGGTATCGGCGGTGGCGCGTTGATCGTGCTTTGGGATGGCAAGGCCGTGCGCACCTACGACGGTCGCGAAACGGCTCCGGCCGGCGCCACCGAGCGGCTGTTCCTGCAAGCCGACGGACAACCGATGGGGTTCACTCAGGCGCAGATCGGTGGCCGCTCGGTGGGGACACCGGGCGTATTGCGCGCCCTTGAACTGGCCCATCAAAGACACGGTCGCCTGCCCTGGGCGCAGCTGTTCGAACCAGCCATCACACTCGCCGAGCAAGGCTTCGCCATCTCGCCACGTCTACATCTGCTGATCGCTTCGGATTCAAAACTGCGCAACTCTCCGGACATGGCAGCGTACTTTCTGAATGCCGACGGCAGCCCGAAGGCCACCGGCACACGCCTGAACAACCCGGCCCTGGCCGCCGTGTTCCGGCGCATCGCCAAAGAAGGCGCGGATGCTTTGTACAAAGGCGCCATCGCCCAGGAAATCGTGGCCAAGGTTCAGGGCCATGCCAACCCGGGCAGCCTGTCGCTGAACGACCTCAAGCACTACAGCGCCAAGGAGCGCCCTGCGCTGTGCACCGATTACAAACGCTGGCAGGTGTGTGGCATGCCGCCGCCATCCTCGGGCGGAATTGCCGTGGCGCAGATCCTCGGAACGCTGCAAGCCCTGGAGGCGCGCGATAAACGCCTGGCCCTGGCACCGATGAAACCGGTCAAGAGCACGGCCCCCGCCGGCCTCGAACCGGACCCCGACGCGGTGCACCTGATCTCCGAAGCCGAGCGCCTGGCCTACGCCGACCGCGCCCAGTACGTGGCCGATACCGACTTTGTGCCCGTGCCCGTGAAAGGCCTGGTGGATCCGGCCTACCTGGCCAGCCGCGCCGCCCTGATCGGTCAGCGCAGCATGGGCACGGCTCAACCGGGTACGCCGCCGGGCATTCAGGTTGCCTACGCGATGGATCGCTCACCGCTGCGAATCTCCACCTCGCAGGTGGTCGCCGTCGATGATCAGGGTGGCGCCGTGTCCATGACCACCACCATTGAATCGGCCTTCGGCTCGCACCTGATGGTTCAGGGTTTTCTGCTCAATAACGAGATGACCGACTTTTCGTTCATCCCCGAAGAGAACGGGCAAAAAGTCGCCAACCGCGTCGAACCCGGCAAACGCCCGCGCTCGTCCATGGCGCCAACACTGATCTTTGATCGCCAGAGCGGCGAGTTCGTTGCCAGCGTCGGCTCACCCGGCGGCTCGCAAATTATCGAATACGTGGCCAAAACCACCATCGGCTTGCTCGACTGGAACCTGGACGCACAGTCGGCCATCAACCTGCCCAACTTCGGCAGCCGCAACGGTGCGACCGAACTGGAACGCGGACAATTCAGCCCGGCACTGATCCAGGCCTTGAAGGATAAGGGTCACCCCGTGAGCGAAATCGACATGACCAGCGGCACCCAGGCGATCGTCCGGGTCAAGGATGCGCAGGGCAAAGCCTCGCTGACAGGCGGAGCCGACCCTCGACGTGAGGGGGAAGCATTGGGGGATTGAGTCGTACGCGGGTATGAAAACCCTGTAGGAGCTGCCGCAGGCTGCGATCTTTTGATCTTGCTTCTTGAGTCAAAAGCTAAAGATCGCAGCCTGCGGCAGCTCCTACCGTTGCGCCTACCTTTCAGGCGATTGAAGTCAGGCCGGCACACCCAGAATGATATGCGACGCCTTGATCACCGCCGTCGCACTGACGCCCGGCGCCAGGCCCAGTTCAGCCACGGCATCGCGGGTGACGATCGAGTAGACCTCGGTGCCGCCATCGAGCTGGATCACGACCTCGGCGTTCACCGCGCCATCGGTGACGCTGGTGACCTTGCCTTCGAGGCAGTTGCGCGCCGAGAGGCGAATGTCGCTGGAGTCGGTCATGAGCATGACCCACGGCGCCTTGACCAGCGCGACCGCTTCTTTGCCCACCGCCAGGCCGAGGTTCTTCACGCTTTCCATGGTGACCACTGCCACCAGTTCATTGCCACCGGGCAGCTTCAGGGATATTTCCGCGTTGACGGCGCCGGATTGCACTTGGCTGATGGTGCCCTTGAATACGTTACGTGCGCTGACCTTCATGAACTTGTAGCCTCTGATGGTTATTTTTGTATACAAGTTACAGCATCATTCTGTCTGAGCGGGCATGACCCAATGTCGCACCCGCTACCGATTGATCTTCAGCACCCGACGCGCCTGGTGTTTTTCCAAAGCCAGTTCGATCAGCCGCGTGACCAGTTCACTGTAGGTCATTCCTGCGGCCTGCCACAGTTTCGGGTACATGCTGATGCGGGTGAATCCCGGCAGCGAGTTGATTTCATTGATCAGCACTTCGCCGCTGTCGGTCAGAAATACATCCACCCGCGCCAACCCGGAACATCCCAGCACCTGGAAAGCCTCGACCGCCATGGCACGGATGCGCTCGCTGGCTTCGACACTGATGTTGGCCGGCACGACCACTTCAGCCGCTTTGTCATCGATGTACTTGCTGTCGTAGGAATAGAAGCCGCTGTGCACCACGATCTCGCCGCAGCCGCTGGCAATGGCGTCGTCGTTGCCGAGCACCGCGCATTCGATTTCGCGGCCACTGACCGCAGACTCGACCAGCACTTTTTCGTCGAATCCCAGAGCCAGCTCGACCGCCGCCGTGTACCCGGCTTCGTCGGTGACCTTGCTCACACCCACGGAAGAACCCTGGTTCGCCGGTTTGACGAACAATGGCAGACCGAGCTGGCCTGCCACTTCGGCAAAATGGCTTCGCTGCGCCGACCTGCGGGTCAGGGTCACGAACGGCGTGACCGCCAGCCCGGCATCCCGCAGCAGGCGCTTGCTGTTGTCCTTGTCCATGCACACGGCGGAACCGAGCACATCGGAACCGACAAACGGCAGGTCAGCCATGCGCAGTAAGCCTTGCAGACAGCCGTCTTCACCGAGGGTGCCGTGGACAATCGGGAAGATGACATCCACGTGGCCCAACAGCTCCTGACTGGAGGTTTCCACTAACTGCTGACTGGTCTTGCCTGGAACGACCGCCAACTCCCGGTTGGATTGATTGAGGGCGATCAGGGCCGGATTCTCCTGGTTCAGCAGGAAATTCGAAGGGTCGTTGAGGTGCCAGTGGCCTTGCTTGTCGATCCCGATCAGCACCGGCTCGAAGCGCGAACGGTCCAGGGCATCGACAATGTTCTTCGCCGACTGCAACGACACTTCATGCTCGGCCGAGCGCCCCCCGAAGATAATCCCTACACGCAGTTTGCTCATTCAATTCACCTCAACGATTGGCCACCAGATGCACGCCGAACAGCAGGTAGCAGCTGCCAGCGAAGCGATCCAGCCATTTCCGGGAGCGGTCATAGACGCCCGCCACCCGGCGACTCGAAAACACTAGCGCGACGCTGCAATACCAGCAGAAGGACAGACTCGCCATGGTCAGCACAGCCAGCGCCAGCAACATCGGCGGCACAGAAGCGGGCATGGCGGTGGCGAAGATGGTCGCCACGAACAGTGCGGACTTGGGATTGGTCATGTTGCCCAACAGACCCTGGCCGTACACCGACAGCAACGTGCGCCCCGCATCGCCAGGCGAACCGTCGCTCGCGACCTTCGCCGGCGTGCGCTTGAACTGTTTCAGGCCCAGGTAAATCAGGTAACAACCACCGGCGACCTTGAACCCCAGGTAGAGCGTTGGCGCGGCGCTGAACAGGGACTTGATGCCCAGGCCACCCGCCAGCCCCCAAAGCACCGTGCCCGTCGCCACACCCAGCGCGGCGACTACACCGTGACGCTTGGAATGACTGACGGCCAGCTGCGCGATGTTGAAAAAATTCGGCCCCGGGGTCACCACCGCAACCGTCCACAACAGTGCCAGCGACAATAACGGAGCGGCGTAGCTCAGGTAGGTCACATCCATGGCTCGGGGGCCTCCAGATTGAAAAAAGGGAAGGCGATCAATCTTGCCAGGGAGCCACCTTACGATTGCAAGGTCTTGCCGTCCACCGGGCTGCCAATGGTCAAAAAGTGCCCACCGGCGACGTGGTGCAAGGTGCGCAGCGCGTCCTGGCCTTCGAAGTGCCAACGCCCGTCGCTGAACACACGCTCATCGGCCTGGGCGGCAATCACTTCGGCCAGGAACAGGTCGTACTGCTGGTGGTTGTCGGGTTCCGGCAGCAGCCGGCATTCCAGCCAGGCAACGCAGCCTTCGAGCATCGGCGCATCGATCAGCTCGGCATCGAAGGTCGGCAAGCCATAAACCTGGAACTTGTCGAGCCCCTGGTTTCGAGTCAACTCCAGGCCGGACGTCGAACCGACGGTTTGCACGATATCGGCCTGCGCGGCACAGGGAACGTTCAGCACGAAGGTGCCCGAGGCTTCCAGCAGTTGCCGGGTCCAGGTGGACTTGTCCAGCACCACGGCGATTTTCGGCGGTTCGAAATCCAGTGGCATGGCCCAGGCCGCCGCCATGATATTGCGCTTGCCGCCATGGGCGGCACTGACCAGCACGGTCGGCCCGTGGTTAAGCAAACGATAAGCCTTGGGCAATGGGACCGGACGGCGACGGGAAACGCTCATGGATGTTGCTCCTGGAGAAAATCACCGATTGTAACGGGATACAAACCGCGCCTACTGTTCCTCGACGTCAGACACATGGACCAGCAGGTCACCGGGCTGGCAGCACAGGTACTGGCAAATAGCATCCAGGGTGGCCAGCCGTATGCCCTTCACCTTGCCTTGTTTAAGCAGCGAAAGGTTGGCTTCGGTAATGCCGATGGCTGCTGCAAGGTCTTTGGATTTGACTTTGCGCAATGCAAGCATCACGTCCAGCTGAATCACAATTGACATAACAATCTCAAACGAAGGTCTGGTTTTCAGAGTTCACGACGCTGGCCTGCCTCAGGATTCGCGCGATGATCGAAATACACGCCGCCATGAACAGCGCCACAAAAGTCGCTGCTGTCAGGCTTACCGTAAACAGCCGTTCACCTTGCGGCTCATTCATCGTAACCCAGAGGCTGAGCATCGGCTCACACACAAAATCGAGCAGCACCCACAACGCGACCGCCTTCCCGACCTTGCCCATGTGCAACGCAGCCTCGATGGAAAAAAACTCACCGCAGGCGTAGCGCTGGAACAGCCGACGCAAATGCCCCAGGCCGAAGGTCAAAGCCAACAGCGGTACACTCGACAACAGCCAGCCGCCAAGCCTTTGCCACCATGAGAACAGTGCCACCACGTCGGTCCTTTCCGAAAGCTGGCGATCAGTCAGCGCAAACCCCAACCCCCACCCTTGCGTCGAAGCCAGGGCGGGAAAACACCACAGCACCGCATTGAGCATCAGCATTACGACGATTAACCCAAGCGTAACTGCCGCCATGTGCTGGCTGAGACGGGCAAGACTGGTAGAAATCATGGTGATGCCTCCTGACACTGAATGTGAGGCACACGCTAAAGGAAAAATTATCGTAAAACAATAATTAATTATTACAGAAGATTAATTATTGGACAAAAATGGATCTTTATTCCCGCTGAATAAAAAGATCGCCGATGGCGATCTTTTTTGTTGAGCGGGTACAGCATTGGACTCAGGTTGCCAACTGATTGGCGAACTGCCCCACCGCATTCACGACCTTCTGCGCACCGTCCTGGATTTCGACGATCACCGTGCCCGCTTCTGCCGCAAGCGCCAGGCCCTGTTCCGCCTGGAGCTTGCCATCGGTCATCAGGGCCACGGCGTTGCGGGCCATGTCCTGGTTTTGACGCACCACCAGCACGATCTCATCGGTGGCCTGGCTGGTGCGCGAGGCCAGCTGCCTGACCTCGTCGGCGACCACGGCGAAACCTCGTCCCTGTTCACCGGCACGGGCCGCTTCGATGGCGGCATTGAGTGCCAGCAAGTTGGTTTGTTCGGCGATACCGCTGATGGTCTTGACGATGGTGCCGATCACCAGCGATTGCTCGTTCAGGGCTTCGATGCCATCACCGGCGGTTTGCATGTGTTTGGCCAGGTCGCGCATCACATCCACCGCCTGCGTCACCACGGCGGTACCGCGCTGGGCACTCTGGTCGGTTTGCTGGGAGGTGCTGTAGGCGATGTTCGCCGCCTCGGCGACGGCTTGCTCCTGATTGACCTGATCAGTGATCACCGTGGCGAACTTCACCACTTTGTAGAGTTTGTTGTTGGCGTCGAGCACCGGGTTGTAGGTCGCTTCCAGCCAGACTGTACGACCATGGCTGTCGATACGCTTGAATCGGGCAGCCACGTATTCCCCTGCGTTCAGACGGCGCCAGAAATTCTGGTATTCGGCACTGTTGGCCTCCTCCGGAAAGCAGAAGGTGCGGTGATGCTTGCCTTTGATCTGCGCCAGGCTGTAACCCATGCCGGAGAGAAAACGATCGTTGGCCGCCAGCACGTGGCCACCAAGGTCGAACTCGATCACCGCCGTCGAGCGCACCAGCGCGCCGATCAGGTTTTCATGTTCGCGGGAGGCCTCGATGGTGCGGGTCAGGTCACTGGAGAAAATCGAGAAATGACGGATCCTGCCATCCGCCGACCGCACCGGCTGCACGATTGATCGCAACCACGCTTCCTGACCCGTACCGCGCAACAGGCGCACGGCACCGGCGAAGTGCTCGCCACGGGTCAGCGCGGCTTTGAAGCGCTGGTGAAATTCATCGGTTTTCACATGAGCCGGGACGATGTCCTCGATGTGCCGACCGATCAAATCGTGGCTCTTGTAGTGCATCTCGCTGAGGAAGTTCTGGTTGACCGATTGCACCCGACCATCCGCTTCCAGGGTGAGCACCAGCATCTCGCTTTCCAGACTTTCCTTCACTTGCTGAAGGCTGGAAAGTTCTTCGCGAAGAGCCGACAGCTCCTGCTTCAAGCGTTTATTGAACATGGGGACGCACCGATGGACAGGGATAGAAAGCGATATGCAGCCTAACCATCGGCCTTGCGGGTTTTTTCTGAAGAGGGTTTCAGCCTTGTCCTACAAAAATAGTTGCGTCACCGGGGCCGGCCCTTTCTGTCACACCGCGCCGGCGACCGGGCAATGGCCGATGTTCGGCATCCGTGCGCCGAAAAACGCCGCACTGCTCACGCCCACCGCGCCCATCACCGCACAAAAAAACACGCAGATCCATGGGCTCCAGGGCATCAGACCGATCAACAGCAACGGTGTGATACTCGCCCACGCCGCGTAGGCAATGTTGTAGGTAAAAGAGATACCCGAAACGCGTATCCGCGCCGGGAACAGGCTGACCATCACCGAAGGCACCGCCCCCACCACACCGCACGCGAGACCCGCCACCGAATAGGCCAGGCCGACCCAGTTGCCGCCACTGATCAAGCAAGCGTAGAGCACGCCAATGCCCAGCGGCAGCAGCAGGCTGTAGAGCATCACGGTGCGCCAGGCGCCGATGCGGTCGACCAGCAAACCGGCGAGTACGCAGCCAATGTTCAGGAAAACGATGCCCAGTGCGCTCAAGGCGAAGGTGTGGCTGGCGGTCATGCCGAAGGTTTTCTGCATCATGGTCGGTGTGATCACGACGAACACCACCACCGCCGACGTCAGCACGCAGGTCAGAATCATCGCCGGCAGCATGGCCAGCCGATGCTCGCGCAGGACCGCCTTCAGCGGCAACTCGACGTGCTCCTCGCGCCGGGCCTGCATCGCCATGAACACCGGGGTTTCGCTCAGCCAGCGGCGCAGCCAGACCCCGATCACCCCGAACACACCGCCCAGCAGGAACGGGAAGCGCCAGGCGTAATCGAGGATTTCTGCCGGGGTAAAGGCTTGAGCAAGGAAGGTCGCGGTCAAGGCGCCGAGCAGGTAGCCAAAGGTCAGCCCCGCCTGCAAGAACCCCAGGGCGTAACCGCGATGCCCAGCGGGCGCGTGTTCGGCAACGAATACCCAGGCGCTCGGCACCTCGCCGCCCACCGCCGCCCCCTGCAGGACGCGCAGCAACAACAGCAACAACGGTGCGAAATAGCCGATCTGCGCGTAGGTCGGCATGATCCCGATCAGCAGGCACGGCAGCGCCATCATCAGGATGCTCAGGCTGAACACCCTCTTGCGCCCCAATCGGTCAGCGAAATGCGCCATCAGGATGCCGCCCAGGGGCCGCGCCAGGTAACCGGTGACGAAAATGCCGAAGCTTTGCAGCAGGCGCAGCCATTCGGGCATGTCCGGCGGGAAGAACAACTGGCTCAGCGTCAGCGCGAAGAATACGAAAATGATGAAATCATAGATTTCCAGCGCCCCGCCCAAGGCCGCGAGCCCGAGGGTCTTGTAGTCCGAGCGGCTGAACGGCGCCGGGCGCGAATCGATATTGGCAGTCATGTAAAGAACTCTGGCACAGGCAAAAACCAAGGCGCCCATGGTCTACGCAAACGCGCCTGCGGACAACCCGTTAGACCAAAGTCCCATAGCCGCAAAACAGCCCCGCAAAAAACCTCCGCTTGATTTACTGTTAGCGCCTGTCCAGACGGGCCTCTGCCGCCCCGAAGACCACAATAAACATAAAAATTCGAGGTACTCCCGTGGCCGCTGATATCGAAGATAGCCGCTCCGCCCGCTTTGCCCTGCGCTGCTCGAGCTTTGCCGAGCGCTGGTTCCCCGACTCCTGGGTGTTTGCCGCCCTGGCCGTGATCATCGTTGCCGTGGCCACCCTGGCCATGGGCGCCAAGCCCACCGATGCCGCCATGGCGTTTGGCGATGGCTTCTGGAGCCTGATCCCCTTCACCATGCAAATGGCGTTCGTGGTGATCGGCGGGTATGTCGTCGCCAGTTCGCCACCGGCGGTGAAGCTGATCGATCGTCTGGCGAAGCTACCGAAAAACGGCCGTTCCGCCGTGGCCTGGGTCGCCTTGATTTCGATGGTCGCGTCCCTGCTGAACTGGGGCCTGTCGCTGGTCTTCGGCGGCTTGCTGGTGCGCGCCCTCGCCCGCCGTACCGACCTGAAAATGGACTATCGCGCTGCCGGCGCCGCGGCTTACCTCGGGCTCGGCGCGGTTTGGGCCCTGGGCCTGTCGTCGTCCGCGGCACAATTGCAGGCCAACCCGGCGAGCCTGCCGCCGTCGATTCTGTCGATCACCGGGGTGATTCCGTTCACCCAAACGATCTTTCTCTGGCAATCGGGCGTGATGTTGCTGGCGCTGGTCGTCATCTCGATCATCATCGCTTATGCCACCGCCCCCGGTCCGAATTCGGCGCGGGACGCCGAGGCCTGTGGCGTCGACCCGAGTTTCAACCTGCCGCCCCTGCAACCGCGCACCCGCCCCGGCGAATGGCTGGAGCACAGCCCGCTGCTGATCATCCTGCTGGTGCTGCTGGCCGCTGGCTGGCTGTTTCATGAGTTTTCGACCAAACCGGCAATCAGCGCGATTTCCGGCCTTAACACCTACAACTTCCTGTTCATCATGCTCGGTGCCCTGTTGCACTGGCGTCCGCGCAGCTTCCTCGACGCCGTCGCCCGCGCGGTACCGACCACCACCGGCGTGCTGATCCAGTTCCCGCTGTACGGCTCGATCGCGGCCTTGATGACCACGGTCAAGGGCGCCGACGCACAGACCCTGGCTCACCACATCTCGACCTTTTTTGTCAGCATCGCGTCCCATGACACCTATGCGCTGCTGATGGGCGTGTACTCGGCGATTCTCGGCTTCTTCATTCCTTCGGGCGGCGGCAAGTGGATCATCGAAGCGCCGTACGTGATGCAAGTGGCCAACGACTTGAACTATCACCTGGGCTGGGCCGTGCAGATCTACAACGCCGCCGAGGCCCTGCCCAACCTGATCAACCCGTTCTACATGCTGCCGCTGCTGGGCGTGCTGGGGTTGAAGGCGCGGGACTTGATCGGATTTTCGTTCGTCCAGTTGCTGGTGCACACGCCGCTGGTGCTGGTGTTGTTGTGGGCATTGGGTACGACGCTGGCGTATACGCCGCCCGTGATGCCGTAGCGCCCTCGCTTTGTTTGCCGGAGTCCTGCACGCGTGCATCGGGGCTCCGGCAGCCCTCCCCCTTGAATCCTGGGCACCACGAAGCCCACAGACTGAATCCGCCCTTCTTACAAAACCTGTGGTGTTGTCCCACTCAATGGAGCGGCAAGCCCCGACTTACCCTGTCAGTGCCTTGAATTAACCTGTCTCGGTTTACCAATCACAAAAACCCAGGAAAATCCGATGACACCGATATCCAAATCACTGGAAGAGTTGATCAATGAAATTTACGAGGATGGTTCAGTTTCAGTGGTCGAATACAGAGTCCTGCGGGACGATGCCGATCGCCGCATGGACGCTGTAGTCAAGGAGTTTGGCCAACACAACAATGTGACCGCCTTTCAGAAAGCGATGGACGTTGCCATGCAGTTACTGAGTAACGCCGTCATGGATGCCAAAAAATCCGGGCTGACCGACACCGGCAAGGCAATCGTCAAGGACGCGGTAACAGCCCAGGTAGAATACTTGCGCGCTGGCAGCCAATTGGCGCTGCGCCTTTTGTGATCGACTGAGTTTTTGCCAGCCTGCAAATCTGTTCGGCCGGCTGGCTTTCTGTTCTCGAATAACCTTCAACGCCTAACTTTTTCGCGTGATTGTGCTAATCCAGTATGAGGTGCACCCCATAACGGGGAAACGCTGAAAAGGATCTGAGCATGTTCAAATTCGCGGGCCTTACCCTCGCCGCCCTCACCCTGAGTGCCGCCGCCCACGCCGATGTCGGCCTGAAGCTGGGCAGCACCGAACGCGTCACGCGCCTGTTTGCTTATCCCAACAACTGCAACGTGATTTGCTTTCGCAACTGGACGCTCGAGCAAACCGTCGAGCATTACCTGACCCAAAGTGTACAGCGCGATGGCTACAACGACGCCAGGGTCATGGTCAAAACCGATAACGGTCAACTCTATGCTGAAATCATCGGGGTGCCCAAAAGCTACGAAAAACCGCTGGCGGCGCTGCTCGATGCTGGTGACCTGGCCTATAACGGCGCCAGCAAACTGAACGCCGACGGCAAGTGGGCCTACAACTGGAATCTGTTCCTGCCGCTGGGCATGCCTCTGCAAAACCGCAGAAGCGTCGAACTGCTGCACTTCCCGCCGGACTATTCGTTGACCCAGGCCCAGGATTACCTGAAGTCCGCCACCTCCGATCGCTGGGCCTCGCTGCTCACTGACAATGGCATCCCGGCCGAACAGACGCCCGCCTTCCAGACGATCATCGACATCGCCCCGATTGCCGCGCCCTCCAATGCCGGCAAGGACCTCGAAGGCGTCTACGACTACTTCACGGACTACCAGACCACCATGGTCAAAAACCTCAGCCAGAATGCCAATGGTCCAGTGCCGATGGTTGCCTTCGGCGCACCGGTGCGTACCTGGATAAAGCGGCAATACGGGCCGACCGTGAATGTGCTGAGCCTGGTCAACATCAGCCCGAGCGACGGGGTGAAAGTGTCCGTGTTGGGCGCCAACCACCCGAGCTACATCTGGTACGCCGCCGACCCGGCAAGCTATACCGGCAAAGATGCCCAGGCCAAGGCCGATACGGCGGGCCTGAAAGTCATGGGCCAGGACTTGAGTGCCGCCTGCTGGCAGGCCGCCATGGGCCGCGATCAGGAAAGCAATCCCGATATTGAACTGAAAACCTGCACCCAAATTTGGCAAGTGGCCGAGACAGAAAAAACCTGCGAGCTGTTCTACACCTCGATCCGCAACCTGACGCGCGGGCAGGCCGTGGCCAAATGCGCGACAGCCACCATCAAGCCCCAGCTCAAACTGCTCAAGGCGCCCGCGCCAGAGACCGCGATTCCCGCGCCACCGCTATGAAACGATGAACGGCACTCACGCTGTCAATTGTGACAGTAGACCGCTGATTTGATCTGCGAGAGGCTGGAGTCGAACCCATGTGCTGCAGCGCCGACAGGATCATCGGCTGATGGAGGTCGCAGCCCCCAGCCGACAAGGATCGTTATGAAAGCCAATAGTTTGCGCCGTTCGCTCGCACCGCCACCGGGAGGCGTCTATCCCTCGGCCGAGTTACCTCTCTCACTCGGATTCCCTTCCCTGGCCGACTTCGAGATCCTCACGAACAGCGCGGGCAAGCCGGTCGCTGCTGTGGCGTTGCGCGAGTTTCCACGGATCAGCCGGATTTGCCGGGTTTCAGGGCATTTGCTGCCCTATCGCTGCCGACATACCCGGCAACTGGCGCCCGGCGTGCATGTCTTCGACCCACGCTTTTGCGGACTGCTACGCCATTCCTGCGACCCTAACGCCTATCTCGACCTGAGCGAATTGTGGTTGTGGGCGCTGAAGGACATTCACAAAGGTGACCGGCTGACAATGGACTACGCCGCCACTGAAGACAAAGTGCTGCGCCAGTTCGCCTGCCGCTGTCGTTCGTACAACTGCCGAGGCTGGATCACCGGTTATGACGAACCACCCAACACCGACGGCCAGGAGTTTTTGAAACTCTGGCGTCGGCAAGGTTAGCGCCGATAGCGCTTTACAGCGGCTCGAACGGACGCAGGCGATACTGCGGCGGCAATTGCTCAAAACCGCTGATGGTGGCGTTCAGGCTTTTCCAGCGACCGTCCTTGATGCCATAGATGCAGCCGTGGATCGACAGTTTCTGCCCACGATGCCAGGCGTTTTGCACGATGCTGGTGTGGCCGACGTTGGCCACTTGCTGGATCACGTTGAGTTCGCACATGCGGTCAACCCGCTCCTCTTCCGTCGCGAGCTGGGCGAGTTCTTCACGCTTTTCGTAATAGAGGTCGCGAATCGAACGCAGCCAGCCGTCGATCAAGCCGAACTGGCGATCCTGCATCGAGGCGCGCACACCGCCGCAGCCATAGTGGCCGGTAACGAGGATGTGTTTGACCTTGAGCACGTCCACCGCGTACTGGATCACCGACAGGCAGTTGAGGTCCGTGTGCAGCACCACGTTGGCCACGTTACGGTGCACGAACAGGTCACCCGGCAACATGCCCACGATCTCGTTGGCCGGCACCCGCGCGTCGGAGCAGCCGATCCACAGGTATTCCGGCGTTTGCTGGCGAGCCAGCTTGGCGAAGAAGTCCGGATCTTCCTTGGTGATCGCGTCAGCCCAACGCTCGTTGTTATCAATCAGGTCTTGTAAGTCGTGCATGCTGGGAAGCCTCAAGAATGATTCGCTGCTTTGACAGACGACCGCCCGTCGGGGTCACTAAAGGATCGCAAGTGTTTCCGTTGGAATTCTCATGTGGCCGGTGAGTCCACTCTAGTAAGGCTCACAGTATGAGGAATGGCCATGACTGATTCACGACGTCCCTACGATGCGGTGCAACCGGAACCCATCGATGATAACGAAGACCGCATGGGTTCGGTGCACGAACTGGACTTCGACGACGAACAGCCCAGCGCGAAAATCGGCGACGAACTGCCGGAGCGTGAACGCGAGCAACTGATGCCCCGGGAACGTGTGCGCGAAGCCGGCATGACCGGCGCCTCGACCGCTGACCATGAATCGACCGACGACGACATGAGCCCTGAAACCCTCATCCGTGAGGATGGTGCACGGGACGCCCATGAAGCCGGTGAAGGAAATCAGGCCGATTGGGACTTGAGTATCGTCGACGAGGACGATATCGGCGGTGGTAACGGGCTGGATGAGGCGGAGATGGCGCGGCGCGATCCCATGGACGGTAAACGCTGACCACAGGCAGGGGCTGCCGAAGGCTGCGATCTTTTGATCCGTGTTCTTAAAAAATCGCAGCCTTCGGCAGCGCCTACAGGGGTTTAATCGACCAGGGTGCAGGCCATGACCACCGCGTCTTCACGCCCACCCACCGCCGGGTAGTAATCCCGACGCCGACCGATCTCATTGAAGCCATAGCGCTCATACAACTTGAACGCGGCCGTATTGCTGTCGCGCACTTCCAGAAAGCACTCCCGGGCATCCGCCTTGTAGGCAATCGACATCAAATGCTCCAGCAGCGTCAACCCCAGGCCACGGCCCTGGTTTTCCGGTTTCACCGTGATGTTCAGCAGATGCGCCTCGTCGAGAATAATCTGCACCACGCCATGACCGACCTGCTGCTGGCCTTCGAACATCAGCCAGATCTGGTACTTGCCCAGGCCATCGAGAAAAATCCCGCGGGTCCAGGGATGGCTATAGGCGGCGTATTCGACTTTCAGTACGGTTTCCAGGTCCGCCTCGGTCATCGGGCGGAACGATACAGCATCACTCATTCGATTCTTTCCAGCGCGCCATCAGCCGACGCATGGCTTGCCAGACATCAGCCTTACGCTGTGGCTCTTCCATTAATAACTCCAGGCCCGGCAAGGCCCAGACCGACCCCAGGCCTTCGACCTGGAGTTCGCGATTGTAGGACTCGGCGTTCGCCTCACCGGCAAAGCGCACCGCCGGCAGGCCGATCAGCCACAGGCAGACGCACGGTTGATCTTCCAGCCGGGCCGAGAGAAAACCCTGCACGAAATCACGGGCCGCTTCCGGGCCTTGATCCATGGTGCCCCGCACCAACAACGGCCAGCGTACCGGCTCGCCCACGATCTGCGGGCTGTCCGGCAGGCCGGCGGCGCGCAGCATGTCTTTGAGCAGCAAATACGCGGGATCGCGGGTCTGGAAGGTTTCGCCTGTGGGTAACTCCACCAGCAGCAGGCAGCGTCCGGCGCGCAGCAATTGCAGGGCGAAACGTGGCGGTGGTACAGGTGCGACCTTGGCGACGATCGGCGTTTGCGCGATATCATCCACCGGCTTGGCCCCGGTGCGGGTGCTCGCCAGCGATGGCCGGGGCACTTCGATCTTCGCCCGTTCCGCCGTTTTCACGACCGGCGCCACAGGCGCTTCGGCCGCAACTGCCGGCACTGTCGGGGCGACCACCAGCGGCTCGAGCGGCTCCAGCAGTTCGGGCCGCGACGGCGCAGCAAAGGGCAATTCGGTGCGCGGCAGCCAGTTGACCACCTGCATGGCGGTCAGATAGGCGCGGCGACGGGACTCGTTAAGCAAAGGTCGGCCACTTGTGGATAACTGAAGTGCGGTGATTCTACCGCCCTTCGCACAAGATCGCCTGCTGTTGATCGATTGCCTTGACCGAAAGAAAAGCGGCAGTCCATCCCGAGACTGATTCGCATCGCCCGCGATGAAGTACAATCGCGGCTTTTAATCGCCAACCAGCCGGCCATTCCGATGATCGAACCCAAGCGCGTCTTGCGCGCCCTCGCTGAACACTGGGCACTTCTGGAGCCTCTGTGCGAGCATTTCGACCAAGGCACCCTGAGCCTCAACGAATTGCGTTCACAGTTGGCCGCCCAGCAACTGGACAGTACGCCGCAGGACATCACCAGCCTGCTGGACGTGTGGATTCGCCTCGACATTCTGGTTCCCGTGGCGAAAAGCCCGAACCGTTTCGAGCTCAATGCGCAGATTCACGACTTCCTCGCCTACCTGCGCCGTGAACACCGCCTTGGCCTGTGCCTGGAAATCGAAGCCTACCTGCGCCATCTCGAACGCCTGGCCGGCTACATCCAGGACGCCTTCGACATCCGCGACGGCAACGACCTGGCCCGTCAGTTGCGCCTGCTCGACATGCGCGTGCGCGATGTATTGAAAAAACTCGCCAACGACGAACAGGCCCTGGTGGCCGTCGCCGAGCGGGCCAAGACCAGCGACCGGCAGATCCCGTTGCGCCAGCGTTATGCCGAAGTACTGGCGACCTGGGACGAATACGTCGAACCGATGATTCAGCTGGTGAATGCCGACGGAGCCTTCGAACAAGGCGTGCGCAAGGTCGAAAACGTCCTGCTGAAGATGCTCACCGAACAGCAACGTCTAGGCCACCTGGTCGATGACGACATGTTGCTGCGCACCCACGCGCGCATCCTCGAAATGCAGACCAGCGCCCAACTGACCCTGCGTCACGCCCGCGAACTGCTGCTGCCGCTGCGGGAAGAAGCGCGCCGGCACAACGCGGTGACCCGTGGCGCGGCGCTGGCGCTGTCGATGATTCGCCGCAAGGGCATCGACGCCGTGCCGCAAGCTGCCATGCCGATGTTCACCCGCCCGCAAAGCACCTTTCTCGGCAGCGCCAGTCAGGTGGAGGCCTACGTTTACGCCCTGGCCCGTTTCGAGCCGAAACCGGCGCGGTTCCCCAAGGCCCACAAGACCCAGAAAGGCGAAACACCGCGCGCGCCACGCACGGTCCGGGAGATGCTCGACCGTTGCGAAGACGCCCTGCCGATGCCGGACCTGATGACTTGGTTGCTGGAGCAGGAGCCGGACGGCGCCACCGACGAATTGCTGTACTGGTTCTCACGCCTGTCCCGGGAAAAACGCTTCAAGCGCGAACGCCTGGAACGCCGCGACTACCACACACACGAGCACCAGGTCAGCCTGCGCTCCTTCGCCCTGCTCTCGGCGGGCCCTGAGGCCCCCGAGAATTCTGCGAGCACTCCACATGCATCTTGATCTATCCGAACTGTCCCAGCTGGCGCCGATCTTTCGCGAGCTGTTCAAGGGTTACCACGTCAGCCGCCGCGATCCGGAGCTGTACGCCCAACTGTCGAATTTTCAGGACCAGTACCGCACGCTGTTCAAGGCCCTGGGCTTTGAACTGGTGTGTGACACCCGCGGTTTCTACTACTTCGTGCCGGACCTTGCCGCCGCCGCGGTGAACAAGACCGCCCAGCGCCTGGCGCTGTTCACCTTCATTCTGGTCGAGCATCTGGCCGACCAGGGCCGCGACCCGATTGCCGTGCTCGATGGCGGTAGTCTCGGTCGCGATGAGCTGCCGTCGCTGCTGGAAAAGTACCGCGACTTGTTCATTCAGGCTGAAGTGCAGACCCAGGACGAGCTGGAAGAAAAGATCATGCGCCGCATGACCCAACTCGGTTTTGCCAATGAAGAAAACGGTGTCTACCGCTTCCTGCCGCCGATGCACCGTTTCCTCGATGTCTGCCTGTCGGTGCAGCAGGACCGCGACCTCGCCGCCAGCCTCCACAGCGTACTGCCCCTGCCGGCGCCCGTGCTGATCGACGAAGACAGCGATGAAAAACTGCTGGAGACTGACGATCCGCTGGACCTGGCAGAGTTTGCAGACGAAAGCGAAGAAGACGCCCTGGCACGCGCCATCGCCGAAGAACAGGAGCTCGACGCATGAGCAAGGAACGCTACGGCATCCGCCGCTTTGCCCTTTTGAACACCGCCGGCTACAGCCTCGGCCTGTTCCCGCTGGAAGAACCGCTGTCGGTCTACGGCGCGAACAACCTCGGTAAATCCGCCTCGATCAACGCCTTGCAGTTCCCGATCCTGGCGCGTATGTCGGACATGAGTTTCGGCAAGTACAGCCTGGAGCAATCCCGGCGCTTCTACTTCGCCTCGGACACCAGTTACATTTTGGTCGAGGTCTCGCTGCCCCACGGCCCGCACGTGATCGGCGTGGTCGGGCGCGGACCGGGTGGCGGTTTCGGTCACCAGTTCTTTGCCTACGCCGGCAAACTGGACCTGGCCCACTACCAGAAAAACGACACCTGCCTGCGCCAGAAAGAGTTGTTCACCAACCTTGAGCGCGAAGGCCTGAAAGCCTACGAGCTGAAGCCGGACGAACTGCGCCGCCTGCTGGTCGGTGGCCACACCTCGATTCCGCTGGACTTGACACTGATCCCGTTGCGCTCCACCAGCGAACAAAGCCTCAAGACCTTCCGCGCGTTGTTCATCAACCTGCTGCACATGCGCGAAATCACCGCGGCCAAGCTCAAGCAGCTGTTCCTCGATGCCTTCGAACACAGCCTGCGTTCCGGTAGCGTGGATTACATCGCGGCGTGCGAAGAAGCCTTTCGCGATGTACGACGCATGGAGCAGGACTACAACTCGCTGGTCGCCGCCGGCCCCTTGGTCGAAGCGCTGGCCAATGGTGTTAAACAACGCGACCTGCTGCGCGGCAAGCTGCATCGTCTGTCGCCGTTGCTCGATTCGCTGCTCGGCACCTGGTCGGACTACGCCGGCGCGCGCAAGGAAGAGCTGACCATTCAGGCCGAGCACTACCGTCGCGAGCAGGACGACCTGCAAAACGACCAGCGTGGCGGCACCCAGGAACTGATGCGCCTGGAGCGCGAAATCAGCGGCATCCAGCGCTGGCTCGGCGAGCTGTCGGTGCTCAAGCATCGCTTTGCCCTGGTCGATGACGCCAAGGTCCTGGAGCAACAATTGCTCGCCGCCAAGGACGCTCACGATGAACTGGCCGGTGCCCTGGCGCAGTCGCGTCAGTTCAGCGCCGAAGACCTGGAAGAGCGCCTGCGGGACCTGGAAAAACGCCTGAAATCGGTCAAGCAGCAGCTCGATCACGCCGATAACAACAGCTATGCCCGCCTGCGCGAAGAGTTCTCGCAGCAGGATGTCGAGCGCCTGATGCGTCTGTTCAACAGCGCACTGTTCAGCCTGCCGCTGGGCGAGCATGGCATCACCCTCGACGACAACGGCGATTGGGTGAAATCAGTGGAGCTCATCCTCGACGGCTTCAAAGGCGAACGCTTCGAAGTGCCTGGCCTGTCGATCGACATCTCGCACATCGAACCGCCGGCCCTGCAAGCCCTGGCTGACCGTGCGGCGTTGCGCGACCAGAAAGAGCGCCTGGACAAAGAACTCAAGCAACTGAAAACCCAACAAGCCGTGGCCGCCGACCGCGCCGCGAGCAAGAGCCAGACCGAGGCGCTGTATCAGCAAGTGCTGGACGCGCAGAAGGCACTGGAAGACTTCCGCCGCGCGCAAACCCTGAGCGCCGAGGAAGGCGACAAGCTTGAACAGCTCGCGCAAATGGAAGCCGCGCAGGACGAGTTGAAGCGTTCCAGCGATGCCTTCACCGAGCGTGTCCAGCAACTGTCGGCCAAGCTGCAACTGGTCGGCCGGCAGATCGCCGACATGGAAGCCAAGCAACGTACCCTCGATGACGCCCTGCGTCGCCGTCAGTTGCTGCCGGCGGATCTGCCGTTCGGCACGCCGTTCATGGACCCGGTCGACGACTCCATGGACAACCTGCTGCCGCTGCTCAACGACTATCAGGACAGCTGGCAAGACCTGTTGCGCGCCGACGGCCAGATCGAGGCGCTGTACGCCCAGGTGCGCCTCAAGGGCGTGGCCAAGTTCGACAGCGAAGACGATATGGAGCGTCGCCTGCAACTGCTGATCAACGCTTACGCGCATCGTACCGACGAAGCCCTGACCTTGGGCAAGGCGCGTCGCGCGGCCGTCACCGACATCGCCCGGACCTTGCGCAATATCCGCAGCGACTACGACAGCCTCGAACACCAACTGGCGTTGTTCAACCGCGAGATCAACAAGCGTCAGGTCTCCAACCTGCAAAGCTTCCGTATCGTGCTCGCACCGAACAAGGAAGCGCTCAAGCACATCGACCAGATCATCCACAGCGCCGGCCAGTACGAAGAAGGCGAAACGCTGTCGGTGTTCGACCTGAACCAGAGCGCGGACCAGGACAACAAGAACGAAGAGGCCAAGGAATACCTGGCGCGGCTGGTCGCGGCCAACCACAACCAGCTCGGCCTCAAGGACCTGTTCGAACTGGCCTTCGAGATCACCAAGGTCAACGGTCAACCGGTGATCCACACCGACATCGACGGCGCCGCGTCGAACGGCACCACCATGACCATCAAGGCGCTGACCAACATGTACCTGTTGCTGCACTTGATGGATCGCGACCTGGCGGGACGAGTGCGCTTGCCGTACTACCTCGACGAAGCCGCGGACATTGACGAGAAGAACCAGGCCGCCTTGCTGGAAACCAGCCTGCAACTGGGCTTCGTGCCGATCCTGGCGAGTGTGAAACCGCAAGTCTGCGCCAGTGTCGCCATCGACCTGGAAGGCGGCAGCGGCCCGGCCGGGATCTATATCGATGAAGCGGACTGGAAGTACATTCGTCGTCACGATCACGTGAAGGCGAGCGTCAATGTAGAGGCGGATGAGCCGGAGCTGGATGCGGTTTGATTCGCTGTAGTTGATGGCAACAAAAAGGCCGCGGTCCAGTAGGGATCGCGGCCTTTTTTGTGGGCTTGAGATTTACGGTGAGTTCAATGGCCTGTTCGCGAGCAAGCCCGCCCCCACAGGAGATCGCGGTTTACACAGAATGTGTGAGCAACCGAAAACCTTGTGGGAGCGGGCTTGCCCGCGAAGGCGTCATCCAAGACGCCCTTTCAATACCCTGCTATTTACCGAGGGAAATCTTCGGCGCCCAGGTCAGCCATTCCTCTTCGAACTTGTCGAACAACGGGAATGTCTGCTCCGGCCGCGCCGCACTGCCCATGCGATCGCCGTCCGGCGTGGCAAACGCAACGCCACCCTGGATCATGGTTTCCAGTGACTCGGTACGCATCGTCGCGCCTTTGAACAGACCGACATCAAAATCGAAACCGCTGGTATTCCAGAATCGGGTACCACTGCGCACCAACGGCGCGTACTTCGGCTCGATCAGAATATGGATCAACACCCGATCCGCGGTCTGACCCAGCTCGTAACCCGTCACCTTGCCCACGGTAATTTCGCGATACGTTACCGGCACCCCGGTTTTCAGCGAGCCGCGACGGGCAGCGCTCAAGACCAGGCTCAACCCGGCCTCGGTCTTGGCCGTCTCAGGTGGAATGGGCAGCGCGACAAAGTTCTTCTGTGGGCCAAGATTCTTCGGTGCGGGTTGCACTTCGATGTACTGGCCGGTCACCAAGGTTTCAAGGTTCGACGTCTTGATCAGGCCCAACTCCGGCTTGACCACCCAGAACTCGCTGCCCACCCGTGCGATACGCTCCGGCACTTCGGTGATGCGTGCCGTCAGGAGCACCGATTGCAGATCGTCGCTGAGGTCGACATTCTCGATCTTGCCGACATCCAGGCCTTTGAAGCGGATCGGCGTCCCGGTGCGCAAGCCATCGGCGCGGTCGACCTTGATCGTGATCATCGCGCCTTTTTGCGTGGCGTCTTCATGACTGGCAAACAGTCGGAACCGTGGAATTCGCTTCTGTAAAGGCGCCTTGGCTTCCGGTGTTTCAAAGGCAATGCCGCCCGCCATCAGGCTTTGCAATGACTCGCTTTTGACCTGAATGCCGCCGGTCAGTCCCCCCGTCAGCGTGATGCCGCTGGCATTCCAGAACCGCGTCGAGGCATTGACCAGATTTTCGTATTCCTTCTCGATGTGGACGCCGATCACCAACTGGTTTTTCTTTCGCGAAAACTGATAGCTCTGGACCGAGCCCACCTTGACCTGCTTGTAGAGAACCGGGCTGCCGACTTCCAGCGAACCGAGGTTGTCGGTGAACAGCACCAGATGCAGCCCCGGCGAGCGCAGATCCAGCGGCGGCGCCTTGGGCCGTGCGACGAACTCGCGTTGCGGTGCTGCGCCTTTGTCACCGGGGCGCACGGCGATGTAGTTACCCTTGACCAACGCCTCCAGACCCGTGATACCGGCGAGGGAGATCGATGGCTTGACCACCCAGAACTGGGTGCCGTCGACCAGGTAATCCTCGGCCAGCGGGTCCAGCGTCAGTTCGGCGCTGGCGGCGGAAAGGTCCGGATCAACCTTGAGTGCCTTGAGCGTGCCGACCTGGATACCTTTGTACATGACGGGTGTGCGACCGGCTTGCAGGCCCTCGAAATCACTGAGCTTGACCTTGACCTTGATCCCGGCCGCCGCCGCATCAAAATCTTCGTAGAGCCGGAACGGCAGGCTCGGATCGGTGGGCGGGCTGTCCTTGCGGTTTTCTGGCGTGGCGAACGCGATTCCCCCGGCGACAATACTGGCCAGGGACTCGCTACGCACTTTCACACCCGATAGATTGGCGTCGATGCTGATGCCGCTGGCGTTCCAGAAGCGCGTATGTTTGCGCACCAATTTGGCGTAGGTGGGCTCGATAAACACTTTGAGCTCGACGGTGCTCTGGTCTTCGGAGAGCACATAGCTTTTGATCTGACCGACCCTGATCTGCTTGTAGAACACAGGGCTGCCGCGGTTCAGCGATCCCAATCGATCGGCCTTGATCGTCAGGTGCAGGCCCGGTTGGGCGTCAGACAGTGGTGGTTCCTCAGCCAGCGCCTTGAACTTGCGTGTCGACTCGCCCTCTCCGGGGCTGATCGCGACGTAGTTGCCCGAGACCAGCGTCTCCAGGCCCGTAATACCGGCCAGGGTTACGCTCGGCTTGACCAGCCAGAAGCGCGTGCTGGTGCGCAGGTATTGCTCAACGTCCTTGTTCATCTCGATGCTGGCAATCACCCCTTTGGTGGAGCCTTCGTCATCGAGCTTGAGTGTCTTCACTTTACCGACCGACATGCCTTTGTAGACCACTTCGGTTTTGTTGGCCTGGATACCCTCGCCGCTTTCGAAGCGCACCTGAATTTCGATACCGGTCTCGGTGTAAGCACGCCAGCCAAGCCAGCCGCCAATAATCAAGGCAATGAGGGGCAACACCCAGATGGCGGACCAGTTCGAGGCCGGACGGGTTTTCGCTGTAGGCAAATCAGTCATGGTCGTCGTCCGACTCCGTGTTGTCCCAAATCAGTCGGGGATCGAAAGTTACTGCAGCAAGCATTGTCAAAATCACCACGCTGGCGAATGCAATAGCACCGAGATCAGCCTCGACACTGGCAAGCCGTCCAAAATTAACGACCGCCACCAGGATGGCGATCACAAAGATATCGAGCATCGACCAACGGCCGATGAACTCGATGAAGCGATACATCCAAATCCGTTGCCGGGCCGAGAGCGGCTGTCGACGCTGCACCGAATACAACAACAGTGCGATGCCTACCAGTTTGAAGGTGGGCACCAGGATGCTGGCGATAAACACCACGGCGGCAATGGGAATCATGCCGTGCTGAACCAGTTGAATCACACCGGACATGATGGTGCTGGGATCCCCCTTGCCCAATGAGCTCACGGTCATGATCGGCAGCACATTAGCCGGTATATAGAGAATCGCCGCCGTGATCAGCAGCGCCCAGGTCCTTGCGAGGCTATTCGGACGGCGGGCATGAACCAGCGCTCCACAGCGTGTGCAGGTCTGCTCGTCAGCATCAGCTTCCTCCCTGTTCAATTCATGACATTCCGCGCAAATCAGAATGCCTGCATCAATCGCCCGCATGGGCATCTTCTCCTGATAATGCCTGCCAGATCTGGTGAGGCGACATGACCACCTCCAGCCAGACCTGAACCAACAACAGACCGATGAAACACGCCAACCCGAGACCTATGGTCATGGCTGCCATATCTGCCAGTTTGACGATCGCTACCAGCACGCCCATGAGGTAGACCTCGAGCATTCCCCAGTCTCGCAAGTGGTGATAAATACGGTAAAGGAGCAGGCCGTAGCTGCGTCCGATATCAAAACGAATACTCAGCAGGACGGCCAGTTGGCAAAGCAGTTTGAGCAACGGGATGCCCATGCTGCACAGGAACACGACGACGGAAACGCCTTGCATGCCCGTATTGAATAGCCCAACAACACCGCTCCAGACAGTGTCTTGCGAGGACTGCCCGAGTAGATTGAGCTGCATGATGGGCAAAAAGTTCGCGGGGACATACAACAAGAGCGCTGCGATCACCAAGGCGAGACTGCGCTGCACGACATTGTATCGATGGGCGTAGAGCTCATAACCGCAGCGCGGGCACAGGGCTTTCTCACCATGGGCGAGTTCGGGCTTGCGCATCAGCAAGTCGCACTCATGACACGCCACCAAATCGTCCAGTGGTAATTCTGACAGCCCGGGGGCATCAACCGGATCTGGCATAAAGGCTCTGGCTCCGAAAAAGTTGGACCTATTCTAGTGTCCTGAATCGAAAATAACTGTGCAAATTTGTGCTCATGGACATCGTGCTTTTCGAGCGCGCAAAACAAAACCCCAACTGCTTTCGCAATTGGGGTTTCGGAATTTAATCTTGACGATGACCTACTCTCACATGGGGAAACCCCACACTACCATCGGCGATGCATCGTTTCACTTCTGAGTTCGGGA
>NZ_CABVIY010000005.1 GCF_902498195.1 Pseudomonas fluorescens | reverse complement strand
CATCCCGAACTCAGAAGTGAAACGATGCATCGCCGATGGTAGTGTGGGGTTTCCCCATGTGAGAGTAGGTCATCGTCAAGATTAAATTCCGAAACCCCAATTGCGAAAGCAGTTGGGGTTTTGTTTTAGTAGAAGTCACCCATTTTCACTGGCACGTTAGGTTTCTAACGGGCTGGTTGCAGAATTTCTTGACGACCATAGAGCGTTGGAACCACCTGATCCCATCCCGAACTCAGAAGTGAAACGATGCATCGCCGATGGTAGTGTGGGGTTTCCCCATGTGAGAGTAGGTCATCGTCAAGATTGAATTCCGAAACCCCTGTCTGCTTGCGCAGACAGGGGTTTTGTCGTTCTGGGGCAGTAAAAAACCCAGGCGAAAAAAAGCCAGCCCCTGGATTCAGGCGCTGGCTTTTTTATGATCGGTGATCAGAACTGGTAGCTCACTGTCGCGGAGACATTACGCTCCTCGCCCATGTAGCAGAAGTTCAGGCTGGCACAGGAGGCGACATAGGACTCATTGGTCAGGTTGTTCGCATTCAGGCGTACATCCACGCCCTTCAGGCCCACCTTGCCCAAGTCGTAGCCGACGGAGGCGTCGAACAATGTATACGACGGTACCTTCATGGTGTTTTCCGCATCGGCCCAGCTGTAACCCACATACCGAACCCCGCCACCCAGTCGCAGGCCATCGAGCGCTGCGCTGTCGAATGCATAGTCAGCCCAGATCGAGGCCATATGCCGCGGTGCCTGGGTCGGTGAGTTGCCCTTGTTTTCAATGACGTCAGTGTCTGTGCTCAACGTGCTGATCATCGACTTCGAGTATTCGATGTCGGTGAAGGTATAGCTGCCGAGTACTTTGAGATGGTCGGTCAGTTGCATATGCGCTTCCAGCTCCAGGCCCTGGGAGCGGACGGCACCGACAGCACGGTAGAAGTTTTCCTGCGGCAGTTTGGTTGCCAGGTTTTCCTGGTCGATACGGAACAGCGATGCCGTGAACAGGTTGTCAGTGCCTGGAGGTTGATACTTCAAGCCGACTTCCCACTGCGTACCATCGGTAGGTGCCAGCGGGTTGCCGGCACTGTCGGCGTAGGAGTTCGGGTTGAAGGACTCGGAATAGCTGATGTACGGCGCAATGCCGTTATCGAACAGATAAAGCGCGCCGGCGCGCCCTGTCAACTTGGTGCGCTTGTCATTGATTTCAGTACCCTGTGGGCGACCGCTTTCCGCCAGTCGATTCTCCTCGGAGGTTTCGACCCAGTCCTGGCGCAGGCCGAGGGAGAAGCGCCATTTGTCCATCTCGATCAGGTCTTGCAGGTACACGCCGGTTTGCTCCAGGCGACGCAAGTAACTGGTGTCCCCGAAAGGATCGATCGCCGCGTTGCCATACACCGGATTGAACGCATCGATTGGCGCAAGGCCGCCGCTGGACCAGTCAACCACCGTCTTGCGACGCTGGTAATCCGCTCCCATCAACAGGGTGTGCCTGGTCGCGCCGGTGAAGAACTCCGCTTGCAGCATGTTATCGACGATGAAGGCGTGGAGTTTTTCGTCTCCACCGGTGTAATAGCGATTCAGCTCGTTGCTGGCAGGTGTAGTCCAGCCATAGGCATAGACCTGATCCATGTTCACTTTGGAATCCAGGTAGCGGAAGTTCTGCCGTGCGGTGAAGACGTCGTTGAAGCGATGCTCGAACTGATAGCCGAAAGACTGCTGGTCACGCTGATAACCATCGACACTCGGCTCGCCCTCGAAGAAGTGCGGGGAGATCCGGTTGCCGTTGCGCTGGTGCAGGGTGCCATCGGCCGGAACACCGCCGTGGTAGCCGCCATCGGGATCATGTTGCAGATAGGCCTGCAAGGTCAGCGACGTATCTTCGGTGAAATCGATGCTGACCGTGGGGGCGAGGGCGAAGCGTTTTTCCTTGTTGTGATCGAACTGTGTGTCGGACTGATCCGCCAGTCCTGTCAGGCGGTAGGCGATGCGCTTGTCGTCATCCACAGGGCCGCTGAAGTCGAATCCAAGGCCACGTTGGCCCTGATTGCCTGCCGTGGCTTGAATCTGATGATAGGGCGTGTACAGCGGCTTCTTACTGGTCAGCGCCACCAGGCCGCCCGGTGAGCTGCGCCCGTAGAGCACCGAGGAAGGACCTTTGAGGATGTCCACGCGCTCGAGGAAATAGGGGTCCACCTGCATGGTGCTGTAGGTGCCGCTGTCCCCCATGGATTTGAGGCCATCGAGGTAGATGTTATCCACCGAACCGTCGTTGAAGCCGCGCATGGCGACATAGTCGTAGCGGTGGGTCGCGCCGTAGGGGTTGGTCAGTACACCGGGCGTGTAGCGCATGGCCTGGGACACCGTTTGTGAGCCCTGGTCGTCCATTTGCTCGCGGGTGACGACGGAGACACTTTGTGATGTTTCCAGCAGCGCCGTGCTGGTCTTTGTGGCGATCTGGCTGTGTGTCGCGTTGTAGCCCTCCATGCTGCCCAAGGCGTTGCCCAGGGCGAAGCCCTTGATGTCCGTGGCGGGCAGTGCCATTGCGTCGCTGTCGGCGACAGGCCGCAACACATAGCGGCTGCCATCCTGGCTGACAGCCATCAGGCCCGAACCGCTGAGCAAATGGCTCAAGGCTTGATCCGCCGAAAAGTCCCCCTGCAAGCCAGGTGATTGATGACCCTGGGTTTGCTCCGGGGTCATCGACAGGGTGATGCCGGCCTGGCGCGCGAACTGATTGAGTACGTCGCTCAAGGCCCCGGCCGCGATGTTGAAGCGTTGACTGCTGGCCTCGCTGCCCTCGACGGCATGTCCGAGGCCTGGTACCAGGCCGACACCTAATGCAGTGGAAAACAGGGCAGCGCGAATGGCGTGGCGCAAAACGCCGGATTTCGCCGTGAAATGCAGAGGGTTCTTGCAGGCGGAGCGGACAGTCATTGTAGGTTTCCGTGGGAAGTCGCTGAGGCTGAGTTGAAGTGCTTACTGACTAAGCCGGACTCGTTCGGAAAACCCGCCAAAAAAACTGCTTCAGACTTGCCGTTCGAGGGTGACCCACCAGCGCGTGCGATAGCGCAATTGCACGGGCAAGGTTTGCGGCAGGATGGCCAGCAGCTTGTCGGTGTCCTCCAGGCGGAAAACCCCGGACAGTCGCCAGTCGGCAATGTCGGCTGCGCACCCCAGGTAACCCTGGCGATACCGCCCGACTTCCTTGAGGAAATCCCCGAGCCGCATGTTGCGGGTCACGATCAAGCCATCCGCCCAGGCGCCGACCTCCATGTCCAGTGGCGGCGCCATCTGCGCTTGCCGGTGATCGATCAAGTAACTGTGACCGGCCTGCACGTGAATCGGTTGGGCGTCGACCCCCAGTGGCGAACGGATCACCACCTGGCCATTGGTGACGCTCAACCGCGTGCAGTCGGCGTCCTGGCGCAAGATAAAGCGCGCGCCCACGCCTTCGTACACGCCGTGACGGCTCTGGACCCTCAAGGGGCGGTCGAATGGAGCGCCTTCGTCGGCGCCGCCGCAGGTCACGATGATCTCGCCGCGGGTCAGTTCGATCAGGCGCTGCTGCGGCGTGTAGTCCAGATCCACCGCGCTGTCGGTGTTGAGTTCCAGCCGTGTGCCATCTGGCAATTGGAACGCACGGCGCTCGCCCGTGGCGGTGGCGAAGTCGGCGCTCCATTGCTGCCAGCCGATGACATCCTTGCCCAGCCACGCGGCCGACCCCATCAGCAATACCCCCGACAGCAGCTTCAGCGCCTGGCGTCGGCCCAAGCCCTGGGCGCTGTTTTCCAGGGTATTGAAAGCGACCTGCGCGCCGGGCACCGCTCGCAGGTTGTTGCTCAACTCCGAATGCAGCGACTGCACCCGCTGCCAGGCCAGCTCGTGTTCATGGTGCGCCGCGCGCCAGACATCGCATTGCTGGCGCAGCTTGGGGTTGGCGGCGTTATTGCGCAGTCGCAGCAGCCAGTGGATGGCTTGCTTGACCACCTGTTGCTGCGGCTCCGCGTGCCGGTTCAGCGAGAGGTTATCGACCGGCATCAGGCGTGATACCGCAGCGTGTAGCAATGGAAAAGCGCATCGGCCACATAACGCTCCACCGAGCGCAGGGACAATCCCATGTGCTCGGCAATCTGCTTGTGGGTGAGGCCTTCGCACTGTGCCAGCAAAAATGCCTGGCGCACTTTCGGCTTCAGGCCTTCCAGCAGACGGGCGATGCTTTCCAGCAATTCGAGTACCAGTGCCCGGGATTCGGCGCTGGGCGTTTCGGCCTCGGGCAAATGGGCGATGGTTTCCAGGTAGGCACGTTCGATTTCTTCCCGACGCCAATGATCGATCACCAGGCCGCGTGCAATGGTGCGCAAAAAAGCGCGAGGCGCCTTCAACTCCAGGCGCTCGGTTCTTTGCAGCAGGCGGACAAAAGTGTCCTGGGCCAGGTCCGCGGCATCGGCGGCATTGCCCAGTCGGGCGCGCAGCCACCTGTTGAGCCAACCGTGGTGGCTGCTGTAGAGCGCCTGTACTGCAAACTCGGGTGAGGACATGAACAAGACTGCCCGGACGTCACAAATGATAATTAGTCGCATTGTCATCAAGGGACGGGGAATTTGCAACAGCTGTCGGGGCTTACGTCAGTGCGAGCGCGATATCGTTCATTCGTGAGCAAGCCCGCTTTTGCCTGGGGCGAGGGCTGGACGCCGGGGTTCTATTTCGAGGTCTTTGCGCCCTGAACTTCGGCACTATTGAGGTAGCGGGTAATGACTTCCACCCCACGATTGAGGTGATGTTCCAGCAGCCTGATTGAGGTTTCAACGTCACGATGTTCGGCAGCCAGCAACAGCGCCCGGTGATCTTCCTGGGACAACTTGCCCAAGCCCATGGCTTCCAGGTTGAAGCGCAGGAAACGTTCCTCCTCGTTCAACCCGTCTTCAACCAGTTTCAACAGGCGTTTGTTGGGTGCCTTGCAATAAAGCGACATGTGGAAGAGGCGATTGAGCCGGCCGATCTTGCTGTAGTCGTGTTCGGTTTCCAGTTCGTCGATATAGCGGGCGGCCTGTTCCAGATCCTCGGCCTCAAGCAGCGGGACCGACAGGCGCAGCGCTTCGGACTCCAGCAGGATCCGCAGTGCGTAGGTTTCAGCGGCATCGCCCTGAACCAGCGGCGCAACCACGGCGCCTTTATGGGCGACTACGCTGAGCAATGCCTGGGCTTCGAGCTGGCGCAAGGCTTCGCGCACGGGCATGCGGCTGACGCCAAACAGGTCGGCGAGGTCTTGCTGCCGCAGGGCAATGCCCGTTGGCAAGCGACCATCGAGAATGGCCGAGCGCAGGGTTTCTTCGATCACCGAGCGTGCCAAGTGAGCGGGAATCGGCCCGTCGACCTTGATACTGCTGAGAGGGTTGGGCTTTTGTGTCACTACAACGCACCCTGATTGACTGAAATAATTTTGGATCCAACTGACACTAGTGACTGCCTGAGCGCTTGTCAAACCTGCATTAGAGCGCTTCACCTTCAGTTTAGCGCGCCCGCGGTGATCGCACCGTGCCATTGTTTTTTAACGGGCTAACCTACACCATCAATCGACTTCGACCTGCCTTCCTGGATGCCTCGCCTTGGCGGTACGTTTCCCCCTCCCCCGACTGTTGCGCTGGCCTTGCAGTGCGTTGCTGCTGGCCGGGGTGATGCTGGGCGCTGTACAGGCCGATTGGGATTTTTCCCTGATCAGCCGCAGGGCGCAGGCATTGTACGGAACTTTGGGCGAAGGCCGGCAGCGCATTGAAGACTGGCAACAATTACTGGCCACCGAGCAGCAGGCCAGTGAGCTGGAGCAGCTCAACCGGGTCAACCGTTTCTTCAACCAGCGCATGCGCTACGTTGAAGACATCGACCTGTGGCACCAGGACGATTACTGGGAAACCCCGATCGAGGCCTTGTGGAAAGGTGCCGGCGATTGCGAAGACTACGCTATCGCCAAGTACTTCAGTCTTCGCCATCTCGGCGTTGCCAGTGACAAGTTGCGCATCACCTACGTAAAGGCGTTGCGCCTGAACCGCGCGCACATGGTGCTGACCTACTACGCAAGCCCGGACGCCATGCCGCTGGTGCTCGACAGCCTGATCGACCCGATACAGCCCGCCAGCCAACGTACGGATTTGCTGCCGGTCTACGCTTTCAATGCAGAGGGGCTGTGGTTGCCGGGCGCCAAAGGCAACCAGAAGGTCGGTGATACCAAGCGCCTGTCCCGGTGGCAGGATCTGCTGAAGAAAATGCAGGCCGAAGGATTCCCGGTCGAGACCATTCACTAGGAGCACGCCCACAGATGTCTTTGTTCAAACAGCTGTTGATTGCTATCTGCCTGTTCCTGGTCGTCGCCTTCACCGGCAGCTTCATGGTCAGCCTGGAGAGTTCGCGCACCCAGTACGTCAACCAGTTGCGCTCCCACGCCCAGGATGCAGCGACGGCACTGGCGCTGTCCCTAACGCCGAACATCGACGATCCGGCGATGACCGAGTTGCTGGTCAGTTCGATCTTCGACAGCGGTTATTACGCGAGCATCCGGGTGGTTGATCTGTCCAGCGGCAAGACCCTGGTCGAGCGCAGTGGCATTCCCGCCGATACACGCGTGCCGGACTGGTTCGTCCGGCTGATCGGCCTGGAGCCTGCCGGTGGCGACGCGATCGTCAGCCGCGGTTGGGAGCAGGCGGCGCGGGTCGAAGTGGTCAGCCACCCGATGTTCGCCCTGGCCAAGCTGTGGCAAAGCGCCTTGGGCAGCCTGGCGTGGTTGCTGATCTGCGGCGTGGTCAGCGCGGTGCTGGGCGCGCTGTTGCTGCGTCGGCAATTGAAGCCGCTCGACTACATGGTCCAGCAATCCCACGCCATCGCCCGTCGCGAGTTCCTCAGCTTGCCGCAGCTGCCGCGCACCCCTGAATTGCGGCGTGTGGTGCAGGCCATGAACCAGATGGTCGAGAAGCTCAAGGCGCTGTTTCAGGAACAGGCCGAGCGCAGCGAAAAACTGCGGGTCGAGTCCTATCAGGACAACCTGACCGGGTTGGCCAACCGCCGTTATTTCGAAATGCAATTGAACGCGCGGGTGAGTAACCCCGAGCAGGCCAGCTCCGGTTACTTGCTGTTGTTGCGCGTCAAGGACCTGGCCGGCCTGAACCAGCGCCTGGGCGGTCAACGCACCGATGCGTTGCTCCAGGCGGTGGGCGAGCAACTGTCCCGCGAGTGCGCGCGATACCCCGAAACCCTCAACCTGGTCACCCGGATCCGTGGCGGCGAATTTGCCGTGCTGGCGCCAGGGCTGGTGCGCGAGGAAGCGTTGCAACTGGCGCAGCACCTGGACACGGCCATGGCCAGCCTGCATGCGACCGGCGCCACCGACGTGGCCTCGGTCGCCGCGATCGGGCTGGCGCCTTTTGTTCATGGCGACGCCCCGCAAGCGGTGCTCGGGTTGGCGGATCAGGCATTGGCCCAGGCCGAAGGCCAGGTTGATTCGAATTGGGTCTGCCTGGATCACGGTGCCTTGACCGACATCGGCGATGACCATCACGCCTGGCACAACCTGTTGGATCGGGCGTTGAATCAGCGGCAATTCAGACTGTATTTCCAGCCGGTGGTGGCCAGTCAGGACACGCAACTGGTGCTGCATTACAAAGTGCTGTCACGGCTGATCGATGATCAGGGCCAGAGCATTGCGGCCGGGCGCTTCCTGCCGTGGTTGCAACGCTTCGGCTGGAGCGCGCGGCTGGATCGGCTGATGCTGGAACTGGTGCTGGAGCAGATGGCCGATCACGACGCGTCGCTGGCGCTGAACCTGTCGTCGGCCACCCTGGAAGATCCGCAGGCGTTGAACGCACTGCTCGAACGGCTGCGTGCGCATTCCAATCTGGGGGCGCGGCTGACCCTGGAAATCGGCGAAGAACAATTGCCGGAGCAAGCCATGCTCGAAGACCTGACGCGGCGTTTGCGCGGGCTCGGGTTCTCGCTGAGCCTGCAACATTTCGGCGGGCGCTTCAGCATGATCGGCAACCTGGCGCGGCTCGGGTTGGCGTACTTGAAGATCGACGGCAGTTACATCCGCGCGATCGACCAGGAGAGCGACAAGCGCCTGTTTATCGAAGCCATCCAGCGCGCGGCCCACAGCATCGATTTGCCGTTGATTGCCGAACAGGTAGAGACAGAGGGTGAGTTGGCGGTGATTCGGGAGATGGGGGTGTATGGGGTGCAGGGGCGGTTGGTGGGTGAGCCTGGGCCTTGGGATTGAGCCCAAAAGATCGCAGCCTTCGGCAGCTCCTACCAGGGTACGCGTCTCAACTCAGGCGCTGCCGAGGGCTGCGATCTTTTCGGTATCAGATAAACCCTTCCTCATCATCACCCACCAGATGACTTAACCCGCCCAACGCTTCCCGCGCCTGGGTCCGGTCCATCAGTTTGGCCTGCGCGGCGGCCGGCAGGTCGGTGACGAGAATGACGCCTTTGCTGATCAGCACCTCGATCAAGTCGTCGAGTACCCGGATCATTTCCAGGTCGCTCTGCTTGAGTTGCTTGAGCTGTTTAATCTGCTTGAGCTGGTTGAGGCTGGTGGCCATGACTTCGTTGGCAAACCAGGCCTGGAGATCAGGGTGGTCGGCCGGCAGCGTTTCCGTGGATTCGGCGTAGGCTTCGGCTTCGACGCGCATCAGTTGTCCTTCCCTATTGCGTTGCACGTAGAACATGGAGCATCCCTCAGAAGTGAACCGCGTCATGCTGTCAGCAGCATAGGCGAAATACGCCATATGGTTATTCACTAACGGTATTTAAAATCCTGTTCTTATATCTATAAAGTCACACCCCTGCGTACCTGCCGACCAATCGGCGCGCCGCACGACACGAACCAACACGACATCCGTGAGTTTCTGATCGACGTGCGCGCCCCCTTTGTGCGTGCCGTGCGTGGGAGTGATTTATGTCTTCAGCTACGGCTACCCCAAGCGCCGCGACCATCGCGCCGCAGTTGTTCGAAATCCGTCCGTTCAGTGGCGCCGTCGGCGCCGAAATCATCGGCCTGGATCTGTCCCGCCCGATCAATGATCAGGACTTCGCCCGCATTCACCGTGCGCACCTGGATCATCACGTAGTGGTGTTCCGTGACCAGCGCATTACCCCCGACCAACAGATCGCGTTCAGCCGTCGTTTTGGCGTGTTGCAGATCCACGTGCTCAAACAGTTCCTGCTGGCCGGGCATCCGGAAATCCTCATCGTTTCCAATATCGTCGAGAACGGCCTGAACATTGGCCTTGGCGATGCCGGCAAATTCTGGCACTCCGATCTTTCCTACAAGGAACTGCCAAGCCTGGGCTCGATGCTGCATGCCCAGGAGCTGCCATCGGAAGGGGGCGACACCTTGTTCGCCGACATGCACAAAGCCTGGGACAGCCTGCCCGAGGCGTTGCGCAAAGCGGTCGAAGGCCGCTCGGCGGCGCACTCCTACACGGCGCGCTACAGCGAGACCAAATTCGAAGGCAACTGGCGCCCGACGCTGACCCCGGAGCAACTCGCCCAGGTGGCCGAAGTCATCCACCCGGTGGTGCGCACCCACCCGGAAAACGGCCGCAAGGCGCTGTTCGTCAGCGAGGGCTTCACCACCCGCATCGTCGGCCTGCCGGAGGACGAGAGCCAACAATTGCTGGCCGAGCTCTACGCCCACAGCGTGTTGCCGCAAAACATCTACCGCCATCAGTGGCAGGCCCATGACCTGGTGTTCTGGGACAACCGTTCGTTGATCCACCTGGCTGCCGGATGCCCGAGCTACCTGCGCCGCAAGTTGTATCGCACCACCATTCAGGGCGACGCGCCTTTCTGATTTGCCGGAGATTTGATCATGTCCAAACGTCTTCCCTTTGCACCGCTGGCCGCGGCCATCGGCCTGGGTTTCAGCCTGATCGCCGGCAGCCTGGTGGCGCCCACCGTGGCCCACGCCGAAGGTGAAATCCGCATTGCCGAACAATTCGGCATCGTCTACCTGTTGCTCAACGTCGTGCGCGATCAGAACCTGATCGAGAAGTACGGCAAGCAGGAAGGCATCGACATCAAGGTCGACTGGACCCAGCTGTCCGGTGGCGCGGCGGTCAACGATGCGTTGCTCTCCGGTTCCATCGACATTGCCGGTGCCGGCGTCGGCCCGCTGCTGACCATCTGGGACCGCACCCACGGCAAGCAGAACGTCAAGGCCGTGGCCTCCCTGGGCAACTTCCCGTACTACCTGGTGAGCAATAATCCGAAGGTCAAAACCATCGCCGATTTCACCGAGCAGGACCGTATCGCGGTGCCGGCGGTGGGCGTATCGGTGCAGTCGCGCTTCCTGCAATACGCGGCCGCCAAGCAGTGGGGCGACAAGGAATTCAATCGCCTCGACAAGTACACCATCGCGGTTCCGCACCCCGATGCCACGGCGGCGCTGATCGCTGGCGGTACCGAGCTGACCGGGCACTTTTCCAACCCGCCGTTCCAGGATCAGGCGCTGGAAAACAAGAACGTGCACGTCGTGCTGAACACCTACGACCTGCTCGGCCCGAACTCGCCGACGGTGTTGTTCGCCACCGAGAAATTTCGCAACGAAAACCCGAAAACCTACAAAGCCTTCATCGACGCGCTGACCGAAGCCGCCACCTTTGCCCAGAACGATAAAGGCGCGGCGGCGGACACTTACCTCCGTGTCACCAAGGCCAAGATCGATCGCGCCGCGTTGCTGAAAATCATCGACAACCCGCAGTTCGAATTCAGCGTCACACCGAAAAACACCTATCCGCTGGCCGAGTTCCTGTACCGCGTTGGTGCGATCAAAAACAAACCGGATTCGTGGAAGGATTACTTCTTCCAGGACGCCAAACCGCTGCAAGGGAGCTGACAAAAATGAACGCCCCTTTGCAAGGCCACACGGTCAGCAAACCGGCCACGGCAGCCCAAGCGCTGCTGTCGGTCGATAACGTCAGCCTGGAATACCGCACGCCGCAACGGGTGGTGCGGGCGACCCATCAAGTCAGTTTCGAAATCGATCCGGCGGACCGCTTTGTCCTGCTCGGGCCGTCCGGTTGCGGCAAGTCGACCTTACTCAAGGCCGCCGCCGGGTTCATCCAGCCAGTGGAAGGCGAGATCCGTTTACAGGGCCAGCGCGTCGATGCGCCGGGGCCGGACCGGATCGTGGTGTTCCAGGAATTCGATCAACTGCCGCCCTGGAAAACCGTCAAACAGAACGTGATGTTTCCGCTGCTGGCCTCTCGTACCCTGAAGAAAAAAGAAGCCGAAGAACGGGCGCTGCACTACCTGGAGAAGGTCGGCCTGGCGGCGTTTGCCGACGCCTATCCGCATACCTTGTCCGGTGGCATGAAGGCACGGGTGGCCATCGCCCGGGCCTTGGCCATGCAGCCGAAAATCCTGCTCATGGACGAACCCTTCGCCGCACTCGATGCGCTGACCCGACGCAAGATGCAGGAAGAGTTGCTGCTGCTCTGGGAAGAGGTGCGTTTTACCTTGCTGTTCGTCACGCATTCCATCGAAGAAGCGCTGGTGGTGGGCAACCGCATTCTGTTGCTGTCACCCCATCCGGGTCGGGTGCGGGCGGAGGTCCACAGTCATCAATACGATCTGCACAGCCTTGGCGGCGTGGCGTTTCAGGCGTCAGCGCGACGCATTCACCGGTTGTTGTTTGACGAAGGCCAGTCGCCGGAAACCGAGCGCGAGCTGGATTTCGCCGACATCCGCATCGCTTATTGAGCCAGTTGAGAGGAGGGCCCGATGAGCCATTTATCATCCCCGCGTGAAGAATTTGAAACCGTACTGCATCCCCTCACCAGCGTGCCGCTGGAGCGCGAACTGCCCCTCGGCCAACGATTGTGGCAACAGGGCTGGATTCGCAAAAGCCTGATCCTGATACTGCTGGCGGTGTTGTGGGAAGTGGTGGCCCGCGTGCAGGACAACGACCTGCTGCTGCCCAGCTTCCTGCAAACCTCGCACGCGCTGTACGACGGCTTGCTCAGCGGCGAACTGCTGGGCAAGGTGTGGATTTCCCTGGTGGTGCTGCTCAAGGGCTACCTGATCGGCATCGTCCTGGCGTTCGGCCTGACCACGCTGGCGGTGTCGACCCAGTTCGGCCGCGACCTGCTCAGCACCCTGACCTCGATGTTCAACCCGCTGCCCGCCATCGCACTGCTGCCGCTGGCGCTGTTGTGGTTCGGCCTGGGACAGAACAGCCTGATTTTCGTGCTGGTGCATTCGGTGCTCTGGGCGCTGGCGCTGAACACCTACGCCGGGTTCCTCGGCGTCTCGGAAACCCTGCGCATGGCCGGGCGCAATTACGGCCTCAAAGGCATGCGCTTCGTGCTGTTCATCCTGATCCCGGCAGCGCTACCGTCGATCCTCGCCGGCCTGAAAATCGGCTGGGCGTTTGCCTGGCGCACCTTGATTGCCGCCGAGCTGGTGTTTGGTGCCACCAGCGGCAAAGGCGGGTTGGGCTGGTACATCTTTCAGAACCGTAATGAGCTGTACACCGACAAGGTGTTTGCCGGGTTGGCGGTGGTGATTTTGATCGGGTTGCTGGTGGAGAATCTGGTGTTTGATACGCTGGAGCGGGTGACGGTGAAACGGTGGGGGATGCAGCGTTAGCTTGAATTGGTACCGATCCTGGAATGGCACCTTGTCGATAGAGATGATTTCTGTCCCGTTGATTATCACAATCTTTAGCTTTTTCTTATAAATGTATTTTGGGATTGCCCAGTATCACGATTCACAAAAGCTACAAATGGTACTGGGCTGTTCGAGCGAGAGGAACTTGCGCTGGAGTTGGAGCTGGAACTTGAATTCCAATTATCAAGCGCCGCTTGATTGAGCAGAGGAGGGGGCGGTGGCGGCGGGGGTAGGTGAGCACCGCTATACGGTGATCCTCCCAGAAGGCTCTCTTTTACGAGAATCGGTTCGATTGGAACGGGACCATCGTAGAGAGTTCGAGCCGCGTCAAAGCTGTTCAAGCGTGGTCTTCCAACAGGGCCACTGCCCCCTCCATTGGAAATTGAAGGAGGAGGTGTTGAGCGAGGAGAACGATGCGCAGCAGCGCCCGCCGCGTACCCTGGGTGATGCCTTTTCGTGGTAGCGCCCCACTCACCGATTGCCGGTGAACTGTTTCCTCTCGGGCCGGGAGCCCCACTGACAATTGACCCTACGCCCGTCAGTGCTTTGAGTTCCCCTGTTTTTTCAGGGCGCATCGGCACTGTCACAGCCTCTACTCTTCCTGTGGCTTCCAAAGCTTGGCTTCGGTTGGGACCTGTAACGCCACTGCCACCGAAGAAAAAGTCTGCAGTGCGAGTAACAGCCTTGCGTAGCCCGCGAGGCAAACCAGGAAAAAGCGGAGCATGCCCCGTCGGATCCGAACGGTTTACCGGATCCCCCACGCAATACATATAGGCATTCAACCCACCCCGCCAAAACGGACTCCAACTGTCCGGACTGTGAAAACGCATCAGTGTCGGGTTGTAGGCGCGGTAGCCGTTGCCTAGCAAATACCAGCCAATTTTCGACTCGCGCAACTGCCCGTTGAAGCCCAGTCGCGTTTGCACTGGCTCCGGTGCAGATTGCTCGCCGTAGGCGCAATACGTGATGGCGTTCGTTTTGCCATCGACGACTTCGCCGATCACGGACTGGCTGCTGTCAGTCGCCAGCAGTACTGTGCGTTGTCGGGTCGGGTTGTGTTGATTGAGTTGGGTCATATCGAAAGCCTGGGCGGGAATGCCGATGTGATGACTGGCCTAGTTTTACCCGCCTCGGTAAAGGTTGAGAACTAGCAGAACTGATAGTGGTTCCGGGTGCCTTCGCGGGCAAGCCCGCTCCCACAGGGGGCTGTGGTGAATGCAAAATGTGTGGTCGCCACCGAACGTGTGGGAGCGGGCTTGCTCGCGAAGAGGCCGGAACTCCCAACCCATCAATTGGAAGATGTTTGTTAGCATTGCGTCTGAATCAATCCTGATCGGCCAAGAGTGCTCAGCATGCAACTACCGGACATGAACCTCCTGGTCGCCCTCGACGCCTTGCTCGACGAAGGCAGCGTGGTGGGCGCGGCGCGGCGGATGAACCTGAGTCCGGCGGCCATGAGCCGGACCTTGACGCGGATTCGCGAAGCCATCGGCGATCCGATCCTGGTGCGTGCCGGCAGGGGACTGGTGCCCACGCCCAAGGCGCTGGAGTTGCGCGATCAGGTGCGCGAGGTGGTGGAGCAAGCCGCACAGTTGTTCCACTCGGCGCGCGTGGTTGATCTGGCCAGTCTGCGGCGGCGGTTCAGCATTCGGGCCAATGATTTTTTCATTGGCATTTACGGCGGCAAGTTGTTCGACACCATGGAGCGTCAGGCGCCGCACTGCGAGTTGCGTTTTGTTCCGGAGGGCGATGGCGATGACGAAGCCTTGCGTGAGGGGCGCATCGACCTGAGTGTCAGCAACAACCGGCCGCTGATGCCGGAAGTGAAAGTGCAGAATCTGTTCTCCACCCAGTTTGTTGGCCTGGTGCGCGAGGATCATCCGCTGCTCGATGAAGAGATCACCGCCGAGCGTTTCGCCGGGTTTTCCCACATCAGCATGTCCCGTCGCGGCATCGCTCGCGGGCCGATCGACGCCGCGCTTAACGCGCTCGGGCTGGAGCGGCGGGTGGCGGTGATCGCACCGAGCTTCCATGCGGCGATGTTCGCCTTGCCCGATTCCGACCTGATCCTGCCGGTGCCCAGGGAAACGCTGTTGAGCGTGCGTCGCCTGGGGTTGAAATTGCGCTCATTCACCCTGCCGGTACCCTTACCGACCATCATGCTGACCCAGGCCTGGCATCCGCGATTCGACAATGATCCTGCCCACCGCTGGCTGCGCGAAACCCTCAAGACCTGTTGCGACGAGACGTGGCTGGCCGCTCAGCCGGTTTGAAAATCAAAAGGTCGCAGCCTTCGGCAGCGCCTGCTCATAAACGCGAACTCCTGTAGGAGATGCCGAAGGCTGCGATCTTTCGCTTGTTCTAACACCTATGGATGGTGGTCCTGCCTGCTGTGGCGGTGTTAGCTTTTCCCCGTCGTTTCTGTCGCGGGACACTGTGCTGTCCTCGCCCATTTTCGTGATTTCATTGCTGCGTCCAGCGCACTTATACATTGCCAATAAGTCAGTTTTCGTCAGCGATTGGCCTTCGTAGACTGCCCCCCTACTTTTTTCGGAGTTGTGAACCGATGACCTCCCTGACGGCCTCGGTGCCTCTGGCCGCGCCCACGCCGGCCGCCCCGCCAATGATCTTTGGCCTGCGGATCATCATTGGCCTGGTGGGTGTGCTGCTGGCGGTGCTGGTGTCGGGCCTCAACGAGATGGTGGTCAAGGTGGCGCTGGCCGATATTCGTGGCGCCCTGGCCATCGGCTATGACGAAGGCACCTGGATCGTCGCCGCCTATGCCGCGACTTCAGTGGCCGCCGCGGCTTTTGCGCCCTGGTGTTCCGTTACGTTCTCATTGCGCCGCTTCACCCTCTACGCCATCAGTGCCTTTACCCTGCTGGGCGTGCTGTGCCCGCTGGCCCCGAACTACGAAAGCCTGCTGGTGTTGCGCACGTTGCAAGGCCTGGCCGGCGGCGCGTTGCCGCCCATGCTGATGACCGTTGCCCTGCGGTTCCTGCCACCCAATGTGAAGCTCTATGGCCTGGCCGGTTATACCCTGACCGCCACCTTCGGCCCGGGTCTGGGCACGCCGTTGGCGGGGTTGTGGACGGAGTATGTCGGTTGGCAATGGACCTTCTGGCAAATCGTCATCCCGTGCCTGGTTGCAATGGTCTTCGTGGGCTATGGAATCCCGCAGGACCCGCTGCGGCTGGAGCGATTCAAACAGTTCAACTGGCGCGGTTTGCTGCTGGGTTTTCCGGCGATCTGCATGCTGGTGATCGGCATCTTGCAGGGCAATCGGCTGGACTGGTTCGAATCGAATTTGATCTGCGCCTTGCTGGTGGGTGGTTCGTCGTTGCTGGTGGCGTTCCTGATCAACGAATGGTCGCAGCCTATTCCGTTTTTCAAGATGCAGATGCTCGGCATTCGCAACCTGTCGTTCGCCTTGCTGACCCTGTCCGGGGTGCTGGTGATTCTGCTGGCGGTGATCATTATTCCGTCCAGCTACCTGGCGCAGGTCCAGGGTTATCGCCCGGTGCAGACCGCGCCGATCACCTTGCTGGCGGCGCTGCCACAGCTGATCGCGCTGCCGCTGGTGGCGGCGCTGTGCAACCTGCGCTGGGTCGATTGCCGCTGGGTGCTGGGGATCGGTTTAGCCATGTTGATCGTGTCCTGCCTTGGCGGATCACAGCTGACGTCGGAATGGATTCGCGACGATTTCTACATGCTGCAACTGCTGCAGATTTTCGGTCAGCCCATGGCAGTGCTGCCGCTGCTGATGCTCTCGACCGGCAGTATCAACCCCATGGACGGGCCGTTCGCGTCGTCCTGGTTCAATACCGTGAAAGGCTTGGCAGCGGTGATTGCCACCGGCGTGCTGGAGACGCTGACCACCGCGCGGCTGCACTTTCACTCGACGATGCTGGTCGATCGCCTGGGCAATTCGCCCTTGGCCGATGCCGATAGCGCCGGCCTTGCCCATCGGCTGCATGAGCAGGCCGTGGTGCTGACCGCCTCGGACCTTTACCTGTGCATGGCCGGCATCGCCGTGGCGCTGATTCTGCTGATTTTCTGGATGCCGACGCGGATCTATCCACCGCGCGCACCGACCTGAATGCTCCATTGAAACCGAGGTTTTTATGACAACTCAATCCAAGCAAAAAGTGGCCGTGGGCGTTGCCGTCGTGATTGCGGTGGGCGCGCTGATCTATCTGCTGGTGCCCGGTTTGTCCGGCCAGCGCACGCAACAAAGCACCAATGACGCCTATGTCTCGGCGGACTACACGCTGGTGGTGCCGCGCGTCGCCGGCTTCATCAAGCAAGTGCTGGTGGAAGACAACCAGCAGGTCAAGACCGGGCAGTTGGTGGCGCTGATCGATGACCGCGATCTGCGTGCCGCCGCTGAAGCATCGGCCGCGGAAGCGCTGATGGCCCAGGCGCAGCTGCAAAACGCCCGGGCGACCCTTGAGCGCCAGGCTTCGGTGATCGCCCAGGCGCAGGCTTCGGTGGTCTCGGCCAAGGCTGAACTGGCCTTTGCCGAGCATGAACTCAATCGCTATAACCATCTCGCCGGGGTCGGTGCCGGGACGGTGCAGAATGCGCAACAGGCCCGTACGCGCATTGACCAGGCCAGTGCACGGCTGACCAATGTCACGGCGGTGCTCGCGGCGGAACGCAAGCAGGTGGACATCCTCACCGCCCAGCGTGACGGCGCAGAAGGTGGCTTGAAGCGGGCGCAGGCCAAGCTGGAAATTGCCAGCTACGAACTTTCCTATACGCGCATCGTCGCCCCGCAGGACGGCATGGTGGGCGAGCGGGCGGTGCGGGTGGGCGCCTACGTCACGCCGGGCAGCAAGCTGCTGGCGGTGGTGCCGTTAGCACAGGCCTACGTGGTGGCCAACTTTCAGGAAACCCAGTTGACGAATGTGCAGCCGGGGCAGGACGTGCAGGTGCGCGTCGACACCTTTGGCGGTGCGACGCTGAACGGGCGCGTGGAAAGCATCGCCCCGGCCACCGGCGTGACGTTTGCCTCGGTCAAGCCGGACAACGCGACCGGCAACTTCACCAAGGTCGTGCAGCGGATTCCGGTGAAGATTGTGCTGGAGCCGGGGCAGCCCTTGGCCGAGCGGTTGCGCGTGGGGATGTCGGTAGAGGCGAGGATTGATACCGCCAGTGCCGGTGTCGAACATGAGGTTGCGCAGCGATGAGGATCTTTGGTGATTGGTCTGGCGCTTTCGCGAGCAAGCCCGCTCCCACATTGGGCCGGTGCAATGCACACCATTTTGGCCAAAAAAATGATCCCTTGTGGGAGCGGGCTTGCTCGCGAAGAGGCCGGCTGCCTCAGCTAATTTCCAGTGCCTTGCTCGTGATGAGCCTCACAGCCTGCACCGTCGGTCCGGACTTCCATAAACCCGAAGCCCGACAAATCACCGAATGGTCGGAACCTGCGAAAGCCGCACCCAGCCAGGCCATCACCGAGACCCTGAACGAACGCTGGTGGGAGGTGTTCAACGACCCGACACTCTCGGCCCTGAGCCGGCGTGCCCTGACCGACAACCTCGACCTCAAACTGGCCAGCAGTCGCCTGGAACAAAGCCGCGCCGTGCGCCAGGTGATCACCGCCGATCGCTACCCCACGACCGCCGCCACCGGCAGCTATGCGCGCAAACGCAACAGCAGCGAAGGCCTGAACGACCCGTCGGGGCACAACGGCCATTCCGCGTTCAATCTGTGGGATGCCGGTTTCTCCGCGTCCTGGGAGCTGGACTTCTGGGGCCGGGTGCGCCGCGAAACCGAAGCGGCCGACGCCACCCTGGAAGTCGCGGAAAACGACCGTCGAGGCGTGCTGTTATCGGTGCTTGCCGAAACCGCCCAGGACTACATTCAACTGCGCGGCGTGCAAAACACTCGCGCCGTCACCGAACAGAACCTTGAGGTGGCGCGCCACAGCCTGAAGCTGTCGCAATTGCGCCTGGGCGACGGTGTCGCGACCGACCTGGACGTCGCCGAAGCCGCCGCGCAAGTCGCGGCCATCGAGTCGCGCCTGCCAGCGCTGGAGCAGCGCCAGGCACAATTGATCAACGCCTTGAGCCTGTTGATGGGCGAACCGCCCCAGGCGCTGGCGGCCGAGTTATCCACCGACGCGCCCGTGCCACAGACGCCGCGCCAGGTCGCCATCGGCCTGCCGTCGCAACTGGCCGAGCGCCGCCCGGACATTCGCCAGGCCGAAGCCCGTTTGCATGCCGCGACCGCGAGCATCGGCGTGGCCAAGGGCGATTTCTATCCGCGCATTACCCTGTCGGGCAATGTCGGTTCCCAAGCCATGCAATTGAGCGACTTCGGTTCATGGGGTTCGCGGGCGTTCGGCATTGGCCCGCAATTCACCTTGCCATTGTTCGACGGCGGACGCTTGCGCGGGGTATTGAACCTGCGCGAAGCCCAGCAACAGGAAGCGGCCATTGCCTACCAGCAAACCGTGCTGCGTGCCTGGCATGAAATCGATGACCAGTTGAGCGCCTACAACGCCAGCCAACTGCGCCGCGACAGCCTGGCCGAAGCCGTGCGCCAGAACCGGATCGCCCTGCAAACCGCGCAACGGCAATACGTGGAAGGCGTGGTGGATTTCGTCAACGTGCTCACCGTGCAGGGCGCGCTGCTGGCGACCCAGGAGCAATGGGTCGAAAGTTCGACCGGCGTGTCGCTGGCGGCGGTCGGGTTGTACAAGGCGCTGGGTGGCGGATGGCAGTCGGTTTATCCGTTGACGGCGCAGCGTTGAGTCAGCGCGTGCGGTTCAAGGTTTCGGCGACAAATCCGCCATGCCCTTGAGCAGTTCGATCGGCAACGGAAAGACGATGGTCGAGCTCTTGTCCCCGGCAATCGAACTCAGCGTCTGCATGTAACGCAGTTGCATGGCGCCGGGTTGGCGGCCGAGCATTTCGGCGGCTTGCATGAGTTTTTCCGAGGCCTGCAACTCGCCTTCGGCGTGGATCACCTTGGCCCGGCGTTCGCGCTCGGCTTCGGCTTGTTTGGCGATGGCGCGGACCATCGATTCGTTGAGGTCCACGTGTTTGATCTCGACGTTGGCCACCTTGATGCCCCAGGCGTCAGTCTGGGCGTCGAGCACTTGCTGGATGTCGATGTTCAGCCGTTCGCGTTCGGCCAGCAGCTCGTCGAGCTCGTGTTTACCGAGCACTGCGCGCAGGGTGGTTTGCGCCAATTGGCTGGTGGCCATCAGGAAGTCTTCGACCTGGATGATTGCCTTCTGCGGATCGAGGACGCGGAAGTACAGCACGGCATTGACCTTGACCGAGACGTTGTCGCGGGTGATCACGTCTTGCGGCGGGACGTCGAGGACGATGGTCCGAAGGTCCACGCGAACCATTTGCTGGACCACCGGAATCAACAGGATCAGGCCCGGGCCCTTGACCTGCCAGAAGCGTCCGAGCTGGAACACCACCCCGCGCTCGTACTCGCGCAGGATGCGAAAGGTCGCGCCTGCCAATGCGATCAGCAATAACAGCAGCGCGACAAAACCCAGCTGCAGGCCCATGGTCATTCTCCCATTGGTACCGCGTCAGTCGCGGCCACTTCCAGCATTAAACCCTTGCGTGCCACCACCAGCACCCGCTGGCCGATTTGCAACGGCTTGGCGCTCGACACTTGCCAGCGTTCGCCCTGTAAATGCACCCAGCCGTGACAGGCATCGCCGGCCTGCAATGACAACACCGGCGTCACGCTGCCCAGCAGTCCGGCGTCGCCGCTGACGTTATGGCGCGGTCGGGTTTTCAGGGCACGGACCAGCAGGAATATCAGCAACAGCGCGCTGATCAGCCCCAGGCCGATCATCAGGGGGGCGGGCATTTGGGCATTGGTCAGGATGACCGCACCGATCACGAACATCACAATCCCGCCCAAACCGATCACGCCGTAGTTGGGCAGGGCCGCTTCGGCGATCAGAAAGGCAATGCCGAAGGTGATCAGCCAGAGGCCGACGGGGTCTGGTGTCGGCAGGCTGCCAGGGTCCGCGGCGAAGGCGTAACCGCTCAACGCCAACAGCCAGGCAATGGCAAAACAGTGCGTGTTCACGTGACCCTCCGGGAGAGCCGCAGGTGGTTCTGTATACAGTTTAGTTGACGTGCCAGCTGTCTGGATTTTGCCCGGTTGTCGACCTGTCCGATGGGCGGATTTCCCGCCGGGTCGTGCAGGCCAGCCTAGACTTTCAGTACGTGCAAGAGCGTTAACCATCGTCCGCCAGGCTTTATTGCGGACACCGAGGTGCATCATGCGTATGGCAAGAACCGTGCAGCGAAGCCTGGAAAAGGCTCAATGCGACTATGACATCGTCACCCACCCCCACTCGGCCAGCAGCCTCGAAACGGCGAGGGTCGCGGGCATTCCCGCCGAGCGGGTGGCCAAATCGGTGATCCTCGACGACCACCATGGTCATTACCTGATGGCCGTGCTGCCCGCCAGCCGTCACCTGGACCTGAGCAAAGTGCGCAGCAGCGGCGAATGGCAGGTTTCCCGGGAAAGCAATCTGCCGCACCTGTTCGACGACTGCGAACGCGGCGCTATTCCCGCCCTGGGTGAGGCCTATGGGCTGGACGTGGTCATCGACCCCCTGCTGACCCGGCAGAAAGACATCTACGTGGAAGCCGGCAACCACATCAACCTGCTGCACATGAACATGCCGGACTTCCTGAAAATGGTGCCGCATGCGGAGGTGCGGGAGTTGAGTGATTAGATTTGCGACGACAGTGCTGCCGTCTTCGCGAGCAGGCTCGCTCCTGCAGGGGGTCGCGTTTCTCCTGTGGGAGCGAGCCTGCTCGCGAATGACGGCGAAGCAGTCACCTCACCCGAAAAGGAGCCAGACATGGAAAACCCAACCCACAGCCTTCCTTCCCTGTTCAAGCAACTCGGCCTGCCCGACGACGCCGAAAACATCGACAAATTCATCGCCACCCACTCACCGCTTAAACCGGAACTGCACCTGGCCGACGCGTTTTTCTGGAGCCCGAGCCAGGCGGAGCTGCTGCGCAATGAAATTCTCGATGACGCCGATTGGGCAGAGGTGGTGGATCAACTGGATGTGATGTTGAGGAAGGGGCGGGGGGTATGACAATCCGATAAAGAGCAGCTTTCAAGTTTGCCGCAAGGGTAAAAATAGACCAGAATTACGACCTCATTTGAGGTCTTTATTATGCAAAATGTTCTAGCCGACATGGCTGTAAGCGTATCCGAGCTAAAGAAAAACCCGACTGCCGTTTTGAATGGTGCCCACGGCGGGCCTGTCGCTGTGCTGAATCACAATCGAGTAATGGGTTACATGGTCCCGGCGGATGTCTTCGAGGCGATGATGGAGCGCCTCGATGATCTTGCCTTGGCGGATATTGTGCGCTCTCGTCGTCATGAAACGCCGGTCCCGGTAACCCTGGATGACCTATAAGCTCGAATTCCTGCCGTCCGCACGCAAGGAGTGGGACAAACTGGGTCATACGTTGCGTGAGCAATTCAAAAAGAAACTGGCTGAGCGGCTTGAGCTGCCTCGAATTCAATCCGACGCACTGCATGGCATGCCTGATTGCTACAAAATCAAGCTGAAGTCGTCGGGATACCGGCTGGTCTACGAGGTTATAGATGAGCGTGTAGTCGTTTCTGTGGTTGCTGTCGGAAAGCGCGAACGCAGTGATGTCTATGAACGGGCCAGGAAGCGCTGAAGGTTTTGAGAGTTTTACCGATTCAGGGCCGATCAACTTTCAAACTCAGCAACGACCTTTGACGTGACCTTTACGTGTTCATGGTCGGCTATTTGTTTCAAAACTTGACGGAAAAACCCCTCCAATGCGATATTGATAGTTAGCAAACTAACAGTGTGCATTTCCTCGTGCCGAATACTCTCGACGCTCTCCAGATGAACATCAGCAGCTCCATGGTGGTGGCTGCCCGACATTGGCGGAAGATCTGCCAGACCACGCTGGTCAACTATGGTATTTCCGAAGCCTGCGCCGTCCCGTTGCTGATGATCGGGCGCCTGGGCGATGGCGTGCGGCAGGTGGCGGTGGCGCAGGCGTCCGGGATGGAGAGCCCGTCGCTGGTGCGACTGCTGGACCAGCTGTGCCATGCCGGTCATGTCTGCCGGACCGAAGATGCCCAGGATCGCCGCGCCAAATGCCTGAGCCTGACCGACACCGGCCGCACGCTGGTGCAAACGGTGGAAGTCGAGCTGGTGCGTTTGCGCAATGAAGTGCTCGAAGGCATCGATCCGCGTGATCTGGAAGCCGCGCTGCGGGTATTGAAGGCCTTCGAATCGGCTCGCCATCCGTCGGTGGCCAACCCTTGAACGGATTTTTTACCGGCATGCCCCCGGCGCGCGACTGGTTTTACGGCGTGCGCACCTTCGCGGCCTCGATGATCGCGTTGTACATCGCCCTGCTCATGCAAATGCCGCGTCCGTATTGGGCGATGGCCACGGTGTACATCGTTTCCAATCCGTTTCTCGGCCCGACCACTTCCAAGGCGCTGTACCGCGCCATCGGCACCTTCATGGGGGCCGCCGCGGCGGTTCTATTTGTGCCGATGTTCGTCCAGAGCCCTTATGTGCTGGTGCTGGTCATCGCCCTGTGGACCGGGACGCTGCTGTTCCTGTCCTTGCATTTGCGCACCGCCAACAACTACGCGTTGATGCTGGCCGGCTACACCTTGCCGCTGATCGCCCTGCCGGTGGTGGACAACCCGTTGGCGGTGTGGGATGTGGCCGAGGCGCGCACCGAAGAGATCTTTCTTGGCATCGCCGTCGCGGCGGTGGTCGGCGCGATGTTCTGGCCCCGTCGTCTGGCGCCGGTGTTCAACGATTCGGTGAGCAAATGGTTTGTGGATGCCTCGAACTACAGCCTGCGGTTTCTCGCTCGCAACGTGCAGCCCGACGAAGTCAGCGCGTTGCGCATGTCGATGGTGACGACCTTCAACAGCCTGGAACTGATGATCGGCCAGCTGCCTCACGAGGGTGCGCGGCCGCAAACGGTACGCAATACCAAGGAGTTGCGCGGGCGCATGATTCACCTGATGCCGGTGATCGATGCCCTCGACGACGCGCTGTATGCCCTCGAACGGCGTACGCCCGAGCTGGTGGATCAGTTTGCGCCGCTGCTGGGCGCCACCACCGAATGGCTCCAGCACAAAGACGCTGACCTTGACCGATGGCAGGCGCTGAAGGACCAACTTGAGGCCGCGCAACCCAGCCCCGAGGCGCTGGACGATCGCAGGCAGCTGCTGTTCTCCAACGCCCTGTATCGCCTCGGTGAGTGGATCGATTTGTGGCAGGACTGCCGCAGCCTGCAAATCGCCATCCAGTGCGAAAACCAGGACAGTTGGCGCGCGGTGTATCGGCACTGGCGGCTGGGCCGGCTGACGCCGTTCCTGGACCGTGGCCTGATGTTTTACTCGGCGGCGTCCACCGTCACCGCGATCATTGTCGCCTCGGTGCTGTGGATTCTGCTCGGCTGGACCGACGGTGGCGCCGCGGTGATCCTGGCGGCGGTGGCCTGTAGTTTTTTTGCCTCGATGGACGACCCGGCGCCGCAGATCTACCGGTTCTTTTTCTGGACGGCGATGTCGGTGCTGTTCGCCAGCCTTTACCTGTTTCTGGTGCTGCCCAACCTGCATGATTTCCCGATGCTGGTGCTGGCGTTCGCCGTGCCGTTCATCATCGTCGGCACCCTGACGGTCAAGCCGCAGTTTTACCTGGGCATGTTGCTGACGCTGGTCAACACCTCGTCCTTCATCAGTATCCAGGGCGCCTATGACGCGGACTTCCTCAGTTTCGCCAATTCCAACCTGGCCGGCCCCGTGGGCCTGCTGTTTGCCTTCATCTGGACCCTGGTGGCGCGGCCCTTCGGCGCCGAACTGGCGGCCAAGCGCCTGACCCGTTTCAGCTGGCGCGACATCGTCAGCCTGACCGAGCCGGCGACACTGGCCGAACATCGACACCTGGGCGTGCAGGTACTGGATCGCCTGATGCAGCATTTGCCGCGGCTGGCCATGACCGGCCAGGACACCGGCATCGCCCTGCGCGAGGTGCGCGTGGCGCTGAATCTGCTCGACCTGCTGGCCTATACGCCACGGGTTCACGGCGTACCGCAGGCGTTGCTGCGTCAGGTGGTGGCCGAGGTCGGCGACTACTTCAAGACCTGTCTCAAGGCCGGGGAGCGCTTGCCGGCGCCGAGCCCGTTGCTGATGACCATGGATCGCGCCCGCCGTGCCCTTGCTGGCGCGGGCGACGATGAAACCCGCCTGCACCTGTTGCACGCCTTGAGCGGCCTGCGCCTGGCGCTGTTGCCCGGCGTCGAATTTGTCGGTTCCGCCGAGCCCCAGGAACCGCTGCCCCATGGCATTGATGGAGCGCCTTTATGATCGGTGATCTGGATATCAGCGGGGTATTCCTGCCCACGCTGCTGGTGCTGATGGGCTTTACGTATCTGCTTTACCTGCTGGTGCACGGGGTGCTGACGCGCCTGCACTTTTACCGTCTGGTCTGGCACCGGGCATTGTTTAACGTGGCTCTCTACGCCTTGCTGCTTGGCGTCGTGGACTCACTCAGTCGATACCTGATGACATGAAAAAACCTTTTTTGACCATCGGCCGCGTGGTCTTGACCCTGTTGATCGTAAGTTTCGCCGTTGTCGTGGTCTGGCGCATGGTGATGTATTACATGTTCGCGCCCTGGACCCGTGATGGGCACATCCGCGCCGACATCGTGCAGATCGCGCCGGATGTGTCCGGGCTGATCCAGCAAGTGGACGTGCGCGACAACCAGTTGGTCAAACGTGGCCAGGTGCTGTTCAGCATCGACCAGGACCGTTTCAAACTGGCCCTGCGCCAGGCGAAGGCGGCGGTGGCCGATCGCGAGGAAACCCTCGCCCAGGCCCAGCGCGAAGCCAAACGCAACAAGGGGCTGGGTAATCTGGTGCCAGGCGAGCAACTGGAAGAAAGCCAGTCGCGCGTGGCCCGTGCCCAGGTGGCGTTGATGGAAGCCCAGGTCGCGGTGGATAGCGCCCAGCTCAACCTCGACCGCTCGGTGATCCGCAGCCCGGTGGATGGCTATGTCAACGACCGCGCGCCGCGCACCCAGGAGTTCGTCAGCGCCGGGCGGCCGGTGTTGTCGGTGGTCGACAGCAACTCCTTCCACATCGACGGCTATTTCGAAGAAACCAAGCTGGACGGCATCCATGTCGGTCAGAGCGTCGACATCCGTGTGGTCGGCGACCGCGCGCGGTTGCGCGGGCATGTGGAAAGCATCGTCGCCGGGATCGAAGACCGCGATCGCACCAGCGGCAATAACCTGCTGCCCAACGTCAACCCGGCGTTCAGTTGGGTGCGCCTGGCCCAGCGGATTCCGGTGCGGATCGCCTTCGATGACGTGCCGGCGGACTTCCGCATGATCGCCGGGCGCACGGCCACGGTATCGATCATCGACGATCAGGCCAGGGGGCTGCTGCCATGAGCAAGGCTTCAGGGTGGGCGGTCGCGGGATTGGGTTTGCTGCTGTCGGCGTGCCAGGTGGTCGGGCCGGACTATCACCTGCCGGAAGACGCGGCCATCCACCGTGAAGACCTGCAGGGCGAACTCGCGGTCGACGGCAAGCCGGTGGTCTCCGACCCGGTGCCGGCCGATTGGTGGCGCCTGTATCGGGACCCGCGACTTGACCAGTTGATCCAGCAGGCCATGGCGTCCAACACCGATTTGCGGGTCGCGGCGGCAAACCTGCAACGGTCCCGCGCCCAGGTCGACGAGGCCGAAGCGGCAGGCGGCTGGAGTGGCGGCGTGAAGATGGGCGCCGAACGTTTGCAGGAGTCCGGAGAAGCGTTCCTTTTGCCGGAGAAAGTGCCAGTGGCCAACATCGGCAGTATCGCCATCAGCGCGTCTTACCAATTCGACCTGTTCGGCAAGTTGCAGCGCGGCATCGAAGCGGCCAAGGCCAGTGCCGATGCGACACAAGGCGCCGCCGACACCGCGCGCATCACCCTGGTGGCCGATGTGGTCCGCGCCTACACCCAGGTGTGCGCGGCCAATGAAGAGTGGGAAATCGCCCAGCATTCCCTTGATCTGCAAGCCCAGAGCACCACATTGATCCAGCGCTTGCGCGATGCCGGGCGTGGCGATGAAACCCAGGTCACCCGTTCGCAAACCCAATTCAAATCCCTGCGCGCCGAGATGCCTCGGTATGAGGCGGAGCGTCAGGCCGGATTGTTCCGTTTGTCGATGCTGTTGGCCAAACCGGTGGACCAATTGCCGGCCGGCACCGCGACATGCGCCGAATTACCCAAAATCGCACAGTTGATACCGGTGGGCGACGGCGCATCGTTGCTCAAGCGCCGCCCCGACGTGAGGCAGGCAGAGCGCCGGCTGGCAGCAGCGACCGCGACGATCGGCATCGCCACGGCTCAGCTGTACCCGGACGTCAGCCTCGGTGCGACGGTCGGCACCGTGGGTATTCTGGAGAATCTTGGCGAACCCTCCACCAACCGCTGGGGCTTCGGACCTTCACTGACCTGGACGGTGCCGACCAACGGCGCCCGTGCACGCATCCGCGAAGCCGAAGCGGTCACCCAGGGCGCCTTGGCGCAGTTCGACGGTGTGGTGCTCAACGCGATCCGCGAAACCCAGACGAGCCTCGCCCAGTATTCTGCCCTGCTGCAACGTCGCGACGCCCTGGCGGACGCCGAGCAATCGGCGAAACTGGCGGCCGACCAGACTCACCGTTTCTTTCAGGCCGGTCGCGCCTCGTTCCTGGCCGACTTGCAAGCCACCCGAACCTACACCGATGTCCGCGCGCAACTGGCCGCCGCCAATACTCAGGTTGCCGCCGGCCAGATCAATCTGTTCCTGGCCCTGGGCGGCGGTTGGGAAAGCGGACGAACGCAAGCGTCGAACTCCGGCAAACCCTGAGGCCGTTGCTATGCTTTGAAGTGTTGAAAGGGCGTTCGTGAAAAAACGCCCTTGCTTCGCACAAGGCTTGCGCAGGTCATGGGGAAACCAATAATGAAAAACCCTTATGCTCTCGGCTTCTGGTGTGCCGTCGTGGCGCTGGTGCTGCTCACGGCAACCTATTTCTACGGCATTATGCTGGCCCATCAGATCGACAAGGCGCTGGTGTTTCTCGACAGTGCCGTCGCGCTGATCGCCGTGATGTCCATCGCAGTGGTGGCCTGGGCGTCCGTCCAGAGCCAGCGGATCAAAAAAAGACAACTCGAACAAGGCAAGACCCTGGTGCTGATCTGGGACACCAAGGTCGCGTTGCGCCGTGTCGAAACGGTGTTCGACCGCTATTTCTGGGGCAGTTACTGGCAGCCGGGGCGCACGTTCCAGGAAGTCATGGGCGAACTCACCGGCACGCCGCTGGAAAAAAGCCTCGAAACCCTGAAGAAGCAATGCCTGGAGCTGGACAAGCAAGTGGCGGACGACGGCCGCCACTGGCTGAACAACGCCCGGGAACTGGCCGATGTCGCCACCGCCATGGCCCGCGAGCGCTATCAGCTGGATTTCTGCGACCCGCGTGGGGAAGTGACGGGCGGGGCGGTGATCAATCGGGATTTTGAAGTGCTGGTGTACACCTGGACGGCGCGGCTGAAGACCTTTGATCATCAGCTCGATGAGATCGAGGTCCAATACTCCTGATTGTGTTTTGTCAGTGATGACGCCTTCGCGAGCAAGCCCGCTCCCACATTTGAAATGCATTCCAATGTGGGAGCGGGCTTGCTCGCGAAGGCATCGGCATGAGCACCAAAACCTTCCCCGTCATGACACTCTTTCACCTTTAATCATTCGGGCACCCCGCACACCTGATGCTAATCTGCACCCCACTCAAATCGCAGTCGTGACCGCCACCCGTCATGGGTTCAGGGAAGACGACCACATTTTCAACAACGGACATTGATCGGGTCATTCATGAATAAATCAGCAGGCGTGCTTCTAGGAATTTTGGTCGCCATCGGCGTCATCAGCGCTGGCGGTGCCTGGTACACCGGCACCAAGATCGAAAGTGTGCTGAACACTTCCCTGGCGGACGCCAACCAGCAATTGCAGGCTGCGCTGGTCGGGCACAAGGGCACGGCGAAGGTGGAGCTGGTGTCGCTGGAGCGCCATATGTTTAGCAGCACTGCGCATTATCGGCTCAAGGGCGAAGGTGAAATGTTCGGCGAAGCGCCGATCGAGTTGCTGTTCGTCGATCGCATCGAGCATGGCCCGCTGCCGTTCTCGCGCCTGGTTTCGCTGAAGTGGCTGCCGGTCATGGCCACCAGTCACTACGAGCTTGAAAAAACCCCGCTCACGGAAAAATGGTTCGCCGCCACCAAGGATGCCTCGCCGCTCAAGGGCGTGGTCAACATCGGCTACGACAACGCCACCAACGGCACCTTTGAACTGCTGCCGCTGGAAACGGCGCTGGATGACAAGTCGAGCCTGAAGTTCTCTGGTCTGAAGTTCGACGTCGCGGCCAGTGCCCAGGCGCAGAAGGTCAAGGCCGACGGCTACATGGACAGCCTGAAGCTCACCACTGTTTCCGAAGACCAGGCGCCGGTGCAGGTCGAGTTGAGCGGCCTGACCCTGGCCAGCAACCTGAGCAAAAGTACCTACGGGTATTACATCGGCGAGAACAACATCGCGCTGACCAACAGCAAAACCACCTTCGGCCCGAAACAGTCGGTGCTGGGCTTGAAGAATTTCGAGATGAAAAGCCAGACCTCGGAGACGGGGACCAGCGGGTCCGGACGCGCCGATTACAAGATTGGCGAAGTGTCACTCAATGGCAAGGCTGTCGGTTCTGCGCAGATGGCCGTTAGCCTGAAGAACCTCGACATGCCGGCCACCCTGGCATTGATGCAGATCTACCAGACCAAGCTGCAACCCTACGAGCAGGCTGCCGCCGAAGCGGCCGAGAACGGTCAGCCGGTGCCGGAACTGAACCTGACCGAAGCCGAAGAGGCGCAGCTCAAGACCCATCTGGAGCAATTGCTCGCCGCCGGCCCGCAGGTGGCCCTGGAAAACCTGTCGTTCAACACCAGCAATGGCGAAAGCCGCGCCAACCTGGTGCTCGACCTGACCAAGCCGCAATCGATCGACCTGCCGGCCGATCAACTGGTCAGGCAGTTGATCGCCTTGCTGGACGTCAATGTGCAAGTGTCCAAGCCGATGATCGTTGACGTCCTCACCGTGCAGTCGCAAATCGACGGCCAGACCGACGCCAAACTGATCGCCGATCAGGCCAGCGCCACGGCGGACATGTTCAGCAGCATGGCCGTTGGCAGCCAGTTGGCCAAACTGGAAGGCAACAACGTCGTCAGCAAGCTGCACTACGCCAACAATCAGGTGGATTTCAACGGCCAGAAAATGACCCTTGAGGAGTTTGTCGGTTTCCTCATGAGCAAGTTTGGTGGTGCTGGCGAGGTCCAGTAACAGCCCGGCGACAACGCCGGGTACACGTCATCAAAGTCGAACACCCCTGTAGGAGCTGCCGAAGGCTGCGATCTTTTGATCTTGAAAATCAAAAGATCGCAGCCTTCGTCAGCTCCTACGGGTTTATCCAAATCCCACTGCCACGGCACGAACGGTCCGGCTATAGTTTGCACGCCGACGACGGCCCCACCCGCACAAGGTGCTCCGGTATGACCCGATTGACCTCTCTGAATCCTTGGCTGGCCGCTGTAGCTGTCGCCCTTTGCGTGCAATTTCCGGCACAGGCGGCCCAGGACCGTTTCACCCTGAACATCCCGGGCGTCTCGGATGACCGCTTGTTTACCTCGGCCGCTGCCAGCGATGCCCAGGGTTGCGGCGGGCACAATCAATCGCCGGCGCTGAGCTGGAACGCTGGCCCGGCAGGCACGCAAAGCTACGCCATCGTCATGCACGATCCGGATGGCCAGAAAGGCCAGGGCGTCGATCACTGGCTGCATTACGGGATCAAGGCCAGCACCCATCAGATTGCGGCCGGTGTCGGTGCCAAATCCGCGCTTGAAGGGGTGGGCGGTACGAACAGCAAAGGCACCACGGGTTATGTCGGTCCTTGCCCGCCAGTGGGCGACAGTGCGCACCATTACATCATCCAGCTCTACGCCCTGGACCTGGCCCCGGATGCCTTGCCCGCCGGCCTGACCCGCACGCAGTTCCTGGAAAAAATCAAAGGCCATGTGCTGAGAAACAGCAGCGTGGCGCGGCGTTATCACCGCTGAAAAATTGTTAGCGCGGTTTAACCCGAACCGTTCGGGCTGGCCGTCTCAGAGGATGAATGGATCAATTTCCTCCTGAGGTCAGCCCCCATGTCCTTTTCTCCTTGTTTTCTGCGCCCGGCCACCCAGGGTTTCGCCGCCGGGCTGTTGCTGGCGATGGCCGGTTGCGGCGTGTCGTCCAAGCCCGAGTCCGCGGCGGTGCCGTCACCGGCTCAGCCTGAGTTGAAAACCGAAGCCGTGGTGCAACACGAAGCGGTCATGGCCGATGCTGCACTGGCCAAGCGCAGCGTGCGCGCGGCACCCGCTTTCGCGCCGGTGCCTGCCGGCGAAACTTATCCACAGGGCTACCGCGACGAGCAGCGTGAGCAATACCAGGCCCTGGCCGACAACCCGATCCACAGCGTTGCCGAAACACCGGTCTCGACCTTCAGCGCCGACGTCGACACCGGCGCGTATGCCAACGTCCGTCGCCTGCTCAATCAGGGGCGCCTGCCACCCGAAGGCGCGGTGCGGCTGGAGGAAATGGTCAATTACTTCCCTTACGACTACGCCTTGCCCACCGATGGCTCGCCCTTCGGCGTGACCACCGAGCTGGCGGCATCGCCGTGGAACCCGCACACCCGCTTGCTGCGCATCGGTATCAAGGCGTCGGATCGCGCGGTGGCGGAGCTGGCCCCGGCGAACCTGGTGTTTCTGGTGGATGTGTCCGGTTCGATGGACCGTCGCGAGGGCTTGCCGCTGGTCAAAAGCACGCTGAAGTTGCTGGTCGATCAACTGCGCGAGCAGGACCGGGTGTCGCTGGTGGTCTATGCCGGCGAATCCCGCGTGGTGCTCGAGCCCGTTTCCGGACGGGAAAAAGCGAAAATTCGTACCGCCATCGACCAATTGACGGCTGGCGGCTCCACGGCTGGCGCGTCGGGCATCGAACTGGCCTACCAAATGGCGCAGCAAGCGTTTATCCCCAAAGGCATCAACCGCGTGCTGCTGGCCACCGACGGTGATTTCAACGTGGGTATCAGCGACTTCGACAGCCTCAAGCAAATGGCTGTGGATAAGCGCAAGACCGGCGTGTCCCTGACCACCCTGGGTTTTGGTGTGGATAACTACAATGAACACCTGATGGAACAACTGGCCGATGCCGGCGATGGAAACTACGCCTACATCGACAACCTGCGCGAGGCGCGCAAGGTGCTGGTGGATCAGCTCGGCTCGACCCTGGCGGTGGTGGCGAAAAACGTGAAGCTGCAAGTCGAGTTCAACCCGGCGCAAGTCAGTGAGTATCGGCTGCTGGGTTATGAAAACCGCGCGCTGAAGCGTGAGGATTTCAGCAACGACAAGGTCGATGCCGGCGAAATCGGTGCAGGGCATACGGTAACGGCGTTGTACGAAATTGTCCCCAAGGGCGAGAAGGGCTGGTTGGAGCCGCTGCGCTATGGAAAAGCGGGCGCTGCTGTGGCCGGCAAGAATGGAGAATGGGCGATGCTGCGTGTGCGTTATCAGCTGCCGGAAGGTGGGAATAGTCGCCTGATCGAGCGGCCCATCACAGACAGCGTGAAAGCGGCGAGTGACGACCTGCGATTTGCCGCCGCCGTCGCCGCGTTTTCCCAACAGCTCAAGGAGGGTCGCTACACCGGCGAGTTCAGCCTCAAAGACACCGAAGCCCTGGCCCGTGGCGCACGGGGCGATGACCGCTTCGGCCTGCGCAGCGAGTTCGTGCAGTTGGTGGCGCTGGCGCAGAGCCTGCGCACCACCACGGCGTCGAATCCAACCGCCACTGACCGACGGATTGAATAGTGAGCCGACTCAAGGGGTTCGTCAGCCAGCTGTTTGCGCCTGCGAACAGCGTTGAGGCCAGCAGCGACGAATCGCTGCTGGCCTGTTATCGCGCGGGCGACGGTGCGGCGTTCGAGATTTTGTACGCACGCCATCGCCAAGGTTTGTATCGTTTTCTGCTGGGGCTCAGCGGCAGCGCGGAACGGGCGGAGGAGGTGTATCAGGAGACCTGGCTGAGCCTGATCCGCAGCGGCAGCCAGCCACAAGGCCGGGCGACTTTTCGTACCTGGCTGTACCAGATTGCGCGCAACCGCCTGATCGATCACTGGCGCAAACATGGAGTCCATCAACCGCTGCACGACAGTTACGATGAACAAACCCATGCCCTGGCCGACGAAGCCTCCGATCCGGAGCAACTGCTGAGCCTGAGCCGTGACGGTCAACGCCTGGAAGCCGCGCTGCAAGCCTTGCCCCCTGACCAGCGCGAAGTGTTCCTGCTGCGCGCCTACAGCGATCTCGACCTGCCGCAGATCGCCACTCTCACTGAAACACCGCTGGAAACCGTCAAGAGCCGCTTGCGTTACGCCCAGCAAAAACTGCGTCGGCTGCTGGCCGAGGAGGTACTGACATGACTGACGCCCGCCCGACACCTGAACAGCAAGTGCTCGAACATTACCGCGAACATGGGAGTGAAGAGCCGCCGGCCCATCTTGATGCGTTCATCCTGGGCACTGCGCAGCGTGAAGCCCCTGTATCGAAGCCAACTATTTGGCAGCGCTGGATCCGCGCCTGCCAACAACCCCGCTGGCAAGTGGCATTCGCCAGCCTCGTCGGCGTCGCGCTGATGCTGTCGCTGGTGCAACGCTCACCTGAGCCAGTGCCAAGCTACGACTTCGCACCTGCACCCAAAGCTTCCGCCCCGATGGCCAAAAAAGAAGCCGAATCGGCAGCCACCCGTTCACTCGCCGCCCCGGCCGGCGCGATGCCTGCGCCAGCACCTATGGCGGAATCGGCAGCCCCGGCACAAAGCGAATCCTTCAGTGCCGACCTGGCGGATGAAGCCAAAGTCAGCAAGCGCGTCGCCGCACCGGTGAAATCCCTGGATGAGCAACTGCGCGAAGTCCTGCGCCTGCAAAAATCCGGAAACAGCCAAGCCGCCGACAAGTTGCTGGCGGACCTGCACAAACGCTACCCCGATGAAAATCTCACCACCCGACTCAAGGCCCTGCAAAAAAACTGACCCGCCCAACCCCGGCGATTTGGCATCCGAACCCGAAAGCGCGCACTATCAAGCCATCGCCGATGGGGTTGGAGGAAACCGTGGCAAAAAAAATCGACCGCATCGCCCAAATGCTCAACTGCCCTGAAAAAGGCGAAGAACTTCGGCGCGCGATTACCGAAAGTCGTAAGGATTTTCTGCTGAATCAGCCGGAAGAGGCTGACGCTGAGGAAGAAGACGTTCTTGAAGAGGAAATGTTCGAGGACGACGAGGATGATGAATACGACGAGTTTGACTGGACGACTGAATGACAAAAACCGCTTCGGCGGTTTTTTTGTGCGTCGTATTTGGCGGTTCTGAATTCCAGCTTGCAGGGATATTTCCGACGAGCTTCCGCGTCTAGAAAAACGAACAAACATGTTCAGTATTTAATTCATCGGTCGATACAGCTCGTGCCAATCAACAATAACGCCTTGTTGGACACGACCCGTATGAATAAAAACCTTCGATTCAGCCACAAGATCCTGCTTGCGGCGTCGCTGATCGTGGTAGCCGCTTTCGCGCTATTCACGTTGTACAACGACTACCTGCAGCGCAACGCCATTCGCAAGGATCTGGAAAACAACCTCCATGAAATGGGTCAAGTGACGGCGGCCAACATCAAGAACTGGTTCGACGGCCGCACCTTGCTGGTGGAAAACCTGGCGCAAAACGCGGCCTTGAACCCGGAGATGACCAGCATCACCACGTTGATGGCGCAGAAAACACTGGTGTCGAGCTTCCCCAGCACTTACGTCGGTACCACCAAAGGCGAGTTCGCCATCCTGCCTGATGCAAAGATGCCCGATGGGTACGATGCGCGCACACGCCCCTGGTACAAGCTGGCCGAGGCCAGCAGCTCCGTCGCCATGACCGAGCCGTACGTCGAAATGGCCACTAACACGCTGGTGGTCTCCATGGTGGCAGCCATCCGCAAGTCTGGGCAGACCGTCGGCGTGATCGGTGGTGATGTGAGCTTCGGTGCGCTGGTCGACATCATCAACAAGCTGGATCTGGGCGGAGTGGGTTACGCCTTCATGGTCAGCTCCGATGGCAAGGTGCTGGTCCACCCTGACAAAAACATGCAGATGAAGAGCCTGAGTGATCTCTTCCCGCAGGGGACGCCACGGATCAACGGTGAGTTGAGTGAAGTCCAGGCCAATGGCCAGACCCGCATCGTCACGTTCGCCCCGATCAAGGGCTTGCCTTCGGTGAATTGGTACATCGGCCTGTCGATCGACAAGGACAAGGCGTTTTCCAGGCTCAGTGAATTCCGTGCCTCGGCTGTGGTTGCCACCGTGGTCGCCGTGGTCTTCATCATTGCCCTGCTGGGCATGCTGATTCGTCTGCTGCTGCAACCCCTCCAGGCCATGAGCCGCGCCATGGAAGATATCGCCGAAGGTGAAGGCGACCTGACCAAGCGCCTGGTCATTCATACCCAGGACGAGTTTGGCATTCTCGGGAACGCCTTCAACCGCTTCGTGGAACGTATTCACACCTCGATCCGCGAAGTGTCGTCGGCCACCGAGCAGGTCAACGAAGTGGCCCTGCGTGTGGTGAGTGCCTCGAACGCTTCGATGGTCAATTCCGACGAGCAGGTCAACCGCACCAGCAGCGTCGCTGCCGCGATCAATCAACTGGGGGCTGCGGCTCAGGAAATCGCGCATAACGCCGCGCAAGCGTCGCAACACGCCAGCTCCGCCCGCCACTTGGCCGAAGAAGGCCAGCAAGTGGTCAATCGCAACATTGAGGCCATGAACCGCCTGTCGGACCTGATCGTCACTTCCAGCTCGCACATCGAAACGCTGAACAGCAAGACCGTGAACATCGGTCAGATCCTCGAAGTGATCACCAGCATCTCCCAGCAAACCAACCTGCTGGCGCTCAACGCGGCCATTGAAGCGGCGCGTGCTGGCGAGGCGGGCCGTGGCTTTGCCGTGGTGGCAGACGAAGTTCGCAATCTGGCCCACCGCACCCAGGAATCGGCGCAGCAAGTGCAGCGCATGATCGAGGAGCTGCAAGTCGGCGCCCGTGAATCGGTCAATACCATGGGCGAAAGCCAGCGCCACAGCCAGGACAGCGTGTCGATCGCCAACCAGGCGGGCGAGCGCCTGGGTAGCGTGACCCAGCGCATCGGTGAAATCGACGGGATGAACCAGTCGGTGGCCACCGCCACTGAAGAGCAGACGGCCGTGGTTGACTCGATCAACATGGACATTAACGAGATCAACACGCTGAACCAGGAAGGCATGGAGAACCTGCAGTCCACCTTGCGCGCCTGCTCGGACCTGGAACAGCAGGCCAGCCGCTTGAAGCATTTGGTGGGCAGCTTCCGGATCTGACCGCTACCTGCGGCCACAAAAAAGCCCCAGACCTTGCGGTCTGGGGCTTTCTCGTTTCTATCTATGGTGCACCAGGCGGGATTCGAACCCACGACCCCTGCCTTCGGAGGGCAGTACTCTATCCAGCTGAGCTACTGGTGCAAGCGGGCGCCATGATACTCATATGCATGGCAGGCGTCCATGCTGCTGAATCGCTTGCTGTTTTCACAAGCGTAACCTGCGTTTGCTACGTTGATCAGAAAAAATAGGCAAATGCGGCGTTTTCGTTCTTTTTTTCGAACGCCCTATTGTCCTTTACCCCCTTTGATCCTAGGATTCGTTTGAGATTTCAAACGCTCTTGTCTGGGTGCTGAACCGCACGAGTCCAATCCGTGCGCTATTTATGTGCTTCAGCCCGGTGAATGATTTCCCTGACGGCAGCCTACTGAGGCGCCTTTCTACAATCATAATTTGCTCCGCGCCTGCCGCGGTGCTGTTAAGGAAAGCCGACATGCAGCTTAAAGACACCCAGTTGTTCCGCCAGCAAGCCTTCATCGATGGCGCTTGGGTTGACGCGGATAATGGTCAGACGATCAAGGTCAACAACCCGGCAACGGGCGAAATTCTGGGCACCGTACCGAAAATGGGCGCTGCCGAAACCCGCCGTGCCATCGAAGCTGCCGACAAGGCGCTGCCGGCCTGGCGTGCACTGACCGCCAAAGAACGTGCGGGCAAGCTGCGTCGCTGGTTCGAACTGATGATCGAGAACCAGGACGACCTGGCTCGCCTGATGACCCTGGAGCAAGGCAAGCCATTGGCCGAAGCCAAGGGCGAAATCGTTTACGCCGCTTCGTTCATCGAGTGGTTCGCCGAAGAAGCCAAGCGCATCTACGGTGACGTGATTCCGGGCCACCAGCCAGACAAGCGCCTGATCGTGATCAAGCAGCCTATCGGCGTGACCGCTGCCATCACCCCGTGGAACTTCCCGGCCGCGATGATCACCCGTAAAGCCGGCCCGGCCCTGGCCGCCGGTTGCACCATGGTGCTCAAGCCTGCTTCGCAAACCCCGTTCTCGGCATTCGCACTGGCTGAACTGGCCCAGCGCGCCGGCATTCCTGCCGGTGTGTTCAGCGTGGTTTCCGGCAGCGCCGGCGACATCGGCAGCGAGCTGACCAGCAACCCGATCGTGCGCAAACTGTCCTTCACCGGTTCGACCGAAATCGGTCGTCAACTGATGTCGGAATGCGCCAAGGACATCAAGAAAGTGTCCCTGGAACTGGGCGGCAACGCGCCGTTCATCGTGTTCGACGACGCGGACCTGGATAAGGCCGTCGAAGGCGCGATCATTTCCAAATACCGCAACAACGGCCAGACCTGCGTCTGCGCCAACCGTCTGTACATTCAGGATTCGGTCTACGACGCGTTCGCCGAGAAGCTGAAAGTGGCGGTGGCCAAGCTCAAGATCGGTAACGGTCTGGAAGCAGGCACCACCACCGGTCCGCTGATCGACGAAAAAGCCGTGGCCAAGGTGCAAGAGCACATCGCTGACGCCGTGGCCAAAGGCGCCACCGTGCTGTCGGGCGGCAAGTCCATCGAAGGCAACTTCTTCGAACCGACCATCCTGACCAACGTGCCTAACAACGCTGCCGTGGCCAAGGAAGAAACCTTCGGCCCATTGGCGCCGCTGTTCCGCTTCAAAGACGAAGCCGAAGTGATCGCGATGTCCAACGACACCGAGTTCGGCCTGGCCTCGTACTTCTATGCCCGCGACCTGGGTCGTGTGTTCCGTGTGGCTGAAGCCCTGGAATACGGCATGGTCGGCGTCAACACCGGTCTGATCTCCAACGAAGTCGCGCCATTCGGCGGCATCAAGGCTTCGGGCCTGGGCCGTGAAGGCTCCAAGTACGGCATCGAAGATTACCTGGAAATCAAATACCTCTGCCTGGGCATCTAAGCTCCCCGGCAAAGGCATTGCTTTAAACGCAAAGGGCACGAGAGCGCTGACCCTTTGCGTGCAACAACCGGAATTTTCTCTGTGGCCGGGAACGCTGCGGCAGTCGATCATCGCATGCTGTCGCCGTTACTCCCCGCCGCTTAATCCTTGAACCACGCCGACCGATGAGCGGCGAATGAGGAATGTAATGAGCAAGACTAACGCTTCTTTGATGGCCCGCCGTACCGCTGCTGTTCCACGTGGTGTTGGCCAGATTCACCCGATCTTCGCCGAGTCCGCGAAGAACGCGACCGTGACCGACGTTGAAGGTCGCGAGTTCATCGACTTCGCCGGCGGTATCGCCGTGCTGAACACCGGCCACGTGCACCCGAAAATCATCGCCGCCGTGACCGAGCAGTTGAACAAGCTGACTCACACCTGCTTCCAGGTACTGGCCTACGAGCCGTACGTTGAAGTGTGCGAAAAAATCAACGCCAAGGTCCCAGGTGATTTCGACAAGAAAACCCTGCTGGTCACCACCGGTTCCGAAGCCGTAGAAAACGCCGTGAAAATCGCCCGTGCCGCCACTGGCCGTGCTGGCGTGATCGCGTTCACCGGCGCTTACCACGGTCGTACCATGATGACCCTGGGCCTGACCGGTAAAGTCGTGCCTTACTCCGCTGGCATGGGCCTGATGCCAGGCGGCGTGTTCCGCGCGCTGTACCCGAACGAGCTGCACGGTGTGAGCATCGACGATTCGATCGCTTCCATCGAACGCATCTTCAAGAACGACGCCGAGCCGCGTGACATCGCTGCCATCATCATCGAGCCGGTTCAGGGCGAAGGTGGTTTCTACGTCGCGCCTAAAGAGTTCATGAAGCGTCTGCGTGCCCTGTGCGACCAGCACGGCATCCTGCTGATCGCTGACGAAGTACAGACCGGCGCTGGCCGTACCGGCACCTTCTTCGCCATGGAACAGATGGGCGTTGCCGCCGACCTGACCACCTTCGCCAAATCCATCGCTGGCGGCTTCCCGCTGGCCGGCGTGTGCGGCAAGGCCGAATACATGGATGCCATCGCTCCAGGCGGCCTGGGCGGCACCTACGCCGGTAGCCCGATCGCTTGCGCCGCGGCCCTGGCCGTGATGGAAGTGTTCGAAGAAGAACACCTGCTGGACCGCAGCAAGGCTGTCGGCGAGCGTCTGGTAACCGGCCTGAAGGCCATCCAGGCCAAGTACCCGGTGATCGGCGAAGTCCGTGCCCTGGGCGCGATGATCGCGGTCGAGCTGTTCGAAAATGGCGACAGCCACAAGCCGAACGCTGCTGCTGTGGCGTCGGTTGTAGCCAAGGCTCGCGACAAGGGTCTGATCCTGCTGTCCTGCGGCACCTACGGCAACGTTCTGCGCGTCCTGGTACCGCTGACTTCGCCGGACGAGCAACTGGACAAAGGTCTGGCGATCATCGAAGAGTGCTTCTCCGAACTCTGATCACCGAGTGTGACCTGATCGACAAAAAACCCGCTTCGGCGGGTTTTTTTATGCCAGTCGTAATACAACCCGCGTATTGGCGCTGTAACGAAGGGCCGGCATTGGTTAATGTTCAGGCATTGCCAGGGAGAGCTGTATGACTGTCGTCCATTTACCCGCCGTTCCAAGAGTGTTGATCGCCGAGGCCGACCCCTGGTCCCGGGATCTGCTCAAGGAAGTGCTGTTGAACGTGCGCTGCGATGCGCGTCTGGACCTGTGTGCCGATGGCCAGCAGGCGCTTGAGTTGCTGGCGGCCAATCCTTACGATCTGGTGATCGCCGACTGGGAGTTGCCAGGCGTCGACGGCCTGAACGTGTTGCGCAGTGTCCGTCAGCGCAAACGCAATCCACCGCTGCCGTTCATTCTGATGAGCAGCCGCAACGACAGTGCCAGCGTGCGCGAAGCCCTGCCGCTGGCGCCTGCCGCGTATTTGACCAAACCCCTGAACATGGAAGGCCTGACCCACCGCTTGCAGGATCTGCTGCTCAACGGCGGTGAACAGGTCTCGTGCGAGGTGCCCTCGTTGGCGCCGGGCATGACCTTGTCGGTCTATCTGGAGCGACGCCGTGAGCTGGCGGACGGAGCGCCGCTGATGACCGATGTGCAATTGGCGGTCAAGCGCAGCCTCAATCCCAATGGCCTCGATCTGGCGAAACTGGAAGACGAGATTCGCACCGACCCGCAGGTCACTGCGGTGCTGATCGCCGCCGCCAACAGCGCGGCCCAGCACCATGGCGCCGCCGTGCAGACCTTGTCTCAGGCGTTGCATCGACTGGGCACCGGGCAAAGCATGAACCTGATTCTGGGCCTGGCGCTCAAGCGCAGCGCTCGGCTCAGCGATCCCTACCTGGCGGACTATGCCGAGCGTTATTGGGACCTGTCGCTGCACACCGCCGAATACGCACGAACCCTGGCGCGTTTGCTCGATCTGGATCAGGCGCGTTGCTACTGCGCCGGGATGTTGCATCGCCTTGGTGATCTGGCGTTGTTGCGCTGTTTGCAGGAATGGAAACAGGCCGGGGGCGAGCTGGACGAGCAGGAGGAAGTGGGCGACGCGCTTTGCGAATTCGGCGCGGCCTACGGCTCGGCGTTGCGCACCCGCTGGCGCCTGCCGCTGGAGCTGCGACAGCTGATTGCGGCCGCCTACCAGCTCGGTGGCGGGGTTTACTCCCGCGAGGCGTTGGTGATGAACATGGCGGCGCAACTGGCGCGCCTGACGGAGCATGAGGGCGTTGAAGAACTGGCGAAAAGCCGGACGGCGCGATTGCTCAAGATCGGCTTGCCGGAACTGATGCGGATGCGCAAGCAGTAGGCTTCACGCTAATCCTTGTGGGAGCGGGCTTGCTCGCGAAAGCGGTGAATCAGTCCACATCAATGTTGCATGACGCACTGTTTTCGCGAGCAAGCCCGCTCCCACAGGTGTTTTGCGCAGGACCTGTCAGCCGGTGACGATGCGGTTCTTCCCGTCACGCTTGGCCTGATACATCGCCGCATCCGCGCGGGCAAACAGGCTTTCGATGTTTTTATCTTCGGCCGTGAGGCTGGTCAGCCCCTGGCTGACCGTGATGCCGAATGCCTGGCCTTCATGGTCGAAGCTCAAGCCCTGAATCTCCCGTTGCAGGCGCTCGGCCACTTGCAGGGCCATGGCCGGCGTACAGCCGGGAAACACCGCCGCGAATTCCTCACCGCCAATGCGCCCGAACAGATCACCGCGGCGCAACGCTGCACGGCCGCTGTCGGCAATGCGTTGCAGGACATTGTCGCCTTCCAGATGGCCGTAGGTGTCGTTGACCACTTTGAAATCATCGATGTCCAGCATCAGGAACGACAGCGGCGTGTCGTTTTGCCGTGCCAGTTCGAACTCCTCGTGCGCGCCTTCGAAGAAGTGACGGCGGTTGCTGCTCTGGGTCAGGGCGTCGGTGGTGGCCAGGCGTTGCAGCTCGGTTTCCATCTGCTTCTTGTCAGTGATGTCTTCAGCGATGCCGACAATGATCAGGGGCTGGCCCGGCTCGGCCTGACGATTGATAAAGCATTTGTCGCTGAGCCAGCGCAGTTGGCCGTCGGCGTCGATGATCCGGTATTCGCGGTCTTCTACCGCGCCTTTTTCCAGCACGTCCGCCAGACTGCGTTCGGCGTATTCCAGGTCGTCGGGGTAAACGGCGTCTCGCCACTGGTTGTAGTCGGACAGCAGCAGGTCGGCGCAGCGGCCGAAAATCCGTTCGTAGGCAGGGCTGACGTACAGCACCTGGCGGGTTTCCCAGTTGAAGGCCCAGAGCACGGCGTTGACGCTCACCAGCAGAGTGCTGAGCAACTGTTCGCGCTCGCTCAGGCGTGCCACTTCACCTTGGGCGCGCATCAGCGCCATCAGGGTCTGCGCGGCCTCGGGCCACTGCGAGGGAGAAGGGTCGTTCAGGTTTTTGTTGACCATCGGCACAAATCTCAAAGGGCGTGCGCCGCTTGAGGTTCTGGAGCGGCCACAACGGAGCCCGCCTGGACGGCGAAGTGTCTTTGAGATAGGGGATACGGGATGAAGTTCCCGCTTCGTGTGGCGAGGCAGGGGGATCCCGCCGTACGGCATCCTTGATGCGGGTCGAAAACCAATGTGGGAGCGGGCTTGCTCGCGAAAGCGGGGTGTCAGATGACGACTATGTCGACTGACACTCCGCTTTCGCGAGCAAGCCCGCTCCCACAGTTTTACAGCCTATGCACCGTCAGGCAGCAGGGCGCAGGGAGTAGGTCTTCAATTGATCGGCGAAGTCACGCAGGGATTGAATTCCGCTGGCCTCGGCTTCGTGTACCCAATCCTTGATGGCAGCCAGCATGTCATGCCCGTTGGAACTGGTCTTGACCCAGATCTGCTGCAGCGCAAGGCGTTTTTCGTAGATGACTTTCAGCGCCTGGCTGTGTTCGAGCATGTTCTGGATACGCACGTGATGGCGATCGTCCAGCAGGCTGGTTTCACGCGACAGCAAGCGTTTGGCGCGGCGGAACTGGTGGCGGACCGAGTGATCGACCTTGTCCAGCTCTTGCTTGACCAGCGGGCCGATCACCAATTTGCGGTACTGGGCCATGATCTGGAAGCGGTTGTTGAGGATGGCCATCGCGGTGTCCATGTCCAGGTTGCCCTTGCCTTCGACGCGGTGGGCAATCGGCGCGACGCGCTGGACCTTGGCCAGGCGCAGGAAGCTGAACACTTGAATCCAGGCCCAGCCCAGATCGAACTCCCACTTCTTCACCGACAACTTGGCCGAATTAGGGTAGGTGTGATGGTTGTTGTGCAGTTCTTCGCCGCCGATGAGGATGCCCCAGGGCACGAGGTTGGTCGCTGCATCGCGGCATTCGAAGTTGCGGTAACCGATGGCATGGCCCAGGCCATTGACCACGCCGGCGGCCCAGACCGGGATCCACATCATCTGGATGGCCCAGATAGTGATGCCGATGGTGCCGAACAGCAGCAGGTCGATAACGCCCATGATCGCTACGCCCAGCAGGGGGAAGCGGGTGTAGAGGTTGCGCTCGATCCAGTCTTCCGGGCAGTTCTTGCCGTAGATGCGCAGGGTCTCCGGGTTTTCCGCTTCGGCGCGGTACAACTCGGCGCCTTTGCGCAGAACGGTGGAAAGACCCTTGATGACCGGGCTGTGCGGGTCATCGACGGTTTCGCATTTGGCGTGGTGCTTGCGGTGGATGGCGGTCCACTCGCGGGTGTTCTGCGCCGTGGTAAGCCACAGCCAGAAGCGGAAGAAATGTTTCAGGCCGGCATTCAGCTCAAGCGAGCGATGGGCCGAATAGCGGTGCAGATAGACCGTGACGCCGACAATCGTCACGTGGGTCATCAGCAGGGTGACTGCCACCAGTGACCAGGGCGACAAGCCGAGAAAACCTTCGTACCACATAGGCTATAGGGCCCTCGATAAAGAAAAAAACAGCCGATGCATTATCACCAAGCCCACAGAGAAAACCAGTCGCCCTTTCAGATAAGAGTGGCTGGATGTGTCTTTACTCTATAATCCCGGCATTTTTGTAGGGACATGGACAGCCTTATGTCTGCAAGCTATCGCGATGCCGTGCGCGCAGCACTGCTTTACCTGTTGTTTTCTGTGGTCTGGCTGCAACTCAGTGGCTATTTATTGAACAGTTTCTTCGATAGCTCCGTCGAGCTATCGCGGTGGCAACTGATCAACGGTTATGCCTGGGTGGTGTTCAGCGCCGGGTTCATTTTTATCGCCCGCGCGCGCCTGCTGCGCTGCCTGGGAGTCGGCGCCAAACTGCGCGAGCGCAGCGAAGATCGTGAGCGTTTGCGTCAGGCTGCCGCTGTCTTCGATTGCACCCGGGAAGGGGTGCTGGTGACCGATCGCGCCGGTTTGATCGTTCACGTTAACCCGGCCTTCATGCGGATCACCGGTTACCAGCGCGAAGAGGTGCTGGGCCAGCGACCCAACACGTTCAAATCCGGTCGCCACTCGGCGCAGTTCTACCAGGCGATGTTCGCGACCCTCGACAGCGCAGGCCAATGGAGCGGAGAAATCTGGAACCGTCGCAAAAGCGGCGAGATTTTTCCGCAATGGCAAACCATCCGCGTCATTCATGACGACCAGGGGCGGCGCAGTCACTACGTCGCGGTGTTTTCCGACATCAGCGCGATCAAGAACTCCGAGCACGAGCTGATGCACCTGGCGCACCACGATCCGCTGACCGATTTACCCAACCGCCTGCTGTTCACCGACCGTGCCGAGCAGGCAGTGGCCACGGCGCAGAACAATAAACGCGGATGCGCGCTGCTGATGATCGACCTGGATCATTTCAAGATGATCAATGACAGCCTCGGGCACACCATCGGTGATCAACTGCTCAAGGCGGTCGCGGAGCGCTTGAGGGCCATGTTCGGGCCGGGCATTACCCTGGCGCGACTGGGTGGCGATGAGTTCGCCGTACTGGCCGAAAGCTGTCCGCAATTGGTGCAGGCCGCAGCGCTGGCCCAGCGCATTCTCGATGGGCTCAAGGAGGCGTTCCCGATCGACGGGCATCAGCTGTTTATCAATGCCAGCATTGGTATCAGCCTGTTTCCCAGCGATGCCTTGAGCGCCGAACAATTGTTGCGCAACGCCGATTCGGCGCTGTTCAAGGCCAAGAGTACTGGGCGCAATGGTTATGCGCTGTACACCGAAGAACTGACCGCTCATGCCCAGCAGCGGGTCGAGACGTCATTCGAACTGCGTCACGCCCTGGATCAGCAGCAACTGCGGGTTTATTACCAGCCGGTGCATGACCTGCGAAGCCGACGATTGATCGGCGTCGAAGCGCTGGTGCGCTGGGAGCATCCGCAACGGGGTCTGGTGTCACCGGCAGAATTCATCCCGATTGCCGAACGGACCGGATTGATCGCCGAAATCGACGCCTGGGTGATGCGCCAAGCCTGTCAGCAAATGTGCCAGTGGCAACAGGCGGGGGTGGCGCTGTCGTTTGTCGCGGTGAACGTGTCCTCGCGTCTGTTTGCCCGCCGCGAGCTGTACCAGCAGGTGGCGCAAGCACTGCACGACACCGGGCTGGATCCGGCCTGTCTGGAGCTGGAGGTCACCGAAAGCGCGGTGATGGAAGACCCGGAAGTCGCGCTGGAGCAGATGCATCGCCTGCGTGAGCTGGGTGTGCGGCTGGCGATTGACGACTTCGGCACGGGCTATTCGTCGCTGCTGCGCCTCAAGCGCCTGCCGGTGCAAAAGCTCAAGATCGACCAGGGATTTGTCGCGGGATTGCCATCGGATGAGGACGATGCGGCCATCGTCCGGGTGATCATCGCCCTGGCGCAGAGCATGGGGATGCAGGTGCACGCGGAAGGGATCGAACAGGTCGAGCAGGCGGCGTTCCTGCTCGAACAAGGTTGCGATCTGGCGCAGGGCTACTGGTTCGGGCGACCGGTGCCGGCCGAGAAGCTGGATTGGTCCCCTGCGCCGGTGATCGGTTAAGCACCCGAAACCCTGTGGGAGCGGGCTTGCTCGCGAAGGCGATGGGTCAAACAGCTGAAGTGTTGAATGTTAAACCGCATTCGCGAGCAAGCCCGCTCCCACAGGGATCTGTGTGTTTTTGAAAGGTGTATTCCCCCGCAAACCCTTGTCCCGCCAAATAATGTCTTCTGGTTATATAAACATTCTTAAATAGTCTTTTTAAGAATATCCGCGCCTCTCTACTATTGGTTCCAAGCCGCAAGCAGTACCGCCACTGCCAGGCAACCTCTCAGTCGAAGGAGCAGCACCATGAGCGCATCTCTACGTAGCGTTGACGGCCAGGACGAAGCAACCATTCTGCGCGAAATCCAGAGCGCCCTGCGCGACCTGCGATTTGGCGCGGTGGAAATCACCGTGCACAACGCCCAGGTGGTTCAGATTGAACGCAAGGAAAAATTCCGCTTGCAGCAGCCGGGCAACAAACCGGGCTGAAGTGAAAGATCAAAAGATCGCAGCCTGCGGCAGCACCTACAGATGCACGCAATTTCCTGTAGGAGCTGCCGAAGGCTGCGATCTTTGAGCAGGCAACCCGATTCCAGATCATAAGAAAAGCCAACACATTCAAGAATTCCAGGAGCTTTCACCATGTCGTCGATTCGCCATTTTGCCTTGGCCGCCCTGGCCAGTGCCCTTTTTGCTGGTTCCGCGGTTGCCAAGGATTACGAATTGCTCAACGTGTCGTATGACCCGACCCGTGAGCTGTATCAGGACTACAACGCTGAATTCGTCAACTTCTGGAAGAAAAGCAACCCGGGCGACACCGTGAAAATCCAGCAGTCCCACGGTGGTTCGGGCAAGCAGGGCCGGGCGGTGATCGATGGCCTGCGTGCCGACGTGGTGACCCTGGCCCTGGCCGGTGACATCGACGAAATCGCCAAGTTGGGCAAAACCCTGCCGGCTGACTGGCAGAAGCGTCTGCCGGAAGCGAGCACGCCTTACACCTCGACCATCGTGTTCCTGGTGCGCAAGGGCAACCCTAAAGGCATCAAGGACTGGGGCGATCTGGTCAAGAACGACGTTTCGGTGATCACCCCGAACCCGAAAACCTCCGGCGGTGCGCGCTGGAACTTCCTCGCGGCCTGGGCCTATGGCCTCAAATCCAACGGCGGTGACGAAGGCAAAGCCAAGGAATACGTACAAACCCTGTTCAAGCACGTACCTGTGCTGGACACCGGTGCCCGTGGTTCGACCATCACCTTCGTCAACAACGGTCAGGGTGACGTGTTGCTGGCCTGGGAAAACGAAGCCTTCCTGGCGCTCAAGGAAGACGGCGGCGCCGACAAGTTCGACATCGTCGTGCCTTCGCTGTCGATCCTCGCCGAGCCGCCAGTGGCCGTGGTTGACAAGAACGCCGAGAAAAAAGGCAACGAGCAGATCGCCGAAGCCTACCTCAAGCACCTGTACAGCCCGGCGGGCCAGGAAATTGCGGCGAAAAACTTCTATCGTCCACGTGACAAGGATGTGGCGGCCAAGTACGCCCAGCAGTTCCCGAAACTGGACCTGGTGACCATTGACAAGGACTTCGGCGGCTGGAAAAGCGCGCAGCCTAAATTCTTCAACGACGGCGGCGTGTTCGACCAGATTTACCAGGCGCAGTAATCTGACTTCAGCCACACAATGCGCCTGATGTTCAGGCGCGTACCCTGTGGGAGCGGGCTTGCTCGCGAAGGCGGTGTGTCAGGCGACGTAAATGTTGACTGATGCTCCGTTTTCGCGAGCAAGCCCGCTCCCACATGTTCGCGTTTAACTGATCGCTTTTTAACCAAGGACTTTTATGTCGCGTCGTATCTCCCCCGTCATACCCGGCTTCGGGCTGACGCTGGGCTACACCTTGGTGTACCTCAGCCTGATTGTGCTCATACCACTGGCGGCGATGTTCGTGCATGCCGCTCAACTCACCTGGGATCAGTTCTGGGCAATCATCTCGGCGCCAAGGGTGCTGGCGGCGTTGAAGCTCAGCTTCGGCACCGCGCTGTATGCCGCGATTATCAACGGCATCATCGGCACGCTGCTGGCCTGGGTGCTGGTGCGCTATACCTTCCCCGGACGCAAAGTCATCGACGCCATGATCGACCTGCCGTTCGCATTGCCCACGGCCGTGGCCGGTATTGCGCTGACCGCGCTGTACACCCCCACCGGCCTGGTCGGTCAGTTTGCAGCGGACCTGGGTTTCAAGATTGCCTACACCCCCCTCGGCATCACCCTTGCCCTCACTTTTGTGACACTTCCATTCGTGGTACGTACCGTACAGCCAGTATTGGCCGACATACCCCGCGAAGTGGAAGAAGCGGCGGCGTGCCTGGGGGCCAAACCCTGGCAGGTGGCCCGTCATATCCTGTTGCCCGCACTGCTGCCGGCCTGGTTGACCGGTTTCGCCCTGGCCTTTGCCCGCGGGGTCGGCGAGTACGGTTCGGTGATTTTCATCGCCGGCAACATGCCAATGAAAACCGAAATCCTGCCGCTGCTGATCATGGTCAAGCTCGACCAGTACGATTACACCGGCGCTACCTCCATTGGTGTACTGATGCTGGTGGTTTCCTTCATTCTGTTGCTGCTGATCAACTTGCTGCAGCGGCGCATCGAAACCCCATAAGGAGGCGCAGAACATGTCCCAATCGTCTATTGCTGCCGCTTCCTCGGCCAACGCCGCCCGCCGTGGCAGTGCTACGTCGCGCCGTATCCTGATCGGCCTTGGCTGGCTGATTTTTGCGCTGTTCCTGCTGCTGCCGCTGTTCATCGTGGTGTCCCAGGGCCTGAAGAATGGCCTCGGCGCGTTCTTCACCGCGATCTTTGAACCGGACGCCTTGTCGGCGCTGAAACTCACGGTGATCGCCGTGGCGATTTCGGTGCCGCTGAACCTGGTGTTCGGTGTCAGTGCCGCCTGGTGCGTGAGCAAGTACTCGTTCCGTGGCAAGAGCATGCTCGTCACGCTGATCGACCTGCCGTTCTCGGTGTCGCCGGTGATCGCCGGTCTGGTCTACGTGCTGATGTTCGGCGCCCAGGGGCTGTTCGGCCCGTGGCTGCAGGATCACGACATCCAGATTGTCTTCGCCTTGCCGGGTATCGTGCTGGCAACCATCTTCGTCACCGTACCGTTCGTGGCGCGCGAGCTGATCCCGCTGATGCAGGAGCAGGGCACCCAGGAAGAAGAGGCGGCGCGCCTGCTCGGGGCCAATGGCTGGCAAATGTTCTGGCACGTCACCGTCCCCAACATCAAATGGGGCCTGATCTACGGCGTGGTGCTGTGTACCGCGCGGGCCATGGGTGAGTTCGGTGCGGTGTCGGTGGTGTCCGGGCACATTCGCGGAGTGACCAACACCTTGCCGCTGCACGTCGAGATCCTCTACAACGAATACAACCACGTGGCCGCGTTCGCCGTGGCGAGCCTGTTGCTGATCCTGGCGCTCTTCATCCTGCTGGCCAAGCAGTGGAGCGAAAACCGTATTAACCGCCTGCGCGCCAGCGCCGCGGAGGAATGAATTCATGTCGATCGAAGTGCGTAACGTCAGCAAGAATTTCAATGCGTTCAAGGCGCTGAATGACATCAGTCTGGACATTCAAAGCGGTGAGCTGGTGGCTTTGCTCGGCCCGTCCGGCTGCGGCAAGACCACGCTGCTGCGGATCATCGCCGGTCTGGAAACCCCGGATCAGGGCAATATCGTGTTCCACGGTGAAGACGTGTCCGGCCACGATGTGCGTGACCGCAACGTCGGTTTCGTGTTCCAGCACTACGCCTTGTTCCGCCACATGACGGTGTTCGACAACGTTGCGTTCGGATTGCGGATGAAGCCGAAGAACCAGCGCCCGAGCGAAAGCCAGATCGCGACCAAGGTCCACGAACTGCTGAACATGGTGCAGCTGGACTGGCTGTCGGATCGCTACCCGGAACAACTCTCCGGTGGCCAGCGCCAGCGTATCGCGCTGGCCCGTGCTTTGGCGGTGGAACCGAAAGTGCTGTTGCTCGACGAACCCTTCGGCGCCCTCGACGCCAAGGTCCGCAAGGAACTGCGTCGCTGGCTGGCGCGGCTGCACGAAGACATCAACCTGACTTCGGTGTTCGTGACCCACGACCAGGAAGAAGCCATGGAAGTGGCCGACCGCATCGTGGTGATGAACAAGGGCGTGATCGAGCAGATCGGCTCACCGGGCGACGTCTACGAAAACCCGGCCAGCGATTTCGTCTATCACTTCCTCGGTGACTCGAACCGCCTGCATCTGGGCGAAGACAATCACGTGCTGTTCCGGCCGCACGAAGTGTCGCTGTCACGCCATGAACTGGAAGATCACCACGCGGCCGAGGTGCGGGATATCCGTCCGTTGGGTGCGACCACTCGCGTGACGCTGAAGGTTGAAGGCCAGACTGATTTGATCGAGGCCGAAGTGGTCAAGGATCACGACAGCCTGATCGGCCTGGCCAAGGGTGAGACGTTGTTCTTCAAGCCCAAGGTCTGGCAGAAAGTCGCCAACATATAAAAGCAAAAGCTTCGCGAGCAAGCCCGCTCCCACATTAGACCGTGTTGTTCTGACTAACGCGGTCTAATGTGGGAGCGGGCTTGCTCGCGAAAGCGCACTACGCCGCAGCATTGTCCTGACGCAAACGCACGCCCCCCGCCCGCGCCTCGATCTGCTCTTTGAGCTCATGCCGCATTCCCAGCATGAACGCCAACTCAACCACCACAAACAACGGCCCGACAATCAACCCCGTCACATCATCGACGAACGCCGGCTTGCGCCCCTCGTAGTGATGCCCGACAAACTGAATCGCCCAACCCACCACAAACATCCCGACGCCGCTCGCCAGCCACACCAGCGTGCTTTGCTGCGCCAATACCTGGCCGGCCCATAGGCACAGGCCCAGCAACACCGTCATCAATACGCCGAGGCGCACCTCCAGGCGCAGGTAGAACCACGCCGACGCCAGTGACGCCAGCACTGCCGGCGACAGCCAGCCCCCGGCCCATTGAGGGCGGGACAACAAAACTGCCACCGCCACCACGATCAGCGGAATACCGATGAAATGGCTGGCGATGTTGCGCGGGTCACGGTGGTAAGCGGCGTATTGACTGAGATGGTCAACGAGGCTTTTTTTCATTGTTATTCCTCCTGTAGGGTGACTGAATCATGCCTGGGGGCCGCTTCACGCTCTGTCAGCCAGGCGACAATCTTTAGGAGTTTGCATGGATATGCAGGTCTGGCGTGCGCGCCTGATGCGTGGACAGTGGTTCAGCCATCTGCCTGTTTCCCTACAGGATAGTCTGCTGAAGGCTGCCCGGTTGCGGCAGCTGTCAGCGGGGCAGCGCCTGTTCCAGCGTGGCGACCCGCCCTGCGGGCTGTATGCGGTGCTGGACGGCGCGGTTCGCGTGGGCGCTGTGAACGAGCAGGGTAAAGAGGCATTGCTCAGCCTGGTGGAACCACCGCACTGGTTCGGTGAAATCTGCCTGTTCGACGGACAGCCCCGCACCCATGACGCCTTTGGTGTGGGCCAGAGTACGCTGCTGCACATCCCGCAAACCGTGCTGCTGGCGATGCTGGACGAACACCCCGAGCACTGGCGGCAACTGGCGTTGTTGATGAGCCAGAAACTGCGCATGACCTTTATCAATCTCGAACAACTGAGCCTGCTGCCGGCCCCGGCCCGGCTCGCGCATCGGTTGCTGATGATCGCCGAAGGCTACGGCCAGCTCGACGAACCGCGCCGCGTCCTGCAACTGCCGCAAGAGCAGTTGGCTTCCATGCTGTCGCTGTCGCGCCAGACCACCAACCAGATTCTCAAGGATTTGCAGGGGCAGGGGATTTTGAAGCTGGGGTATGGCGAGATCGAGATTCTGGATGCCGGGCGGTTGCGGGCACTGGCTGTTCTTTGAATCAAAAGATCGCAGCCTTCGGCAGCTCCTACAGGGGTTCGTCATTCCAATGTAGGAGCTGCCGAAGGCTGCGATCTTTTAATGGTGGGTTTTCACCGCGAAGGGGCCTAGCCTGTGCTAACGACAATCGAGGTGTGCCATGCGTGTACTGCTAGTGGAAGACGAGCCCGAGACCGCAAGGCTCCTGGCCCAAGGCCTGAGCGAGGCGGGTTTTGCGGTGGATGTGGCGGTCAACGGCATGGATGGCCGGCGCTTTATCGAGGCTGGCGAATACGAGTTGATCATCCTTGACGTCATGTTGCCGGGGCTCAACGGCTGGCAGTTGCTGCAACAGATCCGCAAGCTCGGCGAGACGCCGGTGCTGTTCCTTACCACCAAAGATGGAATCGAAGATCGCCTGCGCGGCCTGGAGCTGCATGAGGATGATTACCTGCTCAAGCCGTTTGCCGTGAGTGAGCTGGTGGCGCGGGTGCGCAAGTTGTTGCGGCGGGGGCAGGGGCGCTGATTTTTGCGGTGCCTGGACGGGCGCCTTCGCGAGCAAGCCCGCTCCCACAGGTTTTGTGTTCACTTGAGATCAATTGTGGGAGCGGGCTTGCTCGCGAAGAGGCCGGATCTACCAACCCACCTCCCGGGTCAATCAGCGCAACCCATCCCGAAACTGCCCCGGCGTCATCCCCGTCCAGCGCTTGAAGGCGCGGCTGAAACTGCTCGTATCGGCAAACCCCAGCAAATAACTGATCTCACTCAACGAGCATTGCGGATCGCGCAGGTGCAGCAGCGCCAGGTTCTCGCGGCTTTCGTTGAGCAGCGTATCGAACCGGCAGCCCTCATCCGCCAAGTGCCGTTGCAGGCTGCGCAGGCTCAGGTGCAAGGCTTTTGCAATGTGCTCGGCGCTGGGTTCGCCTTCCGGCAATTGCTCTTCGATGGCATCGCGGACCTTGCGCTCCCACGTCAGCGGCTTGAGTTGCGCCAGGGTGCGCTTGAGCACGGTTTCGTTGTGTTCGGCCAGTTCCGGGTTGGCGTCGTCGAGGTGGCTGTCGAAGTCGACGAAGGCGAATTCCAGTCGATCTTCGTCGGCGCCGAAATGCACCGGCGAACGGAACACCTTGTGCCACTGGTGCGGATCCGCCGGTTCCGGGCGACGCAGATACACCGCCAGCGGCGCGTAGTCTCGGCCCAGGCGGTTGCGGCAGGTGCGCACGTAAATCGCCGTGAAGGCGTCAATGGCTTCGAAGGCCGGGGCGAGATTGCCTGGCGGGATTTTCAGGCGGAAGTGGTAGCGGTCTTCAGCGCGGGTCAGTTCCAGATCCAGGGCATCGCTGACCACCTGGTGATAGCGCACGATGCGCTCGAAGACCTCGCGCAAACTGCCGCTGGCGACCAGCGCATAACCCAGGGCGTGAAAGGTGGTCGGGCTGACGAAACGCGAGACGCGCAAGCCAATCGCCGGGTCGCCGCTGACCTGCACCGCAAGCTCCCACAGGCGCGTGGTGCCGGACAACGGGTAACGCGCGTTCGGGTCGTCCATCAGTTGCGGGTCGAGCCCGGCTTGCCGGCAAAGCGCGGTGCTATCGACGCCCAGGGCATCGAGTTGCTTGCGCAGTGCGCGGGTCCAGCTGGCGAGCGAGGTCGGTTCAGTCATGCTGATTGGCGCTTCCGGTCAACAGGTTGGCGTTCACGGCTACCGCTACGAGAGCATGCAGCGGGCAGGATGCGAACATCAATAACCAGAGGATGGAAGCATGCACGGTACTTCTGCAAGTCCCCAGCGACTGAATGCAGCTCAGCGATCAGCGCATATTCGCGAGGTGGTGTTGGCCAAGGGCGTCGAGTTGCGCGAGCGCTACCCGATTCTCAAGCACCAGGACGCCCTGGGCGCGGGCATTCTGGCCTTCGCGCTGGCCGGCATGATCGGGTCGGCGGCGCTCTACATCACCGGGCACATGGCGTGGTGGGCGTGCCTGTTGCTCAACGGATTTTTCGCTTCGCTGACCCATGAGCTGGAACACGACCTGATCCACAGCATGTACTTTCGCAAGCAGCGGGTGCCGCACAACCTGATGATGGGTCTGGTCTGGCTGGCGCGCCCGAGCACCATCAACCCGTGGATCCGTCGTCACCTGCACCTCAACCACCACAAGGTTTCCGGCACGGAAACCGACATGGAAGAGCGGGCGATCACCAACGGCGAACCCTGGGGCATCGCCCGCTTCTTGATGGTCGGCGACAACATGATGTCGTCGTTCATTCGCATGCTGCGAGCGAAAACCCGGGCTCAAAAATTCAGCATCATCCAGCGCACGCTGAAGGTCTACGCGCCGCTGGCGCTGGTGCATTGGGGGGCGTGGTATGTGTTTCTCGGCTTCCATGCCGCCAATGGCATCGCCCATCTGCTGGGCGCGCCGATCGAATGGTCGACGACCACATTGTCGGTGATGAACGTGATCGACATCGCCGCCGTGGTGATCATCGGCCCGAACGTGCTGCGCACCTTTTGCCTGCACTTCATCAGCTCGAACATGCACTACTACGGTGACGTCGAACCGGGCAACGTGATGCAGCAGTGTCAGGTGTTGAACGCCTGGTGGCTGTGGCCGTTGCAGGCGTTCTGCTTCAACTTCGGCAGCAGCCACGGGATTCATCATTTCGTGGTGAAGGAGCCGTTCTACATCCGCCAGATGACGGTCCCGGTGGCGCACCAGGTGATGCGCGAGATGGGCGTGCGCTTCAACGACTTCGGCACGTTCGGCCGGGCGAACCGGTTTGTGCGCCAGGAGGCGACAGAACCGAAGCAGGCCAGCGCTGCTCAGGCCTGAGGCGTGAACCCGGAAACTCAAATGCCAGTCAATCCGTCATCAATTTGACCCAAAGGGACATTAGGTTGTGGTGCAAGCAACGATGATTGGCGGTCGACGTGGGGTCATCGGCTTATTCAATTTAGATCTATTAAAGTAATTAAATATTCCTTTATTGGATAACCGATTTCGCCAATCATCTGTGCCAGGTTGTTGAACAGATTCCGAGTTTCCGGGGCCGTCTCCTTGGCAGGGTGCGGCCCCTTTTTTATTCCGCCCGGAACACCTCAATCCTTTGTGGGAGCGGGCTTGCTCGCGAAGGCGGTGCATTAGCAACATGAATATCGACTGACACTCCGCCTTCGCGAGCAAGCCCGATCCCACATTTGATCGCATTACTTATTCGATATGGGTCTTAATAAATAGCTTCTTATTCCTTAACGAATATAACTCTCCTCCCTATACTCGATCCGTAACAGACACGCAGCAGGAGAGCTCCCCCATGCGCAACGAATCCATTCGCTACCTGATTGTGCCGGGCTGGCAAGGATCGCCAGACGATCATTGGCAAAGCCACTGGCAAAACAGCCTGCCGAACAGCGCACGGGTGGAGCAGGCCGACTGGCTGACGCCGCGGCGTGAAGACTGGGTCGCGGCGCTGGCCGAGGCCATCGCCGCCGACAGCACCCCGGTGATCCTGATTGCCCATAGCCTGGGCTGCATCACCGTCGCCCATTGGGCGGCGACGGCACCACTGCCGTATTTGCGCCAGGTGCGCGGTGCCTTGCTGGTCGCCCCGGCCGATGTCGAGCGCCCGGCGTGCGCACCGGCCCTGCGCAATTTCGCGCCGATTCCGACGGACCTGCTGCCGTTTCCCAGCCAGATCGTCAGCTCCGACAACGACAGCGCCGTCAGTGCGCCGCGTGCACTGGAACTGGCGCGCAACTGGGGCGCCGAGGCGGGGATCCTGTCGGGTGCCGGGCACATCAACGTGAAATCCGGCCACCAGCGCTGGGAGCAGGGTTTTGCTTATCTCTATCGTCTGCAAAACCGCATGGAGCACCACGCCCTGCGCCGCGCTTAATTTTTTTCAACGCCCCCCGTCTCCCGGCGGTTTTGGGCGGGAGACTGCCATGAGCTTTGAAACCTTCGGTCAGCCGCTGCTGACCTTTCCAGACGCCGAAAAAAGTCCCCTGAGCATCCGCGCCAAGGCGCTGGTGTTTGTCGATCCGCGCTCACGGCAGTTGCGCCAGGAAATGGAGCAGCTGGCGCCGCGCGCCATCTCGGTGCTGATCCGTGGTGAAACCGGCACCGGCAAGGAACTGCTGGCGCGGCACATCCATCGCGCCAGTGATCGCGGCGGGTTGTTCGTCTCGGTCAATTGCGGCGCCATCAGCCCGACCTACGCCGACGCCGAACTGTTCGGCTATGCGGCGGGCAGTTACAGCGGATCGGCCAGCAGCCGTGCCGGCTGGTTCGGCTCGGCCAACGGCGGCACCTTGTACCTGGACGAGATCGGCGACTTGCCGCTGCCGATCCAGATCAAACTGCTCGCCGCCCTGGAAAACCACGAGGTCACCCGTGTCGGTGCACACCAGCCGAGCCCGGTGGACGTGCGACTGGTCGCTGCCACCAGCATCGACCTGGCCCAGGCGGTCGCCGCCGGCAAATTCCATGAGCGCCTCTATCACTACCTCAGCGAAGGCCAGCTGGAACTGCCGGCACTGCGCGAACGGGTGGGCGATATCCTGTCTCTGGCGGAGTACTTTCTGGGCATCTACAGCCAACGCCTGGACCTGCCGGTGCCACTGATCAGCGAGGCCGCGCAACGGGTGCTGGAACGGCACAGCTGGCCGGGCAATACCCGGGAGCTGGAAAACGTCATCCACTTTGCGCTGCTGGTGAGTACTGGCGACGAGATTTTGCCGGAGCATCTGAACTTGCCCGATGAAGGTTTGGGACGCATCGAACAGCAGCTCAAACAGATTCTCGGCAATGCCACTGACACTGAAAAAGACGCCCTGAAACAGATACTTAAGCAAACTGGCCTCCTGTAGGAGCGAGCCTGCTCGCGATGGTCGTCAACGATGACGCGGGTTTTCTGGGTGCCCGTGTCGTCCTTGCGTTCATCGCGAGCAGGCTCGCTCCTACAGGGTAATGCGCGGGCTAGAGCTGTATGAACAAAATGGAATATGAAAGTGAATAAAAGATATTGTTCGGGAATAAAAAATCCCGGTATTGTCCGCCTCACGCCGGCGATAGCACTTCACTGGCACACGTACTAATAGCCGTCGCCACAAGCGACTGTGATATTCGATAAGGACACTGCATGAAAAAGGTTCTGTTGTTCACCGCACTGGCGGCTGCCCTGACCGCGGGTCTGGCCCAGGCTGGCGAGAAACTGGTCGTGGCTGCGACCCCGATTCCACACGCCGAAATTCTCGAGCTGATCAAGCCGACCCTCGCCAAAGAAGGCGTGGACCTGGAAATCAAAGTCTTCACCGACTACGTTCAGCCGAACGTACAGGTCGACCAGAAGCGTCTGGACGCCAACTACTTCCAGACCCTGCCGTACCTGAAAAGCTTCAACGAAGGCAAAGGCACCAACCTGGTGACCGTGATCGGCGTTCATGTTGAACCGTTCGGTGGCTACTCGAAGAAAGTCAAAACCCTGGCCGAGCTCAAAGACGGCGCGACCATTGCCATCCCTAACGAAGGCAGCAACAGCGGCCGTGCCCTGATCCTGCTGCAGAAAGCCGGCCTGATCGAGCTCAAAGACCCGAAAAACGCCCTGGCGACCCCGAAAGACATCGCCAAGAACCCGCACAACTTCAAGTTCAAGGAACTGGAATCCGCCATGCTGCCGCGTGTGCTGGATCAGGTCGACCTGGACATGATCAACACCAACTACGCGCTGGAAGCGGGCCTGAACCCGGCTAAAGACGCGCTGGTGATCGAAGGCGCGGATTCGCCTTACGTGAACTTCCTGGTGGCCCGTCCGGACAACAAGGACAGCGCCGCCATCCAGAAACTGGCCAAGGCCCTGACCAGCCCGGAAGTGAAAGCATTCATCGAGAAGAAGTACAGCGGCGCGGTACTGCCGGCGTTCTGATTCGCCAGGTAAACCCCTTCAAGGTTACCAACGCCGACGGCTAGCAATAGCGTCGGCGTTTTTTTGCGCCCGCTTTTCCTGTGGGAGCGGGCTTGCTCGCGAATGCGTTTCCAAATTCGGCAGACCTGTCGACTGACACGCCGCTTTCGCGAGCAAGCCCGCTCCCACAGGTATCTTTGCGCCTCAGGAGACTCTGTCCTTCATCGCCCTGCGCAACGCCACCAGCCACTTGACGATGTCCTGCGGATTCATCGGCTGCGGCACTTTTGCATCTGCCATTTTTCGCTTCCTTGTGATGGTTCGGCCGGGGAGTCTGGCCAAATCCGTTCCGTCCTTGGAGGGTCATTCGAAAAAAAGATCCTTCCTACGGCGCAAGGGAAAATAGCCTTCTTCCGCCGCCCCGGCAAATTCACAGACTAGCTTTTTGAGTGATATCAATATGCTTTAACGGTATTTAAATTCTCATTCTTATACCTTTAAAGTCGATGCTTGCCGGGCCGCCATCATGGCCCGTGGTCAGCACCACCGTCGCTTACCGAGCGGCGTCCAGGATGTTCAATGAACTTCGATTACGCTTTTATCCTCTCCACCCTGCCGGCCTTTCTCAAGGCTGTGGGCGTGACGCTGCAGGTCGGCCTGATCGCTATCGGCACCTCGTTGCTGGTGGCATTGATCAACGCGACGATTCTGGTGTTTCGCACACCGTACCTGCAGCGCCTCGTGGGCCTCTACGTTGAACTGGCGCGCAATACACCCCTGCTGATTCAGCTGTTCTTCGTCTATTTCGCCTTGCCGGTGCTGGGCATCAAGGTGTCGGGTTTTGCCGCGGCAATCATCACTATGACCTTCCTGGGTGGCGCCTACCTCACCGAAGTGCTGCGCGCCGGCGTGGATGCGGTGCCCTTGGCGCAACTGGAGTCCGGGCGGTCCATCGGCCTGTCCCACGGGCAATTGCTGCGCTACGTGATCCTGCCGCAGGCGGGCATCCTCAGCCTGCCGTCGCTGTTCGCCAATTTCATTTTCCTGCTCAAGGAAACCACCGTGGTTTCGGCGGTGGCGGTGCCGGAGATTCTCTACACCACCAAGAGCTACATCGCGCTGTATTACAAAACCTACGAAATGCTCGCCGTGCTGACGTTGATCTGCGTGCTGTTGTTCCTGCCGTTGTCGCTGCTGCTCAGCCGCCTGGAAAGGAGGCTCCAGCATGGCCAGTTCGGGTCTTGAGTTGTTGTGGGTGTCCTTGCCGCAACTGGGCAAGGGGGCGCTGCAAACCCTGTCGATTTCTTTCCTGAGCATTGCCATCAGCACCGTCGGCGGCGTGCTCTACGGCGTGCTGCGCACGCTCAATGTGACGTGGCTGAACGTGATCCTGCGGGTTTACCTGGAACTGTTCCGGGCGATCCCGGTGCTGGTCTGGTTGTATTTGTTGTTCTTCGGCCTGCCGATTTTCCTTGGCCTGAGCATTCCGAGCTTCTGGTGTGCGGTGCTGGTGCTGTCGCTGTGGGGCGCCAGCGAGGTGGGCGAAGTGGTGCGCGGAGCGTTGCACTCGCTGCCGCGCGGCCAGCGTGAAGCCGGGCTGTCGATCGGCCTGGATGGTCCGCAACTCTACGGCTACGTGTTGCTGCCGCAGGCACTGAAACGCATGACGCCGCCGACCATCAACGTCTATACGCGGATCATCAAGACCAGCTCCCTGGCCGTGCTGATCGGTGTGGTGGATGTGATCAAGGTCGGCCAGCAAATCATCGAACGCACCTACGAATCGGTGCTGATCTACGGTGCGCTTTTCCTGTTTTTCTTTTTCATTTGCTACCCGTTGTCGGCCGCCTCGCGTGTGCTGGAACGGCGCTGGACGCAAGCATGAGCGCATTGATCGAGTTCAAGGGTTTCAACAAGTTTTTCGGCGAGCAACAGGTGCTCGACGGCATCGACCTGGGCGTGAAACCGGGCGAAGTCATCGTCATCCTCGGCCCCAGCGGCTGTGGCAAAAGCACCTTGCTGCGTTGCCTCAACGGCCTGGAAGTCGCCCACAGCGGCAGCCTGAAATTTGCCGGCCGCGAACTGCTGGACAAGGCCACCGACTGGCGCGAAGTCCGGCAGCAGATCGGCATGGTGTTCCAGAGTTATCACCTGTTCCCGCACATGAGCGTGCTCGACAACCTGCTGCTGGGCCCGCTCAAGGTGCAAAAACGCGATCGCCATGAAGCCCGCGCCCAGGCGCAGGCCTTGCTTGACCGCGTGGGACTGGCGGACAAGCGTGATGCGTTCCCACGCCAGCTCTCCGGCGGCCAGCAGCAACGCATTGCTATCGTCCGCTCGCTGTGCATGAACCCCAAGGTCATGCTCTTCGATGAAGTCACCGCCGCCCTCGACCCGGAAATGGTCAAGGAAGTGCTGGAGGTCATCCAGGGCCTGGCCCGCGAGGGCATGACCCTGTTGATCGTCACCCACGAAATGGCCTTCGCCCGCGCCGTGGCCGACCGCATCGTGTTCATGGATGCCGGGCGCATCCTTGAACAAAACCCTCCCGAGACTTTCTTTACGAACCCGCAAACCGCACGCGCGCAGCAGTTCCTGGAGAAGTTCTCCTACGTCGCCGCACTACCCAAAACGACTCAAACAAAGGAACTGGAACTGCCATGAAAACTGCCAAGTCGTCACTCTTGCTTCTCCCGCTGCTGGGCCTTGCGCTGCTGGCCGGCTGCAACAAAACCGAAGAGCCGCCCAAACCCAAAGTCGCCAGCGAAAGCGCCGCGCCGGCCGGTTACCTGGAAAAAATCAAGGCGCGGGACAAGCTGATCGTGGGCGTGTTTACCGACAAGCCGCCGTTCGGTTTCGTCAATGAAGCCGGGCGCTATGTGGGCTTCGATACCGACATCGGCCGGCAATTCGCCAAGGATCTGCTGGGCGACGAAAACAAGGTCGAGTTCGTCGCCGTGGAGCCGGCGAGCCGCATTCCGTTCCTGCAAAGCGACAAAGTCGACCTGATCCTGGCCAACATGACCGTCACCCCGGAGCGCAAGGAAGCGGTGGAATTCACCAACCCGAACCTCAAGGTCGCGGTGCAGGCGCTGGTGCCTGCGGACAGCGGGGTGAAAAACCTCGATGACCTGGCGACCCGCACCACCATCGTCACCATTGGCACCACGGCCGACCTCTGGCTGACCAAGAACCACCCGGACTGGAAACTGCTCAAATTCGAGAAAAACTCCGAGTCCTTGCAGGCGCTGGCCAATGGTCGGGGCGATGCCTACGCGCAGGACAACCTGGTGCTGTTCAGCTGGGCCAAGCAGAACCCGGGCTACCGCGTGCTTGAGCAGAAACTCGGCGCCGAAGCACCGATTGCGCCGGCGGTGAAGAAGGGCAATATCGAGCTGCGCGACTGGGTCAATGCCGAGTTGGCGAAGCTGGGTGAAGAGAAGTACCTGCTCAAGCTGTACGACCAATATGTACGTAAAGAGCTGAGCGATGACACCAAGCCTGAGAGCGTGATTGTCGAGGGTGGGAAGTGGCAGGGGTGATTCAGTAACCTCGGCGGCGTTTGCGCTGCCGTCTTCGCGAGCAAGCCCGCTCCCACAGGATCTGTGTCAGGGCACCCTATTGTGTGCAATACAGATCAACTGTGGGAGCGGGCTTGCTCGCGAAGCTTTTTCAGACGCTGATCAATCCGGCCAATACCACGCCGGCTCATCCAGCATCCGCTGCCCGACAATCCCGGTTTGCCCCAGATTTTTCTCCAACACGATGCAATTGCACTCCGGGTCCTCCTGCAAGGCCGAGATCAAGCGCCGTGCATGGGAGACCACCCACACCTGACACTGCTCCGATGCGCGAATGATCAACCGCGCTAACGCCGGCAACAGATCCGGATGCAGGCTGGTTTCCGGTTCGTTCAGCACCATCAAGGTCGGCGGCCTGGGCGTGAGTAGCGCCGCTACCAGCAACAGATAACGCAACGTCCCGTCCGACAGCTCCGCCGCCGACAACGGGCGCAGCAAACCTTCCTGATAAAACTCGATGGCAAAGCGTCCTCCGGCCAGCGGCTGGATGTGCAGCCGCGCACCGGGAAAAGCGTCGGTTATTGCATTCTGCAATGCCTCGGGATCGCCGATTTCGATGATGGTCTGCAACGCCGCCGCCAGATCCCTGCCGTCGTGATGCAGCACTGGCGTGCGAGTGCCCAGTTGTGGCTGGCGCACCGGCGCGTCTGCATCGCTACGAAAGTGATCGTAGAAGCGCCAGCGTCGAATGAACTCGCGCATTTGCAGCACTTCCGGCGAGGCGCGCAGGCTGCCGATCTGGTCGAACAGGCTGTCGAAGTTCGGCGTGTGCTGAGCCAGCACATCCCAGCTGCGGTTGGTGCGGGCGCGGATCATTGGGCCGTCGCGATCCACCAGCAGGCTCGCCTGGCGGTAAAACGGGCCGCTCCAGATGCATTCCTTTTTGATTTCCGGGTCGAGGGAAAACGCGGAGCGACTCGGTTCGGGCAGGCCCAAGGCAATCGAGTAGCTGAACTCGTCCCCGGCAAACCCCAGGCGCAGACGTTTGACACCGTGTCGTACGGTCGACTGAATCGGCACTTCACCATTTCGCATGCGCCGCGAAATGACTTCCGGGCCGGCCCAGAAGGTCGAATCCAGACCGCCCTCGCGGGCCAGTGCGTTGACCACGCCGCCCTGAGCGGTTTCCGCCAGCAGGCGCAACGCTCGGTAGAGGTTGGATTTACCGCTACCGTTGGGGCCGGTGATCAGGTTCAGCCGACCCAGCGGGATCACCAGTTTGTTGATGGAACGGTAATTGGCCACCGCCAGGGTTTTGAGCATGAACAATATTCTCTGTGACCTGCTTCATGTAGGAGCTGCCGCAGGCTGCGATCTTTTGATCTTGATCATTGAAAAGCAAAAGATCGCAGCCTTCGGCAGCGCCTACAGGGGAAAATCCGGATTTTGCGCGGGCGAAGGTTGAACCCTGTTCTAAGCTGACAGACGAATCGCGCCCGTTAAACGCAAAGGAGTCTGCATGGTTGGTCCCGGATTGAGAATAGCCCTTGGCCTGAGCCTGCTGGCCTTGCTGAGTGCCTGTAGCGAAGAGAAGCCGGTCGAGAAGGCCCGGCCACGGGTTTTCGTGCAAGAAGTCAAACCGGCCAACTATGCCACCAGCGTGACCTTGACCGGCGATGTACAGGCGCGGGTGCAGACCGAACTCTCGTTTCGCGTCGGCGGCAAGATCATCCAGCGTACGGTCGACGTCGGTGACCGCATTTCCGCCAAACAGGTGCTCGCCCGGCTTGATCCCAAAGACCTGCAGACCAACGTCGATTCGGCCCAGGCCCAGGTCGTCGCCGAACAGGCCAAGGTCAAACAGAACGCCGCGTCTTTCGTGCGCCAGCAAAAACTGCTGCCCAAGGGCTACACCAGCCAAAGCGAATACGATTCGGCCCAAGCCGCGTTGCGCAGCAGCCAGAGTTCGCTCGCGGCGGCCCAGGCGCAACTGGCCAATGCCAAGGAGCAATTGAGCTACACCGCGCTGATTTCCGATGCGCCGGGTGTGATCACCGCGCGTCAGGCGGAAGTCGGCCAGGTGGTGCAGGCCACGGTGCCGATCTTCAGCCTTGCGCAGGATGGCGACCGCGACGCGGTGTTCAACGTCTTCGAGTCGCTACTGGTCGAGCCGCCGTCGGACAAGTCGGTGGTGGTCAGCTTGCTGGATAACCCGGCGATCAAAACCACCGGCACCGTTCGCGAGATCACGCCGGCCGTCTCCGAGCAGACCGGCACGGTGCAGGTCAAAGTCACCCTGGGTCCTTTGCCGCAGGGGATGCAACTGGGTTCTGTGGTCAGTGCCACCGCTCATACCCGGGGCAAAGCCGCCGTGGAGTTGCCGTGGTCGGCGCTGACCAAGGATGTCAGCCAGCCTGCCGTGTGGCTGGTGGACGGGGAGGGCAAGGCGCAGTTGCACCCCGTCACCGTCGGCCGCTACCTGACCGGAAAAGTCATCATCAGTGGAGGTCTGAACGGTGGCGAAAAAGTCGTCATCGCCGGGGGGCAGTTGCTGCACCCGGGCGTGATCGTGGACGTCGCCGAAAACACCTACAAGGAATTCGCCACGGAGGCCCAGCCATGAGGCGCCTGTTACTGGTATGCGCCAGTGTGATGCTGGTGGCCTGTTCGAAAAAGGAGCCACCGCCGGAGCCGGTACGCCCGGTGTTGTCGATTCTGGTCAAGGCATTCGGCGAGGAAAACCTCGGGCGTTTTGCCGGCAACATTCAGGCGCGCTACGAAAGCAATGTCGGGTTCCGCATACCGGGACGCATTGCCAGCCGTGCCGTCGACGTCGGCGCAGAAGTGAACGCCGGTGACCTGCTCGCCTCGCTCGACCCCACCGACCAGCAGAACCAGCTACGGTCGGCAGAGGGTGACCTGGCGAGTATTCAGGCGCAATTCATCAACGCCCAGGCCACCGCGCGCCGGCAGCAGGATTTGTTTGACCGCGGCGTGGGTTCGCAGGCGCAACTCGATTCGGCGCAAACCGATCTGAAAACCACCCAGGCGTCGCTCGATCAGGCGCGGGCCGCGGTCAACCAGGCCAAGGACCAGCTCAATTACGTTGAATTGCGCGCCGACCACAAATCCGTGGTCACCGCGTGGAACGCCGAGGCCGGGCAAGTCGTTACCGCTGGCCAGCAGGTCGTGACCCTGGCGCAACCGGACATCAAGGAAGCGGTGATCGATCTGCCCGACACCCTGATCGATCAGTTACCCAAGGACGTGGTGTTTCAGGTCGCCGCGCAACTCAACCCGGAAATCACCACCACCGCCACCGTGCGGGAAATCGAGCCCCAGGCCGAAAGCACCACCCGCACCCGGCGCGCACGCCTGACCCTGGCCGAGACACCGACCGCATTCCGCCTGGGGACGGCGATCAGCGTGACCTTGAGTTCAGCCATCAAGCCACGTGTCGAAGTGCCCTTGACGGCCTTGCAGGAGGTAGAGGGTAAAACGCGGGTCTGGGTCGTCGATCCGCAGACGCAAACCGTGTCGTCTCGGGACGTCAGTGTCGTCAGCCGCACCGACAGCAGCGTGGTGCTGGCCTTCGGGGTGAAGAACGGCGAACGCGTCGTCACCGCCGGTGTGAACAGCCTCAAACCGGGGCAAAAAGTGAAAGTCGACGGGGGCAGCCCACAATGAAAGGGAGTTTCAACTTATCCGAATGGGCCCTCAAGCATCAGTCGTTTGTCTGGTATTTGATGTTCGTCGCGCTGCTGATGGGCGTGTTTTCGTACATGAACCTGGGCCGCGAGGAAGACCCGTCGTTCACCATCAAAACCATGGTGATCCAGAGCCGCTGGCCCGGTGCGACCCAGGAAGAAACCCTCAAGCAGGTCACCGACCGCATTGAGAAAAAGCTCGAAGAACTCGATTCGCTCGACTACGTGAAAAGCTACACCCGCCCCGGCGAGTCCACGGTCTACGTGAACCTGCGCGACACCACCAAGGCCAGGGATATTCCGGAAATCTGGTACCAGGTGCGCAAGAAGATCGGCGACATCAAGGGCCAATTTCCCCAGGGCCTGCAAGGGCCGTCATTCAACGACGAGTTCGGTGACGTGTTCGGTTCGGTCTACGCCTTCACCGCCGATGGCTTGTCGATGCGCCAGCTGCGCGACTACGTCGAGCAGGCCCGCGCCGAGATCCACAATGTGCCGGGGCTGGGCAAGATCGAGATGATTGGCCAGCAGGATGAAGTCATTTACCTGAACTTCTCCACGCGCAAACTGGCGGCACTGGGCATTGATGAAGGGCAGGTCGTGCAAAGCCTGCAAAAAGAAAACGCGGTGACCCCGGCCGGGGTGATCGAGGCGGGCCCGGAGCGGATTTCGGTGCGCACTTCCGGGCAGTTCGCCTCCGAAAAAGACCTGGCCAACGTCAACCTGCGGCTCAACGACCGCTTCTATCGCCTGGCCGATATCGCCGACATCCAGCGCGGCTACGTCGACCCGATGACCCCCGAGTTTCGCTTCAATGGCCAGCAAGCCATCGGCCTGGCCATCGCCATGCAGAAGGGCGGCAACATCCAGGTGTTCGGCAAGGCGCTGCACGAGCGCATCAATGAACTGACCGCCGACTTGCCGGTTGGCGTTGGCGTACACAACGTGTCCGACCAGGCTGAAGTGGTGGAAGAGGCAGTCGGCGGCTTTACCAGCGCATTGTTTGAGGCGGTGGTGATCGTGCTGGTCGTCAGCTTCATCAGCCTCGGCGTGCGCGCAGGGCTGGTGGTGGCGTGTTCGATCCCGCTGGTGCTGGCGATGGTGTTTGTGTTCATGGAATACAGCGGCATCACCATGCAGCGGATTTCCCTCGGCGCGCTGATCATCGCCCTGGGCCTGTTGGTGGACGACGCGATGATCACCGTCGAAATGATGGTGTCGCGTCTGGAAATGGGCGATACCAAGGAGCAGGCGGCGACCTTTGCCTACACCTCGACGGCGTTCCCGATGCTCACCGGTACGCTGGTGACCGTCGCCGGCTTCGTGCCGATCGGCCTGAACGCCAGCTCTGCCGGTGAGTACACCTTCACCCTGTTTGCGGTGATCGCCGTGGCGATGATCGTCTCGTGGATAGTCGCCGTATTGTTCGCCCCGGTGATCGGCGTGCACATCCTCAGTACCAACGTTAAGCCGCATTCGGCAGAGCCCGGGCGACTCGGTCGGGCGTTCAATGGCGGCTTGCTGTGGAGCATGCGCAACCGCTGGTGGGCGATCGGCATCACGGTGTTGCTGTTTGTGCTGTCCGTGTTCTGCATGCGCTTTGTGCAGAACCAGTTCTTCCCGTCCTCGGACCGCCCGGAAATCCTGGTGGACCTGAACCTGCCGCAAAACGCTTCCATCGACGAAACGCGCAAAGCCGTGGACAAGCTTGAAGCCACGCTCAAGGGCGACCCGGACATCGTGCGCTGGAGCACCTACATCGGCCAGGGTGCGATCCGTTTCTACCTGCCCCTCGACCAGCAATTGCAGAACCCGTACTACGCGCAACTGGTGATCGTCAGCAAAGGCTTCGAGTCGCGCAAGGTGCTCAGCGATCGTCTGCGCGAACGCCTGCGCAAAGACTTCGTCGGCATTGGCAGCTACGTGCAAGCGCTGGAAATGGGCCCGCCGGTCGGGCGGCCGATCCAGTACCGGGTCAGCGGCAATGACATCGATCAGGTGCGCAAGCACGCCATCGACCTGGCCAGCGAACTGGACAAGAGCCCGCACATCGGCGAGATCATTTTCGACTGGAACGAGCCGGGCAAGGTGCTGCGCATCGACATCGCCCAGGACAAGGCGCGCCAGCTCGGCCTGTCGTCCGAGGACGTGGCCAACCTGATGAACAGCATCGTCAGCGGCTCGACCGTGACCCAGGTCGACGACGACATCTACCTGATCAACGTGGTCGGCCGCGCGGTGGACGCCGAACGGGGCACGCCGCAAACCCTGCAAAACCTGCAGATCGTCACGCCCAGCGGCACCTCGATCCCACTGCTGGCGTTCGCCACCGTGCGCTACGAACTGGAGCAGCCGCTGGTGTGGCGCCGTGACCGCAAACCGACCGTGACCATCAAGGCCGCCACGCTCGGCGAGATCCAGCCCACCGACCTGGTGGCCCTGCTCAAACCCGGCATCGACAAGTTCGCGGCGGCGTTGCCGGTGGGTTACAAAATCGCCACCGGCGGTACGGTAGAGGAAAGCGCCAAGGCCCAGGGGCCGATTGCCAAGGTCGTGCCGTTGATGCTGTTTTTGATGGCCACCTTCCTGATGATCCAGCTGCACAGCGTGCAGAAGATGTTCCTGGTGGCCAGCGTGGCACCGCTGGGCCTGATCGGCGTGGTGCTGGCGCTGGTGCCGACCGGAACGCCGATGGGCTTCGTGGCGATTCTGGGGATCCTGGCGCTGATCGGCATCATCATCCGCAATTCGGTGATCCTGGTGACCCAGATCGACGAGTTTGTGAGCGCAGGCTCTTCACCGTGGGATGCGGTGCTGGAAGCGACCGAGCATCGTCGCCGGCCGATTCTGCTGACGGCGGCGGCGGCGAGCCTGGGGATGATCCCGATTGCCCGGGAAGTGTTCTGGGGGCCGATGGCGTACGCGATGATCGGCGGCATCATCATCGCCACCTTGCTGACGCTGCTGTTTTTGCCGGCGTTGTATGTGGCCTGGTACAAGATTCGCGAGCCGAAATAAAAGCGAGCAAGCCCGCTCCCACATTTGAAATGCATTCCAATGTGGGAGCGGGCTTGCTCGCGAAGAGGCCAGTACAGGCGACGGAATGCCAATGGTTCCAGAACGAAAATTTGGGAACGGTCCTACTTACAGCATGGGTGCGTTACGATACGGTCCCTTCTCCCGATGGAGGAGGGTTCTCGATGTCATACGTTACCCGTCGTTTGTGTTGGGGGCTGTTGTTAGTCGTTCTCTTGCTGTCATCCTCGACGCTGGCCGCCAGCGTGCTGGAAAACCCGCGGTGGCGCGTCGAACTCGATCCCGCCACGCTCGCGATCCGCGTCATCCCCGCACGGCACCCGCCCGTGCAAGCCTCGCTCGGCGTTGTCGGGCACAAGGTCAGCCATCTCAAGCAAAGTACCGACCGCCTGGACTGGAAATGGAATGACGGCGCCTGGACGCTCAGTGCCGTCCTGGATGAGCGTGAGCTGTCCTTGTCCATCACGGCCCGCGATCCCGGTGAACTGACGTTCCTCAAGCAGCCCGGCAGTGCCATGGGCAAAGGCCTGGTCTGGCCGCTGGCCGAGGGGCATTACGTACCCGCGGGGCACTCGCTGTGGCAGCGGTTTCTGCTCGATCAGGGTGGCTTCAACACCACCCAGGACCTGAGCCTGCCGCTGTGGGGCGTCGATCATGGTGGTTTCACGCTGAACTGGCTGATGACCAATCCCTACAACAATCGCCTGACCTTCAGCACCGAAAGCAACACCCTCGCCCTGACGGCCCATCACCAATTCACCTCCCTTGAGCCCCATGCACCGCTGACGTTCAAACTGTCGTTGGGGGATGCCGATCTGTTGGCCGGAGCCAAGCGCTATCGGCAATGGTTGGTTGATACCGGGCAATACGAAACCTTGAGCGACAAACTGTTGAAGACTCCCGAAGCCAAGAAGCTCCTGGGGGCCAGCCATGTTTATCTGTGGGGCAACGACCTGCTCGGCCCGGGCGACGTGCGCAACTGGCCGGCCTTGTTGACCCTGATGCGTGGCAACGGTGCGCTGGCCAGCGCGTTACGCGCAAAATTCGATGTCGAAACCCTTAAGGTTCTCGGCGCCGCGCAACCACCGCTGAACGGATATCAACAAACCACGTTGTTGCGCGGCCTCAACGGCGCGCTCAACACCCGGGCGCGAAAGGGCTGGCAGGCGGTCGTCGAACCGGATATGCAGACACTCGCCGAGGGTTACGGCCCACTGCGTACGACGCTGGCCGCTGAATTTGCCGAAGCGCTGACAGCCCACCCCGAACGCTGGGGCAGCAGCTTGTCCGCGAGCACCTTTGAACAGCTGAAAACGGCAGGGCTTTTGCGCTTGTGGATAGGCCTCGGTGAGGGCTGGGAGGGCGGTCTCTGGCATCCCGAGGCCGTGCGCGAGGCTGTCGCGGGAGGGTATTTGCTGGCGCCGTACGACTCCTACGAAACCGCGCTCAGCGCCAGTGAAAACCCGGACTGGACCACGGCACACCTGGGCTCACGCGCCAACCGGGAATGCGCGATTGTCTTGAACGGGGGCCAGTTCAAAAGCGGGTTCCAGCAATCGGGTCACTACACCGATCCACGCTGCGTGCGCCCATTGCTGGAGGCGCGTATCAAAGCGGTACAGGCCCGTGCCGGTTTCAACAGCTGGTTTCTGGATGCCTACGCCACCGGCATGCTGTTCGACAGCTATCGACCGGGTGCCACCTTGACCCAGGCCCAAAACGCAGCGGGCAATATCGACGCGGCGCGCTGGCTGAATGAAACCTTGCACCTGCCGACGGGTTCCGAGGATGGCAACGCCACGACCTCGCAGGGGATTCTGTTTGCCCATGGCATGCAGACGCCGGTGATCGGCTGGGGTGATGCGGACATGAGTAAAAAACCGGAGTCTATGTATTTCCTGGGCCGTTGGTTCCCCAATGAGCAGCCTCAAGTGTTCTTCAAATCCGTGCCGCTCAAAGAGCCCTACCGGACGGTGCATTTTGCCCCGCAGACGCGCCTGCCGCTGTATCAGGCGGTGTTCCATGGCTCGGTCATCACCACCCATCACTGGCTGTTCGACAGCCTCAAACTGAGCAATGTGCGGGTCGAAAATGAATTGGCCCAACTGCTCTACAACGTACCGCCGCTTTATCACCTCAGCGCCGAGACGTTGAAACAGAGGCTGCCGTTGATGGCGCGCCAGGATGCCTTCTTCCGTCCCCTGCACGAGCGCCTGGCGACCCAGGCGATGACCGGCTTCAGATGGTTGAGCGAGGATCGGCTGGTGCAGCAGACCACGTTTGTCGATGGCACACGGCTGATGGCCAATTTTGATGGGCGTGAACGTGAGGTTGAGGGGGTGCGGCTGGCGGGGCAGAGCATCACAGTGTTTTGGGGGGATGGGGTGGTGGGGAACTATCAGGTTTCTTCTTCGCCCTGAAGAGCTTCGCGAGCACAAACACCCACACCCTGAAAGCTTCACGCCTTACGCCAGACACTCGCCAACCAAGGCTGCTGCTCCCTGGGCAACCCCGCCGGCCGATAGTAATGCTCCAGTTCCACAAACCCCGCCTCGGTCAGCAACTGCTGCCAGGCCGCCAGGTCGTGATACGCCCCATAGCGCGGCCCATTCCAGCCTTCCTGATTCTCGCCACGGGGATTGGAACTGAACAACACACCCGCAGGCTTCAACGCCGCCCGCAGTTCCTGCAACACGCGGGGCAACTCCTGGCGCGGGATGTGGAATAACACCGCATTGGCAAAAATCCCGTCGAAACGCTCATTTGGCAGATCAAGCTTCAAGAAGTCCTGCTGCCAGACCTCGCAACCGCTGTCCTCCCGGGCCATCTGCGCAAATTTTTCCGAACCGTCGAGCCCGACGGCCTTGTGGCCCATGCGGGTGAAGGTTTGCAAGTCGCGACCCGGACCGCAGCCAAAATCCAGGATGTCGAATGGCGCCGTGCCCTGTATATGCCGCATCAGCGCATCGATATTTTGGCTGACGTCGTGATCACGCGTGCCTTCGCGAAAACCTTCGGCCACCGAGTTGTAATGGGCCAGGGTGGTGGCGGTGATCTGGTCGAGGTCGGTGGAGGTCTGTTTCATGGTGGGCTGCGCAGGCAATTGGGATTTGCCGAATATACGCCATGGCGCCGGGGGCTGCTGCGCAGCCATTCGCGAGCAAGCCCGCTCCCACCGTTGACCGCATTCCAAATGTGGGAGCGGGCTTGCTCGCGAAGGCGATTTCACTGACAACCGATGACTCAGCCGTGCTTCATGCCCAAACACTCAATCGACCGATCCACCATCGCCTTGGCAATCTCCAGCAAATGCCACACCGAAAACACCATGGCCCGGTCGGCACCCTTCAGATGATCGCCACACTGATACGCCGTGACCGACGCACAGCGCAGCAGATCGGCAATGTAGAGCTGGGTGTCTTCGAAGCTCACATCCTTGCTGACGTTGTAGAAGCGCAGTTCATCGGGGGGCGAGGGCTGGTCGCCGGTGAGGTAGAAGTCGATGGCGCGGTAGAGGGCGGAGCGGTCTCTGAGCAGGTCGTCAGTGATGGCTTCGTCGGAGGAGGATTCTGGTGGATCGGGGACTGATTTTTCCATGGTTACTCCTATTGCAGAACAGGAGCCATCACTTACCGCCTACTAAGCGATTGGGTGGTGGCTGTGCGCAGGTAGTAGGCCGGTCAATAGGAAAACCGGTGCATCCAAAGATGCCCCACGCACAGCTACCATTTCTGCATGCGGCAACAATCGCCGAGCATGAAATTGCTATGCACCTATTGTCCGGGGCTACTAAACCCGATCACTGATGAGCAGTGACGGGCCGAGACTAGCCAGCAGATTTGGCAGGCGCAAGCGAGCGAAATAATCTAGGAAATGTCCTGCAAAGGAAAGGGATCGGACCTTCGGAATTACTGATTTCCTTGTACGAAATATCGACAAGATCGCAGCCTTCGGCAGCTCCTACAGAGGTCGTGCCGAGCCCGAATTTCGTATCAACACCTCACCCAGTAGGAGCTGCCGAAGGCTGCGATCTTTTGATCCTGATTCAGCGCTTGTTCAGGCCCCGCGCCAACCGATCCCCACCCAGCTGAATCAACGCAACCAACACCACCAGCAGCACAATCACCGTCAACATGATCTGGCTGTCAAAACGCTGATACCCATACCGATAAGCAATGTCGCCCAGCCCACCGGCACCAATTGCCCCGGCCATGGCCGAGGAGTTGATCATCGTCACCAGCGTGATGGTGAACCCGCCCACAATCCCCGGCAGCGCCTCTGGCAACAGCACATGCCAGACGATGTGCTGGCGCCGGCAACCCATGGCCTGCGCCGCCTCGATCAAGCCGTGATCCACCTCACGCAAACTGACTTCGGCAATCCGCGCAAAGAACGGCGTGGCGGCGATGGTCAGCGGCACCACGGCGGCCCACACGCCGTACGTGGTGCCAACGATCAACCGCGTGAACGGAATCAGCGCCACCATCAGGATCAGGAACGGAATCGAGCGAAACAGGTTCACGAACGCGCCCAGCGCACGGTTCACCGCTGGGGCTTCGTAGATGCCGCCCTTGGAGCTGGTGACCAGGATCACTGCCAGCGGAATGCCCGCCAGCAACGCAATCAACGACGACACGCCGACCATCAAAAACGTGTCGATGAAACCCTGCAGCAAGCGATCAAACCACATAACCCAACACCTCCACCTGCTGCGCCCATTGGCTTGCGCGCTGGCGCAATGCTTCGGCGTCGAGGGACGAACCCGTCACCGCCAACAGCAATTGCCCCAGCGCATGGCCCTGAATCCGTTCCACGCCACCTTGCAGCAGGCGCACGCGGCCACCGAGGGCGCTGAACAGGGCGGCGATGTCCGGTTCGTCCTGCGCCGTGCCGGTGAATTGCAGGCGCAACACGACGGCGTCGGCTGAGGACTGCGGTTGTGCCTGCAAGCGGCTTTGCAGCTCCGACGGCAGGGCGTGCTGCAACGGCGCGAGCAAGGTCTTGCTGACTTCGTGCTGCGGGTTGCCGAACACTTCCCAGACCGGCCCCTGCTCGACCACGCGGCCGCGTTCGAGGACCACCACCCGATCGCAGATTTCGCGGATCACCGCCATTTCGTGGGTGATCAAAATGATGGTCAAACCCAGGCGCCGGTTGATCTCGCGCAGCAGGCCGAGGATCGATTGCGTGGTCTCCGGGTCCAGCGCGGAAGTGGCTTCATCGCACAACAGAATCGCCGGGTCATGGACCAGCGCCCGGGCGATGCCGACACGCTGCTTCTGGCCGCCGGACAGCTGCGCCGGATAGGCCTTGTGCTTCGCCTCCAGGCCCACCAGTTCCAACAGTTCACGGACCTTGCGGTCACGTTGTTCCTTGGGCACGCCGGCAACCTTGAGCGGCAATTCGACGTTCTGCCAAACGGTCTTAGCCGACATCAGGTTGAAGTGCTGGAAGATCATGCCAATGCGCCGGCGCAGCGCCACCAGACGGTCTTCATCGAACTCGCCGATGTCCACCTGGTCGATCAGCACCCGACCACTGCTCGGTTGTTCGAGGCGGTTGATGGTGCGGATCAGCGACGACTTGCCGGCGCCGCTGCGGCCGATGATGCCGAACACTTCGCCGCGCTGGATCGCCAGGTCGATGCCGTGCAGGGCGGCCACCGGACCTTGCTTGCCCTCGTAGGTTTTACCCAGGTTGCTGAAGCGCACGTGGGCGTGATTCAGGTCCGGGTGCAGTTCGGCTTGTATCGCTTGCTTAGGCTCTGGAATTTCCAGTCGCATTTGGGTCGCGGCGGTCATTTTCAGCTTTCCCAACCGGCTTGATAGAGCTTGCCGTGGGCTTTATCCAGGGCGGCGCGAACGGCGGGCGAATGCTGGTAGATGTCGACGAATTTGATCAGGCGCGGGTCGGTTTTGCTTTTCGGCTGGATCACGAACTGAATCACGTATTCCTTGTGATCCAGGCCGTCGAACAGCAGGGCCGAGCCGGCATCGAAGGTCTTCGCCAGACGGATGTAGGCCGGGTAACCCTGGACCAGGTCGGCGTCGTCATAGGCGCGCACCAGTTGCACGGCTTCAACCTGGAGAATCTTGATTTTCTTCGGGTTGGCGATGATGTCGTCTTCGGTGGCCTTGTAGCCCACGCCCGGCTTGAGGGTGATCAAGCCGGACTTGGCCAGCAGCTGCAAACCGCGACCGCTGTTGATCGGGTCGTTGGCGATGGCCACGCTGGCGCCTTCTGGCAGCTCGTCGAAGCTTTTGTATTTTTTCGAGTAGAGGCCGACGTTGTTGATGATGCCCGGCGCGAACGGCACCAGGTCAAAGCCGGCGGCCGCCTTGGCGTTTTCCAGGAACGGGATGTGCTGGAAGTAGTTCACGTCGATGTCACCCGACGCGAGGCTGACGTTCGGCGCGATCCAGTCGCTGAACTCCACCAGCTCGACCTTCAGGCCTTGTTTGCCGGCTTCTTCGACGGCCGCTTCCAGCGGAATGGCGAAGGCGGCGGTGGTGCCGATTTTCAGCGCCGGGTCGGCGGCGAACACCGCAGAGCTGAACAGGCCGAGGGCCAGGGCCAGTGCTTTGACTGGGTGAGAGAAGTAAGTCTTGGTCATGATCAGGGTTTCCAGTCAGTGCATTAAATTTTCGGTGTCTATCAGGGCCTCATCGCGAGCAGGCTCGCTCCTACAGGGATTGTGTGAACACCCAATATCCACTGTAGGAGTGAGCCTGCTCGCGATGCTTTTAGCGTCTGTAGGCGGACCCGGTGTGTTGCTCAGGCAAATGCGCCCCTTCGCGAAACAGTTTTTCCCGCAAGCTGCCATCGTCGTAAGCGGTCTTGTACGACCCACGCCGCTGCAACTCTGGAATCACCCGTTCGATGAAATCCACATAGCTTTCCGGCGTGACGATGCGTGTCAGGTTGAAGCCGTCGAGGCCGGTTTCGGCGATCCACGATTCCAGCTCATCAGCCACTTGTCCGGGCGAGCCGACCACGGTGATGTAGCGCCCGCCGAGGGCGTGTTGGTCGAGCAATTTGCGCCGGGTCCAGTCGTTGTTTTGCAGGTTCTTGGTGGCGGACTGGATCGCGTTGCTTTTCACGTACTGGATCGGCTCGTCGATGGCGTATTCGGAAAAATCGATGCCGGTGGACGCCGAGAAATGCGCCACGCCGGCCTCGGCGCTGGCATAGCTCAGGTACTCGGCGTGCTTGGCCCAGGCCAGCTCTTCAGTGGCGCCGACAATCACGTTCAAGCCCATGAACACCTTGATGTCCTCGGGGTTGCGCCCGGCCTCGACGGCGCTGGCGCGGACCTTGTCCACCTGCACTTTGGTCGACGCTTTGTTCTGGCCGCTGATGAACACGCACTCGGCGTGACGCCCGGCGAACAGCAAACCGCGATCGGAACTGCCGGCCTGGAACAGCACCGGCGTGCGCTGTGGCGACGGCTCGCACAGGTGATAGCCCTCGACCTGGTAGAACTCGCCCTTGTGCTCGACCTTGTGCACCTTCTCCGGCTGCGCGTAGATCCGCTGCTGCGGATCGTTCAACACCGCGCCGTTTTCCCAGCTGCCTTCCCAGAGTTTGTAGAGCACCTCCAGGTATTCGTCGGCCTGGTCGTAGCGGCGGTCGTGTTCGACCTGTTCGCTCAGGCCCATGGCCTTGGCGGCGCTGTCCAGGTAGCCGGTGACGATGTTCCAGCCCACGCGACCGCGACTCAGATGGTCGAGGGTCGACATGCGCCGGGCGAACAGGTACGGCGGCTCGTAGGTGAGGTTGGCGGTGAGGCCGAAACCGAGGTTTTTGGTGACCGCGGCCATGGCCGAGACCAGCAGCAGTGGATCGTTGACCGGCAGCTGGATCGACTCCTTCAGCGGCACGTCCACCGAGTGCTGGTACACGTCGTAGACGCCGACGATGTCGGCGATGAACAGGCCGTCGAACAATCCGCGCTCCAGCAATTGCGCCAGTTCGGTCCAGTACTCGATCGTCTTGTATTGGGTCGAGGTATCCCGTGGATGCGTCCACAAACCGTGGTTGATATGCCCGATGCAGTTCATGTTGAACGCGTTGAGCAGGATCTTCTTTTTCGCGTCAGCCATCAGATGGTCCCCCGCAGTGGCGGGTTTTCATCGTTGAGGTAGTAATTGCCGACGGCGTGATACTTCCAGCGCACCGGATCGTGCAGCGTATGCACCCGTGCGTTGCGCCAGTGGCGATCCAGGCCGTGTTCACGCAGGGTCGCCTGGCTGCCCGCCAGTTCGAAGAGTGTGGTGCCGGCGGCGAGGGAAATCTCGGTGCTGATGGCCCGGGCTTCGGCGACGGCAATCGAGGCGGCGGCGACGGTTTCGGCGTTGGTGTTCGCCTGGGCCTTGTCGAGGAATTCACCGGCACGCTCCAGCAGGGCTTCGGTAGCGTGCAGGCGAATGCTCAAGTGGCCGAAGCTCTTGATCGTCAGCGGGTCCTCGGTGGCGATTTCATGGGTGGCGTCGATCCAGGCGCGGGTCTTGGTGCGCACGAAATGCAGCGCATCTTCATAGGCGGCGCGGGCGATGCCGGTGTCGATGGCCGCGTGGAGGATCTGTGCCAAAGGGCCGACCGGGGTCGGGCGTTCGAACGCCGTCTGGAACGGGATCACGTCTTCGGCGGCCACGAACACATCTTCGAACACCACCGAACCGCTGCCGGTGGTGCGCTGGCCGAAGCCGCTCCAGTCGTCGATCACCGTCAGGCCTTGGCTGTTGCTCGGCACGAAAGCCAGTTGCTGCACACCGTTTTCATCGATCACCGAGGTCGGAATGCGCTGGGCGTAGATCGCCCCGGTGGCGTAGAACTTGCGGCCGTTGATGCGATAGCCATTGCCGTCGCGTGTCAGGCGGGTGACGCGGTCGTGGGCGGTTTTAGTGCCCAGTTCAGCGAGTGCATTGCCGAAACGCTGGCCGGCCAATACTTCGGCATACAGGCGTTTTTTCTGTTCCTCGCTGCCGTTCACGCGCAGCACTTCCAGGGCATAGAAATGGTTCTGCGGGATCTGCCCCAGCGAGCCATCGGCCTGGGCAATCAGGGCAATGACTTTGGCCAGCGTCACATTGGACACGCCGGCGCCGCCGTATACCTTGGGCACGCTGATGCCCCACAGGCCCGAACGGGAAAACACTTCCAGCTCCGGGTGTGGCAAACGGCGTTCGCGGTCGCGCACGGCGCTGTCGCGTTTGAAATCTTCGGCCAGGTCGCTGGCGACGATCAGGGCTTGCTCATCGCTGGTGATGACCGCGACGGGGTGAGAAAAAGTCATGAGTTTCTCCAGATGTCTGGTCGTTAAATCCAGGAATGGCGAGCCGGCAACGTGCCGTTCAAGTGATAAGCGCCGACGGCGTGATACTTCCAGCGCACCGGGTCGTGCAGGGTGTGCACCCGGGCGTTGCGCCAGTGGCGGTCGAGGTTGAATTCGGCGAGGGTGGCGCGGCTGCCGGCCAGTTCGAAAAGCTTTTCGCTGGCGAGCAACGAGATTTCGGTGGTCAGCACTTTGGCTTCGGCGACGGCAATCGAAGCGCGAGCGGCGGACTCGGCGGTGAGTGGCGCGGCGTGCACCTGATCGAGCACTTGGCCGGCCTTGCGCAGCAGCGCTTCGGCGGCGTGCAGTTCGATTTTCAGTTTGCCGATGTCGGCGATCACGTACAGGTCATCGCTGGCCCGTTCGACGTTGGCATCGATCCACGGCCGGGCGCGGGTCTTCACGAATTCGATGGCGTCGTCGATGGCGCCCCGGGCAATGCCGGCGTCGATGGCGGCTTGAATCAGCTGCGAGACGGCGCCCTGGGTGTTCGGTTTTTCGTTGATCTTCCAGTTGTCCACCACCAGCTCGGCGTCGACCCGCACGTTATTGAGCAGGATGGTGCCGCTGGCGGTGGTGCGCTGGCCAAAGCCGGACCAGTCATCGACGATCCGCAGCCCTGGCGTGCCGCGACGGACGAACGCGAGTACCTGTTTGCCGTCGTCGTTGAGCGCCTTGACCGCCACCCAATGGGCGAACAGCGCGCCGGTGGAATAGAACTTCTGGCCATTGATGACAAAGCTGTCGCCATCGGCGGTGATGCGCGCCTTGAGTTCCAGGGTGTTTTTGGTGCCGCGTTCCGGCCCGGCATTGCCGATGCGCCAGCCTTCGAGCACGCTCTTGAAGAGCTGTTTTTTCTGCGCTTCAGTGGCGCTGCCCAGTACCAGGTTCAGAATGCCGAACTGGTTCTGCGGGATCTGCCCGAGAGCCGGATCCGCCGCGGAAATGATCGCGAAGACTTCAGCCAGGGTGACGAACGACACCTGTGGGCCGCCGTACTCGCGCGGGATGGCCATGCTGCCCAGGCCGCTGCGGGTGAATTGTTCGATTTCCGACCAGGGCAGCTTGCGCTGCTGGTCGCGCCTGGCCGCTTGCAGACGGGCGACTTGCGCCAGCTCATGGGCGGCCTTGATGGCTTGAGCGTCGTTGCGCAGCACTTGCGCGGGCAACAACAACGGGGCGATGTCCAGGTCACTCTGGACGATTGCATCTGCCAGACTGGACATCAGTGCCGCTCCTTGGCTGCACGCAATGCCCTGGCGATCTGCACTGGGGTGATTGTGTTCCGGACCATACCTACCTCACATCTTGTGGAAGCGCCGCGGTGCGGCGAACGAAAACAAAGAAGGTCCGGTGGTCCGGTGTATATACCCTAAGCGTTTATAAATAAGTTATGAACTAACTTTTAGGAATATATATAGAAGTGTGTCGCCACGAACTGTTGCTCCAGAAACACTTGTTTGCGGGGCAACAGTTCACTGTTCAAATCGGTTTTTCTGTAGGAGCGAGCTCGCTCGCGATGGTCGTCAACGATTACGCGTATTTGTTGGTTAAGCGCGGTGGATTTGAGTCCATCGCGAGCAGAGATCGCTCCTACAGGGAGATGGAGCCTTTCAGGTTAGCGATTTTCAACGTCCGTACCGGCGCCCAGCGCGAGTTGTTCCCGACCCGGTCGAGGATGCAGTAAGTCACCTCCAGCCGCAGATCTTCGCCGGCTTCGGTAATGATTGCTGTCGGAACCCAGACCTGAATCGGCTGCCCCACATCACAGGCCTTGAGCCGAGGCAGATCCATGCGCACATCGCCCCAGCGCAGGGTTATTTCGTCGCCCTCGGCCATGTTGAGGTAAGGCTCGATAGTCAGCGGGACGCCGCGCTGGATCTGTTGCGGATTGACCCCGCGCCGACGGATGGTGGTGGGAAGTGTCACCGGCGCCAGATTCTGGTTTTCGTCACCAAAACGCGGTGAGGGCTGCCCCCCTGGGCAATCGAGTTTGACGTGCATCTTGGTCGCGACCGATAGCGCCGGGTTGCACCCGACCTGCATCACCCGGTAATGCGCGAACGATGTGCCGCTGACGATAAAACTTTCCGGTACCCGCAGACTGACGGGATGGCCAACATCCTCTTTGGTCAGCACGCGAGCGGCGACGAAGCAGTCGTCCCAGAACAACTCGATCAGATCGCCGGTATCCATGCCGGCGTACGGCCCTATGTCGACCAGCAAGTTCGCGGCCGCGAGGATATTGATGCCGGCGTTGCTGGATGGCTCCAGGGTCGGTGGCGCCAGTGGCGGTGTGTGTGAAATGCAGGTCATGGGATTTTCTCCTTGAAGTCTTGCGGCGAAATCCTTTTCTGAAGAAAAGAAGTTCGAACAGCAAAGCCAGCCATTACTTTGAGTTGAAATAATGATTGGGTGTGATGAGTGGAGGCGGCAGGAGAATAGATAAGAGTGCGCTTGAATAAGTGTCAATAGGATTGGTTAGTTGGTGCAAAAGTCTGGGGTTATTCAGAAAGTTCCTACGTGTCGTAGTTAATTAACGCTATTAGTGCGTCGAAATTGACTATGGAGACTGAGGTTTTTCGTGCGGAGTGCAGGGTTCGTGGGGGCTTTGGCTAGACGCAATATGCATGGCGAAAGGATGGCGGTATGTGTGAAGCATATATATGTAACGCGCGAGCTGACAAAAGCCGGCTATTGTTTGTGCGGTTTAGTTGTGCGCAAATAACATTTTGGAAGAGAGGTTAACTTCCGTCCGTGGAAGTTAATGTTTTGTTGCGATGGGTTTGTTAGTTGTGTGTGTTATTTAGAAACTTGCTGAGAAACTGTTTCGTGCGTTCTTCTTTCGGATTGGCAAACAGCGCCTTGGCTTCGCCTTGTTCGACGATCACGCCCTTGTCGAAAAACACCACACGGTTGGCCACGTCACGGGCGAATGCCATTTCGTGGGTCACGATGACCATGGTGCGGTTTTCTTCGGCCAGGCCACGAATCGTCGCCAGCACTTCGCCCACCAGCTCCGGGTCCAGGGCTGAGGTCGGTTCGTCGAACAGGATCACTTCCGGTTCCATTGCCAGCGCGCGGGCTATCGCCACCCGCTGTTGCTGGCCGCCCGAGAGACGGCGCGGGTAAGCGTCTTCCTTGCCCGCCAGGCCGACCTTGGCCAACAGCTTTTTAGCCAGGGCAATGGCATCGTCGCGGGGGACCTTCTTTACGATGATCGGGCCTTCGATGACATTTTCCAGGGCAGTGCGATGGGGGAACAGGTTGAAGTTCTGGAACACGAAGCCCACGTGCTGGCGCAAACGACGCACCAGGCTTTGCTGCTGGTTCAGCGGGCGGCTGGTATCGATTTCGATATCGCCGACCTTGATCCGGCCGCTGGTGGGTTCTTCCAGGAAGTTCAGGCATCGCAGGAACGTGGTCTTGCCCGAACCGCTGGGCCCGATGATCGCCACGACCTCACCTTCCTTTACTTGCAGATCGATGCCGTTGAGCACGACTTGACCCTTGAACTGCTTTGTCAGCTTTTCCACGACAATCATGGGGTCAGGACTCCTGGTCGTGCCGATTGACCCGCTCTTCCAACTTGTTCTGCAGGTGCGAGAGCACCGTGGCCAGAATCCAGTAGATCAGCGCGGCGGCAAGATACATGGTGAACACTTCGAAGGTGCGGGCGGTGATCAGTTGAGCCTGGCGGAACAGCTCCGGCACCTGGATGGTGGCGGCCAGCGCGGTGTCCTTGACCAGCGAAATGAAGCTGTTGCCCAGTGGCGGCAATGCAGTGCGCATCGCTTGCGGAATGATGGCCCGGCGCAGGGTTTGCGCACGGGTCATGCCGATGCTGGCAGCCGCTTCCCACTGTCCGCGTTCAATCGAGCTGATCGCGGCACGCAGGATTTCACAGGCGTAAGCGGCCATGTTCAGCGAGAAGCCGATCATCGCCGCCGGAATCGGATCGAGTTCCATGCCCAATTGCGGCAAGCCGTAATAGATCACGAACAGTTGCACCAGCAACGGCGTGCCGCGAAAGAACGACACGTAGATGCGGGCGATCCAGCTCACCAGTTTGAAGCGCGACAGGCGCATCAATGCCAGGCCGAAGCCCAGCATGAGGCCAAAGAACATCCCGCCCAGGCTCAGGATCACCGTGTAGTACGCGCCCTTCAGCAGGAAGGGCGCAGAGTCCAGCGCGAGTTGAAGACCTGCTTCCATTATTTAGTGACGTCGGCGTTGAAGTATTTCTGCGAGAGTTTGGCCAGGGTGCCATCGGCGCGCAGTTTGTCGATCGCCTTGTTCACAGCGTCCAGCAGTTCCGGCTCGCCTTTGCGCAGGGCAATACCGGCTTCCTGACGGGAGAACGCTTCGCCGGCGGCGATGGTGTCCTTGGCCTTCTGGGCGTATTCCAGTGCGGCCAGGCGGTCGATCAGAATGGCGTCGATGCGGCCGTTGCGCAGGTCCTGGAACTTGGTCGGATCATCGTCGTAGGTCTTGATGATGGCTTTAGGCTGATTGTCCTTGAGCCACTGCTCGTAGTTGGTGCCCAGGCCCACGCCGACTTTCTTGCCGGCCAGATCATCAGCGCTCTTGATGGTGTCTTTGTTCTTGGTCAGGACCAGCGCCTGAATCCCGGAAACGGTGTAAGGCTCGGAGAAGTCATACTTCTTCTTGCGCTCTTCGGAGATGGTCACCTGATTGATCACCGCGTCCAGACGCTTGGATTCCAGCGCCGCCAGGATGCCGTCCCATTTGGTCGGTTGCAGTTTGACCTTCACGCCCAACTCTTTGGCCAGCGCTTCGGAGAACTCGACCTCGAAACCGGACAACTTGCCGTCGGCATCGACGAAGCTGAACGGTGGGTAAGTGCCTTCCAGGCCAACGTTAATCACGCCGGCATCTTTGATTTTTTGCAGCTGCTCACCGGCAACCGCCTGGCCCATCAGGCCAGCGCTCAGTGCCAGGCCCAGCGAACCCACCAGCAGATTTCGACGTAGTGCGGAAAAATTCATGACAAGCCCCTGTGTTTTCTTATGGAAGACGCTTTTAAAAAAGTTGGCGAAATCGGGAATTGGACGACAGCGCTATCCTGCCTTAAAGCAGCGTATGCGTCTCTCGGGAAATTCGCCTGCGGCATGACTATATGATGGCATTCTTAGACTTGAAAATAATAAATTCTAAATTTGATATTCCTTTGGGGAATATGAGATGTCTTGCAAAAGATCGCAGCCTGCGGCAGCTCCTACAAGAGTCGGCGTTCTTACTGTAGGAGCTGCCGAAGGCTGCGATCTTTTGATCTTCGGCTCGGTTACAGAAAATCCTTGTAGGCAAACAACGCCGGCGCCCCACCGGTGTGCAGGAAGATGATCGGACCCTCGTCGAAACGCTGGCGGCCGATGCCGTCCAGCAACCCGGCCATGGCCTTGCCGGTGTACACCGGATCGAGCAGCAGGCCTTCCTGGCTCGCCAGCAGTTTCACCGCGGCCAGGGTCCCGGCATTCGGCTCGCCGTAGCGCGGCGCGAAATATTCGTCCCACAACTCGACCTTGAAACTCGTCGGCAACGTCACGCCCAGCAACTCGGCGGTGCGCTCGGCCAGGCCTTGTACCTTCGGCCGCTGGTCTTCCTCGCTGCGCGACACGGTGACACCGATCACGGGCAGATTCGGCAGGGCTTCATTCAATGCCAGTGCCAGGCCGCTGTGGGTGCCGGCGCTGCCCGAGGCCAGGACGACGGCGGCGAAATTCAGCCCGGTGTCCTTGATCTGCTCGGCCAGTTCCAGGCCCGCACGCACATAACCCAGGGCGCCCAGTGCGTTGGAGCCGCCGATGGGCACCAGATAGGGTTTCTTGCCATTGCTGCGCAGGCGAGACGCCAGTGCCTGCAGTTGTTCGTCGGCATTGTCGAGATTCTCCACCAGCTCGACCTTGGCATCGAACAGGTCCAGCAACAACCGATTGCCGTTGCCGACATAGTTGGCGTCGTCGGTGCCCAGGGGGTTTTCCAGCAGGGCGACACAGCCCAGGCCCAGCTTGGCGGCAATGGCAGCGGTCTGGCGCACGTGGTTCGATTGCAGCGCGCCGGCGGTGATCAGGGTGTCGGCGCCCTGGGCCAAGGCGTCGGCGGCCAGGTATTCGAGTTTGCGCAGCTTGTTGCCGCCCAGGGCCAGCGGCGTCAGATCATCGCGTTTGACGTAGACATCGCGGCCCAGCCAGGTCGACAGGCGTTCGAGTTTTTCCAGGGCGGTGGGCTGAGTGAGCAGGTCGAGACGGTTAAAGCGGGCAAGCTGTTGTTTGATCATGAGTCCGTACTGGCGGTGAATGATCTCAGGACTATAGGCACGCCTAAATGTCTGGGCAACCGTCAATCGCTTATAGCCAATGGTGCTTACCACAGCACAATTGGTTCTTAATTTGGCCCGTGGACCTTGCCGTAAAGTAATCGCCGTCAGTGCGGCCAGACAGTCCGGTCGCCCGTGAGGAGTTTTTACCGTGAGTGAGCGTTCCAGCCATTGGCAATTGCAGACCATCGTCAGCCAGCTGCGCACCGCACGTGATCAGTGGCGTGCGCAAAACGGCCGCGCCAGCACCGAGCAGGGCGGCCGCGAGTTGCCGTCACGGGCGGCCATGGCGGAGATTCTCGAGGCGCTCTGTGGTGCGCTGTTCCCGATGCGTTTGGGGCCGGTTGACCTGCGCGAGGAAAGCGAAGACTTCTACGTCGGCCACACCCTCGATGTGGCGCTCAATGCGTTGCTGGCCCAGGCACGACTCGAATTGCGCTACGCCGCACGCCACAGTGCCCAGGCCGACAACGAGGTCGAGGCCAGGACCATCCAGATCATTCAGGACTTTGCCCTCGCCCTGCCGGGTTTGCGCAGTCTGCTGGACACCGACGTGCTGGCGGCCTACCACGGCGACCCGGCGGCGCGCAGCGTCGATGAGGTGCTGTTGTGCTACCCGGGCATTCTGGCGGTGATTCACCATCGGCTGGCGCACCATTTGTATCGCGCCGGGCTGCCGTTGCTGGCGCGGATCAGCGCGGAAATCGCCCATTCGGCCACGGGTATCGACATTCACCCCGGTGCGCAGATCGGTCGCAGTTTCTTCATCGACCACGGGACCGGCGTGGTGATTGGCGAGACGGCGATCATTGGCGAGCGGGTACGGATTTATCAGGCCGTGACCCTGGGCGCCAAGCGTTTCCCGGCGGATGAAGACGGTCAGTTGCAGAAGGGCCAGCCACGGCACCCGATTGTCGAGGACGACGTGGTGATTTATGCCGGTGCGACGATTCTGGGGCGAATCACCATCGGCAAGGGATCGACCATTGGTGGCAATGTCTGGCTGACCCGCAGCGTACCGGCGGGCAGCAACCTGACCCAGGCGAATCTGCAGCATGATGACGGGACGCAGAAGTAACCCCGGATAAACACCGTTCCTCCCCTGTAGGAGCTGCCGAGTGAAACGAGGCTGCGATCTTTTGATCTTGCTTTTACAAAGACAAAATCAAAAGATCGCAGCCTCGTTTCACTCGGCAGCTCCTACTGTTCGAACATGACCGCCCAGCCCTGCGATTAGTCCTTAGCACCCTATCCATGTTTAACTTGAACGTTCATTCAAGTTAAACCGGTGGTTCGCCGCCCGCTCACAACAGGAGGCTTGCCTTTGCTGAGTCCGATTTCTACAGCCACGTTTCACTGCTTCGAGGTGCACCGTTGATGAGTGCATCGTCCCTTCCTTCCAGCGGCCAGGTCCGCATGAACCCCCCGGTGTTCTGGTTCGCCGCGAGTTTCATCCTGTTGTTCGGCGTCGTGGTCATGGTCATGCCCGAACAGGCCGGTGCCTGGCTGCTGGCAGCGCAAAACTGGGCGGCCAACACGGTTGGCTGGTACTACATGCTGGCGATGACCCTGTATCTGGTCTTCGTGGTGGTCACCGCGTTATCGGGCTACGGCAAGATCAAACTCGGTGCCGACCACGACGAGCCCGAATTCAGTTACCTGTCCTGGGCCGGCATGCTGTTCGCCGCCGGGATCAGCATCACGCTGTTTTTCTTCTGTGTGTCCGAACCCTTGACCCACATGTTGCAACCGCCACAAGGCGAGGCGGGCACGGCGGATGCGGCGCGCCAGGCAATGCAGATTCTGTTCCTGCACTGGGGCCTGCACGGCTGGGGCGTGTTCGCCTTCGTCGGCATGGCGCTGGCTTACTTCGCTTACCGGCACAACCTGCCGCTGGCCCTGCGTTCGGCGCTGTACCCGCTGATCGGCAAGCGCATCAACGGCCCCATCGGTTATGCGGTGGACGGCTTCGGGATCATCGCCACGGTGTTCGGCCTCGGTGCCGACATGGGTTTTGGCGTGTTGCACCTCAACTCGGGTCTGGATTACCTGTTCGGCATCGCTCACACCCAGTGGATTCAGGTCGGCCTGATCACGCTGATGATGGGTGCGGCGATCATCGTCGCGGTGTCCGGCGTCGACAAGGGCGTGCGGGTGATGTCCGATATCAACATGCTGCTGGCCTGCGCGCTGCTGTTGTTCGTGTTGTTCGCCGGGCCTACGCAGCACTTGCTCAACACCTTGATCCAGAACGTTGGCGATTACCTCGGCGCCTTGCCGATGAAGAGTTTCGACCTGTACGCCTACGACAAACCCAGCGACTGGCTGGGCGGCTGGACGGTGTTCTACTGGGCCTGGTGGATTGCCTGGTCGCCGTTCGTGGGGCTGTTCATCGCGCGGATTTCCCGTGGCCGCACCATCCGTGAGTTCGTTTTCGGCGTGCTGTTGATTCCCCTCGGTTTTACCCTGGCGTGGATGTCGATCTTCGGCAACAGCGCCATCGACCAGGTGCTCAACCACGGCATGTCGGCGCTGGGCCTGTCGGCCATCGACAACCCGTCGATGACCCTGTACCTGTTGCTGGAAACCTACCCGTGGAGCAAAACCGTCATTGCGGTCACGGTGTTCATCAGCTTCGTGTTCTTTGTCACCTCCGCCGATTCCGGCACCGTGGTGCTGTCGACGCTGTCCGCCAAGGGCGGTGGTCCCGATGAAGACGGGCCGAAATGGCTGCGGGTGTTCTGGGGTGCGATGACCGCGCTGGTGACCAGCGCGCTGCTGTTCTCTGGCAGCATCGATGCGTTGAAGTCGGCGGTGGTGCTGACCTCGCTGCCGTTCTCGCTGATCTTGCTGTTGATGATGTGGGGCCTGCACAAGGCGTTCTATCTGGAGTCGCAAAAGAAGATCGCGCAGATGCATTCGTTGGCGCCGGTGTCCGGCGCGCGGCGGGGCGGCTGGCGCCAGCGCCTGAGCCAGGCCGTGCATTTTCCCTCGCGGGACGAGGTGTATCGCTTCCTCGATTCGACGGTACGCCCGGCCATCGAAGAAGTGTCGGCGGTGTTCATCGAGAAAGGTCTGCATGTCATCACGCACCCCGAGCCGGTCAATGACTGCGTCAGCCTGGAGATCGGCCACGGTGACCAGCATCCGTTCATCTACCAGGTGCAGATGCGCGGTTATTTCACGCCGTCGTTCGCCCGTGGCGGCATGGGCTCCAAGGAACTCAACAACCGCCGCTATTACCGGGCCGAAGTGCATTTGAGCGAGGGCAGTCAGGACTACGACCTGGTGGGTTACAGCAAGGAGCAGGTGATCAACGACATTCTTGATCAGTACGAGCGGCACATGCAGTTCTTGCATCTGGTGCGTTGAGGGGCGGCTTCAGGTCTCGGCGGTCAGCACCATGAACAACACCAGCGCCGCCACCGGGACACCGAACACGGCGCTGCCCACCGCCAGTTCCGTGCTCAATGGCTGGCCGGCGTGCACCATGCCGACCGCGCCATTGATCATCGTCAGCGCCAGCCACAGCACGATAAAGCTGTAGGCCAGGATGGGGCGGGTGAAGCCGATTTTCTCACCGATGTAGAGCATCAGGGCGAGGAGGATCAGGCCGAAGGTGATGATGATGGTGGTGTGCATGGAGGTTTGCCTGACGGATTTGCATTGACGGGTCGGCCGTCTTCGCGAGCAAGCCCGCTCCCACATTAACACCGCGTCACGGTGTGGGAGCGGGCTTGCTCGCGAAGAGGTCGCCTCGGTCTCAGATAGAGCATAGTCAGACCAACCCGCCATTGACCCGCAAAATCTGCCCATTGACCCAATCCGAATCCGGCCCGGCCAAAAACGACACGACCCGGGCGATGTCTTCCGGTTGCCCCAACCGCTCCAGCGGCGCCATCCTGGCGAAACCCTGGATCTGTTCCTCGCTCTTGCCATGCAAAAACAGCTCGGTCGCCACCGGCCCGGGCGCCACCGCATTGACCGTGATATTGCGCCCGCGCATTTCCTTGGAAAACACCTGGGTCAAGGATTCCACCGCCGCCTTGCTGGCGATGTACACCGCGTAACCCGGCAAATTCAAACCGACGGTGCTGCTGGAAAAGTTGATGATCCGCCCGCCCGCATTCAGGCGCGTGGCCGCTTCACGCAGGGTGTTGAAGGTGCCGCGAGCATGAATGTTGAAGGTCTGCTCGAACAGCTCGTCGCTGTGTTGCGCCAGCGGCATGACCTTGAGGATGCCGGCGTTGTTGACCAGTACATCGACTTTGCCCAGCTGTGTTTCAGCTTCGTCGAACATCCGCCGGACATCCTCGGCATTGGCCACGTCCGCCTTGATCGCCAGAGCTTGATGGCCGGCCTGGCGCAGCTCCACCACGAGTTTCGAGGCCTCGCTGGCGCTGTTGGCGTAGTTGATGGCGACGGCAAAACCCTCGCTGGCCAGTTGTCTGGCAATGACCGCGCCGATGCCGCGGGAGGCGCCGGTCACGATGGCAACTTTCGATGGTTGAGAGGGCATGGTGCTGGTTCCTGTTGATGGGGTGTGAAGCCAATCTCACATGTTTACTCAGGCCGATAAATGCACCAGAGTTGCCTTGACTGTTCAAAAATCGCCAACAATCGAGGAGCCCGCCGTGGATCAGGTCAAAGCGATGAAAGTGTTCGTGCGGATCTACGAGCGCAGCAGCTTCACCCTGGCGGCGAATGACCTGAACCTGCCGCGCGCGACGTTGACCCACACGTTGAATCAATTCGAGGCCTGGCTCGGCACGCGATTGCTGGAGCGCAGCACACGCAAGGTGCGCCCGACACTGGATGGCGAGGCTTACTACCAACGCTGTGTGCAACTGCTCGCAGAGCTGGAAGAAGCGGAGCTGGCGTTTCGCAGCGTCGCGCCGAAAGGGCGGTTGCGAGTGGACTTGCATGGCACCCTGGCCCGGCAATTCGTGATTCCCGCGCTGCCGCAATTCATGGCGCGCTACCCCGACATTGAACTGTCCATCAGCGAGGCCGACCGGCTGGTAGACCTGATCTCGGAAGGCGTCGACTGCGTGTTGCGCGCCGGCACCCTGAGCGACTCCGCACTGATCGGCAAACGCGTCGCCAGCCTGCGCCAGATCACCTGCGCGAGCCCTGCTTACCTGCGTCAATACGGCGAGCCGCAAAGTCTCGACGAGCTGAAAAACCATCGCGCCGTGAATTACGTCTCGCGCACCACGGCCAAGCAGTTTCCATTTGAATTCATGGTCGAAGGCAAGCTCAAGGAAGTGGCGATTGAAGGCGCCGTTTCGGTGTTCGGCGCAGAAATCTACGCCGCCTCCGCCATCGCCGGCCTGGGACTGATCCAGTGCCCGCACTACCGGATGGAAACGCACATCGCCCAGGGGCTGATCAAGGAAATCCTCACCGACACGCCGCCGCCACCGATGCCGGTCTCAGTGCTGTACCCGCACAATCGACACCTGTCGCCACGGGTCCGGGTGTTTGTGGATTGGTTGGGGGAGGTGTTTGCGCAGGCAAGGTAAAGATCAAAAGATCGCAGCCCTGTAGGCGCTGCCGAAGGCTGCGATCCTTGCATTTGTCACATCGTCGAAGATGAAATGTGTGAAACGTTTCAGCAATTAGTCGAGTCCGGGGTTTTTTGGCGTTTGTCTGGGCGTATGCTGGGCGACTGGCAAAGCAGTCGAGACCAGATTCAAGACAGACAAGAGAGGATTCGATGACTTACACCGCTGCCGAAAACCGTTACGACGCCATCCCTTACCGCCGCGTGGGCCGCAGTGGATTGGTGCTGCCGGCACTGTCCCTGGGCCTGTGGCACAACTTCGGCGACAGCACGCCGATCGACACCCAGCGGGCGCTGTTGCGCACGGCGTTCGATCTGGGCATCAACCATTTCGACCTGGCCAACAACTACGGCCCGCCGTACGGCAGTGCCGAGACCAACTTCGGCCGGTTACTGCGTGAAGACTTCAAGCAGTACCGCGATGAGCTGATCATCTCCAGCAAGGCCGGCTGGGACATGTGGCCCGGGCCTTACGGCCAGGGCGGCGGTTCGCGCAAGTACGTGCTGGCCAGCCTCGACCAGAGCCTGCAACGCCTGGGCCTGGACTACGTCGATATTTTCTACTCGCACCGTTTCGACCCGGATACTCCGCTGGAAGAAACCGCCAGCGCCCTGGCCACGGCGGTGCAGCAGGGCAAGGCGTTGTACATCGGTATCTCGTCTTATTCCGGAGTGAAAACACGCGAGATGGCGGCGCTGCTCAAGGAGTGGAAAGTGCCGTTGTTGATTCATCAGCCGGCTTACAACCTGCTCAATCGCTGGGTGGAGAAAGACCTGCTGGACACCACCGATGAACTCGGCACTGGCGTGATTGCCTTTACGCCGCTGGCCCAGGGTTTGCTGACCGACAAGTACCTCAATGGGGTGCCGGCGGATGCACGGGTCAATCGTCCGGGGGGTGGTTCGCTGCTGTCCTCGCACCTGTCCGAGGCCAACATCGCCCACGTGCGGGCGTTGAACGAGATCGCCCGGCGTCGCGGCCAGAGCCTGGCGCAACTGGCGCTGGCCTGGACCCTGCGCGATCCACGGGTGACCTCGGCACTGATTGGCGCGAGCCGGCCGGAGCAGATCATCGAGAACGTCGGGGCGTTGAAGAATCTGAGCTTTAGCGCGGAAGAACTGGCGGAGATTGACCGGTTTGCCCAGGAGGGCGGGATCAACCTGTGGGAGAAGCCTTCGACGGCTGAGTAGGTGATTGGCGCCAGATTTTCTGGTGCCAGTTCCGGCCTCTTCGCGAGCAAGCCCGCTCCCACATTTCAGAAGAACGCGGTCAACTGTGGGAGCGGGCTTGCTCGCGAAGAGGCCATCAGAGTCAGTACAACACTGACTGATCAGCGAAAAAACGGCACATCCCCCAACACCGTCGCCCGCTGCATCACACGTCGCGCCGGCCGGTAATCGTCTACCGCGTAATGCTGGGTCACGCGGTTGTCCCAGAAGGCGATATCGTCTTGCTGCCAGCGCCAGCGAATGGTGAATTCCGGCCGGGTGGTGTGGGCGAACAGGAATTTCAGGATCGCCTCGCTCTCGGTGTCCGACAGTTCATTGATCTTCGAGGTAAAGCCTTCGTTGACGAACAACGAGCGGCGTCCGCTCACCGGGTGTGTGCGGATCACCGGGTGCGACAGTGGCGGATTCTTGCGTCGTGTCTCTTCCCACTGGGCCAGTGCCTCCGGCGTGTTGCCGTAGCGCTCCAGCGGAAACGAGCGGGTGAAATCATGGGTGGCGGTCAGCCCTTCGAGCAGCGTTTTCATCGGCGCCGACAATGCCTCATAGGCGGCGATACCGCTGGCCCACAACGTATCGCCGCCAAACTCCGGCAGCAGCTTGGCGCTGAGCACGGCGCCCATGGCCGGGGTCGGCAGGAACGTCACGTCGGTGTGCCAGATCGCGTTATCGCGCACGTCGGTGACGGCGGTGTCGAGGATCAGCACCTCCGGTTGTTCCGGAACGTTCGGGTAGATTGGGTGGATGTGCAGGTCACCGAAATTGGTGGCGAAGCGTGCCTGTTGCTGCGGAGTGATCGGCTGGTCGCGGAAGAACAGCACTTGATGCTTGAGCAACGCCTGCTCGATGGCGTCGCGTTGTTCCAGGTTCAGCGGCTGGCTGATGTCGACGCCGCTGATTTGCGCGCCGAGGGCCGAGCTTAGGGGGACGATGGTCAGATTACTCATGGTCTTTCTCTTTAACTCGCAGATGCTTTTTTGTGGGAGCGGGCTTGCTCGCGAAAGCGTTGTGTCAGGTTGCATAAATGTCACTGAAACGCCGCGTTCGCGAGCAAGCCCGCTCCCACAGGAAAGAAAAGTCAGTGGGCCTGGCCGTGCCACGGCACCAGTTTGCGTTGCAGGGCGCGCAGGCCCATTTCCATCGCGAAGGCGATCAGCGCGATCACCAGAATCCCCAGCACCACCACATCGGTGACCAGGAACTGCGCGGCCGACTGCACCATGAAGCCCAGGCCGCTGGTGGCGGCGATCAGCTCGGCGGCGACCAGTGTCGACCAGCCCACACCGAGGCCAATGCGCACGCCGGTCAAAATGTCCGGCAAGGCGCTCGGCAGAATCACATGGCGAATCAACTGCGAGCGAGTGGCGCCCAACGACTGCGCGGCGCGCAACTTGGCCGGGTCGACCGTGCGAACGCCAGTGGCGGTCGCGATGGCGATCGGGGCGAAAATCGCCAGGTAGATCAGCAGGACTTTCGACAGCTCGCCGATGCCGCACCAGATCACGATCAGCGGCAGGTAGGCCAGTGGTGGAATTGGGCGGTAGAACTCGATCAGCGGGTCCAGAACGCCACGGGCAATGCGATTGGCACCAATGGCGATGCCCACTGGCACGGCGGTCAGCACCGCAAAACCCAGGCCCAGGCCGATGCGGCCGAGGCTGGCGCCAAGGTGCTGCCATAGGGTCGAATCCATGTAGCCCGTGGTCACCAGCAGCCAGCCTTTTTGCAGCACGGCGGACGGTGGCGGCAGGAACAGCGGCTCGATCATGCCGGTGGCGGTGACGGCCCACCAGATGGCGACCAGGACGACCAGCGTCAGCACGCTGATCCAGCGCGTGCTCAGGCTGCGCCGAGCCGGAATGACCGTCGAACCTGGTTTGACCGCAACGGCCGGAATTTCATAACTGCTCATGCGATCTCCTGCCGCTGGGCGCTGCTGCGTTGGGAGAACACTCGGGCGAGTACGTGTTCGCGGGTTTCGATAAAACGAGGGTCGGACTTGATCGAGCGTGCCGACTCACCGGCGGCGTAACGCTGGCCGAAATCCAGGTTCAGGCGCTCGACGATTTGTCCGGGATTGGGTGCCAGCAAAATCAGGTCGGTGGCGAGGAACACCGCTTCTTCAATATCGTGGGTAATCAGGAACACCGGTTTGGCGGTGCGCCGCCAGACTTGCAGCAGCAGCTCTTGCATCTGTTCGCGAGTGAAGGCGTCGAGGGCGCCGAAAGGCTCGTCCATCAGCAATACGCGCGGATCGGCGGCGAGCGCACGGGCCAGGCCGACACGCTGTTTCTGGCCACCGGACAGTTGCCAGATCCGGCGATTCTCGAAACCGGAAAGGTCTACCAGGGCAAGCATTTCCCGGGCGCGAACTTCACGTTTGTCCCGGGCAATGCCCGCCAGTTCCAGGCCGAAGCCAACGTTGGCCAGCACGTCCTGCCAGGGCAGCAGGGCGTCGTCCTGGAACACCACGCCACGCTCGGCGCTCGGCCCTTTGACCGGCACGCCATCGAGGGTGATGCGCCCGGCGCTGGGTTCGACGAAACCGGCAATCAGGTTCAACAGCGAAGTCTTGCCACTGCCGGACGGGCCGAGGGCCACCAGCAACTGCTGGGGCCCCAGGCTCAGGGATATATCCGCCAGCACAGGTGCAGGGCTGCCGGGGTACTGTGCGCTGATGCGCTCCAGCTGTAGCAAGGCCATCGCGGTTGACTCCGATCAGTTGGTGATGAACTTGGCGCTGACGTACGGTGCGTAGTCCGGCAGCACGGCTTCGACCTTGCCTTGTTCCTTGAGGAACACGGCGGTGTCGGTGATGGCTTTGGTGGTCGGGGCGCCGAGGCTGGTCACTTGGTCAACGGCCAGCGGGTAGACGTTGCCTTGCAGCAGCAGCGGAATGTCGGCGGCCTTGGCACCGGACAGTTTCACCAGCTTGTCGACGTTGGATGGGTTGGCCAGCCAGGCTTTCGGGTCCTTGCGGTAATCGGCGTAGGCATCCAGGGTCACTTTGGCGAAGGCGGTGACGATTTCCGGGTGTTTCTCGGCGAAGTCTTTACGCACGATCCAGGCATCGAAGGTCGGCGCGCCAAACTTGGCCAGCTCGCCGGAAGTGATCAGCACTTTGCCGTTTTCCTTGGCGACACCGAGCGCCGGGTCCCATACGTAGGTGGCGTCGATGTCACCGCGTTTCCAGGCGGCAATGATGGCCGGTGGTGCGAGGTTGAGTACGGTGACTTTCGACGGGTCGATGTTCCAGTGCTTCAACGCGGCCAGCAGGCTGTAGTGGCCGGTGGAAACGAACGGCACGGCGATTTTCTTGCCGATCAGGTCCTGCGGTGTCTTGATCCCGGAACCGTCGCGAGCCACCAGGGCTTCGGCGGCGCCGATCTGGGTGGCGATGAGGAAGGTTTCCACCGGCACTTTACGGGTGATGGCAGCGGTCAGTGGGCTCGAACCGAGGTAGCCGATCTGCACGTCGCCCGAAGCGATGGCGGCAATGATGTCGGCGCCGTTATCGAATTTGCGCCAGCTGATGTCGGCCTTGGTGGCTTTCTCGTAAGCGCCGTCGGCCTGGGCGACTTTCGCCGGGTCCACGGTGGTCTGGTAGGCGACGGTCACGTCAGCCGCCTGGGCAAGGAAACTCGCCGCAGCCAGGGTTGCGGCCGCCAGGAGGCGAAGGGGGACATTCAGTTTCATCGGGAAGCTCCATATCAGGCGACCGAGAGTCGGCGTAAATGGAGACTAAATGATCTAAGAATTCGAAAATAAATAACTTTTTCGAATTAGCTTATGTGCGGAAGATTTTAGAGCGCAATTGGAGGATTGCCCCTGTGGGAGCGGGCTTGCTCGCGAAAGCGGCATGTCAGTCAACATTGACGTCGACTGACACGCCGCTTTCGCGAGCAAGCCCGCTCCCACAAGGAATCTGCGGTTGAGGGTCAGTTGCTGATTGCCAAAATACTGGCCTGATACGATCCGACGAATACGTCGAAATCGCCAACTTCGTTCTGCTCCAGCTCAACCTGCTCCGCCAGCGACGAACGCGCGCGTTCTTCGAATTTGGCTTGTTGCTCGGCCGGCAGCGGCTCGCTGCGGAAATATTTCGCATGGGCCTGGCTCTGGCGCAGCGAGAACTGGGCGAAGCTCTCCTTGTGCTCGGCCATCGCCGCGAGCACCTGTGCCGATGGCGTCAGGGACGGATCCTTGACCTTCGCCATCTGTGCATCCAGTGCCTTGCTGTGAGCATCGCCGCCATGGCTCTGATCCAGCAGTGCCGCCAGTGGCGCGATGTTTTCCAGCAATTGGCCGGCCCACTCTTTCAGGTCCACCGGCTGGCCGTCGCGTTGCAGTTGCAGGCCCGGGCGTCGACCTTCCTTGACCACGCTGAGGAAGTTCGACGTGGCGTTGCCGCAGCTGGTGTTGGTCAGCAGCGGGCTGTCGTTCAGGGCGCAGAACAGCAGGAAGGCGTCGAGGAAACGCGATTCGGTGATATCGATGCCCATCGGCAGGAACGGGTTGATGTCCAGGCAGCGCACTTCGACGTACTGGATGCCGCGGGCCATCAGGGCCTGGATCGGACGCTCGCCGGAATAGGTCACGCGTTTCGGGCGGATGTTGGAGTAGTACTCGTTTTCGATCTGCAGGATGTTGGTGTTGAGCTGAACCCACTCACCGTCCTTGTGCGTGCCGACTTCGACGTACGGGGCGTAGGGCGTGGCGACTGCCTTGCGCAGGCTGTCGGTGTAGCTGGCCAGATCGTTGTAGCACGGCGTCAGGCCGGCCTGGGCGTTGCTCTGGTAACCCAGGTCACTCATGCGCAGGCTGGTGGCGTACGGCAGGTAAAGGGTGTCCGGGTCCAGTTGTTCCAGCTGGTGCGAGCGACCGCGCAGGAAACCGGCGTCCAGTGCCGGCGATGCGCCGAACAGGTACATCAGCAGCCAGCTGTAGCGGCGGAAGTTGCGGATCAGGGCAATGTAGGACGACGACTGGAAGTCGCGGTCGGTGCCGGTAAAGCCTTCGGCCGCCTTGAGCAGTGGCCAGAGTTTTTCCGGCAGGGAAAAGTTGTAGTGAATCCCGGCGATGCACTGCATGGTCTTGCCATAGCGCAGGGCCAGGCCCTTGCGGTAGACGTACTTGAGCTGGCCGATATTGGACGTGCCGTAATAGGCGATCGGGATATCTTCCTCGGCCGGCAACGGGCACGGCATCGATGGGCTCCACAGGTACTCGTTGCCGAGCTTGCTGTAGGCAAAGCGGTGAATGCTGTCCAGGCTCGCCAGCGTATCGGCGGGGTCGGGCAGGGCCGGGGTGATGAACTCCAGCAGCGACTCGGAATAGTCGGTGGTGATTTGTTCGTTGGTCAGCGCGGAACCCAATTCTTCCGGGTGCGGCGTTTGCGCCAGGCGACCTTCGCCGGTCACGCGCAGGCATTCACGTTCGATGCCGTGAAGGCACTGTTCGAGCAGAGAGAGGTTAGCGCGCTCGCCAAGCAGGGCCAGGCGGCGGTTGAGAAGTTCGCTCAAGTTGGATTCCTTCACGCGTCAGTCGCCCCAATATGGGGGTGGGCAAGACGGTCTACAAGGGTGAAGTTAAAACTGGCGTTATCGCCTGGTTTGGAACCGCGCAGGTACTGATTGTCGTAATCCCCTGTGGAAGCGGGCTTGCTCGCGAAGAGGGCGTGTCAGGCAACATTGAGTCGTCTGTCACGCCGCCTTCGCGAGCAAGCCCGCTCCCACAGGAAACTCCGGCGCTGCGGTCACAGCGCCGAAATTACCTCAAATCGATGACGGCTAGCTACAGGACAGCGAAGGTGCCTTGTGCTTTTGCGACCAGCTTGTCGCCTTGCAGCACGTCGGCCTCGACGACCAGGGTGCGGCGGCCCGGGTGGATCACCCGCGCCGTGCACATCACCTCGCCGTCGTCGACGGCGCGGATGTAGTTGATCTTGCACTCTATGGTCGCGCTCTTCTGTTCGAAACCGTGGGTGCTGGAGCAGGCCAGCCCCATGGCAATGTCCACCAGGCTGAACAAGGCCCCGCCGTGCAGCTTGCCACTGCGATTGCGCAATTCCGGCTCCAGCACCAGGGCGACTTGCGCCACCCCGGTTTCCAGACTGTGCAAACGGCAGCCCAGCAGCTTGAAAAACGCGCTTTCGGTGTACCCGGCAGGGATCTCCATCAGCGCTTCTTCAACTGCTTGGCGTTGGCGAACAGCGACGCCATGGCGTTGTTGGTCGGCGCCGCGGCGGTGGTTTCCTTGCGCGGTGCGGTGTTCTGGGATTGGCGAGGCGCCGACCCCGGACGCGCGCCACGGGCACCGTCAATTTTTTCCCCGGGGGTGTCGCTCATGCGCATCGACAGGCCCACGCGTTTACGCGGAATGTCGACTTCCATGACCTTGACCTTCACCACGTCGCCAGCCTTGACCGCTTCCCGTGGATCCTTGATGAACTTCTCCGAAAGTGCAGAGATGTGCACCAAACCGTCCTGATGCACGCCGATGTCGACGAACGCGCCGAAGTTGGTCACGTTGGTCACTACGCCTTCGAGGATCATGCCCAATTCCAGGTCCTTGAGGTCTTCGACGCCTTCCTGGAACTCGGCGGTCTTGAACTCCGGACGTGGGTCGCGACCCGGCTTTTCCAGCTCTTGCAGGATGTCGGTGACGGTCGGCAGGCCGAAGGTTTCGTCGGTGTACTTCTTCGGGTCGAGGCGCTTGAGGAACGCCGCGTCACCAATCAGCGAGCGAATGTCACGGTCGGTCTCGGCGGCAATGCGCTGCACCAGCGGATAGGCTTCCGGGTGCACGGCAGAGGAGTCCAACGGGTTTTCGCCGTTCATGACGCGCAGGAAGCCGGCGGCCTGTTCAAAGGTCTTCTCGCCCAGGCGAGCGACTTTCTTCAACGCCGCGCGGGTCTTGAATGCGCCGTGCTCGTCGCGATGGCTGACGATATTCTGCGCCAAAGTCGCGTTGAGGCCAGAGATGCGTGCCAGCAGCGCCACGGACGCGGTGTTCACGTCCACGCCAACGGCGTTCACGCAGTCCTCGACCACGGCGTCCAGGCCACGGGCCAGTTTCAGTTGCGAGACGTCGTGCTGGTACTGGCCGACACCGATGGATTTCGGATCGATCTTCACCAGTTCGGCCAGCGGATCTTGCAGGCGACGGGCAATCGACACCGCGCCACGGATCGACACGTCGAGGTCTGGGAACTCCTTCGACGCCAGTTCCGATGCCGAGTAAACCGATGCGCCGGCTTCGGAAACCATGACCTTGGTCATTTTCATGGCTGGGTATTTTTTGATCAGCTCGGCGGCCAGCTTGTCGGTCTCGCGGCTGGCGGTGCCGTTGCCGATGGCGATCAGGTCCACCGCATGCTTGGCGCACAGGGCCGCGAGAATCGCCAGGGTCTGGTCCCACTTGTTGTGCGGCACATGCGGATAAACCGTGGCGTGGTCCAGCAGCTTGCCGGTGGAGTCGACCACGGCGACCTTGCAACCGGTGCGCAGGCCCGGGTCGAGGCCCAGGGTGGCGCGCGGGCCGGCCGGAGCCGACAGCAGCAGGTCGTGCAGGTTGTGGGCGAAGACGTTGATCGCTTCGGTTTCCGCGCCGTCGCGCAGCTCGCCCAGCAGGTCGGTTTCCAGGTGGGTGTAGAGCTTGACCTTCCAGGTCCAGCGCACCACTTCGCCCAGCCATTTGTCGGCGGCGCGGTTCTGGTTCTGGATGCCGAATTGCTGGCCGATCATGCCCTCGCACGGGTGCATGGTGCCCGGCAGTTCATCACCGACTTTCAGCGCGGAGCTGAGGATGCCTTCGTTGCGGCCACGGAAAATCGCCAGGGCGCGGTGCGATGGCATGCTTTTGAGCGGTTCGTCGTGTTCGAAGTAATCGCGGAACTTGGCGCCTTCCTCTTCCTTGCCGGCGATCACGCGGGCACTGAGGGTGGCTTCCTGCTTGAGGTAGTTGCGCAACTTGTCCAACAGGCCGGCGTCTTCGGCGAAGCGTTCCATCAGGATGTACTTGGCGCCTTCGAGGGCCGCCTTCACGTCGGCGACGCCTTTCTCGGCGTCGACAAAGCGCGCGGCTTCGACATCCGGGGCCAGCGTCGGGTCGTTGAACAGGCCATCGGCCAGATCGCCGAGGCCGGCTTCCAGGGCGATCTGGCCCTTGGTGCGGCGCTTCTGCTTGTACGGCAGGTACAAGTCTTCGAGGCGGGTCTTGGTGTCGGCGAGCTTGATGTCGCGTTCGAGCTGCGGGGTCAGCTTGCCTTGCTCCTGGATGCTGGCCAGGATGCTGATGCGCCGTTCGTCGAGTTCTCGCAGGTAGCGCAGACGCTCTTCCAGATGACGCAGTTGAGTGTCATCGAGGCTGCCGGTCACTTCTTTCCGGTAACGGGCGATGAAGGGAACGGTAGAGCCTTCATCGAGTAGCGCGACGGCCGCTTCGACCTGTTGTGGGCGTACGCCGAGTTCCTCGGCGATGCGGCTGTTGATGCTGTCCATAAAACCACCTGACAAATTGTGAAAGCAGGCTCGCAGGCGCAGGGATGAAGGCCCGGCGAGTCTGGTTGAGCGGCCTGGCCTGCGCCGCTACCTGGATCAAAAGGTATCCCGTTGACCCGTGAAATCGAACAATTACTGCCGGCGCCATGAAAATAAAAAGCGGCCACCCGGTGTAACGATCAGACGTTGCCTGACACAAAAGGCCGGGCATTATAACCAGCGTTCCGTCATTGGGGGCATCACGAGCGGCGGGTGCAAGGAGCGGTTTTCTGGCGATAAAGGAAAAATCTGCTAACAATGCACACGGTGCGTATAACGGCAGCTACGCCATAATGCGCGCCGAGCTAAAAGGAGCATCCAATGAGCAGCACTGCAAACATTGCTGAAGGCGAAAAAATTCTTATTGTTGACGACGATCCGGGCCTCAGCAGCCTGCTGGAGCGTTTTTTTGTCAGCAAGGGCTACCGCGCCCGCGCCGTACCGAACACGGAACAAATGGACCGCCTGCTGGCGCGTGAAGTGTTCAACCTGGTCGTCCTCGACCTGATGCTGCCCGGCGAAGACGGCTTGACCGCCTGCCGCCGTCTGCGCGGCGCGAACAATCAGATTCCCATCATCATGCTGACCGCCAAGGGCGACGAGTTGAGCCGCATCAAGGGCCTTGAACTGGGCGCTGACGATTACCTGGCCAAGCCATTCAACCCGGATGAGCTGATGGCGCGCGTCAAAGCCGTCCTGCGCCGCCAGTCGGCTCCCGTGCCGGGCGCACCGGGCAGCGAAGACGAAAGCGTGACCTTCGGTGACTACGAGTTGTCACTGGCCACCCGTGAGCTCAAGCGTGGCGAAGAAGTGCACATGCTCACCACCGGTGAGTTCGCGGTACTCAAGGCCCTGGTGATGAACGCCCGTCAGCCGCTGACCCGCGACAAACTGATGAACCTGGCCCGTGGCCGCGAATGGGATGCCCTGGAGCGTTCCATCGACGTACAGATTTCCCGCCTGCGCCGGATGATCGAGCCTGATCCGTCCAAGCCGCGCTACATCCAGACGGTCTGGGGCGTGGGTTATGTGTTCGTTCCGGATGGTGCCGCCACCAAGTGATTGGCGGATTGTAGGTACGGGTCGTGCGGGCGACAGGTCAAATGACCTTGCCCGCAGACTCGCGACCCGCAATATGCGAGCATCGCTCGTTCCTGCAAGTGTGTAGCGTTTATCCATGAAAACCCCGGTTTGGTTCCCCCAGAGTTTCTTCTCCCGCACCCTTTGGCTGGTGCTGATCGTCGTCCTGTTTTCCAAGGCGCTGACCCTGGTTTATCTGTTGATGAACGAAGACGTGCTGGTGGATCGCCAATACAGTCACGGCGTCGCCTTGACGCTACGTGCCTATTGGGCCGCCGATGAAAATAACCGCGACAAGATTGCCGAAGCCGCAACCCTGATCCGGGTGGTGGGCACCGGCGTGCCGGAAGGCGAACAGCATTGGCCCTACAGCGAAATCTATCAGCGCCAGATGCAGGCTGAACTGGGTGCCGACACCGAGGTTCGATTGCGCATGCACTCGCCACCGGCCCTGTGGGTCCGGGCGCCCAGCCTGGGTGACGGCTGGCTGAAAGTCCCGCTGTATCCGCATCCGCTGCGCGGTCAGAAAATCTGGAATGTGCTGGGCTGGTTCCTGGCCATTGGCTTGCTGTCCACGGCCTCGGCATGGATCTTTGTCAGCCAGCTCAACCAACCCCTGAAACGTCTGGTCTACGCTGCGCGGCAACTTGGCCAGGGCCGTAGCGTGCGTCTGCCGATCAGCGACACGCCGAGTGAAATGACCGAGGTGTATCGCGCCTTCAACCAGATGGCCGAGGATGTCGAGCAGGCCGGTCGCGAGCGAGAGCTGATGCTGGCCGGGGTTTCCCACGACTTGCGAACACCACTGACCCGCTTGCGGTTGTCCCTGGAGCTGATGGGGGATCGCAACGACCTGACGGATGACATGGTCCGCGACATCGAAGACATGGATGCGATTCTCGACCAGTTCCTGGCGTTCATCCGCGACGGTCGCGATGAGTCGGTGGAGGAGGTGGACCTGAGCGATCTGGTCCGGGAAGTCGCCGCGCCGTACAACCAGAACGAAGAGAAAGTCCGTTTGCGCCTGGAGCCGATCCAGCCGTTTCCGTTGCGTCGGGTATCGATGAAGCGGCTGCTGAACAACCTGATCGGCAATGCCCTGCATCACGCCGGTAGCGGGGTCGAGGTGGCGGCGTATGTGTCCGGGGATACCAGTGCGCCGTACGTTGTGCTGAGCGTCATGGACCGTGGCGCCGGGATCGATCCGTCGGAGCTGGAAGCGATCTTCAACCCGTTCACCCGTGGCGATCGTGCCCGGGGTGGGAAGGGCACGGGCTTGGGGCTGGCAATCGTGAAGCGAATCGCCTCGATGCATGGCGGCAATGTTGAGCTGCGCAATCGAGAGGGTGGCGGGCTGGAAGCGCGGGTGCGCTTGCCGTTGGGGTTGATGCTGCCGCGGGATGCGGTTTAGGACCGGAAATCTTCGGTGAGGCGCTCTTCGCGAGCAAGCCCGCTCCCACATTTGACCTCACTTACGACTCGCTCAAATGTGGGAGCGGGCTTTTTGCTCGCGAAAGCGGCCTCCTTGCCGCCGCAAGGGCTGGGGGTTAACCCTTACCCTTGGTCCGCGTCATGTTCGGCCCGCCATTCTTCTCCAGATGTTCAATGATGATCCCGGCGACATTCTTGCCGGTGGTGGTCTCAATGCCTTCAAGTCCCGGCGACGAGTTCACTTCCATCACCAGCGGCCCGTGATTGGAGCGCAGGATATCCACACCCGCCACCGCCAGACCCATGACCTTCGCCGCGCGCAACGCGGTCATGCGTTCTTCAGGTGTGATCTTGATCAGGCTGGCGCTGCCGCCGCGATGCAGGTTGGAGCGGAATTCGCCGGGTTTGGCCTGGCGTTTCATTGCTGCAATCACCTTGTCGCCCACCACGAAGCAGCGAATGTCGGCACCGCCCGCCTCCTTGATGTATTCCTGGACCATGATGTTCTGCTTGAGGCCCATGAATGCCTCGATCACCGACTCCGCCGCCGTGGCGGTTTCGCACAGCACCACGCCGATACCCTGGGTGCCTTCCAGCACCTTGATCACCAGCGGCGCACCGTTGACCATTTCGATCAGGTCGGGAATGTCGTCCGGGGAGTGGGCAAACCCGGTGACCGGCAAGCCGATCCCGCGACGTGACAGCAATTGCAGCGAACGCAGTTTGTCCCGGGAGCGGGCGATGGCGACCGATTCGTTGAGTGGGAAAACACCCATCATTTCGAACTGGCGCAACACGGCGCAGCCATAAAACGTGACCGAGGCACCGATTCGTGGAATCACCGCGTCAAAACCCTCCAGCGGTTTGCCGCGGTAGTGGATCTGCGGCTTGTGGCTGGCGATGTTCATGTAGGCGCGCAGGGTATCGACCACCACCATTTCATGGCCGCGTTCGGTACCGGCTTCAACCAGGCGGCGGGTGGAATACAGACGCGGGTTCCGCGACAGCACAGCGATCTTCATGCAACACCTGTGGAGGAGGTAGATACCGGGAACACCGGCTTGTCTTGTACATATTTAATGCCCGGATTGACCACCAACTGGCCGTCGATCAGGGCTTTGGAGCCGAGTAGCAGGCGATAACGCATGGATTTGCGGCAGGCGAGCGTGAACTCGACCCGCCAGACCCGATCACCGAGGGCCAGGGTCGTACTGATCACGTATCGCACTTGCGCGTGACCGTTGGAGCTTTTAATGGTTTTCATTGTTACCAGTGGTGCTTCGCAGCGCCGGTGACGCAATTGCACCACGGTGCCCAGGTGCGCCGTGAAGCGCACCCATTGCTCGCCATCGCGATCGAACGGTTCGATGTCGGTGGCATGCAGGCTGGAGGTGCTGGCCCCGGTGTCGATTTTTGCCCGAAGGCCGGCGACTCCCAAATCCGGGAGCGCCACCCACTCGCGCAAACCGACAACGGTCAAATGGTCAAATGTTTTCAAAATTGCTCAACCGGCAGAAACCGCGGTGGCCGCAGGCGGCCGAATTCGCGGTATTCACGCAGAATAATGGTTAAAAGGCGACAGATATCTACGGCCCGGATTTCCAGCCCCACGGGGAGGTTATGGAATGTCAGCATTGTAATCCGGGACGACGTAATTCTTGGTACGACAGAACGGTAGTACAGTTCACCAATATTTCAGAACGAGGAAATCCCATGGCACAAAAAAACGAAGAGGACGACAAAGTCCGTCTCGATAAATGGTTGTGGGCCGCGCGTTTTTACAAAACCCGTGCCTTGGCCAAGGCGGCGATTGAAAGCGGCAAGGTGCATTGCCGGGGTGAGCGTTGCAAGCCGGGCAAGGAGCCACGCATCGGCGATGAGTTCGTGATTCGCACCGGTTTCGAAGAGCGTACGGTAGTGGTCCAGGCACTGTCGATCGTGCGCCGAGGCGCCCCGGAAGCGCAGACGCTGTACGCCGAGACCGAAGCCAGCATCGCCAAACGCGAAAATGCGGCAGCCGAGCGCAAGGCGGGCGCGCTGGGCGTGAGCACGGATGGCAAGCCGAGCAAAAAGCAGCGGCGGGATCTGTTCAAGTTCCGTGGCAGCAGCAACGACTGATCTTCTGCGATCAGGCAGGCCAATCGCGGTCTCTGATCGAAACAGACTTGTAATTCCTCGAATGCGCAACCATATCGGGGGATTCCCCAATGACGCATCGAGCGGTTGAACAGCCGCTCGTCGAAAATCACCACGGCCTTTGAGCCATGAGCCATAACCAGAGGGCTGGCGCCATCAGGGGCCTGTTCCTAAAATGTCGGGCATGACCGGGCATTTTGCGCACCCCAAGGTTGCAGGCGCAGCGCGATTTTCACCGTTGAAACCCTATTGCTACCCATTCAGATACCCAGACTTATGACCGATCTAGCGGATACCGATTTCACCCAACGCTTCATCTTCGATGACAGCGACACCCGTGGCGAGATGGTCTCGCTGGAACTCAGCTATGCCGAAGTCCTCGCCAAACACGCCTATCCGGAGCCAGTCGCGCAACTGCTCGGCGAACTGATGGCGGCCGCGGCGCTGCTGGTCGGCACTTTGAAGTTCGATGGGTTGCTGATCCTTCAGGCCCGCTCCGAAGGCCCGATCCCGTTGCTGATGATCGAGTGCTCCAGCGAGCGCGACATCCGTGGCCTGGCCCGTTATGAGGCGGACCGGATTGCACCCGATGCGACACTTTCCGACCTGATGCCGGATGGTTCGCTGACGTTGACCGTCGACCCGAGACAGGGCCAGCGCTACCAGGGTGTCGTGGATCTGGACGGCGAAAACCTGTCCGAGTGCTTTACCAACTACTTCGTCATGTCCCAGCAGATTGGTACGCGCATCAAGCTCTGCGCCGATGGCCGTCGCGCCCGTGGCCTGTTGCTGCAGCAATTGCCCGCTGACCGCCTGAAAGACGAAGAAGAGCGCGCCGCCAGCTGGCAACACCTGACCGCCCTGGGCGGTACGCTGACCGCTGATGAACTGCTGGGCCTGGACAACGAAACCGTGCTCCACCGCCTTTATCACGAAGAGCAGGTGCGTTTGTTCGACGTGCAGAAATTGCGCTTCCGCTGCAGCTGCTCGCGCGAACGTTCGGCCAATGCGCTGGTCAGTCTGGGTATGGAAGACGCGCAAAACCTGGTGGTTGAACACGGTGGCAACATCGAGATCGACTGCCAGTTCTGTAACCAGCGATACCTGTTCGACGCCGCCGATGTCACTCAATTGTTCGCCGGAGCGGGCGTCGATACGCCGTCAGATACCCGTCACTAAAACGGTTCAGCGCAGGTAAATTCACTGGTTAGTGCCGGAATAACGCCGTTACGACGGGAGGGCCCTACTCTTTTTGGGCTTTTCTGGCATAATCCGGGCCACTTTTTTCGCGGTAGTAGTGCACGACTTTCTACTACAAAACGTTTGGAGCACACTCGGCCACTGGCCGACGGGGAACCTCATGACGCAAGCCAATAACGCCGTGTACACCGATCTGAGTGTTGATGATCTGGTTAAAGAAGCCTTGAACCGCGGTGAAGGCGAGCTTGCCGATACCGGCGCACTGGTTGTTCGCACCGGTCACCGTACCGGCCGTTCGCCAGTCGATCGTTTCATCGTTGATGAGCCGACTACCACAGGCGCAATCGCCTGGGGCCCGATCAACCGCAAGTTCCCGGCCGACAAGTTCGATGCCCTGTGGGCTCGCGTCGAGGCGTTCAACAACGCGCAAGAGCACTTCGTTTCCCACGTCCACGTAGGTGCGGCTTCCGAGCACTACCTGGCTGTGAAGATGACCACCCAGACCGCCTGGCAGAACCTGTTCGGCCGTTGCCTGTTCATCAACCCGGCCCAGTACAACCCGGCGGGTCGTGAAGAGTGGCAAGTGCTCAACGTTGCCAACTTCGAGTGTGTACCAGAGCGTGATGGCACCAACTCCGATGGTTGCGTGATCATCAACTTCGCCCAGAAGAAAGTGCTGATCGCCGGCATGCGTTACGCCGGTGAAATGAAAAAAGCCATGTTCTCGGTGCAGAACTTCCTGCTGCCGGCTGCTGACGTGCTGCCAATGCACTGCGCCGCCAACATCGGCGAAGAAGGCGACGTGACTCTGTTCTTCGGTCTGTCCGGTACCGGCAAGACCACCCTTTCCGCCGATGAAAGCCGTTATCTGATCGGTGACGACGAGCACGGCTGGGGCGAAGGCGTTGTCTTCAACATCGAAGGCGGCTGCTATGCCAAGTGCATCGACTTGTCCGAGAAGAACGAGCCGGTCATCTGGAAAGCCATCAAGCACGGCGCAGTCCTGGAAAACGTCGTGATCAATGACGCCAAGCACGCCGACTACGACGATGTCAGCCTGACCCAGAACAGCCGCGCCGCCTACCCGCTGGAGCACGTTGCCAAGCGTTCCGAGAAGAACCTCGGTGGCGAGCCGAACGCTGTGATCTTCCTGACCTGCGACTTGACCGGCGTGTTGCCGCCAGTGTCGATCCTGAATGAAGAGCAAGCGGCCTACCACTTCCTGTCCGGCTACACCGCGTTGGTGGGCTCGACTGAAATGGGTTCGGGCAGCGGCATCAAGTCGACTTTTTCCACTTGTTTCGGCGCACCGTTCTTCCCGCGTCCGGCTGGTGAATACGCAGAGCTGCTGATCAAGCGCATCCGCGGCTTTGGCTCCAAGGTATACCTGGTCAACACCGGCTGGACCGGTGGCGGCTATGGCGTCGGCAAGCGCTTCAACATCCCGACCACCCGTGCTGTGATCGCAGCGATCCAGAGCGGCGCTCTGATCGGCACCGAGACCGAGCACCTGGACACCATCAACCTCGACGTGCCGCTGGCCGTACCGGGCGTTGAGACTGTTCTGCTGAACCCACGCAACACCTGGGCTGACAAAGCCGCCTACGACGAGTCCGCCAAGGCACTGGCCGGCCTGTTCATCGAGAACTTCAAGAAGTTCGACGTGAGCGACGCGATCAAGGCAGCGGGTCCGAAGTTGTAAGTGTTGGTTTGAAGCCATGAAAAAGCCGCCCTTCGGGGCGGCTTTTTTGTGCGCGACGTTTCAGGTCTTGAGGTGCAGCACAAATGCCCCGACCAACACCAGCACAACCCCCAGCACCTGCACCTTCGCCAGTCGCTCCTTGAAGAAAAAATACCCCAGAATCGCCGCAATCCCGCCCGATAACGTACTGATGACCGTCACCACCGAAACCGACCCTGCCACCGCGCCCCAGGCGAACGACGAGAAACCCCCCAGGTTCATCAGGCTGGCGCCGGTCAATGTCAGGCAGTTTTTCAGTGGCGGGATCTTCAGGCCGTCGTCGACCCTGAGGACGATCGCTACCAGTACGATCAGGCCCACCAGGTAAGCCAGCCACAGCATGGTCACGGGCCCGAGAATGGGCAGGACGAAGTGGCCTTGCAGCCAGAAACTGCTGCCGTAGAACACCGCCGCCAACAGTGCGTAGCCAATGGAACTGCTCGCCTGAGTGGTGTGTGGCACCTTGGGGTCAGTGTGAACGCTGGAGAGGACTACGCCGATCACGCACAGCGCGATACACGATAATTGAAGCAGGCTGATCTGTTCTCCGCCCGCCCAGGAGAGCAAGGTGGTCACGACACCGTAGGAGGTCACCAGCGGCGCCACGATCGAGGCTTTGCCGAGGGCAAAGGCCTTGGACAGCGCCAGGGCGCCCGATACGGTCAGCATGGCCGCTGCGATACCGATCAGCCAGGTTTCGAGCGGCGCGGCCATGGATCGAAGGATGAATTTGGGGAAGCCGATCAGCAGCAGGCTCATGATGCTGAAACCCAGCGCCTGCCCGAAGTAAACGGCGCGTTTGACACCCACTGCGCGGGCATTCAAGCCCACCAGAAAATCCGTGCCGCCCCAAAGCAAGGCGGCCAACAACCCCATCAGTACGTCCACGCAATGTCCTTATCGTTATGCGCCGGGGACGTTACAGGCCTTCAAGCTCCCGCGTGTCCCAGCGTTGGGCCTTGATAGCCCGGTAGAGCATGCCGATGGTCAATGGTTCCTTGTCGCCGCGACCCTTGGCTTTGCGCTTTAGATACACATCGTAGCCTTCGGGTTGAAAATAGCGGTAGCTGTCGTAATCCACGAAATCGATGGCGAACTGCTCTTCCAGCGTTTCAATCAGATGTTGCGCATCGGCACCGTTGCAGCCGAGGTCGAAATTGATCGAGGTGCTGAGGTGGATGGTTTTGCGTGCGGGCAGGCCGATCTCCTCGTGCAGCAGCTGCATGAGCAGGTGCAGGGTTGGGTCGTCGGGGAGGTTGGGGGCGAGGTGCATTGGGTCAATCCTGTTGGGTGGCGTGGTGAAGCTGTGGTCTGGGTGTCGACAGGTCAACCGCGTTTTCGTTCTTCGTCGAAGCGCCGCCCGGAGCCGGCTCGCTTCCCCAGGGTTTGTGGCTAGCCGGAGGTTTTCGGCAGTCGCTGCCGGGCGATGTCGAGCAGGTCGTTGCCGTCCTGGGTCAGCAGGTACAGCGCGCTGACGATGTTAGGAATGTCGCTGGCGTCGGCCTGTTTGAAGCACAGGCAATACAGGGTTTCGAGCAGGTCGCTGGCGGCGCGGATGCGTTGGCGGGCGGCATCGAGGATTTCCAGGGGATCGGCCTCTGCGTCGATGACCAGCACCGGGGTTTCGCTGTAACTGGATTTAAGCGGGCGATAGCGGTGGGTGATGGGTTCGAGGTTGTTCATCGAGATGGGTCCTGTGCGAAATCGGCAAGTGTTCCCGGCAGGCCGAGACACTGTTTTCAGCCGCGCACGCAACTATAGAAGGGTGTATCACCGAGGGACAAGACGGCGCTAATGGACAGATCTCGTAGGGTTTTTATTGTCGGATGAGGAAAAAACCTACGCCTAGACGCAGGTTTTAACGGTGAAACCGCTATCGGTAAAAATGCCTACGGTGTCATCAGGCGCTTCGCGGTACTTCTTGGTAAAAAGCGCGTCAGAATCTGTGGGGCTTTTCGTATTGGTACAGCTGATAAGTGGAGCGTTGGATGGTCCAGCATTTGGGTGGACAGATAGTCAAACATGACGCGTGTGACAGGCGCGTGTCGGCCCTACGGAATAAGCGGGCGTTTTTTCAGTCAACCTTGAGTTTGGGTGGTGTACTTGATGCGGTATCCAGGTCCATCAACCCCCGCCCATAAGCTTCACTGTTTGCGAAGATGCCCGTGCGATTGGCCGTTGCCAGCAAATGTTCGCGTACCTGTTGCGCGCTGAGCTCCGGGTAGCGGCTTTGCAGGGCGGCCAGTGCGCCGCTGACCAATGCCGTCGCGGGTGATGTGCCTGCGGTTTGCACATAGGTGCCGTCCTTGCCGGTGGTCAGAAGGCCCTGGCCAGCACCCGAATCCCCCCCGGGGACAGCAATGCACCATGCCGCCGCCACGCCGCAGTAATTGGATTTGGCATTGATGGCGACGCCATCGTTCTTCAGTGCGACGACAGCGATCCAGCCTTTCTCCAGCTCCGGCAGGGCCACTGGCAAGCCAGGCTCTGCCAGGGGTTCGCGCTTGAGTTCATTGCCGGTTGGAAAGACCAGTACCGCACCATCCTTGACCAGCTTTCGGGCGGTGACCAGCGATTGCGGCATGACCTGGTTGTAACGCGCCTCGGTGAGCTCGGTGGCGGGAATAGCGTTTGCCCAGGCGTTGCTCAGAATACGCGCACCTTTGTCGAACCCGGCCTGCCAGGACAAGGCAATTTCATCATCGAAAAAGAACGGTTCGTTATCGTCACCGAAACGGAAGGGGATCAGCTGTGCGTTGAACGCGACACCGTGCATGCCCTGATCATTCTTGTTCGCGGCGAGAATCCCGGCCATCTGGGTGCCATGACCGAGGCGATCATGGGTGCCGGGGCGGTTCTCGACATGATCGTATCCGGGGTCGAAGACCCTGCCTTCAAATTCCGGCAGGTCGGTGTTCAGGCCTGAATCGATCAACGCGACGGTCACGCCCTGGCCGGTACCGCCACGCGAATAAATGCTGGATGCCTTGATGACGGCCAGCCCTTTCTGAGCCTGGTACTCGGGCGTTTCGAAAATGCCTGGATCAAGGGTGGGCTGTTCGGGAAGCGTCAAGCATCCGCCAAGAAACAGTGACATTGTCAGCACGAGGGCCAAGGGAATAAACAATGGTTGAGGCATATCCGGTCCTTCGAATGAATTCGCGCCCTTCTGGCAGCTTGCCGTGATGAAGTCTTTGCGCAGCGTTGCGTTGTGGGGGGATGAAACCTTACCTGTGGATGGGTAGAGGTTGTCAGGTGGCGAAGTGCTCTGTGTGTTGCAATTTGTGGCGCGGGCAGGGTGGGTTGAGCCTGTATCATTGCGTATCGTTTTTACCCCGACCTTTTCTCGACGCACTGCAATCGCCAGCTAGGCTTTGCTCACCGCAGCGGTCGACGGAGTGACAGCTTATGCACAACACCCTGGAACAGGTTTTCGGTTTTCCACAGTTTCGTCCCGGGCAGGAGGCGGCAGTCAGTGCGGTGTTGGCCGGGCGTTCGGCGGCGGCGATTTTCCCCACCGGCTCCGGCAAGTCCCTCTGCTATCAGTTATCGGCGGTCATGCTGCCGCACCTGACGCTGGTGGTCTCGCCACTGTTGGCGCTGATGCAGGATCAGTTGGAGTTCCTGCAACGCCATGACATTGCGGCGGGCAGTATCGATTCGGCACAGAGTCGCGATGACGCCAGCGATGTCATGGCTCGCGCCAGGTCCGGCGAATTGAAGATTTTGATGATTTCCGTGGAGCGCCTGAAGAACGAACGCTTCCGTCATTTTCTGCAGCAGGTACCGATCTCGCTGCTGGTGGTGGACGAGGCGCATTGCATTTCAGAATGGGGCCACAACTTCCGCCCGGATTACCTCAAGCTCCCCGACTATCAACGCGAGTTCAACATTCCGCAGGTTCTACTGTTGACGGCCACCGCAACGCCCAAGGTGATCGCGGACATGCAGGCCAAGTTCGCCATTGCTCCCGGGGACGTGGTGACGACCGGCTTCTATCGGCCGAACCTCAATTTGTGGGTCGAACCGGTGCGCGGGCAGGACAAGCGCCGGCGCCTCGTCGAGTGGATGAGCGAGCGTCCCGGCCAGCCGAGCATCGTCTATGTCACCCAGCAAAAAACCGCCGAGCATATCGCCGAGCACCTGTGCCGCAACGGCATTCAGGCCGAGGCCTATCACGCGGGTTTGCCCCACGACCAGCGCGATGGCATCCAGAAGCGCTTCATGGGTGGACAGTCCAATTGCATCGTCGCCACCATCGCGTTCGGCATGGGCATCGACAAGAGCAACATCCGCAATGTCGTGCATTTCGATCTGCCCAAATCCATCGAGAACTACAGTCAGGAAATCGGCCGTGCCGGACGCGACGGGCAGCGGTCCGACTGTCTGGTGCTGGCCAACCGCGACAGCCTCAACGTGCTGGAAAACTTCGTCTACGGCGATACGCCCGAGGGCGACGGCATACGCCGGGTACTCGACGAGCTGCAAGCTTGCGCACCTGAAGGGCAGTGGGAGTTTCTGCTGGGGCCGCTGGCGGATAACAGCAACATTCGTCAGCTCCCGCTCAAGACCTTGCTGGTGCAGCTGGAGCTGCGTGGAATCATCGCACCGCGTTACGCGTACTACGCCGAATACCGTTTCAAGTATTTGCAGGAACCCGAGGAACTGCTGGCCCGCTTCGAAGGCGAGCGCAGGGATTTCGTCGCGGCGATCATCCAGACCTCCAAACGTGCGCGAAGCTGGGCCACAGTGAATTTCGAGAGTTTGTACGAGCAGTATCAGGCTGAGCGAAGTCGGGTGGTCAAGGCGCTGGATTATTTCCAGGAGAAGGGCTGGGTGGAGCTTGAAAGCAAGCTGATGACCGAGGTCTACAGCCTGCTGCAAGCGGATTTTGATCCCCAGGCCCTGAGCGCTGAACTGCATGCTGACTTCGTTCGGCATGAGAAAACCGAAATCGGCCGAATCCACGCCATGCTGGATCTGTTCGCCACCGACCACTGCCTGGGTTATCGCCTGGCCGAGTATTTTGGTGATGAAAATGCGCCCCGACAGTGTGGGCATTGTTCAGTCTGCCATGGGCAAGTGGCACGTTTGCCGGAGCCACCGGCATTGCCAGCCCTTGTGGATAAAAATTTCGAGGGCTTGTGCGGTGATTTTATCCACAGGCATGAGCAGCACACGGGCAGCGTGCCGCCAGCCGAGCGCGTGACGCGATTCCTGTGCGGGATCAGTGTGCCGTTGTTTACCAAACTCAAGGTGCGGACGATTTCCGGGTATGCAGCGTTGGAGGATTATCCCTATGCCGAGGTGCGGGCGTGGGCTCAAGCGCATTTACCGGAATGAACCTTTATCAATGCAGGAGCGAGCTCGCTTGCGATGAGTACGACGTGGATTTTTCTGCAAGATGGCCATTCAACCTCAGGAACCGATACTGATGTCCAACCCCATGCCCCTGCGCACCGACTACCCACACTTCCAGCCCATCACCACCCGCTGGCATGACAATGATGCCTACGGCCACGTCAATAACGTCACCTACTACAGCTTTTTTGACACGGCGGTGAACACCTACCTGATCGAAGTCGGCGACCTGGATATCCATGATGGCGAGGTGGTGGGCTTCGTGGTGAGTTCGGCGTGCGATTATTTTGCTTCCATCGCGTTTCCGGACCGGATCGAGATTGGCCTGAGGGTAGGCAAGCTGGGCAACAGTTCGGTGCAGTATGAGTTGGCAGTGTTCAAGCAGGGGGAAGACGAGGCTTGCGCAGCGGGGCGCTTCGTCCATGTATTCGTTGACCGTGCGTCGAACCTGCCGGTGGCAATCCCGGCGGGTTTGCGCAACGCCCTGGAGCGTTTGGTGGTTTAGTACAGGCAAAAAAATCGCAGCCCTCGGGCTGCGATTTTTTATCTGCCAGCGAAACCATTCCGGTCTCAGCGACGATGACGGTAATACTTGTGATGCTTGCGATGGCCGTAGTGGTGACCGCGATCGTGGCGATGGCCATCACGGTAGTAGCGGCGATCACCGCGACGATCATCATCGTCGTCGTCATCAGCCTTGTTGCCCATGTAGTTGCCCAGCGCGCCACCGGCGCCGCCACCTGCCGCGGAGCCAATCAGGCTGCCCGTGGTGCCGCCCATGCTGCGGCCGACCACGTTGCCGCCTGCCGCGCCCAACGCACCGCCAATGGCGGCTTCGCCACGGCTGCGTTTGTCTGCGCCGACTGCGCTACCACCCGCGCCACCCAGGGCCGCGCCGATGGTAGAACCTGTATTGCCGCCAAGTGACTGACCGACGACCGAGCCTAAAACCCCGCCCAATGCGCCGCCCACACCTGCTTCGGTGGTGCCGCCGGCCGTAGCGAAGCCACTGACCAGGCCAAGGGACAACAAGAGAATCGAGGAGAACTTCATGGAGGAACCTCAAGGGGATGACGGCGCGATCCTGAGGCTGTGTCATGGGCGTGACAATCGAAATCCGACGAGTAACACGACTTGAGCACATTTCTATAAGTTACTGTTTTTTAGGCGGAACTTAACGGTTTTTCGCCGGTCTTTAGTTACTTCGGACAGGCCGTTTTTGTGAAAAAACGGCCTTTTTTGTGGGCGTTTGAAAGTGTCGAATGATCCGGATCATGTTGCCATGTCGGGCGCTTTCGCGGGCAAGCCACGCTCCACAGAAATTGTGTCGTACATGGAGAATGCGTGCGACACAAATCCTGTGGGAGCGTGGCTTGCCCGCGAAGAGGCCAGACCTGCTAGCGCATCAAGCCGACCTGGCCATGATCAACCCTGTCTCACTCGCCGCTTCCAGGCGGATCGCCACGAACTTCGACGTCGGGGTATGGCTGCCATCCCCGGTGCTTTCCAGCGGCACCAGCGGATTCACTTCCGGATAATACGCCGCCGCCTGCCCGGCCGGGATATCAAACGCCAGCAAGGTAAAGCCTTTCACCCTGCGTTCGACGCCATCGTCCCAGAGCGACACGATGTCGGCCTTTTGCCCTGGCTTGAAGCCCAGGCGAATGATGTCGGCTTCGTTGACGAAAACTACATCGCGCTGACCCTTCACCCCGCGATACCGGTCGTTGAGCCCGTAGATCGTGGTGTTGTACTGATCGTGCGAGCGCATCGATTGCAGGATCAGGTCCGGCAATACGCCTGTGGCGCGGGTGCGTTCGTGCACCAGGTCCTTGGGCAATGCGTTGGGACGGAAATTGGCCCGGCCTGACGCGGTGTTCCACTTGCGCGCGCCCGCGCTGTTGCCCAGATAGAAACCGCCCTTGTTCTTGATCTTCTCGTTGAAGTCCTTGAAGTTGGGAATGGTGTCGGCGATCAGGTCGCGGATGCGCCGGTAGTCGGCCACCAGCCAGTTCCAGTCCACCGGGTGGCTGCCCAGTGTGGCAGCCGCGATACCGGCAAGAATCGCCGGTTCCGAGCGCATCTGGTTCGACAGCGGTTCCAGCTGGCCGTTGGAGGCGTGGACCATGCTGAACGAGTCTTCCACGGTCACCGCTTGCGGGCCTTCGGTTTGTCGGTCGATATCGGTGCGGCCCAGGCACGGCAGGATCAACGCTTCCTTGCCGTGGGCCAGGTGGCTGCGGTTGAGCTTGGTGCTGATCTGCACGGTCAGGTCGCAATTGCTCAGGGCCTGGAAGGTGCGCGGGCTGTCGGGGGTGGCCTGGGCAAAGTTGCCGCCCAGGGCCATGAACACTTTTGCCCGACCTTCGGCCATGGCGTGGATCGCCTCGACCACGTTGTGGCCGTTTTCACGGGGCACCTTGAACTGGAAGCGACGCTCCAGTGCATCGAGGAACGCCACCGGTGGGCGTTCGTTGATGCCCATGGTGCGGTCGCCCTGCACGTTACTGTGGCCGCGCACCGGGCACAGGCCCGCGCCCGGCCGGCCGATGTTGCCGCGCAGCAACATCAGGTTGGCGATTTCCTGGATGGTCGCCACCGAGTGGCGATGCTGGGTGATGCCCATGGCCCAGCACATGATGACGTTCTTGCCCTTGGCGTACATGCGTGCCGCTTGTTCGATCTCGACAAGGGGCAGGCCCGACTGCTCGACGATCTGCTCCCACGAGGTGTCGTCGATGACGGCCAGGTAGTCCAGCACGTTGACGCTGTGTTCGTTGAGGAAGTCGTGATCGAACACCGCCGGGGTGCCAGCCTTCTGCGCATCGCGCTCCCATTGCAGCAGGAACTTGGCCATGCCGCGCATGATCGCCATGTCACCGCCCAGTGCCGGGCGGAAATACGCGGTGTTGGTCGGCTTGTCGCCGTTGGTGAGCATTTCGATCGGGTGCTGAGGGTGCTGGAAACGTTCCAGGCCACGCTCCTTGAGCGGGTTGATACAGACCACCTGCGCGCCGCGTTTCACCGCTTCACGCAAAGGTTCGAGCATGCGGGGATGGTTAGTGCCGGGGTTCTGGCCCCAGACGAAAATCGCATCGGCGTGTTCGAAGTCATCGAAGGTCACGGTGCCTTTGCCGACGCCAACACTTTGCGACAACGCAACACCGCTGGCCTCGTGGCACATGTTCGAGCAGTCGGGGAAATTGTTGGTGCCGTAGGCGCGCACGAACAACTGATAAAGAAACGCCGCCTCGTTGCTTGCCCGCCCGGAGGTGTAAAACTCGGCCTGATCCGGGCTCGACAAGCCGCGCAGGTGTTTAGCGATCAAGGCAAAGGCATCGTCCCAGCCGATGGGCTGGTAGCGATCGGTTTCGGCGTTGTACACCAGCGGCTCGGTGAGGCGGCCCTGGTATTCGAGCCAGTAGTCGCTCTGTTCCAGCAATGAGGTGACGCTGTGCCTGGCGAAGAACTTGCCATCGACGCGGCGCTTGGTCGCTTCCCAGTTCACCGCTTTGGCGCCGTTCTCGCAGAACGCCACCATGCCGGCTTCATTGGAATCGCCCCAGGCACAACCCGGGCAGTCGAAGCCACCGTTCTTGTTGGTCTTGAGCATCATGCGCAGGTTTTTCAGCGCGTTGTCGCTGGTCAACCAGGCCTGGGCGACGCTGATCAGCGCGCCCCAGCCACCGGCCGGACCTTTGTAGGGTTTGTAGCGAGGAACGGGTGTCTGGTCGGCTTGACGGTGTTGACTCACGCTTGGTTCTCCAACGCTGGGCTGTAAACCCGCGGCGCATTCTTTTGTGGCAGATGGATGAGATTGAGGTTGTGGCGGCGGGCCCATTGCACGGCAAGACCGGTGGGCGACGACAGGCTGACCAGGGTCTGGATGCCGGCGCGCAAGACTTTCTGGATCAATTCGAGGCTGCAACGGCTGGTGACAATCGCCAGTCCACCGGTGATCGGGATGTTGCGACGGATCAGTCCGCCGATCAGCTTGTCGAGGGCGTTGTGCCGGCCAATGTCTTCACGGCCGAGCAGCAACTCGCCTTGGTCGTTCATGAACACTGCCGCGTGCACCGCGCCGCTGTACTGGCCCAGTGGCTGGAACGCGCCGATGCGCTGGCGCAGGCCATCGAGCCATTCGGCGGGCGGCAGGGGGGCGCCGGGCAACACCTTGAGGTCCGGCAGTGCCTGTTCGACAGCTTCGACACCGCAGAGCCCGCAGCCACTGGTTCCGGCCATTTGCCGGCGCTGCTGCTTGAGGTTCCAGAATGCGCGGTTGGCGATGGTTACTTGCGCGTACTGCGCTGCGCCCGAGCCGCTGAGTTGCAGGTCGTAGATGTCAGTGGCGTCCTGGATGATGCCGCCGCCCAGGCTGAAGCCGACGATGAAGTCTTCGAGATCGGTCGGGGTCACCAGCATGACGGCCTGGCTGATGCCGTTATAGGCAATCGCCAACGCCACTTCCTCGGCCAGCGCAGTGCTGTCCGATTCAGTCCGTTCAATATTGCTGTAGCTGTAGGTCTGGCTGGCAGCAGGCGCTGGCGTTTCGAGGGCAGGCGCCGCGCAGGCAGGGCGCTTGTCGTTCATGGCATCACCGACGGTTTGATCAGCTTTAAGACTAGGCGCGACAACTTGTCGCGTCTAATTGCTATTACTGATCTACCGATAGATGCCGTCGATCAAGCGCCCTTCTGCGATTGCTGATAAATCGCGAAACAGGCTTCCGCCAATGCCGAACGCGGCGCGCTGTGACGCATGATCAGCCCCAGCCGGCCGAGGGTCTGGGCGTTTTCGATGGGTTGCAGGCGCAAATGATCGGTCAGCCCTTCCAGCCCGCCGTCCAGCGGCATCACGGCGCAGCACAAGCCGCCGTGCACAGCTTGTAACAGTTGGTGCACGGCATCGGTCTGCAACAAGGGTTGCGGGGTGAGGCCGCGGCTGTGGAAGTTGTGGTCGATGGACTGACGAAAGTGCATGCCGCTGGTGAGCATGCCCAGTGGCAGTTCGATCAACGATTCCCAGCTCAACGGTGCGTCGCCGAAGGTGAAAAAGCGCTGATCGTAGAGCAGGCCCATGTGGGTTTCGCTGAGCGTGAACGAGTCGAAGTGTTCGGCATCCAGGCGCTCCAGGTACGACACGCCGAGATCCAGGCGGTTGTTCGCCAACTGTTCGAGGATTTGCTCGGAACTCAGTGCCGACAGCTCGAAGCGCAAGTTCGGGTGTTCGGCATGCAGGCGTTGCAGCAGGGGCAACGGGTCGAAGCTCGACAGCGGCACCACGCCCAGGCGCAAGGTGCCGACCAGATTGCCACGGCAGGCCGCCGCCTCGGCGTATAAACCGTCATAGGCCGCCAGCACGGTGCGTGCCCAGGCCAGTACCCGTTCACCCGGCGCGGTGAAGCCTTCGAATCGCTGCCCGCGATTGACCAGTGGCAGTTCCAGTTCTTCTTCGAGGCTGCGCAGGCGCATGGACAGGGTTGGCTGGGTGATGTGGCAGCGCGCGGCGGCCTGGCCGAAGTGCCGGGTTTCGTCGAGAGCGATGAGGAATTTCAGCTGCTTGATGTCCATCTTCGCTCCAGGATGCGGGAAGGGGCGGATTCTATCGCCTGGGGGGAAGCGGCGTCATTGGTCGGTTTGGAGTCGTGTTTGGCAACCGTGGTCTAGGCTTTTGCGTCTGGACCCTAAATTCCCCAAGGAGAGCACACGATGAGCCTGTTCAGTTTTCTGAAAGAAGCCGGAGAAAAAATCCTCGATGCGCTGACGCCGGACAAGGCCGAAGCCAACAGCGAAGCGTTGACCAAGCATGTGCAGAGCGCGCTGACGGGGATCGACACGTCGAAGATCCAGGTGAAAGTCGAGGGCGACAAGGTCATCGCCACGGGCGAAGCGAATACGCAGGAAGAGAAGGAGAAAATCCTTCTGGCCCTGGGCAACGTGGCGGGTGTCAGCGGTGTTGAAGATCAGATCACCGTGACCGGCCCGGTGGTCGTGGCCGCGAAGTTTGTCGTGGTCGAGAAGGGCGACACCCTGAGCGCCATTTCACTGCGGGTGTATGGCAATGCCAACCTGTACAACAAAATCTTCGAGGCCAACAAACCGATGCTCAAGGATGTGAACAAGATCTATCCGGGGCAGTCGTTGCGCATTCCCGAGTAATGCGAGGCCTGTAGGAGCTGCCGAAGGCTGCGATCTTTTGATTTTGATATTTACAAAGCAAGATCGAAAGATCGCAGCCTTCGGCAGCGCCTACAGGAATTCAAAGCCCTGCAATCAAATCCCGATAATCCCCCACCGCCGCAAATTCCGCCGTGTCCTTCGGCCCTTTACGGCTGTCAGGTTCTTTTACGGCCAGCAAATGCGCCACCCCAAAGTCCCGTGCACTGCGCAAAATCGGCAGCGTATCGTCGATGAACAGGCTGCGCGCCGGGTCGAAGTCGATGTCCGCCTGCAACGCGTCCCAGAATTGCGGGTTTTCCTTGGGGAAACCGTAATCATGAGAGCTGATCAAACGCTCGAAGTACGGCGCCAGTTCGATTTTTTCCAGTTTCAGTGACAGTGAGTCGCGGTGAGCGTTGGTGATCAGCATCACGCGTTTGCCGGCCCGCTTGATCGCCGCCAGAAAGGTGTCCGCATCCGGGCGCAGGGCGATCAGGTGCGCGGTTTCCAGTTTCAGTTCGCGCACCGGCAGCTTCAGTTCGGCACTCCAGAAATCCAGGCAGTACCACTGCAACCGGCCAGCGTTGCGTTCGAACAACGGCTGCAATTCCAGCTCGGCCATGGCCCGGCTGACCCCGTGCAGGTCGGCGTAGCGCTGGGGCAGGTGCTCCAGCCAGAAATGGTTGTCGAAGTGCAGGTCCAACAGCGTGCCGTCCATGTCCAGCAGAACGGTGTCGATGTCGTGCCAGGGCAACGGGGGCATAAAAACTCTCCAACGATAAAAAGGGTATCCGGGGACAACAATCAGGATAGGCCGGGTATAGTAACCCGTTCACGCCAAGGAGCTTTTCATGCGCCAGAAACCCACCATCCTCTCCCGCGAAATCGTCGCCACCAGCCGTTTGTTTTGCGTCGAGGCGCTGAAGCTGCGCTTTTCCAATGGCGTGGAGCGCACCTATGAGCGATTGGTCGGCAAGGGCGCCGGGTATGGCGCGGTGATGGTCGTGGCGATGCTGGATGCCGACCACGCCGTACTGGTCGAAGAGTATTGCGGCGGAACGGACGAGTACGAACTGTCGCTGCCCAAAGGCCTGATCGAGCCGGGCGAAGATGTGCTGGCCGCCGCCGAGCGTGAACTCAAGGAAGAAGCCGGGTTTGGCGCGCGGCAGCTTGAACACCTGACGGAGCTGTCGTTGTCGCCCGGCTACATGAGCCAGAAAATCCAGGTGGTGCTGGCCACCGATCTGTACGAAGAGCGCCTGGAAGGTGACGAGCCTGAGCCGATGGGCCTGGGCAAGGTCAACCTGCGGGAATTGTCGGCGCTGGCGCAGAACCCGCAATTCACCGAGGGGCGTGCCTTGGCGGCGCTGTACCTGGCCCGTGACCTGTTGACCCAGCGCGGAGTGTTTTTGCCATGACGTTTCCCCATCCGTTGATGGCACCGGTGGTCGAGCTGGCCTTGCAGGCAGGTGATGCGATCCTGCCATTCTGGCGTACCGGTACGGCCGTTACCGCCAAGGCTGACGATTCGCCGGTCACGGCCGCGGACCTGGCCGCCCATCACCTGATTCTCGCCGGGCTGACGGCGCTCGCCCCCAGCATCCCGGTGCTGTCCGAAGAAGACGCCAACATTCCTCAGAGCGTTCGCGCCGGGTGGCAGCGCTGGTGGCTGGTGGACCCGCTGGATGGCACCAAGGAGTTCATCTCGGGCAGCGAAGAATTCACCGTCAACATCGCGCTGATCGAGCAGGGGCGTGTGGTCTTCGGTGTCGTTTCGATGCCGACCAACGGACGTTTTTATGTCGGCGGCGCCGGAATGGGCGCGTGGCGTGGCGATAAGGGCGGCGAGCCGCAGCCGATCCAGGTTCGCACTGTGCCGCCGGCAGGTGAGGCCTTCACCGTGGTCGCCAGCCGCCGGCATTCCAGCCCTGAGCAGGAGCGCTTGCTGGCCGGGTTGAGCGCCAGCCTGGGTGAGCTGGAGCTGGCCAATATCGGCAGCTCGCTGAAATTTTGCCTGTTGGCCGAAGGGGCCGCCGATTGTTATCCGCGCCTGGCGCCGACTTCGCAGTGGGATACGGCGGCGGCGCAGGGCGTGCTGGAAGGGGCGGGAGGCGAGGTGCTGGACTTGAGCGGCGCGCCGTTCTGTTATCCGGCGCGGGAGTCGCTGTTGAATGCGTTTTTCCTGGCGTTGCCGGCGAAGGCAGCGTGGCGGGAGAAGCTGCTGGAGCTGGCGCGTTCCTGAGCTTCTCGACCTTTACAGTAAATACACCCCCGTTAAATTCCGTTGACTGATTTGCGGCTGCTGGGCAGCCGTTCGCGAGCAAGCCCGCTCCCACATTTGATCTGCGGTGAATACTGCATTTGTGCACGACGCAGATCAAATGTGGGAGCGGGCTTGCTCGCGAAGGGGCCTAGCGGTGCAATACATACTGCCCGACAAACCTCACCGAATCCTCATCGCTGCCCGCATTCACCACCCGCGTATGTAGGGTCAAGCGTGCGCGGCCGTAACGCTGATAAATGGTCAGGAATTTCTTCCACGCCTGGCTGCTCGGCGCCTGGCAAATGGCATGTGCATCGCCCGTCACCGGCAGCGGGTAGTTGATCTGCCCTTCCTGGATCACGATGTGCCCGTCGGTGATGCCTTCTTCTTTCAGGCGCAAATGCAGCCAGCCCCAACCTGCCAGGACCGCGCCGCAATACAGGCTGCCGCCAAACATGGTGCTCTTGTGGTTGACGTTGGCGTCCAGCGGCAAGTGCAGGCGCAGTTGCTGGTCGTGCCAGTCGAGCACTTTGAGGCCCATGTCCCGGGTGAGGGGGATGTCGTGGTGGAGGACGGATTCCAGTTGACGACTGTCGCGGCTCATTCGGGGCCTCTTGTGCAATGGGTGATTGATGGGGGGCTCAATCGAGTTCATCGGTGTGGCTGGCGGCACCGCTGTCGGCGAAGCTCAGGCCATGCTTGCGCAGCTTGTCGTGCAAGGTCTTGCGCGGAATGCCGAGGGCTTCGGCCACGCTGCGCACCGAGCTGTGGGAGCGCGCCAGTTCGGCGGCAATCAGGGTTTTTTCGAAGTTCTCCACCTGCTCGCTCAACCCGCCGCTGACCAGTTCCACCACCGTGCCGGCGGTGCCTTGCGCCTCGTTGTTGTCCAGCGCCAGCTCCAGGCCGAGGGCGAAGCGTTCGGCGGCGTTTTGCAGTTCGCGCACATTGCCGGGCCAGGTGTGGCGCAGCAGCAGGGCGCGTTGGCCCGGTTGCAGCTCATGGGGCGGCAAGCCGTGACGGGCGCTGGCCTCGTCGGCAAAGTGCTGGAACAGCACCAGCGCATCCTCCCCGCGCTCGCGCAACGGCGGAATGCGCAGCGGCGCGACGTTCAGGCGGTAATACAGGTCGGCGCGGAAACGCCCCTGATCGGCGGACTGCCGCAGGTCTTCCTTGGTGGCGGCAATGATGCGGATGTCCAGCGGGATCAACTGATTGCCACCCAGGCGTTCGACCACGCGCTCTTGCAGCAAACGCAGCAATTTCACTTGCACGTCCAGGCTCATGCTCTCGATCTCATCGAGGAACAGTGTGCCGCCATTGGCGAATTCGAACTTGCCGATGCGCCGCTTCTGCGCACCGGTGAAAGCGCCCGGCTCATGCCCGAACAGCTCGCTCTCGACCACCGACTCGGCCAGCGCGCCCGCGTTGATCGCCACGAACGGACCGTTTCTGCGGCTCGACAAGTCATGCAGCGCCCGCGCCACCACTTCTTTGCCGGCGCCGGTTTCGCCGAGGATCAGCACGTCGGCCTTGGTCGCCGCCAGGGCACCGATTTGCTCGCGCAACCGCAGCATCGAAGGCGATTGCCCGACCAGGCGGGCGCTCAACTCATTGCGATCACTCAGGGCCAGACGCAGGCTGCGGTTATCCAGCACCAGGCGACGCAAGGCCAGGGCACGGCGCACGCTGTCGAGCAGCGCGTCGCTGGCAAAAGGTTTTTCCAGAAAGTCATAGGCCCCGGCGCGCATGGCCTGCACCGCCAACGGCACGTCGCCGTGACCGGTGATCAGCAGCACCGGCAGCTCCGGATCCTGGGCGTGGAGTTCGCTGAGCAGTTCGAGCCCGTCCATGCCCGGCATGCGAATGTCACTGACCACCACGCCCGGCCAGTCGCGTTCCAGTTGCGCGGCCAGGCCCTTGGCTTCGGCCAGCGGCAGGATTTTCAGGCCGGCCAGATCCAGGGTCTGGCTCAGAGCCTGGCGCAGATGGGGATCGTCGTCGATCAACACGACCTGGATGCGATTGTCGATGGTCATGCACTTCGGTCCTCGGACGGTTGCAGGCTTACGCCCGGCGCGCCAGCACGCAGTTTCAGGGTAATCAGGGCGCCACCTTCCTTGTGGTTGGCAAACGACAGTTCACCGCCGAAGGCGCGCATCAGGGTCTCGCAGATCGCCAGCCCCAGCCCAAGCCCCTGAGTGCGGGTCTTGGTGGTGTAGAAGGGCTCGCTGGCGCGACCCAGGGCCTCCATGCAGAAACCGGGGCCGTTGTCGCGAATGTACAGGGTGACGCCGTCGGCAGTGGATTGGGCACTCAACCAGAGTTTACGTGGCGGGCCTTTTTCCGTCAGGGCGTCCAGGGCGTTGGCCAGCAGATTGCCGAGCACCTGGCGCAGACGGGTTTCCCCGGCCTCGACCCACAAGGTGGCGGCGGGCATATCGCGGATCAGTTCGACTTCCATGCTGCGTCGGCGCTTGGCCAGCAAGGCCAGGGCGTCGTCCAGCGCCGGTTGCAGGGCGACGCTTTCCGGGGCGTGGCGATCGCGTCGGGCGAAGGCGCGCAAATGGGCAATGATCGAGGCCATGCGCCCGGTCAGCTCGCTGATCAGCTTGAGGTTGCCGCGGGCATCGTCGGTGCGCTGGTGGTCAAGCAGCACTTCGGCGTTTTCTGCGTAGCTGCGGATGGCCGCCAGCGGCTGATTGAGTTCGTGGCTGATGCTGGCCGACATCGTCCCCAAGGCCGAGAGTTTGCCGGCCTGGACCAGATCGTCCTGGGCGCGCACCAACTCTTGCTGGGCCTGTTCGCGCTCCAGCACTTCCTGTTTGAGGCGTCGGTTGAGGCCTTCCAGGTCGCTGGTACGCTCGGCGACGCGGCCTTCCAGTTCGAGCCGGGCCTTGGCTTCAAAGGCGATCCGCTCCAGGTAATGACGACGGCGCTGCATCATCAGGCCGAGCAACAGCATCACCACCAGCAGCGTCGCGCCACCGATGGCGACCACCGTGCGCACCGGACGGTCGATCAGGGTGCGCGGGGCGAGGATGCTGACATTCCAGCCGGTTTCCGCGATGGCCTGGGTCTGGGTCAGCCAGGCATTGGGGTTGAGCTTCAAGGGCTTCGGATCGCGGGTCGGATACGGCTGGATCGCGCTGATGGCCTTGCGTTCGTCTTCGCTCAACGGGCGGGTCGAGCGGAAGCGCCATTCAGGCCGCGAGGTGAGGATGACCACACCGTTGTGGTCGGTCAGCAGCAGTTGTTCCGGGGTTTTGCCCCAGAGGCTTTCGGTGTGGTCGAGGTCGACCTTGACCACCAGCACGCCGGCAACTTTTTCACCACTGCGCACGGCCGCCGCGAAGAAGTAACCGCGCTTGGCGGAGGTGGTGCCGAGCCCGAAAAACCGCCCGAGCCGCCCGGCCATGGCTTCGCTGAAATACGGCCTGAAGGAAAAATTGCGCCCGACGAAACTGTCGTGCTTGTCCCAGTTGGAGGCCGCCAGGGTCTTGCCCGTGGTGTCCATCAGGTACATCACTTCGGCGCCGGTCTGGGTGCTGATGTTTTTCAACAGGCGGTTGGCGTTGCCCTGGGTGACACCGTCGTCCGGCGCGCCAAGCACGGCGCGCAGGGCCGGCAGGTCGCCGAGAATCTGCGGCAGCACTTCATAGCGGTGCAGGGTGCCCAGCAGGTTGGCGACGTAGAGGTCGAGGGTCTGGCGATTCTGCCCCACCAGTTCACTGCGGTAATAGCGCTCGGCCAGATGCTCCAGCGGCCACAGCAACGGCGCCAGGCACAGCGCAAGCAGGGCCAGGCTGCGCCAGCGGGGTCTGCGGGGGAGGGTCGGGGTCATGAGCATCGAGCGCCTGTGGGTACGGGCACATTATGCCTAGGCAAAGACGTCGGCGTCCTTGAAGAGTGATGCGCCTTGATCCTTGGCTGACAGCAGGGGCGCTCCGTCCAGCTGCCAGTCGATATTAAGGTCCGGGTCGTCCCAGCGCAGGGTGCGTTCGGCGCGCGGGTCGTAAAAGTCGGTGGTTTTGTAGAGCACCTCGGCGGTATCGCTCAATGCGACAAAGCCATGGGCGAAACCCTCGGGAATCCACAACTGACGATGGTGCTCGGCGCAAAGGCGGGTGGCGAGCCATTTGCCGAAATTCGGCGAGCTGCGGCGGATGTCGACCGTCACGTCCAGAATTTCGCCACTGACCACGCGAACCAGTTTGCCCTGGGGCGTTTCCAGTTGGTAATGCAGACCGCGCAGGACGCCTTTCTTCGAGCGCGAGTGGTTGTCCTGAACGAAGGTCGCCTGCACACCGGTCGCATGCGCAAACGCGTCGGCATTGAAGCTTTCGTAAAAGAAACCACGTTCGTCCTCCAGTACCCGAGGCTCGATGATCAGAATACCGGGTAGCTCGGTGGCGATAACGTTCATGGTTTTCTCCGACAGTGGGCGTTGCTGGGCGTCATTCTTGCGCAAAGAGTCGGCGGGTGCGAGTCACCACTGGGCGTGCAGGGCAGGTTCGGGGGTTGCGTATCGGCTCGCGCAATGGCGATATAGGCGCCTAATAAATTTAACACCTTCATTGAAGAGGTCTGTTTCATGCCGCTCGCCACGTTGATTCATCGCGCCAGTTTGCCCAGCCCGCAAGTGTCTGCGGAGCAAGCGTCAGAGCTGTTGCAGGAGCATTACGGGCTCAGCGGAAGGTTACAGGCCCTGGGCAGCCAGCAGGATTTGAACTACCGCGTCGACAGCGACCAGGGCCGTTTTGTCCTGAAAATCTGCCGGGGCGATTATTCGGCGCTGGAGTTGCAGGCCCAACATGCCGGGCTCAAGCATTTGGGCGAACATCCCGCTGTGCACGTCCCGCGCGTGATCCCGGCGAAAAACGGTGCGGACCTGCTGTCCCTTGAGGTCGGCGGCCAGGCGGTGCATGTGCGCCTGCTGGACTACATCGAAGGCCAGTCACTGACCCACCTCGATCATTTCAACCGTACGGTCGTGGCAGGTTTCGGTCGTTTGTGTGGCGAGATGGACCTGGCGCTGGCGGCATTCGATCATCCGGGGCTGGAGCGCACGTTGCAGTGGGATGCGCGTCATGCACAGGCTGTGATCGCGCACTTGCTGCCGATTATCCAGGATGACGCCCAGCGCCAATTGATCGCCGACGCCGCGCTGCAAGCTGGGCGCCACCTGCAACCGTTGCAGGACAAGCTGCCGCTGCAGGCAATTCACATGGACATCACCGACGACAACGTGGTGTGGCAGCGGGATGGCGAACGTCAGTGGCAATTGCAGGGCGTGATCGATTTTGGCGACCTGGTCCGCACCTGGCGCATCACCGATCTGTCGGTGACCTGCGCGGCATTGCTGCACCACTGCGATGGCGATCCGTTCTGCATTTTGCCGGCGGTGCAGGCGTATCACGCGGTCAATCCGTTGCAGCATGAAGAGTTGCTGGCGCTGTGGCCGCTGATCGTCGCCCGTGCGGCGGTGCTGGTGCTCAGCGGTGAGCAGCAGGTCAGCATCGACCCGGGCAATGCCTACAGTCGCGACAACCTGACGCACGAGTGGGAGATTTTCCGCGTCGCGACCTCGGTGCCCTTGGCGTTGATGGAAGCCGCGATCCTGACAGCGGTCGGGCAGCATCTGCCCGGCATCGCCAGCGAAGGGTTTGCACCGCTGCTGCCGAGCCTGGTGGGGCGTGAATTTGCCCTGATCGATCTGGGCGTGCTCAGCCCGCACTTCGAGGCCGGCAACTGGGAACAGGAAGGCATCGATCAACGCCTGCTGGATGAAGCCGCCGCGGCTCACGGTCTGGCGGCCAGTCGCTACGGGCAATATCGCCTGTCCCGCACTTGTCCGGACAGCGCCATCGAACCGGACACCTGCCCGTTGCACGTCGAGTTGCGTGTACCGCAAGGCACGACGGTCGAGGCGCCGTTTGCCGGGGTGGTTCACCAGCCATCGCCGGGCGTGCTGCAACTGGATGGCCCGCAACTGAGCGTGCGACTGTGGGGCGTTACGTCCTCGCTGCACACAGGCGCTGCGCTGGTCAAAGGCCAGGTGTTGGGGGCCGTCAGCGGACCGCTGCTTGTGCAATTGAGCCGGGATTCGTCGTTCAGCGCGCCCTTGTTCTGCTCGCCGACCCGCGCGGCGGCCTGGCAATCGCTGTGCCCATCACCGGCAGCCTTGCTGGGACTGGCCTGCGACGCTGAACAGGAACTCGATGCGCAGACCTTGCTGGCCCGTCGCGACGCCAGTTTCGCCCGCACGCAAAAACATTATTACGTCGACCCGCCGCGCATCGAGCGTGGCTGGCGCAACCACCTGATCGACATGCAGGGCCGTTCCTACCTCGACATGCTCAACAACGTCGCCGTGCTCGGGCACGGTCACCCGCGCATGGCCGCGGTCGCCAGCCGCCAGTGGTCGCTGCTTAACACCAACTCGCGGTTCAACTACGCGGCGGTCGCCGAGTTTTCCGAGCGCTTGCTGAAGCTGGCGCCGGATTCCATGGATCGCGTGTTCCTGGTCAACAGCGGCAGTGAGGCCAATGACCTGGCGATCCGCCTGGCCTGGGCCTACAGCGGCGGGCGCGACATGGTGAGCGTGCTGGAGGCCTATCACGGCTGGACCGTGGGCGCGGACGCGGTGTCGACTTCGATCGCCGACAACCCCAAGGCCCTGGAAAGTCGACCGGACTGGGTGCATCCGGTCACTGCGCCGAACACCTATCGCGGTGAATTCCGTGGCCCGGACAGCGCGCCGGACTACGTGCGCAGCGTTGAGCACAACCTGGCGAAAATCGCCGAACAGAAACGCCAGTTGGCCGGTTTCATCTGCGAGCCGGTGTACGGCAATGCCGGTGGTATCTCGTTGCCACCGGGTTATCTGAAGCAGGTTTACGAAATGGTCCGCGCCCGGGGCGGAGTGTGTATCGCCGATGAAGTGCAGGTCGGCTACGGGCGCATGGGCCACTTCTTCTGGGGCTTCGAAGAGCAGGGCGTGGTGCCGGACATCATCACCATGGCCAAGGGCATGGGCAACGGCCAGCCACTGGGCGCGGTGATCACACGCCGGGAAATCGCCGAAGCGCTGGAGGCCGAAGGTTATTTCTTCTCGTCGGCGGGCGGCAGTCCGGTCAGTTGCCAGGTCGGCATGGCGGTGCTGGATGTGATGGAAGAAGAAAAGCTGTGGGAAAACGCCCAGGTGGTGGGCGGTTACTTCAAGGAGCGTCTGGAAGCGCTGATCGATATTCATCCGTTGGTGGGCGCGGTGCATGGTTCCGGTTTCTATCTGGGCGTGGAGTTGATCCGCAACCGCGAAACCCTGGAGCCGGCCACCGAGGAAACCACGGCGCTGTGCGATCGCTTGCGCGACCTGGGCATCTTCATGCAGCCGACCGGTGATTACCTGAACGTGCTCAAGATCAAGCCGCCGATGGTGACGTCTCGCCAGAGCGTGGATTTCTTTGTGGACATGCTTTCGAAGGTGCTCGCCGAAGATCTGTAAAACCGATATCGCGGGTTTACCCGCTCCCACGGGTGAAGTACGATAATAGTTCGATTGTTATCGGGTTTAAGTGGGTAATTTTAGACGAAAGGCAGATTGGCAGCTTTAAAAGTCGATATTTATCGGATATAAAGTCGGCAATGCCAGGGCGCGGAAAAGCCATGCCCGACCGTCAAGCACTTGCCCGGAGATGATCCATGAGCCGTATCGTTACCGTTGCCGCCACCCAGATGGCCTGTTCCTGGGACCTGGAAGGCAACATCGAGGTCGCTGAAAGACTGGTCCGTGAAGCCGCCGCCAAAGGCGCGCAGATCATCCTGATCCAGGAATTGTTCGAGGCGCCGTACTTCTGCCAGAAGCCGAACCCGGATTACCTGCAATTGGCCACGACGGTCGAAGACAACGTCGCCATCAAGCACTTCCAGAAAGTCGCCAGGGAACTGCAAGTGGTGCTGCCCATCAGCTTCTACGAGCGGGCGGGCCGCGCGCGCTTCAACAGCATCGCGATCATCGACGCCGACGGCAGCAACCTCGGGATTTATCGGAAAAGCCACATCCCGGACGGTCCTGGCTACCACGAGAAGTACTACTTCAACCCGGGCGATACCGGCTTCAAAGTGTGGAACACCCGCTACGCGAAAATCGGCGTGGGCATCTGCTGGGACCAGTGGTTCCCGGAGGCCGCGCGCAGCATGGCGTTACAGGGCGCGGAGATTCTGTTCTACCCGACCGCCATCGGCAGCGAGCCCCACGACAAGACCATTTCATCCCGTGATCACTGGCAACGCGTGCAACAGGGCCACGCCGGCGCTAACCTGATGCCGCTGATCGCCAGTAACCGCATCGGCAATGAAGAACAAGACGGCTACGACATTACCTTTTATGGTTCGTCGTTCATCGCCAACCAGTTCGGCGAGAAGGTGCAGGAACTCAACGAAACCGAAGAAGGCATTCTGGTTCACACCTTCGACCTCGACCAACTGGAACACATCCGCAGCGCGTGGGGCTCGTTCCGTGACCGTCGTCCGAACCTGTACGGCGCGCTGAAAACCCTCGACGGAACCCTGGAGTCCTGATCGACATGACCACTTTGAAAAGCACCCCGCGCGCCGACGGCTTCTACATGCCGGCCGAGTGGGCACCCCAGACCCAGACCTGGATGATCTGGCCCGAGCGGCCGGACAACTGGCGCCTGGGCGGCAAACCGGCGCAAGCCGCGCACGTGGCGGTGGCCAAGGCCATTGCGCGTTTCGAACCGGTGACCGTGGCGGTGTCCGCCGGCCAGTATGAAAACGCCCGTGCCCGCCTCGACGTGCCGAATATCCGCGTTGTGGAAATGTCCAGCGACGACGCCTGGGTCAGGGATACCGGCCCGACGTTCGTCATCAATAACAGCGGCGAAGTCCGTGGCGTGAACTGGGATTTCAATTCCTGGGGCGGTTTCGACGGTGGCCTGTATTCGCCGTGGAACCGTGATTCGCAGGTGGGCGGCAAGATTCTCGAGATCGAGCGCAGCCCACGCTACCGCACCGAGGGCTTCGTGCTCGAAGGCGGTTCGATCCATGTCGATGGCGAAGGCACGCTGATCACCACCGAAGAATGCCTGCTCAACCGCAATCGCAATCCGCACCTCGATCGTGCGGAAATCGAAGCGGTGCTCAAAGATCATCTGGCTGTGGATAAGATCATCTGGCTGCCGGACGGTCTGTTCAACGACGAAACCGACGGCCATGTGGATAACTTCTGCTGCTACGTGCGTCCGGGCGAAGTGCTGCTGGCCTGGACCGACGATCCGCAGGACCCGAACTACCCACGCTGCCAGGCCGCGATGAACGTGCTGCAAAACAGCACCGATGCCAAGGGCCGCCCGTTTACGGTGCACAAAATGCCGATCCCGGGCCCGCTGTACGCGACCGAGGAAGAGTGTGCCGGCGTCGACCCGGTGGACGGCACTCAGGAACGCAATCCTACGGTGCGTCTGGCCGGTTCCTACGTGAATTTCCTGATCGTCAACGGCGGCATTATCGCCCCGAGTTTCGATGACCCACTGGATGGCCCTGCCAAAGAGATTCTGCAGGCACTGTTCCCGCAGCACGAAGTGGTGATGGTCCCGGGTCGCGAACTGTTACTGGGCGGCGGCAACATTCACTGCCTTACCCAACAACAGCCGGCGCCTCACAAGAATTGAGTGAGTGCGTAACAGCTTGAGTTGATTGCGAAATCATTTCGCGCAAACGTTTTCGCGATTTGCCCCGCACACAGCCCGCAGTCCATCAGGACTGCGGGCTTTTTTGTATTTATCTGTCGCTATTTCGTACATATTGGCACAGCTCTTGTATCGCTTTGGGTGCAAAACAGGGAGGGGGAGAACTTAGTCGTTCTGTCATAAACCTTGGATAAAGTTAGGCCGCTCACAAACCAGGAGAGAGCGCTGAAATGAACGCCGAAGTAAATGTAGTGAGCGAGCGGGCGTTGCATCCCCTGGCAGTCAATAACGAATCGCTCCAGATTCTGGCGCACTGGTTCAAGTCCAATGGAACGCGTCAGATCAGCGAGACTGATCCGCGCCGGACGATAATCGAGCGCTACCCCGCTGGTTTATTCAGCGAAGCGGAGCTGGATGCGTTGTGGGATGTGATGGAAGGATAAGAAGAAAAACAACGGATTGATCAAACAAAAGCGCTGCCGGGATGGCAGCGTTTTTTTATGGGCGATGAAAAATAAATGTGGGAGCGGGCTTGCTCGTGAAGAGGGCATGTCAGTCGATAGAGAGGGTGACTGACACATCGCTTTCGCGAGCAGGCCCGCTCCCACAGGAGTCGAGCGTGAACACAGAATTGGCAGTGTTTAGAAACTGTAGGTTCCAGTGACCACCACGCTACGCGGCTCCCCCGGCTGGATCTGCGCCGCACTGGTCGCCGACGAGTAGTAGGTCTTGTCGCTGATGTTGTTCAGCGCCGCGCGTAAATCCCAATCCTTCTGCCGGAAGCCTGCCAGTGCATCCCAGCGTCCGTAACCCGGCAGGACCGTGGTGTTCAGGTTGTCCGCATAGCGATCGCCGACCAGGGTCAGGCCGGTTTCGGCATACCAGCCCATTTCCGGTTTCCAGGTCAGGAACAGGCTGCCGTTATGCTTGGCCACGTTGCTGATGCGTTTGCCTTCAAAGCCGTTGTTGTCCTTTTCCACCGTGGCATCCTGCACACCCACGCCACCGCGCACGTACCAGTTGCCGGCAATCTTGCCCGTGGCCGTCAACTCGATCCCGCGGGAACGTTGCTTGCCGGTGAGCAGGGTGACGGTCGGGTTGTTTGGGTCGCTGGTGCGGCGGTTGTAGAGTTCCAGTTCGTAGATCGCCAGCGTGGTGCTCAGGCGCTCATCCAGCCAGTCGCTCTTCACGCCGATTTCTTTCTGCCGGGTCAGCTCGGGACTCAGGTCATTGGTGTTACCTGCGGCGCCGGGTGTAATACCGATCAAGCCTCCGCCGACCGGTGAGAACGTTTTCGACCAGGAGGCGTAGAAGGAATGGTTCTGCAGCGGCGTCCAGACCAGTCCTACACGAGGGCTGGTGCTATGGCTGTCACGGTCTTCGGACATGTCCCGCAGCTTGTTGGTCGACTCGATGTCGAACGTGTCGTAGCGCAAACCGGCGAGCAACTGCCATTGATCGTTCAGATGCAGTTGGTCCTGCACATACACCGCACGGCTTTCGACCTCGGTGTGCGAGCTGCTCGAAACCTGCATGCGCCCGGTGTGGCGCACATCACGATTGGGATTATTCAGGTCCAGCGAGGGCACGGGTGAGCTGCCCGGTCCCGTGGTGGCGGCGGTGTACAAGGTCGGATCGCGCCGCTGGCTGCCGATCTCGATCCCGGTCAGCAGGCGATGTTCCAGGCCGAAGGTATCGAAACCACCTTCCAGTTCAACGTTGTTGTAGATGTTGCGGGTGGTCAGGTCCTGTTGCCAGTGTTGGCGCGTGACCCGGTTGGTGGCCGGGGTGTAGCCGGTCAGGTAAGTGTTGTCGAAGTCGCTGTTGAGCTTGAACACGCCGAGGGTCTGGCGCAGCTGCCAGTTGTCGCTGAGTTCATAGGTGAGTTTCGAACGCAGGGATTGCGACTTGTCGTCGATGAAATCGTGCTCGCTGCCGTAGGTCGTATCGCGGCCCACATCAGCCGGGCGGCCGTTTACCCCGGGGATGCCGCGATCCGGCGTGCGGTTGTAGCGGCTGTATTCGTACTGCACCAGCCAGTTCAGGTCAGGGGTCAGTTGCCAGCTCATCGACGGCGCGAACAGTTGGCGATTGCCGCTCACGCCATCGCGGAAACTGTTCTGGTCCATGTTGCCCATGTTCAGGCGCAGGCTGATGTTTTCGGAAGGGTCGGTGCTGAGGTCGGCATACAGGCTGCGCAGATCGTCGCTGCCACCCTGGGCTTCGATTGTCGAGCGGCGACCGAATTCCGGCAGCTTACTGACCCGGTTGACGATCCCGCCCTGGCTGCCACGGCCATAGAGGACGGCTGCCGGGCCTTTGAGCACGTCGATTCGCTCGATGTTGTGCAAGTCGCGCACGTACTGACTGTCATCGCGGATGCCGTCGAGATAGAAGTCGTTGCTGGCATCGAAGCCCCGGATGCGCAGGCTGTCGAAGCGGGTGTCGGCGCCGCTGCTGACGTTGGGGATTCCGCTGAGCGCTGTTCCCAGATCATTCGTGCCGTAATCGACGACGTTCGAAGTTTTGATCGAATCGATGGCTTGCGGAACGTAGCGCACCGGTGTGTTGGTACGGGTCGCCGTATTCGTTTCCTTCACACGCGGGTCATCGGCCTCAGCTTCGGCGCTGATGGCGGTGGCGGGTAAAGTGGTGGGGGCAGCGTAGGAAAAACCGGCAGACAGCAAAGCAGAAAGCCCAAGACTGAAGGGCGAAAGGCGTAATGGGGCAGGCATTGAGGAACGCATCCGTAGGATTTTTAGGGTGTAGCGTGCAGGGTGCGAATGGTAATGCTTGCTATTTACTTCCGTTAATTATTCTTGAAATGTTCCTCTGATTGATTGTTTCCAATTATGTCTAGATTGTTACTTTCGTCGTGTCCAATCATTTACAGGCGTCTTAAATTGGAAACAATTGAAATTTCCTGCCAAGTAAAGCCATTTCTTAGACGATTTTCGCCTACATACAGAAGATTCATGAAATTGACACAACGTCAGGGGCGCGGCTACGATTCGGCCAACGCCTGTGGCTAACCGCCATGACTCTTAAAATTACAAATAGGCCCGCCACGATTCGCTCGTGCGCGGGCCTTTTTGTTTTAAGGTGAAAAAAGAGCGCCAAAGCGCCGTTTCTACTGTTGGGCGCAGCGCGTATCAACCCGTATTAAGGAAAAAAATAAAATGTTGAACAAGCGAATCAGCCTGATCGCTCTGGGGATTTTGAGCGCTTCACAGGCCATGGCTAACGACCAGGCCGAATCCAAGGGATTTGTCGAAGACAGCAGCCTCAAAGTGCTGCTGCGCAACGCTTACATCAACCGTGACTACAAGAACGGTAACGAAGACAAAGCCGAGTGGGGCCAAGCGGCCATCGGTACGTTCTCGTCCGGTTTCACTCAGGGCACCGTGGGCGTGGGTGTGGACGCCTTCGGTCTGTACGCACTGCGCCTGGACGGCGGCAAGGGCCGTAGCGGCGCCGGTGGTATCGACTTCTTCAAACAGGGCGATAGCGGCAGCGCGGCCAATGACCTGTCCAAGGGTGGCGCAGCGGTCAAGTTCCGTCTGTCGAGCACAACACTGACCTACGGCGACCAGATGCCGGCCCTGCCAGTATTGAGCTACGACAACGTGCGCCTGCTGCCAGAGAGCTACACCGGTACCCTGATCACCTCCAAGGAGATCAAGGGCCTGGAACTGAACGCCGGTCGCTTCACCGCCGAATCGCGCAAAAGCGCCGAAGGCCGTGACAGCGGTGGCCTGAAGTCGATCAACGTGTTGGGCGGTAGCTATCAGTTCACCGAACAATTCAAGGCTTCCCTGTACGCGTCCGACGTGGAAGACGTTCTGAAGAAACAGTACGTGAACGCCAACTACGTGTTCCCGCTCGCCAAGGATCAGTCCCTGACCCTGGACTTCAACGGCTACCGCACCAAGCTGGACGACTCCTACGTCCGCGAAGTCGGTGCAACCGGCGACGACAACAAAATCTGGAGCCTGGCGGGCACCTACGCCACTGGCCCTCACTCGTTCACCCTCGGTTACCAGCGCAGCACGGGCGACAGCAACCTGGGCTATGCCTACGGCGGCTACCAGAAAGGCCAGAACCGTGTCGGCGACGGCGGCAACACCATCTACCTGGCCAACTCCTACTGGTCCGACTTCAACGCCGAAGACGAACGCAGCTGGCAACTGGGCTATGGCCTGGACTTCAGCACCTTCGGCATCCCGGGCCTGAGCTACAACTTCGCCTACGTGCGTGGCGACAACATCACCACCTCCACCAGCGAAGGCGGTACCGAGCGCGAAATCTTCAACCAGTTCAAATACGTCGTGCAGAGCGGCCCGGCCAAAGACCTGAGCGTGAAACTGCGTAGTTCGGTGCTGCGCGTGTCGCAGAAGTCGAGCGAATACAACGTCAGCGGTAACGAATTGCGCGTGTTCGTGGATTACCCGATCAACATTTTCTGATGATGGGTTGCGGTGTTGAGGCCTGATTCAAAGGCTCGTCACTAAGGAAAGCCCCGACTGGTTCGGGGCTTTTTTGTGCCTGCAATTTGTGAGATTTCGCTGCAAAAAATATCGCGCGACGTTTGAAACGTCTTTCAAATAAATTACACCACGTAACTAATGATGTTCCCGTTCCCATCTTTATCCCCTCCAGCTAACTGCCTACATTGAGCTCCAACGCCTCTCCCATCATCCAGACGGGAAGGTCACTGGAGATTCCTCAATGCCTTTCGTAAGTGTCCGCATCACCCGCGACGGGGTTACCACTGAGCAGAAAGCTCAGGTGATCGCCGAAATCACTGAAACACTGGAACGCGTCCTCAACAAGCGCCCTGACCTGACCCACATCGTGATCGAAGAAGTCGACACCGACAACTGGGGCTACGCCGGGATCACGACCACTCAGTACCGCAAGCAACTGGCGGAAGAGGGGCAGTCATGACGGCCGCGGTGACCATCGATTTCGTCTCCGATGTGGTGTGCCCATGGTGCGCGCTGGGGGCAACAGCGCTGGAGCAGGCAATCGAGAACGTGTCGGGCGACATTTCGGTGCAGCTGACCTACAAGCCTTTCGAGCTGAACCCGAACATGCCGGCCGAGGGCGAAAAAGCCGTCGAGCACCTGATGCGCAAATACGGGCGCACAGCCCAGGACGTCGCTGCCGGTAAAGCGATGCAGATTGAGCGCGGTGCGGCCCTCGGCTTCAAGTTCGACCTGGAAAAACGTACTCACTTCTACAACACCTTCGACGCTCACCGGTTGTTGCTTTGGGCGCTGGAAGAGGGACGCCAGGTGGCGCTGAAGAAGATCCTGCTGCGCGCTTACTTCAGCGAAGGCCAGAACCCGAGTGATCAGCAGACGCTGGTGCGGTTGGCGGGTGAAGCCGGGTTGGACGAAACCCGGGCACGCGAGGTGCTGGTGTCTGGCGCGTTCGCTGACGAAGTGCGTGAGCTTGAGGAGTTTTACCGCCAGCACGGCATCAATTCGGTCCCGGCCATGGTGCTGAACGGCCGTCACCTGGTGTCTGGATCGCAGTCAGTCGAGTACTACGAACAAATGTTGAGACAAATGGCGTCGGCCCCTGCTGAAGCCTGATTCACCCCATTTCAAATCCCATTATTGTTAGAGGTCTACATCATGAGCAATTCGAAAAAAGTCATCGTCATCACTGGCGCATCCCAAGGTCTCGGCGACGGCATGGTCAAGGCCTTCCGTGAACTCGGCTACCAGATCGTCGCGACCTCGCGTTCGATCAAGCCGTCCACCGACCCGGACATCCTCACCGTGGCCGGCGACATCGGCGAACCGGCAACCGCTCAACGGGTGATTCGCGAAGCCATCGCACGTTTTGGCCGTATCGACACCCTGGTCAACAACGCCGGGATCTTCATTGCCAAGCCGTTCACCCAGTACACCGCTGAAGACTACGCCAACGTGCTGTCGGTCAACGTCAATGGCTTCTTCTACATTACCCAACTGGCCATCGCCGAGATGGAAAAACAGGGCAGCGGCCACGTCGTCAACATCACCACCAGCCTGGTCGACCACGCCATCGACGGCGTGCCATCGGTACTGGCCTCGCTGACCAAAGGTGGCCTGAACGCGGCGACCAAATCCCTGGCGATCGAATACGCCAAGCGCGGCATTCGGGTAAACGCTGTTTCGCCTGGCATCATCAAGACCCCGATGCACGGCGAAGAAACCCACGCCGCACTGGGCGCCTTGCACCCGGTCGGTCACATGGGCGACATCGATGACATCGCCAACGCAGTCGTGTACCTGGACGGCGCCAAGTTCGTCACCGGCGAAATCCTGCACGTGGATGGTGGCCAGAGCGCAGGTCACTAAGCCCTGAACTTCAAACGGTAGAAACAACCAAGCCCTCGTAGCAATACGAGGGCTTTGTTGTTTCCGCTTCAGATGTGATGGTCAACATTTTCAGAAGTGTCTGACATACGCAGTATCGAACTCCCAATGATCATTGATTCTTTCCCGTGGCGCGTGGCTACGGAGGGTCACTGAGGGATTTCGATTGCAGTACTTGAAGTTGCATCGCCGTCGAGTTCACAACGGTCAATCGAACGCCCCGTCAGAACTGGACCGTCATTGATGGTAACCACTTTCGATAGGGTCTTTTTTGACGTGGATCGCGTGTTCTGTATTTCACTGAGTGAACGCGAAGACAGGCGGGCATTGTTTCAACGGACCGTCGCACCGCTGATTTCCAACCCGATTGAATTCTTTATTGCGCAGCGCAGCAGTGATCCGGTCCAGGGTTGTTACGAGTCGCACCAGGCGCTCGTCAAAATGGCCTTGGCCGAACATTGGCAGAGAATTCTAATCTTCGAGGACGACGCGAAACCGTACAGGTTTTGCGCCATGCAGGTTCGGTGGGTCAATCGGTTCATCCGAGGAAAAAAATTCCAGACGCTGCATCTGGGCTACAGCATGGGCCGCACCTGGCTGACCTGGTTTCCGTTCATTGCACGTGGAAAAATCGTTGCGCTTCACGCCTACATCATCTCGCGCGAGGGCTGTCAGGTCCTGGCCGAAACGTCTTATTCCGGAACGCCTGTAGACGTCGTATTCAAACAGCGAATAAAACAACATTGTGTTTTCCCCATGCTTTTCCGCCAGCACGCAGCGGCTGTGGCAGGCAGCAATATTCTCTCAGTGGCCATCAATGAGGATGAATGGTGGGAACGCAACTGGAAGAAGCACCAGCGATCGGTGCTCAAAAACATGTGGCGAACGGTGTTTCGCCTGAAATTTTGATTGAACGACACCGAATCCCAGAAACAACAAAGGCCCGCATTTCTGCGAGCCTTCGTTTTGTATGGTGCCGGCACCAGGAATCGAACCCGGGACCTACTGATTACAAGTCAGTTGCTCTACCATCTGAGCTATACCGGCGTGTTGGGCGACGATTATAGCGATTGGTTTGGTTCTGTAAACCCCTGAATTCAGACTATTTTTACGCGAGGCTTTGTCGTGGACGGATACGACTCGTCTGTCGCCTTGTTCTGCGCTTTTCAGGTCATCTCCGGGCACGGTCTCTTGCTGACTGATGTGTGCCTTTTCTGCTCGAACAGCCCTTTGGTTCTGTGGTTATGTTCTTTTGAGCCAGCGCTTATGCACAACCGGATTCGCGAAGCACGGCCTATATGACGAATTTGTGGATCCGTTCTCATCCGATCGCAAATCACTGTTTTTCGGGTTTTTTATCCGGGTGTACGAATTCTGAACAGTGTCGTTTCACCCCTGATACAGCTGTAAATATTGGATCCACGATATTTTCATCAACAGAGTTATCCACAGGCGGCGATGCTTTAAGTGCGCTCCGCCACTATCAGCAGATTACGCGGAGTGAGCGCTGTTTCGCAGAAGGTGCCGAGTTGAACCCGGTAGCCCTGCTCGTGCAGGAAAAGCGCGCGGTCGAGCACCAGCCAAAGCTCCAATGGGCGTCGGAAAAGTCCGCGCAGCAACTCCAGATTGCGCACTTGCGCCAAGCGTTGCCAACCGGCGGTTTCCAGTGCAGGCCAATTCTGCGGGCCGATTGTGGATAACTCCTTGAGCGAGGCCAGGTGCTGGCAGTAATCGGCGAGGGGTTTGTCGAGCCATGTGCTGGGCAGGGAAGGGGCCGGCAGGTATTCGTCGACGCCGCGCAGCTGTCGTTGCAACAGGTCGAATGCCAGGCGACGGGCCATTGAAGTGTCACGCTGGCGTCGAACGCGTGCGCCAGCGGTCACTGTTTCGCTCATCGGTAGCCCGAGATCGTCGAGGGATAGCTGTAGTACAGAGCTTTGGGCGGCAGAGGAAATCGTAGCGTACTGGGTCAGTTTGATCCGGTTGTAGCAGCAAGGGGAAAGGGCGATTTGCTTGCAACCTGCGGCACTGGCGAGCTGTATCAAACGCACATGCAGATCACCGCAAGCGTGGAGCGCGACAGGGGTGGACCCGGCGTTCAACAAAGTGGCCGCATTGGCTGCGAGTGCATCCTGTTGGACGTGCAGCGCATGTAACTGGTGCCGTTGGCTGAGGGCCTGGCCACTGGCAACCAGGGCCGGGTCGACTTCCAGGCAGGTCAACTGTTGGCCGGGTTGCAGCAAACGCCGCCCCAAATGACCTTTGCCGGAACACCAGTCCAGCCAATGCTTGGGCGCCTCGGCGAATTGCAATCGACTGGCGAAGGCTTCGATCTGTTGCCACTTGCGGCCGGGTACGTCGACATTCAATCGATGGCTCGCGGCTTCCAGCGCATGGGCGGGCAATTCATCCACAGCGCTTAGCGCAAGGGACATCGTCGCCAACGAAGCAAAAGGCTCCGGCGCACCCAGTAAGGCGGGTTGGTTGTGAGCAGTTTCCGCGTCCTCCAGCGACCGCCCGCGTAGCCATGAGGCCAGCTCTGGGTAGGAAGTTTCCCAGGACAGGTGCAGATGAGTGAACGGCCGGGGTTTCCACAGGGCCTGATGCTGTGTCAGAAAAGCATCCAGCGCGGTGAAACGGACGAGCAGGGCCTCGCCCGTCAACACCTGGGGATCAACGCCCTTGGCAGGCATCGACGCGCAGCCAGCGCTCCAGCAGCTTGAAGCCGCGTACCAGCACATAAGCCATCAGCAGGTAGAACATGCCCGCGGCGAAGAAGATTTCTACCGGCAGGTAGGTCCGCGCAATGATAGTCCGGGCCATGCCGGTCAGTTCCAGCAGGGTCACGGTGCTGGCTAGGGCGCTGGCCTTGAGCATCAGGATCACTTCGTTGCTGTAGGCCGGCAGGCCGATGCGCGCCGCCCGGGGCAGGATGATGTAGAACAGCGCCTTGGGTTTTGACATGCCCAGCGCCCGTGCGGCTTCGATCTCGCCCGGGGGAATGGCCTGGATCGCGCCGCGCAGGATTTCGGCGATGTAGGCCGCGGTATGCAGGGTCATGGTGGCCGTGGCGCACCAGAACGGATCGCGCAGGTATGGCCACATCGAGCTGTTGCGGATCGCGTCGAACTGCGCCAGGCCGTAGTAGACGAGGAACAGCTGAACCAGCAACGGCGTGCCACGGAAAAAGAAGATGTAGCCGTAGGGAAATGCCCGCACCCACCACAGGCGCGACGAGCGGGCGATGCCCAGTGGAATCGCCAGCAACAAACCGGCGATCACGGCGATGGCGACCAGTTCCAGGGTCAGCGTTGCGCCCTGGGCCAGTTTCGGCAGCCACTTGATGATGACTTCCCAGTTCATTGGGTGCTCCTCGCGAAGCCGCGAGCGGCGCGTTTTTCCAGGAAATGCATGCCAGTCATGGCCAGAATCGTCAGGCCCAGGTACATGAAGGCGGCGACCATATAGAAGGTGAACGGTTGCTTGGACACAGTCACGCCGATTTGCGCGTGACGCATGATTTCTTCCAGGCCGATCACCGACACCAGCGCGGTGTCTTTCATCAGGATCATGAACAGATTACCCAGGCCGGGCAGGGCGATGCGCCACATCTGCGGCATGATCAGTTTGGTGAAGATCCGCCATTTCGAAAGACCCAGGGCCACACCGGCCTCACGATGGCCTTTGGGAATGGCGAGGATCGCGCCGCGAAACACTTCCGTGGCGTAGGCGCCGAAACACAGGCCCAGCGCAATCACGCCTGCGGCGAAGGCGTTGAGTTCCAGGTCCGGGTTGCCGAAGAACTCACCCAGGGCACGCATCAGGTTGACCGTGCCGAAGTAGATCAGCAGCACCCAGAGCAATTCCGGGATACCCCGAACCAGGGTCGAATAAGTACCGCCAAGCCATTGCAGCGGCTTGTACGGGGAAGTCTTGGCCAAGGCGCCGAGCAAACCGAGCACCAGCCCCAGGCACAGGGCCGAGAGTGCCAGTTTCACAGTCATCAGCGCGCCAGCGGCAAGCGCCGGGCCGAATCCGTAGAGGTCGATAATCATGGATTTCTTTTCGTATCGCGGCAGGCAAGGCCGGGGACCGGCGCCGTCGGGAGACGGCGCCGGTCCGGCAGGTCAGTATCAATAGATGCTGAACGGGAAGTACTTGTCGTTGATCTTCTTGTAGGTGCCGTCAGCAACGATTTCTTTCAGCGCAACGTTGAGCTTCTCGCGGATCGGGTCGTTTTTGCGTACTGCGATACCGATCTTGTCGCTTTCTTCCACCGGGTCGCCCTTGAACTCGTAAGAACGGCCGGCGTCGCTTTTCAGCCACTCGTAGTTGACGTATTTGTCCGCCAGGATGCCATCCAGACGACCGGAGGTCAGGTCGAGGTAGGCGTTTTCCTGGGTGTCGTAGAGCTTGATGGTGATGTCGTCGCCGTACGTGTCTTCCAGGAAGGTGCCGGCCAGGGTCGCGCGCTGGGCGCCGATCACTTTGCCTTTGAGCGCGTCCTTGTCGGTCTTGAAGTCGACGTTTTTAGGCGCGATGAACTGCAGCTTGTTGGAGTAGTACGGGTCGGTGAAGTCCACCGCTTGCTTGCGCTCGTCGGTGATCGACATCGAGGAGATCAGGAAGTCGAACTTCTTGGCGTTCAGGGCCGGGATGATGCCGTCCCAGTCGGAAGTGACCACGGTGCATTCGACTTTCATCTTGGCGCACAGGGCGTCGCCGATTTCCTTGTCGAAGCCGACGACATTGCCGCTGGCATCTTTATTGTTGAACGGCGGGTAGGCCGCTTCGATGCCCATCTTCAGGGTTTCGGCCATGGCACCGGCGCTGAAGGCCAGGGTGACGGCGGCAGCCAGGAAGACCTTTTTGTAGTTCTGCATGCGGGTAGCTCCGTTAGCGGTTGCTGGACATGAATTGTTTGCAGCGCGCCGAAAGCGGGTTTTCAAACACCTGCTGTGGCGATCCTTGCTCTTCTACCAGGCCCTGGTGGAGGAACACCACTTCGCTGGAGACCTGACGGGCGAAGCCCATTTCATGGGTGACCAGCAGCATGGTGCGGCCTTCTTCGGCCAGTGCGCGGATGACATTAAGTACTTCCTGGACCATTTCCGGGTCAAGGGCGGAGGTCGGCTCGTCGAACAGGATGACCTTGGGCTGCATGGCCAGGGTGCGGGCGATGGCCGCGCGTTGTTGCTGGCCGCCGGATAATTGCGCCGGGTAGGCGTGGCGCTTGTCGGCGATGCCAACCTTGGCCAGCAAGGCTTCGGCGACTTCGATGGCTTCGGCCTTGCTCTGGCCGAGCACGCGGCGCGGGGCCTCGATGATGTTGTCGAGCACGCTCATGTGCGGCCACAGATTAAAGTTTTGAAACACAAAACCAATTTCGCTGCGCAGGCGATTGATCTGCTTGCCGTCGGCAGCGACCAGTTCGCCGTTTTTCGCGGCCTTGAGCTTGAGTTCTTCACCGGCCACCAGGATCTGGCCCTGGTGCGGGTTTTCCAGCAGGTTGATGCAGCGCAGGAACGTGGACTTGCCGGAGCCGGAGGAACCCAGGATCGAGATCACATCGCCGTCGCGGGCGGTCAGCGAGACGCCTTTGAGCACCTCCAGCGAACCGTAGCGTTTGTGCAAGTTGCGGATTTCAAGCGCGGGCGTGGCCTCAGCCATGTGCGTTCCTCATATATGTTGCGCTCCTGCTGTTGGTGGCCTTCCTGGCGAGGCGGCCAACCTAGCATAGCGTTTCAATGGCAGCCAACAGCGCTACGGGTGGTAAGCGGGTGGCATGTCGCAGGTTGTCGCATCGGCACAGCAGACTGTCGCCCCATCAACAACCGAACAGCCGTTTGAAGCGTGCTTCCCAATGGAAAGCGGGTCGGCTGTCGCAAAAAGGGCGCGATGTTGCCAGCTTTGGCGGGGGGTTGGAAGCGCTAACCGGCCAAACGCACTTTTAATGTGCGCTGAGGGATATAGGGGTGTGTTTCCGGTGCGCGATTTCGTTCATTAAGTGGGTCACAGGGTAACGCTCTGGCAAAATGCTATTACACTCAATGACTTGCGATGACTGACCGGTCTGTTCGAGATCGGCGGATTAGAGGGTTTTGAAACATTTTGGCGCAATTATTGCGTGCAGATTCCGGAACGCCCCGTTGGTTTCTTTTTACAGAGAGGAAATTCAAACGGGATGCACGCATTCGCTTTTCCTTACAAAGGTAGTTTCAATGAGCAGTACCCAAAGCTCTAACGGCCTCGAACAGGGGCTTAAACCGCGTCATGTGACCATGCTGTCGATCGCCGGTGTTATCGGCGCCGGCTTGTTCGTTGGCTCGGGCCACGCGATCGCTGCCGCAGGCCCAGCCGTGCTGTTGGCCTACGCCGCCGCCGGTATGCTGGTGGTGTTGGTGATGCGCATGCTGGGTGAAATGGCTGTTGCTTCGCCAGACACCGGCTCCTTCTCCACTTACGCCGATCGCGCAATCGGTCACTGGGCCGGTTTCACCATTGGCTGGCTGTACTGGTGGTTCTGGGTGCTGGTAATCCCGCTGGAGGCCAACGCCGCCGCAACCATCCTGCACGCCTGGTTCCCTGGCGTGGACATCTGGGCCTTCGCCCTGGTCATCACCATGCTGTTGACCGTGACCAACCTGTTCAGCGTGAAGAACTACGGTGAGTTCGAGTTCTGGTTTGCCCTGATCAAAGTGCTGGCGATCATCGGTTTCATTATTCTCGGCGTGGCGGCGATCTTCGGTTTCCTGCCGAACAGCCAGGTCAGCGGCGTATCGCACCTGTTCGACACCCAAGGCTTCCTGCCGAACGGCATGGGCGCGGTATTGGGTGCCATCCTGACCACCATGTTCTCCTTCATGGGCACCGAGATCGTGACCATTGCGGCCGCGGAATCGAAAAACCCGGGCAAGCAAATCTCCAAGGCCACCAATTCGGTGATCTGGCGGATCGGCTTGTTCTACCTCGTGTCGATCTTCATTGTCGTGGCCCTGGTGCCATGGAACGATCCAGTTCTGGCCAGCCTGGGTTCTTACCAGACCGTGCTTGAGCGCATGGGCATCCCTAACGCCAAGATGATCGTCGACATTGTGGTACTGGTTGCTGTAACCAGCTGCCTGAACTCGGCGCTCTACACCTCCTCGCGTATGTTGTTCTCCCTGGGCAAGCGCGGCGATGCACCGGCCTTGTCCACCCGTACCAACAAAAGCGGCACGCCTTACTGGGCTGTGATGCTGTCCACAGGCGCCGCATTCCTGGCAACGTTCGCCAACTATGTGGCCCCGGCGGCGGTGTTCGAATTCTTGCTGGCCAGCTCCGGTGCAATCGCATTGCTGGTGTACCTGGTGATCGCGATCTCGCAACTGCGCATGCGCAAGCAGCGTATGGCTCGCGGTGAGAAAATTGTCTTCAGCATGTGGTTGTTCCCTGGCCTGACTTACGCGGTGATCATTTTCATCGTCGCGGCCCTGACCATCATGCTGTTCCAGGATGCCCATCGCGTGGAAATCCTCGCGACCGGTCTGCTCAGCGCTCTGGTGGTTGCCGCCGGTTTGCTGGTGGCTCGTCGTCGCAAGCTGGAAAAAAATGGCGCGGTGGTCTTGAACTGATCCATACCGCGTAACGCAAAACGGCCGCTGTCAGTGATGACAAGCGGCCGTTTTTGTTTGCGCCGTATCCCTTACTCGGCTTTTTCTTCCGGCGAATCCTGCGACTGGCGGTAGACGTCCAGTGCATCGCCGAAGTCAGCGATGAACTGCGGGTCGCTCAGCCATGTTTGAGCGGCCTCGCGGTCCATGCCGTCGGCCCACATGCGGTAGTCGATCAGCATGTCGGCGGCCAGGTGGGTGGCGGCCATGCCTTCGTCGTCGGCGTTTTCCAAATCCAGCAGCTCTGGATGGTCAATGATGATGAAGGCGAGGTTCGTCAGCAGCACGGAGAGCATTTCGCTGCGGCTGACAGCTTCCGCATCACGCATTTTGCTGAACATCGCCAGGGTGTATTCCGGGATCGGCTCGCCGATTTCGCCCAGGTCATCGTCCAGCGCGGCGGGTTTCCTGCCGTGGATATTGATCTGCTTGGCTTTGGCTTTTGCGCGTTTGGCGCGTTTCTGTTGCTTGTTCAGGGAGGCCATGGGAACTCAGTTCGGTTTCTGTTGGGTTTGGGCTGCGATAGCGTCGGACGCCGCCACGTAGTCAGCCTGGAAGGCCGGGGATTCGATCCATGCCAGTGCGCCGGCTTCGTCGGTTTCGGTGGACCATTGGCGATACTCGATCAGCGCCGCGAGGATGAAGTCCATCGCACCTTCTTCGCCTTCCTGCTCGTACACCAGCTCCAGCAGCGGGTCTTCGAGGAACGCGGTGCACATGGCTTGCTGGCTGGTCTTTTCGGCGTCGATCATTTTCTTGAACAGCTCGGTCAGATCCACCGACTCGAAGTCGATGCGGTCATCGTTCGGGTCCAGCTCGACCGGGGCGGCGGCCCGTTGCGTGCGGTTCTGCTTGGCCTTGGCCTTGGCGCGGGTGGCACGTTTTTGCTGCTTGTTGGCGGAGGCCATGGGCGTCGTTCCGTAATTCGTTGAAAGGGCAGTGGCTCAGTTGCGTGGCACTGTCCGCCCGGGTGTATCGGGGGCCAGTTCGCCGTTTTGCAGCCAGGACAATGCAATGGGCCATAGTGTGGCTTGGTATGCGCTGCGAAAAAAGGCGAAATGTCCGACTTCTGCTTCGCCGATGTCTTCGGGAGCAATGCGCAGGTGGGTATTTGTGCTGCCGGTGAAGTAACCGAGCAGGCGTTCGATGGCCGGGACGGTGCCGTAGGGATCGTCGCTGATGCTGATCGCCAGGACTTCTGCGCTGACGGTGGCGAACGGCAGGCGACCGGTGGTTGCCTGCATAGCGCGACCGCTGGGGCGTTTTTCGTAGCGGGGTGTCGATGTGCTCCAGTCGCTGACCACGCCGGCGGGTGTGTCTTCCAGCCAACCGAGGCGTTTACCTGGGAAGTAACCGCAGATCATCGTCACCAATGGCATCACCACATGCCACTTGCCGAACATTCGCCAGCGATGGACGGGCGCGTAGTCGCGCCAGTAGGCGAACTGCGCGCCAACCGTCACCAGACGCCGGATCAGGTGGCCAGAAGCTCCCAGGCCCGCTGCGCAGCCTCCAAAGCTGTGGCCGACCACATCGATCGGCTGACCGGGAAACTCGCGCTGTGCACGCTGGAGCATCGCTTCGAAATCCAGTGCGCCCCAGTCGGTCCATGAAGCTTGAACGCCTTTGAGCGAGGCTGGACGCGATTCGCCGATCCCACGGTAGTCGTAGGTGATCACATCAAAGCCGTTGGCGAACAGGTAATCGGCGAAGCGCGAGTAGTGGCGGCAGCGGACCGACGTGGCGGCGTTGATGATGACGACCGGGCGGGATGTGTCCCGGGCCGCATGCCGCCACGTGAAGCCGCCGAGGGTGAAGCCGTCGGCGGCGGCCTGGCTGAAGGGCTCGCCCAATAAGTCGGCTGTCGGTTGCGGCTCGATTTGTGTGGGAGCGAGTAATGGCATGTCCTGCAAATTCATCGGCGTCGGACCTTTGCGGGTAGCTGCCAACGATAGTCTTCACGCCGTGTATGAACAATCCATTGTCACTATCACTCGCAGGAACGCCTCAATGGCAGCCAAGGCGTCAGGAGCACATCACGTAGTACGTTTCGTAGTGAACCCAAGTACAAATTGATCTGAAACGGGACCGCTCCCGCTGAAATCCCAATTGAACAACGATTGGGTTCTGAAGAATCCGGGAGTCGTCATCATGAAGAGCGTCCATTCACTGATGTTGCCCCTCGCCACCGTCGGCGTGCTGATGTTTCCGGCCATGCTGCTGTCCGCCAGCCTTGAGCCTGTCGACAGTTCAGGCGTGCAAGTTCAGCGGCAGGAACAGAACGGCATCGCGTACTTGTCTGGCGGGATCGGCGAGGACGAGTCGAAAGCCATCCAGCAAGCCACGGGCTACAACCTGCACATGACCTTCTCCATCGGGCCGGAGAACAAATACGTGCCTGACGTGGATGTGACCGTGGAGAAAGCGCCAGGCCAAGCGGTGTTGACGCTGAGTCAGGCCGGTCCGCTGGTGTACGCCCAGTTGCCTCCCGGCAAATACACGGTGGTCGCGACACGTAAGGGTGTCGAGCGGCGGGACACGGCGGATGTCGGTAGCGGCACCGCGCGCAATCTTGTCTTTCACTGGAATGACGAGCAATAACCATCCTTCGCGCTCGAAGACGATGCTCACCACAAGCGATCCCGGTACAAGGATTGCGGGTTTTTTGTGGCCCGTGGAAGAGGCTGGATGCGGTTGCCATGAAACGGCGGGCATAAAAAAACCCTGAATCTTGCGATTCAGGGTTTTCGGTATTTGGTGCCCAGAGACGGAATCGAACCGCCGACACGGGGATTTTCAATCCCCTGCTCTACCGACTGAGCTATCTGGGCAACGGGGCGCATTAAACGGGTTTTTCAGGGGGTCGTCAAGCAAGTTTTCAAAAAATATTTAATTATTACCGTCGCTTACGATCCAACCCCCGATTTCACGGGGTTACTCGGCAGGCGGCACGTAGCCTTCGGCCTTGGCGTAATCCTCGCCGGAGAAGAACTTGTCCATCTCGCCCTGAAGATATTTGCGATCTTCGGCGTTCATCATGTTCAAGCGTTTTTCGTTGATCAGCAGGGTCTGGTGCTTTTGCCAGTCGGCCCAGGCCTTGGCCGAGACGTGGTCAAAAATGTCCTGGCCTTTGGCGCCAGGGAAAGGCGCACGCTCCAGGGCGGGCAATTCTTCTTTGTACTTGCGGCACATGATGGTGCGGGTCATGACGACTCTCCTGCGTTCAATACGACGGCCGCGCGTTCGAGCAAGGTCTTGACCGGGGCGGCGAGGCCCAGGCGCGGCGGGGTGGCGAGGTTATACCAGAGCCAGTCGGCCTCGGCCACGTGATGGCCGGCCTCCTGGACCTGAACCAGCCAGGGTTCGATGGATAACTGAAAATGGCTGAAGGTGTGCACCAGGCTCGGCAGCGCCTGCCGGGGGCCGAGTTCCAGCGAGTGTTGCGAAGCCAGGTGTTGCAGGTCGTCGAGGTCGTCGAGTTCCGGCAGGCTCCACAGGCCGCCCCATAGTCCCGTGGAAGGGCGACGATAAAGCAGGATCGCGCCTTCACCGTTGGTGAGCATTGGCATCAGTGTGCGCTTCTGCGGGATGGCCTTGCGCGGCTTGGGGATCGGGTAACGGGTTTCCAGGCCGAGCATGTGCGCCTCGCAGCCTTTTTCCAGCGGGCAGAGCAGGCAGCTCGGTTTGCTGCGGGTGCAGAGCGTCGCGCCCAGATCCATCATGGCCTGGGTGTAGGCGTTGACCCGATCATGCGGCGTAAAGCGCTCAGCATTCGCCCAGAGCTGTTTGGCGACCTTCGGCTCGCCGGGGTAGCCCTCTTGTGCAGTAAAGCGCGCCAGCACCCGTTTAACGTTGCCGTCGAGGATCGGTGCACGCAGGCCCATGCTGATGCTGGCAATGGCGCCGGCGGTGGACAGGCCGATGCCTGGCAGGTCAGTGAGTTTTTCCACGTCCCGGGGGAATTCGCCGCCGTACTGCTCGACGACGATCTTCGCGGTCTTCTGCAGATTGCGCGCGCGGGTGTAATAACCCAGCCCTGTCCACAAATGCAGGACTTCATCCTCCGGCGCAGCGGCCAGGGCTTCGACTGTTGGCAGCGAAGCCATGAAGCGGTCGAAGTAGTTCAGCACCGTGCTGACCTGGGTTTGCTGCAGCATGATTTCCGAGACCCACACCCGATAGGGGTTGATGCCCTGCTGCCAGGGCAAATCGTGACGGCCGTGGCGGTCGAACCAGTCCAGCACCGCCGTTGAAAACTGCTCGGCTTTCATCGCTTGAACAGCCCCTTGAGTGCGTCCTTGAGTTCTGGACTCACCTTGTCACCCAGTTTTTCGTCGATTTTCTCGCTGATCCGCTCGCCAGCCAGTTTGCTTGCGACCTGACCCATGCGCTCGTTGTCCAGTCGGCAGGCCTTGGCGCCCAATTCCAGCGGGCCACGGCAACGCAGCGGCCATTCGATGCCGACGAATTTCTCGCCAACCTGGCAAGCCGGGTCCGGCATGTCGCTCTTGTCGCCTTCGACGATGATGCCTACGCGGTAATCCATGCCCAGGACGCGCAAATCGACATCGCCGTCGCCGTTGACGGTCATGCCAGGGATACGCACTTTCAAGTCCGGGTTGCTGGCGACACCGTTACGGAAATTCAGGTTGCCCTTGAGTTCCTGGAAGGGCGTGTCCTTGCCCCGAGGCTCGCCACTGAGGGCTTTTCGGTTGAGCGTGGCGATGCCTTTGCACAGCTGTTGTTCGAGGTTGGCATTGAGCAGCACGCCATTGTTGATGACGAAACCGGCATTGCCGTTGAGGGTCTCGATCAGCGCTTTTTGACTGTTGCCGCTACCGGTCAGGGTGCTGTTGAGGGTGACCAGGCCTTTTACCGGTGGGTTCTTGCCCTGGCTTTCGAGGATTTTTTCCACCGGCACGCGGCTGATCTGTGTCTGCATACTCAGCACTGGTGCCTGCTGGCGCACATCCAGGGTGCCTTTGGCTTCGAAGTTGCCTTCGTACAGGTCGCCGCTCAGGTTCGCCAACGTCAGCAATCCGCCCTGGCCGTTGGCCTTGAGCGTGGCGTTATGGATCGGCAGTTTTTCCAGGGTCAACTGGCCGAAGGTCAGGTCAGCGTCCACATCCAGTTTGCTCAGGCGCTCCACCGGCAACAAACGCTCATTGCTCCACGCCTCCTTGGTCGGTGCTGGCGGCAGTGGTGTGCTGCCGGCACCTGCCATGGCGTCGGCTTCGGTGCTGGCGACTTCGGCCTGACGCACTTGTTTCGCGCTGTTGGCCTCGGCCGATTTCGGCGCCAAGTAACGGTCGACGTTGAAGGTGTCGGCCTTGAGGGTGGCGCGCAGGGATTGTTTGGCGAAGTCTTCGACGGCGATGCGGCCAGTGAAAGTGCTGTCGTCGACTTTCAGGTTGATGTCATCCAGCGTGAGGCTGGTGGGCGTGCCTGACAGGCGGCTGGCCAGTTCGACCTTGCTCAGGCTGCCTTCGGCCATTGCCGGGAGTTTTTGGCCGATGCTGTCGACGAATTTCGCCAGATCGAACTGGGCGATCGACAGGCCGCCGCTGACCTGCGGGGTCTTGTCGAGGTCATTGACCTTCAGCTCACCCAGTGCGCGCAGCTGGTTGGCGGAGATTTTGATGCCGGTCCATTCAGCCACGTTGGCGGCCTTGTCCAGCAACAGCTGGCCCTGGGCGGCGAAGGTCATGGTCTTGCCTTGCAGCGGATCGCCGGCGACTTCACCGGAGAGTTTCATGTCTTCAAGCTTGTAGCGCTGCAAGGCGCGTTCGAAGCGCAGTTCGCCATTGAGCTCGGTGCGGACCCGCAGCACCGGCTGGTTGGTGCCCAGGAACGCGGTGAGCTTGACCGGGATGTTGGTGGAGTCATGCACCGGACCTGTACTCAGTTGAATGCTTTCCGCGCTGAACTGCCTGCCGGTTTTCTCGTCGCTGTATTCGACCCGGGCGTTGTTGACGGTCAGGCTGTCGATGTCCAGGCGAATGGGCTGGGCTGGTTTTTCGACTTTAGCGGTGGTCTGCGGCTCAGGCTCGCCGGCCGCGGGAGCTGTGCCAGGGGCGTTCGCAGTGGCCGGCACCTTGCCGATGTCTTCCCAGTTGCCATGGCCATCCTTGTCGCGGTTCAGGCGCAGGTTCAGGCCTTCGACACGTACGTCGCTCATCTGTACTTCACGACGCAGCAGAGGCAGCACGCGGACCGACAGGCCGAGCATCTGCAAATCAGCGAACGGTTCGGCCGGCTTGGCCAGGGTCGCCACGCCGGCGTCGTGCAACTCCAGGCCCAGCCACGGGAACAGGCTCCAGCCGATATCGCCATTGAGCGTCAGCTCGATGTGGGCCTTGTCGCGGGCAATCTGGCGGATCTCGTCTTTGTAGTCGTTGGGATCGAAGAGGTGGGTCAGGGCAAAGCCCAGCGCCACAATGATCAGCAACAACCCGAGAAGTACCAGACCCAGGATTTTGCCGAACGCTTTCATGGGCGAGTCCTTGTAGTTAGTCGAATTCGAAATTTAGCCGAGGAGTATAGCGCTGCAAAACGGACGATCGGTCAGCGATCACTCGGACAGGGCATCCAGCGGCACGTTCAACTTCGCCGCCAATGCCTGGGCTTCCAGGTGACCGACGGGCGCCAGCAGGTGCAGGGTGGCACCCGCTTGCGCGGCCATGGTCTGCGCTTCACGGACCAGTCGCTCCGCGACTCCGCGGCGGCGGGTAATTTTTCGTACGCATAATTGAGACAGATGCCACACGTCTGGCTGTCGTTGCAGGCGTGCCGCGCCTAGCAGTCGATCATTGAAGCGCCCGGCGATCAACGAACCGTCCAGTAGACAGGCCTCGATCAGCTGCGCATCCCCAGTGAACGGCACAAACAGCCACGGTGGCGCGTCCCGGTAGATTTTTTGCAGATCTTGCTGATCCTGGCAGGTGGCTTCGTTCAGCGACTCGACAACGATGGGCATGGAGAATCCTGTGAGGTTGTGTGGGGCTGCCGAAGACGGCGATTCTTCGACTTTTCCAGATGTATCAGAAGATCAAATGTTCGCAGCTTTCGGCAGCGCCTACGGCACGAGAGATCAGATAACGTACAAAACGTGATATCAGTTTGGTTTTTCTGTCACGTGCAAGTGGTAACCTTCGCCCGTTCGTCGGTCCTTCTGCGACCGGATGTCGCACCAAAATGGAGCTTCACCCTCAAAAAGACAGTCATGCCTGCGTGCATCAAGGCTGAGGTGAAGAGTGCCTGGCGAACCATACTAATAATTGGGGGATACACAATGACCACGAGTATCACGGCGGACGGCTATGCCGGCCAGCCCGCGTTCCTGTCCAAGGAACGCATCATCGCCAAGCCCGGTTTCAACCGCTGGCTGGTGCCACCGGCCGCCCTGGCCATCCACCTCTGCATCGGCATGGCCTACGGCTTCTCGGTGTTCTGGCTGCCACTGTCCAAGGCCTTGGGTATTTCGAAGGCGGTAGCCTGCGCGCCGGACATGAGCTTCATCGCTCAGGTCTTTTCGTCCCAATGCGACTGGCCGATCTCGATGCTCGGCTGGATCTACACCCTGTTCTTCATTTTCCTGGGTTGCTCGGCAGCCATCTGGGGCGGCTGGCTGGAACATGCCGGGCCGCGCAAGGCCGGCGTTGTGTCGGCACTGTGCTGGTGTGGCGGCTTGCTGATTTCGGCGCTGGGTATCTACACGCACCAGATCTGGCTGATGTGGATTGGTTCCGGCGTCATCGGTGGTATCGGCCTGGGCCTGGGCTACATCTCACCGGTGTCGACCCTGATCAAGTGGTTCCCGGACAAGCGCGGCATGGCGACCGGCATGGCGATCATGGGCTTTGGCGGTGGCGCGATGGTCGGCGCCCCCCTGGCGACAGCCTTGATGAGCCACTTCGGTTCGGCAGACGGCGTGGGCGTATGGCAGAGCTTCGTGGCGATGGCTGCGATCTACTTCGTGTTCATGATCGGTGGCGCACTGTCCTATCGCGTGCCGCCAACCGGCTGGAAGCCTGAAGGCTGGACCGCCCCGGCGAAAAAAGCCTCGAACGCGATGATCACCAACCGTCACGTCCACGTGAACGTGGCCTGGAAAACACCACAATTTCGCCTGGTGTGGCTGGTGCTGTGCCTGAACGTATCGGCCGGTATCGGCATCCTCGGCATGGCCTCGCCACTGTTGCAGGAAGTGTTCGGCGGCAAGCTGCTGGGCAATGACCTGGCGTTCGGTCAGCTGGATGCGGGGCAACTGGCCTCGATCGCCGCAATTGCCGCCGGTTTCACCGGTTTGCTGAGCCTGTTCAACATCGGCGGCCGGTTCTTCTGGGCCTCGTTCTCGGATTACCTGGGCCGTAAAAACACCTACTTCGTGTTCTTTGCCCTGGGCTTCGCGCTGTATGCACTGATCCCGAACCTCGGTCATCTGGGCAGCGTCGCGCTGTTCGTGGCGGCGTTCTGCGTCATCCTGTCGATGTACGGCGGCGGTTTTGCCACCGTTCCGGCTTACCTGGCGGACCTGTTCGGTACGCAAATGGTTGGTGCGATCCACGGTCGCCTGCTGACGGCATGGGCGGCGGCGGGCGTGTTGGGCCCGGTGCTGGTGAACTACCTGCGTGAGTATCAGCTGAGCATCGGCGTAGAACGTGCCGCGGCTTACGACATCACGCTGTACATCCTGGCGGGCCTGCTGGTGCTGGGTTTCATCTGCAACCTGCTGGTGCGGCCGGTGGCCGACAAGTACTTCATGACCGACGCGGAACTGGCTGCCGAGCAGGCGCTGGGCCATGACAAGGGCGCTGACAGCAGCACTGTGCTGGAGTGGAAAGCCGCTGCGGGCACCAAACCATTGGCGATCGCTGCCTGGCTGGCAGTGGGCATTCCGTTGGCGTGGGGTGTCTGGGTGACGCTGCAAAAAACTGCGGTACTGTTCCACTAAGTAAACGCAGTACCCCTTGTGGGAGCGGGCTTGCTCGCGAAAGCGGTGTTTCCAGTCGACTTCAATCTTGACTGACACACCGCTTTCGCGAGCAAGCCCGCTCCCACATTTGTTTTGTGGTGTGCCCCTATGGCTTGTATGGACATGTCTATCCCCGACGGCGTGGGGTTCTATCCGTCAGTGATATCACCTCCCGTGTTTCTGTTTCCCGCCCGCGCCCCTATAATGGTTGCCTTTTTCGCCCAATGATTTTGCGGAGCTGGTGATGGCCGAACGTAAGGCGTCAGTCGAGCGCGACACTCTGGAAACCCAGATCAAAGCCTCGATCAACCTGGATGGCACCGGAAAGGCCCGATTTGATATCGGTGTACCTTTTCTTGAGCACATGCTGGACCAGATCGCCCGTCACGGGCTGATCGACCTGGATATCGTCAGCAAAGGCGACCTGCATATCGATGACCACCACACGGTGGAAGATGTCGGTATCACGCTGGGTCAGGCATTCACCCAAGCCATCGGCGACAAGAAAGGCATCCGTCGCTACGGTCACGCCTACGTGCCGCTCGATGAGGCGCTGTCGCGCGTAGTGATCGACTTCTCCGGCCGTCCAGGCCTGCAGATGCACGTTCCGTATACCCGCGCCACGGTCGGCGGCTTCGACGTTGACCTGTTCCAGGAGTTCTTCCAGGGCTTCGTCAACCACGCCAACGTTACCCTGCACATCGACAACCTGCGTGGTCACAACACCCACCACCAGATCGAAACCGTGTTCAAGGCTTTCGGCCGCGCGCTGCGCATGGCGGTAGAACTCGATGACCGCATGGCCGGGCAAATGCCTTCGACCAAGGGCGTCCTGTAATGCAGACAGTCGCGGTTATCGATTACGGCATGGGCAACCTGCACTCGGTGGCCAAGGCCCTCGAGCACGTCGGTGCCGGCAAGGTGCTGATCACCAGCGATGCCAACGTGATTCGCGAAGCCGACCGGGTGGTTTTCCCCGGCGTAGGTGCGATTCGCGATTGCATGGCGGAGATCCGTCGCCTGGGTTTCGACTCGCTGGTGCGTGAAGTCAGCCAGGATCGCCCGTTCCTCGGCATCTGCGTCGGCATGCAAGCCTTGCTCGACAGCAGTGAAGAGAACGATGGCGTCGACTGCATCGGCTTGTTTCCGGGCGCGGTGAAGTTCTTCGGCAAGGACCTGCATGAAGACGGCGAACACCTGAAAGTCCCGCACATGGGCTGGAACGAAGTGAAGCAGACGGTCAATCACCCGTTGTGGCACGACATTCCGGACCTGGCGCGGTTCTACTTCGTGCACAGCTACTACATCGCGGCCGCCAACGCGCGCCAGGTGGTGGGTGGCGGTCACTACGGTGTCGATTTCGCCGCGGCGCTGGCCGATGGCTCGCGTTTCGCCGTGCAGTTCCACCCGGAGAAGAGCCATACCCATGGCCTGCAATTGCTGCAGAACTTCGCGGCGTGGGATGGTCGCTGGTAAATGGCCGTCAAGAAGAAGCCGCCGATCCTGATCCTCACTCCCGAACAGGAGAACGAGGCCAATCTCAAGATCAAACGCTTCATGGAGGATCGCTTCGAACTGGACCTGGGTTCGTTCGAAGCGGCCGAAATCCTTGAGCTGTTTACCCGCGAAATTGCTCCGCACTATTACAACAGGGCGATTTTCGATGTGCAGACGCACCTCAAAGAGAGGTTCGAAAGCATCGAAAGCGACTTGTGGGCGCTCGAGAAAAACTGATTTTCGAGCGAAGCTGAACAATCGAATTTGAAGGTTTGCCAGATGCTGATTATTCCCGCTATCGATCTTAAAGACGGTGCCTGTGTTCGTCTGCGCCAGGGCCGCATGGAAGATTCCACGGTGTTCTCCGATGACCCGGTGAGCATGGCTGCCAAGTGGGTGGAGGGCGGTTGCCGTCGTCTGCATCTGGTCGACCTGAACGGCGCCTTCGAAGGCCAGCCGGTCAATGGCGAAGTGGTCACCGCCATTGCCAAACGCTACCCGAACCTGCCGATCCAGATCGGCGGTGGTATTCGCTCGCTGGAAACCATCGAGCACTACGTGAAAGCGGGCGTGAGCTACGTGATCATCGGCACGAAGGCGGTGAAAGATCCGGCGTTCGTCGCCGAAGCCTGCCGCGCGTTTCCGGGCAAGGTGATTGTCGGCCTGGATGCCAAGGACGGTTTCGTCGCCACTGACGGCTGGGCTGAAATCAGCACCGTGCAGGTCATCGACCTGGCCAAACAGTTCGAGGCCGACGGCGTGTCCGCCATCGTTTATACCGACATCGCCAAAGACGGCATGATGCAGGGCTGCAATGTACCGTTCACTGCCGCACTGGCCGCTGCCACGCGCATTCCGGTGATCGCATCCGGTGGTATCCACAACCTGGGTGACATCAAGTCGCTGCTCGACGCCAAGGCCCCGGGCATCATCGGCGCAATCACGGGCCGGGCGATCTACGAAGGCACCCTCGATGTCGCTGAAGCGCAAGCTTTCTGCGATTCGTACAAAGGCTGAGGACTGACCATGGCGCTGGCCAAACGCATCATCCCTTGCCTGGACGTGGATAACGGCCGGGTGGTCAAGGGTGTGAAATTCGAAAACATCCGCGACGCCGGCGACCCGGTGGAAATCGCCCGTCGTTACGACGAGCAGGGTGCCGACGAGATTACCTTTCTCGACATCACCGCCAGCGTCGACGGTCGCGATACCACGCTGCATACCGTCGAGCGCATGGCCAGCCAGGTGTTCATCCCGCTGACCGTCGGTGGTGGCGTGCGCACCGTGCAGGACATTCGCAACCTGCTCAATGCCGGGGCGGACAAAGTGTCGATCAATACCGCCGCGGTGTTCAACCCTGAGTTCGTCGGTGAAGCAGCGCAGCATTTCGGCTCGCAGTGCATCGTCGTTGCCATCGACGCGAAGAAGGTTTCGGGTCTCGGGGAAACGCCACGCTGGGAAATCTTCACCCACGGCGGCCGCAAGCCGACCGGCCTCGACGCGGTCGAGTGGGCGAAGAAGATGGAGGGTCTCGGTGCCGGTGAAATCCTGCTGACCAGCATGGACCAGGACGGCATGAAAAACGGCTTCGACCTGGGCGTCACCCGCGCCATCAGCGATGCGCTGGGCATTCCGGTGATCGCATCCGGCGGCGTCGGCAACCTGCAGCATCTGGCCGACGGCATTCTCGAAGGCCATGCCAGTGCGGTATTGGCGGCGAGTATTTTCCACTTCGGTGAATACACCGTGCAGGAAGCCAAGGCCTACATGGCCCATCGTGGCATCGTGATGCGTTAAACAATCCAATACAGGCCAGTGGACATCATGGCGGGCTCAAGGCACTCTTGGGTACGCCATGGATTTCGGTAGCCAGACATGCTTAAACGCCTTCTTCTCGTCCTTGCCAGCGCTTCCTTGTTGTTGATCAACGGCGGGGTACACGCTAAAGACAGTCCCGATACCGACATGGTGTTGCTGACGGAAAACTTCCCGCCCTACAACATGGCGAAGAACGGCAAGAACTTCGCCCAGGACGAAAACATCAGTGGCATCGCCACGGACATCGTCCGCGAGATCTTCAAGCGCGCCGACATTACCTACAGCCTGACGCTACGTTTCCCCTGGGAGCGGATCTACAAACTCACCCTGGAAAAACCTGGCTATGGCGTGTTCGTCATGGCGCGGCTGCCAGATCGTGAAAAACTGTTCAAATGGGTGGGCCCGATCGGTCCGGACGACTGGATCATGCTGGCCAAAGCGGACAGTAAGATCACCCTCGAAACCTTGAATGACGCGCGCAAGTACAAGATCGGCGCCTACAAGGGCGATGCGATTGCCGAGACGTTGACCAAGCAAGGCTTGAACCCGGTGGTGGTGCTGCGCGATCAGGACAATGCGAAGAAACTGGTCAACGGCCAGATCGACCTGTGGGCAACAGGTGACCCGGCCGGCCGTTACCTGGCAAGGCAGGACGGCGTGACCGGGCTCAAGACAGTGTTGCGCTTCAACAGCGCCGAGCTTTATCTGGCACTGAACAAGGACGTGCCGGACGAGACCGTTGCCAAACTGCAGGCTGCATTGGATCAGCTGCGCAAGGAAGGCGTGGTGGATGACATCATGGCGCGGTATCTGTAGCTGTTGGCAATTGCTCCATCGGCTGCGGGGTGATTGCGGGGCTGTCCTCTGACGGGAATTCGCTCAGGTGCAGGCTTTCGTCGTCTGTGTAATCAATGGAGATGGCCACTTGTGTTCCATCTTCGCGCAGCAACACGTATGTGCTCTGCATCTGATAAACCACCACAGCTTTGTTTTTCGCCGCCATGGCGATGATGTCCCGGGGGGCCGTGTTCCACCAACTGTCTGAAAATTTTTCGGTGTGTGTGAAGCGTTCATTCAGATTTGCCGAGAAGTCTATCGCCGGGACATGTCTGGCAGGCTCGATTGGCCAGGCACTTGCGATTTCGATAGAGGAAATGCGGCAGAAGACTTGCGTTCTTATTGTGTCTTGAGCCCGATTGGCTGCCCATTTGATAGGCCGGGCCTTGTCGCTTGTGTTGCGACCATGCCCGACGAGCACCCATTGGTCTGTTCTTTCCAGGCGGTAGACTGAGGACGTCCGTAATTGGTCGATTGGGGGCATGGCGTCTTTAACGGCGAACCACGGGAGTTTGACCACTTGAGTCGTCTTGCCGGTTTCGATCGCTGAAGGAGCTTCGTATCCGGAAAGTTCCGGAGCCTCTGGTGCCGAGGCTACCTCCAGAGGGATCTGCATGCGTAATGCGTAGACAAGGGCGGTTGCGGGTTTGTCATGGCTCTGGACGCCAAAAAAGGCGCCTGGGGTGAAATAGATCTCTCCCGGTGCTGCGGTCGGCGGCTGAATTCTCCAGGCACTGAAATTCTGCGTGGCACCACTACCGGCGTCGTTCCATATCAATTCCCCAACACTCGAAGCGATGACCAGATCCGCTCGCACGCAGCGTACAGCGTTCAGCGAAGGTTTTACGGAGTCGTTGGAGCAGACCATTCCCAATGCAACGTAGCCTTCGGGAGGAATCGGGCGCCATATCGACGCGTCCGTTGTGGCGCCCGAGCCAGAATCAGTCCAGACGCGCTCAAAGTCCTCGGGCCGACTGAGTGCCTTTCCTTTGGTGTTGTCGGCGCTTGGTGAGCCGCTGTCGCGAACAACGGCCGCGACCCTGAGGCCATTGATGTTGGTATCTCCGGAAATAGCGAGATCGCCCAAGGGGAAGTAGCCTGGCAATACATCCGGGGGTGGTGCAGGCCGCCAGAAACCGGCGGCACTCGAATCCAGGGTTCTGGTGTCCAGAACCCGATTGAACTCCGTCGTGAAGTTGATCAGCAGGTTGTCATGCTGGATGACTTCCATTTGCGTGGTGGGCAATGTGTCGTTTTCGGTGGTCATAGTCTGTCCTGATAGCGAAAGGCAACTCGGGGAGTCGCGACTTGTTGGAAGTCTCACTATTGGGACGTGGCCAGGGCACCTGGCGGTAATTATGTATACGTCGTTGCTGGGTATTACCGGTAAATACCGTGTTGACCATGGGCGATCATGGCGCGATTGCCGCGCACACTGATCATCTGCCGAATATCGATCCACTCAATCCCCTGGGCCTTGAGCTTTGGCAATTCCCGCTCCAGCACCGCCAGTGTCTGTGGATACGGATGGCCGATCATGACCGCCGAACCCTGCTTGCGCGCCAGTTCGATCGCGGTCTGCAACTGGGTCTGGATCGCGGATTCGGTGCGCTCGTCATCGAGAAACACATCCCGCGAAACGCTCGCCAGATCAACCTTCTGCGCCTGTTGCGCCGCCACCGTCTGAGCACTGGTGCGGCTGTCGACGAAAAATTTATGACGCCGCTGTAGCTCACCCATCAACCACGCCATGGCGGCCGGTTGCGCAGTCATGCGGCTGCCCATGTGGTTATTGATGCCGGCGGTGTAGGGCACCACCTTGAACGCAGCGTTCAGGCGTTGCTCAAGCTCTTCGATGGGCAGTTCGGGGTGCCAGGCGAACGGGCCGGTGGCCGGGTCCATGGGCATGTGCAGGATGACGATTTTGCCGGCGCGGTGGGCCTCACGGGCAAACTCGGTGGCGTGAGGCGTGTCGGGCATGATTGCCGTGGTGACCGGGCCGGGGAGGGCCAGCACGCGGCGATCCCGGGGCAGGCTTTGCCCCAGGTCATCGATGATCAGGCTTAGATAGGCCTTGTGAGGCGTCGACCCGGCGGATTCTGCGTGAACAGTACCCGCCAGGCAGCACAACAGGACGAGGATGAAGCGCAGACCCATTCTCAACGGCCGGAGGTAATGCTCAGCCCTTTAAGCAGGCTCAGGGCCTGGGCCAGTTGGTAGTCATCATCCTGCGGCATGGCCTTGGCCTTGCCGCCGGAGCCTGTCGGTTTGTCGGCGCCGCCGTTGCCATTGCCCAGGTGACCTTGCAGATCGGCTTCCTTGAAGTAGTCGCCGTCTTGCTCGCTGGTGATCTTGGCCTTGCGCACTTCGATGTCCGGGACGATGCCCTGGGCCTGGATCGAGCGACCGTTCGGCGTGTAGTACAGCGCCGTGGTGATTTTCAGCGCACGGTCGTTGTTCAGCGGCAGCACGGTTTGCACCGAGCCTTTGCCGAAGCTGGTGGTGCCCATGACGACGGCGCGCTTCTGATCCTGCAGGGCGCCGGCGACGATTTCCGAAGCGGAGGCGCTGCCGCCGTTGATCAGCGCAACCATTGGCACGGCCTCGCTTTCGTCCTTGCCGGTGGCGGAGAAGCGCAGCTCGGAGTTGGCGATACGGCCCTTGGTGTAGACGATCAGGCCTTTGGTGATGAAGTGATCGACCACTTCCACTGCCGCTTGCAGCACACCGCCCGGGTTGTTGCGCAGGTCGAGAATGATGCCGTTGAGCTTCTTGCCGTTGTCCTTGCGCAGCTTGGCCAGGGCCTTGGAAACCTCTTCACCGGTCTTGACCTGGAACTGGGTGATGCGGATGTAGCCGTAGCCCGACTCCAGCAACTGGCTCTTCACGCTCTTCACTTGAATGATGGCGCGGGCCAGGGTCACGTCGAACGGCGTGCCGCCGTCGCGCACCAGGGTCAGGGTGATTTTCTGGCCGATCTTGCCGCGCATCTTGTCCACGGCTTCGGTCATGCTCTGGCCGCGGGTCGGCTGGCCGTTGATCTTGACGATGAAGTCGCCGGCCTGGATGCCGGCCTTGGAGGCCGGGGTGTCATCGATCGGCGACACCACCTTGATGAAGCCGTCCTCGGCGCCGACTTCGATGCCCAGGCCACCGAATTCCCCGCTGGTGCTCTCCTGCAACTCGGCGAAGTCTTCCGGCCCCAGGTAGGCGGAGTGCGGGTCAAGGTTGCTGAGCATGCCCTTGATGGCGTTTTCCAGTAGGGTCTTGTCGTCCACCGGTTCGACATACGCGGCTTTGATCCGGTCCATGACCTCGGCGAAGGTGCGCAACTCTTCCAGCGGCAACGGCGCCTTGGTGGTCGCAGCAGTGCCCGCCGGTGCGACCGCCGGGGCCGGTTGAGCGGCAAACGCCAGCGGCGCGCCGATCACCAGGGCGATCGTCAGGGCCAGCGAGGTAAGGCGGGACAAATGCAGCATGTCGAACGAACTCCTGAGTTGGATGGCGCGCTTATCCTTGCGCGCGACACCATTGTGCCGGATCACTCGGGTGACCCTGCTGACGAATCGCGAAATACAGTGCTGGCGTGTCCTGTCCGCCACTGTTACCGACAGTGGAGATGGATTCGCCGGCTTTTACCACGTCACCCGCCGACTTGAGCAGCGTCTGGTTGTGGCCGTAAAGACTCAAAAAACCGTTGCCGTGGTCGAGAATTACCAGCAACCCGGCACCGCGCAACCAGTCGGCGAACACCACGCGTCCGCCATGCACCGCATGCACTGCACTGCCGGCCGAGGCGCCGATCATGACGCCGTCCCACTTGGTCCGGGCATCGTCGCCACGGCTTTCACCGAAGCGTGCCAGCAGTCGACCGTCGACAGGCCAGGGAAGTTTTCCACGGGTTGCCGAAAAGGCTCCGCCAAAGGTCTCGCCCGAACTGGACACCAGGGCGCCAGGTGTCGATTTAACCGGTTTGCGTGGGGCGTCGTCGCTGGCTTCTGCCTGCGCCTGCGCCTCACGTAAACGCTTTTTTTCGGCTTCCTGCTGGGCAATCAGCGCTTTTTGCCGCGCTTCTTCTGCCTCACGGGCCTGGCGGGCCAGGGTTTCTTCAATGGTTTTAAGGACTTTAGACAGGTCTGCCTGATCCTGCTCGCGGGCTGCCAGTTTCTGGTCGCGGGCCTTCACGTCGTCATTGAGTTTGGCCAGAACCTGCTGGCGTTCCTGGCGGACCTTGTCGAGCTCATCGCGCTGGCTGTCGAGGCTGCTTTTCTGCACCAGCAGCTGGGCTTGCTGTTTGGCGATGTCCTGCTCGACGTTGGCCAGCTGGCGCAGGGTTTCGTTGAAATTCTTCAGCTGCTCCAGGCGGGCCTGGCTCAGGTAGTCGTAATAGGTGAGGGTGCGGGCGAATTTTTCCGGATTCTGCTGGTTGAGCAGCAGCTTCAGGTATTCCTGGCGACCGTTCTGGTAGGCCGCGCGGGCCTGGATGGCGATCAGTCGTTGCTGTTCAGTGCGCGCGCTCTGGAGTTTTTTTTTCTCCGCATCGAGTCGCTGCAGCTCGGATTCGCTTTTCTTCAGCTCTTTTTGCAGGGCATCGACCTGCTTCTCGAGCTTGCCCATCTCGGTTTCCGTGCCCTTGAGGTCTTTCTGCACGCCGGACTTCTCTTCCTGCAGCTTGCCCAGCAGTTTTTTCAGCTCGGCAATGTCCTGACGCGTGGCGTCCAACTGTTGTTGGGTTTGCGCGCGCTCGTCCGCGAAGGCCGGTTGGAGCAGGCAAGTCAGAGCAAGGGCAATCAGGACGCGAAGCATAGAGGCGGGCGACACCAGGGAAAGGGACAGCCTAGTATGCCCGCCCCACGCTGCAAAAAAAACGCCCAATTGGGACTGTGTGATAACTGGCCTTGAAAACACCGCAAAACCAATGTGGGAGCGGGCTTGCTCGCGAATGTGGTGTGTCAGTCAATGTTGATATCGACTGATACACCGTATTCGCGAGCAAGCCCGCTCCCACAGGGTTTTGCAGTGTCTGGGCGAAACGGGTTTACACCAGGATCGAGGTCCCGGTCATTTCCGCCGGTTTTTCCAGGCCCAGCAGCTTCAGCATGGTCGGCGCCACGTCCGCCAGCACACCGCCTTCGCGGACCTTGAGGTCACGCTTGCCGACATAAATGAACGGCACGGGTTCAGTGGTGTGTGCGGTGTGCGCCTGGCCGGTGGATTCATCGGACATCTGCTCGACGTTGCCGTGGTCGGCGGTGATCAAGGCTTCGCCGCCAACTTTTTCCAGCGCGTCGACGATACGGCCGACGCACTGGTCCAGGCACTCGACGGCTTTTACCGCGGCTTCGAACACGCCACTGTGGCCGACCATGTCGCCGTTGGCATAGTTGACCACGATCACGTCGTAACGCTGGTTGTCGATGGCGTCGACAATGCGGTCGGTCACTTCCGGCGCACTCATTTCCGGCTGCAAGTCATAGGTGGCGACTTTCGGCGACGGGATCAGGATGCGTTCTTCGCCCGGGAACGGCTCTTCGCGTCCGCCGGAGAAGAAGAAGGTCACGTGGGCGTACTTCTCGGTTTCGGCGATGCGCAGCTGGGTCTTGCCGTTTTTCGCCAGATAGTCGCCCAGCACGTTGTCCAGGCTGCCGGCAGCGAAGGCCGAAGGCGCGGGAATGCTGGCGGCGTATTGGGTCAGCATCACGAAGCCGGCCAGTTTTGGCTGGCGGCTGCGCTCGAACTCCTTGAAACCGTCCTCGACGAAGACACGGGTCAGCTCGCGGGCGCGGTCGGCGCGGAAGTTCATGAACACCACGGCGTCGCCGTCTTCGACTTTCACCGGTTCGCCGATGGAAGTGGCTTTGACGAATTCGTCGCTCTCGCCACGCTCGTAGGCAGCTTGCAGGCCTTCCTGGGCGGTGGCGGCGTTGAATTCGCCATGGCCATCGACAATCAGGTTGTAGGCCTGGGACACGCGGTCCCAACGGTTGTCACGGTCCATGGCGAAGTAGCGGCCGATGAGGCTGGCGATTCGGCCTTTGCCCAGCGCCTGGAACGTTGCGTCGAGCAGTTCGATCGACGATTGCGCGCTTTTCGGTGGCGTATCGCGGCCGTCGAGGAAGGCGTGCAGGTAGATTTTTTCCGCGCCGCGTTTGGCGGCCAGTTCGGCCATGGCGACCAGGTGGTCCTGGTGACTGTGTACGCCGCCATCGGACAGCAGGCCCATGAAATGCACGGCCTTGCCGGCAGCCACGGCTTTATCCACCGCAGCGCAGATGGTCGGGTTCTCGAAGAACTCGCCGTCGCGGATCGATTTGGTCACGCGAGTGAAGTCCTGGTACACCACGCGGCCGGCGCCGAGGTTCATGTGGCCGACTTCGGAGTTGCCCATCTGGCCATCAGGCAGGCCGACGTCCATGCCGCTGCCCGAGATCAGGCCGTTGGGCACGGTGGCCCACAGACGGTCCAGTACGGGCTTCTTCGCCGCGAAAATCGCGTTGGATTCGGGGCTCTCACTGTGACCGAAGCCGTCGAGAATGATCAGGACCAATGGTTTAGGCGTGGTAGTCATGGAATCCACTCTGGCTTGAGTTAAAGGGGCGATGGAAAAGGGAGTGGCAGTTTAAAGCGAAGTTCCGGCCACGTCACCGCCGGACGGGGTTTGGCCCACCATGGGGGCTGTGTATACTGGCCGACATTTTAACGCCCTGGAACCTCCTTCGATGGTTGCTAACCTGATTCAATTTGCCACCAACCACTACATTCTCGTCGGTATCTTCGTCGTACTGCTGGCCCTGCTGATTGCCTATCAGATGCAGGGTGGCGGCCGTAGCCTGAGCACCGGCGAACTGACCGGACTGGTCAACAAGGACGCCGGCGTGGTGATCGATATTCGTCCAACCAAGGATTTCGCCGCCGGTCACATCGTTGGCGCGTTGAACATTCCTCACGACAAGCTGGCCGCTCGCGTTGGCGAACTGGAAAAACACAAGGCCAAGACCATCATCCTGGTCGATGCCATGGGTCAGACCGCTGGCACCCACGCTCGCGAACTGGTGAAGGCCGGCTTCACCGCCGCCAAGCTGTCCGGTGGCGTTTCCAGCTGGAAAGCCGACAACCTGCCGCTGGTGAAGTGATATGAACAACGTCGTCGTCTATTCCAGCGATTACTGCCCTTACTGCTCGCGAGCCAAGTACCTGCTCGAGAACAAAGGCGTGGCCTTCGAAGAGATCAAGGTCGATGGCAAGCCTCAGGTGCGCGCCGCCATGGCTCAGAAAGCCGGACGTACGTCCGTGCCGCAGATCTGGATCGGCAGCACCCACGTAGGTGGTTGTGATGATTTGTTTGCCCTGGAGCGCGCCGGCAAGCTCGACGCGATGCTCAAGGCCTGAGTTCCATACCCTATAAAAGACCCAAGATCAGAAAGGATCTGAGATGACTGACCAACAGAACACTGCAGCTAGCGAAGAAGAAACCGCACCGCAATTCTCCTTGCAGCGCATCTACGTACGTGACTTGTCCTTCGAAGCCCCGAAAAGCCCGGCGATCTTCCGCCAGCAGTGGGAGCCGAGCGTCGGTCTGGATCTGAACACCCGTCAAAAGGCTCTGGAAAACGATTTCCACGAAGTCGTACTGACCCTGTCGGTCACTGTGAAGAACGGTGAGAGCGGAGAAGTGGCGTTCATCGCTGAAGTGCAACAGGCCGGGATCTTCCTGATCAAGAACCTGGACGACGCTTCGATGAGCCACACCCTGGGTGCGTTCTGCCCGAACATCCTGTTCCCGTACGCGCGTGAAACCCTGGACAGCCTGGTCACCCGTGGTTCGTTCCCGGCCCTGATGCTGGCTCCGGTTAACTTCGATGCGCTGTACGCACAAGAGCTGCAACGCATGCAGGCAGCAGGCGAGACGCCGACGGTTCAATAATCGGTCTGAGCGTCGAAGCAAGTCCAATGTGGGAGCGGGCTTGCTCGCGAAAGCGGTGGGTCAGTCAAGATTGAAGTCGACTGACCCGCCGCATTCGCGAGCAAGCCCGCTCCCACATTTGTTATGTGGAGTTACTTGAAACCGTTCTGCCGCCAGGCTTCGTAAACGGCTACAGCCACGGTGTTGGACAGGTTCAGGCTGCGGCAACCTTCACGCATCGGCAGGCGCAGGCGTTGATCGGCGGGCAGGGCATCCAGGACTTCAGCGGGCAGCCCACGGCTTTCCGGGCCGAACAGGAACGCATCGCCCGGGACGAAACTGGCGTCGTGGAACGGTCGCGAACCCTTGGTGGTGAAGGCGAACACCCGCGGGTTGCCCAGGCTTTCCAGGCAGCTGGCCAGGTCCGCGTGGCGTTGCAGGGTGGCATACTCGTGATAGTCGAGGCCGGCCCGGCGCAGGCGCTTGTCGTCCATCTCGAAGCCCAGCGGTTCGATCAAATGCAGGTGGCAGCCACTGTTGGCGCACAGCCTGATAACGTTGCCGGTATTCGGCGGAATTTCTGGTTGGAAAAGGATGACGTGAAACATGCACGGCTCCGAAGGTAAAGATGAGCGGCATTCTACGCCGCAACCCGACCCTCGTTCGAAACTATTCCCGCGAGTGATGGCATCGCTGGCAATTGTCGGGGTGATGGTGGGGATGATGATCGGTCGCCTCACGACGCCCGACCCCAGCGAGTTGCAACAGGTCGAGGTCACAAACGACGGCTTGGTGGTTTGGTTCAACAACGAACCCAAGACCCACGGCGAGATCGTCGACGGGAGTGTTGCGCTGTTGTTCGAGGCTAAAGGCAAGGCACAGAAGGGCCAATTCAAGTTCAACGGCAAGGATGTGAACTGGCGAACGCGCTTGAGTGATGGAGGTATGTTGCTGACGCTGGTGGCGGCCCGGCCCCTGCAGGGCGACTGGGCCGGCAGCGAGGTCGATGACCGCTGGCGGCTGGAGATCCATCTCCGGGAGCAATAAAAGAGGGAATCCCCGGCCTGCCTGTACCAAGGTCCCCAAAACGGGAGGGTTCGCGCATGGCGTCGTGAACCCGGTGTAAAGAGGGAATCCCCGGCCTGCCTGTACCAAGGACCCCAAAACGGGAAGGCTCGTCGCGTGTGCGGTGTGAGCCTGGTGTAAAGAGGGGAATCCCCGGCCTGCCTGTACCAAGGTCCCCGAAACTGGGTAGTGAACTGATTCACTGATGAGACTATTGCAGGGGGCGTGCCAGGTTTTAACAAGTTGATACAGAAAGTCGCGTCTAAGCGTCGAAAGCCCCGTATTACGGGGTTTTCATGTTTTTTCGATAGTCGTTCGATTGCGGACGCAGGCGGGATTTTGGATTCGTGGCTGTGCGCGATTGCGGTTCACGGTGCCTTCAGGCGGTGCACGCAAGCCCAAAAAGCGTTGCGGGCAAGCCCGCTCCCACAGCAATGGCGCAAACCCTGTGGGAGCGGGCTTGCCCGCGATGGATCTATTGAGCGATGCAGGTCAGAAAGACTGATTAACCCTCATCCCCCTCCTCTTCATCGCCACCGTCGACCTTCATCCCCAGCTCCTTGATCTTGCGTGTCAGGGTATTGCGCCCCCAACCCAGCAAGACTGCGGCATCGCGACGTCGGCCAGCGGTATGTTTGAGCGCCGTTTCAATCATGATCCGCTCAAACGCCGGCACGGCGCTGTCCAGCAGGCTCGATTGACCGCGCGCCAGCGCCTGGTCCGCCCATTGGCGCAAGGCCTGTTCCCAGTTGGTCACCGGTGCCGAATCCTGCGGCAGGCTCAGCAACTCCGGCGGCAGGTCGCCGATGTGCACTTCGCGACCGGAAGCCATTACGGTGATCCAGCGGCAGGTGTTCTCCAACTGACGCACGTTGCCCGGCCATGGCAGGTTTTTCAGGTATTCCTCAGTCTCGCTTTTCAGCAGCTTCGGCTCGACGGCCAGCTCTTGCGCGGCACGACTGAGGAAGTGCTTGGCCAGGGTCGGGATGTCTTCACGGCGGTCCGACAGGCGCGGGATGTGGATGCGGATCACGTTGAGGCGGTGGAACAAGTCCTCACGGAATTTCCCGGCATGGACCAGGGTTTCCAGATTCTGGTGGGTCGCGGCGATGATTCGCACGTCGACCTTCACCGGAACGTGCCCGCCCACCCGGTAAAACTCGCCATCGGCCAGCACCCGCAGCAGGCGGGTCTGGGTATCGGCCGGCATGTCACCGATTTCGTCGAGGAACAAGGTGCCGCCATCGGCCTGTTCAAAGCGCCCGCGACGCAGGTTGGCGGCGCCGGTGAAGGCGCCTTTCTCGTGACCGAACAGCTCGGATTCCATCAGGTCTTTCGGGATCGCCGCCATGTTCAATGCGATGAACGGCGAAGCCGCACGCGGGCTGTGGCGGTGCAGGGCATGGGCCACGAGTTCTTTACCGGTTCCCGATTCGCCGTTGATCAGCACGGTGATGTTGGAGTGGCTCAAGCGCCCGATGGCGCGAAACACTTCCTGCATCGCTGGCGCTTCGCCGATGATTTCCGGGGTGCGGGTCAGCGCGACCGGGACTTCCAGGCCTTGCTGTTCCTGGGCGTGCTGGTTGGCGCGCTTGACCAGGGAAACCGCTTCGTCGACATCGAACGGCTTGGGCAGGTATTCAAACGCGCCGCCCTGGTAGGACGCGACAGCGCTGTCCAGATCGGAATGCGCGGTCATGATGATCACAGGTAACCGTGGGTGTTGCTCGCGAATTCGCGCCAGGAGGTCCAGGCCGCTGGCGCCGGGCATGCGGATGTCGGAGATGATCACGTCCGGCTGCTGGCGCGCCAGGCGGCTCATCACGCCATCGGCGCTGTCGAAGCTTTGCGTGGTCATGCCTTCTTGCTGCAAGGCTTTTTCCAGGACCCAACGGATAGAACGGTCGTCATCGACGATCCACACGGTTTCACTACGGCTCATGTCGATGTGGCTCCTTGTTCCAGTGGCAGAAAGATCGAGAAAGTGGTGTGGCCGGGGTGGCTGTCACATTCGATCAGGCCCTGGTGCTGGCTGATGATGTTCTGGGTAATGGCCAGGCCTAGCCCGGTACCGTCCGGACGGCCGCTGACCATGGGAAAGAAGATGGTTTCCTGGAGTTCCGCAGGAATACCCGGACCGTTGTCGATGATTTCGATCTTGGTCACCAGGCGATGGCGCACATGGCCGATGGTGAACTGGCGCATGGCACGGGTGCGCAGGCTGATGCGGCCCAGGCGCAGCTCGTTCTGGCTGCTGATCGCCTGCATCGCATTGCGCACAATGTTCAGCACGGCCTGGATCATCTGTTCGCGATCGATCAATACGTCCGGAATGCTCGGGTCGTAGTCGCGCACCAATGTGATGCAGCCCTGGCTTTCGGCCTCGACCAGATGGCAGACGCGCTCCAGCACTTCGTGGATGTTGCACATGGCCAGCGACGGCAGTTTGTTGGAACCGAGCATGCGATCCACCAGGTTACGCAGGCGGTCGGCTTCTTCGATGATGACGTTGGTGTAGTCGCGCAGGCTGTCTTCCGGCAACTCGCGAGCCAGCAACTGCGCCGCGCCACGGATGCCGCCCAGCGGATTCTTGATTTCGTGGGCGAGGCCGCGCACCAGCATCTTGCTGGTTTCCTGCTTGGACAGTTGCGCTTCTTCCTTGGTGATCCGCAGCAAGCGGTCGCGGGGATGGACCTCAAGCAACAGCATCGTGTCGCCACCGCTCAGGATTGGGGTGACCGCGTAATCGACCGTCAGGGTCTGGCCAGTGAGGGCGGTGAGCATCGCTTCGCGCTTGGTGAACGGATGCGCCTGCTGGACCGCCTGGCGCAAGGAATTCAGCGCTTCGGTGGATTCGGTGAACAACTCGCTGATGAACTGGCCATGGCTGCGCTGGCCGCTGATGGCCAGCAGCATCTCCGCCGCCGGGTTCATGTACTCAAGGCGCAGTTCGGCGTCGAGCAGGATGGTCGCGGTGGTGAGGTTGTCGAGTAGCAAGCGGTGTAGTGCGTCACTGATGGTCATTCGGGACCTCTTTTGGCGCATGAATAAAGAGCTGATGCGAGGAAACTGCAAAAACCAAACCAAGGCTCCGAAAAGAAGCGCTTAACGCCTGAAACGGGCGTTTGACGCTCGATTGCGTGGCGCTCTGCCTGCTCCGGCGGGTACTTTCGAACCAAAATGGGTTGAAATTCGACGGCGGTGCAACCATTCGCACCAATATAGTGCGCAAACCTGAATGAGGTTAGAAGAGGCGCAAAAGCGGGTTTTTTTCTTCGGCGGGTTTGTCGGCGATCGGGCATTCCGGCCGCTGGCCATAGTCGGTGAGGGCGCAGGGCTTGACCTTGCGTTTCTGTGCAAGCGAAATGCGTTGCATGTGGAACGGCTGATTGGCAGTACGTTCGACGGTTCTGCCTTGCTCGTCGAGGATCTCCACGGAGAGTTGATGGGTGCCACGGTCGATGTTGGCCAGTGGGAAGACCGGGCTCGGGCCGGGTGCGGCGGTGGGTTGTCCATCGAGCAGCAGTCGATAGCGGTGGCCCCGCTGCAGGCCAGGTTCACTGGTAACGCTGACGATGATCTCGCCGGCGGTGCTGCGCACGGTGGCGTCAGGCTCGGGCACCAATATGCGCAACAGGTCGTAGTGTCGCGGTGGATTTTGCCCGGCCTTCTTTGCTGTGGCCATGGCCGGGGCGGTGTCCGGAGCAGACATGCGATTGCTGGTCGCCAGCGGGACGCGTTTGGCGTTGCGGGTTGTGGGCTGGTCAGTAAAAACCCGGTTGCCCTGGGCGTCGACGTAGGTGAAAACTTCCGCCGACGCGGGCAGTGCGAGCAGGCAGGCGATCAGCAGCCAGGCCTTCAAGGCTTGTGCACTCGCTGCACGGTGAAGGTCACGGTGGGGCTTTGCTGGATCACGGTGTCGCCGTCAATCACCTGCACCGCGAGGCTGTGCAGTCCGCGATCGATGTTCACCAGTTGCAGGATCGGTACGTTGCCGGGCTGGCCGTAGGGTTGCTCGTCCAGGAGCAGCCTGAGCAGATGCGGGCCTTGCAAGCGTGGTTTGATCAGTACGTTGACGGTAAAGGTGCCGTTGTTGGCGCGCAGGGCTTCGCGGGTGGGCAGGCCGGTGAGTTCGAGTACCTCGTAGGCACTGCGGGACTGTTCGTGGTCTTCGGTAGCTGGCGCAGGTTTGCCAGGCAGCTGGGTTTCGACGCTGTTGAGCGGTGGCAACTCGACCGGCTGCGCCCTCACGCCATCGGGTGGTTGATTGCTGTAGGCGGTGTTGCCGTCGGCGTCTGTGTATTTGTAGATCTGCGCTGCGGCGGGCAGGGCGATCAGCAGCAGGATGAAGACAAAACCACGACCCATAAAATCGACCGGAAACCAAAAGCGATGGGTTGCAGCATAGGTCAGGGTTGTCGGTAGGCCCAGCCTGTTTGTATTTGGGTACAGAAAAGCAGGATCAAAAGATCGCAGCCTTCGGCAGCTCCTACAGAGCCCCGCCGTCCTGTAGGAGCTGCCGAAGGCTGCGATCATTTGATTTCGGAACATAAAAAAGGCCTCCCGAAGGAGGCCTCTTTTTGTTGTCACGCCGCTTGCGCAGGCGCTACCGGATCAGCAGCTGTAGTACAGCTCGTATTCCAGTGGGTGTACAAAAGTACGTACCTTGATTTCTTCTTCGCTTTTCAGGGCGATGTAAGCGTCGATGAAGTCGTCGCTGAAAACGCCGCCTTTGGTCAGGAACGCACGACCTTTGTCCAGCTCTTCCAGGGCTTCTTTCAGGCTGCCGCAAACTTGTGGGATCTCTTTCGCCTCTTCAGGCGGCAGGTCGTACAGGTTTTTGTCAGCAGCGTCGCCAGGGTGGATCTTGTTCTGGATGCCGTCCAGGCCAGCCATCAACAGGGCAGCGAACGCCAGGTACGGGTTGGCTGCTGGATCCGGGAAGCGTGCTTCGATACGGCGTGCTTTCGGGCTCGACACGTAAGGAATACGGATCGAAGCGGAGCGGTTACGGGCCGAGTAAGCCAGCATTACTGGCGCTTCGAAGCCTGGAACCAGACGCTTGTAGGAGTTGGTTGCCGGGTTGGTGAAGCCGTTCAGGGCCTTACCGTGCTTGATGATGCCGCCGATGAAGTACAGGGCTGTATCGGACAGGCCGGCATAACCTTCGCCAGCGAAGGTGTTTTTGCCATCTTTCCAGATCGACATGTGTACGTGCATACCCGAGCCGTTGTCGCCGTACAGAGGCTTAGGCATGAAGGTAGCGGTACGGCCGTAGGCATCGGCAACGTTGTGCACGACGTACTTCAGGGTTTGGGTTTCGTCGGCTTTCTTCACCAGGGTGTTGAACTTGACGCCGATTTCGTTCTGGCCGGCAGTTGCCACTTCGTGGTGGTGAACTTCGACGGTCAGGCCCATTTCTTCCAGTGCGTTGCACATGGAGGTACGGATTTCGTGGTCGTGGTCGAACGGTGGAACAGGGAAGTAACCGCCTTTGACGCCTGGACGGTGGCCCTTGTTGCCGCCTTCGATGTCCTGGTCGGACATCCACGAACCTTGTTCGGAGTAGATCTTGAACATGGAACCGGAAATGTCGGACTTGAACTTCACCTGGTCGAAGATGAAGAACTCTGGCTCTGGACCGGCGAACACGGTGTCGCCGATACCGGTGGATTTCAGGTGTTCTTCGGCGCGCTTGGCGATCGCACGTGGGTCGCGGTCGTAGCCTTGCATGCTGGAAGGCTCGATGATGTCGCAGACCAGGATCAGGGTCGGTTCTTCGGTGAACGGATCCAGAACCGCGGTGGAGTCGTCCGGCAGCAGGATCATGTCGGAGGCTTCGATGCCTTTCCAGCCGGCAATGGACGAACCGTCGAACATTTTGCCCACTTCGAAGAAGTCATCATCCAGCGCATCGCGAGCCGGCATGGTCACGTGGTGCTGGGTGCCTTTGGTGTCCGTGAAGCGCAGATCAATCCACTTGACGTCATGATCTTTAATGAGTTGAACCGACTTCGACATAGTGTCCTCCGGGTGGCTTAGGGCTAGTAGTGGATGCCCTTAAATGTTTGTGATGCCGGCGCGAATACTCTGCCAAGGCAACCTGCCTCACAAGGGAGCAAATTGCATGCCAGTGCCCCACCATGGGTTTTTTGCCCCAATTTCATGCTTATAGAGGTGCGAGGCCGATAAAAGCGGAAAAACGCGCCCCTTAATGTAGCGTTAATATGAAAAAATGAACCGCTTTGGTGCGTGCAAAACCTTCTGCACATTAACTGGTTAAACCTTGAGCAATTTCCGCTATAATCCGCGCCCCCCTTTTTCGGCAGGCCCTGCGCGCGCTGTTTCCATGAAATTAATCGTAAAAGTCTTCCCCGAGATCACCATCAAGAGCCGCCCGGTACGGATGCGTTTCATCCGCCAATTGGCCAAGAACATCCGTGCCGTGCTCCGCGATCTGGACCCGGCCGTGGTGGTGAACGGCGTATGGGACAACCTCGAGCTGGAAACCCGCATCAGCGACCCCAAGGCCCTGAAAGAGATGGGTGAGCGCCTGAGCTGCATGCCGGGCGTCGCACACTTCCTGCAAATCGACGAGTACCCGCTGGGTGATTTCGACGACATCGTGGAGAAGTGCAAGCAGCACTACGGTGATGCACTGGCCGGGAAAATCTTCTCGGTGCGTTGCAAACGCGCCGGCAAGCACCCATTCAGCTCGATAGATATTGAAAAATACGTCGGCAGCCAGTTGCGTCGCCAGTGCGGGGCCGCCGGGATCGACCTGAAAAAGCCCGAAATCGAAGTCCGCATCGAAGTTCGCGACCAACGGTTGTTCGTGATCCACAGCCAGCACACTGGCATCGGTGGTTATCCGCTGGGTGCGCTGGAGCAGACGCTGGTGCTGATGTCCGGTGGTTTTGACTCCACCGTCGCGGCCTACCAGATCATGCGACGCGGGCTGATGGCGCATTTCTGCTTCTTCAATCTGGGCGGACGAGCTCATGAACTGGGCGTCATGGAAGTCGCGCATTTCATCTGGAAGAAGTACGGCAGCTCCCAACGCGTGTTATTTGTCAGTGTGCCGTTCGAGGAAGTGCTGGGAGAAATTCTCGGTAAAGTCGATAACAGTCATATGGGCGTAGTATTGAAGCGTATGATGTTGCGCGCTTCCTCCCGAATTGCCGATCGACTGCAGATCGAGGCACTGGTGACCGGTGAGGCGATCTCCCAGGTGTCGAGCCAGACGTTGCCGAACCTGTCCGTGATCGACTGTGTGACCGACAAGCTGGTCTTGCGTCCACTGATCGCCAGTCACAAGCAGGACATCATCGACCTGGCGAACGAAATCGGTACCGCCGATTTCGCCCGGCACATGCCGGAGTACTGCGGGGTCATCTCGGTGAACCCCAAGACTGCTGCCAAGCGTCATCGCGTGGAGCACGAAGAGAAAGAATTCGACATGGCGGTGCTTGAGCGTGCGCTCGAGAACGCCAAGCTGGTGCCGATCGATCGGGTGATCGACGAGTTGGGCCAGGACGTTCAAATTGAAGAAGTCAGCGACGCGCTGGCCGGTCAGATCGTGATCGACATCCGCCACCCGGATGCGGCCGAGGATGACCCGCTGGAACTCGCTGGTATCGAGGTACAAACGATGCCGTTTTATGCACTGAACGCTCGTTTCAAGGAACTGGACCCTACTCGCCAGTACCTGCTTTATTGCGACAAAGGCGTGATGAGTCGCCTGCATGCCCACCATTTGCTCAGTGAGGGGCATGCCAATGTGCGCGTTTATCGACCGAGCTAAGTGCCCGGGGCTGTTTGCCTGTGGCTTGCGTCACCGGCCCCCCGACGCCGCCGTCAAGCTGTAACGGCAAGGCCTGACTCTACTGTAAATCGCTGCCAAGACTTGTCAGCGCACCGAATCCTCTGATCGAGATACACAAGTGATCGAAAATCTACGCAACATCGCCATCATTGCTCACGTTGACCATGGTAAAACCACCCTGGTAGACAAACTCCTGCGTCAATCCGGCACCCTGGAGCGCAACGAGCTCAACGACGAGCGCGTGATGGACTCCAACGACCAGGAAAAAGAGCGCGGTATTACCATTCTGGCGAAAAACACCGCCATCAACTGGAACGGCTACCACATCAACATCGTGGACACCCCGGGCCACGCCGACTTCGGCGGCGAAGTTGAACGCGTAATGTCGATGGTCGACTCCGTTCTGCTGCTGGTTGACGCTCAAGACGGCCCTATGCCGCAAACCCGTTTCGTGACCAAGAAGGCTTTCGAAGCCGGCCTGCGCCCAATCGTGTGCATCAACAAGGTTGACCGTCCAGGCGCGCGTCCGGACTGGGTTCTGGACCAGATCTTCGACCTGTTCGACAACCTGGGTGCCACTGAAGAACAGCTGGACTTCAAAGTCGTCTACGCCTCGGCCCTGAACGGTATTGCCGGTCTGGACCACACCGAAATGGCTGAAGACATGACCCCGCTGTACCAGTCGATCGTCGACAACGTACCGGCGCCGGCTGTTGACCGTGACGGTCCGTTCCAGATGCAAATCTCCGCACTGGACTACAACAGCTTCCTGGGTGTTATCGGCGTTGGCCGTATCGCTCGTGGTCGCATCAAGCCGAACTCCCCGGTTGTGGCTATCGGCGCCGACGGCAAGAAGCGTAACGGTCGTATCCTGAAGCTGATGGGTCACCACGGTCTGCACCGTGTAGACGTTGAAGAAGCTGCTGCAGGCGACATCGTGTGCATCAGCGGCATGGACTCGCTGTTCATCTCCGACACCCTGTGCCACCCGGACACGGTCGAAGCGATGAAGCCGCTGACCGTTGACGAGCCAACCGTTTCCATGACCTTCCAGGTAAACGACTCGCCATTCTGCGGTAAAGAAGGCAAGTTCGTGACTTCCCGTAACATCAAGGAACGTCTGGACAAAGAGCTGCTGTACAACGTTGCACTGCGCGTTGAAGAAGGCGACTCGGCTGACAAGTTCAAGGTTTCCGGCCGTGGTGAGCTGCACCTCTCGGTACTGATCGAAACCATGCGTCGCGAAGGCTTCGAAATGGCTGTAGGCCGTCCGGAAGTGATCATCCGTCTGGTTGACGGCGTGAAGCACGAACCGTACGAAAACGTCACCATCGACCTGCCGGAAGAATCCCAGGGCAAGGTGATGGAAGAGATGGGCCTGCGTAAGGGCGACCTGACCAACATGGTGCCGGATGGCAAGGGCCGTGTACGTCTGGAATACAACATCCCTGCTCGTGGTCTGATTGGTTTCCGTAACCAGTTCCTGACCCTGACCAACGGTGCTGGCATCCTGACCTCGATTTTCGACCGTTACGACGTGATGAAGTCCGGCGACATGTCCGGCCGTCAGAACGGCGTTCTGGTTTCGGTTGAAACCGGTAAGGCACTGACCTACTCTCTGGAAACCCTGCAGGCGCGTGGCAAGCTGTTCGTTGAACACGGTCAGGAAATCTACAACGGTCAGATCGTTGGTCTGAACAGCCGTGACAACGACCTGGGCGTTAACCCTACCAAGGGCAAGAAGCTCGACAACATGCGTGCTTCGGGTAAAGACGAAACCATCGCCCTGGTTCCACCTGTTCGCTTCACCCTGGAACAGGCTCTGGAATTCATCCAGGACGACGAGCTGTGCGAAGTAACGCCTAAGTCCATCCGTCTTCGCAAGAAGATCCTGGACGAAAGCGAGCGTACCCGCGCTGCCAAGAAAGCCAAGGCGTAATTAGCCCCGGCTGAATGAAAACGCCCCCGGTCGAAAGGCCGGGGGCGTTTTTGTTTGTGCGTGTTTTGCGAGGCGGGTAGCGCCTGTGTGTGATCAGAAGATCAGGTGTTCTGATCCGGATCGACCTCGCGGTTCTCATTCTCCATTTCAGGTGATGTCTGCATGGGTGCAATACCCAGCGTTCGATTGATGTCCACCCAACGCAGTGCGACGTCCACTTTTGCCTGAGCCTGGCTACGTTGCACGCTGAAAAGGCTGCGTTCGGCATCCAGGACTTCCAGCATGGAAACAGTGCCCGCCTGGTACTGCTGCCTGGCCAGGTCGACGGCGCGGGCGGCGGCAGCGGTGGCCTTGTCGAGCTCGTGTTGTCGATTGATTCCTTGACCATAAGCGTGAATTGACGTGTGCGCTTCGCGCAGCGCCTGCAGAAGGCTCTGTTGGTAGGCGAGCCTGGCCTGTTCGCGGCGGGCATCGCTCGCTTCGATCTGCGAGTCGAGCCGACCGAAGTTGAACAGCGGCTGGAACAGTTGGCTGGTCAATGCCCAGGGCGCTGCACCTCCCTGCTCGAACATTGCCAGCACCCCCAGCGTCAATTGAGGGTAGCGTGCGGCCTTTTCTGCGACGAGTGACTCACCAGCGGCGAGCAACCGTTGTTCAGCGGCCCGGACGTCCGGCCGCTCACGGAGAACCTCGGCAGGAATCGACAACAGTTGCGGTAGTGCCGACTCGGAAAATCGTATTGATGAGGGCGGTGTCTCGGCAAGCAGGCTGTCTATCCTTGGCTGCTCGCTGGCCAGCAGGTAAGCGAGGTTATAGCTGGCGGACTGTGCCTGTTGCCGCGCCGTCGGTATTTCGGCCTGGGTGATCGCGACCTGGGATTCGATGCGCTCCAGATCAAGGCGATTTGCCGATCCCTGCTCCAGTCGAGCGCGAGTGACGCGTGCGGTGTGCGCCTGGTTGATGCCGGTCTCGGTCGCGATGCCCATCAACTGCCGGGCAAGTCGATACTGAAGGTAGTTATTGGCCACCTCCGCCATCAAAGTGAGCCGCAGGCTCAGATAATCCTGCTGGGCTGCATTCAGTTCGGCGCCAGCTTCATTGCGCAGGGCTTTCAGGCGACCGAAAAGATCCAGCTCCCATGCCAGGTCCACTCCGTAGGAGTACTTGGTGCTCGCACCGTCCAGTGCCGTTCGAGATCGACCGTACCTGGCGACTGCGCCGATCTCGGGATACAGCTCGGTGGCTGCCAGATTGTGTTGGGCGCGCACTTCCCGGACCCGTTCGGCGGCAGCGGCCAGGTTGAGGTTATCGCGAAGAGCATCGGTCATGAGGCGATTCAACGCTGGGTCTTCGAAGCTTTCCCACCAGCGCTGTGCCAGGGAATCGAGGGCTGGACCGGACGCTGTTGTTGACGGGATCTCCTGCAGCGGCATCGCGGGATTCGATTGGCTGGCGCAACCTGCCAAGGCAGACAACAGCAACAGAGTGAGCAGAGGTGTTCTGTAGATCATTTCGCATGCTCCAGCTCGGGGATCTGGCGACGTTTGTCTCCATGGAACAGTCGGTCAAGTGCCAGGAACACCACAGGAGTGGTCAGCATGGTCAATACCTGGCTGAGCATCAGCCCGCCGACGATCACCACCCCAAGTGGTTCGCGCAGCTCCGCGCCCGTACCGAAAGCCAGCATCAAGGGCACGGCGCCGAACAGGGCCGCGAGGGTGGTCATCAGGATCGGGCGAAAACGCGCCAGGCAGGCTTGATGAATCGCCTCCCGTGGCGACAGGTTGTGTTCACGCTGGGCCTGCAAGGCGAAGTCGATCAGCAGGATGCCGTTTTTCTTGACCAGTCCGATCAGCAGGATCAGGCCGATCAGTGCCATTACCGAGAAATCCAGCTGCCACAACCACAGCAGAAGAATCGCGCCGATGCCCGCCGAGGGCAGGGTGGAAAGGATGGTGAGCGGGTGCACAAGGCTTTCATAGAGCACGCCAAGGATGATGTAAACGGCCACCAGTGCAGCGAGGATCAGGAAGGGTTGACTGGCCAGCGATGACTGGAACGCCTGGGCGGAACCCTGGAAGGTGCCGCTCACCGAAGCCGGCATGCCGATCTCCCGTTCGATGTTCTGGAGGGTGCTCACTGCCTGCCCAAGGGCGACGCCGGGGGCAAGATTGAACGACAGGTTGGCCGCCGGCAGCATGCCGTTGTGATTGATCACGACAGGACCGCTCGTGGGTGGTTCAACGCGAGCAAACGCAAGCAATGGGACCATCTGACCATTGAGTGGTGAGCGCAGATGGAAATAGCTCAGGCTTTCGGTATTGCCACGTTGCGCGGTGCTGAGTTCAAGCAAGACCTTGTACTGATTGGCTTCGGTTTGATACTCGCTGATTTGTCGCTGGCCGAAGGCGTCATAAAGCGCATTGTCAAGGTCGCGTGCCGTGAAGCCGTAGCGGGCCGCTTCATCCCGATCAAGTGTGATGCGGGTGATGTTGGCATCCAGTTGCAGGTCGTGAGACACGTCACGGAACAACGGACTTGCGCGCAGGCGATCGGCCAGGGCAGTGGCCCAGGTCGCGAGTTCGTCGCTGCTTTGCGCCAAAAGCACATATTGATATTGAGCTCGGGGCTGGCCGGCGCTGAGGTTGATGTCTTGAACGGCGCGCAGGGATATCTGGATACCGGTGACCTTCGCCAGCTGTGGGCGCAGCCGGTCGATGACTTCGCTGACGGTCTCGTCGCGATCCCCCGGGTCGTTCAACACCAGCCACACCCGACCGTTTCCGATCGAATCGGTCGTGCTGCCACCGACGGCATGGTTGAAACCGGTAACGGCCGGGTCCTTGCTGAATATCGCCTCCAGCTGCTTGTGCTTGGCGACCATCTCCTCATAGGAAATATCGGCGGACGCCCGGGTGAATCCCATGATGAAGGCCGTATCCTGCAAGGGGAAAAAACCTTTGGGAATCATCACGAAGCTGGCAACGCTGAGTGCCACGCTGGCAAAAAATACCCCGAGCATGAAGCGCTGATGCCCGAGCGCCCAAACCAGAACGCGGTCATAGGCGCCGATCAGTCGACTGAAGACGCCTTTGTCGGTGGGTGTGTGGTGCGTGGGCGCCTTCATGAACAGCGAGGCCAGTGTCGGCGCAAGGGTCAGGCAGACCACGACCGAAATCACCAGGGATGCGACCACTGTCAGGGCGAACTCGCTGAACAGACGTCCCACCACGCCCCCCATGAACAGCAAGGGGATCAAGGCGGCTATCAGTGACACGGTGATAGACACCACCGTGAAGCCAATTTCGCTGACACCCTTGAGTGCCGCGGTGCGTTTATCCTCGCCGAGCTCCAGATGGCGATGGATGTTTTCGATTACCACGATCGCGTCATCGACGATAAAACCCACGGCGATGACAATGGCCACGAGCGTCAGGTTGTTCAGGCTGAATCCCGCCAGGTACATCACGGCACAGGTCGATACGATGGAAACGCCGAGTACTGTGGTGACGATCAGGGTCGCCGACCATTGCCGCAGAAACAGCGCCATCACGCCAATCACCAGGATAATGGCAATGGCCAGCGTCAATTCGACTTCATGCAATGAAGAGCGGATGGTGCGCGTACGGTCATTCAGGACTTCAACCGTCAGGTCCGCGGGTAAAACCGCCTGGAGATTCGGCAGGGCTTGCTTGATGCGGTCGGCGGTTGCGACGATGTTGGCTCCTGGCTGACGCCGGATCAGCAGCGACACGCCCGAGTGGCCATCAGGCCAGCCTTGCACGTAGTCGTCCTCCGCCCCCAGGCTGACGCTGGCCAGGTCTCGAACCCGGACGGCCGAGCCATCGCGATAGGTGACGATGACGTTGCCGTACTCCATGGGTTCGAACAGCTGGTCATTCACTTCCAGGCTGGAAACCCGGTTCTCCCCATACAGTGCGCCCTTGGGCAGATTGACGCTGGCCTGCTGCACCGCCGTACGGATATCCGCCAGGGTCACGCCCGCTGCTGCGAGCACCTCCGGCCTTGCCTGGATCCGGATCGCCGGGCGGCGCTGGCCGATCACGTTGATCAGGCCGACCCCGTCAATCTGGCTCAGTCGTCTTGCCAGCACGGTTTCGGCGAGGTCGCTGACTTCAAGCAGCGACAAGGTGTCGGAATAAACGCTGAGGATCATGACCGCGCCATCCGCCGGATTCACCTTGCGCCACACCGGCAGGCTGGGCATATCGCTGGGCAGGCGGGCCGAGGCGGTATTGATCGCCACCTGTACTTCCTGAGCGGCGGTGTCGATGTTCTTATCCAGGCTGAATTGCAGCGTCAGCGTCAGCTTCCCCAAAGAGCTGGTGGAGGTCATTTCGGTGATGCCGGCAATCGAGCTGAGTTGTACCTCCAGGGGTGTGGCTACGGAGGAGGCCATGGTCTGGGCGCTGGCACCGGGCAAGTTGGCAGTGATCTGGATGGTGGGGAAATCCGCCTCGGGCAGCGGCGCGATGGACAGGCGCAGGTAGGCGATGACACCCAACAGAACCAACGCGAAACTCAGCAGGATGGTGCCGACCGGACGGTCCATGCACCAGGCGTAAACACTGCGGTTGGTCATCACGGCGTGCTCCGGCTGGCGACGGGCATGGCAGCATCTTTGGCCTGGAGAATGTTGACCGCCGTGCCGGGACGCAGCCGCGAGTAACCGTCTGTGACGATCCGGTCGCCTGCCTGGATTCCCTCTACCACGGCGATCTCGGCGTCGGTGTACGCGACGTCCACGGGCTGCGGGAAGGCTTTGCCGTCGCTGATACGCCAGACGAACGTGTCGTTCGCTCCCTGTCGTATCGCCCGCTGCGGCACGACCAGGACATCGCGCATCATGCCGGCCTGTAGGCTGACCACGATCGACTGATCCGGCCACAGGCGCCCTTGGGCATTGGCGACGGTTCCTTTGATCCGCACGGTCCCCGTAGCACCGGAGACCCGGTTGTCGATCAGGTCCAGATGACCCTCTCCCAGGAGTGATCCGCCGTCCCCGGAGTAGGCACGCAAGACCACCGATGATCTGTCGGCGCTGGCCATCAGCGCTTGCAGCTGCGGAAGGCGAGCCTGGGGCAAGGCGATGTCGATGCCTATGGGGTCCAGCTGGACGAGCGAAAACAGCGCCTGTGCGTCACTTGTCCTTACGTAATTGCCGGCGTGGAGGTTGCGGATGCCGATACGACCGTCGCTGGGCGCGTGAATCCGGGTATGGGACAGCTGCACCTGAGTGGCGGCCACCGTGGCTTGCTCGCTCTTCAGTGTCGCTTGTAGCTGGGCAACCAGGTGGGTTTGTTGATCAAGGGTTTGTGCCGAGACAGCTTGCGTACTGGCCAGCGCGCGATAGCGCCTGAGGTCGACGTGTGCCGAGGCCAGTTGAGCCTGGGCAACGGCCTGTTGGGCTTGGGCGCGCTCCAGCGCGGCCACGATGGCGCGATCGTCGATGCGCGCCAGCAGGTCGCCTTTTTTGACGAGCTGTCCCTCGCTGACCGGAAACTCCACTAACAGTCCGTCCACTTGAGGGCGGACATCCACGCTACGTTGCGAGCGCACGTTACCCATGGCATTGATAAGGATCGGCACATCCTGGCGCCCGATCTCGACTGCGGTCACCGGAACGGCGGGCGCGGTTGCCGGGGTGGCGGCTGTTGCCCCTGGCCAAAGCCAGTAGGTCATGCCGCCGACGATGGCGAGCGTGCAAAGGGACAAGGAAATACTGATCAATGTTCGACGTACTTTGTAGGGGGGCATGGTGGCAAGTTTCCTGTTGGTTAAAGTTCTCACCGAAAAAAACAGTCCTTGTGAGTAACCAGGGGTCTTTGAAGCAAGCGCATGACGAAGGAGTTGGCTGCTGACAGGTTATGCATATTCAGGTTGTGTGGCTCGATCCTGTTTGCCATGTATTAACGAAGTGTTATTGGGTCGTCATTGGTTATGTGTGATTAATTCTTATTGTTTCGGGAGCGCGAGCGTAATGGTATTCCAGCGCTGGGCTGTGACGGGTTATCAAGTTGTATCGAAAGATATGTGTTGAGCGAGGGGCGAGGCTGATGGCAAGGCCTCTACAGGCCACGCTTGGTTTGGACGGTTCCTATCAATCTTTAGGATTATTCCCACATCCAATTAAGATTTTATGCTGTAGGAAAAGTCTGTATTAGATGAGGGCGTGTATCAAACAAACAGATTGAATTGGGGGGCAGTTGTAAGTAACTGACTGTTGGTATGGCGGGAGATAATGAGGGTGATCAATATAGGAATTGGTTGTTGCGTCTCCACAACGGTCCAGACAGTATTTTTTGGGAACACTAAAAGCCCGTACAACTCATCGGGCTCTTTCAGGGTTCAATTAACGGTCTGTAGATGACAGTTCAAACGGAGGCTGGCGAAAAAGAGAAGATTAGAATTTTTCCAGCGTCCGACGACTGCTCGTCTCGCGCTCCACTTCCTTGGGCTTGTACGCGCAATACCCCGGCCGCGGGCCGATTTTCGGGTGGTTGCGGCACGTGTCGGGGCGCTTTTCATAAATAGTGCACAGACGGCTCTTACGATCCAGGTAGTAGCAATCGTTGTTGCTCATGCGCTGGAGGGTGAAGATTCCCGATTTCTGGTTGAAGCGCTCGACCAACCCTTCCTTTTGCAAACGCTTGGCGATGTTCTTCGGTGGATCGCCCAGCTCGAATTCATCGACCACGCCGATACGAACCAGATCCTTGATCTTGACCTCCACCGGCAATGTGCAGCAGCTGGAGATGCACGAGCCGCACATCGGGGCCGAATATTTGGCCCAGGTATCGAGACGGTCGATCTCGGCTGCGGCAATCAGGTTGGGCTTCATCATCGAGGGTATTACCAGGCGTATGCATCAGGGCGCGCGATCATACCGGGACTGGTGGATTTTTGAACAACCTTTCGCCAGATTTTTTCTTCGCCGTCCGATTTACCGCTAATCCGGCACGGCCCCTGCATTAATTCATGTACACGACAATGTAATGCCGACCGATTTGCACTCACAGGAAAAACTGCCGAACCAGAGCCTCTACCGCCTGTCAGACCGTCTAGGCTCAGACAACTCCAAGCTCGCTCGAGGTCTTATCGATGACTCAAGAACCACTTGTTCGCGAAGCAGAGGTGGCCGCATTCCGCGACGCCGTCTTGACCAAACTCACCTATGCGGTGGGTAAAGACCCTGATCACGCCTTCGACCATGACTGGTTCGAAGCCATTGCGCTGGCCGCGCGCGATCACATGGTCGAGCACTGGATGGACCACACGCGGCAGATCTACCGCAAAGGCCAGAAGCGGGTTTATTACCTGTCCCTCGAATTCCTCATCGGCCGCCTGCTCTACGACAGCTTGAGCAACCTGGGCCTGCTCGACGTGGCCCGCGAGGCCCTGACCGAGCTGGGCGTCGACCTCGAACGCATCCGGTTGCTGGAGCCCGACGCGGCGCTGGGTAACGGTGGCCTCGGTCGTCTGGCGGCGTGTTTCATGGAAAGCATGTCGACCCTGGGCATCGCCGGTCATGGTTATGGCATTCGCTACGAGCACGGTTTGTTCCGCCAGGCCATCGTCGATGGCTGGCAGCAGGAACAGACCGAGCACTGGCTGGATTTCGGCAACCCATGGGAGTTCGAGCGGCCGGAGGTGGTTTACACCATCGCCTTCGGCGGCGGCGTCGAGACGGTGACCGACGAAAGCGGCAAGTCCAGGCAAGTCTGGCATCCGGCGGAAACCGTTCGCGCCATTGCCTACGACACGCCGGTGGTCGGTTGGCGCGGCGCAAGCGTGAACACTTTGCGTTTGTGGCGCGCGCGGGCCATGGAGGACCTGCACCTGGAACGCTTCAACGCCGGTGACCACCTGGGCGCGGTCGCCGAAGTGGCCCGGGCCGAAAGCATCTCCCGCGTGCTCTACCCGGCGGACAGCACCGAAGCCGGCCAGGAACTGCGCCTGCGCCAGGAATACTTTTTCGTCGCCGCGTCCCTCCAGGATCTGCTGCGCCGTCATCGCAACATGCACACCTCGGTGCTGACCCTGGGCGACCACGCGGCGATCCAGCTCAACGACACCCACCCCTCCATCGCCGTCGCCGAGCTGATGCGTCAATTGGTCGACGTGTACGACGTGGCCTGGGATGCGGCGTGGCAGATCACCGTCGATACGCTGTCCTACACCAACCACACCCTGTTGCCCGAAGCCCTGGAAACCTGGCCGGTCGGTTTGATGGAGCGCATGTTGCCTCGGCACATGCAGATCATTTACCTGATCAACGCCCAGCACATCGATTCGCTGCGTGCCAAAGGCATCCATGATTTCGATGTGCTGCGTGCGGTGTCGCTGATCGAGGAAGACAACGGCCGCCGCGTGCGCATGGGCAACCTGGCGTTCCTCGGTTCCCACAGCGTCAACGGGGTGTCCGCGCTGCACACCCAGTTGATGCGCAAGACGGTGTTCTCGGAACTGCACAAACTCTACCCGGCGCGAATCAACAACAAGACCAACGGCATTACCTTCCGCCGCTGGCTGTACCAGGCCAACTCCGAGTTGACCTCGATGCTGGTCGATGCCCTGGGCCCCGAGCTGCTGGATAATCCGGAAGAAGGGTTGCTCGCCCTGGAGCCGTTCGCCGACAAGCCCGCGTTCCGCAAGGCCTTTGCCGAACAGCGCCTGCACAGCAAAAAGGCGCTGGCGTACATCATCCACGAACGCTTGGGCGTGGCGGTCAACCCGGCGGCGATGTTCGACGTGCAGGTCAAGCGGATCCACGAATACAAGCGTCAGTTGCTCAACCTGATGCACACCGTGGCGCTGTACCAGGCGATTCGCGCCGAACCGGAGATCGACTGGGTGCCGCGGGTGAAGATCTTTGCCGGCAAGGCGGCGGCCAGTTATCACCAGGCCAAATTGATCATCAAACTGACCAACGACATCGCCCGGGTGGTGAACAACGACCCGACCGTGCGCGGCCTGCTCAAGGTGGTGTTCCTGCCCAACTACAACGTCAGCCTCGCGGAAAGCATCATTCCGGCGGCGGATTTGTCCGAGCAGATATCCACTGCCGGCTTCGAGGCCTCGGGCACCAGTAACATGAAGTTCGGCCTCAACGGTGCGTTGACCATTGGTACGCTGGACGGCGCCAACGTGGAAATGTGCGAGCGCATCGGCGCCGAGCACATGTTCATCTTTGGCCTGAGCGCCCAGCAGGTCGAGGCGCGCAAGCAGAACCACGAGTTCAGCGCGGTGCCGGACATTGCCGCGTCCCATCGGCTCAATGACGTGCTGCAGGCGATTCGTGGCGGGGTGTTCTCGCCGGATGATCCATCGCGCTACACCGGACTGATCGATTCGCTGGTGGACTATGACCGCTTCCTGGTCTGCGCTGACTTTGACTCCTACTGGAACGCCCAGATGCGGGTCGAAGCTCATTGGCACGATTCGAACGAATGGTGGCGTTCGGCAGTGTTGAACACGTCACGGATGGGTTGGTTCTCGTCAGACCGGACGATTCGCGAATACGCCACGGACATCTGGAAGGCGTTGGAGTAACTCTCTGATCGGATCGATATACTAGGCGCGCAGATAAAGATCGCAGCCTTCGGCAGCTCCTACGGGTGAACGCATATCCCTGTAGGAGCTGCCGAAGGCTGCGATCCTTTTGGAGCTGGCTGCGCTAATCTTCCTGGATTGCGCTTAGGGATATCGACCATGCAATGGATCTTCATGCTGATGGGCCTGGTGCTGGGCTGGCTACTCGACGAGTCATTCAGCGATGCACTGCTGGGTGCGTTGCTCGGATTGGGTATCGGCCAGGCCATCCTGATTGGGCGTCTGGGCGCCGAGGCCCGCGAGCAGCGCCGTCTGCTGGAGCAGACGCAGGTCGCGTTGCATGGGGTCGAGCAGCGGCTGGTACTTCTGGAAAACTCTGGTGCCACAGCGTTGGACACTCCGGCACCGACCAGCGAAACCGTCCCGCTCCCCGACATCGCCATTGCGCAAGCCGCGGTCGAACCCCCTGAGCTGGTCTGGGAGCTCCCACCGGAATTCGAGCCCGCGAGCCCTGGTCCACATCACCCCGTCGATGCCTGGAAACCGCAGCCGGCCACGCAAGAACCGCGACAACCCGCTATCGCGCACGCCCCCAACGTCATCGAGCGCGCCATCAGCCGTGCCCGCGCGTGGTTGTTGGGCGGTAACACCGTATTGCGGGTCGGCGTGGTGCTGTTGTTTCTCGGCCTGGCCTTCCTGCTGCGCTACGCCACCGAAGGCATCGTGGTGCCGATCGAATTGCGTTATACCGGCGTTGCGGCGGCGGCGCTGGCGCTGCTCGGGCTGGGCTGGTGGCTGCGAGCGCGAAACCACCATTACGCTCTGATGCTGCAAGGCGCCGGGGTCGCCGTGTTGTACCTGACGGTATTTGCAGCGATGCGCCTGCATCCGTTGCTTGATCCGTCGGCGGCGTTTGGCTTTTTGGTCGCGATCACGGTGTTTTCCGCCATTCTCGCCCTGACCCAGAATGCCATGGGGCTGGCGGCCGCTGCCGCGCTGGGCGGCTTCGCCGCACCGATCCTGGCCTCCACCGGAACCGGTAGCCACGTTGCCCTGTTCAGCTATTTCGCCTTGCTCAACGCTGGCATTCTGGCCATCGCCTGGTTCAAGGCCTGGCGCATACTGAATGTCATCGGCTTCGCCGGCACCTTCGGCATCGGTTTTGCCTGGGGCTTGCGCTCTTATACCCCGGAGTTGCTGTGGAGCACCGAGCCGTTCCTGATCCTGTTCTTCCTGATGTACCTGGCCATCGGCTTGCTGTACGCCCGTCGCAAGCTGCTGGAGATGAGCGACAAGCCCGAGGATGGCAGTCGCGAGACGTTGTTGCGGTGGTCTGCACGCAAGGGTGACTACGTTGATGGCACGCTGCTGTTCGGTCCGCCGTTGGTGGGCTTCGGGTTGCAGTTCGCCCTGGTGCAGCATATGGCGTTCGCGGCGGCATTCAGCGCGCTGGCGCTGGGCATGCTCTACATGGGGCTGGCCCGGTTGCTGATGGGTGGCCGCGCAGTGTTGCTGGGGGAAACCTGCCTGGCCCTGGCTGTGATCTTTACCAGCCTGGCGATTCCGTTGGGGCTGGATGCGCGCTGGACGACCGCGGCTTGGGCGGTGGAGGGCGCGGGGATTTTCTGGCTCGGCCTGCGTCAGCAACGACCTCTGGCCCGAGCGTTTGCCTTATTGCTGCAACTGGGTTCGGCGCTGGCGTTTCTCGGCGAATTGCACAGCGGCGAGGGCAGCCTGCTCGATGGCACCCCGTTGGGTGCGCTGATGCTGGGTGTCGCGCTGTTGTTCAGCTTTTACCTGCTGCATAAAGCGTTACCGGAGCAAACAAAATCCTGGGAGCGCCAAGGCATGCCGGTGTTGGCCTGTCTTGGCCTGACGTTCCTCTATTTGCTGGCGCCCCTGTTTTTCCTGATCCACGGCACGGTGATCAGTTGGGCCTTGGCCGGGTGTGTCACCTTATGGGTGGGCGTGCGTATTGAGTCGCGGGCGGTGCTGTTCACCGCGCTGGCCGTGCAGTTGTTGGCTGGTCTGCTGTTTCTCGCATCGTGGCCGCTGTCCGGCGAAGCGTTACGGCCACTGGCCCATGGCGGGTTCTGGGCACCGCTGATGCTGGGGGTGATGGCGTTGGTCGGTGCCTGGCGCTTGCAAGCCGGTCACCCTGCCATGGCGTTTGATCGATTGAGATTGCCGCCTTTGTCCCGGATTGTGCTGGTGTGGGGCGCGGCCTGGTGGGCGCTGGCGTGGGGCAGTGAAGTGCTGCGCTTTGCACCGTCGCCGCTGCACGCGACGCTTCTGTTGGTTGTCGCGACCCTGAGCGTTGCGCTGTGGACGGCGTTGGCGCTGCGTCTGAAATGGCCAGCGCTGGGGCTGCTCTGCACCCTGTTGATACCCGCTGCCACGCTGGTGCTGCTGGGGGCCTGGTACTCGCGCTACCACCCGGCCGCTGATTTTGGCTGGCTGGTCTGGCCGGTACTGTTCGTGGTGCATTTCGTCTCGCTTCGGCGCCTGGCACCGATGTTGCCGGCGCAAGCGTCGAGTGCCGCTCATGTACTCGGCTGCTGGCTGTTGATCGGCGTGCTGGCCCTGGAACTGCGCTATGGCTTGTTGTTGCTTTCCGAGCAATACAACGCCTGGCGCTGGTTGGGCTGGGCGATTCTGCCGAGCCTGTATCTGGTGCTGATGGCTGCGCCCCGCGCCTGGCCGTGGCCGGTGTCACCCTACGCCCGCGAATACCGCGTGTACGCCGCTGCACCGCTGGCGTTGCTGATGCTCGTCTGGTTCTGGTTGGCGAATGCCTTCAGTGAGGGGGGCGCCGAGCCACTGCCCTACGTGCCGCTGATCAATCCGTTGGAGTTGGGCCTGATGCTGGCGTTGTTCGGTGTGTCTGTCTGGTCCCGCGGCGCCGTCACCCAGCTTGGGGTGAACAGGGAATTCGCAGCCAAGGCCACTCAGGTGATCACGGGGGTTTCGCTGTTCGTGTTCTTCACCGCGTCGGTCATGCGCACGGCGCACCAGTGGAGCGGCGTGCCGTTCGAGCTGGATCGGCTCCTTGAGTCCATGCGGGTGCAGGCCGGCCTGTCCATTGTCTGGACCCTGATCGCCCTGGGCCTGATGATCGGCGGTTATCTGCGTGGCCGCCGGGAAGTCTGGCTGATTGGCGCGGCGCTGATCGGTGTCGTGGTGGCCAAACTGTTCTTTGTCGAATTGAGCAACCGCGGTGGCCTCGCCCGGATCGTCTCGTTCATTGGTGTGGGTGTCTTGCTGCTGGTGGTGGGCTACTTCGCCCCGTTGCCGCCCAAGCGCGTCGAGGCGGCGTCGGACGATGAAAAGCCGGCCCCGCAAACCGAAGGAGTGTCGTCTTGAGTCTGAAGTTGAACCTGGTCTGGTGGGGTGCTGTTGCGATGGGGATGGCGCTGGCCGCCAGCGCTCAGGAAAAGCCGGCGGACTTTGCCACTCAGTTGCCCTTGTCGGTGAGCGGCGAAGGCCCGTGGTATCGCCTCGAACTGCCCTTGGCCGCGCAACTGAATGCGCGCCAGACCGATCTGGGCGATGTGCGCGTGTTCAATGCGGTCGGCGATGTGCAGGCCTACGCCCTGGCTCGGCAAGCCGCGCAGACCGACGACAATCGCACCCTGACCGACGTCAAATGGTTCCCGCTGTACACCTCGGCGGACGCCACCGAACGCGCGCCGAGCGTGCGCGTGCAATCCCGCGCCAACGGCACGCTGGTCGAAGTGCAACCCTCCAGCCAGCTGGAAGCGGGCGAAGAAGAGCTGCGGGGCTGGTTACTCGACGCCAGCGGTATCAAGGCGCCGTTGCAGCAATTGATCCTCGACTGGACCAGCGAGCGTGACGGTTTCCAGCGATTCACCATCGAGGCCAGCGACGACTTGCAGCATTGGCAGTCCTGGGGCGAAGGGCAGGTGGCGCGGCTGACGTTTGCCGACGAACGGGTCGAACAGCATGAAGTCGGCCTCCCGGGACAGTCGGCGCGCTATCTGCGGTTGTTGTGGAGTACGCCGAAGTCGGCGCCGATCCTGACGTCGGCGCAGCTGCAAAGCGCCAGTTCCCGCAGCCTGCCGCTGCCGTTGGTGTGGTCGCAAGCCTTGGCGGGCAGCAGCGTGAAGGCGGGCGAGTACATCTGGCAGTTGCCGATGGGGGTCAGCGTCGAACGCGTGCAGATCGACCTGGACCAGCCCAACAGCCTGGCGCCGGTCATGCTGGCCGGCCGCCGGGACAGCAGTCTGCCGTGGCAGCCCCTGAGCAGCGGCTTGCTGTATCGCCTGACCCAGAGCGGCCAGGATGTGGTGCAGAACGAATTGCAGGTGTCGGGGCAAACCGTGCAGCAGCTCAGGTTAACGGTGGACGAGCGCGGCGGTGGCCTGGGTGCGCAAGCGCCAGCGTTGAAGTTCGCCGTGCGCGCCACGCACCTGGTGTTTCTGGCGCGGGGGCCGGGGCCTTACACGCTGGCGTTGGGCAACGCGACGGTGAAGGCCGCGAATTTGCCCTTGTCGACACTGATACCGGATTACAGCCCGCAGAAGCTGGCGACGCTGGGCCGGGCTTCGCTTGATGGCGGGGTGGTCGTGGCGCCCGTTGCAACGCCAGTGCAGACGCCGGCGGGCACCGACTGGAAGACGTTCGGCCTGTGGGCGGTGTTGTTGCTCAGTGTGCTGTTTCTGGCGGCGATGGCGTTCAGTCTGTTGCGCAAACCAACCGCCAAATCCTGAGAATGGCTGGCGCTGTGCGCCATTCGGGAGCAAGCCCGCTCTCGCATTTGACCGAGTTCCTGCGACAGAAATGCGGCCAAATGTGGGAGCGGGCTTGCTCGCGAATACGGTCTGTCAGGCAAACAAAATCTGGAAATTGCCATCATTCCCCGACCCACATGCAGCCCAATTCGAACTACGCTAATCCCCGCGCATGAACTCTCTTCGGCCGATCACGTCTGATAGGAGGAAATGCGCCCCGACTCGCGTTAAACTGCGCGGGTTTTTAGCCCCCCATTCCTCCGGAGCCTTCCATGTCCCGCGTTACCCTGAGTCGCTATTTGATTGAGCAGACCCGTAGCAACAACACTCCTGCCGATCTGCGCTTCCTGATCGAAGTGGTGGCGCGTGCTTGCAAGGAGATCAGCCACGCCGTATCCAAAGGCGCCCTGGGCGGTGTTCTGGGCAGCATGGGCACTGAAAACGTGCAAGGCGAAGTGCAGAAGAAGCTCGACGTGATTTCCAACGAAATCCTGCTCGAAGCCAACGAATGGGGCGGTCACCTGGCCGGCATGGCGTCCGAAGAAATGGACAACGCCTACCAGATCCCGGGCAAATACCCGAAAGGCGCCTACCTGCTGGTATTCGACCCGCTGGACGGTTCGTCGAACATCGACATCAACGCACCGGTCGGCACCATCTTCTCGGTACTGCGCTGCCCGAGCGAATACCTGAGCCAGAACGAAGCCTTGAATGAAAAGGCCTTCCTGCAGCCAGGCACCCAGCAGGTCGCCGCCGGTTACGCCATCTACGGTCCTCAGACCATGCTGGTGCTGACCCTGGGCGACGGCGTCAAGGGCTTCACGCTGGACCGTGAAATGGGCAGCTTCGTCCTGACCCACGAAAACATCACCATTCCTGAATCCACCCAGGAATTCGCCATCAACATGTCCAACCAGCGTCACTGGGAAGCCCCGGTACAGCGCTACGTCGGCGAATTGCTGGCAGGTGAAGAAGGTCCGCTGAAAAAGAACTACAACATGCGTTGGGTCGCCGCGATGGTCGCGGACGTGCACCGCATCCTGACCCGTGGCGGCCTGTTCATGTACCCGCGCGACAGCCGCGAACCGTCCAAGCCAGGCAAACTGCGCCTGATGTACGAAGCCAACCCGATGTCGTTCCTCGTGGAGCAGGCGGGCGGCGCTTCCACCGACGGCCACCAGCGTATCCTCGACATCCAGCCTGATGGCCTGCACCAGCGTGTAGCCGTGTTCCTCGGCTCGAAAGAAGAAGTCGCTCGCGCCACGGCTTACCACAAGGAATAAACCATGAACGCGCCCTGGCAGCCGTTGCTCGACTGGTGGTTCGGAGAGGCCGAATCAGCGAAGGAAGTGGCGGCGCAGAAGGGCAAGTTGTGGTTCGGCAAGCGTGACAGCCAGGACCTCGAAGCGCGGACGCGTTTCGGGGACCTGGTCGAACAGGCACTGGCCGGCGGATTGACCGAGTGGGCGCAACGCCCCGAAGGTTGGCTGGCCCTGGTGCTGTTGCTCGATCAACTGCCGCGAATGATCTTTCGCGACTCTCCCAAGACCTATTCCGGCGATGCCCGGGCCCAGGCGCTCGTGGCGCAAGGGATCGCTGCGGATTTCGATCGGCAGTTACGACCCATTCAACGGGTGTTTATATATCTGGTGTTCGAGCACTGCGAAAATCTCGACGTGCAAAACGAATGCATCTCTCGCTACGTCGAGCTGTTGGCGCAACAGCCGGAAGACGACAGGGCGCTGTTTGCCGATTACCTGGACTATGCCGAGAAACATCAGAAAGTGATCGCGCAGTTTGGGCGGTTTCCGCATCGCAATGCGGTGTTGGGGCGCGAATCTACGGCTGAGGAATTGGAATTTCTCTCCAGGCCGGGTTCAAGGTTCTAGACCTTCATTGCGGTTGATGGCCCTTTCGCGGGCAAGCCCGCTCCCACAGGGGATTTGTGAACAACACAGATCACTGTGGGAGCGGGCTTGCCCGCGAAGAGGCCAGTGCAGACACTAAATCCGGAAACTGCCAACCAACTGTTTAAGCCGCGCCGCCTGCTGTTCCAGATCGGAACACGCGCGCAAGGTGGCCTGCAGGTTCTCCACGCCTTCCTGATTCAGCGTATTGATCTCGGTGATGTCGACGTTGATCGATTCCACCACGGCGGTCTGTTCTTCCGTCGCCGTCGCCACCGATTGGTTCATGCCGTCGATTTCACCGATACGCTGGGTCACGCTGCCCAGGCGTTCGCCGGCCTGGTTGGCGATGCCGACGCTGCTCTCGCTCTGGCGCTGGCTGTCAGTCATGGTGCTGACCGCTTCGCGGGCGCCGACTTGCAGCTCCTCGATCATCTTCTGCACCTGCTGCGCCGAATCCTGGGTGCGGTGGGCGAGGTTGCGCACTTCATCGGCAACCACCGCAAAACCCCGACCGGCTTCACCGGCACGCGCCGCTTCGATGGCGGCATTGAGCGCCAGCAGGTTGGTCTGCTGGGAGATGCTGGTGATCACTTCCAGAATCTGCCCGATGTTGACCGTGTTGCTGTTGAGCGTCTCGATGTTGCCGCACGAATCGCTGATCTTCGCTGACAGCTGATGCATCGCCGAGATGGTTTTATCCACAACCTGCTGGCCTTCCTCGGCCAGGGCGCGGGCATCGCTGGAATGCTGGGAGGCGAGGGCGGCGTTCTGGGCGATTTCCTGGGCGGCGGCGCCAAGCTGGTTGATCGCCGCGGCGACGCTGCTGGTGCGCGAGGCTTGCTGGTCGGAGTTGAACATCGACGAATTGGACGCCGCCACCACACGCAGCGCCACTTCGTTGACCTGGCCGGTGGCCGAGGACACTTCGCGGATCGAGGTGTGAATACGCTCCACGAAACGGTTGAACGACAACCCCAGGGCGCCGAATTCGTCGTGGCCGTGAATGCTCAGGCGTTTGGTCAGGTCGCCTTCGCCTTCGGCGATGTCATGCATGGCGCGACCCATGGTCAGCAACGGCTGCATCAGGAAATTGATCAGCATGCCCAGCAACGCAATGATGATCACCACGGCAATCACCATGGCGACGATCGCCGAGGTGCGGAACTCGCTGAGCATCGCGAAGGCGGTGTCCTGGTCGAGTACCAGCGCCACATACCAGTCCGCCGACGGCACGCCGTTGACGTGGGTGAAGGAGATGAACTGGCGCTTGCCGTCGATCTCGACTTCTTTCATGCCCGGGCTGACTTTCGGGGTGTCGCTGGGGTAGGCCTCGGCCAGGCTCTTGAGCACCAGTTTGCTGTCCGGGTGGATCAGGATTTTGCCGTCGGCGCCGACGATGAAGGCATGGCCATGACCGCCGAAGTTCAGCGAGTTGATGATCGCGCTGACGCTGGACAGGTCGATGTCGGCGCCGGATACACCGATCATTTGCCCTTGATGCTTCACCGGAGTGGCCACGGTGATCACCAGTTTTCCGGAAGACGCCGCGATGTACGGTTCTGTGACGATGGTCTGTTGAGCGCCGTTGGCCGCCTTGTACCAGCCACGGGCGCGCGGGTCGTAGTCCGCCGCGCGGTTGCCCGCCGGAACGGAGAACATCACGCCATTGGTGCCGCCGAAGTAACTCAGCTGGAAATTACCGGTGTAGGCGGGCAGGTCGATGGCACGCTTGAGGCTGGCCAGGTCGCTGCCGTCCACGGCGATTTGCTGGGACAGCGATTGCAGCAACTGGATGCGGCTTTCCAGCCAGGTCTGGATGTTGCTGGTGGTCAGGCTGCCGAGTTCCTGCATCGAGGCTTCGGTGCTGCTGCGCAGTGTCTGGCGCTGGCGATAGTCGTTGAACAGGATGAAACAGGCAAATGCAACGGCCACCACGAGGGCGGCAGCCAACAGGATTTTGTGGCTGAACTTCATGTTTCTGGTCATTAAATGAGCTACCGCGGTAAGACTTGTGGCAAAGAGGGGCAATGGCGACATCCATGAGCATTGCGCTGCCTTGTATGTCGACTGAGCGGCGCCAAAGATTAGGCGCTTTCTTGATAAAACCGACGAAATGCCCGATAGCCGCACAAAGTGGTTGATTCCTTGACGAAAGGCAGACGAGCGGCCCCATAAATAGGCGTTCGGCGAGGGAACCCAAGAGGGGTTTTCTCTTCTAAGGTTCTGCTTGGCAGCCATGCCAATCCCCTATGCCCCTGGAGTTACACCATGTCGCTGCGATCCATCGCCCTGCTTTCGTTCTGCGTGCTGTTGGCTGCGTGCAGCAAGGTCAATCAGGAAAACTACTCGAAACTCTCGTCCGGCATGGACAAGGCCGAGGTTGAGACCCTGCTGGGCAAACCCGCCGATTGTTCAGGTGCGCTCGGCATGTCCAGTTGCACCTGGGGCGACAAGAACAGCTTTATCAGCGTGCAGTACGCCGGTGACAAAGTGCTGATGTTTTCCGGCCAAGGCCTGAAGTAATCCGGGGCGACGTGCCCACGGGAGAAAAATAATGAAGCGGTTGTTGATCATGCTTTTTGCCGGCCTGGTATTGGCCGGCTGTGCCACTTCTGGCCAGGATCCGTTGGCGCCCAAGACCGCCAGCAGCGTCAACCTCAAGCGCTACCAGGGCACCTGGTACGAGTTGGCCCGTCTGCCGATGTATTTCCAGCGCGACTGCGCGCAATCCGAGGCCCACTACACGCTCAAGCCTGACGGCAACGTGGCGGTGCTGAATCGCTGCCTGACGGCCCAATGGCAATGGGAAGAGGTCAAGGGCACGGCTTATCCACAGGTGCCGGGCAAGACCGACAAATTGTGGGTCGAGTTCGATACCTGGTTTTCAAGGCTGATTCCGGGTGTGGCGAAGGGCGAGTACTGGGTGTTGTACGTCAGCGACGACTACAAGACCGCCATTGTCGGCGACCCGAGCCGGCGTTACCTGTGGCTGTTGTCGCGCACCCCGACGGTCAACGGTGTGGTGCGTGAAGAATTGCTGAGCAAGGCGCGCCAGCAGGGTTATGACACCACGCGGCTGATCTGGCGGGCGTCGGATACGCAGATGGCCAAGACCTCCAACTGATTGCATAAATCCCTGTAGGAGTGAGCCTGCTCGCGATGGAGTATCAGTGACAGCAATGTGTCTGACACACCATCGCGAGCAGGCTCGCTCCTACAGTGGTTTTTGGGTCAACCCAGGAGGTCGCGCAGGACTTGGGTGAAAGCCCGGCTACTTTCTTCCTCGCCAGCATGGCGGCCATCGCGCACAACCCACTGGCCATTGACCAGCACATCGCGCACCTGACGATCGCCACCGGCAAACAACCAACGATTCAGGATTCCGTCACCGCTGGCTGTCGCCAGGTACGGATCGTTGCCGTCCAGCACCAGCCAATCGGCACGTTTGCCCACTTCCAGGGCGCCAATCGGCTGCCCCAGCGCCTGGGCGCCGCCCTCCAGTGCCGCGTCGAACAGCGTGCGGCCGACCATTGGCTGATCCGCCCCGTACAAGCGGTTACGCCGCTGATCGCGCAGGCGTTGCCCGTATTCCAGCCAGCGCAATTCTTCCACCACGCTCAATGACACATGGCTGTCGGACCCGATGCCCATGCGCCCGCCCTGGGCGAGAAAATCCACCGCCGGGAAAATCCCGTCGCCAAGGTTGGCTTCGGTGGTCAGGCACAGGCCGGCGATGGCGCGACTCCTGGCCATCAGCGTGACTTCTTCCGGGTTGGCGTGGGTGGCGTGGACCAGGCACCAGCGCTGGTCGACTTCGGTGTTTTCGTACAGCCATTGCAGCGGACGACGGCCACTCCAGGTCAGGCAGTCGTCGACTTCCTTCTGCTGTTCGGCGATGTGGATGTGCACCGGAACCTGCTTGTCGCTCGCGGCCAGCACTTCGCTGATCTGCTGCGGGGTCACTGCACGCAACGAGTGGAAGCACAGGCCCAGCGACTGGGCCTTCTGCTGAGCCAGCAGCGGTTGCAGGCGTGATTGCAGTTTCAGATAGTTTTCAGTGCTGTTGATGAAGCGCCGCTGGCCGTCGTTCGGCGTCTGGCCACCGAAACCGGAGTGGCTGTAGAGCACCGGCAGCAGGGTCAGGCCGATGCCGGCGGAACTGGCCGCCTGGCTGATACGCAGCGCCAGTTCGGCTGGATCTGCATAGGGCTGGCCGCTGGTGTCATGGTGCACGTAGTGAAATTCCGCGACCGAGGTGTAACCGGCCTTGAGCATTTCGATGTACAGCTGGCGGGCGATGACGCCGAGTTGTTCCGGGCTGATTTTTCCGACGAGGCGGTACATCAGGTCGCGCCAGGTCCAGAAACTGTCATTCGGATTACCGGCCACTTCGGCCAGCCCGGCCATGGCCCGCTGGAACGCGTGGGAGTGCAGGTTCGGCATGCCCGGCAGCAGCGGACCGCTCAACCGTTCGGCGCCATCTGCATGGGAATCGGCCTGGATATGGGTCAGGACGCCATCGGCGCTGACCTCAAGACGTACATTGTTGGCCCATCCACTAGGCAGCAGCGCGCGTTCGGCAAAGAAGGCGGACATGGTTCAGCACCTCATCGTGTGTTATTTGTATATACATATACAGACGTTTGCCTGCCCGGTAAACTCCGGCAAGCTAGCAATCTCTCTTCAATGACCAAGGATTAACCGTGCCGACTCCGCCCCCAGTGTCACCGTTGGCCGCGAACATGGGCGACAGTCCGGCGCCCTTGTACGCCCGCGTCAAACAAATGATCACCCAGCAAATCGACAGCGGTAACTGGCCGCCGCACTACCGCGTTCCGTCGGAAAGCGAGTTGGTCAGCCAGTTGGGTTTCAGCCGCATGACCATCAACCGCGCCCTGCGCGAGATGACCGCCGACGGTCTGTTGGTGCGCATGCAAGGCGTCGGCACGTTCGTCGCCGAGCCGAAAAGCCAGTCCGCGCTGTTCGAAGTGCACAACATCGCCGACGAAATCGCCTCCCGTGGCCATCGCCACACCTGCAAGGTCATCACCCTTGAAGAAGAGGCCGCCGGTTCCGAGCGCGCCCTGGCGCTGGACATGCGTGAAGGCCAGAAAGTCTTCCATTCGTTGATCGTGCATTTCGAAAACGACATTCCGGTGCAAATCGAAGACCGCTTCGTCAACGCATTGGTGGCGCCGGAGTACCTCAAGCAGGACTTCACCCTGCAAACGCCTTACGCCTACCTGAACCAGGTCGCGCCGCTGACCGAAGGCGAACACGTGGTCGAGGCGATTCTGGCCGAGCCGTCTGAATGCAAGTTGTTGCAGATTGAAAAGGGCGAGCCGTGCCTGCTGATTCGTCGCCGCACCTGGTCGGGTCGTCAGCCAGTGACTGCTGCTCGCTTGATTCACCCGGGTTCCCGTCATCGTCTGGAAGGTCGGTTCCACAAATGAATGAGTTGAAGGTTTTACGCGCCAAAGATTACCCGCGCATGCCATGGAAAAACGGCGGCGGCAGCACCGAAGAAATCACCCGCGATGCCGGTGCCGGCCTGGATGGCTTTGGCTGGCGCCTGTCGATTGCCGACATCGGTGAGTCGGGCGGTTTTTCCACCTTCGCCGGTTACGAGCGAATCATCACTGTGTTGCAGGGCGACGGCATGACCTTGTCAGTCGATGGTCAGGTCACGCGGCCGTTGTTACCGATCGATCCGTTTGCCTTCAGCGGCGAGAGCCGGGTGTCCTGCACCCTGCTGGGTGGGGCGATCCGCGATTTCAACCTGATTTATGCGCCGCAGCGCTACAGCGCACGGCTGCAATGGCTGGATGGCGAGCAGCGGTTTTTCAGCGAGGCGGGGACTGTGCTGGTGTTCAGCGTCAGCGATGCGCTGGCGGTGAAGGTCGGTAACAGTGCTTGCCAGTTGGGTCGTCATGATTGCCTGCAACTGGTCGGTAACGGCGCACTGCTGGAAGTCTCCAGTAAGGGTGCCTGCTGTGTGATTGAGCTGACTGCGCGCTGATCCAGGATTTTTGAAAGATCGCAGCCTTCGGCAGCTCCTACAGGGTGTACACATTCCATGTAGGAGCTGCCGGAGGCTGCGATCTTTTGCTTTCAGCGTTCCCGAACGCGCACCACTTTGTTACCGAACGCCCCAGCGTGGCGCAATAAACCGCACAAGTAACAGCCCTTCTGCCTTCCAACACATCCCCTCGAAAAATTTCATCTACGCCAGAACCCTTGATTCAGGCGCTCTCCGGCTGTTTCAGAGTTTTTCTTGAATGCCCGTCCAACAAGTTGGCCGCTCGATTGCATATGCTTGTATGTACAAGTAAAGACGTATGCGTATGAGTCGATCGAGACTCCCCGCAACGTCCACTGATTCGCTTGTTGCGCTTTGACGCGCACAGGCTGGCATACCCACCGCCAGGGTTGGTTTGGATAGAACGCTGAGGAGTCTTTTTCGTGACTGACAATAAACCTACCAAGTTTCGTGACGTTGAAATCCGCGCTGCCCGCGGTAACAAGCTGACCGCCAAGAGCTGGCTGACTGAAGCGCCGCTGCGCATGCTGATGAACAACCTCGACCCGGAAGTCGCCGAGAACCCTAAGGAGCTGGTGGTTTACGGTGGTATCGGTCGTGCGGCACGTAACTGGGAATGCTACGACAAGATCGTCGAAAGCCTGACCCACCTGAACGACGACGAGACCCTGCTGGTGCAATCCGGCAAGCCGGTCGGCGTGTTCAAGACCCACGCCAACGCTCCGCGCGTACTGATCGCCAACTCCAACCTGGTGCCACACTGGGCCAGCTGGGAGCACTTCAACGAACTGGACGCCAAGGGCCTGGCCATGTACGGCCAGATGACCGCCGGCAGCTGGATCTACATCGGCAGCCAGGGCATCGTCCAGGGCACTTACGAAACCTTCGTCGAAGCCGGTCGCCAGCACTACAACGATGACCTGACCGGCAAGTGGGTCCTGACCGCTGGCCTGGGCGGCATGGGTGGCGCTCAGCCGCTGGCTGCAACCCTGGCCGGCGCTTGCTCGCTGAACATCGAATGCCAGCAGGTCAGCATCGATTTCCGTCTGAAAAGCCGTTATGTCGACGAGCAAGCCAAAGACCTCGACGACGCGCTGGCTCGCATCGCCAAATACACCCAGGAAGGCAAAGCGATTTCCATCGCGCTGTTGGGTAACGCCGCAGAAATCCTGCCGGAACTGGTCAAGCGCGGTGTGCGTCCGGACATGGTCACCGACCAGACCAGCGCCCACGACCCGCTCAACGGTTACCTGCCGGCTGGCTGGACCTGGGAAGAGTACCGCGCTCGCGCCAAGACCGAGCCGGCGGCTGTGATCAAGGCCGCCAAGCAATCGATGGCCGTGCACGTCAAAGCGATGCTCGACTTCCAGAAACAAGGCGTCCCGACCTTCGACTACGGCAACAACATCCGCCAGATGGCCCAGGAAGAAGGCGTGGAAAACGCATTCGACTTCCCGGGCTTCGTACCGGCCTACATCCGTCCGCTGTTCTGCCGTGGTATCGGCCCGTTCCGCTGGGCTGCGCTGTCGGGCAACGCTGAAGACATCTACAAGACCGACGCCAAGGTCAAGGAATTGATCCCGGACGACGCCCACCTGCATAACTGGCTGGACATGGCGCGCGAGCGCATCAGCTTCCAGGGTCTGCCGGCGCGTATCTGCTGGGTAGGCCTGGGCCTGCGCGCCAAGCTCGGCCTGGCGTTCAACGAAATGGTGCGCAGCGGCGAATTGTCCGCTCCGATCGTGATCGGCCGCGACCACCTGGACTCCGGTTCGGTATCGAGCCCGAACCGCGAAACCGAATCGATGCAGGACGGTTCCGATGCCGTATCCGACTGGCCACTGCTCAACGCCCTGCTCAACACCGCGAGCGGCGCCACCTGGGTCTCCCTGCACCACGGCGGCGGCGTCGGCATGGGCTTCTCCCAGCACTCGGGCATGGTGATTGTCTGCGACGGTACTGACGAAGCGGCCGAGCGTATCGCTCGCGTGCTGCACAACGACCCGGCGACCGGCGTCATGCGTCACGCCGATGCCGGTTACCAGATCGCCATTGACTGCGCCAAGGAACAAGGGCTGAACCTGCCGATGATTACCGGCAAGTAATGCTTGCCCCTGTAGGAGCGAGCCTGCTCGCGATAGCGATCTATCAGCCAACGCAGATGTTGAATCTGCCGGCCTCATCGCGAGCAGGCTCACTCCTACAGAAGATCACCAACCAAGAATAACAATCCACAGAGGTTGAACCATGGCTGTTAACAGCGAGCGTGCAGGCAACAAACCGTTGATCGAGAAACGCTCGATCGACTACATCCCGGAAGCGGAAAGACACGGTCGTCTGTTTAGCCAGTTCACCCTGTGGATGGGGGCCAACCTGCAAATCACCGCGATTGTCACCGGGGCCCTGGCCGTCGTGTTGGGCGGCGATGTGTTCTGGTCGTTGATCGGTCTGTTGATCGGTCAACTGCTCGGCGGTGGGGTCATGGCGCTGCATGCGGCGCAAGGGCCCAAGCTTGGCCTGCCGCAGATGATTTCCAGCCGGGTGCAGTTCGGCGTTTATGGCGCGGCGATCCCGATCGTGCTGGTCTGTCTGATGTACCTCGGTTTCACCGCCACGGGCACCGTGCTGTCAGGCCAGGCGCTGGGGCAGTTGTTCGGCGTCAGTGACACCGTTGGTATCCTGATCTTCGCCAGCGTCATTGTGCTGGTGACGGTGCTCGGTTATCGGGTGATCCACTGGATTGGCCGTGTCGCCAGCGTCATTGGTGTCATTGCCTTTGTTTACCTGTTCAGCCGCCTGATGAGCCAGACCGACGTGGGCGCACTGCTGGAAATCCGCCACTTCAGCTGGAGCAGCTTCCTGCTGGCGGTGTCGCTCGCGGCGTCCTGGCAGATCGCTTTCGGCCCATACGTGGCCGACTATTCACGCTACCTGCCGAGCAAGACGTCGTCGGTGAAAACCTTTTTCGCCGCCGGCGCAGGTTCGGTAATTGGCGCCCAGGTGGCGATGATCCTGGGCGTGTTCGCTGCGGCCTCCGCCAATGGCCAATACGCCGGTCATGAAGTGGCTTACATCGTTGGATTCGCCGGCAGTGGTGCCACCGCTGCGCTGTTGTACTTCAGCATCGCGTTCGGCAAGGTCACCATCTCCACCTTGAACTCCTACGGCAGCTTCATGTGCATCGCGACCATCATCAGCGGCTTCCGTGGTGACCTGAAGGTCACGCGCTTGCAGCGTCTGGTGTGGGTGCTGGTCATCGTCGGTGCCGCGACCCTGATGGCATTGCTCGGCCAGCACTCGTTCCTCGGTGCGTTCAAGTCGTTCATCCTGTTCCTGCTGGCGTTCTTCACGCCATGGAGCGCGATCAACCTGGTGGACTACTACTGCATCACCCGCGAGCGTTATGACGTACCGGCGCTGGCCGACCCGAACGGTCGCTACGGTCGCTGGAACCTGCTCGGTATCAGCGTCTACGTCTTCGGTGTGCTGGTACAACTGCCGTTCATCTCGACCAAGTTCTATACCGGTCCGCTGGTGGCAACCCTGGGTGACGTGGATATTTCCTGGATCATCGGCCTGGTGGTTCCCGCAGCGCTGTATTACGTGTGTGCAAAAAAATGGCACGGCACAGTGCCCGATCAACTGATCCTGCCGGTCGAGCAGGGCGTGGTCACCGAACAAAAGCTGAACGTCGGTCGCGCTGCGGCGCAGGCCTGATTGGACGTGGACAGGGCTGGATGCCTCTTGACTGCCGTAAGCCAATTCATGATTAGGAGCGTCAAAACAATGAAATCGAACAAGACCCTGCTGACCACATTGCTTTCCATGGGCCTGCTGGCCAGCGCCGGCGCCACTCAGGCGGCGGGTTGGTGCGAGTCGGGCAAACCGGTGAAATTCGCCGGCCTGAACTGGGAAAGCGCCATGCTGCTGACCGACGTGCTGCAAGTCGTGTTGGAAAAAGGCTACGACTGCAAGACTGACAGCTTGCCGGGCAACTCCATCACCATGGAAAACGCCCTGAGCAGCAACGACATCCAGGTGTTCGCCGAAGAGTGGGTCGGGCGCAGCGAGGTCTGGAACAAGGCCGAGAAAGCCGGCAAGGTGGTGGGTGTCGGTGCTCCGGTCGTGGGTGCCGTCGAAGGCTGGTACGTGCCGCGCTACGTGATCGAAGGCGACGCCAAGCGTAAGCTGGAAGCCAAGGCCCCGGACCTGAAAAACATCGCCGACCTGGCCAAGTACTCCGCGGTGTTCAAGGACGCCGAAGAGCCCTCAAAGGGCCGTTTCTACAACTGCCCGGCCGGCTGGACCTGTGAGCTGGACAACAGCGAAATGCTGAAAAGCTACGGCCTGGAAAGCTCCTACACCAACTTCCGCCCAGGCACCGGCCCGGCACTGGATGCCGCCGTGCTGTCGAGCTACAAGCGTGGCGAGCCGATCCTGTTCTACTACTGGTCGCCAACGCCGCTGATGGGCCTGGTCGACGCGGTGAAACTCGAAGAGAAGCCGGGCGTGAACAAAACCGTAACCATCAAGGTCGGCCTGTCCAAGACCTTCCACGATGAAGCGCCGGAGCTGGTGAGCGTGTTCGAAAAGGTCAACCTGCCCATCGACCTGCTGAACCAGAACCTGGGTCGCATGAGCAAGGAACGCATCGAGTCGCCGAAACTGGCGAAGATCTTCCTGAAGGAACATCCTGAAGTCTGGCACGCATGGGTGAGCGAAGACGCAGCCAAAAAGATCGACGCTGCGCTTTGAAAACTACTGCGTGCTGGGAGCCTACGGCTCTACGCGAGGCAATACTGCGTTGAAAGCAGACTCGAAATGCTCATTGACTAAAGTCAACTCCGCTTTCTCGCCTGCTTTCGCCTTGTCTTGCCTTCGCTCGCTACGTTTTCAAACAGCTTGTTTATAAGGGCAAGCTTTAGAGCACAGCTTTTCGGTGCTCTAAAGCCCTTGATTGAGAGTCTCTTATGTTTCCCGAAAGCTTTACCTTTTCCATCGCCGACTGGGTCAACGGTTGGGTCGATTCGCTGGTCACCAACTACGGCGACGTGTTCCGGCACATCTCCGACACCCTGTTGTGGGCCATCGTCAATCTTGAAGGGCTGCTGCGTGCGGCGCCCTGGTGGCTGATGCTGGCGATCGTGGCCGGCGTGGCCTGGCACGCCACCCGCAAGGTCGTGACCACCGCCGTGATCGTCGGCCTGCTGTTCCTGGTGGGCGCGGTCGGCCTCTGGGACAAGCTGATGCAGACCCTGGCGCTGATGATGGTCGCCACGATCATTTCGGTGCTGATCGGCATTCCGCTGGGCATTCTCTCGGCGCGCAGCAATCGCCTGCGCTCGGTGCTGATGCCGTTGCTGGACATCATGCAGACCATGCCGAGCTTCGTGTACCTGATCCCGGTGCTGATGCTGTTCGGCCTGGGCAAGGTCCCGGCGATTTTCGCCACCGTGATCTATGCCGCACCGCCGCTGATCCGCCTGACTGACCTGGGCATCCGCCAGGTTGACGGCGAGGTGATGGAAGCGATCAACGCCTTCGGCGCCAACCGCTGGCAGCAACTGTTCGGCGTGCAACTGCCGCTGGCCCTGCCGAGCATCATGGCCGGGATCAACCAGACCACCATGATGGCCCTGTCGATGGTTGTCATCGCCTCGATGATCGGTGCCCGTGGCCTGGGTGAAGACGTGCTGGTGGGGATTCAGACCCTCAACGTCGGACGTGGCCTGGAAGCCGGTCTGGCGATCGTGATTCTGGCAGTGGTGATCGACCGCATTACACAGGCGTACGGTCGTGCACGGCATGAGGTGAGCAAATGAACAACGCAACCGTGAGCAAGATCGAAGTCAAAAACGTCTTCAAGATTTTCGGCAACCGTTCCAAGGAAGCGCTGGCCATGGTCGGCCAGGGCAAGACCAAGGATCAGGTACTGGCCGACACTGGCTGCGTGGTCGGCGTGAACGACCTGTCGTTGAGCATCGGCAGCGGTGAGATTTTCGTGATCATGGGCCTGTCCGGTTCGGGCAAATCCACTTTGGTGCGCCACTTCAACCGCCTGATCGACCCGACCAGCGGCGCGATCCTGGTGGACGGCGTGGACATCCTGCAATACGACATGGAAGCCCTGCGCGAATTTCGCCGTCGCAAGATCAGCATGGTGTTCCAGAGCTTCGGCCTGCTGCCGCACAAGACCGTGGTGGACAACGTCGCCTACGGCCTGAAAATCCGTGGCGAGAGCAAGCAGATGTGCACCGAACGCGCGCTGCACTGGATCAACACCGTGGGCCTCAAGGGCTACGAAAACAAATACCCGCACCAGCTCTCCGGTGGCATGCGCCAGCGCGTGGGCCTGGCCCGTGCCCTGGCGGCGGACACCGACATCATCCTGATGGACGAAGCCTTCAGTGCCCTCGACCCGCTGATCCGCGCCGAGATGCAGGACCAGTTGCTGGAGCTGCAAAAGACCCTGCACAAGACCATCGTCTTCATCACCCACGACCTCGACGAGGCCGTGCGCATCGGCAACCGCATCGCGATCCTCAAGGACGGCCGCCTGATCCAGGTCGGCACGCCACGGGAGATCCTGCATTCGCCGGCGGATGAGTACGTCGACCGGTTCGTGCAGCGACGGGCGGCGGTGGTTTAAGAGGTTTGCGGCGTTTGTGCCGGCCCCTTCGCGAGCAAGCCCGCTCCCACAGGTGAACGCATTCCAATGTGGGAGCGGGCTTGCTCGCGAAGGCGGTGGTAATGCTGCACAAAATATTCAGGTCGTACGCACGAGGTTAATGATGTCCCAGGCTGAAAAAATCGTTATCGCCGATGCCCCGTTGCGTTGGCAGGATGTGGTCGCAGTCGCCCGCCATGGCGCACAGATCGAGCTGTCGGCGCAGGTCTGGGCACGCATCGATAATGCCCAGGCGATCGTCCAGCGCATTGTCATCAGCGGTGAACGCGCTTATGGCGTCAACACCGGCCTGGGCGCCTTGTCGAACGTATCGCTCAAGGGTGAACAACTCACTCAACTGTCACGCAATACCCTGCTCAGCCACGCCTGTGGCGTGGGTGCGCCACTGACCGACGAACAGACCCGGGCGATCATGTGCGCGGCGATTCGCAATTTCTCCCAGGGCAAGTCCGGCATTCACCGCCAGGTGGTCGAAGCGCTGCTGGCGCTGCTCAACCGTGGCATTACCCCGCAAGTGCCGTCCCAGGGTTCGGTCGGTTACCTGACTCACATGGCCCACATTGGCATCGCGCTGCTGGGTGTCGGCAACGTCAGCTATCGCGGGCGAATCGTCTCCGCACAGCAGGCGCTGGCGGAAGAGGGCCTGCAACCGGTTCAACTCGGCGCCAAGGACGGTTTGTGCCTGGTCAACGGCACGCCGTGCATGAGCGGCCTCAGCTGCCTGGCGATTGCCGATGCCGCGCGCCTGCTGCAATGGGCCGACGTGATCAGCGCCATGAGCTTCGAGGCCCAGCGTGGCCAGATCGCTGCGTTCGATGCCGAGATCATCGCGCTCAAGCCGCATCCGGGCATGCAACAGGTCGGGATCAACCTGCGGGCGTTGCTTGATGGCAGTGAAGTGATTGCCCAGAGCAAAGGCATTCGCACCCAGGATGCGTTGAGCATCCGTTCGATTCCGCAGGTTCACGGCGCGGCTCGCGACCAGCTTGAGCACGCGATCAAACAGATCGAAACAGAACTCAACGGCTGCACCGATAATCCGCTGTTGCTGGGGACGCCGGACAACTTCCGTGTGATGTCCCAGGCCAACCCGCACGGTCAGTCGGTGGCGCTGGCAGCGGACTTGCTGGCCATTGCCATGGCGGAAATCGGCTCCATCGCCGAGCGTCGCCTGGACCGGTTGATCAACCCGCACGTCAGCGGCCTGCCGGCGTTCCTGGTGGCCAATCCGGGGGTGAACTCCGGGATGATGATCGTGCAATACGTTGCCGCTTCGCTGTGCGCGGAAAACCGCCAATTGGCGCAACCGGCAGTGCTCGACAACTATGTCACCTCCGGGCTGCAGGAAGATCACTTGAGCATGGGCACCAATGCCGCGCTGAAGCTGCATCGCGCGCTGGAAAACTGCACGCAGATCCTCGCCATCGAGTACCTGCTGGCCGCCCAGGCGTTTGAATTCCTGAAAGAGCAACGCTTCGGCGCCGGCACCGATGCGGCGTGGCGTCTGTTGCGTGAGCGCGTTCCTGCCTACGACCAGGATCGCTGGCTGGCGCCGGATATCGCTGCGGCTGCCAGCGTTTTGAAAGATCCGAATTTGCTGCAAAAGGCGTTACCGAATCTGAACTGATTTTTCCCAACACCAGCGTGCCAAGGCGCCAGCCCGCCCAAAAGGCGGGAAGCGACGGACAACGGACATTTCCGGAGCGTCTGGTAGTTAATTAAAAAACTCTCAAAAGGAGCTAAAAATGACTGCGCTTAACCTGATTCCCGGTCAACTGAGCCTGGCCCAACTGCGTGATGTCTATCAGCAGCCGGTGAAACTGACCCTCGACAACAGCGCCTCGGCCCAGATCGAAGCCAGCGTCGCCTGCGTGGAACAGATCCTCGCCGAAAACCGCACCGCGTACGGCATCAACACCGGTTTCGGCCTGCTGGCCTCGACCCGCATCGCCAGCGAAGACCTGGAAAACCTGCAGCGCTCGCTGGTGTTGTCCCACGCTGCCGGTGTCGGCGAGCCGATCAGCGACGCCCTGGTGCGCCTGGTCATGGTGCTCAAGGTCAACAGCCTGAGCCGTGGCTTCTCCGGTATTCGCCGCGTGGTGATCGACGCACTGATCGCCCTGATTAACGCCGAGGTGTACCCGCACATTCCATTGAAAGGTTCGGTCGGTGCCTCCGGTGACCTGGCGCCTTTGGCACACATGTCGCTGGTGCTGCTGGGCGAAGGCAAGGCCCGCTATAAGGGTGAGTGGATGGAAGCCAAGGAGGCGCTGAAAGTCGCCGGCCTGACCCCGCTGACCCTGGCCGCGAAAGAAGGCCTGGCGCTGCTCAACGGCACGCAGGTGTCCACCGCGTTTGCCCTGCGTGGCCTGTTCGAAGGCGAAGACCTGTTCGCCGGTGCCCTGGCGCTGGGCGGCCTGACCGTTGAAGCCGTGCTGGGCTCGCGCTCGCCGTTCGACGCACGCATCCACGCGGCCCGTGGCCAGAAAGGCCAGATCGACGCCGCCGCGGCTTACCGCGATCTGCTGGGCGAGCGCAGTGAAGTGTCCGATTCCCACGAGAACTGCGAAAAGGTCCAGGACCCGTACTCCCTGCGCTGCCAGCCGCAAGTCATGGGCGCCTGCCTGACCCAGTTCCGCCAGGCCGCCGACGTGCTGGCGGTCGAAGCCAACGCCGTGTCCGACAACCCGCTGGTGTTTGCCGCTGAAGGTGACGTGATTTCCGGCGGCAACTTCCACGCCGAGCCGGTGGCCATGGCCGCCGACAACATGGCGCTGGCCATCGCGGAAATCGGCTCCCTGAGCGAGCGTCGCATCTCGCTGATGATGGACAAGCACATGTCGCAACTGCCGCCGTTCCTGGTGGCCAATGGCGGTGTGAACTCCGGTTTCATGATCGCCCAGGTGACGGCGGCGGCACTGGCCAGTGAAAACAAGGCGCTGTCCCATCCGCATTCGGTGGACAGCCTGCCGACGTCCGCCAACCAGGAAGACCACGTGTCCATGGCCCCGGCGGCCGGCAAGCGCCTGTGGGAAATGGCCGAAAATACCCGTGGGATTTTGGCTGTGGAGTGGCTGGCCGCCGCTCAGGGCCTGGACCTGCGCAATGGTCTGGAGACTTCGCCGAAACTGGAAAAAGTCCGGGCAATTCTGCGCAAGGAAGTGCCGTTCTATGAGAAGGACCGCTTCTTTGCGCCGGACATCAATGCGGCGAGCGAGTTGTTGGCAACCCGTTGCCTGAATGAACTGGTCACGGCGAAGTTGCTGCCTAGCCTGTAATGGCCCCCTGTAGGAGCTGCCGAGTGCAACGAGGCTGCGATCTTTTAAAAGCAAGATCAAAAGATCGCAGCCTCGTTGCACTCGGCAGCTCCTACAGCGAATCGATTTTGAATACTGTGGAGACTAAGGGATGAAAACCCTCTGGCAACACTGCCACGTCGCAACCATGGCCCAAGGCGTGTACTCGATCATCGAGGATGCCGCCATCGTGACGTCCGGTGCGCACATTGAGTGGGTCGGCCCGCGCAGTGAACTGCCGACGGGCGAATACCCGGCGGTCAATGATTTGAACGGGGCCTGGGTGACACCGGGCCTGATCGACTGCCACACCCACACGGTGTTCGGCGGTAATCGCAGCGGCGAATTCGAGCAGCGCCTGCAAGGCGTCAGCTACGCGGAAATCGCCGCCAGCGGTGGTGGTATCGCCAGCACGGTGCGCGCGACCCGTGCGGCGAGCGAAGACGAGTTGTTCGCCAGCGCCGCCAAGCGCCTGAAAAGCCTGATGCGCGACGGCGTCACCAGCATCGAAATCAAATCCGGCTACGGCCTCGACCTGGCCAACGAACGCAAAATGCTGCGGGTGGCCCGTCGCCTCGGTGCCGAACTGCCCGTCAGCGTGCGCAGCACCTGCCTGGCCGCTCACGCCTTGCCGCCGGAGTACAAGGATCGCGCCGACGATTACATCGATCACATCTGCGCTGAAATGCTCCCGGCCCTGGCCGCTGAAGGGCTGGTGGATGCGGTCGACGCCTTCTGCGAATACCTGGCGTTTTCCCCGGCGCAGGTCGAGCGGGTGTTCATCACCGCTCAAAAACTTGGCTTGCCGGTGAAGCTGCACGCCGAGCAGTTGTCGTCGTTGCACGGTTCCAGCCTGGCGGCGCGTTACCACGCGTTGTCCGCCGACCACCTGGAATTCATGACCGAAGAAGACGCCATTGCCATGGCCGCGTCCGGTACTGTCGCCGTACTGCTGCCGGGCGCGTTCTACTTCCTGCGTGAAACCCAGTTGCCGCCGATGGAAGCCCTGCGCAAGCACGGCGTGAACATCGCCATCGCCAGCGACCTCAATCCCGGCACCTCGCCGGCGCTGTCGTTGCGCCTGATGCTGAACATGGCCTGCACCTGTTTCCGCATGACCCCGGAAGAAGCCCTGGCGGGCGCGACGATCCATGCCGCCCGCGCACTGGGCATGGCCGACACCCACGGTTCGATCGAGGCGGGCAAGGTCGCGGATTTCGTCGCCTGGCAAATCGATCGTCCGGCCGACTTGTCGTACTGGCTGGGCGGTGATCTGGAAAAACGCGTCGTGCGTCACGGCGTCGAAACAAGCCTGTAGGAGAGCAGTTGTGGATAAGGTTCTGAACTTCAAACAAGGCCGCGTGCCGCTGCTGATCAGCATGCCCCACGCCGGTGTGCGCCTGACCCCTGCGGTCGAGGCCGGGCTGATCCCCGAGGCGCAAAGCCTGCCGGACACTGACTGGCACATCCCGCAGCTCTACGACTTCGCCGCCGAACTGGGCGCCAGCACCCTGGCGGCCGAGTATTCACGGTTCGTCATTGACCTGAACCGTCCGTCCGATGACAAGCCGTTGTACGTCGGCGCCACGACCGGCCTGTACCCGGCGACGTTGTTTGACGGCGTGCCGCTGTTCCGCGAAGGGCTGGAACCTTCGAAAGCCGAGCGCGCGACCTATCTGGAGCAGATCTGGACGCCGTACCACAGCACCCTGCAGCAGGAACTGGCGCGACTCAAAGCCGAGTTCGGCTATGCATTGCTGTTCGATGCGCACTCGATCCGCTCGCTGATCCCGCACCTGTTCGACGGCAAACTGCCGGACTTCAACCTCGGCACCTTCAACGGCGCCAGTTGCGATCCTCAGCTGGCGACTCAACTGGAAGCGATCTGCGCCGCGCACCCGGACTACAGCCATGTGCTGAACGGTCGTTTCAAGGGCGGTCACATCACCCGTCACTACGGCAACCCGGCGCAAAACATCCATGCCGTGCAACTGGAACTGGGCCAGTGCACTTATATGGAAGAGTTCGAACCGTTCCGCTATCGGGCGGATCTGGCGGAGCCAACGCGGGTGGTACTCAAGGAGTTGTTGCAAGGCTTGCTGGCTTGGGGGCAGCAACACTACAAAGGATAAAAATCAAAAGATCGCAGCCTGCGGCAGCTCCTACAGGTCGACACAAAACCCTGTAGGAGCTGCCGCAGGCTGCGATCTTTTCAGGGGCGAAAAACTCTGGCTCTGCAAGTGCATGCTCATTGACGTAATTCGGGTTTATGATGCCGGACGGCAGAATAATAGAAGTCCCCCCAGGGATGAACTCGACCCCTTACGGAGCGCGCAATGCAGACTTTGTACCCGCAGATCAAACCCTACGCCCGGCACGATCTGGCCGTCGATGAGACCCACACGCTGTATGTCGACGAAAGCGGTTCACCGGAAGGCTTGCCGGTGGTGTTCATTCACGGCGGCCCCGGCGCCGGGTGCGATGCCCAGAGCCGCTGCTACTTCGATCCCAATCTGTATCGCATCGTCACCTTCGACCAGCGCGGTTGCGGGCGCTCCACCCCCCACGCCAGCCTGGAAAACAACACCACCTGGGACCTGGTCGCCGACCTTGAGCGGATCCGCGAACACCTGGGCATCGACAAATGGGTGCTGTTCGGCGGCTCCTGGGGCTCGACCCTGGCGCTGGCCTACGCGCAAACCCACCCGGAGCGGGTGCACGGCCTGATCGTGCGCGGGATTTTCCTGTGCCGCCCGCAGGAAATCGAATGGTTCTATCAGGCCGGTGCCAGCCGGCTGTTCCCCGATTACTGGCAGGACTACATCGCGCCCATCCCGCAGGACGAGCGCGGCGATTTGCTCGGTGCGTTCCACAGGCGCCTGACCGGCAACGACCAGATTGCCCAGATGCACGCGGCCAAGGCGTGGTCCACCTGGGAGGGCCGGACCGCGACCCTGCGTCCGAACCCACTGGTGGTCGATCGTTTCTCCGAGCCTCAGCGCGCGCTGTCCATCGCTCGCATCGAATGCCACTACTTCACCAACAACGCCTTCCTTGAACCCAATCAGTTGATCCGCGACATGGGCAAGATCGCCCACCTGCCCGGTGTGATCATCCATGGTCGCTATGACGTGATTTGCCCGCTGGATAACGCCTGGGAATTGCACCAGGCCTGGCCCAACAGCGAACTGCAAATCATCCGGGATGCCGGCCATGCCGCCGCCGAACCGGGGATTACCGATGCCTTGGTGCGTGCTGCCGATCGGATGGCGCGGCGCCTGCTCGACCTGGCCCCCGACGAAGCATGAAGGGCCTGTTGCAGCGTGTGCGTGGCGCGCGCGTCGAGGTAGCGGGCGAGGTGGTGGGCGCGGTCGACCAGGGTTTGCTGGTACTGGTGGCCGTCGAGCCCCAGGACACTCGGGCCAGCGCCGACAAACTTCTCAATAAGCTGCTTAACTATCGGGTGTTCAGCGACGCCGAGGGCAAGATGAACCTGTCCCTGGCGGATGTGGGCGGCGGTTTGCTGCTGGTCTCGCAGTTCACCCTGGCCGCCGATACCAGGAGCGGGTTGCGCCCGGGTTTCTCGACCGCGGCCCCCCCCGCCTTGGGCGAGGAGCTGTTCGACTATCTATTAGGCAAAGCGAAACAGGTGCATGGCACTGTGGCATCAGGTAGATTCGGCGCGGATATGCAGGTGCACCTGGTCAATGATGGCCCGGTAACCTTCCTGTTACAGACCTGAAAGCGCTTGAAACATCTTTTTAAGCGCTTTTCGACTGAAAACAGGCGTTTTTCCCGATAAATACTTTGTTACCCCTGATGCGTTGTAACGCGGCCTACTAGATAATCGCGCGCTACGGGGATCAGCGTTCGTTGGTCCATTTTGACTTAGGTAGAGACTTGTCCTGAACCGTTTGGGGAACTCATTTTGTCCCATCGGAGTCGGAACAATGCTCGCCAACTTGGCAAGAGTGGTCGGCAAGGCCGGTTTTTCGTATCGGAAACCTTGCAGACCCTTCAACTGGCCGTTGGTTTTTTGATCTGTTTTCGGCGAGGGTTGCTCGTGATTGTTAGTCCCTGTAACGCACCAAAATTGTCTGCCAAACGCTTACGTAGCGCTCTGGTAGCGGGCTCGGCACTGTTCTGCCTGCTCAGCGCCGGCCAGCTTTGGGCATTCAATCTGGATGATGTATCGGTCAAGGCTAAAGAGCTGGCCGCCCAGAAGTACGAAGCGCCGCGCAGTAACCTGCCGAACGAATTCCGTGAAATGAAGTTCGCCGACTATCAGAAAATTCGTTTTCTGACGGAAAAAGCCGAATGGGCGGATCAGAAAACCCCGTTCAAGCTGTCGTTCTATCACCAGGGCATGCATTTCGACACGCCGGTGAAAATCAACGAAATCACGGCGAACACCGTCGAAGAGATCAAGTACGACCCGAGTCGTTTCGATTTCGGCGACCTCAAGTTCGATCCAAAAGCCACCGAACAACTGGGCTACGCCGGTTTCCGCGTGCTCTACCCGGTGAACAAGGCCGACAAGCAAGACGAAATCATGACCATGCTGGGCGCGAGTTATTTCCGCGTCGTCGGCAAGGGTCACGTCTACGGTCTGTCCGCTCGCGGCATGGCGATCGATACCGCGTTGCCATCCGGTGAAGAATTCCCGCGTTTTCGCGAGTTCTGGATTCAACAGCCAAAGCCGGGCGACAAGCACCTGGTGATCTTCGCGCTGCTGGATTCGCCACGGGCGACTGGTGCCTATCGCCTGACCCTGCGTCCGGGCAGCGACACCATTGTCGACGTCAAGGCGCAGATGTTCCTGCGCGACAAGGTCGGCAAACTGGGCATCGCGCCTCTGACCAGCATGTTCCTGTTCGGCGCCAACCAGCCGTCGAAAGTCCTCAACTACCGTCGTGAGCTGCACGATTCCAGCGGCCTGGCGATCCATGCCGGCAACGGCGAATGGATCTGGCGTCCGCTGAACAACCCGAAACACCTGGCGGTGAGCAACTTCTCGGTCGAGAACCCGCGTGGCTTCGGCTTGCTGCAACGTGGCCGCGACTTCAGCCACTACGAAGACCTCGACGACCGCTACGACAAGCGCCCAAGCGCCTGGATCGAACCAAAAGGCGATTGGGGCAAGGGCACCGTCGATCTGGTCGAGATTCCGACCGCCGACGAAACCAACGACAATATCGTGGCTTTCTGGAGCCCGGAAACGATGCCGGAGCCAGGCAAGCCGCTGGACTTCGCCTATCGCATGCACTGGACCATGGACGAAGCGGCACTGCACGCACCTGACAGCGCCTGGGTCAGCCAGACCCTGAAATCCACCGGTGATGTCAAACAGTCCAACCTGATCCGTCAACCGGACGGCAGCGTTGCTTATCTGGTGGACTTCGAAGGCCCGTCCCTGGCGGCATTGCCACCGGACGCGGACGTGCGCAGCCAGGTCAGCGTCGGCGACAACGCCGAACTGGTCGAGAACAGCGTGCGCTACAACCCTGAAACCAAGGGCTGGCGCCTGACCCTGCGCATGAAGATCAAGGATCCGGGCAAGTCCACCGAGATGCGTGCCGCACTGGTGCAGAACATCGTGCCTGCCGACCTGGCCAAAACTTCGATTCCAGCGTCCACTTCTTCCGTTGCCAAGGCCGACAAAGTCGCCGCCAAGCAAGCCGAGAAAGTGGAGAAGGACGCGAAGGCAGCCGAGGCCAAACAGGCCGAAGCCAAGCCGGTCGCAGATGCCAAGGACAAGGCGAACAACAATGACGCCAAGCAGCCTGCTGCTGCCGACGCGGCCCCAGCCACACCGGAATCGGCATCGACTGAAGAAGTCCTGACCGAGACCTGGAGCTATCAGTTGCCTGCCGATGAGTAATTCTCAAGTACAGCCAGAGACTCTGTCGGAGTATCTGGCCCATCTGCCGATGACCGACCAGCAGCGCGCGGAACTCGCGGGCTGCCAGTCTTTCAGCGAGCTGCACGAGCGTCTGTCGTCCCAGGCTTTCGACGCACCGACCGACGCCGCCCAGGCGTCGGTCGGCACGCGCCTGACCCTGAGCACCGCCGAAGAATTGCAGGACGCCGAAATGCTGGCGCTCGACGCCAGCGGTCGGGTTTGCCTCAAGGCCACGCCGCCGATTCGTCGGACCAAGGTCGTGCCGGAGCCGTGGCGCACCAATATCCTGGTGCGTGGCTGGCGCCGCCTGACCGGTCGCACCAACCCGCCGCAGCCGCCGAAAGACGCGAACGTGCTGCCGGCGGCGCGCTGGCGCACCGTCGGTTCGATCCGGCGTTACATTCTGCTGGTGCTGATGCTCGGTCAGACCATCGTCGCCGGTTGGTACATGAAAGGCATCATGCCGTACCAGGGCTGGTCGTTCGTCGATCTCGACGAAGTCCTGCACCAGCCGCTCCTGCAAACCGCCACGCAAGTGCTGCCGTATGCGCTGCAAACCAGCATCCTGATCCTGTTCGGGATTCTGTTCTGCTGGGTGTCGGCCGGTTTCTGGACCGCGCTGATGGGCTTCCTCGAATTGCTGACCGGTCACGATAAGTACCGCATTTCCGGTAAAAGTGCTGGCAATGAGCCGATTCCGAAGAGCGCGCGTACCGCCCTGGTGATGCCGATCTGCAACGAAGACGTGCCACGGGTATTCGCCGGTCTGCGTGCGACGTTCGAGTCGGTCGCGGCCACGGGTGACCTGGACCGTTTCGACTTCTTCGTCCTCAGCGACAGTAACGACGCCGATATCTGCGTTGCCGAGCAGCAGGCCTGGCTGGACGTCTGCCGCGAAGCCAAGGGCTTCGGCAAGATTTTCTATCGCCGCCGCCGTCGTCGCGTAAAACGTAAAAGCGGCAACCTCGACGACTTCTGCCGTCGTTGGGGCGGTGACTACAAATACATGGTCGTGCTCGACGCCGACTCCGTGATGAGCGGCGAGTGCCTGACCAGTCTGGTGCGCTTGATGGAAGCCACGCCGGACGCCGGGATCATCCAGACCGCGCCACGTGCGTCGGGCATGGACACCCTGTATGCGCGCATGCAGCAGTTTGCCACCCGTGTGTACGGTCCGCTGTTCACCGCCGGCCTGCACTTCTGGCAATTGGGCGAATCGCACTACTGGGGCCACAACGCGATCATCCGCATGAAGCCGTTCATCGAGCACTGTGCCCTGGCGCCGTTGCCGGGCAAGGGTGCCTTCGCCGGTGCGATCCTGTCCCACGACTTCGTCGAAGCCGCGCTGATGCGCCGTGCCGGTTGGGGCGTGTGGATTGCCTACGACTTGCCGGGCAGCTATGAAGAATTGCCGCCGAACCTGCTGGACGAGCTCAAGCGTGACCGTCGCTGGTGCCACGGTAACCTGATGAACTTCCGCCTGTTCCTGGTCAAGGGCATGCACCCGGTGCACCGCGCGGTGTTCCTGACCGGCGTGATGTCGTACCTGTCGGCGCCGCTGTGGTTCTTCTTCCTCGTGCTGTCGACGGCGCTGCTGGCGGTCAACACGTTGATGGAGCCGCAGTACTTCCTTGAACCGCGCCAGCTCTATCCGCTGTGGCCGCAATGGCACCCGGACAAGGCGATTGCGTTGTTCTCGACCACGATCGTGCTGCTGTTCCTGCCGAAATTGCTGAGCATCATCCTGATCTGGGCCAAGGGCGCGAAAGAGTTCGGTGGCAAGTTCAAGGTGACGTTGTCGATGCTGCTGGAGATGCTGTTCTCCATGCTGCTGGCGCCGGTACGGATGATTTTCCACACCCGTTTCGTCCTCGCCGCGTTCCTCGGCTGGGCCGCAACCTGGAATTCGCCGCAGCGTGACGACGACTCCACGCCATGGAGCGAGGCGGTCAAGCGCCACGGCCCGCAAACCCTGCTGGGCTTCTTCTGGGCCCTACTGGTGATCTGGCTGAACCCGAGCTTCCTGTGGTGGCTGGTGCCGATCGTCGGTTCGTTGATGCTGTCGATTCCGGTTTCCGTGATCTCCAGCCGTGTCGGCCTGGGTCTCAAGTCCCGTGACGAGAGCCTGTTCCTGATCCCTGAGGAATACAATCCGCCACAGGCGTTGCTGGCCACCGACCAGTACACCCACGAAAACCGTTATCACGCGCTGAACGACGGCTTTGTCCGTTCCGTGGTCGATCCACAGCAGAACGCCCTGGCGTGCTCGCTGGCGACCTCTCGTCACCGTGAGGCCGAGCCGATTGAGTGGCTGCGGGTCGAGCGGGTACGCCACGCCATGAAGGTCGGGCCTGAAGGCCTGAGCAACAACGAGCGTGTGCAACTGCTGAGCGACCCGGTGGCATTGGCTCGCTTGCATGATCAGGTCTGGAGCGAAGGCCACCCCGAGTGGCTGGGCGCATGGCGCAAGTCGGTCAAGGCCGACCCCCATGCACCGCTGTTGCCGCTCAAGCCGCTGAGCATCCAGCCTCAGTTGGCCTGATAAAAAACCCGCGAAAGCGGGTTTTTTATTGTCCTAAATCCTGCCTGAACCCTTGTGCAATCGAGCGAGTGCGTTAGCATCCGTCCCCGAATTCGTGCGCCCGGACCGTTTTGTGTCCGTATCTATCGGTTTTCGTTGGGAAACTGTCGATTTCGCGCCGCAACCACAATGGTTTTGGGGGACTTGAAGATGAAGAAGTATCTGTCGATGCTGCTGGTCGGCGTCACGGCATGGGTTGCAATCGGCACGGCGCAGGCCGGGGCCATTGATGACGCGGTCAAGCGCGGCACATTGAAAGTCGGCATGGACCCGACCTACATGCCGTTCGAGATGACCAACAAGCGTGGCGAGATCATCGGTTTCGAAGTCGACATCCTCAAAGCCATGACCAAGGCCATGGGCGTCAAGCTGGAGCTGGTGTCCACCGGTTACGACGGCATTATCCCGGCGCTGCTGACCGACAAGTTCGACATGATCGGCAGCGGCATGACCCTGACCCAGGAACGCAACCTGCGCCTTAACTTCAGCGAACCTTTCATCGTGGTCGGCCAGACGCTGCTGATCCGCAAGGAGCTGGAAGGCACCATCAAGTCCTATAAAGACCTGAACACCGCCGACTACCGCATCACCTCCAAGCTCGGCACCACCGGCGAGATGGTTGCCAAGAAGCTGATTTCCAAAGCCAAGTACCACGGCTACGACAACGAGCAGGAAGCGGTACTCGACGTGGTCAACGGCAAGGCTGACGCCTTTATCTACGACGCGCCTTACAACGTCGTGGCGCTGAGCAAGGTCGGCAACGGCAAGCTGGTGTTCCTCGACAAGCCGTTCACCTACGAGCCGCTGGCCTTCGGCCTGAAGAAGGGTGACTACGACAGCATCAACTTCATCAACAACTTCCTGCACCAGATCCACGAAGACGGCACCTACGATCGCATCCATGACAAGTGGTTCAAGAGCACCGAGTGGCTCAAGGACATGGAGTAACCCGGTCAGTTAGACCGAGTCGTCCCATTCGCGAGCAAGCCCGCTCCCACATTGGAATGCATTCGAATGTGGGAGCGGGCTTGCTCGCGAAGACGGCCTCAATGCAATAAAGATTTCGGAACCTTCAGACTCAATGAAACAAAGAAAAGCCCAATGGCCCTGGCACGTATTGACCGTGCTGGTGCTGGTCGGCCTGGCCGGCGCGCTGTATTACGCCACCTCGCTGATGTCCTACGAATGGCGCTGGAATCGCGTGCCGCAATACTTCGCCTACCACGCCGAAGAGACCCAGCGTGCCGCGGACATCTCCACCGTCAGCGAACTGGTGCGCAAGGGCGACAAGGTTGAGGTCACCCTGCGCAACGACGCAGGTGACGAGCAGCAGCTGGTCGTCGACGAAAACAGCCTGCAAGTCGCCCAGGGCGATGATGTGGCCGAAGGCGATGTCATCGGCGTAACCCGCCATTGGGCCGCAGGCCCGCTGATGTGGGGGCTTTGGACCACGTTGTGGCTGTCGGTCGTGTCGGGCGTGCTCGGGCTGCTGATCGGCCTCGCCACCGGTCTGTGCCGGCTGTCGAACAACCCGACCCTGCGTGATCTCTCGACGATCTACGTCGAACTGGTGCGCGGCACGCCGTTGTTGGTGCAGATCTTCATTTTCTACTTCTTCATCGGCACGGTGATGAACCTGTCCCGCGAATTCGCCGGTATCGCCGCGCTGTCGCTGTTCACCGGTGCCTATGTGGCGGAAATTATCCGCTCCGGCGTGCAGTCGATTGCCCGTGGCCAGAACGAAGCCGCGCGCTCCCTGGGCTTGAGCGCAGGCCAGTCGATGCGTCACGTGGTGCTGCCGCAAGCGTTCAAACGTGTGCTGCCACCCTTGGCCGGGCAATTCATCAGCCTGGTGAAGGACACCTCGCTGGTATCGGTGATCGCGATTACCGAACTGCTCAAAAGCGGTCGTGAAGTCATCACGACCTCATTTTCGCCGTTCGAAATTCTGTTCTGCGTTGCCGGTCTGTATTTGTTGATCAACCTGCCGCTGTCGAAAATCGCCGGCCGGCTTGAGCGGAGGCTCGCGCAAAGTGATTGAAGTCCGCGATCTGGTTAAAGTCTTCGACACCCGCGGCCAGGTGGTGCGCGCGGTGGATAACGTTTCCACGAGTGTGGCCAAGGGCGAAGTGCTGGTGGTGATCGGCCCGTCCGGTTCCGGCAAGTCGACCTTTCTGCGCTGCCTCAATGGCCTGGAAGAGTTCGATTCCGGTTCGGTGAGCATCGACGGCCTGCAACTGGCCGACCCGAAGACCGATGTGAACGCCTATCGCCGGGAAGTCGGCATGGTGTTCCAGCACTTCAACCTGTTCCCGCACATGACCGTGCTGGAAAACCTCTGCCTGGCCCAGAAAGTCGTGCGCAAGCGCGGCAAGAAAGAGCGTGAGGCCAAGGCTATGGCGCTGCTGGAAAAGGTCGGGATTGCGCAGAAGGCCCACGAGTTTCCATCGCGCCTGTCCGGCGGACAGCAACAGCGCGTGGCGATTGCCCGGGCGCTGGCGATGGAGCCCAAGGTCATGTTGTTCGACGAACCGACCTCGGCGCTGGACCCGGAAATGGTCGGTGAAGTGCTGGACGTGATGAAAACCCTGGCCGTGGAAGGCATGACCATGGTCTGCGTGACCCACGAAATGGGGTTTGCGCGGGAAGTGGCGGATCGGGTGCTGTTCTTCGATCACGGTAAGTTGCTGGAAGATGCTTCGCCGGCGGAGTTTTTTGATGCGCCGAAGGATCCGCGGGCTCAGGCGTTCTTGCGCCAGGTTCTCTAATTGCGGCGATCGTACGGCCGCCTTCGCGAGCAAGCCCGCTCCCACAGTTGACCGCATACTCCTGTGGGAGCGGGCTTGCTCGCGAAGGCATCAACCCGGTTTCACGCGAACCGAAGCAGGTGGATCAGCTCAAACCTTGAACCTGCCCACCAGCATCTGCAGATGCGTCCCCAACCGCGCCAGCTCAACGCTGGACGCCGCGGTCTCTTCACTCGCCGCCGACGTCTGATCCGACACATCACGCACATTCAGCACGCTGCGGTTGATCTCTTCGGCCACGGCGCTTTGCTGTTCGGCCGCGGCCGCGATCTGCTGGTTCATTGCCTGGATCGCCGACACCGTGCGGGTGATGCTTTCCAGCGAGCCCCCGGCGCGGCGGGTCAGTTCGACGCTGCTGTCGGTCAGGCTGCGGCTGTTGTCCATGATGGTCGCCACTTGCTGGGTGCCGTTTTGCAGGCCGACGATCAGCTCCTCGATCTCTTCGGTGGATTTCTGGGTGCGCTGGGCCAGGCTGCGGACTTCGTCGGCGACCACCGCAAAGCCGCGTCCGGCTTCACCGGCGCGGGCGGCTTCGATGGCGGCGTTGAGCGCCAGCAGGTTGGTTTGCTGGGCCACGGACTTGATCACGTCGAGCACGCTGCCGATCTTGTCGCTTTCACGCTTGAGTTCACCCATGGCCTCGGTGGAATGACCCACTTCCAGGGCCAGGCGCTCGATCTGGGCGATGGCTTCGCCGACCACCTTGTCACCCTCGCGGGCCTGCTGGTCGGCCGCGACGGCCGCTTCGGAGGCTTCTTCGGCGTTGCGCGCGACTTCCTGCACGGTGGCGGTCATTTCGTTCATGGCGGTGGCCACCTGATCGGTCTCGACCTTCTGGCTATTGACCCCGGCGCTGGTCTGCTCGGTGACGGCCGACAGCTCTTCGGCGGCGCTGGCGATCTGGGTCACGCCGTCGCTGATGCCACCGATCAGTTCGCGCAGGCCCTGGGTCATGCTCTGGATGGCGCGTTGCAACTGGCCCAGTTCGTCCTGGCGCTTGGAGACCAGGTTGTGGGTCAGGTCGCCGGCCGCGATGCGTTCCGCAACCTTGAGGGTCTGGTTCAGCGGAATCACGATCTGCCGGGTGATGGCCCAGGCGGCGAACAGGCCAAAGGCCAGGGCCAGGACGGTGGCCAGCAGCAGCATGTTCCTGGCGTGGGCCACATCGGTGTCGCGCACGGTGGTTTGCGAGAGGGTGAGTTTCTTGCTCACATCGAGCAGGATTTCACCTTGGGCCGCCATGCGTTTGAGCGCGTCGGCGCTGGCAACCTGGGAACCCCCGAATTGGCTGACGGCGGCCCGGTAGGCCTTGAGCGAGTCGGTCGCTTGTTGCAGGTTGGCGATGTGTTGTTCCGGCAGTTTCGAGGGCAGGCTTTCAAGGTATTTCAGGGCATTGTCGATGGCGTCCAGCGCAGGCTGCTCGGCCTCGGTCTTGCCGCTGTAGGTGTAGCCGCGAACCTGGAAGCGTGCTTGCTGGATCAGTTTGCTCAGGTCGATCACGCTGTTGAACTGGGCCACGCTGTCGCCCTGCAGCATGGATTTTTCGACTTCGGCGACCCTGGCCACGGCATTGTCGGCGGTGGCGCCGAGTTTACCCCGGGCGTCTTCGCGGTTGGCGCCGGCCTGGGTCATGGCGGCGAAGGCTTGTTTGTACTGGCTGACGGCGGCCAGTTGCTGGTCGATCATGGCCACGTCGGCGGGCTGCTCGATCATCTGGCGGGCCGCTTGCAGGCCGCTGTCGATCTTGCCCAGCATCTCGTTGACGGCCGCCGGGCCTTGTTCGCCACGGCGCATTTCGTAGTCCAGGCGGGCGATGCGCAGGTCTTTGGTCAGTCCGTTGATATCGGAAATGAAACCCAGCTTATCGCCGCGACTTGTCACGTCGCTGAGGCCGGTCCAGCCCGTGACGGTGATCAGCAATGTCAGCAGCAACACCAGGCCGAACCCGACGCCCAGTTTGCGATTGACGCTTACGTTCCCCAGCTTCTCCGCCAGCCATTGGTACATGCTGCAACTCCCTCGGACCATACATTGGTTTCATGGAGGTTATATCGGCAGGGGCATGGGGTTCTGTAGGCGGCACCCGATGGACGGGCGGTGCCTATGATGACCTGTGGGAGCGGGCTTGCTCGCGAAAGCGGAGTATCAGTCAACGATGAAGTGGCGCACGCACCGCTTTCGCGAGCAAGCCCGCTCCCACAAGGGATGGTGCGTGACGCTAGAAAAGGCGTGCCAGCAGCGCCGTCACGGCGGTTTCGACGCGCAGGATGCGTTCGCCGAGCTGAACCGGTTGCAGGCCGGATTGACCGAGCAAATCGATTTCGTAGGGAATCCAGCCGCCTTCGGGACCAATGGCCAGGGTCACCGGTTCATTCAGCGCGCGCGGGCAGGGCGGGTAGGGGCCCGGATGGCCCACCAGCCCTAGGGTGCCCTCGGTGATCGCCGGCAGGCGGTCCTCGACGAACGGCTTGAAGCGCTTCTCGATGATGACCTCGGGCAGCACGCTGTCCCGGGCCTGTTCGAGGCCGAGGATCAACTGCTCGCGAATCGCTGCCGGCTCCAGGAACGGGGTCTGCCAGAAGCTCTTCTCGACGCGATAGCTGTTCACCAGCACCACGCGTGGCACTCCCATGGCCGCAATGGTCTGAAACACCCTGCGGAGCATCTTGGGCCGTGGCAGGGCCAGCACCAGGGTCAACGGCAGCTTGGCCGGTGGCGGCTGGTCGAGGGTGACGCGCAATTCCGCTTCAGCGGCGTCCAGGCGCAATACCTCGGCCGAACCCATCAAGCCGCCGATCCGTCCGACGCGCATGCTGTCACCGACTTCACAGCGATGGACTTCCTGCATGTGCGTCAACCGGCGATCACGCAGCACTACACGGTCGGCCGCAATGAAATCGGCCTCTTCGAGGAGCAGCAGGTTCACGGTTGGGTCGCTGGCGGCTGGTCGTTGTGATCGTCAGCCGGCTGGTCATCCGGATGTTCGCCACGCTTGCTGATCAGGCCGCCAAACAGGATGCCGATCTCGAACAACAGCCACATCGGCACGGCCAGCAGCGTTTGCGAGAAGATGTCCGGCGGCGTCAGGATCATGCCGACCACGAAGCAGCCGATGATCACGTACGGGCGGATTTTCTTCAGGTACTTGACGTCGACCACGCCGATCCACACCAGCAGCACCACGGCCACCGGGATTTCGAACGCCACGCCGAAGGCGAAGAACAGGGTCATGACGAAGTCGAGGTAGCTGCTGATGTCGGTCATCATCTCCACGCCGGCCGGGGTGGCGGAGGCGAAAAATTTGAAGATCAGCGGGAATACCAGGTAGTAGGCGAACGCCATGCCGGCATAGAACAGCATGATGCTCGACACCAGCAAGGGCACGGCGATGCGTTTTTCGTGCTTGTACAGGCCCGGCGCGATGAAGCCCCAGATCTGGTGCAGGATCACCGGGATCGCCAGGAACAGCGAGACCATCATCGTCAGCTTCAGTGGCGTCAGGAACGGCGACGACACATCGGTGGCAATCATCGTCGCGCCCACTGGCAGGTACTGGCGCAGCGGCGTGGAGACGAAGGTATAGATCTGCTGGGTGAAGGCGAACAACCCGGCGAAGATGATGAAGATCGCCGCTACGCAGCGCAGCAGACGGGTACGCAGCTCGGTGAGGTGCGAAACCAGCGGCATGTGCTGGTCGTTTTCAGGAAGATCGCTCATGGGGCTCGCGGCGGCAAAGGGGTGTCGTGAGGCGCCGGCGTGATCGGCGCGGCGGCTGGAGCAACGGGTTCAACCGGAGTCGCTGCAACAACGGGAGTCGGTTCAACCGGTGCCGCTTCGGCGGCAGGCGCATGAATTGTCGGGGTCGCCTCAGGCGTGACCGGCACGGGTTCCTGCTGGGTCGGCGTGAAAATCTTCCGCGCTTCCTGTTCCAGCGACAGAATGTGTTCGTTGTGCAGTTGCCGACGAATTTCGTCGGCACCGATTTCACGTTCAACTTCCTGTTTGATCGCGTTGAAGCTGCGCTTCAGGCGACCGACCCACAGGCCGGCGGTGCGCGCAGCGCCCGGCAGGCGCTCAGGACCCAGCACCAGCAGGGCAACGAGGCCGACGAGCAGCAGTTCAGAGAAGCTGATACCAAACATTAGTCAGTGCTCACACGTCTTTGCGGATCGGCTCTTCGACTTTTTGCGCCTGCACGTCGATGGTGTGCGGCTGGTTCACGGACTGCGTGGCTTGCGGCTGGACAGGCGGAACCGGTTGGGCCGGGGTCGCGGTCGGATCGACCGGTTTTTCGTCGTCGTTCATGGCTTTGCGAAAGCCCTTGATCGACTCGCCGACGTCGGTGCCGAGGTTTTTCAGTTTCTTGGTGCCGAATACCAGCACGACAACAACCAGGATGACGATCCAGTGTTTCCAGTCAAAAATGCCCATGTTGCTGCTCCTCTCTAATAGTTGTTCAGGCGGACGGGCGCGAGGCTTTCTCGGCGTGTCCGGACAGACCGAAGCGACGGTCAAGCTCATCGAGTACAGCCTGTGGATGCTGCCCCAATTGGGCGAGCATGACCATGCTGTGGAACCACAAATCGGCGGTTTCGTAGATCACATCGCTGCAGTCGCCGCTGACGGCGGCATCCTTGGCGGCAATGATGGTCTCGACCGACTCTTCGCCGACTTTTTCCAGAATCTTGTTCAAGCCCTTGTGGTACAGGCTGGCGACGTAAGAACTGTCGGCGGCAGCGCCTTTGCGTTCTTCCAGTACCTGGGCCAGGCGGGTCAGCGTGTCACTCATGTTTGTGTCCTGCGCAATAGATGGCGTGCGGGTCTTTCAAGACCGGATCGACGGTTTTCCAGTCGCCGTTCTCGAAGACGCGGTAGAAGCAGCTCTGACGGCCGGTGTGGCAGGCGATGTCGCCGATCTGCTCGACCATCAGGATGATGACATCGGCGTCACAATCCAGGCGCATCTCATGCAGGGTCTGCACGTGGCCGGACTCTTCGCCCTTGCGCCACAGCTTGCCGCGGGAGCGTGACCAGTAGATCGCGCGGTTCTCGGCAGCGGTCAGCTCCAATGCTTCGCGGTTCATCCAGGCCATCATCAGGACGCGCCCGGTCTTGTGATCCTGGGCAATCGCCGGCACCAGGCCATCAGCATCCCACTTGATCTCGTCCAGCCAGTTTTTCATCTTCAGTTCCCGAGGTGCAGCGACAAGCTTCAAGCTTCAAGCCACCAGTAAAAGCCAGTCCACTTCGTTCTTTCGTATTGTGCAACGCCGATCGACAGGCGTGAATTAAACATGAGTGCTACGAGTGTCGCTTGCAGCTTATAACTTGCCGCTGATTCATGCTATCGACGGACGACCAGATACAAGCCGACGGCCATCATGATGCCCGCCGGCCAATAGGCCAACTGGTTCAGCGGCCCCCCGGCGGCGAGGATAGCGCCGCCGGCCAGGTGCGCGGTGCCCAGCAGGCGCAGGAACCAGTCGTCGCGGCGGCGGTGCCACGGTGGTGGCGGATCGTTGGCGTGGGGCTGGGACATGCGTTCGAGCAGGTCGCGGGTCATGTTGGCCAGGTGCGGGATCTGTTCGAACTGGCTCTGCACGTTGCTGAACAGGGCCTTCGGACTGACACGTTCGCGCATCCAGCGTTCGAGGAACGGCTGCGCGGTGTTCCACAGGTCGAGGTCCGGGTACAGCTGACGGCCCAGGCCTTCGATGTTCAACAGGGTTTTTTGCAGCAGCACGAGTTGTGGCTGCACTTCCATGTTGAAGCGGCGCGCGGTCTGGAACAGGCGCATCAGCACCTGACCGAAGGAAATATCTTTTAACGGTTTTTCGAAGATCGGCTCGCACACGGTACGGATCGCCGCTTCGAATTCGTTGAGCTTGGTTTCCGCTGGTACCCAGCCCGAATCGATGTGCAATTGCGCCACGCGCCGATAATCACGCTTGAAGAAGGCGAACAGGTTGCGCGCCAGGTAATCCTGGTCTTCGGGGGTAAGGCTGCCGACGATGCCGCAGTCGATCGCGATGTACTGCGGGCTCCACGGGCTCACGGTGCTGACGAAGATGTTGCCGGGATGCATGTCGGCATGGAAGAAGCTGTCGCGGAACACTTGGGTGAAGAAGATCTCCACGCCGCGTTCGGCGAGCATTTTCATGTCGGTGCGCTGGTCGGCCAGGGTGGCCAGGTCGGTGACCTGAATCCCGTAGATGCGCTCCATCACCAGCACTTTCGGCCGGCACCAGTCCCAATAGACCTGCGGCACGTAGAGCAGCGGCGAACCTTCGAAATTGCGCTTCAACTGGCTGGCGTTGGCCGCCTCGCGCAGCAGGTCGAGTTCGTCGTAGATGGTTTTTTCGTAGTCGCTGACCACGTCCACCGGGTGCAGCAGGCGAGCATCGGCGGAGACTTTTTCGGCGGCGCGGGCGAGGATGAACAGCCAGGCCAGGTCCTGGGCAATCACCGGCTTGAGGCCTGGGCGGATCACTTTGACGACGACTTCTTCGCCGGTTTTCAGCTGCGCGGCGTGCACCTGTGCCACCGAGGCCGAGGCCAGGGGCTCAACGTCGAAACGGCTGAATACTTCACTGATCTTCTTGCCGAGCTGCTCTTCGATCAGCTTGACCGACACTTGCGAGTCGAACGGCGGCACGCGGTCTTGCAACTTCATCAACTCATCGGCGATGTCTTCGGGCAGCAGGTCGCGACGGGTGGACAGGATCTGCCCGAACTTGATGAAGATCGGCCCCAGGTCTTGCAACGCCAGGCGCAAGCGCGCGCCACGGCTCAGGTCCAGGGTCTTGCGCGGGAACCAGCGCCAGGGCAAGGCATAGCGCAGCGCCAGGAGAAACCAGGGCAGTGGCAGGGCGAACAGCAGGTCATCGAGGCGGTAGCGGATCACGACGCGCTGGATGCGCAACAAACGGCGGACGGCAAGCAGCTTCATGCGTTATCGCTTGGGTCGAGGGATCGGGAAAGGCGCTCGAAACGCGCCTCGAGTCGTTCCAGATCGAGTTTGATCTGGTCCAGTTCACTGAATCGGGCTTCGGCTTCACGCTGGCCGACGAGGCTGCGCGATTCTTCGGCCAGGTATTCGCCCAGGTTCTGGCCCAGGCTGGCAAACCCTTGCTGATACCAGCGGGCGCGGCTGCGCAGGTGGCCACCCACCAGTTGCGTGGCGACCGGGCCGAGCCAGCGCGAAAGCTCATACTCCCAGTCCAGCTCAAGGTCCTGGAGGATGGCCGCCAGCTCCAGCAGCACGCCGCTGTCGCCATCGAGCTCGACTTCAGGGGCATGCAGGACGGCGGTCTTGTCCTTGCTCATCGCCAGTTTCAACAGGCTGGAGGCCGGTGCGCGCAGGGTGCAATCGGCGCCGGTTTCCCACTGTGAGGCGAGCATCAGGCCTTCATCGCTGGGCAGGATGAACAAGTGCAACGCCGGGCTGCGGCAATCGACGGCAATCACTTTGCCGCTCAAATGCGCGAGCCGCGGCAACGCCGTGCTGTCGAGACGCAGCACCCGGTTCAGACCGAGTTCTACGCTGGCGAGCAGGCCGGCGAGCAGCATCAGGGTTTGATGCCGCGATGCAGGGCGACGATGCCGGCGGTCATGTTGTGATAGGTCACGCGGTCGAAACCGGCCTCGACCATCATCGACTTCAGGGTTTCCTGGTTCGGGTGCATGCGGATCGATTCGGCCAGGTAGCGATAGCTTTCCGAGTCGTTGGTGATCAGCTTGCCCATCAACGGCATGAAGGCGAACGAGTAGGCGTCGTAGGCCTTGGACATCAGCGCGTTGGTCGGCTTGGAGAACTCCAGCACCAGCAGGCGACCGCCGGGCTTGAGCACGCGCAGCATCGAGCGCAGTGCGTCTTCCTTGTGAGTGACGTTGCGCAGGCCGAAGGCGATGGTCACGCAGTCGAAATGGTTGTCCGGGAACGGCAGTTTTTCCGCATCGGCCTGGACGAATTCGACGTTGCCGGCCACACCCAGGTCCAGCAGGCGGTCACGACCGACCTTGAGCATGGATTCGTTGATGTCGGCCAGTACCACCTGGCCGGTCGGACCTACCAGGTGCGAAAACTTGCGGGTCAGGTCGCCGGTGCCGCCGGCGATGTCGAGCACGCGATTGCCGGTGCGTACACCCGACAGCTCGATCGCGAAACGCTTCCACAGACGGTGCATGCCACCCGACAGGAGGTCGTTCATCAGGTCGTACTTGGCGGCTACCGAATGGAAAACCTCAGCGACTTTTTCCGCTTTCTGGCTTTCCGGAACGTTTTTGAAGCCGAAGTGAGTGGTGGGTTCGGCATCGCTGCCTTTGCGCTGATCAGTCATATCGCTGTCACCAAAAGAGAATGCGCGACATTCTAATCCCCATGACATGCTTTGTCTTGGCAAGGCTGAAGGTAAGATGGATCACCCTCGGGACGTTTTGCCGCAGTGGCGGTCAAGATTCATCGAGCAAGCATTCATAAAGCAGGAGTCAATCGATGGCCCGTATTAGTGTTGAGCGTGCCCACGGCCTGGGTAAGGAAGCGGCGCGCGAGAAGGCCGACAAACTGGCGCAGAAACTCTCCGACCAATATGGCCTGGAGCCGCAATGGTCCGGCGACACCTTGAACCTCAAGCGCTCGGGTGTGAAAGGCGCGGTGCATGTCGCCGACGATTCGATCCGGGTCGAAGTGGAATTGGGCCTGATGATGTCGGCCATGAGCGGCATGATCAAGGCGGAAATCGAGAAGGCGCTGGATAAAGCCCTCGTTTGATTGTTGGTTGAAATGCCATCCAATGTGGGAGCGGGCTTGCTCGCGAAGGCGTCGTGTCAGTCGACATAGATGTTGAATGACACGACGCCTTCGCGAGCAAGCCCGCTCCCACATTTGGTTCCTGGTAAATCCAAAGGTTTATGTCAGTTGTTAGGGTGCCGTTTCTAATTTTTCTCCCTACTTTGTGCCTGAGCCCGACACTTTTCGCGGGCAGTTCCTCAAACCTTCTGCGCGTGAGGTGCACCATGGCCAAAGTTATTTTGAAGAAAAAAATCGACGCTTCGACGACCGCCCTGAGCGACGTCAAATCCTATGCCCGCAAGATCTGGCTGGCAGGCCTGGGTGCCTACGCCAAGGTTGGCCAAGAGGGCAGCGACTACTTTCAAGAGTTGATCAAGGCTGGTCAAACTGTTGAAAAGAAAGGCAAAAAAGTGGTTGCCGAGAAGCTTGAAGCGGCCAATGCTGAGATCGATGAAGCCAAGAGTGAAGTGAGCACATTCAAAGGCAAGGTCGAGGTTCAACTCGACAAGGTCGAGAAGGCTTTTGACTCGCGTGTCGCAAGTGCCTTGAATCGTATCGGCATTCCGTCTAAACATGACGTGGAGACACTCTCTGTCAAGCTCGATGAGCTGACGGCACTGCTCGAACGCGTCGCGCGTAAATCTTAAGGAGAACGGGATGGCTGTTAAAAAGAACACCGAAAAAGAAGGCAGCTCGTGGGTCGGGAAAGTCGAAGACTACTCCCGCAAAATCTGGCTGGCTGGTTTAGGCGTGTACTCGAAGATCGACACTGACGGCAGCAAAATCTTCGATGCATTGGTTAAAGACGGCGAGAAGGCCGAGAAGGCGATTGGCAAGAAAGTCGACACTGCCAAGGGCACCGCGAAGGACTCTGCGTCTTCGGCCAAGTCGCGCATCAGCGGCGTGAAAGACAAGGCGCTGGGCAAGTGGGATGAGCTGGAAGGGGCTTTCGACAAGCGCCTGAACAGCGCCATTTCGCGCCTGGGCGTACCGAGCCGCAATGAAGTGAAGGCCCTGCACAGCAAGGTTGAAACCCTGACCAAGCAAATTGAAAAGCTGACCGGTGCCAAGGTCGCGCCCGTGGCGGCGAAAACCGCCGTGGCCAAACCTGCTGTCAAAACCGCAGCCAAACCACTGGCCAAAGCCGCGGCTAAACCCGCTGCCAAAACCGCCGCTGCAAAACCTGCTGCGGCCAAGCCGGCGGCCAAACCCGTCGCCGCCAAAGCCGCGGCCAAACCGGCAGCGAAACCGGCGGCCAAACCCGCCGCTAAACCTGCTGCCAAAACGGCTGCTGCAAAACCGGCTGCCGCCAAGCCAGCGGCCAAACACGCTGCCGCGAAGAAGCCAGCCGTGAAAAAACCGGCCGCGCCAAAAGCCGCCGCCGCAAAACCAGCAGCAGCTGCCAAGCCGGCAACCCCGGCCGCTCCAGCAGCTCCGGTCAGCGCATCGAACTCCGCTACCGCACCGACCCCTGCTGTAACCCCGACTGCCGCGCCATCTCCATCGACGCCAACCAGTCAGTCCTGATTCTTCAGGGCTCAAAAAAACGCCCGGCCTGCCAAGGTCGGGCGTTTTTGTTTGCGCATACTTTCTGGGGCGCGCCGCAAATCAAATGTGGGAGCGGGCTTGCTCGCGAACAGGCCCGTACATCCAAAACATCTTCTGTGATGGAAATGCCGTCTTCGCGAGCAAGCCCGCTCCCACATGTTTAACCGTGTTCTTCGAGGTATTGCATCGCGAGCTGCTCCGTCGCCACCTTGATCGGCGGCAACAGATGCGGTGCCACCAGCATCATGATCTGGTAGACGACCAGTCTGACCTCGCCCTCACGATCGAGAATCCGCTGATAGTCCAGCGAGAACAGCAGGGTCATGGTGATCTGTTCCACCAGTTGTCCCAGGGCCTGGGTGTCGCTGACCAATTGCCCCTGCGCCTTCAGGCGCGCCAGCAACGAGGCCAGCGTGCGTTTCAGTCCGTTGAGCAGATTGCGAATGCCCTTGGCCAATTTCGGCAAGCGGCCGGCCAGGTTCGACAGGTCCTGGAACAGAAAGCGGTAGTGGGCCAGGCGTTCGACGATCAGGTGCAGGAACAGCCAGTAATCCTCGGGGGCCAGTTCGACGTCCGCGGGTGGATCGAGCAGCGGCGCCAGTTCGGCCTGGAAGCGTTCGAAGAGCCCGAGGATCAGAGGTTCCTTGCCGTGGAAGTGGTAGTAGAGGTTGCCCGGGCTGATGCCCATTTCGTTGGCAACTTCCATGGTGGAGACGTTCGGTTCGCCCTTCTGATTGAACAATTGCAGGGCACATTCGAGGATGCGGTCGCGGGTTTTCATCCAGTCTTCTTAGTCATCAAGCCAACCCCGATCCCTGTAGGAGCGAGCCTGCTCGCGATGGTCGTTAACGATGACGCGGGCGGCCTGATTGCCCGCGGCGTCTGGATGTCCATCGCGAGCATGCTCGCTCCTACAGTGGTGGAGAGTGGCTGCGGTTTTTTTTAGATTCAACGTACGCGCACGTAAGTACCGGGCGCCGCCTCCATCGGTGGATAGTTCTGATTGCCGAGCGCCATGTGCGTTTCCTTCTGCGCACCAGAGCGTTCCTGAATCCAGCCCAGCCATTGCGTCCACCAGCTGCCATCGACCTGCTTGGCGTCGTAGTACCAGGCCCGTGGGTCGCTGCTCAGTTTCGGACCCTCGACGTAGTTGGCTTTCGGGTTGCTCGGCGGGTTGAGAATGCTCTGCACGTGGCCGCTGTTGGACAGCACGAAGCGACGATCGCCCCCCAGCAGCAGCGTCGAGCGATACACCGCGTCCCATGGCGTGATGTGGTCGTTAATCCCGGCGACGCTGAAGCTGTCGACGGTGACTTTCTGCAAATCGATCGGCGTGCCGCACACTTCGAGACCGCCCGGGTGGCTCAGCGGGTTGTGCTTGAAGAAGTCCAGCAGGTCACCATGCAGGGCGGCCGGCAGGCGCGTGTTGTCGTTGTTCCAGTAGAGGATGTCGAAGGCCGGTGGCTCCTTGCCCAGCAGGTAGTTGTTGACGAAGTAGCTCCAGATCAAGTCGTTGGGGCGCATCCAGGCGAAAACCTTGGCCATGTCGCGGCCGTCCAGAACGCCTTTCTGATAGGAGCGGCGCTTGGCGGCTTCCAGGGTCTGTTCGTCGGCGAAGAGCGTAGCGGGTGAGTCCAGTTGGCTGTCGAGCAGGCTCACCAGGTACGTCGCGCTGGACACCCGTCGCAACTGCCGCTTGGCCTGCAAATGACCTTGCAGCGCGGCGATGGTCAGCCCGCCGGCACAGGCGCCCATCAGGTTGACCTCGCGCGCGCCGGTGATCGCGCGGCAGACATTCATGGCTTCTTCCACCGCTTCCACGTAGGACGACAGCCCCCATTCACGGTGACGCACATCGGGATTTCGCCAGCTGATCATGAAGGTTTGCAGGCCATTCTTGAGCGCGAACTGGACGAAGCTGTTCTGGGGGCTCAGGTCGAAAATGTAGTACTTGTTGATCTGGGGCGGCACCACCAACAGCGGTTTGGAATACTGCTTTTCGCTCATCGGCTTGTACTGGATCAGCTCCAGCAGCTCATTGCGAAACACCACGGCGCCGGTGGTGGTGGCGACCGTTTTGCCGACCTCGAAGGCCTGTTTGGTGACCTGCCGGGGCAGGCCGTCGTTGTGCAGGAAATCGTCCACCAGATGACTGATCCCGCGCACCAGACTGTTGCCGCCGGAGTTGAAGACCTCCTTGATTGCCAGCGGATTGAGCAGACTGTTGGAGGGCGAAACGGCATCGTTGAGCAAGGCGAAAGCGAAGTGGGCGCGGGCGCGGTCGTCGGGGCTCATGTTGCTTTCGTCGATCCAGCTTTTGACCTGCTTCTGCCAGCTCAGGTAGGCCTGCAGGCTGCGACGATAAAACGGGTTGAGGCTCCACGCCGGATCGGCGAAACGACTGTCCTGTGGATTGGTCGGGTGCAGGGTTTCGCCCAGCAGCACGCGGCCCAATTGACCGCCCAGTTTCAGGGCGTGCCGGGCGCTGTGCACCGGGTTGCGCAAACCATGGGCAGCCACGCTGCGCAACGTTGAAAGCAGATCCCGGCCACGCAGGCCGGTGATCGCACTCTGTGCATTGATGAACGCGGCGGGAGAGGGCAATGAGTCCCTCGCTGGTTTGTCACGCATCAGTCAACACTCCTTCGTCTTCAGGCCAAAAACAAACACACCGAACCAGAACACCATAGACGCTGTAGCGGGTTGCTGCGCGACGGCATCCTGCCGTCCACTCTTTTCAACAGCCGACGGGCCGATTAACCGCCCAGTGGCGACGGGTGCGGGTGCATCACCGCACGCTGCCGCTCCTCTTCAAGAAACTTCATGATGATCGGCGCCACGGCTTCGGCGCGGGTAATCAGGAACAGATGCCCGTCATCGATGATGTGCAACTGGGCATTGGGGATCCGCCAGGCCAGCAGGCGCATGTTGACCAGCGGGATCAGCGGATCGTCGTCGCCGGCCAGGACCAGGGTCGGCTGGTTGATCTTGTGCAGCCAGTGAATGCTGGTCCAGCCGAGACCGGCGAACAACTGCCAGTAGTAACCCAGCTTGCCCGCCGAACGCACCTTGGCCGCGTGGCTCGCGGCCAGTGTCGGGTCACGGCGGAACGAGCCGCCATAGATCATCGGTGCAATGCGGATGACGTGCGAAGGCTGGATGTAGCGGCGTGGGCTGGCCATCATCCACAACACTTTCGGCTTGCCGGGCACCATCACCGCGCCTGCCGCCGTCGCGGCCAGCACCAGCTTCTTGCAGCGCTCCGGGTAGTCATAGGCGAACTGCTGGGCCAGGGCGCCGCCCCAGGACACACCGATTGCGTTGACCTGTCCGTAGTCGAGGTAGTCGAGCATGCGTGCCGTGAGTTTCGCCAGGCCGGGAAACCGATACGGACGATTCGGTGTCGACGAACCGCCGACCCCGGGAACGTCGAAAGCGATGACTTCCAGGTCCGGGTCCAGCGCCGCGACAAACGGAAACACCAGCTCCAGGTTGGCGCCGATGCCGTTGAAAATCAGCAAGGGCGTCAAGTGAGGCTTGCCGGGGCGTACCGCCGTGCGGAGGGTCTGGCCATCCAAGTCGACGGTACGGAAAATGAACGGTTGCGGCATGCTCTGGCCCTGTTGATGAATTCATCCCCGAGCCCCTTGTGGGAGCGGGCTTGCTCGCGAAAGCGGTTGATCATTCAACATTGACGTCGACTGACCCGGCGCCTTCGCGAGCAAGCCCGCTCCCACAGTGGGGCGGGGTGTGTCGGTTACCGCTCGTGGACGTAGGTACCCGGCGACGCTTCACCTGCCGGATAAGCCTTGTTGCCCAGTTTTGCCGGGGCCTTCTTCAGCTCGCCCGAGCGCTGGGCCTGCCAGGCCTGCCAGTGCAGCCACCAGGAATCGGTGTGCTTGGTGGAGTTCTCTTGCCAATCCTCGGCGCTGGTCGCCATTTCGGTGCTGGTCATGTAGCGCGATTTCGGATTGCCCGGCGGGTTCAGGATGCTCTGGATATGCCCGCTGCTGGACAGCACGAACTCAACGTTACCGCCGAACAGCTGTGCCGACTTGTAGCAAGACTTCCACGGGGTGATGTGGTCGTTGGTGCCGGCCAGGGAAAAGATGTCGGCCGTCACCTGCTTCAGGTCGATGGAGGTGCCGCACACTTCCAGTGCATCCGGGCGAATCAATGGGTTGTTTTTGAACATCTCGATCAGGTCGCCGTGGAACGCTGCCGGTAACCGCGTGGTGTCGTTGTTCCAGAACAGGATGTCGAACACCGGCGGTTCGTTGCCCAGCAGGTAGTTGTTGACCCAGTAGTTCCAGATCAGGTCGTTGGGGCGCATCCAGGCGAAGACTTTCGCCATGTCGCGGCCTTCCAGCACGCCGGCCTGGTAGGAGTGGCGCTTGGCGGCTTCGAGGGTCTGCTCGTCGACGAACAGGGCTACGTCGCTGTCCAGGGTGGTGTCCAGCACGCTCACCAGCAGGGTGAGGGCATTGACCTTGTTCTCGCCGATCGCGGCGTAGTGGCCCAGCAGCGCGGTGCAGGTGATGCCGCCGGAGCAGGCGCCGAGCATGTTCACGTCTTTGCTGCCGGTGATGGCGGTGACCACGTCGACCGCTTCCTTGAGCGCTTCGATGTAGGTCGACAGGCCCCACTCGCGCTGCTCCTTGGTCGGGTTGCGCCAGCTGACGATGAAGGTCTGCACATTGTTGCGCAGGCAGAACCGCGCCAGGCTCTTGTCCGGGCTCAGGTCGAATACGTAGAACTTGTTGATCTGCGGCGGCACCACCAGCAAGGGACGCTCGTGGACCTGCTCGGTGATCGGCTTGTACTGGATCAGCTCCAGCACATCATTGCGGAACACCACCGCACCCTCGGTCACGCCCAGGGTCTTGCCGACCTCGAACGCGCCCATGTTGACCTGGCTCGGCATGCCGCCGTTGTGGACCATGTCCTTGGCCAGGTGCGAGAGGCCGTCGAGCAGGCTTTTGCCGCCGGTCTCGAAGAAGCGCTTGACCGCCGCCGGGTTGGCCGCCGTGTTGGTCGGCGCCATGGCTTCGGTCATCAGGTTGATCACGAAGTGCCCACGGGCGGTGTCCTTTGGCCCCAGGTTGCTGTCGTCGATCCAGTCGTGAAGCTCCTTGCGCCACGCCAGGTAGGTTTGCAAATAACGTTTATAGAGCGGGTTCTGGCTCCAGGCCGGGTCGGCAAAGCGACGGTCATCGCTGGTCGGTTGCAGCTCGGATTTGCCGAACAGCACGTTCTTGAGTTCAAGGCCGAAATGCGCGACATGCCTAGCGCTGTGCACCGGTTGTTTAATGGCCTGCCTGAGCACCATTCGAGCAGAAGCCAGTAGATCCTTTCCACGCAGCCCAACGACAGGATTCAGTCCCAAGGTGTTTTCCGAGGCCTGATACTTCAAGTCATCGTTATTCTTGTTACTCATCTACGACGCTCCATTGTCCTGAGACGAGTACCCGGACCTGCTGTGCAGTCACACAGCCAATGCCAGGTACTACTGCTCGGGTGACCGTTAATTCTGCATCGCTGCTTTTTTCGCAGAGAGCACTGCAGGGAACTTGCCAGCTCCATTGGTTACCCGAGTTTAATTTTTTTCGCAAGCAGGCCAATCGCTTGCCTTGGAGCGGAGCATTCAAACAGATGAAATTAGAAAATGCCTTCTAATGAGCAAGAGGCTCAGGCTAGAGCATCAGCTTGACGATGGATTCGTTCGGGTCGCGGGTTTTTCCGGCGGCTTTGAGCTCGGCCAGATAATCCTCCCAGAGTGCGTCATGACGTCGCCCCAGCTCGTAGAGGTATTCCCAGGTGAACAGGCCGCTGTCGTGGCCGTCGTCGAAGGTCAATTTCAGTGCGTACTGACCGGCCGGTTCTACCTTGGTCAGCCCTACGTTGATCTTGCCAAATTGCAGGATAGGTTTGCCGTGGCCCTGGACCTCGGCGGAAGGAGAATGCACGCGCAGGAACTCGGCGGGCAGGGTGTATTCCTCACCTGACGCGTACTTGAGCGACAGGGTTTTCGAGGCTTTGTGCAGTTTGATGTCGGTGGGAAGTTGGGTCATGGCCATATGTCCGTATTTGTGCGGGACCCAATGTGGGAGCGGGCTTGCTCGCGAAAGCGGTGTGTCAGTCTACGTTGATGTCGACTGAGACTTCGCTTTCGCGAGCAAGCCCGCTCCCACAGGGTCCGCGATTACCGTAAGTATGGCTTACAGGATATAACGGGACAGGTCTTCGTTCTGCGCCAATTCGCCCAAGTGGCTGTTGACGTAGTCGGCGTCAATCTGGATCGCCTTGTCATCGTGTGCGCTGGCCAGGTCGCCGGCGCTGAACGACACTTCTTCGAGCAGGCGCTCAAGCAGGGTGTGCAGGCGACGGGCACCGATGTTCTCGGTTTTCTCGTTGACCTGCCAGGCGATCTCCGCGATGCGCTTGATGCCGTCTGGCTGGAACTCGATGGTCAGGCCTTCGGTTTTCAGCAGCGCGCAGTATTGCTCGGTGAGCGAGGCGTGCGGCTCGCTGAGAATGCGCTCGAAGTCTTGCGGCGACAGTGCCTTCAATTCAACGCGAATCGGCAGGCGACCTTGCAGCTCCGGTACCAGATCGCTGGGCTTGCTCAGGTGGAACGCGCCGGACGCAATGAACAGGATGTGGTCGGTCTTGACCATGCCCAGCTTGGTGTTAACGGTGCAGCCCTCGATCAGCGGCAGCAGGTCGCGCTGCACGCCTTCGCGGGAGACATCGGCACCGCCGACGTTGCCGCGCTTGGCGACCTTGTCGATTTCGTCGATGAACACGATGCCGTGCTGTTCGACCGCTTCCAGCGCCTTGGCCTTGAGCTCTTCATCATTGACCAGGCGGCTGGCTTCTTCGTCGCGCACAAGTTTCAGCGCTTCCTTGACCTTGAGCTTGCGGCTCTTGCGCTTGCCCTTGCCCATGTTGGCGAACAGGCTCTGCAACTGGTTGGTCATTTCTTCCATGCCCGGCGGCGCGGAGATGTCGACGCCGGCCATTTCGGCGACTTCGATTTCGATCTCCTTGTCGTCCAGCTGACCTTCACGCAGGCGCTTGCGGAACAGCTGGCGGGTGTTGGAATCGGATGTCGGGGCGTCGTCGTTGCTGAAGCCCATGCGCGCCGGTGGCAGCAATGCATCGAGGATGCGCTCTTCGGCGGCGTCTTCGGCGCGGTGGCGAACCTTGGTGATTTCCTGTTCGCGCAGCAGCTTGATCGCGGCATCGGCCAGGTCACGAATGATCGATTCGACGTCGCGGCCAACGTAGCCGACTTCGGTGAACTTGGTCGCTTCGACCTTGATGAACGGCGCGTTGGCCAGTTTGGCCAGGCGACGGGCGATCTCGGTTTTACCGACACCGGTCGGGCCGATCATCAGGATGTTTTTCGGGGTGACTTCAACGCGCAGCTCTTCAGGCAGCTGCATCCGGCGCCAGCGATTGCGCAGGGCAATGGCGACGGCGCGCTTGGCATCGTCCTGGCCGATGATATGGCGGTTGAGTTCGTGGACGATTTCACGGGGAGTCATGGACATAATATTTGACGGACCTTAATCAAGATAAGTCGTGGCGCGTGGCCGAAACAGACTTACTCGTCGCCTTTGGCGCAGTCCTGCTCCTCAATGGTCTGGGTGTGGTTGGTGAATACACAGATGTCGCCGGCGATGCCGAGGGCGGTCTCGACGATTTCCCGGGCCGACAGGTCGGTTTTTTTCAGCAGCGCGCTGGCGGCCGCCTGGGCATAGGCGCCACCGGAGCCCATGGCGATCAGGCCGTTTTCAGGCTCGACCACATCGCCATTGCCGGTGATGATCAGGGAAGCGTCTTTGTTGGCGACGGCGAGCATGGCTTCGAGGCGGCTCAGGGAGCGGTCGGTGCGCCATTCCTTGGCGAGTTCGACGGCGGCGCGCACCAAGTGGCCCTGGTGTTTCTCCAGCTGCCCCTCGAAACGCTCGAAAAGGGTAAAGGCGTCAGCCGTGGCACCGGCAAAACCGGCGAGGACTTCGCCGTGGTACAGCCGACGGACTTTCTTGGCGTTGCCTTTCATCACGGTGTTGCCGAGAGAAACCTGGCCGTCGCCGCCCATGACGACTTTGCCTTGGCGGCGAACTGAAACGATGGTGGTCAAGGGAAGAGTCTCCACGCAGCGGGGCGAAAATGCCTTATGCCGATACATATGGGGGTGGTGGAGAGGATTTCAACTGCAGGGCGGGAGAGGGGACGAGCGGTGCGAAGCGCGTAGGAGCTGCCGCAGGCGGCGATCTTTTGATTTTGTTTTTGAGATCAAGATCAAAAGATCGCAGCCTGCGGCAGCTCCTACAGGTTTTATGTTTCCTGTGAGAGCGGGTGTGGCGGGGAATCAGCGGCTCTGGCGTTGTTGTAACAACAGGTTGCTGAACCCGGCCCCGGCCAGTTGTTTCTGCGCAGTAGTCAGCTGTTCACGATTGCTGAACGGCCCCACCAACACCCGATACCAGGTTTCGTCCTTCACCGTGCCGGATTCGACCGCTACCGCCTGGCCGAGCAGGATGATCTGCGCCCGTACCTTGTCCGCGTCCGTTTCCTTGCGGAACGAACCGGCCTGCAGGAAGAACTTGGTCACCGGCGCGGCCTTGGTGACCGGCGGCGCTGGCGGTGGGGTGATCCCGGCAAGGGCTGCCTGGGCGCGGGCGGTGTCGATCTTCGCGGCTTCCGCCGGGGTCACCGGAGTGGTCGGAACGGCCGGCACTTGGGGTGTCGGCAGGGTTTTTTCCGGCACGGCATCCGGCGGCACGATGACTTCCGATTCCGGCAGCAGGGTGTAGAAGTCGTATTTCGGCTTCACCGGTTGCGTCGGGCTCGGCGGGGTCTTGTTGGCCTCCGCGATCTTGGTGGCTTTCTGTTGCTGCTCCACCTTCTCGCGCTTGACCGTGTCACTGCCCTTGCCCGGCTCCAGCTTCATCAGGAACACGATGAAGGCACCGACCGTCAGGCCGATGGCCATCCACAGCCAACCCGGGATCGGTTGCTTCGCTGGAGCTTGGTAACGGCTGGCGCCACGCTTGGGTGCAGGTTTTTTCTTGGCAGCCAACTTACATGCGCTCCAGAGTTTCCAGGCCCAAGAGCTCCAGGCCTTGCTTGAGAGTGCGTCCGGTCAGCGCGGCGAGGCGCAGGCGGCTCTGCATTTGCTCCGGGGTGTCGGCGGCGAGGATCGGGCAGTTCTCGTAGAAGCTGGAGAACAGGCCGGCGACGTCGTACAGATAGGTGCAGAGGATGTGCGGCGTGCCTTTTTCGGACACGTTGTTCAGCACTTCGCCGAACTGCGCGAGTTTCGCCGCCAGCTCGTGTTCGTGCGCGGCTTCGAGAACGATCTGGCCCTCGACTTCGCTGAAGTCCTTGCCGAGCTTGCGGAACACCCCGGCCACGCGGGTGTAGGCGTACAGCAGGTACGGCGCGGTGTTGCCTTCGAAATTCAGCATCAGGTCGAAGTTGAAGCTGTAGTCGCTGGTGCGGTGCTTGGACAGGTCGGCGTATTTCACCGCGCCGATGCCCACGACCTTGGCGATGTTGCGCAGGTCGGCTTCGGCCAGTTCCGGGTTCTTGTCCTTCACCAGGGTGTAGGCGCGTTCCTGGGCTTCGGTCAGCAGGTCGATCAGCTTCACGGTACCGCCGTCACGCGTCTTGAACGGGCGGCCATCGGCGCCGTTCATGGTGCCGAAGCCCATGTGTTCCATTTCCATCGGGTGCGTCACGAAACCAGCCTTGCGCGCCACGGCGAAGACTTGCTGGAAGTGCAGCGCCTGACGCTGGTCGACGAAGTACAGCGCGCGATCGGCCTTGAGCGTGCCACTGCGGTAGCGCACGGCGGCCAGGTCTGTGGTGGCGTAGAGGTAGCCGCCGTCCGCCTTGACGATAATCACCGGCAGCGGGTCGCCGTCGGCGTTCTTGAACTCGTCGAGGAACACGCACTGGGCGCCGTTGCTTTCGACCAGCATGCCGGCGGCCTTGAGGTCGTTGACCACATTGATCAAGTCGTCGTTGTAGGCGCTTTCGCCCATCACGTCGGCCATGGTCAGCTTGACGTTCAGCAACTCGTAGATCTTCTGGCAGTGGGACAGCGAGATGTCCTTGAACTTGGTCCACAGCGCCAGGCAATCGGCGTCGCCGGCCTGCAGCTTGACCACCAGGCCACGGGCGCGGTCGGCGAACTCTTCGGATTCGTCGAAGCGCTGCTTGGCGGCGCGGTAGAAGTTTTCCAGGTCCGACAGCTCGTCGCTGGTGATCGGGTTTTCCTGCAGGTACGCCATCAGCATGCCGAACTGGGTGCCCCAGTCGCCGACGTGGTTCTGGCGGATCACTTCGTCGCCGAGGAATTCGAGTACGCGAGCGACGCCGTCGCCGATGATGGTCGAGCGCAAATGGCCGACGTGCATCTCTTTGGCCAGGTTCGGCGCCGACAGGTCAACCACGGTGCGTTGTACCGGGCCGGCCTTGCGTACGCCGATGTTGGCGTCGGCCAGCGCGGCGTCCAGACGGGAAGCCAGGGCTTGGGTGTTCTGGAAGAAATTGAGGAAGCCAGGGCCGGCGATCTCGGCCTTGGAGACGTTCTCGTCAGCAGGCAGCGCGGCGATGATCTTTTCCGCCAAATCGCGCGGCTTCATGCCGGCCGGCTTGGCCAGCATCATGGCGATGTTGCTGGCGAAGTCGCCATTCTTCTTGTCGCGGGAGTTCTCCACCTGGATCGCCGGCGACAGGCCTTCAGGCAACACACCTTCGTTGACGAGTTGGGTGATGGCTTGTTGGATCAGCTGGCGAATGGTGTCTTTCATGGTCTTCTCTTTCAACCGCAGGCGCGGCGGCGCTTCGATGCGCTGGTGGAAAAACTGGGCATTATCCGTTGCGAAGGCGGGCTTGCCAACTATAGCGGGCAGGTTATGGATATGTGGTGACAAATCGGGCCTCTTCGCGAGCAGGCTCGCTCCCACAATGGAATACGGACTCTTGTGGGAGCGAGCCTGCTCGCGAAGACGATCTATAAATCAATACAAATCCACGGGATCAACATCCAAAGACCAACGCACCGCCCGCCCGCTAGGCATTTGCTCCAGCACCAGCAACCAGCTCGCCAGTAACCGGTGCAACGGCGCCCGGGCCGTTGCCTGCAACAACAACTGCGCCCGATAGCGCCCGGCCCGGCGTTCCATCGGCGCGGGCACCGGCCCCAGCAGTTCAATGCCGGCCAGGTTCTGTTCGGCCAGCAAGCGCTCGGCTTCGTTGCACGCCTCATCGAGAAAGCCTTCGGCCTGACCCGGCTTGTGCGCTTCGGCCCGCAGCAGCGCCAGGTGCGCGAACGGTGGCAGGCCTGCCGCGCGGCGCTCACTCAAGGCCTGTTCGGCAAAGGCGAAATAGCCCTGTTCGGTCAATTGCACCAGCAACGGATGGTCGGCCAGGTGCGTCTGGATAATCACTTTGCCCGGTTCTTCGGCCCGGCCGGCGCGCCCGGCGACCTGGACGATGAGTTGTGCCATGCGTTCGCTGGCGCGGAAGTCGCCGGAGAACAGCCCGCCATCGGCATCGAGAATTGACACCAGGGTCACCCGTGGGAAGTGGTGCCCTTTGGCGAGCATTTGCGTGCCCACCAGAATGCACGGCTGGCCTTTTTGAATGGTCGCGAACAGTTGGTTCATCGCGTCTTTACGCGATGTGCTGTCGCGATCGACCCGCAACACCGGGTAGTCCGGGAACAGTATCCCCAAACGTTCTTCGGCCCGTTCGGTGCCGGCCCCCACCGGACGCAAATCGACTTTATTGCACTTCGGGCACTGGCGCGGCACCCGCTCGACATAGCCGCAATGGTGACAGCGCAGTTCGCCATAGCGCTGGTGCACGGTCATGCGCGCATCGCAGCGCTGGCATTCGGACATCCAGCCGCAGTCGTGGCACAGCAGGGTTGGGGCGAAACCGCGGCGGTTGAGGAACACCAGCACTTGCTGGCCGGCCGCCAGGGTCTGGCCAATGGCCTGTTGCATCGGCCCGGAAATGCCGCTGTCCAGCGGACGGCTTTTAACGTCCAGGCGCAGGAAGCGCGGTTGCTTGGCGCCACCGGCACGTTCATTCAGCCTCAGAAGGCCATAACGACCGGTGTAGGCATTGTGCAGGCTTTCCAGCGACGGCGTGGCCGAACCGAGCACAATCGGGATGTTCTCCTGCCGCGCACGCACCAGCGCCAGATCCCGGGCGTGATAGCGCAGGCCTTCCTGCTGTTTATAAGAACCGTCGTGCTCTTCATCGATGATGATCAGGCCCGGGTTTTTCATCGGCGTGAACAGCGCCGAGCGGGTGCCGATGATGATGTCGGCCTCGCCGTCGCGGGCGGCGAGCCAGGCGTCGAGGCGTTCGCGATCATTGACCGCCGAGTGGATCAGCGCGATCCGCGCATTGAAGCGCTGCTCGAAGCGCGCCAGGGTTTGCGGCCCCAGGTTGATTTCCGGAATCAGCACCAGCGCTTGTTTGCCGGCTTCCAGGGTTTCGCGGATCAGCTGCAAGTACACTTCGGTCTTGCCACTGCCGGTGACGCCGGCCAGCAGGAAGGCGTGATAACTGTCGAAGCCGGCGCGAATCGCTTCATACGCGGCGCGTTGCTCCGGATTAAGCGGCAACTCCGGTTGCGCCAGCCAGTGTTCATGGCGGGCGCCGGGGGCGTGCCTGCGAATCTCGACCTGCACCAGGTCCTTGGCCAGCAACAGGTCGAGGCTGTCCTTGCTCAGCATCAGTTTGCTCAGCAATTGATGGGCCACGCCGTGGGGGTGCTGGGCCAGTGTCGCCAGGGCTTCACGCTGGCGCGGGGCGCGGGCGATACGCGGATCATCGAGGCTGGCGCCGGGCGCGGCAGACCAGAAACGTTCCTGACGTGCTTCGGCCAGTTCGCCCTGGCGCAACAACACCGGCAGCGCCCAGCTCAAGGTGTCGCCGAGGCTGTGCTGGTAATACTGGGATGTCCACAGGCACAGTTTGAACAGCGCGGGCGGCAGCGGTGGCGTGGCGTCGAGCAGGGCGATGGCCGGCTTGAGTTTTTCCGCCGGGACTTCGCTGGTGTCGGTGACTTCCACCAGAATCCCGATCATCTCCCGCCGGCCGAACGGCACCCGCAGACGCATGCCAGGGTGCAACTGGGCGCGCAGCACGCCGGCCGGCGCGCGGTAGTCGAACAGGCGGCGCAAGGGCGAAGGCAGGGCGAGGCGCAAAATGGCGTCGGGCACGCGGGGAGATCTCGGTAAGCAGACAATAGAAGAAGGGCTGGGCGCAACTTGTGGGAGCGGGCTTGCTCGCGAAAGCGGTGTGACAGTCACCTGAAGCGTTGAATGTTACGGCCTCTTCGCGAGCAAGCCCGCTCCCGCAGAGGTAGCGCATAGGGCCGGGAGCCTAGCAGACGGTCGGTAGAAGCGACAGCTTGCGTGATTGGCATTGTCTGGTAGAATCCGCGGCCTAATTACGTGCGGTATTCAACAATAGTGTTGGGTGGCGGCACGCTAGCCCGAGGAAGACACCATGAAAGCTGATATCCATCCAGAATACCCAGCAGTTGCTGTTACCTGCAGCTGCGGCAACAAGTTCGAAACCCGTTCGACCTTCGGCAAAGCCCTGGCGATCGACGTTTGCAACGAGTGCCACCCGTTCTACACCGGTAAGCAAAAGACTCTGGACACTGGCGGCCGCGTTCAGCGCTTCGCAGACCGTTTCGGTGCTTTCGGCGCGAAAAAGGCCTAAGGCCGATCAACTTGGGAAGCCGTTATGGTTTTTCCATGCTGATGAAAAAGGCGTCCCTTGCGGGCGCCTTTTTTGTGTCTGCGATTTGGCTTTCCGCTGCCCAGGCCTTCTGCCCCGCGCCGGGCGGCCTGACACCTGTCGGGGTGCAGCGGGTGGTGGACGGTGACACGCTGCGCCTGAGCGATGGTCGCAGCGTGCGCATGATCGGCCTGAATACGCCGGAATTGGGCAAGAAAGGCCGCTCCGACGAGCCTTTTGCCGTGGTCGCGCGCAAACGCCTCGAAGCCCTCGTGGCGGCGAGCAATGGGCAGGTCGCTTTGCTGCCCGGTAAAGAGCGCCAGGACCGCTACGGCAGGACTTTGGCCCATGTCTATGGCGCCGATGGTGCCAATCTCGAAGCGCAAATGCTCGCCGAAGGCCTCGGTTTTCTGGTGGCGGTGCCGCCGAATGTCGATTTGGTCGGCTGCCAGCAGGCCGCGGAGCGCAGTGCCCGCCAGGCCGGGCTTGGCGTGTGGCGTCAGTCGCCTGTACTGAAAGCGGATCAGATCAGCGCAGCCGGTTTCGCGGTGCTCAGCGGCCGTGTGAGCAAGGTTCAGCGCAATCGTGGCGGTGTTTGGATCGAGTTGCAGGATTCGGTTGTATTGCGCGTTGCACCCAATGTCCTGGCCCGTTTCGATGCGTCCGCACTTGAAAAGCTCAAAGGCAGGCAAATCGAGGCGCGTGGCTGGGTGCTGGATCGTTCGCGACGCGGCGGGCTCAAAGCCGACCAGGCGCGCTGGATGTTGCCGTTGACTGATCCGGCGATGCTTGAAGTCACGCAATGATAAAAAATTGTAGACATTTTTTAAGTCGATTGTGAACAGTCGATCCCTTATGTTCCGCGGCTCTTGGGCCAAAGTCGTAGGGCAGGGCGCTTGACAGGGGTGACTGGTCAGTCTTGTGGGGATTTTGCGAGGCGCGTATCCTCGCTGACCAGTCTGTCCAACAGTAAAAGCGGAATGCCCACATGTCTGATTTGAAAACTGCCGCTCTCGAATATCACGCCAATCCTCGTCCAGGGAAGCTGAGCGTCGAGCTCACCAAGGCCACCGCTACCGCCCGCGACCTGTCGCTGGCCTACAGCCCCGGCGTAGCCGAGCCAGTGCGCGAAATCGCCCGCGATCCTGAACTGGCCTACAAATACACCGGCAAAGGCAACCTGGTTGCAGTCATTTCCGATGGCACCGCGATTCTCGGCCTGGGTAACCTCGGCCCACTGGCTTCCAAGCCAGTGATGGAAGGCAAGGGCGTGCTGTTCAAGCGCTTCGCCGGCATCGACGTTTTCGACATCGAAGTCGACTCCGAAAGCCCGCAAGCCTTCATCGACACCGTCAAGCGCATCTCCATCACGTTCGGTGGCATCAACCTGGAAGACATCAAGGCTCCAGAGTGCTTCGAGATTGAACGCGCCCTGATCGAACAGTGCGACATTCCAGTGTTCCACGATGACCAGCACGGCACCGCCATCGTGACGGCGGCCGGTATGATCAACGCCCTGGAAATCGCTGGCAAAACCCTGCCGGAAGCCAAGATCGTCTGCCTGGGCGCCGGTGCGGCCGCCATCTCCTGCATGAAATTGCTGGTGAGCATGGGCGCCAACATCGAAAACATCTACATGATCGACCGTACCGGCGTGATCCACTCCGGCCGTGACGATCTGAACCAGTACAAGGCTGTCTTCGCTCACGCGACCGACAAGCGCACCCTGGCTGACGCCCTGCAAGGTGCAGACGTGTTCGTTGGCCTGTCCGGCCCGAACCTGCTGAGCCCTGAAGGCCTGTTGTCGATGGCGGCCAACCCGATCGTGTTCGCGTGCTCGAACCCGGATCCGGAGATCTCCCCAGAGCTGGCCCACGCCACTCGTAACGACGTGATCATGGCCACTGGCCGTTCGGACTACCCGAACCAGGTCAACAACGTACTGGGCTTCCCGTTCATCTTCCGTGGTGCCCTGGACGTTCGCGCCAAGCGCATCAACGAAGAAATGAAAGTGGCTGCAGCCAACGCCCTGCGCGAACTGGCCAAGCTGCCCGTGCCTCAGGAAGTGTGCGACGCCTACGGCGGCATCAAGCTGGAATTCGGTCGTGAGTACATCATTCCGAAACCAATGGATGCCCGTCTGATCACCTTGATCTCCGATGCCGTGGCCAAGGCTGCCATCGAGACCGGCGTGGCCACCCTGCCGTATCCGAAGAACTACCCGCTGAAAAGCGTGGATGACGTGTTCAACGGTTAAAAGCAGACACCCATAAAAAAACCCAGCCAAGCGCTGGGTTTTTTTATGGGCTAAAGCGGCAAGTTACAAGCTGCAAGTAAAGGCGAAGAGCGCTGTGCTTCTTGTGGCTTGCAGCTTGAAGCTTGCCGCTGCTCTAGAACAAATCGATCGGCGCCGCTTCGTCCGCCGGCAGCGGGCTGCCTGGTGCACTGCCATTGCCCAGTTCGTTGGCCGACGGTGGCGTGTCTTCGGCCTTGAACAGCTCGAAGTAGGCGCCAGGCGTACCTGGGGTGGCTGCGCGGCCGCTGATCGGGTCGACGCGCAGGCTCAGGATGCCTTCGGGCTCCGGCTGCGTGTGGGGCGGCAGCCCCTTCAGCGCGGCACCCATGTAGTTCATCCAGATCGGCAGTGCGACGGTACCGCCGAACTCCTTGCGGCCGAGGCTTTCAGGCTGGTCGAAGCCGGTCCAGACCGTGGTCACGTAATCGGCGTTGTAGCCGGAGAACCAGGCGTCCTTGGATTCGTTGGTGGTGCCGGTCTTGCCGGCGATGTCGCCGCGGCCCAGGGCCAGTGCGCGACGGCCGGTACCGAGCTTGATCACATCCTCGAGCATGCTGTTGAGGATGTAAGTGGTGCGGCCATCGACGATACGTTCGGCCACCGCCGGTGCCTGTGGTGCCGGCTGGGCGCCCGGTGCTTCGCCTGGCGTGGCGTTGACCGTAAAGGCCTCGGCGACCGGTGCGGCAATGCCATCACTGGCGGCGCCACCCTTTGGAACGCTCGGCGGGTTGGCGACGAACAGCGTGTCGCCGTTTCGGCTTTCGATCTTGTCGATGATGTACGGGGTGATTTTGTAGCCGCCGTTGGCGAAGGTGCTCCAGCCGGTGGCGATTTCCATCGGGGTCAGGGTCGCGGTGCCCAGGGCCAGGGACAGGTTGCGCGGCAAGTCCTGCTTGTTGAAGCCGAACTTGCTGATGTAGTCGATGGTGCGGTCGACGCCCAGCGCTTGCAGCAGGCGGATCGACACCAGGTTGCGCGACTTGTACAGCGCTTCGCGCAGGCGGATCGGGCCGAGGAAGGTGTTGGTATCGTTTTTCGGACGCCAGACCTTGTCCAGGTACTCGTCGACGAACACGATCGGCGCATCGTTCACCAGGCTGGCGGCGGTGTAGCCGTTGTCCAGGGCGGCGCTGTAGACGAATGGCTTGAAGCTCGAACCCGGCTGGCGCTTGGCCTGCAAGGCGCGGTTGTAATTGCTCTGCTCGAAGGCAAAACCGCCAACCAGCGAGCGGATCGCACCGTTCTGCGGATCCAGGGACACCAGCGCACCCTGGGCTTGCGGGATCTGGCTGAACTTCAGCGAATCGTCAGGCTGGCGCTGTACGCGGACCAGGTCGCCGACCTGGGCCACGTCCGACGGCTGCTTCGGATTGGCGCCCATGCTGTTGGTGTTCAGGAACGGGCGAGCCCATTTCATGGTGTCCCAGCTGACATGTTCGCTGCCGGTGCGGGTCAGTACCTGCAGACCGTTCTTGTCGACCTGGGTGACGATGGCCGGCTCAAGGCTGCTGATGGTGCGTTGCTTGGTCAGTTCGGCTGCCCAGGCTTCGCGGGTCTTGCCCGGCAGGCGCGACTCAGGTCCGCGATAGCCGTGGCGCTGGTCGTAGGTCATCAAGCCTTCATGGAGGGCGGTATTGGCCATTTCCTGCAGGTTGCTCGGCACCGTGGTGGTGACGCGGAAACCTTCGGTGTAGGCGTCGCTGCCATAACGACCGACCATTTCGGCGCGGGCCATTTCGGCGATGTACGGGGCATTCACTTCCGGCGTCGGCACGTGATAGCTGGCGTTCAACGGCTCGTTGATCGCGGCGGTGTAATCGGCTTCGCTGATTTTGCCCAGCTTGTGCATGCGCCCCAGGATCCAGTCGCGACGTTCCTTGCTGCGGGCCGGGTTGGCGAGCGGGTTGAAGCGTGACGGGGCTTTCGGCAGGCCGGCGATCATCGCCATCTGCGCCAGGCTGACGTCGCGAATCGACTTGCCATAGTAGACCTGCGCCGCCGCCTCGATGCCGTAGGCGCGGTTGCCCAGATAGATTTTGTTGACGTACAGCTCGAGGATTTCGTCCTTGGTCAGCTGCCGTTCGATCTGCAGGGCCAGGAGGATTTCAGTGGTTTTGCGCGAAAAGCTGCGTTCGCTGGTCAGGAAGAAGTTCTTCGCCACCTGCATGGTGATGGTGCTGCCGCCGGACTGGATGTGCCCGCTTTTGACCAATTGGGTTGCCGCGCGCATCAGGCTGCTCGGGTCGACGCCGTAGTGGTTGGCGAAATTATCGTCTTCAGCACTTAGTAACGCATTGATGAAATTGGGGGGAATGTCGGCGAAACGGATGGGTGTGCGGCGCATTTCGCCGAACTCTGCGATCAGCTTGTTGTCGCTGCTGTAGACCCGCAGCGGAATCTGCAACTGAATACTTCTCAGCGCCTCCACGGATGGCAAACCGGGGCTAAGGTAAAGAAACGCCCCGCTCAGACCCAGAAGCAGTCCGCAGAAAACCGCGACGATGGACCAACCGAAAAATTTCAGCAGACGAATCAAGGCTTTTGGATATCCAGGGCAAAGAATGAATTAGGCATCAGGGTTCAGGCTAAAGGCGAACGACCCGCGCTTGAGAAAAACCGGAAAAAAACGCTGGGCATTATAAGCATTTTTCCATCGCAGGCGTCATGAACGGCTGCTGTCAAGACGGGTGGATGGAACGCAATAGACATTACAGAGTCCGTAACTCACGGATAGTCATAGGGAATTGCTAGTGCCAGGACTCTTCAACAAAAAAGCCAATACGCTTTTGGGTATCGACATCAGCTCCACATCGGTAAAGCTGCTGGAACTGAGCCGCCAGGGTGACCGCTATAGGGTCGAGGCGTATGCGGTCGAACCGCTGCCCGCCAACGCGGTCACCGAAAAAAACATCGCCGAACTCGACGGTGTGGGCCAAGCACTCTCCCGCGTGTTGATCAAGGCCAGGACCGGCCTGAAGAACGTGGCGGTGGCGGTTGCCGGATCGGCGGTCATCACCAAGGTCATCGAAATGGATGCCGGCCTTTCCGATGAAGAGATGGAAAGCCAGCTGAAGATCGAGGCCGATCAATACATCCCATATCCCCTGGATGAAGTCGCCATCGATTTCGAAGTCCAGGGTGCCTCCGTGCGCAACCCCGAGCGGGTCAATGTGCTGCTTGCCGCCTGTCGCAAGGAAAACGTCGAGGTTCGTGAGGCGGCCCTGATCCTGGCAGGCCTGACCGCTCGTGTGGTCGACGTGGAAGCCTATGCCCTGGAGCGATCCTTCGGCCTGCTGGCCAATCAACTGGAGGTTTCCCGGGAGCGTCTGGTGGCGGTGGTCGACATCGGCGCGACCATGACGACCCTGAGCGTGTTGCTGGGCGGGCGAATCATCTACACCCGCGAGCAATTGTTCGGCGGCCGCCAATTGACCGAAGAGATTCAGCGGCGATATGGCCTGACCGTTGAGCAGGCGGGGCTGGCGAAGAAGCAGGGCGGCTTGCCGAGCGACTATGTCAGCGAAGTCTTGCAGCCCTTTCGCGAGGCTTTGGTGCAACAGGTCTCGCGTTCGTTGCAGTTTTTCTTCGCTTCCGGTCAGTACCACGCGGTCGATCACATCGTGCTGGCCGGCGGCACGGCGTCAGTGGCCGGGCTGGACCGGCTGATCGAGCAGCAGCTGGGCACGCCGACGCAAGTGGCCAACCCTTTTGCGGAGATGACCCTGGGCAGCAAGGTCAACGCCGTGGCGCTGGCCAGCGATGCACCGGCCATGATGATCGCCTGCGGGCTGGCGCTCAGGAGCTTCGACTGATGGCACGGATCAATCTCTTACCCTGGCGCGAGGAGCTGCGTGAAGAGCGCCGCAAGCGTTTCTTGCTGATTCTGGTCGCGGTCTTGGTGGGGGCGGCGGGCGCGGTGCTGATCGCCAACCAGGCGATCAGTCACGCGATAGACCGGCAGGTCGCCCGAAATGACTATATCGGCAAGCAGATCGTCGTGGTCGACGAACGGATCAAGCAGATCAGTGACCTCAAGGCCCGTCGCCAGCAATTGGTCGAACGCATGCGCATTATCCAGGACCTGCAAGGCAATCGGCCGATCAGCGGGCGAATTTTTGACCAGTTGGCCAGGACCCTGCCCGACGGGGTGTATTTCACGGAAGTGACAATGTCCGGCAAAGCCTTGTCCATCACCGGCGCGGCGGAATCCAACAACCGTGTTTCCGACCTGATGCGCAATCTGGAGGCGTCAGACTGGTTCGATGCGCCCAGCCTGACTGAAGTCAAGGCGAACACCGCCGACCAGGCCAACGTTTTTCAGTTGACCGTTCGTCAGACCCAGCCTGCCGTCGTGGAGGACGGAAAATGAGCCTGTCCGCATGGATTGAAGGGCTGCGCAGGATCGACATCAACGATCTGGACACCAACAACATCGGTTCATGGCCGCCAGCGATCAAGGTGTTGGTGGGCGCATTGGTCCTGCTGCTGGTGTTGGCGCTGGGCTACAGTTTTTCTACCAGCGAGCTTGAGAGCCAGCTCCAGCTCAAGCGCGAGGAAGAATCGACCCTCAAGGAGCAATTCGCCACCAAAGCCCATATGGCCGCGAATCTGGAGCTCTACACCCAGCAGATGAAGGAGATGGAGAACTCCTTTGGCGTGCTGCTGCGGCAACTGCCCAGTGACACCGAAGTGCCCGGCCTGCTGGAAGACATCACCCGCACCGGCCTGGGCAGTGGCCTGGAATTCGAAGAAATCAAGCTGTTGCCCGAGGTCACCCAGCCGTTCTACATCGAACTGCCGATCCAGATTACCGTCACCGGCGCCTATCACGACCTGGCCACGTTCGTCAGCGGTGTGGCCGGCCTGCCGCGAATTGTCACCCTGCATGATTTTGACCTCGCACCGGTGGATCCCGAGAGTGGGCCTAAATTGCGCATGAGCATTTTGGCCAAGACCTATCGCTACAACGACAAGGGGCTGCATCCATGAGCCCGATTCGGATTTTTTCCCTGGCCGTGGCATTGGCCGTCCTGGCGGGCTGTGGTGGCAGTGATGACTTCAGCGACCTGGATGCCTACATGAACGAAATGCGCCTGCGGGTACCGGGCAAGATTGAACCAACGCCCACGTTCCGGTCTTACCCGACATTCACCTACAGCGCCGTCAACCTGCGCAGCCCGTTTTCCCGGCAGGTCAGGGTCGACCTGGCTGGCCAGCGGCACGGCTCGCGCGACGTCAAGCCAGACCCCAATCGGGTCAAGCAGTACCTCGAAGGTTTCAACATCGAACAGTTTGAAATGGTTGGCACGATCTCCAACGCAGCCGGCTCCTTTGCGTTGCTGCGCGGGGCTGGCGGGGTGCACCGGCTGAAAGTCGGCGACTACCTGGGGCGTAACGATGGTCGGATCGTCGCGATCAACGCCTCGCAGGTCGATGTGGTCGAAATTGTCCCGGACGGCGAAGGTGCGTGGCTGGAGCGGCCGCGGACCCTCCCTTTGAAAGAACACTCATAGTGGAACTCGAACAATGAACAGGATTTTCTCCACCCTCGGACTGTCGCTATGGATAGCGTTGCTGTCGCCGATGGTACAAGCGGCCAATCTCAAGGCGCTGGATGTCGCCGCGCTGCCTGGGGACCGTGTCGAGTTGAAGCTGGCGTTCGATGGACAGCCGCCGGCGCCACACGGGTATACGACGGAATCTCCTGCACGGATCGCGCTGGATATGCCTGGTGTCGTCAGTCAACTGGCGAACAAGACGCGTGACCTGGGCAGCGGCAATGCCCGAAGTGCGACGGTCGTCGAAACCAAGGATCGCACGCGACTGATCATCAACCTGACGCAATTGACGCCTTACGACACGCGCGTCGAAGGCAACAATCTGTTTGTGGTGGTTGGCCAGGGCGCCAAAAGCAAAGCGTCCAGTGCGCCGGTTGCGGTTGTGCCGACCCCGGCGCGTGCGCCTGCACCGACGGCGAAGGCTATTCGGGCGGTGGATTTCCAGCGCGGCACCCAGGGCGAAGGCAATGTGGTGATCGATTTATCGGACCCGTCCATTGCGCCGGACATCCAGGAGCGCGAGGGCAAGATTGTGCTCGGTTTCGCCAGGACCCGATTGCCCGAGCCGCTGCGCGTGCGCCTGGACGTCAAGGATTTCGCCACGCCGGTACAGTTCGTCAATGCCAGCGCCACGGGCGACCGGGCCACGATCACCATCGAACCCAGCGGTGCCTTCGATTACTCGACCTATCAGACCGACAACAAGCTGACCGTCAGCATTCGCCCGATGACCGTCGATGACTTGCAGAAGCGTAACGCCGACCGTTACGCCTACAGCGGTGAAAAACTCTCGCTGAATTTCCAGGACATTGATGTGCGTTCGGTGCTGCAGCTGATCGCCGATTTCACCAACCTCAACCTGGTGGCCAGCGACACGGTGCAAGGTGGCATCACGCTGCGCCTGCAAAACGTACCCTGGGACCAGGCGCTGGACCTGGTGTTGAAGACCAAGGGGCTGGACAAACGCAAGATTGGCAACGTCCTGCTGGTGGCGCCGGCTGATGAAATCGCCGCCCGCGAACGCCAGGAGCTGGAGTCGCAGAAGCAGATCGCCGACCTGGCGCCACTGCGACGCGAGTTGCTTCAGGTCAATTACGCCAAGGCGGCCGACATCGCCAAGCTGTTCCAGTCGGTCACCAGTGCCGAGGCGAAAGTCGACGAACGGGGTTCGATCACCGTCGACGAGCGGACCAACAACATCATTGCCTACCAGACCCAGGATCGCCTCGACGAGTTGCGCCGAATCGTGGCGCAGCTGGACATCCCGGTGCGCCAGGTGATGATCGAGGCGCGAATCGTCGAGGCCAACGTCGACTACGACAAGAGCCTTGGCGTGCGCTGGGGCGGGTCGATCCAGAACAAGGGCAACTGGAACACGTCGGGCGTGAGCAACGGCACCAACCCGTCGTCGACCATCGGTACGCCCGGCAGCACCAGTACCAATTCGCCGTTCGTCGACTTGGGCGCGACGGGGAATACCTCGGGGATCGGCATCGCATTCATCACCGATAACGTCTTGCTCGACCTCGAACTGACCGCCATGGAGAAAACCGGCAACGGCGAAATCGTCTCGCAACCCAAGGTGGTCACGTCCGACAAGGAAACGGCAAAGATCCTCAAGGGCACCGAAATTCCCTATCAGGAGGCCAGCTCCAGCGGCGCAACCTCGGTGTCGTTCAAGGAGGCGTCGCTGTCGCTGGAAGTGACGCCGCAAATCACCCCAGACAACCGGATCATCATGGAGGTCAAGGTCACCAAGGATGAACCGGACTACCTGAACAAAGTGCAGGATGTACCGCCCATCAAGAAAAACGAGGTCAATGCCAAGGTGCTGGTCAATGACGGCGAGACCATCGTGATTGGGGGCGTTTTCTCAAATACTCAAAGCAAGGTTGTAGATAAGGTGCCATTTCTTGGCGATGTGCCGTATCTTGGCCGCCTTTTCCGGCGTGACGTGGTTTCGGAGAAAAAATCCGAGCTGTTGGTGTTTCTCACACCGCGTATCATGAATAACCAGGCGATTGCTGTGAGTCGTTGATTCTGTGCGAAATTTGATTCTTGTAGGACCGATGGGGGCTGGAAAAAGCACCATCGGCCGGTTGCTGGCCAAAGAGCTGCGCTTGCCATTCAAAGATTCCGATAAGGAAATTGAATTACGCACGGGCGCCAATATCCCATGGATCTTCGATAAGGAAGGCGAGCCCGGCTTCCGTGACCGCGAGCAGGCGATGATTGCCGAGCTGTGCGATTACGACGGCGTGGTACTGGCGACCGGTGGTGGCGCCGTCATGCGCGAAGCCAATCGTCGGGCGCTGCATGCCGGCGGACGGGTGGTCTATCTGCATGCCTCGGTCGAGCAGCAGGTTGGTCGCACAGCCCGCGATCGCAACCGGCCATTATTGCGCACCGCCGATCCAGCGAAGACCCTTCGGGATCTGCTGGCGATCCGTGATCCGCTTTATCGGGAAATCGCCGATCTGGTGGTGGAAACCGATGAGCGGCCGCCGCGAATGGTCGTGCTCGATATTCTCGAGCGCTTGCAGCAACTGCCTCCCCGTTAATGCGCGGCGCGAAATGCGCTATCCTCGGCGTCCTGCCGCGACCGCTCAAGGTTGTGGCGAGCGGCTACCGAACGGCGTCACACCAGTTGAGGCCGTGGACATTCGTTAACTCAAGGCAGGATGCCTGATTCCATCTTCACTGTGGGGACACATGCAGACACTCAAGGTCGATCTAGGCGAGCGCAGCTACCCGATTCATATTGGCGAAGGTTTGTTGGACCGGCCTGAGCTACTGGCCCCGCATATTCGCGGACGGCAAGTGGCGATTATCTCCAACGAAACCGTCGCGCCGCTCTATCTCGAACGTCTGACCCGCAGCCTCGCGCAGTTCTCGGTGATTTCCGTGGTACTGCCCGATGGTGAAGCCTTCAAGACCTGGGAAACCCTGCAACTGATTTTCGATGGTCTGCTGACCGCACGGCACGACCGTCGCACCACGGTGATCGCCCTCGGTGGCGGCGTGATCGGCGACATGGCCGGTTTTGCGGCGGCCTGCTACCAGCGCGGCGTCGATTTCATCCAGGTGCCGACCACGTTGCTGTCGCAAGTCGACTCTTCGGTCGGCGGCAAGACCGGGATCAATCACCCGCTGGGCAAGAACATGGTCGGCGCGTTCTATCAGCCGAATGTCGTGCTGATCGATACCGCTTCGCTCAACACCCTGCCGGCCCGCGAGCTGTCCGCCGGCCTGGCTGAAGTCATCAAGTACGGGCTGATCTGCGACGAGCCGTTCCTGACCTGGCTTGAAGACAACGTCGATCGCTTGCGCAACCTGGATCAGCAAGCCCTGACCTATGCCATCGAACGCTCCTGCGCGGCCAAGGCCGCTGTGGTCGGGGCCGATGAAAAAGAGACCGGGGTGCGCGCCACGCTCAACCTGGGCCATACCTTTGGTCACGCCATCGAAACCCATATGGGCTACGGTGTCTGGCTGCATGGCGAAGCGGTCGCTGCTGGCACTGTGATGGCTTTGGAGATGTCCGCACGCCTGGGCTGGATCAGCGAGCAGGAGCGTGATCGCGGCATTCGCCTGTTCCAGCGTGCCGGCTTGCCCGTAATCCCGCCCGAAGAGATGACCCAAGCCGATTTCCTCGAACACATGGCTATTGATAAAAAAGTGATCGACGGTCGTTTGCGCCTGGTGCTGCTGCGCCGCATGGGCGAAGCGGTGGTGACCGACGATTATCCGAAAGAGGTTCTACAGGCCACGCTGGGAGCGGATTACCGCGCTCTGGCTCAGCTTAAAGGTTAATAAGATCGCGATGACTAGTTTGCATGCCGACGAGGCTTTCCTCGGCCATTACCAGTTGAACCATGACCCATTCGCTCCCCGGGTGCCTGGCTTCAAGTTTTTCCCGGCCCAGCGCAAGCCGGTCCTGGGGCAATTGCATCACCTGGCGCGTTATAGCCAGTTGCTGTTGGTGGTCACCGGCCCGCAAGGCAGTGGCAAGACCCTGTTGCGCCAGGCCCTGGTGGCCAGCACCAACAAGCAGTCCGTGCAGAGTGTGGTGGTTTCCGCCCGTGGCGCGGGTGATTCGGCGGGCGTGTTGCGCCAGGTGGCCCAGGCGCTGGATATTGCCCAGGCCGAGACCGGTGCCATCCTGGACCAGGTCGTGCAACTTGCTCTCACGGGGCAGTCCGTCTACCTGCTGGTGGATGACGCCGAGCAACTGGACGAGTCCGGGCTCGAAGCGTTGATGGCGTTGGCCGCTGGTGCACCGGAAGGTCGTCCGCATGTGTTCCTGTTCGGTGAGTCGTCGCTGATTGCTCAGCTTGAGGCTTTGCAGCTTGAAGAAGAGCGCTTCCACGTCATCGAATTGCAGCCTTACACCGAAGAAGAAACCCGCGAATATCTGGACCAGCGTCTAGAGGGCGCGGGTCGGGGTATCGAACTTTTCACCGCGGATCAGATCTCTGATATTCACGAAAGCTCCGAGGGTTGGCCTGGCAACATCAATCAGGTTGCCCGCGATGCCATGATCGAAGCCATGATTGCCAGCCGCTCAGCGGTCAAGCGTCCAAGTATGGGGTTCAATATGCCGAAGAAACACGTATTGGCGATTTCCGCCGTCGTTGTGGTCGCGGTAGCCGCCGCCTGGTTGATGCCGGGTCGCAGCAAGGCACCGACCACGGGTGCACCAGCCAACGAACAGGCACAACTGCCGCTTGGTCAGGGGCAGCCACAAAGTGGCGGCGCTCCGGCCGTCGAATTCGCTGGCAACACGCAGCCGATGCCATTGCCGTTGGTCGGTAATTCGCAGCCGGTCATGCGTGGTCCGCTGGCCGAAGCCGCCGGTGGCATCACCGAGGGCGACGATGGCGTGCCGGTGGAGGGTTCCAGCGCCACACCGCCGACCGTGACCACGATCGCGCCTCCAGCGGGCGTCGCGGCCGGCCCTGCGCCGACACCGACACCGGCAGCCAAGCCGACGCCTGCGCCGACCCAGGTCGCAACCGCCAAGCCAACGCCGGCTCCGGCTCCGGCTCCAGCCGCCAAGCCTGCTCCAGCCCCAGCCAAGCCAGCCGTTGTCGCGACCGCCAAGCCTGCCGAGAAGCCCGTCGCGCCAGCCAAGACCGCCGGTGGCACCTGGTACGCCGGGCAAGCGCCGGGCAACTACGTGGTGCAGATCCTCGGCACCAGCTCCGAAGCGACCGCTCAAAACTTCGTCAAGGAGCAGGGCGGCGAGTACCGTTATTTCAAGAAAGTCCTCAATGGCAAGCCGCTTTTTGTCATCACCTACGGTAATTTCGCCAACCGCGATGCAGCCGTAACCGCCATCAAGGCCTTGCCAGCGAAGGTTCAGGCTGGTAAACCTTGGCCACGCTCTGTCGCCAGTGTCCAACAGGAACTGGCAACAGCTCGCTGAAGATTCGGCGGCCTTACCCAGGCCGCCTCTCCCGGCACCTCAAAATTTCTGCAAGTGCGCGCCGCCTCTTCAGGCCGCGTGCCTTGTGGTGTCTGCGTCACAGTAGTCTTTGAGTCGTTGCGGTCAAAATTAAAAAAGTTTTGACTAGCACAGCAGATCGCTTTAAACCTTTCACAAATGCGACATAGATTTGCGACATTTCGTCGTCAAATTTGTGAGCCTCTGTGTCGGTGTGTACAATGACCTCCCTTTTGCCCCCGCAAAGCTGGCGTACGTTCGGCGCGGATGGTAAGTGGTTGAATTGAAAAGAAATTTGCCTCGGTAAGAGGCAGCCTGGTGAGAAAGTGTCTATGAAAGCAGGTCTGTACCAACCAGATGAATTCAAGGATAACTGCGGTTTCGGCCTGATAGCCCATATGCAGGGCGAGCCCAGTCATACCCTTTTGCAAACGGCCATCGAGGCCCTGACCTGCATGACCCACCGCGGTGGGATTAATGCCGACGGCAAGACCGGTGACGGTTGCGGTCTGCTGATTCAAAAGCCGGACGTGTTCCTGCGAGCCATCGCCCAGGAAACGTTCGGCGTCGAACTGCCCAAGCAATATGCCGTGGGCATGGTCTTCTTCAACCAGGACCCGGTCAAAGCCGAAGCCGCTCGCGAGAACATGAACCGCGAGATCCTGGCCGCCGGCCTGCAGCTGGTCGGCTGGCGCAAAGTGCCGATCGACACCAGCGTCCTCGGCCGCCTGGCCCTTGAGCGCCTGCCGCAGATCGAACAAGTGTTCATTGGCGGTGAAGGCCTGAGCGACCAGGACATGGCCGTCAAGCTGTTCACTTCCCGTCGCCGCTCGTCCGTGGCCAACGCCGCCGACACCGACCACTACGTGTGCAGCTTTTCCCACAAGACCATCATTTATAAAGGCCTGATGATGCCGGCGGACCTGACCGCCTTCTATCCGGACCTGAGCGATGAGCGCCTGCAAACCTCGATTTGCGTGTTCCACCAGCGCTTCTCCACCAACACCCTGCCGAAATGGCCGTTGGCCCAACCGTTCCGCTTCCTGGCGCACAACGGCGAGATCAACACCATCACCGGCAACCGCAACTGGGCCGTGGCCCGTCGCACCAAGTTCACCAACGACTTGATGGACCTGGAAGAACTCGGCCCGCTGGTCAACCGTGTCGGCTCCGACTCTTCCAGCATGGACAACATGCTCGAACTGATGGTTACCGGTGGCATCGACCTGTTCCGTGGCGTGCGGATGATCATTCCGCCTGCGTGGCAGAACGTCGAAACCATGGACCCGGACCTGCGTGCGTTCTACGAATACAACTCGATGCACATGGAACCGTGGGACGGCCCGGCCGGCGTGGTAATGACCGACGGTCGCTACGCGGTGTGCCTGCTCGACCGTAACGGTCTGCGTCCGGCGCGCTGGGTCACCACCAAGAACGGCTTCATCACCCTGGCATCGGAAATCGGCGTCTGGAACTACCAGCCTGAGGACGTGATTGCCAAAGGTCGCGTCGGTCCGGGCCAGATCTTTGCCGTGGACACCGAAACCGGCCAGATCCTCGACACCGATGCGATCGACAACCGTCTGAAGTCCCGTCATCCGTACAAGCAATGGCTGCGCAAGAATGCCCTGCGCATCCAGGCGACCATGGAAGACAACGACCACGGTTCGGCGTTCTACGACGTCGATCAGCTCAAGCAATACATGAAGATGTACCAGGTCACGTTCGAAGAACGCGACCAGGTGCTGCGTCCGCTCGGCGAACAAGGCTACGAAGCCGTGGGTTCGATGGGCGACGATACGCCGATGGCCGTGCTGTCCCAGCGCGTGCGCACGCCGTACGACTATTTCCGCCAGCAGTTCGCGCAGGTCACCAACCCGCCGATCGACCCGCTGCGTGAAGCCATCGTCATGTCGCTGGAGATCTGCCTCGGTGCCGAGCGCAACATCTTCCAGGAGTCGCCGGAACACGCTTCGCGCGTGATCCTCAGCTCGCCGGTCATTTCGCCGGCCAAGTGGCGCTCGCTGATGAACCTCGATCGTCCGGGCTTCGAGCGCGCGATCATCGACCTCAACTACGACGAAAGCGTCGGTCTCGAAGCGGCCATCCGCAGCGTTGCCGATCAGGCTGAAGAGGCCGTGCGCGCCGGTCGCACCCAGGTCGTGCTGAGTGATCGCCACATTGCCCCGGGCAAGCTGCCGATCCACGCTTCGCTGGCCACCGGTGCGGTACATCACCGGCTGACCGAAAAAGGCCTGCGTTGCGACTCCAACATCCTGGTCGAAACCGCTACAGCGCGCGATCCACACCATTTCGCGGTGTTGATCGGTTTCGGCGCCTCTGCCGTCTATCCGTTCCTCGCTTATGAAGTGCTGGGCGACCTGATCCGGACCGGTGAAGTGCTGGGCGACCTCTATGAGGTGTTCAAGAACTACCGTAAAGGCATCACCAAGGGCCTGCTCAAGATCCTGTCGAAGATGGGTATCTCGACCATCACCTCGTACCGTGGTGCGCAACTGTTCGAGGCCATCGGCCTGTCCGAGGAAGTCTGCAACCTGAGCTTCCGTGGCGTACCGAGCCGCATCAAGGGCGCGCGTTTCGTCGACATCGAAGCCGAGCAGAAAGCCCTGGCCACCGAAGCCTGGAGCCCGCGCAAGCCGATCCAGCAGGGCGGCCTGCTGAAGTTCGTCCACGGTGGCGAATATCACGCGTACAACCCGGACGTGGTCAACACCCTGCAGGCCGCCGTGCAGCAGGGCGACTACAGCAAGTTCAAGGAATACACGTCGCTGGTGGACAACCGTCCGGTGTCGATGATCCGCGACCTGCTGAAAGTCAAAACCCTCGACACCCCATTGGATATGAGCGAGATCGAACCGCTGGAATCGGTGCTCAAGCGCTTCGATTCCGCCGGTATCTCCCTGGGCGCCCTGTCGCCGGAAGCTCACGAAGCCCTGGCCGAAGCCATGAACCGCCTCGGTGCGCGTTCCAACTCCGGCGAAGGCGGTGAAGACCCGGCGCGCTACGGCACCATCAAGAGCTCGAAAATCAAGCAGGTGGCCACCGGCCGTTTCGGTGTGACCCCGGAATACCTGGTCAACGCCGAAGTGCTGCAGATCAAGGTCGCCCAGGGCGCCAAGCCCGGCGAAGGCGGTCAACTGCCAGGCGGCAAGGTTAACGGCCTGATCGCCAAGCTGCGTTACGCCGTGCCGGGTGTAACCCTGATTTCGCCACCGCCGCACCACGACATCTACTCGATCGAAGACTTGTCGCAGCTGATTTTCGACCTGAAACAAGTCAACCCGAAGGCGCTGGTCTCGGTGAAGCTGGTAGCGGAAGCGGGCGTCGGCACCATCGCCGCCGGTGTGGCCAAGGCCTATGCGGACTTGATCACCATCTCCGGCTACGACGGCGGCACCGGTGCTTCGCCACTGACTTCGATCAAATACGCGGGCGCTCCGTGGGAACTCGGCCTGGCCGAAACCCACCAGACCCTGCGTGGCAACGACCTGCGCGGGAAAGTCCGGGTACAAACCGACGGCGGCCTGAAAACCGGCCTCGACGTGATCAAGGCTGCGATCCTCGGCGCTGAAAGCTTCGGCTTCGGCACCGCACCGATGATTGCCCTGGGTTGCAAGTACCTGCGTATCTGCCACCTGAACAACTGCGCCACCGGCGTCGCGACTCAGAACGAGAAGCTGCGCAAGGATCACTACATCGGCACCGTCGACATGGTGGTGAACTTCTTCACCTACGTCGCCGAAGAAACCCGTGAGTGGCTGGCCAAGCTGGGCGTGCGCTCCCTCGAAGAGCTGATCGGCCGTACCGACCTGCTGGAAATCCTCGAAGGGCAGACCGCCAAGCAGCATCACCTGGACCTGACCCCGTTGCTGGGCAGCGATCACGTGCCGGCGGACAAGCCGCAGTTCTGCGGCGTGGAGCGCAACCCGCCGTTCGACAAGGGCTTGCTGGCCGAGAAAATGGTCGACATGGCCACCTCGGCAATCAACGACCTGAGCGGCGCCGATTTTGCTCTGGATATCTGCAACTGCGACCGTTCGATCGGCGCACGGATTTCCGGTGAAATCGCCCGTAAACACGGCAACCAGGGCATGGCCAACGCGCCGATCACCTTCCGCTTCAAGGGCACGGCCGGGCAGAGCTTCGGCGTGTGGAACGCCGGTGGACTGCACATGTACCTGGAAGGCGACGCCAACGACTACGTCGGCAAAGGCATGACCGGCGGCAAGCTGGTCATCGTTCCGCCGAAGGGCAGCGTCTACAAGACTCAGGACAGTGCCATCATCGGCAACACCTGCCTGTACGGCGCCACCGGCGGCAAGCTGTTCGCCGCCGGCACCGCGGGTGAGCGTTTCGCCGTGCGTAACTCCGGTGCCCACACTGTGGTGGAAGGCACGGGCGATCACTGCTGCGAGTACATGACCGGCGGTTTCGTCTGTGTCCTGGGCAAGACCGGTTACAACTTCGGCTCTGGCATGACCGGCGGTTTCGCCTACGTGCTTGACCAGGACAACACCTTCGTTGACCGGGTCAACCACGAACTGGTGGAAATCCAGCGGATCAGCGGCGAGGCGATGGAAGCCTACCGCAGCCATTTGCAACGCGTGCTGAACGAGTACGTCGAGGAAACCGACAGCGAGTGGGGTCGTGAACTCGCCGAGAACCTCGATGATTACGTGCGCCGTTTCTGGCTGGTCAAGCCCAAGGCTGCCAACCTGAAATCGTTGCTTTCCAGCACCCGTGCCAACCCGCAGTGATATGCGCCTGAAGAGTTTGATGAGGTTTTAACAATGGCTGAACGTCTGAATAATGACTTCCAGTTCATCGAGGTCGGGCGCAAGGATCCGAAGAAGAAACTGTTGCGTCAACGCAAGAAAGAGTTCGTGGAAATCTACGAACCTTTCAAACCCCAGCAGTCGGCCGACCAGGCCCACCGCTGCCTGGGTTGCGGTAACCCGTATTGCGAATGGAAGTGCCCGGTGCACAACTTCATTCCCAACTGGCTGAAACTGGTGGCCGAGGGCAACATCCTCCAGGCCGCCGAGCTGTCGCACCAGACCAACACCCTGCCGGAAGTCTGCGGCCGGGTGTGCCCGCAGGATCGTCTGTGCGAGGGTGCCTGCACCCTCAACGACGGCTTCGGCGCGGTGACCATCGGTTCGGTGGAGAAGTACATCACCGACACTGCGTTCGCCATGGGCTGGCGCCCGGACATGTCCAAGGTCAAGCCGACCGGCAAGCGTGTCGCCATCATCGGTGCGGGCCCGGCGGGGCTGGGCTGTGCCGACGTGCTGGTGCGCGGCGGCGTGACCCCGGTGGTGTTCGACAAGAACCCGGAAATCGGTGGTCTGCTGACCTTCGGCATCCCCGAGTTCAAGCTGGAAAAGACCGTGCTGAGCAATCGTCGCGAAGTTTTCAGCGGCATGGGCATCGAGTTCCGCCTCAACACCGAGGTGGGCAAGGACGTGACCATGGAGCAACTGCTCGAAGAATACGATGCCGTGTTCATGGGCATGGGCACCTACACCTACATGAAGGGCGGCTTTGCCGGTGAGGACCTGCCGGGCGTGTATGACGCCCTGGACTTCCTGATCGCCAACGTCAACCGCAACCTGGGCTTTGAAAAGTCGCCGGAAGATTTCGTCGACATGAAAGGCAAGAAGGTCGTGGTCCTCGGTGGTGGCGACACGGCGATGGACTGCAACCGTACGTCGATCCGCCAGGGCGCCAAGTCGGTGACCTGCGCCTATCGTCGTGACGAGGCAAACATGCCGGGCTCGCGCAAAGAGGTGAAGAACGCCAAGGAAGAGGGCGTGAAATTCCTCTACAACCGCCAGCCGATCGCCATTGTCGGTGAAGACCGGGTCGAAGGCGTGAAGGTGGTCGAGACCCGTCTCGGCGAACCGGACGCCCGTGGCCGTCGCAGCCCCGAGCCGATCCCGGGCTCCGAAGAGATCATCCCGGCCGACGCCGTGGTCATCGCCTTCGGTTTCCGCCCGAGCCCGGCGCCGTGGTTCGAGCAGTTCGAAATCCAGACCGACAGCCAGGGCCGCGTCGTGGCGCCGGAACAAGGCCAGTACAAGCACCAGACCAGCAACCCGAAAATCTTCGCCGGTGGCGACATGGTGCGCGGTTCCGACCTGGTGGTGACGGCGATCTTCGAAGGCCGTAATGCGGCGGAAGGGATCCTGGATTACCTGGGGGTCTGACCGCGATCCCAAGCTGAAATGCAGTAAACCTGTGGGAGCGAGCCTGCTCGCGAAAGCGGACTGTCAGCCAACATCTTTGTTGGATATGCCGGCCTCTTCGCGAGCAGGCTCGCTCCCACAGTGTTTTGTGGTACTGCAAAACCGCGACAAATTGACCCGATAGACAAAAGGTGCGGCGCTTGCCGTGCCTTTTGCGCGCGGCTCTGAGAAAATGCCCGCACTTTTTTTCCGGATGCCGACATGACTGCCCTGAAGAACGACCGTTTCCTGCGCGCACTGCTCAAGCAACCCGTAGACGTCACCCCGGTGTGGATGATGCGTCAAGCCGGCCGCTACCTGCCGGAATACCGCGCCAGCCGCGCCAAGGCCGGCGATTTCATGAGCCTGTGCATGAACCCGGCGTTCGCTTGCGAAGTCACGATGCAACCGCTCGACCGTTATCCGCAGCTGGATGCGGCGATCCTCTTCTCCGATATCCTCACCATTCCCGATGCCATGGGCCAAGGCCTGTACTTCGAAACCGGTGAAGGCCCGCGCTTCAGGAAAGTCGTCAGCACCCTGGCTGACATCGAAGCGCTGCCGATTCCCGATCCGCAAAAGGATCTGGGCTACGTGATGGACGCAGTCAGCACCATTCGCCGCGAACTGAACGGTCGCGTGCCGCTGATCGGCTTCGCCGGCAGTCCATGGACGTTGGCTACCTACATGGTCGAAGGCGGCTCGTCGAAAGACTACCGCAAGACCAAAACCATGCTCTACGACAACCCGCAAGCCTTGCATCTGCTGCTGGATAAACTCGCGCAGACGGTCACCAGCTACCTCAACGGCCAGATCATGGCCGGTGCCCAAGCGGTGCAGATCTTCGACAGCTGGGGTGGCGCCCTCTCGGCGGCGGCGTACCAGGAGTTCTCCCTGGCCTACATGAAGAAAATCGTCAGCGGCCTGATCCGCGAGCACGAAGGCCGCAAGGTGCCGGTGATCCTGTTCACCAAGAACGGCGGCCTGTGGCTGGAAAGCATCGCCGATGCTGGCGCTGATGCCCTCGGCCTGGACTGGACCTGCGACATCGGCAGCGCCCGTGAGCGTGTCGGCAGCAAAGTCGCGCTGCAAGGCAACATGGACCCGACCGTGCTCTACGCCAAGCCGGAAGCGATTCGCGCCGAAGTCGGCCGCATCCTCGCCAGCTACGGCAAGGGCAGTGGCCATGTGTTCAACCTGGGGCATGGCATCACCCCGGAAGTCGATCCGGAACATGCCGGCGCGTTCCTGCGCGCCGTGCATGAGTTGTCGGCGCAGTATCACGAGTAACAGTCTTTGAAATGACGAAAACCTGTCGGGCATGACGCCAGACAGGTTTTTTTTTGCCTGGCGATTCATATTTAGTTGGGCGTCGCTACTTGTACGAATTCTCAAATCTGTTGTCGGCGAAGGAGTCGTAGAGAATCTTCCTGCCATGAGCGGAGATTTTCCCTACATAGAAAATTCATTCATCCAAGTAAGGTCTCGGACCCTTGCTCAGCCCAGCACTGAGCAACATCGCAAACATGGGGCGCCAGTCATCGGCGCCTCACTCTTCGATAAGTAGTCCGGAGTTCATTTGATGAAAAATATTTCTTACAAGGGAAGTGCGTTAGCGGCCTGCACTTCTTCAATGATCCTGTTATCGACAATGTTGGCCTCTCAAACCGTCTCTGCGCACGGCTATCTGGACGTGCCGCCTTCACGGGCGTTGCTCTGCCAGAAAGGTGTAAATACCAACTGTGGCGGCGCCCAATACGAACCACAAAGTGTCGGTGAAACCTTCAAGGGCTTCCCGAATGGAACGGGAGGCGGTCCGTTACAAGGCCCAAAGAACTTTGAGATTGCGAGTGGCGGTCACGCGTTGTTCTCCGCCCTGGACGCGCAGTCCGCTACCCGTTGGCAAATGACGGAAATCAAGGATCGCAACATCGATTTCCAATGGCACTACACCGCCGTGCACCCAGCCACCAAACACGAATACTTCATCACCCGTAACGGCTGGAACCCGAACACGTTGCTTGAGCGCGCGACCTTCGAAAGCACGCCGTTTTGCACCGTCGACGGCGGCAATCAGAAACCCTCCAACAGCGACAAACACAATTGCACTATCCCTGCAGACAAAACCGGCCAGCACGTGATTTTGGGCATCTGGACTGTTGGTGATACCGAAGCTGCGTTTTACAACGTGGCGGACGTGAACATCCTGGTCGAGCCCGATCTGCCAGGTGGCTGGTCCCCGGTGGGCAGCATTGCGCCTTCGACCTCGCTGCTGGTCGGCGACAAGGTCAAGGCGCGTGCATTCACTGCCAATGGCGAAAGCCCGAATTACAGCGTTGAAATCTCCATTGATACGGCGGAGCAAGGTTCCCCGCAGAACTGGTCGTTCAAGCTGGCAGAGGCCATCAACGCGGCGCATACGCTCATTCGCGCCGGTGTTCGTGATGAAGGCGGCAACATTGAGCCGGTCAAAGGCAACAACAGCCTGTACGCGCAAAAAGAAAGCGCTGTAACCCGTTACGAAGTTCAGTTGAACATGAAGGAAGACGCGGCGGCGCGCATGTCGGTGGCGTCCCAGCAAGCCGAATACGTGCTGGTGAAGGGGCAGGTCAAGGTCGATTTCGGCATGATCTCCAACCGCACAATGAACGTTGAAGCGACCTTGTTCGACGAGAACAACAAGCTGGTCGGATCCACCAAGGCGCAGGCACAAAGCGGTGTTACAAACCTGGTCATGGATGTTCGCAGCAATCCGGGCAAACACACCCTGACACTGGTCGGCACCACCCTGGACGGCCGCACCACACGCCAGGATACCCAGTCCACCCACGTGACCGGTGAAGGCGCGGGTGCCGACTACGACTTCGTCTTCCCCGAAGGCATCAGCGGCTATACCGCCGGTACCAAAGTGCTGCAGTCCAAGACCAACGAAGTCTTCGAATGCAAGCCAGGCCAGGAGTCGGGTTACTGCAAGCAATACAGCCCGTCCGCCAACGGCTTTGAGCCTGGCGTCGGTGCGCATTGGCACATGGCCTGGGACAAGCTCTAAGGCCTCCCGAGCCTTCGGGCGGCCCATGCCGGGGCGTCCGAAGGCTTGCTGAGCATCGAGTGAACCTGTCGTGAAATTTTCACCGAAGGCGACGAGCCTTTTCGGCCGACGCGTGATCGCCGCCGGGCTGTTGATTTTATCGTTGGGCTACGCCGTGTTGTTGGTATGGCAGGAGTGGCAGTTTCGTCAACATCTGCCACGGCCATCAACAGCTGCGCCCGCGACGGTGTCCGTGCCTGCGAGTGTGCCGCTGGACGCCACAGCGGTGGCCATGGTGTTGGGCCTGACGACTGATGCCACGCCGCTGACCAGTGCCGAACCGCTGACCTTGCAAGCGAGTTTTGTCATCAACAATGGCTTGTCCAAGGCGTTGCTGGCCGATGCTCAAGGTCCGCGCCTGTATCAAGTGGGCGAACGCTTGCCGGGGGGCAGCATTCTGCGTCGGGTCGAGGCTCGACACGTGGTGCTATGGAACAAGGGTCGGGAAGAGCGCCTGTCGCTACAGGCACCGTCCGCACCTTTCCTGCGCCAACGCCAATCGCCGACCGACGCACAAGCACCAACGATTTCCACGCGTTATCTACGCCCGCTCTCCGGGCCGTCAGAGTGATCAAACCCATGAACAGCTTCATTGGCGCGCAGACCCTGCGCTCCATATTTCTTCTTGCCGCTTTCGTGGCGGCGACCGTGCCGGTCCCGCTGCACGCCGAGGAAGAAAAATGGCAGTTGGCGATGAACAACGCCGAGCTGCGCGACATCGTCGAAGAGATCTCGTCCATTCTCGGAACCACCGTGGTGCTGGATCCGAGAGTCTCCGGGCGCATCACCGTCATGTCCCGTCAGGCCCTCGATCGCGAGGGTGTGCGCCGGTTGTTTTACTCGGTGCTGGACGCCCACAATTTCACGGTGATCGATGAGGGCGACCGAATCCTGATCACCCCGGTGACCGAAGCCAAAACCCGAGCCGGTCATAACCCCGCAAAAAACGTCACGGCCTCACAGTTTGTCACTCGAGTCATCGAGCTGGACACCAGCAGCGCCGCCGATATTGCCGGGCTCGTCCGGCCCCTGGTGTCGGTCAATGGTTATGTCGGCCCGTCGGTGTCAGCCAATGCGCTGGTGGTCACCGATACGGTCGCCAATGTGCAACGTATCGAGCGGCTGGTTCGGCAACTGGACTCGGGGCAGGGCAACATGCACGCCGTGCTGCCGCTGCGACATGCCCAAGCCAGTGATCTGGCACCGGTCATGGAAGCCTCCCTTGGCAAACGCAATGCCGATACGACGATCCAGGTGCTGGCGGACAGCAGAACCAACCGTCTGATCCTGATTGGCCCGCCCGCGGTTCGCCAGCGTTTGGCAAACCTGGCGCGCGGCCTCGACATTCCCGCCACCGCGACCCCCGACAATGCTCGTGTGATCCGCCTGCGCCACAGCGATGCCAGGCAATTGGCCGAGATCCTGGAAACCATGGGCCAGGGCAGAAAAGGCGCGCAGCCCCTCGTCGGCGGCAAGGATGTTTCGCCTGGCGCAACCTTCATGATCAAGGCTGACGAAAGCCAGAATGCGCTGGTGCTGATCGCCGAGCCGGCGCAGGTCAGGACCATCGAAAGCATCGTGCGTCAGTTGGATCAGCCTCGGGCGCAAGTGCTGATTCATGCCGCCATTGTCGAAATTTCCGGGGACATCGCCGAAGCAGTAGGTGTGCAGTGGGGCATGAACACCGGCGATGCCAAAGGTTTCATCAACTTCCCCGGCACCGATATCCCGATCGTCGGCGGACTGAAGTTCGACGAGAGCCGATCGGCACCCGAAGGCGCGATCCTGCAACTGGGCAGTGATCGTTTTGGCGCGTTGATTTCAGCCCTGGCCAGCAACACCCGCAGCAATCTGCTCTCCACGCCCAGCCTTCTGACCCTGGACAACCAGGAAGCAGAAATCATCGTCGGCCAGAACGTACCGTTCAGTACCGGCTCCTATGCCACCGGCAGCAATGGCGCGGACAATCCCTTTACCACGATCGAACGCAAGGACGTGGGCATCAGCCTGAAGATCAAGCCCTACATCAACGAAGGCTCGACCCTGCGCCTGGAAGTCGAGCAGGAAGTGTCGGACATCGCCCCCGCGGTTTCGGGCATTAATTCCACTGACCTGATCACCAACAAGCGGGCGCTCAAGAGCACCATTCTCGCCGACGACGGCGAAATCATCGTCATTGGCGGGTTGATTCGAGACAGTGTGCGCATCCAGAAAAGCGGCGTGCCGCTGCTGCGTGACATTCCTTACCTTGGCGCCTTGTTCCGCTGGACCCGGGACACCCAGACCAAAAGCAACCTGATGGTGTTTTTGCGGCCGACCATCGTGCGCAGCAAGGAAGACCTGGTCGACGTCAGCCAGCAGCGCTACAACGCGCTGCGCGACCTGAGCCAACCGGGGGCGAAGGACAACAATTCGTTATTGCTGCCCGCTGATGCGCGTCAGCTGTTCGAACCGGTGTCCGATGCGCCGCTGTTCGACCTGCGCCAACCGGCGCCGAAAACGCCATGACGGCTTCGCCGCGGATTTTCGAGGCGCTGCCTTTCGGTTTCGCCCGGCGATTTGGCGTTCTATTGGAACGCGAAGGCGATGAGTGGCGCCTGGCGATGCGTGCCGATACCCCGCTCACGGCCCTCGCCGAGGCGCGTCGCGTGTGTGGCGCGGACCTGCGTTTGCGGTTGCTGCACCCCGAGGACTTCGCGGCCCGGCTGGCGGCCGCCTATCGCGAAGGGCAGAGCGCCGCCGAGCAGGTCGCCCAGGGGCTGGACGACGAGCTTGACCTGATCAGCCTGGTGGACCAGGTGCCGCAAACCGCTGATCTGCTGGAGCAGCAGGGCGATGCGCCGATCATCCGCCTGATCAACGCGCTGCTCAGCGAGGCCGTACGCGAGCATGCCTCCGACGTGCACCTGGAAACCTTCGAGCATTACCTGTCGGTGCGCATGCGCGTCGACGGGCAATTGCGCGAAATGCTTCGGCCCAAACGCGAGCTGGCGACGCTGCTGGTGTCGCGGATCAAGGTCATGGCGCGGCTGGACATCGCGGAAAAACGCGTGCCCCAGGATGGGCGGATGGCCCTGCGGCTGGCCGGGCATGAAGTGGATGTGCGGGTCTCGACGCTGCCCTCGGCGCACGGTGAACGGGTGGTGTTGCGCTTGCTCGACAAACAGGCCGGGCGCCTGGAGTTGCAACGCCTGGGCATGCCCGACGACACCCTCGCGGCGCTGCGTCAGTTGCTGGATAAACCCCACGGCATCCTGCTGGTCACCGGCCCCACGGGCTCGGGGAAAACCACCAGCCTGTACGCGGCCTTGAGCAGCCTGAACGATCAGACCCGCAACATCCTCACGGTCGAAGACCCCATCGAATATCACCTGCCGGGTATCGGGCAAATGCCGGTCAATCCGAAAGTGGACATGACCTTTGCCCGAGGTCTGCGGGCCATCCTGCGCCAGGACCCGGACGTGGTGATGGTCGGTGAAATCCGCGATCGCGAGACCGCCCAGATTGCCGTCCAGGCGTCGCTGACCGGACACCTGGTGCTCTCGACGTTGCACACCAACAGCGCGGTCGGCGCCGTGACGCGACTGGTGGACATGGGCGTTGATGCCTACCTGCTGGCGTCGTCCCTGGTGGGCATTCTGGCCCAGCGGCTGTTGCGTTTGCTGTGTCCTCTTTGCAAGACGCCCTACATGGCGGATACGACGGCTTGCCAGCGCTTGGGGCTGGACCGGACTGCGCCACCGCAGCTGTTCAAGGCCGTGGGCTGTGAACAGTGCCAGCACGGTTACCGTGGACGGATCGGGGTCTATGAGCTGATCAGCGTGACACCTGCGTTATCGGTTCTGATTCACCAGGGCGCGAGCGAGCAGGCGTTGGTCGAAAAAGCGCGCCAGGGCGCGCGCAGCCTGTTCCAGGACGGTCGCCAGCGCGTGCTTGATGGCATGACCAGTCTGGACGAGTTGCTGCGCGTGACGCGGGAGGACTGAGGCATGCCGACATTCGATTATCGCGCTGACGATGCCGAGGGCCGTCGCTGCAAGGGCCGCCTGGAGGCCGACAGCCCTCGTCATGCACGACAACAGTTGCGTGAGCGGGGTCTGTGGCCGCGGGATCTGAAGGAAATCCGCATCGCCGATGGCGCGGATCCGCAACGCAGCACAGGCCGCCTGAGTGCAGCGGATCTGGCGCTGCTGACGTTGCAGTTGTCCACGTTGGTGCAGGCGGGGCTGCCGTTGGAGGAGGCACTCGAAGCGGTGGCGAAACAAAGTGCCAAGCGCCGGGTGGCCGGGCTGGTATCGGCGGTCAGAAGCCGCGTGATGGAAGGCCATGCGCTGGCCACGGCCCTGGGGCAGTTTCCCAAGGCCTTCCCCGACCTGTTTCGCGCCACCGTGGCGGCCGGCGAACGTTCCGGGCATCTGGGTCACGTGCTGGAGCAACTGGCGGCTTACACCCAGGCCCGCCAGGCGTCGCGGCAAAAAATCCAGATGGCGCTGGTGTACCCCTTGATCCTGATGCTGAGCAGCGTCGCAATCGTCGGTTTTCTGCTCGGTTACGTGGTGCCGGACGTGGTGAAGATTTTCGTCGACAGCGGCCAGGCGCTGCCCTGGCTGACCCGGGCGCTGATCGCTGTGAGCGATGGCTTGCGCAACCATGGCCTGTTGATGATCGGCGGGCTGGCGATGCTCATCAGCTTCTGGCGCTGGTGTCTGCGCCAGCCAGTCTGGCGGCTGCGTTGGCATCGCCTGGCGTTGAACCTGCCGGTCATTGGCCAGGTGCTGCGGGCGATGGAAGCGGCGCGGTTTGCCAGCACCCTGGCGATCCTCGGCAAAAGTGCGGTGCCCTTGGTCGACGCACTGGAAATTGCCGCCGCCGTCATCGGCAACCTGGCCATTCGTGCCCGCATGGCCGATGTCGCCCGTTCGGTCCGCGAGGGCGGCACTTTGACCCGTGGCCTGGAACTGAGCGGCGACATCCCGCCGATGATGCTGCACATGATCGCCAGCGGCGAACGGGCCGGCGAACTCGATCGCATGCTGGCCCGCGCCGCCGAACAACAGGAAAGCAGCCTGGCGGCGCGCATCGCCCTGGTGGTGAGCCTGTTCGAGCCGGCCATGCTCGTGCTGATGGGCGCCGTCGTGCTGCTGATCGTCATGGCCATCCTGCTTCCGATTCTGACCCTCAACCAATTGGTGAACTGACCCATGAACGCTCTACGTCACAGTGCTTCCCAGCGCGGCTTTACCCTGATCGAAATCAGGGTGGTGGTGGTCATCATCGGCATTCTGGGGGCCATCGTGGTGCCCCAGTTCATGAGTCGCCCCGATCAGGCCAAAGTCACCGCAGCCAGAACCGACCTCAAGGCCATCGCCACCGCCCTTGAAATGTATCGCCTCGATAACTTCCAGTACCCCTCGACGCAGCAGGGGCTGGAGGCGTTGTACAAGCGTCCTTCCGGTTTGCCGGCGGCACGTAACTGGAACGCTCAGGGTTACCTCAAAAGCCTGCCTGTGGACCCGTGGAGCACGCCCTATCAATACCTCAACCCGGGTGTGAAATCGGCAGAGGGCACCTACGACCTGTACTCCCTCGGTTCCGATGGCGTGGTGGGTGGCGAAGGGCATGCGGCCGACATCGGCAATTGGAGTGAGTGAGTCATGCGGCGTGCCTGCCAGGGTTTCACCTTGCTCGAATTGATGATCGTGATCGTGCTGATCGGCGTGCTGGTGGGCATGGTGAGTTTTGCCACCGGCATCAACCCGGCCCGCCAGGCCCGGCAAGAAGCGGACAGGCTGGCGGGGGTGATCCGGCAGTTGCGTGAACGGGCGGTACTGGACAGCCAGGAGTACGGCGTGCGGCTCAGTGCCGACGGTTACCGGGCGCTGCGGCTCGATGTGCGGGGCTGGGAGCCGGTGTCGGCGTTCTATCGATGGCCCGAAAACCTGCGTCTGCGCCTGAGCCACGATGGCTATTCCGAGACCCTCGGCGCCGATGTGGGGCCACCTCAACTGCTGATGCTCAGCAGCGATGAAACCAGCGCGTTCAGCCTGGCGTTCGAGACCAAGGGCAGGCGCTGGTTGAGCCTGTCCAGCGATGGCTTCGACGAGGTACAGATCAATGATTAGGTCATCGACCCGGCGCTGCATGGGAGGCTTCACGCTGCTGGAAATCATGGTGGCGCTGGCCATCTTCGCCACCCTGACGATGGCCGTGCTGTCGGCGAGTCAATACGCAGTGAAGCAGGCGCGTGCCGTCGAGGAGCGGCTGATTGCCGCCTGGGTGGCGGACAACTGTCTGAACGAACTGGGCCTGCAATCTGATTGGGTAGTCGGTCAGTCGCAACGGGTGGTGCACATGGATCGCCGCGACTGGTGGGTGCGCCAGCGCATTTTTACGCAAAGCGACTCGCCGCTGCTCGTGGTCGATGTCGAGGTGGGTCTTGCCGGGAGCGATGAGACCCTGCACCGCGCCACGGGCTGGCTCCCCCTTCGCGATGAATAGGCAGACCGGGTTCACCCTGCTGGAGTTGGTGATCGCCATGGCGATCTTCGCGTTGCTGGGGCTGGCCAGCTGGACGCTGCTCGACGGCGTGGTGCGCGTGCAACAAGGCACCGTCAGCCATGAACGTGAACTGCGAAAGCTGCAACGCGCCGTCACCGTGATCGAGCGCGACCTGTTGCACATCACCGAGCACCCCATCGTGCTGGAGCGCACGCGTCTGCACTTGCAGCGCAGCAACTGGCGCAACCCGCTGGATCAGCCACGCAGCGAACGCCAAGCCTTGACCTATGGGCTCGACAACGGTGTGTTGTGGCGCGAGAGCCGGGGCGACGGCACGTTGGTCGTGCAACGGCAATCACTGCTCGACGATGTTCGCCACCTGAGCTGGCGCCTGTTCGACGAGCAGACGGGATGGCGTAGCGAGCAGGGTGGCAAGGCGCCGCTGGCGCTGGAATTGCAAGTATCGGCGGGGCGGTTCGAGGCGATTCGCCGGGTGGTGTTATTGCCGGGTGCTTTGCCATGAAGGCACGTCAACGGGGTGTCGCGTTGCTCAGCGTGTTGCTGGTCATGAGCCTGGCACTCCTGATCATCGGCGGTGTGCTGCGCAGCCATCACTTGTTGCTGCAAAGCAGCGGGCAACAGCTGCAACAGATGCACCTGCGCCAACTGGCGGCGGGTGGGGAAAAACGGGCGCTCGTGCTGTTGCAGGCGCAGCCATCCAACAGCGATCCGATCCCTGATCAGGCACCCGGATTCGACATTGAAGGCGCGCAGATCCGCGTCGACATCGAAGACCTCGCCGGGCGCTTCAATCTCAATGCCCTGCTGATCCAGGGCCAGATCGATCCGTTCACGCGCAATCGCTGGGCGCGCTTGCTGGAGGTGCTCGAACTCCCGCCATTGCACCTTGAACAGGTCGGCGTCTTGCGAGAACTGAGTCAGCTGCGGCTGCTGCCGGGTGTCGACGGCCAGTTGCTGCACCGGCTGGAGCCCTGGGTCGCGTTGCTGCCCACGGACGCGGCGCTGAACATCAACACCGCGCCGGCGCTGGTGCTGCGCACGCTCGACGGGGTGGAACCGGCGACAGCCGATGCCCTCGTGCGCCAACGCTCGACAACCCCATGGCCAAGCGTCCAGGCATTTATCCAGGATCCCTTGTTGTCGGGTTCGGGCTTGAGCCGTCATGGCCTGGGCATCGACAGCCGCTGGTTTCGTATCACGGTCCAGGTCACTCAGGGGCTCAGTCGCCTGCGCCTGAGCACCGATGTCGAACGCGATCCCAAGACGCGCCAATTGAAAATCCTGCAACGACGCGTGCTGCCGTCGAAAACCCATGAGATGACCCCATGAAAACCTGGCTCTACCTGACAGCCGATAACGTGGCCACGCCGTCGATCGATTGGCCCTGCTGTGTGTGGTCGTCGACCGGTCAGCGGCGGCTCATGCCCCTGCGCCAGGTGGCGCAGATGTCGCAGGGGCAGGTGTTCGACCTGCTGTTGCCCATGGAATGGTGCAGCTGGGTGCGCAGTGAGCCGTGGCCGTCCAGGCGTCGGCCCGATGCGCAAGCCATGGCGTTTGCCGTTGAGGAGCAATTGAGCGAAGCGCTGGAAAAGTTGCACCTGAGCGTCGGCGCCCGTGATCCTCAAGGGCGCTATCCGGTGATGGTCATCGACCGGGAACGCTTTGCTGCCGTCCTCGCATTGCTGGCTGAAGCGGGGATTGAGGTGCGTTCAGTGTTCGTCGATGCCGATGTGTTGCCGCAGGACCAGGCGAGCGGCGTCTGGTGGTTCGGTCGCTGGATGCTCGGTGGCGGGCTTGCGGCTCGCCTGACGCTGGCGGATGACGGGTTGGCGCTGCTCAAGCCGGGCTTGCCAGTGGAGATTGAATGGCATGACGAGCGTCAGGGCGGTGCCGATATTGATCCATGGCTGAACGTGGAGAACGGGCAAGCTATCAATCTGCTGCACGGTGATTTCGCGCCGCCAGGCAAACGCCTGCCCTGGCGTCTCGGCGGTGTAGCAATGTTGATGCTGTTACTCATGAACTGGGGTGCCGGTGAAGCGCGAGCGCGCTTCCTCGAAAGCCAAAGTCGCCAGCTCTACCGTCAAAGCGAGCAGCAGTTCAAGGCGCTTTACCCGCAACAGACCCGCATCGTCGATCTCGCAGCGCAACTCAAAATCCTGCAAAGCCAGAGCTTGGAGCCTCAAGGCACCCGCATCGCCGGGCTGGTCAAGCTGGTCGAGCACGTCATCGGTGCCAGCAGCGTCGAGGTGCAGCGTATCGAGTTTCGCGAGGGCGATGGCTGGAAAATCCATCTGACCGCCACCAGCTTTGCCGAGCTGGAATTACTGCGTGAACGTGGGCGCCAGCAAAGCGTGCCCCTGCGATTGGAAAACGCGAGCAAGGACGGTAATCGGGTGCAGGCGACCCTGACCCTGGAGCAAGACGTATGAAGTCCACAGGGGTTGCGGCGTTGATGAGGCAGCGCTGGCAGCGTATGTCCACCCGCGAGCAGCGACTGTTGTCGAGCCTGGGTGTGTGTGTGCTGGGCATCGCGGCGTTCAGCGTGATCTGGCAACCCACACAGCAACGGCTTGCGACAGCCGAACGTCAGTATCAACAGCAACTGGCATTGGCGACGCAGTTGCAACAGGCGCGACCCCATCCCGGTGCGGCTGAGTCCACTGATCAGCCGCTATCACTGCGCATCAGCGAAAGCGCCGCCTCGGCGGGGTTGGAATTGCATCAGATGGACAGCGACGACGAGCTGCTGCGCCTGACCCTCAGCGGCGACGCCAAGGCATTGTTGTCCTGGCTCGACCGCATGGAGCGCGACGGCGTCACGCTGCAATCGCTGACGCTGGAAAAGCGTGACGCCATGCTGCAAGCGCGGATGGTGCTCAGATAACCTGTGTAGGAGCTGCCGAAGGCTGCGATCTTTTGATCTTGCCATTTAAAGACAAAAGCAAAAGATCGCAGCCTTCGGCAGCTCCTACAGGAGGGCGGATTTACGGCAATTGCGGCAACTTGGCCAGTTTCAACCCCACCAGCAACGCCACCAGCAGCAACCCGCCAATGAACAAGCCGATGCCGTTCCAGCCACCCAGATGCCAGAAAAATCCACCTGCGGTACCGGCGATGCTGCCACCGGCGTAATAGCAAAACAGATACAGCGACGACGCCTGGCCTTTGGCCGTGGTAGCGCGGCGGCCGATCCAGCTGCTGGCCACCGAATGGGCACCGAAGAAGCCAAACGTGAACACCAGCATGCCGATGATCACCAGCGGCAGCGGCGTGAACAGGGTCAGGACAAGGCCGGCGATCATCAGCGCGATGGTGCTCCAGAGCACTTTGCGGCGCCCGAGTCGGTCGGCCAGGGCGCCAATTTTCGCCGAGCTGTAGATGCCCGACAGGTACACCACGGACAGCAAGCCGACGAAAACCTGATCCATGTGGTACGGCTCGGCTAGCAGGCGGTAGCCGATGTAGTTGAACAGCGTGACGAACGCGCCCATCAGCACAAAGGCTTCGAGGAACAGCAAGGGCAGGCCGGCGTCGCGAAAATGCATGGTGAAGCCGTCGAGCAGACTGCGCGGATGCAGCGAACGGGCGCGGAAGTTGCGCGATTCGGGGAGGATTTTCCAGAACACCGCCGCCGCGATCAACGCCAGGCCACCGATCACCAGCATCGCCGTGTGCCAGCTGACGAAGTCGATCAACACGCCGGTAATCAAACGCCCGCTCATCCCGCCGATGGCGTTGCCGCCGATGTACAGGCCCATCGCCAGGCCGATGTGCTGCGGGTGGATTTCTTCACTCAGATAGGTCATGGCAACTGCCGCCAGGCCGCTCAACGACAAACCGATCAACGCGCGCATGATCAACACGCCATGCCAGCTCGGCATCATCGCGCTGGCCATGGTGCACAACGCGGCGGCGAACAGCGCCGCGACCATCACCCGCTTGCGTCCGACGCGATCAGAAATGGGGCCGGTGACCAGCAGGCCGATGGCGAGCATGCCGGTGGCCACCGAGAGGATCAGGCTGCTTTGCGCCGCGTTAATGGAATATTCGTGGGACAGCAGCGGCATCATCGGCTGCACGCAGTAGAGCAGGGCAAAGGTCGCGAAGCCGCCGCAGAACAGCGCCAGCACCGTGCGCATGAACGCCGGCGTGCCTTTTTCGATGTAGATCTCTTTGAACTCGACGACGGATTCGTCCAGGGCGGTGGGAGGTATTTCATGGGTGAGTGGAGCGACAGCAGTTTTCACGATGGACCTCGGAGCAGCGCAGCCGGTCAGGCAATGAAAAAAGCATATAGCTGGCTAATGATTCAATCCAATATATTGTTCGACCTGTTTGATAGCTTTAACGACCTAATGGGGTTTTCATGGAATTGCGTCATCTGCGCTACTTCATCGCCGTCGCCGAAGAACTGCATTTTGGCCGCGCCGCACAGGTGCTGGGCATCTCGCAGCCGCCGTTGAGCCAGCAGATCCAGGCGCTGGAACAGGAGGTCGGCGCGCGACTGTTCGAACGTACCAATCGTCGGGTCGAGCTGAGCGAGGCCGGTCGGCTGTTCCTGGAAGAGGCGCGACGGGTGCTGGCGCAGGTCGACAAAGCGGCGGATGTGGCGCGCCGGGCGCAGCTGGGCGAGTTGGGCGAACTGAAAATCGGCTTCACCTCGTCGGCGCCGTTCAACTCGACGATCCCCCAGGCGATTTTTTCGTTTCGCCAGCGTTTTCCAGCGGTGCACCTGAACCTGCGGGAAATGAGCAGTACGCAGGTGGCCGATGCGCTGGTGGACGAATCGATCGAGGTGGGGATCATGCGGCCGCTGGGATTGCCCGATTCGCTGAGTGTGGTCGAGCTGATGCGTGAACCTTTGGTGGCGGTGCTCAGCTCCAAGCATCCGTTGGTCAAGGACAGTGAAGAGGGCTTGTTCCTGTCCGCCCTGGCCCTCGAACCCTTCGTGTTTTTCCCGCGCAGCTACGGCAGCGGCCTGTATGCACAACTGCTCAGCCTGGCCCGGGACGCCGGCTTCAGCCCGCACTTTGCCCAGGAGGCCGGTGAGGCGATGACCATCATTGGGCTGGTGGCGGCGGGGTTGGGCGTGTCGGTGTTGCCGGCGTCGTATCAGCGGATGCGTATTGATGGTGTGGTTTACCGGCCATTGCTGGATCCGGCGGCGGTGTCGGCGGTGTGGCTGGTGCAGCGCAAGGATCAGAAATCGCCCATGGCGCGGGCGTTTGTCGAACTGCTCACGCGCAAGGTTGAACCCCTGAAATCTTGACGGCTGCGCCGCCATTCGCGGTGATCCGACAAGCCTCGCTCCCACAGGTAATGCGCTGACCTGTGGGAGCGGGCTTGCCCGCGAAGACGTCCGCAAACGCACCAAAAAAGCATCTGCCAATCTGCGATCTACCAGACATTTCTATCCAGCCTGTAAGACATTTCTGAAAGCCCTCGATCAGGCTACAGCGCCTTGTGGCGTTACCTACAAGTACTCCAGAATCCGCCGGCTTGTGCGCTTTGAGGGTCGTCGCTAACTTGATTCGCGTCACTGAATGTCAGTGATCGGGTTTAGTAGCCCGCTTTCCATATCTAGCGCATTGGCGCTCCTGATAGGCAGGTATCTCTATACCTGCCCTTGACGGTAGCTGTGCGCAGGGCGCCTTCGGGCGCGCCGGATTGATGTGGACCGGTCTACTAACCTGCGTACAGCTGCCACCCTTCTTTCTCAGGACGCTGACTCATGACCCATACGCCAAACCCACCGGACACCGATCCGGACGCACCCCGCCAACCCAGCCCGATCTTCCTCATTGCCCCCGGTATCGACAACCACACGCTGCTGGAATACGCCTGCGTATCGCTGGCGTCGGCGAATGTCATGGCAAGTGATTTCGCCAGGGACCTGAAAGGATCGCAGGGGCGCACGTTGTTGGGGATTCAGCAGTCGATCATGTTGGGGGAGTTGGCGGTGAATCGAGTGCTGGATAACCTTGATCCACCCTGATCGTCCGGGGAGGCAAGAGCCCTTGTGGGAGCGAGCCTGCTCGCGAAAAACGTTCAAGCAACGTGGCCATTCAGGCACTGCGCGTTATCGTTGACGTCCTTCGCGAGCAGGCTCGCTCCCACAGGGAAATGTTCTTGCTTACGCCCAGCGCTTGAAAATCAGCGACGTATTCACCCCGCCAAACGCGAAGTTATTGTTCATCACAAACCGATTGCTCATCTGCCGGAACTCCCCGCGCAGGTAGTCGAGCTTGCCGCAGTTCGGGTCGACATGGTCGAGGTTGAGGGTGTGTACGTACAGGTCGCGGTTGAGCATTTCGATGCTGAACCACGACTCCAGCGCCCCGCAGGCACCGAGGGTGTGGCCGAGGAAGCTTTTCTGCGAACTGATCGGCATGTGTTCGCCGAACAGGCTGCTGGTGGCCTGGGTTTCGGCGATGTCGCCCTGTTCGGTGGCGGTGCCGTGGCCGTTCACGTAGCCGATGTCCGACGGTTTCAGCCCGGCGTCTTCCAGCGCCAGCTCCATCGCCCGGCGCATGGTGACTTGCTCCGGACGGGTGGTGTGCTGGCCGTCGGCGTTGCTGCCAAAACCCACGATCTCGGCATGGATGTGCGCGCCGCGTGCCAGGGCGTGTTCCAGTTCTTCGAGCACCAGCATGCCGCCCCCTTCACCGATCACCAGGCCGTCGCGAGCGCTGTCGTAGGGCCGTGGCGACAAATGCGGGGTGTCGTTCTTCAGGCTGGTGGCGTAGAGCGCATCGAAGACCATGGCCTCGGTCGGGCACAGCTCTTCGGCGCCACCGGCGAGCATCAGCGGCAGGCGGCCGAACTTGATCGCCTCGTACGCATAACCAATGCCCTGACTGCCGCTGGTGCAGGCACTGGAAGTGGGAATCAGGCGGCCGGTGAGGCCGAAGAAGATGCTGATATTGGCCGCCGTGGTGTGCGGCATCATGCGCACATAGGAGTTGGCGTTGAGGCCCTCGGCCACCGAGTTGAGCAGCATGTTGCCGAACGCCTTGATCTCGTCGGTGCTGCCGGTGGAGGAACCGCAGGCGACGCCCATGCGCCCGTCCTTGATCGATTCGTCGCCCAGCAGCCCGGCATCCGCCAGCGCCTGTTCCGCCGCGCCCACCGCGAGCCGCGACACCCGGCCCATGCTGCGCAATTGCTTGCGGGTCCAGTGCCCCGGTACCTTGAAGTCATCGACAGGGCCGGCCAGGCGCGTGTTGAGTTCGGTGAAGCGGTCCCACTCGTCCATCCGGCGGATGCCGCTGCGGTTGGCCGCGAAGTGCCCGGCGATGGTCTCCCAGTCGCTGCCCAGTGAGGTGATGCCGGCCATGCCGGTGACGACGACGCGCTTCATCAGCACAGGCCTCCATTGACGGCCAGAACCTGCCGGGTGATGTACGACGCTTCCGCCGACATCAGGAAATTCACCGCGCCGGCCACCTCTTCAGGGGTGCCCATGCGCTGTGCGGGGATCATTTTCATCAGGTCTTCCACCGGCACGTTTTCATCGAGCATCGCGGTGTCGATCAGGCCGGGCGCGACACAGTTGACAGTGATCTTGCGCTTGCCCAGTTCGATCGCCAATGCCTTCGCCGCGCCGATCAGCCCGGCCTTGGAGGCGCTGTAGTTGACCTGGCCACGGTTGCCGATCAGCCCGGACACCGAGGTGATGCAGACGATTCGCCCGGCGGCGCGACGACGGATCATCGGCATCATCACCGGGTGCAAGACGTTGTAGAAACCGTCGAGGTTGGTACGCATCACCACATCCCAATCATCCTCGCTCAGCGCCGGAAAAGCACCGTCACGGGTCAGGCCGGCGTTGAGCACCACGCCGTAATAGGCGCCGTGGGCCTCTACGTCGGCCTCCAGAATGGTTTTGCACGTGGCGCGGTCGGACACGTCGAACTGCAGGATGCGCGCCTGGCGTCCCAAGGCTTCGATTTCACCCTGAACGGCTTGAGCGTCCGCCAGCCCGCTGCGGCAATGCAGCACGATGTCATGCCCGGCCTGGGCCAGGCGCAGGGCGATGGCGCGGCCGATGCCACGGCTGGAGCCGGTGACCAGTACGGATTCAGTCATGATGGGGTGCCTTGGGGTTCATGAAGGTAGTGAGCCGCCTGAGGCGGGCGGTAAACGTTCAGACGAGCGGTGGCGTGAATGCCCGGCGCGTGGATGTGGCATTCGAACACGCCCATGCCGTTATCGTCCTCCAGGGAGCGAAGGCCATGGATGGTCAGCTCGGTGCCGGCCGGAAAACCGTCGACGTTGCATTCGAACTTGCGGCTGCCCAGCAGGAAGCCCAGCGCCACCGCATCGCCGCGCTGGCGCGCATGGCAGCCGGCGAAGGCGGCGACGCTCTGGGCCATCAGCTCGATGCCGACCCAGGCCGGCAGGCTGCCATCGGGGCGATTGAACAGCCCGTCGGGCTTGACCGTGAGACGGGTGTGTATCTGCTCCTCATCGAACGAAAGGACCCGGTCGATGAGGATCATGTCGCCAGCGTGGGGCAGCAGTTCGGCGAGCGGCCAGTCAATCATGGGGCGTCTCCGATAATCAGGCTGACGTTATTGCCACCGAAGGCAAAGGAGTTGCTCATCAGGTAGCGGGTACCCGTGGACGCCAGGCGATCGGCCGGGGTCACCCAATTCAGGGCGGGCAGGTCGGGGTCCGCCTGGCCGTCCCAGACGTGGGGGGCAAGGGCGTGCTCGCGGTTGCCTGCGCTCAGGCTCAACCAGCAGAACGCCGCTTCCAGCGCGCCGGCCGCGCCGAGGGTGTGACCGGTCATGGGCTTGGTCGAGGAGCAGGGCACGCCGGCGGGGAACAGCGCGGCCACCGCCTGGCTTTCCATGGCGTCGTTGTGTTGGGTGGCGGTGCCGTGCAGGTTCAGGTAATCGATCTGCCCGGGTTGCAGGTTCGCACGGGCCAGGGCCTTGCGCATCGCTTGCAAAGCACCACGTCCCGTCGGTTCCGGTGCGGAAATGTGGTGCGCATCGGAGCTGGCGCCGCTGCCGAGCAGGGCAATCGGCTGGCCGTCGCCGGCCTGCTTGCTCATCAGGAACAGCACGGCGGCTTCGCCGATGTTGATGCCGTTGCGGTTCACCGAGAACGGATTGCAGCGCTGAGTGGAAACCGCTTCGAGCGCCGAGAAGCCGTTGAGGGTCAGTTTGCACAGGCTGTCGACCCCGCCGCACAGCACCACGTCGCACAGGCCCAGGTCCAGCAGGCGCTGGGCACTCATCAGGGCTCGGGCGCTGGAAGTGCAGGCGGTGGAGATCACATACGCCGGCCCGCTCAGTTGCAGCCAGTCGGCGAGAAAATTCGCCGGCGCGCCCAGTTCCTGCTGCTGGTAATCATATTCGGCCGGGAACTGTTGTTCGCGGATGTAGTGCGCCAGGCCCTGGCTGGCTTCGTCGATGCCCGAAGTGCTGGTGCCCAGCACGATGCCGATGCGGTCGCGGCCGTGAGTCAGGATCGCTCGGTCGATGTCCGGGCGGATTTGCAGGGCGGCGTCCATCAGCAACTGATTGTTGCGGGTGTTCTGCCGCGACAGTTCGGCTGGAATCGCCGCCAGTGCGCCATGCACGGCGCCCACCGGCAACGACCGCTCCGGCACCCAGCCGGCTTCGCTGCGCAGGCCGGAGCAATCGCCGGCAAACAGGTTGCGCGCGACTTCATCCTTGCCGCGACCCAGGGCGCAGATCACCCCGAGGGCGTTCAGATAGGCGGTCATGGGGCCTCCCCGCTCAGCGGAGTGACTTGATATTTCGGGCCTTTGGGCAGGTTCAATTCGAAGCTCATCGGTTGTGAATAGCGGACGTCCCAGCGCTCCGGCAAGGCGCGCTGCGCGCCATGTTGCCAGGCGAGCGGATAATTGCCGGAAAGCTCATCCTTGGGCGTCAGGGCAAACAGCAGCGCGGCAAACAGTTCCCGGGCTTCCGGATTGGGCGGGAGCAACCCGTCAGCCTGCCATTGACCGGCCAGCAGTTTCTGGCGTGCCTGGGGAATGCCCAGCAGGTCCATCATCGACCAGCGAATGGCCGGGCCTTCGCGCTGGATCACCAACACCCAGTCCTGGCGTTGATCGGCTTGCAATCGCTGGATGTGCAATTGCAGGGGCAACGACAAGCTCGGCGTTTGCTCGGGCAATGGGGCTTTGCTGGCGCAGGCACCCAGCAGCAAAGCAAAACCCAAAAACAGGAATCGCCACATACTCACAATCCCTGTGGGAGCGGGCTTGCTCGCGAATGAGGGCTGACCTTCAACATTGATGTCGACTGACACTGCGCTTTCGCGAGCAAGCCCGCTCCCACAGGTTGTGTGCTTTGAGCGATTGAAAGCGAGCATCACACAGCACCTTCCAGCGGTTTACGCGCAACCACATTCACCAGGGTTTCTTCCCGCTGGCCAAAGGGTTTTGGCTTGCTCAGGCCCAAGCGCTCCAACAGACCGAAATCCCTCGCGCGGCTCCACCACAAGTACGGATACGACACGTTCTGCGCGCCGAATTCGAAGCCCTGGCGACGAATCATCTCCAGGTACTGCGCGGCGCTTTTTTGCACCTGCATCGGATGCCGGAACAACCAGCGGATCACCCAGGTATCAATGTAAGCCTCGGTGGATTCGGCGAACAGCAGGTAGCCGCCCGGCTTGAGCACGCGGTAAAACTCGGCCAGCGCCTGTTCCTGCTCCACCAGATGGTGGAAGGTCTGGTGACAGAACACCAGGTCGACGCTGGCATCCGGGACCGCGAGGGTCGCGCAGTCGCTGCCGATCAGCTCCACCGCCATACCCTGATTGACCCCTTCCTCTCGGCTGCGGTTCAGGCTGTGCGGGTCGGCGTCCACACCGATCAGACGCCCGGGCGTGAAGGTCTGGTGCAAGTACCGGAATGATTTGCCCTGGCCGCAACCGGCATCCAGCAGCACCGGTTGGCTCGGCGGGGCTTCGCTGAACAGGCCGCGCAGGTCATTGATCGCCACGCGCAGTACATGGTGTTGCCAGGTGCGGCTGCGCAGGAACCAGAGACCGAAACGGGTCTCTTCGACGTAGGTGTCGCTCAAAAAGCTCATGTCGCATCCCTTGCACAGAGTTCTGAAATCACCTTCAACCGACGCCTGGCTTCGTTGACGAACGGGTTGCGTTCGTCCCAGGCATAACCGGCCAGGATCGAACTGATCATGCGGCGGATCTCCGGCGAACTGCCTTCATGGAAAATCACGTCCTGGAAGGTCCCGGCGTACCAGCCCTCGACGTAGCAACGGAAGGTATCGACGCCGCGCTTGAGCGGTTCGGCGAACTCCCGTTGCCAGTCGACGGCTTCGCCTTGCAGCTGGCGATGCAGGACATCCGCGGCCATGCTCGCCGAACGCATGGCGATGGTGACGCCGGACGAGAACACCGGGTCGAGGAATTCCGCGGCATTGCCCAGCAGCGCAAATCCCGGGCCGTGCAGGGTTTTGACGTTGGCCGAGTAGCCACCGATGGTGCGCGCTGGCGTATCCCACACGGCGTTGTCCAGCACCCCGGCCAGGCTTGGGGTTTCGGCGATGAACCCGCGCAGGCAATCGTCCAGATTGGCGGTGCGGCCCTCGAAGTGCTCCGCCGCCGCGACCACGCCCACCGAGCAGCGGCCGTTGCTGAACGGGATGGTCCAGAACCACACATCACGCTGGGTCGGGTGGGTGGTGATGAGGATCTTGGTACGGTCGAACGTCGGGCTGTCGATCTGGTCTTCGACGTGGGTGAACACGGCCTGGCGCAACGGAAAATTCGACGGCGCTTCGAGGTCGAGCAGGCGTGGCAGGACGCGACCATAGCCGCTGGCGTCGAGCATGAACTCAGCCTCGATGCGGTATTCGCTGCCATCCTCGCGCCTTACGCCAAGCCACGGTTTGGCCGACTCGATGTCGACGCTGACGATGGTTTCGCCGTAGCGGATGTCCACGCCTTGCAGCGCCGCCTGGTCGGCCAGCAGCTTGTCGAAATCGGCGCGCTGCACCTGGAAGGTCGTCGGCTTGCCAGGGGTGAAGGTGTCGCTGAAATCGAAGGTGCTGTACTGCTCGCCCCAGGCGAACGCAGCGCCGGTCTTGAGCTGGAAACCGGCGGCGTTGACGGCGTCGAGCATGCCTGCCTCCTCGACGAAATCCAGGCAGTGGGACAACAGGCTCTCGCCGATGGAAAACCGTGGGAAATGCTGTCGCTCGATCACCAGCACATCGTGCCCCTTGCGCTTGAGCAGCGCGGCGGCGATGGCGCCCGAGGGACCTGCGCCGATCACCACGATCTGGCGATGTTCCGTTTCAACGATGGGCATGGGGGCTCCTTGCCGGGGCGGCAGCTTTCAGGGGAATCCGGTGCATGCCGGCCAGTGCCGGCAGCAGGGTCGCGACGAGGCCCATCAGCATCAGCGCAAAGTACAGCGCCGGGCTGATGAGCTGTTGTTGCAGCAGCAGGTTGAGAAACACGATCTCGCTCAAGCCGCGAATATTGAGCAGCACGCTTTCGCGCCAGCGACTGGCGCCCGGGAACGAGGCGCCGGCCCAACCGAGGCCGAGCCAGTTACCGAGCAGTTTGCTGGCAATCGGCAATAGCAGCAGCGCCGCCAGTTGCAGCCAGCCCAGGCTGTCCATGGCGCTGTGCACGTTGATCTGCACGATGCCGAAGGTGAGGATCAGCGGAATCGCCAGGTAGGTCTGCAAGCGGCTCATCCAGATCGCTGGCAGCGGCAGGACCAGCGGCGCCTTCAGCGCGGCCATGATCAGCACGTAGCCGATACCGAAAATCAGCGCATTGAGCTTGTAGTGCTCGGCCACCACCAGCAGGGCGAAAAAGCCCAGGCTGTACAGCCACCGTTGGCGCAGGCCCAGCAGCCTCAACAGGATGGGCAGGCAGGCGCCTGCCAAAGGCAACAGCAGGCTGCTCAGGTGCAGGGTGCCCTGGGCGATGGCGAACAGGGTCCAGCAGGCGAGGTCGATGAGAATGGCGGTTTGCACCAGTCGCCGGGTGGCGGCGGGTGGGTAATCGATGTGTCGCAGGTACAGGTACAGCACCGGGATCGCGGTAATGGCGAACAACAGGCCCACCGCCAGGGAGCTGAGCCACGGCTGCGGCGGCAGCAACCAGATCGCCGTGGCCAGGCCGCAGGCAAACGGAATGCAGAAGCTCGGCAGGGCGATTTTCAGGCTCTGGCGGTCCAGTTGCAGGTCGATCACGTCACTGAGGATGTAGCCGAGCAACAGCGCGAAGCTGAGGCTGTAGAGGTTTTTCAGCCAGCCCGGCGACACCAGTGCCGCGCCGCCCAATTGCCAGTGCGGTTCGATCCAGAAGTACATCAGCAGTGGCAGGCCGACGGTCGCGAGCAGCAACTGGCTGACAATCGGGATCAGCCCGACGTGGCGACCGACCCGGGTCGCCACGGCAAACAGCGCCAAGGCCATCGCCCAAAACAGCGCGATCATCATGCTGACGGCTCCGCGACCGTGGCCGCATGCACCTGGCGACCGGCCCAGGGGGCGAGCATGAAGCTGAAGATCAGGCCCAGGCTGACCGACAGGCCGAAATTGCTCACCGCCGGCGTGCTCGACACCGCCAGCAGGCCAAACGACAGCCAGGTGGTCAGGGCCGCCAGCAAGGTGCCCAGCAGGCTCACGGCGGCACCGCCGACCTGTTCGCGCATGAGGATCGCGTAGTCGACGCTGATCGCCGTCACCAGCAGCAGGCCGAACAGGCTGAACAGGGTCAACGGCTGCCCCAGCCAGCCGAGACTCGCCAGGCTGCACAGGGCCGCCAGCAGCGGCAGGGAAACAATGCGCAACGCGCCACCGAAGCCGAACGGCAGGATCAGCACCAGCACGATCAATACGCAGGAGGCGAGCTTCAGTTCGGCGGCACTGACTTGTGTGTCCGCGAACACCTTGTTCAATTCGCCCAGCCGATCCACCAGTTGCACACCTGGCAAGTCTTCGGCCTGGACGCGCAGCAGGGACGGGTTGTTCAGGCCTTGCAGGCTGACCATGGCAGCCACGCCGTCGGCGGTCGGGCCCAGCCACAGCAGGCGATAGGGCTCGGCCAGCGGCCCGGCCAGCGCGGCGTCGATGTCTTCGATGGGCAGCGCCTGCAATTTGATCAATTCGGCTTGCAGCGCTTCGACCGGCACGCCGACCTCAAGCAATGGCTGCCAGAACGGCGGCAGTTTGCTCAATGCCTCGCGTACCTGGCGCTGCTCGCTGGGCTGGCTGACCAGCTGATTGAGCGACAGGTAGCCCTGGAGTTTTTCCAGGTTGACCAACTGATCCAGGCGTTCATTCAGGGCGGCCTGACGTTCGAGCAATTGCTGTTGATCGGCCGCCTGCACCAGGAAGAACTGGCTGGTGGGTTGATAGCCGGTAATCCGTGCGATGGTTTGCGCTTCGTCGGTCAGTTGCGGCGGTGCGCCGACCCATTGGCGGATGTCATTCTTTGTTTCGAGCTGCAACAACCCGCCGACGCAGAAGGCGATCAGCAGCGCCAGCAGCACGGGCGTGCTCAGGTGTTTGAGCAAGCCTTCACGAAGCCCCAGCAGCCAGGTGGAGACCGTCAATGGCCACTGCGCCGGGCGCAATTGCACGCCCTTGAGCAGTGCCGGCAACAGGCACACGGCGGACAAATAGGCACCCAGCAGGCCGGCGGCAGAGAACACGGCGATCTGGGTCAGCGCCGGGAACGGTGTCCAGGCCAGCGCCAGGTAACCGATGGCGCTGGTGATCAGGCTCAGGGTCAGGCCGGGCAGGGTCAGGCGCAGGGCCGGCCAACTGTGCCAGGGTTTCAGGCTCCAGCTCTTGGACAGGTAATGCAGCGGGTAATCGACGGCGACACCGATCAGGCTCGAACCGAGCACCAGGGTCATCACATGCAGATGGCCGAACACCGCCACGCAGGCCACCGCACCGAACAGCATGCCGGCCAGCACCGGGACGAAGGCCAGCAATACCCGCCAGCGGCGGAAAGCCAGCAGCAACAGCAGCAGAATCCCGACCGTGGCACCCCCACCGACCCAGGTCATCTCCCGGGTCGCTTGCTGCTGGCCGGCGGCGGCATACAGCAAGCCGCTGGCCGCCAGCAGTTGCACACCGGCCCCGGATGCTTGCTCACGGCTGTGCTTGAGCAGCCCGGCCACCTGCATCGGCAGGTTCATGTCGAAGGCATTGCCGGTAGTGCGCGCGCGCAGCAGCACCCAATGCTTGCCATCCGCCTCGGCAACCAAGGCGCCACTGCCGATGTCCAGTTGCACCGCGCCGTGTTGCGGCTGGCTGTTCTGGATGCGTCCGGTCAGGCCCAGCCAGTCGTCCTGGCTGGGCACCAGGCTGAAACCGGTGAACGGGTCGAACAGCGCCTGCACCCGTTGCTGGATAAACGCATCGGGATGCTCGATCAGTTGTTGGCGGTCATCGGCGGACAGCATCGCCAGGCGACCTTGCAGCAATTGGGTGCGCAGCGCCGGCAAGTCGGCTTGCAGGGTCCACTGGACCTTTTCGAACAGGCCGCTGGCTTGCCACTGATCGCCCAGGGTCTGCGCCATGGCGATGGCTTGCTCGCGATCCTGATGGCCGACCAGCACCAGCATTTCGCGGTTCAGCGGTTCTTGCATGCGTTGTTCGGCACGCAGTTCCAGGGCGTCCGGCGTGGTGCCGGGAACCAGTTCCATCAGGTTGGCCGACAGCGGTGCGCCGTCGCGCCATTGCCAGCCGGCGAGTGCCAGCACCGCCAGCAGCAGGATCAGGAACAGCCGCGGCAGCCTCCGTTCACTCGGCAAAGTCATGTTGCTCCGCGGTGCTCAACGGTTGGGCAGGGGTGCTGTCCTGCATGCGCAACAGGGTGCTGTCGCCCTGGGTTTCCAGCAGCTCGATGCTGTGCACCAATTCGCCACCGGTGATGTTGATCTGGTTGAACACTTGCTTGAGCAGCATTGAGCGCGGCACCAGCGTGAGCTTCCAGTTCTGGGCGTCGCCGCTCAGCGATAGCTCGAAATCCCGTTGCAGCCCGCTGCTGTCACCTTGCAGCACGGCGAGGAACAGGCGGTTCTGCTCGGCGCCAGCGGACTTGCCCGGCAGCATCTGCCAGCCGCTGGCGTCGCGTCGGGCAATGCCCTTGGTGGTGATGCGGTAATCCTGTTGCAGCGGTGTTTTCAACAGCCAAAGCAAACCGTGGTTTTTTGCCAGGACAAAGGTGCCCTTGCTGGTCAGCGGCTGCGGCAGGGCGCGCAGGTGTTTTTCCTGGACGAAGTTGCCGTGGATCACATCCGGCCTGGCCAGTTGATCGCTGAGCTGTTGCAGGTCGAATGCCTGAGCCAGACCCGGAATACCCAGCAACACGCAGAACACTGTAGGAGCGAGCCGGCTTGCGAAAAACCTGAGAGCGGCGCGGGGTGACAGGTGACCCGCGTCATCGTTAACGACCATCGCGAGCAGGCTCGCTCCTACAGGGGAACGGGGTTGGCAGAAAATCATGACAGGGCCCTCTCGACGGCGTCGGTGAAGACCTTCGGCGAAGCCAGTTGCATCTCGCGGCTGCGCATGTCGACGGCGACCTGCACGGAGACGGCGCGGGTCAGGCGCTCACCGGTTGCCAGATCGCTGATCAGGTAGTTGATCTTCAGACGGTTCTCCCACTCCACCAGATTGGCGCGCACGTTCAGGCGCTGGCCAAACACCGCACCCCGCACGTAGCGCAGTTGCAGGTCGATCACCGGCCAGGCGTAGCCCGATTCAGACATGGCCGTGTAGTTGTGGCCGATCCTGTCCAGCAGCGCACAGCGGGCGGTTTCCAGGTATTTGACGTAATGGCCGTGCCAGACGACGTTCATGCTGTCGACGTCAAAGAACGGCACGAGGATTTCCGTATCGGTGTGCAGCACTCCCTTGCTACGCATGCAGCCTCCAGTGTTGTTCGGCGATGCGTTGCAGGCACAGGCGCAATTCGCCTTCCAGCGCGCGGTCTTCGATGACGGGCGGGAAATCCCTGGCCAATTCTTCGTGCATGGCGGACAGGGCAGGCGGTAACGGACGCGCGTCTTCGGCCTGGCCGCGCAGCCAGACGCCCTGATTGGCGGCCAGCAATGTGGCGGCGGCGACCTGTTCGGTCAGCTCCAGTACGCGAATCGCATCCCGGGCGGCAATCGTGCCCATGCTCACTTTGTCCTGGTTGTGGCACTCGGTGGAGCGCGAGAACACGCTGGCCGGCATGGTGTTTTTCAATGCTTCGGCGGTCCAGGCGCTGGTGCCGATCTGCACCGCCTTGAAACCGTGATTGAGCATGGCGCGGTCGGCGCTGGCGCCGGACAAATTGCTCGGCAAGCCATGGTTATAGCGTTCGTCCACCAGCAGCGCGAGTTGCCGATCCAGCAGGTCGGCGACGTTGGCCACCAGGTTCTTCAGGCTGTCCATGGCAAAGGCGATATGGCCGCCGTAGAAATGCCCGCCGTGCAGCACGCGCTCGGCCTCGGCATCAATGATCGGGTTGTCGTTGGCGCTGTTGAGTTCGACCTCGATGAACGCACGCAGCCAGTTCAGGCTGTCGGCCAGCACGCCGAGCACATGGGGCGCGCAGCGCAGGGAATAGCGGTCTTGCAGGCGATGCAAAGGGGCGGTCGGTGCGTCGATCGCCAGGTCCTTGCGCAACCACGCGGCGACTTGCATCTGGCCCGGATGGGGCTTGGCGGCGAACAGGCGCTCGTCGAAGTGCTCCGGATTGCCTTGCAGGGCGACCACATTCAGCGCGGTGATGCGGGTCGCCAGTTGCAGCAGGTAATCGGCGCGGGCGTAGGCCAGGCAAGCGAGGCCGGTCATCACCGCGGTGCCGTTCATCAGCGCCAGCGCTTCTTTGGGGCGCAACACCAGCGGCTGCCAGCCGAGTTCGCGGTGTACATCGGCGGCCTGTCGGCGTTCGCCGCGATACATCACTTCGCGCTCACCCGACAGGGTCGCGGCAACATAGGACAGTGGCGTCAGGTCGCCGGAGGCGCCGACCGAGCCTTCTTCCGGAATCAGCGGCAGGATGTCGTGCTCAAGGAAGGCTTGCAGGCGCTCCAGCAGTTCCACGCGTACCCCGGAAACGCCGTGGCACAACGACTGCAACCGCGCCGCCAGCACCGCGCGGGTGGCCTGGGCGTCGAGCAGCTTGCCCAGCCCGCAGCCATGGAAGGTGTACAGATGACGGGGCAAGGCCTCGACGTGATGCAGCGGCACGGCGACCACGCAGGAATCGCCGTAACCGGTGGTCACGCCGTAGATCACGCCTTCCTTGTCCAGCAGCGAATCAAGGAATCGCGCGCCCTTGGCGATGCGCTCGCGGAACGCGGGGTCGCCCTGCAACTGCGACGGCGCCTGGCGGTTGGCCAGGGCCCGCACGTCTTCGATGCGCAAAGGGAGTTCGCCGAAGGTTACCGGCTCAAGCGTTGGCGTCGTCATCGGTCTTCCAGAAAGGGTAAAAGTTGAACCATTGTTGAGGGGCTTCGAGGCAATAGTGACTCAGGCGCTCGGCATAGCGGGAGGCCCACTGATGAATGACCTGCTCGCGGTCGCCGCGTTTCCAGGTGATTGCCTCGGCGAAGGGTTCGAGGGTCAGCCGATAACCGCCGTCGGGCTTCTTCAGGCACAGCAGCAGGTTGACCGGGCATTTCAACAGACCGGCCAGCAGCCACGGCCCTTGCGGGAATTTTGCCGGGTGGCCGAGGAAGTCCACGATGACGCTGCGCCCACCGTGCAGCGGCACGCGATCGCCGGCAATCGCCAGCCATTCGCCACGTTCCAGGCGTTCGTGCAGTTGCAGCATGATCACCGGGTCCAGTTCGCTGACCTGGATCAGGCGCAAATTGGTCGCGCCGGCTTCACCCAGCAAACGGTTGAACTGCTCGGCGTGCTTGGTGTGCACCAGCACGTTCATCGTCACCTTTTCGCCGAGTTCCGCCAGTGCACGGCAGACTTCCAGGTTGCCCAGGTGCGCGCCCACCAGCATCTGCCCGCGTGCGCCGCGCAACTGGTTGCGCAGCAGTGCCGGGTCGATGATCTCGATCTGCTCGATGCTCAGCTTGCCGTTCCACACGTCGAGCTTGTCGAGCATGGCGTCGGCGAAGGCCATGAACTGGCCGAATACGCGTCGATGGGTCGGGCGCCATTCATGGCGACCGCTCCAGTCGGCGAGTCGCTGCTGGTACTGCCAGGCGCTGTGGCGGGCGCTGCGACCGAACAGGAAGAAATACAGCACGATGCCATAGAGCAGCGGGCTCAACAGCCGGCGGCCGAGCACCCTGGCGGCGAGCGCGGTGAATTTCATCAGCCAGAAGCTGCCACGCTCCTCGCGGTCGGCCCAGTGTTGCTTGTCGGTGTTCATGCTCGCCACCGCCGCCAGAGGATCAGGGGCGAGCGCAGCAACATGCCGAAGAACAGCCGGGTGTGCATGCTCGAAATCAGCACGTTGTCGTGGAACATCCGGAAATGCGAAACGCCGTCCAGAGGGTAATGGACGCGGGTTTGCAGCCATTGCATCGGCAAGTTGCGCCAGGCCAGGCGCACCAGAATGTCCGAGTCGAAATCCATGCGCTTGCCGATCTTCGCGGTGTCGATCAACGCCAGCACCGGTGGCAACGGGTAGACGCGGAAACCGCACATGGAATCACGGATCTGCAACGACAGGGTGTTGATCCAGACCATCACGTGAGTGAGATAGCGGGCGTACAAGCGGCCTTTCGGCACGCTGGCGTCGTATTGCGGAAAACCGCAGATCACGGCTTCGGGATGGGCGCGCGAGTGCTCGATAAAGCGTTGGACGTCTTGCAGGTCGTGCTGGCCGTCGGCGTCCACTTGCAAGGCGTGGCTGAAGCCCAGGCGCGACGCTTCGCGCAGGCCGGTCATCACCGCACCGCCCTTGCCCTGATTGGCGGCGAGGCGAATCAGGTGGACCTTGTCGCGCAAGGCCAGGTGATCCAGGACGTGCGCGCAAGGTTTATCGCTGGCGTCGTCCACCAGAATGCACGGCAGCTCACTGGCGAGCAGCGCGTCGACCACGGTGGTGATCGCGGTTTCGTGGTTGTAGACCGGGATGACGGCGCAGGGGTTATGCATTTGGGGGGCCACCTGATGGACCGGGGTGCCTGCTTCGCGAGCAAGCCCGCTCCCACAGGAGGGTCGTGTTTGGCGGCAATCCAGTGTGGGAGCGGGCTTGCTCGCGAATGAGTGCGCAGCACTCAGCAAACTTATGCATGCGCCTTCTCCAGCAAAATCCGCCCGCTGGAGCAGGTGGCGGTGTCGTTGCGATAGGCGAAATACAGTTTGTTGCGGATCGGGTCGAAGCGCAGGTGCAACTGGACTTCATCCCCCGGGCGCACCAGTTGCTGGAACTTCAGCACTTCCATGCCCGCGAATGTGGCCGGCAGGTTCATCAATTGCTGACCCAGGTTCAAGGCCCACTCGACCTGCACCACGCCGGGCAGCACCGGCGCCTGAGGGAAGTGGCCGCTGAAATAGGCCAGGTCCGGTGGCACGGCCAGTTGCAGGCTCCACTCGCCTGCGGTTTCGACCTGCTCCAGCACGTGCGGGGCCTTGGGGCGTGGCGCCAGCAACAGGGCCTCGACGTCGGCCTGGGGCAGTTTGCCTTGGGCGTTCAGCGGCAGTTGTCGCAGCAGGCGCCAGCGCCGTGGCAGGGCCAGGGTTTCGCAATGCTGGCCCAGGTGTTGGCGCAAGGTCTCGGTGACGCTGCGCCGGCCTTGATTGCGCAAGGCGTGCAACCCGGCTTCGCTCAGCACCAGCAGCGCCCCCAGTGAGGCACGGTTTTCCTGAACGACGCCGAGCCGCGCTTCAGCGACCCAGTCGTGGGCCATCAACGCCTGCTCCAGCATCGGCAGCGAGATACGTTTTTCTTCCAGTTTGACGATCCGGTCCAGCCGCCCGAGCAGCTCGAAACGGCCATCCGCCGCGATTCGCGCTGCATCGGCGGTGTGTTCGACATGGCCGGCGGGCAAATAAGGAGAGGCGATGAGCAGCGCACCGTCACTGTCCTGGCTCAGCACAACATCGGCGAACGGCTGCCAGCGTGTGTTCCCCTGCCGCCAGGCAATGCCGCCGGTTTCCGAGCTGCCGAAGATTTCGGTCGGCCATTGCTGCAGGCGTTCGTGCAGGCACTGCGCTGCCTCGGCGGGCAAGGCACCGCCGGAAGAAAACACCCGACGCACCGCGCTCATGGCCGGCCAGTCGAGGTTGTCGCCCATGCGCTTGAGCAGCGCCGGGCTGGCGACCCAGGCGAAGGCCGGGTGCTCGCGGCTGGCGCGTTGCAGGTCTTCCGGAAAGGCCAGTTGCCTGCGCACGAAAGGGCGCCCGGCGCACAGCGGCCACAGCACCCGAAACAGCAAGCCGTAAATGTGCTGGGTGGCGACACTGCCAATGATGCACGCCGGGCCCAGGTCGGCGCCCCATAGCCGTTCCAGTGCCTGGACTTCATTGACCAGTTGGCGCAGCTGTTTTTCGATGCGCTTGGGTTCGCCGCTGGAGCCGGAGGTGCACAGGCTCAGGGTGCAGCGATCCAGATCCAGTGCCGCCGCGCTGAGGGGGGGATGCTGGAAGTCTTCCAGGTGGGCGTCATCGGGGTGATCGGTCAGCCACAGGTCGACGTCATTCGACCAGCGCTGGCGCGTCTGGGGTTGCAGGTCGGCGGGCAGCAATACGCTGATCCCCGCGCGCCAGGCGCCGAGCAGGGCCGTCGCCAGGTCGGCGGCGTCCTCAAGGTGCACGGCGATGCGTTGCACGCCCCTGGCTTGCAGGCCGGCGGCCAGGCGCAGGGCCTGTTCGCACAGCTGCGCGTGATTCATCGCCGGTGCGGCCGTGACGGCTCGCTCCGGCTCCGGCTTGAGCAGCAGGTGCTCAAGTTTTATCCAATTCATGGGCGGCCTCTTACCCGTTGTCGTATGAGCCATTCAATGGCAAACATCAGGCCGATCAATCCGTAGGAAATCAGGCCGGTGTACAACATCCACAGGTCCAGCGGCGCCCACAGCGTCAGGGCGGCGGCGCACAAACCGTTACAGAGAAAGAACACGCTCCAGGCGATGGTCACCTGACGGGTGTAGCGCACAGCCCTGGCCGGCAACTGCGGTTCACGCAGGCGGGCCAGGCGCTCGACCATCGGCGGGCCATATTTCAGGCTTGCGCCAAACAGCACCAGCATGAAACCGCTGATCAATACCGGGTACCAACGCAGCAACGCCGGGCTGTCGAACAGCGCCAGCAGCAGGCAGAACACCAAAGCCACCGAGGCCATCCACAGGCTGCCTGGCCGACGCCGACCGGTCAGCGCCCGAGCCAGCCACAGGCTGCCCAACAACAGGCCAAACTGCCACGGGGCGAAGTGCTCCATGCCGAAATACACCGCGAAGGGGTACAGCAGGCCCGCCAGCAGCAGGCCGAGGCCGATCAATCGGCTCATGCGGCCGGTTGAACCAGACGGTAGACCGCCTCGACCACGTCACTGACGGTGCGCACCGACTTGAATTCCTCGGCAGCGATTTTCTTGCCGGTCTGACGTTTGATGTGATCGATCAGGTCGACCGCGTCAATGCTGTCGATTTCCAGGTCCTGGTACAGGTTGGATTCGAGGCTCACGCGCTCGGGGTCCAGTTCGAACAGCTCGACCAAGGCATCGCGCAGTGTGTTGAAAATGTCGTCACGAGTTTGCATGGTCCGGTCTCAAGCTGCCTGTTTTGCAGTGACGAACGCCGCAAGGCTCGCCACGTTGCTGAAGTGGTTACGGGTGTCCTTGGCGTCGGCGTCGATTTTGATGCCGTACTTTTTCTGGATGGCCAGGCCGAGTTCCAGGGCGTCCACCGAGTCCAGGCCCAGGCCTTCGCCAAACAGTGTCTGTTGATCGTCGATGTCTTCGGCACTGATGTCTTCGAGGCCGAGGGCTTCGATGATCAACTCTTTGATGTCCCGGTTCAGGCTATCGGTGTTCATTTCGCTCATCTTCGGCGAGCTCCTTGATGAAGTAAGAATGCAAATAATCGTTGAGCTTGCGCGAGGCCTGTGGAGCAGGGCCCAGCGCGGCGAAGGCCTGCGGGTCTATATCGGCGCCGACACGGAAACTGAAGTGCACGCGGCGTTTGGGGATCCGATACCAGGGTTCGGCCTTGGTCAATGTGGTCGGACTGACCTTGATCACGACCGGGGTGAGGATTTTCGCACCCCGCACGGCAATTGCCGCCCCCCCCCGATGAAAGGCCGGCGCCTGTCCCGGCTGGGTCCGGGTGCCTTCGGGAAAGATGATCAGGGTCTGTCCGCTTTTCAGTGCGTCGGCGGCGGCATCGAGCATGTCCATGCTGCCGTCGTTGCTGATGTATTCGGTCCGGCGCAGCGGGGCGCGGGTGAACGGGTTCTCCCAGAGGCTTTGCTTGACCACGCAGTTGGCATGGCGCACCAGCCCGATCAGGAACACCACGTCGATCAATGACGGGTGGTTGGCGATGATCATCTGCCCCGGCCGGCCCAGTTTTTCCGCGCCCTGGATATCGTAGGTCAGCACGCCGGCGCGGGCCATGAACCGGACGAAAAACCAGAAGCAGCGACTGACGGTTTGCCGCGCGCGCTGCCGATGGGTCAGGGCATCGCCCGGCAGGCAGCTCAGCAACGGGAACACCACCAGGCGCAGGCACAGCCCGCCCAACCCGAACAGGGCGAAGCTTGCGGCGGTAGCCAGCAGGCGCCAGTAATAGGCGTCGCGGTTTTTTTCGGTCACGGGCTGCGTTGCCAGGTCCATACACGATTTTTCCAGGCATGTTGGCAAGTGGTTTGCTGGCCGAGCAGCGCGCGCAGCAGATTCAGCGCATGCGGCCATTGGGTTTTGGACAACGCATCCGCGGGGCTGTTCAGGGACAGCTGCCAGTCAGTGCCAGGTGTGATCAGCAGGCCGACGGCATAGGGAAACGGCACATCGTCGATCCAGGTGGAGTAGGCCTCGGGCGGTTTCTCCTCGGTCACCACCAGCAACACCGCCGGCGCACCTTCCTTCAGCAGGGCCGCAGCCTCCAGCATGCCGTGTTCAAGACCATCGCCGGCGGCGGCCAGGGCCGTCATTTCGCTGGTTTCGCCGCGCATGATCGACCACAGGCCAATGATCGCGTTGTGCACCGACAGGCTGAACTGGGTCGGCGAGAGCGGCTGTTCGGCGGCCAGGTCGCTGAGAATGTCGAACGTGCGCGGGGTTTCGCCATGGCGGGAAACAAAGACCAGCGGCAAGTCCTGGTGGCCTTCGGCCAGGGGCCAGCCCACGCTGAAGGCCATCCGCGCCAACCGGCTGAGGCGCCTGCGCTGCATGGCGGGCAGAAAGGACACGTCGGGAGCGGCTTCGCTGCTCGGCAAATCGACCGGTTGCCGGCTCCAGGCCTGCCAGTCGTCCACGCTTTCGAGCCCCGGGGCCCACGCGCGCCATTGGGCGATGTTGAAATTGATCACAGACATTCATCCCGCCCCTGCGGGCTTGCTTGACGCGGTGAGTGGCCGATAACCACGACCCACTCTACGTGGCGCCAGGCGCCGAGTGGTGCGCATTATCCCGGTGCCGGGAACGTGTAGCAAATGCTGGTTACATTTTGCACAGTCAGATGGCTCCGTCACTTCCGGAAAACCGAGCGGTTGATAATTATTCACATTTAAATCGCTCCGTCTGTCGGCTGTGCCTGAGGCTGACGGACGCGTTTGCCGGCTTTCCGGCAGGAGATTGCCGATGACCGTGTAGTCCCTGTACCACTGAGGTAGCGAAGCCATGCCGTGGACCACTACACTCGGTCATTCTTTGATACATGGAGTTTTTGACATGCGGCGCGTGGTGTTCAATCAGAAAGGTGGGGTGGGCAAATCCAGCATCGCCTGCAATCTGGCGGCGGTCAGCGCCAGCGAGGGCTATCGCACCCTGTTGGTGGATCTCGATGCCCAGGCGAACTCCACCCAATACCTGACGGGGCTCACCGGCGACGATATTCCGATGGGGATCGCCGATTTCTTCAAGCAGACCTTGTCTTCGGGGCCTTTCTCCAAGAAAAACCAGGTCGATATCTACGAAACTCCCTTCGACAACCTTCACGTCATTACCGCCACGGCGGAACTGGCGGACTTGCAGCCCAAGCTCGAAGCCAAGCACAAGATCAACAAGCTTCGTAAATTGCTTGAAGAGCTGGATGAAGATTACGACCGGATCTACCTCGATACACCGCCAGCCCTGAATTTTTATGCGGTTTCGGCGTTGATCGCCGCCGATCGCGTGTTGATTCCTTTTGATTGCGACAGCTTTTCCCGGCAGGCGCTGTACGGCGTGCTCGCGGAAATCGATGAGTTGAAGGACGACCATAACGAAGGGCTGGAAGTGGAAGGCATCGTGGTCAACCAGTTCCAGGCCAGGGCCAGCCTGCCCCAGCAAATCCTCGACGAATTGATTGCCGAAGGCTTGCCGGTGCTGCCGGTTTACCTGGGCAGCTCGGTGCGCATGCGCGAATCCCACCAGGCCAACACGCCGTTGATCCACCTTGATCCCCGGCACAAGCTGACGCAGCAGTTCGTCGAACTGCACAATCTGCTCGAAAACGCCTGAAGACCAAAAGATCGCAGCCTGCGGCAGCTTCTACATGGGACTTTTTCTGTAGGAGCTGCCGCAGGCTGCAATCTTTTAAGGCTGCAATCAGATCCCCTGGCTTCGCAACCAACTCATCAACTGTGGTAACGGGAAGGCCCCGCTCTGGCGCGCGACCTCCCGGCCGTTCCTGAACAGAATCAGGCTGGGAATCGAACGAATCCCCAATTGCGCCGACAACTGTTGATTCGCTTCACTGTCCAGCTTGGCCAGCCGGCACTTGCCCGCCAATTGCGCCGCTGCCTGCTCGAACACCGGCGCAAACGACTTGCACGGCCCGCACCAGTCCGCCCACACGTCCACCAGCAACGGCAGATCACCCTTGATCTGGCTGGCGTAATCGCCTTGCTTCAGTTCGAAAGGTTTGCTCAACAGGACTTCGGACTTGCAGCGACCACATTTGGGCTGGTCGTTCAGGCGCTCGGCGGGTATGCGGTTGAGGCCATTGCAGTGGGGGCAGGGGATGAGGAGTGGGTCGGTCATGAGTGATATCCAATTGGAAGCTGATAACACCTAATTGGAGACGTTTGCTCATATTTTCAATCGCACGGCAGCGCACTGCGTATCTAGGCTGAAAGTGCGCCTATGCACCACTGGTCGGAAATATCGCAATTTGCGATATTTTTGCGCTGTGTTTAACTCATCCATAGCAAAATGCGATAAGGAAATTGCATGCGTGTGTTCACTGAAAAGCGGATTCGGGAATCAAAGGAAAAATGGCCACATGCGGCGACTGCGATCGATCACTGGTTTCGACTAATCAAGCGTAATAGCCCATGTGATTTTGCTGCCATGAAATCGTTGTTTGCTGCGACCGACAAGGTTGGTGAGTTTCATGTATTCGACATCGGGGGAAACAAGCTGCGGTTGATCGCATTTGTCCGGTATCAAAATCAGAAACTGTACATCAAGGATGTGCTGGATCATCGCGAATATGACCGAGGAAAATGGAGGGAGGGAAAACAATGAGTGCATTGATCAAACAGGCTGCTGAGCACTGGGAGTTTGTAGCGCCATTGCTACGCAAACCGAAAAACGAAGATGACTACGACAGGTTGGCTCTTGCGCTCGATGAACTGCTGGAGATAACCGGCGATGACGAATCGCATCCGCTGATGAGCCTTGTAGACATCATTGGAGACTGGATCGAGGAATGGGACCACAAGCATCACCCTATGGCAGAAGCCAGTGGCGCCGATGTCCTCGGCTACTTGATGCGCGAGCACGGCTTGACTCAGAGTGACCTGCCCGGTGTGGGTACCCAATCGGTGGTGTCGGAGATTCTGAGTGGCAAGCGACAGCTCAACCTGCGGCAGATCCGCTGGTTGGCCGAGCGCTTCGGTACGTCGGTGGAGACGTTTATATGATCGGGTTCACGACGAACAACTGATCTCCAGATGCTTGCCCCACTCCGGCGGGCGCTCCGCGTAGCTTTCCATCCCCGGTTGTTCCTCGAACGGATTGCTCAGCACCGCGTGCAGCCGGCGAACTTCGGAGTAGTCGCCTTTTTCCGCGGCATCGATGGCCTTCTGCGCCAGGTAATTTCGCAGGATGTACAGCGGATTGACCGCATGCATTCGCTGGCGACGCTGTTCCTGATCCAGCTCGCCCTCACGGGCAACCCGGGCGACATAGAGCTCACCCCAGGCATCGAAGCCCTTGATATCAACGAAATCATCGCGCAGGCGACGCACGGCCGCTTCGGGTGATTCGTCGCCCAGGCGGCGGAAGAACAGGCTGTAGTCGACGCCGCTGTTCTGCATCAGTTGCAGCAGATGTTCCAGCAGTTTCTGATCGTCATCTTCAGCGGTGGTGAGCCCCAGGCGGCGGCGCATCAGGTCCAGGTAGTGGGCCTGGAACAGCGGCAGGTACAGGCCAAGGGTTTCGCGCAGGGCCTCGACGCTGATGAACGGCGTGAGGGCCTGGGCCAGGGCGCTGAGGTTCCACTGGCCGATCGGCACCTGATTGCTGAAGGAATAGCGGCCCTGATCATCGGAGTGGTTGCAGATGAAATTGGCGTCGAAGTCGTCGAGAAAGGCGAACGGGCCGAAATCGAAGGTGATGCCCAGGATCGACATGTTGTCAGTGTTCATCACCCCGTGGCAGAAGCCGTAGGCTTGCCACTTGGCGATCAGCCCGGCGTTACGCTCGACGATCTCGCGGAACATGGCCAGATAGGGCTCCGGCTGTTCGAGGCATTCGGGGAAATGCAGGGCGAGGACGTGCTCGCCGAGTTCCTTCTGCTTTTCGGGACGCTTGGTGTAGTAGAAATATTCGAAATGGCCGAAGCGCACATGGCTGGGTGCCATGCGCAGGACCATGGCCGCGCGCTCCTGTTTCTCGCGCCAGACCGGCGTGTCGGAGCCGATCACGCACAGCGCCCGTGTGGTGGGAATGTTCAGGGCATGCAGGGCTTCGGAGGCGAGGAACTCGCGGATCGAAGAGCGCAGCACGGCCCGTCCGTCACCCATGCGCGAGAAGGGTGTCTGCCCGGCGCCCTTGAGGTGCAGGTCCCAATGTTCGCCGGCCTCGTTATACACCTCGCCCAGCAGCAGGCCGCGACCGTCGCCCAGCTGCGGGTTATAGGAACCGAACTGGTGGCCGGAATAGACCATCGCCCTGGGGATCGCATCGGCCCAGAGCTTGTGGCCGCTGAACAGTTCGGCGAACTCCGGGGTCTCGGCCACGGCCGGTTCGAGGTCCAGCAACGCCATGGCGGCGGGGCTGGCCACGACCAGGCGCGGGTTATCGATCGGCTCGGGCAGCACGTGGGCGGAAAACGCATCGCCCAGGCGGTCGAAGCGATTATCGAAGGTCAGTTCGTCGAGGGCTTTCAAAGGCCGGCTCCAGCAGAATGTCCGAGCATTCTGCTGGGGAAAGGCCGGTTAGTCGAGCTTGGCGGCGGGCGGCTCTTGCGCCGGTTTGCCATCGACCATCGGCACGATGGTTTTGGTCTCGGGCTCTATCGGCACCATTTTGTATTCCTGGCCGTGGAGGTTTTTGAGGTAGACCTCCATCTGCCGGAACGAGATGTTGATGTGCTGCTTCTTGAACTCGCGGTTGATGAAGCGGTTGACCTCATCGAGCACCGGGTTGCGGTCGCCGAGGTCGCGCACATGCATGCGCAACTCGTGGTCGAGGGTGCTTTCGCCGAAGTTCAGGAAGTACACGTGCGGCTCCGGTTCCTTTAGCACCCGTGGGTTTTCCCGCGCGGCTTTCAGCAGCAGTTCCTTCACCAGGTCCAGGTCCGAGCCGTAATCGACCCCGAGCTTGAGCGTCACCCGGGTGATGGTGTCGGTCAGGGACCAGTTGATCAGTTGCCCGGTGATGAACGTCTTGTTCGGGACGATGATGTCCTTGCGGTCGAAGTCGGTGATGGTCGTGGCGCGGATGCGGATCTTGCTGACCGTGCCCGACAGGTTGCCGATGGTGATGGTGTCGCCGATCCGCACCGGGCGTTCGAACAGGATCATGATGCCGGAGATGAAGTTGGCGAAAATCTCCTGCATGCCAAAACCCAAGCCCACCGACAGCGCCGCCACCAGCCACTGCAACTTGTCCCAGCTGACGCCGAGTGTCGACAGGGTCGAGACGAAGCCGACGCCGGCAATCACGTAGGACAGCAGGGTGGTCGTGGCGTAAGCACTGCCCTGGGCCAGGTTCAGTTTCGACAGCACGAACACTTCCAGCAGGCCCGGCAGGTTGCGCGCCAAGGCGAAGGTGATGCCGATAATGATCAGCGCGCCGAGCATGTCGCCGATGCTGATCGGCACCATGCTCATGTTGGCGCCGGTGCCGCTGGTGTATTCGTAGAGAGTGATGTTGTCCAGGTACGAGAACACCGTGATCAGGTCGGCCCAGACCCAGTACAGCAGGGCCATGAAGCCGCCGAGCAAGGCCAGGCGAATCAGGCGCAGGGACTGTTCGTTGACCTTCTCGATGTCCAGGGTCGGTTCTTCGATCACCGCTTCGCCGTCGCCGGCCTCTTTCGCGGCCTGGCGTTTGGCCAGGGCGCGCTGGTAGGCCAGGCGGCGTGCCGCGACGCTGAGGCCGCGCACGAAGGTGGCTTCGATCACCAGCCAGAACATCAACAGGTACAGGGTATTGATCAGCCGGTCGCTGAGTTTCAGCGCGGTGTAGTAGTAGCCGAAGCACACGGCCACGAACAGGGCCACCGGCAGCGCGGTGAACATGATGGCCACGGCCTTGCGGAACAGCGAGGCGTTTTCGTGGGTCGGGCTGCTGATCAGCAGGCGACTGAGCAGCCAGGTCATCAAGGCGTAGCAGATGAGAACCACCGGCATGCCCAGCACGTCGTCGGCCAGGGCTGCCGGTTGCAGTTCGGCAACCGCCACCACGGCGACCAGCGCCATCACCACCATGCCGAGCCGGCGGACCCAGCCACGGAGGAATTCAACCTGGGGCTTTTCCCAGCGGAAATGCAGTTCCGCCACGCCGCCGGGTGCCAGGACCCGGTAGGCGGTGTAGAACACCAGCCATGCCTGGGCCATTTGCAGCAAGGCCGCGCCCATGTTGGCGTTCTGCCCGCGGGCGTCGATTTGCAGGGCCAGGCCGCACAGGGCCAGGCCGAGCGACACCGGCATGGCCAGCAGAATGTTGATCAGGATCGCTTGCGGCGTATGCCACTGGCTGTCGCGCTTGAAGTGGCCGATGTCCTGGTGAACCTTGTTCAGGCGGGCATACAGATTTTTCCGGCGCCACAGCAGCGCGCCGATCAGCAGCGCCAGTGGCAGGAACAGCAAGGGGCGCTGGGTCAGGCCGTCGGTCAGTTCGCTCAGGCTGGAAGCCAGGGGCAACGTGTCGATCTGACGCATCAGGCGATCCGGCACGCCACGCATCCATTCAGGGTCGAGCGGCTTGTTGCTGGGGATCCAGAACATCTGCTCGTCCAGCGTCGCCCGCAGGCTTTGCGCGGTGCTGAGCAGTTGCTTTTGATTAAGTTGCAGGGTGATGGATTCATTGAGCACGGCGCTCAATTCGCGGTTCAGCCGCTCCAGCAGGTCGGCGCGGGTGGTGGCCAGCTCCAGCAGGCTCTTGCGCAGTTGCGGGGTGACTTGCTCCGGCGGTTGGGTCGACAACAGGTTGTCGACGTAGGTGGCCGGGTTGCTGAGCAATTCACGTTGCTGGCTGACTTCGAACTGATAGAGGCGAATGTCGGCGATCTGGTCGGCCAGGTCGCGGTCGACCTTGAGGCGTGGCAGGGCCTGTTTCTGTTTGTAGAGGATTTTCGACAGCAGCAGGCTGCCCTTGAGCACGTTGATTTGCTCGTCCAGGGCCGAGTCGCTCTGGGTCACGCTGTCCAGTTGCTGCTTGGTCTGCAGGTTCTGCTGGGTGACTTCGTTGAGGCGGTCGGTGCTTTTGAGCAGGTAGTCCGAGAGCTTCAGGTTGGCCGCGCTTTCGGTGGCCAACAGGCTGCTGCCACCGGCTTTTTGCGCTTCGATGGACTGCTGCGTCACTGTCTCCTGGGATTGGGCCAGGCGCTTCTGGTTGATCAGGTTTTGCAGGTCCTGGATTTCCCGGTCAAGCCGGTCGGATCGCTCGGTCAGCAAGTCATGCTGGCTGTTGCCCAGGTCTTGCAGCTGGGTATTGCCGGCCAGTTCCTGGCGACGCAACGGGATCAGCGCGTTGAGGGCTGCCAGTTCGGCGTTGAGCTGGTCGCGCTGCTCGGCGCTCAGGGTCTTGCCGCCATCCTTGCCGGCCTTGAGGATATTGTTGATCTGCTGGATGCGCGTCTGGCTGGTGGAGATTTCGGCCTGGGCGCGCTCGGGGCGGGTCTGGGCGGTGATGACCAGGCTGTTGGCGTCGGCGAGGGCTTTTTGCAGGTCGCTTTGCTGGGTCGAGCGCTCCGTGAGCATCTGTTCGAGTTGCTGAATCGACTCTTTGGTATAGCGCTGCGCCACCGGTACCACGCTGCTGGCCTTGAGACGCGTCAGCTCGCGCTGGTTCTCGACGGTCTGCTTGGGGGCCGTGGCCAGTTGCTGCTTGAGGTCGTTGAGCTTCTGCTCGTAGTCACGCCGGTTGTTGAGCTGGGTCAGCGTGCCTTGCAGCACCGACTGCAGGGCCTTTTGATCGGCCTCCGGCAGTTTGCGGTCGGCGATCTTGTCCAGGCTGGCCTGCACGGTTTCGCGGGTGGGTGGTTCGGCGGCTTGCAGCGTGCCGACGGAGAGGCTCAGGCCCAACAGGACCATGACGAAAAAGGTGCGCAGGCTTGGCATAAAGACCGATCAAAATACGAGGCGAAGAATGGAGTTTAGAGGAAGAGTCCCGGACCCGGGCGACTTCCTTCGGGGAATCTGACGCCCACTTTGCCGATCTTGTTCCCCTCCATGACCGCGACGGTCCAGATGGTGTTGTTCCACTCCACCTGGTCGCCGACCACCGGTGCACCCCCTACTTTCTGGGCAATGAAGCGGCCCAGGGACATGTCCGGGTCGATGCCTTCGACCTTCAACCCGTACAGGGCAGCAACCGCGGCCAGCTGGGCGTCTCCTTCGAGTACGAAGTCGCCGAAAAAGCGCAAATCGAGGCCCCGTTGCGGTGCCTGGCTGAACAGTTTTCCGAGGGCCGGCAGGTTGTGTTCATGGCCGATTACACACAGTAAATCATCGACTTCGAGCACCGTACTACCCGACGGATGGAGCAGTTGCTCGCCCCGAAACAGGGCTGCAATCCGGGTGCCGTCGGGCATTTTCAGCTCGCGAAGGTGCGAGCCGATGCACCATTTTTCGGCACCCAGGCGATAAACGAACAGCTCCCATTCGCTGGTGACGTGCACTTCCAGGGCAGAACGGGAAATCGGCGCGGGCTCCGGTGGCACCGTCACCTTCAACAGCTTGGCGACCCACGGCAGGCTCGTGCCCTGCACCAGCAGCGACACCAGCACGATAAAGAAGGCGAGGTTGAAATAGAGCTGGGCGTTGGGCAGGCCCGCCATCAGCGGGAACACCGCCAGAATGATCGGGACCGCGCCGCGTAGACCTACCCAGGAAATGAACACCTTTTCGCGGCCGTGGAACGCTTTGAAGGGCAACAGGCCAACGATCACCGAGAGTGGCCGGGCAAACAAAATCATCCACAGCGCCAGCGCCAGGGCAGGCAGGGCAATCGGCAGCAGGTCGTGGGGCGTGACCAGCAGCCCCAGCACCAGGAACATGCCGATCTGCGCCAGCCAGGCCATGCCGTCGAGCATATGCAGGATGCCGTGGCGGCTGCGCACCGGGCGGTTGCCGATGACCAGGCCGCACAGGTACACCGCCAGGAAGCCGCTGCCATGCAGGGCGTTGGTCAGGGCAAACACTACCAGGCCGCCCGCGATGACCAGGATTGGATACAGGCCGGTGGCCAGGTTTATGCGGTTGACCAGTTGCAGCATCAGCCAGCCACCGCCCAGGCCGATGACACCGCCGATGCCGAACTCGCGCAACAGGTGGGTCAGCAGGCTCCAGTGCAAGCCGGTCTGGCCGCTGGCGAGCATGTCGATCAGGGTGACGGTGAGGAACACCGCCATCGGGTCATTGCTGCCGGATTCGATCTCCAGGCTCGCGGTCACCCGTTCGTTCAGGCCTTTGCCGCCGAGCAACGAGAACACCGCCGCGGCGTCGGTGGAGCCGACGATGGCGCCGATCAGCAGGCCTTGAATCAGGTTCAGGTCGAACAGCCAGGCGGCCGCCATGCCGGTCAGCCCGGTGGTGATCAACACCCCGACCGTGGCCAGCGACAGCGCCGGCCATAACGCCACGCGGAAGCTCGACACCCGGGTGCGCAAGCCGCCGTCCAGCAGGATCACCGCCAGTGCGAGGTTCCCGACCAGGTAGGCGGTGGGGTAGTTATCGAAGATGATGCCGCCGCCATCGACCCCGGCGGCCATGCCCACGGCCAGGATGATCACCAGGATCGGGATGCCGAGGCGCGAGGAAAGAGAACTCACCAGAATGCTCGCACCTACCAGCAACGCGCCGATCAAGAACAGGCTGTTGATGGTCGTCGCATTCAAAGGCAGTACTCCAGAAAGCTGAAAAGGCGGGCACAAACTGACCATGCAGTCTGCGTGCCAGCGATTCTAACCTGTTGAAATGTGATGCTGTCAAAAAGCTTTTTGGTCCTTCGGACCTTCGCGAGCAAGCCCGCTCCCACAATTGATCGCATTCTTGATGGAAGAACTCGGCAACTGTGGGAGCGGGCTTGCTCGCGAAGGCGTCGGCCTTGCGGGCGAGGGGTTACAGGCTGAACCGCCCGACCATCGTGTTCAGATCCACCGCCAGGCGCGACAGCTCACTGCTCGCCGCGCTGGTCTGGTTGGCGCCGGTGGCCGATTGCACCGACAGGTCACGGATGTTCACCAGATTGCGGTCCACTTCGCGGGCCACTTGCGCCTGCTCTTCGGCCGCGCTGGCGATCACCAGGTTGCGCTCGTTGATTTCGACGATGGCGCTGTTGATGGTGTCCAGCGACATCCCGGCGCCACGGGCAATGTTCAGGGTCGACTCGGCGCGCTCGGTGCTGTTGCGCATCGAATCCACGGCGTGCTCGGTGCCGCTCTGGATGCTGCCGATCATGCGTTCGATTTCGCTGGTCGACTGCTGGGTGCGGTGCGCCAGGGCCCGCACCTCGTCCGCCACCACCGCAAAGCCACGGCCGGCTTCACCGGCACGCGCCGCTTCGATGGCGGCGTTCAGGGCCAGCAGGTTGGTCTGGTCGGCCAGGCCGCGAATCACGTCCAACACTTTGCCGATGTCACGGGATTCGTTGGCCAGGTCGCCAATCAGGGTCGCGGTGCCCTGCACGTCGGCGCTCATGCGTTCGATGGCGCTGACGGTTTCCTGCACCAGGTCGCGGCCGTCGCCGGCGGAGGTGGTGGCGTGCTTCGACGCCTCGGACGTGCTGACCGCATTGCGCGCGACTTCTTCCACGGCGCTGGTCATTTCGTTGACGGCGGTGGCGGCCTGTTCGATTTCATTGTTCTGCTGCGTCAGGCCACGGGCGCTTTCGTCGGTCACGCTGTTGAGTTCTTCGGCGGCGGACGCCAACTGGGTGGCCGAACCGGAGATCCGTTGCAGGGTGTCGCGCAGTTTGTCCTGCATCTTCGACATCGCCAGCAGCAGGCGGCCGGCCTCGTCCGCGCCGTCGACCGTGATCGGGCGCGTCAGGTTGCCTTCGGCGATTTGCTCGGCGGCGTTCAGGGCGTTGGCGATCGGTTTGGTGATGCTGTTGGTCAGCAACCAGGCGAACAGCATGGTCAGGCCCGTGGCGATCACCAGCAGGGTGATAACCAGGTTGAACGCCGAGTCGTACTGGTCGGCGGCTTGCTGGTTGGTGTCCAGGGTCTGCTGGGTGTTGATATCCAGCAGTTTGGCCAGTACGGCGTTGATCGCTTCGGAATTGCTCAGCAAATCGGCGTTGAGCAGGCTGCGCAGTTCGTCGACCTGATTGTTGCGTGACAGGGTCTTCATCCGGTCTTCGATCTGGCGGTATTGCCCCAGCAGTTGCACGTACTGGTCGTAGGCCGCCCGTTCCTGAGGGCTGCTGATCAGTTTTTCGTAGGTGGCCTGGGCGGTGCGAATTTGCTGGTTGCGCAGGTCCAGCAGCTCGATGGTTTTCTGCTGCACGTCCGGCTCGCGGTTCACCAGCAAGCGATAGGACAGCACGCGCAGGCGCAGGGTCAGCTGGGTGAATTCGTCGAGGCTCTTGATGCTCGGCACGCTGCTGACGGTGATGTTCTCGGCGGCGCCACGGATCTTGCTCATCTGGTTGAGGGCAAACACGCCGAGCACCATCATCAGCCCGCCAATCAGGGCAAAACCTAAGAACGCGCGTGGCGCGATATTCATATTACGAAGGGACATGGTGATTACCGAAAAGAGCGCACCTGAAGGGTGCCGAGGCTGACGTATGAGGGACATATCGGTCATGGGGCGGAAGTCTTGAGCCCCTGCGCCTCTTTGCCGCAAAAACGTTGTGGCGACGAAGTGCAGGAACCAGATCGGCCAATCACAGTCTTTAAAGTTCGCGAGAAAGGTCTCTCGTCAGGAAAATCAAGGCCTTGCGCCTGTTTAACCCTGGCATCCACGGTGACTTTTCTTTATCGTACGCGCCCTTTGAAAATGCCTGGAAAATCACAATGTTGGAAGCATCCCTAAGCCAATTGGAACAGCTGGTCAGCGACCTGGTGCAACAGAACCAGACCCTGCTCGGCACCAACCAAGCCCTGAGCGCCGAACTGGCCCAGGCCAAGGATGAAAACGAAAGCCTGCAACTGAGCCTGATGGAACAGGAAGAGAAGCAAGGCGCCACCGCGGCCCGTATCCAGGCCCTGGTTGAACGCGTCAGCGCTGGCCCTGTCAGCGCATGAGTTACGGCGCGGGGGTAAAAGTCGTCTCGATCCTGGGGGAAGACTATTCGATCAAGGCACCGGCCGGCGAAGAGCAAACCCTGCTGGACGCTGCATTGATGTTGAAGGCTGCCCTGGCCGAGACCAAAAAGAAGTACCCGGCATTGATCGGTGACCGGCTGCTGGTGCTGGCCGCGATGAATCTGTGTTCCCAGCAGATCGAAATGCAAAAGCAGCACAAGCTCGAACTCGACCGTTACCAAGAGCAAGTCAGCGCCACGGTTGAAGTGATCTCCAAGACGATCAATCAGGCCTGATCGGCTTTGCGCACAACCAAAGAATAGATTGTCGATTGGTTTGTATACAATCGGCACGGCTGTTGCAGTGTTTCAGCCTCTTATTCTTTGGGGGTGCTCCATGCAGTTCTGGCGACGCAGTATTCAATGGCAGTTGATCCTGAGCATGGGCACCGCCCTGCTGGTCAGCATGCTGATCGTGGTTGGCATTTATACCCTGGTGGTCAACCGCCTCGCCGAGCGCTATCTGGTCGAGCAGGCATTGCCGTCGAGCATCGAAGCGATGCGCAACGACATCGAACGCATCCTCGTTCAACCCCTCACCGCCGCCAAGGACATCGCCAGCAACAGCATGGTGCGCGACTGGCTCGCCGGTGGCGAAAACAGTGCCCAAGCTGCTGCGTTCGTGGCGTATCTGGAAGGCATCCGCGCCGAACACAAAGCCTTTACCGCGCTGATGATCGGCACGGCTTCAAGCCACTACTACACCGAAAAAGGCCTGGACCGGACCCTCAGCCGTGCCAATCCCAAAGACGCCTGGTTCTACGCATTTCTCGACAGCAACCAGCCGCGCACCCTCAATATCGACCATGACACCGCGACCGGAAAATTGGCGCTGTTTATCGACCTCAAAGTCGAGCAGGCCGGCAAAATCGTGGGTGTCGCAGGCCTTGGGTTGAGCATGGAAGAACTCTCGGGGCTGATTCACAACTTCAGCTTTGGCGAGCGCGGCAAGGTCTATCTCGTGCGTTCCGATGGTTTGATCCAGGTGCATCCCGAGGCGCAATTCAGTGGCAAGCGCACCTTGGCCGAGCAGATTGGCGCTTCGGCGGCGCAAAGCGTCATGGGTCAACCATCCGCCGCCAGCAGCCGCTTTGTTCGCGATGACGAAGATTTTCTGGCGCTGAGCCTGCCATTAAGGGATCTGGGCTGGACCCTGGTGGCCGAAGTGCCGCAGTCGCAGATCTACGCCGAATCGCGCCGAGCGATGTGGATGAGCAGCGGCATCGGCCTGGCGGTGGCACTGGTGTGCCTGCTGCTGGTGGTGTTGCTGGCCCGTGGCCTGGTGCGGCCGATTCGTCAGGTAACAGCCGCGCTGGTAGCCATCGGTAGCGGTGGTGGAGATTTGACCCATCGGCTGGATGCCAGCCGAGCCGATGAGCTGGGTGATCTGGCTCGCGGCTTCAATCGGTTCCTCGACAGCCAGCGCGACATGATCGGTGACGTGCTGACCACCAGTGAGCGCCTGCGCACGGCGGTCAACCAGGTCGCAAACGTGGTGGACAACACCGCCGAGCGCTCCGGCCGCCAGCAGGAAATGACCGATATGGTCGCCACCGCCGTCCATGAAATGGGCCTGACCGTGCAGGAAATTGCGCAGAACGCCGGCAACGCGGCGCTCGCTTCGCAGAGCGCTCGGGATGAGGCGATGCAGGCGCGGGAGGTGGTGGGCGGGTCGATTCGCCATATCGAAAGCATGTCCGGCGAAATCGGTATCGCCGCCAGCGCCGTCGGCGAACTGGCCGACCAGGTGGCGTCGATCGATCAGGTGCTGGCGGTGATTCGCGGCATTTCCGAGCAGACCAACCTGTTGGCGTTGAACGCGGCCATCGAAGCGGCAAGGGCGGGGGACATGGGCCGTGGGTTCGCGGTAGTCGCCGATGAAGTCCGGACCTTGGCGCGACGTACGCAGGCTTCCACCGATGAAATCCAGCAGATGATCGGCAGCCTCAAGCAGGGGGCGGAAAATGCGGTGTCTTCGATGCACGCCGGGCAAGCGGCCACAGGCACCGGCGTCGAGTCAAGCCAGCGCACCGGGGCGTCATTGACCGCGATTACCGGACAGGTCGAGCGCATCAGCGACATGAACCATCAGGTCGCGACGGCCACGGAGGAGCAGTCGGCGGTGACCGAGGAGATCAACCGTAACGTGCAGGGGATTTCCGATCTGGCGCGGGCGACGGCGGGGGAGGTCAGGGCTTGCCGGGAGGATTGTCAGACGTTGCAGCGGTTGGCGGATGATCTGGCGCGGCAGGTGGGTGGTTTCAAGTTGGGCTGAGTAAAGATCAAAAGATCGCAGCCTTCGGCAGCTCCTACAGGGGAACGCATTTGTAGGAGCTGCCGCAGGCTGCGATCTTTTTAGTGGCTGTCAGAACCACTCATCCTGCATGTTCAGACACACATCATCCCGCGCCTCGAGTATCGCCAGTTCATGGTGACACCCCGGAATTTCCCAGGTCAGGAAATACCGCGCCGCCTGCAACTTGCCTTTATAGAAGCTCACATCCGCCGCATTGCCCTTGGCCAGCCCTTCCTCGGCACGAATCGCCTGTTCCAGCCAGCGCCAGCCGATTACCGTATGGCCGAACACTTTCAGGTACAACGCCGAGTTCGCCAGGCTGCTGTTGACCTTGCCCTGCGCCAGATCCGTCAGCAGGCCAAGGGTCACGGCTTGCAGGCGCGCCACCAGTTTTTCCAGCGGCTCACGCAAGGCGGTCAGCGATTCGTGGGCCTGGGCACGCTCGGCGGTGTCGGCAATCAGGCGAATCAGCTGCTTGAGCCCGGCGCCACCGTTCTGCGCCAGTTTGCGCCCCAGCAGGTCCAGCGACTGAATGCCGTGGGTGCCTTCATGAATCGGGTTCAGGCGGTTGTCGCGGTAGTACTGCTCCACCGGGTATTCGCGGGTGTAGCCGTGGCCGCCAAGGATCTGGATCGCCAGTTCGTTGGCCTTCAGGCAGAACTCCGACGGCCAGGATTTGACGATGGGCGTCAGCAAATCCAGCAGCTCGTGGGCCTGTTTACGCTCGGCTTCGGATTCGAGGGTGGTGGTGTCGTCGAACAGCCGTGCAGCGTACAGCCCCAGGTCGAACGAGCCTTCGACGTACGCCTTCTGGGTCAGCAGCATACGCTTGACGTCGGCATGCTGGATGATCGCCACCGGCGCGGTGTTCGGGTCCTTGCTGTCCGGGACGCGACCCTGCGGACGTAAACGGGCGTACTCCAGCGAGTACAGATAACCGGCGTAACCGAGCATCACCGCACCCATGCCGACGCCGATCCGCGCCTCGTTCATCATCTGGAACATGTAGCTCAAGCCATGGTGCGGCTTGCCCACCAGATAACCGACACACTCCCCGTTATCGCCGAAGTTCAGCGCGGTGGAGGTGGTGCCGCGCCAACCCATCTTATGGAATAGGCCGGCCAGCAGCACATCGTTACGCTGGCCCAGGCTGCCATCATCGTTGACCAGGAACTTCGGCACGATAAACAGCGAAATGCCTTTCACCCCGGCCGGCGCACCCGGGAGCTTGGCCAGGACCATGTGCACGATGTTTTCCGACAGCGGGTGATCGCCGCCGGAAATGAAGATCTTGTTGCCCTTGAGGCGATAGGTGCCGTCGGATGCAGGCTCGGCGCGGGTACGAATATCCGACAAGGATGAACCGGCGTGAGGCTCGGTGAGGGCCATGGTGCCGAAGAAGCGGCCGTCGATCATCGGTTGCAGGAAGCGGCGTTTCTGCTCCTCAGTGCCGAAGCTTTCGATCAGGTTCGCCGCGCCCATGGTCAGGAACGGGTAGGAGGTCGAGGCGGCATTGGCCGATTGAAAATGCGCGAAGCAGGCTTGGGACAACAGTGTAGGAAGCTGCATGCCACCGGCGTCGAAACTGCGCGCGGCATTGAGGAAACCGGCTTCGAGGAAGGCATCCACCGCTGGTTTCACTTCGGGAATCAGAATCGCCTGGCCGTCCTCGTAACGCGGCTCGTTCTCGTCGCCCTTGCGGTTGTGCGGGGCGAAGAACTTCTCGGCAATGCTGCGGGCGGTGCCGAGGGCGGCATCGAAGGTTTCGCGGTTGTGCTCGGCAAAACGCTCACGCTGGGTCAGGCCCTCGGCATCGAGGACTTCATACAGCTCGAAAGCCAGATTGCGGGAACTGAGCAACGTCTCGGACATGGCGGCCTACCTTTTATTGGAATGGGCCGAGTCTAGGTTGGGGAAGGGTGCGCTGAAAGGATGATTGATCTTGGTGATGGAGAAGTAAAAGATCGCAGCCTTCGGCAGCTCCTACAGGGAAATGCATTCCAAATGTAGGAGCTGCCGAAGGCTGCGATCTTTTGATTTTGTTTCTAAAGCCGGGTAACCCTTGCAGCTACCCGGTCTTACTGCGGTTTAGCCGATGGTCATCAAGCTGGCGTTACCACCCGCCGCCGCCGTGTTGACGCTCAACGCACGCTCGATCACCAGACGTTCCAGCGCAATGTTGGACTCGCCCTGGGACAGGCCCTGAACACCCACAATGGCTCCGGCACGCTTGGCCACTTGCTGGCAGACCGCACGCAACTGGTCGGAATGGCCATGATGCAGAACCGCATCAAACACCACCTCGTCCTTGTTCCAGTCGGAAACCAGCTTGATGCGCGCCTGAAGTTCCTTCGGCAGGCGTGCGAACAAGGCCTTGCCCAGGTCGGTTTCCGGCCACACCGCCGAACCGCCCACCGCCAACACGGCCGCCAGTTGGATCAGCAGGTCGCCTTCGACGTCGGCCAGGCACAGTACGTGCTCGCGCGGCAGGATCGCATAGCTGTTGCGCTCGCCGGTCGGGCCGGCCAGTTGGCGGGTGATGCCGCTTTGCGATTGCGCGGCGAACTGGACGCACAGGGTGCTCAGGTCGGCGAACTTGTGGCTGTCGGCCCAGGCTTTCAGGGCGGTCAGCGGCTGGCTCATGGCATCGCGCAGGCGAACGTCCGGCGCGACGGCAGCATCGCCGCGAGCGAAGGATTGTTCGATGGCATCGGTAGGACGGGTCGACAACAGGCGGTACAGGTACAGCGGACCACCCGCTTTCGGACCAGTGCCCGACAGGCCTTCGCCGCCGAATGGCTGTACGCCGACCACGGCGCCGACAATGTTGCGGTTGACGTAGACGTTACCGGCGTTGACGTTGTCGATCACCTTGGCGATGGTCTCGTCGATGCGGGTGTGCACGCCCAGCGTCAGGCCGTAGCCGGAAGCGTTGATCTGGCCGATCAGTTGATCGATGTCCTTGCGCTTGTAGCGCACCACGTGCAGCACCGGGCCGAAGATCTCCCGTTGCAGTTCGTCGAAGCTTTCCAGTTCGATCAGGGTCGGCATCACGAAGGTGCCGCGTTTGACCTCTTCGGCATCGGCGATGGCCACCTGGTACACGCTGCGACCTTTATCGCGCATGGCCTGGATGTGCTTCTCGATGCCGGCCTTGGCTTCGGCGTCGATCACCGGGCCGATGTCCACGGACAGCCGCTCAGGGTTGCCGAGACGGCTTTCAGCCATGGCGCCCTTGAGCATTTCGATGACACGGTCGGCGGAATCTTCCTGCAAGCACAGTACGCGCAGTGCCGAGCAACGCTGGCCGGCGCTGTCGAAGGCCGAGGAGACGACGTCGATGACCACTTGTTCGGTCAGCGCCGAAGAGTCGACGATCATCGCGTTCTGGCCGCCGGTTTCAGCGATCAGCGGAATCGGGCGGCCCTGGCTGTCCAGGCGACCGGCGATGTTGCGTTGCAGCAGGCGCGCGACTTCGGTGGAACCGGTGAACATCACGCCTTTGACGCGATCATCGCCGACCAGGCCGGCGCCGACGGTTTCGCCACGGCCCGGCAGCAGTTGCAGCACGCCTTGCGGAATCCCGGCTTCGAGCAGCAAGCGCACGGCTTGAGCAGCAACCAGTGGCGTCTGTTCGGCAGGCTTGGCCAGCACCGGGTTACCGGCGGCCAGTGCCGCGGCGACCTGGCCGCTGAAGATTGCCAGCGGGAAGTTCCACGGGCTGATGCACACCACCGGGCCCAGTGGGCGATGGGCGTCGTTGGTGAAGTCGTTGCGCGCCTGCACGGCGTAGTAACGCAGGAAGTCCACGGCTTCACGCACTTCGGCGATGGCGTTGGCGAAGGTCTTGCCGGCTTCGCGAGCCAGCAGGCCCATCAGCGGCTGGATCTCGCCTTCCATCAGGTCGGCGGCACGTTCCAGGATCGCGGCACGTTCGGCGGGCGGGGTGGCCTGCCAGATCGGTGCGGCATTCAGGGCGCATTGAATGGCGTTGTCGACGTCTTCGACGGTGGCTTCCTGCACATGGCCGACCACGTCACGCAGATCCGACGGGTTCAGCACCGGTGCCGGCGTTTCGCTGCTGGAAGCGCAACCGAGCATCGGCGCGGCTTTCCAGTGGTTGTGCGCGGTCGCCAGCAGGGCGCAGGACAAGGAGGCCAGGCGATGTTCGTTGGCCATGTCGATACCGCTGGAGTTGGCGCGTTCCGAACCGTACAGATCACGCGGCAACGGGATGCGCGGGTGCGGCAGGCCAAAGCCGCCTTCCACGGTGGCCATTTGCTCGATGCTGGCCACCGGATCGGCTACCAGCTCCTGGATCGAGATCGACTGGTCGGCAATGCGGTTGACGAACGAGGTGTTCGCGCCGTTTTCCAGCAGGCGACGCACCAGGTAGGCCAGCAGGGTTTCGTGGGTGCCGACCGGTGCGTAGACCCGGCACGGACGGTTCAGTTTGCCTTCGGAAACCTTGCCGACAACTTGCTCGTACAGCGGTTCGCCCATGCCGTGCAGGCACTGGAACTCGTATTGGCCCGGGTAATAGTTCTGACCGGCGATGTGGTAAATGGCCGACAGGGTGTGGGCGTTGTGCGTGGCAAATTGCGGGTAGATGACTTCCGGCACCGACAGCAGCTTGCGCGCGCAAGCGATGTAGGAAACGTCGGTGTACACCTTGCGGGTATAGACCGGGTAGCCTTCCAGGCCTTCGACCTGGGCGCGCTTGATTTCGCTGTCCCAGTACGCGCCTTTCACCAGGCGGATCATCAGGCGGTGACGGCTGCGGCGCGCCAGGTCGATCACGTAGTCGATCACGTACGGGCAACGCTTCTGGTACGCCTGGATCACGAAACCGATGCCGTTCCAGCCGGTCAGCTGAGGCTCGAAGCACAGGCGCTCCAGCAGATCCAGCGACAGTTCCAGGCGGTCGGCTTCTTCGGCGTCGATGTTCAGGCCGATGTCGTATTGCTTGGCCAGCAAGGTCAGCGACAGCAGGCGCGGGTACAGCTCGTCCATCACGCGCTCGTACTGGGCGCGGCTGTATCGCGGGTGCAAGGCGGACAGCTTGATCGAAATGCCCGGGCCTTCATAAATCCCACGGCCGTGGGAGGCTTTGCCGATCGAGTGAATGGCTTGTTCGTACGAGGCCAGGTACTTCTGCGCGTCGTGTTCGGTCAGCGCGGCTTCACCGAGCATGTCGTAGGAATAGCGGAAGCCCTTGGCTTCGAACTTGCTGGCGTTGGCCAGCGCTTCGGCGATGGTTTCGCCGGTAACGAACTGCTCGCCCATCAGGCGCATGGCCATGTCGACGCCCTTGCGGATCATCGGCTCGCCGCTTTTGCCGATGATGCGGCTCAGGGACGAGGTCAGGCCGGATTCGTTGTGCGTCGAGACCAGCTTGCCGGTCAGCAGCAGCCCCCAGGTCGCGGCGTTGACGAACAGCGACGGGCTGTTGCCCAGGTGCGGCTGCCAGTTACCGGTGCTGATCTTGTCGCGGATCAGTGCGTCGCGGGTGCCTTTGTCCGGGATGCGCAAAAGCGCTTCGGCCAGGCACATCAGCGCCACGCCTTCCTGGGACGACAGGGAAAATTCCTGCAGCAGGCCCTGAACGATGCCTGCACGACCACCGGCACTCTTCTGATTGCGCAGTTTTTCGGCAATCGAAGCGGCCAGCTTGTTGGTGGCTTCAGCCATTGGCGCCGGCAGGCGGGCCTGCTCGATCAGCATCGGCACCACTTCAGGTTCCGGGCGACGGTAGGCGGCTGTGATCGAGGCGCGCAATACCGATTGCGGGAGGATGCTTTCGGCGAATTCGAGGAAGCACTGGTGCGCGTGATCGGCATGGACTTCGCCGGCGTCGTCAGCGTCCCTGGTGGTCAAACCGTTCAGCTCGGTCAGGGTTGCACCACCCTCGAGTTTTTCCAGGTAATTAAAAATTGCCTGCTTGATCAGCCAGTGCGGCGTGCGATCAATCGAGGTCGCGGCAGCCTTGAGGCGTTCGCGGGTCGGGTCATCAAGTTTGACCCCAAGGGTGGTGGTAGCCATGTTTTTATCCTCATGTTTGCCACGACTGCGTGGCATCAGCTGGCGGCAAGATTAGCCGCGCGCCGGGAGAGGTGCAACCGGGTGCAACCCTTTTTTTGTCGGAATATTACGCACCTCGTCAGGAAATAAATTCTGGTACGAATGTACCGCTCCTGCTTGGTGCTTTTGCTTCTAGATAACCGTGGAGACTGCGCTAAAAGGGAGCAAAAACCGGGGTAATCGTCGTGAATCCTGTCAGGTGCAACTAATTCTCAAGAAATGGGTTGCACCTTGTTTGATTTGACGAATAGCATTCGCGCCCAAGGTGCAACCCGTCCGGAAGGCGGATGCATCGGCTGATGGCTTTCCTGGGGAAACATCAGTCCTAAATGCGCGGCATCCTGAATCGTCTGGCAAACATCATCGTTTGCGAGCGGTTCACCCGCCGCCGCTACATAAAAACAAAGCCAGGGCGTCACTTAATGAGCGTAAGCAATCCAACCCTGATCACGTTCGTGATCTACATCGCAGCAATGGTGCTGATCGGCTTCATGGCCTATCGTTCCACCAACAACCTTTCTGACTACATCCTGGGCGGTCGCAGCCTGGGCAGTGTCGTAACCGCACTGTCTGCCGGTGCTTCCGACATGAGCGGCTGGTTGTTGATGGGCCTGCCGGGCGCCATCTACATGTCCGGTCTGTCCGAAAGCTGGATCGCCATCGGCCTGATCGTCGGTGCCTACCTGAACTGGCTTTTCGTCGCCGGCCGTCTGCGCGTGCAGACCGAGCACAACGGTGATGCCCTGACACTGCCGGACTATTTCTCCAGCCGGTTCGAAGACAAGAGCGGCCTGCTGCGGATCATCTCCGCCGTGGTGATCCTGGTGTTCTTCACCATCTACTGCGCTTCCGGCATCGTGGCCGGCGCCCGTCTGTTCGAAAGCACCTTCGGCATGTCCTACGAGACTGCGTTGTGGGCCGGCGCTGCGGCGACGATTGCCTACACCTTCGTCGGCGGTTTCCTGGCCGTGAGCTGGACGGACACCGTACAAGCCACGCTGATGATCTTCGCCCTGTTGCTGACGCCGATCATCGTGCTGCTGGCCACCGGCGGCGTCGACACTACGTTCCTGGCCATCGAGGCGCAGGATGCCAGCAACTTCGACATGCTGAAAAACACCACCTTCATCGGCATCATTTCGCTGATGGGCTGGGGCCTGGGCTACTTCGGTCAGCCGCACATCCTGGCGCGTTTCATGGCGGCGGATTCGGTCAAGTCGATCGCCAATGCCCGACGCATCTCCATGACCTGGATGATCCTGTGCCTGGGCGGCACCGTTGCGGTCGGTTTCTTCGGTATCGCGTACTTCTCGGCACACCCTGACGTGGCCGGTCCCGTGACCGAAAACCATGAGCGTGTGTTCATCGAGCTGGCGAAAATCCTGTTCAATCCATGGATTGCCGGTGTGTTGCTGTCGGCCATTCTGGCGGCCGTGATGAGTACGTTGAGCTGCCAGTTGCTGGTGTGCTCCAGTGCCTTGACCGAAGACTTCTACAAAACCTTCCTGCGTAAATCGGCTTCCCAGCTGGAGCTGGTCTGGGTCGGTCGCGCCATGGTGCTGCTGGTTGCACTGATCGCCATCGCGATGGCCGCCAATCCGGAAAACCGCGTGCTGGGCCTGGTCAGCTACGCCTGGGCCGGTTTCGGTGCCGCCTTCGGTCCGGTCGTGCTGATCTCGGTGATCTGGAAGGACATGACGCGTAATGGCGCACTGGCCGGTATCCTGGTGGGCGCGATCACGGTGATTGTCTGGAAGCATTTCGAACTGCTGGGCCTGTACGAAATCATCCCTGGTTTCATCTTCGCCAGCCTGGCGATCTACATCGTCAGCAAGCTGGGCACGCCGACCGCCGGCATGCTTTCGCGCTTCGCTGCTGCCGAGGCAGATTTCCGCCTGAACAAGTGATGGGGAGGAGCTGAGGCTCCGAGCCAAGGCTTGAACAAAAACGGCCCGCTTCCTTTTGGAGGCGGGCCGTTTTTTTTGGCTGCTTGAAACCCGATGTGGGCCGATACCGCCTTGAGCTGCCCGCTCAGCCGCGAACCCCTGACTTGCCGTCCGGTAAAAGGTAAACTTCCCGGCCTTCGCAGGAGCAGCCATGAATTATCGTCACGCCTTCCATGCCGGCAATCACGCCGATGTGTTCAAACACCTGACCTTGACCCGCCTCATCGCCCTGATGTCACGCAAGGAGCAGCCGTTTGCCTATCTCGATACACACGCCGGCATTGGCCTGTATGACCTTCAGGGTGATCAGGCCAGTCGTACCGGCGAGTACCTGGAAGGTATCGCGCGGTTGTGGGATCAGCCGGACCTGCCGATCCTGACGGCCGACTACATGCAGGTACTGCACGAGATGAACCCGGATGGCCGGTTGCGCTATTACCCGGGTTCGCCGGAGTTGGCGCGGCGTTTGACCCGTGCGCAGGATCGTGTGCTGCTCAACGAAAAGCATCCCGAAGACGGCGTATTGCTCAAGGACAATATGGCGGGTGATCGCCGGGTCAAGGTGCACCTGGGCGAAGGCTGGCATGTGCCGCGTGCCCTGTTGCCGGTGCCGGAGAAGCGCGCGGTGATGCTGATCGACCCGCCGTTCGAAAAGCTCGACGAGATGCAGCGTTGCGCGGCGTCGTTGAAAGAGGCGATTGGCCGGATGCGCCAGACTGTGGCGGCGATCTGGTACCCGGTGAAGGATCAGCGTGCCTTGCGTCGTTTCTATCAGGACCTGGCCGGCACCGGCGCGCCGAAGTTGTTGCGCGTTGAGCTGCTGGTACACCCGCTGGACACGCCAAACAGCCTGAACGGTTCCGGCCTGGCGATTGCCAATCCGCCGTGGGGGCTGGAGGAGGAGTTGCGTGAGCTGCTGCCGTGGCTGGCCGAGAAGTTGGGACAGACCCAGGGCGGGTGGAAAATGGATTGGTTGATTGCTGAGTAAGGCTAATCGACAAGCAAAGATCAAAGGATCGCAGCCTTCGGCAGCTCCTGCAGGGGTTCACATAGTCCTGTAGGCGCTGCCGAAGGCTGCGATCTTTTGTTTTGAGCGCTTAGATAGGGCAGGTCACGCCTGTACCGCCAATCCCGCAATAGCCTTCCGGATTCTTGGCCAGGTATTGCTGGTGATAAGCCTCGGCAAAGTAGACGGTCGGCGCCTGGTCGACTTCGGTGGTGATCTCGCCGAAACCGGCCTTGCTCAGCTCCGCCTGGAAGGCTTGCTTGCTGGCCTGTGCCTCTTCCAGTTGCTCCGGCGTGGTGCAGTAGATCGCCGAGCGGTACTGGGTGCCAATGTCGTTACCCTGGCGCATGCCCTGAGTAGGGTTGTGCAGTTCCCAGAACATCTTCAGCAGCGCTTCGTAGCTGACTTTCTCCGGTTCGTACACCACCAGCACGACTTCCGTGTGGCCCGTCAGGCCAGAACAGACTTCTTCGTATGTCGGGTTCGGGGTAAATCCGCCGGCGTAACCGACAACGGTGCTGACGACGCCTTCGCGTTGCCAGAACCGCCGCTCGGCGCCCCAGAAACAACCCAGGCCGAAGATGGCGAACTCGACATTGTTGAAGAACGGGCCCAGCAACGGCATGTCTTCGAAGACGAAATGCTTCTCGGGCAAGACCATCGGGGTTTCGCGGCCAGGCAGAGCTTGTTCTTTGGTAGGGAGCACGTTTTTGTTCACCAGGATTTCCGAGCGCAGAACCATGATCAGTCCTCTCAGTCAGGTTGAAATAATTAGGGGTGCAGTTTGCCTGAGTGTTGTGTTGCTGTCAGGCGATCGGGCCGCGCGGGTAGCGTTTGAGTTTCTCTATCAGATCGGCGCCCGGGATCGGTTGGTCGAACAGGTAGCCCTGGCCAACGTCACAGCGGTGGCGACGCAGGAAGGCCAGCTGCGCGGCGGTTTCGATGCCCTCGGCCACGACCTTGAGCTTCAGGTTGTGGGCCATGGCGATCACCGCGGAGGTGATTTCCATGTCGTCCTGGTTATCCGGGATTTCGTGGATGAAGCTTCGATCGATCTTGATGATGTCGATGGGGAATTTTTTCAGGTAACTGAGCGACGAGTAACCGGTGCCGAAGTCGTCCATCGCCAGGGTCAGGCCCAGGCGCTTGAGCTGGTCGAGTTGCAGGTGGGTGTCTTCGGTGGCCTCCAGCAACAGGCCCTCCGTCAGCTCAAGCTCCAGCAGGTTCGCCGGCAGGGCTTCTTCCTTGAGGATGTTGGCGATAGACGCCACCAGGTCCGGGTCGGAAAACTGCTTGGGTGACAGGTTGATCGCCACCTGGAGATTGCCCAGCCCGGCGGCGGTCAGTTCCTTGCTCATGCGGCAGGCCTGGCGGGCGATCCATTTGCCAATCGGGATGATCAGGCCGGTTTCTTCCGCGACGCTGATGAACTGGTCGGGCCGGATCATCCCTTTTTCAGGGTGATCCCAGCGCAGCAACGCTTCCATGCCCAGCAAGCGTCCGCTGCGCAGGCAGAGCTTGGGCTGATAGAACACGTCCAGTTCATTCTGGGTCAGGGCGCGGCGCAAATTGTTCTCGACGAACAGTTTGTAACTGGCCTCGGCGTTCAGCGCCTCGGTGAAGACTTGCACCTGGTGTTTGCCGTTGGCCTTGGCCTTGTGCAGTGCCAGCCCGGCGTTACGCATCAGGGTTTGCGGGTCGCGGCCGTGCAGTGGCGCGCACGCGAGGCCCACGGAGCCGGTCACGCTGATCAACTGGTTGTCGACGAACATCGGCTTGTCGAGGGTGGCCAGCAACTGGCTGGCGACCTGTTGGCCGGTGTGCAGATCGGTGTTGTCCAGCAGTACCGCAAACTCGTTACTGGCAAACCGCGCCAGGCTGCCGCTCGGGCTCAGGCTGTTGCGCAGGCGCCGGGCGAGGCTGATCAGCAGCTTGTCGCCGGTCTGGTGGCCGAGGCTGTCGTTGATCCGCTTGAAGTTGTCGATGTCGACCAGCAGCAGGCTGATGGGGGCATCGCTGTCCCGGGCGAAACGTTCATCGAGGTTGCGAATGAAGGCCGGGCGATTGCCGAGGTTGGTCAGGTTGTCGGTGTAGGCCAGGCGCTCGATGCGTTGCTGGGCCAGCTTGGTCTGGGTGATGTCCTCGTAAATGCCGATGTAGTGGGTCAGTTCACGGTTGTCGCCATAGACCTTGGAGATCGACAACTGGCCCCAGTAGGGTTCGAGGTTTTTGCGGCGGCTCTTGAATTCGCCCTGCCAGCTGTTGCTCTTGGCCAGTGCGGAAGGCGCGTCGAACAACAATTCGCTGAGGTTCTCCAGCGCCGGCAGTTCGGACAGGCGCTGGCCGTGGACTTCTTCGGTGCTGTACTGGGTGATCGCCGTGAAGCTTGGGTTGACGTACTCCACCACGCCGTCGCAGTTGACCAGCAAGAAGGCGTTGGCGCTTTGCTCGACCGCACGCTGGAACAGGTGCAGGGCGCTGGTGGCGGTGCGCCGGTTATGGTTGCTGATGACCTGGGCGAACTGGTCCGCCAGCTCACCGGCAAAGGCGATTTCATCCGACTGCCAGGCGCGGGTGGCACCGGTTTGTTCAAGGCACAGCACGCCGACCACCTGGCCGTCGACGCGGATGCTGGCGTCGAGCATTGCATTGACATCGCGCGGGCGCAGGCTTTCGGCCATTTCGCGGGTACGAGGGTCGCGCATGGCGTTGTGGGCATCGATGGCGCGGCCGGTGTGCAAGGCGTCGAGGTAGTCGGGAAAACCGCTGACGTCGATCGGCTGCGGCAACAGGTAGTCCTGGCTGGCGCGGTGAAACGCCGAAATCGGCACCAGCATCGAACCTTCGAGGTTCCACAGGCTGGCACAGTCGATTTCGTAGATCTCGCAGGCGCTGCGGGTGATCAGTTCAGCGGCTTCCTGCAGGGAGTTGTTGCTGCTGTAGCGCTGGCGGGTCAGCAGCAGGATAAGGTCTTGCTGCGCGCGGACCCGGTCCAGATGCAGCAGTTGCTCCTGCTGGGCACGCTGGTTGAGCTCCAGGGCGATTTGCAGGCGCGAGTTCTGGGTTTCCAGGTCCAGCGCGGGTAGCAAGGGGTCATCTTCGAACAGGCCGTCGATGACCAGCAGGTAACCGCGCAACAGGTGTCGGTTGTGCTGTTTGTAGGCTTCGCCCAACTCCAGCAGATTCAGCGAGCCTGTGGCGGTGTGCAAGGTATAGCGGATCAGGTAATGAGGGGCTTCGCTCAGTTGCTGCTGGATGGCGTCGTGCATCTGATAACGCGCTTCCGGCTCCATCAGGCTGGCGTACGGCGAGCCGACCAGGGCACACAGCTCCATGGCCGGCAAGCCGAACTGTCGTTCGCAATTGGGATCGAGAAACAGCAGCGCCCAGCTTGGTTCATTCAGCCGTTCGAAACGCAGCATGCCGAGCCGCGAGGGCACAGGCAATTGCGTCACTACCTCGGCCACCATACGGCTGGCGGCATCGGGTTGGCTTTTCATAGGGAGAGAAACTCGCTTCGTATTTGCTGAACGCGCCGGGCTCTCGCCCTCTTTACTGTTGCCTGCGGCAAGGTTGCATCATTGCGACACCGACTGACAAGAGACATGAAGGCCAAGTGCTATAAGAATATGTCGGCAGAAGGGAAGATTTCTCCAGTCAACGACAAAAAGTCATGCTTTTGAGCAAATTTCAGCCCGATTCAATTCAATGCGCGTCGATTGCAACAGGTTGCCATCCCGATCGTGATAACGCACATGAATCTCTTCTGAATCGACTATCAAATGCGCGAAGTTGTCCTGGCTGATCACCTTGCCGTTGAGTTGATGCCGGTAATCGCCGGCGGCGGTTCGCGCCAGCGGTTGGTCAAATATGAAAGTGGAGTTTTTGGCGTAGGGCAACAGTTTGCTGTTGCACAGAGGGGACGAGACGATGGTATGCACTTCGAAGTCCGAATCCTCGCTGTGGGTCAGGCGACTGGTCAGGGAACCGTGGACATCGCCGCAGATGAAAATCACGTTCCTGATCCTGTGGGTGCGAATGGTCTCCAGCAACCGCAGTCGTTGCTCGGGAAAGGCTTCCCAGGCGTCATCAGCCGGGCGTTGGCGGTCGGGGTAAAACATGACGCTGGTGACGACGAACTTGATTCGGGCGCGGCTGTGGATCAACCAGTGGCACAGCGTCTGTTCCTGTTCGATATCCAGGATGCGTCGATCGTTGGCCGCGAGGCTGCGTCGGGTGCGGCTGTCGGTGACGAACCAGTCGATGTCGCCATGGGTGAACTGATACCAGTATTGTTTCAATGGGTGACTGATCTGCCCCTCTTCATTCAGTTGATGAGCCGGGCCGTGACTGGCTTGATACAGCTCATAGGCCGTGATGGCGTTTTTGTACAAATGTTCATCGTGCCTGCTTTTATTGGCTGGCCAGTTATCTTCGATTTCATGGTCGTCGAGGATCATGTAAGTCGCCATGCAGGACATCAACTTTGCAATGTGCGGTTGGGAAAAAGCGGTGCGGTACTTGGCGAGTATTTCCTGATATTCCCGATCGGGGGCGATGAAGTTCAAGTCATCGACATAGACCTGGTCGCCGGTCATCAACATGGCGCTGATGGGCGGTGTGGCGCGCTGCGCCAACGTTGAAATGGAGGCGAAGATCCGGTCTCCCAGGTGCGGGGCCCATGGCACGCCGGCGGTCATGCTCAAGTAGCGGCATGAACCGATAATGTAGGCCCGTGGTGTAGTGGGCTGGCTCGATGGCGTGCGCAAGCGAAAGACGTCCCCAGGCCATTGCAATGGCAGGTCCTGTACGGTTTCGAGTGTGTGCCCCGGGTTCGTGGGGCTGAACCAGCCGGCCTGGTACTCGTATTCGGTATCGGCGGCCAGATCATGAAGAACAATAACGTCGGACATGTCGCGCAGGTTCATCAATTGTCTGAACCTGGCTTTGTTCCAGCGCTCGTCACCGATCCTTCGATAACGGATGCCGGCAAATACCGAGGCACCTGATTGCCATTCTCCGCGTACGAAGATGCGCGCTTGATGGGGTGTAGTGTGGCCAATGATCGGCCCGACTGTTGGCTTGAGCATGTTGGAGTTCATTCGCTATTCCATTGATTCAACGTCACCGGTCGACTGGCTGACAGGCGCAGTCGAGAGCCAAGGCTAGTGATTGAATCCCGGAAAATATCGAGCTGAAATGGACTTGAGTTGTGGGCGATATCAGCCACAAATGTAGGACGGACCGCTTGCTGGAAAAACGCCGGGCAAAAAAAAGCCCCGCCAAATTGGCGGGGTTGAGGTACGAGCGTGGCGCTCGGAAAACATGAAGCGCGACAGGCCCTCCAGCGAAGGAGGGCCGGCCGGGATTACAGCAGGATGGTGCGGATGTCCGCCAGCAGGTCGCTCAGACGCTTGGTGAAGCGTGCAGCAGCGGCGCCGTTGATCACACGGTGATCGTAGGACAGCGACAACGGCAGCATCAGTTTCGGCTGGAAGGCTTTGCCGTCCCAGACTGGCTGGATGGTTGCCTTGGAAACACCGAGGATCGCCACTTCCGGCGCGTTGACGATCGGCGTGAAGCCGGTGCCGCCAATGTGGCCGAGGCTGGAAATGGTGAAGCAGGCGCCTTGCATCTCGTCCGACGAGAGCTTCTTGGTCCGGGCTTTTTCAGCCAGGGAAGCGGCCTCGGCGGCCAGTTGCAGCAGGCTCTTCTGGTCGACGTTCTTGATGACCGGTACCAGCAGGCCATCCGGGGTGTCGACGGCGAAGCCGATGTTCACGTACTTCTTGCGGATGATGGCTTTGCCGCTTGGCGCCAGCGAGCTGTTGAAGTCCGGCAGTTCCTTGAGCAGGTGCGCGCAGGACTTGAGCAGCAACGGCAGGATGGTCAGCTTGACGCCGGCCTTCTCTGCAACGGCTTTCTGTGCGTTACGGAACGCTTCCAGCTCGGTGATATCCGCCGAGTCGAATTGCGTCACGTGCGGCACATTCAGCCAGCTGCGGTGCAGGTTGGCGGCGCCGACCTGCATCAGGCGGGTCATCGGCACTTCTTCGATTTCACCGAAGCGGCTGAAGTCCACGACCGGGATCGGCGGAATGCCCGCGCCACCGGTTGCGCCGGCGGCAGCGGCTGGCGCTTCCTTGGCCTTCTGCATCATGGCCTTGACGTAAACCTGCACGTCTTCTTTCAGGATACGACCGTGCGGACCGCTGGCACCCACGGCGCTCAGCTCGACGCCGAATTCGCGGGCCAGTTGGCGGACTGCCGGGCCTGCGTGAACCTTGGCGCCAGGCTTGGCCGGTGCGGCAGCCGGAGCAGCCGCTGGAGCCGGTGCTGCAGCAGCGGGGGCGGCGGCCGGAGCAGGTGCGCTCGGAGCAGCAGCAGGTGCCGCAGCAGCAGCCGGAGCAGCGCCCTTGACCTTCAACTTGAGGATCAGGTCGCCGGTGCCGACTTCGTCATCCAGCTTGATGGAAACGCTTTCCACCACGCCAGCGGCAGGCGATGGAATTTCCATGCTCGCCTTGTCGGATTCCAGGGTGATCAGCGACTGGTCGGCTTCAACGCTGTCGCCGGCCTTGACCAGCACTTCGATGATCTTGGCCTTGCCTGCCGAACCGATGTCCGGGACGTGGATGTCCTGAACGCTGTCGGCGACCGGAGCAGCCGGAGCTGCCGCAGGAGCAGGCGCGGCGGCAGCGGCCGGAGCAGCAGCCTGGGCTGGAGCGGCAGCCGGTGCAGCAGCACCCGCCACTTCCAGGTCCAGGATCAGGTCGCCAGTGCCGACTTCGTCGTTGAGCTTGACGCTGATGGCCTTGACCACGCCAGCGGCAGGCGACGGGATTTCCATGCTGGCCTTGTCGGATTCCAGGGTGATCAGCGACTGATCAGCCTCGACGGTGTCGCCGACCTTGACCTGGATCTCGATGATCTGGGCCTTGCCCGACGAACCGATATCCGGCACGTGCACTTGCTGAACCGAAGCGGCGGCTGGCGCAGCAGCAGGCGCTGGAGCAGCAACTGGAGCGGGTGCAGCTTCTGCTTTCGCTGCAGGCGCAGCGGCAGCCGCAGGGGCCGCGGCTGCGGCACCTTCGACTTCCAGCTCCAGCAGTTCGTCGCCTTCTTTCAGGCGGTCGCCCAGCTTCACTTTCAGGCTCTTGATGATACCGGCCTTCGGCGCCGGCACTTCCATGCTCGCCTTGTCCGATTCCAGGGTCAGGATGCTCTGATCGGCTTCGATACGGTCGCCGACCTTCACAAACAGTTCAATTACTTCACCTTCACCGCTGCCGATGTCAGGTACGCGAATGAGTTCGCTCACAGAATCTCTCCTCAGCAGTCCAGTGGGTTGCGTTTTTCCGGGTCGATGCCGAACTTGGCGATGGCTTCAGACACCACCTTAGGTTCGATATCGCCACGGTCAGCCAGTGCTTCAAGGGCTGCCAACACCACGAAATGACGGTCGACTTCGAAGAAATGACGCAGTTTCTTGCGGCTGTCGCTGCGGCCGAAACCGTCGGTGCCCAGGACTTTGAATTCCTTGGACGGTACCCACTGACGGATCTGCTCGGCGAACAGTTTCATGTAGTCGGTAGAGGCGATGACCGGACCTTTACGGCCGTTCAGGCACTCCTCAACGTAGCTCAGCTTAGGCTTCTGGCCAGGGTGCAGACGGTTGGTGCGCTCGACGGCCAGGCCATCGCGACGCAGTTCGTTGAAGCTGGTAACGCTCCACACGTCGGCGCCGACGTTGAACTCTTCGCGCAGGATCTTCGCCGCTTCACGGACTTCACGCAGGATGGTGCCGGAGCCCATCAGCTGAACGTGGTGCGCCGCCTCGCGGTTGTCTTCCTCGAGCAGGTACATGCCCTTCTTGATGCCTTCTTCGGCACCGGCCGGCATGGCTGGCTGCTGGTAGGACTCGTTCATCACGGTGATGTAGTAGAAGACGTCCTGTTGCTCTTCGGTCATCTTCTTCATGCCGTCCTGAATGATCACCGCCAGCTCGTAGCCGTAGGTTGGATCATAGGTGCGGCAGTTCGGGATGGTGGCAGCCAGCAGGTGGCTGTGACCGTCTTCGTGTTGCAGGCCTTCACCGTTCAGGGTGGTACGGCCGGCGGTGCCGCCGATCAGGAAGCCACGGGTGCGGCTGTCGCCAGCGGCCCAGGCCAGGTCGCCGATACGCTGGAAGCCGAACATCGAGTAGAAGATGTAGAACGGCAGCATTGGCTGGTTGTGGCTGGAGTACGAAGTACCGGCAGCGATGAAGGAGCTCATGGCGCCCGCTTCGTTGATGCCTTCTTCGAGGATCTGGCCCTTCTTGTCTTCCTTGTAGAACATCACCTGGTCTTTATCGACTGGCTCGTAGAGCTGGCCGACCGAGGAGTAGATGCCCAACTGACGGAACATGCCTTCCATACCGAAGGTACGGGCTTCGTCCGGGATGATCGGAACGATGCGCGGGCCGATGTCCTTGTCCTTCACCAGCTGCGCGAGGATCCGCACGAACGCCATGGTGGTGGAAATTTCGCGGTCGCCCGAACCGTCCAGGATAGCCTTGAGGGTATCGAGTGGTGGCGTCGGTACGGCGAAGCTTTGTGCGCGGCGCTGTGGTACGAAACCGCCCAGGGCAGTGCGGCGCTCGCTCAGGTAGCGGGCTTCGGCGCTGTTTGGCTCCGGCTTGAAGAACGGCAGGTTCTCCAGCTCTTCGTCCTTGACCGGGATGTCGAAGCGGTCGCGGAACAGCTTCAGGCTGTCGACGTCGACTTTCTTGGTGTTGTGCGCGGTGTTCTTCGCTTCGCCGGCACCGGTGCCATAACCCTTGATGGTCTTGGCCAGGATGACGGTCGGTTGTTCTTTGTGGTTGACCGCTTCGTGGTACGCCGCGTAGACCTTGTACGGGTCGTGGCCGCCACGGTTGAGTTTCCAGATCTCGTCGTCGGACAGGTCTGCAACCATCGCCTTGAGTTCTGGCGTGTTGAAGAAGTGTTCACGGACGAACGCGCCGTCTTTGGCCTTGTAGTTCTGGTACTCGCCGTCGATGACTTCGTCCATGCGACGTTGCAGGATGCCGTCGACGTCCTTGGCCAGCAGTGGGTCCCAGAAACGGCCCCAGATGACTTTGGTCACGTTCCACTGAGCACCGCGGAACACGCCTTCGAGTTCCTGGATGATCTTGCCGTTGCCGCGAACCGGGCCGTCGAGGCGCTGCAGGTTGCAGTTGATGACGAAGATCAGGTTGTCGAGCTTCTCGCGGCCAGCCAGCGAGATGGCGCCCAGGGATTCCGGCTCGTCACACTCGCCGTCGCCCAGGAAGCACCAGACTTTTTGCTTGCCGGCAGGAATGAAGCCACGGGCTTCCAGGTACTTCATGAAGCGTGCCTGGTAGATCGCCTGGATCGGGCCCAGACCCATGGATACCGTCGGGAACTGCCAGAAGTCAGGCATCAGCCAAGGGTGCGGGTAGGACGACAGGCCCTGACCGTCGACTTCCTGGCGGAAGTTGTTCATCTGGTCTTCGGTGATGCGGCCTTCCATGAACGCACGGGCATAGACGCCAGGCGAGGTGTGGCCCTGGAAGTAGATCAGGTCGCCGCCGTGTTCGTCGGTCGGGGCCTGGAAGAAGTAGTTGAAGCCGATGTCGTACAGGGTCGCGCTGGATGCGAAGCTGGAGATGTGACCACCCAGGTCAGAATCTTTCAGGTTCGTACGCATTACCATGGCCATCGCGTTCCAGCGCACCAGCGAGCGAATGCGGCGTTCCATGAACAGGTCGCCAGGCATGCGTGCTTCGTGGGTTACCGGGATGGTGTTGCGGTAAGGCGTGGTGATGGCGTAAGGCAATTGCGAGCCGCTGCGGGTCGCGAGTTCGCCCATACGGGTCATCAGATAGTGAGCACGGTCTTCGCCTTCTTTGTCGAGAACCGATTCCAGGGCGTCCAGCCATTCCTGGGTTTCGACGGGATCGAGGTCTTGCATGGCTTGCTCCAGGGCGGAAAGGCTACCAGAATCGGTTGCCTGAGTTAGCGACTGGCCTTGTGGGCAGACGTTATGAATTCTTGGATTGCCGATAGGTTGTTCCGGCGGTGTGTAGTTTTACTACAAATCATCCGGCATTTCAGCCTTACTAATGTATATACGAGTAGTAAAACTACAGATGAGCGGCTTGTGGCCCCCGGCTGCGTTGTGAGAATAATCGTTAAGGTTGGTCTTTTTCCAACCCGAAAAGGTGAAAGTTTGATGTTGGCTGCCAAAAACGAAGAGATTTCAGCTATTTCTAACTTTTGTTCGACAGTCCTCCAGGTAGTGCATTCCTACAAAACACTACATGCGGCCCATTACACGCCGATCAAGGATAGACCATGAGCCTTCCTTCGCTTGCCGAACTGCCCTCCATCCTGCTGCCGTTTGTCACCCGCGCCGAGCAGTCGTTCCGTGCTGCCGCGGCCGTCCTGGATGATGATCACGGCCTGTCCACCTGGACGCCCGGGCGCTGGGCGCAATTTGCCCGCGTGACCGGCGCCAGTGATTTCGTGGCCGAACACATCGCGCGGGATCCGCTGATGCTGCTGACGCTGGTGCAATCCGGCGAGCTCGATCGCGCTTATGCGCCCGGCGAGCTGTGTGCGCAGATTGCCGAGGCGGTGAGCACTGCCGAAACCGATGACGCGCTTGGTCGCGCCTTGCGCCGCCAGCGCGCCCGTCATCAGGTGCGGATCATCTGGCGTGACCTGACCCGCCAGGCGGACCTGATCCAGACCTGTCGCGACCTCTCGGACATGGCCGATGCCAGCATCGATCAGGCCTATCAGTGGTTGTACGAGCGGCATTGCCAGCAATTCGGTGTGCCCACGGGGCGGCGCAGCGGCGAACCACAGCAAATGGTCGTGCTCGGCATGGGCAAGCTCGGCGCCGTGGAGCTTAATCTGTCGTCCGACATCGACCTGATCTTTGCCTACCCCGAAGGTGGCGAAACGGTTGGCGTGAAACGTCCGCTGGATAACCAGGAGTTTTTCATCCGTCTCGGCCAGCGCCTGATCAAGGCCCTGGACCCGATGACCGTCGACGGCTTCGTGTTTCGCGTCGACATGCGCTTGCGGCCTTATGGCTCGTCGGGTGCGCTGGTCCTGAGTTTCAACGCGCTGGAGCAGTATTACCAGGATCAGGGGCGTGACTGGGAGCGCTACGCGATGATCAAGTCGCGGGTGGTGGCCGGCGACCAGGTGGCCGGCGCGCAACTGCAAGAGATGCTGCGGCCGTTCGTTTACCGGCGCTATCTGGATTTCTCGGCGATCGAAGCGCTGCGCACCATGAAGCAACTGATCCAGCAGGAAGTGCGACGCAAGGGCATGGCCGACAACATCAAGCTCGGCTCCGGTGGCATTCGCGAGGTGGAGTTTATCGCCCAGGCCTTCCAGCTGATTCACGGCGGTCGCGACCTGAGCCTGCAGCAACGCCCCCTGTTGAAGGTGCTGAGCACGCTGGAAGGCCAGGGTTACCTGCCGCCGGCGGTGATCAGCGAGTTGCGCGAAGGCTACGAATTCCTGCGTTACACCGAGCATGCGATCCAGGCGATTGCCGACCGCCAGACCCAGATGCTGCCCGACGGCGCCCAGGATCAGGCGCGCATTGCCTTCATGCTGGGCTTTGCCGATTGGCCGGCATTTCATGAAAAGCTCATGTACTGGCGCGGTCGTGTGGCCTGGCACTTCGGTCAGGTGATCGCTGATCCCGACGAGGAGCAGGGCGCTGAAAGCGAAGTCGTCGTTGGCGGTGAGTGGCTGCCCTTATGGGAAGAGGCCCAGGACGAAGAGGCGGCCTGCCGGCAGTTGCAGGAGGGCGGCTTCGCCGACGCCACCAAAGCGTTGAAGGCACTGGCCAGCCTGCGCGGCAGCCCGCAATTGCGCGCCATGCAGCGTCTGGGGCGCGAACGCCTCGATGCTTTCATCCCGCGCTTGCTCGCCCAGGCCGTTGAACATGCCAACCCCGATTTGGTGCTGGAACGCGTGTTGCCCCTGGTGGAAGCCGTGGCGCGTCGCTCTGCGTATCTGGTGTTGCTGACCGAAAACCCCGGCGCGTTGCGGCGTTTGCTGACCTTGTGCGCGGCGAGCCCATGGATCGCCGAACAGATCACCCGCTTCCCGTTGCTGCTCGATGAGCTGCTCAACGAAGGCCGCTTGTTCAAGCCGCCCCTGGCGCCGGAACTGGCGGCCGAGTTGCGCGAGCGCCTGACGCGGATTCCCGAAGACGACCTTGAACAGCAAATGGAAGCCTTGCGGCATTTCAAGCTGGCGCACCGCTTGCGCGTGGCCGCCTCGGAAATCGCCGGCAACCTGCCGTTGATGAAGGTCAGCGATTACCTGACCTGGCTTGCCGAGGCGATTCTGGAGCAAGTGCTGGCCCTGGCCTGGCGCCAGACCGTGGCCAAGTACGGTACGCCACTGCGCACCGACGGTACGTTGTGCGATCCCGGCTTTATCATTGTCGGTTATGGGAAAGTCGGCGGCCTGGAACTGGGGCATGGTTCGGACCTGGATCTGGTGTTCATCCACGATGGCGATCCACAGGCGGAAACCGACGGACCCAAATCGATCGATGGTGCGCAATTTTTCACCCGGCTTGGGCAGCGGATCATTCATTTGCTGACGGCCCAGACCAATTCCGGGCAATTGTATGAAGTGGATATGCGCCTGCGTCCATCCGGTGCGTCGGGGTTGCTGGTGAGTTCGCTGGGGGCGTTTGCCCGCTACCAGGAGAACGAAGCCTGGACCTGGGAGCATCAGGCGCTGGTGCGGGCGCGCGTGCTGGTGGGCAGCGAGGATGTCGGCCGGGCGTTCGAGCAGGTTCGCGCGTCGATTCTCGGCAAGGCGCGCGACTTGCCGACCTTGCGCCAGGAAGTCAGCGAGATGCGGGCCAAGATGCGCGATAACCTCGGGAGCAAGGGTACTGCGGCCGGTACGGCGGCAAATGCCTTTGAGGCCACGGCGCCGTTCGATCTCAAGCAGGACGCCGGAGGTATCGTCGATATTGAATTTATGGTGCAATACGCGGCCCTGGCGTGGTCCGAGACGCACCCGCCATTGCTGCGCTGGACTGACAATATCCGCATTCTGGAAGAGCTGGAACACGAAGGGCTGATGCCCGCCGAAGATGCCAGTCTGTTGCGTGAAGCCTATAAAGCTTACCGCTCCGCCGCCCATCGGCAGGCCTTGCAGAAGGACCCCGGGGTGATACCGGGCGATCAGTTCGCGGACGAACGGCGACAGGTCATGCGGATCTGGCGTGAGCTGGGGCTAAGCTGATTCTCCATATGGGAAGCGCCGAAAGCCCATGTGGGAGCGGGCTTGCTCGCGAAGAGGCCATCACATCCAGCTTATCGGGTGACTGATACTCCGCCTTCGCGAGCAAGCCCGCTCCCACAATAGATCTGCAGTGTCTTGTAGAATTCTCGAGGCGGGGAGGCGTATGCCTCCCCGGATCGTTTTTGGAAACCACATGAAAATTCTGATCGTTGGGCCCAGCTGGGTCGGTGACATGGTGATGGCGCAGACACTGTTTCAGTGCCTGAAACAACGCCACCCGCAATGCGAAATCGACGTGCTGGCCCCCGAGTGGAGCCGGCCGATTCTTGAACGCATGCCCGAAGTACGCCAGGCCTTGAGCTTTCCGCTCGGCCACGGCGCACTGGAGCTGGCGACGCGCCGGCGTATCGGCAAATCCCTGGCCGGCCAGTACAGCCAGGCGATCCTGTTGCCCAATTCCCTGAAGTCGGCGCTGGTGCCGTTTTTTGCCGGCATTCCAAAACGCACCGGTTGGCGCGGCGAGTTCCGCTATGGCCTGCTCAACGATGTGCGCACGCTGGACAAAGCGCGTTACCCGCTGATGATCGAGCGTTTCATGGCCCTGGCCTACGAGCCTGGCCTGGAGCTGCCCAAGCCTTATCCGCGACCGAACCTGCAAATCGACCCGGTGACCCGCGAGGCTGCACTGGCCAAGTTCGGCCTGGTCCTCGATCGCCCGGTGTTGGCGCTGTGCCCCGGTGCCGAGTTCGGCGAGTCCAAGCGCTGGCCGTCCGAGCATTACGCCAAAGTGGCCGAGGCGAAGATTCGCGAGGGTTGGCAAGTCTGGTTGTTCGGTTCGAAAAACGATCATGCCGTGGGTGAAGACATCCGGTCGCGGCTGATTCCCGGTTTGCGTGAAGAGTCGGTGAACCTCAGTGGCGGTACCTCGCTGGCCGAGGCGATCGACTTGCTGTCCTGCGCCGACTCGGTGGTGTCCAACGACTCCGGCCTGATGCATGTCGCCGCCGCGCTGAATCGCCCGCTGGTGGCGGTTTACGGCTCGACGTCTCCAGGTTTCACGCCGCCGCTGGCCGAGCATGTCGAGATTGTGCGCCTGGGCATCGAATGCAGCCCGTGCTTCGACCGCACGTGCCGTTTCGGTCATTACAACTGCCTGCGCCAGCTGATGCCGCAAGCGGTGAGCGAAGCCTTGCAGCGTTTGCAGGGCACTGTGGTCGAGGTCAAATAGTTTGCGGGTACTGCTGATCAAGACCTCATCGCTGGGCGACGTGATTCACGCGTTGCCGGCGCTGACCGATGCGGCGCGGGCGATTCCCGGCATCACCTTCGACTGGGTGGTGGAAGAGGGTTTCGCCGAAATTCCCACCTGGCACCCGGCGGTGGGCAAGGTGATTCCGGTGGCGATCCGGCGCTGGCGCAAGCATATCTGGCAGACCATCAAGAGTGGCGAGTGGAAGCGCTTCAAACAAAGCCTTCGCGCCACGAAATACGATCTGGTCATCGATGCCCAGGGCCTGCTCAAAAGCGCCTTGCTGACCCGCTACGTCAAAGCCCCGATTGCCGGGCTGGACAAAGATTCCGCCCGTGAGCCGATTGCCGCGCGCTTCTATTCCCGACGCCTGGCCGTGGCCCGTGGGCAGCATGCAGTGGAGCGGGTGCGCCAGCTGTTCGCCGTGGCGCTGGGCTATGACTTGCCCAAGGGGCTGGGCGATTACGGCCTGAACGTCGAGCGCCTGGTGGAACTGCCGCGCAAGAATCCGTACGTGCTGTTCCTGCACGGCACTACCTGGGACACCAAGCATTGGCCCGAAGCCTATTGGCGCGAACTGGCCGAGCGCGTCGGCTACCTGGGTGTCGGGGTCAAGCTGCCGTGGGGCAACGCGGTCGAAAAGGCCCGCGCCGAGCGCATCGCCAAGGACATGAAACACGTCGAAGTGCTGCCCAAGTTGAATCTGGCGGGCGTCGGAAAAGTGCTGGCCGGCGCGCAAGCCTGCGTCGCGGTGGACACCGGCCTAGGGCATCTGGCCGCCGCGCTGGACGTGCCGACGCTGTCGCTGTTCGGCCCGACCAACCCCGGCCTGACGGGCGCCTACGGCAAGTCGCAGATCCACCTGGCCAGCGACTTCCCCTGCGCGCCGTGCCTGCAAAAGAAATGCACTTATCAGCCGACGGCCGAAGATGCCAGCCGGTTTGACCTCAAACGCGAGTGGCCGCTGTGCTTCACCCGCCTGAATCCCGAGCGTGTCGCCAGCCGACTGAGCACGTTGTTACTCGCCGAGGAGCTGCGCTGATGCAATTGGCCTTTGTCCTGTACAAGTATTTTCCCTTCGGTGGCTTGCAGCGCGATTTCATGCGCATCGCCCTGGAGTGCCAGAAGCGCGGGCACCGGATTCGCGTCTACACACTGATCTGGGAAGGCGAGGTGCCGCCCGGGTTTGAAGTGCTGGTGGCGCCGGTCAAGGCGTTCTTCAACCATCGGCGCAACGAAAAACTCAGCGAGTGGATGGAAGCCGACCTGGCCAAGCGTCCGGTCGACCGGCTGATCGGCTTCAACAAGATGCCCGGCCTGGACGTCTACTACGCTGCCGACGGCTGCTTCGAAGACAAGGCGCAGAACCTGCGCAATTCGCTGTACCGCCGCTGGGGTCGCTACCGCCACTTCGCCGAGTACGAGCGCGCGGTGTTCGCCAAGGACGCCAAGACCGAAGTGCTGATGATTTCCGAAGTGCAGCAGCCGCTGTTCATCAAGCATTACGACACGCCGCTCGAACGCTTTCACTTGCTGCCGCCGGGCATCGCCCAGGACCGTCGCCGGCCGGCGAATGCGGACGAGATTCGTGCCGGGTTCCGTGCCGAATTCAAGCTCAAGGACGATGAGCTGCTGATGGTGCAGATCGGCTCGGGCTTCAAGACCAAGGGTGTGGATCGCAGCCTAAAGGCGCTGGCCGCGTTACATCCGGAATTGAAGGCGCGGACCCGGCTGTTTGTAATCGGCCAGGACGACCCCAAATTGTTCCAGATGCAGAGCGCTGCATTGGGGCTTGGCGACAATGTGACGTTCCTCAAGGGCCGCAGCGATATTCCGCGCTTCCTGTTGGGCGCAGACCTGTTGATCCACCCTGCATACAACGAAAACACCGGGACCGTATTGCTTGAAGCGCTGGTGGCCGGGTTGCCGGTGCTGGTGAGTGCGGTCTGTGGTTATGCCCATTACATCGCCGAGGCCGATGCCGGCCTGGTGCTGGACGAACCTTTTGACCAGGCGCAACTGACGCAGTACCTGACCGGCATGTTGAACGACGCTCAAGCACGGGCGGCCTGGAGCCGCAATGGTCTGGCCTTCGCCGAGACGGCCGACCTCTACAGCATGCCGCAGCACGCGGCCGATGTGATTCTGGCGGAGCACGCTTAAATGAAGTTGATGTTGGCTGAACCGTTCAAGAGCCTCTGGGCCGGACGCGATCCGTTCGCCGAAGTCGAGGGGCTCAAGGGCGAGGTGTACCGCGAACTGGAAGCTCGCCGCACCCTGCGCACCGAAGTGAACGGCCAGGGCTTTTTCGTGAAGATCCACCGTGGCATCGGCTGGGGCGAGATTTTCAAGAACCTGATCACCGCCAAATTGCCGGTGCTCGGTGCGGGCCAGGAGTGGAAGGCCATCCAGCGCCTGCAGGAGGTCGGGGTACCGTCCATGACGGCCGTCGCTTATGGCGAGAAGGGCAGCAATCCGGCGGACCAGCATTCGTTCATTGTCACTGAAGAGCTGGCGCCCACCGTCAGCCTCGAAGATTTCAGCATCAACTGGCGCAAGCAGCCGCCCGAGCCAGCGCTCAAGCGTGCGCTGATCGCTGAGGTGGCACGTATGACCGGCATGATGCACCGCGCCGGGGTCAACCATCGCGACTGCTATATCTGTCACTTCCTGTTGCACACCGATAAACCCGTGACGCCCGGGGACTTCAAGCTCTCGGTCATCGACCTGCACCGCGCCCACACCCGCCCGGCCATTCCACGGCGCTGGCGCAACAAGGATCTGGCGGCGCTGTATTTCTCGGCCCTGGATATCGGCCTGACCCGTCGCGACAAACTGCGCTTCCTCAAGGGTTACTTCCAGCAGCCGCTACGGCAGATCCTCAGTGAAGAGGCCGGGTTGCTGGGCTGGCTCGAAGGCAAGGCCAACAAGCTCTACGAGCGCAAACAGCGATACGGGGACGCCCTCTGATGGCAGGCTGGACGCTGGAACCTGCTTACAGTGATCTCGCGCAAGACTTCGGCAGCCTTGACGCTGTGTTTGCGCTTCAGGGCGAGCGCCTGACCCGCGACCCGCTGTCGGAGGTCATTCGTGTTCAGCGCAATGGCGTCAACTATTACGTCAAACGCTATGTGGGTGCAGGCAAGGGCCTGCGTCGCTACCTGGGCAAGCCCCGGGTGAAAATGGAGTGGCAGAACCTCAAGCGCTTCGCCAAATGGGGCATTCCCACCGCCGAAGTGGTGGCCTGGGGCCTGGAGCGGCGGGGGGCGGCCTATGATCGTGGGGCGATGATCACCCGCGAACTGCCGCACACCGAAGACTTGTCGGCCCTGGCCGAGCGGCACGACCCGAAACTGGCGGACCGCGCCTGGGTCGATACCGTCAGTCGCCAGCTGGCCAGCCACACGCGGACCATGCACGAGCACCGCTTTACCCATAACGATTTGAAGTGGCGCAACCTGCTGATCGACGACCAGGCCCGGCTGTTCCTGATCGACTGCCCCAACGGTGATTTCTGGAGCGGTTTCTGGCTCAAGTACCGCATCACCAAGGACCTGGCGTGCCTGGACAAAGTGGCCAAGTATCAATTGTCGGCCACCCAGCGCCTGCGCTTTTACCTGCAATACCGCCAACGGACCCGGCTCAATGCCGCGGATAAAAAACGGATCCGGCACGTGGTGAGATTTTTCGAGGGACGCGAATGACTGATTTTCTGGCCGCTGAAGACCGTGCACTCCTTGAGCGTCACGGCCTCGGCACATTCGACGCGCTCTGGGCCCGGCAGCTCGATGCCGTGGACGAGCCCAACACCGTTCGCGGTGGCTGGAGCAGCGTGTTTCGACTGGATCTGGAGGGTCACGGCTTCTACCTCAAGCGTCAGAGCAACTACCAGATGCACACCTTGCACGCGCCGTTTGGCGAGCCGAGCTTCGCCCGGGAATTTCGTAACATCAGCCGCTATGAGCAACTTGGCATTCCAGCGCTGAAGGCGGCGTTCTTTGGTGAGAGGAAGGTCAACGGCGAGGTCCGGGCGATTTTGCTGACCCGTGCCCTGGACGGCTGGGATGATCTGGATTCATTGCTGCAGCGTTGGTCGGACCTGAGCGAGGCGCAACATCGCGCGATTCTTCAAGCCTGCGGCAAGCTGGCGCAGCGCCTGCACGGCAAGCGGCAGGTGCATGGCTGTTTTTATCCCAAGCATATCTTTCTGTGCGCCAGCGGCGACGGCTATCAGGCTCAACTGATCGATCTGGAAAAGACCCGGCCCTTGCTGTTCGGTCAGCGCGACCGGGTCAAGGACCTGGAACCGCTGTTGCGGCGGGCGCCCGAATGGAGTGAAGCGCAGCTGCGCATTTTGCTGGCCGCTTACCTCGATCAACCGCAGGACGGTTCACTGATCGATAGCTGGCTGAATCGCCTGACGGCGCGCCGCAGTCACAAGGAGAAGCGTTGATGCGTTTGTCCGAACTGAAAAACGCAGGCCGCAATCCGGCGCTGCCGTTGAACCTTTCGCTGGCCGATGCCGCCGGACCGGCGGATTTGCAATTGCTGAGCCTGTTGCGGGTGTTGCCCGGGCAGCGTTATGTCGGTGCGGGTGTCTGGCGGGGTCGTCCGGTGCTGGCCAAGTTGCTGGTGGGTAGCAAGGCGGCACGGCATTTTCAGCGTGAGCTCAATGGCGTGCGCCTGCTCGCCGCGCAAGGGTTGACTACGCCGTTGCTGTTGGCTGACGGTCTCAAGGACGGCGAAGGCGGTTGGCTGCTGTTCGAATTTCTGGAAAACGCTGCAAGCCTGGGCGACGCCTGGAAGCAGGTCGAGCATTTGCCGGTGCTGGCCGATGAGCAATCGGCAGTTCTGGCCGAGGCCCTGGGCGCGATCGGTCAGATGCACCGCAAGGGCCTGTGGCAGGAAGACCTGCACCTGGACAACTTGCTGCGCCAGGGCAGTCGACTGTATTTGATCGACGGTGCCGGGGTCTGCGCCGAAACGCCTGGCCAGCCACTGTCGCGGCAGAAAGTCCTGGAAAACCTCGGTGTGTTTTTTGCCCAGTTGCCCAAGGCATTGGAGCCGTTCACCGAAGAGTTGCTGGTGTATTACCTGCTGAGCAATGGCGAGCACGCCCTGCCCATGGAAGCGTTGCAGAAGCAGGTCGACAAGGTGCGCAGCTGGCGCCTCAAGGATTACCTGATCAAGGTCGGGCGCGAGTGCACGCTGTTCAGCGTCCAGCGCGGCGCGTTCGGACTGCGGGCCATTCGTCGCGAGGAAGAAGCGGCCATGCTGCCGGTGCTGGAGCGGGCCGATGCGCTGCTCGATCAGGGGCACCTGTACAAGACCGGTGGCACGGCGAGCGTCGGCAAGGTCGAGGTGGGTGGCCGCACGCTGGTGATCAAGCGTTACAACATCAAGGGTTTTGCCCACTGGCTCAAGCGCTTCTGGCGTCCGAGCCGGGCCTGGCATTCCTGGCGCGAAGGCAATCGCCTGGCGTTCCTCGGCATCGCGACACCCAAGCCGCTGGCGGTGCTGGAGAAGCGTTTTCTGTGGTTGCGCAGTCGGGCTTTCCTGGTCACTGAGCATCTGCCGGGACCGGATATCATCGAGCGCTTCGCGCCTTATGTTGAAAGCGGCGATGCTCCAGAGACCGAGTTGCTGGCGCTTGATCATCTGTTCGCAGAGCTCATTCGCGAGCGCATCAGCCACGGCGACTTCAAGGGCCACAACCTGTTCTGGCAGGAAGATCGCTGGGCGTTGATCGATCTGGATTCGATGTGCCAGCACCGTTCCTCCAACAGCTTTGCCCCGGCGTATGCGCGGGATCGGGCGCGGTTCATGCGCAACTGGCCTGAGGCAAGTGCGCTTTATCAAGCCATTGATCAGCGTTTGCCCAAAGACATTTCCAACGCTTCCTGAATCGCCTTCGCGAGCCAGCCCGCTCCCACAGTGAATGGTGTTCACACATCGAACTGTGGGAGCGCGAAGGCGCCGGATCAGTCTCCGGAGATCGGGGACAAGTTCTTATGAATCGTCCTACGCGACTTTGGGAAGTGATGAACTGTGGCCTGATTGACCACGATGCTAGCTTGCCTGACGTTCTCGGAGGGCAGACTTTGACTATAGGAAAGGCAGTCGCATCAGGTGCAATCTCACTCGCTTTGTCCGGCTGCGGAACCGTCGCGACGGTGTTGCAGGACGACGCCGCCGCGGCCCAGGGGCTTCGCAGGCAAAAAACCTATTGCCAGTCCATCCCCCGGGTCTACAGCGGGCTGGCCTATGACTTTTGCGTATTGAATGCGCCGCCCGACCCCACGGGAGTCCTCGTACCACTGGTTTTGCTGGACCTGGCCCTGTCCGGCGCACTCGATACCGTGGCCCTGCCATACACGGTTTACCGTCAGGGTCAGGATGGCAACATCAGCATTTACTGGCGCCCTGCTCGCGGCTAAACAATGCCAAGGTTCCCCCCGCCTTCTCTCGCCGCTTGCCGCTAGAGGCTTGTAGCTGCTTTTAAGCTATAATCCCGCCCTTTAGCTGCCTCGCGCTCCTGGCGAAGGCACATCATTTTTTGAGGCGCCACGGCGCCTGCATGCAGACTAAAGAGGCTAGACCCCTGTGGCATTGACGATTCTTGGCCTGTCCGGCGCCCTTAGCCATGATCCTTCCGCAGCCTTGTACATCGACGGCAAGCTGGTCGCGGCGGCTGAAGAAGAGCGCTTCGTGCGCGATAAACATGCAAAGAACCGCATGCCCTACGAATCGGCGAAGTTCTGTCTCGAACAGGCCGGTATCAAGCCTTCCGACGTGGACGTGGTCGCGATTCCATTCGCTCCGATCAGCCTGTTCGGCAAGGCACGCTGGCACTATGCCAAGCGTTACTGGTACGCCCCGGATCGTGCGCTCGACGCGATCCTGATGGGCAACCGTCGCTACAAGCGCTATCGCAACAAGATTGTCTGGTGCCTGGAACAATTGGGCTTCGATCCGAAAAAGATCAAGATCGAGCCGGTCGAGCATCACCTGGCCCACGCCTCCAGCGCCTACCACTGCTCCGGTTTCAAAGAGAAAACCGCGATCCTGGGCATCGATGGCAAGGGTGAATACGCCACGACCTTCTTCGGTTACGGCGAAAACGGCAAGATCCACAAGATCAAGGAATTCTTCGATCCTGACTCCCTGGGCGGCCTCTACGGCGCGATCACCGAGTTCCTCGGTTTCGAAATGCTCGACGGTGAGTTCAAGGTCATGGGCATGGCGCCGTATGGCGACGCCAGCAAGTACGATTTCTCGCGCCTGGCCTCGTTCGAAAACGGCGAGCTGGTGATTAATACCGACTACGCCAACGTCATCGGTTTGCGCCGCTATAAAGAAAAGGGCAAGGGTTTCTACTTCTCGCCGAAGCTGATCGAATGGCTGGGTCCGAAGCGCGAAGGCGACATCGCCGACGAGCCTTACATCCACTACGCCGCGAGCATGCAAGCGCTGTTCGAGAAACTGGCGTTGCAGATGATCGACCACTACCTGGGCGACGTGCTCAAGGAAACCGGCAAGCTGGCCTTCGCCGGCGGCTGCGCGTTGAACGTCAAGCTGAATCAGAAAATCATCGCCCGTGATGACGTCAAGGAATTGTTCGTGCAGCCTGCGTCCGGCGATGCCGGCACCGCGGTGGGCGCGGCGGCCTACGTGTCTCACGCCCGTGGCGTGCCGGTCGAGAAGATGGAGCATGTCTACCTCGGCCCGTCGTACAGCAACGAAGACGTGCTCGCGGCCTGCGCCCGTCACCCAAGCAAGCCGGTCTGGCGCAAGCTGGCGAACATGCCGGAAAACATCGCCAAGATCATGGTCGATGGCAACCCGGTGGCCTGGTTCCAGGGGCGCATGGAGTTCGGTCCGCGTGCCTTGGGTGGTCGTTCGATCATCGGGTGCCCGAGCGCGACGGGCGTGGCCGACCGCATCAACCACCAGATCAAGTTCCGCGAGCGCTGGAGGCCTTTCTGCCCGTCGATGCTCGACACCGTTGCGCCACAGATGATCAAGATCGATCACCCGGCGCCGTTCATGACCTTCACCTTCGAAGTGGCGGAAGAGTGGAAGACCCGCGTGCCGGAAGTTGTCCACGAAGATGGCACCTCCCGTGCCCAGGTGCTCAAGCGCGAATACAATCCGCGCTACTACGACATGATGAAGGCGCTGGAAGTGCTGACCGGCAACGGCGTGTCGCTGAACACCTCGCTCAACCGCCGTGGCGAACCGATGATCTGCTCGCCGACGGACGCCTTGAACATGTTCTTCGGGTCGGACCTGCAGTACCTGATCATGGAAGACATCCTGGTGGTCAAAGAGGGTGCGGACGCCTATGACACGCTCGGCTGAACGCCATGTGCTGCAGTTCTGTCACGGCTATGACGGCCCGTTTCTGGACTGCGCCCGGCAGTACGCCAGCCTGTTCGCGGGGACCGGCTATCGTGTGACCACGGTGTTTCTGACTGGGGTTGCCGATGCCGAAGTCGCCGCCCAATGCGCCAGCGATGAAGTGCTGTTCATGGAGTACAGCTCCAAGGCCATTCGTGGCCTGAAACTGGGGGCCATCGCGGATCTGCGCAAGATCGCCGCCTCGCGTAATTTCAGTTTCTGCATCGCCAATCGTTTCAAGCCCATCTACATCGCCTTGCTCGGCACCTCGCTGCCGGTGATTGGCGTGCACCACGCCTTTGGCGACTACAAGCGCGGCAGCCGCAAGCTGTTCGCCAGTATTTTCCGCAAGCGCCTGAGTCTTCTGGGCGTGTCGGACGCGGTGCGTGACGACATACGCCGCTGCTTGCCGAAGTGGCCGGCTTCGCGGATTCAGACGCTGTACAACCGTATTGACGTCGACAGCTTGCAGGCTTCGCAGGTGTCGGCTGCTGAAGCCCGTGAGACCCTCGGCCTGGCGGCGGATGCCTGGATCGTTGGCAACGTCGGGCGCCTGCATCCGGACAAGGATCAGGCCACGCTGCTGGACGGTTTTGCCGCGGCTCTGCCGGGCTTGCCGATCAACAGTCAGCTGGTGATCCTGGGTAGCGGCCGCCTGGAGCAGGACCTTAAGGCCCAGGCCCGCGAGCTGGGGATTGGCGATCGCGTGCTGTTCCTCGGCCAGGTACCCGAGGCGCGGCGTTTTTTCCGTGCCTTTGATGTGTTTGCCTTGAGTTCCGATCACGAACCGTTCGGCATGGTGCTGCTCGAAGCCATGGCCGCCGGCGTGCCCTTGCTCGCTACGGCGTGTGGCGGGGCGAAGGAGGTGGTCGAAGGCGTGGGCATTCTGTTCCCGCTGGGGGATGCCGAACACCTGGCCCAGGGGCTGCAACATTTGGCCGCGATGGACGGGCAGCAGCGTCACCAATGCGCCGAGTTGATGCTCGACCGCTTGCACGAACGATTTTCTGACCGTGCGGTACGCGATGCTTTCTGGCATTTGCCCCACGTTATCGAACTGGCACCGAGGGGCTGATGCTCAACCGATTCCAAGGCTGGCGCGAACGTGGCTGGTCGTTAGCCGATGCTTCGACCTACGCCCAGGCCTGGCAGCGTTTCGGCGGCAGCGTCGCGACGCATCCGATGGTGGTCGAACGCCTGTCGCAACTGGCTGACATCCCCGTGCGTTACCTGGCCTGGGAGCACAACGGCGAAGTCAGGGCGTCGATCCCGACTTGGGGCCGCGACCTCGCCTTGTCCAAGGACGTGCTCAAGCGCCGCGGCAAGAAGGGCCTGTTCGACCTCGGCAATGCCGAGATCATCTTGCCTGGTGCTGAAGATGCCCAGGCTCCCCTGCGCCACCGCGGTCGATATTTGTCGGCGCTGAACGATAGCCGTTTCGCTGGCATCAAGTTGCAGGCCGAACAACTGGCCATGGCCCGGGCGCCAGAAGATTTGTCGAAGAAGTTTCGCTACAACCAGCGCCGGGAACTCAGGTTGCTGGAAGAGGCGGGTGGCGTGGTGCGACCGGTCGGCGAGTTTACCAGTCGCGAACTGGCGGCCATCTATTGCGACTTGTTCCAGCGTCGCTGGGGGTTCCCGGCCACGGGCGCCCAGCGCATGGCCGAGGTCATCGAGCTGTTGCGCGAGTTGCTGATCGGTTCGGTGATTTTCCTCAACGATGCACCGATCGCCATTCAGTTGGTGTATCGCGTTGAATCCCCGAACTGGATCAGTGTCGAGTACATCAATGGCGGCGTCGATCCCGAAACCCGCGAATTCAGCCCTGGCAGCGTGCTGAGTTTCCTGAACACTCAAAGCGCGTGGGAACATGCCCGCGCGCTGGACAAGCCCTTGCGGTTCTCCTTCGGTCGCGCTGACCGTGAATACAAGGATCGCTGGTGTAATCCCGTCCCGGTCTTTACCGTATGAGGCAGCCCATGAGCCGCAAACAGCAGTTGCTCAAGCGCCATCGGCGCAACAAGAACATCGGCCTGTTCATCGCGCTGGTGGTGTTGATTGGCATCGCCGTGGTGGTGAGCTGGTGGGTGCGCCTGCTACTCCCGTTGCTGACCTGGGTCGCTCACGAAGCCTGGTTTGCCGATCATCTGTTCTATTCGTCGAAGGACGATTACCGCTACAACTTTCCGCCCTATACCCCACAACCCAAGGTTCATCTGGAGGGCGATCGCCTGCGGCTGGACGAGGGGGTCATGCTGGTGGACGATGCGACGCTGATATTGGCGCTGCGAATCAAAAGCACCTGGCTGGGGCGTTTCTTCGATCCGGTGGTCGAGTTGTCCGGGGGGGATAATCCGGACCGGCAAACCTTCGAGCGGGGTGTGAACGGCCTGCGCTACCTCAACCTCAGTGGGCAGGCACAAGTGCTGTCGCGAGGGGAGCTGCGACTGCGGGGGCGTTTTTGCCGGTTGCTCGGCGAGCCTGTGCTGTGGGCGCTCGAGCATCCTGATTACCGTCGTCAGCGGGTCATGGTCATCGCGCCGCATGCCGATGATGCCGAGCTGGCGGCGTACGGCCTGTACAGCCAGGCGGACGAAACCTGGATCGTCACGCTGACCGCCGGTGAAATCGAAGCCGAACACTATCAGCATATGGGGCTGGACAAAGTCGAGGCGGCGCGGCTCAAAGGCCGCTTGCGGTCCTGGGACAGTATTGCCGTGCCGCGCTGGGCCGGCGTGCCTGAAGCCCATTGTGTGCAACTGGGCTACTTCTGCCTGCAACTGGCAACCATGCAGGCTTCGCCCGACCAGCCGGCGGGTTCGCGAGAAGCGGATCTGAGCGATACCCGATTGTTCCGCCAGTTGAACCCGTTTGCCCTCCCGGGCGATGTCGACGGGGCGCCGACCTGGAACAACCTGCTGGCCGATCTTCGAGAGGTGCTGTTGCGGGCGCAACCTGAAGTGATTGTGTTGCCGCACCCGGTCCTTGACCCGCACCCTGATCATATTTGCGCTCAGGCCGCGGTGATCGAGGCGTTGAAAGGGCTCGAGTGGCAACCGACGTTACTCGGTTACGCCAATCACTTGCATGACAATGATCGCTGGCCAATGGGTGACTCCGAGACGGGTGTGGCGCTGCCACCGGTGTTCGAGCCGAAGGCGTTGTTGCATCCCTACTGCCTTTCGCTGACTCAGGCGCAGCAGCGCGACAAGGCCATGGCGTTGGGCATGATGCACGACCTGCAACCTCGCGCCCCGTTCAAGCGGCGTATGCGCCGCGGTCTGCAACGGTTGCTGGCTGGGCGTTCCAGTTCGCCCTACGGTGAAAACGAATTTTTTCGCAAGGCTGTTCGCCGCCATGAGCTGTTCTGGCGTTTGTAAGGTGGTACGGGCCTGAAATCTCCCGGCTTGCGAGCGGGAAGGGTTTCAGGTGGTGCTCGGTTTGCCTGTTGCGGCAAGGAAGACGATGAAAGTTTTATTTCTGGTGCAGAAAGAACAGCGGGCCATTCTGGACCGTTTGTACGACGCGGTGGCGGATCATTGCGAGTGCGACCTGCGGTGGCTGAGCAGCCATGAGCAACGCAACCTGCGTAGCTATTTCCGGCGCGAAATCGATGTGACACGGTATGACCGTATCGTATTTTTCCTGCGCTTCAAACAGGAGATCCGTCAGGTCGGCTTTATCCGCACGGTGCCGAACCTGGTGATTCTCGAACACGATGCCTACCAGAACTACATCCCTTGCAAGTACACCGGCAAGTTCAGCGCGCACTACCGCCGCCTGCCGTGGGCGCGGGTGATCAGTTCCGGTTTTGTCGTCACCGAACGCCTTCGCGAAGAGGGTTTTGATGCGGTGTTCGTTCCCAAGGGGTACGACCAGACACAGCTTGAGGATCAGGGCCGCGAACGGGATATTGAACTGGCCTTCGTCGGCAGTACCAACAGTGTGGCCTACAGCGGTCGCAAGGCGTTGCTCGACGAGTTGGGGCGGGTCGAACCCTTGGTGGTCACGCGCACCAAATCCGGTGACGAGTACCGTGACACGCTCAATCGCATTCGCTTTTTCGTCAGTGCCGATGTCGGCATGGGCGAGTTCATGATCAAGAATTTCGAGGCCATGGCCTGTGGCTGTGTATTGCTGGCCTATGACCAGGGGGCGGCGGAAAGCCAGGCGCTGGGTTTGCAGGATATGCACAACGTGGTGTTTTATCAGAGTATTGCGCAGCTTCAGGAAAAACTCGCCCTGTTGCGCAGCGATCCGGAATTGGCGCAGCGTATCGCGCGCAATGGGCGCGAACTGGCGGTGAGCCAGTTCAGTTTTGCCCGCATCGGCCAGCGCATCGTTGAAGAGCTGGAACCGGCATTGCGTGAGCGTGCACCGCTGGGCCTACTCGAAAAAATTCGCCTGAAACTGGGCATTTGACAAGTTCTGTCCAGCAATCGATATTGCTGCGACCCTAACGGTTACTGAGAATCAAGTGCGATTTTCCAAAGAAAGTGACATCACATTAGTGGTCACCAGCTGTGGCCGACTGGATCTGCTCAAGATTACGCTTGAGAGCTTCGATCAATTCAATACAGCGCCCATTCGTGAAGTCTTCATCACTGAAGATGCGGGCGACGAAGGCGTGCACGCGATCATTCCTGCCCATTGGAAGGAACACTGCACGGTGTTCGTCAACCGGCCGAAACTGGGTCAGCTGGCTTCGATTGACCTGGCGTACGAACACGTCAGCACGTCCTATATTTTCCATTGCGAAGATGACTGGGAATTCTATCGTCCGGGGTTTGTTGAAGACTCCATGACCCTTCTCGAAGCGCGCCCGGACATCCTGCAGATATGGTTGCGCAGCTTTAATCATGACCTGCGGGTTCACAGCCCTTACATTCGTCTGGGCGCCCGGGAAATCGTCGGTGGGGTGGCCTGCTACCCCTTGATCTCCGACAAACCGGAATGGCAGGGTTTCTCGCTGAACCCGGGGCTGCGCCGGATCAAGGAATACCGGTTGTGTGCTCCATTTACCAGCTACAGTGGTGAGAAGGCACTGTCACAGCGGTATGCAGAACTGAATCTGGCTGCCCTGACGCTCGAAGCGGACGCGGTCATGCACACGGGTTTCGGCCTGCACGTGCAGACGTCTGTGGAGCGTCAACGCAAGGCGCGCCGCAACCGGCGCGATCAGATCAAGTTCGTATTGTCCTTGTTGCTGGGAGTCTGCATTGGCTGGTTCATCAACTAGATATACCGCTGCTAATCTCCAGAAACCCTTCCACTGGCTTCTCGCACTATGAGTATTCTCAACGTCATGTGGGCTGGCGGCGCTCCGTTTGCCTCAACTCATAAGGTGCACCAGCAAATATTGTCCCAGGCTTCGCCGCCCGTGCCGGTTGAAACCTGGTTGCTTCAGGGAAGTGCGGGCGAATGCGGGGTGAGCGTCGGCGAGGTGCGGGAGTGGGGGTTGTCCTCCGCCCGGCTTAAAGGACGGCATTTCTGGCGGCTGACCAGGCCGTGGATGCAAGCCCGGTTCAAGAGTGCCCTCAAGTACAGCGATGCACGCCTTTTGCTGCTCGATGGCCTGGGCGTCGCACGAACCTTGCTGCCGTTGCTCGAATCCCTGCCGCACATCCGTGCCGTGGTGGTTTTCCATGGTTCAGCACGACTGCATCCATCTGATCGAGTGCTCTTCAAGCGGCTTGCGCCCTCCCAGCTCACGTTGGTTGCAGTCTCAAACACACTGGCGGCCTCGTTGAACCAGGACCTGCAAGTGCCCGTCACGACCTTGCGCAGTGCCTTTGATCCGGAGGAGTTTCGCAACGCGTTATTGACTCGAGAGCAAGCACGAAGCCGGCTCGGCCTGTCGGTGGATGGCACGCCTGTACTGGGTGCGGTGGGGCGGCTGGTCACCGGCAAAGGTTTCAGCTGTCTTCTCGATGCCTTTGCCGGGGCATTGCATGAGCAACCCGATCTGAAGCTGGTGATCATTGGCGAAGGGACGGCGCGTGCCGAGCTGGAGGCGCGAATCGATCACCTGCAGCTGCGCGACAAGGTCTTGCTGCCGGGACATCTGGACGACGCGGCGCAGCTCTATCGTGCGTTCGACTGGGTCGCAATGCCATCGCTGAGCGAGGGCCTTGGATTGATCATGCAAGAAGCGGTGATGGCCGGTGTACCGGTGCTGTCCAGTGAGCTGGATGTGTTCCGCGAGCAGTTGGCGGATAGCGGATGGTACGCCCCGGTTGGCGATGTGGAAGCCTGGCGCGATGCCATTGTCGGAGCGTTCAGCACTTCCCCTGAAGCCATCGCAGCAAAGCAATATCAGGCACTGGCCCCCGAACAGTCCTGGCTGAACTTCAGCCAGACCGCCCGCGCCTTGCTCTCATGACGGCAGCACTGCCTGTTCGAGCGCCTGCATCGGAAAGCTCTCGTTCAGGTTCTCGCGCGCAATATAGCGGGCGAAGTGCTGCAGGTTGCGCTTGATCAAGCGCGCAGGCAAAGGCCTGCGCAGGAAGCGCATGTCCGCCACATCGATCAGGCCCATTCGGTTATCGGGCGTGACCACGATGTTGCCCAAGTGCAGCGACCGAAAATAAATCCCCGATTGATGAAGGCTGCGTATCAGCCCGGCCAGGTCTGGCAGTGCCTGCGGCCAGGTGAAACCTTCCTTGCTGGCGATCTGGCGCAGGGTCTCTCCGGGTAACGGCTGGTAAAGAACGGCCGTCATGCCTGGCGCTTCCAGTCGGTAATATTGCAGGACCTGCAAGGTCGGCACGCCCAGCTTTTGCAGTTCGATGGCGTTGTCGATGAAGCGTTTGGAGTAGGGGCGGATCAGCGCCGATGAAAAAATCCGCTTGCGGCGGAACAGTTTAAGAATATTCCCATCCGGCAACAGGTAGACTTTCGGCCCGTAACTGTCGGCCTCCAATACTCTGGCACCATCAATCATTTGAGTTAGAGCGGCTTGCGGAAGCCGAGAACATTGCATCGTAGAAAGCCTTGTTGGAAGCACGGGGCGCTGTAGCGGGCAATGATGCCGAAAAGTTTCAGCTTTAACCATGCCAGTTGGGTGGGCGAACTCTCTCAGGAGCAAATTGATGCACGAAAAACGCTGGGCGCAAGCATGGATGACGATCGGTCTGTTGTGGTTTCTGTTGGCCATCGCCGTTGCGCCTACCAACAAGGTCTACCAGCAGGGTTTGATCGCCTTGCTCTGGTTGCCGGCCCTATTGTTCGCCTGGTCCGCTCGGGTCCGACTCAAGGAATTGATGTGTGAGCAGCGCTGGCTCTACCTGCCGCTGCTCGGGCTCTTGCTCTGGTCGCTGATCAGCCTTGGATGGTCGAACGCGCCGGACTTGAGTCGCGAGGCCAAGCGTTTGCTGTACATCGTCGTGTTTCTGCTGTTTTTCCCGGTGTTCACCAATGGCCGGCCCGAGCACGTGATCCGCCTCATGCAGTGGGGAGGGATCGGGCTGGCGGTCACGGCGGCGGTCTCCATCGTCACGTTCTATGTGATTGCCGGCAACGTCTGGACGGCACGCGCCGAAGGCCTGGGCGAATTGTCTCATCCGATTCTGGGGGGGTATGTCATGGGGCTGGCGGCGGTGTGGCTTGTCCTCTGGGCTCCACGTACTGGATGGTTGCAGGCAGTCTGGGCCGCTGCGTTGGTCTTGCTGGGTGTGTTCGTGCTGCTCAGCCAGAGTCGTGGCGCTGCCCTGGCGTTGTTTCTGACACTGCTGGCCATGCCGATCTGGTGCCGCGACCGACGCAGCCGTATTGTCGCGGCGGGGGCATTGCTCGTGGCATTCCTGGCGTTCTGGTTTTTCGAGTCGCTGGTCACGGCGCGCGGCGTGTCTTTTCGCCCGCAGATCCTGATGGCGAGTCTGCAAATGATTGCGCAACACCCGTGGCTCGGCCTGGGCCTGGGCAGTGACTACAAGGTATTGGCTTCCGGCCAGTATTTCGACCATGCGCATAACCTGTTCAGCCACGTGGCCATCGAGCTGGGCGTGCCGGGGCTGTTATTGTGGTGCGCGGTTTGGCTCGCGGTACTGCGTGCGGCGTGGAAAGCCCGGGAAACGTTTTATGGCCGGGGCATCATTGGCATCTGGTTGTTCTCGACCCTGGCCATGCAATTCGACGCCGCCAGCCTGAGTGGTACGCCGCGACCCGAATGGTTCATCAGTTGGCTGCCCGTGGCGCTGGCCAGTGTTTTGGTATGGGCGCGGGTCAATCCTGGCGCTTGTGATAAAATTTCGCGTTCTTCCTAACCAGTGAGCTCTACGATGACTGATGCACCGCCTATAGCGGGACAGGATTCCAGCCTGAAAATCTATTTTCGGCTGTTGGGGTATGTAAAACCCTATGTCGGCCTTTTCTTGCTGAGTATCGTGGGCTTCGTCATTTTTGCCTCCACACAGCCGATGCTGGCCGGGATCCTCAAATATTTCGTCGATGGCCTGAGCAACCCTGAAGCGGTGCTCTTTCCCACCGTACCTTATCTGAAGGACTTGCAGTTGCTGATGGCCGTGCCGTTGCTGATCATTCTGATCGCGGCGTGGCAAGGCCTGGGCTCGTTTCTGGGCAACTATTACCTGGCGAAGGTTTCGTTGGGGCTGGTCCATGACCTGCGTGTCGAGTTGTTCAACAAGCTGCTGGTGCTGCCCAACCGCTATTTCGATACCCATAATTCCGGGCACCTGATCTCGCGCATCACGTTCAACGTGACCATGGTGACCGGTGCCGCCACGGATGCCATCAAGGTGGTGATCCGTGAAGGCCTGACCGTGGTCTTCCTGTTTGCCTATCTGGTCTGGATGAACTGGAAGCTGACGATGGTGATGCTGGCGATCCTGCCGCTGATCGCGTTCATGGTGGGTAACACCAGCAAGAAATTCCGCAAGCAGAGCAAGAAGATCCAGGTGGCCATGGGCGACGTGACGCACGTGGCTTCCGAGACCATCCAGGGCTATCGCGTGGTGCGCAGCTTCGGTGGCGAGAGCTATGAAGAACAGCGTTTTGCCGCCGCCAGCCAGGGCAACACCGACAAGCAATTACGCATGACCAAGACCGGTGCGGTCTACACGCCGATGCTGCAGCTGGTGATCTATACCGCCATGGCGGTGTTGATGTTCCTGGTGCTGTTCCTGCGCGGTGATGCCACGGCCGGTGACCTGGTGGCCTACATCACCGCCGCCGGCTTGCTGCCCAAGCCGATCCGGCAGCTGTCGGAAGTCAGCTCGACCATCCAGAAAGGCGTGGCCGGTGCCGAAAGCATTTTCGAGCAACTGGACGTCGAGCCCGAAGTCGATAACGGCACCGTCGAGCGCGATCGCATCAACGGCCATCTGGAGGTGCGCAACCTCAGCTTCACCTACCCGGGCACTGAGCGTGAAGTGCTGAAGAACATCAGCTTCTCGGCGGCGCCGGGGCAGATGATCGCCCTGGTCGGTCGCTCAGGCAGTGGCAAGTCGACCCTGGCCAGCCTGATTCCGCGTTTCTATCACCACGACATTGGCGAAATCCTGCTCGATGATGTCGAGATCGAAGACTATCGCTTGCGCAACCTGCGTCGACACGTGGCGCAAGTCACGCAGCACGTGACCCTGTTCAACGACACCATTGCCAACAACATCGCCTACGGTGACCTGGCTGGCGCTCCTCGCGCCGACATTGAAAAAGCCGCCACCGATGCCTATGCGATGGATTTCATTTCGCAAATGCCTGACGGCCTGGACACCCAGGTCGGGGAAAATGGCGTGCTGCTGTCCGGCGGGCAGCGTCAGCGCCTGGCGATTGCCCGGGCACTGTTGAAGAATGCGCCGCTGCTGATCCTCGACGAGGCCACCTCCGCGCTCGATACCGAGTCCGAGCGGCATATCCAGGCGGCGCTGGACCAGGTGATGAAGGGGCGTACCACGCTGGTCATCGCTCACCGTCTGTCGACCATCGAAAAGGCCGACCTGATCCTGGTAATGGACCAGGGCCAGATCGTCGAGCGCGGCACGCATGCCCAACTGCTGGCGCAAAACGGCTACTACGCGCGTCTGCATGCGATGGGCCTGGACGCTCCGGCCGAAGACATCGCCTGACCTGTGGCAACAGGGTGAGCCTGGCTTACCCTGTTGCATGCCCGGCGTGCAATGCGTCCGGGCGTTTGTATCAAGACCGGTACGTTTCCTGACCAAACCTGAATAAATTTCGGCAGCGCGCTTGTTAAGGTTCCTCAACGAACTTTGACTTCAATCGAGAGGGCCATCCTTTCGCGCGGGTATTGCAATGTTGCAACGTTTGATCTGGAAGCTATTGCCCAAGCGGCAACGACATTTCTTGCTGGGCCGGCTATCGGTCGTGGACCGTCAGGTGGTGAACAAGTCGATGTCGGCGAGTTTGCGGTATCCCCGGCACTTCACGCAGCGTTCATGCCTGTTTATCCATGTCCCCAAATGCGCCGGCAGCAGTGTCTGTGTAGCGTTGTTCGACGGGTGGACGCCCGGACACTTGCCGCTGTATTGGTACGAACAGCAATTTCCCGAGCAGTTTGCCCACAGTTTCAAGTTTGCCTTTGTTCGCGATCCGCTGGAGAGGGCGTACTCCGCTTACGCTTATTTGCGTGGCAACACGTTGAGTCGACGCGATCAACCTGCGCAACAACTGGTCAGGCACTACCGCGACTTCGACGATTTCGTCGCCCGCTGGCTTCACCCCGAAACCATTCAGCGGCAGCTGCATTTCGCGGCGCAGACGGACTTTCTCACGGACTCCCTGGGCTGCCTGGCGCTGGATTTCATCGGTTATCAGGAGCACCTGGAGCGGGATTTCAAACGGGTCTGCGAGCAATTGGGGCATGAGGCACTGCTGCCCCACGTCAACATCTCGCAGCAGCGCCATCCTGTGCTTGCGCGAGGCTTTTGCTCAACGCGCACCCGTCGCCTGGTGCGTCGGGTGTACCAGCGCGATTACGAGATGCTCGGTTATGAATAAGGCCCTGTCGGTATCGACTCCCCGGATCAGACCCTATGCGTTATCGCTGTCGAGCGCTGAGCGAGCCTCGCTCAAGTCGCAGCGGGCGCGTTGTGTCTGGCTGACGGGGTTGTCCGGGGCGGGTAAATCGACCCTGGCGAACGCCCTGGAGCTGCAACTCAATGAACAGGGATTCCACACGTTTGTGCTCGATGGTGACAATGTGCGCGCCGGTCTTTGCCGTGACCTGGGGATGAGCGCCGACAGTCGTCGGGAAAACATCCGGCGAATGGCCGAGGTGGCGCGCCTGATGGTCGATGCCGGACTGATAGTGATCGTGGCCGCGATCTCGCCGTTCCGGGCCGAGCGTGAGGCGGCGCGTCGGCTTTTCGCCGAGGGCGATTTCATCGAGGTGTATGTGTCTACGCCGTTCCAGATTTGCGCACAGCGCGACCCCAAGGGCCTGTACCTCGCGGCCCGGCAGGGTCGGATCAAGGATTTCACTGGCGTCGACAGTCCGTACGAAGCCCCGTTGAGCGCTGAGTGCGAAATTGATACACAGGTGCTGGACATGGCGGACGCCTGCCAGCGACTGTCAGATTTATTGTTCATTAAATGAGCAGTAGACAGGGGCAAATGATCCTGTTGCAGCCGTCACACTAGCCGGTGCCTGCCCTGTGTTAATATCGCGCCCCTGTTCATTTTGTATGTGGGTTGCTCCATGAAGTTGTCCATGCCGCGATTCGATCAAGCCCCTGTCTTGGTGGTCGGCGATGTCATGCTCGACCGTTACTGGCATGGTGGTACCTCACGGATTTCCCCTGAGGCGCCAGTACCGGTCGTCAAGGTCGATCACATCGAGGACCGCCCGGGCGGTGCCGCCAACGTTGCGTTGAACATTGCCGCCCTCGGCGCCCCGGCCTCGCTGGTTGGCGTGACCGGCGACGATGAAGCCGCCGACAGCCTGGCCAACAGCCTCAAGGGTGCCGGCGTGCGGGCGCTGTTTCAGCGCGTCGCGCACCAGCCGACCATCGTCAAGCTGCGGGTCATGAGCCGTCACCAGCAACTGCTGCGTATCGACTTCGAAGAGCCTTTTGCCACCGACGCCCTGGCGTTGTCCGTTCAAGTCGACGAATTGCTCGATGGCATCAAGGTGCTGGTGTTGTCCGACTACGGCAAAGGCGCGCTGAAAAATCACCAGGTGCTGATCCAGGCCGCCCGAGCCCGTGGCATTCCGGTTCTGGCCGACCCCAAGGGCAAGGATTTCTCCATCTACCGCGGTGCAAGCCTGATCACGCCGAACCTCAGCGAATTCGAAACCATCGTCGGCGGTTGTGCCGATGAGCACGAACTGGTGAGCAAGGGCGCGAAGTTGATGCACGACCTGGAGCTCGGCGCCTTGCTGGTCACCCGTGGCGAACACGGCATGACCCTGTTGCGCCCCGATCATCCGGCGCTGCACCTGCCGGCCCGTGCCCGTGAAGTGTTCGACGTGACCGGTGCCGGCGACACGGTGATTTCCACCCTGGCGGCGGCCATTGCCGCAGGCGAGGAGCTGCCGCACGCGGTAGGCCTGGCCAATCTGGCGGCAGGCATCGTGGTCGGCAAACTGGGTACGGCGGCCATCAGCGCGCCGGAATTGCGTCGTGCGATTCAGCGTGAAGAGGGTTCGGAGCGTGGGGTGCTGGGCCTGGAACAGCTGCTGCTGGCCGTTGACGACGCCCGTGCGCACAACGAGAAGATCGTCTTCACCAACGGCTGCTTCGACATTCTGCACGCCGGCCATGTGACCTACCTGGAACAGGCGCGGGCGCAGGGCGACCGCCTGATCGTTGCGGTCAATGACGATGCGTCGGTCAGCCGCCTGAAAGGGCCGGGTCGGCCGATCAACAGTGTCGACCGGCGCATGGCCGTGCTGGCAGGCCTGGGCGCGGTGGACTGGGTGATCAGCTTCCCGGAAGGCACGCCGGAAAACCTGCTGCGCGAGGTCAAGCCTGATGTGCTGGTCAAGGGCGGTGACTACGGGATCGACCAGGTGGTCGGTGCGGACATCGTGACTGCTTATGGCGGGACGGTGAAAGTGTTGGGGCTGGTGGAAAACAGCTCCACGACCGCGATTGTCGAGAAGATCCGCAAGTCCGAGTGACGCTTGAAAAGATCGCAGCCTGCGGCAGCGCCTACAGGTGTACACCTGTAGGTGCTGCCGAAGGCTGCGATCTTGTGCTTTAAGAGCTGACTTTTTTTCGCGGTACGATTTTCTTCAGCAGTTGCTTCGCCTTCCCTCGCAGCAGCGCCAGGCCCGAATCCTTCGAAGGGGTCAAACCCTGCTGGCGCACCCAATCCTTCCAGCGAATCCGCTCATCCTTGACCACCCAGCCCTCTTGTCGGGCAAAGCTTTCGGCCAGGTACAGGCCGCGGGTACTGGCCGGGTACAGTTGATCTTTTTTCAAGGTGTAGAGTTCGGCCAGAGGATGACCGTCCTGCAAGGGCATCAGGTACAAGTCCGGGCGCTTGCGGTCGAGACGGGCCACCAGTTGATCGCCTTCCAGTCGCTCGTCGACATGAAACAGGCTCAAGGATTTGGCTTCCTTGGGCACATCCAGCCGCAGATCGTAGATCAATTGCAGCGACGCTGTCGGCAAGTGTACATAGGCCCGTGGTCGTTCGATCAAGGGCTGGTTGGCGCACCGCACCGGCCGCGCCGAGCCCGACAGCGGCGACAGGCGAAAGGGCAGGGCTTCGCGGTAATGCAGGGCCGACGCGTAGGGCGCCGGCAGCCAGGTGTCGTTGAAGCGCCCGCCCAGCCAGCCTTCCGGGGTTTCCAACAGGCATTCCTCGGCAATCTCCTGGATCGCCGTGTGCAGCGGCAGGTTGAGTTCGTGGGCCGGTACATAGCCGGAGATCAACTTGAGCACCACATCGCCACGGTCCTGCCGACGCTGGCGCACCAACACCCAGTAATCGCGATTCTGCCAATGCAGCGTCAGGCGCACCGAGACGCCGAGGTTGGCCAGCTCAAGGGAGAAGCGCTCGGTGTCGGCGACCGCCACCGGGCGGCGACGTTGCAGGATCTGGGAGAAATTGAGCGGCCTTCCGACGCTCTGGTAACTCAGGCCTTCGGGAGTCGCTTCGACGAATAACGGCAGGGTCTTGAAGTTGCTCGGGTTCTTTCTTATGAGCGTACGCGGCATGTCGGCTCCTGCTTAAGGCCGCGTGGGCGGCATCAGTTGCTACGTAGGACCTGGGCAACGGTCGCGACGTTGTGGGCGAGGTGCAGCGGATTAATGGTCCCGACAATAGCACTGGCCACACCCGGATGTTCGAACAACAGTTCGAAACTGGCGCGCACCGGATCCACCCCCGGACTGAGGCACACGTGACCGCTGGCGAGGGCTTTTTTGACCAGAATGGCTTTGCCGTGAGCAGCAGCATAGTCAATGACAGGCTTTTCGGTCTGCTCGTTCAGATTGTAGGTGACCATGGCGCAATCACCTTGCTCCAGTGCTTTCAAACCGCCTTCGACGGTTTTGCCGGAAAAACCGAACCCGCGAATCTTGCCTTCGGCCTTGAGTGCGGCGAGGGTCTCGTACACCTCGCAATCGTTGAGGATCGCCAGATCGTTGCCATCGGAGTGCACCAGCACCAGATCGATAAAATCCGTTTCCAGACGTTGCAGGCTGCGCTCCACGGACAGTCGCGTGTGTGCCGCCGTGAAGTCATGGCGGGACAGGCCGTCGGCAAACTCTTCGCCGACCTTGCTGACAATCACCCAATCCTGACGCTGCCCGCGCAGCAGCGGGCCGAGGCGTTCTTCGCTGCGACCATAGGCGGGGGCGGTGTCGATCAGGTTGATGCCCAGGTCACGGGTCAGCTTGAGCAGCATGCGCGCTTCGTCATCGTCGGGGATCTGGAAGCCATTGGGATACTTCACCCCTTGATCGCGGCCGAGTTTTACCGTGCCCAGGCCCAGGGGTGACACCCGCAGGCCGGTGCTGCCCAGGGGGCGATGCAGGTCGTGCAGGGTCGGTTGGCTCATGGCAGCAGCTCCTCCCAAGCGGGAACGGCCATTGGTGGTTTTGGCAGGGGCGGCAACTCGCTCACAGGGCCGGGTTGAATGCCGTCACGCTCAAGGCTGGCGATCACCCGGTCGGCGAAGTCCGGCGCCAGCGCCAGTTTGGTCGGCCAGCCCACCAGCAACCGGCCTTCCTCGGCGAGAAATGCATTGTCAGGGCGGGTCAGCCCCGTTTGCAGCGGCTCGGCGCGATCTACCCGCAAGGTGGCCCATTGCGCGGTGCTCAGGTCGATCCAGGGCAGCAACTGGCCGAGTTCTTTCCGGGCGGTGGCGATCTGTTCGGCGGGTTCACGGGCCACACCGTCGGTTTCGGCGATATCGCCGCCCAGGTACCAGACCCACTGGCCGTCGGCCGCCGGGTGGGTGGTCACGGTGATGCGCGGCTTGGTGCCGCCGCCCAGGCAATGGGCATACAGCGGTTTGAGCCCCGGGCCTTTGGCGATGATCATGTGCAACGGACGGCGCTGCATGGCCGGTTGACTCAGGCCCAGCGCCTCAAGCAGCGCCGCCGTCCCGCCACCGGCGCTCAAGACGATGCGCTGGGCGCGTATCTCGCGCCCGTCCACCTTCAGGCCGACCAGTACGCCGCCGTCCAGCAGCGGTTCGATCTTCTGGCCGGCGAGCAAACCATCGCCCGCCAGGTCGGCCAGGCGCTGGATCAGGCTCGGCACATCGATCACCAGTTCCGCCAGGCGATAGACCTTGCCCTTGAAGCGCTTGTCTTGCAGCGCGGGAGGTAGCTGATCGCCCTTGACCTGATCGACGCGACCGCGCACGGCCTTGCTGGCGAAAAAACTGGTGAGGTTGCCGGCAATCGTGCCGGGGGACCACAGGTAATGGGCTTCGGACAGCAGGCGGACGCCGGACAGGTCCAGTTCGCCATCACCGGCCAGGGCTTCGCGCCAGCGCCGCGGCATGTCGGCGATGGCCTCCGAAGCACCCGTCAGGGCGCCATGCAGTGCGTATTTGGCGCCACCGTGGATGATGCCCTGGGACTTCACGCTTTGCCCGCCGCCGAGGGTGGCGCTTTCCACCAGCACGGTCGAAAAACCCTGGCGGCGCAGGCGCGCATTCAGCCAGAGGCCGGCGACACCAGCGCCGACAATCAGCACGTCGGTGGAAATAACGGATGGCATGCGACGACCTCAATGTTCAAGACGAGGGCGAAGTATACAGACTCGACAGAAATGGATTTGCAGGGCGGATGCAAAACTATCGTGGGAGCGGGCTTGCTCGCGAAAGCGGTGTGTCTGTCGACATTAACGTTGCCAGATACACCGCATTCGCGAGCAAGCCCGCTCCCACAGTAGATCGCGTTTCAGGTCTAGTGCCCTGCGGTTTTGGAGAAGAGCTGGATAACGACGACGCCCAACACGATCAACGCCATCCCCAGCATCGCCGGCACATCCAGCTTCTGCCCATAGATAAACAGCGCCGCCACGCTGACCATCACGATGCCCATGCCGGCCCAGACGGCGTAAGCCACGCCCACCGGCACGCTGCGCACCACCAGGGTCAGCATCCAGAAGGCAATGCCGTAGCCGACGATCACCAACAGCAATGGCAGTGGGGTGCTGAAGCCTTTGACCGCTTTCATCGAGACAGTGGCAATCACTTCGGCGCAGATGGCGATGGCCAAGTAGTAGTAAGCGGTCATGGTTCAATCCTCGTGTGAAGTGTTGCTCTCTGAGGTCGGCATTCTAGAGGTTCTTCAGATGCGGTAAAGTCATTACCTATCTGCCATGAAGATGGGTTTGGCCATGAGCATGCAATGGAATCTGGAGCAGCTGCGCTTGTTTGTCAGCGTAGCGGAGCATCGTTCGTTTTCCGCCGTGGCGCGGGAGCAGCGCAAGGCGCAGTCGGCGGTCAGCAGTGCGATCGCGTTGCTGGAGGACGACCTGGGCGTCAGCCTGTTCGACCGTAGCAGCGGCCGTCAGCCAAAACTCACCGAAGCCGGCAATGCCTTGCTGGAAGAGGCGCGGGAAGTGCTGCGCCAATGTGAGCGCCTCAATGGCCGGGCGCTGGCGATGATGCGTGGACAGGAGGCGCGCCTGCGCCTGGCCCAGGACGAGGCGATGCCTTATCAACCGATCATCGAAAGCTTCGAGGCACTGGCCGAGCGGTTTCCCAGCCTTGAAGTGCAATTGACCAGCGCCGCCCAGGGCGAAGTCGCGCGCAAACTGGTGGAGCGCCGCGCCGATCTGGGGCTGCTGTTCTTTCACGACCAGATCCCCGAAGCGCTGGAGCGGCGCGTGCTCGGCAGCGTGGAAATGGTCACCGTGTGCGGTGTCGACCATCCGTTGGCAAAACTGGCCCAGGTCGATTACCAGCAACTGGCGCAGCATCGTCAATTGCTGATGTCGACCCAGTCGAGTATTTACCCCGGCAGTGAACCGGCCAGTCCGCAAGTCTGGCGGGCTGACAGTTTTTACGTGATGGCTGAATGGCTGGTGCGCGGCCTGGGTTGGGCGTGGCTGCCGCGCCATGTGGTGCAGTACCCCACCTACCTTGATCAGATGGTCGAATTGAACAGTGAGTGGGCCCCGCCGGCGCTGGTGGTGGAACTGGTCTGGCGCCGCGATGAACCGCTCGGACCGGCGGCGCGCTTTCTGGCGGAACGATTTGCCGTGCACCTGCAGGCGATCGGTGAAAAAACCGATAAACTCCGCCGCCATGAATAGAACTCTCTACACCGCGCTGTTTTACCTGGGGCTGCCATTGGTGGCGATTCGGTTGTGGCTGCGGGCGCGCAAGGCGCCGGCCTATGCCAAGCGTATCGGCGAGCGTTTCTCCTACGGGATGCCGACGATGAAACCCGGCGGGATCTGGGTACACGCGGTGTCCGTCGGCGAGAGCATTGCCGCCGCGCCGATGATTCGCGCATTGCTGCAACGTTATCCAACGCTACCGATCACCGTGACCTGCATGACCCCGACCGGGTCGGAGCGTATCCAGGCATTGTTCGCCAATGAACCACGCATCCAGCACTGCTATCTGCCCTATGACTTGCCGTGCGCGGCGAAGCGTTTCCTCGACCGGGTCCAGCCAAAACTGGCAGTGATCATGGAAACCGAACTGTGGCCCAACCATATTCACCAATGCGCCAAGCGCGGGATTCCCGTGGCGCTGGCCAATGCGCGGTTGTCGGAACGCTCGGCCAGAGGCTATGGCCGCTTCGGCAAGCTGACCCGGCCGATGCTCGCGCAAATGAGCCTGTTCGCGGTGCAGACCGAAGCCGAGGCCCGGCGCTTTCTCGAGTTGGGCGCGCGCACTGAAACCGTCGAAGTCACCGGTTCGATCAAGTTCGACCTGACCATCGACCCGCAGCTGTTGCAGCGTGCCGCCCAGTTGCGCGGGCAATGGCAGGCGCAGGAGCGTCCGGTGTGGATCGCCGCCAGTACCCACGATGGCGAAGACGAGGTGGTGCTGGCGGCCCATCGTCAGCTGCTGGCCAGTCATCCGGATGCGTTGCTGATTCTGGTGCCGCGCCATCCGGAGCGCTTCAATCCGGTGTTCGAGTTGTGCCGGCAGCAGGGTTTTACCACGGTCCGGCGCTCCAGCGGCGAGCTGGTCAGCGCCGACACGTCGGTGTTGCTGGGCGACACCATGGGCGAACTGCTGTTTCTCTACGCCTTGGCCGACAGCGCTTTTGTCGGCGGCAGCCTGGTGCCCAACGGCGGGCATAATCTGCTGGAGCCGGCAGCCCTGGCCAAACCGGTGCTCAGTGGTCCGCACCTGTTCAACTTCCTCGAAATCGCCGCGCAGTTGCGCAGTGCCGGGGCGTTGCAGGAAGTGGAGGATGCCGAAGGACTGGCCTTGGCGGTGCAGCGGCTGTTCGAATTGCCGCGGGATGCGCAGCGGATGGCGGAGGCGGGTTTGAAGGTGATGCGCAGCAACCAGGGCGCGTTGCAACGGTTGCTGGATGGGTTGGGACGGTTGATCGAGCGTTAGCCCGAAAAAGATCGCAGCCTTCGGCAGCTCCTACAGGGTGAACGTCAATCCCGTGTAGGAGCTGCCGAAGGCTGCGATCTTTTGCTTCTTAAGGCCGGGCTTTGAGCTGTTCAGCCGCCGCCTTGGCCAGATCCGGCGGCAGGAAGTCCTTGTCCGGGTTGTAGTCGGGCTTCAGCCAGCGCGCCAGGTCCTGCAAATCCCCCGGGTTCAACGTGCCCGCCTGCTGTTTCAAGCGCAGGTTGTCCAGGATGTAGTCGTAGCGTGTGTTGTTGTAGTCGCGCACCGAGGTGTACAGCGAGCGTTGCGCATCCAGCACGTCAACGATGTTTCGCGTCCCCACCTGATAGCCGATTTCGGTCGCTTCCACCGCGCTCTGGTTGGAGATGATCGATTGCTTGCGCGCCTGTACCTGCTCGACATCGGTGTTCACCGCACGGTGCAGGTCGCGGGTGTTTTCCACGATGGAACGACGCAGGGATTCGCGTTGTTGTTCGGTCTGGTCCAGTTGCGCGTACGACTGGCGCACCTGGGAGTTGATCAGGCCGCCGCTGTAGATCGGGATGTTCAGTTGCAGGCCAATCGACGTTTGTTCGACATCGCCCTTGTACGGCTGGCCGAAGGCGCTCGGGTTGCTGAAGCCCAGGGCATCGTTGTCGCCTTTCTCATACTTGGCCACGGCATCGACGGTCGGCGCATGGCCGGCCTTGCGCTGCTTGAGGGTTTGCTCGGCGGCGCTGACGGCGTAGTTGCTGGCCAGCAGATTGAGGTTCTGCCTGGCTGCAGTTTCGACCCAGGCCTTGGCGTCGTTTGGCGCGGGCGGCAGGATCGGCAAATTGTGGCTGATGCCCTGGATCGAGTTGTATCGCCGGTTGGTCAGGGTGACCAAAGCTTCGAATGCATCATCCACCTGGCGCTGCGCGACGATGCGGTTGGCCCGTGCGGTGTCATAGCTGGCTTGCGAGTTCAGGACGTCGGTCTTGTCCGAAAGGCCGACATCGAAGCGCTCGTTGGACTGGTCGAGCTGGCGCTTGAAGGCGGCTTCCTCGGCCTTGGTCGAGGCCAGGTTGTCCTGGCTGCGCAGCACGTTGAAGTAGCTGTCGGCGGTTTGCAGGATCAGGTTTTGCTCGGTCGCCGAGAGTTGCAGGGCGGCCTGCTCGTTCACATCCTTGGCGGCCTGGAACTGGAACCAGCGATCGGCACGAAACAATGGCTGCGCCAGGGTCGCCTGATAGGAGTGTGCATTGCGGTTGGCGGTGGCCGAAGGCTGGTCGATCGAAGTGCGCACGCTGGTGACATCGGCACCCCCCGACAGATTCGGCAGCAACCCGGCGCGGGCCTGGGGCACGACTTCTTTCTGCGCGCCATATTGGGCGACGGCGGCGGCGAGGTCGGCGTTGTTGTCCACCGCTTCCTGATAGACGCTGACCAGGTCGGTCTTGGTCGATAAGGGCGCTTCTGCTGCCCAGGCCATTCCATTGGACGCACAAGACACGGCAACGGCCAGTGAGAGTTTGCGCAGCATGAGGCGATCCCTAAAAAATTACACTGATAATTTGAGCGCCAAGGCTACGGCGCGGCACATACAGCGTCAATGTGCAGCATGGCCGTTGCGAGTGTAGTTGCCCGTTCGTCCGGCAACAATCATGACATTCCCGGTAATTGCGCCATTCATCATGGTGTTTACAGCGGTGTTGGCGTTCTTTGCCAGTTATGTCTAGACTGGCCCCGTTCTTGTCGGGGTGCCTTGCTATGAGGCTGAGATCGAATAATTTCGGATCCCGTTGAACCTGATCAGGTTAGCGCCTGCGTAGGGAACAAGATTTCTCGTCACCCGGCGAGTCCTCTTGTGCTTCGTCCGGGATGTTGTTCGACAATCGAACACCCCTCGAGCACTGAGCACAGCACAGCTGGTTTTCCCAGCTTACGTGCGTCCATTCGTTACAGGTTCGCTCCGACAAAATTCCACTGCCTGGATGCTGTCTGGAGAGCCCGTGATGACCATAAAAGCAAAAATCGCCACCAACCTGAGTGACTCGGCCAAGGTCGATCAACAGTCGGTTCAGCCGTTTACCCGCTCGCAAAAAATCTACGTTCAGGGCACCCGCCCGGACATCCTCGTGCCGATGCGCGAAATCAGCCTCGACGTGACGCCGACCGACTTCGGTGGTGAAGTCAACGCGCCGGTAGTGGTGTACGACACCTCGGGCCCGTACACCGACCCCAACGTCATCATCGACGTGCGCAAAGGCCTGGCCGACGTGCGTTCGCCGTGGATCGAAGCCCGTGGCGACACTGAACGCCTGAGCGGCCTGAGCTCCAACTTCGGCCAGGAACGCCTGGCCGACCCGGAGCTGACCAAGCTGCGTTTCGCCCACGTCAACAACCCGCGCCGCGCCAAGCCGGGTGCCAACGTTAGCCAGATGCACTACGCCCGCCAAGGCATCATTACCGCCGAGATGGAATACGTCGCCATCCGCGAAAACATGAAGCTGGAAGTGGCCCGCGCCGCCGGCCTGCTGGACCAGCAGCACGCCGGCCACAGCTTCGGCGCCAGCGTGCCGAAAGTCATCACCCCGGAATTCGTCCGTGAGGAGATCGCCCGAGGTCGCGCGATCATTCCGGCCAACATCAATCACACCGAACTGGAACCGATGATCATCGGCCGTAACTTCCTGGTGAAGATCAACGGCAACATCGGCAACAGCGCCCTGGGTTCTTCCATCGAAGAAGAAGTGGCGAAGCTGACCTGGGGCATCCGCTGGGGCTCGGACACGGTCATGGACCTGTCGACCGGCAAGCACATTCACGAAACCCGCGAGTGGATCATCCGCAACTCGCCCGTGCCGATCGGCACCGTGCCGATCTACCAGGCCCTGGAAAAAGTCGGCGGCGTGGCCGAAGACCTGACCTGGGAGCTGTTCCGCGACACGCTGATCGAGCAGGCGGAGCAGGGCGTCGACTACTTCACCATCCACGCCGGCGTATTGCTGCGCTACGTGCCGATGACCGCCAAGCGCGTGACCGGCATCGTGTCCCGTGGCGGTTCGATCATGGCCAAGTGGTGCCTGGCGCATCACAAGGAAAACTTCCTCTACACCCATTTCGAAGACATCTGCGAAATCATGAAGGCCTACGACGTCAGCTTCTCGCTGGGCGATGGCCTGCGTCCGGGTTCGATTGCCGACGCCAACGACGAAGCGCAGTTCGGCGAACTGGAAACCCTCGGCGAGCTGACCAAGATCGCCTGGAAACACGACGTGCAATGCATGATCGAAGGCCCGGGCCACGTGCCGATGCAGTTGATCAAGGAAAACATGGACAAGCAGCTGGAATGCTGCGACGAGGCGCCGTTCTACACCCTCGGCCCGCTGACCACCGACATTGCACCGGGCTACGACCACATCACTTCCGGTATCGGTGCGGCGATGATCGGCTGGTTCGGTTGCGCCATGCTCTGCTACGTGACGCCCAAGGAACACCTGGGCCTGCCGAACAAGGATGACGTGAAGACCGGGATCATCACCTATAAGATCGCCGCCCATGCCGCCGATCTGGCGAAGGGGCATCCGGGCGCGCAGATCCGCGACAATGCCCTGAGCAAGGCGCGTTTCGAATTCCGTTGGGAAGATCAGTTCAACCTGGGCCTTGATCCGGACACCGCCCGTTCGTATCACGATGAGACCCTGCCGAAGGATTCGGCCAAGGTCGCGCATTTCTGCTCCATGTGCGGGCCGAAATTCTGCTCGATGAAAATCACCCAGGAAGTCCGTGAATATGCGGCCAACCAGCGGATCGAAGCGGTCGACGTGGACGTCGCCCAAGGCATGGCCGAACAGGCCGAGCGCTTCAAGCAGGAAGGCAGTCAGCTGTACCAGAAAGTTTGATCTGACGTGAGTTCGGCGGTGCCTGCACCGCCGTCTTCGCGAGCAAGCCCGCTCCCACATTGGATCCCCTGCGAACACGAACTCTGTGTACGACCGGGGCCCAATGTGGGAGCGGGCTTGCTCGCGAAAGCGGCAGATCAGGCCGCGATATTCTCAATGACAAAATATTCCTCTGAGATAACACCCTTGAGCATTCAACCCAGCACTTACTCCCCCGATATCGCAGTGCCGATCGACAAACGCGTTTTCGGCGGTCGCGACCTGTTTTCCCTGTGGTTCTCCCTCGGCATCGGCCTGATGGTCTTGCAGACCGGCGCCTTGCTCGCGCCAGGCCTTGGGCTGTCCGGCTCGTTGCTGGCGATTTTCCTCGGCACGCTGGTGGGCGTCCTGCTGCTGGCCGCGGTCGGCGTGATCGGCAGCGATACCGGCCTGTCGTCGATGGCTGCACTCAAGCTCAGCCTCGGTGCCAAAGGCGCGAGCCTGCCGGCGGTGCTGAACCTGTTGCAACTGATCGGTTGGGGCTCGTTCGAAATCATCGTCATGCGCGATGCCGCCAGCCTGCTCGGCGCGCGTGCGTTCAGCGAGGGCAGCCTGCTGTCCAGTCCGGTTTTGTGGACCCTGTTCTTCGGCGCACTGGCGACCTTGCTGGCCGTCAGCGGCCCGTTGACGTTCGTGCGGCAGATCCTGCGCAAATGGGGCATCTGGCTGCTGCTGGCCGCGTGCATCTGGCTGACCTGGAACCTGTTCGCCAAGGCTGACCTGGCGGCCTTGTGGGCCCAGGCCGGTGACGGTTCGATGCCGTTCGCCGTGGGCTTCGACATCGCCATTGCCATGCCGCTGTCGTGGTTGCCGCTGATTGCCGACTACTCGCGTTTCGGCAAGCGGGCGAAAAATGTCTTCGGTGGCACCGCGATCGGCTTCTTTATCGGTAATTTCTGGCTGATGAGCCTGGGCGTCGCCTACACCCTGGCGTTCGCGCCGAGCGGTGAAGTCAATGCCTTGCTGTTGGCGCTGGCCGGTGCCGGCCTGGGGATTCCGCTGCTGCTGATTCTGCTGGATGAGTCGGAAAACGCCTTTGCCGATATTCACTCGGCGGCGGTGTCCAGCGGGATTCTGTTGCGCCTGAAAGTCGAGCACCTGGCGCTGGCCATCGGTGTGGTCTGCACCTTGATCGCCTTGCTGGCACCCCTGGCCCAGTACCAGAACTTCCTGCTGTTGATCGGTTCGGTGTTCGCGCCGCTGTTCGGCGTGGTGCTGGTGGATCACTTCATCCTGCGCAAGCGCAGTGGCCAGGTGGCGTCAACCGCCTTGCGCTGGCCGGCGCTGCTCGCCTGGCTGGGCGGCGTCAGCACCTATCATCTGCTGGCCAACCTGTATCCAGATGTCGGGGCAACCCTGCCGGCGTTGATCCTGGCAGGATTGCTGCAACTGGTGCTGGGCCGAGCGTTCAGTTACGGCCGGGAAACAGCTCGGGCTTGATGATGCCGTTGAGGCGAGGGTAGGGGATCTTCAGTTCGACATGGCCCAGCGCGTAAGGCGCGATGCTGCTGGTTTCGTACTTGAGGATCACCCCGCCGTAAGTCAGCGCCACGTTTTGGGTTTTCTGGAACGGCCAGCTCTTCACGAACTCCGGTTCCTGGTCGAGCTTGGTGCTGATCAGCCAGCTGTTGTGCGCCACTTGCGCGGCTTTCCAGAAGGCCTCTTCCTGGCCTGGCACCAGCATGTCCGACAACGTCAGCACTTTTTGCTGCTGGCGTGAGTAGTTGATGAAACCGCGGCCCGGCGTGCCATGGGCGCCGCCGGTGTCCAGGTAGCTGGACAATTCGATGATCACCAGACCGTCATGCTGCTCGCGTACTTTCGCTTGCAGATAACTGCTGTTGCGCGGCCCGGCGGTCCGCAAAAACTGCTCGCGATAAGCGGCCAGTGTCGGCGCCACCGGGGCGTCGGGCGACGTGCGGGTCATTTGCAGCAGGCGTTTTTCGATGATGCCGTCCAGCGCAGGTTCGGCGGGAAAGTGCAGGGTGTCGATATTCACCAGCGGGCAATCCTGGTCCTTGCAGCCTGGCTTGAGCTGCTCGGTGGCATCGCGAGTGGTTTCCAGCGGCGCGCGATAGTTGGGCTGGAACAGGCTCTGGCAGGCACCCAGGATCAGGGCGATAGCGGCCACGGAAGCAATTTTAAAAAGCGACATGGGTGTCCTTCATAAAACAGGGAAAGGCAAAAAGTTACCCGCTTCGACTCTCAACGGCGCAGTCAGTTCGCCACTAAGCTAATTAGAGTGGGTTTCGCCCTCACCGTCTATCCCGCTGATGGGAAAGGGGCTGCATCAAACGTCGCGGGCGCGTTAGGATGGCGCGAAGTCGAGGCTGGGGCCTCGCAGTAGACACGAGGATAACCATGACCGATTTTGCCAACGCCATTCCGACCGCCGTCGATATCGTTCGGCGCGAAAAGTGCTTCGAGGGCTTCTACAAGCTCGATCGCGTGCACTTGCGCCACGAATTGTTCGCGGGCGGCATGAGTCGCGAAATCCATCGTGAATTGTTTGTCCGCCACGACGCAGTGTGCGTGTTGCCTTACGACCCGCAGCGCGACGAAGTGGTGCTGATCGAGCAGTTTCGGGTGGGCGCCTTGGGCAAGACCGAGAATCCCTGGCTGATCGAACTGGTCGCTGGTCTGATCGACAAGGATGAACAACCGGAAGAAGTTGCTCACCGCGAAGCGCAGGAGGAAGCTGGGCTTGTGATCGGGGCGCTGTGGCCGATGACCCAATATTTTCCATCGCCGGGCGGCAGCAACGAATTCGTGCATTTGTACCTGGGGCGCTGCGACAGTAACGGGGTTGGCGGCCTGCATGGGCTGGAGGAAGAAGCAGAAGATATCCGCGTCTCGGTGTGGGCCTTTGAAGATGCCTTGCAAGCCGTACGCGACGGTCGTATTGCCAACGCGGCCAGCATCATTGCCTTGCAGTGGCTGGCTTTGAATCGCGTTGAAGTGAGGGGGTTATGGTCGTAAACAAGCTGCGCGATCGCTATCGGGTAGACCTGGTGGGGCTGCAAGCGTCCTGCGAGGCAAATTACGCGCGCCTGATGCGACTGCTGCCGGACATGCGCAGCGAGCCGGCGGCGCGGCGCATCGCCGTGACCCATGGCGATCAGATGCTCGGCGTGCTGGCGCTGGAAGTGCTGCAAGTCTGCCCGTATACCACGACCCTGCAAGTGCGCCAGGAGCACAGCCTGCCTTGGCTGCCGGTGCCACAACTGGAAGTCCAGGTCTATCACGACGCCTGCATGGCCGAAGTGGTCAGCGCCGAGCATGCGCGACGCTTTCGCGGCATCTACCCTTACCCGAACGCCTCGATGCACCAGCCCGACGAAAAGGCCCAGCTGAACATGTTCCTGGGCGAATGGCTGAGTCATTGCCTGGCGTTGGGGCACGAGTACGAAGTCGTTCGTTAGCGTTCTTGTGAACTGCGTCAGGTTCGCGGATTCCCCTTTTCGATCAGCCCCCAGCATAATTGCGCCATTCCTCCACTCCAGTGATCACGCCTTGGGAGACCCGCCTTGCCGAGCGTATCCACATTGACCACCGCCGATCCGGCGTTGCTGGTGCAACTCTCCGACAGCCACCTGTTTGCCGAGCCGCACGGCACGCTGCTGGGCATGAACACCCGTGACAGCCTGCAAAAAGTCATCGAGCTGGTGCGCGCGCAGCAACCCCATATCGATCTGATCCTGGCCACCGGCGATCTGTCCCAGGACGGTACGCTGGAGTCGTATCAGCAATTTCGAGACTTGACCCGGCAACTCGATGCGCCGGCGCGCTGGATTCCCGGTAATCACGACGAGCCGCAGATCATGGCCGAGGCGGCGGTGCAGAGTGCCTTGCTGGAGCCGGTGGTGGACATTGGCAACTGGCGCGTTACGTTGCTGGATTCGGCGGTGCCGGGTTCGGTGCCGGGGTATCTGCAGGACGAACAGTTGCAGTTGCTGGCCCGCTCGTTGAGCGAGGCGCCGCAGCGCCATCACCTGGTGTGCTTCCATCACCATCCGGTATCGATCGGCTGTGCCTGGATGGAGCCGATCGGGCTGCGCAATCCCGAGGCCTTGTTTGCCGTGCTGGATCGTTTTCCACAGGTGCGCGCGGTGTTGTGGGGGCATGTGCATCAGGAAATCGATCAACTTCGTAACGATGTGCGTCTGATTGCTTCGCCTTCGACCTGTATTCAGTTCGAGCCCGGCAGTGAGGATTTCAAGGTCGGCGAGCAGGCGCCGGGGTATCGCTGGCTGCGGTTGCTGCCCGATGGGCGGCTGGAAACCGGGGTGGAGCGGGTGACCGGGTTCGATTTCACCGTGGATTACGGCTCTAACGGCTACTGAGGGGCCGTGTCGCGTCTTTCGCGAGCAAGCCCGCTCCCACAGGGCGTTGCGAACGACGCAGATCCCATGTGGGAGCGGGCTTGCTCGCGAAGGCGCCTGTGCAGCCACATGAGTTGCGCGCATATCCCCGATTCCCCCGACACCCTGTAAACTCCGCCTTTCTTTACCCGACGCACAGGGAATCCAAATGTCCGGCTCGATCCTTTATATCCACGGTTTCAACAGTGCGCCTGCCTCGAAAAAGGCCACTCAGTTGAGCGAAGTGATGGAGCGGCTGGGCCTGGGCGATCATTTGCGCGTGCCCGCCCTGCATCACCATCCCCGCGAGGCCATTGGCCAGCTGGAGCAGGCGATTGCCGGGCTCGGTCGGCCATTGCTGGTCGGCAGCTCGCTCGGCGGCTACTATGCCACTCACCTGGCCGAGCGCCATGGCTTGAAAGCCTTGTTGATCAACCCTGCCGTCAGTCCGCACCGGATGTTCGACGGATTTCTGGGAACCCAGAAAAACCTGTATACCGATGAGACCTGGGAATTGACCCACGACCACGTGACGGCCCTGGCCGAGCTGGAAGTGCCGGCGCCACAGGACCCGCATCGCTATCAGGTGTGGTTGCAAACCGGCGACGAAACGCTGGACTATCGCCTCGCCCAGCAGTATTACCGGGCCTGTGCCTTGCGTATCCAGCCCGGTGGCGACCATAGTTTCCAGGGGTTCGCCGAGCGACTTCCAGCCATGCTGTGTTTTGCCGGCATCAGCGCGGATGCCTACCAGGGCATTGATTTCACAGCGCTTTGACTTCAGGGCAGATATCGCCCCTTTTTTGACTGAATTTTTTTCACTGAACAGCTTTTCACTGAAGGACGACGAGACCCCATGGCCACTCCCAGCGCTAGCTCTTATAACGCCGACGCCATCGAAGTCCTCTCGGGCCTCGACCCGGTGCGCAAGCGCCCCGGCATGTACACCGACACCAGTCGGCCGAACCACCTCGCCCAGGAAGTCATCGACAACAGTGTCGACGAAGCCTTGGCCGGGCATGCCAGGTCGGTGCAGGTCATCCTGCACGCCGATCACTCGCTGGAAGTCAGCGATGACGGCCGTGGCATGCCGGTTGACATTCACCCCGAGGAAGGCGTTTCGGGCGTCGAGCTGATCCTCACCAAGCTCCATGCGGGCGGCAAGTTTTCCAACAAAAACTACCAGTTCTCCGGCGGTCTGCACGGGGTGGGTATTTCGGTGGTCAACGCCTTGTCGACCGAAGTCCGGGTGCGCGTCAAGCGTGACGGCAACGAGTACCAGATGAGCTTCGCCGATGGATACAAGTCCAGCGAACTGGAAATCGTCGGCACCGTTGGCAAGCGCAACACCGGTACCAGCGTGTTCTTCGCGCCGGACCCGAAATACTTCGACTCCCCAAAATTCTCCATCAGCCGCCTCAAGCACGTGCTCAAGGCCAAGGCCGTGCTGTGCCCGGGGCTGCTGGTCAGCTTCGAAGACAAAGGCACCGGCGAAAAAGTCGAATGGCATTACGAAGACGGCCTGCGCTCCTACCTGGTTGACGCCGTCAGCGAGTTCGAGCGCCTGCCGGACGAGCCTTTCTGCGGCAGCCTGGCCGGTAACAAGGAAGCGGTGGACTGGGCGCTGCTGTGGCTGCCGGAGGGCGGCGACGCGGTGCAGGAAAGCTACGTCAACCTGATTCCAACCGCCCAGGGCGGTACTCACGTCAACGGTTTGCGTCAGGGTCTGCTCGACGCCATGCGCGAGTTCTGCGAATTCCGCAGCCTGTTGCCGCGCGGTGTGAAGCTGGCGCCGGAAGACGTCTGGGAGCGCGTGGCATTCGTGCTGTCGATGAAGATGCAGGAGCCGCAATTCTCCGGCCAGACCAAGGAACGCCTGTCGTCCCGCGAAGCGGCGGCGTTCGTGTCCGGCGTGGTCAAGGACGCCTTCAGCCTGTGGCTCAACGAGCACCCGGAAACCGGCCTGCTGCTGGCTGAGTTGGCGATCAACAACGCCGGTCGTCGCCTTAAAGCCAGCAAAAAGGTCGAGCGCAAGCGCATCACCCAAGGGCCGGCGCTGCCGGGCAAGCTCGCCGATTGCGCCGGGCAGGACCCGATGCGTTCCGAGCTGTTCCTGGTGGAAGGTGATTCCGCCGGTGGATCGGCCAAGCAGGCGCGGGACAAAGAGTTCCAGGCGATCCTGCCGTTGCGCGGCAAGATCCTCAACACCTGGGAAGTCGACGGCAGCGAAGTGCTGGCCAGTCAGGAAGTGCACAACATCGCCGTGGCCATCGGTGTCGATCCGGGCGCGGCGGACATGAGCCAGCTGCGCTACGGCAAGATCTGCATCCTCGCCGACGCCGACTCCGACGGCCTGCACATTGCAACGCTGCTGTGCGCGTTGTTCGTCCAGCATTTCCGCCCGTTGGTGGATGCCGGTCACGTGTATGTCGCCATGCCGCCGCTGTACCGTATCGACCTGGGCAAAGAGATCTACTACGCCCTCGATGAAGCCGAGCGCGACGGGATTCTCGATCGCCTGGTGGCCGAGAAGAAGCGCGGCAAGCCGCAGGTCACCCGATTCAAGGGCCTGGGTGAAATGAACCCGCCGCAACTGCGCGAAACCACCATGGATCCCAACACCCGGCGCCTGGTGCAGTTGACCCTGGGCGATGACTTCGCCGCGACCTCGGAAATGATGGACATGCTGCTGGCGAAAAAACGCGCCGGCGACCGCAAGACCTGGCTGGAGTCCAAGGGCAACCTGGCCGAGGTTCTGGGCTGATGCGGCTGGGCTTTGCCCTGGCGAGTGCATTGCTGCTGACCTCGATAACGGTGTCTGCCGAGCCGGCACCACAGCTGCGTCTGGTGTCCGAGCATGCCGTCGAAGGCATGCGCGGTGGCAACCTGTCCGGCCTGGCCCAGTGCGGCAAGGAGCTGTGGACGGTCTCCGACCGCGACGACGACCAGATCTATCGTCTGGAAACCGGCGAAGGCGTCTGGCACGCCGAAGCGGTGGGCATCGGCGTACCTGCGGTGCCGGACAGCGGTTTGCCCTGGGGCTTGCGTTCGCGCGCCTGGGTGGCATCGTTCGTGCGGGGCGGCGACCTGGATTTCGAAGGCATCACCTGTGACAGCGCCGGCAACCGCTACGTGGTCAGCGAAGCTCACGCGGCCGTGCTGCAAATTCCGCCGACCGGGCCGACCGCCTGGCTGAAAATTTCGCCGCTCATGGTTCGCGAAGCGCGGGCCAGCGGCATGTTGTTGCGCTTCAATGCATTGTTCGAAGGCCTGGCGATCAATCCTGAAGGTGATCAATTGTGGCTGGCGGCCGAGCGCGAGAGTCGCGGGTTGCTGCTGATAAAACGCAAGCAAACCGTCTGGGACTGCGACGGTGGCTGCGTGCTGCTGAGCGAAGCCGGCAAGGAAATGCAACCGGCACAGTTTCCCCGGGCACGGGCAATGCCGCGGGATTTTGCCGACCTGTCCCTGTTCAACGGCAAGTTGTTCACCCTTGAGCGCAATGCGTTCGAAATTTGCCGCCGTGACGCGGTGACGGCCAAGGTCGAGCGTTGCTGGTCGTATGCCGAAGAGGCGTTGCAGGAAAATCGGCGTTATCCGCAGGACTTCGGGTTGGCGGAGGCCCTGATCGTGGACGCCGAGGGCGCGTGGATCGGTATCGACAACAACACGGGCGCCCGCGCCGATGGCGAGGTGCGCCCGATCGTCTGGCGCTTTGCCGCGCCTGACGGTGGCTGGAGCGCCAGGCCATGAGCCAGCAGACGCCGGGCAAACGCGCCGGTCGGGTGCTGATGGTGCTGGCCTGGTGCGCGGCGCTGTTTCTGGCGACGCGGTTCTTTGGCCAGTGGGAAGAGCGCCAGCAAAATCCCAACGCCGTGGTCAGCTCGCAGCAGGGCGACGGCTTTGTCGAGGTGAAACTGCTTGGCAACGCCCAGGGGCATTTTGTCGCCAACGGCCAGATCAACGGCCAGCCGGTGGAGTTCATGCTCGACACCGGGGCGACCGATGTGGCGATCCCGGCGGAGTTGGCCAAACGCTTGAAGCTGGAAGAAGGTTTCGGTGTGACCCTGAACACGGCCAATGGCCTGAGCCAGGGCTATCGCACCCGTATCGAACGCCTGCAACTGGGCGACATCGTGCTGCGGGATGTCCGTGCACTGGTGGCGCCCGGCCTGCATGGCGATCAGGTGCTGCTGGGCATGAGCGCGCTGAACAAACTTGAATTTACCCAGCGCGGTGGCACCATGCTGCTGCGCCAGACAACGAACCGATGAGGCCCGCATGAGCGACATCCTTGCAGACAGCTTAGATGGCGTAGAACGCCGATCGCTGGCTGACTTCACCGAAAATGCCTACCTCAACTACTCCATGTACGTGATCATGGACCGTGCCTTGCCGCATATCGGCGACGGCTTGAAGCCCGTGCAGCGGCGCATCATCTACGCCATGAGCGAGTTGGGGCTCGACGCCGATTCCAAGCACAAGAAATCGGCGCGTACCGTCGGTGACGTGCTGGGTAAGTTCCACCCTCACGGCGATTCGGCCTGCTACGAAGCCATGGTCTTGATGGCCCAGCCGTTCAGCTACCGCTACACGCTGGTGGACGGCCAGGGTAACTGGGGTGCGCCGGACGATCCCAAGTCCTTCGCGGCCATGCGATACACCGAGGCGCGGCTGTCACGCTATTCCGAAGTGCTGCTCAGCGAGCTGGGCCAGGGCACGGCGGACTGGGGGCCGAACTTCGACGGCACGCTCGACGAACCGTTGGTGTTGCCGGCACGTTTGCCGAACATCCTCCTCAATGGCACCACCGGCATCGCCGTGGGCATGGCCACTGACGTACCGCCGCACAACCTGCGGGAAGTCGCCAGTGCCTGCGTGCGTTTGCTCGATGAGCCCAAGGCCACGGTAGAGCAGCTCTGCGAACACATTCAGGGCCCGGACTATCCGACCGAAGCGGAAATCATCACGCCGCGTGCCGACCTGCTGAAAATGTACGAAACCGGCAAGGGCTCGGTGCGTATGCGCGCCGTGTATCACATTGAAGACGGCGACATCATCGTCACCGCGTTGCCACACCAGGTGTCCGGTGCCAAGGTGCTGGAACAGATCGCCGCGATGATGCAGGCCAAGCCGTCCAAAGCCCCGCAAATTGCTGATCTGCGCGACGAATCGGACCATGAAAACCCGTGCCGGATCGTGATTATTCCCGGTACGCGCAAGAATTTTGACCACGATGCGCTGATGCAACACCTGTTCGCCAGCACCGAGCTGGAGTCGAGCTACCGGGTCAACGTCAACATCATCGGTCTCGATGGCAAGCCGCAGTTGAAGAACCTGCGTGCCTTGCTGGTGGAATGGCTGGAGTTCCGCGTGCAGACCGTGCGTCGCCGCCTGCAATTCCGCCTCGATAAAGTCGAGCGCCGCCTGCACCTGTTGGACGGTTTGTTGATCGCCTACCTCAACCTGGATGAAGTGATTCACATCATTCGTACCGAGGAGCATCCAAAGGCCGCGCTGATCGAGCGTTTCGCCCTGAGCGAAATCCAGGCCGACTACATTCTCGACACCCGGTTGCGCCAGTTGGCTCGCCTGGAAGAAATGAAGCTGCGTGCCGAGCAGGACGAACTGCTCAAGGAACAAGCCAAGCTGCAAGCCCTGCTGAGCAGCGAAGCCAAGCTGAAGAAGCTGGTGCGCACCGAGTTGATCAAGGACGCCGAAACCTATGGCGACGACCGGCGCTCGCCGATTGTCGAGCGTGCCGAAGCCAAGGCGCTGACCGAACACGACCTGCTGCCCAACGAGAAAGTCACCGTTGTGCTGTCGGAAAAAGGCTGGGTTCGCTCCGCCAAGGGCCACGAAATCGATGCCACCGGGCTTTCCTACAAGGCCGGCGACGGATTCAAGGCGCTGGCGGCGGGCCGTTCCAACCAGTTTGCGGTGTTCATCGACTCCACCGGCCGCAGCTACTCGGTGGCCGCGCATACGTTGCCATCGGCCCGTGGCCAGGGCGAGCCGCTGACCGGCCGTCTGACGCCGCCGCCCGGGGCGAGCTTTGAATGCGTGCTGATGCCGGAAGACGATGCGTTGTATGTCATTGCGTCCGACGCCGGTTACGGTTTCGTGGTCAAGGGCGAAGACCTGCAGGCCAAGAACAAGGCGGGCAAGGCGCTGTTGAGCCTGCCGAACAACGCCAAGGTGATCCTGCCGCGTCCGGTGGCCGATCGTGAACAGAACTGGCTGGCTTCGGTGACCACCGAAGGTCGCCTGCTGATCTTCAAGATCAGCGATCTGCCACAATTAGGTAAGGGCAAAGGCAACAAGATCATCGGTATTCCCGGTGAACGTGTGGCCAGTCGCGAAGAGTATGTCACGGACATCGCCGTCATACCGGAAGGCGCCACCTTGGTGCTGCAGGCCGGAAAACGTACCTTGTCACTGAAAGCGGACGACCTCGAACACTACAAGGGTGAGCGTGGTCGTCGTGGTAACAAGTTGCCACGAGGCTTCCAGAGGGTGGATGCGCTGCTCGTCGAAAACCTCAATTAAGCGTCCTAGAGCGCTCGATCTACGATTTAACGCGTAGATCGACGCTTTCGCGCTGGAGTCGGAACGCATATTCACGGATGATATGGCCTTTCAAGCGCCGGCGTGGCCGAGCGTTCTTCATATTTTTTGAGTATTTTCACTGTGATCAGCCTTGTGGCGATCACCTGGATGGGACGATGACTGCTCTGCGCCTTCCTTTTATTTTGATGCTCGCCGGCGTTCTTGGCCTGGCGGGTTGCAGCGTGCACCAACCGGTGTCGCTGTATCAGCTGGACAGCGGAAGCCCGGTTCAGCCTGCGCAAAGCGCGGGCATGGCGGTTTTGCTCGGCCCGGTTACCGTGGCTGACTACCTGCAGCGTGAAACCCTGCTGCAGCGTCAGCCCGATGGCAGCCTGCAAGCGTCGGTCGACGGTCGTTGGGCGGGGAGCCTGTCTTCGGACATCGATCAGCTGTTGCTGCGCCAGGTCGCCGGTCACCTGGACAGCCAGCGCGTGGTGCTGGCGCCGGCCACCGTTGGCTTCACGCCGGATGTCCAGGTTCTGCTGACCATCACCCGCCTGGACTCGGGTCAGAAACAACCGGCGATTCTCGATGCGCAATGGCGCCTGATTGACCGCCGTGGCCAGGTGCGCGACAACCGCATCATTCATCTTCAGGAGCAGCACGCTGGCACCACGGCCGCCCAGGTTCAGGCCCAGGGTGTGTTGTTGCAGAAACTCGCCGAACAGCTGTCGGTGGCGCTCAAGCCGCTGGCTAACCAGCCGCCGATCGCCGAAGTCCCGAAAAAAGCCGCACCCAAGCCTGTTGCGCCGGCGGCGGAGCAGGAAAAGCAGCCGAAAATCCCCATGGCTTCGCCAATTCGCACGGATATGGAAGTGTTCCGCTTCTAAGTCCGGAGCTGTACTGCACAAAGCCCGCCTTGATGCGGGCTTTGTTGTTTCTGCAGGTTGGAGATCTTCTGGTGCCTGTCCCGGCCACTTCGCGAGCAAGCCCGCTCCCACAGGGTTTTGGGTCGTACACCGGCTATTGTGGGAGCGGGCTTGCTCGCGAAGGCGATAGGGCAGGCAACAAAAAGCCCGCAGACGATCACTCGTGTGCGGGCTTCTTCATATCGAGGCTGTTACGCCCGACGCTCATGCATCCGCGCCAGTTGCCGTTCCAGCATCGACGGATAAGGCTCCATCAAGCGCTCCACGCAGCAAGCACCCTCAGGGCTGGCAATCGGCCGGATACGGGCACGCTGGCGGATCAGCGCATCGTCACTGATCTTGCGCTCCACCAGCAGCAGGTTGCGGCTGTGTTGGGACAGGGCCAGGGCGTCCTGGGCGGGGTCGGTCAGCAGCAGGTCGATCTGGCTCAGGCCGAACAGCGCGTCGCCCAGGGTCAGGCCCAACTGCAATTGCAGGGTGATGCCACTGTCGGCGACTTCGATCTGCAACTGGTGGCCCAGCGCCCGCAACAACTCGCCGCAGCAGATGGCGTTGGTCAGGTAGTCGTCGCCGCTGTCTTCGGTGTGGAACAGCATCAGCGTGCTGCCATCGTTCAGGGTGTGCAGTTCGCTCTGGTACAGCGAAGCGGCCTGGTCGAGGCAGTCGCGGTAGCGCTTGAGCAATTCTTCCAGGCGCGCGCGGGGCAGGCGCCGCAGTTGCTCCTGGGAACCCAGCTGTACGGCCAGGACGGCGCTGTGCTGCGGCACATTGGAAACCACGGGTTTGGCCAGCGGCTTCGAGGCGTTGTCTTGCGAGTCATCGAGCAGGTCGGCGAACGCCTCGTCGTCATCGTCTTCGACGGTGCTGACAGTCCGCCGCGGGGCTGCTTTCATCGCGGCCATCGGCCGGCTTTCGTCGAAGCTCGGATCCCGCAGGTTGCGTACTTCGAACCCAGGTTCCGCATCGTCGTAATCGCTGTCGTCGAACTCGGGCTCCGGTTCGGGCTCGGGTTCGGCCGGTTCCGGTGCGAAGTTGGCGTGCAGCTGGCGCGCCAGGTCGCCGATCTCGTCCTGGCGTTCGGTGGCCGGGGTGTGCTCGTCAATGTGGCGCAGCCATACCCGCAATTGCAGGAGTGGCGTAGAGATGTGCCGACCCAGGCGCAGGCTCAAGGCCAGGGACAACGCCAGCAGGATCGCGCTCAAGATGCCCATGCTCTGCAGGCTGATCGTCATCGGCTGCTGGAACTGATCCATGTCCAGGCTGATGCGCAATTGACCGGCGGTCACGTCCTGGAAGGTGATCTTGCTCTGGTAGATGCCTTCGGCCTCGCCCAGCAGGCCGTGCTTGGGACGCTGGCCCGCCTCGGCAAGGATGCGGTTATCCATGCTGTAGATGGCCGCGTGGGCCACCAGTTTGTTCTTGGTCAGGTTGTTGAGCAGCACATTGAGGCTGAGAATGTCGTTAGACACCAATAGCTCGGTCGCCGAAGTGGCTGTCTGCGTGGTCAGGCTTTCACCCAGCGCATCCGCCTGCTCGTGCATGGCCTGCTTGAACTGCAAACCCATCACGCAGGCGTAGATCACCAGGGCCAGGGCGACCAGGATCACGTTATGGCTGGCAATGCGCAATGCAATCGGTACACGGCGATGGCGCAGTGCCCGGAAGATCAGCAGAAAGAAGTTATCGGTTTTTACTGGCGTGGGCCGGTTCACTTGCGCTCGGCTCTTTAGTCCGTGAAGTTGACGCGCAGTATAGCGACAGGCCCTAGACCGGCAAAGCGCTCACGGTGCCCGATGGTCACTGAAAGTGAGTAGAATGCGGTTTTTTTCCACTTGCGGGGGTGCGCCTTGCGCGAAATCGTCCTGATAAACATCACGGGAGTCGACCGTCCCGGTCTGACTGCGGCCATTACCGGCGTTCTGGCCCAGGGTGGTGTGAACATTCTCGACATCGGTCAGGCGGTGATCCACGACACCCTGTCGTTCGGCATCCTGGTTGAGATTCCCGGCACCGAACAAGGCCAGTCGGTCCTCAAGGACATCCTGTTCAAGGGTTATGAGCTCGATCAACAGGTGCGTTTCACGCCGGTCTCTGAAGAGGATTACCAGCAGTGGGTCGGTAACCAGGGCAAAAAACGCCACATCGTGACCTTGTTGACGCGCAAGGTGACTGCCGGCCAATTGCAGGCCGTGAGTTCGATTACCGCCAAGTATGGCCTGAACATCGACCACATCGATCGTCTGTCCGGGCGCATGCCGCTGGATACGCCGGCCGACAAAGGCAAGGGCTGCATCGAGTTTTCGGTGCGCGGCGAAGCGGCCGATCCGCAGGCGCTGCGGGCTGAATTCCTCAGCGTGGCACAGGAGCTGAACGTCGATATCGCCTTCCAGGAAGATTCGCTGTTCCGTCGCAACCGTCGCCTGGCGGTGTTCGACATGGACTCGACCCTGATCGAAGCTGAAGTCATCGATGAACTGGCCAAGGCGGCCGGCGTGGGCGACAAAGTGTCGGAAATCACCGAGCGGGCGATGGCCGGCGAGCTGGATTTCCGCGCCAGCTTCAAGGAGCGCCTGGCATTGCTCAAGGGGCTGGATGTCGGCGTGCTGGATTCGATCGGTGCCTCGCTGCGCCTGACCGAGGGCGCCGAGACCCTGTTTGCCGAACTCAAGCGCCTGGGCTACAAGACGGCCATCCTGTCCGGCGGCTTCACCTACTTCGCCAAGCAACTGCAGGCCAAGCTGGGCATTGATTACGTGTTCGCCAACGAACTGGAAGTGATCGATGGCAAGGTCACCGGCGTGGCGGTCGAGCCGATTGTGGATGCGCAGCGCAAGGCTGATCTGCTGAAGGAGCTGGCGCACAAGGAAGGCTTGCGACTGGAGCAGACCATTGCGGTCGGCGACGGTGCCAACGATTTGCCGATGCTGGCGATTGCCGGGTTGGGCGTGGCGTTCCGCGCCAAGCCACTGGTCAAGCAGTCGGCGAAGCAGGCGATATCGACGCTGGGGCTGGATGGCGTGCTTTACCTGCTGGGCTTCCGCGATCGCGACGGACAACTTTGATGCACTCATGACCAATGTGGGAGCGGGCTTGCTCGCGAATGCGGTCTGTCAGGTGGCTTATCTGCTAACTGACACACCGCTTTCGCGAGCAAGCCCGCTCCCACATGAGTACTTCATGTAGCTCAGGCTTTCGGCAGGCCCATGCCCTGGCCCATCTGCACCGGCGAGCCCGCCGCCAGTTCTTCAGCCCATTTCACCTGATCCGGCCCGAACAGCACGACAGCGGTCGAACCCAACTTGAAGCGACCCAGTTCCGCACCTTTTTCCAGGTGGATCGGCGCGCGTGCGGCTTCGTCGTAGCGGAAGGTTTTCAGCTCGCGTTTCGGCGGCGTGACCAGCCCGGCCCACACGGTTTCGATCGACGCCACAATCATCGCGCCCACCAGCACCACGGCCATTGGCCCGCGCTCGGTGTCGAAAATGCAGGCCACGCGCTCATTGCGGGCGAACAGTTCCGGGACGTTTTCTGCGGTGGTCTGGTTGACCGAAAACAGGCGGCCCGGGATGTAGACCATTTCGCGCAGGGTGCCGGCCAGCGGCATGTGTACCCGGTGGTAATCCTTTGGTGACAGGTAGATGGTTGCGAAATCACCGCCCATGAACGGCGCGGCGTTGGCGGCGTCGCCCCCCAGCAGTTCCAGTACGCTGAAGCTGTGGCCCTTGGCCTGGAACACGCGACCGTGCTCGATAGGGCCAAGCTGGCTGACCGCGCCGTCGGCCGGGCTGAGGATCGCGCCCGGCGTTTCGTCCAGCGGACGCGCGCCATCTTTCAGGGCGCGGGTGAAGAAGGCATTGAAGTGCTCGTAGGCGGTCAGGTCTTCAACCAGCGCCTCGGACATGTTCACCTGGTAACGCTGGGCGAACCAGGCGGTGAAGGCATTCTTGAACCAGCGCACGCGGCATTCGGCGATGCAGCCGGCCAGTCGCGAGAGCAGGTTGTGAGGCAGCAGGTACTGGCTGAGGATAAACAGACGCTTGTTCATTAACTGTCCTTAAAAACCTTAATTCTCTACAGGGGTGTCGGGATGATTGCCCCATTCGCCCCAGGAGCCGGCGTAGCCCTTGACCCGCGGATAACCGAGGGACTTGGCCACCAGATACGTGAAGCCGGACCGGTGATGGGTCTGGCAGTGGGTAATGATTTCCTTGTCCGGCGTGATGCCGAGCTTTTCGAGGATTTGCGGCATATCAGTGCGGATACGCAGCTGGCGTGCCTGATCCATGCCGGCGGTCCATTCGAAATTGACCGCACCGGGAATGTGCCCGCCCTTGGCCGCCAGGACTTTCTCGCCGGAGTACTCCAGCGGTCCGCGTGCGTCCCAGATCGCCAGGTCGGCAGCGCCGAGCCGGCTTTGCAGGTATTCACGGGTGGCCGTGGGCTCATCGTGAAGGGTCAGTGCAACCGGGCCACCAACGGCAGGCGGGACCTGGATCGACATGGGCAAGCCCGCTGCCAGCCAGGCCGGCAGTCCACCGTCGACGTAGTGATACTTGCGGTGGCCAATGACATCCAGGAGCCAGATAAAGCGCCCGGCCCAACCGCCGCCTTCGTCGTCGTACACCACATAGACCGCGTCGGGGTTGTGTCCCAGCTCGCCGAATAACGCTTCAAGTGCCGCTTTGGGCGGCATCAGCCCCGGCGCAGGTGCCTGGCCGAGCTGCGTGCGTTTCGGATCGACAAACCGCGCACCGGGAAGATGCCCTTCGGTATAGCGGGCGCTGCTGGTCAGGTCCACCAGGATCAGTTCGCGGGCATCGAGACGAGGGAGCAAGTCGCTCGGCTCGATGACCAGCGGCAAGCCAGAGAAGTCAGACATGTGAGGTCTCCAGAGCACAAAAGGGAGGATTGTAACGCAGCCTCATTTGCCGCGTTGACTAAAGCTGTGCAGCGCTTTCTCGATGCACTGCGCGGTTTTGCCGAAGGCTTGCACGGTAATATCCGAAAACGGCCCGCCGCCCTGATCCGCCACCACGATCATGATCACCCTGCCGTTGTTGACCAGCGAGCGCAGCAGCAGGTGTTCACCACTGAACTGCGAGCGCAGGCTGTTGGGCAGCAAGGCGGAAAACTGTGCATTGTTGGCCGGAGTCAGGCGCACTTGAGCCTGTTGCGCGAGCAAGCGTTGCAGCACCGTGCTCTGACTGACGACCAAATTGAGGCCTGCGACTTCTTTTGGCAATCCGGCCGTCTGGTGCACGCGCAGGTTGGCGTGGGTGCGATCGGCCATCAGGATTATCACGCGGCGCATGCCGCAGGCCACGAGGGCGTCACGGGCCGAAGTGGTCAAGTGCATGGCGTTGGTGAAGCGACTCGGCTCGATCAGCAACTCGGCACATTGTCGACGCCATTTTGCCAGGTCTTCGGCGGTGGGCGCCGGGGCCGGCAACAGGCCGGCGTGAACGCGGTTCGTGCCCCACGGCCAGATCAGCGCAACGGCAGGGTGCCAGAGGTCGGGCATGGCGTGATTGCGCGCACTGTTGGCCGCCTGCTGGTGCAGTTGCTGCTGGACCTCGTCCATCGGCATTTGCAGATACAGACTGGTCAGGTACTGCCAGCGCTCGCTGTGCGGGCTGTCCCACGCCTGTTGCGCCGAGAGCGCCAGGCCGTTGGCCAGCAGCACCGTGTTGGCCGGTTGATTCAGCCAGCGGCGCAGGGTCGGATCGTCGTCGAGGCGGTTCTGCTGACGCAAGGGATGCGCGCTGTCGCGGGCTATGCGCAGGACTTTCACCAGTTCCCGCTGTTCGGTGAGCAGCAGTTTATATCCCTGCTGCACCCAGATCGGCAGGCGCCAGACGTCAACCAGGGCCAGGCCGATATCCAGCAGGCGTGCGCCAAACAATTGCTTTTCGACTTTGCGCGCCGACTCGCCTTTATGAATGACCCGCAGCTCCCAGTCTTCGAGCAGATGCGGGTGCGTCAATGCCAGGGGCCACAGCGGCGAAAGGAACAGCAGGCTGCCCCAGTGGATGTCCTGCCACAGGCGCGCCAGCCGGCTGGCGAAAAAGCCGTTGGCCTGCTGGCTGGCGTGCTGGCTGATCATCTGCAACTGGCGCAGGGCTTTCGGAATGTCGCCCAGGGGCACCGCAGGCAGGCGTTCGAGCAGTTCTTCGGTGCGCTTGAGGCCGAGACGATTGATCGCGACCTCAAGGTTTTCCGCAGGCTCGGTCATGCTGCCATGGGTGTGTCGGTTGGCTTCGCGGATCACGCTCAAGGCCAGGGCCGGGCTGTCCTGCATCAGGTCGGCGATGTCGCGCAGCGAACTGCGGCTATCGCGGATCGCCCGGCAGACACGGTCGTGACTGGCCTGGGGAACGGGCAGTCGCACGCCATCCAGAAGCTGGACCCAGCCTTGGAGAGTGGTCGGTTTTTGGGTCGGGACGTTCGTTTCGTTAGCCATGTCTGGAGGCGATCATCTTCTGCGTTACCTATGCCCGGAGTGGGTCAAATTAGCTTTTCGCCTGAACTGGCTATAGTCTGGCGCAGTTTTGCCGATAAGTAGAAGAAGAGATTTTTTAACTTCCGAATATGACCTTGAACCCGACTCAGTAAGTGCTCTCCTACCTATGGCTAAAATAATCGGCATCATTGTCGTATTCGCGAGCGTGCTCGGCGGATACGTGCTCTCCCACGGTAAAATCGCCGCCCTGATCCAGCCTTTCGAGGTCATGATTATCGGGGGCGCGGCCCTTGGTGCATTCCTGCAGGCCAACCCCGGCTACATGACCATGCACGTGCTCAAGAAGTCCCTGAGCATGTTCGGTTCGCGCTTCAGCCATGCCTTCTATCTTGAAGTCCTGGGCCTGATCTACGAGATCCTCAACAAGAGCCGCCGCGAAGGCATGATGGCTATTGAGGCGGATATCGAAGATGCCGCCGCGAGTCCGATCTTTGCCAAGTACCCGACGGTGCTCAAGGACGAACGCATGACCGCGTTCGTTTGCGATTACCTGCGCATCATGTCCTCCGGCAACATGGCGCCCCATGAGCTTGAAGGTCTGTTCGACATGGAGCTGTACAGCCTCAAGGAAGACCTGGAGCACCCATCCCACGCGGTGAACGGCATCGCTGACGGCATGCCCGGCTTTGGTATCGTCGCGGCGGTATTGGGTATCGTGGTGACCATGGCCTCCCTGGGTGAGGGCGATCAAGCCTCTATCGGCCTGCACGTCGGTGCGGCACTCGTCGGTACGTTCTTCGGTATTCTCGCCGCCTACGGCTTCTTCGGCCCGTTGGCCCATTCCCTGGCCCACGATGCCAAGGAAGAACTGAACGTCTACGAAGCCATCAAGGCCTCGCTGGTGGCCTCGGCTTCCGGCATGCCGCCGTCGCTGGCCGTGGAGTTCGGGCGCAAGGTGCTGTACCCGGCGCACCGTCCTAGCTTCGCCGAGCTGGAACAAGCGGTTCGTGGTCGCTAAGAAATGGAAAATAACCAGCCGATAATCATCAAGCGCGTCAAGCGCTACGCCGCTGGGCATCACGGGGGCGCCTGGAAAATCGCCTTCGCCGACTTCGCCACGGCGATGATGGCGTTCTTCCTGGTGTTGTGGCTGTTGTCCACCGCCACCCCGGAACAGAAGATCGCCATCGCCGGTTACTTCAAGGACCCGATCGGCTTCTCCGAAAGCGGCACGCCGTACATCATCGACCTGGGCGGTACGCCGACCCTGGCACCGGAAAATACCTTGAACCCCGAGGTGAAATCCCAGCCGCAGCCGGACAAGGTGACCGTCGACGCCGAACAGGTCGAAGGCATGGCCGAGATGGTGGAGAAGGAGCGCCTGGAACTGTTGCTGCAGGAACTGCAGAACAAGGTCGAAGAAAATCCGCAGCTGCAGAAATTCAAAGACCAGATCATGTTCGAGATCACCCCGGACGGCTTGCGCATCCAGATCGTGGACGCCGAGAACCGCCCGATGTTCGACTCAGGCAGTGCGCGACTGAAGCCATATTTCGAAGACATCCTGCTGGCCATGGCCGACACCATCAAGGCGGTGCCGAACAAGATCAGCATCAGCGGCCACACCGACGCCAAGCCGTACATCGGCCAGGGTGATTTCGGTAACTGGGAACTCTCGGCCAACCGTGCCAACGCCGCCCGCCGTGCGCTGGTTGCGGGCAGCTATCCGGATACGCAAGTGGCGAGGGTGGTCGGCTATGCCTCGTCGGCGTTGTTTGACCGCGAACATCCGTTCAACCCGGTCAACCGCCGTATCGACATCATTGTGCTGACCAAGAAAGCCCAGCGTGCCATCGAAGGTTCGCAAGGCGCGGAACCGGCGCCCGATGCCCCGCCAGCGGCTCCGGGCCAGGCGCCGGCCACGCCGGTCGACCCGAACGCGTTGCCGGCAGACAAGGAGCCATTGCCGGCCCATGAGCTTCGTGAACGGCTGAACCTGTTCGATGATCCGGCGCCGAAGCCGGGTGAAGCGCCGAAACAGTGATTTAGAAAGAAAGGTGTGGCTATCCGGCCGCCTTCGCGAGCAAGCCCGCTCCCAAAAAGACGATTCGGTCCAGTGTGGGAGCGGGCTTGCTCGCGAACGGGGCTGAACAGGGATTACATCTTCAGACATGCAAAACAAAAAAGCCGCGAAATGATCGCGGCTTTTTCACATCTGCGGGAAACGTCTCAGTAACCGTTTTCCGGCAAGCTGGCGATGATCGAGCGGTAGCTGTTCATCCGTTGTTGCTGCACGCGGCCGTCTTCCAGGGCCTTGAGCAGGGCGCAACCGGGTTCGCGGTCGTGCTTGCAGTCACGGAAGCGACAAGTGCCAAGCAGGTCGTTGAACTCGATGAAGCCGGCTTCGACGTCGGCACGGCTGACGTGACCCAGGCCGAACTCGCGGATACCCGGGGAGTCGATCAGTTCACCGCCACCGGGGAAGTGGAACAATCGTGCGGTGGTGGTGGTGTGAGTGCCCTGGCCGGACAGCTCGGACAACGGGCCGACGCGGGTCTCGACCTCCGGCAGCAGGCTGTTGACCAGCGATGACTTGCCGACGCCGGACTGGCCGACGAACACACTGATGCGTCCGTCCAACTGTTTTTGCAGCTGCTCCATGCCGTTGCCGTGGTGGGCCGACACTTCGAGCACCGGGTAACCCAGGGTGCGGTAGACCGCCAGCAAGGCATTCAACGCCGGGGCGTTGTGCTCGTCGATCAGGTCGAACTTGTTCAGCAACAGCAGCGGCTTGATCCCCGCGTGTTCAGCGGCTACCAGATAGCGGTCGATCAGGTTGGCATGAGGTTCAGGCAATGGCGCGAACACGATGACGATCATGTCGACGTTGGCCGCCACTGGCTTGAGCTGGCCTCGGCTATCCGGGCGGCACAGTTCGGTGTTGCGCGGCGATTGCGCCACGATCACGCCGATACCCTGGTTGCCGGCACGCCAGACCACTTGATCGCCGGTCACCAGCGCAGGCAGGTTGGCCCGCAAGTGGCAACGGAACACCTGGCCGGCATGCTCGCCATCGAGGGCTTCGACTTCGACCTGCACACCGAAGTGCGCGATCACCAGGCCGTGCTGTTCCGGGCCCAGATCGCCGCCCTCAAGTGCCTCGACGGCCGAGGACTCGCGTTTGGCGGCGCGGGCAGCGCGTTCGCCCTGAATCTTTTCGATGCGCCAGTTTTGACGACGATTGAGTTGGCGTTTGGCCATGGGTGTTCCGTATCAAGAATGCAGCGATTAGGTAAAACGGCCGCGAGTTTAGCACGCCCGGCCACCGGCCTAAGCTAAACTGCGCAGCATTGCCTAGGAGCCGACACATGCAAAACCCGCAGAACCTGATCTGGATCGACCTGGAAATGACCGGTCTGAACCCTGATACCGACGTCATCATCGAGATGGCCACCATCGTCACCGACAGTGACCTGAACACCCTGGCCGAAGGCCCGGTGATCGCCATCCACCACAGCGATGAAATCCTCGCTGGCATGGATGAGTGGAACACCCGTCAACATGGCGGTTCGGGCCTGACCCAGCGCGTTCGCGACAGCCGTATCAGCATGGCCGAGGCTGAAGCCGAAACCATCGCCTTCCTGGAGAAATGGGTGCCCAAGGGCAAGTCGCCGATCTGTGGCAACAGCATCTGCCAGGATCGTCGCTTCCTTTATACCCACATGAAATCCCTGGAAAGCTATTTCCACTACCGCAACCTCGACGTCTCGACCCTCAAGGAACTGGCCGCACGCTGGGCGCCAGACGTACGCGACAGCTTCAAGAAGGGCAGTACCCACCTGGCCCTCGATGACATCCGCGAATCGATCGCCGAGCTGCAGCATTATCGCCAGCACTTCATCAAGGCCTGACATGGTCTCCCTGTAGGAGCTGCCGCAGGCTGCGATCTTTTGATCTGTCTTTTCTAAAAATCAAAAGATCGCAGCCTGCGGCAGCTCCTACAGGGGGTTGTGGTGCTCCCGCCCTCTTTTGGTGCTGATGCTAAATGGCTAGACTGCGCGCCTTTCTGCAAGGACCGCCACCATGTTGCTGATGCTCTACCTGATCGCCATCACCGCCGAGGCCATGACCGGCGCCCTGTCTGCGGGCCGTCGCGGAATGGATTGGTTTGGCGTGGTGCTGATTGCCTGCGTCACGGCATTGGGTGGCGGTTCGGTGCGCGATGTGTTGCTTGGCCACTATCCGCTGACCTGGGTCAAACACCCGGAATACCTGGTACTGACCACCATCGCGGCGATGTTCACCGTGTTCACCGCCCGCTGGATGCGCCACCTGCGCTCGCTATTCCTGGTGCTCGACGCCGTCGGGCTGGTGGCGTTCACCCTGATCGGCTGCATGACCGCCCTGGAAATGGGCCATGGCATGCTGGTTGCCTCGGTCAGTGGTGTGATCACCGGGGTGTTCGGCGGCATCCTGCGCGACATCTTCTGCAACGACATCCCGCTGATCTTCCGTCGCGAGCTGTACGCCAGCGTCTCGTTCGCGGCGGCGTGGTGTTACATGCTATGCCTTTACCTGAACGTGCCGGGAGAACAGGCGATTCTGATCACGCTGTTCGGCGGCTTCCTGCTGCGATTGCTGGCGATCCGTTTCCATTGGGAAATGCCCAAGTTCGTCTACAACGACGAAGCCTGAACCCGGGTTTACCTGTACGAGCTGCCGACGGCTGCGATCTCGGCGTTGATGTTCAAAATCAAAAGATCGCAGCCTTCGGCAGCTCCTACAGGATTCCGTGTTGTTTTAGCGCCCACTCGACGTGTTCGCGGACCATTTCGGATGGATATTCCCGACGCGCCTTTAACGCCTCCAGCACTGGAATCGTTGAAGGCGCGTTACCCAGCCCGACGGCCAGATTGCGCAGCCAGCTTTCATAACCTGCCCGTCTTAGCGGCGAACCTTCGGTGCTGCTGAGAAACCTGTCTTCATCCCACATGAACAGGTCAGCCAGGTCGGCGTTGTCCAGGTTATGCCGTGGCTTGAAGTCGCTTTCGCCCGACGGGCGGGCAAAGCGGTTCCACGGGCAGACAATCTGGCAGTCATCGCAGCCGAACACCCGGTTGCCGATCAGCGGTCGCAGCTCCTCGGGAATGGCGCCCTTGAGTTCGATGGTCAGGTAGGAAATGCAGCGTCGGGCGTCCAGCACATAGGGGCCGACGAAGGCATTGGTCGGGCAGATGTCGAGGCAGGCGCTGCATCGGCCGCAATGTTCGGTGGCATGGGGCGGGTCCACTGGCAGCGGCAAATCGACGAACAGTTCGGCGAGGAAAAAATAACTGCCGGCCTTTCGATTCAAGACCAGGGTGTTTTTGCCGATCCAGCCAAGGCCAGCCTGTTCCGCGATGGCTTTTTCCAGCACCGGGGCGCTGTCGACGAAGGCGCGGTAGCCGAATGGGCCGATGGCCTGCTGGATTTTTTCCGCCAGTTGTTGCACGCGTTTACGGATCAATTTGTGGTAATCGCGGCCCAAGGCATAACGCGAGACGTAGGCTTTCTCCGGTTGGGCCAGCAGCTGCGCCATTTTGGTATCGCCCGACAGGTAGTCCATGCGCAGCGAAACCACGCGCAACGTGCCCGGCACCAGCTCTTCCGGATGCGAGCGTTTGCTGCCATGGGCGCCCATGTAGTCCATTTCGCCATGGTAGCCGGCGTCGAGCCAGCGTTGCAGGTGCTGCTCATGCTCGGCCAGGTCGAGGCCGCTGATGCCGACTTGCTGGAAGCCCAGCTCGCGGCCCCAATCCTTGATGGATTGGGCGAGGGTGGGCAGGTCATTGGTAATAGCGGGCATGAGGCGAGAGAAACCGGAGCTGAGGTGCGTATAATTCTGCCAGACATCGGAGCCTGAAGACGCATGCCGCACACTAAAGATGATTTACCCGACGCGCTGTACAGCGCCGTGCAGGTCCGAGGGCTCGATGCGAGCCTGATCGCGGCCGGCACACCGGGCTTCGAACTGATGCAGCGCGCGGCGCGGGCAACCTGGCGTGCGCTGGTGCGTGAGTGGCCGACGGCAAACGAGTTGACCGTTGTCGCCGGTCATGGCAACAACGCCGGCGACGGTTATCTGGTGGCGGTGCTGGCCAAGCGTGCCGGGTGGTCGGTGCGGGTACTCGCAGCGGGTGATCCGCAGCGGCTAGGCGGGGATGCGGCGCTGGCCCATGCCGAGGCACTGTTCGAAAACGTTTTCATCGAAACCTGGTGCGCGCCATCCGGGCTTCGCGGCCTGGTGCTGGACGCCTTGCTCGGCACCGGGCTGACCGGTGACGTACGCGAGCCGTACGCCAGCGTCATCGCGGCAATCAATGCCAGCGGATTGCCAGTGGCGGCGGTGGATATCCCTTCCGGGTTATGCGCCGATACGGGTCGCATCCTCGGCTGCGCGATCCGGGCCGATCTGACGGTCACCTTCATCGGCTTGAAACTGGGGTTGTTCACCGGCGATGCGGCGGACGTGGTGGGTGAGCTGGTCTTCAACGACCTGCACGCCGATCCGCCGCTGCTTGAAGCCGCGCCGACCAGTGCCCGTCGACTGACGACCAGCAATTTGCCCCGGCTGGCCCCGCGAACACCCACCTCCCATAAAGGCAAATTCGGTCATGTGCTGCTGATCGGCGGTGATCGTGGCCTGGGTGGGGCGATCCTGCTGAGTGCGCAAAGTGCGCTGCGCAGTGGGGCGGGCATGGTCTCGGTGGCGACCCGTAGCGAACACGTGCCTGCCGCGCTGGCCAGAATCCCCGAGGCGATGGTGCTGGGCACTTCGTCGGCCAATCAGTTGATGGGATTGCTGCAGAAGGTGTCCGTACTGGTCGTCGGTCCAGGCCTGGGTCAGGGCGCCTGGGGACGCGGCCTGTTGTCGGCCGCGGCCAACGCGCCACTGCCGCAAGTCTGGGACGCCGATGCGCTGAATCTGTTGGCCGAGGAACGCGTGAATCTACCCAAGGATTGCGTGATCACCCCGCATCCTGGCGAGGCGGCGCGGTTACTGGGCATGAGCACCGCGCAAGTTCAGGCCGATCGCCCTGCGGCGGCCCATGCGTTGAGCAAAAAATATACAGCCGTGGTGGTGCTCAAGGGGGCCGGCAGCCTGATCGCCAGTCCCGACGGGCGGTTGGCCGTGTGTCATCAGGGGCATCCCGCCATGGCCACCGCCGGTTTGGGGGATGTGCTGGCCGGGCTGGTCGGCGCATTGCTGGCCCAGGGCATGGACGCGTTCGATGCGACCTGCCTGGCGGTCTGGCTGCACGCCAATGCGGGCGAGCAACAAGGTAAATGTGGCCGCGGGCTGGCGGCCAGTGATCTGATTCCAGCCATTCGTCAGTTGTTGGAGGAGCATGCACCGTGTCTGAAGTAACCCTGTACCTGGCTGATGAAGAGGCGATGACCGCGTTTGGCGCACGTATCGCCCACACGACAAAAGGGCACGGTCTGATTTTTCTCGAGGGGGATCTGGGGGCGGGGAAAACCACGCTGTCCCGGGGCATCATCCGTGGCCTGGGGCACGTCGGGGCGGTAAAAAGCCCGACCTTCACCCTGGTCGAGCCTTACGAGATCGGCGACATTCGCGCCTTCCATTTCGACCTGTATCGCCTGGTTGATCCCGAAGAGCTGGAATTCCTGGGTATCCGCGACTATTTCGAAGACGACGCACTGTGCCTGATCGAATGGCCCGATAAAGGTGCAGGCTTTTTGCCAAAGCCCGACCTGACCATTACCATTAGCCCGCAAGACAGCGGGCGTTCGCTGAAAATTTTATCCCAGGGCTCGCGCGGCGAGTCGTGGTGTGCCGCTTTGGCATTGGAATCCAAATAGATGATGGGGTTAGGTATGCGCTTTCGCGCGTTGGTGGCTGCCGTAGGGGTGATGTTTCTGGCGGTGACCGTCGACGCTGTGGCCGAGACGAAGGTCAACAGCGTTCGCCTGTGGCGAGCGCCGGACAACACACGGCTGGTGTTCGACCTGACAGGTCCGGTGCAGCATAGCGTCTTTACCCTGACGGCTCCGGATCGCCTGGTCATCGACATCAATGGCGCCACCCTGGGTGCACCGTTGAACGTCAATAGCGCCAATACCCCGATCACGGCGATGCGTTCGGCCCAGCGCACGCCGACCGACCTGCGAGTGGTCATCGACCTGAAAAAGGCCGTCACCCCGAAAAGCTTCTCCCTGGCTCCCAACGCCCAGTACGGCAACCGACTGGTGGTCGACCTGTTCGATAACCCGTCCGACGCTGCGCCGCCTCCCGCGCCGACGCCATCGGTGGCCACGGTGCCGGCCGTACCGGTCACGCCGACCGAACCTGCAATCAAATTGCCGCCAGCCCCGGCGGGCAAGCGCGACATCATTGTGGTCATCGATGCCGGTCACGGCGGTGAAGACCCGGGGGCTTCCGGTTCTCGCGGTCAGCGTGAAAAAGACGTGGTGCTGCAGATTGCCCGCGAATTGCAACGCCAGGTCAACGGCATCAAGGGGTTCCGCGCCGAGCTGACCCGTACCGGCGACTACTTCATTCCGTTGCGCGGGCGTACCGAGATCGCCCGCAAGAAGGGTGCGGACCTGTTCGTATCGATCCACGCCGACGCCGCGCCTTCGGCCGCCGCTTTCGGTGCCTCGGTGTTCGCGCTGTCGGATCGCGGCGCAACGTCTGAAACCGCGCGCTGGCTGGCCGACAGTGAAAACCGTTCCGACCTGATCGGGGGGGCCGGCAACGTCAGCCTGGACGACAAGGACCGCATGCTCGCCGGCGTGCTGCTCGATCTGTCGATGACCGCGTCCCTGACCTCCAGCCTCAACGTCGGTCAGAAAGTCTTGAGCAACATCGGTCGGGTCACGCCGCTGCACAAGCAACGGGTTGAGCAAGCCGGGTTCATGGTGCTGAAGTCGCCAGACATTCCGTCGATCCTGGTAGAAACCGGGTTCATCTCCAACGCCAACGAAGCGTCCAAGCTCGCCGCGTCCAGCCACCAGCAGGCGCTGGCACGCTCCATCAGCAGCGGCGTGCGTCAGTTCTTCCAGCAAAATCCGCCACCAGGCACTTACATTGCCTGGCTGCGTGACTCCGGGAAAATCGCCCAGGGTCCGCGCGACCATCGGGTAAACCCGGGCGAGACGCTGGCGATGATCGCCGTGCGTTACCAGGTGTCGCCGGCCACGCTGCGCAGTGCCAACAACCTGGCGAGCGACGAGCTGAAGGTTGGTCAGCACTTGACCATCCCCGGCACTGAACTGGCAGCCAAAGAATGAGCCAGGAGTTGACCAACGCGGCCCGCATCGAGCTGCTCAGCCCTCGACTGGCGAACCAGATTGCCGCCGGTGAGGTGGTTGAACGCCCGGCCTCGGTGATCAAGGAGTTGCTGGAAAACAGCCTCGACTCCGGCGCCAAACGCATCGATGTCGATGTCGAGCAGGGCGGCGTCAAATTGCTGCGGGTGCGCGACGATGGCAGCGGTATTTCCGCCGACGACCTGCCGCTGGCCCTGGCGCGACATGCCACCAGCAAGATCCGCAACCTGGAAGATCTCGAGCAGGTCATGAGCCTGGGCTTTCGCGGTGAGGCCCTGGCGTCGATCAGTTCCGTGGCGCGCCTGACCCTGACGTCACGCACCCGCGATGCCGATCAGGCCTGGCAGGTCGAGACCGAAGGCCGGGACATGGCGCCTCGCGTACAGCCGGCGGCGCACCCGGTGGGGACTTCCGTCGAAGTCCGCGACCTGTTCTTCAACACGCCGGCGCGACGCAAGTTTCTCAAGACCGAAAAAACCGAATTCGATCATCTGCAAGAAGTGATCAGGCGCCTGGCCCTCGCACGCTTTGATGTGGCGTTCCATTTGCGCCACAACGGCAAGACCATCCTCAGCCTGCACGAAGCCCGCGATGATGCGGCGCGTGCCCGGCGAGTGTCGGCGATTTGTGGTCCGGGTTTCCTCGAACAGGCGCTGCCGATCGAAATCGAACGCAACGGCCTGCATCTGTGGGGCTGGGTCGGGTTGCCGACCTTTAACCGCAGCCAGGCGGATTTGCAGTACTTCTTCGTCAATGGCCGTGCGGTACGCGACAAACTGGTGGCCCATGCGGTGCGCCAGGCCTATCGCGACGTGCTGTTCAATGGCCGGCATCCGACGTTCGTGCTGTTTTTCGAAGTCGATCCGGCGGGCGTTGACGTGAACGTGCACCCAACGAAGCACGAAGTGCGCTTTCGCGACGGGCGCATGGTTCACGATTTCCTTTATGGCACCCTTCACCGCGCCTTGGGCGATGTCCGGCCGGAAGATCATCTGGCCGCACCGGTGGCGACAGCGATTGTCCGGCCTACCGGGCTCGAAGCCGGTGAGTTTGGTCCACAGGGTGAAATGCGCCTGGCGGCCAATGCACTGCTGGAGCAGCCTCAGGCGCAACCCTCATTCAATGCGCCGGCTGGCTCGGGCGCTGGCGCGGGCTATCAATATCAGTACACACCGCGGCCGCAATCCACTGTCCCAGTGGCTGAAGCGCAGGCTGCCTATCGCGAGTTCTTCGCGCCGCTGCCCGAAGCCAACGCGTCAGCGCTGCCAGACGGGCAGGGCGATATCCCGCCGCTGGGTTATGCGCTGGCGCAGCTCAAAGGCATCTATATTCTTTCGGAGAACGCCCAGGGGCTGGTGCTGGTCGACATGCACGCCGCCCACGAGCGCATCATGTATGAACGCCTGAAAGTCGCCATGGCCAACGAGGGTCTCAGTGGCCAGCCATTGCTGGTGCCCGAGTCGCTGGCGGTCAGTCAGCGCGAAGCCGATTGCGCCGAAGAACACGTCGCCTGGTTCCAGCGCCTGGGCTTCGAATTGCAGCGCCTCGGCCCGGAAACCCTGGCGATCCGGCAGATTCCGGCCTTGCTCAAGCAGGCCGAGGCCAATCGACTGGTCGGTGATGTGCTGGCCGACCTGATGGAATACGGCACCAGCGACCGCATTCAGGCACACCTGAACGAACTGCTGGGCACCATGGCCTGCCACGGCGCGGTCCGGGCGAATCGACGCCTGGCCTTGCCGGAAATGAACGGTCTGCTGCGTGATATGGAGAACACCGAGCGCAGCGGTCAATGCAACCATGGCCGACCGACCTGGACCCAATTGGGCCTGGACGATCTGGACAAACTGTTCTTGCGCGGTCGTTGATGAGCCAATTCCCACCGGCGATTTTTCTGATGGGCCCGACCGCCGCGGGCAAGACCGACCTGGCCATCGAGCTCACCAAGGTGCTGCCCTGCGAGCTGATCAGCGTTGACTCGGCGCTGGTCTACCGGGGCATGGACATCGGCACCGCCAAACCGTCGAAAGAGCTTTTGACGCAATTTCCGCACCGTTTGATCGATATTCTCGACCCGGCTGAGAGCTATTCGGCCGCGGATTTTCGTCGTGACGCCCTTGAGGCCATGGCCGATATCACCGCGCGTGGAAAAATTCCGCTGTTGGTAGGCGGCACAATGCTCTACTACAAGGCTTTGCTCGAAGGCCTGGCCGACATGCCCGCCGCCGACCCGCACGTGCGCGCGCAAATCGAAGAAGAGGCTGCACGCCTTGGCTGGCAAGCCCTGCACGAACAATTGGCGGTGATCGACCCGGTCTCTGCCGCGCGGATTCATCCGAACGATCCGCAGCGACTCAGTCGAGCATTGGAAGTTTATCGCGTCAGCGGTCAGAGCATGACTGCCCTGCGTTTGCAACAATCTGCGCAAAGTACTGAAGCAGCCGCTTCGGGACAGCAACAATTGCCCTATACTGTCGCGAACTTGGCGATTGCCCCGGCAAATCGCCAGGTACTGCACGAGCGAATTAAACAAAGATTCACTTTAATGTTGGAACAGGGATTCATCGACGAGGTCGTAGCCCTGCGTGAGCGAAGTGACCTGCATGCCGGGTTGCCGTCTATACGTGCAGTAGGCTACCGACAAGTCTGGGATTACCTGGATGGCAAGCTGACGTCAGCCGAGATGCAGGAGCGTGGAATCATTGCCACGCGACAATTGGCGAAGCGCCAGTTCACCTGGTTGCGCAGTTGGGCTGATCTGCATTGGCTGGACAGCCTGGATTGCGACAATCTGCCGCGCGCCTTGAAATACCTGGGGACCATCTCCATATTGAGCTGAGTCCTTGCAATTGCCGTCTATCCTTGGGGGTGTGACGGCCACAAGTCATCTGTTTACCTATTTTTTATATTGAATCCTTAAAGGAGTGCGGCACATGTCAAAAGGGCATTCGCTACAAGACCCTTACTTGAATACTTTACGTAAAGAGAAAGTTGGGGTGTCCATCTACCTGGTCAACGGGATCAAGCTGCAAGGCACGATCGAGTCTTTCGACCAGTTCGTTATCCTGCTGAAGAACACTGTCAGCCAGATGGTCTACAAACACGCTATCTCTACAGTAGTGCCGGTTCGTCCAATTCGTCTGCCTAGCGCAACCGAATCCGAAGCAGGTGATGCTGAGCCAGGTAACGCCTGATAGGAGTCTCCTTTGTTCTTTGAGCGCCACGGTGGTGGTGAGCGAGTCATCCTCGTTCACTTGGATGGACAGGACCCTGAGGCGCGCGAAGATCCGCAGGAGTTTCAGGAATTGGCAAATTCGGCCGGCGCCGAGACCGTTGCGTTTTTTAACGTGCCGCGTCATCGGCCAACCGCCAAATTCCTGATCGGCAGCGGCAAGGTCGAGGAACTGCGCGACCTGGTCAAAGCTGAAGAAGCTGATCTCGTGATTTTCAATCACGTCCTCACGCCCAGTCAGGAACGTAACCTCGAACGTGTCTTCGAGTGTCGCGTGATTGATCGTACCGGTCTTATTCTCGATATTTTCGCCCAGCGCGCCCGAACTCATGAAGGCAAGCTCCAGGTAGAACTGGCCCAGCTTGACCACATGAGCACCCGGCTGGTTCGTGGCTGGACCCACCTTGAGCGTCAGGGTGGCGGTATCGGCATGCGTGGCCCGGGTGAAACCCAACTGGAAACCGACCGCCGTCTGCTGCGGGTTCGCCTGCGACAGATCAAGGGCCGGCTGGAGAAGGTGCGTAGCCAGCGCGAACAGTCGCGACGTGGCCGTTCGCGTGCCGATATCCCGACCGTGTCCCTGGTGGGGTACACCAACGCCGGTAAATCCACGCTGTTCAATAACGTGACGAAATCCGACGTGTACGCGGCCGACCAGTTGTTTGCCACGCTGGACCCGACCCTGCGTCGTCTGGATCTGGACGATCTGGGGCCGATTGTGCTGGCGGACACTGTAGGTTTCATTCGCCACTTGCCCCACAAGCTGGTCGAGGCATTTCGGTCTACCCTCGAAGAGTCGAGCAACTCCGACCTGTTGTTGCACGTGATCGATGCGGCCGAGCCTGATCGCATGTTGCAGATCGAGCAGGTGATGGTGGTACTGGGCGAGATTGGTGCCCAGGACTTGCCGATCCTCGAGGTCTATAACAAACTCGATTTGCTTGAAGGCGTTGAGCCACAAATTCAGCGCGACGAACACGGCAAGCCCCAGCGGGTCTGGCTGTCGGCACGTGATGGCACTGGACTGGAGTTGCTTGAGCAAGCCATTGCCGAGTTACTCGGCAGTGATTTGTTTATCGGTACGCTGCGCTTGCCCCAACGATTCGCTCGACTGCGTGCGCAGTTTTTCGAACTCGGTGCGGTGCAAAAAGAAGAACACGACGAAGAAGGCATCAGTTTGCTGGCCGTTCGTTTGCCCCGGGTCGAGTTGAATCGACTGGTAAGCCGCGAAGGATTGCAGCCGATGGAATTCATCGAGCAACACACTTTGCAATAAAAGCCTGAGAAAGCGGTTGTGCCGCGGTGACAGGCATTCTGTAGCATTGGTCGGCGCGCCGTGGGTGCGTCTTTGCTTTATCAGATGGAGAGCGCTATGGCTTGGAATGAGCCGGGTGGCAACTCGAATAATCAGGATCCTTGGGGTGGCAAGCGCCGTAATAACGGCGATCGCAAGGGGCCGCCAGATCTCGACGAGGCCTTCCGAAAGCTGCAGGAAAGCCTGAACGGGTTGTTCGGTGGTGGTAAGAAACGGGGTGATGACGGCGGTGGCTCGGGCAAGAGTGGCGGCTTCGGCGGCCTGCTCGGCATCGGCCTGGTCGTATTGGCAGCCGTATGGCTGTACAGCGCGGTCTATGTAGTGGACGAACAGGAGCAAGCCGTGGTGCTGCGCTTCGGCAAGTACTACGAGACCGTCGGCCCGGGCCTGAACATCTATTTCCCGCCGATCGACAAGAAGTACATGGAGAACGTGACGCGTGAGCGTGCGTACACCAAGCAGGGCCAGATGCTGACTGAAGACGAAAATATCGTCGAAGTGCCGCTGACCGTGCAGTACAAGATCAGCAACCTGCAGGATTTCGTGCTGAGCGTCGATCAGCCGGAAATCAGCCTGCAGCACGCGACCGACAGCGCCCTGCGCCATGTTGTGGGCTCCACCGCGATGGACCAGGTCCTGACCGAAGGTCGTGAATTGATGGCCAGCGAAATCAAGGAGCGTCTGCAACGCTTCATGGATACCTATCGCACCGGTATCACCGTGACCCAGGTCAACGTACAGAGCGCAGCGGCACCGCGTGAAGTGCAGGAAGCCTTCGATGACGTGATCCGTGCCCGTGAAGACGAGCAGCGTTCGCGCAACCAGGCTGAAACCTATGCCAACGGCGTCGTGCCGGAAGCCCGTGGTCAGGCCCAGCGCATTCTCGAAGATGCCAATGGCTACCGTGACGAAACCGTCTCGCGCGCCAAGGGTGAGGCCGATCGCTTCACCAAGCTGGTCGCCGAGTACCGCAAGGCACCTGAAGTCACCCGCCAGCGTCTGTACCTGGACACCATGCAGGAAGTCTTCAGCAATACCAGCAAGGTTCTCGTGACCGGCAACAAGAACGGGCAGAGCAATCTGCTGTACCTGCCGCTGGACAAGATGATCGACAGCAGTGGCCGCACCACCAGCACGCCGATGACAGGTGCAGCGGCCACCAGCAATGAAGCGAATGCACGTGCGGCAGCTGATCTGCAGCAACAGCAAGCACGTACCAGGGAGAGTCGCTGATGAGCAATAAATCGCTGATCGCCCTTATTGTCGGCGTCGTCGTGGCGATCGCTGCCTGGAACTGCTTCTACATCGTGGCTCAGACCGAGCGTGCGGTGTTGCTGCAGTTCGGTCGCGTGGTCCAGGCTGATGTCCAGCCTGGCCTTCATGTGAAAGTGCCTTACGTTAACCAGGTGCGTAAATTCGACGCACGCCTGATGACGCTGGATGCACCGACGCAACGCTTCCTGACGCTGGAAAAGAAAGCCGTGATGGTCGATGCCTACGCCAAGTGGCGCGTGAAGGACGCCGAGCGTTTCTACACCGCGACATCCGGCCTCAAGCAGATTGCCGACGAGCGTCTGTCCCGTCGTCTGGAGTCGGGCCTACGTGACCAGTTCGGTAAGCGCACCCTGCATGAAGTGGTATCGGGTGAGCGTGATGCACTGATGGCGGATATCACGGCTTCGCTGAACAAGATGGCCGAGAAAGAGCTGGGCATCGAAGTCGTCGATGTTCGGGTCAAGACCATCGATCTGCCGAAGGAAGTGAACCGCAGCGTGTTCGAGCGCATGAGCACCGAGCGTGAACGTGAAGCTCGCGAGCACCGCGCCAAGGGTAACGAACTGGCAGAAGGCATCCGTGCCGACGCCGATCGTCAACGCCGCGTACTGCTGGCTGAAGCCTATCGTGAATCTGAAGAGGTTCGCGGTGACGGTGATGCCCAGGCCGCTGCGATCTACTCCAAGGCCTACGGCCAGGATCAGGAGTTCTACGCGTTCTACCGTAGCCTGCGTGCCTACCGTGAAAGCTTCGCGAACAAATCCGATGTCATGGTCCTCGACCCAAGCAGTGACTTCTTCCATTACCTGGAAAAAGCCAAGCCTTGATACGACGTTGACCTGAATCATCCCGCCGGGCGGCTAATACCTCTGGCGGGGTGATCCTTTGGGAAAACGTGTGTATGATGCGGCAGCCGGGAAATTCCCGGCTTTTTTGCGTCTGCACGTTTGATTGCTGTTTTTGTGCAGGTGCCCGAGCGCAATGGCTCGACAGGTTTTACGAGGAAAGTGCTTGGCGAAGCCCATTTCAGGCTTTTCGCTACGTCGCTCATGCGCGTTGTTTGTGCTGGGCTCATCATTTTCTGCTTCACTCAAGGCTCGCCCAAAGGCTTGCCGCCCGGATCATAGGGGAATGGCGTAATGGCAACGGTAGACCGCTGGCTGCTGCCAGATGGCATCGAAGAAGTACTGCCACCGGAGGCGGCGCGCATTGAAGTCGCGCGTCGCCAGGTGTTGGATCTGTTCCAGAGCTGGGGTTACGAGTTTGTCGTGACTCCCCATATCGAGTACCTGGAATCCCTGCTGACCGGCGCGGGCCAGGACCTGGATCTGCGTACCTTCAAGGTCATCGACCCGCAGTCGGGCCGGCAGATGGGTTTCCGGGCGGATATCACGCCGCAGGTGGCGCGCATCGATGCGCATACCCTGCGCCGCGAAGGCCCGAACCGTCTGTGCTATGCCGGCAGCGTGCTGCACGCCCAGCCCCGTGCCTTGTCGTCTTCGCGCAGTCCGATCCAGTTGGGCGCCGAGTTGTACGGCGATGCCAGCCCGAGCAGCGACGTTGAAGTCATCAGCCTGATGTTGGCCATGCTGCAGCTGGCCGATGTGCCGGACGTGCACATGGACCTGGGGCATGTCGGCATCTACCGCGGCCTGGCCCGCGCCGCCGGTTTGTCCGGCGAAGTTGAACAGCAGTTGTTCGATGCGTTGCAACGCAAGGCCATCGACGAGGTCATTACCTTGACCGAAGGCTTGCCGGCCGATCTGTCGGGCATGTTGCGGGCGTTGGTTGATCTGTGTGGCGGTCGCGAAGTGTTGGTGGCAGCCCGTGAGCGCCTGGCCAAGGCTCCGGCTCCGGTCCTGACGGCCCTGGACGATTTGCTGGCGATCGCCGAGCGTTTGTCCGTGCGTTTCCCGCAGCTGCCGTTGTATTTCGACCTGGGCGAGTTGCGCGGTTACCACTACCACACCGGTGTCGTGTTCGCGGTGTTCGTGCCGGGTGTTGGCCAATCCATTGCCCAGGGCGGTCGTTACGACGACATCGGCGCCGACTTCGGTCGCGCCCGTCCGGCAACCGGTTTCTCCACCGATTTGAAAACCCTGGTGACCCTGGGGCGTGCTGAGATCGAGCTACCGTCTGGCGGTATCTGGATGCCTGACAGTACGGATGCGGCACTCTGGCAGCAGGTTTGCCAGTTGCGCAGTGAGGGTCAGCGTGTCGTTCAGGCCTTGCCTGGGCAACCTTTGGCCGCCGCCCGTGAAGCGGACTGCGACCGGCAATTGATTCAGCAGAACGGGCTTTGGCAAGTATCGCCACTGGCTTCTTGAGTTTTCCTGCCGGCCGCCGCCGGCACCAAGTTTGCGCGAATGAGGACAAGTGTTATGGGTAAGAATGTCGTAGTCCTGGGCACCCAATGGGGTGATGAGGGCAAAGGCAAGATCGTTGATCTGCTGACCGAACATGCTGCCGCCGTAGTGCGTTACCAGGGTGGCCACAACGCTGGCCACACACTGGTGATCGACGGTGAAAAAACAGTCTTGCACCTGATCCCGTCGGGCGTACTGCGCGAAGGTGTGCAGTGCCTGATCGGCAACGGCGTGGTGGTTGCACCCGACGCCCTGTTGCGGGAAATCAACAAGCTGGAAGAGAAGGGTGTGCCGGTGCGCGAGCGTCTGCGCATCAGCCCTTCCTGCCCGCTGATCCTGTCCTACCACGTAGCGCTGGACCAGGCCCGTGAAAAGGCCCGTGGCGAGCTGAAGATCGGTACTACCGGTCGCGGCATCGGCCCGGCTTATGAAGACAAGGTAGCGCGTCGCGGCCTGCGCATCGGTGACCTGTTCCACCGCGAGCGTTTCGCCGCCAAGCTGGGCGAGTTGCTGGACTACCACAACTTTGTCCTGGTCAATTACTACAAAGAGCCTGCAATCGACTTCCAGAAGACGCTGGACGAATGCATGGAATACGCCGAGCTGCTCAAGCCGATGATGCTCGACGTCACCGCCGAGCTGCACCAGCTGCGTCGCGCTGGCAAGGACATCATGTTCGAGGGCGCCCAGGGCTCCCTGCTGGACATCGACCACGGCACCTACCCGTACGTCACCAGCTCCAACACCACCGCGGGCGGCATCGCCACCGGTTCGGGTGTTGGCCCGATGTTCCTGGACTACATCCTCGGCATCACCAAGGCCTACACCACTCGCGTCGGTTCCGGTCCGTTCCCGACTGAGCTGTTCGACGACGTTGGCGCGTTCCTGGCCAAGCGTGGTCACGAATTCGGTGCAACCACCGGCCGTGCCCGTCGTTGCGGTTGGTTCGACGCTGTCATCCTGCGTCGCGCCATCGACGTCAACAGCATTTCGGGCCTGTGCCTGACCAAGCTGGACGTACTGGACGGCCTGGAAACCATCAACATCTGTGTTGGCTACAAGAACCAGGACGGTGCAGTGATCGACGCGCCGACCGACGCTGACAGCTACATTGGCCTGGAGCCTGTGTACGAAGAGATGCCGGGCTGGAAAGAATCCACCCTGGGTGCCAAGACGCTGGAAGAGCTGCCACAGGCTGCGCGCAACTACATCAAACGCGTCGAAGAGTTGGTCGGCGCGCCGATCGACATTATTTCGACGGGCCCGGACCGCAACGAAACCATCGTTCTGCGCCATCCGTTCGCTTGATAAGTTGTTGATGTAAAAAACAAAGGCCCCTTAATCGGGGCCTTTGTCGTTTATGCCTGTCGCACGGCATGACCTTTGCACCGAACATTGAAAAAAGCATGGCTACTGGCGTGCTATCAATTTAATGGCGCCAATGCAGAGGGATTTCCAGTGTCAGCCGTTCTCTCACTGTTACAAAGCCGTCTATTGCGGCCTGTGTTCGTTACCCTCGGTATCGCCCTTTTGGTGCAGGTGCTGGTGGCTGTCGCTCTGACCCGGAGCACGGTGACCGCGCTTGAAGCCGATCTGGGAGTACGCCTGGGGGCTGACAGTCAAAAACTGTCCGGCGAGCTGGAACAGGCCGGGCGTGAAGTCACGTCGAGCCTCGACAGTCTCTCGACCAGCACGCGTCAGCGCCTCACGGCCGGTTTGTCCTCGCGACTGGAGGAAGAGCAGGCTCAGTTGCGCGCCACCCTGGAAAAAGACCTGAAGGACTCCGCCAATGATATGGCGCAGCTCCTGGCGTCGGTCGCGCCCCGGGCCATGTGGGACAGCGATGTTCCAACCCTCTCCGAATTCGCCCGCCGCGCGCAGCGCAATCCGAACGTGTTGTTCGTGGTCTATGACGACGCGACGGGGCAGCACCTGACGCGCTACCTGAACCGGGAAAACCCGATCAACAAGGCCTTGCTGGAAAAAGGCCAGGGCGAGCGGGCGCTGGATAAGGTGCTGGATGCGGCGAAGAGCGATCCATCGGTCTACTACCTCGAAGCCTCGATCAACCCCAATGGCGTGGAAATCGGCAAGGTGCTGATGGGGGTCTCGACTGTCTCGGTGGAAACCGACCTGGCCGCCCTCGACAAGCGTTTCTCGGCCCTGATCGCCAGCAGTGATCAGCTGGTGGGCGACAGCCTCAAAGGGGCGGCAGCGGACAGCGCGACCGCCATGCGTGCGCGGCTGCAGTCGGCGCAGTCGACGGCGTCCGAGATGAAAGCCAATACCACCAGCACGGTGCAAGAGGCCGCAGCCACCTTGCGCTGGCGCATCGGCATGGGGCTGGCGGTGGTGGGTGCTGGCGTTCTGCTGCTGCTCGCCGTGGTGCTGGGGCGTCGCGTGGTCAATCGCCTGAAGATGCTGATTGCCGCCATGGATGACCTGGCGGCCGGCGAAGGTGATCTGACCAAGCGCGTTCAGATCAACAGCCAGGACGAAATCGGCGACATGGCTTCGGCCGTCAATCGTTTTGTGGATAAATTGCAGCCGATTGTGCGCGAGGCGGGTGACGTGGCTCAGCGCACCGGTGTGGAAATCGGTGCCATGACCTTGCGCAATGCCGGGGCCGATGCGGCGGCGGGCATGCAGCGCGATGAAGTGGCCGAGAGCCTGCGCGCGTTGTCGCAGATGGCGGATGAGGCTCAGTCTGAGAGCCAGGCCATGCAGGCGGCGTTGAAGCAGGTGGTGGATATTCGTCAGGCGACTGACGAGAACACCCGGACCTCGGCGAAAGTCGGTGGCCTGATCGAGGCGTTGGCCGGGCAGGTGGATACCGGTGCACAAGTGATCGAGCGACTGGCGCAGCAAAGTGAACAGATTGAAGTGGTGCTGACGGTGATTCACGGGATCGCCGAACAGACCAACTTGCTGGCATTGAATGCGGCGATCGAAGCGGCGCGGGCCGGCGAGACCGGGCGAGGATTCGCGGTGGTGGCTGACGAGGTGCGGGCACTGGCGAGCAAGACACAAAGCTCTACCGGCGACATTCAGGCGCACATCGTGGCGTTGCAGCAAGGCGCGCGCGAAGCAGTGGCGGCGATCGGGCAGGCGGGGCGCCAGGCCAACGAAGGGTTGCTGGTCTTGCGTGACAGCGCACGGTTGCAGCAATCGGTTCAGGCCTCGGTAGAGCAGGTGCATGCCGCGATTGGCCTGGCGACCCAGGCGGCGGCGCACCAGGCGCAGGGAGCCCAGGCAGTGCGCGGCCGGGTCGAGACGATTCATGCGCAGGCCGAGAAGGCAGCTCAGGCGGTGGTGGAGACCACGGCCAGTGGCAAGGTGCTCGATGGGTTGGCGGCGCAGTTGAAAGCGAGCCTGGGACAGTTCAGGGCTTAGGTTTTGAGTGGTTGTCTCTGACGCCTACGCGAGCCAGCCCGCCCGCCCCCACATTTGATCGCGTCCCATGGGGATAGCGCGGACAAATGCAGGGGCGGGCTTGCTCGCGAAGGCGATATCAACGGCTCAAATACATCCGCGTCGTCAGCAGATAAACCGGCAACCCCGACACCACGATCAACAACGCCGCATAAGGCGCCGCCGCCGCAAACTCGACATTCGCGGTATGCGCCCAGACTTCCGTCGCCAAAGTGCTGAGCCCGGTCGGGCTCAGCAGCAGTGTGGCCGTCAGTTCTTTCATCGCATCCAGGAACACCAGCGCAAAGGCCGCTCCCAGTGCCGGGAAGATGATCGGCAAGGTTATTCGGCAAAACGCGGTGAACGATGATGCGCCCAAGGTGCGTGCCGCCTCTTCCAGTTGCGGCGCCGCCTTGTTCAGCGCTGTGCGGATCGGAGCCTGGGCCAGCGGCAGAAACAGCAGCGCGTAAGCGATCAGCAGCAACGCCGACGTCTGGTACAGCGCCGGTACGTAGTGCAGGGCGAAATACACCAGGGTCAGGGCGATCACCAGGCCAGGCAGCGCGTGCAGCAGATACGGCAAGCGTTCGGCCCAAATTGCCAGTCGGCCCTTGTAGCGCACCACCAGCAGGCCTACAGGAACTGCAAGCACCAGGCACAGCGCCGCACCGCCCAGCGACAAGGCCAGCGATGACAGCAGTGCCTCGCTGATGGCGGCAATCGGGAAGGCCGCCGATGAGCCAACGGCCAGCCAGTAAGCCAGCATGCCCAGCGGAATGCCGCTGCCGATGATCGCCAGCAACAGGCAGTACAGCTGACCGGCAAGCGCCCAGGCTCCCAGGCCAACCTGTTCCGCCTGTCGTGCCGCCCCCTGGCCCGTGCGCACATGCCGCCCTTTGCCGCGAACACGCAGTTCCAGCCACAGCAATCCCAGGCACAGCACCAGAAGCACCGCTGACAGCATGGCCGCGTTGGCGTTGCTGAATTCCAGTTCGAACTGTTGGTAGATCGCAGTGGTGAACGTTTGCAGGCCAATGATCGACAGCGCGCCGAACTCAACCAGCATGTGCAGGGCGATCAACAGCGAGCCGGCAAGCAGCGATGGCCAGAGCAGCGGCAGGGTGACTTTGAAGAATACCCCCCAACGATGCTGTCCCAGCGTGCGTGCGGACTCTTCCAGCGATGGATCGAGGTTGCGCAGGGTGGCCGCCACCGGCAAGAAAATCAGCGGGTACTTGGACAGGGTCATCACCAGGATCGCCCCGCCGAGTCCCTCGAAGTGGGCGCTCAGCGAAACCCAGGTGAAGCTGCTGACAAATGCCGGTACGGCAAACGGCAAACACAGAATCACCCCCCACAATCGCCGCCCTCGCAGATTGCTGCGCTCCAGCAGCCATGCCAGCGAAAGGCCGATCACGCCGCAGGCCAGCGTAACGCCGATCATCAGGGCCAGGGTATTTCGCAGCAGGCCGAACACATAAGGCCGCCACAGTAGACGCAGCGCTTCGGCCCAGCCTGCTTGCCAGGCCTTGAGCCCGACATAAGCCAGCGGCAGGAGGCTGAGTACCACCAGCAGCAAAACCGGCAGCAACAGCCAGATCGACGGCCGCTTGCGTCGCGGCACATAAGCGCCGCGCATAGCGGTGGAGGGCGATGCACTCATCAGTTCAAGCCAACATCGCGTTCCAGGTCCAGGGCTTCTTCGGCGTTGCCGAGGTCGGCTGGCGTGACTTTCGGTGCTTCCAGCTCGCTGAATGGCTTGAGCCCGCGATCCGACTCCATGCCTTTATGCAGCGGGTATTCGGCGGTGGTCTGGGTGATCACGCGCTGGCCTTCTTCGCTGGCCATGTAGGCGAGCAGTTGCTGGGCTTCTTTTGGATGTTTGCTGGATTTGAGCACGGCCGCGCTGGATACGGTGATCAACCCGCCGACGTCGCCGCCGGTGAAGTAGTGCAGTTTCGAATCGAGCTGGCCTTTTTCGCGCTGCAGGGCGAACCAGTAGTAGTTGTTGACCAGTACGGTCGCGACTTCACCGTTCTCCACGGCTTTTAGGGCGACCATGTTGTTGCTGTAAGTCTTGCCGAACGCACGCAGCCCGGTGAGCCATTCTTCAGCAGCGTCCATGCCGTGCACCTTGATGATTGCGACGGCCTGTTCCTGGAAGGCGCCGCTGGTGGGCACGAAGCCGACCTTGCCTTGCCATTTCGGGTCGGAGAATTCCATCACTGATTTCGGCAAGTCTTTTTCGTCGATCAGTTTCGGGTTGAAGGCGACGACCCGAACACGTGCGGTCACGCCGATCCAGGTGCCATTGCCGGCGACATAGTCCTTGGGCAGAACGGCCAGGGTCGCTTCGTCGACCCTGGCCAGCAGACCTTGCTCGCCGAGCTTGTTCAGTGGCGGCGATTCTTCGGTGTAGATCACGTCGGCAGGGGAGCGATCGCCTTCTTCGACGACCTGGCTGGCCAGCTGGTTGCTGCTGCCTTTGCGGACATTGACGTGAATGCCGGTCTTGGCCTCGAAGGCTTTGGCGACGGCATCACCGACTTCCTTGTGTTGGCCGTTATAGAGGGTCAGGGAAACCGTGTCGGCGGCCTGGGTGAGGGGAGTGGCGAGTGCCAGGCCGAGCAGGGTGATGGTCAGGCCGCGGCGCAGGGTATTTCGAAACATCATTCGCAGGGTTCCTCACAGTCGCATTGCAAAAACTTGCAACAATGATAAACGATATTGGTTCTCAAATGCGCCTTGCGAGATGGGTAGGGTTTTGGTAGGAGCTGCCGAAGGCTGCGATCTTTTTGATGTTGACGGTGGGGGGGCTGGTATCGCTGGAGATCAAAAGATCGCAGCCTTCGGCAGCTCCTACAGAAGCCGCGTCGAAAGGCTCGGGAGTTTTTCAAGCGCCGTAAACGCAAAAACCCGCTTTCGCGGGTTTCTGTGAAATCCAAGGCCGTAACCTTGAATTTGAATTGGTGCCCAGAAGAAGACTCGAACTTCCACGACCTTGCGGTCACCAGCACCTGAAGCTGGCGTGTCTACCAATTTCACCATCTGGGCATTCATCTTCAGCGTTGCCGCTGTTGATGTGGCGCACTATACGGAGAGTATTTTTGTCTGTAAACCCCTGATTTAAAATTATTAAATCTGAGGGCCAGAATGCAAAAAACCCGCTTTCGCGGGTTTTGTGTGAGCCTTGAAATTGATCTAATCTCAAGCTCGGAATTGGTGCCCAGAAGAAGACTCGAACTTCCACGACCTTGCGGTCACCAGCACCTGAAGCTGGCGTGTCTACCAATTTCACCATCTGGGCAGTATCGGCAACGTTGTCCGTCGTCGATGGCGCGCACTATACGGAGCGTCTTTTTAACTGTAAACCCCTGGAATCAAAAAAACCTGGAAAATTTTACCAGTGGTCTGCAAATCAGCTTTGAGAGGTCGATACAGTGCTTTAGAAGGGGCGTCTTAGCCTGAAATTTCCCGTTTCATTACGCCTATGCCAAACTAACCCGTATATAGACAAGGTGAAAACTCTCTAATGGCCGATTGGCAGTCCCTCGATCCCGAGGCCGCTCGTGAAGCGGAAAAATATGAAAACCCCATTCCTAGCCGCGAACTGATCCTTCAGCATCTTGCTGATCGGGGTTCGCCTGCTAACCGCGAGCAACTGGTCGAAGAGTTTGGTCTGACCACAGAAGACCAGATCGAAGCCCTGCGCCGCCGCCTGCGCGCCATGGAGCGCGATGCTCAACTCATTTATACCCGTCGCGGCACTTATGCTCCGGTGGACAAACTCGACCTGATCCTTGGGCGCATCAGCGGCCACCGTGACGGTTTCGGCTTCCTGGTTCCGGACGACGGCAGCGATGACCTGTTCATGAGCCCGGCGCAAATGCGCCTGGTGTTCGACGGTGACCGTGCCCTGGCCCGTGTGTCCGGCCTGGACCGTCGCGGTCGCCGCGAAGGCATGATTGTCGAAGTGGTGTCCCGTGCTCACGAAAGCATCGTCGGTCGTTACTTCGAAGAAGGCGGAATCGGTTTCGTCGTCGCGGACAATCCGAAGATCCAGCAGGAAGTGCTGGTGACGCCGGGCCGCAACGCCAACGCCCAGATCGGCCAGTTCGTCGAAGTTAAGATCACTCACTGGCCGACGCCACGCTTCCAGCCGCAAGGCGACGTGGTTGAAGTCGTGGGTAACTACATGGCGCCGGGCATGGAAATCGACGTCGCCCTGCGTACGTATGACATTCCTCACGTCTGGCCGGATGCGGTGCTCAAGGAAGCCGGCAAGCTCAAGCCGGAAGTCGAAGAGAAAGACAAAGAGAAGCGCATCGACTTGCGTCATCTGCCGTTCGTCACCATCGACGGCGAAGATGCCCGCGACTTCGATGACGCCGTTTACTGCGAAGCCCGTCCAGGCAAGTTGCGCCTGTTCTCCGGCGGCTGGAAGTTGTACGTGGCGATTGCCGACGTTTCCAGCTACGTGAAACTCGGTTCGGCACTGGATGCCGAGGCCCAGGTGCGCGGCAACTCGGTGTATTTCCCCGAGCGCGTGATCCCGATGCTCCCAGAGCAGTTGTCCAACGGCCTGTGCTCGCTGAACCCGCAGGTTGATCGTCTGGCCATGGTTTGTGAGATGACCATCTCCAAGTCCGGCGAAATGACGGACTACTGCTTCTACGAAGCGGTGATCCACTCCCATGCGCGCCTGACCTACAACAAGGTCAGCGCCATGCTCGAAACGCCGAAAGTCACTGAGGCCCGCAAGTTGCGTGGCGAGTACAGTGACGTCGTGCCGCACCTCAAGCAGCTGTACGCGCTGTACAAGGTGTTGCTGGCTGCTCGTCATGTACGGGGTGCGATCGATTTCGAAACCCAGGAAACCCGGATCATCTTCGGCTCCGAGCGCAAGATCGCCGAAATTCGGCCGACTGTGCGCAACGATGCGCACAAGCTGATCGAGGAATGCATGCTGGCGGCCAACGTGGCCACCGCGGAATTCCTGAAGAAGCACGAAATTCCGGCCCTGTATCGCGTTCACGATGGCCCGCCGCCAGAGCGTCTGGAAAAACTGCGCGCCTTCCTTGGCGAGTTGGGTCTGTCCCTGCACAAAGGCAAGGATGGCCCGTCGCCGAAGGATTACCAGGCCCTGCTGGCCGGTATCAAGGATCGTCCGGATTTCCACCTGATCCAGACCGTCATGCTGCGCTCGTTGAGCCAGGCGGTGTACAGCGCCGATAACCAGGGCCACTTCGGCCTGAATTACGAGGCTTACACCCACTTCACCTCGCCGATCCGCCGTTACCCGGACCTGCTCACGCACCGGGCGATCCGCAGCGTGATCCATTCCAAGCAGGACACCCCGCACGTTCGCCGTGCCGGTGCGATGACCATTCCGAAGGCGCGTATCTATCCGTACGACGAGGCGGCCCTGGAGCAGCTCGGCGAGCAGTGCTCGATGAGCGAACGGCGTGCCGACGAGGCGACCCGCGATGTCGTGAACTGGCTCAAGTGCGAGTTTATGAAAGATCGCGTGGGCGAATCGTTCCCGGGTGTGATCACCGCAGTCACCGGTTTCGGCCTGTTCGTCGAGCTGACAGACATCTACGTCGAAGGCCTGGTGCACGTCACCGCGCTGCCGGGCGATTACTACCACTTCGATCCTGTGCACCATCGCCTGGCCGGTGAGCGTACCGGTCGCAGCTTCCGTCTTGGCGATACCGTTGAAGTGCGCGTCATGCGCGTCGACCTCGACGAGCGCAAGATCGACTTCGAGATGGCCGAGCAGACACTCAGCGCGCCGATCGGTCGTAAAAAGCGCGGTACCGAGACAACGGCTCCAGCGGCCGCGTCCGCGAAAACAGCCGCAGAGCCGGCGCCGGCGAAAGCTGGTCGTCGTCCTGCCAAGGAAAAGGCTGTCGAAGCTTATCGCCCGAGTGATGCAGCGGCGAAAAACGCCGAAGTGCGCAAAAGTCGTGAAATGAAAAAGGCGTTGCTGGCCGATGCGAAAAGCGGCGGTAAAGCGGCGTCTGCGGGAAAGACCGGACGGTCGGCGCCTGACAAGGCAGTCGGCGGCAAACCAGCCAAACCGAGCAAACATCGTAAAGGCCCGCCCAAAGCGGGCTCGGCCCCAGCCAAGAGTGGTGGGGCGCGTAAACCTAAGGCCAAGCCATGAGTCAGTTGGAAAAAATCTACGGCGTGCATGCAGTAGAAGCGTTGTTGCGTCATCACCCGAAACGCGTCAAGCAGATCTGGCTGGCCGAAGGCCGCAGTGATCCGCGGGTGCAGACGCTGATCGAGCTGGCCAACGAAAATCGTGTCCAGGTCGGTCAGGCCGAGCGTCGCGAGATGGATGCCTGGGTAGAAGGCGTGCATCAGGGCGTGGTGGCGGACGTCAGTCCGAGCCAGGTCTGGGGCGAGGCGATGCTCGACGAGCTGCTCGATCGCACCGAGGGGGCGCCGCTGCTGCTGGTGCTCGACGGCGTGACCGATCCTCACAACCTGGGTGCCTGCCTGCGTTCCGCCGATGCGGCGGGTGCGCTGGCGGTGATCGTACCGAAGGACAAGTCCGCGACGTTGACGCCGACTGTCCGGAAAGTTGCCTGTGGCGCTGCAGAAGTCATTCCGCTGGTCGCCGTGACTAACCTGGCGCGCACCCTGGAAAAGCTCAAGCAGCGTGGCTTGTGGGTTGTCGGTACGGCGGGCGAGGCGGAAGTGAGTCTTTACGATCAGGACCTGACCGGCCCGACCATCCTGATCATGGGCGCAGAAGGCAGCGGCATGCGTCGCCTGACCCGCGACCTGTGTGACTACCTGGTGCGCCTGCCGATGGCGGGCAGCGTCAGCAGTCTGAACGTTTCCGTAGCGACCGGCGTTTGCCTGTTCGAAGCCTTGCGCCAGCGTGGCGTAAAAGCGGCGACCAAAAAGTCATAAGCCGAACACGATCCAGTTGTGGGAGCGGGCTTGCCCGCGAAAGCGGTGTGTCATTCAGCAGAAATGCTGGATGAGTAATCGTATTCGCGAGCAAGCCCGCTCCCACAGTGTTTTGTGTATGGGCAAGGATTGGTGGCTGTTCAAATAATCACCAATTGCCTTGCGCCTGCGCAGTCCCTTCTCTACAATTGCGCCCCTTGCTGTGACGGCAGGCACGCATGTGCCTTACCCACGCAAGTCCATTAGTGTCATTCACTCCTTGTCTGACCGCTTTTGAGCGGCAGGCTACAACCCGTAAGGAGCATTCATGCGTCATTACGAAATCATCTTTTTGGTCCACCCGGATCAAAGCGAGCAAGTCGGCGGCATGGTTGAGCGTTACACCAAGCTGATCGAAGAAGACGGCGGCAAAATCCACCGTCTGGAAGATTGGGGCCGTCGTCAACTGGCCTACGCAATCAACAATGTTCACAAGGCTCACTACGTGATGCTGAACGTTGAGTGCACCGGCAAGGCCCTGGCCGAGCTGGAAGACAACTTCCGCTACAACGATGCAGTGATCCGTAACCTGGTCATCCGTCGCGAAGAAGCCGTTACCGGCCAATCCGAGATGCTCAAGGCTGAAGAAAACCGCAGTGAGCGCCGTGAGCGTCGCGACCGTCCTGAGCACTCCGACGCTGAAGGCGTTGACAGTGATGACAGCGACAACAGCGATAACGCTGACGAGTAATCCACGGACCTTTTAAGGAGCCTATCAAATGGCACGTTTCTTCCGTCGTCGTAAATTCTGCCGCTTCACCGCTGAAGACGTGAAAGAGATCGATTACAAAGATCTCAACACTCTGAAAGCCTATGTATCCGAGACCGGCAAAATCGTTCCAAGCCGCATCACCGGTACCAAAGCTCGTTATCAGCGTCAGCTGGCCACCGCTATCAAGCGCGCCCGCTTCCTGGCCCTGCTGGCCTACACCGACAGCCACGGCCGCTGAGACCGGGCAGTCGACACGTAGCAAAGGATTGAATGTATGCGTGCCTTGGCTGAGTTCATCATGCGGGGCCGTATGCAGGCCACTCTGGTAGTGGCTGGATGCGCGGCATTGCCGTTGTTGTATTGGTTGGGTGCTGCCGCCGGATGCCTCGTGCTCCTGCGGCGCGGATTGAAGGACGCCCTGGGCGTTCTTGCTCTGGGACTGCTGCCGGCATTGATCTGGTGGCTTTACTCCGACGACCCACGGGCACTTCTGGTGCTGCTGGGGTCTGCGAGCCTTGCGTTGGTTTTGCGCGCAAGCGAGTCCTGGAACCGCGTGCTGCTGGTCAGCATAGCGATGGGAGTGGTGTTTTCAGTGGTGCTGGGGACGGCTTTTGGTCCCCAGATCGAGATGCTGGCGCAGGCTTTGATCAAAGTCATGCCGTCGCTACTCGGTGAGGTCTACCAGAAGATGTCGGTAGACGAGCAAGCGCGTTTCGCGTCCCTGATTGCACCGATCCTGACCGGCCTGATTGCGGCCTTGTTGCAAATCGTCAGTGTGCTGAGCCTGATTGTCGGGCGCTACTGGCAGGCGTTGTTGTACAACCCCGGTGGTTTCGGTCGCGAGTTTCGCGCCGTCCGAATCCCGCTGGGGCCCGCGATGTTGCTGCTGGCGGGCATGGTTGTGACACCGAATCTCGGTGTCCAGATGTCCATGCTTGTGCCGTTGTGCAGCGTACCGCTGGTTTTCGCCGGGCTGGCCCTGATTCACGGGCTGGTGGCGCAAAAGCGACTGGCCAGGTTCTGGCTGGTGGGGTTGTACGTCACGCTGTTGCTGTTCATGCAGCTGATCTATCCGTTGCTGGTGGTCTTGGCCATCGTCGACAGCCTGATTGATTTTCGCGGTCGTCTGGAGTCGAAAGGCCCCGATAACGCGAACGGTGAAGGTTAAAAGTTAAGAGGATTTTCACATGCAACTGATCCTTCTGGAAAAAGTCACCAACCTGGGCAACCTGGGTGACAAAGTGAACGTTAAGGCTGGTTACGGTCGTAACTACCTGCTGCCTTACGGCAAAGCTACCGCTGCGACCCCAGCCAACCTGGCTGCGTTCGAAGAGCGTCGCGCTGAGCTGGAAAAAGCTGCAGCAGACCGTAAATCGTCGGCTGAAAGCCGTGCCGCCCAACTGGCTGAGCTGGAAGTGACTATCACTGCCACCGCTGGTGACGAAGGCAAGCTGTTCGGTTCGATCGGCACCCACGACATCGCTGATGCACTGACCGCCTCTGGCGTTGAAGTTGCAAAAAGCGAAGTTCGTCTGCCGAACGGCACTATCCGTAACGTAGGTGAATTCGACGTAGCCGTGCACCTGCACGCCGAAGTTGAAGCCACCGTACGCGTTGTCGTGGTAGCAGCTTAAGCAGCACTTGTCGGCTGGCACCCTCGGGTGCTTGCCGGTAACATCGGGCACGATCCTGTTTACAGGTCGTGCCCTTTGTCTTTCTGGTAACGCCCGTTTTTAAACCCCTGCTTTTTCCTGAACAACCAAGTGGCCATGAACGAAATTACCGCTCCCGAGCAATACGATCTGCAAACCGCCGCGCTGAAGGTGCCGCCGCATTCCATCGAGGCCGAACAGGCCGTGCTCGGTGGTCTGATGCTGGACAACAACGCCTGGGAACGCGTGCTCGATCAAGTCTCCGACGGCGATTTCTATCGACATGACCACCGCCTGATTTTCCGTGCGATCGCCAAACTGGCCGATCAGAACATGCCGATCGACGTCGTGACCCTGTCCGAGCAACTGGACAAGGAAGGTCAGACCTCGCAAGTCGGTGGCCTCGGTTACCTTGGCGAACTGGCGAAAAACACGCCGTCCGTCGCCAACATCAAGGCCTACGCGCAAATCGTTCGTGAGCGGGCGACCCTGCGCCAGTTGATCGGCATCAGCACCGAGATCGCCGACAGCGCCTTCAACCCGGAAGGCCGCACGGCTGCCGAGATTCTCGATGAAGCCGAACGGCAGATCTTCCAGATCGCCGAGGCCCGGCCTAAAACCGGCGGCCCGGTGGGCGTGAATGACCTGCTGACTAAGGCCATCGACCGAATCGACACCCTGTTCAACACCGACAACGCCATCACCGGCCTGTCCACCGGCTACACCGACCTCGACGAGAAGACCAGCGGCCTGCAACCGTCCGACCTGATCATCGTCGCCGGCCGTCCGTCCATGGGTAAGACCACCTTTGCGATGAACCTGGTGGAAAACGCCGTGCTGCGCAGCGAGAAGGCCGTTCTGGTTTACTCGCTGGAGATGCCAGGCGAATCGCTGATCATGCGTATGCTGTCGTCCCTGGGCCGCATCGACCAGACCAAGGTGCGTTCCGGCCAGCTGGAAGACGACGACTGGCCACGCCTCACTTCGGCGGTCAACCTGCTCAACGATCGCAAGCTGTTCATCGACGATACCGCCGGCATCAGCCCGTCGGAAATGCGTGCCCGTACCCGGCGCCTGGTGCGTGAGCACGGCGAAGTCGGCCTGATCATGATCGACTACCTGCAACTGATGCAGATCCCGGGTTCCAGCGGCGACAACCGGACCAACGAGATTTCCGAGATTTCCCGGTCCCTCAAGGCACTGGCCAAGGAATTCAATTGCCCGGTCGTGGCGCTGTCCCAGCTCAACCGATCCCTGGAGCAGCGGCCGAACAAGCGCCCGGTCAACTCCGACTTGCGGGAATCCGGAGCGATCGAGCAGGACGCCGACGTGATCATGTTCGTATACCGCGACGAGGTGTATCACCCGGAAACCGAACACAAAGGCATTGCCGAGATCATCATCGGCAAGCAGCGGAACGGTCCGATCGGCTTTATCCGGTTGGCGTTCATCGGTAAATACACCCGATTCGAGAACCTGGCGCCGGGTAGCTATAACTTCGATGATGACGAATGATGTGTGGGAGCGGGCTTGCTCGCGAAAACGGTGTGTCAGACAACATCAATGTCGAGTGACACATCGCTATCGCGAGCAAGCCCGCTCCCACATGGATTGCGCGTAATTTCCGACCATGGCCGTCGGAATTGATCAAAATTTGTGCTATATTCCGCGCCCGCGAAATTCAATGAAAGCCAACACCGGTTATCGACATGCAAGCAGCCAAGCCGTTATTTGACTATCCCAAGTACTGGGCCGAATGTTTCGGGCCAGCGCCATTCCTGCCCATGAGCAGGGAGGAGATGGATCAGCTTGGCTGGGATTCCTGCGACATCATCATCGTCACCGGTGATGCCTACGTCGATCACCCGTCGTTCGGCATGGCGATCATCGGCCGGCTGCTGGAGTCCCAGGGCTTCCGCGTCGGGATCATTGCCCAGCCTAACTGGCAGTCCAAAGACGATTTCATGAAGCTCGGCGAGCCGAACCTGTTCTTCGGCGTCGCGGCCGGCAACATGGACTCGATGATCAACCGCTACACCGCCGACAAGAAAATCCGTTCCGATGACGCCTACACCCCGGGTGGTATGGCGGGCAAGCGTCCGGACCGCGCGAGCCTGGTCTACAGCCAGCGCTGCAAGGAAGCCTACAAGCATGTGCCGATCGTGCTCGGCGGCATCGAGGCATCCCTGCGCCGCATCGCCCATTACGACTACTGGCAGGACCGTGTCCGCAACTCGATCCTGATTGACGCCAGTGCCGACATCCTGCTGTACGGCAACGCCGAGCGTGCGATCGTCGAAGTCGCCCAGCGCCTGTCCTACGGTCACAAGATCGAAGACATTACCGATGTGCGCGGCACTGCGTTCATCCGTCGCGACACACCGAAAGACTGGTACGAAGTCGACTCCACGCGGATCGACCGTCCGGGCAAGATCGACAAGATCATCAACCCGTACGTGAATACCCAGGACACACAGGCCTGCGCCATCGAGCAGGAAAAGGGTCCGGTTGAAGATCCGCAGGAAGCCAAGGTCGTGCAAATCCTGGCCAGCCCGAAGATGACCCGCGACAAGACCGTGATTCGCCTGCCGTCGGTGGAAAAGGTCCGTGGCGACGCCGTGCTGTACGCCCACGCCAACCGCGTGTTGCACCTGGAAACCAACCCGGGTAACGCCCGCGCATTGGTCCAGAAGCATGGTGAAGTCGATGTCTGGTTCAACCCGCCACCAATTCCTATGACCACCGAAGAAATGGACTACGTGTTCGGCATGCCTTACCAGCGCATTCCGCACCCGGCGTACGGCAAGGAAAAAATCCCGGCCTACGACATGATCCGATTCTCGGTGAACATCATGCGTGGCTGCTTCGGTGGCTGTACGTTCTGCTCGATCACCGAGCACGAAGGCCGGATCATCCAGAACCGTTCCGAAGAGTCGATCATTCGCGAAATCGAAGAGATTCGCGACAAGGTCCCCGGTTTTACCGGCGTGATTTCCGACCTCGGCGGCCCGACCGCGAACATGTACCGCATTGCCTGCAAGAGCCCGGAGATCGAATCCGCGTGCCGTAAGCCGTCCTGCGTGTTCCCGGGCATCTGCCCGAACCTGAACACCGACCATTCGTCGCTGATTCAGCTGTATCGTAGCGCCCGTGCCTTGCCGGGTGTGAAGAAGATCCTGATCGCGTCCGGCCTGCGTTACGACCTCGCGGTCGAGTCGCCGGAATACGTCAAGGAGCTGGTGACCCACCACGTCGGTGGCTACCTGAAGATCGCCCCGGAACACACCGAGGAAGGTCCGCTCAACCAGATGATGAAACCGGGCATTGGCAGCTATGACAAGTTCAAGCGCATGTTCGAGAAGTATTCGAAGGAAGCGGGCAAAGAGCAGTACCTGATCCCGTACTTCATCGCCGCCCACCCGGGCACCACCGACGAAGACATGATGAACCTGGCGCTGTGGCTCAAGGGCAACGGCTTCCGTGCCGACCAGGTGCAGGCGTTCTACCCGTCGCCGATGGCCACCGCCACCGCGATGTACCACTCGGGCAAGAACCCGCTGCGCAAAGTGACCTACAAGAGCGACGCGGTGACCATCGTCAAGAGCGAAGAGCAGCGTCGCCTGCACAAGGCGTTCTTGCGCTATCACGACCCGAAAGGCTGGCCGATGCTGCGTGAAGCGTTGACCCGCATGGGTCGCGCCGATCTGATCGGGCCGGGCAAAAATCAGCTGATCCCGTTGCACCAGCCGTCCACCGACAGCTACCAGAGTGCCCGTCGCAAGAACTCGACGCCGGCCGGCAGCCATAAAGTGGCCGGGGAAAAGACCACCAAGATCCTGACCCAGCACACCGGCCTGCCACCGCGCGCCAGCGATGGCGGCAATCCGTGGGACAAGCGTGAACAGGCCAAGGCGGCGGCATTCGCCCGCAACCAGCAGGCGGCCAAGGAACGCAAGGACGCGGCCAAAGGCAAAGGGCCCAAGCCTGCGCGCAAGCCGGTTGTACCGCGCTAAGCCTCGCTTGAGCTGAACAGAACGCCAACCTTCGGGTTGGCGTTTTGCGTTTATGGGCCATGGCACCGCGGTGAACCGGGTTCAGAAGCTGTGTCGAGGCACGCGGCCTCTTCGCGGGCAAGCCCGCTCCCACAGGGAGCTGCTGTGAACACTGAATCTGGGAACACCACGGAGCAATGTGGGAGCGGGCTTGCCCGCGAAGAGGCCGGCCCTGTCGGTATCTTTTGAACTGCCCGCCACAATTCTGTGCAACGCCCGCAAACCAATTTCCCGCATCGCCCGATTTTGGTGCTGTACTGCCTCCAGTAACCGGAGAAAGCGCCAAGGCCGCTGGATGGCATAAGTCTTGCGCGCTTTCGAATACGCTTAAGGCTCGCAGGAGGCACGCCGTGTCGATTCATGTCGCATTGCACCATGTCACGCATTACCGCTATGACCGCGCCGTCGAGCTCGGTCCGCAGATCGTTCGCCTGCGTCCGGCAGCCCACAGTCGCACGCGGATTCTGTCTTATGCGCTCAAGGTGTCGCCCGAGCAGCATTTCATCAACTGGCAACAAGACCCCCAGGGCAACTACTTGGCGCGGCTGGTGTTCCCGGAGAAAACCGATGAGCTGCGCATCGAGGTCGATCTGCTGGCGGAAATGGCGATCTTCAATCCCTTCGACTTTTTCCTCGAGCCCTACGCGGAAAAAATCCCCTTCGCCTATGCCGCGGACGAGCGCAAGGAGTTGGCGCCGTACCTCGAAACCCTGCCCCTGACACCAAAGTTCAAGGCGTACCTGGACGGTATCGACCGCACACCGCTGCCCGCCGTGGATTTCCTCGTCGCACTCAACCAGCGCCTGAGCGAAGACGTCGACTACCTGATCCGCATGGAACCGGGTGTACAAACCCCCGAATACACCCTCGAACACGCCTCCGGTTCGTGCCGCGATTCGGCCTGGTTGCTGGTGCAACTGCTGCGCAACCTCGGTTTGGCAGCGCGCTTCGTCTCGGGTTATCTGATCCAGTTAACCGCCGACGTGAAAAGTCTGGACGGCCCATCGGGCACAGAAGTGGACTTCACCGATCTGCATGCCTGGTGCGAAGTGTATTTGCCCGGTGCTGGCTGGATCGGCCTGGACGCGACCTCGGGGCTGTTTGCGGGTGAAGGGCATATTCCGTTGGCCTGTAGTCCCGATCCGTCCTCCGCGGCACCGATCAGTGGCCTGGTGGAGCCGTGTGAGTGCGAATTCAGCCATGAAATGTCCGTGGAGCGGATCTGGGAGGCGCCCAGGGTCACAAAGCCCTACACCGACGAGCAGTGGCTGGCGATCCAGACCCTGGGCCGGCAGATCGATGCCGACCTGCTCGAAGGCGACGTGCGCCTGACCATGGGCGGCGAGCCGACCTTCGTGTCCATCGATGACCCTGACGGCGCCGAATGGAATACCGCCGCACTGGGGCCTGACAAGCGTCGCCTGTCCGCCGAACTGTTCCAGCGCATGCGCAAACGCTACGCACCTCAGGGCCTGGTGCATTTCGGCCAGGGCAAGTGGTACCCCGGCGAGCAACTGCCGCGCTGGTCACTCAACTGCTATTGGCGCCGCGACGGCGTGCCGATCTGGCATAACAGCGCGTTGATCGCCGATGAGCAGCAGGACTACGGCGCCGATGGCGAGTTGGCCGGGCGTTTCCTGGCGAGTGTGGCCGAACGCCTGAAGATTCCGACACGCTTCGTGTTTGCGGCCTACGAAGATAATTTCTATTACCTCTGGCGCGAAGGCACGCTGCCGCAGAACGTCAGCGCCGAAGATTCACGTCTTGAAGAGCCGCTGGAGCGTGCGCGCCTGCGCAAAGTCTTCAGCCAGGGCCTGGACAAGGTCATTGGCCAGGTGCTGCCGCTGGCGCGCACCGCCAAGGGTGATCAATGGCAAAGCGGGCGTTGGTATCTGCGTGACGAGCATTGCCGGCTGGTGCCGGGGGATTCGCCACTGGGCTATCGCCTGCCGCTCGGCTCGCAGCCTTGGGTGAAGGCGGCGGAGTATCCGTTCATTCATCCCAACGATCCGAACCAGGAGTTCCCGCCGCTGCCCGACACGATGCGGCTCAATCGCCCGGATGCGCCCGCCGAAGCGGTTGACCGCGAGCCGAAGATCGACGAGTCCGCCGACTGGCTGACCCGAACCGCGTTCTGCGCCGAAGCCCGGGAAGGCCGGTTGTACCTGTTCATGCCGCCGCTGGAGCGGGTCGATGACTACCTGGAACTGGTGACGGCCATCGAAGCCACCGCACAGGAGCTGCATTGCCCGGTGCTGCTGGAAGGCTATGAACCACCCAGCGACCCACGCCTGAGCAACTTCCGCATCACCCCGGATCCGGGCGTGATCGAGGTCAACGTGCAGCCGTCCGCGACCTGGGATGAGTTGGTCGAACGCACCGAGTTTCTCTACGAAGAAGCGCGACAGACCCGACTGACCACCGAGAAATTCCTGATCGATGGCCGGCACACCGGCACCGGCGGCGGTAACCATTTCGTACTGGGTGGCGCGACACCGGCTGACTCACCGTTTCTGCGTCGCCCGGATTTACTGCGCAGCCTGATCAGCTACTGGCACAACCACCCGTCACTGTCCTACCTGTTCTCCGGACTTTTCATCGGCCCGACATCCCAGGCCCCTCGAATCGACGAGGCACGCAATGATTCCTTGTACGAACTGGAGATCGCCTTCGCACAGATGCCGCAACCGGGTGAAGCGTGCGCACCGTGGCTGGTCGACCGATTGCTGCGCAATCTGCTGATCGATGTCACCGGCAACACCCACCGCGCCGAGTTCTGCATCGACAAACTGTACTCGCCGGATGGCGCGACCGGGCGCTTGGGGTTGCTGGAGTTGCGCGCGTTTGAAATGCCGCCCCATGCGCGCATGAGCCTGGCCCAGCAGTTATTGCTGCGGGCATTGGTCGCCCGGTTCTGGCGCGAGCCTTACGCACCGCCAAAGCTGGCGCGCTGGGGCACGGAGTTGCACGACCGGTTCCTGTTGCCGCACTTCATCGAGCAGGATTTTGCCGACGTGATCGTTGATCTCAACGCCTCGGGTTATCCGGTGCGGGCCGAGTGGTTTGCGGCCCATCTGGAGTTCCGCTTTCCCAAGGTGGGCGATTACGCCGTCAGTGGTATCGCGCTGGAGCTGCGCCAGGCGCTGGAGCCGTGGCATGTGTTGGGTGAGGAGGGCGCGGTCGGGGGCACGGTGCGCTATGTGGATTCGTCCCTGGAGCGCTTGCAAGTCAAGCTCACCGGCTTGCCGCCCCAACGCTATCTGCTGACCTGCAATGGCATCCCGGTGCCGTTGCAACCCACTGGACGTGTAGGCGAATTCGTCGCGGGCGTGCGATTCCGTGCCTGGCAACCGGCGAATTGCCTGCAACCGACCATCCCGGTCCACGCGCCGCTGGTGTTCGACCTGCTCGACACCTGGATGGGTCGTTCGCTGGGCGGTTGTCAGTATCACGTCGCGCATCCGGGCGGGCGCAACTACGAGACCTTGCCGGTGAACGCCAATGAAGCCGAGAGCCGCCGCATGGCGCGTTTCTTCCGCATCGGACACACGCCGGGGAAACTGCCTGTACCGATTCTGGAAATCAACGACGAGTTGCCGATGACGCTCGATTTACGACGTTTCTAAACCGTACGCGACGCCCGGGTTTTTCGTCTATCCGGGCGTCATGAGCCTGCGTTAGTCTGACCGTTCATTGCTGTCTGCCGAGCTTTCCATGCCAGACCTGCTAGACCGCTACCCGCTGACAGCGGGCACTTATCACGAATTGCTCGACGACAGCGGGGCCGTGCGCCCGCACTGGCGCCGGTTGTTCGACCAATTGCAGCGCAGCACGCCGGCGCAACTGGTGCAGCGGCAGGCGCTGCTGACCCGGCAGATCCAGGAAAACGGCGTCACCTACAACGTCTACGCCGACCCCAAGGGCGCCGACCGGCCGTGGGAGCTGGACCTGCTGCCCCATGTGATTGCCGCCGATGAGTGGGAGCAGCTGTCTGCCGGCATCGCCCAGCGCGCGCGCTTGCTCAACGCCGTGCTGGCCGACCTGTACGGGCCGCAACGGCTGATCGCCGAAGGGTTGCTGCCGGCAGAGCTGGTGTTCGGCCACAACAACTTTCTTTGGCCCTGTCAGGGCATCAGCCCGCCTGACGGGGCTTTTCTGCATCTGTATGCCGTGGACCTGGCCCGCACCCCCGATGGCCGATGGTGGGTGACGGCGGACCGAACCCAAGCGCCGTCCGGTGCCGGCTATGCGCTGGAAAATCGCACCATCGTGTCCCGGGCGTTCCCCGAGTTGTATCGCGATTTGAAAGTGCAGCATCTGGCTGGTTTCTTCCGCACCCTCCAGGAAACCCTGGCCCGGCAGGCGCCCAGCGGTGAGGAGGTGCCCTTGGTGGTGCTGCTCACGCCGGGGCGTTTCAACGAAAGCTACTTCGAACACCTGTACCTCGCTCGCCAACTCGGCTATCCGCTGGTGGAGGGTGGCGACCTGACGGTGCGCGATGCCACGGTCTACCTGAAAACCCTGAGTGGCCTGCGCCGGGTTCACGCCATCATGCGCCGGCTCGACGACGATTTCTGCGATCCGCTGGAACTGCGCACCGACTCGGCGCTTGGCGTTCCGGGCTTGCTTGAAGCCGCGCGACAAGGGCGTGTCCTGGTGGCCAACGCCCTGGGCAGCGGGGTGCTGGAGTCGCCGGGATTGCTGGGCTTCCTGCCGAAAATCAGTCAGTTCCTGTTTGGTGAAGAGCTGATCCTGCCCTCCATTGCCACCTGGTGGTGTGGCGAAGCGCCGGTACTGGCCCAGGCCCTGGAGAAGTTACCGGAACTGTTGATCAAGCCGGCGTTCCCTTCCCAGAGCTTTTCACCGGTATTTGGCCGCGACTTGAGTGAAAAACAGCGCCAATCCCTTACAGAGCGCATGCAGGCGCGGCCTTATGCCTACGTTGCGCAAGAATTGGCGCAGTTGTCCCAGGCGCCTGTCTGGCAGGCCGAAGGCGGGCAGCTGCAACCCCGGGCCATTGGCATGCGCGTGTATGCGGTGGCCAGCCGCGATGGTTATCGGGTGTTGCCCGGCGGCTTGACCCGCGTGGCCGCCGAAGCCGATGCCGAAGTGGTGTCGATGCAGCGGGGCGGCGCCAGCAAGGACACCTGGGTGCTGGGTGATCGCCCGCCCAGCGGCGAACAATGGAAAGCCCAGCGCAACATTGGCGTGCACGATCTGGTGCGACGCGATCCCTATCTGCCGTCGCGGGTGGTGGAAAACCTGTTCTGGTTCGGTCGTTATTGCGAGCGTTGCGATGGCAGCGCGCGATTGCTGCGCATCATGCTGGCGCGCTATGTGGACGGTGATGACCCTCAGGCCCTGCAAGCGGCGGTCGAGCTTGGCGAACGGCTGATGCTGTTGCCCGATGAGGGCGAGCTGCCGGAGCGTCTGCTCGCGGCGATCCTGGGCGATGACTGGCCGTTCAGCCTGCGCTCCAACCTGCAACGGCTGCAATGGGCGGCCTCGCAGGTGCGCGGCAAGCTCTCCCGGGAAAACTGGCAGGCGCTGGTGGAGTTGCAGCGCGAAGCCATGGAGCTGGAAACCGATGAGCCGGATTTCGGCGAATTGCTGGATTTTCTCAACCGTCTGGTGATGTCCCTGGCGGCGTTGTCCGGTTTTGCCCTGGACGACATGACGCGTGACGAAGGCTGGCGCTTCCTGATGATCGGCCGGCGGATCGAGCGCCTGCAATTTCTCAGCGGCAGCCTGGCGGCGTTTCTGCGCGGCGCCGGGGCGTTCGATCAGGCCGGGCTCGAATGGCTGCTGGAACTGGGCAACAGCAGCATCACCTACCGCTCGCGTTACCTGGCGGTGGCGCAGTTGATCCCGGTGCTGGACCTGTTGCTGCTCGACGAGCAGAACCCGCACGCCGTGCTGTTCCAGTTGAAGCTGGTGACCCGCACGCTCAAGCGCTTGAACGACGACTTTGGTGCGCCGCGAGAAGTCGGGTTGCCCCTGTTGGTGGAGCGCCTGGCGGGTTTCGACCTGGGCTGCCTGGAAAACCCGCTGTTCGGCGAAACCAGCGTGCGTGCGGCGCTCGACGGATTGGCGGCTTTGCTGCAAGAGATTGCCGATGCCAGCGGGCAGGTGTCCGATCGCCTGGCGTTGCGCCATTTTGCCCATGTCGATGATGTCAGCCAGCGTACGGTGTCCGTCTGATGAGCGCTCGATACCAGATCTTCCACGACACCCATTATCACTACGACAGCCCGGTGTCCCTGGCCCAGCAACTGGCGCATCTGTGGCCGCGCCCTTGCGCCTGGCAATGCTGCACGGAACAGCAGTTGGAGATCAGTCCGGACCCGACGACCCGCCGCGATGAGCTGGATGTTTTCGGTAACCCGCTGACCCGGCTGGCGTTCGAGCGCCCTCATGATGAATTGCTGGTCAACGCCAGCCTCACGATCGAAGTGCTGCCCCGGCCTGCGCCGGACTTCAATCGCTCCCCCGCCTGGGAAGACACCCGCAACGCGCTGACCTACAGCAGCCAACCCCTTTCGCCCGAATTGCTCGAGGCTTGCCGTTACCGGTTTCAATCGCCCTATGTGCATCTGAAACGCAACTTCGTCGAGTTTTCAGAAAGCTGCTTTCCGGCGGGGCGACCGCTGCTGCTGGGCGTACAGGCGCTGATGGAGAAAATCTTCAGCGAGTTCACCTTCGATGCCGAGGCGACTCAAGTGGCGACGCCGCTGGTGGAGGTGCTGGAACGTCGGCGCGGCGTTTGCCAGGACTTCGCCCACCTGATGCTCGCGTGCGTGCGTTCCCGGGGCCTGGCTGCGCGCTACATCAGCGGCTACCTGTTGACCCAGCCGCCACCGGGCCAGCCACGACTGATCGGTGCGGATGCGTCCCATGCCTGGGTGTCGGTGTATTGCCCGGCGTCGGGTTGGGTCGACTTCGATCCGACCAACAACGTGCAGCCGGCCCTGGAGCACATCACCCTGGCCTGGGGCCGGGATTTTTCCGATGTGTCGCCGCTGCGCGGAGTGATTCTGGGGGGCGGCAATCACGACCCGGAAGTCCGCGTCACCGTGATGCCGTTGGATTAGTGACGATCCAATGTGGGAGCGGGCTTGCTCGCGAAAGCGGTTTGTCAGTCCACGATGTTGTCGACGGGGCCACCGCTTTCGCGAGCAAGCCCGCTCCACAGGGAACTGTAGTGGATTCGAGATTCGGGGTATTTCAGATTGACCTGTGAGGGCCGGCAGCAACGCTGCCAACCCTGGACACAGATCCGGTGGGCCTGATCCATTCATCCGGCCCGGAGGGTCTCAGGCGTCGGGCGCCTGGTCTTTCGGTGCTTCAACATCATCTTCTGCCGCGACTTCACCTTCTGCATCCGGGTTCAGTGCTGCTGCATCTTCTTCAGCCATCGCTTTCTTGCGCTGAAGCTTTTCCTCTTTCTTCTGCTCCTTGGCCAAGTCACGCTGACGTTTGGCGAAGGAATAATTGGGTTTAGCCATGGGCGATCCTCTGGGGTCGAAGGTGAGGTTGAGCGGCGCGTATTCTGCCCTGTATCGGTGCCAAGTCGTTAGTCGGGTTTTTGCTCGGCCCACTTGGGCAGTACGCTCGGTTGCCAGCTATCGAGGGCGTCGAGCAGCGTTTGTGGCGATTCGCTCACTTGCAGCATGTCACGGTGCGCCCCGCGAACGAAGCCTTCGCCGACGATGTGATCGAGAAAACCGGTGAGTTTGCTGTAGAAACCGTTCACTTCCAGCAAGCCCAACGGTTTGCCGTGGTAGCCCAGCTGGCCCCAGGTCCAGACTTCGAACAGCTCTTCCAGGGTGCCCAGGCCGCCAGGCAAGGCGATGAAGGCGTCGCTGAGCTCAGCCATCCGCGCCTTGCGCGCATGCATGCCGTCGACCACTTCCAGGCGGGTCAGGCCGCTGTGGCCGATTTCCTTGTCCTTGAGACTTTGCGGGATGATGCCGATCACTTCGCCACCGGCCGCCAGCGCGGCGTCGGCCACGATGCCCATCAGGCCCACGGCACCGCCGCCATAGACCAGGGTCAGCTTGCGTTCGGCCAGCGCCCGGCCGAGGGCCACGGCCGCTTCGCGATAAGCCGGGTTCGTGCCGGTACTGGCACCACAAAATACACATACGGATGCTAAAGACATGCCTTACTCCAGGGGCGATCAGGGCCACAGAGTAAAGGCAGGCGCGAAACGCTCCAAGGGCTAAACTTCCCCTCTGGGCGTTTCATGGGTGCCGCTGGCGCCACAGGCGTAGGCGGCAAGCAGGCTGCACAACAGGCTATTGAGGGACATGTCAGGCGCTCCGGTCGGTGATGTTGAACCGATCATAGGGCCGGGCCAGACGCTTGGCTGGTAGATTGTTTCGATCGATGTCATAGCCCGAAAGTTGTATACAATTTTTGATTCAGGTCATATGAACTTGCGAAGTTTTCAGGCAGTCTTCTGTCCATTCGCATTTTTTCACTAACCCTGCCTTGGAGATTCACCATGTTTGCCAAACTTGTTGCGGTATCCCTGTTGACACTGGCCAGCAGCCAACTGATGGCTGCAGAGTGCAAAGTCACTGTTGACTCCACCGATCAAATGTCCTTCAACACCAAGGCCATTGAAATCGACAAGAGCTGCAAGACCTTCACCGTCGAACTGACTCACTCCGGCAGCTTGCCGAAAAACGTCATGGGCCATAACTGGGTGCTGAGCAAAGAAGCCGACATGCAGCCAATCGCCACCGACGGCCTGAGCGCTGGCATCGACAAGGACTACCTGAAAGAGGGCGATGCCCGCATCATCGCGCACACCAAGATCATCGGCGCCAAGGAAACCGACTCGGTGACCTTCGATGTGTCGAAGCTGGATGCCAATGAAAAATACGGTTTCTTCTGCTCGTTCCCGGGCCACATCTCGATGATGAAAGGTACCGTTACTCTGAAGTAATCAGGCCCACCGCGTCATCGTCCTTCGCGAGCAAGCCCGCTCCCACAGGTACAGAGCTGCCCGTGTGGGAGCGGGCTTGCTCGCGAAGAGGCCGGTAGCATCGACACAATGTTCTGGCCAAAGAAAAGCCCGCTGAAGATCAACTCTTCGGCGGGCTTTTCTTTCATTCACACATCACGGCGCGAACGGCATCACACGCTTGTGATGGGTCTTGTTGTACGTATCGCAAATGATCCTGAACGCTTCCTCACGCACCGGGTTGCCATGCAGGAACGCGTCGATCTCGGCATAGGTCACGCCGTGGGACGCTTCGTCCGGCTTGCCCGGCGACAGGTCTTCGAGGTCGGCGGTCGGGACTTTTTCCACCAGCGATTCCGGCGCACCGAAGCTGCGGGCAAACGCCCGGACCTGGTTCTTCACCAGGCCGCTGAGCGGTGCCAGGTCGCAGGCGCCGTCACCGAACTTGGTGAAGAAACCCATCACCGCTTCCGCGGCGTGGTCGGTGCCGATCACCAGGCCGTGGGCCGCGCCGGCGATGGTGTACTGGGCGACCATGCGCATCCGCGCCTTGGTGTTGCCCAGCACGAAATCCACCGACACCGCGTGCTTGCCTTCAAACGCGGCGACTTCGTTGGCCAGGGCCTTGACCGCCGGGCCGATGTTCACGGTGTGGCGCTCGTCCGGGGCGATGAAATCCACCGAAGCCTGGGCGTCGTGTTCATCGAACTGGGTTTCGTACGGCAGGCGCACAGCGATGAACTTGTAGCTGCCGTCTCCCGTGCGCTGGCGCAGTTCGCGCATGGCACGCTGGGCCAGCAGGCCGGCGGTCAGGGAGTCGACACCGCCGCTGATGCCCAGCACCAGGGTCTTGAGCCCGGATTTGACCAGGCAGTCCTGAATGAAAGTAATCCTTCGGGCAACTTCCGCCTCGACGGCGGCCTCGTCGGCGAATGGCGGTTGGACATTGAGCTGTTCAGCAATCTCACGCTGTACGGCTTGCATGAATTCACTCCTTGCTAGATGCGCTTGAAAGGGCGGCAGGTACTTGGAAAACGTGTCGCAAATAAGCGACGAAATTCGGGTCTTTACAGTGCGTCTTGCCAGGCTCGTCGGAGATCTTCGCCACCGGCGCGCCGTTGCAGGCGGTCATTTTAAGCACGATGCTCATCGGTTCGACACCGGGAATATCACAGGTCAGGTTGGTGCCGATACCGAAGCTGACATTGATCCGACCCCGCAGCGCCCGGAATATCTCCAGGGCCTTGGGCAGTGTCAGGCTGTCGGAGAAGGTCAGCGTCTTGCTCATCGGGTCGATGCCGAGCTGGTGATAGTGGGCAATGGCCTTTTCCGCCCAGACCACCGGGTCGCCCGAGTCGTGGCGCAAGCCGTCGAACAGCTTGGCGAAAAACAGATCGAAATCGCCGAGGAAGGCATCCATGGTGATGCAATCGGTCAGGGCGATCCCCAGCAGGCCGCGGTACTCGCGAACCCAGCAATCGAGGGCGGCGATCTGGCTGTCGATCAGCCGCGGGCCGAGTTGCTGGTGGGCCATGATCCATTCGTGGGCCATGGTCCCCAGCGGTTTCATGTCCAGCTCCCGCGACAGGTGCACGTTGCTGGTGCCGACGAAGCGCCCGGGGAAATCGTGCTTGAGCACATTCACCACTTCTTCCTGCACGCGGTAGGAAAAGCGCCGGCGGGTGCCGAAATCGGCGACCTGCAATTCGGACAATTCGTCGCTGCCGGCGTTGGCGGTCAGCCAGTCGAACTTGCGGTAGAGCTGCTCCCGGGCCTGTTCCAGAACGATTTCCCGGTAGCGATAGCGGTTGCGCACTTCGCTGACGATCGCCAGCATCGGCACTTCAAACAGGATCACGTGCAGCCACGGACCTCGCAGGCGGATGAACAACTCACCATTTTCGATGCCCGTGTGGACGTAGCGCAGGTTGAAGCGAAACAGCCCGAGAAAGCGCAGGAAATCCGGCTTGAGGAAGCTGATGCGCTCCAGAAAACCCAACTGATCGGCGCTCAGGCTCAACTCGGCCAGGCGCTCGATCTGGAAGCGGATCTCGGCCAGGTACGGGCGCAAATCCTCACTGTTACGGCAACGAAACTCCCATTCGACTTCCACGTTCGGGTAGTTATGCAGCACCGCCTGCATCATCGTCAGTTTGTAGAAGTCGGTGTCGAGCAGGTTCTGCACGATGCGATCGGCAAACACACTCTCGCTCATAACGGGGGTTCTCCAGATTCAATAGAGATAGTGGCGCATATCGTTGTAGGAGCTGTCGAGTGAAACGAGGCTGCGATCTTTTGATTTTGATTTTTCAAGATCAAAAGATCGCAGCCTCGCTTCGCTCGACAGCTCCTACAGCTGCTCCAGCATCCACTTCACAAAGTCCCGTACCTTGGGCACTTCCGCCGAATGCTCCGGGTACGCCAGGTAATAGGCATCGGTGCTGGGCATCGCATGCTGCCAGGGAATGACCAGCTTGCCGTCCGCCAGTTCTTCTTCCACCAGAAACCGTGGCAGCAACGCCACACCGCAGCCCACTTGCGCGGCGCGGATGCACATGTAGAAGGTTTCGAAACGCGGGCCGTGGTAGCTGTGTTCGGTGTGGTAGCCCTGGCTGTCGAACCAGTCATGCCAGGCCTGGGGGCGGGAGGCGTTTTGCAGCAGGACCAGGTCGGTGAGTTGCGTCGGGTCGGTGAAGGGTTCGGCGGGCAGGCTGCCGGGGGCGCAGACTGCTACCAACTCCTCGCCGAACAGCTTCAGGCATTCGGTGCCGGGACGTGAACCCTGGCCGAAGTAGAACGCCAGATCGCTGCGACCTTGCAGCAGATCATCGGCTTCCTGCTCGCTGCACAGATCCAGATGAATCGACGGATGGCGCAGGCGCCATCCTTTGAGCCGTGGCACCAGCCAGCGCGCGCCGAAGGTCGGAGGGGTAGAGACGCGCAGGACCTCCGTTTCACCGCCGTAGGAACGCAGATAGTGGGTCGACATTTCGACCTGTGTGAGGATTTTTCGTACTTCGACCAGGTACAAATCGCCCGCCGGGGTCATTTGCAGGCGTCGGCGCACCCGGCGAAACAACAGATGCTGCAACAGCTCTTCGAGTTGCGCGACCTGCTTGCTGACGGCGCTCTGGGTCAGGTTCAGCTCTTCGGCGGCCCGGGTGAAGCTCAGATGCCGGGTCACGGCTTCGAAACACTGCAGGGCAGCGATCGATGGCAAATAGCGTTTGTTCAGCATGGGCGGTCCTTGTGCTTGTCTTTTTATTGCCAGCAATGCACAGCATGAATAAACGGAATGATATCTCTCTTAAAGGTCGTTTGTTGAGTAACCTGCGGGGAGCTAAAACTACAGGTCTGATCAGCCGTGATTTTCCGGCTGCACCCGTTCCGTTTTTTGCTTGAGGAGTGACCCATGGTTGCCGCATTGCTTGATCGTCTTGGTGTGAACCCGGCCCTGTACCAGAACGGCAAAGTGCCGGTGCATTCGCCCATCGACGGCAGTCGCATCGCCGCCGTGAACTGGGAGGGTGCCGCTGAAGTCGAGCAGCACATCAGTCGCGCAGATCATGCGTTCGAACTGTGGCGCAAGGTCCCGGCGCCGCGCCGTGGCGAACTGGTACGTCAACTGGGCGACATCCTGCGCGAATACAAGGCCGACCTCGGCGAGCTGGTGTCCTGGGAAGCCGGCAAGATCACGCAGGAAGGCCTGGGTGAAGTTCAGGAAATGATCGACATCTGCGACTTCGCCGTCGGCCTGTCCCGCCAGCTGTACGGTTTGACCATCGCTTCAGAGCGTCCTGGCCACCACATGCGGGAGACCTGGCATCCGCTGGGCGTCGTCGGTGTCATCAGCGCTTTCAACTTCCCGGTGGCGGTCTGGGCCTGGAACGCCACGTTGGCGCTGGTCTGCGGCAACCCGGTGATCTGGAAACCGTCGGAAAAAACCCCGCTGACCGCCCTGGCCTGCCAGGCACTGTTCGACCGTGTCCTGAAGAATTTCAGCGATGCACCGGCCGGCCTGAGCCAGGTCGTCATCGGTGGGCGCGATGCCGGCGAAGCGTTGGTCGATGATCCGCGCGTCGCACTGGTCAGCGCCACCGGCAGCACCCGCATGGGCCGCGAAGTGGCGCCGAAGATCGCCGCCCGCTTTGCCCGCAGCATCCTGGAACTGGGGGGCAACAACGCGATGATCCTCGGCCCAAGCGCCGATCTGGACATGGCCGTGCGCGCGATCCTGTTCAGCGCCGTCGGCACCGCCGGTCAGCGTTGCACAACATTGCGTCGCCTGATTGCCCACGAATCGGTGAAAGAAGAAATCGTCACCCGCCTGAAGGCCGCGTATTCCAAAGTGCGTATTGGCCATCCGCTGGAAGGCAACCTGATCGGCCCGCTGATCGACAAGCAAAGCTTCGACAACATGCAAGATGCGCTGGAGCAAGCGCTGAGCGAAGGCGGTCGGGTATTCGGCGGTCAGCGCCAGCTGGAGGACAAATTCCCGAATGCCTACTACGTGGCGCCGGCCATCGTCGAAATGCCGGAGCAGAGCGATGTGGTCTGCCACGAAACCTTCGCGCCGATCCTGTACGTGGTCGGCTACACCGATTTCAACGAAGCCCTGCGCCTGAACAACGCCGTGCCGCAAGGCCTGTCGTCCTGCATTTTCACCACCGACGTGCGTGAAGCCGAGCAGTTCATGTCGGCGGTGGGCAGCGACTGCGGCATCGCCAACGTCAATATCGGGCCGAGCGGCGCAGAAATCGGTGGCGCATTCGGTGGCGAGAAAGAAACCGGTGGCGGTCGTGAGTCCGGTTCCGATGCATGGCGCGGGTACATGCGTCGTCAGACCAATACCGTGAACTATTCGCTGGAGTTGCCGTTGGCGCAGGGTATTACGTTCGACTGAGTCTAGAGTCGACCGATGGTCCCCTGTGGGAGCGGGCTTACATCGCGAAGGCAACCTGTCAGTCGACACTCATGGTGACTGACACACTGCTTTCGCGGGCAAGCCCGCTCCCACAATGATTTGTGTGGGTTGGTTAGGTTTCATTTTCGGAGTCTGGCAATGCCGTTACGCGAAGAGTGTCTGTGGGAAAAACTGACGCCACAAAGGCTCGACAATGCGGCGCTCAAGGGGGAGGTAACGGTCGATGTCTGCGTTATCGGCGCCGGTTTTACCGGGCTGTCGGCAGCGGTGCATCTGCTGGAGCAGGGCAAAAGTGTCTGCGTGCTGGAAGCCCATCGCGCCGGCCATGGCGGTTCGGGACGCAACGTCGGACTGGTCAACGCCGGGATGTGGATTCCACCGGACGAGATCGAGGCCGGTTTTGGCGAGGCGGTCGGCAGCCAGCTCAACCGCATGCTGGGGGCGGCACCAGCGCTGGTGTTCAGCCTGGTGGATAAGTACGACATCGACTGTCAGTTGCGCCGCGAAGGCACGCTGCACATGGCGCACAATGCCCGTGGCGAAGCCGACCTGCGCAGTCGTGAAGAACAATGGAAGCGTCGTGGTGCGCCGGTTGAACTGCTGACCGGACAAGCCTGCGAACAAGCGACAGGCACTAAAAAGATCGCCGCTGCGCTGCTCGACAAGCGTGCCGGCACCCTCAATCCAATGGCTTACACCACGGGGTTGGCCAAGGCGGCCATTGGCCTCGGCGGCCAGCTGTTCGACCACTCAGCGGTGACCCGTCTTGAACGCCAGGGCCGGCGCTGGTCAGTGCAGACCGCTCAGGGATCGGTCCTGGCCGAACAGGTGGTGATTGCCTCCAACGCTTACACCGAAGGCGACTGGACCGAGCTGCGGCGCAATTTTTTCCCCGGGTATTACTATCAAGTGGCCTCGGTCCCGCTGACAGAAGAGGCCGCGCAGCAAATTCTTCCTGGTGGCCAGGGTTCCTGGGATACCCGTCAGGTGCTCAGCAGTATTCGTCGAGACAAGGACGGCCGTTTACTTCTGGGCAGCCTGGGTAATGGCAATCAGAAACCGGCCTGGTTCCTCAAGGCCTGGGCCGATCGCGTGCAGCAACATTACTTCCCCTACCTCAAGCCGGTGGAATGGGAGTGCACCTGGACGGGGCGCATTGCCTTCACGCCGGATCACTTGATGCGACTGTTCGAACCGGCGCCTGGCATAGTGGCAGTCACCGGGTATAACGGCCGTGGCGTGACCACGGGGACGGTGGTCGGCAAGGCCTTTGCCGACTATTTATGTAACGGAAATCCTCAAGCGCTACCCATTCCTTTCGCGCCGATGCAGCCCCTGGCAGGGGTGGGGTTGCGCAGCTGTTTGTACGAGGCCGGATTTTCGCTGTATCACGCAGGCCAGTGCTTGCGGATCGTGATCTGATTGTTGAAATTTGTTGCTGGGAGCGGCGCTTTTTCGCGCAGCGACTAGCCTGTAGTGGTGCGGGTTGTAGCAGTTGCGCACCAGCAGTGTGCAGTTCGGTGACGCACGTTGTTACAGGCTGGTTGCACGCCGTTTGGTGCCGCGGTTGCAATGATGGCGCAGGAGGGTTGCGCCTCTAAAAATTAATGGTTTTACCTTCCGCGGTTTAGACGGTTGCACGCCCAATGAAAATGGGCTCGAAACAGTCGAAATAACAATAAAGCAGCGACTTTTTTCAGAATAAAAAACCGATGGCACGGCCCTTGCTCTGAGCATTCAGTGAAGTCGCAGTGCCAATTAAAAAAAAACCTTGGAGCACCACCTCATGTCCCAGACGTTTTACAAGAAAGGCTTTCTGGCCCTCGCAGTGGCAACTGCGTTGGGTGTTTCTGCGTTTGCTCAGGCTGACATCAAGATCGGCGTAGCGGGTCCAATGACGGGCGCCAACGCAGCATTTGGCGAGCAGTACATGAAGGGTGCACAGGCGGCGGCCGATGCGGTCAACGCAGCAGGCGGCGTGAACGGGGAAAAAATCGTACTGGTCAAGGGCGATGACGCCTGCGAACCGAAACAGGCTGTGACGGTCGCCAAGGACCTGACCAACCAGAAAGTTGCCGGCGTGGTCGGTCACTTCTGCTCCTCGTCGACCATCCCGGCTTCCGAGATCTACGACGAAGCGGGCATCATCGCAATCACTCCAGGCTCCACCAACCCAGCCGTGACCGAGCGTGGCCTGAGCGCCATGTTCCGTATGTGCGGTCGTGACGACCAGCAAGGCATCGTGGCCGGCGACTATATCGTCGACGTGCTCAAGGGCAAGAAGGTTGTCGTGCTGCACGACAAGGACACCTACGGCCAGGGCCTGGCGGATGCCACCAAGGCTCAGCTGGTCAAGCGCGGCGTAACGCCGGTGCTGTATGAAGGCCTGACCCGTGGTGAAAAAGACTTCAGCACCATCGTGACCAAAATCCGCGGCGCTGGCGCCGATGTTGTCTACTTCGGCGGCCTGCACCCTGAAGCCGGTCCTCTGGTTCGTCAGCTGCGTGAACAAGGCCTGAAAGACGTCACGTTCATGTCCGACGACGGCATCGTGACCGACGAACTGGTGACCACGGCTGGCGGCCCGCAGTTCACCAAGGGCGTGCTGATGACGTTCGGCGCCGACCCTCGCCTGCTGCCAGACAGCAAGGCCGTGGTAGAAGCTTTCCGTAAAGCCGGCACCGAGCCTGAGGGCTACACCCTGTACGCCTATGCCTCGGTCCAGACCCTGGCTGCGGCCTTCAACGGCGCCAAGTCCAACAAGGGCGAAGAAGCTGCTGCGTGGCTGAAGAAGAACCCGGTCAAAACCGTCATGGGCGAGAAGACCTGGGACAGCAAAGGCGACCTGAAGGTCTCCGACTACGTGGTTTACGAGTGGGACGCGAACGGCAAATACCATCAACTGGAAAAACAGAAGTGATATGAGCGGTTGACCTGCCCGGTGCCTTGCGCGCCGGGCAGTCCTGAAACATGTCCGTGCAGTACCTGTCTTTTCTCGTAGAGCTGCACACAACCGTATTGCGCCGGCGGCTGAACCCCGGTCCGTCGCATGCGGCTTCTGTGCAGTCTCTCAAATGCGTGAGATTGCGTTATGGATGGTATTTTCCTGCAGCAACTGGTCAACGGCCTGACCCTCGGGTCGGTCTATGGCCTGATCGCCATCGGCTACACAATGGTCTATGGCATCATTGGCATGATCAACTTCGCCCACGGCGAGGTTTACATGATTTCCGCTTACCTCGCGGCAATCAGTCTGGCACTGCTGGCTTACTTCGGTATTGAATCCTTCCCGCTGCTGATGCTCGGCACATTGATCTTCACCATCATCGTCACGGCGGTGTATGGCTGGGTCATCGAACGTGTCGCGTACAAACCCCTGCGTAACTCCACCCGACTGGCTCCGCTGATCAGCGCCATCGGTATTTCGCTGATCCTGCAAAACTATGCACAGATCGCCCAGGGCGCGAAGCAACAAGGCGTTCCCACCTTGCTGACGGGTGCCTGGCGTGTCGACATCGGCACAGGTTTCGTGCAATTGACCTACACCAAGGTTTTCATTCTGGTCGCAGCGTTTGCCGGGATGGCCCTGCTGACCTACATCATCAAGTACACCAAGCTCGGCCGCATGTGCCGCGCGACCCAGCAAGACCGCAAGATGGCCTCGATCCTGGGGATCAACACCGACCGCGTGATCTCCTACGTATTCATCATCGGTGCAGCCATGGCGGCCCTGGCCGGCGTGCTGATCACCATGAACTACGGCACGTTCGACTTCTATGCCGGCTTCATCATCGGGATCAAGGCGTTCACCGCCGCGGTACTCGGCGGGATCGGCTCGCTGCCTGGCGCCATGCTCGGCGGGATCATCCTCGGGATTTCCGAGTCGCTGTTCTCCGGCCTGGTCAACTCGGACTACAAAGACGTATTCAGCTTCTCGCTGCTGGTTCTCGTTCTGGTCTTTCGGCCCCAAGGCCTGCTCGGCCGTCCTCTTGTGTCGAAGGTGTAAGCGATGTCTTCAACCACTAAAAAAACCATTGATCTCAAAAAAAGTCTGGTTGATGCGATTCTCGCCGGCCTCATTGCCCTGATCGTGTTCGGGCCGATTGTCGGCGTCGTGCTCGATGGCTACGGCTTCAACCTGGAAACAACCCGTGTGGCGTGGATTATTGCCATCGTCATGGCCGGTCGCTTTGCCCTGAGCACGTTCCTGCAAACCCCAAAGGGCCTGAGAATCCTTGAAGGTTTCGAAAGCACCGGTTCCGGGGTGCATGTACTGGCTCCCGACTACAAGTCACGCCTGCGCTGGATCATCCCGCTGATGATCGTCCTCGCCGTGGTGTTCCCGTTTTTCTCCAACTCCTACCTGCTGGGCGTGGTCATCCTCGGACTGATCTACGTGCTGCTGGGCCTGGGGCTGAACATCGTGGTCGGCCTGGCCGGCCTGCTCGACCTGGGCTACGTGGCGTTCTACGCCATCGGTGCCTACGGGCTGGCGCTGGGTTATCAGTACCTGGGGCTGGGTTTCTGGACAGTGCTGCCGCTGGCGGCGATTACCGCCGGGCTGGCCGGCTGCATCCTCGGTTTCCCGGTGCTGCGCCTGCACGGTGACTACCTGGCGATCGTGACGCTGGGTTTCGGTGAAATCATCCGCCTGATCCTCAACAACTGGCTGTCCCTGACCGGCGGTCCGAACGGCATGGCTGCACCATTGCCGACATTCTTCGGCCTCGAGTTCGGCAAGCGGGCAAAGGACGGCGGTGTGCCGTTCCATGAGTTCTTCGGCATCGCCTATAACCCGGACGTGAAGTACTACTTCATCTATGCGGTGTTGTTCCTGGTGGTGCTGGCCGTGCTGTACATCAAGCATCGTCTGGTCAAGATGCCGGTCGGACGTGCGTGGGAAGCCTTGCGTGAAGATGAAATCGCCTGCCGCTCGATGGGCCTGAACCATGTACTGGTCAAGCTCTCGGCGTTCACCATCGGGGCTTCGACGGCGGGTCTGGCCGGGGTGTTCTTCGCCACCTACCAGGGCTTCGTCAACCCGACCTCGTTCACGTTCTTCGAATCGGCCCTGATCCTCGCCATCGTGGTACTCGGCGGCATGGGTTCGACCATCGGTGTCGTCATCGCGGCCTTCGTACTGACCGTGGCCCCGGAGTTGTTGCGTGGCTTCGCCGAATACCGCGTCCTGCTGTTCGGCATCCTGATGGTGTTGATGATGATTTGGCGACCGCGCGGCCTGATTCGGATCAGCCGTACCGGTGTGACCCCGCGTAAAGGAGTAGCGCCATGAGCGAAGTCGTACTCAGTGTCGAAAAACTGATGATGCACTTCGGCGGCATCAAGGCGTTGAGCGATGTCAGCCTGAAAGTGCACCGCAACTCGATCTTCGCCCTGATCGGCCCCAACGGCGCCGGCAAGACCACCGTGTTCAACTGCCTGACCGGGTTCTACAAGGCGTCCGGGGGCAAGATCGAACTCAATGTGCGTGGCGAGCGGACCAACGTCATCAAGTTGCTGGGCGAATCGTTCAAGCCGACCGATTTCGTCTCGCCCAAGTCGTTCGCCAGCCGGCTGTTCTACAAGGCGTTCGGCGGCACCCACCTGGTGAACCGGGCCGGGCTGGCGCGGACGTTCCAGAACATTCGCCTGTTCAAGGAAATGTCGGTACTGGAAAACCTGCTGGTAGCCCAGCACATGTGGGTCAACCGCAATATGCTGGCCGGCATCCTCAACACCAAGGGGTATCGCAAGGCTGAAAGCGATGCGCTGGACCACGCGTTCTACTGGCTGGAAGTGGTGGACCTGGTCGACTGCGCCAACCGTCTGGCCGGCGAGCTGTCCTACGGCCAGCAACGTCGCCTGGAAATTGCCCGGGCCATGTGCACCCGTCCACAGATCATCTGCCTGGACGAACCGGCCGCCGGCCTCAACCCTCAAGAAACCGAAGCGCTGAGCGCGATGATCCGGCTGCTGCGCGACGAGCACGATCTGACCGTGGTGCTGATCGAACACGACATGGGCATGGTAATGAGTATTTCCGATCACATCGTGGTGCTGGACCACGGCGTCGTCATCGCCGAGGGTGGCCCCGACGACATCCGCAACGACCCGAAAGTGATTGCCGCTTACCTGGGCGCCGACGAAGAGGAGGTGGTATGACCCAACCCATCCTCGAACTCAAGGCGCTGGACGTGTTTTACGGGCCGATCCAGGCCCTGAAAAAAGTCTCGCTGCACATCAACGAAGGTGAAACCGTCAGCCTGATCGGCTCCAACGGCGCCGGCAAGTCGACCCTGCTGATGTCGATCTTCGGCCAGCCACGGGCGGCGGACGGGCAGATCCTGTATCAGGGCGTGGACATCACCCACAAGTCGTCGCACTACATCGCCTCCAACGGCATTGCGCAGTCGCCGGAAGGCCGGCGGGTGTTCCCCGACATGACCGTCGAGGAAAACCTGCTGATGGGCACCATTCCGATCGGTGACAAGTACGCCAAGGAAGACATGCAGCGCATGTTCGAGCTGTTCCCGCGACTCGAAGAACGGCGCACCCAGCGCGCCATGACCATGTCCGGCGGCGAGCAGCAAATGCTCGCCATCGCCCGCGCACTGATGAGCCGGCCGAAACTGCTGCTGCTCGACGAGCCGAGCCTGGGCCTGGCCCCGATCGTGGTGAAGCAGATCTTCACCACCCTGCGGGAACTGGCGAAGACCGGCATGACCATTTTCCTGGTCGAGCAGAACGCCAACCACGCCCTCAGGCTGTCGGACCGGGCGTATGTGATGGTCAACGGCGAGATCCGCATGACCGGCACAGGCAAGGAGCTGCTGGTCAACGAGGATGTGCGCAACGCCTATCTCGGCGGGCACTGATTCTCTTTTGTTATGCACAGGCCCCGGCGCGAAAGCCCCGGGGCTTTTTTACATCCCCTGTACACCGCCAAACCCTGTGGGAGCGGGCTTGCTCGCGAGTACGATCTGGCAGTCGACATCAATGCGGACTGATATACCGCTTTCGCGAGCAAGCCCGCTCCCACAGGGAGCAGTGCATCATTCGGGAAATTGTGGAAAACAATATTCGCAAGCTCTCGAAGCGCGACATAAAGCCGCTGCAAATAGTTGTTTTGTCACGGTTTTGACTTGTCCCCGTTTGCTGTGGAACCGGCTGTGAATAACGTGGGAGTAGCTGGCCGGAGGCCTTTGATTCCGTGGCCTGTAGAGTGATGGTTGTTTTTTGACCAGGCTTTTTTGGCGGGCTTAAGGCAGGGTTTGTCAACTATTTTATTGAGGGTGAAACGGCTGCAGTCGGGTGTGAACAAGCCTGTGGATAAGTCTGTGGTTAAACTCTGGAAAGACTTCGCTGAAGGCCGTAGTTACTGGCTTGCGGCCATCGTCGATTTGACCGGCCGGTCGAGAAAATAGCGATTGGCTGCACAGCGGGCCCACGAGGGTCAAGCGAAAAAGTTTTCAAATCCCTCGCAAAGCCTTGTGGACAGCGGCTTTCAGCTTTTCCACTTGCCCCCGGAATGTGTGGATGGGGCTGTGGATAAGGTGCGCGTACATGGCTGCAAGCCACGGTACGCAAGGTGTCGGTTGGTTTGGTTGTTTTTTGTACAGTGTGCGCGGTGGTTGCCGGTGTGGGCAAGGCCGGGCATTCTGCCTGCTGATTTTCTATTCCAATGGCTGACCCTCAGCCGACGCAAGGAGAACACGATGTCCAACACCCTGTTTATTACCGGCGCGACCTCCGGTTTTGGTGAAGCCTGTGCCCGTCGTTTTGCCGAGGCCGGCTGGAAACTGGTGCTGACCGGCCGTCGTGAAGAACGCCTCAATGCGCTGTGCGCCGAGCTGTCGAAGCAGACTGAGGTGCATGGCCTGGTGCTGGATGTGCGTGATCGCAAGGCGATGGAAGAGGCGATTGCCAACCTGCCGCCGTCCTTCGCCAAATTGCGCGGGCTGATCAACAATGCAGGCCTGGCCCTTGGCGCTGATCCGGCGCCCAAGTGCAGCCTGGACGACTGGGATACCATGGTCGATACCAACATCAAGGGCTTGATGTACAGCACCCGACTGTTGCTGCCGCGCCTGATTGCCCACGGTCGTGGCGCCGGTATCGTCAACCTGGGGTCCGTCGCCGGCAATTATCCGTATCCGGGCAGCCATGTGTATGGCGGGACCAAGGCCTTCGTCCAGCAGTTCTCCCTGAGCCTGCGCTGTGATTTGCAAGGCACCGGGGTGCGAGTCAGCAACCTTGAGCCGGGCCTGTGCGAGAGCGAGTTTTCGCTGGTGCGCTTCGCCGGTGACCAGGAGCGCTACAACGCCACCTACGCCGGTGCCGAACCGATCCAGCCGCAGGACATTGCCGACACCATTTTCTGGATGCTCAATGCGCCGGCGCACATCAACATCAACAGCCTGGAGCTGATGCCAGTGAGCCAGACCTGGGCCGGGTTTGCCATTGATCGCAGCGGTGGCAAGGCGTAAGACCGCGCAACGGCCATTCGCGAGCAAGCCCGCTCCCACACTGGATTTGCTGCGGACACATATCCTGTGGCCGACACCGTTCAATGTGGGAGCGGGCTTGCTCGCGAAAGCGATCTAAAAATTATCGAAGATATTCAGCCAGTCCGGCATAGCAGGTCGCCAGGTGATAAGGCGTGGTCGACGGCATGTCCCGACGGCTGACGTCACCCTGCTCGTCACGGCACTCATGCCAGCCACCGGCATGCAGAAACTGCTGGTGCAGCGCCTGCAATTGGCGCTGCACGGCGGCTTCGCTGTCCGGGCGCAGGGTCAGTGCGCGCAGGTACTCGGCCTGGGCCCAGATGCGTTGAGTCGCATCCCGGGTCTGGCCAGTGGGCTCGAGCATCGCTGCCACGGCACCGGTCTGCGGCTCGACCCCCCTTTGCTCGGTGAAAGCGAACGCACGTTCCAGCGAGGCATGCAGTTTCGAGCCACGCAGCACATCTGATGATTCGAGCAGGAAATACCACTCGAACTGATGCCCCGGTTCAAACCAGTTATCCACAGCACCCAGCGGTTTTTCCATCAGCACGCCGTGTTGCGCATGGATAAAGCGTTTTTGCATGGCTGTGCATAACTCGACCAGCGCCCGTTGCACGGCAAGGTCTTCACGCACCGACAGCGTGGCGAGGAAGGCTTCGGCCAGGTGCATCAACGGATTTTGCAGCGGGCCGGTTTCCAGGGTTATCCAGTCACGATCAAGGCAGGCTTCATAGAGGCCGTCACCGGTCGCAAACCGTCGCGCAATCACTTCCAGGGCGGCGTTGAGCACCGACTCCACCAACGGCTCGCGGACTTTGTCCCAGTAATGGGCGCAGGCAAACAGGATGAAGGCGTGGGTGTAGAGGTCTTTGCGCTGATCCAGCGGTTTGCCGTGGGAGTCGATGCTGTAGAACCAGCCGCCATGCTCGGCGTCGTGGAAATGCCGCTGCAAGGAGCGGAACAGCGCTGCCGCGCGCTCTTCGGCGGCCGGCACCTGGCCGATCAGGCTGGCAAACAGATACAGCTGCCGCGCGCAGGCCATGGCTCGGTAACGCTGGGGAGGGAGCGGCTGGTGCCCGGCGTCCAGCGCCTCATAGGGCAATGCCATGTCGACATTCCAGCCGGGGCCTTGCCAGAGCGGCACGATCACGTTCAGGAAGTGCTGTTGCACCGAAGCGAACAGAGCGGTCAGTTCAGGCTGGGGGGCGGAGCGGGGAGCATGCGGCATTGGCTGGCGTCGTCACGGCAGGGGCGAATGCGCGACATGTTAGCAGGCCTTGGAGATGTGGTGTCTGTCAGGCCGCCTTCGCGAGCAAGCCCGCTCCCACTGGGGACACATTCCAAATGTGGGAGCGGGCTTGCTCGCGAAGGGGCCGGTTCAATCAATACACAATCAACCCGCCAACAACCAGACACCTGCCCCCGCCGAAGCCGCACCCGCCAGTCGAACCAGCGGAGCCGCCGCCTGCGGCAACACCCGCACCCACGCATAACCTGCCGCATGCAGCGCCGCCGTCGCCGCCACAAACCCGGCCGCGTACGCCCAAGGGCTCGACATGTCCGGCAATTCAAGCCCATGCGCCACCCCATGGAACAGCGCAAACAACGCCGTAGCGCCGACCGCCACACTCAGCGGCGGGCGTACCGCCAGGGCCACCGCCAACCCCAGCGCCAGCACAGACGCGGCTATGCCGCTTTCCAGCGCCGGCAGGTTCAGCCCTTCAAATCCCAGCAGTCCGCCGAGCAGCATGGTGCCGACGAACGTGCACGGCAGCGCCCAGCGCGCCGCGCCTTTCTGTTGCGCTGCCCACAGCCCGACCGCGAGCATCGCCAGCAAATGGTCGAGCCCGCCGATCGGGTGGCTGATGCCGGCGATCAAACCGTTGTCGCCATGTCCAGGGTGAGCGAAGGCGATAGCAGGGCTCAAAAGCAGGGCCAGGGCCCCCAGAATGCGTTTCAGTGTCATGGTTAAGCTTCCTTGTGAATAGGTGAATCAGGCCGCCGTCAGCAGGCCCTGGCGTTCGATGAAGGCGATGATGTCTTCCAGGCCCTGGCCGGTTTTCTGGTTGCTGAAGACGAACGGCTTGCCGTTGCGCATGCGCGTGGTGTCGCTGTCCATCAGGGTCAGCGACGCCCCGACCAAGGGCGCGAGGTCGATTTTGTTGATCACCAGCAGGTCGGATTTGCAGATCCCCGGCCCGCCTTTGCGCGGCAGCTTGTCGCCAGCGGAGACGTCGATCACGTAGATGGTCAGGTCGGACAACTCAGGGCTGAAGGTCGCTGAAAGGTTGTCGCCGCCGGACTCCACCAAAATCAGGTCCAGACCCGGAAAGCGGCGGTTCAGCTGATCCACCGCTTCGAGGTTGATCGAGGCGTCTTCGCGAATGGCCGTGTGCGGGCAGCCGCCGGTTTCCACGCCGATGATGCGTTCCGGCGCCAGGGCCTGGTTGCGTACCAGAAAGTCGGCGTCTTCACGGGTGTAGATGTCGTTGGTCACCACGGCCAGGTTGTAACGATCGCGCAAGGCCAGGCACAGGGCCAGGGTCAGGGCGGTTTTACCGGAGCCGACGGGGCCGCCGATGCCGACGCGCAGGGGTTGAGTGTTCATGTAGTTCTCCAAAATAGTGCGGCCAAAATAAGGTTCCCTAGGAGCGGAACAGGCGGCTGTACTGGCGCTCGTGGGCCATACACGCCAGGGACAGGCCGAATGCGGCACTGCCATAGTGAGTGGGGTGGATGCCGGTGGCGTTCTGCCGGGCCTGTTGCAACAACGGCAGCAATTCGCTGGTCAGGCGTTGTGCCGCCTGCTGCCCTAAGGGCAGCGTCTTCATCAGCACCGCCAACTGGTTTTCCAGCCAGCTCCAGAGCCACGCAGCCAATGCATCCTGTGGGCTGATCTGCCAGGCTCGAGCGGCCAGCGCCCAGCCCAGGGCCAAATGCGGTTCCGGACGTTGTGCGAGAAAGGCGCGGGCCGTTGCATCCAGTTCCGGCAGACCATTGAGCAGCTGTTGCAGGGAGTAGCCCATCTGGCGGCTCTCCTGATGCAGCTCGCGGGTTTCCCGGCTGGCGCGATGTTCTTCGCAGCGTTGCAGCAGTTCGCACCAGTCTTCATCAAGCGCCGCCACGCAATGGGCGAGCAGCAAAGGGGCTTCGAAGCGCGCGAGATTGAGCAGCAATTGATCACTGATCCAGCGCCGAGCGCTGTCATGGTCGTGCACGCGACCGTTCTCCACTGCCATTTCCAGGCCTTGGGAATAGCTGTAGCCGCCAATCGGCAATTGCGGACTGGCCAGGCGCAGCAGCGCCCAGGCGCTATTCACAGGCGCACGCCGAACTGATGCAGTTTGGGCGGATAGTTGAAGTCTTCGTCGCCATGGCGCGAATGATGATGGCCGCCGCCATAGGCGCCATGCTCCGGTTGGAACGGCGCTTCGATGTGCTCGGTGACGGCGCCGAGTTGTTCGAGCATGGCCTTGAGCACGTAATCGTCGAGCAGGCGCAGCCAGCCGTCGCCCACTTGCAGGGCGACATGACGATTGCCCAGGTGATAGGCGGCGCGGGTCAATTCGAAGGCGTTGGCGCAGGTGACGTGCAGCAGTTGCTCGGGGCGGGCGCACACCCGGACGATGCGTCCGTCCTCGGCTTGCAGGCATTCGCCGTCATACAGGGGCGATTGGCCTCGCTCCAGGAACAACCCGACGTCTTCGCCCTCGGCACTGAAACAGCGCAAACGGCTTTTGCTCCTGGCTTCGAACGTCAGGTGCAATTCGGCGGCCCAGAGGGGTTGAGGGTCGATTCTGCGGTGAATCACCAGCATCGGAAAGCTTCCAGCAGTGGACAATGCTGAGGCTAGAGCAAGGGGCTTGCCAAGCGGGGGTATGTGTAGGAAATGTCTGAAGATGCTCGGTAGGTGCTTCAGAATGTTGCGGAATTTTGGTTGTTCTTGGTGCGCTGCGGTTTTACATGCACCAATTTGCGGCGCACAAAAAAAGATCGCGGCCTTCGGCAGCGCCTACAGAAGTACCGATCCCTGTAGGCGCTGCCGCAGGCTGCGATCTTTTCAGGCGTTACTCGGTGCTGCCCAGCCCTTGCCAATGCTTGAGGCCAATGAAGATAAACCGCAGCTGCTGGGTGATCTTCGCCTGGGGCGTCAAATGCTCGGGCAACGCCTGGGCCGGAGGGTCAATGATGTCCGGCAAGGTGGCGAACACGCTTTTCACGATCAGGTCCGCCATGACGCTCAGGCCGGCGAGTTCCAGGTGTTGCAACTTCGGCATCAACGACAGATCGGCCGCGAGGTCCGAGCTGATGTCTTCGCGCAGGCGGCCAATGGCCAGGCGCACCGGCAGCGAACCGCCGTACTGCTCGCGGGCAAGAAACAGAAATTGCGAACGGTTGGCGCTGACCACATCGAGGAAGATCCGCACGGAAGCGTCAATGATGCCGCCCATGACGAACTCGTTGTGTCGCACCAAACGGATGGTTTCCCGAAAGGTCTGGCCGACCTCGCTGACCAGCACCAGGCCCAGTTCATCCATATCGGCGAAATGCCGGTAGAAACCGGTCGGGACGATCCCGGCGGTTTTCGCCACTTCACGCAGGCTCAGGCTGCCGAATCCACGGCCGCCTTCCATCAGGTGACGGGCAGCGTCCATCAGGGCGTTACGGGTTTGTTGTTTCTGTTCGGCGCGGGGCAGCATCGCAAGGGCGTTTTCTGGAGAAGAAGAGCGGCGCACTCTAGCAAATCGGCTTTGCCGGCGTCGAACGTCGATAGGGATATGAGGCGGGGAGCGGGTACTTCTATTAAGCGAGGAGCCAGAAAGTCAAAAGCCCAATCCGGTGATTGGGCTTTTTTTCGGGGCCGCCATGGGCTCAGCTCATAGCGCTGTTGCGTTCGATGACACGGTCACCACCGCCTTCGGCAACGGTTTGACCTGGGGTGCGATCGGAACCGTCAGCAGCAACCGTCTGACCTTGAGGGGTCTGGTCGTAGCCGTCTTCGGCAACAGTCTGGCCTTGTGGAGTCTGGTCGTAGCCATCTTCAGTGAGCAGGCCTTTTTCTTTCAGGCGATCGTTACCACCTTCGGCGACGGTTTGGCCTGGGGTGCGGTCAGAGCCATCAGCAGCGACGGTTTGGCTGAATGCCGAGTGGCTGTCTTTCACTTGTGGAGTGGCCTGGTCAGCGGCCGGCAGTGCGAAAGCAGTGCTGGCCAACATAGAGAGGGTAAGGCTAAGCAGTAATTGGCGTTTCATAATGGGGTGCTCCGTAGGAGGGCGATAAAGTGGGTACGAGTGCAATGCTACTCTCGATAAGTCGATATAAAAGTTCATAAACGCAATGTTAATAATCAACGGAATTGATTGTTCTCTGCAGCCCTTGTAAACCGGGCCTTTGCGGTGCACCGAGGTGGGTATTTTCGACTCACTTGCGACTCGCAAAAGTGCGGGTGCGGTAACGCGGGGGTGGAAAGGAGCGGGCAACCGAGAGGTCGATTGCGGCAAAATCGGCGATTCGATTAAACCTGCGGGCCGTTTGCCAGTCGTAGATTCCATAGCGGGCCGGTTCCGGCCCAGCGTTTTTCATGTGCGCCGCCGTCGGGGCGTTCAGAAGTATCAGGAGCCCTGTGCAATGACGCGCACTCGTAAAATTCTTGCCTGGACCTTCACCAGCCTGGTGGTCTTGGTGACCGCGCTGGTGCTGATCATCGTGTTCTTCGATTGGAACCGGATCAAACCCACCCTCAATGCCAGGGTTTCCGAAGAACTGCACCGACCGTTCGCCATCAGCGGCAACCTGGCGGTGGTCTGGCGACGGGAGCTGGAGGAGGGCGGATGGCGCGCCTGGGTGCCATGGCCGCACGTGGTGGCTGAAGACTTGAGCCTGGGTAATCCGGACTGGTCGAAGGCGCCGCAAATGGTCACCCTCAAGCGCGTGGAACTGCGCATTTCGCCCCTAGCGTTGCTGGCGCAGCGCGTGGTGATCCCGCGCATCGACCTCACCGAACCCAATGCCGAGCTGCAACGCCTGGCCGATGGACGCGCCAACTGGACGTTCAAGTTCGATCCGAAAGACCCGAACGCCGAACCATCGCCGTGGGTGGTGGACATCGGCACCATCGGCTTCGACAAGGGCCATGTCACGCTCGATGATCAGAGCCTGAAGACACAGCTCGATGTATTGATCGATCCGCTGGGCAAGCCGATCCCGTTCAGCGACATCGTGGGCGACAAAGCGGCGAAAGCCGCACAGGACAAGGGGGCCACCCCCCAGGACTACGCGTTCGCCCTCAAGGTCAAAGGCCAGTACCATGGTCAGAAACTGGCGGGTCAGGGCAAGATTGGCGGCCTGCTGGCCCTGCAGGACGCGGCCCGGCCATTCCCGCTGCAAGCCCAGGCGAAAATCGCCGACACCAGCGTCGAACTGGCCGGCACCTTGACCGATCCGATGAACCTGGGCGCCCTGGACCTGCGCCTGAAGCTGGCCGGCAGCAGCCTGGGCAATCTCTACCCGCTGACCGGCGTGACCCTGCCGGATACGCCACCTTATTCCACCGACGGTCATCTGATCGCCAAGCTGCATGAGTCCGGTGGGGCGGTGTTCCGTTATGAAGCGTTCAACGGCAAGATCGGCGACAGCGATATCCATGGCGACTTGAGTTATGTCGCCAGCCAGCCACGGCCAAAGCTCAGCGGTTCTCTGTTGTCCAACCAGCTGTTGTTCGCCGACCTGGCGCCGCTCATCGGTGCCGACTCCAATGCCAAGCAAAAGGCCCGTGGCGGCGAGAGCAAGCAGCCGGCGGACAAAGTACTGCCGGTCGAGGAGTTCAAGACCGAACGCTGGCGCGATATGGACGCCGATGTCGAGTTCACCGGCAAACGCATCGTCCACAGCGAAAAGCTGCCGTTCAATGACCTCTACACGCACCTGGTGCTCACCGATGGCGTGCTCAGCCTTGAACCGCTGCGGTTCGGCGTGGCGGGCGGCAAGCTGGATGCGCTGATACGGTTGAACGGTCGCACCGATCCCCTTGAGGGCAATGCAAAGCTGACGGCGCGCGGTTTCAAGCTCAAACAGTTGTTCCCGACCTTCGAACCGATGAAAACCAGTTTTGGTGAACTCAATGGCGATGCCGACATCACCGGTCGCGGCAACTCGGTCGCCCGTTTGCTGGGCAGTGCCAACGGCAATCTGAAAATGCTGATCAACGACGGGGCCATCAGCCGCGAATTGATGGAACTGGCCGGATTGAATGTCGGCAACTACGTGGTGGGCAAGATCTTTGGCGACAAGGAAGTGAAGATCAACTGCGCGGCTGCTGACTTCGACATCAAGACGGGGCTGGCCACGACGCGGTTGTTTGTCTTTGATACCGAGAACGCGATCATTTACATCGATGGCACGGCGAACATGGCAACCGAGCAGCTGGACCTGACGATCACCCCGGAATCCAAGGGCTGGCGTTTGATTTCGTTGCGTTCGCCGCTGTACGTGCGGGGCAAATTCATCAAGCCCGATGCCGGGGTTAAAGCAGTACCGTTACTGTTGCGCGGGGCCGGGATGGTTGCACTGGGGGTGATTGCCGCGCCAGCGGCGGGGTTGCTGGCGTTAGTGGCACCGAGTGGCGGTGAACCGAATCAGTGCGCGCCGTTGCTGGAGCAGATGAAGGCGGGGAAGGCGCCGAAGACGGTGAAAAACTAAAGGTATTCTGGCAGTGCTTGATTGTTCCCGGAGCCAAGTACCGGGAACAATCACGCCTGTCTGACTGACATTCACATCAAGTCGATCGGCGTTGGAGCAGGCCATCAGCGCAAGACATGCCCCGACATCGACGCCTCCTCCTGCAACCACGCAAAAAACGCCCGCACCGGTGGATGTCGCTCGCGCCCTGGTACACACAGGGCGCTGTATCCGGCGCCATTCACCTGCACATCGCCCCGATAAGGCACCAACAAGCCGCTGGCCACGCTCTCGGACACCAGGATATTGCTCGCCAGCACCAGGCCTTGTCCGGCAATCGCCGCTTGCAGGGCGTAATGCTCTTCGTCGTACTCGCGCACGGCGGGCTGGCCGGTCAGCCAGGTCGCGCCGGACTGTGTGCACCAGGCTTCCCAGCCGTGGGCATAGAGTTTGGAGTTGTGCCAGCGCACGCTGATCAGCGTCGGTGTGCGAGTGGCGGCCAGGGCCACTTGTTCCGGTGAACCATAGACGCCGAAGGATTCGTCGAACAGGCACAGGCCATACAGGTTCGGGTAGTCATCGAGGCTGTAGCGCACCACCAGGTCGACGCTGGCGTCCTGATGCAGGTCGATGACCTCGCAATGGGTATCGAGGCGCAGGGTGATGTTGGGGTGCCGGGCGTAGAAACGGCCCAGGCGCGGCACCAGCCACAGGGCGGCGAAAGCGGCGGTGGTCGAGAGGGTCAGGTTCGCGGTGCTGCGTTGCGGGCGCAGGGTGTCGACGCTTTGCGCCACGTCCAGGAACGCACCGTGCAGGCTGTGGAACAGTCGTTCGCCGCCTTCGGTCAGGCGTACCTGTCGCGGCAGGCGCTCGAACAATTGCACGCCAAGCCAGGTTTCCAGGGAGCGGATCTGATGGGAAACAGCTGTCGGGGTGACCGACAGTTCCTCGGCCGCGGCCTTGAAACTCAGCAGGCGCGAGGCGGATTCAAAGGCGCGCAGGGCGGTCAGTGGCAGCGAGGCGAACATCTGGATCTCCATGGATGAATTGAACTCATCCCGACTAACTTTTGCTCAGTTGAACAGGGACAGCTTCAGGCTTGAAGCTGCAAGCCACAAGTGAGTTCAGTTTAGTCCTTGAGGAATTTCAGATGAGTAAAATTCTTGCAGTTCATGCCAGCCCCCGTGGTGAGCGTTCTCACTCTCGCCGATTGGCTGAAATCTTTCTATCGGCCTGGCAGGCGCGCAATCCGCAAGCGCAACTGACCCGTCGTGAAGTCGGGCGGGCGTTGATTGCGCCGGTCAACGAGGCGTTCGTTGCCGCCGCGTTTTACCCGGAGCCCGATGCGCGGCCGCTGTCGATGCAAGCGGACCTGGCATTAAGCGATGAATTGGTCGGCGAGTTGCTCGGCCACGATGTGCTGGTGATCTCCACGCCCATGCACAACTTCAGCGTGCCCAGCGGCTTGAAGGCCTGGATCGACCAGATCGTGCGGCTCGGGCTGACCTTCAATCACACGCTGGACAATGGCGTGGCGCAATACCAGCCCCTGGTGCAAGGCAAAAAGGCGTTGATCGTCACCAGTCGCGGCGGGTTCGGTTTCGGGCCTGGCGGCGAGCTGGAAGCCATGAACCATGCCGATCCTTTGCTGCGCACGGCATTGGGCTTTATCGGCATCACTGATGTCACCGTGATCGCCGCCGAAGGTGAAGAGTCGCAGGCGCGCACCTTCGCCGTCTCCGCTGCAGAGGCCGAACAGCGCTTGCTCGCACTGGCCAGGGAGTTCTAGGTGGCCTGGCTGTTTTTGCTGATCGCCGCCGGGTTCGAAGTGACTTTCGCCATGGGCATGAAGTATGCCGAAGGCTTCACCCGGTTGTGGCCCTCGCTGATCACCGTGGCGGCGGCGGTGGGCGGGGTGTATTTCCTGACCCTGGCGATGCGCGAGTTGCCGGTGAGCATCGCCTACCCGATCTGGACGGCCATCGGTTCACTGGGCACGGTTTTTCTCGGTTTCCTATTGCTGGGGGAAAGCCTGACGGCGGTCAAGTTGCTGTCGGTCGGGCTGATCGTGGCGGGGGTGGTGGGGTTGAAGTAGGGTGGATGTCATAGGCGAGTCGTCGAGTTGTCATCTTCGCTGGAGATGCTTGGCGGATGTCTTGCATCCCGCCTTGCTGCAACGCTCACTCACACATCACAAGGATGTCCGCCCATGTCGCAAGGTTCCGCCACGCGCTACCCACTGGTGTTGGTCCCGGGAATGCTCGGGTTCGTCCGGTTGCTGCTGTATCCGTACTGGTACGGGATTATTTCGGCGCTGCGCCAGGGTGGTGCGGTGGTGTTTGCTGTACAGGTGTCACCGCTCAATTCCAGCGAAGTGCGTGGTGAGCAATTGCTGGCGCGCATCGAAGAAATTCTGCGCGAAACCGGGGCAGAAAAGGTCAACCTGATCGGCCACAGCCAGGGCTCGCTGACAGCCCGCTATGCCGCCGCCAAGCGACCGGACCGGGTGGCGTCGGTGACATCGGTGGCGGGGCCGAATCATGGCTCGGAACTCGCCGATTACCTGCACAGGCACTATCCCCACGACAGCGCCAAGGGCCGCTTGCTGAGCTTTTTACTGCGTGTGATCGCGGCCTTGATGAGCCTGCTGGAAACCGGCTATCGCGGGCCAAAGCTGCCGGTGGATATCCACGCGTCCCACCACTCGCTCACCACCGCAGGCGTGGCGCTGTTCAATCAGCGTTATCCACAGGGGTTGCCCGAGATGTGGGGCGGGCACGGGCCGGAAGAGGTGAACGGCGTGCGGTATTACTCCTGGTCGGGCACCTTGCAACCGGGCAAGACCGATCGCGGGCGCAACCTGCTGGACGGCACCAACCGCAGTTGCCGGCTGTTCGCCAGGACTTTCGTGCGTGAAACCGGGCATTGCGACGGGATGGTCGGTCGCTACAGCTCGCACCTGGGAACGGTGATTGGCGATGAGTACCCGCTGGACCATTTTGATATCGTCAATCAGTCGTTGGGATGGGTGGGGAAGGGAGCTGAGCCGGTGCGATTGTTTGTCGAGCATGCGGCGCGACTCAAGACGGCGGGGCTTTAAACGAGTTGTTTTCATCGCGGGCAAGCCTTGCTCCCACAGGTTTTGCATGCGACATGTAACCTGTGGGAGCGGGCTTGCTCGCGAAGGCGTCGGGTCAGATGACCCTGACCTTGCGACCCAACGCGGTCGTCCAGCGCTCCGAAACAATCACCCCGCCCAGCGTCAACATCCCGCCCACCAGGTGATACATCGCCAACTGCTCATGCAGCACCACCGCCGCGATCAGCGCCGTCATCACCGGCAGCAAATTGAAGAACAGCGTGGTCCGGCTCGGCCCCAGGCGCACCACGGCCTGCATCCACGCCAGTGGCGCCACCATCGAGGCCAGCAGGCAGGCGTACAGCACCAACGGGATGTTCTGCAGGGTCGGACCGATCTTCGGTGAGGCGATGAACAGCGGAAACAGCACCACCACAGCCACCAGCACCTGCAAGTACAACAACACCAGCGGCGGCAATTTCAGCTGCCACTTCTTCAGCAGCGTGCTGTACACCGCATAGGCCAGGGTGGCGACGAGCATCATCGCGTCGCCCAGGTTAACGCCGTGCTCCAGCAGTACAGCGAAGCTGCCGGACGAGACGACCACCAGCACCCCGGCGAACGACAGCACCGCCCCCGCCAGTGCCCCGGCGGTCAGGCGCTGGCCGAGGCTGATGATCGCCATGGCCAGTGACATCAACGGCATCAGCGACAGGATGATGCCCATGTTGGTGGCCGAGGTCAGGGCCGCGGCGAAATACGCCAGGCTCTGATAGACCGCCATGCCGAGCACGCCGAGAATGAAAATCCTGCCCAGGTTCGGGCGAATCGCCGGCCAGTGGGCGATCACCGGTTTGAGCATGAAAGGGGTGAACAGCAGTCCGGCGAGCAGCCAGCGATAAAAACCGATCTCGGCGGGGTAGATGGCCCCGGCCGACATTTTTGTGATCACGGTGTTGCCGGCCCAGATGAAAATGGCCAGCAAGGGATAAGCGTATTGCATCGAGAGAAAACCAGAACGTTTATGAGGGCGCATTATCCTCTGTCTGGTTACGCGCCTATACTTCGATCCAGACAACCCACCCCTGATTCCGGACAGCATGACCAGTCAACACATCGACCTGCTGGATTTCAGCGAACTGCCTGCACCGGTGTACTTCCGCTACGCCGATTTCGATGCGCACCGCTTTGCCTCGGCGCATCGGCACCCGTGGGGCACGCTGGAGTATTCGGCCCATGGCGTGTTGCACATGGAGATCGGCGGCAGCCGCTTCATGTCACCGCCGCAATACGCGGTATGGGTTCCACCCGAGACCGAGCACAGCTTCTACAGCAATCAGCCGATCAACTACCGCGCAGTCTGCCTGGCGCCGGCCCTTTGCCGTGACTTGCCGGCACAGGCATGCACCCTGGCCATCAATGACATCCTCAAGGCCATCCTCAAGGATTTTGCCGCGCGGGATGTGAAGATTCCCGAGCGCGATGCCGACCAGCGCCTGGCCCAGGTCCTGGTGGATCAGCTGCAACAGGCGCCGGTGCATGAGTGCTACCTGCCCTACGCGAGCAGCGCCGGGCTGCTCGGCATCCTTGAAGCCTTGCAGAAGGAACCTGGCGACAACCGGCCGCTGGCGGAGTGGGCGGCGAACATTCATGTCAGCGAGCGCACCCTGGCGCGGCAGTTTGTCCGCGAATTGGGCATGAGCTTCGGCGAGTGGCGCCAGCGCCTGCGGTTTCTCGTTGCCATCGAAGCCCTGGACAGCCATCGCAGCATTCAGGAAATTGCCTTCGACATGGGCTACAGCACCGGTTCGGCCTTTATCGCCATGTTCCAGCGCCAGGCCGGGTGTACGCCGGATCAGTACCGGCGCAGCCATCTGGGAAGCAGGAAGGTGTAACGGGTGTTGTCTACACTGCACGGCGAGGCCGTTCCCCTCGGTGCGGCAACAAGGAGAAAACTCCATGAAGATGTTGCGTGTTCCATTGTTGATGATCGGTTTGCTGCTCTGCGCCCAGGGCTTCGCCGCCACCGCGCAACAGAACAAGATGACCACATGCAACGCCGACCCCATGGCAAAAACCCTCAAGGGCGAAGAGCGCGCAGCCTTCATGAAAAAGTGTCTCTCGGCGACACCGGCCGCCAACGAGGACGGCAAAGTCCTGACCCCGCAGCAGAAGAAGATGCAGACCTGTAATGCCGATGCCAAGACCAAAGCCCTCACGGGGGAAGCGCGCCAGGCGTTCGTGAATGATTGCCTGAGGAAGAAATAATCACCGGGCCGGAATGGGTAGAGGCTTTGAGGGCCCCTTCGCGAGCAAGCCCGCTCCCACAATGATTCGAGCAGCACTAATCACATGTGGGAGCGGGCTTGCTCGCGAAGGCGGCCGACAGGGGCGGAGCAATAAACCGAACTGCCCCGGTTGCCCCACACAATCCCTAGTGCTGACACCGGATCGCTGGCAGACTGCCAATCCTTTTACGCCGTTCGTTTTGAGGCTGTATGCCAACGTTTTCTCAGCGTCATGTATTGCTGGTCATCAGCTGGGTCATCATTTTTGGCGGACTGCTGCTGGTGCTTCCCCTGCGGTTGCTGCCCAGCCTGCTGGCCGGGTTGCTGGTGTTCGAACTGGTCAACATGCTCACCCCGCAATTGCAGCGGCTGATCGAAGGCCGGCGTGCGCGCTGGCTGGCGGTGGCGTTGCTGGGCACCCTGGTGGTCAGTGTGCTGACGCTGATCTTTGCCGGTGCCATCAGTTTCCTGCTGCACGAAGCGGAAAACCCCGGCGCGTCCCTCGACAAATTCATGGGCGTGGTCGACCGCGCACGCGGTCAATTGCCGCCGTTCATCGATGCTTACCTGCCGGCCAGCGCGGCCGAATTCCGGGTGGCGATTGGCGAGTGGATGAGCAAGCACCTCAGCGATTTGCAACTGGTGGGCAAGGACGCGGCGCACATGTTCGTGACGCTGTTGATCGGCATGGTGCTCGGCGCGATTATCGCCTTGCAGCGCGTGCCGGACCTGACCAAGCGCAAACCCCTGGCCGCCGCGCTGTTCGATCGCCTGCACCTGCTGGTCCAGGCCTTCCGGAACATCGTGTTCGCGCAGATCAAGATTTCCCTGCTCAACACCTTCTTCACCGGGATCTTCCTGGCCGTCGTGCTGCCGATGTTCGGCATCAAGCTGCCGCTGACCAAGACCCTGATTGTCCTGACCTTCCTGCTCGGCCTGTTGCCGGTGATCGGCAACCTGATGTCGAACACCCTGATCACCATTGTCGGCCTGTCGCTGTCGATCTGGGTGGCGGTGGCGGCGCTGGGTTACCTGATCGTTATCCACAAGCTCGAATACTTTCTCAACGCGCGCATCGTAGGCGGGCAGATCAGTGCCAAGTCGTGGGAGTTGCTGTTGGCGATGCTGGTGTTCGAGGCCGCGTTCGGTTTGCCGGGGGTGGTGGCGGGGCCGATTTACTACGCGTATTTGAAGAGTGAGTTGAAGCAGGTGGGGATGGTTTGATCAGGCGGATGTAGCGCCTGAACGGGCCCCTTCGCGAGCAAGCCCGCTCCCACAGGGGAATGCATTCCAATGTGGGAGCGGGCTTGCTCGCGAAGGTCACGCCTCGGTTTCGGATCAGTCCATCGAACCGTAACGCTTGGCCGCCTCGATAGCCAAACCACTGCCGATGCTGCCAAAGATGTTTCCTTCCACATGCCGCGCATTCGGCAGCATTGCCGAGATGCTGTTGCGCAGCGCCGGAATGCCGCTGGAACCACCGGTGAAGAACACCGTATCCACCTGATCGACCCGCACATTGGCATTGGTCAGCAACTGGCTCACGCTGTTGCGCACGCGCTCCAGCAAATTGTCGATGGCCGACTCGAACAGCGCACGGCTCAGTTCCACGCTCAAACCGGGTTCGATGCGATCCAGAGGGACCAGGCGGCTGTCGACGTGGGTCAGTTCGATCTTGGTTTCTTCCGTCAACATGGCCAGCCAGTGCCCGGCGCGCTGCTCGATCAGCTTGAACAGGCGATCGATGCCGCCGGTGTCCTCGATGTCGTAGCGCATGCTGCCCAGCGCCAGCTGTGACTTCTGCGAGTACACCGAGTTGATGGTGTGCCAGGTCGCCAGGTTCATGTGGTGGCTGGTGGGCATGTAGGCGCCACTCTTCATCCGGCTGCCGTAGCCGAACAGCGGCATCAAGCCTTGCAGGCTCAGTTGCTTGTCGAAGTCGGTCCCGCCGATGTGCACGCCGCCGGTGGCCAGGATGTCGTCGTGACGGTTATCCACGTCCCGCCGCTCGGGGGACAGGCGCACCAGCGAGAAGTCGGACGTACCCCCGCCGATGTCGACGATCAGCACCAGCTCTTCTTTTTCGATGGTCGACTCGTAGTCGAACGCGGCGGCAATCGGTTCGAACTGGAAGGACACTTCCTTGAAGCCGATCTTGCGCGCCACATCCACCAGGGTGTCTTCGGCTTCCTTGTCGGCCATCGGGTCATCGTCGACGAAGAACACCGGACGCCCCAGCACCACTTCTTCGAATTCGCGACCGGCGGCGGCTTCGGCGCGGCTCTTGAGCTGGCCGATGAACAGCCCGAGCAGGTCCTTGAACGGCATGGCCGTGCCGAGGACGCTGGTGTCGTGCTTGATCAGCTTGGAACCCAGCAGGCTCTTGAGCGAGCGCATCAGGCGGCCTTCGTAGCCTTCCAGGTACTCGTGCAGCGCCAGCCGGCCATACACCGGGCGGCGTTCTTCGAGGTTGAAGAAGACCACCGAGGGCAAGGTGATCTTGTCGTCCTCCAGCGCAATCAGCGTTTCCACGCCGGGGCGCAACCAGCCGACGGTGGAGTTGGACGTGCCAAAGTCGATACCCACGGCACGGGCTGGAGATGCGTTTTTCATGTCTTTCGAGTTCCGGTTAAAAAACGGCCGCGCAGTGTATGTCAGTGCGGCACAGAATCGAAGGCCGGTTATCTGCTAAATCTTGCTGTTCAACGCTTGAAACAGGTGCCATCACCCCCAAACTACCCTGCATCAACCGGACAGCCACGGGACGCACGCAAGTCGCCCCGCCTGCTGCCGATAAACTTCTGATGCGCCGCCCGGTCACAACCTTGAGATCGGTCAACCCCTGCGCTGCAAACGAGCGCATGCTGTGGCAGGTGGCGCGACTTCGATAACGGATGGTGATTCCCGCGATGGACTTCAAAGACTATTACAAGATTCTCGGTGTGGAGCCGACGGCAGACGATAAGGCGATCAAGGCCGCCTATCGCAAGCTGGCGCGCAAATACCACCCCGATGTCAGCAAGGAAAAGGACGCCGAGGCCAAGTTCAAGGACGCCTCGGAAGCCTATGAAGCGCTGAAAAGCGCCGACAAGCGCGCCGAGTACGACGAGCTGCGCCGTTATGGCCAGCACGGTCAACCGTTCCAGGGACCACCGGGCTGGCAGAGCCGCGGCGGTTTCGGTGGCGGTGGCCAGGACACCGGCGATTTTTCGGACTTTTTCAGTTCGATCTTCGGTAACCGTGGCCCTGGTTTCGGCGGTGGTGAGTCGCGCCGCAGCACCGGGCGTCGAGGGCAGGACGTGGAAATGGAGCTGGGGGTTTTCCTCGAAGAAACCCTGTCGAACGAATCGAAGAAGGTCACCTTCCAGGTGCCGCAATACAACGCGGCCGGCCAGCACGTCAGCAACACCAGCAAAAGCCTGAACGTGAAAATCCCCGCCGGCGTGACCGACGGCGAGCGCATCCGCCTCAAGGGCCAGGGTGCACCGGGCATCGGTGGCGGCGCCAATGGCGACCTGTACCTGACCATTCGTTTTGCGCCGCACCCGAAATTCGATGTCGAAGGCGAAAACCTGATCATCACCCTGCCTCTGGCACCGTGGGAGCTGGCGCTGGGCACGGAAGTCGCGGTGCCGACCCTGACCGGCAAGATCAACCTCAAGGTCCCGGCCGGCAGCCAGAATGGCCAGCGCATGCGCGCCAAGGGCCACGGCCTGTTGAACAAGGCCGGCGAGCGCGGTTACCTGTTCGTGCAACTGAAAGCCGTCATGCCGAAAAAAACCGACGATGACATCAAGGCCCTGTGGCAGGAACTGGCGAAAAAAGCCGCGTTCGACCCGCGAGAGAATTTCTGATCTGAACCAAGGAGTCACTGACCATGAGCAGTCCCCTGATCGTTCAACTGGACCTGGCAGAATTCTGTGAGGCGACCGACCTGTCGGACGTCTACGTGATCGAAATCGTCGAGCACGGCATCCTCGAACCTCAGGGCGCCGTGCCCAGGGACTGGCGTTTCACCGATTACGAACTGGCCCTGGCCAGGCGCGCCGCCAAGCTGCGCCATGACCTGGAGCTGGATTGGGAAGGGGTTGCCCTGGCGCTGGACCTGCTTGAAGAGGTCCAGCAGCTGCGGGCGGAGAACCGGATGTTGAAGCAGCGGTTGGGGCGGTTGGTGGTGGAGTAAGCATTTTTTTCGAAATGCGCCCATCCTTAATGTGTAGTTGCGCTTCAAGTCGCTACTTTGTTGTTTTACGGAGCCTTTCACTGATTTCTTGCATCGTCATCACTTCATAAGTACTCAATGTTGGATAACCAACCTTGTCGTAATGGACACGGAATTTTTTTGTAGCTCCGGAAGGCAGTTTTCTTGGCTGGGGAACAGGAGCGTGAGCGGAAGTAAATTGATAGGGTTCAGACCTCCATACTTCATCGCTGGCGGTACTTACTTGGCTACCTGTGTCATTGATACGGGGGAGTAGACGCGTTTGCTTTAAGGGAATTTGTGGAGGCATTTCACGCGAGGGACCGTAATCAATAAATCGGTGGTTAGTCACATCTCCAGTAGGGCTCCGAGTTTGAATGTGGGTCTCAGTCTGTACATGAGTCAAAGTCCGAGTCTTCCGGGTGATCGCTGGTATGGTTTGGTATGTGGCCTCGGACTTAATCTTAGAAACTGTTTCGGGGATCAAAGGGCTTAAGCTAGAAGAGCTTGATGCGCCAGTTAATGGCTTGTTCCGCAACTTACTTAAAAATTTCGGTAGCTTGAACATATGCCCCGTCGGATCCGTAAAATTCCTCGGATCCCCCTCGCAGTACGCATACGCATTCAACCCCCCCTCCCCAAACGGACTCCAACTGTCCGGGCTGTGAAAGCGCATCAATATCGGGTTGTAGGCACGGTAGCCTTTACCCAGCCAGTACCAGCCGAAGATCCTCTCGCACCATTCACCATTGAACCCTAACTGCGAGGCCACCGCCTGATGCGCCGATTGCGCGCCGTAGACGGCATAAGCGATGGGGTTGGGCTGGTCACCCGCAAGCTCGGTAACCACCGAGTTTTTGTCATCGGTCGCCAGCAGTATCGTGCGCGTCTGCTTGATAGAAGTTGGACGGGGCATGGTTTAGCCTTCCTGCGCAGGGGCTCGGAACAATGCCTCCAGTCTGACTCTGCCGGGTAGGGAGGGGAACTAGCAGAACTGATAGTCAGGCCTTGCCAAGTCCTGTAGGAGCTGACGAGTGAAACGAGGCTGCGATCTTTTGATTTTGATTTTTTAAGATCAAAAGATCGCAGCCTCGTTTGCACTCGTCAGCTCCTACACAGCTCCTACACAGCTCCTACCCGCTCTTGCGGGGCAACACCACGGTAAACAACGTCCCGGACGCCTCGCTGGAGCTGACTTCTATCGTCCCGCCATGGGCATCAACCACTTCCTTGACGATAAACAACCCCAAACCAAGGCTGGTGGACGGCTGGCCGAGTTCTTCGTCGGCGTTGCGCACCAGCGGATCGAAGATCGTGCCGATGGACTCTTCAGCAATAGGGGCCCCGTAGTTATGCACCGTGAGGCGAACAGCGTCGGGCAAGCCGGTGAGCGTCACCGTGACATCACGATTGCTCGAACCATGCTGCAAGGCATTGCCGATGAGGTTTTGCAGCAACTGACCCAGTCGCGAGGCGTCCCATACGCCTTGCGTATCACCGTCTACGCGTATTGTCGGATCGCACTCCGGGTTGCCGGCGCAGGCTTGGGCGATCGCCTCATGCGCCACGGTGGCCAGGTCCATGGGCGCCGGTTCGATCGGCAGGCTTTTGCCCAGGCGACTGCGCACCAGCTCCAGCAAGTCGCTGACCATGGCCGCCATGTGGCGGGCACCGTATTTGATGTGGTTGGCGCAGACCAGCGCTTCGCCCTCCAGCGTGGCTTTGCGCAGCAGTAATTCGGTGGACATGCTCACCGCTTGCAGGGGCGCGCGCAGGTCGTGGCCGAGAATCGCCAGAAAGATGTCCCGCGAGCGATTGACCTGTTCGGCATAGGCCGCGGTGGATTCGGCGAGGGCTTCGTCGATGGCTTCGTTGAAACGGATCATGTCCTGGAAATACGCCATGTCCGGTGATTCCAGGCTGTCGACCCACAGGCGGATGACACAGGCGCGCAGGTGACGGAATTCGCTGGTCATCTGAACCAGATCGAAACCCACGGTATGTCGCAACTCGCCATGGCTGGCGCCCGCTTCGTCCAGGCTCGGGGTTTTTTCCGGGCCTTCACCCTTGGCCTTGGCCATCTGTTCACGGGGACTCTGGGGCTTGCTCATGTCCCGCGCGGCGGCCAGCAAAATGGCCTTGGCGTGATCGCGCAGGGCCACGCCATCCATGTAGTCGGCCGCCGGCGTGATGGTTTTGGCGAACTGTTCCCATTCATCGACGATACGGTCCACCTGTTGCCGGATGAAATCGGGTAAACGCATGGGCGGGTTCCTGGGTAGGTGAGGGCGAGGCGTGTCGGAATAGTAGCGCCTTTGCGGCGCGAGTGAACCTGCCGCAGGGCGGCCGTACCCTGTGGTGCTTCAGGGGGGGGCGTCTGTAGGCGGTTTGCTCAGGTGGGGCAATGGCGTCCTGAAACGGGCCGTGGCGCCCGTCTCAGGAGGACCGCGTCGCTAAAACAGGAAGTAGCGTTGCGCCATCGGCAAGGTGTCCGCCGGTTCGCACCACAGCAGCACGCCGTCGGCCTTGACCTGATAGGTCTGCGGGTCGACGTCGATCTGCGGCAGGTAATCGTTGTGAATCAAGTCGGTCTTCTGCACGTCGCGACAACCCTTGACCACGGCGATTTTCTTCTTCAGGCCCAAGGCTTGCGGCAAGCCCGCCTCCTGCGCCGCCTGGCTGATGAACGTCAGGCTGGTCGCGTGCAACGAGCCGCCGTAGCTGGCGAACATCGGACGGTAATGCACCGGTTGCGGTGTCGGGATCGACGCGTTGGCATCGCCCATCAGGCTGGCCGCAATGGCGCCGCCCTTGAGGATCAGCGTCGGCTTGACCCCGAAAAACGCCGGACGCCAGAGCACCAGGTCGGCCCATTTCCCCACTTCAATCGAACCGACTTCATGGCTGATGCCGTGGGTGATCGCCGGGTTGATGGTGTATTTGGCGATGTAGCGTTTGGCGCGGAAGTTGTCGTTGCCCGCGCCATCGCCTGGAAGTGGACCGCGCTGCTTTTTCATCTTGTCGGCAGTCTGCCAGGTGCGGGTGATGACTTCACCGACCCGGCCCATGGCCTGGCTGTCCGAGCTGATCATCGAGAACGCGCCGAGGTCGTGGAGGATGTCTTCGGCGGCGATCGTCTCGCGGCGGATACGGCTTTCGGCGAAGGCCACGTCTTCGGCAATGCTCGGGTCCAGGTGGTGGCAGACCATCAGCATGTCGAGGTGTTCGTCGATGGTGTTGCGGGTGAACGGCCGGGTCGGGTTGGTCGAGCTCGGCAGCACGTTGGCGAAGCCACAGGCCTTGATGATGTCCGGGGCGTGACCGCCGCCCGCGCCTTCGGTGTGGTAGGTGTGGATGGTGCGGCCCTTGAACGCGGCGAGGGTGGTTTCGACGAAACCCGATTCGTTGAGGGTGTCGGTGTGGATCGCCACCTGCACGTCGTACTGGTCGGCGACGCTCAGGCAATTGTCGATGCTCGCCGGCGTGGTGCCCCAGTCCTCGTGCAACTTGAGGCCGATGGCGCCGGCCCTGACCTGCTCAATCAACGGTTCTGGCAGGCTGGCGTTGCCCTTGCCGGTCAGGCCGATATTCATCGGGAACGCGTCGGCGGCCTGGAGCATGCGCGCCAGGTGCCACGGACCGGAGGTGCAGGTGGTCGCATTGGTGCCGGTGGCAGGTCCCGTGCCACCGCCGATCATGGTGGTGACGCCGCTCATCAGGGCTTCTTCGATTTGCTGCGGGCAGATGAAGTGGATATGGGTGTCGATGCCGCCGGCGGTGAGGATCATGCCTTCGCCGGCGATGACTTCGGTGCTGGCGCCAATGGCGATGTTCACATTGGGCTGCACGTCCGGGTTGCCGGCCTTGCCGATGGCCGCGATGCGCCCGTCCTTGAGGCCGACGTCGGCCTTGACGATGCCCCAGTGGTCGATGATCAGCGCATTGGTGATCAGGGTGTCGACGACGTCGGCGGCGAGCAGCTGGCTCTGGCCCTGGCCGTCGCGGATGACTTTGCCACCGCCGAATTTCACTTCTTCGCCGTAGGTGGTGAAGTCTTTTTCGACTTCGATCCACAGCTCGGTGTCGGCCAGGCGAACCTTGTCGCCGACGGTAGGGCCGTACATGTCGGCGTAGGCCTGACGGGAAATCTTCATTCGTTCGCCTTGGTATTCAATTGAATTTGAAATCGTTCGCTGCGCTCACTTTCGCGAGCAAGCCCGCTCCCACAGGGGAGTGCGGTCGAATGTGGGAGCGGGCTTGCTCGCGAAGGGGCCGGTGCAGATGGCGCATTAATTACAGGTCACCCATGATCCTGCCGGCAAAGCCGAACACCCGGCGATGCCCGGCCAGATCCACCAGTTCCACCTCGCGACTCTGCCCCGGCTCGAAGCGCACGGCGGTGCCGGCGGGGATGTTCAGGCGCATGCCACGGCTGGCGGCGCGGTCGAACGTCAGGGCGTCGTTGGTTTCGAAGAAGTGGTAGTGCGAGCCGACCTGGATCGGCCGGTCGCCGCTGTTGGCCACCTTCAGGCTGAGGGTACGGCGGTCAACGTTGAGTTCGATGTCGCCGGGCTGGATCCGGTACTCGCCGGGAATCATCAATGGGCTCCTTGGAGAATTTTGTAGTAGAGGGCGGTCGGTTTGTAGCGCCCGCTCGGGTCGCAGGCGTAATCGGGGATTTCACCGGCGCGGGTGTAACCCAGGGCCTTGTAGAAGTCTTCGGCGGGAGAGCCGGCCTCGGTGTCGAGGTACAGCATGCCGCGTTTGTGTTGCAGCGCGGCCTGCTCCAGCGCCGTCATCAGCTGTTGGCCCAGGCCGCGCCGCCGCGCCTGCTCGCGCACCAGCAGTTTCTGCACCTCGGCGCGGTTCAGGCCATTGGCCTTCTGGCACAGGCCCAGCTGCACACTGGCCTGCACCTGTTCATCCTTGACCACCACCCACAGCAACAGGTTGCCTTTGTTCAGGCTCTCCTGAACCTCATCGAAATAGGCACGGGCCTGCGTGGCGTCGAGGCCGGCCATGAAGCCGACGCTGGCGCCATAACCGACGGCATCGAGCAGCAGGTCAATCAAACCCTGACGATAGTGCGCAAAGCTTTCAATGTTGACGCGTCGCAGTTGGGCGGGGTTCATCGGGTATCACTCCTTGCTGGCGGCCGGTGGCTCGGCGCCAGGATTGAGGGTCAGTTGCATGAAGGTCAGGTCCAGCCAGCGACCGAACTTGGTGCCCACCTGAGGCATCTGCCCGCTGATCACGAAACCGATGCGCTCGTGCAAGCGAATGGAGGCCGCGTTGCCGCTTTCGATGGCGGCGACCATCACGTGTTTACCGCAGCCCCTGGCGCGCTCGATCAGCACATCCATCAGTTTCGGGCCCAGGCCATTGCCGCGCTGGTCGCTGCGCACGTACACAGAATGTTCGACGGTGTGACGGAAACCGTCGAACGGCCGCCAGTCGCCGAATGAAGCGTAGCCCAGCACCTGGTTGTCAGCGTTGACGATCACCAGGATCGGATAGCCCTGGGATTGCCGCGCGCTGAACCAGGCCTGGCGGTTGCCCAGGTCGACGGCCTGTTCGTTCCAGATCGCGGTGGTGTTGAGCACGGCGTCGTTGTAGATGTCACGGATCGCCGGCAGGTCGGCATGCAGCGCATCGCGGATGTGGTAAGTCATGGCGTGGCCTCAGGCGATGGGTTGATGGACGGTGACCAGTTTGGTGCCGTCGGGGAACGTCGCTTCGACCTGGATCTCGGGGATCATCTCCGGGATGCCTTCCATCACTTGTTCGCGGCTGAGCAGGGTGGTGCCGAAATGCATGAGCTGGGCCACGGTCTGGCCGTCGCGGGCGCCTTCGAGCAGGGCGGCGGAAATGTAGGCCATCGCCTCGGGGTAATTGAGTTTCACACCGCGGGCCAGACGCCGCTCGGCCACGAGGCCGGCGGTGAAGATCAGCAGCTTGTCTTTTTCGCGTGGGGTCAGGTCCATCGTAGAAATCCATCAGGGCAGATAAAAAAGTTTCGGATCTGCAAACACAAATCCCTGTGGGAGCGGGCTTGCTCGCGAAAGCGGTGGATCAGTCTGTATCGATGTTGAATGACACACCGCTTTCGCGAGCAAGCCCGCTCCCACATTTAGATCGCATTTCAGGTGCTCCAGATTCTGGGTGGGACAGCTTCCCGGCCGAGCAAAACCGGCCTGAGCAATCGCCATAATTCAATCAGCCAGCCACGCGCCAGCAGCGCCTCGCTGGCCAGGCATCGGGCCACCAGCAACCCCGGCAGCTGAGTCAAATCCCCGCGCACGTCATTGGGCAGCGAACGGCACTGCTCCAGCAGCTCGCTATCGATCTCGCCGGTCACCAGCAGGGTGGCAAACACCGGTTGCCCATCCAGGCCTATCGGCGAATCGAGCAAACCGTCAGCCCCGACAATGCGCTGGCGTTCGTGCCAGAGCAACTGGCCGTCGCGGCGCAGATCCAGGTGCGCCTGGAAATGCCCCAGGTCAAAGCGCTCGCCGCTGGCCGGTCGACCCAGCGCCACCACATCCCAGTAGAACAACCGGGCATCGCCTTCAAGGTCGATCGAGGTGCTGAGCTCGGCCTGTGCCGCGCTGAAAATGATCGTTTCCTGGGGCAGCCATTCCAGTGTCGCGCCGGCCGCCACGTGCAGATCCAGCTGTTGGTAAGCCGGGCCGGCGGCGCGATACCACTTGGCCGCACCGGGGCTGGTGATCTGCGCCCAGGCATCGCGGCCGACGCTGGCCGCAATGTCCAGCCGATCGCCACCGGCAATTCCCCCTGGCGGGTGGACGATGATGTGCTGGCAGACCCCGGGGCCTTCGGCATACAAATGCTTCTGCACGCGCAAGGGGCCGAGGTGGCGGCGCTGCACCGGGCGCGTGCTGTCGCCGAAGCGGGCGTAGCCCAGCTCCAGCTCGGCGTGCCAGCTCGGGGTGAACAGCGTTGTGGGGGCAGGTGAATTCATGGTGTCTAATTATCGTTAGGTTGCTACAGATTAAAGCGTACGCTCATATCGTGACCAGACCGCGCACGCCCTCGGCTTCCATATTTTCGCCGCGACCCTGTTGCACGATCTCGCCCCGGGACATCACCAGGTATTGATCGGCCAGTTCGGCGGCAAAATCATAGAACTGCTCCACCAGCAGGATCGCCATGTCGCCACGGGCCGCGAGCTGCTTGATCACCGCGCCGATTTCCTTGATCACCGACGGCTGGATGCCTTCGGTGGGTTCATCGAGGATCAGCAGGCGCGGGCGGCTGGCCAAGGCTCTGCCGATGGCAAGCTGCTGTTGCTGACCACCGGACAAGTCACCGCCGCGCCGTTGCTTCATTTGCAGCAGCACCGGGAACAGTTCGTAAATGAAGGGCGGCACTTCTTTCGCCTCCGAGCCCGGGAAGCGCGACAGGCCCATCAGCAGGTTTTCCTCCACCGTCAGGCGGCCAAAAATTTCCCGGCCCTGCGGCACGTAGGCGATACCGGCATGCACGCGCTGATGCGGCTTGAACGTGGTGATCGGCTTGCCTTCCCAATTCACCGCGCCTTCTTTCGCAGGCAGCAGGCCCATCAGGCACTTGAGCAGGGTGGTCTTGCCCACGCCGTTGCGGCCGAGCAGGCAAGTGACTTCGCCGACCTTCACGTCAAACGACAGGCCGCGCAGGATGTGGCTTCCGCCGTAGTATTGGTGCAGCTTGTCGACTTGTAGCATTCCTTGAATCCTCCTTTAATCCCCTTGTGGGAGCGGGCTTGCTCGCGAATAGGGATTTACATTCGCCGGATGCGTTGACTGACACACCGCATTCGCGAGCAAGCCCGCTCCCACATTGGGATAGGTGTTCGCAAACCTTAGCGACCGAGGTAAACCTCGATCACCCGCTCGTTGTCCTGCACCTGCTCCAGCGATCCTTCCGCCAGCACGCTGCCCTGGTGCAACACGGTGACGTGGTCGGCAATCGAGCCGACGAAGCCCATGTCGTGCTCCACCACCATCAGCGAATGCTTGCCGGCCAGGCTCTTGAACAGCTCGGCGGTGAATTCGGTTTCGGCGTCGGTCATGCCCGCCACCGGTTCGTCGAGCAGCAGCAGTTGCGGGTCCTGCATCAGCAACATGCCGATCTCCAGGAACTGCTTCTGGCCGTGGGACAACAAGCCGGCGGGGCGATTGACCGAGGCGGTCAGGCGAATGGTGTGCAGCACCTCGGCGATGCGATCCTTTTGTTCGCCGTTGAGCCGCGCCCGCAGGCTGGCCCACACCGACTTGTCGGTTTTCTGCGCCAGTTCCAGGTTCTCGAACACGCTCAAGGCCTCGAACACCGTTGGCTTCTGGAACTTGCGGCCGATGCCGGCCTGGGCGATCTGCACTTCGCTCATCTGCGTCAGGTCCAGGGTTTCGCCGAACCAGGCCTTGCCGTGGCTGGGGCGGGTCTTGCCGGTGATGACGTCCATCAGCGTGGTCTTGCCCGCGCCGTTGGGGCCGATGATGCAGCGCAGTTCACCGACGCCGATATACAGGTTCAAATTGTTCAGCGCCTTGAAACCATCGAAGCTGACGCTGATGTCCTCCAGGGTCAGGATGGTGCCGTGGCGCGTGTCCAGCCCCGGTCCGACGCGCTGGCCCAGGCCGATGGCGTCGCGGCTGCTGCCGGCGTCCTTGTTAGGTTCCAGCGGCGGGAAGAAGGCCGGTTCGAGCATGAATTCAGCGGTGGCCGTGACTCTCATTGTTCACCTCTCTTTTTCAGCAGACCGATCACGCCCTTGGGCAGGTACAGGGTCACGACGATGAACAGCGCGCCGAGGAAGAACAGCCAGTATTCGGGGAACGCCACGGTGAACCAGCTCTTCATGCCGTTGACCACGCCGGCGCCAAGCAATGGACCGATCAAGGTTCCGCGTCCGCCGAGGGCGACCCACACGGCAGCTTCGATGGAGTTGGTCGGCGACATTTCACTGGGGTTGATGATGCCCACTTGCGGCACGTACAGCGCACCGGCCAGCCCGCACAGCACGGCACTCAGCACCCAGACGAACAGCTTGAAACCCCGTGGGTCGTAGCCGCAGAACATCAGGCGGTTTTCCGCATCGCGCAGCGCCGTCAACACCCGGCCAAACTTGCTCTGCGCCAGGCGCCAGCCGATGAACAGGCTCGCCACCAGCAACACCACGGTCGCGAAAAACAGCACCGCGCGGGTGCCCGGTTCCGTGATGCCGAAACCGAGGATGGTGCGGAAATTGGTGAAGCCGTTGTTGCCGCCGAACCCGGTCTCGTTGCGGAAGAACAGCAGCATCCCGGCGAAGGTCAGGGCCTGGGTCATGATCGAGAAATACACGCCCTTGATCCGCGAGCGGAAGGCGAAGAAGCCGAACACCAGGGCCAGCAATCCAGGTGCCAGCACCACCAGGCACAGGGCCCAGAGGAAGCTGCTGGTGCCGGTCCAGTACCAGGGCAATTCGGTCCACGACAGGAAGGTCATGAACGCCGGCAAGCCATCGCCCGAAGCCTGGCGCATCAGGTACATGCCCATCGCATAGCCGCCGAGGGCGAAGAACAGGCCGTGGCCGAGGGACAGCAGGCCCGCGTAACCCCAGACCAGATCCAGCGCCAGGGCGACGATCGCGTAGCAAAGGATCTTGCCGACCAGGGTCAGGGTATAGGCCGAGACATGCAGGGTGCTGTGCGCCGGCAACAGCGACAGCAGCGGCAACGCCAGCAGCAGAACGAGGACCACCACGCCGACGGCGATCGTGGCCTTTGGGCCGGCTTTTTGGGTCGCGGTAACGAGCAGGGGCTGGTTCATCAGTCGATCACCCGTCCTTTCAGTGCGAAGAGGCCTTGCGGACGTTTCTGGATGAACAGAATGATCAGCGCGAGGATAAGGATCTTGCCGAGCACGGCACCGATCTGCGGTTCGAGAATCTTGTTGGCGATCCCCAGGCCGAAGGCGGCGAACACACTGCCGGCCAGTTGCCCGACACCACCGAGCACCACCACCAGGAACGAGTCGATGATGTAGCTCTGGCCGAGGTCCGGCCCGACGTTGCCGATCTGGCTAAGCGCCACGCCGCCGAGGCCGGCAATGCCCGAGCCGAGGCCGAAGGCGAGCATGTCGACGCGCCCGGTGGGCACGCCGCAGCAGGCGGCCATGTTGCGGTTCTGGGTGACCGCGCGAACGTTCAAGCCAAGGCGTGTCTTGTTCAGCAGCAACCAGGTGAGCACCACCACGAACAACGCGAAGGCGATGATGACGATGCGGTTGTACGGCAGCACCAGGTTCGGCAGTACCTGAATCCCGCCCGACAGCCACGCCGGGTTGGCCACTTCAACGTTCTGCGCGCCGAACAGCAGGCGCACCAGCTGGATCAACATCAGGCTGATGCCCCAGGTGGCGAGCAGGGTTTCCAGCGGACGCCCGTAGAGGTGGCGAATCACCGTGCGTTCCAGCGCCATGCCGATCCCGGCGGTGACGAAGAACGCCACCGGCAAGGCGATCAGCGGATAGAACTCGATGGCCTGCGGCGCGAAACGCTGGAACATCAGTTGCACCACGTAGGTCGAGTAGGCGCCGAGCATCAGCATCTCGCCGCGGGCCATGTTGATCACGCCGAGCAGGCCGAAGGTGATCGCCAGGCCCAGCGCCGCGAGCAGCAGGATCGAACCCAGGGACATGCCGCTGAAGGCCTGGCCGAGCAGTTCGCCGATCAGCAGTTTGCGTTTGACCTGGGCGAGGCTGGTTTCGGCAGCGGTGTGCACATTGGCGTCGGTTTCCACGCCCGGCTCCAGCAGGCTTTCGAGGCGGGTGCGGGCCAGCGGATCACCGGTTTCGCCGAGCAGGCGCACGGCGGCGAGGCGCACGGCCGGGTCGGCGTCCACCAGCTGTAGATTGGCCAGGGCCAGGCTCAAGGCCGCATGGACGCTTTCGTCTTTTTCGCCCGCCAGTTGCTGGTCGAGGAACTTCAACTGCGCGGGCTTGGCGCTTTTCTGCAATTGCTGCGCGGCGGCCAGACGGATGTTGGCGTCGGCGGCGAGCAATTGATGACTGGCCAATGCGGTGTCGATCAGGCCCCGCAGGCGGTTGTTCAGGCGCAGGGTTTTTGGCTGGCCATCGACGGTCAACTCGCCTTGTTGCAGGGCGTTGATCAGCTCGATGCGCGCCGGATCGGGCTGCGCGGCCCAGGTTTCCAGGAGCTTGGCTTGCTGCACGGGATTGGCGGCGACGAAGTCTTCGGCGTCACCGGCGAAAGTGGCCATCGGCAATAACAGTGCGATGGCGAGGATGAAGCGGTAGAAGGCAGTGGGCATAGAGAGTCGCCTTGCACGGACTAGATGTGGGAGCGGGCTTGCTCGCGAAAGCGCTGTGTCAGTCACATTGATGCTGGATGTACCGCCGTCTTCGCGAGCAAGCCCGCTCCCACAGGGATTTATGCCCACCTCTGGTGCTGAGGTGGGCATCCTGCGATCAGTTGCTCTTCACCGCATACTCAGGCTTCTTGTCGTTGCCCGGGATGAACGGGCTCCATGGCTGGGCGCGGATCGGGCCTTCGGTCTGCCAGACCACGTTGAACTGACCATCGGCCTGGATCTCGCCGATCATCACCGGCTTGTGCAGGTGGTGGTTGGTCTTGTCCATGGTCAGGGTGTAGCCGGACGGTGCGGCAAAGGTCTGGCCGCCGAGGGCCTCGCGGACTTTGTCGACGTCGGTGGACTTGGCTTTCTCAGCCGCCTGCGCCCACATGTGGATGCCGACGTACGTGGCTTCCATCGGATCGTTGGTCACCGCTTTGTCAGCGCCCGGCAGGTTGTGTTTCTTGGCGTAGGCTTTCCAGTCGGCGACGAATTTCTGGTTGGCCGGGTTCTCGACCGACTCAAAGTAGTTCCACGCCGCGAGGTTACCCACCAGCGGCTTGGTGTCGATGCCGCGCAGTTCTTCTTCACCCACGGAGAACGCCACCACCGGAACATCGGTAGCCTTCAGGCCCTGGTTGGCCAGCTCTTTATAGAACGGCACGTTGGAGTCGCCGTTGACCGTGGAGATCACAGCGGTCTTGCCACCGGCCGAGAATTTCTTGATGTTGGCCACGATGGTCTGGTAATCGCTGTGGCCGAACGGGGTGTAGACCTCTTCGATGTCCTTGTCGGCCACGCCTTTGGAATGCAGGAACGAGCGCAGGATCTTGTTGGTGGTGCGCGGGTAGACATAGTCGGTGCCGAGCAGGAAATAACGCTTGGCGCTGCCGCCTTCTTCGCTCATCAGGTACTCGACGGCGGGGATCGCCTGCTGGTTCGGCGCGGCGCCGGTGTAGAACACGTTAGGCGACATTTCTTCGCCTTCGTACTGCACCGGGTAGAACAACAGGCCGTTGAGTTCTTCGAACACCGGCAGCACCGATTTACGCGACACGGACGTCCAGCAACCGAAGACCACCGCGACCTTGTCCTGGGTCAGCAACTGCCGGCCTTTTTCCGCGAACAGCGGCCAGTTCGACGCCGGGTCCACTACCACCGGCTCCAGCATCTTGCCGTTTACGCCGCCCTTGGCGTTGATCTCGTCGATGGTCATCAACGCCATGTCCTTGAGCGACGTTTCGGAGATCGCCATGGTCCCGGACAACGAATGCAGAATCCCGACCTTGATGGTCTCGGCGGCCTGGACAGTCCAGGTCATGCCCATCGCGGCAATGCTTGCCGTGAGTGTGAAAGCCTTGATCAAACTGCGACGCTTCATTGTGCGATCTCCATGAACGTTTAATTTTTCTGGTTGGCAGATGCGGACGACTGAAGGGTCTTTAGCAAGGGCTGTGCCCGGTCGGGAAAAGGCAGGGAAATGTCGGTTTAGAGCGCTTGCATGGGTGGGTGGCGCACCAGGAAGGGACGCGCCTGGCGCGTTGGTGCGCCGTGCTGCGCCACATTGGGGCGCAGAAATTGTGCGCGACACGGGTCCAGTGTGGGAGCGGGCTTGCTCGCGAAGGCGTTGTGACAGACAACATCTATGGCGACTGACACGCCCTCTTCGCGAGCAAGCCCGCTCCCACAGTTTTGAATGTGGTGAATCAGCGGCGGCGCATCAGGCCGATGAAGAACAGCCCGCCAATGGCGGCGGTGGCGACGCCGATGGGCAGGTCTTCGGGGGCGATCAGGGTACGGGCGGCGACGTCCACCCATACCAGGAACACGCTGCCGAGCAACACGCACACCGGCAGCAATCGACGATGTTCAGCCCCCACCAACCGCCGCGCAATGTGCGGCACCATCAACCCGACGAAACCGATCGAGCCGCTGATGGACACCAGCACCCCGGTCATCAGCGAGGCGATCACAAACACCCACAGGCGCACAGTCCTGGCATTCAACCCCAGCGTCACCGCCGTCTGTTCGCCCGCCATCAAGGCATTCAACGACCGCGCCATGCCCAGCAGCAAGACCAGGCCGAGCAGTACGCTGATCGCTGGTACGGCCAGCAGTTCCCAACGCGCCAGCCCGAGCCCGCCGAGCATCCAGAACATCACCGCCGAACTGGCGCGGTGATCGCCGAGAAACAGCAGCAGGTTGGCGATGGCCATCATCACGAACGACACCGCCACGCCGCACAGCAGCAGGCGATCGCTGTCCAGGCGGCCATGGCGGCTCGCGATCAGCAGCACCACCACCATGCTCAACAGCGCACCGATGAAGGCGGCGATGGGCAAGGTCAGCAGGCCGACGATTTCGCCGACGTGCAGCACCACGATCACCGCGCCGAGGGTGGCGCCGGACGTGACCCCGAGCAAATGCGGATCGGCCAGCGGGTTACGTGTCACCGCTTGCAGCACCGCGCCGATCAGCGCCAACCCGGCACCCACCAGCGCGCCGAGCAACAGGCGCGGCAGGCGGATCAGCCAGACGATGTGTTCCTGCCCGGCGCTCCAGTCAGGCACGCCTGAACCGAACAGCTTGTGCAGCAGGATCCGCCACACCACCTCCACCGGCACCCGCGCCGGGCCGAACCCCAGCGACACCACGCACGACACCAGCAACAGCGCGCCGAGGGCCATCAGCAACAGCGCATAACGACGGTTGATCATTCGCCGTGGAAACCCTTGGCCAGCGTGGCGACCGCGAGCACGTTGTCGATGCCCGGCGTGGCCTGCACGTAAGGGATGACGATGAAACGCCGGTGCCTGATCGCATCCACCGATTGCAGCGCCTTGTTGTCCAGCAGGAACTGCACTTTCTGTTCGGCGGTCACTTCGCCGTAGTCGACGATCACAATCACCTGTGGATTGCGCTCGACCACGTTTTCCCAATTGACCCGGGTCCAGCTCGCCTCGACGTCGTCGAGCACATTGCGCCCGCCGGCGGCGTCGATCAGGGCTTGCGGCATGCCCAGGCGCCCCGACGTCATGGCCCGGTCTTCGCCGCTGTCGTAGAGGAACACCCGTGGTTTTTCAGCCGGCAGGTCTTTGCGGATCCCGGCGACTTGCGCCTGCATCTGGCCGATCAGGGCATTGGCGCGATCCTGCACGTCGAAGATTTTCCCGAGGTTGCGCAGGTCGTTGTAGGTGTCTTCCAGGCTGGCCGGCGGGCGCTTCATCACAAAGGCGCAGGACTCGGTCAGCTCATAGACATTGATGCCCAGTGGCTGCAGGGTCTGCGGCGTCAGGTCACCGCCCACGCGCATGCCGTAATCCCAGCCGGCGAAGAAGAAATCGACGTTGGCATTGAGCAGGGTTTCCACCGACGGGTATTTGGCCGCCAGTTCCGGCAAGCCATCGAGGATGCCGAGCATGTCGGGCGTCACTGACTTCCAGCCCGACACGCCGCTGTAGCCGGCCATCCGTGGTTTGAGGCCGAGGGCGAGCATCATCTGGGTCATGTTGATGTCGTGGCTGACCGCGTGTTTCGGCGCTTGCTGGAAGGTCACTTCGCGGTTGCAGCTTTGAAGGGTCAGCGGGTAGTGCGTGGCCTCGGCCAATGCCTGGGCACTGCCCAGCATCAGGAAAAGGGACAACAGGGGACGCAAAATCATGGTTGGGTTATCCAGGTGATTCGTGGGTAGCCGTGCAAGGGGTGGTCATCGATCAGGGCATCGACGCCGAATACGTTGCGCAGCAACGCGGTGTTCAGGACCTGTTTCGGCGTGCCGCTGACGACGATGCGGCCGTGGTTGATCACGTACAGCCGGTCACAGAAGGCGGCGGCCAGGTTGAGGTCATGGATGCTTGCCAGGGTGCCGATCTGCAGGCGCTTGACCAGCTGCAACAGCTCCAGCTGATAGCGCGGGTCGAGGTGGTTGGTCGGCTCGTCGAGGATCAGCAATTGCGGCTGCTGGGCCAGGGCACGGGCGAGGATCACCCGTTGTTTTTCACCGCCGGACAGGGTTGAAAACGCGTGGTCTTCGAAGCCCTTGAGGCCCACCGATTCCAGTGCCTGGGCTGCGAGGTGGCGATCCTTGAGCGTATCGCCGTCAAACAGACCTTTGTGCGGCGTGCGGCCCATGGCAACGACTTCGTCGACGGTCAGGCCGAAAGCCTCGGGGAACTCCTGCAACACCACGGCGATGCGTTGCGCGCACCAGCGTGAAGATTGCTTCCAGACGTTGTGATGATCGAGCCTGACCTCGCCGCTTTCCGGTTTGCTGAAACGCCAGGCGCAGCGCAACAGGCTGGTCTTGCCACTGCCGTTGGGGCCGATCAACCCGACGAACTCACCGGCGGCCACGTGCAGCGAGGCATCGCGCAGCTGGAACTGGTGATGACAGTGGCCGTGGCCCAGCGGGGACCAGGTGAGGTGTGTGAGGTTCAGCGAGGTCATGCATTAACTCTGATAGTTGCGGTGATGCAGATGACGCTTTCGCGAGCAAGCCCGCTCCCACCATTGAAATACGTTCCAATGTGGGAGCGGGCTTGCTCGCGAAAGCGGTCTAAAGGAAAAAGAGACGCTAAGTGAACGAAATGCGCGGGCAGTTTACAGCGCCTTCAATCCCGCGCATCTCGTGTGCTTCATGATGAAGTTGAGGCGCTCTCAGTTTGCCGGGTGAAGCGCGACAGCAGCAGCTTGTCGAGCAGCCAGACCACCACCAGCGAAGCCCCCACCAAGGGGAATGCCACCGCCAGGGCGAACATGATGACCATCGCGGTTTTCCATTTCGGCAGGTCATGACGCAGCGGTGGCACGCCGAACTTGCCTTGCGGACGGCGCTTCCACCAGATCACCACGCCGCTGACGGCGCTGAGCAGGATCATCAGGCAGATCAGCAGCACGACGATCTGATTGAACACCCCGAACATCTTGCCTTCATGCAGCATCACGCCGATTTCCGTGGCACGGGCGACGGTGCCGTATTGCTCGTAACGCACATCGGCCAGGACCTTGCCGCTGTACTGATCGACATGCAGGGTGGCGTCGTTGCGCGGGTCATCGGCGAACACCGCGATGGTGAAAACGCCGGTCGCGGTGGTCGGCAAGGTGATGCTGTAACCCGGTTCGACCTTGCTCTGCGTGGCGATGTTTTGCACGTCCTGCAAGCTGATGGTCGGCGCGGCGGGGCCGGTTTGCGCACCGCTGTGGGCCATGTGTTCGGCATGGTCACCGGACATCGGCATCGGCGTGTTTTCCATGGCCCACGGCACGGTCTGGCGGTGAGCCTCGTTGAGGCTGCGCGCCTCGACGTCGGACTTCGGCACGTCATCCCACATCGCCGCCGGAAAGACGTTCCAGACGGCTGCGTATTGCTGGCCCCAGAAACCGGTCCAGGTCATGCCACTGAGCAACATCACCAGCAGCAAGGAAGCGCCCCAGAAACCGGTCACGGCGTGCAAGTCGCGCCACAGCACCCGGCCACGACTGCTCAGGCGTGGCCATAGAATGCCGGCGGCCTGGCCGCGCGGCCACCACAGGAACACTCCGGACACCACCAGCACCACACCCCAGCCGGCGGCCATTTCCACCAGGCGGTCGCCGACGGTGCCGACCATCAATTCGCCGTGAATTGCCCGTGCGATGGCTTGCAGGTTTTTCTTGGCGTCTTGCTCGCCGAGGATGTCGCCACGGTACGGATCGACGAATACGTTCAGCTCTTTGCCGCTGTCGAGCACGACAAACTGGGCGCTGCGTTCGGCGTTCACCGGTGGCAGGTATTGCTTGATGGTGCCTTGCGGATAAGCGTCTTTCACGCGTTTCATCAAGTCATCGGCTGCGACGGTGTGATGCCCGGCAGGAACATTGAGCCAGTTGCTGTACATCACCGAGTCGAGTTGCGGTTTGAACAGGTAAATGGTGCCGGTCAGGGCCAGCATCACCATGAATGGCGCGACAAACAATCCGGCGTAGAAATGCCAGCGCCAGGCCAGGTTGTAGAAATTCACTTTGGGCTGATTCATCACGAGTGCTCCGCGTACTTCGGATCTTTTAGTTATGGTTGGCGGGACTACGCGACGATGGGCGGGGCGCGGGTGCGGGCTCCGGGAAAAATGGTCTGCCGGGCATAGCCCAGGCGCGGGGAAGGGGGGGTGAAATGGCTGGTGGGGGGCGCATCGAACGCCGTGAATGACACGCCACCGGTGAGTGCCGGGCAATTGAACAGCAGGCTGCAATAGCCGCACTTTTCCCAGATGGCGTGATGTCCGGCCTGCGGCGGGCAGTGCTCGGCATCGGATTGCGCGCCGTGCCCGGCGTGGTCCAGCGTGGCCGTATCCATGGGCATGTCCATCGACATGCTCATGGCCGCGCGTGAGTCCATCGGCATCGACTGGGAAACCAGCGGGCCGATGAAGATCATCAACATGGCGAACAGGCTGATCCAGCTGCCGCGCGTCAGGCTCGATGGCTGACGGCGGGGGCTGGATGACCTGGCGCTAAGCGGGCGCATGGGCGTTTTCGGCTCAGTCGGTTACTGGACGTGCGCGTGCTTTTGCGTGCCTTCAGGCGCCTGCTTCTGCACCGCCACTTCAACTTTCACGTCACCGGACTTCTCGAAGTGCATGGTCATCGGGAAGCGCTTGCCGTCGCTCAGCAGGCTGCGGTCTTTCAGGTTCAGCAGCATCACGTGGTAGGCCATCGGTGCGAACGTGACTTCGCCACCCGCAGGGATTTCCACGCTCGGTACATGCTGCATTTTCATCACGTCGTTTTGCATCACGTGCTCGTGCAGTTGCGCCTCGCCTGCAATCGGCGAGTCGACACTGAGGAGGCGATCGGCGGATGTGCCTGCGTTGTGAATCACGAAGTAGGCGGCAACGTTCGGCGCGTTGGGGGGCAATTCCTGCGACCAGGGATGAGCGATTTCCAGCTCCCCGACCTTGTATTCGTGGGCATTGGCGAAGCAGGCAGGCAGCAGCAACGCGGCCACAACGATGAATTTGTTCAGCATGACGGTTCTCCGGAACGATTCAAAACGCAGGTCAATTGCGAAAAGGAATTACACCAGAGGGGATGCGCGGGGATTGAGGCTCGGCCATTGCTGGCGTGGCGACGGCGTATTGAGAGAGGCGGGGGGCATGCTTCGATTGGCTTCGAACTGCGCGAAATACAGTTGCGGAACATGGCCGGGCAACGCCACCAGTGGCGCGGAGCCGGAACAGCACCAGCAATGCTGCATGTTGGAATGATCATCGCTCGGCGAGGTTTGTTTCTCGATTTCACCCAGGGAGATCGCGACCATCTTGGTGCCGCCGGACGAACAGAAACTGCCCCACAACAACTGTTCGGCGGGCGATTTCGCCGACTGCGCCATCGCCCCGCTCATCGGCATGGCGAGCAGATTGAACAGCACTGCGAAGCAGGCTATCCAGGCAATTGCGAGCCGTTGTCGGGACATGGGACAGATCCGTTGGGTGGGCGATCAGGCGCGGCTATTTAGCCTGATCAATGCCGATAAGTAAAAAAGCGGCGTGCGGTGTGGTGTCGCAGTAAAAGTTACGTGCCCCTTGCGCTATCAGTGCGCACGTACCGCATGCACTTGCATATCTACACCAAGCGTAGCGCGAATGACGGCGAAGATCGCTGCCAGGTTGTCCATGCTCGGGTTGCCTTTGGCAGACAACATTCGATGCAGACTTTTACTGGGCTTTGCCGTCTCCTTTGCCAAACCTTCGAAGCCGACAGTGGCATTGACGAGATCACGCAAAATGATCCTGGCCATCTCGGGTTCGCCATTAAGAAACAGCGTAGCAGCCTCATCCAATAATGCCTGTGCGAACTCGGGGTCACGCTGGGCACGCTCGGCAATAGTATGTTTGTAGCTTCGGGTGAGCGCCATGATGTTATCTCCGGTGTCGGTCGGCTGTTTTTCGGGCCCGATATTCGGCAATCAATGATTTGGCCTGTTTGATGTCGGCTTTTTGAGTGGACTTGTCGCCTCCACCGAAAAGGATGATTAGCCGTTTGCCTTCTTGAACAAGATAGATTCTGTAACCGGGGCCCCAATTGATTCGGTATTCGCCAAGGCCATCGAACCACTTGATGTTGGATGTGTTGCCGAGTTCCAGTCTTATCAGCGCATTGGATACCTTAAGCGCGGCCTGCGCATTCAAGGTGCAAAACCAACGCCCGAAGGGGCTTGTTTCGTTGTCCTGCAAGTATTCTTCGAGTGTGATCACAGGCGGCCCTGAAGGTAACAAATAGGTTACTGTTCATGCAAGCCGCTAATCCTGCCTCACTGAGTCAGGGTCGCCAACGCTCCAAGTGTTTCCTCAAACGTCAAAAACTCCCGCTCAACCCCCGGCAACACCGGCCGCTTCAACACCAACACCGGCACTCCACGCTCACGCGCTATTTCCAGCTTCGGTTCAGTCGCGGTGCTGCCGCTGTTCTTGCTGATCAACACATCGATCCGCCGACTTTCGAACAATGCCCGCTCATCGTCGATCAGGAATGGCCCGCGCGCGCCGATCACTTCGCAGCGCTCGTTGCCCGGATACAGGTCCAGCGCTCGCAAGGTCCAGAACTGGTCTGCAGGGATTTCGTCCAGGTGTTGCAAGGGTTCGCGGCCCAGGGTGAACAGCGGTCGGCGGAAGGGTTTCAGGGCCTGGATCAGCTCGGCCCAATCGCCGACTTCGCGCCAGTCGTCCCCGGCCTGGGGCTGCCATGCCGGGCGTCGCAGTGCCCAGCACGCAATACCGCTCAACCGCGCTGCGGTCGCAGCGTTCTGGCTGATTTTTGCCGCGTAGGGATGCGTGGCATCGAGCAGCAGGTCAATCCGTTGGTCGCGGATGAACTGCGCCAACCCTTCGGCACCGCCATAGCCGCCGACGCGCACCTGGCAGGTCAGGTCCGTGGGTATTCGACCGATGCCCGCCAGGCTGTAGATGTGTTCCGGACCGAGGGTCCGGGCGATGGCCAGGGCTTCGGTCACCCCGCCCAGTAACAGCACGCGCTTCATTGAAAGGCTCCGGCATGACCCACAATCCCGCCCTGGCGGTCGATGGCAAATACTTCGACCTGGACCTGCGCCGGCACCACGCTGCGGGCAAAGTCCAGGGCGTGCAGGCACACCGCATCACCCAGGGCGATGCCGGCGGCGCTGGCCATGGCCAGGGCTTGCTGGCTGGTGTTGGCGTCGCGGATGCCTTGCTGCAACGCCGTATCCGCGCCGATCGCGGCGGCCCACTCGGCCAGTTGCGGCAAGTCGATGCTCGAATGCCGGCTGTGCAGGTCCATGTGCCCGGCCGCCAGTTTGCTGATCTTGCCGAAGCCGCCACAGATGCTCAGTTTGTCCACCGGCACTTTGCGCAGGTGTTTGAGCACGGCGCCGACGAAGTCGCCCATCTCGATCAGGGCGATTTCCGGCAGGTTGTAGACTCGGCGCATGGTGTCTTCGCTGGCGTTGCCGGTGCACGCGGCGATGTGCAGGTAGCCGTTGGTTTTGGCCACGTCGATGCCCTGGTGGATCGAGGCAATGTAGGCCGCACAGGAAAACGGCCGGACAATGCCACTGGTGCCGAGGATCGACAGACCGCCGAGAATCCCCAGGCGCGGGTTCATGGTCTTGAGTGCCAGCGCTTCGCCGTTTTCGACGTTGACCGTGACTTCGAAACCCCCGTGATAACCCGATTCCGTCGCGAGTCGGGTCAGGTGATCGGTGATCATTTTGCGCGGTACCGGGTTGATCGCCGGTTCGCCAACCCCCAGCACCAGCCCGGGACGAGTCACGGTGCCAACACCGCGCCCGGCCTTGAAATCAACGCCGGGTTCCGCGCGCAATCGCACCCGGGAATAGAGCAGGGCGCCATGGGTGACGTCGGGATCGTCGCCGGCATCCTTGAGGGTGCCGGCCTCGGCGCCGTCGTCCACCCGCCGGCAGAACTCCAGGCGCATCTGCACCTGTTTGCCCTTGGGCAAGGTGATTTCCACCGCGTCCGCCGTCGCGCCCGCAAGCAGCAGGCGTGCCGCCGCGAGGCTGGTCGCCGTGGCGCAGCTGCCCGTGGTCAGGCCACTGCGCAGCGGCGCGGGTTGTTCGGCGGTTTCATCACGCATCGCGAGGTTTCGTCATGTCCAGCAGGGTGATCGGCAAGGCCTGGCGCCAGGTGTCGAAGTCGCCCAGCGGTTGCGCCTGGGCGATATGAATGCGCGTCAGCTCCCCGCCATGTTGTTCACGCCACGCCATCAGGGTCATTTCACTTTGCAGGGTGACCGCGTTGGCGACCAGTCGGCCTCCCGGCTTGAGGGCCGCCCAGCAAGTGCCCAGCACGCCTTCGCGGGTAACGCCACCGCCGATGAAAATGGCGTCCGGACGTTCCAGTCCCTCAAGGGCTTGCGGCGCCCGGCCGCGAATCAGTTGCAAGCCGGGCACGCCGAGGGCATCGCGGTTGTGCTCGATCAATGGCTGGCGTCCTTCGTCGGCCTCGATGGCCAGCGCCCGGCAACTGGGATGGGCGCGCATCCATTCGATGCCGATCGAGCCACTGCCGGCGCCGACATCCCACAGCAATTCGCCAGGCACCGGGGCCAGACGGGCGAGGGTGATGGCGCGCACGTCGCGTTTGGTCAGTTGGCCGTCATGCTTGAACGCAGAATCCGGCAACCCGGCGAGGCGTGACAGGCGCGGTGTGTTCGGCTCGGCAATGCAGTCAATGGCGATCAGGTTCAAGTCGGCGATGGTGCAATCGGACCAGTCGCTGGCGATGCCGTCGATACGTCGCTCGGTTTCAGCGCCCAGGTGTTCCAGCACGCTGAGGCGGCTGGGACCGAAACCCTGTTCACGCAACAGCGCGGCGATGGCGGCGGGGCTTCGGCCGTCGTTGCTCAGTACCAGCAGGCGCGCGCCATTGAACAGTTGGGCGCACAGTGCGGCGACAGGGCGGGCCACCACCGACAGCGTGACCACGTCCTGCAATGGCCAACCCATTCGGGCGGCGGCGAGCGAGCAAGAAGAGGGGGCGGGCAGGATCAGCATGTCATCGCCGGACAGTTTCCGGGCAAGGCTGGCACCCACCCCGAACAACATCGGGTCGCCGCTGGCCAGTACACAGACAGGCTCGCCACGCCTCGCCAGGACGGGGTCCAGGGAAAAAGGGCTGGGCCACAACTGCCGCTCGCCACGGATGCAGGCGGGCAACAAATCCAGTTGCCGTTGCCCACCCATGATCCGCGAAGCGTTCAGCAAAGCGTGTCGGGCATTTTTGCCAAGACCCTTGAAGCCTTCTTCTCCGATGCCTACCACTGTCAGCCAGGGGGTCATGCCATTCCTCTTCCATCAATCGATGCCTAATCAACACCACGCCGGGCTGTGCCGGTGTGGGGGTTGCGCATCATAGCGCGCCGACGGTGGTACACGCCTTTCAACGTGATAGAGCGTTCAACCCGATCACGCTTTGCGCAGGTCGAACCGCTTCATGCGGATCTCGCGCTTTGTTTTTTCGATGCGCGCTCTATTGGCGTTCAGGCCGCCTCTATCCAGCGTCAGGTAAGCGCTTTGCTGGATCATTTTTGTCGAAGGATCTTCCCAGTCATAGAAAAGGAAGCTGCTTTTTTTCATATGCACTACCAATTCAAGATTGAAGACGGCGATGTGGAGACAACCTTTTGAATCGTAGCGTGCAGGTATCACTTGAAAACGCTTGCCCATCAGACTTTCTTCATCCAGCGAGTACAGCGCCGGTTGGTCGGGTTTCAGCGCGTCGAGCGTGTCGATCATGGCGTTTCCTTGTCGGGAATCCTGCATGCGTTGAGCGCTCTGGACCAAAAACTCCGCCACGCTACTGGAATCCATGTAACGGGTGCGGGTCGTGATGGTGTCCTCAAAGGCCGACCAACCCAAGTAGTTCAGTGTATTTACGAATTCATTCAGCCACGCTGTTGAGTTGGCGAAGCGGTTGCTGGCCCTGTCAGCGGAGTTGGTGGCGATCTGTGTGCAATCGGTGAAGTCGTCATAATCCTGTGGTGAAAGTTCACCAATACAGGAGACAAGATTGTGTGCGGTTAATAGTCCAGTCGAAATGCTTCCGTGCATGTGTTGTTCCTCATAGCGATAAAAAAGTGATGTTGGTTTTTGGTGCTCTTTTGAAAGTACAGGAGCTTAAAACGAGGGCTGTGTGGGGAATTGATTTTTGCTGTTAGCGATTGTCTCGCAGCGATTTCCAGTTGAAACGGGTCAGCGGCGTTGAGGATCCAGCGCTTTTCGTCGTCAAGCGGTGCGGGCTTTTCATCCCGCCGGACAAAGCAGGCATAATGCTGTCCTTCATTTCGTACCGGTCATCCTGTGAATCCTCGTCAGACATCCAACCCTTTGCGTCCTTCGGCCTGTCCCGGGTTGTTGCGCATCGTCCAGGCGTCGGACGGCGGTATTTGCCGGATCAAGCTCAACGGTGGCTCCCTGCGCGCATCGCAGGCGGTCGCTGTGGCGGAGGCCGCCGAGCGCTATGCCGGTGGCGTGATCGAGGCGACCAACCGCGCCAACCTGCAGATTCGCGGGATTGGCGGCGAACAGGCTGCCTTGATCGACAGCCTGCTTGCTGCGGGATTGGGGCCCAGCAATGCGGCGGGCGATGATGTACGCAACCTGATGCTCAGCCCCGCCGCCGGGATCGATCGGCTGAGGCTGATCGACACCCGGCCACTGGCCGAACAGATTCTGGCCACGGTGCAAGGCCACGAACGGTTCCACGACCTCAGCGCCAAGTTTGCCGTGCAACTCGATGGCGGCGAGGCCCTGGCCATGCTCGAACACCCCCACGATCTTTGGCTCTCGGCCTTTGAGCGTGACGGCGAGCGGCGTCTGGCATTCGGTCTGGCCGGCTGCCCGACGGACATGCCGGCAGGCTCGGTCGTCCTCGACGAGGGGCATGGCCTGGTGATCGCGGTACTTGAGTTGTTCCTCGACCTGGCGCGCCCCGAGCAAACGCGGATGCGTCATTTGCTGGCCGAGCACTCAATCGCGAGTTTGCTGGCGCAACTGGCCGAGCGTGTATCGATTCAGGCCGTTACCGAATGGCGGCGCGCCGCCGGTTCGAGTGATCTGCACATTGGCGCTCACCCCCAGACCGGCGACGGCGTTGCCTACGTGGGGGCGGTGCCGCCGCTGGGTCGACTGGATCCGGCAACACTGCGGGGCGCTGCACAACTGGCGGATGAATTCGGTGACGGCAGCTTGCGGTTCACGCCGTGGCAGAGTCTGCTGCTGCCCAACATCCCTGGCGAGCACAGCGCTGAAGTGATTCGGCGACTGGAGCAACTGGGCCTGTCGTGCGACGCCGCTCAGCCACTGACCCGGTTGATCGCCTGCACCGGTTCAAACGGCTGTGGCAAGGGCCTGGCCGAGACTAAGGGCGATGCCCTGCAACTGGCGGCGCTGCTGCACCTTCACGGGCACGCGCTGAGCGTGCACCTGAGCGGTTGCGCGCGTTCCTGTGCCGCCGCGCATACCGCGCAGGCTACGTTGCTGGCCGTCGCACCTGGTCATTACGATCTCTATTTTCGCGATGCAGCGCAGCCCGGTTTCGGCGCGCTGCACGCACGCAACCTTACTATTGAAGCGGTCGCCGCCTTGCTCGACGCCCGCTCACGGAGCCCCCTCGATGCTTGATTACATCCGCGACGGTCAGGAGATCTATCGCAACTCCTTCGCGATCATTCGTGAGGAGGCCAACCTCGCGCGAATCCCGGCCGATCTGGAAAAACTCGCGGTCCGGGTGATTCACGCCTGCGGCATGGTCGACGCCATCGACGGCCTACAGTTTTCCATCGGGGCGGGCAAGGCCGGGCGCGATGCGCTGGCGGCCGGTGCGCCGATCCTGTGCGACGCGCGGATGGTCTCCGAAGGCATCACCCGTGCACGGTTGCCGGCCAACAACCCGGTCATTTGCACCTTGCGCGATGAAAGCGTGCCGGCGCTGGCTCGGGAGCTGGGCAACACCCGCTCCGCCGCCGCACTGGAACTGTGGCGCCCGCACCTGGAAGGCAGCGTGGTGGTGATCGGCAATGCGCCGACGGCGCTGTTCTATCTGCTGGAAATGCTCGATGCCGGCGCACCGAAGCCAGCACTGATCCTCGGCTTCCCGGTGGGCTTCGTCGGCGCTGCCGAATCCAAGGCGATGCTCGCGGCGGACAGCCGTGGCGTGCCTTTTGTCATCATGCAAGGTCGCCTGGGCGGTAGCGCCATGGCCGCCGCCGCCGTCAATGCCCTCGCCACGGAGATCGAATGATGCAGCAACCTGGACGTTTGATCGGCCTTGGCGTCGGCCCTGGTGATCCGGAACTGATTACGGTCAAGGCCTTGCGCCTGTTGCGTGAATCGCCGGTGGTGGCGTACTTCGTCGCCAAGGGCAAGAAGGGTAATGCGTTCGGCATCATCGAGGCGCACCTGCAAGAAGCTCAGAATTTGCTGCCGCTGGTTTATCCCGTGACCACTGAAGCCTTGCCCGCCCCGCTTTCGTACGAGCAAGTGATCAGCGACTTTTACGATGACGCCGCCGACAAACTGGCTGCACACCTCGATGCTGGCCGTGACGTCGCCGTGATCTGCGAAGGCGATCCGTTCTTCTACGGTTCCTACATGTACCTGCACGACCGGCTGGCCGAGCGGTATCAGGCCGAAGTCGTGCCGGGCGTCTGCTCGATGCTTGGCGGTGCCTCGGTACTGGGTGCGCCACTGGTGTATCGCAACCAGAGCCTGTCGGTGTTGTCCGGCGTGCTGCCGCACGATGAACTCAAGCGCCGCCTGGCCGATGCCGATGCCGCGGTGATCATGAAGCTGGGACGCAATTTTCCCAAGGTCCGCCTGGTGCTGGAAGAACTCGGGTTGGCCGGGCGGGCGCTGTACGTCGAGCGCGCGACCATGGCGAACCAGAAAATCGTGCCGCTGGATCAGGTCGAGCCGATGTCCTCGCCCTACTTCTCGCTGATCATCGTTCCCGGTGAAAGGTGGCAAGGCTGATGCCCCGTCCAGTTCCGGCGATTGTCATTCTTGGCAATGGCAGCCTCGCCACTGCTCGCAACATTCAAAGCCTCTACCCAGGTGCGCTGATCCACGGGTTGGCCGAGCGCGTCGACGGCGCGGACTGTGTCTACCGCGAATTCGGCACGACCCTGCGTGAGCTTTATCAACAGGACACGCCGATCATTGCCCTGTGTGCCGCCGGGATTGTGATCCGTACGCTGGCGCCATTGTTGCTGGAAAAGGGCGCCGAGCCACCGGTGCTGGCGGTGGCCGAAGACGGCAGTGCCGTGGTGCCCTTGCTCGGCGGTCTCGGTGGCGTGAATGTGATGGCGCGGGAGATCGCCGCGGGATTGAACGTGACGCCCGCCATTACCACCAGCGGTGAACTGCGGTTTGGCACTTGCCTGCTCAATCCGCCCGATGGCTATGCCCTCGGTGATCTGGAGGTGGGCAAGCGGTTTGTCTCCGACTTGCTGGCCGGTGAAACGGTGCGCATCGAAGGTTCGGCACCGTGGCTGGCGCAAGCGCAGTTGCCTGAGGATGACCAGGCGCGCCTGGCGGTGCATGTCAGCCCCGTCGAACGGGCGCCGGCGGCCCACGAACTGCTGATCTATCCACGCAGTGTGTTGGTAGCCGTCAGTGCCGGCGTTGCAGACTTGCCGATCGCGATTCGCTCGGCCTTGCACCAGGCCGGCATTGCTGTGCAGTCGGTGGCCTGCCTGTTGGCGGCCGATACGGACATGGCCAACCCGGCGCTGCGTGAAGCGGCGCTTGAATTGGGTGTGCCGTTGCGATTTACCCATGCTGAAGCGGGGGCTGTTGAGCTTGCCCGCAACGCGATTGCGCAGCCTGTATCCGTTCTGGGTGACAGCAGCATTGCCATAGCGGTCGCCGAACAGCCGCTGGACCTGTTGCAGATCGGCCGCCCACGCGGGCGTCTGGCGGTGATTGGTCTGGGGCCGGGCGCGGCCGAGTTGATGGTGCCAGCGGTTAAATCCGAATTGTCTCGGGCCAATGATGTGCTGGGTTATGAAACCTACGTGCGCATGGCCGGACCGTTCCGCGACGATCAGGTGCTGCATTGCACCGACAACCGAGAAGAAATGCAGCGTGCGCGGCATGCCTTCGAGCTTGCGGCCCAAGGGCGCTCGGTGGTGGTGGTGTCTTCCGGTGATCCGGGGGTTTTCGCCATGGCCGCCGCCGTGCTTGAAGCGCTGCATGAGTCCACCGACGCGGCGTGGCACAACGTCGATCTGGAAATCCTGCCGGGTGTCTCCGCGTCACTGGCCACCGCTGCCCAGGCGGGCGCGCCCTTGGGCCATGACTTCTGCGTGCTATCGCTGTCGGACAACCTCAAGCCCTGGTCGATCATCGAGAAACGCCTGGACCTGGCGGCTCAAGCTGATCTGGCCCTGGCGTTCTACAACCCGATTTCCCGTTCACGTCCCTGGCAGCTTGGACAGGCGCTGGACATCGTTGCCCGTCACCGCGAACCACAGACGCCGGTCGTGCTGGGGCGGGACATCGGTCGTCCAGGTCAGACTTTGCGGGTCACCACGCTGGGTCAACTGAGTGTCGACCAGGTGGACATGCGCACCATGGTGCTCATCGGGTCCTCCACCACGCGTGTAATCCCTCGCCCGGATGGTCGTACCTGGGTGTACACGCCACGCAGCTATGGCGATAAGCTCACGCCCATTCAATAACAACTTTTATATCTTGAGTTGATACCAGATCGTCCAAATCACGGGCGATCTGGCGGGGGTTAATCAAAAGATGCACTGCGCAATAACAGTAGGCCATATACATATGCTGTATTTGGTTGAAGTTGTTGGTAGGTATGATTTGAGTTAGGTTTTGGGCGCTCCGGGATGGAGCGCATTTCATAAATAAAAGGATGTTATGTATGAATGTTTTTGAAAGTTCGGTCAGTGTTTCGCGCAGTGTTGATTTTGTGAAGTCCTGCGTTCGTAAACGCAAGGATAACCTGCCTGTTACAGCGCGTGCGAGGTCATTGGTCTCGGCGGTGGAGTCGAGCCCTACCAAGGAGCTGGATGCATTGGTGCTGGGCAATAGTCTGGTCGGTTACGGTAACAATATCAGCCTCCCAAACATGGCGATCATAGAAAACCTGATCACCATGTCGAAGATGGAAGCCAGCTACGAAGTGCTAGACAAGAAGGATCCCAATGCCTGGTACCTTGAGTTCACCAAGTGCATGGAGGATCTGGGGTGTTTTGTGGCGGATAAAGGTTATTCCAAACTCGCCACCAGTTCGTTGAAGCTACAAATGGATAATGTCATGGTTGATATCATTCAGGCTGCAGTCGAGGCAGCAAAAGCTGCCATTCCAGGCGCGAGCGTGCTGAGTGCCGTAACAAACTCAACACTGGATGCATTGAAGAAAGAGCCTGAAGCGATCAATTTATTGAATGCCGAATCGAAGAGTGCTGAGGGGGTGCGGTTATCCACTATTCCCTGCGAGCAACTGGCGAATGGCATTATCTTGATTGCGGTGGCGGCTATCGACCATCGAGGCGGCAGTGATGATGGGGGAGTGTTGTTTGTCGATTGGAAAACTTCGTCGCTCGACGTTTTCCATGGAAAGTCCTACATCACGTTCAATCCCGCCCGATATGCGGAAATAAAGCCATATATAGAAGAGTATCTCGGCAAACACCGCAAGGAAGTTCTGGTCAAGCGCTTCAGCCGGCGCAAGTGACGGTGTCAGGGCAGCCGGTCGACCCTCGATCGGCTGTTCCTACGGAACCAGATAGCCCCTGACCCCGGTAAAAATGATCTGCGCCGCCAGCGCGCACACGAACAAGCCCATCAAGCGGCTGACAATCTGCAACCCCTGATCACCCAGAATGCGCTCGATACGGTTGGAGAGGTACAGCACCACGCCCACCGTAAAGCTGGCCAGCGCAATGCTGATAATCGCCATGAGCTTGTCGTCCCAGTGCGGCTGGCTGACGCCCATCACCAGCAAGGCACCGATGGTGCCGGGGCCCACCGTCAGCGGGATGGTTAGCGGGACGATGGTGACGTCCTGCTGCACGTTGTCGGTCTGCACCGCCGATTTGCCCTGGGCCATGCCCAGTGCCGAGATGAACAGCACGCTGCCGGCACCGATGCGGAACGCATCGACGGTGATGCCGAAGACGCTGAAAATCACCCGGCCAAACAAATACAGCAACACACTGGAGACCAGCGTGGCGATCGCCACTTTCCAGGCCAGCCGGCGTTGTTCCTTGCGCGAGTAGCCGCGAGTCAGGCTGATGAAGCAGGACAACACGAAGAACGGGCTGTAGAGCACCAGCATCTTCAGGTAAACACTGAACAACACGTGGAGCATGGTGCAAGCTCACTGGCGAGGGAAGTCGAGGGGGAGTCTATCAGGCGTTACGGGGTCTGTCGGCTCAGGACGTGGATGTCGTGGTACGGCTCTGCAGGTCGCGCTGGGCCACCCAGTGTTCGATCAGTTCACGCAGCTGCGAGAGTTCCACCGGTTTGGCCATGTGCCCGTCCATGCCGGCCTGGCGCGCGCGCTCCTTATGTTCGGCGAGGATGTGGGCGGTCAACGCGACCACGGGGGTGCGGGTCCGCTGGTTGCCCACTTCCCAGGCACGCAACTGCTGGGTGGCGGAGAAGCCGTCGAGGATCGGCATTTCGCAGTCCATCAGCACCAGGTCGTAACGCTGGGCCTTCATTGCTTGCAAGGCTTCTTCGCCATTGCTGGCCGTGTCCGGTTGCAGGTTGAGCTTGCCCAGCATGCCGCGGATCACCTTGGTCGAGATGCTGTTGTCTTCGGCGACCAGGATGCGGAAATCGCTTGGCACCTTGACTGGCAGTGTCGGGCCGGACGACGTCATCGGCATGACCGCGAGGCCTTTGTTGCGTTGGTTCAGTTCGTCGGCCAGGGTGGTCTTGAGGGTGTAGCCAGCCACCGGTTTGGCAAGGATGCGTTTGACCCCCGAGTTGCGAGCGATGATCTTGCTGGGCGCATTGCTGATACCCGTGAGCATGATCAACAGGATGTCGTGGTTCAGGCTCGGGTCTTCCTTGATCTTGGCGGCCAGTTGCATGCCGGTCATGCCGGGCATGTTCTGGTCCAGCAGGACCACGTCGAAATAGTCTCGCAAGTGCGCCTTGGTGCGCAGCAGGGCCAGGGCTTCCTTGCCTGACGCCACCGCACTGACGTTCAGGCCCCAGGCGCTGCACTGCTGCACCAGGACCTTGCGACAGGTGTCGTTGTCATCCACCACCAGGACCCGTGCGCCTTGCAGCGGGCCGTCGAGGTCGGAGGTCGGGTGTTCGAGGCGATCCGGGTCCAGCGGCAAGGTCAGCCATAAGGTGCTGCCCTGGTTGCTGCCGCTCTTGATGCCGAATTCGCCGTGCATCAAGCGAATCAGCTGGCGGGCGATGACCAGCCCCAGATTGCCACTCAGGCGATTGGCCGAGAGGAAATGCTTGCTATGCAGTTCGGCATGCATCAACGCATCGCGCTCTTCGGCGTCCATGGGTTCGCCGCTATCCTGCACGGCGATGCGCAGGCGTGGCTTGGCACTGCGCTCGTCGAGCGCGACGACGATCAGGATTTCGCCTTCATCGGTCTTCTTCAGGGCGTTTTCAAGCAGGCTCAACAGGGTCTGGCGCAGGCGTGTCGGATCGCCGCTGATGACCCGCGGTACTTGCGGCTGGATGAAACTGATCAGCTCGACGTTCTGCTGTTCGGCCTTGGCGCGGAAGATACTCAGGCAGTCTTCGATCAGCGCGTTGAGATCGAACTGCACGTCGTCGAGTTCAATCTGTCCGGATTCGAGTTTGGAGATATCGAGGATTTCGTTGATCAGCGTCAGCAGTTCGTTGCCGGCACTGTGGATAGTCTGTACGTAGTCGCGCTGCTTGACCGAGAGAGGCGTGCCGAGCAGCAGCTCGGTCATGCCCAGTACGCCGTTCATCGGGGTGCGGATTTCATGACTGATCTTGGCCAGGAACTCGGCCTTGGCGTTGATCTCGGCGTTGCTGGCCGCCAGGTCGCGGCTGATGCTGAAGCGGTCTTCGGTGATGCGCCGCTGACGCTCGCTGAGGGCAATGCTCATCAGCAGGCCGCTGATGCAAATGAACGTCAGGAGGGTGGTGATCAGGCCATGGGGTTCGATCAGGGTCAGCCCGAGCAGTGCGGGCAGGATGATCAGCGTCCCGAGGTTGAACACCACCATGGCCGCCACGAACAGCCGCGCCGGGCGATAGCCTTTCTGCCAGTGATAGGCGCTGGCGAACAACATGGTCAGGCCCGCCAGGGCGACCAGGCCATAGGTGATGATGTTCAGTGGCAAGGTGTTGACGAAAAGCAGCAGCAGGCCGCAAATCGTAATGAATAGAATTTCGCCCAGTATCAGTTTGTTCAGCGGATGCGGGCCGAGGGGGGCGAAGAAACGATAGGCGAACATCAGGCCGCTGGGGGCCGTCAGTAACAGGGCGAGGTAGGCCCCCGGTGTTTTCAGGGCTTGCCAGTCCGGCAGCCAGGGGCCCGCCAGGTTCAGCAGCAGCACCAGGCTCAGCATCAGCAGAGCCTCGCAGGTCGCCAGCCAGACACTGCTGCGCGAGCGGGTGTAGGCGTAGCGGATGAGGTTGTGCAGGATCAGCATGGCGATACAGCCCAGCAGCAGGCCATAGAGTAGCGACTGGTTCTGGCTGGCCGCGGTCATGACCGCCGATTGCAGGGTGATATAGGGGCGTAACTGGTGCTCGGAGACCAGTCGCAGGTAAACATCGAGGGGGTTGTCGGTTTGCGGCAACGGCAGCATGAAGTCGCTGCTGGGCAGCGGCCGGTCAGCCTGGGGCTGTTTGTTGCCGGTAACCGATTGCTCGATCAGCTTGTCGCCGTCCAGCACATACATATTGAGTTGCAGCAGGTCGGGGGCGAACACTCTCAGCAATTGTTCATGCTTGCCGGGTGCAAGGCGGAAGCGAAGCCAGAGCGCGCCATCGGGCTCGGCGGCCGTGAGGCGGTCGAGTTCGATGGGGCTGAATTGGTTGGTGTAGCGGGCGGAACGGATGTCGCTCAGCTGCAGGTCGCCCTGTTCGTCAAGCAATACGCCCCAGCCACTGCCTTGCGCGGCCTGGGCCGGGAGCATGCAGAGCAGGATCAGCAGGGTGACGGTGAATCCTATGGCAATCCTGAGCCAGCGCACGGCGAAATCCCTTCGTAGGTTGATGCCAGAATATAACTATGCGCGGCGCCGGAATAGTCAGGCAAGGGCCCAAGGCCCTTGCCCGGCTGAATGGGTAGCTTATTCCTGATTTTCGCCACGCTCGCGGGCAATGGCACGGTAGCCAATGTCCTTGCGATAGAAGCAGCCTTCCCAATCAATGCTGGCCGCCAGCTTGTATGCCTGCTGTTGAGCGGCATCGACGCTGGCGCCCATGGCGGTGGCGCAAAGTACGCGACCACCGGCCGTCACCACTTGACCGTCCTTGAGTGCAGTGCCGGCGTGGAAGACTTTGCCTTCCAGTGCCGCTGCCGCATCCAGGCCCTGAATGGCAGAGCCCTTGGCGTAGTCACCAGGATAGCCGCCCGCGGCAAGTACGATGCCGACGCTCGGACGTGGATCCCATTGTGCTTCAACCTTGTCCAGCGCCTGTGCCAGGGCTGCTTCGACCAGCAGCACCAGGCTCGACTGCAGACGCAGCATGACCGGCTGGGTCTCAGGGTCGCCGAAACGGCAGTTGAACTCGATCACTTTCGGGTTGCCAGCCTTGTCGATCATCAGGCCCGCGTACAGGAAGCCAGTGTAGACGTTTCCTTCCTCGGCCATGCCGCGAACCGTCGGCCAGATCACCAGGTCCATGACGCGCTTGTGCACGTCACTGGTGACAACCGGAGCAGGGGAATAGGCGCCCATGCCGCCGGTGTTCGGACCGGTGTCGCCGTCGCCGACGCGTTTGTGGTCCTGGCTGGTGGCCATTGGCAGGACATTCTTGCCGTCGACCATGACAATGAAGCTGGCCTCTTCGCCGTCCAGGAACTCTTCGATCACCACGCGCGAACCGGCATCACCGAAGGCATTACCCGCCAGCATGTCGCGCACGGCGTCTTCGGCTTCGGACAGGGTCATGGCAACGATCACGCCTTTGCCGGCGGCCAGGCCGTCGGCCTTGATCACGATGGGTGCGCCTTTTTCACGCAGGTAAGCCAGGGCCGGCTCGATCTCGGTGAAATTCTGGTAGTCGGCGGTCGGGATCTTGTGGCGTGCCAGGAAATCCTTGGTGAACGCTTTCGAGCCTTCCAGCTGGGCGGCGCCAGCGGTCGGGCCGAAGCAATCCAGGCCACGGGAGCGGAACAGGTCGACGACGCCGGCGACCAGCGGTACTTCCGGGCCGACGATGGTCAGGGAAACGTTCTTCTCGGCGAAGTCGGCCAGCTGTTCCAGGGCCAGCACGTCGATGGCGACGTTTTCGCATTTGGCTTCAATGGCGGTGCCGGCGTTGCCGGGTGCCACGAACACCTTCTGCACGCGCGGATCCTGAGCCACTTTCCAGGCCAGGGCGTGTTCACGGCCACCGCTGCCAATGATCAAAACATTCATTTCAAAAACCTCAAATTCTGTAAGGCGCTGCAGTAGCGCTTTATGTGGGAGCGGGCTTGCTCGCGAAAGCGGTGTGTCAGTCAACAGGGTCACTGACGACAAATTGCATTCGCGAGCAAGCCCGCTCCCACATTTCGATCAAGTTGAATCAGTGACGGAAGTGGCGCATGCCGGTGAACACCATGGCGATGCCCGCTTCATCAGCGGCTGCAATCACTTCGGCATCGCGCATCGAGCCGCCTGGCTGGATCACCGCGGTCACACCCGCCTTGGCCGCATTGTCCAGGCCGTCGCGGAACGGGAAGAAGGCATCGGACGCCATGACCGAGCCCGCTACCTGCAAACCGGCGTGTTCAGCCTTGATCGCGGCGATGCGAGCGGAGTTCACGCGGCTCATCTGGCCCGCGCCGACACCGATGGTCTGGCGGTTCTTGGCGTAGACAATGGCGTTCGACTTGACGTACTTGGCGACTTTCCAGGCGAAGATCAGGTCGTGGATTTCCTGCTCGGTCGGTGCGCGCTTGGTCACGACTTTCAGGTCATCGGCGCCGATCATGCCGATATCGCGGCTCTGAACCAGCAGGCCGCCGTTGACGCGCTTGTAGTCCCAGGCAGCAGCACGATCCGCCGACCATTCGCCGCAGGCCAGCAGGCGCACGTTGGCTTTGGCCGCGACGATGGCGCGGGCTTCTTCGCTGACGCTCGGGGCGATGATCACTTCGACGAACTGGCGCTCGACGATCGCCTTGGCGGTCTCGGCGTCCAGTTCGCGGTTGAAGGCGATGATGCCGCCGAATGCCGATTCGGTATCGGTGGCGTAGGCCAGGTCGTAGGCCTTGCGGATACCGCCTTCGGCATCAGGGCTGACGGCCACGCCGCACGGGTTGGCGTGCTTGACGATCACGCAGGCCGGCTTGACGAAGCTCTTCACGCATTCCAGCGCGGCGTCGGTGTCGGCCACGTTGTTGTACGACAGTTCCTTGCCTTGCAGTTGGGTCGCGGTGGCGATGCCGACTTCGGCAGGCTTGGCTTCCACGTAGAACGCCGCGCTCTGGTGCGGGTTCTCGCCGTAGCGCATTTCCTGGGCCTTGATGAACTGGCTGTTGAAGGTGCGCGGGAATTCGCTGCGACCGGAGGTCGAGAGGGTGTCAGCGGCCTGGTTCACGGTGCCCATGTAGTTGGCGATCATGCCGTCGTAGGCGGCGGTGTGTTCGAACGCCTTGAGCATCAGGTCGAAGCGCTGGGCGTAGGTCAGGCCGCCGGCCTTGAGGTTTTCCAGTACGCTGGCGTAATCGCTGGCGTTGACCACGATGGCCACGTCTTTGTGGTTTTTCGCAGCCGAACGGACCATGGTCGGGCCGCCGATGTCGATGTTCTCGATCGCGGTCGGCAGGTCGCAGCCTGGCTTGTTGATGGTCGCTTCGAACGGGTAGAGGTTGACCGCCACCAGGTCGATCGGCTTGATGCCGTGCTCGTTCATGATGGCGTCGTCGATACCGCGACGACCAAGGATCCCGCCGTGGATTTTCGGGTGCAGGGTTTTCACCCGGCCATCCATCATTTCCGCGAAACCGGTGTAATCAGCGACTTCCACTGCGGCAACGCCGTTGTCCTGCAGCAGCTTGAACGTCCCGCCGGTGGAGAGGATCTCGACGCCCAGGGCTTCAAGCTCCTTGGCGAATTCGAGGATCCCGGTCTTGTCGGAAACGCTGATCAAGGCGCGGCGGATCGGCAGGCGGGTAGTCTGGTCGGTCATCTCAATTTCCATCAAAAGCAAAGGAGTCAGCAAAAAAGGCGACCGGTTTTACGCGGGCGCCTTTCTGGTTTGATTGAATGCTTACAGCAAATCGTACTGCTTGAGTTTCTTGCGCAGCGTGCCCCGGTTGAGTCCGAGCATCTCGCTGGCCTTGGTCTGGTTGCCCTTGACGTAGTTCATCACGCACTCGAGCAGGGGAGCCTCGACTTCGGAGAGCACCAGGTTGTACACATCCGTGACGGCAGCGCCCTCAAGGTGGGCGAAATAATTGTGCAGCGCTTTCTCGACACTCCCGCGAAGGGTCTGGCCTTCTTCGCTTGGGGTATTGAGGTGCTGTTTCAAATTCACGTTGTCGCTCACGGGTGTTGTTCCACTCACTAAAGTCTCGGTCATCATCGTCATGCGGCCACCCACTCTCCGTCCCCTGTCAGGCTCTTGTAACGTTCGGCGAAGAAGCCCTGAACGTTGGCGCATTGTGCTTCCGTATCTTCCAAACGATTGAAGTGGGCGCGAAACTCCCTGGCGCCCGGCAAGGTTGCGAGATACCAGCCCACATGCTTTCGAGCAATGCGTACGCCCATCACGTCTCCATAGAAGGCGTGCAGCGCAGCCAGATGCTCTAGCAGGATGCGTTCCACTTCGATCAGCTCCAGCGCCGGGAGCTTCTCGCCGGTGCGCAGGAAATGGTCGATCTCGCGAAAAATCCATGGCCGCCCCTGGGCAGCCCGGCCAACCAGCAGGCCATCGGCACCGGTCGCGTCGAGCACGTAGCGGGCCTTTTCCGGCGAGTCGATATCGCCGTTGGCGAAGACCGGAATCGACACCGCCTGCTTGATCGCGGCGATGGTGTCGTACTCGGCTTCACCGGTGTACAGGTCGGCACGGGTGCGGCCATGAACCGCCAGCGCCGTAATGCCTGCCTGCTCGGCGATCTTCGCCACCGTCAGGCCGTTCTTGTTGCTCCGGTCCCAGCCGGTGCGGATCTTCAGGGTCACCGGCACATCGACCGCAGCCACGACGGCCTGCAGGATCTCGGTAACCAGTGCTTCATCCTTCAACAGGGCGGAACCGGCGGCCTTGTTGCAGACCTTCTTCGCCGGGCAACCCATGTTGATGTCGATAATCTGTGCGCCCAGCTCGACGTTGGCCCGGGCCGCGTCCGCCAGCATCTGTGCGTCACCACCGGCGATCTGCACCGAGCGTGGCTCGGGATCACCTTCGTGGATCATGCGCATCCGCGACTTGCGGGTGTTCCATAAACTCATGTCGCTGGTGACCATTTCAGAGACTACTAGTCCCGCGCCCAATCGCTTGCACAGCTGACGAAAGGGTTGGTCGGTGACGCCCGCCATGGGGGCGAGAATCAAGCCGTTGTGTAATGTGTATGGACCGATGCGTACCGCCGACATAGGACTTCCCTGTTGTGGGGCCGGATCATGAGAGTTCGAAAAAGGGTTGGCATGATACCCGCTCTCGATGACTGGATAAAGGCTGAATTGAACAAAATCTGAACAGTTATTCTGTTATCGCCAGCGGTTTGGTCTGCGCGGAGTCAGTCAGAAAGCCGTCGTCAAATCGGCATCGGTGAATCGCTTCACTCGGGCGAATGGAAGCTCAGGCTGTAGTTCACCGCTTTGGCACCTGGGTCGAGAATGTCCAGCGCGATGTGGATCGGCGTTTGCGGAGGCATTTCCACCCTGCCTTCGAGGTCGCCGTTGAGGTACTCGCCAGGCTTGAAACGACGGCTGGCGATCAGGTGGCCGTTGAGATCGGCAAATCGCAGTTCCAGCAGCGGAAACGGCTGGGAGAAGGGCGCGCGGTTATAGATGATGGCATCGACCACCAGTGCACCGCTGAATTCGGGATGGCTGCGGACCACCAGGTTGCTGCTTTTGATTTTTGCGATGTCGACCTTGGACGGCACGGTGCAACCGATTTGCGGGCACAGTTGCTGGAACCATGGACGGTACTGGTCCTGGCGCGCCAGCTCGTCGAAATGGTAGGCGACGTATTGGCCGACGAGCGCGCCGGCCCCGAGCAGGATCAGCAACAGCCAGAAGAGTCGACGACCCCAGGGCGAACGGCGCTTTTGCCAGTCCAGTTGCAGCGGATCATCGGTCAAATCCTGCAGTACGTCGGCGCGAGCCCCGGGCTCGCTGCGTTCGCGTTTTTTGCGCAGGGGTTCGACGGAGGGCAAGTCGTCAGGTTCATCGCTGGTCGTGGCCGACAGGCGTTCCTGATGAAGCGGGCTGTCCAGCGGGTCGTGCAGGCGGAGCTGCGGCGGCTGGGGCTCGTCGTCCAGGTCCACCGGCTCCAGCGAAAGCGACGGTTCGGTGCGCGCGAGCAGGCCCGTTTCGTTCAGCGGTTCGCCAGTGTCCGGGGCTTCAATGGCATCGAGCCTGTCGAGGTCGTCAAGGTCGTTGATCGCTTGTGCGCGATCAGCCGCCGATTCGCTGAACAGGCTGTCGGATGTCCAGGGTTCTTCATCGGTTTCGACACTGTCGCGGCGTGCGCTGAGGGTGTCTTCGCGGTGCCGGCCGAATTCAGTGGTCGGCTGGATTTCCCGCTGTTCGAGCCGGGCAAGTTCTTCGTCCAGATCCAGGCTGTCCAGGTCCAGCTCGGTCGCGCTCCATTGCTTTTGGCTGATGGCCCGGGGTTCTGCCGGAACCGGCGCTTCGATGATGGCGGGCGTGACCGGGGCGACAGGCTCCTTGCCAGCCTGCTCAAGCAATTGCTTGGCCGCGTTGAACACCTGGAGGCATGAGCCACAGCGAACGACGCCGCGTGCCACGCTCAACTGAGCATGGCTGACGCGGAAGCTGGTTTGGCAATGCGGGCACTGGGTGACGAAGCTGTCGGTCATGCGGCAATCCGGTCTGTGCAGGCGTTCATTCTAGCGCCGACGGCCGGTAATGCGCACCCAGCCATCGCGATTGGCGATCGGATCCAGATCGAAGTCTTTGGCGTAGGCAGCGGCGACCTCGTCACCTTGCTCGGCGAGGATGCCCGACAGTGCCAGGCGACCGCCGGACTTGACCAGGCCGGACAGTTGCGGTGCCAGGGACACCAGCGGGCCGGCGAGGATGTTAGCCACCAGCACGTCGGCCTGGACCTGCGGCAGATCTTCCGGCAGGTACAGCGGGAAGCGTTCTTCAGCAATATTGTTGCGCCCGGCGTTATCGCGGGAGGCTTCGAGCGCCTGTACGTCGATGTCGGTGCCCACGGCTTGTCTGGCGCCCAGCAGCAAGGCGGCAATCGCCAGGATCCCCGAGCCGCAGCCGAAGTCCAGTACGTTGCAGTCTTTCAGGTCCTGGCCGTCGAGCCATTCCAGGCACAGGGCGGTGGTCGGGTGAGTCCCGGTGCCGAACGCCAGGCCCGGGTCCAGCAGCAGGTTCACCGCCTCAGGCTCGGGGGCAGCGTGCCAGCTTGGGACGATCCACAGGCGCTGGCCAAAGCGCATCGGCTGGAAACCGTCCATCCAGCTGCGTTCCCAGTCCTGGTCTTCGATCACTTCGCTGTGGTGCTCGGGCAGCGGGCTGCCGGTCAGCAGTTCCAGGTGGGCCAGTACCGGGCCGGCTTCGGTGCCGCCTTCGAAGAGCGCCAGCAGGTGGGTGTGCGACCACAGGGGCGTGGTGTTGAGTTCCGGCTCGAAGATCGGCTGATCCTCGGCGTCCATGAAGGTCACCGAGACGGCGCCCACTTCGAGGAAAGCGTCTTCGTAGGTTTCGGCTTGTTCTGGGCTGATGGCGAGACGGACTTGCAGCCAAGGCATGGCGGGCACCTTTGAAAAATATTGATTGCAGCCTAGCGGGCTGCGAGAAGCGCGCAAGTTTACGCGAGCGCGCGTCAGATGACGACCATCGGCGAATGGCGAAAAGATCGCAGCCTTCGGCAGCTCCTACAGGGGTAGGTTACGCCTTTGCAGGAGCTGCCGAAGGCTGCGATCTTTTGATTTATCCAGAAACAACAAAGCCGCCCGAAGGCGGCCTTGTCATGTGCCGGTTGAAGCTTAGTGCTTCTCGCCAGCCAGCTTGTGCTCAAGGTAGTGAATGTTCACGCCCCCTTTGCAGAAGCCTTCGTCGCGGGTCAGGTCGCGGTGCAGCGGGATGTTGGTCTTGATCCCGTCGACCACGATTTCGTCCAGCGCATTGCGCATGCGCGCCATGGCTTCGTCGCGGGTTGCGCCGTAGGTGATCAGCTTGCCGATCAACGAATCGTAGTTCGGCGGAACGGCATAGCCACTGTACAGGTGCGAATCGACGCGAACGCCGTTGCCGCCTGGTGCGTGGAAATGCTTGACCGTGCCCGGGCTTGGCATGAAGGTTTTCGGGTCTTCGGCGTTGATCCGGCATTCCAGCGCGTGACCGCGGATGACCACGTCATCCTGGGTGAACGACAGCTTGTTGCCGGCGGCGATGCTGAGCATCTCCTTGACGATGTCGATGCCGGTGACCATTTCCGAAACCGGGTGCTCTACCTGGACACGAGTGTTCATCTCGATGAAGTAGAAGCGGCCGTTCTCGTACAGGAACTCGAAAGTACCCGCACCACGGTAACCGATGTCGATGCACGCCTTGACGCAGCGAGCGAACACTTCCTGGCGAGCCTTCTCGTCGATGCCCGGTGCCGGCGCCTCTTCGAGCACTTTCTGGTGACGGCGTTGCAGCGAGCAGTCGCGGTCGCCCAGATGGATGGCGTTGCCCTGGCCGTCGGACAGTACCTGGACTTCCACGTGACGCGGGTTGGTCAGGAATTTTTCCAGATAGACCATCGGGTTGCCGAACGCTGCGCCCGCTTCGGAGCGGGTCAGCTTCGCCGAGGAAATCAGGTCTTCTTCCTTGTGCACGACGCGCATGCCACGACCACCACCACCGCCAGCGGCCTTGATGATCACCGGGTAACCGACTTCGCGACCGATGCGCAGCGCGGTTTCTTCGTCTTCCGGCAGCGGGCCGTCGGAACCTGGAACGGTCGGTACGCCGGCGGCGATCATCGCGTGCTTGGCCGAAACCTTGTCGCCCATCAGGCGGATGGTTTCAGCTTTCGGGCCGATGAAGGCGAAGCCGGAGTTCTCGACCTGTTCGGCGAAGTCGGCGTTTTCCGCGAGGAAACCGTAGCCAGGGTGAATGGCGGTGGCGCCAGTCACTTCGGCCGCGGCGATGATGGCCGGGATGTGCAGGTAAGAGTGGGCGGCCGATGCCGGACCGATGCAGACGGATTCGTCTGCCAGGCCCAGGTGCATCAGTTCCTTGTCAGCCTTGGAATAAACGGCGACGGTCTTGATGCCCATCTCTTTGCAGGCGCGCAGAATCCGCAGTGCGATCTCACCGCGGTTGGCGATCAGAACTTTTTCCAACTTCGCAGTCATCAAAGGCTCTCCGCGGTTCAAACGATGGTGAACAGCGGTTGGTCGTACTCAACCGGCTGGCCGTCTTCGACGAGGATGGATTCGATCACACCGCTGGTTTCAGCTTCGATGTGGTTCATCATCTTCATGGCTTCAACGATGCACAGGGTGTCGCCTTTCTTCACGGTCTGGCCGACTTCAACGAAGGACGGCGAGGTTGGCGAAGACTTGCGATAGAACGTACCCACCATCGGCGAACGGGCAACAGTGCCGTTCAGTACCGGTGCGGCCGGAGCAGCAGGGGCGGCAGCGGCAGCCGGGGCGGCGGCAGCGACAGGCGCGGCAGCCGGAGCAGGCATTGGCGCTGGCGCGTAGTACTGCTGGGCCGGGGTCTTGCTGTGGCGGCTGATGCGTACGGACTCTTCGCCTTCCTTGATCTCGAGCTCGTCGATGCCGGACTCTTCCAGCAATTCGATCAGTTTCTTAACTTTACGGATATCCATGAATCATCAACTCCCAAGGGTCGGTCAGGGGCGTTTAACGGCTGTTGTTCAAGCCTTTGCCTGTGTTTCAAGCTGCTCTAGGGCGGCCTCCAGGGCCAGTCGATAACCGCTGGCGCCAAGGCCGCAGATCACTCCCACCGCTACGTCGGAGAAGTAAGAGTGATGGCGGAAAGGTTCGCGTTTGTGCACGTTGGACAAATGCACTTCGATGAATGGGATGCTCACCGCCAGCAGCGCGTCACGTAATGCGACACTTGTGTGTGTAAAAGCTGCTGGGTTGATCAAAATGAAGTCCACGCCTTCGCTGCGAGCGGCGTGGATGCGGTCGATCAATTCGTATTCGGCGTTGCTTTGCAGGTGCAGGAGATGATGGCCGGCTTCACGCGCACGGCGTTCCAGATCCTGGTTGATCTGCGCCAGTGTCGTGGCGCCGTAGGTGCCCGGTTCACGGGTGCCAAGCATGTTCAGGTTGGGTCCGTGCAGAACCAGTAGCGTCGCCATCGGCTGTTCCCTTGTTATCGGTGAGCAATTGTCAGAACCCGGCGACTATGCCGCAAAGCCTTTGTGACTGTCCAGTTCTCTGCAATAGCCAGCACGATGTCCGATGTTTGCGCGAAATATATGACCGCTTGATTAAATCCGGTCATTCGCTTTGGCAACACGTTCGGCGAAGTCCGTGGCGTTTATCTCGCCGATGACACGGACATCGGCGCGTTCGACCCCGTCTTTGCCAAAAAACATCAGTGCCGGAGGACCGAACAGCTTGTAGCGGTCGAGCAGCGCCCGTTGTTCGGCGTTGCTGGCGGTGATGTCGAAGCGGATCAGCCGATAGTCCTTGAGGCGATCGACGACGGTGGCGTCGTTGAGTACTTCGTGTTCGATCACTTTGCAGCTGATGCACCAGTCGGCGTACCAGTCGAGCAGCAGCGGGACGCCGGACGAGCGGGCCTCGGCCAGTACGCGGTCGAGGTCTGCCGGCGTGGTCACGGTTTGCCAGGCGTTGGTGTCAGGCGTGGACTGGCTGCCGACGACGGTGCGAGGCTGGCCGATCGGATTGAACGGATCGCTCTGGCCGCTGAACCCGCCATACCAGCAGGCCAGCGCGTAAAACAGCAGGAACATGCCGAGTAATTGGCCCAGGCGTTTTCTCGGCGGTTTGTAGACGAACTCCAGCGCGCCCATGAACAAACCGACGCCACCGGCGAGCAAACCGATCAGCAATAAAGTGATCTGGCCCGGCAACACCCGACTGAGCAAGCCGATCGCCAACCCCAGCAACAGCACGCCAATCGCGTTTTTCACATAGATCAGCCACGGCCCGCTTTTCGGCAGCCACGCCGCGCCGCCCGTCGCCACCAGCAACAGTGGAGCCCCCATGCCCAGGCCGAGCATGAACAGTTTCAGGCCGCCGCCCAGGGCATCGCCGCTGGCGCTGATGTACAGCAGCGCGCCGGCCAGGGGCGCCGAAACGCAAGGCGAGACCAGCAGGCTGGAGACCACGCCCAGCACGGCCGCCCCCCACAGCGAGCCGCCTTCGGTGCGACCGGCAATCCGATCCAGTCGACTGCTGATGACCTGTGGCAACTTCAGTTCGAAGACGCCAAACATCGCCAGGGCAAACACCGCGAAAAACATCGCGAACGGCACCAGCACCCAGGCCGATTGCAACCGTGCCTGCAGATTGAGCTGCGCGCCGAACATTCCCATCAACGCGCCGAGCAGGGCAAAGCAGGCGGCCATTGGCAGTACGTAGGCCAGCGACAGATTGAAACCGCGCCAGCCGCCAACCTGGCCGCGCAGGACCACGCCGGACAGGATCGGCAGCATGGGCAGCACACAGGGCGTGAAGGTCAGGCCCAGGCCCGCGAGGAAGAACAGCGCCAATTCCCGCCAGCCCCAGGCATGGCCTGTCGAGGCGCCATCACCGGCGATACTCAAGCGTTCCGTCTCGGGCGGGTAGCACAGGCCTTTGTCGGCGCAGCCCTGATAGGTTACGGCCAGGGTGAAGGCGCGCGGATCGGTGCGCGGCAGTTCGACGTCAAGAATGCCGTGGTAGACCTCGACATCGCCGAAATACTCATCGTGCTTCTGTTCGCCCTTGGGCAATTGCGCGGCGCCGAGCGTGACCTCGACCGGGTCGGCGCGGAACTGGAAGCGGTGACGGTAGAGGTAATAGCCCTCGGTGGCGACGAAGCGCAGTTTGATCGATCGGGGCGTGCTTTCCACCAGGCTCAGCTGAAAGGCTTGGCGCACCGGCAGGAAGTCGGCGCTGTTGTTGATCGAGCCCAGGGTGGAACTGGGACGGCTCTCCAGCAGCCCGGCGGCGGTGGCCGGCAGGGTGAACACTAATAGCAGGAGGCAAAGCAGACGGCGCATGACGGTCTCGCGTATCGGGGTTGGGGGCATGATAGCGGACAGATGCGGGGTGTGCAGGCAGCGGAATTTCGTGGTGAATGTTCTGACGTCTTCGCGAGCAAGCCCGCTCCCACAGGAACTGCGCATGACCCTGTGGGAGCGGGCTTGCTCGCGAAAGCAATGTGTCAGACGCGGAAGGCCTGGACGGCGGTATGCAGTCGCCCACCCAGCACCAAAAGGTTTTCTCCTTGCTCACGCCCTTCGCCGATACGCAGCAAGTTATCCCCACCCAACTGGTGAATCCGCTCACTGTGATCGCGGATTTCGCTGACGGCGCCGCTTTGCTGGGCGGTGACATCGGCGATGCGCACGGCGGTGTCGGAAATGGTCTGGATCGCCCCGACGATTTTATCCAGCGCACCGTCAGCCGCCTGGGCCTGGTTGGCCGTGGCTTCGGCGTGCTCGACCTGGGCCCGCATGCCCTCGACCGATTGCCGCGCCGCGGTTTGCAGGCCGGCGATCAAGGTCTGGATCTCGGCGGTGGCGCCGGCGGTGCGTTGCGCCAGCGAGCGCACTTCTTCGGCCACCACGGCAAAACCACGGCCCATTTCCCCGGCACGCGCCGCTTCAATGGCCGCGTTCAGCGCCAGCAGGTTGGTCTGGTCGGCAATCGAGCGGATCACCGTCAGCACCCCGCCGATGGTCGCGGACTCTTCGGCCAGGTGCTCAATCATCTGTGCATTGCCCTGCACCTCATCCACCAGCGCATGCAGGCCGGTGAGGCTCTGGCCGATGACTTTCTGCCCGTGTTCCACCGCCAGTCCGGCATGGCGGCTGGCGTCGGCGGCCTGGCTGGCATCGCCGGCGACTTGCTGGATGGTCGCTTCCAGCTCGCCCAGGGAGTCGCGGATCATCGCCGTGTCACCGGCCTGGTGTTCGGCGCCGCGGTGCAGGTCGTTGCTCAGCTCGGCCAGGGAGCGGCTGCTGCCGGCGACCTGCTCGGCGTTGAGGCGAATGGTCCCCACCAGGTCCACCAGATAGGCGCGCAAGCGGTTGAGCGAGGCTTCAATGTCATGCAATTCGCGATTGGTCTTGCCCAGCTGGATGTCTTGGCTGAAGTCGCCCTCGGCCCAGGTCGACAGCGCGGGGGCGAGGTTGGTCAGCGTCCGGGCCAGGCGCCGTTGCAGGGTATCGATGAGCAGGGCGATGAGCAGGATCAGGCCGATCATTACGCCTTGCATCAGTCGCACTTCACCCTGGATCTGCCCGTGCTGGGCGCGCACCACGGGCTCCAGGCCGGCGATGGACTGTTGCACGTCGGCGATTTTCAGGTGGGTCGCGGTGCTGAGTTCTGCGCGCTTGCGGATTTGGTCGCGGGTGCGGGCCAGTTCCGCCGGGTAACGGTTGAGCAGGCTGTTGAGCTCGCGCTTGAAGCCGACCCCGGCATCTTCGGTGACAGCTTTTTCGCTGTTTTCCAGGCCCATCATCGCGGCGAAATCATCGGTGTTCGACTCGCTGCTGGCCGTCACGCCGAGCAAGGGCAGGGCGTCCAGTTGTCCGGCCTGGGCGCGCAGGTTGGTGACTTCGCGCTCGACATCGGCGGCCAGTTCGCTGCGACCGCTGCTGACCAGTTTGTCCCGGGCCAGCGACAGTTTGCCCAGATGCTGGGCGGCGGCGAGCAGTGGCGTCAGGTAGGCCGCGTTGCCGCTGGCGTACTGGCTGAGTTGGTCGAGGCTGGCGCCCAGTTCGCGCTCGGCTTGCAGCAGCAGGGCCTGCGGATCGCCCGCGAGTTTGCCGGCGGCGAGCAAGTCGGTTTTGCTGAACTCGTTCAGGTTCGACAGGCTGGGGCGCAAGGTGTCGGCGAGTGCCGGCGGCAATGCCCCGAGCTCCTTTTGCAGGTGTTCGATGGCCTGGCTGGCGCTGCTCAAGCGCAGGGCATCGCCGCTGGCGAGGTAGTCCTCGATGTTGCGCGCCACTTCATTCTGAAACTGCTGGGACAAACCCAGGTAGCGCTCCATTAATAAGTAAGGGCGCTCAAGGGCTTTTTGCGACCACCAGAGCGTGGCCCCCAGGGCCACGCACACGGCGACTAAAAGGAGGGTGTTTAGATTGGTCAGCAGCTTCAGGCGCATCGGGGGACAACCAACGGCAGAATGGTAAGTGCCTGAAGTTATTGCGTTTCTGTTACAGCGTTATGACGGAAGGCGTCGATCAGGATGAAAAGGTGGCACTTTGCTGTGATGCCAGCGCGGCCTGCACACGATTGCGTCCGGCGCCTTTGGCTCGATACAACGCTTCGTCTGCCTGGCTGGCCATCAACAGGCCGTCGGAGTCTTCACCCAGTTCCACCACCCCGGCGCTGAAGGTGCACCACAGATCCTGCGGCTGGGCCGGGTAGTGGATTTCGGCAAAGCGCTGGCGGATTTCATCCAGTACGTTCCAGGCCGCTTCAATGTCAGTGTCGGGCATGACAATGGCGAACTCTTCACCGCCGTATCGACCGATGAAGTCGGTCTTGCGCAATCGTTGCTTGAGAAACAGTGCCAGGCTCTTGATCACCCGGTCGCCCATGGGGTGGCCGTGGCTGTCGTTGACCCGCTTGAAGTGGTCGATGTCGAGCATGGCAAAGCTCAGAGGCTTGTTCTCGCGGCGGGCGCGGAACGAGCAGTCTTCGAGCAGTTGCAAAATGTGGGTGTGGTTGTACAGGCCGGTGAGGCTGTCGCGCACCATCCGCGCCTTCAGGTTACGCGCCCGCGCCGCGCGATTGCGCACGGTGGTGATCAGGTGCCGGGGCTTGATTGGCTTGGTCAGGAAGTCGTCGCCGCCCTCGCTCATGGCGTCGAGTTGCTTGTCCAGATCGTCCTCGGCCGACAGGTAAATGATCGGCACGCTGACGTAGCGGTCGTTATGGCGAATCACTTTGGCCAGTTCCGTGCCGGTGCAGGCGGGCATGTACATGTCGAGGATGATCAGGTCCGGCTGGAAATCGGCCAGTTCGGCCATGGCCTGGATCGGCTCGATCAAGGTCCGGGTCACGATCCCCGCGCTGTTGAGCAGGCGCTCGGTGTGCAAGGCCTGGGCGCGGGAGTCGTCGATGATCAGCACTTTGTAGGGTTCGTACTGGGCGACGCAGGTCAGGACTTCGATTTTCTCCAGCAGGCTCGACGCTTCGAGGGTGCCGGTGAGGAATTCCTGGCCACCGGCGCGCACGGCGGCCAGGCGGGTCGGGGTGTCGGTTTCGTGCAGGCTGAAGAACAGCAGCGGCAAACGGTGGTCGAGGCCTTCCTGGGCTTCGGCGGCCAGTTTCAGGCCGATGCCGGGGCCACTGAAGTCCACGTCCATGACAATCGCCGCTGGCAGGCGCTCCACCATGGAGGAGCGAAACGCCGCGACGCTGTCCAGCGACTGGGCGCTGAGTCCGAAGAATTCCAGTTGCTTGGCCAGGCGCTCGGCGCGGTCGAGGTCCTGCAACATGACGTAGATCGGCTTGCGCAGGGGCGGCAGGAACGTTTGATCGAGTTGATCGCCATGGCGCAAACCGGTGCGCGACAGGCGCTGCATCAAGCGGTTGAGGTCGGTGATCAAACCGCTGCTCAGGCGTCCGCGATTGGCGTCGACAGCCTCCAGCGACTGGCTGATATGGCGCGCCAGTTGAATGTGTTCCGGTTGTTCGAAGCGTTCGGCGAACCGCAGCAGGCGCAGGTTGGCCTCGCTCAGTTCCGCCAATTCGTTGGGTGACCACTCGCTGCGTTGCAGGCGCTGCCATATCTCAAGTATCTGACGTGCCTGATGAATGACCCGCTGGGCAAAGTGGTGCTTGAGGCGCTCGCGGCTGGGATCTTCTGGCTCGGTCATATCCTGACTACTAGTTAGGGTGCACGCTGAGGTCGACTGGTGGCTCTATGCTAGCACCTCTTTTCGATTGCATGAGTGTCGTACGTCAATAATCTGTAACGCGGACGCATTCAGTTTGTGACCGGTTGGTCTGTAATCGAATGATAATTCTTGAAGAAGGCTCTGTTCCGGGGGTTTCAGGATTTTACCCACAAGGCGCGTGGCGACTTTTCTCTGGGTTATGAGCCTCGTTGCCGAGTGGATTTACGGCTTGAATGGGCGAAGGTCTTTTGTGTAAGGGTTGTAGGGGAAACCCTTAGGGGCTGATGTCCTTCTGTAGGCGCGAGCCTGCTCGCGCAAATCGCGAATACGACGCGGGGTGTCAGGTGTTACACGTCATCGTTGTCGACCATCACGAGCAGGCTCGCCGCTACAGAAAGGAGCGCGTGTTGTCTGTTTACATCCATCGGGAAGCTTATTTCCGACATGCACCCAACGGCGGGTGCCGGGCCAAGGCACGTTGTTGTATGGTTGTGGTCGAACCGATGAACCCAAGAGCTTGAAAGGATATCGCCATGCTGGACTGGAAGAACCGCGCCGGTAGCGCGCCTGAACGTGCCGCTGAACCGAAGTCGGCAACCCGCAGTTACCTGGGCGGCCTGCTGTTCAGCCGGGCGCTGGCCACGCTGATCGGCCTCTACCTGTTAGTGGCGATCGCGCTGGGCTGGTACTGGAGCCAGGAACCCGCGCTGTTTCCGGTGCAGCAGACGGCGCAACTGGCCGCTGAAAAGGAAGGCAAGCAGATGGTGGTCGGCTACACCACCGTGGAAACCCTAAAGACCGTTGCCGGCACTTTGCTGACCAAGCAGGGCGGTTACATTTCCAACGACCGTTTCCCGCCGGGCCTGTGGATGGACAACATGCCGAGCTGGGAATACGGCGTGCTGGTGCAGGTGCGCGACTTGAGCCGCGCGCTACGCAAAGACTTCGCCCGTTCGCAGTCGCAATCCGCTGAAGACGCCGATCTGGCCAAGGCCGAGCCGCGTTTCAACTTCGACAACAAGAGCTGGGTGCTGCCGTCCAGTGAGTCCGAGTACCAGGAAGGCATCAACTCCCTGAGCCGCTATCAGGCCCGCCTGTCCGATCCGAACCAGAAAAGCGCGCTGTTCTATGCCCGCGCCGACAACCTGAACAACTGGCTGGGTGACGTCGGGACCCGCCTGGGCTCGCTGTCGCAACGTCTGTCGGCCAGTGTTGGCCGGGTCAAGCTCAACACCGCGTTGAAGACCGAAGTCGTGGTGCCGGGCGTGGCGCCGCAGGTTGACGAGGAAATCGTCGAAACCCCATGGCTGCAGATCGACAACGTGTTCTACGAAGCCCGCGGCCAGGCCTGGGCCCTGTCGCACTTGCTGCGCGCCATTGAAGTCGACTTCGCCGACGTGCTGGCCAAGAAGAACGCCACGGTCAGCGTGCGCCAGATCATTCGTGAGCTGGAAGCGTCGCAGGAGCCGGTGTGGAGTCCGATGATCCTCAACGGCAGCGGCTTCGGGGTGCTGGCCAACCACTCGCTGGTCATGGCCAACTACATTTCCCGGGCCAACGCGGCGGTGATCGATCTGCGTCAATTGCTGAATCAGGGCTGAGCCATGGTCGACAGTTCCATCGATAACCCGCGCGAAGCCGCTCACCGCGCGGCGTCGGATGCCGAGCAGATCGCCTGGGTCGATGAACAGGACAACCTGCTCGGCGCCCTGGTCCGCTGCGACCTGCGCGAGCGCGGGCTGATCGGGCGCGGCACCTATATCATGCTGTTCAATTCCGCCGGCGAGTTGTGCGTGCATCGTCGTACCCTGAGCAAGGCGATCTACCCGGGTTATTGGGACGTGGCGGCAGGCGGCATGGTGCTCGCCACGGAAACCTACGCCGAATCGGCGGCCCGGGAGCTGGAAGAGGAGCTGGGCGTGAGCGGTGTGGCCTTGACCGCCCATGACCACTTTTTCTTCGAAGACACCGGCAATCGGCTCTGGTGTTCGGCGTTTTCGGCGGTGTGGGACGGACCGTTGATCCTGCAACCGGAAGAAGTGCTTGAAGCGCGCTTTTTACCGATCGATCAAGTGCTGCGGGAAATCGAGGAAAAGCCTTATTGCCCGGACTCCCTGGCGGCGTTGAAGCGCTACCTCAGGTCTCGTGGGGAAGACGTCGCATAAGCGTTATAAATTGGCGCCGATTGGCTCTTAGCAATCGGCGTATTTGCCGTTACACTGCGCGACCTTTTCAAACTGTAACGGTATTGCTTTTTGCAGGAGCTGCCGCAGGCTGCGATCTTTTGACGTTGCTTTTGATTCGACATCAAAAGATCGCAGCCTCGTTGCACTCGTCAGCTCCTGCAGAGATCCAACCGTTTCAGTAGCGCTGCCCCTGCCTGAGTGGGGCTTCGCGGTCGATAGCCTCCCCAAGTGCTGCGACCAGTCTTTGTCCTCCCAAGAGGATTGCCGGTGGCCAAAAAAGCCGCATCCTTCGCCGCCCTTGGTGGCCTGGTATTTTCCACCGACGCAGGTCGTCATTGCCCGGAATGCAGTAAGCCGGTGGACGCCTGTATCTGCAAACAGACCGTTATCCCGGCCGGCGACGGCATCGCTCGCGTGCGTCGCGAAAGCAAGGGCCGTGGCGGCAAGACGGTGACCACCATCACCGGCGTGCCGTTGGCCGAAGACGCGCTCAAGGAACTGGCGACCACGTTGAAGAAACGCTGTGGCACCGGTGGAGCGTTGAAAGACGGGATCATTGAAATCCAGGGCGATCATGTCGAGCTACTCTTGGCCGAGTTGATCAAGCACGGTTTCAAAGCGAAGAAGTCCGGCGGCTAGCAGCCTCTGTGAAGACCACCTGCGGCTTGATCCAGTCCTGATTGCCTCACGACTGGCGTCGTCACCATGGTTTTCACAGAGCCTGTTCATGACCGGTTTCTAAACTCGTTGCGGTCGACGGGGTCTACCCCCTCGTTGACGAACCGTCATTTTCATTCTTTAGACTGCGCCGGCCTGAATCCAGGCGACGCACTATGACTTCTTTATAGGGGACTTCAATGTCCGTAAGACGCACACGCAAAGACGATGGCAGCCAATGGACAGTTGCGGACAGCCGCAGTGTTTACGGGATTCGCCATTGGGGGGCCGGGTATTTCGCGATCAATGACGCCGGTCGCGTCGAAGTTCGTCCGAACGGTCCGAGCAGTTCGCCTATCGATTTGTTCGAACAAGTCGACGAGTTGCGCAAGAGCGGCCTGTCGTTGCCGCTGCTGGTGCGTTTCCCGGATATCCTGCAAGACCGCGTGCGTCAGCTGACCGGCGCGTTCGACGCCAACATCGAGCGCCTGGAATACCAGAGCAAGTACACCGCGCTCTACCCGATCAAGGTGAACCAGCAGGAAGCGGTGATCGAAAACATCATCGCGACCCAGAACGTCTCCATCGGCCTGGAAGCCGGCTCCAAGCCGGAACTGCTGGCGGTGCTGGCACTGGCGCCGAAGGGCGGCACCATCGTCTGCAACGGCTACAAGGACCGCGAATTCATTCGCCTGGCGCTGATGGGCCAGAAGCTCGGCCACAACGTGTTCATCGTGATCGAGAAGGAATCCGAAGTCGGCCTGGTGATCGAGGAAGCCGCCTCGCTCAAGGTCAAGCCACAGGTGGGCCTGCGTGTGCGCCTGTCGTCCCTGGCGTCGAGCAAGTGGGCCGACACCGGTGGCGAGAAATCCAAGTTCGGCCTGTCGGCGGCGCAATTGCTGTCGGTGGTCGAGCGTTTCCGCGCGGCCGGCCTTGACCAGGGCATTCGCCTGCTGCATTTCCACATGGGTTCGCAGATCGCCAACCTGGCCGACTACCAGCACGGCTTCAAGGAAGCGATTCGCTATTACGGCGAACTGCGCAACCTCGGCCTGCCGGTTGACCACATCGACGTCGGCGGCGGCCTGGGCGTGGACTACGACGGCACGCACTCGCGCAATGCCAGTTCGATCAACTACGACATGGACGATTACGCCGGTGTCGTGGTCGGGATGCTCAAGGAATTCTGCGACGCGCAGAACCTGCCGCACCCGAACATTTTCTCCGAAAGCGGCCGCTCCCTGACGGCGCACCACGCCATGCTGGTGATCCAGGTGACCGACGTCGAGAAACACAACGACGACGTGCCGCAGATCGACAATAAGGAAGCGCTGCCGGAAACCGTGCAATGGCTGGTGGACCTGCTGGGTCCGACCGATATCGAGATGGTCACCGAAACCTACTGGCGCGCCACGCACTACATGAGCGATATCGCTGCCCAGTACGCCGATGGCAAGCTGACCCTGTCCGAAAAAGCCCTGGCCGAGCAATGCTACTTCGCCGTGTGCCGCCGCCTGCACAACTCGTTGAAGGCGCGTCAGCGTTCCCACCGTCAGGTGCTGGACGAACTCAACGACAAGCTGGCCGACAAGTACATCTGCAACTTCTCGGTGTTCCAGAGCCTGCCGGACACCTGGGCGATCGACCAGGTCCTGCCGATCATCCCGCTGCATCGCCTCGACGAAGAGCCGCTGCGCCGTGCTGTGCTGCAAGACCTGACCTGCGACTCCGACGGCAAGATCAACCAGTACGTCGACGAGCAGAGCATCGAAACCAGCTTGCCAGTGCACGCCCTGAACGAAGGTGAGGACTACCTGCTGGGCGTGTTCCTGGTCGGCGCCTACCAGGAAATTCTCGGCGACATGCACAACCTGTTCGGTGACACCGACTCGGTGAACATCTATCAGAACGCCGACGGCAGCGTGTACCACGCCGGTATCGAAACCCACGACACCATCGAAGACATGCTGCGCTACGTGCACTTGTCGCCGGAAGAACTGATGACCCACTACCGCGACAAGTGCGCCAGTGCCCGCATCAGCGCCAGCGAACGCACCCAGTTCCTCGACGCCTTGCGCCTGGGCCTGACCCGTTCGTCTTACCTGTCTTCCTGAGGCAAGTCCCGCTCCCATCAGGTTGTCTGAAAATTTTCCGCAGGCTGCGGAAATTTCAGATGACCTGGTAGGACGATTCTCTTTTTTCAGGCGAAACGACCTACCTCTTCGGCGATTCCTGCCATTGGTCCTCTTTTCGCGTAGGTCATTTCCTAAGTTGTACTTCCCCTCTCTACTCGGCCATGTCTCTCGGCGAGAATCCCCGGCCGTCCCTCCCGTAGAGAAACGCCGATGTTCGATCCAGTCAACGAACCTGACTTTCGTCTGGACGTAGCCGGTCTGTCCGACGCCTTCGAGGTCCTGGCCTTTACCGGTAGAGAAGCGATCAGCGAGCTGTTCGCGTTCGATGTGGATCTGCTGATCGATGACCCCTCGATTGATCTCGCCAGCCTGCTGTACCGTTCCGCTTCCCTGCATTTCGGGCCGTCGGGAAACACCCTCCACGGGCAGTTGCATGCGCTGGTCCAGCGCGAGCACGGCTCGGCCGTCAGGCTGTGCCAGGTGCGCCTGGAACCGAAACTGGCGTGCCTGGGCCAGCGCTTCAGCCAGCGCATCTTCAGCGGTCGCTCGGTGCCGCAAATCATCGACCAGGTACTCAAGGAGCATGGCATTGTCGGCCAGGACCGGCGCTTCGAACTGGGCGGCAATTATCCATTGCGCGATTTCTGTACGCAGTACCGCGAGTCGGACCTGCAATTTCTTCAGCGCCTGTGTGCCCAGGAGCGGCTTCACTACCATTTTGAACATCGGGCCCGGGGGCATTGCGTGGTGTTCGCCGATGGCCAGGGGCATTTTCGTGTGGGCGAGACTGCGGTCTTCGCTGGCGAGGGCGAACAACTGTCGGTGCGTCGCCTCGAGGTTTATCGAAGCGTCGACAGGGCGCAGCAGCGTGCCGAGTGCCACACGGACCTGGCGACTTTACGCAGCGGTCAATGGCTGCCGTTGGCCGGGCATCCGGCGCCCGAGTGGAACCGGCGGTGGCTGCTGACCCATGTCGAGCATCACGGCAGCCAGGATCCGCTGGTCCCTTACCGCAATAAAGTACGCGCGATGCACGGGGCTGCGCCGTTCGAGTCCAGCCATTGCGCGGACAAGCCCCGGATGCACAGCCTGCAACGGGCGTGGGTGGTGAGCGTCGACGAGTCGCGACCGGATCCGTCGCGCCCGGTGGCGGTGCAGTTTGACTGGTTGTATCAGGGCGAGGGGGCGACGCCGAGTCACTGCTGGCTACCACTGGCGCCGCAGCTGCAAGGGGCAAGCGGGGCGCCGTTGAGCGAAGGCACGGAGGTGGTGGTGAGCTTTATCGAGGGCGATCCGGATCAGCCGTTGATTACCGGGATACTGCACCTGCCCGATCCGGTCGAGGCGGCGCAGTTGCCGGTCCCCGTTGATGACTGCCCGCCTGAAGCGGTGCAAGACTGGCTGCGCTCGGGCGAGCCCCTGCTGATGCTGTGCCTGATGCCCGGTGGCGGCAGTTTCAATCATTGCACGCAAGCGCTCTGCACCTGCCGGGCGGCCATGCGGCTTGGCCAGAGTGGTGCAGCATGATCGCGGTGCACGCAGCCGATGCGATGCCGCAATGGTTGCTGCTGGATGTGCCGGACACGCCGCAGGCCGGTGCGACGTTAAAACACAGGTTTGACCAGGCCCGGTGGTTCTGGCTGTTCGAAGGCACCGAGTGGCACGCCATACGCGAGCAAGGCCCGGTGCTGGTCAACCTGCGGACCTGCCCGATGCCGGCCGAGGTTTACCAGCGTGAGGCGCAGCACTGGCGTGGCTTGCTGCTGATCAGCGAGGCATCACCGTCGGCGTTGCTGGCGCACTTGCGGCGCATGCTCACGGTCAGTGTCGACCTGCATCATCGAGCCTTGCTCAGCTATTACAACCCGCACACCGCCAGTTATTTTTTCGATGCCTGCGATGCCCGGGAGCTGAGTCGCTGGCTGGGGCCGATCAGCCAGGTGCGTTGGTTTGGCGGCACCTGGGCCGACCGGGCGCTCGGTAGTCAGGGATGGCAGAAGTTGCTCAATCCCGGGCTTGCCGTCAGCCCCTTGGCCGTCGAAGAAGCCCTCAGTCCCCGCCAGCAACAAAAACTGCAAACCTGCCTGCTGGAGCGTCATGCCTGGCACTGGAGCCAATCCACCTCGACGGATTACGCCCGGCTGTGGGCCTGTTTGCAGGAAGGATTGGCCCTGGGCTTCAGCGAACGCCCGGTGCTGGATGGCTGGTTGTGGCTACGCCTGCAGCACCCCGACGATATGCCGGTGCCGTCTTTGTCGGGACGGACCCAGCAGGAGCGGCTCGACAACTTGCGCCAGCGCTGGCGCAACGATCTGCCTTGAGCACCCGGGTTTCAGTGTGCGCGGGCGAACCAGCCGTCGTTGCGGCGCAGGCGCCAGGCGATGACGCCAAGGGTCAGGCTGCGCAGCGACATGAACAGCAGGAAGGTTATCCACAGGCCATGGTTGCCCCACCCTTGGAGCGCCCAGGCGAACGGCACCAGCAAGGCCACCGTCAGCAGCATGCCATTGCGCATTTCCCGGGCGCGGGTGGCGCCGATGAACAGCCCGTCCAGCAGGTAGCTCCAGACGGCGATCAGCGGCAGCGCGGCGAGGTAGGGCAGGTAGATGAACGCGGTGTCGCGCACGCTGGCAATGTCGGTTTGCATCTCGATGAACAGGTGCCCGGCCAACAGAAACACCAGCGCAAACCCCAGGCTCGCCAGCAACGACCAGCCGCAGGCCACCACCAGCGAGCGGCGCAGGGCGTCGCGGTCGCGAGCGCCGATGGCATGCCCGCACAGGGCCTCCACGGCGTGGGCCAGGCCATCGAGCGCATGGGCCGTCAACAGCAAGCCGTTGAGCAGCAGGGCGTTGGCGGCGACGGTGGCATCCCCCAGCCGCGCGCCTTGCACGGTGATCAGGAAAAACACCGATTGCAGCGCCAGGCTACGGATGAAGATGTCGCGATTGACCGCCAGCAGGGGCCGCCAACTGCGCCACAGCCCCAGCGCCGCCCAGACGATGTGCCCCGGGTAGGCGCGCAGGGCCTGGCGGGTCATCAGCAGGCCGATCAGGGCGCCGGTCCACTCGGCGATCACCGAGGCCCTGGCCGCGCCGGCCACGCCCCATTCCAGGCCGAGGACAAACCACAGGTTAAGGGCGATGTTCACCAGGTTGGTGCCCAGCAGTATCACCAGCGGCGCGCGGGCGTTTTGCGTGCCGAGAAACCAGCCGACCAGCGCATAACTGGCCAGCGCCGCGGGCAGCCCGAACAAACGGGTATGAAAGAATTCGCGGGTCATTTGGTCCAATTCCGCCGACGGCTGCATGAAATGCAGCGCGACCCCGCTTAACGGCACGCCCACCGCACCCAACACGATCGACAGTCCCAAGGCCAGCAGCAGCCCCTGCAACAAGATCTGCCGCAACGCCGCGCCATCGCCGCGCCCGGCGGCCTGGGCGGCAAACCCGGTGGAGCCCATGCGCAGAAAGCCCATGGCCCAGGCAAGGAAGGTGTACAGGCTGGACCCGACCGCAACGGCGCCGAGTTGATGGGCATGGGGCAGGTGACCGATGACGGTGCTGTCGACCAGCGCCACCAGCGGTACGGAAATGTTGGAAAGAATCATCGGCGCCGCCAGCGCCCAGACCCGTCGATGGGTAGGGCGGTCGCGCCAGTCGGCAATCAGGTTGGACATGCAGGCTCCTTGGGGGAGCGGGCATTGTAGCGGTGAACTCAATCCTTAAAACACCGCAGTACAAATGTGGGAGCGGGCTTGCTCGCGAAAGCGCAGAGTCAGGCGAAATCGTCATCGGCTGATCGGGCGCCTTCGCGAGCAAGCCCGCTCCCACAGTGGGGGGCTAATGCATGATCCAGCTGAGCAGCCACAGCCCTAGCATCAGCCAGATGATGCCCATGATGATCGACGCATTCATGAACGCGCGGATGGCCGACCACAGCAACACCAGGCCGAGAATCAGCACGACGATGCTGATGATCGAGGTGTCCATGCCCAGTGCACGGGACAGGCCGTCGACAAAGTTGCTGCTGGCACGGCTCACCCACTGGAACACGCCGCTGAGGGCGTCAACGATGAACCGGATGACTGTGCCAATCGCCTGGCCGAGCCATTCGAAAAAACCTTCTACCTGCATGGAATGAGCATCCTGATGAGTTCGAGCGTTGGGCCATTGAGCACGGTGGCTAGTTCCCCACAAGCATAGAGCGTTGCATCGTAACTGTGGGAGCGGGCTTGCTCGCGAAAGCGGTGAGTCCGTTGATGAAGATACCGACTGGAATACCGCTTTCGCGAGCAAGCCCGCTCCCACATGGAAACAGGGCTGACCACTCGATCGTTGTCACTTGCCTTCCCCCGTCATCCCCCCGAAGCTATACGCCTTCAGGAGAGCCCGATGAACCTTGTTGAACTGACCGAACGCCTGCACGCCATCCGTGATCGCAATGAATGGCGGCAATTTCACAGCCCGAAAAACCTGGCCATGGCCGCGAGTGTCGAAATGGCCGAGCTGGTGGAGATTTTCCAGTGGCTGACCGAAGACCAGTCGCGCCAGTTGCCGGCGGACAAACTGGCCCATGCCGGGCAGGAAATCGGCGATATCGTGCTTTATCTCTTGTTGCTGTGCAGTGAGTTGGGCCTGGACATGAATGACGTGGTGCGCAGCAAACTGGCCGACAGCGAACGGAGGTTCAGCTGATGAGCGACCGTCATTTCGATCAACTGGCGACACGTTTCGCGGAAAAAATCTATGGCGGTGCCAAGGGCGCGATTCGCCTGGCGGTGCTGCAGGCCGACCTGGCCGAAACCTTGCCGGACCGGCCGCTGCGGGTGCTGGACATCGGCGCCGGTCTGGGCCACATGTCGTTGTGGCTGGCCGAACGCGGCCATCAGGTGACATTGGCCGAGCCTGCCGAGCCCATGCTCGAAGGCGCCCGCCAACGCTTCGCCGAGGCCGGGCAAACGGCAACGTTCATCCAGGCACCGTGGCAGGACCTGCTCGGTCAGCTCACCGAACCCTACGATCTGGTGCTGTGCCATGCCGTCCTGGAATGGCTGGCCGAACCGCACGCGATCCTGCCGGTCCTGCATCAACTGACCAAGGCCGACGGTTGGCTGTCCCTGGCGTTCTACAACCGCGATGCGCTGATCTATCGCAACTTGCTCAAGGGCCATTTCCGCAAGATGCGCAAGAACGACATGGCCGGAGAGAAGCAGAGCCTGACCCCGCAGCAGCCACTCGATCCACGGGAACTGGCGGCGCAACTTGAGGGCATGTGGCAGGTCGAAACACAGAGTGGAGTGCGGGTGTTCCACGACTACATGCCCGTGGAATTCCAGGCCCGCGCCGAACTGGTGGACTTGCTCGAAATGGAACTGGCGCACCGTCGCCACCCCAGTTTTGCCGGGCTTGGACGTTACTTGCACTGGATCTGTCGGCCGATCTGATCGGAGCGCGAAATGAAAAGTCGTTCAGGGTTGTTGGTGATTTGCCTGGCGCTGGCGGCCTGCCAGGGCAGCAACCCGTATGTGGCATCTTCCAACCCCATCCCGCCGGCACCGCCGCAAGCGGCCAATACGTTCGACCGCAGTGCCTATCCCGCGCCACCCCGTGACTACGGGCGTTACCGCAGTTGGGCCTGGCTCAACGGCGATCTGCCGCCGGGCACCGCGTGGGCGGACTCGGCGCAGGTCGCCGAGGCGGTGAGCAATGCCCTCGATCAACGTGGCTTGCGCCCGCTGCATGACAATCGCCCGGCGGACCTGTTTGTCAGCGCGGCCCTGCGCCTGGAAACCCGCCTGCGCCAGGTTCAGGACGACTACGGGTATTACGGCGGTTACGGCGGCTACAACCGCTACGGTTACGGTCCGGGGTACGGCATGTACGGCAGCGTCCCGATCGTGCGCACTTATGAGGAACAAGTGGTCGTGGTGCAGGTGGACATGTTCGATGCGCAAAGCGGTCAACCGGTGTGGAGTTCCAGCGCTGAAACCAGCAGCCGGGGTACGCAGGGCCAGCAGGCGGACGCCATCAGGGAAGCTGTGGAAAAGGCCATGTCGGCGTATCCTCCCAGTTAGCTTCTGTAGATAAGAAGCGTTTCGCAGGTTCATGTCTTCAACCGGAGAATCATCATGTTCCGCCGTCTTGTGTTACTGGCCGTGGTCGCGCTGCTCAGTGCCTGCGCCGCCAACCAGGTCAATCATGACTTCGATGCCAGCCGCGACTTCGCGGCCTATCGCAGCTGGAGCTGGAAGGAACCCGCCCTGCAATACCGCCCTGATGATCCACGAATCAAGAGCGACCTGACCGAGCAACGTGTGCGCCAGTCGGTGACCGATCAACTGGACCAGCGTGGCCTGCGCCAGGCCGCACCCGGTGCCAAGGGTGACTTGAGTGTGCAGACCTACCTGATTGTCGAAGAGCGCCAGCAACAGGTGACCACCAACTACGGCGGCGGTTGGGGCAACCCGTGGTACGGCTACTGGGGCGCACCGATGTACAACGAAACGCGCCTGGTGAACTACAAGGTGGCGACCCTCCAGATCGACCTGCTCGACGGCAAGGACGGCAAGCTGGTGTGGCGTGGCAGTGATGAACAGATCCTCAGCCGTACACCGAACCCCTCCGATCGCAGCAATGCGATCCGCGAAACGGTCACCCGGATATTGGCCAACTATCCACCTCACGGATAAACACCTCATCCGCAAACACCACCAACTCCCCTGTGGGAGCGGGCTTGCTCGCGAAGGCGGTCGCTCAGCCGACAACGATTTCGCCTGACGCTCCCCCTTCGCGAGCAAGCCCGCTCCCACAGGGTTTTTTGTTGTCTGCGCTGGCGAGTTGCCAGCAACCACCCCATCGCTTGTCTACACTCCTTCACACCAATGGAGGTTGCGCTCGGCCATGGGCCGGCAAAGGAGTGCGCGATGTTGCCCCGCATGCAGTTTCGCGGTCCGGCCCGGCAACGGGGGGCGATCGGTTTGATGGCGGCTGGCACCCTGGCGCTGGCACTGGGGTTCACCCTGCTGGTGATCGACTCCGGCAGGCTTTACCTGGAACAGCGCAAGCTGCAACGGGTGGCCGACACCGCAGCCCTCGAAGCCGTGACCCGTGACGGCCGTTGCAAACCCGACCAGACGGCGACCACCTACGCCACGCAAAGCGCCACGCGCAACGGTTTTACCGTCGACGCGGACAGCACGCTGAAAGTCAGTTGCGGCACCGTGCAAATCGATGCCAATCACCTGCGGATATTCACCGCTGATCCCGGCAAAACCGCCGCCGTGCAAGTCATCGCCAGCCGTACCGTCACCACCAGCGTGGCGGCCGGTATTGGCGCCTTGCTGTCCGGTGCACCGGTGGGCCTCAGTACCCGGCTCAACGCCACCGCTGTCGCCGCCGAACCGAAACAGACGCTGGCACAGCTGAGCATCCGCAGCACCTTGCTGGGGGTCGACAGCGCCAGGTCGAACCTGCTGAACCCGTTGTTTTCGACCTTGCTGGGGGGCAACGTCAACCTGACCGTCGGTGGCTGGGACGGGTTGGTCAAGACCGACATCAATCTGCTGAAGTTCATGGACCAGCTCGCCATTGAAATAGGCGTCGAGGCCGGCAACTACACCCAGTTGCTGACCACTGAGGCGGGTGTGACCCAATTCATCAAGGCCGCCGCCGATGTGGTGAAACTCAATGGCGCCACGGCGCAGGTCAACACCGCCCTGGCCAAACTGCAAGTGGCGGCCACCGGTGCTTCGCCGATCAAGCTGGGTGATTTGCTGGCGCTGCAAACCGGCACGCAAGCGGCGGGCCTGGACGCCACGGTGCAGCTGTTTCAGCTGATTCAGGGCTTTGTGCAACTGGCGAACAAGAACAGCGCGGTGAACGCGGTGTTGCCGGTCAACCTGTTGGGACTGGCCGGGGTGACGACGCGCATAAAAGTCATTCAGCCCCCGCAGTTCTCCGCCGTCGGCGACCCGGCGCTGGCGAAAATCGCCCCGTTGGGGGCGAACAGGATTTATGTGCGCACCGCGCAGGTACGCATCCTGGTGTCGCTTGACCTGTCGCTGCTCGATAATGTGATGAAACTGGTCAACGCGATCCTGAAGCCGGTGGTGGGGCTGATCAATGTGTTGCTGTCGTCGGGTTGTCTGTTCGGCAACTGCACCCATGCCGACCTGCAACTCCTGCCCAATGGAGTGAGCCTGGACCTCGGCCTGGAAGCCGGCAAGGGCAGTAGTTATGTCACCGACTACTCCTGCGCCACCCCGACCAGCAAAAGCCTGACCGCCACCACCGAAATTTCGGCCCTGCAAGTCAAGGTCGGCCGGATCAACGACTCGATCTGGCTCTCGACCTCGCTGGATTCAAGCTTGTCGCCATTAACCCTGGTCGATATCGGCTCGCAGAAATGCAGGAGCTTGTCGGACTGCGACCCGCGAATTCCCTTTGGCGGGGGCGGCACCGAGCTACTGATTGACAGCGAGATTGTCGGCAAAACCGAATCCAACTACACCTATGCCAATCCCCATGAGGTCAATGTGTCACCGGACCCGACGCACCCGGTTGTGATGTCCGCAATGGTGGGCAGTTTGAAATCCGCGCTGACGGGTTTCGAGCTGATTGATCATGAGCCGAAGTTTGGCAATGTGTTGGGGGGGCTGCTCAACACGTTGACGTCGGCACTGAAGGAAGTCACAGGCCTGCTGATCCCGGCCATCACCGGCCTGCTCGCACCGCTGGTCGACCCGCTCATCGACAATCTGCTGATGAACCTGGGGATCGAGGTCAATAAGGTCGACGTCGGTTTCAACCTGACCTGCGGCGAGAAAGGCAAAGCCTACCTGGTGATCTGATCCAGCGGCACGATCGGCAGTTCGATGCAGAAGCGCGCGCCTTCGGTCGAGTTGCGCACGCTGAGCTTGCCGCCCATGTTCTCGACAATGCCGTAGCTCACCGACAGCCCCAGGCCGGTGCCGACGCCCACCGGTTTGGTGGTGAAGAACGGCTCGAAAATCCGCTCCAGCAAACGCGGGTCAATGCCGCCACCGTTGTCCTCGACCCACAGTCGCACCGACTGTTCATCCCGTTCGGCGTACAGCGAAATCCACGGCCTGAAGTCCGCATCGGCTTCGCGCTGACCGAGCAGCGCATCCCGGGCATTGACCATCAGGTTGATCAGCACCTGTTCCAGCTGATCGACATGACCGCGCACCTGCACCTCGAACACCGGTTCAGTGACGCGCACATCAACCCCTTTGCCCCGCATGCCTTCGGCCAACAGTGACAGCGTGCCCTCGATGGCCTGCGCCGGGTTGAACGGCTGTTGCTCGATCTCCGAGCGGCGGCCGAACACGCGCATGTGGTCCACCACGCGCGCGGCGCGCTGCACCTGCGTGTCGATGCGCTTGAGCTTGTCGGTCAGGTAATCGATTTGCACATCGCCTTTTTCCAGGCGCTTGAGCACATTGACGATGGCCATGCGCATCACGTTCAGCGGCTGGTTGATTTCATGGGCCAGGCCGGTGGCCATTTCACCCAGGGTGGCCATTTTCGCGCTTTGCGTGAGCTGTTGCTGGGAGCGTCGTACTTCGGTGTTGTCGCGGCCCACGGCCTGGATCTCCAGCAGCTGGCCTTGCGGGTCGAACACGCCGCGATCCGACCAGACCCACCAGGCGTGTTCCCGGCCGGGCAATTGCAGATTGATCTCGGCGGTGCTGACCGGGAAGTCCGGGGTCAACTGGCTCAGGCGGCGGGTGAAGGCTTCGCGCTGCTCCGATGACATCCAGCTGCCCAGGTTGACCCCCGGCAGTTGATCCGCCGAGCACTCCAGGTAAGTCGCCAGCGGCGTGTTGCCGAACGTCAGGGTCAGGTCCGGGCGGTAGCGGCAAATCATCGCCGGTGAATCTTCCACCAGAATCCGGTAGCGCTCCTCGCTCCGTTTGACCTGCTCGGCGGCCAGGGTCGCTTCGGTGACATCCAGCCACAGGCCCACGGCTTCGACCGGCAAGCCAAGATCGTCGCGCAGCAACTTGGCTTCATCGAGCAGCCAGTGGTAATCGCCGCGACTGTCGCGCAACCGATAGCGGGCGCTCACCGAGCCCTCGCGCAACAGCTGGCGGGTGCGCTCGAAATAACGGTCGCGGTCCTCGGGGTGAAGTCGTTCCACCCATGCCGCGCCGCTGCACTCGGCGAGTGTCCAGCCGAGCAACGGCATCAGGCTGTCGCTGAAAAAGGTCGGTTGCAACGCCCCTTCGACATAGCGCTGGACGTAAATCACGGCGGGCGAACGGGCGATCAGGTTGTCCAGCCGCGCATGGGCCGCCGCGGCCTGTTGCTCCTGGTTTTTGATGTCGCTGATGTCGAGCATGAAGCCCACGACGCGGCGGTTCTTGCCCACGCCCAGGGCCTGGCCTTGCAGTCGATACCAGTCCGGCGGTGCGCCCGTGTCGGGGTGATACAGGCGCACGCACAGCAACAGTGGCGTGCCTTCGTCCTGCAAGGCTTGCAGGCGACTGCGCAGTTCTTCGCGGTCGGTGGGGTGCACGTGCTCAAGCCAATCGGTCAATGGCAAACGTGCGCTGGCAAGGTTCAGGGCGGTGGCCAGCGATGGCGCCAATTGCACCTCGGCGCTGTCGCTAAACAGCTCCCACCACCCGGTGCCGAGCAACGTTTGCAAGGATTCGAGGCGCTCCAATTGCAGGTGATGCCGGTGTTCACGCACGCGCTCCAGCACGGGGCTGGCGAGCGCGGCGGCAAATTGCAGCCAGTCGCGTTCGCCGACATCGGGTGCCCGTTGATGCACCGAAAAACAACCACAAAGCAGCCAGGCCGCCACCCCTTGCGCATCGTGATAGGGCACGACAAAACCCTCGGCATTGCCGAAGGTGCGTTGCAGGCGCGGGTGCTCCATCAGTTTCAGGTGCTGGGGCGTGGAGCCGTTGAGGCTGTCGAGGCCGGTGCCCAGGCGCTGGCCGTTTTGCCACAGTTGCGGGGCCTCCACCGCTGCGTAGTGCTGGTGAATCTGCCAACCCTGTTCCTGCTCGTCGAGCAATGCCAGGGCGATGCACGGGATGTGAAAGCGCTGGGCCAGGGCTTGCAGTTGCTCGCTCAACACCTCGGGCAAGCGCGTCAGGCTGCACAGGCGCAACTGCTCGCCGATGTGCACCGCCAGCACCTGGCATTGCTCGCGCAGTCGCGATTGCCGGCGTTCGAGCAACAGGTCGCCGATGTCCAGCAGCTGCAGCAGCCAGGCGTCGGCCAGCGGCTGGACCCAGCCCCGCAGATGCAGGGTTTGGCCGTTGAGGCCGTAAAAGTCCAGATCCAGAAGTTGCCCCTGCCAGTCGGCGGGTGAACCTTCGACCTCAAGGCTGCTGTGGGGCAACAGGAAATCCAGCAGATTCGGCGCCTGTGCCGCGGGTATCTGTTGCGCCAGCCCGTGCCGCAGCGGACCGGTCAGGTGCAGCACCCGGCCTTCGGCGTCCAGATGCACCTGCAAACCGACGCTGAGCACACTCGGTGGCGCCAGGCTTTCCTGGGGCGGTGACGGGTGACGGTTAAGCAAGCGCCCGAAGAGTTTGTCCCCGGCACTCAAAATTGCAGGCTCGAAGTGGCAGTGAGTGTCGCCGGCAAATTCGGCACCGGCCCGAGCCCCGGCAGGTTCAGGAAGGGAATGACCGCGCTCAGTTTATTGGTCGGGTAGGCGATGCTGACCTTCAGCACGCCGGCCGTGAGGGTGGTGGTCGTGTCGGTGTCGACATTGAAATTCAACCCGGCGGGAATCCACGCCAGCTGCCGGGTCAACTCATCCTTGACCACGGTTTTCAGCGCGGTTTCGTATCCGGGGGTGTTCGGGTCCAGCGCCACGCTGCGGCGCACGGCTTCGGCGGTGGACTGGTTGAAGGATTGCATCAGCAGCAGCGGCAGGCTGTACGTGACGATCGCGTAGAACACGCCGAAAAAGATCACGAACACCAAGGCAAATTCAATCGCGGCGGCGCCTTTTTGTTTACGGGGGAGGTTGGTTTTCATGAGTGCGTCTACCCTGACTGTCACTGCGTAATGTCAGCATAGAATCATTCAGCCAAAAGGGACGTTTTTTAGCGCATGCAGAGTTTTGTACTGTTGATCTGGCTGACGCTGTGCGCGGTGCAGGATGCCCGCGAGCGCCACATCGCCAATGCCTTGACCCTGGGCGTCGGGGCGCTGGCCCTGGCCTGGCTGTTGTGGAGCGGCACCACCTGGCTGGGCGCGACGGCGGCACAGGGCGGTTGGGCCGCGTTGCTGGCGCTGGCCTTTACCTTGCCCGGTTATGCCTTGCGTCGCCTGGGTGCCGGCGATGTGAAACTGATGACCGCCCTGGGGCTCGCGACCGACGGTCGGCACGTACTGGGCGTGTTTATTGGTGCCGGATTGGCCAGTGTGTGCTGGCTGCTGCTGGCGCCGGGAATCTGGCTTCATATGGGTCAATGGCTTAGAAAACACCTTCGGTATTTGCAGCCTGGAATGTCAAATAAACAACCCTTTGCGCCCTTCCTCCTCGTGGGCTTGCTGCTGACGTTTGCCTGGTTCGGTTAGTTGTACAGAGTCGGGAAGTGCAGCTACTTTCATACTTAGTTGTACAGCTTCTGGCTGTGAGTACAGGAACGGTCAGGTTTTGACCATGCAGGGAGTTGCACGTGAACAAGCGTACCTCGGCAGTAAAAGTCCTTGTGGTCGACGATCAGCCACTGATCGTTGAAGAACTCTGCGAGTTTCTCGAGAGCAATGGTTACCGTTGCGTGCCTTGCGAATCCGGTCATCAGGCGATCGAACGATTCAACGACGACACCGACATCGGCCTGGTGCTCTGCGATTTGCACATGCCTGGCCTGGACGGCATTCAACTGGTCCAGGAGCTGCAACGCCTGTCCGGCAAACACCGTGCGTTCGAGGCGATCATGCTCACCGGGCGCGCGGACAAGCAGGATGTGATCAAGGCCTTGCGCGCCGGGATTGCCGACTACTATCAGAAGCCGATTGACCTGGGCGAGTTGCTCGAAGGCCTGCGGCGTCAGGAAGTGGTCTTGCATGAGCGGCACAAGACGCTGCAACTGGGGCATCTGAATCAGAAGCTTCAATACCTGTCCGAATCGATCGACGACCTGTATCAAGACCTCGACAAGGTTCGGCGTTCGCCCCATCCATCGGAGGCGGGTGACAGCGATGTCACCGATCTGGATCGTGTGGAGATACCGGCCATCTTCAATCAGCTGTCTCCGCGCCAGCTCGATGTGGCGCGGTTGGTGGGCAAGGGGCAGACCAATTATCAGATTGCCTGCGAGTTGGGGATTACCGAGAACACGGTGAAGCTGTATGTGTCGCAGGTGTTGCGGTTGACGCATATGCATAACCGGACGCAACTGGCACTGGCGCTTTCGCCCAGCACTTCAGGGTTGCGGCAGCGGGTGACTGCTCATTGAAGTTGTACGCTGATCACTGTGGGAGCGGGCTTGCTCGCGAAGGCGTTGTGTCAGGCGACACAGGTTTGATGGTGTACATATCCATTGTTGCGGTAACGGCTACTGACGGTTTCGCCCTTACGGCGACTCACTTTTTTTTCAAACCGAAACGCCAAAAAAAAGTAAGCAAAAAAAGGCTCGCCCCAAGCGTCCGGCCCCTCGCCAAGGCTCGGGGTTCCTTCGCTCCGGTATTCATCCGGGGACACTGCCCTCCGGTTGGCTTCGCTGCACCTACATGCAGCGTGTTCGACTACGTCGAACGGCGCTGCGCGCCACTCCCCGGATGAACACCTCCACTCAGCCTCCCGACGGGGCGGGTGGATCAAAATCAACAGCAGCCGAGGCGAGCTGACACTCGACCTGAATTGGCGGTTGCACTCAATCCCCTGTAGGAGCGAGCCTGCTCGCGATGGACGTCAACGATGACACGGGGCTCCTGAATGAGCGCGGTGTCTGGTCGTTCTTCGCGAGCAGGCTCGCTCCCACATTTGAAATGCATTCCACTGTAGGAGCGAGCCTGCTCGCGAAGGCGTACTCACAGACGCAACCTACCCAGGCCTACTCCTGCGACCCACTGTCCACCTTGCCCCCCTCGTACTGCTCAAAGAACTCCGGTATCTCGTGCTGATAACTCTTCAACCAGCGCTGCATTGCCAGTTCGCGTTCGGTAGCGGTCGCGGCCTGGATGTTGGGTGAGGCGGCGGTGTTGTTGCGTTGCAGTTGCAGCCAGCCTTCGGTTTCCTGTTGTTGCGGCGAGGCCGGGCCGGCATCGAGGCCGATGGCGTGGGTGCCGAGGGGCAGGACCAGCAGGCCGAGGCAGCAGAGGGTGGTCGGTTTCATCCAGTGTTCTCCCTATGGAAGCGCCGGGCTGGCGACGGCGGCGACTTGCGCGGCGACGGCGGGCCCTGATTTGGCCGGGGTCTTGAGTTTTTCGGCGCGCGCCTGGGCTTCGGTGACCTGGGCCGGGCTCAGGCCGAGGCGGCTGACCAGTTCGGCGGCGCGGCTCCAGTCGTCCTGATAGATCAGCAAGGTCACCAGGTTGACCGCCGCCAATCGGTCGCTCTGCTTGAGCTCCATGGCGGTGAGAAATTCGAAACGGGCGTCTTCGATACGCAGCTGGTTGAGGTACACCACGCCCAGGTCGTTGCGGATTTTTTCATCGGTGGGCGCCAGCCGGGCGGCCCGCTGCAAATGGGCCTGGGCCAGGCCATTGTCGCCCCGGGCGGCGGCGAGCTGGCCCAGGCCGTGTTCGGCTTCGGCGGCCAGGCAGCCGCCCAGCAGGCTGCGGTACAACGGCTCGGCTTCGCTGCGGCCCAGCAGCCGATAGACCTTGGCCTTGCGCAGGCGAACGTCGGCCAGGTTGTCCGGCAGGCTTTGCAGGTTGGCCAGGCTGGCGTGGAGCTTGCCGTCATTGGCCATGTCGTCGGCGAGGTTCAGCGACAGCTGTTGTTCGGAATTCAATTTAGCGCAACTGGCGGAGTCGGTCAGGGCGCTCCAGGGGGCCTGGCCGTTGCTTGCACAACCGCCCAGCAACAGCAGACTCAAACCGGCCATCAATGCTTTCATCACAATCCCTCTAAGAAGCAAAGGCTCGGGCCAGGGCGGTGAAGCCCGGGCCGGCCAGTACGATCAACAGCGCCGGGAAGAGAAAAAGCATCATCACGACGGACATTTTGGCGGACATCTTGGAGATGTATTCCTGCAGGCGCGTCAGGCGCCGGTCATCGAGCAGCGTTTTGAGCGCCATCAGCGATTTCATCGCGCCGCCGCCCTGATGAATCAGCTGCTGGAGGATCACGCAGGTGTCGGTGAACTCGTCCACCGCCATCAAGCGACTGGCCTTGTTCAATTCGTCGCCCAGCTCCAGGCCGGAATCGACCCGGGCCAGCACCAGGCGCAGTTCACGGGTCAGGACTGGCAGCAGTTGTTGGCCGTCATTGCTCATGACGCGCAGCGATTGTTCCACCGCCATGCCCGATTCGAACAGGATGCGCAGCAGCGGTATGAAGGTGGACATTTCGATCGCCAGTTTCTTTTGTCGACGGTGCGCGGCCAACGCCAACAGGCGTTTGGGCAACAGATAACCGATGCCGGTGGCGAACGCCGGAACGATCCACTGGTTGCTCACCTGCGGGAAAAACAGCGCCTGAATCAGAACGCTGAGCGCCAGCGCCATCAAGGGCACGCCGACCTGCAGGGCGGCGAACTGGGCGCGTTTGCGCGCGGTGCGCCAGCCCAGGCAGTTGAGCAGGGTCCGGGTTTCGTTATCCAGGTTGACCGACTGCTGGCCGACCCGGCTGGAGCCCAACGCATGCAGCCACTGGCTGAAGCGGTTTTCCCCCGGCGTCTTGCCATCCAGGCGTTGCACCACCTGGCGGGCGCGTCGGCGCATTTCCAGCACGACACTGACCAGCAGCAGGGCGGCGATCAGAAACAGCAGCGCGCTCAGCAGCATCGACAGGTTCATAGGCTGCGCAACATGCGCCACAGCGCCAGACAACCGAACACCTGCAAGCCGGCCGCGCTCACCAGCATCATCTGCCCCGAACTGTCGTTCCACATGGTCAGCAAGTACTTGGGGTTGGACACCAGAAAGTAGGCCGCGACGGTGACCGGTAAAAGCGCCAGGACCAGCGCCGTGACCCGGGTTTCGCCGGTCATGGCGCTCAGCTGGCGCGCGCCCTGTTCGCGCTCGCGGATCATCCTGATCAGGTTCTCCAGCAGCTCACTGGCATTGCCGCCGTAGCGGTGGTTGACCTTCAGGCCGAGAGCGAACAGGCGCAGTTCGTCCTTGTCGTACAGCTCGGCGAAGTCCGAGGCGGCATCCGGCAGGCTGACGCCCAACTGCACGCTGCGCTGCACCCGGCCCAGTGCATCCTTGAGCGGGTCTTCGGCGGCGTTGATGGCGCCGAGCACGGCGTCGGCCAGGGTGCGCCCGGACTTCAGGCTGCGCACCGTGTGATCGAGCAGCGGCGGCAATTGTTCGATCATGCGCTTGAGCCGACGCTGATAACGCCATTGCACATACAGCCGCAGCATCATCGGTGGCAGCAGCAACAGGACGAGCAATCCCAGCCAGCCGCCGACCACCAGGCCCAGCAACGCGCCCAATCCCCACAACGTCAGCCACAACCCCAGGCGTTCCGTGGGCCGCCCCAGGCCCGCCCGCAAGAAAGCGCGTTCCAGGGCCACCCAGGACGTTTTCTGCACCACAGGCTCCGGTTGGCCGCGGGTCAGGCGTTCCAGGGTGCGCTCGGTGCCGGGCTGGCGCAGCCCGCGCTGGAGCAAACGCACCGACAGGCCAAGCAGGGCCAGGCAAACGAGGGTCAGCAGCAAGGGTTTGAGCATGCCGTGGCCTTCAGTACGTCGAGGAAGAAAACGCCGACTCGCGGCGCAGTTTGTCGCCGGCGGGGTTGACCGCCTCGCGCAGGAAACCGAAGCCGCTGCGGCGGTCGAGGCGGAACAGGGTATTGGTGACGTACACGTCCTCGCGAATGCCGATCACCTCCACCACTTCGCTGACGCAACGGCGGCCATCGGGCATGCGCGTCAACTGGATCACCACGTCCAGTGCCGCGCAGATCATCTGGCGCAAGGTGCGTTCGGCGATGCTGCGGCCGGTCAGGCCGACCAGGGTTTCCAGGCGCAGCAAGGCATCCTGGGCGCTGTTGGCGTGCACCGTGCTCATCGAGCCGTCGTGGCCGGTGTTCATGGCGGTGAGCACGTCGACCACTTCGACGCCGCGGATCTCGCCGAGGATGATGCGGTCGGGGCGCATCCGCAGGGCGTTGCGGATCAGGTCGCTGGCCTTCACCTCGCCATGGCCCTCGGCATTCGGCGGGCGGGTTTCCAGGCGTACGACGTGGGGGTGGCCGAGTTGCAGTTCGGCCACGTCTTCGATGGTCACCAGCCGCTCGTGGGGGTTGATCAACTGGCTGAGGATGTTCAGCAGGGTGGTCTTGCCGGTGCCGGTGCCACCGCTGATCAGGATGTTGCAGCGCTTGCCCACGGCCTCCTGAATAAACTCGAAGATCGCCTGGTCGATGGTTTGCATGACCATCAGGTCGGTGCTTTTGAGCATGTCCCGGCGGAATTTTCGAATCGACAGGCAGGGTCCGTCGAGGGCAATCGGCGGGATGATCGCGTTGACCCGGCTGCCATCCGGCAGGCGGGCATCGACCATCGGCGACGACTCGTCCAGGCGCCGACCCAGCGGCGCGAGAATGCGCTGGATGACGCGCTCGACGTGGTGGGCATCGATGAAACGCAAATCGCTCTGGTGCAGCAGGCCGTCGCGCTCGATGAAGACCCGGTGCGGGCCGTTGACCAGGATCTCGGTCACCGCCGAGTCGCGCAGCAGCACTTCCAGCGGGCCGAAGCCGGTGAGTTCGTCGACGATCTCTTCGGCCAGGCGTTCCATCTCGTAGCGGGAAATCGCCAGGTGCAATCGGGCGATGTACTCGGCCACTTTGTCGATGACGAACTGCGACAACACCTGCCGCGAACCTTCCAGCAGGTTTTTGCCGGACTCTTCGATGGCATCGATGATGTAGCGGTGCAGCACCAGTTTCAGGCCTTCGTGGTCGGTGTTGCCGGCCACCCCGCGCGGGGTCGCGCCGAACAGTTTTTCAGCGCTCATTGCACACCTCTCAAGCGACTGAACCAGGACTTGGGTTTGGCCAGGTTTTCAGAGCGCTTGGCCAGGCGCTCGCCGAGGGTGCGCAGGCTTTGGGTCAGCACTTCCCGTGGCGCCAGTTCGAACAGGGTCACGCCCTGGTTCTTGGCGTTCAGGCGCACTTCCGGGCTGTAGGCGAGGGTGGCGATGATTTCCATGCCGAAGCTTTTACCCAGCGCATCGGAGTCCGGCGCGACGCTGCGCAGGTAGCGATCCACCAGCAGCTTGGCGTGATCGAGCTTCATGCCTTTTTCCCGCCACAGGTTGAGCACCGCGAGGTTGCGCCGGCAGTCGATCACGTTCTGGTCGGTGTACCACAGCAGCTTGTCGCAGTGGCTGACGAAGGTGCGCAAGGCTTCGCTGTCCGGTTGCCCGGTGAGGTTCACCACGATGTGCTGGAAGTGCTGGCGCAGGGCGCTGAGCAGCATGTACAGCTCGGCGGCGCTGGTCTGCTCCAGCGGCTCATCGTGGCTGGCGTAGGCGAGGATGCGCAGCCCCACTTCGCATCGGGTGAAGGCGCTGTCGATCAGCGTCGCGTCGAGGCGGCGCACGTGGCGCAGCGCATCACCGAAGTGAAACGAACTCTCCAGCCCCAGCAACGCCAGGCTGTCGCCGCGTGGCAGCCCGAGGTCGAGCAGCAGGGTTTGCTGGCCGCTCTTCTGCACCACCTGCGCCATGTGATTGGCGAGCAGCGCGCCATCGGCATTGCTCTGCACCCCGTACAGCACCGTCAGGCCGCCCAGATGCGTATTCGGCGCCACCGGTGGCAGGCGTTTGCTCAGGCGGCGCACCAGGCCGGCGACCTCGCTGGAACGCGAGCCATATGCAACGAAATCCCGCGCACCGGCCCGCATGGCGTTGAGCACCAGCTGGTTGTCCATGCCGTCGCCCAGCGCGACGATGGCGAGCATTGGCTTGGCTTCCAGTGCGCCCTCGATCAACGCGCACTGGGCCACCACGTGTTCCCGGTCGAGGCCGACGAACACCAGGCTGGCGAAGGTCACGTCCACCAGCGCCAACAGTTCGTCGAGGCTGTCGCCACCGGCATTGACCACCTGGCCCAGCGGCGCAAGGGCGCCTTGCAGCCACTCAAGGTCAGTGCTGTTGCGCGTGATGGCGAGGAAGGTCTGGCTCAGGCTCTGGCTCATTGCGATAACCCGCTGCGTTTATCGAAGTCGCCGTTTTCGAGGAAGTACAGGCGATACCAGTTCGGGTCGTAGTTGCGCAGCTTCTCGCCGGGCAACGACGGCAACGGCGCATTGGCGGCCAACGGCTGGACCAGGTGCGGCGTGACGATCATCAGCAGTTCGCGCTCTTCACGGTTGATCGTGGAGTTGCGGAAGAACGCGCCGATGATCGGAATGTCGCCCAGGCCCGGAAATTTGTTCACCTGCGAGGTGTTTTGCGTGCTGATCAAACCGCTGATGACGAAACTCTCGCCATCGGCCAGGGAGATGCTGGTATCGGTGCGGCGAATGGTAAACGCCGGCACGGTGGTGCCACCGATGGTCACGGCGTTGTTGTAGTCCAGTTCGCTGACTTCGGGCGCGACCTTGATCGCAATGCGGTCGTTGCTGACCACCGTTGGCGTGAGCGTCAGGCGGATGCCGAATTCCTTGTATTCGATGGAGTAGCTGTTGCTGTTGGCGCTGGGGATCGGGATCGGGATTTCCCCGCCGGCCAGGAAGCTGGCGCTTTGTCCGCTCAAGGCCACCAGGCTGGGCCGCGCCAGGGTGTAGGCGAACCCGCTGCCTTCCAGGGCGTTGACGATGCCGAGGAATTTGCTGCTGCCGCCGCCCCAGACAATGTTGAACGCGTCGTTGGCCAGCGGAATGCTGGGCGAGGCAATGCGCGGATCGATGTTGAACAATGGCACCACGCCCGGCGTGACTCCGGTGTTGGGCACGGTGCCGGGGGCGCCGAACAAAAAGTTGTTCGAGCCCTTGCCGTAGATCGAGGTGCTGGCCTCCTTGAGTTTGGTGCGGCTGACTTCGACGAAGCGGATGTCGGTCTGCACCTGCGAAGGCAGCACCGGATCATCGGAGGGCAACCGGGCGGCACTGGTCATGGCGGCGGTGGCGCGGCCCTGGACGAACACCATGCTTTGCCGTGGCGCGCTGGCGCAGGACGTCCAGACCATCAGGCTGGTCGCGCCGGCGGCCATGCCGGTGAGCAGGAAGGCCTGGTCGCCGTTGACCCGCACGTCGGCGATTTTCGGGTCACCCACGGCGATCCGGGTAATCGGCACCGGCGATTGCACGGCTTGTTGCTGGCCTTCGCCCACTTCCAGCACGGCCGGCATCGGGCCCAGCGCGGCGCAATTGCCGCTGGTTGCCATGGCTTGAGTCAGCGGCATGCCGCTCAGCAAGGTGGCCCAGATCCAGCCGTTGAACAACGGCGTAAAACGTCTGCGCATTGAAAGGCGTCCTTGCTCGATTCAGGGAGTCTGTTGCGTGATTTCATTGCCGCGGATGACTTCCACGCCTGACTTGCGCGCCGGCGTAGAAGCGCCAAAGGCAACGGTTGTCTTGGGCGGTGGGGTCATGGCCAGTTGGTTGAACTGGATCAGGTCGCGGTCGGCATTGGCGAGGTTTGTCGATGAGTCGCTTTCGCCGGCCCAGTAACGGGCCAGGCGTTTCTCTTCGGCGCTGCGCACGGCCAGGCGCAACACTCCGGCCTGGGACGCGAGCATCAGCCGGCTCAGCAATTGTTCGGGCACGGCCAGCAGCACGGTGCGGGCGGCGGTGCGCTGTTCCTGGCGGGTTTTTTCGTCGCTGCCCTGGGTCGGGCTGGCGGGCCGGCCGTCGTTGGTCAGGCCCATTTGCTCGCCCACGCCCAGTACGCGCAACGCGGGGACCACGAGCTGCGCCGAGGGCTGGGCGATGTTGGTGTCCATGCGCAAAAACAGCAGCACATCGACATAGTCCCCCGCCGTCAGCTGACCGCCGGCGTTGACCACTTCATCCACGGCAACGGCCAGGGCGCGTTCATCGGGACGAATCATCCGCGCCAGTTGGCTGCCGGCCTGGAAGCTGTCATCACTGAGCCAGCTGCCGGCACTGAGGGCGCGCCAGGGCGTTCGGCCGATGGCTTGATCGAGACGGGTCAGGCTGCCGGCGGGAACGGTACGGAGTTTTTCCAGGGCGACGTCGGCGGCGGTGATTTGGGCAAAGGGCGCGATGTCTCGCTGCAGCACCACCACGGGCTGGCGGGTGGTGTCTTCTTCCTGGGGCACGGGGAGCTGGACGCCCGGTGTGGGCGAGGTGATCGACGTTTGTGCAACGGGAGCGGCGGCTGGCTGACGGTCCAGCGTGAGGCCCCAGTAACCGGCAATGACGGCACCCACCAGGGACAATCCGGCAAGACCCAGAGTGATACGGCTGTTCATCACGGCTCTCCCTTTCCGCTGCTCTAAAAACTCGTCTATCCAACGAGACAACTTCGCAATCAGGCAGCTATGAACCTAAAACTGTTTCGCTATTTGACCGTAGCGCAGCTAGAGCAAAACGCCATTACCCAATGGAAAAAACCCAACGAAAGTAAAGAATTAAGACGAAATGCGCGGTTTTTTGGCGTCAACGAAACGATTAATACTTTTGGATTAATGCGTTTTTACAGTTGTTGGGGCGGGGAATGCCGACAATGCTGGTGCTGGCATAGGGAAATCATGTTGCGTTTGTGCAACACCCGGGTGCACCAGGAGAGCAGTCATGTCTTTTTCCAAGCTTGTTCAGAAGGTCAAATCCGAAATCGCTTTCTACAGGGGGCTGGCCAAGGATACCGAGGGGGCTTCGGGTATTGAGTACGCGATTGTGGCGGCGATGGTGGCGGTGGTGATCGCCGGGCTCAGTACTGGAATGGGCACGACCATCACCAATATCTTCAAAAAGATTTCCGTCGCGTTGGGTGGGACTTAAGGGGGCGGCGGCTTGCTTATGCTGAAAACGGTTCTAACGTCAGCGCTCGTCCATTCCCAGGTGTTGCCTATGAACTCTCCTGCATTGTCGCGCCAACAACTTCTTCTGGTGGATGACGAAGAAGATGCTTTGCTTGAGTTGGCGGAATTGCTGGAGGGTGAGGGGTTCAATTGCTTTACCGCGACGTCGGTCAAGCTGGCGTTGCACCACCTGACACGCCATCCCGATATCGCTCTGGTGATCACTGACCTGCGCATGCCCGAAGAGAGTGGCATGTCGTTGATCAAGCGCTTGCGCGAGCATACGGCGCGCCAGCATTTGCCGGTGATCGTGACGTCCGGGCATGCGGACATGGAGGACGTCAGTGACATGCTGCGCCTGCAGGTGCTGGATTTGTTTCGCAAGCCGATTTATCACGTGCGGTTGCTTGAGACGTTGAATAATCTGTTTCCGCAGCCGATCGCTCAGGCCGTCAATCCCTGAGCTTTTCTGTGGGGGTGGGTTGAGTACATATCCATTGCTGCGGTAACGGCTGCTTACGGTTTCGCCCTTACGGCGAGGCACTTTTTTCGAACGCCAAAAAAGTCCCCAAAAAGGCTCGCCCCGGCGTCCGGCCCCTCGCCAATCCCCGGATAAACACCTGCGCTCAGCCTCCCGAGGGGCGGGTGGATCAAAATCAACAGCTGCAGGCGAGCTAACGCTCGGCCTGATGAGTGGTGAAGAGCGGATGTTCGCTAGTTTGCTTCTGGTGGGAGCGGGCTTGCTCGCGAAGGCGACCTGACAGCCGACCTGATTTAGCGGATTTACGCGTACCCCTGTAGGAGCGAGCCTGCTCGCGATGGACGTCAACGATAACGCGGGCTGTCTGAATGAACGCCGTGCCTGGGCGTTTTTCACGAGCAGGCCTCGCTCCTACAGTCAGTCTGCTGCGTACACAAAATTTGTGCTCGACCAAGATCGATGTGGGAGCCACCCTGTCCCCCATCCCCGTTACAACTGATAGCTGAAGCTAATGCTGTAGCGCGGCTTGCAATTGAATGTGTCGAGGGCTTCATCCGACATTGGCTTGGCCGCTTCCAGCGCGATGTTGTAGTACCTGGCATCGCCAAATCTCAAACCCACCGCCGCCGATGACATGTCGTTGCCCTTGACCGGCAGTGTGTTGAACCAGGTCTTGGCGCGGTCCAGCACCACATAGGGTTGCAGGATCCTCACCCAGCGCCAGTCGCGATTGAAGCTGTAGTTGATCTCGTAGGCCGCCCCCCAACCCTTGTCGCCGGACGCCTGGTCGTCAGGGTAGCCACGGCCGAAGTTCTGCCCGCCGAACACCGCCCGCTCGCTGTCGGGCAGGGTGTCGTCGCTCCAGTACAGCGCGGCGGAGAGCACGCCTTGCCAGTTGTCGAAAAACTTGTCGCTTTGCACGCCCGACAGGCGCAGGCGGAAGAAGTCCAGGTCGAGGGCGGTGTTGTTGGTTTTGGCGCCCATGCCATCGATGCCCTGATACAACCCGCCGCTGAGGATGCGCAGTTGGCGGTCGCTGGCCTTGCGCCAGTCGCTTTCGAACGCCAGGGCGCGGATGTCGGTGCGTTCTTCGACACTGACCGGGAAACCGACCACTTGGTAGCGGGTCTTGTCATTGACCGCGTACAGGCGCGCGCCGGCGCTGAGCAGTTCGTTGGGCGAGGCGATGACGGGATGACTGAAGCCGATGGAGTAGCGGTCGTTTTCCCGGTGCGGCTTGAGTTCCAGGCCGTTGTCCAGTCGTATATTGGAGCCGGGGTCGGCGCGATAGCGGGAGGCCCAGAGGGCCAGTTGCGTACCCTCGGCATTGAGGAACTGGTTGTAGTCCAGGCGGTAGTAATGTTCGTGATCATCCCCTGGTGGAAACAGGCCGCTGAGGCTCAGTTGTTCGCCCATGGCGGTCTGGGCATTGCTGCTCACGCCGAGCAGGGCCTGGGTGCCGTTGCGGTTGTCCTCGGTGGTGCTCAGGGTGCTGGTGAACGGTTTGCGGCTGGCCTGGGCAATCAGTTGGGTCGCGCCATCGGTGGTGCCCGGCGGCGGCACCTGGGCCTGCAAGGTCACGCCGGGGATGCGGCTCATCAGCGTGGTGTAGCGTTCGAACGTCTTGCGGGTCAGGGGGCGCTCGGCCTGGAGCTTGGCCACCAGCTTGTCCAGCAGGCCCTTGACCCTTCCGATATCGCCCTGCAACTGGTAATCCTTGATGTAACCCTCCACCAGCACGACCCGCGCGACACCGTTATCGAACGTTTGTCGGGGCAGGAACGCGTAGGACAGCAGGTAGCCATCCTGTTGATAGCGACGGGTGATGCTGCGGGTCGCTTCGATCAGTTCGGCGAGGCTGGTTTCGTGGCCCAGCAACGGTTGATAGAGGGCTGCCAGTTCGCTGAGCGGATAAATCGTCCCGCCTTCGATCTGCACGGTCTTGAGGTTCAACCGGGTGCCCATCATCAGTGGTTGGGCCTGGGTCGCGCCCGGCTCCGGGACTTGCAAGGGGGCCGCCGTCGGGCGGTAGGCATCGGCCGGTAGATTCGGCACGGGGAGGTTGCGGATGGTTTCGTTGCTGTTGAGAAAACCGGGCAGGGTGTCGGCGAGGAGGGTGGAACTGAGGGGCAAAAGCAGCAAGCAAGCCATCAGGCGCATTAGGACACTCCCTGTTGTCGCACGTGGATCTTCTTGATCCAAAGAAAAGGCGAAAGACCGAGCTGTGTCTTCCGCCCTCAACCAAGCGTAGGCGCTGGAGTCGGGGCCGTCGACACGGCCCGGTGCAAGTCAGCGTCTATTGCCACCCAGGGCGCCGGTGAGCCCGCCCAGCACACCGCCCAGTGCGCCTGTTGCCCCACCGGTTGCCCCTGTGCCCGAAGTGCCGGCGTTGACCAGGCCGCCGACGGCGCTGACGGTGCCGCCGACCGTGGTGACAGTGTTGCCGAGGGCCGTGACGACGGGGTTGCTGTTGCTGGCGGCGATGGCCTCGCCGAGGTTCGCCACGGCACTGCCGGCCTGGCCGGTCAGGCTGGCGACCGGGGCGCCGACACCGGTGGCGGCGCCGATGTTTTGGGTGAGCCCGGCGACCGCTGTGGTGACTGGATTGACCGCTGCACCGACCGTTGCGCCGAGGTTGCCCAGGGGCGCGGTCGGTCCGGTGCTGGCGATGCCGCTCCCGCCCAAGGCACCCCCGACGGAAGCGACCAGGTTGCCGCCCGCCGCCGCGTTCACGCCGGCCGCGCTGACCAGCCCGTTGCTGTTGCCGAGGTTCAGGCCGTTGCCGACGTTGACCACGGCGCCGCCGACTGTCTCCAGCAGGCCACTGCCGCCCAGGCCGCCACCGCTGCCGGCCCCGGCCCCGGTGCCATTGGCCAGCAGGCCACCGGCCTTGCCGACAGTGATACCGGTGTTGCTCAGTGCGCCGCCGACGGTGTTGGTGAGCGCATTGCCTTTGCCGGCATCGGTGATTTTGCCGCCCACGCCGTCGACGGTGCCGCCGACTTTCTGGACGATGCCCTTGAGGGGATCACCCAGGCCGGTGGCGTCACCGATCTTGTCGGTGGTGCTCTCGACCATGGCAATCACCGGCACCAGTTTGTTGCCCACTTCCCCGGTCACTGAGCCGAGCGGGCCCGTGGTGGTGGCGGTACTCAAGGTATCGCCGAGCATGGTGACTTTCTCGCCGACGCCGTCGAGGACCGGGGCAACTTTGGTCACCACCCCACCGACCACCGGAATGCTGTGGGTGGCCGTGGCCAGTTTGCCGCTGACATCGGAAACGCCGTTGCCGACATCCTGCACCACGCCGCCCACCGCCGATGCCGTGACACCGAGGCCATTGGGGTCGGTGCCCAGTTTGCCCACGCCATTGGCCACGCCGTCACCCAAGGTGCTGACCACGTTGCCGGCCGTATTGGCCACGCTTTGCACCACGCCGCCCGCCACGGGCACCGAGCCCAGCGAGTCGCCGATCTGCCCTACGCCGTTGCCGACGCCGCCGACGGTGTTGCCGACATCCTGCAACAGGGTGGTGGTGACCAGCGGCGTACCGCCAGGATTGGTCGGGTTGGTGGGGTCGGTCGGGTTTGTCGGATTCGTCGGGTTGGTGGGATTGGTCGGGGTAGTGCCCCCACCGCCAGTGCCTCCGGTGCCACCGGTTCCGGCTGTGCCATCGGTACCGCCCGTACCTCCCGTGCCACCGGTACCGCCCGTTCCAGCGGTATCGCCGCTGCCGCCCGTTGCGCCGCCACTGCCGGCCGCGCCACCGGTGCCTGCTGCGGTCTCGCTGTCCGGCGAGGAGCTGTCGGAGCTGCTGTGATGACCGCCACCACCGCTGCTGCAACCGGCGAGGCCGAGAGAAAGAACGAGCGCCAATGCTGTTGCCGATTTGCACCAAACCTGAGTGTTCATGAGTGAGAGTCCTTGCACCTGTCACAACGTCGTTGTCTTCGATGGCTGACCGGTTCTGTCGCCGGCCATGTCGTCGTCCGTTGTGCACATGACGCCTGCAAGGGCTCTGGAAGGCCATTCTCCAGTTGGTATTAATGCTGTCGGGTTTGGCGAGGGAGGGAGGGGAATTGCCTTTAAATCAATGGGATCGAGGGGATGGGGACGCGGCGGACACTTAAGTTATATACACAATTGATCATGCACTTTCCTTCAGCCAGGCCGCGTAATCGTTCTTCGCGAGCAAGCCCGCTCCCACACTGGATCGGTGTACACAAGACCCGTGTGGGAGCGGGCTTGCTCGCGAAGGCGATCGGACAGACAACATAATTTCCCATGTCTTACGATCAGGCCACCGGCCGCCAATGCCCCACCATGTGTTCCAGATCCCCGGCCCCGATCAACTGCAAATCCCCGCTCGATCCCGCCGCGCTGGCCAGCAATGCCACTTCGCAGGGCAGGCGCACCGGTTTCCTGAATTGCACCGCGATCTCGATGTTCGCCGCCGGCAAATGATCCGCCAGCGCGGCGAGGGTGCGGGCCTTGTTCCACAAGCCATGGGCGATGGCCGATGGAAAGCCGAACAGTCGGGCGCTGGCCGCACTCAAGTGAATCGGGTTGTAGTCGCCGGAGACTTTCGCGTACCGGCGACCGATGTCCGAAGGCGCTTTCCATTGCGCGACCTGGGTCAGCGCCAGCGTCGAGGCCAGTCCGTCTTCGACGGGGTCGCCCTCAAGCTTGACCCCGCGACAGAGCATCTGGCTTTCGGCCTCCCACAGCGTCCCCAACTGATCATCCAGCGTCGTGACCAGATCGAACGTCGCCCCCTTGGCATGGGGTTGCAGATTCTGCACCTGCACGCTGACCCGCACCCGATTGAGCCCACCCATGGGCCGCAACACACGAAGGCGATTGCTCAGGTGAATCAGCCCCAGCAGCGGGAACGGAAAGTCCCTGGCCGTGAGCAACTGCATCTGCAAGGCGAAGGCGAGGATGTGTGGATAGGTCGGTGGCAGCAGGCTGTTGTCAGCGAATCCGCAGACGGTGCGGTAGGCCGCCAGGCGTTCGGGGTCGACCTCGACCCAGCAGCGCAGTCCCGAGTCAGGCAGGGTGCTGCCGGTGATTTTGCGGCGGGTCGCGGCCTTCACATACAGCGCCGGCAGGCCGGGTTCGCGAGGCAATGTGTGCCAGTCAGTCGTCATGCCTAAGCCCCCAGAACGCTTTGCCCGCAGACGCGCAAAGCCTGCCCGGTGAACGCGCCCGTGCCCGGTTGCGCCAGCCACGCCACCGCTTCGGCGACGTCCTGCGGCAGGCCGCCCTGGCCCAGCGAACTCATGCGGCGCCCGGCTTCGCGCAGGCCGAAGGGCACCCGTGCGGTCATCCGGGTTTCGATAAAACCGGGGGCCACCGCGTTGATGCTGATACCCCGTTCCTGCAATGACGGCGCCCAGGCTTGAGCAAGACCGATCAGCCCGGCCTTGCTCGCCGCGTAGTTGGTTTGCCCGCGGTTGCCGGCGATGCCGCTGATCGAGGCCAGCAGAATCACCCGGCCGTTGTCCCGTAGCGTGCCGCTGTCGAGCAGGGCCTTGGTCAGCACTTGCGGGGCGTTGAGGTTGACCGCGAGCACCGCGTCCCAGAAATCCGGGGTCATGTTGGCCAGGGTTTTATCCCGGGTGATGCCGGCGTTGTGCACCACGATATCGATGCCGTCGGGCAACTGTTCGACCAGTTGCGTGGCGGCGTCTTCGGCGCAGATGTCCAGGGTGACGCTGCGCCCGCCCAGGCGTGCGGCGAGCGCATCGAGATCGTTTTTCGCCGGTGGGACGTCGAGCAGGATGACCTCGGCGCCGTCGCGGGCCAGGGTTTCGGCAATGGCGGCGCCGATGCCGCGAGCCGCGCCAGTGACCAGCGCCTTGCGCCCGGCCAGCGGACGGGTCCAGTCGGTGACCTGGGTGTCGCAGGCGTTCAGCCGAATGACCTGCCCGGAGACGAACGCGCTTTTGGGCGAGAGGAAAAAACGCAGTGGGCCTTCGAGTTGATCGTCGGCACCCTCGCCGACATAGATCAGTTGCAAGGTGCCGCCGCTGCGCAGTTCCTTGGCCAGCGAACGGCTGAAACCCTCCAGGGCGCGTTGGGCACTGGCGGCGAACGGGTCGGTCAAGGTCTGCGGGTCACGCCCCAGAATCACCAGGTGCGCGCAGTGGTCGAGGTTCTTCATCAGGGGCTGGAAGAACTCGCGCAGCTGTTTGAGCGGGTCGGTCTGCAACAGATCGCTGGCATCGAACACCACGGCCTTGAGTTTCGGGCCGTGGCCGGGAATCCACGCCGTCGCCATCGAAGGGTCGCCGCCGTAGCGGTAGATCGCATCAGTCAGACGGTGGGCAAACGCGCTGACGTTCTGCGCCAGCGGCCCGCCACCGATCAGCAACGCGCCCTCGACCGGACGCAGCCGGCCGGCCTGCCAGCGTTCCAGGCGGACCGGTGAAGGCAGGCCCAAGGCCCCGACCAGGCGATGGCCGATGGACGAATTGGCGAAGTCGATATAGCGGTCAGACATGGAACGCGCTCCAGCAGCTGGGGTTCAAAGTGTGGACCATCAATGGCGATCAGTCGTTCGATCCACGAGATAAGGCCTACGCTTGATCATTGTAGGAGCTGCCGAAGGCTCGGGCCGCGTTCGGAAGATCTTTTGATCCTGGTCTTAAAACTCAAAATCAAAAGATCGTCCGAACGCGGCCCGAGCCTGCGGCAGCTCCTACCAGGGATCGGCTCAACTTTCAGGTATTCATCAGGAGCGTTTCATGACTCAACTGCGCCGCGTCGCGATCATCGGCGGTAACCGGATTCCCTTCGCCCGTTCCAACGGACCGTACGCCACCGCCAGCAACCAGGACATGCTCACCGCCGCGCTCGAAGGCTTGATCGAACGCTACAACCTGCACGGCCTGCGCATCGGCGAGGTGGTCGCGGGGGCGGTGCTCAAGCTGTCGCGGGACATGAACCTGACCCGCGAGTGCGTGCTCGGTTCGCGGCTATCGCCCTCGACGCCGGCCTATGACATCCAGCAGGCCTGTGGCACGGGGCTGGAAGCCGCATTGCTGGTGGCGAACAAGATTGCCCTGGGCCAGATCGAGTGCGGCATCGCCGGTGGCGTCGACACCACCTCCGATGCGCCGATCAGTGTCAGCGAGGGCCTGCGCAAAATCCTGCTGCAAGCCAACCGCGCCAAGAGCACCGGCGACAAGTTGAAAACCTTCCTGCAACTGCGCCCCCGGCACCTGATTCCAGAGTTCCCGCGCAACGGCGAACCGCGCACCGGTTTGTCCATGGGCCAGCACTGCGAGTTGATGGCGCAGACCTGGAACATTCCCCGTGAAGCGCAGGACCAACTGGCACTGGAAAGTCATCAGAAACTGGCCGCGTCCTATTCGCAGGGCTGGCACAACGACTTGATGACGCCGTACCTGGGCCTGACCCGGGACAACAACCTGCGCCCGGACCTGACCCTGGAAAAACTCGCCTCGCTGAAAACCGCGTTCGAGAAAAGTGCCAAGGGCACCCTGACCGCCGGCAACTCCACGCCGCTGACCGATGGCGCGTCGCTGGTGCTGCTGGGCAGCGAGGCATGGGCGAAGGAGCGCGGCTTGCCGATCCTCGCCTACCTGCGCGACGGTGAGGCGGCAGCGGTGGATTTCGTCAACGGTGCCGAAGGCCTGTTGATGGCGCCGGTGTATGCCGTGCCGCGTTTGCTGGCGCGCAACGGCCTGAGCCTGCAGGACTTCGACTACTACGAAATTCACGAAGCCTTCGCCGCGCAAGTGCTGTGCACATTGAAGGCCTGGGAGGATCCCGAATATTGCAAGACCCGCCTGGGTCTCGACGCACCGCTGGGCTCGATTGATCGCAGCCGGCTTAACGTCAAGGGCAGCTCGTTGGCGGCGGGGCATCCGTTCGCGGCCACGGGTGGGCGAATCGTGGCCAATTTGGCGAAGTTGCTGGAGGCGGCGGGGAAGGGGCGGGGGCTTGTCTCAATCTGCGCGGCGGGTGGTCAGGGGGTGACCGCGATCATTGAACGCTAAATTCTGAATGTTGTGAGAAACCTGTGGGAGCGGGCTTGCTCGCGAAAGCGGCCGTACATTCAACATTGATGTGTCTGAAAAATCGCCTTCGCGAGCAAGCCCGCTCCCACAGAGGGATTGTCGGTGTTGAATTGATTCGGGACATGGCTTAGCGTCGCCCCATCAGCCGTCCCGCCACACAAGGCCAGTCAATGCCGTCTAACGGACAAGTCTCCCTCGAACGCAGCATCCCGCCCATCACAACGCTGCCGCGCCCGCTTTACGCCCGTGTAGAGAGCCTCAACGCCGGTTCATGGACACCGTCCCACCACCACGACTGGGTGCAGTTTTCCTACGCCATCAGCGGCGTGCTCGGCGTGCACACCGCCGAGGGCAGTTTCTTCGCGCCGCCGCAGTGGGGGATCTGGATTCCGGCGGATCTCGAACATCAGGTCGTGACCTCGATGCGCGCCGAAATGCGCAGCCTGTATGTGCGGCGCGAGGATTGCCAATGGGCGGACGGTCGCTGCCGGGTGCTGGAAGTGACGCCGCTGGCCCGGGAACTGATCAAGCGCTTTTGCCAGCTGCCGGTGGAATATCCACAGGGCGATAGCCCGGAAGCGCGAATGGTGAGTGTGCTGCTCGATCAGTTGGCGACGTTGCCGGAAGTCGGATTCTCCCTCCCGTTGCCGCGCCATGAACGGTTGCTGGGTTTGTGCAACGAGCTGATCGAAAATCCCGAGCACAACGTGACGTTGCAGGAATGGGCCGGGCGCTTGGGCATGTCGGAGAAAACCCTGATGCGCCTGTTCCAGCGCGAAACCGGGTTGAGCTTTCGTGGCTGGCGCCAGCGTATGCGGTTGTTGTCGTCGCTGAGTCTGCTGGAGGAAGGGGACAGCGTGACCAATGCCGCGCTGGCTTGCGGGTACGACTCGACGTCGGCGTTTATTGCGGCGTTCAAAGGCCTGTTCGGGTTTACGCCGGGGGAGTTGTTTCGGCAGTAACACCACAGAACCCATGTGGGAGCGGGCTTGCTCGCGAAGGCGGTGTGTCAGTCAAGAATGATGTTGACTGGTGTACCGTCTTCGCGAGCAAGCCCGCTCCCACCGTTTGAAATGGGGTGTTGCTGATATCAGGTACGGAACCGGCGCACCAACCCATCCAGCTCATTCGACAACCCGGCCAGGCTCTGGGAATCCAGTCGCGCCGAGTTCGCCAGCTCCGCCACCAATTGCGCATCGCCATGGATCTGGCTGATGTGCCGGTTGATGTCTTCGGCCACCTGGTGCTGTTGTTCCGCTGCCGTGGCGATCTGGGTGTTCATGTCGCGGATCACGTCCACCGATTCGCGAATCTGCCCGAAGCTGCTGCGTGCTTCGCCGATGCGTGTCACCGATTGTTGCGACACTTCCAGGCTGGCGTGCATCTGCTGCGTCACCTGGCTGGTGCGCTTGGCCAGGTTGCCCAGCAGCCCGTCGATTTCCGCGGTGGAATCGGCCGTGCGCTTGGCCAGTGCCCGCACCTCGTCCGCCACCACCGCAAAACCGCGGCCCTGCTCGCCGGCACGCGCCGCTTCAATGGCCGCGTTCAGCGCCAGCAGGTTGGTTTGTTCGGCGATCGAGCGAATGGTGCCCAGGATCGACTGAATGTCATTGCTGTCGCGTTCCAGCTGTTGCATCGACTGGGCCGACTGTTCGATTTCCTGGCTCAGGCGATCCACGCTGCTCACGGCGGCATCGATCTGTTGCTGGCCTTCGCGGGCCTGGCGCTGGCCACTGTCGGCCGACTCGGCGGCCTGGCTGCAGGAGCGCGCCACTTCGTTGGCGGTGGCGACCATTTCGTGGAAGGCCGTGGACACCATGTCCACCGCTTCACGCTGGCGCCCGGCGGCTTCGGCCATGTCGCTGGAGACCTGGGTCGAGCTTTTGGAGGTGGCCAGGATCTTGGTCGCGGCACCGCCGATGCTCTGGATCAGGTTACGAATCGCGGTCAGGAACTGGTTGAACCAGTTGGCCAGTTGCGCGGTTTCGTCGCTGCCACGTACGTGCAGGTTCTTGGTCAGGTCGCCTTCACCCTGGGCGATGCCTTCCAGGCCGTCGGCCACGCTGCGGATCGGGCGCACGATGACGCTGGCGAAGCTGGCGCCGACGATGGCGAAGACCACGGCCAGCACGGCCGCGATGATCGCGATCAACCAGGTCAGCTGGGTCGCGGTGCTCATCACGTCGCTTTGTTTGATCAGGCCGATGAAGGTCCAGCCCAATTGCTCGGACGGCCAGACGTTGGCCATGTAGCGCTCGCCGTTGAGTTCGACTTCGACCAGGCCTTTGCCGGCCTTGGCCAGTTGTGCATAACCGTCGCCGAGGCTGCCCAGGGCCTTGAAGTTGTGTTCCGGTTGCTTCGGATCGACCAGTACGGTGCCGGAGTTTTCCAGCAGCATCAGGTAGCCGGTTTCGCCAAGCTTGATCTGTTTGACCAGTTCGGTGAGCTGCTTGAGCGACACGTCGATGCTGACCACGCCGCCGTTGGTGCCCAGCTTGTTGTCGATGGTGCGTACGGTGCTGACGTAGGACGTATCGTTTTCGGCCCAGTAGTAGGCCTCGGTACGGAACGGTTTGCCCGGCTTGGCCTGGGCCGCCTTGTACCACGGACGCTGGCGCGGGTCGTAGTTGGCGAGCTTGGCATCGTCCGGCCACGACACATAGCCACCGGCGGCGGTGCCGAGGATGGCGTAGGCGTAGGACGGATGGGCGTTGCCCAGGTCCTGCAGGAAGGCGAAGACTTTTTTGTCCGTCTCGCCCTGGGGAATGCTGGCGGCGTTGGCAGCCATGTAGGTCTTGAGGCTGTCGTCGGAGTTGGTGATCAGCGGTTGTTTGGCCAGGTATTCGACGTTCTGGCTGATGCCGTCGAAGAACAGTTGCATGGCATTGCTGACCTGACGGATTTCGCGACCGCTGTTGTCGACGAATTCGTCCTTGGCATCACTGCGCAAGTTCAGCACAACGAGGGTGGCGACCAGCACCACGGGCAAGCAGGCGATGATTGCAAACGCCCAGGTCAACTTCTGTTTGATGTTCATCCGCGCTCCAGATTTTCTTGTAGGCCCACGCAGTGCAGATGACTCGCGGTTTATTGGCAGCCGTAAACGTTGGTGTTCACCCAGGATCCATGAGTGCGGCATCGTTATTTTTTGGGAAACGATTGTCGGACAAATCAGTCTGTCACTAAGGACTTCGGCTGTTGCCGCCGGAAATTGAGGGCTGTTTGGAAATATCCTGTAATCAGCGGGTGGCCGGTGACGCTTCTGTGATCCTGCGCCACCGCTGCCGGATCGCCGGTTTTCGTGATGAAACCGGCACATTGTGTGCATCGGCAATGTTCATAGGTCGGCAACCCCTCCCCCGAATGGATGGATTGCCGTATAACGAATGACTTTCGCGTGTTTGGTAATAAAGGACCCACAATAAAAGCTGATGAAGACTCCAAAACGCATTGAACCCCTGATCGAGGACGGTCTGGTCGACGAGGTGCTGCGCCCACTCATGAGTGGCAAAGAAGCAGCTGTTTACGTGGTGCGCTGCGGTAACCAGTTACGTTGCGCGAAGGTCTACAAGGAGGCGAACAAACGCAGTTTTCGTCAGGCGGCCGAGTATCAGGAAGGCCGCAAGGTGCGCAACAGCCGTCAGGCCCGGGCCATGGCCAAGGGCTCCAAGTTTGGCCGCAAGGAAACCGAAGACGCCTGGCAGAACGCCGAAGTGGCGGCGCTGTTCCGCCTGGCCAGCGCCGGTGTGCGGGTGCCAAAGCCGTACGACTTCCTCGAAGGCGTGCTGCTGATGGAACTGGTGGCGGACGAGTACGGCGATGCCGCGCCGCGCCTGAACGACGTGGTGCTGGAACCGGATCAGGCGCGCGAATATCACGCCTTCCTGATTTCGCAGATCGTGCTGATGCTGTGTACCGGCCTGGTGCACGGTGACCTGTCCGAGTTCAACGTGCTGCTGACGCCGACGGGGCCGGTGATCATCGACTTGCCGCAAGCGGTGGACGCGGCGGGCAACAACCACGCGTTCAGCATGCTGGAGCGGGACGTGGGCAACATGGCGTCCTACTTCGGGCGTTTCGCGCCGGAGTTGAAGAAGACCCGCTACGCCAAGGAAATGTGGGCGCTGTACGAGGCGGGTACGTTGCACCCGGCCAGTGTCCTGACCGGCGAGTTCGACGAGCCGGAAGAGTTGGCGGACGTCGGCGGCATCATGCGCGAGATCGAGGCCGCACGCCTGGACGAAGAGCGCAAGCAAGCGGCCCGTGCGGCGGATGACGCGCCACCGGGCAAAACCGAAGAACCGCCTCCGCCCTGGATGCAGTGATCGGTTGATCGAAAAAAAACCGGCTTCGGCCGGTTTTTTCATGCCCCCACAAATCCCATGTGGGAGCGGGCTTGCTCGCGAAGGCGGTGTGTCATTCAACATCTATGTCGACTGATACGACCTCTTCGCGAGCAAGCCCGCTCCCACAGGGTAAGGCGTTCAGTCAGGTGCGCACCGGCTCGGCACAACACCCCGACGCCAGATTCTTCAGAATCGGACAATCAGGCCGATGATCCCCCTGGCAATGCTCGACCAGGTCCTGCAACGTATCGCGCAACTGGCCCAGTTCGCGGATCTTGCGGTTCAGTTCATCGATATGCTGCCGGGCCAATGCCTTCACATCGGCGCTGGCCCGCTGGCGATCCTGCCAGAGCGTCAACAGTTTGCCGACCTCTTCCAGGGAAAACCCCAGGTCCCGGGAGCGCTTGATGAACGCCAGGGTGTGCAGGTCGTCGTCGCCATACACCCGATAACCGCTGTCCGTGCGATGGGCCGCCCTGAGCAGGCCGATGGATTCGTAATAACGGATCATCTTTGCGCTCAGGCCGCTGTGGCGGGCCGCTTGGCCGATGTTCATCAGTTGTCCTCCAGGTCCTTGGGCTTCCAGGTTTTCAACAGTAGCGCATTGCTCACCACGCTCACACTCGACAGCGCCATCGCCGCGCCGGCCAGCACCGGGTTGAGGAAACCGAAGGCCGCCAGTGGAATGCCGATCAGGTTGTAAACGAAGGCCCAGAACAGGTTTTGCCGGATCTTCGCGTAGGTCTTGCGGCTGATCTCCAGCGCCGCCGGCACCAGGCGCGGATCACCGCGCATCAGGGTGATCCCGGCGGCGTGCATGGCCACGTCGGTGCCGCCGCCCATGGCAATGCCGATGTCGGCCGCCGCCAGTGCCGGCGCATCGTTGATGCCGTCCCCGACCATCGCCACCCCACCGGTTTTTTTCAGCGCGGCCACTTCGGCGGCCTTGTCAGCCGGCAGTACTTCGGCGTACACGTGGGTGATGCCCAAGGCATCGGCCACCACTTTGGCACTGCCACGGTTATCGCCGGTGAGCAGGTGACTGCTGATGTGGCGTGCGTTGAGTTGTTGCACCGCTTGCAACGCGCCCGGCTTGAGGGTGTCGCCGAAAGCGAACAGGCCCAGTACGCGGGGAACGGGGCTTTGCTCGATCAGCCAGGACAGCGTCCGGCCCTCGGTTTCCCAGGCCGTTGCCGAACCGGCCAATTCACCTGCGCTCAATCCGCTCTCTTGCAGCAGACGCCGATTGCCCAAGGCCAGCCGCCGACCGTCCAGGCTCCCGGCAATCCCGCGTCCGGTCAGGGACTGGCTGTCGGTGACATCGGCCACCGTCAAACCGCGCTCGTTACAGGCATCCAGCACCGCCTTGGCCAGCGGGTGCTCACTGCCGCGCTGCAGGGCGCCAGCCAATTTCAGCAGGGTGGCTTCGTCACCGTCGATGGCGCTCAAATGGGCGATGCGCGGGGTGCCTGACGTCAGGGTGCCGGTCTTGTCGAACACCACCGCGCTGACGTCGCGGGCACGTTCCAGCGCTTCGGCGTCCTTGATCAGAATGCCGTAGCGCGCGGCTACCCCAGTGCCGGCCATGATCGCCGTTGGCGTGGCCAGGCCCAGTGCGCAAGGGCAGGCGATCACCAGCACCGCGACGGCATTGATCAGCGCCGTTTCCAGGGGCGCGCCGTACAGCCACCAGCCGATCAACGTGGCCAGGGCCAGCAGCAGGACCACCGGGACGAAGACCTGGCTGACTTTATCCACCAGTTTCTGGATCGGTGCCTTGGCGGCCTGAGCGTCTTCCACCAGGCGAATGATCCGCGCCAGCACCGTTTCCGCGCCAAGCGCCTGCGTACGAACCAGCAACCGGCCTTCGCCATTGATTGCGCCGCCGGTGACGGTATCGCCGGGCTGCTTGGGGACCGGCAGGTTTTCGCCGCTGATCAAGGCTTCGTCGGCGTGGCTCTGGCCGTCGATCACCTCGCCATCCACCGGGAAGCGTTCGCCGGGTTTGACCAGCACCAGATCATTGAGGCGCAGGGCGCTGATGGCGACGTCCCGTTCCTGGCCGTCAATCACTTGAATCGCCCGCTCCGGGCGCAAGGCTTCCAGGGCGCGAATGGCGCTGGCGGTCTGGCGCTTGGCGCGGCTTTCCAGGTATTTGCCCAGCAACACCAACGCGATGACCACGGCCGAGGCTTCGAAATACAGGTGCGGCATACGGCCGGCGGCGGTGGCCCATTCGTAAATACTCAAGCCATACCCGGCGCTGGTGCCCAGGGCGACCAGCAAATCCATGTTGCCGGCACCGGCGCGCACGGCTTTCCACGCCGCGACGTAAAACCGCGCGCCGAAGATGAACTGCACCGGTGTGGCCAGCGCGAATTGCGCCCAGGCCGGAAGCATCCAGTGCACGCCGAACGGTTGCAGCAGCATCGGCAGAACCAGCGGCAGGGCGAGGACGATGGCCGCGATCATGGCCCAGCGCTCGCGGTGCAGGCGGGTTTGTTGAGTGTCGGTTGTGGGTTGATCGGCTTGCCAGACGCTGGCGGTATAACCGGCCCTGGTCACGGCGGCGATCAGGCTTTGCGCATCGACCTGCCCGAGCAGTTCCAGATGGGCGCGTTCGTTGGCCAGGTTCACGCTGACGCTGTTCACCCCGGGCACCTTGCCCAGCGCCCGTTCGACGCGGCCGACGCAGGACGCGCAGGTCATGCCCTCGATGCTCAACTCCAGGCTCTGCTGCGGCACGCTGTAGCCGGCCTTTTCCACGGCCTCCATCAAGGCCGGCAAGCTGCCGGTTGGCGCCTGGACCCGCGCCTGTTCCGTGGCGAGGTTGACACTGACGGCGCTGGCGCCGATGACTTTGCTCAAGGCACGCTCGACGCGCCCGGCGCAGCTGGCGCAGGTCATGCCGGCAATCGGCAGATCGAAAGTGGTGGATTCAGACATGGGGCTTACTCCCTGTAGAAGATGTCTACAGGATCAACCTTGCCATGCTGGCAAGGTCAAGCCCCCATCTGCTGATTGTCGCAGGTCAAATGTGGGAGCGGGCTTGCTCGCGAAGGCGGTGTGTCATTCAACATCTATGTCGACTGATATGACCTCTTCGCGAGCAAGCCCGCTCCCACAGGGGATCTGTGTCAGTAACCCAAGCCCGCGCGCTTCAGGTACATCCCTTCCTGTGTCATCGCAATCCGGTACTTCTGCACATCCCCCGCGCGCAGCGTGATGTCCTGCGAACCCGGCGCCAGCATGCCCGGATTGCAGCCCGGCGCCTGGCCCGGCAGCAGTTTGAGGCGCAAGGAGACATTGCCCGGTGGCAGGTTGAACGAGGTGCTTTGCTCCTGGAACAGTCGCGCCGACAGCTGGTCGTGGATGTACACGCCGATCTCGCAACTCGTCGCGACTTCCAGCCGCTCGCGGGAAATGATCAGCACGCCGTAGTCTTCCCCGGCGGCTTGGGCCGAAGGCGTGGCGGCGAAAAGGCCGAGCAGGCCAAACAGGCTGAAAACTGACCAGCGCATGGCTGAATCTCCTGAGATCGAATCATTGATGCACGCAGCTTGGCCGAGCGCGGCGCCGATTGCCAGCCCGGCAGATCACTTCAGAACTTGACCTTGCCATGGTGGCAAGCTCGACACTGCCGGCAACCTCACTCGAAAGCCTCATTAAAGGAGTCGTCCCATGCAAGTGTTCAATGTTGAAGGCATGTCTTGCGGTCATTGCGTCAGGGCCATCACCCAGGCCGTCCAGGCCAAGGATCCGGCGGCCAGCGTGCGCGTCGACCTGGCGGCGAAAGAAGTCGGTGTCGAGTCGGCGCTGACCCCGGATCAAGTGATCGCGCTGATCAGCGAAGAGGGCTACGGCGTCAAGCTGGCCTGATTTTTTAATAGTTAGCGAGCTATCGGAATGTTCAAGGCGTCCGGGCGCGGCTAGACTGTCGGGCTGCCGACCTCTGCCCAACTGGATGCCTGATGAACTTCCGTACCATTCTCATTCTTGGCGCCTTGAGCGCTTTCGGTCCGCTGGCGATCGATTTCTATTTGCCGGCGTTCCCGGCCATGGCGCTGGCCTTCGGTACGGACGAACAGCATGTTCAGCTGACCCTGGCGGCGTATTTCTTCGGCTTGTCCATTGGCCAGCTGGCTTACGGGCCGGTGGCGGATCGTTTCGGTCGGCGCATTCCGCTGTTGATCGGTGTCGGGCTGTTTACCGCGGCTTCATTGGCGTGCGCTTATGCACCCAACCTGCAATGGCTGATCGCGGCGCGATTCATCCAGGCGCTGGGCGGCTGTGCAGGGATGGTGATTTCCCGGGCGGTGGTCAGTGATAAATGCGATGCAGTGGGGTCGGCCAAAGTCTTTTCGCAGTTGATGCTGGTGATGGGGCTGGCGCCGATTCTCGCGCCGATGCTCGGTGGCTTGCTGGTCAACACGACGGGTTGGCAGTCGATCTTTCTGGTGCTGACCGGTTTCAGCGCCCTGGCGGGATTGGCCGTTGCCCTCGGCTTGCCGGAAAGTCTGCCAGCCAATATACCCCGCCAACCGTTGTCCGGAGCGTTGCGTCAGTACGGCCGGTTACTCGCGGACCCGGTGTACCTCGGCCATGCCTTGACCGGGGGCATCGCCATCGCCGGCATGTTCTCCTACATCGCGGGTTCTCCGTTCGTCTTCATCAAACTCTACGGCGTACCGGCCGAGCATTTTGGCTGGTTCTTTGGAGCCAATGCCGCCGGTTTCATCCTGGTGGCCCAGGTCAACGCTCGCCTGTTGGCCAAGCGTGGCCCGGCTTTCCTGCTGGCGCGTACCGTGTGGATTTATCTTGGTGCTGGCCTTGCGCTGCTTGCTGTCAGCGCGATGCATACCGTTGCGCTTTGGCCGTTACTGATTCCGTTGTTCGTCTGCATTTCCAGCCTTGGCTGCATCCTGCCCAACGCCTCGGCCTGCGCGATGAATGGCCAGGGCGCACGGGCCGGCAGTGCTTCGGCGATGCTCGGTTGCCTGCAATTCAGCGTGGCCGCCGGCGCCGCTGCACTGGTCGGGGTTTTGCACGACGGCAGCGCCATGCCGATGGCCATGGTCATCAGCCTGTGTGGTGTTCTGGTGGTGAGCGTGGCGATGCTCACCCGGCGTTTGCAAAATGCCCGGGCACTGGCGCAAGCCCAGGTGTGAGGAGGGGTCAGCCGACAGCGCGTTGCTGACGGTCGGGAATCTGATGGGGCGCGTGCAGGCGCGCTTCGAGGGTATTGGTGAAGGCACGGGCTTCGGCTTCACTGCGGAACGTGACCGCATGCTGGTCCAGGCGGACCTGCCACTGGGATTTTGCCAATTCTTTTATCAGGATCTTCATTACTGACCTCCTCAAGTAAAAGATTGTCTCGCAGAGGCTTCGATTGTAGTCCTGAATACGATCGCTATTGTGACAAGAGGTAACTGTCGGACTGACGGTTTGTAACAAAAAAAATCGCATGAAAATGTAGGAGCTGGCGAAGCCTGCGATCTTCTGATTCTGGTTTTGCCGCCAGAAAAGATCGCAGGCTGCGCCAGCTCCTACAGACGCCTAGAACCCTTCCAGCACAATCTTGCCCTTGGATTTGCCGCTTTCCAGCAGGGCATGGGCACGGCGCAAATTGGCCGCATTGATGGTGCCGAAGTGTTCGCCGACCGTGGTTTTCAATGTCCCGTCGTCGATCAGCTGTGCCACGCGGTTGAGCAGTTTGTGCTGTTCGATCATGTCCGCGGTTTCGAACAGCGAGCGGGTGTACATGAACTCCCAGTGCAGCGACAGGCTCTTGCGCTTGAGCTTGGTCACGTCCAGGGCTTTCGGGTCATCGATCAACGCCAGCTTGCCCTGTGGGGCCAGTGCCTCGACCAGTTGATCGAGGTGATGATCGGTCTGGGTCAGGCTGGCGACGTGGGTCACCTGCGGGATGCCCGCGTGCTTGAGTGCTTCGCTCAGCGGCTGGCTGTGATCGATCACCTGGTCGGCGCCCAGTTCCTTCACCCAACTCTGGGTTTGTGGACGGGAAGCCGTGCCGATGACCTTCAGTCCGGTCAGCTGTTTCGCCAGCTGCGTGAGAATCGAACCGACACCGCCGGCGGCCCCGACGATCAACAGGCTCTGGCCTTCATCGCTTTTACCCTCACGTACTTGCAGGCGCTCGAAGAGCAATTCCCACGCGGTGATGGCGGTCAACGGCAGGGCGGCCGCTTCGGCGAAGCCCAGGGTTTTCGGCATATGGCCGACGATCCGCTCATCCACCACGTGCAGCTCGCTGTTGCCGCCGGCGCGGGCGATGGAACCGGCGTAGAACACCTTGTCGCCGGCCTTGAACAGGGTCACTTCACTGCCGACCGCTTTAACCACGCCGGCCACATCCCAGCCCAGTACTTTCGCGGCGCCGGCCTCAGGCTGGACGTTCTGGCGGACCTTGGTGTCCACCGGGTTGACCGAAATGGCCTTGACCTCCACCAGCAGGTCGCGAGGGCCGGCGACCGGCTCCGGCAGTTCGATGTCTTGCAGGGCTTGTTCGTCGCTGATCGGCAGGGACGTGTAATAGGCAATGGCTTTCATCTAGGGCTCCGCGAATAAGGTAGAGAAGAAATCAGGCGAGGGTGCGCAGGCGCTTGAGTTCAAAGTGCTCCAGGAAGTCTCCGGCCTGGGCGCGGAAATGCTGGATGTGCGCACTGGCATCGTGGGCTTGCAGGGCTTCGTCACTGCTCCAGTGTTCAATCATGTAGAACGCCAGGGGGTTGGCCAGGTCTTGATGCAAGTCGTATTGCCCGCAACCGGCTTCGGCGCGAGTTGGCTCCACCAGCGCCCGCAGGTGCTGTTCAAGGGCATCTTGCTGGCCGGGCTTGGCAATGAGGGTGGCGATAGCGGTGAAGGGCTGGGACATGGACGACTCCGGGAACGGGCTGATTTCGATGGGCAGATGATTAGCTATTTCTCATGAAGATAAAACCCGCTAAAAGAGCAGTCTCTTTCAATATTTTTTTGATAATCGAGGCTCAAGATGCTGCGATTCGATGACTTGCAGTTGTTCGTTCGGGCGGCGGACCTGGGCAGTCTGTCGGCGGCCGCGCGGGGTATGGACATGTCGGCGGCGGTGGCCAGTGCCGCCTTGAAACGCATCGAACAGCAACTCGGCGCCCGCCTGCTCGCCCGTTCGACCCGCAGCCTGCGCCTGACCGCCGAAGGCGAAGGGTTTCTTGAATATGCCCGGGCGGCCCTGAGCAACCTCGATGAGGGCCGGCGGTTATTGGCCAGTGGCCAGGATCAGGTCAGCGGCGTGTTGCAGTTGTCGGCGCCATCTGACTTCGGTCGCAACTTGCTATTGCCCTGGCTGGATGAGTTTCAACGCGAGCACCCCCAACTCACCGTGCGCTTGTTGCTCGGTGACCGCATCGCCGATCTGTTCCGCCAGCCGGTGGACATTGCCCTGCGCTACGGCGAGCCCGAAGACTCCAGCCTGGTCGCATTGCCGATCGCCCCGCAAAACCGGCGCGTGCTCTGCGCGGCACCCAGTTACCTGGCCCGGCATGGCGAGCCGCGACAACTGGAGCAATTGGCCCAGCACAATTGCCTGCTGTTTATGCTCGGCAGTCGGGTCCACGATCATTGGAGTTTCCACGACGGCAAACGGGAGGTCGGCCTGACCGTCAGCGGTGATCGTTTCAGCGACGATGCGGATGTCGTGCGGCTGTGGGCCGTGGCGGGCGCCGGGATTGCCTACAAATCCTGGCTCGATGTGGCCGCCGATGTGCTCGCCGGTCGACTGACAGTGCTGATGCCGGAGCTGCTGTGCGAGCGCGCACCGCTGAATTTGTTGTGCGCCCATCGCGCACAATTGAGTAAGCCGGTGAACCTTCTGCGGGAAATGCTTGCCAGCCGATGCGCGTTGTTGAGCAGGCATTTTCCGGGCTTTAAGGGAACTGGTCATTAGTCGCAGGAAAAAAGCGAAATTTCCCTCAGGAACTATCAACACCCAGGGTTTGCAAATGGCAGGAACCCATTGTCGGCACGCCTATACTTGCGCTCGCCTCATGTAAGCGCCGTCAATCGCAATAGCCAAGCACGCTGGATTCGACCGTATCTGATGACCCATCGCCAGGCCTCTTCAACCTTCGTCCGGAGATGGCTGATGTAGGCCATGGCTTTGCAGGCTTTGCGGCGGTTTCCACGTCTTGGCCGACTGCGCCTTTGTGGTCAAGATCTCTCCGAGCAGTAGACGAAACGATTCAACAGGGAGTGAATTCATGGAACATGCACCTTGCATCAGCGAGATAGCCACCTTACTGGCAGACCCGAAGCGCAGCGCAATGATGTGGGCCTTGATGGACGGTTCTGCGCGGCAAGCTGAAGATCTGGCCCTGTTGGCCGGTCTGTCACCGTCTTCGGCCAGCGCCCACTTGGGGCGTTTGTCCGCAGGTGGTCTGGTGAAAGTCGAGAGCCGTGGGCGCAAACGCTTCTTCCGCCTGGCGGCCCCCGAAATCGGTGCCGCGATCGAAGCACTGGCCAGCGCGACGCTGGCCAGCAAGCCCCAGGACATTCCGGAAATTTTTAAGCACACCACGCCGCTGGCCAAACCCCTGGCCAGGCGCTCGTCCCTGTTGCGCGCCCGGCTTTGTGACGATCACCTGGGCGGCACGCTGGCCGCGGATCTGTACCAGCGCCTGGTGGAAGCGGGCTGGATCGAACAGTTCGATCAGCGAGTCACGATTACGCTCAAGGGCGCTACCGAGTTGGCGGCGCGGGGGGTGTTCATCCAGGCGCTGGCCCATCGCAACGGCAAATCCGCGTGTGCGTGTCCCGACTGGAGCGAAAGACGCCCGCACATGGGCGGGGCACTGGGGGCGGCGTTGTTGCAGTTGTTCATGCAATCCGGCTGGTTGAGCCTGCCCGGCGATTCCCGGGCTTTACTGGTGACAGCGTCGGGGCAGCGTGAAATTCACCGGTTTGCCAAGGAGACCGAGCTGGAAATGGCGCTTTAGAGAATGTGAGCAAGATGCTGGCAAGCTGAACGCCGATCAATAATGTGGGAGCGGGCTTGCTCGCGAAAGCGGTGTGCCAGTCAACAGAGTTGTTGAATGTGCTGACCGCTTCGCGAGCAAGCCCGCTCCCACATTAGATTGTCTGCGTTCTTACGGTTTCACCAACCGCGCATCCAGGCTGTTCTGCGCCAGGCGCCTGGCCTGATCCTGGGTCATGCCCAGATGCTCATGCAGCGCATGGAAGTTCTCGGTGACGTAGCCGCCGAAGTACGCCGGGTCGTCGGAATTCACGGTCACTTTCACGCCACGTTCGAGCATGTCGAGAATGTTGTGCTGCGACATGTGATCGAACACGCAGAGCTTGGTGTTGGACAGCGGGCACACGGTCAGCGGGATCTGCTCGTCGATGATGCGCTGCATCAGGCGCTCGTCTTCAATGGCGCGTACACCATGGTCGATGCGCTGGATTTTCAGCAGGTCGAGGGCTTCCCAGATGTACTCGGGCGGGCCTTCTTCACCGGCGTGGGCGACGGTCAGGAAGCCCTCGCCACGGGCACGGTCGAACACCCGCTGGAATTTGCTCGGCGGGTGACCCATCTCCGAGCTGTCCAGGCCGACGGCGACAAACGCTTCGCGAAACGGCAGCGCCTGGTCGAGGGTTTTCTCGGCCTGCTCTTCGCTCAAGTGGCGCAGGAAACTCAGGATCAGGCCGCTGGTGATGCCCAGTTGCTGCTCGCCGTCCTTCAAGGCGGCGGCGATGCCGTTGAGCACCACTTCGAAAGGGATGCCACGGTCGGTGTGGGTCTGCGGGTCGAAGAACGGTTCGGTGTGAATCACGTTCTGTTCTTTGCAGCGCAGCAGGTAAGCCCAGGTCAGGTCGTAAAAATCCTGGGAAGTGCGCAGCACGTCGGCGCCCTGGTAGTAGAGGTCGAGAAATTCTTGCAGGTTGTTGAAGGCGTAGGCCTTGCGCAGGGTTTCGACATCGCTCCACGGCAGGGCGATCTTGTTGCGTTCGGCCAGGGCGAACAGCAGCTCGGGTTCCAGCGAACCCTCCAGGTGCAAGTGCAGTTCTGCCTTGGGCAGTGCGTTCAGCCAGTCGTACATGTGCTTTTCTCATCAGGTGCAGATGACGGGCATTCTACAGGTGCTAGCGCAAACAATTGGCAAAACCTGACCGAAAGGTTCATTACACCGCCTCCTGTTCCCGTCGATAAGCGTAGGTGTCGGCGAAGCGCGAGAGCAGGAATTCGGCGCATGTAGTGCCCGGATACTTCGCCGGATGCCGCTCATCCTGACAGCCGGGCAGGCATTCGATGCGGGTGTCGGGGTGCGGCTCGGCGAAGAACGGCATGGAATAGCGATCCACGCCCAGCGGACTGATGACCCGATGGGGTGTCGACAGGTAACGGTCGTTGCTCCAGCGCGCCATCATGTCGCCGAGATTGACCACGAACGTGCCGTCGATTGGCGGCGCGTCGATCCACTGCCCTTTGACGCTCCTGACTTGCAGGCCGCCGGCGGCATCCTGGTAGAGCAAAGTGATGCAGCCGTAGTCCGTGTGGGCGCCGGCGCCTTGCTGCTCGGCGGAACTGGCGGTATGGCGAGGCGGGTAATGAATCATCCGCAGCACGCTGACCGGTTCATGGAAGCGCGAATCGAAGAAGTCCCGCTCGATGCCCAGGGCCAGGGTCATCGCCCGCAACAGCGTTTGCGCGAGTCCTTGCATGTCGAGGTAGTGCTGCTCCATCAGCGCTTCCCAGCCAGGCATCGATGGATGGCGGTTGGGACCGCGCAAGGGTTTTTCCGCCAGCACCTCGGGATGGTTGGCCGGCAGGTGCAGGCCCATGTCGAAGGTTTCCTTCAGGTCGCTGGGCTTGCCGGGGTCAAGTTGCTCGGTGGCAATCGCGCCGTAGCCGCGATGATGGCGGGTCTGGGTGATGTCGATCTTGAGCTTCTCGGCGTCCGGCAGGGCGAAGAACTGCCGGGCACTGTCGAGCACCGCATCGAGGCGCGCGGCGGAAATCGGGTGGCCCTTGATGTAGAAAAAGCCCCATTCGCGGCAGGCGTGGTCGATTTGACCGGCGACGGTTTGCCAGGCGTGTGCGTCATCGCTGTAGAGCGGGGCGATGTCGATAATCGGAAGGCTGGTCATGCGCAATCCTTATGATCGCTGGAAATCCATTGTGGGAGCGGGCTTGCTCGCGAAAGCGGTGTGTCTTCAACATTGATGTTGACTGATGCCCGGTCTTCGCGAGCAAGCCCGCTCCCACAGGTACGGTGTTCAGATTGAAGATTCTTACTTCGGCATCTCGGCCTTCATGCCTTCCACGTAATAATTCATCGACGCCAGTTCCGTATTAGTCGCGCTCGCGCCGGCCGGGATTTTCTCGACGCCGGCCTGATCCTTGATCGGCCCGGTGAACGGACGCAGCGCGCCGCTCTTGATGTCGGCGATTAGCTGCTCGGCTTCGGCCTTCACCGGTGCAGGCACCAGGTCGCTGATCGGCAATTCAACGGTGCCTTCCTTCAAGCCGCCCCAGTAATCCTCGGATTTCCAGCCATGGTCGATCACGCTCTGGGTGGCCTGGATATAGTGCGGCGCCCAGTCATTGACGATCGAGGTCAGCACCGCCTTGGGCCCGAAGTGCGCCATGTCTGAAGCGTAGCCGACGGCATACACGCCGCGACGTTCGGCGGCCTGGATCGGTGCCGGGCTGTCGGTGTGCTGGAACACCACGTCCACGCCCTGGTCGATCAGCGCATTGGCGGCATCGGCCTCTTTGCCCGGATCGAACCAGGAGTTGACCCACACCACCTTGATCTCGGTGCCGGGGTTGTATTTGTTCAGGGCCAGTTGAATGGCGTTGATGTCACGGATCACTTCGGGGATCGGGAACGAGGCGACGTAGCCGATCTTTTTGCTCTTGGTCATCTTTGCCGCGAGGAAGCCGCCGATGTATCGGCCCTCGTAGGTACGCGCCAGGTAAGTCCCGAGGTTCTTGTCCTGCTTGTAGCCGGTGGCGTGCTCGAAGGTCACCTTGGGAAACTGTTTGGCGACCTTGAGCGTCGGGTTCATGTAGCCGAAAGACGTGGTGAAGATCAGGTCGTACTTGTCTTTGGCCATGTTGCGGATCACCCGCTCGGCGTCCGCGCCTTCGGCGACGTTTTCCACGTAGTGAGTGGTGATCTGCGGGCCGAGTTTTTCCGCCAGCGCCTGGCGTCCCTGTTCATGCTGATATGTCCAGCCGTGGTCCCCGATCGGGCCGATATAGACGAAGCCGACTTTCAGCGGATCGGCGGCGCTGGCGGACAGGCTGATCCCGAGGCTGATGGCGGCGCACAGCAGTTTGTGCAGTGGACGTATTTGCATGAACCCGAACTCCCTTTTGTTGTGTGTGGAAAGGGTCAATGCAAAAGGCTGACCAACCGGACAACAAAATATTCAGATCCGTGGTGACGCCTTCGCGGGCGAGCGCGCTCCCACAAAAGCAACGCATACCCCGTGGGAGCGGGCTTGCCCGCGAAGAGGCGCGCAAGGCCAATAAAAGTGCACCTGACAAATCGGTTGCCATCCATTGGTGCGCTAAGGTGTAACGAAACGTTAGCGCCGTCCCGCAGTCAGTACCTCATCGCTCCTCCATGGCAAACAGGCCCGTCATGCTCACGATCCTCAAGCAAGAAACCTTTCTGCTGCTGGCGCTGATCGCCGCCCTCGTTGCATTCCCCCTGGAGCATGGGTTGTTGCACAGCGGGCAGGCGGTGGCGCTGGGCGCCGGGCTGGTGCTGATCGGGTTCATCGTCGCCGCCTCGATGCGCGTCGCCCATCAAGCCGAACGGCTGGCGGAAAAGGTCGGCGATCCCTACGGCACGATGATCCTGACCCTGGCCGCGGTGCTGGTGGAAGTGGTGATCCTGGCGATCATGATGAGCAACGAAGCCTCCGCGACGTTGGTGCGCGACACGATCTATTCGGCGGTGATGCTCGACATCAACGGCATCCTCGGCCTGGCGGCGTTGATGGGCGGGCTCAAGCATGGCGAGCAGTCCTATAACGATGACTCGGCACGCAGCTACAGCGTGATGATCCTCACCGCCATGGGTGTGTCGATGGTGGTGCCCGAGTTCATTCCCGAATCGAACTGGAAGCTGTATTCGGCGTTCACCATCGGCGCGATGGTGGTGCTTTACGCCTTGTTCCTGCGCATGCAGGTGGGGCCGCACAGCTACTTTTTCAGCTACAGCTACCCGGACAAGCGCCGCAGGAAAGACCCTCAGGAAACGGAGCCGGCACCGATCAGCCTGCCGCTGTCGATTGGCATTCTGGTGTTTGGCGTGGTGGTCATTGGCGCTCTGGCCGAAGTGATGTCCAAGACCCTCGACCTGGGCCTGGAAGGAACGGGCGCACCGCCGGTGATCACGGCGATCCTGGTGGCGGCGATCTCCGCCGCGCCGGAAATCCTGACGGCATTGCGTGCGGCACTGGCCAACCGCATGCAGTCGGTGGTCAACATTGCGTTGGGCGCGTCGCTGTCGACGGTGATTCTGACGGTGCCGGTGATGGAAGCCATGGCGCTCTACACCGGCCAGCCTTTCCAGATGGCCATGACCCCGGTGCAGACCGTGATGATCTTCATCACCCTGATCGTCAGCGCGATCAACCTCAACGATGGCGAAACCAACGCCATCGAGGGCATGACCCATTTCGTGCTGTTTGCGACGTTCATCATGCTGTCGCTTCTCGGTCTTTGAAACACACCTCAGAACGCTGTGGGAGCGGGCTTGCTCGCGAAGAAGGCGTCTCAGTCGACAATACTGTTGAATGACACACCGCTTTCGCGAGCAAGCCCGCTCCCACCATTGGCCAGCGTTGTGTCAGGTGCCGGCAATCAACTGCCTTGCCGCCTGGCTGTGATCGGCGATCAATCCCTTCAGGTCCAGCCCCTCGACTTGCCCGTCGATCACCCGCCACTGTCCACCGACCATCACCCGGTCCGCCCGGTCCGCACCGCACAACAGCAGCGCCGATACCGGGTCATGGCTGCCGGAGAAGCGCAGTTCATCGAGCTTGAACAGCGCCAGGTCAGCCTGCTTGCCCACGGCCAGTTCACCAATGTCGCTGCGACCGAGCAACTGTGCCGAACCCTTGGTCGCCCAGCCCAGTACGCGTTCCGGGGTGATCTTCTCGGCGCCGTAGCGCAGGCGCTGGATGTACAGCGCCTGGCGCGCTTCGAGGATCATGTTCGACGCGTCGTTGGAGGCCGAGCCGTCCACGCCCAGGCCCAGCGGTGCGCCGGCGTCGGTCAGTTCGATGCTCGGGCAAATGCCGGAAGCCAGGCGCATGTTTGAACTCGGGCAATGGCAGATACCGGTGCCGGCGGCGCCGAGGCGGGTGATTTCATCCGGGTTGAAGTGAATGCCATGGGCCAGCCAGGTGCGCGGGCCGAGCCAGCCGACGCTGTCCAGGTAATCCACGGTACGCAGGCCGAAGCGTTGCAGGCAGAAGTCTTCTTCATCGAGGGTTTCCGCCAGGTGCGTGTGCAGGCGCACATCGAGTTTGTTCGCCAGTTCGGCGCTGGCGGACATGATTTCCGGGGTTACCGAGAACGGCGAGCAGGGCGCCAGGGCAATCTGGATTTGCGCGCCGTCACCGCGTTCATGGTATTCGGCGATCAGGCGCTGGCTGTCGTCGAGAATGACCTGGCCTTCCTGCACGGTCTGTTGCGGAGGCAAGCCACCGTCTTTTTCACCGAGGCTCATCGAACCGCGCGTCAACATGGCGCGCATGCCCAGTTCGCGGACGCTCTCGACTTGCACATCGATGGCGTTTTCCAGGCCTTGGGGGAACAGGTAATGGTGGTCGGCGGCGGTGGTGCAACCGGACAGCAGCAGTTCGGCCAGCGCCACTTTGCTGGCCAGGGCCAGTTTTTCCGGGGTCAGGCGTGCCCAGACCGGGTACAGGGTTTTCAGCCAGGGGAACAACGGCTGGTTGACCACCGGCGCCCAGGCGCGGGTCAGGGTTTGATAGAAGTGGTGATGGGTGTTGATCAGCCCCGGCAGGATCACGTGTTCGCGGGCATCGAACACTTCGTTGCAAGGCGTGGAAGGCTGCTGGCCCTGGCCGAGCACTTCGACGATGACACCGTCTTGCAGCACCAGGCCACCACGGGCATCGAGACCGTTGGCGGTGAAAATGGCGAGGGGATTTTTTAACCAGGTACGGGTCGCAGGCATGTTGGCCGGCTCCTCTGAAAGTTGGGTTCAGGGTTGCCAGCTCAGTGTTGCCCTGTCTGCTGATCCAGGGTCGCCGGGGAGGCGAGGTGCGAAGTTTCAATCAAAAGCGCGATACGGACAAGCCCCGCCCGACAGAACAACGCAGATCCTGTCTGGAATCAAACCCTGTGGGAGCGGGCTTGCTCGCGAAGGGGCCGTCACGTTCAACATCCATGCCGAATGACGCATCGCCTTCGCGAGCAAGCCCGCTCCCACATTTGATCTGGGGGGTTACCAGGGAATGGTTTCACCCCGGTAATTGACGAAATGATGCCCGCCCTTGCCGACATACGCATTGACCTGATCGACCAGGCCACGGGTGCTGGTTTGCACGTCGATATCGGCGCCTTCACCGCCCATGTCGGTTTTCACCCAGCCCGGATGCAGCGACAGCACGGTGAGTTTCTGCTCGCCCAACTGCGTGACGAAACTGTTGGTCATCGAGTTCAGCGCCGCCTTGCTGGCCTTGTACAACGCCAGTTCCGGCGCGTCCGGCATGGTCACGCTGCCCAGTACCGAACTCATGAACGCCAGCACGCCGGTATCCGGGCGAATCTGCCCGACAAAGCGCTGGGCCAGGTTGATCGGCGCCACGGCGTTGGTGAAAAACAGCTGGCCGACTTGCGCCAGCGTCGCGCCGCCGGGCGTTTGCACGTCCGGTCCCTTGACCCCGGCGTTGACGAACAGCAGGTCGAACATTTCGCCCTTGAGTTGCTGGCTCAAGGCGATCACCGCTTGCTGATCGTCCATGTCGAGTTTCTCGACCCGCACCTTGCCCAGGGCCTGCAAGGCTTCGGCATTTTGTGGGTTGCGCACGGTGGCGGTGACTTGCCAGCCATCGGCCAGCAGGGTTTTCACCAGGCCGAGGCCCAGCCCCCGGGAGGCGCCGATGATGAGTGCGTTTTTTGCCTTGGACATGAGTGGCTTCCTTGATGGTTGAGAATCACGGATTCAGTGGACAGCGTTGACGGAGACGTTGCTGCAATTCCTGGCGCAGCGCACCGAGTTCGTCGATACGGGTTTCGATCAGCTTGAGCTTGTCTTGCAGCAATTGCGTGACGGCACTGTCGGGATCGGCAGACTGCCACAGCGCCGCGACGCTGTGGCCGATTTCGCCGAGGGTAAAGCCCAATCGTTGAGCGGTCTTGATGTACAGCACCAGTTGCACCATGTCGGGCGGATAGTCGCGATAACCGTTGGCGCTGCGTTGTGCCGCGATCAGTCCGCGCTGTTCGTAGAATCGCAGCGTGTCGCGGCTGACGGCGCTGGCCAGGGCTAATTCACCGATGCGCATCATGACCTCTCGAAGGGGCTTGACCCTGGAGCATACTCCAGGCTTTAGCCTTGTTGCTCCCTGAATTGATGGAGCAAGGCCAATGTGGACTTCAGCACAATATCGCCAACTGGTGCGCGGCAGCGCGTGGTACGACCTGATCGTCATGGCCGCGTTTGCCACGCCGTGGAGTTTTGCCGCTCTGCATGGGCTGTTGTTGAGTGTGAGCCAGGCTTTGAATCTGCCTGGCGCGTTGCCGCCGTTCGAACCGATGCACGGGCTGATGGCGAATCTGCTGGGCTCGATTGTCTGCGTGTGGTCAGTGCTGCGCATCCGTGATCCGCGGAAGGTCTATGGGCGGTATGACGCCGCGGGACGGTTCCTGTTCGCGGCCTGGCAGCTGTATGCGTTGCTTCATGGCGGGAGTTCGCTGTTGGTGATTTTCCTGGTCTTTGAATTGGCGTGGGGCGTGGTCCAAGTGTTGCCGGTACGGGCGCCTTCGCGAGCAAGCCCGCTCCCACAAGGTCAGCACATGACGTGTGGGAGCGGGCTTGCCCGCGAAGAGGCCCGTACCGATCACCGCTAACGTCCGGCCTGCCACGGCTGCCCCAGCGATACCGGCGCATACAGCCGCGTGCGCAGCGCATTGCGTGACAGCAGCACCAACACCACGATGGTCGCGACATACGGCAACATCGCCAGCAGACTTGATGGAATCGCCAGCCCCAATCCCTGCGCCACCAGATGCAGGATGCTGGCGAGCCCGAACAGGTACGCGCCAAGCAACAGGCGCCATACCCGCCAGCTGGCGAAAACCACCAGCGCCAGGGCGATCCAGCCGCGCCCGGCGCTCATGTTTTCCGCCCACATCGGCGTGTAGGCCAGGGACAGATAGGCACCGGCCAACCCCGCCATCGCCCCGCCGAACAACACCGCCAATGCCCGTACGCCCAACACCGGCAACCCCATGGCACTGGCCGCGTCGGGGTTTTCTCCCACCGCCTGAATAATCAGGCCGATGCGGCTTTTCACAATCACCCAGGCCACCAGTGCAAACAGCACGAACGACCCATACACCAGCACATCCTGCGCAAACAGCATCCGGCCGATCAGCGGGATGTCGCTCAGATACGGGATCGCCACCGGCTCGAATCCCGCCAGCGGTTTGCCGACCCACGCTGCGCCGACAAAGGTCGACAGGCCCACCCCGAAAATCGTCAAGGCCAACCCGGTGGCCACCTGATTGGCGTTGAACACCAGCGCCACCAGCGCGAACAGCGAGGACAGCAGCATCCCGGCGAGCATCGCCAGCAGCACGCCAAGCCACAGGTTGCCGGTGCTGAATGCGACGATAAAACCGATGGCCGCACCAAACAGCATCATGCCTTCCTGGCCCAGGTTGAGTACGCCACTCTTCTCGCAGATCAGTTCACCCAGCGCCACCAGCAGCAACGGCGTACCGCAGCGGACCATGGCGTAGAAAATATTGCTCAGCAGGTCAATATCCATCACAGCGCTCCTGCAGGTTGGGCGGCGGGTGCGCGGTGGGCCCAGCGCAGGTTCAATCGCGGGCGGTAGAGAATCAGCACATCGCTGGCCAGCAGGAAAAACAGCATCATGCCCTGGAACAGTTGGGTAATGGCTTGCGGCAGGTTCAGGCTCATTTGCGCGTTTTCCCCACCGATGTACAGCAGTGCCATCAACAGGCTGGAAAACAGAATGCCAATCGGATTCAGGCGCCCGAGAAACGCCACGGTAATCGCCGCGTAGCCGTACCCCGGCGACACCTGCGGCACCAGTTGGCCGATCGGCCCGCTGACTTCACAGACACCGGCCAGGCCCGCCAGCCCACCGCTGATCAACAGCGCGAGCCAGATCAGGCGCTTCTCGCGAAAGCCCACGAAACCGGCCGCGCGCTTGTCCAGCCCGAGCACTTTGATCTGGAACCCGACAAAGCTTTTCTGCAACAACACCCACACCACGACCAGGGCGAGCAGGGCGAAATACACGCCGAAGTGGACGCGACCGTCGTCCATCAGCAACGGCAAGCGACTGGCATCGCCAAACATCGCCGACTGCGGAAAGTTGAACCCGTCCGGGTCCTTCAACGGGCCGTGCACGCAGTACAGCAGCAGGTTCAGGGCGATGTAATTGAGCATGATGCTGGTGAGGATTTCGTTGGCGTTGAAGTGCGTGCGCAACCAGGCGGTCAGCCCGGCCCACGCGGCGCCGGCCAGGGTGCCGGTGCACAGGATCAGCACCAGCGCCCAGCGGCTTTGCAGGTCGATGAGGTTCACCGCCAGCGCACTGCCGGCCAAGGCGCCCAGCAGCAGTTGACCTTCGGCGCCGATGTTCCAGATCCGCGCCTGATACGCCACGGCCAGGCCCAAGGCGCAGAGCAGAATCGGCAAGGCCTTGACCAGCAACTCGGATAGGCCATACAAGTCGCTCACCGGGGCGATCAGCAACGTGTGCAAGGTCAGCCACGGATCATGCCCCAAGGCCACAAAAAGCAGCGAGCCGCAGCCCAGGGTCAGGCCCGCCGCCAGCAACGGCGAGCACCAGAGCATCAGGCGCGATTGCTGGCCACGGGGTTCAAGAGAAAGCAGCATGTGACACTCCGTTAAAGCGTTGCGGATGCGCGGGGTTGAGGGGCGTCGAACCGGCCGGCCATCCAGCCGCCGACATCGATCAGGCGGGTGTCGACTGTGGCCCTGAGCGGTGACAGCCGTCCGCCGCACAAGGCACCGAGGCGGTCGCCGATCTGGAACAGTTCGTCGAGGTCTTCGGAGATCACCAGGATCGCCGCGCCGGCATCGCGCAAGGCAATCAATGCGCGGTGGATGGTCGCCGCGGCGCCGACATCGACGCCCCAGGTCGGGTGGGCGGCCACCAGCAGTTTGGGCTGCTGGAGGATTTCCCGGCCGAGGATGAATTTCTGCAAGTTGCCGCCAGACAGGCTGCGGGCCGGGGTCTGGCTGCCCGGTGTCTTGACGCCGAAACGCTGGATGATGACCCGGGCCAACGCCTCGACTTTGCTGCGCTGCACCAGGCCCTTGCTCACCAACCCCTGTTGAAATGCGGTGAGCAGGGCGTTGTCCGCCAGACTCAGTTCCGGCACGGCACCATGGCCCAGGCGTTCTGCAGGGACGAACGCCAGTCCGTGTCGACGTCGGGCATCGGGGGGCAAATGCGCAACCGGTGCGCGGCCGAAACGGATCGTCGCGCCCTCTTCGCGGACCAGCCGCTGTTCGCCACTGAGCAAGGCCAGCAATTCGTCCTGGCCGTTGCCGGCCACCCCGGCGATGCCGACGATTTCGCCGCTGCGCACCTCAAGATCAATGCCCTTGAGTGAACAGCCGAACGGGTCCGGGTTGTGCCAGGACAAGCCATCTACCTGCAAAAAGGCCTCGGTGCCGGTGGCTTTCGGGTAGTCGGTGATCAGTTGCGCCGCTTCGCCCACCATCAACTGCGCCAGTTGCGGGTCCGAACACTCGGCCGGTACGCAATGCCCGGCCACCCGACCGCCGCGCAGTACGGTCGCGCTGTGGCACAAGGCACGGACTTCGCCGAGTTTGTGACTGATGAACAGAATGCTGCAGCCCTCGGCGGCGAGCCGGCGCAGGGTGACGAACAGGTCGTCGGCTTCGTGTGGGGTCAGCACCGAGGTCGGTTCGTCGAGGATCAGCAGGCGAATGTCCTGCATCAGGCAGCGAATGATTTCGACCCGTTGCCGTTCGCCGATCGACAGGCTGTGGACCAGTCGCTCCGGTTCCAGCGCCATGCCATAGCGCTGCGAGACTTCGCGGATTTTCGGTTCAAGCTGTTTCGGCGTACCCGCCCTGGCGCCCATGGCCAGGGCGATGTTCTGCGCCACACTCAAGGTTTCGAATAACGAGAAATGCTGGAACACCATGCCGATCCCGAGGCCGCGTGCCTGGGCCGGGTTGCGCATGGTCACTCGCTGTCCTTGCCAGAGCAGTTCCCCGGCATCGGCCTGGACCACGCCATAGATGATTTTCATCAAGGTACTTTTGCCGGCACCGTTTTCGCCGAGCAAAGCGTGGATTTCACCTGGGGCGATGCTCAGGTCGATGGCGTCGTTGGCCAGGCAGCCGGGATAGCGTTTGGTGATTCTGCGCAGCTGCAGGCGGGGCGTTTGATCGGGAATCGGCACGGAGTTGGGCATGACGGGCTCAAGGCGGCTGGTTATGCCTGTGGATAAAGCAATTTCCTGGCCATTGAGTCAGGAAAGCTTGAAAGTCCTGCACGGCAAGCGCCTGGGCATGGGGCCTGGCCGTGATTTGGTCTTGTGTCCGGCACCAATCGAGGGCGAAGCCGTTGATCAGGCTCCAGTTTTACGCGTGGAACATTGGTCAAAAAGTGAGCAGGTGAGCGCAAGCCATGCCCGGCATGGTGCCGCGAGGGCCATGAACGGGTTATCCACAGATTGCTCCACAGTATTTGTGCGCAAGCGCAAACGACGGGTATAAGGGCGGGGCGGCTATCTTCTAATGGTGATAAACCGATCTAAGTGCATGTTTTTGCGCGGATTTTTTACGGTGAAAGGAAATTTGGACGAAAAATGATCAAAGCCCGCAAAGCCGCATGACAGAAGGGTTACAGCCGTATGTGCTCAGGTTATCCACAGTCGGGTGCACAGTAGATGTGGGCAACTGTGCAGTGCACCGACAATCGGTATTGCCCCAAAAGATCGCAGCCTTTAGCGCTGCAATAAAATTCGCCCGCGACTCAAGTCGGCCAGTTGCGATTGCAATGCATCGATCTGTTGTTCACCCACGGCCAGTTGCAGATTAACGCCATTGGCGGTGAACTCTTCTTGAACGATCAGACCTCCCAGGTCCGCGACTCGTAACTTCACTAACGCCAGTTCACTGAATGCACAGGCACACCGCAGTGGCACCCGACTGATCAGCTCGATTTTCGGCGCGGCTTGCAGGCATTTGTTGGCACCCCCACCATAGGCCCGGGCGAGCCCGCCGGTGCCCAGCTGAATGCCGCCATACCAGCGAATCACCAGCACCGCGACCCGGTCGCAATCCTGGGCCTCGATCGCCGCCAGGATCGGCCGGCCAGCAGTGCCGCCGGGCTCGCCGTCGTCGGTGCTGCGGTATTGATCGCCGAGTTTCCACGCCCAGCAATTGTGCGTGGCGTTGAGGTCGCTGTGCTGCTCGATGAATGCCTGGGCTTGCGCAGGGCTGTCGATCGGCGCGGCGAAGGTGATGAAGCGGCTTTTGCGAATCTCTTCGCGGAACTCGCAAAAACCGCTGAGGGTAAATGGCATAAGCGTCTTAGATGGTTGGCGTCAGGCCGCAGCCCTTGAGAATGATACGGATCAGGTTGTTGCCGGCGTCTTCCATGTCCTGTTTGGTCAATTTGCTACGTCCGCTGACCCGGCAGATCTGGGTGGCGAAGTCTGCGTAATGCTGGGTGCTGCCCCACAACAGGAAGATCAGGTTGACCGGGTCGACCGGGTCCATTTTGCCTGCATCGATCCACGCTTGAAACACCGCGGCCCGGCCCTGGAACCAGGTGCGATAGTCCTGGTTGAAATATTCGGTCAGGCATTCGCCACCGCTGATGACCTCCATGGCGAAGATCCGCGAGGCCTGTGGCTGGCGCCGGGAAAATTCCATCTTGGCGCGAATGTAGCGGGTCAGGGCTTCGGCCGGATCGTCCTCGGCGGTCAGGGTGTTGAAGGTGCTGTCCCACAACTCGATGATGTTGCTCAGCACCGCCACGTACAAACCGAGCTTGTTGGTGAAGTAATAATGCAGGTTGGCTTTCGGCAGCCCGGCATTCAGGGCAATGGTGTTCATGCTGGTGCCTTTGAATCCGTGACGGGCGAACTCGTCTTCGGCGGCTTTGATGATGGTCTCTTCGTTCTTCTGACGAATGCGGCTGGCGGGTTTGCCGCCGTGGGCTGGGACTTCAAAGGTCATAGGCACTTCCGAAAGGTGGGTGGGTGCGGCCAGTGCGTTGATAGCGTACCCGCAAGCTACAGACAAGTCCTGACACGATAAAACCCGAAGTGCAGCGGGCTATCGCGTCGCCGCCAGGCTCTCCAGAAAACTCTCCAGCACCAGATGCGGTCGACGTCCCTTGCGCGTGACCGAGGCAAGGCTCAGGTCATAGAAGCGTGCGGTGGGCTTCAGCGCGCGCAATCGACCCTGTTGCACCCAGAGGCTGGCGTAGTGATCGGGCAGATAGCCGATGTAGCGCCCGGTCAGGATCAGGAAGGCCATGCCTTCGCGATCCGATGCACTGGCCGTGCAATTGAGCGCCTGGTAATGCGCCTGGATGTCCGCTGGCAAGCGGAAGGTCGGGGCGATCGCGTCCTGGCTGTTGAGGCGCGCGTCGTCCAGTTGCTTGTCATCGACATAAAACAGCGGGTGGCCAACCGCGCAGTACAACAGTGAACGTTCGCTATACAGCGGTTGATACTCCAGGCCCGACAAGGCGCTGGCCTGTGGCACTACACCGACATGCAATCGACCATCGAGCACGCCTTGCTCCACTTCGTTGGGCGCGATCATGCGGATCTGAATCTGCACGTCCGGCCCGCGCTCCTTCAATTGTGCCAGGGCATGGGTAATGCGCATGTGGGGCAGGGTAACCAGGTTATCGGTCAGGCCGATGGTCAGTTCGCCGCGCAAATGCTGGTGCAGGCCATTGACCTCGGTCCGAAAACTTTCCAGCGCACTTAATAGCTGCAAGGCCGATTGATAGACCTCGCGGCCTTCTTCGGTCAGGGAAAAACCGGCGCGACCACGCTGGCACAGGCGCAGGCCGAGACGCTGTTCCAGATCGCTCATCTGTTGGCTGATCGCCGAGCGACCGATGCCGAGCACGCTTTCGGCGGCAGAGAAACCACCGCATTCGACCACGCTGCGAAAGATCCGCAACAGGCGGATGTCGAAGTCGCTGACTTGCGACAACGGGTCGGGGCGGCGGCTGCTCATGTGAAGGGTCCGATAGTTTAGTCGTTGGCTGACTAAAGGTTAGAAGAGTTGGATTTCACCGACTTTATCCTCGTGGCAATTTAGCTGCAACAACGCTTTTCAATCCCTACGCCGCTTATTGCCTTGCGAGGTTTCGCCCATGAACTTGCCTGAAAACGCCCCGACTTCTCTGGCCAGCCAGCTCAAGCTCGACGCGCACTGGATGCCTTACACCGCCAACCGCAACTTCCAGCGCGATCCGCGCCTGATCGTGGGCGCCGAAGGCAGCTGGCTGATCGACGACAAGGGCCGCAAAGTCTATGACTCGCTGTCGGGCCTGTGGACGTGCGGCGCCGGGCACACCCGCAAGGAAATTCAAGAGGCGGTGGCCAAGCAACTCGGCACCCTCGATTACTCCCCAGGCTTCCAGTACGGCCACCCGCTGTCGTTCCAGCTGGCGGAAAAAATCACCGACCTGACGCCGGGCAACCTGAACCACGTGTTCTTCACCGACTCGGGCTCCGAGTGCGCCGATACTGCCGTGAAGATGGTGCGTGCCTACTGGCGCCTGAAAGGCCAGTCGACCAAGACCAAAATGATCGGTCGTGCCCGTGGCTATCACGGCGTGAACATCGCCGGCACCAGCCTCGGCGGCGTCAACGGCAACCGCAAACTGTTCGGCCAGGCGATGATGGACGTCGATCACCTGCCGCACACCTTGCTGGCGAGCAACGCCTACTCCCGTGGCATGCCGGAGCAGGGCGGTATCGCTCTGGCCGATGAACTGCTGAAGCTGATCGAGCTGCACGATGCCTCGAACATCGCAGCCGTGTTCGTCGAGCCCTTGGCCGGTTCCGCTGGCGTGCTGGTGCCGCCACAGGGTTACCTCAAGCGTCTGCGCGAGATTTGCGATCAACACAACATCCTGCTGGTGTTCGACGAAGTGATCACCGGTTTCGGGCGTACCGGCACCATGTTTGGCGCTACCACCTTCGGCGTGACCCCGGACCTGATGTGCATCGCCAAGCAAGTCACCAACGGCGCGATCCCGATGGGCGCGGTGATTGCCAGCTCCGAGATCTACCAGACCTTCATGAACCAGGCGACGCCTGAATACGCAGTGGAATTCCCCCACGGCTACACCTATTCCGCCCACCCGGTGGCGTGCGCCGCAGGCCTGGCAGCACTCGACCTGCTGCAAAAGGAAAACCTGGTGCAAAGCGTGGCCGAAGTCGCGCCGCATTTCGAAAATGCGCTGCACGGCCTGAAGGGCACCAAAAACATCATCGACATCCGCAACTACGGCCTGGCCGGCGCGATCCAGATCGCACCGCGTGATGGCGACGCCATCGTGCGTCCATTCGAAGCCGGTATGGCGCTGTGGAAAGCCGGGTTCTACGTGCGCTTCGGCGGCGACACCCTGCAGTTCGGCCCAACCTTCAACAGCAAGCCGCAGGACCTTGATCGTCTGTTCGACGCGGTCGGCGAAGTGCTGAGCAAGATCGACTGATTTCTCCTTCTATATAGACGCACACGACAGGCGTCCCGAAGAGGGCGCCTGTGGACAACTTTTCAGGAGCTTCCATGAGCGTTATTCCGCATTTGATCAATGGTGAGCTGGTCACCGAATCCGGCCGCACCACCGACGTGTTCAACCCGTCGACCGGCCAGGCGATCCACAAGCTGCCATTGGCCAGCCGTGAAACCATTCAACACGCCATCGATGCCGCCAAGGCCGCGTTCCCGGCCTGGCGCAACACGCCTGCGGCCAAGCGCGCCCAGGTGATGTTCCGCTTCAAGCAGTTGCTGGAGCAGAACGAAGCCCGCATCGCCCAGTTGATCAGCGAAGAGCACGGCAAGACCCTGGAAGACGCCGCCGGTGAATTGAAGCGCGGTATCGAGAACGTCGAATTCGCTTGCGCCGCACCGGAAATCCTCAAGGGCGAATACAGCCGTAACGTCGGCCCGAACATTGATGCCTGGTCAGACTTCCAGCCGCTGGGCGTAGTGGCCGGTATCACACCGTTCAACTTCCCGGCCATGGTGCCGCTGTGGATGTACCCGTTGGCGATCGTCTGCGGTAACTGCTTCATCCTCAAGCCTTCCGAACGTGACCCGAGTTCGACGCTGCTGATCGCGCAACTGCTGCTGGAAGCCGGCCTGCCCAAAGGTGTGCTGAGCGTTGTGCACGGTGACAAGGTTGCGGTGGATGCACTGATCGAAGCGCCGGAAGTCAAGGCGTTGAGTTTTGTCGGTTCCACGCCGATTGCCGAATACATCTATGCCGAAGGCACCAAGCGCGGCAAACGCGTCCAGGCATTGGGCGGGGCGAAGAACCATGCGGTGCTGATGCCCGATGCGGATCTGGATAACGCCGTCAGCGCACTGATGGGCGCGGCCTACGGTTCCTGTGGCGAACGCTGCATGGCGATCTCGGTGGCTGTCTGCGTGGGTGACCAGGTGGCCGACGCGCTGGTGGCGAAACTGACGCCACAGATCAAGGCGCTGAAAATCGGTGCTGGTACGACCTGTGGTCTGGACATGGGGCCTCTGGTCACCGGTCAGGCGCGTGACAAGGTCAGCGGTTATGTCGAAGACGGCGTGGCGGCCGGTGCGACGCTGGTGGTGGACGGTCGTGGTCTGAGCGTTGCCGGTCACGAGGGAGGTTTCTTCCTGGGAGGCTGCCTGTTCGACAACGTCACGCCAGAGATGCGCATCTATAAAGAAGAGATCTTCGGTCCGGTGCTGTGCGTCGTCCGGGTCAACAGCCTGGAAGAGGCGATGCAACTGATCAACGATCACGAGTATGGCAACGGCACCTGCATCTTCACCCGTGACGGGGAAGCGGCGCGGTTGTTCTGCGATGAGATCGAAGTCGGCATGGTCGGCGTCAATGTGCCGTTGCCGGTGCCGGTGGCCTATCACAGCTTCGGTGGCTGGAAGCGTTCGCTCTTTGGTGACCTGCACGCCTACGGTCCGGATGGTGTGCGTTTCTACACTCGCCGCAAGGCCATCACCCAGCGTTGGCCGCAACGCGCGAGCCATGAAGCTTCGCAGTTCGCGTTCCCTAGCTTGTAAGTAGAGGGGAAGAAGGCCGGCTCACTTGAGCCGGCCTTCTCGTTTTCGGGGCTTTTTGACCTATATGACAGATTTATGAAATTAGAGGTTGACGGCAGATTTCAGATGTCTATAATTCGCCCCACTTCCGGCGCAGTCGAAACGGAAAACTCCTTGGTAAACAATGAGTTACGTAGGTTTCGACAGCAAGTTGCTTCAGGTCATCGAAGCCGAAAGGGAGTTGAAAAAGAGGTGTTGACAGCAGCGTGTAACGCTGTAGAATTCGCCTCCCGCTGACGAGAGATCGGAAGCGCAAGTGGTTGAAGTTACAAAGGAAACTTTGAAAACTTCTGAAAATAACCACTTGACAGCAAATGAGGCTGCTGTAGAATGCGCGCCTCGGTTGAGACGAAAGATCTTAACCAACCGCTCTTTAACAACTGAATCAAGCAATTCGTGTGGGTGCTTGTGGTATCAGACTGCTAGTCAACAGATTATCAGCATCACAAGTTACTCCGCGAGAAATCAAAGATGTAACCAAC
>NZ_CABVIY010000004.1 GCF_902498195.1 Pseudomonas fluorescens | reverse complement strand
GTTGGTTACATCTTTGATTTCTCGCGGAGTAACTTGTGATGCTGATAATCTGTTGACTAGCAGTCTGATACCACAAGCACCCACACGAATTGCTTGATTCAGTTGTTAAAGAGCGGTTGGTTAAGATGTTCGTCTCAACCGAGGTGCGCATTCTACAGACACCAGCGAACCCGTCAAGCGCTTAAAAGCATTTTTTTTGAAATTTTCTTCTTAGCTTTCAGATACTTGATTTCCACCCTTCTCTTGACAGCCAGCGCACGAGGTTGAAACCACCTCGAAATCTCCACCTCTAATCGCAACTCTTCTCTATATATAGAAACAAGCGCATTCGGGGACCTCTTTCCGGACGATCTGGCACAGAGCCCTAAACCACGCCTGCCTCATGGTATGGCTTCGAAAAGCCCGTTAACATCCCCTATTGTTCTTACTAGTTGAATCGCCGGGTATTTTGTGGCCAAAAAGTCGAAACGTGAGATTGCCTCCGCCAATGGCAGCTCTGAAACCCCGCTCACCGTGGCTGACGTTGCGCTCAAGGCAGGCGTTTCGCCTATTACCGTCTCGCGCGCCCTGCACCGCCCGGAGCTGGTCAGTGATTCAACCAGGCAACATGTCCTGGAAACGGTACGCGAGATGGGCTATGTGCCCAACCTGTTGGCCGGAAGCCTTGCCTCCAGTAAAAGCCGGCTGGTTGCCATTCTGCTTCCGACCATCGCCAACTCGATTTTCGCCGGTGCGGTACAAGCCATGATGGATCGGCTGACCGAAGCGGGTTATCAATCCCTCCTGGGCCCGACTGGCTACTCCCCTGAAAAAGAGGAGGTCTTGCTTGAAGCCATTCTGGGCCGGCGTCCGGACGGCATCGTTCTGACGGGCACCCTCCACACGCAAGCCAGCAGAAACCGGCTTGCATCGGCGGGCATTCCCGTCGTTGAAGCCTGGGACCTGAGCGATACCGCACTGGACATGCAAGTCGGTTTTTCCCATGAAAAAGTCGGCGTGCTCGTCGCTGATCACTTTTATGCAAAGGGTTACCGTCGATTTTCGGTTATTTCGGTCGATGACCCACGTGCCATTCGACGCTGCAATAGCCTGATTGAAAGGCTCAGGGAGCATGATCTGCACGACGTGCCTGTAGAAATCCTGCCCCTGCCTTCGACATGGGAAGTCGGCAGAGTCGGCCTGAAACGCCTCCAGCAGCGCGAATCCCGACCTGAACTGATTTTCTGTAGCTCGGACACCCTGGCCTTCGGCGTGCTTGCCGAAGCCGCCAGCCAGGGTCTGCGCGTACCCCAGGATGTCGCCGTCCTCGGATTCGGCGACATCACCAACGCAAAATTCGCTCACCCTGCGCTTTCCACGGTCAGCGTCAATTCCGCACGAATGGGGCGGGAAGTCGCCGAAGCCCTGCTGGAAAGATTTTCCGGCAGCCGCGATGCCTCTGTAAGCCAGACAGACACAGGCTTCGAGCTGATCGAACGCGCCAGCACCTGATTCAATGCCAAAAATCCCGCCAAATGGCGCTTGAAATGATAGCGCTATCTGTTTAATGATAGCGCTATCGTTGTACGACAACATACAACGACACATGACGGATATCGTCGACCTGACAGGTCTACCCGCACAAAAATAATTCGTGGGAGCGTCAACCATGCAAGAACCCAAGAAAACCCGCGTCCGCTATTTGATCCTGCTCATGCTGTTCCTGGTGACAACGATCAACTATGCCGACCGGGCAACCATCTCCATCGCGGGCTCCAGTATTCAAAAAGACTTTGGTCTGGACGCCGTGACCCTCGGCTACATCTTTTCAGCGTTCGGCTGGGCTTATGTACTGGGCCAGATCCCGGGCGGCTGGCTCCTTGACCGCTTCGGCTCAAAGAAAGTCTACGCGGGGAGTATTTTCACCTGGTCATTGTTCACCCTGTTGCAGGGCTATATCGGTGAGTTCGGCATCTCGACCGCCGTGGTGCTGCTGTTCCTGCTGCGCTTCATGGTGGGTCTTGCCGAAGCCCCTTCGTTCCCGGGCAATGCGCGAATCGTCGCCACGTGGTTTCCGACCAAGGAACGCGGAACGGCGTCAGCCATCTTCAACTCGGCGCAATACTTTGCCACCGCACTTTTCGCACCGCTGATGGGATGGATCGTCTACACCTACGGCTGGCAGCATGTGTTCATCGTCATGGGCGCCTTGGGCATCCTGTTCTCTCTGATCTGGATGAAGGTGATCTACGGGCCGAAGGATCACCCGTTGGTCAACGCCGCCGAGGTCAAGTACATCGCTGACAATGGCGGACTGGTCGACCTTGAGGATTCAAGAGGGAAAAAGGACGGCGGCCCCAAGTGGGACTACATCCGTCAGCTTCTGACTAACCGCATGATGATGGGCATCTACATCGGCCAGTTTTGCATCAATGCCCTCACCTACTTCTTCCTCACCTGGTTCCCGGTTTATCTCGTACAAGAACGCGGCATGACCATTTTGAAGGCCGGGTTCATTGCTTCGCTACCGGCCATTTGCGGCTTTCTGGGCGGCGTCCTGGGCGGCGTCATTTCAGACACCCTGCTGCGTCGCGGCAACTCTCTGAGCGTGGCACGCAAGACCCCCATCGTGTGCGGCATGTTGTTATCGATGAGCATGATCATCTGCAACTACGTCGAGGCTGACTGGATGGTGGTGTGCTTCATGGCGCTGGCGTTCTTCGGCAAGGGGATCGGCGCACTGGGCTGGGCCGTCGTGTCGGATACATCGCCCAAGCAAATCGCAGGGCTTTCAGGTGGCTTGTTCAACACCTTCGGCAACCTGTCTTCGATCTCAACGCCGATCATCATCGGTTACATCATTGCCGCCACCGGCTCTTTCAAAATGGCCTTGGTGTTCGTTGGCGCCAACGCGCTGGTCGCCGCCATCAGCTACCTGTTCATCGTCGGCGAAATCAAACGTATTGAACTCAAAGGCGTGACTCACGAGCCCAAGCCCACCGAGGCAACGGCGGCGAGACACACAGGCCCACTACACCCAACTACAAGAAAGGTATGAACTCATGGACGCTTTGAACCCAGCCCAAGCAACCACTGGCGCACCTGTTATCAGCGACCTGAAAGTCGTCCCGGTGGCGGGGCATGACAGCATGCTGCTCAATCTGAGTGGCGCTCACGGCCCTCTATTTACGCGTAACATTCTGATTCTGACCGACAGTTCGGGTCACGTCGGCGTCGGTGAAGTGCCCGGTGGCGAAGGTATCCGCAAGACGCTGGAGGATGCCCGTGACTTGCTGATCGGCCAGTCAATCGGCAACTATCAACGTCTATTGAACAACGTCCGAACCGCCTTCGCTGACCGCGACGCGGGGGGGCGTGGCCTGCAAACTTTCGATCTTCGCATCGCAGTCCATGCCGTGACGGCTGTGGAATCGGCATTGCTGGATCTGCTCGGACAACACTTGCAGGTACCCGTCGCGGCACTGCTCGGCGAGGGCCAGCAACGCGATGCCGTTGAAATGCTGGGTTACCTGTTTTACGTCGGCGACCGCAACAAGACTGATCTGGGCTATCGCTCGGAGCAGGATGCGGATAACGAGTGGTTCCGCCTGCGCAACAAGGAGGCCCTGACACCGGAGTCGGTGGTCGCACTCGCTGAGGCGGCCTACGATCGCTACGGTTTCAAAGATTTCAAACTCAAGGGTGGCGTGCTTCGGGGCGAAGACGAAATTGCCGCCGTTACCGCATTGTCTGAACGCTTCCCCGACGCCCGCATCACCCTTGACCCAAACGGTGCCTGGTCGCTCAAGGAAGCCGTGGCCCTGTGCCGAGACCAGCATCACGTCCTGGCCTATGCCGAAGACCCGTGCGGCGCGGAAAATGGCTACTCCGGCCGCGAAGTGATGGCCGAGTTCCGCCGCGCCACGGGCCTGCGCACGGCCACCAATATGATTGCCACCGACTGGCGCCAGATGGGGCATGCCATCCAGTTGCAATCTGTCGATATCCCGTTGGCCGACCCGCATTTCTGGACGATGCAGGGATCCGTGCGAGTTGCACAAATGTGCAATGAATGGGGGCTGACGTGGGGTTCTCACTCGAACAACCATTTCGATATCTCGCTCGCCATGTTCACCCACGTTGCCGCCGCTGCCCCGGGCAACATCACCGCCATCGACACCCACTGGATCTGGCAGGACGGTCAGCGCCTGACCAAGGAGCCCTTGCAGATCAAAGGTGGCTTGGTTGAAGTGCCCAAGAAGCCCGGCCTGGGCGTCGAGCTGGACTGGGACGCGCTGATGCAAGCCCATGAAATCTATAAATCCATGGGCCTGGGCGCCCGCGATGACGCCACCGCCATGCGGTATCTGGTGTCGGGTTGGGAATTCAACAACAAGCGTCCGTGCATGGTTCGTTAACCCTGCCATTTCAACGGCCTGCCTCCCTCAGGGGCAGGCCCGCACGGAACCTTCATGAATCAATACCCTGGCTTCCCGACAAGCCTCTGCGATGCAGGCCAGTCACCCATTGTTCAAGCGCTTGATTCCCGCTTTTACTAAGGCATCTCTGTTTCCTCCCACCCTTGCGGATCGGACGATCCATCGCAAAAAAGGCATAATCGAAAGCCTTTTATAACGGGGGCGGATCAATGACCACTGAACGTTATGACCAACTGGCGATTTTCTCGGCCGTTGCCCAGGAGCGCAGCTTCACCCGCGCGGCGGCCAAGCTCGGCATGTCTCAACCCGCCTTGAGCCGGGCGATGCGCCAGCTGGAAGATCACCTGGGCGTCAGGCTGCTTTCTCGCACCACGCGCAGTGTCTGTGCGACGCAGGCAGGCGAGCACTTGCTGAAGGTTATTGCCCCGAGATTCGAAGAGATCGATAACGAACTGGCATTGCTCAGCGAATATCGCGACAAGCCGGCCGGTAAATTGCGCATCACGGCTGGTGAACACTCCGCAATCACGATCCTGCACCCCGTACTCTCCAGGTTGCTGCCTGACAATCCCGACCTCAGTATCGAAATCATCGTCGACTACGGCTTTACCGATATCGTGGCGCAAGGTTTCGACGCAGGGGTACGGCTGGGCCAGCAGGTGGCCAAGGACATGATCGCGATGCGCATCGGCCCTGACATGCGGATGGCGGTGGTGGGCTCCCCGGCGTACTTCGCCCGCTATCCCAGACCGGTCATACCGAGCGATCTCATGGAGCACAACTGCATCACCCTGCGCATGCCGACTCACGGCGGCCTGTTCCTGTGGGAGTTCGAGAAAGACGGGCAAGAACTGAACGTTCGGGTTGAAGGCCAACTGGTGTTCAACAACATCGCCATGCGCCTGGAGGCGGCCCTCCAGGGGCTGGGACTGGCCTACATGCCGGAGAACCTGGTGCTGGAGCATGTCGCGCAGGGTCGGCTGATTCACGTACTCAAGGACTGGTGTGAACCCTTCTCTGGCTACCACCTCTATTATCCGAGCCGTCGCCAGAGTTCACCGGCCTTCACCTTGCTGCGCGAAGCCCTGCGCTATGAGGGCTGACTGGCCTGGACGCTTTCCAGCGCCTCGCCGGCACGCTTGGCCGCAGCGCTATCACCCTGGTCAGCCAGCAGTTGAACCAGCTGACGTAATTGCGCAGCCGTCAGGCCGACCCGCAGGCTGGCAGCCATGTGCGAGCGCAGTTGCGGCTCGACACCGGGTGTGACGGCTAAGGCCGCGACAGTGGCCAGCTCACGACTCTGCCAGTCCAGGTTGTCGCGCTCGAAGATGTCGCCGAACAGATGCGCTTGCAAGTACTGGTTGATGACGGGAACGAAGTCGAACAACGGGCCCTGGACAGGCGCTCCGGCAATGCGTGTCTGATTGGCTTTGCCCGCCGCCAGCAATGCGTCGCCGACGGGAATGACCCGGCCGGGCTCGCGCCCCGGAGCATCCTGGACGCCACGTTGCTTGCGTGCCTCGACCACCTTCATCAGTTCACCGAGTGCATTGAGACTGCGTGGAAAACCGCTGTAGGCGTAGAGCTGCACCAGGACTTCCTTCGCCTCGCTGACCGTCAGGCCCGCATCCAGTCCCCGATTCAACGCGGTATTGAGCCCCGGCATGTTACTGGTGGCCATGGCCGCGGCGATCAACGGGATGGCCTGTTGCCTGGCAGACAGCGTCTCGGACACCGGCGGGTTCGCAGGCTCGTCCTTCGGCGCCAGCGAACCCTGGGCATGGTATTGCTCGTCGGTCACTTTCTCCAGCCATTGCACATTCTTACCCTCCACCGAACCCGTCACGGCCAGGTGCGTCATGGCGCTCGTCGCCGTGGCGCCGTGCCAGTGCTTGACGCCCGGAGGGCAGACGATCACGTCGCCCGGGCGGATTTGCTGCACCGGCTTGCCCCATTCCTGGACCAGTCCCACGCCGGACGTCACCACCAACCGCTGTCCAGCGGGGTGGGTGTGCCAGGCCGAGCGCGCCCCCGGTTCGAAGCTGACATAAGCGCCGGACGCATTGATCTCGTCCATGGCGGGAAACAAGGGATCGACGCGTACTCGCCCGGTGAAATAATCCGCAGGTCCCGCAACCGCGGCCTGACTGCCCGCCCGGCTGATGTGCTGCACGGTCCGGGACTCGCTGGCATTGTCCGCACCGGCGGCGTCGGCAAACGGGGCCGCGGCGCACACCGCGAGGCCTATCAAGGTGTTCTTCATGTGACGTATCCCTTCAAGTCAGAGCGTTCTTTCGTAAAACGCGGTCAACTGGTCCATGGCGACGTCCACATACGCAGGCACCCAATAGGTATCGATATGGGTCGCGCCCTCGATGGTGAACAGTTTTTTGTCCTGGGTACCGGTGGCCCTGGCAAAGGCTTGCTCCGACATGTAGAGGCTGTCGGCCTTGCTGCCCGCGATCATCAGCAACGGCTTGTCGATCAGCTCGATCTGATCCGTGGCATCGAAGCGCATCAGGTCCAGCAGGCTGCTCTGGGTGTAGCGGAACGTCGAGTTGGGGTGAGCGTGAGTCTTGCCGTAGTACTCGAAGCCCTGGCGATACAGATCGAAAGGCAGCCTGGCGATCTGCTCATCGGTCAGCCTGGCATCACCCACGTAGAGAATTTCCCCACCCGCCGCTTCCTGGGCGCGGGCCGCCGACGCCTGCTGCAAGCGCTGCTGTATCGTCGACAGCTGCGAATCCTGGTAGCCATTACGGCGAACCAGCCCGGAATTGAACATGCTCAAGGTCGCAACCGACTGGAAGCGCTTGTCGGTTTGCGCCGCCGCCAATGAATAACCGCCACCACCACAGATACCCAGCAAGCCCAGGCGCTGGCTGTCGGCACCGGGATAGCGGGCAATGAAGTCAGCCATACCGTGGATGTCTTCGATGCGATGCGCCGGTGTGTCCACATTGCGCGGCTCGCCACCACTGGCCCCTTGATACGCCGCATCCGCAGTAATCGTGATATAGCCCTGATCCGCCAGACGCTGGGCATACAGGCCTGCGACCTGCTCCTTCACCCCGCCATTAGGGTGCGCCACGACGACGACCGGGTATTTTTTCGCCGCATCATAGTTCGCCGGGGTGTACACGTTGGCGGCAATGTCCAGCCCATCCAGTTTGTAGGTGACCGGATGGATATTGACCTTGCCCGGTTCGTTTCTGGTCAGCGCGCCACCGTAGGTCAAGGTGAACGGATTCTGCTTGTAGTCCGCAGCCTCGGCTTCGACGCCCGACAGGCCGATCATGGCGGCTATTAACGTGGCCTTTAACGTGGTTCTCATCCTGCGAATACTCCTGACAATTCGTGTATGTGAGAGGCGCTGCTGACATCGCCGCGCACTCGGTCGATCCAGATTTTTTCAGCGAGAGGTTGCTAAGCAGGAGTGGGCGATCAGAGTCATCGGCGAAGCCAACGAACCAGAAAGCGAAACAAGGAGTGCCCGCCGTGCAGCGGCGAGCCCGCATCGGCGGATAAAGAAGCAATGAGTCATGGCCTGCCCTCTCGATCAGGTATCGCAGAGCAGCAAATTACCTTTCATCGATTAATCGATAAACCATGCCAATCACATAGCACTGATACCAGAATCACATAGGTGCGCTCGGTAAAGCACCGGGTTCGACCCTTCAAACTCATGCACTGAGTGCGCACCACAGGGCGCTGGTTTGATACTCAAGCTGATATCATCCAGGCATTGACACCTTGAGCAGAACAACATGAATCGCCGTAAAAAAATCAATCAGCTATTAAAGGCCAACGCCAAGAAGGCCAGCGCCAAACTGGCCCCGAAAAGCAAGCCTAAATACATCTGCAAAGCCGACCGATTGAAACTGGCGGCTGAAGCCGGTCAGGACCCCATCGTTTCCCCTGAGAGCTGAAGCCGCCGTCGGCCTGCAATGCCAGGCCGCGTCGCTCCCCATCAGTCAGCCCCTTCGCGCAGCGAGCGCCTGACCTCGGCCTGTACGGCATAAGCCGGCGCCTCCACCGCGTTGAAGTCCTGTGTGTAGCGCTGGGCAAATCCTTCTACTCCCCATTCCTGAAACTGCTGCACATGCTTCAGTTCGTGAGCCCAGAGCGCGACGTTCTGTTCAGCGGTTTGAACATCGCGGAAAAGGATGACGTCGATCAGCGTCACGGCACCGACATCGGGGTTTTGCAACATGGCCGTGGCGGCGTTGAATTGGCCGTTGTCGCTGACTTTGTAGTGCGCGGCATCCAGCACGCCGGGGTCGTACCAGCGCTGCAATTGCTCGCGCACGTGCGGCGGAATCGGCTGGGTGCCGGCGCTGGCTGCTTCTGCGCGGGCCTGGGTCAGCCACAGTGCCAGGGCAGGTGCGGCCATCTGGTAGATGCCATCCGGCAGGACACCGGGCAACTGCCCAAAGTCTGGCAGGCAAATGCAGCCATCCAGGCACACCTGTTTCTCACCAGCCGGGCAGGTGTCGGCCACAGCTGGCATGGCAAACGCCAGGCAAAGGGCGAACGGCGCCACCAGGCGCGAGGTGATGGGCGACATCGGACCCTCCGGGACGCCAGCAGCACGAACAGTGGGGATTGATCGGGTTGCTGCGCGAGAAACCCGACCATGCTTGAGTAGCCGCTAGTCGTAGAACGGCTCAACCAATGTCCGGCTGCCGACAAAAAAACTGTCGGCCACCAGCCGCAGCGGCTGGAGGTCCAAGTCGCTGGCCTTGTCACTAATCAACTGCTGGAAATGCCGATACACCGCCGCGTACTCGCCCTCCTCCGACACGGCCTGGCGCACGCCGTCGATACTCAACAGGGCGCCGCCGTTGTCCAGCCGCAAGATGCCTTCGGCGCAGCGAATCTCGATGCTCCAGAGTTCGTCATGGCCGTGGTCGAAATCGAACTCCGCACGGACGTCGAGGTGGCGCGGGTCAGACATCTTAATGGAGGCGGCAATCGGCGACTGACAGTTGTCGGGCACTCGCAGCTCGGCAGACTCGACAAACAGCGGCAGCGCCAGCAGATGGGTCGCAATCGACAAGGCATTGATGCCCGGATCGAAGACACCCAACCCACCGGGTTGCCAGATCCACGCCTGGCCGGGGTGCCACTTGCGCACGTCTTCCTTCCAGTCGATCTGGACACTTTGCAGGGTGCGGCTGGCCAGCCAGTCGCGGGCGGCCTCGATGCCCGGCGCGTAGCGCGAATGCCAGGCGAACAAACCGCTGACGCCTTGCTCGTGCACCTGATTCACCAACGCCATTGCTTCACCCAACGTCGCGCACGGCGGCTTTTCCACCAGCACGTGCTTGCCAGCGGCCAGCGCTTGTTGCACCAGCGCGAAGCGTCCTTGCGGCGGCGTGCAAAAGGCGATCGCGTCAACGTGCGGGCCGTGTTCGAGCAGCTCGCCCAGCGACCGATAATTCTCCACCCCGGCGCAGGGCTGCCCTTGCGTGGCGACGGCCACCAACTGGAACGCGGGGTTGGCGTTGATGGCGGGGACATGCTGATCCTGGGCAATCTTGCCGTAGCCCACCAGACCGAGACGAATCGGTTGCATCGATGACTCCTGTTGTTTTTCTTGTCTTGGAAAGCGCCGGGCAAGATTACGTTTGTATTGCGTAGAAGTCATTGGCTGCCTGCGCCGGCTTCGTTTCACGCAGGATTGCACTGGCGCTCATCCCGCAGGTAAGATTGAGAACGATTCACACTCACATCTGGAAAGCCGACCAGTGCCCTCTTCTCCGTCCAGCAAGCTGGGATTCTTTTTCAGCGATCATCACCGGTGGCTGCTGCAGCATATCCATCGGCATCTGCGCAATCACGCGGACGCGGAGGACACCGCCGCCGATACGTTTTGCCAGTTGCTGGTGGCGCGCGTCGATCCCGACAGCATCGAACAACCCCGCGCTTACCTGTCGACCATTGCCCGTCGGCTGATCTTTGACCGTCATCGCCGGCGCAAGCTGGAACTGGCCTACCTTGAGCGCTTGTCCGCCCTGCCGGAGACGCTGGCCCCCTCCCCTGAAGAGCAGCTGCAACTGATCGAAGCCCTGGTGGCCATCGACCGAGTGCTGGACGGTTTACCGATGCTGGTCAAGGCGACGTTCCTCTACAGCCAACTCGATGGCATGAGCTACGTGGCTATTGCGCAGAAGCTGGGGCTCTCGGAGCGCACGGTCAGTCGCTACATGAAACAGGCGTTGCGCCAGTGCCTTCTGTGCGAGATGGCGCCATGAGCACGCCGCGCCTGGACCCCGTCAGCGAGCAGGCCATCGACTGGATGGTCAAACTGCGCGCCGGTACGCCCGATGCCGCGCTGCAAGAACGGTTTAATGCGTGGCTGGCGATGGATCGTGCGCATGGCCTGGCCTGGGCGAAATTGCAGGAGCGCGTGGGCGGTTCGTTCAACACGGTGCGGGCGCTGGATCGACGCTTGCCCGGTCAAGCCGGCGAAGCTCGCCAGGTGCTGTTGCAGGCTCAGGGTTCGCGACGCGACGCCTTGCGGGTGATTGCAGGTCTGGGCCTGCTCGGCGGCGGTGTGTGGCTCGGTGCCCGAAGCCCGCTGGGTGACTCGCTGCTGGCGGACCTGCACACCGGGCGCGGCCAGCGGCAGACTTTCAATCTGGCCGACGGCAGTCGCCTGAGCCTGAACGCCGGCAGCGCGGTGGATCTGCGTTTCGATGACCAGCAGCGGCTGGTGATCCTGCGCCACGGTGAACTGGTGATTGATGTCGCCCCCGATCCCCGCCGCCCGCTGCGCGTGCGCACCGCTGAAGGTGAAATGCGCGCGCTGGGCACCCGCTTCCTCGTCGCCCAGGAGAAAGACGCCAGCCGGCTGGTGGTGTTGCAGCATTCGGTCGAAGCGCGGTTGTTCGACGGCACCGTGCAAGTCGTCCAGGAAGGTCAATCGGCGCTGCTGCAAGCCCGGCAGATTGCCCTGGTCAGTGGCGAGCAGCGCCAGCGCGCCGATTGGTTGAACGGCCGGTTGAATGTACTGGACGACTCCCTTGGGCAAGTGGTCGACGCCCTGCGTCCCTACAGTCGCGGCTTTGTGCGCGTGGCCCCCGAGGTGCGCGGCTTGCGCGTGCAGGGTGTGTTCCCGCTGGACAATCCCGACCGGGCCTTCAGTGCCCTGGCGGAAACCTTGCCGATCCGGGTGGATCGCTACAGCCCCTGGCTGACGCTGATTGGCTCGAAGTAGCGCGGCGAAAGTTTTTTTTGGAAATTAATCTTATTTGTGTCTGGTTTTCATTTCTCATCCCACCTATCTCCTGACACTGACAAATAACAGGAGAATGTTGTGTTCAACACGTGGACCCACACCCTATCCGTTGCTGCTGCCCTGGCAACCCTGGCGAGCCCTGCCCTGGCGCAAAACCTGACCTTCAATCTGCCGGCGGGCCCACTCGCCAGTACGCTGAATGCGATCGCCGGCCAGAGCGGGCACATCATTTCGCTTGAACCCTCGCTGGTGCAGGGCAAACAGGCCCCGGCCGTGGTCGGCCAGATGCCCGCCGAACAGGCGATGCAACGCGCACTGTCTGGCAGCGGATTGCAGCTGCGTGTGACCGAACAAGGCAACTTCAGCGTGGCGCCGGTGATGGACGGCAACACGGCGGCGCTGCAACTGGGCGCCACCAACATCGTTGAACGCAGCGCCGATGCCACCACCGAAGGTTCGGGCTCCTACGCCGCGCGGGCGGTGACCATCGGCAAAGGTACGCACACGCTCAAGGAAATCCCGCAGTCGGTCACCGTGATGACCCGCAAGCAGATGGATGACCAGGACCTCACCGACCTCAAGGACGCGGCCAACAAGACCACCGGCCTGGTCGGCGTCCAGGGCGTGGGCAAGGGCATGGTCCTGACCTCCCGCGGCTTCCAGATTGATGATTGGCAGTACGACGGCGTGCCGATCCTGCGTAACTCCTATGCCCTGGGCAACTGGGCCACCCAGGACCTGATTTTCTTCGATCGCATGGAAGTGCTGCGCGGTGCGTCTGGCCTGCTGCAGGGCACCGGCAGTCCCGGTGGCGCCATCAACCTGGTGCGCAAGCGCGGCCAGAGTACACCGACCGTGACCGTCACCGGCAAGGCCGGTTCCTGGGATCACTACGGCCTGCAACTGGACGCCGGCGGGCCGCTGAACCCGAGCGGCACGATACGCGGGCGTTTCGTGGCCGACGAAGACCAGAGCGACTCTTTCATCGACTACGAGTGGAGCAAGACTCACTCGCTCTACGGTGCGCTGGACTTTGATCTGCGCGAGGACACGACCCTTGGCTTGGCCGTCAGCCACTCCGATGGCGAGTCGCGTCCGATGATCCGCGGCTTTCCCCGTTACGCCAACGGCAAAACTGTCGACCTGTCACGCTCCACCTACACCGGCGCGCGCTGGAACCATTCGGACATCGATGTCACCACCGTCTACACCGATCTGGAGCATCGCTTCAACGACGACTGGGCGTTCAAGGTCGGCGCCGTGCGCATGACGGAAGACAACAAGGCGAAAAACCAGCGGGTGCAAAGTATCGACGATGGCCTGGAGCCCGATGGCAGCGGCGTGCAGTACGCGGACTTCGTGACGGATTTCGATTCGACCAAGATCGGCCTGGACATGAACCTCATCGGCCACTTCGACGCCCTGTCCATGCAGCATGAGGTCATGGTGGGTGGCAACTATGAGAAGTTGACGTCGGACGACCGCTTCGCCCGAACCTTCAATAACAGTACCGACACCATCTTCGGCATCAATCACAACCGTCCCGACATCAGCTACGACAGTTTGGTCAATACCGCCGGTGGACGCGGAACACCGAGTAAATACGACATCCGTCAGAAAGGCCTGTATGGCAGCTGGCGCGTCAAGCCGATCGAACCGCTGACATTGGTGCTCGGTTCACGGGTCAGCTGGTACGACTACAGCTACAAGTCGTGGACCCAGGCCGCGTTCAGCGATGTAGCCACCGCCAACCCTGAAAGCACCGCGAACGAAACCGGGGAAGTCACGCCCTACGCCGGCATCATCTACGACCTGAACCGCGAATGGGCGGTCTATGCCAGCTACACCGATGTGTTCGAGCCACAAACCGTGCGCGACTCGGGCGGTTCGGTGCTCAAACCGGTGACCGGTACCAACTATGAAGTCGGCCTCAAGGGCGAATTGATGGAGGGCCGGGTCAATACCTCCCTGGCGGTGTTCCGCTACGACCAGGAAAACCGTGCGGTCAACGACCTGACTTCGGGCTTTGCCTGTGATGGCTGGTATTGCTCGACGCCATCCGGGAAAGTCCGCAGCCAGGGGATCGACGCCGAGATCAGCGGCGAAGTGCTCACCGGCCTGCAACTCTTTGCCGGCTACACCTACAACACCACCAAGTACCTCAAGGACCCGGACAGCGAAGGCAAAGTCTTCAGCACCTGGACGCCGAAACACATGCTGCGGGTCTGGAGCGACTATCAGTTCAGCGGGGACTGGAACCGCGTCAGTACCGGGCTGGGTTTCACCACCCAAAGCCATACACTGGCCTACGACAATAGCTTCGAAGTGCCGGGTTACACGGTTTGGAGTGCCCGTGCAGGCTACCAGCTGACACCGGAGATCGGGCTGGCATTGAATGCCAACAATCTGTTCGACAAGCATTACTACACCGCCGGATACAGCCAGACCAATGGCAACAACAACTTCGGCGATCCGCGCAATGTGATGTTCAGCGTGAAATACACCCCGACGTTTTAACGCCCGCTGCCCGCCCGGCCGGAATCCATCAGTCCGGCCGTTCCTGACGCTGGAACTGCCGCGGGCATACGCCGAACCGGGCGCGAAACTCGCGGGAGAAATGAGCGCCGTCGGAGAAGCCACAATCCATGGCGATCTGGGTGATGCTGCTCTGGCTGTTGACCAGCAGCCAGCCGCCGTACTCGATCCGCAGCGAGCGCTGGAACTCCATGGGTGAAAGCCCCAGCGACTGCTGGAATGCCCGTGTCAGCTGGCGTCGGCCAAGCCCTACATAACGCGCGATGGCGTCCAGCGTCGGCAGGCTGTCCATGCGCTGCTCGATGTAGTGAGCCGCCTGGCGCACGCGCTCATCCTTGATGTCCGCCAGGTTGGCGTAGAAGTGCGCCTGTGGCTGGCGCCCCTGGCGAATCCCCTGCAGCATCATGTGCCGCACCGCCTGCTGGGCTTTTTCCCGCCCGCAATGCCGAGCCACCAGGTACAAACCCAGGTCGATGGCGGCTGTCGAGCCGGCACAGGTGATCAGGTCGCCCTCATCGATGAACAGGTGATCCACCGCCGCCGGGGTCTTGGGAAAACGCGCACGAAAGGCATCCAGCACGTTCCAGTGCACGCACACCGAACGCGCTCCGACCACGCCCGCCTGCGCCAGCGCGAACGTGCCCGTGCAGATGCCCAGCAACCGCGTGCGGCTCTTGGCGACGCGTTGCAGCCAGTCGCGAAAATGAGTTGGCAAATGGGTGTTGAGGTAGTCGTTGCCACCGCAGATGGCCACGTAGTCGAACGCTTCTACATCCTGCGCCAGCCCTCCGGACACCTCCAGCGCAATGCCGGCGCTGGAGGTGCGCGGCAGTCCGTCGACGCTCATCACCCGCCACGCCGTATGGATCTGCCGGCTGCCACCGCCCAGGTCGGCGGACAGGCGCAGCACATCGATAAAGCCGGAAAATGCGGCCAGGGTGAATTGGTCCAGCAGCACAAGCCCAACCGACAACTGCGGACGGCTGCCCGCCTCGGGGTCGAGGGCGGCTGGATGGCAATCTGAATTTATCTGAGTCATTTTGGGCATGACCTAACTATTCAACTTTAAGACCCCGTAGTGCAAGCGCTCGAATCAACGATACGAGCAAGATGCAGGCAAGGGGAAAAGTCCAACAACACCCCCAGAGGACACACGATGAAACTGAAGACAGGCAAGAAAATCACCGCTGCTCTTTTAGTTACCGGCTGCATCGCCTCCCAGGCCGCCATGGCTGAACAGCAAAAGCTGACCGTTGCGTTGTATGGCGGCAACTGGGGTGATGCGTTCCTCAAATGTGTTGCAGAACCTTTCACGCAGGCCACCGGGATTGCCGTTGCGCCCGAGGTCGGTACCTCCACCGTCACGCTGGCCAAGCTGCAGCAACAGAAATCCAGCCCGTCGATCGATGTGGCCTGGATGGACGGCGGCATCAGTGAAATGGCCTATGCCGCCGGGGTCGTCGCCGACCTTGATCCGGCGGCCATTCCCAACCTGAAAAACGTGCAGGACAAAGCGATCTACACCCATGCCGGCCATACCTTCGCGGTCAGCAGCGGTTTCTATTCCCTGGGCCTGACCTACAACACCAAGGACATCAAGGAAGCGCCCACCAGCTGGAAAGACCTGTGGAAACCCGAGTATGCCGGCGCCATCGCCCTGCCCTCGCCCGCCAACTCTTCCGGGGTGCCCTTCGTGTTCTTCATGGCCGATGTCTGGGGCATAGACCGGGCCCACCTGGAGCAGGTCTACACCAAGCTCGGAGCCCTGGACACCGCACTGTTCTTCGACAGTTCGGGTGCCGCGACCAATGCCTTCCAGAGCGGCGAAGCGATCATCGGCGCGCACTTCAACGTCGGCGCCTGGGACCTGATCGACAAGGGCGCGCCGATTGCATTCACCATTCCCAAGGAAGGTGCCTGGGCCACCGATGCGCGCCTGCACCTGATCAAGGGCGCGAAAAACAGCAAGGCCGGCGAGCAGTTCATCAACACCGCATTGACCAAAGAAGCCTCGGCCTGCCTGGCCGGCAAGCTGTACCTGGGACCGGCGGTGAAAGGCGTGGAAGTCGCCCAGGACGTAGCCCGCAAGCTGCCATGGGGCGTGGATGGATCCATCGACAGCCTGCGCCTGTTTGACTGGAGCCAGATCAACGCGCAACGCGCCAGTGTCACCAACGACTGGAACCGCAAAGTCACCGCCAACTAGCTCAAGAGGTCTGCAATGTCAGTTTTGTTGAGCATCGACAGTGTCTGCAAACGCTTCGGGCCGTTCCAGGCACTGGACAACATTCACCTGGACATCGAGCAGGGCGAATTCATCGTCCTGCTTGGCCCCAGCGGTTGTGGCAAGACCACCTTGCTGCGATCGATCGCCGGCTTCATGCAGCCCGATTCCGGGCGCATCGCCATCGACGGCCAGGACGTCAGTCACCTGCCCCCGTACCGTCGGCCCCTCAATACCGTGTTCCAGAACTACGCGCTGTTTCCGCACATGACCGTGCTGGAAAACGTGGCCTACGGCCCCCGGCGCCAGGGCGTCAATCGCACCGACGCCCGGCTCAAGGCGCGCGAGGCCCTGGCGATGGTCGGCCTGGAGGCCCTGGAAGAACGCTTCCCCCGTGGCATGTCCGGCGGCCAGCAGCAACGCGTCGCCCTGGCCCGCGCCATCGTCAACCAACCGAAACTTTTGCTGCTCGACGAGCCGCTCTCGGCACTGGACATGAAACTGCGCAAGCGCATGCAGCTTGAGCTCAAGCATCTGCAGGCCAGGCTGGGGATCGCGTTCATTTTCGTCACCCACGACCAGGAAGAAGCGATGACCATCGCCGACCGCATCGTGGTGATGAACGCCGGACGCATCGAACAGGTTGGCGCCAGCAACGAGATCTACAGCGCACCGGCTTCGCGCTTCGTCGCGGACTTTATCGGCGAAGCCAACCTGATCGGCTACCAGGCCAGCGATAACGGCGAGATTCGCCTGGCGATCCGGCATAAACCGCTGTCACGCAGCGCAGCGAACCTGTTGCCGCGCGGGGTGGCCGTGCTGCGGCCCGAGCATGTGCAGGTGCTGGATGCCTCGACCGCCGAGACCGCCGGTTGCTATGAAATCCACGGCACGGTGACCGATGTCGTCAGCGTGGGCAGTCACACCCTCGTCCACTCGCTGATCGACGGGCAGCCCATCGTGGCGCGCACCATGGGCCTGCCCCGGGCCGACCTGATCGCCGGCAGCGCCGTGCGCCTGGGCTTCAGGCCCGAGCATTTGCACCTGATCGGAGAGCCGGTATGAAACGCACGGCCCTCGCCCCGGGGTTGCTGCTGTTCGGCGCCCTGGCGTTTTTCACGGCATTCTTTCTCGCGCCGTTCGCCGTGGTGATCTTCGCCAGCCTGACCAAGGGCGCGGATCACGCGTTCACCCTGGAGCACTACATCCGGGTGCTGGGCGACCAGTACCACTGGGATGTGATCCTGGTGACGTTCCGCATCGCCGCGCTGACCACCCTGATCTCGTTGCTGCTCGGTTATCCGCTGGCCTGGTATCTGGTGCGTGTCGTGAAATGGCGCGCCTGGCGCCGAGCCTGCGTCATCCTGCTGGTGGTGCCGATGTTCACCAGCAACATCGTGCGCTCATTCGGCTGGATGGTCCTGCTGGGGCGCAAGGGGCTGGTCAACGAGAGCCTCCTGCAGACCGGCCTGATCGATACGCCGGTACGCTTCCTGGGGACCGAACTCGGCATCCTGATCGGCATGGTGTACATCCTGCTGCCGTTCATTGTGCTTGCCGCCGGCAATGCCCTGGCCCAGGTCGACCCGGCCTACGAACAGGCGTCCGACGACCTGGGCGCGAGCCCCCGCGCGACCTTTTTCCACGTGGTGCTGCCACTGACCATGCCCGGCATCATCTCCGGCTCGATCATGGTGTTCACCCTGGCGGCGAGTGCCTACGTCACCCCGGCGCTGCTGTCCGGGGGACGGATCTCCGTGCTCTCGATGCTGATTTTCCAGCAATACAGTTCGGTCTTCGACTTCAACTACGGCGGAGCGCTGAGCGTCGTGCTGCTGATCTTTACCCTGGTAATGGTCGGGCTCGCCGGACGTGTCGGCACCATCCGGGGGAGCAACCCATGATCACTCGACTTCTGGTCAGGCTGGTGGCCTGGGCCGTGCTGGGCTACATGCTGCTGCCACTGGTGGTGATCCTCGGCGTCTCCGTCACCGCCACCTCGTTCCTGGCCTTCCCGCCACAAGGCTGGACGCTGGACTGGTACGGCAAAATGCTCAGTGATCCAAGCTACGTGGCGTCCTTTGCCACCAGCACCGTCCTGGCCCTGGCGGCAACCTTTGTCGCGGTGTTGCTCAGTGTGCCGGCGGCCCTGGCGATGGCCCGCTACGACTTTCCCGGCAAGGGCACGATCCTCGCGGCACTGACGTCACCGCTGGTATTCCCGCACATCGTGCTGGGCGCGGCGCTGTTGCAGTTCGGTGGTTATTTCGGCTTGACCCGCAGCTTCCTGGCATTGCTGATCGGCCACACCATCATCATTTCGCCTTTCGTCCTGCGTTCGGTGCTGTCGATGCTGACGCCCGAGCAGCGCGCCCTGGAAGAAGCCTCCAGCGACCTGGGCGGGACACCCTGGGCGACCTTCTTCCTGGTGGTGCTGCCGCAGATCCGGCCGGGACTCGTGACCGGGTCGATGTTTGCCTTCATCTCGTCATGGATCAACGTGGAGCTGTCGATCTTCAACACCACGCCGGACCTCAACACCATACCGGTGAAACTCTTCAACTACGTGCAATACACCGTCGACCCGACCATCGCCGCCGCGTCCGGCGCGACCATCATCGTCGTCGTGGTGGCCGTGATCATTCTGGACCTGTGTATCGGTCTCGACCTTTTGTCAGAACGCAAATAATCCCGTCATACATCCCGAAAGCCAGGAGTGCCGCTATGCGCATGCAAGACACGTTCGATGTCATCTACACCCATACCGAAGGCGAACCACTGTGCATCGTCCACAGCGGCATTCCCTACCCCGCCGGTTCGAGCATTCTGGCCAAGCGTGCCTTTCTCGAACAGAACTATGACTGGGTACGCAAGGCCTTGATGCAGGAACCACGCGGCCACAAGGACATGTTCGGGGTGTTTCTCACCCCGCCTTCGAGCAGCGAGTTCGACGCCGGGCTGATCTACATGGACGGCAGTGTGTACTCACACATGTGCGGCCACGGCACCATTGCGGTGAGCATGGCAATGGTCGCCCTGGGCCTGGTGCCGCGCGGTAAAGATGGCATCACCAAAATCCGTTTTGAAACCACCGCCGGCCTGGTCGTGGCCGAGGTGGCGTCGGAAGGCGACAAAGTGCTGTGGACCCGTTTCGAAAACGTGCCCGCCTACGTGGCCGCACAGGACATTCCGATCCAGCTTCCCGGCTATGGCGACCTCAAGGCCGACCTGGTGTGGGGCGGCAACTATTTCGGCATCGTCGACCTGACCCATTGCGACCTGCGCATCAGCCCCGACAACGGCAGCGAACTGTCACGCCTGGGCCTGCTGGCGCGCGACCAGATCAACAAGCAGCTGAAGATCCAGCACCCGACCGAGGCGCACATCAACGACCTCAACTTCATCACCTTCTGGCACCCGGCGACCATCGAAGGCGCATTCTACAAAAACGTCCACGTCTTCAGCGCCGGCCAGCTCGACCGTTCCCCCGGTGGCACAGGCACCAGTGCGATGATGGCGATGTTCGAAGCCCGGGGAAAACTGGGGCTGAACCAACCCATTCTGTCCGAAGGCCTGTTGGGCAGCGGTACGTTCGAGGGTTGCCTGCTGGGCGAAGTCGACCTCAACGGCACGCGCGCGGTGCGTCCGACCGTCAAGGGCACGGCCAGCATCCTGGGCACCTCGCGCTGGGTGATCGAGCGTAATGACCCGGTTGGGGCGGGGTTTGTCGTCAACTGATTGGTTTAGTTGAGCCATGTGCATTGGGTTGGGTTGGGTTGGGTGAATATCCATTGCTGCGGTAACGGCGACTAACGGTTCCGCTCTTACAGCGGGTTACTTGGAAGAGCGCCAAGTAACCAAGCGCTCTTGCCCCACCACTCGGTGCCTCGCTAGGGCTCGGCATGCCCTCTCTCCGGCATTGCTCCGTGGGTCGCCGCGATGGGCCATCCCTGGCCCAGCGCGGCTAAACCGGCGTCCTGCCGGTTTACCCACTGCGCAATGCCTGCGTTCGGCCAGCGTGGTTTAACGGGGCGCCCAGATCAAAATCAAAATCAAAAGCCAAGCGAGGCGGCCTTAAAGCCGACCTGGCTTTGGCTGGTGCCCCGCCCCCCCTGTAGGAGCGAGCATGCTCGCGAAAAACCTGAGAGAGCACCACGGGGTGTCAGGCTCCCCGCGTCATCGTTGACGACCATCGCGAGCATGCTCGCTCCTACAGGCTCTTCCAGGTGACTCGCCGCGAGGGCGAAACCAATCGCCGCCCTTTGCGCAGCAATGCATCTACCCCCACCCTTAAACATTACGACCAGCCACCAGCGTTCGGTATGATCTGAACAACACACGACATCATCAAGGACTATGAATGCCACTGATCTCGCAACGTGTAGAACTGGCCCGCAACGGCGCTAACGATAAAGTCATTTGCCGAATGGCCTCGGGTTGGGCGGTCATGGGCGATGTGCAGTTTCTCCCGGGTTACTGCCTGTTGCTGCCCGATCCTGTCGTTCCAAGCTTGAACGATCTGGACGCCGACGCCCGGGCAATCTACCTGCTCGACATGGCCCGCCTCGGAGACGCTGTCCTGCAAGCCACCGGGGCGCTTCGCATGAACTATGAAATCCTGGGGAATTCAGAACCGGAGCTGCATTGCCACATTTTCCCTCGCTACGCCACAGAGCCGGAAGAAAAACGCAAGATGCCCGTCTGGTTCTACGACTGGAAAACCGCAACGCCCTACACCGAGGAAGCGCATGGCGATTTGCGTCACAGCATTGCCCGGTTACTGCAGGCATCATCCCGCGTCTGAAGCAGGTTGTTTGCTGGCCGCCAAAACAAAAAAAGCACCTGAGGTGCTTTTTTCGTCGCCGCGATTACCGGGATAAATTCGCCACTTTAGCCCGCGCCGAGTGCAGTTTCTTGTAGCTCTCGATCAGGCGCAGATGCCGGTCGAGCCCTTCGAGCTTCATGCTCGTCGGCGTCAGGCCGAAGAAGCGCACGCTGCCGTTCACCGAACCGATCGCGGCGTCCGTTCGCTCGTTGCCGAACATCCGGCGGAAGTTGGCTTCGTAGTCCGCCAGTTCCAGGTCCTCGTCCAGTTCCATCTCCAGCACCGCGTTCACCGCCTGGTAGAACAAACCGCGCTCGACCGTGTTGTCGTTGTATTGCAGGAACATCTCCACTGCCTCTTTGGCCTCTTCGTATTGCTGCAAGGCAAGCCAGATCAGCAGCTTCAACTCCAGGATGGTCAGCTGGCCCCAGGCCGTGTTGTCGTCAAACTCGATGCCGATCAGGGTGGTGATGTCGGTGTAGTCATCCAGCTCGCTTTCCACCAGGCGCTCCACCAGCGAATTCAGCTCGGCTTCGTCCAGGCGATGCAGGTTCAGGATATCGGCGCGGAAGAACAGGGCCTTGTTGGTGTTGTCCCAGATCAGGTCTTCCACCGGGTAGATTTCCGAGTAGTCCGGCACCAGGATGCGGCAGGCGGTTGCGCCGAGGTGCTCGTACACCGCCATGTACGCTTCCTTGCCCATGCTTTCGAGGATGCCGAACAGCGTCGCGGCTTCCTCGGCATTGGAGTTTTCACCCTGGCCGCAGAAATCCCATTCCACGAACTCGTAATCCGATTTCGAGCTGAAGAAACGCCACGACACCACACCGCTGGAGTCGATGAAGTGCTCGACGAAGTTGTTCGGCTCGGTGACCGCCTGGCCTTCGAAAGTCGGCTGGGGCAAATCGTTCAGGCCTTCGAAACTGCGGCCCTGGAGCAATTCCGTCAGGCTGCGTTCCAGCGCCACTTCAAGGCTTGGGTGCGCGCCGAACGAGGCGAACACACCACCGGTGCGCGGGTTCATCAAGGTGACGCACATCACCGGGAACTCACCGCCCAGCGACGCATCCTTGACCAGCACCGGGAAGCCTTGCGCTTCCAGCCCTTGAATACCGGCCAGAATCGCCGGGTATTTGGCCAATACGTCGGCCGGCACGTCTGGCAGTGCGAATTCACCTTCGATGATTTCGCGCTTCACCGCGCGCTCGAAGATTTCCGACAGGCACTGCACCTGGGCTTCGGCCAGGGTGTTGCCGGCGCTCATGCCGTTGCTCAGGTACAGGTTTTCGATGAGATTGGACGGGAAATACACCACCTCGCCGTCCGACTGGCGCACGAACGGCAGCGAAACGATGCCGCGCTCTTCGTTGCCCGAGTTGGTGTCGAACAAGTGCGAGCCACGCAGCTCGCCATCGCGGTTGTAGATCTTGCGGCAGTAGGCGTCGAGGATTTCCGTCGGCAGCTCATCCTCGGGACCCGGCTGGAACCAGCGCTCGTCCGGGTAATGCACGAACGGCGCGTTGGCGATCTCTTCGCCCCAGAACTGATCGTTGTAGAAGAAGTTGCAATTGAGCCGCTCGATGAACTCGCCCAACGCCGACGCCAGGGCGCCCTCCTTGGTCGCGCCCTTGCCGTTGGTGAAGCACATCGGCGATTGCGCATCGCGGATATGCAGCGACCACACGTTGGGCACGATGTTGCGCCACGAAGCGATTTCGATCTTCATGCCCAGCTCAGACAGAATGCCCGACATGTTGGCGATGGTTTGTTCCAGCGGCAGGTCTTTGCCGACAATGAAGGTGCTCGCGTCCGACGCCAGGCTCGGCATCAGCAAGGCCTGGGCATCGGCGTCGAGATTTTCCACTTCCTCGATCACGAACTCAGGGCCGGCTTGCACCACTTTTTTCACGGTGCAGCGGTCGATGGAACGCAAGATGCCCTGGCGGTCCTTGTCGGAGATATCCGCCGGCAGCTCGACCTGGATCTTGAAAATCTGGTTGTAGCGGTTTTCCGGATCAACAATGTTGTTCTGCGACAGGCGGATGTTATCCGTGGGGATATTGCGCGTTTCGCAGTACAACTTCACAAAGTAAGCCGCACACAACGCCGACGAAGCCAGGAAGTAATCGAACGGACCCGGGGCAGAACCATCGCCCTTGTAGCGGATAGGCTGGTCGGCCACCACCGTGAAGTCATCGAACTTGGCTTCAAGTCGAAGGTTGTCGAGAAAATTGACCTTGATTTCCATGCGGGATTACCAGAATAACGAGCAGACGATTTGGCCGCCATTATCCGGTTTTTCACCGGGATGTATTGTGCTTTCAGTGAGAAAAGGGGTTCGCCATGGTGCCTGCCTTACGAGCGGCGCCCTTTCGCAGGGGACTTTCCCCCGGAGTTGGCGGTAATTCCCCAGTGCCTGATTTTGCCTTTTGTGCGGATCATTGCTAGAAACATACTGAAAGGACGAATACAGGCGACATTTGCCAAGGTCGTGCAGTCCTGAAGGGTTGGCACAGAGAATGCTCGGTGTTCATCCAGGCTTGATTGAGTGGTTCAAGCGGCTACCTCCGCATGTGCAACACGCATAGGACACTCACCATGCAACGGATAACGGCTTTTTTCAGACGCCTGCATCGCGCAACAACCGACGCCATTGCGCCGACCGGACCGCCCAACCTCCTGCGATGGTTTTCGATCGTCAGCTTCATCCTGATCAGCGCGATTGCCATTGGCCTGGGCTCCGTGTCGACCCGCTTCCTGGTGACTGAAAGCCTGGAGCGCGATGCCCTGTTGTCAGCGCAATTCATCCAGACCATCGCCATCGGCGAGATACGGCACCACGGGTTGGCCGGGATGCGCATGGGCGATATTTTGGCCCCCACCCACTATGGAATGCTCTCGCCCGAATTGGCGCAGAACCGGCAACGCGCCCGCTCCGAGTTTCTCGACCACCTGTCCCATCTCCCGGACTCTCTCCTGATCAGCATCTATTCCCCGCTTCGCACGGTGATGTGGTCGACCAACGCGCAGCTGGTCGGACGCAAATTCCTCAACGATGAGGCGCTCGAAGCCGCGTTCAGCTCAAAAGACCGGGTGTCGACCAAATACAGCAACGCTGACGAGATCCGTCCGGAACAGCAATTTCTGCATCCGCCCAAAATGTTCTTCATCGAGAGCTACATCCCGCTGGTGGATGATTCGGGGAATACGCTGGCGGTGGTTGAAATCTACAAGGAGCCCGCGGATCTGATCGAACGCCTCAACCGTGGCCACTGGGTCATCTGGATGTCGACGGCGGTGGGCGGCCTGCTGCTGTATGTCGGGCTCTACTGGATGGTTCAACGGGCGTCGATCCGGCTCGCGTCCCAGGAGGCCCAGCTCGTCGCCAACAAGACCTACGTGGGCCTGGTCGAGATGTCCACGGCGGTCGCCCACAGCCTGCGCAACCCCCTCGCCTGCATCCGCTCCAGTGCAGAGCTGGCCAACGCCATGCACGGTCAGCCGGCGACCAAGAACATCGACGATATCGTCAACCAGGTGGACCGGATGTCGCAGTGGGTGCACGAATTACTGCTGTGCCTGCGGCCGATCCGTGGAGAGGCTGAACTGGTGGAACCGATGGCGCTGGTACAGGCCACCCTCGACAGCTTCAGTGCACAGCTCAATCAATCGGGCATCCAGGTCGCCTTCCAGAACGAACCCGGCCCGCGCGTCATCAGCAACCCGCTGTTGCTGTCGCAGATTCTCAATAGCGTCATGGCCAATGCCATCGAGGCAATGCCGGGCGGGGGCCGATTGACCATCCACGCCAGTGTGGATGACGCCCAGCAATGGCTGCATTTGACCGTCAGCGACACCGGGGATGGCGCGTCACGGCAGCAGGAAATGATGGCCTTCAAATCTTTCTACACCACCCGGCAAGGCCGGTTGGGCATAGGGTTGATCATGGTGAAGCAGATCATGGAGAGTTTTGACGGAGAGGCCGGCCTGACCTGCAACGAACAGCAGGGGACCGCCGTGCGCCTGAGCTTCAAAGTGGTGGAAAGGAGAGCCAGCGCGTTGGGCTGACCCTCGTCGGTTCAATCCACCCTGACCGTCAGGTCCTTGATGGATCGGGGCTTGTCACTTACCGCAGCGACCTGAATCCAGCCCGCACTTCCTGCGAGAACAGCACCGGTTGTTCCCACGCCGCAAAGTGCCCGCCCTTGGGCAGCCTGTTGTAATGCACCAGCTTGGGATAAGCCTGCTCCGTCCAGCTTCTGGGCGCCGCATACAGCTCATCGGGAAACACACTCACCGCGACCGGAATGTTGACGCCCTTGACGGCGAAGAAGGTCGACTTGTTCTCCCAATAGAGCCGGGCCGAGGAAATGGCGGTGTTGGTCAGCCAGAACAGCGTGATGTTGTCGAGGACATCATCGGGCGTGAGGCCCTCCGTTTCTCCCTCGATGGACCGCGCGATCAGCTCGTAGCTTTTCGGATCGTGATCGAGCATGAAGGCGGCCAGGCCAACGGGTGAGTCAACGAGACCGGTCAACGATTGGGGCCTGTCCCCCATCATGATCGCGTAGCCAATGTGCTTATAGGTATTGGCCAGTTGATCGGCCGCCAATTGCTCTTCCGCGCAAAGACCTGCTGGCACCGGCTCGCCGCGAAACAACGCCGCATCCAGCTCAGGCGGGATGACGCCCGGCATGTTCGAATGAATACCGATCAAGCCAGGTGGCGCCTTGACGGCCATCAGATCGACGACGATAGACCCCCAATCACCGCCTTGCGCCCCATACCGGGTGTAGCCCAGACGCTTCATCAGCTCGATGTAGGCATCGGCGATTCGCTCGGGGTTCCAGCCGGCCACGGTCGGTTTTTCCGAGAAGCCGTAACCCGGCATCGACGGAATCACCACGCTGAACGCATCGGCCGCGCTGCCGCCGTACGCCTCGGGATCAGTGAGTGGCCCGATGACTTTCATCAACTCGATCACCGACCCGGGCCATCCGTGCGCCATCAGCAAGGGCAAGGCATTCGCGTGTTTCGAACGGACATGGATGAAATGCAGATCCAGGCCATCGATCCGGGTGATGAAGTTGGGCACCGCGTTTATTTTCGATTCAATGAGGCGCCAGTCGTACTGTGTCGCCCAGTGGTCGGCCAGTTTCCGGATCGTCGCCAGTTGCACGCCCTGGGAAGAGTCGTTGACGGTTTCCTTATCCGGCCAGCGGGTCGCGGCTATACGCCGACGCAACTCGCAGAGTTCTGCCTCGGGGGCGCTGAAGTGAAAGGGGCGTATTTCAGCGGATGCACTGTCGGTTTTCCGTGAGGTAGGGGTCATTGCGTCAGTCCTGATGGTTGCGTCGGTAACCAGGGCTTTTTGCCGATTTTGCTCATCGCTGATTCCTTGTTGTTTTAGTGAGAATCAAATAGAACAAAGTGACGTATCTATCTGACACGATTGATTTTATAGGTGACAAAACCGTGCCGAATAGAACAGAAAAACCGATCACTTTCGCCTTTTCCGCCCGCCCCGCTTCATCACCACTGATCGACTGGACGCAACACTGGCTTTGACATCAATGCGGATTTAGATGAATATACATCGCATACGATTTAATCTATTGCGATACGAAAGCCACCATTGGAGATTGAGCCATGAACACCGCAAGCCACCACGTCACGTTTATCTGCGCCCCTCAGGCTTGCGCTGGCCACAACGGCAACAACTGGGTCACGGCTGCATGAAACTGATCCAGCTGCGAGCCTTCTGCTCCGTGGTCGACAGCGGCAGCATTCGTTCGGCGGCGCGGGCATTGGACGTTGCCCAGAGCACGCTGACCGAATCGATCCAAAGCCTGGAAAGAGACCTGGGAGCGACCTTGCTGGTGCGCTCCACCCAGGGCATCAGCCTGACACTGGCCGGCAAGGTGTTCCTGGCCCGGGCCCGTTCGATCCTGCTCGATTGCGACCGCGCCGTTGAGGACGTCCGACACTGCAATGGCTCACCCGAAGGCCAGATCGCATTGGGGGTCACAGTGGAACCCCTGGCGGCGAGCCTGATCCCGGTCTTCAGCAGCTTCACCCGGCGCTTTCCGAACGTGCAGCTGCACGTCGCCAGTGGCAAGAGCAAAAGCTTGATCGAGATGATCCGCGCCGGCCGGCTCGACTTCGTGATGTGCCCCATCGGTCCCAACGTGTGCGATATCGATCTGCACATCGAGCGCCTTTACCGCTCGACCACCCGCGTGATTGCGCGCAAGGGCCATCCCCTGGCGGATGCTGGCTCGCTGCACGAGCTGGCCGATTGCCAATGGATCAGCGTGCGGCCGGCCGGGGTGGCCAGTAGCGCGGAGATCCAGTTGATCGAACTGTTCAAAGCCCAGGGCCTGCCCCCGCCGAAGATTGCGATCACCACCGAATCGCTGCTCGAAATCCTCCACATCGTTTCCGAGACCGATTACCTGACCGTCGAGCCCGGCATGCTGGCCGGCATGAAACTGTTTTCCTCGTCGCTGACCCGCATTGCGATCCGCGAACCGCTGGAATCGACCGAGGTGTGCCTGGTCAGCCGGCGAGTGTCGCCCTTCTCCCGGGTCACCCAGGAACTGACCAGCATGCTGATTTCCTACTCACGCCTGCGGCATCGGTTAGAGCAATGATCCACTGTCATCACTGAGCCCAACAGGGCGATAAGAACCCGATCCTGCTGCCTGGCAGACAACAAATCACCGTCGAGCGCCTGCCCCAGCTTTTTTCACAGCAGGGCTAACGCCTCAAAAACGAATGATGTATTCTTTTGATGTCTCTGCAGATGACAACCAACCATAAAAACAAAACAGGTGCTGGTTCATTATGTGACATCACTAAATGAATCCGCACCAATAACGATCATAGTATTTTTTTAGCCAGCCTCTTCCAGGGCCCGGCTAAACCTTGCCTAATAAAAACACTACCCAAAGGACAAATACGTGCACATCACCGAGACGAGCCATGCCGGGACGGTCGTAAGCCTTCCCCGCTCTACCATGCTTCTAGTATTAGGCCTCTGCTGGGCCGCCATCCTCTCGGAAGGGTATGACATCGGGGTCATGGGCACCATCGTGCCCGCCCTGCTGAGCGACCCGAGCTGGAGCCTGACCCCGCTGGAAATCGGCGCCATGAGCAGTTCCGCGCTGTTCGGCACACTTATCGGCGCCTACTTCATCAGCCCCTGGAGTGACATCATCGGGCGCAAGCCGCTGATCCTTCTCTCCATCGCGCTGTTTTCAGGCTCGATGCTGGCGGCCGCCTGGGCGCCAACGCCGCAGATTTTCTCGCTGGTCAGAGGTATCGGCGGCCTGGGACTGGGCGCCATCATCCCGGTGGCCGCGGCCTTGACGATCGAATACTCGCCACCGCACCGACGCAACCTGAACTTCGCCCTGATGTACTCCGGCTATCCGCTCGGCGCCCTGCTGTCGGCCTGGGTGGGCATGACCTTCATGCCTGAACATGGCTGGCGCGCAGTGGTTGGCGCAGGCGCCATCGCGCTATTGCTGATCCCGATCATGATGCTGTGGCTGCCCGAGTCACTGGAGTTCCTGGTGGCGAAGAAGCGCACCCGCCAGGCCCAGGCACTCGCCGCTCGCCTGGGTATCAGCGAACTGCCGGCACCACCGGCCGACAAGGGCGCCACGCAGCGCTCACCTTTCCGGGAAATTCTGGCCGAGGTGTTCTCCAGGCGAAATCGCCGGGGCACGCTGTGCCTGTGGCTGGCCCAATGCACCGCGGTGATGGTGGTGTACGGACTCGGTACCTGGCTGCCGCAATACATGCGCCACAACGGCTACGACCTGGGCTCGGCGCTGATGTTCTTCGCCGTTTTCAACCTGGCGGCCGCCCTGGGCGGGATTGTCATCGGACGAATCGCCGACCGCTTTGGCGCGCGCCGCACCCTCGCCCTGGGCTTTACCTTCGGCGCTTGCGCGATCGCTGCGCTGTCACTGAAAAACTCGATGATGGTCACTTACGTGCTGGTCGCCTGCGCCGGTTTCGGCAGCGTGGCCGTCGCCCTGGTCCAGCTGGGGTACATCGCCAACTACTACGCCCCTCACGCCCGGGCGTCGGCCACGGGCTGGGCGGTGGGCATCGGGCGCTTCGGCGCGATGGGCGGGCCGATTCTCGGCGGCTTCGTCGCCGGGCTGCAGCTCGATAGTTTCTGGAACTTCATGGTCTTCGCCACGGCTGCGATTGCCGCGGCCATAGCCATCACCATGACGCCTGCACCAGCCCACGAACGATAAGGGCTGCAACTCACCGGCGAGCCTGCGCTCGCTGGTGAGTCGTTTATTCATGACCTATTCGAGGCCAGCGCAAGCCTTAGAAAACAACGAGCCAAAACCCACCACCGGCTGGTCGATGCCCAGCTGGTGCAAGCACATCCACACCAGCGCCTGATTACTGCTGACCACTGGCAGGCCCAACTGCGCTTCGATGGTTGCCAGCACCTCAGCCACCTGGATCCCGGCACAGCTGATCAGCACGCCATCCAGCGCCATGCCGCGAAACCCTTGCGCCAACTCAAGCCACGCCTGCGAAGGCAGGCTGCCCTGCTCCACCGGCGTCGTGCAGGGTTTACCCAGCGCACTGACCACCTCGATGCTCAGGCCCGCGAAATACTCGCGCTCAACCTCGATCACTTCCTGCGGATAAGGCGTCAGCAAGCCGATGCGTCGCATGCCCTGAGCACGGCAACCGGCGATAACCGCCTCGATGGTGGTCACGCTGTCGAGCCCGGTGGCGTCAAACAAACGCTTGCGCAGTACCTGCGGCCCGGCCAGCAGGGTGGCGGCGGTGCAGTTGATGGCCAGCAGGTCGACACTGGCATCGGCAAGCAATTGCGCATGGCCTTCCAGGCCCTCGGAAAACTTGCGATCGGCTTCCAGGGAAGTCTGCTTGAAAGGCACGCGCGTGGTGACGAAGCGCACCCCCTCGGGGGCCATCAGTTGAGGTTCATGGTCGCAGAGGCCACCCGATGGGTAGAGTTGGCCTATGCGCGCCAAAGTACCGATACCTGGGTTCACGGGTCTTTCCTTCTATGAGTGATGAATTACACACGCTTGAAACACAAAAACCTCCACGGGCCGACAAGGCCCCTGGAGGTCAGTGACAACCGAACCCGACTACCAGAGCGCCAGGGTATACCCGACGATCAAACGATTTTCATCGGCGTCGGTTGTCAGCCCGTCGCCCGAGCGGAAAGTGACATTGCGCCAGCGTACGCTCACGCCCTTCAGCGGACCATCCTGCACGACATAGGCCAGGTCGGTATCGCGCTCCCACTCGCGACCATCATTCACAGTGGCGGTCTTGACGTGGCGCCCGTCCACATAGCGGGTCATGAAGCTCAGGCCGGGAATTCCCCAGGCGGCGAAGTCATAGTCGTAACGCAGCTGCCACGAATCTTCCTGCGCCCGGGTGAACAGGTTAAAGGTCACCAGGTTGGCCACATAAGGCTCGGCGCCGTTGAGGAACGGGAAATCACCGTCGCCCGACAGGTACTGCCAGGCGGTGGTGAACCGATGAGCCTTGTATTCCAGGCCAATCATTCCGTTGAAATTGCGGTTATCGATGGTTCCCGCCAGCTTGCGCCCTTCATCACGGGTGTCGAAATAACGAAGGTCGCTTTTCATCACCAGACCCTCGGCCAGCGACCAACGATGCGTCAGGCCGGCGAATTGCTGCCGATAGATATCCTGCAGGTTCGCGCCGTAGTAACTCAGGTTCAGCTGGGGTGTCAGCGCATAGTTGGCCCCGGCAAAATCGAAGTGATCACTCGAAGCCGCGCCATAGCCGATGTCATCATGACTGGACGAATCGCGCAGGCTGGCCTGGGTCAGGCGCCCGGCGTTGATCGACAGGCCCTGGATGTCCTGCGAATTCAACAGCCCCCCGCGAAACGACGAGCCCAGCAGGCGCGTGTCGTTGTACATCACCACCGGCAACGTCGGCTGCAAGGTGCCCACACTCAATACGCTCTTGCTGGTACGCGCCTTGGCCGTCAACCCCAGCTTGCTGTAGTTGTCGGCGGCCCGCCCGCTGTCCCCGGCAGGCAACAGCCCGGAGCCGCGCCGGTCGGGACTGGAGTCGAGCTTGACGCCCATTTGCCCCAGCGCATCGACGCCAAAGCCCACGGCGCCCTCGGTAAAGCCCGAGACCAGCCGGCCCGTAAAGCCCTGGGCCCACTCGTCCGTCTTCGATTGCGGGGCGTCGTGCTGACGAAAATCACGGTTCAAGTAAAAGTTGCGCAGTTCCACACGGGCCGTGCTGTCATCGACAAAGTCCGCCAGCGCGCAGTTGGCGAGGGAGGTCCCGATGGAAAACAGCAAAGGTGCGGCAAGGCAAGGTCGGCTCATTATTATTATCCAGACTCGATCAAAACCGGGGCGGCCGGCAACCGGACGCGCACCGGACGGCGCGCATCAATTCACAAAGCGGCAGGCAAGGGAAAACCATCGACGCCCGTCACCAGGCGCCTTCAAGCAATCGTTATTGTTATGGTGTGCCGTGGCGGCACAGGCTCGTCATGCCTCGAGAATGCGAGCCTGCAACTGCGACGCCGACAGGTTCCGGGTCAGGGCCAGCATCAGCAGGATGCGCAACTTGTGCGGGCTCAGATCGCCTCCGGCCAGCACACCGTCACGCGCCAGGAACGCCTGGGGCGGGACGATCCCGCGCAGGGCCCGAGTCGCCTGGACCACGATCACCCCGCTGGCCGTGGCCCGCTTGATCGCGGCCACTTCACCCGAAGCCGGCCGGCCCGGCGCCAGCCCGGCACTGATGATCGCCCGGCTCCCGGCCGCGACCAGCGCATCGACGACCACGCCGTCAGCACCGGCGTAGGAGGTGGTGATGTCCACCCGGGGCAGGTCACTCACCCCTTCGAAATGAAAGTGCGCATGCCAGCCGTTGGCCGGCAGGCAACGTCGCCAGTGCACCTGGGCCATGGCGTCGACCTGGGCCAGCGGCCCGTAGGGAATGGCCTCGAAGGCATTGAGGTCAAAGCTCGAACTCTTGCTCACATCGCGTGCGGCATAGGCTTTGTTGTCCATTACCAGCAACGCACCACAGGCCTTGGCCTGCGCACTGGTCGCCACCGCCAGGGCCGCGCGCAAGTTGGCCAGGACATCGCTGCCCGCGGTATTGACCGGGCGTTGTGCACCGGTCAATACCAGGCCGGCGTCGAGGTCCAGGGCGAGGTCGAGGAAGTACGCGGTCTCTTCCATTGTCGCCGTGCCGTGGGTGATGACAAACCCTTCGATATCCGGGTGCTCACTGGCTGTGCGCTCGATCAGGCGCGCCAGTTCCAGCCAGTCGACCGGGGTGATTGCCGTGCTGCCCAATGCCCGGAACGGCACGGGCACGCATTGGATATGGGGCGCCACCTCACCCAATTGCTCAAGCAGGTGATCAATCGGCAAGACCACGCCACTTTCACTGTATTCAACCCAGTCGAACGGGTCGCGCGCTTGCATGGCGAACGTGCCGCCGGTGCCGATGATGGCCACTTTCGGACGATATTGAGTGGTCATCGATCAGGCCTCCACAGTGACAAGCTGGACGAACACGCAACCGTCTTCGGCTTTCACCTGGTGACACCGGGTGTTCTTCAGCAATGGGCTGCACAACGCCTTGCCACTGCGCAGGTCGAACGCCCCGGCATGCAACGGGCATTCGATTTCATAGCCGTCCAGGTCACCGTCGCTGAGCAGCGCATTGCCATGGGTGCAAATATCGTCGACGGCGAACAACTCGTCGTCGACCTTGAACAGGCCTACCTTGCGGCCACTGACCTGGACGCCCGCGCAATCACCCTGGCCGAACAATTCAGCCAGGGTCCCCACGGCAATCCATTGCCCACTGTTCGCCTGCTCAGGAAATATCAACGCTTGGGATGCCGTCATGAATTTATCGCTCAATCAATGAGTGCGCAGTGCGCACCGGAAAAGGAGTTCGCGCGCGCAATGCATCAAGCCCGGGCGCCAGCGGCATGCTGCCGGTGCCCAGCGCCGTGACCTGCACATCACAAAAGCGCATCGAATCGATCAACCAGCCTTGCGGTGGCATGTAGCGATAGGTTTCCTCGGTACGCGCCATCAGCAACACCGCCTCGGCGTTGTCGGCGCACAGCGCCAACTGCCACAAGCGCCAATCGGCCCGCGCCTGGTGGCCGTCCACCGCAATCTCGGCACCGACGTAGTAATGCGCGGCGAAACACCAGGGCGACTGCTCAAACCATTGCGCCAGCGCTTCGCGCCCGACCCGGTCACCGCCGAACTCGGCGCCGTACCAGACCGCCTGCGGGGTAAAGCAGTCCGCCTGCGCCCTGGCCAATTGCGCCAGACGCGGGGGTTCCTGCCGGCGATAATCGGCGGTGTATTTGGCATCGGCCAGGGCCGCATAACGGGCCTTGAGCTGGCGGATGGCCTCGCGGGCTTCCAACTGGTGCAGGCGCTCGGCCAGCTGCGACAGATCGTTCATGCCGCCACCGCCTTCAGGGACACCGACACGTCGCCGAGCAGCGCCAGGTCGACGGGACGCCGATCACGGATCAAGGCTTCCAGGGCCTTGCGCTCCTTGCCTTGATTGACCATCACCGCCGCCACCACCCGCTGCGCCTTGAGCAGCACCAGGGTGGCCTTGCCCTGGGCCAGATCACCGCGCCAGACATGCGCATCGGCATCGTCGATCAGGCCAACCACCTGGATGTTGTGACCCAGCTGATCGGTCCACATCCAGGGAATTTCGCCATAGGGCTGCGCAATGCCGGCAATCTGTTGCGCCACGGCCAGGGCCTGGTTTTCCGCATTGCGCCAGGTTTCCTGACGCAACAAACGGCCATAGAAGGCATTTTCGCAATTGGCGACATCGCCCACGGCATAGCACCACGGGGCATCGGGACTGCGGCAAGACGCATCGACCACCACGCCGTTGCGGCAGGTGATGCCGGCCTCCTGGAGAAACCCGGTGTCACAATCAATGCCGATGGCGAGCAACACCTGCTGCGCCTCCAGCATTTCGCTGACACCCTCGAAGCCCTGCACCTGCACCTGGTAAATGTCGCCATACTGAACAATGGACTGCACGACCACCCGGGACTTCAATGTCACGCCGACTTGCTGATGCTGCTCTGCCAACCACTGCGAAACAGGGGCCGGCAGACACCGGCGCATGATCTGGTCCGAGACGTCCAGCACCGTCACCGAGACCCCGGCGGCAGAGGCTGTCGCGGCCACTTCCATGCCGATCACGCCGGCGCCGATCACCAGCAGCCGCGACCCCGCGACCAGGGTCGTGGCGAGCTTCTCGCAGTCGCCGATTCCCCGGAGCACATGCAGGCCCGGCAAATCCCCGCCTGGCACCGTCAGCGGCCGCGCCGCCCCGCCCGTGGCCACGACCAGCTCATCGAACCCGACCTGACGCCCATCATCCAGATGCAAGACGCGCCGCTCACGCTCCAGCCCCACCACACGCGCCGTGAGGCGCTCCAGACGCGGATGGGCGGTCCAGAACTCGTCCGTGGCCAGCATCAGCTCGCTCCACGACTGCTCGCCCGCCAGCACCGCCTTGGACAAAGCCGGACGCTCGTACGGCGCATAGGGTTCCTCGCCGATCAGCGTCACCCGGCAGCTGTCGTCCAGTCCGAGCAGATGCTGGACGACCCGCCCGCCGGCATGCCCGGCGCCGACAATCGCGATTCGCCGGGCGCTCATGGCTGGAGCTCCTGCACTGCGCCGAGTCGCACAATGGCGCGGTACAGCAAGCCGTTGGCCGACGTGCAGACCCAGCGCCGAGGTTCGTGCGGTGGAATCACAATCGCCTCGCCGGCACTCAGGCTGTAGCACTCGTCGGCGGCAAACACATCGAAGCTGCCCTCAATGATGGCGCCGACTTCTTCACCCAGGTCGCTGATGCCGCCCATCACCGACTCACCCTGGACAAACGGACGCAATTGCAGATCGAAGGCATCGCCGCTGACACGACTGCCTTCGGCGCACGTCAGGGGCGCCGTCACCCGACACTGTTGAGTGTTCACGAGCGCTCCTCCCGATTCTTCAGCGGGTAATACGGCACGCTGTCTTCCGGCCCGAACTCGGGCCGTGGCGGCGTGACCACATTCAGGCGCATGCTCACGCCTTCGCCGGCAAAACGATTGCTGCCGTAGTGACTCAATTGCGCGGGAATGATCATGGCGCTGCGCGCGGTCATCGGCACCGCCACATCGCCCTCCTCGCCCTCACCTTCAAAAACCGTGCACTCGCCCACCAGTTGCAACGACGCTTCTTCACCATGGAGGTGGGCCTTGGCAGGCAAGTCATGCCCGACTTTTTCCACGAATTTCACCACCGACACACTGATCTGCTTACCGAACAGGTGCTTCATGTACAACCCGTCGGCAACGACTTCCTTGAGCCCGTCATCGATCCCGAACACCCTGCACTTGGCCATACTTACCTCCGCGTTCAATACACAGGCTTGAGAGAAAAATCTTCTTCGGCAACGAAGCGACGCGGGTCAAAGCCGTACACCACTTCCTGTTGGTTGTAACACTCGACGGTGGGGGCGATTTCGGCCAGTGAGAGCAGCAGCTTGAGCAAGGTGCTGTCCACCTCGTCGAGCTCAGCCAGGGGCTTGCGATTGACGAACGCCAGCAGCTCGTCGATCTGCGCCATCATGGCGTCCTTGAAGGCGATGATGGCGGGCATCGACTGGCGGTGGCGCTGGATATTGCGCTCGGTCTCTGTCGCCAGCGCCCACACCCCCACGTAGATCTGCAAGGCCTGGAAAGCTTCGGGCAACAGGAGGTTCACCGGGTGATCGGCCTGGGAAGTTGCAATCATGTTCATCGTGTTCACTCCGCAGCGGCTCGGGCGGCATTGCGTTCCAGCATGCGCTCGACAGCGTGATAGTTATGGCGCACCAGCACTTCGTTGTCCTGAAGGAACATGAAGCGCTTGGCCCCGGTTTCCGCAGCCTTTTGCGTGCGTTCCACCGTGCTCATGTCTTCGAGCAGTACATCGCGCAAGGCCACTTTCATGTACTCGACGAAGAAGCGCCCACCGGCGGTGGTCATCTCCGGATAGAACACCCGGCACTCGACGCGCGTGCGGTTGTAGGCCGTGGGGCGGAAGGTGTAGCACTGGAAGTAATTGGGGCGCAGCGACAGGTACAGGTCGGGGAACACGACGTTGATGTCGAACAACCAGTTCGGGCTTTTGGTCCAGTTCATGCCCTCGGGCAAGGCCTCGATGGGAAAATCATATTTGGCGCTACCCGCAGCGCCACGCAACGCCGCCGCCGAGATCGGCTTGGACTTGCTGGCCTCGACCAGCGCTTCCTCGAAGGCCGCGCCGCCTTCGGTCATGGCCTTGGGGTTGCCGTAGACCGACTTCTGGTTGCCCGACAGAGACAGGCGACGGTGATATTCGCCACACAGCGCACCGAGCGGCGGCATGGCGCCGTGCTCGTCCTTTTCCACCGCATCGGCGATCGACAGACCGTGAATGTAGGCAACGTGGTAGGCCTCCTGGAACGCATCCAGGGCCAGCTTCCAGTTGCACTGCACTTCGCTGACCCAGGAAAAGCCCGAGGTCAGTTTTTCAAACGGATAACCTTCGATCGAACCGAACATGGGCTTGAGGTAATCCTCAAGCGATTGCGCCGGCTCGACCTGCATGTTGATGAAGATGAAGCCTTGCCAGATTTCACACGCCACTCGCGCCAGGCCATTGGCGGACTTGTCCAGATCAAAGAAGCACTCTTCTTCCGGCACGCCGGTCAGGTTGCCATCCAGGTCGAACGCCCAACCGTGGAACTTGCACGAGAATTTGCGCGTCGTGCCGCACTTCTCGTAGGCAATCTGGTTGACCCGGTGCGAGCAGACGTTGTGCATGGCATTGATCTGGCCCTGCTTGTTGCGCACCACAATGATCGATGCATCGGCGCACGCCAGGTCCTTGACCATGTAATCCCCGGCATTGGGAATTTCTTCAACCCGCCCCACCTCCAGCCAGGTCTGCTTGAAGATGTGTTCTTTCTCCCGCTCGTAGTACTCGGGAGAAATATACGGCTCGACCGGCACCGGGCCCTTGCCCAGCTCGGGATAGTCGTCAGTGATAAAGGTGCGCTTGGTGCTCATTATTTTTTTCAAACCCCATCAGTTCGTCCAATTAACGAATGACATTCTGTTATTGAGCGCACTCCTCTGTCAACACCCCTGTAAAAAGGCATTTATCACGATGATTCATTCGTATAAAACGACCGTCACTCTTTAAATAAGCGAATCAGCGTGAGGAGTGGAGTACCGCAACGACCCCAGCTGGTATGATTCGCCCCCATTGCACGAGCGTGCGAGAGCGATCAACCAGGAGCAGTGCGTGGCGCAGATCAAAAAAATGGAAATCCGGGATGCTATCGTCGAATCCGCCTTTACCTTGTTCAAACACAAGGGCTACACGGCGACCACGATGAGCAGCATCGCTCGCGAAGCCGGGGTGACGGTGTCGAACCTGTACGTCTACTTCGATTCCAAGATCCTGATCCTCTATGCGATTTACACGCCCTGGTTCCAGGACCAGGTCACCCGCCTCAAGGACTCCGTTAGCCGTCTGCGCCAGCCACGGGCCCGGCTAAAAAGAATATTGATCGGGGTTTGGTCAGAGCTGCCTGTGGCCGACCAGGCGTTTGCCAACTGCATGATCGAGGCCCTGGCCAGCGCCCCGCGCCAGCAGGGCAAACCCAATGACCTGCTCAAGTGGGCAGAAGCACAGATCAGCGAGATGATGCTCGACACCCTGCCCGAGGACCGCCATCAGCTGCTCGCCGATGGCCTGCTGGCCCATGTCCTGTGGATGGCATTCGACGGATTTGTGATCAACCAGCGCATGGGCGATTGCCGCGACATGGAAAAAATTGCTGATCTGTTTACCGACATGTTGTTGCCCGGCTGAGGCGAAGCGCCGGGCGACAAGATACGCTTGAAAGCTGATGGCAAAAGATCGCAGCCCGCGCCAGGCAGGCTGCGAGCCTTCACCTCGGTGAATCCCTCACGTACGACCCACCGAACCCGTAACCGGCAAATTGCCCAGCAACTTGAGCCCGGTAGCCTTCACGAACGCCTCATAGTCCATCGGCCGTTCAATCCGGGTTTCGGCATTGGGCAATACGTACGCCCAGGCCCGTTTGGACGAGGCGTCGTACACCAGTTTGAACAGGCGCGTCGGCACCCAGACCTTGTTGTCGCCAATGGTGGAATGACCTTGGTCAAAGAGCGGGCCGGTAAAGACAAACACATTGCCCTCGGCGCGCTTGGCGAACTTCCTGACATCCGCCTCGACCTTGCTCCAGATCTTGCGGTTATTGGTGGGGTCTTGCGGCACCATGTTCGACAGTGCAAAGGACTGGGCCATCGCTTTGGGGCTCGGTGCATCGGCCGCCGGCGATTGATGACCACGGTCCACGGCCGGATGCTGGCTGCGGTAGTCGCTCAACTCTGCCCGCCCGCCCTTGGGGATGCGCGGGTCCGGATAGAACTGGTTGGTGCGTTCCTCGCCTTTGGCGTCTTCAAGTTGCGCTGCATTCAGCCGCTCGACCACCACCAGCGGCGTCTTGCTGGTTTGCGAGTACAGCACCGCAAAGTTATCGGAACACAGAGCCAGGGGATTCATGGTGGCCGGCACGGTGGCGATGTTGATCGGCCTGGCAGCCGGGAACAGCTCGGCACAGCCGTCGAACGATGGCTTTTTCTGTTGGCTTGAGTAGAGGTCCAGCGCCGCGTTCTGGTTGATCGAACCTGAGCGGGATGATTGTTCCTGATGCTGGGCGGGCGGCTTGATGAGGTCCAGCAGGCTGCGGGCGTCCGCGGCGGTTGAAAGCAAAACAAGGGCTGACAGCCCAACTGCAATTTTGCGTAGGTGCATGCTTGGTTCTTCGAATGGGATTGAGGGTTTGAATGGGGGGCGGTTGGCTGATTATCGAGCGGCGGGCATGCGTTCTCTGTCCTTGATCAAAAATACGGATTCATTGACCACCGCAAACCGCTTTAGTGCTGGGCAGCGGCTGCATTCTAATGGCTGGTTGAGAATCGCCAAACCCAGACACTGACAACGAACCCCACCCCTACCCTGTGGTCACAACACTGAATGGCATCGTGCTGCACTTCAGCGCGAAGCCTGCACTTCATACACTTTTGGGCGCGCCGGATAACCTTCAGTGAATTCCACTGCTGTCCAGGGAACCACTGCACTCATCCACTGCTCCCTTTTCGGAGTACGCAAATGACTCAATCCACGCGGTTCTTCCTTTCGATCTTCCTCGCAGCAGCCGCACTGGCCTCGGCCAGCCTGCTGAACACTGCCGGCGCGGCCACCGCCGAAGACCTCAATGCCGACTCTCGGCAAGCGCTGCAAACGCTCTACAAGACCAACCCCTTTTCCGAGACCATCTCGCACAAGGCCAAAGCGGTACTGGTCTTCCCGAAAATCATCAAGGCCGGCCTGGTGTTCGGCGGCAGCTATGGCGAAGGTGTTTTGATGAAGGGCGCGAAAGTCGAGGATTACTACAACTCCGTCAGCGGGTCGTGGGGCCTGCAGGCAGGCGCCCAGTCGTATGGTTATGTCGTGTTTCTGATGACCGACAAAGCGGTGAAATACGTGGCTGAAACCAAGGGTTGGGAAATCGGTGTAGGGCCCACGGTGGTGGTGGTCGATGAAGGGGTGGCGAAGAACCTGTCCAGTTCCACGCTCAAAGACGACGCCTACGCGTTCATCTTCGACCAGCAAGGGTTGATGGCGGGCATCAGCATCGAAGGCACGAAGATTTCCTTGATCAAGCGCTGACAACCGGTGGTTGGGCTGCGGATCGATCTCGCGGCAAAAGATCGCAGCCTTCGGCAGCTCCTACAGGGTTCACGTGATTCCTGTAGGAGCTGATCATCAGTTCCTGGCTGCAACCTTGTTGCCACCGGCATCCCACCCTCCTCCCAACGCTTTATAGATGGCGACGATGGCACGGTACTGATCGGTTTCGCCCAGTGCCTGGGCATCCTCGGCATTCAGCCGTTCGCGCTGGGCATCGAGCAGGACGAGGTAGTCCACGGCGCCTTCCTTGTACTGGGTCGCCGCCAGGTCAGCCGCCGCCCTGCTCGACTCGCTTTGCTTGATCAGCGACAGCAACCGCTGCTGGCGTTTGCCGTAGTCGCTGAAGGCGTTCTCGGACTCTTCCAGCGCCAACAGCACTTGCTGTTCATAGGTGGCCAGGGCGCCTTCGGCATCGGCGTCGGCGCCACGGATGCGCGCTCGGACGCTGCCCAGGTCGAACGCTGCCCAGGTGATGCTCGGGCCAAGGCTCCAGGCCTTGGCGGCGGCGGAACCGATTTGCGAACCGCGTCCAGCGGTGAAGCCGAGAAAGCCGCTCAGGCTGACCCGTGGGAACAGGTCGGCAGTGGCGACGCCCACATCGGCTGTCGCGGCGGCGAGTCGACGTTCGGCCGCCAGCACATCCGGGCGACGGCGCAGCAATTCGGCGGGGTCGCCAATGGGCAGCGCCTTGGCGATGGCCGGCAAATCTTTCGGGCCCAGGGACACGCTTAACTGGTCGGGGCGTTCACCGAGCAAGGTCGCGATGCGGTTTTTCTGCCGCACCTGTTCCGCTTGCAGTTGCGGCACGCTGGCCTCGACGGCGGCCAGGCGTGCGTCGGCGCGCACCACGTCGAGTTCGTTGCCGACACCGGCATCGCGCAGGCTGACGGTCACGCTGCGCGAGTCGTTCTGGTTCTTGAGGTTGGCCAGGGCGATTTTTTCCCGCAGTTGCGCACCGCGCAGTTGCCCGTAGGCATCCACCAGTTCGGCAATCATGGTGACGCGCAGTTGATAAAGATCCGCCGCTGCCGCGTCTTCCCGGGCATCGCTCGACTCAAGCGCGCGCTGGATGCGCCCGAACAGGTCGATTTCCCAGGCCATGTCCAGGCCCAGGTCGTAGCGCTCGGTATTGACCCGGCTCTCGGTCTGCCCCGGCACTTGCGACTTGCCTTGCACGCTGCTGACGCGACTGGTAACCACCGGCAGGTTGTCGTTGCTGATGTCGTCGCGAATCGCCCGGGCCGCTTTCCAGCGGGCGAAGGCCACGCGCAGGTCGCGGTTGCCTTCCAGGGACTTGCTGACCAACTGGTTCAGGGTCGGATCGTCGAACTGTTGCCACCATACCGTTTCAAAGCGCGACTGATCGTAGTTGGCGGCTTTCGCATACACGATAGTGGCTGGCGCGGTGTCCGGCGTCTTGTAGTCCGGCCCCACCGCGCAGGCGGCCAGCGCGGTCACCAGGAGGCTGGGTAAAAAAAGCTTCAGGGCATTCATGGGTGCACCTCCAGGTTCAGCGCGTGGGCTTGTCTGCGTACTTTCTTGCGTTCGATATAGCGGCGGATCAGGACGAAGAACACCGGGGTCAATAACAGGCCGAAGAAGGTCACGCCGAGCATCCCGGAGAACACCGCCACGCCCATGGCGCGACGCATTTCCGAACCGGCGCCGGTGGAGGTCACCAGCGGCACGACGCCCATGATGAACGCGAAAGACGTCATCAGGATCGGCCGCAGACGCATGCGGCAAGCCTCCAGCACGGCGTCCAGCGGCGACAGGCCCTGGTCCTGTTTGTCCTTGGCGAACTCGACGATCAGGATCGCGTTCTTGCACGCCAGGCCCACCAGCACGATCAGGCCGATCTGGGTGAAGATGTTGTTGTCACCCTTGGAAATGATCACCCCGGCAATCGCCGACAGCAGGGTCATCGGCACGATCAGGATCACCGCCAGCGGCAGGCTCCAGCTCTCGTACAACGCCGCCAGCACCAGGAACGCCAGCAGCACGCACAGCGGGAACACCAGCAGCGCCGTGTTGCCGGACAGGATCTGTTGGTAGGTCAGGTCGGTCCATTCGTAGGTCATGCCGTTGGGCAGTTCCTCTTTCAGCAGTTTTTCAATCGCCGCCTGGGCCTGGCCGGAACTGTAGCCGGGGGCGGCGCTGCCATTGATTTCGGCGGTGAGGAAGCCGTTGTAGTGCGAGACCCGGTCCGGGCCCGAGGTCGGGCTGACCTTGACGAACGTCGCCAGCGGGATCATCTCGCCGCGATCGTTGCGCACCTTCAACTGGCCGATCTGCTCCGGTTCCTGGCGGAACTGTTGCTCGGCCTGCACGTTGACCTGATAGGTACGGCCAAACCGGTTGAAGTCGTTGGCGTACAGCGAGCCGAGGTACACCTGCAAGGTGTCGAAGATGTCGTTGATCTTCACGCCGTGGGTCTTGGCCTTTTCCCGGTCGATAGCGGCCTCGACCTGCGGCACGTTCACGGTGTAGCTGGTGAACAGGTTGGCCAGTTCCGGCACGCTGCGGCTCTTGCCGATGATGTTCATGGTTTCCTTGTACAGCTCGTCGTAGCCGAGGTTGCCACGGTCTTCGATCTGCAGGCGGAAGCCGCCGATGGTGCCCAGGCCTTGAACCGGCGGTGGCGGGAACACGGCGATGTAGGCGTCCTGAATGCCACCGAACTTGCCGTTGAGCGAGGCGGAAATCGCCTTGGCCGACAGGCTCGGGTCTTGGCGCTCCTCGAACTTGCTCAAGCCGATAAAGGCGATGCCGGCATTCGGGCTGTTGGTAAAGCCATTGATCGACAGGCCGGGGAATGCCACGGCACTGTCGAAACCCGGCTCGTTCATGGCGATGGTGCTCATGCGCCGGATCACCGATTCGGTGCGATCCAGGCTCGCGGCATCCGGCAGTTGCGCGAAGGTCACCAGGTACTTCTTGTCCTGGGTCGGCACGAAACCGGTCGGGGTGGTGCTGAAACCCATGTACGTCATGGCGATCAGGCCGGCGTAGATCAGCAAGGCCACGCTGCTGCCGCGAATGACCTTGGCCACCGCCACCATGTAGCCGTGGCTGGCCCTTTCGAAAAAGCGGTTGAACGGCTTGAACAGCCAGCCGCCCAGCAACCGATCCAGCACTTTGGAGAAGCGGTCTTTCGGTGCGCCGTGGGCCTTGAGCAGCACAGCGGCCAACGCTGGCGACAAGGTCAGCGAGTTGAACGCCGAGATCACCGTGGAAATGGCGATGGTCAAGGCGAACTGTTTATAGAACTGCCCGGTAAGGCCTGAGATGAAGGCCGCCGGTACGAACACCGCGCACAGCACCAGCGCCGTGGCGATGATGGGCCCGGTCACTTCGCCCATGGCTTTGCTGGTCGCCTCGGCCGGTTCCAGCCCGGACTCGATGTTGCGCTCGACGTTTTCCACCACCACGATTGCGTCGTCGACCACGATACCGATCGCCAGTACCAGGCCGAACAGCGACAGCGCGTTGAGCGAGAAACCGAGCAGGTGCATCACCGCAAAGGTGCCGATCAGCGACACCGGCACCGCCACCAGTGGAATGATCGAGGCGCGCCAGGTTTGCAGGAACAGGATCACCACCAGCACCACCAGGATCAGTGCTTCGAACAGCGTGTGCACCACCGCTTCAATCGAGCTGCGCACGAAGATGGTCGGGTCGTAGACGATCTCGTAGTCCATGCCTTGCGGGAAGCTCTTCTTCAGCTCCGCCATCTTCGCCCGCACCTGATCGGAAACGTCGATGGCGTTGGAGCCCGGGCGCTGGAAGATCGGCATGGCCACCGCTTCCTGGTTGTTGAGCAGGGCGCGCAAGGCGTATTGGTTGGAGCCCAGCTCGATGCGGGCGATGTCTTTCAGGCGAGTGATTTCGCCGTCCGGGCCACTGCGGATGATCACGTTCTCGAACTCTCCCTCGGTGACCAGGCGCCCCTGGGAGTTGATCGACATCTGGAAGCTGGTGGCATTGGGTGCCGGCGGCGAACCCAGTTGCCCGGCCGCGACCTGGCGGTTCTGTTCGCGCACCGCGTTGACCACGTCGGTGGCCGTGAGATTGCGCGAGGCGGTTTTGTCCGGGTCGAGCCAGATGCGCAGCGAGTAATCGCCGATGCCAAACATCTTCACATCGCCGATGCCTTCCAGGCGCGACAGCTCATCCTTGACGTTGAGGATCGCGTAGTTGGACAGGTAGAGCATGTCGTAGCGCTTGTCCGGCGAGACCAGGTGCACCAGCAAGGTCAACTCGGGCGAGGCCTTGTCGACGGTAATGCCGATGCGCGTCACTTCTTCCGGCAACTTGGGCTCGGTGCGGGTCACACGGTTTTGCACCTGGACCTGGGCGTTATCCAGATCGGTGCCCAGGGCGAAGGTCACGGTGAGGGTCAAGCGGCCATCGGCGGTGGACTGCGAGGACATGTACAGCATGTTCTCGACGCCGGTGATCGCCTGCTCCAGCGGTGCAGCCACGGTTTCGCCGATCACCTTGGGGTTGGCCCCCGGGTAGCTGGCGTGGACCACCACGGTCGGCGGCACCACTTCGGGGTATTCACTGATCGGCAACTGGAATAGCGAGATGGCGCCGGCGATCAGGATCAGCAGCGACAGCACGGCGGCGAAGATCGGTCGCGTGATAAAGAACTGAGAGAATTTCATGTCGGTGTTCCCTTATCCGCGAGGTGAGAGCGCGGCATCCGTCTTCACCAGCGCGGGTGATTTGACGGAGGCCGGGGCCGAAAGGGCCGGTTGATTGCCGGCTTCGATGGCCTGCCGTTGGCGGGTCAGGGTCGCGACGGTTTCCGGGTCGGCCATGGGCGCATCCTGCGGGGCGACCACGGCGCCGGGACGGACCCGTTGCAGACCGTTGATGACGATGCGGTCCTCTTTCTGCAGGCCACTGCGCACAATGCGCAGGCCTTCGAGCTTCGGCCCCAGCTCGACGCTGCGGTACACGGCCTTGTTGTCCTGATCGATGACCAGTACGAATTTCTTGCCCAGGTCCGTGCCCACGGCTTCGTCCTTGATCAGCAGGCCCGAATAAGCCGCGCTGCCCACCAGTTTCAAGCGGGCATACAAGCCGGGGGTGTATTGGCCATCGGCGTTGTCGAACACTGCGCGGCCACGAATGGTGCCGGTCTTGGGATTGACCTGGTTGTCGACGAAGTTCATCTGCCCCAGGTGAGTGTTGCCCTCCTCGTTCGACAGGCCCATGTACACCGGCGTTGCCTGGCCGCGCTGACCCTGGCGCGACAGCTGGCTGTATTTGAGGAACAGGCGCTCGTCGGCGTCGAAATAGGCATAGACCCTGTCGGTGGAAACCACGCTGGTCAGCGCCGTGGTGTCGGCGGTGACGATGTTGCCGGCGGTGATTTCGGCGCGGCTGACGCGGCCGGTGATCGGTGCGGTGACGCGGGTGAAGCTCAGGTTCAGGCGCGCCAGGTCGAGTTGCGCCTGGATGGCATCGACGCCGGCCTTGGCTTCTTGCGCGGTGGTGGTGCGGGTATCGGCCAGTTCGGCGGAAATCGCGTTGCTTCCCAGCAGGCGCTGGCCACGCTGCGCTTCGTTGGCGGTGCGCACCAGCGTCGCCCGGGCTTGTTGCAGCTGGGCTTCGAAGCGATGCACTTCGTGTTCGAAGGGTCGCGGATCGATCTGGAACAACAAATCACCCTTTTTCACCAGTGCACCATCGGTAAAGGCCACCCGCTCGATCTGCCCCGAGACACGGGGGCGAACCTCGACGGTTTCCGGCGCTTGCAGCCGGGCGGTGACCTCATCCCACTCGGTGATGGGCTGCTCGATAACCTGTGCCACCGTGACATGAGGCGCCCCCGGCGCATTAGCCGCGACAGGCGCGCGATCGCAAGCGGTGAGCATCGCGAGCGCCAATGCGGCAATCGGGTAACGAAAAGCTTTGAGTGACTGTTCCATGGGGTGTGTCCGCCAGACGGTTTAGGGATTTGCGGAGTCTCGGCCTCACGCGAGGCCTCGACGAATCAAACGGGGTGAACTTGGCTATTACTATTAATGATGATCATCATGTATAAGGGCAAAAAAAGGGATTGGCCCTTCAATCCTGGGCGTTCGCGATCGCATTGCACACCGAATCGAGCGCGGGCCCGAGGGTCTGTGCGACCGAAATGGCGCGCGGCGTGGGTTTCATTTCCCGTCCGGTGCGCTTGAACAGAGGATCGTTGAACAAGGCGCGCAACCGCCGCAGTGCGCCGCTGACCGCCGGTTGGCCCATCGACAGCCGGGACGCGGCGCGGGTGACGTTGCGCTCCTGGATCAGGGCTTCGAACACCACCAGCAGATTCAGGTCGATACTGCGCAGATCATTACGTTTCATGACATGTCCACCTGGTATTTGCGTCGACGATATATTACGACCATAATCATTACAAGCCTCTCGGCGACGACTTGCACAAGGCAAGCGCACCTGGCCACAGGAGCAGCTGATGAAAGTCACGAAAGATAAAGCGGCAGCGAACAAGGAGGCGCTGCTCACGGCAGCGTCCCGGCTGTACCGCGAAAAAGGCATCGACGGCATTGGCATCGGCGAGCTTTCACGCTCGGTCGGGCTGACCCACGGCGGGTTTTACGGGCAGTTCCCGGGCGGCAAGGAGCAGCTGGCGGCGGAGGCCGTGACCCGGACCTTCGAGGGCAACATCCGCAATTGGCAGAACGCCCGATCGATTCCTGAACTGGTGAAGGGTTACCTGACCCAAAAGCACCTGGAGAACTGGACCGAGGGCTGCGCGATTCCCGCGCTGGCCGCCGATGTCGCGCGCAACGGCGGCAGCGTCAGCCAGTCTTTCACCCGGGGGATCGAGCACTTTATTGAAATCCTGATGCCTCTGCTCGAAGGCGAAACCGAGGCGCAAAAACGTCAGCAGGCGCAGCAGGTCATTGCCTCGATGGCCGGGGCCATGCTCATTGCCAGGGCGGTGGACAAGCCTGAGTTGGCGGAGCAGTTTTTGGCGTCGGTGATTGAGGCATGGGCGTCCTGAAGGAGCGCACTGGGTTGGGTACATATCCATGATATGGGTGATGGGGACTTATGGTTTCGCCCTTACGGCGGGTTACCTGGAAAAACGGCACACCGCCCGGCCCCGAGTAACCAAGGGCTCTTACCCCTGTCGTTCAGCCCGTATTCCTGCAATTCCACTGTGGGAGCGGGCTTGCTCGCGAAGGCGGTGTGTCAGTGCACATATGCATTGACTGACATACCGCCTTCGCGAGCAAGCCCGCTCCCACCTTTGAACTCAGTACATCAACAAGAGCCAGGTCGGGTTGAAGGCCGCCTCGCTCTGGCTTCAGATTTGAGCGCCCCGTTAAACCACGCGGGCCCAACGACAGGGGCAAAAACCCTTGGTTACTCGGGGCCAGGCGGTGTGCCGTTTTTCCAAGTAACGCACCGCAAGGGCGAACCCGTCAGCCGCCATTACCGAAGCAACGGAAACGTCCGACGCCCCTGTGAACTCAGACCGTCGTTTGCACCACCGCCGCCTGGCGCCCCTTGAACGCCAAACCGAAACAGAAAAAAATCACCAGGGCAAACCCCGCCGGGAACAGCCAGATGTTTTTCCAGTCATGGCCACCGGCCGTCGAGGCGAAGTGGTCTGTCACCTGCCCCGCCACCCAAAAGCCGATCAACATGCCCAGCCCGTAAGTCGCCAACGTAATCAGACCCTGGGCAGAACTGCGGAAGCGCTCCGACGCCTTGGCATCGGTGTAGATCTGCCCGGAGACGAAGAAGAAGTCATAGCAGATGCCATGCAACGCGATGCCGGTGAACAGCATGAAGGCCAGGTCGCCATTGTTGCCATTGTTGCCATAGGCGAATAGCAGGTAGCGCAACGCCCACGCCAGCATGCCCACCAGCAGCGCAATCTTGATCCCGAAGCGGTGAATGAACAGTGGCAGGAGCAGCATGAACAACACTTCGGAGACTTGCCCGATGGCCATTTTCGCCGTGGGGTTGGTCACGCCGATTTCCGCCAGGAACGGGTTGGCATTCTGGTAATAAAACGCCAGGGGAATGCAGATCAGGATCGAGGCGATGAAGAACACCAGGTAGCTGCGATCCTTGAGCAAACCCAGGGCGTCCAGCCCGAGCATTTGCTTGAGGCCGCCGCCGGACTCGCCTTTGAGTGGCGCGGTGCGCGGCAAAGTGAAGCTGTAGAGGCCCAGCAGCAAGGAGGCGATGGCCGACATCAGGAAGGTGTTGCGCAACCCGCCCGTCGCAATCGCGGCCTGTGAGTCCCAGGCAAACACAAAGCTGATCACCAGGCCGGCGACGATCCAGCCAAGCGTGCCCCACACGCGGATCCGGGAAAACTCCAGGGCCGGGTCGCTCATCTGCCGGAACGCCACGGAATTGACCAGGGCCAGCGTCGGCATGTAGACCATCATGTAGGCCAGCACGAAGGGGTAAAACGTGCTGAAGTCCGGCGCCCGATACAGCTGATACAGCAGTACCGCGCCGACCAGGTGCAACACCGCGAGGATGCGCTCGGCATTGAAGAACCGGTCGGCGATCAGACCGATCACAAACGGCGCGATGATCGCCCCCCAGGACTGGGTCGAGAACGCCATGCCGATCTGGCCGCCACTGGCGCCCAAGGTGCTGGCGAGAAAGGTGCCGAGGGTGACGAACCAGCCACCCCAGATAAAGAACTGCAGGAACATCATTGCGCTGAGCCGCGCGGTCATCGTCGTCATGAAAGTCACCGTCTTATTGTTGTTTTTTTCTGCGATTGAAGGACAAACAGGGTCGGGCTCAGGCGTCGGGCAGCCCCAGCAGGCGTCGGTTAAAGGCGGCATCGGCCGACACACTGGCGAAGTCATCGAAGGCTTTTCGGGTCTTGTCGATCATGTGCCGTTCGATGAATGCCGCGCCTTCAGCCGCGCCTTGAGCCGAATCTTTCAGGCAGCATTCCCACTCCAGCACGGCCCATCCGGCAAAGTCGTATTGGGTCAGTTTGCTGAAGATCGATTTGAAGTCGACCTGGCCATCGCCCAGGGAGCGGAAACGACCCGGGCGCTCGACCCAGCCTTGATACCCGCCGTACACACCCGAGCGGGCATCGGGGCGGAACTCGGCGTCCTTGACGTGGAACATGCGGATGCGCGCGTGGTAGCGGTCGATGAAGCCCAGGTAGTCCATTTGCTGCAGCAGCAGATGGCTCGGGTCATAGAGGATGGCGGCGCGGGGATGGTGATTGACCGCGTCCAGAAAGCGTTCGAACGAGGCCCCGTCGTGCAGGTCTTCGCCGGGGTGGATTTCGTAGCAGAGGTCGACGCCGGCCGCTTCGAAACAATCGAGAATCGGCAACCAGCGCTTGGCCAGTTCGGCAAAACCCTGCTCGACCAGCCCGCTCGGCCGCTGCGGCCAAGGGTAGATATAAGGCCAGAGCAAGGCGCCGGAAAAGGTCGCGTGGGCTTTCAGGCCCAGGCGCTGGCTGGCGCGCGCGGCCAGTTTCAGTTGATCGATGGCCCACGCGGTCCGCGCCTCGGGCTGGCCGCGTAAATGAGCTGGGGCGAAGTCATCGAACAGGGTGTTGAACGCCGGGTGCACCGCCACCAATTGGCCTTGCAGATGGGTCGACAACTCACTGATCTCGACGCCCGCTTCGGCGCAGATGCCTTTCAGTTCATCGCAGTAGTCCTGGCTTTCGGCAGCCCGCGCCAGATCGATGAATGAGGTGCCCAGGGTGGGCAACTGAATGGCCTTGTAGCCTTGGGAAGCCGCCCACCGGGCGATGTTGGGCAGGGTATCGAACGGCGCTTCGGCGGACATGAATTGCGCGAGGAAAATCCCCGGGCCACGAAGGCCGGATGATGTTTGAGTGGTCACTGTGTTCTCCAGCGTCATGGGGTACAGACCAGTTCGGTCCACTTGGCGTCGCCACGATGGTTGGCGATGGCGGTCTCGATGAACGCCATGCCGCGCAGGCCAATGTCGATGCCGGGCACGCCGGGCGCATCGTGCCCCGCGACCTCGCCACGGATGGCGTTGGCGAAATCGCCGTACAGGTTGGCCATGGCCTCCAGGTAGCCTTCGGGATGCCCGGCGGGCAGGCGCATGCGCTGGCTCGCGGCTTCGCACAGCCACGGCTGGCCAACGCCGGAACGCAAGAGGCGCAAGGGTTGATCAAGGGCGCGATGGATCAGGCTGGCGGGATCCTCCTGGCGCCACTCCAGCCCGCCCTTGTCGCCATAGACGCGAATGTTCAGCGGGTTTTCTTCGCCCGCACAGACCTGGCTGGCGATCAGCACACCGCTGGCACCGCCGGCCATTTTGAATAGCATCGAAGCGTCATCGTCCAGTTGCCGACCGTCGATGTGCACGTTCAACATCGCGCACAGCTGCCTGATCGGCTGATCGGCGACAAACTCGGCCAGGGAAAAGGCATGGGTGCCGATGTCGCCGATGCAGCCGCCCAGCCCGGACTGCTCGGGCAAGTCGCGCCAGGCCGCCTGCTTGTTGCCCTGCCCGGCCACGTCCTGGCTGAGCCAGCCCTGGGGGTACTCGACGATCACCTTGCGCACCGCGCCGATGACCCCATTGCGCACCATGTCCCGCGCCTGCCAGACCATGGGGTAGCCGAGATAGGTGTGAGCCAGGCCGTACAGACGGTGGCTGCGTTCGACCACGTCCTTGAGCGCGAGCAATTCGGCCAGATTCAACGCCGCCGGCTTTTCACTGAACACATGGAACCCCGCGCTCAGTGCCTGGCTCGCCACCGGTGCATGCAGGTGATTGGGGGTGACGATCACCAGCAACTCCAGGCGTTGCGAAGCGGGCAATGCGCGCTCGGCTTCGATCATGTGCCGCCAGTCGTTGTAGCAGCGGGAGGCTGGCAGGCCGAGCGCTGCGCCGGTCTGCCGATTGTTCAGGGCATCGCGACTGAACGCGCCGCACACCAGTTCAAATCGGCCATTGAGCCCGGCGGCCTGACGGTGGGCCTGGGCGATAAACGCGCCCTCACCGCCTCCGACGAAGCCCATTCTAATTTTCGGCACTGCTGCGTTCATCACAAAGGTTCTCTGTTGGCGGGTAGCCGGCGATGATGTAACCGGTTACATCGTGACGGAAATCTAGGCTCAGTCGGGCGACGTGTCAAACCCGCGATTAAAATCCACGGAGATTCCGGTGCACCGTCGACCTGCGGTAAGCTCACCGGCCGCGCGATCCGATAACGAGGTGGTCTTGTCCAATATCCGTGAAGTAGCCCGGCTGGCCGGCGTCTCGGTGGCCACGGTGTCGAGGACACTGAAATCGCCCGAGCGCGTGCTCCCCGAGACCCGGGACAAGGTCAACGCCGCCGTGGAACAGGCCGGTTACCGGCCGAACCTGATGGCGGTGCAGTTTCGTTCACGCCGCACCGGCAACCTGGTGATCCTGGTGCCGACCATCGCCAACACCTTTTTCGCCCGGGTCATCAGCGGTGCCCAGCAAGCGGCCCAGGCGGCCAACTATCGATTGCTGCTGTGCGACACCCAGGGCCGCGAGGACATCGAGCGCGAATTCGCCGAGCTGGTGTACAACCATCAGGCCGACGGCGTGATTCAGTTGCGTGCCTTCGACCCGTTTACCGCGCCCTTCCCCAACGCCGAATACGCGCCCATCGTCAATGCCTGCGAGGTGATTCAGGGCGGACGTCACCCCACGATCAGCCTCGACAACCGCGCCGCGGCCAAGGCCATGACCGAGCATTTGCTGGAACTTGGCCACCGGCGGATCGGCCTGATCAAGGGCCCGAAAAGCAGCCCGCTGACCCGGGACCGCGTGGCCGGTTATCAGGATGCATTGCTTGAGGCCGGCATCGATTGCGACCCGGCGCTGATCTGCCACGGCGACTTCAGCCTGCAAGCCGGCCACGACGGCGCCGCCGCGATGCTGGCTCTGCCCGAACGCCCCACCGCGCTGTTTTGCGAAAACGATGAAATGGCCATTGGTGCGTTGAAACGCATCAAGCAGCACGGCTTGCGTGTGCCTGAGGACATGTCCCTGGTGGGCTTCGATGACATTCCGTTCGCGGCCTACTGCGACCCGCCACTGACGACCATCGCGCAACCGGCCGAGGTCTTCGGCCAGACAGCCGTCGAGATGCTGATCGCGCTGATCGAGAAAAAACCGCTGGTTCAGCGGCATGTGGTGTTGCCGTTTGAATTGACGCTGCGGGGCAGCACGGCGAAGGTGAACGAAGACCTGTAAGACTGCCCGGCACAATGAACTGTGGGAGCGGGCTTGCTCGCGAAAGCGGTGGGTCAGGCAACATTGATGCTGAATCGGCAGCACTCTTCGCGAGCAAGCCCGCTCCCACATTTCGATCCACGCTGTTCACACATTCCGTGTTCGCGGTAGATCCTCGTGGGAGCAGGGGAAGGTCACAGAGCTGTATTCAATCCCGGAACTGCGTCAGTTGCTGGCTCAGCGAGCCGGCCTGATCGCGCAGTTGCACCGACTGTTCGAGCAGGCTGCGGATCGCATGATCGTTCTGTTCGGAGATGCGGCTGACGCCCTGGATCGCCACCGACAGCTGTTCACCGGTCGCCGCCTGGCTCTGGGTCTGGCGTGCCACTTCGCTGATGCGGGTCAAAATGTCCTGGGCATGCTGGCGGATCTGATCCACGCCCTGGGCCGACGTGGTCAGTTGCACCACGCCCAGGCGCACCGCTTCGCCGACTTGCTGGACGTTGGCCACGGTGTTGCGCACGTCCGAACCGATGGCGCCGATCATCTCGCCGATTTCACCGGTCGAACGGCTGGTGCGTTCCGCCAGCTGCCGCACTTCGTCGGCCACCACGGCAAAACCACGGCCCTGCTCCCCGGCCCGTGCCGCTTCGATCGCCGCGTTGAGCGCCAACAGGTTGGTCTGGTCGGCGATGCTGCGAATCACCGCGATGATCCCGGCAATCTGCTGCGAGCGTTTTTCCAGGTCGCCCACGGCGCCGGCGACCACGTCCATGGTCTGATCGATATGGGTGATGCCGGCCAGGGTCTGGCTCATGTCGGTGGAAATGTTAGTGGTCAACACCTCGGTGTTGCGCGCCAGCTGCTCCACGTCCTCGGCCTGCTGGGACATCTCGGTCACCGAGTGCGCCAGTGCGGTGACACCGCTGGCCATTTCCTCGGTGGCGGTGTGCTGCGAAGTCGCGCGCTCGGCGACCGCCCGGGTGGTATCGCCCAGGTGATTGGAGATCTGCATCAGGGTCGTGCTGCTGTGGCGGATCGAACCCACGAGATCGCCCAGGCGCTGGATGAACTGGTTGAACGCACCGGCCAGCTTGCCGGTTTCATCGCCACTGCGTTGTTCGAAGCGCAGCCCCAACTCACCTTCCCAAGCCTGGATACCCACCGTGAGGCCCGACAGCGGACGAATCTGCCACGCCAGCAAATGCCACAGCACGATGGCCAGCACCAGCAACGCCACCAGGCCAATGACCACCGCGGTATAGAGGAAGTGATTGATCCCGGCCATGGCTTCGGCCAGCGGGTACGCCACCATCAGCGCCCAATTGTTCGGCGCCTCGCCGATCCGCACCGGTTGCAGCACATAACCCCAGCCATCGCGTTCGAAACTGTAGGGCTTGCCGGCCTTGATCGCGTCCTTGGCGGCAGGCGGCAACTCGTCCGCCGGCTGGCTCAGGCGCTTGGCATCGGGATGGCTGGCGTACAGGCCGTCGCTGGAAACCAGCGCGCCGTAGCCCTTGAAAGCATCGATGGTCGAGAGCTGGCGATTGATGCTTTCCAGCGGGATATCGACCCCCGCCACCCCCATCGCTTTGCCCCCCTGCAACAGCGGCACCATGATCGACACCAGCATGACCTGCTTGCCACTGCCGATGCTGTAGACATAGGGCTCGGACGCCCACGGCTGCCGTGTGTGCAGCGGCCGGTAGTAATACTGGTTGTCGGCATTTTCCGGGGTGTAGCCGCTCAACGCTTCGGACTTCACCGTGCCACTGGCGCGGTTCCAGTACGTCAGGTAACGGCCGGTGGCGTCATGATTGGGCTGGTTGGCAAACTCACTGTCCTTGCCGTCGAACGCGTTCGGCTCCCAATACTGACCAAGGCCCAGCAGCTTGGGGTTAGCTTCGAACAGCTGGCGAGTCAGCACATCGGCGGTCTTGCGGTCGACCTGCTGTTGCTGCATCGCCGTGGCGACACTGGCCAGGGATTCAGCCACGGTAAAACCGGTGCCGAGTTCGACTTCCACTTCCTTGGCATTGGCCTTGACGATGGTGTCGACCAGGGCAAAGGTTTCTTTGACGGAGGAGCCATAGGCGATGTAGGCGATGGAACCCAGCAGCAGTGCCATGACGACGACGGTGCCGATCAGCGCCGTCCAGAACAGCTTGAAATGCAGTGAGCGATTAGGCATGAACATTCTCGAATGGGCGATACGTTCAGCCAGCAAAGCCCGCGCAAAAATGTGAGTGCAGCCGCCCTGCTGGCAAGTTATTTATAATTGATATTATTTGGCCACTATATCGAGGCGCGAGGCCCCGGCGCAACTGAATATGAACGTTCGTTCAATATAAAAATATGGCTGGAAAAACCGGGGTTTACAGGCATTCCTGGGCAGCACGTTCGAGTTGCGAAGGGCCGAATGTCGATGCCAGCAGTGTGCGCTCGTACAAAAACACCTTGCCGCCATCCGCTGCCTTGTAAGCCTCAAGCACATCGTTCGCAGCGACTTTGCTTGAAACCACGATCCGGTAGCTGCGCTGGGTTTCGGAGACGGTCGCGTGCAGCGAATCTTCCTGCAATTTCGGCAGTACGCAGTGCGCGTAATCCGCGGGGGCTTTTTTGGTCTGCAAGGTCAGCGTCGGGTCGTTTGGCGTGGAGGCACAGCCGGACAACAGCAAGGATGCGACAACAGCCAGTCGGGTATAGAGGTTCATCGCGCCGATTCCTGGAGATGCGTTTCAGTTGGGCGCGATTTTCCCTGTTTGCCGGACACAACAGAACTTGTGATCGGTGATGGTCACTATCAGTCGAACAAATAGTTCTGAGCGCCCACTCTCCATCTGTAGGAGCGAGCCCTGCTCGCGATGGCCGTCAACGATAACGCGGGCTGTCTGAATGAACGTGGTGCCTGGACTCTTTTCGCGAGCAGGCTCGCTCCTACAGGGGAACGGGCACGGCCTCTGCTCCACGCTGGCCCTTGAACGCCTCGCGCCGCTCCAGTCGCTCCTGGGCATACGCCTCTGAAGGCTCGCTGATCAGCGCTTCGCGACGCAGTAACTCGCCACAATGCTCACACAGCGGCCCCAGCCCGGCGAGGTGGCCGCAGGTTCGATGGGTATAGCGCACCGCCAACCCCTCGTCCGCCGATTTGCACCAGGTCTCACCCCAGGCCCGCAGGGCCAGTACCACCGAGTAAAACGCCTCGCCCTTGGCGGTCAGGTGGTACTCGTAACGCTTGGGCCGTTCGCAGTACGCACGGCGCTCGACCATGCCGTCCGCCTCCAGGCTTTTCAAACGCGAGGCGACCATTTGCGGGGTGCCGCCGGTCTGCGCCTGGATCTCGTCGTAGCGATGGTTGCGCATGAACAATTCGCGCAGCACCAACACCGTCCATCGGTCTCCGACGACGGTCTCGGCCCGTGCAATCGGGCACAGGGTTTCAGGACTACTCTTTTTTACTGCCATGCAGGCTTGCCTCTTTCACAGTAACTATGATTATCATATCTACACCATGCCGGGGCAAGCCCCCGGCACAGGTCAGCCATCATTTCCGGAGAATTCGTCATGTCGAACGCTGCCTACCCGCTTGCTCGCACTGCCTACCTGCTGGTCGATCCCTACAACGATTTCCTGTCTGAAGGCGGCAGGGTTTTCCCCTTGATCAAGCCGATCGCCGAGCAAAACGGCCTGCTCGACAACCTGCGAACCCTCGACCGCGCCGTGCGCGCCCTCGGCATTCAGGTGGTCATCGTACCGCACCGTCGCTGGGAGAAAGGCGATTACGAAAACTGGGATCACCCAAGCCCTTCCCAGTGCAAGATCCAGCACATGCACCATTTTGCCCGTGGCGAATGGGGCGGCGAATGGCACCCGGATTTCGCGCCCAAGGACGGTGACATCATCGCTTCGGAACACTGGGGTTCGAGTGGTTTTGCCAACACTGACCTGGACTTTCGCCTCAAGCAGGCAGGCATCACCCACGTGATCATCGTCGGCCTGCTGGCCAATACCTGCATCGAAGCCACCGCCCGCTACGCCCAGGAACTGGGCTACCACGTCACCCTGGTGCGCGACGCCACCGCCGCGTTCAAGCCGGAAATGATGCACGCCGCCCACGAGCTGAACGGCCCGACTTACGCCCACGCCATCGCCAACACCGCGGAACTGGTCGCGACCCTCAATCAGTCCGGTGGTGCCCAATGAACCTGACCGGACACCTGCTGATCGGCGCCCGCGAAGTCCCTGCCAGCGAAGGCACGATGAAAGCGCTCAACCCGGCAACCAACCAGCTCATCGAACCGGATTTCGCCTTCGGTGGCGTCGCGGACGTCGACCTCGCGGCGAACCTGGCCGACGAGGCTTTCGATCACTACAGCCACACCTCCCTCGCCGAGCGCTCGGCGTTCCTGGAGCGCATCGCCGATAACCTCGACGCCGTGAGCCAGGAACTGGCGGCGCGCACAGCGCTGGAAACCGGTTTGCCCGAGGCCCAGTTTCAGGGCGAAACCGCCAGGGCGGCCAACCAGTTCCGCCAGTTCGCCGAGGTCGTGCGCAGAGGGCGTTTTCTGCAACTGGCCATCGACCCGGCGCAGCCTGATCGCCAGCCACGGCCGCGCATGGACCACCGCCTGCAGAAAATCGCCATCGGCCCGGTCGCCGTGTTCGGCGCGAGCAATTTCCCCATCAGTTACTCCGTCGCCGGCGGTGACACCGCCTCGGCACTGGCGGCGGGCGCGACGGTCATCGTCAAGGCCCATAACGCCCACCCTGGTTCCTCGGAGATCCAGGCCCGCGCCATCCGCAAGGCCGTGCAGGACAGCGGCCTGCCGGAAGGTGTGTTTTCGATGGTGCGCGGCGGCGGCAATGCGATCGGCGAAGCGCTGGTCGACCACCCGTTGATCAAGTCCGTGACGTTCACTGGCTCGGAACAGGGCGGCATGGCGCTGTATCGCCGCGCGCAATTGCGCCCGGACCCGATCCCGGTGTTCACCGAAATGACCAGCGTCAACCCCACATTCATCCTGCCCCAGGCCCTCGCCGCGCGGGGTGCGCAGATCGGTGACGGGTTCGTCGAACGCATGTTGGTCAACGTCGGCCAGGCCTGCCTCAAACCGGCGATCCTGATCGCGGTCGAAGGCGCCGGTTTCGAAGCGTTGCGTGCCGCCATGGTCAAGCGCGTGACCGACGCCCCGGCGCGGCCGATGCTGACGCCGGGCATTCACGCGGCCTACCTCGGCGGCCTCGATCATCTGCAAAGCGCCGGTGCCCGGCTGGTGGCCGTCGGTTCGGTGGCCCATGCCGACCTGGATGGCCGATCCGCGCTGCTCGAAGTCGACGGCGAGCGCTTCCTTGACGACAGCGCCCTGGCCCATGAAGTGTTCGGTCCGGCGGCACTGTTGGTGAAGGTCAAGGACGAGGCGCACCTGTTCGCCGTCGCCCGTTCGCTGCGCGGCCAGCTCAGTGCGACACTGCATCTTGAGGAGGGGGACATGGCACTGGCCCGGCGCCTGGTGCCGGTGCTGGAGCGGCGCACCGGACGGATTGTGGTCAACGCCTTTGCCCATCCCCAGGAAGTGTCTTTCGCGACCATTCATGGCGGACCGTTCCCGGCCTCGTCGGACAGCCGTTTCACCTCGGTGGGCATGACCGCCATCGAGCGCTTCCTGCGCCCGGTGACTTACCAGGGCTTCCCGGATGCGTTGCTGCCTGAAGCGCTGCGAGAGCAGAACCCGCTCGGATTACCGCGCAGCGTGGACGGTCAATAAACGAAACCGCTCCGGGCCATGAACGAATGTGGGAGCGGGCTTGCTCGCGAATGCGCCAGCCCCGTCAACCGAGAGGTTGAATGGGCTACCGCTTTCGCGGGCAAGCCCGCTCCCACAGGGTCAGGAGAGCGTGGTCGCCGGGCTTTTGTGCAGGGCAAACACCTGGTTCCGTCCATTGCGCTTGGCCTGGTACAACCCGTCATCGGCACGGGTCAGCAGGCTTTCCGGATTGTCACCGGGCTGCACGAAGGCCACGCCGAAGGACGCGGTGATCGTATCCAGCACGGTGTCGGTTCCCCGCGCCTTGATCCGCAGAGACTGAACCTTCAGCCGCAACTGCTCGGCAAAGGCGCAGGCGCTGTCCAGGTCGGCGCAGTCTTCAAGTACCACGCAAAACTCCTCGCCACCGTAACGCCCGGCAAAAGCGCTCGGCGACAGCGCACCACGCAGCACCTGGCCGACATGCTGCAGCACCCGGTCGCCCAGCGGGTGACCGTACTGATCGTTGAATTGCTTGAAGTGATCGATATCCAGCATGACCAGCGCGACCGTGCGCGATCCCTTGCCCAACGCCTGCTCCAGCAAACGGCTGAAGGCCGTGCGATTGAGCAGTTCGGTCAAGCCATCCAGCGTCGCCGCCTGTTGAGCCCGCTCCAGCTTGTCGCGCAGGGTCTTGATCTCGTTTTGCGCCGAGTGCAGCTGGGCAAGAAAGTGCTCCTGCTGGCTCTGCATCAAACGGGTGCTCTGCTGCAGTTCGTTCAGGATCCCCGGCAAGCGATCGCTCACCGGCTCCTCAAGCATCTCCAGGCACTGCCCCAGGCGGTGCTGGAAATGGGCACTGCCCTTCACGCTGCGCGAGACATCGCGCTCCATGCCATCGACCAGGCTGATGACTTGCTGCTGCTCCGCCCGGGCATCCTCCAGCTCGTCACGAATGATGTACTGGCGAAAAAGCCGGGTCGCCGATTCTGGCGGGCAACCGTCGAAGTCCCGGACCACCCGGTCCAGGTGACGATTGAGCTCGGGATCCTGGCCTTTGCTGTAGGTGTACCACAGCGCGTAGTGCACCGGATTGGGCGGGATGTTGTGGCGAACCATCAGCGGCACGGCTTGCTTGAGCAGCGCTGCCGCCTCGCGGGAGTCTTCCGGGTACAGCGCTAGAACATTCGCACGCGTGTCTGATTGGCTCATGGCTTCACTGTGGTTGTTAATCATTGGCATCTGGACAGTGCGCTGAGCATACCGATACGCCTGGCAAACGGCCATCCCGGCGTGGCTTGACGATGATTTTTGTCCGAAACAGCGTCAGTACGGGCTGCCAGACATCCCTGAAGGGTCAATGATCGCCGGTAAAACAACAACCGCCGCGCTGATCGCAACACCGTCATGAACAGGGGCTACGATAATATGACGGCATTCATTTCAATGGCCGTGATCGTCGTCAATATCGTGAGGAATGCGATGCCGTTCGAGGACAAGCAATGACCCTGAAAGACCTGTTCATCTACTGGCCGTTGCTGTCGATCGCCATTGTCGCGGTCCTGTGTCGCCTTGTTCATAACGCCAAGGCCGCCGTTCGGGCACTGGAGATTCAGATGACCGATACAAAGGTGGGCGACAGCGCCAGTCGTCGTGAACCGGACAAGGATCGCCGCGTGGTGTAGCGCAAACAAAGATAAAAAAACCCGGCCATTGAGCCGGGTTTTTTATTCACTTCAACAACACTTGGGCCCGGCCTTGCTGCCGTAACGGGCCTCCTGGCGTTCGCGGAAGAACGCCTCGTAGTCCATCACCGGCTTGTCCGGGTGCTTGCTTTGCATGTGCTCGACGTAGTTGTCGTAGTCGGGCATCCCCACCATCAGGCGCGCGGCCTGACCGAGGTATTTACCCAGGCGACTCAGGTCATTGAACATGCGGCAAATCCTCGATCACACGTCTGGCAGAGCCTGGTACGGCGCTTCTTTATCCGTGCGTTCCTTGGTGCCCCACGCGGCAATGCCGACCTTGAGGGCAAAGAACAGGATGCTGAACACCACGAACAGGAACAGCGCCGTCAGCGTTGCATTGGTATAGGCGTTGAAGATCACGTGCTGCATCTGGTCAATGCTTTTGGCCGGGGCCAGCACCTGGCCGTTGGCCAGGGCATCGCTGTACTTCTTGGCCAAAGCCAGGAAGCCGATCGCCGGGTTGGCGTCGAACAGCTTGATGAAGCCGGCGGTGGTGGTGCAGATCAGCAGCCACACGGCTGGCAGCAAGGTCACCCAGACATAGCGCTGGCGTTTCATTTTGATCAGCACGACCGTGCCGAGCATCAGCGCGATACCGGCCAGCATCTGGTTGGAGATGCCGAACAGCGGCCACAGGGTGTTGATGCCACCCAGCGGATCGATCACGCCCTGGTACAGCAGGTAACCCCACATCGCCACGCAGCCGGCGGTGGCGATCAGGTTGGCGGTCCAGGATTCCGTGCGCTTGAGCGCTGGCACGAAGGCGCCGAGCAAGTCCTGCAGCATGAAACGCCCGGCACGGGTACCGGCGTCGACGGCCGTCAGGATGAACAGCGCTTCGAACAGGATCGCGAAGTGGTACCAGAACGCCATGGTGTTTTCACCTGGCAGCACGTGGTGCAGGATCTGCGCGATACCCACCGCCAGGGTCGGCGCACCGCCGGCACGGGCCAGGATGGTGGTTTCACCGATGTCCTTCGCCACGGCTTGCAGCGCCTCCGGGGTAATCGCAAAGCCCCAGCTGCTGACCGTCTGAGCAACCGACACCGCATCGGAACCCACAATGGCCGCAGGACTGTTCATGGCGAAGTACACGCCCGGATCGATCACCGACGCGGCAACCATGGCCATGATCGCCACGAAAGATTCCATCAGCATGCCGCCGTAACCGATGTAGCGGGCATGCCCTTCGCTGGCGAGCAATTTCGGCGTGGTGCCGGAAGCGATCAGCGAGTGGAAACCCGATACCGCGCCACAGGCAATGGTAATGAACAGGAACGGGAACATACCGCCCTTCCACACCGGACCGGTGCCATCGATGAACTGGGTCAGTGCCGGCATTCTCAGCTCGGGCATGGTCACCAGAATGCCGATCGCCAGGGCAACGATGGTGCCGATTTTCAGGAAGGTCGACAGGTAGTCACGGGGCGCCAGGATCAGCCAAACCGGCAGAACGGCAGCCACGAAACCGTAGCCGATCAGCATCCAGGTGATCTGCACGCCGGTGAAGGTGAACGCCTTGGCCCACACCGGGTCCGCGGCAATCTGCCCGCCCAGCCAGATCGAGCCCAGCAGCAGGAACACGCCGATGATCGAGATTTCACCGATACGGCCCGGACGGATGTAGCGCATGTAGATGCCCATGAACATCGCGATCGGGATTGTCGCCATGACCGTGAACATGCCCCACGGGCTTTCGGCCAGGGCCTTGACCACGATCAGCGCCAGCACCGCGAGGATGATGATCATGATCAGGAAGCAGCCAAACAGCGCGATGGTGCCGGGGATGCGGCCCATTTCTTCACGGACCATATCGCCCAGCGAACGGCCGTTGCGGCGGGTGGACATGAACAGGACCATGAAGTCCTGCACGGCACCGGCCAGCACCACGCCGGCGATCAGCCACAGCGTGCCGGGCAGGTAGCCCATCTGCGCCGCCAGGACCGGACCGACCAGCGGCCCCGCGCCGGCAATGGCCGCGAAGTGGTGGCCGAAGAGTACGTGTTTGTTGGTCGGTACGAAGTCCAGACCATCGTTGTTAAGCACAGCCGGGGTGGCTCGATTGGGGTCGAGCTGCATCACTTTATTGGCGATGAACAGGCTGTAGTAGCGGTAGGCAACGAGGTAGATGGCGACGGCTGCGACGACGATCCAGAGGGCGTTGATCGCTTCGCCGCGGCGCAAGGCCACGACACTCAGCGCAATCGCACCCAGGACAGCCACGGCAAACCAGGCGAGGTGTTTAGCCAGACGGGGCATAGAGGGTCTCCTGCCGACAGCTCGTGACTGCGGCGGTAATTTTTATAATTGTGTCCGCTGTGCGGAGCTGGCCCAATATCCGCGCATGGCGTCCACAAATAAATCCGCGTTACTACGTACGTGACGTCTACGTAGTTCTACGTAGAAACCACAGATCCAATGTGGGAGCGGGTTTGCTCGCGAAAAAGGTACAACCAATACCACTCGGCGCCTGGAATACCATCGCAAGCAAGCTCGCTCCTACAGGGCGTATGTTTGGCATATGATGCCGACCCTTCGCCTCCCTCGTTCCGGCCAGGAGCCCAGATGCAGCTCAAACACAAGATCGTCGCGCTCGGGATTCTGCCGCTGGTGCTGGCCATTGCCGTCATCTGCGCGCTGGTGATTTCCCTGAACCGGCAACTGGGTGATCAACAGGCGCAATTGATCGAAGACAGCATCCTGGCGAGCAAGCGCGCCGAACTGAAAAACTACGTGGAATTGGCGCAAAGCCTGATCGAGCCGCTGTACGACGACGGCCATGGCGACGCGCACGCCCAGCAAAAAGTGCTGGAGGAACTGCGCAAGCTCAGCTTTGGCATCAACGGATACTTCTTCGTCTACGACCACGAAGGCCGCAGCCTGATGCACGCGCGGCAATCGGAATTGGTGGGCAAATACCTGTGGGACATGAAAGACCCCCACGGCCTGCCGGTGATTCAGGCGCTGCTCAAAAGCGCACAATCGGGCGAGGGCTTTCAACGCTATGCCTGGAACAAGCCTTCCTCCGGCCAGGTGACCGACAAACTCGCCTATGTGGTGATGCTCGATCGCTGGGGCTGGATGCTCGGCACCGGCATCTACCTTGAAGACGTCGAACGCGCCACCCAGCAGGCCCGTGCCGAAGTGGCCATGGGTATCCGCAAGACCATGATGGCCATTGCCGTGGTCGCGCTCGTGGCGGTGCTGTTCGTGTTCGCCACCGGCATGACGCTGAACGTCAGCGAGCACCGCCTGGCCGACAAGAAACTGCAGCGCCTGACCCAGCGCATCGTCAGCCTGCAGGAGGAAGAACGCTCGCGGGTGTCCCGCGAACTGCATGACGGCATCAGCCAGGTGCTGGTGTCGATCAAGTTTCAGTTCGAACTGGCCAGCCATGTGCTGGAAAATGGCCAGGACAAGGGCCTGGGGATTTTACGCGAGGCCACTGAACGCCTGGGTGACGCCATCGGCGAGGTGCGCAGCCTGTCCCACGACCTGCGTTCCTCCTTGCTCGACACCCTCGGCCTGCAAGCGGCCATCGGCCAGCTGGCCGCGGAATTCGAGCAACGCAGCGGCCTGACGGTGACCTACAACGACAACGAATTCGACTGCCATCTGGTCGATGGCGCCGCGGTGTCCTTGTTCCGCATCGTCCAGGAAGGCCTGACCAATATCGAACGGCACGCCCAGGCCCGGCACGTTTCGATTACCCTGCGTGGCTCGGAAGAGAACGTGCGCCTGACGCTGGTCGATGACGGCGTCGGTTTCAACGTCGCCCAGGTCGAACGCCGCCACGCCGGCATAGGCCTGCGCAACATCCGCGAACGCGTCGAGCATTTTGGCGGCCGCTTCGACCTGATTTCGATGCCGGGACGCAGTGAACTGGACGTCCTGCTGCCGATGAAACAACCCGGCGGCAAACGCTGACCCCACAACAAGAGTGAACGCTGCGATGAACCTGCCCTCCCCGATCCGCGTTGCCCTAGTCGACGATCACTCCCTGGTCCGCGACGGGATCAAGGCGCTGCTGGGCGTCATGGCCCCCCTGGAAGTGGTGGGCGAAGCCGAAAACGGTGCCGAGGCGATCGAGATGGTCGGCCGCTGCCAGCCGGACCTGCTGCTGGTCGACATCAGCCTGCGGGACATGAACGGCCTGGAACTGACCCGCGTACTGCGCGCCCGGTATCCTTCGCTCAAGGTGCTGGTGCTGAGCATGTACGACAACTACGAGTACGTGAGTGAATCGGTGCGCTCCGGTGCCAGCGGCTATGTGCTCAAGAATGCGCCGTCACGGGAAATCATCGCGGCCATCGAAGCCATCGCCAGCGGCGGCACCTTCTACAGCGCGGAAATCGCCCAGCGGCTCATCGCCGACAAAAGCACCGACAACGAGCTGACCCCCCGGGAAAGCCAGGTGCTGTACAAAATGGCCCAGGGACTGAACAACAAGGAGATGGCGCGGGAACTGGACATCAGCGTGCGCACGGTGGAAACCCACCGCCTGAGCATCCGCCGCAAGCTCAACATCGACAAGCCGGCGGCGCTGGTCAAGTACGCCATCGATCACGGGATCATTTCCCGATAACGCCCTGTGGGAGCGGGCTTGCTCGCGAAAGCGGTGTATCAGTCAGCATCCCTGTTGACTGACACACCGCTTTCGCGAGCAAGCCCGCTCCCACAGTACGGCGCTGCTACCGGGATGCGCTCAGAGCTTGGCAATCGAGACTTCGGTGGATTTGACGAAGGCAATGACTTCGCTGCCGACCTTCAACTCAAGATCGCGCACTGAACGGGTGGTGATGACCGAGGTGACAATGCCCGAAGCGGTTTGCACGTCGATCTCCGACACCACTTCGCCTTCCAGAATTTCCTTGATGACGCCCTTGAACTGGTTACGGACGTTGATCGCTTTGATGGTCATGATGAGGCTTCCTGTCTGATGTCGAGCACATCCGCAGTGGATGGCAGGCCTTCAAGGTGCACTGCCTTTACTCACAACAAAAGGAATAAATAATTATCTATTTATTCCTTTTGGAAATATCAAAGCTTGCGGCTCGATAAGAACAAAAACGAATTAACAAATGAAAAATCAGTATTTATCGTTATAAAAGTTCAGGCGTACTCTCCATTCATCCCGTCATTCACCACCACAGTGAAGTGCCCTATGAATGCCACTGCCCATCTCATCGATTTCGCCAGCTACCGTAAACGCAAACAGGCTCAACAACGGGCACGGGCCATGTGGGAAATGTACGCACGCAACGCAGGCCTGCAGGCATTCCAGTGGGTACAGGCCGCCAAGGCCACCGAGACCCGACACGCGTGAACATCAATGAACCCTCGCGCTTTCTGGCGAGCGCCGATGAACCCGTGCTGGCGTTGAATCAACTGGAGCCGGAAGAAGACGCCAACTGCGAACGGGTGGCGCAAAATCTTCAGCGCCTGCGCAGCAAGCGTCATTTGTCCCTGGATGCGCTGGCGCGCCAGTGTGGCGTGAGCCGGGCAATGCTGGCGCAGATCGAATCCGGACGCAGCGTGCCGTCGATCAAGGTGCTGTGCAAAATTGCCAAGGGCTTGAAGATCTCAGTGGCCGCGTTTCTTGAGCATCGGGCCTTTGAAGGCGTGGCGGTGTTGTCGGCGAGCCAGAGCAAACGCCTGGTGAGTGCCAACGGCGCGTTTGTCAGCCGCGCGTTGTTCCCCTTTGATGTGGCGCGCCAGTCGGAATTTTACGAGTTGCGCCTCAGCCCCCTGGGTGAAGATCACTCTGAAGGCCATGGGCCCGGTGTCCAGGAAAACCTGGTGGTAGCCCAGGGTGTGCTGGAAATCAGCGTCAACGATGAACGCTACCTGCTGTCCACTGGTGACTCGATCCTGTTCTATGCCGACCAGCCCCATCGCTATCGCAATCCTGCCGACAGCGAAGCGGTGGCTTATCTTGTAGTGACCTACCCCGAACGCCTGGATTGACACCCCACAAAACACTGTAGGAGCGAGCCTGCTCGCGATGGACTCAAAGACACCGCGTCATCCAGGATGTGCGCGTTATCGTTAACGACCATCGCGAGCAGGCTCGCTCCTACAGGTACAGCGATCAGCAGGTGCAGCACATCAGCGGCATGCCGTTGCAGCTCATCATCATCGGCATGCTGCAGTCGTTCATCATCTTCATCATCAGGGCGCAGCAGTTTTTCATCATGTCCATGTTCATGCCGGCCATTGGCATGATCTTGCACGTCATGCAATCGGCCATGACGGTGCATTCCATCACGCACTTCATCATTGGCATCGGCATGCCCATCATCGGCATCGGCCCCATCATGTTCATCATTGGCATGGCCATGGCCGCCTGGGACATGCACATCATGCTCATGTTGCCGCAGTGCATCATCATTGGCATGCCGCAGTTCATCATCATCTGCATCATTTCGGCGCTGTTCCTGAACATGGCCATGTCCATGCCAGCGGCCGGCATCATCGTGCACATCATGCCGTCGTCCATCATGTCGCAGGTCATGGTCGCCATCATCATCGGCATGCCCATCATCGGCATCATTGGCATGTTGGCGTTCATCGGCATTTGCATCTGCATGGCGTTCATCATGGCGTTTGTCCCTGAAGGATTGATTAGAAGCTGATGGGGCCGATTCTAGGCAATCGGACAGGCGCAACAAGCTGGCGGTCGAACAGCTGAATTCGATGCCGGGGCAGCTTTCATGATGCAGGCAGGACGGGGATTTGCGCCGTAACGAACAAAATGCTTCGATCACGGAAAACGCGGATGCCATGACAAGGATTTGCCGGTTATGGATATGCCGGTCAGGCCTATTGAAATAACTGAAGGAAATATTCGTTCTAAATCACAGACAAAAAAAATCCCGGGCAGCTGATGGACGCCCGGGACTTAAAAATGCATAAACCGTGGTGGTGAACGCGGGGCGAATATTACGGAATATTTCGCACTGTAACAAGATATTTTAATTAACTGCCCAGTTACTAAATTCTCTAAACCCTTATATATCCAGATATTTTTTAAGGTTAACCTCGAAACGCCTTTAACTGTCGTGGGCGGAAATTACAGATACCAACGGTACTCCCGCGCACTGATGTCGTGCATGAATGCCAAATGGTCCTGGCGTTTATTCTCGCAATACACATCGACAAACTCGGCCCCCAGGCCTTCGCGCAAGGGCGCGCAGGTTTGCATGGCCTTCACGGCTTCGAGCATTTCCAGCGGGAAGTCGATGCCGCTGCCGCGGTCATCATTGAGCGGCGCAATCGGTTCGCGGCCGTTCTCCAGGCCTTGCTCCAGGCCCACCAGAATGGCGGCGAGCACCAGATAGGGGTTGGCATCGGCGCCGGCCAGGCGATGTTCGATCCGCAGGTTTTTCGCATCCGACTCCGGCACGCGCAGGCAGGCGTCACGGTCTTCGAAGCCCCAACTGGCGCGCGAGGCGACGTTCACGGTGCCGCTCAAGCGACGCATGGCGTTGTGATTCGGGGCAAAGACCGGCATGCAATGGGGCAACACGTCCAGGCAACCGGCCACGGCGTGGCGCAGCGCTTGCTGCCCGTTCGCCGCCAGCAGATTGTTGCCCGCCTTGTCGTACAGGCTCACATGCACGTGCATGCCGCTGCCGGGGTGCTGCAAGTAAGGCTTGGCCATGAAGCTGGCGCGGTAGTTGTGCTTGAGCGCCACGCCGCGGGTGCTGCGGCAGAACAATGCCGCCCAGTCGGCCGCGCGCAAGCCGTCATCGAGGTGGCCGAAATTGATTTCGAACTGTCCGGGCCCCAATTCGGCGGTGATCACCGTGGCATCGACGCCCTGCGCCCGGGCGGTCTCGACCATTTCATCGAGCACCGGGGCGAATCGCGACAGCCGTTCGATGTGCATGTTGGGCTGGTCATCGGCGTCGCCGGTCAGCGGGTCGCGGGCAAACTGCGGCAAGCCCTCACGCAAGTGGCTGTCGAACAGATAGAACTCCAGCTCGAAGGCCACGACCGGGAAAATACCCTTGCGACCCAGCCGCTCCAGCACCTGCGCCAACACTTCGCGCGGCTCGAACTCGATCGGTTTTTCCGTGCCGTCGGAGGTGATCAGCATCTGCCCCAGCGGTTGCTGTTCCCAGCTCACCAATTTGAGTGTGCCGGGCACCAGGCGCCGTTGCGCATCCGGATCACCGTCGTTGAAGCAGTAATCGCCGATCTTGAACAGCCCACCCTGGGTGCCGAGCAGCACGCAGTTCTGCGGCAACTTGAGCGCGCTGCCGGCCGCGACTTTTTCGAGCATCTCGATCGGGTAGCGCTTGCCGTAGAAATGCCCCGGGATGTCCAGGGAAATCAGGTCGACAAAGCGCACATCGGGGTGGCGCTTGCGAAACCCACGCACTTCGGCCAGCAGATCAGAGCACACAGCATCCATCATCTTGTTCCTTGTTGTTTTTATCAGGTGTAAACCCAAAGCACGCGGGTGAGTTGGTCCGAGAGATTGCCGTAGCGGCAATGGGCATGGCTGGCCAGCTGGAAACTGTCGCCCGCCCGCAAGGTCACCGGTTCGTCATTGTCCAGCCACAGGGTCAGCTGCCCTTCCAGCACATAGCCGCCCTGCTCCGAGCTGTCTTTCATGTGCCGGTCACCGCTGCTGGCACCGGGCTCCAACTGGCTTTCGAGCATGGAGAAGGACGCGCGCATTTTCGGCGAGACCAGGATGTCGGTGATCCCGTCGGCGTAATACAGCGTGCGACGCTCATCCGGCCGCGTCACCCAAGGCAAGGCCATGGGCTTGGGCAGGCTGTAGAAATAGGTGGTCGGCACACCGAGGGTTTCGCTGATGGCGGTCAGGTCCGCCACCGTCGGCCGGGACAGCCCGCGCTCGACCTGGGACAGAAACCCTACGGAGCGGCCGATTTTGTCCGCCAGGTCCTTGAGGGTGTACTTCTTGTGTTTGCGCAGGTCCTGGATCAGGATCGCCAGCGCCGAAATCTCTTCTTGCATGTCCATCTATAGGCTTCCAGAAAAGGCCAAATCAAATGCAGTCGCGCAGTCGGTACCAGGCTTTGCCGATGGCTTCCAGCGGAGCGGCCATGTAGGGGCCGCCGGGAAAGCGGCCGTTGGCCAGGCCCTGGTACAAGGCCAGCTCGTCCGTTTGACCGAGTATCGCATCGGACACCGCTCGCGCCCCGGCCAGGGTCGGCAACACGCCGTGCCCGGAGTAACCCTGCAACCAGTACAGGTCGCCGCGCCGGCCGATGTCCGGCGTGCGCTTGAGGGTCAGGTCGATATGGCCGCCCCAGGCGAACTCCAGCCCGACCCCCTTCAATTGCGGGAAAACCCGCTCCAGGCAAGGCCGGGTGGCGCCGGCGATGTCCTTGGGCATGCCCCCCAGGTAAGTGCAGCCACCGCCGAACAGCAACCGGTTGTCGGGGGTGCGGCGGAAATAGTCGAGCACGAACTGGTTGTCGGTGACGCACACATTGCCCGGCAGCAGTGCCGTCGCCTGCGCCTGCGACAATGGCGCCGTGGCCACCTGATAAGTGCCGACGGGCAACACACAACTGGCGAGCTGCGGGTCGAGACGATCCAGATAGGCATTGCAGGCCAGCACCAGCACGTCCGCGCGAATCCGGCCGCGCTCAGTGGTGACCACGTAGCCATCGCCGTGCTCTTGATAATTCAGTGCCTTGCTTTGTTCATGAATCACGCCGCCAGCCCGCTCGATCGCGGCGGCCAGGCCCAGCGCCAGTTTCAGCGGATTCAGGTGCCCGCCTTCGGGGTCGAAGAGGCCGGCCTGGTAGCGCTCACTGGCGACCCACTCGGGCAGCTGATGACGCTCGATAAATTGCAAACCATCGTGACCCCACTTGTGACTGGCCTCGTGCTGCCATTCGGTCAGCAGGCTGACCCGTCGTGGCATCACCGAGGTCCACAGGTGGCCGGGCCGGTAGTCGCAATCGAACCCATGGCGTGCCGGCAATTCACGCAACTCCCGCGCCGCCCAGCGCATGCCCTCCCACAGTCGTCGCGCGCGCTCGTAACCCAGCGCGGCTTCCAGCGGCGGCATATCGCAAGACCAGCCCAGAATGGCCTGCCCGCCATTACGCCCCGAGGCGGCCCAGGCCACGCGGCTGGCTTCCAGCAAGGTCACGCGCTTGCCGGCCAGGGCCAGGCGCAAGGCGGTGTGCAATCCACTGAAGCCGGCGCCGATGATCAGCACGTCGGTGTTTTGCTCGCCCTCCAGGGGCGCACGATGTTTAAGCTGATCGGCGCAGGTGTGGGCGTAGTAGCTGGCGACATGTTGGGTGGATTGCTGAAACATTACCGGCTCCGTGAAATTTTATAGTTTTAATTTCATGAAAAAATACACGATAAGTTTCATGCGGGCAATTTTTTGATACGCGGAGGGTGTACATATCCATTCGGGACGCCCAGATCGAAAGCCAAAGCGAGGCGGTCTTAAAGCCGACCTGATTTTGCAGTTGCCCATGCCCCCCCTGTGGGAGCGGGCTTGCTCGCGAAAGCGTTGTGTCAGTTGATACATGTATTGGCTGAAACGGCCCCTTCGCGAGCAAGCCCGCTCCCACCATGAATCCGCGCCCGGGGCCGCAATCAGGTCGACATTCTTGTTTCTGTGTTTCCCGGAACTCCGTGAAGAACCCAAAAAAAATGCCCGGCCAAAAGCCGGGCATCCCAGACAACCACCATCAGATCAATCCAAATACCCCAACCGCCCCACCCCTCGCGCCTGAGCCTGACCCCGCGTCGCCAGGCAATAATAGAGCGGACACGTCACCACCAACCCCACCAGCCACGACAGATCCGCCCCTTCCACCAGATTGGCATACGGCCCCACGTACAACGACGTATTGGCAAACGGAAGTTGCACGATAATCCCGATGAAATACGCCACGATCGCATGCAGATTGAAGCGCCCGTAAATTCCGCCATCCGCACGAAAGATCGAGGCGATGTCATAGCACCCACGCTTGATCACATAGAAATCGATCAGGTTGATCGACGCCCACGGCACCAGCACCAGCAGCAAGGCCAGGATCAGCCCGATGAATTGCGAAATGAAGTCCGCCGAGGCACCCAGCGCGACCACGCAGCAGCCCGCCAGCACCACGCTCGACAACACCACGCGCACCTTGATGCTCGGGGTCCACTGACTGGCAAAGGTCTGGATCGAGGTGATGATCGACAGCACCGCGCCGTACAGATTCAAGGCGTTGTGGCTGATGATGTTGAGCAGGAACAGCACCATCAGGATCGGCCCCAGCCAACCGGTGGATTGCTTGACCGCCGCCATCGCTTCGGTGCCTTCCGGAGTCGCCAGTACCGCGACCGCGCCGAAGGTAAACGAGAGGATGGTGCCCAGTGTCGCGCCCAGGTAAGTGGCGAAGAACGGACGGCTGATGCCGATGTCGGCCGGCAGGTAGCGCGAATAGTCCGAGACATAAGGCGAGAAGCTGATCTGCCAGATGATCCCGAGGGACACCGTGGCCAGCCAGCCGGACAGGTTGAAGCCCCCACGCGTGAAGAAGTCCGCGGGCAGATCATGGGCGAAGATATAGAGGAAACCGGCGAGCAAGGCGCTGCCCATGACCCAGGTGCCGATGCGATTGAGGGTATGGATGAAGCGGTAGCCGATCACCCCGATGGCAGTGGCACTGAGGGCGCCGATCAGGATGCTGGCGGGCACCGGCACCGACGGCGCAATGCCGACGATCGATTTGCCGGCGAGCACGATGTTGGAGATGAAAAAGCCGATGTAGATCAGCGCGGCGAAGAACACGATCAACAGCGCCCCGTAACGCCCGAACTGGCCGCGGCTCTGGACCATTTGCGGAATCCCCATGCGCGGCCCCTGCGCCGATGCCAGGGCAATCACCAGGCCACCGGCCATATGCCCCAGCGCAATCGCCAGCAGCCCCCAGAACAGGTCGAGGTGGAACACCTGGACCACCATCGCGCCTGTCACGATCGGCAGCGGCGCAATGTTGGTGCTGAACCACAGGGTGAAAAGATCGCGGGCCTTCCCGTGGCGCTCTGCGAGTGGAACGTAGTCGACCGTGTGATTCTCGATCAACGGATCTTGCCGGGACATCTGGGACATGGGTATGAACTCGAGTTGGTCTGTTCTTATCTTTGTATGAAGCCAAACCGGGGGTGCGCATCGGCAGCCCCTCAGATGCGGACCATATTATGGTATTCCAACATTTTCACAAGACTGATCCGGTCGTTTGACACGCCTCTGATCCGCTATCCTGACGGATGACCTTGCCCCCCGCCTAGCTGAAAGCCCCGTAAACACTGAGTAAAAGACCAGCGGTGTGCGTTTATCGGCCCGCTGAAAAAGCCCTTGCAAACTATGTATTACGGTATACCATCAGACCTACAAACACATAAAAACCGCGTCACACCACCCGAGGACAGTCCAATGATCGATGCCGCCATCTACAAACAAGTCATGGGTTCGTTCCCGTCCGGCGTGACCGTGATCACCACCCTCGATGACGACGGGCAAATCGTCGGCCTGACCGCCAGCGCCTTCAGTTCGTTGTCCATGGACCCGGCACTGGTGTTGTTCTGCCCCAACTACAGCTCCGACTCCTACCCGGTCCTGATCAAGAACAAGCGCTTTGCCATTCACGTGCTGTCCGGCGGTCAGCAGAGCGAAGCCTATGCCTTCGCGCGCAAAGGCAAGGACAAGGCGCAAGGCATCAAATGGACCTTGAGCGAACTGGGCAACCCGATCCTGGCCAACGCCACAGCGGTGATCGAATGCGAACTGTGGCGCGAATACGAAGGCGGCGACCACGCCATCATGGTCGGCGCGGTGAAGAACCTGATCGTGCCCCGGCAGAACGCCGGGCCACTGGTGTATTGCCACGGCAAGATGGGTGCGCTGCCCGTCCTGGCGTGATTACTCTGTTATCACCCAATACCTTGTGGGAGCGGGCTTGCTCGCGAAAGCGGCCCATCAGTCGCCACCCTCGTTGAGTGACACACCCCCTTCGCGAGCAAGCCCGCTCCCACAAGTGATCGCCGGCAAAGAGAAATATTTGCGGATATTTCGTATTATGGTATACCAATAATTAACAGGCCCGCAGTCGACCGGCCATCAACAAAAGATCCGAGGTAGCGTCATGAAATTTTCCCTGTTCGTACACATGGAACGTTGGGACGAAAGCGTCAGCCACCGTCAGTTGTTCGAAGACTTGACCGAACTGACCCTGATGGCCGAGGCCGGTGGTTTCAGCACTGTATGGATCGGTGAACACCACGCCATGGAATACACCATCTCGCCAAGCCCGATGCCGCTGCTGGCCTACCTGGCCGCCAAGACCACCACCATCCACCTGGGCGCCGGCACCATCATCGCGCCGTTCTGGCACCCATTGCGGGTGGCCGGTGAATGCGCCCTGCTGGATGTGATCAGCAACGGCCGCATGGAAGTCGGCCTGGCGCGGGGCGCGTATCAGGTGGAATTCGACCGCATGGCCGGCGGCATGCCGGCGTCGAGCGGCGGCCAGGCGCTGCGGGAAATGGTGCCAGTGGTGCGCGCGCTGTGGCAGGGCGACTACGCCCACGACGGCGACATCTGGAAATTCCCGACCTCCACCAGCGTGCCCAAGCCGATCCAGCAGCCGAACCCGCCGATGTGGATCGCCGCCCGCGACCCGGACTCGCACAACTTTGCCGTGGCCAATGGCTGCAACGTGATGGTCACGCCGCTGATGAAAGGCGACGAAGAAGTCCTCGACCTGAAGAACAAATTCCAGGCCGCGCTGGACAACAACCCGGACGTGCCGCGCCCGCAACTGATGGTGCTGCGTCATACCCACGTGCACACCGCTGACGACCCCGAAGGCTGGAAAGTCGGGGCCACGGCCATTTCGAAGTTCTACCGCACTTTCGACGCCTGGTTTGGCAACAAGCAAACCCCGGTCAACGGCTTCCTGGCGCCGAGCCCGGAAGAAAAATTCGCCGGCCGCCCGGAGTTCGAACTGGACAGCCTGCACAAGACCGCCATGATCGGCACGCCGGAAGAAATCATTCCGCGCATCAAGTATTACCAGGAGCTGGGCGTCGACGAATTCAGTTTCTGGTGCGATAACAGCTTGCCCCACGCGGAAAAGAAAAAATCCCTGGCGCTGTTCATCAAGCATGTGGTGCCAGCGTTCCGCTAAACGCGTTGCCCCCTGTGGGAGCGGGCTTGCTCGCGAAAGCGCCGGGGCAGTCGCCATGAATGTTGAATGATCTGCCCTCTTCGCGAGCAAGCCCGCTCCCACACAGGATCGATTCCCATGTTCGATAATGGTCGTCCCCAGTCACCAGACCTCTGCTGCGGCGCCGCGCAGGCGTACCTGCGTGGCGAATGGACGGCCTCTCACCTGCATTTCAAGCGTTTGCGCGCCAGCGTTTCGGCCAAGCAGAACGGCTTCTGGCAAATAGTTCACTGAACAACCCCGAACAGGAATCCACGTACCCCACATCAGGCGATTGTCCCCTGTGTGCGGTGCATTGTGCTTCGGCCCGAGATTTATCGGGCAGGCAGGATGCGACAGCGTCCGGCCCATGATCAGGTTTGCTCCATGAACAATAAAAACGCGCTGTTGATCATCGACATGCAACAGGAGGACGGCTTCGTCCTGGAACACTTCGACACGGTGGTGGCCCATGCGGCCGACCTGCTCGAATCCGCCCGCCAGCAACGGGTCCCCATTCTCTTCACCCGCCACATCAATCAAGCGGATGGCAGCGACCTGCCGGTCGGTGAACCACTCTCCGGCGACGGTGGCCCGAGCAGCTATCGCGCCGGCACGCGCCAGGTTGAAATCATCGACACCCTGACACCGCTGCCCCATGAACCGGTGATCGACAAAGGCCGCTACAGCGCCTTCCACCGCACCGACCTCGATACCCGGCTCAGGGCGCTGGCGGTTGACACGCTGATTGTCAGCGGCGTGCTGACCGATGTCTGTGTGCTGAGCACGGTGTTCGATGCCTTCGCCCTGGGCTACCGCATTCGCCTGGTCACCGACGCCTGCACCACGACCACCCTGGCCGGGCACTATTCGGCCCTGCTGATCATGGCCAACTGGGTCTACTCCCTGGAAATGCTGACCACAAGCCAGTGCCAGCTTGCCCTGCAACAGCGCGACTACCACAGCCTGAGCCCCGGGCAGCCGGACATGTTCGCCCACCAGCCTCATCAGCTGCCAGGCACCATCGCCCGTCTGCAAGCCCACCTCGTCCAGGCTCAGGAGTGATCGCCATGCACGTCGAAAAAAGAAGCATCGATTTCATCCCCGAAGCCGAGCGCCATGGTCGCCCCGCTTCGCTGTTCTACATCTGGTTCGGCGCGAACATGAACATCACCACCATTGCCTCCGGCGTGTTGCCGGTGGTGATGGGGCTCAACCTGTTCTGGAGTGCCCTGGCCATCCTCATCGGCTCGCTGGTGGGGGCGATTTTCATGGCGTCCCATTCCGCCCAGGGGCCGAAACTGGGCATCCCGCAGATGATCCAGAGCCGCGCCCAGTTCGGCGTGCTCGGCGCGGTGCTGCCACTGCTGTTCGTGATGCTGATTTACCTGGGGTTCTTCGTCAGCAACACCTTGCTCGCCGCCCAGGCTTTGGCCTCGGTCAGCCCGTTGCCGGCCAGCGGCAACATCTACCTGATCGGCGCCCTGTGTTTCGTCGTCGCGCTCTACGGCTACCGGCTGATCCACCGCTTGCAGAAACTGCTGTCGATCCTCTCGCTGCTGGTGTTTGCCGCCGCTACGCTGCTCGCCCTGCAGCTGCCGATTGCCGCCGAACAATGGCTGCCAACGGGCTTCTCGCTGTCGAAATTCCTCGTGGCGGTGAGCATTGCCGTGACCTGGCAGCTGTCCTATGCGCCCTATGTCGCCGACTATTCGCGCTACCTGCCCAGCGACACGCCGACGGCCCAGGTGTTCTGGTACAGCTATGCCGGCACGGTCAGCGGGGGTGCCTGGATGATGATCCTCGGCGCGATCCTGAGCGTGGGCATCGGTGACTTTTCCAGCAACGTCGGCGGCCATGTCGCCGGGCTGTTCGGCGGCGGCGCGCTGGTGCTGTTCGCCTTCATCGTCTACGGCCAGGTATCGATCAATGTCTTCAACCTGTACGGCGCCTTCATGTCGACCATCACGGTGATCGAGCCCTTCGCCCGCCTCAAGGTGACGCCCCGGGTGCGCGGTGTGTTCATGTTGCTGATCAGCCTGCTGGCGACGGCGCTGTGCACCATCAGCCAGGACGATTTCATCAGCTTTTTCCTCAACTTCATCTTCTTCATGAGTTACTTCCTCATCCCCTGGACGGCGATCAATCTGGTGGACTACTACTGCCTGCGCAAAGGCCAGTACCGGATCGGTGACATCTTCGACCTCAACGGGATGTATGGCCGGATCAACTGGATCGCCTGCGGCAGTTTCGCCCTGGCGATCGCCCTGGAAGTGCCGTTCATGAACACCACGCTCTATGTCGGACCGGTTGCCACGGCATTGGCAGGTGTAGACCTGGCCTGGCTGGTGGGGCTGGTGGTGCCGGCGCTGACGTATTACGGGCTGATGAAACGCGCCATGCGCGACCCGGCCCGTGCAGGCGCGATGCTGGCTCGCGATGGACGTGAACGATGACGCGAACTACCTGAAAGAACGCGTTCATTGGCGTTTCGCGAGCAAACGGATGGGACAAAATCGGACAACGAACGAACCGTGCAGCCAACACGGCCACGCTTCATTCGACCCGCATTTGTCCTATCCTTTCTCGTAAACCACGCCATCGGTCCCCCCTATGCCCGCCCCCGAATCCAGCCTGCTGCAAAGCTGGCACCACAACGCCCGCCCCTGGATCGAAGCCGTGCGCGGCGGCGCTATCGAAAGTCGCCTGAAGGTCACCGACCAGGCCATCCTGCTGGCGGTGCAGGGCCGCCAGCCCGAGCGCGTGCTCGACCTGGGCTGCGGCGAAGGCTGGCTGTTGCGTGCCCTGGCCGAACGGGGCATCGACGCGGTCGGGGTGGACGGCGATGCGACGCTGGTCGAAGCGGCGCGGGCGGCCGGCTCGCCAACGGTACATCTGGCGAGCTATGAAGCGCTGGCGGACGCCCAGGTGGACATCGGCAGAGACTACGACCTGATCTGCGCCAATTTTGCCCTGTTGCATCAGGACATCATCGGGCTGCTCGCCGCCATGACCGCCCTGCTCGTCCCGGGTGGCGCGCTGGTGATCCAGACGCTGCATCCGTGGACGGCGGCGGCAGGCGACTATCAGGACGGCTGGCGCGAAGAAACCTTTGCCGGCTTCAAGGGGCAATGGCAACCCATGCCGTGGTATTTGCGCACCTTGTCCAGCTGGATCAGGGCGCTGGACATGGCCGGCCTGCGGCTGGTCGACCTGCAAGAGCCGCAGCACCCGCAAAGCCCAGTACCGCAGTCGTTGCTGCTGGTGGCCGAGCCGCGTGGGTAAATGGCGGCCCAGCGCGGCTAAACCGAGGCGGCCTGACAGCCGACCTGACTTTGGCTGGTGCCCCGCCCCCCCCCCTGTAGGAGCGAGCCCTGCTCGCGATGGACGTCAACGATAACGCTGGCTGTCTGAATGAACGCGGTGTCTGGACCTCCATCGCGAGCAGGGCTCGCTCCTACAGTGGGACGCGTACATCCGTGAAAGCAGGTCGGCTTTAAGGCCGCCTCGCTATTGCCTTGGCTGTTGAGGTGTACGCCCCTCACAATTGTGGGGTGATCTATCTGCTGGTCGGATTTGGCTCGCAGGTCGTGTTGCAAACCCGACCGGTAGCCGCCCGCCGGGTCAGTCGGCTTTCCGCAGCGGCGATGATCGTCATCGCCCTGGTGCTGCTCGCCGAGCAGGCCGGATCGATCACAGGCCTTGGGTAAGACGTCAATCCAGCAAGGAAATCAGCCGGGGTTCGATTGAATCGTCCTGCACATCGAGCAACGCCAGCGTCACCGGCAACTTGAAGCGCCGCGGCCCCGCACTGCCGGGGTTGAGATAGAGCCGGTCACCGCGCCATTCGATACAGGGCTTGTGCGAATGGCCGGTGATCACCAGCCTTGTGCCGGCCTCCAGCACGGCAGGGACATCCGCCAGGTCATGGACCAGCAGGACCTGCCAGCCGTCGAGGTCGAAACTCAGGTGGTCAGTGAGTTCTTCTGCCCACGGCGCATTAAGATCATTGTTCCCGCGCACGACATGCAATGGCGCCAAGGCTGCCAGTTGCTCAAGGATGTGCGGTTTGCCGATGTCGCCGGCGTGGAGGATCCGGTCACAGCCCTGCAACGCGGCCAGGGCTTGCGGGCGAAGCAAGCCATGGGTATCGGAGATCACGCCGACTTTCATGTACACCTCGCACAGGAACCTGGAGGGTGAATTCCAAGCATAGGGTACGCGGCACCGCCCGGGTCTTGCTCCCGTCATTCGTCTGGCCGACGTGCGTGCGCTGCACCAGAGGCCTACAGTCACCGCCGAAGGTTGCTGGAGGTTGTACGCCCTTTCGATGCCGGCGCTGAAGCTTCGGGTGGATTTAACCCTGAGCGTGGTTCGCCTGCAGGGCACTCAAACCCACCCTGTTTGCGAGGTGAATAAAATGGCCAAGGCCGCCGATGTCGTTGTGCAATGCCTGGAAAACGAAGGGGTCGAGTATGTGTTCGGCATTCCCGGTGAAGAAAACCTCGACCTGCTGGAGTCCCTGCGCAAGTCCGCCATCAAGCTGGTGCTGACTCGCCATGAACAGTCTGCCGGCTTCATGGCCGCGACTTACGGCCGCCTGACCGGCAAGACCGGCGTTAGCCTGTCGACCCTCGGTCCGGGGGCCACCAACCTGGTCACCGCCGGCGCCTACGCCTACCTGGGCGGCATGCCGATGCTGATGATCACCGGCCAAAAACCGATCAAGAAGTCCAAGCAGGGCCGCTTCCAGATCCTCGACGTGGTCGGCATGATGCAGCCGCTGACCAAATACACCCATCAGCTCGCCTCGGCGGACAACATCCCTTCGCGGGTTCGCGAGGCGTTTCGCCTGGCCGAGGAAGAAAAGCCCGGCGCGGTGCATCTGGAGCTGCCGGAAGACATCGCCGCCGAGCAGACCGATAGCCTGCCCATCTCGCCGAGCCTGGTCCGTCGGCCCCTGGCCGAGCACAAGTCCATCGACGGCGCCGTCGAAAAGCTCAAGGCCGCCCGCAGCCCGATCCTGGTGATCGGTGCCGGCGCCAATCGCAAGATGACCTGCAAGGTGCTCAAGCCACTGATCGACAACACCGGCATTCCCTTTGTCACCACGCAAATGGGCAAGGGTGTGGTCGACGAGCGCCACCCGCGCTTCCTCGGCAACGCCGCCCTGTCCGCCGGCGATTTCGTGCACCGCGCCGTCGAGGCCGCGGACCTGATCGTCAACATTGGCCACGATGTCATCGAAAAACCACCCTTCTTCATGGTCCGTGGCGGTACCGAAGTGATCCACATCAACTTCCGTTCCGCCGAGGTCGACCCGGTGTACTTCCCGCAAATCGAAGTGGTGGGTGACATCGCCAACGCCGTGTGGCAGATCGGCCAGGCGCTGGAAGTCCAGCCACATTGGGACTTCAGTCGCCTGATGGCCATCCGCGAAGCCAACGAAGCGCAAATCATCGAGGGCGCGGACGACAACCGCTTCCCGATCTACCCGCAGCGTCTGGTCGCCGATGTGCGCCGGGCCTTGCCCTCCGAAGGCATCGTGGCCCTGGACAACGGCATTTACAAAATCTGGTTCGCGCGCAACTACAAGGCCCACAAACCCAACACCGTGTTGCTCGACAACGCCCTGGCGACCATGGGCGCCGGCCTGCCGTCGGCCATGGCCGCGCACCTGGTGCACCCGGACCGTCCGGTGGTGGCGGTCTGCGGCGACGGTGGCTTCATGATGAACAGCCAGGAACTGGAAACCGCCGTACGCCTGAAGATGAACCTGACGGTGATCATCCTGCGCGATGACGGCTACGGCATGATCCGCTGGAAACAGTCCAACATGGGCTTCACCGATTTCGGCCTGGACTACGGCAACCCGGATTTCGTCATGTACGCCCAGAGCTATGGCGCCAAGGGCCATCGCGTGGAAAGCGCCGAAGGTTTCCTGCCGCTGTTGCAACGCTGCATCAGCGAACCGGGCGTGCACGTGATCGATTGCCCCGTGGACTATTCGGAGAACGATTTCATTCTCAACAGCGAGATCAAGCGAAGAAGTGCCCTGGTCTGATACAGCGACATTCGCTTCGCCCCGATGGCGGTACCGCAGTGAGGTACCGCCAGCGTCAGCCAGCCATGCGACCGGGTTATTGCCGCTCTTTCAGCAGTTCGGCGATCAATTGTGCGGGTGGCATCTTCGCGGACTGTGCAATCTGGCATACAAGGTTGATCACAAAGGAAATTATTCGATGTTGTGAGGGCGCCTGATGCCTGTCGAGTCGTTGTCCTAGGCCGCGACACGCTTCGCCGCGGCTCGATCATCCGGCAGGCCCCAGTAGATCAAACCGGCGCACAAGAGACAGAACGGCGCCAGCGCCAGCATTCCCATGTAGGTGTTACCGCTCACGTCGTTGATATAACCGACCAGCAGGGGCGCGACCATGCCGCTCAGCTGTCCCACCGTGTTCACCGCCGCGATCCCGCCCGCGATGGCAAGGCCGGTGAAGGCTTGCTGAGGTATCGTCCAGAAAATCGGAATGGCAATGAAGACGCCGGCAGTGGCCAGCACCAGGAATGACGTCAGCAGGATGTAGTGATCGTTGAAGTAGCACGCGGCAAAGTACCCTGCCCCGCCCACCATCATGCACATCCACAGATACTTGCGGCGTTCGCCGGTCGCGTCCGAACGCCGAGTGACGATAATCATGCCGATGGCCGCCACCAGGTACGGCAGCGCAGTCAGGAAGCCCACCGTCAACTCACTTTTGATCCCCGACGCACTGATCAGGTGGGGCATCCAGAAGTTGAGGCCATACCCCGTCAGCTTGATCATGAAATAGATCACCGACAGCACCGCCACCTGCCGCGTGAAAATAACCTTGAACAGCGAGGCGTGAATCGGGTTGGACGCTTTCCTGTCGTTATCCAGGTTGCGCTGGAGCACCTCCTTTTCATCCTGGGTGAGCCACTTGGCGGACTGGATATCACGATCAAGTTTGTACAACACGATAATGCCCAGGAGGCTGCAAGGCAGTCCGGACAAGACGAACAGCCAGTGCCAGCCGGCAAGACCGAGGAAGCCGTTCATGTATTCGAGGATCATCCCCGACACCGGCGCGCCGAGGACGCCGGCCAGCGGGATCGAAAGGAACCAGATGCCGTTCATGCTCGCCAGGTTCTTTTTCGGAAACCAGCAGGCAAGGTAGAACAAGAGCGCGGGCCCGAAGCCGGCTTCCATCACACCGATCAGGAAACGCAGGAAGTACAGGGTGTATTCGTTGTAGGCGAAGACCAGGGCTGCGGTGGCCAATCCCCAGGACACCATGATCCGGCAAATCCAGCTGGGCGCTCCGTAGCGCTTCAAGCCATAACTGCTGGGCACTTCGAACAGCACGTAGCCAAAGAAGAAAATGCTGGCCGCAAAACCATAGGCGGCATCGGACAGTCCCAGTTCGGCCTGCATCTGGGTCTTGGCAAAACTGATGTTGATCCGGTCGAAGTAGGAAAACAGGAAACACACAATGGTCAGCGGAAGGATGCGCCAGGCGATTCGACGATAAAGCAGGAGTTCGTCAATGCCGGCAGGATCAGCCGCAACGCTATGAATTGCAGTAGCCATCTCATTTCTCCGTAATTGTATTTGTTGGAGATCATTGGTTCCGGCGCCAACGCAAGCCGGTTATAGCATCAGGACATCTTCAGGGTGCGGATCGCCTCCCATCCTCGGTGGCAGGCACCAGCGCCGTGCGACTGAGCAGCACGCCGTCCTCATCGGCATACAGCCAGTCGCCAGGCGATACCTCGATGCCGCGAATGTTGAGCGTTTCCTGGAGAATGCCGCCGTTCTCGTTGTTCGAACGAACCGGCCAACACCCCGTTGCGAGGATCCCGAGCCGGATTCGGGCCAGTGCCTGGGTGTCGCGCAAGTTGCCATTGATCACCACACCCGCCCAGCCGTTCCGCCCGGCCAGCGCCGCCAGATTGTCGCCCAGCAGCGCCAATGGGTTGAGGCCTGCGTCGATCACCAGCACACGGCCATGGCCCGCGTCGCGCAGCAGGGTCCGAATCTCACCGTTGCAACCTTCGGCCCTGAGGGTGACGACCTCACCGTGGCAACGGCGCGCCGCACCAAACCATGCCCATTTGCCGGGCAGCACCCGCACGTCGCCAGCGATGAGCATCGGGGCGTGTCGATCACAGAGGTCGGCCGTGGAAAACGTCATTTCAGACCGCCTCCGCCCACCCGCTCACGCAACTCCTCGAAGCTGGCGAGTCGTCCAAGCAGCGCACTGGCGGCGACGGTGTAGGGACTGGCGAGCCATACCTGGCCCGGTCCGGATCGACCGGGAAAATTGCGGTTGATCGCACTGACGGTCACCTGATCGGCCCGGGTCGATGAGCCAGGCCCGCAATTGGCGCAGGCACCACAGCCGGGCATGATCATCTCCACGCCCAGGCGCTCGAAGGTCTCCAGATAACCCTTTTCGATGCAGTAGTCTCGAACCGCCACCGTGCCGAATTGCAAGTACAGACGGGTGTGCCCGGCGATCGTCAGCCCGTGCTCGAGTCCCCATGCCAGGACTTCGTGGTAGTAGTCAAAGTCCTCGCGCTTGCCCGCCGTGCAGGATCCGCCGTAGGCGATATCCACCGCGACAGGTTGCTCCAGCTCCGCCAAAGGCATCCCGTTGCCGGGGTCTCCCGGAGACGCGACCAAGGGTGTCAGGCGCGAGCAGTCTATCGAATACTGCGCTTTGTACTCGGCACCTTCATCGCTGAACAGCCAGTCCTCCAGCTCGATCCTGACACCTCGCCGCTGGTAAATGAAGTCGACGGTTTTCTGGTCAGGCTGCACGATGCCGGTAAATCCGCCGAGCTCGGCCACCATGTTGGTCAGGGTCGCACGCTCATCGATCGACATGGCCTGTACGGCTTCGCCGCGGTACTCGAACACCGCGCCAATGGCATTGCCCTGGCGTATGGAGTCGTTGCGCAGCAACTCGAGCACCACATCCTTGGCGGTGACGCCCGGCGTGAGTCGACCGCTGAGTTCTACCCGAATAATCTCGGGCATGCGGCAACGGATGTAGCCCGTGACCCAGCTATTGGCGATGTCGGTCGCCCCCGCGCCAAAGGCCAGGCAACCCAGGGCGCCGGCGTGGGGCGAATGCGAGTCCGTGCCCACCACCACCTGGCCGGGGAGCGCATGCTGCTCGGTCATCAGCGCATGACAGATGCCTTGCGATCCGCTCTGCCCTTTCAATGCGCCATGCTCGACAACCGGATAACGACGGACAAACTCATCATGGGCAGAGGCCAGCCCGCCCACGGCGGCGAGCAGGTTGTCACGAACGTGGGGGAAACTCTGGCTGGCCAGAATCAGGTGATCCTGGAAAGCGATGATTTCATGGGGTCGGACCAGACTCACTGGATCGCCAAACGCTTCATGCATGAAATGCGCGCACATGCCGGTGAAGTAGTCATGACTGAATCGCCAGTCCGCAGAAATGAACACACCATCCCCCTTGCTCACGGCCTGTTCGGGATTGATGCGTCGACGCAAGATGATTTTTTCGACCAGGGTCAGCGGCCGATCCTGCGTGATCGTATTGAACACTTTGTCGTCGCGAGGCGGCAGCTCGGCTTTGCTGTACGGCAACAGCCCCCCTGCACGGATCACGGCCTGGGTCACGGCATCACGCCCCGCGAGAAATTCCTCGATATCGATGGACTCGCCCGCGCGAATGCGCTCGATCAGGCCAAAATCCGTCGAGGTGTAGATGCCGATGTTGTCGCAGTTCTGCCGATAAATTCGCTCGAAGCTCTCGGCAATGATCAGGCGAATGCCGGCGGATTTTTCGGCCAGCGGGCTGGACTCGCGAGACGAGCCCTTGCCGTAGCGCTTGCCCGCCACCGTGACCTGGAAGCCACCGTTGCTGACCGCGAAAGGGCCGATCGGCAACACACCCTCGGTCTTGAAGCCTACATAGGGATACTCTCCCAGCCGCGAGTCGTAGGTCATCATGATGACCACAGGAGTGATTTCGTCGGTAGAAATATTGTCGCGAAGCGGCAAGGCTTCGGCCACGGCCAGGTCCCGCCCCTGCAACTGAGCGCTGACGGCTTCGCTGCTGCAGGACAAGAACAGGATGCGTCCGTCAAAGCGGATTTTTGTTTTGGTCATTTGTATCTCCTCTCTTGAGAGGGATACTAAGCTTCACATTTCCTGGCGGTAGTGATGATTCTTCAGCACCGCCATCACCAAATATCGGTTCTCAATGCAATCCATCTGGCGATTCGATCCCACCTCGCTGAAACTCTTCATCGCCGCCTGTGAACAGGGCAGCATCGCGCGGGCGGCGGAAAGGGAAAACATGGTCCCGTCGGCGGTCAGCAAGCGCATCGCCGAACTGGAGGAAGCCGTCGGTACGCCGCTGTTCTATCGCCACAAAAAAGGCATCGAAGCGACACCGGCCGGCCAGTGCCTGCTTGAGCATGCAAGGCGTGTCGTCGATGACCTGTTGCTGATGAGCGCCGAAATGTCGGGGTTCGCCGATGGTCAACGCGGCCATATCCGGGTGGGCGCCAATCGTTCGAGCATTATCCAGTTTCTCCCCCGGGATCTGCGCGCCTTCCGCGATGCCCGCCCCGACATTGCCATTGAGCTGCAGGAACAGACCAGCGAGGAAGCGGTGGAATCGGTGCTGGGCAATCAGAGTGATTTGGCCATCGGCACTGACCTGTCCGGCGCGGCGCTACGGGGACTTGATGTCCACGACTACCACTCGGATGAATTGGTGCTGGTCGTACCCCAGGGCCATCCGTTGGCCGGAAAAACGGCGGCAGCCTTTTCCGACAGCCTGTCGTTCAGCCACATCGCGCTGCACAAGGACAGTCCGCTGTACCGCATGCTTGACCAGGCGGCGCGCCACGCCAAAAAAACCATCAAGTACGAAGTCCACGTGAAAAGCTTCGATGCGGTGTGCCGGATGGTGCAAGCCGGCCTGGGCATGGCCGTCATACCTCGACAAGCGATCAGCCATGCCGAAGGGCCCGACCTGATCATTGTCGCGCTGACGGACAGTTGGGCGACCAGGCGTTTTCACATCGTCTCCAGACCCGCGCCCTACCTGTCGACGGTGTGCAAAAGCTTCCTTGAGTTTCTGAGCGCCCAGGTCCCCGGCCCGCGGGGCTGACGGTTCAACGGATAAGTCGTCTTGAGCAGGTACTGGGCCGTGATGCCCTTGAACATCACCGCCGCCGCTTCGGCGAAGCCCAGCTCATCGGCAATCCGCACCAGGCGGTTCGCCGGATACAGGCGACCACTGGCGTAGGCACCCAAGGGTCCCGTGGCAGAGGCGACCCTGTCGCTCACCGCCACTTCAGTGACACCCGCGCCGATCGCCGACACGCGACCGGCGCCTTCCAGACCGAGCGCGGACGGCAAGGCCACGCGCACCGCACCGCTGCGCTGGCTGAGGTCCAGCGGATTGACCCCGATGGCCGCCTGATCCAGCCAGACTTCCCCCGCGCCCGGCGATTGCACAGCAATCTGTTCCAGGGACAGCACTTGAGGCCCGCCGAACTCATGAATCCTGACGCTGTTGATCATCTCGCACTGCTCGCATTGGTCTGGATGAAGAGTGTAATGCGCTGGAAAACGCGCGCCAGACGGGGCTTTTGCAGTTCATAAGTGCACAGCGTGCAGCATTGGGCACAAAGGCTCAGTAACTGAAATCGTGCCCCAGTTCCTTCTGCATCCATTCGAGAAAACGCCTTACCCGGGGAAAGTTCGAATGGGCGCGAGGAAACACCAGGTGGTGGGCGGTGATCGGCGCGCTCAATGCCGGCGCGACTTCGACCAGCGCACCGCGGGCGAGATAGTCCCGGGCCAGCAAGGTGCTTTCAAGGGCAAAACCCAGCCCGTGGCTGGCGGCCTCCAGCGTCATGTAGGAGCGATCGAAGCTGAGGGTGTAGGGTTTCTCTGGACGTGACACGCCATGTTGGGCAAACAACTGCGGCCACTTGATCAGCGTCGCCTCCGACAGGATCAGTTGGCTGTCGAGCAAATCCGCGGCGCTGCGGATCGGGTGTTTTTCCAGCAGCTTCGGCGAAGCCATCACCGCAATCCGTTCATTTCCAATCGTGCGCACTTCGTAGCTCGGCCAGTTGGGCATGCCATGGCGGATGTCGACATCGATCTTGTCACGACTGAAATGCAGCGACTCATAAGAGCACGAGAGGTTGAGCTGGATGTCCGGGTGGCTTTGGCGAAACTGCTCCAGGCGCGGCATCAGCCACAGCAGGCCAAAGCTGGGCGATGAGTGCAGGCGCAGGCAATCGAGGCTGACGTCGCTGGTGGCGCGTTCGGTGGCCACGGCGAGGCTGTGCAGGAGGCCGGAGACTTCCGTGAGGTATTGCTCGCCGACCGGGGTCAGGGTCACGCCCCGGGCGGTCCGGAAAAACAATTGCCGCCCGATCATTGCCTCCAGTTTGGCCAGTTGATGACTGACGGCCGAGGGGGTCAGGTCGAGCAATTCGGCGGCGCGCGCGACGTTGCCGAAGCGGGCGGTCTGTTCGAAGGCCTGAATGGCTTTCAGCGGCGGCAGCGTTGCAGGTGCATCGTCGGATGAGCGCATGATGATTGTTATTCTGCTGCAAGTTAAACAAACCGGGGGTTTCACTATTCAAGCATCGGAATGCGCAGCTGACGAGTGCTGAATTTTTTTCAGCACCCAGTGACGTTCACGTTATTGCTCAGGGTCATCGTGGGGAACAAGCTGAGTCATCGATTCGATTGGAGTCGAACCCATAAAAACAATGTCAGAGGTACTCCTCCATGCTTCTTCAAGGCAAAGTCGCGATCATCACCGGTGCAGCTTCCGCACGTGGCATTGGCCGCGCCACAGCGACCACTTTCGCGCAGCACGGCGCCCGTGTGGTGATTCTCGACCTGGATGAATCCGCCGCCCGCGATGCCGCGGCAACCCTGGGCGAAGGCCATCTGGGTCTGGCGGCCAACGTCGCCGATGAATCGCAAGTCCAGCAGGCCGTCGCAACCATCATCGAGCATTTCGGTCGTATCGACATCCTCGTCAACAACGCCGGTATCACCCAACCTCTCAAGACCCTGGACATCCGCCCCTCGGATTACGACAAGGTGCTGGACGTCAGCCTGCGCGGCACCTTGCTGATGTCCCAGGCGGTGATCCCGGCCATGCGTCAGCAGTCATCCGGCAGCATCGTGTGCATGTCATCGGTTTCCGCCCAACGCGGTGGCGGCATTTTCGGCGGCCCGCACTACAGCGCGGCCAAGGCCGGTGTGCTGGGGCTGGCCAAGGCCATGGCCCGGGAACTGGGACCGGACAAGGTGCGCGTGAACTCCATCGCCCCCGGTTTGATCCATACCGATATCACCGGCGGCCTGATGCAGGACGAACGCCGCCACGCGATCATCGATGGCATTCCCCTCGGTCGACTGGGCGAGGCGCAGGACGTGGCCAACGCGGCGTTGTTCCTGGCCAGCGACCTATCCTCTTACCTGACTGGCATTACTCTGGATGTGAACGGCGGCATGCTGATTCACTGATGACACCTGGCGGGCCTCGCGGCCCGTGCGGTTCTGGATCGACGACGCAGCCGGCCCACGAGGCTGGCGGTCAATAAAAACAAGAGATCAGACCATCATGACTACCCTGTCGCTCGAAGCGGTTTCGACCGTGCGCTCCAACGCCTATCGCAAGACCGCATGGCGCCTGATGCCGTTCCTGATGCTGTGCTACCTGTGCGCCTATCTGGACCGGGTCAACGTCGGCTTTGCCAAGCTGCAAATGATGAACGACCTGGCCCTCAGCGAAACTGTCTACGGACTGGGCGCCGGCATGTTCTTCATCGGTTACTTCCTCTGTGAGGTGCCCAGCAACATCATCCTGCACAAGGTCGGCGCCCGCGTCTGGATCGCCCGCATCATGATCACCTGGGGCATCGTCTCCGCCCTGTTCGCCTTCGTCGAAACCGCCTGGCAGTTCTATGCGCTGCGCTTTCTGCTGGGTATCGCCGAGGCGGGCCTGGCACCGGGCCTGTTGCTGTATCTGACCTATTGGTTTCCGTCCTACCGGCGTGCACGCATGACCGTGCTGTGGTTTATCGCCATTCCGCTGTCCGGAATGGTCGGTGGCCCGCTCTCCGGCTGGATCATGAACCATTTTGCCGGGATGCATGGCTGGGCGGGCTGGCAGTGGATGTTTGTCCTGGAAGCCGTGCCGACCGTACTGATCGGCCTGTTGGTATTGAGCTACCTCAAGGACGGCGTGCATCAGGCCAGTTGGCTGGATGATGACGAGAAAGCCCTGATCAGCCGCGAACTGGCCGAGGACGACCAGCAGAAAGTCACCCATGCCTCGGTGGGTGAGTTCATCCGCGACCGTCGCCTGTGGTTGCTGGCCGGCATCTACTTCTGCGTGGTCATGGGCCAGTACGCTATTACGTTCTGGCTGCCGACCCTGGTGCGCAACGCCGGGGTTTCCGATCCGCTGCACATTGGCTTCCTGACCAGCCTGCCCTACCTCTGCGCGATTGTGGCCATGCTGTATGCCGGACGCAGCGGCGACAAACATCGCGAACGCCGCTGGCATCTCATCGTACCGATGATCGCCGGTGCTATCGGCTTGAGCCTGGCGGCGCTGATGGGAGGCAATGTCCTGCTCTCGATTCTCAGTCTGTGCCTGGCCGCTTCAGGAATCCTGTCCGCGACGTCGATGTTCTGGATGCTGCCCACCACGCTGCTCGGTGGCGTGTCCGCCGCCGCCGGCATCGCGGCGGTCAACAGCTTCGCCAACCTCGCCGGCTTCTGCTCGCCCTATCTGATCGGCTGGGTCACCACCCAGACCGGCTCCAGCGCCATCGGCATGTACCTGATCACCGGCGTCCTGCTGGCCGGTGCCACATTGGTGCTGCGCATCCCCGCCGCCTCGGTCAATCGTTGATTCATTGGAGTTTTACCATGACTGCTCAGACTGCATTCACGTCATCCACGACGCTGGCGCAACGCGCCCATAATATTCGCCGCCACGCCTTGCGCATGGGCCAGGTCCAGGGCCAGGGCTATGTCGGCCAGGCCCTCGGTGCCGCCGACCTGCTGGCCGTGTCCTACTTCCACGCCCTGAGCTATCGGCCTGAGGACCCGGAATGGGAAGCCCGCGATCGCTTCTACCTGTCGATCGGTCACTACGCGATTGCCCTGTATGCGGCCCTGATCGAAGCCGAGATCATCCCGCTGGACGAACTGGAAACCTACGGCGCCGATGACAGCCGCCTGCCGATGTCGGGCATGGCGGCCTACACCCCGGGCATGGAGATCACCGGCGGTTCGCTCGGCCAGGGCCTGGGCATCGCCGTCGGTGCGTGCCTGGGCCTCAAGCGCAAGGGCTCGTCGTCCTTCGTCTACAACCTGCTGTCCGACGGCGAACTGAATGAAGGCTCGACCTGGGAAGCGGTGATGTCGGCCTCTCACTGGAAACTCGACAACCTGATCGCCATCGTCGACGTCAACAACCAGCAGGCTGACGGCCACTCGAGTGAAATCCTCTCGTTCGAACCCATCGTAGATCGTTGGCAGGCCTTCGGCTGGTTCACCCAGCGCGTCGATGGTAATGACCTGCAGGCGCTGGTCGCGGCGTTCGACGCCGCGCGCAACCACCCTGGCGCCCAACCACGGGTGATCATCTGCGACACCAAAATGGGCAAGGGCGTGCCCTTCCTCGAAACCCGCGAAAAGACCCACTTCATCCGCGTCGAAGAACACGAATGGGACCTGGCACTGAGCAACCTTGAAGAAGGACAAAACCAATGAGCAACGCAGCCAACACTCCGACTTCCACGGTTACGCCTGCCAAAAAGCGCCTAACCACCTCGGCGATGATCGCCTCGATTGCCGCTGAGGGCCAGGCCACCAAATCCGCGCCTTTTGGTCATGCACTGGCCGCATTGGCCGATCAGCGCCAGGACATCGTCGGCCTGTCCGCCGACCTGTCCAAGTACACCGACTTGCACATCTTCGCCAAGGCGCATCCGGATCGCTTCTATCAGATGGGCATGGCCGAGCAACTGCTGATGAGCGCGGCGGCGGGCATGGCCCGGGAAGGCTTCGTGCCCTTCGCCACCACCTACGCGGTGTTCGCTTCGCGCCGCGCCTATGACTTCATCTGCATGGCGATTGCCGAGGAGAACCTCAACGTCAAGATCGTCTGCGGATTGCCCGGCCTCACCACCGGCTACGGCCCGAGCCACCAGGCCACGGACGACCTGGCGATCTTTCGCGCCATGCCCAACCTGATGATTGTCGATCCGTGCGATGCACTGGAGATCGAACAGGCGGTGCCGGCTATCGCCGCGCATCAAGGGCCGGTCTACATGCGCCTGTTGCGCGGCAATGTGCCGCTGGTGCTGGACGAATACGGCTACACATTCGAAATCGGCAAAGCCAAGACCCTGCGCACCGGCAACGATGTGCTGATCATCTCCACCGGCTTGATGACCATGCGTGCACTGGAGGCCGCCAAGGCGCTGCAAAAGGACGGTGTGGATGTCGCGGTGCTGCACGTGCCGACGATCAAGCCGCTGGATGAGCAAACCATTCTGGCTGAAGCCCGCAAGCCCGGCCGCCTGGTCGTGACCGCGGAAAACAGCTCGATCATCGGCGGGCTGGGCGAAGCGGTGGCCGGCGTGTTGCTGCGCAATGGCGTGACGCCGACCTTCAGGCAGATCGCCCTGCCCGATGCGTTCCTTGATGCGGGGGCTCTGCCAACCCTGCATGATCGTTATGGCATCTCGACCCAGGCGGTGTGCGCCCAGGTCAAAGCCTGGCTGTGATCATGGACTGATGCCGGGCGCCCAGGGACGGGCGCTCGCCCCTTCACTCGGGCTTTACCTGCCGAGTCGCTTTCGACCCGAGCATGCACTCCGCCCGGCTTGCGAACAACGTCCCGGCCTGCTGAGCAAGCTTGCGCCACTCGACGCTGGTGATCAGGCCGTCACGCTCCATGTCATCCGCCGCTTTCAACAGCCGGTAGTACCGGTCTTCGGCGTCGATGCGATGTTCGGACAGGGTAAACAGCTGTCGCCAGGCAGTGATCGCCAATCTTCTTTGCGCTTCTTTCATCCCACCCCCCACGGTCTGTGTAGGAGATGGATTGCTTCTGCGCCTGCGCGTTCCATTTGCCTGATCTTCCCGCACCCACTCTTTGTAGGAGCGAGCCCGCTCGCGATGGTCGCGAACGATAACGCGTAAAGCCAGATGCCCCTCGGCGCTCTCGGGTTTTTCGCGAGCTTGCTCGCTCCTACAGGGGATCTGTGAACGACACGGATCTCCTGTAGGAGCGAGCACGCTCGCGATGGTGGTGAACGATGACGCGTAAAACCAGGTGCCCCTCGGCGCTCTCGGGTTTTTCGCGAGCTTGCTCGCTCCTACGGGGGATGGGTGGACGACACGGATTTGCTGTGGGGGCCAGCCTTTAACCCGGTATCGATTCCCGACTGAACGCTTCCACTTCCTTCACCAGGCCCTGGGCGGCCAGCATCACCAGCGCCTCGCCTTTTTCCGGGGTCGCCAGGGCCGGGTCCGAGCCCATGCGGCCGTCGGGGTGGCGTGCCCGGAAGTCCTTCGCCTCGCGGATCGGTCCCCAGTTGGCGATCTGCGGCGAATAGTCAGCCGTCTTGATCGAGTCCGGATACGCCCACTGCGTAACGGCGATTTCCGAAGGCGTGGCATGCACGCCGTGGCCGGTCGGGAACTGTTCCTTGGCGAGCTCATTGACCCCTTCCAGGTCCCACCAGTTGCACAACTTCAGCGCGAACCCCGCTGGGCGCCGGGCGAAACTCGCCTCGGCGTACAGCTCCGAGAACGCCGCTTCAATCGACGCCACATTGCCGCCGTGACCGTTGAGGAACAGGATTTTCTCGAACCCGTGGGCGGCCAGCGACCGTACCCAGTCACCAATGGCCGCGATGAAGGTCGAGGGCCGCAGGGAAATGGTGCCGGGGAAACCAAGATGGTGTTGCGCCATGCCGATGTTGAAGGTCGGCGCGATCAGGATGTCGGCCTCCTGCTGGGCGACGCGGGCGATGATTTCCGGGCACATCCAGTCAGTGCCCAACAGGCCGGTCGGCCCGTGTTGTTCATTCGAACCGATGGGGATCACGATGGTGCGGCTGCGCTCAAGAAACTGGCCGATCTCGGCCCAGGTCGACAGGTGTAGAAGCATGTTGATTTTCTCCAGTAGTGGGTTTCTTGCGGAACAGGACGATGCAAATTCAGATGAATGATCAACCGGCGCTGTAGGCAGGCGCGGCGTGTTCGCGGGCCAGTGATCGGTTCAGCGTGATCACCAGTGCCGCGCACAGTGAGGCGCAGCCGACGACGACGATGCCCAGGTGCATGCTCCCGGTGGCCGTTTTGGCCCAACCGATCACCGCGGGTCCCCAGAAGCCGCCGCACAGGCCGATGGTATTGATGAAGGCGATGCCGCCCGCCGCCGCATCACCCTTGATGTGTTCCGAAGGCATGGCCCAGAACACGGTGTAGGCCATGAATATCGTGGCGGTGGCGCCCGTCAGCAGTACCAGCGAAAGCCCAAGGTGCCCCTCTGCAAAGGGAAACATGAGCAGGCACAAGGCTGCAATGCCCGCCGGGATTGCACAGTGCAGGCGCCGTTCGCCGAGCCGGTCGGACCGCCGCCCGATCAGGTACATCCCGATGGCCGCGCCGACATAGGGAATGGCGGCGTACCAACCCAGCTGCAGGGTGTCATTGACGCCCTGGTCCTTGAGGATGGCCGGCAGCCAGAAGCTCATGGCGTAGATCGAGAAGATGATGCAGAAGTAGGCGGACGCCAGAATGTAGGTTTTCGGGTCCCGCAACACGGCCCGGAACGAATGGACCTGGCCGGTCGGTGCCCCCAGTTCGGACGCCAGCAGTTGCTTTTCCTCAGCACTCAGCCAACTCGCTTCCGAAGGCCGGTTGGCCAGCACGAAGAACGCGAGGATGCCGAGCAGGACACAGGGCAGGCCTTCAATCAGGAACATCCATTGCCACCCGGTCATGCCGCCCACGCCGGACAGCGTGGTGATCAGCCAGGCGGACAGCGGGCCACCGAGGATGCCGCCGACGGGGCCGGCGATAAACACGATGGCAATCGCCCGGGCCATGCGCTTTGGGCCGTACCAGCAGGACAGGTAGTAGATCAGGCCCGGGGCAAATCCGGCTTCGAAGACCCCCAGCAAGAAACGCATCACATAGAAGGTCGGCACGTCGCGCACGAACAGCATGCAGGCCGAGGTGATGCCCCATAACACCAGGATGCGGCTGAAGGTCTTGCGCGCCCCGACCCGTGGCAGCATCAGGTTGCTCGGCAGTTCAAACAGCACATAGCCCAGGAAGAAAATGCCCGCGCCCGCGCCATAGGCCGCGTCGGACAGCCCGAGATCATTTTGCATCTGCAACTTGGCGAAGCCGACATTGATCCGGTCCAGGTAGGCAAACACGTAGCAGATGAACAACAGCGGCAACAGCCGCCAATTGAGCTTGCGGTACAGGGCGGTGATCGCCCCGCTTCTTGCCGACGTCGCAGGGGTTGCCATGGGAGTCTCCGATTGTTCTTGTTGATCTTCGGTGGTGCCAGGGATGGTGCCCCGGCAACCAAAGCCCAGCAAGAGCAACTAAGTTCGCGTATCGTTGCCCTGTGAGCAACACTGAACTTGTAAGGGATGCCTGTCATGCGCGAAATCAACCAACAACGACTGAGGTATTTTCACGAGGTGCTGGTCCACGGCTCGATCCGTGGCGCGGCGGACAGCATCAACACCTCCCCCTCGGTGATTACCCGCCAGATCAAGCTGCTGGAGGAAGAACTGGGCGCAAAACTGTTCGAGCGCCAGGCGCGGGGCGTCCAGCCGACCGAGGCTGCCGCGCATTTGTTGGAGTTCTGGCGCGGCTATCGCTCTCACCAGGAGAAGCTCGAAGACCAGCTGCAAGCGATCAAGGGCTTGCAGCAAGGGCATGTGCGGGTGGTCATCAGCGAGGGCTATGTCGACGCGTTGGTCGATAACGTGCTCGCCCCCTTCTGCAAGCAATACCCCAGACTCAATGTCACGCTGGACACCTTGCCCGTGGTCGACGTCCTCCACGAAGTCGCCGAAAACCGCGCGCACATCGGCCTGGCCTACAACCCGCCCCTGCACGCGCACATCGATTTTCGCGCCACCTCGTCGCAGCCGGTCATGCTGCTGGTTCGGCCGGATCATCCGCTGGCGTTGAGGGGGGGTGCTGCAACGATCGCCGACATCCTCGACTGCCAGCTGGTGTTGACGCCAACCACCTTCGGCATCGGCCAGGCGATTGAAATGCTGGAATATGCGGAAAAGATCGAAATCCAGCCGGTGCTGGTCAGCAACTCCCTGGCCGCCCTCAAGCGCCTGGTGGCCGCCGGGGATTTCGCCTCGTTGCTGGGAGAGTTCGCCGCCTACCGGGAAATCGCCCAGGGCAGCCTGGCCGCCATCCCGATCGACCATCCGTTGTTCCTGGGGGTCGAGGCAAAACTGCTGGTGAAGTCCGGCCGACCGCTGGCCGCACCGGCACAGGAGTTGCTCGACTGGATGTTGAAGCGCCTGCCCATGTTCTCGCCTGACGGGAGCCTGGGGTAGCCAGGAAGAATGAGCCGCTTGAAGCGAACGCTTCAGGGAATGACCGCTGTGAAACCGGACGCGGGGAATCCTTCCCCCGCGTCCATCGGTTTACATGTCGTAGCGCAGAATCAGGCCCGCTGTGCGCGGGGCGCCGACATCGATGACGTCGCCACTGCGGTTGTTGGTGACGTATTCCTTGTCGAAGGCGTTTTTCACGTAGCCAGATACCGAGACGTTCCTGGTGATTTTGTACTCGGCGTTGAAGTTGGCTAGCCAGTAGTTATCGGCCTTGCGCTCACCGGTGACTTGACCCGCGTCATCGAACTCGTATTCAGACGGCGACGTGCTCTGCCAGACGACATCGCTGTTGAGGGTCACACGGTCATTCCAGCGATAGGTCGCCCCCATCGTCATCTTGTACTTGGGCGAAAACAGGAAGTCTTCGCCGCTCATGTCCCGACCGTCGCTGGTGACGAAGTCCTTGTACTTGCCATCGGTCACGGAGGCACCTGCGTTCAGGGTCAGCTGCTCGCCGAAGTCCTTTTCAACCGAGACTTCCAGGCCCTTGATGTCACTGCGACCGGCTCGAACACGTCAAAGAACTCGGTGTCCGGGTTCACGACGCTGACCTGTTGGTCTTTCCAGTCGGTGTAGTACAGGTTGGCGCGGGTACGCAGGGTCTGGTCCATGAACGAGCCGCGGTAGGACAGCTCGTAGTTGGTGGTGAATTCCGGATCGTAGGAGGTGTGACCGCTACCGGCACGGACGTTGACGCCGCCGCCGCGATAACCTCGCTGCACCATGAAACCCAGGTACTGATTGGCGGCCAGTTCGTAGTCGAGACCGAGCTTGGGCAACACGGCATCGGAGGTCTGTTTGTCCTTGCCCGGCTCGGAGAAGTCATCGGCCTTGACGTCGGTGTCGTTGGTCTCGTGGTCGTAGCGCAGTCCGGTGATCAAGGTCCAGCGCGGGGCGAAGGTCCAGTTGACTTCACCGAACACGGCCTTGTTCTCGATCGTCGTATCGCCCTTGACCGTGCCGAACAGTTCGTCATCGAAAAACAGGCGGTCGTGGAAGTTGTTGGTGTTATGGCCGTAGTAGAGGCCGGCAAAACTCTTCACGGTGTCCGAGTTGTAGTTCAGGCGCAGTTCCTGGCTGAACAGGTCGCCATACTGCTTGCGCAGAACCACCTGGTTATCGACGGCGGACTGGTCGAAGTCCAGGCGGGCGTCGTAGTCGGAGTCGGTGTTGGCGGTGAGGCTGGTGATGGACCAGGCATCATTGAGGCGGTAGTCGACCTTGGCACTGACGGTGTCCTGCTTGAGCTTGTCGTAGGCGTCCGTGTTGGAGTCGATTTTGTAATAACGGATCCTGTCGCCCTGGCGAACCACCGAGTTATCGCCCTTGCGGCTCTCACCGTGGGCATAGGTCAGCAGCACATCAAGGTCGTCGTTGGGCAGGACCAGCAGCTTGCCACGGTAGTTCGCGGTGCGGGTCTGGTTGGCGTCTTCGTCGTTGAACAGGTTGTCGATGTAACCGTCGCCTTCCTGGTAATCCAGGGCGAGACGGCCGGCAATCTTGCCGTCGACGATCGAGCCGCCACCGGCTATCGCGCCGCCACGCTCACCATAAGTGCCGCCATTGGCCTGTGCCGAGAGGCTCGGTTCGAAGGTCGGGTTTTTGGTTTGAATGACCACGGCACCGGCCAGCGAGTTGCGACCCTGGGTGGTGGATTGCGGGCCGAGGAATACTTCGACCTGCTCGACGTCCCACAGCGGCATGGGGCTCAGGGTCAGCGCACGGTTGGGCTGCACGGCACCGTCGACGAATACCGAGACCGCGCCATTGAGCGCGGCCGGGCCCTGGTCATCGAAGCCGGAGACCGGCACGCCACGGATACCCCAGTTTTCGTTGCCGGAGGTGTTGTAGACACCCGGTGTGCGGGCGAAGACATCGACCAGGCTATGGTCTTCCTTCTCGCGCAGTTGCTTGTCCGTAACTACGGCCACGCTCGACTGGGTCTGCTCCAGGGTGCGGTTGATCTTCTCACCCGTCACCGTGATCGGAGCTATTTCCAGGGTTTTCGACTGTTCGGCCGCCCATACGCTGTTGGACAGGCTGATCGCCGACCCCACAGCCAACGCTATTGTATGTTTTTTGAAATTCACGCCCCGCTCCCCTGCGACAGATATTAGTGTTGTTTTCCTAGGCCCCGAGCACCGCCTTCCCACGTCCAGAGCACTGTTTTCCTACAGCTGGCGCGAGTCTAATCCAAAGTGCTGTTTAAACAAATACTATTGATAACACCTCTCATTTGTATTTTTAGTGCGCACACGTATCAGATCGAATACATTTCGAATTGATTTCCACTGCCCACATCGCTCAGGTTTCCATGGAACTGATCCGCTATCTGTATCGCCAATCCGCACGTTTGCTGGCCCTGGCCTCGATCACCGGGGCACTGGGCGGCCTGGCCAGCGCCGGGTTGGTGATTGTGATCAACCGCGGGCTGGCCGATCCGCAGCAGTTGCCCGATCTGGCCCTGGGCTTTTTCGGCTTGTGCGCCGGCATGCTGCTGAGCAAGCTCTGCTCGGAGCTGTCGCTGCTGCACCTGACCCAGCGCGCGATCTTCCAGATGCGCATCGACCTCTCGCGCAAACTGCTCGCCACTCCGCTTAAACGCCTGCAAGGCATGGGTAAACACCGGCTGCTGGTGATCCTCACCGAGGACGTGCACACCTTCACCGCGGCGTTCGAGTGGGTGCCGCTGTTGTTCGTCAACGCGGTGGTGACCCTGGCGTGTTTCGCCTACCTGGCCTGGCTGTCATGGTCGCTGCTGGCGATCCTGGCGCTGTTCCTGCTGGTCGGCCTGGTCGCGTTCCACCTGGCCGAGCGTGGTCCCTTGAGCCACCTGGAACGGGTGCGCCAGCAAAAGGACGTGCTCTATCAGCACTTTCGCAGCCTGATCGAAGGCAGTAAGGAACTGCAGTTGAACAATGCCCGGGGCGAAGCTTTCGTCGAGCGGGTCATCCGCCCGGGCGCCGACGAATTCCGGGCGCGCTTCCTGCGCGGCATGGCCGGCTATTCGGTCGTCGCCAACCTGGGCACGCTGCTGTTCTATCTCAACATTGGGGTGCTGCTGTTTATCGTGCCGTTCTGGCTGCCGCTGTCGGCCACTGTCCTGACCAGTTTCACCGTGACCCTGCTGTATCTGGTGCGGCCGATTTGCGACCTGATGATCGCCCTGCCCTCGCTGCGCCAAGCCAGCATCGCCTTGAAACGCATCCGCCAGCTGGACGCCGAACTGAGTGCCCAGCCCCAAGCCACCCCGGTCGGTAACGTGTTTGCCGGCGAAGGCCCGATGCACCTGCTGCTCAATGGGGTGTGCCACCGCTATCCCGGCGAACACGAGGACCATCCGTTCCTGCTCGGGCCGGTCGACCTGACGCTGGAACAGGGCGAACTGGTGTTTGTGGTCGGCGGCAATGGCAGCGGCAAGACCACGCTGGCGATGCTGCTGCTCGGGCTGTACGCCCCGGAGTCCGGCTGCGTGGTGCTCAACGGTGTGGAAGTGGACGACGACAACCGCGAGCAATACCGCCAGCACTTTGCCGCCGTGTTCGCCGATTTCCATCTGTTCGAGCACCTGTTGAGCGACGACGGGCCGGACGCCGGGCGGCGCACCGCCGAAGCGACGCGCTACGTTAAGGCCTTGGGGCTGGGCCACAAGGTCAGCATCGTCGATGACCGTTTTTCCACCGTGGATCTGTCCACGGGGCAACGCAAACGGTTGGCGCTGGTGTCGGCCTACCTGGACGACAAGCCGTTCTATCTGTTCGACGAGTGGGCCGCCGACCAGGACCCGACCTTCAAGCGCGTGTTCTACCGGGAGCTGCTGCCGGAGCTCAAGGCCCGAGGCAAAACCGTGATCGTGATTACGCACGACGATGCGTATTTCCAGGAGGCCGACCGGGTCCTGAAAGTCGAGAACGGCCGCCTTGTCCAGGTCGAAGCCCACGCGGCTTATGCTTCATGAAGGGTTGCGGTGCCGATCGCTCTAGCGGGTAGTCTTGAAGGGGTAATGTCGTCTACAGTTCTTCGAACTCACTGCAAACCGTAACGGAGGGATGGCAATGCACGGCTATGGAATGATGGGAGACTTGCTCCATCTAGCCCTTTATTTATTGAGCATCGGGTTCTGGGCCGTGTTCTGGATCGTCTGTATTTTCAATGCCAAGCGTCGTTTGAAAAGGTTGCTGGGCGCCCATGCGCTACTGATCGGCCTGCTGTTTTTTCCGGTGTTGCCCGCGACCGTCGTGGGTGGCGCACTGATCGCATTCGGCCTCGAAGGCCTGGTCTGGGGCCTGTGCATCGCTGGCGTAGGACTCCCGCTGGCCGGCTTGCAACTGGTCCGGCGTCTCGCCTGAGCAGGCACCCACCCACTGTCGCCACTCAACCGTCCTCATAGATGTAGTGCAAGTAACTCACCTGCTCCGCCACCGGCAGACGGTGCAGCTTGGGGCAGGACTCGCACAGCACCGGCGGTTCGCCTTCGACGGGGGCGTGCAACTGGTAATGCAGGCAGCAATGCCGACGCAAGGGCAATTGCGCGACGACCTGCGGCGCCGGCGACTCGACCATGCGTTGCAGGCCCCTGAGCTTGAGGCGCCCGTCGAGCACCGTGACCGGCTCCAGCCATTGGTGCGCCTCGGCGAACCCGTCCCTGGACAAGTCGGCATCCATTCTCGCGAACGCACCGTCCCAGATGGCGACCATGTTGCCCCACAGGATCTTCGGCGCCAGGCCTCCGGCGGCGGCCAGCGGGACGAACAGCGCGGCCAGGTGCTCGTGGATCAGGCGCGACCAGTAGGCGGCCCGGTCTTCGCCCGCCAGGGTCGGCAGTTCGCCAGGCAATCCCAGCGCCAGGGGCTGGCCGTCATCGTGCAGCAGCACGGCTTCCTCGCCCCACAAATCGATTGCACCATGACGGGTGAGTACACAGGCCAGGGCGGCCGGCAGGACGATGCTCATGTAGTTCATCGACCACTGCGACACCACGGCGGCGCGGTTCACGCCCGGGTAAAGCAGGGCGAACCGGGTCAGCAACGGGTGCAGCACGGCGGGGTCGACGAGCCGGCTCAACGCTATTGACGGCTGATCGCCCGGATCATCGCGAATGACCCGCTGTATCGGCGGCCAGGCCTGGTTGAGCCATTCTGGAAATTCGATACCGGGTCTCCCGTGACTATCCCTGAATAATGCAAACGATTAGCATTGGCCGATCCTATCCGCCCTCCCTTGCAAACTCAACGTCGTCAGCGACCGGGCTCATCAGACACTCATGCAAACACTCCGCAACTTCTGGCGTCTCGCAGGGCCTTTCTGGGCATCCGAGCAAAAGTACCCGGCGCTGTTGTTGCTGGTCGCCACCGTGCTGATGACCCTGTGCCTGGTGGGCATCAACATCCTCACCAACTTCTGGAACCTGCACTTCTACAACGCCTTGCAAGACAAGGACTACCCCGGTTTCCTGCTCGGTGGCCTGCAATTCATCCTGCTGCAGATCGGCACGGCCACGTTCACCGTCGCCGCGTTTCACTTCCAGCAAAAGCTGACGCTGCGCTGGCGTCGCTGGTCCACCCACAACCTGCTCGGGCAATGGCTGGGCAGCCAGCGCTACCAGAAGCTGAAACTGACTGAAAGCGACGTCGATAACCCCGATCAGCGGATCGCCGAGGACATCGACCTGTTCATCGTCAAGTCACTGAAGTTGAGCCTGGGTCTGTTGACGTCGGTGGTGTCGCTGTTTTCCTTCCTGCACATTCTCTGGCAGGCCTCCAGTCTGGTCAGCGTGCCGTTCATGGACGAGACGGTGATCATTCCCGGGTTGCTGGTGTGGGTCGCCATCGTCTACGCGCTGGCGGGCACGGGCCTGGCGTTCTGGCTGGGGCGCGCCTTGCCACGGCTCAATTTCATGCAGCAGCGGCGCGAGGCCGACTTCCGTTTCGCGCTGATGCGCCTGCGGGAAAACGCCGACTCGGTCGCCCAGTATCGCGGCGAGGCCGTGGAGAATGCCCGCTTCAAACAACGCCTGGAAGCGGCACTGGAAAACTTCTGGGCGCTGGTGAAGAAGCAGAAGCTGATCATGGGCTACTCGACCTTCTACCTGCGCAGTGCCACGGTCATCCCGATGTTCATCATGGCCCCGCAGTTCTTTGCCGGCGCGTTCCCCCTTGGCCGCCTGACCCAGATCAGCGCCGCTTTCGGCGAGGTGCACGCGGCCATCGCCTACCTGGTCGAGGTGTTCCCGGAGCTGTCGGCCTGGAAATCGGTGATCGACCGCCTGATCGGTTTCCAGGAGCGTCTGGACGGTGTCGACGTCAAGTCGCAGGTCGTACTTGGCCAGCAAGCCGATGGCCTGCATATCAAGGATCTGGAGATCTGGCTGCCGAACGGCCGCCCCCTGCTCAATGGCTTCAACCTGTCACTGGCACCGGGTGACAGCCTGCTGATCAGCGCGCCGTCCGGTTATGGCAAGTCGACCTTGCTTCGCACCGTCACCGGGCTCTGGCCCCATGCCTGCGGTTCGGCCAGTTACGACCGCGGGCGGGCGCTGACCCTCTCGCAAAAACCTTACCTGCCGCTGGGCAGCCTGCGCGAAGTGCTGTGGTATCCCAACCCGGCGGATCGCGAAGAGGACACCGCCCTGCGCCACACCCTGCAGCAAGTCGGCCTGCAACACCTGAGCGACCAACTGGACGAGGAACGGGATTGGTCGCAGACCCTGAGCGTCGGTGAACAGCAACGCTGCGCCTTCGTCCGGGCATTGCTGGCGCGCCCTGCGGTGCTGTTTCTCGACGAAAGCAGTTCGGCGCTGGATGCGGCGAACGAAGCGCGCTGCTACCAGCTGCTCAAGCAGAGCCTGCCGGATGCGATCCTGATCAGCATCGGCCACAATGCCTCGCTGGAGCGCTTCCACTGGCAAGTCTTGGAGCTGCAGAGCGAGGCCCGGTGGGTGCATCGCAAGGTTGAGCCTTCCCGCGCCTGACGAAGATCCAAATGTGGGAGCGGGCTTGCTCGCGAAGGGGCCCTGTCAGTCAGCATTTGCGCTAAATGACACACCGCTTTCGCGAGCAAGCCCGCTCCCACAGGGGATCGGGGATACCCGAAAAATCAGGCGGTAACCTGCAACCGGCTGCGATGGGACAACCCGGCCTGCAAGGCAAAGGCAACGATCACCGTGGCGGGTGCGGAGAAGCTGCTCGCCGCGCCTGCGGAAAACATCAGCGCCAGCCCCAGCGCCGTGCCGCCAAACCAGGCAGTCAGGCCCACCGGGTTGAACGCCGCCACCCGATCCAGCGTCGCCGCGTCATACCGTCCGTAGACAATCTGCGCCAACGCCACCCCGACCCAGGCCACCACGAAAATGCCTTGATAGGCCAGCGCCTTGAGCAAATAAGCGAACACGTCCGCCAGCATCAGGCCGTAGACGATCACACCGACCGCCAGCGCCCACGCCAGGTACGAACCGCGCACGCCGAACCGGGCAAAAAACGCCTGCATGTTCAAGGTCGCCAGGTAGTAATTGGCAGTGTTGATCCGGGTTTGCGTGGCCCAGACAAACAACAGGCCCCACAGCCCCATCAGCTGCAGGATCGCCATCACCACCGATACTTCGTTCAGTGCGCCTTCGTGGGGAATGCTGCTGACCAGGTAGATCCCCGCCGCGCCGTTGAGCAGGAAGGTCACCGCATAGAACGGCATGCCGAAGTTCCAGCGACCGTGATACTCGGCGTCCTCGGCCTTGCCAAACCGGGCGTAGTCGAACGTGAACAGCATCAGAATCCACACGCCCATATAGGCGACGAAGCAATCCCACCAGCCGAAGGCACTCGGGGTCGCCGGGCCGAAATCCAGCCATTGCGGCTGGTAGCCGTAGCGGCTGATCGACAGCCCCACCGCCACCAGTAAGCCGCCCAGGTACACCGGCAGCAGCACGCCATTGAGCTTGTCCAGCCAGTGCTGCACGCTGCCCAGAATCATCGGTACGCTGTACAGCACCACCAGCAACGCGGCCAGCGGATAGACCAGTTCCGGGTAGAGGTGATTGAGCGCGACGGCGATCACCGAGCCTTCGAACACCGCGTAATAGATCGCCGTGGAGAAGAAAATCAACGTTGCCAGGCAGGCACCGGTGCTGCCGAACAACAGCCGTGAAAACAGCGCCACCGACAAGCCGCTGCGGATCGCGAAGCGACTGAGCACGGCATTGACCAGGCCGTAGCTGATCACCGACAGGACCATCCCGATCAGCGCATTGCGCGCGCCGTAGGACAAGGCCAGCGACGCGCCGACCACGATGTAAAACATCGCGCTGCACACCGCCCACCAGGCCATGGTCAACGACAGTCGACCCATGCGCGCTTCAGCTGGAACAGGATGGTTGGCCGGGTCCTGCCCGGTTTGACTCGATTGCGATAAAGCAGCCATATGCGTGAACTCCAGAACCAGTCAAAGGTTGAAGCGCGGGCAGCCGCCACCGCACCGAAGTGCGGCGTTGGCTCACCGTTTGGCATTACCCGCGCCGTGCGGCGGGCAGCATCAGGAAGGGAACAGCTTGCTCAGGCAGCTGAGTTTTTTCTTGTAGGAACGTCGCGCTTCCAGCGCCTCTTCGAGGGTCACCGCCACGAAACGGGCTTTCTGGTTGGGTTGCATCTGGCCGATCAGGTCGAGGTCGGCGCTGATCACCGTGCCGATCATCGCGTAACCGCCACCGGATACCGCATCGCGGTGCAGCACGATGGGTTCGAGCCCGGCTGGGACCTGGATCGAGCCGATCGGGTAGCAACTGTCGACGATGTTCGACGGATCGGAACCGGCGCCGAACGGCTGTTCGCGGGGCTGGAACGTCAGCGGACTGCCGCCCTTGAAGCGATAACCGATGCGGTCCGCTTCCGAACCGACGGTCCAGGCCTCGGCGAAAAAGCTGTCCGCCGCCGCAGGGGTCAAGCGGTCGTAGTACAGGCCCGGCACCACGCGCAGGGTGATTTCGCCACCCAGCGATTGACGCAATGCCATGGGCAGGCTGGCACCGGCGCGGCCCTTGCCGCTGGCAACCCCCACCGGCAATTCGTCCCCGGCAATCAGGCGACGGCCCTGAAAACCACCGAGTGCGCCCAGCGCATAGGTTGAGCGACTGCCGAGCACCACCGGCACATCGACGCCACCGGCCACCGCGAGGTAAGCGCGGGCACCGGCCTTCGGGAAATCAAAGCGCAGCACTTGCCCGGCTTTTACCGTAAACGCGGTGTCCGGGTGCATGTCCACGCCATCGACCTTTGGCGTCATGTGCGCCCCGCACACCGCCACTAGCGCGTCCTGCTGGAATTCCAGTTCCGGTCCCAGCAATGTGCATTCCAGCGCCGCCGAATTGGCCGGGTTGCCTACCAGTTGATTGGCCGCACTCAGGGCGTATTGATCCAGCGCGCCGGAAGGCGGAATGCCCAAGTGGTAATAGCCTTCGCGGCCCAGGTCCTGTACCGAGGTGGCCAGACCGGGTTTGAGTACCTTGATCATGCCAGCACCTCCTGCAGCGACTTGGGATAGCCGATCGGGTCGGCCAGAAACGCATCCAGCGAAAATTCCACCGGGCGGATGCGCAGGTCGAAGCGCCCGGCGTCGACCTCCGCCACGGCCTGGTCGTAGGCTTCACGATCCATCGGCTTGAACTGCACGATGTCACCCGGTCGGAAGAACACCATGTGCTCTTTCAGGTACGCCAGGTTCTGCTGCGGGTCGTAGATCGGTGCCGGCGTCACGCCGAACATCTGATAGCCACCGGCGCCGCGCACCGAGTAGATGCAGCCAAAGCAGCCGCCGTGACCGAGGGTCAGTTTAGGGGTGTCGGTGCGCGGCCGCAGGTACTTGGGCACCTGCAACTGGCGCTCGCGCTCGACCATCTGGAACATGAACGGCAGGCCGGCGACAAAGCCGACCATCGAGACAAACCACGGCGCACCACTGTGGGCGGCGATGAACGCCTCGACGTCGGCCAGGCCGTTGATCCGTGCGGCGTATTCCAGGTCCGTGGCGCTCGGGTCCTGGTGACGGTCGCGAAAGCGCATCAGGGTCTCGTGGGTCCAGGGATCGTTGTACAGCACCGGAATCTCGATGATCCGGGTCTGCAAGGTGCGCTCGGCAACCGCCTCGGCTTCTGCGCCTTTCACCGCTTCGAGCAGGTCGTGAGGGGCGACGCGGTCCGGGTCGAAACGGATCTGGAACGAGGCATTGGCCAGGCACACATCGAGCACGCCATCCAGCGCCAGGCGTTCTACCGCACGGGTCACGGCCATGCCCTTGAAGAAGGCTTCAAGGGACATGCTGTCGCTGACTTCGGCGAACAAATGCTCGTCGGCGCCAAAGCTGTAGCGGATTGGATTGCTCATGCTTCACCTCCGCTGCGGCGCGCGGCCAGCCAGGTTTCCAGGGTGCCGGTGTGGAAGTCGGCGCTGTGCAGCCACGGTTGTTCCAGCAACTCGCCGTGCAGCGACAGAGTGCTGGCCATGCCGGTGAGCGTGGTCTGTTCCACCGCGATTCGGGCACGGGCCAGGGCTTCGTTGCGATCGCGGCCATGCACGATCAGCTTGGCCAGCAGCGAGTCATAGTAAGGTGGCACGCGGTAGCCTGGGTAGAGATGGCTATCAACCCGCACACCCTCGCCTTGCGGCCAGACCAGCGATGCCACCACGCCGGGGCTGGGGAAGAAATCCCGTGCCGGGTCTTCGGCATTCAGGCGCATTTGCAACGCGGCGCCATTGAGCTGGATATCGCTTTGCCTGAAGCCCAGCGGCTCGCCACCGGCGATGCGCAGCATGGCCTGGACCAGATCGATGCCGGTGATCAGTTCGCTGACCGGGTGCTCCACCTGAATCCGTGTGTTCATCTCGATAAAGAAAAACTCGCCAGTGGCGTCGTCGTACAGGTATTCCAGGGTCCCGGCGCCTTTGTAGCCAAGGGCTTCGGTCAGGCGTACGGCGCTGGCGCAGAGCGTCTCGCGCTGTTGTTGATTGAGCACCGGCGACGGCGCCTCTTCAAAGATTTTCTGCCGGCGACGTTGCAGCGAGCATTCGCGCTCGAACAAGTGCACCGCGTGCTGGCCATCGCCCAGCACCTGCACTTCGATGTGCCGGGCCTTGCCAATGAAGCGCTCCAGGTACACCGCGCCATTGCCGAAGGCGGCCTGGGCTTCACGCTGGGATCGGGGAAATTCTTCGCTCAGCTGTTCGGCATTTTCCGCCAGGCGAATGCCCCGCCCGCCACCACCGGCAGAGGCCTTGATCAGCAGCGGGAAGCCGACGGATTCGGCGGCCTTGAGCGCCGACTCGACGTCGAACAACTCACCAGGGGAACCGGGCACCACCGGCACGCCGGCCGCTTGCGCGGTGCGCCGGGCCTCGGCTTTGTCGCCCATGCGGCGGATGGTGTCCGCGCTCGGCCCGACGAAAATCGCCCCGGCCGCCACCACCGCTTCGGCAAAATCGGCGTTCTCCGACAGGAAGCCGTAGCCGGGATGTACCGCGTTGGCGCCCGTGGCTTTCAAGGCCCCGAGCAACGCTTCGACGTTCAGGTAACTTTTATCGGCGCGGGCCGGGCCGAGGATGTGCACCTCGTCGGCCATGCGCGCCGCCTGGGAATCGACGTCCGCCTCGCTGCACGCGGCAACGGTGGGAATCCCCAGTTCCTTAGCCGCACGGATGATCCGCACGGCGATTTCGCCACGGTTGGCGATCAGCAGTTTACGAATGCCTTGGGTCATGGTCGTGCCCTCACGCGTCGTCAAGTGTGGCGATGACCTGACCCGGCTCCACCGGATCACCGTCTTCGACCAGGAACGCGCCCAGGCGACCGGCCGTGCCGGCGGTCAGTTCGGAAAACTGCTTCATGACTTCGATCAGGCCAATCACGGTGTCGGCGCTGACTTCGGCGCCCGGCTCGACGTAGTTCGCCGATTCCGGGGTGGCTTTGCGATAGAAGGTGCCCGGCAACGGGGTAATAACGCTGTGTTCGGCCATGTCTGTTCCTCTTGGAATAGTTGTAGAAAGGCAGGCAAAAAATGAATCGGTGTGTAAACCCGGGCTTATCTGTGCCTGGTGTTTCGTTGTGCATCAGCGCGGTGCGCGGACCTTGATCCCTGCGTCATCCAGCGCTTTGCGCGTGGCTTCGACCAGCGCCAGGGCGCCCGGTGTATCGCTGTGCAAACAGATGGAATCGAATTCGATCGCGAGGTCTTCGCCCTCGACGGTGCGCACCACGCCTTCCTGGCAAGCACGCAGCACTCGCGCCGCCACTTGCACCGGGTCGTAGGCCCGCACGTTGCGGGTGAAGACGATGGAACCGCTGAGGTCGTATTCGCGGTCGGCGTAGAACTCGCGGATCACCGGTTGGCCAAGCTCTTTGGCGACGCGCCAGATCACTGAATTGGGCATGCAATACAGCAGCAAATCGGGCTCCAGGCGCTGAAGGTTTTCCACCAGCAAGCGGGCGGCTTCCTCGTCCCGGGCCAGATGCATGTACAGCGCGCCGTGGGGTTTGATGTGTTGCAGGGCTACGCCTTGAACCCGGGCGAGTTCACGCAGCGCACCGAGCTGATAAAGCATGTCGTCCACCAGCTCCTGGGCCGGTGCATTGATGTGGCGGCGACCGAAGCCGACCAGGTCGCGAAAGCCTGGGTGCGCGCCGATGGCCACGCCCAGGCGCTTGGCCTGCTCGACGGTGCGGCGCATGGTGCCGGGGTCGCCGGCATGGAAACCGGTGGCGATATTGGCGGAGCTGATGAAGCCCATCAGTTCATTGTCGACGCCATCGCCGATGGTCCACGGGCCAAAGCCTTCGCCCATGTCCGAGTTGAAATCTACTGCCTGCATGACGCTTGCTCCTGACGCTTGTGACTTCATGCAGGCCACGTTAAATTCCCGCCACCCCCTTGGGAAGATCTATTATCAGAGGGGTCATCTTCTGAAATTCAGATACCCCATACGCTGGAGTTTTCATGTCACTGACCCTGCGCCAGGTCCGCTATTTCGTCGCCACCGCCGAGATCGGACAAATCTCCCAGGCGGCGATTCACCTGAACATTTCCCAGTCGGCGGTGACCACGGCGATCAAGGAACTGGAAGGCATGCTCGGCACGCTGTTGTTCCAGCGCTCGGCCCAGGGCATGAGCCTGACCGATGCCGGGCGACACTTTCTCAACCGCGCCTACGTAATCTTGCGCAGCGTCGACGACGCCCTGAACAGCCCCCTCCCCGACGTCCGCGCCAGCGGCCTGTTGCACCTGGCCGCCAGCTACACGGTGATCGGCTACTTCCTGCCGCACCATCTGCAACGGCTGGAACACTGGCATCCGGACGTGGCCATCGAAGTCCACGAGCAGGAGCGGCAAGCCATCGAACAGGGCCTGCTCGAAGGTCGATTCGACATGGCGGTGGTGCTCACTTCGAACCTCACGCACCCGGACATCGTCTCGGAAACCCTGTTCAACTCCGAACGCCGGCTGTGGCTGCCCAGCCACCATCCGCTGTGCGAACGCTCCGCCGTCAGCCTTGCCGACGTGGCGAAAGAACCCTATATCCTGTTGACCGTCGACGAAGCCGAACAAAGCGCCATGCGCTACTGGGAACACGCCCATCAGGCGCCGAACGTCAGGGTCCGCACCAGTTCCGTGGAAGCGGTGCGCAGCATGGTGGCCAACGGCAGCGGCGTGGCGATCCTCTCCGACCTGGTGCATCGCCCCTGGTCGCTGGAAGGCAAGCGCATCGAAACCGTGACCATCACCGACAAGGTCACCCCCATGAGCGTCGGCCTGGCCTGGCACCGCGAGCGCGAATTCAGCCCGGCGATGCAGGCGTTCCGCAATTACTTCCACGATGCGTTTCTGGCACCGCAACAGCATTCGGCGCGACGCTGAAGGCAGGTGGGAAACCTGTGGGAGCGGGCTTGCTCGCGAAGGGGCCAGCACACTCGGAATCATCGGTGAATGACACACCGCCTTCGCGAGCAAGCCCGCTCCCACAGAGGTAAAGTGTTCAATTCAGTATCCGTTTGGCTTCCACATTTTAAGGATGATCAAGACAGCGCCGCGCCGGACGGCGTTTGCTACGGCTGCGGCGGCGGCAATCCCCACGGGCTGCACATTACTTCCACGATGCGCTTCTGGTACCGCAACAGCATTCGGCGCGGCGCTGAAGGCAGGTGGGAAACCTGTGGGAGCGGGCTTGCTCGCGAAGGGGCCAGCGCACTCGGAATCATCGGTGAATGACACACCGCCTTCGCGAGCAAGCCCGCTCCCACAGGGGTAAAGTGTTCAATTCAGTATCCGTTTGGCTTCCACATTTTAAGGATGATCAAGGCATGTCCACCCTCGACACTTCCCTGCAAGACAGCGCCGCGCCGGACGGCGTTTGCTACGGCTGCGGCGGCGGCAATCCCCACGGGCTGCACATCAAGAGCTACTGGCACGAAGACGGCGTGCACGTGGTGGCCGAGCATGTGCCGGACGACAAGTATTGCGGCTGGCCGGACCTGGTCTACGGCGGCCTGATTGCAATGCTGGTCGACTGTCATTCCAACTGGACGGCGATGGCCTACCACTACCGGGCCGAACAACGCGAAGCCGACAGCCTGCCGCGCATCAACTGCGTCACCGGCAACCTGGGCATCAAGTTCATCAAGCCGACCCCCATGGGCATGCCGCTGCTTCTGAAGGCAAAAGTGGAAGGCGAGGTCGGGCGCAAGACCCGGGTGATCTGCGAAGTCTTCGCCGGGGATGTGCTGACGGCGGTGGGTGATTCGGTGTTTGTCCGGGTCGATACCGGGCAACTGGCGGACGCGGCGCACGGGCGCTGATCGGCCCGAAAACATCACAGCCTGCGGTTGAACCCGTCATCCCGCAGGCTGCGATCACTTCAATCGTCGCGGTCGTCGCGATCGCGGTAACGACGGTGGTCACGATCATATCGGTGGTCATAATCCCGACCATCGTCATCCCTTTGGTCGTAACCGCGTCGATGATCATGGTCGTGGTATCGACCGTAGCGTTCTCCATCATCCCAGTGTGGGCCACAGCCTCCCAACAGCAATGAACTGAAAATGACCAGGGTCATGATGACTGCGCGATTCATAGGAACGCCCTAAACGTGGAAGGTATTGATGGGTGATGGCAACTCGTCATCTTCGTCCAGACAAGATTCAGCCGTGCCTGTGACCATGAAGTAACTTAATGATTCCGCAGGTAAATTCAGAGAAGTGATGGTGGATCCCTAAGGAATCCCGGGGCGCTGCAAACATTTGCTTACAAAGCAGTCGCTCGCTAAACGGCGAGTTTGTAACTACAAGTGATAGGTTAAGCTGCCTGACCTGGCCAAGAGATGCACAGCCTTAATCATGCGCATCCAACTACAGAGCCTTCCCGTTTTCGGGGCGTACATTGCCCTCTTCTGTCTTTTTGCGGCCGCCTGGTTTACCCACCCTGCGCCGGTCCATTCGCCCTTTGCCCTGATGAACCCGGTAAAGGCGGTGGCCGATCAAGTCGCCAAGCCCATTTATACCAGTCGATTTGCCTCATCCGGGCTGGTGGACTTCGTGCATTCCTCGGCGGTCACCGCCCTGCCCGACGGTAGCCTGATGTCGGTCTGGTTCGCTGGCACCCGCGAAGGCGCCGCCGATGTGCAGGTACGCTCCGCCCGCTTCGACGCGAAGACCGCCGAATGGGGCGCCGAACAGGTCCTGGCGACTCGCGATTCAACCCAACAGGGCACGGGCAGGTACATCCGCAAACTGGGTAACCCGGTCATCGCGCTGGCCCCGGACAACCGCCTCTGGCTGTTCTACGTGTCTGTGTCCATGGGCGGCTGGGCCGGCAGTGCGGTGAATGTGATGGTCTCGGACGACTTCGGTCGCCAGTGGTCCGCGCCACGCCAGTTGATCACCTCACCCTTCCTGAATATCAGCACCCTGGTGCGTTCGACCCCGGTGTTTCATGCCGACGGTTCCATCGGCTTGCCGGTCTACCACGAATTCCTGGGCAAGTTTGCCGAGTACCTGTACCTGAGCGCAGACGGTGATGTGATCGATAAATTCCGCATCAGCTACGGCAGCAATTCATTGCAACCCACAGTCGTTCCGCTGGACGGGCAGCGCGGCATTGCCTTGCTGCGCTATGCCGGCAATACCCATCACCGCGTGCTGGCGACCCGCACTGAAGACGCCGGGCAAACCTGGAGCGAGCCCTATCCGCTCGACCCCTCCAATCCCAACTCTTCGTTGGCGGCCGTCGCAACGCCCGAGCACGGGTTGCTGGTGGCGCTCAATGACTTGCAGGAGGGGCGCTTCAAACTCAGTCTTTATGGCACCGACGCGAAAATGGACGATTGGCGCTCGCTGCGCGACCTCGACAAATCCCCTGATCCCGAGGGCGATACGTTTTCGCCCCAGGCCTACAAGGAAATCATCGGCAGAGAGTTTCGCGGGTCCAGTGGCGCACTGCGCCAACCGCTGGAGGCGCAGTTCCTGAACAACCTCGACAACCGGGTCTGCAAGGATCAGGCCTGCAGTTTCGAATACGAATACCCCTATTTCATCCGCAGTCCCGACGGTCTGTATCACCTGGTTTATTCCTGGAACAACACCTTCATCAAGCACGTCACCTTCAACGATGCATGGCTGTCGGAGCGTTCCAAATGATCAACCTGTGGCAAGCCCACGTCAGCTTCACTTTGATCGTGTTCCTGTTGCTGCCTGCCTTTGGCTTGAACAGGCCCGCGCGGATCGCACTGTTGCTTGCATTGCTGGCCGCCAGTTTCCTGCCGCTCAACGGCTTGTCGCTGGCGGCGTATTTGCGCAGCCACATCGATGACCTGGCGATCACCACGCTGGTGTTCATGGCGTGGGGCTGTTTGCGTCGACTGGATTTCCTGGCGCCGGCGCAGCCGGGTAAAACCAGCGTGTTGATCATCTTTGCCGCGTTGGCGCTGGTGCTCTATCCGGCCACGCTGGGCATGAGTTACCTGGACCCTTACCGGTTCGGCTTCAGCCCGCGCCCGATGCTGGTTTTCATTGGATTGCTCACCGCAGGCCTGTTTTACCGGCGCAACTACCTGGCGGTGGTGATGCTGGCCACGGCGACCCTGGCCTTCATCGCCGGGATAAAACCGTCGCATAACTACTGGGATTACCTGGTTGATCCGCTGCTGGGCCTGTATTGCTGCACGGCATTGCTGCTGCTGGCCGCGCGCTGGACCTTTGGCTGGCTGAACACGTGGCGCGCTCAGTGAACGACGCCAGATCCGTTTGAGATTCAACGACATTTTTAACAGGGGAACACGGATGGGTTGGCTGCAATCAAGACGCTTGCACTATTGGCTCGGCGCAACAGCGATTGCGTTTGTGCTGTTTGCGGTGCTGCGGGTGGTGTTCTTTTTCGGCTTTTCCGGTTTCGACGCCAGCGCGTTGGGCGACAAGCCGGCCGTCCTGGAAACCCTGGGCATCGGCTTTCGTTTCGACCTGCGCCTGGCCATCCTGGTCATGTTGCCACTGGCGCTGCTGGCCTGGCTGCCGCGCTGGAACCTGCTAAACAGCCGCCTGCTGCGCCGACTGGCCCGCGTGTATGTGTTCCTCGCCATGGGCGCCCTGCTGCTGATCTACATCGTCGATTTCGGCCACTACGCCTACCTGGGCGTACGGATCAACGCCACCGTGCTGCGCTTCATCGAGGACGCGCAAATCTCCCGTGACATGGTCTGGCAAACCTACCCGGTGATCTGGATCTCACTGGGCTGGCTGGCAACGGTCGCCCTGGTGACCCTGGCGCTGGTGCGTCTGGAACGGGTCACGCTGGATCGCCCGCGCAAAGCCATTCATCCGCTCTCCGTCACATGGGGCAGCGCGTTGATGGTGGTGCTGGTGCTGCTGGGCATCCTGGGCCGGGTCGAGAACATGAACCTGGAAAACCCTGTCCCGTTGCGCTGGAGCGATGCGTTCTTCTCCGGCGATAACCAGGTCGCGGCGCTGGGCCTGAACCCGGTGATTTTCCTCTACGACACGGTCAAGGTTGGCCAGTCGCGCTACGACGAAGCGCAGGTGCGTGAACACTACGCCGTGATCTCCAGGTACCTGGGGGTCGACCAGCCCGACCCGAACACCCTGAATTTCGTCCGTCACCAGGCGCCACAGCCCTACAAGGTCTCGAGTTCGCGCCCGCCCAACGTGATGTTTGTCATGCTGGAGTCGCTGGGCACCAGTGCCGTCGGCGCCTACGGCAACCCGATCAACCCGACGCCCAATATCGACCGCCTGGCCACCCAGAGCTGGTTCTTCGAGCACTTCTACGTGCCGGTCACCGGCACCGCCAAAACCGTCTGGGCCAGCATCAGCGGGGTTCCCGACGTCACCCGCCAGGAAACCGCGACCCGTAATCCGCTGATCACCCAGCAGAACACCCTGATCAATGCCTTCACCGGCTACGAGAAGATCTACACCATCGGCGGCAACTCCGGCTGGGCCAACATGAACGCCCTGATCCGCCAGAGCATCGACGGCGTTCGCCTGTACGAAGAACGGGACTGGCAATCCCCGGTGGTGGATGTCTGGGGGATTTCAGACCTGGACCTGTTCAAGGAAACCGACCGGATCCTGCAGGCACTGCCCAAGGACAAACCGTTCTTTGCCTATGTGCAGACGGCCGGCAACCATCGTCCGTTCACGATTCCCAAGAGCAATGACGGGTTCGAGGTCAAGCACCCGACCCTGGAGCAAGTCCAGGCCGCCGGATCGCGCAGTGTCGAGCAGTACAACGCCGTGCGCCTGCTGGACTTCAACATCGGACGCCTGATGGAAATCGCCAAGGCCGGCGGTTACTACGACAACACCATTTTCGTGCTGTTTGGCGACCACAACACCCGCATCGCCCAGATCCCTTTCCTGGCACCGGCGTACGAGCAACTGGGCCTGGAAAGCAACGCGGTGCCCATGATCATCCACGCACCGGGCCTGCTCGGTACGCGCACCGTCAAGGAAGCCGTCGGCCTGGTGGACTTGCTGCCCACCGTGGCGGGCATGGCCGGCCTTGAGTTCCGCAACGGCGGCCTGGGGCGCGACATCCAGCAGCCCGCGCCCGAAGGGGAACGCGTGGTGCCATTGGTGTTGCGCGAAGGCACCTTCCCGCTGATTGCGGGGGTCACTCAACATTACATGGTGCAGATGGAACACGACGGCAGCTCGCCGACGCTGCACGACCTGGCCTCGCCGACGCCGCTGGACAACGTGGCGCAGCAAAATCCCGAGGAGTTCAAGCGTTTGGTTGAACTGACCCGGGGCATGCATGAGACGTCCAGGTTGATGCTTTATCAGAATGTGCGTAAGTGATTGGGTTGGGTTGGGTTGGGTTGGGTTGGGTGAATATCCGTTGCTGCGGTAACGGCGACTTATGGTTTCGCCCTTACGGCGAGTCACTTTCGAAAAGCGCGAAAGTAACCAAAGCGCTCTTGCCCCACCACTCGGTGCCTCGCTAGGGCTCGGCATGCCCTCTCTCCGGCATTGCTCCGTGGGTCGCCGCGATGGGCCGTCCCTGGCCCAGCGCGGCTAAACCGGCGTCCTGCCGGTTTCCCCACTGCGCAATGCCTGCGTTCGGCCAGCGTGGTTTAACGGGGCGCCCAGATCAAAATCAAAAGCCAAGCGAGGCGGCCTTAAAGCCGACCTGGCTTTGGTGGATGTGCACACTTCCCTGTAGGAGCGAGCCTGCTCGCGAAGGACGTTAACGATAACGCGCCCTGTCTGAATGATCGCGGTGTCTGGGCGTTTTTCGCGAGCAGGCTCGCCCCCACAGGGGTACGCGTGCATCCGGATCGATTCATCGTCTTTAGAAAATCCTGTACTAGGGTGGTAACAACACCGTTCAAGCAACGCAGGAGCACCGCGCATGTCCAGAACCCTCTTTCTGATCTTCGCCGGCATGGTCCTGTGCACCAGCCAGGCCATGGCGGACAGCCTCAAGCTCAGCGTGATCGGCGCCGGTAATGTCGGCGGTACGCTGGGCACCTTGTGGGTGAAGGCCGGACACTCGGTAATGTTTTCCTCGCGCCACCCCGAAGAACTGGACGATCTGGTCAAGAGCGCCGGTCCCAACGCCCGGGCGGGCACCGTCAGCGAGGCCGCCGCCTGGGGCGATGTGATCGTGTTGAGTGTTCCCTACGGCGCCATGCCGGCGCTGTCCGAACAGTTGAAGGGCAAGCTCGACGGCAAGGTGGTGTTCAGTACCAGCAACCCGTTCAGCGGGCGTGACGGCGACATCGGGCGCAAGGCGCTGGACACCGGCGTCGCCCTGGCCGACCAGCAGTATTTGCCCGGGATACACCTGGCCCGGGCCTTCAACGCCATTGGTTTCGCCTCGATGAAAGACCAGTCCGGCCAGGGTAAGGCGCTGCCCGTGTTCGCCGACGACGCCCAGGCCCGGGACATGGGCGCCCGCCTGGTGCGCGACGCCGGATTCGTGCCGGTGCTGTTCCCGCTGGCGCGAGCCAATGAAGGTTTGCCGGGCGGCCCGCTCGCCGGGATCTGGAGCGAAGCTGAACTCAAGGGCAAGCTGGCGCCTTAGCCGCCACTCACCGAATGCCTATCCCTCAAGGCAGCACACGTTGTTTCCTGAGACTGTCCAGCGCCTCGAACAACGAGGCTTTCGAGTCGACCCTTTCGGTAAAGCCGTAACGGTAGATTTTGTTGGTATCCGAGATGATGTCGGTCTCGGTGTGGAAGATGAAATCCCCGAAGCCCCACTGAACCAGCTTTTCCAGGTCCGGCTGGATCAGGCCGTGACGCTCGGAGATCTCGCGCCAGAGCGCTGCCTTGTCCGGCATGTGGCGCGTAAGCGTTAGTGGCACCACAGATGCCGTTTCCATCCCCAGATGCCTGGCCGCGTCCTCCCACATGCGCTCCCAGCGAAAAATGTCACCGTTGGTGATATTGAACGCCTCTCCACCCGCAGTCTCGCTCAATGCAGCCCAGACACTGGCCCGGGCCAGCAAGCCGGCATCGGTGAATTGCTGCAACTGCCCGTAGGCTTTATCGGTGCCAGGGAATCGCATCGGAATGTTCAGTTCCCGGGACAGTGCTGCGAAGACCCCAATGACCAGTGCAATGTTCATCGGGTTGCCAAAGATATCCCCGATCACCAGGTCAGGTCGCAGCGCCACATAATCCCAGCGAGCCTTGTCCGCGCGTTGTTTGAGTTGCGCTTCCTGGGCGAGATACAAATTCGGCGGCATATGCCCTGCGTCGTTTTCCAGTGCCGGTGTACGAACGGTCGCGCCAAGGTGGGAGCCGTAGATTTTGAATCCCTGATAGATGACCACCCGCTCCAGGGCCGAATCCGCTCGCTCCAGTCCATCGAGGACGTTGGCCAACATACCAGCATTGCGATTGGCTTCTACGGCCAGGTCCGGATCGGGGCTGAAGGCCGCGTAAAAAACATGCGTGGTATCTCGGGCAGCCTTTACCGCGAGGGCCACGGCATCGGCGTCGGTCAGGTCGGCGATGACCGTCTCGGTGCCCGTGACGGTTCGGCGATCAAGCGCCCGGACCCGCCAGCCTTCGCGCTTGAGTTCCTGCGCGACGGCGTTACCAATGATGCCGTTGGCGCCGACGACCAGCGCGACTTTTGCATGGACCGCTGCAGGGCTCACGCGATCTCCAGTGTTTTGAATGTCACTCATCAGCTCTCTCCTTGCGCACGTTGTGTGCGGTTGAGAGACAGGATGCCTTCGCCAGCACCTGTGATATAGACTGCAATCACGACTGGCTTCTATGACATACATTCACAATGGCACGTTGGGATATCAATCGTCTGGCAGAGATGGAAGTGTTTGTCCGGGTCATGGAGCTCGGCAATTTTTCAGCGGCTGCACGGGAATTTCGCATGACGCCTTCGGCCGTCAGCAAGCTGTTGACACGCCTTGAAACGCGCCTTCAGGCACGCTTGCTCAATCGCACGACGCGGCGGCTGATGCCGACGCCCGAAGGCCATTCGTTCTATGAACAATGCGTAAGAATCCTGGCGGATGTGGAAGATGCCGAACGCAGCACCTCGGGACAGGGCGATCCACGGGGGCGTCTGCGGGTCAGTGCCAGCGTGCCTTTTGCCCAGGGCGTGCTATTTCCGCTGGTTAACGAATTTCTCGCGCGTTTTTCGGGTATCGCGCTCGATATCGTGCTGACGGATCAAGTGGTCAATCTGGTTGAGGAGCGCACCGACGTGGCGATTCGTCACGGTCCGCTGGAGAGTTCGCGGCTGGTGGCAAGAAAGCTGGGCGAGACCCGAATGGTCGTCGTTGCGTCGCCTCACTATCTGGAGCGCCATGGTCTGCCGACCCAGCCGGACGATCTGACCCGCCATAACCTGCTGGACTTCGGCTACACACGCACGCTCAAAGGCTGGCCATTCATCGTCAATGGTTCGCAGCAGATCATCTCGCCGCAAGGCAATCTGACTGCCAGTGACGGCGAGGCTCTGCGCCAGTTGGCGGTGGCGGGCGCAGGCCTGGCGCGTCTCGATGAATTCCAGGTGGTGGACGACATTGCATCGGGAAGACTGGTGCCGGTGCTGCAAGCCTTCAACCCCGGAGACACTGACCCCGTGCATGCGGTCTTTCTCGGCCAGGGTACTCAGATGCCGCTGCGGGTTCGGGTGTTTCTCGATTACCTGGTGGCAAACGTTCGGCTCACCTGAGTCTGTAGGAGCGAGCCCTGCTCGCGATGGACGTCAACGATAACGCTGGCTGTCTGAATGAACGCGGTGTCTGGGCGTTTTTCGCGAGCAGGCTCGCTCCTACAGGGGGCGGATTACGGCTGAGGCGAGGTGTTCGCCTTCAAAAACCTCATCAACGCCCCCGCCGCCGGCGACAGGCTGCGCCCTTTACGCGTGAGCATGCCGATCTGCCGTTCCACCTTCGGTTCGGCCAGCGGCAGGAAGGCGAGTTTTTCGTTCTCCTGAGGGAACGCCAGGTACGGCAAGGTGCTGATGCCCACGCCCTCTTCCAGCATCGCGATCAACGAAATCATGTTGGAGATGAACAGGCGGCTGTGCTCCAGCAGGCATTCGGCTTCGGTGCCCTCCAGCAGCCGTGAGGTGCCGTTGCGGATCATCGGCAAGCCTTGCAAATGTGACCAGTGCAACGCCCCACCAGCCTGCACCAAAGGGTGATCGGCCCGGCACACCACGCCCACCTGGTCGTTGAGGATCGGCGCGAACTCCATCTGTTCGTCCGCCACCCACATGCTGCTGATGCCGAAGTCCACAACCCCTTGCGTCAGCAACTGCTGGACGCTGTCGGCGGTGCCGTCCTGGATGCTGATCTGCACATTGGGGTGCTCGGCGACGAAACGCGCCAGTGGCCCCGGCAACAGGCGACTGGCCACCGACGGCACGGTGGCGATGCTGACCTGGCCGATCTCGTGCTGGACCAGCAAGGTCACCTCGCGGGCGATGCGGTCGTGGTGGTCGATCAGGCCTCGGAACAGCGGCAGGCAATGCTCGCCAAAGGGCGTCAGCTCCACTCGACCGCCGCCCTTCTCGATCAGCGCCTGGCCCAGCTTCTGCTCCAGCTCGCGCACCGCGAGGGAGATCGCCGGCTGCGTGCGGTAGGCCTGGCGGGCGGCGGCGTGGAAGCTCTTGAGTTCGGCCACCAGCAGGAAGTAGCGCAACTGGGCGATTTTCAGCTCGGGCAGCATGGTTAGTAATCCTTATCAGATCATTTTTTTTATTAATTTTTATTTGCGTCATATTGCTCGCAAGATGAAAGCCACGCAAACGGAGGCTTCTCAATGTCACTCACTCCCTACAAAAACTACATCGATGGACAGTGGTGCGAAGGCCACGCCACGCAGAGCAACCACAGTCCCTCGGACAGCCGCGACCTGATCGGCTTGTACCACCAGGCCAGCGCCGAACAGACCCGGCTGGCCATCCAGGCCGCCCGCACCGCGCAACCCCTGTGGGCGGCCACTGGCCTGGAAGCGCGCCAACAAGTGCTGATGGCCATCGGTGACGAGCTGATCGCCCGCAAAGAAGAACTCGGCCAACTGCTCTCCCGCGAAGAAGGCAAGCCATTGGCCGAAGGCATCGGCGAGGTCAACCGCAGCGGCCAGTTCTTCCATTACTACGCCGCCGAAGTGCTGCGCCAGATGGGCGAGACCGCCGACTCGGTGCGTCCCGGCATCGATATCCTGGTGCATCGCGAGCCAGTCGGCGTGGTGGGCATCATCACCCCCTGGAATTTTCCCATGGCCACCGCGGCCTGGAAAATCGCCCCGGCCCTGGCCTTCGGCAACGCCGTGGTGTTCAAGCCGGCCAACCTGGTGCCGGCCAGTGCCTGGGCGCTGACCGAGATCATCAGCCGCCAGGCCCTGCCCCACGGCACCTTCAACCTGCTGATGGGCAGCGGCGCCAGTGTCGGCGAAACCCTGATTCAGTCGGCCGATATCGATGCCCTGACCTTCACCGGTTCCCTGGCCACCGGCAAACGTGTCGCCGTCGCCACCGCCGGCAACCTGGTGCGCTGCCAACTGGAAATGGGCAGCAAGAACGCCCTGGTGGTGATGGACGACGCCGACCTCGACGTGGCGGTGGAGTGCGCCCTCAACGGCGCGTTCTTCGGCACCGGGCAGAAATGCACGGCGTCCTCGCGGCTGATCGTCTGCGACGGCATCCATGATCGCTTCGTCGAAGCCCTGCGCGTGCGCATGCGCCAGCTCAAGGTCGGCCACGCCCTGGAGGCCGGCGTGCAGATCGGCCCGGTGGCCGAGGCGCGGCAACTGGAGCAGAACCTGGAGTACCTGCGCCTGGCCCAGGCCGAGGGCGCGACGCTGGTCGAAGGCGGCGAACGCCTGCAGCTGGAAACCGACGGCTACTTCATGCGCCCGGCGCTGTTCATCGACAGCCGCAACGACATGCGCATCAACCGCGAGGAAGTGTTCGGCCCCATCGCCTGCGTCATCCGCGTACGTGATTTCGAAGAAGCCGTGGCCACCCTCAATGACACCGAATACGGCCTCACCGCCGGGATCATCACCCAGTCGCTGCGCCATGCCAGCGAGTTCAAGCGCCGCGCCCAGACCGGCTGCGTGATGGTCAACCTGCCCACTGCCGGTACCGATTACCACGTGCCGTTCGGCGGCCGCAAAGCCTCCAGCTTCGGCCCGCGCGAACAGGGGCAGTACGCCCGGGATTTCTACACCGTGGTCAAGACCACCTACGTCCGGCCTTGATGGAGCGCCTGCCATGCACGACCTTCTGATGATCGACGGCTTGCAGTACTCCAACTGGAGCCCGGAAATATTCCAGCAAATGCAGGCCGGTGGCTTGAGCGCGGTACACGCCACCATCGCCTACCACGAGAACGCCCGTGAAACCCTCTCGCGCCTGGGCGAATGGAACCGTCGTTTCGAAGCCTGGCCGGAGCTGATCCGCCCGGTGCGTTCGGCCGGCGATATCCGCCTGGCCCATGAAGAAGGCCGCGTGGGCGTGTTTTTCGGCTTCCAGAACTGCTCGCCCATCGAGGATGACATCGACCTGGTGGAAGTCTTTCGCCAGCTCGGCGTGTTCGTGATGCAGTTGACCTACAACAACCAGAGCCTGCTCGCCAGCGGCTGCTACGAGACCGAAGATAACGGCATCAGCCGCTTCGGTCGCCAGGTCATCGCCGAAATGAACCGGGTCGGCATGCTCATCGACATGTCCCACAGCGCCGAACGCAGCACCCTGGAGGCTATCGAGCTGTCGAGCCGGCCGGTGATCATCTCCCACGCCAACCCGTCGAGCTTCCATGCGGCCAAGCGCAACAAGTCCGACGCAGTACTGCGCGGCATCGCCGAGTCCGGTGGGCTGCTGGGTTTCAGCACTTATCCCTTCCACCTCAAGGGCGCCTCGGCCTGCAGCCTGGAAAGCTTCTGCGACATGATCGCCCGCACCGCCGACCTGATGGGCGTCGAGCACATCGGCATCGGCACCGACCTGTGCCAGTCGCAACCGCTGTCGGTACTGGAGTGGATGCGCAACGGCCGCTGGAGCAAGGAGAAGGACTACGGCGAAGGGACCAAGGACAACGCCAACTGGCCGGACCCGTTGCAGTGGTTCCGCGACAGCCGTGACTTCCCCAACATCGCCAAGGGCCTGCGCGCCCGTGGCTTTGCCGAGGACGATGTACGCAAGATCATGGGACTGAACTGGCTGCGCCTGCTGGAAACCGCCACCGCGGCGCAGGTCTGAGCCCCTTCCTGCACGGACAGCATCAACAATAAAAACAATCGCAGGTTCCGGAGATTTCATGAAAAATCCAAGCACCTTAGAGGCAGAGGTTCAAACCATGAGCCTGCCGATCGCCAAAGACATCGACTGGCCGCTGTTCCTGATCAGCGGCGGGTTCCTGGGCGCGTTCCTGGTTGCGGCGCTGGTCGACATCGACATGGTGTCGGCACTGGTCAACACCCTGTTCGCCTGGTCGACCAAGGCTTTCGGCCTGTACTGGCAAGTGCTGATGCTGGCGACCTTCGTGGTCAGCCTGGGCATCGGCTTCTCCAAATGCGGGCGCGTGCGCCTGGGCGGCATCGACCAGCGCCCGGACATCAGCACCTTCAACTGGATCGCCGTGATCATGTGCGCCTTGCTCGCTGGTGGCGGCGCCTTCTGGGCCGCGGCTGAACCGCTGATGCACTTCGCCAGCCCGCCACCGTTCTTCGCCGGCGTGCAGCCGCACACCGAAGCGGCGGCGACCGCGGCACTGGCCCAGGCCTTCATACACTGGGGCTTCCTGGCTTGGGCGGTGCTCGGCAGCCTGTTGGCGATCGTGCTGATGCACTTGCATTACGACAAGGGCCTGCCGCTGGCACCGCGTACCCTGCTCTACCCGCTGTTCGGCGAACGCGCACTGAAAGGCCCGATCGGCACCTTCGCCGACGCCACCTCAATCATCGCCGTGGTCGCCGGTACCATCGGCCCGATCGGCTTCCTTGGCCTGCAAATCAGCAGCGCATTGCACGCGGTATGGGGCGTGCCCAACGGCATCGTCACTCAGTCGGTCACCATCGTGCTGGTCACGCTGATGTACACCACCTCTTGCCTGGTCGGGCTCAAAGGCATCCGTTTCGTCAGCGAGATCAACGTCTGGCTGATGCTGGGGCTGGCGCTGTTCATGGTGGTGTTCGGGCCGACGCTGTTTATCCTCAGCGGCTTCCCTTCGGCCTTCGCCCTGCACGTGGAGCAATTCATCCCGCTGACGATGTTCCGCGCCGACCCCAAGTGGCTCGACTGGTGGACGGTGTTCTACTGGGGCTGGTTCATCGGCTATGCACCGATGGTCGCGCTGTACGTCGCACGCATCTCGCGGGGGCGGACCATTCGCGAGATCATCATGACGCTGTCGATCATCGCCCCGCTGGTAACCATGTTCTGGTTCACCGTGGTCGGCGGCACCGGCATCGGCCTGGAATTGCAGACGCCCGGTATCGTCACCGCCCATGGCACCCAGCCTGAAGACCTGCTGCTGGGCGTCACCCAGAACCTGCCGCTCGGCGGCCTGATCAGTGGACTGTTCCTGTTCCTGAGTTTCATCTCGGTGGCCACCAATGGCGACGCGATGGCCTTCACCGTGGCGCTGGCGATGTCCAGCACCGACAAGCCGAAGAAATGGCTGTGCGGGTTCTGGGCCATCGGCATGGGCCTGGCGGCCGTGGTGCTGATCACCATTGGCGCCGGTGGCGTGACGGCCTTGCAGTCCTTCATTGTCATCACCGCCGTGCCGGTGTCGCTGGTGATCCTGCCGGCACTGTGGGACAGCGTGCGCATCGCCCGGCACATGGCCCGTGAACAAGGCCTCTGAATCATGATTCGTCCAGGAACAATAATAATGTCCGACACCGCGATTGCAGCCCCGGCGCTGCGCCCCGCCCGCCAGGTCATGGACCTGGCCCGGCTGGGCAGCCACTTCCAGAGCCCCTTGAGCTTCGTGCGCAGCAGCCTGCGCCGGATGATGAACCAGCACTGGCAGATCCAGCGCAGCCGGTTCGACCTGGATGGCGAAGGCTTCGGCACCGTCATCTACCGCATCGACACGCCGAACGCGCATTACCATTGCGTGATTTTCTCGGCGTACCTGCCACCGGAAAAACGCAGCGACCGGGTGATCGCCGATCAATGGGACGTCAGCTTCGTGCTGGTGGCCGGGGATGTCGACGCCGCGCAACTGGCCGACCTGCAGCGCAACGTGCCGTTGCAGGAGGCTGGCCGCTTCGACGCCCGGGTGCTGGTGTTGTCCCGCGCCAACCGCAGCCTGCGCAACTTCGAGCGTTTCCTCGCGGCCCTGGCCGAAGGCACCCAGCCCGATCCACGGCAACTGGCCGACGTGGGCTACCTCTATCGCACCACCGCCGTCTACGGTAACGGCAAGTTCGGCATCGCCGACTTCGGCTGCCTGCAAGACAACGCGGACTTCAACCAGCCGTTCAGCGCGCAGATGTTCACCGTGTACTTGCTGCGGCATTTCAGCATCGAACAGATCGAGCACATGGCCCGGGCGCGTAATCCGCAACGGGCGGTGAAACTCGACGCGGCATTGCAGCGCTACCTGGGCGTCGGCAATGCCACCGGGTTGGGCATGGCGCCCTTCCTGCTCAACCATCCGCAGTTGATCAATCAGTGGATCAGTGCGCGGGAAACCGGCCTGGCCCGGGTGCTGGCGCAAGCGGCCGATCCGGCACGGTTGCAACGTTTCCATGACCTGCTGCAACGGGCCCGCCTGCACCTGCAACAGACCTTGACCGAAGACGTGCGCCAGCACGAGCAGGACCTGCAAACCCTGGCCGAACTGACCCCGCTGGCCGACTGGCTCCATCGCCAACCCGCCAGCGACGACCTGTGGCCGCGCCTGCTGGCCTGGTGTGAAGCGCACGCGGGCGTCGGCTGCCAGGAACTGCTGGTCAGCCTGCTGTTGGAGTTGTACCCCGAACAAGTGACGCCGTTGGCCGAGCAGATGGGCGTCGTCGAAGGCTTGCGCCTGGACGCGCAAATGCCCCTGTCGCAGTTGCGCGAGCTGATCGAAAACCACTACGACTGGGCCCTGGCCTATGACTTCAGCGGCGCCGATGCCGAGCACTTCTTCTGGTATCGCTCCGCGGAAAAAGAAGAACCGCGCCTGGGCATGCGCGCCGAGGAGCCAGGCGCCGAGAAAGAGATGCAACTGGGCATCGCCCGCAACATCCAGCGCTGCCACGCCGCGCTGATCGAGCATTTGCGCGCCCATCCCGGCGAATTGACCGCGCACTTCCTGATCGCCCAGCCGGCATTCAAGGGCACGGTGCGCCGCCTGCAAGGCATGGCGCTGTGTGCCTACGGCGAGATTCGCGCCAACCTGCTGGACCGCGACATGCTGCCCATCCACCTGTTGCGCTGCAAACTGGCGTTTTTCGGCGCGGGCAAGTTCGACCCGAAATCCAGCCGCTGGGTGCGCATCACCCTGTTCCAGGGCGCACCGCTGGTGAGCGAGATTGGCCAGCCGTTCGCCGACGACTGGAACTTTGCGGTCATGCCCCACGGAGATCAGTGACCATGCGCGTATCCCTCAACGAAATCCAGGTGATGTGCCGCAAGGCCTTCGAAGGCATGGGCTTTGCCGCCGGCGATTGCGAGGACGCCGCCGACATGGTCGGCTGGCTGCAACGGCAAGGGCTGGACGGCGTCGGTGCACTGGCAAAAGCCCTGGACTATCTACAGAACGAGGCCGAGCAACCCTTCGCCCTGCGCTACGAAGACAGCGCCCTGCTGGTGATCGATGCCAGGGGCCAGAGCGTGCTGCGATGCGCCGCCACCGCCGTGGAACTCGCGCTGGGCAAAGCACTGCGCAACGGCCATGCCGTGTTGCAGATTCATCATTGCCACAACCGGTTGCTGCTGCTCGGTTACCTGTGCCGGGCTGCCGAGCAAGGGCTGGACGTGCAGGCCCGCTGGGGCGATGCCCGCCAGGTGCACTTCGCTTCTTTGCGCGCGGGCGACAGTCGCCCCGACCTGCACATCGAAGCACGCACCACCGCCCAGGACATCGAGCAAAGCATCACCGTCACCTTCAGCCAGCCGGCCACACCGGCCCGCCCTCAGGCCTGCTCGCCCTCCGCGCTTGCCCAGGGTTTCAGCGTCAACGAACAGACCTGGCAACGGCTCAAGCAATTGGCCGAAAACGTACTGGTCGAAAGCACCGAAGCTTCGCGCCGCCATGGCGCGGGTGGCGGCAGCGACGCCGACTGAGATGTCCCGTTTTTTTAAGGAATACGCATTATGAAATACGCGATCAAAACCGACCTGTTCGCCTCCAAGGCACCGCTGGAATGGGCCGTCGTCGGCAACGGCACGCTCTACACCGCACAAATCCCCATCGATGCCCAAGGCCAGGTGGTCAGCGGCGGCATCGAAGCCCAGGCGCGCCAGACCCTGGACAACCTGCGCCATACCCTGGAGGCGGCGGGCAGCTCGCTGGACGCGGTGACCCAGGTGATGATCTACGTCACTGACCGCAGCTATCTGGCGACGGTTAATGCTGTGTATGCGCAGTACTTCCAGGCGCCCTACCCTAACCGCGCGGCGATTGTGGTGGCGGGGCTGGCGCGGGAGGAGATGTTGGTGGAGTTGGTGGTGTATGCGTGTGTGGCGCAGGTGGCTTGAGGTGGGTTGGGCGTAGATCCGTTGCTGCGGTAACGGCGGTTTCGTCCTTACGGGGAGTCACTTGGATGCACGCAACACCGCCCGGCGCCAGGTAACCAAACGCTCTAGCCCCACCACTCGGTGCCTCGCTCCGGCCATCGTGGTTTAAAGGGGCGCCCAGATCAAAAGCAAAAACGAGGCGGCCTTAAACCCGACCTGGCTCTTGTTGATGTACCCAATTCCAATGTGGGAGCGGGCTTGCTCGCGAATGCGGTATGACATTCTCCATCGATGTCGACTGACACGGCCTCTTCGCGAGCAAGCCCGCTCCCACCGGAGCGAGGCCCCCATCCAACTCAACCAAAAAAACCAAATCCCCATGTGTTTCCTTCGTGACTCCCTACGTCGCACTTCTTCACTGCCCGTTCCCGTCCGTATGGAGTTTCATCAATGCCCTCGCCCAAATCCCTGCCCGCCGCGTTGTTGGGCCTGGCCCTTGTCTGTCCGGCCACCGCCAGTGCCGAAGGCCTGGAGCTGGGACAAGTGCTGATCGGGGCCGAGGATCGCAGTGGCGAAGACTCGTCGGTCGAGGAAGCGCAGGCCCGGCTGGCCCAGGTGCCCGGTGGCACCAACGTGGTCGATCTGCGCCGTCCTTTGCAGGGCCGCGTGGCCGGCAACCAGGATGTGCTGGCGTATCAACCGGGGGTTTATGCCCAGTCGGCGGGCAACGAAGGGGCCAAGATTTCGATCCGTGGATCGGGCATCAACCGCGCACCGGGCGCCCATGCCTCGGGGCTGTACGCGATGCTCGACGGTCTGCCCCTGACCGGCCCGGGCGGCACGCCTTATGAATTGCTGGAGCCGCTGTGGCTCGACCACGTGGAAGTGCTGCGCGGCGCCAACGGTTTCGACCGGGGCGCGCTGGCCCTGGGCGGGGCCATCGATTACGTCAGCCACACTGGCTACAACGCCCCCAAGTTGCAGGTACGTTATGCCACGGGCAGCCATGGTTACCAGCAACGCCAGGTCAGTTCCGGGCAGGTGCTGGGCGACTTCGACTATTACGTGGCGGTGACCGATGCCCGGTCCGACGGCTACCAGGACCACACGGCCAGCGAGAGCCAGGGCGTCATCGCCAACTTCGGCTATCGCTTCAACCCGAACCTGGAGACGCGTTTTTACCTGCGTTATCGCGAGACCGACAACGACCTCGCCGGACGGGTGACCCAGCATTCCATCGAGCATGATCCACGAGCGGCCAACCCGGCCTACGTGACCCGGGACGACAGTCGCAAACAGCCGGGCAGCATCTTCATCGGCAACAAGACCACCTTCTACCTCGATGACGATTCGAGCATCCAGACCGGCCTGGCCTACCACGACTATCCGATGGACCTGCGCGAGGGGCCCAACCGCCTGAAGGTGGCGTACACCGACGTCAGCGGCACGTTCGACTACAAGCGCCGCGACACCCTATGGGGACTGGAAAGCCACAGCACCGTGGGGCTGCGAGTCACCAAGCACCTGCCCAATGACGGCGCCAGTGAATCGGTGCGTATCCCCACCGGCAACACCGCCGGCTATGCGCCGGGCACGCCGATGCGCAACTTCACCTATCAGGGTTCGGACAGCGTCCTGCATGTGGGCAATGACCTGGAGATCGCCGACGACCTGTGGTTGACCACCGGCCTGGCCGCCATTTACACGCGCCGTGAAAGCGCGGTGACTTACCCCGACGGGGGCGGCAAGACCAGCCTGGGCGACTGGGACTATGCGCCACGGGTGGGCCTGCGCTATCAACTGACGCCCGAGCTGCAACTGTTCGGCAATCTCAGCCGCTCGGTCGAAGCGCCGCACCCATGGTCGCTGATCTACAGCGCCAACCAGCGGTTCCCGGCCGGCAGCGGCGCCGCCACCGGCACCCAGCGCGATCCGGTCAAACTGCAAAACCAGACCGCGACCACCCTGGAACTCGGCGGCCGTGGCGACAGCGCGCTGGGGCAATGGAGCCTGGCCTGGTACTACGCCCAGGTGCGCCACGAATTGCTCTCGGTGCTACCGGATGCCAACGCCACCACCCCCTATGAACTCAACGCCAGCCCCACCGTGCACCAGGGCGTGGAAGCCGGCCTGCAGAGTAACCTGTGGTCGCGGGATGATGGCGGCCAGCTGAGCCTGCGCCAGAGCTACACCTTCAGCGACTTCCACTACCGTGACGACGAGCGCTTCGGCGACAACCGCCTGCCGGGCCTGCCGATGCACTACTACCAGGGCGAACTGCGCTACGACTGGCCCCAGGGTTTCTTCGCCGCGCTCAACACCCAGCTGGTGTCGAAGGTGGCGGTGGATTACGCCAACAGCTACTACGCCGATCCTTACACGCTGTTCGGCGCGACCCTGGGCTACAACGCGCCCAAGGGCGACTGGCAGACCTGGGTGGACATGCGCAACCTGACCGACAAGCACTACGCCGCCACCGTCACGCCGGGCTACGACGACAAAGGACTGGATGCGGCACGGTCCACGCCGGGCGAGGGATTGGGGGTGTACGTCGGCGTGTCATGGAGTTTGTTGTAGGAGCTGCCGCAGGCTGCGATTTCTTGATCTTGCATTAAAAAATCAACAGATCGCAGCCTCGTTGCACTCGGCAGCTCCTACAAGGGAATGTGGCCCGCCGACTCTTTTTTGTGGGCGCCCCGTTAAACCACGCTGGCCGAACGCAGGCATTGCTCCGTGGCGAAACCGCCAGCCGCCGTTACCGCAGCAACGGATATACACCCAATCTGAACAACCTCCCTCACACGCCTCTTGCCTGTACATATGGAAACTCATATATTCGGTTATCCATATATTCAAAGCCAGAGAAAATACTCCCATGCGCATCCTGTTCATGTGCACCGCCAACAGCTGCCGCAGCATCCTCAGCGAAGCCGTGTTCAACCACCTCGCACCGCCAGGCGTGCAGGCGATCAGCGCCGGCAGCTTTCCCAGGGGCCAGGTGCTGCCGCGCAGCCTGACCACGCTTCAGGAGGCCGGCATTGCGATTGAAGGCTTAAGCAGTAAAGGCAACGACGCCTTCGCCAGTCATCCCCCGGACATTGTCATCACCGTCTGCGACAACGCCGCCGGGGAGGCATGCCCCCTGTACTTCGGCCCGGCCCTCAAAGCCCATTGGGGCCTGGCGGATCCATCCGAGGTAAAAGGCGATGAGCCGGTGGTGAAAGCTGCGTTCCACTCGACCCTGGCGCGCATCGAAACACGCTGCCGGGCGTTCCTCGCCCTGCCCTTCGCCGAACTCGATCGCGATGCGCTCAAGCGTGAACTCGACCGTATCGGCACCCTGTAACCGGAGCCCCCATGAACGACACACTGCCCAATCTCGACCCCTCGCTGGTGCCATCCATCGCCCGTGAAGACGGGCGACACAAGCCACGCATCCTGCTGTTGTACGGATCGACCCGCGCACGGTCGTTCAGCCGGCTGCTGGTCGAAGAAGCCGCGCGGCTGCTCGAACACTTCGGCGCCGAAACACGGATCTTCAACCCCTCGGGCCTTCCCTTGCCGGATGACGCCCCCAGCGACCATCCGAAAGTTCACGAACTGCTTGAGCTGATGCAATGGTCCGAAGGACAGGTCTGGTGCTCACCGGAGCGTCATGGCGCCATGTCCGCCGTGTTCAAGGCGCAAATCGACTGGGTGCCGCTGGCGATTGGCGCCCTGCGCCCGACGCAGGGCAAAACCCTCGCGGTCATGCAGGTCAGTGGCGGTTCCCAGTCTTTCAACGTGGTGAATCAACTGCGTGTGCTGGGTCGCTGGATGCGGATGTTCACCCTCCCCAATCAATCCTCGGTGCCCAAGGCCTGGCTGGAATTCGATGAAGACGACCGCATGAAACCGTCCCCGCTCTATGACCGGGTGGTGGACGTGATGGAGGAGCTGGTGAAATTCACCTTGCTGCTGCGCGATCGCCCGGACCTGGTTGACCGTTACTCCGAGCGCAAGGAATCGGCAGAAGAACTGACCCGGCGCGTCAACCAACGCTCAATTTGACGCGTCCATGCAATCGCTCCATTTCGTCTAACCTCTCAATGCGCCGCACAGCAATCACCCTGTATCCGGCGCATCGACAATCCAGCGCAAACGAAACGGAGAAACTCCATGCTCAAGCGTACCCTGGCATTGGCCGTCGGTTTGACCCTGTCGGTCTGCACCTTGCTCACGCAGGCGGCGGACACCCTGAAAGTCAGCGCGATCCCCGATGAAGCGCCCACCGAACTGCTGCGCAAATTCAAGCCGCTGGGCGCTTATCTGGAGCAGCAACTGGGCATGAAGGTCGAGTTCGTGCCGGTGAGCGATTACCCGGCCGTGGTCGAGGCACTGGCCACCGACCGCATCGACCTGGCCTGGCTGGGCGGTTTCACCTTCGTCCAGGCACGCCTGAAAACCGGCAATGCGATCCCCCTGGTCCAGCGTGAGCAGGACGCGAAGTTCACCAGCAAATTCATCACCGCCGACCCGAACGTCAAATCCCTCGCCGACCTCAAGGGCAAGTCATTCGCCTTCGGTTCGGTGTCCTCCACCTCGGGCAGCCTGATGCCGCGTTACTTCATGCTCAAGGATGGCATCAAGCCGGAGACGTACTTCAGTCGCGTGGGCTACTCCGGCGCCCATGACGCCACGGTCGCCTGGGTGCAGGCCGGCAAGGTCGATGCCGGGGTACTGAACGCCAGCGTCTGGGAAAAACTGGTCGCCGCCGGCAAGGTCGACACCGACAAGGTCAAGGTGTTTGCCACCACGCCGGCCTACTTCGACTACAACTGGACCGTGCGCGGCACCCTCGATCCGGCGCTGGCGAACAAGATCAAGGCCGCCTTCCTGGCCCTCGATCCGGCGAAGCCCGCGGACAAGGAGATTCTCGATCTGCAGGCCGCCAGCCGCTTCATCGAGACCAACCCCGAGAACTACAAGGGCATCGAGGAAGCCGCACGCGCCGCCGACCTGCTGAAATGACCTTGCAGCTGACCGGCGTCAGCCTGACCCACGCCAACGGCGTCCAGGCGCTGCGCGGCGTGGACCTGCACATCGCGGCCGGCGAACAGGTCGCCATCATCGGCCCGTCCGGCGCGGGCAAGTCGAGCCTGCTCAACCTCCTGGCCACCGCCCTGCGCCCTGGCGGCGGCGAGTTGCACGTGCTGGGCGAGCGCGCCTGGCACCTGTCGGCCCGCGAGCGCCAACGCCTGCGCGCCCGTATCGGCCTGGTGCACCAGTCGCCGCCCCTGCCTCCGCGCCAGCGTGTGATCACGGCGGTGCTGGCCGGCAAGCTGGGCCAGTGGGGCCTGGGCCGCAGCCTGCTGAACCTGCTGCACCCGGTGGACATTCCGGGCGCGCGGGCGGCGCTGGCCCGGCTGGACCTGGGTGACAAGTTGTTTGCACAGTGCCAGCAACTGTCCGGTGGCCAGTTGCAACGCGTCGGCGTGGCCCGCGTGCTGTATCAGGCGCCCGAGGTGTTGCTGGCCGATGAGCCGGTGTCGGCCATGGACCCGGTGCTGGCCGGGCACACCCTGTCGGTGCTCTGCCGGCACGCCCGTGAGCACCAGGTCACCCTGGTCGCCAGCCTGCATGCGGTGGAACTGGCCCTGGCGCATTTTCCACGGATCATCGGCCTGCGCGACGGGCAGATCCTGTTCGACCTGCCGGCCGGCGCCGTCGACCGCGAGCGGCTCGACGCGCTCTACGCCAACGAGCAACTGCAATCGCCCCCGGCGTCCCCGCCCGCCTTGAGCGTGCAGATTCCCCGATGCTGACCGGCGACGCCCGAGATCCGGCCACCCGGCCGCGCCTGCTGCTCAGCCTGCTGGCCATTGCCCTGTTGTGGCCGGGCATCCGCTTCAGCGAGCTGGACCTGGGCGTGTTGTTGGCGACCGACAGCCAAAGCGAAATGGGCCGCTTTGTCTCGACCTTCTGGCCACCGGCCACTGGCGATGAATTCCTCACACTGCTGTGGCAAGCCACCCTGCAAACCCTGGCCATTGCCACGGCCGGCATGACCCTGGCGTTGCTGTTGGCGGTGCCCGCCAGCCTGCTGGCCAGCCGCGCGCTGTCGCTGTCCGCCGCCTCCCGCGCCGGGCGCCCCGGCGTTTGCGGGCGACTGCTGCGCTGGCCGGTGCGCGGCTTGCTGATCTTCCTGCGCAGCGTGCCGGAAATTGTCTGGGCGCTGCTGTTCGTGCGCGCCGTGGGCCTCGGCCCGACCGCCGGGGTGCTGGCCATCGCCATCACCTACAGCGGCATGCTGGGCAAGGTCTACGCGGAGATCTTCGAGTCGGTGGACCAGCGCCCCGCCCACGCCTTGCTGCAGGCCGGCAGCGGTCGGCTCGCGGCATTTGCCTATGGCATCCTGCCCAATGTCGCGGCCGAGTTGCTGTCGTACACGGTGTACCGCTGGGAATGCGCCATCCGCGCCTCGGTGGTGATGGGTTTCGTCGGCGCCGGTGGCCTGGGCCAGCAAATGGACCTGTCTTTGCGCATGTTCGCCGGCGGTGAAGTGGCCAGCCTGTTGCTGACCTTTGTGCTGCTGGTGCTGCTGGCCGATCAACTCAGCCGCCTGTTGCGCTGGAGGCTGGGATGAATCGCCTGATCAACCTGGCCCTGCTGCTGTGCATCGGCGTGGCGGTGGTCGCGTCGTTCAGCTATCTGGGCATCGATCTCGGCGCGCTGGTCGACAGTGGCAACCTGAAGCAGATGGGCGCCTACGCCCAGCGTTTTCTCAGCCCGGACTTGAGCGCGGCGCACCTGCAGGCCATCGCCCGTGGCGCCCTGGAAACCCTCGCCATGTCCGCCCTCGGCACCTTGCTCGCGGCGGTGTTCGGGTTGGCATTGGCGTTGCCGGCGGCCGGGCGCTTCGGCTGGCCGTTCAAGAGCGTGGCGCGGCTGATCCTCAACGCCCTGCGGGCGATTCCCGAGCTGGTGTGGGCCGCACTGATGGTGCTCGCCGCCGGCCTGGGGCCCAATGCCGGGACCCTGGCGCTGGCTTTACACACCACCGGCGTGCTCGGCCGGTTGTTCGCCGAAGCGCTGGAAAACACTCCGCCACAGCCGGCCGAAGCGATCCGCCTGCAAGGCGCCAATGCCGTGTGGGCCTTTTGTTACGGCACTCTGCCCAACCTCTTGCCGCAGCTGCTGGCCTATATCCTCTACCGCTGGGAAAACAATATCCGCATGGCCAGCGTGCTCGGCTTCGTCGGTGCGGGGGGCTTGGGGCAGATGCTGTATGTCAGCCTCAGCCTGTTCCAGGAAGCCCAGGCCAGCACCGTGATCCTGGCGATGCTGGTGCTGGTGTTTGCCGTCGACTCGCTGAGCAGCTGGAGCCGGCAACGCTGGGTCAAGGCCTGAGGTCAGGCTTCGCTGATCTGGTTGACGCTGGTGACCTGGCGGTTCCAGATCATTTCGTAATGGGCGCTCTGGATGATCGACCGCATCGGCCTTGGGGTCATCAATGCCCAGCAATGGCTGCCGGGCCTGCGCACCGAGTGGTAACGCAGGCCGGGACACCGGGCTTGCCGGATGGCTTTGCCGAAGCCATGGGAGTGGCTGTAATCGTCGGGATCGTAGATCGGATCGGTCACGGCGACGGTCGTCGCGTCCTTCATCGCCTTGTCCACGAACGAGCAGGACAGCCCGCGAAAGACAAAGCGCTCATAGTTGAGGTCGGGCACCTTCGACCAGTACCGCGCTTGATGATGCTGGACCTCGGCCAACGCCGTTTCCAGGGTGTCGGCCAGGTACAACACGCCAAAGCTGCCATCGCTGAAGCGCGACCCCGCCGGGTTGACGTGGGTAAAGGGCGCCGTCGCGTAGGAACAGCCGGGTATGCCGAACGGGATCTCGCTGCGCGGGATCAACTCCAGCTGCCCGACTTCGTTTTTCAGGCGCGGATTGGTCAGTGCCTGAATCTCGTACAGCACCTCGAACTCGTCCGCGTCGGCCACGTCATCGAACATCGCAATCGGTGGAAACTTCGAATTGACCAGCCGATAGGCCTGCAAGGTTTCGCCGGCAAACGTTGGCAGCTGCCTGCCCCTCACCATTGCGCGCCCCGCAACGCGTCGATGCGGCGAAAGGTTTCGTACAGCGAAATCATGTCGCCCTGGGACATGATCTCCAGCGGGCTGCGTCCATTGAAAAACTCGTTGTCGTTGCTCATCGACACAAAGCCGTAGACGTTTTGCGGGTTATCGAAGATCAGGCGCAGGGTGGCGTGGATGTTCAGCACAAAGCTGATGCGCTGCATCTGGTCGGCGTCCAGCGCCACGGCCCAGGCGGGATCATGCTGCCGGGCGCGGGTGTAGGTGCTGCGGGAAATGCGCAGGATACGACAGGCCTGCTCGCTGGAGGCCGCCCATTTTTCGAGAATGCCGACCGCGGCGCGCAGGCCGGTCACGCACTGGTTTTTGGTAAATTCCTGCTGCGCCTGAAGGGCGAGTGGCATGTCCGGCACCTCTTTATCAATCCACAGATTCAAAAATAGGTATTTTGATTCTACAGATCAAGAGCCCCGCGACCAGTGGTGCGCGCCTGGTTCATCAGATGCATCGCATTGATCCACGAATCAGTCCGACACCACCACCTGATTACGCCCCCGGGCCTTGGCCCGGTACAAGGCTTTGTCCGCGTTGCTCATCAGACTGTGCAGGTCCTTGTCGCCGGACGCCATGGACGCCACCCCGACGCTGGCCGTGATGCAGTGCACCGGCCCGGTCATCAGCCCGGCGATGGAATGGACCAGTGCCTCGGCAATGTGTTGCGCGGTTTCGAGGGAGGTGTCCGGCAGCAGAACGGCGAACTCCTCGCCGCCCAGCCGGCCATACACATCGCTTTCGCGAAATGAACGGCCGATGACCACGCCCATTTGCCGCAGCACCTGGTCGCCGACCTGGTGCCCGTAGGTGTCGTTGATGTGTTTGAAATGGTCCATGTCCAGCATCACCGCACACAGCGGCAACTGGTAGTGCTGGCAATGGTTGTAAAGCCGCTGGGCCTGCTCGAAAAACGCCCGGCGGTTTTTCAGGCCGGTCAGTTCATCGGTCTGTGCGGCGCGCGTGGAGATGCTGTGCGCCAGCTCCATTTCACGGGTCAGGCGGAAGGCCGTCTCCAGGGCATCGGAGAGTTTGCGCGTGGCGCTGCACACAAAGGAGGCAAAAACCAGCACGGCCAGGCCCATGCCGACCTGAAGGGTCGAGGGCTGGAACAGCAGCCAGAAGGTAGAAGGCAGCAACACCAGCGCGATCGACACCACCGTCATGTAGCGATAGGCCGAGTAGCACGACACCGCGCTGACCGACATGCCTACGGTAAACAGCATGACCAGCGCCTGGGCCAGCAGGTCGTCGGCCGGCATGACCGCCAGCGCGCCACCGCCCCAGATGCTGGCGGAGAGCACCAGGGTGACCAGGTAGATGCGCTCCCAGCGTTGCGGCGTGCGCGCCGCTTCCGGGCTGCGGAAATACATCACGAACATCGAGATGCGTAGAAACGTCGAGGCGGTCAACAGGATGACCCACCCGGCGATGACGGAATGATCGAAGCGCTCCCAACACAGCCAGCACAACATGACCAATGCCAGAAAACTGCCAAGAACAGCGGTAACCGATTGCCGAAACAGCTGGTGCAACCGATCCGTGCGCACCTGCTGGGCGATAAAGCGTTCCTGCTCGTGCCGAAATCCAAGGCCATCCATTGAGTTCGCCTGATAATGCTGCGGTGACATCCACCATTGTGGCACATCGCTCATGGGCACCTGCAACTCTGTACGCCCTTGAGAGATTGCGACTATCAACCACCAATACTCGCGCTATTAGCTGACTTGCCAAACGGGGTCTAGCCTTAGCAGGTCGGCGTAGTCTGGCCGACACAGACCTGATGCGAAGATAAGAATGAGTCAGAAACTGACCAGGCGTAGTGTGGGCCGTCAGGGTGGCAATTTGATTTCCACCCTCCGTCATGCCCACGAGACCACGACGATCAGAGGATCGAAAGGCGGGTCCGCAAACCTGAGTCATTGATTTCGCTCGCTTCCACGCCGGGCCGGAACCGGGCCGGATAGCTGAATGAACTCGACCGAGGGTAGCTCAGACATGGCAAATGAATCGAAATGCCCGTTCAACCACGCCGCCGGCGGTGGCACAAGGAACCGTGACTGGTGGCCGAACCAACTGAACCTGAACATCCTGCACCAGCATTCTCCCCTGTCCTCCCCCACGGACGAGGGCTTCAACTACGCCGAAGCCTATAAGAAGCTGGATTTTGCGGCGGTCAAACGTGACCTGACCGCGCTGATGACCGACTCGCAGGAATGGTGGCCCGCCGACTTCGGCCACTACGGTCCGCTTTTCGTCCGCATGGCCTGGCACGCAGCCGGCACCTATCGCACCGGCGACGGCCGTGGCGGCGCCGGCTCCGGCCAACAGCGCTTCGCGCCGCTCAACAGTTGGCCGGACAACGTCAGCCTCGACAAGGCGCGTCGGCTGCTATGGCCGATCAAGCAAAAATATGGCCGCCATATTTCCTGGGCCGACCTGATCGTGCTCACCGGCAACGTCGCGCTGGAGTCCATGGGCTTCAAGACCTTTGGTTTCTCCGGTGGGCGTCCCGATGTCTGGGGGCCGGACGAGGATGTGTACTGGGGTTCGGAAAACAAATGGCTAGGCGGCGACACCCGTTACGCCAGTGACCGTGACGATGAAAACAAGGCGACGCAAGACCCCGGCGATGTGCCGCTGGTGGCCGAGCCCGGACGCAACGAAGACAGCCGTACCCAACACGGCCGCAACCTGGAAACTCCGCTCGCCGCAGTGCAAATGGGCCTGATCTACGTCAACCCGGAAGGCCCTGAAGGCGAACCCGACCCCGTCAAATCGGCCCTGGACATCCGCGAAACCTTCGGCCGCATGGCGATGAATGACGAAGAAACCGTGGCGCTGATCGCCGGTGGCCACGCCTTCGGCAAGACTCACGGCGCAGGTCCCGCCGACAATGTCGGGGCCGAACCGGAAGCCGCCGGCCTGGAACAACAGGGCCTGGGCTGGAAAAACAGCTTTGGCACCGGTAAAGGCCCGGACACCATCACCAGCGGCCTGGAAGTGACCTGGACCACCACCCCCACGAAGTGGAGCAATAACTACCTGGAAAACCTGTTCGGCTTCGACTGGGAACTGACCAAGAGCCCGGCAGGCGCGAATCAGTGGAAACCTAAAAACGGAGCCGGCGCGGGCATCATTCCCGACGCTTTCGATTCGTCCAAGCGTCGCGACCCCACCATGCTGACCTCGGACCTGGCCCTGCGTTTCGACCCGATCTACGAGCCGATTGCGCAGCGCTTCCTGCAGAACCCGGATCAGCTGGCCGACGCCTTCGCCCGCGCCTGGTACAAACTGCTGCACCGCGACATGGGCCCGCTCTCGCGCTACCTCGGCCCGGAAATGCCCGGCGAAGAATTGCTGTGGCAAGACCCGATCCCGGAGGTCGACCATGCCCTGGTCAACGACGCTGACGTCGCCGCGCTCAAGAGCAAACTGCTGGCCTCGGGCTTGAGCGTTTCGCAGCTGGTGTCGACCGCCTGGGCGGCGGCTTCCACCTTCCGTGGCTCCGACAAACGCGGCGGCGCCAACGGTGGACGCCTGCGCCTGGAACCCCAACGGTCCTGGAAAGCCAACCAGCCTGACCAACTGGCCAACGTGCTGGCGAAACTCGAAGGCATCCAGCAGGCGTTCAACGCCGGCGGCAAGAAAATCTCCCTGGCGGACCTGATCGTGCTGGCCGGGAATGCCGGGGTCGAACAGGCCGCGAAAAACGCCGGGCACACCGTCACGGTGCCTTTCTCGCCGGGGCGTACCGATGCGAGCCAGGAACAGACGGATGTCGAGTCGTTCGGCTTCCTCGAACCGATAGCCGACGGCTTCCGCAACTACCTGAAAAGCCGCTACAAGGTATCGGCCGAGCACCTGTTGATCGACAAGGCGCAGCTGCTCACCCTCACCGCCCCGGAAATGACCGCACTGATCGGCGGCTTGCGCGTGCTCGACACCAACGCCGGACAAACCGCCCACGGCGTCTTCACCACCCGCAAGGGCACCTTGACCAACGACTTCTTCACCAACCTGCTGGACATGGGCGTCGAATGGAAACCCACCTCGCAGGACAATGAACAATTCGAAGGTCGCGACCGCAAGACCGGCCAGCCGAAATGGACCGCGACCCGCGTGGACCTGGTCTTCGGCGCCAATGCGCAGCTGCGGGCACTGGCGGAGTTCTATGCCAGTTCCGACAACCAGGAGAAATTCGTGAAGGACTTCGTAGCGGCATGGACCAAGGTGATGAACCTGGACCGCTTCGACTTGAAGTGATGTAACCGGCAAGACCCTTGGCCACCCCGGCAAACGATGCCGGGGTGGCCATTTTGTTTCCCGGACTCAAAAGATCGCCCGCAGGAGCTGTCGCCGGCTGCGATCTTTAAATCCTCCACCCTTCAGGACGGATCAATCTGATCCGGCACCCTCGCGGCCATACGCAGGTGGGCAGACCGGTCGCACCAGCCCCCGCCGCCTCAACGCTCCATGACATAGGTGCCAGGTGCGGGGCACAGGGGCGGATACTTGCGCGAGCCGAGCTTCTTCGGCGATGGCAGGCTGTCGCCCGAGCGCTGCCCGATCCATTCACGCCAATGCGGCCACCAGCTGCCGGGCTGGCGCTCCCCGGCGTCCTGCAACCAGGCTTGCGGGGTCTCGGCGGCGGCAGGCGCCGCGTAATAGAACGACTTGGGGTTGCCCGGCGGGTTCACCAGGCTCTGTAGATGGCCGGCGTTGGACAGCACGTAGGTGGTGTCCTCGCCAAACAACCGGGCGGTGCCGTAGCAGCCTTGCCAAGGGGTAATGTGGTCGGTGGTGCCCCCCACCACATAGGCCCCCACCTTCACTTGGGTCATGTCGATGGATTCGCCGGCAATCTCCAGGGAGCCCGGGTTGCTGTAGGGGTTTTGCTGGATCAGGTCCAGGTAGTCCGCGTGCAGTTGCGCGGGAAGCCGCGTGGTGTCGTTGTTCCAGGCCAGGATGTCGAAGGCTGGCGGCTTGTTGCCCAGCAGGTAATTGTTGACCCAATAGTTCCAGATCAGGTCGTTGGGTCGCATCCAGGCGAACATCCGGGCCAGGCCCTGGCCGCTCAGCACGCCTTTGCGCCGGGAGCTGGCCTTGGCCGCGCGCAGGGCGGACGGGGTGGTGAACAGCCCCAGGGTGGTGTCGTCCAGCGCCGAGGGCATGTCGAGCACACACACGGCCCAGCTGGTATTCAGCACTTTGTGGCCTTCGCCGCGAGCCGCCAGCCAGCCCAGATAAGCCGCCAGGGTGATGCCGCCCGAGCAAGAGCCCCACATGTTCACATCCGGGCTACCAGTGATCCTGCGCGCCACGTCCACGGCCTGGTCCAGGCACAGCGCGTACTCGGACAAGCCCCAGTCGCGGTGTAAACGTGTGGGGTTGCGCCAGCTGATGACGAAGAGGTTCACGCCGCTGTCCTGGATCCACTTGATCAGGCTTTTCTCCGGCGACAGGTCGATGGCGTAGTACTTGTTGATTTGCGGCGGCGACATCACCAAGGGCCGGGCATAGATCTGTCCGGTGGTGGGCGCGAACTGCAGAAGCTCGAACATCTCGTTGCGAAACACCACCTCACCCTTGGCCGTGGCGATGTTTTCCCCCACCTTGAACGGCGTGCTGTCGACCTGACTCGGGATGCCACGGTTGTTCAGCAGGTCCTGACCGAATTGACGGGCACCCCTGGCCAGGCTCATGCCACCTGTATCCACCAGCTTTCGCAGCGCCGCCGGATTGGTCAGCGGCGAGTTGCTCGGTGCCACTGCATCGGCCAGGAGTGCTGCGACGAACCGGGCCCGGCCCTTTTCCAACGGGGCAAGGTCGGTGGCTTCGATGAAGCGGGTCAGCTCGCTTTGGCCCGCCAGGTAGCTTTGCAGCAGTGCGCGCAAGAAGGCGTTGGATTGCCAGGCCGGATCGGCGAAGCGCTTGTCCTTGGGGTCCGGCGCGATGCTGGAGTTACCGCCGACGATGCCGCGCAGCGCCTTCAGGTAGCCCCCCAGATGAGCGCCCGCCTTGAGCGGCGACTTGCCCACGGCCTTGAGCAGGCAGCCGGCCGAGCTGGCCAGGTCCGCGGCGCGCACGCCGACGAGCGGATTGCCTGCCAGGGTCTGATCGGCGGCCGTACCCATCAGCTCTTTTTGCTGGGGGTTGTCCGGGACATCGCCCTCCTTGCGAGCGCGACGCTTTCGGCCGGTCGCCGGGGGACGCTGGGTGATGGGGGCGGTCTCGCTCGTTCGGGTGGATCTGCTCATGGCGGCTCTCGTGTTTGCGGGCGCGGTGTTGTTATGCGCCGACTCTAGGGCAGCAGCGGCCTCGACCACCTCGCATCGCACGACAGCCATTTTTCATTTCATGACAAGCACGCAGCTTCGGGTGGCTGCTTTTGGCCGATTGTGTAGAAAACGTCGAAGTTCGCACCTTGAACTTTGCGCGCACTCTTTGAGCCCGGCTGCCCTGATAACAGCCGTGAAGGCCTCCGCCGGTTTACTGTTTTTCACTACCCTTGACTCATGCCTGTTGACCGATCACACCCGGCTGCGCAGCCACTGCAGGAAACCTTTTTTCTCGATGGCCTTCGGCTCTTCCTGAGTCATCGTATGGGCTATCTGCAAGCGGAAATCCAGCAACGCCTTCATCGCTTGACACATCTCGTGACGAGCCTCCATGCACGGCTGGAGATAATCCCGTTCGATCCGGTACAGGTTGCAAAAAGTCAGCGCGGCGAACTCCGCCGGCAGCGCGGTTCCCGAGACGATCCCGCCTTCGCCGATCACCTCCCCCGGCCCCATGCGCCCGGCTTCGAATTTGACGCCCCCACGAAACAAGGCCACCGTCACCACGCCGGACTCTATGATGTACAACTGCGAGCTGACCTGCCCGCCCGCCAGAATGACTTCGCCAGGGGGAAAGGACTGCAGGGTCATGTTCTGGCTGACGTGGTCCTTGTCTTCCTCGCTCAGGTTGGTCGAGAAAATGCTGGTGTTGTCCAGCAAGGCCCGGGCTCGCGACAGCCGCGCAGGCTCATTGTGTTCAATGGTCGATGTCCAGCTGATACCGGCCGCCAGCAAATGCCGGTACGCCAGATCGTACATCTGGTTGCGCACCGTACGCTTCTGATCCATCGACAGCACAAAGCCGCTGACTTCGTATTCCACGCCATTGCCACCGGTACTTTTGATCGTCACCTTGGGAGCGGGTTTGGTCAGCAGGATGCGGCAGCCTTGGGCTGCCCGCTCAAGGGCATCGAAGACCTTGTTTGGACGCACCTGCGGGCTGATCAGCAAACTGATCGAAACGCCGAACATGTCGCTGGGCCGACTGAAGTTGGTGATCTTGGCCTTGGCCGCCATCGAATTCGGAATCACGATCATGCTGCCTTGGGAGGTTTGCAGGAACGTGGCACGCCAATCGATATCGGTCACCCGGCCTTCGGTGCCGTCGATGGCGATCCAGTCATCGATTTTGTAGGGCTTGGTGGTGTTCAGGACGATGCCGGAAAAGACGTCACTGAGGGTACTTTGCAGGGCCAGGCCGACAATGATCGCCAAGGCACCGGACGTCGCCAGAACCCCCTTGACCGGCAGGTTGAGCACGTAAGCCAGCGCGGCGATCACCGCGACCAGGAAGATCACCGCACCGAGCAAGTCCTGGAGTAACCGCCCGGCGTGCCCTACCCGATACATCATCACAGCGCCGATCATCACCGTGAGCGTGCGCGCGCCGAACAGCCACCAAATGATCTGCAGCACCGTGTGCGCAAATTGCAGCGGCGCATCATCGAGCGAGGGCGCCGGCTCCCATGGGCTCAAGCCTTCATGGAACAACAGCGCGCTGTACAACAAAAAAATGACCAGGCGCGCGAGGACTTTCCAGTTGTACCGGTGGGAACCGACCACACGCCACATCACCATATCGATCAGGATCAAGGCCAGGCCGCAGATCAATGGACGTTCAGAGAACAAGGACAGCATCAAGCACCTCCAGCGCAGTTAAATGACCGGAAGATCGCATTCATTCGGCGCACCACCGCGGCAAGCCCGGGAACGGTGCCGTTGATGCAAAAGTATGGCTGCCAATTGGCAAACCGATAGGTCCCGGCGATCGGGATGTTTCGTACCCCCTCTCTGTCAGCCAGGTTCGCCAATACGCCACAGCGCCATCCTTGACCTTGAACGGACACGAAACCTTCGGTGGGTGCCCGTTCAAACCTGGCGACGGGTTATCGCGGACTGGCGGAATGTCTCAGGTGACTTTTCCTGATCATTCGATCCACTTGCGGTCACCGGTAAAGCTGATGGTCAGCCATCGCGCGGCGTCCGGCTCGCCCAGTTTCGTGGAAATTTCCTCTCGCAAGCTGTCCAGTTGTCCCACACCGTCCAGCCGGTAATCCAGCGGCAATACGATGTGGATCTCGATAAAACAGGCCCTGCCGTGTTTCTGCACGTAGGAAATATAGTCATCGAAACCATGCTCGACCTTCGCCACCTCCATCACCTGACGCACCTTTTCGTCCAGTTGATCCGGGGCGATTCCCAATACATCGCGCAAGGCCGGACCGAGGATTTTGTACGCTGGGGGGAGCATGCCCAGGGCTAACAGAATCAGGATCAGCGGGTCGACGTAGACCGCCCATTGTTCGTAACCCTGAGTCTTGAGCAGCAGTGCGATGAGGAAACTCACCAAGAGGCCCGCCGACAGCATCGCGTCCACCAGCCAACTGATGTTGTCGAACTGGATCAGCGATGAGTTGAGCGTGCGATTGCGATGGCGGACGTAGAAGAAATAAATGAGTTCAACGACAGTGAACACCGCCGCGTAAAGAATCACCAGACCCAGCTCGACCTCGCGGCCACCACTGAGGATGCCGAACACACCGTTGAGGAAGGCATAAATGGCAACCAGGAACAGGAAGCTGCCCTCGATCACCAGCACCATGGGCTCCAGGTGCCACGACCCAAACTGGAAGCGCTGATTGCTTTCCTTGGCGATCAGCCGGGCGGTGATCAGCATCAAGACCTTGATGAAGGCCGCGACTAACGAAAAGAAGCCATCGAACAGGATAGATTGGGCGCCCGACACAAACCCGGTGATGATCCCGGCGACGGTCACGGCGAGCATCAGGAAGGTCGACTGCTTGAGCAGAGACTGCTCACCTCGATTACTCACGTGATCGCCCCTCAAGCCGCCAGACCGCCGGGTGTGGCGGATACTTGAGGGAGGAGTCTAGCTGATGTCCTGCGCGGGTTGAGTCGGCCTCATCGCGAGCCAGCTCGCGCCTACAGACCAGAACCACCACCACGTTGCCCTTGCTGTCCTCCCGGTCGCTCATTACAATTGCTAATAATTCTCACTAGCAAAAAATATTGACGCGATGAGCGACTCTCTGCCTGCCACCCATCAGCACCATGTGCGTTGTGTCGAAGCCCTGTACGTCGGCCATCAGGGCTGGCTGCACGCGTGGTTGCAGCGAAAGCTGGGTAACCGGGTGGATGCCGCCGACCTGATGCATGACACGTTCACGCGCATTCTCGCCGCCAAGACCCTGCCGGACCTGGCCGAACCGCGGGCTTATCTGACCTGCGTGGCCAAGGGCATTCTGGTGAACTGGTATCAGCGCCAGGCGCTGGAGCGCGCTTATCTGTCGGCACTGGCGCAGATGCCGGAGTCGCTTGCGCCCTCGCCGGAGGTGCGTTTCCTGATTCTGGAAACCCTGCACGAAGTCGACGCGATGCTCGATAGCCTGCCGCCGCTGGTGAAGCGGGCGTTCCTGCTGTCGCAGATCGGTGCAATGAAGTACGACGAGATTGCCGTGCAACTCCAGGTGTCGCTGATCACGGTCAAGCGCTACATGAAGCAGGCGTTTTTGCAGTGCCTGACGTTGATGCCCGAATGAGTCACCCGTCGATGATCAGCCCGGTCACCCTGGAAGAGACCGCCGAATGGCTGATGCGCCACAGTGAAGGTTCGCTCAGTGCGCATGAGTTCGCGCAATGGCAGCAATGGCGAACCAGCAGTGCCGAACGGGAATACGCCTGGCGCCGGGCCGAGAGTTTGCTGGGCAAACTGGGCGGGCTGCCGCCCGAGCTGGCCATGCCGGCGCTCGACCGGCCGGCCAATCCGCAGCGCCGGGCGATGCTCGGGCGCCTCGCCGCGTTGCTGGCGCTGGCACCGGCCACCTGGGTCGGCTGGCAGCTCAACGAGCGCCAGGGCTGGACCGCCGACCACCATTCGCCGATTGGCGAACGCCGCCAACTGACCCTCGCCGATGGCAGCCAGCTGACCCTTAACACCGACACGTCGATCGACGTGAATTTCGATGCCGCGCAGCGTCTGGTCCGGGTGCGCAAAGGCGAGATCCTGGTGCAGACCGCGCCCGACATACTGGTGCCCGGCCGACCATTCCGGGTGACGACCGCACAGGGTCGACTGCAAGCGTTGGGCACCCGTTTCAGTGTCCGCGAGGGCGACGGGATCACGCGGCTGGCGGTGCTCGACGGCCGCGTGCAGATCGAGTTGTTCCAGCGACCGCAGGCAACGCCGCTGATTGTGCTCGCCGGACAACAGACGGAATTCTCGGCCACCGCGATTGACACACCGACCCCGGCGGACAGCGCCCTGACCGCCTGGACCCAGGGCATGCTGGTGGCCGACGGCATGCGCCTGGGCGACTTCGCGGCGGAACTGGCCCGCTATCGTCATGGCCTGGTTCGCTGCGATCCGGCCGTGGCCGGAGTGCGGATTTCCGGGGCGTTCCCGCTGGACGATACGCGCCGCGCGCTGAGCATGCTGGCGCTGACCTACCCGCTGAACGTGACAACGCGGCTCGGCGGTTACTGGGTGACGATTTCACCCGCTTGATCATCCCGAAAATAAATGTGCCATGAGGTGATACTTTTTTCGCGCTGGGCTGGCAAGGGAGGAAGCACCCTCTCTCCCTTGCCGACAGGATCACTCAGAATGCCCGTTGCCCGCTCCATCCCGTTCACGCCGCCGCTGCGCCGCGCCGCCTGCCATGCCCTCGCCAGCCTGCTGATCAGCGGTGCCTGCACCCAGGCCTGGGCCGCACAGCCTCAAGCATCGAGCATCGCCGATGCGCGCCGTTATCAAATCCCGGCAGGCCCGCTGGGGCACACGCTGTCGCGGTTCGCCGCCGACAGCCACATCGCGCTGTCGTTTGATCCGGCCCTCACCGACGGCCTGCAAAGCCCTGGCCTGTCCGGCAGCTATTCGCCGTTCGAGGCACTGACCCGGCTGTTGAGTGGCACGGGCCTGGAGATGATTCAGCGCAGCGACGCCAGCTATACCCTCGTGCGTTCGGCCCACGGCGACGCCCTGCAACTGGGGGCGACCTCGATCACCGGCCAGCGCCTGGGCGTCACCACCGAAGACACCCACTCCTACACCACCAACGAAGTGAGCATCGGCAAGGGCAACATCAAGCTCAAGGACATTCCGCAGTCGGTGTCGGTGGTCACGCGCCAGCGCATGGACGACCAGAACATGAACAGCCTGCAAGACGCCATGCGCCAGGTCACCGGGGTCACCATCAAGACCTACAACTCCGGCTCCAGCCTCAACGATGTCTACATGCGCGGTTTCCTCGTCGACCAGGTGCAGGTCGATGGCGTCTCGCAACCGACCGGCCAGGGCGACATGGCCACCGCCTTCGACCTGGCAATGTACGACCGCGTCGAAGTGCTGCGCGGTCCGTCGGGCCTGTATCAAGGCGCGGGCGAGCCCGGCGGCACGATCAACGTGGTGCGCAAGCGCGCCCTCAACCAGTTCGCCATCGGTGGCGAGCTGGCTGGCGGTTCCTATGACCACTACCGTTCCTCGGTGGATGTCACCGGCCCGCTGAACGATCAGGGCACGGTGCGCGGTCGCTTCATCACCGCCTACGAGAACAACAAATCCTTCGTCGACTACGCGCAGAACGAACGCCCGATGGTCTACGGCCGCCTGGAACTGGACCTCGATCCGTCCACCACCCTGTCGGTCGGCGGCGCCTACCAGCAGAACCACTCCACCCCGGCGTTTGGCTTGCCGGCCTACGCCAGCGGCAAGCTACTGGACGTTTCGCGCTCGACCTTTGTCGATGCCAAGTGGAACGAGCTGAACGAAAAAGTCTGGGAAACCTTCGCCGAAGTCGATCACACCCTGGACAATGGCGGGCAGTTCAAAACCACCCTGACCTACCGCGACGCCGAGACCCCCAAGCGCAATTTCACCTGGGCCGACGGCGCGGTCGACCCCGATACCGGCGACAGCTGGGCGGTGGCGTACAACTACTACACCCACATCAAGAGCATTGGCGCCGACAGCTTCGTCACCACCCCGTTCGAAGCCCTGGGTCGCACCCACGAGTTCACCTTCGGTGGCGAGTACCAGCACCTGGACAAGGACTTTACCTACGGTGGCGGCGACTACTTCCCGATCAACGTGTTTGACCCGGGCAGCATCGACATTCCGAAACAGGACTATGTAAAGAACAACGGCAACTGGTCCAAATCCGATCAGTACGGCGTGTACACCCGCGCGAAAATCAACGTCACCGACTGGCTCGATGTCATCGGTGGCAGCCGCGTGACCTGGTACGAAAGCGATGCCAAGAACGCCAACGCCTTCTTCGACAACTTCGGCAGCGCCCACACCAGCATCAACCGCAAGGTCGTGCCCTATGGCGCCCTCATCGGCAAACTGACCCCGGAACTGTCGGCTTACGCCAGCTACACCGGGGTGTTCAAGCCGCAAAGCGAAATCGGCTCGGACAACACGCCGATCGGCCCGCGCAAAGGCAAGCAGTATGAGATCGGTCTCAAGCGCGAGTTCTTCGACGGTCGCCTGAATGCCAGCATCGCGATGTTCCGCATCTACGATGAAAACCGCGCCGAATACAACAACGCCACCGCGGCGTACGAAGCACAGGGCAAGGCGCGCAGCCAGGGCTGGGAAACCGAGCTGAGCGGCAACCTGACCGACAACTGGAGCATCGTCACCGGTTACGCCTTCACCTCCACCAAGTACCTGCAGTCCGACGACGGCACCGAAGGCAAGACCTTCAGCACCATCACGCCCAAGCACAACTTCAACCTGTGGACCAAGTACGCGTTCACTGACGGCCCGCTCAAGGACTTCAGTGTTGGCGGCGGCGTTCGCGCGGTCAGCGACACTTACTACCAGCGTGAAGTGAAATTCGAACAAGGCGGCTACGCCATCGCCACGGCCCAGCTGGGCTACAAGTTCAACGACAACCTGTCGACGACACTGACCGCCAACAACCTGTTCGACCGCAAGTATTACGACCGGGTGGACGCGTCCTGGGGCACCAACTTCTACGGCGACCCTCGCACCCTGACACTGGCGGTGCGGGCGCAGTACTGACGTCTCAAACTGTAGGAGCGAGCCCTGCTCGCGATGGACCCGAGACCGCCACGGGGCACCAGACACCCCGTGTCATCGTTGACGACCCTCGCGACCAGGGTCGCTCCTACGGGCTCAATAATCCGGAAACTGGTCCCGATAGCACACTGGCGAGCTGGATTCGTAGTCCTCCTCCAGCGCCTCTTCCGGCCATGGCGCTCGCTGTGTAGCCGCGGGTGAAGCCTGCATTCGGTTGCGCAGCAGTCGTGAAACCTGCGCGCGCGATCTGGCGGACAGACCAAAGTGTCCGGATCTTCGCAGCCCGACACCGGCTGCGTCAGTTTCCAGGCTATGCCTCATGATCATTCACCCCCTCCACTCTCGCGGGCTGACCCCGGTTTTGCGGCGAAACGCCCGGGCCAGGGCCGACGGGCTTTCGTAGCCGACCTCCTCGGCGATCAACGCAATCGGCTTGCCCTCGCGCAAACGCTTCTGCGCCAGGCTGATGCGCCAGCTCACCAGGTAATCCACCGGTGCCTGGCCGACCACGCGCTTGAAGTGTTCGGCGAAACTGGCCCGCGACATGTTGGCCAGCGCCGACAGCTGCGCCACGCTCCAGGCCTTGCCGGGCGCCTCGTGCATCTGGCTCAGCGGCCGGGCCAGGCGCGCATCCGCCAGCCCGGCCATCATCCCCGGCTGCTGATTGCGCGTGCTCAGGATGTGTCGCAGCAACAGAATCACCACCAGTTCGAACAGGCGGTCCATCACCGCTTCACGGCCACAGGTGCCCTCGAACGCTTCGTTGAACAACCATTGCAGGGTGCTGGCCAGGGCCGGGATTTCGTCGAGCCTGAGCACCAGGTAATCCGGCAGCGCTGCCGCCAGGGCATTGCTTGAGCCGCCATCAAAATTCAGCGATGCGCAGACCAACTGCGTGCCGGATGCCTCTGTCGCAAACAGCCGATGCCGGTAAGGCCGGGGGAAAAAGATCAACGTCGGCTCGCTGAGGTGAAGCTCGCGCTCATCGGCCAGTTTCAGGCCGATCTCGCCGGCTTGCAGCAAATGCACATGACCGCATGCCTGGCTGCCATCGAAGGCGGTCGTGCCGCAAAACGTGCCGCTGTGAAAGGTGCCGGCGTTGACGCCGAAATGGGTGAGCAAGGTGGACAGGCGATCCATGGGGAAGCTCCCGAGGGCAGTTCTGGACGATCTGTCGCATATCGTCGACGATTTGCATCCATTTAACCAGCCCTGTTCACTAGCATGAACTCCGTACCCAGCGCCCGTCGCGCTTGAATCCTCGGAGAATCATCATGACCCGCATTACCTCTGTCAGCCTGGAACACGCCACCGACGCCACCCGCCCACTGCTGGAAGGCGTGCAGAAGAAAATCGGCTTCCTGCCCAACGTATTCCGGGTGCTGGCCCACGCCCCCGCCGTGCTGGCCTCTTACCTGCAAAACTCGGCCGCATTGGGCAAGACCTCGCTGAGCGCCACGGAGAAGGAGGCGATCTTCCTCGCCACCTCCCAGGTCAACGGTTGCGATTACTGCCTGGCGGCGCACACGCTGTTCGCCGGCAAGGCCGGGCTCTCCAGCCAGGAGATTCTCAGTGCCCGCGAAGGCCGGCTCGACGCCTACGCCCTGCTCGCCCGGCAAATCACCGAAAGCCGTGGCCACCTGGACAGCGAGCAGATCGCCGCCGCCCGCGCCGCCGGGATCAATGACGCGAAGATCATCGAAGTGATCGCCCACGTGGCCTCGCAGACGCTGACCAACTACCTGAACAACGCCGCCCTGACCGACATCGACTTTCCGGCCATCGACGCCTGATCAACTGCTTCCTGTAGGAGCTGCCGCAGGCTGCGATCGTTAGATCTTGCTTTTGAAAATCAAAAGATCTCAGCCTCGTTCCACTCGGCAGCTCCTACACGGGATGTTGGGCATAAACCCCGTTCTGGAGACTGAATATGACCACCGTAACCCTGTACACCACCGACACCTGCCCCTACTGCCGCAGTGCCAAATCGCTGCTGGCCGGCAAAGGCATCGCGATGCATGAAATCAACGTCCAGCGCGAGCCTGGCAAATTCGAGGAAATGCAAGACCGCAGCGGACGACGCAGCGTGCCGCAGATCTTCATCGGCGACACGCACATCGGCGGCTTCGACGACCTGGCCAAGCTCGATCGCCAGGGCGGGTTGATGTCGATGCTGGCCTGATGAAAGCGATGTCAGGCCTATCAATGCCGAATGTGCCGACGCCTTCGCGAGCAAGCCCGCTCCCACATCCGGCCGCGGTGAACATAGACACTATGTACACCGAAGTTCAGTGTGGGAGCGGGCTTGCTCGCGAAGCGGTGTGTCATACGACATCAATGTTGACTGCTCCACCGCTTTCGCGAGCAGGCTCGCTCCTACAAGTTGACGTTCATATCGGCTCAGGTATTGGTTTTCAGCTTGGTCCACAGGCGCGTGGTCAAGCGGGCGATGGACGCCGGCAGGTCCTCGACGGTGAACAATTTGTCCATCACCGTGGTCGGCGGGTAGATCGCCAGGTCCTGCTTCACCGCCGGCACCACATAGGCATCCGCTGCGCTGTTGGGGTTGGCGTAGTGGATGCTGTTGCTGATGTTGGCAATCACTTGCGGCTGCAACAGGTAGTTCATGTAGGTGTAGCCGTTCTTCTCGTGGGGGGCACTCCTGGGCATCACCACCATGTCAAACCACAGGGTCGAGCCTTCGTCCGGGATCGAGTAGGCAATGTCGATCCCGTTCTTCGCTTCCCTGGCGCTGGCCGCCGCCTGCACGATGTCGCCGTTGAAGCCGATCACCGCGCAGACGTTGCCGTTGGCCAGGTCGCTGATGTACTTGGAGGCATGGAAATACTGCACGTACGGGCGGATCTTCAGCAGCGCCTGCTCGGCTTTCTTGTAGTCCGCCGGCTCGTGGCTGTGGGGCGGCAGTCCCAGGTAATTCAGGGTGATCGGCAGGACCTGGGTCGGGTTGTCGATGATCGCCACGCCGCATTCGCTGAGCTTCTTGATGTTGGCTTCGTCGAAAAACAGCTTCCAGGAATGGGTGACGTCGGTGTTGCCGAAAATCGCCTTGATCTTCTCGACGTTGTAGCCGATGCCGGCGGTGCCCCACATGTAGGGATAGCCGTACTGGTTGCCGGGGTCGTTGACTTCCAGTTTTTTCATCAGCACCGGGTCGAGGTTTTTCCAGTCCGGCAACTGGCTTTTGTCGAGCTTCTGGATCGCCCCGGCCTTGATCAGGCGTGACAGGAAATGGTTCGACGGACTGACCACGTCGTAGCCGGTGTTGCCGGTCATCAGTTTCGACTCCAGCACTTCGTTGCTGTCGTGGATGTCGTAGGTGGCCTTGATCCCGGTTTCCCGGGTGAAAGTGGGCAAGGTGTCATCGGCGATGTAGCCGTTCCAGTTGGAAATGTTCACGGTTTCGTCAGCGTAGGCCGCCGCGCAACAGGTCGAGAGAAGAGCCGCCAGGGAAACTGTTTTGACACGCATGTTCGATCACCTTCGTATTGAAGTGCTTTTGTTTTATTTGAAAGGCTGTGTTCTAGATTTCGGTTCTGGCCCGGGCCGTCTCGATGCGCATGCGCAGCATGGCACCGATGTCGAGCAAAGGCTTGGGCGGCAACCAGCCGGGCTGGGCGCGCTCCATGACCGATTGCAGCAGCGTCGAGCCAACCCCCGAAGCCAGTTCGGCGAGCAACCGCCCCCACAACGTGCCCCGCGCCACACCCGAGCCATTGCAGCCAGCCACGGCAAACACGCCCTCCTCGACCTTGGCGAAGTACGCCTGCCCGGAACGTGAAGCGCTGAGGTGGCCGGTCCAGGTGTACTGGATGTCGTGCTCGCCCAGCATCGGAAAACGCCGCTGCAAACCGAGCACATGGTGTTGGCGGCGGATGGCCAGTTCGGCGAGGGACAAGTCCCGGGAGCGGTATTCAGCCGTGTTGCGGATCATCACCCGACGGTCCGGGGTCAGGCGCACCGTGGCCCCCAGCGGCCGGGTCGACAGCACGCCCCAGGGCTCGGGCGCACCGATGGCCTGAAACTCTTCGTCGCTGAGCGGGCGCGTGAGACTGGCGCTGAGTTCCATGGGAAAGGTGCCGCTGTCGCTGATGCCGGAGCGGGAGACGAAGGCGTTCAGGCAGACCAGCACCTGCTTCGCTTCGATGCAGCCATGGCGGCCGGTGGCGCGAATCCGCCCGTCGGCCAGGCGCTGCAGGCCGGTGATCTCGGTGTTTTCAAACAGCGTGACCTTGTCCGGCAAGGCATTGAGCAAGCCCTTCACGTACTTCGCCGGTTGCAGCAAGGCGTTGCCATTGCCGCACCAGATCGCCGCCTGGTAATGCCGGGTGCCCAGCTTCCGGATCAGCTGCTCACCTTGCAGGAATTGCCCGCTGGCACCGACGGCGCGCAGCGTCTGCAGCTTGGCTTCGACATCGGTCAACTTGCGCCAATCGCTGACGGCAAAGAAGTAGCCCGACTCGCGAAAATCGCATTCGATGCCATGCCGGGCAATGCGCTTGCGCACCTCGTCGCTGGCGGCGCGGGAAATCGAGGTGTCCACCTGGAAGCCGGCGAACCCGGCGTTGCCTTGCAGTTCAGCGGTGGCCGGATGTTCGTGGGCCACCACAAAACCGGAGTTACGCGCCGAGGCGCCTTGCGCGGCACGTTGTCGGTCGACCACCACGATCCGTGCCTGGGGATGCAGGTCGGCCAGCGAGTGGGCGGCACACAGCCCGGTGATGCCGGCGCCGATTACCAGCCAGTCGGCCTGTTGCGTGCCGCTCAAGGCATCGCGCACCGGAGAATCCCCGGCCTGCGCAATCCAGCCACATTTGTTTTCCATGCATCACCTCTTCGACGTTCGTTGCGCAACCGTCAACGCCTATGCTCACATCGCATGAATGCTTGGAGATGACGGCGGCCATGACTAGAATCTAAAGGCTCTTCCCGTCCGCAACCAACGTTATTATCGCATCCAGGTATTCGAAAAACGCATGGATAAAATTCGTCACGTACCCTCGCTCCAGGGCTTGCAGGCGCTGGTCGAAGTGGCCGGTTCGGGCAGCTTCACCCAGGCGGCGCAGACCCTGTGCCTGACCCAGAGCGCGGTGAGCCGCAAAATCCAGCAGCTGGAAAGTCACTTCGGTGTGGCGATGTTCGTGCGCAGCAGCCGCAGCCTGCGCCTGACGCCCGAAGGCGAACAGGTGCTGGCCAGCGCGCGCGCTATCCTGGAACAGCTGAAAACCCTGGAAGAGCGCATCGCCCCGCAGAAACGTCCGTTCCGCATTCGCATGCACGTATCGCTGGCGGTGCGTTGGCTGTTGCCGAAGCTGAGCGACTTCTACCGCCACCACCCGGATGTTTCACTGGCCATTGAAACCGTGGCCACGGAAGTGGTGGAACCGGCCAGCGACAGCGACGCCTACATCCTGTACCTTCCAGAACCGTCCGCTGCCGCCGATTGCCTGACCCTGTTCGAGGAAGCACTGGTGCCGGTGTGCGCGCCCGGCCTGCCACTGGCGTCCCTGGAAGACCTGGCACGCTATGCCTTGCTGCATCGCTCGGCGGATCGCAATGACTGGAAACACTGGCTGTCCGCCAACGACGGCCCGCCGCTGGAAGCGTTCCGGCACATCCCTTTCAACCTTGACGAACTGGCCCTGGATGCGGCGGCACGGGGATTGGGGGTGGCGATGACTGACATGACCCTGGCGGGCGAATCGATTGAACGCGGCGTACTGCACATCCCGTTCGGCGAGCCGTTGAAGACCCGGGGCATCTACGCGCTGTGCCTGCAACCTTCGGCGGCGGCGCATCCGGCGTGCGAGTGGGTGATGCAGTGGTTTGCCGGGCAGGCTACGACGCCCCCGTCACCTGTGGGAGCGGGCTTGCTCGCGAAGACGTCGGCCCATTGAACATGGATGTGACTGACACACCGTCTTCGCGAGCAAGCCCGCTCCCACAGGGGCGTTGCGCGTAATCGCGGCACTCAATCATCCTCATGCAACTTGATCCCCCGCGCGTGCAGCAGATGCGGCACCACCAGCACCAGCATCGTCAGGGCCATGAAAAACGCCGAGATGGGTTGCGTGAGGAAGATCGTCCAGTCGCCCTCACTGATCGACAGGGCGTTGCGCAGTTGTTTCTCGGCCATCGGCCCCAGCAGCATGCCGACGATTACCGGCGCCACCGGGAAGTCGAAGCGGCGCATCAACACCCCGGCCCAACCGATCGCCAGCATCAGCAACAGGTCGAAGGAAGAATGGCGCATGCCGTACACGCCGATGGTCGCAAACACCAGGATGCCGGCGTTCAGGTATGGCCGGGGGATTTGCAGCAACTTGACCCACAGCCCCACCAACGGCAGGTTCAGCACCAGCAGGATGACGTTGCCGATGTACAGCGAGGCCACCAGGGTCCAGACCAGCTCGGCGGAGGTTTCGAACAGCAACGGCCCCGGTTGCAGGTTGTAGTTCTGGAACGCCGCCAACAGAATCGCCGCCGTGGCCGAGGTCGGTATGCCCAGGGTCAGCAACGGCACCAATGACCCGGTCGCGCTGGCATTGTTGGCCGCTTCCGGGCCGGCGACGCCTTCGATGGCGCCCTCGCCCTTATTGGCGGAAAACTCCTTGGGGTATTTGCTCAGCTTGCGTTCGGTGGAATAGGACAAAAACGTCGGGATTTCCGCGCCACCGGCCGGAATCGAACCGAACGGAAAGCCGATCAGCGTGCCCCGCAGCCAGGCGGGCACCGAGCGTTTCCAGTCGGCGCGGGTCATCCACAACGAGGTCAGGCGGTGCCGGCCTTCTGCCTGCTCGTTTTGATAGAGCAGGCTGTACAGCGCCTCCCCGACCGCAAACAGGCCGACCGCCACCAGCACCACTTCAATGCCGTCCACCAGTTCGGGAACGCCCAGGGTGTAGCGGGCAATTCCCGAGGTCGAGTCCAGGCCGATCATGCCGATGGTCAGCCCGATCCCCAGCGACGCAAAACCGCGCAACATGGACGCGCCGAGCACCGCCGACACCGTGGTGAAGGACAACACCAGGATCGCGAAGTACTCCGCCGGGCCGAAATTGAGCGCCAGCCGGGCCACGACCGGGGCGAACAGGGTCAGCAAAATCGTCGCGATGGTGCCCGCCACAAACGAGCCGATGGCGGCCGTGGCCAAGGCAGGGCCGGCGCGTCCGTTGCGCGCCATCAGGTTGCCTTCCAGGGCCGTGACCATGGACGACGACTCGCCCGGCGTGTTGAGCAGGATCGAGGTGGTGGAGCCGCCGAACTGCGCGCCGTAGTAGATACCGGCGAACATGATCAGTGCCCCGGTCGGGTCGACCTTGGCGGTGATCGGCAGCAACAGGGCCACCGTCAGCGCCGGCCCGATGCCGGGCAACACGCCGATGGCGGTGCCCAGCAGGCAGCCAATGAACCCCCACATCAGGTTGATCGGCGTCAGCGCCGAAGAGAACCCCATCATCAGGCTTGCGAGAATGTCCACGCAGTCGATCTCCTTGGGCCCGGATCAAATCCAGGTGTTGACCAGCGGCGGCAGGGAAACCCCAAGCCCGGCGTTGAACAGCCAGTAAATCGGCAGGGTCAGGGCAATGCCGATGGCCAGGTCGCGCAACGGATGACGACTGCCAAAACCCCTGGCCGAACAGGCGAACAGCAACGCAGCGGCCAGCACGAAGCCGATCAGGTTGATCAACAAGGCCACGCCCACCAGCCCGCCCGTCACCCAGGCCGCGCCGGACTTGCCGCCAGCCATCACCCCGTTGCCGTTGTCGAGTTCGCGAAAACCGCCGGTCAGCGCCTGATAACTCAGCAGCAGGCCGACCACGGCGAGGAACCCGGCGACCACACAGGGATAAACGTAGGCCGGCAGAATCACGAAGCCCATTTCCGCAGGAAAGCGGTACGCCCCCACGGCCAGCACGACGCTGAGGGCGATCAGGCCAAGGCCGATCGCCAGTTGCGTCGGCACGATTGCGCGCGCCCCGGCCATCTCAAAGCAGCCCGACCTTGACCAGCATCGCCCGCAAGCGCACGTGTTCCTCGTCGACGAACTTGCCGAAGTCATCACCGGTCAGCACGCTCTCGGTCCAGGCATTGGTCTTGATGTTGTCTTGCCAGACTTTGCTTTTGCTCGCCGCCACGACCGCGTCGGTCACTTCTTTACGCTGCTCGGCGGTGAGGCCGGCGGCGCCGTAGACACCCCGCCAGTTACCGATGACCACGTCGTAGCCGCTTTCCTTGAGCGTCGGGGCGTCGATCCCCGGGACACGCTCGGGCGCGCCGATAGCCAGCACGCGGATCTGGCCATTCTTGATGTATTGGCCCAGCTCGGCGTAGCCACCGGTCAGCACCTTGATCTGCCCGCCCAGGGTCTGGGCGACGATTTCGCCCCCACCACCGGTGGCGATGTAATTCACCTTGTTGACCGGGACATCCAGCTTGCCGGCCAGTTCGGCGATGCCGATGTGGTCGATCGAGCCCTTGGAACCGCCGCCAAAGGTGACGCTGGTTGGCTTGGCCTTGAAGTCCTTGACCAGGTCATCGAGGGTCTTGTACGGCGAGTCCTTGCGCACGGCGATCACGTTGTATTCGGTGAACAGCCGGGCAATCGGCGTCACATCCTTCAGGGTGATTTGCGGTTTGTTCTGTTCGATACCGGCGACCATGATCGCACCGACCACCAGCAATGCATTCGGGTCGCCCTTGGTGCTGTTGGCGAATTGCGCCAGCCCCAGCGTTCCGCCCGCGCCGCCCTTGTTTTCAAAGGTGACGGCTTTGGCCACGCTGGCTTCGATCAGGGCTTTGCCCAACACCCGTGCGGTCTGGTCATAACCGCCGCCCACGGAACCGGGGGCCATGAATTTGACGGTATCCAGCGCGAGCACGGGGGTGGTCAGTACGGCTGCGACGAGGCCAACGGCCAGGCAACGACTCAAGCGGAGGGTTAAAGCGGACATGGCGTATCTCCCTGTTCCATTGTTTTTATGGGTGCCGATTGCCGGTTGATCAGGGGCCAGCCCTGCTCAATGACCATCGGCCTGCGGATAAGCGTAGGCCATGGTTGGGTTTATTGAAGGGGTTTCAACGCAAGGCCTGGCGGTGCGGCATGGGGCCTGCGTCACAGATGGAAACATTTCATTGGTCCGGCGGTTTCAGGCGGCGAAATGCGCCGACTATCCTGAAAAACATCGGCAAAGACTGGAAAAGGAGCGTCTGTCATGAACGTCATGCTCAAGAGTCTGGGTGTGTCATTGTTGCTGGTTGCGACGGCGGCCTTTGCTCATCATGGCTGGAGCGAATACGACTCCAGCAAGCCGTTGAACCTGAGCGGCACCATCGAAGCATCCGGTTACTCCCACCCCCACGGATTCGTCAACCTGAAAACCGCGGACAAGACCTGGAACGTGGTGCTCGCGCCCCCGTCGCGCATGGAAAATCGCGGCCTGACGAAGGCAATGCTGGCGGTGGGCACCCAGGCGACCGTGGTCGGCTACGCCAACCGCAACAAACCGGAGGAAATGCGCGCCGAACGCATCACGATCGGCGATAAAACCGTCGAGCTACGCTGATGCCGGCCGCGCCGAACTGGATGGACTGGCTCAACGACTCGTCGCTCGGTGCCGCCATGCGCGGGGAGTTGTGGTTGTACCCGCTGGTGGAGGTGATGCACATCGTAGGCTTTACGATACTGGTCGGTGCGGTGGTGATGTTCGACCTGCGAGTGCTCGGCCTGTCCCGCAACCTCCAGGTCACCGCCCTCGCCCGCCACCTGCTGAGCTGGGCCATCGCCGCCCTGCTGTTGATCGTGCCGGCGGGGCTGATGATGTTCACCGCCCACCCCCACGATTTCGCCTCCAACGACATCTTCCTGCTCAAACTGTGCCTGATCGCCACGGCAGGCCTGAATGCCGTGCTGTTCCACCTGGGCGTGTACCGCTCCGTCACAGCCTGGAACACCGACACCCCGGCGCCTGGCGTGGCCAAATTGCAGGCGTTTTTTTCGATTGTGATCTGGGTCAGCGTGATTCTGTGCGGGCGATTGCTGGCGTACACCTGAGCAGGCAGCGCCCCCGCCCCGCCCTGTAGGAGCGAGCCTGCTCGCGATGGACGCCCAAGCAACGCAACCATTCAGACAGAGCGCGTTATCGTTGACGTCCATCGCGAGCATGCTCGCTCCTACAGAGGCACGTGTACATCCGGGAAAGCAGGCCGGCTGTCAGGCCGCCTTCGCGAGCAGGCTCGCTCCCACCGTGAGTTCATTCCCACAGTGAATCAGGCACCACCGCCCTTCATTACAAACTTGTCACCAAGTTGTCAGCGTACCCACCCCCCTCGCTCCCTACAGTGGCCCCGTCAGTCACCCACACCGGGTGACACGCCTCCCACTGATGAAGACAAGGGTCGACACCATGAAACCATTGAGCAAACTCTGCCTGATCGCCGCCAGCCTGTTGATGCTGGGCACCGGTTCGGCCATGGCCGCTTCCACGACGGCTCCGGTCCAGGCCAACAACGTCGTGCTGGTGCACGGTTCCTGGGCCGATGGCTCCAGCTGGTCGGACGTGATCGCCCGTTTGCAGGCCGCCGGCCTGCACGTCACCGCCGTGCAAAACCCGCTCACGTCAGTGGCCGACGACGTGGCCGCCACCCAGCGGGTGCTCGATCAGCAGGACGGCCCGACCGTGCTGGTCGGCCACTCCTACGCCGGCACCGTGGTCAGTGAAGCCGGGGTCAATCCGAAGGTCAGCTCGCTGGTGTACGTCGCCGCGCGCGCGCCGGATGCCGGGGAGGACTTCGTCGCTCTCTCGGCCAAATACCCGACCATGCCCGTGCGCACCGGCACCGAAGAACATGACGGCTTCGTCAGCCTCAAGCAGGACGCGTTCCTCAAGTACTTCGCCAGTGATGTGCCCCACGACAGGGCGATGCAGCTGTTCGCCGTGCAGCAACCGATCGCCAAGACCCTGTTCACCGACCGCACCACCGCGGCCGCCTGGCACACCAAGCCGTCCTGGTACGCGGTCTCGAGCCAGGACCAGACCATCAACCCGGACCTGGAACGCTTCCTGGCCAAGCGCATGGGCGCGACCACCATCGAGCTGCCGTCCAGCCACCTGTCGCTGATCTCGCACTCCAAAGAGATCGCTGACCTGATCCTCGCCGCCGCCGGTCGCCAGCCGTAATCCGCCCCCCTTTCATTACAGCTTTGTAATGAAGTTGTTGGTCGGCTGTCCGGGTCGCCTGGTTAACCTGAACTCACTGCCAGGCCCCCTGCCGACAGCCCCAAACCCTTGAAAAGAGAGACTCATCATGAAAATGTTTATCCTCGGTTTTGCCGCCCTCCTCGCCACCGGCACCGCGTTTGCCGACACCCAGGCCTCCGCACCGGTCATCCACGACAAGGACGCAGCCTTCGTCCACCTCGACGTGGCCAAAGTCGTGGGCGAAACCGACATCTCGCAACAATGCGGCATCGTCCCCGCACATCTGAACTACCTCGACCACCAGGGCCGCCAGCATGAGCTGGACTATCTGGTCCAGGGCAGCGGCTGCACCAACGATCATTGATCGTCATCCCTGCTTGCCGACGGATGATCGGGCTACACTGGCGGCACCGGGTTGCCGCTGTAGCCCGCCTGCGCAAACCTGAACATTGCTGACCCCACACCTGGCAGATCCCCATGAACATTCTCGTCGTCGAAGATGAACCCAAGGCCGGCAATTACCTGCTCAACGGCTTGCAGGAACTCGGCTACACCGTGAGCCTGGCCCGCGATGGCGTCGACGGTTTGCACCTGGCCCTGGAACACGACTTCGATGTGATCGTACTGGACGTGATGATGCCGAAAATGGACGGCTGGGAAGTCCTGCGCCGCCTGCGCAAGGAGGCCGACACCCCGGTGCTGTTCCTCACCGCCCGCGATGACATCGCCGACCGCATCAAGGGCCTGGAACTGGGCGCCGACGACTACCTGATCAAGCCGTTTTCCTTCGCCGAACTGGTGGCGCGCCTGCGCACCCTGACGCGCCGTGGCCCGACCCGGGAAGAAGAACAGTTGCAGATCGAAGACCTGCAGATTGATGTGCTCAAGCGCCGCGTCATCCGTGCCGGCACGCGCATCACCCTGACCAACAAAGAGTTCGCCCTGCTGCAGCTGTTCGCCACGCATCAGGGACAAGTGCTGTCGCGCTCGATGATCGCGTCGCGGGTCTGGGACATGAATTTCGACAGCGACACCAACGTGGTGGATGTCGCGGTACGGCGCCTGCGGCTGAAAATCGACGACCCGTTCCCGCTCAAGCTGATCCACAGCGTGCGCGGGATCGGCTATCGCTTCGACACGCAACCATGAATGCCCGCCCCGGATTGCGCCACTCCCTGACGCTGCGCCTGGCGCTGGTCTTCGCCTTCCTCGCGTTCGTCTCGCTGACGGCGCTCGGCGTGGCGCTGTACCGCGACCTGGAGCGCGAATTGATCCGCCGTGACGATGCGGCCCTGGTGACGCGCATCGATCAACTGCGCACCTTCCTCAACGACAGCAACACCCTGGAACTGATCCGCAGCAAACCGGCGCTGTTCCAGAACATGCTCGGTAACCGCGAAGCGCTGCTGAGCATCGGCGTACCTGGACAGCCGCCATTGCTGGTGGTCAACCCGGGCAACCTCCACATGCCGGCCCTGGCGCCCATGCCCATGAACCAGCCGCTGACCCTTGGCAACGTGCAGCACTTGCCCAACATCGACGGCGTCCCCTTTTCCGCGTTGGCGGCCATTATCGAGTCCGATGACCAGGGCAGTCTCGAAGTGGTCACCGGGCGCCTGATGACCGAGCGCACCGCCGTGCTCGCCAGCTACCGCCTCAACATCTACCTGTTCGCCAGCGTGGCGGCGATCCTGCTGGCGTTGTCCGGCTATGTCCTGGTCGATCGCGGCCTGTTACCGGTGCGGCGCCTGGCCCGGCATGCCCAGGGCATCGGCGTCGGCAACCTCAATGACCGCCTCGACAGCCAGGATGCGCCGCGCGAATTGCTGCCGATGATCGACGCCTTCAACGCCATGCTCGACCGCCTCGGCAAGGGTTTCGTGCAACTGGGCCAGGTGTCGACCGACATGGCCCATGAACTGCGCACGCCAATCAATAACCTGCTCGGTGAAACCCAGGTCGCCTTGCAGCAGAACCGCAGCACCGAAGCCTATCAACAGTTGCTGGCGTCCAACGTCGAGGAACTGGAACGCCTGGCACGCATGCTCGACAACATGCTGTTCCTGGCCCGCACCGACCCGGCCAGCGCCCTGCGCCAACGCCAGGAACTGGACGCCGCCGAGGAAATGCAACGCATGGCCGACTACTTCGAGGGGCTCGCGGCGGACGCCGGGATACGCATCGACGCCAACGGCCGCGGGCTGATCTGGGCCGAACCGATGCTGCTGCGCCGGGCCATGGCCAACCTGTGTGCCAATGCGATCAAATACGGTGCGCCCGACTCCGAGCTGCAGATCCACGCCACCCCGGCAGCCGACGGTATCCGCCTGCAGGTCCGCAACCAGGGCCCGACCATTCCCGCCGAACACCTGCCCAGGCTCTTCGAACGCTTCTACCGCGTGGACCAGTCCCGCGAACGCTCGGCGCAATCCAATGGCCTGGGCCTGTCGATCGTGGCGACGATCATGCAGTTGCACAACGGTGCGTACAGCGTCAGCAGTGCCGAAGGGGTGACCTGCTTCGAGCTGTTTTTTCCTGCACGCCGAGCGGGGGAATAACGGCCAGATCAAAAGATCGCAGCCTTCGGCAGCTCCTACAGGAGACCGCATTCCAATGTAGGCGCTGCCGAAGGCTGCGATCTTTTGATCCTCCACCACAGGGTCACCCGACCAATAAACCCTCGATATCGCGAGTCATGACCTAACCTCATAGGCTGGGTGACTCACAACCTGTCGGGCATGCCTATGCGCACTGCATTGAAATGGATGATGGTCCTGGTTCTCGCGATGTGCGGGCCGAGCGGCGCCCTGCTGTCGGCGGCGTCGGACGCCACTGCCGTCAATGCAACGGCCGCCTCCGCCAACATTTCCGACAGCGATCTGCAGGCGCTGCAACTTCGGCTCAACAGCCTCAAGCAACAGGTGTCCCAGGCCAGCAATTACAGTCAGCTGGAAGGCCCGCAGGACCTGGTCCAGGCGCTGATCCGGGAACTCGATCAACTGTCGGCGCTGCTGTTGCCCGAACAGACGCAATTGCAGTCGCAACTGGGCGTGCTGGGCCCGGCACCGCTGGACGACGCCGCCCAGGAAAAGACCGACATTGCCCGGCAAAGGGTGGTGTTCACCGAGCAAAAAAACCGCGTCGACAACCTGCTCAAGACCCTGGCGACGCTCAAAGCCAGCGCCGCCGAACTGCTGACGCAGATTGCCGTCATCCGCCGCAGCCTGCTGGAAACCGAAGTGACCCAGCAGACCCACAGCATCCTCAACCCCTGGTTCTGGGCGCCCATCTTCAATCCGCCCGCGGACGACCGGCGACGCCTGGGTGAATTTCTGCAACAAGTGGGTGCGTCACTCGACGCCGCCTGGCAACCGGGCCAGCGCCTCAACACCAGCACCTTGCTGATACTGGCCGTGGCCCTCTGGTTTGCCGGCCGTCGACTGGCCGAACACGGGCTGACGTGGCTGTGCATTCATCGCATGCCTGAAGGCCGGCTGCGGCGCAGTTCCCTCGCGCTGGCCTCGGTGCTTGCCACGGTGCTGGCGGCGGGATTTGCCTTGCAGCTGCTGTTTTACGCCCTGACCCGCCAACTGCCGTTGACGCCGCAACTGGCGGGGTTTTCCCAGGATTTCGAAAAGATCGTTTACACCTGCGTGCTGATCACCGGCCTGAGCCGTGCATTGCTGTCCACCCAACATCCTTCCTGGCGGCTGCCGGCCATTGCCGACCCGGTGGCCCTGGCGATCAAACCCTTCCCCGTTCGCCTGGCCTGGGTGCTGCTGATTCTGGTGGCGGTGGCGCAGATGACCAATGTCACCGGCATGAGCACCGAGGTCGTGATCGCGGTCCGGGGCTTCGTTGCCCTGGTCGTATCGGGGATGATCGGTGCGCTGCTGTTGCGCGTCAGCAGCACCCGCCGCGCCCTGGTGGCGGCCGGCGCAGACCCGGAAGCGGGCCGCACGCTGGCCGGGGTGATCTATGCCTTTGCCAGCATCGCCGTGGTGTTTTCACTGCTGGCCTTGCTGATCGGCTACATATCGCTGTCGCGCTTCATCACCTACGAACTGGTCTGGCTGTTCATCATTTTTTCCGGCTTCTACCTGCTGATCCAGATCCTGAAGGACGGCTGCGAATACCTGTTTTCACCCCGGCATTCCACTGGCAAGGCCCTCAAACAGTTGCTGGGCATAGGCGATGCGCGACTGGAGCAGATCTCCATCGTCCTGTCCGGGGTCGGCCGGGCCGCGCTGGTGCTGATCGCGTTCATCTCGCTGGTGGTGGGCGGGGTGGGGTCGACCCTCGGACAACTGGCGACCAATACCCTGGCGATACTCGGCGGCGACGGGCTGCGCAAGCTCAACATTGTCCCGGGCAACCTGCTGCATGCGGTGCTGGCACTGTTTATCGGCATCTACCTGACCCGCGCGTTGCGTCGCTGGCTGGATAACGAATTCCTGCCAAAAACCGAAATGGACCCCGGCATGTGTGCCTCCCTCAGCACATTGTTCTCCAACATCGGCTACGCGCTGGTGTTCCTGCTCACGCTGTCGTCGCTGGGGGTGCAATGGACCAACCTGGCCTGGATCGTCAGCGCCCTGTCGGTGGGGATCGGCTTCGGCCTGCAGGAGATCGTCAAGAACTTCGTCTCGGGGTTGATCCTGCTGACCGAACGCCCGGTGAAAGTCGGCGACCTGATCAGCATCAGCGGGGTCGAGGGCGACATCCGCCGGATCAATGTACGGGCCACGGAAATCCAGTTGGCCGACCGCTCGATCGTCATCGTGCCCAACTCGCAACTGATCTCGCAGAACCTGCGCAACGTCACCCTCGGCGGCAGCGCCCAAGGGGTGGCGACACTGGAACTGATGTTCCCGCTGGACATCGACCCCGAGCAGGTGCGCAACCTGTTGTTCGACACCTACACCGAGCACGAATCCATCCTCGATAAACCGGCGCCGTTCGTGCGCTTCAGCCAGCTGAAACCCGAAGGCATCACCCTGACCATCACCGGTTACGTCAGCAGCCCGCGCAACGTCGGGGCGATCAAGAGCGAGCTGCTGTTTGAAATTCTCAAGCGGTTGGGGGCGGCCGGGATTGAACTGGCGAAACCGCCGCCCGCGGCGTGATGCAAATCCCGCGAAGGCAACGCGAACAAATGTGGGAGCGGGCTTGCTCGCGAAGGCGGTGGAAGCGTCAACGCTCATGTCGACTGTCCCACCGCTTTCGCGAGCAAGCCCGCTCCCACAACCCCGGAGGCGCTAGCGATTCATCAATGCGCGATGCACACCGACTTCAGCTCGGTGTACGCCTCGATCACCGCACGCCCGAACTCTCGCCCCATGCCCGATTGCTTGACGCCACCGAACGGCATCGCCGGGTCGAGCAGCACGTGGGCGTTGACCCACACGGTGCCGGCTTCGATGCGTGGCACCAGGTTCATGGCTTTGCCCAGGTCGTTGGTCCACAGGCTGGCGGCCAGGCCGTAGCGGTTGTCGTTGGCCAGGGCGATCACGGCGTCTTCGTCATCGAACGGCATCACGCCCAGCACCGGACCGAACACTTCTTCACGGGCCACGGCCATGCTGTGGTCGATGTCGGCCAGGATCGTCGGCTGGACGAAGAAGCCGTCGCCTTCCAGCAACTCGCCACCGGCCACCACCCGCGCGCCTTCGTGGCGAGCCAGTTCAATGTGCTTGAGTACGCTCTGCTGTTGCTTGCGCGACACCAGCGGGTTGATCGCCGCGTCGCAATTCATGCCGGCGCCGATCGGCATGGCCGACACCGCCGCCGCCAGGGCTTCGACGAACTGGTCATGGATCGAGCGGTGCACGTAGAAGCGCGACGCCGCCGCACAGACCTGGCCGTTGTTCAGCAGGCCGCCGAGGATCGCGCCTTGCACGGCCTTCTCGATGTCGGCATCGGCGAGCACGATCATCGGGTTCTTGCCGCCCAGTTCCAGGGAGAAGCGCGTCATGTTTTCCATGCACGCGACGCCGACGCTCTTGCCCACGGCGGTGGAACCGGTGAACGACACTTTGCTCACCAGCGGATGCGAGGTCAGCACGCCGCCCACGGAGGCGCCGCCACCGGTAACGACGTTGAACACGCCGGCCGGAATGCCGGCTTCCAGCGCCAGTTCAGCCAGGCGCATGGCGGTCAACGGGGTTTCCATCGCCGGCTTGATGATCACCGTGCAACCGGTGGCCAGCGCCGGCATCAGCTTCCAGGCGGCGATCAGCAGCGGGAAGTTCCACGGCACGATGCCGACCACCACGCCGACCGGTTCACGCTTGGTGAACGCGGTGAACCTGGCGCCTGGCGGCAGCGGGATCGACACGTCGAAGGTCTGGCCTTCGATCTTGGTCGCCCAGCCGGACATGTAGCGCATGAACTCCACGGTGGCGTTCAGATCCAGCGCGCGGGCCATGTTGATCGACTTGCCCTGGCTCAGGGTTTCCAGCTGCGCCAGCTCTTCGGCGTGCGCTTCCACCAGGCGGGTGAAGTTGAGCAGGATGCGTTCGCGGTCAGCCGGACGCAGCGCCGACCAGACACCGGACTTGAAGGCCTTGTGCGAGGACTGCACTGCTTGTTCGACGATTTCCAGCGGCGCGTCCAGGGTTTCGCACAGGGTCTGCCCGGTGGCCGGGTTGACCACGGCAATGCGCTCGCCTTCGGCAAACACCCACTGGCCATCGATAAAGCAGCCATGACGGCGTTCGAGGAATGCAGCCACCTGCGGCAGGATTTCAACGTTGCTCATAAATCACCTTCATTCAAATGTGGGAGCGAGCCTGCTCGCGAAAGCGCCCTTAAAGGCGGTGCAAGACTCAAGGCAAGCCAGCTCCAGCAGGGTTCGATAGCCAGGTATCCGGCCGCTTAGTGTTGTTCTTTGAGGTAGCACACGACCGCCTGGCGATCGTCGGCCGAAGCCAGGCCCATGTACGGCATGTAAGTGCCCGGCACGTACGCCTGGGGTTGGGTGATCAGTTGCTCGATGTTCTCGGCCTGCCAGTCGATGTTTTTGGTGCGCATGGCCTGGGAGTAGTTGAAGCCTTCCAGCGAGCCGGACTTGCGCCCGACCACACCCGCCAGGTTCGGCCCCATCATCCCGGCCATGCCCTTGCTCACCGAGTGGCAGACGCCGCACTCATTGGCGAACACTTCGGCGCCCCGCTTCTCGACGGGTGCGCAATCGGCAGCCGACACGGCCTGGGCCAGGGTGAAAGACATCAAGCCGATGAGGGACAAACGCAGGGCGGTAAACATAAGAAGCGACCTTGAAAATCCACGCGCCCGTCACGCAGACGAACGCCAACACAGAAAGCGCCGGGACCTTGAAGCCCCGGCAGGTTGAAAAGGATTGTCGGTGGTCGGTGAAAAGCAGGGTTTGCGCTGCGTGCCAGTTGTGTTGGCGGTTCTGCCAAAACGCTGGAGTACGCTTTCGCAACGCCCTGTAGGAGCGAGCCTGCTCGCGATGGACGTCAACGATGACGCGCCCTGCCTGGATGATCGCGTTGCCCGGGCGTTTTTCGCGAGCAGGGCTCGCGCCTACAGGTCATCTTCAGTGTGTGAAATCAAACCGTAAAACAATAAAACCTCTTCGACTTCAGCACTTGATAGCTTTGAGTTTCCCAGCTCATTAATTGCCGACAACAGCGGTGAGCCCCGTTCCCTTGATATCTCGCACTTTGAAACCACGAAACCATCAACTGGAAGATTGAGTATCTCGAATGTGTATGGATATAACTTCATGACAGTCCTTTCCATGACTGTTCTGCTCAATACCAGAACAACCATGCCGAATGGGCATTGAATCCCTGCCAACAGCCCTGCAACCTTCGGCTCCAGGCGGGCAAGCACTGATTTCCAACTCTTCGTCGTAGTTGAAAAAGCTGTCACGCAAAAAATCATTCGTCATGGCCGAATCCCCGTCGATTAGAAAAGCCGTCACAACTATGGTTATTATTTTTCGCACAAAGTTACAAGTAGGCATTCTTTTGAACGTAGGACACTTCACTCAACATCAATAGATAGTTCTCACAAGAAAACAGGAAGTGCTATTCACCCAAAAGCGTGAGCCAGGTTACTTGTCGAACCAGGCAACGGTGGGAAGCAGTAAGAACTTTCCTTCGTCGTCAAGAAAACCCTTTGTCCTGACCGACGTTCCTCTCAATAAAAAACGACGAACGGTAATCACAACAGCGCCACCATTCCCCTGTAGGAGCTGCCGAAGGCTGCGATCTTTTGATCTTGATCTTCAGGATCGTCAGACGCCAAAAGATCGCAGCCTTCGGCAGCTCCTACGAAGAGCACAGTCCGACAAACCTTCGTGCCATCACCCTGCCATGCAATCTGGCATGCACAACCAACTAATTGGCAAACAGGCAAAAGGCCGAAAAAACCTCCGCCCTTAGTATCTAAAAAGACCGCAACCCTGCGCCTAAGAACAAGAACGGATGTCATGCCATGCTCAAGTCCCCCTTGCTGCGACTTTCCACGCTCGCGCTGATGATCAGTGCCGGACCTGCCTGCGCCTACGAACTGTACTCAGACAGCGACACGCACCTGAACGCCACCCTGGAAGCGGTTTTCGGCATTTTCCACAGCCAGGAAAACTACGCCCTGTCGGGTCGTCTCGATGAAGGTTCGTCGTCGTGGCGCGAGGGTTACATCAAGTACGGCCTGGCTTTCGACAAGGGCCTGGCCGGTGTCGGCACCGCTTACGGCGCGGCGAACATGCTCAGTTCCGGCACCTGGGGCGACGGCGATGCGGCCGGGTTCAGCGACGGTTCGGAACGCACCACCAAGTTTGAAGATGCGTACCTCGGCTGGCGCTCGGCCGACCTGTTCCCGGTACTGGGCAGCGATGGCATTGATCTGTCGTTCGGCCGCCAGAACATTTTGATCGGTGACGGTTTCCTGATTAATGGCGACGCACTGAACCTGGGCAAAGGTATTGCCGACGGCGAATTCAATCGCGGCGGCGCCTACTGGCTGGCCGCGCGCAAGGCCTTCGACGAGACCGCCGTGTTGCGCATCGGCGGCAAGGAAGGCTGGCGTGGCGACCTGATGTGGCTCAAATCCAACAACCGCGCCCAGGCCAAGACCGAAATGTATGTCGGCACCCTGGAGCACGTGTCGGACGCCGGCACCGTCGGCCTGACCTACATCGACACCACCGACATCGACGAGCAATACGCCTCGCCGATCCAGCTCGAACGCGACGGCATGAAGACCTACAGCCTGCGCGCCACCGGCAATGCCGGGGTCAAGGACCTGTTCCTCTCCGGCGAATACGCCAAGCAGGACAAACCTCACACCTCCAGTGAAGACGCCTGGTACCTGGAAGCCGGCTGGACCTTCTCCGACGTGGCCTGGGCCCCCTATGTCAGCTACCGCTACAGCCGTTTCTCGGAAAACTACGACACGTTGTTCTACGGTTTCAGCCGTGGCTTCGGTACGTGGTTCCAGGGCGAAGTGGCGGGTAACTACGCCGGTCCGTTCAACTCCAACTCGCGGATCCAGCAACTCAAGTTCAGCGTCTCGCCACTGGAAAACCTGACCCTGGGTGCGATGTACTTCAACTTCGACACCATCGACCGCAACCTGGGCAATACCGACGGCCACGAAACCGACCTGTACGCCGAATGGCACGTCAACGACCACCTGAGCATCATGCCGCTGATCGGCCTGTTCCAGCCGGACAAGAGCGCCGACCAGGGCGGCACGCAGTTGGGCAACAACGACAAGAACCTCTACAGCCAGGTGATTTTCGCCACGACCTTCTAAGCCAAACACCATCCCCTGTAGGAGCGAGCATGCTCGCGAAAAACGTCAAGGCAACGCGGGCATTCAGACCGCCCGCGTTATCGTTAACGTCCATCGCGAGCATGCTCGCTCCTACAGAGGGCGGGTTTGTTTCCAGGAAAAAGGCATTTCCCATGCAGAAAAAATTCCTCACGATCCAGAGCAAGATCGCCCTGCTCGCCGGCCTCTGCCTGCTGCTGGTGGTCGGGCTGCTGATGAGTCTGTCGCTGTACCAGACGCACAAAAGCAGCCAGCAAGTGGCCGAGGCCAGCAGCGAAATGCTCGCCGAGGCGGCCAAGGAACACATGCAGGCCTTGGGCAAGGTGCAGGCTATGCAGGTGCAGCGCACCTTCATGCAGACCCATGAATTCGGCCAGGGGCTGTCGCGATACTTACTTTATCTGCGGCAACTCCAGCACCAGGGGACGCTGACCCGCCCACAACTGCGCCAGGCGCTGAGTACCCAGCTTCACCAGGCCCTGATCGACAAGCCCGACCTGCTCGGGCTTTACGTCATTTTTGAACCCGACGCTCTGGACGGTGCCGACTCAGGCTTCGTCGACAAGGCCGATCTTGGCAGCAACGAAACCGGACGCTTCTCGCAATACTGGGTGCAGGGCAAGCCCGGCGAACTGCAAGCGGTGATCGGCGACGAAGGCCTGCTCGCCAATACCGAGCCGGGACCGAGCGGCGCGCCGTACAACGCCTTCTACACCTGCGCCCGCGACACCCGCCAGGCCTGCGTGCTGGAGCCCTACTTCGACGAGGCGTCGGGCAGCCGCAAACTGGTGACCAGCGTCGCCTTCCCGCTGCTGGAAAACGGCAAGGTCATCGCCGTGGTCGGCCTCGACATCAACCTCGCCGCCCTGCAAAAAAACAGCGAGGCCAGTGCCCTGCAATTGTTCGACGGCCACGGCCAGATCAGCATCGTCAGCCCCCGGGGCGTGATCTCCGCCAATAGCCAGGACGTCAGCCTCCTCGGCCAACCGATGGACAATGCCGAGGTGATGGACGCGCTACGCCAGGGCCAACCGAAGGTGTTCGTCGACCCGCAACAGATCAAGGTCCTCGAACCGCTGGCACCGATTGCCGGCGCGGCGCCTTGGGGGGTGCTGGTGGGCGTGCCGCAAGAGGTACTGCTGGCACCGGTCATCACCCTGCAAAAAGACCTCGATGCGCGGGGGGTACAAAGCACTGCGCTGGAGTTGCTGCTCGGTGGCGGCTCGGCCCTGCTCGGCCTGCTGTTGATCTGGTACACCGCGCAGCGCATCACCCGGCCGCTGCAAGTGCTGACGCGGGTCATGGAGGATATTTCCCTCGGCGAAGGCGACCTGACGCGGCGCCTGCAAGTGCAGTCGCGGGATGAAATCGGCCAGTTGGCGACGGCGTTCAACCGCTTTGTCGAACGCATTCATCAGTCGATGCGCGAGGTGTCGTCGGCGGCGCTCGGCGTCAACCAGGGCGCACGCCGCGTGCTGGACGCCTCCAACTCGTCGCTGAGCAATTTCGACGATCAATCGACCCGCACCAACAGCGTGGCGGCCGCGATCAATCAACTGGGCGCCGCCGCCCAGGAAATCGCCCATAACGCCTCCGACGCCTCCCATCAGGCGTCCAGCGCCCGGCAGCAGGCCGAGGACGGGCGCCAGGTGGTGCAGCGCACAATCGAAGTGATGAACGAACTGTCGGGAAAAATCAGGACATCGTGCGCCAACATCGAAGTGCTCAACGACAAGACCGTGAACATCGGGCAGATCCTCGAAGTGATCAAGGGCATCTCCCAGCAGACCAACCTGCTGGCGCTCAATGCCGCCATCGAAGCGGCCCGCGCCGGTGAAGCCGGACGCGGTTTTGCCGTGGTGGCCGACGAGGTGCGCAGCCTGGCCGGACGCACTCAAACCTCGGCGCTGGAGATCCAGCAGATGATCGAGGAGCTGCAAGTGGGCGCCCGCGACTCGGTCACCACCATGACCGAAAGCCAGCAGCACAGCGAAGAAAGCGTCAGCATCGCCAACCTCGCCGGCACCCGCCTGGGCAGCGTCACCCAGCGCATTGGCGAGATCGACAACGTCAACCAGTCGGTGGCCGCCGCCACCGAGGAACAGACCGCCGTGGTCGAAGCGCTCAATGTCGACATCACCCAAATCAATACCCTCAACCAGCAAGGCGTGGAAAACCTGCAATCGACCTTGCGCGCCTGCACCGAGCTGGAGCAACAGGCGGCGCGGTTGAATCAGTTGGTGGGGAGTTTCCGCATTTAAAATTGATGTTGCCTTAACTTCCGTTTTCGCGGGCAAACCCGCTGCCACAGTGATCACTGGCGTTCACAAATGCGGTGTTCACGGGAGATCCACTGTGGGAGCGGGCTTGCTCGCGAAGACGGAGTGTCAGTCGATAAAAATATCGGATGTGCCGGCCCCTTCGCGAGCAAGCCCGCTCCCACATTTGTTCGGCGCCGGATGCAAAATTCTGGCATCCACAACCAAGCACCTGGCATGCACGCAAACATGCCGCGCCTTCCCCCGCGCGTAGTATCGAAGCGCAAAGCAACGCTCAACCCCCTCCATTTCTCACTAAAACAATAAATCGGCCTTCGGGTCGCGGGAGACGTCTGTGCTCAAGAAAAGTGCGTTGGGCTGGCCAAAGATTGCCGGCCTTGGAATTGCGTTGGTGGTGGCCGGGCAGTTTTCCGGCTGGAACTTCGGGCTGGCGGCCGGTGGCTGGCTGAACATGCTGATCGCCACGCTGTTGATGGCCTTGCTCTGCGGTGGCCTGGCGCTCTGCGTGGCGGAACTGTCCACGGCGTTGCCCAGCGCTGGCGGCGTGTTCGTCTATGCGCAAAGCGCCTTCGGGCCATTCGTGGGTTATCTGGTGGGTGTCGCTTGCGCGTTGGCGCTGACCATCGGCACCGGCGCGGCAGCGACCTTCATTTGCGCCTACACCGAGTCGATTTTCGGCCTCGGCGGCTGGCCGGTGAAGATCGCCCTGTTCGTCGTGATCATCGGCATCCACCTGCGCGGTGTCGGCGAAGCCATGGGCCTGACGTTCATCGCCGGGGTGATCGCCGTGGTCGCCCTGCTGACCTTCGGCGTGGCCATGGCGCCTCACGTCGAGCTGTCCAACCTGCTGGCCTTGCCGGCCAATGTCGCCACACCGGTGAGCCTCGGCGGCATCTTCGCCTGCGTGCCCTTCGCCATCTGGCTGTTCATCACGGTCGAGCAGACCGGCTCGGCGGCGGAAGAAGCGGACAACCCCGGGCGCACCATGCCGCGCGGCATTCTCGCGGCGATTGGTACTTTGCTGGTGACCGCGCTGGTCGTTCTGGTGTGCGCACCGGGTGCCGGCGGCGTCGAGCTGGTGGGTTCGGCGGGCGACCCGTTGTACGCGGCGATGTCCAGCAACAGCGCGTTCGGTGAAGGCTCGTGGCTGGCCAAGGTGATTGGCTGCGGCGGCGTGTTCGGTTTGATCGCGACCTTCTTCTCCCTGGTCTACGCCGCGTCCCGGCAACTGTTCGCCATGGCCCGCGACGGCCTGTTCCCGCAGTGGCTGGGCAAGACCGGCCAGCGCGGCACGCCATTCCCTGCCCTGCTGTTGATCGGCGCCATCGGCCTGCCGTTGTCCGCCATCGACCCGGCCACGGTGATGCTCGCCGTCGTGCTGCTGCTCAACGTTTGCTACCTGTTCATCTTCGGCGCGTACCTGCGCATCAAGACCAGCCAGCCGGACCTGCCACGCCCTTTCAGCCTGATCGGCGGAAAACTGGTCGCCTGGCTGGGCCTGGCGTTGACGCTCGTGGTGATCGCCGCCTGCTTCCAGCTCGACGTCAAGATGCTGATCGCCCTCGCCGTCACCTTCGCCCTGTGCATTTTCAACTTCCTGCTGCGCACTCGCCGCACCACCGTCATCGAGGTTCCAGACCATGCCTGACACTCTCCTGCAACGCCGCCACCGCGTCCTCGGCAGCGCCTCGCCACTGTTCTACGACAAACCGCTGCACCTGGTGCGCGGTGAAGGCGTGTGGCTGTTCGACGTCGACGGTCGCCGCTACCTGGACGTGTACAACAACGTACCCTGCGTGGGTCACTGCAACCCGCAGGTGGTCGAGGCGATGCACCGCCAGGCGACCACGCTGAACATCCACACGCGCTACCTGGATGAGCAGGTGGTGCGCTACGCCGAACGCCTCACCGCGACCTTCGCCCAGCCGCTGGACACCGCGATGTTCACCTGCACCGGCACCGAGGCCAACGAGCTGGCGCTGCGCCTGGCGCGTTTCGCCAGTGGCGGCACCGGGATCATCGTCAGCGACTACAACTACCACGGCAACTCGGCGTCGCTGGCCGAAGTCACCACCGCCCTGCCCTCGCCGGAACCCTTCGCCGCCCATGCCCGCGCCGTGCCGATCCCCTGCCTGTACCGCGCCCCCGCCGGCACCAGCGAAGCGCAACTGGCCGAGGAATATGCGGCCAATATCGCCGCGGCGATTGCTTCGATGCAGGCCCAGGGCATTCGCCCGGCAGCGCTGCTGATCGACACCCTGTTCGCCAACGAAGGCTTGCCGCGAGTGCCGGCCAGCTTCGTCGCCAAGGCCGCGGAGTTGATCCGCGCGGCGGGCGGCCTGTTCATCGCCGACGAGGTGCAATCCGGGTTCGGTCGCACCGGCGATCACCTGTGGGGGCATCAGGCCCATGGCGTCACGCCGGACATCGTCACCCTCGGCAAGCCCATGGGTAACGGTTATCCGCTGGCCGGCCTGATCACTCACAAGGCACTGGTCGAATCCTTTGGCCGCAACGCCATGTACTTCAACACCTTCGGCGGTTCGCCAGTGGCGGCTGCGGTGGGCATGGCGGTGCTGGACGTGATTGAACAACAGCAACTGCTGCACAACGCGCAAGACGTGGGCGCCTATGTGCAACAGCGTTTGCAGGTACTGGCCGGCAAACACTCGATCATTGGCGATGTGCGCGGCAAGGGCCTGTTTTTCGCCATGGAACTGGTGCGTGATCACGCCAGCAAGGATCCCGCCGGGCTGGAAGCACGCAAGGTGGTCAACGACATGCGTGAAAACGGCGTGCTGATCAGCAAGATCGGCGCCGGTGACAACATCCTCAAGCTGCGCCCGCCGCTGGTGTTCGGCCGCGATCACGCCGACCTGTTCGTCGACACCCTGGACCAGGCACTGAGTGCGATTTGAGGAGCTGACATGACGCAATTCCATACCTTGAGCCACGACCAACAGGTCGCTCATTTGCACGACCTGGCGCGCCACGCCCTGCAACACTGGGACGGCGATTTCGCCGACATCGAACTGGTCAAGTTCCGCGAGAACGCCGTGTTCTCCGCCTGGCGCCACGACGGCCAGCGCGTGGCCCTGCGCATCCACCGCAACGGCTACCACTGCGAAGCAGCCTTGCGTTCCGAGCTGTTGTGGATGGAGGCGCTGGAAGGCGCCGGCATTACCGTGCCGCAGATCATTCGCGCCCAGGACCAGCGCCATCTGATCGAAGTGAGCCATGCCGATGTCGGTGAGCGCCATGTCGACATGCTCGCCTGGCTGCCCGGCGCCACCGCTGGCACTTCCGAGTCTGGCGTGCAGGCGGACACTGAAATCGATTTCCTGTTTGCCGAAGCCGGGGCGATTGCCGCGCGCATTCACCTGCATTCGGCCCATTGGCAGCAGCCGGACGAGTTCGTCCGGCATGCCTGGGATGAGGAAGGCTTGATCGGCGCCAACCCGTTCTGGGGGCGTTTCTGGGAGCTGGCACAGCTGAGCGACGAGCAACGCGAGTTGCTGCAACAGGCGCGACGCCAGGCGCGCCGGGACTTGCGCCAATACGGCCGGCACCTGGACAACTTCGGCATGATCCACGCCGACCTGGTGCCGGAGAACCTGCTGATCGAAGGCCCGAGCCTGCGCCTGATCGACTTTGATGATGCCGGTTTTGGCTGGCACATGTTCGAGCTGGCCACGGCGCTGTACTTCTGCCTGGATGACCCGCGCTACGAGCAAATCAAGGCGGCGCTGCTTGAGGGGTATCACGCGGTGAAACCGCTGGCCGAGGCGGATCGGCAGACGCTGGCGCTGTTTTTATTGCTGCGAGGCACCACGTATCTGGGCTGGATTCATACCCGCCAGGGCACGCAGACAGCGATTGAAATGGCGCCGATGTTGATTGAGCGGGCTTGTAAACTGGCTCGGGAGTATTTGCAGGTCTGATAGACCGCTTTCGTCGGAACGCCGCCCGGAGCAAGCCCGCTCCCACAGGTACTGCGCCGTGTGGGAGCGGGCTTGCTCGCGAAGGGGCCGGCACCTACAACAAGCATTTCACCTGACACGCACCACAAATGTAGGAGCTGCCGAAGGCTGCGATCTTTTGATGTTGCTTTTAACAACAACATCAAAAGATCGCAGCCTTCGGCAGCTCCTACCACAGCAATTCTCAGCAGGTTGCGGCAGCGTGCTCCAGTCGATGGAACAAGCGGTTGAAGTACACCAGGCTGTCGCCCTGCTCGCGCACGCCCACCTTCTCCAGCTCCACGAACATCACCGAATGCGAGCCCACTTCCTTGCACTCGCTGATCCGCCCTTCCAGTTGCACCAGGGCGTCGCGCAGCACCGGCACTTCAGCGGCGCCGTCGTCCCACAGGTCCCAGGCAAAACGCTCGGCCATCGGCACTTTGGTCATGCCGGCGAAGTGCCGGGCCAGTTCTTCCTGCTCGCCGCACAGCACGTTGACGCACAGCCGGCCGTTGGCGCGGAACACGTCATGGGTGGCGCTGTTGCGGTTGACGCACACCAGCACGGTCGGTGGCGAATCGGTCACCGAGCACACGGCGCTGGCGGTGATGCCGCAGCGGCCGCCCGGGCCATTGGTGGTGATGATGTTCACCGCCGCAGGCAGCTGCGCCATGGCGTTGCGAAAGTCGATTTGCTGCTGGCTCAGGTCGGCCATGTCGATGCCCCTTCCTTCAGGAGGACCGCGATCGAAGCGGTCCGTAGGTGATGGATCTAGAGTACGGCCGGGCACCGGCTCCAACCATTCTGACGATCACCACACCGAGCTAGGCTTTCCGCTAGTCGACTAGGTGGTTTCTTTATCGCAAGGGCCGGTGACAGTGGGTATCCTGCTATCTGGCTCCGAAAAGACGAGCCGATGTGCGCCGCGCGTGTTCGCGTGCGATAACAATAAATAGAATTTCTCGTGGCAGCCCCTGATGCAAACCCGCAAACCGATTGTTTACATCGTTGACGACGACAAGGACCTGCGCACTTCACTGGCCTGGCTGCTGGAGTCGGTCAGCGTGCAGGCGCAATGCTTTGCCGGCGCCGAAGAGTTCCTCAGCCAGTACGACCCGCGGCAACCGGCGTGCCTGGTGCTGGACGTGCGCATGCCGGAAACCAGCGGTTTCCAGCTGCAGGAGATCCTCAACCAGCGCGGCAGCACCTTGCCGACCATTTTCGTCTCGGCCCATGGCGACATCCCGATGTCGGTGACGGCGATGAAGAATGGCGCGCTGGACTTCGTCGAGAAGCCCTACAACCCGCAGCAGATGATCGACCGCATCCAGGCCGCGCTGAAGACCGCCGTGCACGCCCAGGCCGACCAGGAGCAGCGCCAGAACCTGCAAGGCAAACTGGCCCTGCTGACCAGCCGCGAGCGCGAAGTGCTGATGCTGGTGATCGATGGCAAGGCCAGCAAGGTGATTGCCCGGGAACTGAACATCAGCGTGAAAACCGTGGATGTGCACCGCACCAAGATCAAGGAAAAGATGGGCGTGACCAGCATTGCCATGCTGGTGCGCGAGGTGCTGCATTTGCCGGCGGAGGAGCCGGCGCGGCATTGAGATGGGGGGTTAGAGGTTTAGCTCTTCGCAAAAGCTGAAGCCGCCTTCGCGAGCAAGCCCGCTCCCACATTGGATTTGCGTACGACGCCGATCAAATGTGGGAGCGGGCTTGCTCGCGAAAGGGCCGGCAGATTCAACATCAATTCTGGCTATAGCGCTTGCGGTAAGCCCCCGGCGATACGCCGAAGCGCGATTTGAACGCCGAGGAAAAGTAGCTGGAGTCGGAGAAGCCCCAGGCATAGCACAGCGCCGACAGCTTCTGCTCGACATCGCTGCGGCGCAGGTTTTGCGCGCAGAAGTCCAGGCGCCGATGCTTGATGTATTGCGCCACCACCAGCCCGCGCTTGGAGAACATCCGGTACAGCCCGCGTACCGACACCCCGACCTCCCGGGCGATCAGCTCGGGGCAGAGCTCTTCGTCGCTGATGTGTTCGTCGATGAAGGCGATGATCTTGCGAAATTGCCGCTCGTGGGCATCGCCAGCGCTGTCGCGGGCGCTGACGCCAGGCAACAGCAGGCTGACCAGGGCGTCGAGCACGGCTTCGCTTTCCTGCATCTCCAGCCCTTCCTGCTGACGAGTCTCAAGCACCAGCTTGTTGGCCATCGCCGCCAGCGGGCTGCTGGCGCCGATGCGCGTGGCGCAGTTCACCGCCGTGAAGTGCGAACCCCGCTCCACCACCTGGCGCGGCAGGATCAGCGACAGCTGCCTTGAATCGTCGTTGTAGGTCATGTCGCTGGGACGGCTGGCGTCGATCAGGGCGATGTCGCCACAGCCCAGTTGCGCACGGTTGTCGCCCTGCTCCAGCTGCGAACTGCCGCGCATCTGGAACACCGCGTAGTAGTGGCCGTCGCTGCTGACGCTGACGTCCTTGCTGCTGCGATACAGGTGCACGTGCGCCATGTCGACCACGCTGAGCTTGATCGCGCCGCTGCGAAATTCTGCCAGCTCGCCATAAAAATCAGTGTCCAGCGCGCGCGCATCGAAACGCCCGCAGGCCTGGTTTACCTGGCTCAGCCAGGTTTCGAACGCCTCATTGCGCACCGCCGATGCTGTAATCATGTCCGCAAAGCCTCACGTGTTTTTGTTGTTATTTTCCGGCCGCTTCGTCGAGCGGCTCGTTAAAAATGATTCGTACTCCAGCCATCCCTCCCTCGATGGCCGCCGGGCGCCCATTCAACAGGCTCCGGCGTCGGCTTTCCAGCGTGGAAAGCCCTTAAATGTCCAATACCAGACGAGCGGAAAGCGCCCGTGAGACGCAGGCGCAAATCTGCTTGTTGGACGCCTTTTCCTTGTTCGACAGGCAGTTGTCACGGTGCTCCGGCAAGCCGTCCAATACCTCCACGATGCACGTGCCGCAGATGCCTTCGCGGCATTCGGTGTCGATGTCGCAACCGTGGGCCTGGAGCACGTCGACCAGGCTGGTGTTGGCCGGCACGTGAAGCACCACGCCGGAGCTGGCCAGTTCCACTTCGAAACTGCCGGTCGGCGCGCTGTTGGCCGCAGGATCTGCCGCGAAATGCTCAAGGTGAATGGCGTCGTCGCAACGGCTGCGCGCCGCCACTTCCACCACCTTGTTCATGAACGGCGCCGGGCCGCAGGTGTAGACGTGGGCTTCGGGGCCGGCACGGTCCAGGCATTCGCTCAAGGCGGCGTCCAGATCGGCGGGTTCGACGCCGTAATGGAACGACACGTTGTCGGCAAAGTTCGTCGCCAGCAGCTCGGTGAACGCGGCGTACTCGGCCGAACGGGCGAAGTAGTGCAGGCGATACGGCTGGCCGCTTTCCGCCAGACGATAGGCCATGCTCAGCAGCGGCGTCACGCCAATGCCGGCGGCGAACAGCACGTGTTCGCTGGCGGCCTCATCGAGGCGGAAGAGATTGCGCGGTGCGCCCATCTCCAGCTCCATGCCCTCTTCTACCTGCTCGTGCAAGGCCTGCGATCCGCCGCGCGACTGCGCTTCCTTTTTCACCGCCACCAGATAGGCGCGGCGATCCCGGGGCGGGCTGCACAGGGAATACTGGCGGGTCACGCCCGTCGGCCCGGTAAGGTCGACGTGAGCACCCGGCTCATAGGTGTCGAGCGGCTGGCCGTCACTGCGCACGAGGCGAAAGGAACGGATATCCAGCGCTTCGTCGACGATCCTTTCGATCTTCACCTTCATCATTGCATCACCTGAATACTGTTATTTCGGTTAAACACATTGCTTGAACCACGGCCCCTGTAGGAGCTGCCGAAGGCTGCGATCTTTTGAGCTTGCTTATGAAAATAAAAAGATCGCAGCCTCGTAGCACTCGACAGCTCCTACAGGGGTTGTTTCGGGATCAGCGCATGAACAAGCCGCCGTTGATGTCCAGGCACGCGCCCGTCACGGAGGTGGCGTTATCGGCAATCAGCAGCAACACGCTGTCGGCGATGAACGTCGGGTCGCCGAGGGTGCCCGCCGGGATCATCTTCATAATCTGTTCCAGGCGCTCCGGGGCCACGGTTTCGCGCACCACCGGCAAGTCCAGCGGGCCTGGCGAAATGCTGTTGACCGTCACCCCTTGCGGCGCCAGTTCGCGGGCAAAGACCTTGGTCAGCGTCGCCACGCCACCCTTGGCCGCCGCGTAATGCGCGCCGGTGGCGGTGCCGCCGTTCTGTCCGGCCAGCGAGGCGATGTTGACGATGCGCCCGAAGCCACGCTCGGCAAAGTGTGCGCCGAACACCTGGCAGGCGACGAAGGTGCCGCGCAGGTTGATCGCCATCGACTCGTCGAACTCTTCGGGCGTGATGTCCATCAATGCCGCGACCTTCGACACGCCGGCGTTGTTCACCAGGATGTCGCTGCCGCCCCAACGCTCAGTCAGCAAGTCGCGGGCGCGGACAAAATCCGCCTTGCTGCGCACATCCAGTTCGATGGCCATGGCGCTGGCGCCGCTGCTATCGAGTTCCAGCGCCAGGCGTTGCACGCCTTCAATCTGCACATCGGCCAGACCGACGCGATACCCCGCCGCATGCAGACGGCGGGCGATATGCTCGCCCAGTCCGCGCGAGGCACCTGTGACCAAGGCTACTCGACTCATGATGTTGCCCTCACAGAAGGAAGCCGAGCGCGCTCAGGCTGTCGGTGGAGTTGATCAGGCGCACAACCTTGCGCTCCAGGCTCGGCACGCCGTCGGTGAAGCGGATGCGGTGGTTCAGGTCGGCCACGAACGGCGTGTGCACGCCACGCTTGTAGGCGTACAACAACTGCGCCGAATTGACTTCGACGATGTCGCCGGCCGCTTCCACCAGGCGGAAACGCGAGACGGTGCGGATGGTTTTCGCCGCGTCCACCGCCGACGGCGAGTAGCCGGCGGTCAGGCGTTCGATGCGCAGGTCACGCATGCGCGCGTCGTCGTAGGCGTAGTTCAGCGTTGCTTCGAAATCTTCGGTGTCCGGGTCGATCGGCACGATGTACTTGCCGCTGTCGCTCCACAGGGTCGCCCACTCGGCGTAGTTCTTGTGGTCCAGCAATTCGGCTTCGCGCCAGATGAATTCGATGGCCTGGGCCAGCGGGCCGGAAAAACCGTTCAGGGTGTCGTGATTGCTCATTGGCTCATCATCCTTTTCCACATGTCGTAGGCACCGCGCATGCCGCCTTCGTCGGTGGCGTGGCTGACTTTGTCACCGTTCTCGGCGGTGACTTCGCGGTTCAGGCCGCGGTTGACCAGGATCGGTGCGTCAACGCCGGCATAGGAGCCGCGCTGCACGCGGTCCCAGGCCTCGGCGTCGTCGGGGCTGCCGAAACCGAACGGGCCCTGGAAGTGTTCGTGAATGCGCATGCGCTCGCGGTTGGCGATTTCCGGGCCGCCGTCCATGCCCAGGGCCACGTGGCGGATTTCCGTTTCGGTGACCGACACCGGACGCAGCACGCGGAAGAACGACATCGACATGGCCACGTTGGGGAACAGGTTCAGGTTGAACCCGGCGCCGTGCAGCGAACGCACGATGCGGCGCACCTGTGCAGGCTCCATGGTTTTCGACAGTTCTTCGGTGACGTGGGCGAAGCGCTCTTGCAGTTGCTCGGTGCCGTCGTCGTGATCCAGGTCGACGTGCTCCGGCACCATCACCATCACGCTGTGGCCGTTGCCCAGCGAGTGGGTCACGGCTTGCTCGTCGGTCATGAACGAGAGCATTTCCGAGGTTTCTTCATCCACCGACGACATGAACGACTTGTGCACGATCGGGAAGTGGTAACCGTCGGTGGTGTTTTCCAGCTGGATCTTCCAGTTGCCCTTGAAGCTGAACTTGTGTTCGCCCTGGGTCTTGATCGGATAACCGGCGCCCTGCTTCATGAACAGGTCCATCCAGTGCTTGGCGCCGCCAAGGAAATCTTCCAGCGGTTCGATCTCGTCGTTGTAGCTGGCGAAGACCATGCCCGCGTAGCTCTCGACGCGCAGGCTGGTCAGCGGCAGCTCGGATTTTTCCAGAATGCCTTCGTAGCCGTCCGGGTATGGCAGCGCACGCAGCTTGCCGTCCAGGCCGTAGGACCAGCTGTGGTACGGGCAGGTGAAACCGGTGGCGTTGCCCTTGTGCTTCTCGCACACAGTCGCGCCACGGTGGCGGCAACGGTTTTCCAGGACGTTGATGTTGTTCTTCTTGTCGCGCACGACGATCACCGGGCGACGGCCGATCATCGCGGTCTTGAAGTCGCCGCTGTTGCGCACTTCGCTTTCGTGGGCAACCCACACCCAGGTGCGGTAGAAAATCTTGTCCAGCTCGGCTTCGAACAGTGCCGGATCGTTGTACAGCGAGACGTCGACGCGGTCGTGCTGGACCAGGTCTTCGGGGCTTTTCGACGTTGCGATCAGCCGGTATTCATGAGTGCTCATGCGGTTCTCCTCATGGCTTATTTTTATGATTTCGTTTTAGAGACTGCTGGCGATCAACCGGCCATGCTCTGTTGCAGCTGCGCACCAAAGGCGCAGACCAGTTCGTCCTGGCCTTTACGGCCAACAATTTGCAGGCCGACTTTCAGCCCGCCGCAATCGAGTTCCACCGGCACCGTCAGCGCCGGATGGCCGCTGAGGTTGAAAGGTCGTACCAGCGGGGTCATGCCGGCCACGGCCTTGCTGCCAGCGCGGGCTTCGCTCAGGGTTGGCGGCAGGCTTGGCAGCGTCGGCAGCAACAGCACCGCGAACTCTTCCAGCGCTGCATCCACCTGCCGGGTAAAACGGGCGCGCACGGCTTCGGCCAGGGCCAGTTCTTCGCGCGTGGTGCGACTGGCAGCCAGCAAACGGGTTTCCACGTCGGCACCGATCAGGCCCTGGCCGGTCAGGTGACCGAACGCGGCCCAGTTTTCAACATTGATCACGGTCAGGCCGGCGGTGAATGCGGCTTCGAATTCGCTCAGGTGCAGGCTGCTGCGACGCCAGCCTGCACGGTCGGCGGCGGCGCCCAGACTGGCTTGCAGGTGCGCGTCGCAGGCCACTTCGATAAAGCCGACTTTGGCGCCGTCACCGGGCAGGCCCTGAGCGGTGAAGCCCGGGCAAATCACCTGCATGGCCGCGATCAGGTCGTCCATGGTTCTCGCGAACGGGCCGACGCAATCGAGACTGGATTCCAATGGATGCGCGCCGACGCGACTGACACGACCATAAGTCGGCTTGAGCCCGGCAACGCCGCAGCACGCCGCCGGCACCCGCACCGAACCACCGGTGTCGGTGCCGATGGCGATGTCGGCCAGGCCGGCGGCGACGGCCGAGGCCGAACCGCTGGACGAACCGCCCGGCACCCGATCAGGCGCTTGCGGGTTGACCGGCGTGCCGGTCCAGTCGTTGATGCCGGTTACGCCAAAGGCCAGTTCATGCAGGTTGGTCTTGCCGACGATCTGCCAGCCAGCGTTGATAATCGCGTCCACCACCTCAGCGTTTTGGGTCGCTGCCGGTGCATCGGCGAAGGCGCGGCTGCCCGAGCGGGTCGGGTAGCCGGCGATGTCGATGGAGTCCTTGATGGCAACGCGCTTGCCGTTGCCACCGAGGAGGAATTCGCTGATGAAGGTGCTCATACGCTCAGCTCCTGGTTGAAGAGGCGTTGCGTGCGGAAATGCGCGATCAGCCAGGTGCCGTCGACGCAGCGAAAATCGATGTTCAGGCGGGTGCCGAACATTTCAGTGCGGCCATCGGCGTAGGTGGAAATCTGCTGCATGATCCACTGCCCCTGCGCCGTGTTGCCGTCGACCGCAATCCACTCGCTGGTGAGGTAGTGCAGGTTCAGCCGGAAGTGATCCGACGGCGGCAGGTAGCCGCCGACGAAAGCGGCCACGGCCTCGCGTCCACGATGCTGGCCGAAGGTCTGCGCAGTCTCGCGCCCCACGCCTTCCCAGATCGCATCGAGGCAGAACAACGCCGCCAGTTCGCTGACTAGGGCCTGCGCCCTCGGCACATCGCACAGGTCCATGTAGCGCGCCATCAGGCGGCGCACTGCACTTTCCCCTTCCAGCGTCGCCAGACGCTGCAGCAAGGCCTCGTTCATGGCTTACACCTTGGCCGCGTCGGGAATGGTCAGCGGGCGACCGATGCGCGCTTCGACCTTGGCGTAGCGCCACAGGCTGTACTCGTTCACCGGCGTGGTGCGGAACAGGTTGCAGGCGTCGATCACCGACTGGTGGCAGTCGACGTCGGCCATGATGTACACGGTCCAGGGCGATGTGGTGGACGGGCCGACCATCAGGCGGTCGTCATCCATGGCGCCGAGCACGTTGATGCCGGGCATTGCACCGAGGTCCGCCATCATCCGGCTGAAGCCTTTCCACACGCTCAGGCCTTCGCCGGTGGGCAGGTCGAAAAAGTTCTGGGTGATGCCGATGCAGAAGACGACGCGCAACGGTTCCTGGGTAGCTTGGGACATGTTGTAGATCCTTAATCAAATAATGAAATTCAGATGTAGCCAGGGAACGGCGGCACGCCGAGGAACACCGAGCCGGCGCCGTCGTACAGCCCTTCGCTGAGGAAGGCGTGCTGGGTCACCACCATCGAGTCGCGCAGGTAGCGTTGCAGCGGATGGCGCAGGTAGATGGCGGTGGTCCCGGCCAGGCTGTAGGCGCTTTGCACCACGGCGGCACCGGCCTGGGACGCGTGGATCGCGGACAGGCGCAACAGGCTGGTCTGCTCAGGCGTGACCGGGTTGCCGGCCAGGATCGAGTCCCACACCTGTTCGGTGGTGTTGTAGAAGAACCCGCGAGCGGCGCTGAGCCTGGCTTCGGCCTTGGCGATTTCAATACGAACGTAGGCGCGGTCGGCCATTTTCGGTGCACCGGTGATGCCACCGCCGCCGGCCATGCGGCTGACTTCATCGAGGGCGGCACGGGCCAGGCCGAGGTTGACCACCGCCAGCACTTGCGCGGCGTAGGCAATCGACGGGTAGCGGAACAGCGGTTCATCAATGGTTGCAGCCCCACCCCTGATAAACGTCCAGCGCTCATCGATGTGCTTGTTGGTCACGCGCAGGTCATGGCTGCCGGTGCCCTTGAGGCCGACCACGTCCCAGTTTTCGACGATCTCGACCTGGTCCGGGCGGAACACGGCGGTGCGTGGCTTGCCGCCTGCCGCGCCGATGCCGACACCGAGCAAGTCGGCGCCTTTGCAGCCGCTGGCGAATTTCCAGGTGCCGTTGACCTGCCAGCCTCCGTCGACGGCTTCGGCCGGTTGCAGCGGGAACAGGCCGCCGGCGAACACCAGGTCCGGGCTGTCGGCGTAAATTTCAGCCAGGGTTTCTGGCGGCAAAGCGGCGAGATAGACACCGGCGCTGCCAAAACTGGCGACCCAGCCGGCGGAACCGTCGGCTTCGGAAATGCGTTCGATCAGTTGCAAGAACTGTGCAGGCGCCAATGCATCGCCGCCGTAGCACTTCGGCGTGGCGGCGCGATAGATCCCCACCTGCTTGAAGCGCTCGATCATGTCCCGTGGCACGTGGGAGACGCTGTCGAATTCGTCGCGACGTTGGCGCACTTCATCCAGCACTTGCTGGAATGCCAGGCTGTCGACGACAGGCTCGTCAACGCCGACCGGGGCGTCTTGTTGCGCAACCGCTGAACGCAGCATGGGCTTTCTCCGTTTTGCTTATTGTTTGGTGGGGTAACCGCGTGCCGCTCTTCGTAGGGGATCGGCGTCACCCTTGCATTGCGGTCCAGTGTAAAAACCGCGTCCCGGCGCAACTATTGGTGCGTGCAGCCCCCCGACTAAAGAAAACCCCTAGACCGCCCCCGGTTACCTCTGAGCGCATCACCGGGCGCGAGCCGGTATAAAAAGCCATACTTCCGGTTCCACCGGTCACCCCCCCTGCCGCCAAGGGCTGCGCGATGTACTTGCCAAAACACAACGACTTTTTCACCCTGATCGAAGCCATGCCGCTGTGCATCATTCTTCATGATGCCCACAGCAAGGAGATCCTCTGGGCCAACGCCGCCGCCCTGGCGGCGCTGGGTTTCACCCTCGAAGAACTCACCCCGCTCAAGGCCCCGGACATGACCCGCGACGCGCCCAAGTACCGGCGTTCGGTGGGGCTGCGCTGGCTCGAAGGCGCCGCGCGCACGGGCCAGCGCGCCATCGAGTGGTGCTATCGCTCCAAGCAGGGCGTGGAAATCCTGTCCGAGGCGGTGGCGACGCTGGTGCACCTGGAAGGCCGCGATGTGCTGATGGTGCAGTTCCGCGACATCTCCAAGGAAGACAAGGTCAAGCGCGACCTCAAGCGTTTCGAAAGCCGGCTCAAGGCGTTCATGCAGGACCTGGCCGAAGGCGTGGCGGTGCTGGGGCCCGAGGGTGAAATACGATTTATCAGCGACTCCGGGGCGCATTTGCTCAACAGCGATGTGCACAAGCTGATCGGCAAGAATTTCCTCCAATGGTGCGACGACGCTTCCCGCCAGCGCCTGTTAAAGCAACTGTCCAACGAAACGCCCGAACACCTGCCGTTCAGCGTGCACTACAAGCTGCAACGGCTTGACGGTGCGTGGCGCTGGCACGACGCGACCTGCCGATTCATTGAGATCGAAGACGATCTGGTGGGGCATCTGCTGCTGTTTCGCGACGTCACCGAACAGGTGCAAGCCGAAGAAGCCCGCCGGGTCAGCGAACAGAAAATCGAATACCTGGCGCGCTACAACGCCATGGGCGAAATGGCCGTGGCCATTGCCCACGAGTTGAGCCAACCCCTGGCCGCTACGCGCAATTTCATCGAAGGCACGCTGATTCGCCTGGGTAATGCGGGAGGCACCGACGAGGGTGTCGTCTGGGGTTTGCAAAGTGCCGTACGGCAGATCGAACACGCCTCGGTGATCATCAAGAGCGTGCGCGACTACGTGGTCAAGCTGGAGCAGAGCGAAGAACTGGTCGACCTCAACGAACTGCTGCGTGAAACCCGTTACTTCATCAGCTTGCGGGCCGATCCGAGCCTGATAAAGGTAGAAATCGTGCCGTCACCCGAGCCGCTGCGGGTGAGCTGCGAGAAGGTGCTGATTGGCCAGGTGATCCTCAACCTGGCGTTCAATGCCATCGAAGAAATGACCGACCTGCCCCTGGAACGCCGTGTGCTGCGCATTCAGGCCAGCGCCGAAAACGGCGTGGCGCGGGTGCGTATCGAAGACCGTGGGCGCGGGATTCAGGCCGAGGCGCAGGAGAAGCTGTTTGATGGTTTCTTTTCGTCCAAGGTCAGCGGCAACGGGATTGGCCTGGCGCTGTGCAAGAACATCATCGGCCGGCATCGCGGGGATATCTGGGCGCAGAACCTGGAGCCGTGCGGCGCTGTGTTCACCTTTTCCCTTCCCCTTGCAAATCCCGCCTGAAAGCAAAAGATCGCAGCCTGCGGCAGCGCCTACAGGGTTATGCGTATACCTGTAGGAGCTGCCGCAGGCTGCGATCTTATGATCTTCGCCACGACTGGCACAGATACACAAACACTTGGCAGGCAGGGCAATTCCCGAGTTGGACGGGCGAGGCACTATTCACTGGTCAGAATCTGCCCACTCACCCGCGATCCGCGTTACCAACAATTCAGGAAGTTCCCCTTATGCGAACAAACAGGATCTCCGTACAGTCAGCGCTAGGCCTGAGCCTGCTTGTACTCGGTTTGAACAGTGCCCGTGCGGAGCTGCCCGCCGATACCGGCATCGGCCAGACCACCCTGGCATTCCCGGCTGAACCGCACCGCGCGTTCGTCGTCGATGTCGAGTTCGAAAGTTTCGTCGCCGGTCGCGTCACCGTGGTCGACCCCGACCAGAAACGTGTGCTGGGCATGGTGCCGACCGGCTTTGCCGCGCCTTCGGCCCTGAGCCATGACAAGAAGACCCTCTACGCCGCCGACATCTGGTATTCCCGTGGCACCCGTGGCACCCGCACCGACGTGCTGACCGCCTGGGACACCTCGACCCTGTCGCCGGCCTGGGAAGTGCTGATCCCGAACAAGCGCGCCGAATCGCTGACCCAGCGCTACGGCCTGAAGACCAGCGGCGATGACCGTTTCGTCTACGTCTACAACTTCACCCCGTCCACCTCGGTGACCGTGGTCGATACCCAGAGCAAGGCCGTCGCCACCGAGATCGCGATTCCCGGTTGCGTACTCAACTACCCGATCGGCAAGCGCAAGTTCGCTTCGCTGTGCGGCGACGGCAGCCTGCAAGTGGTGACGATCAACGACCAGGGCCAGGAAACCGCGCGCAGCCGCACGCCATTCTTCGACCCGAACGCGGAAAAACTGGTGGAGCGTGCGGTCAACGTCGGCGACACCTACTACTTCACCACCACCACCGGCACCGTGCGCGCCGTGGATTTCAGCGCCGATGCGCCGAAGATCCTGCCGAGCTGGTCGCTGGTCACTGAAGAAGAGAAGAAAGCCGGTTGGGCGCCGGGCGGCTGGCAGCTGATGGCGGTCGCGCCGAAGCTGAACCGTTTGTACGTGCTGATGCACGACGCCCACGAACCGATGAAGTGGGAAGACCCGAGCACCCTGATCTGGGCCTTCGACCTGAAGACCGGGAAGAAAATCGGCACCCTGGAAGCGCCGGTTCCGGTGTGGAGCATGCAGGCCACCGGCGATGACAAGCCGCTGTTGCTGGGCACCGACGTCGAGGGCGGCTTGCAGATCTTCGACCTCAAGACCAACCAGCACACCGGCGCCATGGCCAAGGTCGCGAAAACCGCGACTCAGGTCATGAGCTACTAAATAGAGGTTCGGCCATGCATTCAGATCCGATCTTCATCATTGCCAGCGCCATCGCCATCGCGGTGCTGCTGGCCAGTGCCGCGACCCACAAGGTGCGGGCTCCGGCGCGCTTTCGCAAACAGCTTGCCGATTATCAACTGCTGCCCGACGCGCTGGTGCGCCCGGGCGCGCGGTTGATCCCGGTGCTGGAACTGGCCATCGCGTTCGCGTTGCTGGTGCCAGTCAGCCGTCCCTGGGCGGCGCTGAGCGCGGCGGGCCTGTTGGCGCTGTACGCCGCCGCCATCGGCATCAACCTGTGGCGCGGTCGTCGCGACATCGATTGCGGCTGTGCCGGTCCCGACCAGGCGCAACCGCTGCGCCCGGTCCTGCTGCTGCGCAACGGCGTGCTGGTGGCGCTGGCGCTGCTCGCCAGCGTCGCGCCGATCGTGCGCGACATGACTGTGTTCGATGGCTTCGTGACCCTGGCCTGCGCCACCGTCGCGCTGCTCATCTACGCCGCGGCCGATGGCCTGGCGGCGAACTCCCCTCTTCTGCTCAAATTGATTGGTAGGTAATCAAAATGGAAGGCTTGATCGTTTCCAACGTTCTGCTCTGGGTATTGCTGGTGGCCGTGGCGTTCGTCGTCATGGGCCTGGTCCGTCAGATTGGCGTGCTGCACGGCCGCCTGGCCCCGGCCGGCGCGCTGATGATGGACAAAGGCGTGGCTGTCAACGAAGCCGCCCCGCAAGTGACCGCTGCCGACCGTCATGGTCGCCCGGTGAACTTCGGTTATGCCGGCGAGAAATCGCAACTGCTGTTCTTCCTCTCGCCGACCTGCCCGATCTGCAAGTCGCTGCTGCCGGCGATCAAATCCATCGCCAAGGAACAAGCCAGCACCCTTGATGTGGTGTTCGTCAGCGATGGTGACATGGACGCCCAGCAAGCGCTGATTCGCGAACACAAACTGGAAGACGCCACTTACGTGGTCGGTCCGGAAGTGGGCATGACCTATCAGATCGGCAAGCTGCCGTACGCCGCGCTGATCGACAAGTCCGGCACCTTGCGCGCCAAAGGCCTGGTGAATTCACGCGAGCACCTGGACAGCCTGTTCGAGGTCGAGCACTTGAAGCACGCCACGCTGCAGCAGTACCTCAATGCTCAGCCTCAAGAGCATAACCCTCACAACCACGACCACAGCCACGGCCATAGCCACTGATAAGGCAGGGAGACCTTCATGAAACTGCTGGATCTGTTGTTCGAGCGCTCCTCGCGCCGTGTTGCCGACACCACTTCGCGCCGCAAACTGCTGGCTCGCATGGGCTCGCTGATCGTGGCCGGTGCCGCCCTGCCCGTGCTGCTGCCGCTGGACCGTACCAGCAAGGCACTGGCCGCCACTGACCCGAAAGCCGGCGACCCTGGCGATCCGAACAGCTGCGACTACTGGCGCTACTGCTCCATCGACGGCTTTCTGTGCAGCTGCTGCGGTGGTTCGGTGACCTCCTGCCCACCGGGCACCGAGGCCTCGCAAGTCACCTGGATCGGCACCTGCCGCAACCCGGCGGACGGCAAGGACTACATCATTTCGTACAACGACTGCTGCGGTAAGCAAAGCTGCGCCCAGTGCGCCTGCACCCGTAACGACAGTGAAGAACCGGCCTACCGCCCGTTCAACAACAACGATGTGAACTGGTGCCTGGCCGCCAAATCGCACATCTACCACTGCACCGTGTCGATCATTCGCGGCGTAGCGGTTTAACGCGCAATACCGCCGGTTATTCAAGTAACCGGCGGTTTTTCTTTTCTGTAGGAGCTGCCGCAGGCTGCGATCTTTTGATCTTGATCTTTTCGATACCGCTCATGAGCAAGATTAAAAGATCGCAGCCTTCGGCAGCTCCTACGGGGTCGCCAGCAGAGGTTTTTTTATGCGCAGGTTGCTGATCCTCGGTCTTGTCTGCCTCATGACCACCCCGCTCGCCCATGCCCGGGCCATCCCCAATCCAAACCAGCAACACGCACCGGGCAACGAATCGCCGCAAACACCCATCGCCCAGGCCAATTACAGCGTCGGCGTGAACTATCAGTTGCAATGCGCCGGCTGCCATTTGGGCGATGGCACGGGTTCGGCGGCCAACGACACGCCACGGATGAAAGGTTTTGTCGGCAACTTCCTGAAAGTGCCCGGTGGCCGTGAATTTCTGGTGCGCGTGCCGGGCATGTCGCAGTCGGCGCTGAACAACGCGCAACTGGCGGACCTGCTCAACTGGCTGATGCGCGAAGACGGCATGGCGGGTGCGAGCATGCCGGCGCATTACCAGCCTTATACCGCCGAGGAAGTCATGCAATTGCGCGCGGCAACCATGCTCAACCTGCCCGGCACCCGCGCCGAATTGATCAAGGCCATGCGGGCACAGGGCATCGCCATCGACGACGGCATGAATTACTGAGCGGGATCGATGGCCGCCAGCCTGAGGGTTCGATAGGCGTCCACCAGCTGATCCTGGCTGAACGCACGATTTCGCCCGCTCGGGTTGGGCAACACCCAAACGGCGGCATTGCCGAATGTCCGGGCCTGTAGCCCCCACGCCACTTCTCGTTGCCCTGATAGCGCCGAGTACGCCGCCTTGCCGAGAAACGCCACGCAGCGTGGCGCATAACGGGCAATCTTCCCTTCGAAATCCGCTGCCGCCGCAAGAAATTCCTGCGTCGACAGTTGATCGGCCCGCGCCGTCGGTCGCTCGACCACGGCGGTCAAGCCGCACTGGTACTGCAAGATCGACCGATCGTTTTCCGGCCGCACTTCCATGGACGTGAACCCCGCCAAGTGCAAGGTGCGCCAGAAGCGATTGCCGCGCCCGGCAAAATGATGCCCCTGGGCGGCGGCCATCACGCCAGGGTTGATGCCGCAAAAAATCACCGCAAGGCGTTCGGCCAGAATGTCTTCGAGTCCTTCACTCACATCGACCTCACCCACCGCAGATCACGTTGACCGCGTTACGCGCCAGCTCGCTCAGTTCTTCACGCGGTTTGCCCGCCCGTGCACGGATCGAAATGCTGTGCAGCAAGGAAGCGGCGAGCACCGCCAGCGCGCCGGCATCGACATCGCCTTTCAATTCGCCGGACTCGATGGCCGTTCGCAGGCGCACCTCCAGATCGGAATCCAGCCGGCTGAGCCGGTCTGAGAGCACGGCGCGAATTTCCGGGTCTTCGACGGCTTCGGTGGTCGCCGTACCAATCGCAAAGCAGCCCCGCGCCGCGCCTTCGCCCGAGTAGTAAATCGACAACTGCCCCTCGTAGAAGCGCAGCAACGCGTCGCGCAGGGACATCTCGGTGTCCGCCAGCGCTGCCTGCATGTCGGCGGCGGCAAATTCCCAGTACTGCTCCAGTGCCTTGATGTACAGCGCGTGCTTGTCGCCGAACGCGGCATAGAGGCTGGGGCGGTTCATGCCGGCCGCCGTGGCGATGCTGTCCAGGGACGCGCCGGAATAGCCTGTGTTCCAGAACACACCCAGCGCTTGCTGCAGCGCGGTCTGGGGGTCGTAGGCGCGGGGCCGGCCGCGGCCTTTTCCTTCTGTCGATTTATTTTGTGCCATGTCGTACAAAACTCTTGTGAGAAGTGGGGGTGCAGGGATATTCTTACATCATCGCACAAAAAGAAGGAACCAGAAGTTCCTGAATTTCACGTTTGTTGAAGCGAAGCTCGAAACGGGTCTTGCGGCGACGAAACAAGCGAGGCGGAGCAACCCTCCTCACCGCGCACGGGTTTGCTTTCTCACAGCAATTATTCGTTTTGAGGTGTATTCGTCATGACCAAACAGTTCGATATCCCGGCTTCGCAGACCTTCGAGCACCCCGAGCGGATCAAAAAGCCGTTCAAGGAAAAGCTCCGCCCCTGGCTGATGATCGGCGTGCCTGCCCTCTTCGCCATCGTCAGCTACGCCAAATACGTGGCCGGCGAACCCTTCGTCACCACCGACAACGCCTACGCCCGGGTCGCCAAGGCCTCGATCAACACCCGGATTTCCGGGCAAGTCGTGGACATCGCGGTCGAGGACAACCAAAAGGTGCACAAGGGTGACGTGCTGTTTCGCATCGACCCCAAGCCCTTGCAGATCGCGATTGACCGCGCTCAGGCTCAACTGAGCGTTGCCCGGTTGCGTATTGATGGCCTGAAAGCCAGCTACCGCCAGCAGCAGGCGGAATTGCAGTCGGCCAAGGAGTCCGCCGACTTCGACCAGAAGGAGTTCGGCCGCAAGAAAGCCCTGGTGGCCACCGAGTTCGTGTCCCGTGCCATTTATGAGCGCGCCGAAACCGACCTGAAGATTTCCCGGCAGCGCATCGCCTCGATCGAACAACAGATCGCCAGCACCGTCGTGGCCTTGAACGGCAACCCGAACATCGAAGCCGACAGTCACCCGACGGTACGCGAAGCCAAGGCGCAACTGGACGAGGCGCAGCTGTACCTGTCCTACGCCACGGTCTACGCGCCGGCCGACGGCATCGTTGCCAAGGTCGATGATCTGCAGGTGGGCAACTACCTCAACAACGGCGCACCGGCCTTTGCGCTGATATCCGATCACGAGATCTGGGTCGAGGCCAATTTCCGTGAAACCCAGGTCACCCACATGCGCCCGGGCCAGGAAGCGACGATCAGCATCGACACCTACCCGGACCGCGTGTTCAAGGCCCACGTCACCAGCATGAGCCCCGGTGCCGGCTCGGACTTCTCCCTGCTGCCACCGGAGAACGCCACCGGCAACTGGGTGAAAGTGGTCCAGCGGGTACCGGTGCGTCTCGAACTGGATGACGCCGACCCTGCCCTGCCGCTGTTCTCCGGCACCAGCGCCACCGTGAAAGTCGACACCGGCCACCGCACGCCGTGGTGGAGCCCGCTCAAGTCGCTGTTGACCGCAGGTAACTAGTGATGAACGCCAACACGACTACAGATTCAGGTGCCGCAGGCTCGCTCAGGTTCGCTGTTCTGTTGGCGACCTGGATGCAGTCGGCGAACCTGCCGCTGCCGAACGCGGTGCTGCGGTTGATTCAAGGCTCGCTGTCGATGACCGATGACCAGGCCGGCTGGATTTTCACTGCCTACCTGGCGGCCAGCGCCATCACCCTGCCGATTGCCCAGTGGCTGGGCGCGCGCTTTGGCTTGAAGCGGGTTTATCAGGCTGCATTGGCCTTCTTCATGCTCGGCCTGCTGTTGGCTACGGTGTCGACGACGCCGCTGGAATTCATCGGAGCCCGCATCATTCAAGGCCTGGCCGCCGGTGTGTTGGGGCCATTGTCGATGGGGATTGCCCTGGAGACGCTGGCACCGGAAAAGCGCCTGAAATTCGGCGTAACCCTGACGGCAACCGTACTGTTGGGCATTGCGACCGGCCCGGCGCTCGGCGGCTGGATCGGCGAGCATTTCGACTGGCGGCCGATCTTCTACCTCAGCCTGCCGTTGTCGGCCTACATCTTCATGGTGATTGCGCTGTGGCTGGCCGAAAAGAAAGCCGACAAGGCGCCGACCTACGATTTCTTTGGCTTCACCAGTTTCACCGTGGCGATGATCAGCCTGCAAATGCTGCTCGACCGTGGCGAACGCCTGGACTGGTTCGACTCGCCGGAAATCTGGACCGAAGCGATTGCCTGTGGGCTGGGGCTGTATCTGTTCTTCGTCCACGCGCTGACCCGGAATGTGCATTTCTTCAGCAAGAGCCTGCTGCGTGATCGCAACTACGTGCTGTCGACGCTGATCTTTTTCGCCATCGGTTTCGTGCTGTTGTCGACCATGGCCCTGACCTCGCCGATGCTCGATGAAATCCTTGGCTACCCGCCAGACACCACCGGCGCCCTGACCCTGCCGCGCGGCGCGGGCATGGTGGGTGCGTTCCTGCTGACCATGCGCCTGCCGGAGCGCTTCGACCGCCGGTTGTTCGTGGCCATTGGCGTCGCGCTGGTGATCTATGCCAACTGGCTGATGCTCGGTTACTCGCCGCTGATGGACTGGCCACCGGTGGCGATTGCCGGCGCGATCCAGGGGTTCGGCATCGGCATGTCGATGGCGGCGCTGGCCAAGGTGGCGTTCAGCACGCTTGCCGCCGCCATGCGCCCGGAGGCCACCGGTCTTTACAACCTGCTGCGTACCTATGGCAGCACCCTGGGCGTGGCGATTGTGCAGATCTATTTCTTCAACAACACCCAGGCGATGCATATGGCCCTGGGCGCCAACATCACGCCCTATGGCGCCGCAGCGTCGATGTCCTTGCCGGCCCTGGAGGGGATCAACCATCTGGTGACCCACCAGGCCGCGTTCATCGCGGTGATCGACCAGTTCAAGATTTTGATGGTGGCGATGCTCGTCGTGAGCCCGCTGGTGCTGTTTCTTCGCAAACCCGCTGCGACCAACTAGTTATTGTGGAGTGTGCCCAATGAAATCCCGTCTTTCGTTCCAAACGCCATTCCCAGCCAGACTCAGTGCCCTGTCGGTGTTTGTTTTCCTCGCCGCCTGCACCGTCGGCCCTGACTTCAAAACCCCTGAAGACAGCCCGACGCAGCACTATGACCAACAGGCCGAGCAGCGCCTTGGCCAGGGCGGCGAGCAGCACATCCAGTTCGGCAAGCACATCACCGGCCAATGGTGGTCTGCGTTTCGCTCGCCCAAGCTCGACCAGGTCGTGCGCCGGGCCATCGACGGCAACCTTGAACTGGTCGCCGCCGACGCCACCATCCGCCAGGCGTCCTCCTCCGTGGCCGCGGCCGAAGGTGCGCTGTATCCGCAGGTCGACTTCGGCGCCACGGCGGGTCGTGCGCGGGTGCACAACGCCAAGGACCCGGCGATCAACAACTTCTACGCAATCGGGCCACGAGTCGGTTTCGACCTGGATGTGTTCGGCGGCAACAAGCGCCTGGTCGAACAGCAGCAAGCCTTCACCGATCTGCAAAAACGTCGTTACGACGCGGCGTACCTGAAGCTGACCAGCGATGTCGCCAGCCAGGCGTTGCTGGTGGCCTCGGCCAACGCGCAAATACAGGCCGTGGAAAAACTGCTGGCCAACGACCGCAAGAACCTCGAACTGGTGCGCGCAGCGCATCTCAATGGCACCACCACGCAGATTGATGTGTCGCTGGCCGAAACGCGTCTGGCCCAGGATCGCACGCTGTTGCCACCGTTGGCCCAGCAGCGTGATGCGGCGCGTCATGCGCTGTCGATCCTGACCGGCAAAGGCCCGGCCGACTGGATCCCGCCGTCGTTCGACCTGGCCGATTTCACCTTGCCGGCCAATGTGCCCGTGAGCTTGCCGTCGGAGATGGCCCACGCCCGGCCGGACGTGCAGCAAGCCGAGGCCGAGCTGCACATCGCCAGCGCAGCCGTGGGCGTGGCCACGGCCAATCTCTATCCGAAAGTGACGCTGTCCGCGTCGTTGGCCCAGGCCGCATCGGGCAATGGCGGCGCGGCGCTCTGGGGCTTCGCGGCGGGTGTCGCCGGGCCGATCTTCAATGGCGGCACACTCAAGGCTGAACGCCAGGCTGCGGTCGAGGGCTACAACGCGACGCTCGCCGGGTACCAGCAGACGGTCATCAGCTCCTTCGGCCAGGTCGCCGACACGCTGCAGGCGATCAACCATGACGCCGAGGAATTCCGCGCCCAGGAAGACGCCTTGCACGCCGCCGAGACCAGTTCGCGCCTGAACCAGCAAGCCTATGCCATGGGCGAAAACAGCATCCTCCAGGTGCTGGAAGCCGAACGGGCGTATCAGCAGGCCCTGCTCGGTTTCATCCGCGTGAAGACCTCGCGCTATCTGGACACGGTGCAGTTGTTCGTGGCGCTGGGCGGCAATTCGGTCGGGGTGTTCGATCAACAAGTGGCCAGCCGCGACGCCCGCAACCCACTGTAGGAGCGAGCCTGCTCGCGATGGGCTTTAGAGCGCCGCGTTCATCCAGCGAACCCGCGTCATCGTTGACGACCTTCGCGAGCAGGCTCGCTCCTACAGGGGCCTTTTTCAGAACCTTTGTGGAATCCAGACATGTCCTACGAACCGATTTTTGATGAACTTGCCGATACCCGATTTGCCCTGAACAACGATGCGGGGAAGATGCCAGCCGTCGGCTTCGGCACCCTGTTCGAGGATCCCGGTGTGACCAGCGAGGCTGTCACCCATGCGCTGCAAAGCGGCTTCCGTCATTTCGATTGTGCCGAGCGCTTTCGCAATGAAGAGCAAGTCGGTGTTGCACTGCGAGCGTTCATGGACGCGGGCAAGGCGCGGCGTGAAGACCTGTTCATCACCAGCAAACTGTGGAACAACAATCATCATCCGGAACGGGTGTTACCGGCCTTCGAAGCCAGTCGTCAACGGCTGGGGGTGGACTACCTCGATTGCTACCTGATCCAGACGCCTTTTGCCTTTCAGGCCGGTGACGATCAATACCCCATGGATGCGTTCGGCCAGGTCATCTACGACTCGGGCGTGACGCTGGTCGACACCTGGCGGGCCATGGAGCGCCTGGTGGATAAAGGCCGCTGCAAGTCCATCGGCCTGTCCAATATCAGCCTGCACGCGTTGCAGGAAATCGTCGCCGTGGCCCGGATCAAACCTGCCGTGGTGCAGGTCGAGTCCCACCCGTACCTGCCGGAATGGGAACTGCTGGAGTTTTGCCAACAACACGGCATTATCCTCCAGGCCTATGCTCCCCTCGGGCATGGCATGGAGCCGAACGTACAGAAAGACCCAGTGCTGACCCAAATGGCCCGGCGCCTGCAAAAGACGCCGGCGCAAGTGGCACTGGCCTGGGCCGTACAGCGCGGCACGGCCTTCCTGACCACTTCGGCAACCCTGGGCCACATCCAGCAGAACATCGACATTTCGACCCTGCCCCACCGGGCGATGCATGAGATCCGGCAAGACATTACAACCCGGGTGCGATTCAATTCGGTGGCTGAAACCGGTGTTCACCTGTTTTTGTCACCGACCCGGTAACCCCGAAACCCCGAAACCCTGTAGGAGCGAGCATGCTCGCGATGAATGTCCAGACAGCGCGATCATTCAGACAGGGCGCGTCATCGTTGACGTCCATCGCGAGCGTGCTCGCTCCCACAGGGGGCGGCATGGTTCCCGCCAGCCCCTATAATTTCGACGTCTCCCCCCGAGGTGAAACCGATGGATGTTTTCCAGACCATGCGATTTTTCACGGCGGTCGCGCAAAGCGGCAGCTTTACCGCAGCCGCCGAGCTGCTGGACACCTCCACCACCAACGTCTCCAAGGCTGTGTCGAGCCTGGAAACAAGGTTGCAGACACGCCTGCTCAACCGCACGACCCGGCGCCTCGCCTTGACCGAGGCCGGGACACGTTATTTGCAGCGCTGCGAGAGAATCCTGGAGGAGTTGCGCGAAGCGGAGGAGGAAGCGGGCACGGCACAGATCAACCCGGTGGGCCGTTTGAAGATTCACGCGATGTCGGCCATCGGCAACCATTACGTGATCGATGCCATCGCCCAATACCGGGAGACGCACCCTTCGGTCCTGTTTGATTTGACCCTGACCAATCGGCTGCCCGATATGCTGGAGGAAGGCTATGACATGTCGATCGTGCTGGCGCGGGACCTGCCCGATTCCGGATTTGTCGCTCAACGGCTCGGCATCACCTACAGCATTCTCTGCGCCTCGCCGACCTACCTGAAGAAACGCGGAATGCCCGACACGCCGGGTTCGCTCAGCGCACACGACTGCCTGAGACTGGTCAACACAGTCATGCCGGCCGAACACTGGGTATTTGAAGGGCCCGAAGGCGTGGAGACGGTCCACACCCCGGCGTCGCCGTTTCACGTCAACACCGCCGACGCCATGACCACCGCCCTCATCCGGGGCATGGGGATCGGGATTCAGCCACTGGCTTCCGCCGCGGCCGGTCTCAAGGCGGGAACGCTGGTTCGGCTATTGCCCGAGTACCATTTTGAAGAGTTGAATCTGTTTGCGATCTATCCGTCACGAAAGTTCGTCGATGCAAAAATAAAAACCTGGGTGGAGTTCCTCAAGGAATACCTTCCCGGGTTGCTGGCTGCCGATGAAAAAATTGCACGTGCCTCGAACACCAAAAAAGCCTGATGGATCCCGCGCGGCCCGGATGGAGTGTCGACCCTCCACCTTGCGCACCGCGTTCAACCGCTGGTGCATCCATTGCCCATGACCTGGTATTGCAGGACGTGGCGTTGACCTTGAGAGTCTTCATACGTCATCTGCGCCGGCACCGGGCCGCATTCATTCCCCACATCGCTCACGGCGATTACCTTCTTGATGTCCAGGTTCGAACCGTAGCTGTACGTCTCGATCGGGGTTTTGTGGGCGGGTACCTTGGCCTGGCTTTCTTCGGCATAGGCCTGGGCGCCGATGCAACTGAGGGCGAGGATAATCGCGATTCTTGAGATGTTCATGAAGTTCACCGTCTCGTTAAGGTTGCTGGTTTTTTGCCTTGTGAACCGCTTGCGTGGGTTCATTCGGTAGAGACGATGCTAGGGGTTTGCTTCGGTGCCAAACAGCGCCGGGGTGGATAAACACTGTTAACAAAATGAGTGGGAATGGGGTTGGGTTGGGTGAATATCCGTTGCTGCGGCAACGGCGGCCCGATTGTCGACCTGGCCTTGGCGGGCGGCACATCCCTCTGTGGGAGCGGGCTTGCTCGCGAAGGCGGTGTGTCAGTTGACAGATGCAGTGACTGACACACCGCCTTCGCGAGCAAGCCCGCTCCCACAATGGAAATTGTGGTCAGGGATAGCCCAGAGCGGCTCGCACAGGCTCTTCCATGTGACTCGCCGTCAGGGCGAAACCATACCTCCAGCAGTGCCCGCTAAGCGTGCGCCACAGCCACCTTGCCCACAGCCGATTCCGCTGCCCGACGCTCAACCTCATCCATCGAAGGCGTCCACGCCGGCACGGCAGGCATCTCCTTGCGCAGGCTATGAATCAGCGTGTACGACATCACCAGCAGCAACATCGCAATCGGCAAGCCCGCGGCAATACTCGCCATCTGGATTGCCTTGAGCCCCCCCGCCAGCAGTAGCCCCGCCGCAATCGCGCCCTCCAGGAGGCACCAGAGCACCCTGATCCAGTTCGGCGGATTGGTGCTGCCCAAGGCACACAAGGTGCACAACACCTGGGTTCCGGCGTCCGCCGTGGTGACAAAATGCACCCCGAGCAAGACACAGACCAGGATCGAAAGTGCCGCGCCAATGGCAGGACCATCGAGCGATTGCAGCAGCGTGAACATGGCCGCGGTGGTTTCTTTCTTGGTGGCCAGCAACACCGTGCCGCCTTCGAACTTGGGTTGGTCTTGAGCGACCACTTGAGTCGCCACGGACGCCTGGTACGCCTGACGATCCTGTTGCTCATTCTTCAGCGCGGCGCCACCGAACACCGACATCCACAGAATGGTCACCATCGTCGGCACCACCAGCGCGCCAATCACCAGTTCACGAATGGTCCGCCCCTTGGAGATGCGTGCAATGAACAACCCGACGAAAGGACCCCAGGTCATCCACCAGGGCCAGTAGAACGCCGTCCACCAGTTTTGCCATTCAGTGTCCTTCTGGGCATCCATCCAGAAACTCAGGCCGACAATGTTTTGTACATAGTCCCCGGTGGATTCAAACATCAGATTAAGAATGTAGCGAGTCGGGCCAATGGCAAGTACCGCCAGCATCAATATGAACGACAAATACATATTAAGCGTGGAAATACGCTTCATGCCTTTGGACAATCCGGCCAACAGCGAAATACAGGCAACAATACTGACGAACAGGATAATCGATAGTTGCAAACCAACGCTGACCGGAATACCAAACACCTGGTGCAACCCGGTATTGATCTGAACGACGCCCAGGCCCAGGGACTGGGAAACACCGAAGGCAGTGATCACAACACCCATGATGTCGACGACATGTCCGATCCAGCCGTAGATACGGTCGCCAATCAATGGATACAACAGCGAGCGCAGTGCCAGCGGCAAGCCTTTACGGTAGGCGAAGTAAGCGAGGCTCAGGCCGATCATGGAGAAGATCGCCCAAGGGTGCAGGCCCCAGTGGAACAGGGTGATACGCATCGCCAGGGTCGCGGACTCATCGGTCAACCCCTTGGAAAACGGGTTGTCGGCATAGTGCAGCATCGGCTCGGCGACGGACCAGAAGATCAGGCCGATCCCCATCCCCGCACTGAACAGCATCGCAATCCATGAGGCAAAACTGAACTCGGGACGATCATGTTCGGCGCCCAGTTTGAGATTGCCGAAGCGGCTGATCGAGATATACAGCAGTACACCCAGTACACCGCTGATCAGGGCAATGTAATACCACTTGAAGTTATGCAGGATAAACACCGAAGCCATTTCAAAGGCCTTGGATGCCTGTTCATCTTTAAAGGCACAAAACAGAACAAATGTGATCACTGCCAATATGGAAGCCACTGTCACATTCGGATTAAGGCCTTTTAACATGCCGGATTGCGCACGCATTGTTTTCCCCTTTTGTTTTTGTTTAAGGGTGTAGTTACTGTTCCGCAGAAAACTGATCGCCGGGTATCGAACGACGCCCAACGCTTTATCCGCAGGTTAATTCCGGACTATCTCGGTTTTGCCAGCATCGCCAAGATGATTGAAACCTGAACACCGTTCAAACCATTTTTAGTCACCGACTCATGAGAAAAACGCATCAATAAAACCGTCAAACGCCCTTCTCCCTTAACGCGTGTCGGCGCCCTCGCCCACGGCCTCGCCAACGGTCACCAGGCTGGAGCTGGCCATCCCGTTGGGCGTCACGGGGTGCTGGAGCGGCGCATCCTTTTGCAGGTGCTTGCCGGTGATTTTTTTCTGGCCCACGAACAGCGCGAGCAACAGCGCACTGCCGGCGTAGAAAAAGTAGAAACTCGGTGCGCCGAGGTACTCCATCAGCGCCCCCGCGATCAACGGCCCGAAACAGGCGCCGACGCCGAAGGTGATCAGCAACATGCCCGAGAGCGACACGCGCAACGCCGGCTCCATGTTGTCGTTGGCCAGCGCCACGCCCAGCGGGTACAGGCAGAACTGCAAGAAGCCGATGCCGGCGCCAAACCACAGCAAGGTGGCAAACCCAGGCGCTTGCTGGAACGCCAGCGGCAGGCTGACGACAATCAGCAACACCGCCACGGCGCGGATCAGGCTGGCGCGAGGCAAGCGGTCCGAGAGCCAGCCCAACGGTAGCTGCGCCAGCAACCCCGCACCGATGGTCAATGCCATGAACTGACCGACCTGGGCGGTTCCCAGCCCCTGCTTGCTGGCATAGATCGCCGCCAGTCCGTAGAAGCTTCCGTTGATCATCCCGGACACCAGGATGGTCACCAGCGACTGCGGAATCCGTTGCAGGAACAAGCGCAGGTCTATGGACGCCGCCGGCACTGCCGTGGGGTGCGCGCTGCGGGTCAGCGCCACCGGCACCGAACAGATCGCAAACACCATGGCCACCGCGAGCAGTGCGCGAATGCCCAGCCCTTCATCGAGACTCAAGGCCAGTTGACCGAGCATCATGCCGACGTAGCTGGCGACCATGTACAGCGCCAGTACACGGCCACGCTGTTCGGTCCGGGCCTGGTCGTTGAGCCAGCTTTCGAGCACCATCAACTGGCACATCATCGCCAGCCCCACCAGCGCCCGCAGCACCAGCCACAACGGCAGCGAGGTGCTGAACTCGTGGGCCAGCACCGCCGCCGCAATGATCCCGGCACAGGCCGAGTAGGTGCGAATGTGCCCGACCTGGGCGATCAGGCTGCGTCCGACCCACCCGCCCAGCACCATGCCCAGGGCATTGGCGGCCATCAACGCACCGCCCGCCGTTTCCGCCGCCCCCGAACCATTGAGGCGCAGGGCCAGCCAGGTCATCAGCAAAGTCGATCCCAGTTGCATCAGCAAGCTGGCCAGATACAGCGCGCCGAACGTCTTCGTCAGTCCAAACACGGTGCTGATTCCCAAACAATGAGGAGGCGAAACCCGAGGCGTTCAGCCCCGGGTCATTGGCTCAAGTCAAACCGTGCAGCGCTTTCCAGTTGCCCGGATGCACGACATAGCCGAACAACGCATGCCCGCCGTACACCAGCGCGGTCCCTTCGGGAATCCACAACAACTGGCCGGGCGTGACCCGGAACAGCTCATCGCCGACCTGCAATTCAAAGCAACCCTCGATGACGAAAATCACTTCGTCGTAGAGCACCGTCCAGGCCACTTGCGCCCCTTCCCAGCGAGCGAAACCCACGCCGATGTTCGGCGAGATTTCATTGCTCAGGGCCCTGGCCACATAGGCGGCGCCCGGTGGGCCGCCACGGAAAGTGAAATCCAGGTCCTGCTGGTCGATGCGCAGTACCCCACTCTTTGCGGGCGCACTCATAATTCGCTCCGGCTGTTCCACGCGGCCAGGTGAATGCGCGAACGCACACCGAGACCGAGGAAGGGCTCCGGCGGGTTGAGCGACGGCATGCCGGTCACCGCGCGAATGTCGTTCAGCTGCGAGGACTCGGCGCCCACCGCAAGGTCCGCCAGCAAGGTGCCGGAGATCGTGCCCCAGGCGGCACCGACACCGTTGTCGCACGCGGACGCATGCACGCCCGGCTCCAGCTCGCCGAAGAAGTTGGTGAAGTTGCGTGAGATCGCGTAGACCCCACCCCAGGTGTGCGTGAAGGGCACGTCGGCCAGTTGCGGGAAGCGCGCCTGGAAAGCCTTGCGGTGCGACTCGCGAACCTTCAAGCGCATGCCATCGCTGGTGCTGCGCCCGTACTTGGGCACGTGCTTGTAGGTGTTGCGGATGATCAGCCGACGGTCCTGGGTCATGCGCACCGTCGTGCCGGCGTGGTCCGCCGGGGTCAGGCCCCAGTCCAGTTGGCCGCCATAGGTGGCCAGCTCCGCATCGGTCAGCGGACGAGTCCAGCTGGCGAAGGTCATCACCGGCAACAGGCGGTTGCGCAGGTAGCCGAATTCCTGGGTGAAAATGCTGGTGCCCAGCAACAGTTGCGGGGTGCGGATCACACCGTTGCTGCCATGCAGGATCCAGCCGCCGCGACCGTCACGCTCCAGGCGCTGGATCGGTGATTCCTCCAGCAGTTCGACATTACCCGGCAGCGTGCGCGCCAGACCGGTGACCAGTGCGGCCGGCTGCATCAGGTAACAACCGGGGGTGTAGATCGCGCCGCTGTAATGCCGGGTGCCCAATACACCGGCCAGCTCTTTGGAATCGACCCGGCGAAACGGCTCGCCGAGGTCGCTCATCAGCCGCTCGAAGTGGTCCAGGTACGCCAGGCCACGAGCGCCCACCGCCCCTTGATACTTGCCGGCATGGGACCACTGGCAATCGATGCCACGGGTTTGCACCAGGCCCTGCAATTGCGAAATGGCCGAGCGGTTGAGCGACAGCAAGCGTTGCTTGTGCGCCGGGTCCGGATGCTCCAGCGCAAACTTGTGCGGCAGGTCGATGACGAACCCCGAGTTGCGCCCCGAGGCGCCATGGGCGACCCGTTGTGCATCCACCAGAATGATCCGCGCTTCGGGGTGATGCTCAGCCAGACGACGAGCAGCGGCCAGGCCGGCAAAGCCTGCCCCCACCACCGCGAAGTCGGCGCGTTGTTCACCGGACAAGCGCTTGCACGCCGGTTGCTCGGGCAAGGCTGCGTACCAGCCGCAGCTGGCATCGTCATAAGGCAAATTGATCGAGTTTTTCATGATTGCGGCCTCAGGCAACAGCCTGCTGAGCGTTCTGACAGGACTGCAGCAATGCGCTGCGTTGTGTTTGTGCGTGGCGACCCAACAGCACAAAGCCATTGAGCCTGCCCTCGGCGTCATAGAACCCGGCGCTCAATCCGTCCGGCGTCGGCGTGCAGCGCCACTCACCGTCACTGGCCATCGCCGGCGCCAACAGGCACAGCGGCGCGGCCGGCGTTTTCACCGTGACCGGCATCAGCGGATAATCGACGGCCGTAGGTTGGCCGAGCAGGGTTTTACTGAGCGCCTGAATGCCCTGATTGATCGGCGCCAGATACGGCAGCAACTGGCCGTCGATCTCGATGCAATCGCCCAATGCGTAGATGCCCGACACCGAGGTTTGCAGCTGGGCATTGACCTGAATGCCGCGCCCGACTGCGATACCGGCAGTTTCGGCCAGAGTCAGATCAGGACGAAGACCCACCGCCGACAGCACCAGATCGGCCTCAAGGCTCTGGCCGCCCGCAAGCTTCAGTCGATAGCCCTGCCCACTCGACTCAATCGCTTCCACGGTGTTCTGCAAATGCCACTTCACGCCCAGTTCACCCAGCGCGTGTTGCAGCACCTGCCCCGCCTCGACGGGCAGCAGGCGCTCCATCGGCCAGCGACCAAGGCCGATGACATCGACGCTGAATCCGTTGTGCGCCAGGTCATTGGCAAACTCGCAGCCGATCAGGCCATCGCCCAGAATCGCCACGCGCTTCACGCCGGTCAGGCGCTCGCGGAACCCGTGGTAATCCTGAAGGTTGTTGACGCTGAGCATCGCGCCCGTGTCGCCCTGGATCGGCAAGCGGATGGGTTGCGCGCCGCTGGCGAGCACCAGTTGGCCGTACTCCATTTCACCGAAACTGGTGCGAAGGCGCCGCTTGGCACTGTCGATGCCCAGCACCTTGCAGTGGGGATAGACGCGGATGTTCAAGCGCTGTTCGATGGCCAGCGGTGACTCACCGGACAACGCCTCGGCGCTCTTGCCCTGGGACAAACCGATCGACAGCGCGGGCTTGGAATACAGATGCCCGGACTCCTGCGTCAGCACGCGGATTTCGACTTTGGCATCCGCCTTGCGCAACGCCTGGGCCAGCCCGTAACCGGCGTAACCACTGCCGATGATGACAATCGGTCCGCGCGGCAATGCCGCGACAACAGGCACGGCTACCGCTGGCGCAGGTGCGATAGCCACCGCCGCCTCGGCGTACTCACTGATGTCGAGCATCTCGAAATCAGCCTTGCCGACGTGGCATTCGGGGCAAACCCAGTCCTCGGGAACATCTTCCCAGCGCGTGCCGGCGAGGATGCCGTCCTCGGGCCAGCCCAGCGCTTCGTCGTAAATCAGGCCGCAGACGATACAAAGCCAAGTCTTGAACATGGTGCTCACTCCCCGGCGATCCGGATCGCCACGTTTTTGGTGCGCACGTAGCTGTACAGGGCTTCCTGACCTTTTTCGCGACCGAAGCCCGACAACCCGACCCCGCCAAACGGCGTCTCGATGCCGCCGGCGTACCATTCGTTGATGAACACCTGGCCCGATTTCAGTCGACGGGTGCAGCGCATGGCGCGGCTGATGTCCTGGGTGAACACCCCGGCCACCAGGCCGAACTCGGTGCCGTTGGCGATGGCAATGGCCTCTTCTTCGGTGTCGAACGGCATGATTGCCAGCACCGGCCCGAACACCTCTTCCTGGGCAATGCACATCTGCGGCGTGACGTCGCGGAACACCGTCGGACGCATGAAGTGCCCGGCACGGTCAGCGAACGCTTCGCCACCGGTGACCGCGACGGCGCCCTCTTCCACGGCCCGTCGGCACAAGGCTTCGATGCCCGCCAGTTGCCCGGCGCTGACCACCGGCGTGAGGTCGGCGTTGTCCTGGCCCAGGCCGACACTGAGGCCCTCAGTCATGGCGATCACCGCCTCGACCACCTCTTCATAAATCTCACGCTGCACCAGCAGCCGCGACATCGCCGAACAGACCTGGCCGGCATTGAAAAAGATGCCCGACTGGACGCTGGCCAGCAGTTGTTCACGGTCGGCATCGGCAAAGGCAATCGCCGCCGATTTGCCGCCCAGTTCCATGACGCTGGGGATCGCGTGTTGAGCGGCATCGCGCAATATCGTCTGCCCGGTCGGCACGGAGCCGGTGAACACGATCTGATCGACGCCGCGATGGCTGACCAGATGCGAGCCCACTTCACGACCACGGCCGCAGATCAGGTTGACCGCGCCGTCAGGCAAACCGGCGTTGGCGATGGCGCGGATCAGCACGCACATGCCCAACGGTGAAAGCTCCGGCGACTTGATCACCACCGCGTTGCCGGCCGCCAAGGCAGGCGCCAGTGAACGGGCACAGATCGACACCGGGAAGTTCCACGGCACGATCTGCGCCGACACGCCCATCGGGTCGTACAGGGTGAAGTCCATGTAGCCGTTGCCCAACGGAATCGACGTACCCTCGATCTTGTCCGCCATGCCGGCGTAATACTCGAAGTAGCGCGCCGCCTCGATGAACTCGTCTTTGGCGTCGATCAGGCGCTTGCCGTTTTCCTGGCACAGCACCCAGGCGCCTTCATCCGCCACGGCGCGAATTTCCTCGGCGATGCGCAGCAGCCAGGTCACCCGTTGCGCCGGACGCGCGCGGGTCAGCTCGCCGCTGTCGGCGCAGCGCCGGGCCGCCTGCACGGCCCGCTCGGCATCGGCCACGCTGGCCTGGGCGATGGTCGCCAACGGCTCGGCGGTGCCGGGGTTGTTCACCGTCAGGCGCTGGACACTGTCGCTCCATTGCCCGTCGATGTAGTTGAGCCAGTGAGAGGCTATCGGATACATGGAATAACCTCCTCAGGCCGACGGCGTGGTGGCGAGCAGTTGACGCGCGGCCCACTGGTGGAAGAAGTGCGTCGGGATGTCCATTTCCGGGGAGAACGCGCCGCCCTTGTAGCCAGGGGAATGACGGCCTTTCTGCATGCCTTCGACCGAGCTGATGTCTTCGGCGAACACCACTTTCCAGGACTCCAGGATGGCGTCGCGGCAGGCTGCGAATTCATCGCTGCTCGCGGCTTCGTCACCGACGTAGAACAGGCGCAGGTGTTCGATGGTGCGACCGGGAGCCACCGGTTCGAGCTGCATGGCGAAGGCGTGGTCAGCCTGGATGCCCAACAACACGTTAGGGAAAAACGCCACGTATTCGGCATTGCGCAGACGGTCCAGCGGCCAGGCCGGGAATTTGGGCAGGTGCGTGCCGGCCACGTCCGACAGGTTGTAGGCGTAGCTGCCCTGCCCGGCGAAATGTTCGTCGAAAATGATGTTGTAGTGGTCTTCCAGACGCGAGTACGAGTTCAGGCTCGGGTGGACCCACGGCAGGTGATAGGCCTCGCAATAGTTCTCGACGGCCAGCTTCCAGTTGCAGTTGATATCGAGGGTGGTGGCGTCGTGGCCCGGACGGCGGCTCAGCAGGCTCATGCCGTCTTCGCCGAGGAACTGCGTCCAGCGCTGGGTCAATGGCGCCAGCATGTCTTCGAGCGGTTGCGCATCGCCCGACAGGTTGATGAACACCATGTCCATCCAGATAGCGCTGCGGATGGCTTTCAAGCCGTGTTTTTCACAGGCGAAGCGCTCATCCTTGTGCTGATCGATCCCGCCAACGTGAGGCGTGCCGCGCAGGCCGCCATTGAGGTCGTACGTCCAGGAGTGGTAAGGGCAGCGAATCACGCCTTGCACCTCACCGGCCTCCTCCACCAGCTTCATGCCGCGGTGGCTGCACACGTTATGGAACACCTGCACCAGGCCTTCACGGTTGCGCATCAGCAGCAACGGCAGGCCCATGAAGTCGACGGGCTTGACCGAACCGGCCTTGCCCAGGTCGCTGGCAAAACCGACGCAGGCCCAGGTTTTACCCATGACCTGATCGCGCTCAAGTTCGAAGTAACGTTGTTCGGTGTAAAACTCGTTGCTCAGGCCCGTGGCTTCGTGGATCGGATTGAGCACGGTTTCGAGGTGATGCACTGGAATTTGTTGGAGGGTGGTCATTATTGTTTTCCCCTGCTGGGCACGGTTTGGAAAGGTCGGCAGGCTTGATTCGCCAGGTCCGCTGGCGGCAAGTTTCGGAAAACGGAGGGGGTGTCGACAAACGATATTTCGGGAGGGATTCATGACTTTTGATCATGAATATGACCATCTGTGGCCCGCCAACCTGTAGGAGCGAGCTCTGCTCGCGATGGTCGCCAACGATAACAAGTGCTGTCTGAATGACCGCGCTGCCTGGACGTTTTTCGCGAGCAGGGCTCGCTCCTACAGGGGGTGCGGTTATTTGATATCAGGCTTCGACGGGAGTTGATTCATCAACCAGCTGCGAAAGCGTTTTACGCTTTGGCGCATGCCGCCGCGAGACAGCGGTTCAAGCAGACAAAACTGTGCATCGGTGCGCAATACCGCATCCAGCGGTCGCACCAGCGCACCGCTTTGCAGGTAGTCATCGACAAGGTTCGACCAGGCCAGCGCCACGCCCTGTCCATTGAGGGCCGACTGGATCACCATCGAATAACTGTTGATATTGATCCGGCGCTTGGGCTCGACGTTATTCAAGCCCTGGCTGTGAAACCATTCGGGCCAGCCAAGCCAGTCACGCTGCGGGTCGTCGAGCACCAGCCAGGTACAGGCCGCCAGGTCTGAAGGCATGCTCAAGGCCGGATGCTTGGCCAGGTAGGCGGGGCTGCACACCGGATAAACCTCTTCGGAAAACAACGGCGTGACCTGCATGTCCCGGGGCGGCGTACTGCAGTAATACAGCGCCAGGTCGCAATCCAGGCGGGAGAAATCCTTCACCTGGTCATGGGCGATGATGCGCAGGTCGATCTCTTCATTTTCCCGTTGAAACTCGGTGACTTTGGGCAGCAGCCACAGTGAGGCCATCGCGGTACTGGTGGCTACTGTGACTTGCTCGGCACCCTGCCAATGGCGGATTTCACCCGTGGCCTGGGCTACTTGCAGCAAGGAGGCGCGGACCGTTTCGTAATACTGACTGGCCGCCGGACTCAGGTGAATCGTGCGGGTGGTGCGTTCGAACAGGACTTTGCCCAGATAGTCTTCAAGCAGGCGTACTTGTCGGCTGATTGCGCCCTGAGTGACGTTCAGTTCCTGCGCGGCCAGGGTGAAACTCAAGTGACGCGCAGCGGCTTCGAACGCGACCAGACTGTTGAGCGGTGGTAACGGGTGGATTTTCATGCAGGCAGGTCACGTCGTTATTTTGGTTTTATCGCGGGAGTTTAGTCCTTGGTGTCGGTGCTGGACAGCGGAGTTGGTGGTGGCTGTCCCTACACCTTGACTCTGTGGGAGCGGGCTTGCCCGCGATGAGGCCGGCAAATCCAGCATTGATGTCACCTGACACGCCGCTATCGCGGGCAAGCCCGCTCCCACAGGGATAATGTGCCAGGCAGCACGGATCCTTGTAGGAGCGAGCCTGCTCGCGAAGGACGCTAACGATTACACGGGCTGTCTGAAGGGGCGCGGTGCCTGGACATTTTTCGCGAGCAGGCTCGCTCCTGCAGGGGCCGTCTCCGGCTTCTCCTCCACCACTTCCCCATTCAACGCCTTGTGCATTTTCACCGTATCCAGCGCCCCCACCCACTTGGCAATGGCCATGGTGCCAACGCCATTGCCAATGGTGTTGGTGATCGCCCGCGCCTCCGACATGAACCGGTCCACGCCCAGCAGCAACACCATCCCCGCCACCGGAATCGTTCCGAGTGACGACAACGTCGCCGCCAGGATGATGAAGCCGGAACCGGTGACCCCCGCCGAGCCCTTGGAGGTGAACATCAGCACCGCCAGCACGATCAATTGATCGGTCAACGTCAGCGGCGTATTGGTCGCCTGGGCGATAAAGATCGCAGCGATGGTGTAGTAGATCGCCTGCCCGTCCGGGTTGAAGGTCAGGCCGGAGGGGATGATCATCCCGGCGACGGGTTTGGACACGCCGGCCTTTTCCATCTTGGAAATCAGCTGCGGCAGCACCGATTCCGAAGAGCTGGTGCCCAGCACCGTGAACAGTTCTTCCTTGATGAACTTGAGGAATTTCCACAGGCTGAAACCGCTGTAGCGGCAGATCGGGCCGAGCACGAAAATCACGAACACCGCGCAGGTCAGGTACACGCAGGCCATCAGCTTGCCGAGGGAGAACAGCGAGCCGAAGCCGTATTTGCCGATGGTGAACGCGATGGCGCCGAATGCGCCGATCGGGGCCAGGCGCATGACCATGTTGACGATGCGGAACATGCCCTGCATCAGGCTGTCCAGGGTGTCGACGAACGCTTTGCCGCGTGGGCCGACATGGGCCCCGGCGCCACATCGGCCCGGCCCTGGCCGCGTTCTACGCCCAATACCCCGAAGTGGAAATCCAGCTGGAAATCAGTGATCACCCGCTGGACCTGGCCACCCACGGCTTCGACCTGGGCATTCGCTTCGGCACCCTGCCCGACGCGGCATTCCATGCGCGCAAGATTGCCTCCAACCGTCGCCTGCTGTGTGCCTCGCCGCTGTACCTGGACAAATTCGGCACCCCGCAAAAGCTCGGCGACCTGCAACACCACAACTGCATTTTCATCCGGCAGAACGAGTCGCCCTATGGCGTCTGGAGCTTCACCAACGGCGGGCACACCGACAACATCAAGGTGCATGGCGCCCTGGGCTGCAACGATGGCGAGGTGGCCCTGAACTGGGCGCTGGAGGGATACGGCATCTTGCTGCGGGCCGAATGGGACATCGCCCGCTATGTGCGCAGCGGCCGCTTGCGCCTGGTGCTGGAAGACCAGACACCCACTCGCGCCGACGTGTATGCGGTGTACCCGCAACAGCTGCATCTGTCGGCGCGGGTGCGCAGCCTGATCGATTTCCTGATCGAGCGTTTCAAGCACATCGACAATGTCGAGGACAGTTGAACGAAATGGATCCGAAAGTGTAACAGCCGCGAAACAGCCGGGATCAAGCGGTCTATTTCGCCGATAAAGGGCGCTTGCGAGCAACTGGCCAACTGCTAGTGTGAACAGGGAGCGCAACGGTTGAACATGCCATTTTTTGCAGAGCTGTAGGTCATTGCTCAGTACCGGAACGCAACAACGGCAGACTCCTGCACAGTCCCCAGCGGATTCCTGGGTTGGCGTTTCGTGGATGACGGAAACTTCGGCATGACCGGCCATGACAAGTCCGAACACTGGATCGCCCGTTTCATATCTGCCGGCACCCACCATTTGCCTGCGGCATTGATGGTCACGGCCATCGTGAGTATCTGTCATCACGATTTGCATATGCTCGACGCCATCGACGGCTATGCGTTTCTCGCCATTGGCAACCTCACGGCCAATAGCGTTGCAAGGGAGACCGGCAGCGATCCCAAGGTGGCGGTAGTGCTGATCGACCAGAAAAGCAATGAAGACTATTACCGGGAACGCAGCCCCCTGAACCGCTGCCAGCTGAAAAATGACCTCCAAGCCATATACGACCTGCCTGGGCGACCGAAGCTGGTGGTGGTCGACCTCGACCTTTCACCTGTTCTGCTTGACTCGCCCTTGACCCCCCTCAACGCTCCGGCTAATGCCGAGGCCAAGCTATGCGACGAACAGCTCCTGACGCTGCTCACGAAACATCGAGAGGGTATCGAGACCGTGTTGATGGCCCCTTTCAAGATGCTGGATGCCGGAGCCAGGCAGAACATCAAGAATTGGAGAACAGCACTTGAGGGTTTTGTGTCCTTCGCGGATGACCCCACCATCAGAGTCAGCTATGGATTGGTCAACGACCTTGAATGCGAAAAATCATCGCTGGCTGCCGCCGCATACGACAAGTACCCGGACAAACCACTCACCAACTGTCTGAAGGAAAAACAAAAAAAACTGACGGTTAACCCAGGTCACTATTTTTCCGGATTGCGCGCCGTTTCGCTGAGCCAGCTGCCCACACGGCTAGTCGGGAGCCAATGCAGCGCCAAGACCCCGTATGAAGCGCTCTATTTGCCGGTCGTGTTTCTCGGCACCAGCTTTGGTGACAGCGATACCTTCCTGACCCCGCTCGGTACGATGTATGGCGTGGAGGTGCATGCCGCGGCGTTCATGTCGTTGGTGCAACCCACCACTCAAAACGAGGTGCTGGCATTTGTCCTCGACCTCGGCCTCGGTCTGTTGATGGGCGGCCTGATTGCCTGGGCCTGGCGCCGCTATTTCAACCTGCGATTTAGCTCCCGGGCCTTCGACCGCCAAAGGGCCCCCTGGCTGATCCTGATACTGGCTATTGGCTTCGTGGTCCTGGTCGCCGTGCTGACGTACTTGTCGTTTTTGCTGTTGCGCTACCGCAACATTTGGCTGTCACCGATTCCGATTGCATTGGGGATGCTGATCGAAAGTTTTTTCAACAGTGCCGTGAGTGCTGCCGTGGGCGAGGGCTACGAGCAGCGCCAGGCCCTGATCAAGCGGCTGAGAGCGGCACACAAAAAGGGCACCGAGAACTTTTCCAGCCAAGTGGCGGTGGAACTCGAACAGCGCCCACACCACGCCCACAGCCTTCAAGAGCGAGCATTGCGCTTCATCTACCTTGACTGCAAGCGCCTGCGGCGTAGCGGACAGTATGGCGCAGTGATCCTGCTGTGCTTTCGCCGCACGGCGTTTTTCCTGCTGCTGCTTGCTGCGTTCCGAGAACAGCTTTTGCACATCCTCGAGAAAATCCTATGAATGCTTTCTGCTGCAAACTCACCATCGCCACCCTGCTGCTGCCTGCCTCGGTGTCAACCATGGCCCAGGACTGCCAAGGTCTGCAGGACGTGCAACAAGCCAGCCTGCAACGCATCCGCGAGGAAAAGGAGCAGACCGATTGCGGCACCCTGATGTCCGTGATCAACAGGTTGCTCAGCACCCACAAGACCGGCGGCCGCAAACTCGAAGAAGACCGCCCCTTCAACGCCCAGGAAGCCCAGGCCAATCTGGCCAAGGCCCAGGCCGACCCTGAAGTGCGCCCACGTCTGGATAAGATTAAGAAGGAGGTGTCCGACCCGACCCGTCGGCTGGTGTATGAAGCCGCGGTCCTCGACGAAGAGGGTTACTACAGCGCCAGGGACTTGCGCATCAACCAGCTCAAGCAACAGCTCAAATGACAGGCATGCACCTGTCGGGGATACCCCATGAATGCGCGCGTGGCCCTGCACGGGGTGCTGGCGCTGGCGATACTGGCCAGTGCCTGCAGCACCCCGAAACTGTCCAACCCCTTCAGCAGCCAGGACAATCCGCAACACATCAAGGACTTCGACAGCCTGCCGCCCCGGGCGCTTGTCGTCCTCGACCGGCATTGTGCCGATCTGGTGCAGCCGTACCGGCTGACCGATAACTTCGCCTCGCTCACGGTGTTCGGCATGCAGGAAGGACTCAAGGCCGTGCCCGGACAGCTGAGCAGGCTGCTCGGCGGCGGCGGTTCGCAAGCGGCGGCCAGCAGCGACAAACTCGGCGAGTCGGCAAAACTGGCGGCCAAGCAATTGAACTGGATGCCCATGAGCGCCGAGGTGATGTACGCCGAGCGCCAGCATCAGTCTTCCGAGAGCGAGTTGCTGGGCCGCGACGGCAAGCAGGGCCGCAAGTTCTACCCGAGCGCCGACAAGATGCTCAGCGATATTCTGGCAAGCGTCCACGAGCCCTACGACTATCAGTTCAAGCTGTTCATCGTCGGGACCGACAACCACAACGCCCTGGCCCTGCCGGGGGGTTACCTGTATCTGGACAAGGGTTTGCTGGACACGCCGCAGATGCAGAAAAAAGCCTACTTTGCCCTCGCCCACGAAATCGCCCATGTGTTGCAACGGCACGAAACCAAGGAGATGCAGAGCCTGGTGGTCGATTCCTTCAGCGCCAAGTCAGAGTTGCTCAAGGTGATGAAAAACGCCCAGGGCAATCCCAAGGCCGTGGTCGACCGGGTCAAGCTGGAGAAAGGCCAGTTCACCCGCCACCACATCGACCAGGAACTGCAAGCTGACTCGTGCGCGGTGAAAATGCTCAGCCGGATCTATCCCGATCGCCAGCAGCTGGCGGAGGCGATCAACGCCTTCATCAAGGACTTGCCGCCGGCGAAGGCCGAACCCACTGCAAAAGCCGCCAGCAACCAGGCCGAAGCGATGGCGGGCGATGTGGAAGACATCGTCAAGTCCCCGGCCTTGCGCCACCCCAATACCCAGGAACGCAAGGCCAACCTGCAGGCGATTTACCAGGAGATAACGGCGGGCGGGAAATGAGGCCTGTGCCTCAATTCGCCGAGACCAGTTTCAGCCCGATGACACCGGCCAGAATCACGCCGATGCACAGCAGCCGCAGCGGCGCCGTGGAATCGCCGAGCAGCGCCATGCCGACCAGCGCGGTGCCCGCCGCGCCAATGCCGGTCCACACCGCGTAGGCCGTTCCTACCGGCAAGGTGCGCAACGACAGTGAAAGCAGAAAGACGCTCGACAGGCCGGTGACGACCGTCAAGACGCCGGGGACCAGTCGTGTGAAGCCTTCGGAACTCTTCATGTAGAAGGCGAACGCGATTTCCAGAATGCCGGCGATACCCAGCAGTGCCCAGGCCATGTGTGATTGCTCCGTCAGGTGGATTCGCCCGGCAGGAGTGCCGGGCGAGCGAGCGTTAGGTTCAGGCTTTTTCAGCGGCCGCCGGTGTCGAGCGGAACGCCACGCCGAAGCGATTGAAGGCGTTCATCAAGCCGATGGCGTAGGTCAGGTCCGCCAGTTCCTTTTCGCTGAACTCGGCCGCCACCGCCGCATAGGCGGCATCGGGAACGCCGGTTTCGGCCACCCGGGTGACCGCCTCGGCCCACGCCAGGGCCACACGTTCACGTGGGGTGAAGACGCTCCCGGCGTCGTGCCACACAGGCACCAGCACCAGTTTTTCCACCGCGACACCGAGCTTGATCAAATCCCGCGAATGCATGTCGATGCAAAACGCGCAGCCGTTGATTTGCGAAACCCGCAGGTAAACCAGATCGATCAGCTCGGCGTGCAGGCCGGTCTTGAGCAGATAGCCGTACACATTGCCGAATGCCTTGTAACCTTCAGGGGCAGCGCTGGCGTAGTCGATACGTTGAGTCATGATGAATCCTCGTGTTTGCTGTTTGGAGGACGCCATGGTGGGCCTGCTTGGTCTATCGATGAAGGTCCATATTCTGGCTTTTGCATTGGGCCATGAGGGTGGCGTCGGTCATCCTCATGGCCCAGCCTCCAAAGCGATTCATGGCCCTTGGATGAAAGCCATGGGGCTTGTACGATCACGGTCGATGGCGGCCACGCCTGCGTTTTTATCCGGAGTGAGCCCGTGACCCAGCCCCTCAACAGCCTGTCGCCCCTGGACCCCACCTCGAAGGAACCGATCTACCGGCAAATCTACTGGCGGTTTCGCGGCGCGATCAGCGACGGCGTACTCGCGCCGGGCGAACGCATTCCTGCGGCCCGGGCACTGGCCAAAGAGCTTGGGGTGGCCCGGGGCACTGTCGATACTGCGTACTCGCTGCTGACGGCGGAGGGTTACATCCAGTCCCGTGGCCAGGCCGGCACGGTGGTGGCCGCCGGGCTGAACCTGCGGCCGGCGTCGACCCGCGCCGAGTCCACCTTGAGTCCATCGGCCGGCACCTCGGTGCGGCACAAGGCGCCGGTGCTGCCGTTTCAAATGGCCCTGCCGGCGCTGGATGAATTTCCGCGCAAGATCTGGGCGCAGATCGGTGCACGCTGCGTGCGCGCCACGCGGGTCCCGGACATGGCCAATCCGTCGGCACAAGGCCTGGAGTCGCTGCGCAATGCAATTGCCAGCTACCTGCAAGTGGCGCGTGGCATCAGTTGCCAGCCTGCCCAGGTGTTCGTGACCTCGGGCTATCGCAACACCCTGACCCTGATCGTCCACGCCTTGCTCCAGGCGGGCGATCGCGTGCTCGTGGAAAATCCCGGCTACCCCCCTACCCGCCAGTTGCTCGACTATTTGCAGATTGCCATCGAGCCTGTTGCTGTCGATCAGGACGGCATGGACGTCGCGCAAGGCATCAACCACTCGCCGAACGCGCGTGCCGCGATCGTCACGCCCGCGCACCAGAGCCCGCTGTGCATGTCGCTGACTTTGCCGCGACGCCTGGCACTGCTGGAGTGGGCGAGCCGCGAGCAGGCCTGGATCATCGAGGATGACTACGACGGCGAATACCGCTACGTCAGCCGGCCGCTGCCCGCGCTGAAAAGCCTGGACCGCGAGGGGCGCGTGCTCTATGCCGGCACGTTCAGCAAAGTGTTGTTTCCGGGCATCCGCCTGGCTTACCTGGTGGTGCCGGCGGCCCAGGTCGAACGCTTCGAGCATGTCAGCCAGACCTTCCTCGGCGGCTGCCCGGAACTCACCCAGGCGATCGTCACGACCTTTGTGACCGAGGGCCATTTCGCCCGGCACATCCAGCGCATGCGCAAACTCTACGGCGAGCGCCGCGAGGCCGCCGTCAGGGGCCTGGGCGATGCCTTGGGCGAGCACATTCGCATCGACGCGCAGCCCGGCGGCATGCACCTGATCCTGCGATTGACCCGGCCGCAACCGGACCGCGCGCTGGTCGAGCGCCTGCTGCAGGCGGGGATCTACGCCGAGCCCTTGAGCGCCTGTTGCATCGGCCCCCAGACCCATAGCGGCCTGATGCTCGGCTTCGCCAACATCGACTCCCAAGCCAGCGCCGAGCAGTTGGGCAAACGCATCCTCGCGCTGCTCTGAGCCTGCCCGCTCTCACTCATGGTCCATACACGCAGGCAATTCTTGGCTCTTTGGCACAGGGCCAAGCGGCGACATCATGCAGGCCTTGTCCTCACCAACATCCAAGGCTCCCATGAAAATATTGCGCGTGATCTGCAGCCCGCGAGGGACAGCCTCCGAGAGTTACCGGCTCTCGCAGACCCTCATCAATCACCTGATCGACAGCCACCGCGGTGGCGATTTCATCATCACCGAACGCGGCGTCAGCGGGCTTGCGCATATCGATGCCGACTATGCCGAAGCGGTGAGCAAGCGGCGCGAGACGTCGGGCAGCCATGCCGCCACAGGCGCCCTGCTGCGGTCCGAGCAGTTGATCCGCGAACTGGAAAAAGCCGACTGCGTGGTGATCGCCACCCCCATGCACAACCTGATGGTGCCCTCGGCACTGAAGGCCTGGCTCGACCATGTGATCCAGGCCGACCGGACCTTTCGCATCACCGCTGAAGGCAAGGTCGGCGCCCTGCACGACCGGCCGGTGTACGTCGCCATCGCTTCGGGGGGCACCTTCAGCGGGGTCAACGCCCAGCAACCGGACTTCCTGCGACCCTGGCTCAAGGCCGTGCTGGCGAGCATCGGCTTGCGCGACGTGACATTTTTCTCGGTGGAAGGGACCGGTCAGAAACCGGATGCCTTGAAGGCCAGCCGGGAAAAAACCGCGCGGGAAGCAGCGCAGTATTTTTCCAGTGCCGCACCCGTGCCGGCCTGAACCCGTCCACCACAGGAGAAACTCAATGATCCACGCGACGCCCCTGCGCAGCATTGCCGTGTTCTGCGGCTCTAACGACGGCTTCAACCCCGCCTATGTCGAAGGCGCCCGCGCCCTGGGCCGGGAAATCGCCCGGCGCGGTTTGCGCCTGGTGTACGGCGGCACTCACAAGGGCTTGATGGGCGTCATCGCCGACAGCGTGCTCGCCGAGGGCGGCCAGGTCGACGGCATCATCACTCGTCTGCTGTTCGAACTCGGGCATGCGCACGCAGGGCTGGCCCGCATTGAAGTGACGCCGGACATGCGCAGCCGCAAGACGCGCATGAGCGAATGCGCCGATGCGTTCATTGCCTTGCCCGGCGGACTGGGGACCTTCGAGGAATTGTTTGAAGCGGCGACGCTGACGCAGTTGGGCGAACACCACAAAGGCGTTGCGTGCCTGAACATCGGCGGTTTTTTCGACCCGGTGCGCAGCCTGCTCGACCATGCGGTGAAGGAAGGGTTCATGAAGGCCGAACACAGCGCGATGCTGATTTTCGACACTGATCCATCGGCGCTGATCGATGCGCTTGAACGCTGGCAAGCACCGACCGTCACCAAGTGGATCGGGCCGGCTCCCGCCATTTGAACGTTTTCAGGTCCTGGCGACGTTGCTCCCGAAACCGGTCGCCAGGACCTTTTTTATCTCAGCGCCAGCCTGAACCTAAGCGGCCGGCTGCGCCCCCGCAGTGGCCCACTGCGGCGCCATGAACGAGCCCTGGCGCTTGGCGCGTTGCGTCAACGCCAGCATCGTCAGGAAGCCCAGGACAATCAGCACCGGATACGCCATCAACAGTTCGGAGAGCGAATATTTCCAGGCCAGCGGACGCCCGACACCGAGCAAGGCGGCATACATCCAGGACACCGCGGACAGCGAACCACAAAACAGCGCCAGCATCCGCGCACTGAAGCCGAGTTCGAGCAACGAGCCGGCCTTTTGCAGGGCAGGCAATACCAGGCGATGCAGCACGATGCCGTTGTAGGTCAGCAGCAGGACAATAATCACCTTGGCGTGCAGCTTGGGGTTCATGAAGTACTCCATGCCCTTGCCCAGGTAATCGATGCCGATAATGGCCGCGCCCGTCACCCATAGACCGATCAACGCCATCACGACAGATCGCTGAAGACTCTCCATGTGCGCATGATCATGCTCAGTGAGGGCCTTGCGCTTCAACATGTCCCTGACCATCGCCATATCACTGGTCAGCACCAGGCCTATCGCCACGCAACAGGCGACCAGATGAACGTAAAGAACGCCCAGTCGCAAAAACTCCATGAATTCTTTATGTTCGATCAGGCTCATAATTGTATTTATCGCCACGGGTATTATCTCCACCTTATTCGATAGTACAGATCGGCCAATCTACAGGACATTTGTTTTAAACAACCTGCACGACCTTGCTCATACAAGAAATCCAGACAATAGGTTAGTTATTGAGTGCCCTATTGAACGGGTAAGGAAATCGATGATTACTGAGTGAGCACCTCTCAAATTCCGGGTAAAAAAATCCCCAATTGCATTCAATGCATTTGAGGTTCGGTTCACTTCGGCATTACGACTTCAACAGCAGGTCATGGGCTGACGTGCTGCAGAATCTGAGGGCCGCAGCCCCGGAATGTTCATTTTTCGATCAGGCCACCGACAGGCGGTCGCTGGTGTAAGGGCCAATGGGAACGGCATTTTCCCTTCAACTTTTGTGTCGATGCCCATGCCAACTGGGCTGGTTGACTTAGATGACAATCGACATGACTGATTGGATCCGTTAGTTGCCATACGAGCAAAAAACCCCGGTATGAGTGGAGCAACTATCACCCACGACCCATCGTTCAAAACAGTCATACTATTTTTGCCGAGATTGGATCCTTTATATCAAGTCACGCCAGTACAAACGCACACCTATCACGCACGGCAAATAAACTTTGCGATGAAGTCATTAATGAAAGTGTTTAAACCGAAACAATACTGGCCCTGGCGGCGCTACTTGTGAAATCGGTCGCCAGGACCATTCTTGTTTGAACTCAGACGAGCTTGACCACCGCGTTGATGTTGTTACGCGTGGCTTTCGAATACGGGCAGTATTTGTGCCCGGTATCGACGAGTTTCTGCGCGGTTTCGCGATCGAGCCCCGGCAGGCTGACATTCAGCCGAGCCTGCAGCAGGTAGCCTCCTTCATTGGTGCCCAGGTCGACTTCGGTGTCGACGGCCACGTCCTTGGGCAGGGTCACTTTCAGTTCCTTGGCCGCGACGCCCATCGCGCCGATAAAGCACGCTGACCAACCGGCGGCGAACAGTTGCTCCGGGTTGGTGCCACCGCCCCCCGTGCCCGGGGACGACAGTTTGACATCGAGAATGCCGTCCGAGCTTTTGGACGCGCCGTCCCGGCCGCCCGTGGTGTGGGTTTTGGCGGTGTACAGGACTTTGTCGAGCTGGGTCATGATGTTCTCCTGATTGAAATGAGGTTTATGCACTTTCAGGTGAATCAGAAAAGCGGCCGTCGGGCCTGATGCCAGTCATTCAATATAGACGTCGCTGCACAACCGGGTGCCTGATCCGACAAAGCCGCCTTTTTGTTCAGGGTGGGGATGTGGGGTTTGTGCGAATCCGGGTGGGAGCGGGCTTGCTCGCGAAGGCGTACATACGTACATATCCGTTGCTGCGGTAACGGCGGCTATTGGTTCCGCTTTTACAGCGGGTTACTTGGAAAAGCGCCAAGTAACCAAGCGCTCTTGCCCCACCACTCGGTGCCTCGCTTGGGCTCGGCATGCCCGAACGAAGGCATTGCTCCGTGGGTCGCCGCGATGGGCCGTCCCTGGCCCAGCGCGGCTAAACCGGCGTCCTGCCGGTTTACCCACGGAGCAATGCCTGCGTTCGGCCAGCGTGGTTTAACGGGGCGCCCAGATCAAAATCAAAAGCCAAAGCGAGGCGGCCTGAAAGCCGACCTGGCTTTGGCTGGGGCCCCGATCCACTGTAGGAGCGAGCATGCTCGCGATGAACGCCCAGACACCGCGTTCATTCAGACAGCCCGCGTCATCGTTGACGACCATCGCGAGCATGCTCGCTCCTACAGGGGATTGCGTACACCAGCGAAAAGCAGGTCGGCTTTAAGGCCGCCTCGCTTTTGCTTTGGCTTTTGATCTTCTTGCCCCCTCGTGAGGCCGAGCGCAGGTTCTGCGCAGTGGGTAAACCGGCATGGATGCCGGTTTAGCCGCGCTGGGCCAGGGATGGCCCATCGCGGCGACCCACGGAGCAGGACCGAAGCGAGGGCATGCCGAGCCTTAGCGAGGCACCGAACGAAAGGGGCAAAAGCGCTTGGTTACTTGGCGCTTCTCCAAGTAACTCGCTGTAAGAGCGAAACCGCCAGCCGCCGTAACCGAAGAAATGGATATGCCCCCCAATCCCCAATCCCTCACTTACGCGCCAACTTATACCTCACACAATCCTCATAAAAACTCTCCCGAACCGCCGCCGGCTTATACCGCGTAGGGCTGTCATAAGTCTGCTCGGTAATCCCCATGGCCATCATCCGCATCCACGACTTGGCAAACTTGTACGACTGGATTTTCTGCCGCGCGGCATATAACGAAACCCCGGATAACTTCAGTTCCTGCGCTCTAGCGGCCGTCCCCGCGCCCCAACTACACATGTAACGATCATTAGGCATCAGTTCCTTGGCCTGGGCACATACGGCAAGGCCCGCGACACCCACCGAGATCAGTACGATCCATATATTGCGCATTCACTTCCCACCCTAAGCGCCTGAAATTGCGGCGATTCTGGCGACAAGCGAGGCACAGGGGGGCCAGCATAATGCCTTCTTCTCAATACACTGACCCACGTCAGTAAACGCGAGTCATTTTCTTGCGACATTTCAAACCTTTGCTATAGCTATGAGTCTCTTCTGCCAACTAATGGGGCAACGGAATGTCAGTCGCAAAGAAAATGAGTGTGGGGCAACTGACCATGTTGACCGCCGTCAACATGTTGGGGTCGGGCATCGTGTTGCTCCCGTCGAAACTGGCGGAAGTGGGCGCCATTTCCATTCTGTCCTGGCTGGTGACAGCCACCGGCTCACTCGCACTGGCCTACGCCTTTGCGCGTTGTGGGATGCTCAGTCGAAAGACCGGCGGCATGGGTGGTTATGCCGAATACACCTTCGGCAAGGGCGGTAACTACATTACCAACTACACCTATGGCCTCTCGCTGTTGATTGCCAACGTGGCGATCAGTATCACGGCGGTGGGCTATATCCAGGAGCTGTTCCACATAAAACTCGACTCACTGCAAGTGGGTCTGGCGACCATCGCGCTGTTGTGGATCACCACCTTCGCCAACTTCGGCGGCGCGCGCATTACCGGGCGCATCGGATCCATCACGGTCTGGGGGGTGATCGCGCCGGTGGTGCTGGTGTCCACCATCGGCTGGTTCTGGTTCGACAGCAGCGTCTACGCCGCCGGCTGGAACCCGCACAACATGGGCTGGTTCGAAGCCGCGGGCGCCTCGGTGGCCATCACCCTGTGGGCGTTCCTCGGCCTGGAATCGGCGTGCGCCAACACCGACGCGGTGGAGAACCCCGAGAAGAACGTTCCGATTGCGGTGCTGGGCGGCACCCTGGGCGCGGCGGTGATCTACATCGTTTCGACCAACGTCATCGCCGGCATCGTCGACAACCCTGAACTGGCGGCCTCCACCGCGCCGTTCGGCCTGGTGTTTGCCAAAATGTTCACCCCCATGATCGGTAACCTCGTGATGGCGGCCATGGTGCTTGCCTGCATCGGTTCGTTGCTGGGTTGGCAGTTCACCATTGCCCAGGTGTACAAAAGCTCGGCGGACACCGGTTACTTCCTGCCGATCTTCGCCAAGGCCAACAAGGCCGGCACGCCCATCGTCGGCATGCTGGTCCTGCTGGCGGCACAGACGGCCCTGGCACTGCTGACCATCAGCCCGGACCTGAGCAAGCAGTTCGACACCCTGGTCAACCTGGCCGTGGTCACCAACCTGGTGCCCTACATCCTGTCGATGGCCGCCGTGATGACCATACAAAAGGTCTCCAACGTGCCGGAAGGCAAGGCACTGGCCACCAACGTCATCGCCCTGATTGCGGCGGCCTACAGCTACCTGGCGCTGTACAGCTCGGGTGAGCAGGCGCTGATGCTCGGCGGCGTGGCGACCATCTTCGGCTACACACTGTTCGGCTTCGTCAACAACCGCCTGATTCGTCTGGAAGCACTCAACAAAAGCGTACCGACACAGACCGTCAGTGCGCAGCACCTCACTGAAGAACCGGTACCGGTCAATCACGTGTAATCCGCCAATCTGGAGGTTCAATCATGACGGAATATAGACACTCACTCGGGATGCTGGCGCTGCTGGTCAGCAAGTCCCCGGACAAACGCACGGTCTTCGGTCGCGCCCTGACCCAGTTGATCAACGATGTGGAAGAACGCGCGATCCACGTACTGGCCTCCGAGTCCCTGACCGACGCCACGTCGATCCTGCGCTCGGATCCGGCCATTCAATGTGTGCTGGTCAGTTGGGAAATGGACGAAAGCGAAGGCCACGAGGAATGCATCAAGTTGCTGGTCAGCCTGCGCGAACGCAACACCCGCGTACCGGTGTTCCTGATCAGCGACCGCAGCACTGCCTCGAGCATCCCGCTGATCGTCATGCAGCACGCCGACGACTTCATCTGGCTGCCCGAAGACACCAGCCGCTTCCTCAGCGGACGCATCCTGGCGGCTATCGAGCGCTATCGCCAGGCCGCGCTGCCGCCGATGTTCGGCGCGCTGGTGAAGTTCTCCCGCAACTATGAATATTCCTGGCACACCCCTGGCCATGCCGGCGGCACGGCCTTCCTGAAGAGCACCGCCGGGCGCGCGTTCTACGAGTTCTTCGGCGAAAACCTGCTGCGCTCCGACCTGTCGATCTCGGTCGGCGAACTCGGTTCGCTGCTCGATCACAGCGGCCCCATCGGCCAGGGCGAACGCTACGCCGCCAAGGTGTTCGGCGCCCACCGTACCTACTACGTGACCAACGGTTCGTCGACGTCCAACCGCGTCATCCTGATGGCCAGCGTCACGCGCGACCAGATCGCCCTGTGCGACCGTAACTGCCACAAATCCGCCGAGCACGCGATGACCCTGTCCGGGGCCATCCCGACCTACCTGGTGCCGACGCGAAACCGCTACGGCATCATCGGCCCGATCCTGCCGCAAACCCTCAGCGCCGAAGGCGTGAAGGCGGCCATCGCCAACAACCCGCTGGTCAAGTCCGGCATCGATCCCACGCCCGTGCACGCGATCGTCACCAACTCCACCTACGACGGCCTGACCTACAACGTCACCCGGGTCGAAGAACTGCTGGGGCAGAGCGTCGACCGTCTGCATTTCGACGAAGCCTGGTACGGTTACGCACGCTTCAACCCGCTGTATCGCGAGCGTTTCGCCATGCACGGCAGCCCCGACGATCACGACGACTCCAGACCCACCGTGTTCGCCACCCAATCGACCCACAAGTTGCTGGCGGCGCTGTCCCAGGCCTCGATGATTCATGTGCGCAACGGTCGCAACTCGATCAATCATGCGCGCTTCAACGAGTCGTTCATGATGCACGCCTCGACCTCGCCGAACTACGCGATCATGGCCTCCTGCGACGTCAGTGCGGCGATGATGGAAGCGCCCAGCGGGCAGATCCTCACCAGCGAATCCATTGAAGAAGCCGTTGCCTTCCGGCAGGTCATCTCGCGCATGCACAACGAGATGGCCAGCAAGAACGACTGGTTCTTCACCTGCTGGCAGCCGCCGTCGGTACAGGTGGGCAATGCCGCGGTGCCGTTCCACGAAGTGGACCCGGCGCTGCTCAAAACCGAACCCAATTGCTGGGTGCTGCACCCGAACGAGGTGTGGCACGGTTTTGGCGACATCGAGGACGGCTACTGCATGCTGGACCCGATCAAAGTCTCGGTGCTCAGCCCGGGCATGGGCGACGACGGCTGCCTGCTCGCCTCGGGTATCCCGGCCTGCGTACTCACGGCGTACCTGGGGCGTCAGGGCATCGTCGTCGAGAAAACCACCGACTTCACCATCCTGTTCCTGTTCTCCATCGGCATTACCAAAGGCAAATGGGGCACGCTGGTCAACGCCCTGCTCGACTTCAAGCGCGACTATGACGACAACGTCGAACTGGAGCTGTGCCTGCCGGACCTGCTGGCCGGCAACCAGGCCCGCTACGCCGGCATGGGCATCAAGGACCTGGCCGACGAAATCTTCGCCGCCATGAAGCAACACAAGACCACCGCCAACATGTCGCAGGCATTCGGCACACTGCCCAAAGCCGAATTCAGCCCGGTGGAGGCCTACGAGAAACTGGTGCGCAACGACATCGAGCTGGTGACGCTGGAAGAGGCTGCCGGTCGTATCGCCGCCACCGGCATCGTGCCGTATCCACCGGGCATTCCCTTGTTGATGCCGGGCGAGAACGCAGGTCCCGCGGACGGGCCGTTGCTGGCCTATCTCAAGGCGCTGGAAGCCTTCGACAAATCCTTCCCCGGATTCACCCACGACACCCATGGGATCGAAGCCGAGGCCGGGGTTTACCGGATGCTGGTATTGAAATAGCGGATTCACACAAGTCCGAAATGTGGGAGCGGGCTTGCTCGCGAATGCGGTGTATCAGACATGAATAATGTCAACTGACCCACCGCATTCGCGAGCAAGCCCGCTCCCACATTGAATCTCCATCAATCCCTATGGGCAAACTCGATCACAGCGCTCTATGATTGAACCCCATGACCACCTCTGCTCCGATCCGCCAACCCTGCCCGCCCGGTGCCTGCGATTGCGGGCGTGACCCGTTGCTGGAAACACCCGGCGCGGACGTGCGCATCCTGTTTTTGACCCGCAACGAAGAAAAGCGCCTGATCGAGCGCCTGGAAAACCTGCAAAGCCTGCAGGACCTGGAACACCTGCAACGGCGGATGTTCGAGCAATTAGGCATCCGCATCGACATCGTCCCAAGCTTCAACGAAGTGCGCACCATGCGCGGCATCGGTATCTACGTCGACGAACTGCCGGGGCTGTGCCGCAAGACCCGCGCCTCGATCCCGGCCGCGATCCGCCGCGCCATGGAAAAGCGCCCGGAAATCGCCTACGACCTGCTCAACGCCAACGACCTGCTGCGGGACGCGTGATCAACCCCCTCATCGAATTCTCTTCTGCCCCCCAACGTTCGGTGACCGATGAGCAGATGGCGCCGCTGCTGGCGGGCATCGTCGGCCAATAAGCGTCATCAAGGCGGCGGGTGATGCCCGCCGCCTCCTCGCCTGGGCTCGGGACAGACTGTATCGACGAGGCTATGAATGAAAAGCTTTCTCATTTATATTCGCCATCGTTCTGCCTCGCCTCAGGTCTGTCATGCCCTTCGATCCCGTCAAACCCTCGCTGATCAGCACCCTGGTACGTCACTACGACGAACTGGTCGACCATGTGCGCCGGCGCTTCGGTGATCGCGGATTTGCCCGGGAGGTGGTGCATGACGTCTGCGTGCAGTTGCTGGAAAAGCGTGAAAAGGACGACGTCCACACGCCCCTGGCCTTGCTGCGCAAGATTTCTCACGATCAGGCGGTGAGTCGTTATCGCAGCGAACGTCGGCGCCAGGCCTGGGTGGTGGCCATGCCCCAATTGCCCGACGCGGCTTGCCAGGCCCCCTTGCCCGCGCAGCAGTATGAGGCGGCCCGGGAATTGGAACGCCTGGCGCAGGCCATCGCCGAGCTGCCGCCGCGTTGTCAGATGGTGTTCGTCATGCACAAGATCCATGCTTTGCCCCAGGCCGAAGTGGCCGCGCGCATGGGCATTTCCCTGAAGACCGTGGAAAAACACCTGCGCCTGGGCCTGGCCGCCTGCCGCGCGCACCTTGATCGCGCAGCCCCTGATGATACGGAGCGTGCCCGATGAACCCATCGCCAGCCCCAACGCCACTGTCCCGGGAGGAAGAAGCCCTGGCGCGCCACCGCGAAGCGTTGCGCAATCGCTTCCCGATGCCCACCCCCACCCCGCGCAAACCACGCAAGGCACTTGGCGCAGCGGCGTTGCTGGTGCTGCTGGGCGCGGGGCTGGCGTGGTTCGACCCCGCCTATGACAGCGAGCAGTACCACACCGTGATCGGCGAGCGCCGGGTGGTGAAACTGATCGATGGCAGCCGCATGACCCTCGACAGCGACAGCCGCGTCACGGTGGCCTGGCATCTGCGCTCACGACGGGTGGAACTGCAAAGCGGGCAGGCGCTGTTCGATGTGTCCGGGACCCTTGTGCGCCCCTTCCAGGTCGACGCCGGGGTCGCGCAGGTCGAGGTGCTGGGCACGCTGTTCAGCGTCAGCCATCTCGATGACGCGGTGCGGGTCACCCTGGTGCGCGGCGCCGTCAGCGTGAACGACACCACCGAAGCCCGCCACACCGTGCAGCTTGTGCCGGGCCAGCAGGTCGAGGTGCGACAAAAGCTGCTGCAACCACCGGTGACGGTCGACACCGACACGGCGATTGCCTGGAAGGACAGCCGACTGATCTTCGAGCGCACGCCACTGGCCGAAGCCCTGGCGCAGATCCAGCGCTACCGCAAGCCGACGATCGTCCTCGATGACCCGAGCCTGGCCAGCCTGCCGATCAGCGGCGTATTCGATACCCGTAACGTCGAAGACCTGCTCAACCTGTTGCCGAACATCCTGCCGCTGAGCCTGAGCACCGAGTTCGATGGCACCCTGCATGTGCGGCGCAAGGCGGTGAAGAAGTGATTTTTGCTTGGGATTTGGGGTTGTTTGCTTAACGGAGATGGGTTCGGGTGTAGATCCATTATTTGGGTAATGGCTGCTAATGGTTCCGCTCTTACAGCGGGTCACTTGGAAGCGCGGAACGCCGCCCGGCGCCAAGTAACCAAGCGCTCTTGCCCCACCACTCGGTGCCTCGCTTAGGCTCGGCATGCCCGAACGAAGGCATTGCTCCGTGGGTCGCCGCGATGGGCCATCCCTGGCCCAGCATGGTTTAACGGGGCGCCCAGATCAAAATCAAAAGCCAAAGCGAGGCGGCCTTAAAGCCGACCTGACGTTGGCTGGTGTACGCAATCCCCTGTAGGAGCGAGCCTGCTCGCGATGGACGTCAACGATAACGCGGGCTGTCTGAATGATTGCGGTGTCTGGACATTTTTCGCGAGCAGGCTCGCTCCTACAGGGGGGAACGCATACGTCCGGGAAAGCAGGTCGGCTATCAGGCCGCCTCGCGTTGCTTTGGCTGTTGAGGTGCACGCCCCCTCGTGAGGCCGAGCGCAGGTTCTGCGCAGTGGGTAAACCGGCATGGATGCCGGTTTAGCCGCGCTGGGTCAGGGATGGCCCATCGCGGCGACCCACGGAGCAGGACCGGAGCGAGGCACCGAACGAAAGGGGCAAAAGCGCTTGGTTACTTGGCGCTTTTCCAAGTAACTCGCCGTAAGGGCGAAACCGCCAGCCGCCGTTACCGCAGCAACGGATATTCACCCAACCCAATCCAACCCATCCGCGCCCCCAAAGCCCCCACCCTTAAAAAAATTTCAAAACCAAAGGTAGGGTTTCCTCGCCCCCGTGGCGGCTAGTCATTACAGCCCCCACTTCCCGAGGAACACCGTCCATGAAGCACCGCCGGCCTTTGCCATTGTCCGCCCTCACCGCCAGCCTGCTGTTCGCCCTTGCGACACCGGCCCAGGCACAGGACAAGGTCGAACTCGACCTGCCGGGCAGCAGCCTGGACAAGGCGCTCAATGCCCTGGCACGGCAATCGTCGGTGCAGATCATTTTTGCCAGCGACCTCACGGCGGGCAAAACCACCCAGGCGCTCAAGGGCCGCTACACGCCGCAGCAGGCCCTGTCGCAACTGCTGGAGCGCAGTGGCCTGAAAACCCGGGTGCGTGACGATCACACCTTCATCATCGTGCCGGCACCCACCCTGGAACCCGCCGCCATCAAGCCCGCCGAGGTCGAGTACATCGCGCCCATGGTGATCCGGGGCGACGTGCTCGGCAGCGCGACCGACCCGGAAGTCCTCGCCTATCCCGGCAGTCGCTCGATGGTCAAGGACGCCGACCTGCAAAAAGCCAGCGTGCGTGGCGTGGACGATGCGCTGCAACGGGTGCCCGGCGTGAAAATCTTCGACGAAACCGGCACCGGCGCTCTGCCGCAGATTTCCGTGCGCGGCCTGTATGAAAGCCGCAGCGGTCGGGTGCAAGCCTTGTCCGACGGTATTCCCCTGGCCCTGGCGCCGTACGGCCAGACCGGCTTGTCGCTGTTCCCGGTGACCCTGGCCACGGTCGACCGGATCGATGTGGTGCGCGGTGGCGCCGCCGTGCAGTACGGCCCGAACAACGTCGGCGGGGTGATCAACTTCATCAGCAAGCCGATTCCCAAACAATGGGAAACCACCTTGCAGGAGCGCACCACCTTCAACGCCGGCGGTCACCAGCTGTGGGATACCTACCTGGGCACGGGCGGCTACCTGACCGACCACTTCGGCCTGCAACTGGACCTCAACACCCTCAACGGCGACACCGCCCGCGAACACTCCGACAGCGACATCCAGAACTATCGCCTGCGCGGCCAATGGAACATCGACGATGACCGCGACCTGAGTTTCGGCGTGCAGCATTACGAGGCCGACATGGACCTGGCCGGCGCCCTCAGCGTCAAGGATTACAAGGACGACCCACGCCAGTCGACCCGCCCGCTGGACCGTTTCGAGGGCGACACCGATCGGGTCTGGGGCACCTACACGCAACAGCTTGGTGCCATGGGGCCATTCGATTCCGTGGCGTTCAGCTGGACTAATTTCGCCCACAACAGCTACCGCAACTTCGTCGTCGGCCTGCCCTTCACCCCGGACGGCGCGGCGGTGACCCAACAGGACGGCCCGCGCGACTTCAAGGTCTGGGGCAGCGAACCGCGCCTGAGCATGATCATCGACGGCGACCGACTCAGCCAGACCTGGCTGCTGGGCGCGCGCTACGTGCGCGAGGACATCGACTACAAGGTCAACCGCCAAAGCCTGGCCACGGGCAAGACCACGCCGTTCCGCGACTGGACGTTCGATGACGAAGCCAAGGCGTTCTATGTCAGCAACGCCATCGGCCTGCTCGATAACCGCCTGACCATCACCCCCGGCGTGCGTTACGAAAACGCAACCATGCACTACGACGACGGCATCACCGGCTTCCAGCACGAGAACAAATCCGAGGAATGGCTGCCGGGCCTGACCGTCGGCTACCAGGCCAGCGACGACTGGTTCGTCTATGCCAACGCGCAGAAATCCCTGCGTCCGCCGCAGGTCACGCAGATCGTCAAGGAAGGCGACGTCGGTGCCGAACTGGCCTGGAACTATGAAACCGGCGTGCGCTACACGCCATGGCAAGGCTTGCGCGTGGACGTCGGCCTGTACCGCATCGATTTCAGCGATCAGATCGTCTACAACGCCACCATCGACCGCTTCGTCAACCTCGGCAGCACCCGTCACCAGGGGATCGAAACCGAGGTGTTCTGGACCCCGTCGGCGCTGCCCGACCTCGACCTGCACGCCAGCTACGCCTACCTCGACGCGAAACAGCGCAACGGCGCGTTCAAGGACAACGAAGTGCCGTTTGCCTCGCGCAACCAGTTCAACGTCGACGGCCGCTACCACTTTGCCGAACACTGGACCTACAGCCTCGACGGCCTGTTCGTCAGCAGCGCCTACACCGACGCCGCCAACACCGGTAGCGAAGATGCCACCGCCTCCGTGGGCAAACTCCCCGCGTACTGGGTCTGGAACACCGCGATCGAACGGCAATTCAAGTTGCAGGACCACAGCGTCCTGACCGCCTCGGCCGGGGTCAGCAACCTGTTCAACCGCGAGTACTACTTCCGTGGCATCGACACCAGCCCCTGGGGTCGCCAGCCGGCGCCGCAGCGCTCGTTGACGTTGGGGCTCAACTATCGGTTTTGAGTGCAGCGCAGGGATGCCACTGGCTTTTTAACGATTTGAACCTACGCTCTTTTCGCGGGGACAACACATTTGCGCAGCTGTCGGGGGACGGCTCCGGGTACTGACGCCATGCAGCCAAAAATATCTGTTCTGCCCGCCGTCACGCTTTACGCCTTGTGCTGCCAGCCAGCCTGGGCCGGCGGCATCATGCTTTACGAAATCGCTACCGATAACGTCGGCCTGGCCAACGCCGGTGCCGCCGCCCGGGCCCAGGGCCCGTCGACCATTGCCAGCAACCCGGCGGGCATGAGTTTCCTGCCGGGCACGCAGATCACCGGCGGCCTGCAGCTGCTGTACGGCGACATCACGTTCGATCGCGACGACGACACCAACGTGTCGGGCAGTGGCAGCGGCAATGCGCTCGACCCGATGGCCGGCGCGAGTTTTTTCATCAGCCATGAACTGGACGATCACTGGAGCGTCGGCTTCGGCCAGTACGGCGACTTCGGCCTGGCGGTCAATTACGACAACGATTGGTCGGGGCGTTATTTTTCGCAAAACTCCAGCCTGCTCGGTTTGTCGATGGTGCCCAGCATCGCCTACCGCTTCAACGAGCAATGGTCGGTGGGCGTCGGCGTCAAGGCCATGTACGGCATGCTGCAAGCCCAGACCGCCATCGACCGCTCACCGTTCGGCCTCACCGAGCGCGGCGACGGCCAGTTCAAATACAAGGACAAGGACTGGGGTTTCGGCGCGAACGTGGGGGTGATCTACACCCCGCAACCCGGCACCCGCATTGGCCTGACCTACACCAGCAAGGTCGACCTGGAGTTCGAGGACGGCCTGGACATCAAGGGCAACGGCCCCTTGTTGCAACGCCTGGATGGCACCCAGACCCAACTCGACATCACCGTGCCGCAAACCCTCACCCTGAGCCTGTTCCAGCAGCTGGACCCTCAATGGGCATTGCTCGCTTCGGTCAATTGGCAGGACTGGTCGGAATTCGGCGATATCGGCGTGCAGGTCGACACCACGGCCAACGATGCCCGTTCGACCAACATCGACGCAGGCTTCAAGGACACCTGGCACCTGTCACTCGGCGCCCAATACCAGGCCACCCCGCAACTGCTGTGGAACGTCGGCGTGGCGTACGACAGCAGTGCCGTTTCCGACAGCAAGCGCTCGGTGATCGTGCCAATGGCCGAGTCCTGGCGCATTGCGACGGGCGCCACCTATGCTCTGAACAGGGACACCGACGTCAACCTCAGCTGGGCGATGATCTGGATGGGCGACATGCCGGTGGACCAGAGCAAATCCGCATCGGGCAATCGAATCTCCGGTCAATTCGACAGTGCCTGGATTCAAGCCGTGACCGGAAACATGACGTGGCGTTTCTGATTGTCTGTGAACGAACAACGACTTTATCCAAGGAGCACACAGCACTATGAACCTGTCCCGAAACCTGCTCGTCGGCGCCGCGCTGACCGGGCTCCTGCTTGGTGGTTGCACCTCGAAAGTCATCGATAAGGAGCAGTACTCCGGCTTCCTGTCCAACTACAACAACCTGCAAGAGGTCACCACGCCCAGCGGCGGGACGGCCATGCGCTGGGTAAGCCCGTCGTGGAACCCCAATGCGTATGACACGGTGGCGTTCAACCGGCTGGAGCTGTATCCGGCGCCCAAGCCCAATGAGCAGGTCAACAAGCAGACGCTCAACGACATCCAGACCTACATGACCAACAAAGCCAAAGCCACGCTGGGACAGAAATACCGAGTGGTCAACAGCCCGAGCGCAGCACCGGCCGGCGCGAAAACCCTGATCATGCGCGCGGCCATCACCGGGGTCAGTGCCTCGAACGAAGGCATGCAGTGGTACGAAGTGGTGCCGATCGCAGCGGTGGTCGGCGCCACCCAGGCCGCTACTGGCCACCGGGACCAGGACACCGAACTGTTTATCGAGGCCGAGTTCATCGACGCGAAAAACAACCAGACCGTGGCCAAGGTCGTGCGCAAGGTGTTCGGCAAGCAGCTGTCGAACACCAGCCAGAAAGTCACGGCGCAGGACTTCAAGGCGGCGATCGACAAGTTAGGCGCTGACTTCCAGGCGTTTATCCACTAATACACGGCCCCTGCAGGAGCTGCCGCAGGCTGCGATCTTTTGATCCTGAATATTAAAATCAATAGATCGCAGCCTGCGGCAGCTCCTACATAATCAGGTCTTTTTCATCCCGACCCGCCGGCGCATCTCGGCAGTGATCGTCTGCCGGGTTTTCTTCAGGTCCGCCCAGGGCTCGTCGCCCACCTCGGCCAGGCGTTCGTGCACGTTGTGCACGTTCCACTGATTGCCACCTTTAAGCTCTGCCACCTCTTCCCGGAAAAGCGGCACCGATACCGGCAACCCTTCACGGGTGCGCGCGGCATACGCACAGATGGTGGTGGCGCCCAGCCCGTTGCGCAGGTAGTCGATGAAAATCCGTCCCACCCGGTTCTTCGGCCCCGACACCGCGGAAAATCGTTCCGGCAGCATCTTCGCCATGTGGCTGACGATCCCGTGGCTGAAATCCTTGACCTCATCCCAGCCGAGCTTGCGGGTCAGCGGCACCACCAGGTGAATGCCCTTGCCGCCGCTGGTCTTGAGGAACGCCTTGAGCCCCAGTTCATCGAGCACCGAGAGGGTCAGCTGGGTCGCCTCGACCATGCGTTTCCACGGCAGTGCCGGGTCCGGGTCGAGGTCGAGGACGAAGCGATCCGGTTTGTCGAGGTTGTCCGAGGTGGCGTTCCAGGTGTGCAGCTCCACCGTGCTCATCTGCACCGCGCCGACCAGCGCTTCGGCGTTGTTGATGATCATCACCGGTTGACCCGTGACGTCCTTGTCCAGGGTGGCGATGCCGGGGATGGCCAGGCGCTCGGCGTTTTTCTGAAAGAACAACTCGCCGGCGATGCCGTCCGGGGCACGCACCAGCGCCACCGGGCGATCCTTGAGCTGCGGCAGGATCCACTCGGCGACACTGGCGTAATACTCCGCCAATTGCATCTTGGTGGTGCCGCTCGTGGCGTCGATGACCCGGTCCGGGTGGGTGATGCGCACTTTGCCTTCGTCCAGGCCAAGTTGTGAGGGCGCAGGCTCGGTGTGCTTTTTCGCGGCAGAAGCTTTGGCCGCTGGCGTTTTCTTCCCAGGGGTGGTTTTCACGGCGCTCGGGCGCTCCTCGGAGATGGCTTTGGCAGGTTTATCGTCACGCAGGCCATGGAACACCGCATGCCGCACCGAACCGTCCTTGGTTATTTCAGCAAAGGCCACTTCCGCCAGCAGACGCGGCTTGAGCCAGTGCACGCCGTTCAATTCCACGCCGCCGGGTGGGTTGACCACCGACGGTTTTTTCGTGCGCAGCGGTTTGAGTTGCTCATGAAGGCTGCCCAGGGTCGCCTCGGTGAATCCGGTGCCGACCTTTCCGGCATAGCGCAACTCGCCGCTGTCGCGGTCATGCAGCCCCAGCAGCAAGGCGCCGAAGGCACTGCGCGAGCCTTTCGGATCGGTGTAACCGACGATGACGAACTCCTGGCGGTGCTTGCACTTGAGCTTGATCCAGTCGCTGCTGCGCCGTGAGACATAAGGCGAACCCAGGCGCTTGCCGATCAGCCCCTCCATGCGCATCTGGCAGGCGCTGTTGAGCAAGGCTTGCGGGTCTTCGCCGAAGCTGTCGGAGAACCGCAGCAGCGGATCGTCAGCGGTTTTGAGCACAGTCGCCAAGGCCGCCCGGCGCTCTTCGACCGGCACCTCGCGCAGGTCGACGCCATTGAGGTACGGCAGGTCGAACAGGTAGTAAAGGATATTGCCGCTACGGTTGGCGTCGAAGGCATTTTGCAGGGCCTGGAAGTCCGGAATGCCCTGCTCGTCAGCCACCACCATTTCGCCGTCTAACCACGCCGACTCCAGGCCCAGCCCCGCCAGCGCCTTGGCCTGGCCGGGCAGCTTGTGGGTCCAGTCGTGGCCGTTGCGGGTGAACAGCTTGACCTCGTCGTGATCGATGCGCGCCATGATCCGGTAGCCGTCGAACTTGACCTCATAGCTCCACTGGCCGTCCGGGACCTTTTCCACCAGCGTCGCCAGTTCGGGCTTGATCTGGTCCGGCAATCTGGCCTTGTGCGCGCCCGTCAGTTGCCCGGACTTTTCCTTGGGTGCCGCAGGGCCCGGTTTTTTGATGGCTCTGGATCTGGTTGCCTTGGCCACCACCGTTCGATCACTGAGCACACTGTCGGGCTCGGCGGCGACCACGTCGTAATCCTCTTCGGGCCGGGCGGCGCCGTCCTGATGCTTGATCAGGAACCACTGCTCCTGCTTGCCCGGCATGTGTGTGCGCACCAGGTTCCACAGGCCGGCGAGTTTCTCGCCCTGCAACTCGAATTTCAGGCGCCCCTTGGCGTAGGCCTTGGCCGGGTCTTCCCGGGGAATCCATACGCCACGGTCCCAGACAATCACATCGCCCGCGCCGTAGTGCCCTTCGGGGATGCTGCCCTCGAACGTGGCGTAGTCCAGTGGATGGTCTTCGACATGCACCGCCAGGCGCTTGACCCTGGGGTCCAGCGACGGGCCCTTGGGTACTGCCCAGCTCTTGAGCGCGCCATCGAGTTCCAGGCGAAAGTCGTAATGCAGGCGCGAGGCATCGTGCTTCTGGATGCAGAACTGCAAGGCATGATCCCTGGCATTTTTGCGGCCCGTGCGCTTGACGGCGGCCGGCTCGGACGTCACCGAAAAATCGCGCATGCGGTTGTAGTCGTCCAGGTCCTTGTTCATGGCTCACCCTGCTGGTCACGGCAGGACGCGCAATCAGCGCGCCTGTTCCTCAGCAGAGCAGGCCCCGCGGATAAAAATTCCATCGGCGTTGAAAATGCCCGGACAGACGGCCCCGTGGCCGGGCTGCCGGTGGACGTTCAAGGGCATACAATCGGCCAGTGCCGTCTCATTCCCGGAGCGTCATCATGCGCACGACTCACGTCATCGACGTCCCCCCTGCACCGGTCAATGTGGTGGGCGAAACCATCACGGTACTTGCCGGCGGTGACCTCACCAAGCCCTTTGAAATGCATATCCAGGAAGGTGTGTCGGGTGGCGGGCCGCCGCCGCACTTTCACCCCTGGGACGAAGCGTTTTTCGTGGTGGAGGGCGAAGTCGAAGTGACGGTCGAGGGCAAATCCACCACCGTCTCGGCCGGGGGTTATGTGCATATCCCTGGCGGGACGGTCCACGCCTACAGGAACCTCAGCCGCACCGCGAAGATGATCGGCGTAGTGTCCGATCCCCGTGGCGGGCAGTTTTTCACGGCAATGGATGGGTTCAAGGTGCCCGAGGACTTGCCGAGGATATTCGAGGTCGCGGAGCGCTATGGCGTGACTTTTCTGGTGCCCAAACCGGCAGGTTGACCGCGTTATCGTTCTTCGCGAGCAAGCCCGCTCCCACATTTGACCGAGCTCAAATGTGGGAGCGGGCTTGCTCGCGAAGACGTCCCGACAGGCGCCGCTTCCTTCAAGCAGCCCCACCCCTGGCCTGCTGTTCCAGATGCACCTGCAAATCCGGCTCGATCTGCAGCGCCGCCGCCAATTCATCCAGATAACTGCGCTCGGCATCCTGCTGATCATCCACCAGCATCACGCTGGCCAGGTACATCTCGGCAGCCATGCCGGGGTCGGTGGCCGATTGCGCCACCTCGGCAGGGTCCAGCGGCTTGGCCACTTCATCGTCCAGCCACTGCTGCAATTGTGGATCGTCGGTATGGCGGGCGATTTCGGCGTTGATCATTTGCTTCTCGGCATCGTCGAACCGACCATCGGCCTTGGCGGCCGCAATCAGGGCGCGAAGGATCGCATGGCTGTGCTCCTCGATTTCCGGTCCCGCCAGCATGTCCACCGTGCGCACCGCCTGTTGCGGCGCGGCTTGCTGTTGCGAGGCCTGACTGCGTTGCCAGGCCTGATACGCCTGGAACGCCATCATCCCCAGCGAAGCGAGCGCGGCGTAGTTGGCGCCGCCGCCCCCGGAGCGGCCCTGGGTCGAGCCGCCCATCGGCGAACCGCCGCCCAGCAAGCCACCGAGCAAACCGCCCAGCCCGCCCATGCCACCGGCGCCCGCACCGGCACCACCACCGCCACCACCGCCGAGCAAGCCACCGAGCAACCCGCCCAGGTCCCCGAGCCCACCTTGCGCCGATGCCCCGCCGCCGCCCTGTCGCGGCATCCCGCCCTGGCCGGCGCCGCGCAGTAATTGTTCGAGCAGATCGCTGGTGTTCATGACGACGTCCTCTTCGAAGGGAGTGATCCGTCAGGCAACGATAGTCCTCGTCGGCAAATGCGCCAGCACCGTTGGGCCGGCCCGCTACCTCATGCCTGCAAACCCGCGAACTAGGCTGATGTGCGCTCGCGCTTCATCTGCGTCACCAGGGTAAACCGGTCTTCGGGATGGGTGGTTTCCGACACCACCATCAGCGCGCCATCCTCGTCGCGGTACTGGCGAATGATGTTCAAGCCCGGGGAGCCAGGTTCCGCATTGAGGCTTTTGGCTATGTCCGGGGTCAGCAAGACCGCGCGTACTTGTTGATCCACCACGTCGATGGTCCGGGCGAAATGCTGTTCGATCAGCGCGGCAATCAGCTCGTCGGGGTGCTGCTCGGCCAGCTCGATCACCTCGGCGTAGATGTCCTGGGCATAAACGTCGGTCCAGCACAGCGGCGCGCGCGCGTTCTGCTGATCGACCCGAATGCTCGATACGCAAAAATAATGCTCGCCCGGCTCCAGCCCCAAGCGCCGGGCCTGGGCGATGTCGGCGACGAAGTGGTGCACATGCTGAATGCTGCGGATCTGGGTTTCGGCCAGGTGAACCAGGTCCGATACCGAGGCCAGCGATTGCGAATACCCCCCTTGCGGCGAGGACGCCTCGACCCGCGTCCCGACCCTTTTGCGCCGGGAAACCAGCCCCTGATTCTGCAATTGGGTGATGGCCGCGCGCACCGTATGTCGGCTCACTTCATACAGCTCGCACAGTTCGAATTCCGTGGGCAACAGCGTCCCGACCGGGTAGCGCCCACTGGAAATCCCCTCCATCAAGTCTTTTGCAACGACCGCATAGCGCGTCTGGTTCATACCTTTCATCAGTCCCGAGCGTTCACCGAGTTGACAGTGTATCAGCGAGCACGTAAGAATTATGTACGGACATATTAAATATGTCCGATCAATAACAAACATATCAGGATCAACTCATGTCCAGCACCGTCTTCGATTCCGCCCTCTTTCGCGACATGTTCGGCACCGCCGAGATGCGCGGCGTGTTTTCCGACAAAGCCCTGATCGAACGCTACATCGAAGTGGAAGTGGCACTGGCCCGCGCCGAAGCCCGTTGCGGCGTGATCCCTGCCGATGCCGCCGAGCAGATCGCCGAACGCGCCACCTACGCCTCCCTCGACCTGGCACTGATGCAGCACGAGACCGAAATCGTCGGTTACCCGATCCTGCCGCTGGTGGAACAACTGTCGAAAACCTGTGGCGAGGCCGGGCGCTACGTGCACTGGGGCGCCACCACGCAGGACATCATGGACACCGCCGTGGTCCTGCAAGTGCGTGCGGCGCTGGCGATCGTCGAGCGTGACATCCAGGCCGTGCGCGGTTTGCTGGCCGACCTTGCGAAACGCTATCGCGATACCCCGATGGCCGGCCGTACCCACCTGCAACACGCCCTGCCGATCACCTTCGGCTACAAATGCGCGGTGTGGCTGAGCATGTTCGATCGTCATGCCGAACGTCTGGTGGAACTGCGCCCACGGGTGGAAATCGGCCAGTTTGCCGGTGCGGCGGGTACGCTGGCCTCTTTGGGCGACAAGGGCCTGGAAGTCCAGGAAGCGTTGATGGCCGAACTGGGCCTTGGCGTGCCGCAAGCCACCTGGCACGTCGCCCGCGACGGCCTGGCCGAAACCCTGAATTTCCTCGGGCTGGTCACCGGTTCGCTGGGCAAAATTGCCCTGGACGTGATGATGATGATGACCAGCGAGTTGGGCGAAGTGTATGAACCCTTCGTCAAGGGTCGCGGCGCCAGCAGCACCATGCCGCAGAAGCGCAATCCGATTTCCTGTGAATTGATGTACGCCGCTGCCAAGGGCGTACGCCAGCACGCCGGCCTGATGCTCGATGCGATGATCCAGGATTTCGAACGTTCCACCGGTCCATGGCAAGCCGAGTGGATCGCCATTCCAGAGGCATTCGCCCTGAGCGCAGCCTCCCTTGGCCAGGCGAAATTCATGTTGGCTGGCCTGGAAGTGCGCACCGAGCGCATGCGCAAGAACCTCGACATGACCCAGGGCCTGATCGTCGCCGAAGCGGTGATGATGGGGCTGGCCCCGGCACTGGGACGGCAGGTCGCCCATGACGTGGTGTATGCCGCGTGCCGCCTGGCCAACGACGAAGGCACCAGCCTGCTCGACGCCCTGCTCGCTCAAGGCGAAGCCACCGCGCAACTGGATATCGAGGAACTCAAGCGCCTCACCGACCCGTCCAATTACCTGGGTCTTGCGCCGCAGATGGTCGATATCGCGCTGGCTCGCGAGGGTCGCGTCAAACGCTGATCGTTGCGGGGCTCGCCAGCCGCGAGCCCCTCTGCCTACCGCTCGCCAATAACAACAACGAGATCGCAGACATGACCACTATCAACAAGAAACCGTTCTACAAGGACCTGACCTTCCAGGTCATTGCCGCCATGGTCCTGGGGATCGCCTTCGGTTTTCTCGCGCCGGAGTTCGCCGCCAAATTCAAGATTCTCGGCGATATCTTTCTCAAACTGATCAAGACCGCCGTCGCGCCGCTGGTGTTCTTCACCGTGGTCCATGGCATCGCGTCGGCCGGCGACATCAAGCGGGTCGGCAAGGTCGGCTTGCGGGCACTGATCTATTTCGAGATCGTCTCCACCATTGCCCTGGCCATCGGCCTGCTGTGGGGCAACCTGTTGAACATCGGCTCCGGCATGCACGACGCTCATCCGAGCAGCGCCACGGCCGCCGCCGCCAGCGCGGCAGTCGCCAAGGGCCATGCGCCCGCCTCGACCATGGACTTCATCTACGGCATCTTCCCGGACAACTTCGTCGGCGCGTTCGCCGGCGGCCAGTTGCTGCAAGTGCTCGTCATTTCGGTACTGTTTGGCTTTGCCCTGCTGGCGCTCAAGCCTGAGCGGCGCAGCGTCATCGAGGACGGCTTGAGCCGGATTTCGGAATGCTTCTTCGAGTTCATCAACCTGATCATGAAGTTCGCCCCTCTCGGTGCCTTTGGCTCCGTGGCTTACGCCGTGGGCAGCAATGGCAGCGCGGTGCTGATGTCGCTGGCCAACCTGGTGCTGATGTTTTATGTCTGCGTTGCGTTCTTCATCTTCGTGGTGCTGGGCGTGGTCTGCCGCATTTCCGGGTTCAGCCTGTGGAGATTCCTCAAATACATCAAGGATGAGATCTTCATCGTGCTGGGCACGGCATCGTCGGAAAGCGCCCTGCCGCGTCTGCTGCAAAAACTCGAGAAATTCGGCTGCTCCAAGCAGAGCGTCGGCCTGGTCCTGCCCACCGGCTATGCCTTCAACCTCGATGGCACCTCCATCTATATGTCGCTGTGCGTGCTGTTCATCGCCAATGCCTACGGCGTCCCGATGAGTTGGGAGCAACAGTTGGGCACCATCGCCATCATGCTGGTCACGTCCAAAGGCGCGGCGGCGGTGTCGGGTGGCAGTTTCGTGGTATTTGCCGCGACCGTGACCGCTATCGGCGTGCTGCCTGTCGAAGGCCTGGCCTTGTTGTTCGGGGTGTACCGCTTCATGTCGATGGCCATCGCCGCCTGCAACACCATCGGTAACAGCGTGGCGACGGTGGTGGTGTCCAAGTGGTCGGGGGAATTTACCGAGCAGACCGCCAAAGCCGAATACAGCCGGGTATTCGGACGCAATCCGGAAGCGGCGTTGTAACCCATCGCCCGCATTGCTTCAGATCACGACATTGACCCCGGATTTTCTCCGGGGTCTTTTTTTGCGGCCCAGCTAAGATTCATAGGTGGTGAACCTTATTCGCGGATACCCGGTCGATACCTGCAACCCGACCCGGTTAGCCGCCGCCTTCGATGCTCAAGGCGATGATTGGCTTGCTTCTTTTTCTGGAGAACGCCCCCGTGATATCGACTCTACACATCGCCAGGCTCAAAGCGTGGGGAGCCCATGGTTTTACCGCCACCGGCGTGGTCACCGCTTTTCTGGCGACCCTTGCCCTGCTCGATAACCAACCGACCCATTGCCTGTTGTGGCTGGGCGTAGCGCTGATTGTCGACGGCCTGGACGGCGCCCTGGCGCGCAAGGTCAATGTGCAGTCGGTGCTGCCCAGTTTCGACGGTTCGATCCTCGACCTGGTGATCGACTACCTGACGTATGTGTTCATCCCGGCACTGTTCATCTATCGCTACATCCCGCTGCCGGACTACACGCTGCTGCTGACCGTGTCGCTGATTCTGGTGTCGTCGCTGTTCTGTTTCTGCAACGTCAATATGAAAAGCAAGGACAACTATTTCCAGGGCTTTCCCGCCGCGTGGAATGTGGTTGCGCTGTGCCTGTACATCATCGCGCCGTCGCCGTGGATCACCTTCCTGACCGTGATCGGCCTGGCCCTGTTGACCCTGACCCGGATGAAATTCCTGCACCCCTTCCGTGTGCGCCGCTTCATGCCGATCAACATCGCCGTGACGGCCATCTGGCTGCTGTGCAGCCTGTCGCTGGTGATCAACCACCCGGTAATCAACCCGCTGGTGATGGGGCTCTGGCTGCTGATGTCGGCCTATTTCCTGGGGATCTGCTTCTGGCGCACCGCGCTGGAGTGGTTCGACGATTCGCGGCTCAAGTAACGCCATGCCGGTCCATATCGTGCGCCTCGGTTCGCCGCGAACACCCGGTGAAGGCCTGCGCCTGGGCACCGTGCGCCGCCCGCCCCGTGGCGTGCCGAAAGCCGAGTTCGCCAGGCGCGATTTCTACGATGTCTGGCAGCCACTGCTGTCGCCCAGCGCGGAGCTGGTGGCCGAAGCACTGTCTGCCCGGGATGCCAAGGCCTGGGCCACTTTCGTGCGCAAATTCAAGACCGAAATGAAGCAGCCGGCAGCCAGCCAGATGCTGGACCTGCTGGCCGCCCTTTCCCATCACACTTCGCTGGCCGTGGGCTGTTATTGCGAGGAAGAAGCGCATTGTCACCGCTCGGTGTTGCGCGAGTTGCTGGAGGCGCGGGGCGCGGTGGTTGTCTGAATATCTGAACCACACCACTAATCCCTGTGGGAGCGGGCTTGCTCGCGAAGGCGGTGCATCGGTCATTATCAATATCGACTGACACTCTGCCTTCGCGAGCAAGCCCACTCCCACATGGGCTTTGTGTGCTGCCAGAGACGGCCGACAACCGGCCCCAACAGCGGCCAATCATGGTCAATACTTAACAAGCCGAACGCCCCCCGGGAGGTTTGTCATGTCCGAGCAATCACGCTTCATGCTGGTGACTTCGCCCTTGATGGAGCACAGCCCCGCCTTCGACCGGGCGGCCGCGCTGGCCAAGGCGGAAGACGCGGCGCTGCACATCGTGGCGTTCGATTATCTGGAAGGCCTGGCCACGGCCGGCATGGTCAACGAAAAAGCCCTGGAACAGATGCGCCTGGGCTATGTCGACCGCCACCGCCAGTGGCTTGAAGACCAGGCCCGGCCCTTGCGCAAAATCGGTGTGCAGGTCACCACTGAGGTTGCGTGGGTGCAAGACCCGCTGGAAGAGATCCTGATTCACCTCAAGGAACAGCCGATGGATGTGCTGATCAAGGCGCTGGAACATCAGTCGCTGCTGTCACGGCTGATCTTCACCCCGCTGGATGTGCATCTGCTGCGCGAGTGTCCGGTGCCTTTACACTTCGTCAGCCACGCGGTGAACGCCCTGCCGCGCAGGGTGGTTGCAGCCGTGGACCCCTTCCACCGCGATGACCACTACAAGAGTTTCAACGACCGCATCCTGCACGAAGCCTCGAAACTGGCCAGTGCCTGCAATGCCGGGCTGGATGTGGTCTATGCCTATGATCTTTCGTCCATCAGCGCCGACGAATTCGGCTTCGACAATGGCTCGGCGTTCTTCTCCTCGACCCGCAACAAGACCCTCTATGACGCCCAGCTCCAATCTTTCAACGAACTGGCCGAACGCAACGGCATTCCGGCACCGCAACGGCACATGATCATGGGCAACCCGGCCAGGGTCCTGACCCGGTATGCCGATGCCTTTGACGTCGACGTCATCGTGATGGGTCGCGTCGGCCATCGGGGCATGGGGCGGTTGATCGGCAGCACGGTGGAGCACCTGCTGTACAAAATGCCGTGCAGTGTGTGGGTGGTGTACACCGAGCGGGTGGATGAGTGATAAGCCCTCTCCAAAACACCATAAACCTGATGTGGGAGCGGGCTTGCTCGCGAAGGCGGTGTGTCAGTCGACATATAGACTGACTGGTACTCCGCTTTCGCGAGCAAGCCCGCTCCCACAGGGATTTTCATCAACTCAACGCCGTGTGATGACCACCTCCAGGTACTCGCTCGGCACCACCAGCGACCTGTCCCCCGCCCGGTTAGAGCGGTTCAGCAGGTCGGTCATGTCGTTTTCCAGGGCTCTCGCGCCGTCGGCTGGCAGCGCCGCGAACGCCTTGTGCACCGGGCCGTACCAGCTGCGGAAGGTGTCGATGAAATGCCCGGCGTTGCGATAGCGGAAGGTGAAGGTCTTGCGCGTCACCTGGACCAAAAAGTTGCGCTCGTCGAAGTGCGTGTGCAACCAGGCCTCGGTGCCCCACTGCGAGGGCGGTTGCGCGCCGGGGGGTGGGGGCATGTGCTTGCCCAGGGTCTTGAACATCTGGCCGACGAAACCTTCCGGGGTCCAGTTGGCCAGGCCGATGCGCCCTCCTGGCCGACAGACCCGCGCCAGTTCCGCGGCCGCCTTGGGCTGGTCCGGCGTGAACATCACGCCGAAGGTCGAAAGCACGGCATCGAAGCTGGCATCGTCAAACGGCAGCGCTTCGGCATCGGCCACCTGGAAGGTGACATTGAGGCGTTCGGCCCTCGCCCGGTCTTCGCCGCGTTCGAGCAGTGCGGCCACATAGTCGGTGGAGGTAACCAGGCAGCCCCGGCGCGCGGCGGCTAGCGTGGCATTGCCATTGCCGGCGGCGACATCCAGTACCTGTTCATCGCACAGCAGGTCACAGGCTTCGGCCAGATTCTCGCCGACAATCTGCAGGGTGGTGCCGATCACGGCATAGTCGCCGCTGGCCCAAGCGGCCATCTGGCGGTTTTTCAAGGCAGTCAGATCAATGGGTGTACTCATGAATTCCGCTCCGTTGCGGTTAGGAACGCAGCCCCGGCTTATTCTGCCGTGGTCGGATCGATGATGGACGTGACCTGGGAAATGCGATTGGCCGGGAAACCGCTCTGCCTGGCGTGCTCCTTGATCAGCTCTTCACTCGGCGCAATGTACACGCAGTACAGCTTGTCGCCGGTGACATAACTTTGCAGCCACTGCACTTCCGGCAGCTCGCGCAAGGTCCTGCAGGACTTTTGCGAAGCGGCTTTCAAATCCCTTTCTGACAGTGTTCCAGCACCTGGTATCTCGCGTTCAATGACGAACTTCGGCATGGCAACCTCTCATTCTTTTTATTGATACAGGGCCGGCAGTGACCCTGTGGGCCAACTATCGCTCTGGCACGCAGCGGCGTCCTGCCCGATCGTCGGCGAACCTTGCCCGATCGTCCGGAGATTTCATGCCTGGCCGCCACTGGCTCACAATCAGGCTCCTGACCCCGCATTTACGCACGGGAAATCACCATGGACGCCCTGTCACAGACCCTTCGCGTCGTCCGCCTGGCCGGCGCCATTTTCATCAACGCCCGGTTCACCGCGCCCTGGTGCTACCAGTCGCCCAGGGCCGACACCGCCGCGCCGTTCCTGGAGCCCAACGCCGAACAAGTGGTGATCTTTCACCTGATCACCGAGGGCGAGTGCTACGTCGAACTCGGCGACGATCCGCCCCTGCGGCTGACCGCCGGCGACGTGGTGCTGTTCCCGCAGGGCGACGGGCATCGCATGACCTCCCAGCCCGGATTGCCCCCCGCCACCGGCGGACGGCTGGACAAGATCCTGGCGCGCCGGCCACAGCAACTGCGCTACGGCGGCGGCGGCGCGGTCACCCGCCTGGTGTGCGGTTACATGGCCTGTGATACGCGACTGGCCGGCATGTTGCTGACGGGGTTGCCGGCGGTGGTGCGGGTCAACGTGCGCGGCTCCAGTGCCGGCATGTGGCTGGAATCGTCGGTACGCTACGCCCTGGCCGAAGCCCGCTCGCCAAGGCCCGGTGGAGAAGGCGTGCTGGCGAAACTGGCCGAGGTGTTGTTCATCGAGGTCTTGCGCCTGTACATGCACGAGCACGGCGAAGGCCGTACCGGCTGGCTGGCGGGCGTCGGCGACCGGATCGTCGGTGCCGCCCTCAACGCCCTGCACAACAAGCCCTGCCATTGCTGGACCCTGGAGGAGCTGGCGCGCACCGCCGGCACCTCAAGATCGGTATTGGCCGAACGCTTCCAGCAACTGGTGGGGGTGTCGCCGATGCAGTACCTGACGCAATGGCGCATGTTGCTGGCGGCCAATCTGTTACGCAGCAGTAACAGCTCCTTGATCCGCATCGCCGAAGAAGTGGGTTATCAGACGGATACGGCGTTCAGCCGGGCGTTTCGGCGCGAGTATGGAACGCCGCCGGCGGCGTGGCGGCGTACGCACACGGCGCCACTGCATTAAGCCTCGCCCCGTAGGAGCTGCCGAAGGCTGCGATCTTTTGAGCTCTGCATCGATCCACGAGCAAAAGCAAAGTCAAAAGATCGCAGCCTTCGGCAGCTCCTACAAGGTGTGTCGCGTAGCGGGTTTACGCCGCTGGAGCACCCGCCTTCGCCTCTTCCAGCAACTGCTGGATCATCTGCTCCTGAGCCTCGTAGCGACCTTCACCAAAGTGGGTAAACCGTACCTGGCCTTTTGCGTCGATCAGGTAGTGCGCCGGCCAGTACTGGTTGTCGAAGTTGCGCCAGATCGCGTAGTTGTTGTCGATCGCCACCGGGTAGGTGATGCCGTATTCCTTCACCTTGTCCTTGACGTTGTCGATGATGCGCTCGAAGCCGTACTCAGGGGTGTGCACGCCAATCACCACCAGGCCGTCCTTCTCGTATTTCTTCGCCCAGTCCTTCACGTACGGGAGGGTGTGCTTGCAGTTGATGCAGTCGAAGGTCCAGAAATCCACCAGCACCACTTTGCCTTTGAGCGACTCATTGGTCAGGGCTGGCGAGTTGATCCATTCCACGGCACCGGCCAGCGACGGCATGGCGCCCTGGGCGTTGTCCATGGAGTCGGCCTTGACCTTGCTGACGAAGTAATCGACGACCTTCGGTACGTTTTCCAGCACGCTTTTTTCGACCTGGCCGACACTCTCCGACGAGGTACTGGCCAACAGCACGCTGTCGGCGCCGGTGGAGATCACTGCCGCACCGGCCAACACCGCCACACCGGCACCACGACGCAGCCAGCCCGTCACCGGGATCGACGGTTTCAAGCGATTGACCAGGCCGCGACCGGCGAAGATCAGCACGCCCAGGGACAACGCGCTGCCCAGGCCGTAGGCCACCAGCAACAGGCTGGTATTGGCGTTCGCGCCTTGCAGCATGGCGCTGGTGAGGATCACCCCGAGGATCGGCCCGGCACAAGGCGCCCAGAGCAGGCCGGTGGCGACACCGATCATCAGCGAACCCAGGGGACCCGAGACTTTGCGGCTGTTCGGGTCGAGGCGATTGCCCAGCAGGACGAACGGACGCGCCAGCCAGTCGCCGACCCGGGCGGAAATCAGCGACAGGGCAAACAGCACCATCACGATCAGGGCCACGTGGCGCCCGGCGTTGCTGGCTTGTATCACCCATTCGCTGCTGACCACGGCCAGGCTGGAGACCAGCGCGAAGGTCAGGGCCATGCCGCCGAGGGTGAGCAGGATCGATGAGCGCTTGCGGTCGGCACCGGCGAACAGGAACGGCACGACGGGCAGGATGCAGGGGCTGAGGACGGTCAATATGCCGCCCAGGAAAGCGATGAGAAACATGGGATCACCTTGAATAAAGAGGGTGGCAATTCACACAAGTCCCCTGTGGGAGCGGGCTTGCTCGCGAAAGCGGTCTGAGCGTCACACTAAGGTCGACTGACACTCAGCCTTCGCGAGCAAGCCCGCTCCCACATTGGATCGGGGGTGCTTGGGGTTCACGCGTTTTGTTCTTCCAGCCACTTGCCCTGGAGCGTATGACTGGAGCCGTTTTCGGCCACCACCTGCCCCTGTGGCGTGCGGTTGTAGCCATCCTCGGCCAGCAGCGCATCGGCGCCCTGCTTCGCCACCGGCGTCAGTTGGAAACAGGTGCTGCTGCCGCAGGCGCTTTGCTCCACGGCGGCATTGGCATGGGCCGCGGCGCCGGCGACGGAAAAGGCAATGGCGGTCAGGAATCGGCTGATGTTGTTCATGGTGGTGTTCCTCGCTTCAAAAGGGTTGTGATGGCCGGACTCAGTTGTCCGAGCCGCAGTTATCGGCAATTTTGCGGTAGTCCAGGACCTGGGTTTTGTTGTGCGAGTCCAGGTAGGTCAACTGCGCATCCACCACCCCGCAGGAAGCCGAGTTGTCTTGTTTCAGCGACACCACTTTCTTGATGTCCAGTTGCGTGCCGTAGGTGTAGGTTTTCTCGCTGACATCGGCTTCGGCACGGGCCGACAGGGTGCAGATGTTCAGGGCGGCAAACAGGCAGGCGGCGTAGATGGCTTTGGTGTTCATGGCGGATTCCTCAAGGCTTCAATAGGTAGTTCGTGAGTTGGGCCGAGGCGGTTTGGGTTTGCCTCGATGGAACCTATTTAAAGCGGGCGAGGTATCCCGCATGTGTCGGGAAAAGGCGCGTGTAAATCGGTAAGTATCAGAACCGGGCCGGGATACAGAGCGATACAAACCGGCGCAAAAACGGCTTTTTTTAGTCCGTGTGTATCCTTGGGCAAGCCAGATACACTGCAATACAAACGCCTGCGGGCGAGTCAGCCAAGGCTCGATAGACTGTGCGACATCCCCCACTGATAGAGGCAAGTCCCCATGGAACACGTCGATCACATTCTCATCGTTGACGATGACCGCGAGATCCGGGAACTGGTCGGCAACTATCTGAAGAAGAACGGCTTGCGCACCACGGTCGTGGCCGATGGCCGGCAGATGCGTACCTTCCTCGAATCCACCCCGGTGGACCTGATCGTGATGGACATCATGATGCCGGGCGACGACGGCCTGATGCTCTGCCGCGAACTGCGCGCCGGCAAACACAAGGCCACGCCGATCCTGATGCTCACCGCCCGCAACGATGAAACCGACCGCATCATCGGCCTGGAAATGGGCGCCGACGACTACCTGGTCAAGCCGTTCGCCGCCCGGGAACTGCTGGCCCGGATCAATGCCGTGCTGCGCCGCACGCGGATGCTGCCACCGAACCTGGTGGTGACCGAAACCAGTCGCCTGCTGGCTTTCGGGCGCTGGCGCCTGGACACCTCGGCCCGGCACCTGCTCGACGACGACGGCACCATGGTCGCCCTCAGTGGCGCCGAATACCGCTTGCTGCGGGTGTTCCTCGACCATCCGCAGCGGGTGCTCAATCGCGACCAGCTGCTCAACCTGACCCAGGGCCGCGACGCCGACCTGTTCGACCGTTCCATCGACCTGCTGGTGAGCCGCCTGCGCCAGCGCCTGCTGGACGATGCCCGCGAACCGGCCTACATCAAGACCGTGCGCAGCGAGGGCTATGTGTTTTCCCTGCCGGTGGAAATCATGGGGGCGCCAGCATGAACGTCTCGATGCGATGGCCCCGCACCCTGGCTTCGCGGTTGTCGCTGATTTTCCTGATCGGCCTGATCCTCGCCCAGGCGCTGTCTTTCGGCGCGCAGTACTACGAGCGCTACGAAAGCGCGAAAAACACCATGCTGGGCAACCTGGAAACCGACGTCTCGACCTCCATCGCCATCCTTGACCGCCTGCCGGTCGACGAGCGGGCCAGCTGGCTGCAACAACTGGAACGGCGCAATTATCGCTACTTGCTCGACGAGGGCTCGCCAGGCAACGTCATGGGCATGGACATGCCCGATGCGCCGATCGCGATGGCCTCGATCAAGGACGCCATCGGCAAGGATTATCCGATGACCTTCACCGATATTCCGGGCCCGAGGAAACACTTCCAGGTGCACCTGAAGCTGTCGGATGGCAGCCCGCTGACCATCGACGTGCGCCCGTCCATGGTGCCGCTGTCGCCCTGGCTGCCCATCGTCCTGCTCGGGCAACTGGCCCTGATGCTGGCCTGCACCTGGCTGGCGGTGCGGATCGCCATCCGCCCTCTCAGCCGTCTCGCCGAGGCCGTGGACACCCTCGACCCCAACACCCACCCGGTGCTGCTGGACGAAAAAGGCCCCACCGAAGTGGCCCACGCGGCCCGGGCCTTCAACGCCATGCAGGCGCGCATCGCGGCCTACCTCAAGGAGCGCATGCAATTGCTGGCGGCGATTTCCCACGACCTGCAAACGCCCATCACCCGGATGAAACTGCGCGCCGAATTCATGGACGACTGCCTGGAGAAGGACAAGCTCTGGAACGACCTGAGCGAGATGGAACACCTGGTGCGCGAAGGCGTGGCCTATGCCCGCAGCGTGCATGGCGCTACCGAAGAAAGTCGCCGCACCGACCTGGATTCGTTCCTCGACAGCCTGGTGTTCGACTATCAGGACGTGGGCAAGCAAGTGCAGCTGAGCGGCAAAAGCGCCACCGTTATCGACACCCGCCCCCACGCCTTGCGGCGGGTGCTGGTCAACCTGACGGACAACGCCCTGAAGTTCGCCGGGGCCGCCGAATTGCAGGTAGAGAAAAAGGCTGACGGCAGCGTCTCGGTGAAAGTCATGGACCGAGGCCCGGGCATCGCCGAAGCCGAGCTGGCGCAGGTCATGGAGCCGTTCTACCGCGTGGAAAACTCGCGCAACCGCAGCACCGGCGGCACCGGCCTGGGCCTGGCGATTGCGCAGCAGCTGGCGTTGGCGATCGGGGGATCGTTGACGTTGAGTAACCGTGAGGGTGGCGGGTTGTGCGCAGAGCTCAAGCTGCGGGGTTAACACATCTTCATCGCCGCTGACGCAACCTGTGGGAGCGGGCTTGCTCGCGAAAACGGAGTATCAGTCGATACAAACAGTGACTGGCACACCGCTTTCGCGAGCAAGCCCGCTCCCACAAGGGGCTGTGGTGTTTGGGCCAACCCTTCACCGTCAGATAACGAACCGCGCCACCAACCCGTTCAAGTCCACCGCCAGGCGCGACAGATCATGGGTGGCCACGCTGGTCTGGTTGGCACCGGCGGCGGACTGGGTGGCGAGATCGCGAATGTTCACCAGGTTGCGGTCGACTTCACGGGACACCTGGGCCTGCTCTTCCGAGGCACTGGCGATCACCAGGTTGCGTTCGTTGATCAGGTGGATCGACTGGGTGATCTGCTCCAGCGCCACACCGGCGGCCCGGGCCATCTCCAAGGTGTCCTGGGTGCGCTGGTTGCTTTGCTGCATCGACGCGACCGCTTCACCGGTACCGTTCTGAATGCCGGCGACCATCTTCTCGATTTCCTGGGTCGATTGCGCCGTGCGATGGGCCAGCGCCCGCACCTCGTCCGCCACCACCGCGAAACCCCGTCCGGCTTCACCGGCACGGGCCGCTTCGATGGCGGCGTTCAGCGCCAGCAGGTTGGTCTGCTCGGCGATGGCGCGGATCACGTCCAGCACCTTGCCGATGTCGCGGCCCTGGGCCGCCAGGCCTTCGATCATCAACGAGGTGTTGTGCACATCGTGGGTCATGGTCTGGATCGCGCCGACGGTTTCCACCACGCGGTCGCGTCCCTCACGGGCGGCCTGTGTCGACTGGCTGGAGGCTTCGGAGGTCGACACCGCGTTGCGCGCCACTTCTTCCACGGCGGCGGTCATTTGGTTGACGGCGGTGGCCGCCTGTTCGATTTCATTGTTCTGCTGTTGCAGGCCGCGGGACGCGTCCTGGGTCACGGTGCTGAGTTCTTCGGCAGCGGCGCCCAGTTGCGTGGCGGAGCCGGCGATCTGTTCGATGGTTTGCCGCAGGCTGGCCTGCATGGTGGACAAGGCGCCGAGCAAGCGTGCCGGTTCGTCCTTGCCGTCGACCTCGATGGTTTTAGTCAGGTTACCGCCGGCGATGGTTTCGGCGGCCTGCACCGCACGGCTCAACGGCGTGACGATGCTGCGCGTCAGCAGCCAGGCCAACAGCACAGTCATCAAGGCTGCCACCACGGACACCGCAATGATTCCGTTCACGGCGGCGTTGTAATTGTTTTCGGCGATCACCCCGGCGGCCTTGGCGCCGTCGGTGTTGTACTTCACCAGACGGCTCAGCTGCTCGCCCATCTGGTCGGTGCCGTCCTTGATCCGGGTGTTGATCAGGGTGCGCATCTCGTCCACTTTGTTCTGGCGCGACAAGTCCAACATTTCGCGTTGGGCCTGCATGTAGTTGTCCAGGGTCGCGCTGAACGCCTTGTACAGCGCCGCTTCATCCGGGCCCGCCGGCAACTCGGCGTAGCTGGCCTGGGCTTTGCGCGCATTGTCGGTCAGCACGCCGATACGGGTCTGGGCTTCCTGCAAACTGCCCGGCTCGCGGTTGACCAGGATGCGGAACGACAGAATGCGCATACGCAAAATGTTTTCGGTGATATTGCCCAGGTAACCCACGCTGGGCAGTTGGGTGCTGCCCATGTCGATCGACGACTGGCGGATGATCGACATGCGGTTGACCGCAAACACACCCAGCACGATGACCAGCAAGGCAATGAAGGCAAACCCCAGAAAGGCACGGGGCGCGATATTCAGGTTACGCAGGGACATAGGAGGATTCTCGGGTGAAAGGGCGACGAGCATCCTTGCCGTGATCACTGAACGGCGGGTATTGATGCCCCCTTTCAGCCTGGCGCCACTGCTGTAGCCGGTGTGTGCGCGCCTGAGAGTTGTATCGGCCGGGCTTGAGGTTTTTTGCGGGGATCGAGCAAATAAATTTCAACGGGTTACGAGTGTTTCCCGAGTGAAACACATGGTACGGGCGTGCATTATTTCTTGCCTCACCCCAGCTTTACTGTGGGAGCGGGCTTGCTCGCGAAGAGGTCCTGCCAGTCGCTATAGATGTCGACTGACAGTCCGCCTTCGCGAGCAAGCCCGCTCCCACAGGAAATGCGTCACCTCAGCTGATTACGCCCACCACCTCCTCCTCGTGTAGTTGCCGCAACAACGCCAGGCCGCTATCAAAGAACTCCTGCGATCCGCCCTGCCCTGCCTCAACCGCCAACGCTTGCAACTGTGCTCGCCCACTCAATTCAGGGAACTCATCGATACGCTGCAACAAGCGCCAGGCCAACGGGGTCAAGGCGGAAAACTTCACACTCCAGTCGTCTGCGCGGCGCACCAGCAGCAGCGTTGGTTCGGCCGGCACTGTAGCGGGCTGATAATCCGGCCCCACCGATTGCACCGGCCAGGCATACGCCAGCGGCCAGGCCAGCGGCGAAACCTGCAACGGACGCTCCGGCAACAGGTCGGCATCACCGGGTGACAACGGCTCGGCTTCGGATTGTTGCAGGGCCATTTCCACCCATTCGTAGTGCGCCAGCTCGACCATGAACGGCGGCCACGTGCCATCGGCCAGCGCCGGGGGTTCAGAGGTAAGGAACTCGACGAATTCCTCGGCGATTTCACCGAATTTCGGGGTGTGGGCGCGGTAGTCACGCAGGAAAATCCGCACCAGCGCCCGCCACTGACTGTCACCGAGAATCTGCACCAGCACCGGGAAGGTGCCGCTGATCAACGACGACAGGTTGGCGAACACCAGGTCGCGATAGACCCGGGCACGCTTGGGGTCCATTTCCGGCGGCGGTGCGCAGTGCTCGGGATCGCGCAGGTACAGGCCCATGCTGCTTTGCTGATCAAACAACGAGCGCTTGGCCACGGTTCACCTCCTCGGTCTGCAAGCGGCGGATGGTCTGCAACTCGGCGACCAGTTCGGAAAACAGCGGAAAGTTGAAATCCCGCTCCAGCAAGGTCGGTTGCGCGCCAAATCGGGCGTAGGCCTGGGCGAGCAGCGACCACACCGCCGGTTTGACCGAAGCGCCGTGGGTGTCGATCTTCAAGGTATCGGACTCATCGAAGTGCCCGGCGATGTGCATCGCCACTACCCGGTTGGCATCGATGCCCGCCAGGAAGGTACGCGGATCGAAGCCATGGTTGATCGAGTTGACGTACACGTTATTGACGTCCAGCAACAGATCGCAATCGGCTTCGCGCAGCACGGCATTGGTGAAGGTCACCTCGTCCATGTCCTGTTGCGGCGCGGCGTAGTAGGAGACGTTCTCCACCGCCAGGCGCCGGCCGAGAATGTCCTGGGCCTGGCGAATGCGCGCGGCCACGTGATGCACCGCCTCTTCGGTAAAGGGCAACGGCAACAGGTCGTAGAGATGACCGTCATCGCTGCAATAACTGAGGTGCTCGCTGTACAGCGGCACGTTGTAGTGATCGAGGAACACCCGCACCTCTTGCAGAAACCCGACATCCAGCGGCGACGGCCCGCCCAGCGACAGCGACAAGCCGTGGCAGGACAACGGATAGCGCTCGGCCAGGGTCCGTAGCGCCGCGCCGTGGGCGCCGCCGATGCCGATCCAGTTTTCCGGTGCCACTTCCAGGAAATCGAAATGGCCGGCCGGGGCGGCCAGGAGGTCCTTCATTAAACCGCGACGCAAGCCGAGCCCGGCGCTGGCCCTGGCGTAGGTGATGGGAGTCTGCATGTTGTCGATCTCAGGGGTTGTCGGAACGTGCTCACAGTTAACCGAAGCGATGTATCGGCTCTGTGTTGCGCGCCGACGGAAAACGGCAGGACGTGTATCGTCGCGGGGTCTGTACACACTGTGATACAGACCCCGGATCAGGCATTACGCCAGGTCGTATTTCTCGCGCACCAGATGGCCGATGCCCATGCGGTCCAGCACCGGCATCGGGCACAGGAAGGTCACGCGCACGGTGCCCGGCAGGCGGCTGATGTCGATGGAACCGGTGATGGTGGCGCGGTTGAGCACTTCGTCATACGGCAGGCCGGTGGCATTGGCGGCACGCTGCAAGCCGTTCTCTACCGCCAGGTTGAGGTTTTCGCCACTGCCGAGGAAAGTGATCGGGCCGCTCTGCTCGATCTCGTGCTGGCCCCAACGCTCGCCCAGCGCACGGACATTGGCCCGCTGTCCGGCGTTCATTGGCCGGGCCATCGGTGGCAGGTCATCGAGGTTTTGCAGGAGGATCGGGCCTTCCAGCGTCAGGTTTTTCACCACTTCCACCACGACCTCGGTTTCCCCGGAGCAATCGGTGGCGTGCCCGGCGATTTCGCCGTTGCCCTGCTGGGCGTGCATGTCGCCCATGTACACCCCGGCGCCCGGCACTTTCACCGGACAGATCAACACGCAGCCTTCGCGGATCGAGTTGGTGTCCATGTGGCCGTCGGTCTTGGCTGCGTGCAGCTCTTCGCGGGTCATGCCGAAACGGTGCGGGGCGTTGATCAGGTACTGGCCGAAGTCGGCGCAGTTGTGCGAGTCGGGCAAGTCGCGCGAGGGCATGGTGCCGATGTTGCCGAGAAACGGCCGCATGTGCGCGGCAACACCCGGGATATCGGCGCGTGCCAGGGACAGGATCGAATGCTGGGCGGCGAATTCCGGCAGCGCCGACATTTCGGAGGCCTTGCCGGCCAGTTGATTGGCGATGTCCTGGTTGACCGTCAGGCTGACCTGGTTCTGTGCGTCGAACACGATCACATAGCCGTGGCTGAAGCGGAACGCGCTGACCTCGGCGCCACAGTGGTTGCAGCGGATCGCGTCCTCGCCAATGCCTTCGACGTGGCTGGCCGGATGCTCGGTGCCGCACTTGGAACAGAACTTGGCGACGAACGGGTCGCCGTTGTAGCGCCCCTCGACGAAGGACATGACCCCGGACGAAGTGGCCAGCGACGTCACGCGCATGCTCTGGATCTTGATCGCCACCGCATCGCCGATCTCTGCGCCGGCGACGTACACCGGTTGCGTCACCTCGTGACCGCCTTCAAAGGCCGGCGTGATCATTGGTCCCCAGCAGCCCGGCGGCGTCCCGGTGATCAGGGTGCCGCCGTCCGCCAGCGGGCCCAGCATCGGCTGGCTCGGGCCGATGATGCCATTGGTGTAGTGATCGACCCGCAGGCGATCGACCGGCGTGGTGTCGAGCGTGGATTCAGGAACAAGCGTTGTCATTGTGGTCCCCTTGACCGCATCAGGCGCGGCACAGAGTCAGGAGCGAACGGTCGCCGGTGGCGGCGGCCAGGGAAAAAGTCTTGGCCGTCACGGTTGAACGGCGCCAAAACAGCCTGAACAGTTCATCGCAGGTTTGTATCTGGTCTGTGTTCGGCAGTGGCGGTGAATTGAGGGGAACTGTATCGGGAAGCCGGCTGGATACAGTGAGATACATACAAAGGCCTGCTGAACACTATCCCCCTGTGGGAGCGGGCTTGCTCGCGAAAGCGGTGGGTCAGTCACAGAAGATGTCGACTGACACTGCGCCTTCGCGAGCAAGCCCGCTCCCACAGAGGACTCTCGTCGACTGGGGTAACAGTGCACCCCATGCGGACTAAACTTAATGCACGCAGGACGTGCCTTTCGCCCTGCCCATTCCCACGACCACCGCCCAGCGGCGAAAACCCAGGCAAACCCTGCCTCTGGACCGTGATCCTCCTGAAGGAGCACACGTGATGGACGAGGCCAGACTCAATGATTTCATGGGCAAACTGGTGAATGACATGGGCGGCGCGGCGATGCTCGCCAATGTCATCCTCGGCGAGGAGCTCGGCCTGTACCGGGCGATGGCCGACAGCCAGCTCATCAGCCCTGAAGCACTCGCCGAAAAAACCGGCTGCAATGCCCGTCTGGTGCGCGAATGGCTTAGCGCCCACGCCGCCTCGGGCTACATGGAACACTCAGGCGGCCAGTTCCGCCTGCCGGAAGAACAAGCCCTGGCCCTGGCCATCGAAGATTCGCCGGTCTACATCGCCGGGGGCATCGGGGTGGTCGCGTCGTTTTTCCATGACAAGGACAAACTGGTCAAGGCCATGCGCGGCGACGGCGCCCTGCCCTGGGGCGATCACCATCCGTGCATGTTCAGCGGCACCGAACGGTTCTTCCGGCCCGGCTACAAGGCGCACCTGATCGCCGAATGGCTGCCGGCGCTGGATGGCGTGGTGGCGAAACTGGAGGCCGGGGCCAAAGTGGCGGACATCGGCTGCGGCCACGGCGCCTCGACGGTGATCATGGCCCAGGCGTTCCCGGATTCGCGGTTTGTCGGCTTCGACTACCACGCGCCCTCCGTCACCGTCGCCACCCAACGCGCCGAAGAGGGCGGCGTGTCCGGGCGGGCCCGGTTCTTCCAGGGCACGGCCAAAAGTTACCCCGGCGACGACTACGACCTGGTCTGCTACTTCGACTGTCTGCACGACATGGGCGACCCGGAGGGTGCGGCCAAACATGCCTACGACTCGTTGAAGCCGGACGGCACGGTGTTGCTGGTGGAACCCTTCGCCAATGATTCCCTCGACGACAACATCACCCCGGTCGGCCGGTTGTTCTACGCAGCCTCGACCTTCATCTGCACACCGAACTCGCTATCTCAGGAGGTTGGACTGGGCCTTGGCGCCCAGGCGGGCGAGGCGCGGTTGCGCAAAGTGTTCAGCGAGGCCGGTTTTTCGAGTTTCAGGCGGGCTACGGAGACGCCGTTCAACCTGATTCTTGAGGCCCGCAAATAAACACCGCTTGTGTAGGAGCTGCCGCAGGCTGCGATCTTTTGATCTTGCTTTTTCAAGATCAAAGTCAAAAGATCGCAGCCTGCGGCAGCTCCTACAGGTATTGCGGGGTTCTCTCCATGATCGACAGCCTGATCCACGAACAGCTCGACCGCCTCCGGCAACTCATGGCCGACGAGCCGTTCGCGGTGCTGACCGGTGCCGGTATCAGCACGCCGTCGGGCATTCCCGACTATCGCGACCATCAGGGTGTGCGTCGTGGCCGGCAGCCCATGATGTATCAGGAGTTTCTCTCGGCACCCGAATCCCGGCGGCGCTACTGGGCCCGGGCGATGCTCGGCTGGCCACGGGTGCGCCACGCAATGCCGAATGTGGCCCACGACACCCTGGCCCACTTGCAGAGCACCCGGCTGATCGGCGGCCTGATCACGCAGAACGTCGACACCCTGCACGACCAGGCCGGCAGCCACGACGTGATCGAACTCCACGGCAGCCTGCACCGGGTCCTGTGCCTGGACTGCGGACAGCGCTGCGAGCGCGACGCGATCCAGCAAGTGATGGAAACGCAGAACCCCTATCTTGCGGGCGTGGACGCCGTGCAGGCCCCGGACGGCGATACCCTGCTGGACAGCGCCTTCGAAGCGCGCTTTCAGGTCCCGCACTGCCCCCACTGCACGGGCGAGCGGATGAAACCGGATGTGGTGTTTTTCGGCGAGAACGTCGCCCAGGAAACCGCGGCCAAAGCCATGGCGACGGTGGAAAAAGCGGCGGGGCTGCTGGTGGTCGGCTCGTCGCTGATGGCGTATTCGGCGTTTCGCCTGTGCCGGTCGGTGGTGGATCAGGGCAAGCCACTGATCGCAATCAACCTGGGCAAGACCCGGGCGGATGAGCTGCTGGATTTGAAGATCGAAGGGTCGTGCGAGCAGTTATTGCCGTTATTGGCACAGCGCCTATCACTCTGAAAAAAACCATTCCTTGTGGGAGCGGGCTTGCTCGCGAAAGCGGTGCGTCAGTCGACAACCCTATTGACTGGCACGCCGCTTTCGCGAGCAAGCCCGCTCCCACATTTGGTTTTGTGTATCACCGCGAAGACAGTTGCTGCCCGAAGTTCTCTTCTTTCAGCACATCAAACAACGCCTGCGCCGCCGCCGACAGCTCTCCCCCGGGCAAGGTCAGCACGCCGATGGCCCGTTCCACCACCGGGTCGCTCAGGGTGATGCAGTGCGCGCCCAGCTCGCGCATCTGCCCGGCGCACAAGGCCGGTACGGCGCTGACGCCCAAGCCGCTGGCGACCATGCGCCCCACGGTCGCCAGTTGATGGCTTTCGAACTCCACCGGCAACTTCATGCCCCGGGCCTGCAAATGCTCCTCGAGCATCACCCGCACGGTGGATGGGCGTTGCAGGGTGATGAACGGTTCCATCAGCAGCGTCTGCCAGTCGATGTGATCGCGCTCGACCAGCGCCGAGTCATGGGGCACCACCGCCACGAACCGGTCGATGTACAACGGGGTGAATTGCAGCGACGAATTCTGCGTCGGCTCGAACGCCACCCCCAGTTCCACCTGGCGGTCGCGAACCATTTCCAGCACCTGTTCGTTGATCACATCGTTAACGGTGACGTTGACTTTCGGATACCGGGCGCGGAAGGTCTTGAGGATCGGTGGCAGCAGGTTACCGGCAAACGACGGCATGGCCGCCAGGGTCACGCGGCCGCGCTGCAGGGTGAAACGCTGGCGCAGTTCGTCCTCGGCGTTGTCCCAGTCAGCGATCAGGCGGCGCGCCAGGGGCACCAGGGACTCGCCCTCGGCGGTCAGCGCCACGTTGCGGGTGTTGCGGGTGAACAGGCGTCCGCCCAGGCCTTCTTCCAGCGCCTTGATGGTCAGGCTCAGGGCTGATTGCGACAGGTGCAGGCGCTCGCAGGCCACGGCGAAACTCAGGCTTTGGGCAACGGCCAGGAAGGCGCGGATCTGCTTGACGGTCATTCACGGCCCCTCCAGGGTAACTACATTGATTCGACATCACACAGACTTACCGTAGGAGCTGCCGCAGGCTGCGATCTTTTGATTTTGTTTTTGGCATTGTCGAGATTGCAGAAGATCAAGATCAAAAGATCGCAGCCTGCGGCAGGTCCTACGGATTGTTGAGTATTACCAATCAATCGACCTTAAAAATCAACTTAACAAATAAATACGCCGGCGCGACACTCCATCCATACGGCTAGCCAGCCGCCCACAAAGAATAAAAGAGGTGCATATGGCAGGTTTCGACAAGCGCGTGAGTTCCTACGAGGAAGCTCTGGCAGGTCTTGAAGACGGCATGACCGTGATTGCTGGCGGCTTCGGCCTGTGCGGCATCCCGGAAAACCTGATCGCCGAGATCAAGCGCAAGGGCACGCGTGACCTTACCGTGGTCTCCAACAACTGCGGCGTCGACGGTTTCGGTCTCGGCGTGCTGCTGACCGACCGCCAGATCAGCAAGGTGGTGGCCTCCTACGTCGGCGAGAACAAGCTGTTCGAAGAACAACTGCTCAAGGGCGAAATCGAAGTCACCCTGACCCCGCAAGGCACCCTCGCCGAAAAAATGCGCGCGGGCGGTGCCGGCATCCCGGCGTTCTTCACTGCAACCGGCGTCGGCACCCCGGTGGCCGAAGGCAAGGAAGTACGCGAGTTCCATGGCCGCAAGTACCTGATGGAAGAGTCCATCACCGGTGACTTCGCCATCGTCAAAGGCTGGAAAGCCGACCATTTCGGTAACGTGATCTACCGCCACACCGCCCAGAACTTCAACCCCCTGGCCGCCACCGCCGGCAAGATCACCGTGGTCGAAGTCGAAGAAATCGTCGAACCCGGCGAGCTGGACCCGGCGCAGATCCACACCCCTGGCATCTACGTCGACCGGATCATCTGCGGCACGTTCGAGAAGCGCATCGAACAGCGCACCGTGCGTAAGTGATCCCCTGCCCCCGGACCGAATGAAGGAATAACAACAATGGCACTTTCCCGCGAACAAATGGCTCAACGCGTCGCCCGCGAAATGCAGGACGGCTTCTACGTGAACCTGGGCATCGGCATCCCGACCCTGGTCGCCAACTACATTCCCGAAGGCATGGAAGTCATGCTGCAGTCGGAAAACGGCCTGCTGGGCATGGGTCCTTTTCCGACTGAAGAAACCATCGATGCCGACATGATCAACGCCGGCAAGCAAACCGTGACCGCGCGCATCGGCGCGTCGATCTTCTCCTCGGCCGAGTCCTTCGCAATGATCCGCGGCGGCCATGTCGACCTGACCGTGCTCGGCGCTTTCGAAGTCGACGTGCAAGGCAACATCGCCTCGTGGATGATCCCCGGCAAGCTGGTCAAGGGCATGGGCGGCGCCATGGACCTGGTGGCCGGTGCAGACAACATCATCGTGATCATGACCCACGCGTCCAAGGACGGTGAGTCCAAGCTCCTGTCCCAATGCAGCCTGCCGCTGACCGGCGCCGGTTGCATCAAGCGCGTACTGACCGACCTGGCCTACCTGGAGATCGAAAACGGCGCGTTCATTCTCAAAGAGCGTGCGCCGGGCGTCAGCGTCGAAGAGATCGTCGCCAAAACCGCCGGTAAACTGATCGTGCCGGACCACGTTCCGGAAATGCAGTTCGCTGCCCAGTGAGGAATCATTCCATGCAAGAAGTCGTCATTGTTGCCGCCACGCGCACCGCGATCGGCAGTTTCCAGGGTTCCCTGGCCAATGTGTCCGCGGTTGACCTGGGCGCGGCGGTGATCCGTCAGCTGCTGGCGCAAACCGGCCTGGACCCTGCGCAAGTCGATGAAGTGATCATGGGCCAGGTATTGACCGCCGGCGCCGGGCAGAACCCTGCGCGCCAGGCGTCGATCAAGGCCGGCCTGCCCTTCGCCGTACCCGCCATGACCCTGAACAAGGTCTGCGGCTCGGGCCTCAAGGCCCTGCACCTGGGCGCCCAGGCGATTCGCTGCGGCGATGCCGAGGTGATCATCGCCGGCGGCCAGGAAAACATGAGCCTGGCCAACTACGTCATGCCCGGTGCCCGCACCGGCCTGCGCATGGGTCACGCGCAAATCGTCGACACCATGATCAGCGACGGCCTGTGGGACGCGTTCAACGATTACCACATGGGCATCACCGCCGAGAACCTGGCCGAGAAATACAGCCTGAGCCGCGAGCAGCAGGATGCCTTCGCTGCCGCCTCGCAGCAGAAAGCCACGGCCGCCATCGAAGCCGGGCGTTTTGCCGATGAGATCACGCCGATCCTGATCCCGCAGCGCAAGGGCGATCCGCTGTCCTTCGCCACCGACGAGCAGCCACGGGCCGGCACCACCGCCGAGTCCCTGGGCAAGCTCAAGGCCGCCTTCAAGAAGGACGGTTCGGTGACCGCCGGCAACGCTTCGTCGCTCAACGACGGCGCCGCCGCCGTGATCCTGATGAGCGCCGAAAAAGCCAAGGCCCTGGGCCTGCCGGTACTGGCGAAAATCGCCGCCTACGCCAACGCGGGCGTGGACCCGGCGATCATGGGCATCGGCCCGGTATCGGCCACCCGCCGCTGCCTGGACAAGGCCGGCTGGTCCATCGACCAGCTGGACCTGATCGAAGCCAACGAAGCCTTCGCCGCACAATCGCTGGCCGTGGCCAAGGACCTGGAATGGGACTTGAACAAGGTCAACGTCAATGGCGGTGCCATCGCCCTCGGTCACCCCATCGGTGCCTCGGGTTGCCGCGTGCTGGTGACCCTGCTGCATGAAATGATCAAGCGCGACGCCAAGAAAGGCCTCGCCACCCTGTGCATCGGTGGCGGCCAGGGCGTGGCATTGGCGATCGAACGGGCTTAAAGCGTTCAACAGCCTGCGCGGGGACCCACGAAGAGCCGCGCAGTCTGGCAACATCCCGGTGCGATTCACGTCGCACCGGGTCTCTGAAACAACCCTGTAGGAGCTGCCGCAGGCTGCGATCTTTTGATCTTGACCTTCAAAAGCAAGATCAAAAGATCGCAGCCTGCGGCAGCTCCTACACAGGGAACGGCGGCCGATTTCTTCAGCCGAATTTCACCAGATTCAACGTCGGCAGCGGCCCGCCCGGAAACTGCGCCAGTCGCCCGCCGACACTCAAAGACCCCAGGTCAACCCCAAAGAACCCCAGGCGCTCGATCAACGCAGCCACCTCGACCTTGGCTTGTGCCGAATCGCCCGAGAAAAACAGCACCCTGCGCCCGCCCTCCGCCGCCGGATCGCCCTCGACCAGAGACGCTTGAAGGTGATTGAACGCCTTCACCACCCGCGCCCCAGGCACCCACTCGGCAAACACTTCGCTGGACACACGGCCCTGCAAATCCACCGCCTTGAACAACGGTGCCTCGATCGGATTGTTGGCATCGATCACGATACGTCCGGCGAAATCAGGCAGGCCGGCCAGCGCCGTCGGCAACTTCGACCAGTTCACCGCGACCAGCACAACGGCTTGCGCGGCCGCTTCTTCGCGGGTGCCGGCGCGTGCGGTCGGCCCGAGCTGCGCGACCAGATCAGCCAGGGAGTCGGGGCCGCGACTGTTGGCAATGACCACTTCGATGCCTTGACGTGACAGGGCCCGGGCGAAGGCTGCGCCGATAGCCCCGGCGCCAATGATTCCAATGCTGCTCATGCTGATGTCCTCTGGTTGATCAGGCTGTGAAGCCGCCGTCGGCAATGATGTCGGCAGCGGTGACAAACGCCGCGCCAGGGCTGGCCAGGAAGGCCACGACGCTGGCAATGTCTTCGGGTTTGCCGTAACGGCCGACGGCGATGCCGGGGCCGACGATTTCGCTGACCGGGCCGCCGTCCGGATTCATGTCGGTGTCGGTCGGGCCGGGATGAACGGTATTGACGGTGATGCCCTTGGGTCCCAGATCACGGGCCAGGCTGCGGTTGAAACCGGCGATGGCACCCTTGGTCAAGGTGTAGAGCGATGCGGTGGGGAACGCGGCGTAATGGGTCATCGACGAACCGATGTGGATGATCCGGCCACCCGTTTTCATGGTGCGAGCCGCTTCCTGGGTGGCGACAAACACTCCGGTGACGTTGACCGCGATCATGCGTTGGTAGTCGTCGAAGCTGATGTCCTCAATCGGCCCGCCGAGGGCGATGCCGGCGTTGTTGACCAGAATGTCGAGGCTGCCGAACGCTTCAAGGGTGCGAGTGACCGCTGCACGCACCGCGACCGGGTCACCGGCATCGGCGGCAATCGCCAGGGCACGGCCGCCAGCGGCTTCGATGCTCTGCACCACCTCGAAGGCTTTATCCGGCGACGCGCTGAAGGTCAGCACCACGTTGGCGCCGTCGGCCGCCAGGCGCCTGGCAATCGCCGCGCCAATGGAACGGGAACCGCCGGTCACCAGTGCGGTTTTGCCGGCAAGAGGAAGAGGGGAAGTGCTCATGGATGTTTTCACTCCGTGGGTTGGGGACGGAGTGAATACTGCCCTTGCCATTAGCAATTGATTAGCGGGTAATGGCTTGAATGATTTTCAAGCCTTGTTATCAGGTATCTGCCATGGAAACCCTCGCCAACCTCGAATCCTTTGTGCGCAGCGCTGAAACCGGGAGCTTTTCGGCGGCCGCCCGTTTGCTCGCCCTGACCCCGGCCGCTGTCAGTCGCAATGTGGCGACCCTGGAGCGCAACATCGGCGTGCGCCTGTTCCAGCGCTCGACCCGCAAGCTGTCCCTGACCGAAGCTGGGGAACGCTTCCTGGCCAGCATTGGCGGCAATCTGCAGGCGCTGCAAGCGGCGATCAACGCGGTCACCACCGATAAAGGCGAGCCTGCGGGTGTGCTCAAGGTCAGCCTGGCGCCCACTTTCGGCATCGGCCATATCCTGCCGTTGCTGCCGCAATTCCTGGCGCGCTACCCACTGATCCGCCCCGAATGGCATTTCGAAAACCGCGCCGTGGACCTGATTGCCGAAGGTTATGACGCCGCCATTGGCGGTGGCTTCGACCTGACGCCTGGGGTCGTTTCCCGGACCCTGGCGCCGGCCCAGGTGGTAGCCGTCGTTTCACCGGCCTATCTGGCGACTGTGACTGCCCCCGCCACCCCCGCTGAACTGGCCGGGCTGCGGGGTATCGTGATGCGCGGCACGGGCACCGGGCGCATTCGCCAGTGGGTCATGCGCGATGACCTGGGCAATGAATCGCCGGCCAGCCTGAGCGAAAACATCGTGCTCAACGACCCGGCCGCCATGCGCGAGGCCGCCATCCTTGGCCTGGGCGTGACGCTGCTGGTGCTGCCCGATGTGCTGCCGAACATTCAGCGCGGCGAACTGGTGCGACTGTTGCCGGACTGGCATGGGGATGCGGGGGCGATTTCGCTGTACTACCCGAGCCGGACGCTAATGCCGGCCAAGACCCGGGTGTTTGTTGATTTCCTGGTACAAGCCTTTGACCGGGGTTGAAGATCAACAGATCGCAGCCTGCGGCAGCTCCTACGCAGGAAAGCGTGTTTCTGTAGGAGCTGCCGCAGGCTGCGATCTTTTAATGGCTCAAGCCAAAAACTGCAGGATCAACCAGCTGTTAGCCCCACTGATCACCACAAACAACCCCCACGCCAACACCCGCGTCGGCCAGCGATTCACAAACGGGCCCATCAGCTTGCGGTCATTGGTCATGCGAATCAGCGGATAGAGCGCAAACGGCAATTGCAGGCTCAGCACCACCTGGCTCAACACCAACAGCTTGCCCACCGCACCATCGCCCATCAGCCAGACCCCCACGAATGCCGGGATCAGCGCCAGCCCACGGGTGATCAAACGCCGCTGCCAGCACGGCAGCCGCAGGTTGAGGAAACCCTCCATGATCACCTGGCCGGCGATGGTGCCGGTGAAGGTCGAACTCTGCCCCGACGCCAGCAACGCGACGCCAAACAGCACACTGGCCAGCGCCCCGCCCACCAAGGGATCCAGCAAGTGATAGGCGTCCTGGATGTCCACCACATCGGTATGCCCGGTCTTGTGAAACGCGGCGGCGGCGAGGATCAGGATCGCCGCGTTGACCATGAGCGCCAGGGCCAGGGAGCCGATGGTGTCGATGCGCGCCAGTTTGACCGCATCCTCCTTGCTGGCCTGGTCCTTGCCGATCAACCGCGTTTGCACGATCGAGGTGTGCAGGTACAGGTTATGCGGCATCACCGTGGCGCCGAGAATGCCGATGGCCAGGTACAGCGGCGCCGCGTCGGCGAGGGCTGACAGCGACGGCTTGAAGCCTTGCGCCACCTCGGGCCAGTAAGGCTTGATCAACAACAGCTCGACAAAGAAACAGGCGCCGATGGTGCCCACCAGCACCAGCATGATCGCCTCCAGGCGCCGAAAACCACGGTTCTGCAGGGCCAGTACCAGCAGGGTGTCGAAGGCCGTGAGGGCGATGCCGAAAGTCAGCGAGCAACCCAGCAGCAAATGGAACGCCAGGGCACAGCCGAGCACTTCGGCGAGGTCGGTGGCAATGATCGAGATCTCCGCCAGCACCCACTGGGTGCGCGCCGTCCGTGTGCTGTAGCGCGCCCGGCACAGCTGCGCCAGGTCCCGCCCGGTGGCGATGCCCAGGCGCGAGCACAAACACTGCACCACCATCCCCGCCAGACTGGCCAGCAACACCACGAACAACAGGCTGTAGCCAAACCGCGACCCGGCCTCGATGGCCGTCGCCCAGTTTCCAGGGTCCATGTAGCCGATGGACACCAGCAAGCCGGGACCGGCGAAACGCAACACGCGTTTGAAAAATGACGCGCCGGGATCGACGGCGACAGTACCGGCCACTTCCGGCGGGCAGAACGGCGCAGTGCCGACTTTGGGCAGAGTGAATTTCACGCGAAGGTCCATCAACAGGTGGGAAGGCGCAGCTTAGACGGTTCGCTGCTCACGCCCAAGGAGTAAATACCTGGTGTTCAAGGGGTGGCGAACCCGAGTAATCGTTGGCGTAACTCAGGACTGCGGGTGCGTGGATCGAGCCAGATATCGAAGAAGGCGCGAGCGAATTGCGGATCCTTGACTTCATGCTGCAACTGCTGCCCGACAAAAAACCGTGCGCCCTGCCCCGGCAAGTACACCCCGGTCAGCCGCGTCCCCGCCTGCACATCGACGAACGATTGCTGCATCTGCGCCTGCCACGCCGCCAGTTGCCCGTCACTGACCGAGCCACCGGACAGGCGCTTGATTTCCTTGAGGCTGGCCTCTACCAGGTCATCACGGGAAATCGTGCGCTGGTAAATCAGCTCCAGTGCGAACGGTTGATCATCGACCAACGGCCTCCCCGCACTCCACAGTCGTGCGTTGTAGACATCAAAACCGAACATGCGGAACTCGCCGCTGCCAATGATTTGCGCACCGGGCAACGCCTCCCGCCATTCGGCCAGGGCCTGGGAACCCAGCAATGCCAATAGCCACAGACTATGGCGCAGCGGTGAGCGTTGTCCGTTCATGGTGCGTTCGACTCCTGCGCAATGCCTGTTAAAAACCTATGCGTAAAAACTGCTTTTGTACAATTTCAACCCGTCATTAATTTTGTATACAAAAACTGGTTATCCGTAGAGCAATCCCTCACGGGCAATGCTACCGTTGCCGCCTTACAGAGATCGGAGGTAGACGCGTGCTAATGCTCAAACTGTTGGTAATTCCAGGCTTCCTGCTGCTGATTTCCCTCGCCGGCAAACGCTGGGGGCCGAGTGTGGCGGGCTGGTTGTCGGGGTTGCCGGTGGTGGTCGGGCCGATTCTGTTTTTCCTCGCCATCGAACAGGGCGAAGGGTTTGCCGCCCAATCGGCTCTGGCGGCGCTGTCGGCCATGTTCGCGATGATTTCATTCTGCGTGACCTATGCGCAGGTCGCCCAACGGGCGCAATGGCCCCTGGCGCTGACGGTTTCGCTGGCGGTGTGGGCCGTGGTCGCCACGGTGCTGTCATTGATTCCGCCCTCGCTGCCGGTGTCGGTGATTGCCGCCGCCAGCGCGCTGTTGGCCGCGCCCTACCTGTTCCCGTCGGTGCAGCCGATCGTTTCGGGCCCGGCGCCGAAGTCCGACAAACTCTTGCTGCGCATGGTGGCCGGCGCCCTGTTGACCCTGGCCGTGACTTTGCTCGCCAGCACCGTCGGCGACCGCTGGAGCGGCCTGCTGGCCGTGTTCCCGGTGCTGGGCAGTGTCATGGCCGTGTTCTCGCAACAGACCCGTGGCCCGGCCTTTACCGCCGTGCTGTTGCGGGCTACCGCCACGGGCATGTACTCGTTCTCGGCGTTCTGCCTCGTCCTGGCGCTGGCATTGCCAGGCATGGGGATGAGCGCGTTTGCCCTCGGCGTGGCGGTGTCCGTGGCGATGCTGGGCGTGACCAGGCGCCTGCTGGCCTCCGCGCCCCGCCCACCCGCAACACATTCGAATGTTTCGCACGAGTAGCCCAACTACTCCGTACGTCAATCGAACAGGTTTCGCCCATCATCAGCCTCAGTTCACCACCCACGACTGACTGAGGCCAACACCATGAAATTCTTTTTCCATCCTTCGCCCAACCCGATGAAAGTCGCCCTGCTGCTCGAAGAACTGCAGACGCCCTACGAGCTGATCGGCGTCGATACCTTCAAGGGCGAACAACACCTGCCGGCGTTCCTGGCAATCAACCCGAACGCCAAGGTGCCAGCGCTGGTCGACGGCGACGCCACGGTCTTCGACTCCCAGGCGATCCTGCTGCACCTGGCGCAAACGCACCAGCGCTTCCTGCCGACCAGTGCGGCCGGCAACGCCGAACTGCTGTCGTGGCTGATGTTCATCGCCACCGGCCTGTCACCGTTCTCCGGCCAGGCCGTGCACTTCCTGCACCACGCACCGCAAGACCTGCCCTACGCCAAAAACCGTTACTTGAAGGAAGTCGAGCGGCACTACCGCGTTCTCGACCAACGCCTGGCCGAACATCAATACCTGGCCGGCGACAGCTACAGCATCGCCGACATGGCTCTCTGGGGCTGGGCCAACTACGCACCGTACATCCTTGGCGAAAACGGCCTGGCGGCCTACCCGAACGTCAAGCGCCTGTTCGACGAAATCAGCGCCCGCCCCGCCGCTCAACGCGCACTGGGCCTGAAAGAAAAACTGGTGCTCAAGGCCGAATTCGACGAAGAAACCCGTCGCAACCTGTTCCCGCAAAACCAGGCGTAAACCGCCGGTTCCCGCATGCCGAGGTGATGAAATGAGTGATCAAGTCGCGTTTATCGTTTACCTGCCGGCCAGACCGGAACGTCTGGCCGAAACCCGGGAACGCCTGCTGGACGTGGTGCACCAGATGTCCGCCGAGCCGGACTTCGTCAACACCTGGGTGCACCAGCACCAGGACGAACCGAACACCCTGGTGCTGTATGAAACCTGGAACTGCAGCAAGGAAGACTTCATCAGTCGTCACCTGAGCAAACCCTATCGCCAGGAATACGAGCGGCTATTGCCGGAGTTGCTGGCCAGTGAGCGGCGGATCGAGTTTCTGGACGTGATCAAGCGCTATCCGGTGCGGCGGGAAATGTGATTGCGCTGGGCCTTGGATGAGGAATAAGCCTCTACCCAAGGCGACTATCGGGCTGTGACGAAAGTGCCTCAAATGTCGTTGATCGGGTTTCCCGCGTCGGATATTTCGTAAATGTATCAAGGAAATATCCGACGTCTTTTTAAGGTTGGCCCTCGGAAACCCGGAGCTTAGGATTTGGTTCGGCTGGAGTCATCAACCGCACTGTTTGGCAGGGTGTACTTCGTCGTTACAGCGACGACAACGATCCACATTCCCAATAGACTGCTTTCCATTGATCCTGGAGATCACCATGAGCACGGAACTTTCCCCCATCGTTTCAGAGTTTGAAACCGAAGAGCAGGCCGCCAGCTATGACCGCTGGTTCCGCGCCAAGGTGCAGGCTTCGCTGGATGATCCACGCCCGAGCATTCCGCATGATCAGGTGATGGCCGAGATGCATGCCCTTTTGGAGTCAAAGCGCATCAAGCGCAATGCTGGTTGAGTGGCGGCCCGAAGCACGGGCCGAACTCCGGCAAATCCTCGAATATATTGGCGATCGTAATCTCGAAGCAGCCATTGAGCTGTCCCAGGCCATTGAAGTTGCGACATCGACCCTTCCCGAACATCCCTATCTCTATCGATTCGGCCGAGTACCCGATACTCGGGAGATTGTTGTTCACCCCAACTATTTGGTGATTTATCAAGTAACGGATCGAATCGAGATTGTGAGTGTTGTACATGCCAGACAGAAATACCCGCCTGCCTGAGCATCCATGACCGTCCGTTAGCCCACACTGGAACGCCCGCCAACCTCCGTGGGATGATCGCCCCCCACCGCGCGACCATCCCTGGAGATTCACCCATGTCACTGTTGAGTAAAAAAGCCGTTGTCCTGTTGCTGGCGGCGGCTGCCACTTTGGGGGCATTGAATGCGCAGGCCGCCAAGGCCACGGCCAAGGAGACGGGGGCGGCGCTGAAGGTTTCAATGCTTGATGGCAAGTTCACCTTCACCCTGCCCAAGGGCTTCGTCGCCAACCCGCTGCCGAGCGGCCCTACCGGCGCCAGTGGCACCATGTACGCCAACGAGACCACCAAGACCGTGGTCATTGCCGCCGAAAACAACCTGCCGGAGGGCACCACGGTCAAGGACAACGACGGCGCGTTCCTCGACGGGACCGCGGCCGATTTCGACGCGGCGCAACGCAAGGCCCTGCCGGACTACAACAAGCTCAGCGAAAAAAGCCTGACCCTGAAAAGTACCGGGCTGGGTGTGCGCCAGGTCGACAGCACCGCCACCCAGGGTGGCGGCATGACCCTCAACACCACGCTGATGGCGGCGTCCGGCAAGCATATGACGGTGATTCAGGTCATTTCCCGCCCCGGCGACATGGCGGCCCACGAGACACTGATCAAACAGATCGTCAGCGGCAAGTGAGCCTCAGGGGTTGAGGCGCTGCAACCAGGCGCTCAAGTCCTGCATTTCTTCGGCACTGATGGTATGACCGACACCCTGGTAGGCGTGAAACTCGGGTTCGAGCGACACGCTCTGCAACAGGCTGTTGGCCTCGGTGCCGTCGCTGTACGGCAGGCGTTTGTCCGCCGTGCCATGACCGATGAAAATCGCCAGTGACTGGCGTTTTTCATCCGGTTTCAGCTCCGCGCGCAGCACCGGCAGAATCCGCCCGCTCAACGCGGCGATCCCGCCTACCGCGTCGGGGTGCCGCAAGGCAACTTCGTAGGACATGATCGCGCCCTGGCTGAACCCCACCAGGAACACCTTGTCGGGTTCGGTGTGATACTTCTGCGCCGCCTTCGCGACGAAATCCAGCAGCAACTGGCCGCTGGACTTCAGATCATCGGTCTCACCGTTGTAGGCGCCTTCGCCCTTCTTGCGAAACCATTGGTAACTGCCCTCTTCCATCACCATCGGCGCCCGCACCGACAGATAGGTGTATTGCGCCGGCAGTTGGTCCTTGATGCCGAACAGATCCTGCTCGTTACTGCCGTAGCCGTGGAGGAAAATCACCAGGGGCTGGTCACGGGCATCGGGGTTGGTTTGTTCCAGGTACTTGAGTGGCAGGTCGGTTTGCAGCGGGGTTTGAGCGTGGACAGCGGCGGATGCCAGCAAGGTCAGCAGAACGAGAAACTTCAACATAAGCCTTCCTTCACAGTGCGCAGGATTCGGGGCTGAGCCTAACACTGTGAAGCAGGCAGGGAAATTTTCGGTAAGGCTGATTCAGCCTTCGCGAGCAGGCTCGCTCCCACATTTGAAATGCATTCCATTGTGGGAGCGAGCCTGCTCGCGAAAAGGCCAGATGAGGCGCAGCAACTTCTGGAGTCAGTCGTTGATCAACTTTCCGACCCGAATCGGCTCCCGTCCCGCCACTTTAGCCTGCCAGGTCCCCGGCTGCGTGTAACGCCCGCGATCGATGGCAAACAGCACGCCACTGGTTCCGGCCCGTACGGTGCTGACCCTGTCGTTGAGCGGGTCGACCACTTCGAACAGTGCATCGCCCCGCTCCACCCATTCACCGGCCTCGCGCAGGAAGCTGACCACCCCGTGATGCGGTGCGAACAGGTATTCGGTGCCTTCGAACGGCATCCCTTCACAGCATTCCTGCGGCGCCGCCGGCCAGGTGCCCTTGATCACACCCTGTTCGGCAAGGAAGCCCAGGATCGCTTCGCAGTTGGCTTGCGCCTGGTCGACCCGGGTGTCGCCCATGCTGCCCAGTTCCAGGGTGGTCGCCAGGTTGGCCGGTGGAATCGCGGCATCGGGGAACGCCCTGGCCAGGCGCAACCACGGTGAGGAACAGGACTCGTCGAAGGAACTGCCGCCGGAGTCTTCACACAGCAACGCCACGCCGGCCTTCAAGCGCGCCGCCAGGGATTGCCACTGCGGCCAGTGTTGCGGCAAGGCGTAAATGTGAATCGCCGCATCAAAATCGCAATGCAGATCGAGGGTGATGTCGGCGTCGCAGGCGTGGCGCAGTAACAGGCGATGCATGGCTTCCAGTTGCGAAGCCGGGGCCGGCAAGCCGTCGAGCACCTGGCCCATGGCCTGGCGGATCAGCGTGATGTTCGCTTCGGCATCGTTGCCCAGGCGATCACCGATCAACCGGGCGACCGGAGCACTGAGTTCGACGAATGCGCGGTTGAAATTCTTGCCGCTGCCGAGTTCGAAGCGGCCCATGTGACTGCCTTGCAGATGCTGATCGAGACCGATGGGGTTGGCCACCGGCACCAGTTCAACCACGCCCTGCAACTGGCCCTGGCTTTCCAGCTCGGCCAGGCGCTTCTTCAGCTCCCAGGCCGTACGCATGCCCGGCAGCTCATCGGCGTGCAGGCTGGCCTGGATGTAGACCTTGCGCTTACCTGAACCGTAACGGAACACGCTGAGGGTGCGCTCGGTTCCGAGGTGGCTCCAGGGCAGTGGGTGGTCGATGCGTTGCATGGGGACGCTCCAATTCAAGGGTCACTGAGATCACCTGTGGGAGCGGGCTTGCTCGCGAAAGCGGAATGTCAGGCAACATCTATGTCGAATGTACTGCCGCTTTCGCGAGCAAGCCCGCTCCCACAGGTTTCTCGATTCAAAAGATAGAAATCATAAAAAAGTGGCCGCCGCGTCAACGGCTGCCACTTCTTTCAAACAGCTGGATTACTCGCCGTAAACGTCAAACTTGAAGTACTTGTCCTGCACTTGCTTGTACTTGCCGTTGGCGCGGATTTCGGTGATGGCTTTGTTGAATTGCTCGGCCAGGGCGGTATCGCCCTTGCGCACGGCAATACCGGCACCGCCACCGAAGTATTTCGGATCGTTGTATTCAGGGCCAACGAAGGCGAAGCCTTTACCGGCGTCGGTTTTCAGGAAACCGTCATCCAGGTTGACCGAGTCGGCCAGCAGCGCGTCGACGCGACCGGAAACCATGTCCAGGTTGGCTTCCTGCTGGGAACCGTAACGCACCAGCTCGATCCCGGCCGGCACCAGCACTTCGGTGGCGAAGCGGTCGTGGGTACTGGCGCGCAGCACACCGACTTTCTTGCCCTTGAGCTCGGTCAGCGGGTCCTTGATGGCGGTGCCTTCCTTCATCACGAAGCGCGCCGGGGTGTGGTAGTACTTGATGGTGAAATCGACGTTCTTCTTGCGGTCGTCGGTGATGGTCATGGACGACAGGATGGCGTCGATTTTCTTGACCTTCAGTGCCGGGATCAGGCCGTCGAACTCTTGCTCGACCCAGGTGCACTTCACTTTCATCTGCTCGCACAGCGCGTCGCCGATATCGACGTCGAAACCGGTCAACTTGCCGTCAGGGGTTTTCATCGAGAATGGCGGGTAACCGGCTTCGATACCGATGCGGATCGGCTTGGCGTCGTCGGCCACGGCGGTCAGGGACAACATCGACAGTGCCAGGGCACCGAACATCACTAGCTTCTTCATTTATAACTCCTGTGTGCGGAGACTTTTATTGGCAGCTTTCGGTCGTTTGCTTGTGGCGGGTAAGACCGAAGAGGCCGGCAGTCTAGAGCGGCTCGGGCAGGGCCAATTGTTTCGACGCGACAAGTTCTTACAGAAAATGGTCAAACATCCGACAGTGATTTCAGCGTGCTCCAGCACGGTGCAAAGTCTGTCAGATAATGTTCGCCCACCTGCCCATTCGTGAGAAGCGTGATGTCCGAGTTGAACCTGATCCAGCACCACCCCGCCGAAGGGCCGGGCGCCATTGCCGAATGGGCCGCCTCGCGCGGGGTGACGCTGAATGTCTTTCGTGCAGATCTAGGCCAGTTACCGCCCGTCAGCGCGGCGCCTGTGATCGTGTTGGGTGGGCCCTATGAGTCCAACGCCGGGCCGGCCTGGCTGGAAGCCGAACGGCAATGGCTGGCGGGCAGCCTGGATCGAGGCGCGGCCGTGTTCGCCATTTGCCTGGGGGCACAATTGCTGGCCCTGAGCCTGGGCGGCAATGTGCGGCGCATGGCGCAAAGCGAAACGGGCTGGACCACCGTGAACTTCATCGATGGCCAGGGTTTGAAGGTGCTGGAGTGGCACGAAGATGCCATTGACCTGCCGCCCGGGGCGCAGTTGCTGGCCAGTAGCGAGCACTGTGCACAGCAGATGTACCGCGTAGGGCCAACGCGGGTGGGTTTGCAGTTTCATCCGGAGTGGAATGCGCAATCGGTGGCTTTGTTGAATCAGCACTTCGCCGAAGAATCGCCGTTGCCTCGGGGGGGGGCTCGGGACAACGCCGCCCATGCTGCCGTTTTTGACTGGTTGCAGGCGACGCTGGATGAGTGGTGGGCGGTGACTTGAACAGCAACATCAAAAGATCGCAGGCTGCGCCAGCTCCTACAGATGAATGTGCATCCCCTGTAGGAGCTTGCGCAGCCTGCGATCTTTGCGGCTACCTCAGCATTCGCAACCGATGACCGTATTGACCGGTCGCTGCACCTCGACACTCAACGCAAACCCTTCATCCAGCCATCCGGTCACGCCGCCGATCATCTCCTTGACCGGGTACCCCAGCGCCGCCAGTTTCACTGCCGCCTTGTTCGCGCCGTTGCAGTGCGGGCCCGCGCAATAGACCACGAACAGGCTGCTCCTGGGATAGGCCGCCAGACTTTCAGCGGTGAGCAAGCGGCCCGGAATATTGATGGCCCCCGGCACATGCCCGCGCTCGAATGCCAGCGGCCCCCGCACATCCACCAGGATAAAATCGATCTCCCCGGCCTGTTGGCTGCCATGCACGTCGGAACAGTCGGTTTCGAAGGTCAGGCGGTTGCTGAAATGCATCAGGGCGATGGCCGAAGGTGCGGCGGGGATGTCGCGGACCAGGCTGGTCATGGGCGGTGCTCCAGGGTGTCAGTGGGTGTGAACAGACTGTATCTGCCCGCCCCTTGACGTTACAGTGGCGCATAAGACACTCACCGGGAATTTTCCGCCAAATGCACACTGCCCCAGGATTGGTCGCCATTCTGGCCTACGACGGCCTCTGTACCTTTGAGTTCGGCATCGCCGTGGAGATCTTCGGCCTGGCGCGGCCGGAGTTCGATTTCCCCTGGTACGAACACCGGATTGTCGGCGTCGACCAAGGCCCGATGCGCGCCATGGGCGGCATCCAGGTCCTGGCGGATGGCGGCCTGGACCTGCTCGCCAATGCCCGGACCATCATCATTCCCGGCTGGCGCGACCGCAACGCCGCCGTACCCGAGCCGCTGCTCGCCGCCTTGCGCCAGGCCCACGACCGGGGTGCGCGCTTGCTGTCGATCTGCTCGGGGGTATTCGTGCTGGCCGCCACCGGGTTGCTCAATGGCCACGGCGCCACCACGCACTGGCGCTACACCACGGAACTGGCCGAACGCTTTCCCGACATCCTGGTAGACCCCGATGTGCTGTATGTCGACTCGGGCCAGTTGATCACCTCGGCCGGCAGCGCGGCCGGCATTGACGCCTGCCTGCATCTGGTGGCCCGGGATTTCGGCACCCAGGTGGCCAACGCCGTGGCGCGGCGGCTGGTGATGTCGCCGCAACGCACCGGTGGCCAGGCGCAGTTTATTCCCACGCCGGTCAGTCCTACGCCGCGCAGCGATCTTTCCCGCGTCATGCAGTGGGCACGCGAGCGTCTGCATCAACCGCTGGAAGTGCGTGACCTGGCCAGCGAAGCGGCCATGAGCGAGCGCACCTTCCTGAGGCGCTTCACCGAAGCCAGCGGTCAATCGCCCAAGACCTGGTTGCAACATGAACGCCTGGGCCGCGCCCGCGAACTGCTGGAAAGTACCCATCAAAACACCGAACAGATTGCCCAGCATTGTGGTTATCGATCGGTGGAAAGCTTTCGGGTGGCGTTTCGCAGCGTGGTCGGCGTGCCGCCGTCGGTGTATCGGGAGCGGTTTGGGCGTGGAGATTTGCAGTGTTCTTGAGGGCTTCTTCGCGAGCAAGCCCGCTCCCACAGGTATCGCGGTGACCCTGTGGGAGCGGGCTTGCTCGCGAAGAGGCCCGAAATGACAACCAACCTGTCAAGGCTTGCGCAACAGATAGGTATCCATGATCCAGCCATTGGCCAGCCGCGCCGCCTTGCGCACCCGCTCGATCTCATCCGCCACGTCCCGAAGCTTGCCGCTGATGAGGATTTCGTCCGCCGTCCCCAGGTACGCGCCCCAGTAAATCTCGGTGTCCTGGTCCGCCACCTGATGGTAGGCATCCTGCGCATCGAGCATCACCACCAGGCTGTCGGCATCGCTCACCTGCCCCGCCGCCAGCCGTCGGCCGGTGGTGATTTCGACCGAGCGGCCAATCCGGTTGAGCGGCACTTTATGCTGCGCCGCCAACGCCTGCACACTGGTGATGCCGGGGATCACTTCGAACTCGAAGGCACAGGCGCCCGAGGTAAGAATTGCCTGCAGGATGCGCACGGTGCTGTCGTACAACGCCGGGTCGCCCCACACCAGGAAACCGCCGCACTGGCCGTCGGACAGTTGCTCGTTGATCAGCCGTTCAAAGGTCCGCTGCTTGGCCAGGTTCAGATCGTCGACGCTGGTGGTGTAGTCCACATCGCCCCGTTCGCGCTCCGGGCTTTGCGCTTCGACAAAACGGTAGTCGCGATCGGTGATGTAGCGCTCGCAGATGTCGCGGCGCAGGTCGATCAGCTTGTCCTTGCTCTGGCCCTTGTCCATGAGGAAGAACACATCGGCCCGGTTCAGCGCCTTGACCGCCTGCATCGTGATGTAGTCGGGGTTGCCGGCGCCAATGCCGATGACCAGGAGTGTTTTCATCAAAGCGTTCCTTCGGGCTCGATGCCCGGCAAGCGCAGTCGCCAGCAACCATTGAACCTCAGTTCGATGGCCGACAACGGCTCGACATCAATCAGGTTGAACGCCGGACTTTGCAGCACGTGCGTCAGGGCGGCGCGGATGATAAACGGGTGGGTCACGGCGACGACTTGACCGGGTACCGCCTGCAATGTCACCAGCCAGGCGGCCACCCGCTCAATGACCTGCGCCACCGACTCCCCGCCGTGGGGTGCGGAATCCGGATCGGCAAGCCAGGATTGCAGCCGTTCGGGCTCGCTCTTTTGCACGTCATTGATGCGGGCCGCGTTCCAGCGGCCGAAATCGCAGTCCCTCAGCGCTTCAACCACTTCAACGGTGTCGCCGAACAGTTCGGCGGTTTGCCGGGTCCGCAGCTCCGGGGCGCACATCAGCCTGGGCGAACCCTTGAATCGGGTGCTGCGCGACCCCCTGGCCGATTGCCAATCCATCTCCAACGGCTCATTTGTAGGAAAACGCGCCAATTTCTGTGCGACGGTTCGAGCGTGGCACAGCAAAGTCAAACAGGTCGCCTGCACGAAAATTCTCTCCGTCGCCCGCAAGAAAAAACAGCTTTACGCCGTGGAATAGCGGGCAATTGTGCCGGAACACGGATGATCGGTGGTGTTTCATTCAAGCCCTTGATGCGGGCCGGCTCAGACATTTCATCGCTCAACAATCGCCATATCCGACATTCCAATAGGCGATGCCCTACAAGATAGATTGCCATCTGCGTAGCCTTTGACCCATGGGCATTTGCACTGTTTTTGGGCCGTCAAAATTAACTAGACATGTCACGCCGCTTAAATAAATACTGATTTAAACGGACTATCGATACCCCATCCAGCAGGAGCCAGGATGCCTTCACTCAAAGACCCGATCATCGATCCTGGTCGGACCCTGCACCGTCCGAACCCATAACGACTGAAAAAAGAGCGGAGCCCTCCCGGGCAGCCGCCGCTTCAACGCGTGGAAACCGACAGTGATAGTCAGGCCCGGTGCCCGTCACCGAGCCCTTTGATACAGGAGTGCATCCATGCTGGTCTTGCGTCCAGTGCAGTTAACCGACCTGCCCCAATTGCAGCGTCTCGCCCGCGAGAGCCTGGTGGGCGTCACGTCCTTGCCGGACGATGGCGAGCGCCTGCGCGACAAAATCCTCGATTCCCGCACGTCATTCGAGCAAACCGTGCACAGCCCGGGCCCGGAGAGTTACTGCTTCGTGCTGGAAGACCTGACAGACCGGCGCCTGGTGGGCTGTTCGGAAATCCTCGCCACCGCCGGCTTCTGCGAACCCTTCTACAGCCTGCGCAACCGCCCGTTCAACAGCGCCTCGCGGGAACTGAACATCGAGCACAACGTGCCGGCGCTGTCGGTGTGCCATGACCTCAGCGGTCACACCTTGTTGCGGGGGTTCCATATCGATGCCGCATTGGCGCGCACCGCGTCCTCCGAGCTGTTATCACGGGCGCGACTGTTGTTTATCGCGGCCCATGCCCGGCGTTTTTCCGACGCGGTAATCACCGAAATCGTCGGCTACAGCAGCGACGAGGGTCACTCACCGTTCTGGGATGCCGTGGGCAAGCATTTCTTCGACCTGCCCTACGTCGAGGCAGAACGGCTGTGCGGCCTGGAAAGCCGGACGTTTCTCGCCGAATTGATGCCGCACTACCCCATCTACGTGCCGATGCTGCCCCAGGCCGCCCAGGACTGCATCGGCCGCATTCATCCCGATGGCCAGGACGCCTTCGATATCCTTGAGCGCGAGGGCTTCGAAACCAACAGTTATGTCGACCTGTTCGACGGTGGCCCGACGCTGTTTGCGCGCACGGCCGGCATCCGCTCCATCGCCCGCAGCCACAGCGCGCAGGCCAAACCCGTGGCCGCCATCGATGCCCGTGGCCGCTACCTGGTCAGCAATGATTCCCTGGAAAATTATCGGGCCATCGTCGCCGAACTGGACTATATCGCCGGGCAACCCGTGGGCCTCGACGCCGGCATGTGCGCGGCGCTGAAGGTCAGCGAAGGCAGCCCGATCCGGCTGGTCGCCCTGTGAGCCGCTACCGGCCCGGTGCCCAACGACAGCGCCCGAGCGGGCGCGAAGCAGGAGTTGCAGCATGATTGTCCGCCCGGTCCAGGTCACCGACCTGCCCGCCCTGCGTACGCTGGTCCGGCAGGCGGGCCGCGGCTTGACCAGCCTGCCGGCCAACGAAGAACGCCTGAGCCATCGCCTGCGTTGGGCCAGGAGGACATTCGCCGAACAGGTCGAGCGCGCCGATGCCGATTACCTGTTCGTGCTCGAAGACGATGATCAGCAAGTGATCGGCGTCAGTGCCCTGACGGGGGCCGTCGGCCTGCGCGAACCCTGGTACAACTACCGCGTCGGGCTGACGGTCAGCGCATCGGCGGACCTGGGCATCCAGCGGCACATCCCGACGTTGTTCCTGAACAATGAAATGACCGGACAATCGGAGCTCGGCTCATTGTTCCTGCGCCCCGATCAACGCCTGGAGGGGCACGGCCGACTGCTGTCCCTGAGTCGCCTTTTGTTTGTCGCGGAATTCCCCCATCTGTTCGGTGACAAACTCATCGCGGAATTGCGTGGCAGCGCCGACGAACGAGGGTGTTCACCTTTCTGGGACAGTGTGGGCCGGCACTTTTTCAAGATGGACTTCAGCCACGCCGATCACTTGTCGTGGCTGGGCAACAAATCGTTCATCGCCGAACTGATGCCACGCCAGCCGCTTTACACCTGCCTGCTCACCGAGCAGGCCCAGGCCGTGATCGGTAAGCCCCATATCAACAGCGAAGCGGCGCTGAAAATCCTCACCGCCGAGGGTTTTGCCCACCGCGGCTACATCGATATCTTCGACGCCGGCCCGCTCATCGAGTCGCCGATAGCGAATATCCGTACCGTGCGCGACAGTCAACTGCTGGAACTGGCCATCGGCAGCCCGGACGACCAGGCCCCGATGTGGCTGATCCACAACCGCCGCCTGGAAAACTGCCGCATCACCACCGCCCCGGCGCGACAGGTCGGTGGTTGCCTGACGGTTGATCGCCTCACCGCCAAGCACTTGCAATTGCAACCCGGTGATTCGGTGCGCGGCGTGCTGATGCGCGAACAGCAAGCACGGGCCGTGGCGGCCTGATCGCCGGGACGATGAACCGTGCTGCAAGCAAAATGGCAGCATTCACCCTAAATTCGTCATCATTTACCACCTGCACCCGTGATAGCCTCTAACTCTTTCGGCGTTGACACTTTTGCTCAAGCCTTTCCATTTCCATTGGTGGAACCCATATGTCCAGGCTGTCTCATCAAGATTTGCGCCGCAATTTTCGCCAACTGTTCGCTTCCAACACCTGCTATCACACCGCATCGGTCTTCGATCCGATGTCGGCACGCATCGCCGCCGACCTGGGATTCGAAGTCGGCATCCTCGGCGGGTCGGTCGCTTCGCTACAGGTGCTGGGTGCCCCTGACTTTGCCTTGATCACCCTCAGCGAATTCGCCGAACAGGCCACCCGCATCGGCCGCGTCGCCCAGTTGCCGGTCATCGCCGACGCCGACCATGGCTACGGCAACGCGCTGAACGTCATGCGCACCATCGTCGAGCTCGAACGGGCCGGCGTGGCCGCCCTGACCATCGAAGACACCTTGCTGCCGGCGCAATTCGGCCGTAAATCCACCGACCTGATCACCGTCGCCGAAGGCGTCGGCAAGATTCGCGCAGCACTGGAAGCACGCTGCGACTCGGAAATGGCCATCGTCGCCCGCACCCACGCCGGGATCCTGCCGGTCCAGGAAATCATCAGCCGCACCAGGCAATACCAGGCCGCCGGCGCGGATGGCATCTGCATGGTGGGGATACGCGACTTCGACCACCTGGAACAGATCGCCGAACACCTCAGCGTGCCGCTGATGCTGGTGACCTACGGCAACCCGGCGCTGCGCGACGACAAACGCCTGGCCGAACTCGGCGTGCGCGTCACCATCGACGGCCACGGCGCCTACTTCGCGGCCATCAAGGCCACCTACGACAGCCTGCGCGAACAACGCCAGATCTTCACCCAGGCCTCGGACCTGGGCGCGACCGAACTGACCCACACCTACACCCAGCCGGAAGAATACATCCGCTATGCGGAAGAATTCATGAGCGTGAAGGAGTAACGTCTTCCGGTTGTCGGACGCTGGCTTTTGCTTGGTTTTGGCTTTGGCTTTGGCTTTTGCTTGGTTTTGGCTTTTGCCCCACCCGCCCCTTCGGAAGGCTGAGCGCAGGCGTTTATCCGGGGAGTGGCGCGCAGCGCCGTTCGACGCAGTCGAACACGCTGCATGTAGGTGCAGCGAAGCCAACCGGAGGGCAGTGTCCCCGGATGAATGCCGGAGCGAAGGAACCCCGAGCCTTGGCGAGGGGCCGGACGCCGGGGCGAGCGTTTTTTTGCTTACTTTTTTTAGGCGCTTGTAAAAAAAGTGAGTCGCCGTAAGGGCGAAACCATAAGCGGCCGTTACCGCAGCAATGGATATGTACTCAATCAACAACAGCCAGGCCGGCTATCAGGCCGCCTTCGCGGGCAAGCCTCGCTCCTACAGTGCGGGGGATCGCGCAAAACGCTATACCGAATCGAACAGTGCGCGATGCGGTCGCTCGTTATCACTGCAAATCACCCGATTACGCCCCGTACTCTTGGCCTCATACAACGCCTGATCAGCATCATTGAGCCACAGCGTCGCATCGGCATGCGTGGAGTTGAACGCCGCCAGCCCAATGCTCAAGCTGACTTTCAACGCCGGATTCTGCTCATAGCCCAGGGTCGCGAAACGGTCACGCAGCGCTTCCATAGCCACAGCGGCACTGTTCAAGGGCAAGTCCGGAAGAATCACACAAAACTCATCCCCCCCATATCGCCCGGCGACATCGGTGGCCCTGAGGTTCTGCCTGAGCATTTTGCTCAGGTGCCGCAACACGATGTCACCGGCGACATGGCCATACGTGTCGTTGATGCTTTTGAAATGATCGATATCGATCAGCGCGATCGCCCCGCCTCGCTGCTGACGCTGGCAGCGCTGGAATTCGATTTCCAGTTGGTCCTTCCAGGCCCCGTGATTAAGCAGCCCGGTCAGGCTGTCGGTGCGGCTCAGGGCCAACAGCTCACGCTTTTGCCGACCGAGGGTATGGGCCTGCCGAAAGCAGATCCAGCCCAGTGCCAGCGGATAAAAACACATCAGCGGCAAGCTGGCGTAGAGCTGCAGCGGGCTGGTTTGTGGAATGAACAGCGGGAAAAAGATCAGCCATCCGATGCCCAGGCCGAGCATCTGCACGACAGTGCCCAACAACAGAAACCGCAAGCCACCGATGGCCACGTTGTTCATCGCCATCATGGACAGGGTGATGGCACTGGGCAGCGGATTGAAGTGCATGGCCGCGACCCAGAAGCCGCCCATGAAGGCATCCACCAGCAAATTGCGGTATTCGGCGTGGTAAGGCGTCGTGGACCGGCGCGCCCATTGGTAGGCCAGGTGCGGCCAGAACAGACCGTTGAACAGCATCAAACCCCAGACCCAGGGCGCAGGGTTCAACGGGTACATCGCCACGCTCACGCACAGCAAGCCCAATACCAGCCCCAGGGCGCGCGAGGTGTAGAGCCTCCTGGCCAGTGAAAGTCCTTTTCCTCCCATCTTTTCCATTGGGACCTCTGTTCCGCTGAACGGAACCTGCTCGCACCGCCATTGCAGGTGTGCACGAAGTCTATCAGGGCACCGTCAAATAGCCATCACCGACTGGCGGGCTGAATACCCCGTTATCTGGCTATCTGCTGGAGCGAGCTTGCGCCTGCAGAAGAGCAGCAAAAGCCCCGCAGAAACGGCTATACATGAAGAACGGGTTGGACCCATGCCGGCAAACAGGAGCCCCATGCAGACTTTTCAAGTGTTGATCATCGGCAGCGGCTTTGGCGGTCAGTGTGCAGCGGTCAATCTGCTCAAGGCCGGCATCACCGACTTTCGTCTGCTGGAACGGCGGGATTTCTTCGGCGGCACCTGGTGCCAGAACACCTATCCCGGCGCGGCCGTCGACGTGCCCTCGCCGCTCTACTCGCTGTCCTTTGCCCCCTATCGCTGGACGCAGATGTTCGCCGAACAGGCCGAACTGCATCGCTACACCCGTTACGTGGTGGAGCGTTTCGGCCTTCGCGAGCGGGTGGAACTGCAAGCCAATGTCGAGCGGGTGGAATGGGACGATGCCGGTAAACGCTGGGCGGTGCACACCGCCAAAGGCACCTTTCATGCGCAATTCCTGATCAATGCCACCGGGCCGCTGAGTCAACCGGTGGTGCCGCATTTCAAGGGCCAGGAGCGCTTCAAGGGCAAGACTTTTCACACCAACAACTGGGACCATTCCTACGACTACCGGCAAAAACGCGTGGCCATCGTCGGCAGCGGCGCCAGCGCGGCCCAGGTCATTCCGGCGATCGCCCCGGACGTCGAACACCTGCATGTATTCCAGCGCACGCCACATTGGGTCTTGCCCCGGGCGGACCGCACGTTCGGCCGTTTCCAGCGCTGGCTGCTCGGGTTCAAGCCGGCTTATAAGCTCCTGCGCTGGATGATCTACTGGCAGTTCGAAACCCGGGTGATCGCGTTCAAGTACTCGAAACCGGCGGTGCGCATGGTCCAGCACCAGGCCTTGCGCTTGATCAAGCGTCAGGTAGCGGACGCCGAACTGCGGCGAAAACTGACGCCGGACTACACCCTCGGCTGCAAGCGGGTGATTCTGTCCAGCACGCTGTACCCGGCGCTGGCCCGCGCCAACGTGACCTTGCACAGCCGCGAACAAGGCATTGCCGAGATCGACGAAACCGGGATCGTCATGCAGGACGGCCAGCACCTCGACCTGGACCTGATCGTCTGGTCCACCGGCTACGACGCCACCGACGGGGTGATTTCCTACCCGGTCACCGGTAAAAACGGCACGCAACTCAGAACTGTCTGGGCCGAATATCCCCGGGCCTACCTCGGCACCAGCCTGCCGGACTTTCCCAACCTGTTTATCGTCACAGGTCCCAACACCGGAATCGGCCACACATCGGCGCTGTTTATCATCGAATCGCAGATGAACTACATCCTGGACTGCATTCGCACGCTAAAAGCACGAGGTTTGCGCAGCATCGAAGTACGCCCCGAGGCAGAACGTACCTACACTGAAATGATCCATAGAGAAATGGAACGCACGGTGTGGAAGTCCGGAGGCTGCCACAGTTGGTATCAAAGCAGGAGCGGTCATGTGATTGCCATGTTTCCGGGGTTCAGTTTCAGCTTCCACCGCTTGACCCGAGCCCTGAAACCCGCCGATCACATTTTGTCCTGATCTGTCAGAAGGAAGACACCTGATGCTTTTACTGGTTGTCGCTATTGCGGTTTTCGCGGCCTGGAGCTGGTTGAGCTACCCGGCCATCGGGTACTGGCTGTACGACTTGAGCGTCGCCGCCGAGGCCAGGTTGTACAAACTGCACAAGATTGTGGTGCCCATCAGCGAGATGACCGTCTCGACCTGGCAAGGCGGGCCCTACGAAGCCTCCAGCAATGTGTTGATGCTTCACGGCTTCAGCGCGGATAAAAATATCTGGCTGCGCTTTGCCCGGCACTTTGTCGGCAATTACCGGGTGATCATCCCCGACATCGCCGGTCATGGCGAAACCGGCTTCAAGGCCGGTGGCGGCTATGACATCGCGTTGCAAGCCAAGCGCATGATCCAGTTGCTGGACGTTTGCGGGGTCGAGAAAGTCCATGTGATCGGCAACTCGATGGGCGGCTATATCGCGGCCTGGCTCGCGGCTTATTACCCGGAGCGCATTGTCTCGGTCGCCCTGTTCGACCCGGCGGGCGTCGCGTCGCCCGAACCCAGTGACCTGGAACGGCATTTGGCCAAGGGCCACAACCCGTTCCTGATCAATTCCCGGGAAGAATTCAAATACTTTTATGCCATGACCATGGCCGAGCCACCGTGGGTGCCGCGCGTGGTGCTGGACGCCATCGCCCATCGCTATCAACAGGCGCGCGATGAACTGGAAGAAATCTTCCGCGATTTTCGCGCCAGCCCGCTGATGGAACCGAAACTCCCGGCAATCAAGGCCCCGGCGCTGTTGCTGTGGGGGCGCAAGGACCGTTTGATCGATGTCAGTAGCGTGGCCATCTGGAGCAAAGGCATTGCCGACCTGCGGGTTGAGATCTGGGAGGGCATCGGCCACATGCCGATGGTCGAGGCGCCCGCCGGTTCGGCGCGCCTGTATCGGGAGTTTTTGGCATCGCTGCGCTCGGAAAGCCCTCAGGATCAACGATTGCATTGACGATCGCGGAACCCGTAGGAGCTGTCGAGCTTGCGAGGCTGCGATCGGCTGCGCAGCAGTCGTAAATCCAACATGCATTTTTCCCTGACGCACCGCAGCGCCTGATTTTACGACTGCTTCGCAGCCGATCGCAGCCGATCGCAGCCTCGCAAGCTCGACAGCTCCTACAGGGAAGGCAGCCTCGCAAGCGTGACAGGATGCAGTCCTTTGCAGAATGAAGTTCGTCAGAAACTTCGTTTGTCGGCGCCGCTGAAGGCTGCGATCTTTTCTCCCATCCTTCACGTCACCGCGCCAGGAATTCAGTGCATGAACCACCCGAACTTCGTCAGCCCCGACCTGATTCGCCAACGCTTCTCCAAAGCGATGTCCGATATGTACCGCGAAGAAGTGCCGCTGTACGGCGCGCTGATGGAACTGGTGGAACAGACCAACCGCCACGTGCTGGACAACGATCCGCAAGTAGCCCGACAGTTGAACAGCACCGGCGAGATCGAGCGCCTGGACCTGGAACGCCACGGCGCGATCCGCGTCGGCACCGCCGCGGAACTGGCGACCCTCGCCCGCCTGTTCGCGGTGATGGGCATGCAACCGGTGGGTTATTACGACCTGACCCCGGCCGGTGTGCCGGTGCATTCCACGGCGTTTCGGGCGGTGCATGAAACGTCGCTGCAGGTCAGCCCGTTTCGCGTGTTCACCTCGCTGTTGCGCCTGGAGCTGATCGAAGACCTGCAACTGCGGGCGTTTGCCCAGTCGGTGCTGGACCAGCGTTCGATCTTCACCCCCGCCGCGTTGACCCTCATCGATCGCGCCGAAACCCAGGGCGGCCTCACGGAACACGAAGCCCTGGAATTCGTCGAGCAGGCGCTGGAAACCTTCCGCTGGCACCACAGCGCCACTGTCACTGCCGAGCAATATCGCAAACTCAGCGCCCAACACCGCCTGATTGCCGACGTGGTGGCGTTCAAGGGCCCGCACATCAATCACCTGACACCGCGCACCCTGGACATCGATATCGTCCAGGCGCAAATGCCCGTGCATGGCATCACCCCCAAGGCGGTGATCGAAGGCCCGCCCCGTCGGCAATGTCCGATCCTGTTGCGCCAGACCAGTTTCAAGGCGCTCGACGAGCCGGTCGCGTTCACCGATCAAGCCGACACGCAGGGCAGCCACAGCGCCCGTTTCGGCGAGATTGAGCAGCGCGGCGCCGCGCTCACCCCCAAGGGTCGGGCGCTGTACGACCGTTTACTCAATGCCGCCCGTGACGAACTCAAGGACTTCCCCAACGAAGCCAACGCCGCCCGCTACAACGCGCTGATGGCGCAGCACTTCAGCGAATTCCCTGACACTTATGAAGGCATGCGCCAACAGGAACTGGCGTACTTTCGCTACTTTGTGACGGAAAAAGGACGGGCGGCGGTCGAGCTGAAAACCGCGCCCCTGGAGGACCTGGTCAGGGACGGCTATCTGCGGGTTGAACCGCTGGTGTACGAAGATTTCCTGCCGGTGAGCGCAGCGGGGATTTTTCAGTCGAACCTGGGGGACGCCGCGCAAACCCACTATGGGGTGCATTCCAACCAGCAAGCGTTCGAGCAGGCCCTGGGTCGTCCGACGATTGATGAGTTGGGGCTGTATGCACAGACACAGCGGCGCTCGATCGAGCAGTGTTTTGCGGTGCTGAACCCGTAAAAGATCGCAGCCTGCGGCAGCTCCTACAGGGATTCGCATTCCCAGGCAGGAGCGGCCGCAGGCTGCGGTCTTTTGATCTTCTATTTCAGTTTTGCCAGTAACGCTTCAGCGGTCGCTTGCGACGAAGCCGGGTTCTGTCCGGTCAGCAACAGGCCGTCGGTGAGCACATAGCTGGCCCAATCCGGCCCCTTGGAAAATATCCCGCCCTTGGCCTTGAGCTCGTCTTCCACCAGGAACGGCACGACGTCGGTCAGCTGCACGGCCTCCTCTTCGGTATTGGTGAACCCCGTCACTTTCTTGCCTTTGACCAATGGCTGGCCGTCCGCGTCCCTGGCATGGCGCAATACACCCGGGGCATGGCAAACCGTCGCGACCGGTTTGCCGGCGTTGTAGAACGCTTCGATGAGGGCGATCGACTGCTTGTCCTCGGCCAGGTCCCAGAGCGGGCCATGTCCGCCGGGATAGAAGACCGCATCGTAATCACCGGCCCTCACCGAACCCAGCAAGGCCGTCGACGCCAATGCCGACTGGGCGGCCGGGTCCTTGCGGAAACGCTCGGTGGCTTCGGTTTGGAAATCAGGCTCGTCGCTTTTCGGGTCCAGCGGTGGCTGGCCGCCCTTGGGCGAGGCCAGGGTCAGCTGCGCGCCTGCATCCTTGAAGGCGTAATAAGGTGCCGCGAATTCTTCCAGCCAGAAGCCGGTTTTCTTGCCGGTGTTACCCAATTGATCGTGGGACGTTAAAACCATCAGGATTTTCATGTCTTCACTCCATCTCGGGGTTGCGGGGGGTGGCGTAGGGCCGGGATGCGCAGCAAGCCTGGCATCGGGCCTGGCGTAAGACCATGATGCGGGGTTGATCGTTCGGCCTGTAAAGCCACTCGATACGGTGCGCCAAAAACGGCCCTGTGTCGCGCAAACTTTTATGCAAGTGCCAGCAGTTTTTCAGGAAACTTGCGGGGCGATATTCGTCAAGTTCAAAACGTGCCGAAGCCGGCGAAGTTGTCCAGTTCAGATCAATTGCAAAATAGATAAATCGTTCGTGTGTGGACCACGATGGAAAGTGCAATTCGCACTTTGGGGAGGGAGTTCGCCCAGTGCAATGGCCTCGGCAATCCATGCACTGGTAAAGAGCCCTGACACTGGGCGAACGGGGCGTATTTTAATTGAAGATTCTCAAGATGTCCGCGTCTGAAACGTGAAATTTGCCGATACATGTTTTAACAATTTTCGACACATAGTTACCCAATGGCTAAAACTCACCACTTTGTCCATTACACTGATTATTCCTATACAAAAAGTTGTACAGGAATAATCAACCGTCATTCAACTTCAGCGTTTGCTGGTCACTGTCAGTATGTCGGTATAGGTCACATAAACGCTTTGCCCGACTTTCAGATCCTTCAATTTGGCTTGAACTTCCGGGCGTTCGATATCCAGGGTTTTACTTTGCCCGGCCGGATTTTCGAGGGTCACCTGATTTTTCTTCAGGTCGATATGGGTGATCTTCAGCTGCACTTGCACCTGACGATAAGCTTCACCGCCAGGGTTGGCGCTACCCGGCGCCGCGCGGACTTCGCCGGTGCGCTCGGTCGTGCCTGGCAGGCCCTTGTCGACATCGGTGTCGAGGTAGGCCGCCACGGCGCGGGTCACCTTGATATCGACCTGATCGCCAGGCTTCAGATTGTCGAGGTTTTTCGCCTTTTCGGTCAGTTGCACCGTGGCCTGGCGACCTTCCGGCCCCTCAAGGACGACCTGACGGTTGGCGGCATCGACCGAAATGACTTTGGTGGAGATCTGATCGGCTTCCACCACCGCTGACAACGGAATGTCAGCCGCCATGGCACTCAGGCTGGTGGCGGACAGCAACGTGGCGAGCGTAATGGCTTTGGTCAGTACGTGAAGTTTCATAGGCAGACATTCCCTGTGATCAATGGCGACAAACGGCATCGGAGCAGGCACCGATGCCGAGCGTGCCAGTGAGCATAGACGCTGATCAGGCGTTGCGACTCAATAACCCGTCATTTCCAGATACCCCTGCCCGCCATGGCTGCCGCTCAACCGCACCGGGCCTTCCCAGTACGGAATGCGCAGGTCCATCCAGGCGTTGGGGTTGAGGGCGCTGATGACGATGTCCAGGTGCTTGCCGGGGATCTGGATCGACCAGCGCACGGGCATCGAGCGCCCGGCGACGCGGGCGGTGTCCTGCGGGGTGAGGCGGATGTCTTTGCCGTGCAGCACCTGCGTCTGGCCCCGGGCGTCGATCCAGGTGCCGGTCAGGTAAGGTTCGCCGTCCTTTTGCCGCATGCGATAGAGCATCACCTGCTCGCCGCTGTCCAGATGCAGGGAAAACCAGTCCCAGCCGGTCTGGTTGGCGGTCAGTGGCTGGCTGCTCCATTCCCGGTCGAGCCAGGCCGGACCGCTGACCTGATAGCGCTTGCCATCGATCTCCAGGGTGCCGCTGGCCTGGAAAAACGGCTGGCTGTAGTAATACGACGCCTGGCCCTGTTCGGATTTCTGGCTGAAGCCCTTGTCCCCTTGCAAGACCAGCGGCCGATTCGACGTCAGCCGCAATTGATAACTGAACGCCTTGTCGCGGGCACTCAATTGCAGGTCGGCCAGCGGGTCGGCGTCGCTCGACTGGCTGCTGAAACGCCAATCGTCGATCCACGCATTGAACGGTGCCAGGCTCACCCCGGCCTGGCCGACGCCACCACGGGCGTAGCGTTCGGCGGCATGATGCACGGTCGCCGAGGTCACGGCCGCGTGGCCGAGCCAGATCGTCTGGTTGTCCCACCCCGCCACCTCGGGCGTGGCCTTCAAGGCGCTGCGAAACAATGTCCACTGCGCGCCGAACTCGTTGCCCTGCTCGTCCTTGAGGTTGGCGGTGACGTACCACCATTCGATGCGAAAGCCGTCGTGGGGGCCATGATCGGCCGGAAAATCGAACACCCGTCCGGGCGCCACCGGGGTGAAGGCAGCCGCCTGACTGCCCATGCCGGCGAAGCCTTTTTCCACGGGTGCCGATTGATCGCAGCCACTCAACAGCAACGCACACAGCCACACGGCGAGCTTAATCCTCATGGGCAAACGTCCTCAGCAGGTCCGCCGGCCGGGTGCGATACAACGAATACAGCGGCCACGCCGAAGCCAGCAGCGTCGCCACCAGCGCCAGCCCCATCAATTGCAGCAATTGCAGCGGGAACACCCGCAACGGCAAACGCCAACCGAAGGCCTGGACATTGATCACCGCGTCCAGGCACCAGGCCAGGGCAATGCCCAGCGGCAAGGCCAGTACTAGCGTCAACAGGGCCAGCAACCAGGTTTGCCCGAGGTTGAGCAGCATCAGTTGCCGACGCGTGACGCCCAGTGCCCACAGCGGCGCCAGCTGCCCCAGGCGGCTCTGGCTTTGGGTCAGCAGGCTGATGAACAGCGCCACCCCCGCCACGCAGAGGGTCAGACTGTTGAGTGCGGCCGTGGCGGCGAAAGTCCGTTCGAACACTTGCGTCGACCACCCCTTGAGCCGCGCCTGATCGACGATCCGGCTGTCCTCCAGGGCGAAACGTGCTTGCAGCGCCTTGACGAACGGCGTGATCAGCGGCGGTTCTATGCGCAGGTTGAAGCGATTGGGTGTCAGTTGCGGCCAGCCGCGCAGCAAGTGATTGACGTTGACCAGTACGTGGCCCTTCGGGTTGCCGTAGTCGGCATAGATCCCGATGATGCGCGGCGACCACGGGCCATTGGGCGTGGCAATCGTCAGGTGATCGCCCAGGCGCACGTTCAGCCGCCGGGCCAGCTGCTCGCTGAGCATCAAGGCATCGTCGGTGGCCAGGCGCTCCCAGGGCGTGTCGCCCAGGGCTTCGAGCAGCGGCCAGTGCTGGCGATAGGTCGGATGATCGATCACGCCAAAAATGTCCGTCGGCCAGCCTTGCAGCTGGATCGCCACCTGCCAGTTGGGCAACACCGCCGAGAGCTGCGGCTGCTGCTTGAGCCAGCCATGCAGTTCAAGGGCCTGGGCCGGGTTTTGCGGATTGACGTACAGCTCGGCGGTCAAGCGCTGTTCGAGCCAATCGCTGAAGGTCTGACGAAAGCCGGCGGTCATGCTGCCGGCCCCGATGTTGGCCGCCAGGGCCAGCAGCAACGCCATCAACGCCAGGCTCAGGGCCGGCAGCTGCTGGCGGCAATCGGCGACGAACCATTGGCCGAGCACCGAATGACTGCGGCCCGACAACCCGTTAAGCACCGCATCGAGCACCACCGGCAACGCCAGGGCGGCGCCCAGCAACAGCGCGGCCATCAGCACGAAACCACTGGCCAGGCTGTCACCGCGCAGCAACGCCAGCAAGGCGATGGCCAGCGCCAGCGCCGCCACCCAGCCCTGGCGCCGCAACCAGCGCGCATGGGCTTGATGCCAGGCCTGCGGATCGGCCAGGGCCAGCAGCGGCAGACGCGCCGCACGCCACAAACTGTTGGCGCCGGCGAGCAAGGCGCCGAGCAGGCTCAAGCCGATGCCGCTCAACCACCACAGCGGGCTGAGGCTCAACTGCCCCGCCACCTCGGCGCCGTACAGGCCGCGCAGGCTGGCGGCGACATCCGGCAGCAGCACGCTGGCCAGCAGGTAGCCACTGACCACGCCGGCCACGCCACCGATCAAGGCCAGCCCCGCCAGTTCGACAGCCAGGCAGGCGATCAGCCTCCGTGCGCTGACGCCACAGGCCCGCAGCGTCCTGAGCAAGCCCCGGCGCTGCTCCAGCGCCAGCCCAATGGCGGCGTGAACGATGAACAGGCCAACCACGAACGACAGAAACCCCAGGGCGTCGAGGTTCAGGTGAAAGCTCTCGGTCAGGCGCGCCAGATTGTTTTCTTCACCGCTGCTCTTGAGCTGCAACTGGCCCTTGAACGCATCGGGCAGTGTCGCGCTGAAATCCTTGGGCAGCAGCAGGCGCGATAGCTGATCCGGCAAACCGAGCATGCGCTGGGCAAACCCGATGTCCACCAGCAGCACCCCCGGTGCCATGTCTGCCTGGGCTCGCAACGGCGGCAATACCTGGCCGTTCAGCGCCAGCGGTTGTTGCCCCTCCGCCAGCCCCAGGGCCTGCAACGTCTGCGGCGCAATCCAGGTGCTGCCCGGCGGGGTGAAAAACTCGACGACCTGCTCGATGGCCAACGCCTGCCCGGCCACCACGCCACCGGCTGGCAGCGACACCGGTTCGATGCCCATCAGTTGCAGGCGCTGATCCTCATGGCCCTTGAGCGTCAACCGCCCCTGCAACACCGGCGACACCGGCCAGCCGGCACGGCGCAGGTCGACAAACCATTGCTGAGGAAAGGTCCCGCCGGCGGGCGCGCTGAGGCTGGCCTGGGGTTCGCCGCCGATCAACTGGCTGGCCCGGGCGTAGCTGTCGCGTGCCTGGCTGTTCAGCGCCTGCACGCCGGTGAGCAGGCTGGTGGCCAGCCACAACCCGGTCAGCACACTGAAAAACTGCACCGGATGGCGCCGCCAGTGACTGAGCAACGCCCGCAGGGTTTCGCGAAAAATGCGCACCTCAGCGCCCGCCCACACCGGCCAGACGCCCACCGTGCAGTACCACTTTCTCCGCCAGTCGCGCCGCGACACTGGGGCTGTGGGTGACCATCAACAGGGTCGTGTGGCTGTCATCGAGCAGTTCCAGCAACAGCTTGAGCACCTCGTCGCTGGTGGCCTCGTCCAGGCTGCCGGTGGGTTCGTCGGCCAGCAGCAGTTTCGGTTGCGAGGCCAGGGCGCGACCCAGCGCCACCCGTTGCTGCTGGCCACCGGAGAGTTGCTCCGGATAACGTCGCAGCACATCAGCCAGGCCCAAGCGCTGCACCAGGTGCGCCTGCCAGCGAGGGTCATGGCGCCCGGCCAGGCGTGCCTGAAACGCCAGGTTGTCCTCCACCCGCAAACTGCCGATCAGGTTGAACTGCTGGAACACCAGGCCGATTTCCGTGCGTCGCCAGTTCGCCAGCTGGCCTTCGTTCATCTGCTCCAGCCGATGCCCGCCGCTGCGGATGCTGCCGCGATCCAGCTTGTCCAGCCCGGCGATCAGGTGCAGCAAGGTGCTCTTGCCGCTGCCCGATTCGCCCATCAGCGCCAGGCTGCTGCCCGGTTTGAGGCTCAGGTCGACACCTTGCAGCACCGGCAACGGGCCTTGCGGCGTGGCGTAGCTTTTGAAGACGCCCTGGACTTCAAGCATGGGAGAACCCGTTCGGTAAGCGTGGCCCCAAGGATAGCGGCCCTGAATGGTTTTTGTCCGTTGTCGATTGCCGCACCGTCCGGCCGCCGCCCTAACTTAGAGAGTCATAACGATAAAAACGGAGACTCCATGCCACGTTTCATCTTAAGCCCGCGCGGCCTGTTGGCCTGCCTGATCACCGCGTGCCTGGCGCAATCGGTGGTCGCCGCCGATGCGCCCGTCAATGCCGACGCCAGCCCTCAGACGGCCGCCAGTAACGCCGCCGTGCTGCAACAACTGCCCTTCACCGATCGCACTGACTTCGAGTCGGTCGCCAAAGGCTTGATCGCGCCGTTCAAGGGCCAGGTCAAGGACGCCAGCGGCAAGGTCCTCTGGGATATCCAGGCCTACGGTTTTCTTGACAAGGACCCGGCGCCCGACTCGGTCAACCCGAGCCTGTGGCGCCTGGCCCGGCTCAGCGCCCATGCCGGTCTGTTCGAAGTCAGCCCGAACATTTATCAGGTGCGCGGCCTCGACCTGGCCAACATGACCATCATCGAAGGCGATGACGGGCTGATCATCATCGACCCGCTGACCATGGCCGAAACCGCCAGGGCGGCACTGGATCTGTACTACCAGAACCGTCCGCGCAAACCGGTGGTGGCGGTGATCTACAGCCATACCCACGTCGACCATTTTGGCGGCGTGCGCGGGGTGATCGACGAGGCCGACGTCAAGGCCGGCAAGGTCAAGGTGTTCGCACCCGCCGGGTTCATGGAACACGTGATGAGCGAGAACGTGTTCGCCGGCAACGCCATGAGTCGTCGCGCGCAATTCCAGTTCGGCAGCCTCTTGCCCCGTGGGGAGAAAGGCCAGGTGGACGCGGGCCTGGGCAAGAGCACGCCCAGCGGCGGCACCATCACCCTGATCGCGCCCACCGACCTGATCGAAAAGGAACTGGACACCCGCACCATCGCCGGCCTGCAAGTGGAATTCCAGCTCACGCCAGGCACCGAGGCGCCGGCGGAAATGAACCTCTACCTGCCGCAATTGCGCGCCTTGTGCATGGCGGAAAACGCCTCGCAAATGATGCACAACATCCTCACTCCGCGCGGCGCGCAAGTGCGTGACGCCAAAGCCTGGGCGCAATACCTGGACAGCAGCCTGGCGCGCTACGGCGACAAGAGCGACGTGCTGTTCGCCCAGCACAACTGGCCAACCTGGGGTGGCGAGCGGATCCGCACCTTCCTCGCCGATCAGCGCGACATGTACGCCTTCCTCAATGACCGCACCCTGCACTTGCTCAACCAGGGCCTGACGCCGCTGGAAATCGCCGACGCGATCAAGAAACTGCCCGGCGCCCTGGACCAGAAGTGGTACACCCGGGGCTACTACGGTTCCCTGAGTTTCAACACCCGCGCGGTGTATCAGCGCTACCTGGGTTTCTACGACGGCAACCCGGCCAACCTCAATCCGCTGCCACCGGTGGACACCGCCAAACGCAGCGTCGAGGCCATGGGTGGCGGCGCCGCCGTGCTGGAGAAAATGCGCGCGGCCATGGCCAGGGCCGATTACCGCTGGGCCGCGCAATTGGGCAATCAGCTGATCTTCGCCGAACCGGACAACCTTGAGGCGCGCAAGGCTCAGGCCGACACCCTGGAACAACTGGGGTATCAGAGCGAAAACGCCACCTGGCGCAACATGTACCTGACCGGTGCGATGGAACTGCGCAACGGCGTGCCGCAGCACGCCGGCACCTCGGTCTCGGTGGACATGGTGCGGGCGATGAGCCCGCAGATGTTCTTCGATTTCCTGGCGATCCGCCTGGACAGCGACAAAGCCGTGGGCCACGACCTCACACTGAACTGGACCTTCGAGGACCCGCGCAAGGACTTCAACCTGACCCTGCGCAACGGCGTGCTGACCCACCGCGCCGGGCTCAATCCACAGGCCGATGCCGGGGTCAGCATGAGCAAGGCGACGCTGGAGCAGATCAGCCTCAAGCAACTGGATTTCCCGACGGCGATCCAGCAAGGCTTGATCAAGTTGCAGGGCAGCGGCAAGAAGCTTGGGGAATTGATGAGCAGCCTGGATACCTTTGCGCCGCAGTTCAATATCGTCACGCCTTAGGACCGGGTCGCGGCCTTCGCGAGCAGGCTCGCTCCCACAAGGGATCGTTGGGCTTGCTCGCGAAGAGGCCGGCACACTCAACATCTTCATCGCCTGACACACAGCCTTCGCGAGCAAGCCCGCTCCCACAGGTTTCCATGGCACCCACACTGTTTGTGAACTGCACAGATCCCCATGTGGGAGCGGGCTTGCTCGCGAAGGCAGCGGTAAGAACTACACAGATATCGCTTCTACCGCAGGCATCTGCCACTGCTCCCACAAGGGATCGTTGTCGTTCACACCCTTGTGGGAGCGGGCTTGCTCGCGAAGAGGCCGGCACACTCAACATCTTCATTGCCTGACACACAGCCTTCGCGAGCAAGCCCGCTCCCACAGGTTTCCATGGCACCCACACTATTTGTGAACTGCACAGATCCCCATGTGGGAGCGGGCTTGCTCGCGAAGGCGGCGGTAAGAACTACACAGATATCGCTTCTACCGCAGGCATCTGCCACTGCTGCTCAATCACCTGTCGCTGCGGCCCATACAGCCGCAACACCAGAGTAAAGGCCCCACTGACAGGCGTCGGCAGCCAGTTGTCCTGCGCGTCCGGCGCCGGGGTTTGCATGACCAGCGTCAACCCGCCCTCCGCGTCTCTCTGCAAAGGATCGCGGCTGCTCAGGCAATAACGATTGATCGCATTGGCCACCAGTTGCCGGTCCGGCAGGTCGTACAGCGTCAACGACCAGAACTCGCTGGCCGGCGGCAGTTGCCCCGGTGCAAAGCGCAGGCGATAACGCCGCCCGCCCTGCAACGGCTGCCCCTGATTGTCCAGGCGGGTGCCGGTGTAGAACGCCTCTTCGACGCTGTTACCGTAGATGCCGACATGGGCGGCGACGGCGCGGTTGAGGTAGTTGCCGTGCAGCGCTTCGCGGGTGCCGAACAGGCCGAGGGTGGTTCGCACCTGGCTCACGGCGGCTTTCAGTTGCGCCTGCGCGTCCTGGATTCCGTCGATCAAGGCCTGACGTTTATCCACGGGCAACGCTGCGACATCGAAACCTTCACCCGGGACGATGCCGATCCGCGCGAACCGTTCACGCAACGCCTGTTCCGCTGGATGGGTCGGGCACAGCGCGAGGATCCGGTTGAGCACAGCAATGAAATCCAGTCCCAGCCCGGTTTTGCTGTCCCAGGCCGGCCATGCAATCGACGGTGCCGCAACGGGCGCAGGACCGCCGATGTACGAATGAAAGGCGCGCAGGCGATATTGCTGCTGCAACGCGCGCACGGCCGGCAGGTCTTCGGCATTTTTCAAACCGGTGCGCCCCAGGATCATCACGATCGCGGTTTCACTGCGCAGCACGCCCTTGATCCCCGGCGGCGTCGGCCCTTGCCAGTCGGGCCCGGCGATCAGGTAATCGCCCGCTTCGCGCCCGGTACGGAGCACGCCGACGTAGCCGAAGTTATGGGTGTATTGATCGACCAGTTGATGCACGTAATAGCGTTGCTCATCGACCGCCGGAACACTCAGCACCTGGGGCTCGCTGCGCAGGTCGAGCCAGGCCCAGGAGTACGGCGTATCGTTGTTCGGGGTGACGATTTCACGGTTGTTCGGGGTGTACAGCTGGCTGTAATGCCGGAAGCGGTTGAAGCCGCCGACGTACTCCGGCGCCGCCGGATCGAGCAGCTGCTTTTCCAGGGTCTGGTAGTGCATGAGCATCGGGTAGGCGTAGATCCATGCCTCCTGGGCAATGGATCGCAGGTCATCGGATCCGGCGGCCAGCAACCAACGAGGCAACATCAGACTTCCTCCCAGCACACCCATGCCGCCCAGCATGTGGCGACGACTCAAGTGCATTCTCATGGTTCGACCCTCGCGATGGTGGGCAAGCGATAACGGCCGTCCAATGCCCCGGCCTTCGGCAGGTACAGACGCAGCAGCAGGTTGAACGGGCCTTCCGGCGTCGGCAGCCAATTGGTTTGTTTCGCCGGCACCGGGGCGTTGGGTTGCAGGATCAGGGTCAGGCCACCGTCGGCGTCGTAGTGCAGGTCGGGGCTGCGATCACCAAGCGAATAACGCTGGATCGGGTTGGCCGAGAGCAACTGGGTTCTGCCGTCGTACAGGGTCAACGACCAGAAGGCGTCGACCGGTGGCAATTGATCCGCCGGGAAATGCAGGCGATAGCTGTTTCGACCGTCGAGCACTTGCCCCTGAACGTCGTGCAGCGCCATCGGGTACAGCGCTTCCAGCGCATCGTTGGCGTAGATGTAACGCCAGGCCACCGCCGCGCGGGTCAGGTCGTCGTCGCCGAATTTGCCGACATTGGCTGGCGAGGGGAACCAGCCGTGCTGCTCCACCGACAATTGACTGGAGGCCGTGCGTACCCGCTCTCGACCGGCTTCAGCACCCTGGGCGATGGCTTCGCGCAGCGCTGCAGGTGGCTCGAATGGCGCGCCCGGCTTAATGCCGATGGCGTCGAAGCGTGCGAGTTTCGCCTGTTCGCTGGCGCTCCATTGGTGCAACGGGGCCAGGGTATTGAAGGTATTGAACAATGCCTGCGCCGGGCCTTGCCGGGTGTTCTGATACGCCGGCAATTGCAGCGCCGGCAATGCGGGCGGTGCGGCCCCACCGGTCAGGTTGGACAAGGGCTGCAAGGCATAACCCATCAGCACCTTCGCCGCATCCTTCTGGTCGGCCTCGCCCTTGACCTCGGTGCGTCCGAGCAACAACACCAGGCGACTCGGTGAACGGATCACACCGTTAAAACCCGTCGGCAAATCACCCTGCCAATCCGGCCCGACAATCAGGTAGCGACCGGCCTGATTGCCGGTGGCACGGGTGCCGATGTAGTCGAGGTTGTCGGTGCGCATGTCCACCAGTTGAAAACTGTAGTAACGCCCCGGCACCGCCGGCACTTGCAGCACCTGGGGTTCGCCGCGCAGATCGAGCAGCGCGCGGGAGTAGAAGGTGTCGTTGTTCGGCGACACCACTTTGTCGTCCTGCGGGCCGAGCAATCGCGGCTCGCTGTAGAGTCGGTTGAACGGCAGTTTCGCGGCAATGGCGCCGAGCACTTTGTCGTGCTCGACGGTGGCGTAGGCGAACACGTAAGCCTCTTGCGCCAGCGCCTTGGCCTGCGGTTGATCGAGGGTTGCCGCGTGAGCGCTGCCCAGGCTCATGCCCAGGGTCAGCGCGGATATCAAGTTGCGCACGGTGGGTCTCCTTGCAAATGTTGAAAACCACTCGGTACCTGTGGGAGCGGGCTTGCTCGCGAAAGCGGTGTGTCATTCAACGATGATGTCGACTGACACGGCCTCTTCGCGAGCAAGCCCGCTCCCACATTTGAACAGCGGTGTTACTTCGCCCAGCGCCGCAGGTCCGACGGGGTGTAGTCATCGGTCTTCGCCGCGAAGCCGACGCGCATCGGTTCGGTCTCTTCGTTGGCCAGGCCGCCGGCGTAATAGCGCCCGGAGATCAGGTCGTAGGAAGTTTCCAGCACGTTGTAGGTGAAGCCGTGGTCGTACTGCTGAATCGCATGCAGTTCACCGCTGCGCCATAGCTCGCCACGACTGTCGTACTGGTCCGACTGAGCGATCTGCCAACTGTCCTCATCGATGTAGAAGCGACGCTTGGCGTAAATATGACGGGCGCCCGGCTTGAGCGTGGCTTCCACCACCCACACCCGATGCTTCTCGTAGCGGGCCAGGTCCTGGTTGACGTGGTTGGGCTTGATCACCTCGTCGTACTTGATGTCGCGGCTGCCGATTTTGTAGCTGTTGTAAGGGATGTACAGCTCCTGCTTGCCCACCAGTTTCCAGTCGAAACGGTCCGGCGCGCCGTTGTAGCCGTCGATGTTGTCGGCGGTGATCAGGCCGTTGCTGTACCGCGCGCTGTTGTCGTAGGCAATCATCGGTGCGCGGCGCACCCGACGCTGGCCCGGCAGGTATTGCCACGCCGAACGCGGCTCGGCGACCTGGTCGATCGGTTCGTGCACCAGCACCGCCTCGCCGGACAGACGCGCCGGCTCCAGCACCCGGCTCTTGAACATGAACAGGATGTTCGAGCCCGTGTCCAGGCCACCCACGGTGTCGGCGAAGTTGATCAGCGACTGGTTGCGCACGTAGCTGGTGGCGCCGTTTTCACGCACCAGCGCGGCGCTGCTGATGCGCTCGTAACTGCCGCCGCGGTAACGGGTCATGTGGTTCCACATCACCTCCAGGCCTTCGGTGGGCAGCGGAAACGGAATGCCCCGGGCGTAGTCGTGCAAGCCGTTGCCACCGTCGGCCATGCTGGTCTTGGCGACGTTGTCGCGGCTCTGCGCCAACACATCCTTGGGCAGGTTGGCGCTGCGATGCGTCGGGTAGATGTTCATCTTGTAGCTGTCGGGAAAGCGCTTGAACAAGGCGATCTGACCGGGGCTGAGAAACTTCTCGTACTGCGCCAGGTTCTTTGCGGTGATGGTGAACAACGGTTTCTCGGCGGCATAGGGGTCGCTGTAACCGCCCTTGCTGTCGACGGTGCCGGCGTTGCTCGCCAGGCCGCCATTCCAGGCCGGGATGCTGCCGTCGGCGTTGGCCGCCATCTCCGAGCCCATGGGTGTCAGGGTCTTGCCCAGGGCGGCCGAATCGGTGCCTTTGGCCTGGGCCAGGCCGACGGTGCAGGCCAGGGCCAGCACGCACAATTGCATACGCATAATGGTTCTCCTTAGAAGTCTGCCTTGAAGCTGACGGATGCGAAATCGCGGTCGTCGAGGGTGCTGTAGTCGTTGGAACCGAAGAAGGCGTTGTAGGCCAGTTCCACGCTGTAATCGTTCATGTAGACGCCGGTCAGGCTCAGGCCCAGGGCCTGCTGGCCTTCCTGGAACGGGCCTTGCGGATCGTAGGAATAACCCTCGACGTCATGCCGCCAGTTGACCGCCGGAATCAGATTGATGCCCGGCAGCACGTCGCTGTATTCCAGGCTGGCGCGCAGGCGATAACCCCATGACCAGTCGGTGGCGAACCCCTTGTCAGTGCAGTACTGATTAGTGACGCCCGAGGCCACGGTGTTGCACGGCGTGCCGTTGCGGGTCGAGCTGCGACCGAACGCGGCGTTGCGACCCAGGCGCTCGTCGCCCAGGTCATCGATGTGCACCACACCGGCCTCGCCGAACAGGCTCAGGCGCGTGGCGCCCAGCACGTTGTCGAAGGCCTGGGTGGCCGAAGCGGTCGCCTGCCAGACGCCCTTGCGCTCCCAGGCGTCAAAACGGCTGCCGCGATTGATGTTGAAGCCGGGCGGCAACTGCACCCAGGAACTGCCCGCCGGCCCGGAAATCACCGCGACGTTGACGTCCGGCGCGTTGATCGACAGCGGCATGTTCGGCCGATAACTCAACTCGCCCGCCAGGGAGATGCCGCTGTTGGGTTCCACGCCATTGAGGCTGATGCCGTACAGGCGGATGTTTTCCGGAAACGCCGCCGCATAGCTCGGCGCTTGCACGCCACCGGGGAAGGTCCCGCGCGCCCCGATGTTCTTCGCATCGAGGGTGAAATACGGCAGGCGCGAGTGGTAGTTGATGAAATAGATCGCCGCTTCGGCATCGTTCAATGCCGGGATCATCTGGCGCAAGGCGAAGCCGAACTGGCCATTGTCGGACGGCGATTCGTTACCTCGCGAAGTCGCGTACAAACCGGCGGCCTGCATCTGTTGATCGGTCTGCACCTGGCTCAGGTACAGCGGCCCGCACCCCTTCTGGATCACGTCGCTGGCGGCGAAAAACGTGCCGCAGCCGTCGAGCACGCTGGGGCGCCAGTTGTACTGGTAGAAGCCTTCGAGGTTGGTGGTGTCCGACAGGCCGAAACTGAACGACACCATCTCCACCGGCAACTGCCCTTCCTTGATCTCGACCCCGGGGCGGTTGAATGCCGAGACGTCCAGCGGGTTGATCACGTTGATGCCGTTCTGGATCAGCAGCGACTCGCCCCAGGACAACACCTGGTTGCCGACTTTCACACTCAGCGGATGCTCGGCCACCTGGAAGTCCTTCCAGACATAGGCGTCGAGCACCGCGAAGCCCTTGAACTTCGACAGGTCGTCCCAGCCCGAATCGTCGAAATCCTTGAACCTTGCCTGACGGGTTTCGTAGGCATGGTCGTACCAGTATTTGAAACGAACGAACGCGCCCTGGCCCTGACCGTCGAGACTGAAATCGGTGAGGCCCTTGAACACCTGCGAGATGGGATCGCCCTTCTCGAAATTCAGCCGGTTGTCGTCGGCACTGACGCTGGTGCCGTTGGCCTGCACACCTTGGGCCTGCAAGGCGTTGGCGCGGGTCATCAGGCTTTTGTCGGGGTTTTGCGTCGACCAGCTGCTGCCCAGGCTCAGGGTGGTCTTGGTGGACAGGCTCCAGTCTTCGTTGAGGTCGAACGTGGTCGCCGATACAGGCCCCGTCAATAACGCAAAAATCGCCAGCGCGAGGGGGTGCGGGCGGGGATGGCCAAGCCGTTGCAGTCGTTGGCGGACTGGGGCTGTGGCCGAGCGTTTTCTTATCATTATTAGGCTCCGGTCAGGATATTACTCAGCCTGGGTACGGTGCCTCAGCGGTGGCTTTGGGGCGCAAGCGGTGGGTGACAAAAAGTAATCATCCTGGGTGGTTTGGGTTTGGGTTTGGGTTTGGGTACATATCCGTTGCTGCGGTAACGGCCGCTTATGGTTTCGCCCTTACGGCGAGTCACTTTGGAAAAGCCCCAAAGTAACCAAAGGGCTCTTGCCCCACCACTCGGTGCCTCGCTCTGGCTCGGCATGCCCGAACGCAGGCATTGCTCCGTGGGTCGCCGCGATGGGCCATCCCTGGCCCAGCGCGGCTAAACCGGCGTCCTGCCGGTTTACCCACTGCGCAATGCCTGCGTTCGGCCAGCGTGGTTTAACGGGGCGCTTAGATCAAAATCAAAAGCCAAAGCGAGGCGGCCTTAAAGCCGACCTGACTTTGGTGGATGTGCACACTTCCCTGTAGGAGCGAGCCTGCTCGCGATGGTCGTCAACGATGACGCGTGCTGCCTGATTGAACGCGTTGTCTGGACCTCCATCGCGAGCAAGCATTGCTCCCACAGGGGAACGCGTTCATCCAGACAGCACGCGTCATCGTTGACGACCATCGCGAGCAGGCTCGCTCCTACAGGGGGACGGGTACATCCGCGAAATCAGGTCGGCTGCCAGGCCGCCTTCGCGAGCAAGCCCGCTCCCACAGAAAAGCAGATTGGCGTACACCCGCTTCTAACCACTCAACAGGCCGAGCGTTAGCTCGCCTGCAGCTTTTGATCTTGATCCACCCGCCCCTTCGGGAGGCTGAGTGGAGGTGTTCATCCGGGGGGTAGGCGCGTAGCGCCGTGCGGCGAAGCCGCACACATCGAGAGGAGGTGCAGCGAAGCAAACCGGAGGCGATGCCCCCGGATGAATGCCGGAGCGAAGGAACCCCGAGCCTTGGCGAGGGGCCGGACGCCGGGGCGAGCGCTTTTGGTTACTTTTAAGGCGTTTGTTAAAAGTGACTCGCCGTAAGGGCGAAACCATAAGTCGCCGTTACCGCAGCAATGGATATGTACACCATCAAAAAACAACCCTCGCCCTACAACCCCAACCGAAACTGCTTGGGCGTAATCCCGAACTGCTTGCGAAACGCCCGAATGAAATTACTCGGCTGGCGATACCCCAACCGCTCGGCAATCCGCTCAATGGGCTGATCCCCCGCCGTCAGCCAATGCCGCGCCATCTCCAGGCTGTCGCTGCGACTGTGCTGCGCCGCCTCAGCCTGCCAGTGACGCAAAATGCTTTGATGCAAAAACGGATTGGCCCCGATCAAGGGTTCGTCGAGGCTGGCCAGCGGCAGGCTCAGGCAGGGATGCGACCCTGGCCGCACCTCGATGCCGACGCCGCGCAACCACTCGCCAGCCGCCTGTTGCGGCGCCAGGGCAACCCCGGCAAACACCTCGCCCGGCGCCCGTCCCAGTCGCCGGGAGATATTGCGTACCAGGCTCAAGGTCGCCGCATCCAGCCCGAAAAAATGCGGCAGCTGATGAGCACCGCGCAAATGCAATCGGGCCTGTCCGTCGACTTCCTCCAGTTGCGCCAGCACGCCGTTGGTCACACGGGGCAGGAATTCGGTAAAGCACGCCAGACTGGCGCGCAGCGTAGCGGCGGAATCCAGCAGAATGTTCAAACCTTGCAGGCTGGTAGTCGCCATGCCATTGACCAGTTCACAGCCAAACATCGCCCCCGCCCCCAGTCGCTCGCACTCGCCCAGCAGCCGTTCGACCAGATGCGTGGGGACCCGCAGCCCTTGCCCTTCGAGCAATGACAGACAGATCCCGGCCCGTTGCAGCAACTGCTCCTGGCACAGGCCGGAGCGTTGGGCGTGGTTGAGGATGGTCCGGGTGAATGCACTGGAAGCAAAGGTTTGAGGCGTCATGGCAGGCTGCGGCGAAAAGACAGGCGTGTACTTATGCCAGTCTCTGTGATATCGATCCAATGCATTAAAAGTATTCGCTGAATGCAGGAGACGCATGATGGACCTTCGACAGCTTCGTCACCTGGTGGCGCTGGCCGATTACCGCAGCTTTGGTCGCGCCGCCGAGGCGATCAATCTCAGCCAGCCGGCCTTCAGCCGCAGCATCCAGACCCTGGAGCGCGACCTCGACTGCCAATTGGTGGAACGCAGCAGCCGCGAATTCCGCCTGACCGGCCAGGGCGAACTGGTGTTGCAGCACGCGCGGCGCCTGCTCGCCGGCAGTCAGGCGTTGCACAACGAACTGACCCAGTACAACGGCCTGACCGGCGGCGAACTGCATTTCGGCAGCGGCCCCTACCCTGCGCAGTTGTTGGTGCCCGAGGCGCTGGCGCAATTCATCCAGGCGCATCCGGCGATCCGTACCCGTTTTCATCAGGGCGATTGGGAGCAACTGGCGCTTTGGTTGCGCGAGCAGCAGATCGAATTTCTGGTCGCCGATTCGCGCTACTTCACCGGCGACCCGCAATACCAGGTGCAACTGCTGCGGCCCCGGCGCGGACGCTTCTTCTGCCGCGTCGATCACCCCTTGGCCAACCGGGAACACCTGACGTTGCGCGCCCTGCTCGACTACGCCGTGGTCGGCACGCGCATCCCGCCGATGATCCGCAAGATCCTCGCCGACGTGCAGGGCGAGCCGGACTTCAACCCCAGCGTCGAATGCGCGCAATTCGACGCCATTTGCCGCGTGGTACGGCGCTCCGACGCGGTGGGCATCGCCACCATGGAAGCCCTGGCCGAACAGGTGGACCAGGGGCTGATACGGCTGCTGGACTTCATCGACATTCCCAGCGACGACCCCGGCCTGCAACTGCATTACGGCATCGTCAGCCGCGTCGGCTATTCCCTGACACCGGCGGCGCTGGCGATGATCGAAGCGATTCTTGACGTTGACCGGCGTCTGCTGGCAGTCACCCAACCCTAAAGCACACCGAGAACCCTGTGGGAGCGGGCTTGCTCGCGAAGGCGGTGTGTCATTTAACGATGATGCCGACTGACACGGCCCCTTCGCGAGCAAGCCCGCTCCCACCTGAACGGTGATCAGGCGCGTTGTGCATCCAGCAGCAACACCCGCGGCTCACCCAGCGCCCTCAGCAAACAATGCATCGCCTCCTCGCGGCTGCGCTCGAAGCGATAGCGTGACTCGATGTACAACGCCAGTTTCAGCTCCACCGGTTCGTCCAGCGGCAAGGGCACCTGCTGCAACCCCAGCACACTGGCGACCCGGCTCGGCAGGCTCATGCCCAAGGGTTGCCGGTCGGCCATCAGTTTCGCCGCCAGGGTGCTCTGGGAACTCACCGCCACGGTGCGGCGCAGACCTTTCAAACCCAGGTGCAGGTCCACCGGACTGAGCCCGTCGCGGCGGCTGGATACCTGGATCTGCGGCTGTTGCAGATAGGCCGCCAGCGTGCGGGGCGGTTCCTTGAGCCCGGCGCCGTAGGCGAACACGTAGTGGTCGGCGGGCAAGCGTTTTTTATGCAGCCCGGCCAGTCCCGCCAGGGGTTGGTCGAGGTCGATCAGGATGTCCAGTTTGCCGCTCGCCAGTTCCTGCAAGGCGTCGCGCCGGCGCGGCTGGAAATAGCGTACCTGCCAGTCGGCATGGGGCGTTTCCAGCAGTGCTTCAAGCAGCACCGGTTGCAGGCAGTCCAGACAACTGATGCGCAACACCGGGTGCTTTTGCCGGGCGGCGGGAATCATCCGCAGCCCGTCGCGCAACGATTCCAGCGCCGCGCGCACATAATCGGCCAGGCGATGGGCGACCAGTGTTGGCGTCACCCCCAGGCGACTTTTGATGAACAGCGGGTCGCCGCATAACTCGCGCAGGCGTCGCAGCGCATTGCTCATCGCCGGTTGCGACAGGCTCATCACCTCGGCGGCGCGGGTGACGCTGCGCTGCTGGTAAATCGCGTCGAACGCGAGCAGCAGGTTCAGGTCGAGCTGGCGTAAATCAAGCATGGTCTTGCTCCGGCAAATCGCTTAACGTCGGGCAGCCTAACCAGTGTTGCGAAACTTGCTGTGAGCCGTACATGACAAAAACCGATCAGTCCCGGCCGTCTCAGGCTAATGCGTTCTACGCCCCGACCTTGCTGCCGGCCATTGAAGAGCTGCTCGCCCGAGGGATTGCCCGCGAGCCCCTCGAAGCCTTGTTCCGTCGCAGCCTGTTCGAGCTACGCACGCCTTTCATGCGCGTGCCGCTGTTTTTGTCGCGGCGTTTCTGGGCGTTTGCCCTGGAACAGACCGGCGACCCGTCGATCGGTCTGGCGGCGGGCCGGCGATTCGTTTCAACGGCCACCAATGGCCTGACCTACCTGTTCGACGTCGCCGCTTCCCTGGAAAGCGCGTGCGCCTACTTCGAACGCTTCTTCCCGTTTTTCAGCGGCCACTTCCAGGCGCGGGTCGTGCGTGATGGCGACGCCGTTGAGCTGCGTCTGCTCGATGTCGGCAGCGTGAAGGCCAGCGCGCCGATTGCCGACTACATCCTCATCAGCCTGTGCAGCATGCTGCGGCGAAAATTCCTCGCCAGCGGCCTGACACGAGACCCGATCCTCGGTGTTGACCTGGCTTTCCCTTGCACCGGCCATCCCGATGACCATGCGCAAGCCTTTCGTGCGCCGGTACGATTCGCCAGGGCGCAGCATGGCGTTCGCCTCGATCCGCAGCTGTTCGTCACCGCACTGACACCCGGTAACCATGAGCTTGAACAGACGTTGGTGGAGCTGTTGGAACAGACCCGGCGCAACAGCGAGCCGACCTTGCTGGAGCAAGTCAGCGATCACCTGGCTGCCGATCTTGCCGGCGCGAACTGGCAACGGTTTTGCGAAGGCCAGCACCTGATCGAGCGTACGGCGGCACGACGCTTGAAGGCACTGGGCTGGAGCTTTTCCGAGTTGCGGGATGAGTATCGCCGCTGTCGGGCCGAGGATCTGTTGCAGGCGGGCGAGCTTGAGCTGGTGGAGATTTCCGACCGGCTGGGGTACAGCGACGTGCAGAGTTTCAACCGGGCGTGTTTGCGGTGGCTGGGGTGTGCGCCGGGGGTGTATCGGGCCCGATGGAGCAGCCTTTAGATTTGTATTGATTGATCGGGCCCCTTCGCGAGCAAGCCCGCTCCTACATTGGAATGCATTTCACATGTGGGAGCGGGCTTGCTCGCGAAGGGGCCCGATCAGACAGCCAGGACCTCACTGCCCCGACGCCACACTCGCCGGCGCCTGCGACGGGGTGACGATGCTGTTCAAATCGATGTGCTTCCACTCGGGCTTGGCCCCCAGCCGCGCATTGAATCGATAGTTGAAGGTGAATTCATCGGCCGTCGGCACACTCAGCGGCTTGCCATACACCGCCTCCACGCCCGCCAGGTCGTAACCCATCAACTGCAACAAGGTCGGGAAGATGTTGTAGTGGCTGGAACGATCCTTGTTGCCGGCCAGTGCGGCCTGCCAGTCCAGGGTCTTCATTCCGCTGCCCTGGATCACCACCAGCGGCACCAGCCCCTCCTCCTCCACCGGGTCGCCACCGCAATGGGTGTTCAGTCCGGGGTTGCCCCGTTCATGCAGGTCCTGGCCGTGGTCCGAGGTGTAGATCAGCAGGGCGTTGTCCAGGTTGGCCTGGGCAAAGACCCGCGAGAAAAACTCCCCGACGTTCCACAACAGCGTGTTCTTGTAGGCGTTGCGGTACAGCATCCAGTCGTCCGCCTGCCCATTGAAACCGTTACGTTCGCCGGTGTCCGCCACTTCGACGAATTGCCCCCGGGGCAGCGTCGGGCGATACGCCATGAACGCGTCGGGGTATTTGTCGTGCACCGGGAAATGCGCCCCGACCTTGTTGATGATCACCAGTTGCGGCTGATCGTCATTGAGCAGTTCGATCAGCTTGGCCGCCGCCGCCATGTCGCGCTCGCGCACGCTGGTCTGGTCGAACTGCACGAACTCATCGATATCCTTTTTCTCGGCGGCGTTCATCAGGTTCTGCAAGTTGCCGCCGGTGCGTTGCGCATCGATGTAGACCGTGTGCAAACCGGCTTTTTTCGCGTACTGCCAGATCGACGGCAAGGTGCTGTTGATCCTGACGTAATCGCTGCGGGTGCCGCCGTAGCGCAGCGTGACGTTGGTATCGACGCTGCAATTGGCAATCGAGGCGGCGTAGCCGTAGTTGTAGATCGCGACGCCCGCACGGGGCTCCTTGAGATTGCTGTGCACGCCGAACGGCGCGTTGATGTCCAGGTAATTGCCGGAGATGCTCTCGTCGATTATCAGCACGATGTCGTGTTTCACCGGTTGCCCGATGCGCGCCAGGCTGACCGGCTCGCGGGGGCCGACCGTGTTGTGCAGGGCCTCATAGGTGAACAGGTTGAGGTAGGCCAGCGGCGTGTACATGAAGGGCAGGCCCCGCGCGCCCTCACCCGCGCGCACGAACAACACGGCGCTGAGCATCAGCACCCCCAGCAGCGGCGCCGCTACCCTCAGCGCACCCGGCACGGGCACTCGATGGCGAGGCTTGAGCCCGATGCCCAACAGCAGCAGTAACCCCCCGAGCACGCCGTGGATGATCGCCTCGCGGTACTGGTACAGCGCTTCTTCGATAAAACCGCCGGAATACACCAGCGAGACGAAACTGCTGTAGGTCAGGTAGTCGGCGGTGACCCGCGAATACACATCGAAGAATACCGCCGAGGCAAATAACACCAGGGCGAATACATGACGAATAAGTGTCTGGCGAATGTAGGCCGTCAGGAAAAGTGCAACGGTTAATACGACAAACATGCCAACAAACAGCATCAGCGCAATGCCAATTCCCATTGCGCTGATACGCTCGAAATAATAGTCGCTATGAATAAGCAAATAGACAGCAATGAGAACTTCTTTCAGATATCGATTCATTGTTCTGGCGCCAGTTATCCATCGCCGTGGCCAAAAGGTCGTCGGCCATTTTTTGACACTAGCACCCGGCCATCAAAGCGCAAGAAACGTCAAAAATCAGCTGAAAGCGTCAAAAAAAAATCGTCTCGTTTCTGACACACTCAAGGCCCTACAGCCCTTGTAATTCAAGCCTTTCGACCGTTTATCGCTTTCTTTCGAATCTTCATCTCTCGGTAAATTTGCTGCCAAGCCAGCAGGGCCAAGCGCTTGATGGCAATTGGCCCCCCAGAACTGGGGGTGTCTTACCTCTTTAACATGTCAGTTTGCTGACACGCTTTTCCAAGGCTGGTCTATACCCCTTTTGACAGTCCCATTTCTGATCTTTCCACCGACTTACGAGGCACGCCAATATGGACGTGAGCGTATTTGGTACGGGCTATGTTGGCCTGATACAAGCAGCGGCACTGGCCGATGTAGGACATCGCGTCTTATGTGTCGACATTGATCCGAACAAGATCAAGCAATTACAACAAGCTGTTCCACCAATTAGTGAGCCTGGACTATCCAGTACGCTGGAAGAAAACATCAAGGCCGGCCGGTTATTCTTTTCCACCCAGGCCAGCGACGCCGTCGAACACGCCGAGCTGATCTTCATCGCGGTGGGTACGCCCGCCGATGAAGACGGTTCCGCCGACCTCAGCCATGTGCTGACTGTGGCCCGGCAGATCGCCAGTTTCATGGAGGCCGATCGCACTCTGATTATCAAGTCCACCGTGCCGGTCGGCACCGCCGACCAGGTCGCGGCCGCCGCCCTGCAAGAACTGCAACGGCGCGGCAAGGGTTCGCTGGCTGTACGCGTGGTGTCCAACCCGGAGTTTCTCAAGGAAGGCAGCGCCCTGGCCGACTGCATGCGCCCGGACCGGATCATCGTCGGCACGGGCGACGAAACCGCCCGCAGCCAGATGAGCGAACTGTACGCGCCCTTTTGCCGCAACCATGAAAAGCTCATGTTCATGGACAACCGCAGCGCCGAGTTGACCAAGTACGCCGCCAACGCGATGCTCGCCACCCGCATCAGCTTCATGAACGAACTGGCCAACCTCACCGAGCTGCTGGGGGCCGACATCGAAGCGGTGCGCAAAGGCATCGGCTCGGACCCGCGCATCGGCTACCACTTCATCTATCCCGGTTGCGGCTTCGGCGGCTCGTGTTTCCCCAAGGACCTGCGCGCCCTGCTGCACACCGCCGAACACAACGGCATGCCCCTGCGCCTGTTGCGCAGCGTCACCGACGTCAACGACAGCCAGCGCCACATCCTGTTCGGCAAACTCAAGGCGCAGTTCCCCCAGGGGCTGGCCGGCAAGTCCATCGCCATCTGGGGCCTGGCCTTCAAGCCCAACACCGATGACATGCGTGAAGCGCCCAGCCGTTACCTGATGGATGCGCTGTGGGCCGAAGGCGCCAGCGTCCAGGCCTATGACCCCGAAGCCATGTCCGAATGCCGGCGCCTGTACGGCTACCGCAATGACCTGCACCTGTGCGCCACCCGCGACGACACCCTGGAGGACGCCGACGCGTTGGTGATCTGCACCGAATGGAAGAATTTCCGGGTGGTCGACTTCGACCTGCTGGCCAGCAAACTGCGTGCACGGGTGATCATCGACGGACGCAACCTGTACAACCCGGAACAAGTCGCGGCAGCCGGCCTGCACTACAGCGGCATCGGCTTGCGCCACGTGGTGCCCGAGGTGCTGCGTCCATGAAGATTCTCGTGACCGGCGCCGCCGGATTCATCGGTGCCCATTGCGCGTTGAGGCTGTTGCGCGACGGACACCAGGTGATCGGGCTGGACAACTTCAACGACTACTACGACCCGCAACTCAAGCACGATCGCGTGCGCTGGGTGCAGGAGCAGGCCGGCCCTTTCCAGCTCACCACGATTGACCTGGCCGATGCCCCGGCCATCGAGTCCCTGTTTGCCAGCGAACAACCCGAGGTGGTGATCAACCTCGCGGCCCAGGCCGGGGTGCGCTACTCCCTGGAGAACCCCCGGGCCTACCTCGACAGCAACCTCAACGGTTTCCTCAATATTCTCGAAAGCTGCCGCCGGCACCCGGTCAGGCACCTGGTCTACGCCTCGTCCAGCTCGGTGTACGGCGCCAACCAGCACACGCCCTACTCGGTGCGTGACGGCGTCGACCACCCGCTGTCGCTGTACGCCGCCACCAAGAAAGCCAATGAACTGATGGCCCACAGCTACAGCCACCTGTTTGGCATTCCCTGCACCGGCCTGCGTTTTTTCACGGTGTACGGGCCTTGGGGCCGGCCCGACATGTCGCCGATCCAGTTCGCCCGGGCAATCACCGAAGGCACGCCGCTGAAGCTGTTCAACCACGGCGAGCACCAGCGCGATTTCACCTACATCGACGACATCATCGAGAGCATCGCCCGGCTGATCGGGCAGCCCCCCCAGGCCAACGCCGACTGGGACCGTGAACAACCGGACCCGGCCAGCAGCATGGCGCCGTGGCGGATCTACAACATCGGCGGCCAGCACCCGGTGGAACTCAAGGACTACGTGGCACTGCTGGAAAAACACCTGGGCCACACAGCCCGGGTCGAGTTGCTGCCCCTGCAACCCGGCGATGTGCTCAACACCTGCGCCGATGCCAGCGATCTGGCCCGCGCTACCGGTTTCCAGCCACGTATCGGGCTGGATGAGGGACTCGGGCGCTTCGTGGCCTGGTTCCGTGATTACTACCCACTGCCTGTCGCCCACGCCGCTTGCGGCGGAAGTCTGCGGAGGACTCCATGACTGGACTTGAAAAAGGTGTACCCATCCAACAACTGCACCGTGACAAACGCCTGGACCCCGAACAGCGAATGCGCCTGGACGCGGCGATCCACCGGCAGGGTCGCGGCTGGATGACGGGCCGTGACGGTGGTCGGCCCTGGACGCTGTCGCGCACCAACCGCGTGCTCGCGTGCCTCGGCGCGCTGGCGATTCTGCTGCTGATTTCCCCGGTGCTGCTGGGCCTGGCGCTGGCCATCAAGCTGACCAGCAAGGGACCGGTGATGTTCGTGCAGAAACGCACCGGCTACCGCGGCCGCCTGTTCGGCATGTACAAGTTCCGCACCATGGTGGCCAACGCCGAGGAACTCAAGGAGTCGCTGCGCCACCTGAACAAGCACGGCGCCGACGCCATCGACTTCAAGATCGACAAGGACCCGCGCATCACCGGCATCGGCGGCTTCCTGCGCCGCACCAGCCTCGATGAGCTGCCCAACCTGATCAATGTAGTGACCGGCGACATGCGCCTGGTCGGCCCCAGGCCGACGTCGTTCAACGCCTATCGCTACAAGGACAATCATCTCGCGCGCCTGAGCATCTACCCCGGCATGACCGGTCTGTGGCAGATCTCCGGGCGCAGCAATATCGACTTCGACCAGCGCGTTGAGTTGGACCTCAACTACATCGCCGAGCAGAGCCTGCTGCTTGATCTGAAGATCCTGTTGAAAACCCCCTTCAAAGTATTCAGCGGCCACGGAGCAAGCTAATGGACGGTTCAACTACAAAAAGCCTCAGCATCGCCAACCCAAGCGAGTCGAACCTGACCTCGACCGTGCTCGATCAAGACCTGCGCATCCTGTTCCTGACTGCCGCCAACCCCGGCGCGGGCACGACCACCAGCGCCCTGGCGCTGGCCAGCCAACTGGCGCAGATGAGCAGCGGCCAGGTGCTGCTGGTGGACGCCAGCCAGTCCTCGACCAACCTCACGCAACAGCTTGGCCTGACCAAGGAACGCGGTTTTCGCGACCTGTTGTTCAACACCCAGAGCCCGCCACTGTTGCAGGACTGCGTGGTGGACGTGTCGAGCCTGCCCTTTCACATCCTGCCCAGCGGGCGACATTCGCGGGGCAACGAGCACCTGACACCGGAGCGCCTGGGGCCGTTGCTCGATGAGCTCGGCAGCCGCTATCGCTTCGTGGTGATTGACGGCGACGCGGTGTATTCGGCTGCCGACACGCTGGTCATCAGCACCCAGGTGGACGGCGTGGTCATGGTCGTGCGTTCCGAAGACACCCGCTGGGAAGTGGCCCAGGCCGCCGTGCAGCGCCTGACCCAGGCCGGGGCGAAGCTGGTCGGCAGCGTGTTCAACCGGCGCAAGTACTACATGCCCAAGTGGCTGTACAAAAACCTGTAAGCAACCGCATAAAGGATGACGCCCATGAACGCCAAGATGCTTGTCCTGCTGTTGCTGCCGCTTGCAGGTTGCTCCAGCACTTCCGAAACCCAGAACATGCCGGTCAATATCCTCACGGCCGCACCGGCCAATGCCCAGGCCACTGACCTGCCCAAGGTCGAACAGACCTTGCGGCCCAAAGATGTACTGGACGTGATCTTCCACATCAGCACCAGCGGCTCGGATGCCTACCGCATTCAGTCCGGTGACCAGGTCGGCCTGAACTTCACTGCCGCCAACCAGCTCAATGGCAATCAAATGGTGCTGCCCGATGGCACGATTGAACTGCCGGGCGCCAACACCTCGGTGAAAATCGCCGGGCTGACCTCCGAGCAGGCACGCGAAGAAATTCAACGGGCCTATCAGCGCAAACAGCTGTTCCAGCCCAACCGCAATCAGCTCGCCTTGCAGGTCATCAGCCCGCTGAGCAATGAGACGAACCTTCGCAACACCCTGAACCACCCGGCCACCGGCATGAGCCGGGAGATCACCGTGGGCACCGACGGCTATGCCAGCTTCCCGGAAATCGGTGCGGTGCCGCTGCAAGGCATGACCGTCAATCAACTGGAAACCTTCCTCAATCAAAAGTACGCGCAACTGCCGGGACGGATGAGCGTCGACGTGTTGCTCAAATCCACCGCAGGCAACGAGATCTACGTGCTGGGTGAAGTCGGCCAACCGGGTTCCTACCCGATCCGCCGTCCCGTCTCGGTGCTCGAAGCGCTGACCCTGGCCCGTGGCTCCAACCCCAAGGCACGCCTCGATTCGGTGGTGATCATGCGCCGCAACGGCAATCAGGTTCAGGCCACGCGTTATGACGTCGAACAAGCCCTGGCCGGCGATGCCTCGCAGATCGCCTACCTGCAGGCGGACGACATGCTCTACGTGCCCAAGACCAAGCTGGCCAGCGCCGGTGAACTCGCACGGCAACTGGCGGATGTGGTGTTGTTCCAGGGCGTGGGCTTGAGCTTCGGCTACCGCCTCGACAACAAAGACGACAACAACTGACTCTCAGGTGACTTGACATGAACCCAAAGGAAAACTACCTGCACGAGTTCTTCAGGATCTTCTTCGCCAACAAGCAATTGGTGAAGCGCGTATTCCTGGTCTTTGCAGTGATCGCCCTGGTCTTGCCGCTGATGCTCAAACAGAGCTTCGATATCACCGCGCAAGTGATCGTACAGTCGAAAAAACTTTCCCAAGGTGATGCGACCACGTCGCTGAACCAGGAAAACGCGACCTTCGTTCCACCGTCACTGGCCGACATGGAAACCGAGAGCAATATCCTGCGCTCACCCGCGTTGATCCGGCAGACCATCAGCGAATTGCGCGACAAGGGTGAATACTCCCATGCCCCCGGCGTGTTCAATAAACTGGTGACCCAGCCGCTCAAGCACTATGTCACCACGCCGCTGCGCGAACACGTGATCAACCCGCTGAAATCGGCGCTGGGGATGGAAACCGATCCGGTACGCGATACCGCGCTCGACGCCTTGACCCAACAGGCCATCAATAGCTTGAACATCGCAACCCTGCCGGGCTCCAACGTCATCTCGATCGTCTACAGCTTCCCCGATCCGGCCCAGGGCACCCAGTTTGTCGCAGGGCTGCTGAAAAACTACCTGGCCAGCCGTCAGGCCTTGCAGTCGATCGACCTGCCGCAAAGCTTCTACGAAAGCAAGAAGACCCAGTATCAGGTGCGTCTCGATGGCCTGGAAGGCAACCGGCAGGCGTTGCTGGGCGCTATCGGTGCGTCTGATCCCAAGGAAGAAATCACGTTCCGCCTCAACGCCATCAACACCGAGGAGCAGGCGCTCAACCTGTACCGCGATCGCCTGCTGCAAAGCCAGCGCTGGCTCGATTACCTGAAAACCAGCCTGGCCGCCGCCAAGGACTCCAAGCTCAGTGACTACACCTTCCCCTACACCTTCACCACCACCGTGGACAACGTCGCCTTCGAAGATCGCGAGATCAAGCAAATGGGTGAGGCGCTGACCACCCAGGTCAGTCGCTACATGAACGACCTGGCGATCTTCCAGCCCGGCAGCGAACCGATGCTGTTGGCCCGCGAGCAAATCGCCCGCTCCCGCCAGCAGTTCCTCAAGGTGGTCGGCAACCGGATTCAGGAACGCACCAACGACCTGGCGATTATCGGCTCGGTGATCGACCAGAAAACCGCGCGCATCGCCGAGTTCAAGAACCGCATCCACCAGTTGCAGGAAACCCAGAGCAAGCTGCGCCAGGTGGACACCGAAATCAACGCCTTGCACGCGGCGTTCTCCACCTACGCCCAGCGCTTCGCCGAAAGCAGCACCGCCCGCATGCTCGACAACGACCTGTCCAACGCCCGGGTCCTCAGCCCACCGTACGAACCGACCGAAGCGGCGTTCCCCAAACCGATGCTGATCATTCCATTCGGCCTGTTCACCGGTTTGCTGCTGGCGATTGCCCTGGTCTACGTGCGTGAGTTCTTCGACCACCGGTTCAAGCACCCTGCGCAAATCAACCACGAACTGGGCTTGCCCGTGCTGTTGGTGATCAACGAACAGAACGTGGAACCGGGCAATCCGCACAAGAACTGGGGCGTACCGAGCCTGGTGCATTGGGTGCGCAATTGAACGCGCCACTGCCATCGCGACACAGCCGATCGCTGCCGATCATTCACTTGCTCAGCAGCGGCGGGTTCTATGGGGCCGAGCGGATGCTGCTCGACCATTGCCTGGCGACGCCGGGGCAACATCAGGTGCTGTTCCTCGATGCGCCGTACGAGTTGCTCGCCAGGTTTCGCGAGGCCGGGGTGGACTGCCGCGGTTGCACGGGGCTGGGGGCGTTGCTGGCGCATTTGCGCCAGCGGCGGGCCGAGCGGCCGCTGATCAATACGCACAATTTCAAAGGGTTGTTGTTTGGCTGGGTTGGCGCAACGTTGTTGCGCCTGCCACTGGTGATCACCCAACACGGCTTCACGCCGCGCAGTCGCAAGCAGAAGTTCTACACCTGGCTGAGCCTGCAACTGTGCCGTACCGCTTCGGTGACGCGGGTGGTATGCGTCGCCGAAAGCATTGCCACGCTGTGCCGTCAGGCCAGTGTGCGGGCGGAGAAGCTGCAAGTGATCCCCAACGGTTTGCCGGCCGCGAACGATCTGCCGCCGCACACCGGTGCGAGGCAGCGCTGGCTGGTGGGTTATGTCGGGCGCTTGAGCAGTGAAAAGGGTCCGGACCTGTTTCTCGATGCCCTGATTCCGCTGTGTCAGCAGTACCCGCAACTGGACGCCGTGATGCTCGGCGACGGTCCGGAACGGGACAATCTGCTGGGGCGGATCAACGAAGCCGGGTTGCAGGAACGCGTCAGCCTGCCCGGCTACCAGACCGACATGCGCCCCTGGTGGCGACAGCTCGATGCGCTGGTGATCAGCTCGCGCACCGAAGGCACGCCGATGATTCTGCTCGAAGCCATGCAGGCCGGGGTGCCGGTGGTGGCGTTTGGCGTCGGCGGGATTCCCGATGTGCTGCAAGACCGGCACAACGGCCTGCTGGCGACACCCACCGACAGCGCCGCCCTCGCCCGGCAGATCGACAGCCTGTTGTGCGACCCGGCCCTGGCACGCGAACTGAGTGACAACGCAAGACGTACGCAACTGGATCGCTACGACCTCAAGGCCCTGGCCGAACGCTGGTCGCAGCTTTATATCCGTACTGCACGGGAGGCACGCGCATGATTTTCCCGCTCTCGATCGTCAGTCTGCTTGGCCTGGTTTGCCTTGCATTGCTCGCCAGTCCCTATCCATTTCTGGCGCCGGGGGCGGTGGTCGGCCTGGCCGGTATCGCGGTGCTGTACCGCAAGCCGGCCTGGGGCCTGCTGGGGATCGCGGCGCTCGTGCCGTTCGAAGGTTTATTCAAGGGCAGCGCCTTGTCGGGCACCAAGTTCGTCGGGGCCTCACTGGCGCTGATCCTGATGCTGCAACTGGCCATGCACCAGATTCCGTCCGAGCGGTTGCGCAGCAATATCTGGCGCTTCCTGATCGGGTTCATGGCGCTTTACCTGCTGAGCCTGTTAAACACCGATGACATGGGCATGTCGCTCGAAAATCTGCGGGAACTGAGCGTTGGCCTGATTCTGTTTGTGATCACCCTGCTGATCGGTCGCGAGTTGAACCTCGACCTGTTCGCCCGGCTGGTGACCGTCAGCGTCACCCTGACCTGCGCACTGGCGATGTTTTCCAGCAGGTTTCAGGATCAGGGCCGCGCTTCCGGCCTGCTGGAAGACCCGAACGCGTTTGCCATGTTGATCGCCTTCGCCGTACCGATGGCCCTGTTGCTGGTGATCCGCAGCCCGAACGTGCTGCAACGCTTGCTCTGGCTGGGTTGCTGCCTGTTGTTGCTGGGCGGAATGACCAAGACCGAATCCCGATCGGGGCTGGTGGTGTTGGTGCTGAGCCTGATCATTGGCATGTGGCATTACCGCGCGTACTTGCCGCGCATCCGTCCGCGTCACCTGGGTTTTGCCATGCTCGGTATGGCCATCGTGATTCCGTTGGCCATTTATTCGATGCCGCCCGGCTACGTCGAACGTATCCAGTCCCTGAGCATCCTGAGTTCAGGGGCCAAGGCCCAGGGCAAGGATGAATCCCTCGGTCGTCGTGCCTCCTACATTGTGGTCGGCAGCCAGATGATCCGCGAGAACCCGCTGTTGGGTACCGGCCCTGGGACGTTCCCGATGCATTACGCCCCCACCGGTTATGCCAAGGCATTTTCCGCCAACCGAAAAATCGGCGACCTGTACCGCGAAGCCCACAACACCTACCTGCAGGTATTCAGTGAACTGGGGATTCCCGCCGGCCTGATGTTCGTCGGCATGCTGGGGCTGGGCTTGTACAACCTGATGCGCGCCCGACGCGCCTGGATGCAGCGCCGTAACAGGGAACAGGCCGACCTGATGACACACCTGGGCATGAGTCTTCTGTCGCTGACGCTGTTCCTGATGTTCCTCAGCGCGCCGAATCAAAAGTACGTGTGGATCATGCTCGCCCTGACCAGCGTGCTGCGTCTGAAAGCCGAAGAAAGTCCAACACTGGAGGCCAAGGCATGAGTCGCATCAGTATCGTCATCCCGATGTTTAATGAAGCCCCGCACATCACCCGGACCCTGATCGCCGCGCAACACGCCGCCGATTCCGCCGGCATTGAATGCGAGTTGATCGTGGTCGACAACGGCTCCACCGATCAGGGACCGCAGATTGCCCGGCAGTTTGGCGCGCAGGTGCTGGACATGCCCGGCCTGTTGATCGGCGCCCTGCGCAATCGCGGGGCGGCCGTCGCCACCGGGGACTGGCTGGCGTTCATCGATGCCGATATCGAGATGCCCGAGGACTGGATCACCCTGCTGCTGAAAATCCAGACCGCGGTTCAGGTCGACATCCTCGGGCTGGACCTGCACACGCCGGCCGAGGCCCCGTGGTACGCCAGCGCCTGGCAACGGCGCATGCTGCGTCCCAGTGTCGAAACGGTGCAGTCCGTGCGCTGGCTGCCCAGCGCCAACCTGCTGATGCGTCATCACTGGTTCGACAAGGTCGGCGGCTTCAATGAAAACCTGCGCACCGGCGAGGACAAGGACTTCACCCTGCGCCTGTGCAGCGCGGGTGCCCGCCTGCTGTCGGTCAACCAGAGCGTCGCCCTGCACTGGGGCTACGAGGGCAGTTGGCGCGAATGGATGGGCAAGGAGTTCTGGCGCCAGGGCAGTCACCTGCAACTGCTGCGCAGCCATGGCCTGAACCTGCGCCTGCTGCGTTTCCCGATGCTGTCGATGGCCGCCTGGGTGCTGGATATCGCGGCGATGTTCGCCCTGATCCACGGCCAGTGGCCGCTGGCGTTGCTGCTGTTGCTGATGACCAGCCTGCCGGCGCTGGTGCTGAGCCTGCGCCAGAGCCTGAAACACCGCGATGCCGGCCTGACCCTGCAACTGTGGGGCCTGCACTGGGTGCGTCTGCACCTGGCCGGCGCCGCGTTCATTCTCAGCCTGTGTCAATGGAATGCCAGGAGGCCCGCCCGTGGCTGAATTCATTTTCTGGTTGTGCCTGTTGTTGCCGGTCTACGCCTACCTGGGCTACCCGCTGCTGCTGACGGTGCTGGCGCCCCTGTTTGCGGCGCGGCGTCCGGGCCCGCCGACGGCGATGGACGTGAGCATCGTGATCGCCGCACACAACGAGGCCCGGCACATCGAAGAGAAATTGCGCACCGTGCTGGCCCAGGATTACCAGGCGCGTTCACTGCACATCATTCTGGCCAGCGACGGCTCGACCGACGACACCGTGGCCTGCGCGCGCAAAGTCGTCGATCCGCGCATTACCGTGCTCGACCTGCCGCGCCAGGGCAAGGCGGCAACCCTCAATGCCGGGGCCGCGCTCAGCACCGGTGAGATCCTGGTGTTCACCGACGCCGATAACCAATGGTCCACCGACACCCTCGGCCACCTGCTCGCGCCACTGGCCGATCCCAAGGTCGGCGCCTGCGCCGGGCACATGCTGATCCCGGTGACCGGCAAGGGCCTGAGCATCGGCGACAGCCTGTACCGGCATTACGAGGGCTGGCTGCGCACCGTGGAAAATCGCACCGGCTGCATGGTCTCCGCCGATGGCGCCCTGCTCGCCTTGCGTCGCGAGTTGTTCCAGAACGTGCCGGCCGAAGTCAACGATGACTTCTTTATCAGCACCTGCGCGCCAGTGGCGCACAAGCGGATCATCTACGTGCCCCAGGCCCGGGTGATCGATACCGGTGTGGATGAAGCCGACAAGCAATTCCGGCGTCGCCAGCGGGTGACCGTTGGCGGCCTGCAAAGCCTGGCCCAGCGCCGTGAACTGCTCAACCCGTTCAAGCACGGCCTGTATGCGATTGCCCTGATCAGCCACAAGCTGATCCGGCGTCTGGCGCCGATCCTGCTGCTGCCGCTGCTGCTGAGCAATTTCTGGCTGTGGGACGACCACGTCTTCTATCGCCTTAGCCTGATCGCCCAGTTGCTCGGCTACGCGGTGGCCATCGCCGGTCTTCTGGATTCACAACACCGCTTGCCCAAACCCTTTCGCCTCGCCGCTTTCCTCCTGGTGACCCTCGCCGGGATGAGCATCGGTCTGTGGCAATTCCTGCGCGGCCAGCGTTATGCGCAATGGAATCCCGAGCAAAATCGATGAGAGACGCGTGCCATGGCGATCAAACAATTGTTAAAACGCACCAGCGGCTGGCTGTACCTCAATTCCCCGGTCGGACGCCAGCAACTGCACGGCGCCGGCGTGATCCTGATGCTGCACCGGGTGTTGCCCGACGACCACGCCGCCGAGTTGCCCCATCGCAATGAACTGTGCCTGGGGCCCAAGGCGTTCGAGCATTTGCTGATCTGGTTGAGAAAATATTTCGACTGCGTGCCGCTGATGGAAATTCTGCAACCGGGCAGCCTGCGCTCGACGCGGCCGAAAGTGACGCTGACGTTTGACGACGGCTGGCGCGACAACGCGGTGAATGCCTTCCCGCTGTTGCAGAAATACCAGGTGCCGGCGAGCATTTTCCTGTCCACGGATTTCATCGGCAGTCGCCAGCGTTTCTGGTGGGAGAGCATCGGCGAAACCCTGTGGAACAGCCATGGCGAACAGGCCCGCCGGCCATTGATCGACTGCTTGCAGCAACTGGGACGCCCGTTGCCGGCGTCGTGCGATGACCCGGATGAGCAAAGGCGCAGCCTGGCCCTCCTGCACTTTCTGCAACAGCTCAAAACCTTGTCGCCGGCGGACCTCAATCGCCTGACCGACGCCTGCCCGCAGGAATCGCTGCCGCAGGCGCTGGACTGGCATCAGGTGCGCTCGCTGGAATCCTCCGGCCTGGTGCGTTTCGGCCCCCACGGTGCCAGCCATGCCATCCTCACCGGCCTCGACGACCAACGCCTGGATGAAGAATTGAGCCGCAGCCGCCAGGCCCTGCTCAACGGCTGCAACCGGCCGCTGCCAGTGTATTGCTATCCCAATGGCGACAACGATGCGCGGGTGCGCCAACACGTGGCCGATCACCATTTCCCGTTCGCCCTGGGCACGGGCACCGGGATTTATCGCGGCCACAGCGACCCGCTGGCCTTGCCACGGTTCGGCGTCAGCCAGCGCACGGCGCGTAATCCCGAGTTGCTGTCCTGGCGCATCTACCGTGGGGCCCGCCCATGAGTCGCAGCCGGTACCTCAAGGACCTGGCCCTGAGCATGGGCACCAAACTGGCGATGATCGGCCTGCGCCTGCTGCGCAACGTATTGCTGGCGCGGATCCTCGGGCCCAGTGAGCGCGGCCTGTTTGCCTTGCTCAGCGCCCTGCCGGACCTGATCAGTGCCGCCACCAGCGGCGGGTTGAATTCGGCGGTGGGCTACCAGGCCGCCAAGCAACGGCCCATGGGCTTGTTGCTGAGTCAGGTGTTGGTGTTCGGCTGCCTGCTGGCCGGTTTGTTGACTGTGCTGGTGGTCACGCTGACCCGCGAGTTCGGCAGTGAACTGGATATCACCACCCAACTCGGGCTATTGGCCTGGCTGTTACTGCTGGCGGTGCCGCTGACCGTGCTCAAGAGTGGCCTGCTGACCTTGCATAACGCCTCGGGGGGCGTGGTGGCGTTCAATGGCTTGCGCCTGATCGAGTCGCTGGCGCCCTTGCTGCTGTTTCTCGGTTTGTTCGGGATGTGGAAAAGCGCCGCCCTGGAAGCGGCGCTGATCAGCTGGCTGGCCGGGATCAGCCTGGTGGTGCTGGTCGGCTGGTGGTGGCTCAAGCGCACTCAACCGCTGACCCTGCAATGGGACCGCGCCAGTCAGAACGAACTGCTGCGTTTCAGTGCCCGCAGCCATCCGGACCTGCTGTTCCAGCAGGTCATCCTGCGTTCCGACTACCTGTTCATCGGCGCCCTGCTCGGCAGCACCGCCCTGGGTCATTACGCCATGGCCAGCGCGGCCGCCGAGTTGCTGCTGATCGTCCCGGAGGCGGTGACCACGCCCTTGATGAAGCGCCTGCTGCAACAGGAAGAAGGTATCGAGATCGTCACGCCGCTGGCCCTGCGCCTGACGGCCACTGTGATGCTCGGCGCGTGCCTGACCATGGCCCTGATCGGCGAATGGCTGATCGTCACCCTGTTCGGGGTCGCGTATCAGCCGGCCTATCCGGCATTGCTGGCCCTGCTGCCGGGGCTACTGGGGTTGTGCTATGGGAGCATCCTGCGCCTGGACCTGCTGGGCAAGAACCGACCTGGCTCGATTTCGCTGATGATGGGCCTGGGCGCCTTGCTCAATCTGGCGTTGAACCTGTTGCTGATTCCGGCCTACGGCATCGTCGGCGCGGCGGCGGCCTCGTCCATCGCCTACCTGGCGGTGACCATCGCGTTGCTGGCGATGTTTTGCCGTTTGAGCCGGGTGCCGTTCTGGCAAACCCTGATCATCCTGCCCAGCGACCTGGCACCGATGGTGCAAATGCTGCAACGGAAGTCGGCATGAAATACTTCGCGCTGGCGCTGAGCCTGAGCCTGTCGCTCGACGCTTATGCCGGGCAGATGCGCTGGTCCGACATCCGCGACGGCAGCCTGTACCTGCAAGCGGATCGCCCCGACACCGTGACCGTGAGCTGGGTGCCGGCCTGGCAGGCAAGTGCCAACGAAGAACACCTGTACCTGCTGGACGGCCAGGGCAAACTCGAGGGCGAACGGGTGATTGCCGCCCAGGAAACCAGCGGCAGCCAACGCTGGCCGTTGGCGCCGGGCGCCAGCAGTTATCGATTGGAGATCCCCGGCTACAGCTTTCGCCGTTACAGGGTCGAGCACGACGAACGCACGGTGGCGCTGTTCGCCCCGGCCAAGGTGCATTTCAGCGCTCAAACCCGCGACGGCGATGAGCTGTATTTCAAAGTCGCGGCGGGCGAACAGGCGGTGCTGGCCGGCAAGTACCACGGCGGCGTCGGCGCTTTGCAGGCCCAACGCGTGGGCGACGGCAAACAGCTGTCGCTGGTCCTCAAACCCTATGACGCCTACTCGCAGTTCGATCAGGTCGCGTTACCCGTCGCCAGTACCGATCAGGTCTGGCGCCTGCACTTGCAGGGCAGCGGCAAGGCGGCGTTCTGGCTCGACGGCACGCCAAACCTGTTTGCGCAGAATCCGCAGCAACTAAAACCCCTGCAAGAAGATGACGGCCAGACCCGGCTGACCTTGCACACGGAAATCCTCGGCAAGACGCCGAACCTGGGCATCGCCCTGCCCTACACCATGCCGCCGCCCGCGAGTTATGCCGTATTCGATGCGCTCAAGCCACAGGCCGGCGGTTACTACAGCTTCGTCGACATCACCGCGAACCGACCGCATTACGAAGACACTTTCCGCCAGCTGTACCAGGACCGCTTCGGCATCACCCAGGACATCACGCTGCTGGCCGGCAGTCAGCGCCAGGCCGATCTGCAAGCCGATGCCACCAGCAACGCCGGCCTCGACGCCTGGCTCGCCACGATGCGCACGCTGGGCGGCAAAGGCACGCATTACATCGGGTTTGCCGACGAGCCGAACCTCAATTATCCGGACTATGCCCACTATCAAAGCCTTTTCAACAGCATGGCCCGGCAGGTGCGCAGCAACCCGGACAATGCCAAGGCTGGCGTGCGCATCGCCATGCCGGCCAGCTCGCGACTGATCAACGGCCCGTTCACCGACAACGCTGCCGACAAGCGCGGCATCGACTGGGCCCGGCGTTTATTGAAGGAATCCGGCGATCAGGTCGATGCGCTGGCCTGGCACGAATGGATGATCCGCGACCTGCTGGCCACCCGGGTGTATCGCGACAGCGTGCGCCGCGCCGCCGACCTGGTCGGACTGGACGCCAATGGCAGGCCGCGCAAGGCCTTGCTGCTGGACCAGACCAACATCTCCGCCGGCTCAAGCCTGAGCCCCTACGATCAGGAAACCCACTTCGCCTCGCTGTGGTGGGCCTCGGTCGTCATCAACGCGTCCCAGGACGGCTTGCTGGAGATGCTCAACTGGTTCCTGGCCGGCGACGAGCCCGGATACCCCAAGGGCATGTTTCGCGTCCAGGGCGACGAGCGTTTCGAACTCAAGCCGGTCGGCCTGGCCCAGCAGTTCATCCAGCAGCACTGGCTGCACAGCGTGATGCACCTGGACAACGCTGCGTTCGAGGTCGACGTGCTGGCCATGGCCGAGGACGACAAGCGCAGCCTGCTGGGGGTCAACAAGGGCTCACGCCTGCAGCATGTGACACTGAGCGGTGCCGAGTGCCCGCTGACCAACGGCTCATTACGCTACTTTGGTGCCGACAACCGCAGCCGCGACGCGCCCTTCGACTGCCACGACGGTCGCGTGAATTTCGAGCTGCCAGGAGAAACATTGTTCGCCCTTGGCTGGACCGCTTCGTGACCGCCGCTCAATTGTTTGGCCGCGCAGGCATTTTGCCGCGCCCTGGATCATTCCACTCACGGGTCGCCCCGTCAGGAGCCAACATCATGAGTGTGTTGCACAAACTGATTGCCCACATCAGACAAAAGGGACTGCGCGCCACCGCCAAAAAAGTGTGGAAGCTCTACGTGTTTCACCATGAGGAACTGTTGTGGCTGGAGCGCGACCTGGTCAGCCCGGTGCCGCCGCACAAACTCAAGCCTTACCCGTCGCTGCGCCTGGAGATCATCACCCCGCAGAACACCATGGCGTTCAAACGCCATTTCGCCGAGCGCGTCCAGACCATGACCGAACTGGCTCGCGAGGGTCATACCGGGCATATGTACGTGGATGACACAGGCGCTGCGGTGGCCTTCATCTGGGGCAGCGCGTGCGGCTACCACGACCATCATTACTATCGCTGCTGGTTCCCGGTGAACGAAGGCGAGTTCTTCGAATTCGCCGCTGAGCAAATCCGCGCCTACTGGGGCACCCTCTTGTCCCTGGATTTTCAGCTGAACCTTTGGAAGGCCATGCAGGCGCAGGGCTGCAACAAAGTGGTGGATGTCTGCGAGACCCACAATATCCGTGCCCTCAAGATGCACATTCGCATGGGATTCAACGAACAGGGGCGAATCATGAACGTCTACAAAGTGTTTGGCCGCTGGCGCTACTCCCGCGAAACCCGCTACACCGGCTCGCGCCTGGATGCCTTGCGCAAACCGGAACATCCACCCGTTACTGCTTCGGTGGCCTGACCCTATGACAGCACGATTCGAATGGCGTACTTCGCTGTGCGCCGCAGACTTTCCCGCCGCGGCTTATGAAGCGCTGCGGCTGCGAATGACGGACCATACGCCGTTCAACACGCTGGCCTGGATGTCTGCATCCGAACAGGCATTGACCGACGGCGAACGTTTACACGTCCTGCTGGGCTGGCAGGGCGATGAACTGGTGCTGTGCCTGCCCCTGGTGGCGTCCGTCGAGCGTTTCGCCAGACTGCCGTTTCGGGTACTTCATCACTTGGGCTACCCCCTCGCCGACCGACTCGCGCTCCTGGCTTGCCTGGACGCGGCGAACATGCGCAAGGCGCTGATCGAGATTCGCCGTCGACTGCCCCATGCCCTGCTGCAACTCAATGAATTGCCCGAACCGGTCGGCGCCGAAAGCCTGCTGACCGGATGGATGAGCCAAAGCTCCACCGCTGATCGTCGCCTCAGTTGCCGCACGCCCGTGCACCGGATCAGCGATGCCGATCGCCAGGAAGTCTCCGGTGATCCGCGCTACAAACTGCGCCGGGCGCGCAAACGCATCGCCGCGTGTGGCGCCCAGGTCCGCCGTATTACCCCCGACGCCTCGACCATGGGGCCACTGCTCAAAACCATCAGCGACGTCGAAGCGGTGAGCTGGAAAGGCGATGAAGGCGTGGGGATTTTTTCCGATGAGCATCGCCGCCAATGGATGGATCGGGCTTTCACCGCCCTCGCCGCCCTTGGCCTGGTGCGCGTGGTGGTGCTGGAGCTGGAAGGCCGCTGCATCAGCTATCGCCTCGGCTTGCTGGAGCAAGGCCGACTGTACGACTACAACCTGGCGTTCCTGCCGCAATACGCCGACCTGGGCAGCGGCCGGGTGCTGCTTGAAGAATGGATTCGCTGGGGGCTGGACGACAACTGGCGCTGGATCGATGCGTCGCGCGTGAGCCTGGAAAACTCCAGCCATCAACTGCATGAACGCATGACCGGGCAACTGCAACACTGGCGCTGGCGTTTCTATTCCTGGCGCCCCGACGGCCTGGCCTTGGGGCTGGCCTTGCGATTCTGGCAAGGGTTCAAACCTTTATTGCAGCAGTGGCGGGCCAAGCGTAAAGCGGCGGCCGTTGCCCCTGTATCCGTCGCGGTGCCCGTGACCAAGGCGCCTGCCCCCACCGAAAAACTCATGGAGGGTGAACATGCCTCGCCAAGTCATAGTCAACGCTGACAATTTCGGGCTCAGTGCCTGTGAAAACGCGGTGATTCTGGGGGCGTTCCAGGCCGGGATCCTCAGTTCCGCCACCGTCATGGCCAACATGCCGGCCTTCGAAGCGGCCTGCGCCCTGGCCCGCCACCCGTTGCTGGAGGGACGCATCGGGCTGCATTTCAATCTCACCTACGGCCACCCGGTGAGCCGGCGCATTCTCAGCCGCCGGACCTTTTGCCAGAGTGGCGGCGCATTCGACCTCAACCTGTCCCGCACGCGCCTCTGGCTCGGCCATCAGGATCGCCTCGCGGTAGAGGAGGAACTCGAAGCCCAATGGCAACGCTGCCTCGATAACGGTATGCGCCCCAACCATCTGGACTCCCATCAACACGTGCACAACATCTGGCCCATCGGCGAGATCGTCGCGCGCTTTGCCGCCCGCCAGGGTGTTCCCGTGCGGCTGGCGCGCAATCTGGGGCAAAACCTGAGCCTGCCCAAACGCGTGTTCAAGGAGTTGCTCAATCGACGCTTGAACAAACTGACCGGGGCCACCGCCGACTATGTGTGCACGCCAGTGGACTTGCGCAACGCCGCGCCTCCCACCGACGGTTTGCTGGAAATCGTCGCCCATCCCATCCCGCTCGGCGCCGATTTTGGCGATGCCTATCTGAATCAGGGCGAGTCCTTGAGCGCGCTGCTGGAGCAGCGTTTGCCGGGGATACCGAGGGTGGCCTACCGCGTGACCGGCAACCCTGTCGAACGGGGTGCACAGGCGGTGATGAAATGAATCGTCGACGGCCCGGGATGTGCAGATCCGCAAGCGCCCGGGACGCCTGGGCGTGCCGCTTTTTTTTGCCTGCAATTGTGTCAAAACTGATGCATATGCTGAAACAAATTGTTGATCGAGGTGGTGCCATGAAATTGCCATATTGATCTATACCCATCAATACCATCAACACACAACGCCAATCCCTGGCCAACGAAGGCTCCATGAGCCTGATCGACAAACTCTGCGGTTGGGGTGGATGGAGCTTTTCCCTTGGAGGGCAGGATGCGGGATATGTTTATCGAGAAAGCCTACGACGTCAGCGCCGCTGTGCCGCAGTGCGCCGACTATCACATCGAGGTCGTTCGGTCGTTGGCGGATGCCGGGCCCTATATCGAAGCCTGGGAGGCGCTGGCCAAGGCGGCTGTCGAACCCAACATGTTCTATTCGCCCTGGGCCTTGCTGTCGGCCCTCGAGCACTTGGCGGGGAGCAAGCGTTTCGTGCTGTTGTTCATTCTCAGGCCGAGCGAGCAAACGATGCGGCCCGGGTTTGTGATTGATGGTTTTTTCCCGCTGTTCGAGCCGAGCGCCTGCGTCCTCTCGCCCTTGCCGGTGGCCAGAATGGTTCGCCACCGTTATTGCTTTTCAGTGGCGCCCCTGGTGCGCGGCGGTCACGAGAGCGAGGTGATGCGCACTTTCCTGCGCTGGCTACACACGCATCGAAAGCGCTACCCGCTGTTGCGGATGCCCGATGCGCCTGCCGATGGCCCACTGGCCGATGCCCTGCGCGGGGCGTTGCGCGAAGAGGGGCGGCGCTTCCACGAGGGCGCTCACTGGCAGCGAGCGCTGATGAGGCTGGGCGACGACACCGAGAGCTATATGGAGCGGGCGCTGTCGTCCAAGGAGCGCAGGGAATACCGCCGCCGGCGCAACCGCCTGGCCGAGTTGGGCGACTTGCGTTTTCGTGCACTGCAACCCAGCGGCGAGGACCTGGCGGCCTGGCTCGCGGCGTTCGTCAAACTGGAAATGAAGGGCTGGAAAGGTGAGTCGCACTCGGCGTTGGGTAGCCGCCCGGAATGCCTCCGTTATTTCGAGGCCGTCGCCAGCGCCGCGTATGCCCGCGGCCAGCTGGTGATGCTGGAAATGTCCCTCGATGGCCGTCCGCTGGCAATGCTCTGCGACTTCCTCGCCCCACCGGCTGTTTTTGCCTTCAAGATCGCGTTCGATGAGGACTACGCCAAACATTCGCCTGGCGTCCTGCTCATCCTCGAATACATCCAGCGGCGTAACGAACTCCAGGAACGCGGCGTTGAGTGGATGGACTCCTGTTCGAGCCCCGACAGCCTCTTCACCAATCGCCTGTGGCTGGAGCGCAAGTCGCTGTGCACCTTCCTGCTCAGCAACGGTTCGCCGCAGGCCGATCTCTGGGTCAACCTCTATCCCTATGCGAAACGCTTGAAGGAATGGCTGAAAAGGCGCTACCAGGCAGGCCGCCAGGCGATCGGGCGGTGCTACCCCGGCACCCGGCACGCCCATGCAGAGCCTGCAGGAACGCCACGGCGAGGCCCCTCACACAGTTGAAACCACTTGGCCATCCTCCTGGGGAATATCGATTGCAACACCGCCTTGACGGGCCATTCGGATCGACCCCAGGACTGCCGCCCATGCAAGTAACGGAGCACGGATATGCGCGCAGAGAAACGGTTTGATTCACTGGACAGTTTCAGGGGCCTGATGGCTGTTTCGGTGGTGCTCTATCACTTACGCGTCAGCGACAGCTTTACCGAATGGACATTCTTTCGCCATGCCGATGTATTCGTATCGTTCTTTTTTGTGCTGAGTGGCTTTGTGTTGACACATGCCTATGGCCGCTCGGTGCAATTTGATTTTCGCAAATTCTTTATCACCCGCACCTTCCGCCTGTTGCCGCTGCACCTGTTCATGCTGGGCGTGTTCCTGCTGCTGGAGTGCGGCCGGTATATGGCCGTGCAAAAAGGCATGGCGTTCAACAACGCGCCATTTTCCGGAAAGTTTGCCCCGTCTGAAATACTGCCCAATGCGCTGCTGCTGCAATCCTGGACGCATTTGACCGAGCCACTGTCATTCAACTTTCCGTCCTGGAGCATCAGTATCGAGTACTACACGTACATGATCTTCGCCGTGATCCTGAGCATGACCTTCGATGCCAGGACCTGGGTGTGGGCGACGATCGTCTTCGTGGCCCTGGCGCTGGTGTACGCAGGCAATACCTTCTTCACCATCGAGTCGCTGCGGGGTCTCGCCTACTTTTTCACCGGCTGCCTGGCTTACGTCATGTACCTCAGGCTTCCCCATCCCGACCGCGCGAACGCCCGGTTGTTGACAGCGCTTGAAGTGATCGCGGTGGCAGCGGCGGTGGTGTTCGTGGTCAGCGATTTTACCGCCAAGGCGTTGGTCGCCAGCCCGTTGTTCGGCGCCATCGTCGTGATATTCGCCTTTGAGGGCGGGACGTTGTCGCGGTGGTTAACCGGACGAGGCTTCAGGTTTCTTGGCAAGTTGTCTTATTCCATCTACCTGACCCACGCCGCTGTTCTTTTTTGTGCTGTGTCGGCCTTCATGGTGGGTAAAAAGGTCCTTGGCGTTGACATCGCCCCGATGATCGACGGGACTCGCTACCTGGACACCGGCAATGCCGTGCTCAACAACGTCATCGCTTTGCTGGTCGCGGGACTGGTGGTGCTGGTGTCGATGTTCACCTACCGGTATGTGGAAATGACCGGGCAAGCGCTGGGTCGCACGCTTGCCAAAAAACCGGTGCACGGGAGTCCGGTGTTGCGACCTGATCCGGACTGAAGGCCGGGTTTGAAGGGTGTACACATTCCCCTGTGGGAGCGGGCTTGCTCGCGAAAAACGCCCAGACACCGCGATCATCGAGATAGCCCGCGTTATCGTTGACGTCCATCGCGAGCATGCTCGCTCCTACAGGCTTTTCCAAGTAACTCGCCGTAAGGGCGAAACCGTCAGCAGCCGTGACCGCAGCAACGGATATTCACCCAATCCCCCCTCACCCCTTCACCACCACCCACGTAAAACACATCGGCAACTGCGCCTCGCGCCCCTCGTAACGGTCGTACAGTTCCTCGCGGTTGGAGTGCGGGTATTCCTTGAAGTGGCGGATGTTCAGGCCCGCTGCAATGGCGGCACTGAAGAGGTCACCCAGGGTGTGGGCGAACCAGTACGACGGCGCGGTCTCTTGCTCGACCTTGCCTTCGTAGACGATCGGCTCGGTCTGCACGAAAGGCTCTTTGCGAAAATACGAACTGGCCAGGGCGAAGGGATCGGCACCTTCGGGGTCGAACATTTCCAGGAACGGGTGGGTCTCGTACACCACCAGTGCCCCGCCCGGCTTCAGCGTTTGCGCGACATGGCGCAAGAAGTCGCCGATGTCCGGCATCCAGTTCAATACGCCGATGGTGATCAACGCCACGTCGAAGCGTGCCTGCAACCCGGGCGGCAGGTGGTGAATGTCGGCCTCGATGAATTCGGGCCCATGGGGCGAGCGCGATGCCAGTTCCCGCGCCTGCTCGAGAAACGCGGACGACTGGTCGACACCAACCACCTGACGGGCGCCCAGGGCAAAAAGGGAAAGGCTTTCGCGGCCATTGTTGCAGCCCAGTTGCACCACTTGCTTGCCCTCGACTCCAACCTCGGCCAGCACGGCAGCGAGGGTGTCATCGAGGCAGGAAAAATCTTCCTTGGCCACAGCGCTCAAGAGCACCTGCCAGTCCGCGCCGTCCTTGTGGTGGCGGGCGGAGTCGTTCCAGGCATCGCGGTTGCTGGCGATGACGTGTTCTTTTGTCGGCATTTCCATTGCACGCTTCCATAGCGAATGTTTGGCCCATCACTGTAGACCTGTAGGAGCGAGCCTGCTCGCGATGGACGAGAGAACACAGCGGGGTATCAGGTACCCGGCGTTATCGTTAACGACCATCGCGAGCAGGCTCGCTCCTACAAGGGACGCTATAGTTAATGACCTTGGGGATACACGCGAAAACCAACGCCGCAGGTGCTGCCATGAACAGAATCGAACAGCCGCTGTTGCTTGCCCTTTGCCTGACCGCCGCCACCGGTGCACTGGCGGACGACAGCCCGATGCAAACCGAGCAGTCGAGCAGTGAATTCAACTACTACGGCGACGACCAACCCTTCGCCCACCCTGCCCCACCTTCGCTGAGCACGGTGCCGCCGGGCTCCTACATCCCGACGTCACCCCAGACCTTCACCCCGGTTTCCAGCGAACACGTGTTCTACGACTCCCGCTTGCCGACGGTGGCCGACGCCACCGTGCGTGTGTTTATCCGCACCTACGACCAGCAACGCGGCGTCTACGTGAACCAGGAAGTCATCGATCCAACGTGCATGCTCGCCTGCCTCAGCGCCCCCGGCCCTGCCTTGTGAATCGGTGAATCTGTAGGAGCGTTACCACTGCCGTTTGTCCGGACGCGCAAGGCCGAGTTTTTCGATCCGGTAGCGCAACATGTCGCGGCTCAGGCCCAGCAGCCGCGCGGACTTGGTGACGTTCCAGTCGGTCTTGTCGAGCATCTTGCGCACCATGTCGCGCTCGACTTCCGGCAGGTTCATCGACTCAGTCCCGTTGTAGACCGGACGCGGCTCGCTGACGGGCACTTCGTGCTGGAACAGCGGCGGTTCGTCCACCAGGCTCATGCAGACGTTCAGCTGATGGGCCGCGACGGTGTCGTTTTGCGCCAGCAGCACGGTCTGCTCCAGCATGTTGCGCAGTTCGCGCACGTTGCCCGGCCAGCTGTAGTTGAGCAGCAACTCTTCGGCCTGTTCACTGAAGCGCAAGTGCGGCTTGCCATAGCGTTTGCCGTGGGCCGCCAGGAAGTGCCGGGCCAGCAACAGGATGTCTTCACCGCGGGCATACAGGCGCGGCACCTTGATCGAGATGATGCGCAGGCGGAAAAACAGGTCGCGGCGGAACTTGCCCTGCTGGACCATTTGTTCGAGGTTGCAGTTGGTGGCGCTGATCACCCGCAGATCGACCTTGCGCTCCTTGACCGCCCCGACCCGGCGAATGGTCCGGTCTTCCAGCAACTTGAGCAGTTTGGCCTGGAGAATCAGGTCCATTTCCCCCACTTCATCAAGAAACAGGGTGCCGCCATCGGCCGCTTCCACCAGCCCGACGCGGCGGTCCTTGGCGTCGGTGAAGGCGCCCTTCTCATGGCCGAACAGCTCCGACTCCACCAGGTTGGCCGGAATCGAGGCGCAGTTGAATTCAATAAACGGTCCCTTGGCGCGCGGCCCGTCGAAATGCAGGGCACGGGCCACCAGTTCCTTGCCGGTGCCGGTCTCGCCTTCCACCAATACCGGCGGCAGGTCGGTGTTGGCCATGCGACGCTCGGCGTCGAGCAACTGGGCGATGGTGCCTTTGAGGTACACCATGGGCGCCGACTCGCCGATCAGCGCCTGCACCCCGGATTTCTGCGCTTCGCGCTCCTGATAGAACGACAGCGTGCGTTCCATCCGGTCGGTGGCCATGGCCTTGTCCAGCAGCAGCTTCAGTTCCGGCAGCGCCACCGGTTTGGTCACGTAGTGAAACGCGCCTTCCTTCATCGCCACCACGGCGTCCTCGACGTTGCCGTAGCCGGTCATCATGATCACTTTCAGATCCGGCGCGCTGATGCGCAGCTTCTGGATCAGGTCATGACCACTCATGCCCGGCAGCGAATTGTCGGTGAGCACCACATCCGGTGCAAAAGACCTGAGTTGCTCCAGTGCGTCTTCAGCCGAGTGGCAGACCGTCACCTCGAAGTCCTTGCGCTCCAGGTAGGTCTGGATGTTCTCGGCGAGGAGTTCATCATCCTCGACCAGCAGTATGCTGTGTTCCATATTCCCCTCCCGTGACCACTTTAAAGTTCAAACATACGCGGGTTCCTTCCTGCTCTTGGCTGGTCAGTTCGACCGAGCCTTCGAAACGCTCCATTATTCTTTTGACCAGGGCCAGGCCTACGCCCAGCCCGCCTTGTTTGGTGGTGAAGAAAGGCTTGAAGACCATCTGCTGTTGCTGCTTGGTCATGCCCTTGCCGGTGTCATTGAGAATCATGCTCACCTGTCCCGGCGCCGGTGTCTCGATATCGATACTCAACACCCCGCCCGTGGGCATGGCTTCCAGGGCATTGGCAAACAGGCTATTGAGAATTTGCGTGAGCAGCACCTGTTGGCTGACGACCGGTGGCACACTTTTGGGGGTGAAGCGCACTTCGACGTTCGAGCGCTTGATCAACGCCTCGAAAGCCCCCAGGGTGTCGTCGATGGCCAGCACCAGGTCGACCTCTTCGAAATCGTCGTTCACCGGCCGCAGCGACACCAGCAACTCGCGCACCCAGCGCGACATGCGGTCGACCTGGCTGATGATGTCCCCGATGTTCTTCTGGGCCGGATGGCTGGCAATTTCCTGGGCCAGTTCGGCGCTGGAACGGATGTTCGCCAGCGGATTGCGCAGGCTGTGGGCGACCGCCGAGGACATCTCGCCCAGGGCGACGAAGGTTTCATTGGCGACCAGTTGCTTCTGCTGGCTCTGCAACAACATGGCCGCGCGGCGCACGATCCAGAACAACCCCAGGTAAATCGCCGCCCCGCCGAGCAGCGTCGCCAGCCAGATCGCCTTGAACCCGCGCTGGATGCGCTCCACCAGGTCCACGGGCTCCTTGTAGATCTCCACCATGGCAATGACTTTGCTGTGGTCGGCATTGAACATCGGGATGTAGTTCTCGATGAACAGGTACTGGGGTTCACGCAGCAAGCGTTGCTCGGGGCGTTCCTCATCGATTTCGTGGTAGCTGGTGGACACCGCTTCCTTCATTTCGAACGACTCGTCCAGCTCATCGTCGTCTTCGATGCGCACCCCGATCAGCTCCGGGTTGGTCGACCAGACGATGGTGCGGTCCTGGGCGTAGACGGTGGCCAGCAGAATGTCCGGCAGGTGCTCCACGTGATCGAGAAACTCGATTCGCGCGTTGGCACGGGAGGCCGGGTTGACATCGGGGTAAGCGTTTTCCTGGCGTGGGTCGAGCATCTCGCCCATGGTCCGCTTCGGGGTGATCTGTGCATGACGAATCTCGGCATCACCGATGGCCTGGATGAATTGCGCGGTCAGCATCGAGTCGCGCTCGATGCTCTCCTCCACCACGAAACGCGTTGAAATGTAGCCCAGCCCCAGCGCCACGGCGGCGATGATGAAGAAACTCGCCAGGGAGAACCAGCGCACCAGATTGAACGGCGGTCGCCACTCCTTGCCTTCTGCTGCCGGAGGATTCGGCGCAGGTACTTTTTGTTGTTCCAGTATCTGCATGGGACTGTCCTGGTCGCGCTTCGTAAAGCCTTTTCAGCCGTGTTTCGCATCAGTGTAGGTGGCATTGACCATCACTGGAGGCGCAATGAAAGTATTTAGCCACTATTGCACCCGGGTCTGTCCTTGAGCGCTGTCGGGGGCCGCGATTGCGTGGTGATGTTCGGGTTCCTCATTGCCGGCGGCCAGCGGGGTGACTGGCGGATGTTGGCGATCGGTTTCCGCCTGCAGGAACTCGATGATCGACTGCGCGGACTTGTCATCCATGCGCAGGTTGGGCATCGGGATCTTGTCGAAACGTTCGAACAGCTCCATGGCAATCGGGTCTTTTTCCGCCAGCATGCGGTCCGGTTCACGGATCCAGCGGCTGAGCCACGCCGGATCACGCTGGCGGGTGACACCGATCAGGTCCGGGCCGATGCTGCGCATGCCGATGCCCTGGCCATCCATCGGACCCAGGCTGTGGCACGACGCGCAACGGGTGCGAAACAGTTCTTCGCCGTTGCTGGGCGGGCGGATTTCCGGGGCATTGGCATAACTCTCGCCAATGCTTGGTTGTTTCCAGTTATGCAAAGTGTTGGCCAACTGGTCGGCCAGAATCCACGGGTTTTCAAACGGTGAGGCTTTCATCCAGCGCCCGGTTTCCTGGTTGCCGACGATCAGGCTCAGGTTGTGGTCCTTGCTGCGGCCGTTGTCGACGCCTTCGATGAACAGCCCGAGCTTTTGCCGCAGCTCGGTGACGTCGGCGAATTCCCCGGTGAGGAATTGCCAGCCCGGCCCGACCTGGAAGCGTTGCGAATAGGCCTTGAGCACCGCGGGGGTATCGCTCAGGGGATCGATGCTGATGGAGTAGAAAAAGATGTCCTTGCCGACCCGGTCGCCGAGCAGTTTCTGCACCTGGCGCAGGCGCGCGGTTTCCAGCGGGCAAGAGTCGCTGCACGAGGTGAAGATGAAGTTGATCACCACCACCTTGCCCTTGATCAGGTCATCGAAAAAACGCACCTGCTTACCGTCCTGGTCGGTCAGCAGGGTGTTGGGGAAATAGTCGCCACCCCACGGGGTGGCGGTGGCTGCGATGGCAGTCTCTGCCGAGGCGGCAGGCGTGGGGGCGGGTGACGACGGCGCCTGGTTGGCGATCAGTAGCCGGCTGGCCAGCAACCCGGTCACCAGCACCAGGATCAGGTGCATGCCCAAGGCGCGTGTGCGTGGTGTATGCAACTTCATGTCGACACCCTCCCTTTTCATTTTTTGACCGTCACTTGCGGGCCCATGCCGTCGCCGCTGCGGAAGGTTGGCAGTGCGGCCGAGTTCACGTAGCGCACGCCATCCCAGCTGGGCAGCGGTGTCGGCATCAACTGGAATTGCCCGGGTTTCTCAATGTCCCAACGCAGCAGCATGGAGTTGTCCTCGTGCTGGGTGTTGTGACAGTGCTCCATGTAGGTCCCGGCGAACTCGCGGAAGTTGATCGCCATTTCCACGCTGTCCAGGCCATCGTTTTCCGAACCGATGCGGTACACGTCCTTGCGCGCCCATTTTTCCCATTCCGGTGGAGCCTTGCCGCCACGGCTGAGGATGATCCCTTCCTCGAAGTGCACATGCACCGGGTGGCTCCAGCCCTTGCCGCCCGCCTTGATGTTCCACACTTCCAGGGTGCCGAAACCGCTGGTGCCGGCATCGGTGGGACCGGTTTTCAACTGGGTGGCCGCGTTCAGGCGACGAGGGTCCATGTGGAAGCCGAAGCCACCGTCGGTCTTGACGGTCCACGGCGCTTCATCGGTGCCGTCGGAACGGCCGAAGATAAAGCTGCGGTGGCGGGCCTGGGACAGCAGGACCTTGTCGGCCGCATTGTCGCGGTGGATCTTCAGCGGGATCATCACCAGGCCTTCAGCCTTGCCCGGTTTGGCCGGTTCATACAGCGCCGGGTCCATGGCCAGGTCCTGGCCGGTGTAGGCCTTGACGTTGAGCTGCAACACCTTGCCCACCGCCGGGTCGCCCTTGTCCCACTGCGGTCCCTTGCTCGATTGCTTGATCACCGCCAGGTACTTCTCGGACAGCACGTCGGCCAGGGAGATCGGCTCTTTCGGGCCTTTGCCGTCGTCGTGGGCCAACAGGTTGACGAAGAAGATCTTGTCCCCCGGCTTGATGCCGTTCTTGGCGAAGTTGACGATGATGTCGAAGCGCTCGGCGATGCCCTGGGTCGGCAGGATCGCGTTGTGGTTCTGTTTATCGCCGTCGGCGTCCAGGTCCATGCTGCCGTCGAACGGCACGCTGTGTTCCATGATGTTGCCGTCGTTGGCGATCATGTGGAACGGCACCCGGGCGTAGGACACCCCGGACCCTTTGGGGCCCTGGAACTCGCCACTGGTGCCCTTGATTTCACGCACCAGCGCAAACTTGTAGTAACGCGATACCGAACCGTTGAGCATGCGGAAGCGATAGCTGCGGGCCCGCACGTCCAGGGTCGGTTTCCAGCCCCAGTTGACCACCACCTGGTCACCGAGGAAGCCGTCGGTGTTGAACGGGTTGAACCACAGCTGCCCGTTCTGATCCCAGGCCTTGTCGGCGAACACCAGGTTGACGTCGTAGTCGCGGTTACCCCACGGCAAGGCGCTGCCGCTGGGGAAACGCAGGTTGACGCCGTCGTTCACCGACTCGTTGCCGCGGTCCAGGGCGCTGTAGTAGTTCATCATCGCCGCGTTGCCCTTGTAGACGTTCTGCGCGGTGAAATCGAGCATGTGGTCGTGGAACCAGTGGGTGCTCATGGTTTCGCGCCAGTCGCCGCGAATCCTGATCGTGCCATGGTCGCAAGTCTTCAGGCTCGGGCTCATGTCATTGGTCCACAGGGTTTCGCCCGGCGAACACGGGAACGCCGCGCGCGGATCTTGCGCCTTGGTGTTGATGCTGTCGTAACCGGCCAGCTGGATCGGCCAGCGATAGTCGTAATACTGCCCCGGGAAGAAAAACGCGTTGGCATAGCCATCGCTCTCTGCCGGTGCGTGACCGTTGTGTTCATGGGTACTGATGGTGTGCAGACCAAAGCCCATGTTGGCCGAAGGGTCGATCGGCAAGCCGTTGTAGTGGCGCATCAGCACCGGTTGCCCGTAACGCACCATCAACAATTTGGGCGGCAACGTGCCGTCGAAGGTCCATACCGAGTTGTGGTTTTGCACCGGCATCAGCGGATGCAGGCGCGGCTCGACACCCTTGGCGGAACCGTCCGTGGCCGGGATGCCGGCGACGTTGTGATAGAGACCACCGGGGCCGAACTCACCCACGGCGTAGTGGTGCATTTGCCGGTCGTCACGCAAGCCGCCGTTGGTGCGTATGCCGGTCTGCACGGTCTTGTAGGCGTTCTGCGGATAAAACTCGTTCCAGCGCTGATGGGACCAGCCCTTTCCTGGCGGACGGCCTTCGGCGGACGAGCCGATATGACGGTTGAGGAAGTACTCGATCTGCGCCTGCCACGGGTTGCGGTCGACCACGTTGGAAAACTGGCTGGGGAATGGCGTCAGCCCCGGTTGGCGCAGGAAGTTATCCAGCGCCAGGCCCGGTGGCGCGCTGCGCGCTGCACTGGTGGGGTCCTGGGCCGGCAGCGGACCGATTCCCGGTGGCGGAAACGGCAGTTGCGCCGCCGGCGTGGCGGCGTCGAGTTTTTCCGGGCCGAACTCCTCGAACAACAGCATTTGCTGGGTGAACGGCTGAGCCCCGAACAACGGACTCGGCTTGCCATTGGTGGGGTAGTTGAAACTGGTCTGCTGCGCAGGCGGCAGTTGGTTTTCCACCCGGGTACTGTTGCGTGTGCCTTTGACACCGTCGGGCAGATCGAAAGAATCTTCGTTGGCCTCCGGCATGGTCAGGATGGCGTTCAACGCCGCGGCCTCGTCGGCCGGTTCGTCGTAGTAGGCCGAGGGGTCGGATGTTTCAGGCTGTCGCTCATCGTCTATTGGACTGGCACGCAGCATCCCTGTGCTTAACGTCATCGATAACATGACGCTCAACGGCGTCAACAACCACTTGAAGGGATACCGCGCTTTTATGTCCATCACCAGCCGCCTCGTATGTGTGAAGGGGGTGATGGTGGATTTGCAAAAGCCTCGCCAATTTGTAACTGTTTTATACAAACGCCCTATAGCCCGGTAAAACAATGGCTTATCAACATCAATATGCCATGACCGGGGGAAACGACTGGGGAATGGCACCCGCTAGCGGGGAAAGTTCGCACCCAATTTCAGGGGGGTCTTGGGGGTTGGTTCGGTGTACATATCCGCTGCTTCGGTAACGGCGACTATTAGTTCCGCTCTTACATCTATGGTTACCCCCTTTTCTGCAATACTGTTTTTGATGTCGTGTTTGGTTTGCTTTCATCTATCCGGCGTCTGAGTGGGGTGGCCCCCGCGCCTCGATGAGAATCGATGCCTGACGATCCTTATTAGCGGGACGGCCTTTCAGCCGTGTAAGAGCCCAGGGTTGTCGTCAGGCCGGTTGGCCGTTCACGTCATCAGTTATCCAGCATCGCAAAACCAGGTGGGTGGTGCTCGGGTGACAGCAGGGTCAGGCGTTCATCGTGCTTGGCCCTGCATCGAATTCGGTGTGATGTGCCGCAATCGCCCAGGCGATCCTCGCCAGCTTGTTGGCCAGCGCGCAGACCACATGATTGGAGTGATGATGAGCCAAAAGCTGCCGGACCCAGTCCGCCAGCCAGCCTTTCTGGCGATCCAGGTACCTCACGTAAACACGGGCGCACTGGATGAGCAGGCGCCTCTGATTTCGATCGCCGCGCTTGCTGATGCCCAGCAGCACGGTCTTGTCGCCCGTGCCGTGTTGTTTGGGCACCAGCCCGATCGAGGCTGAATAATTTCGTCCGCATTTGAACTGCCTGCCGTCGCCCAACTCGGCAGCCAGGGCGGTGGAGGTGATCGGGCCGACACACGGCATGGTCATCAAGCGCGCTGCCAGATCATCTTCAGCGGCCTGGCGTTCCACATCCTTGTCCTGCGACTTGACCTCTTCATCCAGATACTTGAAGTATCGATACAGGGTCGCCAGGCTTTTTTTGAAGGACTGAGAAATAGAGTTCGCTTCAAGCAGCGCCGGCAGCGTGTTGATCGATTTGAAACCGGGGGCCAGGCTGATGCCAACCTCCAGAAGAGCGGCGTGAATTCGATTGGCGGTTGCAGTGCGGTCTTTGATGAACGAATCGCGTATCGAGTTGGACATGGCCAGCGCTTGCTGGGACTGGGTTTTGACCGGCACAAAACGCATCGTCGGACGAGTCGCCGCCTCGCAGATCGCTTCGGCATCAGCGAAGTCGTTCTTGTTGCTTTTCACGTAAGGACGTACGAGATGAGGTGCGATGAGCTTGGGCGTATGCCCCAGCTTGGCGACCTCCTGTGCCATAAAATGGGCGCCGCCACAGGCTTCCATCACGACGGTGCAAGGGGGGACGTTCGCCAGGTGCTGGATGAGCGAAACCCGATTGAATTTTTTACGGTAGAGCTCATGGCCACGATCATCTTGCGCATGCACGTGAAAGGAGTGTTTTCCCAGATCGATGGCGGCAATAGCTACGTTGTTCATGGCAATGATCTCCGATGAGCCCCCTGTGAAAGCTTAGTGGGCGATCACAGGAGGCGGCGGGGGTAGCCATTTCATTAGCGGGTCACTTGGAAAAGCGCCAAGTAACCAAGCGCTCTTGCCCCACCACTCGGTGCCTCGCTCTGGCTCGGCATGCCCTCTCTCCGGCATTGCTCCGTGGGTCGCCGCGATGGGCCATCCCTGGCCCAGCGCGGCTAAACCGGCGTCCTGCCGGTTTACCCACTGCGCAATGCCTGCGTTCGGCCAGCGTGGTTTAACGGGGCGCCCAGATCAAAATCAAACGCCAAGCGAGGCGGCCTGATAGCCGACCTGGCTTCGGCTGGTGCCACATTCCCCTGTAGGAGCGAGCCTGCTCGCGATGGACGTCAACGATGACGCGGGCTGTCTGGATGAACGCGGTGTCTGGGCGTTTTTCGCGAGCATGCTCGCTCCTACAAGGGAATGCGTACGGAGCAAAAAGCAGGTCGGCTATCAGGCCGCCTCGCTTTGGCTTTTGCGGTGTACGCCCCCTCGTGAGGCCGAGCGCAGGTTCTGCGCAGTGGGTAAACCGGCAGGACGCCGGTTTAGCCGCGCTGGGCCAGGGACGGCCCATCGCGGCGACCCACGGAGCAGAACCGGAGCAAGGGTATGCCGAGCCTTAGCGAGGCACCGAACGAAAGGGGCAAAAGCGCTTGGTTACTTGGCGCTCTTCCAAGTAACTCGCCGTAAGGGCGAAACCGCCAGCCGCCGTTACCGAAGCAACGGATATGTACGCCTTCCCCCCCCCAAAAAAAAACCGCCAACCTCAGGGCACCAGCTTGAATGACAGCCGAACACTGGTCCCCTCGCCCTCACGGCTGTCGAGGGCCACGGCGCCGCCGAAGCGTTCCATGATCCGCTTGACCAGGACCAGCCCGACCCCGAGCCCGCCCTGCTTGGTGGTGAAAAACGGCCGGAAGGCCATTTTCCGTTGTTCCTCGGTCATGCCCTTGCCGGTATCGCTGACCACCACGCACACGCCACGGGCATCGGTCGGTTCCAGGGTGACGGTCAGCGTCCCGCCTTCGTCCATGGCCTCCAGTGCGTTGGCCACCAGGCTGTTGAGGATCTGCGTCAGCTGCACCTGCTGGCTCAGCACCATCGGCGTTTCCTTGGGCTCGAACACCACATTGACCCTGCCCTTGGCGATCTGTTGCTCGAAGGCCATGAGGCTGTCATACAGCGACGCCACCAGGTTGACCGGCTCGGCCTCGTCTGTGAGCGGGCGCAAGGATTGCAGCAGTTCGCGGACCCATTTCGACATGCGATCGACCTGGCCGATGATGTCCTTGATGTTCTTGTGCGCCGCGCCATCGTCGAACTCCAGCGCCAGTTCGGCGCTGGAGCGAATGGTCGCCAGCGGGTTGCGCAGGCTGTGCGCCACCGCCGAGGACATCTCGCCCAGGGCGACAAAGGTTTCGTTGGTGATCAGTTGCTTTTGCTGGGTCGCCAGCAGAATCGCCGCGCGCCGCACGATCCAGTACAAGCCGAAATAAATCAGGCCGCCGCCCAGCGCCGTGGCCAGCCAGATCAGCACCAGGCCACGCTCCATGCGGCTGATCAGATCCTTGGGCTCCTTATAGATCTCGACCATGGCCGTGACGTTCTTGCCGTCGGCGTCGAACAGCGGAATGTAGTTTTCGATGAAGATGTATTCCGGCGGCGTGATGAACTTCTGCTCCATGCGCGACTTGTCGACATCGTGGTAGCTGGCCGACACCGGGATCTTGTTGGCGAAAGCCTGGTCGAGGTCCTCGTCGGCATGGATCGTGGTGCCCATCAACGCCGGGTTGGTGGACCAGATCACCATGCGGTCGGGGGCATAGATGTTGGCCAGGATCACGTCGGGCAAGTGTTCGATGTGGTCGAGGAACTCACCACGGGCATTGGCGCGGGCCAGCGGATCGACGTCGGGAAAGTCCCGGTCCTTGCGCGGGTCGAGCAGTTCGCCCATGGTCCGCACGTTGGGAATCGCCACGTGGCGCACCTCGGCCGAGGCGATCGCCTGAATGAACTGGGAGGTCAGCAACGCATCGCGCTGCACGCTTTCAGTGATCACGAATTTGGTCGACACCGAGCCCAGCGCCACCGCCACCGTGCCGATCACCGCCATGCTGATGAGCGAAAACCAGCGCAGCAGATTGAACGGCTGTTTGCGCGAGTTCAGCCGGATATCACCCTTGTCGGGTTCAAGTGTCTTGGCCAGCGTGGTCATGAATGCCCTTTCCCCAATGGCGGCCCCGAATGCCCTTATAGGTTATAGCCCACTGCTGGCAGTTTGCCCGACTTCGGGCGGCAACTTCCCCCCCATTCCCCGCCTGCCCCGCTATCCCCATCTACCCCCAATCCTGGGGAAAGAGGCCCGTTCCCAACACTGGGGGGACGGCCCCCCATTGTCAGGTCAACCCCTGTGTACCGGGCCTCTCACGGGCATTTTCACGGATTGGCACAAGAGTTGCCGAAACCCTCCCAACTGACCCACATCCAAGGGGCAGGTACTCTGATAGAGGGAATACACATGCACCCTTTACTGTCCAAAACTGCGATCGCTCTGGCTGTGACCGCTCTGGCCCAAGGCGCTGCCCAGGCCGCGATGTTTGCTGTAGATCCCGGACCCTATTCACCTGACACCGGTGGCTTTGCCGCCTGGTATCAGGACACCCACGGTCGAACCCTCGACCTGTGCCTGTCAAAAGCTGTCAGTTCCAGGGTTGCCGGCGCACCTGGCGCACCCGCCTACATGTGCATTTTGAATCCGGCCCCCGGTGTTTTCGACGACACCAAGCCCATTGCTTTTCCTGACAACTTTCCCGATGAGACCTTCTGGTTCACCGGCGACGGTTCAATCGTCGACGCCGCCCGGGGTATTGACCTGACTTACGTCAGCGCTGTCGAGGCCGCCTTCGCCGCCGAAGACGTGCACGAAGGTGATCAGGTCAGTTTTGGCCGTATTCGTATTCGGGTCGATGTGCCCACCGCGGGCACCTACACCATCACCCACCCTTACGGCGTCGACATTTTTGACGTTCCGGCCGGTGGACGCCGCGCGATCAACATGACCCGCGACATCGGCATCGGCTCGCCGAAAACCTACGACGGCGCGCTCAAAAGCGACATTGGTCCGTTTCTGCGCAGCCTCAACGGCCCATACACCGAGACCAACCCGGTCACCGGTCAAGCCGATAAATTCGTCGGCGATCCGAACCTGGAAGAGGCCTTCACCGGCAGCCCGTTCAACACCAACTTCATCCGCATCGAAGGGCCCAACGGGCTGGACTTGCGCACGACGGTGATGGCCATTTCCGGCAAATTGTCGACGGTGGCCCGCCCTACCCCGATCATTGCCGAGCGCAGCACCTACTCGCGCAAGGCCGGATCAAGCGCTCCGATTGCCCAGCAGGACGTGTTCGTGATGGCCCCGCCACCGCCGGCCACCGTGACCCTGGACAGCAACAGCCCGGTGCTGAACCTGACCGAGGCCGACAGCACCGGCCACTGGTACGCCCAGTCCTCCACCAACCCGACGTTGCCGAAAACTTTGCAGGTGACCGCCGACAACCACCTGGCCATTCCCACCAGCACGCCAACCACCGTGTCCCCGAAACTGACCGACCTGGTGGTGATTTCCCGTGCCGAATACAAGCTCAACGGCGGTCTGCTCACCATCGTGGCCTCGAGCAGCGATGAGACCTCGCCCCCCGGACTCATCGCCACTTCCGGCACCGGTGCCGCCATCGGCGAGCTGAGCGGTGATGGCGCGGAGAAAATCCTGTCGACCGGCATCACGCCGATTCCACCAGCCAAGGTCACGGTGACGTCAGCCAATGGCGGCACCGATACCGAAGAAGTGGTCATCGTGCAATGAACGCTCTCATGCCCAGATCCGCATCAGGAGGCATCATGAACAAGTGGCCACGCTTCGCGCTCAACGCGCTCGGGCTGACTCTCTCGCTGTCGGGCAGTGCGTTCGCGCAACTCGCTGCCGTCGACCCCGGCCCCTACACCTATGCCACGGGGAAATTCCCCATGTGGTATCAGGACAACAATATGCTCAAGCTGGAACTGTGCCAGTCACGGGCAACCAGCTCGCGGGCACCCGGCGCTCCTGGCGCGCCCGCCTACATGTGCATCCTGAACCCTGAGCCAGGGGTCTTCGACGATACCCAGCCGATGGTGTTCCCGGATAACTGGCCACCGGAAGCGTTCTGGTACCTTGCCGAGACCAGCATCAACGATGTCGGCGGCTTTGGCGTGGATGCCTACGTGGCCGGGATCGAAGCGGCGTTTGCCGCGGAAAACCCTGTCGACGGTGATCAGGCCAGCTTCGCGCGGATTCGCCTGCGGGTGAACGTACCTGTCGCCGGGACCTACATCATCACCCACCCATACGGCGTGGAAACGGTCAACGTCACCACGCCGGGCCGTCGGGCGATCAACATCACCCGCGACATCGGCATTGGCGCACCGGGCAACTTCTCGGGTGCCCTCAACGGTCAGGTCGGGCCCTTCCTGCAAAGCATCAACGCCCCCTACGCCGAAATGAACCCGGACACCCAGACCCTGGATAAATTCGTCGGCGACCCGAACCTTTCCGAAGCCGTCACCGGCAGCCCGTTCAACACCAACTTCCTGAGCGTCCAGGGTCCGACCGGGACCATCCAGACCAACCTGTTTACCGTGTCCGGCAAGATACTCGACAGCCGCGATCCAACCCCCGTGGAAATCGGACGCGCCACTTACCGTCGCACCTCTTCGGGTCCGGGCACCAGCAGTACCCGGGTAGAAGTCTTTGGCAAATCCGGAAACAGTTCGACCCTGTGCTTTCGCGAAACCGTGGCACTGGTTCCCGGATCTACGCCTTCGCCCTGCCTGACCAGCATGCTCGGCGATAACAACGGCCAGTTCTTCGCCAGTCGCCTGACGGGGACCACTGTGCCTTCGGTGGTGGTGGTCACCGCGACCGATCCGAGCCCCACCAAAAAACCAACGGCCGTGTCGAGCAAAGTCACCGACGTGGTGAAAGTGCAGACCGCTCGCTACAACTGGAGCAATCACAGCCTGCTGATCGAAGCCACCTCCACCGATGAAGTGGTGGTGCCGGACATGGTCGCCCAGGGCTACGGACGGTTGTCCAAATCCGGCACCCTGCAAACCCTGACGGTTGCCGACCTGATGCAGCCACCGGCCACCGTGACCATCAAATCGGCGGCGGGCGGCAGTGACACCGAGCCAGTCGTTGTGGTCGGCGCGGCACCGGACAGCGGCGAGAACCAGGCGCCGATCTCCGTCGCCGACACCGGCAGCACCAGCTTCGGGGTGCCAATCACCCTCAACCTGCTGGCCAACGACAGCGACCCTGACGGCGATACGCCGCTGACCATCACCGCGCTGACCCCACCGGCCACCGGCCAGGGCACCGTGGCGCTGAGCGGCACCACCGCCGTCGTCTACACCCCACCAGCGGTGGTCAATGCGCCGCTGACCGCGACCTTCACCTACAAGGCTCAAGACAAAAAAGGCCTGGCTTCGACCACCCCGGCAACCGTGACCATCACCGTGGCGCCTAACCAGCCTCCGGTGGCCAACCCCGACAGCGTCTCGACCCTGGGTGTAGCCATTCCCATCAACGTGCTGCTGAACGACACCGATCCGGAAACCAACACACCGCTGGCAATCGCCAGTTTCACTCCACCACCGACAGGTCGCGGCACCGTCACCAGTAACGGCACGGTCCTGACCTACACCCCACCGGCCACGGTCACCACGGCCTTCACCACGACCTTCACCTACTTCGTCCGGGACAGCTTCGGTGCTGTGTCGACGGCGCCGGCCACGGTCACGGTGCAAGTCTCGCCACGGCCTGCCGCGGAAACCTTCGCGGTGACCACGGCGACGGTGTCGGCCCGCTCCAATAACCGCTTCACCTGGGACTTCGCAGGTACGTCGTCGGTGACCACCGGCAACACCATCACCGTTCAGGTCACCACGCCAACCGGCCTGCAAACCCTGGGCACCACCACGGTGCCGGTGACCGGTCGCTGGCGGTTGACGCAAAACAACCTGACCACGGTGGTTCCATCGGCCAACCCGACCGCCACCATCACCTCGTCCCAAGGCACCGTGCGCACGGTGCAGGTGATCTCGAACTGAGCCTTCGCCCCCTTCACTCGGTGAGTGGAGGGGGCCGGTTCTTCCCACCAGGACAGTTTTCTAAGAGAGCGCAATGCCATGAAAACGTCGACCGCCGCCCTGCTCTGCCTGCTACTGCTCTGCAGCAGCGCAGGCGTGCGCGCCGACGATTTGATGGAGAACGATGACCTGGCGCCCAGCGCCGATCTTGGCGAGCTGCCACCCCTGGTGGGCCAGCAGGCACTGATCGACCAGAACGGCCAGGCCAACATCGCCATGTTGCAACAGAACGGCCAGTCGTTACTCGGCCAGATCGTGCAGTCGGGCAGCAATCAGGAAGCCTACATCCTGCAACAAGGCAGCGACCTGATGGCCTTGATCACCCAGCAAGGTTCCGGCAACGCCGCGTCCATTACCCAGACCGGCAGCCACAACCGCGCGCAGATCGCCCAGAACGGCAATAACAACAACGCCAACATCGTCCAGGCTGGCACGGGGCAGCAAAGCGCTGTGACCCAGGCAGGCAATGGAATGAGCGTATCGATCACTCAATATCGCTAAAGCACTGCACCACTTGGAGGTTTCATCATGTTCAAACTGACGCCCATTACCGCCGCCATCCTGGTCGTGGTCAGTGCCCAGGCATTGGCCGATAACAGCGTGTCGACCCAAAACCAGTACGGTGAATCCAACATCGCCGACGTCAAACAGACCAAGGCGCCGTTCAGTACCGCCACCCAAACGCAAATGGGTGAAGGCAACAACGCGGCAGCCGTGCAGGACTCGGCCACCAGCACCATTACCCAGACCCAGACCGGCAATTACAACGCCGGTTACGCCGAGCAACTGTTCGAAGACAACAGCACCATCACCCAGAACCAGATCGGCGGCTTCAACACCAGCCACGCCAGCCAGTCGATCGGTGTGGGCGGCGGCGAAGTGCTGCAGCAACAGGAAGGCACCGGCAACTTCTCGTTCGTCTACCAGGACAGTCAGGAAGGCACGACCGGCAAGACCTACCAGTACGGCGACAGCAACGAAGCCAACATCGAACAGATCCAGCTGGGCGGAGCCAACTCCGCCGTGATCATCCAGTACGGCGACACCAACTACGCCACCGCCGAACAGATCGCCCATATGGGTGGCAAGATCGAGATCAACCAGGCCGGCAGCACCAACTATGCCTACGGCGACCAGCGCTACGGCACGGGCGGCAACCTTAACATCAACCAGTACGGCGACAACAACGGCACCGAAGTCTGGCAAGACACCCAGCTCGACTCCAAAGCCACCATCAACCAGTACGGGAACACCAACGAAACCATCGTCGACCAGAGCTATGGCGAAAACAACGTGGCCACTGTGTTGCAAGTGGGCGACCTCAACGCCATCTACGCCGACCAGTTCGAGTCCCTCGGCTCCACTGTCGCCCTCTATCAACAAGGCACCGGTAACGTGCACTTCACTTACCAGAGCGGCGACAGCCACGTGCTGAACGCCAATTCGGTAGGGAACGATAACAAGGTCTACGCCAGCAACTGGAAAGGCCCGCAACTGGGCGGCCAGTTCGGCAACATCCAGCGCGCCACCGTCAACCAGAACGGCGATGGCAACGTCGCCAGCTTCAAACAGGACGGCATCGGCCACATCATGACCACCAACCAGACCGGCACCGGCAACAAAACCACGGTCAGCCAGACCAATTCCTTCAACGAGCTGTACTTCGACCAGAACGGCACCGACAACATCCTGATCGCCGACCAGCGCGGTACCACCAACCTGGCCCAAGGCAGCACCAACGGCACCGGCAACAGCACCGAGTTCAACCAGGAAGGCCTCGGCAACCAGGCGTTCACCACCCAACTGTATGGCGAGGACAACATGATCACCGTCAAACAGGCTGACAGCATGAACGTGGCCTACGTCACCCAGGGCGGCACCGGCAACATCGCCAGCGTCGACCAGAGCGGCATGGGCCAGACCGCCAACATCCAACAGTTTGGTACCGCCAACCAGGCGACCACGTTGCAGCGGTAATCGCGAGGCATGAAAAAACCGCGGCCCTTGGGGAGGGTCGCGGTTTTTTTATGCCTGTACACAATCCCCTGTAGGAGCTGCCGAAGGCTGCGATCTTTTGATTTTGATTTTGATTTTCAGGATCAAGATCAAAAGATCGCAGCCTTCGGCAGCTCCTACAGGTCAACCCTGCGGATCGAGGTTATCCAGTGCCCGGTTCACCGCCAGGTCCGCCAGCATGATCACCTGCTGGATGCCCAATAAAGTGCTGCGCTGCGGGCCGTCGAGAAAGGTGGCCAGATCGCTGGCCATGACACTGGCCGATGCCAGGGATTCACAGGCGTAGGCCAGCAAGTCTTCGGTTCTGATGTTCTGGGCGATGTGGAACAGGGAGCTGGGGTTGTGGGGGATGGTCGTTGATTCGGGGGGATTGGGGGTGGGAGACTGGCGCCAAGGCGCACAAACCGGCGGATTCTGGCGCAGTTGCAGGTAGCGACGCAAGGCGATGTAGCCTGGGTCCACGTCCTACAGAAACCAAAAGATGCAAGCGCTTTTCTGTAGGAGCGAGCCTGCTCGCGATGGAGGTCAACGATAACGCGGGCGGCCTGAATGAACGCGTTGTCCGGGCGATTTTCGCGAGCAGGCTCGCTCCTACAGTGGGATCGCGGACAGACCCACAATCAGGTCGGCTATCAGGCCGCCTCGCTTTGGCTTTTGATTTTGATCTGAGCGCCCCGTTAAACCACGATGGCCGAACGCAGGCAGTGCGCAGTGGGTAAACCGGCAGGACGCCGGTTTAGCCGCGCTGGGCCAGGGACGGCCCATCGCGGCGACCCACGGAGCAATGCCTTCGATCGGGCATGCCGAGCCCAAGCGAGGCACCGAGTGGTGGGGCAAGAGCCCTTGGTTACTTGGGGCCGGGCGGCGTTCCGTTTTTCCAAGTGACTCGCCGTAAGGGCGAAACCCTTAGCGGCCGTGACCGCAGCAATGGATATGTACTCAGTCAGCAAGAGACAGGTCGGCTGTCAGGCCGCCTCGTACCTGTAGGAGCGAGCCTGCTCGCGAAAAACGTCTGGACAACGCGTTCATTCAGACAGCACGCGTTATCGTTTACGTCCATCGCGAGCAGAGCTCGCTCCTACAGTTTGCCCCCTGCCGAAGGCCGCCCCGGTCACTGCTGCTCCTCGGGCACCACCTTGTTCTGGGTCAGGTAGCGATCCAGCGTCTCATTCGCCGCGGGCGCCGAGTTGTCCCCCGCCACCTGCCACAACCGCCGCTCGATCCCCTGGGCCAGCAGATGCCCCACCGCCGACTCGATCGCCGACAGCACACACAACTGCGCCGGTTCGTTGGTGGTGTAGCCGACTTCGGCCTCAAGCAATTTCTTGAACTCGATGAACTTGAACACCCCGGCACTGCGGCCCACGGAGTAGATGGTCTTGCTGGTCATCACGTTGGCCAGGATCTGGCCGCTGCGTACGTCGACCGCCCGCAGGTTCACCGTGACCTGGTCCACGCGATACTCGCGGGAAATGTCGATGCCCAGGTATCGCGCCCCTTCCCCGCCGCTCTTGACGTTGGTGTCGTAGGCAATGATCCCGCCTTCGAGCATCATGTTCGCCGCTTGCAGCGGAGGCAGTTCAGATTGGATGTTCACCGGGGTGTTGGGCTTTTTCTGCGAGGCGCGAATGATCTTGCGCTCGGTCAGCAGGTTCTGCAGCCCTTCGCGCTCCAGCACCACGAACCAGCCGCTGGCCTGCATGGCGTCCATCAGCATGCTCGCCGCGCCCTGGGTGACGCTGGTGGAAAACGAGCTGGCCGGGGTCGGCTTGTACTGTCCGGTCTGGTCACGGAAGCCGTACACCACCGCCATCAACCGGCCCTTGGGTCGTGGCATGTTGATCAGGTCGTAGTAGGTCGAGGCCCTGGGGGTCAGGGTCGGGGTTTCGGTGTCCTGCTCGGCGCCGATCGGCTCGCGCAGACTGCACCCTTGTAATGCCGCCAACATCAGCCCCAGCAAAATTATTTTTTTCATGTCCTTAACTCCCCGTTGACCTGACGCCCCATCAAGGGGCCAGGCCATTCACCTGGATTTCCGAAACTTCGCCGGTCGCTCGATCGGTCACGACAATGCTCAGTGCCCCCGAGTCGTCGACGACGTTGACGATGAACGCGTCCGTGGACAGGCTCCCCGTGTTGCCGGTGGAGATGTTGTCCAGCAATTGCCCCAGCAACCGCGATTGCAACTGGGCGCTGAAGCGCTCCAGGGCCGACGTCCCGGTCGCCGAGGCGCGGTCTTTCAAGTCAGGGTCGTCGTAGTCGTTCTGCGCCTGGGCGTTGTTGAGCAGCCAGGTGCCATTCAACGGGTTGCCGCCGAAGGATGGGTTGATCGGCGTGTAGACCAGCTCCGTGGCCTGGACCAGCGCGCAGCCACCCAGCCCCAGCAGGCACCAGCCCGTGTGCAGCAAAAAAGTCTTGGTTTTCATAGTTCGTCCCTCTCAAGGTCCGTGGTGTCCTGCAACAAGGCTTCCAGCTTGCGCTGGACAATCTGTCCGCGTACCCAGTCGGCGGCGTCATAGGCCTCGTCCTTGAGCTCCACGGTGTTCGGCGGCAGGAAACGCCGATAAACCAATCGCTGTTGAAATTCCACGGTCACCAGGCTGCCCCAGCGAGCCGAAGGTCGTTCGCGCACCACCAGGTTGAAATCCATCGGGCTGGTGGCGCGCAGGCGTTCACTGAACGAGTAGTAAAAGTCGTGGCCGATGTGCGAGATCGTGTCGTCGATGATGAAGCCCATCATTTCGTCCTCTTCGGCGGCCGGGGACACCGAGGTGCACAGCACCAGGATCAACGCCAGGCAGAAGCGGTTCATGGCTGCAACGCCTGGGGCGCGGTGGACTGGCCTTTGACCGGGCCCGAGGCGCCATCGATAAAGGCCTTCTCGGCCACGAACTGCCAATCCTTGTAGCTGGCCATGCCGTTGAAATCCGACCACTGCGCCGGGAAGTCCACCTGCTTGAGCGGCTTGTCCGTGGACGGGCTGCTGATGCCGGTGATGCGCCCGTCGAAGCCGCGCATCAGGGACCATTCGCCGCCGCCAATCGGGTCCGGGTAGAGCTGGCGCAGATGATGCCTGGCGCTGGGGAAACGCTCGTCCTGCAACAGGTCCGCGAGTTCCTTGGGGTACTGGGCCAGGCCTGGCGAGCTGCGGTAATAGCTGCGCAGCGCCTGGGCGTACTGGGTGCCGACCCACAGCAACTGGCGTTCACGGTCACGCCGCGCGGCCGTGGCCCACAACTCGCCGGCGCTGGCCAGGCCCATGCCCATCACCATGATCAGCAGCAGCACACCCAGGTAGGTGAAGCCGTCCTCTGACGCAGGCCTACCACTCGGAATAAAGGCTGCCATCACGCGCCCTCCCTGTGGCACCACTCTTGATATCGGCCACCCCGCCGGCGACGCCGTCGGGCGGTGCCACCAGCACCCAGGTGTCCTTGCGTTCGGCAATCGGGTCCATCGGCGGGTTGCGCAGGTAGCGCAGCTCGACCAGTTGTTCGAGGGAATCGGGATAACGCCCGGTGTCGCCGTAGTAGTGATCCAGCGCTTCGCGCATCGACGACAGGCTCTGGCGCAGGGTGGTCTCCTTGGAGGCCTCCAGGCTATTGAAGTAGCGCGGCAAGGCGATGGTCATCAGGGTGGCGATGATTGCCATGACCACCATCAGTTCCAACAAGGTAAAACCCTTTTCCCGGCGCATAGCTCACCACTCCCTATAGGCGATGCCGTTAAGACCCTTGCCACGAGCCTTAGAGTAGACGTCAAACACGTCCTCGCCATCGCGTGGGTTTTCGGCCGAACTGTCATAGGAGCGCAGGCCCCAGCCCCCTTCGTCGTCCCGCTTGGCGACCGCCAGCGGGTCGTGGGGGATGCGCCGCAGGAAATAGAACTTGGCGCCCTTGGCACTGCGCACGTCACGCACGCCATCGACCAGCACTTTGAGGTTCGGCGGGTAGCCGCTGCTGTTGAGCGACTTCTCGATATAACCGGCGTCGAAGGCGCGTTTGTAGGCGTCGATGGCATCGCGGATCTGGTACAGCGCGGTACGCAGATCCTGCTCCTTGCCCCGGCGCACCACGGTCTCGGTCAGGGGCGCGGCCATGCCGGCCAGCAGGCCGACCAGGGCCAGCGTCACCACGACTTCGATCAGGGTAAAACCGCGTTGCGAGGCGTTCATGATCAAGGCTTCCCGACGCTGACTTCAACATGGGTGTTGGCGGCTACCGGCCGGTCGGCGCGCGCAGGCTGGACCGAAGATGGCTGGGCGGCCGCTGGCTGATCCATAGCTTCGAACCGGCGGTCAGGCGCCTGGATGTGCATGCTGGTTTCGGTGCCGGTGGTGAATTCCATGTCCGACGGACTCTGGTATGGCAAGTTGCGCACCACCCGTGGGGTGATTGACAGCACCAGCTCCGACTTGCCGACCGTGTCCTTGTTGCTGCCGAACAGACGACCCAGGCCCGGGATATCACCCAGCCCGGGAATCTTGTTACCGGTGGCGCCATGGTCGTTACGCATCAGGCCCGCGAGGATCTGGGTTTCGCCATCGTGCAGGCGCAGGGTGGTCTGGGCGTTGCGGGTATCGACCTGGACCGGAATCGTGCCCTGGCGGGTCGGTTCCAGCGGCGTGGCGTTACTGACCTCCAACGCGACCTTGATCGCCACTTCGTTGTTCAGGTGCACGGTGGGCTGCACTTCCAGTTTCAGACCGACATCCAGGTAAGTCACGCTTTCGGTGATCACCGGTCCCTGGGTCGACGGCACCGATGTGGCGCTGATGATCGGCACGCGCTGACCAATGTGAATGCGCGCCTGTTCACGGTTACTCACGCGGATCACGGGGCTGGCCAGGGTGTTGATGTCGTTGTCCTGGGCGTTGATCTTGGCCTGTGGCGACGGCGAAATAGTGATCCGGCTGGAGTTGATGCCCTTGAGCTGGTCAAGCAGGGTCACCGCCGAACCGTCGCTGTTGACCACACCGAAGGTGTTCGGCCATTGCAGGCCCAGGTCGAGAATCCGCTGGGTGGCCACTTCCATCACTTCCACTTCCAGCACCACTTCGGGGTTGGACTGGTCTTGCGACTGCAGGAGCTTTTCCGCCATGCGCACGGCGTCGCCGGTGTCGCGCATGGTCAGGGTATTGAGGCGTTCGTCGACGAACACGTCGCGGGTCTTGAGCATGGTCTTGACCATGTTCAACGCGGTGTTGGCATCGATGCTGGTCAGGTAGAAAGTGCGCATCACCAGCTCCTGGTAATCCTTGAGCTTCTGCGGCGAGTCCGGGTAGATCAGCAGGGTGTTTTCGTTCACCACTTTCTGGTGCAGCTGGTTCTGTTGCAGCAGCAGTTCCACGGCATCCTCGATGCGCACGTCGCGCACGAAGATGGTGGCTTTCATGTCCGGGCGCAGGTCCTTGTCGAAGATGAAGTTCAGGCCGGCGACCTGGGACAGCACTTCGAAGATGGTTTTCAGGTTGGCGTCGCGAAATTCCAGGGTGACCGGTTTGTCCAGACGGGTACGCAGTTGTGGGTAAGGCACCACGTTGCGGCTTTGCACCAGGCGAATATCGCTTTGCAGTTCCAGGGCGCCTTGACTGTTCGGGTCCAGTTCGAGGATCTGCTTGACCTGACGATCCGCGCCGTAGATATCGCCGCGACGCAGATCGCCACGGGCCAGCTCGAGTTTTTCATCGAGGCTGCGCATGTGTTCAAGCTGGCGAATGGAATCCTGGGCCCGACGGTTGTTCGGTTCGATGGTGAGCACCCGACCGTATGTCAGGCGGGCCGAGGCAAAGTCGCGCTGGGCACGTTCCATGTCACCCTGGGTCAGCAGCGCCGTCACCGCACGCGCCCGACCGCTGGTCAGCGCCAGGTGCAGTTCGGTATCGCGCGGATTTTCCCGGATCCCCTCCTGGATCCGCGCCAGACCGGCTTCGTACTGGCCCGACTCCATCAGGTCAACCCCTTCGTCCTTGGCCATCTGCGCCGAACTGCAGGCGGCCAGCCCGGCACAAAGGCCAATGCTCATCAGCAAACGGAATGTGTTCATTGTGCGCTCCCTACAGACAGCGTCTGGGACAAATGCAGAGGCAAATAGACCAGGCTCAGTTCCATGTCGGAAATCCCCTCGATCTTCCATGTTTCGTCGATCACATCCCCTTTGCGCACGACGTAGATTTTCTCGCCGTTCTGCAAGAACACTTGCAGGTCGGTACGGTCGTCCATCCGGCCGATGAACTGGAAAGGCATCGGCGGTGCAGTGGGGGCCTGCACCACCGGGGCGACGTTGACAGGTTGTTCGTTGACGCTGGCCAGGGCCGGCGCCGCCTTCCAGCTGCGGGCGGCGAACAGGTCGCCGGCCGGGCTCAGGTCCTTGATCGCCACGGGTGCAGCGGAGGCTTTGGCCGCCGGCAGCGCACCCTTGACCTTGTCTTTGGCCGGTGCGGCCACGGCGACCACTTCGGCGTCGCTGTCGTCGGCCTGCTTGAAGTACTCGGGGAACCAGGTCAGCGCCGCGGCCACGCCGAGGAACGCCACCCAACCCACTGCGCGTTTGTTGTTCATCATGACCTCGACAGGTAAAGGGTCATGCGGATCCGCCCGGTCAGGTCGGTGTCGGCGATCTTCTTGCGCTGGAACTCCACGTCCTCCACCACCACCGCCGGCAACTGGCCGAGCAAGGCGTGCAGGAAACGCCGCAGTTGCGGGTAGCTGCCGCGCACCGGCAACAGAATCTGGTAGCGCGCCAGGTGCGTCTTCGGATCGATGCCCAGCGAGTACTCGCCCCGTGCCAGGGTGATGCGTTCCTGGGCGGCCAGCGCGTAGATCTTGTCGATGGCCACGGTGGCCTGGGGCTGGGACGGCAACTTGCTGCGGAAATCGTCGAGCTGACGCTGCGGCACCACCGGCGCCGCCACCGTGCCGTCTTCCACCTTGGCCAGGTACTCGCTGGCTTCGCGGGTCTGCTGGTGGAGGTTTTGCAGCGACTGCCAGTCGGGCAACAACCCGACCAGGCCCCAGCCCAGCGCCAGCACCAGCAGGGCCAACCCCGCCAGGCCAGGCACGCCCAGGCGTTGCAGGTATTCGTGGACGATCAATCTAGGGATTTGCATCGCCGATCTCCCAGGTAGCCGACAGGTTGAAGCGCACCGGTTGCTCCGGCACATTGGCGACGATTTCGTGGCTCAGCAGCGACACATCGGACAGCTCGTCGCTGGCTTCGAGGCGCCGGTGGAAGTCGAGCATGGCGTCCAGGTCCCGTGCCTCGGCGCTGATCCGCACCTGGCCCTTGCGGGCATCCGGCGTCAGGGTCAGCAAGGCAACGTTGTCGCGGGGCATGGCTTCGAGCGTGGCGAACAGGCGTTCCCAGGGGCGGCGCAGTTGCTGCGACACCTTGCGCATTTCGGCCAGGTTCTGTGCCTGCTCGCGGGTTTCCGCCGGGGTCAGGCTGACCTTGGTGCCGGTGTCGCCACTGAGCACGCGTTGGGTGGTTTGCAGATGACCTTGCTGTTGTTCGGCCTCCCCGTTGAAGTGCTGTTGAATCAGGGTGCAGCTCAGCGCCAGCACCACGCCCCCGGCCAGCAGGCTCCAGCCCAACGGGGTCGAGCGGCGGCGCGGTTGAAAGTCGAGCGTCAGGGCGCGCATGTCAGGCCACCGCCCGGGACATGACGTACAGGCAATCGTGTACGGCTGTCCGGTCCTCTTCGAGGGTCCGCAGGTGCACACCCGGTACGTCGGGGTGCGAGTCCATGCGCGCCGGGGCGTGCAGGTATACGTTCAGCGGCCGTTCACTGGTGGAAGCCTGCAATTGGCTTTCGCGGCCGATCAGTGCGGTCAGTGCGGCATCGCTGTCGCTGCTGCCCACCGAGCGCACTGAGGTCCAGCGCCCTTCACGGGCTACCAGCAGCACGCTGCGCACCGGCTCGGCGACCACGAACAGGAAGTCCCCGGCGTCGAAGCTTTTGTCGAAATGATTGAACGCCGCCATCAGGTACGGCTGCACCGAACGCAGGCGCAGGCCGCGACCGCTGACCAGGCTGCGCAGACGCTCCAGCAAGTCCTGGGGCAACGCGGTGGCGACCCGGTCGTAGCCGGCCGGTTCCGCCGACAGCACCAGGTTCCAGGGTTGGCTCGGCACCCCGTAGAGGTCTTCGAAGCACAGCTGGGCAAAACCTTGCAGTTCGTCGGGGCTGTTGATCTGGTCGCTCCAGGGCACCAGGCAAAAGCGGCTGAAGTGGCCCGAGACCACCACGGTCAACTCGGCACCAGCCCGGGCATGTTCGCCCAGCAGGCAGTCGAGGGTTTCCAGGGCCACGGCCCAGGCATGAAACCCTTCATCGATGAAGCCGACGCTGCCCAGCCACAGGGTTTGACTGCCCTGGCGCTGACCGAGGCCGACACCACTGGCGCCGATGACGGCGACATAACGCTCACGAGATAAAAGTGACACGATTGATCTCCTCGAGAGTGGTCCGGCCCTGTTGCACCAGCTCCAGCGCGGATTCGCGCAGCAGGCGCAAGCCACGTTTGCAGGCGTGGGCCTTGATTTTCGAAATCGGTTGGCGCTCGACGATCATCTGCCGCAGTTCGTCGTCCAGGTGCAGCAGCTCGGCAATCGCGCTGCGACCGCGGTAGCCGGTGCCACGGCAATGGCCACAGCCCTTGCCATGGACGAAGTGGTAGTGCGCGACCTGTTGCGGATCGAGGCCGGAAGCTTCCAGCTCTTCCTGGTCCGGGGTGTAGGCGGCGCTGCAGCTGGCGCACACCAGGCGGATCAGGCGCTGGGCCAGCACGGCGTTGAGCGCGCTGACCAGGCTGTAGGGGTCGATTTCCATCTGGGTGAAACGGCCGATCACGTCGAACACGTTGTTGGCGTGGATGGTGGTGAACACCAGGTGACCGGTGAGCGCCGACTGCACGGCGATCTGTGCGGTGTCCGGGTCGCGGATTTCACCGACCATGATTTTGTCCGGGTCGTGACGCAGGATCGAGCGCAGGCCACGGGCGAAGGTCAGGCCCTTTTTCTCGTTGACCGGGATTTGCAGCACGCCCGGCAGTTGATATTCCACCGGGTCTTCGATGGTGATGATCTTGTCCACGCCGTGGTTGATCTCGGTGATCATCGCGTACAGCGTGGTGGTCTTGCCGCTGCCGGTCGGGCCGGTGACCAGCACCATGCCGTAGGGTTCGGCGGCCAGGCGGCGCAGTTGGCGCAGGATTTCCTCTTCGAAGCCCAGGGCTTGCAGCTGCACGCCGCAGACCTTGTCGGCCAGGTCCTGTTTGTCCAGTACCCGCAGCACCGCGTCTTCACCGAAAATGCTCGGCATGATCGACACCCGGAAGTCGATCTGCCGGCCATTGATGCCGATCTTGAAGCGACCGTCCTGGGGCACGCGTTTTTCGCCGATGTCCAGTTCGGCCATGACCTTGACCCGGGAAATCACCTGTTCGGCGAACTCGCTGCCCTGGATCTTGCTGATGTTGTTGAGCACGCCATCGATCCGGTACTTGATCACCAGGCCGCTGCCGGTGGTGCCCAGGTGGATGTCGCTGGCGTGCATTTTCAAGGCGTCGTAGAGGGTCGAGTTGACCAGCTTTACCACCACGCTCGAATCTTCGCTGATGCTGGTCAGCGACAGGCTTTGCAGGGTATCGATTTCGGTATTGCCGTCGGCCTGGGCATTGAGCGATTCCACGGCGTGGAAGCTCTCTTCGTGGCGCGCCAGGTAGGCCTTGAGGTCGTCGGCGTGCACCAGGTACAGCGGCGCGCCGTGCAGGCAATCGTCGATCCAGGCCAGGCGCGCGGTGTCGAAGGGGTCGGCGAACACGCCGATGACCTGTTCGTTGTGACGCAGCAGGGTGAATTCGCGCTTGAGGCATTGGGCCAGGGTGACCCGGTCGAACACCGGGGTGGCTTGAAACAGGCTGTCGGTGTCGAGCACCGGGTAATGCAGGGTAGCGCCAAGGCATTGGATGAACGGCATGGGGGCCAGTTCGCACAGCTCGCCGAGGGCATTGAGGACACGTTCACCAGAACTGGTGGCCAGGGCTCGCGCCTGGGCCAATTGCTCACTGGAAAAGCGGGTGGGTACACACTCCAGCGGCACTGCATCGACGACAAGTGACAGACGGTCCATGGCTTGCTCTCCAACGCCCGGGGCTTTGAGCCCTGTCGGCGCGGCGAGCCATTGCGGCAGTTGCCGGAACGTCTTGTCGCGCCATTACTCCCCGGTGAGCAGTTGTTCGTCGTCTGGCGCTTTGGAGGCCGTACTTCGTCGGCGATCCGCCAGCACCCAACTACCGTCGTACAACTGCAGCGGGAAACTTTCGGTCCTGCTCTGGCGTCGTTCGACAAAGCCTTCGGAACTGCTCACGCCCGTGTTGGGTTCGCGCTGCATCCCCAGAAGATCAAGCACTGCACGGGCCAATTCCGCCAACGGAAAGGGTTTGAACAGGATGTGGCTGACTCCCAGTTGCCGGGCCCTTTCGCAAACTTCTGCGGTGGGGTGCCCTGTGATCAGCACAAAATGGCAATTCCTGTTCTGGCGGACGGCATCGAGCACCTCAAAACCTTCCATATCAGGCAAGCGGTAATCGAACACCATCACATCGGGTGAAAAACGTTCGGCTTCGCCGATGGCTGTTTCACCGTTGTGAGCTATCCGGACTTCCAGCGCTTGCGCCTGCAGGTAACCCTGGAGGTTTTCCGCTAGCAGCTGTTCGTCTTCAACAACCAGTACTTTGTTTAACAAGGTGGACTCCTTGAAACCGCAGGTCCGAATACCGAGCCTGGCGGAGTGCGCGCCTTGATAGGTCTAACGCACACTTCATGCCAGGCTGAGCGCCGGTCATTTTATGTCTTCATGTCCTTGAATTTACTGACAATGCCTTTTCGTCCACGTACCCCACCCCCCAATTGCGGGGAAAACCGGACGGGTGCGCCTTGAAGCTTTTCCCCACTTCTGGGGGACCGCTCAATCGTCGTCGATCCGTTCGATCCGATTGCTGGAACGCAGTTGTGCCAGCACCTGTAGACGGGCTTGAACCTGTTTCTGTCGGGCAAGATAAGCCCGAACCATGTCAAGTCCTTGCTCCTGTGTGACATCGCTGGCCTCCATTCGGTTCTCTAAATAAATCAGGTGCCATCCCACCGCCGTGCGCACCGGCTCGCCGATTTGCCCCGGTGACAGGGCGAACGCGGCCGCTTCGAATTCAGGCAGCATGCGCCCGCGCGGGAAAAAGCCCAGATCGCCGCCCTTGCTGGCAGATTCGTCCTCTGAACCGCTGCGGGCAACGCTGGCGAAATCCGTGCCCGGGCGACCCGCACCCTGATTGATAGTCGTACGCATTGCCTCCAAGCGTAGTCTCGCTGACGTTACAGTGGAAGCCTCCGCACCCTGAGGCACTTTGATCAGGATATGCCTGACCTGGATTTCCTCGGGCCGGCCCATCTCGGCGCGATGTTCTTCGAAAAACGCCCGCACCTGTTTTTCGTCCGGCGCGCCGACCTTCGTCAGTTCGGCGAACACCTGCTGGGCCGCCATATCGCGGCGGGTGTACTCGATATACGCAGCCTCATCGAAGCCGGCGTCTTCCAGGCGCCGGGCGAACACCTGCGCGCCGCCCATGCCCTGGCGCGTCTGTTCCACCTGGCTCTGCACCGTGGCATCGCTGATCACCACCCCGCGCTTGACGGCTTCCTGCCAGAGCAGTTCCTTGTCGATCAAGGCGTCCAGGGCGGCCTTGCGCAGCTGTTTGTACGCCGTGGGGTTGCGGATGCTGGCGACCGCCCGGCCCTGATCCTCCAGGTACTCGGCAAAATACCGCTCCAGGCGCATCTGGGAAATTTCCTCGCCATTGACCCGGGCCGCGACCGGACCATTGCTGCAGAACGCCGCAGGCACCCAGAAGGTCAACAGGATCAGCACAGTCTTGAGTTTCATCTTCGGCCTCCGGTCAGGGCATGGCGGTGATGGGTTTATAGGGGGCAACCAGGTAGAAGCGCTGGTCGGGCAGGTCCACGGTGACGACATGGGCGCCATTGAGGCCCAGCCGGCGGCCCGGTCCGAAGCTGATCAGCGGCGTCAGGCCGGTATCGAAGTCATGCAGGCCCTCCAGGGCGCTGACCAGTTTTTCGCGGCTGGCGTCGCGGCCGGCCTGCTTCATGCCCTCGCTGAGCAACATCATCGAACTCAGCGCGCCGACTTGCAGCACCGCATGTTCGCCGCCCAGGCGCTGGCGTTCGCGCAACTGGGTCAGGGCCAGGCGCCCGGCCAGCGTCCAGTCGCTGGGCACGAACGGGTACGCCAGGAACACCCGCCGGGAGAAACCGCTGGGCATTTGCAGCAAGTCACCGGCGACCTGATTCGACGCGGCGAACAGGTAAGGCACCTGCCCCGCCGTCTGCAAGCGCGCGGCCAGGCGACTGAAACCGCCGCCGTTGCCCAGGTAGAACACCGAGCGCGAACCCAGTGGCAATTCGTCCTGCGTCGACTGGTAGCTTTGCAGGCGCACTTTCTGCCACGCGTTGTCTTGCAGGTACTGGGCAAGTTTCTCCGCGGCCAAGCGTTGCCCGGGCTCGTCCGGGTAGGCGATCAGCGTCGGCCCTTGCAGCACCCGCAGGCTGGCGGCGGCGTAATTGGCCAGGGCAATCATCTGCTCGCGCAGCCCCGGCAGCGGTTCGAAGATTTGCCGGCTGGCCTGTGCTGTGCCTTGCAACGACAGCGTTCCGATCAGCGGCACGCCGGCCTTGTCCAGGCGCGGTGCCAACTCGGCATCCAGTGCCGGCGCCAGCGGGGCGACCAGGGCGAATACCTGTTCCTGCTCGATCAGTCGATTCAGCGCCCGTTCGGCGCTGGCACGGTCCGGGCCCGGGTCGAGGATGGTCAGGCGCAACTGCCGCCCGTGAATCCCGCCCGCTTCATTGATGCGCGCCACGCTGCCCTTGAGCACCGCCGCCACCGTGGCGCCCTCCTCGCCCAGCGCCCCGGTGCTTGGCAACAACGTGCCCAGGTGCAGGCTGTCGGGGCTCAAGCCCGGGTCGCGGTCATCGGCCAGGCGTTTGAGGTACGCCGTGAGGTTACGTTGATCGCCCATCGACAGCACGAAACGCGGCATCGCCGGGTCGAGCCGATTGTTGCCCGGGTCGCGCCCCTCCTGGATCGCCCGGGCCAGCGTGCGTTCGGAATACCCCGGGTAGGTGCGCCCGTTGATCTGCTGCTGGCCATAGCTGCTGCTGAGCCGCGTCCAGGTCAGTTCCGGCGGGCGTACCCCGCCCTCCGGGCGCCCCAGGCCGTCGGCACCGTGGCAGTTGGCGCACGGCAGGCTGGTGGCCGGCAGCAACATGCCCGACGCCCCGACCCGAGCCATGATCGGCTCACCGCTCGCCGACACCCCCTCGCGGTACAGCCGCTTGCCAGCGCTTTCGCTGGGGGTCAGCGGCAACGCCTGGGCATACATGCCAACGTTTGCGAGGAGGAGCAGACCGAGGATGAGGGCGCTTTTCATGGCGCAGACTCAACGACCGGCCACGGGCATTGCCAGCAACTGCAAGCGCTGGGCAATGGCGGCGGCCGGGGCATCGGGACGGATCTTGCTCCAGCGTTTGTTGGCCACATCACCCACGATCAACTGGGTTGAATGTTGCTCGGGCGTCGGCACGATCTGGCCGATACGGCTCAGCACCAGGTCCATTTGTGCCTTGTCGCCGGTAAGAAAAAGCCAGTGGGGCCCATCGACGCCCTGCTTCAAGGTGTAAGCCTTGAGCACCGCTGGCGTGTCCCGCAGCGGATCACTGGTAAGGGAAATAAAGGTGATGCCGTCGGCCTTGTCACCCAGCACTTCACGCACTTGCTTGAGCTTTTGGGTGATCAACGGGCAGGCATCGTTGCAACTGGTGAAAATCACATTGAGCAGCACCACGCGGTTCTGCAACGCATCGCTGTAGAAACGCAGGGTATTGCCGTTCTGGTCCAGCAGCGGCGTGTCGGTGAACCAGGTCTTGGCGTCACGGGTGCCGCCTGCCGGTTGCGCCGCGACCGCTTCGGGCGCCGCCGTTGCCGGTGCCGCCGCCGGTTGCCCATGCCCTTCGTGGGCCAGCGCCAGGAAGCTGATCACACAAGAACCCATCGTCAGGAGGATCGAAGCGAGCGCTTTCATGGCTGATGCTCCATGGCAATGGCTGTGTGCTTGGCGTGGGCGTTGCGCTGGCCGCTGAGCTTCTCGACCTCACGGGTGAGCACCGCCGGATCGGTGAAGCCGTAGTAACGCATCCAGTGGCGGCTGTTGCCGTCGCCCACCAGGATCAGGGGTTGATGATTCTTGAAGTCGCCGCTGAAGCTGCCCAGCCCCTTGAGGGTTTCGTTGACCGACTGCGGGGAACCGGTGATCCAGCTCCAGCCCGGACCGTTCTGGAATGTGCGGGCGTAGTCGTTCAGGCGTTTGGCGTCGTCGCGCTGCGGGTCAATGCTGATCGACACCAGTTGCACTTCGGTGCCCACCCGTGCGCCCAGCTGTTTCTGCACCTTGCCCATGATCGACGACACCACCGGGCAGACCGTGGTGCAACTGGTGTAGATGAAACTCATGACCACGATCTTGTTGCTGACCAGGTCTTTCTCCAGGCGCACGGTCTTGCCGTTCTGGTCCACCAGCGCCACGTCGGCGAATTTGACCTGGGCGCTTTCGGCGCTGGCGCTCTTGGGCGGCGTGTGACCGGCGTGTTCATCGGCCGAATGCGCCAGCGCCTGGCCGATTCCCACGGCCAACAGGCAGAGCGTCAGCAGTCCACGATGTGCAAATCGATTCATGTCCATGTCCTCTCAATGAGTTTCGCCGGGCAGCACCCGAACGCTGGCAAACGTCTGGTCGTCAAAGGTCGCGCCCAGGGAGGCCGCACGCACGTGCAGGTACCAGGCGCCTTTCTGGTCAAGCGTCACCGGGGCTTCATACACACCGTTGCCGACGTCCCGTGCCGCGACGAGTTGAGGCCGTGAGCTGGGCGCCAGGAAGTAGCGCACCTGAACGTCCTTGACGCCGCTGCGCTGGGCCTTCTGCTTGCCTTGCACGATGCGGAAACGCACCACGTAAGGGCTGCCCAGGGCCGCGGTGGATTGGTCGAGCATGAACTCCACTTTCGGCACGCCCGCGTGTTGCGCGATGCCCGGGTTCGCCTCCACCACGGTGCTGAAGCAATGGATGATGTTCGGTTGATTGAGCAGGAACGCCACGTCGAAACGCCCGGCGGCGGGCAGCTTGATCCGCGCGCTGTACAGCCCCGGCTCGACTTCGCGCAGGCTGCGGTCGATTACCATGGCCGCCCGCGCCACTTGCCCGCGGTTGGGGTAACCGGACATCGGCGCGTTCATGCCTTCGGCGTAGAAGTAAGTGGTGTTGTCCGACGGGTTGACCACGAACACCGAGTTTTCGTCCCGCGACACCGCCAGGCTCGACGCCAGCGGCAGGTCTCCGGCCAGGCGTGGCGGCTGGGTGCCCGCCTCGAAGCCCTGGCTGATCGGCTTGCGGCTTTCACCCAGCGACGACAGGTTGATCATCGTCACCTTGGGCGAGGCCAGTCCGCGCACGTAGGCATAGGCCTTGGTGAACACCACCTGATAGGGTTCGGCGGACACGTCCAGGTCATGGATCAGCGAATCGGTGGCGGCGTCGATCACCGAGGCCTGGTTCTCCAGGGTGTTGAGCACAATGCCGAAACGGCCGTCGGCGCTGAAGCCCATCGGGCCCAGGCCCTGCTTGAGCTTGATCACCCGCCGCACCGACTGGCTCGCGGCGTCGACCACGGTGACGGTGCCGTCCTTGCCGTCGGCCACATACGCGGCGCCGGACAGCGGCGAGTACACCACCGACAACGGGTGCGAACCGGTCTTGAGTTGTTTGACCAGGGTCAGGCTGGCGATATCGATGATGCTCAGGGTGCCGTCGTCGCGGTTGGTGACGAAGGCAAAACGGCTGTCCTTGCTGAAGGCGATTTCATGGTGCCCGCCGCCGGTGGCCAGGTGCTTGAGGGTTTTGTGGCTGGCGGTGTCGATCACCGTGACCCCGGATTGTTCGGCGGTCCTGGCATTGTTGCCCACCCACAGCAGGCGCTCGTCCGGTTGCAGGGCCACGCGCACCGGGTTGCTGCCGGCCGCCACCGAGTCGACGACCTTGAATTGTTCGCTGTCGATCACCGCGACCTCATTGGCGGTCGGCATCGACACGAAGACGCGTTTATTGTCCCGTGGCGTGACCCAGTCCATCGGTGGCTGCTTGATGTCGATCCGCGCCATGGTGCTGGTGATGCCGCCCACCGACACCGACGGATCGACCACCGAGACGCTGGCATCGCGGTTCATCACCAGCAGGAAGTAGCTGTTGAGGTCGAGCAGCGGCCGCGCGCCGATGCTTGATTTGAGGAACACCCCGACCCGGGCCTTGCAGCTTTTCTCGCGGCCCTGGGCCTGGTCGGCGGCCGTGGCTTCCGGGTCCAGCCAGGCGCCGGGCGCGACGCCGGCCAGCGGTTGGCCCGAGGCCTTGTCGGTGACGCGGAACTGCACGTCGGCAAACTCGCCTTCGCGCAGCACGCCGTCCTCGGCCAATGGCCGCACGTTGAGCGCCACCGACACGCCGTCACGCTCAAGGGTCTGTCCGGTCCAGGTGTTGGGCAGCGCGACATCGCTGAGCATGACCGGGGGCGACGTCCTCGCCACACCCATCCAGATCAGCGCGACCCCGATAACCAAGGCACCACTGGCGAATTTGATGGTCCTGTTCATTACAAAACTCCCCTTCAGATCTGTGTCTGCTTCACCACGACCCTGTGGGAGCGGCGGTGCGACGATTCGACTTGCTCGCGAAGAGGCCAGCACATACAACATTCATGTGTCTGACACTCCGCCTTCGCGAGCAAGCCCGCTCCCACAGGGATGGTGGTGTGTCCACCAACTCATCCCTACACCCACTACGGCACCGGCGCCGGTTCCGGCTCGTTGGTCACCCGCAGCAAGCCCCACAACCCGGCGGTATTGCCGAAGGAGGCGTTGTCGCGGTACAGGTAGTCCCCGGCGATCGCGTTGCTGCCCCCGGCGCTCGGGTGCATGAAGCTGAAGTGCGCCGCCGGCAGTACGCTTTCGCGGGCACCGATGTACATCGACATCGGGTTAAGCCCGAACTTCACCGACCCCACCCCCGGGGTGCCCATCGGATAGCCGCCGACATCGCTCTTCTCCGACTGGAACGGGTTGACCGACCAGACGTGGCCATCGAGCTGGAAGGTCGAACCGCGACTGCCACCGGACGGCATCAGGATGTGCGTACGGAACGGTTGCCCTGGCTTGACGTAGAACACCGGGGTTTGCGGATCGCCGTTCACCAGCGCGTTGCTGTACGCCATGTGCGCGTTCGGCACGTTGCCGTAGGTGCCAGGGCTGCCGGCGTGGCCGAACGGCGCATCCGGGGCCAGGCCGAAGCGGAACCACATCGGTTCGACCTTGTAGTTGATGGCCATGCTGGCGTTGTCCTTCGGATCGTTCGGCACACCGTTGCCTTCCGAGGCAATGCCTTCTACCGGCCGCCCATTGGCCCATCGGGTGTTCAGCGCGCGCTGCCAGACCATCGCGAAATCGCGGTAGGTGGTCTGCCCCGTGGCGGTGACCGTGGCCGAGGCGCGCTTGGCATCCTCGACCCAGGTCGAACCGATCGGCAGCACGCTCATCGCACCGCCCAGGCCTTTCTGCGGTTGCTTGATGACGTCCGCCGGGGTGAAGTTCAACCCGCCGAACTCCACCGCCGTGGCGTTGATGTTGTCGACATTGCGGCCCAGCTGGGTGATCGGTTTGCCTTCACGCTCCAGGTGCCCGGCGTAGTACTGGTAGGTACGGGTCGGGTACGCGCCGGTGTTGCCGACACGCGGTGGCACGGTCTGGATCGGGTTGGCGCCGACGTTGGCACCGTCCGACTTGGTGATGTCGTAGGACAGCAATTGCGCGTGCAGGCCGACATGGCTCGATGGCCGCAACAGGTTGTTGTTGAAGGTGGTCGAGCCCATGCCGTCGTTGCGGTCGCGCTTGGCGAGGCCTTGCAGGATCGCGGTCTGGGCCAGGTCCGGCATCACGCTTGGCAGACGGTTTTCCAGGGTGATGTTGATGCAGTCACCGGCCGCCGCGCGCAGGATCAGCGGTTCGACAGGCACACCGGGTTTGAGCTTGCCGGTAGTCGGGTCGAGGTCGCCCTTGCGCACATACAGGATCGCGGTCGGATCGTGCAGCGGCCCGCTTTGCCCGCCGATGGTGAAGGTCTCGCCATCTTCAGGGTCGGTGATGGTCACCTGCGGAATGCTCACGGTCCGCGAGTTCAGCACCAGGGTGCCCCCCGTCGGTTTCAGCGGCCCGCCGACATGTTGCCCGACACCCGCCGGGTCGCTGATGGACAGGCCCAATGGGTTGCTGAGGATGTCGTTGGCCAGTGCCGCGACCACTTCGTAATTGCGTTGCACGGTCGGCCGGGTGCCGATGCCATTGGGGTTGGCGCCGATCCGTGGGCAAATGCCGTCGAACGCCACGGTGTTGCGCATGCCGGTCGGCTTCGCGTTGTTCGGCAGCGGGAACAGATCGGTGCGCTGCGCGGTGTAGTTACGCATCACGCCCCAGATGCCGTTCCAGTAACCCTCGATGGAGGCGTCCATGGTGTACAGGTAGTCACCGGTGGTCGCCGCCGCGCTGGAGATCATCGACACCGGCGCATTGAAGCCCATCTGCTCGGAGATCCCGACCATCTGCGATGCGCGCCAGCCGGAGTTGGAGCTGTTGCCGAAGCCGGAGCCGCTTTGCAGCCATTTCACGCCGTGCAGGGTGACGTTGTGCTCCTCTTCGTGACCGCCGGCATGCACCCGCAGCCGCACGTTGTCACCGGTGTAGGTGCGCAGCATCGGGGTGAACGGGTCGCCCGGTTCCGCGCCGCCCTTGTTGATGTGAGGCGGGAAGCGGGTAGTACCGCCGGTGGGGCCGGTGGCCGAGGTGATCTGGTTCGGCGCCAGGTTCATCGCCGGGATCGCACGGTCGGTACGGCTTTGCATGGCATACGCCAGGTCGCCGCCGAGGCCGTCGGCCTGCATGCCGCGCTTGCCGTCCGGGCCGACCTTGTTCGGGTCGTACACCCGCAGGGCCAGCGGTTCGTTGCGGTAGTTGACGACGAACATGCCCGGGTCATCCACCGAGATCGCTTGCGGGCAAGGCCTGCTCGGGCAGCCCGGTTTCACGCCGCCGCGCAGTTCCACCACGGCTTCTAGCAACTGGCTGGTGTTGTCACGCACCGGCGGGTTGATCGCGTAGCGGAAGCTGTCGGCCGTGGCCGGGTACGCTTGCGGGTCAGGGATGCCATTGGGACCGGCGCCCACGTAGACACCAGCTTCATAGGCGTGCTGGAAGTCGCTGTATTCGAGGAAGAACTCACGGAAGCTGTCGTTCTTGCCGTCGTTGTCCAGGTCACCGGTGGAAATCACCGCCTGCCACGAGGTCGGCCCACCGTCCTGCCGCGCGCCGTTGTACAACAGCTCGCCGGTTTCGGCGTGGAACCAGGTGGAACCGGCAGGCTCGGCCAGCACGGTGGCATACAGGCCAATCTGTTGGTGAGTCGATGGGCCGAGGTGGTCGTGGGTGAAGATGGTGCCCAGGCCACGGTCGACGCCATAGGTGTTGACCACCGGATCGACGAACCAGCGTTGCATGGCCGTTCGCGCCCCGACCCAGTCGGACCGGCCGAACTGGCCGAAGTACGGGTGGTTCTTGGCTTTCGGACAGGCCGCGGTGCCGTCGCGCGAATCGGTGCCTTCGCACTGGTTGTACTCGCGGATGGCGTGGATGCGTTCTTGCACGGCACCCGGGGAGAGCACGCCGTCTTCATAGTTCCAGCCGTTGGACGAACCGTCCGCCGCGGTCAGGTCCCATTTCGGCAGGTGGATGTGCTGGCCGATCACGTCGGTCGGCGTGCGCACCTGATAGTCGTCCATCTCATAGGTGGCCGGCACCAGGTTGGTTTGCTGGTACTGCACGCAGTCGAAGGTGTTCATGCGCATCACCAGCGGCTCTGGCGGACGCTGCTTGGTGATCACCGGCCAGGCGTCTTCCCACAGGGCCAGGATGCGCGCTTGCGGGAAGTGGTAGCCGACCTTGTTGTATACCGCATCGAACTGGATATTCGCCGCCTTGTAGATCCGTGGACGGTCGGCGGTGAAGATCGAGGAACCGCTGAACGACATGCCGTCGAGGCGATCGCCGCTGGCAAATTCGCCGATACCGGCGCTGCTGGTCAGGCGTTTTTGCCGGTCATCCATGCAGGGTTCGTAGTACGGCGCACCGGCCACCGGCAAGGCGCCGTTGGTGCGGAAGTTGCGCGCCACGACCTGGCTGCCAGGCAGCACGGCGAAGCTGGGGTGATCCTTTTTCGCGTGGAAGGCCATGGCCGCCTGTTCGACTTCGGTGCCTTCTTCCGGCAGGTAGATCGGTTTGGCCCGGGTCACGGACTTGGAGAAGTCCAGCGAGGTGGTGATGGTCTCGGCTTCGCCGCCCTCGGAGACGCCGCCCAGGGCATGGCGCGGCAAGCCGCCGTCCCAGCCGCCCGACGAGGTCGGGTCGAGGTTGGCCCACAGGGCGTTGCCGCTGGCCTTCAGGGCTTGCGCGGTGGCCGCGTCGAGCATGTCCAGCGGTGGGGTCGGCGGGCGTTGGCCAACCGAGCTTTCCATGCCGCCGATCCAGAATGGATAGCCAGGGTTTTTCAGGGTGCCGTCGGCATTGCGGTTGGCATCACTGCGATCGATCAGCGCCAGGGAACCGATGGCCTTGGCACCACCGCCACCATGGTGCTCGCCGTCGTCGTCGCCTTCTTCCTGCTCCTCATCGTCATCGTCGTTGGCAGCCACCAGGGTTTCACCGACTTTCGGTACGACCGCGACTTTGCCCGGCATCGGTGCCATGGCTTTGCCAGGCAGTGGCACCACGGCGGGGATCGGTGTGCCGGCAACGATTTCGCCATCGGGCAAGGCCCGGGCGCCGGCCGCCGGTTTACCGTTGCGCAGGGCATAGGGTTCGGTGTGGAAGCCGTCGCTGCCTTGCTGCGAAACCTCCAGCTTGGTGCCTTCTTCAAACACATCGTGCACCCGCCACATGGCCCACATGCCTTGGGCGAAGTGCGGGTAGAAGTGGCAGTGATAGATCGCGTCGCCCGCTACCCGGTTACGGTTGCCCGAGCCGCCGTTGGCGATTTCGTAGGTGTAGCCGGCGCCCGGTCCAATGCCCTGGGCGTCCACGTAGTCGGAGTTGTCATCGTTGGGGTTGAACAGCCACTGATGGCCGTGCAAGTGGAAGATATGGTGCTCGTAGCCGTTGTGGGTGTTGCGGAATTTGACGAAGTCGCCGATGTAGCTGTGGGCAACGTTCGACGGCTCGGACGGAAACAGCGCCGCGGTCGCCTTGACGCCCACCTGGTCGGCGCGCGGTGCCTGGCCGGGGGCGATGCCCTCCAGGCCTGAGTTGGCCGGCACGTCCACCAGCATCGCCACGTCACCGACGGTGTGCGCACTGAGGAAAAACTCTTCGTAGGCGCAGGACAGGCAATCGTGCATCGGTCCCACGCCCAGGCGGTTGGCGACCACTTCGGCGCCCATGCCGCCAGAGCCGTAGTTGATCATGAACGAGTCGCGGGTCGGCTCCAGCACGTGGGCCATGACCGGGTCGGCAAAATACGCCGGGAAGGCCTGGGTCACTGCGGTTTCGTCCTGGAACTGCGCGGAGAAATCGCGGAACGGCTCCAGCCGGTTGGGGATCGCCGGGTTGCGTTTACCGACGCTTTCCAGTGGATAGGTCGAGGCCGGGAAACTGCCGTCGGCGTTGCTGCCCATGACGATCGCGTCGGCTTCGCTGGAGACGATTTCATTGCCGTCGACCATGTTGATGATCGGCTTGCCGGCCTTGCCTTCGCGAATCCACGGTTGGCGCTGCGGGTAACGGGCCTGGTAATCGACAATGGGGTGACCGGCGGGGGTGCGGCCGGTGCTGGCCAGGCGCATTTCTTCTTCGGTGATGGTGTTGCGGTAGCTGCGGCCACCCTTGGGCATGACCGCCACCTGGCCGAACAGGCCGTTGGCATTGTTGCCGGCCGCGCCCTCGCCACCAAACGTCGCGCCACGGCTGCTCACCGTGAACGCCCCTTCGCGTTCGGCGTACAGGGTGTAGGAGCGACTGGCGCCGGGGGCGACCAGGGTGTTGGCGTTGCGCCCGGTGTAGGACGCGATGTCATCGATGCTGTTGACCGCCTGCATGCCGTTGACCTGGAAACCGACATGCCGGTCAGCCACCTGCTCGTTGGCCTTGAACGCTTCACCACCGGCACCGATTTCGATGCCTTCTTCCTCCTCGCCCTCTTCACCTTCCTCCTCTTCACCGTCGCTGCCGGAGCCGGGGTTGGCCTGGTACGCCAGCAGGTTTTGCAGGTTGACGGTCAGGCAGTCACCGGCGGCGACCCGCAGCACCAGCGGACGCGGACGCTTGTCGGCACGCAACGACACCTTGCCCGGCACCGCGGCGCCGCCTTCGGCCAGGGAAATCTGATGGTCGTCGACCACGTCGCGGCGCAAGGCGAACATCATGCCGTTGATGTTCTGCGCCCCCAGGCGGTTGAACATCAGCGGCTGGTCCAGCGCCACGACGTTGGCCACCAGATTGCGCTCACATCGCGCAGCGGCCTCGGCGATTTCGATGCCCAGCATCGATACGGCCAACAATAGCCAGGGGAGAATGGATGGAGCGTGGTGTATGCCAGTCATGATCACGGGCCTCGCTGTGGGTAGCTCACAGGGAATAATTCTCGACAAGAGTCTTTCAGCAATCTGCATGCCATAAAAAATCTGTTTTATTTTCAATCAGTTGTGATTACCACTTCATTCATCGGGGGAAATTCCCCACTTATTCCCCAATTTTTCGCCGGGGCCACCCTCCCCCAATGTTGGGGAAAACCACCCCGACGTTTTCGCTCAGAGCGGGGCGTCCGCGGCCAGACCCTGCAAACGCCGGTACTGGTTCAACACGTTGGGCACATAGCGCTGGGTTTCGGCGAACGGCGGGATCACGCCGCCACGGCTGAGCACCGCCTGGGGACCGGCGTTGTAGGCGGCCACGGCGAGGGCGATGTCGTTGTCGAACATCGTCATCAGGCGTTTGAGGTAGCGGGCGCCCCCCTGGATGTTGGCCTTGGGGTCATAGACGTTGGTCACGCCCAGCTCGCGGGCGGTGTCGGGCATCAATTGCATCAACCCGCCCGCGCCCCTGGGCGACACCGCGCTGGCGTCATAACGGGACTCGGCCTGGATCACCGCGTGCAGCAACGCCGCGGGCAATTGATTGTCCGTGGCCGCCTTGGAGACCAGCTCGGCGTAGGGCCGCGCGGCAATCATTTGCGGCTGCTGGTCGAGGCTGACGGCCGCCACTTCGGCCTCGCGAATGACCCGATCGTAGTGGCGACCGGGGCGGTGGACGTTGGACAAAACGAAGTTGCCTTTGGCGTCCACCGAGACGAACACATCGGCCTGGGCGACGCCCGCCAATAGCGTCAAGCCGAGCAGTCCCGTGGTGAGAGTTTTCATTGTTCTACCTCCCCTGCCCGGCCCCGAAAAATGGGGGTAATGCCCCAATGGCCGGTCGTTTATCAGCCATACGCAAGCACTGTGCCGAAACCTGGGAGGGCCGTAGTACGGGGGGTTCAGAAGGTAGAAGAAAGCTTTGCCAGTCCTGTGCATGGCAATTGCATATGTCCCTGTCGCGACCCTTCTGCCGACTGTGTGAGGTCATCATGAAACAGCGACTGTATTGCGCCCCGCGTCATTCTTCCCCGAGCGCCCAGCGCGGGTTCACCCTGCTTGAACTGTTGGTGGTGCTGGTGGTGCTGGGGCTGTTGGCCGGCATCGTCGCGCCGAAATATTTCGCGCAACTGGGCCGATCCGAAGTGAAGGTGGCCAAGGCGCAGATAGAAGGCCTGGGCAAGGCCCTGGACTTGTACCGGCTGGAAGTCGGCCATTACCCGTCGACCGAACAGGGCTTGCAGGCACTGGTCACCGCGCCCAGCGATGAAACCCGCTGGACCGGTCCGTACCTGCAGAAAAAACTGCCGCAAGACCCATGGGGCCGGAACTACACCTACCGCTACCCCGGCGAAAACGGCGAGTACGACCTGCTGTCCATGGGCAAGGATGGCCAACCCGGTGGCGAAGGCGAAAACGCCGAAGTCACCAGCTGGCAATGACGGGAATGGCGACCATGCGTTTTCACCTCAAAGCAGTGGGCAAGGCCGGCGTGGTGTCGATGACCGTCGAGGCGCCGGGCCATAGCGAAGCCCGGCGCATCGCCGAGGACCAGGGCCTGCGGGTGGTCAGCCTGCACGCCGAGCGACACTGGCGGGCGCTGCGCCTCAAGCAACGGGAAACCTTCAACCTGGTGCTGTTCAGCCAGGAGCTGACCACGCTGCTCAATGCCGGCCTGCCGTTGATCGACGCGCTGGAAAGCCTGGCGGAAAAGGAAAACGCGCCCCAGGCCCGCAAAACCCTGAGCGAACTGGTGCGCCTGCTGTATGAAGGCAAATCGTTCTCCCAGGCCTTGGGCCAGTTGTCGGCGGTGTTCCCGCCCTTGTACGTGGCGTTGGTCCAGTCCAGTGAAAAGACCGGTGCCGTGGGCGACGCCCTGGGCCGCTACGTCAGCTATCGCCAGCGCATGGACGAGGTTCGGCAGAAGATCGTCAGCGCCTCGATCTACCCCATGCTGTTGCTGGTGGTAGGGGGTGGCGTGGTGCTGTTCCTGATGGGTTATGTCGTGCCGCGCTTCAGCCTGGTGTTCGAAGGGCTGGGGTCGAGCCTGCCGTGGCTGTCGCAGATCCTGATGAGCAGCGGCATGTTCCTGCATGCCCACCAGGGCGAGTTCTTCGGCGCCTTCGCGACCGTCGTGGTCGCCCTCGCCTTCCTTCAGCGCCAGCCCTCCTTTCGCCGGGGCCTGGACCGCCTGATCGAAAAACTCCCGGCCGTGCACCAGCGCATCTTCATGTACGAACTGGCGCGGTTCTACCGGTCCCTGGGCATTCTGCTACAGGGCGGCATTCCCCTCGTCACCGCCATGGGCATGGTGCGCAACCTGCTGACCGTGGCCTCCCGCGCGCGCCTGGACCAGGCCTGCGAACGGGTGCGCGAGGGGCAATCCCTGTCCACCGCGCTGGAACTCAACCACCTGGTGACCCCGGTGTCCCTGCGCCTGCTGCGTGCCGGCGAACAGTCCGGCAACCTGGGGCAAATGATGGAGCGCAGCGCCGACTTCTACGACGAAGAAATCAGCCGCTGGATCGAATGGTTCGTACGGCTGTTCGAACCCTTGCTCATGACTTTTATCGGCCTGTTGATCGGCGTGATCGTGATCCTGATGTACATCCCGATTTTCGAACTGGCCTCGAGCATTCACTGAGCCCTCTGGAATGGGCCTTGGCGGCCAATTGCAGAATTCATCAACGTTGTAACCGAATAAATCCGTACGCGCAGGTGTTTACCAACGTCCCTGCCGAATAAATGATCCCGGCAGTGCGTTGCAGTGTTCATCAACGTTCCAACCCGAAGAAGAAAACGGAGAACGACATGCACATCAACAAGCTTTTACTTGCAGTAGCTATTGGCGCGGTTTTGTCGGCGTCTACCGTATTGATTCCGGACAGCGTGTCCGATATGTCGAGTGCCCAGGCGAAAGAAGGCGGTAGTGGTGGGGGCGGCGGCGGAAACGGCGGTGGGGGCGGCGGCAATGGCGGTGGTCACGGCGGCGGTAATGGCGGTGGCAGTAGCGGCAGCGGTCACGGAGGCAGTAGCGCAGGCAACAGTGGCAGCGGCCATAGCGGAAGCGACCATGCTGGCAGCACAGCCTCGAACTCGGGACGCAGCAGCACCCATTCCGAACCGGGTGACGACCATGGGGTTCATCGTTCGGGCGATGACAATGGTGTCCACCGTTCGGGCGACGACAATGGCGTCCATCGTTCGGGCGACGACAACGGCGTGCACCGCTCCGGCGATGACAACGGCGTCCATCGTTCAGGCGAAATCGGTGATGACCACGGTATTCATCGGGCCGGCGAAATCGGCGATGACCGCGGTCTGCACGCCGCTGGCGAGCCAGGCGATGATAAACGCGTGAACTGACTTGCACTCACCCCTGTGGGAGCGAGCCTGCTCGCGAAAGCGGAGTGTCAGACAACAGATGTGTTGCCTGACACTCCGCTTTCGCGAGCAAGCCCGCTCCCACATTGGATGGGGTGAATTGACGATCTACAACCCACCCTCACACCGGTCCAACCGCTCACGCAAGAACTCGATCAACGCCTGCACCGGTCGCGATGATTGCCGGTGTTGCGGGTAGACCGCCGACAGCGTCAGCGGCTCGGGCCGAAATCCATCCAGCACCGCCACCAGCCTTCCCTCCTTCAATGCCGAACCGACGATGAACGTCGGCAGGTAGGTAATCCCCATTCCGGCAATCGCCGCGTCCTTGAGCAACTCGCCATTGTTGACCCGCATCCGCCCGGTGACGTTGACGGCCAGCGGCTTGCCCTGCCCCGCGAACCGCCATTGCACCTGGCGACCGTGGCCGTAAGGCAGGCAGTCATGGGCCAGTAGATCTTCCGGCTTGAGCGGCGTGCCCCGGTCGGCCAGGTACGCGGGGCTCGCGCAGTACACGCGCTCGATGGAAGCGATGCGCCGGGCAATCAACGTCGAGTCTTCGAGAACGCCGATGCGCAAGGCCAGGTCGTAGCCCTCACCGAGCAGGTCCACCGGGCGATCGCTCAAGTCCACTTCCACCGTGACGTCACGGTAGCGTTGCAGGAACAACGGCAGCAGACAGCCCAGGTGCGCCAGCGCAAACGACAGCGGCGCGCTGATGCGCACCGTGCCGCGTGGCTCGGTGGTTTGCCCGGCGATGCCCTGTTCCACTTGTTCGACCTCACCCAGCAGGCGCAGCGCCGATTCGTAGTAACTCTGGCCCAGGGGCGTGACGTCCAGGCGCCGCGTCGAGCGATTGAGCAGGCGCACCCCGAGGCGCTCTTCAAGCTGCATCAGGCGCCGGCTGACGAATTGCTTGGACAGGCCCAATTGATCGGCGGCGGCGGTGAAGCTGCCGGACTCCATGACCTGGCAAAAAATACGCATGTCTTCGAACGGGTTCATTGTCACTTCCTGGTTGACAGTTAAACGCTTTATAGCGGCTTTTTCCCTTTCCAGCACCCTATTAATCTGTGTCCACGGTGCAAATGAACTCCACCGACATCAAACCCGATATCTGTAGGAGCTGCCGAAGGCTGCGATCTTTTGCAGTTGATCCTTTCAAGATCGCTGAAGATCAAAAGATCGCAGCCTTCGGCAGCTCCTACGGGGACGGTAACCTCAAATTTAAAAGGAATTACCCCATGAACATCGTCCAGAAAACCCTGACCACCACCCTGCTCGCCCTCGCGGTCGGCAACGCTTTTGCCGCCGGCAGCCCTGGTGTCGAACACACCACCCAGGCCTTTCTCGAAGCCCTCGCCGCCGGCGGTGGCAAGCCCCTTGAACAACTGAGCCCGAAAGATGCCCGTGCGGTGCTGACCGGTGCCCAGGCGTCGGTGAAGGTGGACCTGTCCGGGGTCGAGGTGAGCGACCGGGCGATCAAGGTCGACGGCCAGGTGATCCAGCTGAAAATCGTCCGCCCGGCCAAGGTCAAGGGCGAGCTGCCAGTGTTCATGTTCTTCCACGGCGGCGGCTGGGTGCTGGGCGACTTCCCGACGCACCAACGGCTGATTCGCGACCTGGTGGTGGGCTCCGGTGCCGTCGCGGTGTACGTCGATTACACGCCGTCGCCGGAAGCGCAGTACCCGACCGCGATCAACCAGGCCTACGCCGCGACCCGCTGGGTGGCCGAGCATGGCCAGGACATCGGCGTCGATGGCAAGCGACTGGCGGTGGCCGGCAACAGCGTCGGCGGCAACATGGCGGCGGTCGTGGCGTTGATGGCCAAGGAACAGAAAACCCCGGCACTGCGCTTCCAGTTGCTGATGTGGCCGGTGACCCACGCCGGGTTCGACAATGGCTCGTACCAGCAATTTGCCGAGGGCCATTTCCTCACCAAGGGCATGATGCAGTGGTTCTGGGACAACTACACCACCGTCCCGGCCGAACGCGCTCAGATCCACGCCTCGCCGCTGAACGCCAGCGCCGAACAGCTCAAGGGCCTGCCCGCCGCGCTGGTGCAGACCGCCGAGTTCGACGTGCTGCGCGATGAAGGCGAAAGCTATGCCCGCCACCTGGATGCGGCCGGCGTCGCGGTGACCTCGGTGCGCTACAACGGGATGATCCATGACTTCGGCTTGCTCAATCCGCTGAGCGCAATTCCTGAGGTGCAAGCGGCGGTGCGTCAGGCGGCGCTGGAGCTCAAGGCTCACTTGAACTGAGCAAAGCCCTTCGCCACACAACCCTGTGTGGCGAAGGGCTTTTCTGTGGGAGCGGGCTTGCTCGCGAAGGTGGCATCACATTCAACATCACAGTGAGCTGATCCACCGCTTTCGCGAGCAAGCCCGCTCCCACAGAAAAGCCCCCCTCAGAAAAACCCATCAGTCAGCCCCTCCCGCCTTTCACCGGAGTTCTTCCATGTCCTTTGTCCTCGCCCACCTGCTGTCCTGGAGCGCCCTGTTGCTGGTGATCGACGCGCTGCTCTGGCACCTCGCGCCCGTCCAGCATCGCGTGGTGCGCATTGGTTTGCGCACGGGCCTGTTCCTGGTCTTCAGCACCCTGGTCATCAATGCCGGCATCAGTCCGTTGCAGGCGCCGTCGTTTGCCGATGACCGCGTGGCGCAACTCGGCGCCACCGCTTTGGGGATTGTCTGGTGGCTGTACGCCGCGCGCGTACTCACCGAAATCATCGGCCTGGTGTTGATGCGCCGCATCGGCCACAGCGGACGGCTGTTGCAGGACGTGATCGGCGCGCTGGTGTTCCTGGCCGCCATCGTCGCGGCGGCCGGTTATGTGCTGGAGTTGCCGGTCAAAGGGCTGCTGGCGACGTCCGGGGTGGTGGCGATCGTGGTCGGCCTGGCCTTGCAAAGTACCTTGAGCGACGTGTTCTCCGGCATCGTGCTCAACACCACCAAGCCCTATCAGGTGGATGACCTGGTGATGATCGACGGCGTCGAAGGCAAGGTGCTGGACATCAACTGGCGCGCCACCCACTTGCTCACCAGCGCCGGCACCACGGCGGTGGTGCCCAACTCGGTGGCAGCCAAGGCGAAGATCATCAACCTCAGTCGTCCGACCCACATGCACGGAGTCTCGATCAGCATCAAGGTGCCCAACCACATCCGCCCACGCCGGGTCCTCGACGCCCTCGATCGCACGCTGCGCGGCAGCAGCAGCCTGTTGCTGTCGCCAGCCCCCAAGGCCGTGCTCAAGGAAGCCGGGGACACCCTGTCCGAGTACGTGGCCAGCGGCTTCATCGCTGAACTGGGGAAAAAAAGCGAAGTGCGCAATCAACTGTTCGACCTCGCGCACCGTCATCTGGAAGCCGCCGGCATTTCCCGGCAACCGGACGGCGTGATCGAACCCTCGACCCGCGCCCGCGCCTTGCTTGACGAGGTGAAAGTCTTCCGCACGCTGAGCAACGAAGAACGCGATCGCCTCGCCGAGTCGATGGTGGCGCAGCAGTACGCGGCCGGTCAGGTGGTACTGGAGCTCGATGAAGTGCCGGACAGCCTGTACGTGATCGCCACCGGCGTGGTCAGCGCCGCCGTGCCCGACGGCACCGGCCGTACCGAAGCCGGACGCATGGGGCCTGGCGAAGTCATGGGCGAGCAAAGCATCCTCACCGACTCACCGTCCCATGCCTGCTTCACCGCCCTCACCTCGTGCATCATTTATCGGCTCGACAAAAACCTCACCCGCGCATGCATGGAGCAACGCAGCGAAGTCGGTCGGGCCTTGAACAAATTGCAAGCGGTGCGCCAGCAGAACAGCCGGTTGGCGTTGATGGCCAAGCCCGCGCCGATCAGGAAAGGGGGATTTCTGGGGTGGTTGCAAAACCGATGACCCCCTGTGGGAGCGGGCTTGCTCGCGAAAGCGGCGTGTCAGTCAGCGTTGATGTCGCCTGACACTCCGGTTTCGCGAGCAAGCCCGCTCCCACATTGGGTTATGTGTGTTGCCAAAGCACTGTTACTTGGCCGTAAACGTGGTGTAGCTGTTGATCAGGTTGCGGTAGTTCGGCAGGCGTTCGGACAGCAGGTTGGCCAGGCCTTCCATGTCGTTGCGCCAGTCGCCTTGCAGCTCGCACGCCACCGAGAACCAGTTCAGCAGGTGTGCACCGGCGGCCGACATGCGCGCCCAGGCGGCTTGTTGCACGGTGGTGTTGAAGGTGCCGGAAGCGTCGGTCACCACGAACACTTCAAACCCTTCGGCAATGGCCGAGAGGGTCGGGAACGCCACGCACACGTCGGTCACTACACCGGCGATGATCAGTTGCTTGCGACCGGTGGCCTTCACGGCCTTGACGAAGTCTTCGTTGTCCCAGGCGTTGATCTGGCCCGGGCGCGCAATGAACGGCGCGTCGGGGAATTGCGCCTTGAGTTCCGGCACGATCGGACCGTTCGGACCTTTGTCGAAACTGGTGGTGAGGATGGTCGGCAGCTTGAAGAACTTGGCGATGTCGCCCAGGGCCAGCACGTTGTTCTTGAATTCGTTGGGCGAGAAATCCTGCACCAGCGAGATCAGGCCGGTCTGGTGATCGACCAGCAGCACAACAGCGTCGTCTTTGTTCAGGCGAGAGTACGGAACGTTGCTCATGGAAAACTCCTTGGTGGATGGTTGTCGCTTGCGTGCCGGACCCGTAGGCCCGGCGCTGTTTAACGGGTATCAGAAGGCAAAGCACGAACAGCCGAAGGCGCCCCAGAAACCGGCGAAATCGCTGACCGGCGCATTCGACAGACGCGCCCGCTCATGGCTGTGGGAATGCACCTGGCACGGCCCGCTGCACACATGAACCTGCGCCTGCAACGGCGAGTCCGGCCGCCAGTGGCCCGGGACTTTCACCACCGGCGACCAGTCCGGCAGCACCGGCACGCTGGCAGGTCCGAGCTTCTCGAAATCGCCAGCGGCGTACACCACCTTGCCGCCGACCACGGTCAGTACCGACTCGATCCACTTGATCGCTTCTTCGTCGACACTGAAAAAATCCGCGCTCAACGCCGCCACGTCCGCCAGTTGCCCGACCTTGATCTGGCCTTTCTTGCCCTGCTCGGACGAGAACCAGGCGCTGCCGTGGGTGAACAGTTCCAGCGCGGTCTGGCGCGACAGGCCTTCGGCGTGCAGCGCCAGGCCGCCCACGGTGCGACCGCTGACCATCCAGTACAGCGAGGTCCAGGGGTTGTAGCTGGAGACCCGCGTCGCGTCGGTGCCGGCGCCAACGGGCACGCCTTCGGCGAGCATGCGCTGGATCGGCGGCGTGGCTTCGGCGGCCTTGGCGCCATAGCGCTCGACAAAATATTCGCCCTGGAACGCCATGCGGTCCTGAATCGCGATACCGCCACCCAGCGCCCGCACCCGCTCAATGTTCTGCGGGGTGATGGTTTCGGCATGGTCGAAGAACCACGGCAAACCGTTGAACGGGATATCACGGTTGACCTTCTCGAACACGTCGAGCATGCGGCTGATGGATTCGTTGTAGGTGGCGTGCAAACGGAACGGCCAGCGCTGCTCGACCAGGTGGCGCACCACCGGCTCCAGTTCGTCTTCCATGCTTTGCGGCAGGTCCGGGCGCGGTTCGAGGAAGTCCTCGAAGTCCGCCGCCGAGAACACCAGCATTTCCCCGGCGCCGTTGTGCCGCAGGTAATCGTCGCCCTGGTGCAACTTGACGCTGCCGGTCCAGTTCTGGAAGTCCGTCAGCTCTTCCTTGGGCTTCTGAGTGAAGAGGTTATAGGCGATGCGAATGGTCAGTTGCTGGTCCTTGGCCAACTGCTCGATCACTTGGTAGTCGTCCGGATAATTCTGGAAACCACCGCCGGCATCGATGGCGCTGGTCAGGCCCAGGCGATTGAGTTCGCGCATGAACTGGCGGGTCGAGTTGACCTGATACTCCAGCGGCAGCTTCGGCCCCTTGGCCAGGGTCGAGTAGAGAATCATCGCGTTGGGACGCGCCACCAGCATGCCGGTGGGGTTGCCGTTGGCATCGCGGACAATCTCGCCACCCGGCGGGTTAGGCGTATCGCGGGTGTAACCGGCCACGCGCAAGGCCGCGCGATTGAGCAAGGCGCGGTCGTACAGGTGCAGGACAAACACCGGGGTGTCCGGCGCCGCCTGGTTGAGTTCTTCCAGGGTCGGCATGCGCTTTTCGGCGAACTGGAATTCGTTCCAGCCGCCCACCACCCGCACCCACTGCGGTGTCGGCGTGCGGTCGGCCTGCTCCTTGAGCATGCGCAGCGCGTCGGCCAGCGACGGCACGCCTTCCCAGCGCAATTCAAGGTTGTAGTTCAAGCCGCCACGGATCAGGTGCAGGTGCGAATCGTTGAGACCGGGAATCACGCAACGGCCCTTGAGATCGATGACCTGTGTGCCCGAGCCGCGCAGCGCCATGGCCTCGGCATCGGTGCCGACCGCGACGAAGCGGCCCTCGCGGATGGCCACGGCGCTGGCGCGCGGGTTTTCCCGGTCAACGGTATGAAACTGGCCATTGAACAAAATCAGATCGGCGTTCATCGCGTTTCCTTAAGGCATGTTTGTAGAGGGCTAAGCGGAATGGGACTGGCCGGCTTCGAGCCACCGGGCGAACAGGCGCGTGGCCAGCGGCATGAAGACGTACACCACCGACAGCACGATGGTCAGGGTGATCAGGAACGTGGCGACCACGTAGCTGGACAGGAAGGCATTGAGTTGCAACAACGGCCCCCAGATCAGCGGCACCAGCAAGGTGTGCGGCAGGATCACCAGCAACGTCACCACGGCCTGCTTCCAGCGCGGCGGTGGCGAGGCGGCATCGGCCAGCGGGGCGAACCAGAATTCGTTGACCGGGTTGACTTCGGTCTGGTCGCCGTCGGCCAGCATCGGCGCGGCTTCGTCGACCAGCGCCTGGCGTTGCGGCGAATCGAGCCAGCGCTGCATGGCCTCGGTGGAACAGAAGCGCAGCACGCAGGTGAACATCTGCAAGCCGGCGTGCTTGCCACGGACCACGTCCACCCCCAGGTGCCCTTCGCTCTGTCCGGCCACCTTGACGATGTTGCGCAGCCAGGCCTCATAAGGCGCTTCAAAACCGGCCTTGATCCGGTGTTTGACGATCAGGGTCACGACTTCATCGAACCCCGGGGCTGGCGTGCTCTGGGAATGGGCTTGAGGCATGACAAAAGGCTCCGGCGAAACAGGTTGAGGGAAATAGTGCCGGTGCGGGGAAGGAAAAAATTGGATGTACGTGCTCTTTTTCGCCGGGCACGCGGATCTGAAACCGATCCGGTTTCCTGTAGGAGCGAGCCTGCTCGCGATGGAGGTTAAAGATGACGAGTGCTGTCTGGATGATCGCGGTGCCTGGACGCCCATCGCGAGCAGGCTCGCTCCTACAGGGGATCGAGTTCATCCGTGAAGACAGGTCGGCTGTCAGGCCGCCTTCGCGAGCAAGCCCGCTCCCACAAAAGCGGTGTGATGTACACCCGCGCTCACCACTCATCAGGCCGAGCGTTAGCTCGCCTGCAGCTTTTGATCTTGATCCACCCGCCCCTCGGGAGGCCTCGTTCCGGCGTTTATCCGGGGGGCAGGCGCGTAGCGCCGTGCGGCGAAACCGCCAGTGGCCGTTACCGCAGGAAATGGATATGTACACCACCAAGAAAATGGTCGGCTGTCAGGCCGCCATCGCAAGCAGGGGCATCCGTGACAATCAGGCAGTGACCGGAATATCCAGAGGCGCTGACATGAACTGACTGATCCGCGAACGCAACCACCGCTCCGCCGGGTCGTTGTCATGCACCCCGCTCCAGGCCATCGACAATTGCGCCGCCTCGATCGCAAACGGCGGATCCTCGGCCCGCAAGCCGCAACCCTCGACCAGCGCGCAAGCCGCATAGTCCGGCACGGTGGCAATCATCTCGGTCCCGGCCAGCAAGGCGCGCAGGCCACTGAACTGCGGCACGCCCAACACCACCTTGCGACAGCGGCCGATCTTCGCCAGGTCCAGGTCGATGTTGCCGCTCAAATCGCCGGAAAACGACACCATGGCGTGGGGCCGCGCGCAGTATTCATCCAGCGTCAACGTCCCCGGCCGGGTGTCGCCACGCAGCACCTTGCAGGGAATGTCGCGCAGTGTCTTGCGCTTGGCATTGGCCGGCAGATCGGTGGTGTAGCTCACGCCCACGGAGATTTCACCGGAGGCCAGCAACGCCGGCATCAACAGGTAATTGGCTCGGCGCACCACGACCACAATCCCCGGCGCCTCTTCCTGCAATTGGCGCAACAACGGCGGGAACAGGCCAAACTCGGCATCGTCCGACAGCCCGATGCGAAACACATCGCAACTGGTGGCCGGATCGAACTCCTTGGCCCGGCTGACCGCGCCGGAAATGGTGTCCATCGCCGGTTGCAGTTCCTTGAGAATCGCCAGCGCGCGGCCCGTCGGCTCCATGCCGCGACCGTTGCGCAACAGCAACGGGTCGTCGAACAGATCGCGCAACCGGCCAAGGGCGGCGCTCACCGCCGGCTGGCCCATGAACAGTTTTTCCGCGACGCGGGTCAGGTTCTTTTCGAACATCAGCGCTTCGAAGATCACCAGCAGGTTCATGTCGACGCGACGCAGATCGTTTCGGTTCATAGGCACGGGTTCCTTGTGTTCAGCCAGGCGCGAGGCAGTGATTGTGTCTGAATTTGCCCGGGACTGCCCGAAATCAACAAGGAATTAACAACGTTTAACTCGCAAGCCAGAGCCCTCGGGTTCAAGAATGAAGCCTACCGACACGGACATTCGCCATGGCTTACTCACAGCAAAACGCCGCCCGCGCGACAGTCACGCCAACGCCAAAGAAAAACGCCGGTGGCCTCAGCCCGCAACGCGAACGGTTAGTGAAACAACTGATCCTCGAACGCCTTGGCGAAACCCTGGAAGTGACCGAGCTGGCCAACGCCTGTTCGTTGTCGCGCAGTCATTTTTCCCGCGCTTTCAAATGCAGCACCGGCCTCTCGCCCCAGGAATGGATCCGCGAACAACGCATCAATCGAGCCAAGCTGTTGATCCAGCACACGGACCTGAGCCTCACGCAGATCAGCCTGGAATGCGGCTTCTGCGACCAGGCACATTTCTGCCACATGTTCACCCGCAGTGAAGGCATCAACCCGTTTGCGTGGCGTTGCCGGACGGTGCGTGCAATAAGCCACGCAACCCGGTAGGCCGGACAAAAAATCCCTCCTGTGAGCGAGCCTGCTCGCGAAGGCGGACTGGCGGGCAACATCGGTGTTGAATGTGCCGGCCTCTTCGCGAGCAGGCTCGCTCCCACAGGGGATCATGATGTCCTGTGGATTTGTATTAGCCCAACGGAACCAGCCGCTCCAATGCTTCGGCCACACCACGTCCATAGGCCGGATCAGCCTTGGTGCAGTTGTCGATATGCCGCTGGCAGATCAATTGCGGAACACCGTTCATGGCCCGCGCCGTGTTGTCGAACAACAGCTGCTGGCGTGCCGGGTCGAGCAGGCGGAACAGGTTGCCCGGCTGCTCGTAGTGGTCTTCTTCAAGCCGGTGATCATAGTGCTGGGCAAAGCCTTCCAGCGGCAGCGGCGGCTCGGACAATTCCTTGGAATCCTCCCACTCCCCCACGCTGTTCGGGAAATAACTGGCGGTGCCGCCCAGGTTGCCGTCAGTGCGCATGGCGCCGTCGCGGTGGTAGCTGTGATGCGGGCAGCGCGGGGCGTTGACCGGGATGTGGTTGAAGTTGACCCCGAGGCGATAGCGCTGGGCATCGCCGTAGGAAAACAGCCGCGCCTGGAGCATGCGATCCGGCGAGAAGCTGACGCCAGGCACCACGTTGGCCGGGGAAAACGCCGCCTGTTCGATTTCGGCGAAGTGGTTTTCGGCGTTGCGGTTGAGCTCCATGGTGCCGACCTCGATCAGCGGAAACTCGCCATGCGGCCAGACCTTGGTCAGGTCGAACGGGTTGTGCCGATAGGTGTTGGCCTGTTCCGGTGTCATCACCTGGATGCACAGTTTCCAGCGCGGAAAATGGCCCGCCTCGATGGTCTCGTACAAATCCCGCAGGTTGCTTTCGCGGTCCTTGCCGACCACTTCGGCCGCCTCGGCATCCGACAGGTTATCGATGCCTTGCTGGCAGACAAAGTGAAACTTCACCCACACCCGCTGGTTGTCGCGGTCGATCAGGCTGAAGGTGTGGCTGCCGAAACCGTGCATGTGGCGGAAGCTGGTGGGAATGCCGCGATCGCTCATGACGATCGTCACCTGGTGCAGCGCCTCGGGCAGCAGGGTCCAGAAATCCCAGTTGCTGGTGGCGTTGCGCAGGCCCGTGCGCGGGTCGCGCTTGACCACGTGGTTGAGGTCGGAAAAACGCAGCGGGTCGCGGAAGAAAAACACCGGGGTGTTGTTGCCGACGATGTCCCAGTTGCCTTCGTCGGTGTAGAACTTGACCGCGAAACCACGGATATCGCGCTCGGCATCGGCAGCGCCGCGCTCGCCGGCCACCGAGGAAAAACGCACGAACAGCGGTGTCTGCTTGCCCACCGAGCTGAAGATATCGGCTTTTGTGTAACGAGTAATGTCATTGGTCACGGTGAAGGTGCCGTAGGCGCCCGACCCCTTGGCGTGCATGCGGCGTTCGGGGATCAGTTCACGGTCGAAATGGGCGAGTTTTTCCAGCAACCAGATGTCTTGCAGGAGCGCCGGGCCACGTGGGCCGGCGGTCTGGATATTGAGGTTATCGGCTACCGGGGCGCCGGTGGCGTTGGTCAGCTTTTTCATGGACGGATTCTCAATGGACTGCTGCTCATCAGGAGCGAAAGCCGGCGCGGATCTACGCCCGCACCGGGGCAGACATTCAGCGTAGAAGCTTTCACCGATCCTGCCGCCTCGATGCCCGCGGCCTTGATCCCGGTCAATCGGCGGCGCGGCCCATCCGCTCGGCCAGCCGCGCCACCCGCTCGCCCAGATGGGCCGCGGTGCAGCGGTCTTCGGCGGGTGGTGCGTCGTTGGGCGACTGTTCGACATTCGACTGGGCCATGGCGCCCAGGGAACTGCCGAGCCGGTTCATTTGTCCGTCGAACACCCCGCTGGCGGAGCGCGCCGGCAGCAGGTCGAGACCGACCCAGAGCATCGAATGCTGGGCAGCGAACACCGCCATCTGCAGCAGGGTGTTGAGCTTGTCGCCGCACAGGCAACCGGAATTGGTGAAACCCGCCGCCAGTTTGTCGCGCCACGGTTGCGCCAGGTAGAACGCCGCCGTGGCTTCCATGAAGCCCTTGAAGGCCGCCGACGCGCTGCCCATGTAGGTCGGGGCGCCGAAGATGATGGCGTCGGCACGGTGCAGGTGGTCCCAGTGTTCGGCCACCTCCTCGACCGCGATCAGCCGGCAGGTGCTGCCCGGGTGACGCTCCACCCCCTGGGCCACGGCTTCGGCCATGACGCGGGTATGCCCGTAGCCACTGTGATAAACCACCACTACGTTGCTCATCCCGGTGTCCTTGTGAAGTGTCAAATCCCTGTAGGCGCTGGCGAAGGCTGCGATCTTTTGATCTTGCCGCTTCAAAAGATCGCAGCCTTCGCCAGCGCCTACAGTTTTGGGCGTGGAGCAGACGGTGGACGAGTTAAACGTTGTTAATTTTCCATAACGCCCCGCACGCCCCGCCACGGCTGCGGCGCCCAATAAAAACGCAGCTGCCTTGCGTACCTGGCAACCGGCGGTCGAAGCGAACACCCGACAGTCCGTCTGATCACCGATTGCGCTGATGAACAAACCTGCGGAATATGCTCCAAAACCGCGAATTAGACGGATGCAGCCAGGAGTGACCCGTTGACCCTTTCCCTCGAACAGGCTGTGCATTTCGGCCCCTACAGGATCTATCCCGGACAACGCCTGGTGCTGGAGGCCGACCAACCCCTGCGCCTGGGCCGACGGGCCATGGACATTCTGTTGATCCTGCTGGAGCACGCCGGGAACGTGGTCAGCAAACAACAGCTGATCGCCAGAGTCTGGCCCGACACGGTGGTGGAAGAGATCAACCTGCGGGTGCACATGGCGGCGCTGCGCAAGGCCCTCGGCGACGGGCAGGCCGGCCAGCGCTACATCATCACCGTGGCCCAGCGCGGCTACAGTTTCGTCGCACCCTACGCCGTGGAGCACATCGAGCCACGCCCGCCACGCGATGCGGCTGAGTCGATCGGGCACAACCTGCCCCTGCGCCGCACCCGCTTGATCGGTCGCCAGACCCTGGTCGACCACCTGGTGACCCAACTGCCGCGCCAGCGCTTCATCACCCTGGTCGGCCCCGGCGGCATCGGCAAGACCACCGTGGCCCTGCGCGTCGCCGAGCATCTGATCGGCCGCTATCGCGACGGTATTCGCCTGCTGGACCTGGCGCCGATCAATGACCCTTTGATGATCACCGGCCATCTGGCCGCGTTGCTCGACCTGTCCCTGCACGATGACGAACCGCTGAACAGCCTCGCCCTGTTCCTGCGCGAACGTCAGATGCTGCTGGTCATCGATAACTGCGAGCACCTGCTCGACCACGTCGCCCTGCTGTGTGAAAGCCTGCTGCGTGGCGCGCCGCTGGTGCATATCCTGGCCACCAGCCGCGAGAGCCTGCGGGCCGAGGGCGAGTTCGTCCAGCGCCTCGAATCCCTGGACTGCCCGCCGCCCATTGCCGTGCTCGACCGCGCCCAGGCCCTGAGTTTTTCCGCATTGCAGTTGTTCGTCGAGCGGGCCACGACCAGCCACGACAGCTTCGAACTGAGCGATGCCGAGTTACCGCTGTTGATCGACATCTGCCGACGCCTCGACGGCATTCCACTGGCCCTGGAACTGGCCGCCGCACAAGTCGCCAGCCTCGGCCTCGGCGGTTTGCTCGCGCAACTGCAAGACAGTTTTCGCCTGCTCCCCCACGGCAGCCACACGAACATGGGCCGGCACCAGACCCTGCGCGCCACGCTGGACTGGAGCTTCGAACTGCTCAGTGCCTGCGAACAGACCTGCCTGCGCCGACTCGGCGTGTTCCGCGGCGGTTTCACCCTGGCGTCGGCCGCGGCGGTGATCGTCGGCGAACACATCGAACCTCGCGAGGTGTTTGGCTCGATCACGCAACTGGTGGCCAAATCCCTGCTCAGCGTGGACGTCGGCGACGAAGAAGTGTTCTACCGTTTGCTCGACACCACCCGCTGCTATGCCCTGGAAAAACTCGACCAGGCCGCTGAATTGCCCGGCACCCGGGAACGCCATGCCGAGCGCTGCCTGGCCTTGATGCAACAGGCACAAAACGAGTGGGAGCAAACGCCGACCGCGTTATGGATCGAGCGTTATGCGCGCAGCCTGGAGGACATCCGCGCGGCCCTCGATTGGGGATTGAATGCCCAGGGCCCGCAGACGCTGGCGATCCGCTTGACGGCGGCGTCCGCGCCGCTTTGGCAGGAACTGTCGCTGCCCAGGGAGCACGGCGGTCATGTGCGCAAGGCCCTGGCCCTGCTCGATGCCACCGCCGAACCCTGCCCGCATTTGAAAATGACCCTGAAGCTCGCCCTCGGCAGCGCCTGCTACCACGCCCAGGGCGGAACGGCCGAGGCCATCGGCGCTTTCGTCACCGCCCGGACCCTGGCCAGGCAGTGCAATGACGTGGTGGGAGAACTGCGCGCCGTTTCCGGGTATCTGGCGGTCAACCTCCTCTGCGGCAAATATCAGATGGCGCTGGAACAAAGCCAGCAATTCGATCGGCTGGGCATGCGAGGCGACCCGGTGCTGTCCCTGAGCATGCATCGCTTGCGTGTGCTGGCGCTGCACTTTGCCGGCGACCAGTCACGGGCGCGAATCAATGCCGAAGAAGTGATCCAGCGCATGGCCCACAGCGGCCACCTCAATCGCTTCACCCATGGTTTTGGCGTGCAGTACGACCAGAGCGTCGCCGCCCTGACCATCCTGGCGCGCGTCCTCTGGATACAGGGTCAACCGGAGCAGGCCTGGCGCACCGCCCGACAAGCCCTGGACATTGGCCTGCAGATCAACCATGGCACGTCCATCTGCTACACCCTGGCGCTCGCGGGTATCCCGATCGCCCACTACAACGGCGATACCCATACCGCTCGCGAGCTGCTGCGCCTGCTGCTGGAACAGGCACAGAAAAACTCGGTACTGCTGTTCTACACCTGGGCCCGGCACTACGCGCAGGTCATCGACGCTGCGGATGCTCAGGTATCGCGGCGTTCGAGCATTGGCTTGATCAAGGAGATCATGGTCACCCTGGACACGGCGCTGGTCGATGACGACCTGCTGGCGCGCGCCGACAGCGGTGCGGCGGGCTGGAGCACGGCGGAGATTCTGCGAGCCCGCGCCGATGCGCTGCTGGCGGCCGATTGCCCGGTCAAAAATTGCACCGCCGAAACCGTGCTGCTCAAGGCGCTCAACGTGGCCAGATCCCAGGGGGCACTGGCCTGGGAACTGCGCAGTGCCACGACCCTGGCGCGACTTTGGCAGCGTCAGGGTCGCTACCTGCAAGCCCACGAACTGCTGACGCCGATCTTCCAGCGCTTCACCGAAGGGCATGCCACGCCCGACCTCGTCGCCGTGCAGCGCCTACTCGGCGAGTTGCAGGACCACCTGCCGCTCTGAGGGCCGATGCGCCTGGCTGATGTAACCGGCGTAGCGCCTTTCGAAAGTGCGCAAGGCGCCGCTGTGTTCGAGTTTTTCCAGCGCGTAACGGCGGGTGGTGTTGAGGAAGCGGTAGCGTTTCACGCCGTTGGCTTGTTCCTGCGACAGCAGCGACTTGAGCGCCAGGCTTTGCAGGACTTTGCTCAGGCTGGCGGGCAACAGCGTGGCGCAACTGACCACGCCCATCGCCGCGTCCAGGGTGAACGCCGACTTGAACACCGCCAGGCGCTGCAACACGGTCTGCTCCACCGGGCTCAGCCGTTCATAACTCCAGTCCAGCGCCGCCTTGAGGGTCTGGTGCCGGGGGACAGCAGTGCGCCGACCCTGGGTCAGCAGCTGGAAGCAGTTATCCAGTTGTGCCTGCAGGCCCACCAGCGCAAGCGCATCGATCTGCGCCGCCGCCAGTTCGATCGCCAGGGGCAAGCCATCGAGCCGCCGACAGATTTCGCGCACGGCCTTGAGGTCCTGTTCACGCAAGGCAAATCCTTGCTGACGGGCGCGGGCACGGCTGACGAACAACTGCACCGCCGAATACCCCATGACTTCATCGACACTGCGCAACGCCGAAGTCGGCGGCACCACCAGCGGTGGCAGCGGCAGCAGGGTTTCGCCGACGGCCAGCAGCGGTTCGCGGCTGGTGACCAGAATCGACAGGCGTGGCGCCGACGCCAGCAGCGTTTCGACCAGGGTGCGGCAGCGTTCCAGCAGGTGTTCGCCGTTATCGAGGATCAGCAACGCATGCCGTTGGCCGAGCGCCTCCAGGGTGGTGCCGATGTCCAGCGCCAGGGCCCGGGTCAGGTGATCGACCACCTGCGCCGGGTCATCGATCATCGCCAGGTCCACCCGCCACACGCCGTCGCGATAATGCTGCAACAGCAATTCGGCGACCCGCAGGGCCACGGTGGTCTTGCCGATACCGCAGGGGCCGACCAGTGTCATAAAGCGCCGCACCGGCAACAGCCGCACCAGGTTGCCCACCACCGCATCGCGGCCGATGACCGGCGTCAACCGTGCTGGCAGGTTGTGTTGGGGCTTGTGCAGGTTTTCGAAGGGGACCGGCGTGTGCTCCGATGCCTGATGCACCGGCGCGACAAAGCTGTAGCCGCGCTGGGGAATATTGACGATGTAGCACTGCCCGTCCTGCCCGTCACGAAAGGCCCGGCGCAGCGCGGCAATGTGCACCCGCAGGTTGATTTCCTCGACCACCGAGCGCGGCCACACCTGAGCGATGAGTGCCGCCTTGCTGACCACCGAACCCGCGTGTTCGAGCAGCACCTGCAGAATATCCAGGGCCCGCCCGCCCAGACGCAACGGCTGATCGCCTTCAAGGACCAGGCGCTGACCCAGGTGGAAGCTGTAGGCACCGAAGCGCAGCACCGTGTCGCTGGGTAAATCTCTAAGGCTATTCATGCACTTTCACCCGCCGGGAGCCTGCTCGGTACGCGAGTCCATCCAGGCCCCGTACCTTCCTTGCAATGAGTTCACGGCTATCTTGGCAGGACTCGGTGACGACACAACCGCCACGGGGGGAGCTTCACGGCCATTACGGTGCGCAAAACGGCCAACCAGATCCGCTAAACCGCAGGCTTGATGGCGCGACTGACGTTGAATCGGACCCATGCCGCGATCACCAGCAACACGATAATCGCCGCCGCCAGCACCGAAAAAACAGAGTTTTCAAAAGCCTGGTGTGCATTCATGACCAGTGAATCGCCAACCGCCCCTGGAAACTGTTCGGCCATCAATATCGCGCTGTCGATGCCGTCCCGGGCCGACTCGGCATTCAAGGTGTCCTCAGGGATGGACAATGTGCGGCTGTAAACGATCGACATCAAGCTGCCCATGATTGCAATTCCCAGTGCTCCACCCAGTTGAACGGTGAGGTCGTCGAAAGAGGCAGCCATCCCCTCACGCTCGGGCCCGGCTGCAGACATCATGGTATGGGACGCAGCGGTCATGCAGGCGCCAAAACAAACACCGAGCAGCAAGAGACAAACCATCTGCAGGAAAATGGGATAGGAGAAGCTCAACAGGAACATGGCGATACCCGCCGCATACAGGGTCAGTACAAAGGCCAGCAACCCTTCGTTCTTGAAACGCAGCAGGAACCAGCCACTCAACGGGCCGCCAACAAGGGCGCCTAATGACAACGGCAGGAAATAGAGCCCCGCCTGCAAAGGCGATAATCCCACTACCAGTTGCAGTCGCTGGCTGAGGACCAGGTTAATGGCCACCAGGCACCCGGCGCCCATCAACCCGGCCAGAAAAGCAGAGCAAAAGACGGGATTGCGAAAGAGCTGCCTATCGATCAGTGGGCTTTCGCTACGCTGGCGACGAGCGAACAGCAAGGCAACGGAAATACAGATCACCAGTGCCACGGCGACAGCTTCATAAGAAGGTACCTGTCGGGCAATTTCATTGATCGCAAACACCAGACTGATTAACGCCACCATGATCTGAAGTGAAGCGATCAGGTCCCAGGGTTGAGCCGAATCGTTCTTGATATTTTTGATCAGTCTTCCCGAGAGCCAGCACGCGATCAAAACGATTGGAACGTTGATCACAAACATCGCCCCCCACCAGAAATACTCAAGTAACAGTCCACCGATCAACGGGCCAACTGCCGCCCCGCCCGAAACAACAACTGCCCAGATAGCAACGGCGATCGATCGTTCGTTGTGATCTTCGAAGGTTGAACTGATGATCGCCAGTGTCGTGGGCATCATGGCGGCCGCCCCGACGCCCAGCAGCGCGCGGGCAAAAATCAACATGGGCGAAGAGGAAGAAAACGCCGCCAGTAACGACGCCACGCCGAAGATGAACAGGCCACTGATAAAAAGGCGCTTATGCCCGATTCGATTGCCTAAAGTGCCAGCCCCTAGCAGTAATCCAGCGATGACCAGTGGATACATGTTCACGATCCAGAGCTTTTCGGAGCTGGAGGCCTGTAACTCGCGGGTTAAAGCAGGTAAAGCGATATAGAGAACCGTCATGTCAATGGCAACTAACAAACACGCCATTGAAACAATGACCAACACCAGCCACCTGTGCCTTGTTGTATTCATGAACTGCTCATCCCCTGTGGCCAGCAACTGTCCAGTTTCGTGTGACATGGCGCTGAAGCGCGCCACGCCGGGCACGAGACCACAAACATCACTGCATGTTCAATCGATAGAAGTTGAGCGCCATTAAATAATAAAACAACAAGTAACTACTGTAGGAATATTCGCGACAACTTGTAGGACTTAAATAACACCCAGATTAAAAACCACGACTGAAACCTGATCCTGCGCATTGCCCGGATCACACAAAAAGGCCCATGGGTCAGCTGAATTGCTCACGGTACTGACTCGGGGTCAGGCCGAGTTTTTCACTGAACAGGAAACGCATGTGCCGCACGCTGCCGAAGCCGCTTTTGAAGGCCACGGTCTTGAGCGGCAAGTCGCTGGTTTCCAGCAGGTTGCGGGCACGATCGATCCTGGCGCTTTGCAGGAATTCCATGGGCGTCATGCCCACTTCACGGGCAAAGACCCGGGCGAAGTGGCGCGCGCTCATGGTCGCCAGGCCGGCCATGCGTTCGATGCTGAAGGTTTCGTCGAGGTGTTCGAGCACATGGTTCTGCACCCGGGTGATCGCCGTTTCCTGGGGCGCCACCGCCGCCATCAACGGACTGAACTGGGCCTGGCCGCCCTGGCGCTTCATCACCACCAGCAACACTTTGGCCACGTCCTGGGCGACTTTCTTGCCATGGTCCCTGGCGACCACCGCCAGTGCCAGGTCGATACCGGCGGTGACGCCACCGGAGGTCATGAGGTTGCGATCCTGGACGAAGATCTGGTCGGTTTCGACGGTGGACTTTGGAAAGGCCTTGATCAGGCGTTCGGTGTAGTGCCAGTGCGTCGTCACGCGGTAGCCGTCAATCAGGCCGGCATGTCCCAGCACGAACGCCCCGGTGCAGATCGAGCCGTAGGCCCTGGATCGGCTGACGTTGTGCCTGAGCCAGTCAAGCAGCGGCGGATGCTTCTCGTTGTAGGCACCGGGGCCGCCGGGCACCAGCAGCAAATCGAAACCGCTACACGCCTGATCGAGCTGCAGATCGGCGTGCACGCTGACGCCATTGGACGCCCGCAACGCGCCGGGCTCGGTGCCAATGGTCGTCAGCACATAGTGCTCGTCGGGCTTGAGGTAGCGGTTGGCAATGGAAAACACCTCCATGGGCCCGGCCATGTCGAGCAGGAGAAAGTCGGGGAACAGCACCATTGCCACGGTTTTCATGGGTTCAAATCACTACGTTCAAAAAAAGGGCTGCTGACCGCACACCGGCCCCTGTGGGAGCGGGCTTGCTCGCGAAGGCCGCGTGTCAGTCACCAACGATGATGAATGTGATATCGCATTCGCGAGCAAGCCCGCTCCCACAGGGTTATGGGTTCGGCATTGCCGTGCATTATGGCGAAGAAGGATGTCAGCGTCGTCTGTCCTTTACTGTCAACCTCAAAGAGACAGTATTTCAATTTCCATCTACTTATTGCACCAACCGATAAACATTAACCTTCTCCTCACTCGGACGAATTCACGTCCCCACAGGAGATTCCATCATGCTGACCCTTCGCAAAGCTACTGATCGCGGCATGGCCAATCACGGCTGGTTGAAGTCGTTCCACACCTTCTCCTTCGCCAACTACCGCAACCCGAAGGAGCAGGGTTTTTCCGACCTGCTGGTGATCAACGATGACCGCGTGGCGGCCGGCAAGGGTTTCGGCCAGCACCCGCACCGCGACATGGAAATTTTCTCCTACGTGCTCGACGGCGCGCTGGAACACAAGGACACCCTGGGCACCGGCTCGGTGATCCGCCCCGGCGACGTGCAGCTGATGAGCGCCGGCAGTGGCGTGGCGCACAGTGAATACAACCACTCGGACAAACGCCCGGTGCACTTCCTGCAAATCTGGATCGTGCCCGACGTCAGCGGCGCCAAGCCGCGCTATCAGCAAGAGCATTTCAGCCCGCAGAAGAAACGCGGCCGCCTGCAACTGATCATCTCGCCGGACGGCGCCAAGGGTTCGCTGAAGGTGCGCCAGGATGCACGCGTGTATGCCGGGCTGATCGACGGCCAGGAAAGCGCCGCCCTGGAACTGGCCGCTGACCGCTATGCCTACGTGCATGTGGCGCGTGGCAGTGTCGAACTCAACGGCATGCGCTTGCAGGAAGGTGACGGCGTGCGGGTCCGCGACGAACAGTTGCTGACCTTGGGCAACGGCGTGGATGCCGAGGTGCTGGTGTTTGATCTGCGGCCACAGGAATTGCCGGAAATGCCATAAACCCCTCTAGGAGCTGTCGAGTGCAACGAGGCTGCGATCTTTTGATTTTCACCAGCAAGATCAAAAGATCGCAGCCTCCGGCAGCTCCTACAGGAAAACCGCCCATTCATTCACCCGTCCCGGAAAACCCCTCGACAATCTCATCGATCACCGCCCGCACCCTGGCCGTGTGCCGCAAGTCGGCATGGGTCACCAGCCACACGTCGTAGGGCAATGGCCGGGTGCGCTCCGGCCACAGCCGGACCAGGCCATCCTTCTCCCCCATGTACACTGACATTTCGCCAATGCCGATCCCCGCCGCGATGGATCGGCGTACCAGCAGGCTGGAGCTCAGGCTGGAGACAATCCGCCCACGGCTCACCGGTTCACTGACCAGCGTCATGTCCTTGGTGCCCTGCAAATACGGCTGATACACCACCAGGTCATGCCCCTCGAACGCCGATCCCGGCGCCGGTACGCCGTGCGCATCCACGTACCCTTGCGAGGCGAACAGGCCTATCGGCCAACGGGCGATGCGCCGGGCGATCAGGTCGGGGTTGTCTGGCCGGGTGTTGCGCACGGCGATGTCGGCCTCGCGCTTGGCCAGGCTGAGGAATTGTGTCGAGGCATCCAGTTGCACCCGCACATCGGGGTGTCGCTGGTGCAGGCGGGCAATGGCCGGAATCAGGAAATCAATCGCCAGGGAATCGGTGGTGGTGACTCGCACGACGCCGGTCAACCGGTCGTCGAGGCCCTGGATCCGACGCTCCAGCTCCAGCGCCGAATGCTCCATTTTCTCCACGGCGCGCATGGCCGCTTCGCCCACGGCCGTCAGCGCATAGCCTTCGGAGGTGCGCAGAAACAGCGTCGCACTCAATGACTTTTCCAGGGCCGTGATCCGCCGGCCGACCGTTGCCTGATCCACACCCAGCACCCGCGCGGCACCGCGCAGGGTCGATTCGCGGCAAACCGCCAGGAATACCCGTGCGTCATCCCAATTCATGGCCTCTCCCAGGTGATGCATTCATGCATCACAGCAAAGTGTAATCGCAGCATTATTGCATCGATTAACCCCGTTATGCTGGACGTCATTGAAATCGCTCAGGACATCGCTCATGTCGCGCCCATCGTCTCCTCCCGGCAATTCGATCTGGCTGCCGATCTTCGCCGGCCTCTGCGCCAGCCTGGTCAGCATCGGCCTGGCGCGTTTTGCCTACACGCCGTTGATTCCCTCGCTGATCCAGGCCCACTGGTTTTCCGCCAGCGACGTGGTGTACCTGGGCGCCGCCAATCTGGTGGGTTACCTGATCGGCGCCCTGATCGGCCATCCGCTGGCTCGCCGCACCTCCAACCGCACCGCGCTGCGGCTGATGATGCTGGCGGTGACCCTGGCGTTTTTCGCCTGTGCCTTTCCGTTGTCGGTGAGCTGGTTCTTCGGCTGGCGCTTGCTGTCCGGTATCGCCGGTGGCGCGATCATGGTGCTGGTGGCGGCGACGGTGTTGCCCCATGTCCCGGCCTCGCGCAAAGGCCTGGCCAGCGGCGCGATCTTTCTCGGGATCGGCCTGGGCATTGCCGGCTCGGGAACAATCGTACCGCCGCTGCTGAGCCTGGGCTTGCAGCAGACCTGGCTCGGTCTCGGCGTACTGGCGCTGGTGCTGACGGCGGCCAGCTGGTTTGGCTGGCCGTCGGCCGCACCCGCGACAGCAACGACCCCCGTCAAGTCCACGCCGGCCCCGATGAATCCGGGGGTGTACCTGCTGTTCGCCCAATACGCATTCATGGCGGCCGGGTTGGTGCCGGCCATGGTCTTCCTGGTGGATTACGTCGCCCGCGGCCTCGGTGCCGGGCAACACGTCGGTGCGCTGGTCTGGGTGATGTACGGCCTGGGCGCGATTGTCGGGCCGGTGATCTACGGCTTCCTGGCCGACCAGCTGGGGGCGAAGCTGGGTATTCGGCTGGTCCTGGCGGTGCAGGCGATCGCGGTGGGCCTGCTGTCGGTGTCCAGCTCGTTCGCGGCACTGGCGTTGCTGGCGGTGATCATCGGCTCGTTCCCGCCGGGCATCGTGCCCCTGGCGCTTGCCCGGGTTCACGAACTGATCCCCGGGCATCATCAGCAACAGATCGCCTGGAGCCGCGCCACGGTTTCATTCGCTACGTTCCAGGCGGTTTCCGGGTTTGCCTACTCGGCGTTGTTCAACGCCAGTGGCGGGCATCATGCGCTGATGTTCGTGATGGCGGCGGGGGCGATTGTCGTGGCGTTATTGCTGGAGTTGGCTGTGCCTGCCCAACGACCGCATGAACAGCACAAATCCACTGTAGGAGCGAGCCTGCTCGCGAAAGCGTAGTGTCAGGCGCCAACAATGCTGGATGTGCCGGCGCCTTCGCGAGCAGGCTCGCTCCCACAATGGCTCAACATTCCGATCTGAAACCCTCGTACACAACAGGTATCCAACATGACACTCCCGCAAACCATGACCCACATCGAAATCACCCAACCCGGTGCCCCGGACGTCCTGCAACCGCGCCAGGTGCCCGTGCCCACGGCGGGCGCCGGCGAAGTGCTGGTCCGTGTGCACGCCGCCGGGGTCAATCGCCCCGATGTGCTGCAACGCGCCGGCCAATACCCGATGAAGCCCGGCATGAACCCCATCCCCGGCCTGGAAGTGGCCGGTGAAGTGGTCGCGGTTGGCGACGGCGTCAGCGAATTCAAGGTGGGCGACAAGGTCTGCGCGCTGACCAACGGCGGCGGCTATGCGCAGTATTGCGTCGTCCCGGCCAGCCAGGCGTTGCCGATTCCCGAAGGCCTGAATTGGGAACAGGCGGCGGCGATTCCGGAAACCTTCTTCACGGTGTGGGCCAACCTGTTCGAGATGGGCGGCGCGCGCCAGGGTCAACGGGCCTTGATCCATGGCGGCACCAGCGGCATCGGCACCACCGCGCTGATGCTCTGCCGCGAATTCGGCATCCAGGCTTTCGCCACGGCGGGCACGGATGAAAAGTGCGCGGTGATTCGTGAGTTGGGAGCCGAAGCGATCCACTATCGCGATCAGGATTTCGCCCAGGTGATCGCCGAGAAAACCGCCGGCCAGGGTGTTGATGTGGTGCTCGATATCATGGGCGGTTCGTACCTCAACAGTAACGTCGCGGCCCTGGCCCTCGAAGGCCGGCTGGTGATGCTCGGCTTCCTCGGCGGCGCGATCGCCAGGGACGTCGACTTGCTGGGCATCATGGCCAAACGCGCCACGGTCACCGGTTCGCTGTTGCGCTCACGCACCCGGGAAGAAAAAGCCGCCATCGCCCGACAACTGCGCGAGCACGTGTGGCCGGTGCTGGCCGCCGGTCGCTGCTTGCCGATGATCGACAAGGTCTACCCGCTCAACGAAGCATTCCGGGCGCATGCGCGGATGGAAGCCGGCGATCACGTGGGCAAGATTGTATTGAGCGTCGCTCAGTAACCCTCGCCCGCCGACTGCGCGCCACTGATGATGGCGATGCCCGAACTGGTGCCCAGGCGCGTGGCGCCGGCTTCGATCATCGCCAGAGCAGTAGGGTAATCGCGCACGCCGCCCGAGGCCTTCACCCCGATCCCCGCGCCGACCGTGCGACGCATCAGGGTGACGTCTTCCACGGTCGCGCCGCTGCGGCTGAAACCGGTGGAGGTCTTGACGAACGCGACTTTCAGTTCGCGACAGATCTCACAGGCCTTGATCTTTTCGGCATCGGTCAGCAGGCAGGTTTCGAGGATGACTTTCAGCGGCACGCCGGCGCAGGCCTGCTTGACCAGCGCGATGTCGGCCTGGACCTGGTCGTACAGGCCGTCCTTCAGCCAGCCGATGTTCAGCACCATGTCGATCTCCCCCGCCCCGGCGGCAATCGCCCGCCCGGCTTCGAACGCCTTGCTGTCGCTGAGCCCGGCGCCCAGGGGAAAGCCGACCACCGCACACACCTTGACCGGATGCCCGGCCAGGCACTGGGCCGCATGGGGCACTTGCCCGGAGTTCACGCACACTGAATAAAACCCGTGTTCCTGCGCCTCGCGGCACAGGGTAGCGATTTGTTCGCGCGAAGCGTCCGGCGCCAGCAAGGTATGATCGATGAACTGCGCCAGTGCCTGGGGTTCGAGGTGTGCCATGGCAAAAACTCCTGTTTGTGTATTCAAATGCCCCTGCGCCACAATCGAGGATCAATCGCGCAAAAACGTTACAAAACTCACATTTAATGTTACTTATTTAACATCAACAATCAACCCCCGGAATGCCTGTGGACAGTAAAAAAGCCGAGCGCCTCAAGCTTATTCAACAAGCCCTGCAAGACCAGAGCGCCATCCACCTGCGGGAAATGGCCGCCCTGCTCGACGTGTCGGAGATGACCCTGCGCCGCGACCTGAGCAAGTACACCGACCACTTGCGCCTGCTCGGCGGCTACATCACCCGCATCCACGATGGCAACGAACCGGGCGATTACCGCGTGGCCGAGCAAGACACCCGGCATGTCGAAGAGAAACGCCGGATCGGCAAACTGGCCGCCGGGTTCATTAAGCCGGGCGATACGGTGTTTTTCGACTGCGGCACCACCACGCCCTTCGTGGTCGATTTCATTCCCGACGAGCTGGCGTTCACCGCCGTGTGCAACTCCCTGAACGTGCTGCTCAAACTCTCGCAAAAACCCAACTGCCAGATCGTGGTGTGCGGCGGTACGTTCCACCGCACCAACCAGGTGTTCGAGAACTCGGCCGAAGCCGGCATCCTCGACAAGGTGCGCCTGACCTGGGCCTTCGTCTCGGCGGCCGGCATCAGCCAGGACTTCGGCGTGACCTGCTTCAACTTCAATGAAGTGGAGGTCAAGCAGAAAGTCCTGCGCCAGGCCCAGCAGCGCTTGCTGCTGGCCGACCACAGCAAGTTCGATACCGTGCGCACCGCGCATTTCGCCGACTTGCAGGACTTCCAGTACGTGGTCAGCGACAAGAAAATCCCCAAGGCCTACCGCGAGGCCATCGCCGCCAGTGGCGCGCAGTTGATCATCTGACCAGGGCCTGTTGCTCCGTGGCGCTGAGGTAGCCGGTGGTCACGCTGAACGCCGCTGTATCCCCTGCCGCCAGCGAGCGCACGTGACCCTTGGCGGACTCGGCGCGATAGCCTTCCGGCTCGCAGGTGGCCGGCAGCACGAAGGCGGCCACCTGTTGATCGGCATTGTGCAAGACCCAGCGCGCGGCATGCTCGAATTGCTCGGGGCGATAGCCGGTGTAGAACGCCGCGCCGTTGGGGTGGCTCAGCAGAAAATGCGCATGGCCGGCCGCGTCAGCCCGCACGCCGTCGAAGAAGAACACGATTTCCGGGTCGTAGAGCGCCGGCTGGTCCAGGCGCTGGAACTGTCCGGGCTCCAGCGCCAACTGCGCCGTGTATTCACTCCAGGCCGGTGTCGGCTTGACGTGGGCCGGCACGCTGCTGCGCAGGCGCACAGCCTCGAACCCCAGCGGCTCGATGAACCGGCCGCCGTCGACATAGGCGTAATTCATGTGCGCCATGTACATCAGGTCCATCGGCTTGGCCGCCAGGTTGGTCACCTGCATATCGATATCGAACAGGCCGGAATCGGCACGCAAGGTCACGCTCGGGCTCGCCAGGTAACGATCGCCGAAACCCTGCACGTATTCGTACTCGCCGCCCAGGCGCAGGAAACTGCCGGCGCTGTCTTCACCCACTTCCAGCCAGGCGCGATCCATGGCCGCGCACGGCATCTCGCCATGCAGCGGATGATCATCCCCGGGGCTCGGGCAGCCGTTGCGCAGCAGGCCGCTGTGAAACATGAAGCAGCCGTAGGTGCCGAGCACCGTCGGGCTGGGCCGGGGCTGGCTGAACAGGTTTTTCATGGTCAGGTCGCAACCGTCGAACACCGCGGACCAGATCATCTGGCCCTGATACGGCAGCACCACCAGATGGCCACGACGGTTGACCAATTCAACGGCCAGCACCCCACTGGGATAGACCCAGGCACTGACCTTGAAATCAACGGATTGGAGCAAGGTCTTGCGCGCTTCGCCGAACAGCGCGGGATAGAGGTGGATGTGCGTGCTCATGAAACCACCGCCGCCGCCACCGGTGCGCGCCCGCTTTGTGATTGACGCAGGCAACGCACCGCGTAGGCCACGATCACGATGAAGCACAGCAGCGGCACGCTGTAGGCCAGCTGCATGTTGCCGCCGCTGTAGTCGGACAGCAGGCCCTGGAAGATCGGGATCACTCCGCCACCGACGATGCTCATCACCAGCAGCGAACCGCCGACACCGGTGTCTTCGCCCAGTCCATCGATGGTCAGGCCGTAGATGGTCGGCCAGCACGGGCCGAGGAACACACTCACACCCACCGCCGCGTAGACCGCCGTGATGTTCGGCACCAGGATGGTGTAGGCCAGCAACACAATGCACAGCACGCCGTACACCGCGAGCACTTTGGCCGGGTGCAGCTTGCGCATCAGCACGTTGGCGATCAGCTTGCCGACGAAGTAGGCGGCGAAGGTGGTCAACAGGAACCACGAGGCACTGCGCTCGTTCATCCCGCCCAGTTGCATGGCCAGGCGAATGGTGAAACTCCACACGCCCACCTGGGCACCGACGTACAGGAACTGCGCCAGCACGCCAAAGGTGAAGCGCGGGTTGCGCCACAGCCGCGACAGGCTTTCACCCAGGCTGGCGGTCTTCTTGCTGACCGGCTGATTGCCCTTGCACGCCGGGAACCGGGTGATGGCGATCAGGATGAACATCAGCACCAGCACCGCGATCATCCATTTGTAAGGCAGCAAGGTGGACTGGATCATTTGCAGCTGCTGGATCGCCGCCTCCGAGGCGCTCATCTGCGTGAGCTGTTCGTGGGTCGCATCGGTGTCCTTGAACATCACGAAACTGCCGACGTAGACCCCGGCCATCGCACCGAACGGGTGGAACGTCTGGGAAATGTTCAGCCGACGGGTGCCGGTTTCCCGTGGGCCCATCAGGGTCGAATAGGTGTTGCAGGCCGTCTCCAGGAACGACAGGCCGGCGGCGATCACGAACAGCGCCAGCAGGAACATGCCGTATTTGGCGGTGGACGCTGCCGGGAAGAACAATAGGCAACCGAACATGTACAACATCAGGCCGATCAGGATGGTGGTCTTGTAGCTGAAGCGCCGGACCACCAGCGCGGCCGGAATCGCCACGAAAAAATAGCCCAGGTAAAACGCCGATTGCACGAACGCCGTCTGGAAATCGCTGAGCAGGAACGCCTTTTTGAAATGCGCGATGAGCACGTCATTCATGCTCGCGGCCGCCGCCCAGAGCGCGAAAATACTGCACAGCAGGATAAAGGCGAACCAGGGCGTGCGGTTCAGGTAGAAACCATCGGCTGTCTGTTGGAGCGGAGGCTTTGTCATTGTTGTTCTCCGAGTCAGGTGTGGGAAAGGTGCTGCGGTGGGATCAGTCCGACGCCTGGGCATCGAAGCTGCGCTGGAATTGCGCAAAGGTGGAAGCGTCCGGGTAGGAGGTCTGGGTGCCCAGGCCCGTGACCGAGCAGGCGGAGTACGCCACGGCCTGGGTCATGGCGGCACGGATATCGCGGTCGCGGCTCCAGTGCTGGACGAAGCAGCCGATGAACGCATCCCCTGCCCCCGTGGTATCGCGCGCGGCGACACGCAGGCCGGGAATCCGGAACTCGCCCTCTTCGCCGACATACAACGCACCCTGCTGGCCGAGGGTGACGATCACATGGCGAATGCCGCTGGCCACCAGGGTCCGCGCCGCCCTGGCGGCGGATTCCGGCGAGTCCACGGCCTGGCCGGTGATCAGCGCCAGTTCCGACTCGTTGGGCACCAGGAAATCCAGTTGCGCCAGGTGTTCACGACTGAGACCCGACAGGGCCGGTGCCGGGTTGAGCAGCACCGGGATCTTGTGCTCGCGACCGAACTCGATGGCGTGGTAGACGGTGTCGACATTGATTTCGAGCTGCAGCACGATCAGCGAACACGCGCGTAGCGCTTGGGCGGCGGCGTCGATATCGGCCGGGACGAGGTGAGCGTTGGCACCTTTGACGATCAGGATGCTGTTGTGGGAATCGGCCTGGACGAAAATCGGCGCCACGCCGCTGGACACGCCGGGGACGCGCTGCACATGGCGGGTGTCGATGCCAAAGCGCTGGAAGTTGGCCAGGGTGTTGTCGGCGAACATGTCATCGCCGACCTTGGTCAGCATCAGCACATCGGCCCCGAGCTTGGCTGCCGCCACGGCCTGATTGGCACCCTTGCCGCCGCAACCGAGGGCAAAGCCCGGCGCTTCCAGGGTTTCGCCCTGGGCCGGCATGCGGTCGATGTAGGTGATCAGGTCCACCATGTTGCTGCCAATGACTGCGATCTTGCTCATTGCTATTCCACCTTGATCCGGCTGACCGGGCGATCTTGTTTTGTTATTTAAATAACATTTTATGTGATTATTCAATCTTTTTTATTCTGCGTGACGGGCTGGCGGGACGAGCGGACTGGCGCTGCGTAACGCCAAACCCTTGTGGGAGCGAGCCTGCTCGCGAAAAACACCCGGACTCCGCGCTCATCCAGACAGGGCGCGTAATCGTTTACGACCATCGCGAGCAGGGCTCGCTTACAGGGGGGGAATGCGTTCGGCGTCAGCAAAGCGAGGCGGCCTGATAGACGACCTGCTTTCCCGGATTTACGCGCCCCCTGTAGGAGCGAGCCTGCTCGCGAAAAACACCCGGACATCGCGATCATCCAGACAGCCCGCGTCATCGTTGGCGTCCATCGCGAGCAGGGCTCGCTCCTACAGGGGGGAATGCGTTCGGCGTCAGCAAAGCGACGATGCTATTACAAGCTAGAGCAGCGCTTTATGAGGATGCCAGGAAAGCTAATCCGAGCCGCTGGAGCACCCGGACACGCAACTAGAAACTGGCTGATGCGGTGTATTTAAACCCAGAGCGCCCTGATGTTAAGGGCTCAACTGGCTAACAGCGGTTGGAGCAAGGCGACAGGTACGTTGACACGCACCGGCTTGTAAAAAAAGTGAGTCGCCGTAAGGGCGAAACCATAAGTGGCCGTTACCGCAGCAATGGATATGTACACCCTCAAAACATAATCCACCTGACAGTAAGCCTTCGCGAGCAAGCCCGCTCCCACAGGAGTACGCAAGAACGACTGTCGAAATTATTCCCGCCCCCGCCACGCATCTGTTAAAACGCGAACTTCATGCCCGTGCCCATGGACCACCCGATGCCCGCTCCCCTTTTCACCCGTCTGCGCCGACGCTGGCTGCCGCTGTTGTGCATGGCCGCGCTGGTCGTCGGCCTGCCGGCAGGTTGCGGCGCGCTCAAGTACAAGGAGCGCGAGCTGCTGTTCCGTATCGAGCCGGGCACCGCGGGCTGGTATCGCGGCTTGCCGCAGGACGTCCAGGAATTCGACATCCGGCCGGCCGGCTTCAAGGCCGGGCAAAACCTGCATGCCTGGTGGTGGCCGGCCGCGCGGCGCGATGCGCCGTCGATCCTCTACCTGCACGGTGTGCGCTGGAACCTCACCGGCCAGGCGTTCCGCATCGAGCAATTGCGCGCCATGGGCTATTCGGTGCTGGCCATCGACTACCGCGGGTTTGGCCAGAGCAAAGGCGATCTGCCGTCGGAAGCCAGCGTTTACGAAGACGCCCGGGTCGCCTGGGAGCGCTTCACGACGATGCAACCGGACCCCGGCAAACGCTTGATCTACGGCCATTCCCTCGGTGGTGCGGTGGCGATCGACCTTGCGGCCGACCTGGCCGCGCAGGCGAAAAAGGCGCAGGTCGCCGTGCCCGTGCGCGGGCTGGTGATCGAGTCCACCTTCACTTCGCTGGGCGATGCGGTGGCGGAAGTGGCCGGCAACAACCTGCCCGTCAACTGGCTGCCGGTGCGTTGGCTGCTGTCGCAGAAGTTCGATTCCATCGACAAGATCGTCGACATCGACATGCCCCTGCTGGTGGTCCATGGCCAGGCCGACGCCTTCATGCCCCCGCGCTTCAGCCAGCAATTGTTCAATGCCGCCAATGAGCCCAAGCGCCTGTTGCTGGTGCCCGGTGGCACCCATAACAATTCGATGAGCCTGGGGGGCAGCCAGTACCGTCAGGCCATCGACAATCTGATGAAGGCCAAGCCGCAGATCGCCGGCCCGACGGGCTCACGGAGCGCGCAGGATTCCTGAGGGTTATCGATAACCCCGGGCCTGCAAGTCGAACAGTTGCGCATAACGCCCGCCCGCCGCCACCAGGCTGTCGTGATCGCCGCGTTCAAGGATCGCGCCCTGATCGAGCACGATGATGTGATCGGCGTTGCGCACACTGGAAAAGCGGTGGGAAATCAGCAGGGTCATGCGGTCCCGGGTGTGCTGGCTGAAATGCTCGAACACCGCCGCTTCCGCCGCCGGGTCGAGTGCTGAAGTCGGCTCGTCCAGGATCAGGATGTCGGCGTCGCGACGCATGTAGGCACGGGACAACGCGATCTTCTGCCACTGCCCGCCGGACAGTTCCTGCCCACCGGCAAACCAGCGTCCCAGTTGCGTCGCATACCCGCGATCCAGGCGTTCGATGAAAGGCGCCGCCATGCCTTCGGCGGCCGCCTCGTGCCAGCGCTGTTCGTCGCTGAACGCCAGGGTGTCGCCCACGCCGATGTTCTCGCCGACGGAGAACTGGTAGCGGATGTAATCCTGGAAAATCACCCCGATGCGTCGACGCAACGCGTTCTCTTCCCAGGCCTGCAAGTCGCTGCCGTCCAGCAGGATGCGTCCCTGGTCGGGACGGTACAGGCGGGTCAGCAACTTGATCAGGGTGGTCTTGCCCGAACCATTCTCCCCCACCAGCGCCACGCTATGCCCCGGCACCAGGTGCAGATCGATGCCGTGCAGTGCAGCACGACTGGCGCCCGGATAACGGAAGCCGACGTTCTCGAATCGCAAACCGTCGCCCGGCACCGCGCCCTCGATGAGATGCCCGGTATCGACCACCACGGGCTCGGCCAGGTACTCATAGAGGGCGGACAGGTAGAGACCATCTTCGTACAGGCCACTGATGGCGCTGAGGCTGCTGCTCACGGCCGTCTGCCCCTGCTTGAACAGCACCAGGTACATGGTCATCTGGCCGAGGCTGATGTGGCCGTGGACCGCATCGACCACCACCCAGGCATAGGCCAGGTAAAAGGCCGCGGTGCCCAGCAGCCCGAGGACGAATCCCCAGCCATCGCGGCGCAGGGTCAGCCGTCGGTCCTCGGCATACAGGCGAGCGAACGTCTCGCGATAGCGCTGCAACAACAAAGGCGCAAAGCCGAACAGCTTGACCTCCTTGATATAGGCCTCGTGGGACAGCAGCGTCTCGACGTAGGTTTGCTGCCGGGTCTCCGGTGCGCGGCGGGTGAACAAGCGAAAGGCATCGCCGGAAAAATGCGCCTCGGCAAAAAATACCGGCAGCGCGCCGACCACCAGCAGCACCAGCGCCCACGGCGAAAAATGCACCAGCAGCACCGCAAAACTGATCAGCACGATCAGGTTCTGGATCAGCCCCAGCGACTTCATCACCAACGCCAGCGGCCGGGTTGAGGCCTCGCGCCGTACCCGCACCAGCTTGTCGTAGAACTCGGAATTCTCGAACTGCACCAGCGACAGCGTCTGGGCCTTCTCCAGAATCATCGTGTTGACCTTCTGCCCCAGCTGCACGCGCAACAGCGACTGCTGGACCGACAGCGCACGCTGGCTGGCGGACAGCAACGCCAGCACCCCCGCCTCCAGCAACACATAACGCACCACCGGCCACAACGGCGCACTGCCCTGCTGCGCATGCAACTGCATGGCGAACACCACGGCATCGACAATCCGCTGCCCCAGCCACGCCGCCAGCGCCGGCAGCATCCCGGCGACCAGAGTGGCCAGTACCAGGCCGAGGAACAACCCGCGCGACGTGCCCCAGACCAGCAGCAAGGCGCGGCGGGATTGGTCGAGTAGGGAGGAGAAGCGGTTAATTGCCGCAGGCATAGAGTGATGGGCTCGGCGAAGAATGGACGATGATGAGCCATGGTACTTCAGCCGGGCTTCGGCCGTGTTTGCAAGCTTCGCCTTCTTTAACGCCCATGCTGTTGAGGGCTGCAGGCGCATACTTGAATTGGATCAGGTGCATAGCCGTTTCTGCGGTGACGGCCGCTTAAGGTTTCGCCCTTACGGCGAGTCACCTGTAGGAGCGAGCCTGCTCGCGAATAAAGTCCAGACAACGCGGTCATTCAGACAGCATGCACTATCGTTGAAGTCCATCGCGAACAAGCTTGCTGATACAGGGGATTGGTGGCATCGGCCAAAGTCAGGTCAGCCGTCAAGCCGCCTCTATTTTGGTTTTAGCCAGACAGGTTTTGCGCAGCAGCTTGCCTGGCTGTTTTGCTGTCGATCGGGCATGCGTCAACCCCGTTCACGCTGGCGCGCGGTACAAATCGAACCCCTTTGGCATCTGTTTTCCAGGGACGTACTAAGTAGGTTCCGTCTGCCTCGGCCAGGACCCTCAGCGGGCGACTGAATCCAGGCCTGTCAGGGTCGAGGATCGCTTCGAGTCCTACGCTCTGCTGGTCAACACTCATGATCGTGCAATTGCGTGCACCGGAGGACGATAACTGCAACGCGAATCCGCCCAGTTTGGCGCCCGACGCGGGATGCAGGCCCAATGCAACGACCACAGCCATCACGGCGATTGCCAGGAATGCGGCCGGATGATCGTGTCCTTGCATTTTCACCACGAACAACGCACCAAGCAGCTGGATCATTCCCAAAAAAAACAATTCGGCCGGCACTAAAAGCAATAGCCACCAGAGACTGCTGACGTAACGTCCAGCAATGTCTATTGCCACAATCGTGACGTTCAGAATCACGACTATCTGCACAAACGCAGACATCAGACAGACCATACGAAACTCGGTAGATACCGGTCCTTCGACGCGGAGCGTCATGAGTCGGTCATAGGCGAAAAACGTCAGCCCGGCACCTAATACTGCGGCCGCCGTCCACCACAGGTTACTGGTGACTTGTGAGCCAACAACGCTGAATACCGTGCAAAAAATCCCGAGAATCAACAAGCCGCCAACCCAGCGCCCCAAAAGCCGGCGATGGCGTGCATTCTGTTCCGGGCTGCGCTGCTCGAAACTGAAGTCATCACTGAGACGTTTATCGGAAGCATTCAGTCGATGAAACAGCACGAAGATCGGCAGGAGAATAAACGCCACCAACACCGAAATGATGATCACGAGGATTGCCGACATCGCCGGCAGCGCAGTCAGGAACGCCGAGGACGTAATACTCAGCGGTATCTTTTCCTCAAGGATGTACTGGTACAAATACAAACCCGCAGTGACCAGAATGCCAACGGTCAATGGCCAGGCACGCTCGTTAAGCCACAACAGACTGTTGCTCAGTTGGGCATATCGGTTGGGTGAGGAGCGTGTGGATGCGGTTTCGATGCTTTCAAACTCGGTCACGTCAGCGAGCTCCAGTTCTTCCGTTAAATGGCGTTGCGACTTTACAACCTGCCACTGCGCGGAACATCAAACCGGGAAAAAATCAGTCAGATCTGACAGACCTTTCAACGGCTAGCCCTGAAACCGCGCCCGATACCGCCCCGGACTCTCCCCCGTCCACTTCTTGAAGGCCCGATGAAACGCACTCGGTTCCTGAAAGCCCAGGTGTTCGGCGATGTCGCTGATGCTGGCCCGGCTCTGGCGTAATTGCTCGAAGGCCACGGCGCGGCGGACTTCGTCCTTGATCTCCTGATAGGAACAGCCTTCGCGCTCCAGCTTGCGGCGGAAGGTGCTGGGGCTCAGGTGCTGTTCGAGGGCGAAGGCCTGCAGGGTTGGCCAGTCGCTGTAGTGGCTGTTGCGCAGGCGTTGATGCACTTGCGACGCCAGGCCGTGCTGGTTGCGGAAGCGGATCACCAGCCATTGCGGCGCCGTGCGCAAAAACACTTTCAGCGACGCCAGGTCCTGAACCACCGGCAGGCGCAGGTAGTGACTGGCGAACTCGATCTCGGTGCGTTCGGAGCCGAAGGTCAGGTTCGGCCCCCACAGCAAGGGGTCGTCACTGAGGGACACCCGCTTGTGGCGAAAGTCCGCGCGGTCGATGGGAATGCGCCGCCCGCCCAGCCAGCACAACAGGCTGATCATCAGCACCAGAAAGGTCTCTTCGCCGAAACGGCTGACGTCATCGTGCGTGCAATGGTTGTCCAGGCTGATGACCGCCCGTTTGCCGCGCACGGTGAGCGTGCCGCGAAAGTCGCGCAGGAACAGGGCGAAATTGGCCAGGCACTGACGCATGGCTTTGTGCAGGTCAGGCTCCTGGATCAAGGCACGGCAAATCAGCGCGAAAGCGCCCGGGGGCATGCCATGGGAATCGAGCCCGAAGAACTCGTCATTCAGCTCACGAATCTGAATCAGCCACAGGGCCGCAAAAGCATTGGCCGGCACCCTCGCGGTGGGCTGCCGCACCAGCGCCGGGTCGATACCGGCCTGTTCCAGTACTGCCTGCACCCGCTGCGGGTCGTCCCCCAGCCCGTGGATCATTGCCTGCACGAAGTAGGCGGCCACCGAGTCCTTTTCCCGCATCTGAACGTAACGCTCCCCACAGTTGAGATGGCAAAAAACATCAGTGCCGTTGAACAGTTTCGGCATAGGACAACCGCCCTGCCGACTCTAGACTCGCGGCAATAGTACGCCTTCGGCCGTCATCGCGGCCAAGGTATCGCAGGGGTTTGAACGAAGGACGGCAAGATGAATCTGCAAAACATTGGCGTGATCGGCGCCGGCACCATGGGCAACGGTATTGCGCAAGTCTGCGCCCTGGCCGGTTTCAACGTGACCTTGCTCGACATCAGCGAGAGCGCATTGCAAAAAGCGCTCGCGACGGTCGGCAAGAACCTCGACCGGCAGATCGCCAAGGACACTCTGACCCAGGAACAAAAACTCGCCGCCCTCGACAAAATCCGCACCAGCACCGACTACAGCAGCCTGCACGACGCGCAACTGGTGATCGAAGCCGCCACCGAAAACCTCGAACTGAAACTGCGGGTATTGCAGCAGATCGCGGCCCAGGTCGGCACCGACTGCGTGATCGCCTCCAACACCTCGTCGCTGTCGATCACCCAGCTCGCCGCCAGCGTCAGCCAGCCTGAACGTTTCATCGGCCTGCACTTCTTCAACCCGGTGCCGATGATGGGCCTGATCGAAGTCATCCGCGGCCTGCAAACCAGCGACGCCACCCACGCCCTGGCGCTGGACATGGCGACCGCGCTGGGCAAGACCGCGATCACCGCCGGCAACCGTCCGGGGTTTGTGGTCAACCGGATCCTGGTGCCGATGATCAACGAAGCGATCCTGGTGTTTCAGGAGGGCCTGGCCAGCGCCGAAGACATCGACGCCGGCATGCGCCTGGGCTGCAACCAGCCGATCGGGCCGCTGGCCCTGGCGGACCTGATCGGCCTGGACACCTTGCTGGCCATCATTGAAGCCTTCTACGAAGGTTTCAACGACAGCAAATACCGCCCGGCGCCGCTGCTCAAGGAGATGGTCGCCGCCGGCTACCTGGGACGCAAATCGGGGCGCGGCTTCCATGCCTATGCCTGAGCGTTGCTCACGTTTCGCCGAGTACCGGGACAAGGTGCTGGAGTTGTTCGCCAGCAAGGGTTTCGGTCAGGTCGGCATGCGTGAGCTCGCCACGTGCCTGGGGCTATCCCCAGGCTCGCTGTATCACCATTACCCGAGCAAACAGCACTTGCTGCTCGACCTGATCGAGGAGTTCTACGAAGAGCTGTTGGCCACCCTGGGTCGTATCGAACAAAAGGCCCCGGCCAAACGCGAACGGCTCAACCACCTGATCCGCGCGCACCTGAACCTGCACCGTGACATGCCGTGGCATTTTCGGCTGGTGGAGCGCGACAGCGGTTGCCTGAATGAAGAGCAGCAGGTTCGGGTCCAACACTGGCGCGAGCAGTACGAACGTCGCTTGCTGGTCATGCTTGTCGCCCGTTCGCGCCTCACCGAGCCGGGCCTGCTGGCCGCCGGTCATGCCATTGCCGCACTGCTCAATAATGCACCCAGCTGGCTGGCGTCCCATTCGCTGGACGAGCGCGAGCAAGACGAACTGCTGGAAAACATGCTCAGCGGCGCCATCGAACGCGTCCTCGCGCCACGCCGCGTGGTCGAGGCCATAAGCCTGGCCCGGCCTATCGAGAAAACGTCTAAAAAAACCCAGGCGGCCCCGCCGATCTGACGCTTTGCTTGCCCAGTCGATGTCATCGGAATTCGCCCCACAACCCGGCGTCCAATCCGATGTATCCCTTCAATGACCGGGAGCCGGACCATGAAAATCAACCCCTACCTTATCTTCAACGGCGACTGCAAAGCCGCGTTCACCTTCTATGCCGACAGCCTCGATGGCCAGATCGAGGCGATGATGACCTACGGCGAAACACCCGCGGGCGATCACGTCCCCAAAGACCTGCACAACCTGATCATCCACACGCGCCTGGTGGTAGGCGACCAGGCGATCATGGGCTCGGACACCACACCCGATCGCCCCACCGAAGAAATGAACGGCTGCTCGATTTCGCTGAATGTCGACAGCATTGCCCAAGCGCAGCGGGTGTTCACCGCACTGTCCGCCGGCGGCAATGTGCAGATGCCGCTGGAGACCACCTTCTGGGCCGCCCGCTTCGGCATGCTGGTCGATCGCTTTGGCGTGTCGTGGATGGTCAACTGCGAAAAGGATCAATGACACAAAAGCGGCAGGAGCGAGCCTGCTCGCGATGGACGTTAACGATGACGCGGGCATTCTGAATGCCCGTGTCGCGCCCAGAGTCATCGCGAGCGAGTTCGCTCCTGCATGGCAACTCCCCGGCCGTCTGCTACCGTCAATATGCCATCTCCCCGTCGCAGCGGACTGTCCGGAGGAAACCCGCCATGCCTGCGTCCTGGTCTACCCGTTTCAAACTGTCGCTACTGGCGGGCGGGCTCACCGCCACCCTCCTCGCGCTGAGCGGCTGCGCCACCGTCGATGCCCAGACCACCGCCTACGTCGGCGTCGAGCATCCCGCGCCGACACTGCCCAGCGAAGTCGTGGTGCTGCGTTCCGAACCCCTGCGCCCGCACATTCGCCTGGGTGAAGTGCTGATCGACGCCAGCGTCGACCCCGCGCCTCCGATTGCCGAGGTCGAACAAAAATTGCGCGAGGAATCCGCCAAGCTGGGTGGCGATGCCGTGGTGGTGGTCTTTGACCATATCGGCAGAGTGGGCACCTACGTCAACGGGCCGCTTTGGGCGCGTGACGCGAGAGCCATTGAGGGTCGCAAGCTCAAGGGGATTGTGATCAAGTATCGGTCGTAGCGGGCGATGTCTGGATTTGGATTGGGTGTACATATCCATTTCTGCGGTAACGGCCTCTAATGGTTCCGCTTTTACAGCGGGTTACTTGGAAGAGCGCCAAGTAACCAAGCGCTCTTGCCCCACCACTCGGTGCCTCGCTTAGGCTCGGCATGCCCGAACGAAGGCATTGCTCCGTGGGTCGCCGCGATGGGCCATCCCTGGCCCAGCGCGGCTAAACCGGCGTCCTGCCGGTTTCCCCACTGCGCAATGCCTGCGTTCGGCCAGCGTGGTTTAACGGGGCACCCAGATCAAAATCAAAAGCCGAAGCGAGGCGGCGTTCAAGCCGACCTGATTTTGGCTGGTGCCCCGATCCCCTGTAGGAGCGAGCCCTGCTCGCGATGGAGATCAACGATAACGCTGGCTGTCTGAATGAACGCGGTGTCTGGGCGTTTTTCGCGAGCAGGGCTCGCTCCTACAGGGGGATCGCGTACATCCGGGAAAGCAGGTCGGCTATCAGGCTGCCTCGCTTTGGCTTTTCGCGGGGTACTCCCCCTCAGATCCCCCCTACTTCGCCGTAATCACCGACAACTTGGTAATCCCCGCCCGCTCGATAGACGCCATCGCCCGCGCCACCTCGCCATAATTCACCCCGTTGTCAGCCTGCAACTGTACCCGCACATCCGGGTTTTTCGCCTTGGCCGCCTGCAGGTTGAACTCCAGCAAATCGGCCTGGATTTCATCCTTGTTGATGAACACCTTGCCCTTGTCGTCGATGCTCACCACCAGCGGATCCTTCTGTTCCACCGGCGCGACCGATTCGGTCTTGGGCAGGTTGATCGGGATGGCGTTGGTCAGCAGCGGCGCGGTGACGATGAACACCACCAGCAGCACCAGCATCACGTCCACCAGCGGCGTGACGTTGATTTCGCTCAGCACTTCATCGCTGTCTTGTGTGGAGAAGGCCATATCAGGACGCCTCCTTGACTTTCTGCCCGGCGACGCTGGCGCCGGACTTGCTCAGCACCGGATGCAGCAGCACGCGGAACGAATGTTTCTGCGCCAGGCTGTAGAAGTCGTGAGCGAAGTCGTCGAGGTCGGCGGCGGTCAGTTTCAGACGACGCAGGAAGTAGTTGTAGACCAGCACCGCCGGCACGGCGACGGCGATCCCGACACCTGTCGCAACCAGTGCCGCGCCGATCGGCCCGGCCACGGTTTCCAGGCTCGCCGAGCCCGCCGCGCTGATGCCTTTCAACGCCGACATGATGCCCCAGACGGTGCCGAACAGCCCGATAAAGGGCGAGGTGCTGCCGATACTGGCGAGGATCGCCAGGCCGGTTTCCAGTGAACGACGCTCACGCACGATCTGCTGGCGCAGGGCGCGTTCGAGGCGATCCTGGTGGTTGATCGACTGGCTCAGGTCCGTGGCTTGCGCACCCTCCAGGACCTGGATTGCCGCGTATCCGGCCAATGCCACGCGGGCTGCCGCGCCAGGCTGGTTGTGGGCAAGTTCGGCGGCCGAATCGAGACTGGAAGCGGCCCAGAATTGCTTGTGGAATTTGCGGTCCTGGTTCTTCAGCCGGGTGAACTGCACGCCCTTGAGCAACGCCAGGCCCCAGGTCGCGACGGAAAAAAGGATCAACAGCCAGATGACGGCGTGTTCGATGGATTCGAAGGGGGATGCAATCAGGTTCATGGTCAGGCTCTCCAGCAAGGCATTGGATCGGTTGTAGCGATGCGCCTTGTGTCAGGTAGCCCGCGTCGTGTTTCGATAGGTTTGAGAACTACTTGATCTTGAAGTCGATCGGCACGCTGACCCAGCCGTCCTGGGCGACATCGCCCTGCTTGGCCGGGACAAAACTCCAGCGCTTGACCGCCGCCAGCGCCGCGTCGTCGAGTTGATCGCGACCGCTGCTTTTCTGGATCTGGATTTCACCGGGCTTGCCGCTGGCCAACACATGCACCCGCAACAACACCGTGCCTTCCCAGCCGCGACGCATTGCCAGCGACGGGTATTCCGGCGCCGGGTTCTTCAGGTAACCGGCGCTGGCGGAGGCCGGTGTCACCGGTTTCGGCGCCGGCGGTGCGGGTGGCGCCGGGGCCGCGACCGGTTGTGGCGGCGCGGGCGGGGCCGGTGGTTGCTCCACCGGTTTGGCCACGGGCTTGGGCACCGGCTTGACCACGGGCTTGGGTTTTGGAATCGGTTTGGGCGGCGGTGGCTTCACGGCCAACTCGTCCTCCACCGGGGGTGGCGGTTCGACCACCGGCTGCGGTATCGGCTCGGGCGGTGGCGGCTGCACCACCGGGGGTGCCGGCTGTGAAAACTCGATGGTCATCGGCGGAATCTCCGGCGGCACCACCGGCAGTTGCGGCGGCGGTGCCTGGTTGACCCAGACAATCACCGCGCCATGCAGCACCAGTGCAAACACCCCCAGCAATACCACTTCGCGTCGACTCAGCACACGCTTGGGCGTGCTGTGCAATCGCGACAGCGCCAGGGGTTCGCGGAAGACCCGGCCAAGATCGAGCAACTCGCCGCCCGGGTGTCGAAACACCTCCAAGGCATGGGTGGCGCTCTGGACATTGCCCATTGATAGACTCCTGTACATCTTCAGATAGAACACCGCGCCCAAGGATTGGCAACAGCATCAGCCATGGGCGAAACGCCGGACCGTACCGTTGGCTGCGAGGCGTTCGGCGACCGCCGCGGGTTCCACTTCAACCCCCAGCAAATTCAACAGGCGCGCACGAATGGCCTGAAAACCTGCCTGCCCGGTGTCCCGGGCCCGCGGCAGATCAATGATGACTTGTTCGGCAATCTTGCCGTTTTCCAGCACGATGACCCGATCGGCCAACAGGATCGCTTCGTCCACGTCATGGGTGACCAGCAGCACGGCGGGCGTGTGCTTGCGCCACAACTCGATGATCAGCCGATGCATGCGAATCCGGGTCAGGGCATCCAGTGCGGCGAAGGGTTCGTCCAGCAATAACAGCTTGGGTTCGCGCACCAGGCCACGGGCCAGTGCCACGCGTTGCGCTTCGCCGCCGGAGAGCGTGGCCGGGTAGGCGTCGAGCCGATGGGCCAGCCCCACTTCGGTGAGGGCCTGCACCGCGCGCGCCTTGGCGTGCGGAATGCGCAGGCCGAGGATCACGTTTTTCCAGGCTCGCTTCCAGGGCATCAGGCGAGGCTCCTGGAACACCGCCGCCCGCGCCTTCGGCACCCGCAACTGGCCGCTGTCGATGCTGTCCAGGCCGGCCAGGCTGCGCAGCAAGGTGGTCTTGCCCGAACCGCTGGCCCCCAGCAAGGCGACAAACTCACCCGGCGCGATGTCCAGGTCCAGGCCATCGATGACCCGCTGCTGGCCGAACTGGCGCACCACATTGCGCAGTTGCACCGGCGCCACCGATGCGTCCAAAAGATCGATGCTCGACATATCAGTTCCTCACGAAAGTTGGGCGCCAGGCCAGGGCGAAACGCTCCAGCGTGCGGATCAGTCCATCGATCAGCAGGCCGAGGACGCTGTAGATCAGCAGGCAGATCACAATCACGTCGGTGCGCATGAAGTCCCGCGCATCACTGGCCAGGAAGCCGATGCCGGCGGTGGTGTTGATCTGCTCGACGAACACCAGTGCCAGCCAGGAAATCCCCAGGGAGTAGCGCAAGCCGACAAAGAAGGAGGGCAAGGAGCCCGGCAGGATCACGTGCCAGATCAGCTCGCGACGACTCAGGCCCAGGGTGTTGGCGGCCTCGATCAACTTGGGGTCGATGTTGCGGATCCCGGCGAACAGGTTCAGGTACACCGGGAAGGTCGTGCCGGTGACGATCAGCGCAATTTTGGTGAATTCGCCAATGCCGAACCAGAGGATGAACAGGGGCACCAGCGCCAGCGAAGGAATGGTGCGCAGCATTTGCAGCGGCGAATCGAGGATTACCTCGCCGCGCTTCGACAGCCCACTGATCAGCGCCGCGATCACTCCGATACTGACACCGATGCTCAAGCCCACCAGCGCCCGCTGCAACGACACCAGCAAGTGCTTGCCCAGTTCACCGGAAACGATCATGGCCCAGAGGGTGCCGCCGATCTGCGAAGGCGCCGCGATCACCCGTTGCGGAATCAGGCCCGCTTGAGACGCCAGCTCCCACAGCAGCAACAACGCGATCGGGCTGAGCAACCGCAGCAACACCTCGGGTGTGCGCCAGTTGCGCAGCCACTGCGGGATGAGCCGCGACGCACCCTGCAACTCGCCCGGGTGACGGGCAGCCTTATTGACGGAAAACGAGCTGCCGGGGCTCTGTGCATCCAGGGTCTTTTCAGTCATCAGGCGTCCTTCCTATAAAGAACATGGCGAGAGGGGCCATGGGGTCAGCTTCGGTTTTCATGCTATTCGCATAAAAAACCTCCGTGAAATTCTTTTTAGGAATAACCTAATATGATTAGAAGATTAGATATCAGATCATCCTGATAAATTATTTGCATAATACAAGCGTGATGCCGGTCATGCCGCAGCCCATTGGGATGAGGCGGATGAAAATGCAGTTACTTGATATCAATAAGCACACATCATTCTGTTTTTTTATAATTAACTTAGAACCAAACGGCATTTCACAGCCCGCCCCCGCTGCGCCTATTTTTGATGCCACAGACCGACCCCAATGCCAGGTGGAGGCTTGAATCGCGCCTATTCAACGACAAGGAACTCCCCATGAGTATTGAATTCATCGGCTACATCGGCGGCCACCATGCTTCGGAAATCCACCCTCGCAGCGGTCCCGTGCTGCAGCCCGACTATGTGGAAAAAGTCGCTCGCGCCCATGACGAAGCCGGGTTTGACCGGGCCCTGGTGGCCTTCCACTCCAACAGCCCGGACAGCACCCTGATTGCCTCGCACGCGGCCAGCGTGACCAAGCATCTCAAGTTCCTGATTGCCCACCGACCGGGCTTTGCCGCGCCGACCCTGGCCGCGCGACAGTTCACCACCCTCGACGTATTCAATGGCGGACGCACCGCCGTGCACATCATCACCGGTGGCGATGATCGCGAATTGCGCGCCGACGGCAGCTACATCGGCAAAGACGAGCGTTATGCCCGCACCGATGAATACCTCGACGTGCTGCGCCAGGAATGGACCAGCGAAAAACCCTTCGACTATGAAGGCCAGTACTACCAGTTCGAGGGCGCACACTCGGCGGTGAAGTCACCGCAGCAGCCGCACATCCCGCTGTATTTCGGCGGTTCGTCGACCGCAGCCATCGAAGTGGCCGGCAAGCATGCGGACGTGTATGCCTTGTGGGGCGAAACCTATGAACAGGTCCGCGAAGTGGTGAAACAGGTGCGCGCCGAAGCGGCCAGACATGGTCGCAGCATTCGCTTCAGCCTGTCGTTGCGGCCGATTCTGGCGGACACCGAAGCCCAGGCCTGGGAACGCGCCGAGCGCATCCTGGAACAGGCCACCGCACTGGCCGAACAGAACGGTTTCGTACGCCGCGAACCGCCGAACGAAGGCTCGCGTCGCCTGCTTGCCGCGGCCGCCCAGGGTTCGCGCCTGGACAAACGCCTGTGGACTGGCATCGCCGGCCTGCTGGGCGCACAAGGCAACTCGACCTCGCTGGTGGGCACGCCGGAACAAGTGGCCGAGGCGCTGCTCGATTACTACGACCTGGGCATCACCACCTTCCTGATCCGAGGCTTCGATCCGCTCAACGACGCCATCGACTACGGCAAACGGCTGATCCCGCTGACCCGCAAACTGGTGGCAGAGCGTGAGCGCCAGGCAGCGGAAAAAGTCGCCTGAAAACACTCCCTTGAACAAATGTGGGAGCGGGCTTGCTCGCGAAGACGGCAGCACATTCACCAACGATGGTGACTGACAGACCGCTTTCGCGAGCAAGCCCGCTCCCACATTTTTGGTCCGGGTGTTCTTGAGGGCTGTGCTCTAAAGCAATACGGGTGGGAGCGGGCTTGCTCGCGAAGACGGCAGTACATTCAACCTTGATGTGACTGACAGACCGCTTTCGCGAGCAGGCTCGCTCCCACATTTTTGGTCCGGGTGTTCTTGAGGTCTGTGCTCTAAAGCAATACGGGTGGGAGCGGGCTTGCTCGCGAAGACGGCAGTACATTCAACCTTAATGTGACTGACAGACCGCTTTCGCGAGCAGGCTCGCTCCCACATTTTTGGTCCGGGTGTTCTTGAGGGCTGTGCTCTAAAGCAATACGGGTGGGAGCGGGCTTGCTCGCGAAGACGGCAGTACATTCACCAACGATGGTGACTGACAGACCGCTTTCGCGAGCAAGCCCGCTCCCACATTTTGCCTCGCGGCGTTCCTGAATCATGTGTACGACACCTACCCCTGGAGGAGCGAGCCTGCTCGCGAAGACGGCAGCACATTCAACCTTGATGTGACTGACAGACCGCTTTCGCGAGCAGGCTCGCTCCCACATTTTGCCTCGCGGCGTTCCTGAATCATGTGTACGACACCTACCCCTGTAGGAGCGAGCCTGCTCGCGAAGACGGCAGCACATTCAACATTGATGTGACTGACAGACCGCTTTCGCGAGCAAGCCCGCTCCCACATTTTGCCTCGCGGCGTTCCTGAATCATGTGTACGACACCTACCCCTGTAGGAGCGAGCTTGCTCGCGAAGACGGCAGTACATTCAACCTTGATGTGACTGACAGACCGCTTTCGCGAGCAAGCCCGCTCCCACATTTTGCCTCGCGGCGTTCCTGAATCATGTGTACGACACCTACCCCTGTAGGAGCGAGCCTGCTCGCGAAGACGGCAGCACATTCAACATTGATGTGACTGACAGACCGCCTTCGCGAGCAAGCCCGCTCCCACATTTTGCCTCGCGGCGTTCCTGAATCATGTGTACGACACCTACCCCTGTAGGAGCGAGCCTGCTCGCGAAGACGGCAGCACATTCACCAACGATGGTGACTGACAGACCGCTTTCGCGAGCAAGCCCGCTCCCACATTTTGCCTCGCGGCGCTCCTGAATCATGTGTACGACACCTACCCCTGTGGGAGCGGGCTTGCTCGCGAAGACGGCAGTACATTCAACCTTGATGTGACTGACAGACCGCTTTCGCGAGCAAGCCCGCTCCCACATTTTCGGTCCGGGTGTTCTTGAGGGCTGTGCTCTAAAGCAATACGGGTGGGAGCGAGCCTGCTCGCGAAGACGGCAGTACATTCAACCTTGATGTAACTGACAGACCGCTTTCGCGAGCACGCCCGCTCCCACAGGGTGCTCAGTTCTTGTACTCGGTATCACTGCGCTCCAGTTGACGAATCAGCGCATTCCAGTGCCGCGCCACGCCCGGTCCGTCGCCGCTCTTGAACACCTCGGCCTGTTTCTCGACCTTGGCCACGACCTCGGCCGGCGGGAAGATCAGCTCGGCGTTGCCGGCGGCCTGGGCGGCGATCTGGATGTTGCAGGCCCGCTCCAGGCCGTGCAGTTGCTGGAAGGCATGTTCAACGCTGATGCCGGCCGTGAGCAAACCGTGGTTGCGCAGGATCAACACGCTCTTGTCGCCCAGGTCCGCCACCAGCCGTTCGCGCTCGTCGAGGTCCAGCGCCACGCCTTCGTAGCCGTGATAGGCCACGCGCCCGGAAAAACCGATGGAGTGCTGGGAAATCGGCAACAACCCGTCGCGCTGGGCGGACACCGCGATGCCGTCGCGGGTATGGGTGTGCAGCACCGCTTGCAGGTCGGGACGCGCACCGTGAATGGCGCTGTGGATCACATACCCGGCGTAGTTGATGCCCAGTCCGGTAGGGTCATCGACGATCGTGCCGTCGATGTCGACCTTGACCAGGTTGGAGGCGGTGATTTCGTCGAACAACAGACCGAAGGCATTGATCAGGAAATGCTCCTCCGGCCCCGGCACCCGGGCGGAAAAGTGCGTGTAGATGTGGTCGGTCCACTTGAACAGGGCCGCCAGCCGGTAGGCGGCGGCCAGTTTTACGCGCACTTCCCATTCTTCGGGCGTGACGCGCTGGCGAACATTTTTCGAGACACTGGATAGCGGACTGACGCTGCTCATGGCAAAACTTCCTGGATGGCCTTAAGGACTCCAGCAAGCCTATGGGAAGGCAAAAAATAATAAAAAGCACATTTTAATCTAAGCTAATTATTATTTTTTTTTATTATCTACCTGCCCGTTCATCACGCCGCGTGCTTGATCTTCTGCAGCGATCCGGCCACCAGTTTGCCAAAGGCGTCGACCGGCCCTTGCAGGTTGCCGAGGAAGTGCGGATAGATCAGCCACAGGTCCATGACCGGTTTGAAATCCTTGAGCGGCATCGCGGCCAACTGATCGACATGCGCGCTGCGCTCCAGCAACGGGCGCGGCACCAAGCCCAGCCCCAGACCGTCGGCGACCAGGCCCAGCTGCAACTCAGTACCGAAGGTTTCCAGATTGACCCGCAAGGCCAGGCCCTGGTCCGACAAGGTGCGCTGCAACCCGGCGCGGAAACCGCAGCCATCAGGGTTGAGAATCCAGCCGTTCTGGTAAACGTCCGCCAGCTTGCACGGACGCTTGGGCAATTGCGCCTTGGCACACACCACCACCAGCTCCATCTTGCCGATCGACTCGCCGATGATGTTGTCCGGGAAAATTTTCCCGGCTGGGAACAGCGCCGCCGCCGCATCCAGTTCACCGCGCTCGATCTTGCCGACCAATTGACTGCCCCAGCCGGTGGCGACCTGGGCGCGCAGGTCGGGGTATTCGACGCGCAGGTGCTTGAGGGCGTCGAGCAGCACCACATCGCCGATGGTTTGCGGAACGCCCAGGCGCAGCAACCCGGTCGGCGGCGCATCGGTGGCCACCAGTTCGCGCAGTGCATCCATCTCCCGCAGGATCACCCGGCATTGTTCATACACCCGCGTACCGATCAGCGTGGGCTTGAGGGGTTTGGTGTTGCGGTCGAACAGCTCCACGCCCAGTGCCTGCTCAAAGTTCTGCACGCGCCGCGTGATGGCCGGCTGAGTCAGTTGCAACGACTCGGCGGCGTGGCTGATGGACTGGCAACGAATCACTTCGACAAAGGCGTCGATATCATCAATTTTCATTTGGCCCGCACATAGAGAACAGTCAATAAGATGTCTGAAAAGCATAGTTCTATTGGCGGATTCTGGATAGCCCGCGCCCTGATATCCCACAGATCAATAGCGTCTGGCGCTAGTTGATGGCGTTATAAATTCCATTCAGCTATAACCTAATCATTAAACAATCGCATATTGATCTAAAACATTATGCTTAAATCAAAGGGTCAACATTCACAACGAACGATGGAATTGCCATGACCCAGGCCCGACACCCGGAGAGACTCAGAGCATTCATAGGCGCCCTGGCGGAATTGATCGACAGCCATCCTCGCGAGGGTGACCTGCTGCACCGTGGCGGCAAACTGCTCAGCCAATTGGTCAGCCATGACGACTGGCTGCCGGAAGACTTTGCCCGGCCAGACCCCGAGCGCTATCAGCAATACCTGTTGCACGCCGACTCACGGCAGCGTTTCAGTGTCGTCAGTTTTGTCTGGGGACCGGGGCAACGCACACCGATCCATGACCATCGCGTCTGGGGGCTGATCGGCATGTTGCGCGGCGCGGAATACTCGCAGGGCTTCCAGCGCCACACCGACGGCTCGCTGATCGCCGAAGGCGCGCGGGTGCAGCTGCGCCCCGGCCAGGTCGAGGCCGTATCGCCCAAGGTCGGCGACATCCATCAAGTCAGCAACGCCTTTGACGACCAGGTGTCGATCAGCATCCATGTCTATGGCGCCAACATCGGTGCCGTGCGCCGCGCGGTGTATCAGCCCGACGGCAGCGAGAAGCTGTTCATCTCCGGTTATTCCAATGTCCTTCTGCCCAATATCTGGGATCTGTCCAAAGATGCCCTGTCCAAAGATGCCCTGTCCAAAGATGCCCTGTCCAAAGATGCCCTGTCCAAAGAGAGCCAAGCCCTATGAGCACCGCCCTGACCCGCTCCTATGCCGAGATTCGCCAGGCCCTGCTGAACCGTGAAGAACTGGCGCTGGTGGATGTGCGCGAAGAAGCGCCCTTCGCCGAATCCCATCCGCTGTTCGCCGCCAACATCCCCCTGTCGAAACTTGAGCTTGAAGTGTTCTCGCGCATTCCACGGCGCAATACCCCGGTGACTGTCTACGACAACGGCGAAGGCCTGGCGAGCCTCGCCGCACAGCGCCTGCAAGCGCTGGGCTACCTCGATGTGCGCCTGCTCGAAGGTGGCCTGGACGGCTGGCGGCGCGCCGGTGGCGAACTGTTCATCGACGTCAATGTGCCGAGCAAAGCCTTTGGCGAACTGGTGGAAAGCCAGCGCCACACACCGTCCCTGGCCGCCGAAGAAGTCCAGGCGCTGCTCGACAGCGATGCCGATGTGGTGGTGCTCGATGCCCGGCGCTTCGATGAATACCAGACCATGAGCATTCCTACCGGCATCAGCGTGCCGGGGGCGGAGCTGGTGCTGCGTGCCCGGGAGCTGGCCCCCGACCCGGCCACACGAATCATCGTCAACTGCGCCGGTCGCACCCGCAGTATCATCGGCACCCAGTCGCTGATCAATGCCGGCATCGCCAACCCGGTTTCCGCCCTGCGCAACGGCACCATCGGCTGGACCCTGGCCGGCCAGACCCTGCAACACGGCCAGTCGCGCCGGTTCGCGCCGACCCGCGAAGAACATCGGCAAATTGCCGCCGGCGATGCCCGCCGCGTCGCCAACAAAGCGCTGGTAGGCCGCGCCACCCTGGCCGATCTGCAACGCTGGCAACAGGAGCCGGCCCGCAGCACTTATCTGTTCGACGTGCGTACCCCGGAGGAATTCGAAGCCGGGCACCTGCCTTCCGCCCGCTCGACACCCGGCGGGCAACTGGTGCAGGAAACCGACCACTTCGCCAGTGTGCGCGGTGCACGCCTGGTGCTGGTCGACGACGATGGCGTGCGCGCCAACATGTCGGCGTCCTGGCTGGCGCAACTGGGTTGGGAGGTGCACGTGCTGGATGACGCGCAACCGGCGCACTTCAGCGAACAGGGTGCATGGCAGGCGCCTGTCCCTGCCTCAAGACAGGCCGAGGAAATCAGCCCCGAGACCCTGGCGCAATGGCTGGCCCATGGCGACACGGCGTTGCTGGATTTCACCAGCAGCGCCAACTACGTCAAGCGCCACATCCCCGGCGCCTGGTGGGCCTTGCGCAGCCAACTGGCTGAAGCGTTGGCCAAGGTGCCGGTCGCCGAGCGTTATGTGCTGACCTGCGGCAGCAGTCAGTTGGCGCGCCTGGCGGTGGCCGAGGTCGAGGCGCTGACCGGCAAGGCGGTGTTTCTGCTCAAGGGCGGCACGGCCAGCTGGATCGCCGCACAGCTGCCGTTGGAGGAAGGCGAAACCCGCCTGGCTTCACCGCGCATCGATCGTTATCGCCGTCCTTATGAAGGCACCGACAACCCGCGCGAGGCGATGCAGGCCTACCTGGACTGGGAGTTCGGACTGGTCGATCAACTGGCCCGTGACGGCACCCATGGCTTCTTCGTGATTTAACCAGCGGCCTCTGTACCTGTAGGAGCGAGCCTGCTCGCGATGGTCGTGAACGATAACGCGAATAACCTGACACCCAGCGGCGTTCTCGGGTTTTTCGCGAGCAGGCTCGCTCCTACAGAAGGCTGTACATCCATCCCCACATCCGACCCCTCTCCAGGCGGAGGCTGAACCCACAAACGAGAGGAATTGCATCATGTCCGCCGTCTTGCACCCCACCGATCCGCAACCTGCCAAAACCCTGCACGTGACCCGCCTGGAACCCACCATCGGTGCGCAAATCAGCGGCATCGACCTGCGTCAGCCGCTGACCCCGGCGCTGCGCGATGAACTGCGCCGCCTGCTGCTCGAACACAAGGTGATTTTCTTCCGCGACCAGGCCATCAGCACCGAACAGCAAATTGCCTTCGCTCGCGAATTCGGTGAGCTGTACGTGCACCCGACCACCCGGCAAAACGACCCGACGCAACCCCAGGCGCACCTGATCCAGGCCCAGGATGAACGCAAGCTCTACGGCCCGAGGATCAGCGGCCGTTGGCACACCGACACCAGCTGGCTGCTGCGTCCCACCCTCGGCGCGGTGCTGCGCGCAATCGACCTGCCCCCCGTCGGTGGCGATACCCTGTGGGCCGACACGGCAGCGGTCTATCGCGCCCTGCCCGACGCGCTCCGCGAAGAAATCGATGACCTGCACGTGGTCCACGACTTCAAGTCGTCGCTGGACAAGGTCGGCTACGACTACCCGATTCTCGCCCACCCGCTGGTGCGCACCCACCCGGAAACCGGCGAGGACGGTCTGTTCATCAACTTCTCGCAAAACCCTTCGGTGATCGGCTGGCCACCGGAGAAGAGCAAACAACTGATCGATCGCCTGTTGCTGGAGTTCAACAAGCCGGAACATCAGGTGCGCTTCAAATGGCGTGAACACTCGGTGGCGTTCTGGGACAACCGCTCGACCCTGCACTACCCGGTCTACAACTACGGCGACTACCCACGGCGCATGGAACGGGTGCTGATCGCCTACGACGACATTCCGCATCGGGCAAGACGCGCCAGCGCGGCCTGATCACTCCCCACAAGCCCCAACCTTCTGCTCGACACAGCGAAGATCAACGGTGGGAGCGGGCTTGCTCGCGAAGAGGCCGTGTCAGTCGGCATTCATGTTGCCTGACACACCGCCTTCGCGAGCAAGCCCGCTCCCACCAGGGATGCGCGGTGTTTGTATGCTTTCAGGAATCCGTACCATGACGTCACCCCGCTTCCATTACTGTGCAGCCGCCCTGAGCCTGCTGGCCGTGAGCATCCCGGTCCAGGCCGAAGAACCCGACAAGACCCTGAACACGGTGGTGGTGACCGGTAACCGTGGCAGTCAGCCCCGCACCGTCACCGACAGTCCCTCGCCCATCGACGTGATCAGCGCCGAGCAATTGCAAGCCAGCGGCAAGGTCGGGCTCAAGGAATTGCTCGCCCGCCTGCTGCCCTCCTTCAACCTGCCGGCCATCAATGGCGGCGGCACGTCCTGGTCAGTGCGCGGCGTGACCATGCGCGGTCTGTCCGGGGATCAGGTGCTGGTGCTGGTCAACGGCAAGCGGCGGCACAATACTGCGCTGATCAACAACCTGGCGCGCATCGGCACGGCGGCGGTGCCGGTCAACCTCGACCTGATTCCGGTCTCGGCGATCGATCATATCGAGGTGCTGCGCGACGGTGCCTCCGCGCAATACGGCTCGGATGCGATCGCCGGGGTGATCAACATCATCCTCAAGGAAAACGACAGCGGCGGCAGCGTCGAAACCTCTTTCGGGCGATACGGCAGCGGCGACGGCGACACCGTGCACCAGACCGCCAACTACGGCCTGACATTGCCCAACGACGGTTTCGCCAACCTGGCGCTGGACGCCAAGGAGCAGGAACCCTTCGACCGCAGCGGCAGTGCCACGGGCAATCTGTACTCGCTACCCGGTTTCCCCGACAGCCGCGACCAGACCGTCAATCGCCACGGCTGGAACCCCAGCTATGGCCTGGGCCGGGAAAAGGTCACCAACGTCAGCTACAACCTGGAACTGCCGCTGCAGGACGATCTGAAGTTCTACTCGTTCTCCACCGCCAGCTACATGGAGACCACCAAGGTCACCGGCAACTATCGGCCGAACGAAATCACGTCGCTGGCCGGCGACCCCAACACGCCCTACCCCGACGGCATCCATGCCCAGCGACGCAACCGCACCAAGGACTTCCAGGTGGCGGGCGGCTTCAAGGGCGAGGTCGGTGGCTGGAACTATGACGCCAGTTCCACCTGGGGCGAGGACGACTCGACGCTCAACGCCAACAACACCCTCAACCCGTCCCTGGGCCCGACCAGCCCCACCTCGTTCAACCTGGCCTCGCAGATCTTCGATCAGTGGACCAACAACCTCGACTTCAACCGTGGCTTCGACATCGGCCTGAAAAACCCGCTGCAAACCGCCTTCGGCTTCGAGTATCGCTGGGAGAAATACCAGATCGAGCCCGGTGACTTCCTGTCCTATACCCCCGGCAACTACGTCATTCCCAGCGGGCCGTTTGCCGGCCGCACACCCTTGCCGGGGCTGGCCTCCTACAACGGCACCAGCACCGACGACGCCGGGGAAATCAGCCGCAGCAACGTCGCCAGCTACGTCGACCTGGGCCTGGATGTGACGGACAAATGGTACGTCGGTGCGGCGGCTCGCTATGAACGCTACACCCAGGACATCGGCAGCACCTGGAGCGGCAAGTTCTCGACCCGCTACGCCTTCACCGATGCCTTCGCCCTGCGCGGCACCCTCAACAACGGCTTCCGCGCACCGTCGCTGGCACAAACCATTTATGCCTCGTCGACCTTCACCTCCGGCGGTGTGGTCAACGGCCAGCAGGTCTCGGTGCCGGTCAAGGTGCTGCCGGTGGACACGCCCGAGGCCCAGGCCCTGGGCGCAGAGAAACTCAAGCCGGAAAAGTCCCTGAACTACAGCTTCGGCTTCACCTATGAGCCCACGCAAAACTACCGGCTGACCACCGACCTCTATCAGATCGACATCCGCGACCGCATCGTCTCCACCAGCCTGCTCGGCGGCGCGGCGGTGTCGCAGGTGCTGGTCGCCAACGGCTTGTCCCCGGGTCTGTTCGCCCAGTACTACACCAACGCGGTGGACACCCGGACCCGTGGCGTCGACATCATCAACGAGTACCGCCAGCCACTGGAGCAATACGGCCAGGTGCGCTGGAGCGCGGCCTACAACTGGAACCAGACCAAGATCGAGAAGATCCAGGACAACCCGCCGCAACTCAGTGGCTCGGGCCTGCAATTGTTCGACCGGCGCTTGCAGAAGGACCTGACCGTCGCCACGCCGCAATCGAAACTGATCCTGGCGGCCAACTGGAAGGTCACCGACTACAACCTCAACCTGGCGCTCACCCGTTTCGGCAGTTACATCGAAGGCGACAACAACCCGGCGAACGACCGCAAATTCAGCGCCAAGTGGATCACCGACCTCGATGCCGCCTACGACCTGACCAAGCACCTGACCGTGGCGCTGGGGGCGAACAACCTGTTCAACGTGTACCCGGATAAGAACGGCATCCAGGACTGGGCGGGCGGCTACAAGTACGGACAGTTCTCGCCGTTTGGTTTTGGCGGGGCGTACTACTACACGCGGGTGGCCTACAACTTCTGACGCTGCGCGAACCTGTGGGAGCGGGCTTGCTCGCGAAGACGCCGTGTCAGTCGACATCAATGTTGCCTGCCAGGGCGCTTTCGCGAGCAAGCCCGTTCCCACAGGCTTCAATCGCATTAAATGCATTATTTTTATAATTCAAACATAAATAATCAGATAACTTAATAATTAGCATATAACCAAAAAGAATTTCACAGCGAATTCTTATAGAGATAACGTCAATCCCACACCGACCCCTTCTCCAGGCGGAGGTTTTCGAAGCGCAACAATCTGCCTGGAGTTCCCCATGTCACCCAAATCCCTGTTGTTGAGCCTCTCTCTCACCCTGGGCTTCGCTGCCTGCGCTCACGCCGCCGACCTGCAGCCGCTGCTGGTGGCCAATCAGAAGTCGTCGATCAAGGTCTTGCTAGACGTGTCCGGCGAGCTGAAGAACGTGCCTTATGACATCCAGTTTTCCGAATTCCCCGCCGCCGCGCCGCTGGGCGAAGCGCTGAATGCCGGCGCCGTCGATATCGGCGCCCTGGGCGATGCCCCCTATGTGTTTGCCCTGGGCGCCGGCGCGCCGATCAAGGTGGTCAGCATCGTGCACGCCGAGGGGCGCTACACCACCGCGATCCTCGCGCCCAAGGAGTCGCCGCTGAACACCACCAGCGACCTGAAAGGCAAGAAGATCGTCACCACCCGCGGTTCCATCGGCCACTTCCTGGCGATCAAGGCCTTGCGCAGCGCCGGCCTGAGCACCAGCGACGTGCAGTTCATCTACCTGCTGCCGAGCGAGTCGCGCATCCTGCTGGACAACGGCAGCGCGGACGCCTGGTCGACCTGGGACCCCTACACCACCATTTCCACCACCCAGAACCAGGCCAAGGTGCTGGTCAGCGGCGAAAAGTTACTGACCAATCATCTGTACTTCGCCGCCACCAGCCAGGCCATCGCCAACAAACGCCAGCAGCTCGACGACTTCATCGCCCGGGTCGACCGCGCCTATCGCTGGACCAATGCCCATCCCGAGGAATACGCCGCCGCCCAGGCGCGCGTCACCGGCCTGCCGCTGGACGTGCACATCGCCGTGGCCAAGGGCACGCACATGGCACCGGTGGAGATCGACGACCAGGTCATCAGCGGCCTGCAAACCACCGCCGACATCTATCAGCAGGAAGGAATCCTGGGCAAACACATCGACGTTTCCCAAGGCTTCGACAAGAGCTTCAACGCCAAGCGTGCCCCACTCAACCAGGCATCTCGATAACGATGCGACGGATTCAGGAGTAAGACCATGAGCAAACAACGCCAACTGAAACTCGGTGCGATGGTCCACGGCGTCGGCCACGGATGGGGCGAATGGCGCCACCCGCAGGCCCGCCCGAACGCCAGCGTGAGCTTCGACTTCTACAAGCAACAGGCGCAACTGGCCGAGGCCGGCAAGTTCGATTTCGTGTTCATCGCCGACAGCCTGCACATCCATGAGAAGTCCAGCCCGCACTACCTCAACCGCTTCGAACCGCTGACCATTCTCTCGGCCCTGGCCGCCACCACGCAGCACATCGGGCTGGTGGCGACCGTCACCGTCAGCTACACCGAACCCTTCCAGGTCGCCCGCCAGTTCGCCTCGCTGGATCACATCAGCGGCGGTCGCGCCGGCTGGAATGTGGTGACGTCGTGGCTCAGCGGCACCGCCGATAACTTCGGCAAGAGCGAACACCCGCCCCATGCCGTGCGCTACCGCATCGCCAAGGAACACGTGAATGTGGTCAAGGGCCTGTGGGATTCCTGGGAAGACGACGCCTTTGCCTACGACAAGCAAAGCGGCGAGTTTTTTACCCCTGGCAAGTTGCACGCCCTGGACCACAAGGGTGAGTTTTTCTCGGTCAAGGGCCCGCTGAACATTTCCCGTTCGAAGCAAGGCCAGCCGGTGATTTTCCAGGCCGGCACCTCCGAGGATGGCCGCAACTTCGCCGCGCAGAACTCCGATGCGATTTTCGTCAGCCCGGAAAAATTCGAAGATGCCCAGGCCTATTATCTGGACCTGAAAACACGCGCCGCAGGCTTCGGTCGCGATCCGCAAAAACTGTCGATCCTGCCGGGTATCCGCCCGATCGTGGGCCGCGATGCCGCTGAAGTGGAAAGCCGTTATCAACAGGCCGTGGAACTGGTGTCCATCGAAGACGCCATCGTCGCCCTCGGCCGCCCCTTCAATGACCACGATTTCAGCCAGTATCCGCTGGACGCGCCGTTCCCCGAGCTGGGCGACCTGGGGTCCAACAGCCAGAAAGGCGGATCGGACCGGATCAAGCAGCTGGCCAAGGATGAAGGACTGACCTTGCGCCAGGTCGCCCTGCGCTTCTCACAGCCACGCCGTGATTTCGTCGGCACGCCCGAGCAAGTCGCCGACGCGATCCAGACGTGGTTTGAACACGGCGCGGCGGACGGTTTCATCATCAATTCGTTGCTGCCCGACGGCCTGCAATACTTCACCGAGCTGGTGGTGCCGGTGCTGCAACAGCGCGGCCTGTTCCGCGACGAATACCGCGGCAACACCCTGCGTGACCACCTTGACCTGCAAGTCCCGGTCAACCGTCACGCGCACACCGCCATCACCGAACAGCAAGAAAGCGAGGCCCTGGCATGAGCGAATCCCTCAACCGCCTGCTGGCGGACTTGCATGCCCAACGGGTGGCGACCTGGGAACCGGCGGCGTTGCAGGTCAACATCAATCAGCGCCAGCGCCTGGTGGATGAAGCCCGGACCGACGACTTCGTCAGGGCTGGCGACACCCTTGAGCCCTTCACCTTATTGAAGGTCGAGGGTGGCAGCCTGGACCGCGACGCGCTGCTCGCCAACGGCCCGGCGGTGCTGATTTTCTTCCGCTTCGCCGGGTGCCCGGCGTGCAACATCGCCCTGCCCTATTACCAGCGCCGGCTCTATCCGCGACTGCACGCCCTGGGCGTGCCGCTGGTAGCGGTCAGCCCGCAGGTGCCGGAGCGCCTGGTGGAGATCAAGACCCGCCACGACCTGGCGCTGCAAGTGGCCAGCGACCCGGACAACCGGCTCGGTCGCCGCCTGGGCATCCTCTACAGCTTCGATGAAGCCTCGCGCAACGCCGCACTGGCCAAGGGCACCAGCATCGGTGAAACCACCGGCACCGGCACCTGGGAACTGCCGCAACCCACCGTCGTAGTCATCGCCCGGGACGGCACCGTGGCCTTCGCCGAGGTCAGCCCGGACTGGCTGGTGCGTACCGAGGCCGACCCGGTGATCCGTGCCGTCGAACAGCTGCTGGGGCAAGCCCCGGTGCAAATCGCCATCTGATTCAAGAGCGTGACCATGAGCCTTTCTTCTCAACTGTCTCCACCGCTGCGCTCCATCGAAGTCGCCCATTTCGAAGCACTGCTTGAACGCCTCAGCGCACAACTGGCCGCCAGTGCGCACCTGTATGACGAAAGCGGCGCCTTCCCTGCGGACAACTTCAAGCTGTTGCATGAACACGGCCTCGTCGCGCTGACCGTGCCCAAAGCCCTGGGCGGTGGCGGCGCCAGCCTCGCACAAGCGCGCAAGGCCATCAGCGCTGTCGCCAAAGGCGAGCCATCGACGGCGTTGATCCTGGTGATGCAGTACATCCAGCATGCGCGCCTGCAGGACAGCCCCAACTGGCCCGAAGCCCTGCGCCTGCAAGTGGCGCAGGACGCCGTGCAAAACGGCGCGCTGATCAACGCCCTGCGCGTCGAACCGGACCTGGGCACTCCCGCGCGCGGCGGCCTGCCGGCGACCGTGGCCCGGCGTACCTCGGCCGGCTGGCGAATCAGCGGCCGCAAGATCTACTCCACCGGCAGCCATGGCCTGACCTGGTTCAGCGTCTGGGCGCGCAGCAGCGATGAGGATCCGCTGGTCGGCGCCTTCCTGGTGCACAAGGACACGCCGGGGATCAGCATCATTGAAGATTGGGATCACCTGGGCATGCGCGCCACGTGCAGCCATGAGGTGGTGTTCGACAACGTGCTGGTGCCACTGGATCACGCGGTCAGCGTCAGTCGCTGGAGCGCACCGCAACCGGAACTCGACGGCGATGGCTTCCTGTGGATGTCGGTGTTGCTGTCGTCGGTCTACGACGGTGTCGCCCAGGCCGCGCGCGACTGGCTGGTGGGTTGGCTGGAGACCCGCAAACCGTCCAACCTCGGCGCCTCGCTGTCGACCCTGCCACGCTTTCAGGAAACCCTCGGCCACATCGACACCCTGCTGTTCGCCAACCGCAGTCTGCTCGACGCCGCCTCCAGCGGGCACACACCGGCCAGCAACGCCGCGCAACTCAAATACCTGGTGACCGGCAACGCGATTCGCGCGGTCGAGCTGGCCATCGAAGCGTCGGGCAATCCCGGCCTGTCACGCCAAAACCCACTGCAACGGCACTATCGCGATGTGTTGTGCAGCCGCGTCCACACACCGCAAAACGACGCCATCCTGCAAGGCGTCGGCAAAGCCGTCTTCGCCCAGCGTCAGTCCGCATCCCAGTCCAAGGAACGCCCATGAGCCAACTCGTTATCGCCAGCCAACTGGATGAAGACTTCAATGAAGTGATCCGCCAGCGCCTTGCCACGACCCACCCCGAGGCCCGCGTGCTCGGCGTGCCTGCCGGGGTGCCCAGCGACTTGCCAGCCGACGTCGGCGTGCTGCTGGCCCGGCCGATCAATGTGCGCGGCTATCAGGCACCGGACACGCCGCCACCGGGTTGGCCGTATGGGCTGCAATGGATTCAGGTGGTGTCCTCGGGCATCGACTTCTACCCCAAATGGCTGTTCAGCGGTCCGCCGGTGAGCACCTCGCGCGGCAGCGCCGCCGAGAACATCGCCGAGTTCGCCCTGGCCGCGATCTTTGCCGCGGCCAAGCGCCTGCCGGACATCTGGGTGCATGACGCGCAATGGAGCTTCACCGCCTTGACGCCGCTCAAGGGCACCACCCTGGGCATCCTCGGCTTTGGCGCCATCGGCCGCAGCCTGGCCGCCAAGGCCCAGGCCCTGGGCATCAAGGTCGTGGCGCTGCGTGAGAGCCAGACGCCCTTCGACGTTGAAGGCGTGGAAGCGGCGCGGGATATCCATGAGCTGTTTTCCCGCGCCGATCATCTGGTGCTGGCCGCGCCCCTGACCGAGGCGACCCGGCACATCGTCGACAGCGCCGTGCTCGCCAGCGCCAAACCGGGCCTGCACCTGATCAACATCGCCCGGGGTGGCTTGCTTGACCATGGCGCGCTGCTGGAAGCCCTGGACAACGGCAGCATCGGCCTGGCCTCGCTCGACGTCACCGAGCCGGAGCCGTTGCCGGACGGGCATCCGCTCTACGCCCATCCACGGGTGCGCCTGTCGCCTCACACCTCGGCGATTTCGAGTAACAGTCGCCATGAGATTGCTGACAGTTTCCTGGCCAATCTCGAACGGTTCCTCAACGGCCTGGCGCTGGAGAATCAAGCGAACGTGCAACGCGGCTATTGAGCCAAACGCAATGCCAATGTGGGAGCGGGCTTGCTCGCGAAAGCGGTGTGTCAGACAGCATTCATGTCGACTGACACTGCCTCTTCGCGAGCAAGCCCGCTCCCACTTTGCGTTGTGCATGACCCTCGAATACAACATCAGACTTACGCATTTAATCGCTCAATGTAATGTCCATTTTTTATAATTACCTTATAACTAATCGGACTTTTACACCGATCGCTTATATAAATATTGTTACAACCATCACCGACCCCTGACCAGGTGGAGGCCCACGGAACCGCTCTTTTTCCGGCCGACACCACCCCACGGTCAAACGCATCACAGCCAAATCGACACCGGCCCAAGCCAATCCCGCCATGGCTTTCAAACCATGGCCACGGCCACGCTTTGCCCAAAAAAAACATAACGACGCCAACGCCGCACTTACGCACCTGGGGTTCACCATGCACAACACCTTTCGTTCAAACCGTCTGACCCTGGCCGTGTCCCTGGCGATCTTCGGCTTGTCGGCCCACGCCGAAGAAAGCACCCGCGAAGGTGCCCTTCCCGTCGTGACCGTCACCGCCGAACACCACAGCGAAGACCTGCAGAAGACGCCGCTGGCCATTTCCGCGTTCGACGAAAAGGCCCTCGAAGACAAGCAGATCAAGAGCATCCGCGACCTCTCCGGGCAGGTGCCGAACCTGACCCTCAGTCGCCAGTCGATTTCCTACAGCGCGCAAACCTACGGGATTCGCGGCATCGGTGAGACCGATCCGATCCAGGAGGCCGCCGTTGCGGTGTACGCCGATGACCTGTACATCCCGCGGGCCATTTCCTCGATGCTCGACTTCAACGACGTCGAGCGCGTCGAAGTCCTGCGCGGTCCCCAGGGCACGCTGTATGGACGTAACAGCAGCGCCGGCGCGATCCGCGTGATCACCCGCGATCCGACCCAGGAAACCCGGGGTTTCTTCGAACTCGCGGCCGGCGACTACAACGCGCAGAACGGCCGCCTGCTGATCAGCGGCCCGCTGGTGGACAACGCCTTGTTCGGCAGCTTCTCGGCGATTCGCCTGACCCGCGACGGCACCGTTTCCGACCCGACCCGCCACTCGGATGTGAACAACATCGACATCCAGTCCTACCGTGGCAAGTTGCGCTACAACCCGGACGATTCGCCGTGGGATGTGCAGCTGACCCTGGCCGGCACTTTCGACCGGGGCGACACCACCAGCTACACGCCGTTCGACGCCAACGGCCGCTTCGACAAGTTCAAGAGCTACAGCAGCCTCAACCCGAAAAACCGCCTGGACCAGGGCAGCTCGGTGCTGCGCGCGATCTATGCCATCGACGACCACCTGAACTTCAAATCGGTCACGGCCTACTCGGCCTTTCACCAGCCGGTCAACTATGACAACTCGGGCCAGGCGGCGCTGATCCAGAACAACCTGATCCTCTACAAGCAGGACTACGCCACCCAGGAACTGCAACTCAACGGCGACTACGACGATTTCAGCTTCAGCACCGGCCTGTACCTGTACCGCGAAACATTCGACGCCGACCGCGACAACCTCACCTATTCCGTCGCGCGCAACCGGGTGATCGGCCAGGGCCAGTACAGCACGACCAACACCGAGAGTTACGCGCTGTACGGCCAGGGCAGTTACAAAATCACGCCAAAGCTGTCGCTGATCGCCGGGCTGCGCTTTACCCGCGAGCACAAGAATTTCGACTACACCAACTATGCGATCACCACCAACCGGCAGATTACCGGGACCAACTTCAGCGCCGATTCGAGCAAGTCGTGGCAGTCCACCAGCCCGAAAATCGGCTTCGAATACGCCTGGACCCCGCACCTGAACCAGTACGCCTACGTGGCCAAGGGCTTCAAGGCCGGTGGCTATGACAACCGCGCACCCACCCGGGCCGCCGCCGAACAGGCGTTCTCGCCGGAAGACGTGACCACCTGGGAGACCGGCTTCAAGGGCGACTTCTTCGACCAGCGCCTGCGCGCCAACCTCGCGCTGTTCTACAACGACTATGAAGACTTGCAGACCAACGCCTACGACCCCGGGCTGGGTGTCAGCCTGCGGACCAACGTCGGCCAGGCCCACACCTACGGCGTGGAACTGGAAACCCTCACCGCCCTGACCCGCGACCTGCAACTGACCGCCAACGTCGGCTACCTGCAAAGCCAGTACGACGACTTCGAAAATGCCAGCGGTCCCGGTGTCGATGCCAACGGCAAACAGCTGGTGTTCTCGCCACGCTGGAACGCCAGCGTCGGCCTCAACTACACCATCCCGGCCGGGTTGCCCGGCACGTTGCTGGCGGGCACCGATGCGCAGTTCCAGACCAAGTCCTACGCCAACGCCTTGAACGACGACATCCAGGAAATCCCCAAGCAGACCTTCTGGAACGCCAACACCCGCTACATCTCCGGCGACGGCCACTGGACCACCACCCTGGCGGTGAAAAACCTGCTCGATCGCGCCTACCCGCAATCGGTCGGCTACGTGCCTTCCAGCGGCGCCCGCTACTACTCGATCAACGACCCGCGAACCGTCCTGCTGTCCGTGCGCTACGACCTCTAACCCTTAACGCAAACCCCGTAGGCGCTGCCGCAGGCTGCGATCTTTTGATCTTGTTTTTAAGGATCAAGATCAAAAGATCGCAGCCTTCGGCAGCGCCTACAGGGGGAATCGACAAGCAACAACCTCAAGGAGCGACATCATGGCTTTCACCCGCAGGGAACTGATTTCCCGCATTGCCGCTGTCGGCGGCTATTCCGCTGCTGTCGGCGCCCTCGGGGCGCTGGGCCTGACACCTCAGGCCGTGGCAGCGACGTTCAACCCGCTGCAGCTGGGCAGCAGTGGCAAAGGCAAGCATGTGGTGGTGGTCGGCGCCGGCATATCCGGGCTGGTCAGTGCCTATGAACTGCGCAAGGCCGGTTTTACCGTGACCATTCTCGAAGCCCGCGAGCGGGTGGGCGGACGCAACTGGACCCTGCGTCGCGGCAGCAAAATCGATTTCGACGACGGCGTCAGCCAGACCGTCGACTTCGATGACGGGCAGTTTTTCAACGCAGGTCCAGCGCGCATCCCCAGCCATCACCAGACCATTCTCGGGTACTGCCGCGAGCTGGGCGTGGAACTGCAAGTGCTGGTCAACAGCAGCCGCAACGCCCTGGCCCTGCCGGACCCGAAACAGCCGGCGTTCCAGCTGCGCCAGGCGGTCAACGACACCCGCGGGCAACTGTCCGAGCTGCTGGCGCGCACCGTCAGCCGCAAAGCCCTGGACCAGGATTTGAGCGCGGATGACCGCAAGGCGCTGCTGAGCTTCCTCAAGGTCTACGGCGACCTGAATGCCGACTTGCAGTACAAGGGCTCGGTGCGCTCGGGGTACAACCGCGTGCCTGGCGCCGGCGACCAGACCGGCATCACCCGCGCACCGCTGGAACTGCAGACCCTGCTCAACCCCAAGCTCTGGGGTGCGCTGGTGTTCGACGAAATCCCGGAGTTCTCCTCGACCATGTTCCAGCCGGTCGGTGGCATGGACCGCATCCCCTACGCGTTCTACGAGAAGCTCAAGGACGCGGTGCGCTTCAATGCCGAAGTCAGCGATATCCAGACCTCTGAACAAGGCAGCCGCATCAGCTACCGCGATCGCAAGACTGGCGCCACCCAGACCCTGAGCGCCGACTACGCCATCGTCACGGTGCCCCTGCCGTTGCTGGCCAAATTGCCGAGCAATTTCAGCCAGCCGTTCAAGCAGGCGATCGAGACGGCGCAAAGCGATCAGGCGAACAAGGTCGCCTGGCAGTCGCCGCGATTCTGGGAAACCGACTTCAACATCTATGGCGGCCTCTCTTACCTGGACCATGAAGTCAAAGGGTTGTGGTACCCCAGCGATCGCCTCAACAGTGCACAAGGGATTCTGGTGGCGGCCTACAACACCAGCGAATCGGCCCAGGCCTTCAGCCGCAAATCCCTCGCCGAACAGTTTGCCTCGTCCCGGCAGGCCGTGGAGCTGCTGCACCCCGGCCACAGCGCCAAGCTGCAAAAACCGGTGGCCATCAACTGGGCCAAGGTGCCGTTCAGCAAAGGCCCGTGGATCGTCAACGACGAGGTCGGCGAGAGCGCCTACCAGCTTCTCAACCAACCCCAGGGCCGCACCTACCTGGCCAGCGATGCCCTGGCCCATGGCGGCGTCGGCATCTGGCAGAACAGCGCGGCCGATTCGGCGCGACGCATCGTCTCGCTGATCGGCCGGCACGCCGAACGCAATCAATCGGGCGTCGCCGCCTGATCCCATGCCCCCTGTAGGAGCGAGCCTGCTCGCGATGGACTCATGAGCACCGCGGGGGTGTCAGGTTTCCCGCGTCATCGTTAACGCCCATCGCGAGCAGGCTCGCTCCTACAGGTAACCATTTCAAACACAAGGACTGAACGATGAAAGCCATTACCTTACTCACAGGGATCCTCATGACCGCCACCGCCCTCGCCAGCCACGCCGACGACATCAAGCGTATCGCCCTGCCCAACTCGAACTTCCCGATCTCGCTGGCGGTGTCGGTGCCGGCGCAAACCGAGTTGCTGTTCGTCAGCGGCCTGCTGGCCGACCTGCACGACCCCAAAGCCGAGAAGGACTGCTTTTCCGCTTATGGCAATACCGCCATCCAGACCACGTCGATCCTGAACAAGCTCAAGGGCGTATTGGAGGCCCAGGGCCTGGGCCTGGGCGATGTGGTGCAGCTGCGGGTGTTCCTGGTGGGTGATCCGGCCAAGGGCGGCAAGCTCGACTTCGCCGGACTGCAAGAAGGCTACACGCCGTTCTTCGGCAGCGCCGCGCAACCCAACAAACCGGCACGTACCGCCATTCAGGTCGTCGCCCTGCCGCTGCCCGGTGGCCTGGTCGAAATCGAGGCCGTTGCCGCTCGCAAGAAGTGACACGGAAATCACCCGTTATTCAGGAGCTTCACCTTCATGGTCAACTGCCCAGCGCGCCGCACGGCGCCTTCCTATCGCCCGTTGTTAGTACCGCTGTCCATCGCCTGCGGCCTCGCCTCGTTTCATCTCGAAGCCGCCGAAACCAGCTCGCCAACCCTCAACACCGTGGTCGTCACCGGCAACCGTGGCGCCGAGCAACGCACCGTCACCACCAGCCCGACACCGATCGACGTGGTGACGGGCGACCAGCTGCGCGCCGTGGGCAAACCGAGCCTGCTGGAGGCGCTGAGTAAATTCATTCCGTCGTTCAACCTGCCTGACCGCGCCGGTTGGGATGCCAGCGGCGTGGTGCGCTCGGCCACCCTGCGCGGCCTGACCGCGTCCCATGTGCTGGTGCTGGTCAACGGCAAGCGCCGGCACACCAGTGCGACGCTGAACATCAACGGCATCAACAGCGGCGCCGCGCCCAGCGACCTGGACCTGATCCCGGTGGCCGCCATCGATCACATCGAGGTGCTGCGCGATGGCGCGGCCGCGCAATACGGTTCGGACGCGATCTCCGGGGTGATCAACATTATCCTCAAGCAGACCACCGGCGGCAGTTCCGACACCACCCTGGGCCAGAACTACGACGGCAAGCGCGGCACCGCAACGGAGGCGCTCAATTATGGTTTCGAAGTGGGTGAGGCCGGTGTGCTCAACGTCTCGCTCGACACCCGCTATCAGGAGCGCGACAACAAGGCCGGCAGCAATGGCTACAGCTCGCATTACTATCCACTGGCGGACGGTTCGCCCGATCCGCGCGAGGCCACCGCCAGCCATCACACCTATAAAGGCTACGGCTTGCCCCGCAGCCAACTGGCGGATGTCGCGTACAACCTCGACCTGCCGCTGAACGACGCGGCCACCCTGTATTCGTTCTCGACCCTGGCCACCCGCGAAAACAATGATGGCCAGAACTTCCGCCTGCCCAGCGGCCGCAACACCATCACCACCGGTCCCAACGGCTTCCCCGACGGTTACAGCCCGTATTGGCTGATCAACGAAACCGATTTCCAGTCCGCCATCGGCGCCCGGGGCGATGACATCGGCATTGGCGGCTGGGCCTGGGATCTGAGCACCACCTACGGGCGCAACTACGCCAAGCAGCGCACCTACGACAACCAGAACCCGTCGCTGGGCGAAAACACGCCGAACAAATTCACCTCCGGCATCTACATCGCCGATCAACTGACCACCAACCTGGACCTGAAGAACAGCTACGAGATCGGCCTGGCCAAGCCCCTGGATGTCGCCTTCGGTTTCGAGCATCGACGCGATGGCTACGAGACAAAGGCCGGCTCTGAAGCCTCTTACATTAACGGCGGCTATGTGTTCCCGGCCGGCCATCCACGCGCCGGGCAACGTCCTGATCCGGGTGCGCAAGTCACCAACGGCATCACCCCGGACGACGCGCAGAAAGTCAGTCGCAACAACGTCGCCAGCTACATCGACCTGGGTTTCTACCCCGTCGAGCAGTGGTACCTGGGCGTCGCCGCGCGCTACGAGCATTACAACGAAGGCGTGGGCAGCACCCGCAGCGGCAAGATCAGCAGCCGCTACGAGTTCAACCCGGTGTTTTCGGTGCGCGGCACCATCAGCAACGGCTTTCGCGCACCGTCGTTGGCCAACGAGATTTTCACCGCGCGTTCGACCGGGTTCGACACCATCAATGGCGTCTACCAGTCCTACAACTACGTGATCCTGCCGGTGGATTCGGCGGGCGCCCAGGCGCTCGGGGCCGAGTCCCTGAAGCCTGAACGCTCGACCAACTTCAGCCTCGGATTCGCCCTGACCCCCAGCGAAGACTTGAGCCTGACCGTGGACGGCTACGTGATCAACCTGCGCGACCGCCTGGTGCTCAGCGAACGCTTCCAGGGCGCGGACGTCGCAGCCCTGCTCGACGGCATCGGCGTGCCCGCCACCGCCGGCGCGCAATACTTCACCAACGGCGCCAGCACGCGCACCTCAGGGGTCGATGTGGTGGGCAACTATCGGCAGAACCTCAATAGCTTCGGCTCGGTGCGATGGACCGCGGCGCTGAACTACAACCACACGCAAATCCTCAGCGTCAACGAAACGCCGGCGCAACTCACGGCGCTCAACAGCAGCTATCAGTTGCTCGGCCGCCAGGCTCGCGCACTGATCACCAAGACCTCACCCAGCAGCAAGGCGATTTTCTCCGCCAACTGGGCGATCCAGGACTTCGACGTCAATTTGCGCCTGACCCGCTATGGCACCTACACCGAGGTCAACAGCTCCAGCGACCCGAGCCTGGATCGCGACTACTCGGCCAAATGGATCACCGACCTGGACGTGGCCTATGCGCTTACCAGGCAACTGACCGTGGCCGTCGGCGCGCAGAACCTGTTCGACAAATACCCCGACCATATCGGCGTACCCAACTCCTCGTTCGGCGATAACTGGGGCAGCTACTCGCCGTTCGGTTTCACCGGTGGTTACTACTACACCCGGTTGCAGTACGCGTTTTGACGGACCTGTCTTCGACCTGACTGCAGGAGCGAGCCTGCTCGCGTAAATCGCTTGGGCAACGCGATCATTCAGAGAGGGCGCAACATCGTTGACGTCCATCGCGAGCAGGCTCGCTCCTGCAGACAAGGGAGCCCGCAAACCGGGGCACTAAGCTAATACCTAAACGATATTTATAAATTGTTTTTTATAACTCTATGCTCAGCACAAAGTGTCTTTCCATGTTGCTAAAAAGCGAGCGCGCCATGCCAACGTCCACCCGAAATGCTCAACCGAAATTCAACCGTCCACTGCTGACCGGCCTGGTCGTCGCCCTGGCTGCCCTGTCCTTTGCCCTGCCGTCCCAGGCCCGGGAAACGCTGCGGATCGGCTACCAGAAATCCTCGACCCTGATCACGCTACTCAAGACCCAGGGCACCCTGGACAAAACCCTGGCGCAACAGAACATCGACGTCAGCTGGCATGAGTTCCCCAGTGGCCTGCCACTGCTCGAAGCCCTGAACGTTGGCAACGTCGACATCAGTGCCGACGTGGCGGACACCGTGCCGATTTTTGCCCAGGCCGCCCAGGCCAGGTTGACCTATTTCGCCCAGGAAGCGGCTTCCCCGTCCGCCCAGGCCATCGTCGTGCATAAGGATTCGTCGCTGCAGCAATTGGCGGATTTGAAAGGCAAGACCGTCGCGGTAACCAAGGCGGCCGGCTCCCACTACCTGTTGATCGCCGCCCTGAACAAGGCCGGCCTGCAGTTCTCCGACATCAAGCCGGCTTACCTGTCGCCCGCCGATGGCCGCGCGGCCTTCGAGAACAACAAGGTCGACGCCTGGGTCACCTGGGAACCCTTCCTCACCAGCGCGCAGCGGCAACTGCCGACCCGCACCCTGGCGGACGGCGAAGGCCTGGCCAGCTACAAACGCTACTACCTGACCAGCGACAGCTACGCCAAGACGCACCCGCAGGTCCTCAAGGTGGTGTACGACCAGCTGCACAAAACCGGTGAATGGATCAAAACCAATCCCCGTGAAGCGGCCCAGGTGCTCAGCCCATTGTGGGGCAACCTTGGGGTGGAAACCGTCGAAAGCGCCAACACCCATCGCAGCTACCAGGTGCAGCCGGTAAAGCTCGATCAGTTGGGTGAACAGCAGAAAATCGCCGACGCCTTCTTTGCGGCCGGCTTGTTGCCCAAGACCGTGGATGCCAAGGACGTTGCGATCTGGAAGCCATAAGACGGACCGCACCACCTTTCGTCGCAAAGGCAAACCTGGGGCGCGATTGGCAGCCATGCTTGGCTTACGGCTTGCACAGGCGGTCGTAGCGGCCCCAGAACGACATAATTCTGACACGGCAGCACTTCAAACTAACGCTTAAGGACTCCAGCAGTACGCTTGGTCAGTCACCGGAGATGTAACGTGTCAACTCTTAATGAAATCGCAGCGAACCACGCGAGAATGGCCAGGGAAAAACAAGAGGAGGCGACCGGTTTGAGTGAGCGACAGCTTCAGATCGTGGGCGGTTTTGAAATCTCGTGTCCGGAAAACCCGCAGCAGGTGCCACTGCACCTGGTGGCTGGCGTGCAGGAAAACCTGGTCGGCCAGGCCGCCGGGTTTTGATCTGATCGTTTGGGGCGATGCGCGGTGAGGTCAGCTTATCGCGCTTTTTTGACGCGGCTTTCGCTGCCGGTCTCTCGTTTATCCTCTTTGATGAACAGCGAGAAGATAAACAGGTTGGAGGCCAGTACGTAAAAGAAGACGGGCGCGACCGGCCACTGAAAGTGGTCGGATGCCCACCAGCACACCAGGAACACCGCAGCCGCGATACGTCGCTGTCGATTGGTGATGCGCTTCGATACTTTCGCTGCCCACGCATTTGTAGCCGAGTACCACCCCATTGCATCCGTCCCTGGTGCCGATCGTTTTCGGGCGCCATTAATACGCTATTACGCGCGATCCTGCCATATGGGGAAGCGGGTCACTGTGCGTTGGGGCTGGAGGTGCGTGCTTGAATGGGCTGTAGATCCGTTGCTGCGTTAACGGATATACAGCCAATCCCAACCTCTCGGTTCGCGGTCAACCTCAGCGCTTGAGCTTGCGCTTGTTGCGGTATTGGTCGATGACCACCGCGACCACGATGATCAAGCCCTTGATGATGTCCTGGATGTAGGCATCGACCCCCACGAACGTGAACCCGCTGGCCATCACCCCGAGGATCAGCGCGCCGATGACCGTGCCGGTGATGCGCCCCACTCCTCCCGCCAGGCTGGTGCCGCCGATGACTGCGGCGGCAATCGCATCCAGCTCATAGGACATGCCCATCCCGGCCTGCCCGGTGGCGGCACGGGCCGAAGCCACCACACCCGCCAGGCCCGCCAGCAACCCGGCGATGCTGTAGACGATGACCAGATGGCGCTTGACGTTGATACCGGAGGTGCGCGCCGCCTGCATGTTGCCGCCGATGGCGTAGGTGTATTTACCGTACTTGGTGTAGCGCAGCGCGATGTGGAAGATCACCGCCACCACCAGGAAAATGATCACCGGCATCGCGCCGTGACCGATGGCCGTGTAGGAATCCGAGAGCATGCTCACCGGCTGGCCTTCGGTGTAGTAACGCGCCAGGCCACGGGCCGAGACCATCATGCCCAGGGTGGCAATGAACGGCGGAATCCCGGTGAGGGCAATGATGCTGCCGTTGATGGCCCCCGCCAGCAGCCCGACGCCAAGCCCGGCTATCACGGGAATCCACACCGGCAAGTCGGTCAGCGACGGGAATACCGCCCGGGCGAAATCCGAGGTCTGCGCCAGGCTGGCCGCGATCATCGCCGACAAGGCCAGCACCGAGCCCGATGACAGGTCGATGCCGGTGGTGATGATCACCTGGGTCACGCCAATCGCCAGCAGGCCGATGATCGACACTTGCAGGATCATCAACACCAGCCGCTGCGAGTTCATCAGGAAACTCTGGTCGCGCACGATCCAGCCAAACACTTCGAACACCAGGCCGATGCCGATCAGCACCAGGAAGATGCTCAGCTCGGTGGGAAAGCGCCGGCGACTCTTGACCGGTGCCGTGGCCGGTTTGTTTTCCAGTATCGCGTTCATAACCACTCACCCTTCTATCGCGTCATCGACGGCGGCCTTGGCCACCACCGGCATCCATTAATGAACCGAGGACATGCCCGAGGCCAGTTGCATCACCCGTTCCTGCGTCGCTTCGCTGCGGTCGAGGGTGCCCATCAGGTCGCCCTCGTGCATGACCATCACCCGGTCGCTCATGCCGAGCACTTCCGGCAGCTCCGAGGAAATCATGATCACCGCCATGCCTTCGCTGGCGAGGCAGGCGATCAGCCGGTAAATCTCGGCCTTGGCGCCGACGTCGATGCCGCGGGTCGGCTCGTCGAGGATCAGGATGCGCGGGTTGGTCATCAGCCAGCGCGCCAGCAGGGCCTTCTGTTGATTGCCGCCGGACAAGGTGTCGATGCATTGCTCCAGCGAAGGGGTTTTCACCCGCAGTTTCTTGCACATGTCTTCGCACAAAGCCCGCAAGGCTTTTTGCTGGATAAACCCGTGGCCGGCGTAGTGCGGCAGCACCGCCATCTCCATGTTCTCCAGGACCGAAAGGCACGGGAACAGGCCGCTGAGCTTGCGATCCTCGGTCAACAGGGCGAAACCCTTCTCGATCGCCATGTGCGGGTCGCTGATGCGCACCACCTCGCCGTCCAGACGCATCTCGCCACTGTCGCTGGGGGTAATGCCGAAAATCGCTTCGGCGACGTTGGTCCGGCCGGAACCCATCAACCCGGCAATGCCAAGGATTTCCCCGGCATGCAGGTCGAACGAAACGCCTTTGAAGATGCCATCGAGCTTGAGGTCGCGCACCGACAGCAGCAGATCGCCGATCGGCTGTTCGCGCACCGGAAACAGCTGGCTCAACTCGCGACCGACCATCATCGAAATCAGGCTGTCGCTGTCCATGCTGTCGGCCCGTTGCAGACCGATGTAGGCGCCATCGCGGAACACCGCGACTTCATCGGCGATGGCGAACACTTCATTCATTTTGTGGGTGATGTAAATGATCCCTTTGCCCTGGCTTTTCAGGTCGGCAATGATCGAGAACAGGTGGGCGACTTCCTTGTCGGTGATGGCTGACGTCGGTTCGTCCATGATCAGGATGTCGGAGTCGTAGGACACGGCCTTGGCAATCTCGACCATCTGCCGTTCGGCGATGCTCAGGTTGCCGACCTGCTCTTCGGGGTCGAGGTTGATGCGCAGGCGTTCCAGCAATCTGGCCGTGCAGCGGTGCATTTCCCGGTGGTCGATCATGTGGAAACCGTTGAGCTGCTCACGGCCGATCCAGATGTTTTCGGCGATGCTCATGTGCGGCATCAGGTTGAGTTCCTGGTGGATCATCGCGATCCCGGCCTGAAGCGCCGCCAGTGGCGTTTCGAATACCACCGGCTTGCCCCGCAGGCGCAGTTCGCCGGCGTCCGGCTGGTAGATGCCGGCGATGATTTTCATCAGGGTGGATTTGCCGGCGCCGTTTTCGCCCATCAGCGCCAGCACGGAACCGGGGCGTACCCGCAGCTGCACATCGGACAACGCCACGACACCGGGAAAACCCTTGCTGACGTTGATGATCTCCAGCAGGTACGGCTCATCGACAGGCGTTGCAGTGGGCTGGACACCCTGCAAGGGGGTGCTCGAAGCAGTCGCTGAAGCGAACATGATCAGGTACTCCATCAGCAAGGTCGCGCGCGCCACCTTGCGTGTTTATTGTTGTTATTGAATGGACGGACTATTTGAACTGGTCGACGTTTTGCGGCGTGATCAGGCGAAACGGCACCCAGACAGCCGACTGGACCGGCTCGTTCTTCGCCATCTTCACGGCGGTATCGATGGAGCCGTCAGCCTGACCCTTGGCGTCCTGGAACACCGAAGCGGCCATGGCGCCCTTCTTCACGGCGTTCAAGCCGTCTGGCGTACCGTCGACACCCGCAATCAACACACTGCCTTTTTCCACGCCCGCCTGTTGCAGGGCCATCGCGGCACCAATGGCCATTTCGTCGTTGTTGGAGACGATCGCGTCGAACTTGCGGCCCTGGGTCAGCCAGTCGTTGACCAGGGTCATGCCTTTATCCCGCAGCCAGACGCCGCTCTGCTCCTGTTCGATCTTGATGTTCGGGTATTTGGCCAGCACCTCCTTGACGCCCTTGGTGCGGTTGGTGGTGGAGTTGTTCGCCAGGTCACCGAGCAAAATCACGATATCGCCCTTGCCGCCCATCTTGTCGGCCAGGTACTGCATTTGCATTTCACCGGCCTCAAGGTCATTGGAGGCGACCGTCACCACGCCTTTGGGCAGGTTCAGGTCATCGGGGCGGCGGTTGACGTAGACCAGTGGAATGCCGGCCTTGACCGCCGCTTCGGTGATTTTTTTGGTGGCGGCGGTATCCACCGGGTTGACCACGATGGCATCGACTTTCTGGCTGATGAAGCTTTCGACCTGGCTCAGTTGCTTGACCACGTCGCTGCGGGCGTCTTCGAATTGCAGCTGGACGCCGTCGGGATAGGACTTGGCTTTCTTGTCCATGGATTCACGCAGGTAGGTCAGCCAGGTGTCATCGAACTGGGACATGCTGACACCGATCTTCACATCGGCCAGCGCAGCGCCGCTGGCGACCATCAGGGACAAGGCAAGTGAGGCAAAACGGATCTTGGTCTTCATGAAAGGTCTTTCTCCACATTTTTGTTGGTTTTATGGATGAGGCGTGACGATTTCAGTAAGCGGACAAGCAGGGAAAGCGTTTAAACGTTGTGCGAAGCAGTACGCTGGAAATGACTTTATTGGAAAATATTTTCCATATCAATCGATTTTAGAATTTTATTCTGATTTCATTCCATGGCTGGCGAAAGGGCTCACTTCCACCACTTGATGCCCCTCGGAACTCAGCCGCGCAGCGTCTAGCACGCGGGTGGTCGCCAGCGCATCACGGGCGTCCACAGGCAGTGGGCCACCGCTGTGCAATGCAGTTTGTAGCTGTAAATAGAACTGATTCCAGCAGCCACGCTCGGAGGGAACCCGTTCGCGCTCTTCGCCGTGCTCGAACCAGCCCCAGCGTCGGTGCTCCTCCACGCCCCAGCGTTCGCCTTCGGTTTTCGGCGAGCGCCCGGCAAGCGCGGACGCCTCCTGGCCATCCAGGCCGTCGACGCTGTAACAACCCTGGGTGCCGGTCACCCGAAAGCGCGGGCCGGGGGTGTTTTGCAGGCAACTGGCGCCCAGGTGCGAGGTCACACCGCTGGCGTGGGTCAGGGACATGAAGAAGCCGTTGTCGAAGGTTTGGTCTTTGTCCCGGTAATCCAGTTCGGCATAAACCCGCGTCACCGGACCGAACAGCAACAGCGCCTGATCCACCAGATGGCTGCCAAGATCGCGCAAGCAACCGCCGCCACTGCCGGTGTTCACCGCCGGTGGCGAGTAGCGCTCGATCCGCGACTCAAAACGGGTGACCTGGCCCAGCGCACCGGACTCGATGAGTTTGCGCACGGTGAGGAAGTCCGAGTCCCAGCGCCGGTTCTGATAAACGCTCAATGGCACACCCTGGCGCTCGGCCATGGTGATCAGGGTTTGCGCCTGTTGGGCATCGGCGGCGAACGGCTTGTCGCTGACCACGGCCACCCCGTGCTCGATGCCGTCGAGCACCAGTGCCGGGCGGCCCTTCAGCGGTGTCGACACCACCAGCACGTCGATCCCGGCTTCCACCAGCTGGCCGATGCTGTCGAAAGCCGGCACACCCGGATGTTCCGCCGCCAGCCGTTGCCGGCGCTCGGCGGAGCGGGTCACCACGCCCACGAACGTCGCCGCCGGCAGACTGCTGATCAGCGGAGCATGGAAAAACCGGCCGCCATGGCCGTAACCGACAAGTCCGATGCGCATAAATGTATTTCCCTAAATAGAACGCGGACCCTGTGGGAGCGGGCTTGCTCGCGAAAGCGGTGTGTCAGGCAACTTCAATGCTGAATGTGCCGTCGCCTTCGCGAGCAAGCCCGCTCCCACATTGGCTTTGTGGTTAACCGTAGAAACCTGGGCGGTCAGGGAGGGCGACTTTGACGATCGCCCCGCTGTTCTGCGCCTCGATGCAGGCATCGGCAGCAACGGCGGCGGCGAAGCCATCCCACGCTGATGGCCCGCCCACTTGCCCGGCCCGCACACCGTCGATGAACGCCTGCAACTCAACGTCGTACGCCGCAATGAAGCGATCCTTCCAGTCCATCAGAATCGCGTTGGACAGTTTCGCCCCGCTGCGCAACTGAACCTGCGACGGTTCCGGCAGTTTGGCGATGCCGGTCTCCCCCACCACTTCGCACTGGATGTCGTAGCCGTACTGGCAATTGACGAAGACTTCCACGTCGATGCGCGTGCCCCTGGCGGTTTCCAGCAGCACGATCTGCGGGTCTTTCAAATGCGCGAGGGCCTTGCTGCTCTTGCGCGGGAACACCACTTGCACCGACACGTAATCGTCGTCGAGCAACCAGCGCAACACGTCCAGTTCATGGATCAGGGTGTCGGTGATGGCCATGTCGGTCTTGTAGTTCTCGCCCACGGTGGGATTGCGGTGGGCGCAATGCAGCATCAGCGGTTCGCCGATCTGGCCGCTGTCGATCACCGATTTCAGCGCGCGATAACCTTCATCGTACGGACGCATGAAACCGACCTGCACCAGTCGCTTGCCATGGGCCACTTCGGCTTCGACGATTTTGCGGCAGCCCTCGGCGGTGACCGCCAGCGGCTTCTCGCAGAACACCGGCTTGCCCGCGGCAATCGCTGCCAGCACAAACTCTTCGTGGCTTGGGCCCCAGGAAGTGACGAGGATCGCGTCGACGTCCGGCGCCTGGATCAGCGCGTGGCCATCGGGGTAGACCTCGGCGGTCAGCTTCAGATCGGCCACGACCTTGGCCGCTTGCTGCAAGTTGATGTCGGTGACCGCCACCACCTGGCTGTTGAGCAAGGTCTGGCTGCAACGGCGGATGTGGTCCTGGCCGATGGCGCCGGTGCCGATGACGCCTAACCGCAACGCATTGGAAAGCAATGACATGTAAGGACTCCTTGTTGTTATTCGATTCAGGGCAATCAGTACTGACGGGCCTTGGCCAGTCGTTCGTTGAGGGTCTTGACCACCGCATCGGTGCGGGCGCTGGTGGAGGCTTGCGCCACGCCGACCCGCCACCACGACAGGTAGCCGTGAATCATGGTCTTGGGCAGCACCTTGATGTCGATCAGGGTGGATACCGTCTGCAAGCGCGCATCCGCCAACGCGATGTGCAGCTCCTCAACGGTGCTGACCTTGTAGGTCTTGCAGCCATAGGCCGCCGCGCTCATGGCGAAATCCACCGGCACGAAATCGCCGTCGAGCTTGCCGGTTTGCGGGTTGCGGAAACGGAATTCGGTGCCGAAGCTGTCCATGCCGTTGCCCATCTGCAAGTTGTTGATGCAGCCGAAGGTCATGTTGTCGAACAGCACCACGTTGATCTTGCGTCGTTCCTGGATCGAGGTCGCCAGCTCCGAGTGCAGCATCATGTAGGAGCCGTCACCCACCAGTGCGTAGACCTCGCGCCCGGGCTCGGCAAGCTTCACCCCCAGTGCGGCGTTGATCTCATAGCCCATGCACGAATAGCCGTACTCGACGTGATAGGTGTTCACCCCCTTGCTGCGCCAGCTGCGCTGCAAGTCGCCGGGCAAGCTGCCGGCGGCGGCGACGATCACTGCGTCATCGGCGAGGGTTTCATTGAGCACGCCGAGCACCCGGCTCTGGGTCAGGCAGGAACCCGTCAACTCGATGAATTCGCGCAGCACCGCCGGGTCGAGGTGGTCGTTGATTTCCGGGGTGAAGTCCTGGGTCTGGTACTCGACCCGATAGAGCCGGTCGACCTCCTGGTCCAATTGCGCCCTGGCTTCAGAGGGTTGATTGCCCCAGCCGGAGCGGTAATCACCCAAGGCATCGGCCAGCGCCTGCAACCCGGTTTTGGCGTCGGCCAGCAGTTGCACGCCATCGAGTTTCAAGGCATCGCACGGGCTGATATTGAGGTTGAGGAATTGCACGCCGGGGTGCTGGAACAAGGATTTCGACGCGGTCGTGAAGTCGCTGTAGCGGGTGCCGATACCGATGACCAGATCAGCCTCCCTGGCCAGCAGATTCGCCGCCAGGCAGCCGGTTTCACCGATGCCACCGACGTTCAGCGGGTGGCTGGAGATCACCGCGCTCTTGCCGGCCTGGGTTTCGGCAAAGGGAATATCGAAGCGCTCGGCAAAGGCCTGCAGCGCCGCGTTGGCCCCGGAGTACTTGACCCCGCCACCGCAAATGATCAGCGGTTTGCGCTTGCCTTTGAACAGCGCCAGCGCATCACCCAGCATGGCGTCGGTGGGCGGCCGGCGTTCAAGGCGGTGCACGCGTTTTTGCAGGAAGTAATCGGGATAGTCGTACGCCTCGGCCTGCACGTCTTGCGGCAAGGCCAGGGTCACGGCGCCGGTTTCGGCGGGGTCGGTGAGCACGCGCATGGCGTGGATCGCCGCCGTCATCAGTTGCTCGGGGCGGTTGATGCGGTCCCAGTATTTGCTCACGGCTTTGAAGGCATCGTTGGTGCTGATGCTCAGGTCGTGGAACTGCTCGATCTGTTGCAGCACCGGGTCGGGTTGACGGCAGGCGTAGACATCACCGGGCAACAGCAGCAAGGGAATGCGGTTGGCTGTCGCGGTGGCGGCAGCGGTCAGCATGTTCGCCGCGCCTGGCCCCACGGATGACGTGCAGGCGTAGATCTTGCGGCGCAGGTGCTGCTTGGCGAAACCGATGGCGGCGTGGGCCATGCCTTGCTCGTTGCGGCCCTGATGGACGATCAGGTCGCCGCTGTCCTGCTCCAGGGCCTGCCCCAGGCCCAGTACGTTGCCGTGGCCGAAAATGGTAAAGACCCCTGCCACGAATTTACTCTGGACCCCGTCGACCTCGATGTACTGGTTATCGAGGAATTTTACCAGGGCCTGGGCCATGGTCAGTCTTGTTGTGGTCATGCTTGCACCTTCCTTTGAAGCTGAATCCGGTATGTGCTGGGAACACTGATCAATGTGGGAGCGGGCTTGCTCGCGAAGGCGATGTGTCAGGCGATTTCATTGTTGAATATGCCGCCATCTTCGCGAGCAAGCCCGCTCCCACGGGGATCTCCATTAACCTTGGGATTTCTGCAGGTGATCCATGCTCGCGCCGATCGCCTGTTCGATATCCACCAGGCCATGGACGCTGTCGGCGAACGGTTCGAACGACAGGTAGCCGCTGTAGCCGCCGCCGAGCAAGGCGTCGATCTGCGCCGCGTTGCCCAGGATGTCGCCCGCGCCCACCAGCACCCGGTGACCGTCGCGAATGCTCGCCAGCGGCGCCTGCGCATCCTCGACACCCGAGATGTGCACCAGCCCGGTCAGCTCAGGGAAAAACGCCTGCTCACCGGCCAGGTGATGATGGAAGGTGTCGTGCACCAGGCGGAACACATCCAGCCCGCCGATGGCCTTGATCGCCTCGACCGCCGTGTGTTTGCGGCGCAACGAGCACTCTTCGAAACCCAGTGGTTCGATGAAACCGAAAATGCCGTGATCGCGCAGGATCGGCGCCAGCTCACTCAACGCCGTGCGCAGGCCTGACGCACGCTCGGCTTCGCTGCGCGGATCGCCACGGTCGTTCAACGGGCACATGACCAGGCCCCGGGCACCACAATCGCGGGCATAGGCGGCCAGCTTCAACGCCTGCGCACGACGCTCGTCATTCCAGACATCGAACGGATACAACGCGTTGATCGACAAGACGCTGATGCCTTTGGCCGCACACAACTCACGGACGTGCCCGGGCGCGGTGCCATCCTCGATCTCGACACCCTTGAGGTCGTTGCGGATCTCGATGGCGTCGGCCTTGAGGGCCGCCGCCAACTCGATGAACGCAGGCAGGGACAAACGGGGGGCGACCATACGGTTCAGGGCGAAACGCAGGGGTTTGCTCATTATTGTTGTTCTCCGCACAGAGGTTGCCATTCAGAGATCCAGCAGCCAGCTGTGCTGCGGATCGTTATGGAACTGCCAGACGCGTTTCGGGCCCGCCATCACGTTCAGGTAATACGACTCGTAGCCATACGGCACGCTGACCGGGTGATAGCCCTTGGGCACGACCACCAGGTCGCTGTTTTCCACGGCCATGGCCTGGTCGATGCTGCGGTCATCGGTGTAGACCCGCTGGAACACGAAGCCCTGGGGCGGGTTGATCTGGTGGTAATAGGTTTCTTCGAGAAAGCTCTGGTGCGGCAGGTCATCGGTGTCGTGCTTGTGGGGCGGGTAGCTCGACGAATGACCCGAGGGCGTGCGCACTTCCACCACCAGCAGCGAATGGGCCGGCTCGGTGTCCGGCAGGATGTCGCAGACGTAGCGGGTATTGGCGCCCTTGCCGCGCACGCTGCGTTTCATGGTCTCGGGTTTGATCAGGCGCGGGCCGTGGTGTGCGCTGGCCGAACCGGGCGCGGCGCAAACGGCCAATTGCACATCACTCAACGCCACCACCTGCGCCTGGCTGCCGGGGGGCAAGTACGCGGCGAACGGGGATTTGTCTTCGAACACCGATTGGCGATCCCCAAGGTTGTCCCACTCGAACACGCCCTGCCCCGGCGCTTCACCCTTGATGCTGACGCGACCGCTGAGCAGCACCAGGCACAGCTCCTTATCACCGGCTGACACCGGCAGGCTTTCGCCCAGACTCAATCGGTAAGCGGCGAAGCCTACATATTCAAGCTCGCCTTCACCCAACGCGACCATCGTCCGGCCACGGGCGTTGCTCTTGACCAGCAGGCTCATCGCGCAGTCCTCTCGTCGAGCAACGCACGCAAGGTGTCGAAGCCTTTTTTGGCATAGGCGTAGCTCGGGGCCACCGCCGGGTCCTGCTCGGCTTCCACCACCAGCCAGCCGTGGTAGTCGGCCGCCAGCAGCACGTCCAGCAGTTCGGCGAAGTCAATATCACCATCGCCGGGCACGGTGAAGGTGCCGTTGATGATGCAGTCCGGGAAGCTCCACAGGTGGTTGCGCGCCAGCTGCACCACCGGTTTGCGCACATCCTTGAAATGCACATGGCAGATGCGCGAGAGGTGTTTGCGCAGCACCTGCAAGGGTTCACCGCCCCCCATGTAGCAATGCCCCGAATCGAACAGCAGGCCGACTTCACTGCCGGTCAGCGCCATCAGTTTATCGATGTCCTCCGGGGACTCGACGTAGGCGCCCATATGATGGTGATAGGCCAGGCGAACGCCCTGTGACAGGGTGAAGCGCGCAAGTTCCGTGAGCTTGTCGGCGTAGGCCTGCCACGCCTGTTCGGTGTGAAATCGCGGGCGTTCGACCAACGCAATTCGCTGGCCTTGAATGGAATCAGCGACTTCACCGTAGACCAGTACCTTGGCGCCGTTTTTCGCCAGCAGCTCGACATGGCTGCCGATGGCGTCGATTTCCTCGGCCACGGAGCGCCGCGCCAGGCGACTGGAGTACCAGCCGGACACCAGCGCCAGGTCATAGGGCCGCAGCACATCGCCGACGCCTTTGGCATCCCTGGGGAACTTGCCGTTGAGTTCGAAACCTTCGTAGCCGATGTCCTTGCCTTCGGCGAGGGCAGTGCTCAGCGGCGTCTCGCCACCGAGGGACGGCAAGTCGTCGTTGCTCCAGGAGATCGGGTTGATGCCAATTCGGATAGCGGGCATGGCTGCACCTTTTTATTGTTTTACACACATCAGTAAGAACGACGTAGAACCCTGTGGGAGCGGGCTTGCTCGCGAAGGCGGTGTGTCAGGCGACACACAGGCTGAATGTGCCGACGACTTCGCGAGCAAGCCCGCTCCCACCTTGGCATTGCGTTAACTCATCAAGCGCGGGCCGCACGCCAGGCATCTATCAGCTCGACAAAGGTGCCTTGCACCTGGCGGATCAGCGCTTCATCGTCAATTTCACCCGCCAGCCAGGCACGGCTCGGTTCCTGGAAAATCGTCCGGCCCACGGCGAACCCGCGGCACGTGCGGCTCTGGCTGGCTTGTTGAAAGCCTTCGGCCAACGCGGATGCCGGGGCATTCAAGCCCAGCAGCACCACGCCCCGGCAATACGGATCGCGTTCCTGGATCAATTCGTCGAGCTGTTTCCACTCATCAAAGCTTTGCGCTTCGATCTTCCACCACGCCGGGTAGATACCCAGGTTGTAGAGGCGTTTGAGCGCGCGATATAGCACGTCCGGGTGGGGCGACGGATGATCCTTGGGCGGGATAATTTCCAGCAGCAGTTCATGACCGCTGACCTGCGATGCCTGGTACAACCCCTTGATCTGCGCTTCCTGTTCCAGGCGCAGCATCGGCTCGTCATCCGGGTGGAATTGCACCAGGCATTTGATGATTTGCTCTTGTGGCCAGGCGATCAGGTTGCTGCCGATCGAACGCCCGTGTTCGAAGGCCAGCGGACGGGAGTTCTGCACCTCGACCGGCCGCGCCACCCACCAGCCGCGACCGGTGGCGGCGCTCAGCGAGTCCTGGCCGAAACGCTGGTCCGCCAGCAACCCGACATCGGCCTCGATGCCCTGCTCGCGCAAGTCGCTTTCGACCCGCTCCACGGCCTTGATGAAGAGCTGTTTGAGTTCGCAGATAGCGCCGAGGTCGCGCCCGCCCTTCTGCGCCAGTTCCACCAGTTGCCAGCGATGGTCGAAGGCGAAGATGAACAGTTGCTTCCACTGTTTGCGCGGTACGCTGACCTGATGCAGGCGTTGCAGCGTGACATCCTGATCCGGCCGGGTAATCGGCACCGGACTGTTGAATAGATAGTCGAGTTCGGCACGGGTCGGCATCGCCGGGGCGCAAGCATGGCGCGACACCACCAGGCCGCCGCAGGCATTGGCCAGCTGGCAGCAACGCGCGTCGCTGGCGTCCTCCAGCCAACCGCTGAGAAAGCCCGACATGAAGGCATCGCCGGCGCCCAGCACGTTGAGCACTTCCACTTGCACCCCGGGATACATCGCGCCGTCTTCCAGGCGTGTCGGAATCTCTCCATGAATCACCGTGCAACCCTGCGGGCCAAGCTTGACCACCAGGGTCGCCGCGCTCAGCCGCCGGACATTGCGCAGCGCCGTGAGTAAATCCGCAGCGCCCCCGGCGATCAGGAACTCTTCTTCAGTGCCGACGATCAGGTCGAACAGCGGGAGGATTTTCTGTACATGCTGGCTGACGTTCTGATCGGCGACGAAACGGGTTTCACCGTCCGCCTTGCCCGCAAGCCCCCAGAGCACCGGGCGATAATCAATATCCAGAACCCGTTTGACGTCGTGCTTGCGGGCATATTCCAGGGCCTGGAGGCTCGCCTTGTAGACGCCGTCGGTGGAGAAATGAGTGCCGGTGATCAGCAAGGCTTTGCTGGACGCGACGAAGGCTTCGCTGATGTCTTCGGCCCGCAGCGCCATGTCGGCGCAGTTTTCGCGGTAGAAGACCAGGGGAAAGGTTTCGCGGTCCTTGAGACCGAGCAGCACCATGGCGGTCAGGCGCTCCGGATCAACCTTGATGCCACTGACATCGCAGCCTTCACGGGCCAGGGACTCGACCAGGAAGCGCCCCATATGGTCGTCTCCTACCCGGCTCAGCATCGCCGACTTGAACCCCAGCCGGGCAGTGCCGAAGGCGATGTTGGCGGACGAGCCACCGAGGTACTTGGCGAAGCTGCTCACATCTTCCAGCCGCGCCCCGACTTGCTGCGCATAGAGGTCGACGCCAAGGCGCCCCAGGCAAATCAGATCCAATTGACGCCCACTGGCAAAACGAGTCTGGCCCATGCTGGCTCCTGTTATTTTTATCAGCCTGCGTTCGGGGCGATGACCGCGCCGAACACTCTTGGTGGGGTGCAGACTAAAACGAGCGAGATCGAATAATCAATAATTATTCCAATAAATTTTTACGTGGAATATTTTTTCCAATAAGCTTGCGTACAGGCACTCCAGAGGCAGTGCATCGTTTCAGCAAGTCACGTACGGCTGCAAGCCCAAGATTTTGTCCGGGCCTAGCCTGTAGACTGCGCACAGCCAACCTATTGTCAGGGGATCAGGCGAACCTCGTCCCTATAAGAACAAGCCAGAAGGATTCCCTATGTCCCGCACCGATCAGCCGGCTACGACCGAGAGCACGCCCGAGAGCGATCTTGCCAGCCCCCCGATCAATGCCGAGCGCCTGCTGCAACTGATCACCAATGAATACGAAAGCCTGCCGCGCCAGCTCAAACGCATCGCCAGCTACATGAGCCAGCAAAGCGACCGGATCATGGTCGATCGCATCAGCGACATCGCCCGCGAGTGCGAAGTGCACCCGTCGGCCATCGTGCGGTTTTCCCAGCGTTTCGGCTTCAGCGGCTTCAGCGAAATGCAGGCGCTGTTCCGCGAGGCCTACACCCACAAAACGACCCCGGTGCAGAACTACCAGCAACGCATTCGCAGCATGATCGCCAACAAGTCGCAGAAAGCCAGCGGCGGCGACCTGGCGCGCGAGTGCATCGACGCGACCCTGTCGGGCATCGAGCGTCTGGGGCAGGATCTGGATGACCAGGCTTTCGAAAAGGCCGTGGACCTGGTGGTCAATGCCGACAATATCTACGTGGTCGGCGTACGCCGTTCGTTCGCCGTGGCCGACTACCTGGTCTACAACCTGCAACACACCAACAAGCGCATTCACCTGGTGTCGGGGCTCGGCGGCAGCTACCGCGAGCAGATGCGCAGCGTACGCGCCAATGACCTGGTGATCGCTATCAGCTTCACGCCGTACGGCAAGGAAACCCAACACTGCCTGCGCATCGCCCAGCATCACCAGGCAAAAACCCTGATCATCACCGACAGCAACCTCTCGCCCCTGGCCAAGCGCGCCAACACCCTGCTGCTGGTCAACGAAGGCAGTTCGTTTGCGTTCCGCTCACTGAGTGCAACCCTGTGCCTGTGCCAGGCGTTGTTTATCGCCGTGGCCTATCGACTGGAATTGAAGGTCGATGAGATTCACGAGCAGGTCGGGTTCGACGACTGATTCTGCGATTCCACGCGCATGAGAATTTTTATTCCAATAATTGATTGAAAGGAATATTTATTCTATACATTGGATCTCTGAAAACAAGAATCCAAAGGATCCTGTCATGCGCGAACTCGGAATCGGACTCATCGGCACGGGCTTCATGGGGCGTGCCCATGCCCTGGCCTTTCGCAACGTCAGCGCGGCATTCGAGCTGCCCTTCACCCTTCGCCTCGCTGCCCTGGCTGACGCCGATCCCGCTCGTGCGCAAGCCTGCGCCACGGCCTGGGGCTTTGCGCAGGCCTATGGCGACTGGCAGCCATTGATCGACGACCCCAGGGTCAACCTGATCGCCATCACCACACCCAACCACCTGCACTACCCGATGGCCATGGCTGCCTTGGCTGCGGGCAAACCGGTGTACTGCGAAAAACCGCTGGCGGTGAACCTTGAGCAGGCCAAGGCCATGCACTTGGCAGCCAGGCATGCAGGCGTCGTCACCCGTGTCGGCTACAACTACCAGCACAACCCGATCATCAGCCTGGCCCGCGAGCTGATCCAGAGCGGTCAACTCGGCGAGGTCATCAGCTTTCAAGGCGAGTTCAGCGAAGACTTCATGGCCGACCCGGCGTCACCCTGGTCGTGGCGCTGTGACACCGAACATGCCGGCGGCGCGCTGGCGGACCTGGGCAGCCACTTGCTTGCCATGGCGCGCCATCTGCTGGGCAACATCGACGCCGTGTGCGCCGATACCCAGACCGTACACGCCCAGCGCCCGGCCACGACCGGTAGCCAGGAACAACGCAGCATCGCGGTCGACGACCAGACCCATGCCTTGCTGCGCTTCGCCAGTGGCGCGCGGGGCACCTTCAGCAGCAGTTGGCTCAAGCACGGCTACAAGAATCATCTGAGCTTCGAAATCAGCGGCACGAAAGGCACCCTGACGTTCGATCAGGAGCGTTTGAACGAGCTGCGCCTGTGCCGCGCCGGGCAAGACGGCTTCCAGCGCTTGTTGGCCGGACCGAACTTGCCCGGCTACGCCGCGTTCAGCCCGGCCGCAGGGCATCAGCTGGGTTACAACGAGCTGAAGACCCTTGAAGTGCATGAGTTGATCATGGCCATGGCCGGACACGGACAGGCCGGCACCGATTTCGAGGCAGCCTTTGAAGTCGAGCGATTGGCAACAGCGATTCGATTGGCGGCGCGGGAACGACGGTGGGTCGATATCAGCGAGGTTTGAAGAGCGGCAGCTGAATTTCGCACGCTGCCCCTGACGCGCACCCAGGCGTAAACTGAACAGGGTGCAGCATGCGTTGAAAAGCGCTGCACCTGGAGGTGATGCCATGCGCCCATTAACCGCTTGCACCTCGATCGCACTGCTGGCGCTGCTCCTGCCGCCACTGGCCACCGCAGCGTCTTCGGTCGAAGTGCTCTTCAAGAATCCTGAAAAATTCAGCGATGCCAGCCTGGACAGTCCGGGCTACGAACGGGGTGCCGATCCCTATGTCATGAAAGAGCTGAGCAGTTATTTCCAGAAGCTTGGCGAGCGCTATCTGCCGCCCGGCCAACAGTTGCAGATTGAAATTCGCAACATCGACCTCGCCGGCCGCTACGAACCCTGGAGGCCAAACGCCTATGAGGTGCGCTTCATGCGCGACATCACGTGGCCGAGCATCGATCTACATTACGTGCTCAAGCAAAACAGCCAGATTGTCAGTCAAGCCGACGCCCGGGTCATGGATCAGTTCTATCTACAGCGTCCGGGGCGCGCCAGTCGAAGTGACAGACTCTACTCCGAGAAAGCGATGCTCTCGGACTGGTTCCGCAGACAATTCGCCGGGCAACACCGGACCGGATTGAATTGAACCCGCCTGTCCTCCACATCCCCTGTCCGAGTTAGAAACGAAGAGCCCGTTTCGTTGGCCGGGTTCTTCGTGAAGTTATTTTTATTGCTTGAAAATGCACCTCACCGGCAAGCGACTACAGCGCAGCTGAAACTTAAAGATCCCTGACTTGCAGCCGATCCTCTGGTGACTCCTAACGCATTCAATCCCCCATCGGGTTGATTGAATGCGGCCTGAAATCAAAGGCTGGCCGTATGGAGAATTGCCAGCTGCACTCTCTCAAGGATGCCTCATGTTTCGATTGTTTTTATCGTCCTGCCTGCTATCACTGTGCGCTGTCGCTCAGGCTGCCCAACCCGCAGCCCCTCTGGACATGGCGGCATCGCAGAGGATCGCGAACGCCTTCAAGGACTACTACGAAGACGACTTCAAGAGTGAAATGGCCCGGGTGCCACATTTTGCAATCCCCACCCCGGAACAATCCTATGTTTATGCCAAGTACATGAATAAAGCGTTCGCAAAGGCGGGTTATAGCCTGGATGAAACGCTGTATGACTTTTTCAAAACCGGCGGCATATCCGGAGGCGCTGCTGGCAGACCGAATGTATTATTTATGCAAAAGTTGAACCTTACACAATATGCCATTTCCCTGAAAAATGACGTTTTTGCCAATGCCTTTATTAAAGCCGATGCTGTTTCCGCAAGAACAATAGCGTATGCAAAGGATGTTGCAGTAGAGATTCCAATCAGCAACATTGATTATGTAATCGATGCAACCCCTGGCTATACGATACAAGGTCTTGAGGAATACAAGCGGGAGAACGGGAGATTCATAGGATACATCAAGCAAGGCGCCGGCCCCTGGAAAGACTGGCTGTACTTTGAATCGGAATCACTGAAGGGCGAGCAGTACGGAATCGGCCTGGAACCTATCGCTGTCATTGACCAGAATGAAATGAAAGTCTGGAAAGCCCTGGATGGAAAGAGAGTAAAACTTGAAGGTACATACTTTTTGGCCAAAGGGCAGCAGATGGGCGATCGAAATACCAGAAACATCGCCAGCGACCCACGTTTTTTTGATCTAAGCCATAAACTGGTATTCAAAGTACTCTAACAACACCGTCCAAGGCGCTGCTTTATGTTCACTTTAAGATTTCTTGCTGTTATTGCAATATCAAGCACTTCCACATTCGCATTCTCTCAACAATTTACCTACTTTTCATTCCAGGAAGGCGGGTATGCGGGAAGAATGCTTGTTGCCAACGAACTGGCGCATGGCAGCCCCGTGCAGCCTATCGCTGTTCATATTCAGACTGTAGATACCAGCACTCAACACGAATGCGATGTTTGGGCGATGGAAAACACTGTCGCCAGGATCCAGTCGAACGGAAAAATATCCACAACGATGCGGGTTGTAGATGAAAATAAAAAAGCTACGGGCGAGACGTTTGATGTTGTGCTCGGAACGTCAGCAGCAGTGATTACGACATCCACGCCAAGTGAGTACTGCGGCCTTTCGGCGACGTTTGCCGGTCATTGGGCTCGCTCTCAGGAGGAAGATGCCGGGGAAAATGAACCGGAAGCTGATCAAGACGCCTTGTGAATAATCCTCAGCCTGCAATCACAGGCCTCACACTTATTTACCTTGGCTAATCCGTAATACGCAAGGGGCCCCGCTCAGAGAAATCCAAAGCGGGGCCTTCTTCGTTCAAGACGCTGCCAGCATGTCTTTCACCGCTGTACATTGACCGCGACCCGGCGGGCCAATCTGTTGAATTAAGCCGCACACTGGCACTCGCCCTCCACCGTCGCCCTTGTCAGTTGATCGCTCATTAGAAACACGCGAGAACAGCACGGTTTTTTCAGATCGAATAGATTCGATTCAGCGGGATCTTAGGTGAAAATCTACTAACTCAACCGACCAACTAACTAAGCTTCAAGCAAAATTGCCGTCATACTCAGCAATCGCGTTGATCGGGCAAAATGCCCGCTAGCGATCAACTCGATTTATGCCAACAAGGTTGGAGGTATCCATTTGCGCGTACTAAATGCGCGGGCGGACAGGCGCAGCTCCGAAGTTGAACGCGGCCAACGTTCGCATGTGTCTTTTCCAGTAGCGCAACCATCAGGAAGAATGCAATTTATTCGGTAACCAGTGTACCGGTCACGTTACAACTCAATATAGATGCAATGGTAGAACAGCGCCAGTGCTTAACTTGCGCAGTTGCACGAGCGATCAGCAGTCGTCACGGTAATTACGGCCAGCTCGAATTGAGCGTCAACAATCGGACTGGACAGGAAGGGATTCGAGTTTAGCTGTCGCATGCATGATGTCGGTAAGTGAGCTTCCGGTTGACGGGCGGATAAGGGGGGCCTAATGCACCCTCCCCTGTAAGGGCATAGGCCTGCCGCCGCCCCACATAAAAACTGTACTCACGCACAGGAAGACGCTCATGCACACCATCCGCAACACCTTGGTGGTAGTGGATTCGCAGCAGTCCAACGACCTGACCCTGAATAGAGCCAAAATGATTGCCAGCGCTACCCAATCGCACCTGCACCTGCTGGCCTGCGATAAGGGGCAGCAGCATTGCTCCTACTTGAACGACATGCAAGGCATCCTGGTAGAGGAAGGTTATAGCGTCAGCGCCCAGCAGGCCTGGCATGGGAGTTCACACAAGACCATCATCGCCGCCCAGCAAGCAGAGGACTGCGGCCTGGTCATCAAGCAGCACCTGCCCGACACCCCGCTGATGAAGGCCCTGCTCACCCCAGAGGACTGGAAGCTACTGCGATACTGTCCCAGCCCCGTGCTTATAGTGAAATCCGCAAAGCCCTGGGCCGGTGGCACCATCCTCGCGGCAATAGATGCTGGCAGCAGTGATATGGAGCACCGTGTCCTGCATTCCGGCATCGTCAGCCACGGCTATGATATCGCCACACTGGCCGGCGGCACTCTGCACATGTTGAGCGCTCACCCCTATCCCATGCTGTCGGCGGCCGACTCCATATTCCAACTCAAAGAAAGCATTCAGGGGCTGTATCGTGAGCGGTGCAAGACATTCCAGGCCGAATTCGACGTCAGCGACGAACACCTGCACATTGAAGAAGGTCCTGCCGATGTGCTGATCCCGTACATCGCGCACAAGCTCGAAGCCGTGCTCACGGTGATCGGCAGCGTAGCGCGCACCGGATTGTCCGGCGCATTGATCGGCAACACCGCCGAGATGATTCTGGACACCTTGGACAGCGACGTACTGGTACTCAAGCCGGACAATATCATTACCCACCTGGAGGAACTGGCCGCCCCATCACACGGCACATTGGCAGATACCGCGACTTACTCTTGGCCGTATAGCCACCATAACCATCGGCCACATACTTAGCGTCAGTCTAATGCGGCCGACCACCTGGCATGGCATGGCACATCAGGTCAGCCATGCCTGTTGGATGAGTTGCCAGAGACTTCGTTGACACTGGTGATCTTCGGGCTTTTGGTTCGAATGAAGCCCTTCACGATATGCAATCATCGGCCAATTGTTGTCTGTCGCCACCGTCCGAGCGCTGTCGCCGCCCCCGTATAGGAAAGCCGGAAACGATGGGCAAAAAATTGCAGGCCGTGCAAGCGAGGGCACGACCCAAAACAATTAGTGCGACCACGCGGACGTTATCTGGTCAGCGGCAATTCCAGACCTGAATATCAACGAAATCACCGGGTCGTTTTGCGCCAGTTTTGCGCAGGTACAAAAAAGCCGATCTAGGTGATCGGCTTAGGTGTCTGATTTTATTCAGAAAATATGGTCGGGACGGAGTGATTCGAACACTCGACCCCTAGCACCCCATGCACGCAGAACCACAGCAAGACCCTCTGTATAGGCCGTAATCATTGGCGCTCGCTGCAATCGAATGCCTACAAGTGCTTATAAGTGCGTGAGAGAGTCACGCAAAAGTCACGCACGATAAGTGCCGTCCTCCCCGGCGTTCTGCCGACCTCACAATCCCCTGCACTGCTACGCTTCCCTCCATCCACGGAGGAAATTCCATGCCCCATTCAGACCTACTCCCTTCCCTGCTATTCAAGATCAACGAAAACCAACTCGCTCTCGAGGCGGCCATCATGGAACTGTCGAACTGGGTCGAGCAGCGTGGTGCTGCCGATGTCGCCGACAATGTACGTGGCGCCCTGGAGGCGATCGACCGGAATGAGGAATTCATCAAAATGACGTTGGCGGTGATGATGGCGCCAGACTGACTGCTTACGGCCATTAGCGGACATCTGCAACCGACCGCTACCAGAAAATTTAGTGACAGGGTCAAGCGCTGGTGTTGGCTGAGCGATTTGTTAGCGCTTGCGGCTGAGGGGGGCAGCGTCGGAGTGCTATGACTTATGCCCGAATACAAAACCTGGAAACTACGACAAAGAAGTCGATTTGCACACGGTTGGGTTGATCGTTAAGCGAGGTAAAAAAAGACCAACTTCACTCGAACGGATAGGGATTTGAAATCTTTAACGGGAAAATTGGCACATTTAGGAACTCAGCAAAAACCTAGGTAGCGTCGGTTCGAAAGCGCTCATGCGATTTAGAGTTGCTCATGATTCGCTATTTGACGATTGCTCTGAAGGCCTACAATGTTCTCCACTTGCCTATTGGTGACTACTTCTCCCTTGCGGAAGCTAGAGCCCATCCCTGGGCAAAAGTAGTAGCCAATCGCGTCAGCTGGAAATAAAATTCTTTCCTTCCATAACTTCCAACAGACAGCGCTTCAGATCTGCAAGACGTTCAAGCCTGCAATACTTCGCAAGTTTGAACATTAGGCTTTCTGTATTAACACTGGCACACCCTTTTGAACGTATAAAATGATCTAAAATGGGAAGCAAGAAATCTTTCCCTGATACTCCGTCGAGAGCATCGATTTGCGCGGACTTAAGTTCGACCTCGCCTCTAATTCTCCGCCATTCATTTTCACCAACTTGACCAATGCAGGCTTGTTTAATGGACTCTTCTAAAATTGCAATTTTTTCGACGTCTACGACTGGCGGTTTTTTTCGAACTTTTTGAGTTATAATCGAACTATGACCATGAGAAACAGTTTTTAACTCAGGATAAGCAACTCTTGCAGCAGCAAAAGTTACGAATAGGTTTTTCAAAGCATCCACAGAGGCTAGTGCTTCATGCCACTCGAGATCCGTTAGCGCCTGCTCGCGCAATACAGTGCCAGAAGATTCAACGATAAGCTCGACCGCAGCATCCTTACAAATTAAATAGTTCTCAATGCAGTATGCTCGATGCTGAAATAAATTAGTTTTCCCGACCTCTCTAACGCCCCAAAATAGATCAAGATCCCCATCAATGATAAAGAGTGCAGGAGTGCTATGATCAAAATCCTCACAGAAGTTTAAGACGTTTGTTCTTCCGTTTAGAGGGATAATTTTACGAATCTTCTTTTCACCCTCTATCATTCGATTTAATAGCTCGAAATAAAACGCTTCAGAATTACTATCCTCGACATACACTTCAATAGGCTGAAGCTGCCTATAAAGCAATCCTATACTTTTAGAGGCTGCGGACGACCAGGTCAATATTGATGCGCCAGACATTCATATGCCCCCGTTAAGCGGCACGTAAAAACTATTTCTACCTCCGATGATGGCCGGAGAATGCGTGGCCAATATTATTTGCAGATCTGGCCCTGCCGCCTGAACTGCTTCTAGGAACATGTCTTGCCAAGAAATATGTAATGATAGCTCTGGCTCATCCACAATAAATATACCACTTTGAGGGAGGAGGTCGTTTAAGCACAAATGAGTCAGCATGATCAGAATTTGCCGCTCCCCAGAAGACAAAATAGTTAGCGGTCGCTCAGCTCCTGAAATGCTAATAGAAACTTCGCCCCCGCTTGTGATTTCGATATGTTTACTAGTTTGCTTTAGGAATAAGTTTATTAAATGTTCAAGCTTTGCCAGATCACTACTAATTGCCGTTTTGGCCTGCTCATACTCCTCGATCATTTTTAGAAGCCGATCAATTCGAGCCATCTGATGGCTATTCGAGAACCATTTACCTAGGATCTTAGAAGACTCAAGTGATAATAAATCGAGTTTCGCTGTCGTAGGTATAGCGTTTACACCTTTCTTTCTTGATGTGGCGCTTGATTTTGCAGCATCTGAATTAGGCTTATCAAAAACTTCATAAACGCTTTTGGAGAGAGAGATTAAATTATCAAAGAAACTATCATACATTTGTTCAAAATCATCAGACTTGAACTCTAGTGCGAGCAGTGCCGCCTTGATTGTTTTCTGCTTGAGCTTAAGGTCTCGAGGCGTATTGCTCTTGGGTAGAGACGCTCCAGAACTCTCGCGAGCAACATGAAAGGAATCTAGAATAATTCGATCTCTAAGCTTCTTATCTTCTAATGCCTGACTATCTTTTACCTTTGAGCTTTTTTTGGCAATAAGTTGCAGCGCCTCTTCCATGCCACTATCTACATCTGATTTTTTTTGTTTTTCCTCCCCCCAAAAGTGAGAAAGCGTAACGAAGTCGCTAGGGGAGGCAGCTTTGATAAATCGTCGATCCAAGCTCAAAAACATTGGAGGAGGAAGAGAGCTAATAAAACCAAACACTTTATTACTTCTAAATTTTTGTGCGCTGACTCGATCTCGAGAACCTCGAAACTCCTGCAAACTGGTAATAAGCGTTTCGTTTGGTAGCGTAGAGACACTAAGTTCCAGCACGTCCCCAGCCTGCTTGGCAACAATATCAAAACTAAGACTCTCAGAGACTGTCAAAGTTAGCGTCGCCTCAGAAAAACTCAACTCAGCGAGTTCTTCAATCGATGGTTTAAGCATAGAAACCATCATGTTTAGGGCAGTAGTTTTTCCTGCACCATTAAGACCTGCTATAAAATTTACATCTTGATTGAACGATATATTGAAGTCTAAATGGTCGTGTACATTTTTTGCTTCGAATCGTAAAAGCTTCATGAATGCATCCATTTCACATGAGAACCCCATAATTTAACGTGATACATCACATAGCACAACGCCACCCCTCTCAAGACAGAAATTTTCCTTTCCTTTGGCTTGCTGAACCTCACAACCCGCACTTGGCGGTGCAGCTCCGTCATGCTAAGCGACGGTAGCTAAAGCGAGCGCGTTGCGAAAAGCGCGCTCCGTCTAGATCGAATTGGTCGGTCGAGTTGGAAAAGCTTATTTTTCTTAAGAAATTTGAAAACTGATCGGTCGGAACGCCTATCTGAAAAGGAAGCCCTCAGAGTTTTACCTCGATAGTTGATACACCATGCTATGGAGTACATTCTTTTGCGCATACATCTCCGCAACAGAAACATGATTCGGTATTGTCAAGGAATTGATTACTCACTGCCGTGACTTCTAATTTTTGCGACGACTCGCTCGCCTAGCAGTGTAAAGCTCCGCGGGGGGTGTGAGCCCGTCGCAGGTGCTCAATTGCCTTCGACATGAAATGCAGTTGCTGTGGCTTTGAGAAAGAGTAGGCGCCAACCCAATAAGCTCGCCGTTTCTCAGTGCTGAAGTCTGCCATCGAGTCCATTCACTATGATAATTTGATGTCCGCAGGGAATGGAAGGCTATGGCCCCTGTAGCCCACCTACGTCTTCTTCTAGCCTATGTCGAGCGTACACTTTTGGCCGATTTCCGCCCTTCACGAAGGGCGGCTTTGGGTCGGAAGCGGAAGTTTCGAGTAGGAAAATAAATCTGTCCCCTTTGTCTAGACAGGATTGATTGAGGATCAGTGTGATGACACGAAGGGCGACGGGGTTGTCGGTGCGGGCAACGCATAGGTTCGCTTCATCCACGCCACCTCCGCTATCGGTGTGCGACCGAAGAGGCGCTTGAAGTCGCGGCTGAATTGCGAAGCACTTTCATAGCCCACCAGAAATGCCGATTTGGCTGCTGTCAGGTCGTTACGCAACATCAGCAATCGCGCTTGATGCAACCGTGTCGATTTGAGGTACTGCATCGGCGAGGAATCGGTCACCTTGCGAAAATGCAGATGAAAATTGGGCACGCTCATCTGCGCTTCCCGAGCGAGGGCTTCGACATCCAAATGCTGGTGATAACAGCTGTGGATTTTGTGAATGGCGCGCGTCACCTTGCCGAACTGGCCCTGCTGGGCGATGGCCGCGCGTAAGGTGCCGCCTTGTTCGCCGGTAAGAATGCGGTAGTAGAGCTCGCGCAGCATTGCCGGGCCGAGGATTTGCGCGTCGGTGCAGTCGGCCATGACTTCCAGAAAACGCAGGGTCGACTGGCGCAGCGGTTCGTCCAAGGGCGAGGCGTACATGCCCATAGGCTGAGCTGCGCCGAAGTTCCAAATCTCATCCACCTGCTGAATCAGCTCGCCGGCCAGGGTGAAATCCAGACGCAGATACACCGCCAGCATTGGCTCCGCCTCGCTAGCTTCGGTCTCCATCGTAAAAGGCACCGGCACCGACACCACCAGATAATGCTGGGCGTCATAGACATACACTTCATCCCCCAGATAGCCGCGTTTGTGCCCCTGACAGAGGATGACGATGCCCGGTTCATACAACACCGGCGTGCGAGTCAGCGGCCGGTTGGAACGTAGAAAACGCACGTCATCCAGTGGGCTCAGGTTGTAACCCTCCAGCGGCGCAAGCTGGCCCATCAACTGCACCATACGCGCTGTACTCGGGTCCTTGGGTTTTAGCATCGACTGCACGACCTCCACGTTTTTTTCAGCCGTCCGTAGAACAGCTAAGCACCTCCCATTGCTCAATACTCTCCGCCGCCCGCTGCAGTTTGTCACGCACAAGGGCCAGGGCATCGCTGCCCAGCAGCAAGTGAGCCGGTGGCGTGGAGCTGTCGATAATCGTCAGCATGGCGCGTGCGGCTTTATGCGGGTCGCCCAGTTGAAGGCCGCTTTTTTCTTCACGGGCTTTGCGCACCGGGTCGAAGCTCGCATCGTAGTCACTGATACTGCGCGGCGTACGCTGCATCGAGCGGCCCGCCCAGTCCGTGCGAAACGACCCTGGGGCCACGGCCGTGACAAAAATATTGAAGGGGGCAAGCTCTTTGCTCAACGTGTCAGAGATGCCCTCCAGCGCAAATTTGCTACCGCAGTAATAGGCAATACCCGGCATGGTGATATAGCCGCCCATGGAGGTGATATTGAGAATATGCCCTGCCCGCCGCCGGCGAAAATACGGCACAAACGCCTTGGTCATCGCCACTGTGCCAAACACATTGACATCGAACTGGCGGCGCATTTCCTCCAACGACGACTCCTCGAAAATCCCCTCGTGGCCATAACCCGCGTTGTTTACCAGCACATCCACCGGGCCGTGCTGGTGCTCAACAGCGGCGACCACCGCGTCGATCGAATTGAAGTGGGTAACGTCCAGCACCACGCCATGGGCCCGCTCAGGCGAGAGCGCCTCGAAGGTAGCCAGAGAGGATTCGCTGCGAACAGTGCCGATCACTCGATGGCCATGGGCGAGAGCCTCCTTAGCCAGGGCCTGGCCAAAGCCACTGCTGACGCCGGTGATAAAAAGGGTTTTTTCTGAACTCATGGGGCGCACTCCTGAAGAAACAAGGTGAGGCCATGCTAGGGCTGGGAGTGGTGAGGGACTATGCCGGATTGGATTTGAGTATTGCCTAATCCTATCTTGCTAATCGGTGGGCAACCTTGAATCTGATGACAAAAACGAGGCCAAAGGAAGAAAGGGGCGGATTGATACGGCCTACTCTAAATGTCTGCCGTGGCCGAAATTGTCCGGTAACGAGCGTCTGAATTGGGGCGTTAGCCGTCTCGCACCAGGGGCAGCAATCGGCCAGAACCTGCCTTTCTAATCACCAGAGACACAGATTACTGGCAGCTGTCGTTTGTATCAGCGCATTTGATTGACGACTTCAATCTGCGTCACTCCAACCAACTCAGCTTGCTCTAAAATTTTCTCCGGCGTCGCGTCTGCTGTGGGCATGATCAGGCTGTTTTCTCCATCACCGAAATGCAGCTGTAGCAGGTGCAATGCCGCCTCATGCTCTAGTAACCGAAGTTGCTCGAGTTCGAGCACATATGTTCGGCACTCCCCGTCGAACAAGTACTCCAAGATGTATTTTCGCATGAGGGAATCCTCGTGTCGGAAAAGCGTGCTTTAGCTATCGAGGTGTGGTGTAAGCAGTCTTGCCTTCAGATCAAAGGCATTTGGGCACAAACCTTCACTTTGGCCGAGTTTAGAGGATGGGTTTTCCACCCGTAACGCCAAAACGCTCTCCTGAGATATAGCTACCCTCATCCGATGCCAACAGCACATAGATCGGTGCAACCTCGACTGGTTGCCCAGGGCGGCCCAATGGTGTATTGGCGCCAAAGTTTTTTACCGTATCTTCCGGCATCGTGGACGGAATCAATGGTGTCCAGATTGGCCCTGGCGCGACACTGTTAACCCGGATATTTCGCTTACCCAACATTTGCGCGAGACCTGCTGTGAAGTTCGCAATCGCGCCTTTAGTTGAGGCGTAAGGTATTAGCGTTGGATTTGGCGCATCGGAATTGACCGAGCTGGTGTTAATGATCGAACTTCCTTCTGCCATGTGAGGAAGCGAAGCCTTGCAAAGCCTGAACATCGCCGTAACGTTCACGTTGAACGTCCTCAGCCACTCCTCGTCAGGAATCTCCTCCAAAGTCTCATAGGTCATCTGAAAGGCCGCATTGTTAATGAGTACATCGATACGCCCGAACTTTGCCACAGTATCGGCCACAATCGCCGTACAGTGTGCAAGGTTGCCAATGTCTCCCGGCAAAAGCAGACACTGTCGCCCAGCGTCCTCCACCCAGCGCGCTGTCTCCTTCGCATCCTCGTGCTCATCTAGATAAGAGATCGCAACATCAGCTCCTTCCCGGGCAAAGGCTATGGCAACCGCACGCCCGATGCCGCTATCGCCACCGGTGATCAATGTGATTTTATTGGCAAGACGCCCCGATCCCTTGTAACTACTTTCACCGCAATCAGGGTACGGCTCCATTCTGCTTTGCTCGCCAGGTACAGATTGCTGCTGCGGTTTGAAAGGTGGTTTGGGATAGTTTTTCATTTCATTCGCCTTCCATCGACAAGAGAAGTTCGCCGACTCCGATCAAGCCGGCGAATGCGTAAGCATTGATGCCATTAGGCAGCAGGTTTGAGCACGACCTTTGTCCAGCCACTGTCCCGTGCGTCGAAGTGCTTGTAGGCGTCGGGGCCTTCGGCAAGATTCAGCCGATGAGAGATGATTTGCGCCGGATTGGCACGACCGTGGTGAATGAGTTCGGCCAGGCGACGGTTGTAGGCTTTGACGTTGGCTTGTCCGGTACGGATATGTTGTCCTTTGAACCAGAATGCACCGAAGTCGAAAGCCATCTTGCCTTCCTTCGCGAGTTCGTTTTTTGCACCCGGATCTTGCGGAACAAATACGCCAACGACCCCGATCCCGCCCGTAGCCTTCGTCGAAGCGACGAGATTGTTCATCGTCAGGTGATTAGCTTCATGGCCATGACTGTCGCAGCACTGATAACCCACGCACTCACAGCCGCGATCAGTGCCTTTGCCATGGGTCAGATTGAGAATCTGTTCCACTGCTTCCTTTTCCAGCGAATTGATTGGCGTGGCTCCCATTTGAGCAGCTAACTTCAAACGATCTGGATGGTTGTCGACCACGAACACCTGAGAGGCACCTTTGATCATGGCTGAGTGAGCCGCCATCAAACCGACCGGGCCGGCTCCGTAAATAGCAATGCTTTCGCCAGGCAGCAGGCCGGCCAATTCGGTGGCGTGCCATCCCGTAGGAAAGATGTCCGACAGCATCACGTAGTCATCTTCACGCTCTTGCGCGTCCTCGGGCAGTACCAGGCAATTGAAGTCCGCATAAGGCACGCGCAGCAGTTCAGCCTGCCCACCCTGATAAGGCCCCATTTCTGCAAACCCGTAAGCGGCACCTGCACTGCCGGGGTTTGCCGTCAGGCAAAAGCCAGTCAGGCCCTTCTCGCAATTCTCACAGAACCCGCAACCAATGTTGAATGGCAGACATACGCGATCACCGACTTTCACTCGGTCAACCCCTGTCCCTACCTCGATGACCTCACCAAGATTTTCATGGCCAAATACGCGACCGGTCTCCATTGAGGTGCGGCCTTCGTACATATGCAGGTCTGAACCACAGATATTGGTGGTGGTAATACGAACCAGAACGTCGGTTGGTTTTTCAATTTTGGCGTCGGGAACATTTTGCACGCTGACGTCGCGTGGGCCGTTGTAAACAATAGCTTTCATGGTGCTCTCCCATTAGCAGAACGAAAGGACATTTCGTTCGCTCAGACTTATCTGTCTGGATGGGAGGACGGGATGTTCAAAGAATAATGCCGAGGCCTGACGAGTGGTTAGAGATCAAGCCCAGTTTCTGAAATTGGGAATTTTCTGATTGATGCGATGTTCTCTATTTCGAGCGCACTTCGTTAGATCGGCCCAAGATGCACATCATTGATCCACTCTTCCATTATCATAATTTCAAGAGGTGAACGCCTTGGCCTATGTCGACTTGGTTCAATGGCCTGCCATGCTGGTCACAGTGCTCGCCGCATGGTTGATAGGGTCTCAGCGCCCATCTAGAAGAATGGCAGGATTTATCTGTTTTATCCTAAGCAACATTCTGTGGGTGATTTGGGGCTCCTACGCAGAGGCCTACGCTCTGATTGTGTTGCAGGTCTGCCTGTGCCTCATGAACTTGCGCGGATTCAAAAAAAATCATGAGGGTCATTAGTGGTTTAAGCCGACTCTACCTATTTCGAACGCAGGGCCTTCAGATGCACGGCATTGCCCAATGCTGAGCAGCTGGCAGTGTTGTCGAAAATGCACCACACCGTCGAGCGCTCTGCCGTTGTAATCCGGAGTTGTCTCGCGACCTTTTCCAGGTGCGATCAATTGTATCTGCATCTAGACCGGCATGGCGTAGCATGCAACGTGCCCTCCCAGCTCACCATTCTTCGCCATTCCCTCGACTGCATCAGCATAATGCCGGGTCGCCTCCATGATCAGATCGTTCCGCTCACCAACGCTTATCACGCCTTCACGCTGATATTTATCAGCCCTTCTCAGCAAGTCCTCATATTGTTCCGCGGCATCCCTCTTTGCTCCGCGGCATCCCTCTGTATTGCTGGCGTCACGAACAACAGACCAATAGCGCTGTGTTTCTATCATCGATGGACATGGCTTTTTCCACTAGGCGTTTCCTGGTAGATGCCTTGAAGTACAGGAAGGTTCAGGTGGATGTGGCCTGATTGGCTGGCGATCAGGCCCAAACTCCTCAGCGGCAATGGCCCCTAATTTTGTAAACACAAATGACTGGCAGCAATGGGCCGGGAGCGGCCCAATAAAGCCGAACGGACCAGGATTCAACGTGAGCTAGATGACCTAAATCGGAATTAGCAGCTTTAGCTGATCATCTCTCGCTTGATCCGCATCCAGTCACTGTAGGCTTCACTACGCTTCGCATCAGCGCTGGCTTTTGCTTCCATGAAGCGTGTCCACACGTTCGGTTCATCTATGCCGAGTTCAATGATTTTGTAGGCTTTCTCATCAAGCCTGTCCGCCTCACTGAACAGCTGAGTATTTTTCGCTATTTGCTCGTCCCAAAAATGCCCATCGTCGATGCTGAAGATAGGATTCGTCATTCCCCCTGGACCTCCTCCCAAGCAAGTGAAGCAGACTCTCGCCATTGTACTTCGGTGATGCCGTACCGCTCAGCTAAAGGCTTGCTGAAATGCTTCAAGTGAGGCTGTCCAGATTTCGGAATGGGAGCGATTCCAGCATCACAGCTTGCCCATTGCCATGCCTGTGCATTGTTCATTTCCATACTTCGTATCACGAATGACTTCCGATCCCCGTGAAGCCTGTACTCGACCACAAAAATTCCCGCTTGCTTCACCAGATTTTCTCCTTAAGCATTAAGCAGTGATCACCCGCGGCAAGGAAAATTCAGGCTGTTTTCTAATGCCTTGGTAGACGGCGCTCGCGGAATTCGCGAAAGCGCACCATGCTGATAGATACCGTAGCTCATATTTCCTGATGGCTTTTGAATCAGCCACCAGCTCGTCGCTCGACCCTAGCCCAGACGGCCCTAATCGATTACTGTATATCCAAACAGTATTATCAAGGTGTGACCGTGGCCCCGGACGAAATTGAAGACACCAGCGACTGGATGGGTTGCCCCACTGAGCTGGAGACCTGCCGCCATTTTCTGCGCATGTTCGAGAACGAGGTTCAGGAACTGACCTTGCAGCTACGTAGAGCCAGGGAAAACACCTTCAACCTGGTCAACCTACACGCCGATGTTTCCAACGAACGTGACACGCTACGCAGCGAATTGGCTAAGGTGAAAGCTGAGCTATCAGACGCAAAGCGAGCAGTCGTCGACATCGAGACCAAAAGTAATTGGCAGCTGATGGCTAAAGACAAGGCCATCAGCGAACTGACGGCCCGAGTCAAAATGCTGAGAGATCAAATCCCTACCGCCCCGTTGAGCTGAAGCAGCTGTGAGGAAATCATCATGTGCGGACGGCTTTCCCAATACAGCGGCATCCATGACTTCGTGGCGGCGCTGAGCATGCCCGACACCCTGGTGAACTCCACTGGCGATCAAGCGTTCGATCGCTACAACGCTGCTCCGTCGACACAGTTGGCCCTGTTCCATCAGGAAGGTAGCTATCTGCACGCCGACATGGTGCGCTGGGGCTGGCGACCGCACTGGGCCAAAGATCGCGCCGCCCCCATCAATGCCAGGGTCGAGAAAGTCGCGCACGGTCCCTTTTTCCGCGCGATCTGGCCGCACCGGGCGATCATCGCGATCAACAACTGGTTCGAATGGGTAGACGAAGGCGGACCAAAGAAGCAGCCCTACCTGATTCGACACAGGGACCAGTCGCCAATCCTCTGTGCAGCGATCGGCCAATACCCAAATGCCGAGCATGAACCGAGCGAACATGATGGTTTTGTAATCATCACCGCCGATAGCGCCGGCGGGATGGTGGACATCCATGACCGGCGGCCGGTGGCATTGTCACCGGAATTGGCCAGAGAATGGTTGGATCCGGCCACGCCCAAGGAGCGCGCCGAGCAGATGGTGTTGCTTCAGGGTGAGCCGACTGAGGTTTTCAAGTGGTTCAAGGTAGACCGGGCCATCGGCAATGTGCGGAACCAGGGTCATTACCTGATACAGCCGATCGAAGCGACGCCCGAGAGCGATGAGCTGTTTTAGGACGGTGCCAATGACTTGAGCCGCTCCTCCAACGCCGTTTCAAAAATGATGTACAACCGCTCCGCGTCACCCGCCCTTAACGCTCCGGCCGTCTCCATTCCAAGCACAAAGCCTTCGGCCCGGGCGCCCGCCTTCACCGCCACGATCATCGAGTCAGCACGGCCGATTTGAGCCAGCAAGCGCTCAGCTTCCCGCTTCATCTTGCCGCCAAGTACAACGTCTTCCAAGGCCGCGATCCTCTAACGTGAAAACCAATACATGACGGTCAAAACGACTGAAGCCCAGATGATCGTCATCAGGATTGAAAGGCCCGCCAGTTGTTTGTCCATTACGGAAGTCTTTCAATATGTGGCTGCTGATCATGGGCCAACCTGTCACAACCGACAAGAATAGCCCTAGGCCATCACCTGCAATCTCCCGCACGTAAACCTGGCACGCCGCCAGCGGAATCAGTCCTTGGTCGCCGGAGTTAATATTGGTGTTGGTGTTGGTGTTGGTGCTGAGGTCGGTGATGGTGATGGATCATCTTTTAGAAATTCAAATGCGGGCAACTCGCACTTAATGACTTGGTATTTTCCAAATTTGCTTTCAAGAACTCCAGTTAGAATTCCTACGCTTTTTGAGGGGCCAGTTTGTGAGGCACCAGGTGGTTCGTGAAAAACCCGTTTATCTAGGTCCCTCGACGAGGCGGTATCTGGGCTGGCCCATGCATTGATCCCCCAAGACCTATCTAGTGAGGCGCGCATAGCGTGAGCCAGTTCGAGCGATTTTTGCTCAAGATAATGCTTAGGGCACTTATCTTTGATCGCGTCGCCCATTTTTTTCATTGCAGCTTCGACGCTTTCGTTTTCGACAAGAGCAAGCTCCCCCCAATACAACGCCCAAAATCGCGATTGAATTTCCCCCGAAGTTTCAGCTGACTCCTGAGTCGCTATCTTCGCTGCGACTTGAGACACCTCAGTGTAGAGCTTGAGTTGCCTCTCAAGAAAAGGTTTAGTTGCTTCGAGCCGACGATTCTCTTCCGATTTTGTATATTCGTCTTTCCTCTGTTGACGATCCTTATCCTCCTTTACTGTCCACTGCCAAAGTCCGACACCAAAGCTCCCCACCGCTCCCACTAAAGCTAATATTTTGAGGAGGTTATCGAGGTTCTCAAGGGGCATTCTCTGGATCTTGCGCATGGCGAAACCATCGATTGAGGGGAAGGTATAAAAACTATAGTTGTACACTGAGATCCAGCCCTAAAAAACGCATGCTACGCCGTGGCGATGCGTCTTCGTTATGGGTATCCCCGTAACTGCACCGAGCACACGTCGCGCACATACGCCTGAAGCGCCCTCAAGGCTGTTTGGTCGACAATGATTCCGGCGCGGATATCGAAAACAGTTCGTCCAGCAGTTGCAGAGAGCTCGATGGCTCCGCCATCGTCCACGCCGGGGGCGCGGGCGGGATCGGGCACGTAGCCGCTATCGGCATGACAACTTCCCGCGATGCGCAGCCGACGAGCAGAGTCATCAGCAGCACGGCGCAGCCTTTCATTTTCAGCGAGGTCATGCGCTTTCTCCTTGGTGGCTTTGACATCAATATCGTCTCGGGCCTTTTCGGCGGTCAGCTGCTTCTCCAGTGCCGTTCGCGCGTGGGCAGCTGCCGCATTGCTGATGGTGGTCAAGTCAGTCTGGTACAGGCCAGATTGCTCTGCGAGCTGCTTGCCGTAGCGCCAGTCCTGCGCCTTCCAAGTGGCGCCCGCCGCCAGCAGCAATAGAGCCAGTACGCCGGGCACCGCCCACTTCAACGCCGCAAGGCTCATGGCACATCCTTGAAGAAAATGTGCCGGCCGAGCTTCAGCGTCTGTTTGGCGCCCTTCACCCAAATCGGCGGCTTGGGCATGGTGGTCGCGTAGTAGTGGGTGGCACCACCGGTTGGGTCGGGCACCTTGCCGTCGATCACCTGGTCAGCCACTACCCGGCACTGGGCCAGTTCCCGGAACGGGATCTCCCGGGCGCCACTCAGGGACGGATAATTAGGATCGGTCCGGTTCCAGCAGCTGAACTGGTACGGCTTCTGGCAGACGCCGGCATAGCCCTCGCCCCACCACGACTTGGCATTGCTGTCATTCACGCGGTTTCGAATCGTCCAGGCGACGGCGATCTTGCCGGCCAGACTTTCGCCTCGGGCTTCACCCCAGAGGGTCCGGGCAAGGATGTCGCGGTCATTCTCAGTTGCAGTCATACTTTTCTCCAGGCGAAAAAAAGCCCGCACTTGGCGGGCCGTTCCTAAAAACTAAAACTAACCAGTAATACTGAAGTCAATTGATTCACCTTGGCTCAAATAAACGCCGGACAAGTCAATCGTAACAACATCATCACTTACTGTAATATTGGTTTTGCCTAATGTCTTATATGGAGCGTGATCGGTAAATGTGGAAGAGTTAATAATTACACCCTTAAATGCTGCCAGCTCATTATTTACATCAGTGAATGTCACTTGAACCCCATCCCCATAAATCACGTCAAACCCATCAGACGTTAATACAAACCCGCCAGCATATACATCAATATTCATTACGCCGAAGCCTGTCAGTTCCACCCCATTGCCGACTGCAAACGCTTTATGCTCAATGGATGAAGACGCAAAGCCAAAATCAGCCTCGAGATTTTTACCCATTAGATCCAGATTCTTTGAAACAGGTGGTGTAACTGGCGACGGAGGATAATCCCAATAATTGTTGATCAAGTTGGCTGTCGCCACTGAACTGGTATCGCTGGTGACAAATGACAACAAGGACTTCGCATAGGTCAAATCATTGCCAGACAAGGACTTCGCAAAACTTAAGCCGGCGTCGACCTTGTTTTGAAGCAGTTGATGAGCTTCGCCCTTCCCATCCTGGATTGAAAAGATCATTTCCTTGATCAGGTCTTTTCGGTTGCCCAAATCCGAAAAACGATCCTGCCAGTAGGCGGCGCCTGCGGAATCTGGGCTGCGGTTAAGAACCGTGCTGTAAAAGTTAGTAAAGAAAGCGGCATCCGAGACATCGTCACCGTAGAGTGACTTCCCTTCATTGCTGTTAAGGAAGCTGGATACCAAACCATCAAACGACAGTCCATTTGTCAGCTGACCCGACCAGTAGGCCAACCCATCCTTATCAGGCGCCCGGCCGAAAGCAGCGACGTACATCACGGTTGCGAGTTTTTGCGATTCTACTTCGGTCATGGCGCCTTCCTTGTGGGGTATTGTCGAAAAATGTCATTTTGACATCATGACGCCAATAACTGGAAGTCCTAGCCTTGCTTCAGCAGGTGCCAAAGTGATGGGATTTTCCGCTTAGTGCGCAAAGGAATGCTGAATTTTGTAGTCGTCAACGCCCACAACCGCGATTGGCCGGCCTGTTCCCCGATGGTAGCATTGCGCCACGTTCTCCGCGTATGAAGGGATACAGGAGGAAATAGAAGCCCCGGCGGGCCAACCTCCGGGGCTTCGTCCTCTCAATTTCCAGGCACAAAAAAACCGCTCAAGGCGGCCGATTGCGTCGCGGACTCTTCAGGCGGGCACGGCCCCAAACCGCCCCATGTACCGGCAGGCATCCGCCAGCGTCCTCGGGCTGTAGGTCGAGGGGTTGGGCATGCCCAGGGCCGACGCACACCACTCGGAGCAGAACTGCGAGTCGCTGTCGGTCTGGTTGCGGTTGAATAGCTGGCTGCCGATCAGGGAAAACCAGCCGTAGGTGTTGCTTTTGGTCTTGGCGTAGTAATCCAAGACTGCCACGGAATCCGCCCAGGGCAGATCGATCACGTCCCACTTATCTGGCTCCAGATCGATCACCTTGACCCGAACTCCTTTGTCCATGATCGAGCTAGAACAGCAGACGCCACCCATCACCAATTCGCAGTGGCTATAGATTGAGCTGGTCCACCACTGGATAAACCGGGCACCGATACGGGTGTCATTCTTTCGCAATGCAAGCTGTACGGTCATATCACGCTCCCGGCAGGGTGTAATCGATCACGACGGCGGCCAATTCCTCAGCGGTCGTCGCGGCGCGGATCTGGTCGTCGATACCCTGACGCCGACCAGTCAGGTAGGCCGAAGCCATCGCGAAGGCATTGACCTTTGCCAAGGTTCGGGCCAGGTATTCGTCGCGATCCAGGCCGCGCGCCGTGGCGGCGATGTCGATCCATGGCGTCGGGGCGGTAGAGTCAGCACCCCAAGCCACTGCCTCGGCACGTTGACGCTCCCAAGTGGTGATCTCGGCGGCCGGGTAGTCGCAAGTCATCAGGGAAATGGCGGTGTCATATTGGGCGTTGTTGTCCGCCGTCAGGTCGGCGCGCCGGACATCAAGCTCGATGTCGGGGGCGGCAGGCGCCTCGGCCAACACCTCCCACCTGCTACCAGTCCAGCGGGCGACCTGTTCACCCTCAAGTTCTGGCGGTACGGTAAAAGTACAACGGTTAGGAAGCTCGCCATTCTCGTCTACTTCGCGCGAGGTAAAGTAAAAGTCGCTTTCGTTCCACAAATAAACTGTTTTCATCCAGCGCCTCAAAAATAAGTATCTGGCATGGCCAGCATGAAGTAATTGTTTGTGGTGGATGCGGCGAAGAAACCAATGTTCGGCGCCCAGGCAACTGAATCGAGCATATTGGTTTCGCCACCGACTTGAGTGAAATTAAGGCCGCCGTCAGTGCTGTAGGACCAGATTCCGCTGCTGAGATTTTTAGTCATGATGTAGTTGTTGGGACCTGCAACCACCTTGCCGCCGGGAGAGCTTGCGAGCGTGGAATAACTGGCACCAAAGTCCGCTGACCGAGCTCTAAATGCAGCGACGGTGTTGGTAAGTACAACGACGCCGTTCTTCTGCAGGACCAAGTAGGCCGGACTGCCACCGCCAAGCCCTGTAGAAACTCCGCTGCCCCATGTCGTTCCATTGTCCGAGCTTCTGTAGGAAGTACTGCCTGACGAAATGAGCCAGTTACTGGCGGCATCAGTTGCCACCATATAGCTGGCACTTGCCAGCGAGGAGATGCTTGCCCATGTGACGCCGCCATCAACAGATTTCTTAGGCAAAACACTGCTGCCGGTGGCGGTTGCAATCATGACGTCGTTAACGCCGATTGCGATGCGGTTGTAATTGGCAGAGCCGAAACCCGTATTTGCAGACGTAATCACAGCGAAGGTGGCGCCGTTATCGGTTGATCGGATCGCGACCCCTGACCCAACGGCCAACCACAACCCTTTTTTGTTCGTCACCAATGTAAACAGGATTGCCCCACTGGGATTGCTGACAGCTGCCCAGCTTTTACCGCCATCAGTACTTCTTCGAATAGTGGACGCAGAGACACCAACAATCACGCCGTTATCGTCGGTCGCCATTTCCAAAATCGACGCACCGATGGAGTTGCTATTGACCCTCGCAAATGAAGCACCCGACCCTTGATACACACTGCCTGCCTTGATATAGCCCTGAAGACCAGCTGGCACAGGGAAGTCTGGCAGTTTGAACAGGGAGTTCGCGTCATATCCATAGGTTGGGACCGAGCGCAGGGCAGATGTATTGACGGAACTGACGGCGTTGAAAATCCCTTTGCCAGAACTGGTGACCCGGCTCGCGCCGGCCAGAACGCCTGACGCCGGGAAAACAACCGTGACAGCATCAGCAGCGGCAGGCAGGTAACCGATCTGAGGTGAGACGGACCGAACGAACACGAACATCCCGGCCCAGCAGGCGATATCCGTCACAGCCGACGTAGCCATGGTGATCAGGTTCCATGTCAATCCGTTATCCGGAGACTTATAAGTCCCGCCCGATGCCGTCGCACCGGAAATCATCCAAATCCCTTGCTTATCAGTTGCTATTGCAGTCGGTGCAGCGCCAGCAGTAAAAACAAGTCCCCAGCTATTACCGTTGTCCATTGAGCGGCGCATTTGGGTCCCAGCAGCGATGATCCATGTGCCCTTGCCGTCGTTGGCGACAGCGGCATGCACAGCGGTCGCGCCCGTTGTTACTGCTGAAAAACCGGAACCATAAAACCCGGCTGGGGAAAGCCATACGGCGGTACTGGTAGCACTAGGCGTAGCGACAACCGCGCCGTCCGGAGAAGCGGAAACTCGGCTAATTGACCCGCTAGGGCCGCCAGCAACAATCCAGGTTACGCCATCATCGATGGATCGAATCACTGAGTTAGAGCTACCCGCGTACCAGTTGCCAGCTCCGTCACAGGTGATACAGGTCGCGGTAAGGCCGGACAACACGCCGATTGTGAAGGATGTCCAAGTGGCACCGTAATCCGTCGATTTCATCGCTGCACCGGTAGTGCCGGCAAGCAGAGCAATGACCACGCCCGTGTTCTGGTTGCTGGATACGTCAACGACCGTCCCGGAAATAGCGGGCGATGGCGTTACGCTCGCCCAAGTTTGCGCAACGTTTGGAGAAAGCAAACCCAGCGCGGCAAACAGCGTGGGCATGGATGATTGCGCACGAATACTGCCGTTGGCCGGGACCCACAAGTTGCCCGGTTGCTTCGCGGAAACCTTGATGTCGCCGACTTGATCGGTTGAGCCGAACGTCAAGCCGGTGCGTGCCGGGTTGACCACCAAAAAATCACCTGGATTGCCCAGCGGTCCAAGACCGGCGGACGCCCCCGCGAGCGCCGCGGCAGCAACCGCCGTCTGTGCAGCTATTTGCGCCTGGGTGCCAGCGGCCGAGGCTCCGTCGATGGCTGGGGCATAGGCATTGAGAGCTGCAATAAACGCGTTAGCCTCGGTCACCATGGGCGGCATCGCAGCGATGAACGGGTCCGACTTCTCATTAAAAGCGTCCTGACCATCCGCACGTTGAGGCGCTGGAGGAAGTGGCGTGAGAGGTGGTAAAGCCATTAGATAAGACCCTCAATTGATAGCTGGCAATCAGATACGCTCGGACCTGAATAGATCATGTCGAGTGATTTGAAAAACCCATAAATGATGGTTGCTTCGTAGGTCTCTTCGCCGATCCAAACAACTGGCTTAGCGCGGACGTCAATAAGCATTTTTCGGACTTTGGAAACTTGATCGGTATCGACGATTACCGGGAAGTCACCGGTATCTGAAAAAGCGCCCTCAACGACCACCAGGTTGCCGAACTTATCTCGCTCTTTTCGGCTGTAGTCATCCAGTCCAACTTTCGCGCCGTAGGTCGTAACGCCGACGGGAGCAAGCTTGCCTATGACTAAGGCGCCAATTGAGGCAATCGATCCGCTGGTAACCGTTACCGTAATGATTGCAGAGCCGTACGTGGGCATGTCGAGAATGACAAAGCTCGTCCTCGAGTCGACATCGGCAAAAAAGTAGTCATACCAACTGCCGACAGGCTCGATCAGCCGCACCGTGCGGGAGTAGATAAGGCCGTCGACGGGATCAGTCATGGTAATGGTTGCGGACTGACCCTGAACATTGAACAGCGCCAGTGAGTTCACGGCCGACCCGGGCTTGATCGTGACCGATACAGACTCGGGATTTGCAGTGGCTGTACCCACAATCTCGTCGAACATCTTCCATCGGTTGATTGCGCCGACATCCAGCCACTTCGCCGGATGGTCCTTGTCGACGATCTCCGCGCCCGGCTTGACGCCGGCAGCAATGGCTGCCAGCGCTTCGTAGTTGCGACGGTCGAGAGTCACCTTATTGCCGATGGCATATGTCGCGGTGGGCGACCAGGCTGGATTATCCGTTTCCGGCACGTTGGAGCTGATCAACTTGGCAGGAGTTACCACAATCGGTCGGATAAACTGCATCAGGTGGCACTCGCTGTAGTTGCTCGGGTAGGTGGCAAGCCTTCTTTATCGAACTTCTCGAAGATTTTTCTATTCTTGTTAAGGTCAACTTTCATCGGCCCCATGATCTGTTTAACCACGTCAATCAGCGTGTCGACCTTTTGCGCGAGCTGAGCGGTGGTGCTGCTACTGCTCGTCAATGCCGCCTGATTACCGCTGTAGATCCGGCTTGGCGCCATTACTTCCAGCTGAGGCGCTATCTCACCAACCCCGCCGCCCATGGCGAACGCCGGCAACTGCCCGGCATTCATCTGATCGAGCAGGCCGGTACCGAACATGCTCACCGCGGACGCTTTCATGACGTATTCGCCATTCGAGAGCCGGGCGAAAATGCTGTCGCTTGTTCCGGTGCCAGGGCCGGAGATCAGCCCTCCCATGGCGTGGCCGGCGATAGAGCCATTGGCCACCGCCGCGTTCTTGATGGCCTGTTCCAGCTGGCCAACAGTCAGCGCCCCCGAAGCGACCTGATCGGCCCAGTACTTGGCACCAGCTGCGTCTGCAGTTTTGCCGAGCACGGATTGATAGGCGTCTTTGATGGCGTTTTCAGCGGCTGCGTTTTTGATAGCCCCAGCGAGCTGGTCATAGCCGAGAGAGCCGTTGCTGACCTGGCCCTGCCAGTATGTTTTGCCTGGTGCATCGGCGTTGTGCCCGAGCAGATCCTGATAAACCGAGTCAATCAGCGTCCCGGCGTTGGTTGGGGTTGCTGACTTGATGCTTCCGAGCGCCGCAACAACTGCGGCATTCATTGCTTTCACGGCATCCGCGACACTTACAATCGAGTTGTCGATGCCGTTAAGGGCATCCATCTGCGCCTGAGCGAACTCAAGCTGCTGGTCGAACTGCGCCATCTGCAGGTCGTAGCTGTCTTTGGCTTGTTTGATCTGATCCTCAAGCCCTTTCAGCGACTTCTCGGCAGTGGTGAGCTGCTTGCCGTTGAGGCCATTCAACTCCGCTACCACGTTGGCCGTCCGCCCCTGATCCCGGGCAAAGTCCTCCATCGAGCTATACAGATCGGTGTTGTTGTTCCCGACGGTATCCAGTGCATCGCTCAAGCCGGTGAAACCCGACAGCGAGCCGCCCGCGCGTGCTGTTGCCAGCGCACTTTGCAGCGTGGCCTGCGCCTGAGTTCGCAGCATCTTCACGGCATCATCCGAGTCGCCGCGCAAAGCCTTGAGTGCCGCGCCCAGGTCGTTACCGACAGAAGTCAGTCCGCTGACGCTCTCCTTCGCGGTGCTGGCCATGTCGTTGAGCGAAGTGATCCGAGCGTTGTAGGCCTCGGTCGTCGCCTTTTGCTGTGCTGCGATGGCGCGCTGAACAGCGCTATGGGCACTGCTCGCTGCGCCCACCAATGAATCGGTCAGGGCTTGGGCCAAATCAAGCGCTGCTTGCTCAGCGGCAGACGCACGCTGTTCGAGGATGGTGTATGCGGAGGCGGCATTTTCATTGAGGCCGATGAGATTGATGTACATCGCACGACCGGCATCGGTCGTACTATCGATCCCCTCAACCAATGCCCTGAACCCTGCACGGGATGCCGGCAAGGTCACACCGAGCGCCGCGAACTGATCAGTGACCGATTTCAATACATCATCGGCCTTCTCTGTCTCGGTGAAGAAATTGCTGTAATAGCTTTTGGCGTTGGTGTTAAACGCCTCCATGCCACCCGACATCGCAACGAACTGCTCGGCGAGTTTCCCGCCCCATACCGATACAGGCAGCGCGTTGACGTTGAGTAACTTGAATGTGTCGTTGATGCTGAACAGGTTGCCGACAAATGTGCCGAGTTGATCCAGCGAATAGCCAGCCAGCCCCGAGTTTGTGGCATCAGATACCGCCGAAATGGCAGCATTTCCGAGTTCGCCAAACCAGGCTGTAACCTCCTCCTGAACCTGCTCGGCTGTTTTGTCCTTGGTGCTGATCTTCGTGTCGGCCATGTTAAGGCCATCCAGCACGCTGTCGCTGAGCTCGACGTTGAGGCTGTCGAAGAGCCCGAGGACGGTTCCCAAGGTGTTCGCGTAGGTGGTATCCAGCGCCGACTGCATCTCCGGATCGAGCGCGCTGAGACGAGTGCGTTTCTTGTTGCTGCTGAACAGGCCGCCCTTTTTCTTCTGGTACTCGAACGAAGATGCATCCAGCTCGCCGCCGGTGACACCCAGTTGGATACCTTGGTCTTTGGTGACCCAGTCGCCGCCGAACAGCGAAGACCCGAACATTCCACCAAGCACCGCACCAACGGCCGCACCGATGACGTTACCGATCACAGGAACAGCCGAGCCGATAGCTGCACCGGCATACGCGCCGGCGACCGCACCACCCGCGCCGGCAACCGCACCTTTGACGCCTGCCTTCAGGTAGCCGGCAATCGCTCCGCCGATACCGAAAGTGATGGCGCTGGTAGCACTAAGGCCGGCGGCCGCCGATGCCGCAGCGCCCGAGTAACTAGCTGCGCCAGCGCCCGCGTCGGCACCGATTCCCACAGCAATAGATCCGGCGCCCTGGCCCACCGCACCAGACAGCCCAGCGGCGGTAATTTCGCTAGCGGCAGTCGTTGCACCGCTGGCAAATGCACCAGAGATGGCGCTGCTGACGTAGCTTGCGCCATTTGTGAAGGCACCTTGAAGCCCGCCAATCAACCCTTCGCCGCCAGCCCAGCCCGCACCCACGGCACTACCAAACCCGGAGGTCGCTACGCTATAAGCACCGCTGACAGAATTCCAAGCGCTTTCTAAATTCAGCCCGCCACCGCCAGAACCGCCGAAAAGCCCAGATGATTGCGCTGACAGGCCGCCCACACCCAGCGAAGCGCCGATCTGCATAACGATCGGCTTGGTGATTGCCATGTGCGCCAGCTCGGCCAGCAACTGCTTGAAGCCATCCTTCAGGCTTGCTGCAAAGCCATCGAAGTCTTCATCGATGTTTTTCCAGGCATCAGCGAATGCATCATCTACCCGGTCCACTGCGCCTTCAGTGAATTGACCCCAAGCAGTAGCGGCGTTTCTGTTTTGTTCATATTCGAGGGCAAGCTTCGCCAGAGTTTCTTGGTATAACGCCGTATCCCCGCTGCCTGAGGCTATAGCGGCGTTGAGTGCCTCCTGCTCCTTCGTGTACTCGCGCAGCAGCTTTACCTGTGGATTCAGCCGGTCAACGATCCCTTCGATTGAGTTGGCCTGCTCCAGCGCCTTGTTAGCTGCCAGCTGAGCTTTGGTCTGTTCAAGAAGCTGCTCATATTCCTTGCTGCCGTACTCGATCTTCTTGCCCGAAAGCGCGATAGACATCGATTTCTGGATATTGAAGGTTTCGAGAGCGTCCGCCCCTTGAAGCGTTGCCGTGGCCTGGGCCAAGGTCTGCGTGGTTTCCGCACGCATGTTTGCGATGGACTGCGAAATGTCCAACCGGTCTTTGGCGTCGGCCTCACGATTGACTGCCGCGGTTACAGCGTCACGCGCGCCGGCGCCAGTCTTGAGCAGCTCCTCTTCGACTTTCTGCTGGATCGTCAGCTCGCGGACGTTGTCGGCGCCGGCCAGGTAGGCGTCGGCCATGGCGTTGGTGGAGTTTGTCGATATGGCGGATTGCGCGAGTAGGGAGTCGAGAGCTTTCTTCTCTTGATTGGCCGCCTTCTCTGCTGCCGATCCGTATTTTTTTACTACTGCCTCGGAGGCTGCCTTGGCATCCTTCTCTCTAGCGTACTTGAGCAGTAATTCTTCCTGCGCCGGAAGCAGCTTGCCGAGTTCGCCATGCTCGATTGCATAGCGAGTCTTGGCCACTTCAGTGTTATCGCCCTGAAGGGCGGCCATCTTTTGAAGGCTTTTAAGCTGTTTTTCGTACGCCTCGTTTACAGCGCTAGCCCCAGCAGCCTCGCCTTTCGGGGATTGCCCGCTGACCCCCGCGGCATCCTTCTTCATCTTTTCAATGGTGGAGCGGGCTTCATCAGCCCGTTTACTGAGCCCTGCGATCTCACGGTCTAGCTCGTCGCGATTGTAGAACTTGAAGTTGAAGAGAACAGTATCGCCGGCGTCGTTTGGGTTCAGCTTGGCACGAGCAGTGTTCAGATCACGCATACGCGAAAGCGTGGTGCCGATTTCGCTATTGAGCCCTGCTACCGTCTGCTTGTTGTCGCGAAAGAAGTCTGAGAACTCACCGGAGCTGAATCCGTCCAAGGCTAGCGACATTGAAAGAATGGCGCCCGCAAACTTGTTGCTAGCCCCTGCGGCCTCATCCAGCTTTCCAATGGCTTGAGTAAGCGAGTTGCCAAACGCCGTTAGCGCTTGGCTACCAGTCACTTGCATTGTCGTAGCAAGCTCATCCACCGCTGCTTTTTGACCGGTCAGTGCCTTGATGAGCTTCTCTGAAGTGAGCTCCCCTTCGGCACCCATGGCACGTAACTGGCCGACAGATACTCCAAGTCCGCGAGCAATGGTTTGAGCGAGAGCTGGCGTCTGCTCCATGATGGAGTTCAGTTCATCGCCACGTAGCGCACCTGATGCGAGCGCTTGGCCAAATTGCGTCAGCGCCGCCTCTGCCGCCTGAGCACTTGCGCCACTGAGGGCAACAGACTTAGCAATGGTTTCGGTAATGCTTGCTACGTCGGCAAAGCTCAGGCCTAGCTGCTTGCCGTTTTGGGCTACACGCTGATAAACGGACGCCGTTGTTTCCAGAGATTGACGCGACGCTTGAGCGGAGCTGAACACGGCTTCCTGAGCAGCAGCTAGCTGTACCGCCCCTTCAGTCACCAATCGCAGTCGGTTGGTCAGGTTAGCGTACTCATCAGCAGCAGCTGCCACTTCCCTTACGCTGAATGCTGCTCCAAGTAAGCCCGCAGTCGCCTTCAGCGCTTCACCCAAACCTGAGACGCTATTGGCGGCGCTTCGCCCTACTTCTTGGACCTTGCTGAGCTGAGTTACTGCCAGTCCGCCGCTAGAGGCGAGCCGCAACACCGCAGACTCTGTATTTTTTGATGAACGCTCAAGATTGCTCAGCTCAGCGGTTGCCGACTTTGCCTGTGTGCTGTCAACGGCGATAACAAGGCGCGCTGTCTCAGTCATGCCTTTCTCCAGGCGTAAAAAAACCGGCGCTTGGCCGGTTTACGGGTAATAAAAAACCCGCCGAGGCGGGTTCTATTTGTTCTATGTAGTCAGGCGCTTATCGCTGGCAGAGCTGCCTGGCAATGCTTGCATTTAACTGCCTCTCGCTGAACGAGTTCTGCGCATTCAGGGCATTTTCTGTATAGCGAGGACACGCCAAACTTGCGAGCAATTTCTTGGCTCTTGGCGTCATCAAATCCAACAGATGGGAGCACCCATAGAATAATCAGGGCGATAAACGAAAGGAGGAAGCCGATCACAAACCACCCCAAAGCGCTTCTCCCCTTTTGACTTGCGAAATATGCACAAGCCCCGGCAATTGCGAGCCAAACAATCAGGTATTCCATTTCACATCCTCCCTTAAGACAGCGGCACTCTACCGCAACCCAAGGGGAACGACCAAAACCCCGCCGGGGCGAGGTTGATTTGGATGAGTGTTTCTTACGCGGCGTCGAGCGCGAGTGTCAGTTGGAGCTGTTCACGCCAGTAATCAACATTGTGCTCCAGTCCGGGCTTGGACCAGCGCCAACTGGAAAGCCCTTTTCCACTCAGGCTCGCAAGCTGTTGCCCGCGCTCCAATGCCAGGCATGCAGAATCAAAACGCTTTCGAGCATCCACGTCGCCATGCAGAAGTGCGTCGATCTGCAAGTCGCACCACACAGAGAAGTCAGCAGATAGCCACCGAGCGAAAGCTACTGCCAGTTTTGGGTGCAGCCAAACCCCGCCATTGCGACCCATCTTCCTGCGAATCAATGTGTCGGATTTTCCGACACTTAATCTTTTGGCCAAAGCTTCGAGGTATTCGGCAGTGGTCGGCAGATCAAGCCAGTGGCTTGGGCGCTTCCCAAACCTCTTGGAGATTGCCGTGGCGTTCAGCCAGCCATCAGCACTGAGCTGAACAGGATGGCCTTCGTAATCGAACGGGATGACATTGCTCATGCGGACACCCTTCGGCCAATCACGTAGGACTGGGGGGCGACTGCTACTTCTTGCAGTCCGCGGATCATGCCAAGCAGTTGCTCTGTTTTATTCCGATAGGTGCGAAACTCCCACCATGCGCCCTCGACGCTGTAGCCGGCACGCGAAAGCTCAGAAAGAATTTTCTCGCAAGGCGAGGTGAAATTCTCCGCTAGATCGGAAAGTACGACGCCCAGATAGTCATGCTTTTCATCACGAGGTTTTCGCATCCCTTCACGACGATCAGTCAGGCAATCGACTGGAAAGTGGATATTGAGCGGAAGCATTGGCGCAGCAGTCTCTTTCCCCAGATATTCACCCTCGATCGAATATGCAGCGATGAAGTTGCAAGCCGAGTCGAACTGACTGGCCGGGATCAACTCGGTACGCGGCACGTTGAACCGGGTGTGCAAGCGGTTATGCATGACCAGCTGCAAGCCTTGCCGTTTCTCTGCAGGTGCAGCCTTGATCTTGTCGCGAATCACTCCCTTGATGGTATTGAACTGACTCAGGCTCAGCTGATCCATAAGCGCGGCCATCTTGCCCTGGTCTTCGTAGCGACCATGCTTACGGATTGCTGGAAGAACTTCAGCGGTGATCCACTTTTTGAAGCGCTTGGCTTCAGCCTTACGGCTGCGGAGAATCGCCGAGTAAAGACCGGACTCATTGATGACTAACATTTCCTGCTCGCCGCCAGGGGTACTCACAATCTGAGTACCCTTTTCATCGTCATCCAGGTTGCGACACATATTGAAAGAATCGCGGTACTCAAGAGCCAGCGAGACGTCGCCAGCAACGAACCAAGGCTGATCGCTGATTAGCAGCGTGCGGACCTGCTGCTTACCGAAGTTGAACGGGATGACACTGGATGCAGCTGTGCTATTATTGCTCATGACGATTTCTTCTCCGAAGTTGATCTCGTTTCCCGAAGCCTCAGTGTTCCCGCACTGGGGCTTCTTCGTTTTCAGGCTGCCGCCTGCTTGTTCTGCATTTCCCGCCATTTCAGCCCCTCCTCAATTAGCAGGCCAAGCTCGGCATTGAGGCTGCGACGGTTGATGCCAGCCTCCTGCATTGCCTTTTTTTTCAGTTCATCCGCGATCCGTAGGCTATACGCCGAGATCTGGTGTGCGCCTTTCATGGTGCTCCTCCTTTGCGTTGTGGATTCATATTGACGTCACTAGATTTTGACGTCAAGTGGATTCTTGAATCTTTTTGAATGCACGAACAGAATCTCTGTTTAATATCATTGCACCGTGGAAACCAATGACAGACCGGCATGTATTACCGCCCTACTCGCTTCGCATGACCGCAGAGCTTAGGGATCAGCTCGAAGCCTCTGCAGGGCAGGCAAAACGTAGCCTCAACGCAGAAATCGTCGCTCGCCTTGAGGAGAGCTTCGCGAGAGACACCGTCGCGCAGCCTCTATCCGAGCACGATGCGGCTATGCAGGTCTTGGCTAGGATGTATCAAGAAACCCTTGATAAGATTTCTGACCTTAAATCGATGTCTAACTTGAGTCACATGGATCAGGTCGAATTGCTGCATGAAGAGGCTACGGCGAAGTACCTTCGCCACGCTGCTGCCAGGGCGGCCATGCCTCCAGAAGAAAGGCCTCCTCAAAGGAAACAATCAATGCCGCTCGGAATTGACAGCGATGTTCATCTCGCAACTAGAGTTGCAGAGAATACCCATCCGCCAAGATCGAAAAAGTAACCCCGACCTAGCCCCCAAAGCCCAGCACCAGCCTGGGCTTTTGCACCTTCTCCCCACCACAACGCAAGGAGCGCTGAATGCCTCTTCAATCGAACATCGACAAAGCTGAGTTGCTGAGAACCTTTGCTGACAATGAAAGACTGAGCACTTCCCAAAAAAGGGTGCTGCGCACAAAGGTTAAAATCGCGCTAAAGAAAACAACATTTCCTTCCGGAGTGGTGAATCACTGGTGCGTCCCAATGCATCGCTCCGTAACTAAGGTCGACCGGGAAAACTTTCTAAACATCCTTGGTCACATAGAGCAATCCAACGAGCAAGACCTCGGGGATGTCAAATGGTTATTCGATGCAATGGTCATATAAGGTCCGGTGAGCCAAAGTTATCGCCACCAGATGCAAAAAGCCCAGCGCGGGGCTGGGCTCTAGGTTCCTGGTAGAAGGGCGTTTATTAACTCAAGCGGGCTCAAACCGAACTAGGCTAATTATTTTCACCTCGCGCCCAGTCCCGTGCACGATCTCGATTTTCTCTTGGCAATGAAATGTGTATCTGTTTCCGACCGTTATTCCCGCCAAGTTGAGATTCGACCCGTCTTTGATGCCGCCGCTATAAGCCACACCGTCAACATCGATCCTCCAAGTGCTTGTTGATACTTTTGCTGAGTCAACAATACCGGTCAACGCTATGTCCTCCACACCTAGATCTTCGCGATGTCGGCAGCGCTGGATGACATTTTGAGCACTGGCTACACGGATCTTGCTTTTACTTGAGCTCCGCATACCAGGGGTAGACCATGTGTTGGCGAACGGGCAATCGTTTTCAGCGATGAAATTCAGTAGGCTTATCAGTGACGAGGCAGCATGCCCCTTAATGCCCAGCAAAAATCTGACTGCCTCATCTGGCTTGTCGGCTAACGCCAAGAACTCGTTGAGCTTGGTAAAGGCGCTGATTAGCGCTTTATTCTCCCCTAGCATGTCGCAGGACTCTGCACTACGCACCTGGACTGTGAAAGAGCCAGGGCAAAATCCAAAAACGTCTGACTCGTAGGGTTCATCCCCCTTGGGTATCGCTTTACCATTCGACTTAGCAGCAACCCTCGCCAGATTGCGAAGTACGCCTTGATAAATAGCCAAAAACTCGGAAAGTTTGCGTGTGCGGATCCTTGCCTCGTGGGACGCCTCTGGAACTGCCAGAGATGCAAAAGCAACCGTAGCGTTCAGCTCTTGCGCCTTGATCAGGACCTCGTCGTCGTACTGAAAAACCAAGCCCGGATCTGGCAGCCAGTCTTGTGGAGCCACATTGAACCGCGTCAGCTCTATGCCAAATGGCTCGGTCAAGTCATCCGGCGAAGCTTGATAGAACTCGGAAAGCTCAGGGTTCTCATAAACATGCCTAAGATCGATTTTCCCGGTAAGTAGCTCCCTACAGCGGTAATCAGACACAGGAACGCAGAGAAATACTGGGCCATGCTCAACCTCCTCCGCCACCATGCAAACGTAACGAACACCGATAGCGTCACGCGCCACGAAAACCTGCGGATAGTCGTAGTCCAGCAGAACGTGCAGTAGCTGTATGGCTTTCATTCCCTGCCCCCTGCCGCACACGCTAAATCGAAGCGTTTTGATCGCCACCAAGAATAGTGACTGCCTTGCCCAGTCTTCATAACTGCCCCGTCATCCTGCCCCAAGGTGATCTTCACCTTGATCTTATGTTTATGGGCAGGGAGTTTCAGTACTGAATCCAAGTCCTCCGCTTCTTTGTAGACAGATATAGCTCGCGCTTGACACTCAGGAACACGGAACACTTTCTTCGGAAATAGCGTACGGTGGGATAGAAAATCCCCCTCCACTGGCTGGGCGCCTTCGCAAAGGCGATAGCAGACGAACTTCTCAAGATTTGACGCCTGGGCAGGCGGGCACTGATCAGGAAGCTCCTCAAACCACTCTTGTACTACATCCATGTTGCTGGCTCAGCTTTACGATGATGGCCGCATGCTATTCGGCACAACCCTGAGTGTCACTACCTTTTTCAGTTAAAGATAGTAGACACATCCAAAGCATAAAGACTGATTACTCCTGAGTCATCGCCTAGAAGCAGAGGGAGCGTGGCCCCCGTCCGCCTACCCAGCGTGTGAATGCTCAGCCCACGCCTTCACTCATAACCCGACAGTGAATGTGGTCCATCTTCATCAGCACCCGGGCCTCTTCCGGCTCGATCTGCCGATCCATCATCCGCGTCCAAGCGTCCATTTCCTGCCAAGTCAGGGGATCACTGGTGCGCTTGAGCTCCCAGTACAAACCGGCCAGATAGCCCATACCCTCAGGTACGGCCGGAATGTCCAGCTCCCGAGGCTTGTGCTTGGTCATCTCCCAGACCCGCGTTAGGTGCTCGCGGGTGGTGGCAGTCGATCCATTGACCGGTTTGTTGAGCTTGGCCTCCCCTTCCCAGTGGCTTAGGAGGCTGTCAACTCTGGAGCGAAAAAACGGGCGCGGTCGCTCGCCAGACGCTCAACATCATTTGCCAGGCCGGGGTTGTTGAGCAGCAGCTCGGTAACGGCTTCTTTCGAGTACGGGACAGGCAGCGACCAATCGAAAGCCAGCGCGGTGCGGTAATGCAGATTGGCACGCTGAGCGATGGCGTCCTCCTCTTCGGCCGTCATGCCTTCCTTACCCTTGTCACGCAGGATGCGGGTCGCTTCCAGCAGTGCCTTGCGCGCCGCCGGCGCATCTGCGCCCAGCACCACCAGGTGATATTCCGTGGCGGTGCCGTCCGGCAAGGTCAGTGGCAAATTCTTGCCCTTCTCCAGTGCGCCCAGAGTGAAGAAGTCGGACAGAGCGAATGGCTTGACGGTTTCGGCTGCTTTGGTTTTGGTGGTCATCTGTAGATCTCCAGAAACAAGAAAGCCCGCTCAGTGGCGGGCCTGGAAGTAAAAATAGGATTACACGCCGGTGCGCGTGATCATCATGGTGGTGGCCAGCACATCGTCGTAACCGGCGCTCACGGTGTATTGCGGGATGATTGCGCCGGGGCCGCTGGTTTGCTTCTGGCCCTGGGTGTAACGGACCTTCGGCAACTCCAGCGTGTAGCTGTCTGCGCCCTCGGTGAATTCGATCGCGTGCGAGGTGGAGGTCTCTTCGAGCACCTTGTCCCACAGCACCGCATCGACCAGGTAGGCCGACATCGAGCCGGTAACCACCGCCACACCGTTGGAGATGTCGTAGGCCTCGCGGCTACCCAGCGCAAACACCGCTTCCATGCCGTTATCCAGATCAACGCTCCATTCGGTCGCGTAAGCCACTGGAACACCACCCTCGGTCAGTGCCAGGTTGGTGGTGACCATGGTGTCGGTCGCTGTGGCCGCGACGTAAGTTGAGCCCACTGGAACGGTGTATTTCTCCGCCTTGGCGCCCATCATGCTGAAGGTGACGCCCACCTTTGCATTCAGTGGGGAGCTGATCGCCATCTTGCTGACGCGGCAGCCGTGATAGCAGTAGTCGACGCCAATATCCGTGTGACGCTCAAGGATCGCAAACGAACGCTCCACCTTGCCGATCTTCAGGACATTGGCCGTCCAGGTGCCTTGCATGGCGGCCTGAATCAGATCGTCGAAGCTGGAGAACGACAACTCGACAGCGATATCACCGGCAACGCTGTAAGTACCGCCGCGGCTCGGCGGACGCTGCCGGGACTGGTTCATTTCCGCGGTGTCGATTTGGTTGATGTTCGGGGTCAGGCCGGCGGTGACGAATCGAATCGGCTTCCAAGCCGGAGTGGCGGGCACAACGCCGGCCACTTCCTGGACGTAGTAATACTGAACGGCCGAGCCGTTGGCTAACTTGCCCATTTAGGGATCCTCTTAACGAAAAAACCCGCTCAATGGGCGGGGTATGGGGGTTGCTGCGGGAGGCGACTCAGACGCCGGGGAAGATCCAGGCCGTGTAATAAACGTGGATGCTTAAGCCAGTCCATACAGTTTCGGGGGTGATCTTGGAGCGCTCAGACTTACGGATGTGCACACGCTGCCCCTGATACTCGAGACCGAGTCCGGGCGCGTAGAAGTTGAGTGCCTTGTCGGCGTCAGCCAGGATCGGCCCGGCGCCCGTGTTGTTCGGGTGGTAGATATCGATCTGCAGGTAACCGGTACGCTCAACCGGGTTTACGCCACCGAATGCGGCGGGTTCACGACCGGTTGGCATGTCAGTCAGTCGAGCCCATGCCTGGCCAGTTACTGGCGTGAAGGCTTTCCCTTCCCAAGCCGTCCTGGCGGCCGGATAAAGGCTACTAGCCAAATAGGCAGCGACCAAGGCGCCGTTGATCTTGGTTTCAGACATGTGATCTACACTCAAATGGGGGTGTGGCTAGCTCGACGGGGCGAAAAAGCGGGCGAATTCCCTTCTCTGCCACACCTCCACCGTAGGGAGGGCAGATCAACTGCTCAGGAAAGCAGCTTTCAAACTCGATTTTTTCGCGCCTGCTCATCCACCAACTTTTGGAAGCGGTCCACATTGCGATGGACCATTCCCTGAGGCGCCTTATCGGATGATCCGTTTTCGATCTTCAGGCAGTAAGGCATGTTGTTGGTCAGCAGGGTTTCCTGACCAGCACCTGGCGGGGTATTGGCGACCACCTCGGCCATTGCCGCAGTGCCGGCTGTGTCAATCCGCCCGTTCTCATCAACAGCAGGCTGACCGACAGTTGTCTGCCAATCTCCGCGCAGCCGGCCTTCATCCACGGGCGTGTCCTCAATCACCGCATTGAACAGCGCGATGGTCGTACCGCGAGTGATTTCGTCATGCGCCTTTGAGGTCTTGGCGGCGAATCGCTTGATGTCATCTGCAAAGCTCATCAGCGCCTCCCGTGCAGTTCGTAGAGCAGCGGTGTGCCGGCCGGATTGGTCGTCTTGATGTTGATGATCGTCCACGTCAGACCGTCAGCAAGAATGGTCGTCGTCATCGTCGGCACCCAGGCCAAGCCTTTCGCGGCGAGCATGATCTTCTTGTCGCCCTGCTGAACCAGCGAGCCGGCAGCGTTGATGATGCCGGCCTCCTGCACTGTGTAGTCCAGCAGGATCGCCTGGCCAAGCTGAGTGACGGGCACGATGACGGGGCCCGTGCCGGTCACTGGGTCGTAGTCATCAGGGTCTGGCTCCGGCGTTTCGGAAAGCGTTGCGGTCTGACCAAATCGCGCTATCAACCGCAAAGCAGTGGCAGCCATACGGTCATAGAAAGCGCTCATGCTCAGGCCCTTATGGCGAACAGCCCTCGGCGGGCAAGATAGTCGGCGAACTGGGTTGCGCTGGGGCGATCTGGTGCGGCAGGGAGCAGATAGCCATTGTTGTTGCTGGCCTCTGCGTACTGCACGTCCACAGCACCTTCCACGCGCTCGCGAATCACGGCACCAGTTCGCTGTGATGGTGGGTCGATGTCGTCAGCGTGGATCTCAACCGCCAGCGCCATCTGCCCGTACTCGATGCGAGCCGGAATGTAGGTCGGCGATAGGATTTCACCGTCGACCTGAGCGCCGCGGCGAGGCCAGGGCAATGCCTGGGCCGCGTTCGACTTGTTGCCCTTCCAGGTGAGCGCCATCATCTGGACGGCAGCGCGGCGCAGCAATGCTTCCTGCTCCTGCTCGGCTGCTGGGATCGTGCGGCCGAACTTCACAGCGTACATCGCCAGGCTTTCGGCTGTTGCGAAGCTTTCGGCGTCTGGCTTGCCGGTGCCATCCTCGATGGTGAGTGTCATGGATCGACTCGCTGGATTGAGTTTTAAATGATTGGCCGACGTGTTGCCGACAGCCGGCAGTATCAAGCCCTGGGCAGATCGCCGACGAGCTTTTCCAAGGATTCTTTCGAGGCGTTGGCGCGGTACGTCACGCCGGCAGAATCGAGCTTAGCCTTCAGCGCTTCGACTTCCTGACCGTCGGCCTTGAGTGTCGCGAGCTCGGTACGCAATTTCTCGTTTTCCTCTGCCAGATCGTCACGCTGGCCGGTCAGTTCGATCATCTGTACACGAAAGGCATCCAGCCCTTGAAACAACCGGATTGCGAGCTCGCCGGCTTCCGGCTTTTCGATCTCACCGGCATCAAGACCATCGATCACCGCTCGAACCGTATCGCTTTCAGCCCGCAGCTTACCGATCAACGCTTCCAGTTCGGCCTTGTTATCTTCCGCACCAACAATCAGCACAAGGCGCTTCTCCGCCTCCTTCAGCGTCACTTCGACGCCGACACTCTCGTAGGCATCGACCACGTTAGGCCATTCGCCAACCACAACAACACCGGTCACACCCGCTTCCGGGCGATCAAAGTGCTCTGGGTTGCGATAGCGCTTATCTGGATCAAAGCCAGAGTTTTGAGTGGAATAAGTGAGTTCCATGGATATCTCCGTGGCGGCCATCGCTGGCCGCTTTCATGGGTGAGCGTTAAGGAGTGGTCGTCAGGGTGATCATCACGCCTGCGGTAACCTTGTTGCTGCCGGCATGCTTGATCCAGTTGGCAGCCGAACCCACAGCGGCCAAGGTTGGGTTGGAACCGCCAGTGGTGGCCTTCCAGCTGTAACCCAGTACATCGATGTTCACAGTGCCTTCAGCGCGGTAGCCAATGGCGAGGTTTTCCTCGTCGTTCACTTCGTACGAGCGGAAGCCCGGAGCCTGGGACTCGGTGATGGTCACAGCGTTCGGCAGCAAGCCGAAGATCACATCCGCCGGCGCGGTGTCGGTAACCAGCACTGGCTTGCCGAGCGTGCCTGGCAGGCCGCCGTAGATCACGACACCGGCTTCTTCGTAGATCTTGTTGGTGATCGCTTCGTCGACGATGTCAAAGTAAGCGCTGGAGTGCATGACCCACAACGCGATACGACCGAACTTGTCGCCGAACTTGCGCATACCGCGAGTCAGCGTTTTCTTGCCATCGGTTTCGATGTTGGCCGAAACCACCATGTCAGCGTTGGAGCCGATCGCTGCACGGAGACCAGCAGTGGCGTACTGGATGAAGCCTTCCAGAGTCGCATCTGCTACGTCGGCGCCGACGATCTGGGAGAACTCCTCGACCGGACGACCGCGACGCTTGAACGCCTCTTCCGTGGTCTGGTACGGGCCGTACTTCCATGGAGCCTTGACGCCAACAGCTTCGCCAGCGCTGATTTTCTTGGCAGTAACCTTGGTTTCGGAGTTGACGTCGCGGTGTTCCAGCGAGCCGTTTAGCTTGTACAGAGCACGCTTGCGGAAGTCGCCTTCGATCAGCTCGTTGTCGAGCACCATCGCGCCGTTGGACGAAGCATTGAACACATCGAGGTTGTCCTGGACGCGCTCCAGGTATGCAGTTTGCGCCTCATCGTTGTAGATGATCAGGTCGCTGTTAACGGTTGTAGCCATGGGTCAATCCCCTTATTTGGGCAATTGCAGATATGCGGTTTGGCCGTGCTTGCGCTGGAAATCGCGCTTCTGCTCGGAAGTCATTTCGGAGCGCTTGAATGCAGCCTTGCCGCCACCCCCGCCCGGGGCAAATGTTCCTGAAGCCCTTGGCCACAGATGAGGCGCGCTTTCGCGCAGAGACTCCGCCCATTCGAGCGGGGTCAGAGGGGTCTTGCCGTCTTTGCCAAGGATGGTCTGGCCCGACTCATCAGTGGCGACGGCTTCGCCATCTTCATTCAGGGTGAACACGCCTTTGGCGCGTAGGATGATGTCGTCGGTTGCTTCCGGCAGTGCGCCGGCCTTCAGTGCTGCACTGCGTACCGAGTCACCCAGAACTTTGCCCTGGAACTTGGCAGCGAAGGACTCGGCCTTCTCAGCGCGCTCACTGATAGTCTTCAACTGCTTGTCGTAGTCGCCGCGAAGGCGCTCGGTTCGGCGGTTGAAGACCTCGTCCACCTTGCCCTCAGTCAGCAGCTTGGTTTCTTCGTCCTGGCCGGCACGACTCAGTAGCCCTTTGACGGCGTCGATATCGATGCCTTCAAACTGGGTTTCGAATTGCGAGAGCTTGCTGGTGGTGTCTTTGAGCTTGCCGAGCAGCTCGGTGTTCTTGGTTTTCAGCCCGGAGACGGATGCTTCGACGGCAGTCGCGATAGCGGCCTTTACTGCCGGGTTTTCCAGGTCGATTTCGGTTTCTTCTGCCACGCTGATGCACCCCTTGGGTTTGGTCTGCCCGCTTTGCAGGCATAAAAAAACCGCCCGGAGGCGGCGTTATAAAAGCTTTTTCTTAGATCCCTGCCCGCTCGAACGCCAAGGGCTCGATAGCCTTCAGCTGTTCCAGCGTCAGAGGTTTGAATCGTCGATCGAGTTGCAGCGCTGTGAAGCGCTCAACCGAGAGACCGCCATCACGGAACAACTTGCCACGGGCCTTGCCGATAGCTTGATCCTGAAAGGAAGCAGGCTGCTTGGCGAGCCAGTCGTAATACGTCAGATCGGCATCGATATAGCCGTCCTTGCTCGATCGAGTGGCGCCCTTCTTCAAAAAGTCGAAACGCGCATCGAGTTCTGCGGCAGTCGTTGACCGACAGCGGATGTGCGCCGGCGGCATGGGCCCGTTACCCATGCTGAACACGCGACCATCAAGCGATCGGCATACCTGAGTCGTCCGGCTGTCGAGGGTTGAAACCCATCGGTAGCCGGTGACGACATCACGATTGGCGGCCCAGGTCTCAAAACGCGCCACGTTCGATACATGCTGAACAGCGGTTCGAACGATGGCATCGGCGTTTCTGGAGTTGATCGCCAGAATGCCGTCGCTGTAGTTCGCCGCTTTCGTTCCGCGAATCGATTGAATAATCTGGAAGTTGGTCAGCCCCTGACTGAAGCCGAGGCGAATTGCATTGATGATCCTGCTGCGCTCCGTGCTGGTCCAGTCCTCAACGAACGAATCCAGCAGCTTTCCACCACCAGCGCCCTGAACTTGCAAAGGCCTGGCCTTGATAGCCGCCCGCAATGCCGGCAACGTCGGAGCAACAGCGGAGTAGTTGACCAATACCTGATCCAGGCTGCGCGTCTCGAATGCCGCCTCGTACTCGGCGATATCCACCAAGTCGCTATTGAGCTGTCGCGCATACCGCGCGTAGATGGCAAGAATCTGCCCGTCGACCTCTGCGAGCATCTTCTCAAACCGATCCCTGCCCCATTCGGTGAGGTCGCCGCGACTCAACTGATCGCGGACTACTTTGTCGATTTCGCGCAGGTACTTGGCGATCTTCTCCGCCTCACCCGACTTCAACTGCTCAAGCATCACCTGGTGGCGAATGGTTGCCTCAATCAGTACCGGTGCTGTTGCCATTGTCGTCCACCTTGTCGAGGTTCAAACCCGTACCATCGCCGTCGATCTCTTCATCAATTTGCATGTCGGTGCGCTCAGGAGCGATCAGTCCCAGCTTGCGCAGATACATGCGCAGGTCCGCTTTCGCGAAACCGCCGTTCTGCCAGAGCCCAACAAGCGCGGTGATCATCTGCGGATCAGCCGTCAGCTCAACAAACTCTTGGTTGATCTGATAGGCAACCTTGTCGGTGATGCCCATGTACTGGCCACACCACATGATTGCCCGGGTATAAGCCTCGCTGACGTTTGCCACGCAGCCGGCCAGCACCGAAGTCGATGCAGATTGGTCGCCGCGGGATTCAGTTGCCGTCTTGGCAGCCAGTGATGCAACGACCATGCGGGCACCCAACTCGATCATCATTTGGTTTTTATCGGCCATGGCCTCCTTGACCAAGGTGTTCGGCAAAGGCTGCGCATAGGCGAAGGCGCCGCCGGCCGGAAGCAGCATCGGCGCGCGCGAGCCAACATAGACGCCGTTTTTCTCCATATGGTCGCGCCACTGGTCATCGAGCCCAGAGATGTACGGCTGCGCCTGGCCACACCAGAAGACGCTGTCTTCATAGTCAGCACTGTTCCGGTAATGACCCAGGTTGATCATGGCAATGTCATACAGCGGCGACTCATCAATGCTCGGATCGTTGTTCTGTGCACCGACAAAGGTGAATGGGATTTCCTTGAGGCGCCCGGTAATGCCCTCTGGTGCGAATGTGGCCGTGACCTCAAGTGGCCCGCCGCCTCTTGGGCCGGACCGGCGCCAAACCCGACAGACGAAACCGTCCGACTCAAGAGCGAGTTCACGGAATTGCTCGACCACCTTGAAACCGAAACCGTCTTCAATTTCTAGCATCTCGCGCAGCACAACCAGCGTCAGCACGGTGTGACCGTTAACCATGCCGGTGCGCCAGTTGATGATGTCCTCGGCGCAGTACGACAGGATCACGGAGTGACCGCCAACGCCATCGTCCTGGTGATAATCGACATATAGCCCGTGCCGCCCGGCCTCAAGAACCTTTTCGAGGGTGCCTTGTGAGTGCTGATAGATGCTCACACCAGAGCCATTGGCGTTGTCCTGCAAGTACTCCAGTTTCTTTGGGGCAGTTAGCGTCGGGTCCTTGTGGAAGGCCAGGCCCAGCAAACCATTGCGTGTATGGCCAGTGGCGTTTTTGAACACCGCACGCTCGCGGTACGCCTTGTTTCGGTCGGTATTCTCGGGCGATTTATCGTGTGCGTTGATATATGGGAGCCGAGAAACAACTCGATGCTGGCCGGCGCAGACATCGCGCACGGTCGCCCAGCGGTCCAGTACTTCTATGTAGTCCGCCCGTTTGTAGGAGACATCGTTGCTCATCGGGCGTATCCCATTTTGATGGAAGTGACGATTGTTTTGATCGGGAAGCGCTTGGCAATGAAGTAGCCCGGAGCATCAACCATGTGGTCATAACCGGCCTTCTTATCGGGCTCGCCCTTGTCGTTGTAAATCTGGCGCTCAAGGCTCTGCGTGTATTTCGGGCATTGATCAACGTTCACCAGGTAGCGCCGGTCGCCATAGGTGTTGGCGAACATCGCGCACATGGCGTTGACCCGATCCTTCACTGCCGGGTTGGTTGAATCGACGATCACCGTGAATCCCGCCTTCCTGAGCAATGACAGGTCCGACTCGCTCGCGCTTTTGCTGCTGGTGTTCTGGCCGCTGGCATCTGGGTAGACCGCGATGCTGTGATCTGGAAAGCGCAATTTGATCTTCTCGATCATCTCGGGCGTGTCTCGCACGTCCGCGAACTCGCTGAGCGCCAAGGGCAGATCATCACGAACGACATGCACCACCGCCGCCATATTCATGACGTTGAAGTCCATACCGATATGCAGGGCTTCGCCGCGCTTAATGGTTTCGCTAGTCCGGTTCGCCTCACGGTTGAACGTGTAGTAGACGACGCCGGCATAGTTTTCAAAGCTCGCCTCGTATTCCTGCCGGAACGTGCGGGGGTCCATCTTGCGACGGGCCGCATCCAACTCCTCTGCGGGGACGTTGCCGCCGTCGAGCGAGGTATAGAGCCAGCTCTTATGGTCAGGCTCATGCCCGGGTCTGCCATCCTGAAACGTGTCGTAGCAGTGGTTGAAGCCTTTTGGCGTGCCGATCCGCAGCGCATGACCGCCTTTTCGTTGCTGCCCACCTGGAAGCGTGTACTGACAGGTCGAGAGCATCGGTCGCAGAACTTCCTCCCACGCCTCCCACGGGCAGTCCGCCCATTCGTCTACTAGGACAAAGAAAAGACCAGAGCCCCGCAGGTTGTCGTAATTGTCCAGCCCGACCACGCGCATGACGTGACCGGACTTCAGGGTAATGGAGCACTCCGTCTCGTTCGGCCGAGTTGCGCGCCATGCCTCAGGGATCGCTTGCTTGAGACGACGCCAGAACACGCGTTTGGCCTGCTTGAACGTTGGCGCCCCGTACCAAATCTCGTCTTCAACGCTAACACCCCACTCTGCTGCCAGCCTGGCCGCGCGGCGCATCTCTGCCTTGCCGAGAAAGGTCTTGCCGAAACGGCGTCCACAGACCGCATCACGAAAGCGCGCCTCAGGCTGGAAGCCCCAGACATAGATGTTCGCCTGTTTCGGCGTGAGCTTTACCGGCGGGTCATAGGTACGGGGTAGTCGGGACATGCTCATCGGGCTCCAACGTGTACTCAGCAACCGCGTGCTGCTGGTCCGCTTGGGAGCCAAGGGGTTTCTCTGGTTCAAGGCGGCGATTCACGTAAACATCACCCACCTCTTTGGCCGCCTGCTCCAACAGCTGAGCGGTCAGCGCCATGTTCTTCATGTTCTCGGCCTTCTCCGCCATGCGACCCAGCGTGCGAAGTCGATACGCTCGATTGGCGATTGGGATGTCAGCAGTTTCTTCGCGGAACCGAGCGCGCGTGTCTTCGAACAGCGTCTTCCACCTCAGATGGAGATTGCGACCGACATACTTGGTTGGGTCGTATGCCTCGCACTGCTGGCGGGAAACATCCAGGCCAAACTCCGCTTTGACAGACGCCACCACCTGGGATGGCGTGTCAAAGCAGGCCAGCGCCTGTACTACAAAGGCTTTCACCTCGTCTCTGAGTGCGGCCATAGATGGGCATCCGTCAAAGTGCTGTCAAAGTCAGGCCGACTTGAGCAGACAGGTGCCGCAGGCCCTCGATATGTTCAATTTCCCCACCTCGGCAGGACTGTTTGCAGCATCCACCAGCGCCTGGACATCAGCGCTCGCGCCGTAGCGACGAACCACACCGACGAACTCTTCGACGTCGTGTCCACGCATCTCAAGCTTGGGCGCGCCTTCCTTGGTGAACTTGGGTGCACCGTACTGATCTTTGGCCTGGGCAATGTGGTAGAGCTCGTGCTCGACCAGTGCGCAGAAGTCAGCATCGGAACACTGAGCGCAGTAATCGGCAGCCAGAGTGATGATGTAGGTCGGCACATCGCCGAACCAATCAATCATCTGCTGCTCCATCCGAGCCTTCTGCCAGCCACCCGCACGGAACGCTACCTGCTCGGCTTGGCCCACTACGGTGCGACCCTTCTTGGCGAACGCAGCGGATGCCCACATCACGCGTATGTCGGCATCCAGCAGATGGGCATGGTCTTCGTTGTGGATGCTGCCGGTATCGGCAAGGATTTCGGACTGGAGCCACTCCCAGACCTCAGGTGCTGGAATCAGGCGTATACCGACGTCGGATAGCTCAAGAAGTGACAGAGGTGGTGTAGGTCTGTCCATCGGTTACCTGCTAGTCAAAGCGGAGTATGGCCTGTCCGAGTTACTTGGCTGGGCCCCACACGTGATCCAGGTCTCCCCTTCAATTCAACACCAAAAGCGACCTGAAAGCGCGACCTAATGGCTCAACGCGCAGGGAAAATGAGGACTCCAAATAAAGGAGCTACCTCATGAGCAACACACTGATCGCCATCCTAATCATCGTTTTCACGTGGCTTACTTGGCCCTACGTGAAAAAACTTTTTACCATCAACACTGTACTGATACTCATGCTGGGGGTGACCACCCTTAGGCTGGTGTTCAACTCTTAACTCCAAAGCAACCCGACGGGCAGGCTCATTCGATCGCCTCCCAGTCGGGTTGCTTAGTTGTCATAGGTAGTCTCAGGGCACATAAAGCTGAGATTGAAAGAGAGGTGATAGCAAGTGCATTGAGTTGAGATGCATCAAATCTCGAAATACCGGAAGGTGAAATTCAACTCACCTCAAGGCTTTGCCCATGCGTAATTACATTCGAGCAATCATCTTCATCACCCTGCTGCTGGTTCCCGATTCAACTCATCATGATGTTCGTCTGCAGCTGGGCGTGCCCGTGCAACACGGCAACGATTAGGCCTTGAGGCAGTCCGGCAGCCTTGGCAGCATCGATCGCCTTAGCGATGGTGGCGTCCAGTTCAGTGACCGCCTTGTTGATGGCGGGACTCAGAGGTAATGCGTGACGCAATCGAGTGATGTTGGTCATACCGCTCTCCAATTTCGCGACACAATTTGCTGATGCGCAAAACGTGTCGCGACCTACTGACCCGCACCATTCAGGTTCCGGCGAATCTCGGCCAGGTCCTGAGCGATCTCACCCAGATCCTTGTCCCGGCGCTTCTCGGCCCACTTGAACCAGGCGCGAACCAGCACCCAGGCCGGCAAGCCACACACGAAGATCACCCCGCCGATGGCGATCAGGCCTACGTCATCATTCGCCCAGTCACCAATCCCCAGCCAGCGCACCACGAAGGCACCGCCGCAGATACTGGAGACCGTGGTGCTGATCATGGCGACAACGAACTCGCGCACGGTCTTGGGCAGCGTCATCGCCATGACGACAACAGCAGCCAATACCGCGACGAAGCCAAAGGCCCCAAGTTTGTACAACGCAATCCCGCCAGCGGCGGTCAATGGGCCGGGCTCGGACATAGGTAGTGATCTCATGCGCGCCTCGGGGATCTCGGCGATGGAATAGGTCCGGCTCCCTATGCGATGCCATCCGCTCGAAGCAAGGAGGCAGGCATGGGAGCCGGAAACAGGAAGGCCCCGGCAGCCGCCGAGGCTCAATTCTACAAATACAGCAAATTTGCTATACACATACCAAATTTGCTGTATACTGAACTCACACAACAACGAGGCGAGGTGATGAAGTACAGCGAATTCAAACGGTGGTTAAAGGCCAGAGGAGTTAGGTTCGAATCGCTCAACGGAACGAGCCACTTCAAAATCTACTACGAAGGCAAACAGACGATCTTTCCGGATCACGGTGCAAAGGAAATGAAAGAAGGAACCCGGAGAGGAATCATCAAACAACTGGGGCTCAAGTGAGCCCCTACACCGTTTCGCGAGATTCATCACCTCGCCTTACAAACATCACTCACAAGGTCGCCCGAGGGAGGGCCAGAAATGTTTGACTACCCAGTAACAGTGCACACCGAAGACACTCCAGGGGTCGCGCTTACCTGCGACACCATCCCGGAGTTCAATGCCGCCGGTGATGACCTGGCCGAAGCTCTGACCGAGGCCGGTCTTTTGATGCCTGCTGCGCTGTCGATCTACGTCGATCAGCGTCGAGCCATCCCCCACGCCCCTGCACCAGCCGAAGGCCAACCCGTGGTGCGCCTCTCCGCTCTCACGGTGGCGAAGATCGAACTGTGGAACACCATGATGGAAAAAGGTCTGCGCAAGGCCGATCTGTGCCGCCTGCTGAGCGTCAGTCAGAGCCAAGGGGATCGCCTGGTCGATTTCATGCACGGCACCAAACTGGAAGCACTTGAGGCTGCATTGGCGGCTCTGGGTAAACGTCTTACCGTGTCGGTGGAAGCGGCATAGGCATCGAATAAAAGCGCCCGTTACGAGCGGGCAATGGATGTCGATCCGAAAAAGAAAAAACCCGCGCTAAGGCGGGCTTGTGGAATTTCTTGTGCTGGTTCAGGCGCCTGACTCAGGGTCACTCGCGGGTACACCGCGGGCCTCTTTAACATCGTCCTGATCGTTCAGCTGCGGGTCGGCGTCCGGATCATCGGCGTGACCGTTTGTTCCAGCTTCGGGATGCTCGCTCGATACCGAGTTGGTGGCAGCAACGTCCGCCATATCCTCATCGACGGGAGATTCGTCGTCCGACGGCAATAGAACCTCTGACTGATTCCGATTGGGATCGTGGCCAGTTTCATTGTCTGTCGTACGTGTTTCGGGCTGCTGCGATTTGTTGCCAGGTGCGTTCTCGTCAATGTCCATGGCGGCTCTCCAATCAGCTGCGCAGGATTTCTGCGCTTAAAATTGAGAGACACCAAAGCATTACGAGTGCCCCACCTTAGACGAACGGCGGACACAAAAAACCCGGCTTGCTGGCCGGGCTTTCTCTCCTATCGCATATCGTCTGATAGCGGCGTTTCTTCATCCGCCTCTGGCGTCACCCTTTCCCCGCGATCTTTCCAGTCATCTGGTTGATCATCGGCAGGTTTCTTTAAAGGGTCATATTTGCTGGGATCTTTGGGATCCAGCTCAGTCTCGTCCGAACCTGGCTCAGGCTTGGATGGAACAGAGCCTTGCGTTTGATCTTGGAAACTCGAATCGGTAGACATACCCACCTCGCTCCTGTGCTCCCAGATGATCTGGGGCTGTATTCGTTGGAAGCCATACGAATAGCTGAGTGCACTCGAGCAGATGAGCGGGCACAAAAAAACCCCGCTCGATGGCGGGGTTAGTGGAGCAAGTTGCCGTAGGCAAAATACTCAATATGGCGAAATGATGCCGCCAGCCGTGCGGGAAGTCAAGCGGCCTCTTTCATTTTGTAAATCACCCCACCAATCGGGCTCAGCGCCTTCGCATCAATGTCGTAGCAGGCATCGAAACAGAGCTGCACAAAGGGTTCCCAATCTCGACCCCAGGCGGCAGATGGAAGCTTGACCCCATACTCGGCATTCATCCACGAACGGAATACTTCGGGCTTGATCAGCGGATCTTCGTTGGAAGACTGCCCGCCCTGGTGCATGTAGCGATAGCGACGGAACACACCCTTGGCAACGTACTCGGCCCGCTCTCGCTTGTCGGCGGTCATGCGCGGCGCCCTAGTGCACGCCAGATTGAACACCGCCGCCTCTGCCTCCTCCCGATCATCATCGCTGGGCTCGGCCGCGTACATTGCATTACCGAATGCGCGAAGCTGATGATGCAGACGCGCGATTGCCGACTGGATCTGCCCGGCCAACGCACTGTGCATTGCGTGATTCGCCGATGGCCCGCGCTCGGTGCTCTGCACCATCACCCCGAGCACTGCGACATCGGAGGTCTGGCCCGGGGCCGGGTTGTAATTGCAGTCATGCCAAGCCTGTCGTGCGGAATTGATCTTCATGCTGCTCTCCCCTTCAGCTCTGTAGTCTTTGCCCGGTATTCGGCTGTCATCGCCTTAAGCTGGTCGACGGTGTACTTCTTGGCCTCGTGCGGGCCTTCCAGCCACTCGACCAACTCGGCGCCGATCCGCTTCACCAGCTCAATCCGGTAATTCACGATGTTCCCGGAAAGCCGGGTGTTGCACGGCGAGCACTGGCGGTGGCAGTTGAGCGGCTCGAAACGCAATGCGGGATTGCTCCCAACTGTCCGGTAGTGGCCTGCGTCGTACTTGCCTTGGTGGTGCCGGCCACAGCTGACGCACGGCAACTCGGCGTCACGGGCACGCACCCAAGCGTTGAAGGCGGTCTGCGTGTCTTTGAGGTGGTCCGCCCGGCTCTTGAGCTTATCCTTGCGGACCCGGATCTCTTTGCGCTCGATCTGGGCAAGCGCCTTGCGTGCCTGCGCCTGATTCACGTCCTTGATGGCCAGGCCGCATGCCCAGCTGCACACCTTTTGCGCCGTGGAAAATGACGGCTTAAAGCTCACCCCGCAGACCGGGTTCTTGCACTTCTTCGCTTTGGCTTCCTTGACGGCGACTCTCATGCATAACTCCCCAACTGATCAGCAGCAGAGAGCGCCTCTGCCTCACTCTCGAAATGCGCCGATAGCACCAACCGCCAGCAGGCGTTGAACACGTCGCGGTAAAGCGGCTCAAAGGCCGTGTCATCCATGTTCGCCCAGCTGATTGACTTGGCCTCTTTGCGAATGCCTTCCGGCGTGTGCACCAGGTGAAAGTGGCCGGCCTCGATCGTGACCCATTCACGGAATGCTTCACGACTCTTGTCTACCGCCGGGAAACGCTCGGCGCGGGCCGTCTCCAGACCGGCGACATAAGCCGCGACCGCATGAGACAACTGCCCTGGCTTGCCGCTCTGCGCCTCGAAGAACTTGGCCAATCCCTGAATGCCGCGCATCTCCTGGCGCGGGATGAGGCCGCCAATTGGCTCCCAGTAATCCCAGGCCAGATCAAGCATCGAGAAGAACTTGCCGTGGAACTTGCCATTTCGCATGCGGGTGAACTTGCCGTGAATGACCTGGCCAGCCTTCCATTTTTGAACCAGTTCGCGGTCAGCCTCGGTTGCTGGCACCAAGCCTTGGGCGGTGCGAATCAATGCGAGCTCAGCCATGGGTCACCATCAGACCGGCGGCTTCGACCGCTGCGCGCACGTCGTCGGCGTACATGACTGGACCGGCCATGGTTTTGATGTCAGCCGGCAGCTCAATCACCAGTGCCTCGCGGGAGGCCTTCCATCCATCCCGCGCCCCGTTAGCGTATGGGCTTTCGTAATACTCGGGATGAGTATCAGCGCGGGTGAAATCCATCCCCTTAAAACGCGGACTGCTCTCAAACTCTTCACGCATCTTGTCGTCACCCATGCACCTGCCCTCCCCGGCTCTTGCGTAGATCTGCCAATGCCTGATTGCCGATCGCAGCGGTGACGCGACCATCGACCCGCTCTGGCAATGCCAACGGGATGTTCCGCAGGCGCTCGCCGGCAAGCAGCATCCGGATAGTGATGTCGTAATTGCGGTCGAAAAGCTTGCGACTGGCCTCGGCCTTCATCGTATTCAGGGTGTGGAATCCGCATTGGCTTGCAGCGTGGTACACGGCCTGGTGCGACCACTCTCGGCTGCCGGCCATACTCGGGTGAGCATTAGCGACGGACTCGGCATAGGCGGCCTCATGGGATGGAATGCCGAGGACTTCCGGTGTCGGCTGGCACATCTGAATGAACTTGCCCACCGACGGCGCGAAGTCGCTGCCAAGCTTGCGGCAGTTCTGCAGGCCGAATCGGATCTGCTCAATCTGCTTGATGCCCTCAGCCATGAACGCCTTAACCCAGGTGCGCTTGGCAGTCATCAACGCGTCATCGGTTGGCCAGGCCTGCCGCCACGCCGGGAAGATCGCCTGCAATTCCTTGAACAGCGAATTCACGACGTCCGCGGTACCGGTGTCGACCTTGAGCGGAGCTGTCTCCACCGCAGGCAAGTTGCTTAGGGTCTGCATGAGTTCATTGGAAGTTTTCATCACAGCGCCCCCAGGTTGTCAGCCCATGTGGTGTCGTCAAAATCCGGCCCGACGTTGCGGCGTGGCGGAAACTGGCGGACGTTGGATGCGGCGGCCGAGGTGTTGTCACGTTTGATCCACTTCACCAGCAGGCTCACCCAGGCAGCCTGCGTCTCGGCCCGGCCACTGGCCGTGTAGTGGCAGACGAAGGCGCCGATGGCCTCGGTAGTGAACAGGGCAACAGGCAGCGCCATGCGCAGTGCGTAGTTCTTCAGCAGGTTCTCGTTGGGCGCCCAGTCAAGGGTCATCTCGGTCGGCAGGTTCGGATCGACGAATTCAGGCTCGCTCGCGGGAGGAGTGTTGTGTTGATCTTCTCTTCTCTTCTCTTCTTTAGGTAACGCAGAAGTAACGCTGCCAGCGTTACCTTTTGATTTGTGGTTGGAGACACGTTTTGCCGTCAAAGCCCTGTTTTTACCGGTCTTCCCGTTGTGGCGCTCGAAGTGAGGCAGGCTGATCATGCCGTCCGTTTCTTCCATCCAGCCCACCGATTTCATGTGTTCGCAAAAACCGGTAACGCCAACAGAACGATCGAGTAACTTTTTGCTAACGCTCGGAGCGTTACCTTTTTCAGTTTGTTGATCGAACCAAGCCCATACACGCATCAGCTTGCCGACGACGGCGTCCTGATCGATATCTGCAAGGTCGGCGATCTGGCAAACCTCAGGCTTGTCCATGGTTGCGAGTTCGAATTTAATCCAGTCTCCGGCCATTACTTGCTGCCTTTGCCGATCAAGTCGGCCAGTTCGAGGAAACGATCGACGTACCAGTGAGGCTGCGTCTCGCGAGGGGATTGAGGGTTGGTGAGGTTCTTGCCGTAGGTCATGCCCTTGTCGGTCACGCACCAAAACCAGACCAGTTCCTGCTTGGAGTTTTTCCGCTGCAGGTACTTCAGGTAGCCGTGCTTCTCCAAGAGCACATTGAAAGCAGCTGCGGTGCTGGCGATACCGTGGTCCTTGATGAGTGCGGTCAGAGACTTGGTCGGCATGGAGCTGCCACCGGTGGCGTCTGGTGCAGAGTCAACGGCGTAGCCTGGGAGAAACTTCGGATCAAGCCCGTTGTTCTGGGCGATCTTCGTGAGCATCAGCATTTGGCAAGACGCGGCCGGCTTCAGCAGGCGCGTGAAGCACTCCATGATTGCCAGTTCGCCGACGACCTTCGTGCCATTGAGCAAGACCTGCTCGCGAGCGCCCTGCTGCTGTTCAAGCTCACGCCAGCGGCGAATCACCTTCATGCGCATCGGAACGCTGTAGCCAGTGAGGAGGCAGTCGGTGTGTTCGCGGTCGAGCAGATACTGGACCTGTTCACGGTTGCGACCGTCGAGGTAGATGTCCTCAAAACTGAGTACATCTACTTTCAGGTCCTTGAGCATTGCCACGATGTCCCGCTTCACGTTGTCGTGGCGCTTGCCGGTGACGCTTGCGATTTCGCGAGAGGACATCATCGTGCGCGACACGTTTTCAGTATTAACAAAACGTGTCGCGACATTGGTCGGGGTATTGCCGGTGTTGAATTGTGTGTGCATACTGGACTCCTCAGATGTAGCAATCAGCCAGGCCGCGAACCTGGCTTTTTTGTGCCTGTAATTCAGGCGGCTTTAACGGATGCAGCCATCACGTCCAGGCTCTTGCGGACGTGATCGATCTCTTGGCGAATCAGTGATTTTTCGAAGGTGCTGACATGGTTGTCGTCCAGCGCCTGGTGCACGGCGATGGTCAGATCGGCCACTTCCTTGCCGACGTTGATCAGCGATGAGGTCAGCGCTTGAGGCTTGGGGGCTTCCCTCGACACCAGGTCAAAGCCGAACTCGTTTGCCAGCGCCATCAGCGGGCGCATGTCACCGGTGTGCAGCAGAATTCCGAACAGGTGCTCAATCGTCAGGTGATGAGCGTCGTTATCTGGGTTGGCACGCTGGAGCAGGCCGACATGCGGAACGCCCATCTTTGCCGCCAGTACCTTTGCCTCGTTGTCTAGAACAGCGCTCTGGCAGGCCCGCAGAAAATCTTCCATTCGTAAAACCCCGTTTCTGTTTCCGTGGTGGCGTAGTGCCAACAAGGCGATCATCTGGTCATCAACTGATCAGGGACGCATCCATGACCACTCATTCCGAACTTCAAGGCGAGATAGCCGCCCTTTGCTGCTTAGTGGTTGCCTTGGCATCCACCCTTCCCTTGTCATCGCAACTCAGGCTGTGGCCTGCGTTTGAGCGGATCGCCGATCCCCTGAGAGGTCGACTTGGCAGTGATGAGTTGCGCGGGTTTGAGCGCGCTACCGTCTCGCTTGCCTCGAAGCGGAATCACGGATAAACCCATGACCCTTTTTTCTCTGTGGCCCCGAAATAGGTGCCGGCCCTGCCTGGTCCAATCTCTGCTGTCGCGGCACCTAATAAGGGGCCGGACCGTTACCTCGAAGGGAAAATCGACACCACGTTTTCTGCCTGGGCTTCTTGTGCGCATTGGGCGGCGAGTCGGCTTCGCAAAATGGCGTTATCTGCTGCAAGGCGGGCGGCGCTGCGGCGCTCAACTCCAACCACGCGATCTGCCATCAGCAGAATTCGAACTTCCAGCTGATCCATGGGAATGCCAACCTCATCAGCCCACCGCTCGAGCGCGTCTTTCTCGTCCTGCTGGTACTGCCCTACTTCCGTTATTGCAGGCATTGGCGCCTCCTCCATGGCCTAGTCAGGCGGTGAGTTTTTTGTCGTTGATCTGGGGGTTAGCGTCCCGCTCCTGCTTGGCTTTCAGGGCGTCTCGGATGATCAGGCGGTGAAGCTCCTCGGGCTGCATTTTCAGCTCACGGGCCAGCTCGCCCAGCGCCGGAAAGTCATCCAGTTCGCTGTCATCAATCAGCGGGAAATAGCCGTAGCTCTCCTTGAACCGCAAAGCGGCCAGCGTGAGGTCGCGAACCAAGGCGCCCGGCTGGGTCTCACGCTTCAGCGCTTCCACCTGAATTGCGGCGTAGGCGTGGTCGTTCAGGCGCGACTTCAACTGGTGGGTGTTGCGATGCGTTTTGTTCTTGTAGGCCATGGGTTCGCTTCCGCAGTTGGGAGTGACGGGGTTAGGCGGCGGCTTTCTTTGGGTGGGCTTCCGCGAGCAACCAAGACGGCTCGAACGGCCTTCCATTGGCGGCAGCTAGAGCAGCAATGCGCTCGGCATAGCGCGTCTCACCGGTGTATTCGGTGCGCGGCAGGCAGTCAGCGGTAAGCCACTTGTAAACGGCCCTGGGCGACTTACCGCAGGCCAGCGCAACCACTGGCACGCCGCCAGCGTCATCTATCGATTTTTTGAGCGGCCGCATAAGGCCTCCAGATCAATTATGAACTTACAGTACATATTATGTCGGAACTGAAAGTACATGCAAGGGCATGCGATGCTGAACCAATGGTTCAGATAGAAGAAATCCGCACAGCCTTCGTGGCTCGTTTGAAGAAATCCTTGGCAGCTCACGGCATTGATCAGTGGGGAGCAGGCGCCCGCCTGGCTGAAATCGCCAAAGTCACCCCCAAAGCTTCGAGCAAATGGCTGAACGGCGAGTCGATGCCCGGTCCTGCGAAGATGCAAGCAATTGCGGACGCACTCGGCGTGAAGATTGAGTGGCTTCAGCACGGATCGGGGGAAGATCCGGCGCTCTCGCGCATGCCCGGCGCCGAGGACCCAGCTGGCACCGAAGTGAAGTCTGCCGCCGACATCGTGCGTCAGATGCTCACCAATCAGGGTAAAGGACTTTCTGAAGATGCCCGCCGACGGTTGCTTGCGGTCGCCGAAGCAGATGACAGCGGCGGTGCGATTGAGATCGACTACTACCGGCCAGGCGCCGTGGGCGACGAAGTGTGGATTGCGCATTACGACGTTCGTGCGGCAATGGGTGGCGGGCAGATACCACACGACTACCCCGAGATGTTTCAGGATGTCCGAGTCAGTCCGCAGCACTTACGCGAGATGGGCGTGGAATTCAAAGAACACTTTCACCTGAAGATGGTTACAGGTTGGGGGCAATCAATGGCGCCGACGATCAAGCACCGCGACCCGCTGCTCGTCGACGTCAGCGTTCGTGAGTTCGCCGGCGACGGGATCTATATGTTCTCTTGGGAGGGTCACCTCTACATCAAGCGCCTTCAGTGGCTAGGTGACGAACAAATCACCATGCTCTCGGACAACCCCCGTCATCCGCCGCAAGCAATCAGGGCGGAAGACACCTACATTCAAGCTCGCGTACTCCTGGTGTGGAATGCGAATTTGGTATAACAGCCATCCACCACACTCCCCCTCGCCAAGCCTACTAATGAGATTCTGAAGCGCCAGGAACGGCGCCGTAACATATTACAAGGAGGTTGTAATGGGACATTCGGCGCAATTTCAAGCCGAAGTCGTAGTCGGGAATCTGGAGATTCAGGCGGAGAGGATGCTTGAACAAGCATCGATTCTCAGAGGTGCTGGACAGTTGGAAATAGCCAACCAAGTTATGGCGCAGCACGAACGATTGCTCGCTGCCATTACCGCCTTACGCAATGCGCTTATCCGCGGCCAAGCGATGCACTAACGGTTACCTAATGAAGAAGCAGACGGACATTAAGGCTACGGCGACCGCTGCTGAAATTGAGCGCTCTATCCAAGCCCTGAATAAAATGGCTGAACGCCTATGGGGGGATGGCCGGGAAGCTGAGGCGAAAGCTCTCCTCGACGCCCTAGATGCATTGAACCGGGCGCTTGATCGGATCAGGATTGGAGAGAGTCGCAGGGTTCTGCATTGAGGTCTGATCGAGATGGCTCACTCACTTCAATACCACATAGTCGAGTCCGTCCGCGCCATTGAGATCGAGGCGGAGCGACTGCTGGACGTAGTGGATAGCCTCAAAGAAGCCGGAAATGAAGAGCTGGCGTCTGTCGTTTTGGCTCAAGTGCAGAAGCTCCTTGAGGCTGCAATAGCGCTGAGAATTGCTGCTGCAGAGCGAAGCTGTGGGATCGGATGACGGCTATCGCAGTGTGAAGACAGCTCCTTCGACATCCTTTCAGCCCGCGCTTTCCGCGCGGGCTTTTCTTTGGCGGTCAAAAAGGTGCCGGCTCCTCAAGGGGTTCGAACGCTTCTACCGGCCGGTCTTCATCGGAGCTAGCCTCCCACCTCAGCGTCACCGACTCGTCGTCGTTGAATGTCATGTCTATGCCGTCCGTTTCCGATAGCAGCCCCATAACCTCCTCCCACTCCCTCTCCCCGTCCGTGTCCAGGCGATGGATCGTCACCCAACGCTGAATCTGCGCAACCGGGTGATTAATCATTGAAGACACACGCAGACCTAAGCGCTCTATGCCGGACATCTCAACTCTTGCTGCTGGTTTCGCTTCGTTCTGCGCCATGCTCACAACCCCATCACTGTACATCCATCCAGTTATAACAAAGGATAGCGAACCATTGGTTCGCGGTAAATCCCCCTACAGCCATTCGCGCGCAATCCGACAAATATGAACCTCTTTCAAAAATATGTACTTTTGGTACTTGACCGACTGTGAACCGATAGTTCATATTTCACCCATCGCAACCCGGAACCCAATCAGGTGCCAGCTGCGAAGGGCCCCAAAGAGCCCGACCGCTCTTTAACAGTCAGGAATCTTCGCGGATCGATCCTCGGAAACGGGCACAGCGCGAAACACAAATTTCGATCTCCATGCAGGCTCTGGAACCTGCCGGACTCCCCAGATGGGAGGACGCCAAACCATGTAAGCCAGCCGGAAGATCATCGATCACGAAATGTGTGACGCCGGCCAGGTGGGGAAACCGCGGCGCCGAGCATGGGGCGGATAGCAACACGGAATTTTCACTGATGCATCTGGGCGACCGGGTGCATTGGGAAAACAGCCGGAGCAGTTTTATGTACCTGATGATTTTTGAAGACGGCGAGATTAAGAGCGCTCAGGAACTGAGTGAAGACGATGTCAGGGCTGCCGATGATGGCTGCTTGGACATCATCGACATCAGCGAACCACACACACCGACACGCAGGTTCAGTGATGGATGGGTCCTGATCGAAAGCATCGAAGACTGATTTCACTGGCTGGCCTTGGCGACAGGGCCAGACGGGAAATGAACGGGACACCAATGTAATAAGGAATCGACAATGACTGTGGACATCAGCAACTTCACCATCGCTACTCCGCTTCCCGTTTCCGAGACCAACCCGATTGCCCTTGAGCTGATTGGTTGGCGGGCTTTGATTGAATGTCCGAACGTCGTCTCAATGCTTGCAGACGGTTCGCTGCAAATGTCGGCGCCAACATTGGGTGCGTCGAGCAAGAGCACTCACCGGACGCGCTGCGAATGGAAAGAGCCAGGCTACTGGCTGTTCTCCAGCGCAGCTGACCACTGGAACCGGCAAGAAATGCGGCTGACGAAGGTCAACTCGTTGCAGAAAGTGGTAATCGCGCAGATTCATGTAAAGGGTTCAGAACGACCTCCGGTCAAGGTGTTCTGGAACAAGGGCAAAATCACGATGGGCTTTCGGTCGAGCTACCTGCAGGACGATCCGGTCAACTCGACGGTCTTGGAAAACGTGCCGCTCGGCGCACTCTTCAAGGTCAACATTCACGCCAATTCAAGCGGCGCAATTTCGGTTTCCGCGAGCTGCAACGGCGCCAAATCGACCTCTGCAATCATGCGCCTCGATAACACCTGGGACACGAAAACTCTCGCCTTTCATGGCGGCGTGTACAACCAGATCGACTATTCCGACACGACGGATCCTGAGGACGCTTCAGTCTGCATTATCAGCGACCTGTCGATTACTCACGCCTGACATTCCCCTCTTCGGACGAGCAAGGTCAATCAGCGCCACGACAGCCTGTCGCTAACTGCCCGATCCTCTCTATGAGAGCGCATCGGGGTGTGATCTGAATGCGCAGGCGATGCGCTAAGCGTGATGGGTGACCGGGTTCCTAGGCCGGGTGACCAGAGCGTGACCATGTAGCTCAGTTGGTAGAGCGGCCTCGCGAGGGCGCGTCGGTGGTTCAAGCCTACCCATGGATGCCGGTATCGCACCCGGCCAGATCACACCCCGATGCGGACGAATTCTGCACCGCGCAACGCGGCCCCCTGCATCAACCTTCCCCACCGACAAAGCTCGCATGCACTCCCCTCCGCGCCCAACGGCAACCAGCGGAATGGATGAGTGCAGCCGAGTTTTGTCCGAATGACACCTAAATGGATCGCGCCGAACAGGCCACGGTCAACCGTTAAAACCCCTCGCCACTGTGGAGGCGAACATGAACGCTTTACAGCTTGCTCAGTTGAAACTTGAAAGCCGCCAGCCTCCTCCAGTGAGCGAGAGCCCGCAGGACAACGCCAGGGCTGATTGGCTCTACACCGCTGCTGAAGAGTTGTTACGTGGCGGCGGCGTGTCATTCCAGCGCCGTATGCGCCCTCCGCAGGGGGTTACCGGTGAGCAGTTCGTCGTAGCGGTCGATGAGCATGTTAACAACCGCCTTGCCGACAGCGAGGTCGATACGCCGGCGCTCGGGACCCTGGTTATCTCCGCGGCGCGCGGCCACGTCGATAAGACGGCTATAGCCGAGCTCCTGGGCAACAGCGACCACCCGCTGGGCAAGCTTGGCGAAATTGCCGAGGGATTGCTGCAGCCTCTCGCAGATGACGCACTGATCGCCCAGGCCGAGGACGACGAACTGTGAGCCCGTACATCCTCATCGACGAGGCCCTGGCGAGCCTTGAGCATCCAGACACCCCACAGGGAAGCAGTCTTCTGGTGCAGCAGATCATCACCAACTTGATGGTCGATCAGTTGATCACCCTCGAAGAATTCAGCCACTACTGCAAGCGCCTGCTCAAGCACTGCCAGCAGCCCAGGGAGTTGCCATGAGTACCGCACCGGTTAAATCGCTGATCGATGAACAACTCGACGAGATCGAGCGCAGCTTGGCAATTGTAGGCGCTGGCCTCCCTCGCGAACTTCCAGTCTCTGCCCTGCCGCCGAAGCTTGTGGCGGCCATCAAGACCGGGCGAATTGGCGTGAGGCCACGGCCATGACCCCCTACCAACGAGCTCGCAGAATCTACGTCTGGCGCGGCTCGGCAATCGTCCTTCTCGGTACCGCCTTCGTCATGCTGGCCAGCTCTTACTGCGCCCAGCTCACCCAATAACCCATCACTTCAAACGCTGCGTGCATCGCGGCAAGGATTCTGTCGTGTCCGAATTAACCACAAAGCAAAGTTTCAGCCTGACGCCGTCGTCACTCACCGAGGCAATGGCCTTTGCCGACATCCTGGCCAAGTCGACGATCGTGCCGAAAGAGTTTCTCGGCAACCCCGGCAATATCCTCGTCGCAATCCAGTGGGGTTTGGAGTTGGGCCTGCAGCCACTACAAGCGATGCAGAACATCGCGGTCATTAACGGTCGCCCGGCGCTCTGGGGTGATGCAGTCATTGCCCTCGTGCGCGGCTCCCCTCTTTGCGAATACGTGTACGAGGAAGACGACGGCCACACCGCCACTTGCCGAGTGAAACGCCGCGGCGAGAACGAGCAGGTTCGCATCTACACGATGGATGACGCGAAGACGGCCGGTCTCGTTGGCAAGGCCGGACCCTGGACCCAGCATCCTAAGCGTATGCGCCAGATGCGCGCCCGGGCCTTCGCCCTGCGAGACGTGTTCCCTGACGTGCTGCGCGGTATGCCGGTAGCGGAAGAGCTGCAGGACATGCCGAAAGAGCGGGACAACAGCCAGCCGCTCGCCAGCGTTTCTAAGATCGAGGCTCCAGCGACTCTGCCGAATTATCCAGACGAGCTCCTGACCGAGAACATCATCAAATGGCAGCCTCTGATCGACTCGGGCCGCACCAGCCCGGAACACCTGATCTCGACCATCAGCAGCAAGTACACGCTGAGCCAAGCGCAGATCGAAACCATCACCAACCTCAAGGCTCTCGAAGGAGACGCAGCATGAAGATTCATAACGTGGCTCAAGGAAGCCCTGAGTGGCACGCGCTGCGGGCCCAGCACTTCACCGCATCAGAAGCGCCGGCAATGATGGGGGCGTCGAAGTATCAGACCCGTACCGAACTGCTGACGCTGAAGAAAACCGGCATTGCGCCGGACGTGACACCTTCACAGCAGTTCATCTTCGACAAGGGTCACGCAACTGAAGCGCTGGCCCGCCCGCTGGTTGAAGTGATGATCGGCGAAGAGCTGTACCCAGTTGTCGGCACATCCGGCAATCTGCTCGCCTCGATGGACGGCGCGACGATGCTCGGCGAGACACTGTTCGAGCACAAGCTATGGAATGAATCGCTGGTTGCCCAGGTGCGCGCAGAGGACTTGGGCCCGCACTATTACTGGCAGCTTGAGCAGCAGCTGCTGGTGAGCGGCGCCGAGCGCGTGATCTTCGTTTGTTCCGACGGCACCGCTGCGAATTTCGTCAGCATGGAATACCGCCCAGTCGCCGGCCGTGCCGAGCAACTGGTTGAAGGCTGGAAGCAGTTTGAGGCAGATCTTACCGGCCACGAAGTGGCGGACACCCCATCTATCGTTGTCGGCAAGGCGCCAGACGAGCTTCCAGCGCTGCGTATCGAGCTGACCGGCATGGTTACCGCCAGTAACCTGAAGGTGTTCGAGCAGTCGGCGCTGGCGGTCATCGACTCGGTGAAAACCGAACTGACCACCGATCAGGACTTCGCGGACGCCAAGAAGGCCGTTAAGTGGTGCGGCGATGTTGAGGATGCGGTCACCGCCGCGAAAAAACAGGCCCTCGCGCAAACCCAGACCATCGACGAGCTGTTCAGCTCGCTGGATCGGATCAGCAAGCACGCTCGAGAAACTCGCCTGAAGGTTGACAAGTTGGTCAAGGCTCAAGAACTGCTGGTGAAGACCAACATCAAGCAGAAAGCCGAGCAGTCACTCGCGGATCATGTTGCTACGATCAACAAGACACTGGGTAAAGTTGTTCTGCCGAACGTACATGCCGACTTTGCCGGCGCCATGAAGAACAAGCGCACCATTGCCAGCCTTCAAGATTCGGTTGATACCGAATTGGCCAGGGCGAAGATCGACGCTAGCCAGACAGCCGACGCAATTCGCCTCAACCTGGAAAGCCTGCGCACCCTCGCCGCCGATCATGCATTCCTGTTTGTCGACGCTCAGCAACTGGTCATGAAAGCCAATGACGACCTGGTCGCCTTGATCAAGGTTCGTATTTCAGAGCACGAGAAAGCCGAGGAAGAGAAAGCCGAAGCCCAGCGCGAGCAGATCCGGAAGGAAGAGCTGCAGCGGATCGAGAATGAAGCCAAGGCGCAACTGGTGGTTGAGCCTGTTGCTGCACCTACGCCGGTCTTGACGCCTGCGCCAGTTCGAGCTGCACCGGTTGCGGCATCGGCCTCGAAGCCAGTCGCAGCGCCGGTACAGCAGCCAGTAAATCTCCAGGCCGAGGTTTTCGATCTGGAAAACCTGGTCAAAGCCGTTGCTTATGGGCAAGCCCCTATCTCTGTGCTGACCGTCAACTGGGAAGCGCTCGATGCGATGGTTGCTGATCAAGGCCAAAACTTCAGCATGGCCGGCGTGAGGCTGGTCAAGGTGGCCGCATGATCAGCAACCTGAAATACGACATTGAGTTCCGGCGCGAAAAAGCGCTGGAGCTTTCCAGCCAGGTCGAAATGCATATGGCCGCCGGCGGGCGATTCACCCGAGCAGAGCCCGCGCCTATCAATCCAAATCCGGCAAAGCGATCCGAGACAATAGACCCGGACACCATCCTCAAGCGTCGTCGCCTTTCCGTGCCCCATGCGGAGCGGATCGCGCTCCGGCGAATGGCGGAGTCGCTATGAAATCGAAACGAAAGCCTAACAACGGTTTCGCCCGGGCCGAACGCAGTTGCCGGGCGTTGCTAAGCACCAACCACGTCGCCGTGGTGAACATCGACCCCAGTAGGGCGCAGATCATGGCGAACTGGAAGAACTGCCGGCAGATCCGGAGCCTTGCCATTGCCAACGCGCTGTTCGATTTCTCCTACCGCTGGACGATCTACATCAGCGCCATGTGTCGAGACGAGCGCGGCGTTGAGTACGTCAAGTCGGTGGAGATCTCACCGGAGGGCATCTACAAGGTCGAGCGCCTGACGGATGCCATCGAGCACTACTACCTGGAGCTGCGAGACAGCTGCAACCCAAACCACCTGGTAGCGTCTGGATGGATCGCCGTTCCCGCCGAGATCACGCTTGACGAGGCCCAGGCCGCCAAGCTGTTTTACGCCGCCGGCGCTTGGCATCAGGTGAAGGTCGCAGCGTGAGACGAACGATCAACCGGGCGCGCCAGCGCCGACGACAGACATGGCTGGATATACCGGCCCACGGAATTGAAGAGGCAGGCCATGGCCAAGAGCAACGCGGAATTGCAGAAGGACAAGCGCGCCAAGGAGAAAGCCTTACTGGAACGGATCGGCGCCGAGAAGCGCTCGCTGATTGTCTCGAAGGCATTGGATGATGCCCTTTATGTTCTCGGCGAGCGGCACGGTTTCGAGGAATGGCAGGAAACAGTGTCGACACTCCTGATCAATCTGGCCGCCGCACCCGCCGAAGACTCAAGCCAGTTCATCACCATGTCGCGACCTAAATTCGCTATCACGGAAAAGCAGTCGCGACAGCTTGAGTCTTTCGCAAAGACAGGTAACGAGGCGTGCATCCATTCAACCACACACTAATCAGAAAGAGCGATCACTAACTTTCTTAGATCCTCTAGCTTATTCATCTCCCCGAGGACCTTATCTATTTCAGCGTCCAGTTTATCCGGGCCTACTGAGCCTTTCAAACCCTCAACTATTTTTGGCCTAGCCAACAAGCGCGAAAACTCAATAATGGACATCCCGTTAACATTCTCCTTGTTAGAATCAAAATCAAGTAGAGGTGTGAACCAAGGCAACCTGTATTTCTCAAAAACCAGGTAATGATCGACGCATAAGAGAATCTCTGATTTCAAGGAGGGAAGTGAGTTTGATTGCTTTGCCAAGGAGATGACGCTCCAAAACTCTAGATTTCTCTCCCCTGTGGAATGATCGCCGACAATTCCACTGACGATCAGTTTCCGCAGACTACTACGCAAAAGTTCCACCCTCGTAAACTCAAGACTTTTAACCGCATTTATAACTTCTAGCTTCATTTCTTTTAATTTAACAACATTACCTGCGACAGAAAACTCTTGAACTTCTGGCGCAAACCCAACAACTGCGGAGATTATTGCGAAGGCAATGACGAACGAGACAAACTCCGCGCCCGACAACTTTGAGATACTCAGTAAATACAGCGCTAGACAAAGCATTGTAATAAACACCGCTGCGCCTACGAACACAAGCCCCCACCTACCTACCTCTTTCTCTATAGCCTTTTCCATTAACGAGCTCCTTTTTCGATCAGGCGACTATAGCCCGACGAGGACTACTTATGTCAGCACACCAGAAGAAACACCCCTTCGATTTCAAAACTCAATACGGACTCGGCTTCAGCACTCAGGACGATGAGATCGTTGTCGACTTCTTCTGTGGTGGCGGCGGCGCCGGTACCGGGCTGGAAATGGGCCTGGGTCGCGCTGTGAACGTGGCGAAAAACCACAGCCCTCAGGCAATCAGCATGCACACTATGAATCACCCGGGCGCCGTGCATTTCACCACCGATGTATTCGAAGGTGATCCCGATACGGAGTGTGAAGGCAAGGCCGTGGGCTGGTTCCACATGTCGCCGGACTGCACACACCACAGCCAGGCCGCCGGCGGCCAGCCGCGCAAACGCGAGATCCGCAACCTGTCGTGGATCGGCCTGAAGTGGGCTGGCAAGAAGAAGCCTCGCGTCATCAGCCTGGAAAACGTGAAACAGATCCTCCAGTGGGGGCCGCTGATCGCGAAGCGCTGCAAGGCCACCGGCCGCGTGGTAACTCTCGACCTGGTGCCACATCCGACCAAGCCAAAGAGCTTGATCAACCGCATCGCCGACCAGGGCGAGGTTGTTCCGGTGAACAACCAGTTCCTGGTACCCGATCCGAAACGCCGTGGGCATACCTGGGCTGTTTTCGTCGCCGATCTGCAGCACCTGGGCTACGTCGTTGAGTGGCGGGTGCTGAAGGCTTGCGACTACGGTGCACCGACCAGCCGGGAGCGCTTGTTCATGATCGCCCGTTGCGATGGTCAGCCAATCGTGTGGCCGGAACCGACCCACGCCAAGAACCCAGCCAAGGGCCAGAAGAAGTGGCGCACCGCCGCCGAGTGCATCGACTGGACGGAGCCGACCAAAAGCATCTTTAGTCGGGCCAAGCCTCTTGCGGATGCGACGCTACGCCGTATCGCTAAGGGCATGAAGAAGTTTGTCATTGATGCCGCTGAACCCTTCATCGTACCGATCGCGAACTGGTCTGGGGAAAGCGTCCAGTCAGCCAACGAGCCGTTGCGCACCGTGACCTCTTGGCCGCGAGGCGGATCGTTCGCCATGGCGAGCCCAATCATCGCACCAGCCACGCACCAGGGCAGTGACCGCATCAATGATCCACGCGCCCCGCTGCCGACGGTAACCTGCGCGAATCGCGGCGAGCTGACGCTGATCAGTCCGGTGATGGTCACCGCCGCACACGGCGAAGGAAAGCCGGGCGGCGTACAGCGCTGGGGAGATGGAAGCAGGTCAGCGGCAGATCCACTCGGCACGGTGACAGCAAGCGGCGGCCACTCGATGGCCGCTGCGTCCCTTGTCCAGCTTGGCAACGGTGATAAGCCCGGATCTGCTCCGCACAGCGCCGACCTTGCCCAGCCACTGGGAACAATAATGGCCTCGGGCGGAAAATACGGCGTGGCCACAGCATTCATGGCCCAAATGAATGGAGGTTTTTGCACCACGGCGGCCAAGAGCATCGAAGACCCCATGACCACGGTGACTAACACCGGCAGCCAGCAACAGCTGGTGACAGCGAATCTCGCGACACTTCGGAAACACTGCGTTGGCCGGGGAATGGATGAGCCCGTGCCAACAATGACCGCCGGAGCAGAACACCACACATTGGTCCAGTACACCCTGTCACCGGAGCATGAGGAAGGCGCCCTGCGTGTCGCGGCATTCCTGATCAGCTACTACGGCACCGAGAACGTGAGCGGTGCCGATGAGCAAGCGCCAACGATCACCACTAAGGACCGCTTGGGTTTGGTCACCGTCACCATCAAGGGGACGCCATACGTCATCGTCGACATCTGCCTGCGGATGCTGCAACCGGCCGAGTTGTACAAGGCTCAAGGCTTCCCCACCGATTACATCATCAGCCACGGAGCCGACGGCAAGCCGTTCACCAAGACCCAGCAGGTGCACATGTGCGGCAACAGCGTCAGTCCTCCGCCCATGGCGGCGCTGGCCCGGGCCAACGATCCTTGGCGGGGCGCGCAACTTGATGCAGTTGCTGCTTAATTGTTGCTGTCGGCAATGGCATGCAAGGCCGATTCAATCTTGCCTGACGCCTCCTGGACAGCAACCGCCAAACAGGCTGTGTTGAAATCCTGCCCGGCCACTTTGATAAACGCTGAGACAAGCTCTGGATTTTTGGCTGCGTACCCCTTTCCAAAAACCTTATCGATCTGCTCTTGAGCCTCCCATAAATACTTAGCTGCTGTATCTGATGCTTGTCGCACAAGAGCGTCATAAGTCGCGGTAATGGTCATAGCCTTGCCCTCCATCAATAGAGTCACAAACCCTAGTACCCAAACTTAAATCACGCCACCGTCCGGGCATGACCCGGCATAGGACGCCCCATGCCCACAGAAAACCGAATTACCGAACCTCGCACCGAGGTGAAGCGCTACCGATTTAGAGGCGCGGCCGGTGAGTACATCTATTCCGCCGACTTTGACCGAGTCACCGCCGAGCGTGACGCCCTGCAGCTGCACCTGAACGCAGCGGATCAGCGGATTGATGAGCTGGCCGTGCCTGCCGGCTACTGCCTCATGCCCACAAGGCTGACCGCCGAGAACGGCGCCAAGGCTCTGCTGCTTGGCGAGTTCAAATTGGACGTCACAACCGAATGCCCTGAATGCCGCGACCTTGAAGAGCCATTAGAAGGTTGTGAGGTCTGCGACGGCGAAGGGGAATACGGGCAGCAGCACATGATCCCGTGGGATCAAATCAAATTCATCTACAGCGAGGCCGTAAAGGGCCTGGCGAAAAAGCCGAACGCCCCGCAGTAATCTCCTCCCCCTTCAAAGTCAGCCGACATTTCGAGGAGCCGCTCGGGGATTACTTTCACCTCCAGCAGCAGCCAATTGCCGAGCCCGGCCAACACCCCAAGCCAAAACTCTGGTCATTGATTCGCGAGGGTGTGAGTCATCAGATTCTTCATGCAGCGCCAACCCATCGGGGCCATAAATCCCGATGAACATTTGAGTCTTGCCGACGCGCGATAGCCTGACCTGCACGTCGATGCAGGTCCCATCATTGAGAGTTTCATCATGTGTTCTGTTGTGAAGCTCGGGGTCTGCCCACTCCCAGAAGATGTCGCCTCGAAGTCTCATTGAGTCCTCCCGTCCGTTCCCTGTGATGGTCAGTAGAGCCCAACACTAGCCCCCTGCAATCGAAGTGCAACCTTGTAAATACGGTATCGGACAGCTGGTCGCGAGAGCTGTACGAATCAAAATTTTATGTACAACTTTCAGCCGCTATAGCGGCAAAGGAACAGTCATGCCTGAAGAAACTGCTGTAATCCAGCCGCTGCCAGTCGAGCGCGATGTCGACGGCTGGTGGTCGCACCCTGGCTACCTGTCGGAGTTCGACGATGAAATCACCGACGCACAGTTCCAAGAGTGGTGTTTGCGCCACCAGGTGGAAACAAAGATCACCTATATGGAAAGCGACGTTCCATTCGAAGTGTTCGATGCCTACATGGATGACGGCCAGTGCGATTGCTCGGCTTGGGAAATCCAGCACCCGGCCGAAGCTGGCTGGTTCATCCTGTCACTCCATGATGCCGAAGACGGTCCGGTCTGTGTGTGGGGGCGTCGCGCGTTGCCAGTGCCGAAACTGCCTGGTGCGCAGGTGACCCCATGATCGCCCTCGCCTGGTTCGCCTACGTGTACTGCTACAAGGGGTCGCGGTGATGAATACCTATCGACACACTTTCGCAGCCACCTGCCCGGCCGACAGCGAAATGATCATCTATCAACTCGAGATTCGGTCGACGGCCATGATCCACGTCGAGCACATCAAGGCCGCTACCGCGATCATCAAGAAAGGCTGGCACGAACAGATTGCCGATCGCCTGTCCGAAGCTTTGGGTGGCGATCAGAAGATCGTCGCCACGCACCAAGGCGTCGAAATCGAAACTGTGAGGCTCAGCGGATGATTCATTACCACGGATTGCCGATCACTCCGGAGACGGCAGCAGCCGCGGCAATCAGTGGCGGCCACGCCTTTGTCAGCTTCAGCGATCCACGGCAGCTCGCACTGGCGGCTCAAGTCTGTCAGTCATTTGCTATCGACAACGGGGCATTCTCCGCCTGGAAGCAGGGCAAACCGATCACCGACTGGCAGCCGTTCTACTGCTGGGCAGCAGATGCAAAGCTGATCCCGGCGTGCGACTTCGCCGTGATACCCGATGTAATTGATGGTGATGAAAAGGCGAACGATGCGCTGCTCGACGAGTGGCCCCTGCCTCGATGGTTTGGCGCCCCGGTTTGGCATATGCACGAAAGCCTTGATCGGCTTGAGCGTTTAGCCAGCGCCTGGCCCAGGGTCTGCATCGGCAGTTCGGGTGACTATTCACAGCCTGGCAGCCCCGCCTGGTGGGTGCAGATGGGCAAAGCAATGCGGGTAGTTTGCGACGATGACGGCCGGCCCATGTGCAAGCTTCACGGCTTGCGGATGCTGGATCCTGCAATCTTTGGCCACCTCCCGCTGTCGAGCGCTGACAGCACGAACATCGGGCGAAACATCGGCATTGACCAGGCCTGGCGCGGCACGTACTCCCCGCCGACCAAGGAAGCCCGGGCATCAGTGATGCGCAGCCGCATCGAGTCGCACAACTCGCCACCACGCTGGACCTACAGCATCCCGGAGATCGCGCCAACTCAAGGCGCGCTGCTCTAACCCCTACCCCACACAAGAGCCTGCCGGTGAACAGCTCAATACCGACCGCGATGCACGAGCAGAGTATCCAGTAGCAGAGAAAAGAAAATAGCCGGTAGCGCCACATGAGCCAGCACGGATAGGAGGCAGTCAGATACAGCCCCCGACATCACCAAACCAGTTCCTAAGGTGAGCAGCACCATCACTAGGCTGGTCAGCTGAAGCAGCCTGTTTAACGTCCGTAATACTTCTCGCATGAGCCACGCATCCTTGATCGGGGAGCGCCTATTTAAGCGCATGACCCGCCTCAAAAATCCTGCGTGTTTGATGCAGTAGGAGCATTCAGGACATTTCCTACGCAACTAAACGAAAGGCCTGCCGGAGAACGGCGGGCGAGGAATTCCTATGCTCGAAACAATCCAGGTGTCGCGCGTGAAGCGCTTCGCCGAAAACACGGCTGGCCGTGATTTCGCGGTTGGCGACATTCACGGACACTTCACCAGGCTACAGGCCGCGCTTGATGCAGCCGGCTTTGATCCGTCGGCGGATCGCCTGTTCAGTGTCGGAGATCTGGTCGACCGCGGGCCGGAGTGCCGCGACGTACTCGCCTGGTTCGACAAACCATGGTTCCACCCGGTACGCGGAAACCATGATGACTACGTGGTGCGCTTCGATACCTGCGACGCTGAAAACTGGGTTTACAACGGAGGCTCTTGGTTCGCCGGCTTGGCTTGGGACGAGCAGCGGGAGTTTGCAGCCCAGTTCGCAGAGCTGCCGATCGCCATTGAAGTCGAAACCACCCAGGGGCTGATCGGCATCGTGCACGCCGACTGCCCCCTCCCGTCGTGGGAGCAACTGCGGGCCGAGCTCGAATCACCCGAGAGCAACAAGCGGCTAAAGCTGGTGCAAAACAGCTGTATGTGGTCTCGAAGCCGAATTCAGGACGGCGAGACGCACGGAGTCGAAGGCCTGCGCGCCCTGGTTGTCGGCCACACCCCTCTGCGGCAGCCGGTCGTGCTCGGAAATGTCTACTACATCGACACCGCTGGATGGATGGACGGGCATTTCACCCTCCTGGATCTCGCAACGCTTCAGTGCATTCCACCAATCAATCCAGAGCTCAGTCACGACTGGGATTAACCACCTTCTGCCGCCACGCGCGGCACGACAACAATTAATTGGCCGTCCCCAATGAGGGGCAGAGGTAGACCAATGGGCGCACCACAACTGCTGCCACGCTTCATCCGGGCCAAGCAGGCCCCGGCGTATCTGGGCATGTGTCGCGCTGTTTTTGACGCCCAAGTCCGCCCGTACGTCCACGAATTCCCCATTGGGGAACGCGGCGTGGGGTTCGACCGACAAGAGCTGGACGACTGGGCAACAGCGCACGTCGAGGCAAAGGCGATTGATAAAAAAGGCGCGTCGGAGCAACAATTGCCCCGCAGCGAGCGCCAGAAAGGAGATAAATCATGGCGCGAAAATCGATCACAGGCCTTTCCCAAAGGAAAGGACTTTGGCACATCGACAAGAAGATCAACGGCGAAAGACTTTACGAATCTACTGGCACAGCTGACCGGCAAGAAGCAGAGCGCTACCTGATTTTCAGGCTAGAACAGATCAGGCAGCAGAAGGTTTATGGCGTTAGGGAAGTGAGGACCTGGCGGGATGCCGCGATGAAGTTCCTCGTTGAAATCAAGGACCAGCCCTCATTCAAGCTATCAGCACACCACCTTTCTCAGCTCGACCCGTTCATAGGCGACATACCGCTGACCCACATTGATGACCAAGCTCTGGCGCCTTTCATCAAGAACAGGTTGTCGAGCAAAACGCTTGAGAATGGCAAGGTGAAGGAAGGCGTCAGCAACCGTACGGTGAATATCTCGATCGAGCGGGTGGTTCGGGTTTTGTCGTTGTGTGCCAGGAAGTGGCGAGATGATGAGCGCAGGCCGTGGCTGGATAGCGTGCCGATGCTCACGAAACTGGAAGAGAAGAAGTCGAGCCGCAAGCCGTACCCGATGTCATGGCAGGAGCAGTCGATTCTGTTTGCGGAATTGCCGGCCCACCTGCAAACCATGGCGCTGTTCAAAGTGAACACCGGCACGCGGGAGCAGGAAGTCTGCAAGCTGAAATGGGATTGGGAAATTTCGGTGCCGGAACTCGGGACCAGCGTGTTTCTGATACCGGCTGACTTCGGCGGCAGACACGAACGATCTGGCGTGAAGAACGGTGATGAGCGACTGGTCGTGCTCAACAACGTAGCCAAGTCGATCATTGACCTGCAGCGGGGCCTGAGTAAGGAATGGGTTTTTCCTTACAACGGTACCGCGATGCATCGAATGAACGACTCGGCCTGGAAGAAGGCGCGGGTGAGAGCGGCGAAACTCTGGCAGGAGGAAAACCTTCGCCCCGCTCACCCAGGTTATGCATCCATAAGGATTCACGACCTCAAACACACATTTGGCCGCCGGCTACGTGCAGCAGGCGTTACCGAGGAAGACCGCAAGGCACTTCTGGGCCACAAGAACGGCAGCATCACCAGTCACTACTCGGGCGCTGAGCTCGGGCATCTGATTGAAGCTGCGAACATGGTATCAGCAACCGATTCGCGTGGGCCGGTCCTGACAATCTTGAAAAGGAAGCAGGCGTGAAAAATCGAGGAGTCACGCAAATCTCACGCACATGAAAAAGCCCAACCTGAAAAGATTGGGCTAAGTCATTGAAAAATATGGTCGGGACGGAGTGATTCGAACACTCGACCCCTAGCACCCCATGCTAGTGCGCTACCGGACTGCGCTACGCCCCGACTAGGCGTGAAACTTGTCCCTCTCTTCGAGGAACGCTCAAGAATATATCGCAAGCTTTTGAAAACTGGAAGTATTTAAAAGCAGAATTTATTTCTTGAGGACCACCAGAACATCTTCCAGCTCAGCGATCATCTGGCGAATCATTTGTTTGTATTGAGTGGTGTCATCTTTGGCTTCATCACCGGACAAACGCAGGCGCGCGCCGCCGATGGTGAACCCCTGATCGTAAAGGAGCGCGCGGATCTGCCGGATCATCAGCACATCCTGGCGCTGATAATACCGGCGGTTTCCGCGGCGTTTGACAGGGTTGAGTTGAGGAAACTCCTGCTCCCAATAGCGCAGCACGTGTGGTTTTACCGCACACAGCTCGCTGACTTCACCAATGGTGAAGTAGCGTTTGCCGGGGATGACGGGAAGCTCGTCGTTATGACTTGGTTCCAGCATAAGCCTCAACTCGGGCCTTCAACTTCTGCCCTGGACGAAAGGTGACGACACGGCGAGCCGTGATCGGGATTTCTTCACCGGTTTTCGGATTGCGGCCAGGCCGCTGGCGTTTGTCCCGAAGGTCGAAATTGCCGAAACCGGACAATTTGACCTGCTCGTTGTCTTCAAGAGCGTGCCTGATTTCCTCGAAAAACAGTTCGACCAATTCCTTGGCTTCCCGTTTGTTCAGGCCCAGCTCTTCATACAGACGTTCCGCCATCTCAGCTTTCGTCAAAGCCCCCATACGTCACTTCCTTAACGTGGCGTTCAACCTTTGTTCGAGCGAGGTGAGGATGTTTTGCGTCGTGGAATTCACCTCATCGTCATTAAGAGTGCGCGATGGATGCTGCCAGGTCAAGCCGACTGCAAGGCTTTTTCTATCAGGATCAATGCCTTTACCCTGATACACGTCAAATAGCCTGAGGTCTGTCAGCCATTCGCCTGCATTTTCACGGATTACGTCCAGTACAGCCGAGGCTGCAACGTCTTTGTGCGCAATCAGTGCCAGGTCACGACGCACTTCAGGGAAGCGCGATAACTCGTGGAATTTCGGCATTTTACCCGAAGCCACTTCCGCCAGAACCAGCTCGAACACGAAGACCGGACGATCCAGGCCCAGGTTTTTCGACAGCTCCGGGTGGATGGCGCCAACGAAGCCGACCAGGCGACCCTCGCGCTCGATGCGTGCGGTCTGCCCCGGATGCAATGCAGGGTGCTTGCCCGGCACGAAAGTGAAGGCATCCAGTGCACCTGCGAAGCCCAGCACCGCTTCCACGTCGGCCTTGACGTCGAAGAAGTCGACGACATCGCGACCTTGCGCCCAGCCTTCCGGCAGACGGCTACCGCAAACCACACCGGCCAGCATCGGCTCTTGCTTCAAGCCGTCGAGCTGACCGACGAAGCGCAGGCCGCTCTCGAACAGACGAACGCGATCCTGCTGACGGTTCAGGTTGTGCTGAAGCGCCTTGACCAGGCCCGGCCACAGCGACGAGCGCATGGCGGCCATGTCGTTGGAAATCGGGTTGGCCAGCAGCAGCGGTTCGACACCTGGATTGAACAGCTCGAACTGTTTCGGATCGATGAAGCTGTAAGTGATCGCTTCCTGATAACCACGGGCCACCAGCAGACGGCGCAGTTCAGGCAGATCGCTACGTGCTTCAGCCTTGGCTTGCGGCGCCAGACGCGCCTGCGGGTAACGAACCGGCAGGCGGTTGTAACCGTACAGACGGGCCAGCTCTTCGATCAGGTCGACTTCCAGGCTGATGTCGAAGCGATGGCTTGGCACTTCTACGCGCCACTGCCCTGCTCCATCCGCCGTAATGGTCAGGCCCAAAGCGCTGAGCAGACGCTCGACTTCGGCCGAATCCATTTCCATGCCCAGCATCTGGGTGATGCGCTGCGCACGCAACGTCACCGGAGCGATCGACGGCAAGTGCTGTTCGCTGACGGTTTCGATGATCGGACCCGCTTCACCGCCAGTGATCTCCAGCAGCAGGCCGGTGGCACGTTCCATGGCTTCACGGGCCAGCTGCCAGTCCACGCCACGCTCGTAGCGGTGCGATGCATCGGTGTGCAGGCCATAGGAACGGGCCTTGCCAGCGACGGCAATCTGATCGAAGAATGCGCTTTCCAGGAAGACATCGCGCGTGGTCGCGGTGTTGACGCCGCTGTGCTCGCCACCCATGACGCCGGCGATAGCCAGGGCACGGGTGTGATCGGCAATCACCAGCGTATCGCTACGCAGGCTGACTTCCTGACCGTCGAGCAGTACCAGTTTCTCGCCCTCTTCAGCCATGCGTACACGGATGCCGCCGTTGATTTCGGCAAGATCGAAGGCGTGCAGCGGCTGGCCCAGTTCGAGCATCACGTAGTTGGTGATGTCGACGGCTGCGTCGATGCTACGAACGTCAGCGCGACGCAGGCGCTCGACCATCCATAGCGGAGTAGGCTTGGAAAGATCGACGTTGCGGATTACACGACCCAGGTAGCGCGGGCAGGCGGCGGGTGCCAGTACTTCAACCGGACGCACTTCATCGTGCACGGCTGCAACGGCAGCAACGACCGGACGAGTCACTTCGGCGTCGTACAGCGCGCCGACTTCACGGGCCAGGCCCGCCAAGGACAAGCAGTCGCCACGGTTCGGGGTCAGGTCGACCTCGATGCTGGCATCGTCCAGGTTCAGGTATTCACGAATGTCCTGACCCACCGGCGCATCGGCCGGCAGCTCCATCAGGCCATCGTTGCCCTCACCCACTTGCAGCTCGGCTTGCGAGCACAGCATGCCGTTGGACTCAACGCCACGCAGCTTGGCTTTCTTGATCTTGAAGTCGCCCGGCAGCTCGGCACCGATGGTGGCGAACGGGATCTTCAGGCCCGGGCGCACGTTCGGTGCACCGCACACGACCTGGAACGTCTCCGAACCGTTGCTGACCTGGCAAACGCGCAGCTTGTCGGCGTCCGGGTGTTGTTCGGTGCTCAGCACCTCACCGACGATCACGCCACTGAATACACCGGCGGCCGGGGTAACGCTATCGACCTCAAGACCGGCCATCGACAGACGAGCAACCAGCTCATCGCGACTTACCTGCGGGCTAACCCAGCCACGCAGCCATTGTTCACTGAATTTCATCCTGCTCTCCTAAGAATTCGTTACGACTAGCGAAATTGCGCGAGGAACCGCAAGTCGTTGTCGAAGAACAGACGCAAGTCGTTCACGCCGTAACGCAGCATGGCCAGACGTTCAACGCCCATGCCGAAGGCAAAGCCCGAAAACTCTTCCGGGTCGATCCCGGACATGCGCAGCACGTTCGGGTGAACCATGCCGCAACCCATGACTTCCAGCCAGCCAGTCTGCTTGCAGACGCGGCAGCCTTTACCGCTGCACATCACGCATTCCATGTCGACTTCAGCGGATGGCTCGGTGAACGGGAAATACGAAGGGCGGAAACGCACGGCCAGTTCTTTTTCGAAGAACACGCGCAGGAATTCTTCGATCGTCCCTTTCAGGTCGGCGAAGTTGATGTCGCGGTCGACCAGCAGGCCTTCGACCTGGTGGAACATCGGCGAGTGGGTGATATCGGAGTCGCTGCGGTATACACGGCCTGGGCAGACGATGCGGATCGGCGGCTGTTTCGATTCCATGGTGCGGACCTGTACCGGCGAGGTATGGGTGCGCAACAACATGTTCGCATTGAAATAGAAGGTGTCATGCATCGACCGGGCCGGGTGATGGCCTGGGATGTTGAGCGCCTCGAAGTTATGGTAATCGTCTTCGACCTCGGGGCCTTCGGCGATGCCGTAGCCGATATGGGTGAAGAACTGCTCGATACGTTCCAGAGTCCGGGTAACCGGATGCAGACCGCCAGAGGTCTGGCCACGGCCAGGCAGGGTCACGTCAATGGATTCGGCGGCGAGCTTGGCCGCAAGATCGGCCTCCTCGAACAACGCCTTGCGCGCATTGAGAACCTCTGTGACACGCTCCTTGGCAACGTTGATCAGCGCACCGACTTGCGGACGCTCTTCGGCCGGCAAATTCCCCAGGGTCTTCATCACCTGAGTCAATTCACCTTTTTTGCCAAGGTAGTGAACCCGGATTTGCTCCAGGGCATTGATATCTTCAGCGCTTTGCACAGCCTCTAGTGCTTGAGAGACGAGCGCGTCCAGGTTTTCCATGTACAGACTCCAGATACAAAATAGGGGAAGAGCTTGAAGGCTCTTCCCCTATTTATGACGTTTAACACCTGGCCCCACAGAGGTGAGGCCGGGTGACTGTCGGGGGTACTTAAGCCAAGGTGGCTTTAGCTTTCTCGACAATCGCAGCAAACGCCGCTTTTTCGTTCACTGCCAGATCAGCCAGAACCTTACGGTCGATCTCGATGGACGCTTTTTTCAGGCCGGCGATGAAACGGCTGTAGGACAGACCGTTGATACGAGCACCAGCGTTGATACGGGCGATCCACAGAGCGCGGAACTGACGTTTTTTCTGACGACGGTCACGGTAGGCGTATTGGCCTGCCTTGATTACCGCTTGCTTGGCAACACGGAATACGCGCGAGCGAGCGCCGTAGTAGCCTTTAGCAAGTTTCAGAATTTTTTTGTGACGCTTACGGGCAATGACGCCACGCTTTACACGAGCCATGAGTTACTTCCTCTATTCTTGACTAAAATTAACGAAGGCGCAGCATGCGCTCGACTTTTGCCACGTCAGACGGATGCAGCAAGCTGCTACCGCGCAGTTGACGCTTACGCTTGGTCGACATTTTGGTCAGGATGTGGCTCTTGAAAGCGTGCTTGTGCTTGATACCGTTAGCAGTTTTCAGAAACCGCTTAGCAGCACCACTTTTGGTCTTCATTTTTGGCATGTTCGGATACTCCGCATTCAGTTGATAAACATAATCAGAAGGCCTGCCGTGCCCTGTTGATTACTTCTTCTTTTTCGGGGCGATGACCATGATCAGCTGGCGTCCTTCCATCTTAGGATGCTGTTCGACCGAACCGTACTCGAGCAAGTCACCTTCAACTCGCTTGAGGAGTTCCATCCCCAGCTCCTGGTGGGCCATCTCACGGCCGCGGAATCGCAAGGATACCTTGGCCCTGTCCCCGTCACTCAGGAAACGTACCAGGTTGCGCAGTTTTACCTGGTAATCCCCTTCCTCCGTCCCTGGACGAAACTTGATTTCTTTAACCTGAATCTGCTTCTGGTTTTTCTTGGCCGCGGCAATCTGCTTCTTCTTTTCGAAGATCGATTTGCCGTAGTCCATCAGTTTGCAAACAGGGGGTACTGCATCGGCGGAAATTTCCACCAAATCCAGTTTGGCCTCTTCAGCCTTAAGAAGCGCGTCTTCAATTGACACAATCCCAAGCTGTTCACCTTCAGCCCCAATTAACCGAACCTCGCGTGCCGAGATATTCTCGTTGATCGGGGCTTTCGGTGCAGCTCGTTTATCTTGTCTCATTTCACGCTTAATAATAATTACTCCGAATCTGGGCGACCACGCCGGGAAACCGCTTGCGCGAGGAACTCGGCGAACTGGGCGACGGGCATCGAGCCCAGGTCAGCACCTTCACGAGTACGCACAGCGACAGTCTGCATCTCGACTTCCTTATCCCCGATAACCAAGAGATACGGAACCTTGAGCAAAGTATGCTCGCGGATTTTAAAGCCGATCTTTTCATTTCTCAAGTCAGACTTGGCACGAAACCCGCTTTCGTTGAGAGTTTTTTCTACTTCGGCAACAAAATCTGCCTGTTTATCAGTGATATTCATGATCACTGCCTGGGTTGGCGCCAGCCACGCAGGGAAAGCACCTTCATAGTGCTCGATCAGGATTCCGACGAAACGCTCGAAGGAACCAAGGATCGCCCGGTGCAACATCACCGGATGCTTGCGGCTGTTGTCTTCGGAGACGTATTCGGCACCCAGACGGACAGGCAGGTTAAAATCGAGCTGCAGGGTACCACACTGCCAGACGCGACCGAGGCAATCTTTCAGCGAGAACTCGATCTTCGGACCGTAGAACGCGCCCTCGCCCGGCTGCAAATCGTACGGCAGGCCAGCGCTATCAAGGGCTGCAGCCAGTGCCGCCTCGGCGCGATCCCACAGCTCATCGGAACCGACGCGTTTTTCCGGACGAGTGGACAGCTTCATTTCGATGTCTTTGAAGCCGAAGTCGGCGTAGACATCCATGGTCAGCTTGATGAACGCAGCGGATTCGGCCTGCATCTGTTCTTCGGTGCAGAAGATGTGGGCGTCGTCCTGAGTGAACGCACGCACGCGCATGATGCCGTGCAACGCACCCGACGGCTCGTTACGGTGGCAAGCACCGAATTCGGCCAGACGCATCGGCAACTCGCGGTAGCTCTTCAGGCCTTGATTGAACACTTGCACGTGGCAAGGGCAGTTCATTGGCTTGATGGCGTAGTCGCGGCTTTCCGACTCGGTGGTGAACATGTTGTCGGCGTAGTTGGCCCAGTGCCCGGATTTCTCCCACAGGCTGCGATCGACGACCTGAGGGGTCTTGATCTCCAGGTAGCCGTTGTCGCGCTGAACCTTGCGCATGTACTGTTCGAGCACCTGGTACAGGGTCCAGCCGTTCGGGTGCCAGAACACCATGCCCGGCGCTTCTTCCTGGGTATGGAACAGGCCCAGGCGCTTGCCGATCTTGCGGTGATCGCGCTTTTCAGCTTCTTCGATACGCTGGATATAAGCCGCCAGCTGCTTCTTGTCAGCCCATGCGGTGCCGTAGACGCGCTGCAATTGCTCGTTCTTGGCATCACCGCGCCAGTAGGCGCCGGACAACTTGGTCAACTTGAAGGATTTCAGGAAGCGAGTGTTCGGCACGTGCGGACCGCGGCACATGTCGACGTATTCTTCGTGGTAGTACAGGCCCATGGCCTGTTCGTTCGGCATGTCCTCGACCAGGCGCAGCTTGTAGTCTTCGCCGCGAGCCTTGAACACTTCGATCACGTCGGCGCGCGCAGTGACCTTCTTGATGACGTCGTAGTCTTTCTCGATCAGCTGCTGCATGCGCTGTTCGATAGCCGCCAGGTCGTCCGGGGTAAAAGGACGCTCGTAGGCGATGTCGTAATAGAAGCCGTCGTCGATGACCGGACCGATGACCATTTTGGCGGTCGGGTACAGTTGCTTGACCGCATGGCCGACCAGGTGGGCACAAGAGTGGCGAATGATCTCCAGCCCCTCTTCATCCTTTGGCGTAATGATTTGCAGCGTAGCGTCGCTGTCGATGATGTCGCTGGCATCAGCCAGCTTGCCATTGACCTTGCCGGCCACGGTGGCCTTGGCCAGACCGGCACCGATGGATGCGGCGACCTCGGCGATGGAAACCGGGTGATCGAATGAACGTTGACTGCCGTCGGGAAGAGTAATAGTTGGCATGGCGCCTCCTCTCCTAGTGGTGACCCCTACCAAAGGTCACGTGGGTTGGGATGAGCCAGTACAAGATCCGATCCAGGCCATTCAATGACGAACGCCTGCCTTACAGCGGCAGGAGCCTTGCGGCCAACCGGAAACCGAACCAGAGTGACTGGGATTCAAATCAGGATTGTTCGGGGAATGCCGCAGCCGGGACGATAGGTCGACCGGCGCCTGCAAACGCCCGAGCGGGGCATGCTAGCACAGATGAACGGTCGTGGCGGCATGCAGGGCTTCTGACAGGGCAAATCCGCCGTTTTTATGCCAGAGTGCTGAACTTGATCCCCGCTTTCCCCCTCAGATAACAAGACATTGACCCACAAGGAGCATCCCGGCATGCGTCTGAATCGTTTGTTCGCCGTTGTCGCACCCATCGTATTGCTGCTGCCACTGGCCGCCCACGCCGACTGGCCCAAGGGTGAGCGCGAGAAGTACATGGCGCAGTGCACCCAGGCAGCCACGCCGCAGATCGGCGCTGCGGCCGCAAAAGCCCACTGCGCCTGCGGTGCCGATGCAATCAAGTCGTACCCGGCCAAGGACCTTCAGGCCTTGATGGACAATCAGGCCAGTGACGCCCTGAAGCAACAGGCACTGACCCAGATTTCCAAGTGCAAGGCCACTAATCCGGCGAAAAAATAAGCCCCATCGGGCGTCCTGAAAGCGCCTTGCGCCGGTAAAAGGCACCTCAAAACCGCCTTTTCCGACAAAATATGCAGGTTTTACAGCTTTTTTTATCGTCTTTACTTTCGGCTGGAAGCCTTTTAAAACGGGGCTTCCAGCCAGATCAGGTAACAAAGTGTGTGCGACTGTAGGGCAAACAGCACCTGCGGGGGGCTCCCAAAGCGAACATTTCGACTATGATACCCCGGTGTGCCCAGTTGGCCTGAGCAGCACAGTACTACTGAAAATATAAGTTTCTTGGAGATACACCATGTCTAATCGCCAAACCGGCACCGTTAAATGGTTCAACGATGAAAAAGGCTTCGGCTTCATCACTCCTCAAGGTGGCGGTGACGACCTGTTCGTACACTTCAAAGCTATCGAAAGCGACGGTTTCAAAAGCCTGAAAGAAGGCCAGACCGTTTCCTTCGTGGCTGAGAAAGGCCAAAAGGGTATGCAAGCTGCTCAAGTTCGCCCAGAGTAATTTCCAGGCGCGCTAAAAAAACCCCGTCCATGTGACGGGGTTTTTTATGGGTAACGCAAAAGCCCGAGCGATCAGCCGCAGTTGACGCGCGTGACGACCCGATTGGCATCGGTATTCAGGTTCAGACGGTCAGAGCGGTATTCCAGCGTCACCATGTCGTTAGGCTGAAGGAAGCGCGCATTCTGTGCGCCGGCACGTGTACGCGCCTGCTCCAGCAATTCGGGCGAAGCCTGTTTGCCAATGGTGAACTCGGCGGCTTTGGCCTCGCAACGGCTGTGACCTGTGTCAGTCGTCGTAACAGGGTCTGTTGTCGATTCGGTGTCGGCAGTGCTGCAACCGGACAGCATGGCAACGGCCAACAGAGTACCCAATGACGCGAACTTCCAAGGCATGAAGCCTCCTTTTTTCTAGAGTTGAGCTGAGATCGTGCGACCGCCATTGCGGCGTTTGGTTTCACAAGGAGAACTGACGACCTGTTCTCACGTTACAAAACAATCGGCCAGTTTGCCTGAGCATCGCCCGGCCCTTCATCACTCAATCGTGACTGAATATGAACAATGCTTAGTAGACGTCTATATAGTCGAAAGCCGGTTTTGGCCAGTTCTGCTTCAGAGCATTGAAGATCTGCATGACCCAGACCTCGTCACTGGCCGCGACCCGCCCGACATAACCGGACCCCTTGGCCCAGGTTTCCAGGCGAAACAGCAACCCGTCGATATCGGTGCCGCCCACGACTCCCGAAGAAATATAGGCGATGCCGCCGCGGGTCACACGCAATTGCGTGTGCTGATCGTCGCTGGCGGACGCCAGGAGCTGACGCACGGCTTCAAGGGTCAGGCCATCAGGGGTGTTCAGATCGATCTGCACAGCGCAGTCCTTGAAAAGTCCTCAAAGACCAAGTGTCGCATAGCCTTCCACTCATGCCTAAGTCGGAGTGCCAAAAGCGCGGCAAAATGGTTAACTCCTCGCTCGAACTCTCCGACTGCACGAGCGCCATCATGACCACCGTAAGCATTGACGCCGACATCAAAGCCAAGTGGCCAGAAGGTCACAGCTCCTACAGCCCCGGCAGCCCGGAAGAACTCGCAATCATCGGCATCGATCTGCTGGTCAAGGAACTGGGCACCGAGGCCGCTCAATCGTTCATCGAGCAGATTTTCGAAAAGTACCCGACGAACCACGGCGCCGGGCATCCGGAAACAGCGTAGCCGCCTACTTCAGCCGCGCCAATCGCTCGGTCAGCAGATCAAAGAAGCCCTGGGCATCACCGCTCTCAACCCAGAAGGCATTCTTCGGCGCCTTGAGGCCGTCGTACCAGTCGACAATGGTCTGGCCAAAGGTCGGGCCTTCGCCGCTGTCCACCACCACGTTCACCGCCCGTCCGCTGAACAGCTGCGGCTTGAGCAGATAGGCGATGACTGTCGCGTCATGCACCGGACCACCCGGGATCCCGTAGTGCTCCATGTCGGCCTTGATGTAGTCATTCAGAATATCGACCACCAGCTTGCTGGCGTTGTTGTTCAACGCGGCAATCTTGTGCAGGCGCGCGTCGCTGGTGAGGATCTTGTGAGTGACGTCCAGCGGCAGGTAGGTCAGTTTCACACCACTGTTGAGCACCACCTCGGCCGCGTGCGGATCGGCGAACAGGTTGAACTCTGCCACGGGCGTAATGTTGCCACCGTTGAAGTGCGCACCGCCCATGATCACCACTTCCTTGATGCCCTGGACGATGTCCGGCTCCTGGATCAACGCCAATGCCAGGTTGGTCTGCGGTCCCAGCATGGCGATGGTGATGCTGTGGGGCTTGGCCGCCATCAGGGTGTCGATCAGGTACTCGACCGCGTTGCCTTCGGCCAGGCCTGCCTTCGGCTCATGGACTGTGATGCCGGACAGCCCTTCCTTGCCATGGATGTCCTCGGCATAGATGGGTTTGCGCATCAGCGGCTTCTTCGCGCCGGCGTAGACCGGCACCTCCTCGCGCCCTGCCCACTCGCGAGCCAGTCGCGCATTACGCGACGTCTTGTCCAGGCGCACGTTGCCGGCGACGGTGGTCAACGCGCGGATGTTCAGCTCCTGCGGCGATGCCAGCGCAAACAGTAAGGCAACCACGTCGTCGGCACCGGGGTCGGTGTCGATGATCAAGTCGATTTTTTCCGCCCCATGGGCGCCGGTTGCAGTAATCACGGACACAAGCAGCAGGCTCCGAAGCAGATGAGGCAGTTGGCGGGCAACACGATACATGGCGCACTCCTTGTGCAAGGTCATGAATTGGAACGAGTCAGAACGTCACCCCGGCGACCAGCACGATATTGCAGTACGGCTGGCATTCACCGGTCCGCACAATCGCCCGGGCCGTGCGGCTGAGCACTTTGAATTGTTCATGGCTGAGCAACTCGCGCTGCCCCAGCACACCTTCGGCATTCAGCTCATCCAGCGCCAGCAGCGCCGACGGCTTTTTCTCCAGAATCTCCTGGGCCAGCACATGGCTTTCAACCTGCATTTCGCTCAGCACCACCTTCAACGTGCTGATGAAATCGGGAATGCCATGGGTCAGGGCCAGGTCGATCAGTTCGACGCCGGGCGGCACGGGCAGTCCCGCGTCGCCGATCACCACGGTATCGCCATGCCCCAGGGACGCGATCAGCCGCGACAGTGCAACGTTGAGCAAAGGGGTCTTTTTCATGGTCTGTTGAACGCCTGCACTTCGGACAAGGTAGGAATCGAGGGCTGTGCGCCGGCCCGGGTGACCGACAGGGCTGCGGCGACCTGTCCGAAACGGATCGCTTCGGCTTCGCTTTTACCGCCCGCCAATGCCGCGGCAAAACCACCGACGAACGTGTCACCCGCCGCCGTGGTGTCGACCGCCTTCACGGCCGAGGCGGGGAAGTGCTCGAAGCGTTGGCCATCGGCAAACAGCGAGCCCTCGGCACCGAGGGTAATGATCACCTTGCCGGCGCCCATTTCGATCAGGCGGCTCGCCGCGTCTTGCGCGCTTTGCCGGGAATCCACCGGCAACCCGGTCAGGGCCGACGCTTCACTTTCGTTGGGAATCAGGTAATCGATGTTCGCGTACCAGTCTGCTGGCAATGGACGGCTGGCGGGTGCCGGATTGAGGATCACGGTCTTGCCCAGCTCACGACCGCGCTGGAGCGCATGGCCCACCGTGGCATCCGGCACTTCCAGCTGGCAAATGATCACATCGGCGGATTGCAGGACCGCATCGACGCAGCCGATCAGCGCGGGCGTCAGTGCACCGTTGGCGCCGGCAACGATCACGATGGCGTTCTGGCTGTTGTCGTCGACCACAATCAACGCCACGCCGCTGGAACCGTCCACCGTGCTGACTGCCTGACAATCGATCCCCTCGGCCAACAAGGCCCCGCGCAACGCTTGGCCATAGGCATCGTCGCCCACACAACCGACCATCGACACCTGCGTCCCCAGACGCGCGGCGGCCACGGCCTGGTTGGCCCCCTTGCCACCGGAAACGGTGGCAAACGACTGGCCGATCAGGGTTTCACCACCCCGTGGCAGCCGCGGCGCGCGGGTCACCAGGTCCATGTTCAGACTGCCTATCACCACTACTTTTGCTGACATTCATTGCTACTCATTCATTCAATTTAGCGGTACTCGGCGAATACACCGGCCAGCGGTGCCGTCGATTCCCGCATGACGATGCTTGGCGTCACGATTCGTTGTTCGGTGGCCAGGTCCGGCGTGGCAATCCTGCGCAGCAACACTTCGGCGGCCATCTCGCCGAGTTGCAGGATCGACTGGCCGACGGTGGTCAATGCCGGGTAGACGTAGCGGCTCATCTGGATGTCGTCGAAGCCGATCACCGACAGCTCCGTCGGTACGCGCACGTTGCGCTCGGCGGCAGCGCGCAGCACGCCGATGCCGATCATGTCGTTGGCGGCGAAGATGGCGCTGGGCGGGTTGCGCTCTAGCAGGGTCGCGGCGGCGTTGTACCCGCCAGTGCTGGTGAAGTCGCTTTCCAGCATGCGCTCGACCGGCACCCGGACGCCTGCGTCTTTCAACGCTCGGCAAAAACCGGCCAGACGCATTTGCGCCACGCTGGTGGTCGCCGGGCCGCTGATGGTGGCGATATCCCGATGCCCGAGTTCCAGCAGATGCCGGGTCGCCAGGTAGGCCCCGTATTCGTGATCGATGCGCACCAGGTCCGCATCGACGCCTTCCAGCCCGCGGTCGACGATCACCATCGGCGTGCGCACACCCGACAAGCCCTGCGCCAACCCGCTGTCGCCGCCCGCCGACGCAACGATCAGCCCGTCGATGCGTTTTTCCAGCAGCACGCGCAAGTAGCTGCGTTGTTTGTCCGGGTTGTCGTCGGAGTTGCAGAGGATCACGCAATAACCGTTGCGCTCGCAGTAATCCTCGATGCCACGGGCCAGTTCGGCAAAGTAAGGGTTGAGGCTATTGGGCACCAGCAAACCGATGGTGGCCGTGGTCTTGGCCTTGAGCGAGCGGGCCACGGCGCTGGGCACGTAGTCCAGGGTCTTGATTGCCGCCTCGACCTTGATCCGCACTTCTTCACTGACCGGTCGGGTCTTGTTCACCACGTGGGAAACCGTGGTGTAGGAAATCCCCGCAAGGGCTGCCACATCTTTGATCGTTGCCATGATTCAGGTCCGCCGGCTTGCGCGTTGACTGCGGTAGGTGTCGAGCACCACCGCGACCACGATCACCGCGCCGGTGATGATGCGTTTGGTCGGCTCGGTGGCGCCGATCTGCGCCAGGCCGGCGGCCAATACGGAAATGATCAAGACGCCGAAGAACGTACTGATCACCGAGCCACGCCCGCCCATGAGGCTGGTGCCGCCGATGACCACCGCAGCGATCACTTGCAGCTCCAGCCCGGAGCCGGCGTTCGGGTCAGCCGCTTCCAGGCGTGAAATCTGAAACAGCGCGGCGATCCCGGCCAGCAACCCCATCAGGCTGAACACCAGGATTTTGTAAGGCTTGGGATTGATGCCGGCCAGTCGTACCGCTTCTTCGTTGGTGCCGATACCGATCAGGTAGCGACCGAACACGGTGCGGGTCAATACCGCCTGGGCGATGAAAATGATCAGCAAGGCAATGATGAACGACGGCGAAATCCCGAAGGCGATCGGGTTGGACAACCAGGCAAAGGCATCGCCGATGTAGGCCGTGCGCGAGCCGGTCATCTGATACGCCACGCCGCGGGCCATTTCCAGCACGCCCAGGGACACGATGAACGAGGGAATACGCCATGCCACGGTGATCGAGCCGGTGATGGTCCCCGCCAGCGCAGCCGCGGCCATGCCGAGCAACGCCGCCGGCAGGACGCTCCAGCCCCAGCCGAGAATCGCCACGCTGACCGTCGAAGCCGCGAGCGCCAGCACCGAGCCCACCGACAGGTCGATGCCACCGATGATCAACACGAACGTCATGCCGACCGCCAGCACCATCAGGTCCGGGATCTGGTTGGCCAACGTACTGAAGGTGTCGTAAGACAGAAAATGGCTGCTCAGGATCGAGAACAGCACGACCATTGCCAGCAAGGCGCCGGCCAGGCCCAGATAAGTGCCGAGGCCATAAAAGTTGCCGCTGCGTTTGCCGGCCAATGATGCGGTTTTCATGGAAGATCCCTAGGCGCCGCTTCGTTGAGCAGCGCATCACGTTTTTGGTAGCCGGCAAATGCGGCGGCAAGCAAATCATCCTGGGTCCAGCTGTCGCGTTCGAAGGTGTCGATCAGACGCCCCGCCGACAACACGCCGATGCGGTCGCAGATCAGCATCAATTCGCGCAGGTCGCTGGACACCACCACCAGCGCCTTGCCCTGTCGAGTCAGCTCACCGAGCAGCGCATAGATGTCGAACTTGGCGCCGACGTCGATGCCCCGGGTCGGCTCGTCGAACAACAGCACCGAGCAGTCGCGTTCCAGCCAACGACCGATCACCACTTTCTGCTGGTTACCGCCAGACAGTTCGGACACCAATTGTGTCGGGCCGGAGCTGCGGATGTGCATGGCATCGATCTGTCGCCGGGCCAGCGCCGCCTCGTCACCCTGATTGACGAAACCGCCGCTGGAAATGCCGGGCATGTTGCCCAGCGCAATATTGGCGCCGATCGATTGCGTCAGCAGCAAGCCTTCACCCTTGCGGTCTTCGGTGATCAGGGCGATGCCGTGACCGACCGCATCCACCGGTGAACGAATGCTGACGACCTGCGCGGGCGAACCCAGCGCCACCGTGCCGCTGTCCGCTGTATCGGCGCCGAAGATCAGGCGCAGCAGTTCGGTGCGCCCTGCCCCAATCAGCCCGGAAATGCCGAAAATCTCGCCGGCGCGCACTTCGAAGGACACGTCCCGGACCTTGTCGGCGCGGGTCAGGCCCTTGACCGTCAACGCCGGCGCGCCGATGTTGCGCAGCCCCATGTCGATGTGTTCGCCCAGCTCCCGGCCGACCATCAAGGTGACCAGTTGCTCGCTGTTGTAATTGGCCATCGGCTCGACGCACACCAGATTGCCGTCACGCAGCACCGCAATGCGCTGGGCGACCCGGGCCAGCTCTTCGAGGCGATGGGAGATATAGATGATCGACACACCACGGGCCTGCAGGCGAGTGATCTGCTCGAACAGCATTTCGACTTCACGGGACGTGAGCATCGCAGTCGGTTCGTCGAGGATCAGCACATGGCAATCGCCGATCAGGTTACGGGCGATCTCGACCATTTGCTGGTGACCGATGCCAAGCTCGCCGACCAGGGTGTCCGGATCGATCGCATCCAGCCCGACCTGCGCCATGGCTTCGATCGCAGCCTTGCGCAGCTGCTTGCGACTGATCCAGCCACCGTGGCTTGGCAGGTTATCGAGAAACAGGTTTTCCGCCACCGACAGGGTCGGCAGCAGGTTGAGTTCCTGCATGACCATGCGGATGCCCAGGTCTTCAGCCTGGGTCCGGCTGCCGGGGCGATAATCCTGCCCCTGGAACTGCATCTGGCCAGTGGTCGGCGTGACCAGCCCGCCAATGATCTTCGACAGCGTGCTCTTGCCGGCACCGTTCTCGCCGGTCAGCGCCAGCACTTCACCGCGCATGAGCGTCAGGTCGATGCCGGTCAGGACCGGTTGGGCGTAGGTCTTGCCGATACCGCTGACCGAGAGGACAGCGTTCGGAGCGCGAACGGACATAAAAACTCTCCATGCGCTCGCCCGGACAGGCGAGCACCGTTGTGTCGCCAGAGGATTACTGGGTAACCAGCTCTACCGGCGTCTCGATCACGCCGTTGGCGCTGTCGACTTTTTCGCCCTTGATGATTTTCAGCGCCGTCTCGATACCGAACACCGCCTGTTTGGCGGCGAACTGATCGGCGGTGGCCAGCACGCGGCCGTCCTTGAGCATCGGTTTGATGGCGTTGATGTTGTCGTAACCGACCACTTGCACCTTGCCAGCCTTGCCGGCGGCACGCACGGCAGACACGACACCCACCGCCATGCTGTCGTTACCGGCCAGCAGGGCTTTCACTTCTGGATACTCACTGAGTATCGAGGCAGCCACTTTGTTGCCTTTGTCGATCTCCCAGTCACCGGACTGCACGGACACCACCTTGATCTGCGCGGCTTCCATTGCATCCTTGAAACCCGCGGTGCGGGCTTGCGCGTTGGTGGTGGTCGACACGCCTTCGATGATGCCGACTTCGTCACCGGCCTTGAGCTGCTTGGCCAGATATTCGCCGACCATGCGCGCACCTTTGCGATTATCCGGGCCTACGAAGGGGACACTGATGTTTTTGCTTTTGACGACAGCAGGATCCAGCTGATTGTCGATGTTGATAACGGTAATACCGGCGTCCATGGCTTTCTTGATGACCGGTACCATGGCTTTGGAGTCAGCCGGCGCGATGACCAGCGCATTAACTTTGGCCAGGATCATTTGCTCGACGATGCGCGTCTGGCCAGCGGTGTCCGTTTCGTCCTTGATCCCGTTGGAAATCAATTCGAATTCGTCGGCGTGGTCTTTCTGGTAGGCCTTGGCGCCGTCTTCCATGGTCAGGAAAAATTCGTTGGCCAGGGATTTCATCACCAGTGCGACTTTGGGCTTTTCCGGGGACTCGGCGAAAGCCGACGAGACAGGCAGCGTGACGGATGCGGCCGCCAGCATAGCGACAGCGAGAAGACGTCCAGCGAATGGCAGCTTCATGGGTTCACTCCGATCTTATGATTATTGTGAGCAACGCTTGCGCAAGAATAAGCCGGGGGCGATCGACGATGGATTTTATCTACCGAAAATGCCACGCAAACGTTTGCGAGATCGAACTATGCGAACCTTGTCAAAATTTGTCAACGACCGGAAAGCGCCTTCCCAGAATCGAAGAGTGAACAAAACGGACGGTTTCAGTCACGCCGTCGTACTGATCACGTTACCAGTGGCGGCGGCGCTGGTCAGTTCCTTCGCCAGGGCGGCGGCTACTTGCGACAGGGCGGCTGAGGTACTGGCGATCTGACTTTGAATGGCCATGACCGCCGTCGCCTTGGCTTCCGGGGTCGGGAATTCCTTGGCTTGCGTGGCTGCCAGTTGCTGCTGCTGTTCGCGCAGAAGTTGTTGCAACTCCTGCATACGCTTGAGCAGCGTCTTCACCGTAATGCTCTGACCGCCACCGCTTTCGGTTTCAGAACCGCGAACGCCGCCAAGACTGACGGCCTTTTTCTCGCCCTCCTCCAGGCCCAGGCGCTGGCCGGCCGTGTCAGACGCCGCTTCATTCAATGCTTCGACAGCTGCCGGCGGTTTGCCGCCGATGTTGATCACGGATGCGCTTGGAAAACCGACAGCCGACATGTGAACTCCCTGAATTAAAGATTCCTCAGAAGAGATCGACCTGCGCACAGGTTTCTTTAGCGCCGATTCACGACACGGCTTTCGGCTAGCCGAACGCGAAAATGACAGACAGTCGGAAAGCCGGACACACCACACGGCACAACTTGTTTAAATATCTAAACAAATCAGCAGATTAAACGTTTTTCTCAACGCGCATCATGACTGGTACAGATCCTGCTCCTCTCTCCAGCACCCCATTCGTCCAGATTCGTTTGGGGCGCTTCTAGATGAACCTGCATCAGCACCGTTATCCCTAGAGAGAAAAATAATGACATCTGCTATCAAGACTTTCGTTCCGGGCGCCTTGGCCCTCCTGCTGCTCCTGCCCACTGCCCTCCAGGCAAAAGAAGTCGAAACCCGGCAAAAACTGGCAAACGTAGTCATCCTGGCCACCGGCGGCACCATTGCCGGCGCGGGTGCCAGCGCCGCCAACAGTGCGACCTATCAGGCGGCGAAAGTCGGCGTCGACAAATTGATCGCTGGCGTCCCGGAACTCAGCCAAGTGGCCAATGTTCGCGGCGAGCAAGTCATGCAGATCGCCTCCGAAAGCATGACTAATGACAACCTGCTGCAACTGGGCCGCCGGGTGGCCGAACTCGCCGATAGCGACGACGTCGATGGCATCGTGATCACCCACGGCACCGACACCCTGGAGGAAACCGCCTACTTCCTGAACCTGGTGGAAAAAACCGACAAGCCGATCATCGTTGTCGGCTCCATGCGTCCCGGCACGGCCATGTCGGCCGACGGCATGCTGAACCTGTATAACGCCGTGGCCGTGGCCGGTAGCCAGGAAGCCCGCGGCAAAGGCGTGCTGGTGACCATGAACGATGAAATCCAGTCGGGTCGCGACGTCAGCAAAATGATCAACATCAAGACCGAGGCGTTTAAAAGTGCCTGGGGCCCGCTCGGGATGGTGGTCGAAGGCAAATCCTACTGGTTCCGCCTGCCAGCCAAGCGCCACACCCTGGATTCGGAATTCGACATCAAGACCATCAAGAGCCTGCCAGACGTGGAAATCGCCTACTCCTATGGCAACGTCAGCGACACGGCTTACAAGGCGCTGGCACAAGCGGGCGCCAAAGCCATCATCCACGCCGGTACCGGCAACGGTTCGGTGTCCTCGCGGGTGGTTCCAAGCCTGCAGGCCTTGCGCAAGGACGGGGTGCAAATCATTCGTTCTTCCCACGTCAATGCCGGTGGCTTCGTACTGCGTAATGCCGAACAGCCTGACGATAAATACGACTGGGTCGTGGCGCATGACCTGAATCCGCAAAAAGCGCGCATCCTGGCCATGGTCGCGCTGACCAAGACCAACGACAGCAAAGAATTGCAGCGCATGTTCTGGGAATACTGATTCGCCTTCGCCCGAGCGATTCCGGTCGGGCATCGTTTTGACCACTCGCCAACCTTGGCGAGTGGTTCTCACACCCTCCCCGCCTGACAAAAAAAGGGGCCTCGTCCTACACCAAACAGCAAAAGTCGCTGTCAGAGGATTTTCTTGAATTTTAAGCAGTTGCGAAAAAGCCTACAGTTAAATACTGTATGCACGTACAGCTTAATAAGGATAATCCTGTGGACACCACCTCCGCCTCACTCGACGCCTATGTCCGCATGGGCCTGCGCGTTCAGAAAATCATCAACTCCCCCACCGCTCAAAAAGCCAAGGCCGCCCTGATTTTCCGTCTTCCGGACGAGCCCGTGGATGAATGGGAGCGATTGCTCGAAGAAATCGATGAAAACGACAACGTCACCCTCGCCTATCGCGACGATGGCGGCGTGCAGGTTTTCTGGGTTGTGCCGAAGGAAGACTGAGTCAATGAGTGTCCGTTGTTTTGCCTTGCTGTTTTTGTTGTTCGCCATGGGCGCCCAGGCCGACGCACCGCGCACGTTCAATGAAGCCAAGAAAGTTGCCTGGAAGCTGTACGCGCCCCAATCCACCGAGTTTTATTGCGGCTGCAAATACACCGGCAACCGGGTGAACCTCGCAGCCTGCGGGTATGTGCCGCGTAAAAATGCCAAGCGCGCTGCCCGTATCGAGTGGGAACACATTGTCCCGGCCTGGCAGATCGGCCATCAGCGTCAGTGCTGGCAGGAAGGCGGCCGCAAGCAGTGCACGCGCTACGACCCCGTTTACCAGACTGCCGAAGCCGATCTGCATAACCTGGTGCCCAGCATCGGTGAGGTGAATGGTGATCGCAGCAACTTCAGTTTCGGCTGGCTGCCCGAACAATCGGGTCAATATGGCTCGTGCCTGACCCAGGTCGACTTCAAGGCGAAGAAGGTGATGCCTCGCCCGTCCATTCGCGGCATGATCGCCCGGACTTATTTCTACATGAGCAAGCAGTACGGGTTGCGCTTGTCGAAACAGGACCGGCAACTGTATGAAGCCTGGGACAAAACCTACCCGGTGCAGGCCTGGGAACGTCAACGCAACCAGAGCGTGGCGTGCGTCATGGGGCGCGGCAACGAGTTTGTCGGCCCCGTCGACATGAAAACCTGCGGCTGAGCGACCGCTGCAAACACCAAGGCCTCGGGTTCATCCCCCGAGGCCTTGGCGTTTCTAGCCACTGACCGGACGTTCCAGCACCAGCAGCTCGATGTTCTGCTTCTTCGCCTTGATGATGGCCGCGCCCACTTCCGCCTGCTTGGCCTCGGCTTCGGCTTTCGAATTGAACGGCCCCATCAGTACGCGGACCTTGCCGTTTTCCCGGACGACACTGGACATGAAATTATGTTCGATCAACCAGCCGCTGAGGTCGCTGACGGCCTGGGGGGTTTCACCCCGCACTTCCAGATCCCATTGCGGCGCCGATGCCTGCGCAGGTGCGGCCACCGCTGCTGGCGCAGGCTTTGGCACCTCGACACGCTTGCCTTCACCGCATCCCGCCAGCGCCAGTACTGCCATTACCCAAACCATTTTGCGCACAACGATTCCCTCTGAAGGCTTAAAGTGCGGATTTTAACACTCATGAATACTTCCCGAGTGCCGCAAAATGGGCGCAAAACAACGAGAATGATGGTGACGGCCTCTGTATAGTTACGCCTTGGGAATTAATGCAGCATCTGCGCGTCAGAAAGAGGCACCCAAAACTTGAGACTTCGCACTAATCTATACATACCACCGACCTCTGCACTGTCCGAATCAGGTGCCCCACAAAGCAATCAAGGAGAAGACCATGCTGATACTCACCCGCAAAGTCGGTGAAAGCATAAACATTGGTGATGACATTACGATCACCATCCTCGGCGTAAGCGGCCAGCAAGTCAGGATCGGCATCAACGCTCCGAAAGACGTCGCGGTGCATCGCGAAGAGATTTATCAGCGCATTCAGGCAGGCCTCACCGCCCCGGCAAAACCGCAAACACCTGAATCCTGATGCAGTCAGTAGCCAGCCCGTTCGCTCCGGGACGAAGGCTGGCTAAAGATTCGTGCAACAACGCTCCCAGCTTCAGTCGCTCGCCCCACCGTCGGCCACCTCATCACCCTTGGCTGGTCACTCGCGACTAACCAAACGTCACCCCCCGCGCCATGCCCGTGGCCGCAACGACCATCAGCAGCATCAATAGCGCTTCGACATGACTGATCCGTGCAAACAGCGTCGCGCGCCCGGTATCGATCGCCTGGCCACGGGCGAGCGCCACCCGCCATTTGATCAGCGTGACCATCGGCGCCACCTCAAGCAGCAGGATCAGGACGAAAAACGTCATCTTGAGGTGGAACAGCGGCTGGTGCAGGTAGTACTCGGTTCCTTTTTCGTACCCGCCAAAGGCTCTCATTCCACCGGTAACCAGCAGGACAAGCGCACAAATGCCCCAAAGGTTATCCGCAACCAACACGTTGCGCGCCTCCCCAGTGCCGACGGCCAGGCGCCGCAAGTTCGTACCGCGCGCCAGAACCGCCCACAACCCGAGGCCAAAGGCCAATAGGTGAACCGCCGCCAGCAGCCAGTGAGTCAGCATCAAGAAACTCCAGTCAGGAAGAAATAAAAACAACCTGTCAGTAGTAGCCCAGGAATCAATGGTTTGCACCCGCCTCACGGCTCGTCACACACGGGATCGCGCGCCACCGAGCTGCTGCTGCAGCCAGCGCGAACCATAACCTTGCAGACCGACTAGACTATCTCGTTCCAGTGCCGCAGGTGCCTGCGGACACTCTCCCAATAGCTGTCATTCCCACCGAATTGAACTGAGTACACAACCATGTGTGAATCCTGCGATTCAAACTCTGTTTCAAAAATGAATGATCGTCGTCACTTTCTTCGTCTTGCCGGATTAGGAGCCGGCGCCCTTCTACTGGCGGGTGTATGGCCCGGCCGGCCTGTTCAGGCAGCGCAAACAGACTCCGCGCCGCCCAAACCGAAAAACGTCATCAGTCCGGATGAGGCACTCAAAAGGTTGATGGCCGGTAATGAGCGCTACGTCAGCGGCAACTCCGAGACGCACGACTTCAAGGACGAACGTGAAGCCCTGGTTTCCGGCCAGAACCCCTTCGTGGCGGTCCTGAGTTGTTCCGACTCGCGCATCGCCCCCGAGTACGCGTTCGATACCGCACGCGGCGATCTTTTCGCCATTCGCGTGGCTGGCAACTTCGTCACCGATGAAGGTTTGGCGAGTATCGAGTACGGAGTCGCCGTGCTGGGCGCGCCGCTCATCCTGGTATTGGGGCATGAAAGTTGCGGCGCCATCGAGGCCGGCATAAAAGCCGTGAAAGATCACACAGTGTTCCCCGGGAAGATCCCGAAACTGACTGACGCACTCAAGCCGGCTATCGAGAGCGTGATCAAGCAACCCGGGGACCTGGTAGAAAACGCGACTGTGCAAAACGTCAAAAACTCGGTCGACGTCCTCAAGAAAGCCACACCCTTGCTCACTGACGCGCTCGGCAAGGGCAAGCTGAAAATCGTAGGAGGTATCTACCGCCTGGCAACCGGTAAAGTCGAACTGATTGCCTGAGCCGAGTGAAAGAGCCGTATGCGAAGAGCCCAGCGCGATGGCTGGGCTCTGGTCATTTTCTGTTTTCCATCATTTTGTCGGCGAGAGCTTTGGCCCTCTCGATCAATAGATTTTGCCGGTCTTCATGCGTAGCGCCACCGACGACGGGCGCGGTCAAATTGCTTTCGGCAATCAATGCAGCGCAAAAATATTGATCCCAGACAGCCTTATTCTCGGACGCCTGCCTGCTCGTTTGCTCGGAGATCATGATCGACTCCTTCGGATGAGATAACACTGCCCATTCTACGCCTGCATGGCGGCGCGGCAGGGGTGGCGCGGCCTTTCCAGTCAGATCAAAGGATCCAGCGCAGCAGAACATGAGACGCAATCCACGGCGATGCCTCGACCACCGTCCATTGAAGCAGGAGGCATATGGACAGGTACGCCGCAAAGAATTTGATCATCGCTCGCCTCCCCACTCACCTTCTCCCGCTACAAAAGTCGACGAAATACTTGGTCACATGTTCAGGTTGGATACGATTCCAGGCTGACAGTTCAATATCAGATCGAATTGGTTTTCATTTGGACCCGAGCCATTACCCTGACATTAGCTGCAAATGATAATATTTCTCAAGAGAAATCAGTGCAGGGACGCTGTGGTCATGAGGGAACGTTACGAGATTCATTTTGTAGCCAGCGAATTCAAGAGGGTCATCATCATCGAACGCTCCAGCATGAGCGATCTGGACGCCTGGAAAGCCGCCCTGCTTCACCACGGAGAATGCGCCGGAGCCACCTTCAATATCCGTTTGATCACTGACGCCATGGCCGTCGCCACGGATCGCGGCATCAGACAAGTGCGCTGGAACAAGGCCAGCCACACCATCGCCTGGAGTGAGCGCGCGAAACTGGCACGCAATACGGTGGGGTTGAGAAATATTGAGTAGCGGCGCTTCCAATGCCCTGGCGATAGCGGCGCGGAATTCTCTTTCCAAGGTCCTCACAAGGTAATGGACGCACCCGGATAGAAGAGCGTATTGAGTACGAAAAGAATCATCCAGAAACCGATTTCCAACGTTTCAGTAATAGGCTGAATGCGTTTGAGCGCGCCATAAACATGCACTGCAAACATCAGTGCAAAGACCACAAAGAGCATATCGAAGGCATAACTGAAACTGGTACCGGTCGTCGCAGAACGCAACATCGCCACTTCTACCACCAGGATAAAAGCCCCCAGGCACCGGCCAAAGTAGATTGCCAGATGCTGATGCTCGGGAATCGTCCAGCGCATCGCCCGGGCCCATGCAATCGGCGCGATAAAAATGGGCAGGGCAAAAAACAACGTGGTGAAGATCATCAGCGTAGTGATGTAGTGCTGACTGTATTGAGCGTAGTAACCGAGCATCCTGAGACTCCTTATCCTTGAGGGCCGCTACCGAGAGGCAGAGGCTCAGGATTACAGCCACCCAGATGTGCGTCCAATGCAAAGAAGTCGATCGATACCAAAGAGAATCGGTTTGGGCAATTGGAATGAGTACGAAAGATGCACCTGAGAGAAGGAAATCGTGCGCGCCACTTAATGACCCGGCAAGGCTAAAGCGACGGATTCAGGGAGAATAGTCAGTACTGGCGCCAGGCCGACGAACAAGGCCCCAATCCAGCTCTAGAGAATCCAGGGCAACAAAAAAGGGCCCACCTTTCGGTGAGCCCTTCCAGACCGCCCAGCAGAGCGGATTTTGTTTGGTAGGCGCGATTGGACTCGAACCAACGACCCCCACCATGTCAAGGTGGTGCTCTAACCAACTGAGCTACGTGCCTGCTGTGAGGCGGCATTCTACGGAATTCCGGAGGGGTGTCAACACCTTTTTTCGAGCTAACCCTATGAATATGCAAAATATTTAATTTCGTGGCTGCAAAGAAGATTTTGCGGTGGCTGGCGGTCGATTTTTAACTCGGGTAGGATCGACGCACTCGTAAAATATATTAAACAGAGGCACCCGGATGGCGAACACCCCCTACCCAGAGTCCTACTATGCCGCGTCGGCCAATGCGGTTGCGCCGCGCCCGACTTTGCAGGATGACGTCGAGACTGATGTCTGCGTGATTGGCGCCGGTTACACCGGTTTGTCTTCAGCGCTGTTCCTGCTGGAGAACGGTTTCCGGGTGACAGTGCTGGAAGCGGCCAAGGTGGGTTTCGGCGCCTCGGGGCGTAACGGTGGCCAGATCGTTAACAGTTATAGCCGCGATATCGATGTGATCGAGCGCAGCGTCGGTCCCAAGCAGGCTCAGATGCTCGGGCAGATGGCGTTCGAGGGCGGGCGGATCATTCGCGAGCGGGTCGCCAAATACAATATCCAGTGCGATCTGAAGGACGGCGGGGTGTTCGCGGCCATCACGGCCAAGCAGATGGGTCACCTGGAGTCCCAGAAACGCCTGTGGGAGCGCTTCGGCCACACGCAGCTCGAGCTGCTGGATCAGCGCCGCATCCGTGAGGTGGTGGCCTGCGATCAATACGTCGGCGGCATGCTGGACATGAGCGGCGGGCACATCCACCCGCTCAATCTGGCGCTGGGCGAAGCGGCGGCCGTGGAGTCGCTGGGCGGCACGATTTACGAGCAATCGCCGGCGGTGCGCATCGAGCGTGGCGCCAGTCCGGTGGTGCACACGCTGCAGGGCAAGGTCCGGGCGAAATTCATTATCGTGGCGGGCAATGCCTACCTGGGTAACCTGGTGCCGGAACTGGCCGCCAAGTCGATGCCCTGTGGCACCCAGGTGATCACCACCGAACCCTTGGGTGATGCGCTTGCCAACAGCCTGCTGCCCCAGGATTACTGCGTCGAGGACTGCAACTATCTGCTCGACTACTACCGCCTGACAGGGGACAAGCGTCTGGTGTTCGGCGGCGGCGTGGTCTACGGCGCGCGGGATCCGGCGAACATCGAGGCGATCATCCGGCCAAAGATGCTCAAGGCTTTTCCGCAGCTCAAGGATGTGAAGATCGATTACGCCTGGACCGGCAATTTCCTGCTGACGCTGTCGCGCCTGCCGCAAGTCGGGCGGCTGGGCGATAACATTTACTATTCCCAGGGTTGCAGCGGCCACGGCGTGACCTACACGCACCTGGCGGGCAAGGTCCTGGCTGAAGCGCTGCGTGGCCAGGCCGAGCGTTTTGATGCCTTTGCCGACCTGCCGCACTACCCGTTCCCGGGTGGGCAATTGCTGCGCACGCCGTTTGCGGCATTGGGTGCCTGGTATTACGGATTGCGGGACAAGTTCGGGTACTGAGCAACACCGAAACACCTTGTGGGAGCGGGCTTGCTCGCGAAAGCGGCGTGTCAGACCTATCAATGCGACTGACACGATCTTTTCGCGAGCAAGCCCGCTCCCACACGGGAATGGCGTCAGAGGCGATCCCGCGGGATGCCGCTGCGAATCCGCAGGATGTCGGCGAGCACGGCCAGGGCAATTTCCGCCGGCGTCTTGCTGCCCAGGTTCAAGCCGATCGGCGCATGAATCCGCGCCAGGTCCGCCTCCCCCAGCCCCCCAATGCGTCGCAGGCGCTCGAAGCGTTTTTGCGAAGTTTGCAGGGAGCCCATCACCCCGATGTAGAACGCCTCGGTGCGCACCGCCTCCATCATCGCCAGATCGTCAATGCGCGGATCGTGGGTCAAGGCCACCACGGCGGTGTCGCTGTGGCAGCCGCCATCGGCGATGAACACCGAGGGCAGTTGACGGCGGATCTCAACATTGTCCAGCACGACGCCTTGCAGCACCTCGTCGCGCGGATCGCACAGAATCACCTCGAACCCCAGGCCCACGGCAAACTCCGCGCAAGCCTGCGCCACGCTGGAATACCCCGCCAACAACAAACGCTGAGCTGCGCCGATACGCAAGCGAACCCGGTCAAGTTCTCGCTCGACCCGCACGCCCTGTTCGCGATCATCGAACAAACCGCGCGCGCCGCTGACCAGGTCCACCTCGCGAATCAACCGGCGTCGACCCAGCAGTGCCGACTCCAGCTCGCGCAAATGGGCCTGCACGTCGCAATCAGGCTCAAGTTTCTCGACCAGCACATCCAGCACACCGCCACAGGGCAGGCTGACCCGCGAACGCGGATCATCCCCCTCACCGTAACGCACGACGCTGACCGGCTGCTCGAACGCACCTTCGGCGACGCGTTCGAGGAAGTCTTCCTCGACACAACCGCCGGACAGCGAACCGATCCACTGCCCCTCGGCATTCACCGCCAGCAACGAACCCGGCGCACGTGGCGCCGAGCCATAGGTCGCGAGCACGGAGCACAGCCAGACGCGCTGGCCCGCCGCCGACCATTCGAGCGCCCGGCGTACCACTTGCAGATCAAGATGCTGCATGTCAGTGCGCCTTGTGCTCGAGCGGCGGCGCATCGGCGCGCAGCGTCTGCACTTCGTTCACCGCCAGATCACCCGGCTGACCACCCCAACCCTGGCGCAGGTAGTTCAACAGATCCGTCAGCTGCTCGTGGCTGAGCTTCTCGGCGAAACCCGGCATCGGTTGCATGTGTTCGAACCCGGCAAACTTCTGCTCGCCGATGCCGTCGTCGATCACCCGCACCAGGTTGCGCGGGTCTTCCAGGCGCAGCGTAGTGTTGCCTTTCATGGCCACCGCGATGTGCGGTTTGCCTTCGCCGCCGACCGCGTGGCAACCGGCGCAGACGTTCAAATATTCCTGACGGCCGCGCTGGGCGCTGGCACTCAACTTGTCCAACGGTACTTCCGTCAGCACTTTCGCCGCCGGCGGCTGGTCACCGAGCAGGAACGTCGCCATGGCCGCCAGGTCCGGGTCATTCAGGCCCTGGGTGCTGTTATGGAACACCGGGAACATCTCGTTGAACATCGTGCCCTGGGCGCTCATGCCGTGCTTGAGGAACGCGCTCAGGTCCTGATGATTCCAGCCGCGAGCCGCCAGGTCAGTGGCCAGCAGGCTCGGCGCCAGGTAACCGTTGAGCAGGCCGCCGGTCATGCGTTTGTCCTGCTGCATCGCCCCCGGCAAACCGCGTGGCGTGTGGCATTCGCCGCAGTGGCCGAGCACGTCCACCATGTACTGGCCGCGCTTCCAGGCTTCGCTTTTGCCTTCGGTGGGCGCCAGCTTCACGTCCTTGCCGTAGAGCATGTTCCAGCCCATCAGGCCCAGGCGCACGTTGAACGGAAAGCTCAGGCTGGTCACCGGCGCGGCACGTTCGATCGGCTCGACGGTTTTCAGGTAGGCATGAATCGCGTCGGAATCTTCACGGGGCATCAGGTGATACGAGGTGTACGGCATCGCCGGGTACAGGTTGGCACCATCGCGGCGCTTGCCTTCGGTCAGCGCGGCAAAGAACTCGTCATCGTTGTACAGGCCGATGCCGTGCGCTTTGCTCGGGGTGATGTTGGTGCCGTAGATCGTGCCGAACGGCGAAACGATCGGCAAGCCACCCGCATAAGGCGCGCCGCCCGGTGCGGTGTGGCAGGCCATGCAGTCAGCCGCTTTAGCGAGATAAGCCCCGCGAGCCACCTGATCATCCGCCTGCGCCAGCAACACCGGCGCAGCCAGGCCAACCGCCAGCGCCAGGCGGGTCATTAGATGCGTCATGCTTAGCCCTCCTTGACCAGGCCGAGATCAGTCAGCACGTTGCGCGTCGCGTTGTAGTAACGCACGTACCCGGTGCACCGGCAGATGTGATGGCCGAGGCTGTCCTCGATGACTTTTTCCAGCTGGCTCTTGACGGTCGGCTGACGCTGCAGCTTTTCCACCAGCACCGTCGCGGCATTGACGAAACCAGGTGCGCAGTAGCTGCACTGGAAGGCGAATTCATCGACGAAACGCTGCTGGATCGGGTTCAGCTCGGTGACCTTGCCCTGCTCGTCGCGGGTCGCGTGGCCTTCGATGGTCCGTACCTTTTTGCCTTCGAAATAATGCGCGCCGGTGATGCAGGTGCGCACTTCTTCGCTGGTGCCGTCGGGGTTGTCGACGATCACCACGCAGGCATGACAAATACCCTGGCCACAGCCCAGGCGCGAGCCGGTGAGGTTTTTGTATTCGTGCAGGTAGTCGATCATCGGCAGGTCATCAGGGATGTCCACCGGGCCGACGGTTTGACCGTTGAGGGTCAGTTGAAGCGGACGGTTAGCCATTGAGGGCCTCCTTGATGCGTGCAGAAGTGATAGGCAGGTCGCGGACACGTTTGCCGATGGCATGGGCCACGGCGTTGCCGATGGCGCCGACCACCGGGATCATCACCACCTCGGCGATGCCCTTGGACGGGTCGCTCGGCGACAGTGGCGGGAGAATTTCCGCCGTCTGTTTCCACACCGCGACATGACGCGCCATCGGCAGGCGGTAACGGTTGAAGTTCCAGTCCCCCTCCCCCGGCCCGCCTTCGTACAGCGGCATTTCTTCCATCAGCGCATGGCCGATGCCCATGGCCGTGCCGCCTTCGATCTGGCCCTTGACCAGTTCCGGCACCAGCACCCGACCGCACTCGACCCACGAGTGATGGTTGAGCACCTGCACTTCGGCCGAACCCTTGTTGACTTTCAATTCCACCAGCGTCGCCACCGGGCTGTAGTAGGTCACGGCCGCGTTGTTCAACTGGGTTGGCGGGTAGGCGATGTTCTGCCGATCCAGCAGGTGGAAGCCACCGCTGGTCATTTGCGCCAGCTTCGCCTTTGGCGCACCGTCGCCGTACTTGACCGCCAGGCCATCGAGCGGCAAACGCTCGCGCACGCCGTCGATGCTGTACTCGGCCTCGGCCCAGCTCCAGCGGTTGAAACCGTGCACGGTGGCGCCGGTGACCAGACCGCGCTCGTGGGCACGCTTGGCCAGCATCGCGAACGGCAACGGCTCCATGCCGTTGGCGGTGAGCTTGCCGTCGACCCAATGGGCGTCTTCGCGGCGCACCACGTAAGGGTTGGCCTGGCCGCCGTACGGGCCTTGTCGCCAGATTTCCAGCGCCGCCGGCCACAGGCCGTGGTTGAACAGCACGCGCGCCGCTTCGCGGGTGGCGTGGCTGAAGTAGTAGGCGGAGTTGGTCGCCGACGACGCCGAGGCGATCTTGCCGACCCAGCGCGGGTTACGCAGGAAGCTGTCCTGCTCGGCCTGGCTCATGATGTAAGGGTTGCCGCCGGTGATCAGCTGCATCTCCTTCCAGTCGGTTTCACCGGTCTTCACTTCGTGCGCCGGCAGACCGAGGAAGTCGGCCACGACCATCGCTTGGGAGGTGGACATGCCGGTGCCGATCTCGATGCCGATATGACGCAGGTTGATGCGACCTTCGGCAGTAAATTCGATGCTGGCCATCGGCGCTTCGGAACCGGTGCCGAAGTCTTTCTGGCAGATGGCGAAACCGACGCCGTACCAATGATCCGGGTCCGCTGCTTCGCGCTGTTTCTTGATCGCGTCGCGGTTTTTCCAGACCTCGTGGACGGCGGCCTTGTCGAGGATTTCGTGCAGGCGCAACGCACCCGCCGGCACCGCGCCTTGCGTGTTTTTCATGCCCGAGCGCAGGGCGTTTTTCTTGCGCAGATCGATGGCATCGATCCCCAGGCGATCGGCGATTTCGTCGACCATCATTTCGGTGGACGCCATGCTCTGAAGCGTGCCGTAGCCACGCATCGACCCGGCTTCAACCGCGCGGGAATGATAGGCGGTGACCTGCAGATCGTTCTGCGGCATGTAGTAGATCGACTGCGCCGCCGTGGCACCCACCGCTGCCACCGACGGGCTGTAGTTGATCCGTCCGCCGCCGTCGACGCTCATTTCGGCGCGGAAAATCCTGAAGCTGTGATCGGTCTTGTCCACCGCCAGTTGATAGCGGATATCGAACGGGTGACGCTTGATGCCGCTCTGGAACTGCTCGTAGCGGTCGTTGGCCAGGCGCACCGGCACACCGGCGCCGTACAAGGCCGCCAGCGCCGCGTAGTAGACGAAAATGTTGTGGTCCTTGGAGCCGTAGCCGACGGTGTAGCCCGGGTGCATGTTCAGGTTGGCCAGGCCGAAACGCGACGGCGCGATCATCTTCGCGGTCTCGGTCGCGGTTTCCAGCGGGCACTGGGTGGCAACCACGAAATGCAGGGTCTTGGTCGCCGGGTCGTACCAGCCATTGCCGTTGTCCGGCTCCATGGCCGCCGGTTCGATCGACGGCGTCTTGTAGCGCTCGTCGAACACCAGCCAGTTATCGGGCGGCGTGTCGATCTGCTGCTTCATACGCTCGGCGTAGAACAACCCACGCTCGGTCAGGTTGCCGTGCAGGTTGGGTTGTGAGTTCCACACCGGACGACGGTTGCGCAGCATCGGGAACAGGATCGAATCCTTGAGGCTGGCAAATTCGTCTTCGTCCGCCGACGTCGCGCCGCCCACCCGCACGTAGCGGAAGCTGCCGTAGGGATCGCCCTCGTAGAACGGCACCTGGGCACCGTAACGAATCGCTTTGTCATTGAACTTGAGCAGGGCCTTGGCCTGACGGAAACGCTCGAAGTCGTTCCAGATCAGGATCGCCACCGGGTGACCGATGAACATTGGCACCTTGCCCGCCGGCAACAGTGGGTCGGGGGCGTGCTCTTCCGGAAAGACGATGCCGTCCTTGACCAGGTCTTCGGCGGTGACGATGCGGTCCGGCTGCAATTCGGCACCGAGCCACGACAGGTCGTACCCGTCGTAGATGCGATCCGCCTTGATGGTTTTCAGCAACATGGCGTGGCCCTGTTGCTGCGGCCAGCCCGGCATGTCCTTGGCGCGGATGTCGCGGGCAAAGACCTTGCTGCCGCAGACCTTGGACAAGGCATCGTTACGCGCGCGCGCCTTGCCATTGTTGCCGAGCCATTGCTCGGACGGCACGGTCACGCTGTTTTCCATCAGGGCTGCCAGCGCCTGGCTGCTCAGCGGTGTCAGCGTCACGCTCACACCCGCCACCAGCCCGCCCTGAAGGAACGAGCGCCGGGATATTTCACGGTTGGACATGGATCATCCTCTGGGCGGTCATGGGCGCCGCCCTTGTGGTTATGTACTGGAATTCTTGAGTCTAGCGGGAGCCCTTCTTGACGATTCAAAGGGCTGAAATGACGGTGCAAAGCTGACTGAAAGGTTAAGTTTATAGGCTTATGCGCTTGCCGCAAATAACCAGTTACAAAAAAACTGACCAACGAATCAAAATTTTCCGGCTTTGCTTCGCAACAGATCGATGAACAACCCCAACTCCCGACTGATGTGCTCCCCCTTGCGCAACAGCAGCCCGAACGGCGCCAGTTGCACATCCAGTTCCACCGGCAGCGCCACCACCAGCCCCATCTTCAGGTAGTCGCGCAGCGCGGTTTCCGAGAGCACCATGATCGCGTCGGTCAGTTGAATCAGCTGCTGCATGGAATACACCGAACTGCATTCGATGATGTCCGCCGGCAACGGCAACGCCAGGCGCTGCAAGGCTTGATCCAGGCCGATTCGCGCCGGGCTGGTTTCCGGTTGCAGGATCCACGGCCAGGCGCTGACCAGTTCCGCCAGTTCCAGTTTCTTGCGTTTGGCCAGCGGGTGACCGGCATGCACCACCACCAGCAAACGCTCGTTGCCCAGCTGCTCGAACGCGTAGTGCTCGCTGTCGGTGGCGGCATTGCGCCGGGCGATGGCGAGGTCAATGCGGCCCTGTTCCAGCAACTGGATCACCTGGTCGCTGGTGTCGCCCATGATGCGAATCCGCAGTTGCGGATTGAGCGCCTTGATCTCGGCAATCGAGTCCATCACCAGGTCTGGCGCTGCGCCCATGATGGTGCCGATGGACAGATAACCGTAGCCGCCCTGCTGCCGCGCCATCAGGTCCTCGGCGCAACGGTCGAGGCCGCTCAAGGCCGACTCGGCAAAGCGGATCAACTCCTGGCCCAGCGCCGTCGGGCGCATGCCGCGCGGTAGACGCTCGAACAGGTCGCAGCCAAACATGTCTTCAATCTCATGGAGCATGCGGGTGGCCGCCGGTTGCGACATGGCCAGGGTTTGCGAGGCGCGGTGCAGGTTCTGGCTGGTGCTGAGCGCCACCAGCATGTGCAGGTGCTTGTAGCGCAGGCGATTGAACAGGCTGCGGGAGAGGATTGGCGTGGTCATGGCAGGCCTTTTTTATCGATACCTTGAGGGTATCAGTTGTGAGCTAGATTCGATTTGTAACGCATCGATCAGCGGCCGTACAGTCCTTCCCATAAGAACAAATGCCCTACCAAAGGAAAACTGCGATGAAGACTCTACCCGCGCCTCTGCTCGCCAAAATTTCCTGGCGGCTGCTCCCGTTTCTCCTGTTGATGTACATCATGGCCTTCCTCGACCGCGCCAACGTCGGGTTCGCCAAGCAAGCCTTCCAGGCCGATACCCACATCAGTGACGCCGCCTTCGCCTTTGGCGCCGGGGTGTTCTTCGTCGGCTACGCGCTGCTCGAAGTGCCCAGCAACCTGATTCTGCACCGCGTCGGCGCACGCCTGTGGATGTGCCGCATCATGGTCACCTGGGGCCTGGTCTCCGCGGCCATGGTCTTCGCCCACAACGAAACCACCTTTTATGTCCTGCGTTTCCTGCTGGGCGTGGCCGAGGCAGGGTTCTTTCCCGGCGTGATTCTCTACCTCACCTACTGGTTCCCCAGCGCCGTGCGCGGCAAGGCCATGGGTTTCTTCTACTTCGGCGCGCCGCTGGCCTTCATCTTCGGCAGCCCGTTGTCCGGCCTGCTGCTGGAACTGGACGGCTTTGCCGGCTTCCACGGCTGGCAATGGCTGTTTGCAGTGGAAGGCTTGATGGCCTCTGTCGTCGGCGTCTGGGCCTACTTTTACCTGGACAATCGCCCGGCCGATGCGAAATGGCTGACCGCCGAGGAACGCCAGCAAGTGCAGACCCTGCTCGACCAGGAAGACAGCCATAAACAGAACCACGGCCGCAGCCTGCTCAACGTGTTGTGCCAACCGTCGGTGCTGTACCTGTGCCTGATTTATTTGCTGATCCAGGCCAGCGTCTACGGCGTGGTGTTCTACCTGCCGACCCAGGTTGGCGGGTTGCTGGGCACCAAGGTCGGGTTGATGGTCGGACTGGTCACGGCGATCCCCTGGATCTGCGCACTGGTGGCCGCGTACCTGATTCCCGGCTACAGCGACCGCACCGGCGAACGTCGCCGCACCGCGAGCCTGACCTTGCTGATGGCCGCTGCCGGGATCGCCTGCTCGGTGACCTTCAGCAGCCCGTTCCTGGGCATCGTCGCCCTGTGCTTCGCCGCTTCCGGTTTCATCGCCGTGCAACCGGTGTTCTGGACCTTTCCCTCCAGTTACCTCGCCGGCAGTGCCGCGGCGGCCGGCATCGCCCTGATCAACTCGTTCGGCGCCCTCGGCGGCTTCATCGCCCCGGTACTGAAAAACTGGGCCGAAGGCGCCTTCCATTCACCGGCCGCCGGTCTCTACGTCCTGTCCGCCACCACTGTCATCGCCGCGTTGCTGGTATTGGGCATCCGTTCGCCCGGCCATAAAGCCTCGAACAAACCGGCCACCGTTTAAACCTGAGGAGTCACACCATGGGCATTCCAACCATCAAACACGTCCGCGCTTTCACCCTGCGAGGCGGCGGCGCGGATTATCACGATCAGGCGGACGGCCACTGGATCGACGATCACATCGCCACGCCAATGAGCAAATACCCCGAATACCGCCAGAGCCGCCGCACCTTCGGCATCAACGTGCTCGGCACCCTGGTGGTGGAAATCGAAGCCAGCGACGGCACCGTCGGTTTCGCCGTGACCACCGGCGGCGAGCCGGCGGCCTATATCGTCGAGAAACATCTGGCGCGGTTCCTCGAAGGCGCAAAGGTCACCGACATCGAAAAAATCTGGGACCAGATGTACCAGTCGACCCTGTATTACGGACGCAAAGGCATCGTGATCAACACGATTTCCGGGGTCGACCTGGCGCTGTGGGACTTGCTCGGCAAGATCCGCCAGGAACCCGTGCACCAGTTGCTCGGCGGTGCCGTGCGCGACGAGTTGCAGTTCTACGCCACCGGCGCCCGCCCGGACCTGGCGCAGAAAATGGGTTTCATCGGCGGCAAGATGCCGCTGCACCACGGGCCGGCCGAAGGCGAGGAAGGCCTGCGCAAGAACCTCGAAGAACTGGCAACGATGCGCGAGCGCGTCGGCCCGGACTTCTGGTTGATGCTCGATTGCTGGATGAGCCTGGACCTCAACTACGCCACCAAGCTGGCCATCGGTGCCCACGAACACGGCTTGAAGTGGATCGAAGAAGCCCTGCCGCCTGATGATTACTGGGGCTACGCAGCCCTGCGCAACAACGTGCCCAAAGGCATGCTGGTGACCACCGGCGAACACGAAGCCACCCGCTGGGGCTTCCGCATGCTGCTGGAAATGGGCTGCTGCGACATCATCCAGCCCGACGTCGGCTGGTGCGGCGGCCTCACCGAGCTGGTGAAAATTTCCGCCCTGGCCGATGCCCACAACGCGCTGGTCATTCCCCACGGCTCGTCGGTCTACAGCTATCACTTCGTCGCCACCCGGCATAACAGCCCGTTCGCCGAATTCCTGATGATGGCGCCGAAGGCTGATGAAGTGGTGCCGATGTTCCATCCGCAATTACTCGGCGAACCGGTGCCGGTCAATGGCCGCATGCGTTTGTCGGAACTGGATCAGCCGGGCTTTGGCGTGACGCTCAATCCCGAATGCCAACTGCATCGGCCGTACAGCCGCTGAGCAAGGAGCCCAAGATGAACATGCCGCACAACGCTTTCAAGGCCGCACTGAAACAACCGGCGACCCAATATGGCATCTGGGCCGGGTTCGCCACCGGCTACGCCGCCGAGATCGTCGCCACCACCGGTTACGACTGGATGCTGATCGACGGTGAACACGCGCCGAACACCGTGCCCGGGGTGCTGGCGCAATTGCAGGCCGTCGCGCCCTATTCCACCGCACCGATCGTGCGCGCGGTGAACGGCGACGCCAACCTGATCAAGCAACTGCTCGACATCGGCGCACAGACGCTGATGATCCCGATGGTCGAAACCGCCGAGCAGGCCCGGGCGCTGGTGCGCGCCACGCGTTATCCGCCCCATGGCATTCGCGGCGTCGGTGGCGGCCTGACCCGCGCTACGCGCTGGGACGGCGTGCCGGACTACCTGAACACCGCCCATGAACAGCTGTGCCTGATCGTGCAGGTGGAATCGCGCCTCGGCGTGGAAAACGTCGAGGCGATTGCCGCCGTCGAAGGCGTCGACGCGGTGTTTATCGGCCCGGCGGACTTGTCCATTGGCCTGGGGCATTCCGGCAATCCGGGGCACCCGCAGGTCCAGGAGCGCATCCGCCACGCGGTGGATGCCACGCTGGCGGCCGGCAAGGCCTGCGGCATCCTCGCCCCGAATGAAGAGGACGCGCGGCGCTACCAGAGCTGGGGCTGCCAATTCATCGCGGTGGCCATCGACATCAGCCTGTTGCGCCACAGCGCCATGACCACCCTCGCCCGCTACCGCACACCGGCCACCGAACAAGCGCCGTCGCGTACCTACTGACCAGCCAAGGAGTCGCCCCCATGTCGTCCGTGCCTGTCTATGAAAACTTCATCAACGGCCAGTTTGTGGCCAGCGCCGCCCATCTGGATGTCATCAACCCGGCCACCGGCGCGGTGCTGTCGAAAGTCCCGGCCTCCACGGCTGAAGACGTCGAACGCGCCCTCGCCGCCGCCCGCGCCGCGCAAAAGGACTGGTCGCGCAAACCGGCCAATGACCGTGCCGGCTATTTGCGCCGGATCGCCGCCAAGCTGCGGGACAACGTTGCGCACCTGGCACGCACCATTACCCTGGAGCAAGGCAAGATCAGCAGCCTGGCCGAGGTCGAGGTGAATTTCACCGCCGACTACCTCGACTACATGGCCGAGTGGGCCCGACGCATCGAAGGGGAAATCATCACCAGCGACCGGCCGAACGAAAATATCTTCCTGTTCCGTAAACCCCTGGGCGTGGTGGCCGGGATTCTGCCGTGGAATTTTCCGTTCTTCCTGATCGCCCGCAAGATGGCCCCGGCGCTGCTGACCGGCAACACCATCGTCATCAAGCCCAGCGAAGAAACCCCGAACAACTGCTTTGAGTTCGCCCGACTGGTGGCCGAAACCGACCTGCCGCCCGGCGTGTTCAACGTGGTCTGCGGTGACGGCCGGGTAGGCGCGGCGCTGAGTGCGCACAAAGGCGTGGACATGATCAGCTTCACTGGCAGCGTCGACACCGGCTCGCGAATCATGGCCGCCGCCGCGCCGAACATCACCAAGCTCAACCTGGAACTGGGCGGCAAGGCGCCGGCCATCGTGCTGGCGGACGCTGATCTGGAGCTGGCGGTGAAGGCCATCCGCGACTCGCGGATCATCAACAGTGGCCAGGTGTGCAATTGCGCCGAACGGGTGTACGTCGAGCGCAAGGTGGCGGATCAATTCATCGAACGTATCGCTGCGGCGATGAACGCCACGCGCTACGGCGACCCGATAGCCCGACCGGACGTTGAAATGGGCCCGTTGATCAACCGCCAGGGCCTGGACAGCGTCAACTCCAAGGTCCGCACGGCGTTGAGCCAGGGTGCGAGCTTGATCAGTGGCGGGCAAATCGCCGACCTGCCGAATGGGTTCCACTTCCAGCCCACGGTATTGGCCGGTTGCCGCGCCGACATGGACATCATGCGCCAGGAGATTTTCGGCCCGGTGCTGCCGATCCAGATCATCGACGACCTGGACGAAGCCATCGCCCTGGCCAACGACTGCGAGTATGGCCTGACTTCATCGATCTACACCCGTGACCTGGGCAAAACCCTGCACGCCATGCGCGAGCTGGATTTTGGCGAAACCTATGTCAACCGCGAGAACTTCGAAGCCATGCAAGGCTTCCATGCCGGCGTGCGCAAATCCGGCATCGGCGGCGCGGATGGCAAGCACGGGTTGTATGAGTACACCCATACCCATGCGGTGTATTTGCAGGGCTGACATTGGGTGGCGCTGCCGATGCCGCCTGTCAGGTGAACCCAATGGCACCGGCTCGCCACACTCTTACTTGATACCGACTCCGTAGAACGAGCTGTAGCCGGACGGACTGATCTTGTACCCGTCCACCGAGTTGCGCAGCGGCTGGAATATCGTCGAGTGGGCAATCGGCGTGATGGGCACCGCGTCTTTGAGAATGTGCTGGGCCTGTTGATACAAGGCGACACGCTTGCCATGGTCGGCCGTGGATTTGGCTTCCTTGATCAAGGCGTCGTACTTCGGATCGCACCACTTCGCATAGTTGTTGCCATTCAAGGCATCGCAGCTGAACAGGGTGCCCAGCCAGTTATCCGGGTCCCCATTGTCGCCACTCCAGCCGATCAGGATCGCGCCGTTCTCACCCTGCTTGGCGCGCTTGTTGTACTCGCCCCATTCGTAACTGACGATCTTGGCCTTGATGCCGATTTTCGCCCAGTCGGCCTGGATCATTTCGGCCATGAGCTTGGCGTTCGGGTTGTAAGGACGCTGGACAGGCATCGCCCATAACGTGATTTCCGTGCCCTCCTTGATCCCCGCTTCCTTGAGCAACTGCCTGGCCCTGGCCACATCGTACGGTGCATCCTTGATGGTCGTGTCGTAGGACCATTGGGTCGGTGGCATGGCATTGACTGCCTTTTGCCCGGCACCTTCATACACCGCGTCGATGATGTTTTGCTTCTGTATCGCCATGTCCAGCGCCTGGCGAACCTTGAGTTGCGCCATCGGGTTCGGCTCATCAGAGCCCTTGATCTTGTCCATCACGTTATAGGCGAGGTAGCCGATGTTGAACCCGGCCTGACTGGGCAGGCTCAGGTGCTTGTCAGCCCTGAGCGCCGCCAGGTCGGCGGGACGCGGGTAATAGCTGACCTGGCATTCATTCTTTGCCAGCTTCTGGATCCGGACCGACGGGTTGGGCGTGATCGCGAAGATCAGGGTATCGAGCCGCACATCCTCGGGCTTCCAGTACTCCTTGTTACCGGCGAAACGAATATTGGAGTCTTTCTGATAACTCTTGAACACGAACGGGCCGGTACCGATCGGCTTCTGATTGAGGTCCGAGGGTTTGCCTTGCCGGAGCAGCTGTGCGGCGTATTCGGCGGACTGGATCGAGGCGAAACTCATCGCCATGTCCTGCGCGAACGCGGCGTCGACCGTTTTCAGGTGGAATTGAACGGTGTAGTCGTCGACTTTGTTGAGGCCGGTAATGTTAGTGTCCAGGCCCATGTCCGTGAAATAAGGGAACTCGGTCGGGTAGGCTTTACGGAATGGGTCGTCCCGGTTAAGCATTCTATTGAAGGTGAACAGCACATCATCGGCATTGAAGTCCCGGGATGGCTTGAAGTAAGGCGTCGTATGGAACTTGACCCCTTTGCGCAAATGGAAGGTATAGGTCAATACATCCTGCGACACATCCCAACTTGTGGCGAGCCCCTCAACCAGTGTCGTTCCTCCACGTTCGAACTGAGTCAGGCGATTGAATACTGTTTCCGCCGACGCATCAAAGTCAGTGCCCGTGGTGTATTGGCCTGGATCGAATCCCGCCGGACTTCCTTCGGAACAATAAACCAGTGTAGATGCCGCCTGGGCAAACGATGCGCAGCCGATCACCGCTGCGCCCAGCAGTAAAGGAACAACTTTTATCTTGAACATGACGACCTTTGTTATTGGGTTTTCAAGGACGAACTGACGAGGACCCTGCGCTCGAGTGCGCAGAGTCTTACCTGTGTCGGACAGTTGTCAGGATTGAAATCAGATGGAGCAGCTGGTCTTGCCGTGTTTTTCCAGATAGCGCTGCTGGTCTTCGTCGGCCAGTTCGAGCGCACCCAGGGCCAGTACATGGGTGACCACTGGCTTGCTCAAACGACCCGATACTTCGAGCAGTTGCTTGGCGCTGTTGGCCGACGCCTGCTGCTGCGCTGAGTGCGTGAAGATCGCCGAGCGGTATTTGACGCCGGCATCGGCGCCTTGCCTGTCCACCGAAGTCGGATCGTGCAAGGCCCAGAAATGTTCGATCAAATGCGAATAAGACAATTGGGCAGGGTCGAAATCCACTTGCACCACTTCGATTTTCAGGTGGGCATCATTCGCTGCAGAAGCGAACCCGACTCGAGTATCAACGACCCCTTCCAGCTCTCGAAAGGCGGCTTCGGCGCCCCAGAAACAACCTGCCCCGAAAGTGGCTTGTTCGATCTCGCTCATAGACAACTCCTCTTCTTATTAACAGAACACCGCGTTAATCGCTGACGGGTTTAGTTTCACCTGCACAGTCATTAATAAACGCGCTGAAGATAGTGAAGTATGGAGGAAGTCTGGCAGACGACAAAATAATCAATACAACTAACCTTATGCTTTCCAGGTAAAAAATCAGTTTATAAATCGATGCATGTATCACACTGTATCTAACGACCATCCAGATACAGTGTGATACTTAACCAAATAAATGCATTCAACAATAAGCCAACTTGAAGAACTGATTACTCAGCGGAAGTTTTAAAAGACAATAGGCACACTGAGTCCTCGCCTTCGCAAGGTCGAAGCGGGAACGAGAACAGGAAAAGAAGCAGAAAGCGGAAAAGCCGAATCGCAGAAACAAAAAACCCCGGTCTTTCGACCAGGGTCTTTGCTATCGACTCGAAATAAGCACTGATGGCTTTCTTCGTAGCGCCAAGGCGTTCAGTGGGCCTTGAGGCAGATATGGCGCAGCGGACGGGACTCGAACCCGCGACCCCCGGCGTGACAGGCCGGTATTCTAACCGACTGAACTACCGCTGCGTATCGCTTTGAGCTGACGCTCAAGTAACTCGTTTGATTGAAAGCTTCGGTGCTTTGCAATCGCGAACCGAACACATCCGATTCGTAAAATATGGCGCAGCGGACGGGACTCGAACCCGCGACCCCCGGCGTGACAGGCCGGTATTCTAACCGACTGAACTACCGCTGCGCGTCGGTGGAGGCATTTCAGCTTCCATCTTGCTTTCGCAAGACTCTCGGGAGTGGTGGGTGATGACGGGATCGAACCGCCGACATTCTGCTTGTAAGGCAGACGCTCTCCCAGCTGAGCTAATCACCCGTTTGCATCTCCGAGGCCGCGAAATTTACGCAGGTAGCGAACCTAAGTCAATAGCAGGATTGAAGTTTTTCTGAAAAAGACAAAATTCTTTCAACCGGTACGGAATCGACATCAGCCTGAACGCCTTCGCGAGCAAGCCCGCTCCCACATGGGAAACACAGCCCACTGTGGGAGCGGGCTTGCTCGCGAAGGCGCCGGCACATTCAACATCAATGTTTAAGGCCAAGCCCGATTACTCGCTGTAAATCATCTTCTTGGTCATCCCGCCATCCACCACGAACTCCTGGCCCGTGACGAAACCGGCATTCTTCGACAGCAGCCAGGCCACCATCGCCGCCACGTCCTCGACCGTCCCTACCCTGCCCGCCGGATGCTGGGCATGGTCGGCGTCGGTCAGTGGCTCGGCACGGCGCACGGAAGGGTCGCGCGCATCGATCCAGCCGGGGCTGACCGCATTGACGCGAATCTCCGGGCCCAGGCTGATGGCCAACGCGTGAGTCAGGGCCAACAAGCCGCCCTTGCTCGCCGCATAGGCCTCTGTATCCGGTTCCGACTGCCCGGCACGGGTCGAGGCCAGATTGACGATCGAACCGCTGTGGGCCCGCAGGTACGGCGCACAGTGCTTGGCCAACAACATCGGCCCACTGAGATTGACCGCCAGCACCCGATTCCAGTAATCCAGATCGAGACTTTCCAGCGTGATGTTGTGCGGATCGGCCACCGCCGCATTGCACACCAGTGCATCAAGGCGTCCGAACTGCCCCAGCACCTCGGCGACACCCAGCGCGACCTGCCCTTCGTTCGCGACGTCCATGGCGATGAACCAGGCATTTTCGCCCAGCACCTTCGCCACTTTCGAGCCGCGCACCCGGTCCAGATCCGTCAGCACCACTTGCCAGCCTTCGCTGATCAACCAGGCCGCGATGCCCAGCCCGATGCCCCGTGCAGCGCCGGTGACCAGCGCTACACGACCATTGGAACTACCCGGCGTGGACAATTCGATCACAACGCAGCCAGACCGCGCGCCAGGTCGGCTTGCAGGTCCGCCACGTCTTCCAGGCCGACCGCGATGCGGATCAGGCTGTCACGAATACCCGCGGCCTCACGCTCTTGCGGCGCCAGGCGGCCGTGGGAGGTGGTGCTCGGGTGGGTGATGGTGGTTTTGCTGTCGCCCAGGTTGGCGGTGATCGAAATCAGGCGGGTCGCATCGATAAAGCGCCAGGCGCCCTCTTTGCCGCCCTTGACCTCGAAACTCACCACGGCACCGAACCCCTTCTGCTGACGCTGGGCCAATTCGTGCTGTGGATGGCTCTTGAGGCCGGCGTAGTGGACCTTCTCGATGCCATCCTGCTGCTCCAGCCACTCGGCCAGTTGCTGGGCGTTGGCGCAATGCGCCTTCATCCGCAGGTTCAGGGTTTCCAGGCCCTTGAGGAAGATCCAGGCGTTGAACGGGCTCAGGGTCGGCCCGGCAGTGCGCAGGAAGCCGACCACTTCTTTCATTTGTTCGCTGCGACCGGCCACGACGCCGCCCATGCAACGACCCTGGCCGTCGATGAACTTGGTGGCCGAGTGCACGACAACGTCAGCGCCCATTTTCAGCGGTTGCTGCAAGGCCGGGGTGCAGAAGCAGTTATCGACCACCAGCATCGCGCCCTTGGCATGCGCGATGTTCGCCAGCTCGGCGATGTCCACCAGTTCTGCCAGCGGGTTGGAGGGCGATTCGACGAACAGCAGCTTGGTATTGGCCTTGATCGCCGCATCCCAGCCGGACAGGTCCGCCAGGGGCACGTAGTCGACTTCGACGCCGAAACGCTTGAAATACTTCTCGAACAGGCTGATGGTCGAACCGAATACGCTGCGCGACACCAGTACATGGTCGCCGGCGCTGCACAGGCTCATCACCACCGCCATGATCGCGGCCATGCCGGTGGCGGTGGCCACGGCTTGCTCGGCGCTTTCCAGGGCGGCAATGCGCTCTTCAAAGGCGCGCACGGTAGGGTTGGTGTAGCGCGAGTAGACGTTGCCCGGCACTTCCCCGGCAAAGCGCGCGGCCGCGTCGGCGGCGGTGCGGAACACATAGCTGGAAGTGAAGAACATCGGATCACCGTGTTCGCCTTCCGGCGTACGGTGCTGACCGGCGCGTACGGCCAGGGTATCGAACGCTACGCCTTCGAGGTCGCTGTCCAACCGACCGGCATCCCAATCCTGACTCATGCTGTCACTCCTTTCCCTATTCTCGAAAATTAAAAGCCAGATACAAAACCGGCCCCTCAGGGCCGGTAGTTACTCAGTTGTTGTACAGATCGATGATCGCGCTGACTGCCTGCGTCTTGACCTTGGAGGCATCGTTACGCGCCTGTTCGATCTTGTTCAGGTATGCCTCGTCGACATCGCCGGTGACGTACTGGCCGTCGAATACCGCGCAATCGAACTTGTCGATCTTGATCTTGCCGCCACCCACCGCTTCGATCAAGTCAGGCAGGTCCTGATAGATCAGCCAGTCGGCACCGATCAGGTCGGCCACGTCCTGGGTCGAACGGTTGTGGGCGATCAGCTCGTGGGCGCTCGGCATGTCGATGCCGTAGACGTTCGGGAAACGCACGGCCGGTGCGGCGGAGCAGAAGTAAACGTTCTTGGCGCCCGCTTCGCGTGCCATCTGGATGATCTGCTTGCAGGTGGTGCCGCGCACGATGGAGTCGTCCACCAGCATCACGTTCTTGCCGCGGAATTCCAGCTCGATCGCGTTGAGTTTCTGGCGTACGGATTTTTTCCGCGCAGCCTGGCCCGGCATGATGAAGGTCCGGCCGATGTAGCGGTTCTTCACGAAGCCTTCGCGGAATTTCACGCCCAGGTGGTTCGCCAGCTCCAGGGCCGCGGTGCGGCTGGTGTCCGGGATCGGGATGACCACGTCGATGTCGTGATCAGGGCGTTCGCGCAGGATCTTCTCGGCGAGCTTCTCACCCATGCGCAGGCGGGCCTTGTACACCGACACGCCGTCGATGATCGAGTCCGGACGCGCCAGGTAGACGTGTTCGAAGATGCACGGGGTCAGGGACGGGTTGGTCGCGCACTGACGGGTGTGCAGCTTGCCGTCTTCAGTGATGTAGACCGCTTCGCCCGGCGCCAGGTCGCGAATCAGGGTGAAGCCGAGCACGTCCAGGGACACGCTTTCGGAGGCGATCATGTACTCGACGCCTTCGTCGGTGTGACGCTGGCCGAACACGATCGGGCGGATGCCGTGCGGATCGCGGAAACCGACGATGCCGTAGCCGGTCACCATCGCCACCACGGCGTAGCCGCCGACGCAACGGTTGTGCACGTCAGTGACGGCAGCAAACACGTCTTCTTCGGTAGGCTGCAACTTGCCACGCTGGGCCAGTTCGTGCGCGAACACGTTGAGCAGCACTTCCGAGTCGGAGCTGGTGTTGACGTGGCGCAGGTCAGATTCGTAAATCTCCTTGGCCAGCTGTTCAACGTTGGTCAGGTTACCGTTGTGCGCCAGGGTGATGCCGTAAGGCGAGTTGACGTAAAACGGTTGAGCTTCGGCCGACGTCGAGCTGCCCGCGGTCGGGTAGCGCACATGGCCGATGCCCATGTGGCCGACCAGACGCTGCATGTGACGCTGATGGAACACGTCACGCACCAGGCCATTGTCCTTGCGCAGGAATAACCGGCCATCATGGCTGGTCACGATACCGGCAGCGTCCTGGCCGCGGTGCTGGAGGACGGTTAGCGCGTCATACAGCGCCTGATTGACGTTCGACTTACCGACGATACCGACGATGCCACACATGCGACGCAACCCCTACTTAATGGATCTGAACTGAACACAACTCACTGAGGCGTTTTGGCCATCGGCAAGAGGTGCTCCTTGAACGGCATATCAGCGGGTACGCTGATTCCGCTGGCAAGCCACTGACTGCTCCACCCGAGAATCAGGTTTTTGGACCAGTCGGCGACCAATAGAAATTTTGGCACGAGCTGGGACTGTTGCCACCACTCGTCGTGCTGTACCGGCCCCAGGCTCAACAGCCCGACCGCCACGACCACCAGCAACCCGCCACGCGTGGCGCCGAAGGCCATGCCGAGGAATCGATCGGTCCCGGACAGCCCGGTGACACGTACCAACTCGCCGATCAGATAATTGATCATTGCGCCTACCACCAGGGTGGCGACAAACATGATGGTGCAGCCCGCGATCACGCGAGCCGAAGGTGTTTCGATGTATCCGGCGAGGTACTCGGACAATGAGCCACCGAACATCCAGGCAACGACTCCTGCGATGATCCAGGTCACCAGCGACAGTGCTTCTTTGACGAAGCCGCGGCTCAGACTGATCAATGCGGAGATGGCGACGATAGCAACGATCGCCCAGTCAACCCAGGTAAATGGCACAGTGCAGCCTACAGACGGATAAGGCGGCGCATTTTAGCAGAGCCCATGCTTATCGGTAAGCTGCGATTGTCAGTGCATTTCAAATCGGGGCGATAGATTTAGCCGCGCTCCGGCTGAAAACGCACCACAAACCCCTTGAGGTTCTGCTGGCGGTTCAACAAGTCACGCAGGCGATCAGCCTCGGCGCGCTCGATCAACGGCCCGACAAACACCCGGTTCTTGCCGTCGGCCGAACGGATATAGGCGTTGTAACCCTGGCTGCGCAGGGTTTTCTGCAGTTTTTCCGCGCTTTCACGGCTGGACAGGCTCGCCAGCTGCACCGACCAGCTGACCGACAGGCCGTTGGCATCGACGCGGCTTTGCGTGGTGTCCGGCTTGCCCGGGGCTGCCGTGATGGGCTGGGCCGGGGCTGTCGCCGGTTTGGCGGCCAGCGCCGGGACCGGTGCGGGGGCAGGCGGCGGCGTAACCGGCTTGGCGGCGGGCGCCGGCGCCGATGCAACAGGCGCGCTCGGCGCGACCGGAGCCTGCTGGGCAATCTCGTCGTCGCTCGGCACCGGCTCCTGAGGCAAGGCTTGCGGCTCAGGCACCACCACCGGCTCGACCTGCACTTGCGGCATGGCCGGCGCTTGCGGCGCGGCCGGTGCCTCGACCGTCACCTGGCGCTGCTCATCCTGGCGGGAAAACAGCATCGGCAGGAAAATCACCGCCAGCGCCACCAGGACCAGTGCGCCAACCATGCGCTGTTTGTAGGCTTTATCCAGCAATGCCATTTGCCGCTTCCTCCGTGGAGTGCCGGGTCAGCCACTCAAGGGCCTCGGCGACACAATAAAATGATCCGAACAACAGAATTTCATCGTCGCTCGTCGCCAGCGCGCACTGCCCTTCCAGGGCGGCGGACACACTGTCATAAGACGTTACCGACGCACCGCGCTGTTGCAGCGCCGCGTGCAGTTCGGCAACCGGCCGTGCCCGCGGCGAATCCAGCGGCGCGACGGCCCAGTGCTCGACACTAGCACTCAACTCGTCAATCACACCATCCAGATCCTTGTCCGCCAGCAGTCCGAACACCGCCAGACGCTTGCCAACCGGCGCACGGCTGGCCAGGCGCCGGGCCAGGTACTCCGCCGCATGCGGGTTGTGCCCCACATCCAGCAACAGGTTCAGACGCTTGCCCTGCCAGTCGACCTGTCGGCGATCGAGACGACCGACCACACGCGTCGCCTGCAAGGCCTGGATGAGCTGCGCATCGACCCAAGGCAACCCGAGCAGCAGATAAGCCTGCAATGCCAGTGCTGCGTTTTCCATCGGCAGATCGAGTAATGGCAGGTCGCGCAACTCGACCACACGGCCCCGGGCGTCGACACCGCGCCATTGCCAGTGGTGATCGGTGATGCCGAGGTCGAAATCGCGTCCACGCAGGAAAAACGGGCAATTGAGCTCGCGCGCCTTGTCCAGCAGGGGTTGCGGAGGATTCAGGTCGCCACAGAGCGCAGCCGCGCCCTGGCGGAAGATGCCGGCCTTCTCGAAGGCCACGGACTCCCGGGTATCGCCCAGGTAATCCGCATGATCGACGCCAATGCTGGTGACCAGCGCCATGTCGGCGTCCACCACATTGACGGTATCAAGACGCCCGCCCAGACCCACTTCCAGCACCACGGCATCAAGCCCGGACTGTTGAAACAGCCAGAACGCCGCCAGGGTGCCCATTTCGAAATAGGTCAGGGATGTGTCGCCGCGCCCTGCCTCCACCGCAGCGAAGGCCTGGCACAGCTCGGCATCCGTGGCTTCGACGCCATTGACCTGCACCCGCTCGTTGTAACGCAGCAGGTGCGGGGAGCTGTAGACACCGACTTTCAGGCCCTGGGCGCGCAGCAACGAGGCCACGAACGCACAGGTGGAGCCCTTGCCGTTGGTGCCCGTGACCGTGATCACCCGAGGCGCCGGCTTGCCCAGTCCCATGCGGGACGCTACCTGTTGCGAGCGCTCAAGGCCCATGTCGATGGCCGAAGGGTGCAACTGCTCAAGGTAGGCGAGCCACTCGCCAAGGGTACGTTGGGTCATAGGTTGGCAGGCACCGGTGGAACGACGATCGGTTCGATTGGCGCGGCGACGAATTTCGGCGTCGGCAGGCCCATCATTTGCGCCAGCAGGTTGCCCAGGCGCGGACGCAGCTCCTGACGATGAATGATCATGTCGATGGCACCGTGCTCCAGCAGGAATTCGCTGCGCTGGAAGCCTTCCGGCAGTTTCTCGCGCACGGTCTGCTCGATGACGCGCGGACCGGCGAAACCGATCAGGGCCTTCGGCTCGCCGACGATCACGTCGCCCAGCATCGCCAGGCTGGCGGATACACCGCCGTAGACCGGGTCGGTCAGCACGGAGATGAACGGAATGCCTTCTTCACGCAGGCGCGCCAGGACCGCGGAGGTCTTGGCCATTTGCATCAGGGAAATCAACGCTTCCTGCATCCGCGCACCACCGGAGGCGGAGAAGCAGATCATCGGGCAGCGCTTTTCCAGCGCATAGTTGGCGGCGCGCACGAAGCGCTCGCCGACGATGGCCCCCATGGAACCGCCCATGAAGTTGAACTCGAACGCCGACACCACCACCGGCATGCCCAGCAGGGTACCGCTCATGGAGATCAGCGCGTCCTTTTCGCCGGTCTGCTTTTGCGCAGCGCTCAGGCGATCCTTGTACTTCTTGCCGTCACGGAATTTCAGACGGTCAACCGGCTCCAGGTCCGCGCCCAGTTCGGCACGGCCTTCGGCGTCGAGGAAAATGTCGATGCGGGCGCGTGCGCCGATACGCATGTGGTGATTGCACTTGGGGCAAACGTCCAGGGTCTTTTCCAGCTCCGGACGATACAACACAGCCTCGCAAGACGGGCACTTGTGCCAAAGACCTTCAGGCACCGAGCTCTTCTTGACCTCGGAACGCATGATCGAAGGGATCAGTTTGTCTACCAACCAGTTGCTCATGCTTTCTTTCTCCAGTACCGGCGGCCCGAACGCTCTGGTTCGCAGCCCCGCGTATGCCCTTGAGCTAAATTCATGTGTGCGGCGATGTTTGATGAGTGGCCGGGTCAGTGAAGCATGACCTGCGTACCGCCCATCAATCCTCAGCCGTTTTGTACAGTGCAGTGGACGGCGGCAGTGTGCCAGCCGTCACATCATCCGCGTGCCGCCTTGATGAACGCCTTGATCTTTGCGTGATCCTTGATGCCCTTGCTCGCCTCTACCCCGCCGCTGACATCCACCGCATAAGGCTGAACCCGCTTCACGGCCTCGGCGACGTTATCCGGGGTCAGGCCGCCCGCCAGGATGATCGGCTTGCTCAAGCCCTGCGGTATCAGTGACCAGTCGAACGCTTCGCCGGTTCCACCGGGAACACCTTCGACGTAGGCGTCCAGCAAAATACCGCTGGCGCCCGGATAGGCGGCACAGGCTGCGCCGATGTCATCACCGGCCTTGACCCGCAACGCCTTGATGTACGGACGATGCCAGCCTTCGCATTCCTCGGCGCTTTCGTCGCCATGGAACTGCAACAGGTCCAGCGGCACGGCGTCGAGGATTTCGCCCAACTCGCACCGACTGGCATTGACGAACAGCCCCACGGTGGTGACGAACGGCGGCAACGCCTGGATGATCGCGCGTGCCTGCTGGAACGTCACCGCCCGCGGGCTCTTGGCGTAGAAAACGAATCCGATGGCATCGGCCCCGGCTTCGACCGCCGCCAACGCATCCTCTATGCGGGTAATCCCGCAAATCTTGCTGCGAACGGCTGACATGTCGATAAAACCCCACGGCAAATCCGAGAAAGTCCCGGATGGTAACAAAAGCGTTCGAGGGCGTCAGCCGTCAAGTTCGGAGAAACCGGTGAGGAAGTGCGGCCCGATAAAACGCTCGGGCAATTGGAACTCGTCGCGGTACTCGACCTGCACCAGATACAGGCCAAACGGATGGGCGGTGACCCCGCCGGAACGACGGATACGGCTCTCCAGCACTTCCTTCATCCACTGCACCGGACGCTCGCCGGAACCGATGGTCATCAATACCCCGGCAATGTTACGCACCATGTGGTGCAAGAAGGCGCTGGCACGGATGTCCAGCACGATCATCTTGCCGTGGCGCGTCACGCGCAGGTGATGCAGCTCCTTGATCGGCGACTTGGCCTGGCACTGACCGGCGCGGAAGGCGCTGAAATCATGGGTGCCCACCAGGTATTGCGCCGCTTCGGCCATGCGCTCGACATCCAGCGGACGATGGTTCCAGGTGATTTCTTCGTTCAAGTGCGCCGGGCGGATCTGATCGTTGTAGATCACATAGCGGTAGCGACGGGCGATGGCCTTGAACCGGGCATGAAAATGCGCCGGCATGACCTTGGCCCAGCTGACACTGACGTCGTGGGGCAAGTTGATGTTGGCGCCCATGACCCAGGCTTTCATCGACCGCTCGACCCGGGTATCGAAATGCACCACTTGTCCGCAGGCATGCACGCCGGCATCGGTACGCCCGGCGCATAGCAGCGAAACCGGTGAATCGGCGACTTTGGACAAGGCGTTTTCGAGGGTTTCCTGCACGGTGAGCACGCCGGAGGCCTGGCGCTGCCAGCCGCGATAGCGCGAGCCCTTGTATTCAACGCCCAACGCGATCCGGAAAAATCCGTCGGCCGCCATTTCGGCGGCCGGGTTATCTATGTTTGCCAAGGGGTGACAGCCTGCTGATATTCGCTAAGGCGGGCATTATAAGGGTGTCGGACCGGGATGCCAGTGCAACAGACCGTACTGCGTCGAATGTGACGGCCTCTTCGCGAGCAAGCCCGCTCCCACATTGGATCTGTGTGCGCCGCCAATCACTTGTGGGAGCGGGCTTGCTCGCGAAGAGGACCTGACAAACACCACCCCAGCCACTGCCTGAACAAAAACGGCAGCCTTACCGGGCTGCCGTTTCGTCTACATCTGCTTCGATCACTCAAGCCAGGCGCGAAAGCATCTCCTTGGCTTCGCTCTTCTGGCCTTCGTCGCCTTCGGTCACCACCTCATTGAGGATGTCCCGGGCGCCGTCGCTGTCACCCATGTCGATGTAGGCCTGGGCCAGATCGAGCTTGGTGGCCACTTCGTCGGTGCCGGACAGGAAATCGAACTCCGGCTCGTCGTCCACGGTCGCCAGGGCGTCGTCAACGGTGAAGGTCGGTTCGCTGATGCTCTGGGACAGGCGATCCAGTTCGGCGTTGACGTCATCCAGCTCGGCGGCAAACGCATCCGGCGCCGCTGGCGCATCCATCTCATCGGCCAGGGACAGGTCGAAATCGGCCGGCAACTCCAGGTCGTCCAGCGCCACTTCCGGGGCCGCCGGTGCTTCTTCGGCAACGGGCAGGTCCTTGAGGTCGTCGTCCAGGCTCAGCAGGAAATCGTCTTCGGCCAGGGTCGCCGGCGAAGGCTCGCCACCGAGGTCCATGTCCAGGTCGAAATCCGAGAGATCGTCGAGGTTTTCCTTGATTTCAGTCTGCTGCTGCAGCACCGATTCAAAGCTCAGATCGTCGTCCAGCGGGAAATCTTCCAGCTCGTCCAGCGTCGCCGTTTCAGGTTCAGGCTCCACGGGCGGCGCCGGCGTAACGGCGACCGGCGTGATGGTGTCCAGATCATCCAGGCTCAGGTCGAACGCGCTGTCGAAATCGTCATCGACCAGGGTCGGTTCAGGTTCAGGTTCAGGCTCTGGCTCCGGCGCTTGCGGTTCGTCCAGCAGCAGGTCCTTCACATATTGCGCGTCCAGCTCGGCAGCGACGGCAGCGGCGGCGATACCACCGGCTGCGACCAGCGCCATCGCCGGAAAACGGCTTTTCAGTTTTTCGACCTGGGCAAAATTATCGCCGTTGGCCACCAACTGACGCTCCTGAGCCACGAATGCATCGCGGTCACCCTGCAGGCCGTAGACCTCCATCAATTTCAGGCGCACATCACTGCGCTGCGGCTCTTGCTTGACACCCTCTTCCAGCAGCGCGGCGGCCTGATTCAGGCGACCGGCGTCGATATGCGACCGGGCCTGGCCCAGGACGTCATCGGAACGTTCGGCGGCCGGCGACACCAGCGGTGCGGCGATCGGCGGCGTGACGATGACCGGCGCGATCACCGGGGCCGGTGCTGGAGCCGGGGCTGGAACGGGATCCGGCACGGTCGCGAGTTTCACGCTTGGCGGCGGCACTTCCAGGCCTTCGAAGCTGCTTTCCGGCAGGTCGAGATCGGCGGAAAACGGCTGATCCTCGGCCAGGGCGCGCGCCATGCGCAGGTGTTTCTCGGCTTCCTGCTGGGCTTTGCGGCGACGGGCCAGCAATAGCAACAACAGCAAGGCAACCACGGCCCCGCCACCGGCCAGGCCCAGCAGCCATGGATTGGTCAGCAACTCGTTGAATGTCTGGTCATCCGAGGCGACCGGTGCCGGCTCGACGACTGGCTCGGCCGGAACCGGGGCCACTTCAGGTGCCGCCGCGGCCGGAGCAGGCGTTGCAGGTGCAGGTGCAGGTGCAGGTGCAGGTTCGGCGGGTGCTGGCGCAGGGCTGGCCGCCAGTTCCGCGGTGATCGCCGGCGCGGCCGCGACAACAGCGTCGGCCGGCTTGCCCGCAGCACCTTCAGCCTGCAATTTGGCCAGCTGGTTATTCTTCAGCTCGATCAGCTTTTGCAGCTTGTCCATCTGACTTTGCAGATCGGTCATGCGGCTTCTGAGTTCCTCGTTGTCACGACGGGTCGTGTCGAGGCTTTCGCGGGTCACGGCGAGCTTGTTGCTCAACGCCTTGGCATCGCCAGCGGCACCTTTGCCGCGGGCCTTGCCGGACTCCGCCGACACCAGGCTCAGATTATCCTGGCCGGCCTGTGTCGAGACCGCTTCGCCACGGCCACGATTGGTCGCGTCGAGTTGCTGCTGCCCGGTTCCAGGCTTCGCCACATAGCGACGCCCCTGGCGCCAGGCGGTGTTCTGCGCCGCCACTTCGGCAATCGCCTTGGGTTGCGGCAGGCTGGTGCTTTGCGCCTGATCCGGCAGGCGCAGCACTTGCCCGGTTTTCAAGCGGTTGATGTTGCCGTCGATGAAGGCATCCGGGTTCATGGCCTGGATGGCCAGCATGGTTTGCTGGATCGACCCGCCATTACGCGCCTTCGCGGCGATTTCCCACAGGGTATCGCGCGGCGTGGTGGTGTACTGGGACGGTTTGGTCGCACCGGTAACGGGTGGCGTAACGCCCTGGGTCGGTGCTGGCTGCGCAGCCGCTTCAGCCGTCTGCGGGGAGAATTTGGACGGATCGAGCAGCACGCTGTAGTCGCGCAGCAGACGACCGTTGGGCCACATCACCTGAACCAGGAATTTCACCATCGGCTCGGAAAGCGGTTTGCTGGAGGTCACACGCAGGATGCTTTTACCGCTGGCGTTCAGCACCGGGGTAAAGGTCAGGTCATTGAGAAACGCCTGGCGGTCGACACCGGCCTTGGCGAACTCTTCAGGTGAAGCCAGGCTAGGCACCACTTCGGCAGCGGTGAGTTCCTTGACGTCGAGCAACTCGATTTCCGCCACCAACGGCTGGTTCAGCGTCGATTTCAGGGTCAATTCCCCGAGCCCGAGGGCATGCGCCATACCGGAGGACAGCGCCGAGGCGGCCGCTATTGCTAACACCAGTTTGCGAACTTGAACCATAGCTCATCCTTAGTTTGAACATTCCTCGGCCAGCGAGAAGGTATTGATTGCCGCTGCCGTAAGGCATGGCGCGCGGCGACGAAGGGTCGTCGCGCGCGATCGTTTCGTGCATGCCCCGGAAAGCCCCGCAGGGTGGCTTGCCATCAGCATTCCGGCCCAGCATGACGCTCGCCCGGAACCATTCGCAAATTTGTCGCCAAGTATCTTTTACAGCAGGTCTTTTATCAACAATTCAGCCAGCTGCACAGCATTGAGCGCCGAGCCCTTGCGTACGTTATCTGACGTCAGCCACATATTTAGTTCCGACAGGTCGTCGACACCCCGACGAACCCGACCCACGTAGACCACATCCTGGCCTACCGCATCGCCGACCGCTGTCGGGTAATCACCGGCTTCCACCAGCTCGATGCCGGGGGCATCTTCCAGCGCCGCGTTGACTTTCGCCAGGTCGATCTCGCTGGCTGACTGCAAGGTCACGCTATAGCTATCGCCAAAAAACACCGGGGCTTGAATGCAAGTGACAGAAATCTTCAAGGAAGGCAGCGCCATGACCTGGCGCAGCTCACGCACCAGGCGTTTTTCCAGCAGCGTATGACCCTGCTCGTCCGGCTTGCCGACCTGGGCCAGCAGGTTGAAGGCCATCTGCCGGTCGAAGAACTTCGGCTCCAGGGGACGTACATTGAGCAGTTCGGCGGTCTGCCGCGCCAGTTCAGTCACCGCTTCGCGGCCCTGGGCCGACACTGCCAGACTTGCGGTCAGGTTGATGCGTTGCAGGTCGAGCAAGCCCAGCAAGGGCGCCAGCACCACCGCCAACGTGGTGGCCGAGGGGCTCGGGCTGCTGATTTGAAACGGCTTTTTCAGGCCGCCCACTACCTGGGCATTGGCCTCAGGCACCACCTGCGGCGCCTCGTCAGCCGGCAAAGCGCCGGACAGGTCGATGATCGAGCAGCCCGCCGCCGTGGCACGCGCGGCGAAACTCAGGGTCACCGCCGGGCCTGCCGCAAAAAACACAAGCTGTACTTTGCTGAAGTCGAACTCATCGACTTCCCGCACCCGCACGTTCTTGCCGCGAAACGGCACCGAACTGCCGGCGGATTCGCTGCTGGCCAACAGATGGAGAGTACCGACCGGGAAGTCGCGCTCTTCGAGAATCTGCACAAGTGTTTCGCCAACAGTACCGGTGGCGCCGATCACGGCAATATCAAGGGACTGGGTCATGGTTTTACCTCTGGCGAAACGGGGGGAGCGGCACTTTACCGGGTGAGGGGCATGCAGGCAATTCGACAGGATCCGCGGTGCCTGTTCCGGCCTCTTCGCGAGCAAGCCCGCTCCCACATGGATTGCACTGATACCTGTGGGAGCGGGCTTGCTCGCGAAGAGGCCGGCCTGGGCAACCAATAAACTTCAGACTGTCAGGAATAAAAAAACCCGCACCTCTTTCAAGGCACGGGTTCTTTGTTTACATCAATCGATCAACGCTCAAGCAGGATCCGCAGCATGCGACGCAGCGGTTCCGCCGCGCCCCACAGCAGCTGGTCGCCGACGGTGAACGCGCCGACGAACTGCGAACCCATGTTCAGTTTGCGCAGGCGGCCGACCGGCACGTTCAGGGTACCGGTGACTTTCGTCGGGCTCAGTTCCTGCATGCTGATCTCGCGGTTGTTCGGCACCAGCTTGACCCATGGGTTGTGCTGGCTGATCAGCCCTTCGATATCGGCGATCGGCACATCCTTGTTCAGCTTGATGGTCAACGCCTGGCTGTGGCAGCGCATGGCGCCGACGCGCACGCAGATGCCATCCACTGGGATCGGGCTCTTGAAACGGCCGAGGATCTTGTTGGTCTCGGCCTGGGCCTTCCACTCTTCGCGGCTCTGGCCGTTCGGCAGTTCCTTGTCGATCCACGGGATCAGGCTGCCGGCCAGCGGTACGCCGAAGTGTTCGGTCGGGTAGGCGTCGCTGCGCATGGCTTCGGCCACGCGACGGTCGATGTCGAGGATCGCACTGGCCGGGTCGGCCAGTTGGTCGGCGACGGCGCCGTGGGTCACGCCCATTTGCTTGATCAGTTCACGCATGTGCTGCGCGCCGCCACCGGAGGCCGCCTGATACGTCATGGCGCTCATCCACTCCACCAGGCCGGCTTCGAACAGGCCGCCCAGGCCCATCAGCATCAGGCTGACGGTGCAGTTGCCGCCGATGTAGTTCTTGGTGCCCGCGTCCAGCTGCTGGTCGATGACCTTACGGTTGACCGGGTCCAGCACGATGACCGCGTCATCCTGCATGCGCAGGCTGGAAGCGGCGTCGATCCAGTAACCCTGCCAGCCGGCTTCGCGCAGCTTCGGGAAGACTTCGCTGGTGTAGTCGCCACCCTGGCAGGTCAGAATCACGTCGAGGGTTTTCAGCTCTTCAATGCTGTAAGCGTCCTTGAGCGGAGCAATATCCTTGCCCACGGACGGGCCTTGGCCACCGACATTGGAAGTGGTGAAAAACACCGGCTCGATAAGATCGAAATCCTGCTCTTCCAGCATCCGCTGCATGAGCACGGAACCGACCATACCGCGCCAACCGATCAGACCTACACGTTTCATCGCAACTACACCTTCTTGAAATGTGGACCGCTGCGTCCGGGGGTGAAAGTGGCAGCGGGCCCGAGAGATTACAGATTCCGCAGCGCGGCGACTACTGCGTCACCCATTTGCTGCGTACCGACTTTAGTGCAACCGGTCGACCAGATGTCGCCCGTGCGCAAGCCCTGATCCAGCACCAGGCTGACGGCTTTCTCGATGGCATCGGCCGCGGCCTGCTGGTTGAAGCTGTAACGCAGCATCATCGACACCGACAGAATGGTCGCCAGCGGGTTGGCAATGCCCTGGCCGGCGATATCCGGTGCAGAACCGTGGCACGGCTCGTACATGCCTTTGTTATTGGTGTCCAGGGACGCCGACGGCAGCATGCCGATGGAACCGGTGAGCATCGACGCCTGGTCGGACAGGATGTCGCCAAACATGTTGTCGGTGACGATCACGTCGAACTGCTTCGGCGCGCGCACCAGTTGCATGGCGGCGTTGTCGACGTACATGTGGCTCAGTTCGACTTCAGGGTAATCCTTGGCCACTTGCTCGACCACTTCGCGCCACAGCTGGCTGGACGCCAGTACGTTGGCCTTGTCCACCGAGCACAGCTTCTTGTTGCGCACCATGGCCATGTCGAAACCGACACGGGCGATGCGACGGATTTCGCTTTCGCTGTACGGCAGGGTGTCGTAGGACTGACGCTCGCCGTTTTCCAGGGTACGGGTGCCGCGTGGCGCGCCGAAGTAAATACCGCCGGTCAGCTCGCGAACGATCAGGATGTCCAGGCCGGAAACGATTTCTGGCTTCAGGCTCGATGCTTCGGCCAGTTGCGGGTACAGGATCGCCGGACGCAGGTTGCCGAACAGGCCCAGTTGCGCACGGATTTTCAGCAGGCCGCGCTCTGGACGGATGTCACGCTCGATGGTGTCCCATTTCGGGCCGCCAACAGCGCCCAGCAGCACGGCGTCGGCCGCGCGGGCGCGCTCCAGGGTTTCATCGGCCAGCGGCACGCCGTGCTTGTCGATGGCGGCGCCACCGATCACGTCGTGGCTCAGCTCGAAGCCCAGGGCGAACTTGTCGTTGGCCAGTTCCAGCACCTTGACCGCTTCGGCCATGATTTCCGGGCCAATACCGTCACCAGGGAGAATCAGAATCTGCTTGCTCATGCTTTCCTCATGTCATCAGTCGGTGCGCTCGCGGCGCGCCCGGAAAAATTCTTATCGTTCGGCCATCAGTACAAGTACATCGGTACTGAACGAACCATCGGCCTCAATCTCAAAATATTCGCGTACTTCGTTGCCCATCGCCTGCTGCAGCTCGCGGATCGCCGCGCGCATCACCTGTGGCGTGCGCATGCGCTCGACCCAGGAGTTGTACTCCAGGCGCAACCGCTGACGGGTGGTACTGCGGGTATGCAACCCCGCTTCGCTGACCTGGCGCAACCATTCCCCGGCGGAATAATCGCGCACGTGGCTGGTGTCCCGCAGCACTTCGACGCTTTGCAGGTAAGTGTCGAACAACGGGCTGCCCGGTGACAACACATCAATGAAAGCGGCTACGCCACCGGGCTTCAGCACCCGGCGAACTTCGCGCAGGGCCAGGCCGAGGTCGCTCCAATGGTGCGCTGAATAACGGCTGAAGACGAAATCGAACTCGCCATCGGCGAACGGCAGGCGTTCGGCGGCGCCGTTGACGGTGGTGACATTACTCAGGCCACGATCGACGGCTGCGGCGGCGACCACGTCGAGCATTTGTTGCGACAGGTCGTAGGCCACCACGTCCTTGACCAGCGACGCCACCTGAAAACTCACGTGACCGGCGCCACACCCCAGGTCCAGCACCCGGGCCTCGCCCTGCCCCGCCAGCTCGGCTTGTAGCAGCGCGAATTCGGTGCCTTGAGCGTGGACAGCGCTGCTCAGGTAGGCCGCGGCCTGTTCACCGAATTGCTTCTGGACGACCTGACTGTGCCGGGCGGTGCTGGTCATGAGGGACTTCCTTTTTGGGGTTTGGTCTTGCGGTGTCTGTGCTGCCGTCTTCGCGAGCAAGCCCGCTCCCACAGGGGTTTTGTAAGCGCCGTACAGCCAATGTGGGAGCGGGCTTGCTCGCGAAGGGGCCGGCCCTGCCTACATCGATGCCGGATCAATCACGCGTCGCGAAACAACCACGGCTGGCTCGCCCGGTGTTTGGCTTCGAACGCCGCGATCGCATCGCCGTCCTGCAAGGTCAGGCCGATATCGTCCAGGCCATTGAGCAGGCAGTGCTTGCGGAACGCATCGATTTCAAAGCTCAAGACTTTGCCGTCCGGACGGGTCACGGTCTGAGCTTGCAGATCGATCTGCAACTGATAGCCCGGATCGGCCTCGACCTGCTGGAACAGCTCATCGACTTCGGCATCGCTCAGGATGATCGGCAGCAAGCCGTTCTTGAAGCTGTTGTTGAAGAAGATGTCGGCGTAGCTCGGCGCGATGATGCTGCGGAACCCGTACTCTTCCAATGCCCATGGCGCGTGCTCGCGGCTGGAGCCGCAACCGAAGTTCTCCCGGGCCAGCAGCACGCTGGCGCCCTGGTAACGCTCGGCGTTGAGCACGAAATCCTTGTTCAGCGGGCGCTTGGAGTTGTCCTGGTACGGCTGCCCGACATCCAGGTAGCGCCACTCGTCGAACAGGTTCGGACCGAAACCGGTGCGCTTGATCGACTTCAAGAACTGCTTCGGGATGATCTGGTCGGTGTCGACGTTGGCACGATCCAGAGGCGCGACAAGTCCAGTGTGCTGGGTAAAAGCTTTCATGCTGCGCTCCTTTAGATCAATTCACGGACGTCGACGAAACGACCGTTCACCGCGGCGGCCGCGGCCATGGCCGGGCTGACCAGGTGGGTACGACCACCGGCGCCCTGACGGCCTTCGAAGTTACGGTTCGAGGTGGACGCGCAATGCTCGCCCGACTCCAGACGGTCCGGGTTCATCGCCAGGCACATCGAGCAGCCTGGCTCGCGCCATTCAAAACCGGCTTCGAGGAAAATCTTGTCCAGGCCTTCCGATTCGGCCTGCGCCTTCACCAGGCCCGAGCCCGGCACCACGATGGCCTGCTTGATGGTCGAGGCCACTTTGCGGCCCTTGGCGATCACCGCCGCCGCACGCAGGTCTTCGATCCGCGAGTTGGTGCAGGAACCGATGAACACGCGGTCCAGCTGAATGTCGGTAATCGCCTGATTGGCGGTCAACCCCATGTACTTCAAGGCGCGCTCGATGGAGCCACGCTTGACCAGGTCCATTTCCTTGGCCGGATCCGGTACGTTCTGGTCAACCGCCAGCACCATCTCGGGCGAAGTGCCCCAGCTGACTTGCGGCTTGATCTGGGTGGCGTCGAGCTCGACGAGGGTGTCGAACTTCGCGTCGGCGTCGGACACCAGGTCTTTCCAGGCTTCGACGGCCAGATCCCATTCCGCGCCTTTCGGCGCGAATGGACGGCCCTTCACGTAGGCCACAGTTTTTTCGTCAGCCGCCACCAGGCCTACGCGAGCGCCGGCCTCGATGGACATGTTGCAGATGGTCATGCGGCCTTCGACGGACAGGTCGCGAATCGCGCTGCCAGCGAATTCGATGGCGTGGCCGTTACCGCCGGCGGTGCCGATCTTGCCGATCACGGCGAGCACGATGTCCTTGGCGGTCACGCCGAACGGCAGTTTGCCTTCGACCGACACCAACATATTCTTCATTTTCTTGGCGACCAGGCACTGGGTGGCGAGCACGTGCTCGACCTCGGAAGTGCCGATACCGTGGGCCAGGGCACCGAACGCGCCGTGGGTCGAGGTATGGGAGTCGCCGCAGACCACGGTCATGCCCGGCAAGGTCGCGCCCTGCTCCGGGCCGATGACGTGAACGATGCCTTGGCGCACGTCATTCATCTTGAATTCGGTGATGCCGTATTCATCACAGTTATCGTCGAGGGTCTGGACCTGCAAACGCGAGACCTGGTCGGCGATGGCTTCGATGCCGCCCTTGCGCTCCGGGGTGGTCGGTACGTTGTGGTCCGGGGTCGCGATATTGGCATCGATGCGCCATGGCTTGCGCCCGGCCAGGCGCAGACCTTCAAAGGCCTGCGGCGACGTCACTTCGTGGATGATGTGACGATCGATGTAGATCAGCGCAGAGCCATCGTCGCGCTGCTTGACCAAATGCGAATCCCAGAGCTTGTCGTAGAGCGTTTTGCCGGCCATCAGACGGTTTCCTCATCAGCTTTTCTATGCCAGAGAGGTCTGTGTAGCGTGTTTGGTAGCTCAACTTCGGCGCCTGAAGCCCACATCCTGCGTTGCTGCTCCTCCCCATAGCAAGCTATGACTCGTCGCAGCGCCTTGGCTATGGACTTCCGGCATCCGAATTTGAACTACCAAACACGCCACACAAACCTCTTGGGCCTTGAGAACTTCAATAACCCTTTGGCTTGTGAGGCTGATCCTATGGGGTTACATTAAATAACTCAAATTCATATTTTTTATGCTTTGGATAACCAACTGGAATACTTCCATGGACCTGGCCAATCTCAATGCCTTTATTGCCATCGCCGAGACCGGAAGCTTCTCCGGCGCCGGCGAGCGACTGCATCTGACCCAACCCGCCATCAGCAAACGCATCGCCGGGCTGGAGCAACAACTTAAAGTAAGATTGTTCGATCGGCTGGGCCGTGAAGTCGGCCTGACCGAGGCGGGCCGCGCCCTGCTGCCGCGTGCCTACCAGATATTGAACGTCCTTGATGATACGCGCCGCGCCCTGACCAACCTCACTGGCGAGGTGACCGGTCGTCTGACCCTGGCCACCAGTCACCACATCGGCCTGCACCGCTTGCCGCCTTTATTAAGGGAGTTCACCCGGCGCTACCCCGACGTCGCGCTGGACATCCAGTTTCTCGACTCGGAAGTGGCCTACGAGGAAATCCTCCACGGCCGCGCGGAACTGGCGGTCATTACTCTGGCGCCCGAGCCCCACGCGCTGGTCAAGGCCACGCCAGTGTGGGATGACCCGCTGGACTTCGTGGTCGCCCCGGAGCATTCACTGATCAACAACGGCAAGGTCAGCCTGGCGGACATCGCCCGGCATCCGGCGGTGTTTCCCGGCGGCAACACCTTCACCCACCATATCGTCCAGCGCCTGTTCGAGGCCCAGGGCCTGACGCCGAACATCGCCATGAGCACCAATTACCTGGAAACCATCAAGATGATGGTGTCCATTGGCCTGGCCTGGAGTGTCTTGCCGCGCACCATGCTGGATGAACAAGTTGCGCGAATACCTCTGCCGGGCATACAACTGTCCCGCCAGCTAGGCTATATCCTGCACACGGAACGGACGCTGTCGAATGCAGCACGGGCTTTCATGGCCTTGCTGGATGCCCAGATCGATCTGCCAGGGACTCAAGGCTAACTTGTGCTACTCCTATAGAGCCGCGAAACCCTGCGCCAAACGCTTAACTCAGTCTAAGGCTTGCCAATGCCGAAATCTGTTGACCGTATTCCGCCAATGCCGCGCATCCAGGCACTTGACCCCAAACGTTCAGAGCAGAGCTGGGAGAGTGCCCCGCAATTGCTGGCCGCCCTCAACGGCGCGCGCCTGGGCGCCTGGTATTGGGATATCGAGCGCGGGCAAATCAGTTGGTCGCGGGGTACGCAGGCGCTGTTCGGCTTCGATCCACGGCAACCGCTGCCGGCCGACCTGGAATACCTCGACTTGCTGCCCCCGGAAGACCGGGCGAAAACCGTTCGTGCCTTCCACGCGGTGATCGCCGGCGCGCCGCTGGAACACGCCATGCACCACCGCATCCGCTGGCCCGATGGCAGCCTGCATTGGCTGGAAATCAGTGGCAGCCTGCTGCCGGACAAGCACGGTCGACCCCGGATGATCGGCGTGATCCGCGAAATCACCCACCAGCGCCAGCGCGAACAGGCCTTGAGCAGCTCGGAAAAGCGCTTCGCCACGCTGTTTCACCTGTGCCCGAACATGGTCCTGCTGACCCGTCAGGATGACGGCCTGATCACCGAGGCCAACCAGTATTTCGAAAGCCTGTTCGGCTGGCCGGTGCAGGACGCGATCGGTCGCACCACCCTGGAACTGGACCTGTGGGTACACCCCGAACAACGGGCCGAACTGGTCAAGGCCACCAAGGCCAAAGGCGAATTGACCAGCATGGAGGTGCAATTTCGCGCCAGCAACGGGCAGATCCACGACGGCATTCTCAGTGCGCAAAAGGTTGAACTCGAAGGCCAGCCCTACCTGCTGAGCACCTTCCTCGACACCACCGAGCGCAAAGCCGCCGAGCACGCGCTCAAGGACAGTCAGGAACGCCTCGACCTGGCGCTGGATTCGGCGCAACTGGGCACCTGGGACTGGCACATTCCCAGCGGCATGCTCTACGGCTCGGCCCGCGCGGCCCAGTTGCACGGCATGGAGGCCAAACCGTTCCATGAATCCTTCGATGAGTTTTTCGAAGGCGTGCCCGATGAAGAACGCAACTCCATGCGCGATGCCTACCGCAGCCTGCGCGAAGGGCCGGCGGGCAACTATCAGCTGACTTACCGCGTGCAATTGCCGGACGGCAGCTCGCGCTACCTGGAGAGCCGTGCCCGGCTTTATCGCGATGATAACGGCCTGCCCCTGCGCATGGCCGGCACCCTCCTCGACATCACCGAACAGGTCGAGCGCGAACAGCGGCTGGTGGCTTCCGAGGAAAAATTCGCCACCTTGTTCCAGGTCAGCCCGGACCCGATCTGCGTGACCGACCAGAACACCGGGCAGTTCATCGAGATCAACTCCAGCTTCACCCAGACCTTCGGCTGGACCGCCGCCGACGTGATCGGGCGCAGCGCCGACGAAATCGGCCTGTGGGACGCCTCGGCGAAAAGCCTGCAACGCATCGAACAGGTGATCCGCGAACAATCGCTGAACAACGTGGCGATCCTGGTCGAACACAAGGACGGGCAATTGCTGACCTGCGTGATTTCCAGCCGGCAGATCAGCGTCGGCGACCAGCCGTGCATCGTCACCACCTTGCGCGACATCACCCAGCAGCAACGCTCGGAAGCCGCCCTCAAGGCCAGCGAAGAGAAGTTCGCCAAGGCGTTCCACTCCAGCCCCGACGCCATCACCATCACCGAACGGGACACCGGGCGCTACCTGGAGGTCAACGACGGCTTCTGCCGCCTCACGGGTTACCGGGCCGATGAAGTGATCGGCCGCACGGTGTACCAGGTCGGAATCTGGGCCGAAGAGAAGCAACGCTCGGCGTTGCTGGCTGAACTGCAGATCAAGGGCCGGGTGCACCACCGGGAAATGCTCGGGCGCAACAAGCGCGGCGAGTTGCTGACCGTCGAGGTCTCGGTGGAACCGATTACCCTCAATGAAACCGCCTGCCTGCTACTGACCGCGCGGGACGTCAGCCTGCTGAAAAACGCCGAGGCACAGATCCGCCACCTGGCCTACCACGACCCGCTGACCAACCTGCCCAACCGCGCCCTGCTGATGGACCGCCTGAGCCAGCAGATTGCCCTGCTCAAGCGCCATAACCTGCGCGGCGCGCTGATGTTTCTCGACCTCGACCACTTCAAGCACATCAACGATTCGCTCGGCCACCCGGTGGGCGATACGGTGCTGAAAATCATCACCGCGCGCCTGGAAGCCAGCGTGCGCATGGAAGACACGGTGGCGCGCCTGGGCGGTGACGAATTCGTGGTGCTGCTCAGCGGCCTCGAAGGGTCGCGCAACGATGTCAGCCTGCAGGTCAGCGAGTTGGCCGACACGTTGCGCGAACTGCTGTCCGAGCCCATGTTCCTCGACGGCCAGCGCCTGCAAGTGACACCCAGTATCGGCATTGCGCTGATTCCCGATCACGGCTCCACGCCGACCGACCTGCTCAAGCGCGCCGACATCGCGCTGTATCGGGCCAAGGACTCGGGGCGCAACACCGCGCAGATGTACCACAACACCATGCAAAAGGCCGCGAGCGAGCGCCTGCGCATGGAGACCGATCTGCGCCTGGCGCTTTCCCGCGGCGAATTTCGCGTGCACTACCAGCCGCAACTCGATGCCCGGGATAACCGCATCGTCGGCGCCGAAGCGCTGGTGCGCTGGAATCACCCGGAACTGGGCGCGCAATCGCCCGCCGAGTTCATCAAGGTGCTGGAGGACAGTGGGTTGATCCTGGAGGTCGGCACCTGGATCGTCGACGAAGCCTGCAAGGCTTTCCGGCAACTGATTGCCAACGGCCTGGTGGACCCGCACGATTTCAGCCTGTGCGTGAACATCAGCCCGCGGCAATTCCGCCAGAACGATTTCGTCGAACACATCGAAGGCAGCCTCGCCCGCTACGGCCTGCCCTGCACCATGCTGAAACTGGAGATCACCGAAGGCATCGTCATCCAGAACCTGGAAGACACCATCAACAAAATGCGGCGCCTGAAGAAGCTCGGCGTGAGCTTCGCCATGGATGACTTCGGCACCGGGTACTCCTCACTGACCTACCTCAAGCGCCTGCCGGTCGACACCCTGAAAATCGACCAGTCGTTCATTCGCGACGCCACCACCGACCCCAACGACGCCGAGATCATCCGCGCCATCGTCGCCATGGCCCGCAGCCTGGAATTGAAGGTGATTGCCGAAGGCGTGGAGACGCCGGAGCAACTGGAGTTCCTGCAAGGGCTGGGCTGCCACTTCTATCAAGGGTATCTGCACAGCGCGCCATTGCCGGTGGAGGAGTTTCAGAAGCTGCTGCGCTAACAACTCTTGCAGGACCAGATTCCCCCCGGCAGGAGCTGCCGCAGGCTGCGATCTTTTGATCCCGAAATCAAAATCAAAAGATCGCAGCCTGCGGCAGCTCCTGCGAATGCCCTCTCTCTTCATACCTGTGTATGAATCGTTTAAACCCATACATGAAAGCGCTGACCCTGTGTACAAGTGACGCCATCCCGGCCGCACCGTAAATTGGATCCCATGCATTCGGACGGCGGCAACACTTCCCTCCCCGCCCATGAATGATCGCGGCAACCGATCATTCGCCCGTGCAACGCCCCGGCCACTCTTCCCGATCACAGGGCCGGGTTTTCTGCGCCCGCATACCCGTTATGCGGGCGCTTTTTTTTTGACATTGAGGTGATCCATGGGTGAATACCGCAAATTATGGTGGTCGCTGATCGGCGTCCTCGGCGTGACCTTTTGCCTGCTGGGCTGGTTCGGTCGCGAGATCTACCGACAGGCGCCGCCGATTCCCGAACAAGTGCAAAGCGTCGACGGCAAAACCCTGTTCCGCTCCACCGACATCCTCGACGGCCAGACCGCATGGCAGGGCATTGGCGGCATGCAGCTGGGCTCGATCTGGGGCCATGGCGCCTACCAGGCACCGGACTGGACCGCCGACTGGCTGCACCGCGAGCTGCTCGCCTGGCTGGAACTGGCCGCGCAGCAAAACTACGCCAAGGCGTATTCGGACATCGATGACGATCAGCAGGCCCTGTTGCGCCATCAACTCAAGCGCGAATACCGTGGCAACCGCCTGGTCAACGGCACGCTGGTGCTCAGCGAACGTCGCGTCCAGGCCATCGCGCAAACCGCCGCGTATTACCACGCGCTGTTCGGCGACGATGCATCGCTGCATGGCAGCCGCGAAAGCTTTGCGATGAAAGAAAACACCCTGCCCGATGCCGCCCGGCGCCAGCAGATGACCTACTTTTTCTTCTGGACCGCCTGGGCCGCCGCCACCGAACGCGACGGTCAGGCCGCGACCTTTACCAACAACTGGCCCCACGAACCCTTGATCGACAACCAGCCGACCGCCGAGAACATGGTCTGGTCGATTGTCAGCATTGTCGTGTTGCTGGCCGGTATCGGTTTCCTGGTCTGGGGCTGGGCATTCCTGCGCAACCACGAAGAAGGCGAGCCCAGGGTTCCCGGCCAGGACCCGCTGAGCCTGATCAAACTCACGCCGTCGCAAAAGGCCTTGGGCAAATACTTGCTGCTGGTCGGTGCGTTGTTCGGCTTCCAGGTATTGATGGGCGGCGTGACCGCGCACTACACCGTCGAGGGCCAGGATTTCTACGGCCTGCCGCTGTCGAAATGGTTCCCCTACTCGCTGACCCGGACCTGGCATTTGCAGAGCGCGATGTTCTGGATCGCCACCGGGTTCCTCGCGGCCGGGTTGTTCCTGGCGCCGTTCATCAACGGCGGCAAGGACCCGAAATGGCAGAAGCTCGGCGTTGACATCCTGTTCTGGGCGCTGGTGCTGGTGGTCGTCGGCTCCTACGCCGGCAACTTCCTCGCCATCGCCCAGCTGATGCCGCAGCAATGGAGCTTCTGGCTCGGTCACCAGGGCTACGAATACGTCGACCTGGGCCGCTTGTGGCAAATCGCCAAGTTCGCCGGGATCGTGTTCTGGCTGGTGCTGATGTTGCGCGCGATGGTCCCTGCCCTGCGCCAGCCCGGCGATAAAAACCTGCTGGCGTTGCTGGCTTGCTCGGTGATTGCCATCGGCCTGTTCTACGGCGCCGGCCTGTTTTATGGCGAGCGTACCAACCTGTCGGTCATGGAATACTGGCGCTGGTGGGTGGTGCATCTGTGGGTCGAGGGCTTCTTCGAAGTGTTCGCCACCACCGCCCTGGCGTTCATCTTCACCAGCATGGGACTGGTCTCCAAGCGCCTGGCCACTACCGCGACCCTGGGGTCGGCCTCGCTGTTCATGCTCGGCGGCGTACCCGGCACCTTCCACCACATCTACTTTGCCGGCACCACCACGCCAGTGATGGCCGTGGGCGCCACCTTCAGCGCCCTGGAAGTAGTGCCCCTGATCCTGCTGGGCTACGAAGCCTGGGAAAACTGGCGCCTCAAGGAGCGCGCGCCGTGGATGGCGCGGATTCGCTGGCCGTTGCAGTTCTTCATCGCGACCGCGTTCTGGAACATGCTCGGCGCCGGGGTGTTCGGCTTCCTGATCAACCCGCCGATCTCGCTGTATTACATCCAGGGCCTGAACACCACGCCACTGCATGCGCACGCGGCGTTGTTCGGGGTGTACGGCTCGCTGGCGCTGGGCTTCTGCCTGTTGATCCTGCGCTACCTGCGGCCGAACCTGCAGTTCAACGATCGCCTGATGAACACCGGTTTCTGGTGGCTCAACGGCGGCCTGATGCTGATGATCGTCACCAGCCTGTTGCCCATCGGCATCCTGCAGTTCTACGCCAGCGCCAGCCAGGGCTTGTGGTACGCCCGCAGCGAAGCGTTCATGCAGCAGGACCTGCTGCAAACCCTGCGCTGGGTCCGCACCTTCGGCGACATCGTGTTCCTGGTGGGCGCGTTTGCGGTGATCTGGCAGATTACCGGAGGCTTGCTGTTCTCGTCCCGGCATCCACGTGCTGTCAGTACGACGGAGTTCACCGGCCAGCGTTGAAGCCTGCGCATGAACACCTGACGCCCGATGCCTTGCATCGGGCGTTTTGCATTTTCAGGGGTGCCGCAAGAAGCCATCTACACTGACAAACGCCAACCCTCCCTCTCCCACTGGCCGAGATCCCATCGACGTGCCCAGCATCTACCAGATCAAACCTGCGTTTCAAAACCTCCTGCGGCCACTGGTTCGACGACTGTTCAGCAACGGCACCACCGCCAACCAGATCACCCTGATTGCCGGCGTCGGCTCGGTGGTGGTGGGCCTGTTCATCGCCAGCCTGGCGCAACATCCCTGGGTGTTTGCGCTGGTTCCGGCCTGGATGATCGCGCGCATGGCGCTGAACGCCATCGACGGCATGCTCGCCCGGGAATTCAACCAGCAGTCGCGCCTGGGGGCCTATCTCAATGAGCTCTGCGACATTGTCGCGGACTGCGCCCTGATTCTTCCTTTTGCCCTGTTGCCGGGCGTCAGCCTGTGGCTGGTGCTGCTGGTAACCCTGCTCGCCCTGTTCAGCGAATACACCGGCGTGCTGGGGCCGATGGTGGGCGCTTCGCGACGCTATGACGGGCCGATGGGCAAAAGTGACCGGGCCTTCGTGCTGGGGGTGGTGGCCGCCGCCATCGCGCCGGGCTGGCTCGGTGCGCCGTGGATCAACGGCGTGTTCGCGATACTCGCGGCGCTGTTGATCTGCACGCTGGTCAACCGGGTTCGACAGGGCCTCAAGGAAGTACAACCCGACAGCCCTTCAGCATAAGGAAATGGCAATGCGCGAAGCTCTGCACCAGACCTTCACCACCCACGACGGCGTGGAACTGTTCTACCGACACTGGCCCGCGACCCCTGCCCCGGGCGAACCGCGCAAAGCCGTCGTGTTGTTTCACCGTGGCCATGAACATTCAGGGCGCATCGCCCACCTGGTGGACGAGCTGGACCTGCCCGGCTTCGACTTCTTCGCCTGGGATGCCCGGGGCCACGGCCTCTCTCCGGGCGCCCGTGGCGACAGCCCCGGTTTTGCCACCAGCGTGCGGGACGTGCAGACCTTCTGCGAGCACCTGGGCACGACCTACCTGATCGAAGAAGAAAACCTCGCCGTGATTGCCCAGAGTGTCGGCGCCGTTATCGTGGCCACCTGGGCTCACGATTACGCCCCCCGTATTCGCTCGCTGGTTCTGGCATCACCCGCGTTCAAGGTCAAGCTCTACGTGCCGTTCGCCCGCCAGGGCCTGGCGTTGATGCGGCGGTTTCGTGGCAATTTTTTCGTCAACAGCTACGTGAAGGCGCGCTTTCTCAGTCATGACCCGCAACGCGTCGCCAGCTATGACAACGACCCGCTGATCACCAAGGCCATTTCGGTGAATGTCCTGCTCGGTCTTTATGAAGCCGCCGAACGCGTGGTGGCCGATGCCCAGGCCATCCAGATACCCACGCAGCTGCTGATCTCCGGTGCCGACTTCGTGGTGCATCGCCAACCCCAGGAACAGTTCTTCGAGCGCCTGGGCAGCCCGCGCAAGGAAAAACATGTCCTGCCAGGATTCTTCCACGACACCCTGGGCGAAAGGGATCGCGCACCAGCCATCGCCAGTGCGCGGCGTTTCATTCTGGAGAACTTCGAGCAAGCCCCCGAGCGCCCCTCTTTGCTCAACGCCGACCGCCTCGGCCTGACCTGCGCCGAATCCGAGCGACTGGCGACACCGTTGCCGCGCAACTCCCTGGCCGGCCTGTACTGGCGCATGACCCGCGCCAGCATGCGCCTGGGCAGCCGGCTGTCGTCCGGGATCAAGCTGGGGTTCGACACCGGCTTCGACTCCGGAAGCACACTGGACTATGTCTACCGCAACACCCCCACCGGCACCTCGGGCGTCGGCCGCCTGATCGATCGCAATTACCTGGACTCCATCGGCTGGCGCGGCATCCGCCAGCGCAAGCTTCATGTCGAGGAGCTATTGCGCCTGACCATGGCGCAACTGCGTGAGCAGGGCCGCGAGGTGCGCATCGTCGATATCGCGGCCGGGCACGGGCGCTACATTCTTGAAGCCTTGCAGGGCGTCGATCCGCTGCCCGAGTCGATCCTGTTGCGCGACTACAGCGACATCAATGTGCGTGACGGCAGCGCGCTGATCCGCGAAAAAGGCCTGGAGACCATCGCCCGATTCGTCAAGGGCGATGCCTTCGATCGCGACGACCTCGCCGCACTCGATCCCCAACCGACCCTGGCGGTGGTGTCCGGCCTCTACGAGTTGTTCGCCGACAACCGCATGGTCGGTGCCTCCCTGGCCGGACTGGCCGACGCCGTGGAACCGGGCGGTTATCTGATCTACACCGGCCAGCCCTGGCACCCGCAACTGGAACTGATCGCCCGCGCCCTGACCAGCCACCGCGAAGGCCAGGCCTGGGTCATGCGCCGCCGCACCCAGCTGGAAATGGATCAACTGGTGGAAGCGGCGGGGTTTCGCAAGGTCGACATGCGCGTCGATGAATGGGGCATCTTCAGCGTGTCTGTCGCGCAACGGGTGTCGTGATGCGTCACGACGCACTGACGGTACGCGAACCCGGCTTGCTCAAGCCGGCGGTGCTCTGGCTATTGCTCCTGGCGCCGTTGTTTTTCGGCACCTACGGCTTCGCCACCTGGGTCACCACGCAGCGTGGCGACGTCGGCAGCCTGGTGTTCGCCTGGGAAACCCATATGCCGTTCTGGGCCTGGAGCATCGTGCCGTACTGGTCCATCGACCTGCTCTACGGCCTGTCATTGTTGCTGCCGAACAGTCGCCAGGCACTCAAGCGTCATGCCCTGCGCCTGCTGACCGCGCAATTGATCGCCGTCAGTTGCTTCCTGATCTGGCCATTGCGCTTCACCTTCGCCCGCCCCGAACTCGATGGCGTGTTCGGCTGGCTGTTCGATGTCCTTGCAGGCTTCGACAAGCCCTTCAATCAGGCGCCGTCGTTGCACATTGCCTTGCTGGTGGTGTTGTGGACCTGCTATCAACGGCACTTGCACGGCGTCTGGCGTGCGCTGATGCATGGCTGGTTCGCACTGATCGGGATGTCGGTGCTGACCACGTACCAGCACCACTTCATCGACCTGCCCACCGGCGCCCTGCTGGGCTGGCTGTGCGTCTGGCTGTGGCCACTGGAAGGCGCCTGCCCGCTGCGCCAAGCCCGCCTGGCGACACAGGGAAAACGCTGGTGGCTGGCGCTGTGTTACCTGTCGGGCGCAGCCGTTTTCACGGTCCTGGCCTTCAGTTTCAAAGGGGCCTGGCTGTGGCTGATGTGGCCGGCGCTGGCCTTGCTGCTCGTAGCACTCAACTACGCATGGCTGGGCGCGGGCGGTTTTCAGAAACAAGCCAATGGGCGCCTGTCCACCGCCGCACGCTGGCTGTTTGCGCCTTACCTGGCGGCCGCCTGGCTTAACTCACGCTGGTGGACCCGCCACAGCCCGCAGCCCGATCAGGTCATCGATAACGTCTGGCTGGGGCGCCTACCGACCCGAACGCAGCTCAAGCGCAGCCCTTTCACCGCGGTCCTGGACCTGTGTGCCGAGCTGTCGCTGAACCCCGACGGCGTTGCCTATCGCTCGTTGCCGGTGCTGGACCTGACAGCGCCCACGCCTCTGCAATGCCAGGAAGCGGCCAGGGCCATCGAGACCCTGCGCCAGCATGGCCCGCTGTTGGTCTGCTGTGCCCTGGGTTTCTCACGCAGCGCCACCGCAGTCGCCGCGTGGTTGCTGTATAGCGGGCGGGCCGCCAGTGTCGATGAAGCGATTGTGCTGATTAAGCGTGCGCGACCCGGGATCATCCTGCGCCCCCTTCAGCGACAGGCGCTGGAGCAGTCGCTGACCGACAGGGAGAGCCGCCGTGTCCATTGAAATGCAGCTGCAGGTGACCGCCAGCCTGTTGCGCCGTGGCGAGTCGCTGGATCGACTGTCCACCGGGCTCACCCTGCTCGGGGCCTTGCTCGGCCTGGGTGCGTACGTCATGCCGAGCCCAGGGTTCTGGGGCCCGGGCTGCGCCTGCGCCCTGCTGGTGCTTGGCCTGTGGCAAAAATACTGGGCACTGCGGGTCGCGTTCGATGCCGACCTGTTCCAGCACCTGGCGGCGAGCGCGCCCGACCTCGCCGGGCAGACCGCGTCCCTGGATGCGGCGCTGGCGGCGCTGAACCTGCAACCCGCCGAGCGTGGCGGCCGCCCCTGGAGCGAACGCATCGCCGGCGCCCTCGGACTGTTACGTCGCCAGGCTCTGCTGGTGGCTGTCCAGGCCCTGCTGGCCCTGGCTTTCATCCTCGCCAGCCCCTGGCTGACACTTGCCGGATAAGGAGGTTTCATGCTCGAACCCGTGGTTGCCACCCTCATCACCTCTGCCGCCCGCCTCCTCACCGGCGCGCGCAGCCTGTGGCTCGGTTGTGCGCCGGAACCGGTCCAGCGTATCTACTTCGCCAACCACAGCAGCCATGGCGATTTCGTCCTGCTGTGGGCCTCGCTGCCGCCGACCCTGCGCCCCCTCACCCGGCCCGTGGCCGGTTCGGACTACTGGCTGAAAAGCACGCTGCGGCGCTACATCATCAATCGGGTGTTCAATGGCGTGCTGGTGGACCGTGAGCGCAAGGAACCCGCCGACAATCCCTTGCAGCCGATGCTCGATGCCCTGGAAAACGGCGATTCGCTGATCATCTTCCCCGAAGGCACGCGCAACCCCGAGGAGGGCCTGCTGCCGTTCAAAAGCGGGCTGTATCACCTGGCAAGACAGTATCCCCAGGCGCAATTGATTCCCGTGTGGATCGCCAACCTCAACCGCGTGATGCCCAAGGGCCGGGTCTTGCCGCTGCCGCTGCTATGCACCATCAGTTTTGGCGCGGCGCTGACCCTGGACGAAGACGAAAGCAAGACGCACTTTCTGGAACGCAGTCGCGACGCGCTGCTGAGCCTGGCCGAGGAGCATGCCTGACATGGATAGACAAACCTTGCTGTTGTTCGCCGGGATCGGCGCGTTTCTGCTGCTGGCCTCGGCGATTGGTTTCATCCTCAAGCGCCGCAGCCACGGTAGCCCCAACCCGGTGATCGACAACCTCAACGCACGGATCAACGCCTGGTGGGTGATGGTGCTGGTGATTGGCGTGGCCTTCTGGCTCGGCACCACTGCGGTGATCCTGCTGTTCTACTTCGTATCCTTCTATGCCCTGCGCGAATTCATGACGCTGACGCCGACCCGCCGCAGCGACTATCCGGCCCTGGTCGCGGCCTTTTACCTGGCATTGCCGCTGCAATATTTGCTGATTTACTACGACTGGTACGGGCTGTTTTCGATCTTCATTCCGGTCTACGTGTTTTTGCTGCTGCCGATCCTCGCCTCCCTGGGCGGCGACAGCACGCACTTTCTCGAACGCGCCTCGAAGGTCCAGTGGGGCCTGATGATCGCGGTGTTCTGCGTGTCCCACGTGCCCGCCCTGCTGACCCTGGACATCGCCGGCTACGAAGGGCGAAACCTGCTGTTGATCGCCTACCTGGTGATCGTGGTGCAGATGTCGGATGTGTTGCAGTACGTCTGCGGCAAATTGTTCGGCAAACGCAAGATTGCCCCCAACCTGTCGCCGTCCAAGACCGTGGAAGGTTTTGTCGGCGGCATCCTGCTCGCCTCGCTGATTGGCTGCGCCTTGTGGTGGATCACGCCGTTCACCGCCTGGCAGTCGCTGCTCATCGCGCTGCTGATCAACCTCCTGGGCTTCGCCGGCGGGATTGTGATGTCGGCGATCAAGCGCGACCGTGGCGTCAAGGACTGGGGGCACATGATCGAAGGCCATGGCGGCATGCTCGACCGATTGGACTCGGTGTGCTTTGCGGCACCGATCTTCTTTCACCTGGTGCGCTACGGCTGGACGTGAATGCCTTGACCCGCAGGTACTGTTGAAAAAAAGCCAGGCAAAAAAAGACCCCGACAGGTCGGGGTCTTTTTGTTTCAGTCGGCGCTACGAATCAATGCTGAAGCGCCGGTTTTTGCGCGCCGTTGATCGGGATGCGCTTGGCTTTCGCCTCCTCCGGGATGACCCGCAGCAGGTCGATGCTCAACAGACCGTTGCTCAGGCCGGCGGCCTTGATTTCGATGTGGTCCGCCAGGCGGAAGGACAGTTTGAAGGCTCGCTGGGCGATGCCTTGATGCAGGAAGGTCACGCCTTCGCTGGCATCACGTTTGCCGCCACTGATGGTCAGCACGCCCTTCTCCACTTGCAGCTCCAGGTCTTCTTCCTGGAAACCGGCCGCCGCCACGACGATGCGATATTGATCGTCACCGTGTTTTTCGACGTTATAGGGTGGGTAGGTGCTGCCAGGTTCGTTGCGCAGGGCAGTTTCGAACAGGTCGTTGAAACGGTCGAAGCCCACCGAGGAACGGAACAGTGGCGCCAGGGAAAATGCGGTAGTCATGGTTCAAATCTCCTGAAAACAATCAGCAAGGTTTTTTGTCTCCGCGACCCGAATTCGGCATCGCGTAACCCTTAGATAGGGACCGCTGATTGCATTTCAAGAGATTATTTGCAGTTTTTTTCAGGCCGCTTCCGCTACTTGCAGACCCAGCAAACGCGACACCTGATCCAGTTCTGTCTCCCGCCGCAGCACGGTGAACAGCTCGACCGCCTCAGGGTAATTGCGGGTCAGCATCGCCAGCCATTGCTTCAGGCGACCCGGCGATTGGCGTGGCGTCATTTGCGCCTTGGCCTGCAGCCAGAAGTCCTGGAGCAGCGGCAACAACTCGGCCCAGGTCATCTCGACCACCTCTTCACCGGCCCGGGCCGCGGCGATTTGCCGGGCCAGGTCGGGACGCGAAACCAGGCCACGGCCGAGCATGATGTCTTCCACGCCACTGATCTCGCGGCAACGGCGCCAGTCTTCCACGCACCAAATATCGCCATTGGCAAACACCGGCACCTTGACCACATCCTGCACCCTGGGAATCCACTCCCAGTGCGCCGGTGGCTTGTAGCCGTCGGTCTTGGTCCGTGCGTGAACCACAATGTGCTCCGCGCCCCCCTCGGCCAGGGCCGTGGCACACACCAGCGAACCGTCCGGGCTGTCGAAGCCCAGGCGCATCTTGGCGGTCACCGGGATGTGCGCCGGAACGGCGCGACGCACATGTTCGACGATCCGGTTCAGCAGCTCGGGCTCCTTGAGCAATACCGCACCGCCACGGGATTTGTTCACGGTCTTGGCCGGGCAACCGAAGTTCAGGTCAATGACTTCGGAACCCAGCTCGCAGGCCAGCGCGGCATTTTCCGCCAGGCAAACCGGGTCCGACCCCAGCAACTGCACGCGCAGCGGGACGCCGGACGCGGTGCGGGCACCGGTGAGCAATTCAGGGCCGAATTTGTGGAAATAGGCCGGCGTCAGCAGCTGATCGTTGATCCGGATGAATTCAGTCACGCACCAATCGATACCGCCCACCCGGGTCAGTACGTCGCGCAAGATGTTGTCGACCAACCCCTCCATGGGCGCCAAAGCAATTTGCATGAAAAACACACTCAACGAAAAACGTGGAAGTAGGAGCTGCCGAAGGCTGCGATCTTTTGATCTTGATCTTGAAGATCAAAAGATCGCAGCCTTCGGCAGCTCCTACACAGGATTATGTCAGGTCAAAACGGGTATGGCCGGGCCGTAGCCCTCAATGAACTCCGCCGGCATGCGCTTGGGCTTGCCCGTGGACAGTTCGATGCACACGAACGTGGTTTGCGCGCGCAGCAACGTCGAGTTATCGCTGGGCCGCTTCAACTGGAAGTGGCGGGTCATTTTCAGGCGCTGGTCCCAATCGACGATCCAGGTCGCCAATTGCAGTTCGTCGCCTTCATAGGCGGCCGCCAGGTAATCGATTTCGTGCCGCACCACGGCCATCGCACGGTCCAGCCGACGATACTCGACCAGGTCCAGGCCCAGGCGCTGGGAGTGGCGCCAGGCACAGCGTTCGAGCCAGGTCACGTACACCGCGTTGTTGGCGTGCCCCAGGCCGTCGATGTCCTCGGCGCCCACTTGCAGATCAATGATAAATGGCGTTGCCCGATCCCAGCCCATGCCCCACTCCCGGTCAGATGTTGTCGACCGGCGCAGTGTAACGGATGCTCAGGCCGATTGGCGCGATTGCAGGCTGCGACCGGCCAGCAGTGATAACACGCCATCAATCACCCGCGGATCAGCAAGGACCCGCTGATGACCGCCCTCTGACAGACGCAACAGGCGGCTGTCGAACCAGGCGTCGTGGATCAATTGCGACTCCTTGACCGGGACGAAATTGTCGTCCTCGGCATGGACGATCAGGCCGGGCATGTCCAGTTGATAGTGCGCGACATCCAGCGTCGCGGCGCGCATGCCGACGTCTTTCTCGACCTGGCGAATAAACGCCGAACGGGCTTTCGGTGGCAGCCCCACATATCGGGCGAAACCGCGCAATACCCCAAGAATCCGCGCCGGCGCGGCGATGCTGACCAATGTTTCGGTGCGCAAGCCCAATTGCACGGCAAGCATCGCGCTGGCACCCCCCATCGAGTGACCTATGACGGCCTGCAGCGGCGGCAATTCGGCGGCAGCTTCAAGCATGGCGCGGGCGAACAATACGACATGCGCCTCGGTGCCCGGCGAGCGACCATGCGCCGGGCCATCGAGGGCCACCACGGTGTAGCCGGCATCGACCAGCGCGGTGATGAGACTGGCAAACTGGGTTGGCCGGCCTTCCCAGCCGTGCATCAACAACACCGCCGGTCCCTGGCCCCAACGCAATGCCGAGAGGCCGAAACGCAACGTGATCCGTTCGGACTTGGCCAGCAACGGCAGCTCCCAGTCACGTGGTGGCGTATCGCGCGGCGTCATGAACGCCAGTCGCATTTTGCTGGCGACCAGTTTCGGCGCAAACCAGCCCAAGGTGCCATTAACGCCACGAACCCACTTCAACGTGCTCATCGCTCTCTCCCAAGGCCCTGCCTTCAGGTCAGCGCACCGCCGACTTGGCAGCGCGCAGCAATCGATCGGATAAATCACCTGGCCCCAGCGCCCGTGCAAGCGCCAGACCGCCCACCATCAAGGCCATGTCGGCCAATGCTTTATCGGTATCTTCAGGACTGGCCGCCAGCTGCGCGACCATCAGCTCCAAATGCTCGTTCAGCGCGATGCGGAACGTCTCAGGCAAACGTCCGAGTTCGCCGATCGAGGCCGGGATCGGGCACGCCGCTTCGCTGGAATCACGATGTTTGCGCGACAGATAGAACGCAGCGACCAGGGCGCGACGCTCTTCACCGGTCAACTCGGCATCCATGTCGGCAATCAAGTCACGACGGCGACCCAGCAATTGCTTGAAGGCCTCCAGCATCATCGCGTCCTTGCTTTCGAAGTGCGCATAGAAACCGCCGACGGTCAGGCCAGCCGCGCCCATCACTTCGCCCACGCTCGGTTCGGCCGGGCCACGCTGAATCAGCGCTGCGCTGGCGGCCTTGAGGATGCGTTCGCGGGTTTGAGCTTTTTTATCGTTCATCGTTGCCTCCGAATATTACGACTAGAATATTATTCTCATAATAATTTTCTGCAAGTCGAGAATGTGACCGCTGGTCTGAAGAACAGTTTGGGAGAATGGGGGGGATTTGGCCAAACGCCAGACAAACAAAAGGGCCATTCAATAATTGAATGACCCTTATAAAATCCCGCAGAGCGGGTAATCGTGGCGTCCCCTAGGGGACTCGAACCCCTGTTACCGCCGTGAAAGGGCGGTGTCCTAGGCCACTAGACGAAGGGGACGCAAAACCTTCTATACCACTGATCAGTGCTGAGAGCTGATCGATTCAAGGCCGGTGTGGCCAGACCTTGAACTGTAAAAATGGTGGAGCTAGACGGGATCGAACCGTCGACCTCTTGCATGCCATGCAAGCGCTCTCCCAGCTGAGCTATAGCCCCGGATTTTTCGCCTCGCGGCGGAGCGAAATCTTGCAACATCGCTTCTGTAAAACTGGCGTCCCCTAGGGGACTCGAACCCCTGTTACCGCCGTGAAAGGGCGGTGTCCTAGGCCACTAGACGAAGGGGACGCAAACCCTTCTATACAACTGATCAACGCTGAGTGTTGATCGCTTCAAGGCCGGTGTGGCCAGGCCTTGAAGTGTAAATTGGTGGAGCTAGACGGGATCGAACCGTCGACCTCTTGCATGCCATGCAAGCGCTCTCCCAGCTGAGCTATAGCCCCTCATCGTTGATGTCATCGCTGAGGACGGGGCGAATCTTAAGGGTGTATCGAAAGGCTGTCAAACTTATTTTTCAAAATATTTGAAATTTTTTGCCGACATTACAACCACTTACCGCCCTCCCCCCGAAAATCCGGCATTCGGGATGAAACACAACTCTGTAGGAGCTGCCGAAGGCTGCGATCTTTTGACGTTGGCTTTTAGAAACAAGATCAAAAGATCGCAGGCTGCGCCAGCTCCTACACAGAACCGAACGCCCTTAGGCGATCGCACCCAAGAGCTTTTCCCACTCCTTGTTCTCTTTCTTCGACACGCCGCCCAACAGGTCAATCGCCTGGCGCAAGCGGAAACGGGTCAGGTCCGGGCCGAGGATTTCCATCGCATCGAGCACCGAGACCGAGCTGGCCTGCCCCGTGATCGCGGCGAACATCAAAGGCATGGCATCACGCAGCTTCAGCTCCAGGGATTCCACGACCGCCTGAATCGTCGCGGTGATGTTGTCCTTCTCCCACTGACGCAGGCTTTCAAGCTTCCACAGGATCAACTGCATCAGCTGGCGGACCTGATCGCCGGACAGCTTCTTGGACTCGAACAACTTGGCGTCCGGGTTCACCCCACCGGCAAAGAAGAAGCCGGCCAGCGGTGCGACCTGGCTGAAGGTTTCAACGCGGCCCTGCACGTGCGGCGCTATCTTCATCATGTAGTCGGCATTGAAGGCCCACTTCTGCACCCGCGCGGCAAACTCTTCCACCGGCAGGTCGCGCAGCCACTGGCCGTTGAGCCAGGACAGTTTCTCGATGTCGAAAATCGGCCCGCCCAGGGAAACACGCTTGAGGTCGAAGTTGTCGACCATTTCCTGCAACGAGAACTTCTCGCGCTCGTCCGGCATCGACCAGCCCATGCGGCCCAGGTAGTTGAGCATGGCTTCCGGCATGAAGCCCATACGCTCGTAGAAGGTCACCGAGGTCGGGTTCTTGCGCTTGGACAGCTTGCTCTTGTCCGGGTTGCGCAGCAGCGGCATGTAGCACAGCTCCGGTTGTTCCCAGCCGAAGTATTCGTACAACAGGATCAGTTTCGGCGCCGATGGCAGCCACTCTTCGCCACGCAACACGTGGGTGATGCCCATCAGGTGGTCATCGACCACGTTGGCCAGGAAGTACGTCGGCAGGCCATCGGTCTTCATCAGGACTTGCATGTCCATGCGGTCCCACGGGATTTCGACATCGCCACGCAGCATGTCCGGAACCACGCAGACGCCTTCGCTCGGCACCTTCATGCGGATCACGTGCGGCTCGCCTGCGGCCAGGCGGCGCGCGACTTCTTCCTTGGACAGCAGCAACGCGCGGCCGTCGTAACGCGGGGTTTCGCCACGGGCCATTTGCTCGGCGCGCATCTGGTCCAGCTCTTCGGCGGTGCAGAAGCACGGGAAGGCGTGACCCAGGTCGACCAGCTGCTGGCAGTACTTCTGGTAAATCTCGCCGCGCTCGCTCTGACGGTACGGACCGTGCGGGCCGCCGACGTCCGGGCCTTCGCTCCAGTCGATGCCCAACCAGCGCAGGGCGTCGAAAATCTGCTGTTCGGACTCGCGGGTCGAACGCAACTGGTCAGTGTCTTCGATCCGCAGGATGAACTCACCGCCGTGCTGCTTGGCAAAGCAGTAGTTGAACAATGCGATGTAAGCGGTACCTACGTGGGGGTCCCCGGTAGGCGATGGCGCGATGCGAGTGCGGACGGTGGTCATGGCATGTCTCGAAAAATAAAAAGCGAAGATTAAACAGGGGGCGAATGGTAACAGGCGCAACCCGCCCGGCTCCAGCAAACAGGGCATTTAAGCCAAGGTTGCGCCTACATCGCCCGTATGGCGCGGTGAATGGCCGAATATCAGCCGATGGCATTTACCGTTTATCGGCTGTATGCCAGATTCACCTGCTGATAACTTTCCTTACATATTCTCGACTACAGTTTGCCCCATGCCTGCCCAACTCAAGCGTCGCCTGTTTATTTTCCTGATGATTGTCCTGCTGATCGGCGGGGGCTTTTTTGCCCACTGGTTCTTCAAGGGACGGTTTTATGAAAGCACTGACAACGCGTATGTCCAGGGCGAGATCACCCGCGTGTCGAGCCAGCTGGGCGCGCGCATCGACCAGGTGCTGGTGCAGGACAACCAGCACGTCGAGAAAGGCCAGCTGCTGATCCGGCTCGAAGGCGATGACTTCCGCCTCGCCGTCGACCGCGCCAACGCGACCCTCGCGACGCGCCAGGCCGAACGCCTGCAAGCCCAGAGCAAACTGACCCAACAGGCCAGCCTGATTGCCGCCAGCGATGCGCAGGTCGCCTCCACCCAGGCGAGCCTGGGCCGCTCGCAAATCGACCTGGACCGCGCACAGACACTGCGCAAACCCGGCTACGTCTCGGAAGAACGGGTGACCACCCTGTCCGCCGACAATCACATAGCCCGCTCGCAACTGACCAAGGCCCAGGCGGATGCCCAGGCCCAGCGCCAGCAAGTCAACGCATTGAGCGCCGAAATCAAACGCCTCGACGCGCAGATCGCCAATGCCAGGGCCGACCTGGCCCAGGCCGAACTGAACCTCACCCGCAGTGACATCCATGCGCCCATCAGCGGCCTGATCGGCCAGCGTTCGGCCCGCGAAGGCCAGTACGTGCAGGCCGGTGCCTACCTGCTGTCGATCGTGCCCGATGAAGACATCTGGATTCAGGCCAACTTCAAGGAAACCCAGATCGGCCACATGCAACCCGGGCAGAAAGCCGAGCTGATCTTCGACGCCTACGGCGACACGCCGATCCAGGCCCGGGTCGACAGCCTGTTCGCGGCCTCGGGGGCGCAGTTCAGCCTGTTGCCGCCGGACAATGCCACGGGCAACTTCACCAAAGTCGTGCAACGGATACCGGTGAAACTGACCTTCTCCGCCGACAACCCGCTGCGCGGCAAGATCCGGCCCGGCATGTCGGTCACTGCCAAAGTGAACATCAAGGACGCACCTGAAAGCGTCACGGCCAAGGTGATCAGCCAAGACACCCCAGACGATGGCCGGTGATCAACTGATCCGGCCGGTCGGAGAACCGACCCGGCGGGACTGGATCGCGGTGATGAGCGTGATGCTCGGCGCCTTTATGGCCGTGCTCGACATCCAGATCACCAATTCCTCGCTCAAGGACATCCAGGGCGCGTTGTCGGCGACCCTTGAAGAAGGTTCGTGGATTTCCACCTCCTATCTGGTGGCGGAAATCATCATGATCCCGCTGACCGCCTGGCTGGTGCAGCTGCTGTCGGCGCGACGCCTGGCGGTGTGGGTGTCCCTCGGTTTTCTCGTCGCCTCGCTGCTGTGTTCCATGGCCTGGAGCCTGGAAAGCATGATCGTCTTTCGCGCCTTGCAGGGCTTCACCGGCGGCGCGCTGATCCCGCTGGCGTTCACCCTGACCCTGATCAAACTGCCCGAGCATCACCGCGCCAAAGGCATGGCGATGTTCGCCATGACCGCCACCTTCGCCCCGTCCATCGGCCCGACCCTGGGGGGCTGGCTCACCGAAAACTGGGGCTGGGAATACATCTTCTACATCAACATTCCGCCCGGCCTGCTGATGATTGCCGGCCTGATGTACGGCCTGGAGAAGAAAGAAGCGCACTGGGAACTGCTCAAAAGCACCGACTACACCGGGATCGTCACCCTCGGCGTCGGCCTGGGCTGCCTGCAGGTGTTCCTGGAGGAAGGCCATCGCAAGGACTGGCTCGAATCGGACCTGATCGTCGCCCTCGGCAGCATCGCGCTGATCAGCCTGATCACCTTCGTGATCGTGCAGTTCTCCAAGCCCAACCCGCTGATCAACCTCGGCATCCTCGGCAATCGCAACTTCGGCCTGTCGAGCATTTCCAGTGTCGGGATGGGCGTCGGCCTGTACGGCTCGATCTATCTGCTACCGCTGTATCTGGCGCAAATCCAGAACTACAACGCCTTGCAGATCGGCGAGGTGATCATGTGGATGGGCGTGCCGCAGCTGTTCCTGATTCCGCTGGTGCCCAAGTTGATGAAGGTGGTCTCGCCGAAATGGCTGTGCACGATTGGCTTCGGCCTGTTCGGCCTGGCGAGCTTTTCCTCGGGCGTGCTAAACCCCGACTTCGCCGGGCCGCAGTTCAATCAGATACAGATCGTTCGCGCACTGGGACAACCGCTGATCATGGTCACCATTTCGCTGATCGCCACGGCGTACATCCTGCCCCAGGATGCGGGTTCGGCCTCAAGCCTGTTCAACATCCTGCGCAACCTCGGCGGCGCCATCGGCATCGCCCTGCTCGCCACCTTGCTGGATGCGCGGACCAAGACCTACTTTGATTATCTGCGCGAGTCGATTGTGCCGAGCAACCCGCAGGTGGCCGAGCGCCTGGCCTCGCTGACCAGCACCCTGGGCAACGAAACGGCGGCGCTGGGCAAGCTCAGCGAGATCGCCCACCAGCAGGCGTCGATCATGGCCTATAACGATGCCTTTCATTTTGTCGGGATTGCGCTGGGGGTCAGCATGGTGGCGGTGTTGTTGACCAAAACCTTGCCGGTGGGGTTGAAGGCCGGGGAAGCGCATTAACTGCGCCGTTCTTTCAGACGCCTTCGCGAGCAAGCCCGCTCCCACATTGGTTTGGTGTACGACACCGATCTAATGTGGGAGCGGGCTTGCCCGCGAAGAGGCCCGATCAGGCGCTGAAAATCAAACCGCGATCAACCGCTCGCGCAACTTGGCAATCTCGTCGCGCATCTGCGCCGCGGCCTCGAATTCCAGGTCGCGGGCGAGCTGGTACATCTTCTCTTCCAGCGCCTTGATCCGCTTGGCGACTTCCCCCGGCGAACGCAACTCGGCTTCGTACTTGGCGTTCTCCTCGGCAGCCTTGGCCATGCCTTTGCGCTTCTTGCTGCGCGAGCCCGGCACGGTGGCGCCTTCCATGATGTCGGCGACGTCCTTGAACACCCCTTTGGGCGTGATGCCGTTGGCCAGGTTAAAGGCGATCTGCTTGTCGCGCCGGCGTTCGGTTTCACCGATCGCCCGCTCCATGGAACCGGTGATGCGATCGGCGTACAGAATCGCCCGGCCGTTGAGGTTACGCGCCGCCCGGCCGATGGTCTGGATCAGCGAGCGTTCGGAACGCAGGAAGCCTTCCTTGTCCGCATCGAGGATCGCCACCAGCGACACTTCCGGCATGTCCAGGCCTTCGCGCAACAGGTTGATCCCCACCAGCACGTCGAAGGTGCCGAGGCGCAAATCGCGGATGATCTCCACCCGCTCCACGGTGTCGATGTCCGAGTGCAGGTAGCGCACACGCACGCCGTGGTCGGCCAGGTAATCGGTCAAGTCTTCGGCCATGCGCTTGGTCAGCGTGGTCACCAGCACCCGCTCTTCAACGGCGACGCGCTTGGTGATTTCCGAGAGCAAATCGTCGACCTGGGTCAGCGCCGGGCGGATTTCGATTTGTGGGTCCACAAGGCCGGTCGGGCGCACGACCATGTCAATGACACGCCCGGCGTGCTCGGCTTCATAGTTGCCCGGCGTGGCCGAGACGAAGATCGTCTGCGGGCTGATGCCTTCGAACTCGTCGAAGCGCATGGGGCGGTTGTCCAGCGCGGACGGCAGGCGGAAGCCATATTCCACCAGCGTTTCCTTACGCGAACGGTCACCTTTGTACATCGCGCCGACCTGCGGCACGCTGACGTGGGACTCGTCGATCACCAGCAAGGCGTCGGCCGGCAAGTAATCGAACAGGGTCGGCGGGGCCTCGCCGGAAGCGCGGCCCGAGAGGTAGCGCGAGTAGTTTTCGATACCGTTGCAGTAGCCCAGTTCCAGGATCATCTCCAGGTCAAAGCGGGTGCGCTGTTCGAGGCGCTGCGCTTCCACCAGCTTGTTGTTGGAACGCAGGTATTCCAGGCGCTCCTGCAATTCGACCTTGATGCCCTCGATGGCGCCCAGCAAGGTTTCTCGCGGGGTCACGTAGTGGCTTTTCGGGTAGAAGGTGAAACGCGGCAGCTTGCGGATCACTTCGCCGGTCAGCGGGTCGAAGGCCGACAGGCTCTCGACCTCGTCATCGAACAGCTCGATGCGGATGGCTTCGAAATCCGATTCCGCGGGGTGAATGTCGATCACGTCGCCGCGCACCCGGAAGGTCGCGCGGGCGAAATCCATGTCGTTGCGGGTGTATTGCAGGTCCGCCAGGCGCCGCAGCAGCGCACGCTGATCCAGCTTGTCGCCGCGATCCACGTGCAACACCATCTTCAGATAGGTTTCCGGACTGCCCAAACCGTAGATGCACGACACCGTGGTCACGATGATCGCGTCCTTGCGTTCCAGCAGTGCCTTGGTGGCGGACAGGCGCATCTGCTCGATGTGGTCGTTGATCGAGGCGTCTTTCTCAATGAAGGTGTCGGAGGACGGCACGTAGGCTTCGGGCTGGTAGTAGTCGTAGTAGGAAACGAAGTACTCCACCGCATTGTTCGGGAAGAACGCCTTGAATTCGCCGTACAACTGCGCCGCCAGGGTCTTGTTCGGCGCCAGCACCAGGGTCGGGCGCTGCACCTGGGCGATCACGTTGGCGATGCTGAAGGTCTTGCCCGAGCCGGTCACACCGAGCAGCGTCTGGTGCGCCAGCCCGGCCTCGATGCCCTCGACCATCAGGCGGATGGCTTCCGGCTGATCGCCGGCAGGCTCGAAGCGGGTGACGAGCTGGAATTCAGACATGTATACCTCTCGGTTCTCGGAGCAGGAATACGCCCCTGCGCGGCCAGACCGGCAGGAACGGGAAAGGCCGCAAACGACGCACGTCGCCCGAGGAAAAAACTGGATTGTGCTCAATGTGGTGCCGATTGCCCGCGCTTTCAAGGCAAACGTCCTACATCCCTTAAAGTCTTTGACGCAGCCAATCGACTAACGGTCGAAAAATAATCCGAAAAACTTACCCTAAAAGCCGAATCGTCTGTCGCCATCAATCGCAGATGGCCTCTATACTAGCTCCCCGTTTGTGCACCGCTCTAGTGCATTCGGCTGGAGCGCGACACGTCCCTCCACTCTCCATTCAGAGCCGCCGCAAAAATGAGCCTGTTCTCCGCTGTCGAAATGGCACCACGCGATCCAATCCTGGGCCTCAACGAAGCATTCAACGCCGATACCCGTACTGACAAAGTCAACCTGGGGGTCGGTGTTTACTGCAACGAGGAGGGGCGAATTCCACTCCTGCGCGCCGTTGTCGAAGCCGAGACGATTCGCGTCGCTCAACACGCGTCTCGTGGCTACCTGCCCATCGACGGTATCGCTGCCTACGACCAGGCCGTGCAAAAACTGCTGTTCGGCAATGATTCGCCTCTGATCGCCGCTGGCCGCGTCATCACCACCCAGGCCGTTGGCGGCACTGGCGCACTGAAAATCGGTGCCGACTTCCTCAAGCAACTGCTGCCGAACGCCGTCGTGGCGATCAGCGATCCGAGCTGGGAAAACCACCGCGCCCTGTTCGAAACCGCCGGTTTCCCGGTGCAGAACTACCGCTACTACGACGCCGCGACTCACGACGTGAACCGCGCCGGCCTGCTGGAAGACCTGAACGCCCTGCCAAACGGCTCGATCATTGTGCTGCACGCCTGCTGCCACAACCCGACCGGTGTGGACCTGAGCCCGGCGGACTGGAAAAACGTTCTGCAAGCCGTGAAAGCCAAGGGCCACGTACCGTTCCTCGACATGGCCTACCAGGGCTTTGGCGATGGCATCGACGAAGACGCGGCTGCCGTGCGCCTGTTTGCCGAGTCGGGCCTGACCTTCTTCGTGTCCAGCTCGTTCTCCAAATCCTTCTCGCTGTATGGCGAGCGTGTGGGCGCCCTGTCGATCGTCAGCGAATCGAAAGAAGAAAGCGCGCGCGTGCTGTCGCAAGTCAAACGCGTGATCCGCACCAACTACTCCAACCCGCCAACCCACGGTGCAAGCATCGTGGCGGCCGTGCTCAACAGCCCGGAACTGCGCGCCCAGTGGGAAGCCGAACTGGCGGAAATGCGCCTGCGCATTCGCGGCATGCGCACCCAGATGGTCGACCTGCTGGCGAAAAACGCCCCGCAACGCGATTTCAGCTTCGTCGGTCGCCAGCGCGGCATGTTCTCCTACTCCGGCCTGAGCGTTGAGCAGGTTCAACGTCTGCGCAACGAGTTCGGCATCTACGCCCTGGACACCGGCCGCATCTGCGTGGCGGCGTTGAACCAGAGCAACATCAAGGTCGTGACGGATGCGATCGTTCAGGTGATCTGAACCGCGTTGTGATGCGAAAAACGGGAAGCCGATTGGCTTCCCGTTTTTTATTTGTGGCAGATAATTCTCAAAGCAGCGTCTCATCCCTCTAAACTTCACATCGATCCAATGTGGGAGCGGGCTTGCTCGCGAAGGCGTCAGTTCAGTCAATGATGCGTTGAATCAACCATCGTCTTCGCGAGCAAGCCCGCTCCCACATTTGATTGGTGTACACCCGAGAATTTCCAAGAGAACCCACATGAAAATCGATGACCTACGTGCTGACCGCGGTGACCGCGACGACCTGGATGACTTCATCCCGCGCACCCCGGCCAAACGCGGCAACAACCTGGTGATGCAAGTCGCTGCCGGCGTGTTTCTTGGCGGTCTGGCCCTGTGGCTGGTGCAACTGGGCGCCACGGCGCTTTACGCCAAACTGATGATGGGCACCATCACCTTCGGCGGTTAGGCCAGTTCGGTGGCGCGCTGAGTGGCCGCATCGTCATAGGCGACATAGAGCGATTCAGCGACCTGGGGCTTGATGGCCTTGGTGCTTTCCAGGCCCAGGACAAAACCTTCGGCCTTGCCTCCCGCGCGGTTCAGTTCGTCCGCGCTGGCGGCCTGAGTGATGGCGTCGAACAGTTTTTCGGCGTGCGGGCCTACCCCTTTGGGCAGGCTGATCTGTGCGATGCTCATGCGAGCACCTCGTTGAATCCGGATATCAGGGTTGAATCAGTCATGGCGCGTACCTGTTCGGCGAATGGCCGGTAGCGCGTGCAACCACTTCCGGGCGGTCATGGTAGACCTCTGGCGCCACTCTGGTAACCGCCAATAGCCGTTTAACCACCGTCCGTCCCTTCGAATCCGTCAATTTTCACTCAGATGCTTGACTTCTCTTTTTGAATCAGTAACATAGGCGCCATTCCGCGATAGCTCAGTTGGTAGAGCAAGTGACTGTTAATCACTGGGTCCCTGGTTCGAGTCCAGGTCGTGGAGCCAGACAAGGTTCAGAGCCTTAAAAGCTCCGACCACAAAAAACCCGCCTTCTGGCGGGTTTTTTCGTTTGGGCGCTGACCGCTCATGCCTGAGACTTCATCGTCTGCTTCGGCAACTCTCCAAACCGCTGCCGATAGTAATTGGCAAACCGCCCCACATGCCCGAACCCGAACTCCAGCGCCACCTCGGTCACGCTGCAATGGGGCCGCGCCAGCAAATACTCCCGAGCGGCCTCAAGCCGCAAGCCGCGCAGGCGGTCCATCGGGCTTTGTCCGTATTCACGCTGGCACAAGGTGTTCAAGCTGCGAATGCTCACCCCGACGGCCCCCGCCAGTTCTGCCAGGGTGATGCCCTGGGCAAGGTGTTCGCGCATGCAGGCGTCGATTTTTTGCAGCTGGCGACCGGGCTGCCGTGGCGACGGCGACGCTTGCTGCGCCACGCCACAATGGCTGAGCAGAAACAGCGGCAGGCTTTGCTCCAGATGCTGCAACCAGCGCGAAGGCGATGCGCCGGCCTCGCCATCGGGCAAGTGCTCCAGCAACTCGCTGACCAGACGAAACCAGCGCATCGCCAGTGGCCGTTGCAGGCGGCTGACCGGCGCCAGCGTGAAGCCCGAAGGCAAATCATCGGCCAGCGCCCGCTGGCCGGCGTCGAGCAATGCCCGGGGCAGTTTGAGGATCAGTTGCTCGCAGCCCTCCTCCCACACCACGCGCGCCTGCTCGCGGGGGGACAGAATCGCCACCTCGCCGGGGCTGACGGCATAACCCATGCCGTCGGACTCCAGCGTGGCACTGCCACGCAGCGGCATCTGGACCAGCACGAAATCTTCGAAAGGCTGCGGCCGGATTTCCACCTGGCCGCCGTAGCGCAGCGCATACAGTTCGCAGCTGGCCACCTGGCCGCGATAGAACGCCGTATCGACGCCGCCCCGCGGCCAATCCAGCTCATGCTCCACCAGCGCCTGGCCCATCAACCGCTGGGTTTCCTGCGCCGAGCGGCTGGTGAAGACCGGTTCGCGGCACATCAGCGACAAGTTCAGGCCCACGCTGTTGGCGGTGGCCGCGTGTAAAGTCGTCATTTCAAAGCGACCGGTTGCGACGGGCTTCGCTGCGTTGCAGGGTGGCACTGGGGGTTTCGTTGAACAGCTTGCGGTATTCGCTGGCGAACCGGCCCAGGTGCGAGAACCCCCAGCACATCGCGATCACGGAGATGTTGCGCACCGAGGCATCTTCGAGGATTTCCTGGCGCACGGCGCCCAGGCGAAACTTTTTCAGGTAAGCCATGGGCGAGACGCCCAGGTGCTTGCGAAAGCCTTCGAACAGTTTGAAGCGCGACACCCCCGCCGCCGCCTCGACGTCTTCCAGGTGGATGTCTTCGCGGGCGTTGCTTTCGATGAAGTCCTTGGCGCGCACCAGGTAGTACGGCAACTTGGCGCCCAGTTGCTCACGCAGTTCGGCACTGTAGTTGTTGGGCTGGGAAAGGATGAGGCCCTTGATCAGCGCGCTCTCGATATCGCGGGTGAAGAACACCTGGTTGAACAGGTCGTGGCCACGCTCCAGCTCATCGATGTAGTAACGGGCCAGCCGCCACCAGGAGGCCGAGGCGCCGTTGACCGCGTCCATCACCGGCTCGAACTTCACCGGCATTTCCAGCGGGCGTTGCAGCATGCCTTCCAGGGTCTGGCGCATGGCCATGCGGGTGATCACCACCGAAATCTTGTGGCAGTCGCCGGCCATGGTCAGCGCCTGGGTTTCGTGGGGCGTCACGATCAACCCCTGGTCCTGGTTGGAGTGCAACCGGCGGCCGTCCTTGAGCAACTCCTGCTCGCCACGAATCGGCAGGCTGAGGCTGTAGCAATTGAGGTGTTCGGCGTCCTCGACACCGATGGTCACGTCGGTGCCGTATTCCATCCGGCCCAGGGTCGTGGACATGGACTTGAACACATTGGCCTTGTGGTGAAACTGAATCCGGTTCGGCTGGCGGGTCTGCAGTTCGTGCGGCCCGCAAATGCCGGCCATCCACGCACGGGCACCGGCCAGGTCGTAGCGATCTATGCGGATATCTCGAAATTGCACAACATTTGGTTCGGTCATGTCAGTACACCCACGGCAATGGACATCGACACGCTCTTCGGCGCGTATTCTCATTGGGTTTGCAAGGGCTATGCCCAGCCGGTGCGAACAGGCGATATCCGCATTTTTTGGCTAGTAATCGGAAACTATCTGGATAACGAACGCGTTGTGCGGCGTTGCTGCGCACAGCAACGGTGCCGGAAGCGGTCGATGCCCTGGGTAAAGCGCTACCCAAGGCGTCACTTCAGCGCACAACCGCGTTCGATTTCAGGGCGGGACGTTACCAAAATTTCCAGGTGTAGGTGGTGATCAGGCGATTCTCCACCCAGTCATTGCCGTGGCTGAATTTGGAGACGACGTTGCCGGCCTCCACACCCACGCCCTTGAGCGGACCGCTTTGCACCACATAAGACAACACCAGGTCGCGCTCCTGTTCCGCCGCCTGGCTCAGGTTATCGCCACGATCGATCGAGGTGCCCTTGAAGTAACGGGTCATGAAATTCAGGCCCGGTACGCCGAGGGCGGCGAAGTCGTAGTCATAGCGAACCTGCCAGGACTTTTCATTCGGCTTGATGAATCCCACCCGCGACCAGTTCACCAGGAACGGCTGCGGCACATAACCACCCAGGGTCGGGAAGTTGCTGTCGCCGAGCATGCGCTGGTAGCCCAGGCCGAATCGGTGCCCGCCTTTTTTCAGCCAGGTCATGGCGCCCCAGGAGCGGTTGTCGATATCGCCATAGAGGGCATCACCGTCTTCGCTGTTGTTGAAGTAACGCAGGTCGGTCTTCAGCCCGTAACCGTTGCCCAGGTCCGCCAGATGGGTGATCCCCAGGTAGTGCTGCTGGTAGATGTCTTCCAGTTGCGCGTAGAAATAGGTCCCGGTCAGCGACGGGGTGAAGGCATAGCTGGCACCGGCGAGGTTCATGCCATCACTGCCACGGCGCACGCCGGAGCCGGTCTGCAGGTACAGTTTTTCGTAGTTGGAGGAGTTACGCGCACCGATTTCCGTCAGCCGCCCGGCGGTCAGTGTCAGGCGGTCGACCTCCTTGGATTCGAGCAAGGCGCCGCGATAGGTAGTCACCAGTTGGCGTGAGTCGTCCATGATCACCACCGGCAGCAGCGGCCGCAGTTCACCGACCTTCAGTTCGGTTTTCGAATAGCGCATTTTCAGCGTCACACCGCCACGGCCGTATTGATCGGCTTGCTCCTGACGGCTTTGGCTGTAAGGGATGATGGTGTCATCGCCGCGCCCGCCACCGCCGTCCAGCCGATAGGCGTACTGCGCTTCGGCATCGACGCCGAACTGCACCGGGCCTTCGGTATAGCCGGAAGCGAAACGCAAATCGAAACCCTGTGTCCAACTGCCCACTCGCGAACGGGCCGGGTTGTCCTCCTTGAAATCCCGATCGATGTAAAAGTTACGCGTACCCAGGGTCAGCTTGCTGTCATTGACCACATCCGCCTGTGCCAACAATGGCGTCAACAAGCCAACTGTTTGAACACCCCGAATTAACCACGTCTTATGCAACATATTATTTCTTCCCCCTGCCGCGTATTAGCAGCACATGAATAGAAGGCACTTCTGGTACAGAACCCAGGGCCATGAGCAATGGCAGTTTTTGGTGACCTGAAGCGAGACACTCTGGTGGTGCTTCGATTGAAATTAAGCCGCAACAAGTTCCTCAGCGGCTATCCCGTTACTGGAAGACAAATAGCCATTTGCTCAGCCACCGGCCGGGGTAAAAGCCAGTGTTTACGGGGGTATATCGCCAACTAGAGAGAACCAGGGCTTATTTTCCGGATGAGTTTCCACTAATAAGCGGATAGACCCTGTCCTTCGCCACGTCATTAAATGAAGGCGTGAATTAGCCCATTGGCCGAGGACTGGGAAATGACAACAGCACGAAGTGTCGAACAGTGGAAAAGTTATATAGAAAGTTGCCTGGACTTCCGCCCGCAAGACGGTGTTTATCGCATTGCCCGCGATATGTTTACCGACCCGGAACTGTTCGACCTGGAAATGGAACTGATTTTCGAAAAGAACTGGATCTACGCCTGCCACGAAAGCGAGATCGCCAATAACCACGATTTCATGACGATGCGTGCCGGCCGCCAGCCGCTGATCATCACCCGCGACGGTGAAGGTCGTCTCAACGCCCTGATCAATGCCTGCCAGCACCGTGGCACCACCCTTACCCGCGTCGGCAAGGGCAACCAGTCGACCTTCACTTGCCCCTTCCACGCCTGGTGCTACAAAAGCGACGGCCGCCTGGTGAAGGTCAAGGCGCCGGGCGAATACCCCGAAGGCTTCGACAAGGCCACCCGTGGCCTGAAAAAGGCCCGTATCGAAAGCTACAACGGCTTTGTGTTCGTCAGCCTCGACGTGGACGGCACCGACACCCTGGAAGACTTCCTCGGTGACGCCCGGGTGTTCTTCGACATGATGGTGGCGCAGTCGCCGACCGGTCAGCTCGAAGTGCTGCCGGGCAAGTCGGCCTACACCTACGACGGCAACTGGAAACTGCAGAACGAAAACGGCCTGGACGGTTATCACGTCAGCACCGTGCACTACAACTACGTGGCCACCGTGCAGCACCGCCAGCAGGTCAATGCCGAGAAAGGCCTGACCGCCAGCGACACCCTGGACTACAGCAAGCTGGGCGCCGGCGACAAGGAAACCGACGACGGCTGGTTCGCGTTCCACAACGGCCACAGCGTGCTGTTCAGCGACATGCCCAACCCGGCCGTGCGCCCGGGCTACGCCAGCATCATGCCGCGCCTGGTCAAGGAGCACGGCCAGGGCAAGGCCGAGTGGATGATGCACCGCCTGCGCAACCTGAACGTCTACCCGAGCATGTTCTTCCTCGACCAGATCAGCTCGCAGCTGCGGATCATCCGCCCGCTGGCCTGGAACAAGACCGAGATCAACAGCTTCTGCCTGGGCGTGGTCGGCGAGTCGGATGCCGATCGGGAAAACCGCATTCGCCAGTTCGAAGACTTCTTCAACGTGTCCGGCATGGGCACCCCCGACGACCTGGTGGAGTTCCGTGAAGCCCAGCGCGGTTTCCAGGCCCGCCTGGAACGCTGGAGCGACATTTCCCGTGGCCAGGGCAAGTGGGTCGAAGGCGCCACCCGCAACAGCGAGACCATTGGCATCGCCCCGGCTCTGACCGGCACCGAGTTCACCCATGAAGGCCTGTACGTCAACCAGCACGCCAACTGGCAGCGCTTCTTGCTCGAAGGCCTGGCGCGCAAGGCGGCCGACCAACAACCGTTGAAACTGCGTGAGGTGTGAACATGAATTCGCAACTGCAATACCGCGTTGAGCAATTTCTCTACCGCAACGCCGAGGCCTGTGATGCCCAGGACTGGGACACCTACCTGGCCATGTTCAGCGACGACAGCGAATTCCACCTGCCGCAATGGGATTCGGAGCACGTCTACACCACCGACCCGAAAAAAGGCATGTCGCTGATCTACTACCCCAACCGGGGCGGCCTGGAAGACCGGGTGTTCCGCATTCGCACCGGCAAGGCGGCATCGACCATCCCGATGCCGCGCACCCTGCACCTGATCAGCAACGTGCGCATCGCGCCGCTACAGGACGATGAGCTGGAGGTGCGCGTCAACTGGAGCACCCTCTACTACCGCATGCAGACCGCCGAGCAGTTTTTCGGCCGCGCCACCTACCGCCTGCGCCCCGACGGCGAGAGCTGGAAGATCGCCCGCAAGCACGTGCTGCTGCTCAACGACACGATCAACTCCGTGCTCGATTTCTACCATCTCTGAACCCTGCGGATAAACGCTCATGACGTACAAGGTCGCCTTCAGTTTCGCCGACGGCAAAACACTCTTCTGCAACGTGCAGAACAATGAAATCCTGCTCGACGCGGCCCTGCGCAGCGGGATCAAGATTCCGTTGGACTGCCGCGAAGGGGTTTGCGCGACCTGCCAGGGCCGCTGTGAATCCGGGCAGTACACCCAGGACTACGTCGACGATGAAGCCCTGTCGGCCAGCGATCTGGCCGAGCGCAAAGTGCTGACCTGCCAGACGCGCGTGCAGTCGGACGCCGCCTTCTACTTCGATTTCGACTCCAGCCTGTGCGGCAGCAGTGGCCCGAGCAGCCTGCAAGGCACGGTGAGCGAAGTGCGGCAGGTCTCCCCGACCACCGCCATCGTCCACGTGGAAGTCGGCGCCGCGGGGGCGGCGCTGGACTACCTGCCAGGCCAGTACGCGCGCCTGCAAGTGCCGGGCACCGAGCATCGGCGCTCCTATTCCTTTGCCTGCGCGCCGGGCAGCAGCCAGTTGCAGTTCCTCATTCGCCTGCTGCCCAGCGGCGTGATGACCGACTACGTGCGCGATCGCTGCCAGGTCGGCGACGTGATCCACATGGAGGCGCCGCTGGGGGCCTTCTACTTGCGCCATATCGACCGCCCGCTGGTGATGGTGGCCGGCGGCACCGGGCTGTCGGCCTTCCTCGGCATGCTCGACCAGATTGCCGACCGAAACGGCTGCGGCCACCCGGTGCACCTGTACTACGGCGTGCGCGAAGCCGAGGACCTGTGCGAGGTGTCGCGCATCGAGGCCTATGCCGCACGGATCCCGGGGTTCCGTTTCACGCCCGTGGTCAGCAACCCCAACCCCGACTGGCCGGGCAAGACCGGCTATATCGCCGAACACCTGGAGTTGGCCGAGCTGCGTGACCAGCCGTTCGACCTGTACCTGTGCGGCCCGCCGCCGATGGTCGAGTCGATCAAGGACTGGCGCCAGCAGCACGGCCTGGATCAAAGCCGCCTTTACCTGGAGAAGTTCACCGAGAGCAACAGCTGACACAACACCCCATAACAACAATCAATCGGCCCGTCCGAACACTGAATCACTGCCCTCATCGACATCTACCGTGCGTTGGCACGACCTACTTCATAGGCCGCCTCATGAAAAACCTGGTATTGCGTGCATGTCTGGCAACCTCCCTCTGCGCAGCGTCGGCTGCCCAGGCCGTGGAGCCTGTCCGAATCGGCTTCATCACCACCCTCTCCACCCCCGCCGGCTACCTGGGCGAAGACTCGCGTGACGGCTTCCAGCTGGCGATCGATCAGGAAGGCGGCAAGCTCGGCGGCGTGCCGGTGCAACTCATCGTGGAAGATGATGGCCTGCAACCGGCCAAGGCCAAGCAGATCGCCGACCGCATGAGCCTGGACGGCATCTCGCTGTACACCGGGGTGATTTTTTCCAACGTGCTGGCGGCCGTGATCAACACCACCACCAAGGATGCGTTCTACGTCAGCAACAACACCGCGCCCTCGACCCTGGCCGGTGAAAAATGCATGGCCAACTACTTCGTCGGCTCCTACCAGAACGACACCCCGCACGAGATGGCCGGTGTCGCCGCCAACGAACTGGGCTACAAGAAGATGGTGATCCTGGCGCCCAACTATCAGGGCGGTCGTGACGCGCTGGCCGGGTTCAAGCGCACCTTCAAGGGCGAAGTGACCGAGATCTACACCAAGCTCAACCAGCTGGACTTCTCGGTGGAACTGGCGCGCGTGCGCTCGCTGGCGCCGGACGCGATCTTCCAGTTTCACCCAGGTGGCGGCGGCATCAACTTCGCCAAGCAATATGGCGGCTCGGGCCTGTCGGCGCAGATCCCGATGGTGGTGCCGGTGTTCTCCATGGATGAACGCATGCTCGCCGCCGTCGGCGATGTGGCCAAGGGCACCAACGTGGTCACCCTGTGGAACCCGCAATCGGACAACCCGGCCAACCAGGCTTTCGTCAAGGCCTTCACCGAGAAGTACAAGCGCGCCCCGACGGTGTATGCCGCCCAGACCTACGACACGGCACGGCTGATCGGCGCCGCCCTGAAAACCTCCCAGGGCAATCTGAAAGACCAGCCGGCCTTTCGCGAGGCGATGAAGAACGTCCAGTTCGATTCCATTCGCGGTGACTTCAGCTTCGCCCAGAACCGCCACCCGGTGATCGACTGGTACTTGCTGCAAGTGCAGGCCGGCGCCGACGGCAAGCTGGTCGAAGTGCCGATCAGGACCCTGGCGACCCGACACGTCGACAGCTACGCCGCTCAATGCGCGATCTGACCGGCACCTGAGCCCCGTCCTCGCCCTGCAGCACCGCTGCGGGGCGTTTTCATGAGGAACGCAGTCATGTTATTGCTCGAACAGATTCTCAACGGCCTGCAATACAGCGCCCTGCTGTTTCTGCTGGCCTCCGGCCTGACCCTGATTTTCGGCATCATGGGCGTGATCAACCTGGCCCATGGCGCCTTCTACATGGTCGGCGCTTTCTGTGCCGCCTACACCGCCATGGCCACCGGCTCGTTCTGGCTGGGCGGCCTGGCCGCGCTGATCGGCTCGGCCTGCTACGGCGCGTTGATCGAAACCTCGATCATGCGCCGGCTCTACAATCGCGATCACCTGGATCAGGTGCTGGCGACCCTGGCCGTGGTGTTTTTCAGCAACGAACTGCTGACCCTGATCTTCGGCCGCAGCCCGCCAGCGATGCCCACGCCCGAATGGTATTCAAGTTTTGTCGAAGTGCTGCCGGGGCTGATGTACCCGGTCAGCCGGCTGCTGTTCATCGCCGCCGGGCTGGTGGTGGCGGTCGGCATGTGGCTGCTGATCAACCACACGCGCCTGGGCATGCTGATTCGCGCCGGCGCCGACGACCATGAAATGGTCGGCGCGCTGGGCGTCAACATCGCCCGGCTGTACACCCTGGTGTTCGTGTTCGGCTGCGTGCTGTGCGGCCTGGCCGGTTTCATGGCGGCACCGCTGCTGTCGGTGGAGATCGGCATGGGCGAAAAGATCCTGATCACCACCTTCGTGGTCATCGTCGTCGGCGGTGTCGGTTCGGTGCGCGGTGCGCTGGTCGGCGCCTTGCTGATCGGCATGGTCGACAGCCTGGGCCGTGCCTACATTCCGCCGCTGCTGGACCAACTGCTGCCCAGCGAAACCAGCGGCACCCTGAGCGCCGGGCTGATTTCCGCCAGCGCCTACATCGTCATGGCCCTGGTGCTGCTGGTGCGCCCGCGCGGCCTGCTGCCGGCCCGCGCCTGAGGAGAACGCTATGTCACCACGCCTCATCATTGACCTTGCGTGCCTGGCGACCTTCGCCTGCATGCCGTTGCTGGCCCACTGGCTGCAAGAGCCCTACCTGGTCAGCTTCTTCACCCGCCTGGCGATCTACGGCATGGCGGCCATCAGCCTGGACCTGCTGATCGGCTACGGCGCCATGGTCAGCTTCGGCCATGCCGCGTTCTTCAGCCTGGGCGGCTACATCGTCGGCATCGTTGCCTTTCACACCTCCCAAGGCATGCCGCTGTGGGGCTGGGACGGCAGCAACAGCGCGCTGGTGGTCTGGCCGCTGGCCCTGCTGGCGTGCGCGCTGCTGTCGCTGCTGGTGGGTTACCTGTCGCTGCGCACCAGCGGCGTGCAGTTCATCATGATCACCCTGGCGTTCGGCCAGATGCTCTACTTCGTGCTCGGCTCGCTGTCGCTGTACGGCGGCGACGACGGCATTCTGCTCAACCAGCGCAACACCCTGGGCGCGCTGGACCTGGGCGACGCCAACCACTTCTACTACCTGTGCGTGGCTTTGCTGGCCGGCTGGTTGCTGCTGTGTCGGCGGCTGGTCAATTCGCGGTTCGGTTTCGTGCTGCGCGGGCTCAAGCAGAGTGAGCGGCGCAGCATCAGCCTGGGCCTCAAACCCTTGCGTTATCGCCTGACAGCGTTTGTGATCGCCGGCACCGGTGGCGGTCTGGCGGGGATCCTGTGGGCCAACTACGCGCTGTTCGTCAGCCCCGACATGGGCGCCTGGCACAAGTCCGGCGAGTTGATGGCGATGGTCATTCTCGGCGGCGTCGGCACCCTGCTCGGCCCGTTGCTGGGCGCGGCCACGTACCTGGGCCTCGAACAGGTGCTGAGCCAATGGACCGAACACTGGATGCTGATCTTCGGGCCACTGCTGTTGCTGGTGGTGCTGTTCGGCAAGAAAGGCGTCTACGGCCTGCTGCTGAGCCTGTTGCAGCGCAAGCCGAAGGCGATTGCCGTCAAACCGAACGCCGCCGTGGAGGCACGCCCATGAGCGCACAATTGTCGATTCGCGATTTGCACAAGGCTTTCGGTGCGGTGAAAGCCACCAACGGCGCCAGCCTTGAACTGGCCAAGGGCGAGTTGCACGCCATCATCGGCCCCAACGGTGCCGGCAAATCCACACTGATTGCGCAGATCGCCGGGGAAATTTTCCCCGACCGCGGCCAGATCCACCTCGACGGCCAGGACATCACCCGCGTCCCGGCCTGGCAGCGGCCGCGCCTGGGACTGGCGCGGGCGTTCCAGGTCAGCCAGCTGTACACCGAATTCACCCTGCTGGAGAACGTCGCCCTGGCCATCGCCGCCCGCGACGGCCAGGCGTTTGGCATGTGGCGTCCGCTGAGCCGCGACACCCGCCTGCTGCAACCGGCCTTGGGCTATTTGCAGCAGGTGGGCCTGGGCCCGCGCGCGCAAGACCCGGTCCATGAACTGTCCCATGGCGAACGGCGGCAACTGGAGATCGCCCTGGCACTGGCCCAGGAAGCGTCGGTGCTGTTGCTCGATGAGCCGATGGCCGGGATGGGCGCCGACGAATCCGCACGCATGACCGAGCTGCTGCACAGCCTCAAGGGCCGCTACGCGATCCTGCTGGTCGAACACGACATGGACGCGGTATTCGCCCTCGCCGACCGCATCACGGTGCTGGTGTACGGCCAGACGGTGCTGACCGGCAGCGTCGAACAAGTGCGCAATGATCCGCAAGTGCGGGCCGCTTACCTGGGAGAAGAACATGCTTGAAGTCCAAGGCTTGAAGGCGGGCTACGGCTTGAGCCAGGTGTTATTCGACATGCACCTTTGCATCGAGCAGGGCCAGGTGGTGTCACTGATCGGCCGCAACGGCATGGGCAAGACCACCACGGTCAAATCGATCATGGGGTTGCTCAAGCCCACTGCCGGCAGCATTCGCATCAACGGCACGGAAATGCGCGGCGCCGCGCCCTATCGCATCGCCAAGGCCGGCCTGGGGCTGGTGCCGGAAGGCCGCCGCGCCTTCGGCACCTTGAGCGTGCGGGAAAACCTGCTGGCCACCGCCACGCGGGGCAAGTGGGACCTGGCGCGGGTCTATGAACTGTTCCCGCGCCTGCTGGAACGCCAGGACCAGCTGTCACGCACCCTCTCGGGCGGCGAGCAGCAGATGCTGGTGGTCGGCCGCGCGCTGCTGACCAACCCCAGCCTGCTGATTCTCGACGAAGCCACCGAAGGCCTGGCGCCGATCATTCGCGAGCAGATCTGGAGTTGCCTGGCCACCCTCAAGGCCGAGGGCGAGACGATTCTGGTGATCGACAAGAACCTCAAGGAAATGGCGCGGGTGGTCGACCGTCACCACATCATCGAGAAGGGCCGCCAGGTCTGGGATGGCACCCCGATGGAGCTGGCGGCTCAACCCGATCTGTCGCAACGCTACCTGGGAGTGTGAGCCGCCATGGACCTCAATCAGGCTTACAACAACGTCGCCGCCGTGGGCAATTTTCCACAGATCATGCAGCGCTTTCGCCAGCGCAGCGCCGAGACCTACGCGAGCCACGCCTGGCAGCGTGACATCGCCTATGGCAACGCCATGCGCGAGCGTTTCGACTGGTATGCCCAGGCGGATACCGGGGCGCCGACGCTGTTGTTCATCCATGGCGGTTACTGGCAGGCCTCGGACAAGGACGACTACGCCTTTATCGCCGAGGGCCTGATCGAGGCCGGTTTCAATGTCGGGCTGCTGGAGTACACCCTGGCCCCCGAGGCGAGCATGGGCACCATCGTCGGACAGATCGGCAAGGCGCTGGATTACCTGCTGGCCCATCGCGACGCCTTGCACATCGGCCAACGGGTGGTGCTGTGCGGGCACTCGGCGGGCGGCCACCTGACCGCGCTGTTTCGCCGGCATCCGCTGGTGACCCTGGCCATGCCGATCAGTGGGCTGATGGAGCTTGAGCCCATCAGCCGCTGCTGGCTGAACGACAAGCTGCAACTGAGCGAAGCGGACATCCGGCGCTACAGCCCGCAAAGGCTGATCGGCGATGGCGCGCCGTTGTTGGTGACCGTGGGCGGGGCTGAATTGCCGGAATTGATCCGCCACTCGCGCGAGTACGCCAGTGCCTGTCGCGAGGCCGGGCAAGCGGTGAGCCTGGTCGAACTTGCCGGGTGTCATCACTTTGCGGTGCTGGACGACCTGGCCAGGGCGGATGGCGAACAGTTGCGCGCCCTTCTGAAGGCGACGCGTTCCACCCGTTAACGCGCGTCACCGTTAACGTCCATCGCGAGCAGGCTCGCTCCTACAGGTATTGCACGATCCCTGTAGGAGCGAGCCTGCTCGCGAAAAACGCCCGGGCAACGCGATCATTCAGACAGGACACCTCATCGCCGGCCCCCAATCACTCTCGCCAGATGTGGCTACCGGTTTGCCGTTTGCGGCTTTTTTGCCCCCCTCAGGCTTCATACAGTGATGACGAATCCAGACAGGAATTGCGTATGTCCAGCCTCTCGCTCAGGGTCCACCGGATCGACCCCCTGACCCCCAGAATCCGCCGCGTGCTGCTGGTATCCAGCAGCGTCCAGCCACTGCCGGGCTTCACCGCCGGCGCGCACCTTGAGTTGCATGTGCCCGGCAGTCGCACCCAACGCCGTGCCTATTCGCTGGTCAACCTGCCCGACGGCAAGCACTACGAAATCGCCGTCCAGCTCGAAACGGCGAGTACCGGTGGCTCGCGCTGGGTGCACTCGCTCAAGGTCGGCGATGAACTGCTGGCCGATGCGCCACGCAACCACTTCCCGCTGTGTGAAAACTCCGAACATGCGCTGCTGATCGCCGGCGGCATCGGCATCACGCCCATGCTGGGCATGGCCCGCTCGCTGCAGGCGGCGGGCAAGCCCTTCACCCTGCATTACGCCGGACGCGATGAAGCGCAAATGGCCTACCTGACGGAGGCCCGCGCCTGCCAGGACAACCATTGCTGGATCAGCGGCGGCGACCCGCAAAAACGCTTGCCCGCCGCCGCCATCCTGGCCGCGCCAAGGCCCGGCCTGCACCTCTATATCTGTGGCCCGACGGCCATGCTCAACAGCGTGCTGGCCTGCGCCCGCGAACAGGGCTGGGCCGAGGATCACCTGCATTACGAACTGTTCAGCGGCGCCCTGGACGTGGCCGGCGATCAGGGCTTTGAAGTGCACCTGCGCGAAAGCGGCGTGAGCCTGCAAGTGGCCGCCGGGCAAAGCGTGCTGGACGCCATGCTCCAGGCCGGCCTGGACCCGATGTTCGACTGTCGACGGGGTGACTGCGGCGTGTGCGTCGCCCAGGTCATCGACGGTCAGCCCGATCACCGCGACATCTGCCTGTCGGCGCGCGACCGCGCCGGCGGCAGTTTCTGCACCTGTGTCTCCCGTGCCAGCAGCGCGCTGCTGGTGCTCGATCTGTGACAAGCCGAGGACATCCCGTGATACCGACCAACGAGCAAATCGCTGCCTTGATCCGCGAGGACAGCGTACACAAGAGCGTCTACACCGACCCGACCCTGTTCAAGCTGGAGATGGAACGCATCTACGGTAATGCCTGGATCTACGTCGGCCATGAAAGCCAGGTCAAAAACCCCGGCGACTACCACACCACGCGCCTCGGCGATCAGGACGTGATCATGGTGCGCGGCGCCAACCAGCAGGTCAGCGTGCTGTACAACCGCTGCCCGCACAAAGGCGCCAAACTGGTGGCCGACGGTGACGGCAGTGTCGGCAAGTTCTTCCGCTGCCCGTACCACGCCTGGACCTTCAAGCTCGACGGGCAACACCTGTCGGCGCCGCTCAAGAGTGGTTTCGAAGGCACCTGCTATGACCCCAAGCACCCGGATTTCTCCATGGTCAGCGTCGCCCGCGTCGAGGCTTATCGCGGCTTCGTGTTCGCCAGCCAGGCCGCGTTCGGACCGGACCTCAAATCATTTCTGGGCGGCGTCATCACCTCCATCGACAACCTCTGCGACCGCTCACCGGTCGGTGAAGTCGAGGTGGCAGGCGGCATCTTCCGCGTGCAACAGCGCTCCAACTGGAAAGTCTTCTACGAGAACCTGCACGACACCATGCACGCCCGCGTGACCCACGAATCCTCGGTGGACGCGGCGCGTGACGAAGCCCAGGCCATCGGTGAAATGCCCTTCGAACTGTTGATCATGGACGGCAACGGCGAGCCCTATGACTTCTGGGAAAAGCTCGAACTGCGCGCCTATCACAACGGCCACGGCTACATGGAAGCGATCTTCGACCCGGCCGCCGCCGAGCGCGACGAGGTCTCTCGCGCCCACTTCGACTGCCTGAGCCAGGCCTACGGCGAGCAGCGCGCCAAGGAGATCCTGGGCATGAACCGCCACAACACGGTGATCTACGGCAGCGGCTCGCCGCACACGGTGTTCATGCAGTTCCGGGTGATCCGCCCGATCGCCGTGGACCAGACCATGGTCGAGATCCAGACCTTCCGCTGCAAGGGGGCGCCGGATGCCGTGTTTGACCGCGCGCTGACCTACGCCAACGTCATCAACTCGCCCTCCTCCAACGTGATGCCCGACGACGTCGAAGTCTATGCCCGCTGCCAGGAAGGCAACATGACCCGTGGCGGCGAGTGGATCAGCATGCACCGCTACGTCGGCACCGATACGCCGCTGGAAGACGGCGCGGTGTCCACCAACGGCACCAGCGAACTGCCGATGCGCAACCAGTTCGCCGCCTGGAAACAGTTCATGACCGCCACCCTGATCGCCAAGGAGAGCACCCATGCTGCTTGACCGCCGAATCGACGTCGATACCCGCCACTTGACCCCCGCCCAGGTGCCCGTCGAGACCCTGCGCCAGCTCGAACAGTTTCTTTACCAGGAGGCACGCCTGCTGGATGAGCGGCGTTTCTGGGAGTGGGACAAGCTGTTCACCGACACCGGCATGTACTGGGTGCCGCACAAGCACGAGCAAGCCAACCCGTTCGACCATATCTCGTTGTTCTGGGAAAACCGCATGCTGCGCGAGGTGCGGATCCGGCGGGTGGAAAACGCCCGCAACTGGTCCCAGCAACCGCAGACCCAAACCGCGCACCTGGTCGGTAACGTGATGGTCGAGGGGCTCGACGCCCAGGGCCTGCTGGTGGTCAGCGCCAGCTTCCAGTACAGCGAATGGCGCCTGGAGCAACGCCAGCTCGCCGGTCGCTACACCTATAAACTGGCCGCCCAGGAAAGCGGCGGCTGGCAGATCCAGCTCAAGCGGGTGGACCTGATCAACTGCAACGATGTGTTCGCCAACCTTGAGGTGTTTGTGTGATGAACGCGCCGCTGGTGATCGCCCTGCACTATCAGAACGACGTGTTGCACCCCGAGGGCAAGATACGGGTCGGGCTGGGCGCCGATGACGGCGTGCGCGCGGCGCTGCTCGACGCTGCCGGTCGACTGCTCGCCGGCGCGCGCGCCAGGGGCTGGCCGATCGTCCACGTGCGCGTGGCGTTCCGGCCGGACTACGCCGACCTGATCCAGAACGCGCCGATCCTGCGCCAGGTCGCCAGCCTTGGCGCGGTCCGGGAAGGCAGTTGGGGCGCGGAGTTCTTCAGCGCCCTGGCGCCACAGGTCAGCCGCCACGAGTTCGTCGTCACCCACAACCGGATCAACGCCTTTTATGGCTCACCGCTGGAAACCGTCGTGCGCCAGTTCAATCCTTCGCAGCTGTTGATCGCTGGCGTGGCGACCCACTCGGTGGTGGAAAGCACGGTGCGCCATGCCGTGGATTGCGGTTTCGAAGTGACGGTGGCGGCCGATGCCTGCGCCAGCGCGGACAGCGGCGCCCACACGGCCTCGCTGGCCAGCATGGCGCTGATCGCCCGCATCAGCCCCGTCAAGCAAGCACTGGAGGAATTGGCATGATGCTCGAAGGCAAAGTGGCGATTGTCACCGGCAGCACCCAGGGGCTCGGCCTGGACATCGCTCGACAGCTGTTGGCCGAGGGCGCACGGGTGATGCTGGTGGGACGCAACGCCGACAGTGGCCAGGCCTTGGCGCAGACACTGGATTGCGGGTTCTGTGCCTGCGACGTGGAGCGCGACAAAGACATCGACGCGTGCATCGCGGCCACGCTGGAGCGCTTCGGCAGGCTCGACATTCTGGTCAACAACGCTTGCATCTACGCCGACCAGGGGCTGGCCTCGGACCGCGCACAGTGGCTGAAAACCCTGAACGTCAATCTGGTGTCGGCGGCGATCTTCACCCAGAAGGCCGCCCCGCACCTGCCCGGCGGCGGCGTGGTGATCAACATCGGCAGCACCGGCGGCAAATTCGGCGCGGCCGGGCGCGCGCTATACCCCGCCTCCAAGGCCGGCATCCTGCAACTGACGAAAAACCTGGCCATGACCCTGGCCCCGGCGCACATCCGCGTGCTCAGCGTCTCGCCGGCCTGGACCTGGTCGCCCAGCGTCGCCGACTTCAGCGACAACGACCCGCAGCTGGCCGACCGGGTCGGGGCGCCCTTTCATCCGCTCGGACGCATCGGCCGTGGCCATGAAATCGGCAACGTGGTGGCTTTTCTGTGCAGCGCCGGTGCAAGCTGGATGACCGGTGTCGATGTGCCAGTAGACGGCGGCTTTTCGATTCTCGGGCCAGACCGTGGCGTGTCGCCGCGGGTGTGGTTCCAGCAACACCGTGACAGCCAATAAAACCTGATAACCGAATGAGGGAGATGACATGGGCAAGATGATTGAGATCCAGGCCACGGACAGCAGCGCCACGTTCAGCGGTTACCTGGCCCTGCCGGCCAGCGGCAAGGGCCCCGGCGTGGTGATCGGCCAGGAGATTTTCGGGATCAACGCCAACATGCGCGCGGTGGCTGATTTCTACGCCGAGGAAGGCTATGTGGCGTTGGTGCCGGACCTGTTCTGGCGCCTGCAACCGGGCATTGACCTGGGCTACACCGAAGCGGACTTTGCCGTGGCCATCGACCTGTTCCAGCGCCTGGACGTGGACAAGGCCGTCAGCGACATCGACGCCAGCTTCAACGCCCTGCGTGCATTGCCTGAAGTCGAAGGCGCGGGCCTGGGTTATGTCGGCTTCTGCATGGGCGGCAAACTGGCCTGGCTGACCGCCACGCGCACCGATGTGGCCTGCGCCGTCGGCTACTACGGCATGGGCATCGAACACCTGCTGCACGAAGCGGAAAACCTCAAGGGCCGCCTGGTCCTGCATTTTGCCGAAAACGATGGCTACTGCGACGCCAGTGCCCGCGCCCTGATCAGCGAGCACCTGGCCGGCAACGACAAGGCCGAAATCTATGTGTACCCAGGCGTCGACCACGCCTTCGCCCGGGCCGGGAGCCCGCACTTCGACAAGCCGGCCTCGTTGATGGCCCACGAACGCAGCATCGCCGCCCTCAAGCGCGAGATCGGCCCGCACTTCAACCTGTCAGCCCTATGGGAAGAACACATCCGCCACGAGTTCGACACCCGCGACGTTCCCGCCACCATGGCGACCATGGTCGCCGAGCCCTACGTCAATCATATTCCGACCATGACCGGCGGCGTCGGCGCCAAGGAACTCAGCCGCTTCTATCAACACCATTTTGTCCACGGCAACCCGCCGGACATGAAACTCATCCCGATCTCCCGCACCATCGGCGCCTTGCAGATCGTCGATGAATTCATCATGTGCTTCACCCACAGCACCGAAATCGACTGGATGCTGCCCAACGTGGCACCGACCGGGAAGTACGTCGAGATTCCGATGCTGGGTGTGATCAAGTTCCGGGGCGACAAGCTGTACCACGAGCACATCTACTGGGACCAGGCCAGCGTGCTGGTGCAGATTGGCTTGTTGAACCCCGAAGGGCTGCCAGTGGCGGGGGTGGAAACGGCAAGAAAGCTGCTGGATGAACAATTGCCGTCCAATACCTTGATGGGGCGCTGGAAGCAAAGCGCGCAATAAGACCGCCTGAATGCAAAAGGCCGATCTGTCACGCGACAGACCGGCCTTTTTTCATTCGCTCAAACGTCAGACATGTTCACTGCTTTTCGCATGCACCGGTCGTGGCTCGCCATGCCCGTGGTCCACCTCGACCACCGGAATTTCCTTGCCGTCGCAGTCATGCAGCTTGCCGTCGCTGAAGTAATCGCCTTCGCGCAGCGCCGCCAGGTCCTGATAACGCAGCACCCGCTCGGTCCCCGCCGCAAACACCGATTGCTGGTCGGAGTTACCGGCCGTGAGGTGGTTGAAGGTCAGGTTCAACACGATGGCCATGATCGCCGAGGAACTGATGCCCGAGTGGAAGATCGTGGCGAACCAGCTCGGGAAGTGGTCGTAGAAGTTCGGTGCGGCGATCGGGATCATGCCGAAGCCGATGGAGGTGGCGACGATGATCAGGTTGACGTTGTTGCGGTAGTCGACCTTGGACAGCGTACGAATCCCGCTGGCGGCCACGGTGCCGAACAGCACGATACCGGCACCGCCGAGCACGGAAGTTGGCACGGCAGCGATCACCCGCCCCATGAAGGGCAGCAGGCCGAGGATCACCAGGAACAGACCGCCAGTGGCCACCACATAACGACTCTTGATCCCGGTCACCGCCACCAGCCCGACGTTCTGGGCAAAGGCGCTTTGGGTGAAGGAGCCGAAGATCGGCGCGATCATGCTCGACAGCATGTCGGCACGCAGGCCGTTGCCCAGGCGCTTGGAGTCAACCTTGGTGTCGATGATCTCGCCGACCGCCAGGATGTCCGCCGAGGTTTCCACCAGCGTCACCATCACCACGATGCACATCGACAGGATCGCGGCGAAGTGGAACGTCGGCATGCCGAAGTGGAACGGTGTCGGGAAGCCGAACATCGGGCCTTGGGTGACGGACGAGAAGTCCGCCATGCCCAGGAACACCGCGATGATCGTACCGATGACCATCGCCAGCAGGATCGACAGGCGGGAGATGGTCGCGCTGCCGATTTTGCTCAGCAGCAGCACCAGCACCAGCGTCGTCGCCGCCAGACCGATATTGGCCATGCTGCCGAATTCCGGGGAATGGCTGTTGCCACCCATGGCCCAGCGCGCGGCCACCGGCATCAAGGTCAGGCCGATGGTGGTGATCACGATCCCCGTGACCAGCGGAGGAAAGAACTTGGTGATCCGCGAGAACACCGGCGTGATCAGCAAGCCGATCAGGGACGCCGCAATCACCGCCCCCAGGATCGATTGAAATCCGCCTTCCCCGCCGCTACTGACAATCGCCACCATGGTCGCGACGCCCGAGAACGACACACCCTGCACCAGCGGCAGCTGACAACCGAAAAACGGTAGACCCAGGGTTTGTAGCAACGTGGCCAGCCCCCCCGCAAACAATGAAGCAGCAACCAACAAACCAATGTCCGCCGGCGACAGCCCGGCAGCCTGACCAATGATCAAAGGCACCGCGACGATGCCGCCGTACATGGTCAGAACATGTTGCAGGCCGTAAGCCATATTCGCGCCGATCCCGAGGTTTTCGTCTTCGGGCCGTTGGTGTGAAACATGGGGCGTTTTCATGTTAGGGGGTTCCCTGGTTTTTGTTATGCGCACACTGTATGCAAGAGTCAGGACAAATGTCCATAGAGTTGTATACAACTTGCCATTCAAATTATGAACGGTCGGTCATGCAGACTGTGTGCCACCGCGCCTCAAATCTTGAAATACATCCCCCCGGGCCATTCTCCTCCGCCCGCTAGTCTTTTGAGTTCCTGACGACCACCGGTCACGGTCGCCCTCTTTCATATACATATAAAGTATGCATAATTAAGTCATTCGAGATTCAGTATCACAGGGCTAAGAATGCAGCCAACAAACTCAAGCACAAAGGCATCAGCCTTGCCGAGACAGAACCGGTGTTCCATGACGAACGTGCCCTGACCCTTCAGGACGATCACCATGATGAACAGCGCTGGATCACCATCGGCCTCGATGGCAAAGGACGTTTGCTGGTGGTTGCGTACACCTACAGAGATCCGAATTTTGTGCGAATCATTTCTGCGCGCCTCGCCAGCAAGAACGAGCGTCGCCAGTATCAGGAGGCTTGACCGATGAAAGACGAGTACGACTTCAGCCATGCCAAGCGCGGGGCGGTGGCCCCCAGCAAAGGCAAAACCCGAATCACCATCATGCTCGATGATGTGGTCATCGAGGCCGCTCGGGCGTTGGCGGAAAGCGAGGGCTATGGCTATCAGACGGCGATCAACAACACCTTGCGTCGGGCGTTGCTGACAGACCAGGGCAAGGCCGCAGAGCCTGCGACTGCCGGGCATCTCAAAAAGGGAATTACGGCTTCGGAGTTGAAAACCCTGGAGAAAAAACTGTCAGAGGCCCTCAGGGAAATTCATCGCGTGATGGAGCCTGAAGCCAGGCCCTGACGCAAAAAGGGGCAGATTGATTCAATCTGCCCCTTTTTTGTGTGCACATAACCCCTTCTATTGCGGCGCGATCAAGCGCTCAAGCGTACGCAACAGCGTCTCGTTGTCCGGCACCCGAATGCCGAACTCGCTCTCCAGCAAGGCCGTCAGTTCCTGTACATCGCCCACCTCACGGCGTTCGCTGTCGTGGCCGAGGCGATGGATTGCAAAGCTGCCGTTGTTGAGGGTACATCGCCACCCTTCCCCGGTCCGCGCCACCATGAGCTGCCTGGTGAAGGAGGATTCGGGATGGGTCGAGACGTACCAGTTGCCAACGCTGTAATCGATGTCTTCCTGACGTTGCAGGTCAAAGATGTACATCCCGCGCCATTCCTCCCCGACCCTGGCGCGCAGGGTGTAGCCGTCGGCATGTTGCTCGATGCGATACGGTTCGTGGGGCGTGGGTTGTTCATCCCTGCTGTCGAGCAGCAGTGGCGCGGTGGGCACCATGCCACCGAAGCCCACATCGGTGATGTAGCGCACGCCGTCGAGGATCACCAGGCTCAAGCGGTGGGTGCGGGCAGTCCACGCCCCTTCGGGCTGGCCCATGACCACGCGACCACTGATGCCACGTGCATCGAAACCCAGCTCCTGAAGCAAGGCCAGGAACAGGTTGTTGAGTTCGTAGCAGTAACCGCCACGCCCCTCGTGCAAGACTTTGCGCTCCACCGACGGCAAGTCGATCAGCACCGGTTCCCCTGACAGCGTGGTGAGGTTTTCAAACGGGAACGCGCCGGTATGGCGCAATTGAAGCTGGCGCAAGGTGTCCAGGGTGGGCGCCGGGGGCGTATCGAAGCCCAGGCGTTGCAGGTACAGCGCACGGTTGCTCAGGCGTGGCTCGCTCATCGTTCAGTCCTTGTGCACACAGGTTGCGGATCGCTCCGCCAATGGGCGCTATGTATAAAGGATGAACCGCTGCCACCGACAATTGATTTCGCCAATCGCACCGCAGCCGCCGTCAACGGTGCTTGCGCGAGTCCAGTTGAATCCAGGTCGGCGCATGATCGCTGGCGTGGGGTTCGTTGCGCACCCAGGCATCGACGCCAGCGTCCTGCAAGTATGGGCTCAGCGCGGGATTGAGCAGCAGATGATCGATGCGCAGCCCGGAGTTCTTCTGCCAGTGCTGGCGAAAATAATCCCAGAAGGTGTAGAGCCGATCCTCGGGGTACAGGTGCCGCAGGGAATCGGTCCAGCCCTGGTCCAGCAACCGCTGGTAGCACGCGCGACTTTCCGGTTGCAGCAAGGCGTCCTTGAGCCAGGAGCGCGGGTTGTAGATGTCCAGGTCGGTGGGAACCACGTTGTAGTCACCGGCCAGCACCACAGGGTGGTCGCTGTTTTGCAGCGTCTGCGCGTGGCGGATCAGCCGCTCGAACCACGCCAGCTTGTAATCGAATTTCGGTCCCGGCTGCGGGTTGCCATTGGGCAGGTACAGGCAGCCCACCAGCACCCCGTGGACGGCGGCTTCCAGATAGCGACTTTGACTGTCGCCGTCATCGCCCGGCAACCCACGCCGACTCTCCAGCGGCTGCGCATCCCTTGCCAGGATCGCCACGCCGTTCCACGACGCCTGCCCCTGCCAGATCGCGCCATAGCCGATGGCTTCCAGCTCGGCGGCGGGAAAGGCGCTGTCCACCGACTTGAGTTCCTGCAAACAGGCGATGTCCGGTTTCTCGCGCTCAAGCCAGGCCAGCAGGTTCGGCAGCCGAGCACGCATGCCGTTGACGTTGAAGGTCGCAATTCTGAGCTTTTTCATGGCCAGCGGTCCGTTTGGCTGGGTGTTCAGGTTGTGACCTCAGTGCTCGCCGGTGGTTGCGTCGATCAGCGCAGGTGCGGCGTAATAGGCGCCGACGCCCGATCTGTCTGCCGAGACCCCCTGAATGAAAGACACCACCCTGCAAGGCAGCCGAATCAGCCTGCGCCCGCTGCAATACGCCGATGCCGACGCCCTGGTGCACGCCGCCGCGGATGGCGAACTGTGGAACCTCACCGTCACCGTCGTGCCCTCGTCGACCACCGTCGACGCCTACCTGAAAAAAGCCCTGGATGGCCGCGATGCCGGCACGGTGCTGCCCTTCGTCATTGTGCTGAACGACACGGGTGAGGTGATCGGCTCGACCCGCCTGTGGAAAATCGACCGGCTCAACCGCAAGCTGGAGATCGGCAGCAGCTGGATCTCGACCCGCTGGCAGAAAACCTTCGTCAACACCGAAGCCAAGTACCTGTTGCTGCGCCATGCCTTCGAGGCGCTGGATTGCGTGCGGGTGCAGTTCACCACTGACGAAAACAACCAGGCCTCGCGCAGGGCGATTCTGCGTCTCGGCGCGCAGCAGGAAGGCATCGTGCGCCATGAACGCATCATGCCCGATGGCCGCAAGCGTAATTCGGTGAGGTTCAGCATCATCGATGAGGAGTGGCCGGTGGTGCGGCAAAACCTGGAGAGGAGACTGACGGAATAAGGATTCAGTGTGGGAGCGGGGCTGCTCGCTCCCACAGGGTTTTCAGTCAACCATGGGTTGGCGACGCACACCACTCGTCATCCCGCCGGCACCAAGCGCCCCGCCCCTCACACCAACGTCATGCAACGACTCATTTCTGGGAGACGGACCATGATGAACATCAAAATCACTTCGCTCTTGTTCGCCGGATTATTGTCTGCCACCTCACTGGCCTCTTTCGCAGCAGGTGATGACGCAGACACCAAAGGCCCCAAATCCGGCGCAACCAGCGGTCCCGTGATGCCACCCGACAACACCCCCGCCGCGCCTTCCGGAGGCAACGCCGGCGACGGCGGCGCAACCGGATCGTCGAGCGGCAGTGCCGGTGGCGCCAGCGGTTCGAACTCAGGTTCGGGAGCCGGTGGCGGGACCGGATCGGCAGGCGGTGGAACCGGCGGAGCCGGTGGCGGGACGGGCAGCTGAACGCGAAAAGGCAGCCGATGGTGGTGAATCATCGGCTGCTTCTATTGCCTCCAGGCTACATCTGTTTGACCGGAGGCGGGTTCCACTTGCCGTTGAGCGCCTCCGCCTTCGGCCCATACAGACGCATGGTCAAATTGAACGGGCCTTTGGGCGCCGGTAGCCAATTGGCCTCCAGCTCCTTGCCGGGGCTTTCATTCTGGAAATAGATATCGAGCGAGCCATCGGCATTGTTCTTGAACGGCATCCAGCTACTGACCGCAAAACGATTGAGCTCATTGCCTACCTGAAAACCTTCGGGGTCGTACAGCGTGATCGACCAGAACGCGTTCACCGGCGGCACCTCTCCCTTGTCGAAATGCAGCACGTATTTATTCGTCCCATCGAGGGCCTTGCCATTGGCATCGCCCAGGTTCAACGGATAAATCGCGTCCTCGGGCAGATTGGCGCCAAGCCCCACCTGCGCGACGATCGCGCGCTTGAGGTAGTAGTTGCCGTAGACGCCCATGGTGTCGGTATTCATTGACCAGCCGTTGACCACCCGCGCCAGGGTTTCCACTTTCCACTTCATCAGTGCCTGGGCTTCTTCCGGCACGGTTTGCAATGCAGCCTTGATTTCAGGGTCCAGGGCGTCGATGTCGAACGCCTTGCCGGGCTCGATGCCGATCCGCCTGATCTGCGCCAGCATCGGCTGATCGGTACTGTGGGCCGGATGCACTTTGAGCAGTTCTGCGGCATACGCGAAGTACGTGGCTGCCGACATCGTGTCGACCTGGATTTTCGGCGGGGTCTTCATGTCCACGGCGGGGTCGATCTTGACACTGACCGGCTCGGCGCTTTTGCCCAGCCGCGACAACGGCGTCACGGTGTAGCCGGCCTGGATCTTGTGCACTGCCGCGTAGTCTGCGGCACCGTCGGTCTTGGTACGACCGATGACCCAGACATAGGGTGTCGGCGCCGGCAGGTGATTCAACCCGGCAGGCACGGTGCCGGACCAGCCCGGCGGCGTCACCAGAAACTGCGAGGCATCGGTGCCCGTGGTGCGCCAGCCCGGCGAGGCGAACACGTCGCTCCACATGTCGAGCATCGGCAGCAGGTAGAAGCGCCCGGCGGTGTCCGGCGCCGCGATCACCAGCGGTTCCTTGGTCAAATCAAGCCAGGCGATGGAGTACAAGGTGTCGAAATTGGAACGCACCACCCCTTTGAAACTGGCGGGCGGATACTGCGGCACACTGACAAACATGTTCATCGGACCCTTGCCGAATTCCTTGCCCGGCTCGATGTTGGTGAACTGCTTGCGGGTGATGTCCATGGTCAACAGCGGGTAGAAATAAACGTAGGCGTCAACGCCAATGGCGTGGGCTTCTTCGGCGGTGACTTTCGATTGTGCGTGGCTGGCCAGAGGACACACAGCGCAGACAGCAACGGTAAGAGCAAAGGCTGACAATGCTTGGGTTATCAACATGTTGGCGATCGTCCGTACGTTGGGGAGATCTGTCGGATTCGACAGAGCTACCGCAACTCTAGACGATCATTGGATCCCGTCATGACAGGCGGACAGTCGGCGGATCGGGGGTGTTGCGCGGGTGAAACAACTCCCGGCCATGGCGTCAACGATCCGAGCGCATCAGGGCCTCGACACCGCCCTCCATCGACAACACGGCCGAGCGATTGCGCCCCGAATGCTTGGCCTGATACAGCGCCGCGTCGGCGCGCTGGATGAACACTTCCATGCTGTCGCGCCCCGTCGGCACAAACGAATAACAGCCCAGGCTCACGGTCACGAACCCCGTGGGCGATCCGCCGTGGCTGATGTTTTTGTCCATGACGCTGCGACGGATCTGTTCGGCAATGGTCATGGCGCCATGCAGGTCGGTGTCGGGCAGCAATACCGCAAACTCTTCACCGCCGTAGCGCACCGCCAGATCGGCCTTGCGATGACAGCAACCTCTCACCGCCCGCGCCACTTCGGCCAGGCAGTGATCGCCCACCACATGCCCATAGGTATCGTTGTAGCGCTTGAAGTAATCGATATCGAGCATGATCAGGCTCAGCGGACTGTGCTGGCGTGCGCCGCGCCCGAACTCGATGTCCAGCGCCCGTTCGAACAATCGCCGGTTGGCCAGGCCGGTCAGGCTGTCGTGGGTGGCGATCAGCTCCAGCGCCTGCTGGGCCTGGCGCAAGTCCGCCTCGACCCGCTCGCCGACGCGCACCTGGCGGATGAACACCCAACCAAACAGGGCAACGCCGAGCATGACCAGCGCGACGATGAGACTGGAACGAAATGCGGTGGCGTACCATCCCGCCAGAATCGAATCCCTGGACGAGGCCGCCGACACCACCAGCGGGTAGGCGTCCAGCTGCCGGTAGCCATACAGGCGGACAACGCCATCCATCACCGAGGTGAACATCGCGTTGCCCGAGGGCGCCTGGGGCAGCAGCTTCTGGAAGATTTCTCCCTCGGCCAATGACGTGCCGATCTGCGCCTCCACGAATGGCCGGCGCGCCAACAGCGTGCCATCGGTCAATCCGAGGAACATCGAGCCGTTGTCATCGATACTGAAGCTTTTGAAGAACTGGTCGAAGTACGACATCTTGATCCCGGCCAGCAACACGCCCTGGAAGAGTCCGTTCCGGTCGTTCACCCGCTTGGAAACCGGAATGATCCACTCGCCGTTTTCCCGACTGCGAATGGCCGGGCCGATGTGCGCCACGGACGAGACATTCTGCTGGTGAAACTTGAAGTATTCGCGATCCGCCACGCCGGGGCCCCGGGGCAGGTTCTCGAAGGAGGTCACGACCCACTGGCCTTTGCGGTCGAACAACAGGATGCCATGCAACTCGTCCAGGGCCTGCACGCGCTGGGCGAAGGTTCTCTGCAGTCGGGGCCTCAGGGGCGGGCCAAAACCGTCGACCTGAATCCAGTCCACCAGGCTGCTCAGTACCAAGTCGGCCTTCATGAAGGTGTCTTCAGCCTGCTGCGCCATCGCTCGCGTCAGGTTCGACGAAGCGACCTGGGCCTGGCTCAGGTCTTGACGACGCGATTGTTCCAGTTGCAGATAAAGCAGCGCGCACAGGCACAGGCACACCGTGGCAATAAACAGCACCGCGGCCTTGCGCAGCGGTATGCGTTTCAATGCGACGCCGGGGGTGAGATGCAGATCTTGAAAGCGAGTGGGCAAAAAAGCTCGTCCTTTAAGGGCAACGCATGGGCACCGACCCAAAAGCCCTTAGTTTTTGTGCGCGTAGTCTACGGGGTTCTCGGCGATAAATGGGAATCCCCTATCAAGTGGTTTTAACTGAACGCTGCAAACGCCGCATCGCGTTGTGCAGATGCGCCCGCGCACTCTCTGCATCACCCAGGCGCATCTGCTCATAGGCACGCTGGGCGACTTCATGGGGCACCGGCAGGAGTTCTCGCTGAGTCGCCATCGCCATCAACTGCACCTGGGCAGCCCGCTCCAGGTAATACAGATCGTCCCAGGCTTCGGCGATGCTGGGCCCGGCGACGATCACCCCGTGATTTTTCAGGAACAGGATGTCGGCGTTGCCCAACACGCTAGCAATGCGGTCGCCTTCGGACGCGTCCAGGGCCAGGCCGTTGTAGTGTTCGTCCACCGCCGTGCGCCCATAGAATTTCAGGGCCGTCTGGCCCAGCCACAACAGTGGCGGGCCTTGCAGCAGGCACAACGCGGTGGCGTGGGGCATGTGCGTGTGAAACGCGACTTTCACCCGTGGCAATTGCTTGTGCAGCCGCGCATGGATATAGAACGCCGTCGCCTCCGGCTGCCCTTGGCCGGCCACCACCTGGCCGTGGAAATCGCAGACCAGCAGGTTGTCAGAGGTGACTTCTTCGAAGGCGTAGCCGTAGGGGTTGACCAAAAACAGATCATCACGCCCCGGCACCATGGCCGAGAAATGATTGCAGATGCCCTCCTCCAGACCATGCCGGGCCGCCAGTTGAAAGCACGCCGCCAACTCGCTGCGAGCGGTGACGACGTCCGGGGCATCGAGGTCGAGGCCGGTGTACATCGAGGGACGGGAACTGCCTGCAAGGGTGTGTGCCATGGCGCTGACTCCGTGGATTTACCAGCCAAGGGATGTGAACAAGGGCACGACCTGATCCAGCGTGTTCAGGATCGCATCGGGTCGATAGTCGGGCAGCAATGGCCGGCCGGTACCACGGTCGATCCACACGCAACGAAAATGCATGTCACGGGCGGCGGTGTGGTCCAGCGTCGGGCTGGCGCAGATATGCACCACCTGCTCGCGGGTGACGCCGAGCTGTTCGTGAGCGTAGTCGAACAACCGTGGATCAGGCTTGTAGGCACCGGCCTGCTGGGCCGTGATGACCCGGTCAATGTGACCGCCCAGCTGCGCGACGTTGCCGGCGATGATGTCATCGTCGGTGTTGGACACGATGCACAGCTTGAACCCCATCGCTTTGAGTCGCGCCAGCGTCGCGATGACCTCGGGGAACGGCGGCATCCGTGGGATCGCCGCGGCCAGGCGCTGACTGTCTTGCGGCATGCTCGCCAGCCCCAGCTCCTCCAGGGCCAGGTGCAGGCCGAGCGTGCTCAATTGGCGGAACGAGCGATGCGGCGGGATCTGTTCCAGGCGATGTTCATGTCGGTCATACACTTCGATCAGGCGCTTGACGTCGACGGCGTGGTCACCCTTGTCGCGCAAAATGTCGATCACCACGGCGTTCAAACCTTCATCCCATTGAATCAGGGTGCCGTAGCAATCGAAGGTCAGCCATTCAGGGCGCGGTGTGTTTTGGAGTGTCATGGCAGCTTCCTCTGAGGGGTGGTCTTCAGATTAAGCGCCGGGCGTGATAGTGTGAAATTAAATCAATACGCCACAGTCAGTCGAAAAACAAATATCAAGGGCGCTCGCCATGCTGGATCTCGAACTGCTCAAAACCTTCATCTGCGTAGTGGACGAAGGCAGCTTCACCCGTGCCGCCGAGCGTGTGCACCGCACGCAATCCACCGTCAGCCAACAGGTGCGCAAGCTCGAAGAACTGGTCGGCCACACCCTGCTGCTGCGTGATCGCACCGGGCAAAACATCAGCCTCACCGAACACGGCGAACTGTTGATTCACTATGCGCGGCGCCTGTTGGCGCTGTCTTCGCAGGCGATCGAGGCGCTGGCCAGCGACGTCGACCTGGAGATCCTGCGGATCGGCGTGCCGGAAGACTTCGACGCGCGGCGCATGGCGCTGATCCTGGCCGGGTTCAACCGGCAACAACCCCAGGCACGCCTGGAAACCGTCAGCGGCATGAGCACCGACCTCAAGCAAAAACTCGCCAGCGGTGACATCGACATTGCGCTGGTCAAGCGCGAGCCGGACAGCGGCCCGTGCTGGGCTGCCTGGCCGGAAGCGCTGGTGTGGGTCAAAGGTGCGCAGGCCGATACGGCCAACGGCGTATTGCCGCTGGCACTGTTTCCCCAGGGCTGCCTCTATCGCCAACGGGCCATCCGCCTGCTGGACGTGGCGCAACGGCCCTGGCGGGTCGCGTTCGGCAGTCATAGCCTGACCGGGATTCAAGCCGCCGTGGCCTGCGGGCTGGGCATTTCGGTACTGCCCGCCTCGGCGGTGCTGCCCGAGCACAGCGTCTGCACCGACCTGCCGCCATTGCCGCCGACCGAGCTGGCACTGATCAGCCGCGACGGTGCGTTGAGCGGATTGCAACGAAAGTTGGTGGAGTTTTTACGGGTGGAATTGAGCCCGGCGTGATCGAGGCTGGCCGTCATCAGATCAGCCTGTCGAGTTCATCCAGCGTCACCCGCGGCACCAGCCTTGCAGGAATCTTTGAAATGGCGGAAAGGTTGTAGACCTGAAAATCCGGGTTCATGACGTGCTTTGCCAGGATCTCGAACGACGGCAGGATTCGCGTATTGAAATGCTCATCCAGCACACAGGGCGATACCCGAGAGCCTTGCTCTTCATAGAAGCGACTGACCGATTGGTCCAGGTCGACTCCCACCAGGAATACCTGGGTGAATCCCAAATGATAAGCCAGCTGCAACGCCACGTAGGCAACCGTGCGCGCCTCGAAGAAACCGCGCTTGAGGTTCTTGCTAAAGCCCATGGTTTTATTGCGGCCACTGCCGAGCTTGCGGTTTCTGACCAGCTCTTTGTCCGGCCACAACAGATCGCGCCAGGACAACTTGGGTGCCCGCGCCAGCAGATACAGTTCGCCTTCGGGCGGGACCGTCGTATGCCAGACGTGATGTTCCCAGAGTGCCACGCGCTCGCTCAGCAGCATGGCCTGTGTGAAAAGCTCGGGTTGCAGCTCGGAGAAGCCCTGGTCGGTACAGACATAAAAGAACGGTTTGACACCGGTCCCGATAAATTTCGAGATGGCACCGTTCATGGTAATCATCGGGATGCCTGCGTATTGGCGCAGGGGAAAATCCCGGGTCGAGGCACCCGAGGCAATGATGAACACCGGGCCTTTTTGCGTGTTGCGGCACTGATCAAGGTCGTGCACATGAAGCCGACCCGGGGTGAGTGATGATTGTGTGTCCGCAACATCCATCTTCAAATTCCCTGTCCATGTAGATCGATCATTTATGACCGATGGCTACTGCGATAGGTTTCACCTGAAAACTGCTTCGGCGCGCTCGACTACGGCTGGCTTTGCCCCGTCACCACCATCGTGTTTTCCGCCTGCGGCAGTTCCAGGGCAGGCAATTTCGAAGGCAAGTTCAACTGCTTCAGTACCGGCGTGTCGTAACCATAGACGTCGGGCTTGAACGTCACCCGTCCCTCTTTGCTCAAGTCGACCGTCCAGTACGCCAGCAACACCGGCACCCGGACCGGCAGCTTGATGTTTTCGGTCTTGCCATTGGCCAGCTGTTTTTGAATGCCCTCGCTGTTCCAGCGCGTGGGGTCGTTGAACAGCAACTCGACCAGTTGCAGCGGGTTTTCCACCCGGATGCACCCGGAACTGGTGGCACGCATGGACTTGGCAAACAGCTCGCGATGCGGCGTGTCGTGCAGGTAAATCGCGTAGTCGTTGGGGAAGCGAATCACCACCTGCCCCAGCGAGTTAGTCGGGCCGGCGTCCTGGCGCAGCGTGATGCCGCGCGCGTTGTACCAGTCGACGGTCGATGGATCGAGCACATTGCCCTCCCGGTCCAGGGCCCGTATCCGGTTGGCCGCCAGGTAATCCGGGTTCTGCTGAATCTTGGGCAGCATATCCTTGACCAGAATCGTCGGCGGCACGGTCCAGGTGGGGTTGAAGGTGACGTAGGTAATCTCTGACTGAAACACCGGCGTGCTGCGGAACGGCTTGCCGACCTGCACCCGGGAACGCCAGATCGGCTGACCGTCGCGGTACAGCGCCACTTTATAGCCGGCGATGTCGACGACGACGAAAGTGCCCTGAAGCTTGTACAGCAACCACCGTGCGCGCTCCATGTTTACCCGGACCTGATCGATCCGGGCCTCGACAGGCACATTCAACGCCGCCAGGGTCGCCGCCCCGGCCACGCCGTCTGAGCCCAGATACTGCTCGACCTGATACTTTTTCACCGCCGCGATGACTTTGTCGTCGTAGTCGTTTCGCTTGCCCTTTTGCGGTTCCAGGTAACCACCGGCGACCAGGCGCGCCCGCAACTGTGCGACCGCCACCCCGTCCATCCCCGGCTTGAGCGACTGCCCCTCGGCGATTTTTGGCCAACCGCCAGCGTCGCGAACCTGACGCAGCTGAGCCAGGGCGTCACGCATGTTGCGATACACCGCCTCTTGCGGCGGTGCCTGAGCGAAAGCGCGGGCCACGTCGTGATTATCAAGGGCGGCAAAGAAGCTGTTCACATCCTCCCGGGGATCAATCCCGACCGGGTCGAAGTTCCAGTGGAAATCCAGCCGCGACGGATCGACCTTGCCACGCCGCAATTGCAGCAGCGCGGTGATGTAGGTACGGGTCAGCGTGATATCAAACGCCGCCGCTTGGGCCGGCGTCGGCGCGGAGGCCTGCATTAACAGTTGCGCCTCGGCCAGTTCATCGCCGCGGAAGTCCGCAGGGGTCAAGCCATCGATGTCAGTCTCATTCAGGCTCTTGAGCAACTGGGTGACATCGCGTCCATTGGTCCAGGCCGCGCGGTAGTGGCGATGGGAATAGAAATCCAGGACCACCCGATTGATGTCCGCACGCTGATGCTTGCGTGACGTGAGCAGCGGCGGGAACGCCGATTGCAGGGGTTCGAGCACGGCCTGGATCCCTTGCCCGACCTCATCGCCGGGCGCCGCAGACGTCACGCTCGTTTCCGGAGATACCGGCACGATCGGCGACGTTTCACCCAACGCAGTGCCGCTGATCAGAAAGACCATAAAAAAAGCACGGCTTATGACGAATAACCTTGTTAATTGCACCATGGATAATCCTTAATCTCCCGCAAATCAAAAAGCTAGCGTTCCACTCGCTGCTAGACTCGACCTATTCCTGATGAGATTTACATATGGCGCTACATCGCTTTGGCTTTCTACTCACAGCGCTGCTGTTGACGTCGGCCTTCATCCCCACAGCCTACGCCGATTCGCTTGAAGTCGCGCTGGCCAAAGCCGCTCCCAATGCCAATGCCAAGGTCATCGCCCTGGCCGTACGTGCCACTCAATGCACCCGTGCCCAAGGCGCAGCCCCGGCACAGAGACTAGCAGTGATCGATTACTCCCTGCCTTCGACCGAACAACGGTTGTGGGTGTTCGATCTGAAAAAGCGCAAATTGCTGTTCCACGAGCTTGTCGCCCATGGCCGCAACAGTGGCGAAAACATGGCCACCCAATTCTCCAACCAGAACGAAAGCTTTGCCACCAGCCTGGGCCTGTTCCGCACCCAGGAAAGCTATCGCGGACAGAACGGCTACTCATTGCGCATGGAAGGCCTGGAACCGGGCTTCAACGATAACGCCTTTGATCGTGCAATCGTCATTCACGGCGCGCCGTACGTCAGTCCGGTGCTGGCTCGCGCCAATGGCCGCATTGGCAGAAGCCTGGGTTGCCCGGCGGTTCGGCCGGCAATTGCCCATCGGCTGATCGACTCGATGAAGGATGGACAGCTACTGTTTTCCTACTACCCGGATCAACGCTGGTTGAAGTCCTCTTCCTACATCAATTGTGGGAGCGGCACCGTGGCGTCGTCGGACAAGAGCACCAAGCGCCAGTAACCGCTGCCCCACCTGTCAACACTGTAATCCCCGCCTCAGCCTGTTGAAAGGCACAGCCCGTTAGCCTCGTCGACACGCACACCAGGCTGACGGGAAAAACGGCATGCACTCCAACACTTCAAGACGCACCTTCGTCAAAGGGCTGGCCGCGAGCGGTCTGCTGGGCGGCCTCGGGTTATGGCGCACGCCGGTCTGGGCGATCACCAGCCCCGGCGAACCGCAGGTGCTGGCCGGCAGCGATTTCGAGCTGTTCATCGGCGAAACCCCGGTCAATTTCACCGGCACCCCACGCACCGCCATGACCGTCAACGGTAGCCTGCCCGGCCCGCTCCTGCGCTGGCGTGAAGGCGACACGGTGACATTGCGGGTGAACAACCGACTCAAGGACAGCACCTCCATTCACTGGCACGGCATCCTGCTGCCCGCCGACATGGACGGCGTGCCGGGGCTGAGCTTCAAAGGCATCGATCCGGGCGGCACTTACGTCTATCAATTCAAGGTCCGGCAAAACGGCACCTACTGGTATCACAGCCATTCGGGCCTCCAGGAGCAATCCGGCGTCTACGGGCCGCTGGTGATCGACGCCAGGGAACCGGAACCTTTCGAGTACGACCGCGATTACGTGGTGATGCTGACCGACTGGACTGACGAAGACCCGGCCAGCCTGATGAAGACCCTGAAAAAACAGTCCGGTTACTACAACGACAACCAGCGCACCGTCGGTGATTTCATTGACGACGTCAGCGAAACAGGCTGGGGCGCGACAGTCGCCGATCGCAGGATGTGGGCCGGGATGAAGATGAGCCCCACGGACATCGCCGACGTCAGCGGCACCACCTACACCTTCCTGTTGAACGGCCAGGCGCCGCACGCCAACTGGACCGGCGTGTTCCGCCCCGGCGAAAAGCTGCGCCTGCGCTTCATCAACGGTTCGGCGATGACCTACTTCGACGTGCGAATTCCCGGCTTGAAAATGACCGTGGTCGCCGCGGATGGGCTGCACGTCAAACCGGTGAGCGTCGACGAATTCCGCATCGCGGTGGCGGAGACCTTCGATGTGATCGTCGAGCCGACACGCGAGGCCTACACCCTGTTCGCCCAATCGATGGACCGCACCGGCCATGCCCGTGGGACGCTGGCGGTGAGAGCCGGTTTGTCGGCACCGGTGCCAACCCTGGACCCGCGCCCCCTGGTCAGCATGGCCGACATGGGCATGGGCGCGATGGACCACGACAACATGGCCGGCATGGACCACGGCGCCATGGCCATGCCCGGCATGCAGTCCCATCCCGCGTCGGAAAACGACAATCCATTAGTGGACATGCAGGCCATGTCCACCTCACCCAAACTCGACGACCCCGGTCTTGGCCTGAGGCATAACGGGCGTCGGGTCCTGACCTACGCCGACCTGCGCAGCACCTTCGACGACCCCGATGGCCGCGAGCCCGGCCGCACCCTTGAACTGCACCTCACCGGGCACATGGAGAAGTTCGCCTGGTCGTTCAACGGGGTGAAATTCTCCGACGCCGAACCGCTGCGCCTCAAATACGGCGAGCGCGTCCGGGTGGTGCTGGTCAACGACACGATGATGACCCACCCCATCCACCTGCACGGCCTGTGGAGCGACCTCGAAGACGAGAACGGCGATTTCATGGTGCGCAAACACACCATCGACATGCCGCCCGGCTCGCGGCGCAGCTATCGGGTCACCGCCGATGCGCTCGGGCGCTGGGCCTATCACTGTCATCTCCTGTACCACATGGAAATGGGCATGTTCCGTGAAGTTCGCGTGGAAGAATGAGGCGCCTACCATGATCAGACTGACCCGCTACTTTGTGACCTTCCTCTGCCTCGGCCTGACGCCGCCCTCGGCGAACGCCGCCACCGATGGCATGCCGGGCATGGACCACAGCCAGATGACCGGCATGGACCACGGCGCCATGCACCCCATGAACCACGGCCAGATGCAGACCGCCGCACCGACCGAAAGCCGCACCCCCATCGTGCCGCTGACCGCTGCCGACCGCGCCGCCGTCTACACCAGTGCCGACGGCCATACCCTGCATGACAGCGCGCTCAACAGCTTCTTCCTCGCCGACAAGCTGGAATGGCAGGACGCCGATGACGTCAACACCCTGGCCTGGGATCTGTCGGGCTGGATCGGCGGCGACATCGATCGCCTGTGGCTGCGCTCCGAAGGCGAACGCAGCAACGGCAAGACGCACGACGCGGAAATCCAGGCGCTCTGGGGCCACGCACTTTCGCCCTGGTGGGACGTCGTCAGCGGCGTGCGCCAGGACTTCAAGCCCGGCGCCCCGCAAACCTGGGCCGCCCTCGGCGTGCAAGGTATGGCGCTGTACAACTTCGAAGTCGAGGCCACGGCGTTCATTGGCGAGGGCGGCCAGAGCGCCGCGCGGCTGGAGGGCGACTACGACATCCTGCTGACCAACCGGCTGATCTTGCAGCCGACCGCCGAGCTCAACTTCTATGGCAAAAACGATCCCGGACGCGGCATAGGTTCCGGCCTCTCCAACAGCGAAGCCGGCCTGCGCCTGCGTTATGAAATACGCCGGGAGTTCGCGCCGTACATAGGCGTTACCTGGAACCGCACTTACGGCAACACCGCCGACTTCGCCCGCGACGAAGGTGAAGACCGCAGCGAAACCCGTCTGGTGCTAGGCGTGCGGATGTGGTTCTGAACCTTTTTCAAACCCCTGGAGGTTTCACTACACTCCCCGTTCAAACCACCACACGACACAAGCCCGACAACAATGAAAAACAGCAAAAGCACAATGATGCTCAGCGGCCTGCTCGCCCTCTCCATCAGCGCCCAGGCAGAGCAAGCTCCTTCGCACCTGGACAGCGTCATTCAACAAGGCCAACTGCGCGTCTGCACCACGGGCGACTACAAGCCCTACACCTTCAAAGCCGAAGACGCCGAGTACTCCGGCATCGACATCGCCATGGCCCGTTCCCTGGCCGACAGCCTCGGCGTCAAGGTCGCATGGGTACCCACCACCTGGAAAACCCTGATGCCCGACATGCTCGCCGGCAAATGCGATATCGGCATGGGCGGCATCTCCGTCACCCTGGAACGCCAGAAAAAAGCCTTCTTCAGCACCACCCTCGACGTCGACGGCAAAATCCCCCTGGTGCGCTGCGAAGACCAGGCGAAATACCAGACCCTCGAGCAGATCAACCAGGCCACGGTGCGCCTGGTCGAGCCGGCCGGCGGCACCAACGAAGCCTTCGTCCACGCCTTCCTGCCCAAGGCGCAATTGAAGCTGCACGACAACGTCACCATCTTCCAGGAGCTGCTGGATAAGAACGCAGACGTGATGATCACCGATACTTCGGAAGCGCTGTACCAGCAGAAACTCAAACCGGGGCTGTGCGCGGTGAACCCGACGCAGTACATGCAATACGGGGAAAAGGCCTACCTGCTGCCGCGTGACGACATGACGTGGAAGTTGTACGTGGATCAGTGGCTACATCTGGCGAAGGTAACGGGGAATTATCAGAAGGTGCTGGGGCAGTGGATTGCGGTGCCTGAGGGCAAGTGATGGAGCATTGCTGCGAACACTAAAAAGGGGTGCCCACTTCAGGGGCGCCCCTTTTTCGTTGTTGTCGTTACTAATCAATCGTCGTGCAGCAGGCCGGAGCTGTATTCACCGAAGCTGTTGCCGAGCGCGCTGCCGTGGAAGTTCATCTTGCCGGAATTGCCGGTGGGCCCCGGGCCAAAACCGGCGGGCACTACGTTGTCTTCCGCGTAGCGGTTTGGAGTGCTCACCGAAGAACAGGCGCTCAACAGCACAGCACCGGCGATGAGGGCGACTTTGATGAGGTTTGAGGCCATATTTGTTGTCCTGTGGAGGCGCGGTGGGCGTATGCCTTCATCCTAGGCGGCTGGTCGGGCGGGGATTGTGAAACTTTGAGGGGGGACAGCGTTTGTTCAGGTTCGGCCGCATAAAAAAAGGGCGGCTGAATCAGCCGCCCCTTCACAACACCTGCTATGGAATCAAGCGAGATCCCAGATAACGTCCCAGATCTGGTTCGCCTTGACCCCCACCAGTTTCACCACGGCATCGGTATCGTTGACACCCGCGATACCGTCACCCTTGACCACGAAGGTGTCATTGCCATTGACGAAAGCAACCACCTGCTGCGATGTGCCGAGCGACGCTAGGATGTGCTCGACCGTGAGCGCGCCGGTGTTAGCGGTCGCGATGCCATTGGTGACAGTGAAGTCGCCAAAGGTGCCGGTCCCTTTGGTACCGACAAACGAGCTGAACTCCAGGCGATCAGTCCCCAACTGGAACCCCGTGATCACGTCGAACGCCGCTGCAGTGGAATCCGAGGCGCCACCGGCCACGAGGCTGGACTGCGCTGCAGCCAGTGACAGCAGTGCGTCGACCTTGATTACGTTGCTGTTGAGTTCCGTCGTTGTGCCATGAGCAGCAATATCGGCATTCAACGCGATCAAGGAGTCGTTCACGATTGTCATTTGGGCGTTGATGGCCAAAGCCGCAATTTCGGAACCATGGTCGCTGATTTGCTGGGTGGTCTCATAGCCCGACTGTGCCGTGGTTTTGAACGACGGGTGCAGCGCCGCTAGCGCTTCATACGCCGCAAACTGCGCGAGGGCCAGGTCGTTATCAGCCTTGTCGGCGTTCCATGCATTGTTCGCATTGGAGAACGCGATGAATGCAGCTTGCAACGCAAGAGCTTTATTTGGGGCCCCATCGTAATTGGCCTGCAATACAGAGCGATGTTCAATCAACTCTACCAACTGGCCCTTGCTGGCCTGCAAATCAGCCATCTGATCCAGAGCAGATTTGGATAGATCTGGCAGCACAGCGCCCGCCATATCAGCGTCACTCTGCTCTTTGCGGACATCGGCATACAGACCACTGTCCGGCAGGCCGATCTTGATCACATCGGTAACCTGGTGAGCCACGCCAAGATTGATCACGTCAGCCCCGGCACCCGCCTCGATGATGTTGCCCTTCGGCAGGCTGAACAGGAAATTGTTTTCCACGATTCCGCTGAATACGTTCAACGTCTGAACGCCGGCCGAACCGGTGATGTTGACAAACCCGTCCCCGGAAATGACATGGTTGGAGGCGTTGGCAGCCGACTGCGTGACGTTCGTGCCCGCGGCCAGAATCAACTCGGCGCCGGTTGGCAACTTCACATCGGTGACACTCGTACCCGCCAGCAAGGTGGCCTTCACCCCGCCACGCTCAGCCACGACATCAAGGCCATCGACGCTGAGCTTGATGCTGCCCGTCGCGGTCCCTGCAAACTCCAGTGCGCCATCCAGGCCTTGGCTGACAGTGAAGGTCGCAGCCGGACCACCCGTGCCTGGCGTTGCAACGACCACTGCCGTACCACCCAACGACTCCGGGTTATTCAGCGCGGAAGCGTCAGCCAGCGCTTTGGTGGAAATGTCGCTGATGCTGTTGAACAGGCTGGACAGACTGGAATTGGTGCCAAACGTATTGGCAATGGTCGCCAGGTAGGCCGCCAGCTTCTGTGCAGTTTCCGGCGTGGCGCTCTTGCTCAGCTCAGCCACCTTGTCCAGGGTCGACGAGAATTGATCGAGCAATTCCTGGGTCTGCCCGGAAGCGTTTTTAGGCACCAGCTTGAGCAGCGACATCGTCGAATTCAGGGTGTTGCTGTCGGCAGTGACCGGGGCCAGCACCTTGGCTGCGAGCGCCGTGTCGTTCAGACCGGTTTCGGCAAATGCCAAACCTGCCTGGGCCTTGTTCTGCACCAGCGCGGCATCCAGCAAACCCTGAGCAGACGTGTTGCCTTTGGCGCCATTGAGAATCGCCAACAGGAACTCATCGCGAGTCAGGGTGCCATCCTGCAACTCAGCCCCCCAGTACGCCAGACCGCCGGCATCGGCAGCACGCGCCAGCACGTTGTTGTAAATAGCGTTGATAAAATCGCCGTCCGACAATGTATCCGGATACTTGGAAGCAGTTTCAGACTGACTGTTGACCCAGTTGCGCGCGATGTCCAGCAACGAGCTCTTGCCGGACGCCAGCTCACCTTCCCAGTACGCCAGACCGGAAGCATCCGGGGCACGATTGAAAAGCGCGGTATACAACTCGGCAAGATTCGATTGGTTGCTCATGTCCCTCTCCATTTCCTTTTCTGTCTGGCTCAATGCGCTACCCAGCTCACTACCTGGATCTTCGCAGGCGCTTTCTCTAGCGCACGGGGCGGAAGAGTCTGCAATTTTCACGATTTTGCCAAGACAAATATTGCAAAATGCCATCATTGGGCTAGACGGGTGGAAAAGGGGGATGGTGGATGGTGGAAAGAGGACTGTGGATATTGGGAAGCTTCGTGACGCTGACGAAGAAGACGATGCGTGGCCAGGGCCATCAGGGACAGACTAATGAGCACGACAGAAGAGGTCGCAAACTGCACGGATATCTGGCTGGAAACGTTCAGCTTTCGGCTGGTGGGATATTATTGAGATAAGAGAATACGAGCGGAGCAACGATCATGGAGTACGAGGATAAACTGATTGAAGAAGCCGTTCTTGCCCTGCTGGCAACCTTCAGTTTTGATGATGGTCATGCATGGAAAGGGTTCGATTTCGAGACCATGAACCAATTGCATGAACATGGTTTCATCAGCAATCCTGTCAACAAAAACAAATCGATTTGGTTGACCGCTGAAGGGCTGGAGCATGGCCGGCAGATAGCCGACCGATTGTTTGGGGTTAGAACTCAAACGGGGCATGTACCCGACCAGGACTGAGGGGGACAGATTTATCTCTCCAGTAGTCCTTAGGTAGAAATAAATCCGTCCCCTCAAGAGCTCTCAGGCACTGACAGGCGGATCGATATTATCCAATGCCCGATTGACCAACAGCTCCCCAACGACCGCCAATTGCTGAATCGACAACGCCAGGCTGCGCGGCGAACCTTCAAGCTTGCAAGCCAAGTCAGTGGTGAGGACATTGAGCGACGCCAGGGTTTCGCAGGCGTGGCAAAGCAGCGTTTCAGTGTCGACATTGGGAACGATGGTAAAAACGTGACAGATGGGATCGGCGTGATTCGGATTACGTAGGCGTTTGCTGACAGCGCGATGACTCGCTTTGGAGAGTTCGTCGAGATCGACAGGATCAGCGGTGATTGGCATTTCAGGAGGGTCGGGAGTGATCTTCTTCATTGTCTTCGTTCCTAGAATTACTAAAGGAACTGCCAGCATCACTTCCACATGATGGGTGGCAGCTGTGCGCAGGTGTGGAAGACCGGGGATCTAGGAACCCGGCGCACCCGAAAGTGCCCCGCGCACAGCCGCCATAATTTAACAGCAGACATCAAAAAAGCGCCTGCTTAAATTCAGGTGGCGCCTGTGCGCCTAGATCTAGTGAAGGGCTTCCACACCCTTGTCGCTGTATTGCAGCGACGGGGGGAGGCTATCTAAGTAGGTAATGGTGTACAAGATGGGAGATTTCGACAGAAATAGCGGGAAACGTCCTACAACTGGATATCTCCGTAAACGAGGGGATGTTTGCACCTTCAAATGGTGGGTTGAAATGGTTTTCTCTAATTCCCATCCTGATAACTACAGGGAAAATGCGGGAAATGGAGATGAATCTAATTTCTCGCCATTTTCTGTCAATCCCCGCAATGCCCAAGATCAACTGCTCCAACAGCCGGCACTAGACTCCCTTCAGCCCCACAGACCCCATTCCTGTTAAACTCCCCCACCTCCCAGCCACACCAATCCCAGACCCCCAATGCCCGCACCCATCGCCACACCCGCCCCGCTCTCCCGCCGCTTTTCCGTCGCACCGATGATGGATTGGACTGACCGCCACTGCCGGTTCTTCCTACGCCTGCTATCCAAAAACGCCCTGCTCTACACCGAAATGGTCACCACCGGCGCCCTTCTCAATGGCGATCACGAACGTTTCCTGCGCCATAACGAAGCCGAGCACCCGCTCGCGTTGCAGTTGGGTGGCAGTGTTCCGCTGGATCTGGCGGCCTGCGCGCGTATGGCACAGGACCATGGTTACGACGAGGTGAACCTCAACGTCGGCTGCCCGAGTGATCGGGTGCAGAACAATATGATCGGTGCGTGCCTGATGGGGCATCCGCAGTTGGTGGCCGATTGTGTGAAGGCGATGCGTGATGCGGTGTCGATTCCGGTGACGGTGAAGCATCGTATCGGGATCAACGGGCGTGACAGTTATGAGCAGTTGTGCGATTTCGTCGGGACGGTTCGCGAGGCCGGGTGTACGAGTTTTACCGTGCATGCACGGATTGCGATTCTGGAGGGGTTGTCGCCGAAGGAGAACCGTGACATCCCGCCCCTGCGCTATGACGTGGCGGCGCGGTTGAAGGCGGATTTTCCGGAGCTGGAGATTATTCTCAATGGCGGTATCAAGTCGCTGGAGGCGTGCCACGAGCATTTGCAGACGTTCAACGGGGTGATGCTGGGCCGTGAGGCTTATCACAACCCTTATGTAATGGCGGAAGTGGATCAGCAGTTGTTCGGTAGCACGGCGCCGGTAATTACGCGGGCCGAGGCGCTGGCGCAGTTGCGGCCCTATATTGCCGCACACCTGGATGCGGGTGGCTCGATGCATCACATCACTCGGCATGTGCTGGGGCTGGGCACCGGGTTTCCGGGGGCGCGCAAGTTTCGGCAGTTGTTGTCGGTGGATATCCACAAGGCCAAGGAACCGTTGGCGTTACTGGATCAGGCGGCGGCGTTGCTCGAAGGGCGTTGATCGTCAGTCGTGTTGAACCTGTGGTCGGTTTTGACATCGTATTTATCGATACTGCGCCCTGCCTTTCAAACAGCCGTTTTCAGGTTGTTGCCGCGGGGACCGTCGATACACGAACGCACCCTTGAGTGGCTGTCAGCGCTCGGGTAATGTCATCAGACCCATAGGACAGAGCACGCCCATGACTTCCAAGCTGGAACAACTCAAACAAATGACCACCGTGGTTGCCGATACCGGCGACTTCGAAGCGATCGCTCGCGTGAAACCGGTGGACGCTACCACCAACCCTTCCCTGCTGTTGAAAGCGGCGGCCATTCCCGGTTATGCCGATTTGCTGAACGCTTGCGTCAGTGACTGCAAGGGCGATGTCGGCCTGGCCAGCGACCGTTTTGGCGTTGCGGTGGGGCAGGAAATCCTGAAGGTGATTCCCGGGCGTATCTCCACTGAAGTGGATGCGCGTTTGTCGTTCGATACCGACGCCGTTTTGAAGCGTGCGCATCGTCTGATCGAGCTGTACGAAAAGTCCGGGATTGGCCGTGACCGCGTGCTGATCAAGATCGCCTCCACCTGGGAAGGCATTCGCGCCGCCGAGATCCTGGAAAAGGAAGGCATCCAGACTAACCTGACCCTGCTGTTCTCCTTCGCCCAGGCAGCTGCCTGTGCCGACGCCGGGGTGTTCCTGATTTCGCCGTTCGTGGGCCGTATCTATGACTGGTACAAGAAAGCCACCGGCAACGAGTACACCGGCGCGGACGATCCGGGCGTGCAATCGGTGACGCGTATCTACAACTACTACAAGGCCAACGATTACAAAACCGTGGTGATGGGTGCCAGTTTCCGTAACCTGAGCCAGATCGAGCATCTGGCCGGTTGCGACCGCCTGACCATCAGTCCGGATTTGATCGACAAGCTGGCGGCGGACACCGGCAAGCTGGAACGCAAGCTGGCGCCGGGGCATGCCGGTGAAGCGCGGCTGAACCTCAATGAAGCGCAGTTCCGCTGGTTGTCCAACGAAGACGCCATGGCGACCGAGAAGCTGGCCGAGGGGATTCGTCAGTTTGCCCGGGACCAGGAGAAGCTTGAGGCGCTGTTGCAGGCCAAGCTGTGATCTGAAGGGTTGGTGTGCAAAAAGGGCGAACCCTGCTGGGTTCGCCCTTTTTTGTGTGCGATTGATAGCGGGTTGGTTTTGCGCTGATTTGTGTGGTGCCTGGAAGGACGCCTTCGCGGGCAAGCCCGCTCCCACAAAGGGCTTGCGATGCAGTCACATAGATAGAGAAAGCGGAGGACTTGTGGGAGCGAGCCTGCTCGCGAAGGGGCCAGTGCGGCCCACATCACATCAAGGAATCAATGCCGCTCCAGCGCATTCACCAGGTCATGAAACGCTTCCCGGTTGGAATCGTTCAGGCCCATGAGGATCTTGTGCGCTTCAAGCACCTTGATCCGCACCACTTCCTCGGACTGATCCTGGTCCGGCAAGTCGTCCAGGCATTCCGGGCACGCCACAGGCTGGTCAACGATGTTGAACACTTGTTCGAAGCCCATGGACTGCAACAGGCGGGTAATGTCTTCGTGGGTGGTGACGACAGTCGGCAGCAGGCCGACTTTTTGCCGCGACAGGATCGACAGCTTGGCCAGCAAGCCAAGGGTCGTGCTGTCGATGCTGCGGGTTTCGGTCAAATCGATCACGATCGCGTTGAAATTCATCGCGGTGAAGATTTTCTCAATAGTCGCATCCAACGCCGAACACAGGGTCAGGCGAACTTCACCGACGAACTTGAGGACGAACGTGCCGTCCTGCTCGGCGAACTGGATTCTACCGGTACTCATTAAAGATTCCTGCTCAACACCAACAGGGCGATATCATCCGGCATCTCCCCTAGCGTGGCCAATCCAAAAACCTGCCGCAGACCATCCAGGCTGCCGCCCGCTGCCTTGACCCGTTGGGGCAACGCAGCCTCTTTTTCTTTGAGTGTGGGTTCTGGCAAAAGGTCCAGAATGCCATCAGACATCAGCGTCAGGCTGAACGTCGGCGGCAGCTCCAGCACGTGGTCTTCGTAGGTGGCTTCGTTGAAGAGGCCCACCGGCAAGCCACGCCCTTCCAGATAACGAACACTGTCGGGTGTGTACAACACTGGCAACGGCAAATGACCGCCGATGCTATAGGTCAACAAACCTGTCTCCTCGTCGATGACTCCACCGACCATTGTGACGTGTTTACCCAGCTTACAACTGATCAGGCCCCGGTTGATATGACCAAGCACCTCTGAAGGCTTGAATTCTGGCAATGTGCCGCTGCGCTTGGACTCGAACAGCAACCGCGTGGTCATGAACTTCAGCAGTACGGTGACGAAGGCTGAAGAGGCGCCATGACCGGAAACGTCCGCCAGGTAGAACGCCACGCGGCGCTCGTCGACCCGGAAATAGTCGACGAAATCACCCGACAGGTACAGCGACGGGATGATCTGGTGGGCAAACTTGAATTCGTCGATGGTCCAGGGGCTGACCGGCAGCATGTTCATCTGCACCTGGCGACCGGCATTCTGGTCTTCCTGGAGCAGGTTCAGGCTGGCGGCCAGCTCGCGGTTGGCTTTTTCCAGCTTCTCGCGGTAACGCTGGTTTTCCAGCAGCAGGCGCGCACGATCCAGGGCCCGACGCACAGAGTGCTCGAGCACCGCCAGATCTTCGAGGGGCTTGATCAGGTAGTCCGCCGCGCCCAGGCGCAGCGCCTCGACCGCGTCGTTCATCACGCCGGCACCCGACACCACGATCACCGGTGTCTGCGGCGACAGCTGGGTAACCTGGCGAATGAGTTCGAGTCCACCCATCTGCGGCATGCGCAGATCGCAGATGACCAAGTCGGGCTTGTCTTGCTCGAATACCTGTAGACCCTGCTGGCCATTGCTGGCCTGCAAGACGCTGAAACCACTGTCTTCCAAATAGGCGGCGAGGCTCGCGCGCACTACTTCGTCATCATCGATAATCAGCAGCGTGGCACTGGTTTTTGGCATGTGGGCAAACGGCGCCAGAATTAGGTTGGCGTAGCGGCTCGGGTTTTGGCCCGGCTCACGCTACTGGATTCGCTTTCTAGCCTCTCTGTTGCACTGTTTTCGAGCGCTTGCCCTACACAGATGTCCATCAGAGGTGCCCTTCTAAGGCGCAGACGGTACTCCCATCCGCGAGGCGTTTCAAGCTCACGCCGATGGTCGCTTGACGTCTACACTGTTCAAATCACCGGGAGTTATAAGAACAGTCAAAACCGTAACCCAATGGAAGGATAAAGCCCATGAGCCAAACCCGTCGGGACTACAGCGAAAAGCGCGATTTCATCCGCATGCGGGTCGATGCCGATGTGTCGCTGATTCACGAAGGCGATGAGGTGCCAGCCGTCTGCATCGACCTTTCCAGCAGCGGCATGCAAGTGCAGGCGCCGCGTTTGTTCAAGGTGGGTGATCGGCTCAACGTACGCATCGAGTCCGATCACGCCGCGCTCAAGGGGCTCGAAGCCGACACCGAAGTGGTGTGGGTGAAGGAGCAGCACGACGGCGCTCAGAAACTTGGCCTTACAATCATGAAGATGAAGTAACCCGATCCAGACAAAAAAGGCAGCCCGAAGGCTGCCTTTTTCGTAACGGTCAGGATTCAAAAATCGTCTTCGACCTGGCCGTCCTTGACCTTGAATTCGCGGTTCTGCAGGTAGGCGTTACGAATGAAGGTGTATTTGTCGCCGGTGATCAACTTCTCGGATGACAGCAAATTCGCCCGGGTATCGACAATGTTCAGGCCGAAGATCGAATTGCGCACCGGCACGTCGTTGATGTAGCGGTATGGGCCGGTATAACTGTCGACGTACTTCGATGGCGCATCACGCAAGGTGCTTGGACCGAGCAGCGGCAGCATCACGTACGGACCGCTGCCCACGCCCCAGTAACCCAGGGTCTGGCCGAAGTCTTCGTCGTTGCGTTGCAGGCCCATCTGGGTGCCGACATCGAAGAAGCCCAAAAGGCCGAAGGTGGTGTTGAAGATGAGCCGTGCGGTGTCGACACCGGCTGCCGCGGGCTTGGCCTGCAGGATATTGTTGGCCAGGTTGGTCACGTCACCGACGTTGCGGAACATGTTGTGGATGCCGTCTTCGAGGAACTGCGGCGTGACGAACTGATAGCCCTGGGCCAGAGGCTTCAGCGCATAGGTGTCGACCACGTCGTTGAAATTGTAGATCGGACGGTTGATGCTTTCCCAAGGGTCGTCTTCCGATGCTGCCTGGGCAACAAACGGGACCAGCAACACGCTGGCACACACACAAAGCTGAGCGAGATGATTGCTCAAGCGCATAGAAAAACTCCTTGGACTTGTACCGTCGTCGAGCGCTGGGCTCGACGCAAAGACCGCTAGTATAAGACGCAAATGCCATTTTAGGCAGCATTGCACCCGAAGGCCGGCGCGTGATTGCTGCCAATTGTGAGGGATTCACATCCATGTCACGCAACTGTCACCGACGTTCCCTAGCCTTGAGGCTATTTCAGGGACGTTGACATGCCGCTCGCCGAAACCTCGCCTCAAACCGCGCCCAAACTGACCGCCGTGCTGTTCGGGCTCAGTGGTTGCCTGGTGGACTTCGGTGCGCGCACGCGCCTGTCTGGGGGCCATTCGGCCGAACACGCCGAAGCCACGCTTGGCGCGCTCGACAGTCTGCACAGCTTGCAGCGCCAGCAAATTCCCTGCGCCTGGCTCGATGAATTGCCCCCCGCCCTGAGCCACCCCCTTTCCCGTGCGCTGCCAGAATGGATCCAGCCATCGCAACAACTTGCAACAATCCAGCCATGGCCGGCACCGAATGCATGCTGGCACGCGTTGATGGCGCTGAACGTCGAACAACTCGACGGTTGCGTGTTGGTCAGTGGCGAACCGCGCTTGTTGCAATCGGGGCTCAATGCCGGCCTGTGGACGATCGGGCTGGCGTCCTGCGGCTCACTCTGCGGCCTCTCGCCCGTTCAATGGCACGCCTTGTCGCCACAGGAGCAGGACATCAAGCGCGGCAAGGCAACGGTGCAACTGTTTGGCCTGGGCGTGCATTCGGTGATCGATCACCTCGGCGAGCTCGACACCTGCCTGGCGGATATCAGCTTGCGCCGACTCAAGGGCGAAAAGCCCTGATCGCCGCCGCACACCTATGAAGCATGCAGGTTACGTGGGAGTGGATTAATCTAAAGGAAAGCCATAGATCTTTGGCGCTTCGCTGCGGTCTATGCCAGTGCCAATCGAGAAAAGGAAGAACGCCATGCCTGCCCGCGAACTGCAAGAACAGCTCAATGCCCTGCGCGAGCAATTGGAGCAGAATCCTCCGCTGTCCGAAGCCGAGCGCACAGACCTGCACGCGCTGATGCAACAGATCGAACTTGAGCTTGAGCTCGAAACCAAAACCAAGGACGTCAACCTGGCCGATAACGTCAACCTGGCCGTCGAACGCTTCGAACTCGAACACCCGACCCTCGCTGGCACCTTGCGCCAGATCGGCCAGGCGCTGCACAGCATGGGTATCTGAGCCTCTCCACCCTGTGTAGGAGCTGTCGAAGACTGCGATCTTTTGATCTTCCTTTAAAAAATCAAAAGATCGCAGCCTCGTTGCACTCGACAGCTCCTACAGCTCCTTCAGCAGGTCTTTATTGACGGACCAGGCGATGGTTCGGCAGCCGCACTTCTTCTGTACTGCGATACGGATTGATATCCAGCCCGCCACGGCGCACATAGCGTGCATACACCGTCAATTTCTCCGGCTTCAGCAAGCGCTGCAGATCGAGGAAGATGCGTTCCACGCACTGTTCATGGAAGTCCGAGTGCTGGCGGAAGCTGACGATGTATTCCAGCAGGCTGGCGTGATCCAGTGCCGCACCGCGATATTCCACCACCACGCTGCCCCAGTCCGGCTGGCTGGTCACCGGGCAATTGGATTTGAGCAAATGGCTGTGCACGCTCTCTTCGACAATGCGCGATTCGTCGCAACGCAACAGTTCCGGACGCGGATGCTCGTAGTTGCTGACGCGGATATCCAGTTCATCGATGCACGCACCCGGCAACGCCACGACGCCTTCGGCTTCTACCTCTTTCAGGCTGCGGACGCGCACGCCCACCGGCTTGCCGGCGGCGGCCGACAAGTCCTTGACCAGCGTCGTTTCAAGGCTCGCGGTGTCGGCAAACGGCGTCTGGTTCAAGGAGTTGAGGTACAGCTTGAACGACTTCGATTCGATGATGTTCGGCGAGTCCGCCGGGATGCTGAACTCGCCGATCGCTACCACGGGCTTGCCCGATGGCAACAGCCACGACAGTTCGAAGCAGTTCCAGAAGTCCACGCCCTTGTACGGCAGGGTTTCGGCCGTCAGGCCCAACTCGGCCCACTTGGCGGTACGCGGGATCGGGAACAGCAAGGACGGCGTGTAAGTGGCGATATATTCGCTGGATTTGCCCAGCGGCGAGTGTTCGGCTGCGGGATGCATGGCGGAAACCTGACTGAATAATCAGCGGATTCTATCAGCCTTTGCTCCCGCCTTTGAGTGCTTACTGACTGACTGTCAATTTGCCGACCATGCCGGCCTGGTAATGACCGGGAATATTGCAGGCAAACTCCAGGCTGGTGGCCTTGGTGAACGTCCAGGTCAATTCCGCGGTTTTGCCCGGCTCCACCAGCACGCTGTTGGGGTCATCGTGCTTCATACCATGCCCCATCGCGCCATGATCCATGCCGGCCATGGCACTGTGGTCCATCGCCTTCACGCCTGTAGGCGTAAGCATGCCGCTTTGCTGCATCCGCAGCATTTCCTGCTGGTGCCGGGCATGCATCGCCGCGTCACCTAGGTTGAATTCGTGCAGCAACTGGCCTTTGTTCACCAGCACGAAGCGCACGGTTTCCCCGGCCTTGATGTCGATGGCCTTGGGGGTGAACGACATGTCGCCCATCACCACCTCGACACTGCGGCTCGCCTTGTTCGCGGGCGCCGGTTGACCGAATTCATACGTCGGCGCCGGTGACGCCCACACGGGCGAACTCAAAGCCAGGACACAGGCAGCCAAGGCCACGGATTTGCGCAAAAACATCGTCGTACTCCAACAAAATAAGGTTCAGCCTGTGGAAAACTCTAAACTGCCACCGCTGCCCGCAACCTGACAGCCAGATTACAACTTTGTCAGGTTGGCCTGCACCGCCGCCGCCCACGGTATAAAGCTGTCGTTCCATCAAAAAGCCCGAGTCGCCCATGAAACTGCTGATCGTCGAAGACCAACCGAAAACCGGCCACTACCTGCGCCAGGGCCTCGCCGAAGCCGGTTTCAATACCGAGCTGGTGGCTGATGGCATCAGCGGCCAGCAATTGGCGCTGAGTGGCGAATACGCGCTATTGATCCTCGATGTGATGCTGCCCGGTCGCGATGGCTGGCAGATTCTGCAAGCGGTACGCAGCGCGGGCCTGGACACGCCGGTGCTGTTCCTGACCGCACGGGATGCCGTGGAAGATCGGGTTCACGGCCTCGAACTCGGTGCCGACGATTACCTGGTCAAGCCTTTCGCCTTTTCCGAACTGCTGGCCCGGGTGCGCAGCCTGTTGCGCCGTGGCAGTGTCGCGCCCCAGGAAACCTGCCTGCAACTGGCGGACCTGCGCCTTGACCTGATCCGCCGTCGAGTGGAGCGCAGCGGCCAGCGCATCGACCTCACGGCCAAGGAATTCGCCCTGCTGGAAATGCTCCTGCGCCGCCAGGGCGAGGTGCTGCCCAAGTCACTGATCGCATCGCAGGTCTGGGACATGAATTTCGACAGCGATACCAATGTCATCGAAGTCGCGATCCGCCGATTGCGACTGAAGATCGACGATGATTTCGCCAATAAACTGATCCACACCGTGCGCGGCATGGGTTATGTGCTTGAAGAGCGCCGCGCCTGATGCAGCGACTCTCCTTGGGCACTCGCCTGGCCTTGCTGTTTGCAGCGTGTACGGCGGTGGTGTCGTTGTTCGCCGGGGTACTGTTCAGTCGCGCCAGTGAAACGCACTTCATTGAACTCGATCAGCAGCTGCTGGATGCCAAGCTGATTGGCATGCGGCGGGCGCTGCACGATATTCAAGCGAGCGACAGCCAGGTCAGGCTGGCCGATGAACTGAGCCGGCAAGCCGATCTGTCCCTGCGCATCACCGGCAGCGATGGCCAGCGCTGGTATGACAGCGCAACGAACCTGCCGGACAAACTTCCGCAAGCACCCGGGCTGTCAACGATCAGCAACGACGGCACCGATTACCGCGTCCTCAATGCCCCCCTGTTGCCCGACACGCCTGGCTCACCGCAATTGACCCTGCTGCTGGACATCACGCATCACCAGCATTTTCTGCAACGCATGCAGCACTTGATCTGGCTGACGGTCGGCCTGTCCGCCCTGGCCACCGCGCTATTGGGCGCCTGGGCAGCCCGCAGCGGCTTGCGGCCGTTGCGACGCATCAGCGCTGTCGCCAAGGGTGTTTCGGCGCAATCGCTCAACGCACGCCTGCCCGAAGAAAACATGCCGCCGGAGCTGGCGGAAATGGCCCATCACTTCAACGCCATGCTCGGGCGCCTCGACGACTCCTTTCAACGGTTGTCGGCCTTCTCCGCCGACATTGCCCACGAACTGCGCACTCCGCTGTCCAACCTGCTGACCCACACCCAGGTCACCCTGACCCGCCCGCGCGCCCTCGAGGAGTATCGCGAAGCCCTGCACAGCAACCTCGAAGAGCTGCAATGGATGGCGCAACTGGTCAACGACATGCTTTACCTGGCGAAAGCCGGGCACGGTCTGTTGATGCCCAGGCGTGAACCGCTGGCGCTGGGGGAGGAAGCGGATGTGCTCCTGGAGTTTTTTGCACCGTTGGCCGAGGACGCGCGAGTGACGCTAAGTCGCGATGGGAATGCGCACATCGAAGGCGACCGCAGCATGCTGCGGCGGGCGCTTTCGAACTTGCTGGACAATGCGTTGCGATTCACCCCGGTCGATGGCGCGATTCTGATAAGGATCATTGATCAGGCCAAAGGGTTGACCCTGACGGTTGAAAACAGCGGCGACGGGATTGCCGAAGAGCTGCTGCCACGCCTGTTCGACCGCTTTTACCGGGCAGACCCGGCGCGTCATGAAGGCAGTAGCGAGCATGCGGGGCTGGGATTGGCGATTACACAGTCGATCATTCACGCCCATGGTGGGCAGATTCGTTGTGAATCGGAGAATGGGTGGACGCGGTTTGTGATCGAGTTGCCGAAGGGAGATTGAAGCCGGCAGGGCCGGCCTTTTCGCGAGCAAGCCCGCTCCCACACTGGATGTGTATTAACCGCAAATCCAGTGTGGGAGCGGGCTTGCTCGCGAAAGCGGTGTAACGTTTTTACGAATACCGCAACGCGTGCGCGGGCTCGATCTTCGCCGCACGCCAAGCCGGGTAGACGGTAGCCAGGAAGCTCAGCACAAACCCCGCCGAACAAATCAAGGCAACATCGCCACCCTGCAACTCGGACGGCAGGTTACTGACGAAATACACGTCGGAACTGAAGATGTGCTGGCCACTGACTCGCTCGATCCAACCCACCAACTCACTCACGTTCAGCGCCGCGATCACGCCCAGCACGCCACCAATCAAGGTGCCGACGATCCCGATCACCGTGCCCTGGACCATGAAGATCGCCATGATCTGCCGCGGTGTGGCGCCGATGGTGCGCAGGATCGCGATGTCGGCGCCCTTGTCGTTCACCACCATGATCAACGTCGCGATGATGTTGAACGCCGCAACGGCAACGATCATCAGCAACAGCAAGCCGATCATGGTTTTTTCCATCTTCATCGCGCTGAACAGGCTGCCCTGGGTGTGGGTCCAGTCGTCAGCCCGATAGGCCGTGCCCAGCCCGCTGGCGATGGTGCTCGACACCTGCGGCGCGGCGTACAGGTCCTTGACTGCCAGGCGCACGCTCTGCACCTGATTCGGTTCCCAGTGCTGCATCTGCGCGGCATCCGCGACGTGGATCAACGCCATCGAGCCGTCCAGTTCGGCGCCGACCTTGAACACGCCAACCACATTCAAGCGCTGCATGCGCGGCGTGATGCCGCCCGGCGCGTTGCTGACTTCAGGAACGATCAGGGTGATCTTGTCGCCGACATTCAGGCGAAAACGCCGCGCGGTGATTTCACCGATCACCACGCCAAACTCGCCCGGCTTCAAGGCATCCATCCGACCCTGGACGATGTGTTTGGCGACGATCGACACCTGGCCTTCCAGCGCCGGATCAACGCCGCTGACCTGGATCGGCTGCATCGTGCCCTTGTAGGACAGCATGCCTTCCATCTCGGTAAACGGCACCGCGGCCGTGACTTCCGGGTTTTTCATGGCGGCCGCCGCCACCGGCTGCCAGTCATCGATGGGATTGACGCCCACGATGGTCGCGTGCGGGACCATGCCGAGGATGCGCGAGCTCATTTCGCGCTGGAAGCCGTTCATCACGGACAACACCACGATCATCGCCAGCACGCCCAGGGCGAGACCGATCATCGAGGTCATCGAGATGAAGGAAACAAAGCGATTGCGGCGCTTGGCGCGGGTATAGCGCGTGCCGATAAAGATCGATAACGGTCTGAACATTCGCGGGGGCACCGTATAAAAATAAAAGACCCGACGCCTTTTCAGGCATCGGGTTTCGACCCGTCAGATGGGCGTCAGGCAACCTTCTTGAAGGTGCAGGACGCGGTCCATCTGGCGGGCCAGGTTCATGTCGTGGGTTACGACCAGGAACGCCGTGCGCATCGAAGTGCTGAGCTCCAGCATCAAGTCCTGGATACCTTCGGCGGTGTGGGAGTCGAGGTTGCCCGTGGGCTCGTCGAGCATCACCAGGCCCGGATTGTTCACCAGGGCACGGGCAATGGCCACGCGCTGGCGCTCACCACCGGACAACTCGGATGGCTTGTGCTCAAGGCGATGACCCAGCCCTACCCGTTCCAGCAATGCGGTGGCACGCTTGCGCGCTTCCGGGATCGCGGTCTTGCCGATCAGCAGCGGCATGCAGACGTTTTCCAGTGCGGTGAACTCGGGCAGCAAGTGGTGGAACTGATACACAAAGCCCAGGGCACGGTTACGCAGCAGGCCGCGATTCTTCTCGCTCAGCGCCGACAGCTCCTCGCCGTCGAGCCAGACGCTGCCCTTGGTCGGCGTATCGAGGCCGCCAAGCAGATTGAGCAAGGTACTTTTGCCCGAACCCGACTTGCCGATGATCGCCACGCGCTCACCCGGGTGCAGCTCCAGCTGTAAACCGGCCAGGACCTCCACCGACTCCGGGCCTTCCTCGTAGGATTTGCCCAGGTTGCGGCAGCTCAAGATTGCTTTTTCACTCATGCCCGACTCACTCATAACGTAGCGCCTCCGCAGGCTGGGTGCGCGCGGCACGCCAGGCTGGATACAAGGTGGCGAGGAAACTCAGGACCAACGCCGCGGAGCAGACCATCACCACGTCCTGGCTCTGCACCTGCGACGGCAGGTAATCGATGAAGTACACGTCGGCGTTGAGGAACTTGTGCCCGATCAGGCCTTCAAGCGCCGAGATCGCGGCACTGACGTTCAGCGCGGCGAAGATCCCGACCACCGCGCCGATGGCCGTTCCAACCACGCCGATGACCGTGCCCTGCACCATGAACGTGCGCATGATCGTGCCCGGCGTGGCGCCGAGGGTACGCAGGATCGCGATGTCGCTCTTCTTGTCGTTCACCACCATCACTAGCGTGGAAATGATGTTGAAGGCGGCGACGGCGACGATCAGCAGCAACAGCAGGCCGATCATGGCTTTTTCCATGCGGATCGCCTGGTACAGGTTGCCGTGGGTGCGGGTCCAGTCGCGGGCGTAGTAATGGTCTTCGCCAAGCTCGCGGGCGATGCTCCACGCGGTGCGCGGGGCCTGGAACAGGTCATCGAACTTCAGGCGGATGCCCTGGACCTGATCCGGTTTCCAGCGATGCAGCCGCGCCAGGTCCTGGAGATTGGTGATGCCCAGGTAACCGTCGATCTCGCCGGCGCCGACATGGAAGATGCCGACCACGGTGAAGCGCTTCATGCGCGGGAACATCCCGGCCGGGGTCACGGTGACTTCCGGCGCCACGAATGTCAGCTTGTCGCCGATCGCCGCGCCGAGCTTGGCTGCCGCCTTGTCGCCAATGACGATGCCGAACTCGCCGGGCTTGAGGTCATCGAGTTTGCCCTGCTGCATGAAGTTGTCGATGATCGAGACCTGGCGCTCCAGCGCCGGGTCGATGGCGTTGAGCAGGACCTTGGAGACCTTGCCGTTGTTGGTCAGCAACCCCTGCATCTGGGTGAACGGCGCCACGGCCGTGACCTGCGGGTTCTGCTTGACCTTGGTGGCCAGGCCTTGCCAATCGCTGATCGGCTCACCGGCCTCGATGGTCGCGTGGGGCACCATGCCCAGCACGCGGGTGCGCATCTCATGATCGAAGCCGTTCATCACCGACAGGACCACGATCATCACGACCACGCCAAGGGCGAGCCCGATCATCGACGTCAGGGAAATGAAAGACACAAAATGATTGCGACGCTTTGCACGGGTATAACGCGTGCCGATAAATACGAAGAGAGGTCTGAACATGTCGGGGCTTGTTCGGAGGGAAAAGGAACGTCCTTGTGGCGGGGGTTGATAACCAGCTTTACACTCAGACCACCGCCGCTACCATGGGTTCGCCATGTCGACATTAGATGAAGAAGATCGCCGCGAATACTACCGTATCGAGGACACGATCGCACTGGAAATTCGGCCCCTGTCCGCTCTCGAAGCCGCAGGCCAGGAAGTGTTGCAGGATGCTTCTCCACTCTTCAACCTGCTCAGTGAATTGCACCTGAGCGAATTCGAGTCGCAGCACCTGTTGCGCCAGATCAGCGAGCGAGACCGCAACCTCGCGGCGTTCCTCAAATCCCAGAACAAACGCATCGATCTGCTGAGCCAGGTGATCGCCATCACCGTGCTCGGGCAGATTGGCGAGCCGCAGCCAGTGATCATTTCCGAGGGTGGCATCGACTTCCAGCACCCGACCCCGATTGCCCCCGAGTCACGCCTGTCGATCAAGCTGGTGCTGATGCCGCAAGCCCTGGGCCTGCTGCTGCGTGCCCGCGTCACCCATTGCGACCGCAAGGGCGATGGCTATGACGTCGGCACCGAGTTCGAACACCCGACCGATGCCCAGCGCCAACTGCTGGCCCGCTACATCTTGCAAAAGCAGGCCCAGGAACGACGTCTGGCCCGCGAACTACTTGAATCCGGCAATTAATTTAAGGAAGAACCGTGACCCTCATCTACGGCCATCGCGGCGCCAAGGGCGAAGCACCGGAAAACACCCTGACCAGTTTTCAGGAATGTCTCAAGCACGGCGTGCGCCGTTGCGAACTGGACCTGCACCTGTCCAGGGATGGCGAGCTGATGGTCATCCACGACCCGACGCTCAAGCGCACCACCGACCGACGCGGCAAGGTGGTCGAGCACACCGCGGCGGATCTGGTGACCTACGATGCGCGCAAAGGTGGACCGGGCTGGATCAAGCCGTGCCCGATCCCGACGCTTGAAACCTTGTTCGAACAATGCGATTTCGAGCACTGGCAACTGGAAGTCAAAAGCGCTTCACGCACTCGCGCCGCGACCACCGTACTGGCCATCCGAGAAATGGCGCAACGCCATGGCCTGCTGGACAAGGTGACGATCACCTCCAGCTCGCGGGAAGTCTTGAAAGCCGCGCTGGACCTGGTGCCTGACGTCTCCCGCGGACTGGTGGCCGAATACGCCTGGCTCGACCCGTTGAAGGTCGCGGCCAGCTACGGCTGCGAGATTCTGGCGCTGAACTGGACCCTGTGTACGCCGGAACGCCTGCAGAAGGCGCAGCGCCAGGGGCTGCATGTGTCGGTGTGGACCGTCAACGAACCTGCGCTGATGCGCAGGCTCGCCGACTTCGGCGTTGACAGCCTGATTACAGACTTTCCCGGTTTGGCCACTGCCACGCTCGAGAATTGCTGAAATCGGTCTCCCCGGCCGGCTCAGGCCACCGGCCGGAGCCACTCAAAAAAGCCGGTTGAGGCCGTCGTAAGCGGCTACCCGATAGGCTTCGGCCATGGTCGGGTAGTTGAACGTGGTGTTGACGAAGTACTTCAGGGTGTTGAGTTCGCCCGGCTGGTTCATGATCGCCTGGCCGATGTGCACGATCTCCGACGCCTGGTAACCGAAGCAGTGAACGCCCAGCACTTCCAGGGTTTCGCGGTGGAACAGGATCTTCAGCATGCCTTGCGGCTCGCCGGCGATCTGCGCACGCGCCATGCTCTTGAAGAACGCCTTGCCCACTTCGTACGGCACCTTGGCCTGGGTCAGCTCCTGCTCGTTCTTGCCGATCGAGCTGATCTCGGGAATGGTGTAGATGCCGGTCGGTACGTCATTGACGAAACGCCAGCTGCCGTTGTCGACGATGCTGCCAGCGGCCGAACGGCCCTGGTCGTGGGCGGCACTGGCCAGGCTCGGCCAGCCGATCACGTCACCGGCACCGTAGATGTTCTGAATGCCGGTGCGGTAGTTCTCGTCGACTTCGATCTGGCCACGGCCGTTGACCTTCACGCCGATGTTTTCCAGGCCCAGCTGATCGGTGTTACCGGTCCGGCCGTTGCACCAGAGCAAGGCGTCGGCCTTGATCTTCTTGCCGGACTTGAGGTGCAGGATCACGCCGTTGTCCACGCCTTCGACGCGGTCATAGTCTTCGTTGTGGCGAACCGTGATGTTGTTGTTGCTGAAGTGGTAGCTCAGCGCCTGGGAAATTTCCGAGTCGAGGAAGCTCAGCAACTGGCCGCGGTTGTCCACCAGTTCGACGAGAACCCCCAGGCCGCTGAAGATCGAGGCGTATTCGCAACCGATCACGCCGGCGCCGTAAACGATGAGTTTACGCGGGGTGTGGCCGAGACTGAGGATGGTGTCGCTATCGTAGATACGCGGGTGATGGAAATCGATGTCGGCCGGACGATACGGACGCGAACCGGTGGCGATGATGATGTGCTTGGCCACCAGCTTCTCGACCACGCCGTTGGCGCATACCACTTCGATGGTTTGCTCGTCGGCGAAGCTGCCGGTGCCGAAGAACACGTCGACGCGATTGCGGGCGTAGTAGCCGGTACGCGAAGCGACTTGCTTGGAGATGACTTTCTCGGCGCTTTTCAACACGTCCGGGAACGAGAACCAGCGCGGCTCACCAATGGCCCGGAACATCGGGTTGGTGTTGAACTGCATGATCTGCCGGACCGAGTGACGCAGTGCCTTGGACGGGATGGTGCCCAGGTGGGTGCAGTTGCCGCCGACCTGGCGACGGCTGTCGACCATCGCCACCTTGCGCCCTGCTTTGGCGGCGTTCATTGCCGCGCCTTCTCCCGCCGGGCCGGAACCCAACACCACCACGTCGTAGTTGTAGACAGCCATGCGTACTCCTCAGAACAGGCCGTGGCGCCATCGGCACCTGCGGCTAAATCACGCCCATCTGTGGCGTGAAGGAACAATTTGGGGCCAGTGCAGAACCCGGACACAGTCTATAGAAGCGTCAACGCCGCGCACATTAACCCTTGGTCGCGTCGTAGGCTACTTTTGCCTGCGCTACAACGCCAGTTTTCAATGTTTGAATCGCCCAGATCACTCGGTTTTCCCGCCGCCGAGGCGTTCAAAAGCGTGACTGGTGCGTGTGACGAAACCTGTATCGGCACGAATCACAAAAAATGCGCCGATATCGTGCTTTTCTGCGAATTCCAAACCGCGGTCCGGTCCCAGGATCAGCAACAGGGTCGATAAGCCATCGGCCATCAACGCCGAAGGATGAATCACCGTGACGGAGGCCAGGGTGTGTGAGACCGGTACACCGGTTCGGGCATCGAAGGTGTGGGAATAGCGTCGCCCATCCTGCTCGAAGTAATTGCGGTAGTCGCCGGAGGTGGACAAGCCGTAACCGTCGACGATGACGATGCGCTCAGCCACTTGCTGGTCATCACGCGGTTCTTCCAGGGCAATGCGCCAGGATGAGCCGTCGGGTTTCTTCCCGGCCGCCTTGAGCTCCCCGGTGGCCTCGGCGAGGTAATCATGAATGCCCAGCGCTTCGAGCCTGGCGGCGATCTGATCGACCGCATAGCCGGCGGCGATGCTGTTGAAGTCGACTTCGACGGCGGCTTCCTTGCACAGCTGATCGCCCTTTATGTGCAGTTGACGATGCCCCACCCGCTGCCGCACCTCGGCCAGCGCTTGCGCGGTCGGGACTTTTTCTTCGCGGGCCTGCGGGCCGAAGCCCCAGAGATTGAGCAGCGGCTCCACCGTCAGGTCGTAGGAACCGTCACTTTGCACTGACAGCTGCTCGCCGACGCGAACCAATTGGAGGATCGACGCGGGCATTGCCTGACAACGGTTGGCGGGCAACTGGTTGAAGCGCTCGATATCGGAATCGCTGCGGTAGGTCGACATTTGCCGGTCGATGTCGGCCAGGATCTTTTCGGCTTCTACCTGGACGACTGCCGGCGCGGGAAGACCGGCGTGGCGGACGTACTTAACCGACCAGGTGCTGCCCATGGTCGGGCCGCCGAGGGTTTCCAGAGAGTCGCCGTTACCGCAGCCAGAGAGGATGCCAGCCAACACTACGATCCCGAACAGCCGCCAATTCAACGAATCCCCTCCCATGGAAAATATCTGACACAACGCCAAGTCCGGCCATTATGCGATAGAAATGTGGGAGCGGGCTTGCCCGCGAAGAGGGCGGGCCAGACAACACACCTGTGATTTCATCGCACAAACAAAAACGCCCCGACCAGGGTCGGGGCGTTTTCACAAGCAGCTAAGGCTTAGCGCGGGAACGCTGGCGGGTTTACACCGGCCATGTCTTCCATTACGCGTACCACCTGGCAGCTGTAACCGAATTCGTTGTCGTACCAGACGTACAGAACAACGCGGTTATCCTGGGTGATGGTTGCTTCAGCATCCACGACGCCAGCGTGACGCGAGCCAACGAAGTCGGTGGAAACCACTTCCTGGGAGCTCACATAGTCGATCTGCTTGTGCAGATCTGAGTGCATGGCCATCTGGCGCAGGTACTCGTTGATCTCTTCGCGAGTGGTGGCCTTTTCCAGGTTCAGGTTCAGGATGGCCATCGACACGTTCGGCGTAGGCACGCGAATCGCGTTACCGGTCAGCTTGCCCTTGAGCACTGGCAGTGCCTTGGCGGCTGCGGTGGCGGCACCGGTCTCGGTGATGACCATGTTCAGCGGCGCGGCGCGGCCACGACGGCTGCCCTTGTGGAAGTTGTCGATCAGGTTCTGGTCGTTGGTGAACGAGTGAACGGTTTCGACGTGGCCATTGACGATGCCGTACTTGTCGTTGACTGCCTTGAGCACCGGCACGATGGCGTTGGTGGTGCAGGAAGCCGCCGAGATGATCTTGTCGTCAGGGGTGATGTCGCCGTGGTTGATGCCGTGAACGATGTTCTTCAGCGCGCCCTTGCCAGGTGCGGTGAGGATCACGCGGGCAGCGCCCGGGCAGGCCAGGTGCTGGCCCAGGCCGTCGGCGTCACGCCACACACCGGTGTTGTCGACGATCAGCGCGTTTTCGATGCCGTACTGGGTGTAGTCGACTTCGGCCGGGCTCTTGGCGTAGATCACCTGGATCAGGTTGCCGTTGGCGGTGATGGTGTTGTTGGCTTCATCAATGGTGATGGTGCCATCGAACGGACCATGAACCGAGTCACGACGCAGCAGGCTGGCACGCTTGACCAGGTCGTTCTCGGCGCCCTTGCGCACGACGATGGCGCGCAGACGCAGGCCGTCGCCACCACCGGTTTTCTCGATCAGGATGCGCGCCAGCAGACGGCCGATACGACCGAAGCCGTACAGGACAACGTCGGTGCCTTTGCGGGCTGAAGCGTTCTGCTGGCCAACCACGTCGGCCATTTCTTCACGGACGAACTGCTCGGCAGTACGGCCATTGCCTTCGGCCTTGAACTTGGCCGCCAGCTTGCCCAGGTCTACCGAAGCGGCGCCCAGCTTGAGCTCGCTCATCGCCTTGAGCAGCGGGAATGTTTCGTGGACGGACAGCTCGCTTTCGTCGGACTGACGGTGACGAGCAAAGCGGTGAGCTTTGAGAATCGCAATGACTGAACGATTGATCAGGCTGCGGCCATAGATCGAGCTCACCACGTTGTTATTGCGGTAGAGCTGACCGATAAGCGGAATCATCGCTTCTGCGAGTGCTTCACGGTCGATCCATTCACCAAGACACTGGTCGGGCTTCTGAGTCACGGGAACCTTCCACATGTAGGGGCAGAAAAAAGGGGCTACATTATGCCGCCGAGTGCACCGTGTAGCAATGCGCGCTTGTCGCACCGTCCGTAACAATTTTCCGTTCAAAAAAATTACGCTCGGCTGAAGCCCAGTAAAACCGGGGCTTCCAGCCTCGTCAATTTTTTGGGGACAGCGCTGCCTTATCCGTAACCATCCGTAACACTGCTCCGTTTTACCACTACATATTCAGCGATTTTCGCTTAAAAACGGCCCGATTTTGTCTTTACCACTACATTTCGCCCCGCCCGCGTAATAGACACATCTGCAACTGACAGCCGGCACCCGAGACCGCTACAATTACCGACTTTGTCGCAACGCTTGGAGCTCAACCTTCCGTGCCCGTTCTGCGTCTACCGCATCTCCCTGCCGCGGCAGGTAAACAGCATTGGGGCAATCTGCCCGGTGCCGCCCTGAGCCTGGCCATCGCCGAGGCCGCCAGCGCTGCCAAGCGCTTTACCCTGCTGCTGACCGCCGACAGCCAAAGCGCCGAACGGCTGGAACAGGAGCTGGGTTTCTTCGCCCCGGATTTGCCCGTGCTGCATTTCCCCGACTGGGAAACCCTGCCCTACGATCTGTTCTCGCCGCACCAGGACATCATTTCCCAGCGCATCTCGGCTCTTTATAGATTGCCGGAACTGAGTCACGGCGTGCTGGTGGTGCCGATCACCACCGCCCTGCACCGCCTGGCGCCCACCAAATTCCTGCTCGGCAGCAGCCTGGTGCTGGACGTCGGCCAGAAGCTCGACGTCGAGCAGATGCGCACCCGGCTGGAAGCCACCGGCTATCGTTATGTCGATACCGTGTACGAGCATGGCGAATTCACCGTGCGCGGCTCGCTGATCGATCTGTTCCCGATGGGCAGCAAGTTGCCCTATCGCATCGACCTGTTCGACGACGAAATTGAAACCCTGCGCACCTTCGATCCGGAGAATCAGCGCTCCATCGACAAGGTCGACTCGGTCAAGCTGCTGCCGGCCAAGGAATTCCCGCTGGAGAAGGAAGCCGTGACCCGCTTCAAGGCGCGGTTTCGCGAGCGCTTCGATGTCGACTTCCGTCGCTGCCCGATCTTCCAGGATTTGAACAGCGGAATTACCCCCGCCGGCATCGAGTACTACCTGCCGCTGTTTTTCGAGGATACTTCGACGCTCTTCGATTACCTGCCCCAGGACACACAAGTGTTTTCCCTGCCAGGTATCGAGCAGGCTGCGGAAAACTTCTGGAACGATGTGCGCAATCGCTATGAAGAGCGTCGCGTCGATCCCTCCCGTCCTTTATTGCCGCCCGCCGAGTTGTTCCTGCCGGTGGAAGACTGCTTCGCGCGCCTGAAAAACTGGCCACGGGTGGTGGCGAGCCAGCAGGACGTGGAGACCGGAGCCGGCCGTGAACGCTTCCCGGCTCGGGAACTGCCGAACCTGGCCATCGAAGCCAAGGCCACCCAGCCGTTGGCGGCGCTGGCGGACTTCCTCGACCAGTTCCCCGGACGCGTGCTGTTTACCGCTGAGTCCGCGGGCCGTCGCGAAGTGCTGCTGGAACTGCTGGAACGCTTGAAGCTGCGACCGAAGACCGTCGACAGCTGGCCGGATTTCGTGGCCGGCAAGGAACGCCTGGCGATCACTATTGCGCCGCTGGATGAAGGCTTGCTGCTGGACGATCCGGCCCTGGCCCTGGTGGCCGAAAGCCCTTTGTTCGGTCAGCGCGTGATGCAACGCAGGCGCCGCGAGAAACGCGCCGATGCCAACAACGATGCGGTCATCAAGAACCTCACCGAGCTGCGCGAAGGCGCACCGGTGGTGCACATCGACCACGGGGTCGGTCGCTACCTGGGCCTGGCGACGCTGGAAATCGACAGCCAGGCCGCCGAATTCCTCGCCCTGGAGTACGCCGAGGGCGCCAAGCTCTACGTGCCGGTGGCCAACCTGCACTTGATCGCCCGCTACACCGGCAGCGACGATGCACTGGCCCCGCTGCACCGCCTCGGCTCCGAGACCTGGCAGAAAGCCAAGCGCAAGGCCGCCGAACAAGTGCGCGACGTGGCTGCGGAACTGCTCGACATCTATGCGCGCCGTGCCGCCCGCGAGGGCTATGCCTTTGCCGATCCGAAGGCCGATTACGCCACCTTCAGCGCCGGCTTCCCGTTCGAAGAAACTCCCGACCAGCAAACCACCATCGAAGCCGTGCGCGAAGACATGCTCGCGCCGAAGCCGATGGACCGCCTGGTGTGCGGCGATGTCGGCTTCGGCAAGACCGAAGTGGCGATGCGCGCGGCGTTCATTGCCGTGCATGGCGGTCGCCAGGTAGCGATCCTGGTGCCAACCACCCTGCTCGCCCAGCAACACTACAACAGCTTCCGCGACCGCTTCGCCGACTGGCCGGTGACCGTGGAAGTGATGAGCCGCTTCAAGTCGGCCAAGGAAGTGAACGCCGCGGTGGCCGACCTGGCGGAGGGCAAGATCGACATCGTCATCGGCACCCACAAACTGCTGCAGGACGATGTGAAAATCAAAAACCTCGGCCTGGTGATCATCGACGAAGAACACCGTTTCGGAGTCCGCCAGAAAGAACAGCTCAAGGCCCTGCGCAGCGAAGTCGACATCCTCACCCTGACCGCCACGCCCATCCCGCGCACGCTGAATATGGCGGTGTCAGGCATGCGCGACCTGTCGATCATCGCCACGCCGCCGGCCCGTCGCCTGTCCGTGCGGACTTTTGTCATGGAACAGAACAAGAGCACGGTCAAGGAAGCCCTGCTCCGCGAGCTGCTGCGCGGCGGTCAGGTCTACTACCTGCACAACGATGTGAAGACCATCGAGAAATGCGCCGCCGACCTCGCCGAGCTGGTCCCGGAAGCGCGGATCGGCATCGGCCACGGGCAGATGCGCGAACGCGAACTCGAACAGGTGATGAGCGATTTCTACCACAAGCGCTTCAACGTGCTGATCGCCTCGACCATCATCGAGACCGGCATTGACGTGCCGAGCGCCAACACCATCATCATCGAGCGTGCCGACAAGTTCGGCCTGGCGCAGCTGCACCAGTTGCGTGGCCGGGTCGGGCGCAGTCACCACCAGGCCTACGCGTACCTGCTGACGCCGCCGCGCCAGCAAATCACCCCGGATGCGGAAAAGCGCCTGGAAGCGATCGCCAATACCCAGGACCTCGGTGCAGGCTTCGTGCTCGCCACCAACGACCTGGAAATCCGTGGCGCCGGCGAACTGCTCGGCGACGGGCAAAGCGGGCAGATCCAGGCCGTCGGTTTCACGCTGTACATGGAAATGCTCGAGCGCGCGGTGAAGTCGATCCGCAAGGGCGAACAGCCGAACCTCGATCAACCGCTGGGCGGCGGTCCGGAAGTCAACCTGCGCGTACCGGCGCTGATTCCCGAAGACTATCTGCCGGACGTCCATGCTCGCCTGATCCTCTACAAGCGCATCGCTTCGGCCACCGACGAGGACGGCCTCAAGGATCTGCAAGTGGAGATGATCGACCGTTTCGGCCTGTTGCCGGAGCCGACCAAGAACCTGATGCGCATCACCGCCCTGAAATTGCAGGCCGAGCTGCTGGGCATCAAGAAAGTCGACGGCGGCCCGCAGGGCGGACGCATCGAGTTCGCGGCGCAAACCCCGGTCGACCCGCTGACCCTGATCAAACTGATCCAGAGCCAGCCCAAACGCTACAAATTCGAAGGTGCCACGATGTTCAAGTTCTTGGTCCCGATGGAGCGCCCGGAAGAGCGCTTTAATACTGTAGAGGCGCTGTTTGAGCGCCTCATCCCGAAAACTGCTTGAAGGACGCCGCATGCGCCTGTTTCGCTCACTGACCCTGTTGCTTACGCTGGTCGCCCCTTCGGTGTTTGCCGATGATCTGTATCAGATTGAAATGATTCTGGTGCGGCAAAATGCCGTGCCGGCGATCGTCAGCCGTGCCGCACCGGAAGACTGGGATGCCGGTGCCCAACGCATCAACCCCGACAGCCTGCGCACGCCGAGCCTCAATGGCGAAGTGGAAAAACTCACGGCCAGCAATGAATACGAGGTATTGCTCCACAAAGCCTGGCAACAGAACCTGGGCGAGGAAGCCACCAAAATCGCGATCAGTGACGGCAAGGAACAGTTCGGCCAGTTCCCGATCGAGGGCACCCTGAGCATGAAACTGGGGCGTTTCACCGACGTCGACGCCGACTTCTGGGTCAACCAGATCAACGCCGATGGCCTGGTCACCGCCAGTGAACGCCTGAAGACAGAAAGCCATACCAAGAACGGCCAACTGAACTTCCTCGACGCCGGCCACCTCGGCCTGCTGATCAAGATCACCTCCCTGACCGCCCCCGCACCCCGGCCAGTCCCCGAAGAAATTCCGGACTGATTGATCCTTATGTCCGCGACCCTGAGCAAACCCCTGGCACCTTCCTGGGTCAGCCGATTCAAGGAACAGAGCCTGGAGCGTGGCCGCCGCTACGCGCTGGAGAACCGCGTCAGGATCGTCGAAGCGGGTGACGCCACGATCGTCGCGGCTTGCGAAGGCTCTGGCGGCAACGTTTACCGTCAGACCATTCGCTTGCGGGAGTCAGCCAAAGGCACGCTGCTGATGATCGACGCCACGTGCTCCTGCCCGGTCCACAGCAACTGCAAACATTGCGCGGCCGTCTTGCTGCAGGTGCAGGAAACCCTCGACTACCCCGCTGCGGCCAAAGACGCCGAGCTTCTGGAAAAACTCCAGGCCGTGCTGGAAAACCGCAACCCGAAGGCGCCGCCGCAAGTGCTGGTGGACAACGTGCAACCGGTTCCACGCCTGTGGTTGGCGAGTATCGAATTCAGCGCCTTCGAACCGCGCAATGGCCGGATGCAGCGCTACATCCAGCATCGCGCGGCGCTGTCCTTCAGTTACCTGGACGAATACGTATCCGGACAGAAAAACAGCGACATCCTGATTCGCCAGGAAACCCAGACCCTGCGGATAAAACGCCACCCGGAAGTGGAACAGTCCTACCGGGAACAGCTGCGCATCCTCGGCTTCAAAATCGCCACCCGGCAAAGCAAGGCCTTGCCGGAAAGCGCCGGCGAACTGTTCGAGATGGTCAATGACAGCGCCTGGCTGACCTTCACCCTCAATGAACTGCCGAAGCTGCGCACCCAGGGCTGGGAGTTGCAAATCAACGAGGACTTCGGCTTCGACCTGACAGCAGTGGACGACTGGTACGCCACGGTCGAACAGGCACCGGAACGTGATTGGTTCGATCTGGAACTGGGGATCATCGTCAACGGCGAGCGCCTCAGCCTGCTGCCGATCCTGTTGAACCTGATGCGCTCGCACACCGAAATCCTCAACCCGGAGCGCCTGGCCCGACGTCGCGACGACGAGCTGATCCTGGTGAACATCCCCAACCGGCCGAATTCCGAATACGGCCCGTTGCAAGTCGCCCTGCCCTTCGGCCGCTTGAAGCCAGTGCTGGCGACCCTCGGCGAGTTCTACCTGCAAGAACCCGGCGAAACCACGCTGCGCTTGAGCAAGGCCGACGCCACGCGCCTGAACCCGCTGGAAGACCTGCCGTTGCTCTGGGAAGGCGGCGAACAGATCCGCACCTTTGCCCAACGCCTGCGCGACATCAAGGACTACACCGCCAGCGCGCCTGAAGGCTTGAACGCGATCTTGCGCCCCTATCAGCTCGAAGGCCTGAGCTGGATGCAGTCGCTGCGGCAACTGGAGGTGGGCGGAATTCTCGCGGACGACATGGGCCTGGGCAAAACCCTGCAGACCCTGGCGCATGTCCTGTGCGAAAAGAACGCCGGACGCCTGGATCGTCCGTGCATGGTGGTGATGCCCACCAGCTTGATCCCCAACTGGCTCGACGAGGCGGCGCACTTCACGCCGCAGCTCAAAGTCCTGGCCCTGTACGGCGCCAGCCGCAAAAAGCACTTCGAGCACATGGCCGATTACGACCTGATCCTGACCACCTACGCGTTGCTGCCCAAGGACGTCGAACGCCTGGCGGCGCAGCCCCTGCACGTGCTGGTACTGGATGAAGCGCAGTACATCAAGAACCCCAACAGCAAGGCCGCGCAGGCCGCTCGTGAGCTGAACGCCCGCCAGCGCCTGTGCCTGAGCGGCACGCCGCTGGAAAATCACCTGGGCGAGCTGTGGTCACTGTTTCACTTCCTGCTGCCGGGCTGGCTCGGTGATGTGAAAAGCTTCAACCGCGATTACCGCGTGCCGATTGAAAAGCGCACCAGCGAAGTCAGACTCCAGCACCTCAACGGTCGGATCAAACCCTTCCTGTTGCGCCGGACCAAGGAACAGGTGGCGACCGAGCTGCCACCGAAAACCGAAATCATTCATTGGGTCGAGCTTAACGAAGCCCAGCGCGATGTGTACGAAACCATGCGCCTGGCCATGGACAAGAAAGTCCGCGACGAAATCACCCGGAAGGGCGTCGCCCGCAGCCAGATCATCATCCTCGAGGCGCTGCTGAAACTGCGCCAGGTGTGCTGCGATTTGCGCCTGGTCAACGATGCCGCCCTGCCGGCGCGCGGCAGCACATCGGGCAAGCTCGACAGCCTGATGGAGATGCTTGAAGAGCTGTTTGAGGAAGGCCGGCGAATCCTGCTGTTCTCGCAGTTCACGTCGATGCTGTCGCTGATCGAGGACGAACTGAACAAACGCGGCGTGGCCTATGCATTACTGACCGGACAGACCCGCGACCGACGCACGCCAGTGAAGGACTTCCAGAGCGGCAAGCGCCAGATCTTTCTGATCAGCCTGAAGGCAGGTGGGGTCGGCCTGAACCTGACGGAAGCGGACACCGTGATTCATTACGACCCATGGTGGAACCCGGCCACGGAAAACCAGGCAACCGACCGCGCGTATCGCATCGGCCAGGAAAAACCGGTGTTCGTCTACAAGCTGATCGCGCGCGGGACGGTGGAAGAGAAGATTCAGCATCTGCAGAAAGAGAAGTCCGACCTCGCTGCCGGCGTACTGGATGGACGCCAGGCCGGAGACTGGAAGCTGCAGAGCGATGATATCGAGGCGCTGTTTGCGCCTTTGCCGGACAAGCTGGAGAAGCGTTGAGTACAGCGGCGCCTGACGGTCCCCTTTCGCGAGCAAGCCCGCTCCCACATTAGACCGTGTCCGTGCGGACAACCCGGTCAACTGTGGGAGCGGGCTTGCTCGCGAATGGGTCAACTCGGCCTGAAGCCTGGATCAGGCCTTCAGCACGCGCGCCAACGTCGACTTCACCTTGCCCATCCCGTCATGCAGCGCCTGCTCGATCTCGGCCATGGTAATCACCGCCGTCGACTTGCCCGCCGCCGGATTCACCACCAGCGCCAGGCAGGCGTAATCCAGTTCCAGCTCACGGGCCAGCGCCGCCTCCGGCATCCCGGTCATGCCGACGATGTCGCAGCCGTCACGTTCCAGGCGCGCGATTTCAGCAACGGTTTCCAGCCTCGGGCCTTGAGTACAGGCGTACACGCCATGACTGCTGTAGCCAACGCTTTCAGCCGCCAGTGCCGCGATCAGTTGCTGACGCAGCGCCTCGCTGTACGGGTAGCTGAAATCGATGTGCGTAACCTGCTCCAGGTCATCGGCAAAGTAGGTGTGCTGGCGACCGCTGGTGTAGTCGATCAGCTGATGCGGCACGCAAAAATGCCCGGTGCCCATCGCGGCGTGAATCCCACCCACGGCGTTGACCGCGAGAATCGCCTCGGCCCCGGCCTGCTTCAGCGCCCAGAGGTTGGCGCGGTAGTTCACCTGATGCGGCGGGAAGCGGTGCGGATGGCCGTGACGGGCGAGGAACAGCACTTCCTTGCCGGCATACTCGCCGATCTGCACGTCGGCCGAAGGCGCGCCGTAAGGGGTGTCGACCGCCAATGACTGACGAATGCTCAGGCCTTCGAGTTGAGTCAGGCCGGTACCACCGATAATCGCGTAAACCGTCATAGCGAACAGTCCTTAATCAATCAATTGAGCTTCTTTGAGCGCGCCGACGGCTGCCAGCCAGCGCGGATCCTGACGGTATTCAGTATTGGCGAACGACTGACCGCGCATCCGTGCGATCCGCGCCGACGGCTTGACCTTCAGGCGCTGGGCAGCGCTGAGGGCCAGTTCGGCCGCGGCGCGATCGTTACAGACCAGGCCCATGTCGCATCCGGCGCTCAGCGCGGCTTCGATGCGGCTGGCGGCATCGCCCACCACGTGAGCGCCTGCCATGGACAGGTCGTCACTGAAAATCACCCCGTCGAATTGCAACTCACCCCGCAGGATGTCCTGCAACCAGCGACGGGAGAAGCCGGCGGGCTGTGAATCCACTTGTGGATAGATCACGTGAGCCGGCATGACGGCCGCCAGTTGCTTGCTCAACCGGGCGAACGGCACCAGGTCGTTGGCGCGGATTTCGTCGAGGCTACGCTCGTCGTTCGGGATCGCCACATGGGAATCCGCCTCGGCCCAGCCGTGGCCGGGGAAATGCTTGCCGGTGGCCGCCATGCCGGCGTTGTTCATGCCGCGGATGAATGCGCCGGCCAACAGCGCGGCACGGGCAGGATCGCCTTCGAAAGAACGGGTGCCGACCACGGCACTGCGCTGGTAATCGAGGTCCAGCACCGGGGCGAAACTCAGGTCCAGGCCGACGGCCAGCACTTCGGTGGCCATGATCCAGCCACACTGCTCGGCCAGGTATTCGGCATTCGGGTTGTCGGCAATCGCACGCATGGCCGGCAATCGCACAAAACCCTGGCGCAAGCGTTGAACCCGGCCGCCTTCCTGATCCACCGCCAACAGCAGGTCGGGACGGATGGCACGGATGGCCGCACTCAACTCGCGGACCTGACGCGGGTGCTCGATGTTGCGGGCAAAAATGATCAGGCCACCCACTTCGGGCTGACGCAACAATTGGCGATCTTCAGCCGTCAGCCAGGTACCGGCGACGTCCACCATCAACGAGCCTTGCAGGCCAGCAGTCATAGAGATTCCTTGATAACGATGAATCCGGCCCGCACGGATTCGCCGCCGTGGGCTGTGCCCGGCAGGTCGGCGATATCAACGGGAAAAGGATTCAGAACGAGAGTCGGCATGGGCGGCTAGCTTAACGGATGTCAGCTGCCGCGCCCACCCGTGCGCGGTCAAACCTTGGCGGCAACCGGTGTCGATTTGCTACGCGGACGCAGCTGTGCGGTGGCCATGGCCGTGTCGGTGACGCCGGATTCGGCACGCATGCCGGCCGCGAGGAACGGCACCATCAGCCGCATGACTTGTTCGATGGAGGTATTCACCCCGAAATCGGTTTCGGCGATCGCACGCAGCGCCTTGATACCGGACATGCTGAACGCCGCCGCACCCAGCATGAAATGCACCCGCCAGAACAGTTCGATCGGCGGAATGCGCGGCGCCGCTTCGTTGACCAGCATCATGTAGCGGCGGAACACCTTGCCGTACATATCTTCCAGATACCGACGCAAATGTCCTTGGCTCTGACTGAAAGCCAGGCCGAGTAATCGCATGAAGATGGAAAGGTCGTTGCCGCTGCGCGGTTGTACCACCAGGGCCTGCTCGACCAGGATTTCCAGCAGTTCTTCCAGCGTGGGCTTGATTTCAGGCTTGGCCTGGCGCCGCTCAAGCTCTTTATCCAGGCTGATGCAGAAAGGCCCGAGAAAACGTGAGAAGACCGCCTGGATCAGCGCCTTTTTCGAGCCGAAGTGATAATTCACAGCCGCCAGGTTGACACCGGCCTTGCTGGTGATCAGACGCAACGAGGTTTCGGCGAAACCTTTTTCCGCGAACAATTGCTCGGCAGCATCGAGAATGCGTTCAACGGTTTCCGACTGGGCCATGGCTACTCCGCCTGACAAACACTTGTTTGAAACATACGTTTCAGCCTGTGCCTTGTCAAGTCTGGCAGTTCGTTTTGGGAATGGTCGGTCAGACATTTAACCATACAACCGCAAAGCTTCAATCAGGAGGCTTGTCGACCGTCCAGCGGCGGACAAAAAAACGGGCATTGCCAAGACCGTTTCACTGTATATAATCCCAGTCACTGTATAAAAAGACAGAGCGATCAATATGCTAAAGCTGACGCCACGCCAAGCCGAGATTCTGGCCTTCATCAAACGCTGCCTTGAAGACAACGGCTACCCGCCGACCCGCGCGGAAATCGCTCAGGAACTGGGTTTCAAATCGCCGAACGCGGCGGAAGAGCACCTCAAGGCGCTGGCCCGCAAGGGCGCGATCGAGATGACCCCGGGTGCGTCACGCGGTATCCGCATCCCTGGGTTCGAAGCCAAGGCCGACGATTCGACCCTGCCTATCATTGGCCGGGTAGCGGCCGGCGCGCCCATCCTTGCCCAGCAACACGTTGAAGAATCCTGCAACATCAATCCTTCGTTTTTCCATCCGCGCGCCGACTATCTGCTGCGTGTGCATGGCATGAGCATGAAAGACGTGGGTATTTTCGACGGCGACCTGCTGGCCGTCCACACCACCCGAGAAGCCCGTAATGGCCAGATCGTGGTGGCAAGGATCGGCGATGAAGTGACCGTCAAGCGCTTCAAGCGCGACGGCAGCAAGGTTTGGCTGCTAGCCGAAAACCCTGAATTCGCACCTATTGAAGTGAACCTTAAAGATCAGGATCTGGTGATCGAAGGCTTGAGTGTCGGCGTCATTCGCCGCTAAAGGAGGCTTTATGCAGTTCCCACACACATCACAGCAAGCCCAATTGCCATTGCTGTTCGAGGCATTCCTGGCGCAGCCGCTGGCGCCGGTCCTGAATGAAGTGGTCGAGTCGCCCTGGAGCGCCGAACCCGAAGTGTTCAGTGAGTTGTCTCTGCGTGGTGCAGCCGGGAACTGCCTGAACCTGCTGGCACCGATTCTCAGGGAGCTGAGCGAGGACCAGGATGCACGCTGGCTCACATTGATCGCCCCGCCCGCCAGCCTGACGCAGGTCTGGTTGAGAGATGCCGGCCTCAATCGCGAGCGCATCCTGCTGCTGCAACCACGCGGCGCCCAGAGCGCCCAGCAACTGACCTGCGAAGCCCTTCGCCTCGGCCGCAGCCACACCGTCGTCAGCTGGCTCAACCCGCTGAGCACAACCTCGCGCAAACAGCTGATCAGCGCCGCCCGCACCGGGGACGCACAAAGTCTGAATATTCGACTGGGTTAACGGCAGATACGGCGCAGGCTGCGCCGGCGCAAGGCTTCTCCAGGGATGAGAAGCCAATCTATGGAGGCATAAAAAAACAGACGGACGGGTATCAGTGAAGTACCCGAGCACCCTCATCCTTCTCGAATTCGCCCTCAACCATGCGTCCGGCCATCTGAACGCCGACGCTCAACATCGCTTTGGCGACTTCAACATGCTGGCCTTGCAGGAACGCCTTGGCGTCTTCGGAGAAATCCAAAGTCACCAGAGAACCCTCGTCCTCAGCCCTGCGCAGTTCGATTCGGCCGTCTGGTAACTCGACAATTTCTAAAAAAGACGTAGGCATAAAGGTTTGTTCTCCACGAAAGGCGGGGATTATATAGGCATCAACCAGGCTTCGCTCGGGATCTTGACCAGATGCCATTACGAAGCGAACTATCCGACAACTCTCTTCCCTGAACGGACAGCCTTGCAGGCTGCCCGCCATACGCTCAGTCCATTAGCACTCGTTCAAGCCTTCGCGAAAGCGAATCGCCAGGCTCTTGAGGTTCTGACGCCAGCTCTCCAGTTCCTCACGACTCAATTCCTGAGGCGCCTCTTCTTCATCCAGATTGACCGCCAGGATCAGCGGCTGCGTCACGTCGCCCTTGGGTTTATGCGGCGCCCGTGGCGGCTGAAACAGCGCAGCATGGGCCGCCAGCAACCTGGCCAGCCACGTTTCCGGGTTGTTGGCCAGCTCGACCATTTCGGCCATTTCAGGAATGGCAATGCTTTCCAGCACTTCGCGGGTCAGCAGCGATTCCGCCCGAGGGGCATTGGCCTGGGGCAAGCGATAGAAACCGGCGATTTCATGGCACAGTCCCAGCAAGGCACCGTACAGGTGGAACAAGGCGGATTCGCGGCCTGCCTGAATCAGCGCCAGGGAATTCATCGCCCGCGCCTCTTCAGCCCTGGCGAGCGCTTCCAGCGACAGGCCGGCGAAATAAATCTTCTGGTTGGTACGGGTATAGAGTTCGTGGGCCATGACGGCAGCCTCCACAACGAATGATGCTTCACGCAGGTCAGACAGTGTCGTGGATCAGCCAAGTCGACCGCAAGCCCAAAACAAAAAGGCCGCATGAAAACCCGGGGGTTTCCATGCGGCCTTTGTAGGAGCGAGCTTGCTCGCGATGGTCGCCAACGATAACGCGGGAATTCTGACACCCCGCGTTGTTCTCGGGTTCATCGCGAGCAAGCTCGCGCCTACAGTTTTTAAGCCTTGGCAGTCTTCGCCGGACGCTTGTCTTCAACAGTCCACTTGCCACCGTCGTAATACGCTTTCCACCCGGTCGGCTTGCCGTCGACTTCAGTCTGCACGTATTGCTCCTTGGTCTTGCGGCTGTAACGGATCACGGCAGGCAGGCCGTCCGGATCTTTCTTCGGTGCTTCACAAAGGAAGTGGTACTTCGGATCGATCTCATCCTTGTGCGGGATGATCTCCATCACCAGCGGGGCGCGGGTCTCACGGTTTTTCGGGAACTGGCTGGCCGCCAGGAACAGGCCGGAAGCACCGTCGCGCAGGATGTAGGTGTCGTTGACCTTTTCGCATTTCAGCTCAGGCATCTTCACCGGGTCCATCTTCGGCGGCGCCGCGTCACCACTCTTCAGCAGTTTGCGGGTGTTCTTGCAGGTCGCATTGGTGCAACCAAAGAACTTGCCGAACCGACCGGTCTTGAGTTGCATCTCGCTGCCACACTTGTCGCATTCCAGGCTCGGACCTTCATAGCCCTTTATGCGATAAACACCCTCTTCGATTTCATAGCCGTCGCAATCCGGGTTGTTACCGCAGATGTGCAGCTTGCGCTTCTCGTCGAGCAGGTAGGCGTCCATCGCCGTGCTGCAGATCGGGCAGCGATGCTTGCCACGCAGCACCAGCGACTCCGACTCACCCTCGTCGTCCGCGGCGATCTCGTCACCCGGCACCAGGTTGACCGTGGCCTTGCAGCGCTCTTTCGGCGGCAGGCTGTAGCCCGAGCAACCGAGGAATACGCCAGTCGATGCGGTACGAATCTGCATCGGACGGCCACAGGTCTGGCACGGGATATTGGTCATGACCGGCTGGTTGGCACGCATGCCGTTGTCCGGACTTTCGGCCACTTCGAGTTTCTTCTTGAAGTCGCCGTAGAACTCGTCGAGCACGTTTTTCCAGTCGCGTTCACCTTGGGCCACGTCATCGAGATGTTCTTCCATGCCGGCGGTGAAGCCGTAGTCCATGAGGTTGGAGAAACTCTCGGACAGGCGCTCGGTGACGATGTCTCCCATCTTTTCCGAGTAGAAACGACGGTTGTGCAGCGCCACGTAGCCGCGGTCCTGGATGGTCGAAATGATCGCCGCATAGGTCGAAGGACGACCGATGCCGCGCTTTTCCATTTCCTTGACCAGGCTGGCTTCCGAGTAGCGCGCCGGCGGCTTGGTGAAATGCTGGGTCGGATCAAGCTTGATCAGCTTCATCGCGTCGCCCTGGGCCATGTCCGGCAGGACATCGTCATCGCCCGGCTTGGCGATTTGCGGCATGACGCGGGTGTAACCGTCGAACTTGAGAATGCGACCCTTGGCACGCAGCTCGAAGTCGCCAGCACCCACGGTCACCGTGGTCGACAGGTATTGCGCCGGCAGCATCTGGCAAGCGAGGAATTGACGCCAGATCAGCTCGTAGAGACGCTCTGCGTCGCGCTCCATGCCCGACAGCTTGCTCGGCTCGGTGTTGGCGTCGGACGGACGAATCGCTTCGTGAGCCTCTTGTGCGCCTTCCTTGCTGCTGTAGACGTTCGGGGTTTCCGGCAGGTATTTCTTGCCGAACTCGCCTTCAATATAAGTACGCGCCATCGCCACGGCATCGGCCGAGAGGTTGGTGGAGTCGGTACGCATATAAGTGATGTAGCCGGCTTCGTACAAGCGCTGGGCCATCATCATGGTTTTCTTCACACCGAAGCCCAGGCGGTTGCTCGCGGCCTGCTGCAGGGTGGAGGTGATGAACGGTGCCGACGGCTTGCTGCTGGTCGGTTTGTCTTCACGCTTGACGATGCTGTAGCTGGAAGCCTTGAGCTTTTCCAGCGCGGCCATGGCCTGGGTTTCGTTCAGCGGCTTGAAGGCTTCGCCCTTCTCGCGAGCGACGTCGAAACGCACGGTGGCGCCCTTGGCGGTGCCAAGGTCGGCGTGAACTTCCCAGTACTCTTCCGGAATGAACGCGCGAATTTCACGCTCGCGCTCGACCACCAGCTTCACCGCAACGGACTGCACGCGACCGGCGGACAAGCCACGGGCGATCTTCGCCCACAGCAGCGGCGAAACCATGTAACCCACCACGCGGTCGAGGAACCGACGCGCCTGCTGGGCGTTGACACGGTCGATGTCCAGCTCGCCTGGCTTGGAGAAGGCTTCCTGGATCGCTTTCTTGGTGATTTCGTTGAACACCACGCGCTTGTAGCGGCTGTCATCACCACCGATGGCTTCGCGCAGGTGCCAGGCAATGGCTTCCCCCTCGCGATCCAAGTCGGTTGCGAGATAGATGGTGTCAGCATCCTTGGCGAGCCGGCGCAGCTCTTCGATGACTTTTTCCTTGCCTGGAAGGATCTCGTACTTGGCTTTCCAGCCATGATCGGGATCGACCCCCATGCGAGCGACCAGCTGCTTGCGCGCCTTTTCCTTCGGCGACAAGGCCGGCGCTTCGCCCGCAGCGGCCTTGCCGCGCTTGGCGGCTGGCTCTTTGCTGGCGCTAGCCGAACCGCTGGTGGGCAGGTCTCGGATATGGCCGATACTCGACTTCACCACGTATTGGTTACCCAGATACTTGTTGATGGTCTTGGCCTTAGCCGGGGATTCCACAATGACCAGCGATTTGCCCATGGATCAGAAAATTCCTGAATTCTAGAAGTGAAAGGCGGTTGGCGCCTGACGCGGCACCGCTATATATAGTGGCTACAAGGTGAGGTCAAGCGCAGGGTTTTGCGCGCACTCAGCTTATGGCTGGGTAAAAAGGCTTTCTTCGGCTTGCACCAAAGCAAAGCGTGGTACCTGTTCGCCGTCAACTTCGACCGACTCCAGGAACATGCTCAAGGGACGCACCCAAAAGCCGTAATCGCCATACAGGGCTTGGTAGAAGACCACTTCTTCCTCGGTTTCCGAATGCCGCGCGACACTGAATACGCGGTACTGCGGACCTTTGTAATGTTGGTAGAGCCCAGGAGGTATCGGCATGCTTTGGCCCTCACTCAAATTTTTTCTAAATAAAAACAAAAATAAATCCGGAAAAACAAAAACCGGGGCACTTGGCCCCGGCTTCCGTCGACGAAACGCTTAAACGCGTTCGAAGACGGTGGAGATGCCTTGGCCGAGACCAATGCACATGGTGGCCACCCCGAAGGTGCCGCCATTTTGCTTCATCACGTTCAGCAAAGTGCCGGAAATCCGTGCACCGGAGCAACCGAACGGGTGACCCAGGGCGATCGCGCCACCGTGCAGGTTAACCTTCTCGTTCATCTTGTCGAGCACTTTCAAATCTTTCAGCACCGGCAAGGCCTGTGCGGCGAAGGCTTCGTTGAGCTCGAAGAAGTCGATATCGTTGATGCCAAGGCCCGCGCGCTTCAGTGCTTTTTGTGTCGCCGGTACTGGACCATAGCCCATGATCGCCGGGTCCACACCTGCCACTGCCATCGAGCGAATCACCGCCAGGGGCTGGATGCCCAGGTCCTGTGCACGCTGCGCCGACATCACGATCATGCACGAAGCACCGTCGGTGATCTGCGACGAAGTACCCGCTGTCACGGTACCGCCCTTCGGGTTAAACGCTGGCTTCAACGCCGCCAGGCTTTCCAGGGTAGTTTCCGGACGAATGGTTTCGTCGTAGTCGAACAGTTTCAGGAAACCGTTCTCGTCATAGCCCTGCATCGGGATGATTTCGTCCTTGAACTTGCCTTCCACGGTCGCCTTGTGGGCGAGCTGGTGGGAACGCACGCCGAACGCGTCCTGCTGCTCGCGAGTGATGCTGTGCATCTTGCCCAACATTTCAGCGGTCAGGCCCATCATGCCCGAGGCTTTCGCCGCGTACAGGGACATGTGCGGGTTCGGATCGACACCGTGCATCATGCTCACGTGACCCATATGCTCGACGCCGCCAACGACGAATACGTCACCGTTGCCGGTCATGATCGCTTGCGCAGCCGTGTGCAGCGCGCTCATGGACGAGCCACACAGGCGGCTGACGGTCTGGCCGGCCGAGGTGTGCGGGATCTGGGTCATCAGCGACGCCATGCGGGCGATGTTCCAGCCCTGCTCCAGGGTCTGGTTCACACAGCCCCAGATCACGTCCTCGACTTCGCTCGGGTCGACCTTGACGTTGCGTTCCAGCAGTTTGCTGATCAGGTGTGCCGACATGTCTTCGGCGCGGGTGTTGCGGTGCATGCCGCCCTTGGAGCGGCCCATCGGCGTACGACCGAAGTCGACAATCACGACGTCTCTAGGATTCAAGCTCATACGTTCACTCTCACTCTAGTTGGGGGCGCTTAACCGAAGAAGCTCTGGCCGTTCTTGGCCATTTCGCGCAGCTTCGCGGTCGGGTGGTACAGCGCGCCCAAATCAGCGTACTGGTCAGCCAGGGCAACGAACTCTGCCACACCGATCGAGTCGATGTAACGCAGCGCGCCGCCACGGAATGGAGGGAAACCAATACCGTAGACCAGGCCCATGTCGGCTTCGGCAGCGGTTTCGACGATGCCGTCTTCCAGGCAACGCACGGTTTCCAGGCACAGCGGGATCATCATCCAGTTGATGATGTCTTCGTCCGTGACTTCGCGCTGTTCGAACACGATCGGCTTGAGCACTTCCAGCACCGACGGATCGGCGACTTTCTTCTGCTTGCCCTTCTTATCGGTCTCGTAGGCGTAGAAGCCCTTGCCGTTCTTCTGGCCCAGGCGCTTGGCTTCGTAGAGCACGTCAACGGCTGAACGGCGGTCGTCTTTCATGCGGTCCGGGAAGCCTTCAGCCATCACGTCACGACCGTGGTGGCCGGTGTCGATGCCGACCACGTCCATCAGGTACGCCGGGCCCATCGGCCAGCCGAATTTTTCCATGACCTTGTCGATACGGACGAAGTCCACACCGGCGCTGACCAGCTTGGCGAAACCGCCGAAGTACGGGAACAGCACGCGGTTGACCAGGAAGCCCGGGCAGTCGTTGACCACGATCGGGTTCTTGCCCATTTTCTTGGCGTAGGCAACGGTGGTGGCAACGGCCAGCTCGCTGGATTTCTCGCCACGGATCACTTCCACCAACGGCATCATGTGCACCGGGTTGAAGAAGTGCATGCCGACGAAGTTTTCCGGACGCTTGAGGGCCTTGGCCAGCAGGCTGATGGAAATGGTCGAGGTGTTCGACGCGAGGATGGTGTCCTCTTTGACCTGGTCTTCGACTTCAGCCAGAACGGCTTGCTTGACCTTAGGGTTCTCGACGACCGCTTCGACCACCAGGTCAACGTGACCGAAATCACCGTAGGACAGGGTCGGACGAATGCCATTGAGGACTTCGGCCATTTTCGCGGCGGTCATGCGGCCTTTATCAACGCGACCAACCAGCAGTTTGGCGGCCTCGGCCAGCCCCTGCTCGATACCGTGCTCGTTGATGTCCTTCATCAGAATCGGCGTGCCTTTGGAAGCCGACTGGTAAGCGATACCGCCACCCATGATGCCGGCGCCCAGTACGGCAGCCTGCTTCACGTCCTTGGCGATTTCGTCGTAGGCCTTGGCCTTTTTCTTCAGTTCCTGATCGTTCAGGAACAGGCCGATCAGGCTCTGCGCAGCAGAGGTCTTGGCCAGCTTCACGAAACCGGCGGCTTCGACTTCCAGTGCCTTGTCACGACCGAAATTCGCGGCTTTCTGGATGGTCTTGATCGCTTCTACCGGGGCCGGGTAGTTCGGACCCGCTTGACCGGCAACGAAACCTTTGGCGGTTTCGAAAGCCATCATTTGCTCAATCGCGTTCAGCTTCAGCTTTTCCAGCTTCGGCTGGCGCTTGGCCTTGTAGTCGAACTCGCCGGAAATGGCGCGCTGGATCAGTTCCAGGGCAGCTTCCTGCAGCTTCTCAGGCGCGACCACGGCGTCGACGGCGCCAACTTTCAGCGCGTCTTCAGGACGGTTTTCCTTGCCGGCGGCAATCCACTCGATAGCGTTGTCGGCACCGATCAGGCGCGGCAGGCGCACGGTACCGCCGAAGCCCGGGTAGATGCCCAGCTTGACTTCCGGCAGACCGATCTTGGCCTTGGTGGACATGACGCGGTAGTCCGCCGCCAGGCACATTTCCAGACCGCCACCCAGCGCGATGCCATTGATCGCGGCAACGGTCGGGACGTTGAGGTCTTCGAAATCGCTGAAAATCTTGTTGGCTTCGAGGTTGCCAGCAACAAGCTCTGCATCCGGCAGCTTGAAGTTGTCGACAAATTCGGTGATGTCGGCGCCGACGATGAACACGTCCTTGCCACTGCTGACGATCACACCCTTGATCGAAGCATCTGCCTTGATGGTGTCCACGGCCTGACGCAGTTCGTTCAGGGTTAGACGGTTGAACTTGTTGACGGACTCACCCTTGAGGTCGAACTTCAGTTCGACGATGCCACTTTCAAGAGCCTTAACCGTGATGGCTTTACCTTCGTAAATCATCAACTGATCTCCACGATATGGAAGCTGAACAGTACACGTTGGACGCAGGCGAATGGCTGGGCAGTGACGTCAATCGTCGATGCTACGCCTATCCACCCGACACACCCGCCAACGCGATAGTCGGGATTCTGTAGGAACGTTTTCAAAACAAACGCTCAATTCATACGCCCGTTTGATTTGGGTACGCCACCTTCACGGAATTTCCGACAATTGTCAATCGCCCAAAATACGGGTTGAAAGACGACTTTACGGTCATTTCTGTAAGACGAAGGCCTGCAACACGCGGCTGCATGAGTCAATATTCATAGGATCAATTATTAGAAAAGTCGCCCTAATTCCCCGCAGCCTGCGTTTAACAGGCTACGCTGGCGGAACTTCGAGGAAAATTTGAACGCTTTGGCGAATGCCCAGCGTAAGATCAGCCCACATTGAATTACCGGCCTGCCTGGCCAACTCCCGCCCGATGATGTTGTCGGGCTTTTTATTGCCTGCGATAAAACCCTGCAGGAGCGAGCCTGCTCGCGATGCTCGTCAACGATGACGCTTGAAGGCTGACACCCCACGGTGCTCTCAGGTTCATCGCGAGCGTGCTCGCTCCTACAGGAATACCGTATTTTCAGGCGAGGGCTTTAAGGGTGGCATCGATGTGCTGCAGCACCTCGGCTTCGCCCTTTTCGCCCCAATACAGCGCGATCATTTGCTTATCGGCCTCGACCTTGTAGACATTGTCCGGCAATTTTTCGAAATGATTGAGCAGCGCCCGATCCCCGCAGGTTTCCTGCCACTGATTCACCCACAGGCCCGGCGACTTTTGCCAGTAGCTCCAGCAGGCCGGTTGCGTGCCACGCCGTGGCCGATGGTACTGCGCGCACGGGTTCGGCGGCTCCTGGCCGAGCCAGTGCGGCCATTCCTGTGGCGCCAGCTGCATGGCCAGACCGATGCGCCGGGCCTCCATGCGCAGGGCCATGCGACCACTCTGGTGGCGGGACGGTCGCAACCATGCCAGGGGGCTAAGCACCACCAGCAGGATTGACACCACTATCCAGACCGTCATATCTGTACTCCCGATTTTGAATGAGCGCATTCGGCCACTTTGGAACCAATGCGCTTGAAACCAGCCATACTTACCAATATTGATTCCTCAGGAGGAGCACCTCATGCCCTACAACCATATTCTGGTCGCTGTAGATCTAACCGAAGAGTGCGACCCTGTAATCCACCGTGCTCGCGAGCTGTCCGTGAGCAATGGGGCGAAATTGTCCCTGGTGCATATCGTCGAGCCAATGGCCATGGCCTTTGGCGGTGACGTGCCGATGGACCTGTCACAACTGCAACAACAACAGTTCGATCAGGCCAAGGAGCGTCTCGACCGGCTGATCGTGAAATATCCGGAGCTCTCCCGGGAATACAGCCACCTGACCTACGGCCAGCCCCGCCAGGAGATTCACCACCTGGCCAAGGAGCAAGGGTGCGACATGATCGTGGTCGGCAGTCACGGGCGACATGGCCTGGCGCTGCTGCTGGGCTCGACCGCCAACGACGTGCTGCACGGCGCGCCTTGCGATGTGCTGGCGGTGCGCCTGCAAAGCAAAAACTGACAACACAAAACAATGTGGGAGCGGGCTTGCTCGCGAAGGCGGCATAACAGTCGACATCTTTACTGAATGCCATACCATTTTCGCGAGCAAGCCCGCTCCCACATTGGGTCGTAGTCGTCCCGCAGTTCGCATTGCATATGAAAAGCCCGGCGTTCACTTCTGAGCGCCGGGCTTTTTTTACAGCAAGCTCAATCAGGCATCCAGTTCGGCCCAACGCTCGACCATCACATCGAGTTCAGCCTGTAACTGGGACAGCTGAGCGATCACCGCCGCGGTTTCCGTCGCCGGACGCAGGTAGAAACCGGCATCCGCCATCTGCGCTTCAACGGCAGCAATCTGCTGTTCCATGGCTTCGATCTGCCCTGGCAAGGCTTCCAGCTCGCGCTGCAACTTGTAGCTGAGCTTTTTCTTCGCCACCGGCGCTTCAACGGCTGCCACGACCGGCGCAGGCTCGGCCTTGACCACCGCGGAATTCAGGTCGGCCTTGCCGGATTTGCTCTCGGTTACGCCCAGCAGGCGTGGGGAACCGCCCTGGCGCAGCCAGTCCTGATAACCGCCGACGTATTCACGAACCTTGCCTTCGCCTTCGAACACCAGGGTGCTGGTGACCACGTTGTCGAGGAATGCCCGGTCGTGGCTGACCATCAGCACCGTGCCGTTGAAGGTCAGCAAGACCTCTTCCAGCAGCTCGAGGGTTTCGACGTCGAGGTCGTTGGTCGGTTCGTCGAGGACCAGCAGGTTCGCCGGCTTGCTGAACAGCTTGGCCAGCAACAGCCGCGCTCGCTCACCACCAGACAGCGCCTTGACCGGTGTGCGGGCACGCTGCGGGCTGAACAGGAAGTCGCCGAGGTAGCTCAGTACGTGGCGGCTTTGGCCGTCGATGTCGATGAAATCGCGCCCTTCGGCGACGTTATCGATCACGGTTTTTTCCAGGTCCAGCTGATGGCGCAACTGGTCGAAGTAGGCGACGTCGATCTTCGTCCCCTCTTCCACCTTGCCGCTGGTGGGTTGCAAGCCACTGAGCATCAGTTTCAGCAGCGTGGTCTTGCCGGTACCGTTGGCGCCGAGCAGACCGATACGGTCACCGCGCTGCAGCACCATCGAGAAGTCCTTGATCAGGAACGGCCCGCCCGGGTGAGCAAAGCTCACATTCTCGAGCACCATCACCTGTTTGCCGGACTTGTCGGCGGTTTCCAGCTGAATGTTGGCCTTGCCGGTGCGTTCACGACGCTCGCTGCGCTCGACGCGCAGGGCCTTGAGTGCGCGAACGCGGCCTTCGTTACGGGTGCGTCGGGCCTTGATGCCCTGGCGAATCCACACTTCTTCCTGGGCCAGGCGCTTGTCGAACAGCGCGTTGGCAGTGGCTTCGGCAGCCAGTTCGGCTTCTTTGTGAACGAGGAAACTGGCGTAGTCGCCATTCCAGTCGATCAGGCCACCGCGATCCAGCTCAAGGATGCGGGTCGCGAGGTTTTGCAGGAAAGAACGGTCGTGCGTGATGAACAGCACGGCGCCCTGGAAATCCTTCAGCGCTTCTTCGAGCCAGGCAATCGCACCGATGTCCAGGTGGTTGGTCGGTTCGTCGAGCAGCAGCAGGTCCGGCTCGGACACCAGGGCCTGGGCCAGCAGGACGCGTCGACGCCAGCCACCGGACAATTCGGCGAGGGTCTTGTCGGCCGGCAGTTGCAGGCGGCTGAGGGTGCTGTCGACCAGGGTCTGCAAGCGCCAGCCATCGCGGGCTTCGAGGTCGTGCTGAACGTGCATCAGCTTGTCCAGGTCGGCGTCGGTGACGATGTTCTGGCTCAGGTGGTGGTATTCGGCCAGCAACGCGCCAACACCGTCCAGGCCTTCGGCAACCACGTCGAACACTGTCCGCTCGTCGGCTACCGGCAATTCTTGCGGCAATTCGCCGATCTTGAGCCCGGGTGCGCGCCAAACGGAGCCGTCATCGGGCTTCTGGTCGCCCTTGACGAGCTTCATCATGCTGGACTTGCCAGTGCCGTTGCGGCCGATGATGCACACCCGCTCTCCACGGGCGATCTGCCAGGACACCTTGTCCAACAACGGCATAGCGCCGAAAGCAAGGGACACATCGCTGAATTTGAGCAGGGTCATGAGCTTCTCCAAAAACCGGGGGCGCATTCTACCTGAATCGAGGCTTCAGCAGGCCGGCAATTTCACTGTCGGAGGACTCTGCACGACAAATGTTGCGAACTGATGCCGACAGGTCCGCAAAGCTTTCGCCGGCTGCTGGCAAAAGGCTAAGCTACGGATAATTCAGTGTGGGCATCGCCAGCACTTGTCATGATTTTTTCTGTCCGGACGTCTCATGCGCAGTCGCCTTCTCAAGCTTTTGTCCTGTTTTTTTCTTTCCGCTGCTGCCATTCAATCCGCCCAGGCGGTGGACCTGTCCACCCAACGCCAATATTACGATGAGGCCAAGCGTGCCCTGGCCAAGGGCGATTCCGGCCCGTATTTCCGTTACAGCCAGGCCTTGGCCGACTATCCGCTGGAGCCATACCTGGCGTATGACGAACTGACCGCGCGACTGAAAACCGCGAGCAATGCCGAAATCGAGAAGTTCCTCGCCGAACACGGCGACCTGCCGCAAGCCAACTGGATGAAACTGCGCTGGTTGCGCTGGCTGGCCGATCGCGGCGACTGGGCGACCTTCGTCAAGTATTACGACCCCAAGATGAACTTCACGGAACTGGACTGCCTGAATGCGCAGTACCAGATCAGCCACAATCTCAAGACCGAAGGCTATGCCAACGCCAACAAACTCTGGCTGACCGGAAAATCCCAACCCGAGGCCTGCGATGCGCTGTTCGGCATGTGGGCCGCCGAAGGCCAGTTGACCGAGCAGAAGCGCTGGGAGCGCACCAAACTCGCCGCCCAGGCGCGCAACTACCCGCTGGCCAACAGCCTGGTCAACGGCCTGAGCACCCTCGCCCCTCGCGGTCGCCTGTTGATCGACGTGGCGCAAAAGCCCGAGCTGCTCAACCAGCCGTCGCGCTTCACGCCAGCGGATGAGCCTATGTCGGATATCGTCAGCCTTGGCTTGCGCCGCCTCGCCCGCCAGGACCCGGACAAGGCCATGGCCCTGCTCGACGGCTATGCCAGCAGCATGCACTTCTCCCGCGACGAAAAAGTGGCGATCGCCCGGGAAATCGGCCTGACTCTCGCACGCCGCTTCGACGGCCGTGCGCTGGACGTGATGACCAAGTACGACCCGGAACTGCGCGACAACACCGTGTCCGAATGGCGCCTGCGCCTGCTCCTGCGCCTGGCCCGCTGGGACGACGCCTACCAGTTGACCCGCCGCCTGCCCCAGGACCTCGCCACCACCAACCGCTGGCGCTACTGGCAGGCCCGCAGCCTGGAACTGGCACAACCGCAGAACCCGGAAGCGCAGACCCTCTATAAAAACCTCGCCCGCGAGCGCGATTTCTATGGCTTCCTCGCCGCCGACCGTTCGCAGTCGCCCTATTCGCTGATCAACAAACCGCTGGTGCTGAGCCAGGCCACCATCAACAAAGTACGCAACACCCCGGGTGTGCGTCGCGCCCTGGAGTTCCATGCGCGAGGGCAGATCGTCGACGGTCGCCGCGAGTGGTACCACGTCAGCCGGCATTTCAGCCGCGACGAAATGGTCGCCCAGGCGAAACTGGCCTACGACCTGAAATGGTATTTCCCGGCGATCCGCACGATCAGCCAGGCGCAATACTGGGACGACCTGGACATCCGCTTCCCGATGGCTCATCGCGAGACCCTGGTCCGTGAAGCCAAGGTCCGTGGCCTGCATTCGAGCTGGGTGTTTGCCATCACCCGCCAGGAAAGCGCCTTCATGGACGATGCCCGTTCCAGCGTCGGTGCCAGTGGCCTGATGCAACTGATGCCGGGCACCGCCAAGGAAACCGCGCGCAAGTTCAGCATTCCGCTGGCCTCGCCGCAGCAGGTGTTCGACCCGGATAAAAACATCCAGCTCGGCGCCGCCTACCTGAGCCAGGTTCACAGCCAGTTCAACGGCAACCGCGTGCTCGCCTCCGCCGCCTACAACGCCGGCCCCGGTCGCGTGCGCCAGTGGCTGCGCGGCGCTGACCACCTGAGTTTCGACGTGTGGGTGGAAAGCATTCCGTTCGACGAAACCCGCCAATACGTACAGAACGTGCTGTCGTATTCGGTGATCTACGGCCAGAAACTCAACTCACCGCAACCGCTGGTGGATTGGCATGAGCGGTATTTCGACGATCAATAAGCCGGTTTTGCAGGAGCTGCCACAGGCTGCGATTTTTGATTTTGCTCTTGAAAATGCCCGTATCGATTGATGTGGGCATTTTTTTTGGTTTTTGGTTTTTGGGTTTTGGTTTTTTGGGTTGAGAAAAGATCGCAGCCTCGTTTCACTCGACAGCTCCTACACAGCTCCTACACAGCTCCTACACGCCTCCTGTGCGGCTGTTACAGGTGGAGATCGAACTCGGTCTTGCCGTCACTGAACTGCAACGCCGCCAACCGCGCGTAGAGCGCATTGCCGGCAATCAATTCCTGATGCGTCCCCACGGCCACCAGTTTCCCCTGGTCCATCACCGCGATGCGGTCGGCGTTTTTGACCGTGGCCAGGCGGTGGGCGATGACCAGGGTGGTGCGATTTTTCATCAGGCTTGGCAGGGCTTGCTGGATCAGATGTTCACTCTGGGCATCAAGGGCGCTGGTGGCTTCGTCGAGCAGCAGGATGGGCGCGTCCACCAGCAACGCCCGGGCGATGGCCAGGCGTTGCCGCTGGCCGCCGGACAAGCCCAGGCCGCCGTCGCCCAAGTGGGTCTGGTAACCGTTGGGCATGGCTTCGATGAAGTCATGGGCATAGGCGATTTTCGCCGCTTCCTGGACTTCGGCCAGGGTGGCCGTCGGTTTGCCGTAGCGAATGTTGTCTTCGATGCTGCCGAAAAACAGCGCCGGGGTTTGCGAGACCAGGGCGAAACAGCGGCGCAGGTCCAATGGATCGAGCCGGGTCAACGGGACGCCATCGAGCAGAATGCGCCCTTCGACCGGGTCATAAAAGCGCAGCAACAGGTCATACACCGTCGACTTGCCGGCACCGGACGGCCCGACCAGAGCCAGGGTTTCGCCCGCCCTGACCGTCAGGTCCAGGCCATCGACGGCGTAGCTTTCGGGACGTGACGGGTAGGAAAAACGCACGTCTTGCAGTTGCAGGTTGCCTTTCACCCTGGCAGGTAACGACACCCGATCGGTGGCCGGTGCCACGATGATGTTTTCCGAACGCAGCAATTCGGCGATCCGTTCCGCCGCGCCCGCCGCGCGCTGCAATTCGCCGATCACCTCGCTCAAGGTGCCGAACGCACTGCCCACGATCAGGCTATAGAAGACAAACGCCGCCAGCTCGCCGGCGGAAATCCGCCCGGCAATCACATCCATGCCGCCGACCCAGAGCATCACGCCCACGGCCCCCAGCACCAGCACGATCACCAGCGTAATCAGCCACGCCCGCTGAAAAATGCGCTTGCGCGCGGTGTTGAACGCGTCTTCGACGGTCACGGCAAAACGTTGTTCGTCCTGGCCCTGGTGGTTGTAGGCCTGCACGGTCTTGATCTGGCCGAGGGTTTCGGAGACGTAGCTGCCAATGTCGGCGATCCGGTCCTGGCTCAGGCGCGACAGGTTGCGCACCCGGCGACCAAAGATCAGGATTGGCGCGATCACCAGCGGCAAGGCCACCACCACGATGCTGGTCAGTTTGGGGTTGGTGATGAACAGCAGCACGATCCCGCCGATTACCATCAGCAGATTGCGCAAGAACATCGACAGCGAAGAGCCGATCACCGATTGCAGCAGCGTGGTGTCGGCCGTCAGCCGCGACTGGATTTCGGAGCTGCGGTTGTTTTCGTAGAAGCCCGGGTGCAGGTAAATCAGATGGTTGAACACCTGCCGGCGGATGTCGGCGACGCAGCGTTCGCCGATCCACGACACCAGGTAAAACCGCGCAAACGTGCCCACCGCCAGCCCGACCACCAGCAGCATGAACAAGCCGATGGACTGGTTGAGCAAGTGCGGCGACTGGGTCATGAAACCCTGATCCACCAGCAGACGAATACCCTGGCCCATGGACAGGGTAATGCCCGCCGTGACGATCAACGCGAGCAAGGCACCGAACGCGTGCCAGCGATAAGGCGCGATGAAACGGCTGGCCAGGCGAATCGCACGGCGGTGTCGAACAGAGAGCATTGGCATCATCCAGTCGGAACAATTGATAGGTTTACCCTACACCGCTCAATGGGGTGGAACTCGGTAAATCACAATGAGTCAGGTTAATTATGACCGCCAACACTAGGGCCTAGACGCTATTGGTCTAATGTTCGGGTGGCAACGTCGCGTTATTTCTGGTGGACTGGTATGGCCGCCCTGGAGAGATCGCAGGGAGCTGTCACAGCCTGGTCACCTGGCGGTTCTACAGTAAGCACACAACCTGATGAGGAGACAGGCCATGTCCTTGCAAAACAGCAGCGATGACAAGATTGAAGTGATCCGCACGCAGCCAAACCAGTCTCTGGGTTGCTCGATTATCGATAAGGAAGGGCGCGAAGTACCGATCACTGAAGACATGATCCAGGAAGCCTGCCGCGACCTGGAAAAGCGATTGGTCAAGCCTGCCGAACAAGAGTGATATAGCCACCGTCTTCTTGACCCGGCCCTGATGGCCGGGTTTTTTATGGGTGCTTTTCCGGAAACAGCGGTGCGGCCATTCGCGAGCAAGCCCGCTCCCACACTGGGTCTGTGGCGTTCACAGGTCCAGTGTGGGAGCGGGCTTGCTCGCGAATGGGCCAACTCGTTCTCTAGAGAGCCGTCGCCCCCAACGCCGCCACTATCTGACGTAATGCCGGCGCATCCCCATCAATCCGCACCTGCAACCCATCAATCTCGCGCCGCGACGGGTAGTTCTTGCGCAATGCATCAAACGCCGCACGCTGCTCGGTCACACTGCCTACAAGACTGCGACGAAAATCCGCATCATCACGGCGTGGGTCGTACACGCCACGGCACAACATCGCCAGCGCCCAGGCCGGGTCGCTTTCAGCGCTCAAGGTCACGTGCGACAACCACGGCGCCGGCAGCAAGTCGTTGAGGCTGACCCGGGCCGGCTGCCCGATGGAATCGCAATACGCCTGATAGATCTGCGCCGTACCACGCTGCTTGCCGTCCAGGCTGTACCCGGCGATGTGCGGGGTCGCCAGCACGCAGAGTTCGGCCAGTGCCACATCGACTTCCGGCTCGCCTTCCCACACGTCCAGCACCGCTTGCAGGTCTTCGCGCTCCAGCAGCACATCACGCAACGCGGCGTTATTGACCACCGGGCCGCGACTGGCGTTGATCAGCCAGGTTCCCGGCTTCAGTTGGTTCAGGCGTTTTTTATCGAACAGGTGCCAGGTCGGCTGAGCGCCGCGCTTGTTCAACGGCGTGTGCAGACTGATCACGTCGCACTGCTCGATGATCTCTTCCAGGCTGACGAAGTCTCCACCTTCAAAAGCGTGCCGTGGCGGGTCACAGACCAGTACCTTCCAGCCCAGGCCTTGCAGGACCTTGACCAGGCGCCCGCCCACCTCGCCCGCACCGACCACGCCGTAGGTGCGCTGAGTCAGGTCGACGCCTTCGATTTCGGCCAGGGTCAGCAGGCTGCCGAGCACATAGTCGACCACGCCCCGGGCATTGCAGCCCGGGGCGCTGGACCAGGTGATGCCGGCCTGTTGGAAATAATCGAGGTCCAGGTGATCGGTGCCGATGGTGCAAGTGCCGACAAACCGCACCTTGCTGCCTTCGAGCAGCGCGCGGTTGACGTTGGTCACTGAACGCACCAGCAGGACATCGGCCTGTTCGACGGTGGCACGGTCGATTGAACGCCCCGGTACCCGGCGGACTTCACCGAAACCTTCGAAGAACGCATCGAGCAGGGGGATATTTTCGTCGGCAACAATCAGCATGGCAGGCTCCTTTGGCGGGATGGCAGTGTAGGCGTAGATGGCACATAACGCCTAGCTCACATGCCTGTGCAGGAGCTGCCGGAGGCTCAGGCCGCGTTCGGACGATCATGTGGGAACAAAATCAAAAGATCGCAGCCTACGGCAGCTCCTACAAAAAACGCGCAGGGCGAAGGATTACAAATCCCTAACACAGTCTTTTCCTGACCGCTGCGTCAACGCGTAGAATGCCCGGCCTGCGCATCAAAACCTCTGGACGCTTCGCTTGTGAATTCCGTGACCGACACCAACGCCACCACCGCCCACCCCCGCACGACCCCGGTTCGCCAGGAACTCAAGGGCCTGCTCGGGCTGGCGCTGCCGATCATGATCGCGCAGCTGGCCACCACGGCCATGGGCTTCGTCGACGCCGTCATGGCTGGCCGCGTCAGCCCGCGAGATCTGGCTTCGGTGGCGCTGGGTAACTCGATCTGGATTCCGGTTTACCTGTTGATGTCGGGCGTACTGCTGGCCACCACACCCAAGGTCGCCCAGCGCTTTGGCGCCGCGCAACTGGACGAAATCGGCCCTCTGGTTCGCCAGGCCATGTGGCTGGCGCTGTGTGTCGGGCTGATCGGCAGCGGCCTGCTGCTCAGCGCCGAGCCGATCCTGCACTGGATGAAAGTCGATCCACAGTTGATCGAGCCGAGCATGGGCTACCTGCACGGCATCGCCTTCGGCCTGCCGGGCATTGCGTTCTATTACGTACTGCGCTGCTACAGCGATGGCATGGGCCGCACGCGGCCGAGCATGGTCATCGGTTTGTGCGGGCTGCTGCTGAACATCCCGCTGAACTATGCGCTGATCTATGGCCATTTCGGCATGCCCGCCCTGGGCGGCGTCGGCTGTGGCTGGGCCAGCGGCATTGTGATGTGGTTCATGGCCTTGAGCATGGCCGGCTGGACCGGCTGGGCGCCCTTCTATGCCCGCACCCGGGTGCTGGCGCGGTTCGAACGCCCGCAGTGGACGGTGATCAAGCGCCTTGTGAGCATCGGCCTGCCGATCGGTATCGCGGTGTTCGCCGAATCAAGCATCTTCGCGGTGATCGCCCTGTTGATCGGCAGCCTCGGCTCCACCGTGGTCGCCGGGCACCAGATCGCCCTGAACATCAGCTCGCTGCTGTTCATGATTCCTTATTCCCTGGGCATGGCGGTGACGGTGCGGGTCGGCCAGGCGCTGGGCGCGGGCAATCCTTATCAAGCGCGTTTCGCGGCGAAAGTCGGATTGGGCGCAGCGTTGGTGTTTGCCGCGTTTTCGGCGAGCCTGATCATGTTGCTGCGCGAACCCATCGCTTCGATCTACACCCCTGACAAACAAGTGATCCAGATTGCCTCGATGTTGATCGTCTATGCCGCGCTGTATCAGTTTTCCGATGCCATCCAGGTGATCTGCGCCGGTGCGCTGCGCGGCTACCAGGACACACGGGTGACGATGATCCTGACGCTCTTCGCCTATTGGGGCATCGGCCTGCCGGTGGGCTACGTATTGGGGTTGACCGACTGGTTCGGTCCGGCCAGCGGCCCGAGCGGGCTGTGGGAAGGCTTGATCGCCGGCCTGAGTTGTGCGGCGCTGATGCTGTCGATCCGCTTGACGCGCAGTGCTCGCAAGCGGATTCGCGTCAGCCACCGAGCGGGTTGATCGCGCTACCTGTAGGAACGAGCACGCGAAAAACCTGACGGCGCCGCGTTCCTTCAGACAACCCTCGTTATCGTTGACGTCCATCGCGAGCAGGCTCGCGCCTACAGGGGCCCGGTGGTTTAACCAGACTTCTTGCGAATCCAGTACAGGTAGGTGCCCGCGTCTTCATGCTGCGCCACCAGTTCGTGATCGAGAAACACGCAGAACTTGGGGATGTCGCGACGGGTCGACGGGTCGGTGGCGATCACCTTGAGCAGGCCGCCGGGCACCAGGTCACGGATGTGCTGGTGCAGCATCATCACCGGCTCCGGGCAGTTGAGGCCGGTGGCGTCGAGGGTGCCGTCAACCGGCGTATCAGTCATTTCGCTCATGATTCACTCCTGAAACTGGCCGGCATTGTCGCGCATTGCCGGGTGTTCGGTCATCTGTGACATTACGCCGCCCCCTGTGGGAGCGGGCTTGCTCGCGAAGAGGCCGTGTCAGTCACCATCAATGTTGAATGTCAGACCGCATTCGCGAGCAAGCCCGCTCCCACATTGGCCCGCGTAGATCAGCGGGACTTGGGTTTCTTTACGTCCAGTCGGCGCAGGTGGCAGGTCACTTCCTCGCGGTCGTGGTACAGCTGCTTGCAGCCGATCTCGACCTTGATGCCCCGCGCCTTGAAGCCATCGGCGATGCGCTCCAGCAGACGCTTCACTTCGGCGTAACGCTGCTTCATCGGCAACTTGAGGTTGACCACCGCTTCGCGGCAATGCCCCTCGCCAATCCACTCTTCCAGCATCGCGGCGTTGCGCGCCGGTTTCTCGACGATGTCGCAGACCATCCAGTCCACTGGCTGCCTGGGCTTGAAGGTGAAGCCGTCGGCCATCAGGTGTTGCACCAGACCGGTGTCCATCAGGCTTTCGGCCATCGGGCCGTTGTCGATGGCGGTCACCAGCATGCCGCGATTGACCAGCTGCCAGGTCCAGCCACCGGGCGCGGCACCCAGGTCGACGCCGGTCATGTCGCTGTGCAGGCGCTCGTCCCACTGCTCGCGGGGGATGAAGTGGTGCCAGGCTTCTTCCAGCTTCAGGGTCGAACGGCTCGGCGCCTCGCGAGGGAATTTCAGCCGCGGAATGCCCATCGGCCACATGGCCGAGTTGTTCGCCTCTGCCAGCCCGACGAACACTTCACGGCCGCTCTTGAACGTCAGCAGCAGGCGCGGCTTGTGGGCGTCGTCCACCAGTTTGCCGGCACCGGTCAGCGCCTTGCGCAACGGGCCTTCGAACTTCTTGCAGAAGTTCGACAGCTCCTTGCCATCGTTGGTGTCGACCACTTCCAGCCACAGGCTGCCGCAGGTCGGGAAATCCGCCAGGTGCGCGAGGATCACGCTGATGCGGTCGGTTTCCGGCAGATCGATGAAGATCCCCCGGGCCCATTGACGCGGGAAAATCAACTGATCGAAACGCTGGCCACGCATCAGGCGTTCGGCGCCGTCTTCTTCAGTGCAGACAAATTCGGCGCAGGCGCTGGCGGTCTTGGCCTTGGCATAACCGGCCACGTTCAGCCGTGCGGCGAGGTCGGAAATCTCGGAACAGACTTCACCTTCGAAGCCCGGTCGGCAATGCATAAAAAGGGTGTTCATTCTTACTCCTGGGCAGATGGCGAGAAATTCAGCCACTGCGCGATGCCCAGGCTTGCCCTGGAGCAAAGCCTGTCACGAAAACCGGCGCATGATAGCCGAGTTCGCAAGCCTGGACGCGATCCCTTGGTCCCTGCCCTCGATCAATCCCGGTGGATGGCGGGTATCCATTGGTTTAGCGGGCTAACACCATCCGGCAATGGCCGCTATCCGATAGAACGATCAGGATGGTCATAGACTCTGAGTATCGTACCCACCCGATGCCATAAAGATCATCCGGTGGTTAGCCTAACGCACCAAACAGGGCTAGGTTTAATGCTCTGCCCGTTCCCTCAGTCCGTAGCCGTGCGGACGCAAAGGAGTGATCGCAATGCCGTCCCTCGATAGCCTGAAAACCCTTAAAACCCTGCAAGTCGACAACAAGACCTATCACTACTTCAGCCTGCCGGACGCCGCCAAGAGCCTGGGCGACCTGGACAAGCTGCCGATGTCGTTGAAAGTGCTGCTGGAAAACCTGCTGCGCTGGGAAGACGCGAAAACCGTCACCGGCGCCGATCTCAAGGCCATCGCCGCTTGGCTCAAGGAGCGTCGCTCCGACCGGGAAATCCAGTACCGCCCGGCGCGGGTGCTGATGCAAGACTTCACCGGCGTGCCTGCCGTGGTCGACCTGGCCGCCATGCGCGCGGCGATGGCCAAGGCCGGCGGCAACCCGCAGCGGATCAACCCGCTGTCGCCGGTGGACCTGGTGATCGACCACTCGGTGATGGTCGACAAGTTCGCCACCAGCAGCGCCTTCGAACAGAACGTCGATATCGAGATGCAGCGCAATGGCGAGCGCTACGCGTTCCTGCGCTGGGGCCAGAGTGCCTTCGATAATTTCAGCGTGGTGCCGCCGGGCACCGGGATCTGCCACCAGGTGAACCTGGAATACCTGGGCCGCACGGTCTGGACCAAGGACGAAGACGGCCGCACGTACGCCTTCCCGGACACGCTGGTGGGCACCGACTCCCACACCACCATGATCAATGGCCTCGGCGTGCTCGGCTGGGGCGTCGGCGGTATCGAGGCGGAAGCGGCGATGCTCGGCCAACCGGTGTCGATGCTGATTCCGGAAGTGATCGGCTTCAAGCTCACGGGCAAGCTCAAGGAAGGCATCACCGCCACAGACCTGGTGCTGACCGTCACCCAGATGCTGCGCAAGAAAGGCGTGGTCGGCAAATTCGTCGAGTTCTACGGTGACGGCCTCGCCGACCTGCCGCTGGCGGACCGCGCCACCATCGCCAACATGGCCCCGGAATACGGCGCCACCTGTGGTTTCTTCCCGGTGGACGACGTCACGCTGGACTACCTGCGCCTGTCCGGCCGCCCGGTCGACACCGTGAAACTGGTCGAGGCCTACAGCAAGGCGCAAGGCCTGTGGCGCTTGCCGGGCCAGGAACCGGTGTTCACCGACAGCCTGGCGCTGGACATGGCCAGCGTCGAAGCCAGCCTCGCCGGCCCCAAACGCCCGCAAGACCGGGTATCGCTGCCGAACGTCGCGCAAGCGTTCAGCGATTTCCTCGGCGTCCAGCTCAAACCCACCAGCAAGGAAGAAGGCCGCCTGGAAAGCGAGGGCGGTGGCGGCGTGGCGGTGGGCAATGCGGATATGGCCGGCGAAGCGGACTATGACTTCGAGGGCCAGACCCACCGCCTGAAAAACGGCGCGGTGGTGATTGCCGCGATCACCTCCTGCACCAATACCTCCAACCCGAGCGTGATGATGGCCGCCGGCCTGGTGGCGAAAAAAGCCGTGGAAAAAGGCCTGCGGCGCAAGCCCTGGGTGAAAAGCTCGCTGGCTCCCGGCTCGAAAGTGGTCACCGACTACTATAAGGCGGCCGGGCTGACGCAATACCTGGATGAACTGGGCTTTGCCCTGGTCGGCTACGGCTGCACCACCTGCATCGGCAACTCCGGCCCCTTGCCGGAACCGATCGAAAAAGCCATCCAGAAAGCCGACCTGACAGTGGCCTCGGTCTTGTCGGGCAACCGTAACTTCGAAGGCCGGGTTCATCCGCTGGTGAAAACCAACTGGCTGGCCTCGCCACCACTGGTGGTGGCGTATGCCCTGGCCGGCACCGTGCGCATCGACCTTAGTCGCGAGCCGTTGGGTGAAGACCGCAACGGCCAGCTGGTGTACCTGCGCGACATCTGGCCGAGCACTCAGGAAATCGCCGACGCCGTGGAACAGGTCAACACCGCGATGTTCCACAAGGAGTACGCCGAAGTGTTTGCCGGCGACGAACAATGGCAGGCCATCGAAGTGCCCCAGGCGGCCACCTACGTCTGGCAGGCGGATTCGACCTACATCCAGCACCCGCCGTTCTTCGATGACATCGGTGGGCCGCCGCCGGTGGTCAAGGACGTCGCCGGTGCCCGCGTCCTGGCGTTGCTCGGCGATTCGGTGACCACCGACCACATTTCCCCGGCCGGCAACATCAAGGCCGACAGCCCGGCGGGCCGCTACCTGCGTGAGAAAGGGGTGGAACCGCGGGACTTCAACTCCTACGGCTCGCGACGCGGCAACCACGAAGTGATGATGCGCGGCACCTTCGCCAACATCCGCATTCGCAATGAAATGCTCGGCGGCGAAGAAGGGGGCAACACCCTCTACATCCCGACCGGGGAAAAACTGGCGATCTACGACGCAGCCATGCGTTACCAGGCCGCGGGCACGCCGCTGGTGGTGATCGCAGGGCAGGAATACGGCACCGGTTCGAGCCGCGACTGGGCAGCCAAGGGCACCAATCTGCTGGGGGTCAAAGCGGTCATCGCCGAAAGTTTCGAGCGCATCCACCGCTCCAACCTGGTGGGCATGGGCGTGCTGCCGCTGCAGTTCAAACTCGATCAGAACCGCAAGAGCCTGAACCTCAAAGGCACCGAAACTGTGGACATCCTGGGCCTGACCGGCGTCGAACTGACACCCCGGATGAACCTGACCCTGGTCATCACCCGTGAAAATGGCACCCGCGAGAAAGTCGAAGTGCTGTGCCGGATCGATACGCTCAACGAGGTGGAATACTTCAAGTCGGGAGGGATCTTGCATTATGTGTTGCGGCAGTTGATTGCTTCGTGATTTACCGCTGACAAGGACACCGCCTTCGGGCGGTGTTTTTGTCTGGGCGCCGGCCCTTACAATCCCCCCACGTCAAGCTCAGGGTGTCACGCACACCACATAACCACTGTGGGAGCGGGCTTGCTCGCGAAGAGGCTGTAACCTTCAACATCTAATTCGACGGGTACACCGCTTTCGCGAGCAAGCCCGCTCCCACAAGGGATTGGGTGCAACCTAAACATCGAAACAAGGATTTTCAATGCTCACCCTGCCATGGAGCTACCTGGCCCTCCTCTCCCTCGGCTACGGCATGGCGCTGGCCTATGGCCGGCTCGGCTGGCTCGCCGCGCTCCCCGTCGCGCTGCTGCTGATCGCCGGTTTTGCCGCCCGCCAACCCAAGCTCCCGCTCGGCCGCTACCTCGGCCACGCCCTGTTCATCGTGCTGGCCCTGGCGCTGGCAACGCACTGGCTGCCCGGTTTCTACAACGCTCGCGTCATCGATCCGCAACGCTTCACCGACGATGCCGTGCCGTTTTCCCTGTACCTGAACCTGGACAAACCCCTGATCGGCTTCTGGTTGCTGCTGGCCTGCCCGTGGATTATCGGCCGGCGCTCGCTGCGGCTGTTCCTCCCGGCCACGGCCCTGGCACTGACCCTGAGCGCCCTGCTGGCCTTGGGCGGCGCGCTGATGCTGGGCGTGATCGCCTGGGCACCGAAATGGCCGGAACACGCCGTCTTGTGGCTGCTCAACAATTTGCTGCTGGTGACGCTGGTCGAGGAAGCACTGTTTCGCGGCTATATACAGGGCGGCCTGAGCCGGCGCCTGGGACATTTGCCCCACGGCGACCATCTGGCCCTGTTGCTCGCTTCGTTGTTATTCGGCCTCGCGCACCTGGGTGCCGGCTGGCAGTGGGTGTTGCTGGCGAGCCTGGCCGGGATCGGGTACGGCCTGGCCTACCGTTTCGGCGGGCTGGCGGCGGCCATCGCCACGCATTTCGGCTTGAATCTGCTGCACTTCGGGCTGTTCACCTATCCGATGCTCGCCGGCTGACGCAAGGGTCATTTTGCGACGCGTCGCTGATTATCGAAAAATAATCTCAACAAATCCCGGGGCATGCCGATACAGCACTTGAAAGCCTTGCGGATGAAAAAAGCCATGCGTAACAACCAGCCAATTACACAACGCGAGCGGACCTTTCCGGCCCAGCAACGGTTGATTTCCACCACCGATGCCAAGGGCATGATCACCTACTGCAACGACGACTTCGTCGAGATCAGCGGGTTTTCGCGCGAGGAACTGATCCGTGCGCCGCACAATCTGGTGCGTCACCCCGACGTGCCGGCCGCGGTGTTCGCGCACATGTGGGGCACACTGAAACAAGGCTTGCCATGGATGGGTATTGTCAAGAATCGCTGCAAGACCGGTGATCACTATTGGGTTAACGCCTATGTGACACCGATCTTCGAAGGCAACCAGGTGATCGGTTACGAGTCGGTGCGGGTCAAACCCTCCGCCGAACAGATCCGCCGTGCCGAAGCGCTTTACCAACGCATCAACCAGGGCAAGCCGGCGGTTCCTGCCACCGATAAATGGCTGCCGGTCCTTCAGGACTGGCTGCCGTTCATTCTGGTTAGCCAGTTGAGCTTCATGATCGGTGCCTCGCTTAACTCCCAGTGGGGCTTTGCCCTGGCCGCCGGTCTTTCGGTGCCGCTGGGCCTGATGGGCCTGAGTTGGCAGCAACGCGGCATCAAGCGTTTGTTGCGCCTGGCCGAGCAGACCACGTCCGACCCGTTGATCGCGCAGATGTACACCGACAGCCGTGGCGCCCAGGCGCGCCTGGAGATGTCGATCCTCAGCCAGGAAGCCCGCCTGAAAACCTGCCTGACGCGTCTGCAGGACACCGCCGAACACCTGACCGAGCAGGCGAAGCAGTCCGACGCCCTGGCGCACAACAGCTCCACGGGCCTGGAACGCCAGCGCGTGGAAACCGAGCAAGTGGCCACCGCCGTCAACCAGATGGCCGCCACCACTCAGGAAGTCGCCAGCCACGTGCAGCGCACCGCCGATGCGACCCAGGAAGCCAACCGCCTGACCGGGCGCGGTCGTGACATTGCCGGGGAAACCCGCGAAGCCATCCAGCGCCTGTCGGTGGTGGTCGGGGAAACCGGTCAGACCGTGACCCAACTGGCCAAGGACAGCGATGAAATCGGCGGCGTGGTCGACGTGATCAAAGGCATCGCCGACCAGACCAACCTGCTGGCGCTCAACGCCGCCATTGAAGCGGCCCGCGCCGGCGAGATGGGCCGGGGCTTTGCGGTGGTGGCCGATGAAGTCCGGCAACTGGCGCAACGCACCAGCGAATCCACCGGGCAGATTCACGCCCTGATCGCCAAGCTGCAGCAAACCGCCGGCACCGCGGTGCAAACCATGGAAGCCGGGCATCGCCAGGCCGAAGAAGGCGTGGCACGGGTGCTGGAAGCGGATCAGGCGCTGGTGGGGATCAGCGAAGCGGTGGCCAACATCACCGACATGACCACCCAGATCGCGGCGGCGACCGAAGAGCAAAGCGCCGTGGCCGAAGAAATCAGCCGCAACATCAGCAACATTTCGCACCTGGCTGACCAGACCTCGGAACAGGCGCAGAACTCGGCGCTGTTGAGTGAAGAGCTGACCAAGACGGCGAATACCCAGTATTCGCTGGTGGAGCGGTTTAACCGCTGATTGATGCTGAGAACAGAAAACCCGGACGGTGAAAGCCTCCGGGTTTTTTATTGTCAGTCTGAGAATCCTGCTGCCTGACAGGCCGCATTCGCGAGCAAGCCCGCTCCCACATTGGGAACGCGCTCACCCGTGGGAGCGGGCTTGCTCGCGAAGAGGCCATGACGGGCACTGCAAATCTCACTGGAGAAATGCCGCAACCCTCCCCGCCGCAGCCGCCAAATGCTGCTCATGGCTAAACCCGGAAACCTTCAACGGCTTCAAATCATGATCCCCCGCCACCAGCCAAAACACCTCGATGCCCGGTGACAGCTCATACCCCGCGACGGCCTCACGATTACCCAATGCATCGCGCTCCCCCTGCACGATCAGCGCCCGCGTCTTCAACCCGGCCAGATGCTCGACCCGCGGCTTCTGCGGCTTGCCCACGGCATAAAACGGATAGCCCAGGCACACCAGCGCATCCGCGCCCAGTTCGTCCGCCAGCAAACTGGCCATCCGCCCGCCCATGGACTTGCCGCCGATGGCCAATGGCCCAGCGACATGGCGTCGCACCTCGGCATACACCTCACGCCAGCATTCCAGCAGTTTCGGTGCCGGATTGGGCGGTCGTTTGCCGCCATCGACACGCCGCTGCGCCATGTAGGGAAACTCGAAGCGCAACACGTTGACGCCCAGCGCCGCGAGGCGTGCGGCCATGTCGTTCATCCAGTCGCTGTCCATCGGCGCACCGGCGCCATGGGCGAGGATCAGCGTGGCCGACGCCGGCGCCACGGCGGCGTTCCACAACCATCCATGATCCTGCACGCACTGCGCCCATTGATCCCCGTCAATACCGGCCTTGTGCTGTTTGTCCATGCTTGCCTCGCTTTTAGTCTGCCTATAACTCCAGGCGAAGGGGACGTTGCCTTGCACACGCCCACTTCGGCTGAACCGTGGATGGGGAACCATGAACACTTCTATCAGTACCGCCTACAACTACAAGGTGGTCCGCCAATTCGCCATTATGACGGTGGTGTGGGGCATCGTCGGCATGGGGCTCGGGGTTTTTCTCGCGGCCCAGTTGGTCTGGCCCGAACTCAACTTCAACCTGCCGTGGACCAGCTTCGGGCGGCTGCGCCCGCTGCACACCAACGCGGTGATCTTCGCCTTCGGCGGCTGCGCCCTGTTCGCCAGTTCGTTCTACTCGGTGCAACGGACCTGCCAGACCCAGCTGTTTGCGCCGAAAATCGCCGCGTTCTGCTTCTGGGGCTGGCAGCTTGTAATCCTCTTGGCGGCCATCAGCCTGCCGCTGGGCTACACCAGTTCCAAGGAATACGCCGAGCTGGAATGGCCGATCGACATCCTGATCACCATCGTCTGGGTCGCCTACGCCATCGTGTTCTTCGGCACGATCATGCAGCGCAAGACCAAACACATTTATGTGGGCAACTGGTTCTTTGGCGGGTTCATCATCACTGTCGCCATCCTGCACATCGTCAACAACCTTGAGTTGCCGGTGAGTTTTACCAAGTCCTACTCGCTGTACGCCGGTGCGACCGACGCCATGGTGCAATGGTGGTACGGCCACAACGCCGTGGGCTTTTTCCTCACCGCCGGTTTCCTCGGCATGATGTATTACTTCGTGCCCAAGCAGGCCGAACGCCCGGTGTACTCCTATCGCCTGTCGATCGTGCACTTCTGGGCACTGATTACCCTGTACATCTGGGCCGGTCCGCACCACCTGCACTACACCGCGCTGCCGGACTGGGCACAGTCGCTGGGCATGGTGATGTCGCTGATCCTGCTGGCGCCGAGCTGGGGCGGCATGATCAACGGCATGATGACCCTCTCGGGCGCCTGGCATAAGTTGCGCAGCGACCCGATCCTGCGCTTCCTCGTGGTGTCGCTGGCGTTCTACGGCATGTCGACCTTCGAAGGGCCGATGATGGCGATCAAGACGGTCAACGCCCTCTCCCACTACACCGACTGGACCATCGGCCACGTCCACGCCGGCGCGCTCGGCTGGGTGGCGATGATTTCCATCGGCGCGCTGTACCACATGATCCCGAAAGTCTTCGGACGCGAGCAGATGCACAGCATCGGCCTGATTAACGCGCACTTCTGGCTGGCCACCATCGGCACCGTGCTCTACATCGCCTCGATGTGGGTCAACGGCATCGCCCAGGGCCTGATGTGGCGTGCGGTGAACGAGGACGGCACGCTGACCTACTCCTTCGTCGAGACCCTGGTGGCCAGCCACCCCGGCTTCGTCGTGCGGCTGGTGGGCGGGGCGATCTTCCTCAGCGGCATGTTCCTGATGGCTTACAACACCTGGCGCACCGTGCGGGCCTCGCAGCCTGCCGACGTCGCCGCTGCCGCGCAGATGGCCTGAGGAGTCCGCCATGAAACACGAAACAATCGAGAAAAACGTCGGCCTGCTGATGCTGCTGATGGTATTGGCCGTGAGCATCGGCGGCCTGACCCAGATCGTCCCGCTGTTCTTCCAGGACGTGACCAATAAGCCGGTGGAAGGCATGAAGCCCTACACCGCGCTGCAACTGGAAGGCCGCGACCTCTACATCCGTGAAGGCTGTGTCGGTTGCCACTCGCAGATGATCCGCCCGTTCCGTGCCGAGACCGAACGCTACGGCCACTACTCGGTGGCGGGGGAAAGCGTCTGGGATCACCCGTTCCTGTGGGGTTCGAAACGCACCGGCCCGGACCTCGCCCGGGTCGGCGCGCGCTACTCGGATGACTGGCACCGCGCGCACTTGTACAACCCGCGCAACGTGGTGCCGGAATCGAAGATGCCCGCCTACCCGTGGCTGGTGGCCAACCCGCTCGACAGCAGCCACACCGAAACCAAGTTGCGCGCCATGCGCACCCTCGGTGTGCCCTACACCGATGAGGACATTGCCGGCAGCGTCGAGTCGCTCAAGGGCAAGACCGAAATGGACGCGCTGGTCGCCTACCTGCAAGTGCTTGGCACTGCGATCAAGAGCAAGAGGTGAGCCGTGGTCTTTGAATTGAGTACTGGAATGATCCGCGGCCTGGGCACGGTCGTGGTGTTCGTGGCCTTCGTCGGCCTGACCCTTTGGGTGTTCAACGCCAGGCGCAGCCCGGCATTCGCCGAGGCGCGCCTGCTGCCGTTCGCCGACGAGCCGCCATCCGATAACCAAGAATCCGCAACGACAAGGAGTACCCGGCCATGACCACCTTCTGGAGTGCGTGGATCTGCGTACTGACCATCGGCAGCCTGATCGGCCTGACCTGGCTGCTGATCGGCACCCGCAAGGGCGAAACCAAGGGCAGCGTCGACCAGACCATGGGCCACAGCTTCGACGGCATCGAGGAGTATGACAACCCGCTGCCGCAGTGGTGGTTCATGCTGTTCGCCGGCACCCTGGTGTTCGCCGTCGGCTACCTGATTCTCTACCCCGGCCTGGGCAACTGGAAAGGCATCCTGCCCGGCTACGAAAACGGCTGGACCGGCGTACACGAATGGGAAAAGGAGATGGACAAGGCCGATGCGAAGTTCGGGCCGATCTTCGCCAAATTCGCCGCCATGCCGCTGGAAGAAGTGGCCAGGGACCCGCAAGCACTGAAAATGGGCGGCCGCCTGTTCGCCTCCAACTGCTCGGTGTGCCACGGCTCGGACGCCAAGGGTGCCTTCGGCTTCCCCAACCTGGCGGACAGCGACTGGCGCTGGGGCGGCAACGCCGAAACCATCAAGACCACCATCCTCGGTGGACGCGTGGCGATGATGCCGGCCTGGGGTGAAGTCCTTGGCGAGGCCGGGGTGAAAAACGTTGCGGCGTACGTGCGCCATGATCTGGCCGGCCTGCCACTGCCCGCCGACAGCACCGCCGACCTGCAAGCCGGACAGCAAGCGTTCAGCACCACGTGCACAGCCTGCCACGGGGCAAACGGCCAGGGCACCGAAGCCATGGGCGCGCCAAACCTGACGCACCCGGCCGGCTTTATCTACGGAACAGGCCTGACGCAGCTGGAGCAAACCATTCGTCATGGCCGCCAGGGCCACATGCCGGCGCAAAGCGAACTGCTCGGCAACGATAAGGTGCAACTGCTGGCCGCTTATGTGTACAGCCTGTCCCATGGCCTGAATACAGAGCGTTTGCAGGCTGAGGGCAAAAACGAATAATTCACGACCGCTCTGCTGCCGCATTCTCCCGGATGCGGCAGTTCCCTTCTCCTTTGCGACCCATTGTCGCACCCTCCGATACTCCGCCTTTCGGTTCCCCCGATTCGGGTCTAAGCTTCCCCCGATGCGGACTGGCCAGCGCCGGTTCCAGGTCGACCCTGAACGATGTGTTCGACGAATCTGCCCGATGACAGGCCGCAAAGGCTGGTAGATACCGGCTGTCGCGCCAATTGCCTTCGGTCCCCCAATCGTTGCGTTTGAACACACCTCGTTACATCCGACCTGACCCCCTCGCCTGATCCATCTTCCGGGACGTTTTGCCTGCGGCCGATTTTGTCCTTACGCGGCGCATGGAAAGGCCGCAGAATCAGCATTTGAACGCATTGACCCAGGTCATGGCGCGTTGCAATGACCCTACGCTTTCTACATACTTGCGGCCGATTTTTAATCCTAATAAAACACCCAAACCGTGGAACCTTAGAATGAGCACAGCAATCAGTCCGACTGCTTATAACTATAAGGTAGTCCGCCAGTTCGCCATCATGACGGTGGTCTGGGGGATCCTTGGCATGGGGCTCGGTGTCTTCATCGCCTCTCAACTGGTCTGGCCGGAATTGAACTTCGGTCTGCCCTGGACGAGCTTTGGACGCCTGCGCCCGTTGCACACCAACCTGGTGATTTTCGCCTTCGGTGGATGTGCACTGTTTGCCACTTCCTATTACGTCGTGCAGCGAACCTGCCAAACGCGACTGATTTCCGACAGCCTCGCGGCCTTCACCTTCTGGGGTTGGCAAGCGGTGATCGTCGGCGCCATCGTTACCTTGCCGCTGGGTTACACCACCACCAAGGAATACGCTGAGCTGGAATGGCCCCTGGCTATTCTGCTGGCCATCGTCTGGGTCACCTACGGTCTGGTGTTCTTCGGCACCATCACCAAACGCAAGACCAAGCACATCTATGTGGGCAACTGGTTCTACGGTGCCTTCATCGTCGTGACCGCGATGCTGCACATCGTCAACCACGCTTCCCTGCCTGTCAGTTTCTTCAAGTCCTACTCGGCCTATTCGGGCGCGACGGACGCGATGATCCAGTGGTGGTACGGCCACAACGCCGTAGGTTTCTTCCTGACCACCGGCTTCCTGGGGATGATGTACTACTTTGTGCCGAAACAGGCCGAGCGTCCGATCTACTCCTATCGCCTGTCGATCGTGCACTTCTGGGCGCTGATCACCCTGTACATCTGGGCCGGTCCGCACCACCTGCACTACACCGCGCTGCCGGATTGGGCACAATCGCTGGGCATGGCGATGTCGATCATCCTGCTGGCGCCAAGCTGGGGCGGCATGATCAACGGCATGATGACCCTGTCGGGCGCCTGGCATAAGCTGCGCACCGACCCGATCCTGCGCTTCCTGGTCGTTTCCCTCGCGTTCTACGGCATGTCGACCTTCGAAGGTCCGATGATGGCGATCAAGACCGTGAACTCGCTGTCGCACTACACCGACTGGACCATCGGCCACGTACACGCCGGGGCCCTGGGCTGGGTAGCGATGATTTCGATCGGCGCGATCTACCACATGATTCCGAAACTGTTCGGCCGCGCGCAGATGCACAGCATCGGCCTGATCAACACGCACTTCTGGCTCGCCACCATCGGTACCGTTCTGTACATCGCCTCGATGTGGGTCAACGGCATCACCCAAGGCCTGATGTGGCGTGCAATCAACGATGACGGCACCCTCACCTACTCGTTCGTCGAAGCGCTGCAAGCCAGCCACCCTGGCTTCATCGTTCGCGCCCTGGGCGGTGCGTTCTTCGCCAGTGGCATGCTGTTCATGGCCTACAACGTATGGCGTACCGTACGCGCCTCGAACCCGGCCGAAGCTGAAGCCGCCGAACAGATTGTTGTAGTTGGAGCTCACTGATGAAGCATGAAGCAGTCGAGAAGAACATTGGCCTGCTGGCCTTCTTCATGGTCATCGCCGTCAGCGTCGGCGGCCTGACCCAGATCGTTCCGCTGTTTTTCCAGGACGTTACCAACAAGCCGGTCGAAGGCATGAAGCCTCGCTCCGCCCTTGAACTGGAAGGCCGCGACATCTACATCGCCAACGGTTGTGTCAGCTGCCACTCGCAGATGATCCGCCCGTTCCGTGCTGAAACCGAACGCTACGGCCACTACTCGGTCGCCGGTGAAAGCGTCTGGGACCACCCGTTCCTGTGGGGTTCCAAGCGTACCGGTCCGGACCTGGCCCGTGTCGGCGGTCGTTACTCCGATGACTGGCAGCGTGCGCACTTGTACAACCCGCGCAACGTCGTACCGGAATCGAAGATGCCGGCCTACCCGTTCCTCGTGGAAAACAAGCTCGACGGCAAAGACACCGCCAAGAAAATGGAAGTCTTGCGCGCGCTCGGCGTCCCTTACACCGACGAAGACATCGTCGGTGCCAAGGATGCCGTGAAGGGCAAAACCGAAATGGACGCGCTGGTGGCCTATCTGCAAGGCCTGGGCACCATCATCAAAAGCAAACGGTGATCTAAATGGATATCGGGATGATTCGTGGCCTGGGCACCGTCGTTGTGATGGTGGCCTTTGTCGGCCTGGCCTTGTGGGTCTTCAGCCCCAAGCGCAAGTCGGAGTTTGAAGACGCGACCTTGCTGCCTTTCGCGGATGATCCCGAAGCCATCAAGCACGTCGAGCAAGCTTCTAGGAGTAACAAAGAATGACTACATTCTGGAGTCTGTACGTCACAGTCCTCAGTCTCGGTACGATCTTTTCCCTGACCTGGCTGTTGCTGTCGACCCGCAAGGGCCAGCGCAGCGAGGCCACCGAAGAGACGGTTGGACACTCCTTCGACGGTATCGAGGAGTACGACAACCCGCTGCCGAAATGGTGGTTCATGCTGTTCGTGGGCACCATCATTTTCGCCCTGGGCTACCTGGTGCTGTACCCGGGCCTGGGCAACTGGAAAGGCCTGCTGCCGGGTTACAACTACCTGGATAACGAAAAGCAGACCGCGTTCGCCAACGGCCAGACCGGCTGGACCGGCGTTCACGAGTGGGAAAAGGAAATGGCCCGTTCGGACGCCAAGTTCGGCCCGATCTTCGCCAAATTCGCTTCCATGCCAATCGAAGAAGTGGCCAAGGACCCGCAAGCCCTGAAGATGGGTGGCCGCCTGTTCGCCTCCAACTGCTCGGTCTGCCACGGCTCCGACGCCAAAGGCGCCTACGGCTTCCCTAACCTGACCGACGCCGACTGGCGCTGGGGTGGCGAGCCGGAAACCATCAAGACCACCATCATGGGCGGCCGTCACGCGGTGATGCCTGCGTGGGCGGAAGTGATCGGCGAGCAAGGCGTGGCGGACGTTGCCGCGTTCGTACTGACCAACCTCGATGGCCGCAAGCTGCCGGAAGGCACCAAGGCGGACCCGGTTGCCGGCCAGAAGCTGTTCGCCGCCAACTGCGTGGCCTGCCACGGTCCGGAAGGCAAAGGCACCCCGGCCATGGGCGCGCCAAACCTGACCCATCCGGCAGCGTTCATCTACGGTTCGAGCTTCGCGCAACTGCAGCAGACGATCCGTTACGGCCGCCAGGGCCAGATGCCTGCGCAAGAGCAAATGCAGGGCAATGACAAGGTTCACCTGCTGGCCGCTTACGTCTACAGCCTGTCTCATGGCGAGAAGGCTGCGGCGGAAGGTGCCCAGTAAGGCAGACGCTTGATGCGATGTAAAAAGGCCCTGCCAATGTAAATTGGCGGGGCCTTTTTTATCGTTGTGCCCTTAAACGCGACAGGCACCTGGTTTGTAAGGCCATTGCAGGATTGACGCCGCCCCACCTGAAAACCGGCCATAATTCACAAGTCAATTGATACAGGTCATTACACGGTCAGTTGATTTCCACCAACGTGACCAAAGGTCGCACCCGCAGCCTAGAGCGACAGGCGTATCATTGAGCCACTGCACTACCCCCTTTTGACCCCGGCCGGCACGTACTGACCGAGGCATTTTTCCACTGCCGTGGGATGCAACCGATGAGCAACCAGATTCCGGTACACGACGTTACTCCGCCCGCCAAAAACGCGAACAACAGCGTCGACCTCTACGCCTCTCGAGAAAAGATCTACACCCGCGCCTTCACCGGTATCTTCCGCAACCTGCGAATGGCGGGCGGTGCTGTGTTGTTTCTGCTGTATTTCGGCACGGTGTGGCTGAACTGGGGCGGGCATCAGGCCGTCTGGTGGAATTTGCCGGAGCGTAAATTCTTCATCTTCGGCGCGACCTTCTGGCCCCAGGATTTCATCCTGCTGTCGGGCATGTTGATCATCGCCGCGTTCGGCCTGTTCTTCATCACGGTATACGCCGGCCGCGTCTGGTGTGGATACACCTGCCCGCAGAGCGTCTGGACCTGGATTTACATGTGGTGCGAAAAGGTCACCGAAGGCGACCGCAACCAGCGCATCAAGCTCGACAAGGCGCCAATGAGCGCCAACAAATTCCTGCGCAAATTCAGCAAGCACACGCTGTGGCTGCTGATCGGTTTCGTGACCGGCATGACCTTCGTCGGCTACTTCTCGCCGATCCGCGAGCTGACCATCGACTTCTTCACCGGCGAGGCCGATGGCTGGTCGTACTTCTGGGTCGGTTTCTTCACCCTCGCCACCTACGGCAACGCCGGCTGGCTGCGCGAGCAGGTGTGCATCTACATGTGCCCGTACGCGCGCTTCCAGAGCGTGATGTTCGACAAGGACACCCTGATCGTCTCCTACGATCCGCGTCGTGGCGAATCGCGCGGCCCGCGCAAGAAAGGCATCGACTATAAGGCCGAGGGCCTGGGCGATTGCATTGACTGCACCATGTGCGTCCAGGTCTGCCCGACCGGCATCGACATCCGCGACGGCCTGCAAATCGAGTGCATCGGTTGTGCCGCCTGTATCGACGCCTGCGATGCGATCATGGACAAGATGGAGTACCCGCGCGGCCTGATCAGCTACACCACCGAACACAACCTGTCCGGGCAGAAAACCCATAAACTGCGTCCGCGCCTGATCGGCTACGCCGTGGTGTTGCTGGCGATGATCAGCTTGCTGGTGACGGCGTTCTTCATGCGCTCGCTGGTAGGTTTCGATGTCAGCAAGGACCGTGTGCTGTACCGCGAAAACGCCGAAGGCCGGATCGAAAACGTCTACAGCCTGAAGATCATGAACAAGGATCAGCGCGACCATACCTACGTGCTTGAAGCCACCGGCCTGCCGGACCTCAAGCTGCAAGGCCGGCGCGAGATCAAGGTCGCGGCCGGCGATATCGTCAGCCAGCCCGCCGAGCTGTCGGTGGCCCCGGAACACCTGCCATCGAGCACCAACGAGGTGAAATTCATCCTCAAGGATGCCGATGACGCCAGCATCCACGTTGAAGCCAAGAGCCGGTTCATCGGCCCACAAAATCGTTGAGAGAAGTGATCATGCCCGCAGCAAACGCCGCAAGTCCCTGGTACAAGCACCTCTGGCCATGGATCATCATCGGGATTCTGGCCTGCTCGGTGACTTTGACCTTGTCCATGGTGACCATCGCGGTGAACAACCCGGACAACCTGGTCAACGACAACTACTACGAGGCCGGCAAAGGCATCAACCGTTCCCTGGATCGTGAACTGCTGGCGCAGACCCTGCTGATGCGCGCCAGCATTCATCTGGATGACGTCACCGGCGAAGTCGATCTGCGCCTGAGCGGCAACAGCCAGCCGAAAACCCTTGAACTGAACCTGATCTCGCCGACTCAACCGGAGAAGGACCGCAAGATCGTCCTGACCCGCAGCGACACCGAACAGGGCCGCTACATCGGCCAGTTGAGCGACAAGGTCGAAGGTCGGCGCTTTGTCGAATTGCTTGGCACTCAGGACGACCATATCTGGCGCATGTTCGAGGAAGAGTCGGTCGATCATGACAAGGACCTGCTGCTCGGTGATGAACCGCTGCAAGGCGCGGAAGACCTGAAGAAATAAGAATGGCCAGATCCTGTAGGAGCTGACGAGTGAAACGAGGCTGCGATCTTTTGATCTTTCTTTAAAAGATCGCAGCCTCGTTTCACTCGTCAGCTCCTACACAGGGATTCGGACTTTGCGGACGATATAGACTCCATTCGATGACCACCCCACTCCCCTGCTACCACTGCGCCCTGCCCGTCCCGGCCGGCAGCCGTTTCACCACGGCGGTCCTGGGGCAAACCCGCGAGTTCTGCTGCCCGGGTTGCCAGGCAGTGGCCGAAGCGATTGTCGCCGGCGGACTGGAAAGCTATTACCAGCATCGCAGCGAAGCTTCGGCCAACCCCGAGGCCCTGCCGGTGCAATTGGTCGATGAACTGGTGCTGTACGACCGCGCCGAAGTGCAGCAACCCTTCGTCCGCCACGAAGGCGAACTGGCCGAAACCACCCTGTTGATGGAAGGCATCAGTTGCGCCGCCTGCGGCTGGTTGATCGAGAAACACCTGCGCGCCTTGCCGGCGGTGGCCGAGGCACGCCTGAACCTGTCCAACCATCGCCTCCACGTGCGCTGGGCCGACGCGCAAATGCCGCTCAGCCAAGTGCTCGGCGAACTGCGCCACATCGGCTACGCCGCCCACCCTTATCAAGCCGACCGCGCCAGCGAACAACTGGCCAGTGAGAACCGCCTGGCCTTGCGTCAGCTGGGCGTCGCCGGACTGCTGTGGTTCCAGGCGATGATGGCGACCATGGCCACCTGGCCGGAATTCAACATCGACCTCAGCCCTGAACTGCACACCATCCTGCGCTGGGTCGCACTGTTCCTCACCACCCCGATCGTGTTCTACAGTTGCGCGCCGTTCTTCAAGGGGGCGATGCGCGATCTGCGGACACGACACCTGACCATGGACGTTTCGGTCTCGCTGGCCATCGGCAGCGCCTACATCGCCGGGATCTGGACCTCGATCACCGGTGTCGGCGAACTGTATTTCGATGCCGTTGGCATGTTTGCACTGTTCCTGCTGGCCGGACGCTACCTGGAACGCCGCGCCCGCGAACGCACCGCCGCCGCCACCGCGCAACTGGTCAATCTGTTGCCTGCTTCCTGCCTGCGCTTGAGCGTCGACGGGCAGAGCGAACGGATCCTGCTGAGTGAATTGCGGGTCGGCGACCAGGTGCTGGTGCATCCGGGCGCAATCCTCCCGGCAGACGGCAAGATCCTCAATGGCCAGTCGAGCATCGACGAATCGCTGCTGACCGGCGAATACCTGCCGCAACCGCGCACGCCTGGCGACGCCGTCACCGCCGGCACCCTGAATGTCGAAGGCGCGCTGACCGTCGAAGTCCAGGCCCTGGGCCAGGACACCCGCCTCTCGGCCATTGTCCGCCTGCTGGACCGTGCCCAGGCCGAGAAACCGCGGCTGGCGGAAATCGCCGACCGTGCCGCGCAATGGTTCCTGTTGCTGACCCTTATCGCCTGCGCCTGCATTGGCCTGTTGTGGTGGGAGCTGGACCCCTCGCGCGCCTTCTGGATTGTCCTGGCGATGCTTGTCGCGACCTGCCCCTGCGCCCTGTCCCTGGCGACGCCGACCGCCCTCACCGCCGCCACCGGCACCTTGCACAAACTCGGCTTGCTGCTGACCCGGGGCCATGTGCTGGAGGGGCTGAACCAGATCGACACGGTGATTTTCGACAAGACCGGCACCCTCACCGAAGGGCGCCTGGCCCTGCGTGCGATCCGTCCTCTGGGCGCCCTCGACAGCGATCAATGCCTGAGTCTCGCCGCCGCGCTGGAAAACCGCTCTGAACACCCGATCGCCCGCGCCTTCGGTCGCGCGCCACTGGCCGCCGAAGACGTGCACAGCACGCCAGGCCTTGGTCTTGAAGGATTGGTCGGCGAGCAGCGTCTGCGCATCGGCCAGCCCGGTTTCGTTTGCGAGCTCAGCGGCGCCGCCGTGCCTGCGATGCCTGAGGAAGCCGGCCAATGGCTGCTGCTCGGCGATCAACAGGGGCCGCTGGCCTGGTTCGTGCTCGACGACCGTTTGCGCGCCGATGCCCCGGCCCTGCTGGCGGCCTGCAAGGCGCGTGGCTGGCTCACGTTGCTGCTGTCGGGTGACAGCTCGCCGATGGTCGCCAGTGTCGCGCAGGAACTGGGCATCGACGAAGCCCGGGGCGGACTGCGTCCGGACGACAAACTGCAAGTGCTGCAACAGTTGCACCAGCAAGGTCGCAAGGTGTTGATGCTGGGGGACGGGGTCAACGATGTGCCGGTGCTGGCCGCCGCCGACATCAGCGTGGCCATGGGTTCGGCCACCGACCTGGCGAAAACCAGCGCCGACGCGGTGTTGCTGTCCAATCGCCTCGATGCGCTGGTACAAGCCTTCAGCCTGGCCCGGCGCACCCGCCGGGTGATCATCGAGAACCTGCTGTGGGCCGCGCTGTACAATGGCCTCATGTTGCCGTTCGCCGCCCTCGGCTGGATCACCCCGGTGTGGGCCGCGGTTGGCATGTCGATCAGTTCGTTGACCGTGGTGCTCAATGCCCTGCGCCTGACTCGCTTGCCCGGCGCGCCAGTGGCCGCCACCCCCCCAGAAACCCGCCCGTTGCCGGCCTGAGCCGCACGGGCATGGAGTCCAGATGCCAGCTCTTTATGTGATGATCCCGGCCGCGCTGCTGATCGTGGCCATCGCTATCTACATCTTCTTCTGGGCGGTCGACAGCGGTCAGTACGACGACCTCGATGGCCCGGCCCACAGCATTCTGTTCGACGATCAGGACCCAAACCACACCGCGGCCGTCGATGAGGCCAGCGGCCATCCAGCCAAACCCGACGACAAGGCCCCGCCCCATGCTTGAATTGGCGCCCTTGCTGGTGTCTGCGGTGATTCTGGGCCTGCTCGGTGGCGGTCATTGCCTGGGCATGTGCGGCGGCCTGATGGGCGCGCTGACCCTGGCGATTCCCCCGGATCAACGCCGCCGCCGCTTTCGCTTGCTGCTGGCCTACAACCTGGGGCGAATCCTCAGCTATGCCACTGCCGGCCTGCTGATTGGCCTGGCGGGCTGGGCGGTGGCTAACAGCCCGGCGGCGATGTTCATGCGTGTGCTCGCCGGCTTGTTGCTGATCGTCATGGGCCTGTACCTGGCCGGCTGGTGGAGCGGCCTGACGCGCATCGAAAGTCTCGGTCGCGGCCTGTGGCGGCATATCCAGCCGATTGCCAACAAGTTGTTGCCGGTGTCGAGCCTCCCTCGCGCATTGCTGCTGGGCGCGCTCTGGGGCTGGCTGCCATGCGGCCTGGTCTACAGCACGTTGCTGTGGTCGGCCAGCCAGGGCAATGCGCTGGACAGTGCGCTGCTGATGCTGGCGTTCGGCCTCGGTACCTGGCCTGTACTGCTGGCCACCGGACTTGCGGCCGAACGGGTGACGGCGTTGTTGCGCAAGCGTAGCGTGCGCATGGCCGGCGGGATGCTGGTGATGCTGTTTGGTATTTGGACCTTGCCGGGGCCGCATCAGCATTGGCTTATGGGCCATTAAAAACAGAGATCGCAGCCTTCGGCAGCTCCTACATGGAATGACATGCACCCGTAGGAGCTGCCGAAGGCTGCGATCTTCCGATCTTGATGCCTTTTGATGCAAATCAAGATCCTGAAATTTCTCACCCCCTAGACTGGCCAACACTGCCAGCCTGTTCCGGGGGATGCCCGCATGTTGCTCGACGCCATTCGTTGGGATACCGATCTGATCCGCCGTTATGACCTGGCGGGACCGCGCTACACTTCTTATCCGACCGCCATGCAGTTCCATGGCCAGGTCGGCAGCTTCGACCTGTTTCACGCCCTGCGTGACAGTCGCAAGGCCCTGCGACCCTTGTCGCTGTATGTGCACGTGCCGTTTTGCGCGAACATTTGCTACTACTGCGCCTGCAACAAAGTCATCACCAAGGACCGTGGCCGCGCCCTGCCCTACTTGCAGCGCCTGGAACAGGAAATCCAGCTCATCGCCTGTCACCTCGACCCCACGCAAAAGGTTGAGCAATTGCACTTCGGTGGCGGCACGCCGACCTTTCTCAGCCATGACGAATTGCGTCAGTTGATGGCACACCTGCGCAAGCACTTCAATTTGCTCGACGACGACTCGGGCGACTACGGCATCGAAATCGACCCCCGCGAAGCCGACTGGTCGACCATGGGCCTGCTGCGCGAGCTGGGGTTCAATCGGGTCAGCATCGGCCTGCAAGACCTCGACCCGGCCGTACAGCGCGCGGTCAACCGCCTGCAAAGCCTGGAAGAAACCCGTGCGGTGATCGACGCCGCGCGCACCCTGCAATTTCGCTCGATCAACATCGACCTGATCTACGGCCTGCCGAAACAGACGCCGGAAAATTTCGCCCGCACCGTCGAAGAAGTCATCAGCCTGCAACCGGACCGGCTCTCGGTCTTCAACTACGCGCACTTGCCGGAACGCTTCATGCCGCAACGGCGGATCAACAGCCAGGACCTGCCGACGCCGGCGCAGAAGCTTGAAATTTTGCAGCGCACCATCGATCAGCTGACCGCCGCCGGTTATCGCTACATCGGCATGGATCATTTCGCCCTGCCCGACGACGAGCTGGCGATTGCCCAGGAAGAATCGACCCTGCAACGCAACTTCCAGGGCTACACCACCCACGGCCAGTGCGATCTGATCGGGCTGGGCGTGTCGGCGATCAGTCAGATCGGCGATTTGTACTGCCAGAACAGCAGCGACTTGAACCAGTACCAGAACAGCCTGGCCTCGGCCCAATTGGCCACCAGCCGTGGTTTGTCATGCAACGCCGACGACCGTATCCGGCGCGCCGTGATCCAGCAATTGATCTGTCATTTCGAGCTGGAATTCGGCCGAATAGAACAGGCCTTCAACATCGATTTTCAAGGCTATTTCGGCGAACTCTGGTCGCCATTGCAGCAAATGGCCAAAGATGGCCTGATTGAGCTGAATCGCGAAAAAATCACTGTCTTGCCTGCCGGGCGCCTGCTGGTGCGGTCGGTGTGCATGGTGTTCGATGCCTACCTGGAACAACACAACCAGCAACGGTTTTCCCGGGTGATCTAGACCTGCGACAAAAGCGCCACGCGCTGGCCTCAATGTCCTTGGCTAGGTTACCCTTACGTCTTATGTGTGTTTTCCTACAAGGATTGAAGAAATGTCCGAGCCAGTAAAACTGCGCGCTCATAACCAGGCCCATTGCAAGGATTGCAGCCTGGCCCCGCTGTGTTTGCCACTTTCGCTGAATCTGGAAGACATGGACGCGCTGGACGAAATCGTCAAACGCGGTCGCCCGCTGAAAAAAGGTGAGTTCCTGTTTCGCCAGGGCGACACGTTCGACTCCGTTTACGCGGTACGCTCCGGCGCACTCAAGACGTTCAACCTGAGTGACGCTGGCGAAGAGCAGCTCACCGGTTTCCACCTGCCGAGCGAACTGGTCGGCCTGTCGGGCATGGACACCGAAAAGCATCCCGTGTCCGCGCAAGCGCTGGAAACCACGTCGGTGTGTGAGATCCCCTTTGAGCGCCTCGACGAACTGGCCCTGCAATTGCCGCAGCTGCGTCGACAACTGATGCGGGTGATGAGTCGCGAGATTCGTGACGACCAGCAGATGATGTTGCTGCTGTCGAAAAAGACCGCCGACGAGCGCATCGCCACCTTCCTGGTCAACCTGTCGGCACGTTTCCGCGCCCGGGGCTTCTCAGCCAATCAGTTCCGCTTGAGCATGTCGCGCAATGAAATCGGCAACTACTTGGGCCTGGCGGTGGAAACTGTGTCGCGGGTGTTCACGCGCTTCCAGCAGAACGAACTGATCGCCGCCGAAGGCAAGGAAATCCGCATCCTCGACCCGATCCAGCTGTGCGCCCTGGCTGGCGGTTCGATCGACGGATGATTCAAGCGCCAGCGGCTGAGCGAAACGGTTCAGCCGCCGTTATAATGCGTCGTTTGCCCTGCCAGGATTCTACGACTATGGCTTTCGACGCCTTCGACATCAAATCCCTGATCCGCCCCGTGATCGACTTTCCCAAGCCGGGCGTGATTTTTCGCGACATCACCCCGTTGTTCCAGTCGCCCAAGGCGTTGCGCCTGGTGATGGACAGCTTCGCCCACCGTTACGTCGAGGCCGATTTCACCCACATCGGCGCCATGGACGCCCGTGGTTTCCTGATCGGATCGGTGCTGGCCTATCAGCTGAACAAGCCGCTGGTGCTGTTCCGCAAACAAGGCAAGCTGCCCGCCGATGTCCTGGCCGAGGGCTATGCCACCGAATACGGCGAAGCGTTCCTGGAAGTGCACGCCGACAGCCTGTGCGAAGGCGATTCGGTGGTGATGTTCGATGACCTGATTGCTACCGGCGGCACCTTGATTGCCGCAGCGAACCTGATTCGCCGCATGGGCGCCCGGGTTCATGAAGCGGCGGCGATTATTGATTTGCCGGAATTGGGTGGGTCGCAACGCCTGGAAGACATGGGTATTCCTACTTTTTGCCTGACGCAGTTTGCGTTGACCGACAAGTAAGGGGCGCCTGCAAAGCCTCTTCGCGAGCAAGCCCGCTCCCACACTGGAATGCGCTCCAATGTGGGAGCGGGCTTGCTCGCGAAGGCGTCAGCAGCTACACCACAACACTTAAAGCCCCATCTGCTTGCTGATGATTTCGTTCATCACTTCCCGCGTCCCGCCCCCGATCGAAAGAATCCGGTTATCCCGGTATAGCCGCTCCACCAGGCTTTCCCGCATGTAGCCCAGACCACCCAGGATCTGCACGGCATCCGTGGTGATCCTGTCCCCCGTGTCGGTGGCAAAATTCTTGGCCATGGAAATCTCCTTGATCACACTCTGCCCCGCCGCCATTTTTGCCGCCTGGCGATAGGTGAATTCCCGTGAGACCTCCAGGGCCGTGGCCATTTCGGCGAGGCGGTGCTTGATCACTTGGAACTTGCCGATGGGTTTGCCGAAGGCTTCACGGGCACGGGCCCAGTTCAGGCTTTGCTCCAGGGCCAGTTGCGCGGTCATGTTGGCCATCAATGCCAGCGCCAGGCGTTCGCTCTGGAAGTTGCCCATGATGCAGGCAAAACCCATGTTCTCGCTGCCGATCAGGTTGCCCACCGGCACCCGGCAGTCATCGAAGAACAATTCAGCCGTGTCCGAGGCCCACCAGCCCATTTTCTTCAGCTGCCGGCCCACGGTGAACCCGGGGGTGCCCTTCTCGATCAACAACAGGCTGATGCCGGCGAAACCCGGCTCACCGGTGCGCACCGCGACCGTATAGAAATCCGCGCGTACGCCACTGGTGATAAAGGTTTTGCTGCCGTTGACCCGGTAGACCTCGCCGTCACGCACGGCGCGGGTCTGCAGGTTGGCGACGTCGGAACCGCCGCCGGGCTCGGTGACCGCCAGGGCGCTGATCTTCTCGCCCGACAACACCTGTGGCACCACCCGGTCACGGACTTCGGGCCTGGCCCACTTGAGAATCGGCGGCAGGCCGATGTCCAGCGATCCCAGCCCCGCCACGAGGCCACCGGAACCACAACGCATCAACTCTTCGCTGGCGGCGACCTTGGCGAACAGATCGCCTTCGTGGCTGCCGCCGAAACCTTCCGGATAACCAATGCCGAGAATCCCCGCCGCGCCGGCCTTGAGGTAAAGCTCACGGGGAAAGCTCTCGGCTTCTTCCCACTGGTCGATGTCCGGCAGAATCTCGCGCTCGACGAAGCGCCTGACGCTGTCACGGACCAATTGGTGGCTGGGGTCGAAGTATTCCTGGAAGGCAGGCATCGGCGAACTCCACTGGAGGGGTTCGCCGACGTTAACCGAGCGCTTGCTTGGTTTTCAACAGGATTGTGCGAATCAGGTACACCGGGGTGCGCCATTCGCGAGCAAGCCCGCTCCCACAAGGGATCTGTGTACGCCACAAATCCAATGTGGGAGCGGGCTTGCTCGCGAAGGCGTCAGATCAAACACTACAGAGCAATCGGCTTACGCCCGGCAAACGAATGCGCCAGCGTCCCGCCATCCACCAACTCCAGCTCCCCGCCCAGCGGCACGCCATGGGCGATGCGCGAAGCGATCAAACCTTTGCTGCTGAGCAACTGGGCGATGTAGTGCGCCGTGGCTTCCCCTTCCACGGTCGGGTTGGTGGCGAGGATCACCTCAGTAAACGTGCCCGCCTCCTCGATTCGCGCCATCAACTGGGGAATGCCGATGGCTTCCGGCCCCAAGCCGTCGAGGGGCGACAGGTGCCCCTTGAGCACGAAGTAGCGACCGCGAAAACCGGTCTGCTCCACGGCATACACATCCATCGGCCCTTCCACGACGCACAGCAGCGTATCGTCGCGACGGGTATCGGCGCATTGCGGGCAGAGGTCATCTTCAGTCAGCGTGCGACACAAACGGCAGTGACCGACCCCTTCCATGGCCTGGCTCAGAGACTGCGCAAGCCGCAAGCCGCCGCTGCGATCACGTTCGAGCAACTGCAACGCCATGCGCTGTGCGGTTTTCTGACCCACACCCGGCAAAACGCGCAGGGCATCGATCAGTTGGCGAATCAAAGGGCTGAAGCTCATGGGCAAACGTCCGACAAAACAACGAGACGCGGTTTATACCCGCGCCTCTGTTTAGCGTCAAATAGCAGCGTCAATTAGTCCTGGGCGACCTTGATCACCAGTTTGCCGAAGTTGCGCCCCTCCAGCAGACCGATAAACGCATCAGGCGCATTCTCCAGGCCGTCGACCACGTCTTCGCGAAACTTCACCTTGCCGTCGCGCACCCAGGGCGCCATGGCACTGATGAACTCCGGCTGGCGATCACCGTAATCATCGAACACGATGAAGCCCTGGATCCGCACACGCTTGGTCAACAGCGTACGCTGCAGTTGCGGCAGGCGATCCGGCCCGCTCGGCGCTTCGCTGGCGTTGTAGGACGCGATCAAGCCACACAGCGGAATCCGCGCCTTGGCATTGAGCAACGGCACCACCCCATCGAATACCTTGCCACCGACGTTTTCGTAGTAGATGTCGATGCCTTTGGGGCACGCCTGCGCCAGCTCATCGGCAAACGACGGGCTCTTGTGATCGATGCAGGCGTCGAAGCCCAGCTCTTCGACCACATAGCGACACTTGTCCGCACCGCCGGCCACGCCAACCACGCGCAAGCCCTTGATCTTCGCCACTTGCCCGACCACCGAACCGACGGCACCCGATGCAGCCGCGACCACCAGGGTCTCGCCCTCTTTCGGCTGGCCGATGTCCATCAAGCCCATGTAGGCGGTCATGCCCGGCATACCCAGCACACCCAGGGCCATCGACGGGCTTGGCAAAGTTGACGGGAGGGGCATGATGCTCCGGCCGTCATTGATGCTGTGGCTTTGCCAACCCGTGGCGCCCACCACCAGGTCACCTTCCTGAAACTTCGGATTGAGCGAACGCTCGACCCGACTGACCGCACCACCGGTCATCACCCCGCCGATTTCCACCGGGGCGGCGTAGGACGGCGCGTCACTCATGCGTCCGCGCATGTACGGATCCAGCGACAGATACAGGGTCTTGAGCAGCACCTCGCCGTCGGCCAGATCGGGCAGCGCGACGCGCTCCAGGCGAAAGTTCTCCGGCGTCGGCGCGCCGACGGGGCGCGAGGCCAGGACGATGCGTTGGTTGAGGGTCAATGCTTCTGGCATGAGAGCGTCTCCATGATCGATGAGTTGGCGGTACAGGATGCAGACATTGGCACGGGTTACGCGTTCGATGTTTCAACTTCAGGACCGGGTCGACTTCTTCGCGAGCAAGCCTGCTCCCACCCTGGATCTGCGCCCTGCACACATCCAGGGTGGGAGCGGGCTTGCTCGCGAAGACGGCCTCAGGAACAACATATTTCCAACGGGCAACAACAAAAATGCCAGGCGCGATGCCTGGCATTTTTGTGTAGCCCATCCGACGCGCTTTAGCGAATCAGAACGGCAGCTTCATGCCCGGCGGCAGTTGCATGCCAGCGGTCATGCCGGACATTTTGTCCTGGCTGTTGGCTTCGATCTTGCGCACAGCGTCGTTGACGGCGGCGGCGACGACGGCTTCCAGCATCTCCTTGTCGTCTTCGCTCAGGCCTTCGACCAGGCTCGGGTCGATGGTCACGCTTTTAACGTCATGACGGCCGGTCATCACCACGGTGACCATATCGCCACCGGCTTTACCGGTGACTTCGGCATTGGCCAGCTCTTCCTGCATCTTGGCCATTTTTTCCTGCATCTGCTGCGCCTGCTTCATCAGGCCGGCCATGCCACCTTTCATCATGGTAATCACCTCAAAAGTACTTGGATTAATCGACGCCCGGCCCTTTCGGCCAAGCGCCTTCAGTTATTAGCCCTGACTGACCAGGGCTTCGACAGGTTCAATAGTATCGTTACGGATCACCGCACCGAACTGCTGCATCATTTGCTGGATGAACGGATCACCGTGAATCGACTCCTCGGCCTCGCGCTGACGGTCGGCGCGACGGCGCGATGCCGCCTGGGCCGGGGTTTCCTGCTCGGGCTTGATCAGCTCCATGGTCAGCGTCAGGGTACGCCCGTGATACTGGTTCAACGCGTCGTTGAGGCGACGCTGCTGCGTGGCGTTGAACAAGGCACTGTGGGCCGGGTCCAGGTGCAGCAGCCAATTGTCGCCATCCGCGGCGATCAGCGTGCAGTTGGCGGCGATGCTGCCGGTCATGCCGGAGATCGGCAGTTTCGGGAACAGCTCCAGCCATTGCAGGGCCAGCCCCGTGGCCGGTGCGGCGGCGGGTTCCGGCTCGGGTTCCGGCGCCGGCTCGCCAGCGTGTTCGCTGGCCAGCTCATCGAGGTAGCTGTAGGCCGAATCCATGTCCGGCTCGATGTAGTCCTCGTCCAGCGGCGGCTCGTCGTCCAGGTCCATGCCCGGCGTGGCGGCATCCACGTCGGCCACGGACGGCTCCGGGATCGGCGCGGCGGCCCACTCCGGCGCGTCCGGCACCACGCTGTCAGGCGTCGGCAGCGGCATCGGTGGCAATTCGGGTTGTTCGCTGGCGGTTTCCAGCACCGGCTCGACGGCGGGCTGCTGGGCGGCAGCCGGCTCGACCGGGTCATTCCACGGCAGGTCGACGACTTCCTCGACTGCCTCGACTGCCTCGACCACAGGTTCGGGCATTGGCGCCGGCGCAACCGGTTCAGGCGCGGGCGCCGGAGCAACTGGCGCAGGGACGACGGGGGCAACTGCCGCAGCGACTACCGGCGCAACAACAGGCGCGGCAGCCACGGATTTGGCGGAATCAACTGTGGCCTGGCTGATCCCCACTGGCTTTAGCGGCTGCCTCGGGGCATCCGCGGTGTCGGCGGGGCGGAAGGCGAGCATGCGCAGCAACACCATTTCGAACCCGCCCCGCGGGTCCGGTGCCAGCGGCAGGTCACGGCGCCCGATCAGGCCCATCTGGTAATAGAACTGCACGTCTTCGGCCGGCAGGGCCTGGGCCAGCGCCAGCACCCGGTCACGGTCGCCGTGACCGTTGTCGACGCCTTCCGGCATGGCCTGGGCGATGGCGACCCGGTGCAGCACATTGAGAATTTCCGAGAGCACGCCATTCCAGTCCGGGCCTTGTTCGGCCAGATGGCGGACGGCTTCGAGCAAGGCCTTGGCATCGCCTTCGATCAGCGCATGCAGGACGTCATAGACCTGGCCGTGATCGAGGGTCCCGAGCATCGCCCGCACGTCAGCGGCCATGACCTTGCCTTCACCAAAGGCGATCGCCTGGTCGGTGAGGCTCATGGCGTCACGCATCGAGCCATCGGCGGCGCGCCCGAGCAACCACAGCGCATCGTCTTCGAACGGCACGTTCTCGACGCCCAACACGTGGGTCAAATGCTCGACCACACGCTCCGGCGTCATGTTCTTCAGGGAGAACTGCAGGCACCGCGAGAGAATCGTTGCAGGAAGTTTCTGCGGATCAGTGGTCGCCAGGATGAATTTTACGTAGGGTGGCGGCTCTTCAAGGGTTTTAAGCAGCGCATTGAACGAATGGCTGGAGAGCATGTGCACTTCGTCGATCAGGTAGACCTTGAAGCGCCCGCGGCTCGGCGCGTACTGAACGTTGTCGAGCAGTTCGCGGGTGTCCTCGACCTTGGTGCGGCTGGCGGCGTCGATCTCGATCAGGTCGACGAAGCGGCCTTCATCGATCTCGCGGCACACTGAACACTCGCCACAGGGTGTAGAAGTGATACCTGTTTCACAGTTCAGGCATTTGGCGATGATTCGCGCGATGGTGGTCTTGCCGACCCCGCGCGTACCGGTGAACAGGTAGGCGTGGTGCAGCCGCTGGCTGTCCAAGGCATTGATCAGAGCCTTGAGCACATGGGTCTGGCCGACCATTTCGCGGAACGAGCGCGGACGCCATTTACGTGCAAGAACCTGATAACTCATCGAAAACCATCGCAACGAAAGAAGCAGAAGCGGCTAATGCTAGCGGAGCAAGGCCAAAATTGCATCCGGTGTCCTCGTCTAATCTGGCTAAGCTGCTTTGCGGGGGCTTTTTGTTTCACCGATAGCGGAGCGTTTATGCGGCTGGCCTTGGGGGCACTGCTGTCGATCAGCCTGAACGGCTTCGCTGCTGAAGCGCCGTTGCGCTTTGTAGTGCCTGACAGTTGGGCGATGCCGATGGTGCAACTTGAAAATGGCCAACCGACCCAGGGCATTCTGTATGACGTGATGCTCAGTCTCGCGACCCAGGTCGGCGCCCCAGCGCAATTCCACGTGCTGCCCAGGGGACGGGTGCAAAGCGCCATGGAGCATGGCGAGGTCGATATCCGCTGTTATGCCGCGCAATCCTGGTTGCCGAATCAATCCGGCGACTACCTCTGGAGCATTCCGCTGTTCACTCAACCCGATCTACTGATCAGCCGCCCTGCCCCGCAGACCTCAGTGATTCCCGCGAGCCTGTCGCGGCAGTCCATTGGCACCGTGCTCGGCTACAGCTATCCAACCCTGCAACCGCTGTTCGACGCCAATCAACTGCACCGCGACGACGCGCGAAATCAGGAACAGGTGCTGGAAAAACTCCTGGCCGGCCGCAATCACTACGCCGTCAGCAATCAATGGACACTGGACTGGTTCAATCAGCGACTGTTGCCAGGCCGGCAGCTGCAAGGCGTGGCGGTGCTGCAGGAGCAAAGCGTCGGCTGCTTCGTGCGCAACGATCCGAACGTGCCGGTGCAGCGGATATTGCGTACGTTGGTGCGGATGAAAATGTCCGGGGAAATCGATGACATCATTCGGCTGTACATCGGCGGCAAGCCATAATCCTGGCCATTGAGGCTCAACCCCCATTTCGCAGACGACAAAAAACCGCGCCGGACAACATCCAGGGCAGTGCAATCAGAGGTTTTTCGATAGAACGCGAAGAGGGTTCGCGTGGCGTTAAGGTGGTAACCCCACCAGCCACACCCCGGCACACAATGTTCCCGCTGTGGCTGCTGCCTTCCGGCTCTGACCAGGTTCACGGGTAATCGTTGCGGGGGGACCGATGGGGTCACCATAACGACACTCACCTGACGGCGAGCCGCGCCATTGTACCTATCTGAGACGAAGTTACAACCGTTCACACGGATTAAAAAATACCAGCCAGGTCAATGACATGCGTAATGACCAAAAGATCGCAGCCTGCGGCGGCGCCTACAGGTCCTGCAGCACCTCGTCCGCCCTGCCGCCCTCGCGCTGAATCACCAGATGAATGAAATGCAGCTTGGCGATCACCGCTGGCGGCAGCACAAAAGGATAGAAATCCGGCTGCCCCATGCTGCGTGACAGCTCATTGAGCATGCCGGCCAGTTCGATCCAGGCGTTGACGAACGACAGGAATGCCGCGCCGCCGGGGTGCCGTGGATCGTAGAGGGTCTCCAGCGCAAAGGGCTGGTAGTCGAAATCCATTTCCCGGGCACTCATGCCAAACCCCAGCGCCGTATCCACCGCGTCCATCATGTGCAGGTAGTGCGCCCAGGTTTCAGCCCAGTCTTCCCAGGGATGCATGGTGGCGTAGGCGCTGACGTACTGCTGCTGCCAATCCAGGGGCGCTCCCTGCTGATAGTGCCGATCCAGTGCCTCGGCGTAGCTGGCGCGCTCATCGCCGAACAACCCGCGGAACGGCTCCAGCCAGTCACTGTTGGCGATCAAGCGGTCCCAATAGTAGTGCCCGACTTCGTGACGAAAATGCCCGAGCAAGGTGCGATAGGGTTCGTGCATCTGCACCCGCACCCGTTCGCGATGGGCGTCGTCCGCCTCATTGATATCAAGGGTGATCAGGCCATTGGCGTGACCGGTGGTCGGTGACTGCCCTTCGAGGTCTACGCCGATGAAGTCGAAGGCCAGGCCTGTCTCTTCGTCGACAGCCTTGGGAATCACCTGCAGGCCCAGGCTGACCAATTGCGCGACCAGACGCCGCTTGGCGGTCTCCACCTTGCGCCAGCGCTCGTGGTTTTCGGTCATCGACAAGTCAGGGATGGTGCGATTCAGGCTACAGGCGATGCACAAGGCATCGTGGTCATTGGCGGGCAGCAACCAGTTGCAGGCTGCCGGGGAGTCGAGGTTGGCGCAACGGCGGAACACGCCGGCGCCGGGATCGACATCAAGCACCCAGGTGTTCGCCTGCGCACCCGGCTGCAGGGAGGACAGCCGGCTCTGCTGCGGCTGATAACCCAATGCCGCCGAACAGGCCAGGCACTGACTGTTGCGAAAGAACAGCGACTGCCCGCAACGACAGGGCCAGACCTTGCTGTTGCGCGAACTTTCGGCCACGAAAGGTGCGGTGATGCGCGAACTGAGCTGCTCGAAGAAACGGTACATGGCGATCTCTCCCTGGGGCTTGCCAAGACTAGATCATGTTTGGCTGGCGATCGTTCCCGCATTTTGCGCAATCGCGAACATCGCTTTCGCGAGCAAGCCCGCTCCCACATTCGACCTTGTTCTTCCAGAGCAATGCAGTTCAACGTGGGAGCGGGCTTGCTCGCGAATGGCATCACAGCGAAATATCGTGCTTACTCAGAAATTCGACAAACGCCTCTTCATCCAGCACCTTCAGCCCCAGCTCATTGGCCTTGGCCAGCTTCGACCCCGCCCCCGGTCCCGCCACCACGCAATGGGTCTTGGCCGATACCGAACCGGCGACCTTGGCGCCCAGGCTTTCGAGTTTGTCCTTGGCCACATCGCGGCTCATCAACTCCAGGGAACCGGTGAGCACCCAGGTCTGGCCAGCCAACGGCAAGCCTTCGACGACTTTCTTCTCGCTCTGCCAATGCATGCCGAAATCAGCCAATTGCTTTTCGGCCTCAATCGCCAGCAAGCGATTTTCCTCAACCGCAAAAAACTCACGAACCGAATTGGCCTGTTTCTCCGGCAGTGCCTGGCGCATGTCCAGCCAGTCAGCGTCGATCACCGCTTGCAGCGAACCGAACTTGTCGGCGAGCTTTTGCGCCCCACCGGGTCCGACCGAAGGAATGTGCAGCTTGTCGAGCAAACCGCCCAAGGTGGTACTGGCGGCGAATTCGGCGCCCAGTTCACCCTGGTCCTGGATCTGCAACCCGTGCTTGAGCAGGTCGGCGATCACCTGCTGGTTATGCGCATCTTCAAAGAAGCTGTGAATCTCGTGAGCCACTTCCAGTCCGACATCCGGCAAGTACGTCAGCACTTGCGGCAACGCTTTCTGCACCCGTTCCAGCGAGCCCAGGGAGCGTGCCAGCACCTTGGCCGTCTCTTCGCCGACATCGGGAATCCCGAGGGCATAGATGAAACGCGCCAGGCCCGGTTTCTTGCTGTCTTCGATAGCGCCCAGCAGCTTCTTGCTCGACAGTTCGGCAAAGCCTTCCAGGTCGACAATGTCCTCGAACTTGAGGACATACAGGTCCGCAGGCGAGCTGACCAGGCCCTCATCCACCAGCTGCTCGACGCTTTTGTCGCCCAGACCTTCGATGTCCATCGCGCGCCGGGAAACGAAGTGAATGATCGCCTGCTTGAGTTGCGCGCCGCAGGCCAGTCGACCGACGCAGCGATAGACCGCGCCTTCGCTGATCGTCTCGCGGCCCTTGCTGCGCTTGATCAATTGCGTGCGTTCGACATGGGAACCGCAGACCGGGCACTGTTCCGGGATCTGCACCGGCCGGGCGTCGTCCGGGCGGCGCTCGGCGACCACTTGCACCACTTGCGGAATCACATCGCCCGCACGGCGAATGATCACCGTATCGCCGATCATCAGGCCCAGGCGCGCCACCTCATCCATGTTGTGCAGCGTCGCGTTGGCCACGGTGACCCCCGCGACCTTGACGGGCTTGAGGCGTGCCACCGGGGTGACCGCACCGGTGCGTCCGACCTGGAATTCCACGTCGAGCAACTCGGTGAGTTCTTCCATGGCGGGGAATTTATGGGCGATGGCCCAGCGCGGTTCGCGGGCGCGGAAGCCCAGCTCTCGCTGCGAGGCAATACTGTTGACCTTGAACACCACGCCGTCGATTTCATAGGGCAGCGCATTGCGGCGTTCGCCGATGTCGCGGTAATACGCCAGGCACTCATCGATGCCGTTTGCCAGCCTCAGCTCATGGCTGATCGGCATCCCCCAGGTCTTGAGCTGTTGCAGATTGCCGATATGGGTGTCGGCGATGTCAGCGGACACCTGGCCGATGCCATAGCAGCAGAATTCCAGGGGCCGGTTCGCGGTGATTTTCGAATCCAGCTGGCGCAGGCTGCCGGCCGCCGCGTTGCGCGGGTTGGCGAAGGTCTTGCCGCCCACTTCCAGTTGCGTGGCGTTGAGCCGCTCGAAGCCGGCCTTGGACATGAATACTTCACCGCGCACTTCCAGGGTCGCCGGCCAACCGGTGCCATGCAACTTGAGCGGAATATTGCGCACGGTGCGCACGTTGACGCTGATGTCTTCGCCGGTGGTGCCGTCGCCGCGCGTTGCGCCGCGTACCAGCACGCCATCCTGATACAGCAGGCTGACCGCCAGGCCATCGAGCTTGGGCTCGCAGCTGTATTGCACCGCCGCACCGCCACCGAACAGATCGCCGGCCGGCAGATCGAGGCCTTCGGTGACCCGCCGATCGAATTCGCGCATATCGGTTTCTTCGAAGGCGTTGCCGAGGCTGAGCATCGGCACTTCGTGGCGCACCTGGGTGAAGGCCGACAGCGCCGCACTGCCGACTCGCTGGGTCGGCGAGTCGCTGGTGATCAGCTCTGGATGCTCGGCTTCGAGGGCCTTGAGTTCCTTGAACAACCGATCGTACTCGGCGTCCGGGATGCTCGGCTCGTCCAGTACGTGATAGCGGTAGTTGTGCAGATCCAGCTCGGTACGCAGCTCTAGAATGCGGTCTTTGGCGGCAGTCATGGGTGTTCTCTCATAAAGCAAAAGAGCAGCCGAGGCTGCTCCTAATTTCATTTCATTCGGATCGAAAGATCGCAGCCTCGTTTCACTCGACAGCTCCTACGCAGCGCCTACAGAGTGAAATGAGGTTGCGATCTCTTGCCTTTAGCGTTTCTGGGTCAGGGCGCGACGCTCGAATTCGACGATGCGCTGACGGTAGTGCTCGATCGTCTGGGCGGTCAGCACGCTGCGCTGGTCGTCCTTGAGTTCGCCGTTCAGCTCCTGGGACAGCTTGCGCGCCGCCGCCACCATCACGTCGAAGGCTTGTTTCGGATGACGCGGGCCTGGCAAACCGAGGAAGAAGCTCACGGCTGGCGTACTGAAGTGGTCGATGTCGTCCAGATCGAAAACCCCTGGCTTGACCGCGTTGGCCATGGAGAACAGGACCTCGCCATTGCCGGCCATGCTTTCGTGCCGGTGGAAGATGTCCATTTCGCCAAAGCGCAGGCCGCTTTCCAGAATATTCTGCAACAACGCCGGGCCCTTGAAGCCCGCCGCATCGCGGCAAATCACGCTGATCACCAGCACTTCTTCGGCTTGCGGCTGATCTTTTTCGCTGACCGAAGGGGACGCCTTGGTGTCTTCGACATAATCGTCGTCGCGGCTGCTGAAGCTTGGGCCGCCGTCCAGGTCTAGGCTCAGGTTCATATCGCCCTGGGCCGGTTCGCCGCCACGTTTGCCGCGCTTGGAACCCGATTCACGGGGTTCGCGTGCCGGCATGCTCACCGACGGCAGGTCCTGTTCGTCCAGATGCGGTTCCTTGTGGTCGTCCAGCACGCGGGACGGGCCCAACAGCTCGGCGCTGGTGTCCTCGTCGGGCAAATTGGACAGACTTCGGTCAAGACGGAATTTCAGTTTTCCCTTGCCGCCGCGCATACGGCGCCAGCCATCGAAAAGAATACCGGCAATGACAATAATGCCGATGACGATCAGCCACTCGCGCAGACCGATTTCCATGTAATCCCGTGCCTCTATAAAAAATGCTGGAAAATAAGGGGTTTACAACCTGTAAACCGCTTTAAAACGTGGCGCCAACTCTATGTTCTGACAGGCGTTTTGCCCACGTATACGAAAAATTGACATTAAACTAGCACGACCAAAGGCAACTTTACACCGTCAACCACCCTGGCTTGCGCGAATATGTCGACTTCAGCACCAAGTTGTAAGTTTCATCCTACAAGCGGGTGGCTTGAAGTTCGCTGTCAGGCGTCCACCATCGCCATCGCCTCCTCGACATCCACGGCCACCAGACGCGAACAACCCGGCTCGTGCATCGTGACCCCCATCAGTTGATCGGCCATTTCCATGGCGATCTTGTTGTGGGTGATGTAGATGAACTGCACCGTCTGCGACATCTCCTTGACCAGTCGCGCGTAGCGTCCAACGTTAGCGTCATCCAGGGGCGCGTCAACCTCGTCGAGCATGCAGAACGGCGCCGGGTTCAACTTGAAGATCGCAAAAACCAGGGCCAATGCGGTCAGGGCTTTTTCGCCACCGGAGAGCAAATGGATGGTGCTGTTCTTCTTGCCAGGCGGCTGCGCCATGATCGTTACCCCTGTATCGAGTAGATCTTCGCCCGTCAGTTCCAAATACGCGCGACCGCCACCGAAAACTTTCGGGAAAAGCGCCTGTAAACCGCCATTGATCTGATCAAAGGTATCCTTGAAGCGGTTGCGGGTTTCCTTGTCGATCTTGCGAATCACGTTTTCCAGCGTCTCCAGTGCCTCCACCAGATCGTCGTTCTGCGCATCCAGGTAACGTTTACGCTCGGATTGTTGCTGGTACTCGTCGATGGCCGCGAGGTTGATTGCACCGAGGCGTGAAATACGCGCGGCAATGCGTTCGAGTTCTTCCTCGGCGGCTTTTTCACTGGCCTCGGCCGTCAGCGTGGCGAGCACGCCATGCAAGTCGTAACCGTCTTCGAGGAGCTGGTCCTGCAAGGCCTTGCGGCGCACCGTCAGGGCCTGCCATTCCATGCGCTGCTGTTCGAGCTGGCCGCGGATCAGCTGGGATTGCTGTTCGGCCTGGCTGCGACGCTTCTCGGCGTCGCGCAATTCGCGGTCGGCATCTTCCAGGGCGATCTGCGCGGTCTTGAGTTCTTCGTCGACAGTCATGCGCTTGTCGAGCAGTTCTTCGAGTTTCAGGCGCAGCTCTTCCAGGGGGGCCTCGCCCTCCTCCAGGTTGAGGCTCAACTGCTCGCGCTTTTCCGTCAGGCGTTCGGACTGCATCTCCAGCCGTTCCAGTGCCTGGCGCGTGGAATCATGCTGCGCCTTGAGCGAGCCCAGGCGAACCGCCAGTTGATGGGCGTGATCCTTGTGCTGCCGCGCTTCCTGGCGCACCCGGTCAAGACGCTCGCGCAAGCTGTCGCGCTGGGCCAGCAGCAACTCGCGCTGCTCGGTGTCCAGCGCCATGCTGTCGAGGGCTTCCTGCAATTGCAGGCGGGCTTCGCCGATGTTTTCGTGCTCCAGTGCGCGTTGCTCGGTCAGCTCGGCGATTTCTTCATCGAGGCGAGTACGGCGCAAGCTCAACTGCTCGGCCTTGGCTTTACCGGCCGACAACTGGGCTTTCAATTCACCTTGCTGGCGGGCTTCGTCCTGCAGCAAACGCCGCAAATGCTCGCGGCCGTTCTCCTGCTGGCGCTGTTGCGCCCTGAGATTCTGAAGTTGGGTTTCCAGGGTGTCGACGCTGGCTTCAAGCGCTTCGCGATCAAGGCTCAGTTGCTGGATTTCCTGCCCCCGGGCCAACACGCCGCTTTCCGCCTCACTGGCCCGGCGCACCCGCAGGAAATGCCGGCCGACCCAGAAACCGTCGCGGCTGATCAGGCTTTGCCCGGCGGCCAATTGACCGCGCAACGCCAGGGCCTGCTCAAGGCTCTCGACCGGCTTGACCTGGCCCAGCCACGGCGACAGATCAATCTGCGCCTCGACCTTGTCCAGCAAGCTGCCCGGCACCCGCACGCCATCGCTGGCCGGGCTGAGCAGCCGCAGATCGCCCTGGGCGAACCCGGACAGATCGAAATCATTGAAATCGTCGACCAGCACCGCTTGCAGATCGGCGCCCAGCACGGTTTCCACCGCCAGCTCCCAACCGGCTTCAACCTTGAGGCCTTCGGCCAGGCGCGGGCGATCCGCCAGGTGCTGTTCGCGCAACCATTCGGCGGTGCCGGTGCCAGGGTCCAGCGCGGCTTGTTGCAAGGCTTCCAGCGAGGCCAGCCGACCATTGAGCCGTTGCAGCTCGCCCTGGGCCTGCTGCTGCGCTGACAACGACTGCTGCAATTGCTGGCGCAGTTGCTCAAGCTTTTCGACTTGAGCTTCTTCACTGGTCTGCAAATCCTCAAGGGTCGCTTCGGATTCCGCGAGTTGCTCGTTGAGCTCCATGATCGCGGCGTCTTCCGGGTCCGCCGACAGCAAGGCGCGCTCTTCACCCAGCCGCTTCTGGCGATCGGCCAGGCGCTCCAGGCTGGTTTCCAGCTGCTGGATGCGCGACTGCTGGACTTCAGACTGACGGCGCGGCTCGGCGGCGGTGAGGTTGAACGCGTCCCACTGCTCCTGCCAGCCGTGCATGGTGGTTTCGGATTCTTCCAGCGCGGCGGCGGCCTCTTCGGCAGCGGCGCTGGTGACTTCCTGCTCCGGGGTGAGCATGTCCAGCTCTTCGCCGAGGGTCAGCAGCAAGGTGCGGTCCAGGCTCAGGTGCGATTCGGTTTCCAGGCGCGAGCGCTCGGCCTCTTTCAAATCGTCCTGCAACTGCCGCAGGCGCTGCTGGCCGTGCTGGATGCTCTGCTCGACCCGAGCGATGTCGCCACCGACCGAATAGAAGCGTCCCTGCACCAGATTGAAGCGCTCGGACAGGTCATGGTGCCCGTCGCGCAAGCGTTCGATGCTGGCGTCGGCGTTGCGCTGCTCGGCCACCAGGGCTTCGAAACTGATTTCCTGGTTACCGATGATGGCTTCGCGCTGGCCGACCTGTTCATTCAGATCCTGCCAACGCAAAGCCGACAGTTGCGCCTTGAGCTGGCGTTCCTCGCCCTTGTATTCCTGATACTTCTTCGCGGCTTCAGCCTGGCGGTGCAAGCGTTCGAGCTGGCGCTCAAGCTCTTCGCGCAGGTCGGTCAGGCGCTCCAGGTTTTCATGGGTGCGCCGGATGCGATTTTCGGTCTCGCGCCGGCGCTCCTTGTATTTGGAGATGCCCGCCGCTTCCTCGATGAAATTGCGCAGGTCTTCGGGCTTGGACTCGATCAGCTTGGAGATCATGCCCTGCTCGATGATCGAGTAGCTGCGCGGCCCCAGGCCAGTGCCGAGGAAAATGTCGGTGATGTCACGGCGCCGGCATTTGGTGCCGTTGAGGTAATAGGTGGTCTGGCTGTCGCGGGTCACTTTGCGGCGGATGGAAATCTCCGCGTAGGCCGCGTATTCGCCGAGCAGCGTGCCGTCGGAGTTATCGAACACCAGCTCGATGCTCGCCTGGCTCACCGGCTTGCGGCTGGTGGAGCCGTTGAAGATGACGTCGGTCATCGACTCGCCGCGCAGGTTCTTGGCCGAGCTCTCGCCCATCACCCAGCGCACGGCGTCGATGATGTTCGACTTGCCGCAACCATTGGGCCCGACCACCGCCGCCATGTTACTGGGGAAGTTCACCGTGGTCGGATCGACGAAGGATTTGAATCCCGCCAGCTTGATGCACTTGAGCCGCACGCTCAGGCGTCCGTCAGGGCGGAGATCACCAGATCGCAACTGCGCTGGCCGTAGGCCGTCAGCACCGCGCGAATCTGTGGAAAGTCACGGGCGATCACGGCGGCGAGCAAGCGCTCGAACAGCTCCAGGTACTCGCTCATCGACGCCTTGCGCTGATCCAGGGCCAGGAAGTAGGCACGGCTCATGGCCGGCTGCAGGTTCTCGACGGTTTCTTGCAGATACGGATTGTCGGCGAACGAATACGTGGCGCGCATCACATTGAAACTGTCGTCGACGAAGGCGTGGATGTCCTGGCGCTCAAAGCTGGCGGTCAGGCGCTGCTGGATCTGCACGAAGGGCGCCAGGTCGGCCTGGACTTTCCAGCCATTGGCCACGGCGTTGGCCAGCAGGATGTACATCTCGCTCATCAGCGTGCACAGGCTCTTGACCTTGTGCGCAGTCAGCTCGGTGACGTGTGCGCCACGGCGCGGCAGGATCGCGATCAGGTGGCGACGCTCGAGGATCAGCAAAGCCTCGCGGACCGAACCACGGCTGACGTCGAGCGCCTGCGTGACCTTCTGTTCCTGGATGCGCTCCCCGGGCTTCATTTCGCCGCGAATGATGCGTTCGGCGAGGTGGTGAGCGATTTGCTCGGCGAGGCTGTCCGGCGCCTTGAACGTCATGGTTGTCCTTCAAACTCTTCGATCTGCACAAGCGGCGCAGTGTAGCGCAATTGATACGTCATGGCGCAGGGCCCAACCGGCGGTATTTGGCACGATTCAAGCAAAAAGCAGCCTGTCCCGCGAGGGTCAATACTGTAGGAACGAGTCGTTGATCGACGAAATGCACTTTCCTGACCTTTAAGTCAGAAAATCATTGACCGCAAAGTCAGACCTGCTAAATTCGGTCACATCGGTTAACAACAATAATGAGTCTGCGAGGCCTTCCGTGATCCAGTTTTTACTAAACCAGGAACTCCGTAGCGAGCACGCCCTGGACCCGAACCTGACCGTGCTCAATTATCTGCGCGACCATGTGGGCAAACCCGGCACCAAAGAAGGCTGCGCCAGCGGCGACTGCGGCGCGTGCACCGTGGTGGTCGGCGAGTTGCAAATGGATGACGCAGGCCGCGAACACATTCGCTATCGCAGCCTCAACTCGTGCCTGACGTTCGTGTCGTCGCTGCACGGCAAGCAACTGATCAGCGTGGAAGACCTCAAGCACAAAGGCGAGCTGCACAGTGTGCAGAAAGCCATGGTCGAGTGCCACGGCTCGCAGTGCGGCTTCTGCACGCCCGGTTTCGTGATGTCCCTGTTCGCCCTGCAAAAGAACAGCGATGAACCCGACTCGCACAAGGCCCACGAAGCCCTGGCCGGCAACCTGTGCCGCTGCACTGGCTATCGGCCGATCCTGGAGGCCGCCGAGCAATCCTGCTGCGGTAAACAGCCGGACCAGTTCGATGCCCGTGAAGCCGAGACCATTGCCCGCCTGAAAGCCATCGCCCCGACCGACATCGGCGAACTCAACAGCGGTGACAAACGCTGCCTGGTACCGTTGACCGTCGCCGACCTGGCCGACCTCTACGACGCTTATCCACAAGCCCGCCTGCTGGCCGGCGGCACGGACCTGGCGCTGGAAGTCACCCAGTTCCACCGCACCTTGCCGGTGATGATCTACGTCGGCAACGTCGCCGAGATGAAACGTATCGAGCGCTTCGACGACCGCCTGGAAATCGGCGCCGCCACCGCCCTCTCCGATTGCTACGAAGCCTTGAAGAGCGAGTACCCGGATTTCGGCGAACTGCTGCAGCGTTTCGCGTCCCTGCAAATCCGCAATCAGGGCACCCTCGGCGGCAACATTGGTAACGCTTCGCCGATTGGTGACTCGCCGCCCCTGCTGATCGCCCTCGGCGCGCAAATCGTCCTGTGCAAAGGCGAAACCCGCCGCACTATGGCCCTTGAGGATTACTTCATCGACTACCGCGTCACCGCGCGCCAGGAGAGCGAGTTCATCGAGAAGATCATCGTGCCCCGTGCCAGTGCCGAGCAATTGTTCCGTGCCTACAAGGTGTCCAAGCGTCTGGACGATGACATTTCGGCGGTTTGCGCGGCCTTCAATATCCGCCTGGAAAACGGTGTGATCGCCGACGCCCGCGTGGCCTTCGGCGGCATGGCGGCCATTCCGAAACGCGCCAACGCCTGCGAAACCGTGCTGCGCAACGCGCCGTTCAACAGCGCCACCCTGGAACGCGCCTGCGCCGCGCTGGCCGAGGATTTCACCCCGCTCTCGGACTTCCGCGCCAGCAAGGAATATCGCCTGCTCAGCGCGCAGAACCTGCTGCGCAAATACTTCATCGAACTGCAAACACCGCACATCGAGACTCGGGTGACCGCTTATGTCTAACCATCACGCCGTAGAGAAGACCCAGGCCGAACTGGCTGAACTGTTCGCCAAGGACCTGACCACCGGTGTCGGCCGCAGCGTCAGGCACGACAGCGCCGCCAAGCATGTGTCCGGTGAAGCGCAATACATCGACGACCGCCTGGAATTTCCCAATCAGCTGCACGTGTACGCTCGGCTGTCGGACCGCGCCCACGCGAAAATCATCAGCATCGACACCCAGCCCTGCTACGCCTTCGAAGGGGTGCGCATCGCCATCACCCACGAAGACGTGCCGGGCCTGAAAGACATCGGCCCGCTGATGCCCGGCGATCCGCTGCTGGCCATCGACACGGTGCAGTTCGTCGGCCAGGTGGTGCTGGCCGTCGCCGCCCGCGACCTGGAAACCGCACGCAAAGCCGCCATGGCCGCCGTGATCGAATACGAAGACCTGGAACCGGTGCTGGACGTGGTCGAGGCCTTTCGCAAAAAGCATTTCGTGCTGGACAGCCACACCCATCAGCGCGGTGATTCGACGGGTGCGTTGACGACCGCGAAAAACCGTATCCAGGGCACGTTGCACATCGGCGGCCAGGAACACTTCTACCTCGAAACGCAGATTTCATCGGTCATGCCCACCGAAGACGGCGGCATGATCGTCTACTGCTCCACGCAAAACCCCACCGAAGTGCAAAAACTGGTGGCCGAAGTGCTCGACGTGTCGATGAACAAGATCGTCGTCGACATGCGTCGCATGGGCGGTGGTTTCGGCGGCAAGGAAACCCAGGCTGCGAGCCCGGCCTGCCTGTGCGCGGTGATCGCGCACCTGACCGGCCAACCGACCAAGATGCGCCTGCCACGGGTCGAAGACATGCTCATGACCGGCAAGCGCCATCCGTTCTATGTCGAATACGACGTGGGCTTTGACGACAGTGGACGCCTGCATGGCATTCAGCTGGAGCTGGCGGGTAACTGCGGCTGCTCGCCGGATCTGTCGAACTCGATTGTCGACCGTGCCATGTTCCACTCCGACAACTCGTACTACCTGGGCGACGCGACCATCAACGGTCACCGTTGCAAGACCAACACCGCGTCGAACACCGCTTACCGTGGCTTCGGCGGCCCGCAAGGCATGGTCGCCATCGAAGAAGTGATGGACGCCATCGCCCGTCATCTGGCCCTCGATCCGCTGGCGGTGCGCAAGGCCAACTACTACGGCAAGACCGAGCGCAACGTCACCCATTACTACCAGACCGTCGAGCACAACATGCTCGAGGAAATGACCGCCGAGCTGGAAGAAAGCAGCCAGTACGCCGAGCGTCGCGAAGCGATCCGTCGCTACAACGCCAATAGCCCGATCCTGAAAAAGGGCCTGGCGCTGACTCCGGTGAAATTCGGTATTTCCTTCACCGCCAGCTTCCTCAACCAGGCCGGGGCACTGGTGCACGTCTACACCGACGGCAGCATCCACCTGAACCACGGCGGCACCGAGATGGGCCAGGGCCTGAACACCAAAGTCGCGCAGGTCGTGGCCGAAGTGTTCCAGGTGGAAATGGACCGCGTGCAGATCACCGCCACCAACACTGACAAAGTGCCGAACACTTCGCCAACCGCCGCCTCCAGCGGTGCCGACCTGAACGGTAAAGCCGCGCAGAACGCCGCCGAAACCATCAAGCAACGCCTGGTGGAATTTGCCGCGCGGCAATACAAGGTCAGTGAAGAAGACGTGGAATTCCACAACGGCCACGTACGGGTGCGCGATCACATCCTCACCTTCGAAGCGCTGATCCAGCAGGCGTATTTCGCCCAGGTGTCGCTGTCGAGCACCGGCTTCTACAAAACCCCGAAAATCTACTACGACCGCAGCCAGTCCCGTGGCCGGCCGTTCTACTACTTCGCCTTCGGCGCGGCGTGCTGCGAAGTGCTGGTCGACACCCTCACCGGCGAATACAAGATGCTGCGCACCGACATTCTCCACGACGTCGGCGCCTCGCTGAACCCGGCCATCGACATCGGCCAGGTTGAGGGCGGCTTCATCCAGGGCATGGGCTGGCTGACCATGGAAGAGCTGGTGTGGAACAACAAGGGCAAGTTGATGACCAACGGCCCGGCCAGCTACAAGATCCCGGCCGTGGCGGACATGCCGCTGGACCTGCGGGTGAAGTTGGTGGAAAACCGCAAGAACCCGGAAGACACGGTGTTCCACTCCAAGGCCGTGGGCGAGCCGCCGTTCATGCTCGGCATCGCCGCCTGGTGCGCGATCAAGGACGCCGTGGCGAGCCTGGGCGACTACCGGCATCAACCGAAAATCGACGCGCCGGCGACACCGGAGCGGGTGTTGTGGGGCTGTGAGCAGATGCGCCGGTTGAAGGCGGTGAAAGCCGTTGAAACCGAAACCGAGCTGGCTTCGCTCTAGACCGGGGCGCTGCCTTCGCGAGCAAGCCCGCTCCCACATTGAAATGCAATCCCCTGTGGGAGCGGGCTTGCTCGCGAAGACGCCGGTACAAACAACAGAGATGTTGAGGTGAAACATGTACAACTGGATCGACGCCCTCGCCGACCTGCAAAACCGGGGTGAACCCTGCGTCCTGGTGACCATCATCGAAGAGCTGGGCTCGACGCCGCGCAATGCCGGCTCGAAGATGGTCATCAGCGCCAGACAGACCTTCGACACCATCGGTGGCGGGCACCTGGAATACAAAGCCATGCAGATCGCCCGCGAGATGCTCGCCAGCGGCAAGCAGGACACGCACCTGGAGCGCTTCAGCCTTGGCGCCAGCCTCGGCCAGTGCTGCGGTGGCGCGACGGTATTGCTGTTCGAACCGATGGGCCAGGTCCAGGCGCAAATTGCCGTGTTCGGCGCCGGCCACGTCGGCCGCGCACTGGTGCCGCTGCTGGCCAGCCTGCCCTGCCGGGTGCGCTGGATCGACGCCCGGGAAGACGAATTCCCGGAACAGATCCCCCACGGCGTGCGCAAGATCGTCAGCGAAGAACCGGTGGACGAAATCGACGACCTGCCCGCCGGCAGCTACTGCATCGTCATGACCCACAACCACCAGCTCGACCTCGAACTGACCGCCGCGATCCTCAAGCGCAACGACTTCGCCTACTTCGGCCTGATCGGCTCGAAAACCAAGCGGGTGAAGTTCGAACACCGCCTGCGCGACCGCGGTTTCGACAGCAGCGTGCTGCAACGCATGCGCTGCCCGATGGGCATCGGCGAAGTCAAAGGCAAGTTGCCTGTGGAAATCGCCATCTCCATCGCCGGCGAGATCATCGCCACCTACAACGCCAACTTCGGCCAGCACACTGCCAGCGCCGGCTCGATTGCCAAACTGCTGCCTGCTTCACGCCGCAGCCAAGCCTCCAATTGATAAGCCTGACCACTGAGAATCCCATGCCTCTGACTCGCAAAGCCTACCGCGCCGCCATCCTGCACAGCATCGCCGACCCCGCCGAAGTGGGCATCGAAGCCTCCTACGAGTATTTCGAAGACGGTTTGCTGGTGGTCGATAACGGCAAAATCAGCGCCCTCGGTCACGCCAGTGAATTGCTCCCGACCCTGGCGGCCGATATCGACATCACGCATTACCAGGATGCACTGATTACCCCGGGTTTCATCGACACCCACATCCACCTGCCGCAAACCGGCATGGTCGGTGCCTACGGCGAGCAACTGCTGGACTGGCTCAACACCTACACCTTCCCCTGCGAAAGCCAGTTCGCCGACAAGGCCCATGCCGACGAAGTCGCGGACATTTTCATCAAGGAACTGCTGCGCAACGGCACCACCACCGCGCTGGTGTTCGGCAGCGTGCACCCGCAATCGGTGAATTCGTTCTTCGAAGCCGCCGAACAGCTGGACCTGCGGATGATCGCCGGCAAGGTGATGATGGACCGTAACGCCCCGGACTACCTGACCGACACCGCCGAATCCAGCTACGTCGACAGCAAGGCGCTGATCGAGCGCTGGCACGGCAAGGGTCGCCTGCACTATGCCGTCACCCCACGCTTCGCCCCGACCAGCACCCCGGAACAGCTGACCCTGGCGGGGCAGTTGCTCAGCGAATACCCGGATCTGTACATGCAGACCCACATCAGCGAAAACCTCAAGGAAGTCGAGTGGGTCAAGGAGCTGTTCCCGGAGCGCAAGGGTTACCTCGACGTCTACGACCACTACCAGTTGCTCGGCGAGCGCTCGGTGTTCGCCCACGGCGTGCACCTGTGCGACGACGAGTGCGCGCGCCTGGCCGAAACCGGCTCGGCCATCGCCTTCTGCCCGACCTCGAACTTCTTCCTCGGCAGCGGCCTGTTCAACCTGCCAATGGCCGAGAAACACAAACTGAATGTCGGCCTGGGCACCGACGTCGGTGGCGGCACCAGCTTCTCGCTGCTGCAAACCCTGAACGAGGCGTACAAGGTCATGCAACTGCAAGGTGCGCGCCTGAGCCCGTTCAAGTCACTGTACCTGGCCACCCTCGGCGGTGCTCGCGCGCTGCGCCTGGAGGACAAGATCGGCAACCTGCAACCGGGCACAGACGCCGACTTCCTGGTACTGGACTACAACGCCACGCCATTGCTGGGCTATCGACTGAAACAGGCCAACAACATTGCCGAGTCGCTGTTTGTGTTGATGACCCTGGGGGATGACCGGACGGTGCTGCAGACCTATGCGGCGGGGAACCTGGTGCATCAGCGTTAAGAAGTAGCAGGCATAAAAAAATCCCCCGTTGCTGTCAGCCCGGGGGATTTTTATTGCATGTCAGAAAGATCAAAAGATCGCAGCCTGCGGCAGCTCCTACCTGGAAGGCAGTCTTCTGTAGGAGCTGTCGAGTGAAACGAGGCTGCGATCTTTCAAAGTTTGGCCGATGACCGCCCAGGCTTCTTGGTCTGCAACAAATGCGAGAACACCGCGTGCAAATCATCCGACGCACTTTCCTCGTCGAGGTTGAGCTTGCTGTCGATGTGATCCATGTGGTGCATCATCAGGTCCACCGCCAGCTCGCCGTTGCGCGCTTCGATCGCATCGATCAGCTGGGTGTGTTCGTCGTAGGAGCAGTGGGAACGGTTGCCGCTCTCGTATTGGGCGATGATCAGCGAAGTCTGGGACACCAGGCTGCGCTGGAAACTGATCAGCGGGGCGTTTTTCGCCGCTTCGGCCAGTTTCAGGTGGAACTCGCCCGACAGGCGGATACCGGCGCCGCGATCGCCCCGGGAGAAGCTGTCGCGCTCGTCGTTGACCATCTGGCGCAACTCGGCAATCTGCTCGGCGGTGGCGTGCTGAACCGCCAGCTCGGTGATTGCACGTTCGACCAGACGCCGGGCCAGGAACACCTGGCGCGCTTCTTCGACACTCGGGCTGGCAACTACGGCGCCGCGGTTCGGACGCAGCAGCACCACACCTTCATGGGCCAGGCGCGACAGCGCACGGCGAATGATGGTGCGACTTACCCCGAAAATTTCCCCCAGCGCTTCTTCGCTCAGCTTGGTGCCGGGCGCCAGACGCTGCTCGAGGATGGCCTCGAAGATATGCGCGTAGACAATATCGTCCTGGGTACCGCTGCGGCCGGCTTTGCCTGCGCGCGGTTGTTTCTTGAGGGGTTGCAACTGTTCGTTCATGGGCACTCGAGTCGGGAGAACTGCGGCGAATTGACCGTGACTGTAATACGGCACAGTGGGTCGCTGGCAAGTATCGCGTAAAAATACATTGCAATTGTACACAATGAAGGGTGGCAACACGACTGTACGGCTGTTTGTCGCTTCTGCTGTATAGCAACGCCTCCTTACATTTGAGTTTAGGCTTAAACCGAAACCCTGTAGGAGCGAGCCTGCTCGCGATGGTCGTCAACGATAACGCTGGATGCCTGATTCTCCACGGTGCTCTGACGTTCATCGCGAGCAGGCTCGCTCCTACAGGGGATATCGCTATGCCGCGAGTATTTTCATCAACATCAGGATCTCTGCCGTCATGAACGACACCACCCACACCCAGCTCCGCCCACTGGCCGATACCTCACCGTCGGCCATCGTCGCCGGGTTCATCGCCATGATGACCGGCTACACCAGCTCCCTGGTGCTGATGTTCCAGGCCGGGCAAGCGGCGGGCCTGACCAGCGGGCAAATTTCGTCGTGGATCTGGGCGATTTCCATCGGCATGGCGGTGTGCTCGATCGGCCTGTCGCTGCGCTATCGCACGCCGATCACCATCGCCTGGTCGACCCCCGGCGCGGCGCTGCTGATCACCAGCCTGGGCGGTGTCAGCTACGGCGAAGCCATCGGCGCCTATATTACCTGCGCGGTGCTGGTGACGATCTGCGGCCTGACCGGCAGTTTCGAGCGCCTGGTGAAAAAAATCCCGGCGTCACTGGCGGCGGCGTTGCTGGCGGGGATTCTGTTCAAGATCGGCAGCGAGATCTTCGTCGCGGCCCAGCATCGGACCGCGCTGGTGCTGGGCATGTTCTTCACTTATCTGGTGATCAAGCGCCTCTCGCCGCGCTATGCGGTACTGGGCGCGCTGCTGATCGGCACGGCGCTGTCCGGATTCATGGGTCTGCTGGACTTCAGCGGCTTTCACCTGGAAGTGGCCACGCCGGTCTGGACCACCCCGCACTTTTCGCTGGCCGCGACGATCAGCATCGGCATCCCGTTATTCGTGGTGGCGATGACCTCGCAAAACATGCCGGGCATCGCCGTGTTGCGCGCCGACGGCTACAACGTGCCGGCTTCGCCGCTGATCACCACCACCGGTATCGCTTCACTGCTGCTGGCGCCGTTCGGCTCCCACGGCATCAACCTGGCGGCCATCAGCGCGGCGATCTGCACCGGGCCGCATGCCCATGAGGATCGCAACAAGCGCTATACCGCGGCGGTCTGGTGCGGGGTTTTCTACGGCATCGCCGGGGTGTTCGGGGCGACGCTGGCGGCATTGTTTGCCGCGCTGCCCAAGGAGCTGGTGCTGTCGATTGCGGCGCTGGCGTTGTTCGGTTCGATCATCAATGGCTTGAGCATTGCCATGAGCGAAGTGAAGGAGCGTGAAGCGGCGCTGATCACCTTCATGGTCACGGCGTCGGGGCTGACGCTGTTTTCCATCGGCTCGGCGTTCTGGGGAATTGTGGCGGGGGTGCTGACGCTGGTGATTCTGAATTGGCGCAAGGCCTGAAAGATCGCAGCCTCGTTGCACTCGACAGCTCCTACATTGGAACGCGTGTCCTTGTAGGAGCTGTCGAGTGCAACGAGGCTGCGATCCCTCGTTCCGCATAAAAAAACGGCGACCCTTGGGTCGCCGTACTTCATGACATCAAGCTACCGGATTGATCGGCTTTTCCGGGTACCAGACGTCGATCAGCGGGCTGACGGTTGCTTCGGTCAGTTC
>NZ_CABVIY010000003.1 GCF_902498195.1 Pseudomonas fluorescens | reverse complement strand
GTGTCAGGCGATGAAGATGTTGAAAGTGCCGGCCCCTTCGCGAGCAGGCTCGCTCCCACAAGGATCTGGGTCGTACCCGGTATCCGCATCCACCCAACCCCCTGTGGGAGCGGGCTTGCTCGCGAAGGCGGGGTGTCAGGCGATGAAGATGTTGGATGTGCCGGCCCCTTCGCGAGCAAGCCCGCTCCCACAAGGATCTCGGTCGTACCCGGTATCCGCATTCACCCAATCCCCTGTGGGAGCGGGCTTGCTCGCGAAGACGGAGTGTCAGGCGATGAAGATGTTGAAAGTGCCGGCCCCTTCGCGAGCAGGCTCGCTCCCACAAGGATCTGGGTCGTACCCGGTATCCGCATCCACCCAACCCCCTGTGGGAGCGGGCTTGCTCGCGAAGACGGAGTGTCAGGCGATGAAGATGTTGAAAGTGCCGGCCCCTTCGCGAGCAAGCCCGCTCCCACAAGGATCTCGGTCGTACCCGGTATCCGCATCCACCCAACCCCCTGTGGGAGCGGGCTTGCTCGCGAAGGCGGGGTGTCAGGCGATGAAGATATTGAAAGTGCCGGCCCCTTCGCGAGCAAGCCCGCTCCCACAAGGATCGGGGGTGTACGCGGTACCTGCATACGCCCCAACCCCCTGTGGGAGCGAGCCTGCTCGCGAAGGCGGGGTGTCAGGCAATGAGGATGTGGAAGGTGCAGCCCGCAGCCACAGGAATTTTCGCTGTTCTGGAGAATAAAAAGATGAGCATTGAACGCTGGCAAACCGTGTGGCGACAACTGATCGCCCCCGGCTCGCCCTTTGAAGTGGTGACGCCGGATGACGGCGCTCCACGCTACTTCCGCCACGCTCCCCACGACCTGTTGCAGGTGATCGACGCCGGCCGGGCCCATGGCGACCGTGAGTTTCTGGTCTGGCAAGCGCAACGCCTGACTTTCAATCAGTTCTTCGATCAGGTCGACCGCCTGGCCGGGCAGATGGTCGCGCGTTTTGGCGTGCGACCGGGCGAGCGGGTGGCGATTGCCATGCGTAACCAGCCGGCGTGGCTGGTGGCCTTCGCCGCCATCCAGCGCTGCGGCGGTGTGTGTGTGCCACTCAACAGCTGGGGCCTGCGCGATGAGCTGCAATACGCGTTGCAGGACAGCGGTTCGCGCCTGCTGCTGTGCGATGAAGCGCGCCTCAATGTCCTGCACGACGACCTGGTCCGTGAACAGCGGGCCACGATTGTCGTCGGGGCCCAGGCAGGGTCGTTGCCCGAGTACGGCCTGCGATTCGAAGATCTGGTCAGCGCCCCGGCCTTGCCGTTGCCGACGCTGGACATCGATCCCGACGCATCGGCGCTGATTCTCTACACCTCCGGGACCACCAGCCGTGCCAAGGGCGCCGTGTCCAGCCACCGGGCGATTTGCCAGGCGCTGACCGCGCTGGAATTCCAGGGTGCGTTTTGCGCCATGAGTTCGCCCGAGCGGATTGGCGTGGTGATCAACAGCGGCTTTGCGCCGACGACCCTGGCGGCCGTTCCGCTGTTCCACGTCAGTGGCCTGCACGCACAGTTTTTGTCGGCCCTGCGCGGTGGCCGCCGCTTGATGCTGATGTACAAGTGGGATGTCGAACGCGCCATCGACCTGATCCGCGACGAGCGCTGCACCCAGTTCAACGGGGCGCCGGTGATGATTCAGCAGTTGCTGGCCTCGCCGCGCTTCGGCAGTGAGCACACCGCCAGCCTGTTCGGCCTGGGCCTGGGCGGCGGCGCATCGTCGGCCAACGTGCTCGACGACATGCTCAGGATCAAGCCCGACGTGATCGGCGGTGCCGGCTACGGCCTGACCGAAAGCAACGGCATCGGCGCGGCGATTGGCGGCGACCAGTTCGTCTACAAACCGGCCACGGCGGGCTGGGCGTTGCCGATTGTCGATATTCATATCGGCGACAACCCCGGCCAGCCCCAACCGGCGGGCACCCCCGGGGTGATCTGGCTGCGTTCGCCGACCCTGATGAGCGCCTACTGGAACCTGCCCGAGATCACCGCGCACAGCCTGCGCGACGGATGGCTCGACACCGGCGATATCGGTTACCTCGACGAAGAAGGGTTCCTGCACATCACCGGCCGAGTCAAGGAGTTGATCAACCGTGGCGGCGAGAAGATCTCCGCCGCGGAAGTCGAAACCTGCATCCTCGATATGCCCGGCGTCCTGGAGGCCGCTGCCTTCGCCATCGCCGACCCGTTGCTGGGTGAAACCGTGGGGCTGGCCGTGCATGGCCAGGCCTCGACACTGCCCCAGGAAACCCAAGTGCGCGGGTTCATCGCCGAGCGCCTGGCCGCCTACAAAGTGCCGGCACAGGTTTATCGGGTATTCGAACCCTTGCCGCGCAATGCCACCGGCAAGGTCCTCAAGGCGCAACTGCAAGAAAAGTTGGGCGCATGACGCCTGCGTAGTCTTTCCGGACGATGTGGGGGCCGGCGGAAAACGAACAATGTGTCCATACACCAAGCCTTATCAGCGAAGGAGGCAATACATGAAAATAACAAGAACAGGTCTCATGCTCGCGGTCGCAGTCACAGCCAATAGCGGGCTGATGGGTTATGCGCACGCCGAGGTGTCACCTCAGGAAGCCGCCAGACTGGGCAAGGAGCTGACCTGTGTCGGCGCCGAGAAGGCGGGCAACGCCGAAGGCACCATCCCGCCGTACACCGGCAAATACCTGGGCGAAGTGCCGGGCTGGAATCATGTGAAGTTCTCCGGTGACCAGCCGGTTGATCCTTACGCTGACGAGAAGCCGATCCTGGTGATCACCGCGCAGAACATGAGCCAGTACGAGTCGCGCCTGACCGAAGGTCAGAAGGCCCTGCTGAAGAAATACCCCACCACCTACAAGATGAACATCTACCCCGGCCACCGGGATTTCAGTTACCCCGATTACATCTGCCGCCGCGTGATGGACAACGCGCTGCATGCCAAGCTGGTCAATGACGGGGCCGGCTTCACCGGGATCGGCCTGATACCGTTCCCGATCCCGAAAAACGGTATGGAACTGCTGTGGAACCATCAGCTGTCGGCAAAAGCCTACACCGAGGAAAAAACCACCGACCTGGCGTCGGTCCTGCCCAACGGCAGCATCGGATGGGGCCGGGCCTATGCGCGTAACATGGCGATGGGCAGCTCACCGACGGTCGACTCGAAAAGCGAAGACTTGATTGTGTCCTACAGCAACAACACGACCCTGAAGCCGGCCCGGGACAACGGCACCATGAGCATTGCCCACGAACCGTACAACTTTGGCACCGGTACGCGTCAGGCCTGGTCCTACAGCCCGTCGACGCGGCGCGTGCGGCAACTGCCGGGCTTCGGTTTCGATCAGCCCATGATCGGCACCAACGGCACCATGACCATCGACGAAGACCGGATGTTCAACGGCTCGCCGGAGCGCTACACCTGGAAGCTGATCGGCAAACGTGAAATCTACGCCCCGGCCAACGCGTACAAAGCCAACACGGCGTCCGTCAAGTACGCCGACATCCTCACGCCTAACCATCCCAACCCTGACTTCATGCGCTATGAGTTGCGTCGGGTGTGGGTGCTGGAAGCCGATTTGAAGGAAGGCTATCGCCACGTCTACAGCAAGCGCGTGCTGTTCCTCGACGAGGACTTCTGGAACGCCGTCATGGCGGACAACTACGATGCCCGCGGGCAGCTGTGGAAGCACGCCATGGCCAACTACTACTACCACCCGGACATGAGCGGCTGGCAATCGGGTTCGCAGTTCTTCATGGACCTCAACTCGGGCCAGTACACCGGCTACGGCATGACCAACGAGTCCAAGAAGGGCCCGATTCTCAACGAAGGCAAGTTCACCCCGGACCAGTACACCGCCGATGCGGCGCGTGCAACCGGTCGCTAAGGCACTGGTGACACGAAACCATTAAAGGCCTCGCCGGCCAACGGCGAGGCTTTTTTTATGACGATTGTGTCGGTACGACGAGCGCCTGAGGCTCGTTGCCCACCTGATGTTGACTGAGCGAGGAAACACCCTATGCCTATTACAGCTGTGAGCGGCTCCGCTTCCGGTATGGGCGCTGCCGTCTGCGCAGTGCTGCGCGCCGCCGGGCACCGGATCATTGGTATCGACCGGGCGAACGCCGAAGTGATTGCCGACCTGTCCAGCCACGCCGGCCGGCAGGCGGCCATCGCCAGCGTGCTTGAGCACAGTGGCGGCGTGCTGGACGGCTTGATCTGCTGCGCGGGAGTCGGTGTGACCGCGCCGTCGCCCGGTATCGTTCTGGCGGTCAATTACTTCGGTGTCAGCGAATTGCTTGACGGCCTGGTTGATGCCTTGGCCAAAGGCCAGCAGCCGGCGGCGCTGGTGATTGGCTCTGTCGCTGCAACCCTGGCCAATCCCGATCAGCCGATGGTGGCGGCCATGCTGGCCGGCGACGAAGAGCGGGCCGTGGAACTGGCCAATACCCTCGGTCAGCCACAGACCGCCTACGCCTGCTCCAAATATGCGGTCACCTGTAACACCCGGCAGAAGGCCGTGGCCTGGGGCAAGCAGGGCATCCGTTTGAATGTGGTAGCACCGGGCAACGTGGAAACTGCGCTGTATCAAGCGTCCCTGGAGGATGCGCGGTTCGGCCAGGCGGTGCGCGACTTCTCTGCACCCTTGAAGCATTTTGCCCAACCTGAAGAAATCGCCACGCTGGTGGCCTTCCTGCAATCGCCCCAGGCCAGTTTCATCCACGGCAGCGTGGTGTTTGTCGATGGCGGCATGGATGCGATGGTGCGTCCGACGCGCTTCTGACGCGTCGATCGAGCGATGAAAAAGTGGCATTCATTGCCGGCGCAGTGAACGCCTTCAAATGGTCACTGGAGAATGACATGTACAAATGCATTGCTTTGCTGAAGAAAAGAGCGGATCTCAGCCGGGATCAGCTGATTGATTATTATGAAAATAATCATGCCCCCCTGATCAAAAGCCTGTTCCCGGGCATCGTGCAGTATCGGCGCAATTTTCTCGATCTGGAGGGGGCGTTCCTGTCGAAGACTTCGCCAATCGATTTTGATGTGGTGACCGAAATCTGGTTTGAAGATCGTGCCGCGTATGACGTCTTCCTGGCTGAGAACGCCAAGCCCGACGTCGCTCGGCGCATTGCCGAAGACGAAGCGAATGTGTTTGATCGCAGTGCGACACGCATGTTTGTGGTCGAGGAAAAGACCAGCCCCATCGCCTGACAAGTAATCCTTGCAGCGCTGGCATGCAAGACCGGCCACGTTAAGCCAGGCCAGTTGAAGCCCGACAGGTGCAAGCCTGTCGGGCTTCATGGTTTCTACATCAGCAAATGCTGGCTCAAGTCCCCGATCATTTCCAGCTGCGAATAATCGCGGAAGCTGAACCGCCATGCGTCATCCACACGTTCAAACTCATCGTGGTAACGCCCCGCGGCGATGGCTTGCAGGGGCAGGGCGTCTGTCGCCTGCAGCACGGTGTAACAGGACCTGACTGTCGCGGTCCCGGCCGCTTCGTCGATGTCGATGATCGGGTTGCTGATGAGGTGTTTGGTGCGCGGTGTGCCGCAGGCGTAGCGCTTGACACGCTGTTGCCAGATGCCCAGCAGCATCGTGTGATCTATCGGATCGCCCTGGTGTTTGACCTTGACCCGGGCATGACGAAACAGCTCGGCGGCCTCGACCAGTTGCCCGCTGTCCAGGCATTCGGCGTAACGGTAGAGCAGGTTGCTGATCTGTACGGCGCTGCTACTCATGGCAATCCTCCATAAAAAAAACCGCTGGAACCTGACAGGTGTCCAGCGGCGCAGGGGGGTGGGGAAGGGGCTCAGGCCGTGACGGACCGGATCGGTGCGGGCAGCACGGCAGGGTGCTTGATCTGCTGGCGATAACGCGGCAGCGCCAGGGCCAGGAACACGCTGGCCAATGCCAGCATCGACACCGACGAGGCCAGGGCATACCGCAGGGACTCACCGCCCATCGTCGACACGAAAAAGTCACTGAGCATGCCGACGAACAACGGCCCGACGCCCACGCCGAGCAAGGTCATGGACATCAGGAAAATCGACGTGGCCTGGGCCAGCCGCGAGGCCGGGAACAGGTGGGTGATGGCGCTCAGGCACGGCGTTGCCCACCACACCCCGAAGAAGGCGAAGGCGCTGTAGAACAGGAACGCCTGGGGTACCGCGATGCTCCCGAGCTGGAATGCCATGCCTTGCGGCCAGAGGAAGTAGGCCAGGGCGAACGGGATGCTGATCAGCGTGCCCAGCAGCGGGACGCCGATCTGCCAGCCCGCATCGCGCCGCGCCAGGCGGTCGGTGAGCATGCCGCAGATCAGCGTGCCGACAGTCGCCCCGGTGCCGCCCACCACGCCCAGCAGGAAACCGGCCTGTTGCAGGTTGAGGCCGTGGGAACGGATCAGGAAGCTCGGGCTCCAGGTGCCGACGGCGTAACCGGCGATGGCCGCTGCCCCACCGGCAAGGACCAGCAACAGGAACGAGGGCATGCGCAGCAGCTCGACCAGGGTTTTCAGCCAGCCGTCCTGCTGCTCGGCGACCGTGTTCACGGGCGTCACGCGCGTGGGCGAGCGCACGGTCAGCAACAGCAGCAAACCCAGGAAGATGCCCGGCGCACCAATCAGCAGGAACGCATAGCGCCAGCCGTGGTGCTGGGCAATCCAGCCACCCAGTCCGAGGCCGACAATTGCCCCCAGGCTGGAACCCAGCATCAATACCGACAACGCGGTGGAGCGGCGATTGGCCGGGTACAGGTCCGAAACCATGGCCACCGACGGCGCCGTGCCACCGGCCTCACCGACGGCCACGCCGATTCGCGCCAGCACCAGGGTCAGAAAATTGCCGGCCATGCCGCAGAGCATGGTCATCAGGCTCCAGGCGATGCAGCTGAACGCGATGACGGGCTTGCGTCCGACGCGGTCCGACAATCGCCCCATCGGGAAGCCGAACACGGTGTAGAAGACGGCGAAGGTCACCCCCGAGAGCAGGCCGATGCCGGTATCGCTGATACCGAATTCCAGCTTCACCGGCTCGATCAGAATCGCCATCAACTGGCGGTCGATGTAATTGAACACATAGATGCTGGCCAGCACGAACAGCGCGTAGTGCGTTCGCCATGTCACGGGGGGGGAATGATTCACTGCGGGTGCTCCCGGTTTTGTTTTAGTTGACGCGAATGCTCGGTGCGCTGCGGTTTTTTTTCATCGTCCGTTCAGACCATCTTTTGCCGCTGTAGACAAGCCGCCCCACACCATAGCCGACCTAGTCTTGTCGGACGATGTTTCCCACGCGCTCAACGTCAATCATTCAGCCCATATCCGCTGGTGTGTCAGTACTTGCCCACGCTGTGGCAAGCCCTGCGACCGCCTGAAAACAATAAGAAGCTGAGGAATTGAGATGAGCGTCTTGTTCGAGCCGGTCGCCCTGGGCGAACTGCAACTGGCCAATCGCATTGTCATGGCCCCCATGACGCGCAGCCGCGCCCTTGCCGATGCGGTGCCCGGCAGCGCCATGGTCGAGTACTACCGCCAGCGCGCCAGTGCCGGGTTGATCGTGGCCGAGGGCACCGCGCCGTCCGGCAGCGGCCTGGGCTATTGCCGCACCCCGGCGATCTACAGTGGCGAACAGATCGCCGGCTGGCGGCAGGTCACCGACGCGGTGCACGCGGAGGGCGGGCGCATCGTCCTGCAATTGATGCATGTCGGCCGCGCCGCCAGCCGTCACAACAAACCGGCCTGGGCCGCCACGGTGGCGCCTTCGGCACTGCGTGCGCGGACCCAGGTGTACAGCGACACCGCGGGCCTGGTGGACACCGACGAGCCACAGGCGCTGACCGTGCAAGGCATTCGCGAGGTGATCGAAGACTATCGCCAGGCCGCCTTGAATGCGCGTCAGGCCGGCTTCGACGGGGTCGAGCTGCATTGCACCAGCGGTTATCTGCCCATGCAGTTCATGGCCTCGGGCAGCAACCAGCGCAGCGACAGCTATGGCGGTGACGCGGCGGGGCGTGTGCGTTTTGCCCGGGAAGTGATCGAGGCCATGGCCGATGCGATCGGCGCCGGCCGCGTGGGCTTTCGCCTGTGCCCCGGTAACCCCTACAACGACATCGACGACCGCGATCCGGCGCAAACCGCCGCGGCCCTGTGCCAGGCCGTGGCCCCGTTGGGCCTGGCCTACCTGCACATCATGCGCTCGCCTTTGGCGGATCTCGATGCCTTCGCCCTGGCGCGCCAGCACAGCCCGCACGCCTTGATTCTCAACGATGGTTTCGACGGCCCTTCGGCCAGTGCCGCCCTCGCGTCGGGCGAGGGGGCTGCTGTGTCGTTCGGTCGTCACTTTATTGCCAACCCCGATCTGGTGGAGCGCCTCAAGCGTGGCCTGCCGCTCAGCCGGTTCGACCGCAAGACCCTCTACACGCCGGGCTCGGCCGGCTACTCGGATTACCCCGCCTATCAAGCAATCGCCCAGGAGCTGGCGCAATGAACCTGAATGACCTGACCGGTGTCGTGCCGGCCCGCCCTGTGCCTCGTGAACAGACCCAGGCACTTCTCGACCAGCGTTCGGCTGCCGCCGGCATGATCAAGCCGCGCGACCGCTACACCCTGGCCGACCGCCTGGAACAACAGGCCCGCGACCTGGGCGAACGGCCGTTCCTGATCTACGGCGAGCAGACCCTGAGTTACGCCGAAGTCGATGCGCGGGCCAATCAGATGGCCCACACCTTTTATGCCAACGGTCTGCGCGCCGGCGATGTCTGCGCCCTGGCCATGGAAAACCGCCCGGCGTTTTTCTGCACCTGGTTCGGCCTGGTCAAGCTCGGGGTGGTGGTGGCTTTCATCAACACCCAGGTCAGCGGCCGCCCGCTGTTGCACGCGTTGCAGACCACCGACGCCAAGGCGCTGGTGATCGGTGAGGAATGCCTGGCCAATGTGCAGGCCACCGAAGGTTTTCCGGACCTGCCGTGCTGGCTGATACGCGACCCGGAAAATACCTGGGCGGGCGCACTGCCCAAGGGCATCGACGGGCATTTCGACGCGCGCCTGGAGAAAGCCCCGCGCACGCCGTTCCCCCGCGACATCCGTGCGCACATCGAGGCGCAGTCGCCGACCTTGCTGATCTTCACCTCGGGCACCACCGGTTTGCCCAAGGCCGCGCGCTACAGCCACATGCGCTGGATGTCCTCCGGCGACGTGATGGAAACCACCCTCAAGGCCACGAGCGAAGACGTGTTCTATTGCTGCCTGCCGCTGTATCACGGGGCGGCCGCCACTTCGGTGACCTCCACCGCGCTGCGCGCCGGGGCCGCCATCGTGGTGCGGCGCAAGTTCAGCGTGCGTGAGTTCTGGAACGACGTGGCGCGCCACCGCATCAGCATCTTCCAGTACATCGGCGAAATCTGCCGCTACCTGCTCAACCAGCCGGTCCAGGCGCACGAGCGTGAGCACAGCTTGCGCTGCATGCTCGGTGCGGGTCTGTCGCCGGACACCTGGCAGCGCTGGCTGGAACGCTTCGGGCCGATCCAGGTGTTCGAGGGTTGGGGGGCCACCGAGGCCAATGCCGCGATCATCAACGTCGACAACTATTTCGGCTCTTGCGGTCGCGTGCCGGACTGGAACAAAACCAACGTGCGCCTGGTGCGCTACGACGTGGAAAACGACTGTCACCCGCGCGATGAAAACGGCTTCTATCAAGTGTGCAACGTGGGCGAGATCGGCGAAGCGATGGGTTTCATCGTCGATCACCCGGAGATTGGTGGCGGGCGTTTCGAGGGCTACACCTCAGCCGAGGCCACCGAGAGCAAGATCCGTCGCAACGTGCTGCGCGAAGGCGATGCCTGGTGGAGTTCCGGCGATCTGCTGCGCGAGGACGCCGACGGCTACTGCTACTTCGTCGACCGCATCGGTGACACCTACCGCTGGAAAAGCGAGAACGTGTCGACCCAGGAAGTGGCCGATGCCCTGGGCGATCTGTCGGGCCTGGAACTGATCAATATCTACGGCGTCCAGGTGCCGGGCCACGAAGGTCGCGCCGGCATGGCCGCCGTGCTGATGCAGGCCGGCCAGGCGTTCGATCCCGACGCCCTGTACGCCCTGACCGAATCGCGCCTGCCACGCTATGCGGCCCCGGTGTTCGTGCGGGTCACGCAAGCGGCGGACCTGACGGCCAGCTACAAGCTGCGCAAGGTCGATCTGCAGCGCCAGGGCTATTGCCCGCAGCTGTGCAGCGATCCGCTGTTCATCCGCGACGATCAGGCCCGCAGCTATGTGCCCTGGTCGGTGGAGGCCCTGGCGCGGGCCGGCCTGACGCCTTTCGCGGTGCCCCGCCATGACTGATCTCGACCACAACGGTCACGAACTGCGCAGCGGCCTGCGTTATCCCTGGCCGCAGGCCCCGGACGCCGGCCAGGTGCGCGAAGTGGCGCCGGGCGTGTGGTGGCTGCGCATGCCGCTGCCGTTTCGCCTGGACCACATCAACCTCTATCTGCTGCGCCATACCGATGGCTGGGTGGTGGTGGACACCGGCATGAACACCGACCAGACCCGCGAAGTCTGGGACCGGGTACTGAGTGAAGTCTGTGGCGGCCTGCCGCTGCTGGCGGTGGTCTGCACCCACTTTCATTCCGACCATGCCGGCGTGGCCGCGTGGCTGTCGGAGCGCTTTCAGTGCCCGGTGTACATGACCGCCAGCGAGTTCCAGTCGTTGCACGTCAGGTTTCCCGCCGATCAGCCGCCGGGCTGGGACTTTCTCGATTTCTACCGCAAGGCCGGTGTCAGCGACGAGCAGAGCAGCGAGCTGTTCGCGGTAATGAGCAACGCCCATTTCCTGCCGGCGCCGCTGAACCATTACCGCCGTCTGCGCGAGGGCAGCGTGCTGGAAATCGGCGGTCGCCGCTGGCAGGTGGTCATTGGTCGTGGCCACTCCCCGGAGCATGCCTGCCTGTATGCCGCCGATGACGGCTTGCTGATTTCCGGCGACCAGGTGTTGCCGCGCATCACGTCCACCGTCGGCGTGCATGCCACCGAACCCTTGGCCAACCCGCTGCGCGACTGGCTCGATTCCATCGAGCACTTGCGCGGCTTGCCCGACAGCGTGCTGGTGCTGCCGGCGCACGAACGGCCGTTCTTCAATCTGCATCAGCGCCTGGACCAACTGGACGCCCACCACCGGGCGCACCTGGCGCTGTTGCTGGCCCACTGTGACGAGCCGCGCACCGTGCTCGAACTGATGGCCGTGATGTTCCCCAGGCTGTCGGGTCGTTTCGACGAACTGATGGCGCTTGGCGAAACGTTGGCCCATGCCAACTACCTGGTGGCCGAAGGGTCGCTGGAGCGGGAAGAGGACCGGGGGCGGTATCGCTACCGGAGTGCTGTAAGGGGAGCGTGCGCGGCACTCAAGGTGTTTTGAGCCCACGGCACGGCAGCAGTGTTGAACATTCCAGGCAGCCAGTCAGTTGCCCTTCAGGAGAGTCAGTGTGATCAGTAAAAACAACAATAACGAGACGGTCATGGCTTCAAGCGCGTTTCAAGTCACCAGCCTGGCGGCCGCCATGGCACTGGCGTCCACGCCGGTGTGGGCCGGTGAGACGATCGAGTTCGACAACGGCTTGACCATGGACTGGTCGGTGACCACCAGCTATGGCGTCGGTGTGCGCACCGGCAAGCAGAGCGATCGCTTGCTGACGATCAACGCCGACGATGCCAATCGCAACTTCGATCGCGGCGGCCTGACCACCAACCGTGTGGGCGCGCTGGGTGAAATAATCCTGCGCAAGGACAACTACGGCGCCGTGGTGCGTGGCAGTACCTTCTACGACGACGTCTACCACCGCGAGAACGATAACGACTCGCCGGCGACCGTGAACAAAAACGGGCGCAACGACGAGTTCACCAGCGATACCCGCTACTACAGCGGCGGTCGTACCCGTCTGCTGGATGCCTATGTGTTCAGCGGCTGGCGCTTCGAAAACGACACCATGCTCGACGTCAAGGCCGGGCGGCACATCGAATCCTGGGGCGAAAGCCTGTACTACCCGGGTGTCAACGGTGTGCAGAACCCTTCCGATGCGGTCAAAGCCTCCCAGCCCGGTGTGGAGGTCAAGGAAATCCTGTTGCCCGTGGGCCAGTTTTCCGGTTCGTTCCGCCTCAACCCCAGCCTGACCTTCGGTGCCTATGTGCAATACGAATGGAAGGGCACCGAGTTGCCACCGGTGGGCAGCTACCTGTCGGGCAGCGACGTGGTGGGGCCGGGTCGCGAGTTCATCTATGCCAACGGCCAGAAGGTGCAGTACCGCGGCACCGACGAACCGCGCGACGGCGGCCAGTGGGGCGTACAAATGCGCTATCGCCCGGTGCCGGCCGTCGAGCTGTCGCTGTTCCACGTCAACTACCACGACAAGAACCCGGCGACCGCCCTGGTCGGTTATGACCCGCTGCCGGTCGGTGGCGGCCGTAACGCCTTTGCCATCAACGGCTATCGGATCAAGTACTTCGAGGACATCAAGCTGACCGGCATCAGCGCCTCGACCAAGATTGGCGATACCCAGGTCGGCGCCGAATGGTCGTACCGCGACGGTGCGCCGGTGATGGTCAATACCGGCCTTGGCGCGGTGCCGGCCAAGGGCAAGGGCCAGCAAATGCAGTTGTCGGCGATCCGCATCCTGGGCGACCGTCCCTGGGCCAGCCAGACCAGCCTGACGGCTGAAATCATCCGCGTGCAGGTCGACAGCGTCGAATCCACTTCGGCGGCGCCCAACCTGCAAGGCCTGAACCTTCTGCCCTCCGTGGCACCCCTGGTGGCACCTTCCAATGACTACACCTACAGCACAGCCGCAGGTTTTCGCACCAAATCCTCCAGCGCCTACACCCTGGGGGCATCGTTCAGTTATCCGGGAGTTTTCCAAGGCTGGGATCTGGAAGTGCCGGTGCGATTCTCCAACGTGTTCAGCGGCTCGACACCCATGGCGGGAAGCATCTCCGGCGTGGCGGGCGACCGACGCCTGAGCGTGGGCACCACCTTCAAGTACCTGGGCAACCTGGAAATGGGCCTGACCTATGTCGGTTACCTGGGCGAAGCGGACCCGATCAAGCGTCCGTTCGCTGACCGCGACTACGCCACGTTCTCGATGAAATACACCTTCTGATCGACCACACAAGGTCCGGGTCGCCATGGCGCGCCCGGACGTTCAACACCACCTGGAAATGGCCTGGGCATCACGCCCGGGCATGGAGGCACTATGGGGCTCAAAGGGCAGGCAGCCATTGTTGGCACCGCACAATACAAACCGGAAAAATATTCCACCGCACCCCGCATGTTCCACCTCGAACAGGTCGCCGACCTGGCGGCCCAGGCCCTGCGTGATGCCGGGCTCAAGGCGTCGGACCTCGACGGGCTGGTGATCAATGGCCCGCACTTCCATGAAGCCTCGGTGTTCGTCCCGGCGATGGCCGCCGAATACCTGGGGCTGCGCCTGAACTTCGCCGAAGTGGTGGACCTGGGCGGTTGCACGTCGGTGGGCATGGTCTGGCGCGCCGCCGCCGCCATTGAACTGGGGCTGTGCCAGGCCGTGCTGTGCGTGATCCCCGCACGCATGGCGCCGTTGGGACCCGACGAAGACCCCGGCTGGATGGCCCGGTCGATGCGTTTCGGTGGCCACAGCACGGCGTTCGGCGCGCCCGAAGCCGAGTTCGACCTGCCTTACGGGCACATGGGCCAGAACACTGGCTACGCGATGATCGCCCAGCGGTATGCCGCGCAGTACGACTATGACCAGCGGGCGATGGCCAAGATCGCCGTCGACCAGCGCACCAATGCCCTGGCCAACCCGCAAGCCATGTTCTACGGCCAGCCGCTGACCATCGAACAGGTCCTGGCCAGCAAAATGGTCGCCGACCCGCTGCACGTCCTGGAGATCGTCATGCCGGTGGCCGGTGGCGCCGCGATGATCATCACCAACAAGGAAGTGGCGGCACGGTCGCGCAAGCGTCCGGCCTTCATCACCGGTTTTGGCGAACACCTGGCGTTCAAGTCGCCGTCGTATGCCGAGGACATGCTGCGCACGCCGATTGGCCCGGCATCCGAGCGGGCCTTTGCCATGGCGGGGCTCAAGCCCAAGGACGTCGATGCCGCGCAGATCTACGACTGCTACACCATCACCACCTTGCTGACCCTGGAAGACGCCGGTTTCTGTGGCAAGGGCGAGGGCATGGCCTTCGTGCGTGAGCATGACCTGACCTGGCGTGGCGATTTCCCGATGAACACCCACGGCGGGCAACTGAGTTTCGGCCAGTCGGCCTCGGCCGGTGGCATGAGCCAGGTGATCGAGGCGGTCACGCAAATCGCCGGCACGGCCGGCGAGCGCCAACTGGGGCGCTGCGACAACGTCTACGTTTCCGGCACCGGCGGCGTGATGAGCGAGCAGGGCGCATTGATACTTCAGGGAGCATAAGCACATGTCCAACAACAAACCGATGCCGGTCGCGACGCAGATCTCCGCACCGTTCTGGGAGGGCCTGAAGGCTCGCCGCCTGTTGATCCAGCAATGCAACGCCTGCGCGCACTGGAACTTCTACCCGCGCCGGCATTGCCCGGTGTGCCTGGAGCATGACCTGGCCTGGCGCGAAGTCGACGGCAGCGCGACGCTGTACAGCTACACCGTGACGCGCATTGCCACCTTGCCCGACTTTATCGACGAAATGCCGCAGAAACTGGCGGTGGTCGAATTGGCCCAAGGGGTGCGCATCAACACCAACCTGGTGGGCCTGGAAGAAGACGAAATCCGCATCGGCATGCCGTTGCAGCCGGTCTTCGCCGAAGTCGATGCCAAGGGCAACCGACTGCTGCGGTTCACCGGGGTCGACAAACAAGTGGCGAGTTTAGAGGCGTTGCCAGCGCAGGACAGCGAGCCGGCACCCGCCGCGCCGGAGCAAGCGCCCGTGCGGCAGATCGACCTCAACGACGGGCCGGCGCTGCAAGCCCTGGTCAGCGACCAGTTCAGCGACTGGAGCAACGTGGTGGTGGTCGATCAGGCGCTGATCGACGCCTTCGCGCAGTTGTCGGGTGACGATTACTGGATCCATACCGATCCGGAACGCGCACGCCTGCAAAGCCCGTTCGGCGGCACCATCGCCCACGGCGCGCTGGTACAGGTGCTGCAATCGCGGATGAAACTGGCGCTGGGCTTCGAGATCAGCGGCTTTACCACCCAGATCAACTATGGCTCCGACCGCCTGCGCTTCCCGGCGCCAGTGCCGGCCGGCTCGCGCATCCATTCGCGGGCGCGGGTGAAAAAAGTCGACCTGTCGGCCCGCGGCACACAGCTGACCCTGGAACTCACCACCCACGTCGTGGGCCAGGACCGGCCGTCGGTGATCAACGACCTGGTGATTTTGTATCTCGCCTGATGCGTTGCCCTGTGGGCGCGAGCGTGCTCGCTCCTACAGGGAGTGGTGGACATATCCATTACTGCGGTAACGGCGGCTAATGGTTTCGCCCTTACGGCGACTCACTTTTGAAAGAGCCCAAAAGTAACCAAAAGGCTCTTGCCCCACCACTCGGTGCCTCGCTCTGGCTCGGCATGCCCGAACGAAGGCATTGCTCCGTGGGTCGCCGCGATGGGCCATCCGTGGCCCAGCGCGGCTAAACCGGCGTCCTGCCGGTTTACCCACGGAGCAATGCCTGCGTTCGGCCATCGTGGTTTAACGGGGCGCCCAGATCAAAAGCCAAAGCCAAAGCGAGGCGGCCTTAAAGCCGACCTGACTTTGGCTGGTGTACGCAATCCCCTGTAGGAGCGAGCCTGCTCGCGAAGGACGTTAACGATAACGCGACCTGTCTGGATGATCGCTGTGTCTGGGCGTCCATCGCGAGCCTGCTCGCTCCTACAGGGAGTGGTGGACATATCCATTGCTGCGGTAACGGCGGCTTATGGTTTCGCCCTTACGGCGACTCCCTTTTCCAAACGCCGAAAAGGAAGCAAAAGGCTTTGCCCCACCACTCGGTGCCTCGCTTTGGCTCGGCATGCCCTCTCTCCGGCATTGCTCCGTGGGTCGCCGCGATGGGCCATCCCTGGCCCAGCGCGGCTAAACCGGCGTCCTGCCGGTTTACCCACGGAGCAATGCCTGCGTTCGGCCAGCGTGGTTTAACGGGGCGCCCCAGATCAAAAACCAAAGCGAGGCGGCCTTAAAGCCGACCTGACTTTGGCTGGTGTACGCGTTCCCCTGTGGGAGCGAGCTTGCTCGCGAAGGACGTTAACGATAACGCGACCTGTCTGGATGACCTCGGTGTCTGGACCACCTTCGCGAGCAGGCTCGCTCCCACAAGGGGATGTGTACGGAGCGAAAAGCAGGTCGGCTTTCAGGCCGCCTCGCTTTTGCTTTGGCTTTTGATCTTCTTGCCCCCTCGAGAGGCCGAGTGGAGGTTCTGCGCAGTGGGCAACCCGGCAGGACGCCGGGTTAGCCGCCCCCGGCCATGGATGGCCGATGGCGGCGGGCCCACGGAGCAGGACCGGAGCAAGGGTATGCCGAGCTCAAGCGAGGCACCGAACGCCAGGGGCAAGAGCCCTTGGTTACTTGGGGCTTTTCCAAGTGACTCGCCGTAAGGGCGAAACCCTAAGTCGCCGTTACCGCAGCAATGGATATGCACTCAGTCAACAAAAGACAGGTCGGCTATCAGGCCGCCTTCGCGAGCAGGCTCGCTCCCACAGGGGGGGTGGGTACATCCGCAAAAGCCAGCTCCAGACCGCTATGCCATTTGCGCCATTGCATAAGCCATTTGGACGATGTGTCACCCCGTCCGTGCGCCGACTATTGCCCTGGAGGCAACGCCCGATTCGATTGCCTCGCATGCCCTGGCGCCTGACAAGAACAAGAGGATTGGCCCTATGACTTGCCCTATGCACGCGTGCCCCGATCAGGAGCGTTGCTCATGCGCTCTGTGATCGGCTACCTGGTCTGCCTGGTGGTCGCCTTGACCATTGGCTACACCTTTTCCCCCAAGACTCCACCGCAAACCGAAGTGTTGGCCACGCGCCCGGACCGGGTGCAGATCAACGGCCTGCTCAACCTGGGTGCGCGGGTGGTCGCCGTGGGCGAGCGCGGCAGCATTCTGCTCAGCGACGACCAGGGCGTGAGTTGGCAGCCCGCCAGCGTCACCCCGCAACGGGAGGCCACCTTGACCGCCCTGGTCGCCCTGGACGCCAAGCGCCTGTTGGCGGTGGGGCATGACGGCCTGATCCTGCGCTCCACCGACGCCGGCAGCCATTGGCAGGAAATCCGCTACGACAGTGATCTGGGCGAGCCCCTGCTGGGGATCTGGAGCGGCGGTGGTGACAACGTCATGGCGTTCGGCAGCTTCGGCAAGTTCTATCAATCCCTGGACGGCGGGCAGACCTGGACCCCGCAAACCCTGGACATCGACAGCGCCCACCTGAACAGCATGGCCGGTGGCGACTATGGCCGGCGCATGCTGGTGGGCGAGCAGGGCCTGGTGCTGCGCACGACCGACGGCGGCCAGCACTGGCAAACCCTGCCGGCGTTCTACAGCGGCTCGCTGTTCGGCATCGTGCGCCTGAGCGCGGACAACTGGGTGACCTACGGCATGCGTGGGCACGTGTTCGTCAGCCACGATTTCGGCGACAGCTGGACGCCGATCAACGTCGGGAACCAGTTGCCGCTGTACGGGCATGCGCTGCTGCCCGATCACTCGGGGCTGGTGATCGTCGGCGCCGGCAGCTCGGTGGTGCGCCTGGATGCACAGGGCGCGCTGGTCGGTGTCGGGCGCCTGGCCGGGCTCGGCACATTGACCTCGGCGACGATGATTGGCTCGCGCCTGCTGGTCGGTGGCGAGCGCGGTGTATTGCAGGGATCAGGTGGCAGCGTGGCTGCCCTAGTGACCACTCAGGTCACCCGGTAAATGAGAGGCAGGCAATGAATCAAGGTAAACACTGGGTGACGCGTTGCGTCGAAACATGCGCCGACCATCTGATGGCCTGGCGCAAGGGACTGCTGTTGCTGTTTGTCCTGGTGACACTCGGCCTGGGCTACAGCGCTACCCACACTCAGCTGGATCCGGGGTTCAACAAACAGATCCCGGTGCGTCACGAATACATGGTCAATTTTCTCAAGTTCAGCCGCTATTTCACCGGCGCGAACCGCTTCCTGGTCAACGTGCGCTGGAAAGGCGAGGGTGACATCTATAACGCCGAGTACCTGGAGACCCTGCGCAAAGTCACCGACGATGTGTTTTTCATCTCCGGGGTCAGCCGCCCCAGCGTGACGTCGCTGTTCACCGCCAACGTGCGCTACATCGAAATCACCGAGGAAGGGTTCTTCGGCGACGTGGTGGTGCCACCGCGCTTCAGCGGCACCCACGAGGACCTGGCGCAGGTGCGCAGCAACACCGCGGCTTCCGGACAGGTCGGGCGCCTGGTGGCCAACGACCTGAAGTCGGCCATGGTCCGCGCCGACCTGCAAGACACCGACCCCAAGACCGGCCAGCCGGTGTCCTATGTCGAGATCGCCAAGCGCCTGGAAGAGATCCGCGCCCGGTACGACAGCCCCGACATCGAGATCAATATCGTCGGCTTCGCCAAGCTGGTGGGTGATGTGGTCGAAGGGCTGAACACGGTGATCGGTTTCTTCGTCGTGGCCTTTGTGATCACTGGCTTGCTGCTGTGGCTGTACTCGCGCTCCCTGCGCCTGACCGTGGTGGCGCTGCTGGTGGCGTTGCTGCCGGTGGTCTGGTTGCTGGGGCTGTTGCCGCTGCTGGGGTTGGGCATCGATCCGATGTCGATCCTGGTGCCATTCCTGATCTTCTCCATCGGCGTGTCCCATGCGGTGCAGATGACCAATGCCTGGAAGCAGGACGTGCTGGCCGGCGGCAGCTCCAAGGAGGCGGCGCGCTCGGCGTTCTGCAAGATCTTCATCCCAGGCTCCCTGGCCTTGCTGATGAATGCCCTGGGGTTCGCGGTGATCATGCTGATCGACATTCCCATCGTCCATGAACTGGGGGTGACGGCCTGCATCGGCGTGATGCTGATGATCATCACCAACAAACTGATGTTGCCGGTGATCATTTCCTATCTGCGCCTGGAGCCTGCGCTGTTGCGCCGGGCGCAATCGCGGCCGGCGGGCCGGCATCGCCTGTGGTGGCGACTGTCGGCGCTGGCCGAACCGGGGCCTGCCCTCGGCGTGTTCGCCATCAGCCTGGTGCTCCTGCTGGCCGGCGCCTGGAAGGCGCGCGACCTGGCGGTGGGCGATATCGGTGCCGGCGCGCCGGAGCTGCGGGCCGATTCGCGCTACAACCAGGACAACGGCAAGATCATCGGCAGCTATTCCATCGGGCTTGATGTGATGTCGGTGTTCGTCCAGGTCAAGGGCGTCGAGGAAGGCTGCCTGTCGCCCACCGTGATGCGAGCCGTGGAAGCGTTCGATTTCCGCATGCGCACGGTCACGGGCGTGCAGTCGATCCAGAGCGTGGCGGACATGGGCAAGCGGGTGATCGCCGGCAATAACGAAGGCAATCCGCGCTGGGCGGCGATCCCGGGTTCGCCCCGTGGCTTGAGCCAGGGTGCGCGGGCCTACATGCCGGATGACGGGCTGGTGACCGACGGCTGCCAGCAGATGCAGATCCTGGTGTTCCTGGCCGACCACGAAGGCAGCACCGTCAGCCATGCCATCAATGAAGCCCGACGGATCATTGCCGAGGTCGGCTCGCCGCAGGTGGAATTTCTCCTGGCCGGTGGCAATGTCGGGGTGATGGCGGCCTCCAACGAGGCGGTCAAGCGCGCCGAAATCATCATGCTGGGGGCACTATTCGGATCGGTGGCACTGTTTTGCTGGCTGACCTTCCTGTCGATCCGCGCGGTGTTGTGCATACTGGTGCCGCTGGCGATTGTCGCGATCCTGTGCAACGCGCTGATGACTTTGCTCGGGATCGGCTTGAAAGTCGCCACCTTGCCGGTCATGGCATTGGGGGTGGGTGTTGGCGTCGACTACGGCATTTACCTGTACGAACGCATCCAGCACGAAATGCTGCGCGGTTCCAGCCTGCGCGAGGCCTTCTACCAGGCCATGTGTCAACGTGGGACGGCCGCGGTCTTCACGGCGGTGACCATGTCCATCGGGGTCTGCACCTGGGCGTTCGCACCGCTGAAGTTCCAGGCGGACATGGGGGTGCTGCTGTCGTTCATGTTCCTGGTCAACGTGCTGGGGGCGATTTTCCTGCTGCCGGCGCTGGCGGCCTGGTTCAATCGCGGACGGCCGCTGGTCACCGTGCGGGCTCATCAGCCAGCGGCCACCCAGGGCCAGTTCCGGCTCAAGGGCAGCCCGGCGGCGCGTGAACCCGGTAGCGGGAAATAAACCCTGGCCGCCTATTGCGAGGCAGGCGGGCGATAGGGAAACTGATCCACGGGCAGTCTGAGCGGGCCCGTGGGCAACAAGCAGTCTAAGAGGGAGAACTCAGGTTCTCCCTGGCCGAAATTATAAAAATAACAAGGGAAGGGCACTGCCCTTACCCGAGCGAGGAAAGACTATGCAAGAGGTTGTATTGACCCCTGAAGCCCTGGCGAGCCTTGGCCTGGACCTCACCCGCTACAACCAGTTGGTGGGTGAGATCTATGAAGGCGCCCATGATCCGAAACTGATGGCCAGCGCCCTCAAAAGTTTCCTGGCACTCTACGATGCCAACTACGCCACCCTGATCCTGCGGGTGCCGGACCAACCGGACATGGGCGTGATGATCATGGCCGGCGATATTGAAGGCGCCGGCGATGTCAACTACATGGCTTATCCACGCACTAACACGCCGTTCGTCAACCAGCCGCCGGATCGAGTATTCACGGTCGATGACATCATGACGTCCACGGAGTGGGAGCACAGCGCCTACTTCAAGGCATTCTGCGGCCCTAACGACGTGTACCACGTGATGGGCGCCGACATTTCCACCCCGGACGGCGGCAAGTTGCGCTTTCGTATCACCCGGCCCAAGCGTTCCCCCAATTTTTCCGCCAACGAGCGGGCGCTGTGCGCCCTGTTCCTGCCGCACCTGCGCCGGGCCTCGCAGTTGCACAACCTGCTCGATCGCAGCGAGTCGTTGAGCGAGTTGTATTCCCAGGCCATCAGCCGCTTGTCGGTGGCCACCCTGGTGCTCGACGAGAGCGGCAGCGTGTTGCGCGTCAACCCGGTGGCCCAGGAAATCCTCGCCCGTTCCGACGGCCTGAAACTGGTGGGCGGGCGCCTGGAGGCGACTTATCCCAGCGACAACCGTGAGCTGCAACGCCTGATTCGCGCCGCGTTCATCCTGGACGCCCCGAAAAGCGCCGAGGCCATGTCGGTGACCCGTCCCTCGGGGCTGGTCAACCTCGGCGTGGTGGTGGAATCGATTCCGTCCCTGGACTGGGCCGAGGAGAAGGGCCAGCCGGCGGCGCTGGTGTACATCCGCGATGCGTCGAGCAAATCCCTGGCCAGCGAAGTGGTCACCAAGCAGCTGTTCAACCTGACCAAGGCCGAAACCGCCCTGGCCATGGAACTGGCCAATGGCTTGTCACTGGAGGAGGCGGCCGAGGTCTTGAACATCCGGCGCAACACCGCGCGGGCGCACCTGCGCTCGATCTTCTCCAAGACCGGCGTACGGCGCCAGACCGAGCTGGTGCGGATCATGCTCAACAGCGTGGTGGCCCTGGGCAAACCCAGGCTGGCGTTGAAAGTGCCGGAGAAAATCAAGGTGCCGCCGCCGCAACTGGCGGTGCCGATGTATCGCCAGGCCTGACCCTGCAAGTCAAGCCACGTTCCCACAGGTCATGCGCCCGCTTTAAAACGGCGCATGACCCGTGGGAGCGTGGCTTGCCCGCGAAGAACGATAACGCGCAATAACAGATGTACCCCGGCCCTTCCAGAACGGATCGCCCACCTCGCCGATTTTTAGTCCGCATAGACGATGCCGTCCCGCGATCCCCCTGCCGATACTGGGCGGACCTATCACGGAGAACCACTATGCCAATTACAGCCATCACCGGCAGCGCCTCGGGCATCGGCGCCGCCGTCGCCACCGCCATGCGCGCCGCCGGGCATCAGGTCATCGGTATCGACCGCAGCAACGCCGAAGTCAACGCCGACCTGTCCACCGCCCAAGGCCGCGACGCGGCCATTACGCAAGTGCTTGAACTCAGCGGAGGGGTGCTCGACGGACTGATCTGCTGCGCCGGGGTGGGCGTCACGGCACCCTCTTGCGGGCTGATCCTGGCGGTCAATTACTTTGGTGTCAGCCAGTTGCTGGACGGTCTGCAAGGCGCGTTGGCCAGGAGCCAACAACCGGCGGCGCTGGTGATCGGTTCAGTGTCGGCGACGCATTCGGGGCCCGACGGCCAGCCGATGGTCGACGCCATGATCGCGGGTGACGAAGCCCGGGCCCTGGAACTGGCCAATACCCTGGGCCATCCTCACGCGGCCTATGCCGCTTCGAAAAACGCCATCAGCGGCCATGTCCGCAACCTGGCCACGCGCTGGGGCAAGCAGGGCATGCGTCTGAACGTCGTAGCGCCGGGCGCGGTGGAAACCCCGTTGCACCAGGCGTCGCTGGACGATGCGCGCTTTGGCCAGGCGACCCGCGAATTCGTCGCGCCCCTGGGTCGCTCCGGGCGTCCGGATGAACTCGCCGCGGTGGTGGCTTTCCTGCAATCGCCGCAAGCCTCGTTTGTCCACGGCAGCGTGGTCTTCGTCGATGGCGGCATCGACGCCATGGTCCGTGCCCCGCGTTTCTGAAAGGAATCGACATGAACAAAGTGGCATTCATCACCGGCGCCAGCCGTGGTATTGGCCGCGAGGCGGCGCTGGCGTTTGCCCGCGCCGGTTTCGACCTGGCCATCAGCGCCCGCACCCTCAACGAGGGTGAGCAGCATGAACATGCCCTGCGCGACGCCACGGGGGCGCCGCTGGCCGGCAGCCTCAATGGCACCGCCCGGGCGCTGCGAGAACTCGGTTGCCGGGTGCTCGTGGTGCCCATGGACCTGCTCGACAGCGACTCGGCGCTGGCCGCCTGCCAGGCGGTGCTGGCCGAGTACGGGCGCATCGATGTGCTGATCAACAACGCGATCTACCAGGGCAGCGACCTCAACGCCGGTTTCATGGACCTGCAGGCCCAAACCCTGGAGCGGATGTTCCAGGGCTACATCCTCACACCGTTCCTGCTGACCCGGGCGGTGGCCGAACACATGGTCACGCGCGGTGGCGGGGTGGTGATCAACGTCACCTCCGGCGCCGGCGAAAGCGATCCACCGGTGGCGGCGGGCAAGGGCGGCTGGGGTTATGCCTACGGTGCGGGCAAGGCGGCGGTGTCGCGCTTGTCCGGGGTACTGAGCACGGAACTGGGCGAGGCCGGCGTTCGCGCCTACACCCTGAATCCGGGGGTGGTCACCACTGAAGCCCTGAAGGCCACCATCGGTGACAAGGGGTTGATCGCTTTGCGGTCCGGCAGCGCTCCGCCCCACGTGCCGGCGGCGGTGATGTTGTGGTTGGCTACTGCTGAACAGGCGCCCGGGTTTCAACGCAGGACCATTGCGGCTCAGCCGTTTGCGTTGGAGCATGGGATTGTTGCTGATTGGCGTTAGGCCAGTGATCGACTGTTTTTACCGTGTACATATCCATTGTTTTGGTAACGGCCACTTATGGTTTCGCCCTTACGGCGAGTCCCTTTTTCAAACGCCAAAAAGGAACCAAAAGGCTTTGCCCCACCACTCGGTGCCTCGCTAGGGCTCGGCATGCCCGAACGAAGGCATTGCTCCGTGGGTCGCCGCGATGGGCCATCCCTGGCCCAGCGCGGCTAAACCGGCGTCCTGCCGGTTTCCCCACTGCGCAATGCCTGCGTTCGGCCATCGTGGTTAATGGGGCACCCAAATCAAAAGCCAAAGCGAGGCGGCCTGACAGCCGACCTGATCTTCGCAGATCCCCCCAATCCCCTGTGGGAGCAAGCCTGCTGGCGATGGACGTCAACGATAACGCGCCCTGTCTGGATGAACGCGTTGCCTGGAAGTCCATCGCCAGCAGGCTGGCTCCCACAATGGGATCGACGACAAAAGTGCAATCAGGTCGGCTTTAAGGCCGCCTCGCTTTTGCTGTTGCTTTGGCTTTTGATTTTCTTGCCCCCTCGAGAGGCCGAGTGGAGGTTCTGCGCAGTGGGTAAACCGGCATGGATGCCGGTTTAGCCGCGCTGGGCCATGGATGGCCCATCGCGGCGGGCCCACGGAGCAGGACTGGAGCAAGGGCATGCCGAGCCACAGCGAGGCACCGAACGCCAGGGGCAAGAGCCCTTGGTTACTTGGGGCTTTTCCAAGTGACTCGCTGTAAGAGCGAAACCCTAAGTGGCCGTTACCGCAGCAATGGATATGTACACGGTAAAAAAAACCGTCAAACACAAATAAAGCCTTACCCCTGCCGCCGCTGGCGAGCCAGCGTCATGGCGGTGTCCTCGATCATGTCTTCCTGGCCACCGACCATCCCGCGTCGTCCCATCTCAACGAGAATCTCCCGGGCCGAGACGCCGTATTTCTTTTCGGCGCGCTTGGCGAACAGCAGGAACGAGCCGTAGACCCCGGCGTAGCCCATGGTCAGGGCGTCGCGGTCGCTGCGGATCGGGAAGTCCATGATCGGGACGACCAGATCTTCGGCCACGTCCTGGATGCCGAACACACTGACCCCGGTGTCGATGCCCATGCGGTCGCAGACCGCCACCAGCACTTCCATCGGCGTGTTACCGGCGCCGGCACCGAGCCCCGCGCAAGCAGCGTCGATACGGTTGGCCCCGGCGGCAATCGCGGCGATGGAGTTGGACACGCCCATCGACAGGTTGTGGTGGCCGTGAAAGCCGATTTCGGTTTCTGGCTTGAGGGCCGCGCGCATCGCTGCCACGCGGGCGCTGACGTCGTGGGGCAACAGATAGCCCGCCGAGTCGGTCAGGTAGATGCAGTTGGCGCCGTAGCTTTCCATCAACAAGCCTTGCTTGACCAGGCCTTCTGGACTGTTCATGTGGGCCATCATCAGGAAGCCGACGGTGTCCATGCCCAGGCCACGGGCGTGGGAAATGTGCTGTTCGCTGACATCGGCCTCGGTGCAGTGGGTGGCCACGCGAATGGTGTTGACCCCCAGCTCGTGGGCCATGGTCAGGTGGTCGACGGTGCCGATGCCCGGCAACAGCAGGGCCGAGACCTTGGCCTTTTTCATCAGCGGGATCACCGCCGACAGGTACTCCTCGTCGGTGTGGGCCGGGAAGCCGTAATTCACCGAACTGCCGCCCAGGCCGTCGCCATGGGTCACTTCGATCAGTGGCACGCCGGCGGCATCGAGGCCGCAGGCAATGTCTTTCATCTGTTGCAGGCTGATCTGGTGGCGCTTGGGGTGCATGCCGTCGCGCAGGCACATGTCGTGAACGGTGATGCTTTTGCCGCGAAGATCCATGGTGGGCTCCTTATGCGTGGGCGGTGGGGGCGGTGGCTTGCAGCACCAGCTCACCCTTGAGGATTTCCTCGGCGAACATCTCGGCGGTGCGCGCGGCGGCGGCGGTCATGATGTCGAGGTTGCCGGCGTACTTGGGCAGGTAATCGCCCAGGCCTTCGACCTCCATGAAGATCGACACCCGATTGCCGTCGAACACCGGGCCGTTGACCAGCTTGTAGCCGGGCACGTAGCGCTGCACTTGCTGGATCATGGCCTCGATGGCGGCGGTGATCGCCGGCTGGTCGGGCTCGCTGGCGGTCAGGCAGTGCACGGTGTCGCGCATGATCAGCGGCGGCTCGGCGGGGTTGATGATGATGATCGCCTTGCCTTTCTTCGCGCCGCCGACCTTTTCCACGGCGCTGGCGGTGGTGCGGGTGAATTCGTCGATGTTCTTGCGGGTGCCGGGGCCGACCGATTTGGAGGCAGCGGTGGCGATGATTTCGGCGTAGTCCACCGGTTGCACGCTGGACACCGCCGCCACCAGCGGGATGGTGGCCTGGCCGCCGCAGGTGACCATGTTGACGTTCATCACGCCCAGGCCCAATTGAGCCTTGAGGTTGACGGGCGGCACGCAATACGGGCCGATGGCGGCCGGCGTCAGGTCGATCATCAACACGCCCAGGGCATTGAGCTTGCGCGAGTTCTGCGCGTGCACGTAGGCCGAGGTGGCGTCGAAGGCGATCTGGATCTGATCGTCGAGGACGTGGGGCAGCAGGCCGTCGACCCCCTCGGCGGTGGTTTTCAGGCCCAGCTCGCGAGCCCGTGCCAGGCCTTCGGAGGTGGCGTCGATGCCGACCATCCACACCGGCTCCAGCACCTCGCTGCGCATCAGTTTGTACAGCAGGTCGGTGCCGATGTTGCCTGGCCCGATCAGCGCGCATTTGATTTTTTTGCTCATGGTTTTTTGGCTCCTGAAGAGGGAAGGGCGATCACGGGACAAAGCGCAGGCTGGCTTCGCCCAGTCCGCTCATGGACAGGCTGATACGGTCGCCGGCGACCACCGGCACCAGCGGCGCCAGGGCACCGGACAAAATGATTTCGCCACGGCGAAACGGAATGCCCAGCTCGCCCAGGGTATTGGCCAGCCAGGCCACCGCCGCGCAGGGATGGCCTTGCACCGCCGAGCCCAGGCCGGAACCTGCCGGCAGGCCGTTTTTCTGCATGTGCATCTGCACCGCGGCCAGGTCCAGCGAACGCGGGTCGACACGCGCTGTGCCGAGGGCAAACACGCCGCAGGAGGCGTTGTCGGCCACGGTGTCCTGGATGCGGATTTGCCAGTCGTCGATGCGCGAGTCGACGATCTCGAAACAGGGCACGACCCATTGGCTGGCGGCCAGCACGTCTTCGGCGCTGATGCCCGGGCCTTGCAAGTCTTCGCCGAGAATGAACGCGATCTCGCCTTCGGCCCTGGGCTGGATCAGGTTGTAGCGGGCCAGGCTGACATCGCTGCCATCCTCGACTTGCATGGCGTTGGTGAGGAAGCCGAAGTCCGGCTGGTGCACGTCGAGCATCTCCTGCACGGCGCGGCTGGTGACCCCGATTTTCTTGCCGATGACGCGCTCGCCGAGGGCCTCGCGGCGTTGCAGGAACTGCAGGGAAATGCCGTAGGCCTGCTCCAGGGTGATCTGCGGGTAGCGGCGGGTCAGGGGTGCCAGGGTCTGGCGGTTGCGCAGGGCATTGAACAGTTCGTCACCGAGCGCGTTGATCAAATGGGTGTCCATGCGAGGGCTCCAGTTGGATCGGAAAGTGGCAGAGGAAGAAAAAAGGCCCGCCCCAACGTAATCAAAGGCGAGCCCAAAGGAGTCGGTCAGCCGGGCCAGACCGAGGAGTCGGCGCCGCCGTCGACATCGATGACCTTGCCGGTTACCCAGGCCGACGCGGGGCTGGCCAGGTACAGCGCGGCGGCGGCGATGTCCTGTGGGGTGCCGAGGCATTTGAGCGGGGTGTTGTTTTCCATGACTTCGCGCATGGCGGCGGGCATGACCCCGCTCAGGGCTTCGGTCAGGGTGGGGCCGGGGGCGACGGCGTTGACCCGGATCTGCGGTGCAAAGTCCTGGGCCAGCAAGCGGGTCAGATGGCTGAGGGCCGCCTTGGCCGTGCCGTACGCGCTGAAATGGCGCTGGGCGTAACGCGCCGCCACCGAGCTGATATTGATGATGTTGCCGCCACCGGCCTCGCGCATCAGCGGCACGCACAGCTGGCAGAAGGCGTAGGTGGTGGCGACGTTGAAGTTCAGCACCTGGGCGAACTGTTCCGGCGTCATGGCCAGCGGATCGTTGGGACCGCCGCCACCGACGTTGTTCACCAGGTGGGTGATACGGCCCATGTGCTCCAGGCTCTGGCGCACCAGCGCCTGGCGTTGCTCGTCATCATTGACGTCACAGGCGATCGCCAGGGCGCGCCGGCCCAGGCCGCGAACTTCTTCGGCCACCGCCTGTACCTCGTCCAGCGAACGTGCCGAACACACCACGTCGGCGCCGGCCTCGGCATACGCCAAGGCTATCGCCCGGCCAATACCGCGACCACTGCCGGTGACGATGGCGACGCTGCCGTGCATCTGGAAACGCTGCAAAATACTCATGGGCCCTTGCTCCGTGGGGTCTGTGCTTTGGATGGGTCAACTATCGCCGTGGGGGGCGGGCGGGGCATCGTCTCAATGGACTAGCGAGGCGCGGGGGTTGGTGGTGGTGGTGGTGGTGGTGGTGGTGGTGGTGTACATATCCGTTTCTTCGGTAACGGCGACTTAGGGTTTCGCCCTTACGGCGAGTTACTTGGAAAAGCCCCAAGTAACCAAGGGCTCTTGCCCCTGGCGTTCGGTGCCTCGCTCTGGCTCGGCATACCCTCGTTCCGGTCCTGCTCCGTGGGTCGCCGCGATGGGCCGTCCCTGGCCCAGCGCGGCTAAACCGGCGTCCTGCCGGTTTACCCACTGCGCAGAACTTCCACTCGGCCTTACGAGGGGGCAAGAAGATCAAAAGCCAGAGCCAAAGCAAAAGCGAGGCGGCCTTAAAGCCGACCTGCTTTCCCGGATGTACGCGTTCCCCTGTAGGAGCGAGCATGCTCGCGATGAACGCCCAGACACCGCAATCATTCAGACAGCGCGCGTTATCGTTGACGTCCATCGCGAGCAGGGCTCGCTCCTACAGGGGATTGCGTACACCAGCCAACGTCAGGTCGGCTATCAGGCCGCCTCGCTTTTGCTTTGGATTTTGATCTGAGCGCCCCGTTAAACCACGATGGCCGAACGCAGGCAGTGCTCCGTGGGTAAACCGGCAGGACGCCGGTTTAGCCGCGCTGGGCCAGGGACGGCCCATCGCGGCGACCCACGGAGCAATGCCTTCGATCGGGCATGCCGAGCCCTAGCGAGGCACCGAGTGGTGGGGCAAGAGCCCTTTGCTTCCTTTGGGGCTTTTCCAAAGGGAGTCGCCGTAAGGGCGAAACCATAAGCCGCCGTGACCGCAGCAACGGATATACACCCCATCCAGAAGCAAGTCCCCTAGTCCGCTTTGACGATGAATCATTCCCCACTCAATCCGATCATCCCTCCTGACTCGCGCAGTGGCGCAATAAGACCGGGAGAATTGAGTGATGCACAGCATGCGAGAAAAGACCCAGGACGAACGTGATCTGCTTGACCGTGCACGCCGCCTGGTGCCGGCACTCAAGGCGCGCACGGAGCAGGCCGACAAGGACTTGAAGGTGCCTGAGGAAAGCGTCGCCGAGCTACAGGCCGCCGGCCTGCTGCGAGCCTTGCAGCCACGGGCGTTCGGGGGTTATGAAGTGGACCCGCGCACGTTCTTCGAAATCCAGACCATCCTCGCCGAGGGTTGCATGTCCACCGCCTGGATCTACGGCGTGATGGGTGTTCACCCCTGGCAACTGGCGCGCTACCCGATCGAGGCCCAGCGCGAAGTCTGGGCCGATGACCACAGCGCGTTGATCTGCTCGACTTATATGCCCGCGGCCAGGGTCACGGTGGTCGAGGGCGGTTACCGGATCAGCGGGCGCTGGGGTTTTTCCAGTGGCAGCGAACACTGCCAGTGGGCGTTCCTCGGCGGCATCCTGCCTCCCGATGGCGATCTGGCCGCCGAGCACGGGACCTTCCTGCTGCCGCGCCACGACTACCGGATCGAGCGTAACTGGGACGTGCTGGGCCTGCGCGGCACCGGTAGCCATGACATCGTGGTCGAGGACGTGTTCGTCCCGGCCCACCGCGTGCAACGCACCAATAACTGGACCCTGGAAGCGACGCCGGGGCGCCTGGTCAACACCAACCCGATCTACGCGATCCCGTTCGCCCAGGTGTTCTCCCGCGCCGTCTCGACCTCGGCCATTGGCGCGCTGCAAGGGGCGATCAACGAGTTCCGCGACAATGCCGCCAAACACATCGGCAAGCACGGCGCCCGTACCGCCGACGATCCGGTGGCGCAAACCGCGGTGGCCGAAGCGATGATCACCGTCGACAGCCTGCGCCTGGTGCTGGAACGCAACTACGAGCACCTGATGAGCCTGGCCCGCGCCGGTGAATACCCGGATACCGAGACCCGCCTGCTGTATCGCTACCAGTCGGCCTACGTGACCAACATCTGCGCCGAACGGGTCAACGACCTGCTGCGCAGCATGGCCGCCTCGGGTTTGTACAACACCAATCCGGTGGCGCGATTGTTCCGCGACCTGCACCAGGCACGCGGGCACATCGCCAACAACTACATGGCCTACGGGCGCAGCTACGGCGCGGTGATGCTCGGCCTGCCCAACCCGGACCCTTACGTCTGAGGCCATGGCACCGGTTTCGACACCCCTGGGTTTACACCTGCCCGTGAAACGCGGGCAGGTGGTCATGAGTACCTGAGCTATGAACAATTATCTTGCCCTGCGCGTGGCGCGCGTGATCGAGGAAACGGCCGATGCCCGTTCCCTGGTGTTCGACGTGCCGGAGCATTTGGGCGAACGCTTGCGCTATCAACCTGGCCAGTTCCTGACCTTGCGCGTGCCCTTCGAGGGCGGCTGGCTGCCCCGTTGTTATTCCTTGTCCAGCACGCCGTTGCTGGATGAGCCGTTGCGGGTAACGGTCAAGCGCGTGCATCAGGGGCGCGCGTCCAACTGGCTGTGCGGCGAGTTGCAGGCCGGCCAGTTCCTGGAGGTGCTGCCGCCCGCCGGGGTGTTTGTACCCCGCAGCCTGGACGGTGACTTGTTGCTGTTCGGTGGCGGCAGTGGCGTGACGCCGGTGCTGTCGATCCTGCGTTCGGCACTGCTCGCCGGGACCGGCCGGATCCTGCTGATCTACGCCAACCGCGATGAGGCCTCGGTGATCTTCAAGGAAGACCTCAAGGCCCTGGCCAGCGCGCACCCGCAACGCCTGCAAATCGTCCATTGGCTCGATTCGGTGCAGGGCATTCCGGCAGTCGGGCAACTGGCCGAACTGGCGCGGCCATTCATCGATGCCCAGGCCTTCATCTGCGGGCCGGGCCCCTTCATGGACGCGGCCGTCAGCGCGCTCAAGGGCCTGGGCATGCCGGATAAACGGGTGCATGTCGAGCGTTTCGTCTCGCTGCCCGGCGAAGGCGAACAACTGCCGGTGGCCTCTAGCGAAGCGGCAATGGCCGCGCAACTGGCGGTGCGCCTGGACGGCGAGGATCACCAGCTGAGCTGCGACAGTGGCGAAACCGTGCTGGCCGCCATGGAGCGTGCCGGCCTCAACCCGCCCAGTGCCTGTCGCGTCGGCGGCTGCGCGTCGTGCATGTGCACGCTGGAAAGCGGCGATGTCGAGTTGCTGCACAACGACGCACTGGATGCAGGCGACCTGGCCGAAGGCTGGATTCTGGCCTGTCAGGCCGTGCCCACCAGCGCGCAATTGCGCATCCGCTTTCCCGAATGACGAGCCCGAGCCTACGATGAATCAGAGCCTGAACCCTGCCGCGCCGCTGAGCGCCGCCCCCGCCACCCTGGCCCAACTGGTCTTGAGCAGTGCCCAGCGCTTTGCCGGGCGCACGGCCATCGAGGAAAACGGCCAGTGCATCGATTACGCCCAATTGCCCGAGCGGGTCATGGGGTTCGCCAAGGGCTTGATGGCCCTGGGGATCCAGGCCGGTGACCGGGTCGGTATCTGGGCACCGAACAGCACCGACTGGATTCTCGCGGCGCTGGGCATTCAATGCGCCGGTGCCGTGCTGGTGCCGATCAACACGCGGATGAAAGGGCTTGAAGCCGCCGATGTGCTGGAGCGTAGCGGCTGCCGGCTGTTGTTTGTCCAGCAGCGTTTTCTCGAGGTCGACTACCCGGCGCTGCTCGCGCCCCATCGGCCGGCCAGCCTCGAACACCTGGTGACGATCGAGGGCGACACGCCGGCGCTGACTTCGGACCTGACACTTGCCCAATTCCTGCGCGGCGCCGCGACCGTCGATGCCGAGAGCGCCACGCGCCGGGCCATGGCGGTGGGCCCCGAGGCCATGTGCGACCTGTTGTTTACGTCCGGCACCACCGGCAAACCCAAGGGCGTGATGAGCGGTCATGGCCAGAACCTGCGGGCCTTCACCGAATACGTCCGGGTGATCGGCCTGGTGCCGGGCGACCGCTACCTGATCGTCAACCCGTTCTTCCACGCCTTCGGCTACAAGGCCGGATGGCTGACCTGCCTGATCGGCGGGGCGACCATCCTGCCCCATGCGGTATTCGACCCAGAACAGGTGTTCCAGCGCATCGCCCGCGAACGCATCAGCGTATTGCCCGGCGCGCCGACCCTGTACCTGTCGCTGCTGGCCCACCCGCGGCTCAGGCAGACCGACCTGTCGAGCCTGCGCATCGCGGTGACCGGCTCGGCGAGCATTCCGCCGAGCCTGATCGAACGCATGCGCAACGAGCTGGGGTTTGCCGTGGTCACCACCGCCTATGGCCTGACCGAATGTGGCGGCCTGGCAACCATCTGCGATCCCCAGGACTCGGCGCACGTGATCGCCAGCACCAGCGGCCGGCCGATTGCCGGCACCGAAGTGAGCATCCGCGACCCGCAGAACCAGGCGCTGGCGCAGGGGCAAACCGGGGAGATCTGCCTGCGCGGCTTCCATGTGATGCAGGGGTACTTCCAGAACCCCGAAGCGACCCGCGAAGCCATCGACGCCGACCACTGGCTGCACACCGGCGATGTCGGGCGGCTGGACGAGGCGGGCAACCTGATCATCACCGATCGCCTGAAAGACATGTTCATCGTCGGCGGTTTCAACTGCTACCCGGCGGAAATCGAAGCGGCGCTGATCCGCCACCCGGCGATTGCCCAGGTGGCGGTGATCGGTATCGCCGACGAGCGCATGGGCGAGGTCGGGTGTGCCTGTGTGGTGCTGCGCGAAGGGGCACAACTGGACGAGGCGCAACTGATCGCCTGGAGCCGCGAGCAGATGGCCAATTACAAGGTGCCGCGCCAGGTGCGCTTCTTCAGCGCCTTGCCACTCAACCCGTCGAGCAAGGTGGCGAAGAACGAACTGCGTGCACGGGTGGCCGACAGCGCGCCGGCCTGAAGCGCGCATCTCACCAAATGGACGATGTGCACGGCAGCGGTTTTTTTCATGCTGCGGTGACACCAGCAGAAAACAACAACAAAAAGGAGAGGAGCATGTTCACGCGAAACCTTGTTGCGCGTCATTCGGGGAACCCGATCGGCGGTCGCTGCCTGTTGGCCACGGCCATCGCCGTCGGCAGTGCCACGGCCAGTGCGGCACCGACGATCGAACTGGGGGAAAACACCACGCTGGATTCGTCGCTGACGGTCAACTACACCGCTTCCATGCGTACCGCCAAGCAGGCCAGTCAATACCTCATCGACCCGAACAACGACGACGGCACGCGCAACTTCAAGCGCGGCTCCTTGATCAACAATCGCCTGAGCCTGTTCGGCGAGTTGCAGCTCAAGCACGACAACCTCGGCGCGGTGGTGCGCGGCAGTCAGTTCTATGACGATGCCTACAACCAGCGCAACGCCAACGACTCGCCGCAGACGGTGAACAAGGTCGGGCACAACGATGGCTTCAGCGACGAAACCCGTCGCCTGAGTGGCAGCACGGCACGGCTGCTCGATGCCTATGTGTACGGCAACTTCGATGTCGGCGAAACCCAGTACCTGTCGCTCAAGGCCGGGCGGCACCTGGTGGCCTGGGGCGAGAGCCTGTTCTGGCCCAATATCAGCCAGGGCCAGGCCCCGGTGGATGCCACCAAATTCAACGTGCCGGGCACCGAGGCCAAGGATTCGTACCTGCCGGTGGGGCAGGTGTCCGGGTCGTGGTCGCTGAACGAAAACCTGGCGCTGGTGGGTTACTACCAGTACGAATGGGAAAAGACCCAGCTCAACCCGGTGGGTGACTATTTCGGCAGTGACACCTTCGGGCCCGGCGCCGAATTCTTTCGCCTGGGCAGCGGGGTGGTCGACCGCCTGCCCAACGGCCTGGCGGTCGGCTACGCCGGCGAGAAAGACGCCAGCGACAGCGGCCAGTGGGGCCTGGGCGTGCGCTACCGGATCACCGAAAACACCGAAGTGGGGCTGTTCCACTACCGCTACAACGAGCGCATCGGCTCGATGTTCTTCGACTTCACCGGCACCACCCAATATTCGTCGCTCAAGGGCATCGGGCATGACGGCACCGCGCCGTCCTATCGCCTGGGCTACTTCGAGGACGTCAAGCTCACGGGGGTCAGCTTCAGCTCCAAGGTCGGCGATTCGGTGCAGTACGCCGGTGACCTGAGCTACCGCGATGGCGCCTCGGTCTACCTGAACAACGGCGCGCCGACCACCGGGCAGATCTGGCAGGGCAACCTCAACGCCATGTACATCCTGGGCCCAAGCCTGCTGGCCCAACAGACCACCTTCATGGCTGAAGTGGTGCATCAACACATCGCCGGGGTCGACAGCCTGACGATCACCGGCGGCGGCACGGGGGTGGACGGCACTTTCGACACGTTCGAGTCGGCGACCCAGACCCGTGGCTCGACCTTGCTGGGCATGGGGGCCTACATGGATTACCCGTCCATCGCCACCGGCCTGGACCTGAGCACCAAAGTGGTCTGGACCCAGAACGTCGACGGCAGCGCCTATCAGGGCCTGGGCCGGGACGAGAAGCGCCTGACCGTGGGCGGCGACTTCAAGTACCTGGGTAACTTCCAGGTCGGCATGACCTATGTCGCTTACTTGAGTTCGCCGGATGTCGCCCAGGGCCGGTTGCTGGCCGACCGCGATTACCTGTCGTTCAACGCTAAGTACACCTTCTGATGAACCCGGCTGCGCTGCGATGTGGCGGCGCAGCCCTGATTTTTTAGCCTGATAACAATAAAGAGAGGCCTGTCATGACCCCCCGTCCGACCCAGTCACCGTTCAGCCCCATCGCGATTGGCCCGCTGACCCTGAAAAACCGCTTTATCAAGTCCGCCACCAACGAGGGCATGAGTGCCCAGGGCGTGCCTTCCAAACAGTTGGTCAAGCTGCACTCGGCCCTGGCCGAGGGCGGCATCGCCCTGACGACCGTGGCCTATTGCGCGGTGAGCAGCGATGGCCGCACCTTGCCCAACCAGTTGACCTTGACCCAGTCGAGCCTGCCGCACTTCAAGGCCCTGACCGACGGCGTGCACCAGGCCGGTGGCCTGGCCAGCGCACAGATCACCCATGGCGGCTGCTTCACGTTTATCCGCGAACGCTCGACCAAACGTCCGCTGTCGGCCAGCGGCGGCTTCAACAAGATCGGCATGATGAGCGGGATGTTCCTCAAGCAGGCGATGAACGAAGCCGACATGCAGCAGGTGGTGCGCGACTTCGCCCAAGGCGCGCGCCTGGCACGCCAGGCGGGTTTCGATGCGGTGGAGATCCACATGGGCCACGGCTACCTGCTCAGCCAGTTCATTTCGCCGATGTACAACAAGCGCCGCGACCAGTACGGCGGCAGCCTGGAAAACCGCCTGCGCTTTCCGCGCCGGGTCCTGCGGGCGGTGCTGGAGGCGGTCGGCCAGGAAATGGCGGTGATCTGCAAATACAGCGTCACCGAAGGCGTGCGCGCCGGCAACAGCGCCGAGGACGGGGCCAGGATCGCCCGCATGCTGGAGGAGGAGGGCGCGCACTTGCTGGTGCTCAGCGCCGGGATGAACGCCGAGTCGATCACCACCATGTTCGGCTCCTCCTTCCCCAAGGAAAACCGGGTGCAGCAGAAGAACAAGATCATCGCCCTGGCGATGGCCATCCAGCGCCGCAAGGAGCCGACCGTGGAGTTCCGCGAGCTGTACCTGCTGGAACATGCGCGCAAGGTACGAGCGGCGGTGAAGATGCCCCTGGCTTACCTGGGCGGCGCCAAGAGCCTGGCGAGCATCGAGCAGATCATGGCCGAAGGGTTTGACCTGGTCGCGATGGGGCGGGTGTTGCTGGCCGAGCCGGACTACGTCAACAAGCTCGCCAGCGGCGCCAGCCGTGACTCGATCTGCACCGCTTGTAATCGCTGTGTGGCGATGATGTACACCCCGGGTGGCACTTCCTGCGTATTGGGAAAACCGGGGGATGCGGAGTTGAATCGGCAGCCGGCGGCGGGGCGGTGATTGCGGCCGGCTGCGGGCGTAGTTTGGGATTGGGTGTATATCCGTTGTTTATGTGATGGCGACTTAAGGTTTCGCCCTTACGGCGAGTTACTTGGAAGCACGGAACGCCGCCCGGCCCCAAGTAACCAAGGGCTCTTGCCCCTGTCGTTCGGTGCCTCGCTCCGGTCCTGCTCCGTGGGGCAAGAAGATCAAAAGCCAGATCAAAATCAAAAGCGAGGCGGCCTTAAAGCCGACCTGATTGCAGGTCTGTCGGCGATCTCATTGTGGGAGCCAGCCTGCTGGCGATGGACTTCCAGGCAACGCGTTCATCCAGACAGGGCGCGTTATCGTTGACGTCCATCGCCAGCAGGCTGGCTCCCACAGGGTTTAGGTACATTCTGAAAAGTCAGGTCGGCTATCAGGCCGCCTCGCTTTGGCTTTTGATCTGGGCGCCCCGTTAGACCACGCTGGCCCATCGCGGCGTGCCCTGTAGGAGCGAGCCTGCTCGCGAAAAACCTGAGAGCACCGCGGGGTGTCAGGCTCCCCGCGTCATCGTTGACGACCATCGCGAGCCTGCTCGCTCCTACAGGCTCTTCCAAGTGACCCGCCTTAAGGGCGGAACCAAATCCCATCCCCCACAGCTTCGACTCAAACCGCCAGCTGAACAAAAAACGCCGCGACTGTCGCAAAAACGACCTGTTTACGCTGAACACGAACCTTCGTCAGTTTTCTGTTGAACGAGTGTTCAGCTTGGACTATGTTCGTTCCACCTTCTCTCCCGGCTGGTTGCGGGCTTGCGTTTCTTCATTTTGAACGAGGCAATGGCATGCGGTTTTCACCCTTTGTTGAGCGGATCTCAGGTCAAGGCGTTGCCGCCTGGGATATTCATTACGCGGCGTATGAAGCTCGACGCCGTGGCGAGGATGTGATCATTCTCAGTGTCGGTGACCCTGATTTCCCGACGCCCGACTTCATCACCGATGCCGCCATCCACGCGCTGCGCGAAGGTGACACCCACTACACCGAAATTGCCGGGCGCCTGGCCTTGCGCGAAGCCATTGCCGCGCGCTACGGCAAGCTGTTCGACCGCGAGCTGCAAGCCGACAACGTGATCGCCGTGGCCGGCGCGCAGAATGCGCTGTTCGCCACCTCGCTGTGCCTGCTCAGTGCCGGCGACGAGGTGATTGCCCTCGACCCGATGTACGTGACCTACGAAGCCACACTCAAGGCCTCCGGTGCCACCCTGGTACGGGTGCCGTGCTCGGCGGATGACGATTTCCGCCTCGATGCCGCCGTGCTGGCCAAGGCCATCACCCCACGGACCCGGGCGATTTTCCTGTCCAACCCGAATAACCCCACCGGCGTGGTGCTCAACCGCGAAGAGCTGCAAGCCCTCGCCGATCTGGCCATCGCCCACGACCTGTGGGTGGTGATCGACGAAGTCTATGAAAGCCTGACGTTCGAACGCGAACACCTGAGCCTGGCGGCCTTGCCGGGCATGGCCGAGCGCTGTGTGACGATCGGCAGCCTGTCCAAATCCCACGCCATGACCGGCTGGCGCATCGGCTGGATCGTCGCGGATCCCGCGCTGATCGCCCATGCCGAAACCCTGGTGCTGAGCATGCTTTACGGCTTGCCGGGGTTTGTCATGGAGGCCGCGCTCAAGGCTGTGCAGTCCCATGACGAAGTGAGCCACGGCATGCGCGACATCTATCGCCGTCGTCGTGACCTGGTGGTGGCGGGGCTGGCCGATTGCCCGGGCATTGCCGTGCTCAAGCCCGACGCCGGCATGTTCGTGCTGATCGATGTACGCGGCACCGGACTGACGTCGCTGGAGTTCGCCTGGCGCCTGTTGCGCGAGGCGCGGGTGTCGGTGCTGGACGCCGCAGCCTTCGGCGAACCGGCCCAGGGGTTTGTGCGGTTGTCCTTCACCCTCGGCGAAGAACGGCTGGCCGAGGCGTGCCGGCGTATCCGCGATTTTGTCCTGGTGCTCAAGGGCGAAGCGCGCGTGCTGGTCAAAAACCCGGTTATCAGCCGCGTGACCAGTGAAACGACAGTCGCACCCAGTGCGGCCAGGACCATGATCGAGGTCGAAAAACTGCACAAGCGCTTTGGCAATATCGAAGTGCTCAAGGGCGTATCCCTGACCGCCCGAGAAGGCGAGGTGATCTCGCTGATCGGCGCCAGCGGCTCGGGCAAAAGTACGCTGCTGCGCTGCATCAACATGCTCGAAGTGCCGGACCAGGGGCGCATTCTGGTAGACGGCGAAAGCATTCACCTGAACCAGAATCGTCCCGGCGCACCGCTGGTATCCGATGCCAAACAGCTGGTACGCATCAGGTCGAGCCTGGGCATGGTGTTCCAGAACTTCAACCTCTGGCCCCATCGCACGGTGCTGGAAAACCTCATTGAAGCGCCGACCCAGGTCCTGCGTGAAAGCAAGGCCGAAGCCACTGAACGGGCCGAAGCCTTGCTCGAACGCGTGGGGCTGGCGGCCAAGCGCAACGAATACCCGGCGTTTCTTTCCGGGGGACAGCAACAACGGGTGGCCATCGCCCGGGCCCTGGCCATGCGGCCCAAGGTCATGCTGTTCGATGAACCCACCTCGGCACTCGACCCGGAACTGGTCGGCGAAGTGCTGCGGGTGATCCGCTCGCTCGCCGAGGAAGGCCGGACCATGATCCTGGTGACCCATGAGATGGCCTTTGCACGCGATGTGTCTTCCAAGGTCGCCTTCCTCCATCAAGGCCTGATCGAGGAAACCGGTTCGCCGGACGAAGTGTTCGTACACCCACGCAGCGAGCGTTGCCGGCAGTTCGTCAACGCTCATCAGACTCGCTAATAACATCATAAAAAGACGGGGCAACATCATGGGAAATCGACGTTTGGCAAACTGGTTCACCGGCGCGGCCTGCTTGATGCTGGCCGGGATGAGCGCGGCACAGGCACAACCCATCCGATTCGCGGTCGCCGCCGAACCCTATCCGCCGTACACCGAGAAACAGGCAAACGGTGAGTGGAAGGGTTTTGAAGTCGACCTGATCAAAAAGCTGTGCAGCGAAATGAAAGCCGAGTGCGAGATCAAGGAAGTGGCGTGGGACGGGATCATTCCGTCGCTGCTGGCGAAGAAGATCGACGTGATTTTCTCCTCGATGTCAGTGACCGAAGAACGGGAAAAACAGATCGCCTTCAGCAAGGCCTACTACGACTCGGTGATCGCCATCGTCGGTCCCAAAGAGGCTTCCGTTAAAAAATACCCGGACGACCTCAAGGGCAAGACCATCGGCGTGCAGAACTCGACGGTCAGCGCCAGCTACCTGAAGACCTACTACGAAAAAATTGCCGACGTTAAGTATTACGACACCCAGGACTCGGCCAACGCCGACCTGATTGCCGGGCGCATCGACCTGATGATGGCCGACGGCACGGCCATGGCAGCCTTCGTCAAGACCCCGGACGCCAAAGACCTGGCCTACCTCGGCGCCGTGCCGTACGACCCGATCTTCGGCAAAGGCGTGGGCGCCGGCCTGCGCAAGGACGACACCGAACTCAAGGCGAAGCTCGACAAGGCGATCCAGGAACTGCTGGCGAGCAAGGACTACGACGACCTGTCCCAGAGCTACTTCGGTACCAGCGTGAAGCCGACGTTCTAGTGGGTTGAATGCAAATCCCTGTGGGAGCGGGCTTGCTCGCGAATGCGGACTGACATTCAACATGGGTGTCGACTGACACAGCGCTTTCGCGAGCATGCTCGCGCCTACAGGGGTCGGTGGTGCTCTGACTGGAGACTGAAATGCCAGCAATGTTCGAGATGATTGGTTTCAGCGAACAAGGATGGGGTGCAGCGCTGCTCAAGGGGCTCTGGATGACCCTGCAGATATCGGCCGGGGCCTTTGTGGTCGGGCTGGCCATCGGCCTGGTGGTGGCGTGCCTGAAGCTGGGCGCACCCAAACCCATCGCCGCGCTGGCCCGTGGCTACACCACGCTGTTCCGGGCGGTGCCGGAACTGTTGCTGATTCTGCTGCTGTATTACGTCGGTTCCATGCTGCTCAACTCGCTGATGGCCTCGCTGGGTTACGGCGTGCTGAATGTCAGCGGCCCGCTGGCGGCCATCGTGGTGCTGGGGCTGGTGCAGGGCGCGTACGCCTCGGAGATTTTCCGCGCGGCGATCCAGGCCATTCCCTATGGCCAGATCGAAGCGGCCAAAGCCTTCGGCCTGCATGGCTTCGGGCTGTTCCGCCGCGTCACGCTGCCGATCATGGCGCCCTACGCGATGGCAGGGATGGCCAACCTGTGGATCAACCTGATCAAGGACAGCGCCTTGATCAGCGTGGTCGGCACCAACGAGCTGCTGTACACCGCCAAGCAAGGCGCGGGCTCGACGCGTCACTACCTGTTGTTCTACCTCACCGCTGCCGCGCTGTACTACGCGGTGACGCTGGTATCCAACTATTTGTCGGGACGGCTGGAGCGACGCATTCGTCGCTGGATGCCTCTTGCTGACTAAACCGGCTGAGTAAATGAAATGATTCCAGCGTGGACCATTGAATACGCGTCGCTGTTGCTGCGGGGGCTGCAAACGACCATCGCCATCCTGTTGATTTCCAGCGTGCTGGGATTCGTCCTGGCGATAGGGGTGGCATTGGCGCGCATCTCGAAGAACAAGCTGATCGCCAAGGTCAGCCTGTTCTATACCAGCGTGACGCGCGGCACACCCCTGCTGATCCAGATCTACATTTTCTACTATGGCCTGGGCAGCCTGTTTGCGCAGTTTCCGTTGATTCGCGGCAGTTTTCTCTGGCCGTACCTGCGCGATGGCTACTGGTACATCGTCTTCGCCCTGGTGATTTCGGTGGGCGCCTACGTCGGCGAAGTGATTCGCGGCGGCCTGCTGGCGGTGCCCAAGGGTGAGATGGAAGCCGCCTCGGCGTTTGGCATGACCCCGCGCCAGGCGTTGTTGCGGGTCCGTTTGCCCCGTGCGCTGCGCCTGCTGCTGCCGACCCTGGCCGGTGAAACCGTGATGCTGCTCAAATCCACGGCGCTGGCCTCGACCATCGCGGTCATCGACCTGTTGGGGGCGGCCAACGTGGTGCGGGCGCAAACCCTGCAAGTGTATGAGCCGTTGCTGCTGGTGGCCGGGGTGTATGTCTGCCTGACGTTCCTGATCGAAGCCTTGTTCGCCTTTGCCGAGCGGCGGGGAACTCCAGTGCGCAGGTCCGCCTGATGAACAAGACTCAGGTTGACCGCTCGCTGCAAGGCATAGGCCTGTGCACCCTGGGCTACGCGTTCCTGTCGTTGCAGGACGCCGGCATCAAGTGGCTGGTGGCCGATTATTCGGTGTTCACCATCCTGTTCTGGCGCGCGCTGGTGGTGGTGTTCGTGGTGCTGTTGGCCGGCCGCACGCAATTGATCCAGCGTGCGTGGCGCTCGCCGAGCAGACGCTTGCTGGTGGTGCGCGGTCTGCTGTCGATCGCCGCGTGGCTGCTGTACTACACCGCGGCCCGCGACCTGACCCTGGCGGAAATGACCACGTTGTATTTTTCCGCGCCGATCATGGTCACGGTGCTGGCAACGGCGATTCTCAAGGAACGTGTCACCGGCTGGCAGTGGTTCGCCCTGATCCTCGGCTTTATCGGTGTGGTGATTGCCTGTCGCCCCACCCACATGACCGAGCCGCTGCCGATTGTACTGACGCTGCTGGCGGCGATGTTCTGGGCGTTTACCTACATCCAGCTGCGTCAGGTGGACGACCAGACCTCGGTGCTGGAACAGATGCTGATCACCAACGTGGTGTTCGTCATCTGCATGGTGGTGGCATTGCCCTGGACCCACACCCCGACGCCGATGCCCGCGTGGCTGGGCATGCTCGGCGCCGGTTTGATGGGCGGTGCCGGGCAGTTCCTGCTGTTCGCCAGTTTCCGGCGCGCCACGGCGACCGTACTGGCGCCGTTCGAGTACACCGGGCTGATCTGGGCGTTCCTGCTGTCGAGCCTGATCTGGGGCACGCTGATGGATGTGTCGCTGATGATCGGCGCGGGCCTGATCGCGGTCAGCGGCACCCTGGCGATGATCTTCGGCCGGCATGCCTCACAGGACGTCGTCGGTGCCGAATGCTCCGTGTCGCAGTCCCTTTATCCAGCAACGGCAGATGTGGAGGCCGTTGGCGGGGCTGAAGGTCTCGGGGTTCAGGCACCACTCGATCCAGAGGCCGTCGAGCATCGCCGATAGACCGATGGCGGCGAGGCGGGTGTCGTGGATCACGAACCCTTCGCTGGCCGCCAGGTCGTCGAGCAACTGGCGTAGCAGGTCGAGGTAGGCGCCGTAGCTTTTTTCGTGGGACTGGCTGACGTGTTCGGAGTGGCGGATCAGGCTCCAGAACACCACCCAGGCCCCCAGCAGTTGCGGGTCCATGACCCGCGGAGAAAACGAACCGACCAGGAACGCATCCATCTTCTGCGCCGGGGTGCCGACTTGCCGGATTTCGTGGAGCAGGGCGGCGGTGAGTTCGCTGGCGAGCTTCTGGTAGGTGTCGGCGATCAACGCGTCGATGCTGCCGAAATGATGATTGAGCAGGCCCACCGACACCCCGGCCTCGGTGGCGATGCGCCGCACGGAAATCCCGGCATGGCCGTCGCGCACCAGGCAACGCAAGGTCGCGGCAACCAGCAGTTCACGGCGCTCATCGGGTTCGGCACGTCGGTTTTTCGGGGTGGTGGTCACAGGGAATTCCTTGGGATGGTTCCACGTTGCCGAGCTTAGTTGAACACTCGTTCAATCTCCAGTCTCGGCAGCGACGACGTTTTTGACACTCATGAAGGGAGGGCAAATCCATGGTGCAGGATGTTTCGTTCAACGTGCTCAACAATAACGGCGAGCCGGTGCAGGTCGGCGCCTGGCGCTTCGAGGGCAACGGTCCGGGGCCGAAGGTGCATTTGCAGGCCGGGGTGCACGCCGATGAAATCGCCGGGATGCTGGTCCTGCATCTGTTGATGCAACGTCTGCGAGTGGCCGAGGAGCAGGGCCGGCTCAAGGGCAGCGTGACCGTGGTGCCACAAGCCAATCCGCTGGGCATCGGCCAGTTTCGCGGGGGACGGATCCTCGGGCGCTATCACGAGGCGACCGGCCAGAACTTCAATCGCGGGTTCGACCGCTCGGCCGCAATGGAGCGGCCTTCGACCAATGTCCAGCAATGGCAGCAAAAACTGGTGCAACTGGCGGCGCCGGCGGACGTGATGCTCGACCTGCACACCGATGACGAAGCGCTGCCTTACCTCTACGTACACCGCAGTTTCTGGCCCCGTGGCCGGGACCTGGCGGCGGCGATGAAGATGGACGTGGCGATCATCTGGGACGATGGCGACGATGGCTCGTTCGAAGAAACCATTATTGCCCCGTGGATCCGCGACGGCGTCACCGGGCAGCGGATGGCCGCGACCCTGGAGTTGCGCGGGCAGGGCGACGTCAGTGATCGGTTTGCCGAACCGGACGCCGAGGGGCTGTACGCCTGGTTGTGCGGCTACGGGGTGATCGAGGATGCGGTCACGGCGCCTGACTGGCCCGTCGAGGCCGTGGACATGGGCCACATGGAAACCATCCTGGCGCCGCAACCCGGGGTGCTCATTTTCGAAAAAGAACTGGGGGATGTCGTCGAGCAGGGCCAGCGCTTTGCGCGGATCCTGCGGCGCCCGGGCGATCCGTCTACGGAAGTGGTGCTGTATGCCGAGCAAACGGGGCGCCTGGTCACGCGCTATCGCGATCGACTGATCTCCCAGGGCATGGGCGTGGCGAAGTTCACCGGCAGTCGCCTGTCGCGTCACTGGAGCGGAGGCTTGCTGGACCCGAACTGAGCCGGGCCCTAAAGAAATCACTGAGCGTGCTGAGGTATTTACCCGGACGGAGGGTGATCGCTCGAATACCGTGCCGTGTCCTGTTGCCCTAGGCTCAAGGATTTGAAGCTTAGGGTCGGAGTACGCCATGCGCTTGTTTGAGTTGATCACCTTCACCGTACGGGTTCGGACCGTCGCGCCAGCGCTTGCACGTATTGAAGCGGCATTGGCCGGGGCCGGGGTCGGCGGCACCCTGATGGGCTGCTGGGCCTCGGAGATCGGCCCGTTGAACCAGATCGCCGTGCTGCGCGGGTTCGCCGACGAAAGCGCGCGACAAGCGGAGCGCGAACGGTTCCTGCTGGAAGGCAAGGCGTTTGGCATCAACGAGTTCATCACCGATCTGCGGATCGAAAACTACAGCTTGTTTCCCTTCCTCGAACCCTTGAGCGCCGGCCAGCACGGACCGTATTACGAACTGCGGGTCTACGACCTGGTCAGTGCCGGTTTGCAGCCGACGCTCGATGGCTGGGCCAAGGCGATCGAGCCACGAACCGCCGAGCAGTATTCGCCGGTCTACGCGGCGTTTTATGCCACCGACGGCGCATTGCCGCGCTACTTGCACATCTGGCCGTGGACCACGCTGGAGCAACGCCTGCACGTGCGAACCCAGGCCGTGGCTGACGGCGTCTGGCCACCGGAGAATTCCGGCCCGCAATTGCGCGACATGGCGTCGACGATTTACCTGCCGGCGGTGTTTTCGCCGTTGCAATGAACAGGGCGCCAGCAACGCGAGGCGGCCTGATGGCAGGCAGGTAGCGCCTGCAAATTCAGCTCCACACAGGACGACAGCTATGCGACCGTCGGCGGCCCCACGTTGTATTCCTCGTCGGTGACCTTTTCCAGCCAGACCACGCTCACGCCATTCAGCGCTTCCTGAATGCCGATATGGGTCATGGCCGTGGTCGCGGCGGCGCCGTGCCAGTGCTTGTGGTCGGGAGGGCACCAGATGACATCGCCGGCACGGATTTCCACGATGGGTTCGCCTTCGCACTGCGTCCAGCCGCAGCCGGCGGTGACGATCAGCGTCTGGCCCAGCGGGTGGGTGTGCCAGGCGCTGCGCGCGCCGGGTTCAAAGGTCACGCTGACGACGGAAACCCGTGCCGGGTCAGGGGGAGCGTTAAGCGGGTCCATGCGTACGGTGCCGGTGAAATACGCTTCAGGGGCCTTAATGGAGGGCTGCGAGCCTACGCGCTTGAGGATCATGATCACTCCTGATAAATGAACAGGCAGCGGGCGTGCGAAGGGTTGATTCGGTGCCGCCTCAATGTGCGCCTGCCGCCCCCTCGGCGCAACCCGCCCGGCGCTATGCTTGACCGGACCGCCACGCAGTATTGCCCAAGAGAACAGCCACCCATGCAAGCCAACCGTTTCGGTGACATCGCCGCTTTTGTTTGTGCGGTCAAGACTGGCAGTTTCACCGCCGCGGCGGCTTCACTGGGCCTGACCCGATCAGCGGTGGGTAAATGCATCGTTCGCCTGGAAAGCCGCATGGGTTCACGGCTGCTCAATCGCACCACGCGCAAACTGAGCCTGACGGACGAGGGGCAGGTGGCGTATGAGCGCTGGCGGCAGATTCTCGAAGACCTCGATGAGGTCGAGGCGACCATGGCCATGCGCCGGGGGCGACCGACCGGTACTTTCAAACTCACCGCGCCACTGTCCTTCGGCCAGCGTCACATCCTGCCGATCCTGGATGCGTACCTGAAGCAGTGGCCAGACCTGCGCGCCGATGTCTGGTTTACCGACCGATTCGTTGATCTGGCCGAGGAGGGGGTCGACATCGCCATTCGCATCGGCGAGCCCAGGGACGACTCGCAATTGTTGACCCGCACCGTGGCCTGGCAACAGTTTGCGACCTGTACCTCGCCGTCTTACCTGGCCCGTCGCGGCGTACCTCAAACGCCCGCCGATCTGGCCGCTCACGACACCATCGCGTTCATCAGCGGCGAGCGGCAAGGGATCTGGCGCTACCAGACCCCTGACGGCCCGCACGTGTTCGAACAGGCCGGGCGACTGAACATCGACAGTTCCGAGGCCATGCGCGAGGCGGCGCTGGCAGGCATCGGCCTGATCCAGCTGCCGACCTACATCACCGGCAACGACCTGCGCGACGGAACGCTGGTGGAAGTGCTCAAACCCTACCGACCACCGCCGGACCCCATCCGGGTCGTCTACCCGAGCAAGCGTCACCTGTCCCCACGGGTACGTACGTTTATCGATCTGTTGGTCGAGCAGTGGGCGTCCGGGGTTCCCTGGGAAACCTGAGGTCATTGGGGAGTCAGTGGACCCATTAATGGTCATGAGCAGTGGTTTATCCACGGCATGGATTCAATAAAGATGGCAGTCATCGTCACTCACGGGACTGCCATCATGACCACTGCCACCCAGCATTCGCCACAACCCGCCAGCGCGCCGACTCCACACCCGGCCCTGGCGGGCCACCCGGGTTTCCAGCGCCTGTTCCAGCCCGAGTCGCTCACGATCGGGCTGATCCTGCCCCTGGAAACCCATGCCGGCCGCCCGGCCCCGACCATGCGCGATCACCTGGCAATGGCGCAACGCGCCGAGGCCCTGGGCTTTGGTGCGCTGTGGATGCGTGACATCCCTTTCTACGATCCGGGTTATGGCGATGTGGCGCAGATCTTCGAGCCCCTCGTCTACATCGGCTACCTGGCTGCCGCCACCCGCAGCATTGTGTTGGGCACCACCGGCATCGTGCTGCCGACCCGCGAGCCGATGTACCTGGCCAAGCAAGCCACGTCCCTGGATCAACTCAGCGAGGGCCGCCTGGTCCTGGGGCTGTCTTCGGGCGATCGGTTCAGTGATTACCCGATGCTGGGCATTGACTTCGAAACCCGGGGTGATCGCTACCGTGATGCCTATGCGGTGTTTCGCACCCTGATCGAGCAGAGTTTCCCGAGGTTCCAGTCCGAGCGTTTCGGCGGCTCGCCCGGCGCCCTGGACCTGGTGCCGAAAGCGCCGTACGGGCGCGTGCCCTCCATCGCCGTCGGCCAGGCGCAGCAGAGCATCGAATGGTTGGCGCAGCACCTGGATGGCTACCTGGCCGGCGTCCAGAGCCCGGAGCGCCTGGCCGCCCTGGGCGAGAGCTGGCACGGCAACGTGCGGCAGGCCGAGGACCGCAATGCCTTCAAACCGCTGGGGCTGGGCGGCTATCTGGACCTGAGCGATAACCCGGATCAGCCTTTCCAGCGGATTCAGGGCGGCTTCCGGGCCGGGCGCAACGGCCTGCGCAATTACCTTGAGCAGGCGCAGTCGGCGGGGGTGTCGCACATTGCCTTGAATCCCAAGGTCAGTCGCCAGCCCTATGGCGAAATCCTTGACGAACTGGGGGAGTACGTCTTGCCGGATTTTGCGTCGCATTCTTGAGGTTGGATTTGGATTTTTACGGGGGGCATATCCGTTGCTGCGGTAACGGCGGCTATTGGTTTCGCCCTTACGGCGAGTCACTTGGAAAAGCCTGTAGGAGCGAGCCTGCTCGCGATGGACGTCAACGATGACGCGGGGAACCTGACACCCCGTGGTGCTCTCAGGTTTTTCGCGAGCATGCTCGCTCCTACAGGGCCCGCCGCGCTGGGCCATCCCTGGCCCAGCGCGGCGGCCTGACAGCCGACCTGCTTTCCCGGATATACGCGATCCCCTGTAGGAGCGAGCCTGCTCGCGAAAAACGCCCAGACACCGCGCTCATTCAGACAGCCAGCGTTATCGTTGACCTCCATCGCGAGCAGGGCTCGCTCCTACAGGGGGTCGGGGCACCAGCCAAAGTCAGGTCGGCTTTAAGGCCGCCTCGCTTGGCTTTTGATTTTGATCTGGGCGCCCCGTTAAACCACGCTGGCCGAACGCAGGTATTGCTCCGTGGGTAAACCGGCAGGACGCCGGTTTAGCCGCGCTGGGCCAGGGATGGCCCATCGCGGCGACCCACGGAGCAATACCTTCGTTCGGGCATGCCGAGCCCTAGCGAGGCACCGAGTGGTGGGGCAAGAGCCTTTTGCTTCCTTTTGGGCTTTTCAAAAGGGAGTCGCCGTAAGGGCGAAACCATAAGCCGCCGTGACCGCAGCAATGGATATTCACCCCCTAACCAGCGACCCGCGAATACAGTCTGGCGCCTTAAAGAACGCGCTGCAAAACCGCAGCCGCTTCAGTCGTTTTGTTGTACCCAACGATACCCATGACAACATTCTTCAATGACTGCACAAGTTGCGTTTCAGCAGTCTCCAGGCAATACCACTGCGACTGCCCGAACAGCACGACAATCACCGCACGGGTAATTGGGCACTGATCATCACCCGGTTGGCTTTTCTCGCCGCGCAGGTCGCTGACAATGGCACTCAAAACAGCCGCGTAGCGGTTTTTCAGCTGGACGATCTGTACCCGCTGTTCTTCATTGAGACTGGCGAATTCACGGGTCATCAGGACCAGCCTGTCGCGTTCATTGAAGTGAAAGGTGACGAAGCTCTGGATAAACCGGTTCAGACGCTCGCCGGGGTTGCGCGCACCCTTGAGCCGGCGGGTGGTGTCCAGCAACAGGTCCGAGAGGGCGGACTCGATGAGTTCGAACAACAGCGACTGCTTGTTTTCGATGTGATGGTAGAGCGACCCGGCATGCAACCCCAGGCGGCTCGCCAGGTCACGCAAGCTGATCGCCTGGAAGCCGCGTGTGGCGAAGAGTTCGGCCGCCGCGTCGAGCAGACGGTCACGGGCGCTGTGTTCTGGCGGGGCGCTGGCAAGGGTCGCAGGCATAGGGGCTCCGTCAACGTTAACAGTGAGCACAGGGCGATGGCGCGCCGCGAGACTTATCCCGCATGGCGATAACCGGTTTTGCGCGCGTGGCGGGCGGTGCGTACCAGTAGCAGCGCCGCACAAATCACGGGCAGGTTCACCAGCAGCAGCGCATGGCGCAACGATTCCTGGCCAGACAGCGGCAGCAACAGGTCGCTGAACAGTCCGGTGATCAGTGGCCCGACGCCGACCCCGAGCAGGGTGCTGACGATGGTTTGCAGCGCCATGGCGCTGCCGCGTCGATCCGCTGGCACCAGCTGGGTGACGAGGTTGTAGGAAGGCGCAACCCACCACACGGCAAAGAACGAATAGAGCGCGCACCAGAGCATGGCGGTTGGAACCGGCACGTCGCCCAGGCGCACCAGCACGCTATCGGACCACAGCAGATAAGGGATCAACGCGGCGATGGCGCACAGGTGGCCGACCACGGGAATCGACACTTGCCAGTGCGGATGGCGCCGGCACAGGCGGTCACTGAACCAGCCACTGAGCAGGCCGCCGATACCGGCCGACGTCCCGCAGATGACGCCCACCAGCAGCCCGGCGTGTTGCAGGGGCAAACCGTGGGAGCGCACCAGGAAACTGGTGTTCCACATGGCGATGGCATAGGAACTGAGCGTGGCCAGCCCGCCCGCCAGGATCAGGCAACGGTACGCCGGCAGCGCCCAGAGCTTGCGGGCTTCGGCGCCCATGCCCAGCATCACCGGTGGCGTGTGCGTGTGGGGCACCAGGTCCCAGCGACCGCGCAACGGTTCGCGCACGACAAAGGCCAGGAGGGTGCAGAACACCAGCGCCGGCACGCCCAGGGCGATAAACGCGCTGCGCCAGCCGTAGTGCTCGACCACCCAGGCACCGATGCTCAAGCCGATGATCGAGGAAAACGTCGGTGCGGCGGTGAAACAACTGATGGCGAATGAACGTCGTTGCGGCGGATACAGGTCCGCGATCAATGACAGCGAGGCCGAGGTCGTCGGCGCTTCGCTGACGGCCACCAGCATCCGCGCAATGGCCAGCGCCAGGAAGCTGCCGGCCAGCCCGCACGCCATGGTCGCCACCGCCCAGAGCAGACAGGACAAGGCCAGCAGGCGGATGCGCGGCATGCGGTCCACCAGCCGGCCGGCGGGCAGGCCCATGAGCGCATAGACCGCCGCGAACGCCAGGCCCGAAATCAGCCCGATGGCGGTATCGCTGACGCCGAATTCGGCTTTGATCGGTTCAATCATCACCGCCAGTATTTGCCGGCCGACGAAATTGTCGGCAAACACCATGGCCAGCAGAAACAGCAGGCCGTGGCTGCGCCAGCCGACCGTGGCCGCTGGCAACTGGCCGGCGCGGGCGGTCATCGCGGTGCCCACAGGTCGGGCAAGCCGGGGTCACTCACGACAATCAGGCGCTTGAGCAACACCTTCAAGGCTTGTGCGTCGGCGGCGCCGAGCTTGGCCGAGACATCTTCTTCCACGGCCTTGGCCAGTGCCAGTTGATGCACGGACACCTCGCGGCCCTGGGCCGTGAGCACAAAACGCAGCGACTCGGCCGGGCCCTCGAAGGCCACCAGGCGCTGGCGTTCTAGAAAACGCATGCTGGACAGGGTAACGACGCGGCCGGTGTAGTTGACGAAGGTATTGATTTCCTCAAGGGTCAGGTTGTCGCGGATACACAGGATCGACAGGACAAAAAAGGTCTGCTCGTCCAGCTGCTGATGGTTCAGCATCTGCCGCAGAGAATTGAGCACCTGGTAATGCCCGCGCCCCAGCAGGTAGCCGAGCAAGTCCTCGGTGTAGCTGCACTCGGGTGGCGGCGGTGTGGTGGCCAGCCGCAGCTCGCTGCGTGGCTTGCGCGTGGCCAGGGCGTATTGGCCGCTCTGGAAGGCCAGCGGCGCGCGGTCGCTGTGGTCGAAGGCGAGCACTTCGCCGACGAAGATCACATGGTCGCCCCCTTCATACTGGAACGCCGTGCGGCACTGGAAACGGGCGGTGCAATCCTGCAGCAGGGGGGCTTCGCTGACGCCGTTGTCGAGTTCGATCTCGGCGAACTTGTCCTCGCCCTGGGTGGCGAATCGTCCCGACAGGGTTTCCTGTTCCGTGGACAGCACGTGCACGTTCCAGTGCTTGCCGCTGCTGAACACCGGCAGGCTGCGGGCTTGCTTGGACAGGCTCCAGAGCACCAGCGGCGGGTTGAGCGACACCGAGTTGAAACTGTTGGCGGTGATGCCCACCGGGGAGCCGTCTTCGCTCTGGGTGGTGATGATCGTGACCCCGGTGGTGAAGGTGCCGAGCGCGGCACGGAAGGCCTGGGGATCGAAGCTGATGTTCTGCATTGCCATGACTGGCCTCATGGAGTGGAGGATTTCGTAGGCTCAGTATTGGGCGTTTGCAAGGGCTGAACATCGTCTCAACGGACTAACACTAATGCAGGGCCTCGTCCGATTGGACGAGGCGGCGCAGGCGGCCGCGAGGCTAGGGTGGTGCCAGGCGCATCGGGCGCTCAACGGCCATCGAGCCAACCTGCAAGGGGATAACAATGAGTTCAGCCATGTCTTGTGACCAGGACCTTTCCAGCCTGCTGATGCGACAGAAAAACGCCTTCAACGGCGCCGGCAGTGTCAGCGCCGACACCCGTCGCCAGCGACTCCAGCAAGTGATCGACCTGCTGGTCAATCACCATGAGGCGCTGACCACGGCCATCGATGAGGATTTTGGCGGGCGGCCCGCCGGTTTTTCCCTGATGAACGACGTGCTGGGCGCGCTGGCATCGCTCAAACATGCCCGCGACCATGTGCAGGCGTGGATGCAGGACGAGCCACGACCGATGATCAGCCCCTACGATCAACTGGGCGCCACGGCCTGGGTGATGCACCAGCCCAAGGGCACGGTGGGTATCCTCGGCACCTGGAATGCGCCGTTGTACACCTTGTTCAGCCCGCTGGCCTCGGCCCTGGCGGCCGGTAACCGGGCCATCCTCAAACCCTCGGAAGTCGTACCGCGTACCGCCGCACTGGTGGCGCGGCTGTGCGCCGAACACCTCGACCCGCTGGTGGTGGCGGTGGTCAACGGTGGCCCCGAGCTGGGCGAGGCTTTCAGTCGCCAGCCTTTCGACCACCTGGTGTTCACCGGCAGCACGGCGATTGGCCGGCGGGTGATGGCCAACGCCGCGCAACACCTGGTGCCGGTGACCCTGGAACTGGGCGGCAAGTCGCCGGTGATCGTTTCGAGCACCGCCGACCTGAACAAGGCCGCGTTCAACATCGCGGCGGGCAAAGCCTGCAATGGCGGGCAGATTTGCATCAACCCGGACCTGGTGTACGTGCCCAAGGCTTCGCTCGAAGCGTTCCTCGATGCCTTGCGCACCGCCTATCACGACCTCAACCCGACCGTGGCCGGCAATCCGGATGTGGTAGCGGTGGTCAATGCGCGTCACCTGGAGCGGGTCGAGGGCCTGGTCCGGGACGCCGAGTCGCGCGGTGCGCGTATCGAGTGCCTGCCCGAGCCACTGGCCCTGGATGCCCTGGACCGTCGCCGTCCGCTGCGGGTGGTGGTGGACCCGGCCCCGGACAGCCAGATCCTGCACGAGGAAATCTTCGGCCCGGCCATGGTCGTGCTGACCTATGAACACCTCGATCAGGTGATCGCCCAGATCAACGGCCGGCCACGGCCGCTGGCGCTGTACTACTTCGGCGAGGACCCGCAGGAACAACGTCACGTGCTGGAACACACCCTGTCCGGCGGCGTCACGATCAACGACGTGATGATGCACGCCGCCTTGCACGATGCGCCGTTCGGGGGCGTCGGCGCCTCGGGCATGGGGCATTACCATGGCCGCGAGGGCTTTCTCGAATTCAGTCACCAGCGCACCGTCTTCAAGGCTTCGGCCCACGACCCGCGCCGTGAATGGGGCCTGTTGCCGCCTTACGGCGAGCACTACCTGGCGGCCATGCTGGCCGGGGTCACTTCCGACTGATACCGGCGCGGGGTGCCTGGCGCACCCCGAACGCTGCACGAGACAGGCCATTGATCATGTTCAAGGCAATTACCATCGCCCAGCGCCTGTGGCTCTGGGCGCTGCTGGCTACGTTGCTGTTTGTCCTGGCGGTAGGCCTCGGCGCCTATGGATTGCAACAGGCCCGCGACAGCCTGCGGGCCATCAACGAGGACAACCTGGCGACCTTGTTGATCTTCGGCGACATTGCGCACCGGCTCGATGAAAGCCGGCGCCAGGTCCTGCTGGCGATTCAACAGGACCCGGACGGTCCGCTGGTGGCGGCATTCGACCGCCCGGTGGAAACCACCCTGAGCGCCATCGAAAACAACGACCGGGCGCTGGTCGAATCCTGGGCGCGTTATCGCCAACGCACCTTGAGCGGTGAAGAACTGCAGGCGGCCGAGGCGTTCGAACAGCACCATCAGGCATGGCGCGACGAGCTGGACATCCTCCTGGAATCCTTGCGTGCCGGCGATTTTCGCCTGCCGGGCATTCTGTCCTTCCTGCGCATGGCCGAGCCCGAGGGCAACGCCGCCGTGGCCGAACTGGGCACGTTGCAGGCGTTGCAGAAGGCCGACGCCGCGCAAGACTACGAGGCGGCGCAGCAGCGTTATCGTTCGACATTATGGGCCTACCTCGCCTTGGCGCTGGTGGGTGGCCTGGCGGGCAGCCTCACCGCGTTTTCCACCCTGCGCCGGCTCAAGCGCGCCTTTGCCCAGGCCGGCGCCAGTGTGCGAGCGATTGCCAGTGGCAATCTGTTGCAACCGATCGAGATCAAGGGCAGCGACGAGTTCGCGCTGATGCTGCGCGACATTGCGCTGATGCGCGACAGCCTGCACGGGTTGATTTCGCAGATGCGCGAACTGGTGCAACGGGTCAGTCGCGAAGCCGCGCACATGGCCGAATCGGCGGAGCTGGCATCCACTGCGACCCAGCACCAGGCCGATGCGGTGCGGGGGATTTCCCGGGCGGTCGAGGACTTGTCGGGGTCGATCAGCGAAGTGGAAAACCATGTCGGCGTGTCCCGCGACATCACCCAGCATTCGGCGGGGCGCTCGGGTAAGAGCGAGGGGTTCATCCGCGACATGGCCCAGGAGATGAACCGCATCAGCGATGTGATCAGCGACACGGCCGTGCATATTCGCGAGCTGGAAGGTTTTTCCGCCGAGATCAGCCAGGTGCTCAACGTGATTCGCAGCATTGCCGAGCAAACCAATTTGCTGGCGCTGAACGCCGCCATCGAGGCTGCGCGGGCCGGCGAGGCGGGGCGCGGCTTTGCCGTGGTCGCCGACGAGGTGCGCCTGCTGGCGCAACGCACGGCCAGCTCCATTGGCGAAATCGACCTGACCGTACAACGGATACAGGAAGGCACGCTGGCGGTGGTCGACGGCATCGGCCGGGTGGTCAGCCGGGTGCGTGCCGGCGTCGACCTGGCCCACGAGGCCGGGGATTCGGTGGCGCAGATTCGCAGTGGCACCGATGATGTGATCCGCAGCGTCGACACCATCGCCACGGTGATCACTGAGCAGGTGCGTGTCACCCGGGAAATGGTCACCCGGGTCGAGAGCGTCTCCAGCGGCACCGGTGCGCTGTCGGCCAACGCCGGACGCAGCGCGGTGGCCGCCTCGGACCTGGAGCAACTGGCGCGGGCACTGGATCAATTGTCGGCACGCTTTCATGTCGCCTAGATAACACGATCCCTGTAGGAGCGAGCCTGCTCGCGAAAAACGTCCAGACAACGCGTTCATCCAGACACCCCGCGTTATCGTTGACGTCCATCGCGAGCAAGCTCGCGCCTACAGGGTGCAGGACCTGAATACACTAATAACCCACAACCAGGGCGCATTCACCATCATGGATAAACAAGAACACGCACCACTCAATCCCCCGACCACCGATGGCTGGCCACGTCGCAGCGTGCTCAAGGCCGGGGCCGTGGCGCTCGGCGCCGGACTCCTGGGGCGCTTTGCCGACGCCCGCGCGGCGGGGCTTTCGGCCAGCGACTACCAGGCCATGGATGCCTGGGCCATGAGCCAGGCGATCCGCAGCGGCGAACTGAGTGCCGAGGACCTGCTGGCGGCGACACTGGCCCGCTACAACGAGGTCAATCCCCGGGTCAATGCGGTGAACATGCTGCATGAAGCCTACGCCCGCAGTTTGCTGGCCCAGCGCCGCGCGGACGGCACCCAGAACCAGGGGGCCCTGGCCGGCGTGCCGCTGTTGGTCAAGGACCTCAACACCTCGCTGCAAGGCACGATCACCAGCAACGGCTGCCGGTTCTTCAAGGACGCGCCGCCCGCCACTCGCACCAGCACCCTGATCGCCCGCTATCAACAGGCCGGCGCGGTGCCGTTCGGCAAGTCCACGTGCCCCGAGTTCGGCCTGACCACCACCACCGAATCCCTGGCCTGGGGCCAGACCCGTAACCCGTGGAACCTGGCCATGAGCGCGGGTGGTTCGTCCGGCGGTGCGGCAGCGGCGGTGGCGGCGGGCATTGTGCCCGTGGCCCATGCCACCGATGGCGGCGGTTCGATCCGCATCCCGGCATCGTATTGCGGCCTGGTCGGGCTCAAGCCCAGCCGTTACCGCACCCCCAGCGGGCCGGCGCATTTCGAAGGCTGGTTCGGGGCCAGCGTGGCCAACGTGGTCTCACGCACGGTGCGCGATACCGCGTTGTTCCTCGATGCCGGGCAAGGCCATGAAAGCGGCAGTGCCTATTGGTGCCCGCCGCTGGCCAGGCCCTATGTGGAAGAACTGCAGCGCGAACCGGGCAAATTGCGCGTCGCCGTGGTCCGTCAGTCGCTGACCGGTGCGCCGCTGGAGCCGGCCATTGCCGCGACCCTGGAGCAGACCATCAAGCAACTGTCGGCCCTGGGACATGAACTGGACGAGTTGACGCTCAACGTCGATCCGCGCCAGTTGTTCGGCGCCCATGGCATGGTGATCGGCACGGCGCTGCGTACCCTGATCGACGACCGCCAACAGGTGCTCGGGCGGGCGGCGACGGCGCAGGACCTGGAGAAGATCACGCTCGTCAACCTGGAACGTTCGAAGGGCACCCGTGGCGAAGACCTGTACCGCGCCCGCCAGTCGTTCGAGACCATCGGCGCGACCATGGAACAGCAGTTCGAACGCTACGACGTGATCCTCTCGCCGGTCACCGGCAGCCTGACCCCGAAACTGGGCCTGTTGTCCCTTGACCAGCCCTGGGACAGCTACGCCCACAACGCCATGGGCAGCGCCGGCTTCACGGTGCTGGCCAACGTCAGCGGCCAACCGGCCATCTCGCTGCCACTGGGCCAGAGCGACGACGGTTTGCCGGTGGGCATGATGTTCACGGCGCGCCTGGGGGGAGAGGATGTGTTGCTGCGCCTGGCCAGCCAGTTGGAGCAAGCCCGGCCTTGGGCTGCCCGGCGTGCGGTGTTGTAACGGCGGATCAATAGCCAAAGTAAAGCGAGCCGGCCTGATAGCCGACCTGCTTCCCGGATGTACGCGTTCCCCTGTAGGAGCGAGCCTGCTCGCGATGAACGCCCAGAAACCGCGATCATCCAGAAAGCCCGCGTTATCGTTAACGTCCTTCGCGAGCAGGGCTCGCTCCTACAGGGGATCGCCTGGGCGCCCCCTTTAAACCACATTGCGCAGTGGCTAACCCGGCAGGACGCCGGTTTAGCCGCGCTGGGCCAGGGAGCCAGTCCCCTAGTCCACTTTGACGATGAACCCACCCCCCCGCAGCCCCGATCATGAACTGCACTCCGCCAGCGCACCCCGCTGCGTCGTCGGCGGTTTCTTTCTGACCTCAGCTAATGGCATAACAACAATGACGGCTCAAGTTCAGTCCCAGACCCAATACGACGTGATCGTCGTCGGTTCAGGCGCAGGTGCGATGACCTCGGCGGTGTTCCTCGCCGACCAGGGTTTCAGCGTGCTGGTCGTGGAGAAAAGCAACCAGTACGGCGGCACCTCGGCGATTTCCGGGGGCGGTATCTGGATTCCCAACAACCACTATTTTGCACGCATGAACGGCAACGACAGCTACGCCACGGCGCTGGCCTACTTACAGGCGGCGGCGGGCGAGCATGTCGAGGAAGTACGCTTGCGGGCTTACCTGGACAACGCGCCGAAGATGATCGAACAGCTAACCCGCATCAGCCGGGTGCGCTACGCGGTGGCCGCCAAATACCCCGATTACTATCCGCACCTGCCGGGTGCCCTGGCGGGCGGGCGCACGCTTGACCCCGAGCTGTTCGACACCAGCCTGCTGGGCGATGAGCTGGCGAACCTGCGCAAACCCTCGCCCTCGACCCTGCTGATGGGGCGCATCGCCTGGACCGCCCGCGATGCGCACAAGGCCATGGCCCGCAGCTTTGGCTGGCGCCTGCTGATCATGAAACTGATGCTGCGCTACAAGCTCGACTTCAAATGGCGACGCAAAAGCAAGATGGATCGCCGCGCATCCCTGGGCAGTTCGCTGGTGGCGTCCTTGCGCCGCTCACTGATGGATCGCGACGTGCCGCTGTGGCTCAACACCGATTTTCGCGGCCTGCTCAGCGACAACGGGCGAGTCAGTGGAGTCACTGTGTTCAAAGACGGCGCCGGGCTGAACCTGCACGCCCGCCACGGGGTGATCCTGGCCTCGGGCGGCTTCGAGCAGAACCAGACCCTGCGCGACCAGTACCTGCCCAAGCCAACCCGCCAGGCCTGGAGCGCGACACCACCGGGCAACAACACCGGCGCTGCGCTGGAAGCCGGCATGGCTCAGGGCGCGGCCACCGCGTTGATGGATTGGGCCTGGTGGGCACCGACCATTGCCGTGCCGGGGGAGGACAAGCCCCGGGGCATCTTCGCCGAACGGGCCTTCCCCGGCGCCATCGTGGTCAACGGCCAGGGTGAGCGCTTTGTCAACGAAGCGGCACCGTACCTGGAATTCGTCGATGCCATGCACCAGGACAACCAGAAAACCGGCGGCAGGTCGGTGCCGGCCTGGGTGATCTTCGATGCCCATTTCCGCTTCAACTACGCCATGGGGCCGTTGATGCCGGGCCAGGTCATGCCCGACAGCCGCCTGCGCAGGGAATGGCTCAACACGATGTACTGGAAGGCCGACACCCTGGCGGGCCTTGCCAAGCAGATCGGCGTCGACAGCACCGGCCTGGAAGCCACCGTGACCAAGGTCAACGCCTATGCAGGCAGCGGGGTGGACCTGGACTTCGGACGCGGCGGCAATGTCTTCGACCGCTATTACGGCGACAGCAACGTCAAGCCCAACCCGTGCCTGGCACCCCTGCGCAAAGGCCCGTACTACGCCATGCGCCTGGACGCCGGCGACATCGGCACCAAGGGCGGCCTGCTGACCAACGAACATGCGCAAGTGGTGCGCGACGACGGCACGGCCATCGCCGGGTTGTACGCCATCGGCAACTGCTCGGCGTCGGTGATGGGCACCAGTTATCCGGGCGCCGGCGGCACCCTGGGACCGGCGATGACCTTCGGCTACGTCGCCGCCAACCACCTGGTCAGCCAGCGTTAGGAGCAATCATGGCAATGTCCGGTAACAGCCTGCCGCCGCGCTCGCACGTGGCGGGCAGCCATTTCAATCGCCCCACGCACGGGAGATGACCTGATGACGCATGACAACAACGGACGGGTTCACGGCAAGGTCGCGCTGGTGACGGGCGGCGCCAGGGGCATCGGCGCCGCGAGCGCACGGCTGCTGGCGGCCGAAGGCGCGCAGGTGCTGATCAGCGACCTGGACGTCGAGACGGGCCAGGCCCTGGCTGCGCAAATCGGCGCGACGGCGGCCTTCATCCGCCACGACGTCAGTGCAGAAGACCAGTGGCGCCAGGTCATCGACCATGTGCGCGAGCACTATGGCCGCCTGGACATCCTGGTCAACAACGCCGGCATTCTGCTGTGCGGTTCGATCGAAGAAACCAGTCTGGCGGACTGGCACAAGTTGATGCGGGTGAATGCCGACAGCGTGTTCCTGGGCTGTCGCGAAGGCATCGCGCTGATGAAGGACAGCGGTGGCTCGATCATCAACCTGTCGTCCGTCGCGGCCCTGGCCGGGCGTGACGATTACCTGGCCTACAGCGCCTCAAAGGGCGCGGTGGCGGCACTGTCGCGTTCGGTGGCGGTGTTGTGCCGGCGTCGCAAATACCGCATCCGCTGCAACACCCTGCACCCCGACGGCGTACTCACCGACATGACCCGAGGCGGCGTCCCCCAGGGGGTCGACCCGGACCGACTGACCATCGACAGCGATCCAATGAACCGCATGTGCCGGCCCGAAGACGTCGCCGCCAGCGTACTGTTCCTGGCCAGCGACGAGTCCCGGGCGATCAATGGTGTCGAGTTGCGCGTCGACAGCGGGCAGATGCTGATGAGTATTTGAAGGATTGGCAGGAGGCCCTCAAACCCTTGTGGGAGCGGGCTTGCTCGCGAAGGCGGTGTGTCAGTCAATACAGGCGTCAACTGACACACCGCCTTCGCGAGCAAGCCCGCTCCCACAATGGATCTACACCCGGCCCAACGGGGTCACCCGGGCACCACCTCATCCACCACCAACCGCTCACGCACCCGCGCACCCCGTTGCAACTGACTGGCCACCAGGGTGTTCTTCAACAGATAGGCAATGGTCATCGGCCCGACACCGCCGGGCACCGGCGTGATCGCGCTGGCCACGGTGCGGGCACTGGCGTAATCGACATCGCCGACCAGTCGATGGCCCGTTTCAGTGGCAATGCGATTGATGCCGACGTCGATCACCACCGCGCCCGGTTTGAGCCAGGACGCGTCAATCAGACCGGGGCGCCCGACGGCTGCGACGACGATGTCCGCCAGCCTGCACAGCGCTGGCGCATCGACGCTGCGCGAGTGCACCACGCTGACCGAGCAGTGGGCCTGTAACAGCAAGGTCGCCATGGGTTTGCCGACGATGTTCGAGCGACCGATGACCACCGCGTGCAGGCCACTCAAGTCACCGCAGGTTTCCTGGAGCAGACGCATGCAGCCACTGGGCGTGCAGGGCGTCAGGACTTCGATGCCTTGCACCAGCCCACCGACGTTTTCCCGGTGAAAACCGTCCACGTCCTTGATCGGGTCGATGGCATGGATGACCGCCGCCTCATCGATATGCGCCGGCAAGGGCAGTTGCACCAGGATGCCGTTCACCGCCACGTCAGCGTTGAGTTGCGCGATCAGTGCCAGCACTTCGTCCTGGCTGGCAGTGGCCGTCAACCGATATTCCAGGGAGCGGATGCCGACTTCCTGGGCCCGCAACAGTTTGTTGCGCACATACACTTCGCTGGCCGGGTCTTCGCCGACCAGCAGCACGGCCAGGGCAGGGTGGATCTGCTGACGTGCCAGAACCCGGACCTCGTCTCGAACCTCGTCGAGCACCTGGGCGGCGATTGCTTTGCCATCGATATCGCGGGCAAGTACAGGGGGCGTGCTGATCAAAAGAGTCACCGTTGACTGGATTGAAGGGGGGCGAAGCGATCATCGAGGCGCGGCGGCGCCCCGATGTTCCATCACTGACCGGCGGGCAAGGGCGCTCAGGCTACCAGTTGATGGCAGCCGTACACCACCAGCACGCCGGCAATCAGCGTGGCATAGGGCAACCAGCCCGCGCGCTTGAGACCCGTATCGGCCTGGACATACAGGTCATCGAGCATGGCCTGGGGGAAGCGGCCCTTGTCCTGCACGTAGTGGCGGAACCAGAACACCGGCAGGATCATCAACGCCAGCAGCAGCCCGGTCACCAGGGTGCCCGCGCCCCAGATATCGGCGCCCAGGCCCATGCACGCCAGGTTGACGAAGCTCAGCACCGCGCCGGCGGCCAATAGCACGGTAGGCGCCTTGTACGGACGTACCCAGTCCGGGCGATCCATTCGATGGATCCAGCCGGCATTGAGGTTGAGGAAGTTGAAGATGATGTAACTGACATTGGACGCCGCGAGCACGAACACATAGTCAGACATCAGCAACAGCAGCAGATTGAATGACAGGTCCGTCCACATCGCCGCCGTGGGGGCGCCGTGTTCGTTGGTGCGGCCCAGGTATTTCGGCAGCCAGCCGTCCACCGACGCCTGATACAGGGTGCGCGAGGAACCGGACATCGAGGTCATGATCGCCAGCAGGGTCGCCAGCACCAGCATGATCAGGACGATGTTGGCCACCACTTGACCGCCGCCAATGCTGTCGGCCATGACCTGGCCAACCCCCATGCCGCTGTAGATGGCCGGCGACAACAGGCCGCTGTAGACCGCCGGCGTGACGATTGCGCCGCTGGCGTCGAGCACCGCCGGCGTCACCAGTTGCCCCAGGCCGAGGCTGCCCTGGAAGGCCAGGGGCACCAGGGTGAACACCAGGATGCACAGCAGGCCGCAATAGAAAATCGCCTTGAAGGTGTCGCGCTTGGGGTCCTTGAATTCCCGGGTGTAGCACACCGCGGTTTCGAAACCGTAGGTCGACCAGGCCGCCATGAACAATCCGCCGGCCATCAGCGACCAGCCGGACAGGTCCCAGGGCCCGTCGATGACTTGCCCGGCCGCATCATGGGCCAGGGGGTAGAGCGGCAGGAAATTGGCCTGGGCCGCGTCGCCGGTGAACAACGGCACCACGCCCACCAGCAACAATGGGATCAGCGAGGTCACGCCCAGCACCAGGGTCAGGCGTGCCGAACGCAGGATACCGCCGTGCTGCACCGCGAACACCGTCAGCAGGATCAACAGGCCGATGGCGAACGTCGCGTTGATCCGCAGGGACAGCCCGCTCTTGATCCAGCCCAGATCGACCAAAGTCAGTTGCCAGGTGTTGATCAGGGCATCGGCGGGGAACAGGGCGGTCAGGATGTAGCCGGCCGCCAGCCCTGAGCCAATCGACAGCACCGGTGACCAGGCCAGCCAGTTGCACCACACCGACACCGGGGCGATCAGCTTGCTGTAGCGCACCCAGGCCACCGCGCCGTAGACCGAAGCGCCGCCGGACTTGTGCGGGAACAGGCCGGCAATTTCGGCGTAGGTGAACGCCTGGATGAAGCCGAACAGGATCGACACGATCCAGACGATCCACGCCGGTTTGCCCACCGTTGCGGCAATCGCGCCAATGGAGAACAGCACCAGGGCCGGAACGCCACTGGCGACCCAGAACGCCCCGCGCCAATCGATCTTGCGGTGCAGGCTGCCCGCTGTAGGGGCGGCCTGCGGTACGGCCTCGAACGTCGTCGCTTCCATCTTGGTATTCCCATGTCTGAGTAGAACCGAACCCTGTAGGAGCGAGCCTGCTCGCGATGGACATCCAGGCACCGCGGGTAGTCAGGCGCCCCGCGTTATCGTTGACGATCATCGCGAGCATGCTCGCTCCTACAGGAGGGGGGTGTATGGGCAGTCAAAAAGGTCGATCAGCTACGCACCCGGCTTTTGTCCGGGTCGTAGAAAATCGCTGCGCTGACCGTGGCGCTGATGCGCTTCTGAAGGCCATCGACTTTGCCGATTTCCAGTACCGTGCCGGGATCGGCACACGCCACATCCACCCGGCACAACGCGATGTTGCTGGCCAGCAGCGGCGAACGGCAGGCACTGGTGATGACGCCGACCTGAGCCCTGCCGCGATACACCGGGTCACCGTGGTGAGCCCCTTCGTTGCCGCTCAGGTGCAGGCCGACCAGTTTGTGGGCCGGATGGGCGCTGCGCCGCAGCAGGGCGTCGCGCCCGATGAAGTCGTCGGTCTTGCTTTTCAGCGGTACCGAAAAACCGATTCCGGCTTCGAACGGGTCGGTCTGGTCGCTGAACTCGTAGCCGGCAAAAATCAGCCCGGCCTCGATGCGCAGCATGTCCAGCGCTTCCAGGCCCAGCGGCACCACGCCCAGGGGCTGGCCGAGGGCCCAGATGCGGTCCCAGACCTGCCCGGCATCGTCGGGGTGGCACCAGACTTCGTAGCCCAGTTCACCGGTGTAGCCGGTGCGCGAGATCATCAACGGGCAGCCGTCGTAGCCGTCCAGGCGACCCACCAGGAAACGGAACCAGCCGAGGTTTTCCAGGCTCGGCTGGCCGGCGGGTGTCCAGACCATCTGCTTGAGCAGGTCGCGGCTCATCGGGCCTTGCACCGCCAGGTTGTGGATCTGCTCGCTGGCCGACTTGATCCAGACCTTCATGCCGAGCGCCTGCGCCTGCTCGCGCAGCCATGTCCCGGCGAAGTCTTCGCCGCAGATCCAGCGGAAGTTGTCCTGGCCCATTCGCAACAAGGTGCCGTCGTCGAGCATGCCGCCGTGTTCGTGGCACATCGCCGAATACACCACTTGCCCCACCGCCAGGCGCCGCACGTCGCGGGTCAGGCAGTACTGCAACAAGGCCTCGGCGTCGGGGCCGGTGATGTCGAATTTGCGCAGGGCGGTCAGGTCCATCACCGCCACCCGTTCGCGGCATCCCAGGTACTCCTCGATGGCGCCATAGCCGTCATAGCGCAGTGGCAGCCACCAGTTGCGGTAATCGACAAAGCTGCCGGTCATGGCGCGGGTGCGTGAGTGAAAGGCGGACTCACGGGTGAGAATCGGGTCGGCATCGGCCGTGGTTCGAGTGCTCATGGCGATCGAAAAGCGCTCCTTGTCACTGTAGAGGCGGACATGGATATCCGTGGGGTTCCAGCCATTGGCCGGGTCGATGTCATCCGGGCACGAGGTACTGCCGCACAGCAGGTCGGTCATGGCCCGCAGCAGCACGTAATCGCCGGGGCGCGACCAGGGTTCGTCCAGGGTCATTTGCTGGTGCGCGTCGACCCTGGTGTTGAAGAAGAAATTGATCGCCGGCCAACCGCTGCGGGCCGCCACGCCATGGGCGGCCAACACCCGGCTGAGGTTGTCGCTGCAGTTGTCGTGCCCGAAATAGCCGTGGCTCTCGTAATAGCGCGCGGCGCAGGCCAGGGCGAACGAGTCGTGGCGCCCGACGGTGTCTTGCACCACCTCCAGCATCGGCTGCATCTGGCGGTCGAAAAACTTCGAAAACAGCCCCGGTGCCGGGTAGGCGCTGCCGTTCAGGGTGCGGGTGACGGTCTGGTCCAGATCCAGCTCCAGCCCGCGATCCAGTGCCCGTCGATCCAGGGCGACGAAGTCCGAGCACTGCCGGCCAGCGACATCCAGCACCTGCACGTACTGGCCTTTGCCGACGGTGTAGCTGTGGGCCGTGCCCGGCTTGAGGGTGAACTCGTCGAGCAGTTCACCCAGGGGTTCCGGCAGCGCGGGCAACAACAGCGACGAAGGATTGGCCCGCGTCACCCACAGCCTGAGTTCGCTGGGCCGGTATTGCCGGTCCACCGAAGTCGGTCCGGCCGGCGCGGCCACGATCACCAGCACGTCATCGCTGGCGACGAAGTGCCGACTATGACCGGCCGGGGTGTCCTGGTCCCAGAGCGACGCCGCGTCGGGCAGCTGTCGCGGGTCGATACCGCGCCGGCGCAGCGCCTGGACCAGCCGTTGCGCCTGCACGCTGCCGTCGGCCAGCCGTTCGGCGATGAAGCCACAGGCCGGCGAAGCCTTCAGCGCCCAGTCCGCCAGGGCGCTGTGACCGCTCGCTGCCAACGCCAGCAGCTCGCAGGGTTGCCGACCTTCGAGGTCGATCACTTGCAGGCTGTCGCCGGGCGCCAGGGCGACCAGGGTCAGGCCACCGCCCGCGACCCGGTAGCGCTCAAGGTTCGGAGCGCGGGCAAACAGGCCAGGCTCCCGGGGTCGGGAAATGCGAGGTGCGTTCATGGGCAGGCTCCAGGGTCAGCCGACGGATTTGATGGCGGCCGGCGGCTCGCCGAGGTACGCCGCCATGGAGTCGTCCAGGGCTTGCAGCCAGGGGGTGTGATGGGGAGGCGACTGGGTGCCGGTCATCAACGAGCGGTAGGATTTGTCGCGATAGCCCATGATGTTTTCCGCCTTGTCGTGCTTCCAGTGCAGGAAGGTGTCGTTGACGGCGGCGATGTCGAAGTTCGGGTAGTCGGTGGCGTCCACCAGGTGCTGGATGTAGGCCCCCTGGTACTCGAACATCTGCTGGTTGGTGTGCAGGGTCTGTTCGCGCTCGTGCCATTGCTGGCTGTCGGCAATCATTTGCGCCTGGCTCGGCAGCGCGATGCGCCCGAGTATGACATCGCGGGCATACCAGGCCTGGGCGTCGAACATGTTGAAGGAGTACCACTGATCCTGCATGCCGAGGTAGATCAGCCGGGGGTTGGGTTCCCAGAACACGCCCTTGTAGAGGTTCATCGGCCACAGGCGGTTGTCGGTCTTGAGGCTCAGTTCGTCCGGCAGGAACGGGAAGTGATGCTTGTAGCCGGTGCACAGAATGACCGCGTCGATGTGCTTGCTGCTGCCGTCGGCAAAGTACGCCCGGTTGTTTTCCAGGCGTTGCAGCAGGGGCTTTTCTTCCCAGTTGTCCGGCCAGGCATACCCCATCGGCGCGGTGCGGTAGCAGCTGGTGATGCTGCGCGCGCCGTATTTGTAGCATTGCGAGCCAATGTCCTCGGCGGAATAGCTGCTGCCGACGATCAGCAGGTCCTTGCCCTTGAACTCCAGCGCCTCGCGGAAATCATGGGCATGCAGGATGCGCCCGGCAAACTGTTCGAACCCCTCGAAGTACGGCACCTTGGGGGTAGAGAAGTGGCCGCAGGCGTTGATCACGTAGTCGAAGGTTTCGCAGGTCAGGGTATCGCTGTTGTAGTCGTGGGCCTGCACGGTGAAGCGCTGGCTTTGCGCGTCGAACGTGACCTGGCGCACCACATTGTTGAAGCGGATGTAATCGCGCACGCCGGCCTTTTCGACCCGGCCCTTGATGTAGTCCCAGAGCACTTCGCGCGGCGGATAGGAGCCGATGGCGCGGCCAAAGTGTTCTTCGAAGGTGTAGTCGGCGAACTCCAGGCATTCCTTCGGCCCGTTCGACCACAGGTAGCGGTACATGCTGCCGTGCACCGGTTCGCCGTTCTCGTCCAGCCCGGTGCGCCAGGTGTAATTCCACATGCCGCCCCAATCGGCCTGCTTTTCGTAGCACACCAGTTGCGGGATGTCGGCACCCTGGTCGCGGGCCGACTGGAACGCTCGAAGTTGCGCCATGCCACAAGGACCGGCGCCGATGATTGCTACGCGTAAAGTCATGATCGTGCCTCGTAAAAGCGCTTGGGAGAACAGGGTGCTCAGCGAAAGATCACTGTCTTGTCCTGGTTGATGAACACCCGGTGCTCCAGGTGGTATTTCAAAGCCTTGGAGAGGGCGACGGTTTCGGTGTCGCGGCCGATGGCGACCAGTGAGTCGGGCAGGTGGGTGTGGTCGACGCGCTGGATTTCCTGCTCGATGATCGGCCCCTCGTCGAGGTCGCTGGTGACGTAGTGGGCGGTGGCACCGATCAGCTTCACGCCCCGGTCGTAGGCCTGGTGATAAGGCTTGGCGCCCTTGAACCCGGGCAGGAACGAGTGATGGATATTGATGGCGCGCCCCGACAACTGCTGGCACAGGCCGTCGGACAGGATCTGCATGTAACGGGCCAGCACCACCAGGTCGGTGCGGGTGTCCTCGACGATGCGCATCAGCTCGGCTTCCTGGCTGGCCTTGCTGTCCGGGGTGATGGGCAGGTAGATGAAGCGGATGCCTTCGCGTTCGGCCATGGCCCGCAGGTCCAGATGGTTGGAAACCACCGCCGTGATGTGCATGTCCATCTCGCCCTTGCGGTGGCGATAGAGCAGGTCGGTCAGGCAGTGGTCGAATTTGCTGACCATCAGCAGCACCCGGGTCGGTTCACTCGTGCAGAACAGCTGCCACTGCATGTCGAAGCCGCCGGCCAGGTCGCCCAGGTCCTCGCGCAGGGCACCGACGTCACCGCTGACCCCGGTGTTGAAGCGAAACACCGCGCGCATGAAAAACTGCCCGGTGAACTCATCGTCGAATTGCGCCAGCTCGCTGATGTAGCACTGCTGCCGGGCCAGGCAGGCGGTAATGGCGGCGACGATGCCGGACGCTGCCGGGCAGTTGATCTTGAGAATGTAATGCTCGTTGCTGATGTCCATTGAAGATTCCCAGGTTGCAAGTGAGGGGAAGGTTCAGCCCTTGGCCGTGCGCTTGGTTTTTTGCGGGTCGTCGAAGGGCAGGGCGTGGGTCACGGCCGGCGTTTCCTGGCTGCCACGCACCTGCAGGGCGATGCCGGGAAGGGCGCAGGCAACGCTCAGGCGCGCGATGGCCATGGAGCGTTTGCTCAGGCGCGAATACATGCCGCAGGTGATCACCCCGACTTGCTTGCCGTCCTGCCAGAGGGTGTCGCCGGCCTCGGCGGCGCGCACGCCTTCGAGCAATACACCGGCGATCTTGAAACGCTCCTGGCCACGCAGCCGGAAATGCTCGTCGGCACCACGGAATTCGCGTTTTTCCGGGGACACGGTGAAATCCAGGCCCATTTCCCAGAGGGTGTCGCCGGCCTTCTGATCGGCGAAGGGGTACATCTGCGAGTTGTCGTAGGGAAAGAACATCAGCGAGCTTTCGACGCGCAACCAGTCCAGCGCGGTAAAGGCGCAGGGGATGATGCCCAGGCTCGCGCCCTGTTCGAGAATCGCGTCCCACAGCGCCGGTGCATCGGCCGCCTTGCAAAAAATTTCGTAGCCGCGCTCGCCGGTATAGCCGGTGCGGGAGATCATCACCGGGCGGTCGAACAGGCGGGTTTGCAGGTGATGGAAGTACGGCAGCTGGCGGATCCCGGGAACGTGCTCGGCGAGAAAGTCCACGGCCAGCGGCCCTTGCAGCGACAAGTCGTGCAGGTCGTCATCGAACAGCACCGCCACTTGCCGGCCCTGGGCTGAGCGCACCAGCATTTCATGGCCGTTGCCGGCACCATGGACCACCATGAAGGCGTTGGGGCCGGTGCGGTAGACGATGCAGTCATCGACGAACTTGCCGTCCTCGTCGAGCATCGAGGCGTACACCGATTTGCCGGGATAGAGCTTGGCGATGTCGCGGGTGGTGGCCCATTGCAGGAGACTTTCGGCGTGAGGGCCGACGTAGTGGACTTTTTTCAGCCCCGAGACATCCATCAGCCCGGCGCGGGTGCGGATAGCCTGATGGTGGTCGGCCAGGTCGCTGGCGTAGGTCCAGGCCGTGCCCATGCCATTCCAGTCTTCGAGGTTGGAGCCGAGTGCGCGGTGCCGTTCGGCCAGTGCGGAAATACGCCATGAGTGTGTCATTGGAGAATCCTTGTCGGGAAAGTGGGGGAAAAGGTCAGGCTTGCGGGTCGAATTGGCTCAGCCACTCGACCAGGGTGGTGCGATAGCGGCCCATGCCCTTGTATTCGGCGATCGGCTCGGGCAGATCGCGCAGCACGCGGTGCAAGCGGCAGCCCCAGCCCGGCTGGGTGACCAGTTCGTTCATGCTGATCAGGTAGGTGCGGATGCTGAACATCACCGCGTGGCTGCGGGGCAGGCGTGCCATGACTTGCAGCTCGACCCGCAGGTGCACCTGCTGCCCGGCGTTTTCGGCGGTGATTCGGCCACGGTCGGCACCCCATTCGTGGAAGGTCTCGGGCGAGGAATCGAGGCGCGGATTGATCGTCAGGGTCCAGTTCAGGCGCCGGACCGGTCGCCCCGCTTGCAGGGCCAGCAGGTACTTCAGCGCCCGGTCGAACACGCCCATCTGGTGAGCCATCGGCACGGGGGAATGCCATTGCTTGAAGCTCATGCCGGCGTCGAACGCCAGGGACCAGTCAGCCGGGCTGGTGACCATGCCGGCGTCCATGTACAGGTCGCCGTCGCGCTGGTCGAGCAGGGCGAAATCGCCCTGGACCTGACGGGTGATGAACTCCAGCGGCTCGCAGGGCAGGCTCGCGGCGTCGCCAAAGACAAAGCGCTGGTCGATGTTCAAAAGCAGGTTGCGCCAATGCCAGTGGTCACCCTGGCGATCGAGCGTGAACCACTGCGGGTAGTCGGCGGCGAGATGCTCCATGAGCATTTGCAAGGCATCCCAGGCGGCCACTTGCATGTGCGGCATCACCAGGTAACGGCGCGGGTCCTTGTCCAGCACCAGCGCGCGTTCGGCCATTTCCGAACGGTAGTGTTCGTCAATGTCGAAGCCGTGCTGGTAGACCGAACCGGGATCGCGGGAGATGGCCGGTTCAATGTTGACCGAATACAGGTAGCTGTCCTCGGTGAACGGAAAGGGAAAGCGGCGGATGGCGGCGGGGCTGTTGCGAAAGCTGAAGTCGTTGCGGTAGCTCTGCACGGCGCTTGATGGAATGGTCATGGTCGACTCCTAAAGGTCCAGCGAAACGCAAGGCCCGCAGCCGCGAGAGACGCAGGGCATGAGAAATCCGGCTTGTTCGGCGGGGCTCAGGAAACTGTCGCGGTGCTCGATTTCGCCGCCCAGGTGACGGGTCATGCACTGGCCGCAGACCCCGCCCCGGCACAGGTTGGGGACTTGCACCCCGGCGCTTTCCAGCGCTTCGAGCAGGCTTTGCTCGGCGCCGACCCGCAGGCGTCGCCCGCTGCGCAGCAGTTCCAGGTCGAAGGGTTTTCCCGGTTCGGCACCCTTGAAGGCTTCCCAGTGCACCCGCACCAGGGGCCAGCCCAGGGCCTGGGCCTGCTGGCGAACCGCGTCGATCAAGGGTTGCGGGCCGCAGGTGTACAGGTGGCTGCCCAGCGGGCGGTCGCGCAGGATCCGGCCCAGGTCCGGGCGACGGTCATAGGTGTGCAGGCGCGACCCCAACCGTTGTTGCAACTCTTCGAGGTAGGCATCGCTCAGGCCCGGACGGCACAGGTAGTGCAATTCGAAGCAGGCCTGACGCTGCTCCAGCGCCGCGATGTGCGACATGAACGGCGTGATGCCGATGCCGCCGGCGATCAGGATGTGCCTGCTGGCGGTCGAGTGCAGGGCGAAGAGATTGGCCGGGGCTGAGATCTGCAGGGTGTCGCCGACCTGGACGTGCCGGTGCAGGTACTGTGAACCACCACGGGAGCGTTCCTGCCAGCGCACGGCGATGCGGTAGTGCTGGCTGTGCGCCGGGTCGCTGGTCAGTGAATAGGCATTGCGCAATGGGCCGCTGCCCAGTGGCAGGTGGACCTGCACATGACTGCCGGGGGAGAAGCCGGGCAGGGCGCCGGCGCACGGCGCCAGGGTCAATTCGCGCACCACCGGCGTGAGCATCCTCGCCGCGCTGACCCGCACGTTGAGCACGCTGTTCATGCGCGGCCCCCCGCGTAAGGCTGGTCGGGGTTGGTGCAGACACCGAGGTAAGCCCCCAGGCGCCGGGAAAAGTGTTCGCGTACTTCCAGGCCGACGTCACAACCGATGCAGGTGTGTGTCGGTTGCGCTGCCGCCGCCTGGGTCAGGCCGCAATGCACGCAATACACCTGGCGCTGGCCGACGACGGAGCGGGTAATGTCGATCTCGTCCTCTTCCAGCCCGGCGTTGCGGGCCTGGCCGTGGATGCGCCAGATGAAGGCCTCGTCGCCCATGATGTACAGGTGAGTGCCGATGGTGGCGCTGGCCAGTGCCTGATCCAGGCGAGCGCTGAAGTCGGCGTTCTGCTGGTTCAGCACCAGGGGCTGATCCAGCTCGCCAACGAAGGACGCGCAGGCCGCCGCCGATTGCAGGGCCACGATATGCCGGGTGGCGGCTTCGCGCGGATGCGGCGGGCGATAGCGCGGCAGGCTATGGAGTCGGTCCGGGGCGATGCTGTGTCTATCCGTCATGCTGGCTTTCCTGATTGATCCGCGCCTGTTGGCAGGGCGGGAAAGAGGCGTGGGAATGGGATGTTTTGTTTCCTGTTGGGGAAGATAATTTCCTATGGGGAAAATTCTCTCAATCTGGAAAAAGGGTTACCTCTTTGGAGATAGGCCTTGTTTTGTTGGGGCGGGGGGACACTGGGACGGGGTACATATCCGTTGCTGCGGTCACGGCGGCTAATGGTTCCGCTATTACAGCGGGTCACTTGGAAAAGCGCCAAGTAACCAAGCGCTTTTGCCCCTTTTGTTCGGTGCCTCGCTGGGGCTCGGCATGCCCTTGTTCCGGTCCTGCTCCGTGGGTCGCCGCGATGGGCCATCCCTGGCCCAGCGCGGCTAAACCGGCGTCCTGCCGGTTTACCCACTGCGCAGAACCTCCTCTCGGCCTCACGAGGGGGCGTACACCGCAAAAGCCAAAGCGAGGCGGCCTGATAGCCGACCTGCTTTCCCGGATGTACGCGTGCCCCTGTAGGAGCGAGCCCTGCTCGCGAAAAACGTCAAGACACCGCATTCATTCAGACAACCCGCGTCATCGTTGACGACCATCGCGAGCAGGCTCGCTCCTACAGGGATCGGGGCACCAGCCAACGTCAGGCCGGCTACTAGGCCGCCTCGCGAAAAGCCAAAGCGAGGCGGCCTGATAGCCGATCTGCTTTCCCGGATGTACGCGTGCCCCTGTAGGAGCGAGCCTGCTCGCGATGGATGTCCAGACACCGCGTTCATTCAGACAACCCGCGTCATCGTTGACGACCATCGCGAGCAGGGCTCGCTCCTACAGGGGTGATTCGCAACCCGCAGTGATTCAGGGCATGGAAGTTGCTCGTCTTTGCTCATAGCCGAGCAAGCGGACAAGGGAGTGGGGGATAGTGCGAACACGAGGGCAGTGGTGGCCGCTCTGGTTGGCGGGTGTTCGTGACGGACAGGCGCGCAATGTGCGCAAGCTGTTGGCCGGGTTGCCCTTGTCCCAGGTGCACGGTGACGGTGCCTTGCCCGGTTTTGCGGACCGTTTCGAAGCACTGGTGCCCAATTGCAGGCTGACACTGATCCTGGGCGGCACGGATCAGGGGCCGGCCCGGCGCGCTTTGGTCGAGGGTTGCCAGCAAGTCGAGGACTGCCCCTGGCGCGCCCCGTCCCTGACGGATGACACCCAGCCCTGCGGGCCATGCCGGCAGCGGGGCGTGCATCGCCTGGTGTGTGCCTTGCCGCCGGGCGACGCGGCAAGCCCGGGCGCGTTGTTGCTTGATACCCCACGACCGGCCGGGGCGAGCTGGCGCCAGTTGCTGGAAGAGGCGGCGCAGGCCATCGGCGTCAGCCTTCGCCTGCTCTGCCACACACGAGAGCAACAGCGCAAACAGGCCACGTCCCGCAACGGTGCCCTGGCCCGCGAGCTGCACGACTCAGTGGCGCAACAGTTGGGCTATCTTTCCTTTCAGGCACGGTTGCTGCAATCGCACCTGGCCGAGCCGGTGCAGGCCGGTGCGGTGTTGCAGGAATTGCGCGATGGCTTGAGCCAGCTGCAACGCCAGGTGCGCGAACTGATCACCAGTGCCCGCCTGACCATGGACGGCCGTTCGTTGCGCCAGGCCCTGGCCGATTCCGTCGCGGAGTTCTCCAGGCGCTGCATCATTGTGTTCGAGCTGGACAATCGCTTGCCCGACGATGCCTTGAGCCCGGAAACCGAATTGCAGGTGTTGCAGATCATTCGCGAGGCGCTGGCCAACGCGGTACGCCATTCCCATGCGCGGCATGTGCGCATCGAGTTGCGGCAAGACCAGGACGGTGATGTTTCGGTGTCGATTGAAGACGACGGCATTGGATTGAGCCCCGCGTCCGGGGAAGAAAACCATTTCGGCCTGGCGATCATTCGCGAGCGGGCCGCGAGCATTGGCGCCCGGTTGACCCTTGAGGCCATCCGCCCGCACGGGGTACGCGTGCACCTTGGCCTGTGCCGCCAGCAACACTTGCCAGAGGGGAGTTTCGATGGATTGCACGACCTTGTTGTTGATCGATGATCATCCTTTGTTTCGCAAGGGACTGGCACAGTTGTTCGGCGCCAGTGACGACTTCGAAGTGGTGGGGCAGGCCGCCAGTGGCCGGGAAGGCATCAACCTGGCGGTGAACCTGGCGCCGCGGCAGGTCCTGCTGGACCTGCACATGCCGGGCCTCAGTGGCTTGCAAGTGCTCGATGAACTGCGCCAGCTGCGCCTTGATTGCCAGGTCGTGGTGCTGACCGCTTCGATGGACCGCGCCGAGTTGCTGATGGCCTTGCGCCTGGGGGCCAGCGGGTATGTGCTCAAGGAAACCGAGCCCGAGGCCTTGCTGGCCTATATGCGCAATTGCAACGAAGGGGCAATCGTCCTGGACTCGACCCTGATTGCCCTGCTGGCCGACCAGCGCGAGCCGGTGCAGCGCCCCGCGCCCGATGCGGATCAACTCGACACCCACCATCTGACCGAGCGCGAAGGGCAGACGCTGGCGCTGATTGCGGCGGGCATGAGCAATAAACAGATCGGCCGGGAACTGGGCATCAGCGATGGTACGGTCAAGACCTACGTGAAGAATCTGTTGCAGAAGCTCGGCCTGCACTCGCGCCTGGAATTGGCGGCGTGGGTGCACAACGGCGCCTGTACCCGACATCAGGAGCGCCATTAAATGATGGAATGGCCAGAGGCACTGGTGCAGGAAGCGACCCTGCACCTGATGGATCGCTTTCCCGCGGCGCTGCTGGAACTACGCGATGATGGTCAGATTGTCCATTTCAACCTGGCCTGGATCGATCTGATGGATGTGCCGCCCACCGGCCACAACCTCATCGATTATGTGCACCACGAAGACCGTTCGCTGTGGCGCCAGGCGCTACACGAATTGCGGCGCCGTCCTGACATCTCCTTCAATCAGCGGCTGCGTTTCGTCCATCCTTCAGGGGACATGCGCTGGTTCGAGGTCAGCCTCAAGCGTGGCAGGCAGGGTTATTACCTGGTGGTCGGCGACATCACCGCGCACAAACGGCGCGAGGTTGCCTTGCTGGCCAGCCAGCGCAGCAGCACCAGCTTGCTCGACAGCATGCCGGGGCTGATCTATCGCGGGCGCAACAACCGGGACTGGACCATGGAGTTCGTCAGCGCCGGGTGCCTGCAATTGACCGGTTATCCTGCGGAGCGGTTGATCGACAATCACGAGTTCACCTACAACAGCCTGATTGTGGCGCAGGATGCCGATTACGTCTGGCGCGAGGTTCAGTACGCGCTGTCGCGTCAGGAGCCGTTCGAACTCAACTACCGGATTCGCTGCGCCGATCAAACGATCAAGTACGTGTGGGAAAAAGGTGTCGGAATCTACGCCGACACCCGTGAAGTGCTGGGGATCGAAGGCGCCATTTTCGAACGCTACAACGGCCAGGACAGCGCGCGTTGAGTGCCCGCGAGGGATCATCCACCACTGACTTTCCAGTGTTTGACGTTATCGGCAAACACCATCTGCTTCATCTCGTGCGCGATGCCGTACGCCAGTGACTCATGGGCGGCGATGACTTTTTCTTCCGCCGACAGGCAGTGGAAAATATCGAGCTTGGTCGCGGCATCGGCGGTTTCCAGCGCGTAGATCTGCACGTAGCGGGCCAGGTCATTGTCCAGGCTCGACAGGTATTCGCGCAGTCGTTGATGGTCGACCGATTTCTGGCTGAAGTACCAGTTCATCGGGTGTATCAAGTACCGGGCATGGGGCGAGGTGATACGCCGGCCCGCCGCCAGGAACATGATGATCCCCATCGACTCGATATTGCCGGCGTTGATGGCACACAGCGGCACCGGCAACGACTTCAGGAAGGTGTAGAGAGTGAAGCCGAAATTGGTGCTGCCTCCGCACGTGGACAGATTGAGCAGCAGGGAGGTGGCGCCCTGATCGATGGCCTCCAGGCAGCAGTCCCTGAAGCGCTCGGTCGTTGCCTGGTCTATCTGGCAGTGAAAATGCACGATGTGTTCTGTCATTGACTGACCTCCCGGGTGCGAGTCGCTCGAGGCAATTCTACGCGTTAATCCGTTGAACAAACCTTGACCCTTTGATCTGAAACTCCAGCATAAGGTGCCCTGGATCGCATAAGGACCGCCAGTCGAACGGGCGCATTTTCGATGGAACCAAACCGCCTGATCCACTCGTCGCGAGCCAGGCGATTGCGTTCAAACTTTCGATTTTCTGCATCCTCCGAATAAGACGGGCCCCTTGCTCGTACCCATGATGTAGAGGTGAACAGAAATGGCCAATACAGGAAATAAAAATCCAGGCAATTTTTCCAATGATCCGGACAAGGCGTCGCAAGCCGGCAAGCAAGGCGCAGGAGCGCCGGGTGCAAACATTGAGAAAGATCCACAACGGGCGTCCGAGGCAGGCCGAAAAGGCGGACAGGCTTCGGGCGGACAACCATCGCGCGATAACGATCGCATGTCCGGTGGCGGGCAGGCCAATCGCGGTGGCGAATTCACCGACGATAAGGACAACACTGCCAAACCAGGCCAGAAAGGTGGCCAGGCCTCGGGCGGACGGCAATCCAGTGACGCGGACCCTATGACCCGTGGTGGTCAGGGCGCCGGTCGCGGCAGCAACATGGCCGACGACCGCGACAAAGACTCGAAAGCGGGTCGCGATGAAGGCGGGATGAGTGGCGGCCCAGGTCGCAAATCCTGATGCAGCTAACCCGGCGTTCTGCCGGGTTACTTATTTCACACTACTTGCGGTGGCCCGGGTTGCGCTGATCTGTAGGAGCGCAGCTTGCTCGCGATGGAGGCCAACGATAACGCGTACAGTCTGAACGAACGCGTTGTCGGGACGTTTTTCGCGAGCAAGCTACGCTCCTACAGGCGAGTCACCGTAAGAACGACTGCGGCGATTCTCTCGGCCTCACGGTACGTTTCGGTTACCAGTTCTTCACCAAAGACGTCGGGATCCATCTCCCGGTACGTCCATGCCAGGTCAGACCGGTCGATCAATGGCCATGCCTGCTCGAAGAGCAGATCAACCCCCTCAACAGAGGGTGCACCGGTGTAAAGAAGCAGGCTGCCACCCGCAGATAATTGCTCGATCGATTGCTTGAGGATTCGCACTGACAACTCCGATCCCAGATGCTCGCCGCCATGCCGGTAGGCGCGCCGCTCTGTGTCTTGCATGTACGGCGGATTGGCAATGATCAGGTCGAAATGGCCGGCTGTGCCTGCAAGGATATCGCTGTGGGACACACAGATATTGTCGACGCCAGCCAGGGTCGCATTGATGGTCGTGTACTTCAGCGCGGTGGGATTGATGTCCAGCGCTTGTACTTGTGCGTTTGGTCTTGCCCTGGCTATCAGAATGGCCCCGACACCGCTCCCGCACCCGATGTCCACGGCCGTTCGTATCGGGTGCACGGATGTACGTAGAAAACCCTCGATCGCCTGGGCGAAGCGATAAGTATCGGGGCCGAAAAATACCGAGTCGTGGGCCAGGGTCGGGAAGCTGGAATGAACGAACAGCAGGTCATCGAGGCTGGACCAGCGTACGTTGCTCAGCCACAGGTCAGCGTCGGCGTGCAGCACGCCGCTATCAAGCAACGCCTGGTGTTCCTGCCCTGCCAGCAAACCGGTCTGAAACGGGCGGCTCCAGCCAAAGACATCCCTGAGGCTGCGTGCCGTGCGATTTGCCACCCGTTCGTTGACTCGCTGATGAGTCAATGGCGTGACCGTCACGAATCGATAGTGCTGCGCCTGCAAGCGTCGCCCCAATTCAAGCAGCGCGCGATCATGGCTTTCATGTGCCGATGCTGCCGTGGCCAGGTCCAGGGACATGTCGGAGTGATTCATTGCGCTAGCAATCCTTGAGACAGACGTTGGGAGAAGAGCTGGGTGGCGGCCAGTCCTTGCGGCGTCGGGTGTGAGTGCGCAGCCATCAGCGAGATGAGATCTTCAACCGGCAGGGTGGTTGGCGGTGTCGCGGACTCGACGGCCGAATCGACCCGTTCGCGGCGACGGAAACGGTTTCGAAACGGATCGGCGGTGGTCGCCGCAGGTGTTTGCCAATCGCCGGCAATCCAATCGTTCAACAGTTGTTTTTCATACCCGTTGAATATGCCGAACATCACCGCGCCGGGGCCGTCGATCAGTTGCCAGAAGCGGCTGTCTTGCGGGTCTTGATGACGCTTGATCCAGCCTTTGTTTTCCAGGGCCGCGAGCAGCGCTCTGCTTTGACCTGGGGTGGCCAGCCACTGGTTGATGGTCCGTCCTTCCAGACGGCAGAAGTCCGAGTGCATGTGCTGGCCGAAGGTCGCCTTGTGTTCAAGCATGGCGACGACTTGCTGCTCAAGGTCAAAGGAGCGAATCACATCGGTGGAGTTTTTACCGAGATCATTCAACAGGTAACCCGCGCGCAAACGCTCGAGGAACTCACCCCGGGCCTGGTCATTCGGCAACAAATTCACAACGGCTTCGACGGCCTTCAGTGCATGGCCCGAGCTGGCATTGTCGATGGTGACATGGAGTGTGAAGTAATACGGGTCGATGCCAAGCTCATTGAGTTCGAAGGCCGTGATCAGCAGATGCAGGGGCAGTTGTTCGTAGCCAAGGTTGTAGCCGAGCATCTCCGGCAGGCATTCGTCGCAAAGCCTTCCGAGCGCCAGCTGAATCGTGCCCTGTAGATACAGAACGTCATCGAGCGGGGCGACCGCCGAGCAGTCGTGTTCAGCGAGAAGGTTGCGGTAGAGCACTACATGGTTGAGCGCCGGATCGCCATCGCCCAGCTCTTCCAGATAGGTGCGGATCAGGCCGCGAAACCTCCAGTCATCGGCATGCCTGAGGGTGCCATACAGCCAGGCGCCGTCTACCAGTTTGCTCGGTGCGACCTGTTGAAGGAAATACAGGGCATGTGCTTTGTTGCTGAAGAATTGCCTGCGATTGCCTGCCCGGCGGCCTTCCAGATAGGTGTGATAACGCTTCGCCACGGATTGGCACTTGCCATGCACCCACCCCGAAAGATCAGCCACGTCGGCGGGAAGGTCATTCGCAAGACGCCTGGTTTGATCCAGATGTTGTTGCAGGTAGTGACGCAGGCTGTCCTGATCGACCTCGTCAGGCGTCCGGATCAGCCGGGTGTAAAGCGACAGATGAGTGCCCAATGGGATGGGCGCCTTGGAAGCGAGCTCGGGAAGAGGCTGTAGGGATGTCATGGCAGGCCTGCTGACTGTTCTCTGTGTTTAAGTCAGAGAGAGTCTCGCCACGATAATTCAAAAGAGTTGAGCGCCTGCCGATGGGCGACACCTGGAGGCTACCTTGCGGGGCCCGGCTTGCCGATTTACAGGCAGGGCTGGCATTGCCCTAGCACTCAAGGTTGCGGTTGGCGTTTTTGCCGACCTGTAGAATTTCTCCCGCCAGCCAGCTCACTGCCCGGTCCTGTTCGCGTTGTGCCAGGTACACCAGGTCCAGCTCGAAAGCCTCCAGGGCAAACGGCAAGTCATGCAGCTGCAAGGGCAGCAGGGCTGCAAAGTTACGCGCCAGCTGGGTCGGCAACACCACGCACAGATCGGATGCCGCCACCAGGTGCGCCGCCTGCAGGTAGTTGGGCGTGGTGTAGACGATCTGCCGAGACAAGCCTTGTTCCCCCAGCCACTGATCGACCATGCCGCGTGTCTGGCCGCCATGCACCCAGAGGTGGCGCAGGCGCAGGAACGTCTGGAGGTCCAGCGCGCCGGTGACCACGGGATGATCCTGGCGCAACGCGACTTGCAGGGTTTCACTGCGCCAGAGACGGCGGGCGAAACGCGCGGGGATTTCGTCGAAGCGCCCCAGCACCATGTCGAGCTGCCCGCGATCCAGCGCATCGACCGGCAGGCTGGGGGCCAGCGGGGCGATGTCCAGGCGCAGGTTCGGGGCGCAGTCTTGCAGGCGCGTCAGCAGACTGGGCATGCACAGCTGCTCGACGAAATCGGTCATGGCAATGCGAAACGTCTGGCGGCTGGAGCCCGGGTCGAAGCTTTCGTCGACGTTGAGCGTCTGTTCGATCTGTTGCAACGCCGAACGGATCGGACCTTCCAGCGCCAAGGCCTTGGGCGTGGGTTGCATGCGCCGGCCGATGCGCACCAGCAGTGGGTCATCGAGCTGTTCGCGCAGGCGCGCCAGGGCGTTGCTCACGGTCGGCTGGCTGAGCGCCAGGCGCTCGGCGGCGCGGGAGACGTTCTGCTCGCGCAGCAACACATCGAGGATGCGCAGCAGGTTGAGATCGAAGTTAGTTGTATTCATCTAGCAAATATCACGCATATGAAAATGAAATTTCTCAAATAGTAGGCGGCTGCTTAGGGTGTCGGCAATCCTTCTTATCAGTTTGGGAGCGTGGGCGTGAGCAACGGATTCGACGTAAAACAGGCAGCGGTCGTAGGGGCCGGAACCATGGGCCGGGGCATTGTCATCAGCCTGGCCAGTGCCGGCATTCCGGTGTTGTGGCTCGATGCCAATGCAGAGATGGTCACCGCGGGCCTGAAAATGGCCGCCGATACCTGGGCCCATCAGGTGGTCAAGGGGCGCCTCAGCGAAGAACAGGCCGAGCAGAACCTGGCCCGGGTCCAGGCGGTGGACAGCTATGCGGCACTGGCTGATGTCGACCTGGTGATCGAGGCGGTGTACGAAAACCTGGAGCTGAAACAGGACATCTTCCGCACCCTGGACAACACCCTCAAACCCGGCGCGATCCTGGCCAGCAACACCTCGGCGCTGGATGTCGACGCCATCGCGGCGGTCACCCGGCGCCCCGGACAGGTGCTGGGCCTGCATTTCTTCAGCCCGGCGCACATCATGAAACTGCTGGAAATCGTCCGGGGCGCGCAGACATCGTCCGCCGTGCTGGACGTCGCCAGGCAACTGGGACAACGCCTGGGCAAGGTCGCGGTGGTGGCCGGCAACTGCCGTGGGTTTATCGGTAACCGCATGCTCAAGACCTATGCCGACGAGGCCCGCAAAATGCTGCTTGAGGGGGCGCTGCCGCAGCAGGTGGACGGTGCGTTGCAGGCGTTCGGTTTCGCCATGGGGCCGTTTCGCATGTACGACGTGGTCGGCGTCGACCTCGAATGGCGCGCCCGCCAACTGGCCGGGAAGGGCATGGACAGCCCGCTGGTGCAGGTCGACAACGGCCTGTGCGACCTCGGCCGATTCGGCCAGAAGGCCGGTCGCGGCTATTACCAGTATGCCGAGGGCAGTCGCGAGGCCGACCATGACCCTGAGGTCGATGGGCTGATCGAACGCATCGCCAGTGGCCTGGGCTACCAGCGCCGGGCGATCAGCGAGCAGGAGGTTGTCGAACGCAGCCTGCTGGCACTGGTCAACGAGGGCGCGAAGATCCTCCAGGAACAGATCGCCGACAGTAGCCAGGACATTGACCGGGTCTACCTCAACGGTTATGGCTTCCCGGCGGCGGTGGGCGGGCCGATGAGCTGGGCCGATGCCCAGGGCCTGGCCTCGATTCAGCAGCGTCTGCAACGCTTGCAACAGCAGCACGGTGAACACTGGGCACCGGCGCCGCTGATTGCCGAGCTGGTGGCGGCGGGCAAGGGTTTTGCCGACGTGGAGGGCCGGGCATGAGCTACCAGGCGCCACTGCGCGACATGCGTTTCGTCCTGCATGAACTGTTCGACGTCACCGGGCATTGCCAGCAACTGGACAACGGTCTGGACCGCGAGACCATCGACGGCGTCCTCGAAGAGGCCGCCCGGTTTGCCAGCGAGGTTATCGCACCGCTGAACCGCAACAGCGACGAACAGGGCTGCCGCTTGCAGGACGGCGAAGTGACCACGCCGGACGGTTTTCGCCAGGCCTATAAACAGTTTGTCGAGCAGGGCTGGGCGAGCATGACCGGGCCGCTGGCGTTCGGTGGCCAGGGCTTCCCGCAAATGCTGTCGGCGAGTTTCCACGAGATGCTGATGAGTGCCTCGCTGTCGTTTCGCGTTTACTCCGGGTTGACCGAGGGCACGGTCCTGGCCCTGGATCGCCACGGCAGTGACGAACTCAAGCAGCGCTACCTGGCACAACTGGTCAGCGGCGAGTGGACCGGCACCATGTGCCTCACCGAACCCCAGGCCGGCACCGACCTGGCGTTGCTGCGTACCCGCGCGCAGCCCCAGGCCGATGGCAGCTACCGGATCAGCGGCAGCAAGATCTTTATCAGCGGCGGCGAGCAGGATTTGAGCGATAACATCATTCACCTGGTGCTCGCCCGATTGCCCGATGCGCCGCCGGGTGTCAAAGGCATCAGCCTGTTCCTGGTGCCCAAGCGGCTGCTCGACGCCGAGGGCGCGCCAGCTGCGCGCAACGCCCTGAGTTGCGGCGCGCTGGAGCACAAGATGGGCATCAAGGGCGCGTCCACCTGCGTGATGAATTTCGATGACGCCACCGGTTGGCTCGTCGGCCAGCCGAACCAGGGGCTGGCCTGCATGTTCACGATGATGAACGATGCGCGCTTCCAGGTCGGGTTGCAGGGCCTGGGCATCGCCGAAGCCGCGTTCCAGGGCGGCCTGGCTTATGCCCGTGAGCGCTTGCAGTCACGGGCGATCAGCGGGCCGGTGGCACCGGACAAACCCGCCGACCCGATCATCGTTCACCCCGATGTGCGGCGCATGCTGCTGATCCAGAAAACCCTCGGCGAGGGCTGCCGGATGCTCGCGGCCTACACGGCCCGCCAGCTCGATCTGGAACACGGCGCCAGCGATGCGGCGGCGCGTGAAGCCGCGACCCGTCGCGCCGCCTTGCTGATTCCTGTGGTCAAGGCATTCTTCACCGACTGCGGCCAGGAGGTGGCCAGCCTTGGCGTGCAGCTGTACGGAGGCCACGGGTTTATCCGCGAGTGGGGCATGGAACAGTTGATGCGCGACAGCCGCATCACCCAGTTGTACGAAGACACCAACGGCATCCAGGCGCTGGACCTGATCCGCCGCAAGTTGCTGGGCGATGGCGGCAGCGAACTCAATGCCTTGATCGACGAACTGGCCGCGCACGTGCATCAGGCAACGGCCCAGCCCGAGATGGCTGAATGCGTGGGGCTGCGTCTTGAAGAGTGGCGAGCGCTGGGCCAATCGGTGGTGCAAGCCTGTCGCCGTGATCCCGAGGAAATCGGCGCGGTGTCGGTGGATTTCCTCGCCTACTCGGCCTACGTGATGTTGGCGGCGCTGTGGTTGCAGGCGGCTGTGCGGGCCAGCCAGGCATTGGCGGCGGGCAGCGGCGAAGCGGCGTTCTACCAGGCCAAGCTGCAATCGGCCCGGTTCTACCTGCGCCGGGTGCTGCCACGGGCTGGCGCTCATCGCGAGGCCTTGCTGGCCGGTGCCGGATGCCTGATGGACATGCCGCAGAGCGATTTCGCCTTCTGACCCTTGCCCATTCAAACGGACACGCCACGCCATGAACGAACTGCGGCGCGAAGACTTTCGCCATTTCCAGCCGATCACCACGCGCTGGCACGACAACGACGTCTATGGCCACGTCAACAACGTCGTCTACTACAGCTACTTCGACAGTGCGGTGAACCGCTACCTGATCGAGGCCGGAGGGCTGGATATCCATCAAGGCGAAGTCATCGCTTTGGTGGTCAGTTCCAGCTGCGACTATTTCGCTTCGATTGCCTTTCCGGAACACATCGAGGTGGGTGTCGCGGTGAGCAAACTGGGTAACAGCTCGGTGCATTACACCTTGGCCATTTTCAAGCACGGGGAGCCGCAGGCCCGTGCGGCGGGGCGGTTTGTGCATGTCTTCGTCGAGCGCGCCGGCAATCGCCCGGTGCCGATCCCTGACACCCTGCGGGCGGCATTGAGCCGTTTGCACGGCGACCACTCAATGCTCATGGGCGTGTGAATGGATCGTCAGGGAGCCCGGCACCTTGGTGCGTTCAAGACCTCCACGGTCCAGCCACTTGAGGGTCTGCTCATAAGCGCGCTGCAACAGGGACTCTGTCTGGGCAAAGTTGAACACCGAGACATCCACGGGACACAAAGGCGGGACGATGTGCAGGCGGGTGAGGGTGCGGAAGTGTTCGATGTCGCTGACCAACTGCCGCATGCTCATCAGGTTGACGGTATGCAGGGCCAGTGCGATCAAGCCTTGGGGCGGTTGTGTCAGGGCGCAACTCACTCCCGTGGGGACCACCACGACGGTGGTGGCGCCCAGGGCGACGGCCGTTGAAATGGGTGTATTGCTGGCCACCCCTCCATCAATCAGGAACTGATCGGCAATGTGTACGCTGGGGAACACCAGCGGGATTGCTGCGCTGGCCAATAGCGCCTGCCCGAGTTCACCACTGGACAGCACGGTCTCGGCGCCGCTGAGCAGGTCGGTGGTGACGATGTGCAGAGGCAATACCGCCTCTTCAATGCGCTGAATGGGCAACGCCTGACCCAGCAATCGGTTCAAGGCCGCCGGTTGCAACAGAAAGCCGCGCCGATTGATCAGTCCTCTGCAGGTGTCGAGCCACGAGAGGGGGAAAATGTCATTTTTGCTCAGCCCGCGCCAGAATCCGGCGAGCGCCTCGACGCCGGCCGAATCGGGCCTTGCGGCAAAGTAGGCGCCGTTGATTGCGCCTACCGAAGCGCCAACGACCATGTCGAATCGGACATCGGCCTCGACCAGGGCGCGCAACATGCCCACCTGCACCGCCCCCAGGCTGCCGCCACCAGCGAATACAATTGCGGTCCTGGTTGCCATGGTCGAAGTCTCTGTGCAGGGGCGTATTGAATCAGTCTAGCTGAGCGAACAATCCACGAAACGCCGCTCGCCACCGCCGAACTGACCTGCGGGAGCTGTTCTCACTGCCATGCGACAACCAGCGAGGAAAAGCAAAAAAACTTTGGGGTTAAGTCCGCTCACGCAGGCCCCTTTTAGAGTCCAGCATGCCCAGGAGCCCGTCTCCTGCGTTTGGCCGGCATGTGGTTCTGAAGGGCGTAGAAGCACGTTGATACCGAGCCAAATCAGGTATGGTGAGCACTGAAAGGGCAGCGGGGGTTGCTCGCTACCAGTCCACCGACACCGGCCGCCACGACCAGCGTCGCCAACACATGTCCGATCAACAAGCCGGCAACGGCGGGCATCACGACCTGACCAAATAGTCCCGCCGATATTGCATACGCCCAATCCGCCCCAGTGGTAATCACGAACAAATACGACACCGCCCAAAATGCGGAGGATCATCAAACCAGGTTTCCATTAGGTGAGCGTTTGGTGTTTCAGATTTTTTCGATGGGCACGCCATGGTTGTTTTTCCACAACAACACCACCGCGCTGGCGATCACCGCCACCACGATCAGATAGACGTTGAACATCCAGCCGATGTTCTCCGAATACAACCAGGTCGTCAGGTACGAAGCCGTCCCGCCGAACACCGCCACACCCAGTGAAATGCACACACCGAACATCCGAGTGCGGTAGCGGGTGGGAATCTGTTCGGAAATCGACGCCGGTTTGCAGCCGGTGATGAAACCTACCAGCAACAATCCTGCGGTTTGCGCCACCATCAGGGTCCAGGGTTCATTGGAAATCAGCCCCCACAACGGGAACAGGGTGGCGGCAATTCCAAGCAGGGAAATCAACGCGGAAATCTTGCGGCCCCACAGGTCCGAGATCCAGCCCGAAATGGGCAGGAACACCAGGTAGATCACTTGCGCAATGCAGCTCATGGTGAAGGCGCTGCGCGGGTCCATGCCTTTGACGCTGATGGCGTAGATCGAGGCCGACGTGACCCAGGTGTAGTAGGTCAGTGTGGCACCGGCTTCATACAGGAACAGGCGCATGCCATGTTGAATGATTTTGCCGCGACTCCAGGCCGGTTCCGTCGAGCCTTCGCCGGTGCTCGGGCTGTGCTCGCTTTCCATCATGTTGCGCCGCAGCCACAAGGCGAAGACCGCCAGCAGGCCGCCGGTGGCGAAGGGAATGCGCCAGCCCCATTCTTGCATTTCGCTGACTGACAACAGGGACGTCAGCAGAGCCATGTAGAACGTCGCCAGCAATGATCCCGAACCGACGGCCAGAAACACGGTGCTTGACCACAGGCCCCGACGCTTGGGCGGGGCGATTTCGGCTATGTAGGCGTAGGAGGTAGTGGTTTCGCCTCCGTGGGCAAAACCCTGCACCAGTCGCGCCAGCAACAGGAACGCCGAGGCCCAGCTGCCAATCGCATCGTAGGAGGGAATAAAGGCAATCAGCAGGCTGGCACCGGCCATCAACAGCATGGTGCTGAGCAACACCACGCGCCTGCCCAGTTTGTCGGCCAGGATGCCGAAGAAGATGCCGCCGATGGGGCGCAGCAGAAAGCCGGCGGCAAACACCGCCAGGGTATTGAGCAGGGCAGAGGTGGCGTTGCTTTTATCGAAGAGTGCCGCGGCGATGTACACCGAGGCGACGGTGTAGATCGTCCAGTCGAACCACTCGAGCAGGTTGCCCACGCCGGTGGCCATCAATGACTTTCTGCGCAGCGATGTACGGGTTGTCTTGGCCTGTCCGGTGGTGAAGTCGGACATGGTCTCGGTGATGTTATTCATTGTTGGCTCCGAGATGTTTCATGGACCACGGTATGTGGTGGGGTGAATCGGTGAATGCGATGGCCCCATTCAAACGAAAATCCAACTGTAGGAGCGAGCCTGCTCGCGAAAGCGGTGGGTCAGAGGGGTGACTGACATATCGCATTCGCGAGCAGGCTCGCTCCCACAGGGTTAGGGCAGGTGTCAGGCGTTTAGGTGTGCCAGCGCCACTTCTTCGATCCCGGCGGCGTCGAGCTTGTAGTGTTCATACAGGTGCGTCGGCGGGGCGATCAGGCTGTATTCGTCGTAGATACCGTGGCGCTTGAGCTTCACGCCGACACCTTCGTCCGCAAGGACTTCAGCCACGGCAGCACCCAAGCCACCGAGCACGTTGTGCTCTTCGACGGTCATCATGCGTTTGCTGCGTGCGGCGGCGCGCAGGATGGCGTCACGGTCGATCGGCTTGATCGAGGCCATGTCGATCACTCCCACCGAACGCCCCTCGGCGTTCATTTTGCGAGCGGCGGCCAGCGCCGCATGCACGGTGATACCGCAGGCGATGATGGTCAGTTCCTCACCCTCAATGTGCTCATGGGCCTTGCCGAACTCGAAGACCACATCGTCCTGGTAAACAATCGGATCGCGACCACGGCCAATGCGGAAATACACCGGCTTGTCGTAGGTGACCGAGGCGCGGATCGCGGCGACCAGTTGCGGGCCGTCTGCGGGCGACACCACCGCCAGGTCGGCGATCGAGCGCATGGTGGCGATGTCCTCGGTGGCATGGTGCGAGGTGCCGTAAAAGCCCAGGGAAATACCGGTGTGGTGCCCGATCAGGCGCACCGGTTGCGCCGAATAGGCGACGTCCATGCGGATCTGTTCGCAGCACAACAGGCCCAGGAACGAGGCGAAGGTCGCCACGAATGGCATCACGCCACAAGTGGCCAGGCCGGCAGCGGCAGTGACCATGTTCTGCTCCGAGATGCCGAACTGCAGGTAACGCTCGGGGTACTGGCTGGCGAACTTGTTGAGGCCGTTGGAGTACTGCAGGTCGGCGGAGCCGGCCATCACCGGGTAGCCGGCCTGAGTCAGTTCGATCAGCGCGTCGGACAAATAAGACAGGCCCGGGTTGAGCGCGTTGAGGCCACGGTACTGCCAGGAATTGGGGGAAAGTGGGGCGTTCATGTTCAGATCTCCATGGCTTCAATTTCAGCGATAGCGCGTTTGGCGTCTTCAGGGTCGAGGTAACCGAGGTGCCAGCCGGGTTCGGTTTCCATGTAGGAAACGCCCTTGCCCTTGACCGTCTTGGCGATGATGCAGACCGGTTTTTCACGGCGTTCATCGGCTTTTACCCGACGCAATGTTTCAGTCACTTCGGCGATGTTGTGGCCGTCGATGACATGCACCTCCCAGCCGAACGCCCGCCATTTTTCGTCCAGCGGTTCGATACCGATCACGTCATCGACCTGGCCGTCGAGCTGGAAGCCGTTGCGGTCGACGATGGCGATCAGGTGCTTGGCGTTGTGATGAGCCGCGCTCATGGCCGCTTCCCAGACCTGGCCTTCCTGCATTTCGCCGTCGCCGAGCATGACGAACACGTCATAGACTTCTCCGGTGAAGCGCTGGGCCAGGCACATGCCCAGGCCGCCGGAGAGGGCATGGCCGATGGAGCCGGAAGAGAAATCGATGCCGGGCACTTTGCGCATGTCAGGGTGATCGCCCAGAGGGCTGCCCAGGCGGGTGTATTCATCGAGCCACTCCTTGGGGAACACCCCCAGGTCGGCGAGGATCGGGAACTGACCCACGGCGGCGTGGCCCTTGCCCATCAGGAAACGGTCGCGGCCCGGCCATTTGGGTTCCTCGGGGCGAATCGTCATCACGTCGTAGTACAGCGCCGAGAACAGTTCAGCAGCGGAGAACACCGAGGTGTAATGACCTGTCTTGGCGATTTCGATCAGGCGGATGGTTTCCAGGCGAACGAATTTCGCCCGGTCCTTGAGCTTTCTGACGGTCTCGGTGGACGGCACAAAGTTTGTGGCTTTCCACTGTTCGAGGGTTTTGCGGGGTGTAGACATCTCTACCTCCAATCACAGGCATGAATTTGCTGAAGTTGAATCTCAGGGGTGGGGCGCGAACTTCAACCCGAAGGTTGGTCGTTCAGGGTGTTATCAGGGCGCACTCAATGGGTCAGGCCCTCCAGTGCGCGCATCGCGGCGATCAGTTCGGTGCAGGTCAGCGGGCTGCCGGATACCGATGCGAAGTTGCGGGCGTGGGGGGCTTTGAGGGTGGGTTCGGCCACTTGCATCAGCAGTGCATCATCGATGCTCGATACGCCCAGATCGGCAAGGCTGCGAGGCAGACCGATACGTTGGTAGAACCCCAACAAATCGCCGATGAGTACGGCGTCGCGATCCTCCAGCACCAGTTGCACCAGCAAGCCATACGCCACTTGCCAACCGTGAACCTGTTGCTGGGCCCCGGGGACTTTCGAGAGGCCGCGGGTCATGGCGTGTGCGATGGACAGGCCGCCGCTTTCGAACCCCAGGCCGCTCATCAACAGCACCGCCTCGATCAAGTGATCGAACGCCGGCGTCACCTCGCCAGTGCCGGCCTGGGCCAGGGCCGGTTCGGCGTATTGACGAATGACCTGATAGCACTCGCGCGCCAGGGCCAACCCGGACAACGCCGGGCGAGCGCCGAACATGTTCACGCCATTGGACTTGAAGCACTGTTCGGCTTCGAACTTCTTGGTCAGGGCATCGGCGATCCCGGCCAGCAGGAATTGGCGCGGGGCCTGGGCAATCAAACCGGTATCCACCAGCACGTAGCGCGGGCTGACGGGCAGGTGACCCACTTCACTCAGTTGATGATGCGCGTCGTAGACCACGTAGTTTTTCGAGGTGGGGGCGTCGTTCGAGGCCACCGTCGGCATGGTGATCAGGGCACGCCCCGAACTGTGGGCGAGGGCCTTGCCCGCGTCGATGCACTTGCCGCCACCGACGGCCAGGATCATGTCGAACTCGATCGTTGCGGCGGCGCTGCGTAGATCAGCGATGCCGTCGGCGGTGATTTCGCCATCGAAGGTGATGTAGTGCAATTGCACGTCTGTTTGCGCACAGGTGTCATCGAGCCGCGCCCTGATCAGACCCAGGACAAAACTGTCGATGACCACCACGGCACGGCGGCCGCAGTGCGCCAGGTAAGTACCGGCCTGGGCGAGCACTTCAGTGCCCTGGACGTATCTTCCGGGTGAACCGAAAACCAGATTCATTCAGCACCTCACTTCTACTGCTTATTGTTATTGGAGGCTCGGCGGCAGGCTGCCGAGTCCCCCGGTCTTGTTGTGATACATGATATATCATGTTTTTAGGCGGTCAAGACCTCAATCGACGAGTTGATCTCAGGCGATCGAATATCCGCCGTCTACCGGCAGTGTCGTGCCCGTGACGTAGCGTGCATTATCGGAAACCAGGAAGGCGATCACGTTGGCCACATCCTCGGGCGCACCCCAGGCTTTCATGGGAATACGCGCCATGATGCTTTCCGAACGTGCCGGGTCTTCGAAGGCCCGGCGCGAAAGGTTGGTCAGGATCCAGCCCGGTGCCACGGCATTCACGCGTACGCCATCGGTGGCCCAGGCCACGGCCATGCAACGCGTCAACTCGCTGATGGCAGCTTTGCTCGACGCATAGGCGGGGGTTTTCGCCGAGCCGAAAATGCCCCACATCGAGGCGAAGTTCACCACCGCGCCGCGGGCGGCTTTCAAGCCCGGCAGGGCGGCATTGGTGATGCGCAACACGGCGGTGAGGTTGACGTCAATGACGCGGCTGAAGCCATCGAGCTCCCACTCGCGGTTGTGATCGATGATGCCGGCGGCGTTGACGATCGCATCGATACGCTCGAACGGCGCGAAGAAGCCGTTCACCGCGTCATCGCTGGTGACGTCCAGTTCCTGGTAATGGATGCCTGGCACTCGTTGCTCGGGTTCACCGAGGCCAATGGTGTACACGTCGTAACCATCAGCAAGCAGGCGTTGTGCGGTAGCCAGGCCAATGCCCGAACCACCGCCGGTAACGATGGCGGTTTTTTTCATGGTGATTCCTCAGGGGGTTGTGAATGGCGCCTCAGGCGCCGCATTGGGCAAACAGAAATTCCGCCAGCAGGTCGATCTGGCCGGTGATCATGTGGGCGCCTTTGTGGATGACGCAGCCGCGTTCGGCGGCAGCGCTGAGCAACGGCGTGATGTCCGGGTTCATCACCACTTCGCCGACCACGGTGCCGGGGGCCAGGGTGTCGGCCGGCACGGGCAGGGGATCATCGGCCTTCAGGCCCAGCGCGGTGCCATTGATGACCACGTTGAAACCGCTGGCATCGGCGGGGCCGGCATTGATCCGGCGCTCAGGGAACAGGCGTCGCAGCTCAACGACCAGGGCTTCGGCCTTGTCCGGCGTGCGATTGCTGATCACCAGTTCCTGAATGTCTTCGGCCAGCAGCGCGTGGGCGATACCGGTGGCGGCGCCACCCGCGCCGAGCAGCAGCACGCGTTTGTCGTGCAAGTCATGGCCGTGTTTTTTCAGGCCGGCGACGAAGCCGTCGCCATCGAACATGCGCCCGGTGAAGCGCCCGTCAGACAGACGCTTGGCGACGTTGCAGACGTTCAGCAGGCTCGCCGTGCCTTTGAGTTCATCGCACAACTTCGCCACCTCCAGCTTGTGCGGCACGGTGACGATCACCCCCGCCAGATTCTCTATGCCGCGCAAACCTTCCCAGGCTGTGGCCAGGTTGTCGGGCGAAACTTCCCAAGGCACCAGCACGCCGTCGTATCCCAGGCGCTCCAGCAGCGGGTTGAAAAATTCAGGGGTGCGCAGGTGTTTGGCGGGGTAGGTCAGGTGGACCACCACCCGGGTTTTACCGCTGATAGGCATCGCAATATTCCTTTGGACAGGGACTAGAAAGAGGAGGCGGCCAACGCGCCGCGTCCCAGAATCATGTCGGCGGCTTTTTCGCCGATCATGATCGACGGTGCGTTGGTGTTGCCGGAGATCAGGTTGGGCATGATCGACGCATCGACCACCCGCAGATTGCGCACGCCACGCACACGCAATTCGGGATCGACCACGGCCCTGTCGTCGACGCCCATCTTGCAGGTGCCGACGGGGTGGTAAACGGTCTTGGCCCGTTGGCCGATGTAGTTCAACAGGGCTTCGTCGCTGCGCACGTCCGCCCCCGGAAACACCTCTTCGCCGGTGTAGTTGCGCATGGCCGGTTGGGCGAGCACTTCACGCGCCAGGTTCAGGCCCTTGATCGCCACGCGGCGATCTTCCGGGTGCGCGAAGTAACGCGGGTCGACCCGCGGCGCCGCTTCGGCATCGGTAGAAGCCAGGCGGATCTCGCCACGGCTCATGGGGCGCAAGACGCAGGTATTGATGGTGGCGCCGGGCTTTTTGATCGGCTCCTGGTCCAGGTCGAAAAACACGATCGGCACGAAATGCATTTGTGCGTTGGGCCGCGCCGAGGCGTCATCGGTATTGATGAAGGCACAGGCTTCCGTCACGTTCGAGCTGACCGGGCCGCTGCCGAACAACAGGTACTGCAAGCCGTTCTTGACGGTGTTCAGCGGGTTGTCCTGACCGTAGTAACCGTACTTGCCATGGCAGTAGGCAATGGTCCCGACTTCGGCGTGATCCTGCAGGTTCTGCCCGACGCCGGGCAGGGCGTGGCGCACCGGGATGCCATGGCGCTCGAGTTCTTTCGCCGGGCCGATGCCCGACAGCATCAGCAACTTGGGCGACTGAATGGCGCCGGCACTGAGGATCACTTCCTTGCTGCCCCGGGCCTCAACCAATCGGCCTTTGTGGCGGTACTCGACACCGACGGCCTGGTTGCCCTCGATCAGGATGCGCTGGACGCTAGCGTCGGTGATGACGGTCAGGCGCCCGGATTTTTCCGCGCTGCGCAGATAGGCAACCGCCGCGCTGCAACGGCGATTGTTGCGCGCGGTGATCTGGTTGAATCCCACGCCGTTCTGGCGTTCACCGTTGAAGTCCGGGGTGTACGCAATGCCGGCCTGTTGCGCGGCACGCACGAAGCCGCGAGACAACTCGCAGACCTGCTTGAGGTCCGAGACGCCAAGCGGGCCGCCCGTGGCGTGATAGCGGTTATCGAAGCGCTCGTTGTCTTCGGCGCGCTTGAAGTACGGCAACACCTCGCGAAAAGACCAGCCATTGCAGCCAGCGTCAGACCAATCGTCGTAGTCCTGGTGCTGACCGCGAATATAGATGAGCGCGTTGACCGAACTGCCGCCCCCCAGCACCCGGCCTTGGGGAAGGATGCGGCTGCGACCGTCCATGGCCGTCTGTGCCTGGGTTTCATGGCGCGATAGCAAGGGGCTGGACAGCAGCCGGGTGAAGCCCGCCGGAATATGGATCAGCGGATGGCTGTCCCGTGGTCCGGCCTCTAGCAGCAGGACAGAAGCGCCGGCTTCGATCAGGCGCCCCGTTAAAGCACAGCCCGCGGACCCGCCTCCAATGACAACGTAATCGTGCATGCCTTCCTCCGAATGGGTTGTTCTTGTTTTCATGCATCATATATCTTCATCACCCCCAAGCGTCAATCATCACTTTGTGGCGTCGAGTCAGGTGAGTGAAAAAGCTGTTGGCAGTGAAAAATAAAACATGATATATCATCCATCCGTCGAGAGCCTGAGTTCTCGGACACGTCCTCAAAGCAATAAAAAAAGCCTTCAAGACGAGGCAAGGATGACGATGACATGACGCAAATGTTTGCTGCACCCGGCCGCTACATCCAGGGCTACAAGGAACTTGATCGGCTGTACCGGCATGTCGCCTGGTTTGGTCGTCGATTCATGGTGATCACCACCCAGGGCCGGCTCGATAGCCTGAGACAGACCCTCGACGCCAGCTTCGACGCTGAGCGGACTGAACTGCACTACGGGATTTTTGCCGGCGAGGTGACGCGCCAGGAAATCCAGCGGCTCACGGCCAGCATGAATGCCCTTGGTTGTGACGGGGTGATCGGCGTGGGCGGCGGCAAGGTGCTCGATGCCGCCAAAGCTGTCGCCCACCAGGCCAAGGTGCCGCTGTGCATCGTGCCGACCATTGTCTCCAACGATGCCCCCACCAGTTCGCTCTCGGTGCTGTACACCGAGGCGGGCGCGTTTGATGACGTGCTGTTTTACGAGCGCAGCCCGGACGTGGTGGTGGTCGATACGTGGATCATTGCCCAAGCGCCGGTGCGGCTGTTGGTCGCCGGCATGGGCGACGCCTTGTCCACCTACTTCGAGGCCCGCACCTGCGTCGAGGGTTACCGCGACAATTTCCTTGGCAATGCCGGTGCCGGAATGAAGGAGGGCGCCAGCGGCAGCAAATCAACCCTGACCTCCATGGCCATCGCCGAGCTGTGCTATCGGGTGCTGCTTGAGGATGGTGTGCAAGCCAAGCGTGCCGCTGAACACCAGTGCGTGACCAAAGCCTTCAATCGGGTGGTGGAGGCCAATGCATTGATGAGCGGCATTGGCTTCGAGAGCAACGGTGTCGCAACGGCCCATGCGGTGTATTGCGGGTTCAGCGAACTGGGCTGTCGGGCCACGATGTTCCACGGTGAATACGTGGCGTTCGGCACCCTGGTGATGCTGGTACTCGAAGGCAAATCCAGCCGCGAACTGGATGCGGTGCTGAAGTTTTGCCTGAGCATCGGCTTGCCGCTGACGTTTGCCGACCTGGGCCTGGCCGATATCACTGCCAATGAGCTCGACTGCGTGGCGCGCACGGCCGCCGACCCGAACCAGACCAGCAAGGTCGAGCCCTTCGACGTCACGTTCGATGAAATGAAAGCGGCGCTGATCGCGGCCAGCGATCTGGGTGAACTCTACAAGAAAGGTGGCTCGCTGCTGGCGGCCTGAGCCCGTCTGCAGTGCCCTCCTATAACCACAGGTGAACTGATGAAAGCATTTCAGGCAACTCTGCCGTTGACCCTGGATTTTGAAGTCGGGGCGATCCGGCGCATGGGTGAAAAGGTGGCGCCGTTCGGCAAGAAAGCCTTCCTGATGATTGACCCGTTTCTCCAGGGCAGTGACCTGGTGGCGCAGGTGACGGCCAGTTTCGTCGAGCGCGGCATCGCGTTCATCGAGTGCTATGACATCGTGCCCAACCCCCGGCACACCATGATCGACCGCGCCGTCGAGCAAGTGCGCGACGCCGGCTGCGATGTAGTGGTCGCGGTGGGCGGCGGCAGTGCCATCGATTCGGCCAAGGCGGTAGCCTTCGTGGCCGTTCATGGCGGCTCTTGCTGGGACTACACCGAGCGGCTGGGCGAGGCAGTGACCCGGCCACAAAGCCGTGGCTTGCCCTTGCTGGTGGTGCCCACCACGTCCGGCACCGGTACCGAGGCCACGCCCTTTGCAGTGATCAACAACCCGGAACTGGGTCTCAAGTGCGCCATCGTCAACCCGTTCATCTACCCGGATGTCGCACTGATCGACCCACAGATCCTGGTGTCGAAACCGCCGAAGCTCACCGCGCTGACAGCGGTCGATACCTTCTGCCATGCGCTGGAAGCCTACATCAGCATTCACTGCACGCCCTGGGTGGAAATGGTGGCGCTGGAGGCGATCCGCCTGTTCGCGGCCAATGCCCTGCAGTGCGTGAAACACGGTGATGACCTCGAAGCGCGCGGGCGAATGGCCTTTGCCTCGACGCTCGGTGGCATGGCGATCGCCAGTGCCGGCGTGACGGTTTCTCATGCTCTGGGTCAGCCGCTGGGGGCGATGACCGACGCCCCCCACGGTGGCACCGTCGCGGCCAGCACACCGTATGTGATTGGCTGGACCCTGCCGGTCTGCGCCGACAAGTTCGCGCGCGTGGCCGGGATACTCGATCCCTCAACGCTGAGCTTGAGCGAAGGCGAGCGTTCACAGCGCCTGCCGGGGATTCTCAAGTCACTGTTTGCCACTCTCGGGGTCACCGACACGTTCCGCGGTTACGGTTTGCGGGTGGATCAAATTGATGAATTTGCCCAAACCGTGTGGACCAGTTTCAACCAGGACCTGGCCTGCCATCCGAAGAAGATCAATAGCAAAGAGGAGGTCGCCGAGATCATAAGAATGTGTTGTTGACCGCTGTAGTGAAACAGGCGCTGTCAGGCTCGATAGCGCACCTGCGAACGTTTTGAAGACGTTGTATTGGCCGACCTGTCAGTGAGGTCGGTGGGGTTCTGTACGCTCGAAAAACACCAAAACCAACAATAAAAAACAGTTTCGGGAACAACAATAATGACCAGGAAATACAGAGTAGCCGCCGGGCTGCTAGGCGTTTGTGCCAGCGCGGGCGCTTACGCAGCCGATTACTCGCCCAACAACTTTTTGCTGGGGGACTGGAACGGCGAACGCACTCGCTTGCATGAACAGGGCGTCGATTTTCAACTGACCTACGTTAACGAACTGGCCTATAACACCCAGGGCGGCGACGAGCACAAAGGCACTTACAGCGACCAGTTGATGATCGACACCAACTTCGACTTGCAGAAGTTGCTGGGGTGGCAGGGTGCAAGCTTTCGCATGACCTTCAGCAACCGCAATGGGGAAAACCTGACGGCCGAAGCCGGGACCAACACGCTGCTGGCCGCGCAGGAAATCTACGGCTACGGCAGTGTCACGCGCCTGGTGCAGTTCTATTACCAGCAAGTGCTTATGGATGATCGCCTGGTGGTCAAGCTCGGTCGCCTGCCCATGAGTGGCGATGTCTTTCCGTTTTCCTGCAAGTTTCAGAACCTGACGTTCTGCGGCACGGTGCCAGGCTACATCACGCCCAACTGGTTCACCTGGCCCGTCAGCCAGTGGGGGGCGACGGCTGCGGCCAAGCTCACGGACGAAGTGTCCGTCAACGCCGCGTTGTATCAGGTCAACCCGCGCTTTACCGAGAACTCCCAAGGCTTGAACTTTGGCAGCCCGTCCGGCACCACCGGCTATCTAGCGGTCGGGGAACTGGCTTGGACACCCACCGTTAACGGCTTGCCCGGCAGTTACAGGGTGGGTATCTGGCGCAACACCGGCGATTTCAGCGACGTCTACGAGGACGTCAACGGCCGGCCGATCGGTGTGACGGGCGACGCTCCGGTTCAGCACGATGAGGCCAGCGGTTACTACGCCCTGATCGAGCAAAAGGTCTATCAGGATCCGGGTAACAGTGCCCGGGGCGTCAACCTGTTCGCCAACTTCATTCAATCGGATCGCGACGTGTCCTACGTGGAACGGGTCTGGCACGTCGGCACATTTATCAGCGGCCCCTTCGCCGCACGGCCACAGGATGAAATCGGCCTGGCGATCGGTCGTCTAGAAGTGAATGGACAATCCGCCAAGCGTGTCCGTCAGCAAAACGGCTACACCCAACCGGCCGGCGATACGGAATACCCGATGGAGTTGTACTACGGGGTCAGCGTCACGCCAGCCCTGACTCTGCGGCCCAATCTGCAGTACGTGGTCAATCCGGGTGGGATGAGCGGGGACAAAAGCGTGGTGGTCTTCGGGCTTAAAACGGAAGTCAGCTTCTAGGTCATTGAAGAACAAGTGTGAAGAAAATCCCCGGAGTCAGGGCCTTTTCACGCTTGCGATTTGAATAATGCATGATATATCACCGTTTGGCGCCTACGCCTGAAACAATTCGAAAAGGAGATGCGTGCTTATGAATACCCTCGTTGATTTTGCTGCGGTCCAGCAGCGTGTCGCTGCCCTGAAACTACCGGGGCAGGCCTTCATCAACGGTCGCTTCGTCGATGCACTGAGCGGCGAAACGTTCGCCAACGTTTCGCCGCGCAAGGGCCAGGTGCTCAATTACGTAGCGTCTTGTCAGTCCGAAGACGTCGACGTTGCCGTCAAGGCTGCCCGCCAGGCATTCGACAGTGGCGTGTGGTCGCGAATGGCACCCAAGGAGCGCAAAAAAGTCATGCTGCGTTTTGCAGCGTTGTTCGAGCAGAACATGACTGAACTGGCGCTGCTAGAGACATTGGACATGGGCAAACCGGTGGCCGAAAGCGCCGGTTTCGATGTGCATGCGGTGCTCGAATGCCTGCAGTGGTATGCCGAATGCTGCGACAAGGTCTATGACGAAATCGCCCCTTCAGGGCCTGGTGCGCTGGGCATGATCACCCGCGAAGCCATCGGCGTGGTGGCCGCTGTAACCCCGTGGAATTTCCCGATGCTGATGGCGATGTGGAAAGTCGCCCCGGCCCTGGCGATGGGTAACTCGGTCATTCTCAAACCCGCCGAACAGTCACCATTGACAGCGCTGCGCATCGCCGAGCTGGCCGCACAGGCGGGTATTCCGGCAGGGGTTTTCAACGTGCTGCCAGGCTTTGGCCCGACGGCTGGTCGCGCCCTTGGCCTGCACATGGATGTCGACACCCTGGTGTTCACCGGTTCCGGTGAAGTAGGCAAATTGTTCCTGCAGTACTCGGGACAGTCGAACATGAAACGGGTGTGGCTGGAGTGCGGCGGCAAGACGCCGAACATCATCCTCAATGATTGCCATGATCTGGAGAAGGCCGCGAACACGGCCGCCCGGTCGATGTTTTTCAATCAGGGTGAAGTCTGTGTGGCGCCTTCGCGACTGATCGTCGAGGCAGGTATTCGCGACGAGTTTGTCGCGCAAGTCCTCAAGGTTGCCCGAACCATCGCCGTTGGCGATCCGCTCGATCCGGCTACGCAATTGGGCGCGATGGTCGACCGTGCACAGATGGATCGGGTGCTGGGTTACATCAAACAAGGCAGCGAGGAAGGCGCGCGCATCATCCTCGGTGGCGAACGCGCCAGCGGTCCTCTGGCCGACGGTTTCTACATCCCGCCGACGATCTTCGACAACGTCACCAATGACATGACCATCGCTCGGGAGGAGATCTTCGGCCCGGTGTTGTCGGTGATCACCGCCTGCGACCACCTGGACGCCGTGCGCATCGCCAACGATTCGCCCTACGGCCTGGCCGCCAGCCTCTGGACCAGCGATCTGTCGCGGGCCCACGCCATGATCCGCTCGCTGCGCGCCGGCAGCGTCTGGGTCAATTGCTTCGACGGCGGCGATATCACCATGCCATTTGGTGGTTACAAGCAATCGGGCAACGGTCGCGACCGCTCGCTGCACGCGTTGGACAAGTACTCGGAGCTCAAATCCGCCTGGATCGATTTACAGGCCTGACCGGCAGTTACGACTGCAAGTCCGGTGTTGCGCCACGCAGCACCGGATACCCGCTTCAACGATCAAATCAGCGCACTGGAGAACAATAATTATGAAGCTGTCAGCTGTTCGTTCGATCACCGCGTTTGCCCTGGCGAGCCTCATCGGCTCCCACGCCTGGGCGGCCGGCAAACATGAAATCTATAGCTTGATGCCCAACACTGCGTTGTCGGGTGTCATCGATCCCGACATGCCCGATCGCACGTCGATCAATAAGGCGTTGCCGCTGAAAAAGAAGGGTGAGCGCCTGCGCATCGGCTGGACCGAAATCACCCTGGGCAATCCCTGGTTCGTCTCGATGATCGATGACGCCAGGACCGTGGCTAAAAAGTACAACTACGACATCGAACTGCAAGTGGCAGACAGCGATGTCGCCAAGCAGAGCGCACAGGTCGATAACTTCATCACGCTGGGCGTCGATCTGATTGTCATCGACCCCACCGATATCCAGGGTTCGGTGTCCGATGTCGAGCGTGCGGTGAATGCCGGCATCCCGGTGATCACCGTGGGTACAGCGCCGGATGCCCGGGCGCCGGTGATCACCACCAGTACGGGTAACCCTTACGGCAGTGGTTTCGAGGCCGGCCGTTACGTGGCATCGAAAACCGATCCGGCGACCGTGATCAATGCTGCAATGGTCATTGGCGTGATGGGTAATTCCACGTCCGAAAGTCGCCTCAATGGCATGATTTCCGGGATCGTCTATGCCCGCTCGCAGGAGCGCCGACTCGGTCTGTCCAAAGAAGACGCCATGCTCAAGGGCTTCAAGCTGTTCCAGCAGGTTAAGGCCAAGGGCAACTTCAGCTGGCCGGAAGGCGGCTTCAATGTGCTGGCGTGGGGTCGCGGTGACTGGACCGAAGAAGGCGGGCTGGCCGCTACCGAGGACATCCTCGCGTCCCAGGGGGACAAATTGAACCTGGTGCTCGCCGAGAACGATTTTATTGCCATCGGTGCAATCAATGCCCTGGAAAACGCTGGCAAGAAAAACAGCGTGATGGTCGCCTCCGGGGCCGGCAGCTTCCGCGTCGCGCTGGACTTGATCAAGCAGGGCAAATTGCTGGTCAGCGCTACCAACAGCGGATCGGAAACCGGGGTTGCCGCGATCGAGTTGATCCACCAGATCCTCAACAAGGGACTGGACGCGAACAACTTGCCACTGGCGTCGTACTTCCCGGTCACGCTGATCACGCCGGATAACGTCGATACCTACATCGCCGCCGACAGCCTGCCACCGTCTACCGAGACCGTACCGCCATTCCGCTCCATCGAGCAGATCAAAACCGCGATGAAGTGATGGATTGAGGATGAGCCGGACGGCGGTCGTCATTGCTGGCGGCTGCCGTTCGATCGGCGGCAGTTTCAAGACGGTGAACACAATGAATGCAATGCAAGAACCAGCGGTGGAGATGCTCGACATCTCCAAGAAATTCGGTGGTATCAGTGCCCTGGACAGCGCCAGGTTTTCTGCCCGTGCGGGGGAAATCCACGCACTGATGGGTGAGAACGGCGCTGGTAAATCAACCCTGATGAAGATCCTGTCGGGGGCTTATGTGCGCGATGCCGGTGGGGTCACTCTCAATGGCCAGACCGTGGATATTCGTAAACCCGGCGATGCCCTCAAGCTCGGTATCTCAATCATCTACCAGGAGTTCGCGCTGGCCGCGCACCTGTCGGTGGCCGAGAACATCTGTATCGACGATCTGGGCAAGAGCAAGGGCTTTGTCCGATGGACAGACATGCGCCGCAAGGCCCGGGCGATTCTCGATGAGCTGGGCTTCCACGATATCGACGTGCGCCAACCGGTTGGCAGTTTGTCGGTGGCTTACCAGCAAGCGGTGGAAATCTGCAAGGCGCTGTCACGCAACGCGAGGGTGTTGATATTCGACGAACCGACAGCGGTGCTGACCTCCCATGAGGTGGAAAAACTGTTCCGGATCCTGGATGAACTGCGCCGCAAAGGCGTGTGTATTGTCTACGTCTCCCACCGCATGGATGAAATCTTTCGCATCTGCGATCGCGCTACGGTGCTCAAGGACGGCAAGACCGTGGGGACTCTGGATTTGGCGGACGTCACCGAGCGCGGCCTGATCGAGATGATGATCGGACGCGAGCTCAGCGATCTGTTCCCGGCACGCCAGGCGCGGATCGGCAACGTGTTGCTCAAAGTCGAGCACCTGTGTGCCGGGCGCCTGGTGCGTGACGTGAGTTTTGAAGTGCGCGCCGGTGAAGTCCTGGGTTTTTGTGGCCTGGTGGGCGCCGGGCGCACGGAAACCATGCGCGCGATCTTCGGCGCTGACCGGACCACCTCCGGCGCCCTGTACCTCGATGGTCGGCAGATCCACAACCGCACGCCACGGGACGCCATCGCTAATGGCATTGGTTTATTGCCGGAAGATCGCAAGCAACAAGGCGTCCTGCTGGAGATGTCGATACGGGTCAACGGTGCCTTGCGCCCCAACAGCCCCTACACCGGCCGCATGGGCTGGATTGCCAATGGCCGGGAAGCTCAGGGTATTGAAGCCTTGCGCAAACAGCTGGCGGTCAAGACTCACTCGATCGAGCAATTGGTTGGTGATCTGTCGGGCGGCAATCAACAGAAGGTCGCGCTGATGAAATGGGTCGATGCCGGCTGCCGCGTGCTAATTCTCGATGAGCCCACCCGCGGTGTGGATGTGGGCGCAAAAACGGAAATCTACCGGGTCATCAATGACCTCGCCGAACAAGGTGTCGCAATCATCATGGTCTCTTCGGAAATGATCGAAATCATCGGCATGTGCGATCGCGTGCTGGTGATGCGCGAGGGCGCGATCGCTGGCGAACTGGCGGGAGAGCGCATCAAGGAGCAAGCAATGATTTGCCTGGCAATGGGAGTAGAACATCATGAGTAACCCCAATTCCAAGTTGGCTACGGCTGAGCTGGTGCATGAAACCCGACGCGCTCAAGGCAGCAAATTGAGCCTGCGTTCGTTGCAGCGGCTGTTTCTGGAACACAATGCCCTGGTGATGCTGGTAGTCCTGGTGATTGTCGCCAGCGTGCTGTCGGCGGACTTCTTCACCTTCCTGAATTTAGGCAACCTTCTGCGCCAGTTGACGCCCTTGCTGCTGGTCAGCATCGGCATGCTGATTGTGATCCTGACAGCGGGTATCGATTTATCCGTGGCCTCGGTCGCGGCGGTTGGCGGCATTGTGGTGGCGATGACCTTTAATGTCCTGCCGGTTGAAGGCAGTGTCGGGCTGTTGTTGGCAGTTGCCATTGCCGTGGCCAGTGGTGTCCTGATGGGCTTGGTGACCGGCACCTTCATCGCCTATTTCCGCATGGCTCCCTTTATCGCGACACTGGCAATGATGACGGTTGCCCGAGGCCTGGCATTCATTCTGTCGAACGGCCAGCCCCAACGCCTGGACGATCGACTGTCCAGCGCGCAAATACTGCGCGATTTCGGTCGGCTGGCCGACGGGCTGCTGGGTGTGCCATGGCCCGTGTGGCTGGCGGTACTCGTCACGGTCGTATTTGCCTTGATCCTGCGTTACAACGCCTATGGCCGCCTGACCATTGCCAGTGGCAGCAACGAAACGGCGGTGCGCCTGGCGGGCATTGCGGTGGAGCGCTACAAATTGGCAGCCTATGGTATTTGTGGCGGCTTTGCGGCATTGGCTGGAGTGGTGATCGCTTCGCGCTCAGGTGTCGCCACGCCCAGTGCCGGCATGGCACTCGAGCTCGATGCGATCGCCGCGTGTGTCATTGGCGGTGCATTGCTCACCGGGGGCAAAGGTACGATTTTCTACACAGTGGTAGGCGTGCTGGTGCTGGGCCTGATCGGCAACATAATGAATTTGCTGAGCGTGCCGGCCTATCCGCAGCAAATCATCAAAGGCGCAATCATTGTCATCGCGGTGTTGTTGCAGGGTGTCGGTCGACGAGACGCGCGTATTTGACGAAACCGCCGGACGGAGTGGCAGGCGCGAGTTGATGATGTATGATGCGTTATCGTCAATTCAAGTCGGCAGATTCACAAGTCTGCCACTGCGGCGAACAGTAATCGACCATGGAGATCGAGTCATAGTGACCGTGCATAAGCCCATTGATAAAGGCAACTTGAGCGAACGGGTGTATTCCATTATCCGCACCGCGTTGATGGATGGGCAGTACCAGCCAGGCGATCGGTTGCGCATCAGTACACTGGCCGAAGAGTTTGGTGTGTCGATCACACCGGTGCGCGAGGCGATCTTCCGTCTGGTCAGCGACCATGCGCTGGACATGAAGGCCGCGACCTCGATTTATGTTCCGGAGTTGACCGTCAGCCAATTGCGAGAGATCCAGTTGATTCGTCATCTGCTGGAAGGCGAGGCCGCTGGTGTGGCGGCTCAGCGCATCACCCAACCGGAACTGGAAAAGCTCGAAGCCATTCAGGATGCGTTCCAGAAAGCAGTGCCCGTGGATTACAGGCAAGCCGCCTTACTGAATCGGGAGTTCCACTTCGGTTTGATCTCTGCCGCGCGCATGCCGGTGGTGTCCAAGACCCTTGAGAACATGTGGGTCATCATGGGGCCGCTGCTGAGCCGCTTCCACGCCGAGGTGCCCAAGCGGGAACTGGCGAGCGCCAAGCACAAGCATTTCGAAGTACTGGAAGGTTTGCGCACCCGCGATTCGGCCAAGGCCAAAGGCGCGCTGCAAGCGGACATCGCCTGGGGCGAGTTGATGATCGACTGGCTGGAGAAAAAGGAGAACCTGGCGGAGGCCTGAACTACAACGCAGCTGTCGGATTTCTCTGAACACATCGCCCGAGCTCTTTGCCAGGAGTCTCGGGCGATGTCGTTTCAAGGTCGCGGGTCGCCAAGGATGGCAATCCATTTCCCACCTTCGCCCCCCTGTTTAAGCGTGTGCAGGGCCTGGGGAAGGTTGTAGAAATCGAAAGCCTGACGATGCGGCATCGACAGGCGACCGTCCAGTATCTGTTCCAGCAGGCGCTCGCCCGCTTGGCGCAGCTGCTGGCGGTCGCTCGAACTGGCGTGAGCATGGAAACTGTTAAGGGCCACTTCGTGAAGGGAAATAGCGGTGCTGAAGGCCGGTAATGGCGCGCTTTCCTGACGGTCCTGGATGCAGACCAAGTGACCGTTGTAACCTAGCAGCGGCGCCAGGCTCGCGGCATGGGCGCCGCTGACGGTGTCGAACAGCGCGTGCAATCGACGCTCGCCCAAGGCGGCCTGCAGCGTTTGCTGCCACTGCTCGTCACGGTAATCGAACACACCGACTGCCCCCAGGGCTTTGAGCTGTGAATGGTGTCTGGTCGCCGCCGTTGCCCACACGCGACAGCCGCGTTGAACAGCCAGTTGCACCAGCAATAAACCGACCGAGCCGCCGGCACCGACCACCAGTACGTCTCCCGGCGCCACAGGTACTTTATCCAGCGCCTGCCAGGACGTCAGACCGGGGCAGGGCAGGGCGGCGGCAACGCTTTCATCGAGTGCCTTGGGCACGTTCAAAACGGTACTGGCATCGAGCGTGCAGTATTCGGCAAAACTGCCATCGCGCGTCAGCGACTGGTGATACGCAACCAGAGTCCCGGCCTTCAAGGTGACACCCGCGCCTGCCGCCACGACCTCGCCTACGCCATCCACGCCCGGTACATGGCCGGTCTTCCAGGCGGCATGACCCCACTCGATGATCTTCCAGTCCACTGGATTCAACGCCACGGCGCGATTGGCCACAAGCACTTCGCCAGGACCTGGCTGGAGCAGCGGTTTACGAATCAATTTCAAGCCATCGATACCTTGATCCGAGGTCCAGGACCAGGCGGCGAAATCAGTCTGCATGCGTGAATCCTCATGGAAATCCGTTAATCAGCAGTATCCCTGCCAGCGCTGCTCAGCTAAATGTCAATTGGCGCAAAGGTGTTGTGAACTCAAATCAACAATCGCTGTAAGCCCCGCGTGGCTTGGCCTGCGTGGGTTTTACCTTGAGTCCACAGGTGGAAGTTCGGGTGGGCGTGACTGATTGGCGTGTACTTATAAGTCTATTATGGACTAATGTGTATTTTGCTTGCCAAGGCAAGTTTCATATCCTTCAAACACACGCTAAACCGACATGTTCTGGAGATTCACAATGGGTACAAGAACAATAAAAAAATCATCCGTATTCCCCGCCACGTTGTTGTTTTCAAGTTTGATGTGGGTGGCGACAGGCAATGCCACGCCTGCTTTTCCAAAGGCTGATCAAGTCGATGAAATCATGGGGGCGCTCATGAAGGAACAAAACATTCCGGGGGCGGCCATCACGATACTTAAAGACGGCAAACCGCTTTACACCTCGGCCTACGGCTCAAGCAACCTGGAAACCAAAACGCCTGCAACCGCAGCGACGGTTTTCCAGTCCGGTTCGGTGGGCAAGATGTTTACATCGTCCGTCATCATGCTGCTGGTTCAGGATGGCAAGCTTGGACTGGACGATCCTGTTGCGCCCTATTTTCCGGAAGCCAAAGGCATGTGGGACGGTGTGACCATTCGCCAGGTCATGCTGCAGCGCTCGGGCATTCCCGACTATGAACAGTTCAACAGTATTGATATCAAGCAGGATTACACCGATGAGCAACTCATCACGATGCTGTCGTCCAAAAAGCTAGACTTCACACCAGGTACTCAATATCGATACAGCAACTCGGGATATGTGGCCCTGGGGGTGTTGATCAAGCGGGCAACTGGACGGTTCTACGGCGATCTGCTCCGAGAAAGAATTTTCGACAAGTGCGACATGAAAACCGCGCAGGTCAATGTGCTCAAGAGCATCATCCCCAGTCGTGCCGCGGGCTACGTAGTCGAGGAAGGATCACTGGCAAACCCGGGCCCGGTATCACAAAGCCTGGCCCAGACGGCCGACGGCAGCTTGCTGCTGACGATCAATGACCTTTCCGCCTGGGATCAATGCCTGTCAAAAAACAAAGCCTTGACTGAACAATCCATCAACACTGAATGGCAGGTACCTTTGCTGCCAGATGGCTCCCGGCCGATCACCGGCTATGGCTTTGGCTGGCAAAACAATGCTTTCAACGGGCGCAGGTTGATTGAGCATGGCGGGTCGTTTCAGGGCTTCCACGCCCATTACGCAAGGTTCGATACTGGCCTCTCCATTGGCTTCCTGGCGAATATGGAATCTGCGCGCAGCGGTTACATTGTCAAGCGTATTGCCGCAGTGATCGATCCGGAACTGGCACCGTTGGAAAAAGAAATTGACGGAACGGCGGCCACCACTCAAAAAACCAAAACAGCGCTGATTGCATTGATGCGCGGCAATGATGACCCTCTGCTCAGTAGCAATGTACGCAAGGCTTTTGACGAAAAACGCATCACAGAGATTGAATCGTCATTCAGTAAGCTGACGAACGATACTCGGCTGATACAGGTTGCCGAGACAAAAGAAAACGCCGTCACTCACCGTATCTACAGAGCGGTGTCAAAAAAGGTGAATTACCTTGATGTCGCAGTTGCCAATGGCCGTATCACGGACTTGAAGTTCTCCTATGAGTAAGTGGGTGTTGTTTTGAGGAACGTCTGAATCCTGGCGGGTGATCAAACCGTCAGCCTCCAGAACAAGCCCTGCAAGCGCGAGCTTGCAGGGCTTGTTAGTGATGCAAGGCTAACTCTGAACCCTTCAGGATTTCGGCTGGCCCGGGACTTTGAGTCGCTCAAGTATCACCTTGCCAACATCCAGCGCAGAACCCGGGTTTTGACCTGTCACCAGTTCTCTATCGATGACCACGTGCGAGGCCCACGGCGAAGTGTTGCTGCTGAATAGACCTCCAGCCAGTTCCAATGCTGTCTGCGGATAGAACTTCATGGCGCCCCCCTTCAACAGCCCTTTGGCCAGGTCCTCTTCCTGATTACTGATGACTGTGAATTGGTAGCCGGCGTAGGTCCAGTCTGACTTCGTGGTTTTGGCGCCGGTTTCAAGTTTCTGAGTGAAGGTGGTCGGGTCGGACAGCGTCGAGAGCAAGGCAATCGGCCCATGGCAAACCAGAGCGGTTGTCTTGCCTTGGTCATGGAAGTTGGTTAGCAGTTTCCCCAACTGTGCGCTATTGAGGAGGTCCTGCATCGGTGCGTGGCCACCGGGTACATAGATCGCATCGAAGTGCTCGTAACCCATCTGTTCGACGCGCGACAGGCTGATGACCGGCGACTCACCCACGGAGGTGATCTTGAGCTTTTCCAGCAGCGCCTTGTGCTCCTGCAGTGCGCTTGCATCATTGTTGAAGTACATCTTGTCGTTGGACGAGTTGTCCAGCGTGGGTGCCTTGCCCGTCGGCGTGGCAAAGGTCACCGAATGCCCGGCGTCGAGCAGCAGTTTCACCGGTTGCATCAACTCGTTCAGGTAGAAGCCCGTGGCAAAGACTTTATTGTCCTTGAGCTCAAGGTGGTCTGAATCTGACAGCACGATCAGTACATTGCTGGCCTGGGCGTTGAAGGCCGAAGTGCAGAGAGCCATTGCAAGAGCAAGTCGGGTAATGGGGCGCATGGGATTTCCGGACAGTGGAGGGATGTATGTTCGATCAGCAGTCGCCTGATCGTTGATGCAACTATATTCATGCCTCAATGGGCGATAAACCTGCTAAAAAGAAAATCACTTGTTCTTTGGAGATAAAGGTGAGCCGTCGATTCGATTATCTTGCGGACGTAGAAGTCTTCATCACCGTTGTGGAGAAAGGCTCGCTGAGCGCCGGGGCCGTTGTTCTGGCGACCACCCCTTCTGTGGTCAGCCGGGCGATCTCACGCCTGGAAACACGCCTTGGCGTTCAGTTGTTGCGGCGCACGACGCGACGCCTGAGCCTGACCGAGGCGGGTTTGCTGTACCTCGAACAATCCCGTGCGGCATTCTCGTTAATCGATGATGCGGAGCGGGCCATCCTTGGCCAGGAGGGGGCATTGACGGGCCGGGTACGACTCAGCGTGCCGACGACCTACGGGCATTTCCGCTTGCCGGCGTTGCTCTGCCGCTTCAATCGACAGTACCCGCAGGTGCGCATCGAAATGAGCATCAGCAATCGAAATGTGGATCTGGTGGCCGAAGGGTATGACCTGGCTATTCGCCTTGGGCAATTACCTGACAGTGGCCTGATTGGACGCAAACTGGAGGATGCGGGTTTGTGCGTGGTGGCCGCGCCGGATTACTTGCGGGATGCAGGTACGCCCCGCAGTGTTGACGACCTGTCTGCGCATGCCTGCCTGCCATTTGTGATGCCCAGCAGCGGGCGGATAGCGCCGTGGCTGTTCTGCGAGCAGGGGATTGACCGGGAGTGGTTCCCCGAGGCGAATATTCAAGTGTCCGACGACGTGCTGGGCACTGTGTCTCTGGCCGAGCACGGTGCGGGAATTTGCCAGACTTATGACTTCATTGTTCGCGAGCGAATTCAAAGTGGGCGCCTGGTGCCGCTGCTCGAACGGTCGGGTGGAAGGTCCCGACCGTTTTCTGTGATATTCGCGCCTCATCGCCAGTTATCGGCCGCGTCCCGGGCGCTGATCGACTTCCTGACCCGCGAAGTGGCGGATCAGACCCTCGCGCCACTTATCGAGCGTCAAGCAATCGAGTAGGGCGGGTAATCGGTATAACCCCTGGCTCCGCCACCATAGCTCAAGGCGCGATCCGGTATTAGCAGCGGCCAGTCGTTGTACAGGCGTTCGACCAGATCGGGGTTTGCGATAAATGGCTCGCCGAATGCTGCAATGTCGATCAATCCTTCACGCAAGAAATGCTCCGCACGCGCTTTGGTCATGCCCCCGGCGAGAACCAATGTTCCCTGGTAGTGGCTACGGAATTTCTTCAGGAAGTCGTCTGGAATCGGCGAACTGCCCCGTGACAATTGATCCATGAAATGAACATAGGCCAACCCACGCCGGGAAAGCTGATCGGCGACGTACAGGTAGGTTTCCTGGATATCGTCGTAAAGCCCCATGTCGAACAGTCCGCCAAACGGTGACAGGCGTATGGCCGTGCGGTGCGCACCAATACGATCTATGACGCTATCGACCACCTCGAGCAAGAAGCGAGTGCGGTTTTCCAGCGTGTCGCTGCGGTATTCATCGGTACGGTCATTGACCAAAGGATTGAGGAACTGCTCGATCAAGTAGCCGTTCGCTCCATGCAGTTCAATGCCGTCGAAGCCGGCATCAATTGCGTTGGCGGCGGCCTGGGTAAAGTCACGAATGACTTCTTTGACTTCCTGTGTGCTGAGGGCGCGGGGGGTGGAAACATCGACTGGGCCGGGCTCGCCATGCTCAGTCATACCCCAGGCTTGGGAATTGCGGGCAATTTGGGACGTCGAGCTCACCGGTGCAATCCCGTTCGGCTGGATGCTGACATGGGAGACGCGCCCGACATGCCATAGCTGGGTAAAGATAACGCCACCGGCATCGTGGACAGCCTGAGTCACTTTGCGCCAGCCATCGATCTGGGGCGTCGTGTAGATACCAGGGATGGCCAGAAACCCTTCGGCCGAGCGTGAAATCGGAGTGCCCTCGGTAACGATCAGCCCGGCACTGGCGCGTTGGCTGTAGTAAAGCGCGGTCAGCTCATTGGCAATGCCATCGGGGTTGCGAGCCCGGGTCATCGGTGCCATTGCGATTCGATTGCGCAGCGTCAGCGCGCCGGCCTGGCAGGGGCCAAATAATGTACTCATGGAATACGCTCCTCACTTGATTTGCTCAGGAGCGTAAGCGCCCTTTAGCCCACTGATAACCTGGCAACGATGAACATGTTCTGTGAGGAAGCTTCACAACTGCGCAGGGAAAGCGGGGAGGCATCCTGTACATCGGCTAGGCATGTGAAATTGATTCCAAAGTGAAGTGAACGTTATCCGTTGCTTTCTGTGATTTTTAGCGGGGCGCTTGTGATATTTTTTCACGAGTCATTCAGGGGGGACAGGACGTGGATAACAGAGCGGGTGAGATGTCGGTATTCGTGCGGGTTGTTGATGCTGGCAGCTTTTCCCAAGCCGCGCGCCAAATGCTGATGACGCCTTCAACAGTCAGCAAACTGATCGTTCGCCTGGAGCTGCGCCTGGGGGTTCGCCTGCTGGAACGCTCCACACGCAAGCTGTCATTGACGGATGAAGGGCGCGTTTACTATGAACGCAGCCATGCACTGCTGGCAGAGCTTGATGATGTCGAACGGGTGTTGGCGCAAGGTGCACAGAAAGCGCGCGGGACCGTACGCATCAATGCTTCGGTGGCGTTTGGCACACTGGCGATTGAACCCAATTTGCCAGCGTTCTGGGAGGCGCATCCCAATATTCAGATCAACCTGTCCCTGTGCGACGACATCGTCGACATGTACCTGGACAGAACGGACATTGCCTTCCGGGTTGGCGTACTCAATGACTCGACGCTACGCGCGCGAAAGATCGGGATTGCCCGGCGCAAGATCGTTGCTTCGCCCGATTATCTGGAAAAATACGGGGTTCCCGAAACCCTGGAAGACCTATGCGAACACAATTGCCTGAGTTTCAATTTCCGTCGCTCCAGTCCGGTTTGGCCCATGCATCAGGGCGGCCGTATCGTTGATCGTATCGTCCAGGGTAACCTGCAAGCCAATAATGGCGAAACGGTTCGGCGCATGGCGATTGCAGGCGTCGGGATCGCCAGGCTGGCGGACTTTCACATTGATGAAGACCTGGCCACGGGGCGTCTGGTCGAGGTGCTCGCACAAAGCGGTCATGATTGCGAGGAAGTCCATGCGCTGTATCAGGGTGGGCAGCATGTGCCCCAGCGTATCCGGACGTTCCTCGACTTTATGGTGCCACGCCTGCAAGCCTTCATGGAGCGCGGGTGAACCTGCTGCCTTGGTCAGTGGCTGGATTCAATAATGGCCTTGAGGTTCTCCAGTCCTTGGCGATACAAGACTTCAAAATGCTCGATGACCTGCGCTTCATCGGCCCCCTGGACCACGAAACTGCTTGACCAGGATGCGAGGGTTCCGCCCTTGCCATCGGATTGCGCGGACATTCTCCCGACGTAGTCAATAACCGGCGAAGGGCCTTCCAGCAAGGCATAGCTGTAATACCTTTCACCCTCATCAAATGTGAGCAACCGCTCGACAATCGTCGCGCCATTGGCGGTTTGCAGATGACGCAGGCGTCCTGCGTCACTCAGGCTGCTGCTGGCGATAACATTGAGCCAGCGGGGCAACCAGTCAAAGCCGCCAAGAAGTGACCAGACTTGTTCGACGGGGCGTTCGATAGCGATCCAGATGTGGACTTCACTCATATGTTTACCTGTTTTTTTGGGGGGTCATAGGATCACTGAGGTAACCAGCCATAAATTGGCGGCACTGATCAGCAGGAAAATCAACCAGGCCACGACAGCGACCGGCCGTGAAATCGCGAAGTCGCCCATCAGGGTTTTATCGCGGGTAAACCGAATCAGCGGATAGACCGCAAACGGCAGTTGTATCGACAGCACTACCTGAGAAAACACCAACAGGTCGCCCACTGCGCGATCCCCCAGCCAGAGTATTGCGCCAAGCGCCGGCACAATGGCCAGCAGACGGGTGACGATGCGCTGCTTGCACAGTGAAACCCTGAGTTTCAGGAAACCCTCGAGCACCACCTGGCCGGCGAGGGTGCCCGTCAGCGTCGCGCTTTGTCCGGACGCAAGCAGAGCCAGGGCAAAAAGTACGGCGCAAAGGGTTCCCCCCATCAGGGGTGCCAGCAGTTGGTGGGCTTGCTCGATGCCGCCAATCCCGGTGTAGCCGTTGTCATGGAATACCGCTGCGGCCACTAACAGAATGGCGACCTGTACGGCGGCGGCAATCGACAGCGCGCGGATCGTGTCGATTGAACCGCGGCGCACGGATTGCCTGACCTGCACTGTGTCATTCAGGCGGCAGGGGGATCGGGCCAGGGACGAATGCAGGTACAGATTGTGTGGCATGACGGTCGCGCCGATGATGCCCACCGCAATGAACAGCGCCCCAGGTTCAGCCAGCGTGTCCAGTGAGGGAATGAAGCCTTGTAGAGCAGCGCTTGTATCGAGTGTGATCAGCGAAAGCTCTATGGCAAAACACAGGACAATGATCGCGACCAGTGCCAGGACAATCTTCTGCACTCGACCATTGGCGGCGCCTTTCACACCCAGGATGACCAGGGTAGTGATAGCCGTGAGCACAATGCCGATGCTCAGCGGCAGGTTGAACAGCAGTTTGAACGCCAATGCCGCGCCCAACACTTCAGCGATGTCAGTGGCGATGATGGCTATCTCTGCCATCGTCCAGTGCGCAAGTGTGGCTTGTCGGCTGTAGCGAAGACGGCAGGTCTGGGCAAGATCCTGACCGGTGACCACGCCCAGGCGCAAGGCGAGTGTTTGCAAGAGCATGGCCGCCAGGCTCGACAACACCACCATGAACAGCAGGCTGTATCCCAATTGCGCTCCGGCGGCGATCCCGGTAGCCCAGTTGCCAGGGTCCATGTAACCCACGGCAATCAACAGCCCGGGCCCCATCAATAGTGAGAGGCGCCGGGGCGCCGGCGATCGTTGGTTGGCCAGCTCCCCGGGATGCTCCGAAAGCGACATCTGTGCTGTCATCGATCAAAGTCCCCTGTGTCGCCGGGCGCGCTGGGGCAAGCGCGCCAGCACCAGGGTATGAATGAAGAGCAGAAGGCCGGTCACCGAGAGGACCGTCGATACTGCTCCACTCATGGCCTGGGCTGACAGCAGGCACACCAGCGCCGCCAGTTGGATCAGCAGGCGCTGGACCAGGGAGCTGCGTGAAGCTTTCGACACCTCAAACAGGCAACCGGGCCAGGCCTCTGGCATGGCTCGCGAGAATTTTGTGACCGCGATGGCCACCACGACATAGAGCCCGATCCCGATACCGGGAATGCCATCGGTCAGCGCCATGACGATGGCGCTGATCGTTAGCAACATTGCAATTACAGTGCACGCAACACGGCTTTGGCTCATGGTGCTTCGCTCAATCCCATCGGCGCGTCCACTCGCAGGCGCAACACATGAAACGGTGGCTGACTGTCGTCCTCACCCGCATTGAGCAGGGGGTGGCGGTGCAACTGGTTGGCCGTGATGTACAACCATTTGCCTTGTGCATCGAGTTCGACACCATCCGGCCAGCCGAGCAACCGGTCATCCTGGGCCAGGATGCGGTAGCCGGCCGGCGACGCCAGCCCGATGGCGTTGTTCGCGATGTCGGTTACGTACACATTGCCCTGGGCATCGACATCAAAACCGTCGCAGTGCGGCTTTTCGCACCAAAATTCCACCGCTTCACTCAACGCTGTAGCGTCGCTGGGTTGGGCGAGACTTTCGGTGCTGATCCGATAGACCTTGCGCGCCGACATCGAGCCGAAATACACCCATCGGCCCAAGGGATCGATCGCAATGGGGTTGAGGCCGTAGCGATACGCAATAACTTCACCTTCGGGCGTACGCAGTGCCAGCGGTTTACCCGCAACCATCAGCGGCACATCGCCCGGCATCAGTCCTGGGTAGCATTCCAGCGAGCGCCACGAAAGACCGGTTTGCAGGTCGACCACGACAATAGCCGGGTAGTCGCTGGCGCCACTGGGATTCATCGTCATGTCAGCGATATAGATACGCTGGCGCCGCCAATCGATGACGAAATCCTGAGTGAAGGAGCTGGGGCGCAGGACGTTCTGCGGCAACACAATCATTCGATGCAGGCTTTGCGTTCGATCATTCCAGGCGATGAGGCGAGGCTGTTGTTGCTGTGGCTTGCCCATGTCGAGTATCCAGACGACCCCTTCGGGGTCGGTTCGGATACCGATCACGGCGGACACGCCGCGCCCATCGTCGCCGGGTTTGCTGGCCCAGGCCTCATTGGGGTAAGCCGAGTGCTCGCCGTTCTGCGCCACTGCCCGTACCGAGATATCGGGCGCGATAATGGCCGATACCGACACCAGCACTCGCCCGTCAGGCAGCACAGTGGGGTTGCCCGGACGCTCGACCGGGAAGGTCGCGAAAATCTCCAGTGCTTGACTGTTCATGGCTTGGCCTGCACGAACGATTCGGCGGTGCCGCTCGAAGGATCGACAAAAATGATGTCGCTTGGATCACGTCGCGGGGTGTCGACTGACACCATGAACAGCGGGTGTTCGAGGATCTTCGGCATTCCGTGGACAGTGAACTTCTTGAAGAACAGCATTTCGCCCGGACCCACTTCGAACTCTTCGCGGTCACCCATGAAAAACGTCGCACGGCCTGACAGCACAATCAGGTATTCGTCACAGGTGGCGTGGTAATGCGCGGGGGTCGGGTGATAGACCCGGAAGACACGGGCACTGGCTTCATCTTCATCGGTCAGGCGCGTGTCGACCAGTAGCGTTTCGGCGGTTTCGGGGAACGTCTTGACGATCTCGTCGAGATTGAACGAGGCGTGGGGTGCGGCCTCGACCAGTTTTTTCCGGGTGCTTGCTTCGGTCATCTTGAAACCCTCATTCAGGCGTCTTTCGAGGGACGCTGTGATGTTGTCTGTGGTTTCAGAGTAAGCACTGGATGAGCTGCAGAGAACGCAGTGGCCGTGCACAAGATTTGAGAATTCAAATAACAATTCGACTTGCTCGCGTGCCCGTCGGGATGGCGTGCTTCTGCGAATTCAATTCCAAACAGCTACGCCCGGCGGGGCATTTCTGGCACGAACGGCCTGCGCCATAGTGATGAGCACTCACTATCGAGTCCAGCTGTGCCGGAGACAAAGATGCAAGTCAGAGCTGCTGTTCTGAGACACATGAATGCGGCCCCGCCCTATGCGCAGAGCAAGCCGATCACGATCGAAACCATCGAGCTGGCGCCGCCAGGGCCGGGTGAAGTGCTGGTGCGAATCCGCGCCGCCGGCCTGTGCCATTCCGACTTGTCGGTGATCAATGGAGACCGGCCCCGGCCTATGCCCATGGCGCTCGGTCATGAGGCGGCAGGCGTGGTCGAAGCCCTGGGAGATGGGGTCAGCGACCTTGAGCCAGGGGACCATGTGGTCATGGTGTTCATGCCCAGTTGCGGTCATTGCCTGCCATGCGCCGAGGGCCGCCCGGCACTCTGCGAGCCCGGGGCAAAAGCCAACGCCGCCGGGACGCTGATCAACGGCTCGGTGCGTTTGAGCTCGCCTGCCGGCCACGTCCATCACCACCTGGGCGTCTCCGCGTTTGCCGAGTACGCCGTGATGTCACGCAACTCCGTGGTCAAGATCGACCGCGAGTTGCCCTTCGTTGAAGCGGCGCTGTTTGGTTGTGCGGTGTTGACCGGTGTCGGGGCGGTGGTTAACACCGCGCAATTGCGCGTGGGCTCGACCGCCGTGGTGATCGGCCTGGGCGGCGTAGGCCTGGCTTCGGTGTTGGGTGCACGGGCTGCGGGAGCCAGCAAAATCATTGCTGTCGATCTGTCACCGGAAAAACTCGCCTTGGCCAAGGAAGTCGGCGCCACCGCCGTGGTCAACGGTGGTGACCCGGACGCCGTTGAACAGGTGCTGGCGCTGACCGGTGGCGGCGCCGACTATGTGTTCGAAATGGCCGGTTCGATCCGTGCTTTGGAAAATGCGATGAAGATGACCAGGCGCGGTGGGATGACGGTGACCGCCGGCCTGCCACCACCCGGTTCGGCGCTGCCGGTCAACGTCGTTCAGTTAGTGGGCGAGGAGCGCACGCTCAAGGGCAGCTATATCGGCACCTGTGTACCGCTGCGCGACATTCCGCGGTTCATCGAGCTCTATCGTGACGGTCGCCTGCCGGTGGATCGACTGTTGAGTGGCAGGCTCAAGCTCGACGAGATCAACGAAGGTTTTGACCGGTTGCATGATGGCAGCGCGGTGCGTCAGGTCATTGAGTTTTGAGGCGCGACAGCAAGGCTGATACAAACTTCCTTTCAACGTTTGCAATCTAATGCCTCTACCTGAGTAGTGTTGATTGCTGAGTGTTCAGGAGATGGCTGCCAGGCCATCTCCTTTTTAAGACTTCAATAGTTCAGGCTCTTGTAAAGACACTTTCGCACTATTTCAATAATGAATAAATCATCCGTGAATACACTTCGCAGGTTGTTTTTGCGCGGGCGATCGATTGTCTGTACTCCCCATTCCAGAGCGCTGGCTCTTGTCTTTTAGTCAATATTCTTTTCGCATTTCGGCGGTTTATCTTCATGTGCTGCTCACGGAAAATCCTTTTCATTCAAACACTACCGAGAACACCTGAAATGACCTTGATGAAAAATACTCTTGCTCTACTCACTGCCGTGGTTGCTCTCTGCGCGACCCTGGCGGTTCATGCTGAAGAGTCAGGCGCTTTTGTTGAACGCAATAAAGCGCAAAGCGAACGCGCCGCAAAAAATTAATCGAAGCACTCTTTGATGTTCAACGTTTAATTGCTGAAGTTTTAATTCAGTCCATTCATTGGCCATTGAATGAAGTTCATTCAATGGCCAACTACGGAGCATGCAAAAGTGAAATCGTCTACAACGGGGAAAGCGAGAATATCGCTTCCTCTAAAATCGGCATTTGGAAAAGGTTTGGCGGTGTCGGCGTCAGGCCTGGCGTTGGCAGTCACCCTGAGCGGCTGCGGTCCGAATCAAACCAGCAACGCACCGATTTCCCCCAGTGTTACGGTCAGCAAGCCCGTCAAATCCGTGGTCACCGATTGGGACAGTTTTACCGGTCGCTTTGAGGCCACCGATTCGGTCGACGTGCGTTCGCGGGTCAGCGGTTACCTGGAGAAGGTCGCGTTTCAGGACGGCGCCATCGTCAAGAAGGGCGATTTGCTGTTCGTGATCGATTCGCGCTCGTTCCAGGCTGCCGTGGTCCAGGCGCAAGGCAAACTGGCCCAAGTGCGCTCGCAACTGGCGCTGGCCGAGCAGGAGTTTGCCAGGGCTAACGTTCTGATCGAATCCAAAACCATTGCCCGCAGCCTCTATGATCAACGCCTGCAAGCGCGTCAGGCCGCGCAAGCCGAGGTCTTGAGCGCTGAAGGTGCGTTGAGCAATGCCAAGCTTGACCTGGAGTTCACCCGGATCACCGCCCCCATGAGCGGGCGGATCAGTCGCAAGCTGATCAGTGAGGGCAATTTGGTCAACGGCGGCAACAGCAGCGCGACGTTGCTGACAACCATCGTGTCGCTGGACCTGATCGACATCTACTTCGATATCGATGAACAGAGCTACCTCAAATACCGTCGCCAGACAAATCCCGCCGCCAACCAGAGCCAGGTACGGATTGCCTTGCCGGGTGAAACCCAACCGAGCATGACCGGGCGCATGGATTTCATCGACAACCGCCTTGACCCGTCGACCGGGACCCTGCGCCAGCGTGCCCGGGTCAGCAATCAGGACCTGCATTTGAGCCCCGGGCAATTTGGACGCGTGCAGTTCTCCAGCCAGGCGCCTTACCCGGCACTGTTGCTCCCGGACACCGCGATCAGCGTCGACGCGACGCGCAAAGTCGTCTATGTGCTCAACCCGCAGAACAAGGTCGAAATCCGGCCCGTCACCCTCGGCAAATTGCATGACGGCTTGCGCGAGATTTCCAGCGGTTTGCAGGAGCAGGATCGGGTGATTGTTGATGGCCTGCAGCGGGTGCGTGCCGGTGATACCGCGACAGCGCAGGAACGTGTGTTAGCGCTAACCGCGAAAGCGACCACCACCGAGGAGGCCCGGTTATGAACCTGGGACGCACATCCATCGAGCAACCGGTGCTGGCGATTGTGCTTTCAATCGTCTTGATGATCATCGGTGGCCTGGCCTATCTCGTCTTGCCGACCTCCGAGTATCCGGATATCGCACCGCCAACCGTGGTGGTTACCGCGACGTACCCCGGCGCTTCGGCGCAGACCGTCGCCGAGACGTTGGCGATCCCCATCGAGCAAGAGGTCAACGGCGTTGAAGACATGCTCTACATGTACAGCCAGGCCACGTCCGACGGCAGTCTGAACCTGACGGTGACCTTCAAGAGCGGCACCGATGTCGACAAGGCCCAGGTGTTGGTGCAGAACCGCGTGGCGCTGGCCACGCCGCGTTTGCCGGAGCCTGTGCAGCGCAGTGGCGTGACGGTGCGCAAGTCCTCGCCGACGCAGCTGTCGACGATCTTCATCTCCTCGCCCAAGGGCACCTACGACCAACTGTATGTCTCGAACTTTGCGATCCGTAGCGTGGCTGACGTGCTCAAGCGCATCGACGGTGTCGGTGACATCAACCCACTGGGAGCGCGCGAATATTCGATGCGTATCTGGCTCGATCCTGAGCGCGTGGCAGCCTTCAACCTGACCCCCGCCGACATCATTGCCGCCGTGCGTTCGCAGAACACTCAGGTAGCCGGCGGTGTGATCGCCCAGCCACCGGTGGCGTCGCAGGCATTCCAGCCCAACCTGATTTTCGAAGGCCGCCTGAAGGAGCCAGCCGACTTCGACAACATCGTACTCAAATCGGGAACGGCCGGACGTCTGGTGCGGCTCAAGGACGTGGCACGCACGGAAATCGCCGGGTTGGCCTACGTCAACAACACCTATTACTTGCGCAACCCGGCCATCGGCCTGCAAGTGCTGCAACGTCCGGGCGCCAATGCCCTGGCGACGATGAAAGTGGTCGAAGAGACCATGCAGAAAATAGGCAAGGACTTCCCTGAAGGCATCGAATACAGCATCGGCTACAACCCGACAGCGTTCATTGCCGACAGCATCGGTGAGCTGGGCAAGACCATCTACGAGGCGGTCATTCTCGTGGTGTTGGTGATCATGGTTTTCCTGCAGGGCTGGCGGCCGTCGATCATTCCGATCCTGGCGATCCCTGTGTCGCTGGTGGGTACTTTCGCGGTAATGGCGATGCTCGGCTACTCGATCAACAACCTGACCCTGTTCGGTTTGGTGCTGGCGGTGGGGATCGTGGTCGACAACGCCATCGTGGTGGTGGAAAACGTCGAGCGCCATTTGGCCGATGGCAAGAGCCCGCTGGAAGCGACCATCGTGACCATGCAGGAAATTGGCGGTGCATTGATTGCAATTACGCTGGTGCTGTGTGCGGTATTCATTCCGACCGCATTCATTCCAGGGATTTCCGGTGAGTTCTTCCGCCAGTTCGGAATTACCATTGCGGTGGCCACGGCGATCTCGCTGTTTAATTCGGTGACGTTGTCGCCAGCGTTGGCGGCGATGATTTTGCGTCGCCATGAACCCGAGGCTCCTCATGCCCCCAAAGTCGGACTGTCCGGTCTGCTCAAGCGTGCGGCGGATGGTTTCAACAGCGGTTTCCTTAAACTCTCTTCAAGCTATGCCGGCAGTGTGCGCGGGCTGGTGGCCAAAACACCGTTGATGCTGGCGGTCTACGCTGTGCTGATTGCGGCCACGGCTTATTTGCTGGCGTCGACCCCCAAGGGCTTTATTCCGGTTCAGGATCGCGGTTACCTGGTGGTCATCGTCCAGCTGCCGGACGGTGCTTCGCTGGAGCGGACCAACGAGATCTCGCGACAGATCGAAGCGATTGCTCTCGAGGTGCCGGGCGTGGACCGGGTGCCGACGTTCTCCGGGTTCTCGATGGTGACTGGCACCAGTTCATCGAACTCGGCCGGTCTGGCGCCGGTGTTCCAGCCGTGGTCCGAACGCAAGTTGCGCGGGCTGACGTCGGACAGGATCGCCGAAGATTTGCGCGAGCGTTTGAAAGTGGTCAGCGGTGCAAGTGTCATTGTCGCCACGCCACCGCCGGTTCAAGGGTTGGGTAGCACCGGCGGCTTTTCCATGCGATTACAGGACACCGCGGGGCTGGGCACCGAAGCCTTGGCCAAAGCCACCGACGATCTGATTGCGGCCGCCAATGCCACCCACGGCATGACCGGTGTCTATTCACCGTTTTCGGCCAGGACGCCTCAGGTCTTTGTCGAACTGGATCGCGAGCGCGCCGAAATGCTTGGCGTGCCCAGCAGCCAGATCAACCAGGCAATCGAGACGTACTTTGGCTCGTCCTACATCAACGACTTCAACCTTGTCGGGCGTACCTATCGAGTGACTGCGCAAGCAGACCTGCCTTACCGCATCACTGCGCAAGACCTCGCCCGGGTCAAGGTGCGCAACGATGCCGGACAAATGGTGCCGATTGCCAGCGTCACCCGTCTGCACGAGGCGCTGGGTGTGGAGCGATTCCCGCGCTACAACCTGTTCCCGACCGCTGAAATAAATGGCGATACCCTGCCGGGGCTGGGCTCCGAGTTCGGGATCAAGACCATGGAACGCCTTGCAAAGGAGACGCTGCCGGCCGGTATCACCTATCAGTGGACCGACCTCAGCTACCAGCAGACCACGGCCGGCAATATGGGGCTGTTGGTGTTCCCGTTGTGTGTGATTTTTGTCTACCTGGTGCTGGCAGCGCAGTACGGCAGCTGGAGCCTGCCATTGGCGATCCTGCTGATTGTACCGATGTGTCTGCTGGCGGCTGCCGGTGGTGTGCGGCTGATGGGGCTGGACATCAATATCCTCACCCAGATCGGCTTTATCGTGCTGGTGGGGCTGGCGGCGAAGAACGCGATCTTGATCGTCGAGGTTGCGCGCCAGCAAGAGAAGGAGGGGCAGGGCATTGTCGATGCGGTGGTTGAAGCCTGTCGTCTGCGCTTGCGGCCGATCCTGATGACCTCGCTGGCCTTCGTCCTCGGTGTGTTGCCGTTGGTGATGTCCGAGGGTGCAGGTTCCGAGATGCGTCAAGCCGTGGGGGCAGCGGTGTTCTTCGGCATGATTGGCGTCACGTTGTTCGGTCTTTTGTTCACGCCGGTCTTCTATGTACTGATCCGTCGTTTGGCCAATGGCGAGCGTCAGGCACTTCCCCGATCCACCCATTCTGAACAGGGCATGGCTCATGAATAACTCTCTTCGTGTTTCAGGCCTGGTGCTGAGCGCCGCGCTGCTGAGTGCGTGTGTGTCGCCGGTCATGCCGCCCCGGTCCGAAGTGCCGGTCGAACGTTTCGTCAATGCTTCAGCGGCCCAACCCGCAAGTGTGACCGATCACTGGTGGACGCTGTATCAGGACCCATTGCTCGACCGCCTGGTGGAGCGCGCCGTGGGGGAAAACCTTGATTTGCAGATGGCCTTGGCACGCATCGATGCCGGGCGTGCGTTACGCAACATTGCCGCGGCTTCGGGCAGTCCGCAGGTCGACCTGGGGGCCAGTGCGGCGCGTCAGCGGATATCCGCTGACCAGGCCGGTTTCACCGATTCGCTGATCACCGAGCCGACCTCGATCGGCTTGAGTACGGCCTGGGAAATTGATCTGTTCGGACGCATCCGCGAAGGCGTGCGTGCCGCCGATGCCGACCTCAACGCTAGCGAAGAAGACGCTCGGGGCGTGCGGGTGGCGCTGATTTCGGAAGTGGTCCAGGCCTATGCCGAGGCGCGCGGCCTGGAGGAACGTTTGGCGATCGTCAGGCAAAGTGCAGCCAGCCAGGCCGAGACCTTGCAATTGACCGAGCAGTTGTACGCGGCCGGTGACAGCCCGGAAGCGGACGTGCTGCGCGCCCGCGCTCAATCGGACTCCACCGCCGCCCAGGTGCCTGCGTTGCAACTGAACTGGCAGCGCTCACTGCATCGCTTGTCGGTGCTGCTGGCCCAGCCGGCCGAGACGTTGTATCAACAGTTCAAGGACAGCCCGGCGAACGTCTCGACCGTGTCGTTACCGGGCGCCGGTACGCCGGCGGATCTGTTGCGTCGTCGCCCTGATGTTCGCGCCGCCGAAGCCCGTTTGATTGCGGCTTATGCGCGGGTCGGCGTGGCCAAGGCGGATCTGTTGCCGCGCTTGAGTCTATCGGCGGCATTAGGGTCGTTGATTGACGGTGTCAGCGCCGCGAATTTGGCCAGCTCGACGTTCTGGCTGGCCGGTGTGAATGCCAGCGTACCGGTGTTCGATGGCGGTCGACGACGCAATGTGGTTGATTTTCGGGATGCCGAGGCGCGACAGGCGTTGTTGAGTTATCGACGCACCGTGTTGACGGCCGTTTCCGAGGTGGAGTCAGCCTTGGCGGCTGCTCAACGCAATGCTCAGCGGCAGGCCCTTCTGGCGAGTGCGGCCAGTCAGGCCAGCTCTGCTGCCGAGCAGATTCAACGCGCCTGGCAAGCAGGTGAGACGCCGTTTCTGGATGTGTTGCAGGCGCAAAGGGTTCAACTGGCGGCGCAGAATGCGCTGTCCCAGGTCAAGACCGCGCAATGGCAGAATCAGGCGGTTTTGGTGAATGCGTTGGGTGGTTAATCCAACCGGAGGAACCTCCAGAGCGTCTGTGTGGTTTGCCCGCGGAGGCGGTAGGTCATCCAGAAATGTTTGAGTGATCTGTCAGTTTCGCGAGCAAGCCCGCTTTCACATGTCATGCACCGCAGATATTGCAGCGAAGAGCTGGATCGTTTTTTGTATGGCTAATGCCTTCCGACGATAACAGCCGTTTACCAATACCGGCCGAGTCTCCGGCATCGTATGAGTGCCAAAGACTCGGTAAAACAACACATTGAGCAGCCTGCCAACGCCTGCTTCGGGTGAGAAGGGTAGAACCAAAGGGACTGTGGCCAGCCTGTTTCAGCTGAAGCGAATATCCAGTGAACGAAGATGAGTCTGCAAGCCCGCATCTTGAATCGGGATCAGAAACGCTTCCTGATCCGACTCATTGAAATGGGCGTGCCAGTATCCGGGTGGCGTCACAAATGCCAACCCCGGAGCCCAATCCACCCGAACCGGGTTTCGAATTCGCCCATCGACATCCAGCTCCGTCCCTACCAGGGTGTAGCAGCCTGTCGGGCAATCGATAATGAAATCCAGCGCAATGGACTGGTGCCGGTGAGGTTTCTGGATGGAGCCTGCAGGCACAATTCCATACATGGCCCAGAGCACGTGGGTCACGGTTCTGGTTTGCGGGAAATTGCTATTGCCCAGCAAGATGCTGATGCGGCTGCGGTCTTGCGCGCGCGGATCATCGGCGGCTTCACGCAGCTTCGCGTTGGCTGTCTGCGCGGGATACAGCGTAGGCGCGAAGCGATCGGTGCTGCGGGTCACACCGAGATAGCGCAACAGGGGTTCGTCATGAACGTAGTAGAGCCGGGCGTCTTCGGTGGCGCTGAAGCGGGCGTCCGCAAGACCCGGTAGCGCAATGAAGCAGCCTTGGGACCATTCAATGCGGTGCTCACCCTGGATGACTTCTCCTGCGCCGGCAATCACGTAAAACACCTGTGAGGTGGCGTTGGGCTCAAGCGTCAGGCTGTCGCCTGCGTTCAGGCGGATGAAGTTCGCGCACAATCCCGGCCCGGTCGCGGGACCTTCACAGCCAAGGGCGTCGCTCAAGTCCAGCGGTATGACCCGAGAGGGCCCGCTGTCACAGAGTGACGCTGGAAAGTAGTGGTAGGGAATTTTTGTAATGAGGTTGGCGCTGATCGGATTGGCCGCCTTGCTGTACTCGAAGTATTCGGCTTCCAGTTGATTGGCCGGTACCGCATCGATCTTCGTTGGGCTGTTCATGGTGGTCACTTCAGTCTCTGGTCCTTTGACGCAGCTTCTGCCGGGTTGTCGCCAGAAGCTGTGATGGGGTCTACAACAGGAAAGTCTGACTAGCGGTTAACCATCCTGGCGGGTACGAACACCAGGATGATCATGGCCGACACAAACACGCAGCCCGCGACGATGACCAGGCCGGTGGTCATTGATTGCGTCAGGTCCTTCAGGAAACCGAGCAGTGCCGGGCCGGCAAAGCTGGCCAGATTGCCCGTCGAATTGATCAGCGCAATACCCGCCGCTGCCCCGGCACCTCCCAGGAATGAGGTCGGCAGTGCCCAGAACATGGGCAGGGAAGTGATGATCCCCGCAGTCGCGATGATCAGGCCGGTAATTGCCAACCAGGGTGTCAGCGGGAAAAAGGCGCAAATCAGGAACCCGGGCACAGCCACCAACAGTGGAATGACCGCGTGCCAACGACGTTCACGGTGGCGATCGGAACTTTTACCGGCCAGGTACATACCCAGCAGTGCTGCCAGGTAAGGCACCGCCGAAATGATCCCGATCGTTCTTGGATCGGTAATACCGGAATTGCTGATGATACTTGGCTGCCAGAAACCGATGGTGCTGGTGCCCATCACCAGCAGGAACAGAATCGAGCACATCAGCCATACCCGCCCGCCAAGCAGTCCCTGACGAACCGAACTGTGGGTTTTGGCACGGTTGTCCTGGCTGATTTCTTCGGCAACGACGGCTCGCTGTTCGCTGCTTAACCAGTGGGCGTCGTCAACTTTGTCGGTGAGAAAGAACATCACCACCAGCCCGAGAACCAGTGCCGGTGCCGCTTCAATGATGAACAGCCATTGCCAGCCCGCCAGGCCATGGACCATGTTCATCGTGTGCAGGATATAGCCCGACACCAGCCCGCTGAGGATGCCGGATACCGGGTTGCCGGCCATCAGCAGCGCGACCATCTTGCCCCGGCGATGGGCGGGAAACCACAAGGTGAGGTAGAGCACGATGCCAGGGAAAAAACCTGCCTCGGCGATGCCCAGGAAAAACCGCGCGATATAGAACTGCATCGGCGTCTGCACCAGCGCAGTCGCCGCCGAGATCAACGACCAGGTGATCATGATTCTCGCGATCCAGCGGCGTGCGCCTACGCGGTGCAGAATCAGATTGCTTGGCACTTCGGCAAAGAAGTAGCCGATGAAGAACACGCCGGCGCCCAGGCCGTAGACTGCGTTGCTGAAGGACAAATCGTTGAGCATGGTCAGCTTGGCGAAGCCGACGTTGATCCTGTCGAGATAGCTGACGACGTAACAGAGGAACAACAGCGGCATGAACCGCCACATGATTTTCTTGAATGTCGATTCGGCGAGGGCAGGGTCCTGCACGCCGATGTGCTGTTCTGCGGTATTGAGAATAGTCATCGCTGACTCCTTGTTATTTTTATGGAGTGCTCGTGATTTCAATGCCCTGTGATCCCCGGCGAGACGTCGAATCGACTGTACGCCGGGGATTGTGGCAGCTCTGAAGATGGTCTGGAGATATCAGCGGCCGCTGAAGCGTGCCGGTCGTCGCTCCATGAAATGCGCCACACCTTCCTTGAAATCATCGCTCTGAATGCTCAGGAACATCTCCCGGTTGGCTTGGGTGATGGATTCCGAGAGTGTCTGGAAGGGTGATTCGCCCAACTGTTGCTTGATGATTTTTATCGAACGCGGCGAGACATTCAGCGCCAGGTCTTCGGCGTATTTCAGGGCCTGTTCCAACAGGGCATCCGGTGCAAACAGGCGCTCGACCAGGCCCATGTTCAACGCTTCCTGCGCCGAAACCTTGCGTGACGAGAGCAGCAGGTCCGCGGCGTGCCCCGGCCCGACAATGCGCGGCAGCAACCAGGCAATGCCGTGCTCTGCAATCAATCCACGCTTGGCGAAGGCCGTGGAAAACACGGCACTTTCACTGGCAAAACGCATGTCGCTGTACAGCGCCAACACCAAACCCAAACCAGCGGCGGCACCGTTGATCGCGCTGATAATCGGTTTGCGCACAGCAGGAAAATACGAATAACGGCTTTGGTAGTCGCTACGACGATTCATGTCGTAGGCGCGCATCCAGGCCATTTCGCTGATGTCGTCCGGTGGCAGCACCTCAAGTTCATCGATGTCCATGCCGGCGCAGAATGCACGACCGTTGCCAGTCAGGACGATGACGCGAACGCTGTCGTCGCGATCCAGCCGGGCAAACGCTTCGCGCAGTTGCGCCTCCATGACTTTGGTCAACGCGTTCATCTTGTCGGGGCGCATCAGGGTCACGACGGCAACGTGCTCTTGAGCACCAAAGCGGCTGAGTTCGATCTGACTGAAGTTCATGATTTCTCCTTCGTACTGGCAACCGGCATTTGAATGGCACGAACCTCGACAAACTCCTCGATGCCATAGGTCCCGCCTTCACGACCGAGGCCGGAATCACCGAAGCCACCAAACGGCGCCGCCGGGTTAAAGGGCGCGCCATTGACGTCGACCTGACCGGCGCGCAGTTGAAGGGCGAGGCTCAGGGCGTGATCGATATCACCGGCCCACACTGCACCGGCCAGGCCATACGCTGTGCCGTTAGCAATTTCGATGGCCTGTTGTTCGGTTTCATAGGTGATGACGCTGAGTACCGGTCCGAATACTTCCTGCTGCGCCAGTGCTGATTGAGGCGTAACGCGGCCGAAAATGGTCGGTGCCACAAAGAAACCCGTCGCCGGCACAGGTGCCTGGCTGCCGCCGGCAATCAGGTCAAATCCTTGGGATTGGCTATCGGCAATCATGGCGCGCACACGGTCGCGATGCGCCGCTGACACCAATGGCCCCATGCGTGTGCCCGAATCCATGGGATCGCCCAGTGTCAGGCGTGTCACGGAATCGGCCAGCAAGGCGCGGTAGGTGTCATACAGCGCGACTGGGATCAGCAGGCGAGTCAGCGAATTACAGGATTGACCCGAGTTCAAGAAGCACGAGCCAATCACCTGGCGAACGACGTTTTCGGCGGGGGCATCGGCGGTCGCGATGCAGGCTGATTTGCCGCCCAGCTCCAGTGCAACCCGTTTCAGCGCCAGGCCTGCCGAGGCGGCGATACGTCGGCCCACGGCAGTGGAACCGGTAAACGACAGCAAGGCTACATCGGGATGATCCACCAGTGCCTGGCCAGTGGTCGCGTCACCCAGGACAATGTTCAATACGCCGTTGGGCAGGCCGGCGGCCAACGCCGCGTCACCGAGTGCACGCGCTGTGCAAGGTGCCAGTTCTGATGGTTTGAGTACTACGGTGCAACCGGCGACCAATGCGGCGGCAACCTTGCCGGTGATCTGGTGCAAAGGGTAGTTCCACGGCGTGATTGCCCCGATCACGCCCACCGGGACATGGGTGATGGTGGAGTTGCCGACCCGCGAATCCGCCAGGCAATCGACCGCCAGGTCCGCCGTCGCCCGCCAGGCCAGAATGGGGGCCTGCACCTGTATGCGCTGTGACAGCTTGAGCGGCATGCCGACCTCGGCGGCGATGCCCCGCGCAAGGGCATCGACGTGCTCTTCCAGCTGGTTGGCAATCCCCCGCACGAAGTCGGCGCGTGTGCTCACCGGCAGCGCTGACCATGCGGCGAAGGCGTTTTTTGCAGCCCGGACAGCCAGGTCGATTTCTGCGCTGGTGCCATGGGCGACGTGCCCCAGTTCGGCTTCACTCGCGGAGTGGAAGACGCGGGTGCGGTCGGCCGATTGTGCCGGGGTCCAGCGTCCGTCGATGAGGTGATGTTGATAGGCAGTCATTGTGTAGTTCCTTTGCGTGCACGGGCGTCGAGAAACGCACTCATCAAGGTCTGTGGTTCATCACTGGCATAGCATTCGAGCTGGGCCCGGATGCCGGCGGTGCAGGCGTCGTCGAAGCCGGGTTGCGTCAGCGCCCGGAAACGTTGTTTGGACAGGCGGATGGCGGTCGGGGGCAGCTGCGCCATCGAACGGGCGCTGGCGAGGGCGGCGCCGAGTACGTCTGAGGCATGCAGCTCGGTCACCAGCCCGATTTCGTGGGCGCGTTGGCCATTGATCAGATCACCGGACAACGACAATTGAGTGTTATGGGTCAGGCCGACATGCAAGGAGAGCAAGTAGGAGCCGACAATGCTCGCCAGGCCGGCTTTCACTTCAGGTTGACCAATGCGGGCATCCGGCGAGGCGATCCGCCAGTCGCCACACAGCGCCAATTGCATGCCCGCGCCGGCGGCGACGCCGTTGATGGCGACCACACAGGGCTTGTCCAGATCGCGAACGGCCTGGTACATGGCGCGTTGCGCGCTCAACCAAGGGGCAATCTGCTTCCAGTCGACGGCGCTGGCTTCTTCCAGGTCCTGGCCGGCGCAAAATGCGCGGTCACCGGCACCGGTCAGGACCACGGCTTTGACGGCCGGGTCCTCATTGAGCTGTGCCAGCGCGGCGATCAATGCGCTGCGCAGGTGTTGATTCACCGCATTCAGGTTGGCCGGGCGATTGAGCGTCACCAGTGCCACCTGATCCTTGACGTCAATCAGGACGCTGCGCTGTTGATCGAGATGACGGATGCTCATGGAGCCTCCTTGTATTGGATAACCGCGTCGACAGCGACCACGCCTTCGGCCATGACCATGACGGGGTTGATGTCGACGCTCAGCAGGTTCGTCTGGTGCTGCAGGGCAAAATCACCCAGCGCCACCGCCGCCCGGGCCAGGCCTTGGGCGTCGAGTGGTGGTTGGCCACGTGCGCCCTTGAGCACCGGGGCAATGCGCAGTCGTTCGATCGCTTGCATGGCTTGCGCCTCGGTGAAAGGGGCGAGCAACGACACGGTGTCCTTGCGAATCTCGACCAGGGTTCCGCCTTCACCGATGACCACCAGCGGGCCGAACAACGGATCGACGACAACGCCGAGCATGAATTCATGCAGGCCTTTGACCGAGCGCGCGACGATCAGCCGGCCGTGGGGCACACCCAATGAGTCCAGGGCGCCCAGGCAGCGCTGCGCCGCGTCCTGCACCGCTTGCGGATCGCCGAGGTTGAGGTGGACCAGGCCGTGTTCGCTCTTGTGTGGCACCTGCGCCGCACAACCCTTGACGACGATGCGCCCGCCAAACTCAGTGGCGATCCGCGCTGCACTGTCGGCGTCATGGCACACCCGATGCTCGACGACCGGGACCCCGGCGTCCGCCAAAAGGGCCAGGCTGTCTGCCTCGTCGAGCAGGCCGGTGTATGCACTCACGGTGGTTGCCCCGGGGGCAGGGCGTTCTGAACCTTGCCATTGGCAATGCCGGGCGTACTGACGAAGCGCCGATACCGCTTCGCTTTCGTTGCGAAAGCCTGGAATACCGGCTTGCTGGAATTGCGCCCGGACATCCGCTTGAGGTGCGGTCATCACCACGGGCTTGCCGGTGTGATGCATGAATTTCGCGGTGGCCCGGGCCAGCCCCGGCACGTCGTAGCCGGGGCCGGCCACGGGGATGCCGATGAGAAACATGTCAGCATCAGGGTCCTGTCCCAGCACATCGAGAACGGCAGGAAACATCCCGCCATTGCCGAGCAGGGCGGCGGTGAGGTCCAGCGGATTGGCAGCGCTGGCGAAGTCAGGGATCAAGCCTTTCAGGCGTTCCAGGGTGGGTGAGGCCAGCTCGGTCAGCGGCAGCCCGATACGTTCGGCGGCATCGGCGCACAGCACACCCACGGCGCCACTGTGGCTCATGACCACGGTGCGGCCAGCGCCCGGAGCGAAACCGCTCAGGTACAGCGGGGCCGCGTTGACCAGTTCATGAATGTCGTGGGCACGCCAGATGCCATGTTTGTCGAGAAATGCATCGAGGGCGCCGTCTTCGCCCACCATGGCACCGGTGTGCGACGCGGCGGCAGCAGCACCCTTGTAACTCACGCCCCCTTTGAGCAGCACGATGTGGCAGCCGTTCTGTCGAGCGATCTGTGCGGCCTCGGCGAGCAGTTGCGGATTCGAAACAGTCTCCACGTACACCAGAATCAGACGAACCTGCGGGTCGTCCACCAGTACACGCGCCAGCTCCGACACGCCCAGATCGGCATCGTTACCGGTAGCTGCCAGGTAGCGAACGCCATAACCCTGTTCACGCAACATCGCGTAAGGCATGACGCTTGCCGCACCGCTCTGGCTGACGATCGCGATGGGGCCGTCCGCGGGCATCACTTCCATGAACATGGTGCTGAAGTTCAACACGGCGCCGTTGGCGAAATTGGCAAAGCCCTGGGCGTTGGGGCCGATGAGCCGCATGCCGTGGCGACGGGCGAAGTCCACCAGTTCATTTTGCAACTGACGACCGCTTTCTCCGGTCTCGGCAAACCCTGAGGCCATGACCACGGCGGTTTTTACACCCGACAGGGCGCATACCTTGATCGCTTCCACTGCCGCTTGTCCCGAGACCGCGATGATGGCTGCATCGGGAACGATGTCCAGCGCAGCCAGATCGGGATAACAACGCAAGCCCTGGACCGAGTCGCGCTTGGGGTTGATCGGCAGGATCGTGCCGCAGTAACCAAACTTGAGCATGTAATGAATAGGGCGCCCGCCGACTTTGTTCGGGTCTTCGGATGCGCCAATGACCGCGACGCTGGACGGGTCGAACAGCGATAACGCTGTCGGACTGATTTTATTGTTATGGGCCATGATGGCTCTCGGTGGCTTCAGGTCTGATGCGAGTCTAGGGAGCGTCCTGGCCATCCGGAAGTGTCATGAAGGCGATATCAGATACATCAAAAAGTGATGGCCTCAAGCCTTGCTGTCGTTTATGTTCCGACCACTGGAAGAGGGCGACGAGGGCGAGCCGAGATGAATTTGAAACAGCTGCAAAGCGTGCTGCTGATGGACGAACTCGGGTCTATTTCCCGAACGGCGGTGGCGCTTGGCACTGCTCAATCGCTGGTTAGTCGGCAACTGGCGCAACTGGAGGCGGAGTGGGGGGATCAGATATTCGAGCGTACCGGGCGGGGTCTGGTCGTCTCTGATTTCGGACGGCTCGTACTGCCGGAGATTCGCTTGCTGCTTGCCCAGGCCGAGCGCCTGGAAACCCTGGTCAGGGAATCCTCGGGCGTGCCGGCGGGGACAGTGCATATCGGTATCTTGCCGTCGATGTCGCGAAGGTTGCTGCCGATGTTGTTCACCAAACTGCAAACCCATGCACCTGGCGTACGCCTGCATGTGGTTGAAGGCTTCAGTGGTGATCTCGATGAACAACTGGCAGGCGGTGCCCTGGACCTGATCGTTGTGAACCGGTACGGCATCTCCAACGCCCGGGACGAAGAAACATTGGGGGTCGTCGATACGTATCTGGTGGGTAAGGCCGCAACCCTGGGCGGGCTTGGGCAGTCAATCGAGTTTGCTGCGTTACCGGATTATCCGTTGATCCTGCCCTCGCGTCCCAACGGGTTGCGAACCACCCTGGATCAGTTGGCTCGCAAACAGCAACTGTCTCTGAACGTGGCGATTGAAGTCGATACGCTCAATGCAATGAAAGACGTGGCGGCAGCTGGCGGGGCATTCACTATCCTGCCTTTTCTGGCGGTGCAGGATGATGTTGAACGCGGATTGCTGGATGCAGTGCGAATCGATAAGCCGCAGATCAAACGCACGATTGCCCTGGCGTTTACCCACCAGCATCCGCTGTCCAGGGCCGCCAGGATTGTAGGCGGATATGTGCGTGAATTGTCGAAAGTGCTTCTTGAGTAGGCCAGTGGCTGTACATGCAAGCCTGGTACCTTGATGTTTCCGCTATTCGACGAGCACTGCTCAGTGCTGTAAAGCTCATGTAGCAGAAGCTTGGCCATCTCAGTCATGAAGCGATAAGCGATAAGCGATGCCCTGACCGGCATTGCCAATCGCAAGGCGATGGGGAATCTACTGGAACTGTTGACTGAGACTGAGCAAACCATCGTCGATGACACCAGGTTTCTGGTGTTCAATTTCACATACCTCCGTTCGCTCTGTATCTCCCTGAATAATAAAGTCTCTGACAAATTCTTTCAGAAAAGGCCGGTAATTTTACAAAAATAAACGGTATTTACTGAAACGCGTATGTTATAAATCAATAAGTTACATATCTCCGGTCATTTGGATAAACGGTACTTTCTTCTGGCTGATGAGCGGCTATGCTCGCATTCATGCGATCAGTTTGTAATGATCGACCCTGAATGGGGAGGCTTGTATGACGTACGTAGGTGCTTTCGTAACTTCGGACATCGGCCCTGAGCTGCTGGCGGTGATGAGCATTCACCGGCCACCCCGCGACACCGTCAAGCTCTGCAGGCTGGCAGATGGTCATTGCTTTTCCTTAAATCCCTCGCGAGTGCACGTCGCGGACAACCCATGTCGCGCTTTCGAGGAGCACATTCGGGAAGTGGTAAGCAAGTCAAGAACTCTCCGAAACCCATTGGCGACAGTAGCGGATAAATCTCGGCATTTCATCGATAACTTGGACGAATACATAACTATCACTAGTGAAACGTCGGCTAACTACCGCTACAAGCCTTTAGTTACCTACCTCATTCACTTGGAATATACACGTTCATATTTTGGGTCGTACACATCGGTAGACTGCTGGAGACACGTATGCCATACCTGCGAGCTCTTTGGCATAGCTGTTCCGTCTTTAGGCTTAGTGCGCTCTAGATTGGACGGAGCCTCCAAGCAGCGGTGGCTAACTTTTATTAACCGAAACCACATTTAGCGATCGCCATGGACTACGTAGTCGGCGAAAGCGTGTTTCTTAAAGAGCGCGATGGGATTTTCACCGTGCTCGACTTTGACGCTGAAAATAATAGCTATGTCATCCAGTCTTCGGGGCGGCTAGAGCCGCCCGCTAAAGCGCATCGGGATAGTCTCCTAAAAATCTCCTCAGATATTACCGAGCGTATTAGGGGTGAAGTTCTTGCCGATGTTGAGCAACAGAGACTAGAGGCTGAAAAGCCTAAGCCGGCGTGCCGTTATACGGACGATCAAGTTCTTACCGCCAAAGCACGTGTACGTGTTATCGAACCATTGTATGAAATCGAAAAAACCGAAGGCCGAAAAATAACCTCGGCCGAAAAAGATCAGGCCATGGAGTCGTTGGGCATCAAGATGACAGTTCTGAATGACTTGTTGTTTAGGTACCGCGAATGGCCAGACTGGGAAAGTTTAGCGCCAGGTAAGCCAGGGCGGCGCAAAGGTGAGACCCGCTTTGACCAAGATGTCGAAGACATCATGGCTATAGCGAGCAAGGAAGACGTTACAGGCACGGGTGGCACCGTGCAGGCTGCAATTAATGGTACCCAAGCGCGATGTCTAGAAGGAAATAAAGTAGCTCCGTCCCCCTCAACAATCCGGCGTCGGCATAAACAGAACACTTCTGCTCGCCAAGCGCTAGCAAATGAAAAGGGCGCAAAGGCAGCAAGTGATAAATTTAATACATTTGACCACGGGACACGCACCACTCATGCGCTGGAAATCATTCATGCAGATAACAGCCCATTAGACTGTCACGCGATTGATCCTAAAACCGAGCGTTGGCTGGGTCGACCCAATCTAACCATGATAGTTGATGCTCACACGAGATCATACCTCGGTTTCGCGCTGTCGTTCCGGGCCCCTTCGCGAAATACCCTAGCTGATGCCATGCTTATGGCAATAAGACCTAAAGACGCACTGCTTGAAGAATTTGGGTTGAAAGGGAAATTTATTTGGATTCAATATGGGGCTGGTGAAATATACAGGGTGGATGGGGGCGGTGATCTTAATGCTAAAACAGTCTTAGCTGGATTGGCTAAAAACGGCATTCATCCAGATAGGAGACAACGCCCTCAAAGTGGCGGCAAGGTAGAGCGTGGTTTAGGAAAGATTAATCCACTCTTCATACAAAGGTTGAACGGGGCTATCGCATCCAACCGAAAAATGGCTCGGGGTGAAAATCCTCAGTCTATGGCCACTTATTCCATTACTGATCTATTTGCTCTTATTATTTCCCAAATTTGTATTTGGCATGAGTACCCTGGAGATGATCACTTAACCCCTAATCAACTTTGGTTGAAAAGCTTTGGTATACATGATGGTGTTATCAGGGTTCCCAGAACTCTCCCTGATCCAGAGCAATTTTGGATAGACCTGTTGCATGAACATCATGTATCCGTTAGGCGTGAAGGGATTTTAGCGATTGAACTGCTTTACGAGGTTGGCCCTTACAAAAATAAAGTTGGCACACCAGTAAGATTAAAAATCGACCATAACAATATACATCAAGCTTGGGTTGAGTTTAACGGGAAATGGATCCGGCTCAAACTAATCAATAGTAATCGTGACGACATCCCGAAAACAATGTGGGCTTGGAATATCAAGAGAAAATTTGGCCAGAAAAAGCGCCAACTCACAATCGTAGGGCTGAGGTACGTCAATGAACAGCGGAAGCTGATCACGGATACGCAGCTAAGACGGCTGGAGGAGTCCCGAGAGCTCCAGGAGCGGGTGTTGAAGTCTCTAAGCCCTGGGCTACTACAACCTATCGAGCTTGCCGAACCTTTTTCGCCGGCTGACGGGAAGACTACCAAGGGCAGCCAGGCTACAGGCACGTCGAATGGTTGCTCTGTATCGCAACAGCGTGGCCCCGCGCCACCAATGATGGGAGACGATGATCTATGAGTCACCTTACTGAGAAGACCCAAGAGTTTCTAAGCCTGCCACGCGAAGAACGGGCGCTTGCCTGCATGCGCGAAATCTTTCTTATGCACCCCACGGCGATGGCGGCGGAGCTGAGCGCAATGCGTTTGGTATCGCTACCTAGGTGTACCTCTAACCCCGGCATGTCCTTGATCGCGCATCCCGGACTCGGAAAGTCGTTGTTAGGCCAACGCTGGCAGACCCAGAGCTGCAAGCCAGGTTCAACATGGGGCGGCAAGGTGATCTTCATTGACCTTGTACAGAACCAAGCAAACCTAAACATCATGAAGCTATTCCTGGCTGAAGTAGGGAGGAAATTCTCCAAGCGACCTCTTACGCTGTCCTACCGTGACATCGCGCTAGCTCAACGGTTGATCAAGGAAAACAACGTTCGAGCTGTATTCATCGATGAAATCCCACTGTTGCGCCAGGCCCTGTCGGAGAAGCGACTCAATGGTGAGTATGGTGCACTTAAGGGGCTTTCCGGGCCTGATTGGCAGTTGAATGTAATCTTAAGCGGAACACCAGATGGTCTTAAGGAGGTATTCGATGGTGATGCAACCCTCATGACACGGTTCAACCTTCGGAAGGCTAGGTTAAGTGAGTGGGAAAATGATTACGAGGGTGAGTCATTCGTAAAAGGCTACCTGTGCTACATGCCCCTGTTGCAGCAGTCGAATGTCGACAATCACCTTCTTAAGAATTTGTTTGATTACGCCCAGTCGACAACCACGGAGAACCATGAACAGGTGGTGTACCGTTCGCGTCGAGCAATCGCGGATATCTTGAGGGAGGCATGTCGGATGGTCGTCGAGAGCGGGCAGGAGTACATCAACGCCGAGAGTATCCTGAACGCATGGGGGTGTATGCAGGGTACCAATAAAGCACTGGAAATCCTGGAAGTTCGGCCGATGCCTAATCCGGGAGCAACGCTCTAAGGATGAGCCAGCGATTCAATCAGGTCGGTGTATAACCCATCTGTTGTTGTCGCACGCAGAACATGGAATTTTGGGCCGGCTGTTGGTGGCAACCCAACGTCTCTTGCCCTCAACCCCACAGACCCTCGGCCAAGAAATCGCTTTCTCCAAACCTTGCGAAAATGCGACAGGAGCTCGGCGTTGAGTAGCCATGAACCCGCAGAGTTTTGGTCTGAAGCCTCTGGCAACCAAGATGCCCTGAACGAGTGTTATCAGTTCATGGAGCGCCAGGGCGATGCCTTAGTGGACGGCGCAGGCGGAGCGTGGCGAGAAGTCATGTTTGTAGTAGGAGCACCAGGATGTGGTGCTACCGCCATGGCCAGCCAGCTTTCCCGGAAGCTTCAAGCAACAGGCCACCTTGTGCTGGCCATGGATAAGATTTCGACTTTGGAACCCGGTAGTTTCAAGGCAAATTTGGATACAGCGCTTCGGATTCCGCCGGAAGTCAGTAACACGCCAGGGGCATCTTCAATAGGCCTGAATGCCCTCCAGCTCGCAGTCTTGGAGGCCCGGAACTACGAATGCGTCATCGTCCATGACGTGGACGTTTATGGTTCTTATGATATGGCACAGAGCGCCAATGCAGCTGCAATCATCATGCTCCTGCGAGCCAGCCGGGTAGCGAAGTTCGTGGTCTTCGGAGTTGCTGACTCTGTAAAGTGGCTGCAGTTCGCTTTGACGTCCGCTCTCGTGGAGTGCAAAACGATAACGCTTGACCCCATGCCAGCCAATTCGAAGTTTGGCCACTTCATCACCAGCGTCGCGCTTCGCGTGCTGCCTCCGTGCCCACCGGATCGAATCGAAGCCCTCGACGTAACTGCTGTGCATGAGAAGTCTGGTGGGAAGGTTGGGCTAGCTGTCAGAGTTCTGGTAGATCAGATCATCGACAGCTCATCAGCGCCGGTGGTGGCCGGCGATGGAATACCCGCCATGTGGGCATGTGATGAGGAAGAGCTTTCAGTTTTTCATCGCCCCCAAGCCGCAGAAAAATCAGCGGCCTCTGCAGCGACCTATGCCTCCTCAAAAATATCAGGAATGGCTGGAGATCTAGCAGGGGTTGTGAGGACTGAGGAGGGCGGGCCCTCCGATGTCGCCTGGTCTTCGCAGCATTCGATCTTATCGGAAACCGACCTGCGGCATTTCCATCCGGCAGTTGATAACGAATCCTTCTCTTCGTGGATCGCCAGGCAAAGCATGGGGCCCGGTCATAGCATTGGGCACAGCTTGGGCGACGAGCTGGTTCTGCATTGCAGCAAAGGCACCTCAGACCCTGATATGCAATGGGGCAACCTTGACCTGCTCCAGTCATTGAGTCTGTCTGACCGGCTCTACATCTCTGCCCAGTTCGCACTACCAAGCCCCGGTGGCAACAGCGACCGCCCACAAACCTTCATCGATTCAAGTAGCCCAAGCAACCTCAGCGCCGGCATGGTTCCATACCCCAAAGCGCTGAATTACTGCCCGGAGTGTTTCAAGGTTGATGTGGCGGCCGGCCTCGCTCCAGCCATGCGTTTGAATTGGCGGCAACCTCGTCAGAGTGTTTGTCTGCTGCACAGTACACCAATCCTCCTCGAGCGACTGTCCACCTCGACCTTCACTATCCTTGACAAGGCGTGGAGAGCTTTCGCTGAGTACGTGGGAAGCCCTGCCGCCAGGCTTACCACGCAGTTTCCGCTGCAACATTCATCACGGACACTAGCCAAAGCAGATAATGATCGTTTGATAGCTTTGGCCGCCAGGATGCAAACGTGGTTTTTTGGGCTTACAGCTGACACTTCGCCTTCGGCAAACGCCGCTGAGTTCTTAATGTCCTACTGGCTACAAGATCCAAGTGAAACTGGGGCGCTAGGGTTTGCTCGATCTTACTTCTTCAGCCGGTTTACCAAGCCAAAGGCGTTAACGAAGAAGCACTCGGCAGAGACATCGCTTCAACTCAAGCCTGATTCGGCACGCCCGCGTGATGTAGCCGTGGCATATTGGATGTTAGGTGTTGGGTTTGGTGTTATTGATACTTCCGAAGCGGAGTTCATACGAGATACAACCAGACCCTATTCGATTCCATTTCCGACAAGTCGAAGTGAAGTTTCAACAGTTGGAGGGCTGGCTTATAATCGAGGCCAGAGATTTGCATACTTGGAGTTTGCGAGATCTACGCTAAATGATCTGGACTACACAATTGTTGCGTGGTTTCTGGAGTGTGAAGGACGCTCTTAGAAGAGGTCGAAATAAATCGCATGCCAAGGTGCTGGACAAGCCGATGAAGCTTTGAAAAAGCTAATCCATGTTCTTCCTCGGGCCGGCACGCCACCTAGAAGATAATTATTGCTAATAGCGGTTTACACGTAACATTGCCTCTCCCATCCCATTCCCCTAATGTCCCCTGAAGCGACGAGACTACGCCAACGAGCGAGCAGAATGGCGAGACAGCGACCTCAGTCAACCGCTGCGGCACGACTGTCTGCGTCAATACATGAAGGAAAGCCAGCTGTGTGATTTATCAAAGTATTGCCAGTGGTGCCCGGGAAAAATTTTCCGGTAAGCTGGAAACGGGAATTCGAAAAAAACAGCTCGATTATGGAGGTTTCAAAAAAGCTACAAGTCATTGAATTTAATGCAATAAAGGAAGATCTGCGTCGAATTCATATGCCATAAATTGCCTGTAGATTGGTGATTCTTTTGCCAAAGTTAGGCGAGACTGGCGCTGAATCTCCACTCTCCGTTGCGCTCCGTCGACATTTTCTGTTCCTTAACAATATATTGTCCGTGAATTGACTGGAAACACCGAAACCTCTGATCCACATCCCCGGCGGCCATTCGCTCCAATTACTACCAAAATAGGAAACAGTGATTTCTTTGCGGATTTCGATCATGAACGCTGTTCATGATACGTAAGAGCTGACAATCATGTAGGCATTATTAATCCGACAAAAGGTCTCAAGGTCACTTTGTAATACCCAAGTAGCTGATGTTGTTGAATATTTTTGCCCGTAGACGAGGGTTTTTATCGACCGTGAAGCCTATTATACTGGGTGTGCCTCCTCCCGAATTTCTATGAGAAGCTGGAGTAGTTAATGGTCAGACCACACACGCTTGTCGAATATCGGCTCAAGGAGTTTGAGCTTGAGCAAACCCTGCGTAGTCTGAAAAAGCAGCAAGAAGATCTGGATTACAAGCTCGATGTGGAGTTCTACCTCAAGCTGGAAGCGCTGACCAAGGATTACGGGTACACCCTCAGCCAGGTTTTTGACCTGCTTCTGGCCAGGTATGAGGGTGGGGGTAGCGGCTCAGGAGGTGATGCAGATGGACTAAACGCTCGAACCAATACAGGATTACTGGAAATGATTCAGCGACTAGAAGCTTCGCCACCTTCCGTGCCGTCAAGTAAAGATATGGCGCACGTGAGTTCCATTAGAGGCAATAGTATAGCTTACGAAGCTAGTTCTAGGCTAAGCGATAATATTGATCATACGTTAGTGGCTTCGACCGAAGTTGAAGGGCATCAAAATGGAAACGAGGAGAAGCTCGATGACTAGCGTTGAAGAGTTCATTGCACTCAGTAACCGTATTGCCATGGAGTATGAGGCCATCGCGCCTCTCCTGCGCGATCCCGAAGTTATTAAGGCTGCACGATTTCTAGGTGAGTTGGACAACCTGGCTCATCAATATGACTTCAGTGCTATGGATATCATGAAGTTGATTGATCCCGGTCGTGCATTACAGTCTGAAAAAAACAGAAAGGAGAAGACTGTCAAAACTAAGAAGCTAAGTAAGCGTACTGTGCGTCAGTGAGGTCGTTCATCCTGATGGATGCTGTCTTATAAGACTTGGCAGCACACTCTACCTTCGGCCGGCTCTTTAAATCAGGTTCCAACGACAACGACCCCATCCTTGCGCCACGTCTTTACTGCCATAGAGTTCAAATCTGCTATACCGGGTGGATCTTCAGCAGTCGGAGTCAGCAACGGCTCTAGTAGGCTTAGGTGGCTTTTCCTTATCCTCGCCCAGTACGCCTTGGCACCACATGCAGGTGGGCTAGTACCTCAAGAAAACCTCTTAAATAGTTGTTAAACGTCTGCCTTCTTACGCGCAGTCGTCGCGCCGCCTCGTATTGGCAGGGCCCTGATCGATGAGCTTCTTTATCCGTGCTTTTTTACCTCCGCAGTCGCGGCGGCGCTGTCGAATGGGGGTATTGGACGGCCGAGAAGGAATTTCGCTGGTCAGCAAAGCGAGCTCGCAGAGCAGGTAGATGAACTGCATGCGAGTCGTGAAAAGATATCGCCCCTAGTGGTGATGTGGTCTAGCGTCACAGCTTATTTGCGAGTGGCTGAGGCGGTGCTGATCAAGATGAACTCCCAGCTTCAAGTCAAACAATCTTGCTCGATCTCGCCTGTGTTGTGCACAGCGAGACCTCCGAATGAGTTCCTAGCATCACCTCAGTGCAGATTTCATGTCCCTCCAGCCGACATAGCTCATCACTCCCTTGATGTCCCAACCATTTGTGGAGGCCCAGTTGGCGAAGCCTATTCGCATCGAGTGGCCGCTATAAGCCCGAGCAAGCATGTCAGCATCTTCAAGGATGCGTCTTAGCAGTGGAATGACACTGGTTGATTGTCATCCCTTCTCTGAAAGGTTGCCCTTCGATCGAGCTTTCGAAAAGTCGGGCCTTTGTGACGCCAGCCACGGTGATCCAGTTGATATACGCCTCGACCGAGCACAAATTCCTGAGGGCAAGGGTGTGATAGGCGCTACCTTGATGGTTGCGATTCCCTTTGGTGTAGGGCGGGTAAAAGGTAAAGCCGATGCCGCTTCCGCCTGGGTAACTTCCACTAAGAGGCGAGCCAACTCATCGCCACGAAAGCCACGCCAGAATCCAATGAGAGGGAGCACTGCATTACGCCGGCATCTCATCAGTGCGCGATAGTCACCGACTCGATTGCTTCTTCCGCTTGTCGATCCAGCGGTTCACCGCCTTTCTAGATGGTGTAGTTGCAAAGGAGCAGCTTGCTTCTGCTTGGTCGGATGCACTAGAAGTCCGGTCGATTCCGTTTGCTCTATATCTTCCAATGCCCATACACCGTTGACCTAGATAGCCCGAGCTTTTCCATCACATCTTTTCGGCTAAAGCCTGCCGACTTGAGCTCCTGAATAGCTTGCGCATTTTTAGAGCCTTCCGGCTTCCCTCGGGAACGCTTCACCAAAGTGTCGTCAACAATCTGCGTCGCAAGAAGATCCAAGCCTCCTTCTGATCGGAAACTCTCCAGCTCGACGCTGGCTCGTTCCAAAGCCGCTTCGGGGGTCTCGCTATTGCTCATGGAGATGCTGATAGCTAGGAGAGCCACAGGGTCAAGCTTCAGAGACGTGGATAACTCGATCAGTTTATCAACGGTGATGTTTATCTTTCCACGCTCAAGCGCACTGACGTTCGTACGCGCAGTGACAGACGCCAAGTCTTCGTATGCCAGCCCACGCACCGACCGGACTATCCGGATCGTTGCGGCGATCTCTTTCTTGAGCGACATGATTGTCCCTAAAAAGCGAGGATAGGGCCACACTTGAAGTGTTTAGATAAACGTCGATTAGTGTTATTATTCTGGACGGTCGGATGAAGAGGCTCTCTGAACTGAACGAAATACTCGCGTCCTGGCGCCCCGCAGAGCTCGACACCAAAAATTTGGATTCGCGAGGATCGTGAACATATTGGATGTATTGACGCGATGAAATCCAGTAAGCGAAGGAATTTCCCTTGACCAAGGAAGCGGCGATCTGATTTTCCGGAAGCAAGGAAGCAACAATTTAAGAGGGGTGCCGCACGTGCGCGCACCACAGGCGGGTATCTAAAAATGTTTATTTCACACGAGTCATGTTTGGTGGGCCAACCTGGTTTCCCTGGGCCAGGACGAACCGCGTGGCGAATGATTGAGCGAGAATCAATCGATCCTTGGTATCACGTCATCCTCCGGGTCACTGAGGGGGGCAGACAGCGCACTAAAAAGTTGATGCCAACAGATGCTTCATTATTGTCTGACCTACTGGTACAGCAGGGCCCAACCTTCTTGGTAGAGGAAGTTCAGGTAGTGACTGCACCTCAGTTGAACGGGGGTAGCTCAGACCGCATGGAGAAGCTTCTGAGCCTGGTCATCGGCTACGACCAACGTGGTGAGTGCATCTTGCTTCATAAAGTTGCGGGCGGAGCTGTTTATAGCAGCGCTCGAAATGGCCTCGAGGTCGGTTCACTCACCGGCGTTAGGACGATCTATGAAGACACGAAAATTGCACCTTTAGCAGTTTCGGAATCGGCTTAAGACTGGCCAGTATGGTGACTCCAATGAAGTTACGAATCTATTCCGACCTGCACAACGAGTTCGCACCTTTTGAGCCCGCCCCTGGAGAGGCGGACGTAGTGATTCTCGCTGGAGACATCGATATCAAATCACGCGGTGTTGTTTGGGCGAACGAGACGTTCCAGTGCCCTGTGATCTACGTGTGCGGCAATCACGAATACTACGGCGGCCACATCGAGCAAACGCTCCGCAAAATGAAAGAGGCGGCGGCGCCTCATGTCCATGTCCTTGAAAACGAAACCTTGATCCTGAACCAAACTAGGTTTTTGGCCACTACGGCGTGGACAGATTACGTTTCGACCGGAGATGTCGTTGCCGCGAAACGCGTCGCTTGGGAATGGATGAACGACTTTACCGTCATCAGAACAGGTGAGAGCTACCGTCGCCTCCGTCCTGACGACTTGATCGCTAAATCAAATACAGCTTATGCCTGGCTTACACAGGAACTGGCCAAACCATTCGATGGTAAAACTGTTGTAGTTACACATCATGCTCCCGTGGTGGATCACGTGGCTGATGATCTTCCCGAGCACCTAAGCGCAGCGTACGCCAACGATTGGCCGGAGCTTCTTGGTAAGGCCGATCTTTGGGTCTATGGGCACACTCACGTAGCAGCAAGCTTCACCAAATGTGGATGCCATGTGATTTCAAATCCTCGGGGTTACCCAGGGCAGATCACCGGTTTTAATCCTGATTTGTTGATTGAGCTTTGATGCTAGTGATCGGCCAATGGGCAAGCTCACTGGACTGACCACGCTCGATGAGATGGAGCATTTTTGATGGTGACGTTGGAAGAAGTCTCGCAACTGTTTTACGGCGCGGGGGAAGAGGTTCCTGGCTGGCAAGGGTCTCAAGAAAACCTCATTTTCTTGGCGGCAAAGGCATTCCCTGGCAAAGTATTTTGCGTCGTGCGCCAGTGGATCTTAATCGACCTCACCGTGACACCAGATGAAAAGGAAAAGCTTACGAAGCTCGACCTGCTTCCTATGACGCTTTTCGCCCATGATGTAGTTCTGGACAGTAAAGGTCGTTTTCAACCAGCCATGTGGGTACGCAGCAACTTCGGAAAATCATTCACTGAAGGCTGCATGTTTGAAACCAAAAATACGGTTTACTTGCTCCTTGCAGCAGGCCAAAGAAAAGAAGCAAGCTTGGGGGCCGCGTTTTCAATGTCCGCTGGGTGAGTGGTGACGCCGCAAAACACATATTGAATCGTTTTGGAGCTATGGACGGATGCCTGAAGAAATTGCAGTGGAGATCCACGGTAAGGATGTAAGTGACTTTCAGCTGAGTCGCTTGGTGCGAGCGAGCAATCGAAAATACAGCGTGCCAATTACCGCTTTCATCAGTGATGCGTTCATCGCTGAGGATGCGTGTGCAGGTGTTTCCTTTGACCACGCAGAGAGGCACGAGGGGTACCGCAAAGTAGATGGCGCCATTCTGCGAACAGGAAAAATTCACACCGTACGGAAAGAAGGGCGTTTCTGGCTGCTCGAAACACAAGATGGTAATTACGTCATTGGCAGCTTTTTGCGAGGCGTTGGACGGGGGAGTTTTCTGAAGTTTTTGAGCACCGGCGAACGCTACTAAGTAATCATTCAAAAAGCTCCGAAACCGCAATTCGGAGCCTTTCACTTGGTCGTTCAGCTATTGGCTGTTTCCATGAGACTAGGGGCGGTCTCAGTAGCCAAACTCACTCAACAATTTCTGCAAAAACTCGCGCCTTCTTTGCACGATGCACAGGATCAAATAGTCCCGGTCGGTGTCTCTCGTCGACAAGTGCCCGGCGTCCACCAGGCCATGGATGTAGCCCTCAGCTTTGCCCCTGGCTTCGAGCAAGGCTTCCATAGAAGTGCTTTTGTAAATGTCGCTGGCGATGAGCTGCCACCGCTGTTTCTGCCGGCGCCCAGTAGGGTCGTCCGAAAATTTTGGCGCGCTGATCAGTGTTTCGAAATCGTTGGGTACGCTGGGTGTGCTCAAGGCAGGGTCTCACAACAGTGATATCTGACAGCAGGCTATCATGCGCACACTATATCGCTGGTTTCTACTCTGCTTGCTTTTGTAGCCGCTGCCGCGAAGAAGCGATTTTCATCGACGTTGCGCGACTATCCATTGCGCCATCGTTCAGGCATCAGAAGCTCCGTACAGAGTCGCTGGAGACGCCGTGGGCTTCCACGTATTCGTTGTAGGCATTAACGGCCTCGCTGTTCTTTGCCAGCCATTGCTCGCACTGCTTCCTCCACAGTGCCTCGGCCAAGTGAGTAATTGCATGGACTTGACCATCCATTTGCATTCGACTTGACCAGTCGTTTGCATTGGACGTGACCAGGCACATGATCTCCATGACTGGCTGGACTCGACCCAAAGCAAACGGTGGCGACAGGCAAAAATCGGCCAAAAGCAGACGATTACCAAGGCAAAATCGACTTCCGTCGTGGCAAAAAGCCCTACTATTCATGGGACAGTCAAAATTAGCAGGCTGGGTCAAAATCGCATCAGCGCCAACATCGCTGTGGCCACCCATCTAGCGAAATCGACTTCAACCATATTGGTAGCTAGGTTTTCTTTTTAACAGTGAACGTAATGTCAGCCATACCGCAGGGGCAAGTTAGCTTTTGCCCCTGGGTCGAACCTGATGACGCCTGTTCCGACTCTTCGTTACCTATTATGTATCCATCATCTCTTTCACTAGACTTGGATGGCTGAGTATACCCACGAAGCAAGTCGTAAGCTTTCTTCATTGCTCGCTCGACATGCTTCGTCTTAAGCTTATCTTCACCGTCACTTAAAATAATGGCATGTAGTGCCTCGTTCCAATCGTCTGTAATACTGTCAATCGATTCATTGCTCATAATTTTATACTCGTCAAAGTAGCTAGCCAAACTGTCATAGGGGTACAATCACCTAGTTCAGTTTCGTATTTTTGCTTCCAGTGGATCGCAACCAGATCGAGGGGGGACGCATCCTTTTTGAAACTATCAACTGCCAAGTTCAAATCCGCAAGAAACCCCTTCAAAACCTGAGTCATGCCGAGAGTGGCCATCATCTCATTACTTAGCATTGATTTATTTCCCAGTGCTGCAATGCTATTTAGCCAATTTCTAAAGCGCTGAACTCTTATAAATTCAGCATCGTCTCTTGTAGGCCTGCTGCCAAGAAAATCTAATACCGCACCATGCTCGGCATAGCCTTCTAGATACTTGCTCCATATTTCAAATGTCAGCTTGCTAAGTTCCTGCTTCTTGTTTGATTTATCTTGCATATACGGAACGAATATCGCAAAAAGAACTGCCACTATCGCAACTATGACGGCGGGAGATTCAGCGCTACTGTCTTCTTTGATGGAAGCCTGCCTAATCGCTGACTCATCTCCGTATTGAGTTACCAGTTTCTCCAAAATCAAAAATTCTGCGCTAGGAATTTGCTCGTTTGTAAGTTGTGGCCTGAACCAAGGGGGAGGCTCGGGAGATTTGGTCGGGCTGGGCAAGTCTGCGAACACTGCACACGGGTATTGTGCAAAGAGAACCATCAGCACAACTGCTCGAACGTAAGCACTCATCATTCTCACCTTTCACCAGGCGTTTTTGCGGGTAATTGAAAATGCTGGGGTAGGTATAGACGATGGTCGTTCGGCCTGCACGAACCGCCCCGGGTTTCGTAGACACATAGAAGACTGCTCCTGGCCGTTCTCTGCCGATCATGGTTACAAAGCGTGCTGGTGAAATCCGATGTAATCGGTGGTCAGAACGAATGCAAATGACTGGTCAGATCGAATGCAAGCGGATGGTCAAGTGGAGTGCAATTTCGCAGCCAAGGCCAGCTCCAATTGAATTTCCTCCTCACTTGGCTTGGTGTCGTCTTCTCCGCCGCGATAACCAAGCTTGCACTTGAGCGTTCACCCTATTTTATACGGCCAATAAGAACGTTCCTGATTGCAGCATTCCGGCCTGCACGGCTAGCCGCTTGCGCGGAGAAGCGACTACCTTTCCGCAGGGAAATTGATCAGGGTCGCACGCCGAGTTACACCTATTGATGGCGAGCGGCAGAGTTCGACCTGTTGCGACTGTCACCAAAGCTTGTTTTCTGGCATCACAACATTCGACTGGATCTTTTTCCCCATGCTGATGCGCGGTTCGGTCGAGTAGCCCAGAGATTCGTAAAAGGTTTTGACGCTTTCATTTGTGCTGACGATTTGCAGGTTGATTTTCATGCAGCCACGTTCGGTCAAGGCGTCCTCAGCATGACGAACAAGTTTTGCGCCAAGGCCCTTTCGACGATGTGCGGGATGCACCGCAACCGAGTACAGCCATCCACGATGGCCGTCGTATCCCGCGAGAACGGTGCCGACAACCTCTTTTCCTGCCAATGCGACAAAAAAAAGGCCGTCCTTAACAGCTAGCTTTTTGTCGATAGCAAGGCTGGGGGTGTTATGCGCGGTTTCGTAACCGAAAACGGTTTCCCAGAGATCCACAACGCAACGGCGATGGAGTTCATTTGAGTAGTAGGCAATAGCATCCATGGTGTAGCCCTCACATTGAAGGGGCTGACGCTAGCGCCTTGGCGTGGGTAATGTCCACTGTCTCTTATTGGCCGATTTTTGCCTGTCGTGACGGGCAGCAGTCGACCCAAAGCTGGCCATCGGCTTTGCACCCCAGCTGTCAGCCAATGATGATCGTGCCGATGGCAATCACCATGCATGCCACTATCTTTCGGACAGTCAGTGTCTCGCCCAAGAAAAAATATCCGATCAATGCCGCGAACAATACGCTGGTTTCGCGCAATGCCGATACCGCTCCCATGGGCGCGGCAGACATGGCATAGATGACGATTCCATAGGCCAGCAGTGAAACAAGGCCTCCGAAGAAAGCCGTCATGAACCCGGGCCGGAAGGTAAATAAACTTTTCGCGTCGCGCATGCCTACATACACCAACGGCATCAATAAGCCCCACAAGGCGCACATCCAGACCGTGTATGCCATCGGCGCACCGGACAGGCGAACGCCAATGCCATCCGTCACGCTATAAGCCGCAATGAAGCAACCCGTTCCCAAGGCGTAAGGCAGACTGGGAACGGCCAACTTTCGCCCTCTAAACGCCAGCGAGATGATTCCGCCTGACACCAGAAAAATGCCGAACATTGCGACTGCCCCGACCGTTTCCCCGGCAAAAACCGAGGCGGCGAGGGTGATCAGGATAGGCGAGGAACCTCGCGATATAGGGTATGTTTGCCCAAGGTCTCCAACCTTGTAGCTGCGCACCAGGAACAAGTTGTAGCCAACGTGCAGTACCGCTGAAAGCCCTGCGTAGAACCAGCTGGCTTTGGCCGGAGCCTCCAGAAATAAGGCCATCGCGACGCTGGCGATGGCGACCGCCACGCACATAATAGTCATCGACCAAAGTCTGTCGACGCCACCGCGCAACGCGGCATTCCAGCTGGCATGCAATAGCGCTGCGAAAAGTATGAGCAAGATAATGTGATAGGGCATGCGCCATCCTGGGGATGATTCAGCGGGGGCTAAAGGCGCCGTAGAAATGATCTGATAATTGATTTCGTAGCTTCGCTTGTGTCCAGATCTTCAAACGAATTCAAGGAACGCCAAATGCACTCAACTATCTCGTTTTGAGGTAAGGCGCTTTCGCCATCCGGAACGGAAGCCTCAAAAACATGGTGGCGGGTGTTGCCTGCATCGAACTCAAAAACGTAAAGGAGCTGATCAACGTTTAGCCCGGTTTCTTCCTGGAGTTCTCGCACGGCAGCTGCTGCGACAGCTTCGCCAGTTTCCACCTTGCCACCAGGCAAAGACCATTTTGATCTCGGTTTGCGAACGAACAAGACCTCTCGATCTCTCTCACATATGACTGTTGCTCTGACTTTCATCTTCTGGCCCGAATTGCTTGTCATTGAATCGCATTGAAAATGCCATTTTCAGGGCGCGCTTCCCGACGAACGCAATTTAAGAGCCAGCTTAGGTCAAAAAAGTGCCGGGAGCTTAGCAAACAGTGGTTTTTATATGTTTGGCGACTGACAGCTTCTCGCAGATTTCTGCCTGTCGCATGCCTTGTTCCTTGCTCAATTTCGTTTAGGGAAAAACCAAAGCGATTGGTGGATTGAATGCAAACCGGTTGGCAGTGGAATGCAGTTCGCAACCTCAGACGGCACATCGAAATTCGGTCAGGTTTCAGCTCTCATGACTCCTGGCCAACCTCCAAACGCCCTCCCAGAAAACCCATCGGTCGCAATTTTCCTCGCCCAAGATTGACCGCAAGCTCGCTTCGACGTTAACTGTATACATATACAGTTATGATTAGGCACCCATTCATGAGCGTCACTATCCTCGGCCCAATTGCAGAAGGGGGAGTCCAGCTTCCGTTTTACTCCTTCAAAGTCCCAGCAGGCTTTCCATCACCAGCGGCAGATCACCTCGAACAGCACATATCCATCGACGAGTTGCTGGACATCCGAGCACCGCATATCTACCTGGTGCGCATCGAAGGCCACAGCATGGAAGGTGCGGGAATTTTCGATGGTGACATGGCAGTGGTTGATCGCTCGATAACAGCCGAGCACGGGCATATCGTGATTGCCGCAGTGAATTCGGAGCCCGTGTGTAAGCGCCTTTGTAAGCGAGGGCCCAACATCATCTTGATGTCCGAGAATCCTGGCTATCCACCGCGTTACATTCTCGAGGGCGACGAGCTCATCATTTGGGGTGTTGTGACATTCAGCGTGCGTGCTCATGACCCGAAAGCCTGATCCTGTTTTCGCGCTGATTGACTGCAACTCTTTCTACGCGAGCTGCGAGAGAGTGTTCCGACCTGACCTGGCCAAGACTCCCATCGTGGTGCTGTCGAACAACGATGGCTGCGTTATCGCTCGCAGCGCAGACAGTAAACCCTTCGTGAAGATGGGCGAGCCGTACTTCCAGATCAAGCACAAGCTCAAGCAGCACGGCATTGTGGCCTTCTCATCGAATTACGCGCTTTACGGGGACATGTGCGAACGTGTGATGAGCGTGATCGAGTCGCTGGTGCCCGCTGTCGAGGTTTACAGCATCGATGAGGCTTTCGCCGACTTGGCCGGTGTTCCAGGTGACCTGGAGGCGCTTGGACGACGGATCCGTGCGCAGGTTTACAAGAGCACTGGCATCCCAGTCGGTGTTGGGATCGCTGGTACGAAAACCCTCAGCAAGCTCGCCAACCACGCTGCGAAAAAGTGGCAAGCGCAGAGTGGTGGAGTAGTCGATCTTCGTGACCAAACCAAGCGCGACTGGGTGCTGAAGAAATGCTCGGTCTCGGATGTTTGGGGAGTAGGAAGGAAGATGACTTTGCACCTGGAGGGGATGGGCATCAAAACAGCTTGGGATCTCTCCAGGACGGATCCCTGGACACTGCGTAAGAAGTTCAGCGTGGTGATCGAGAAGACTGCTCGTGAGCTTGCCGGCACGCCATGCCTTGAGCTCGATGAACCTGACCCGCCGAAGCAGGAGATCTGCTGCAGCCGTATGTTTGGCAAGCGCCTGACTGAGATTGCACCGATCAAAGAGGCCGTCGCGACCTACATGATGCGGGCCACGGAGAAGCTCCGAGCCCAGCATTCACTGTGCAAGAAAATACGCGTGTCTATTCGCACCGGGATGTTCAATCCGGAGGAAGCCAAATACGCCAATGGAGTCCTGGTCGAATTGCCGTATCCAACCGACGATGTCCGGTTGATGACGAAGGCTGCCGTGGATGCAGTGGATCGAGTTTTCCGCCCAGGCTTCAAGTACAGCAAAGCCGAGGTGCTCCTAGTCAACCTTTGCCAGAAGGGCGAGTACACGGAAGACCTCTTCGCGATCTCGCAGCCGGTTGCCACTGAGAAAGTTATGGGTGTTTTGGATGCGATTAATGGCCGATGGGGTAGGGGGACGATGCGCCTTGCGAGTGTGCCGACTGACCCGGATTGGGACATGCGCCGCGAGATGATGAGCCAGAGTTTCACTACGAGGGTTGACCAGCTTTGGACTGTGTATTGTCGGTAGTCCGAGTCGTCTGTTGGTCTCTGCGATGTCATGTCGAAATTACTGGAAATTATGGCTCAGCAATAATTATTGCTGGGCCATAATTTTCAACCTATGAGTATCGGCTCATGGGCTTTCGAAGCCTCAGTTTCCATCTGAAGAATCTCCCTGTGGGTTCTTCAACCTTCATCTCACGGATTGAGCTTTAGGCATTCCGGTAGACTCACCGACTTTTTGGGCGAGAGGGGATGATGCGGATTAGAGGCGAGCGTGCCGCGACGGCATGTGGATTAGTGGCGATCATTTTGTGGAGTACCGCCTCAGGACTGATCCGGAGTGTCAGCGAAATCTTCGGCCCATTGGGCGGCGCAGCACTGATCTATACATTGGGCGCAATCTTGCTGGTGTGCCTATTGGGGAAGCCTCGCCTTCGCTCGACACCAAAGCTCTATCTCGTTTTGGGCAGTGCCCTTTTTGTTGCGTACGAGGTCTGCCTTTCGCTCGCACTAGGATTTGCCAGTAGTCGTAACCAAGCAATTGAGCTTGGTGTGGTGAACTACCTTTGGCCCTGCCTTACTATATTGCTGGCCATCATCATGAATGGCCAAAAGGCACGGTGGATTATCATCCCTGGTACGGCTCTCGCTCTGTTCGGCATTTTGTGGGTAGTGAGTGGTGATGGTTTGTCACTGGCAAGTATCGTCACCAATGTGCAGTCCAATCCGCTCAGTTACAGCCTGGCGCTAGCCTGTGGGATCACCTTCGCTTTGTATTGCAATGTCACTCGGCGGTACGCGGGCGGGCAAAATCTTGTGGTGCTGTTTTTCGTGCTGACGGCGGTTGTGCTTTGGTTGAAATATCTGTTCAGCAGCGAGGTGATTCCAGCGCTCACCTTGGGTAGCAGCCTGGAGCTTGTTGCCGCCGCTATAGGAATGGCTGGTGGCTATGCCCTATGGAACATTGGCATCTTGCGCGGAAACCTCACCTTGCTGGCTACCGCTTCATACTTCGCGCCCGTGCTGTCGTCGGCATTCGCCGCAGTATGGTTGGGGGCTGTGTTGAACATGCAGTTTTGGCAGGGGGCAGTGCTGGTTACAGCAGGATCACTTATCTGTTGGCAAGCTACTCGACAGCGAAGTGATTCAGTATGAGTACCGGGTTTTAGGAGCTTCATTCGACGTTCGGCTCGTGACTCCTGTTAGCGTTTGAGTTACCTAGGTTCTGCTTCTCTTCTATCTGATCGATAGATCACTCAGGACATTATTCCTAAATTCAAACTGCTGCTTTTGGTGTACTGTTAGTTGACTAACTACATAGAGATTTGTCATGTCTAAGCTTGCAGAATACCGTCAGCTCGAAAAACACCTCGCCGAACAACTCCAAGCCTTGGAAGCCCTGAAGGGTGATGCTGGCTTGAAGCAAGAAATCGAATTTGAGACCAAGCTGCGCGCCTTGCTTGCCGAATACAGTTACAGCCTGCCGAAAGTGATCGCTCTGCTTGATCCACAAGCTGGTCGTCGCGCTTCAGCAGTCGAATCGAAAGCTGGGTCTCGCAAGCCTCGCCAAGTGAAGATCTACAAGAATCCCCACACCGGCGAAGTAGTTGAAACCAAAGGTGGCAACCACAAAGCGCTGAAGGAATGGAAAGCTGAGCACGGCTCCGCGACCGTTGAGTCGTGGCTCGCCAAGTGATTTTGGTTTGAGTACAAAAGGGCCCTACGAAGGCCCTTTTTTGTAAGAGTTTAATAAGTGATCCGATTTGCTTATTTAAGCTCAATGGAAGGTTAATACTTATTCTTCGCTCAAAGCGAAATCAACCGCTGCATCTACATGAATTGCGGTGGAATCAAACGCTGGCAACGGCAGCTTGTCGGTTTCTAGGATCATGCAAATCTCTGTGCACCCGAAAATCACTGAGTCGGCGCCGTTGGCCTTCGCCTGCTCGATCAACGTAATGAGTTCGTTTCGAGATTCATCGAGCACTCTACCCAAACTGAGCTCGTCGAAGATTATGCTGTGAATGCGTGAACGGCCCTCTGCCTCCGGTACCAAGACTTCAATTCCATGGTTCTTCATCCGAGCTGGATAGAAGCCGTTCTCCATGGTGTAGCGGGTGGCGATCAAAAGTGGTTTGTGGAGACCAGCAGCCTTCAGTCGCTCGGCGACGACATCCACGATATGAATAAACGGCAGTGGCGTAGCTGTAGCAACCGCGTCTGCGACAAGGTGCATGGTCACAGCACAGATCATCACGCAGTCTGCTCCGGCTTTTTCTAGACCGCGCGCGACGTCGGCCAAATGAAGGCCGGCTTCTTCCCAGCGTCCTGCTTTTTGCATTTCGACGATGGTCTGAAAATCCACCGAATGAAGTAGAACCTGGGCCGAGTGCAGGCCTCCCAAGCGTTGGTTGATGGCTTGATTAAGATTGCGGTAATAAACCGCCGAACCTTCAAAGCTCATACCGCCGATAAGACCTATTTTGCGCATTCTCATGTTTCCTCGTTGGTATCCAGGGGCATCACTGTTCCACCTAGATCTTCCATTCTGTATGTGGCGGATTGCTGTCCAAATCCACACTGCACCATTGGGTTGTGGATCAAAGATGAAGCTGACCGCTCGCTGAAACCGCAGCCTGGCCTCCGATTTTCACTCGAAGGCTTTCTCCATCTCGCTCCCAGGACGCCTGAACTTCACCATCACGCCCGATTTCGATGCCTTGTTCCGCCACGTAACTACCGGAATGTTCATGGACGTGTTTATGACGGGCCAGGTAAGCAGCAACAGATCCATTACCTGAACCGCAAACAGGGTCTTCAGCGACTCCTTCTCCTGGAGCAAATGTACGTACTCGAATTCGCACCGGAGCCCCATCGCCACACTCTGCAAACACGGTAAGTCCTGCCGCACTAAGGGCCTTGCACTCACGCGTTATAAGATTTTGATCGGGGTTCAGGCGCGAAATCGCTTCGAAACTGCAGAGTTCAACGATGAGCCACGGTACACCCGTAGAAACCACTTCGAACGGACTATCAGCCACCTCTGTCTCGGCACAACCCAGCATTTGCGCCACGGTCTTACGTGACAATTGAGTCTCGCGATATTCCGGGGAACCTTGGGTCATACGTAGAAGAATGCCTGAGCCGGTAGGGATTACTTCAACAGGCACTACGCCGATACCACACTCTTGGCGTAGTAGCGTCGCGTTTGCTTTATCTGGATAGCGCGCCAGTACAGAGTGCGCTGCTGCGACAGTGGGGTGCCCGGCAAAAGGAAGCTCACTCATTGGTGTGAAGATACGAGCCCGGTAGTCTGCTTCAGGTGTGGTGGGTTTAAGGATGAACACCGTCTCTGACAAATTCATCTCTCGGGCAATTCGCTGCATGGTTTCGGTCGAAAGCTCATCGCCGTCGAACACTACAGCAGCTGGGTTCCCATAGAGCGGACGGTTGGTAAAGGCATCCACTTGAACAAAGTCTAATAACACGGTGATTTCCTCAGGAGGGCGGTGGAGATCAGGATATTTTTGACGCTAGGCGACGAGGCGCTGGTTTCATTTTGCCGCGATGCATTCCACTTCGACTCTTGCACTCAAGGCCAATGCGTTGACTCCCAACGCGCTTCGTGCGGGATATTTACCCGTCTCGAATCGGCTTTTGTATATGTCGTTGAATGCAGTCCACTCGCTCATATCTACTAAAAAAACGGTGCACTTGACGACGTCAGCCATCGCATACCCATTGGATCTGAGAATGGTGTCTATGTTGTCCATTGCCTGACGAGACTCAGCTTCTATACCGCCCGGTGCCAGTTTTTGGGTTTTGGTTTCTATACCAACCTGACCGGATAGAAAGAGCGTGCCGTTGATTTTTACCGCTTCGGAGAATGGGGATTCGCCTTTCAGCACGGCGCCCGAATTTAAAAATTGCGGACTTGCGTGTGCGCAATGAGCGCCTACCAGCGCTAAGAGCCCAGCGGCCCACTGTGAAATTCGCATCTTGTCTTCTCCTTAGCCGAGTCTGCGCCTCGCGAACCGAAGCAGGTGTGTTTGGAGAATAGGCATTGATACACTTTTGGTAAATCGATAAAGTGTCACGATACACTTTTTGTTGATGAGCGGAATGCGCCTGAGATCACCCTGGCTACCTAGACTCGCCGAATCAGAAACATCGGCATCAGATCGCTTAGTCACTGCCATGGCCGAAGACATCCTCGATGGAAGACTTGATTCGGGAGATCGTTTGCCTGCCCACCGTGAACTGGCTGACAAACTAAAAATCGGTTTAGGAACAGTAACCAAGGCCTATGGCATTCTTGAACGCCGAGGACTGATACGAAGTGTCAAAGGTGCGGGTACTTTCGTCGCGTTGGTGCAAACCCGGCGCGGGCCGGTAATCGACGTCTCTCGCAATACCCCTCCGTCGGTTATGACTGAGCGACTACTGGCCCGCACGCTCACATCGGTTGCCAAGCGAGTGGACGCCGGCTTATTCAATGACTATCCACCGGTCGGTGGCCATGCTGAGCATCGCCGTCTTTTAGCTCGATGGTTTCTGAGACTGGGGATGGATGCCGATCCCGAAAGGCTACTGCTTACCAGTGGGGCACATCATGCAGTCAGCGTGGCCATGTCGGTGGCGTGCGGGTATGGAGGAACGCTGTTCACCGAAGCCCAAACTTACCCAGGAGCCATTGCATTAGCTCGTCATCAGGGGATTCGTTTGATCGGTGTGGAGATGGACAAGGAGGGTGTCATTCCACAAGCGCTCGACCGTGCTCTTTCAACTGAAAGTACGGCGAAGGCTGCCCTATATGTCACTCCGACTATGCAGAATCCCACAACAGCCAGCATGAGTCGGCAGAGGCGCGAAGAGGTTGTTTCGATCTGTCGAGCTCATGACATAGCAATCATTGAGGATGACGTTTACACCTTAGAAGGCGATGACCAAGTCCCACCTCTCGCCATGCTGGCACCTGAACGGACGTTTTATGCCAATAGCATGTCGAAAACCCTCAATCCGACGCTCAGGATTGGCGCTTTAGTTACGCCAGACTCTATGTTCTCCCAGTCCGAAATGGCCCTGCAGGCGACTGCAGTCATGGTTTCGCCGTTAAGTTGCGCGGTGATGGAGCAATGGTTGTTGGATGGGACGGCGGAATCCGTGAGCAGATCGATTCAGGGTGAGTCAATACGTCGGCTTGAAATGGCTCGGTCGATCTTTGGTAGCGTTATGCATGAACCAGCGGATCAGGGGTATCACATCTGGCTTCCCATGCCGCTTTCGCAGGCGTATGACTTGGAACGCTCAGCCAATGATTTGGGCGTATTGATCACCCCTCCATCCTCCACTGCAGTGAATCCGCAGGGAGCTTTGGGGGGGGCAAGAATTTGTCTTGGTGCCCCCACTATGGCTGATCTACGAACGGCGTTAACAATAATTCAAAGCCTTGCTCGCTAGCGCCGCGTTTGGGCTAGCGAAGTGGGTACTTAAGCCCCTATGAAGAAAAGGCATGCCGACAGGGTAACCAGAGAGCCAAGGGTCGATATCAATATAGTGTTGGACACCAGCGAACCCTCGCGGCGATAAAACTCAGCGAGCATAAATGGCCCCGTACCAGTTGGCAGTGCGCTTAATAGCAGAGCGGCTTGCGCCCACATAAGCGGCAGCCGGAAAACGTAGAAGGCGAGTACCCAAGTAATCAACGGATGGGCAAACAGCTTGATCAGCACCAGGCTTGTACCTCGCTCATTTTTTCCTTTGTGCCTGTGTGCAAGGAATAGCCCAAGCGAAATGAGCGCGCAGGGGCCGGTTGCTGCCGAGAGCATTTTGAGGAACTGATGCAATGGGGCCGGTAACGGTTGTGCGGTCGCAGTCCACAACGATCCTAGAATCGGAGCTACCACTATCGGATTCTTGACCAGCGCCAAGGTGACCTTACCTACAGCTTTGGACAGGCTCTTTTCGCTCTGCAGTCCTACCTCAATGCAGATCACCGAGATAGAAAACAGCACGCATATCACGACCAGGCAAGAGATCAGTGCGGGTTCCATGCCAGCCTTGCCGAACACCAGAAGGCATAAAGGAATGCCCATGTATCCAGTGTTGGCGTAGGAGGCACTTAGGCCTTGTACGCTGGCATCTACCAGGTTTCCTGTACGCCGACGACGCCATATCAAAGTAATAGCGAACAGCCCAACCGTCGAAAGCCCGTAACTGATGATGAATCCCGGCTGCCAAATCTGCTCCCATACGACTGTGGCCATGGCTTCAAACAGCAAGGCCGGGAGACACAACCAGACCACCATTCGATTGATTTCCGAAGCTGCATTTGGGCCTAACAGTCCCAAGCGTCGACAGACGAAGCCAGCAAGAATAAGTGTGAAGACGGGCAGGATGATGTTTAGAACAGAGGCCATTGGCCGTATAACTCACATTTTTGGTGGGTCAATTTCGAGTAGTCAATTGAGCTGAAGTAGTTTGCTCAATGCGTTCAGAATTAAAATCCGTCCAGGCGATAGGGCTGCCGAATTACCGTTAAATAAAGGTGATCGCCAGTACACGCCGGGATTTTATCGACGCTGAAATTCGATAATGAGGTATGACGAAGAACTGCTAGCTCAGTACGATTACTGAGCTTGAAGTTCTCGCTGCTCCAAATATTCATCAAGTCGAGAGGCAAGGTATTCCCGCGCTTTCGTGGTGTGAACATCAGAAAGCTCGCCAGCCCTTTTCGAATCGCCTTCAGCAATTGCTTTGGCAATTGCCTCATGTTCGTCCCAGATTGACTGACGCTGGGAAGCAGACGATTGCAGCACTGTTCCCATCGCCCGACGCAGGTGTACCCAATAGACCTGGGCGCTTTCGGCTATCAATGGGTTTCCCGACGCAGCATAAATGTCGTGATGGAAGGCGACATCAGCGTCAACCATTGCCTTGAGATCCTTCCCCTCAGCTGCGCGCCGACCGTTTTCAATAATCCTGGGATCCATCTGGTGACGCCTTTCGGCTGCCATTTTCGCCGCCAAATTATCCAGCGCGCCTCTTATTAGATAAAGGTTGCTGATAGACGTAACGGTCAACGGTGTCACCAACACCCCTTTGCCAGGAGCGTCCTGAACCAACCCGTCCTTTTTTAACAGACGAATGGCTTGGAGGACGGGAGATCGAGAAACGTGCATTTGTTCCGCAATCTCTTCTTGAGTGAATCGAACACCGGGAGCCATCGTTCCGTCACTGATCGCGTCTAGAAGGGCTTTGTAGACCTCATCCACATAGTCCGGACGCGCTTGAATTCTCTGCAGCTTCGTTGTCATGGCGTTCAGGGGGGCCTTCGTTGGCTTGATTGCGATGGTCATTGTCCACGTTCTCCAAAATGATTCCAACGGGGTGGCTTGACAATCTTGGGAGTCAAGCCAAGAATGAGGCATCTGTATACAGAACACAGTACATAGAATATAGAAGACAGAAGAGGAATTCCAATGAAAGTGTTCTACGACAAAGATACTGATCTGGCTTTGCTGGAAAGCCGACGGGTAGCAGTCATCGGCTATGGCTCACAGGGGCATGCTCAGGCGCTGAATTTGCGGGACAGTGGAATCGACGTCGTCGTCGGTTTACGGGCAGGTGGTTCCTCTTGGGCGAAAGCAGCAGCCTCTGGTCTGTCTGTCATGGAAGTGGGTGAAGCGGTTAGTGGCGCAGATCTGGTCGTCATGCTGATTCCGGACGAGTCCATTGCAGAGGTCTACGCCAAAGACGTGGAGCCAGCCATTCGCAAGGGTGCGGCACTGGTCTTCGCCCATGGCTTCAACGTTCACTACGGCCAAGTCACACCTCGCAGTGATCTCGATGTGTTTATGGTTGCTCCTAAAGCACCTGGTCACACCGTGCGTTCAACTTTCGCGTCGGGTGGTGGAGTGCCAGCTCTGATCGCTATTTCTCAGAATGTCTCTGACCTCGCAAAGGATCTGGCATTGGCGTATGCCTCGGCCATCGGCTGCGGAAAGGCAGGCATTATCGAAACCGATTTTCGAGAAGAGACAGAGACCGATCTTTTTGGCGAACAGGTCGTTCTGTGTGGCGGAGCGGTAGAGCTGATCAAGGGAGGTTTTGAGGTATTGGTGGAAGCTGGTTACTCGCCTGAGCTGGCCTACTTCGAATGTTTGCATGAGCTGAAACTGATTGTTGATTTGCTCTATGAAGGCGGTATTTCCAACATGAACTACAGCATTTCCAACAATGCTGAGTTTGGCGAATACGTCTCCGGGCCGAAGATTGTTACTGCTGAAACCAAGCAGGCCATGCGTGAGGTTCTTGCCTTCATTCAAGACGGCTCGTACGCAAAGCAATTCATTCTCGAAAGCAAGGCTGGAAATTCGCTACTCACTGCCCGCAGGAATCAACTGAAACGCCACCCAATAGAAATTGTTGGCGAGCAGCTGCGGGCAATGATGCCTTGGATCAAGGCGTCCGCTTTAGTGGACAAGACCCATAACTAACTGATTGATGAGGAAATAGCCCCGCCCAAAAGCAAAACGAATAGCACCATTGTATTCATAATATCTGTATACAGAGTTCCGTAGCCTGAGCTCTAACGATAAAACAAGAACGGAGACATGGTCATGACCGAGAAATTCGAACAGCACGAAGCCAAACAATCGAGCGGTGCTGGCGCACCAATTGCGAAGAAACTCATCGCCTATGGCGGGTACCACACCAACAACGTTCCGGGTCATGATCCTGAATTGACAGAAACTGGCCCTGGTACTCCGATGGGAGAATACCTGCGCCGCTTTTGGCACCCAGTATGTATGGCTTTGGAGCTGACAGATACCCCTCGCTTCCTGAAAATCATGGGTGAAGAGCTAGTTGCCTTCCGGGATGGCAGTGGCCAGATCGGTCTTCTGCATGCCCACTGCTGCCATCGTGGAGCGTCGTTGGAATACGGCGCTATCCAAGAACGCGGTATTAAGTGCTGCTACCACGGCATGGTGTTTGACGTCGATGGTGCCTGCCTACACGTTCCCTTCCCAGCTGGTGAGGAAAAAGAGGCCGAAAAATACGCCTGCTCAATTCGCCAAGGCGCTTACAAAGCGTTCGAGCGACATGGCCTGGTCTTCGCGTACATGGGGCCTCCAGATGAGGAGCCGCCGTTCCCTGAATGGGAGGAAAACTTCACCGTCGCCGAAGGTGATGAGCTGGTTCCGTATAGCAACTTCCAGCATTGCAATTGGATGCAGGTTCAAGATAACGCGGCAGACAATTTCCACCCCACCGCCTTGCACTCAGCCAAAAACGTAGTGAACAAAAACTTTCAGGGCACGACCTTCGATGAGGTCGGCGCAGCCTCCATGGAAGTAGCGCCTGACATGCAATTCATTCCTGTGCACCAAGGTCGAAGCCTTGCCTGTGCCGGCGCACGTCGAGTGAACGACGACAAAATGTTCCTGCGCATCCAGCATCAGGTACTGCCCAATCTGAGTTTGCATGCGTACACCTCCGAAGATGGTTCGGCGAAAAAACTTTTCAGTCGATTCCACATTGTCCGGTGGACTGTTCCAGTCGACGACGAGAACAGCAAGATGATGGGCTGGCGCGTAATGGGGCCAGGCATCGATACACGTGGCATCGGCGACAAGAGCATGGTGGGTTACGAGACCATCGACTTCCTGGAGGGCCAAGTTGCCATGCGCAGGCCTGAACGTTTCGGCAAGTACAAGCTGGAAGATCTTCCTCCGATTCCTACGAACCACCGTGAACGTGAGATCTACAAGGACGCTCAATACGCGCCAGGTGACTATGAGGCGATCATCTCCCAGCGGCCTATTGCCGTACACAAACTGGAAAACCCAACCAAGTTTGATGCCGGCGTTTATGCGTTCCGCAAAATGCTCCGTGACGCTGTTCGTGGAACCAATCCAGCAGCAGGTGCGCATGGTTTCGCTGAATGGTTGCGCTCAATGAACGGCGCGCCCAATAGCTATTGCACAGGCAACGTCTTTGAAATGCCAATCGCTGAAACCGTAGAGCAGGAGGTTGCCAACCGTCGCCGACTTGCCAAAGAAACCGTGGCGATTCTCACTGAGGCGGATCAATTGAAGGGGCAAGATCGGGCCACATTCGTCAAAGAGCGACTCGAGCAGCTTGAGCAAAGCTTTAAAAAATAACAAAAAGGCCCACATCAACTTCCGAGATAGCTTTATCTCGGAAGTTGTAAGCGCAATGCCGAGGTGAGGTATGAACGCAATAGTTGATAGCACTGCCGCAACGCATCTGGAGCTGGTGGTCAAACAAATCAGGATGGAAGCGAACGGAGTAAACTCTTACGAGTTCGTCTCTCCCGACGGTTCCAATTTGCCTCCATTCACTGCCGGCGCGCACATCGATGTCCACGTCGGCAGTGGCGTTATTCGTCAGTATTCGCTGTGCAACTCTCCATCAGAGAGACATCGCTACATGATCGCGGTGTTGAAGGATCCAAATGGTCGCGGTGGATCTGCGGCTGTCCATGAAACCATCAAGGTTGGTGACCGGGTTCGTGTCAGCGTGCCCAGGAATAATTTCGAGTTACATCCAGGATCAGCCAAAGTCGTGCTTCTAGCGGGCGGCATCGGGGTGACGCCGATGAAGTCGATGGCGCATCAACTTGAAGCACAAAACATTGAATACCAGATGTACTACTGCGCTAAAGGGCCGGAATACGCAGCGTTTCAAGCGGAGCTCGAAGGGTTAGCGAAATCTGGTCGCGTCAGTTTTCACTTCGATGGTGGCGATCCCAGCAATAAGTTAGACATCCCTTCGATCCTGAAAAATCCTGAGGGTGCATGCGACCTTTACTACTGTGGGCCTGGGGGGTTCATGCAGGCCTGTAAAGATGCTTCAGAGCATTGGCCGAGCGGTTCGGTGCACTTCGAGCATTTCAAGGCGCCGATCAAGAAGGAAACTGATGAGTGCTCGATTGTCGGGGGGTTCATTGCTGAGATCGCTAGCACCGGTGAGAAACTTGAAGTAGGGCCCAGCGAGAGCCTGGCAGAGGCTCTGAACAATGCCGGATATCCCGTGGAGACTTCTTGCCAGTCAGGGCTGTGCGGGACATGCAAGGTGCGATACCTGGCGGGTGTAGTCGATCATCAGGATTTCATACTCGATGACAGCGAGAGGCCAGATTTTCTTACGTGTTGTGTATCCCGTGCAACGAGCAGTACGTTGCTGCTCGATCTCTGAATGACAATAGTGGTGGCCGGCAAATGCTTGGCCACCCCCTTATCTCATCCCCTGCCAAAACCACACAACTTAACCTCTTACCAGGATTTCATCCTATTCGAGTCAGTAAGGGGGCATACATTCCGGCATGCGCATCTAGCGTCAAGTTCAATTGCATCGTCCTGGACTTTTAACGCGAGATACACCTCAAGAGACATTCCTGAGCTAGGTAGCGCCCATCAATGTGATCATTCTGGAAAAGCTTTTAGCTTACATTTATTGCGGCACCGTAATTACCCAGACTTGCCCACCCATTGGTATTCGACCTGACCAATCGATTGCATTTAATTTGACCATCACGCTATGTGGCCCTGACCGGCAGAAAACGACCCAAAGCAGACGCTGATGACCATACCACTTGACCGTATTCCTTCTCGCTCGGGCGAGTCCCTGATTCTTACAGCTCATGTGTATTGAATGCGCCACCAAGGTGGAGGCTTTGCAGAGCTATTGCCAACTCGTTTGCAGAGGTTGTGATCGCCGATTGTCACCTTACCGCCTATCAGCATTTGACCGGAGGAACCGTGACACCGACTCCTCCGGCCATGAGCGGTGAATTAGTCGCCAAATGCTTCCATCAGCACTTGAACCAACTGGCCGCCCTCTGGCGTAGCCCAACTGCCTGCTAATTCGGCAATTAGCTGGTTGGTGGTAGTAAGTGTTACACCGGCTTTATCCATGCGGCGCAAGGCTATGTCATCAGCCATGGCGGTAGGCGAAGCACCACCGTCAGCCACGACCTGAACCTCGAAACCATCGCGTACCAGCGACAGCGCCGGATACACCGTGCAGACGTCGTTGGTTACGCCAGCGATGATGAGTTTTTTACGACCTGTAGCTTTCACCGCAGCGGCGAAGTTTTCGTCGTCCATTGCATTGACGATGCCCAGCCGTTTGATGCGACCGGCAAATTCGGTCGGGAGGATCTCTTCCAGCTCGCTCAGCAATGGCCCTTGGGCGTGCTCTTCCATGCTGGAGGTCAGCACCACAGGGAGCTTAAGGATGCGAGCGGCTTTGGCCAGCATCAGCGCGTTGCGTTTGAGTTCTTCAAAGGGCATGGATTTCGCCCACCCCATGGTGCCAACCTGATGGTCGATCAGCAGGAGGGCAGCATTGTCGGCACTGAAATTTTCGTACGTCATGGTCTTTCTCCTAGGGATTATTTGGGGTACATCACCCCGGTTGGGGATTATTTGCATCAATTGGCAGCTTGCAGCTTTCCGAATGCGCCGCGCTGGTATCCGGAGACCGCCTTGACCAAGGCGCTTGCGGAGGCAAGCGCCAGTGGCCCTTGCCAAAACACAGGCTGGTTCAGCGGAACGCCGGAAAACATTACTGCCTTGGCGTTACCCTTGTTTGCAGCCAGGGTCACGACCCGATCTGCCGTTTGTGGCAGGTTTACGGCAGCCTTTGGCTCACCCAGATCGAAAGGTTGGCCGTCCACCGAAGTCTCGCCATCGATGGGCATCGCAAAGGCGATGTGGCCTTCTGGAACCGATATCGAGACTTCACTGCCGGCTTCTAGCGAGATATCCAAAAGACGGACTTCTGTAGGCGTTGTCAGGGGAGACACTGCTCCCTCGAAACTGCCCAGCGGTACACGAATCTTTGCCCCTGATTTGTAGATAACGGGCACGTCCTGAGTTTCCAGGCTCAACACAAATGGCACGTCGCCCTGTTTCTGCTCCGGCAAGTTGATGAAGATCTGAAGCATGTGGACGGTCTTGCCGGGCTCTGCCGGAACCTCTTCATGCACAATGCCTTGTCCTGCTGCCGTCCAGTGCAGCCCACCCGGTTGAATCAAGTTGCGGTTGCCCAGCGAATCTCGGTTGGCGATACCTGTTTCTGAATCCAGAAACAGGTAAGAGACCGCTGAAAAACCTGCATGAGGGTGTGGGGGAAACGTCGGCCCGTTGACCCAGGCATGGTCAACACCCAGAAATGGATCGATAGGTTTTGCGTGCTGGTCGCCACGCAGGTTGAAGGCCCTGAATTGGCTGCCGTGGTTCATGCGCTGCAAACGTGCACTGGATGACATGACGGTCTCCTTATGCCCCTTCGGACATGGCTGGATAGTCGATGTAGCCTTCCGCACCAGGGGCGTAGAAGAGGTCTTTGTTCGGTACATTCAACTCAGCACCGACAAGGAAGCGATTCGGCAAATCCGGGTTGGCGAGGAACGCACCGCCGAATACGGCAGCATCGGCTTTGCCCCCGGCAATCAGGGACTGAGCGCTGTCTTTGGTCTGGCCACTACCGATCAGGTAGCTGCCGTCGAACAGAGGGCGAAGGGCTGCGTGGTAATCGAACTTGGCACCAAACAGGGCCACGTGCAGGTATGCCAGTTCAAGATCGCGCAATTGCGAGACCAGGTAGGTGTAGGTTTCCTGCGGATTGGCGTCGACGATGTCATTGAAGTTCATCTCCGGAGAAATCTTGATGCCTACGCGATCACCACCCACTTCGTCGACCATGGCGGCGAGCACTTCCAGAACGAATCGGGCGCGATTTTCGACCGAGCCACCGTATTGATCGTCGCGCTGGTTGCTGCCAGTGGAAAGAAATTGCTCTGGCAGGTAGCCCGAGGCCGCATGTAGCTCAACACCATCGAAACCGGCTTCAATCGCCAGACGTGCAGCGTTGCGATAACCGGCGATCACTTCGGTGATCTCGGTAACGGTGAGCGCGTGTGGAGTGACGAAATCTTGCAGACCAGTTGCGGTATAGGTCTGCCCCGCCGCCTTGATCGAGGAAGGGGCCTGAGGCTGTGCACCGTTCGGCAGCAGGGACGGGTGCGACACACGTCCGCAATGCATCAGTTGCATAAAGATGCGACCGCCGCGAGCGTGAACGGCTTTGGTGACTTTCTTCCAGGCCGCCACCTGTTCTGCGGTTTCAATGCCTGGCGTGCGAACGTAGCCCTTGCCCATGGCAACCGGGAAAACGCCTTCGCTGATAATCAGACCCGCCGAAGCGCGCTGGAAATAGTAAGTGGTGACCAAGTCAGAGGGCACGCCAGCATCGTCAGAGCGCGAGCGGGTCATGGGCGCCATGACCATCCGGTTGGAGAGAGTGTAACGGCCTACTTTGACTTCGGAAAAAAGAGAGTTCATTGCGCTGTTCCTCAGTGGTGATGTGACTATGATTGATCAATCCGAATCCGGGATAAATCCGGTAAAATTGAAATCACTGATCCACTGATGGAGCAATGCGTTGGAGTATCTCAATGACATGGCGTTGTTTGTCGAGGTTGTGAAGGTGCGCAGCTTTCGACGGGCAGCGGAGGCCCTCGATATGCCGAACTCAACTCTTTCGCGCCGTATCAGCGGTTTGGAGAAGGCCATTGGTCTTCGTCTTCTGCACCGTACAACGCGCAAGATCGAGCTGACCGAGGCCGGGCAGCTTTACTACGAACGCTGCAAACGAATCGTCGACGAAGCGAGACTTGCGCATGAGCAATTAGGCGAGATGCTGGCTAGGCCCAGCGGTTTGTTGCGGGCGTCACTGCCCGTGGATTTCGCCAATGTCTATTTGGCGCCGCTGATTGCAGAGTTCGCTCAGCTTTACCCGGGAATCAGCTTTGAGTTTGACCTCACCCCACGGCAGGTGGATCTGATCAGCGAACCGGTCGATGTTGTGATCCGCATGGGGGAGCCTGCCAACTCGAATCTAATCGCGCGAAAACTGGCGAGCCTTCAGCGCTTTTTGTATGCATCTCCCCAATACCTGGAAACGTCGGGCGAACCGCAGTCGCCTTCGGATCTGCCCCACCATGAATGCTTGCGACTACGGGGCCCAGGTTCGGATCGCTGGACGCTTTCGGGAAAAGGTGGAACCGAGCAGGTCGATGTCGGTGGACGTTTCGAACTCAACAGCGTTGGGATGCTGAGGCGTCTGGCGTCATTGAATTTGGGGATCACACTGCTGCCGGAGGGGATCGCCGCACAGGACGTATCCGAGGGCAAATTGCGACAAATTCTGCCGGAGTGGCAAGCGTCGCCAGTATCAGTGTATGCCCTCACTGAAACGCGGCTACTGCCTGCCAAGACCCAGCGGTTTATCGAATTTGTGCGCGATAAGTTGGAAGCCAATTAGCGCTGTGGCTCGCAGATGCCTGGGACGACTGTCCGCTTCTGGCCGTTCTCTGCCGATCATGGTTACAAGGCGTGATGGTCAAATCCGATGCAATCGATGGTCAGAACGAATGCAAATCACTGGTCAGGTCGAATCAAGCGGGCGGTCAAGTGGAGTGTAATTTCGCAGAGGTCATTTTCGCGAAGTTTCATTGCTTTCAAGGCCCGTAACAGGGAGGGTTCCAAGCCCAATGTAGCTTTGATGTCGCTCGGTACACCCGAGTAAAGCCTGAATCAGAGGAGCATGATTTCAGCTTAGTCTGCACATTGTAAAACATTCATCGCCTATCGCTGCGAGGCCAAGCCAACCGCAGCGACGGCGAAGAACGGCAAATAAGTATGGCTTTGAGAGTGCCCCTCAGAGGAAATAATTTGTTTGCGAGGCGGGATGCTAGCCACACAGGGATCTAGTTACATAAGCGGAATGCTATAGCTGACAAACACTCGATTTTGGTCTTGGTCACGAGCGGCTTCACTATTTGATTTACCATTGCGCCAGCCGAAGCCCACACCTTTGAGTGTTCCCGACTGAAGGACGTAGTCAAGGCTAATATCTCTTTCCCATTCCTTCTGGTTGTCGCCAGATGTCGTCTTGATGTTATCCCCGGAGAGGTACATTACCGAGGCTTTCAGACCCGGGACACCCAAGGCGGCAAAATCATAGGCGTACTGACCAAATGATGTGCGTTCCCCAGCGCGGGTGAAACTCTGGATCAAGCGATCCGTATAAAGATACAGGCTGGTTCCTCCAGCGCCTTTGTTTGCCAGGCTACCCTGGTTGAGCTGGGTGAAGCTGCTGCCGTCCGAAACGCTTTGATAACCTGCAGTAATCGCATGGCCACCTAAGGTGTAAACCAGCGCAGCACTCCAGGTACGGTTGTCGATCTCGCCATCACCGTTTTTGGTGTAACCACTGATTCGGTAACCGGATGTACCGGAGCTGTTTTCACCTGAAGAGTCTGTTTTGAAGTAGCGCAGGTCTGTTTTTAAGGATTGACCGTCCGCTATCGCCAGGGTGTGGATCAGGCCGAAAAACTGCTGGGTGTAGTAGTTATCGAGATTGGCGTAGTAATACTGAGCGGTCAGGTCTTTGGTGACTCTCCAATCGCCCCCTGCGAAGTCGAACTGGTTGCTTTCACGCGTACCTCCCATAGCGGCCAGCCCCGTCTGATCGGTCGAACCGCGACCTGTTGCATGTTCAATTCGACCGCCGGTCAGGGTCAGATCCTTGAACTCGTTTGAAGTGATCTGTCCGCCCTCGAAGGTTTGTGGAAGCAGACGTCCATCGTTGGCGACCAGAATCGGAAGTTTCGGAATCAAGGTGCCGTAGCGAAGTTCCGTTTTCGACATTCTGACTTTGCCGGTCAGTCCGAGCCGGCTCCATTCATCGACAGCGCTGTTGTCACTGTTAGAAGGAATCATAGTACTACCGACGTGCCTTCCTTTGCCGCTGTCCAGAGTGACGCCCATTAGCCCTAGGGCGTCGACACCAAATCCGACCGTGCCATCGGTATAACCAGACTTATAATCCAGCATGAAACCTTGGGCCCACTCTTCGGTTTTCGAAGGGGTGGCAGAGCCATCGCGGTTGTCGTTATTGAAATAGAAGTTTCTCATTCCCAAGGTGGCTTTGCTATCACTTAGTAAATCAGCATGCGCTTTGCCAATTATGGCGATATTGAGAAGCACCATATATGCAGTATATTTATTCTTGTTCACTTATATCGCTCCGATCTTATTTTTAGGTTGTACTTGCCGAATAGATAAACTAATTGGAGAAGCACGGCGCTCGTCATGGCTACTAAAGACCATTATCCCCTCGCGCGTTTTTCCTCTCTTAATACAGCTATGCCCAAGTAAGCATTGGCTTTGGAGCGTCCATCCGGAGTAGCTGCTCCATTGTCTTAATTCCCTGAGCCAAAAATGCACGTGTCGCCAAATCCGTTAGACGCCCATCGCGTATTTTGGCCTCCACATTGGTAATGACTATGGGAGCGTAAGGCACAAGCGCCGCTTGGATTGCCCATAGGGTCTCGATGAGTTGTTGCTGGGCTCGGGTGCCGCCTATGAAGGCAGGCGAAGCCGTCAACGTAAGGGTTGGTTTGTTTTTCAGCGGTGATGGGTGAACAGGGCTGGACAACCAGTCCAAGGCATTTTTCATCACCCCAGACATTCCGTGGCTGTATTCGGGCGAGGCAAGTATCACGCCTTCGACACGATTGACGGCATCGCGCAACGCCACCACCGGTGCAGGTACCTCGGCTACGTCATAATCACTGTTGTATAGCGGGAGATCCTGCAGAGGGTGGATGTGCAGAAAAACGTTAGGCGGCATCAACTCAGCCCCCATGGTGCGCAAAATGACTGCGTTATTCGACTCGCGTCGCAAGCTTGCGCATAGTCCCAGTAAATGAATCTTTCTCATGTGTTCGTCTCGGCACGGCGCATTGCCAGGATAAGGTGGAGATCCGGGAAGTATTGGTTAGGAGGGAGAATGCAAATGAGCGGCTGGCGGTGGAGAAACAAGAGACCCTCTAAAAGAGGGCCCCTTATATTATTTGTAAGTGAGCAATTTTTTGGGGACGAGAAACACGAGTAGGCATCCACCGACTAGCACGCAGGAAAGCATAATGATTCCCGCACTGGTGCTGTGTGTAGCGGCGTTAATCGTGCCCATGATGAAGGGGCTGATGAAACCCGAGGCACTTCCTATGGAGTTGGCTAATGCAATACCCGTAGCAGCTGCGGCGCCGGTGAGGATTGCAGGTGGTAATGTCCAGAATTGCGAGATAGTGGTCATTACGCCCATTGTGGCGAGACACAACGCTGGGAGGCTGATCAGAATATCTGACTGGAACGAAGCGCTGATTAGGAAACCCATCGCTGCTAGTACTCCCGGTACGGCGAGGTGCCAGCGGCGCTCTTTCATACGATCCGAGTGCCTGCCTACCAGAATCATGGTGACCACAGCGCACGCATAGGGGATCGCAGTAAGCAGTCCGAGATGCATCGAATCGGTGACACCAGAAGCCTGTATAAGCGTGGGGAGCCAGAAACTGACGCCATATAACCCCATGGTGAAGAACAGATAAATGAAGCTCAACAGCCATATCTTGGGGTCTCTGAGCCCGTCCATCATCCGGTGAAGGTGCTTGCCTGTAGATTCCTTGTCGATATTGTGGCGGAGAACTTTCTTGTCCTCTTCGCCCAGCCAGTGAGCATCCTCAATTCTATCGGTTAGATAAAAGTAAGCGAATATACCCACGATAATCGTTGGCAGTCCTTCCAGTATGAACAGCCACTGCCATCCAGCAAGGTTTTGTACTCCGCTCAGGGAATGCATGATCCATCCGGAAAGTGGCGCACCAATTACACCGGACATTGGAATTGCCGCCATGAATAGAGCTGTGACCTTAGCGCCTCTGGATGAAGGGAACCATTGGGAGATGTAAAGGAGGATTGCAGGGAAGAAACCGGCTTCAGCAACGCCCAGGAGGAAACGCATGACATAGAACTGTGTAGGCGTATTGACGAACATCATGGCTGCGGAAATCACGCCCCAGGTCACCATGATCCTGGCAATCCAGCGTCGAGCTCCAACTTTGTACATGATGATGTTGCTCGGGATTTCAAAAGCAAAATAGCCAATGAAAAACATGCCTGCGCCGAGGCCATAAACGGCATCGCTCCAGGCCAGTTCTTGAGCCATTTGTAGCTTGGCGAAACTTACGTTGATACGGTTGAGGTAGGAGCATACATAGCAGAGAAACAGAAACGGAATGAGTCGGAACATCACCTTTTTATAGATGAGGTCTTCCACATTAATCAGTGTTCCTGTTAGTGGCTGGGCACGGTCGGCAATGGTATTCATGAGGACGCCTCCAAGCATTTTTAAATTTATAAGGCTCGCGTCTCACCCCTTGCCGAGTGTTGAAGCGCCGCAAGGGGTGTCGTGTTTTATCAGAAAATCACATCAAGAAAATTTTCAATCCAGCATGTCTGGCTGGGTTTGCAGTAGCTGCCCCCAGATAGGTTGGAAGTGCAGCCAACCGATGTAATCGCTACCGACGTTTTCGCGACTGAAGCGGGCGCGTTCATCAGTTACCAGTTTTGGCTTGATACCTGTTGCCGCGACCATCAATTGCTGCTGGCAGCAGCGCTCTAGCGCAATGAACCAAAATGCGGCGCTTTCGATGCTGTGGCTGCTCGCGGTCAGCAGGCCGTGGTTTTGGTGCAGGATGGCTTTGTGTTTGCCGAAAAGAGAGGCAATGGATTTGCCTGAGTCAGTCTTGACGGCGACGGCACCAGCCTCGGCAGTGATCACTAACTGATCTTCAAAGAATGCGGCTGCGTCCTGCGTGATAGGCTCCAGAGGTAAGCCGGTACTGGCCCATGCACCGCCATAAACGGTATGGGCATGACACATCGCAACGATGTGCGGGTGGGCCTCATGGACATTGGCATGTAGCACGAAACCGGCGCGGTTGATGGCGTAATCACCTTCAACAATTTTGCCATTGTGGTCGGCCAGGATCAGGTTCGACACCTTGACCTGCGAGAAGTGGACGCACATTGGATTCGTCCAGTACAGCTCTGGAAACTCGGGATCTCGAACTGTCAGGTGGCCTGCGAAACCATAGTCATAGCCCTGCAAGGCGAAGGCACGGCAAGCGGCTACAAGACGCTCTTTCAAATGCTTGCGTTGCTCGGCGTGGGTTTCGAATTCAGGTACTTCTGGATAGATCAGGCCCTCTTGTTCGGGCTGATAAATAGAGATTCTGTTTTTGGCTTTAGTCAGTGTGCTGTCTGGTTGTTTAACGCTGATATTCATAACGGCATCCTCCGTTGGCTTGATTGAGGTTGTACCTTCACAAACCTTGCAAACGGCGACAAACGATGCTATTTCACTGCGCTGTGAAATAATTTCACAGGATAAAAATAATGAGTAATCGACCTAGCCTGGTAGCACTGAGGGCCTTTGAAGCCGCAGCGCGACACGGTAATTTCAGCGTTGCTGCTGCCGAGCTACACCAAACTCCCTCTGCAGTCAGCCACCAAATCAAAAGCCTTGAAAGCTTTTTTGGTTTTCCTCTTTTCATCCGTCACAGTCGGCATCTGGAACTCAACAATCAAGGGCGGCGGTTATTCAATGTCATCAAACCGGCCTTTGATGCAGTCGATCAGATCTGCACTGAACTTCGCCCTTTTGCCGAGACGGAAAAACTATCTGTCCATTGCTCCCCCAGTTTTGCCAGCAAATGGCTCGGGCCGCGACTGACCGATTTTTTCGCCAAATACCCTCAGTTCACACTCCAGCTTTCATCAAGTGCTACGCCGATAGATTTGCACCGGCATCCTGAGTTGGACATGGTGATCGCGTATGGGGCAGCGCTGAAAAGCTCCGATATCTGTGTTCAAAGTTTGGGTCTGGAAGAGTGCTGCCCGCTTGGGGCTCCAATGCTACTGGATGGTAGGAGAGAGATCAGTTTCAACGAGTTGGACTCCATTCCACTTATTGAATCGCAACTCAACCCGCTTTCCTGGCAAGACTACTTTCGCCAGCATGGGAAGCCTCTACCCGAAATTATGCACCGTCCTTCATTCGACCGAGGGGCACTGGCATTGGCGGCTGCCGTCGACGGTCTGGGCTTGGCACTTGAGAGTGTGCGTTTCGCTCAGCAGGAACTGGCGAATGGCAGCCTAGTGAAATACCTCGTTGAAGATTGCAGCTCTGTGATGCGTGAAATTCACTTTCTTTGCTATCGGCATACGCAGAGAAATTCACCAAAAATCGTAGCCTTTCGTGAGTGGTTAACTGAAGCCTGTCGCAGTGATGAATTGTGTCGGCCTTCGTAAGCAACTGCGCAGCTAATGCGCGCAGTTGATGCAGTGAGACGGTACTTAAATCTCTGTAGGGCCTTTACCCTGAGCCTTGCAGCAATGCGTTTGTTTGCCCGTGCAACGTAGCTTATCTACAAAAATCTGCTATCCAAAAACTGGCTATTCCGTCCTCAGCTTCGGGCTTGTTTAGGCGTCGAATAATCAATATGATGATCGTCATGCAAAAGCCAAAACGAACAACCAGTAGCCGCAAAGAACAGACGCACGAACGGATCGTCGAGGTCGCTGCGCGGGTTATCAGGCGCAGCGGTTATGGCGGTACTGGGGTGGCCGATATCATGAAAGAGGCCGGTCTGACACACGGTGGCTTCTATGCTCACTTCGCATCACGGGATGCGCTGCTCGCTGAGGCTGCCGATCTTGCAGGTGCAGAGGCCGTTGCGGCGGCTTCCAACATTGCTAACGCGTCTACGCCGGAGCAGGCTTTGCAGGCGATGATTTGCGCCTACCTTTCTAAAGAGCATCTGGAGAATGTCGAACTCGGCTGTCCCATAGCAGCATTGGGTTCGGAAATGCCGCGCCAGGCTCCCGAAGTCCGACGTGCAGCTACGCGTCGCATTAAGGAGATGATCGATATGGTTGCCCGGCAATCTCCTGATTGGGGGCAGCCGCAAGCTCATGAGCAATCCCTTGTCACCGTCGCAACGATGGTCGGCGCATTGATAATGGCGCGCGCCGTCGATGACCCCAAGCTCTCCGACGGATTGCTGGAAGCAGCCATTTTTCACTTGATCTCATCCAACACCTGATCCACCTGGAATCGATGCTAGGTGTTCGTTCGGCTTTGTGTATGACGATCATCATATAGAGGCGTGTGAAAAGAACCAAATCTCCACTCGTTGGCTTTTACTCCCATGAACAAAGAAAGGGCGGCAATCATGAAAGGTAAAGTGGCAATCGTAACCGGTGCGTCATCAGGTATTGGCAAGGCTACTGCGCAGAAACTCGTGTCCCCATGTCAGCGATTTGGATTTGTTTCGAATAGTCGCCCATTCGGGCCAATAGGGCCCGACTGGTCTATCAGGATCGAAATTGTCACTCTGGTGTCATGAGCACCGCGAGCGTCATATTGATGAACTCCTCGTTCCTGCTGATGGCTTGCAGCGCACCCCGTACGTTCTCGGCTACATCACCTGATCCACGCTGCTCGACCCAAAGCGTGAGCTCCATAATGGCGGCCTCGAGGGCAAGCTGGTTTTGATTGATCTTAAACAGCAGGGAAGGGAGCAGGTCTGCGTTGGACATCGCGATTCCTCCGTGGAAAAGAAAAGCGTAGCAGGAGGCGATGTTAAAAAACTGCAGTCCATGACTTTGCAATAGGCTCTGGCCAAGTCCCGAATAGCCATTGGCGCTTGGTGTTCCGAAACGAGTGGGTCAAAGGCTCAGGGGCGTACGGCCTACACCATGTTGACGTGGATGCTCGCCATTTAGAAACGAACAAACAGCCTCTGCTTCAACCCTGGCTTTGAACACACCGTGCTTGCTAGCAGAGCCTCCTTCGACGAGATCTACGACTCTATATTGCTTGATGCCATCTTCAAGTCTGATGGTCTCGATGACCCTGAATCTTGAATTCATGATGTGCTCCCTGCCGAAAACTGGTGCTCTAGGAGTACCGGTAAGACTCCATGATTTCAACAATTTTGCAGGACTGAGCTGCGACAATTTGTGACGGTGCGCCGTGACTCACATTTCCTGGGTGAAACACAGACGAAACATTCCAGTCATATGATTCGCGTCACTGAAATCTAGGGAGAGGTGGAGATGAATCGGCCATCAAGAAGCATGCGCAAGCTGCTCGACTCCGTCGCCACCAACAATGAGGCGGCGGCGCTCGATGTGATGCGTGCAGCCGAGCAGCTCCAGGACGAGGTGCTTCGTCAACGGTTGCTCAACATGACTCACCGGCTCAACCAGGACGCCCATGATTTGCGAATGGCACGTGACGAAATTCAAGGCAGGGGCATAAAGCTCGCCTGATTGGCTTGCAGGCGTTTTGAACTCGTTCCGTCGGGCCAACGAGGCCCGGCTAAATCCTTGTGTTTGATGCTCGAACACCTTTATCCAAAGTCGTAGTGAAATATCCACGAACCGTAGGTATTGTCCTGACTACGTTCGTCAACATTAAGGGATGGAGACGAAAATAGAAGCCCTGGAGCCGCGAACCTCCGGGGCTTCGTTTTTTACTCGACAGCGCCTCAGATGAACAGCAACACGGATGTATTGTTCATGGAGACTAGCAAGGTGGATTGCCGAGTGATCAAGCCAAACAGGACATGCACTGTTGTAAAGCTCTGTGCATAACAACATGCACCAGTCGGAAGCGGTGTGATGGACTTCGCCTCCATTAGCCCAAAGCTCATCGGTTTGCTGACCTAGGCAGTTCTCCTTCTCGGCGTACCCGCTCACGCCACAGAAACTCGAGTGGAGCGCAGTCGCCATGATAACCATCTATAGATCGAGGCCTGGACTTCCGCAAAGGATGAGGTGTCTTTGCTGCCGGCTGGCACAAAGGCTGCAAGCGCTTCATTAGATTTACCTACCACGTACTCCTGGGACTACTCCTCGGTCAACGATGATCGGCGTGCCCAAATAGGCCATGAATAACGTTGGTGCCTGATACATGGATCTCTGGCTTTAACACTGCATAAGAACAGGCAAAGGCGCCTGGAACCAGATGGTTTCAGGCGCTATTTTTTTGCATTTTTTGTCCGTCATTAGCATCGGAGCCGTTCATGAAAACAGCCGCACAATTGCTGAAGCTGAAGGTCTTGCAAAACCAGCAGGTACATATCATCGCGCCGGATCAGATGGTGTATGAAGCGCTGAAAATGATGGCTGAAAAGAATGTAGGCGCACTCCCCGTGATTGAGGACGGGCAGGTGGTTGGGGTCATCAGCGAGCGCGATTACGCACGCAAGGTCGTTCTCCAAGGGCGATCTTCTGTCGGTACGCCGGTCAGGGCCATCATGAGCGAACCCGTCGTGACGGCAGAAAGTCAGCAGAGTATTGAGCGTTGCATGGAGGTCATGACCGATAGACATCTCCGCCATTTACCAGTGGTGGAAGGTGATCAACTCATTGGGCTCTTGTCGATCGGTGATCTGGTGAAAGAGGCCATCGTTGAGCAGGCCGACCTGATCCGGCAACTGGAACACTACATTCGCGGGCACTAAGCGACCGAGTGTGCTTCGGATGTAGAGCTCTTGGGTCTTGTAGCTATGAAAGATGGATGCCCATCGGGCAGGAATAAATCAGGGAGCATTTGATATGGCCAAGTTAACCACGGCACGACGTATTGCTATCGGGTTTGCAATTGCGCCGGTGGTTCTGATTTGCCTGACGTTCTATGCGTTGCACGATCTGGCAACTCTGAAAGACCAAGCAATGGTGATCGTCAAACAGGACTGGCCGAAAATTGATCCGATCATGGTCATTGCCACAGGCGTGCGGGACAACGCCAGGAACACTAGGGATTTGCTGATCAACAAGGAGAACCAGCAAGCGCAAGAGGCGATTGATGCCACTAAAAAACGCATCAGCCAAGCACTCGTAACGCTTGAACCATTGCTCGACTCTGCAGATGGCAGAGCCGCTTATGCTGCCCTGAAACAGAACCGCGAGGCATACGTCTCTGCGTTCACTCAGGTTCAGGTGTTGATCAAGCAGGGTGCATTTGATGGTGCGATGACGCAATTGAAACAGCACGTCGTTCCCGCCGAGCAGCAGGTATATAAAAGCTTGGATTCCTTGATGTTGCTGCAAGGGCAGATCTTTGCCGATCGAGAAAAGTCGGCACAGACCCTGTACGACGATGCGCGTCTGAACATGTTGGGATTGCTGGTGTTCTGCCTTGCCTCTGTCATCGTCGCTGCGGTCATCGTAACGCGTAGTGTCACCCGACCTTTGGGCGGAGAACCGATTGATGCTGCACGGGTCTTGAGTCAAATCGCACAAGGCGACCTGACGATTCAAGTGCCTTTGAACGCCAGTGCTAACGACAGCGTAATGATGAACATGCACCAGATGCAGCAGAGCTTGAATGCAATGGTGAAACGCATCGCGGCGTCGGTCGAACAGGTGGCGAGTTCGTCCGAAGAACTGAGCGCAGTGAGTAGCCAAGCTAGCAGCAGTTTACAGTCGCAGGGGCTGGAGATCGAACAGGCAGCGGCGGCGGTCAATCAAATGACGGCGGCCGTCGACGAGGTTGCACGCAACGCGGTCAGCACAAGTGAGGCGTCGCGGCTGTCCGAGCAAACTGCGCAACGCGGCCGCGAGCAAGTTCAGGAAACAGTTTCCTCAATTGGAGCACTGGCGGGTGGCATGACGGACACCTCAGAGCGTATCCAGCAATTGGCCAAAGGTGTGCAAGAAATCAGCTCGGTGCTTGATGTGATTCGCAGCATTGCAGAGCAAACCAATTTGTTGGCCCTCAACGCGGCGATTGAGGCTGCTCGTGCTGGTGATGCCGGACGGGGTTTTGCGGTGGTCGCCGACGAGGTGCGGGCGCTGGCCCATCGAACTCAGGTGTCGACCCAGGAAATCGAGCAGATGATTGGCACTATTCGTCTCGACACAGTGCACGCTGTTAACGCCATGCAAAGTAGCAGTCAATTGGTGCAGTCGACCCTGAATGTCGCTCGACGCTCAGGCGATGCACTGGAGGAAATTGCCTTTTCGATCTCGCAGATCAATGAGCGCAACCTACTGATCGCCAGTGCCACGGAGGAGCAGGCCTTGGTTGCGCGTGAGGTAGATCGCAACCTGGTTGGGATTCGCAATGTGTCAGACCAAGTCTTGGTGGGTGGCCAGCAAACCCAGGCGGCAAGTTTGGAGTTAGCGCAGATGGCAGGAGCACTGAACGAGACCGTATCGCGTTTTAGAGTCTGAGCTTGCTCGTTTTGCCCGCCAATGCTCTCTTACAGAATAGCCTTTCCCGCAGCGTCGAGTGGGCAACGGATTTCATGGTTCTTTTCCTGGGTCAACGAACAGAGTGCATGATTGTCGAGGCTCATAAAGTTTGGCTGTTGACTTGCAATCAGCAGCCAGCTAATTTTCGGGCATGACTTCCATCGTATTGCGCTGCCAGCCAAGCATTATTACCGCCATTCCTCATTTGGCGGGCTAGCTCACGACTGCAGCACCCAACCCGCCCTCGAGGCGGGTTTTCATTTTCTGTCTCGGGGGCTCTGATCAATGTCAGGAGACGATCATGCCCAGTACGCTTGCCCAACAAACCCTACTTGAGCAGTACGTCAAAAAGATCCTCGCCGCGCCGGTTTACGAACTGGCCGTGCAGACACCTTTGCAACCTGCACCCGGATTGTCCTTGGCTTTGGGCAACCAGATCCTGCTCAAGCGCGAGGATCTGCAACCGACCTTTTCTTTCAAGATCCGTGGTGCCTACAACAAGCTGGTGAACCTGAGCGATGAGCAAAAAGCTCGCGGCGTGATTACCGCGTCCGCCGGCAACCATGCCCAAGGGGTGGCACTGGCGGCGCGGGAGTTGGGCATCGAGGCAACCATCGTGATGCCTGTTCCGACGCCTGAGCTGAAGGTGGGCGGCGTACGTAGTCGCGGTGCTGAGGCGCTATTGCACGGCGAAAGCTTTCCGTTTGCCTTGTCTCATGCGCTAGAACTGGCAAGCCTAACCGGCAAAACTTTTGTTTCGCCTTTCGACGATCCGGATGTCATTGCGGGGCAGGGCACGGTCGCCATGGAAATATTGCGTCAGCATCAAGGGGCGCTGGATGCCATCTTTGTGCCCGTGGGCGGTGGCGGCTTGATTGCCGGCATCGCGGCATACGTCAAATATTTGCAGCCAGAAGTGCGGATCATTGGCGTCGAGTCGGAACATTCAGCTTGTTTGTATGCAGCCTTAAAGGCAGATGAGCGAGTGGTGCTGCCAAGCGTTGGCACCTTTGCTGATGGCGTGGCGGTCGCGGAGATCGGTGCCCATGGGTTCGAGATGTGCAGGTTTTGTGTCGATGAAGTGCTGACCGTCAGTAACGATGAGCTTTGCATTGCAATGAAAAATATCTACGACGATACGCGTTCTATCACTGAGCCTTCTGGCGCTCTGGCTGTTGCCGGTATCAAGAAATACGTTGCACGAAATGGTGTGCGAGATCAGACCCTCATCGCCATCGACTCCGGTGCCAATATCAATTTCGACTCTTTACGGCATGTGGCCGAGCGCGCCGCAATCAGCGAGGCTTCAGCTTAATGGTGGACTCTAATGCGGAGCTTCAGCACATAGCGAATGCCAAGCATTTCCTGAAAATAAAGCATGCGGTATTCCTTTCTCTATAGCCCAACAATGTTGAGACAGTAGCGCAAGATGGAGAAATCGCTTTTCGGGCACCTGGGCCCGGCTACCGACATTGCTGGCGTGGTACAGACGTAAAGGTGAGCCCCGTGACGACTGAAGTCACAGTCGGGTTTACTGCACACGAAAAAAAGCCCGCTATGGGGAGAGCGGGCGGGTAATCACAAAAGGAGCTACATCTACCGTACGTTGATGGATGTGAAAATATCGTGATAGATGGCGAATGACTTCCAGGTTCGCAAGCTAGTACTTCGGTTGTGCCGTGTCATGTTGGAATTGAACTTTAGGTAGTTCGCCAAGCGCTGGAAGGCTGGCTGCTGTTCCTGGCCAATCAGAGGAAAGCTTTAGCTGTTCTGTTGGAGGAGAGAGCTTGTCATGCAGGTAGGCTATCTGCTCGCCAACGAAATGCGCGGAGTAAGCTGCGGCTGAGCCGATCACAGCAAGAGCGAAAAGGGCACCCACTTTTCGACGGGACATAGCCTTACTCCCATGAAATCACCTTTCGATCATAGTGCGCTTCACTGCAACCGAAAAGTGGGCTCCCACTGGTTGAACGGCGCCGCCAATGAGGCGGGTATAGCGGGGTGCTTGGTTTTTTCTGCGAACATTACTCGACCCATTGCAGGGTGCCGATCAGCGAAAAGCACAACACCGGCGCAAGGCCGGTGTTGTGTTGTGTCATTACGTCGGTTTCTTGGGCAGTAAAAAAATTCTCGCCACCCCATTCAGCATCTTAGAACCGGTACTTCGCGGAAGCAGTAATGCTACGCGGCGCACCGTAAGTCAGCGCACCGTAGGCATCAAAGATGTCGAAGTATTTCTCGTCGGTGACGTTGTTGGCATTCACCTGCGCCGAGAGGTTATCGGTGATCTCGTAGCGCGCCATCAGGTTGACCAGGGCATAGGCATCCTGCTGGATTTTCTCGGAGTTGCCTGCCGGGTTGGTGGCGTAGGTGTAGATCGAGTCCTGCCAGTTAACCCCGCCGCCAATGGTCAGCTTGTTGAACACGCCGGGCAGACGGTAGGTGGTGAACGTACGCAGCAACTTGGTCGGGTACAGCGTGTTCACGTCGTCGCCGTTGGCATCTTCGGCGGTGAACTGGGTGTAACCCACCGAAGCATTCCAGTCGGTCGCCAGTTCGCCGGAGACTTCCAGCTCGAAGCCCTTGCTGGTTGCACCTTCGCTGGCCTTGTAGGCGAAGCCGCCGACCGGATTCGAAGGGTCGATCAGCTCGCCGGTGTTCTGGCCCAGGTTATCCTGCTTGATCTGGAAAATGGCAGCGGAGGCGTTCAAGCGGCCATCGAAGTATTCACCCTTGAGGCCCAGTTCAGTGCTTTCGCCAACGATAGGTTCCAACGTCTGGCCGCTGCTGTCGCGTACTGATTGCGGCAGGAAGATTTCCGTGTAGCTGGCATAAGCCGAGAGGTTGTCGGTGAGATCATAGACCACGCCGGCGTAGGGGGTCAGCTCATGATCGACATCGACCTTGCTCACTTCCGAGAAGACGTCATCACTGGTCTTCTCGTACCAGCTCTCACGCGCGCCGAGAATCACTTTCAAATCGTCGGTCACGTTCAAGCGCGTTGCGGCGTAAAGTCCTTTCTGGCGAGTTTCGCTGTAGCCGTAGTCTGTTCTCGGGCCCCAGATTGGTTCGGGGAAATCCCCTTTGTAGGAATCGAAATCGGCAACGCCATCAAAGCCTGTCTGCGCGTCGAGTGAGTCGGCGTCGAATTTCTGTTTGCTGTCGACATAACCGAAGGCCAGTTCGTGCTCACGACCCAACATCGAAAACGGGCCACTGAAGCGGATGCCGTAGTCATCCTGGGTGGTTTCAGTCTTGTAGGTCGCCGGGAACGAAAACATGCCGGAGCTGCCATTCTGGCCTGGATTTCCGGACAGGTAGAGCAGGGAAGAGTCGCCTTTGCGCTCGCCACGGTTGTAGCTGAGGTTGACTTGCCAGTCGTTGGCGAACTTGTGATCGAGATTTACGAAGTAGGTCTCGTAAGTGGTGTCCCACTTGCTCCACTTGGCGGAGGTGGTCTTCGAGCGACTCCAGTGGGTGCGGCTGCCGTCGGCGTACCAGACGGGCAAACCACCCCACATCGGCGAGTCGGCATTGCTTTCCTGCCGGCTCAAGCCGAACCACAGCGTGGTGTCCGGCGTCAGGTCGATATCCATGGTGCCGTACAGGGTCTGGCGCTTGGTCGAGTTCATATCGATCCAGGTGTCGCCTTCGTTCGTCTCTGCGACCAGACGCCCACGGATAGTGCCTTCGGAGTTCAGTGCGCTGGACACATCGGCCTCGACGCCATAGGTGTCCCAGGTACCCGCGCTCAGTTCCAGAGAGCCCTTCAGATCCGTGCTGCTGGCGCGCTTGCGCACCATGTTGATGGTTGCGGAAGGATCACCGGCCCCGGTCATCAAACCGTTGGCGCCGCGCACGATTTCAACGCGGTCATACATGGCCAGGCTGCTGAAAACTTCCCCCGAACTCCATGGCTGCTCGAAGATCGTGGGTACGCCATCGATCATCAACGAGTTGAGTTCAAAGCCACGGGCGTTGAACTGCGCCCGGCTGGTCTCGTAGCGGTTGACCGACACCCCAGTGGCGTTGTTGACCACGTCGAGAATGGTATTCAGATCCTGGTCTTCTATGCGCTGCTGGGTGATGACGCTGACCGATTGCGGCGTCTCCCGCAGCGACATGCTCAGCGGCGTGGCCGTGCGTGCAGCTTCCGTCGTGTAGGAGTGGGTGTCTTCGGTGACGGCACTGCGTTCACGGGTGGCTGTCTCGGTAATGGCGATAGGGGCCAGGTTCAAGGCACCCGCCGTCTCGAGCTGCTCATTTTGTTCCGCCGCCTGCAAAGAGGGCGCAGCACAGGCGATGCCGGCTGCCAGCATGAGCACGGCGAGAGCCAGAGGGCGCAATGCCAAAGGCGCGCGCGGCGAAACGGTATTTTGTGAACAGAGGGAGAGGGAGGGGGACATGCGGACTCACATTTGGTTTTGCTGTTATTGAGAATATGTATCATACGCAAATGTGATTGTATTCGGAATAAGGTTTATACGCATTTGAGAGTATTTATCAAATGTGATAGCGTTAAACCTATTCCCCGACCTGACTGTTCTCGATAATGGCCGTAAGTGAACGCCTCACCCTGACCCAGCTGGTTGAAGTCCATTACGAGGACATCAAGGCTTATATCCAGCGCCGAGCCGGCTCCTCCGCTACTGCATCGGACATTGTTCAGGAGACTTGGCTGCGTGCGGCACGGCATTCGACCAAGCAGCCTGACAAACCCCTGGCCTATCTCTACCGTACGGCCACCAACCTGTTGCTAGATAAGCACCGACAGGACACCACTCATGGTCGTTACCTAGGCGAAAGTGAGATGGCCGAAGAGGTCGAGTGTCCGTTGACACCACCGGACGAGGCTGCCGGAATCTGTGAGGAGCTGGAGATATTGACCGAAGCGTTGAGGGGACTGCCGGAGAAGTACCGCACAGTATTTCAGCTATCCCGATGCGAAGGATTCACCATGCGTGAGATCGCCACGCAGATGAACATCAACGAAAGCACCGTTGAAAAGCAGATTGCCAAAGGTATACAGCACTGCCGTACATGCTTGGCGCGTGGCTACGTTGGTACCAAATTCAGGTTTGCTTCGCCTGCTGCTGGAAATGATCGCCGTTCATAAAAGCAAACAAGTTTGGAAGGGTTGGCTTCGGCAGCAGGTTGGATTGCCGCCTCTGGGAAGGGCGGCAGAGTCCATTGCGGAGCAGCGACATGGCGCAAAACGGTCAGATGCAGCCTACTAACATAGACAGCAATCGACTCCAGACAGTCCGCCACGATTTTGAGCTTGGCCTTTAGGTGCTGGGCAGCTCACGAATTTCCACTGTGCCACCCGCCTCATACACCGGGTTGCCAGCAAGTAACTTCTTAGCCTCTTCAAGATTGCCTGCACGGACTCGGATGAAGCCACTGATATCAGTAACGCTGGGCTGGCTCAACTGACCTTTGCGCAGGCGTTCCCCCTGACCAATCGAGCTACCGCCATCGAATCTGCCGGTGCCGCGCAGTTGGGCGATATATCGAGCCCAATGAGACGGATCATTTGCCGCCTCCGAGTTGGGGGCGTCTTGGTGCATCAACAGTATGTATTCGTTCACTTGTTTCCCTTGATCACGTTATGCAGGTGAGGCTCGATAATGCGCAGCAGTTAGCGAGCTTTTCGTTGAATTTACGCACGCTACCCACTCGGTTTCGCTACCAGGACAGGGCTTTATGTACCCCGTTTTGAGTTCGTATCAGCGGTTACTGCGCAAGATGGAGAAATTCAACGCGCCGGCTACACAAAGCCACACTAGGTAAGGAAACAGGATCAAGCCAGTGATCACGTCAAGCTGCACTGCCAAAACCACCATTACCGCGACCACAAGCCACAGCAATGTCAAAATCACCATGCTGGCGAGAACGCGTTGCGCTCCGAAAAATACCGGTGTCCACAGCGTATTGAGCGCAATCTGAGCGGCCCATAAAGCCAGCACCACCTGACTTCCAGGTATCTGGGTCAATCGGTATCCAGCCCAAGCGAGCAATAGATAAATAGTTGTCCAGGCAATCGGGAACATCCAGTTGGGCGGTGTGACGCCGGGTTTCGCCAGAGATTCGTACCACTGGCCCGGTTTAAAGAAGAGACCTGTGCTTGCCGCAGATCCGCATGCGAGGAGGAAAATATAAAACGTCATCACCGTTCCTTAGCTGAGGTCAGTCGTCTTGAATTGCGAAGCTATGTCCGCAGCTCTAAAGAGAGGACGCCCGCTGAAGTGAAAAGTTTGAGTTGATAGATGAAATTTCCCCTGCTCAACATGTAAAGGCGGGCGGCGAGATGAGTCGGTTCGGGGGAAGTCACCAAAGTCGAGGCTTGGTTATTCCGGTGCCATAAGCACCGCGAGGGTCAAATTGACGAAATCTTCGTTCCTGCTTATGGCTTCAAGTGCTCCCCGAACGTTCTGCGCAACGTCACCTGATCCGCGCTGTTCAACCCAGTTTGTGAGCTCCATGATTGCGGCCTCGAGCGCGAGCTGATTTTCGTTGATCTTGCAAAGCAGGGAAGGGAGCAGATCTGCGTTGGACATAGCGATTCCTCCGTGGAAAAGATCAGCGTAGTCCCTTTATGCCTTGTCGTTATTCCCGCTCCAGTTGCCGGGCATCTGAAGTAACTGCCTCCATTATCGAGACCAGCTCCTCAAGCAATTCTGCGTAGTGGTGAGTCAGGTAGAGAGCGATGGCCTGATTGCGGAGAAGGCGCATGAGATACCCCTTGGCTACGACCAAGACCAGCATCGTTTCACCGAGGGTATCCTCCACTTGCCTGTAGTCATGCTGGAGGTTTTCCATTTCTCGCTCCATGCGAGCAATGTCCACTGCACTTACTTCATGTGTGGGCTTCTTCTTTTGTTCAATTAGCATCTCCGGCCTGGACGCCGCCAACACCATACGAGCGTAGTTCCGGGTGAAGCAGTTGGCCGAGATCATCATTTCTACTGTTTCTATCTGACGGATGGGTTTCATCTGCCGAAGGGAGCGAAATACATCCTGCGGTACCATGCGAACCTTTAGCATTTCTGCGGCCTCGGGGGCTATGCCACGCAGTAAATTTTCTCTGTCGTGGACTCGATCCACATTGATCCCCAGCACCGTAGCAATGCGAGACGCCTCGATACCCTTTTTCAACGCAGAGACAATCATTTTGTGTTCTTGTATGGGCGTCAGCCGGTTGATTTGCCGATTGTAGGTAAAGCCCTCGTCATCGGTAGAAATCAGGCATAGCGCCTCATGTGCTCCGAGGGACTTAAGCGCTTCGAGTCGAAGATGTCCATCCAAAAGCATGAACGAAGATATCCCTCCAGCGATGACCTGTTTCGGGTGAACCACCAATGGTTCGATCACACCTAATTCTTTAATTGAGCTCAAAATGCTGGCATATTTTTTACTACCAGCGATCAAGTGCTCGACCTTGCGCGATGGAAGGATCTGCTCCAGCGGAATCGCAATGACACGTTCCTCAAATGCTTGCTTGATCTCACCCATCACGGCTTCTCTCCGAATATTCTGTCGGCCAGAGGCTTTGGTAAATCAGGGATGTCTTCGTTGCGAAGCAGAGTGCTGAAGTATTCGTCGGCCATCAATTTGCGCATGGCCGTAACGATGATCAGTAACCGTTGTTCATTGATATCGGATTTTTTGATCATCACTTTCTGGCGCCGAACTTCCTTCTGATAGGTGTTGAGGAGCTTTTGGGGAGTCGTCTTCTCTGTGCTGGCTGGCAATTGCCCATATTGTTTGCCGAAGGTTTTTCGCTTATCAATCAGACGACGCACCTTCATCAGTTGCTCGCCCTTAAGCAGGCCGCTTTCATAGGCATCTATCATCGCTTGTTGGACGTCACTGTCCTTCGAACGGGCAATATCTATCGCCAGTTTGATGGACAGCCATCCTTTCTCGACTGCAGCAATAAGCCGCTCCTCTCCTTGGCGTAGCAACACGAGAATGCCCTGTATGTAGCCGCTATCAAGGCAGGTTTTACCGGCTATCTGCTGACAGGAATAACCACGTTCCGAGAGAACCTGGATCGCAGTCAGAAGTTCGCGATTCGAATGCTTCCTGCGTGCCAGGTTCTCAACGAGGCCGATCAGGTATCGATCCGCCTCACTGGCCGTCACTACAATGCAGGGGATTTTTTCCTCACCCAGTGCTTGAAATGCTTCAAAGCGACCTTGGCCACAAACGATCTCAAATGCCTCAGCACCACCGGTCGTGGGAGCCACGGTGATCGGACGTTTCAGCCCTAATGCCGAGATGTTCTCGACCAATTTGGCGAAGACCTGTTTGTTGCGCATCCGTGAATTGAGGACGCGTATATCTCTCAGAGGAATGAGTCGAATCGTCGACTCTTCCGCGACATGCATCCAGGCTCTGTGAGGGGATTGAATTACTGTCATGCCACCCTCCTGTAATCAGTGCGGCGTGTCAGTTCCGAAAGAATGTCCAATGTGTCGAAGCGGTAAATCTCAAGGCTGGCTTGATTGTTCTCCGCCAAGCGCAGGTGAGGACATTCCATGTCGATGGTGGGTAGGATGTAGTAATCCTGGGCTGCTTCCTCGAGTTCTTTCATTCGCACGGCGACCGTTAGGTCAGGGTTCAGGCCTGAGTCGAAACGAATGTTCCATCGCTTATAGCCAGCCATAGATACTTGGCAGCGACACAGCACGAGGGAAATGGACAATTCATGGTTCACCAACATGAGGTCAGTGCTCGGATCAACTTCTACATGACCACCCACATCTGCGATTTTCATTGTCGTTTGCTGAAGCAGTAGCGGGTGCATCTTGCGAAGTCGTTTGTTCGCTTCGATGTATTGGTAGTCCCGTGCTGGTGTGTAGCCGATCAGGGAGTAACAGCGGAGCAAGCTTCCAAACCGATGCTGGTAGGCACTACTTGAGGGGCAGCCCTCGGCCTCATCTATGACCAGACCCGACAAAAAACCTCGGCGTTCATAGATAGCCTTCAACACCTGCAACATTTCGTCATCAGGCATTCGATAGGAGCGAGTTTGAATGATCGATTGGGCAGCGTGAAAAAGGATTGGGCTGACAATAGGGCGGAAGACTCCATCCGCTCGAACCCATTCTTCAGGTGGGTTGTGGGTTCGTGTCTGTTTCAGTTTGAACGAGCAGTGGTTCCAGACGTTATTGCCAACGTATTTTTCATTGATCAGTACCTGATGCACGGTACCTCTAGACCATTGTCGTGAGCGATCATTGAGTACTCCCTGGGCATTTAACCAATCGGCGATCTCACGCTCGCTTCTGCCTTCCTCCACGAACAGTCGGTAAATCTGCAGCACCATTTCGACTTCGCCAGGTGGGCCAGGTACCAAAATCACACGATCTGTTTGAATGCTCTTATGTTCACCGAGACGCAATTCATTTTTGGGTGAGCCGGTGCTGTCGACTAATTGCCGCCTGAGTCCAAAGCCTGCAGGGCCACCTTGGCGATAACCGAGTTCAATCAGTCGAGATTGCCCCGCAAAAACCTTCACTGACAGCTCCCGACTGTACTCGCCCGCCATCATCCGCTTTACGCTTTTTACAATATTGGAAACTGGCGATCCGTCATTGATGAACTGCTCGGCACAATACTGAACCGAGACACCTGCTTGGCGGCACCGAACTTCATAACTGGCGCTGACATCAGGATCCTGAAAGCGGCCCCAGCGACTGACGTCATAGACCAGGACTGTTGAATAGTCGGCACGACCGGTCTCCACATCGAAGAACAGTTGCTTCAGTGCATCTCGGCCCTCCAGCCGAAGGCCACTTTTGCCCATGTCCGTGTACACCTTAACGATCTCAAGTGTGTGAGTAGCGGCATAAATGCGGATGACGTCGAGTTGATTTTCGGTCGAGTACTGCTGGTGTTCAGTGGACATGCGGACATACGCGGCTGCCATGGTCGTGCTGGATTCATCGTGAGCATCACCTGCGCCAATGAGCGTGTGCATCGACAGCATCCTCACCCTGACCCACGGCCCCTATGGCGAAACCCAGGCCGTGACCAGTCACTGCGTTTTTCGAAATAGTTCTATTGAAGGTAGAAGACCGGGGAGAGAAAAATGTTCACGAAAACGGGCAATTCTTTTCTGGCCCAAAAACAATATGCAGCTGAGATTGCTAGAGCGCTTCACACGGAGCTGGGCGAAACACACCAGGCGACGAAAACACTGATGCGTTGGACGAATGCGAACGAGCGGACAGTTAAGAATTGGCTAGCCGGAAATAATGGCCCGCGAGGTGAGCATTTGGTGGCATTGATCAAGCACTCCGACCTTGCCTTGGCGGCTTTTCTCGGCATGGCGGGGAGGCCTTATGCACTAACTGCGTCAGAGCTACCCCCGCTTAGGGAGAAGCTTCAAACTGCAATTGAGGGGATAGATTCATGCCTTACAATCAAAGGCTAAGGTGTAGCAGATGAACGCCTAGTACTGATCGCCTCACCTGGAGGACTGGTGAAGTCGCGTCTTTGTGATGGACTCGAAAACCGAGTCACATTGTCCACAAATTAACGCGAAGATGCTTCGAGATACCTCTACATGAAAATAATTTCTCCGCGCTGGTAGCAATCGTTTCAGGCTCGCTTCTACGGGAGATGCGAACCTTTCCTATGCCTCGTGTTGGTCATCGGAAAAAAGCGAGATTGCTTGCTGCACTGGTGTATAGCCGCTATTAGTGATTGCGTTCTAGGAGAGGGATTGAAGATGATTTCGCGCTTTGTCGTTGTACCTGCAATCCCAACGGAAACGGAATCAGTGCGTAATGGAGCTCGCTTCTACTGCAAGACCGCTCCCATAGGCTTCAACCTCTACGACAATGAGGACAAGCTGCGCCTGAAGACGATTTATCAGGCTCGAGATGAAGCTGAGGTTGAATGTCAGCGTCTTAACCAAGATCGGCTTGAGAGGATCCTTTCCGAACGCGAATCCATCACTACGCTGTAGGCATTAGTAATCTAGCACCTGCCATTCCGAAGCAAGCAGATCAAAGGCTGAGGGACGCACGGGCTTTACCGCCCTCACGGGGATGCTCCGAGTTCAGGTGCGAACAAACAACGTCTGCCTCGGTTCTGGTCTTGAACACGCCATGCTTGCTAGCGGAACCTCCTTCGACCAGATCAACTACCCTGTATCGCTTAGCGCCATCTTCCATTCCAGTGGTCTCGATGACTCTGAATCGTGGGTGCATGGTGCGTTCCCTGCTGAAGAATGGTGTTCTACAAGTACCGGTATGACTCCTTGATTTCAACAGCTGTGCGGGACTGACCTGCGACAATTTATGACAGGGCAATGTGCTTCTGCGTTTCCCCAACCGTTGAAGCTAGGTGTAGTGGGGCGTTGCGCTGATCCGGCATCAAGACCTTTTCAAAATCGCTTACAAATCCATTCCATGCGCCCAGGTACAGGCTGCTGCAGTGGGTGAGGGTTGCGCCGGCCTGTACGCCCGGATCGTTCTCTGTCTGCGAGATATTCGGGTTGTACTATTTGCATTGCTACCAGGCTGTATTGGTACGCAACCCCTCTAGATCAATGCTAACGTCAGGTGCTGTCGTAAAACTGAAATATATCGGTCATAGAATTGACACGACTTCTTACATTTTCTGTCACCCGGCCTTCGGCCTTTTCATGGATGAGCAAGCCCATGCGTCGTGTTGTGTTCAATCAGAAAGGCGGCGTTGGAAAATCCAGCATTGCCTGCAACCTTGCCGCAGCGAGTGCTGCCGAAGGCTATCGAACTCTGCTGGTCGATCTCGATCCCCAGGCAAATTCGACTCAGTATCTGACGGGCCTGATCAACGATCGCATTCCTACGGGCATCGCCGATTTTTTCAGACAAACATTGTCCGGCGGCTTCGAAGGGAGAAGGAATCGAGTGGTCATCACCGAGACCTCTTACACCAATCTTCACTTGGTTACCGCCTGCTCTGACCTGACTGACCTCCAGTCAAAACTCGAGTCCAAATACAAGATCAATAAGCTGCGCAAGCTACTGGTGGAGCTGTCCGAGGATTACGAGCGCATCTATATCGACACACCACCGTCACTGAACTTTTACACCTTCAGTGCGCTGGTGGCAGCGGACAGCTTGCTGATCCCATTCGACTGCGACAGCTTCTCTCGCCAGGCGCTGTATCGTGTCATCGCGCAGGTAGACGAGTTACGTCTTGATCACAATGAATCACTGAAATTGGAAGGTGTGGTAGTCAACCAGTTCACTGGGCATACCAGCTTGCACCAAACGTTGGTGAATGAATTGCTGGCCGAAGGTTTACCTGTGTTGCCGGTGTACCTGAGCAGTTCCGTCAAGATGCGCGAATCGCACCAAGCTTCGATACCCATTGTCCACTTGGCCCCTCGGCATCAGCTTTCACGGGAGTTTTTTGGTTTGTTGGATGCTCTGGAGCGGGCCGCTTAGCTACGGATCGGCTCTTAAGGCAGTCCCTCCTTCGCGCGCCAAATTAGTCAGAGCCGGCGACTCAACATCAGTTGGTATTGCTGAAACACTGACGAAACATTCCAGCCATATGATTCGCGTCACTGAAATCCAGGGGGTGAAGATGAATCGGCCATCAAGAAGCATGCGCAAACTGCTCGACTCTGTCGCCACTAACAATGAGGCAGCTGCGCTCGATGTGATGCGTGCAGCAGAGCAGCTTCAAGACGAGGTGCTTCGTCAGCGATTGCTCAACATGATTCACCGGCTCAACCAGGACGCCCATGATTTGCGAATGGCGCGTGACGAGATCCAAGGCAGCTCAATAAAGCTCGCGTGATGGGGCTTAGACGGGTGCTATCGCTCCTTCGGGCGTAAGCCCGGCTCGTCCTCTGATTCTCACATCATCAAGTAATGTGCATTTGGCATGTCACTCCCTCAGGCGATCACGAAGGATCAGCGAAACTCCCAAGGGCCATAACTTCGGTGGATCAGGGTCATCGGTACTAATTGAATACGGCCTCGGTTTCGCGAGGCCGGCCTTACACGTGAGGCAGCTATTTGCAGTTGCCGGCTTTGCGATATCCCGCCGCCTGAGCTTCGGACTCAGAATCAAAAGAAATTTGGTTTTTAGCTGACACCTGACCATAGCCAGGGCACCCCATCGAGAGATGGTAGACCTGGCTTTTCCGGTTGCCAATGATCGACCCTACTCCGCTCGCGCTCGCTAAGGTTGGCTGGACTGGTGCCCGTGGAGGATTGACTGGAACGACGCTAACAACACCATCACCAACTGCCTTGTATCCTTGCGACCATTGACGCTCACCAGTTACAAATGGATTGGAGTGCCCCATGATTGATGCAATGCGCCGATCCCGCTCTGTTTCCCAAGGCGAAACCGGGTATTGCTTGTCCCAAGCCATCAGTAACTGTTGCTGCTGACGAGACATGCTCAGTTTATATCTGTCGAACATGTAAAAGGTTGTTCTTGCGACCAGCCCTTTGACCTCGTCACGCGGTTCCGCAGCACGTTGGTCGAAATCAACACGCGTCTTGCATTGCCCATACTGCGGCGCTACCCCGGAGGCCATGCCGTAATTGAAATTACTACGGTCGCCGTTCACTTCACCTACAGATGGGTAGAGGTTGAACAGGTCTGCCTCCATTGCTCGAAACACTGGATCATCGTCCACACAGTGCTCTCGACCACCGTTCTTCCAGCATTGGCGTTGGCTACCGAATGTCCAAGCTGGAACGATGTGTTCCCATTCAGTCCGTTCTGCCCGAGTCTCTTGCTTTCTGGCTTTAAGTCCGCATGACTCAGCGTCGATACGACCACCTGATTTGCCAACCCACGTCCATTTGCAGCCGCAATATAACTCGCCCATGGAGCTGTTCGCCTGGTCGAGATAGATCTTCTGCTTGGCGATTACCTTGGCTTCGGAAAAGGTCGAGGGAGGGCTTGAGAAGGCGGGGGTGATTACTGAGAAGGTCAGCAGCGCTACTACGGAAAGCAGTTTTTTCATTGGACAGCTTAAGCGATTGAAAGGAAACGCATTATACGCACGACGCCGACATCAAGTTTGAGCTCCAGCAGCGCCTTGTTCGGAGTGCGTCCGGGGCGTTGTGAAGAGGCGCCCAACCTAGGCTGGGCGCCATTTGGCTCAGCCAGTGTGGTGACTCTGAGCAAGGCCATAGACGGATGTGTTCATGCCCTCAAATCGCGCTTTTAACTGCAGCGCCAGATACAGTGAATAATGCCGTGACTGGTGAAGGTTGCCACCGTGGAACCAGAGGTTTTCTTGCTGGGTTGGCTTCCACATGTTTCGCAGTTCGCCCTCGTACGGGCCAGGATCGTTGGTGGTTCCAGAACCCAAGCCCCAGCACCGGCCGACCTTGTCAGCCACTTCTTGGGAAATCAGTTTTGCCGCCCAACCATTCATTGAGCCATAGCCCGTGGCGTAGACGATCAGATCTGCCGGTAGTCGGCTGCCATCGTTGAGTACAACGGCATCCGTTTCAATGCGTTCGACACCCAAGCCGGGCGCGCTCTTAAGCTTGATCGTGCCATTAGCGATCAGTTCAGAGGCGCCGACGTCGATGTAGTAACCCGAACCACGGCGTACGTACTTCATGAAAAGGCCAGACTCGTCGTCACCGAAATCGAGCATGAACCCGGCCTTGGTCAGGCGCTCGTAGAAGTCCTTGTCACGCTCCTTGATCGCGTCAAAGATGGGTTGATGAAAGCTTGGCATCACCTTGTAGGGGATCGAGGCGAACAGCATGTCAGCCTTGTCCGTGGTCAACCCCGTCTCCAGGGCGTCTTCAGAGTAGAGCCCGCCGAAGACCAGTTCCATCAAACTATCGGAACGCACGATGTGGGTGCTGGAGCGTTGCACCATGGTCACCTCGGCGCCGTTCTCCACCAGGTCGGCGCAGATGTCGTGAGCCGAATTATTCGCGCCAATGACCACCGCGCGCTTGCCGCTCCAGGCGTCTCCGCCTGGGTGGCGGCTGGAATGGTGCTGCTGGCCTTTGAAAACCTCGGCACCCGGATAAACCGGAACATTGGGTACGCCGGACATACCGGTGGCGAGGATCAACTGGGCAGGCTGTAACGTCACACGCTCGCCATCGCGTTGCACTTCAACCTTCCAGGTGCCACTTTGCTCGTCAAAGCTGGCGCTCACGCATTCCGTGCGTGGCCAATAATTGAGCTCCATGACTTTGGTGTACATCTCCAGCCAATCGCCAATCTGGTCTTTTGGGGTGAAGATCGGCCAGTGATCGGGGAAGGGCAGGTAAGGCATGTGGTCGTACCAGACAGGGTCGTGCAGGCACAACGACTTGTACCGACCACGCCACTGATCGCCAGGCCGTTCAGCCTTGTCGACGATCAGGGTTGGTACGCCCATTCGTTTGAGCCGCGCAGCGAGTCCCAGACCACCCTGGCCGCCGCCTACGATCAGGCAATAAGGTTGGGTGGTGATGCCTAGAGAAGCCTCTTCATCACGACGGCGCTCCAGCCAGTTGCGTTTGTCAGCGTGGGCGTTGCCATGACTGGCACCCATGGGACGGCGGCGCCCGCTGGGTTCTTCAAAGCCTTTGAGTTCGCGCATGGTTGTCAGCAGCGTCCAGCACAGGCCGTCCTTCAGGCGCAGGTAGCCTTTACCTCGCGCCGAATCGGTTTCCAGGCTGATCCAGCCCTCGAGCACACCGTTATTGAGCGTCGCTTCACCTTCCAGTTTCCAGTGCTCAGGACGAGTCTGGTCGAGGCGTATTTCGAGTATGTCCCGGATTGCAGGTTTGCCTTCTAAGGTCACCAGGTTCCAGCTAAAAAGTAGCAGGTCACGCCAGTGGCACTCTTCGGCAAACAGTTCCAACGTGCCGTCCAAATCACGCAGGATGAGACGATCGTTGAGGCATTCGACCCACGCCGCCAGCTGATCAGTCGGCGTTTGCAAAGGTGTATCGATAGCAATGTTCATGGGGCTTCTCCCGTTTTTGTTGTTTTTGTAACAACTTGTACTGGAGCAAGGCCCGGGCCATCTTCATGAAAGCCTCGTTGCAGAGCGTCTGCCGCAGTACTGCTAAGGCTTTAACTCGGGGTTGTGTCACGAATCCGGGAATAGGGGATGACAGAGTGTCACTCGGTGCAAAAAACGCTCGTTGCAGTCTTTTCATATAAGCTGCGAACAGACCCGTGTCCTAACCGTAACGGAGAACAAGAACAATGAAGCCGGCCTTGATCAACGCCCACGCACAACAAGTGCTACAAGCCGTGCAGGGCACTATCGCCAATCACGGCCCTACGGCTGACCTGGCCATCACACGATCCTGGCGCCGGTGCCTGGATCAGTATCAGCTCGATCCCGCCAGCCGCCGCGCACCTAACGTGGTTGAGCATCGGCGCTTGCAGGATCACCGCGCGCCACTGGAACACATCATCGGTGTTGCACATTGGCAGATGGGCAACTTGCACCAACAACTCGGACGCGACGGCCACGTGGTACTACTCACTGATGCTCGCGGTGTGGCGATCGACAGTGTGTTTAACGAGTCCGAACGTGATGAGTTCCAGCGTTCAGGATTGTGGTTAGGTTCGGTATGGAGCGAAGATTGCGAAGGCACCAACGGTGTCGGCACCTGCTTGGTCGAGCGAAAGCACGTAACCATCCGACGTGATGAGCATTTCCGTGGCAAGCACGTTGGGCTGACCTGTTCGGCCAGCCCGATATTTGATGCGAGAGGAGAGTTGCTAGCTGTGCTCAACCTTTCCTCCGTAAGGGATGACCATAGCCTTCAGCAACACTTCCAGGCCATGGCATTGACCAACCTGTCAGCCAAGTTGATCGAGAGCTGTTTTTTCTTGAGGCATGATCCGCAGCGATACTTGCTGCGCTTCCATCCAGAAGCGGGCTTCGTTGGGCTGCTAGGTGAAGGTCTGCTCAGTTTCGACGAGAACGCCCGTATTTGTTCAATCAATCAGGCTGCGCTTGATCTGCTGGGTCTCAGCCGTGACCAGGTGCTTGGACAATCCCTGACGATGCTGCTCGAAACACCCATCGATCAGGTGATGAGTCAGGCCAGCGCCCAGCCGAGTGTCTGTTGGCCAATGCGGCTAGTGGACGGACGTCTGCTCTACGGGCAGCTGCGAGAACCCGTGCACCAAGCACCCTTGGTGATTCCCCCCACGCCCACAATTAACGACGTGCACGTGTGCCTGGAAGACCCGCGCCTGCAACGCGGTTTTGCCCGCGCATTGCGTGTTCTGGAACGCGACGTGCCGGTGTTTCTACAGGGTGAAACCGGTACCGGCAAAGAAGCATTTTCTGCGGCGCTTCATCGCGCCAGCTCCAGAGCGAGCCAACCATTTGTGGCGATCAATTGCGCGGCCATTCCAGAAACGCTGATCGAGAGCGAGCTGTTCGGCTATCGCGGCGGCAGCTTCACCGGCGCACGCAAGGACGGGATGATCGGCAAGCTGGAACAGGCTCATGGCGGCGTTCTTTTTCTCGATGAGATCGCCGATATGCCACTGGCTTTACAGACTCGCCTATTGCGCGTGTTGGAGGAACGTCAGGTGGTGCCCCTAGGCGGTGCGACGGCACGTCCGCTCGACGTTCGCCTCATCAGTGCCAGCCACCAGGATCTGCAGACCTGTGTAGCCGAAGGGCGCTTTCGTGAAGACCTTTTTTATCGAATTGCTGGGTTCACCGTGCAGCTCCCACCGCTGCGCGAACGATCAGACAAGGGCAGTTTGCTCGACCTACTTCTGCGCGAAGAATCAATAGGTACACGGATTCGGCTGGAGGCGGGCGTCAGAGACCGATTATTGAAGCAACCGTGGCCGGGCAATGTCCGGCAGTTGCGTACGTGCTTACGCACACTGGTAGCGCTGGCGTTGGAAGGGCGTGTCACTCTGGACGACTTGGCGGAGTTGCTGCCGGCAGCGCCAGCGACAGCCACGCTGGCTGAGAATCCGCTTGGAGAATCAGAACGGCAGACGCTGCTGACGTTGATTGAGGCGGAACACTGGCATATCGCTCATGTTGCCGCACGCCTGGGGATCAGCCGCAATACGCTCTATCGCAAACTGCGCCATCACGGTATTTCACGACCTGGTTGAATGCAGAATGACATCCTCGCGCGTCCTCCCGTTGACTTAAAGGACTCGCTTGAGCTTCGCCGTTCGCCTCACTCAGAACTAGCATGATACTGATCGTTGTAATCGCTCATTCGGGTAAAGCCCGGCTTACTGGTTGCGGGGGCACAGCATCACGGATCAGGGTGCCAAGTGTAATTGATCTCGTCATGGAGTTCCTCAAGGTACTCACGCGTAACGCCCCCTATACATAGCAACTCTGTGTCAGTCGGGGCACTCGAAATGCGCAGGCCGAGGCCTCTGAACGAGAGTTTTTTTTGCTTCAGCTAGCCATCGACAATAACTCTTTGTCACACGTGATTGCGGCAGGCACTTCTGCCAATCACCACCATGGTGGCGTTGGCACACGGTGTGATTAGCTGCGTTAAAAATTTTGGTCTACAGTTGAAATAAAGCTTCTTTACAGTACCGTCATTAGGTAAGGACGGTAGCTCTAAAATTGACTTAACTTGGATGCTCCTATAATGAGTTTGTCCGCAAAAGAAGTTGAAAAGGTAGTCGCCACCGTATTTGGATTTTTTTTTATCGTGGCATGTCTAATTTTAGCTATTAAATATCCGAAGCCAACTGTATTTCAATATAATGTTTTCTCGGTTGTGCTTGCGTTTTCCGCTGCTGGGATGGCCATTATCATTCCGGAAACAATAAATGTAGAAATTCCTAAATTAGTAAAGGCGGGAGGGGCGATGGCGGTACTTGTGTTGATATATTTATTTTCTCCTGCAGAATATATAACAGAAAAGCCAGCGTCTGATGATTGGAAGGAACAGGTCGTAAATTTTCACATAACAAATAATGATTATGATTGGAAATTAAAAATCAAAGGTGATGGTAAGGCTGTTATTACTGATAATAAAGCTATTATATATTTTAATGCTGTAGAGTTGTCCTACTCTAAGGAAAGCAATCAGCAAAAAAGGGTGTTTGTCAATGCGATTTCCACGCTTTTGAAGTGTCAAAAAGAAAACGAATTCTTGTATTCAAGTCGTTCTCGTATGTATAAGATTTCTCAGTGGATCACTTTGGGTGGCGTGATTAACTTGAATGACATTGAGTTTACCATTGAGCGCCCGGACAAAAATACGGCAATATCTAAATGCGTTATTGTTTTTGACGTGGATCTTGGCGATGGAGTAGAGACTGGTTTTTCAGATTTGCCAGTTTTCTCTGCGCTAGATACTTTTAGATGAGTGACATTGCCTTTTTATATTTGTTGTAGTGGTTTCTGTTCGTTCGCGATGGGCGATTGGCAGTTTGGGAGTTAGAAGATGAGTATCCTTAGATGACGAATTTTCAGAGGCACGGTGAAAAAATTGCATCTGCTGTATTCGGGTTGTTATTTATAATTACCAGTATAGTTTTGTCGGTGAGATATCCGGAGCCAACAGTATTTCAATATAATGTTTTCTCGTCAGTTCTAGCCATATCTGCTGCAGGTGTGGCCGCAATAATACCTGGTACTATTAGGGTTGAAATACCAAAATTCATTAAGGCAGGAGGCGCCATAGCTATTTTTATTGTTGTATTTTTATTTTCTCCCGCCAAGTATATCGCCTTGGAACCGACATCTGGCTGGAATGAACAATCAGTGAGCTTTACTGCGTCAAACTCCGATAATCCTAGAGCGCACCTGAATGTACGGGGTGCAGGGATCGCAAATGTGTTGAGTAATCGCATCAAAATTCACGTGAGTAGTGTTGAAATTAATTATCCTAGCACCGACATTGGGCCTAGGTTTGAGCATATCTTGAGGTTTTATACAGGGTTAATGTGCATCACTGATCAAGCCTTTGATTTTTCAGGGTGGTCTTCTCAGGCTTACGATATCTCAAAGGACTTACATGTGGGCGACTCTATTGAAATTAAAAATTTTAATATGGAGATTCCTAGGCCCAAAAAGAAAATAGATCTGTCTACCTGCTTCATCATGTTGGTTGTGTATTATGGAGAAAGCATGAAGAACTATAAGGGACAAGATATAGCTAATGCGAGCCCAAATATGTTTGAGTAGCCTCAGGTGTTGCTGCTTGCTGTTATTTGCTGATGTGAACTTGGTGGATTTTAATTTCAAGCAGATTGTTGTTGGTTTCCGTAAGTCATGCGTCTTGCTCGATTGCAATATCGGTGATGTTTAGCACCGTTTGCCCTGGCGTTGTGTCGATATAGTATTTTTCTTCAAGCAATCCTCAGCGAGTAGCGCTGATCAGCGTGCCAACCCACATCGATCCAAGTTTGGAGCCTCCGCGAAGCGGCCCCGTACCACATTCCTCTAGTCCAGTGGAATCGACCGCGAAATCTTAGACGTTTTTGATGGGACAAGGAAGCGCGCACTGCCGACAAACTCATCGATCAGAAACACCGCGTCGCCAACATCGAGTTACAACTCCTGTAGCCGAAATTAACATCTGTGTTCCTGTACGACTATTTGGCAGGATTTTTAGCAACATTCGGGGCGGTCGCTTTGGCGTGAAGGGCGAAGGAGGGTGGTGGCTATAGAGTTCAGGTATCGCTTTGCTAGTCGGCTATCGAATCGAACTTAAGGGTGAACCAATGCGCAGACGCGCAAAAAATCGACGGCAGAAGGGGCTTTTGACTAACAATACAAATCTGCGTCGCTGCGATCCGACTGCTTGTCCAAGTGGACGTAGATCAGGTGTGTTAGTGAGCGCGGCACGAGTGTCAAAGTGGCGTTGAATCCGCATCGGAGGGAGCAAAAGTAAAATGGCATTGGCGGTTAATGCTTATAACCTCAAGCGAGCGATTAGCGTTCACGGAGACCGACAGTCGATGGCGCTAATGGACTGAAAGGCCCTTGGCGCAGTGTTCCGGAATGCGACGAAAAACGTAACGGATTGCGACAGGCTGAAAGAGATGGATGTCCTGCTTCAAATCGTGTTCTACGCTGTGTTAACTATGTCGGCGGCGCGCAAGGAGTCCAAATGGCCAAGCATATCGTTATCGTTCATGGATGGAGTGACGAGGGTAAGTCTTTTAAAAATCTGGCAACTAACATTGCTCAATGGTCTAAAAGACCACCAGTAGTGATTGATATTGCGGACTGGATTTCGCTTCAGGATAAGGTGACCTACGCTGACATTGCTGTGGCTATGCAGCGGGCTTGGTTAAAGCTCAAACTCCCCACTACCCCTAGGTCAGTCGATATAGTGACTCATAGTACCGGTGCCCTGGTGGTACGTGACTGGATGACGCGTTTCTACCGAAGCGATAGCGTGCCCATACACCATTTTCTAATGCTGGCGCCGGCGAACTTTGGCTCTCCCCTCGCCCATAAAGGTCGGTCATTCATCGGTCGAGTGGTTAAAGGGTGGAACAAATTTCTGGGGCAGACCGGCACCCAGATACTCAAAGGACTGGAACTGGGCTCGCCCTACACCGTAAACCTCGCCAAAAAAGATCTATTCTCCAATGACATTTGGTATGGCTCCGGAAAAATACTCGCCACCGTGTTGGTAGGAAATGTCGGGTATGACGGCGTTGAGGCGATAGCGAATGAAGCTGGGAGCGACGGAACGGTAAGAATTAGCACTGCCAATTTAAATTGCGCCATATTACAACTTCCTTTGGACTCATATCAAAAAGCCAAGGACGGCTGGAAGTTGCTAAAATCCAAAGGTGATATAGCCTTTGGAATTATCGACCAGGAAAACCACAGCACCATTGTATTAAAAAGCGGAGGGCCAAAAAACCCTCATACTCTGTCATTAATTCAAAAGGCTTTAACAGTGGAGGATCAGGCGTTCTCGGTAAGCAATGGTTCGTTTCCCTGGCAGGATGAAATACACGCTACTGATCCTTTTGTAGAGAATCGCTCGCCGCGCTATATGAATCTGGTCGCGCATGCGAGCGACAATCTAGGGCAAGACATCTCTGATTACTTTCTTCAGATATATAGGAAGATAAATACCGATAGAAAGTTTGAAAAAGAGATTTATGAAGATGTTTTTCGCACAGTTCACGCCTATGAGGACAACCCTGCTTACCGTTCGTTGTATATATCAGTAGAAGACCTGATGGCTATCATTGGGCGCTATACAATTGATACTCTTTACTTGAGCATTACAGCTCAGCCAGCATTTGAACCTCCTAACAACCCTGTAGGCTATAGGAGTATTTCTGCGGCAAATGCTGATGGTCTACCAATCGCGAAAAAAGACATCACAACCTTTTTCACAGCGCATCGTACGCTGATTGCTGAGGTGGTCATGGAGCGGCAGATAGACGACGCGGTTTTTGAATTTCAATAGCTCCAAACCCACAACGCTCAGTGGCACTGTTGGAAACCAGTGACCAGAACCAAAAGACCGTGCAGCACAATGTTAGGCATGGGGTCTTTGATGTATAGATACAAAACTCATGGGCGAAAAAATCACCCATTGAGGTGGTTTTGAGCACTATGGTGAACACTCCGGAAGCGAGGTTGTGGAATAAGGCATCGCAAACGGACGCGATGGCTTTATCCAAGCATCGAGGGAGGGTGATGGTAAAAGCTACGAGTCGTGAGATGCCGTGTAGGACTATATTTGGGTTCGTGTTGTACATTCCTTTGCTGGCCACCCAATTAAAAAGCCGTCGATGACCTCAACGGCTTTAGTCATTCCTTCAATTTTTCACCAGACTGATGGATTTCTTAGGCTAGTGACAGGCACGAATGACTAAACAAATTGCCCAGCTTTGCAAAAAAAATGTTGGTAGCTAAGCTTTATCAGCATGAATGCCTTTATGGTTTGTAACCTGAGATTCTAAAGGCTTGGTCAGGAAATAATGCGGCTTTTGCCGGTTACGGCATATCAAGGGTCGCTCAGCCATTCAAGAGGCTCTGATATGTCCGCTACTGATCAAGACGCCGCTGTAGAGCCAACCTCAGCGAATGTCTCCGTCCCAACACCCGCCACTGTATCTGTGGCTCCCCCAGTAAACGACGAAGTAGTTGATAAAGGAATGCATATTTTTCACTGGTCTGCGTGGCAAGCGGGCATGTGGAAAGGGGTAGGCATCGCCCTTGGCATCGCTGGCCTTCTGCTCATCGGGTTGGTTGCCACCTCCATCTTTAGAACGACCTCAATCATTGATGCTAATAGTGGTGATGATCTGGCCTTCACTTTTTCCGGCCTTGGCTTAATCAACAATACACTGTTGCGATTACTGGCCATGCTGATAGGTGCCGGGATTATTTTCGGCGGCCTGGCTGTTTCCTTCTTTTCAAGCAGTGACTCGAATCGAATTTCTCTTCAGGCCCTGCCCGCTGCGGGTGAGTCATTTAAAGCCATGGTCGCCACCCACACCCCGGGTTTAGTTGGCATTTTTATGGGAGGAATCATCATTATCGCCGCGTTGTTTGCTCGGGCTACACATGACTACTTGGCCCCTGATCGTTTGGTGATCACATCAGGCGACACGCAAACAGAAGCAAATAGTAAACCACCACCTGTTCTATTGCCTAAGTCTTCAGAAGTAAGAAAACAATACGAAGAGTCTTTGAAAAAAAGAACAGGCGGGGAAGCCATAAAATGAACTCGATTAAGCTGATATTTGCCATTTGGTTTGGACTTTTCGCCATCGCACCAATGGTCGAGGCGGTAGACGACCAGGAATGCTCTGCTGCTGAACAGGCCGCCCAAAAATCCTACGATAGATCTGTAGATGCTTATAACTCTGGAAATAAGCCACTATCTGTATGGCATGGTAAAGAATTTATGGATATTTACGAACGCAACAAAGATTGCTCCTTCATTAAAGCGCTAGCTGACAACCTGAATAGCATAGGAGTGACTAAAAAGACCGCTGATTCAAGTAGCAACATTGATCTTGGCGATTTGATGAGAAAATGCCAGCAGTGCAAGGCAGTTCTTCAAACAGGTGGAGTCTCTGGATCTACTGGCCGTGGCATCCAAAAAATTGATTGAATCTGAACGTTGCTGCTGGAAAAATCTTGAACATCAGTTATCTAAATAGGCGAAACGCCACAACCTGTGCCAATGTCTTCTGAGATGCGCAGAGGAAAGCAGGTCGCCATTAATGACGCTTTCGAGAAAATTAAAAATGAAAGCAAAGAAACTCAATTTAAGCTTATGGATTTGGCTTCTTCCAATTACAGCACTGGCCAACTCCGGTGATGACTTGAAATGTTCTGATGCAATAAAAATTGGCGAAAAAGCTTATGATAGAACGGAAGTAGCCTATAACGCAGGCGCTAAAGACTCAGCCATTTTATATAGTAAGTCTTTCTGGGATATTTACGACAGCAATAGAAATTGCACGTACTTAAAATATCTAGCTAGCAAGCTTGAAGTTATTGGAATAACCCAGTCATCTTTAGCGTCATGCGATTCATCCAATATCACTTCAGGCAATAGCAATAAAATTATTTCCTGCCATAAAAAACCTCAAACAAATGAGACTGAGCCCCCATCAGGTGGCGGAGGAGCTCCGTGTATCTCAATGTTAAAAAAAGGATCAAGAAGCCATGTTGAATATATTGCTTATATGGAGAAGTGTGATCCACTATAAGACTGACGGAATGCGGAAATCATCATGCATTAAAGTGTGTCAAGCAATATATTTATTGAGCACTAGAAGTGCAACTATTAATCAACCTGTCATGAATTTTCATTAGCAGCTTTGATCTCCAGAAATCTCGACATTTTCACGATTGCGGTCACATACTCGATGACCTCGACTTCCAATTCATTAACAAACACTGGATCACCACCAGAACAGATCGCATCAAGGCGGTACTGGCCGTCGCGTTGTTAGACGAACTCACGGAGCATGCATTGGCCATCCTTCAGGTGCACTCGCCGGCCTGGCATACACGGGAGGGCTAGATGACAGAAATTTCTCCGCTCCGCGCACGCTCTATAGTCGACTATAAAGTCTTTTTGAATCCGCCAGCTAGCGAAGCCAGACTCCTTTGTTCTGGGAAGCAAAAACGATGATGCCAGTCGTTCCTTCGGGCTTAAGCCCGGCTCGACGTCCTCACGTCATTTGGCCTACTCACGACGCTCACACCCACTGCAGAATTTGCTTAGGAAAACGCAGCCTTGATAAAAGTCTCCAGCGCTTTATCTTCCAGTATCTCAATAGAGAAGTGCCCGAAGCGTTTGGGCAACCAAATGATGCGTGCGCCAGACGGGGATTGCAGGTTCGCACGAGCCAATGGCTTTCCATTTTCGTCTTCTGGCTGAACACCTGCGGCCATCAATTCGTCATAGGCTTTCTCGATGTCCGGTGTCGAGTAGCAGTGGCGGTAAATCATCCCTTCACCCGACGTATCCAATAGCTCTTTCAGGTTCCCCGCCAACGGCTGTACCAGCATGAAACGTTCTTGGCCCATCAGCGCAATCGCGTAGCGCACATGCAGACCACCTCGTTCCCAGACGAGCGTTTTGGAGATCCTGGCGTTAAGTACCTGCGCGTAGTAAGTACAGGCTTCGTCGAGATTTTTGACCAGTACATCTACGTGACTGAATTTCAGATCCATTTGCAGCCCTCCTGTTGAAATGGCGCCCATGGTAAACACGACATAACGTTTTTCTCGATGCGTCGCTGATCGAACACGTTTATCCAAAGTCGTAGTGAAATATCAAAACGACGCTGGTAATGTCCCGGCTCACGTTCGCCAAACCATTAAGGGATGGAGGCGAAAATAGAAGCCCTGGAGCCGTGAACCTCCGGGGCTTTGTTTTTCTACTTTGTGGCTTTTTCATGTTCGTTTTCCATTGCTACTGCACCTGCAATGGTTACGTGCTTTTACGTGCAGGCTCAAAGCGCAGCAAGCAAGCGTTCGAGATGTTCATGCTCCCATGCACTCAATAGGTCGACAGGATCAGCTCCGTCGCGCTGCCAGAATTCGAGTGTCCCGATTCGGCCATCAGGCGACCGGCTTTCCTCGCAGTAGTCTAGGGTGACACAGTCATTGAAGAGGGTGAGTCCGCGACCGTTGAATCCCGGCTCACCAAGTGAGCTCCGTTTGATTGAAAAAAGGGGCTCCGGTGGAGCCCCTTTTTTGTTTACGAGTCTGCCCATTAATCCACTGACCAGATCAGATGGGGCACAAGTGTTGATGCCGGATATGGTTTCAGCCTTTCACGTGACACCTTACTCGATGGTGCTCATTTCCTTTCATAACTTGAGGTTTTTCACAGCCAACCGTACAGAGGTTGCAGCGTTCGCGGAAAAAGCATCCTTCTGGAAGTTGGCGATTTCCTGGCAATTCGGTAGGTGCTGCTATCTGTTCTGCCTGGAGTGGCACGCCCAGTCGGGGGACTGCTTCCAAGAGCAAGCGGGTATAGGGATGTCGTGGCTGATCAAGTACTTGACTTGCAGTTCCGAGTTCGACGATCTGCCCCAAGTACATCACGGCGACACGATTTGCCATGTGTCGCACAACCGATACGTTATGCGAAATCAGAATGTAGGTGAGATTTCGGGCTCGTTGAAGTTCGGCTAAAAGATTAAGGATCTGTGCTTGAACCGAGATGTCCAGAGCAGAGGTTGGCTCGTCCAGGACAATAATGTCTGGATCTGAGGAGAGCGCTCGAGCGATGGCGATGCGCTGACGCTGGCCGCCGGAAAACTGGTGGGGGAAACGATCCAGGTACTCCGGTCGTATGCCGACTTGAGAAGCGACTTTGGCCGCGATATCACGCATTTTCGCACGTGGCGCATTGCCCCTGGCCGACAATGGCTCAGTAATGATTTTCCAGATCGGCAGGCGCGGATCAAGTGAGGACTGCGGATCCTGGAAAACAATCTGTACGTTGTTTCGGCCTTCGCCGTCCTTGCGGGCGACCCAATTCAGTTCACCGCTGGTGGGTGCTACCAATCCCATCAATAGTTGGGCTAGCGTGCTTTTACCGCAGCCTGATTCCCCCACTATGCCCAGGGTTTCGCCCGCTCTGACCTCAAGATCTATGCCGTTCAGGGCATGGGCGTGGCCCTTGGGGCGACCGAGCCAGTCGTTGCTTACAGGGAAGCGCACGCGAACATCATTGAGTCGGAGAATTTCGGGCGCCATGTCTGTAACGGCGTGAATGGCAGCAATGTTCATCACGATAGCTCCTTGACTGGCAACCAGCACGCGCTCTTACGCTGATCATTACCGTTGATAGAGACGAGATTTGGGCGCTTCGCACATACCGGCATGCTGTGTGGACAGCGCTCTTCAAAGGTGCAACCGACGGGCAGAGAGGCGAGGTTCGGTACGTGGCCCGGTATGGTCATCAGTGGATGCCCAGGCTCGACCATTTCGGGAAGGCCGCTAAGCAATCCCTGGGTGTAAGGATGCTGTGGATTGCCCATGACTTCGTTGGTGCAACCTTGCTCAACGACCGCGCCTGTGTACATGACATAGACGCGATCGCAGAACTGCGAAACAAGTGCCATGTCGTGAGTGATTAACAGAATGGCCGTGCCTTTTTGTCGTGCCTTCTCTCTGAGCAGCAGGAGAACCTGGCGTTGTACCGTCACATCGAGAGCGGTAGTCGGTTCGTCTGCAATCAACAGTTGTGGTTCGCAAGAGAACGCCAGCGCGATCATTACCCTTTGGCGCATGCCGCCAGACAATTCAAACGGGTAGCTTTCCAGCACTTGTTCGGGGCTGGCAATGTGCATATCACGCAACAGGGCAATAGCTTTTTGGCGTGCATCAGAGGCACTGATCTTTTGGTGATGAATGATCACGTCAAGCATTTGCCTGCCGATGCGCCGCGTAGGGTTCAAGGCTGTCATCGGCTCCTGGAAAATCATCGCGGCATCGCGACCCCGTATCTGCAGCAGTTCCTTTTCAGAAGCGGCGAGCATGTCCCGATTGAGCATGCTCAGGCTGCCTTCTGTAATGCGATAACTACGCTCCGGCAACAGCCGCATAGTGAGCATCGCTGTAACCGACTTGCCCGATCCTGATTCGCCAACGACGCCGACGATTTCTCCGGGGTTGACGTGAAGCGACACGCCATTCAGCGCTTTCACATTGTTTTTGTAAGCCGGGAATTCCAGGCTCAGGTTGTTGATGGCCAGTACTGGAGTGGACGAATGCATGGTCATTTCCCCTGCTGCCGTGGATCGAGCAGATCGCGCACGCCATCGCCCAACAAGTTGAAACCGGTTGCCGTTATTAAAATTGCCAGCCCAGGGAAGGTTGAATACCACCAGTTGTCCAGAATGTAGTTGCGGCCTGTGGCGACCATTGCACCCCATTCAGCCGTAGGCTGTTGTGCTCCCAGTCCGATAAAACCAAGGGCAGAGGCCATCAGAATTGCACTGCCGATGTCCAGGCTCAACTGCACCAGCAAGGGCGGCATGGCGTTGCGTGCTACGTGCCAATGCACCATGTGCCAGCGACCGGCACCGAAAGTCTGGGCCGCTTTTACATAGCCCATTTGCCGGATACTCAATGCTTGGCCACGGGCGAGACGAACGTAGGAAGGTATTCGCACAAGGGTGATCGCGAGCATAGCGTTGAACAGGCTTGCACCCAGCGCGGCGGCCAAGGCCATGATCAGCACCAGCGATGGCACCGATAACATGATGTCCATCAGCCTCATGATCAGTGCGTCGAAACGCCCGCCAATCACTCCTGAAAAACAGCCCAGCAAACCGCCGATAAAACATGAAGCGAAAGCCACGAACAGACCAACACCAACCGACTGTTGGCTGCCGAACAACACCCGGCTGAACAGGTCACGACCGACCTCATCAGTACCAAACCAGTGTTCGGCGGAAGGAGGAGCCAAACGTTCTGCGAGATTCAGCGCATTGGGGTCGTGGCTCGCTAGCCAAGGGGCGAAGATCATGCACAAAAGGACAACAAAGGTTATCGCCAGGCCAGCCTTGGTCAGCGGGCTGCGACGAATCTGGTAGACCAGGTAGGCGAGTTTCTCGCTCCAGCGCGGACGACGCGAAGCCGTTATGGTTGCGGACATTTCAGTTTACCTCACCAATGCGTGGGTCGATCACGCGATACAAAAGATCGATGGCCATGTTCAACAGCACATAGATGAACGAAACAAGAATCGCGAAGCCCATCACTGCCGGAAAGTCCAGGGACTGAATTGATTTGACGACATAGGCGCCCATGCCAGGCCAGGCAAAAACTGTTTCAGTCAGCACAGCGCCGTACAACAAGTCGCCCAGGGTCAGACCGAGAACGGTTACTGAAGGGATAAGTGCGTTGGGTAGCGCGTGACGCAAGATTACCGTCCACTTCGACAGGCCATAGGCGCGAGCTGTGCGGATGTAGTCTTCGCTCAATTGATCAAGCATGGCTGAGCGGATCTGTCGGGCGACAACGCCCAACGTTACAAAGCCCAATGTTGCGGCAGGAAGAATTAGATGCTCCAGCGCATCCAGGAACAGGCTGACGTCACCGGCGAGCAGCGAATCGATTAGATAGAAACCGCTGATTGTCGGCGGGGGCGCGAGACCTTCAGACAATCTACCGCCGCCTGGCAGCCAACCGAGATGCCCGTAGAACAGCACGATCGCACCAAGCCCGAGCCAAAAGGCCGGAGTTGATATTCCGGTAACCGCTAGCGTGCGAGCGATTTGATCAATTGCACGGTTGTGGTAGACCGCCGACAGTACGCCAAGCGGAACACCGACCAATATTGCCAACGCCAGTGCTACCAGCGCCAACTCTAATGTTGCCGGAAAGAACGCTTGCAGGTCTTCCAGCACGGGGCGGCTAGTACGGATCGAAGTGCCCAAGTCTCCGTGCATGAGGTCGATCAGATAGCGACCATATTGTTGATAGAGCGGCAGATCCAGTCCCAACTGGTGACGGATGCCTGCCACCAGAGCATCGCTGGCACGGTCACCGGCGATCAACCGAGCCGGATCACCCGGGATCAAGTGTGAAATCGAAAATGTAATCAGCGAAACACCGAATACGACCAAAACCAGGCCGAACAGGCGTTTGCGCAATAGAGTAAGGAAGGCCATATGGCACCTCAGTAACACGAACGACCAAAATCAGAAGACGCGCCAGCCGCAGACAGGATGGCGCGAAGTAACTTTTTACTTGCTCATGCTGCCTAGATTGAAGACCTGTTCGAGCATTGGGTTGAACACGTAACCCTTAACCGAATCACGCATCGGAAGGGTGTAGCTCTTCTGATAGAGGTAGGCGTAAACGCTGTCCTTAAGCACCATTTTCTGCGCAGTCTGGTAAAGCTCGACGCGCTTTGCGGTATCGCTGGTAGCGGCTGCTTCGCGGATCAGCTTGTCGACTTCGGGGCTGCTGTAAAACGATCGGTTACCCTGCAAACCCTGCATCTTTGAGTCGAACCAGAAGTTCATAAACATGTAGGGGTCTGCGAAGTCGGGGCTCCATGCACCCACTGCAATGTCATAGTCCGCTTGGCCAACGCGTTCACGCAAGGTCGCATTGGCAAGTTTCTCCAGCTTGAGGTTGATGCCAAGTGGCGCCAACGCTGCTTGCAGGGTCAGGCCGATCGGCTCCCAGTTAGGATCCTTGTCCGAATACATGTAGCTGAGGTTGGTGATTTTCTGTGGTGCTTTTGCCAGGCTGTCTTTGGCGGCAGACGTATCTTGTTTCATCGGCGGCAAAGAGTTGTCGTAAGCCCACATGCCGTCCGGAATCGGCCCGTTCATGAGCTTGGCTTTATCCTTCAGAATGCCTTTGACAATGCCGTTGTAGTCCACGGCTTCGGTAATCGCGCGACGCGCGTCAACGCTGGTCAACGGGCCCTTTTTGTTATTCAAGTACAGGTAAGTCACCCGTAACGACGGGAATTCCTTAACGACAACGCCGGACTTGCTGGCGAGTGCGCCGAGCTGGTCTTCAGGCATGTCTTCAATGATGTCCAGATCGCCGCGCTCTAATTGCAGACGGCGTACCGAAGGCTCTCCGATGATCTTGATAACAACTGTTTTCAACGCTGGTTTTGGCCCGGCAAAGTAGGCGTTGGGTTCCATGGTCAGCGATTGGCCTTTCTGCCAGTTGCTCAGGCGGAACGGCCCGGAGCCGGCGGTGTGACTCGACAGCCACGCATTCACGTCGGCGCTTTTGCTAACGACAGCCGGGTTGATGATAGAGGCGCCGTTGTGGGCCAGAGTAAACAGGAACGGTGCGAAAGGAGTTTTCAGAGTGAAGCGGATGGTTTGAGGGTCAACGACCGCGACCACCATGTCTTCCGGAAACGCTCCAGATGGCCCCTGTTTGAGGGACATCAGCCGATCAAAGGAAAACTTCACCGCAGCGGCGTCAACAGGTGCTCCGTCGTCGAATTTATTGCCGGGTTTAATTTTGAATTCCCACACCAAATTGTCGGGGGAGACAGTCCAGCTTTCAGCCAGGTCGCCCTGAACTTCAGTGCTGCTTTTACCACCCTCGACTTTGTAACCTACCAGGCGTTGGTACGATGGGTAGGTGATAGTCCAGTCGTTATTATCAAAGGTAACTGCAGGATCCAGAGTCTGCGGATCTGCGGGTTTGCCGATGACCAGAGTGTCTTGCGCTACAGCCGCCGACGCGGCCTGCCAAGCCCCCAGGCTTAATGCGCCACACAGAACGCTCAGCAATAATTTGCTGGTGCCTGGAAAGGTTTTGCTGGTCACGGTGTTCATTGGGTTCATGCCGGTTTCCTTGATCATTCGATGTATGGAAGTAGGTCAGGTTTTTTATAAAAGCTATAACCGGGCAGTTGCAGGTGAAGCGTAATTAACGCCGACTACTTATTATTATCAGCCGCGCCAAGCGCGCGCCGTATTGCTGTTACTGCTGAAACTCTGCGGTTCCGTTAATCAAACTTTGCGATAGATTGGTTATTCGTGCCTTTGCTTATTCGTGCTCCAGAAGGGGGTAATCGTCGGCATTCGGCAGTTCGTAATGCCACCACTCAGTGGCAATTGCCTGGAACCCGGCGCCGAGCATGATCCCCAGCAACAGAAGCCGATTTCTTTGCACGTTCACTGGCAGGTCGGAGTAGTGCTGGTGGGACTTTTCTTCCATGGCGTCGAAAGCGGTGCCCATGTCCAGTGGCTCGCCATCGCTATCCACAAGTGTCAGATCCACGGCCACCCCACGACTATGGTGCGAACCCAAATGTGGGTCGCGCACGTAGTCGTTGTTCGGCAAGGCCTCCCACAAAAGGTACTGAGCGTATGGCGGGCGATAGGCGTCATAAATGCGCAGCGTAAATCCTGCCTGCAGGGCAAACAGGCTTGCTCGCTTCAAACACTCGGCGGCTTGGCGATGCAACAAGCATCGGGTAGTCGGGTAGATCACTCTTCCAGCCAGGTTGTCTGCACCGGCGTAGATCATGTCGATTTGCACCTGAAAGGTCTCGGCATCAATCTCTACAAGGGGGCTGTTATTCACGCAAACACTCCATTTGGAATTCGGTAGGGCATTGAGATCAGCCTTCGAACTGACCGAAAGCTTTTTGCAATTGACGGTTCTTCGCCAGACGTTCATCCAGGCCGTCGCCGTACTTTTCCGCGACAGCTGAAACGATAAGATTTAACAGGCACGCCAATGGGGCCGGGGAGTCCCAGAACTGGCCGACATCGGTTTTCAACTGCAAAAGATCCAGCGCGTAGTCTCGTGCCCAAGGACACTGCAGATCTGTGATCAGTGCCAGTGGCAGGTTGTTATCTGCAGCGGCGTCACAGAAGGTTTGCGTCACGCTGGAGTAAGCGCGGAAATCCGAAATGATTGCGTAGGGATTGGCGAAGCCGGAGTTCAGGGTTTCTGCGTAGATGCCAGACAGGCCGTCAACGTAGTAGACCTTGGGGCGGATGTATTCAAGGTGACTATGAAACGCCGTGAGAATCCCGCGAGTTGATTGAATCCCCAGAATGAATACCGCATCCGCTTCATGGATACGCTGCACTACGTTGGCAAAGGCATCACTGCGCGCCAGGCTATAGGCATATTGTATGGCCTCTAATTCGCGATTCATGGAGCGCTCAAGAGCATCGTCTTGATTGTTTTCCAAGCGAAAGGCTGCAATGCGATCGGTGATCAGCCACGACGCAGGCGTATCGCCGCGAAGACTTTGTTTCACCTCATCAATGTTCTTGTAGCCAAGGGATCGCAAAAACCTGCCCACCGAGATTCCAGTGGTCGAAGCTTGCTGCGCAATGCTGTCAGCCGACTCGAATGGAAGCTGTTCCGGGTTACCTAATAGATAGCTGGCGATGCGCTTGCCGGTAGGGGTCAAGCTGGAGAACTGTTGTTCCAGTAACTGAAGAAAGCTGTTTTTTTCGATAGCCATATCAGCGCACCAGTACCAGGAATGTTATTTTTATGTCATTAGCAATGTTTGTGTTATCAACATAACATCTGCTTTCGAGGCAACGCAATACCTTTTTGGGCGATTTCGAGCGGTGTATCACTTCGGAAAAAGTAAGGGGGAGGGTGCTGTTCTGCGACTGGCGGCGGCCATAATCGCACCCGGCATCGGCGGCGAATCTCTTCTGTCACGAGTGCTCGATTACAACCGCAAAGCGAGGGCATTTATGTCTAAAGTTTAGGCAGGTCACAGGATGCCAAGCAGGGTCATCTTTATGTTCAGCTCCTGAGCCGAAACTGACTGCGGCTTCGCGCAGCTGGGAATGCTCCTCGCAAGCTTGCCGATGGCATTATTTGGACGGTGCTGCTTGGCTTGGTAGACGGTCATTGCGAGGATTTTGGCTCTGGTAAGCTGACTTCTTTTATGACGTGATCATCAAAATGACAAAGCAATGGGAGCCATCTTGGTTAGGGCGACTGCTCACGCGCTCGAAGCCGTGGCAGCTGACCCTGGACGGCGACCAGCTACAACTTCGTGTCGGTGATCGAGTTCATCCTCTCACTGCTGAAAATTTCGCCAGGGGCGGAATTAAACGCGGCCTGGTATGGACAAGTGTGACGGTGTTCGTCGGGCTTAGGCTCCGGCTAGATGGCCTTCCCAATTCTGAACGACCAACCCTGAACCAGGCGTTCATCCATCTGGAACATCTCAAGCATCAACGACAGTTTGAAGCGTACTACGCGAAAGTGACCCAGTGGCTTGAGGAGGTTACTCGTACGATAGAAACCGTAGATGCCGAGTGTTGTTGGCTCACTCATGACATGCAGCAGGTGTTATTGGAATCCAGGGCATCGCTGGGCGTTGATGACGTAACCTTACGTGCACTTTTCGACCTCCCAGAGGTTCAGTCACTACTAGGTGATAAAGCCTCCCGGGTGAAGTCCCACCTGGACGACTGGACATCAGATTGGCCTAGGCGGTGGGAAGACCGCAACAAGCAACACTTGGAGCGAGAGCTCGAAGCCTACGCAACCTTGTTACAAAAGGTCGAAAGCAGACCTCTCACCGATGAACAATCCCGCGCAGTCCTTTGTTTCGACAATCGTGTTCAGGTAATTGCCTCGGCTGGATCCGGAAAGACCTCGACCATGGTGGCCAAAGCTATCTACGCGGTACACCGGGAGCTGCTGGCTCCTGCAGCCATCATCATGTTGGCGTTTAACAAACACGCAGCCACCGAGCTGAAAGCACGCGTTGCTGAGTCGCTTGTTCGCTTGGGGAAGGAAAACATCGCGATCAATGCGATGACCTTTCACTCTCTGGGCCTGAATATTATTGGAGCCGCAACCGGGAAGAAGCCACACGTACCAGATTGGGCTTGCGAAACGCTTCCTGGTCTCGAAAAGCTAGCGGAGCTGATAGATGCACTGAAGGATCAATCAGAAGCCTTCCGTACCAATTGGGATCTCTTTCGCCTTGTCTTCGGCCGCGATTATTCTTCCGTGCCGATCGAAGATCTGTTCGAGGCTATTGATAACGAGGGTAATGCGCGCCTAGTCAGCCTGAATGGTGATCGTGTGGCCAGCCATGAAGAACGTTTGATTGCCAACTGGCTGTTCTACAACGGAGTGGAGTATGCCTACGAGAGGCCTTACGAGCACGACACGGCTACCGCAGAACACAGACAATATTTCCCTGACTTTTACTACCCGAAGATCAATCTATACCACGAGCACTTTGCCTTCGATGCCAACGGTCAGGCACCGGCTCATTTCGTAGGCTACCTAGAAGGCGCCAACTGGAAGCGTGCGCTTCACAAGTCTAAAGGCACCCAACTGATAGAGACCACGTCTCACCAGTTGAACTCAGGACAGATATTCAATCATCTCAAGTTCGAGCTGACTTCCCGTGGGATTAGCCTTGACCCTAACCCTGATCGACCTCTACCTGAGTCAGGGTTGGCGCCGATGGAGCACGCAGAACTCATAAAGGTGCTCCGATCGTTCATCACTCACTTTAAGAGCAACAGCCTCAACGAAAAGACGTTGTATGAGCGCCTCGATTCCCTCCCGGTGAATGCATTCAAGTACCGCTACCAGATGTTTTTAGAACTTGCGATCCCGGTCATCAGGGCCTGGGATAAGGCACTGCAGAAGGAGCGGGGGATCGATTTTGAAGACATGATCAATCTGGCTGCGGAACACCTCGAGCGCGGGCATAAATCTCCCTATCAGCTTGTCATGGCCGATGAATACCAAGATGCCTCGCGCGCCCGCGCTCGTCTATGCCGAGCATTGGTTGCAGCGCCACATCGCTTCCTGTTCGCGGTAGGGGATGACTGGCAGTCAATCAATCGCTTCGCCGGCGCTGACGTCTCTGTCATGACTGGTTTTCGTGAGTGGTATGGTCATGGCCAGGTTCTGCATTTGGAAACAACATTTCGTTGTCCCCAGGAGATTTGCGACGCCTCTAGTCGATTCGTGTCGAAGAATCCCGCACAACTCCGGAAGACTGTTGTTTCAGTGACACCCGCAATTGGCCCGGCTCTCCAGGCATACCAGGTGACAAGTCAGGGCGAGATACGTGACGCAATTGGTCAGTATCTCGAGACCTTGTATGCAGGCCTCGTAGACGGCTCTGTGCCGCAAAATCGCAATGGGAAGATCACTGTTTTTGTTTTAGGTCGCTACAAGAACGACAAGCAGTACGTCCCTGAAGGATGGGTTCATCGGTACGGCGATCGGTTGGAGGTGCGGTTCAAATCGATCCATACATCCAAAGGAGATCAAGCGGACTACGTGATCCTTCCGGGAATGGTTGCTAAGGGGTTCCCGAACCTCAAAGGTGACGATCCAGTGTTTAGCCTGGTCATGCCTGAAGGGGATACCTTTAAGCATGGCGAGGAGCGCCGCCTGTTCTATGTGGCACTGACTCGGGCTCGTCGATCAGTCGCAATGTTTACCGTGTCCGGACGGTGCTCGCCATTCCTGGATGAATTGGTGAAGGATGGCGCAGTGACAATCACCAGTATCAAGGGCGAGGCAGTCAAGGAGGATCGATGCCCGGTGTGCAAGGTTGGAGTCATTGTGGAACGCAACGGAAAATATGGAGACTTCAAGTCCTGTTCAAATTTTCCACGATGCAAATTCAAGCCAAGACAAAATGCGTCTCCCCAACCTAAGCGGAGTGCATACCGGCCTCGTAGGTTTTGAGGTTGATTGCCCTTCTAATGATGGTCGTCGCTCCTTCGTACTCACGCCATCGTATGTTGGTGACTGGCCAAACCTCCGCCGCTTCGCTAACCGAACCCCTTTGTCCAAAGTCGTAGTGAAATATCAAAACGACGCTGGTAATGTCCTGGCCACGTTCGTCAAGCCATTAAGGGATGGAGGCGAAAATAGAAGCCCTGGAGCCGCGCCTCTCCGGGGCTTTGTTTTTTCTGCCGAGCGATTGAGCCAAACAGTTGTTCGCAGAGCGGGGTAACCGAGGCGCTCTTCTCTTCTGCGAAGTCCTTTTTGTAGATTTCTCTGAGCTCGATTTTATCCAGCTCTGACAGCAAGTTCTCAACGTTGAATCTGACGCCGCTCACGGATGCAATGTGATAGTCGAATGAGCTCACATACGACCACGGCTTGAGCACACGACGGATATCGCTCGGCCAACCGGCCAGTAGCTTCAGATCTGCTGGCAGTATGCTACCTTAGACTCCTCTCAAGGAAAGCAGGGGCGACAGCGATGGTCACAGGCAAGTCAATCAACACCGTCAACAGAATCATCGCGCACTCGCATGGCGCCCGCGAAATGCTGTTCGTAATCGAGCGAGCCAAGGTCGATCAGAACCTCCAGGCGCGACTGGCGATTGCTCACCTCGAAAAAGACGGTGATTCGATTCTTCCTGCGGCCATCGGAAAGATCAGCGAGTTCAATGCTCGTGGCAAGGAGATAAAGCGGCGAGATCTTCCGCTAATCAAAAAATCAGTCCCTCAGTACCGAAGCTGGAAAGACTGGCATGGCAACGAGCACAGCGGTGTGCAAATTCGAACCATGGATGTCTATCCCATCGACTTCGTTCGCCCGCCTATGGAACACCTTTTTCTGAGCGTCATCGATGGGAAGGAGTACATCGTGACGCGCCGAGTGAAAGTTGATGAGCCGCCAGCCGTGCTCATTCACATGGCGAACCTTATGCTCGAATTCTTCCAGGAGTTCGAGATCTTCGACGTTGAGCGCCAGCACATTGCAAAGGTGCAGACACGCCAGCTGCAGTGGGATTTGCTTCCCCCTGGTAAATACCCTTGGAAGAGCGCTGAGGCTATCGTAAAGCCATATCTTGCCGGCCTGCGAGCATCAGAGCAGGGAGTGATCGAACACCGCATCAGGGAGATTACTCGATTTGAGCCTGATTTCTTTGCCACGGGCCGAGGTGGCTATCAAGGCTACTTCGTCTTTGGCTTTGTCAAACGTGGGATCTATCTCCTTGAGAGCTCACATTTGGATAACGCAACCTATAAGTTTGGTGAGGACTGGGAAGTCCTGTCGACCCTGACCAAGGACGAAATCATCAACGGCGATCACAACCATAAACGTCTGATCCACGATAGAACCTGGGGACGTAAGATCCGTGAGATGCTCGCGTACGCTTAGCGGTTTACGACTCTTCCTCGTGCAGACCAGGCACGTGTTCTATAAAGGCTCGGCCTCTGGCGCTTCGGGACGGCCTCTCGGCCAGAGGCTGAAGTAATCGTCCAATCGTAGCGCAATGCTCGAGGGCGGATTAGTCGGGGTTGGATACGATTCGGTCGTATAACCTTCAGCACCGCTAACCTCACACAGAAAGGATTCTACTTTGAAGCTTCAGTTCGTTCGCATCTGTGGTTTTCAGTCGTTTGGTGTAGAACCAGAAATTGTGGATCTGTCTGACCTCACATTTCTGATCGGGCCCAATGGCTCCGGCAAGACCGCAACTCTCCAGGCGCTTTGCCGCCTCTTTTCTTTTGACCCCAATCAGCGGCGACTCCGTAAATCAGATTTCTTCGTCCCGCACAATGAGACGCAGGCACCAGATCTTCGAGCGTTGTGGATCGAGGCTGAGTTCACCTTTCCCGAGCTCAGTGACGACGAAAACGAACACCCGACGATACCTACTCACTTTGGGCATATGCGCTTGGATACCCCCGATGGTGTGCCCCGTGTGAGGTACCGTCTGGATGCAACGATTGGTATTGACGATGAAATCGAGCAGAGCCTCGTGTACGTCCTGGATGTGGATGAAGATGACGCACCGGTCGACACAGCCCCTGTGCCGAGAGATGAGCGAAACTTCATCCAGGTTCACTACCTTCCAGCTCGCCGGGATCCGGCTGACCACATCGCCTATGGTGCGAACGCCTTGCTGGGCCGTCTGCTGCGAGCGGTGAATTGGACAGAGCAGCGCGAGACGATCCAGCAGCTCACCACGGGTATTTCCCAAAGCCTGACTCAGAATGAATCGGTGCTCAGCCTCAGCGCCGGCCTGACCAAAACTTGGAAAGAGCTCCACAAGGGCCAGTTTTTCACGCAGCCGAGCGTGACATTCATGGCCAACGAAATCGAGTCGCTGCTGCGCCATCTTTCGGTGTCCTTCTCCCCAGGTCATGGCGAGCAGTTGGTCGATTTCTCACGGCTCAGCGATGGCCAAAAATCGATGTTATACCTCTCGCTGGTTTTGTCCTCCCAAGCTGTCGGGCGAGCGGTGCTGCATGGCAATGACGATTCCTTTGACGTTGAAAAGCTGCGGCCTGCGGTGTTCACCATCGTTGCCTTGGAAGAGCCTGAGAACAGCTTGTCGCCGCATTACCTGGGACGGATTGTATCGTCGCTCAAGGCGCTGGTAAGTGACCCCAAGTTTGCTGATGCCCAGGCACTCATTGCGACTCATGCGCCATCGATGCTTCGACGCGTTGAGCCTACCTCCATCAGGTATCTGCGGTTGGACGAGTCGCGTTGTACCGTGGTGACAAAAATTGAAATGCCACCTGATACAAAGGGCGAGGCACACAAGTTCGTGAGAGAGGCCGTTCAGGCCTATCCAGAGGTCTATTTCTCTCGCCTGGTTATCCTAGGGGAAGGAGACAGCGAGGAGATCGTATTGCCTCGGTTGCTGGCCGCCAAAGGATTATTAGTCGACGAAGCGGCGATCACAATCGCACCCTTAGGTGGTCGGCACGTCAATCACTTCTGGAAGCTTTTGACTGGCCTCAAAATCCCTTATATCACGCTGTTAGATTTGGACGTTTCGCGATTCGGTGGGGGATGGGGTCGGATCAAATATGTGGCTGCGCAGATGAAAAAGCAGCGGCCGAGTGATGTCTATCTCACTGATGATGAGCTCCAGACATTGCCTGCTTGGAACAGCCCGACCTATAAAATATTACAGGTTGAGAAAGATCCGTCCTACAAGTCTTACATCGCCAATCTTGAGCCCTTGGGTGTATTTTTTTCAGCGCCAATGGATCTGGATTTTTCGATGATCAAGGCGTACCCGGATGCGTATGGCTTATCCGCTGACGACCTAGTTGTCCCGAAGCTTCCTCAAGTCAAGTCTGTGCTCGGAGACAGCCATCATGATCGCCTGCAGTATTCATTGACCGACCGTAAGCTGTTCGTCGCTTACCATAAGTTGTTCAAGCTAGACAGCAAGCCCAAGTCGCATATCGAAGCACTCTCCAAGCTCACTGATGCGCAACTACTGGCCGCTATGCCGAAGTCGTTGGGCCGCATGGCGGACTTCGTCATCGCCAAGGTTGAGGGCCTTTCGGAATGATCTCTCCTGATGATTGGAGGCCATCTGAAGGCATCGATTTCGAGCCTAACGCGGAGAAAGCAGTTAGGGAGGTCAAGCGGTGCGTGGCTTTGACCGCCGGCCCAGGCGCTGGCAAATCTGAACTACTTGCACAGCGTGCAGATTTCCTGCTGACCACGGGAGCATGTCGCTACCCGAAACGGATCCTTGCTATCGCTTTCAAGGTGGATGCGAGCAATAACCTGAAGGAGCGGGTATGGAGGCGATGCGGGCCCGATTACGCTAGTCGCTTCGACAGTTACACATTCCATGGTTTCGCCAAACGGATCATCGAAAGATTTCGCCCCGTTCTCTCCGGCGATGATGCGCTCGACGCCGGCTTTCGCGTTGTAACCAAGGGGAAAGCACACCCTGCTCAGACGGAGTTTGGCCTTCTCATCCCTCTGGCCCTGAAAATCCTAGGCGCCTATCCAATGGCGGCGACTGCTATCAGGCAAACATACAGTGACGTGTTTCTTGATGAGTTCCAGGATTGTACGGACGAGCAGTACGCACTGGTCAGCAAGATCTTTGTAGGTACGAGACGTCGCGTAACGGCGGTCGGGGATGTGAAGCAGAAGATAATGGGGTGGGCCGGCGCACTCGATGGGGTGTTCGGGAAGTTCGCCGTAGATTTTGCAGCAGATCATCTCAACATTTACCGCAACTTCCGATCGCTGCCCCAGCTGTTAAGGTTGCAGAACGACGTCATAAAAGTCCTCGATCCCGGATCCGAGATGCCTGAGGAACTGTTAGGCGGGGAAGGTGGTGAAATCCTGCTTCAGGAATTCAGCGACTGCACAGAGGAGGCCATATCTCTTGCAGATCAGATCGATACTTGGATCAATGTTGAGGGAGTAGCACCTTCCCAAATCGCCGTGTTGGTTAGGAATTACCCTGAGGCCCACACAGCTCGCTTAACCTCTGTGCTGGATGCACTGGGCATCGCGCACCGCAATGAAAACCAGTTGCAAGATATCACCACGGAACCCATAGCCTTAGTGGTCGTTGACTTCCTGCTATGCCTCTACGGATCGCGCGAGCCGAAAGCATGGACAAGGTTGTTGCGACGAATCATTCCGGTCGATGACGACGAACATGGCGGTGTCGTTCGAAGCGACTGGAACAGGTTTATCAAGGAGGCTCGCAAATCTGCCGCCGAGGATCTTGCCGCCAAGAACTATGCACAGAGGTGGCGCCTGTTGAAGGAGTTCCTTGGCATGGTGGGGGTCACTCTGCTGACAGGGCTTTCCCATGATTACGAGTCACGAGATCGCCTCAAGGAAATCATCCGAGATCTCAAAAAACACATCGATGCGTCGTTGGAGCAGGAGCCAGACCTGTGTAAGGCCCTTTCGCAGCTGTCTGATGATCAGTCCATACGAATCCTGACCGTCCATAAGAGCAAAGGCCTTGAGTTCGACTCGGTTATACTTCTAGGCGTGGAGAGGGAGGCCTATTGGGGTAACGATACCCATGAGGTGCGATGCACTTTCTTCGTCGGGATCTCTCGTGCCAAAAGACGGCTCGTGGTCACTACAGCCAAAACCAGGGATAAGCTTGCCGACATCCCAAGTTGGCGTACCAGCCGGAATCCACACGGCGAGTTTCTCGGCTATATCGAGTCCTGGCAAACGGCTGAATCATGATGGGCCGCAAAAGTTTTCGGTATATGGAAGTGGTAGTTCTTACACTAGCGATAGATGCTGGTTATTAAAGGCTCCGCACCCGTCATCGCACCAGAGTGAGACTATGGCGTGGCGCGGTATCACACGGATGTATACGCTGATAACCATGAACCGAGGCGCTGGGCAAAAAAACAGCTTCCAGTTGCTGCTAACCCTTAATTAATACGGATGCAGATATGGATTTCTTGCTGATTGGTAGGTCTGATCGAACACCCTCAGAAGGGCGTAATATCGCCTATTTAGGCGTTGATAACTGGAATGATTACTCATACGTAACCATGTTTTATGTCACATTATGTGATGAGAATGGTGCGCGTCATGACCTCGGTAATGTAAAAATTGGTTTTGTAGGGCAAACAACCTCGCAGAGCACTCATTCAATGCTCCCCCGGCGCTTTGATACCCTTCCTGAGGGTTTTTTCTCGCTTGGTACAGACGTTGATTATTATAAAAAGCTAGCCAAGGATATTAGTCCAGAGACATGTAATAGTTTCTTGAGTGGGCTGAGAGATGTGGTGGCCAATACAAGTCGACTTGAACAAGCTACTTCGGAGGACGTATTTGGTACCTCGCTACTACGAGGTGTGAGCATAAGCACCATCAAGGAGCAATTTACTAGGGTGCTTCATGGCGGAGTAGTAAGGACAAATTTCTCATTCTTATATCGCAGACTTCCAGCTGAGCGAGTAGCAGGTGTAGAGTTAAGTTTTGAAGTAGAGTCGGATTCTAAACCCAGTACAAATATACATTCTATTATCGGAAGGAATGGTGTAGGTAAAACAACCATTCTTAACGGTATGGTTCAGGCAGTTACTGGTGGGCTTCCGGAGGGGGAGGGATTTTTTGTAACAAACGGATGGGCTGGCATGCAGACACCCATCAGTGCGGAATATTTTAGCAGTTTAATATCAGTTTCTTTTAGTGCGTTTGATCCCTTTGAGCCTCCTCCCGAGCAGCCTGACCCATCGTTGGGAACCTGCTATTACTATATAGGGCTAAAAACACCATCCTCGAGTAATTCCGACCTTAAAAGTTTGCGTCAACTTCAGGCGGAATACATAAGTGCGTTGGGCTTGTGTATGAGTGATCCGAGGAAAAAAGGCCGCTGGCATAAAGCGATAACTGCTCTTGAGTCAGATGAGAATTTCGCAGACATGAGTCTGCCATCTTTATTAGAGCTGAGTGGGGCCGATGCCCAAAGTACGGCGGCGGTATTGATGTCTCGAATGAGCTCTGGTCACGCCGTTGTATTGCTTACAATTACCAAGCTCGTTGCGATGGTCGAAGAGAAAACCTTAGTCTTATTGGATGAACCGGAAAGCCACCTTCATCCACCGCTGCTTTCTGCTTTTTTGAGAGCGCTAAGTGAGCTTCTTTATGACAGAAATGGAGTGGCTATAATTGCAACGCACTCACCTGTAGTATTGCAGGAGATTCCAACGTTATGTGCATGGAAAATAAATAGGTCTAGATTGGTATTGGATGCAAAGCGCCCGGAAATTCAAACATTTGGAGAAAACGTTGGTGTATTAACCCGCGAAGTGTTCGGCTTGGAAGTACGCAAGTCAGGATTTCATAGTCTTCTTGATGCCTCAGTACAAAATGGCGGGACGTTCGACCAGATAATGTCTGAGTTTAGTTATCAGTTGGGTTTTGAGGCTCAAGCAATATTGCGTGCGATGGTTGCGTATCGAGATTCACGGAGTGGAAATTGAATCGCATTAATCCCCCCGCAGTGACTGGTCTACAGTCTTTCACCCACTGCGCAAACTCTATCGTGCAGCCCCTCGCCAGGCAGCGAATGCTCGACTCATCAGTCGAGATTGAGGCGGCAGCAGTTGCATATCAATACCATGCATTCTTAGGTACGCTTTTTTCCATCCCTCCGCTATTAGCTGCAAGAGGAGATGATCCTGTCGTGTGTGGAACGTTATTAAAAAGTGAACTTATCAATCTCTATGATTACAGTATGGTTCAGCGCCATCCTGGTCGAGACTATTACGATCGGATACTAACTGCGGCTAATGAGAAGTGCCCCTACTGCGGAGGAATTGGCAGACCCCAAAGCCTTGACCATTATTTGCCGAAGGCTCACTATCCTCAGTATTCTGTGAATCCTCAAAATCTGATTCCATCGTGTAGAGATTGCAATACCGGAAAGAGTAATGGCTTGGCTCAGGATGCTGCTGGCCAGCCCATCCATCCTTATTTAGATTCAGACCGCTTCTTTTTAGAACAATGGGTTTCGGCAGAGGTCGTGTACACAGATCCATGTTACATTCGTTTTTTTACTAGCGTTCCTCAGGCATGGCCGCAAGTGGATGCGAGTCGTGCAATAAATCACTTTTCTGATTTCGACTTAGGCAAGCGTTATGCTATTCAAGCAGGAGAGGAGCTGGGTGTGCTTATCGATCAAAGGCGTGGCTTTTTAGCTAACTTAAGTCCTCAGGAATTTGCGCAATTTTTAAACTCTGTGGCGAGCGCACGACTGTTTCCAAATCACTGGAAAAAGGTGATGTATCAAGCGCTTTCTACCGACCATCGTTTCTGCTCAAGCGTATTCTAATTTAGGCGTTACTTTATCGTGTTCCTCAGCTAACGGTGTTTTTTTGGATTTTGAGGCAGTCGCGCTTGAAGGTGATTCACAATTTCTAAGAGCTGGATGGATTTTTGCGCGTGTTGGCGAGCGATTCGAAAAGTCGAATGCTTGACATCCGATTGGTGTGTGGGGCCGTGCGGAACAACTATGCACGCCCCACATCTATATACATCAGTCGCGGATGTACCCGCTGACGTAGTGGTCATGGCAATCGTCGCAAACGAACCCAGACTCAACCTCATGAGTCGCCGGCTCACCACAGTCGCATGTTGCGCGGGAGATCCGGTGCAAGCTCTGACAGCCAGGGCAGCGCGGACTTTGCTGGTTCAGCTCGTCGTCGACTGACTCGAAGTCAGCCTCGGACGTGGTGCACCCGCAATCGAGGCACTCGAACTCTTCCTGCTCTTCGTCAGAGCCGTTATCCCACATTTGAATGCCGCTCATGCCCGACCCCCTTTGAGAAAACCAGGAATACGCATTTCAGGCTGCGGATCAGGATTGAACTCGTTGAAATGCTCCCTCAGGATTGAGTCGAACCCGTTTGCACGGAGGTTCTCAATGATCACAAAGCTAAGCGGCACCACCCCCCGACTCGTCTGCATCACCTGGTGAGAGGTATTGCCCAGCACTTCTCGAAAGATCTTCACCGAGTAGTCATCGCCGCCGTCAATGGACAGAAGCGCACACTGCGCAGCGCCGTAGTAGTCGTTCTTGAAATGCAGGAACTCAGCGAGTACGCGCATGGCTTCGGGCTGTTTGTTTTCGTAGGCCATCAGCAGGTACTCAACACACTCAGCCTTGTAGCCGCCAGCGTTCGAGGCAAGGAACAGGCCGGCCAGGTATTGGGAGTACACATGACCTTGCTTCGCGAGTGACTTGTATTCCTTGATGGCGCTTTCAGTCGTCCACACAGGAAGGTGCAGGAAAATATCCTTATCCGTGTGGTATTCATCGTTCATCGGGTCGTGATCAAGGTTCTCCGCGAATGCAGCCTTGAACCTGGCGATGATCTTGTTCCGGGCATCGCTGACCAGATCAGAATAGGATTGGTCGTACTGCTCTTTGGCGTAGGTGTCGAAGGCCACACCGATCTTCGTACCCTCCGGCGCAGCCTTCAGAGCTGCCTCGCGAAGGTCTTTGACCTTGACCTTGATGCCCTTGTAGGGAATCGAAAGCGTGAGCTGGGAGGTATCAATCGCCTTGACGAGATGATGGAATGGGTTCGGCTGACGCATAAGGGCTGTGATCTCGATATCCCGCTCACTCAGCGGGGCTCGGGCCCAGGCGTCCATCTTCTCTTTACGGGTTTTAGGCTCACGGTTGTCAGCGCCAACCCGAGTGCCAGGCAGGATGAAGTCTTTGCTATCAAAGACCTTCTGGCGAATCGGAGTCCGATCTTTACCCAGGATCGTCAGGGTAAATTCTTGCAGGTTTTCTGATTTCGTGTTCATAGCACGTTCTCCAAAATTTGGGCTTTTGGACAGTGTCAGGCCACTAAACAAAGTCACTTTGCCCGGCTGGGAAGGTGCTTCATTTGTTCTGTTTGCATCTGGTTCGCTTTTACGACTGTTTGATTCCCATAGGTGGCCTATGGACATGGGGTCAGCCATGCGAGCAGAGAAAGTATCCCCACTCTCCATGGCTGTCAAACGGAGATTGTCCGCTTGTCGCCATATGGTCGGTGGTTCGGCAGAGCATGGCCCTAGGATAGGAATAGCTACGCTTAAGCGAGGCAGGCTTGCTGTAGGCGGAGCTAGTAGAGCCATCGAGTAGTTAGAGATGGGCATTAAATGGGCGGAATACTTGTAATCCTGACTCAAGCGCGTTGCACTGAAGATAGGCTCATGGACTGAGTGATGGCAGTGAGCTATGTTCGCTTGCACGATTTAGCGCGAAACTGCGCGATGACTCAGGAAAGGAATCGGCACAATGATTTACCAGTGCAACGGATGCAACAGAACTACGTTTGAGATAGCGTGCCCGTGGTGCATGGGCTCTCAAGTTTCGCCATCATCAGAGCTCACGTTGCGGCACCTCACTCCTCTGGATCCTTCTTTTTATCCAGACTTTCAATACAGATCCAAGGGCTTGATTCAAGATTTCTTCGGCAAAAAGAAGGAGCAAGCGCAGCTCAACGATCTCCTAAACAACGTGTTGAGAAAATATTCGGAGCTGAAGCAGCCTTACTTCACGAACTTCATTCACACCACCCGTGAAAGCACAGGCACTAGCGATGGCACAGGGGCGCCTGGCCCGCGATTGGATGGTGTGTACAGCGAAAGAGAGCTGTTCAGGGAAGTCTTGATCCGCAAAGGCTTTGACGAGCTTGAAGGGCTTCCATCTCTCTTGGACAAACTGCTGCAGACCACAGCTTTCAACTCTGCGTATCTTGGTTTTTCAAGAGAGCTGACCCGTCACATTCGAGCTGATCTAGCCGACACCTTACGTTCCTGGATTGAAGAGGCTGGTACAACGTTCAGGTCTGACCTGGCCTTGTTCTACTACTACCTCTGGGAAAATGACGTCCCATTTCCCAATGTCCAATTCACTCTCCAAGCAGCCTCCACATCTGGCGTACCGCTGCTTCCGCTACAGGTTTTTCGGAATGGCTTGAGCCTATGTGAGGAAATCTATTTCGATATCCTCGTCGAGCGGTTGGGATCACAACTCGAGCATTTCAATCCGAACCAGTTCATCACCATGTACCTGGTGGATGCAATGGACGGATTTCAGTTTGAAGCCTTCCTGGTCGAGATTTTTCAGACTATTGGCTATGACGTTAAAGAGACCAAAAAGACTGCTGATCAAGGTGCCGATCTTTTCGTTAGTCGCTTCGGCAAAAACATGGTGATCCAGGCAAAAAATTATTCCGGGTCTGTAGGTAACGCAGCTGTCCAGCAAGCCATTTCTGCCAAGGCTTTCTACGGATGCGACGAGGCCATGGTGGTTACCAACTCGTACTACACGAAGTCTGCAAAGGAATTGGCCAGCACGGCTGGTGTGCGGCTGATCGACCGGGATGGTCTTCAGAGCTACCTGGATGACTACAATCAGAAACTCATCGAAATCTTCCAGGCCGAGGAAGAAAGTAACTAGAGTTGCCGCTATAAGTGCGCCGAAGAAATGATCATTTCCCAAATGGCGACAGAACGAGTTTTGAGCACGAACCATCTGGGCCCACTTGAGGGCATATTCGCCAAGTATCATCGGCGGGGCGCCTGCTTAGCAGGTACCCACAACAGTTGGGCACAGGGTTCGTGATCTCGTATTCGCGCCAGTCCGCCATAGCTCGGCCATCAATGGTCTCCGGCTTTCGCTCGATCAACCAAGCAACAGCATTGATGAACTGCCCATGCGAAAATACTGCGATGTCTTGGGCGGGATGCTTTGCGAGTTGATCCAGGAACGACTGGACTCTAAATATGAAATCCATGAATGACTCCGCGCCCGCACCATCCCTGAACGTGGGGTCTGACTTGGCCCAATATGCCTCCACCCAATTTTGCCTCTGCGCAACAGTTGTGTTGGCGCACCTTGCTGGTTCAAGGTACGTAAACTCATGAATGGGCCAAGTTTCAAGCGGGGTAGCAGGGAAGGCAGCTACGGTCGCCGTTGCGGTTACCTGCGCTCGAAAGAACGGGGAAGCGACTATGAGAGCGGGAGCATGGTTGAATGACTGGGCCACCAGATATGCTTGCTCAACACCTTTCGGCGTGAGAGGAATGGTCGCGTGATCCAGGCTGGCTTTGCCAGCGTTGGCAGCACTTTCTCCGTGGCGGATTAGTCGGACATTCTTCATTAACCAGATACTCGCATAGCTTCGTCCAATTATTTCTCTTCGATTCTCTAGGCTTCACTCGTCCGGTGTCTGCCCTAGCCAAGGATACACCGCAGTCATGAGTGCGGATGAGAGCACGCATAGGACGGAAGGTGATGAAGGTATTTTGGGACTGTGAGTTCACTCAGCTCAACCAAGATACAAAGCTGATCTCGTTATTCGGGATACAAGTCAATCTCCCAGCACAGGTCGCCGGCGGAGATGGCATTTCGAGTACGATGGTAGAGCCTCAGCAGCCCGCGTCGGGACTGCTCCTGACCTGCCTTGAGACTCACTATGGCCATGCACTCGGACGACTTCATTGACCTCGATCGCACGTTCTCCAAAATATCTCTAGATGCTGATGCGTCTGACGATGTCGACCTAAGCGGTAGGCATAGCCGGCAGGGAGAGCTCCACTGGCCTGACTTGCTAACTCATAATCGGGTGATACTGCTGTCCGAGGCGGGATCAGGTAAAACTGCTGAGATCCGAAACGTCGCTTGCCAGCTCCGGAGCCAAGGCAAAACTTCTTTCTTTCTTCGTATTGAGAACGTCACTTCAGACTTGGAGGACTCCTTCGAGGTGGGGACGTTTGATGAGTTTGAGAGCTGGCTCTCTTCAGATGCAGAGGGCTGGCTCCTTATGGATTCAGTCGACGAGGCTCGGTTAAATGATCCGAAGGATTTCGAGCGTGCGATCCGAAAACTTGGCCGATTGACCCAAAACGCTCTGACCCGAGCGCACATAATCATCACTGGACGAAGCACAGCGTGGCGCGCAAAGACGGATCTTGCGATCTGTGAAAAGGCTTTTGCTTTTGGGCCCGTAGCTCGGCAAACATCTTCCAAAATTACTGATGGTTTTGTGCACGTTGTGCAAACGGTTACAGACAAAACCGAGCCAGATACGTCGTTCCTCTTGGTGACGCTGGACGACATCCATGACGAGCAGATTGATCGCTTCTTAAATGCCACTGGCGTCCAAGACATCAAAGGGTTTCGTTCCGCAGTTGAGCGCAAGGAAGCATGGTCGCTAACCACGCGCCCTCTGGACTTCTTGGAACTCGTCGATTTTTGGCTCGAGCACCATCGAATAGGCTCGCGCTTGGAACTCATGAAAAGCAGCATTAATCGCCGCCTTGAAGAGCATGACCAAGATCGCGCCGAATCTAGACCAATTGCTCCAGATAGGCTCAGAGAAGGTGTGCGCCTAATTGCAGCAGCAACAACATTAGGGCAAACGTCTGCGATCCGCGTCCCTCCTGACGGTGAGACCAATAAAAGGGGGATTCCCATTCGCGACGTGCTGACGGATTGGAATGACACAGAATCAGCAGCTTTGCTGAATCGACCAATTTTCGAGCCGGGCATCTATGGAACGGTTCGTTTCCACCATCGCACTGTCCGAGAGTATCTAACAGCGGAATGGCTTCACGAGCTGATACGTGGCGCAGGTTCGCGGGTCAAAATCGAGAACTTGTTCTTCTGCACACAATACGGGCTAGAGGTTATCAATCCTTCGATGCGTCCAGTTTTGCCCTGGCTGGCGCTGTTGGATGAGTCCATTTGTAAACGGCTAGAGGAGGTTGCTCCGGAAGTATTTTTTGAGGGAGGCGATCCTGGACAGCTTCCACTGAGTACACGTCAGAGAGTACTGCGTAAAGCGTGCGAGCACTTGGCGCAGCCGGCTCACAGTTGGACGATGACTGACTTTTCAGCTGTACAGCGATTCGCGCACCACGACCTCACTGAAGACATCAAAGAATTACTGACGCTTTACCGTACCAACGATGACATTGCCTGGTTCCTTTTAAGAATGATATGGCAGGGTGAGGTGGTGGGGGCACTTGCAGAGACTAAGCAATTTGCCCTCAATGCTCAGCACAAACATACTCGTTTGGCAGCAATCCGAGCTGTTATCGACCTGGGAACTGCCCTAGATGTAGCCGATGTGCGCCTAGCGTTGCTGGCAGGAGACTCCAAAGTTAACCGGGAATTGTTAGCTGAGCTGCTTGATGGGCTTGCGCTCGATACTCAATGGCTTCCTTGGCTACTAAAGGCAATCGAGAGAAGTGCGAAGAAGGAGCGCTATAGCGGTAGAGATGCCCTAGCGTTGAAGCTTTCTTCCCTGGCGATGGATTGTCCGCTAGAAAACCTGCCAGCCCTAATATGCGAGCTCGGTGTGCTTTTGGACAAGCCTCCAACTGAACAGCACGGTTTCAGCGCTATTTCTAAAAGGTACGGCTGGCTAGCCGAGATAGCTGGTATGGCAGTGCTCCGTTTGCTCCAGGCACGAGACCCGTTTGCGCTTGATGACTCGGCCCTCGCGATTCTGAGCAAGCTGGCCCAAGCGCACATTTATGATGAGCGAGATACTCGAGAGCTCGGAGAAAAACTCCGGGAGATCGTGCCTACTTGGCCGGAGCTTGATTACAAGCTGTTCTGGTATGACGTTAGACTAGCTCGTGACGGCCGAGTACATCGGGAACCTGTAATTAACGTCTGGCAGTTGCTTGGTTTCCGGCCATTCTGGTCGTTGAATAGCCAAAACTTTAGCCTCGCCTGCGACCACATCGCTAACCTCACGAATATGCATGATCGCCTGATGGCGCTCAGTATGGCTTACAACATTTACACGAAGCATGACAAACCATCCTCTTGGGAGATTCAGCTCAGGCAAGCAGCTGAAACGCACGACGAGCTACGCGAGAAGCTTGAAATTCTCTTGAACCCACCCGAGCGTGAAGTTGAGGAGTGGGAGATCCAGCAGGCTCAGTGGAAAGAGGACGCAGCCCAGCGAAAAGCGGAAGAGTTAGAGCATCGTCGCTCTTGGCGGGAGGGGCTTGCCTCTGATGTGGCCCTGATAAACAGCCCCGAGCCAGGAGTAATGACTCGAAGCCAAGCTTATCTAATGGATCAGATGCGTGAGGGTTCATCCCCTTCAAATACTTGGAGCAGTGGTAATTGGCAGTCTCTCATAACTGAGTTCGGCATGCCTGTTGCTCAAGCGTTTCGTACCGGTGCTGTTAGTTTTTGGCGGGGATATTGCCCGACGCTGCCATCGGAGGGGGCTGCTGCCAACTCCACCCCCTATCAGGTGATTTTTGGGTTGACGGGGTTAGCTATTGAGGCCAAAGAGGAGCCATCCCGCTTCTCGCAGATGTCCGCTGATAACGCTCTGTATGCAGCTCGCTATGGGCTGCTTGAGCTAAACGGCTTTCCGGAGTGGCTTCCCAAGCTTTTCAGCCTATACCCGCGTGTTATCCAAGAAGTCGTACTGCGTGAAATCAACTACGAGTTAGATGTGCCGCGTTTGGAGTCAGGCGGCAATCGTGTGTTACAGAGACTGCGTTGGGGTGGGAGTTGGATGTGCGAGGAGCTTGCTGCTCCGCTCATGGTGCGGCTGGCACAGCACATAAACGACCTTGAGTCGCTCCAGCTTGTGCTGAGCATTGTGCAGGAGTCGTCGGTCGTTGATGAGGTTCTGGCCGAGCTCGCCAGCAAGCATGCTGTAGAAGAGGTCAATGCGGAGATTGCGCTCACCTGGTACGCCGTGTGGGTTGGAGTGGAGCCGGTACTTGCAATCCCGGCACTAGCAGCTCGCATCGACTCGTTATCCTCAGATGAGGAAAAAGCCAAATTTGCCATGCTCTGCCTAGTCGCCATTGTTGGAAGCCGCACTTCCAGCCGTTGTCGGCAGAATTACAAAACGGTTGAGCATGCCAAATCGCTGTATCTGCTGATGCACACATACATACGTATTGCAGAAGACATTGACCGTGCAGGAAAAGGAGTCTATTCGCCAGGACCCAGGGACGATGCCCAGAATGCTCGTGACGGGCTTTTAGCCTTTATCCGAGAGACGCCTGGGAAGGAATCATTCCTAGCATTGCAGGAAATCGCACAGGCCCACCCTGCGGAGCGATTACGTCCCTGGAGCGCATTCTACGCTCAGCAGAAGGCTACGGCCGACTCGCAGACGCCTCCGTGGGAACCATCGAAGGTCGTCGAATTTCATAAGTCACTGGAAAGCACGCCATCCACCCACCGTGACCTCTGGAATCTTGCAATCGATCGTCTTCTGGACTTAAAGCACGATTTAGAAGATAGCGACTCCAGCTATGCAGAGATTTTGCTCCAGACTAATCAGGAGACGTCCATTCGTAAGTTCATCGGTAAGTGGTTGAGGGATCGTGCTGCGGGACGCTACGTCGTACCGCAGGAAGAGCAGCTTGCCGATGACAAGCGCCCTGATTATCGATTCCAAAACAGCCAGAACTACGCGCCCGTGCCTGTCGAGCTTAAGCTTTCACAAAACTGGAGCGGCCCCGGGCATTTCGAACGACTCGAGAACCAACTCTGCGGGGATTACCTCCGCGATATAAGCTCAAGCTGCGGCATATTTTTGCTGGTCAACCATGGGGGGCAGGCGACATGGGAGACGCCCACCAAAGGCCGGGTCGGGTTTAATGATCTAGTAATCGCATTGCAAGAACACTGGTTGGTTATCGCTTCGAGGTTTCCTAACGTCGAGGACATCAAGATCATCGGCATAGACCTCACCAAGCGAGGAGGAGTGGCTGCGATCAAAGCCATCGAAGCCAATCAGGCGGAGGCTAGCCAGATCGACGGTACATAAGAGCATGCGGTGGCTGAGCAACTTGAAAGCGAGCGATTTAGGCGGCGGAGTTTTAGGCATTTTCAGCTATGCAGCCGCCGATTCAAAAGTGCTTACTGCTCTCCAGGAGCTGGCTCCCTTAACTTCGGGATGCAAGGCGGTTGGTGGAATAATCGGCTCGGAATAATTTGGAGGCGAACTGAGCGTGCCGGCCTCGGGGGCGAAACGCGAGAATGGGAGTCCATTGGGCCCGGACGCCGCCTTGGCGGGTGGCTCGGTGTATGACAGCCTTAGAAAATCTTGATTTCTAGCCCTTGGGCCCAGTTTGCGATCGATTGAAGATGATGATGCTTTGCTTCAATGCTCGCGGTAAGGATTGAACCACCCCTTCGTAGATATTGATGACCGCATAGTTAACCTGCATCTTGATTTAACGAAAACTGTTATTTTAAAAATATTTCCCCTCTGCGTTAAAGAATGCCTTTAATGCGTCCGATTAGATGTTTAATAACATAGTGTTGGAGGCATTTATGAATAAAGCTAAGGCGCAACCAGCATCATTTTTTGTAGAGCGCGAATTCATATGTTGGCGGGGACGTGATGATGACGAAATGTATCTGTGCCAGGTAGCAAGACAGGGAGATCACTATGTCAGTGTAAATTTAGACCTAATGCCTATTAGGTTCGTCGGTGCCGTAGCACACGATATCGCGCGCTGTCTTTATGATGCTGTGCTCATTGCCGTAGGGAATCTCGCAGGGTTTGTGCCAACGCCAGCAGGTCGCGATTGTTTGCTGGAGAGGACATATCGTAAAAGAGTATCCGGAGAGTGGTTTTACTGCGCCAATGGCTGGTTTAACTGCCACGAGACTGAAGATGAAGTCTATGTTGTTGAGCTTGCGATGGATGAGAGCGAAAAAACTGAGCGGGTGAGAGTCTGCACGGTTGAGGATGGTGGAGTAGAGCTTGTTTTCGATTTCATGTGCTATTCGTTCAGCATGCACGACGCAGTGTGGCTTTCTAACGCTTTGATGGAGGCCATGGGGTGTGAGCCTTTGGACACCTTGGAGACAACAAGCAAGAGCTGCAGGCCGATGGCTGGTTTCACTCCGGCTGAACTCTGTTTGAGTGGCAGGTAGCTAAACAGGATCCTAACTAGGCAACCCATGCGCTGTTTTGGATCGACTTGACGACTACGTGGTGACATCAATCAAGGAATACCAACCAAGGCCCCTGATCCCGCCGAGTATTTGGATGCCCCTCGGGTTGCCGTCACACGGTACCAGGCTTCTTTACCAATTTCACGAAGGATCGCCTTTTGAACCCCCGTCCACTATAGCGAGTTTTCTACAGGTGCGGCGGGGGTGTTTCCGAGGCAATTTGTATGTCACCCACAATGTCGCCACGAAGGGCGAAACTAGGAGGGCTCCCCTAGAAAGCGGCCGGCAGATTACATTTATAGCGATCTTAAGAAAGCTTTTATTTGTTTAGCATTTGGAGTGCAAAACCAAAAAATCATGGGCTGATGAACAAATGTTGCTTGGTGAGAAATTAATTATGAGTAGTCGGTAAAGTTTTACGCGTGGAGGGCCGATTATATATGTATCAGTGTTAATTGGTGGTGCATATGAAAGCTAAGGATTTGTCATCAAGCAGCGTTATTTTTATAGTCGAGCGTTTGATGAGCAGGCACGGTTGTTTTGACAATTCTCCGTGCGTGGCTTCGGTCGAGGTAGCGGATAACCATGCGTCATTCTTAATTGATGATTCAGAGTACTGCTTCACCGCGCAGCAATGCGCCGAGGTGGCTAAAAACCTTGCAAGACTTTTGTTGATCTACTCGGGCCTTGGCATTTGCCCAGGTAGTGCAGAATCCGTTTTGCGGTTGGAAGCGTATACTTCGTGGTACCGATTGATCGAAGCACAAACTATCCGTTCTGATCGTGACTTATTGCAGATTGGTGGGTTGGAGAAAAAAGGATTTGAGTTTTGTGCTTCTGGTTCATTTCAGCGTCCAGAATCGCAAAGCTCTGAACCCGATTACTACTCGCTCACGATTGCCTTAGATGATGAGCTTGATCTCCCATGCTTAGGTATTGAGGATCGGGTTTTCTCTTTCGACTTTGAGGATGCGTTTTGGTTGGTGAAACAGCTTTGGATCGCAGGGAATTTGTTGGCTCAGACAGATTAATCGATAAATACCAAAATTATGAGCCTTGGATTAATGACAAAAGCCAACTCGTGAGGTTTTAGTTGTAAGAGTCAAGTATTGGGCGCGTATATCGACTAGCATGGACGATCTTAGCTCAGGCTTAAACTGCTATCGGCCCTCCGGGCTAAGAGCCCGGCGTAACGTCAAGTTCATTCTAAATGGAAATCAGGAAAGAGATCCTGTGCGAGCCAAGATGGCAAGCCGACCTCCAGCCGTTGAAAGTTAGATGGCGGGGTCACCACTATACCGAGCTTGAGCAGCCTGTTGAGTTGATCATTCGCTGCTGCACGTGGAAGGCCGGTGAAGGTTACGAATTCGGCGCGGGGTAGTGAGCCCTGGACTAACAGCGATAGGAGCGCAGGCATCGTGTCTGGGCTGACGCCTGCTTCCGTAAATCGCGAGTTTGTTCTGTACACGTGTGTAACGGACTCACGAAGCTGGTGACGACTCAAAGCGGTAGTCATGTAATTCACCTCGTCATGGCAGACATCAAGCATAAAGTCGATGAAAGCGCGTTGCTCTCTGTCTTTTGATTGTTGAGCACCCTCAAGCCCATCAGTCTCCTTGGGATCATTCATGCCTGTAGCAGACCGATACTCGTCGATCCTTCGTCCCGGGCCCCACGAAAAAGACCACAGATGTGGCTGAAGTCCAAGCAGTGCGAGGTGCTCGAATGTAAGCGCCCGCGCAAAAGCCCGGATGCCATCACGGTGCGTTGGCCTATAGAGAAGCTGGAAGTGTTGACACAAGACCGCAACGACACGTCGACGAAGCTCCGGGATTTCACCAAAGGCGCTCTGATGGTGCTCAAGTACGAACGCCCGATTCAAAACCTCTCGCTTAGAAGTGTTCCCATCAATCACGCTTGAGTGATGAGCGTCAGTGACTTTCAGCAGGTCGCTCAAACACGCAGCGGTCTCTGGTGCGACCAGGCCAGCGAGGAAGGCAGTCTTTTTTACAAGCTCATCTGCTCGCGCCAGTGTCGATGGAGGAATCGAATCGGGGAGGGTTGGGTGGAGCCAGTGCTCAGTCATCTGCGTGAGTATCTGTAATAGGGCATTGCGTCACTCATCATCCGCTCAAAGCGGAGAGTTGATGTCAACATCTAGTCCACCGATTAAAGAATTCAAGCGAGCCGGGAGCATTGAATCAAGAGCGATCAGTTCTTCAGGGTTACTTAGGATGTCGTCTTCCAGCAATTTCAGAAACCCACAAAGCTCCAGGTCATACTCTGAGGTGCCTGCATGCTCCAACGCATTGCGAGATTGGATCGTGGAAGTGGATGGAATAGGATTTGAACCGTTCATGGTGTTGACATTATCTGCGCTTGAAGCTCTTGTCATGCTCTGCTTTCGTAAGTCGTAAAGCGATGTTTGTTGCCGAGAGGGTATGTCGCTGATTCGGGCCCTTGGCCCGGCTGGCCTGAGGTTTTTCAGATGGAGATGAAAGTGCTGTCATCAATCAAGGGGTACCAACCAGTGCCACAGATCTCACAGAGCATCTGGATGATCCTCGGGCTGCCTTCACGTGGCACCATGCTTCATGACCTAGTTCACGAAGGACTGCCATTCAAGTACCTTGAGCGAATAGCGAACCTCCTACAGGTTCAACGAGGCGTAATCTCCAAGGCTATTTGCGTAGCACCTTCGACGTTGGTGCGTAGAGCTAAAGCAGGGCGGTTCAATTCCGCAGAAAGTGACCGCCTCGTCGCACTGGTAGCCGTCTTTCAGGAAGCACTCTGCCTATTCGCAAACGATAGGGCCGCTGCAACGGAATGGATGAGTTTGCCGGTTCAAGGGCTCGGATCGAAGCGCCCAATCGACATGCTGGGGACGAGGGTAGAAACGAAAGCTGTTGTCGACCTTATCGGCCAGCTGGAGAGGGGCGTTTTTGTGTGAAATCGGTCGGGCGACTATTCGATCGGCTCAAGCACTCTCGCACCCTCTTACAATCCTGATATTCAGCCTAGTGGTCGCTAAGAGCAGCCTTAGTCTGCAATCGCCACTCGCCCGCGATCAGTACGTACTGATCGCGGGCGAGTATTACCACAGGGCGGCTACGTTGGTAGAGATATTCCCACCCTAAGGATCAGAAAGCCTTCAAACAGTGTCGAGACTCCTAGAGAAACACATCTCTGCGGTGGCCATCAGGAGCGTTTAGCTAGGCAGCAAGAGCCGATTTACCCGTCGCTCATTATTCTAGCCCCGTACCAGGCAACTTTTCTTGGGGTTAGGCCATCTGGGATATTAACCTGCTGCTTTTTCTGGTTTGGTTTTCAGAATCGCATCTAGGATTTTACCAAACTCGGGGGCTGTTGAATCTTCACTAATCACATTATTGGAGGGGCGAAAAAGTGTAGTGTAGAAGAGCAGCTCCGCCTCTTTGGCGATCGAAGATTCTGCAGCCTTCATTGCAACGAACGTTTTGATCATGGTGGCGCGCTCTATGGATTCGGTTTCCATAGTGAGATTCGCCATCATCAGCTTTACGAAAATTCTCGTACTCCAGATGCCACCAGTTGAAATGAGAAGGATGATAGCTATCCCGGACAAGGTTTTTGGAAGAGTGAACTCGTATCCAAATACTGCATGGGGTACTCCTGACATATACTCATATAGAACTATGAGCACAAGGAGTGTTGAAAATATGACGGCAGAACGTGAAGCGTACTTGCCGTACTTTTTTGCGTTAATGTTGTGAACGTTTTTGCGATCATCCCAAAACTTTACAGGTTCCGAAAGTGCAATGGCAGAAGTGGCGGCCTCGACAATTTTTGAAATAGTTTCTTCGGCACTCTTTATTTTTTCACTTAGTTCCCCCTCCTTAGTTTTTATTTTGGCTAAAGTTTCCGCTGCTTTGTTATCTACAGCTCCAGAAACCGCTTTCAGGTTTTTTGAGACGCCTTCATCAAAGCCTCTTAAATAGTGCTTCTCAGGATGCTTGGAAAGCGCTCGGTACGTGTAAAGAACCGATGCAGTCTCGCCGGAGTGACATGCATTTTTAAACTCTCCAGCTAACGGGTCATCATGATGGGGGAAGTCAAAGTCAAACAAGTCACTCACAAGGTCGGACGTATCAAACTGGGAACTATCCGGCGTCGAGAACAAGGCAGTAGACTCAAGTGTTTTGTTAAGTCTCTGCAGCGTGTTTAGATAATTGGTCACACTTTCAATGACCGATGAGTGAGTTGCTACTATTTGATTGCTGCTCTTTTGATGCTTAAGTGTTTTATCAATTTCACTCCAGTAATTTTGCTCCTTGCTGAGCCAAATATGGAGTTCTTCATTATTCAATTTATCGAACTGCTCGCGTTTAGATTTACTAGCTATGTCGTAAGTCTTGAATTTCGATGTGTCGTCAATCTGGCTTTCTTGATCCGGTGTCATGCCTTTTCTCTATCCTTGTTGCCCTGCGGCAAGTGATGGCTGCTGGTGCAAGCGTTGCTTTAATGTGTAGTCGTCGTGGTGAAAGTCAGACTTTGAGTGACGCCGGGAAGATATTGCCGCCTCCAATAGTGCGTTGGCAATGTGATTCAGGCTCTAACCACCTCGAAAACTGGGTGAATGTTACGCTCGAGAGCATAAATGGCATTGAAGGGACACGAGGTGATTTGAAGTATTCGTGCCCTGAACAATGCTGGGGGCAATGGTCTTTAGGACGCAGGGAAGCAGAAACGCCCTTGCCGCCACTCATGCAGCAAGCCCAGCCTAGACTAGCGGGTGATTGCTCGAATCGTACACATTGCAGCAGAACTTGAAGGGTGTCATTAGATACGGCGTAGCATTTCTTCGAGTTGGCGATGCTCTTCAGGAGCCAAAAGCTCGACAGGATCAAACGCATCTCTTGAACTGAAGTCGTACTTCCGGCCTTCGGGGCTGAAACAGCTATCACAGTAGTCTAGGGTTCCACAGTCGTTGAAGAATGTGATAACCCAGCCATCGACGTCGACTGTCATCAATCCGCAGTAGATCTCGTCCCAACTGGTCGTGGTGATGCGGCGCATTGAGCGCGAAGCGACTGAAACGCCACGGAGTACTTCGTAAACCTCTCGAACGGTGAGCATTTTTGTATCCATGCTGGATTAGCCTTGAAACTGCGGCGATTAAACACTGTGAGGTCTAGCCGTCACACGTGGCGAATGGCGTCGAGCTAAGGTCGATACGTGTTGAGTCTGAAGTAACAAATACGCACGCTCAACTGGGCGAAAACGGACGCAAATGGCAGATAGTCTGACCTAGGCATTTGAGCCGATAAAATCTTGCGAGACGACTTTAAAGGAGCTCCATTTTGGGCGAAGGAGGCCTCATCGCAAGGCCGCCAAAAGAGGAGCCCGCATCAACGTACCTCAACGCTGACTTGATGTCCTTCCAGCCAACATAGCTCATCAGCGACTTGATATCCCAACCATTAGCGGAAGCCCAAGTGGCAAACCCACGCCGCATTGAGTGGCTACTGTAAATGTCCGATGGCACACCTGCCTGCGTAAATATGCGACGCAGCATTGGGATCAGACTGTTGGAGTTGATGCCGTCGTCAGCAAGGTTGCCCCAGCGATCGATCTTCCTAAAGACGGGGCCGTGAGCAATGCCGGCCACTGTGATCCAGTTCATGTAAGCCTGCACAGGACATAGTTTCTTGAGGGCAGGGGTATGGAACGTCGTCCCCTGGTGCTGTCGATCGCCTTTGGTGTAAGGCAAATAGAAGGTGATGCCGGCGCCGGTCTCCGCTTGAGTATGCTCGACTTGTAGTCGTGCCAGTTCGTCCCCGCGAAACCCTCGCCAAAAACCAATCAACACCAAGGCTATGTCGCGTCGACATTTCATCACGCTTCGGTAGTCATTCCGCTCAGCGGCAAGATTTGCTTCGCGCTCAAGCCAGCTCACAGCTTGCTCCAGGTGAGTGAGGAGGAGAGGGGCCGCCTGCTTTTCTTGAGCCGGATGCAATGTCCGGATGCCCTTGAGCACCTGCCGCACGTTGGGCGCTTTCGTTGGATCAGGAAACCCCTGCGTGATGTGCCACTGAGCCAGGGCAGCCAGGCGCTGCTTCAGAGTGCTGATGGTGTGCTTGTCCGCGTACTCGGCCAGGTAGCGAACGATGCCATCGCCAGTCGCAGGCAGAAACCCTCCCCAAGTGACTTCGAAGTGTTCCACCGCGGCGCGGTAGCTACGCCGGGTGTTTTCCCGGGTGCCGGCCTGTAGGTACCGATCAGCCTTGTTCATACAGCCCCTTCGACGCGAAACGTAAATTTTCCAGCGATTGAAATGCGAAAATCAGCTATATGATGCGATAAGCCTCCATTATTTGATCATAGAAATACGATTTTCGTGACTGATTTTTTATCTAGGTGTATTATGTAATTACACGTTACGTTTACACTACGAAATCGTAGGAGAGGGCATGGCGCGCGGCGGTATTAACAGGGCAATCGTCCAGATAGCACGAGATGCGCTGATTGCTCGAGGTGTAAATCCGAGCATAAATGCGGTGCGGGTCGAGCTGGGAAATACGGGATCGATGACGACCATTGCCCGCTATCTGGGCGAACTCGAGAAAGTGGAGCCTCGCCCAAACGAACGCCGTGAACGCTTGAGTGATGAGCTCAGTGGACTGGTTGGCCAGTTGCTGGGGCGTTTGCTGGAGGAGGGCGCAGAAGAAATCGCCGAAGCTCGTGCTGAACTCGATAAGCACCGAGCTTCAGTCAATGAACAGCTCGCGCAGGCACAAGCTGCCTTGGCGGAGTTACAGCGCCAGCACGACAACCTTCAGGCAGCGCTCGATGTCCAGGCAGGCGAATTGAGTACGTGCCAAAGCAGCTTGCAATCTGAGCTCACTCGCAACGCCCGCTTGAGCCAGAACTGCGCCGACCTGGAAGTGCGGGTGCACGAGAAAGACGAGCAGATTCGTTCACTTGAAGAAAAGCACCTGCATGCTCGCGATGCACTCGAGCACTACCGCACGGCCATGAAAGATCAGCGTGAACAAGAACAGCGACGTCATGAAGGGCAGCTTCAACAAATCCAGGTTGAGCATCGTCAGTTGCAGCAGACTCTTTCGGTGAAGCAGGACGAACTCAGCCGTTTGAATCGAGACAATGAGCGTCTGCTCAGTGAATCCCGTCAGCAAACCAAGGTTATGGCCACCCAAGACGGCACCATTTCGCGGCTTACTGCAGACCTTAATACCTTGGCCATCGCGTCAGCTAGAGAGGAGGGCGCCAAGGAGCAGCTTATCGATCAGCTTGCTCATTCCCGAGAAGAGTCAGCCTCCCTACGCGAATCCGCCACCCAGGCCGAGACACGAGCTAAGAATGCGCAGGTGCTACTGGAAACGTCTCAGTATGAGGTCGACCAACTGCGGCAAAAGCTGCACCAACTTTCACACGAAAAAAAATCCATCACGGAGTGAGCGAGCAGATGATCAGCACCAAGAGTGATATGCATCGAGATGAGCCACGCGCATCCGGATTTCGGGAGTCCCTCCAACGGCTCAGGGAGCATGCGGTTGCTGGACATCTCCAACTACAGGTGGAGCGGCGCTCTGGAGAGCTTTATTCGAAGGGTAGGGCTGTGATGAGATTGTGTGCCAGTTAACCCGATAGTCCCAGAGACCCGTTAGCGCATCTCGGAAGGTAGGGATGCCACTCTCTGCTTATACGCCGGCGCCGGTGAATACAACTACGTGCTTTGCTTCCTGCAACCGCTTCACAATGGCGCTGATAGACATGGATTCGTATCGTGGTTTCAGCTCTGTCGAGGTTAGTGCTGAGCTGTCTCAAAGAAGAAGTCAACCATCGATCAGAAGGAACGGAAACTACATATGCCTTATGACTCCATGTATCAGCGGACTGTAGCTGGGTGGCTACTGCTCCCAGATTTCCTGATATGGAGGCCATCAAAGTCATCGGCATTGACCTAACGAAGCAAGGAAGGCAAGCGGCGGCTAAGGCAATTGAGAGCAATCAGGCGATGGTTAGCCAGAAAAATGATGAATCTAATCCGTAAAGCCTGCAGCGGGAGTACGCCGCAAAAAGCCTAGCTCAATTGGCTCTCAGCTCTTAAGAAACAGTCTCTGCGCTACAGGAGTCCGGGCAACTGAACCTGAACATGCAGTCTCTTAGACTCCGTTGTCCTCACCTGAAAGCAATTGGAGCTCTGTGTGGACTTCATCACTGATATCTGCAGAGCTCTCCTTTTGCCCGAAACGCTTCTCCAAATAGGCCCTAACTTACTACTTGCGCTGCATCTCTTTGAGATCTCTAGCGCTCATTTAGGCGATTATTTCACGCTTACTGTTAAATATTATGCGTGGCTTTAGCGAGTTCAACCGTCTTGCCGACAGCCGAACTTCAAAGTTCAATCGCCCCTCCATGCAATCCTTTACTAGAACGACATAGACGAATCACATATATTAAAATACCATAACGAATCACATCTGTAACAATTAAATCCTCACAAGCAGGCGGTGAATTCTGACAATACTTTTATATTGCTTTAGATCTCAAAGCAAAAAAATATAATTACAAGTATTGCCAGATTGGCAATTGATTAAAAATAAACAGCTAGTACCAATTACCACCTCACCGTCCAACCTATTGATTTTACTCTACTAGCCATCTCCATAAAAACAATTAATATAAATTGACAGCGCGCCGATTGAAAAAAATCTACGGGCGGGCGAAATAGTCTCTGTTGCGCTCTGGTAGCGTAATTTAATTTTTTCGCAATTCTACGAGGCTCATGAAGTAAAGATCTGCACCTTGACTCTTCAAAAAAAAATCCTAGGCTAGTAATCTGGATTAAAAAATTAATTCGAATACTAGAGGGGATTCAAAAATGAATGAGGAAAAAAATCCCACTTCACTAAACGGTGGCATGCATCTAAATGAAATCCCGTACAAGCTCAATCAGCTCCCATACAAGCCGATTATCACAATCGCCGTCGATAAATTTACTCAAAGCATTATTGCCTTCTCAATCCAGGTTACACCGATCGCGACAAACTTTCAGATTCAAACTCGTCAACTGAAAGCGGTGCCTATCAACTATGTTCGGAATGCAATGGCACGCCACTTTGCTGGCAGCTCAGGCTACTTCAGCGTTTACAGCTCGCCCGACCTCAATACTGCCAGCTATCTTAACGCAATGAAAAAGTATGATTTGCAACCAAATCTAGTTTGGGATAATTCAGTAGTTCAAGGAGCCAAAATCGAGCGCATTCTGGTAGACGTTTTTTTGACACTATCACAGTCCCATCGCGGAAATACCAGACCTTCGCCTAAAACTCATTTGTTAGGTGAACTGTGGCGGCAGCGCGGCCACCGCGTCCCGCGGAATTAGTATAGCTAGTATTTAAGGTGCTCACGTGCTCAGTATTCCAAGCGGTAGGGCTGAGCGCGTGAAACTTCTCCCAGCGGGCAATCGACTTGAATAATATGATGCTTCTCCTGAGCGCTCCGACACTTCTGTAAATTACTCGATTGACTGCGTACTGGTTAATGGACATGACCGTGGAAACGCCAGGATAAAGCATGCGGCGATGAAATTTCGAATGAACTTAGCTTACACGCTGCCACGTTACAATAGCCGCATTGAAGCTCTAGTTCCGAATCTTTCAGTCGCGTTAAGGTCTCACCAGCCCGGAAACGGCTGCGATGATTCTCACCTAATAAATTCTGGGACTTTCGAACTGGAGTTAGAGCGTGCAATCACTGCACACAACGAAACTCCTGAGAGGCATCAACTCCGCAGCCCACGACAATTTTTGTATGACCAGAATATCGCCTGTGCATAGTCCGACCCCATTCGCCGTTGCAAGAGAGCTCAAAAACTCTCTTTAGCCCGTTCTAGCTCTGCTTGCTCACATGCCTATGGCGTTCCACCTGCCGCATTTCGAGCCTGGATTTCGAATGCCTGCGACTGCCATTTGAACAACACACTAAGTTCTTTGTATCCGTGTGCACGAGGATCAAAAATCCGATCTGAGCTTCGTGATGTTCCTTCCCTGCGCACTGATGCGAGCCCACCCATCTTCGTCAGCGATGTCTTCCAAAATCTCGCTGGTTTGGGAGATGAGAGAGAAGTGCGCCTCCAAATTGGCTTGCTCTGGAAGCCAGCTGTAGGCAATCCAAGCAAGGTAGCGCTGACATAACCATAAGCTAAGGAATGGGTGAGGGTGCTTGTACTCAAAATAGGCCTAGGCCTCACTTATCGAGCGGCTCGACACCATGGCTGCGGTCAATCGCCGGATGTTTTCAGACGCATGGGAGATAGTAGAATTTTCTGAGGCTAGCGCCATGTCCGCAAGTTTCTCCCTGATCGCGCAAGTCATGCGCCAGAGGGCCCTGAGATTGTAGGCGCCGGTCGTATTTTCCTTGGGAAACAGGCTTAAAGCAGGCAATGGCTGCGTGGCATCTATATTTAGGTAAGAAAGGTACCGCTCGAATACCCAGCCAAACTCCGGCGGCAACGGGATTGAAGTGCCGTTCTTGGGGTGCGTTTCCAACCAGATGCCTTGAGTATTTCGGCTGAACTGGTCGACACATCCAGGACTTGAAGCATCACCCAGCACTTGCCACATGTGGCGGACTGAGTACCTCGCTATCGTCAGGTACATCGCAATCAGTTGGGAGTGATGGATGCTTAGGGGAAGATCTGGAAGTATCGCGAGAATCCATTCCATAACTTCGTCCGAGATGCTGCCTCGGGAGACTGATACCTTGAAAACTATGGACTCGAGCTTTTCCGAAGCAATATTTTCCCGATTAGCGGACACGTCCTTGAGGTAAAAATCCATGAATTGCGTGACGCATCGAATCTCGCGTTTCCACACGCTCTCGTCGATTTCGTTGGAGACATCAGCGGCACGGTCGCTTTGGAAGAGCCTCCAGTTCGGGTTGATCGGCCAATCTCGGAAGTCCATGGCCGGGTTTCCCTGGAATCGGGCTTGTTTCCCAAGAGAGACCCAGTCGCTAGGTGGGCTTCGGATAAAGTCCGAATAGTTCTCGAAGTCAGTACGAGTCCAATCGAGTAAACAGAGATCGTTCGCGAAGCTCCAGTTGAGCATCTTTTCCAGACCATGGATGCAGATGTTGTACTTCCGATGGGGATTCAGCGGGCTCCAATTGTGAGCGCTCCAATTGATGAACCGGTCGACGTACCAAGTACTAAGGAAGGGCTGACTCAGCGGGCTGACTTCGCTCAAGCGAGCTGAGACTTGGAGATTGCCGGGGAAACTGGTTTCGCGATTAGGTCGCCAGTGACTGTATGGATGAAAGATCGGAAACGGGATGAACGGCCGCGTCATTGATAAACTCGCGAGCTAAAATCGTAGTGGTGACTCTACGTTTAGCAGACGTACATCGCACTAGCCAGTTTTCGGAGCGCGAGAAACGGAATCGGAGTTTCGTGACAGAGCTATCTATGGGAGGGCGTGAGGATGCGACGGCAAGAGCCTGATTATTTTGGAAACGGGGTTTTGTGGAAATGCAACCGGGGGTTAGTGGAAATGGACATCTGGTCGGCAGGAGATCCGTCCTGATACATCATTTAACATAATATACATTATGCGTAATACCGTATTACATCATTAGGGACTCTCTCAGCCAGATTTGAAGCTGGTACAGCCTCTTTTGAGTCCCTGGGTCCGATTTGCTTTCCTGGGCTGCCATTCACAATGCTCAAGCCTTTCAATTCGCGTTCCTTGCGACAGCTGATCACATCAGCCTACGCCTGCCGCAGTGTCCTGATCATCATCGGGTGATAACGATAAAACAATCCGTGTGAATACCGGCTGCTGCACGGGCTGCTGTATCTCTCAACGCAAACCTTCTGGTTGTCCAGTGTGAAGTTACCGAGGATTTCGGCAGAAACGGCATGATGCAATTTCAACAGGTCGAGTCAGCCAACACCTGAGCTGCAATCGGGGTTGCCTGGGTCCTTGAGGCGACTGTCATCCACCTGGATGAATGACGCCTGATATCAGGCAAAAAATCGAAACCAAGCGGCTTGCCAGGCTATGCCTGGGGATTGGCGCAATGACACATCGATTTGGAGCATGAACCCCGGATACGGGCCGCTGACAAGTCAAGCGCCACCAGTAGTCCGGCGAAGCAAGGCTATTGCTTGATATTTTCGAGCCCTGGCCTCTTTGTTACTCTATTTTGGTAACGCTTTGATATAACTACACTAAATGCCTCTTTAGTTGAGCTAATACTGGGCGTATTGAAAGCCGCGACTGCTCTCTTCATAAATGAAGTGCGAGATGAGCCACGGTTGCGCTGGCAGGCCGAAGGATGAATCCCGATTCATCCTTTCGCTGCACAACGCCGCTAACGGAAATTAAGCCAGTTCGGCACGCTCGAACTCATGGCGACACAGCTTGCATAACGCTTGCAGGCTTTGACGCTGGCCGATTCCGGTATCACCGAAACCTGCACGGTCAACACCATCAGCAGCAGCATCAGCAAAGGAACGTAGTAGGCAAGAAGACTTTTTATTTTCATTGTCTGTGCTCTCATGACCTGCCATTCGGAACGGGTCACTGCCACTGCATCAAGGGCGGCAGTGCCCTTGCAATCGGCGCCTTCGCGTGAAGGCGCCCTCCTCCTTGATCAGCGTTCGTCGACCGTGATGAACTCGCGACGTTGCGCCATGAACGCGGGCACGTCGTCCTCATCGGTGAAGAACTGCTCATACCATTCGCGCAGCTGGTAGACCGGGCCATCGGTTTCGGCCAGTACCGGCTTGTCGATGCGGATTTTGTGTTTCCAGATCACCACGTCCTGGTAGAACGAGTCGCGGTTGCCCTGGACATACGCCCTGGCCACTTCGGCGTTCTGCTCTTCAGTCCAGCCGGGCACTCGCTTGACCATGCAACCAAAGCGCAGGTCGAAGCTGTTGGGGGTGACCGGTACATGGCTGTTGAGCAGGATGGCGTGGATGCGCACATCGCCGAACATCGAGCTGATCTGGGTGAAGTGGGTCGCCGGGCCGTAGTAGGCCGAGGGGGCGATCAGGTCGCCGCCCAGGCGCTCGGAGTCGCCATGGAAAATCTGGTGGCCAATGTGCCCTTCGAAGACGTTGGCAAAGTATTTGGTTGGCGTACCGTGCACCGGTCCGAAGTGCTGGGCATCGACCAGGTTATCGACCAACTCCCGCGGGTTGGTTTCGATCAGCATGGTGTCGATGTTCCAGTCGTGAATCCAGTCCGGATCGTCCATCTCGGGCAAGTGCGGGATGACTACGCCTTCTTTCGGCGGGCGGCCTTCTGGGTTGTTCCAGACGAACAGCAGGTTGTTTTCCTCGCAGGTCAACCAGCTGCGGGTCTTGGCCTTGGGCGGAATGCGCTTGCAGTAAGGGATTTCCACGCATTTGCCACCGGTGTCGTATTTCCAGTGGTGAAACGGGCACACCAGCCTGTCGTTCTCGACGGTGCCCTGGGACAGGTCGGCGCCCATGTGCGGGCAATACGCATCCAGAATGCTGATGGTGCCCTGGCTGTCGGCAAAGGCCACCAGGCGGGTGCCGAAGATTTCCAGGGTGTGGGGCTTGCCGTCACGGTAGTCAGCGGCGTTGCCCAGACAGTGCCAGCCGCGCGCGTAACGGTGGGTACGCTGGGCGTTCTCGATGTTGATTTCAGCGAGTTTCGTCATTGTTATTGTTCCTCGATTGCAGACTTCGGGGCGGGCTATGCCCCCAAGAAATACAGGGTGATCCCATGGCGAGCATCATTGAGCAGGCTTGCCGGGAGAGCATCCTTCAGTTGGACTAGATCAAACGCGATCCACTCTCAAAGGGTGCCCGCCTCACGTTGGGCACCCTGCTCCACGGTTATTGGCCGAATCGGCGAGCGGCTTCCGGGCCGAAGTCGCGGGGACTGAAGCCGGGTTTGTTCAACAGGTAGCCGTTGCGCTGCTCGTTGATCAGGTTGAACGCCAGGTAGCTGCCGGCATTGAGGTCGTAGTACAGGCCCACGCCCGCTTGCGGTCGCTGGCTTTCGTAGGCGTAGAAGTAGTTGACCATCGAGGTGCGCCACAGCTCGCCACGGTTGTCGTAGTTGTCGGCCAGCATCGGGAACCAGGTGTCTTCATCGATGTACAACTTGCGTTTGCCATACAGATGGCGGAAGCCCGGCTTGAGCGTGCCTTCCAGCTCCCAGACCCGGTGGCGTTCAAAACGCATGGCATCCGGGTTGATGTGGCCAGGGGTCAGCAGGTCGGCGTACTTGAGGTTGGCGGCATGCAAACGATAGGTGTCGTAAGGGATGAACATCTCGCGCTTGCCAACGATCTTCCAGTCGTAACGTTGCCCTGATCCGTTGAACAGGCGCACCTCGTCGACGGTGATGGAGCCGCCGCTGCCCGGGAACGACATGTCGAAGCCATACCCCGGCGACTGACGCACACGCCGGGTGCCGGGATCGTAGCGCCAGGCCTGGCGCGGCTCGGTCTTGTCGTTCCAGAACTCGGTGCCGGTGTTGATCTCGCCCTTGTCCCGTTGCGGCAGCAGGGTTTCGTTGAGGTAGAACGCGGAGTTGCCGGTGGTTTCGCCAATCTTGCCCGGCTCCAGCGACGGCGCCAGGTTGCGCGAATGCACGCGACCCCAGTTGATGTTGCCGTCCTTAAGCACGTAGGCGTTGTCGGAGGTGTACTCCTCGGTCCAGGCCCGCAAGGTGAAGGTCGAGGCGTTTTTCAACAGCTCCAGGCCAGTGCGCGGCACCGGGAACGGCGTGCCACCGGTCTTGCCCACCACCCCTTCGCCGTCATCCACCAAACGCGCCACGCTGGCGTTCTCTTTGGTGGCCTGGCAGACCGCGTCGTTGAAGCGGAAGTCCCGGCGCGTCGGGTAAACCGGCATTTTGTAGGTGGCCGGGTACAGCTTGAACAGGGCTTTTTGCCCGTCGGACAGGTAGTCACTGTATTGGCCCATGTTCTGCGCGGTAATCACGAACAGCGGCTTGTCGTCCGGGTACGGGTCCACCGGGTGGTTGCCGGTGCCCTTGAAATCGACGTGGGGCGGCACGCCCAGCCACTTGCCGCTGAACGGAGGAATGCTGCCGTCGGCATTGCCGGCCTTTTCCGCGCCCAGGCACGTCAAATCCTTGCCCAGCCGCTCGATGTCCTCCGGCGCGGCATTCACCGTGCCGATGGCACAGCATCCCAACAACAACGCCATGGCCCAGCCAGGGGACTGATTACTGCCGTTCATTTTTATTCTCCTTATTAACGTTCGACGACGGTGCCCAGTATCGACAGGCCAGGAACCCGGCAGCATCGTCCGCACGGACTAACGCGTTTTCGCGCACACCGGGTTCACCGCCGGCTGCGGCGCGCCCAGGGCCACCACGCTGTTGAGCATGATCCGCACCAGCTCGGTCTGGCGCCGCACACCGGTCTTGGAGAAGATCGAGCGCAGGTGGGCGCGCGCGGTATTGCGGCGGATGTTGAGGATTTCCGAGGCTTCTTCCAGGGACAGGCCGTTGGCCAATTCCAGGGCCAGGGTGGTTTCCGCCGGGGTCAGGTTGTATAGCTGCGAGGTCAGCACCGTGCTCACCAGCGACTTGCTCACCGCATCGCGCACATACACCACCACGGTCGGCTTGCCATGGCCTTCGAGCAGTTCCTGGGACGGAATCAGCTCCACCACCACGCCCAGGCTGACCTGCCCCGAAGGCCGGGAGATCGACGTCGCTTCCGCCACCTGCACGCCCTTGCCCACGCCCTGCCTGGCGCGCTGGAAGGCGTTGCGCACCAGCCGCGACAGCTCCCGGTTGTCACTGGGGTACGTCGCTTCCAGCCGGCCGCCCACCACCTTGAGCCCGTCCTGGCTGTCGATAATCTGCCGGGCCACGGGATTGAGTTGCACCACACTGCCGTTTTCATCGAGCACGATGGTCGCCACCGCCAGGCGGCTGATCGTCTGCGAATACAGGCTGCCCAGCGACTCGCTGCGATCGAGCAGTGAATGCATGTGCAGCGCCCGGCGCAGATGCGGCAGCAACATGGCGCACATCGCCCGTTCAACGGCAGTGAACCGTGGATGCCCCTCGGGCCGATTGATCCGCAGACGCACCGTGCCGCCATCCGGCATGCGGATATCGGCACCGAGCATGTGGTAACAATCGTGGGGTTGGCAAAACAGCAGGTAAAACGCCGAGCTGGACCATTCGGCGTCACTCATCAGTTCATCGACCGTGAACACCCTATCGGTGGGCAAGCCGTCGAACAGGGTGGATTTGGCGTAGTAGGCATAATGGTTGATACCGCCCTCCCCGCGCTCGACATCACCGGCCACCACCATCGGCGACAACAGCGGCTCATCCTGGACCCGCAGGATCAAGGTGACGAAATTGGCCTTGAACAAGGCCCTGACCTCGCGCAATGAATCGCTGAGGTTGCGGGTGTCCATCGCCGCATCGTAGATGTTGCCAATAATCCGTTCGTACTCGGCCAACTCCAGGCCCATTTGCGCCAGGACCTGTGCATTGGGCACACAACTTTGCATAAGCATTCCCCAGCAGGAGGCCTGACGGGCAGGCCCCCATGGATTTAATCGAGAGAGCGGTGGCGCCCCGCTCGCCTCACGGCAGTTCGAACAGGCCGGCGGCGCCCATGCCGCCACCGATGCACATGGCGATCACCACATACCGCACACCGCGCCGCCGCCCTTCGAGCAAGGCGTGGCCGACCATCCGTGCGCCGGACATGCCGAAGGGGTGGCCGATGGCAATCGCGCCACCGTTGACGTTCAGGCGATCGGGCGGAATCTGCAGCGCATCGCGGCAATGCAACACCTGGCTGGCAAAGGCTTCGTTGATCTCCCACAGGCCGATATCCGCCACGCCCAGGCCGAAGCGCTTGAGCAGTTTGGGAATGGCGATCACCGGGCCGATGCCCATTTCCTCCGGCGCGCAGCCAGCCACGGCGATGCCTCGGTAAATGCCCAGCGGCGTCAAACCGCGACGCGTGGCCTCGGCCCGGCTCATCAGCAGGCTGGCCGCCGCACCGTCGGAGAACTGCGAGGCGTTGCCGGCGGTGACGAACTCGCCCTGTTCGATCCATTTGCCGTCCTTCCACACCGGCTTCAAATTGGCCAGGTCTTCCAGGCGCGTATTCGGCCGGTTGCACTCGTCGCGCAGCACCTGCACGCGTTCGTGGCCATTGGGCTGGCCATCGGCGGCGAACAACAGCTTGTCCACGCCCAGGCCGACGATTTCCTCGTCGAACAGGCCGTCCCGTTGCGCGGCAGCGGTACGCAGCTGGCTGTGCAGCGAATACTCATCCTGGGCGGCACGGCTGATGCCATAGCGGCGGGACACGATTTCGGCGGTTTCGATCATCGGGATGTAGGCGCTGGGCATCACGTCCAGCACGGCTTCGGACTGGGCGCGGAAGCTGTTCTTGTGCTTGGTCTGGGTCAGCGACAGGGACTCGACGCCGCCACCAATGGCGATGCTCATCTCGCCGGTCATGATGCCCTTGGCCGCCACGCCGATGCTCATCAGGCCCGAGGCGCACATGCGGTCCAGGGCCATGCCCGGCACGCTGTCCGGCAAACCGCCGGTGTAGGCGCAAAGCCGGCCGATGTTGTAGGCCTGGGTGCCCTGCTGCACCGCCGCGCCCATGATCACATCCTCGACGGCACCGGGCTCGATGCCGGCGCGCTCGACCACGGCGCGTACCACGTGCCCGCCCAGCACCGGGGCTTCGGTATCGTTGAACGATCCGCGAAAGGACTTGGCCAGCGCGGTACGGGCGGTGGCGACAATGACGACTTCATTCAGGTTCATGACGAACTCACTCGGAAAGGGGGTTGAAGGTGTAGCGGCTGATGGTGTCGATCACGCAGCCGGGGCGTGCCTGGCCCTCGACTTCCACGGTGATGCGCACCACCAGTTGCACGGCGTCGCCCAGCTGTTCGGCGCGGAGGATCTGGCCGCTGCCGCGCACCCGCGAATCGACCTTGACCGGCGCCGGGAAGCGCGCCCGGTCGCTGCCGTAGTTGACGCCCATGGCCATGTTGTCGATCGTCAACAACTGCGGCATGAACAGATTGGCCAGGGATTGGGTCAGGTAGCCGTGGGCAATGCAGGCCCCGAACGGACCGCTGGCGGCACGCACCGGGTCGACATGAATCCACTGGTGATCGCCCGTCGCCTCGGCGAACAGATTGATCCGCTGCTGGCTGATGGTCAGCCATTCGGTGTGGCCCAGGTCCAGGCCCTCGGCCGCCAGCAATGCCCGGGCACTGTTGAACACATGACTCATGGACGGATCCTCACGCTTGTTGCGAACTGACGGACAGCACTTCGCCGACCATGTAGGAGGCGTAGTCGCTGGCCAGGAACATCATCACGTTGGCCACTTCCCAGACTTCGGCGGCGCGGCCGAACGCTTCACGCCCGGCCAGGCTGGCGAGCAGCTCTTCGCTGGAAGCTTTCTTGAGGAACTCGTGCAGGGCAATCGAGGGCGACACCGCGTTGATGCGCACGCCGAATTCGGCGGCTTCCAGGGCGCTGCAGCGGGTCAGCGCCATCACCCCGGCCTTGGCGGCGGCGTAATGGGCCTGCTCTTTCTGGGCCCGCCAGCCGAGCACCGAGGCGTTATTGACGATGGCCCCGGCGCCACGGCGCTGCATGTGCGGCAGCATCGCCCGGGTCATGCGGAAGGTGCCGGTGAGGGTCACATCCAGCACCCGCAGCCACTCTTCGTCGCTCATCTCCACTACACGTTTCTGGCCGCCCAGGCCCGCGTTGTTGATCAACACATCGACCCCGCCCAACGCCTGCTCGGCGCTGGTCACCAGGGCCTGGACGTCGTCCTCGACGGTGACATTGCACAGCTGGCCATAAATCGCCTGCAGACCGGTCTCGGCCTTGAGCTTCTCCACCGCCTCTTCCAGGCGACGTGGATGCACGTCGGAAATCATCAACGCGCGACAACCCTCCTCGGCACTGCGCCGGGCCGCCGAATAACCGATACCGGCACCTGCGGCCGCGGTGATCAACACCGACTTGCCAGCCAGCAGCTGATGACCGGGAACATAAGGGGGGGCTTGTTTCACAGCGTCTACCTCCGAAGAAATGAATACGCTGCAGTTGTACGCAGGGGGCGGCGCGAGGACATCGTCAAAATGGGGTAGAAAGCCGCGACACGATCCCTGTGTGGGAGCGGGCTTGCTCGCGAATGCGGTTCAACATTCAACTTGGATATTGACTGATACACCGCTTTCGCGAGCAAGCCCGCTCCCACAGAGAACCCCGTGAGGCGGCCCGACAAGTCAGCTCGCACAGGGGATGTGGGTGTGTGAAGCCTCAGGCCCATCACACCCCGGCCAAAAATACGCCCTCAACTCCCCCAGACTTTCTGCGGCTTCGGCGCTTCAGCCAGGATCGCATCAACCGCTTCACCAATCTCCTCAACCCGCCACAACGCGCCCTTGTCGCGGGTCACGCCCGTGCGCCAGCCGTCACCCAGGGAAATCCGGCCGCCCTGGCTTTCGAACACCTGCCCGTTGACGTGGGCCGACGCCGGGCTGCCCAGCCACACCACCAGCGGCGCGACGTTTTCCGCGGCCCAGGCATCAAAGCTGCCGTCCTCGGGTTTTTTCACCACATCGGGCATGGCGCTCTCGGTCATCGAGGTGCGGGCCGCCGGTGCCAGGGCGTTGGCGGTGACCCCGTAGCGCGCCAGTTCCGCCGCTTGCACCAGGGTCAACGAAGCGATGCCGCCCTTGGCCGCCGAGTAATTGGACTGCCCCACCGAACCTTGCAGGCCTGCGCCGGAACTGGTGTTGATGATCCGCGCGTCGACCGGCGTGCCGGCCTTGGCCAGGTCGCGCCAGCGGCGGCCGAGGATGTTGGCCAGGCAGTAATGGCCCTTGAGGTGGACGCGCATGACCATGTCCCAGTCCTCTTCGGTGAGGCTGATGAACATGCGATCGCGCAATACGCCGGCGTTATTGACCAGCACATGCACCTCGCCGAACGCCGCCAGCGCTGCATCGACGATGCGCTGGGCGGTGGCCAGGGTGGTGATGTCGTCACTGTTGGCGATGGCCTGGCCACCGTTGGCGCGGATCTCGCCGGCCACGTCTTCAGCCGCCTCGGCGCGAATATCGTTGACCAGCACATTGGCCCCTTGCGCGGCGAACGCCAGGGCGTAGGCGCGACCGAGCCCGCCGCCGGCCCCGGTGATGATCACGGTGCGGCCTGAACAGATTGTCATGCTTGACTCCTTGAAAACGAGGTGGGCCGCGCGCCCGGCGCGTGGCCCGGATTAAAAATCACAGGCGTTCGATGATCGTCACGTTGGCCTGGCCGCCGCCTTCGCACATGGTTTGCAGGCCATAGCGGCCACCGCTGCATTCCAGTTCGTTGAGCAGCGTCGTCATCAAGCGCGCGCCAGTGGCACCCAGCGGGTGGCCCAGGGCAATCGCGCCGCCGTTGACGTTGGTGCGCGCCGGGTCGTAGTCCAGCTCCTTGGCCCAGGCCATGACCACCGAGGCAAAGGCTTCGTTGATCTCGACCCGGTCGATGTCGGCCATGCTCAAGCCGCTGCGGGCCAGGGCCCGGCGCGTAGCGGCAATCGGGGCGGTGAGGTGCCAGATCGGGTCATCGCCGAGCACGGTCAGGTGATGAATTCGCGCCCGTGGCGTCAGGTCGTAACGCTTGAGCGCGGCTTCGGACACCACCAGCAGCGCCGCCGAGGCGTCGCAGGTCTGGCTGGACACGGCGGCGGTGATCGACGGGAACTGCGGGTCCACCGGCTGCAACTCGGCCATCTTTGCAAGGCTGCTGTGGCGCGGGGTTTCATCCACCGACAGGCCTTGGCAGGCGACGATTTCCCGGGCAAACCGGCCACTGGCGATGGCCGCCAGCGCCCGCTCGTGGCTTTGCAGGGCGAAGGCTTCCATCTGCTCGCGGCTGATCTGCCAGTGATCGGCAATGCGCTGCGCGGCATAGAACTGGTTGACCGGCTGCTGGCCGAACCGCGCACGCCAGCCGACGCTGCCCGAGAACGGATCGGCAAAACCCAGGGGCTGGCCGGCCAGCATCGCCGAGGAAATCGGGATCTGGGTCATGGTCTGCACCCCGCCGACCGCGACCACGTCCTGGGTGCCGCTCATCACTGCCTGCGCGGCGAAGTGCAGCGCCTGTTGCGACGAACCGCACTGGCGATCCACCGTGGTGCCGGGCACCGTCAATGGCAGGCCGGCGGCCAGCCAACTGGTGCGGGCAATGTCGCCGGCCTGGGAACCGATGGTGTCGACGCAACCGAATATCACGTCGTCGTAGTCTTCAGCGGGGATCACGTTGCGCTCCACCAGCGCCTTGAGCACATGGGCGCCCAGGTCAATCGCGTGGATCTCGCTCAATGAACCCTTGCGCTTGCCGGTGGGGCTGCGCAGTGCATCAACAATGTAGGCCTGGGCCATGACTCATTCCTCGAAAGTATGCCCCGGCCCCAGGCCGGTGGCGTCGGCGAACAGGTAGTCGCTGACACGGGTTTTGTGGAAACCGCGGTCGCCCCAGGACGCATCGAGGGCCCAGGCGCGCTTCATGAACATCTGCAAGTCGACTTCCCAGGTGTACCCCATCGCGCCATGCACCTGGATGCCTTTGCGCGCGGCGATCCAGCTCGCCTCATTCGCCGCCAGGCGTGCCTGCGAGACCCAGACGCCGGCGTTGAGGTCGCCTCGGGCCAGGGCATGGGCGGCGCGATACAGCACCGGTTTGGCCTGTTCGATGTGGCGGGCGACATCGGCCAGGTGATGCTTGACCGCCTGGAAGCTGCCGATCGGTTTGCCGAACTGCTTGCGCTGGGCCACGTAGTCCACCGACAGGTCGAGCATGCGTTGCGCCAGACCCAGCAACTGCCCCGCCACCGACAGCGCGCCACGGTCCAGCATGCGCGCCTGCAAGGCGCGGCCCTGCTCGCCGCTGGCGATGCAGGTGCTGGCGGTTGGCGTCCAGCTCACCGCGCCGAGGCGCCGCGAAGCATCGATGCTCGGCCGGGCTTGCACGTCCACCTCGGCGCGGGGCACCACGTGGATGTCATCGCCGTCGGTGAGGATCAGCACTTCGGCCAAGGGCGCGTCGCTCACCAGGGCATTGACCGGATGATTGATCGCCAGGCGCAGGCTGCCATCGGCGATCCGTGGCAGCAGGTCGGCGCGGGCCGGGTGCCCGGCCGGCAGCTGCGCGAGCAAGCCGCAGGCGACATAGGCGGTGTCGGCCAGCGAGTCGGGAATGGCGTAGTAGCCCAGCTCCTGGGTCATCAACGCCCAGGTCACATCGTCCATGCCCAGGCCACCTTCGGCCTCGGGCACCGACAAGGCGGTCAGGCCCTGCTCGGCGATCTTGTTGCGCAGGTCCCGGGAGCGCCCGACATCGGTCTCCCAGATTTCCCGAAGCATTTCCGGGTCGGCTTCGGTCATCAGGAAACGACTGATGGCTTCGCGGAACGCCAACTGGTCATCGTTAAAAGTGAAGTCCATGGCGGTTCCTTATTTCGGCAAGCCGAGCATCCGCTCGGCGATGATGTTGCGCTGGATTTCGTTGGTGCCGGCATAGATCGGCCCGGACTGGGCAAACAGGAAACCCTCCAGCCAGCCCGCCGCATCACCGCCTTGCGCGCCCTGGTTCACCAGCTCGCCGCGCGTACCGAGAATGCGCATGGCGGTCTCGTGCATCTTCAGGTCCAGCTCCGACCAGATGATCTTGTTGATGCTCGACTCGGCGCCGATCTGCTCACCCCGGCTCAGCCGCCCCACGGTGTGATAGGCCGACAAGGCATAGGCTTCGGCGCCCATCCAGGTCTCCAGAACCGCATCGCGCAGGCCCGGATCACGGTCGGCACTGGCGCGGTGCGCCTTGTACAGCTCGACCAGCTTGCGGGCCGTGGCCTGGAAGCGTGCCGGCGAGCGTAACAACAGGCCGCGCTCGAAACCGGCGGTGGCCATTGCCACATGCCAGCCCTGCCCTTCGGCACCGATGCGGTTGCCCACCGGCACCCGCACGTCGTCGAAAAACACCTCGGCGAAGGCGTCCTTGCCGTTGAGCGCCTTGATCGGGCGAATGCTCACCCCCGGCGTATCCAGCGGCACCATGACGAACGACAGGCCGTGGTGGCGTGCCGAGCCCGGTTCGCTGCGGAACAGGCCGAACAGCCAGTCGGCGTAGATCGCCCGGGTCGACCAGGTTTTTTGCCCATTGATCACATAGTGGTCGCCGTCGAGCACCGCCTTGCTGGTGATCGCCGCCATGTCGGACCCGGCGTTGGGTTCCGACCAGCCTTGCGCCCACATGTCCAGGCTGGCGGCCATGCGCGGCAGGAAGCGCTGCTTCTGCTCCGCCGTGCCGAACTCCATCAGGGTCGGCCCCAGCAGCAGCTGGCCGTTCTGGTTGACGCGCATCGGTGCCCCGGCGCCGTAATACTCTTCCTCGAAGATCAGCCACTCGATCAGGTCGCTGCCGCGCCCCCCCAGGTCGGCCGGCCACATCACCATCGACCAGCGGCTGTCGAACAATTTGGCCTCCCAGGCGCGGTGCTGCTCGAAACCTTCGCGGGTGTCGTAGCTGGCCAGGGGTTCACGGGGCACGTTGGCCGCCAGCCAGGCGCGAACGTCGGCGCGGAAGGCGTTTTGCTTGGGGGTATAAGTCAGGTCCATGGCGTTCCCTCAGAACTTGGCGTCGCGTTTTTCGACGAAGGCCCGGCGCGTTTCCGCCGAGTCCGGACTGCTGTAGGCCTGCATGGTGAAGCCCTGTTCCCAGCGGTATTTGTCTTCCAGGTTGCCGTCTTCGATGCCGTTCAAGGCTTCCTTGGCGATGCGAATCATGCCCGGGCTCTTTTCGGCGATTTTCGCCGCGATGCCCAGGGCGGTTTCGCGCAGTTGATCCTTGCTCACGATCCGCTCGATAAAGCCGTATTGCAGGGCTTCTGGCGCGCCGATGCGCTCGCCGGTAAAGAACAGGTATCGCACCTTTTGCACCGGGAACAGGCGCTGCAAGTGCGCACCGCCGCCCATGGCGCCACGGTCGACTTCCGGCAGGGCGAAGGTTGCGCAGTCGGAGGCGACCACAATGTCCGCCGCCCCGGTGATGCCGATGCCACCGCCCAGGACAAAGCCATGCACGGCGACTATCACGGGCACCGGGTTGCGGTGCACGGCCTTGAAGGTCGCGTAGTTGCCGGCGTTGACCTCGACGATACGTTCCGGATGCTGGTCCAGTTCCTTGATGTCGACCCCGGCGCAAAAGCCCCGGCCTTCGGCACGAATCACGATGACTCGCACCTCGGGGTTGGCGCCAAGGGCTTCGATCTGTCGCGCCAGGGCGTGCCATTCCTGGCTGTCGAGGGCGTTGACCGGGGGTTTGGCGATCACCAGTTCAGCGATCCCCTGATTGAGTTGTGTGGTAAATGCCTGGTTCACAGGGGTTCTCCAATGCTCGCGGGTTGGTTCGTGGGGCTCGTCTGGCTGCGGGCCAGGAGCGCGTCCAGGCATTGCCGGGCCTCAAGGGCAATGCTTTCGATGACGTCCTGGCAACTGAGCAATTCTCCGATGGCCGCCGCGACCTGGCCGCTGGGCAGGATGCCCTCGTCGGGCCGGCCATCGATCATCGAGCGTTGCAACAGCACCGGCTGGTTGGCGGCCATCACCACCTGCGACAACGCCGACGGGTCTTCGCGCAAGCCACGCATAAACACCGAGGCCATGTGCCCCAGGCTCATGCCGGTCTGCTGCTTCCACTGCCAGGCGCTGCCCAGGGCAATGCGCAGGCGGCCGAAGGGCCCGGCCTGCTCCAGATGATTGATGAAACGGTTTTCGATCATGCGGTGGCGCATGCCGTCGACCGCCGTGGTCACGCGCACCTGCTGTGGGTCGTTGACCTTGAGGTAGCGTTCCAGGGTCGCGGCCGGTGTCGGCGATTCGCGGGTCATCAGAAACCGCGTGCCCATGGCGATGCCGGCACCGCCGGCGGCCAGCACCGAGGCCAGGCCACGGCCGGTGGAAAATCCACCGGCCGCGATCACCGGCACCCTGACCGCCGCCAGCACCTGGGGCAGCAGGATCGAACTCGGCACGCCGCCGGTATGGCCGCCGCCCTCGCCGCCCTGGATGGTGATCAGGTCGGCGCCCAGCTCCACGGCCTTGATTGCATGTTTCAGTGCGCCCACGGTGGGAATGCACAACACCTTGGCCGCCTTGAAGCGGGCGATGGTCTGTTTGTCCGGGCCACGCCCGTAGCTCACGGCGCGCAGGCGATACTGGATCGCCAGATCGACGCACTGCGCGGCGTTGTCCTGGAACATATGAAAGTTGAGCCCGAAGTTGCTGCCGCCGGTGGCGTCGATCACCTTGCGGATTTCACTCTCCAACTGGTCGGACGCGATGGTCGCCCCGGCGAGAAAGCCGAAGCCCCCGGCCCGGGTCGTGGCGATCACCAGGTTGGCGTCGGCCACCCAGCCCATGGCGGTTTGCACGATCGGGTAGCGGCAACCGAGGGCCTCGGTCAGTGGCGTATCCAGCCAGCGGTTCATTGGTTCTTGTCCTCGGCCTGTTTGTTGGCCCGGGCCATGCCCTTGGCGTCGAAGCCACCCAGTTTGTCGCCGGACAACAGTTCGTTGTGGGCATGGGCGAAATGGTGCCAGGCAAACACCGCGTCCATCGCCGTGCGCTTGCCCTGCAAGTCCTCGACGTGGTTGATCGCCTGTTTGGTCAGGGCCAGGCCCATGCGCGGCTGGCGGGCGATGCCGGCGGCCAGGGCGTAAGTGGCCTGCTCCAGCTCTTCGCGCGGCACCATGCGGTTGACCATGCCCACTTGCCAGGCGCGGGTGGCGCTCATGCGGTCCCCGGTGAAGAGGAATTCCTTGGCGATGCGCGGGTTCATTTCATAGGGATGGGCGAAGTACTCCACTCCCGGAATGCCCATGCGCACCACCGGGTCCTGGAAGAACGCGTCGTCGCTGGCGACAATCAAGTCACAGACCCAGGCCAGCATCAGCCCGCCCGCCACGCACGCGCCCTGGACCATGGCGATGGTCGGCTTGGGCAGCTCGCGCCAGCGTCGGCACATGCCCAGGTACACCTCCTGCTCGCGGGCATACAACTGCTCGCCGCCAGGTTTGTTGGTGTGGTCCCACCACAGGTGCGCGCGCTCGAACGGCTTGTCGATATCCCGTCCCGGCGTGCCGATGTCGTGGCCCGCCGAGAAATGCTTGCCGTTGCCCCGCAGGACGATGACCTTGACGCTGTCGTCGTCCACCGCCGCGCGAAACGCGGCATCCAGGGCGTAGGTCATCTGCGAGTTTTGCGCGTTATTGAAGGTCGGCCGGTTCAGCGTCAGCGTGGCGATGCCCTCGGCCACGCTGTACAGCACCGGGGTGTCCGTCTCGTAGACGGCGTTGTCCTGGCGGACGATGAATTCACTGTCGCTGCTGTGCATGCTCGCTGTCCTTGCCTCAGGCCGTACGGATGCCGGGCGGGTTGCCCTTGATCGCCGTGGCGCGGTAGTCGTGGGGATCGAGTCGGCGGATCAGGGCCAACTGTTCACCGGTGGGGTGCACGGTTTCGTGGAGCTGTGCGGACTTGAGCAACGGGAAGCCGGTGTTGTCCTGGACCTGCTCGAAACTCACGCCGGGGTGCAGCGAGCGCACCTGCACGGCGCGGTCCGGGCCATTGAAATCCAGGACACACAGGTCGCTGACCACGCAATGAATGTCCATCAGGTCGCGGCGCGCGCCTTCAGGCCAGCGCTCGGCCTTGAAGCCGACGCCGGAGACCATGTCCACTTCGCCGCTGACGAACACCCGGCTGTTATGGCTGGGCACGAAGAACGAGTTGAGGTGGTTGATGCTGTTGCCCGGCAGGCCACGCACGCCGAGGATCGCCGTCTTGGGCTTCTGATAGTCGCCGACGCAGGACAGGTTGGTCTGGCCCCAGCGGTCGATCTGGGTCGGCCCGATCATCGCGTGACGACGCCCGCCCCACACGCATTCGAACACCCGCTCGAACGACAGGTAGCCCGAGTAACGCGGCACGTAGTCGCCACGCGGGCCCAGCGGAATCGGCTCTTCCACCAGGAAGGCCTCGCTGTCGGTCATCAGCAGTTCCGGGCTGTGGGTCAGTTTGGCCAGGCTGGCGCCCAGGCGCGGGATGACACCGAGGCCCGAGGCAATGACCTCGCCATTGCCGCGCCAGGCTTCGCTGGCAGCGACGATCATCAATTCGGCGAGGGTAAAATCACAGGTTGCAGTCATGGTCGCAGGTCCTCAGAACACGGGAAGGGGCAAGGCGCCCATGGAGTCGGCACCGCCGTTCTGTGCCTGATAGGCCTGCTCGCCACCGGCGACGTAGGTCTGCACATAATCCTGCCAGCCGTTTTCCGCCTGGCTGCTGGCGACATAGCCCTTGAGGTGCTTCATGTCCCAGCCGTAGTCCGGGGCACAGGACGTCGGGTGCGCACCGAGCGGTGCGTGCACCACGCCGCTGACCAGGTAACGCTCGAAGGTATTGAAACGCGCCTGCTCGGCGCTCAATTGCAGGCGGTCTTCCAGGCGTTCGCAGGAGACGAAGCACTGCTGGGCGGCGCGGGCGAACAAGTGATCGAAGTACGGGTCCGGTCCGGTCACCAGGGTATTGCCCAGGCGGTCGGCGACGTTGACATGCAGGAACGCCACATCGAGGTTGAGCGCCGGCATCGCCAGCAGCACCTCGCCATCGGCATAGGGCGACTGCACGGTTTTCAGTGCCGGGTTCAGGCGCGTGACGTCGGTGGCCAGGCCGCAACGGGTGGGCAGGAACGGCAGGCGCATGCCGGCGGCGCGCAGACCCCACTGGAACATGCCTTCGTCCAGCTCCATCAGTTCCAGTTCACCGGCCTCGCGGGCCTTGCGGTAGTAGGGTTCCAGTGGAATGGCATCGAGGGTGGCGAAGCCGAACACCAGCTTTTTGACCTTGCCGGCGGCGCACAGCATGCCCACTTCCGGGCCGCCGTAGGCGACCACGGTCAGGTCCTTGACTTCTGAGCGCAGGATCTCGCGCACGATCGCCATGGGCTTGCGCCGTGGCCCCCAGCCGCCGAAACCGATGGTCATGCCATCGCGCAGTTGAGCGACCGCATCGGCCGCTGTCAGTTGTTTGTTCATCATGACAATTCCTTAGGGTTGGCCGACCGAAAAGTCGTGCCCCCAAATGCTCACGCGGGTGAATTCGAACGCCGAGTGCTCGGCCCAGTCGACTTGCAGTCCGCCAAAGCCGTATTCGAGATCGAAACCGGACGGCGTCTTCATGTAGAAGCTGGTCATCTGATCGTTGAGGTGCTGGCCGAGGGTCGCCGACAGCCTCACTTCATGGGCGCGCAAACGGTCGTGGGCACGGCCGACTTCCGTCATCGAATCGACCTCGACCATCACGTGCACGCAACCTGATGGCACCGGGTATTCGGCCAGGGCCAGGCTGTGGTGGCGGGCGTTGTGGCAATGCAGGAAGTGAATGCGGATCGGCGGCGCCGAGGGGTCGGGACGGAAGTTGAAAATGTCCGACAGTTCGAAGCCCAGCACGTCCTTGGCGAACGCCAGGGTCGCGTCGAAGTTCGGCGCCGGCAGCACGGTGTGGCCCAGCCCCATGTCGCCGGTGATGAAACGCGGCACGCCCTGGGGCGAGATGAAGGGCAGGCAATCGGAGCGGTGCCCCCAGCTCAGTTCGTGGCAATTGCCCGACGGGTCGGTGAGTTTGACCAGCGCCTGGACGCCGCGCTGCTCGACCTCGGCGGCAGAACCGGCCTGCCATTCGATGCCGGCGGCGTTCAGGTGATCCAGTGCCGCCTGGAACGCCGCCTCGCTGGCCAGCTCCCAGCCGGACGCCAGGTAGCGCGCCTCGCTGCCCTCCACGATCAGCATGCGAAACGGACGCTCGTCCATCTTCACGTACAGGCCACCGCCCGGCGCCGCACGCACCTGCATGCCCAGCACGTCTTCGGCGTAACGCTGCCAATGGCTGAGGTTTTCGATCTGCGAGACGAAATAGCTCAAACCGCGAATGTCGATCATGCCTGGGTCCTCGTTGGCTGAAGGGGGGTCGTGGCGAGCATTGTGCAAAGCGCCGCCCGGGCCTTCATCGTCCGTTGAGACTAAGCACCGCGGTGCCCCGAGCTTTCCTGTTCCCTGTAGGAGCGAGCCCTGCTCGCGATGGAGGTCCAGACACCGCGCTCATTCAGACATCCAGCGTCATCGTTGACGTCCATCGCGAGCAGGGCTCGCTCCTACAGTGTGATGAACAGCCAGGCACCGCATAGAGCCGGGGGTGCCCTAGTCCGTTTTGGTGATTCGAACGCTACCGCCAGCCCTCCAGACTGAGGCATCCATCCGCCTTGCAGAGACAACCCCCATGGAGTTCGCTTTTACTGAAGAACACCTGATGATTCGCGACAGCGCCGAGCGGTTTCTCGCTCAGGTCAGCGACTCGCATGCGGTGCGCGCCGCCATGAATCGCCCGGACGCTCACGACCCCGACGTCTGGCGGCGCATCGGTCAGGAACTGTACTGGCCAGCATTGATGGTGCCCGAGCGCTTTGGCGGCATGGGCCTGGGGTTTGTCGAACTGGCGATCCTGCTGGAGCAAAGCGGTCGCTTTTTGCTGGGCTCACCGCTGTTCGCCACCACGTGCCTGGCCACCCCGGCGCTGTTGCTGGGGCATAACGAGGCGGTGAAGGCGCCATGGCTGGGGTCGATCGCCAGCGGTGAAACCCGTGCCACCCTCGCCTTCGCCAGCGCGCCCGGGCTCAACGCTTGCAGCGTGCACACCGTTGCCGAGCCTTCCCCACGGGGCTGGATCCTCAACGGTGATTACGCCCAGGTGATCGATGGCGCTTCGGCCGATCTGTTGATCGTTGCCGCCCGCGCCCCTGGCACCCAGGGTGAACAGGGCATCAGCCTGTTCGCCTTGCCTGGCGATACACCGGGCATGAGACGCGATGCCCTGGCAACCCTGGACCAGACCCGTCGCCTGGCGCGTGTCGAGCTGCATGACGTGCAGGTCAGCGAGGCACAGCAGCTCTGTGGCCCCGGGCAAGGTTGGGCGGTGCTGCGCGACAGCCTGCTGATCGCCACGGCCGGGCTGGCCGCCGAACAGACGGGCGGTGCGCAACAGGCCCTGGACCTGACCCTGGCCTACATTGCCGAACGCCGGCAATTCAAACGCACCATCGCCAGCTTCCAGGCGATCAAGCACCGCTGCGCCGACATGATGCTGCAAGTCGAATGCGCCCGCTCCGCGGCCTACTACGCCGCCTGCGTGGCCCAGGAACGTCTCGACCCTGAGGGCGACGCCACGGTGGCCGGCGAACTTGAGCAGGCCGCCGCCACCGCGAAAATCCATGCCAGCGAAGCGTTTTTCCACTGTGCCGCCGAGTCGATCCAGCTGCATGGCGGTGTCGGTTTCACCTGGGAATACGATCCGCACCTGTACTTCAAACGTGCCCGCGCCGGCGAGCACCTGTTGGGCAGCCCGGCGCTGCACCGCGAGCGCCTGGCCGCACAGTTGTTGGGAGAGTGATCATGAAAATCGGTTTCAGTGGTGCAGATGAAGTGTTCCGCGAAGAAGTCAGCGGATGGATGGCCGAGCACCTGGGCGGCGAGTTTGCAGCGTTGCGCTTTCGTGGCGGGCCGGGGGATGAACACAGCTTTCCAGAAGAACGCAAAGCCTGGGAGCGCGAGCTGGCCGCTGGTGCCTGGATCGGCGTTGGCTGGTCCCGGGACCATGGCGGACGGGGGCTGTCCATCAGCCAGCAGGTGATTTTCCATGAAGAATACGCCCGTGCCGGTGGCCCCGGGCGCATGGGCCATATCGGCGAAGGCCTGGTCGGCCCCACCCTCGCCGCCTTCGGCACCCCGGCCCAACAGCAACGCCTGTTGCCCGGCATCCTCGACGGTAGCCAGTTCTGGTGCCAGGGTTATTCGGAACCGGGGGCCGGCTCGGACCTGGCCAATGTGCAGACCCGGGCCCGGCTCGACGCCACGGGCAAGCATTGGCTGATCAGCGGGCAGAAGGTCTGGACGTCCCTGGCCCATGAGGCCGACTGGTGTTTTGTGCTGGCGCGCACCGAACCCGGCAGCCAGGGGCATCAGGGCCTGTCCTTCCTGCTGGTGCCGATGGCCCAGGACGGCATTCGCGTGCAGCCGATCCAGCAACTGACAGGCACCAGTGAGTTCAACGAGGTGTTCTTCGACGAAGCCGTCACCAGCACTGACAATATGCTTGGCCAACCCGGCGATGGCTGGAAGATCGCCATGGCCCTGCTGGGTTTCGAGCGCGGCGTGTCCACGCTGGGGCAGCAGATGCAGTTCCACAATGAACTCGACGAAATCATCCGCATCGCCCGCGCCAACGGCGCCGCGCGCGACCCGCTGCTGCGCCAGCGCATTGCCCAGGCCTGGGCCGGGCTCAAGGTGTTGCGCTACAACTCCCTGCGCATGTTGTCCGGCCCGCAGGACGGCCAGCTCGGACGCGAAGCCATGATCTACAAACTGGCGTGGTCCACCTGGCACAGCGACCTGGGCAAACTGGCCATGGATGTGCTGGGCGACGCCGGGGAAATCCTCGATTCGGCGCCCTATCAGCTCAGTCGCTTGCAGTCGTTGTTCCTGTTCACGCGGTCTGACACGATTTATGGGGGGAGTAATGAGATTCAGCGCAATGTCATTGCCGAGCGGGCGTTGGGGATGCCGCGGGAGATGCGGGTGATGGGTTAAAGCCTGTCTGCGGTTACGTGTATTGGTTGTATATCCATTATTTTTGTGATGGCTACTTAGGGTTTCGCCCTTACGGCGACTCCCTTTGGAAAAGCCCCAAAGGAAGCAAAGGGCTCTTGCCCCACCACTCGGTGCCTCGCTTAGGCTCGGCATGCCCGAACGAAGGCATTGCTCCGTGGGTCGCCGCGATGGGCCATCCCTGGCCCAGCGCGGCTAAACCGGCGTCCTGCCGGTTTCCCCACTGCGCAATGCCTGCGTTCGGCCATCGTGGTTTAACGGGGCGCCCCAGATCAAAAACCAAAGCGAGGCGGCCTTAAAGCCGACCTGACTTTGGCTGGTGTACGCAATCCCCTGTAGGAGCGAGCCTGCTCGCGATGGTCGTCAACGATAACGCGCGCGGTCTGAATGAACGCGGTGTCTGGGCGCTCATCGCGAGCAGGGCTCGCTCCTACAGGGGTACGCGTACATCCGGGAAAGCAGGTCGGCTATCAGGCCGCCTCGCGTTGCTTTGGCTTTTGATCTTCTTGCCCCATCGAGAGGCCGAGTGGAGGTTCTGCGCAGTGGGCACCTCGGCATGGATGCCGAGGTAGCCGCCCCCGGCCATGGATGGCCGATGGCGGCGGGCCCACGGAGCAGGACCGGAACGAGGGCATGCCGAGCCTTAGCGAGGCACCGAACGACAGGGGCAAGAGCGCTTGGTTACTTGGCGCTTTTCCAAGTGACTCGCCGTAAGGGCGAAACCGCCAGCCGCCGTTACCGCAGCAACGGATATTCACCCAATCCAAAACAATTTTCACCGCACCCGAATCTTCGGATCCCCCGCCCCCCGCCGCAGGTTGGCAAGAAACCCTTCCAGCGGCGCCGGCTCGGCAATCTGCGGCAAGGCGTCCTTGTCCGGGCGTTGCGCCCAGAAGGCATCCCAGGACGGAAACAGCTCGTGGAAGGTGCCGGCGTAGGGTTCGCGACCGGGCCAGCGCATTTTCAGGCCGCCAATCGGTGGTTTGTTCAGGTCGCTCGCGTACCAGTAGCACGGCAAGCGGCGGCGGAAGCACCAGCGCCCGTCGATCCGCTCGTAATCGTCCCAGTACAGCATCTGCATGATCACCCACTCGGGACCGGTCTCATGCTCGTTCTTCGAATAGACCACGCCGGTGGCGTGATCGGCGTCGCTGAATTCGATGATGTGCTGGCCCAGGTGATGGGAGGTGCCATGGAACTGCTTGCGCATGGTTTCGTCCAGCCACGCCTTGAGGTGCGCGCGACCGCTCTTGTCGCGGCCGACGCGCACGTCCGGGGCGAAGCAGTTGGCCATGGCGTCCATGTCGCGCATGTCCAGAGCCAGGGCGTATTGGCCGGCCAGTTGGCGGATGGCGTCGAGTGACTCCAGGCGATCGATGCGCGCCAGCAAGGCGCTCGTGTCCGGGCTCATCAGTCGAGCACCGTGTACAGGTCCGAACCGCGCCCGCCGTCCACCGCCAGGCTGGCGCCGGTGACGTACGACGCTTCGTCGCTGGCCAGGAACAGAATGGCGTTGGCCAGCTCCACAGGCAGGCCGACCCGTTTCATCGGGATGACTTTCTCGGTGTTGGCACGGGCCCGGGTGTCACCCAGCATGCCGGCCGTGGCCGGGGTGTCGACCACGCCGGGAATGATCACGTTGCAGCGGATGTTGAGCGGTGCGCCTTCGCTGGCCGCCGCGCGGCTGAAGTTGATCACCGCCGCCTTGGCCGCCGAGTAACCGGCCATTTGCGCGGTGCCGAACAGGCCGCAGATCGAGGCAATGTTGACGATTGAACCGCCACCCTGCGCCTTCATTAACTGCATGGCGGTGCGGGTGCCCCAGAACGTGCCGTCCACGGTGGTGGCAAAGTTGGCGTGCCAGTCGGCGGTGGACATCGCGTCGATGCCGCCCCAGGTGTAGGCCATCGCGTTGTTGACCAGGATGTCCAGGCGGCCATGCCGTTGCGCGGTGGCTTGCAGCGCGCCGACGTAGGCCTGCTCGTCGCTGACATCGGCCACGGCGATCTCGGCCTGCCCGCCCAGGCCATGGATTTTTTCCTGCACGCCTTGCAGTGGTTCGATACGTCGACCGCACAGCACCACCGTGGCGCCCTCTTCGGCGAACCGCAGCGCAGTGGCCTCGCCGATGCCGGAACCGGCGCCGGTGACGAAGGCGATTTTTCCCTGTAATCGTTTGCTCATGGGTCACTCCCCGATCAGATAAAGGCCATGCCGCCGTTGACGGCGATGTTTTGCCCGGTCATGAAACTGGCGTCTTCGCTGGCCAGGAACACCGCCACCCGGGCGATCTCGTCGGTCTCGCACATGCGGCCCAACGGCACGTTTTTCAGCAGTGCTTCCATGTATTCGTCGGGGATGCCGGCCATCATCGGGGTGTTGGTCGGCCCCGGCACCAGGGTGTTGACGCGGATACCGCTGGCCGCCAGTTCACGGGCGATCGAGCGGGTCAGGCCCATCACCCCGGCTTTCGAGGCGCAGTAATGGCTGGGGCCTTCGCCCGTCAGCGCGGCGGTGCTGGAGAGGTTGATGATCGCCCCTTTGCGCCCGCCCTTGACCATCAGCCTGGCGCCCTCGCGGCAGCATAGGAAAGTACCGCCCAGGTTCACGCCGATCACCCGTGCCCAGCTTTCGTCCGGGGTGTCGAGGAAGCTGTCCAGCCCGCCCACGCCCGCGTTGTTCACCAGGATGTCGAGGCCACCGAAGTGCTGCTCGGCCTGGCCCATGGCATCGGCCACGGAGGCGCCGTCACCGACGTTGCATGCCACGGCCAGGACCTTGTCACCCAGGTCCGCCAGGCTCTCGGCCAGGGCGGCCTGGTTCAGGTCGACAGCCACCACCTTCGCGCCTTCGGCGACAAAACCGCGCACGATGGCCTGGCCCATGCCCTGCGCGGCGCCGGTCACAAAGGCCACTTTATTGAGTAACTTCATCACGCTCTCCGAATGTGCCAATACGCTGCGGCCCGCTGCCCTTGCAGCACCGCCGTCCCCTGAATGATTAGCGGACAGCGCCCTGGCCCACATCGTCCGATGGGACTAGCGCCGCGTGGTCTGAACGGACGATGCCGGCAGCGCCCGGCGGGGCCAGCATTCATGGGCGCGCACCACGCCAGGCGCGGCGCTTCCCTTCACGTCGCTGTAGCGCCTGGCGCGGCTGTGCTTCCCGAATCCGCAGACAATGGAGAACCCCATGAACCAACCTGTAGACCTGCCCCTGCCCGTCGGCCACTACGCCACCCTGCCCAGCGGACTGCGCCTGCACTATCTGGATGAAGGCGCAGGCCCCGTGGTGCTGTGGCTGCACGGTAGCGGGCCGGGCGCCAGTGGCTTCAGCAACTTCAAGGGCAACTACCCGCAATTCGTCGCCGCGGGCTATCGCAACATCGTGCTCGACCTGCCGGGTTTCGGCCGTTCGGACAAACCCGAGGACGCCCAGTACAACCTGGGGTTCTTCGTCGACTGCGTGGCGGCGTTTCTCGAAGCGGTCGGCGTGCAGCGCTGCACTCTGCTGGGTAACTCGCTGGGCGGCGCGATTGCCCTGGGCCTGGCCCTGCGCCTGCCGCAACTGCCCCAGAGCCTGATCCTGCTGGCACCGGGCGGTGTCGAAGAGCGCGAGACCTACTTCCAGATGGAGGGCATCGTGCGCATGGTCACGCTGTTCAACGCCGGCCCGATCGGCCTGGAGGAAATGCGCAGCATGATGCGCCTGCAGCTGTTCGATGATTCGATCCTGCCGGAAAGCCTGTTGCAGGAGCGCGTGGCGGTGGCTGTGACCCAGCCGAAAAATCTGTTCAGCACGATGATGGTGCCGAACATGGAAGCGCGCCTGGGCGAGATCCAGTGCCCGATCCTCGGTTTCTGGGGCAACAACGATCACTTCAACCCGATCAGCGGCGCGCAGCGCATCATCGACGGCGCGCCGAATGCACGCTTCATTGTGCTTAACCGTTGTGGGCATTGGGTGCAGGTGGAACATCGCGAGCTGTTTAACCGCAGCTGCATCGACTTTTTGCAGCAGGGTTGAATCGGTGTAGGCGCTGATCATTCAAGAGAGACGGTGTACATATCCGTTGCTGCAGTCACCTCGGCTGATGGTTTCGCCCTTACGGCGAGTCCCTTTTGAAAAGCCCAAAAGGAACCAAAAGGCTCTTGCCCCACCACTCGGTGCCTCGCTCTGGCTCGGCATGCCCGATCGAAGGCATTGCTCCGTGGGTCGCCGCGATGGGCCATCCCTGGCCCAGCGCGGCTAAACCGGCGTCCTGCCGGTTTACCCACTGCGCAATGCCTGCGTTCGGCCAGCGTGGTTTAACGGGGCGCCCAGATCAAAATCAGAATCCAAAGCGAGGCGGCCTGACAGCCGACCTGGCTTTTCAGAATGTACCTAAATCCTGTGGGAGCTGGCCTGCCGGCGATGGACGTCAACGATAACGCGCCCTGTCTGGATGAGCGCGTTGCCTGGAAGTCCATCGCCAGCAGGCTGGCTCCCACAATGGGATCGCTGACAGACCTGCAATCAGGTCGGCTATCAGGCCGCCTCGCTTTTGATTTTGATCTGGCTTTTGATTTTCTTGCCCCCTCGAGAGGCCGAGTGCAGGTTCTGCGCAGTGGGCAACCCGGCATGGATGCCGGGTTAGCCGCCCCCGGCCATGGATGGCCGATGGCGGCGGGCCCACGGAGCAGGACCGGAGCAAGGGTATGCCGAGCCCTGGCGAGGCACCGAACGACAGGGGCAAGAGCGCTTGGTTACTTGGCGCTTCTCCAAGTAACTCGCCGTAAGGGCGAAACCATAAGCCGCCGTTACCGAAGAAACGGATAAACACCCAAACCCACAAACCCGATCCAAAGCGCATTACCCGCCACCCAGGCGTCTATGCTGCTGTGATATTCCCTGGCAGGCACCGCACGATGCATCCAGCCACCCGCCCATTGCTGCTGTTCGCCCTGCTCGCCCTCGGCGGATGCATACGGCTGGGGCCGGACTTTCAGTCGCCCGGTGAACCCTGGGTCGATCACTGGAACACCCCAAACCTGGAGCACGCCAGCCAGCGGGCCCTGCAACCGGACATTCGTCAATGGTGGCAAATCTTTGCCGACCCGACGCTGAACCAACTGATTGCCGAAGCGGACGCGAACAATTCGAGCCTGAGGATCGCCGGCCTGCGCGTCATGGAAGCCCGGGCGCAATTGGGCATCGCGCAAAGTGGCCGCTACCCGCAATTGCAACAGCTGGGCGCCGACAGCATTTACGTCGACCGCCATCAGTCCGGCGGGATCAACCCGGTTGACAGCCAGTTCTGGCAACACAGCGCCGCTTTCGACGTGGGCTGGGAGCTGGATTTCTGGGGACGCTTCAGCCGCGCCATCGAGGCCGCCGATGCCAGCTATTTCGCGGCCGAGGCCAATTATGAAGACGTCCTGGTCCTGCTGCGGGCGCAGGTCGCCGATACGTATTTTTCCTTGCGCACCACCCAGGCGCGCCTGCGGGTGGCCGAGGCAAACGCCGAGCAGCAAAAACGCAATTATGAAATCACCGAAAAACTGTTCAACAGTGGCCAGACCGCCGAACTCGACCTGCAACAAGCCAAGACCCAATACCTGGGCACCTTGAGCAGTATTCCCGGGCTGGAAGACCAGCTGGTGCGCCTGCGCAATGGCTTGACGGTGTTGATCGGTCGTGCGCCCGGCGCGCTGCCGATGGTGGTCGAGAACACGGGCCTGATCCCCCTGGTGGACCGCGCCGTGCTGCAGGATGTGCCGGCCAGCCTGCTGCTGCGCCGCCCCGACGTGCGCGCCGCCGAGTTGAATGTCGCCGCGCAGTCGGCGCTGATCGGCGTGGCCGAAAGCGATTTCTACCCGTCGCTGACCCTGCTGGGCAGCATCGTCTGGTCCAGCGATACCTTGAGCGGCACTTCGCGCAGCCTTGACCTGGTCGGCGGCCCCAGCCTGCGCTGGAACGTGTTCGACCATGGCCGGATCAGTAACAACGTGCGGGTGCAGGATGCCCGCTTGCAGCAGTTGATCGAGGTGTACCGCGACAAGGTGCGCCAGGCGGCCCGCGAGGCGGACGATGCCGCCAGCGGCCTGACCCGTTCCTTGCAGCGCGAACGCATCCTGCGCGAGGCCGAAGGCGCGGCGAAACGCTCACTGGTCCTGGCCAGCGCGCTGTACCGCGAAGGTTACTCGGACTTTCAGCGGGTGCTCGATGCCCAACGTGCGCTGCTTGACGTGCAGGACAGCTATCTGCTCAGTCGTGGCGATGCGGTGAGCAATGCGATTGCTCTGTACAAGGCCCTGGGCGGCGGCTGGTACAGCGCCCAGGCCAGGGTCGATCCCGCCACGCGCGAGCAAATGCAACAACGCACCGATTGGGGCGACCTGCTGGCCGAGCCCGCCGCAGCGCCACCGGCCTCCCCTTTGCCCGACCAGGTAAAAAGACAATGACTGAAGCCGCGACTGAAGCGCCACCGCCGCCCGCCGCCGATCCGACGAAAAAGGGCATCAAATGGATTTTGCTGCTGATCGTCCTCAGCCTGGCCTGGTATCTGCTGGCTGACCGTTTCACGCCCTACACGCAACAGGCGCGGGTCGGCGCTTTCGTGATTCCGGTGGCGTCCGAAGTCGTGGGCCGGGTGATCCGCGTCAACGTGCGCAACAATCAGGACGTCAAGGCCGGGGAAGTGATCTTCGAGATCGATCCGCAGCCTTATCAGATCGCCGTCGACCGGGCTCGCGCCGATCTGGAGTCCACCCGCCGCCAGATCGGCGCCAGCACCGCCGGCATTGCCTCGGCCCAGGCTAACCTGCGGGCGGCCCAGGCCAATGAACTCAAGGCCCGCCAGGACAATCGGCGGCTGGAAGGCTTGTACCGCGAAGACCCCGGGACGATTTCCGTGCGCCTGCTGGAAGTGTCGCGCGCCAACCACGAAGCGGCCGTCAGCAAAGTGGCGGCGGCCCGCGCCGAGGTGCAGCGCGCCCGCGAGCAGGAAGGCGGCAGCGAGGAAGACAACGCCCTGTTGCGCAGCGCCGCCACGGCCCTGTCGAAAGCCGAGCTGGACCTGGCCAACACCCAGGTCCGCGCACGCTCCGCCGGCCTGATCACCGATTTGCGCACCGATGTCGGCCAGTTCGCCGCGGCGGGGAGCCCGGTCATGACCCTGATCGCGATCCACGATGTGTGGATCAGCGCCGACATGACCGAGAACAATCTCGCCCTGGTCAAGCCTGACACGCCGGTGTCGATTGTGCTGGATGCCTTGCCCGGCGAGGTCTTCGCCGGGCGCGTGCGCAGTGTCGGCTACGGGGTCAGCGTCGGCCAGCCGCCCGCGCCCGGCACCCTGCCCACGGTGCAGAACAGCCGTGACTGGCTGCGACCGGCCCAGCGCTTTCCGGTGATCATCGAGTTTTCCGCCGAGTCACTGGCCATGCTCAAGGACAACCGCGCCATCCGCTCCGGCGGCCAGGCCGAGGTGATGGCCTTTCCTGCCGAGGGCAACCTGCTCAATCCGTTGGGCCGCGTGTTCCTGGGGCTGATGAGCTGGCTGTCGTATGCCTACTGAACGCTCGCCAAGGGGGCAACGCGCCGCGCGCCTGGCCAGCGGCACGGCCCTGTGCCTGGCCGCCAGCTATGGCCTGGCACTGCCGATCCCCTTTTTGGCCCCGGTGCTGTGTGCCTTATTGCTGGTCTCCCTCAATCGCCCGCTGTCGTTGAAGGCTGCCGTGGGCCTGGCTTTGGTGGCGATGCTGACCACCGGCATCGGCCTGCTGTTGATCCCGGCACTGCGTTACTACGCCGTCAGCGGTGTGTTGTTGATCGGGATCTGCCTGTTTGTGGTCTTCCGTTTTGGCCTGCGCGGTGGCAACAACCTGATCGTGATGTTCCTGGTGATCGGGTTGACCATGATCTCCTCGGCCGGGGTCGCTGACTTCGGGCTGGCGCTGATGGTCATCCAGGCCTTGGTGGCGGGATTACTCTTGGCGGTCATGGCCGGGATATTAGGCCACTGGCTGTTCCCCGAGCCGGACAACGCGCCTGCCCCACCCACGGCGCCCGCTCTTCCGGCCGGCGAAGTCGACCGGGTGGCTTTAAGGGCCACGCTGATCGTGATACCGGCGTTTCTGATGGCGCTGATCGACCCGGCCAGCTACCTGCCTATCGTTCTCAAGGCGGTCAACCTGGGACAACAGAGCGAAACGACCTCCGCGCGCAATGCCGGCCGTGAACTGGTGGGTTCGACCCTGCTCGGCGGCCTGCTGGCGATCCTCTTCTGGGGGGCGCTGAGCCTGTTCGTGCACCTGTGGATGTTCTTTTTGTGGATGCTGCTGTTCGGGCTGATCGTGGCCCGCAAGCTCTATGGCCTGAGCCCGACGCGCTGGAGCCCGGGGTTCTGGCTCAACAGCCTGATCACGATGATCATCCTGCTGGGGCAGTCGGTGCAGGACAGTGCGGCGGGCAAGGACGTCTACACCGCCTTTGCGGTGCGCATGGCCTTGTTCGTGGCGGTGACGCTGTATGCCTGCTTGATGGTGCACCTGCTCGATCAGCGCCAGCATCAAAAGTCGTACCCTCTCCGGTAGGAGCTGCCGCAGGCTGCGATCTTTTGATCTTGCCTTCAAAAACAAAATCAAAAGATCGCAGCCTGCGGCAGCTCCTACAGGGGTGTCAGGGATTGACTTGATAGCCCTTGCCCTGCAAACAGCTGGTGTAGGCGGTCTGGGTGGTCGAGGCGGCGGTTTTCTCTTGTGCCCGGCGTTCCTGGCGCTGGCGCGAGCCACCGACCACGGCGCCTGCCGCGGCGGTCTGTTTGGCGCGGTTCTGCCGATAGTCCTGCTTGGTGTCGTCATCGACGCGATCATAGAACTCGTCATGCTGGCGACCGCGCACTTGCGCGCCAGTCGCACCGGCAGCCGCCCCGACGGCGGCGCCCTTGAGCCGTCCACCGGACGGGGTGGAGGTCGACGAGGCCTGGCCGGCGGCGATGTTGTGGCAATCGCTAATGTCCAGTTGAGTCTGCTGCGAATTCTGGCCTTTCATCGGCACCACGGTCTCGGCCCATCCCTGAGCGCTGAAAACCGCCAGTGCAACGCACAGGCCGAGGGGTGACAAGCTTTTCATGATGACCTCCGAAGGGGCGCGGTTCACCCCTCAAAAGATTGTAGATCACCCCTCCTCGTCCACCTCCATGACCAGGCTGTTCCCGACCCAGCGCACGGGCACGGCCTCCAGCTGCGCGCCTTTACAGGGGCCGTCGATGCAGTGGCCATCTTCGAAACGAAACAGGGCGCTGTGATGCGCGCACATCAGCACCTTGCCGCGATAGGTGCAGAACGCCTGGGGGCGATAGTCCAGCGGCACCGAAAAATGCGGGCAGCGGTTGATGTAGACCCACACCTGCTCGCCCTGGCGCACGGCAACCAGCCCGGCGGGATGCAGGTGCCGGTGCTGCGGCAGGCCGAGGGCGCCGCCGTCCGCGATGTCGTCGCGCTGGCACAACATGATAGTGCTCATGATCAGCCGCGCCTTTCCGGATTGCCCAGGCTCCAGTGCCAGGGGCGGATCTGCAGACTCGCGAACAGCCCGGCCTGGACATAGGGATCCTCCTGCATGAACGCTTCCACCTCCGGCAGGCTGCCCGCCTCGATCACCAGCAAGGTGCCATTCATCGCGGCGCCCGTGTCATCGAGGGTCGGGCCGCCGAAGCGCACCACGATCCGGTGCGTCTCGGCACGCAAATGGGCCTGGTGACTGGGCCGCAGGCGCTGGCGCAAGGCCAGGGAGTCCGGGTGATCAGTGGCGAAAACCGCAAAGAACTGGCCCATGGCTCACACGGCTTCCATGACGAATTCGTAACACGCCCGTTTGAACGGCAACGGGATATCCAGGCTTTCGGACACGTCATCGTGGCTGACCCGCTGTTCATAGATGACCTGCAACGATGACTTGACCCCGAACACCGCGTCGGACTCCAGGTAAGGGTCATCGCGATTGAACAAATGGGTGACGAGTTTGCGATACCCCGGCACATCGATCATGAAGTGCAGGTGGGCCGGTCGCCACGGGTGGCGATTGGCGGCGTCAAGCATGCGGCCCACCGGTCCGTCGGTGGGAATCGGGTAGCACACCGGGACAATCGTGCGGATGGCGAAATAGCCCTCGGCATCCGTGCGATAGCGCCCGCGCAGGTTGCCGAACGGCTGTTCGCTGTCCTGGCCCGAATACATGCCGTTTTCAGCCGTCTGCCAGACATCCAGCACCGCGCCGGCCAGGGGGTTGCCCCGGGTGTCGACCACGCGCCCGCGCACCAGCGCTGTTTCACCCGGGGTGAAGGCCATGTTTTCGCCGTACTCGCGCTCGGGCATGCCTTCGATGTAGAACGGCCCGAACACGGTGGTCTCGGTGGCATTGGCACTGTGCCGGTGGTTGATCGCATCGACCAGCATCGACACGCCCAGCGTGTCCGAGAGCAGGATGAATTCCTGGCGCACCAGGCCATCGCACTTGTGCCCGGTTTCCGTCAAAAAGCGTATGCCTTCAAACCATTCCTGTTCGGTCAGTTCGACCTCACTGACAAACCCGTGCAGGTGGCGCACCAGGCTTTGCATGATCTGTTTGTAACGCGCGTTGGGCGCGTCGTTGAAACTGGCCACCGCTTTCTCGGAGATGAGGGATTCGATGGCTTTGTCTTGATCGGTCATTGTTGTTATTCCGACGGGATTGATTTCAGAGCGGCTCCAGGCCTTTCAGGGCGCGGGTCAGCAAGGCTTGGATCGGGCCTTGTTCAAACGGTCGCGGGTTGTAGTAAGGGCTGGTGCAGGCGATGTGCGCTACTTCGGCCGGGCCGTCTGGAGGCAGGCCGATGTCCGCCAGCGCCAGTGGAATGCCCAGCTTCTGGTTCAGCGCGTAGAGCAAGGCGCCCACCTCGCCGGCCTCGCTGCCACCCAGGGCCCGCGCGGCACGTTGCAACGGCCCCGCCGCCGCTTCACGGTTGTAATGGGCGGCATGGGGCAACACGATCGCATGCGCCTGGGCGTGGGGCAAATTGAAGGTCCCGCCCAGGGTGTGGCACAGCTTGTGGTGCAAGGCCATGCCGACCGAACCCAGGCAGATCCCCGCCAGCCAGGCGCCATACAAGGCCTGGCTGCGCGCATCCTGATCGTTGGGGTCTTTGACGACCCTGGGCAACGCCTGCGCCAGGGAGCGGATCGATTCTTCGGCCATGAAGCCGATGATCGGGTTGGCGTCCTGGGCGTACAGCGCTTCCACCGCGTGGGCCATGGCGTTCATGCCCGAACAGGCGGAAATCTGCGCCGGCAGGGTCAGGGTCAGTTGCGGGTCATAGATCACTGTCTTCGGCAACACCCGGGGGTCGCGCCCGGTTTTCTTCAGCCGGTTTTCAGTCAGCCCGTAGATCGGTGTCATCTCCGAGCCGGCATAGGTGGTCGGGACGGCCACGATCGGCAGCCCGGAATCCATGGCGATTGCCTTGCCCAGGCCAATGGTCGAACCACCGCCAATGGCCACGCAGCAATCGGCATCCAGCCGTGCCGCCTCGACGCGGGCCGCTTGCGCCACTTCCAGCGGAACGTGCATCACCGCCTTCGCATAAACCCCCGCCGCGCGATCACCGAGCAACGCCGCGACCTGTTCACCCAGCCCGTGTTGTTCAGGCGTGGTGAGGATCAGCGCACGACGAGCGCCCAGTCGTTCGATTTCTTCGGCCAGGGCCGAGAGCTTGCCCCAGCCGAACACCACGCGGGTCGGCAGGCTTTGGTAGATGAAGGGTTGCATGGCAGGCCTCAGCGCTTGAAATGTGGAGGGATCTTGGCGTCAACATTGACCCACACCGAACGGGCCTCGGTGTAGTCGTGGATCGCTTCGAAGCCCATCTCGCGACCATAGCCCGATTGCCCGACACCGCCGAACGGGCTGCCGGGGCTGACACGCTTGTAGCAATTGATCCAGCACATGCCGGCATGAATCGCGTCGGCCATTTTGTGCGCCCGGGCCAGGTTCTGCGTCCACAGGCCGCTGCCCAGGCCGTATTCGGTGCCGTTGGCGATGGCCAGGGCTTCTTCATCGGTGCTGAAACGCACCACGGTGACGAACGGGCCAAAGACTTCTTCCTGGCAGACACGATCACCAGGCCTGGCCTCGACCACCGTGGGTTCGACATAAAAACCCTTGGCCAGGGCCTTGTCGTCCGGCGCCTTGCCGCCAGCGAGCACCTTGCCGCCCTGCTCGATCGCAATATCGATGTAGCTCAGGACACGGTCGCGGTGCAGCGCCGAAGTCAGCGGGCCCATTTCGGTTTCCGGGTCCAGGGGGTCGCCGAGGCGAATGGACTTGGCCAGGGCGATGAAACGCTCAAGGAATTGATCAGCGATGTCTTTATGCAGGATCAGCCGCGAACCGGCGATGCAGGCCTGGCCCTGATTGTGGAAGATCGCCCAGGCCGCGCCGTTGACGGCCGCCTCCAGGTTGGCATCTTCGAACACGATGTTCGCGCCCTTGCCGCCCAGTTCCAGCTGGATGCGCTTGAGGTTGCCTTGCGAGGCTTCAACAATCCGCCGACCGGTCGCCGTGGACCCGGTGAAGGCAATCTTGCCCACATCCAGGTGTTCGGCCAGCGCCTGGCCCGCGGTATGGCCGTAGCCTGGCACCACGTTGACCACGCCCTTGGGGAAACCGACTTCGGTCATCAGTTCGACGATGCGCAAGGTCGACAACGGGGTGATTTCCGATGGCTTGATCACGATGGTGTTGCCGGCCGCCAGCGCCGGGCCCATTTTCCAGCTGGTGAACATCAGCGGGAAGTTCCAGGGCACGATCTGCCCCACCACGCCAATCGGCTTGCGCTGCACGTAATTGAGAAACCCGGCCTCGACCGGAATCACCGAGCCTTCGATCTTGTCGGCCATGCCGCCGAAATAGCGGAAACAGGCGGCCGTGCGCGGCACGTCGAGGCCACGGGAATCGCGGATCGGATGCCCGGTGTTGAGGGATTCGAGTTGCGCCAGTTCCTCGCCACATTCCTCGATTTTGTCCGCCAGCTTGAGCAGCAGGCGCCCGCGTTCGGCGGCGCCCAGGGCAGACCACGCCGGGAAGGCACGCTTGGCGGCGGCGACCGCCAGGTCGATGTCCGCTGCTTCGGCGGCGGCAATCCGGGTGATCAACGCGCCGTCATGGGGCGAGACGACGTCAATGGTGCCGCCCGCGACCGCATCCACGAAACGGCCATCGATGTAGAGCTGATTTTGCATAATGTTTTCCTCGCACCGCGCCTGTGGCGCAGTGTCTGACGACTTGACTCTTGATCCGGTGGCCCGGCGTGCACCGGGCCAGACACAGGCCTTAGAATTCGATCGGATAGGGCTTGAGTTCGCCGCTTTCATAGCGTTGCGGCAGGTTCGGCGTGGCGTTTTCCCAGACCATCAGCATCGAGCGCTTGGTGGAATAGCCCTGGTGGCGAATGTCCGCGGGCATGGCGCAAATGTCGCCGGCGCGCATGGTGATGCGGGCGCGCGGGTTGCCGTCGTCCTTGTCGCCGACATCCCAGATGATTTCGTCGGACAGCTGCAGGAACCACTCGACCCGGTCATTGCCGTGGAACACCGGCAGGATGAATTCTTCGGTGGTCGGGCAGAACAGGCTGGCCTTGCACACCGAGGTCACCGACGGGTTCCAGGTCACGTCGGAACGCGACAGGTACTTGAACAGGCTGAAGGCATGCAGCTCGCCTTCGAAACCTTCAGCGGCGTGCACTTCGGGTTCTTCCTGGGACACGTCGATGAACTGGCGGTTGACCGGCAGGTCGTTGCGCAGCGGCGAGTCATCCTTCAGGCCCGGCATGCGTTTGGTGGCGATGCGGAAGCGTTCGATGGCCTCGATGTTGCTGCCGTTCTTGCGACCGAATGCCGTGCCGGTTTCTTCCGGTGCGGCAAAAGGGTCGAAGGTGGCGTTGGTCCAGTCGCGCAGGATGGCCTTGAAGGTGGCCATGATCAGCGGCGTCTCGAAGTTTTCGGTGTAGTTGACCCCGGCGGCCTTGAGCGTGCCATTGAAGGTGCCGGCGTACAGGTCGACCTTGCCGTAGTAGTTGCGGGTGCCGATGACGTGGTCGAAGTTGACCCAGCCGTAGAAAAAGCCCCAGGCGACGTCGCGCATCAGCGCGCGCAGAAAGGCGTCCACCGGAATCAGGTGCGAGCGGGTCTGGCCTTTGGCGGGCCAGGTAATGCGCGCGAAATACTCGTCACGCGACAGTTCGAAGGCGCCCAGCTGGAAGGCGCAGTAGCCGGTCACGGGATGGGGCGGGCTGATCTGCACGTCATCGTCGGCAAACAGTGCGGTGTCGGCAGCGGTTTCAAGCATGGCCATGTCGGGATTCCTTGTTTTTTTGTGGGCGGGGGGTGGCTGGGCTGATCACTTGAAGCAGATGTCTGCCCACTTCTCGACCGACAAGGGTCCTTTGATGGTCTGTTGCAGGATCACACCCGCACGGCTGGCTTCGAAGCGATAGGCCGTGCCGACTGGCAGCAGGCACTGGTGGCCGCGCTTGAGCAAGACGTAGCCCATGGGTTTGCCCGCCGGGACTTCACCGGCCAGCCGCGTGCCCTCGCCGTCTTTCAAGGGTGCATCGAGCTTGAGGAAATCCACCCGCACTTCACCGTCCATGACAATGGCGAATTCGTCGTGCGCTGCGGTGTACCAGGGCGATTGGCCCTCGGCACGCAGGGTCTCGACGACGTAGCCGAGGTTCAGGCCGACCACGACTTTTTCATAAGGGAGCGATTGTTGCGCCACTTCGAAGATGTTCGAAAAGGCATAGTGACTGGCCTGGCCGCTGATGATTTCAACCGAGCCCTTGCTGAAATTGTTCAGCGAGCCGAAGACTGTTTCGATTGCCGCGCTACTCATGGTTTTCACCGTTTTGTTGTTGTAGTAACAGTGAGTCAACAGTACGTCCCGCCCCTCGCCGGGACAATTAGGCAGTCGGCGACAACAGTGTTCGCGAAACGCAAACACTGTGGCGGCTGTGTAGGAGCTGTGTAGGAGCTGTGTAGGAGCTGTGTAGGAGCTGCCGAGTGCAACGAGGCTGCGATCTTTTGACGTTGCATTAAAAGGATCAAAAGATCGCAGCCTGCGGCAGCTCCTACAAACATGCGTCAGCGCACCCAGCCGCGTTCCAGCAAAGGCTTGTCCCAGCAGGGTTCGTCGCCGAAGTTTTCCACCAGGAAGTCGATCAGCGTCCGCACTTTCAGGGCCCGGCGCTGGGTCGCGGGGTACACCGCGGAGAAGTTGAAGGAGGACAAGGCGTACTCCGGCAGCACCGGAATCAGCCGCCCGCTGAGCAGGTCGTCACTGGCCACCAGTGTCGGCAGGCAGACGATGCACACCCCGGTCGAGGCGTAATCGCGCAGCAAATGCACGGAGTTCGAACGCACCTGGCCCGGCAGGCTCAGTTCCACCTGCTCGTCTTCGCGGGTGAAGATCCAGCGATTGCGCGACGGATAGCCCTCATACAAGGCGATCTTGTGTTGCAGCAATTGCTGGGGGTGCGTGGGCACGCCGAACTCTTCGGCATAGTCGGGGGACATGCAGAACAACCGGCGAACGCTGAACAGTTTGCGTTCGATCAGGGTTTCGGCCATGGGCGGGAACATCTGGAACGCGACATCGAAGCCCTCTTCGATCGGGTCGACCACCCGGTCGTTGACGATCACGTCCACCTCGATGTCCGGGTACAGCCGCGTGAACTCGGCCAGCATCCTGCCGAAGTGCCCGATGGCGAACCCCGGCAGCATCTGCACCCGCAGTTTGCCGGTGGGTTTGGCGCGCAGCTCGCGCATGTGTTCGGTCAGCGAGTTGAAACTCGCGACCATGTCCGCGCATTCCTTGTAGTACGTCTCGCCGACTTCGGAGAGCCGCACGTGGCGCGTGCTGCGATGGAACAGCGGTGCATTGATAAATTGCTCCAGCTGCTGAATGCGGTGGGTGATCACCGAACGGGTCACGCCCAGTTGCTGGGCCGCCCTGGCGAAGTTACCGGTCTCGGCAACACGCACAAAGGCTTCGACACTGAGTAAACGATCCATGGGGCAGGTTCTCTGGATGTGTAGGAGCGAGCTTGCTCGCGATGGACGCCCAATCAACGCGGGCATTCAGACAGCCCGCGTCATCGTTAACGACCATCGCGAGCAGGCTCGCTCCTACAGGTAGCCGGACGGAATAGCGAGGTTAGCCTGTCGGCACCTCGCACTCCACATCCGGGGCTGCCTGTCAGGGCTTTGACTGGATCGACAACCGCCGCTGCATGGGGAAAACCTGCCAGCCCAGCCGTTCGCTGATCAGCCCCCACACCCCTTGCGGTGCCTTGAGCATCATCACCACCGCCACCACGCCCAGAATGATCATGTACACCGCGCCGTACTGGGCCAGGCATCCGCGTAACACGAAATAGATCAGTGTGCCGATCAACGGCCCCTCCAGGGTGCCGATGCCGCCGATGATGACGATGAAAATCACCACCGCCGTCCAGTCCTGCAGGTTGAACGCCGCTTCCGGGGAAATCCGCAGCTTTTGCAGGAAGATCAGCGCCCCGACCACCCCGGTGCAACCGGCCGCCAGCACGTACACCATCAGCTTGGTGCGGAAGGTATTGACCCCCAGGCTGCCGGAGGCCGGTTCCGAATCGCGGATCGACGCCAGGGCCAGCCCTTGTCGCGAACGCAGCAAGAAGAACACCACCGCCACCGCGCCTATGGCGATGGCCAGCGCGGTGAAGTAGATCAGCATCTCGCGCCCGTCCCGGTCATTGCCGATCTGCCGCACGATCGCCGCCGGCAGGCTTTGTCCCGAGCCGCCGCCCAGGCTGCTCACCTGCGCCAGCCCCAGGCGAAACACCTCGGCCACCACCCAGGTGCCGATGGCAAAGTAGGCACCGCGCAGGCGAAACACGATCAACGCGGTGGGAATCGCCAACAATGCGACCAGCACGCCCGAGAGCACCACCGCGAACAACGGCGGCATGCCCAGTTGCGTCGACAGCATGAACAACAGATAGCCGCCCAGGCCGACAAACGCCTGCTGCCCCACCGACACCATGCCGGCGTAACCGGCCAGCAGGTTCCACATTTGCGCCAGCGCCAGGTAATAGGCGAATTCCACCACCAGTCGCAGGCTGGCACGATCGGCCCACCATGGCGCACTGATCAGCACCAGCACGCACAGCCCGAGCAAGGTCAGACCGACCCGGCTGCTGGTGGTCGTGCGTTGTACGCGGTACGTCAGCGCAGGATTATTCAAGGCATTCATCAGTCGACACTCCGGGGAAACAGGCCACGCGGGCGCACGACCAGGATCAGCAAAAACACAAGGTGACCGGCGAGGATTTGCCAGCCGGGATCGATTTTTGCCCCGACGGCCTGGGCGATACCGAGAATCACCCCGCCCGCCAGCGTGCCCCACAGGCTGCCCAGACCGCCGATGATCACCGCTTCAAAGCCGTACAACAGACGCGCCGGCCCCACGGTGGGATCGAAGCTGGTACGGATCGCCAGAAACACCCCGGCGATCGACACCACCGCCATCGCCAGCGCCATGGCCAGGCCGAAGATGTGCGCGTTGTTGACCCCCATCAGGCGTGCGGTCTGCTGGTCATCGGAGGTAGCGCGAAACGCCCGGCCCAAGGCGGTTTTGTAAAACAGCAATTGCAGGCCACCGATGATCAGCAGCGCACTGCCAAACACCATCAGCGGCATGATGCCCACGCTGAGGCTGCCGAAGCCGACACTGGCGACTTCCAGCTCACCCTGGGACAGTTTCTGGCTGTCGGCGCTGAAAAACTGCAGCAACACGTTCTGCACGATGATCGACAGGCCGAAGGTCACCAGCAGCGGCGGCAGGATGTCCTGGCCGAGCGTCCGGTTGAGCAGCCAGCGTTGCAGCAGGTAGCCGAAACAGAACATCACCGGCACGACGATCAGCAGGCTGGCCAGCGGACTGAACCCCAGGTGGTTGACCACCACCAGTGCCAGGTACGAGGCCAGCACAATGAAGTCGCCGTGGGCGATATTGACCAGGCGCATGATGCCGAACATCAGCGACAGCCCCACCGCGAACATCGCGTAGAGGCCACCGAGCAACATGCCCTGGAGAAGCGTATTGATCCATTCCATGACTAAACCCCAAAGTACGCGGCTTTGATTTGCGCCTTGTCGACGTCCCCTGGCCGGCCGGTCAGGGACACGCGCCCTTCCTGCAAGCAATAGAAACGGTCGCAGACACTCAACGCCTGATTGATGTCCTGCTCGACGAGAATCACCGTGGTGCCGTCGGCCTTGATCGAAGGCAGCGCAGCGTAGATGTCCTTGATCGTCGTTGGCGCCAGGCCCAGGCTGATCTCGTCGCACAGCAGCAAGTGCGGGTTGGCCATCAAACCCCGGCCAATCGCGACCATTTGCTGCTGGCCGCCGGACAGCGCGGTACCGGGGCGCTTGCGCAGTGTTTCCAGGACCGGGAACAGTTGGTAAATCCTCGCCAGCGTCCAGGGCCCCGGGCGTTGGCTATAGGCGCCGATCTGCAGGTTTTCCTCGACGGTGAGCGACGGGAACAGCTTGCGACCCTCCGGGACCAGGGCGATACCGCGCTCGATCACCTGGTTGGCCGCCAGGTCACCGATGGCCTGCCCCCTGAAGGTGATGGCGCCCGACAGGTTTTTGATCTGCCCCGCCAGCGAGCGCAGGAACGTCGATTTGCCCGCGCCGTTGGAGCCGATGATCGCCACGGTTTCGCCCTGCTCCAGGGTCAGGCTGATATCGAACAGCGCTTGAAAGTCGCCGTAGCCGGCGCAGAGTCTGTCAATGGACAGCAGGGTTGTTTGGGTCGTCATGTCTCAGCTCCCGATGCCCATATAGATGTCCTGCACCCGCGGATCGGCCATGACGCTGCGCGGCTCGCCTTCGGCCAGTTTGGCGCCGAAGTTGATCACCGTCAGGCGGCTGACCACCGCCAGCAAGGCGTGGACGATGTGTTCGATCCAGATGATGGCGACGCCGGCCTTGTGGATGCCCTGGATGGTTTCCACCAGTGCCAGGCATTCCGGTTCGGTCAGGCCACCGGCAATTTCATCGAGCAGCAGCAAACGCGGCCGGGTCGACAAGGCACGCGCCATTTCCAGGCGCTTGCGGTCGAGCAGGGTCAGCGAGCCGGCCAGCACGTTGGCCTTGCGCATCAGGCCCGTCAGTTCCAGGGTCTGCGCGCACCACTGGCTGGCCTCCTTGTCGGGCAACCGCGCACCGAAGGTCGCGCCCACCAGCAGGTTTTCGAACACGGTCATTTTCACGAACGGGTGCGGGATCTGGTGGGAGCGGCCGATGCCTTGCTGGCAACGCTTGAACACCGGTTCGCAGGTGACGTCGCGGCCTTCGAAATGGATGCTGCCGCTGTCCGCCGCCACGCCGCCGGCGATCAGGTTGAACAGCGTGCTTTTGCCCGCGCCGTTGGGGCCGATGATGCCCAGGGCTTCACCGGGCTCAAGGGTCAGGCTCACGGCATCGGTGACCTTCACCGAGCCGTAGCTTTTATGCACATCGTTCAGTTGTAGAAGTGGCTGTTGCATGGTGCACCTGCTTGCTTGAGCGCGATCAATACGTAATGGCCTGCATCTCGCCGCCCAGCGGGATCGCCGGTGCGGTGGCATTGCTGGTCACGATCAAGTCGTATTGGTTGTTATTGCCCAGCCGCCATTGGCCACTGACCAGCGGCGTCTTGGCGACGTTTTTCACCGGTCCGCCGTTCCAGTTGATCGGCCCGACCACGGTGTTGAGATTGGTCTTGAGCAAGGCATCGCGCACGGCCTTCGGGTTGCCGATTTCTTCGGTGCGCTGGAGGATGTCCACCGCCAGTTCGAACAACGCATGCACGAAGCCCAGCGGTTGCGTCCATTGTTTGCCGGTGGCCTGGGTGAAGCCTTGGGCGAGCTGTCCGGCACTGGCGCCGGTCAGCGACGAACTGAACGGGTGCGTGGGGCTCCACCAGATTTCCGTGGACAGGTTATTGCCGGCTTTGCCCAATGCTTCGACCGCCGTGGGAAACAGCAACGCCTTGCCCACCGACACGGCTTTGGGTTTGAAGCCCTGCTGGCGCGCCTGTGTCCAGAACGTGGTCAGATCCGGGGGAATGACCACACCGGTGACGATCTCTACTTCAGCCTTCTTGAACGCGGCGATCTGCGCGGAGAAGTCATCGGTCAGGCTCTGGAAACGACCGGGATCGACCAACTGAAATCCCTTCTGCGCCAGCACCGGCGGGAACCCGAGTTTCGAATCACCCCAGGCATTGCCGTCGCCATCGTTGGGGAACAGGCCACCGATCACCTTATCGGTGGGCATCGCGCCCCACATGGCGGTGTAAGTGCCGATCACATCTTCCAGGCCCCAGAAAAAGTGATAGGTCCAATCAAAGCCCTGCTCGGGTTTGCCGCCACGGGTGAAGAACCATGGCTGCCACGGCGCCACCGTGGAAATACACGGGATCTCGTTGATTTCGCATTGGTCGGACACCGGGTTGGTGGTTTCGGGCGTCGACGATACGAGCATCAGGTCGACCTGATCGGACAGGATCAACTCACTCGCCACTTCCGCCGCGCGGTTGGGGTTGGACTGGCTGTCCTTGACGATGACTTCCAGGCGGTACGCCTTGCCCGCCACCGTGAGGGTGTTTTTCAGCGTTTGCCTGAGCGATTCGATGATGTAGTTGTCGGCCGCGGCAAAGGGTGCCAGCGGCCCGGTCTGCGGGCTGACGTAGCCGAGCTTGATCACCCGTTCACTGCCCACGGCGAAGTTGAACGGCAGGCTGGCCAGGGCAATCGTGCCTGCGGCGACACCGCTGCCACGCAGGAAATCACGACGTGAAACGTCGCGGCCAAACAGGTTTTTATCGTTATTGTCTGTCATGAAAATTACTCCGGTGCGGCATCGGGCCGGCAAAGTGCGGACGAACAAGGTCACAACGTGTGGGTTGAGCCATCACGCCAGGTCAGCGAAAGCGTCGGGTTAGAAGAAGAAACTGACGTCGAAGGAAGCGACCACTTGCGAGTCTTTTTGCCCATCGGCATAGGCATCGCGACCGGGGCCGGAATGGATGTCGTAGCGCAATTCCGGGCGCAAGCGCACGTTGGGGGTCGGGGTCCAGGCCAGGTTGGTGGTGACGCCGTAGAAACTGCCCCAGGTCGGATCGGGAATCCCGGTGTTGGGGTCGATGTTGGCCATCATCACGTGCACCGGTGCGTCGGTGTAGAACCACTCGGCGCGGCTGTTCCACATCAGGTTTTCGCTGAGCTTGTGGTACCAGTTCAGATCGGTGCCGTACCAGGTGGCATCGTTTTTATTGGCGAAGCCGGCGAAAGCGCCCTGCTCCTGCGTGCCGTAGTTCAGCTCCAGCGCCACGCGGTTGTTCGGGTCGAGCACCTGGGACAAGGTCAGGTAAGAGGCCAGGCGCTTGTAGTCGTCATCCTTGGTGCCGGCCGGGATGGGCGAGCCACAGCTGCACTCGGCAAAGCTGTCGCCGGCGCCGTTGCCGTAGATGTTTTCCCAGTCGATCCAGGTGCTGAAATCCGCCGAGCGCCAGCGCACGTTGGCGATGACATCCGGGTCATGGTTGGGGTCCTGCAGGTTGTTCCAGCCCTGCACCACGCCCAGTTCGAAGCCGAGCATGCTTTCGCCGGGCGCCGACGGCAGTTTGAACGAATACAGCGCGCCGGCATGCTTGGCCGGGCCGTGCATGAAGGAATAGGTGTGCGAGTAGAAGTCCGTCGGTGCGGGTGACGGCAAGGCGAAGCCGATCTCATTTTCCAGCGGCGTGTGGAAAATCCCGATCATCAGGTCCGAGCCGCCGAGCACCGGGAAATAGAAATCGACGTAGGCTTGAGCGATGGTGAACGCTGGATCTTCAGCCTTGTTGTCGCGGTTGACCCCAAGGTCCTCGTCCCAGCCGTAGGTCTTGAAGTAACGCGCATCCTTGCCGTAGAGCGCCGTGACGTTGAAGCCCCAGTCGGCTTCTTGCGGCATGGGGCCGGGGAACGGTCCGACACGACCGACCACATTGCTGTTGGGTTTCTTTTCCACGGCCAGGGCGAACTGGTTGAGGTTCACGCCTTCGTCGGTGTTGAAAAAGCTCTGTTTGCTGACGTCATCCGTGCCGTTGTTGTTATAGATCACGCCTGCCTGAGCCCAGCCGTAGACCTTGATGCCATGCTCACGCTCAAGGCTGTCGCCAAACACGCTTCGCACCAGCGAACCCATCGGGTCGTCCGCTGCGCGAGCCATGGCGGGAAACAAAATGCCGGCACCCAGAACGGGGGCAAACAGGGTTGCTGCGCAAGCCCATGCACGAATACTCATACCTGCCTTCCTTATTTTTATTAGGCCAGACCCCATGGGGGCATCGGACCGAAAGCAAGGCAGGACGTTGAAGTCCGAGGCTTGATGAACCCTGGCTGGGGCTCCACCGCATCGCGGTGTTCGGCGTAATGGAGGCTACAAGCCGGCCACTACACCAACAATTCCAATCTCGGCGACATCAGTGTTTGTGTATTCAGAACAATGTAGGGGATGGATGCATATTTGGGGTGTGCAGAAAATCAAACTGTGGGAGCGAGCCTGCTCGCGAAAGCGGTGTGTCAGTCACCATCATTGCTGGTTGTGCTGACGTATTCGCGAGCAGGCTCGCTCCCACAAGGGAGGCGTGGTGTTGATCAGGCCTCGGCGGGCTGGCGCAATGGGTAGAGCTGCTCATCGAACTGCGACAGCTTCGGGAACACCAGCGGTTGCTCGTCGCTCAGGTGCTGCAGGCGCTGGGTGTAGTCCACCAGGAAATCCTTGCGCGCCTCGTCGCTGATGTACGGCACATGCCAGGCCACGAACGGTTCCAGCACGTCGAAACCTACGTACGCCAAAGTACCGCGCAGGATCGGCCGCAGCATGTCCTGCAACGGGCCGTGAATCGCGTCTTCGCCGAACATGTGCTCGCGACCGCCGAGGGTCACGGTCACCAGTGCCTTTTTGCCGCTCAAGCCGCCCTGATCGTAGAAGCGCTTGCCGCCGTAGCAGATGCCCGACACCAGCACCCGGTCGATCCAGCCCTTGAGCATGGCCGGGGCGGAGAACCAGAAGATCGGGAAGTTGAGGATCAGCAGGTCGGCCCACAGCAGCTTGTCCAGCTCGGCCTGGATGTCCGCCGCCAGCGACTGGCTTTTCACGCCCAGGCGTTGTTCCAGCGCGTACACCAGGTACTCGGGATTTTCCCGGGACGAGAAGTCGTCGGCGCTGGCCACCGGGTTCCAGTTCATCTTGTACAGGTCGCTGACCTGTACTTCGTGCCCTTGGGCTTCAAGGGTGGCAGCAGCCTGGTCACGCAGGGCCGCGGTGAAGGATTGTGGCTCGGGATGAGCGTGAACGATCAATACTTTCATGGTGATTCCTTAGACTTTTTCCAGCGTAGGAGTTGAATGCGTGGCGCGGCTGGCCAGCAAGCGGTCGAGCCAGTCCGGGTCCATTTGTGGTTCGGAAGAAAACAGCAGCCCGGTGTAGTCCTGGTGCGGCGGGGTGAAAATCTGGCTGCGCGAGCCATGGTCCACCACCCTGCCCCGTTGCATCACCAGCACCTCATCGGCAATCGCCCGCACGGTGGCGACATCATGGGTGATGAACAGGTAGGCGACGCCCAGTTGCTGCTGAATGCGGTTGAGCAACTTGAGCACGCCTTCGGCCACCAGTTGATCCAGCGCCGAAGTCACTTCGTCGCAGATGATCAGCTGCGGGTCGGCCGCCAGGGCCCGGGCGATGCAGATCCGCTGTTTCTGCCCGCCGGACAGTTCGCGAGGCTGGCGCTCCATGTAGGTCGCCGGGTCCAGCTCGATCATCTCCAGCAGCTCGGCGACCCGCGCGCGCATGGCCTTGCCCTTGAGGCCAAGGTAGAACGTCAGCGGCCGGCCGATGATGTCAACGATGCGCTGGCGGGGATTGAGCGCCGTATCGGGGATCTGGTAGATCATCTGGATGCGCCGCAGTTGCTCCTTGCTGCGCTGACGGAAGTCGGCGGGCAGCGGCTGGCCGTCATACAGCACTTCGCCGTAGGTCGGCGGCAACAGGCCGGTGATCAGCCGCGCCGTGGAACTCTTGCCGCTGCCGGACTCGCCGATCACCGCCAGGGTCTGGCCCTTGTACAACTTCAACGACACGTCGTGCAGCACCGGTTGATGGCCGTAGCTGGCGCAGCTGTTGCGCAATTCCAGCAGCGGTTGCTCCGCCTGCGGGCAGGCCTTGGGCTCGGTGCGGAAACTGCGCACCGCCCACAACGACTTGGTGTACTCCTCCTGCGGGTCGCCGAGCATCTGCCGGGTTTCGGCCTCTTCCACCAGTTTGCCGTGACGCAGCACCATGATCCGGTCGGCCATTTGCGCCACCACCGCCAGGTCATGGCTGATGTAGATCGCCGCGCTGCCGTAGGTTTTTACCGCATCACGAATCGCCGCCAGCACTTCGATCTGGGTGGTGACGTCCAGCGCGGTGGTCGGTTCGTCGAAGATGATCAGGTCCGGGTGGCAGGCCATGGCCATCGCGGTCATGACCCGCTGCAACTGGCCGCCCGACACCTGATGCGGGTAGCGCTGGCCGATCTGCTCGGGGTTGGGCAGGTGCAGCACCCGATAGAGATCCACCGCTTCGCGCATGGCCTGTTCGCGGCTCATACCGCCGTTCTTTACCGCCGTTTCCACGTGTTGATCGATCAGGCGATGGGCCGGGTTGAACGAGGCCGCCGCACTTTGCGCGACATAGGCAATGCGCAGGCCACGCAATTTGCGCAGGGCTTCGGGCTTGGCCTTGAGCAGGTCGATCCCGTCGAAATGCACCGAGCCGCCAGTGATGCGGCAGCCGTCGCGGGTGTAGCCCATGGCTGACAGGCCCAGGGTCGACTTGCCCGCTCCCGACTCGCCGATCAGCCCCAGCACCTCGCCCCGCTGCAAGGTCAGGTCGATGCCCTTGATCAGCGGATGCCAGGCGTCTTCGTAATGGCCTTCGATGTGCAGGTCGCGGATTTCCAGCAAAGGTTTGGATGTCGTCATGTTCAGCACTCCTTGAGGCCGCTGGATTTGTGCAGCATCCAGTCGACGACGAAATTGACGCTGACCGTGATCAGGGCCACGGCCAATGCGGGCAGCAACGGGCTGATGTCGCCGAAGGTGATCAGCACCGCGTTGTCGCGCACCATGCTGCCCCAGTCGGCGGTCGGCGGCTGGATGCCCAGACCGAGGAACGACAGCGCACTGATGAACAGGAACACAAAGCAGAACCGCAGGCCGAACTCGGCAATCAATGGTGCCGCGGCATTGGGCAGCACTTCGCGGGTCACCAGCCACCACAGGCCTTCACCGCGCAGGCGCGCGGCCTCGACGAAATCCTGCACCACCACGTTCATCGCCACCGCCCTTGACAGGCGAAACACCCGGGTCGCGTCCAGCAGCGCGATCACCAGCACCAGCGAGGTCGCCGTGGTGCCGACCACGCTGAGGATCAGCAAGGCGAAGATCAGTTGCGGAATGGCCATCAGGATGTCCACCACCCGCGACAGGCCCTGGTCGATCGCGCCGCCCTTGATCGCCGCGATCAAGCCGCCAAAACCACCGAGCAGGAACGCCAGCACGGTGGTCAGGAAGGCAATGCCCAGGGTGTTGCGCGCACCGTAGACCAGCCGGCTGAACATGTCGCGGCCCAGGTTATCGGTGCCCAGCAGGAACTGCCCGCCCCAGGGCGCGAAGCCCTCGCCGACCACCTGGGTTTCGCCGAACGGCGCCAACACCGGCGCGAACACCGCCACCAGGATGTACAGCACGATCACCAGCAGCCCGAATTTGGCGCTCAGCGGCGCCTTCACTATTTGGTTGAACAGGCTCATGGCTTACCCCTTCGGATGCATCAGGCGTGGATTGCTGGCAATCGACAGCACATCGGCGCTGGTATTGAGCAGGATGTAGGTCGCGGCGAAGATCAGGCTGCAGGCCTGCACCACCGGGATGTCGCGCTTGGCCACCGAGTCCACCAGCAACTGGCCGAGGCCCGGATAGACGAACACCACTTCGACCACCACCACACCCACCACCAGGTAGGCCAGGTTCAGCGCCACCACGTTGACGATCGGTGCCAGGGCGTTGGGCAAGGCATGGCGGAAGATGATCCGCGACTGGCTGATGCCCTTGAGCCGGGCCATTTCGATGTACGGGCTGGCCAGCAGGTTGATCAGGGAGGCGCGGGTCATGCGCATCATCTGCGCGATCACCACCAGGCTCAGGGTTGCCACCGGCAGCACCGAACGCTCCAGCACCTCACCGAGCGAGGCGTTCGGCGAGAGGCTGGAAATGCTCGGGAACCAGTTGAGCTTCACCGCGAACACCAGGATCAGGATGTAGGCGACGAAGAACTCGGGAAACGACACCGCGCTCAGGGCCGAGGTATTGAGCAACCGGTCGAACCAGCTGTTGCGATACAACGCCGCGAGCATCCCCAGCAGCAAGGCCAGCGGCACCGACACCAGTGCCGCCAGCAGCGCCAGGCTGAAGGTATTGCCCAGGCGCGCGCCAACCAGATCGGCGATGGGCCGCTGGTTGGCCAGCGACACGCCGAGGTCACCTTGCAGCAAATGCCAGATCCAGTGCCCGAAACGGGTCAGCGGCGGCAAGTCCAGGCCCAGTTGCGCCCGGTACGCCGCCACGGTTTCCGGCGTGGCGGACTGGCCGAGCATGGCCTGGGCGATATCGCCCGGGAGCATGCCGACCGCGAGAAAAATGATCACTGACACCGCGAAGAGCGATAACAGCCCCAATGCCAGACGCTGAAGTAGCAACTTTAAAATACTATTCACCGCGCAATTCCTTGAAATGGGCACACTGTTGAAGACCCTCACTTAACCTGTGGGAGCGGGCTTGCTCGCGAAGAGGCCCTGTCAGCAAACATTTATGGTGACTGACACACCGCCTTCGCGAGCAAGCCCGCTCCCACATAAAGTCCTCAGTGGATTGACTGAACGCTTACGCCTGCCACCACCGCTCGATCACGCGCAGCCCGTCCAGTTCGCCATAGGGCGCTGTCTGCCCGCCGTGCGCCACACGATTGGAACGGGCCGCCACGGAGCTGGCGAACAGCGGCACGATGGCCCCGCCGTCATCCCGGCACAGCGCCTGCATTTCGTTGTACATCTCGCGGCGCAGCGGGTCGTTCATCTCGCCCCGGGCGGCGTTGAGCAGCTGGTTGAAACGCGGGTTGTCCCAGTGGGTTTCGTTCCAGGCCGCGCCCTTGGCGTAACCGATGCTGAACATGCGGTCGGCGGTCAGGCTGCTGTACCAGAACGAGGTGGTGAACGGCTGTTTCATCCAGACGTTGGTGAAGAAGCCGTCGGCGGGTTCGCGCACCACGTCTATGTCGATCCCGGCCGCACGCGCCTGCTCCTTGAACAGCACCGAGGCATCGACCGCGCCGGTGTAGGCCGCATCCGACGCTTGCAGGCGCACTTTGAGCGAATCCAGGCCGGCCTTTTTCAGGTGGAAGCGCGACTTGTCCGGGTCGTAGGTACGCTGTTCCAGCGCGGTGTTGATGAAGCGACTACCCGGCTGGATCGGGTGATCGTTGCCCACCAGGCCATAGCCGTACAGCACCGAGGCCAGCAGGGTTTCGCGGTTGACCGCGTATTTCATCGCCAGGCGCACGTCGTTGTTCTGGAACACCTGGCTGTCGGTGAGCATCGGGAAGGTGTAGTGCTGCGCACCCTTGGTTTCCTCGATGACCAGGTTCGGATTGCGCTTGAGCAGCGCCACGGTTTTGAGGTCGACCTTGTTGATCACGTCCACCTGCCCGGTGACCAGCGCGTTGATCCGCGCGGCGCCATCGGCAATGGCGATCAGCTCGGCGCTGGCGAAATGCGCGCGGCCCGGCTTCCAGTAATCCGCACTGCGCTCCAGGGTCATGCGCACGCCCGGTTCGAAGTCCTTGAGGCGATAGCCACCGGTGCCAACGCCGGCTTGCCAGTCCGCTACCCCGTCCTTGCTGGGCATGATCACCAGATGATAATCGGCGGCCACGTAAGAGAAATCGGCGTTGCCCGCATGCAGTTCGAACACCACGCTGTCGCTGCCATTGGCACTGACCTTGGCCACATCGCCCAAGACGGTCTTGGCCGCCGAGGTGGATTTTTCCCCGAGGTGATGCTGGATCGAGGCGACCACGTCATCGGCGGTCAGGGTCTTGCCGTTGTGGAACGTTACGCCCTGGCGCAGTTTGAAGGTCCAGATGCGCGCGTCCGGGGTTGAAGTCCAGCTTTCCGCCAGTTCGGGAATCGCGCTGCCGTCGACGGCGATTTCGGTGAGGGTGTTATAGACCGCCGAGAAGCCTACAAAGGTGAAGGTATCGACCCAGGAGCCCGGGTCCTTGGAGTCTGTGGTGCTGCCCCCCGCCAGGCCCAGGCGCAACACGCCGCCCGGCTTTGGCGTGGCTTCTGCGGCAAAGGCACCCAACGGCAGGCCCATGGAGAAGGCCCCCGCCACTGCCGCCGCCGCTGCGCTGTACTTTAAAAAGTCGCGGCGCGGGAAGCTGAATTCGTGGTTCGCTTGAGTAATCTTGTTCTTGTTATCGCTCATTGCATTGCCCCTGATTAAAAGCTAAGGAAATACCCGTTCAAAACCACGCAAGGCACCGGGCCTGGGCCCGGTGCTGATTATTTGTGAACGCCTGAGGCTCACACCTGGATCGCCTTCACTTCGACGAATTCGTTCAGCCCCTCTTCCCCCCATTCACGTCCATTACCGGATTGCTTGTAGCCGCCGAACGGCGCCTGATAGTTGAACGCCGCGCCATTGAGAAAGCACTGGCCCGCACGCAGTTGCCGCCCCAGTTCCAGGGCACGCCCGGTGCTGCCGGCCCAGACTCCGCTGGACAGCCCGAACGGCGAGTCGTTGGCGATCTGGATGGCTTGCGCCTCGTCGTCATAAGGGATCAAGCACAACACCGGGCCGAAGATTTCTTCCTGGGCGATGCGCATGCTGTTATTGACGTCAGCGAACAGCGTCGGGCTGACGTAGTAGCCGCGCTCGAAGCCCCCTACATCGCCGCCGCACAGCAGGCGTGCGCCTTCTTCCTGGCCGACCTTGATGTAATCGAGCACGGTGCGACGTTGCCCGGCCGAGCACATCGGGCCGAGGAAGCTCTGTGGATCGAGCGGGTCGCCCATCTTCAGGCTCAGGGTTTCCTCCAGCGCGATTTCCACCGCCTCGGCATAACGACTGGCCGGCAGCAGCATGCGGGTCAGCGCGGTGCAGGTCTGCCCGGAGTTGATCATCACGTCCTGCACGCCGTAGCGCACCGCCGCCTCCAGGTCGGCATCTTCGGCGATCAACAGCGCCGATTTGCCACCCAGCTCCAGGCACACGCGCTTCACCGAAGGTGCGGCGGCCTGGGAAACGCGCACGCCGGCACCGGTGGAGCCGGTGAACGACACCATGTCCACATCCGGGTGTCTGGCCAGTGCTTCGCCGACTTTCGAGCCAGGTCCGCTGATCAGGTTGAACACCCCAGCCGGCAGGCCGATGTCTTCGATCATCTGTGCCAGCAGAAACGCGTGCAGCGGCGTGTCCTGACTCGGCTTGACCACCACCGTGCAACCGGCGGCCAGGGCCGGGGCCAGCTTGCCGATCAACTGGTGCAGCGGGTAGTTCCAGGGATTGATGAACGCACACACGCCCACCGCCTCGCGGTAGACCCGCGAGTTGCCGACCTCGCGCACTTCGTCCATCACAGCGGCGAGTTCGACGTATTGCTCAAGGCCCAGGATCGGCCCGTCGACTTGCACCGAACGGCTCCATTGCACCGGCATGCCCAGTTCGGTGGTAATCACCGCCGCCATTTCATCGGCGCGGGCCTTCAGTTGTTCGGCCAGTGCGCGGATGTAGCCGGCGCGAACGCTGGAGGGCGTGCGCGACCATGAGTCGAAGGCCTTGCGCGCCGCCGCCACGGCATTGTCGACATCGCGTTCGTCACCCAGCGGCACACGGCCGGCGACCGCTTCGGTGGCCGGGTTGATGACGTCAGCAACGCCTTGCCCGGACGGGGTTTGCCAGCGGCCATCGATAAACAGATGTTTGTGATCAAGCATGGACTTGCGTCTCCATCAATTCTTCAGCACAGCAAGCGATACGCTGGCAGGCATCGCGCAACGGCGCGGCCCCTACCACCAAACCGAGGCGAATGTGACCGGCCGCGCTCGGCCCGAAGGCTTCACCGGCCAAAACAGAAACCCCATGGCGATCAAGCAGACGGTCGGCAAACGCCTGGGCGCTGAGCCCGGTTTCACGGATGTCGACCATCACGAACATGCCGCCATCAGGTTTCAAGGCGCGCAGGCCGGGGCAATCGGCCAGGCTTTCACAGACCAGGTCGCGGCGCTGGCGATAGGCTTCGCGCATGGCTTCCAGTTCCGGCAGTTGGCTGTCCAGCGCCACCACGGCGGCGTCCTGGATGAAATCCGGCGAACCGTAGAGCATGCACAGGGCGAGGTTTTCCAGGTGCCCGGCCAGGGACGGCGGCGCCACCACCCAGCCGACGCGCCACCCGGTCATGGCGTGGGATTTGGACAGGCTGTTGAGGGTCGCGGTGCGTTCGGCCATGCCCGGCAGACTCGCCGGGCTGACGTGTTCGCCTTCAAATAGCAGTTCGCTGTAGACCTCGTCGGAAATCAGCCACAGGTCATGGGCGATGCACAATTCGGCCAGCGCCTGCCAGGTGCTGCGCGGCAGGCTGGCGCCCGACGGGTTGTGCGGACTGTTCAGCGCCAGGGCGCGGGTGCGTGGGGTAATGCGTGCGGCGACGTCTTCGGGCAGCACGCGAAAGCCGTTCTCCGGACGCACCGGCACCGGGATGACCACGGCGCCGCAAGCACCGAACACCGCTTCGTAGGTGACGTACATCGGTTCGGCGACGATCACTTCGTCACCCGGGTTGAGCACGCATTGGGCCACGGCAAACAGCGCGCACTGGGCACCGGCCAGGACCGTGACTTCGTCCGCCGTGACACGCTGGCCACTGCGTTGCTGGTGGCGTCTGGCGATGGCTTCGCGCAAGGCACGCTTGCCGCGCACCTCGGCGTAGTGGGTATTGCCGGACAACAGGCTGTCGATGGCGCTTTGCACGATGGGTTGCGGCGTATCGAAATCCGGATCGCCCACCGACAGCAACAGGATGTCCTTGCCCTGCTCGCGCATGGCCAGTGCGCGGTAGTGAATATCCCAGGCGGCAGCACCGTCACCGGCGATGCGTTGGGTCAGATCAGAAAAGCGCATGGCTTTCCTCCTATAAACACGGTCCTGTAGGAGCGAGCTCTGCTCGCGAAAAACGTCAGGGCAACCCGGTCATTCAGACAGTGCGCGTTTTCGTTGACGTCCATCGCGAGCAAGCTCGCTCCTACAGTGAGCTCAGCGTACGCAGGCATGCTTGAGCTCGATCAGGGTGACGCCATTGCGATTGAAGCCATGGCGCAGGTCGGTTTGCAGTTCCGCGAGGTTCTGCGGCTGAGTCACGGTGCAGCCGAAGGCGCGCCCAAGGGCAGCGAAGTCCGGGTTGCGCGGCAGCACGCCAATGGGCTCGATGTCCAGGCCGATCATGTCGTCGCGAATCTGCCCCAGGGCATCGTTGTTCCACAGCAACACCACCAGCGGGCTGTCCAGCTCCTCGACCGCCGTCGCCAGTTCCTGGGCGGTGTAAAGGAAACCGCCGTCGCCGACCAGCACCAGGCCTGGCCGCTGCGGCGCACCGAACTTGGCGCCGATGCCGGCCGGCAAGCCATAACCCAGAGTGCCGTAGCCGGTCGGGTGCAACCAGCTGCGGGGCGCCAGCGAATCGAAGGCGTAGTTACCGGTGTAGGCCAGTTGGGTCATGTCGGTGCTGATGAACGCATTGGCCGGCAACTCGGCGGCGATGCGTTGCAAAATCGCCTGGTGGATCGACTGCAACGGGCCGTGGCCGGTTTGAATCGCTTCACGCAGCGCCGCGACCTTGGCAATGGCGGCCTCGGCGTTGCGCACATCCGTCGACAGGCGTTCAAGCAAGGCCGCAAGCGTCTGCTGTGCATCGCCTTGCAGGGCGACGGCACATGGATAGAAGTCGTTGAACTTGCGCGGATCGATGTCCACTCGCAGCAACTCGGCATTGAGCGGCAGGCGCTCGCGCCAGAAATCGGTGTCGGCCATTTCCGTGCCGACCGCCAGCACCACATCGGCCTCGGCGATCAGGTTCCAGCCCGGCTCCACGCACAGCGACGAACCGGCGTTGAGCGGCGCATCCGGTGGCAACAGGCCTTTACCGGCGACGCTGGTGAACAGCGGCGCGGCCAGTCGGGTGCTGAGTGCCTGCAACTGCGAGGCGGCATTCAAGGCGCCGCCGCCGGCAATGATCATCGGGCGTTTAGCGCCGTGCAGCTTGGCGACTGCCGCCTCCAGCACGTCGGCCGCTGGCGTGCCACGCCCCGGACGGCGCACGACTTCGTTGCTCCAGTCGCGGGCGATCGGTGCCGACAGCACGTCCAGCGGCACCGAAATGTGCACCGGGCGCGGCCGTTCGCTGTCGAACACCGCGTAGGCACGGGCGATCAGTTCCGGCAGGTCTTCAGGGGTGAGGGCCACCGCCGAGAACGCGGTGATCGGCGCGGTCATGGCGCGCTGGTCCTGGCACTCGTGCAGGATGCCCCAGCCCTTGCCGAGGCTGGCGGTGTGGTTGACGCTGGAAATCACCAGCATCGGGATCGAGTCGGCATAGGCCTGGCCAATACCGGTGGCGGCGTTGGTCACGCCGGGGCCGGTGATGACGAAGCACACGCCGGGTTTGCCGCTGACCCGTGCGTAGCCGTCGGCCATGAAACTGGCGCCCTGCTCATGCCGGGTCAGCACGTGGCGAATGCCGCTGCCGGGCAAGCCGCGATACAGCTCCAGGGTGTGCACGCCGGGGATGCCGAACACGGTATCGACGCCGTAGTTGGCCAACAGGCGCACCAGCGCCTGGCCACCGGTCAAGGTTTTGCTTTGCATGTTCAGGTCCTCATTCATGGCGTGATGCGAATCAACGCGTCGACCGCGGTCGTGCCCTCGGCACCAACCAACAATGGGTTCACATCCAGTTCCAGCAACTGCGCGGCGTTCTCGCAGGCGTAGTCGGCGACGGCGCGGATCGCCGCCACCAGCGCATCCAGGTCCGCCGCTTCGCGACCACGGAAGCCTTGCAGCAGCGCGGCGCTGCGCAGGCCGAGCAAGGCCTGGCGAATCGCGCCGTCGGTGGTCGGCAGCAACAGGCTGCGACTGTCCTTGAGCAATTCCACCAGGATGCCACCCGCGCCAATTACCAAGGCCAAGCCAAAATCGTTTTCACGCTTGATGCCGACAATCAGCTCAGCCAATGGCGGTTTGGCCATGGGCTCCAGCAACAGTTGATCGAATGGCACACCCGGTGCGTAGGCGGCGATGCGGCTGCGCATGTTTTCCAGGGCTTGGGTTACAGCCGCGCCATCCTTGAGGTTCAGTGCCACGGCGCCGGCTTCGGTCTTGTGTGGCAACTGCGCGCTGACGGCCTTGAGCACCAGTGGATAGCCCAGCGTTTCGGCGTCTTTCAGGGCTTTGTCTGGCGTGCTCAGCACACCCTCGGGTATCGGCAGGCCAAATACACGCAGGGCCTGTTTCGAATCCCATTCATTGAGCAACCGGCCTTCGCCTTCCAGCGCCTGTGGGCACAGCGGCACCAGTGCCGATTCACCGAGGTCCAGCAAGGCCTGGCGATTGCGCTGGTAATTGGCGACACGACCCCAGGCAGCCAAACCGTCTTCCACACCCTGCAACGCCGCCACGCCTTGGGCATGCAGACGTTCGCGGGCGTGAGGCGGCAGCAGTTCCGGGAAGGCCGAGGTGACGAAACCGGTTTTGCCATGACGCACCAGCGCCTTGCAGTACAGGTCCAGCAGCAGGTCGCATTCCTTGCGCTCGCCGGTGAACTCCGCCGGGTAATCGAGCACCAGCATTGCCGCGTCGGCCTCGGTGCGCAGGGCGCTGTCGAGCATGCGGTTCAGCGCCTCGCCGTCGCCCCAGATCGCCGTGGTGAAGTCCAGCGGGTTGACCAGGTTGGCGTAGCTCGGCAGGACCTGGGCCAGTTCGTTGACTTGACCTTGGTCGAGTTTGGGCAGCGCCAGTTCGTTGCGCTCGGCGTAGTCGGCAATCAGCCCGGCGTCGCCGCCGGAACAGGCCAGTGCGATCAGGCTGTTGCCTGCCGGCAGGTTGCCGCAGGCCGCAGCCTTCAGGGTTTCGACGAAACTCACCGGGCCACTGACGCGAATCACCCCGAGACGGTCGAACAGCGCGTCGTAAAGGGCATCGGAACCGGACAGTGAACTGGTGTGACTCAAGGCCAGTTCGGCGCCGATCTGCGACACGCCGGTTTTCAGCGCGATGATCGGGATGCCCTTCTCCAGCGCCTTGTGCGCGGCGCGGGCGAAACCCGGTACGTTTTTCAGGCCTTCCAGGTGCAGGCCGATGGCGGTGACCCGTGGCTCATCGAGCAGCACGTCCATCAGTTCGGCCACGCCCAGTTGCGCCTGATTGCCAACCGAAGCCATGTAGGCCACCGGCAGCGAGCGGTCGCTCATGGACAGGTTGTAGGCGAAGTTACCGCTTTGGGTCAGCACCGCCACGCCCTTCTCTACCGCTTTGCCGCCATGGGCCACCGGCCACAGCGCGGAGCTGTGCAGGTAGTCGAGCAGGCCATAACAGTTGGGGCCGAGCAAGGCCATGTCGCCAGCGGCTTGCAGCAATTGCTGTTGCAGGGCCTGGCCCTCGGCGCCGACCTCGGCGAAACCGGAGGCGTAGCAAATCGCGCCGCCGGTGCCGATGGCGGCCAGTTCGGCCACGCAGGTCAGGGTCAGTTCGCGGTTGGTGGCGATGAACACCGCGTCCGGCCCGCAGGGCAACTCGGCGATGCTGCGTACGCACGGCACGCCTTCAAGGCTGTCGTGTTGCGGGTTGACCAGCCACATTTGCCCTGGGTAGCCGCCCTCGGCGCAGCGCTTGAGGGCGCGGGCCATGCTGCGGCCACCGACGAACGCCACGTGGCGCGGCGCGAGCATGCGTTTGAGGTTGTCACGGATCGATTGCGACATGGGAATTCTCCGGGGCGATCAGCGCAGCAGTGGCCGCAGCAGTTCGCGGGAAATGATGTGGCGCTGGATTTCCGACGTGCCTTCCCAGATCCGTTCGATCCGCGCGTTACGCCAGATGCGTTCCACCGGACCTTCGTTCATCAGGCCCATGCCGCCGAAAATCTGCACCGCCTCATCGGCCGCGCGGCCCAACACTTCGCTGGCAAACAGCTTGGCCATGCCGGCCTCGCCGTCGGTCATGGTGCCCTGGTCCATTTTCCAGGCGGTGTGCAGGGTCAGCAGTTCGGCGGCGCGAATTTGCGTGGCCATGTCCGCCAACTTGAACGACACGCCTTGATAGGTGCCGATCGGTTGACCGAATTGCTTGCGGTCCGCTGCCCATTGCAGCGACACGTCCAGTGCCCGTTGCGCCTGGCCGACGCAGTTGGCCGCGACCATCACCCGGCCGGCCGTCAGCCAGGCATTGGCCACTTCCCAGCCCTTGCCGACTTCGCCGAGCACTTTGGAGGCCGGCACGCGGCAGTCGTCGAAGAACATTTCAAACGTGTGATAGCCGCGGTTGCTCACGCACTTGGGTCCACGGCGAATGGTCATGCCCGGGGTGTTGCGGTCGACCAGGAACGAGGTCACGGCGTTGCGCTGGCGGCCGTTGTGTTCGTAGGTGTCGGTCACGGCGAAGACGATGGCGAAATCGGCATGGCCGGCGTGGCTGATGAAGTGCTTGCTGCCGTTGAGGATGAAGTCGTCACCGTCACGCACGGCGCGGGTCTTGATCGCGTTGGCGTCGGAACCGGCACCCGGCTCGGTCAGTGCGAAGCAATCGATCTTCTCGCCCTGGATGCACGGCAACAGGTAGTCGTTGATCTGCTCGCCCTTGCAGGCCATGAGGATCTTCGAAGGCCGCGCCACGAACACGTGCAGCGCCCAGGACACCTTGGACAGCTCACGCTCGATCAGCGCCTGGGACAGGTAGTCCAGGCCGCCACCGCCGACCTCTTCGGGCATGTTGAAGGCGTAGAAACCGGCGGCGATCGCCTTGCCGCGAATCTGTGCCGCCAGCTCCGGGGAGACTTCATCGGCGGCATCGACCTCATCTTCATAGGGCAGCAGTTCCTTGGTGACGAAACTGCGTACCGCGTCCACCAACATTTCTTGTTCTTGGGTCAGTTGGAAATTCATGGTGCTACCTGTTGTTCGTGTGCTGATGGAGGTGTGCCGGGTTTAGCGACCGATAAAACGTGGCGGGCGCTTTTCCATGGCGGCGCGCAGGGCTTCGTTGCCGTCTTCGCTGCGACCGCACAACAGGCCGGCGGCCAGTTCCGCTTGCAGTTGTTCGGGCAGGCTGCGGTCGGCGCCTTCGCGCATGAGTTTTTTGGTCTGGGCGAAGGCAAAGGTCGGCCCGGCGGCCAGGCGTGCGGCCAGTTCACTGGCGGCGGCTTGCAGTTGATCGTCGGGGCAGACATCGCTGACCAGGCCGGCGTCGAGGGCACGGTCGGCGCCCCACAATTCGTCGAGGAACAACAGGCGCTTGGCCTGCTCGGCGCCGATCAGGCGTGGCAGGTGCCAGCTGGCGCCGGCGTCCGGCGAGTAGGCCATGCTGGTGTAGCCGGCCTTGAAACGCGCCGATTGCCCGGCGATGCGCAAGTCGCAGCACAGCGTCAGGTCCATCCCCGCGCCGACGGCGGTGCCGTTGATGGCGGCGACGGTCGGTTTTTCCAGGCTGTACAGGCGGGTCATCAGGGCATGGGCGGTTTCGGTCCAGCCGTAGCTCTCCAGCGCGCCCCGGGCTTCGGCGGCGGCCCATTCGTCCAGGTCCGCCCCGGCGCAGAAACTGCGACCGCTGCCGGTCAGCACCACCACGCGTACCGATGGATCGGCGTTGCAGGTGTCGAGCAAGGCATGCAGGTTTTTCAGGGTCGGGATGTCCAGCGCGTTGCGCTGGGCAGTGCGATTGAGGGTGATCCAGGCAACGCCTGCTTCGACCTGACTGAGCAGCGAATCGTGAGTAGTCATGCGAGTCCTCGAATTATTGTGATTGGTCTGAGGTGTTGCGACTTGAGGCCATACTAAACGAGTGTTCAGTAAGGCGGCAATTGGTGGCGAAATACGCTGTAACAGGCCTATTTATTGGCTAACTAGTTGTCTTATATGGTTTTTTTATCGATACACGACTTTTGAACGATGACTCTGTTACAACTTCGAACAACTGCCCACAGGACACCGCAAAACAACTGTGGGAGCGGGCTTGCTCGCGAAGGCGGTGTGTCAGTCACTGAATGGTTGACTGACAGGTCCTCTTCGCGAGCAAGCCCGCTCCCACAGGGGGATATGCTAAATCAGCGAATTACGCGCTCGGCAGGCTTGGCGTCAACACGCCTTCACGCTTGCGGTGGAACAGGAAGTACGCGCCATAGCACAGGGCAATGAAGCCAAAGCCCCAGTACAGCGACGGCCGCTGGGTTTCATCCAGTGCCAGGAACACGAACAGCGAGCAGCACAGGCCGATGCATAGCAGCGGCAGCACCGGGAACCACGGGGCGCGGTACTTCAGGTCGCTGAGCTGGCCGCCATCGCGCAGGTAGGCCTTGCGGAACTTGTATTGCGCCAGGGCGATGACAATCCAGGTCACGGTGCCGGACATGCCGCTCACCGCCATCAACACCATGAACAAGGTGTCCGCCGCGACGAAGCTGGTCATCAACGACACCAGCGCGAAGCACAGGGTGATGCTCAGGGCACGCAACGGCACGCCACGTTTGCTCAACGTCGACAGGCCTCTGGGTGCCATGCCGGTTTTTGACATCGCCCACATGATCCGGGTCGAGGCGTAGAGGCCGGAGTTGCCCACCGAGAGAATTGCCGTGAGGATCACGAAGTTCATCAGGTCGGCGGCATAGGGAATGCCGACCATGTCGAACACCTGCACGAACGGGCTTTCCATCAGCCCCGCCTGCTGCCACGGCACGATGGCCGACAGCACGACAATCGCCAGCACGTAGAAGATCAGCACACGGAAGACCACGTTGCGCACGGCACGCGGGATGCTTTTTTCCGGCTGATCGGTTTCACCGGCGGCCACGCCCATGATCTCGCACCCCTGGAACGCGTAGACCACGGTCATCATCACCGCGAACACCGCCGACATGCCGTTGGGGAACAGCGAATCACCGATCAGGTTGCTCGCCATCGGCGCCGGTGCGCCACTGGTCAGCGGTATCGCGCCGAAGATCACCAACAGCCCGACGATGATGAACCCCAGGATCGCCGCGACCTTGATCCCCGAGAACCAGTATTCCGCCTCGCCGAAGGCGCGGGTTGCCAGGGCGTTGAGGCCGAACAGCACCACCACGAACAGCGCCGACCAGTACCAGATCGGCACCTCGGGGAACCAGCGGGTCATCAGCATCCCGGCGGCGGTGAACTCCAGGCCGACCGTGGTGGCCCAGCTCATCCAGTACACCCAGCCGATCATGAAGCCGGTCGCCGGGCCGATGAACTGGGTGGCGTGGGTCTGGAACGAACCGGAGACCGGCATCTGCACCGACAGTTCGCCCAGGCAGACCATCACCAGGTACATCAGGAAACCGGCCACCAGATAGGCCAGGATCGCCCCGACCGGGCCGCCCTGGTTGATGATCACCCCCGAGCCCATGAACAGCCCGGTGCCGATCACCCCGCCCAGGGACAGCATGAAGATGTGCCGGCTTTTCAGCGCGCGGGTCAGTTGGATGCCTTTGCCATCAGTGTTTGGGTTCATGTCGGCACCTCAGCAGTCAGTGAGGTGTGCAGCGCATGACAGGCAGTCATGGCGCGGGGAAGGATCAGCTTTACGGCAATTCATTATTATTATCTCCAATAAATTTCGAAGACCGCGCTGCGGCGGTTGCGTCGATTATTGGAAAGCCATGTAAGTTCGCGTTGAACGTAAAGATCGAAGTTGTACAAAGACGTAACAAATTTGTACAGATTTACCTGTGGGAGCGAGCCTGCTCGCGATGGCGGCTTCACATTCAACATTGATGTCGACTGATCCACCGCTATCGCGAGCAGGCTCGCTCCTACAGGGAAATACGTTTGCCCGTGATCATCGCGGTAAGCCCACTCCCGGCAGGTCCTCCAGGATTTGCAGTGCCCGTTGCATTTGCGCCTTTACCGTCGGGGCCAACCCGCGAATCGCCGGTTCATCGTTGCCCAGCGCCGCTGTTTCCAACTGGCGCAATACCGAGGCCAGGCCACGAAAACCCAATGAATCGCTGCTGCCCGCCAGCCGATGCGCCAGTTGCGCGACCTCGGTGCAATCGTCGGCCGCGATCGCCTCATCCAGCGCTTCGCGGTGCTGAAGGATCGACTCGCGCAATACCGCAAGCAGGCCCTGCACCTTTTGCTCACCGAGCAAGGTGCGATGGGTTTGCAGCAGAAGCCAGTCCATCGCCCCGCCATCCACCAGGGGTTTCTTGACCAGGGTTTGGCCCGCCAGCGCCTGGCGCAGGCTCTCCAGTTTCAACGGCTTGGACAGAATGCCGTCCATGCCGGCGTCCAGGTAACCGCGAACCAGCGCCGGTTGGACACTGGCGGTCAGGGCGAACAGGCGGGTCTGGCGATTCGGTCCTTCGCTGCCGCGCAGCCGGGCGCACAACTCGACCCCGCTCAGGCCCGGCAGGTGCACGTCCAGCAGAATCAGGTCGAACGACCGTTCGGCGCACAGCACCAGCGCCTGTTCGGCATCGACGGCCAGCCACACCCGGTGGCCGTCCCGTTGCAGCAGGCCCTCGGCCACTTCGCGGTTGAGCGCCACATCCTCGACCACCAGAATGTCGAGTGCCGGCCCCGGCCCCAGTACCGGCGCAACGCCGATGACATCGCCGGCCGGCTGCAAGGTCAGTTCGAACCAGAAACAACTGCCGCGCCCGACCTCGCTGCTGACGCCAATGCAGCCGCCCATGTGTTCCACCAGATGCTTGCAGATCGCCAATCCCAACCCGGTGCCGCCAAAACGCTGCGCGACTTCCTCGCTGGCCTGGGTGAAGCGCTCGAAAATCTTCGCCTGCATCGCCGGGGCAATGCCGATGCCGTTGTCGGTGACACTCACGCGCAGGCGCTGTCCGCCTTGGCCCTCGGGCTGGGCAAGCAACGCCACCTCGACGCTGACCTCGCCGCCTTCGGTGAACTTGATCGCATTGGCCAGCAGGTTGCTCAGGACCTGGCGCAAGAACTGCTCGGCGCCATGGTGATGCCCGGCCACCCGCTGATCGACCCGGCAATGGAGAATCGTGTCGTTGCCCAGCGCCTTGGGCTCCAGCAAGGTCAGCACTTCGTCGAGTAACTGGCGCAGCGAGAAATTCACCGGCTCGGGCAGGCTGGCGCCCTCCTCCAGCCTGGCGAAAAACAGCACCTCATTGAGGATCGCCAGCAACCCCTCGCCGGCCTTGTGCAAGGCATCCAGACGCTTGCTGTCCTGCTGATCCAGGCGGGCACCGCGCAGTAATTCGGCCATGCCGAGAATGCCGTTGAGCGGCGTGCGCAGTTCGTGGCTCATGGTTGCCAGGAAGCGCGACTTGGCCTGGTTCGCGGCTTCCGCCTCGTCCTTGGCGCGCATCAGGCTGGCGGTCCGCCGTTCGACCCGGCGCAGCAACTCATCGCGATTGTCCTGCAAGGCCAGCCGATCGGTTTCACGGCGATCGATGTCGCTGAGGATGGCCCGGCGCATGTCATCGAGGGCGTGGGCCACGGTGTCGATTTCGTCTTCCTGCGCGCTGCGCCGCTTGTCCAGGTGCAGCGGCTCGTGCCATTCGCCCGCCGCAATGCGCCGGGCAAACCCGGCCATGACTTGCAGGTGGCGGGTCACCAGGCGATAGAACAACCCCGACAGCGCCACCGCCAGACCGCAGAGAAACGCGCCCATCCACAGCAGGCTGGTCAATCCGGTGGCGTACAGGCGTTGATAGACCGCGCCCAGGTCGGTGCTGACTTCCAGTTCACCGAGCTGGCGCAACGGGCCGGAGGGCGGCTGGTAATCCAGGGCAAATCGTTCGACGTGCAACGGGCCGACCGGGTCCGGGTTGCCTTGCAGCAAGTCATAATCGGGGCTGGTCAGGTGCACCCGCGCCACGTCGGAAAAATCCACCAGGCCGCGCAACTGCACGTTCAACTGTTCCTGGTTCAAATCCCACAGGCTGCGTTCCAGGCTCGCCAGGTAGCCGGCGCGGATCAGCTCCATGCGCGAGTCGATCTCGCGCATCTCCCGGCGGTACTCGATGTACAACTGCACGCTGCTGGCCAGCACGGTGAAGCACAGGCTGAACAACAGGATGAACAGCAGCAGGCGCCGCAACAGTCCACCAGGCCGGGCGCGGATCATGGTGCGTTGGCCGGCAGGTTGATCATGTCGCGGTAGGTGACTTCGCTTTCATTGAGCAGGCGCTCGATGTCGCCGGCATCGACCATGCGCTGCAATTGCGCGTTGATCTGCGGCATGCGCCTGGCCAGCGGTGAACGCCGCGACACCGCGACCCGCAGGTAATCCACGCTCAGGGCATTGGGCAAGGCGACGATGTCTTGCGCGCCGGGCAGGTTTTCCACGTACAGCTGACCGGTGCGGCGTTCCTGGGTGATGAAGTCGATGCGCCCGCGAATCAGCTTGCCGAAGTTCTGGCGGCTGTCGGAAACCCATTCGATGTTGTTGTTTTGCGCGACCATGCGATCGAACTCCCCACCGTAGCTTTCCCCGAACAACAAGCCGCCCCGGTAGCGGGCCAGGTCTTGCAGGCGCTCGAATGTCACCGGGTGCCGGCGATTGACGAACAGCGCCACTTCTTCACGCAGCACCGGCACCGTGGAAAACAGCATGGTCTGTTCCCGTTGTGCGGTGCTGTAGGCCAGCACCACGTCGACCCGGCCTTCGGCGGCGTCGAGCAGGCAGCGCTTCCAGTTGCCCAGCACCACGATCTCGACCTCATAGCCCAGTTCGCCGAACAGCTTTTTCACCACGCTGGGCGCCAGGCCACGGACCTGTTTGCCGTCGCTCCAGGAAATCGGCGGATAGACCGGATAATCGCAGTAGCGCACCGTCTCCACCGCCTGCGCCGGATGCCCGGCGACCAGCGCCAGCATCAGCCAGAGCAGTCGGCCCCCGGCCATCACGCCGCCAGGCTGGCGGTGAACAGGTAGCCGGCGCCGTGGATGGTGATGATCAGGTGCGGTTCGGCGGGATCGTCGTGCAACTTGCGCCGCAAGCGACCCACTAGCACATCGATGGAGCGGTCGTTGGGCACCCATTCGCGGTTGCGGATCTGGTCCATCAACTGGTCGCGGCTCAGGGTGTGGCCGCTGTTGCGCAGGAACACGCTGAGCAACTGGTATTCACCGTGGGTCAGCAGGGTTTCATGGCCCGCCGGATCGATCAGGCGCCGGCGGTCGGTGTCCAGCGCCCAATCGGCAAATTGCTTGACCGGTTTGGAGACAGTCGCGACCGGCGGAGGCGATTGTGCGTGGCGAACCCGGCGAATCAGGTTTTTCGCCCTGGACACCAGTTCCCGTGGGTTGAGCGGCTTGATCACGTAGTCATCGGCGCCGCATTCGAGGCCGACGATGCGATCGATCTCATCGTTGCGCCCGGTGATCAGGATAATCCCCACTTCCGAACGCACCCGCAGTTCGCGGGTCAGGGTCAGGCCGTCCTTGCCGGGCAAGCGGATGTCGAGCATGACCAGGTCCACGGTCTGGCTGGCCAGGAAGGTTTCCGCCAGTTCCGCCGTGGCGGCGCAATGGACCTCGTAGCCTTCCTGGGAAAGATAGGCCTGCAACAGTTCGCGAATCAGCGGATCGTCGTCGACGATCAGTACCCGAGGAGTCATTGCGTGGTGTCCTGCACGAGCCCGAAGGCGTATTTCTTATTAGAGTGTGTTGTTGCATCAGCGCCAGAGAGTAGCCACTGCTGAACAGGTGATCAACAGCTGCTCGTCTAGACGCTGTTCTGGCTGATGGAGAATCGCTGGCGGCCACCGGCCTGCAAACCGTCGACCCAGGCCTCGCAAATCTGCATGCCCTGCTCCGGGGTGAAGGTGCCGGGGTTCAGGCCCAGTTCCAGCCACAGGCCATCGAGCAAGGCGCTGAGGCTGATCGCGGCGAGATCGGCGTCGAAGTGTTCCCAGCCCTCTTCCTGCGCCAGCTCCATCAGCACCTTGCGCAAAATGGCGCGGTACTCGCCATAGGAATGGTCGTGCGCCTGGTTGATGGCCTCGGCGGTTTTCACCGCGCCCCAGAACGCCAGCCAGGCGTCGATCAGCTGCGGGTCAAGCAATTCGGCGGAAAACGAACCCCGGAAAAACGCCGACAACCGTTCGCGGGCACTGGGTGCCGCCTGTTCCATGGCGTCGCGCAGCAGGGTCATGACCCGGCCGGTAATCGCCATGTAGGCCTCGGCCACCAGCTCGTCCTTGCCGGAATAGTGATGGCTGATCAGGCCGACCGAGACGCCGGCCTCGGCGGAAATCTTGCGGATCGACGCGCCCTGGAAGCCGTGGCGCTTGAGGCACACCAGCGTCGCCTCGATCAGATTGGCCTTGCGCAACTCCGGTTCCATGCGGGAAAAACGGGCTTCCTGATTCATGGGCGACATGCTCCTGGGTTCAGTCATTGGGGCCCGCGTATCGACGGCGAGCTGAACGACTGTACAGCAAGAGCCCAGTGATTCTCCAGTAGAGACCGAGGGGCTCCCATCGCGGGCAAGCCACGCTCCTACAGTTCCGAGTCGTTCACCAATGTGCGCACGACACGAATCCTGTGGGAGCGGGCTTGCTCGCGAAAGCGGAGTATCAGTCAACAAAGGTGCTGAATGTACTGGCCTCTTCGCGAGCAAGCCCGCTCCCACACAGGGTCTGAGTCAATCCCGATACCCCGGCGCCACCCGCTCCAGCAATCGCAACATCGCCGCCCAGGCCAGTTGCATCGCATCCGGATCGCTCAGTTCGCCGTCTTCCAGCGGTCGCCCCGGATCATTGAACTGGCGCTCGGTGTGTTCACACACCTCGGCCGGTGGCAATACCAACTCCCCGGCGGCTTGCGCGGCCAGCTGGATTTCGCAGGCCTTTTCCAGGTAATACATGCGCAAGAACGCCTGGCTCACCGTCTCGCCGACGGTCAGCAAGCCATGGTTGCGCAGCATCAGCACCGGCTTGTCGCCCAGATCCTGCACCAGGCGTTGCTGCTCGCTCATGTCCAGCGCCACGCCCTCATAGTCGTGATAAGCAACACGCCCGTAAAACTCCATGGAAATCTGATTGACCGGCAACAACCCACACTTCAACGCAGCCACCGCGCAACCGGATTTGGTGTGGGTGTGCAGTACGCATTGCGCGTCATCACGGGCGCCGTGAATCGCGCTGTGAATCACGAAACCGGCCGGGTTGACCGGATACGGCGACGCCTCGACGGCACGGCCTTCCAGATCGATCTTCACCAGGTTGGACGCCGTTATTTCATCGAACATCAGCCCGTAGGGGTTGATCAGAAAATGATGCTCCGGCCCCGGCAGGCGCACCGAGATGTGGGTGAAGATCAAATCGGTCATGCGAAAGTGCGCAATCAGGCGATAACAGGCGGCCAGTTCTTCGCGCAGGCGCTGTTCAGTGGCGCTGCGCACAGGCGCGGCAGTCAGGTCATTCATTATTGTGGTTCTCCAGGCAGATCGGCTGGCAGACATTACGGCTGGACGTGCATCCACGTCCAGCCGCCGGCGTTTACTTGCTGGCCCACGCGTTGAAGCGCTCCTCCAGCTCCTCGCCATGATCGACCCAGAAACCGACGTTCATCGACAGCGCACCCTTGAGGTTCTGCGGTGCGGTCGGCACCCACTTGGCCAGTTTGTCGTCCAGTTGCGCGGCAGCCAGGGTGTTGGTCGGCCCGTAAGGAATCAGGTGCACATAGTTGACCTGGTTATCCGGCTGGTTGGTAAATGCGATGAAGCGCTTGGCCTGGTCAACATGCTTGGAGCCCTTGATGATTGCCCAGTAATCCATGCCGTACAGGCTGCCGGGCCAGACCAGGCCAAGGTGGCTGCCTTTTTGCGCGGCGTCGGCAATGCGCCCGCTGTAGGTAGAAGTCATCACCACATCGCCCGACATCAGCCATTGAGGGGGTTGCGCGCCGGCCTCCCACCACTGAATGTTGGGCTTGAGTTCGGTCAGTTTGGCGAACGCGCGGTCCACGCCTTGCGGGGTGGCGAGTACCTTGTAGACGTCTTCGGTTTTCACCCCGTCGGCCATCAAGGCGAATTCCAGGTTGTACACCGCACGCTTGCGCAGCCCACGCTTGCCAGGGGTTTTCTGCACGTCCCAGAAATCGGCCCACGAGGTCGGGGCTTGCGCCAGCTTGTCGGTGTCGTAGGCAATGGCCACGCTCCAGACCATTGCCGCCGATCCGCATTCCTGTGCCGCTTCGGGGATCAACTGGTCGGCATGCCCCAGACGCGTCCAGTCAAGACGCTCGTACATGCCCTCTTCGCAACCGCGCATCAAGTCCGGGCCTTCGATCTGCACCACATCCCAATCGACGTTGCCGGTGTCGACCATCACTTTGATCCTGGCCATCTCACCGTTGTACTCGGCCTGCATGACCTTGCTTTGATCCAGCGTGGCAAAAGGCTGAAAGAACGCCGCATCGAGGGCTTTCTGTCCGGCCCCGCCGTAGCCGACCACCACCATGTCCGATCCTGCCTGAGCGTTGCCAAAGCCTAAGGCCATGGACAACACCAAGGGATAAAAACCGTGCTTGAGCGTATTCGATTTCATCAGTGGTTCCTCGTGTGATGGCAGCCGGGTTGAATCGGTGTGGCCTGTTTTTATTGTTGGTGAGGTGCGGCCCGGGAGCGGGCTCGAAACGAAACTACTGCAACCACGAGTAAAAAAACAAGTTGATTTTTTACTGAAGGTAAATTTCTATAGGCCAATAATAACAACCGCTATCTCTGTAGGAGCGAGCACGCTCGCGATGAGCCTGAGGACGACGCGTTGATCCAGATACCGCGCGTTTTCGTTGACGTCCATCCCGAGCAGGCTCGCTCCTGCAGGTCGGCCCGCTGGAGTAACCGCACCATGTCGACACCCGCCTTTGCGCACCTGTTCGAACCCTTGCAGATTCGTGGCAAGCGCCTGAAAAACCGCATCATGTCCAGCGGGCACGACACCTCGATGCCCACCGACAACCTGGTCAACGAGCAGTTGATTGCCTATCACCGGGCGCGTGCCGAAGGCGGTGCCGGGCTGATCGTGCTGCAAGTGGCCGGCGTGCATGACAGCGCGCGTTACACGTCACACGTGCTGATGGCCACCGACGACGCCTGCATCGACGGCTACCGCCAACTGGCGCAGACCTGCCACGCCCACGGCACCCTGGTGCTGTCCCAGGTGTTCCATCCGGGGCGGGAAATCATGGAGTCCAGCGATGGGCTGCTGGCGGTGGCCTACTCTGCCTCGGCGGTGCCCAACGAGCGATTCCGGGTGATGCCACGGGCCCTGGACCAAGCGATGATCGACGAGATTGTGCAGGGTTACGCCGCGGCAGCCCGGCGCCTGCATCAGGCCGGGATCGATGGTGTCGAGGTGGTCGCCAGCCACGGGTACCTGCCGGCGCAATTCATCAACCCGCGTGTCAACCGCCGCACCGATGGCTACAACGGTGAACTGGAACAGCGCCTGCGTTTCCTGCGTGAAGTGATCGCCGCGATACGCGTCAGCACCGACGAAGACTTCATCATCGGCCTGCGCATTTCCGCCGACGAGCGTGACCCCGAAGGCCTGACCGAGGGCGAATCCCTGGCCGCCGTGCAGTCGCTGCAAGCCCAACTGGATTACGTGCACATCGTCGCCGGTACTTCCGCGTCACTGGGCGGCGCGGTGCACATCGTGCCGCCGATGGCGATTGAAGCCGCGTACCTGGCCAAGGAAGGCGGGACGTTCAAGGCCAGTCTGGACATTCCGTTGTTCGTCACCGGGCGCATCAACCAGCCCCAGGAAGCGGAGCTGATGATCGCCCGTGGCCAGGCCGACGTCTGCGGCATGACCCGGGCTTTGATCTGTGACCCGCAAATGCCCAACAAGACCGACACCGGCCACGTCGAAGATGTGCGCGCGTGCATCGCCTGCAATCAGGCGTGCATCGGGCACTTTCACAAAGGGCTGCCGATTTCCTGCATCCAGCACCCGGAAACCGGTCGCGAGTTGATCTTCGGCCAGCGGCAAGCGGCGAACGCCCGCAAGCGCATCATGATCGCCGGTGGTGGTCCGGCCGGCATGAAAGCAGCTGCGGTTGCCGCACAACGCGGGCATGAGGTGACGCTGTACGAAGCCAGCTCGCAACTGGGTGGCCAGGTGTTGCTCGCGCAGCTGTTGCCACGGCGCAGCGAGTTCGGTGGCGCCAGCACCAACCTGCAACGGGAAATGGAGTTGGCCGGGGTGCGCGTGGTGCGCAACACCCGGGTCGACCGCGCCCTGGTGGAGCAGGAAAAACCGGACATGGTGATCGTCGCCACCGGTGCCGAACCCTACTGGCCGCCCTTCGAGCGCGGCGGCGAATTGCAGGTGGTCGATGCCTGGCAAGTGCTGCGCGAGGAGGTGCAGATCGGCCGTTCGGTCGTGGTGGTGGACTGGCGCTGCGACTGGATCGGCCCCGGCATCGCCGAACGCCTGACCCGCGCCGGGCATCAGGTGCAACTGGCGGTCAACGGCACCCATTGCGGGGAAAACCTGCCGCTGTACGTACGCGATCAACTGGCCGGCGAACTGCACAAACTGGCGATACCGATCACGCCGTATGCACGGTTGTATGGCTGCGACGACAACACGGTGTACCTGCAACACACCGCCAGTGGCGAACCGATGTTGCTGGAAAACATCGACACGCTGGTGCTGTGCCAGGGCCATCAACCGGTGGACACCCTGGGCGCCGAGTTGCAAGGTCTTGTGGAATACCGCCGCATCGGCGACTGCCTGGCGCCGCGCACCGCTGAAGAAGCGATTTATGAAGGGTTGAAAGTCGCGTGGGAGCTTTAAGCCTGTTTATACTCCGGGGCCTTAACGGCTAACACCTCCCCTGTAGGAGCGAGCCCTGCTCGCGATGAACCCGAGAACACCGCTGGGTGTCAGGCGTCCAGCGTTATCGTTGGCGACCATCGCGAGCAGGGCTCGCTCCTACAAGGGATTTGCGTCATTCCTCCCGGTTCGGAATTCACCATGAGCACCAACAGCATCCCACAGCCCGCCACTGGCAGCGCCGAACCGCATTTCCTCGGCACGCGCATTCGCGGCCTGCGCAAACGCCGGGGCATGACCCTGGCCGAACTGGCCGGCTTGAGCGAACTCACCGCCGGCTACATCAGTCAGCTGGAACGCAACCTCGCCTACCCCTCGATCCCGGCGCTGTTCAACATTGCCCGCAGTCTAGGGGTGACGATCCAGTGGTTCTTCGCCAGCGAAACCAACACCAACCCCGAGGACGACGGCGTGGTGGTACGCAAGAACAGCCGCCTGAGCGTGCATTACGAGGATGGCATCGTCGACCATTTGCTGACCCCCACGCCCAACCGCCAGCTGGAAATGCTCCACTCGCGCTTCCCCCCCGGCACCTACAGCCAGCAAAGCTACAGCCACGAAGGCGAAGAAGCCGGCTACCTGCTGTCCGGCAGTTTCGAGTTGTGGGTCGGCGAGCGTCATTTCCAGCTCAACGAAGGCGACAGCTTCAGCTTCTCCAGCCAGGAACCGCACCGATACGGCAACCCTGGCGAGGTGGACGCGGTGGTGATCTGGGTGATTACCCCGCCAACGTTCTAACGTCGCCCGCGACCGGGCGAGGTGACACTCGCGCGCTTGAGGGTGTCGCTCGGCAACTCCTTGAACAGCGCGCGGTAGCTGCTGGAAAAGCGCCCCAAATGCCAGAACGACCAGTGCATCGCCACTTCGGCCACGGTGGTTTGCGACGGCGTGCGGCTGAGCAGTTCGCGGCGGGCGCTGTTGAGCCGGCGCAGGCGCAGCCATTGGGTCGGCGCCATGCCGGTGTAGGTCTTGAACGCATGCTGCAACTGGCGCAGCGAAACCCCCGCGACCTGGGATAACTCCAGCAGGTTGAGGTGTTCTTCCGGCGTGTCCGCCGCCCATTCCGCGACCCGTTTCATGATCGCCCGCTCCCCCGCCCGGCGCTGTAACGCGCCCTGATCCAGACACACGCAGGCGTTGTCGAGGATGAACAGGCAGTCGTCCAGCAATTGCTCGGTCAGCGCTTCGCGACTCGGTGGATCGAGGGTCTGCGACAGCCGGGTCAGCGTGCCGCTGAGCCAGCGGCTGAACAAGGCGTTCTGCTGTGAATTGAGCGGCGCCATGAACAGCCCTTCGAGCCGGGCGACCTCCAGGGCATGGCGCTGGACAAACTCCGGGCCGAACACCACGGCGATTTCCTGGTAGTTCTCCGGGGTGATCCAGATGTTGCGGCTTTCGCCATTCAACACGTACAGCGCGTTGTCGCTGCGGTCGAAACAGAACGCCAGCGAGCCCTGCGGCGCGCTGAAATTCTGTTCGACCCGAGTGTTCATGTGTTCCTCGTAGATCTCCACGCCCTGCAAGTCCAGATAGCGCACCAGCCCGGCGAAATGCCCCGGCGACATCTGTTGGTAATGCTGGACCCAACCCGGCGTGGCGCGGATTTGCTCGGCGACATCGGCGGTGTTGAAGGCTTGAACCTGTAGTGAATTGCACACTGTTTTAAAAGCTGTCATGGGGCGATCTCGCGCACTCTTTTGGTGCGCTTTGTGCTGCTTAAAGTGGATAGATGGAACCGCGAGGCTCGCCCAAGATAGTCGTCAACGCGCTACAGGGGAAGTGCCCGGCGGATGAAACCGGCCGCTCCTGGCGTTAATAAAACCAATAACGAGGTCTTTATGAATGTCCCTTTCGATCAGCTGTTCACGTGGCTGAAAGATCACAAGATTACCGAAGTCGAGTGCGTCGTCAGCGACCTGACCGGCATTGCGCGCGGCAAAATCGCACCCACCAACAAGTTCCTGCATGAGCGAGGCATGCGCCTGCCGGAAAGTGTGCTGTTGCAAACGGTAACCGGGGACTTTGTCGACGACGACATCTACTACGACCTGCTGGACCCGGCCGACATCGACATGGTCTGCAAGCCAGTGTCCGACGCGGTGTACGTGGTGCCATGGGCCATCGAGCCGACCGCCATCGTGATCCACGACACCTTCGACAAGTTCGGCAACCCGATCGAGCTGTCGCCGCGCAACGTGCTGAAAAAAGTCCTGCAGCTGTACACCGACAAGGGCTGGCGGCCGATCGTCGCGCCGGAAATGGAGTTCTACCTGACCCAGCGCTGCGAAGACCCGGACTTGCCCTTGAAAGCACCGTTGGGTCGCTCGGGCCGCGCGGAAAGTGGCCGTCAGTCCTTCTCCATCGACGCCGCCAACGAATTCGACCCGCTGTTCGAAGACGTCTATGACTGGTGCGAACTGCAAGGCCTGGACCTCGATACGCTGATCCACGAAGACGGCCCGGCGCAGATGGAAATCAACTTCCGTCACGGCGACGCCCTGGACCTGGCCGACCAGATCACCGTGTTCAAGCGCACCCTGCGTGAGGCCGCACTCAAGCACAACGTCACCGCGACCTTCATGGCCAAGCCGATCGGCGACGAGCCCGGCAGCGCCATGCACATTCACCAGAGTGTGGTGGATATCGCCACGGGCAAGCCGATTTTCGCCGACGACAACGGGCAGATGAGCGAGCTGTTCCTGCACCACATCGGTGGCTTGCAGCGCTACATCCCCAAAGTGCTGCCGATGTTCGCGCCCAACGTCAATTCGTTCCGCCGCTTCCTGCCGGACACCTCGGCACCGGTCAACGTCGAATGGGGCGAGGAAAACCGCACCGTCGGCCTGCGCGTGCCGACCTCCAGCCCCGACGCGATGCGCGTGGAAAACCGCTTGCCGGGCGCCGACGCCAACCCGTACCTGGCCATCGCCGCCAGTCTGTTGTGCGGCTACATCGGCATGGTCGAAGGCATCGCGCCGAGCGCCGCGGTCCAGGGCCGCGCCTATGAACGGCGTAACCTGCGCCTGCCGATCACCATCGAGGACGCCCTGACCCAGATGGAAGAATGCGACACCGTCAGCCGCTACCTGGGTAGCAAATTCGTGCGCGGCTACGTCGCGGTCAAACGCGCCGAGCACGAAAACTTCAAGCGCGTGATCAGCTCGTGGGAGCGCGAGTTCCTGTTGCTCAGCGTCTGACAAACCCACTCCTGCATGAACCCGCTCCCACAGGGGGGAACGCCACCGCCTGAAAACTCCAATAAATCCTAGAGGTGTCGAATGCGTCTATTGAAATCCATGGTCCCGCTCGCGCTGACTGTTTTGTGCAGCGCCGTGGCCCAGGCCCAGCCACAGGTCAGCGTCTATAACTGGACCGACTACATCGGCGAGACCACCCTCCCTGACTTCCAGGCCAACACCGGCGTCAAGGTGATCTACGACGTCTTCGATTCCAACGAAACCCTGGAAGGCAAACTGCTCGCCGGGCGCACCGGCTATGACGTGGTGGTGCCGTCCAACCACTTCCTGGCCCGTCAAGTGAAGGCCGGCGCATTTTTGAAACTGGACCGCGCAGAGCTGCCGAATTTCAAGCACCTCGATCCGAAACTGCTGGCGCTGCTGGAGAAAAACGATCCGGGCAACGAGCACTCCGTGCCGTACCTGTGGGGCACCAACGGCATCGGCTACAACGTCGACAAGGTCAAGCAAGTGCTGGGCATCGACCACATCGACTCCTGGGCCGTGCTGTTCGAACCGGAAAACATCAAGAAGCTCAGCCAGTGCGGCGTGTCGATGATGGATTCGGCCGATGAGGTGTTCCCGGCGGTGCTCAACTACATGGGCATGGACCCGCGCAGCGAGAACCCCGAGGACTTCAAAAAGGCCGAGGCCAAGCTGCTGAGCATCCGCCCCTACGTCACCTACTTCCACTCCTCCAAATACGTCTCGGACCTGGCCAACGGCGACATCTGCGTCGCCTTCGGCTATTCGGGCGATGTGTTCCAGGCCGCCAACCGCGCCAAGGAGGCCAGGAACAACGTGAACATCGCCTATGCGATTCCCAAGGAAGGCAGCAACCTGTGGTTCGACCTGCTGGCCATTCCCGCCGACGCCGGCAACCCGGCACAGGCCCACGCCTTCATCAACTACCTGCTCGACCCGCAAGTGATCGCCAAGGTCAGCGCGACGGTGGGCTACGCCAACCCGAATCCGGATGCCAAGCCGTACATGGACGCCGAGCTGGTCAACAACCCCGAGGTGTACCCGTCCCAGGCAGTCCTCGACAAGCTGTATATCTCGACCACGCCGCCGCAGTCGATCATGCGCCTGATGACCCGTTCCTGGAGCAAAGTGAAGTCCAACCAATGAACCAGTACACCGAGGAACATACCCACTCTTACTACGCCGCGTCCGCCCATGGCATGGCGCCCTTCCCTGCGCTGGCCGAAGACCTGGTGGCGGATGTCTGTGTGATCGGCGGCGGTTTTACCGGGGTCAACACGGCCATCGAACTGGCGCAGCGCGGCTTGTCGGTGATCCTGCTGGAGGCCCGGCGGATCGGCTGGGGTGCCAGCGGGCGCAATGGCGGGCAGCTGATTCGCGGCATCGGCCATGACGTCAGCGGTTTTGCCCGTCATGTCGGCGTCGAAGGCGTGCGCTACATGGAGCGCGCCGGCACCGAATCGGTGGAACTGGTGGGCCGGCGGATTCGTGAACACGGCATCGATTGCGATTTGCGCTGGGGCTTCTGCGAACTGGCCAACACCCCGGCGCAGTTTGCCGGGCTCAAGGACGAGCACGCGCAACTGGTCGAGTCGGGTTACGCCCATGAAACCCGTTTGGTCGAACCCGGACAGATCAGCCAGCAGGTCGTCAACTCCGACCTGTATGCCGGGGGATTGATCGACATGGGCTCGGGTCACTTGCACCCACTGAACCTGGTGTTGGGCGAAGCCCGGCTCGCGCAGTCCCTGGGTGTGCGAATCTTCGAGCACAGCCCGGTGCTGGAACTGATCCATGGCAGCACGGTGCAGGTGCGTTGCGCCGCGGGCACGGTGCGCGCCGGCAGCCTGGTGCTGGGCTGCAACGCGCACCTGGAAGAACTCGAACCGGCACTCGGCGGCAAGGTGCTGCCGGCGGGCAGTTACATCATCGCCACCGAACCCTTGTCGGCGGAACTGGCGGCGCAGCTGATCCCCCGGAATCTGGCGCTGTGCGACCAGAAAGTCGGCCTGGATTACTACCGGCTCTCGGCGGACCGGCGTTTGCTGTTCGGCGGTGCCTGCCACTATTCCGGGCGCGATCCACGGGACATTGCGGCTTACATGCGCCCGCAGATGCTCAAGGTGTTCCCGCACCTGGCGAATGTGCGCATTGACTATCAATGGGGCGGCAAGATCGGCATCACCGCCAATCGCTTCCCCCAGGTCGGGCGCTTGCGCCAGCATCCCAACGTGTTCTATGCCCAGGGCTATTCCGGCCATGGCCTGAATGTGACGCACTGGTGCGCAAAGTTGCTCGGCGAAGCGATCCATGCCGGACACAGCCAGGGCTTCGACGTGTTCAGCGCCGTGCCGCACATGACCTTCCCCGGTGGCCGTGCCCTGCGTTCGCCACTCCTGGCCCTGGGCATGTTGTGGTATCGCATGCGTGAGGTGCTTGGCTGAGCCGTTTGCTGCCTGGTGCACCGCCTTCGCGAGCAAGCCCGCTCCCACACTCGATCCCGGTTGTTCACAAAATAGGTGACAACTGAAGATCTACTGTGGGAGCGGGCTTGCTCGCGAAGAACGATAACGCGGTCCCTCCTCCTTGCGCCTTTCGATTTGCTCAATTGCGAGTCACTTCTATATTGAGGGGGTGCTCATCAATTCCTGCCTTCTGTCGAGCCTGGCCCATGGCGACGAGTGACCTACTGATCATCTGCGAGCACTGCGACTGCGTGTACGAGAAAGCCACGCTCGCCAAGCATCAGAAAACCCTGTGCATCCGCTGCGGCGGCGTGCTCCAGCGTTATAACGGGTTGACGGTGCAACAGCGGCTGGCCTTGACCATCACCGCCTTGGTGCTGTGGATCTTCGCCAATTTCTACCCGGTCATGAGCATCAGCCTCAAGGGCCTGAAAAACAGCGCGACCTTGTGGGATTCAGTGCTGGCCCTGAGTCAGGGACCGATTACCTTTATCGCGATGGTCGCGGCGATCGCCATGATCATCGCGCCGATTTTCCAGTTGTTGCTGCTGATCTGGGTCTTGAGCTTCGCCCTCGGGAACCAGCGCTCGCCGGGGTTCATCTTCTGCATGCGCTGGCTGGAAACCCTTAGGCCCTGGAGCATGCTGGAGGTGTGTTTGCTGGGGGCGATGGTCGCGGTGATCAAGCTGGCGGGCTTGCTGGATGTACTGCCCGGCATCGGTCTGTTCGCCCTGGCGGTGCTGAGCCTGATGATGATCCGTATCGCCGGTCGCGATGTGCGTGATCTGTGGGATATCAGATGACAACACCTCCCGTCGCCAGCGATCTGGGCCTGTGCCTGTGCCACACCTGCGGGCTGGCCTGTGACATCTCCCACGGGGCCCACGAATGCGAGCGCTGCGGGGCTCCGCTGCACCCACGCAAGACCAATTCGCTGACCCGGACCTGGGCCTACCTGCTCACCTCCCTGGTGTTCTACATCCCGGCCAACCTGTTGCCGGTGATGAACACCAAAATGGTCGGCAACGGTGCCGACAGCACGATCATGAGCGGCGTGCTGGAGTTCTGGGAGGCCGGCGCCTGGGACATCGCCCTGATCATTTTCATCGCCAGCATCGCGGTGCCGGGCATCAAGTTTGTCGCCATCACATTGCTCCTGGTGACGGTGCAACGCGACAGTCTTTGGGCGCGCAAGGAGCGCTCAAAGCTCTACCGGTTCGTTGAGGTCATTGGTTACTGGTCGATGCTCGACGTGATCGTGGTCGCCCTGGTGGCCTCGCTGGTGAAGTTCCAGGCCCTGGCCGATATCGAACCGCGCCCGGGCATCCTGTTCTTTGGCCTGGTGGTGGTGTTCACCATGCTCTCGGCCATGAGTTTCGACCCGCGCCTGATCTGGGATAGCCCGGATGAACGTCCACAATTCGAGGAGGTCAAGGATGAAGCAACAAGCCACTGACGGGCCGCAAGCCCCCGGCCAGGCGCCCGTCAAGACCCGCCGTTTCAGCGTGTCGCTGGTGTGGATCGTGCCGATCGTCGCGGTACTGGTAGGGATTTCACTGGTTGTGCACAGCATCCTGCAGGAAGGACCGACCATCACCATCACCTTCAAGACCGGTGACGGCCTGACGGCGAACAAGACCGAGGTCAAATACCGTAACGTGGTCATCGGCCACGTCACCGACGTGGAACTGAGCGATGACCAGAAGAGCGTCAACGCCACCGTCAAACTGGCCAAGCAGGCCGAAAGCTTTACCCGCGAAGACTCGCAGTTCTGGGTGGTGCGCCCGCGGATTGGCGCCGGCGGCGTGTCGGGCATCGATACCTTGCTGTCCGGCGACTACATCGGCGCCGACATCGGCCAGGCCAATGGCCGCGCCAAGCACTTCAAGGGCCTGGAGAACCCGCCACCGATCACCTACGGCGAACCGGGCAAGCGCTTTACGCTGCACACCCAGGACCTGGGCTCGCTCGACATCGGCTCGCCGGTCTACTACCGCAAGATTCCGGTCGGCCAGGTGGTGGCCTACGCCCTGGACGCTGACGGCAAAGGGGTGAACATCGAGCTGTTCATCCATTCGCCCAACGATGCCTACGTCACCGAAAACACCCGGTTCTGGAATGCCAGCGGCATTGACGTGAACGTCGGCGCCAACGGCTTCGCGGTGAAGACCGAGTCCCTGTCGTCCATCCTGGTCGGCGGCATCGCCTTCCGCGCACCGGAATACAGCCCGGACGATAAGCCGGCGGCGGAAGATTATGCCTATGAACTGTTCGACGACCAGCAGACCGCCCTCGCCCCGCCCAACGGCAAGCCGCAGTTCCTGACCTTGCGTTTCGACCAGGCCCTGCGCGGTCTCAAGGTCGATGCGCCGGTGGAATTCCTTGGCGTGGAAATCGGCAAGGTGGTGCGAGTCAACCTGGACTTCGACGCGAAAAAGCGCAGTTTCCCGGTCAACGTCGGCATTGTGATTTACCCGCAGCGCCTGGGGCAGGCCCACACCAAGATGCTCAAGGCGTTGAATCATGACCCCAACGATGAAGCCGCGGGCGTTCGCCTGATGGGCACGTTCGTGGAAAACGGCCTGCGCGCCCAGGCCCGGACCGGCAATCTGCTGACCGGCCAGCTGTACATCGCCCTGGACTTCTACCCCAAGGCGGAGAAAGTCGTCTTCGATCCGAACCTGCGCCCGGTCGCCATCCCGACCGTTCCCGGCAGCCTCGAACAATTGCAGGAAAAACTCGAAGCCATGGTCAACAAGATCAACCAGCTGCCTATCGAGCGGATCGCCGGCAATCTGGACAGCAACCTGGTGGAACTGCGCAAGAGCCTGGGGCAGTTCAACGCCAAGACCCTGCCTGGCGTGCAAAACACCCTCACGGACGTCAGCAAGACCCTGCAATCGGCCAATACGACGCTGCAATCGGCCAACTCGACCCTGGCCGACGATTCGCCGCAACGGGAAAAGCTGGGGGAGACCCTCGACGAACTGGGACGCACATCGCGCTCCTTGCGTGACCTCGCGGACTACCTGGGACGGCATCCGGAATCGCTGATTCGCGGCCGCCCCGACAACGCCGCACCCATGGATCTGAAAGGGCCGCCAAGCAAATGACCACAGGAGCATCACCCATGGCTTTTCCGCTGAAGGTTACGTTGATTGCTGCGCTGGCACTGCTCAGCGCCTGCCGCAGCGACCCGATCCAGTTCCACACCTTGACCCCGGCGCAACTGGGCAGCAGTTCGAGGTCCACGGCCGAGATCCAGATCGAGAGCCTGATGGTCCCGCCCCAGGTCGACCGGCCGCAGATTGTGGTGCGCCAGGGCAATACCGGCATGGCCATCCTCGAAACCGACTGGTGGGGCGCCAGCCTGGTGGACGAGTTGCGCGCCGCCCTGCTCGATCAAATGGTCAACAGCAATCCTCAACGCAAGATCTCGGTGCGCGTGGACGTCCAGCGGTTCGATTCGATTCCCGGCCAATATGGGCTGATCGATGTGAAATGGCGGCTGCGCAACGGCGATAACACCCTGTTGCCTTGCCGCAGTACGTTGCAGACGCCTTCGGGGCCGTCCATCGACGAGCTGGTGGCGGCACAGCAGAACAACGTCAGGCGCCTGGCCGCGCTGATCAGCCAGGCGGCGAGCGGCACGCAAAAAGGCTGCCCGTCTGCCAGTGCCACTCAGTAACGCAAAACCCCCTGTGGGAGCGGGCTTGCTCGCGAAGGGGCCAGGTCAGTCAACAGTTGTGTTGAATGACACACCGCCTTCGCGAGCAAGCCCGCTCCCACCGTTCATTCATCGTTGGGGTTTTGACAATTTTTTCTCATTTCACCCCTTACATTTGCCGCGCCGCAAACATGCAAATGATTCCTATTGATCTACAATAACCGACGTCCTCCCCCGTCGAATCTGCTTGCTCGAATTCAAAAACCAGGAGCTGCCATAGCATGATTTCCCGAATCCCGTCCTTCCTGAAAAAAGCCCTGCTGGCCACCGCCCTGCTCAGCGCGGGCCACGTGTATGCCGCCGATGACGTCGGCATCGTGGTCTACAACGCACAGCACGAGGGCCTGACCAAGGCCTGGGTCGAAGGGTTCACTCAGGACACCGGCATTCCGGTCACCTTGCGCAATGGCGATGACACCGAAATGGGCAACCAGATCGTCCAGGAAGGCGCTGCCTCGCCGGCCGATGTGTTCCTGACCGAAAACTCCCCGGCCATGGTCCTGGTCGACAACGCGGGCCTGTTCGCGCCGGTCGACAAAGCCACCCTGGAACAGGTCGACAGCGCTTACCGGCCAGCCCACGGTAAATGGATAGGGATCGCCGCACGTTCAACGGTGTTCGTCTATAACCCGAGCAAACTGCCGGAAGCCGAACTGCCCAAATCGATCATGGACCTGGCCGCGCCGAGCTGGAAAGGTCGCTGGGGCGCCTCGCCGGGCGGGGCCGACTTCCAGGCCATCGTCGCCGCGATCCTGGAGCAAAAAGGCGAAGCCGCGACCCTGGACTGGCTCAAGGCGATGAAAACCAACTTCACCGCCTATCGCGGCAACAGCTCGGTGCTCAAGGCGGTCAATGCCGGGCAGATCGACAGCGGCGTGATCTACCACTATTACAGCTTCGTCGATCAGTCCAAGACCGGCGAAAACAGCAAGAACACCGCCCTGCACTACTTCAAGCACAAGGATCCGGGCGCCTTCGTGAGCATCTCCGGCGGCGGTGTCCTGGCGTCCAGCAAGCACAAGGAACAAGCCCAGGCCTTCCTCAAGTGGATTACCGGCAAGGACGGCCAGGCCATTCTCAGGGACGGCAAGTCGTTCGAATACGCCGTGGGCAAGAACGCTCAATCCAACCCTAAACTGGTGCCTTTGCAGCAGCTCGACGCACCGACCGTCGATGCCTCGAAACTCGACAGCAAAAAAGCCGTGGAGCTGATGACTCAGGCCGGACTGCTTTAATTGATCCCTGAAACCCTGCCGGCGGGCGTCACCGACACCACACCCGCCAACCTGCGTCGACGCTCACGCGGCCTGTTCGCGAGCCGTGGCGGCGCGTGGGTGGTCGGTCTGTCGGTGCTGGTGTCAGTGCTGGCGCTGTTGCCCATCGCCTTCGTCATCGGCGTCTACCTGCAAACCGGCTGGGCCGCCCTGGTGCCGCTGGTGTTCCGGCCCCGGGTCGGCGAATTGCTGGTCAACACCGTGTTGCTGGTGGTCATCACCGTGCCGTTGTGCATCGTCCTGGGCGTGACGCTGGCGTGGCTGACCGAACGCAGCAACTTGCCGGGACGGCGCTGCTGGTCGTTACTGGCGACCGCGCCGCTGGCGGTGCCGGCGTTCGTCCACAGTTATGCCTGGGTCAGCCTGGTGCCGCCGATTCACGGGTTGTTCGCCGGGGTCCTGGTGTCGGTCATCGCCTACTTCCCGTTTCTGTACCTGCCGGTGGCGGCGACACTGCGCCGGCTCGATCCGGCCATCGAGGATGTCGCCGAGTCCATGGGGCTCAAGCCCTGGGCGGTGTTTTTCCGCGTAGTGCTGCCGCAATTGCGCCTGGCCATCTGCGGCGGCGCCTTGCTGGTCGGCCTGCACCTGCTGGCCGAATACGGCCTGTACGCGATGATCCGCTTCGACACCTTCACCACAGCGATCTTCGATCAGTTCAAGTCCACCTTCAACGGGCCTGCCGCCAACCTGCTGGCCGGGGTGTTGGCGCTGTGCTGCCTGGCGATGCTCACCGTGGAATCCGCCGCCCGTGGCAGCGCGCGCTACGCCCGTGTCGGTTCGGGCAGTGCCCGGGAACAACGGGTGGTCGGCCTTAACCGGCCGGCAACGGTGCTTGCGCTGGCCTTGCAGGCCATCACCTGCGCCCTGGCCCTGGGCGTGCCCTTGATTACCCTGGGCAAATGGCTGATCGCGGGGGGGCTGGAGGTCTGGGACTTGCCCGAACTGCTGCCGGCACTGGAACAGACCCTGCTGTTTGGCGTGGCGGGCGCGGTCCTGACCACCTGCGCCGCGATCCCGATTGCCTGGCTGTCGATTCGCTCGCCGGGCCGGCTGCAACGGATTCTGGAAAGCTGCAACTACATCACCAGTTCGTTGCCGGGGATCGTCGTCGCCCTGGCCCTGGTCACCGTGACCATCCATTTCGCCCGGCCGATCTACCAGACCACTATCACGGTGTTGCTGGCGTACCTGCTGATGTTCCTGCCCCGCGCGCTGGTCAGCCTGCGTGCCGGCATCGCCCAGGCGCCGGTGGAACTGGAAAACATGGCCCGCAGCCTGGGCCGCTCGCCGGCACGGGCTTTATGGCTGATCACCCTGCGCCTGGCCGCGCCCGGGGCAGCGGCGGGTGCCGCGCTGGTGTTCCTGGCGATCACCAATGAACTGACCGCCACCCTGCTGCTCGCCCCCAACGGCACGCGCACGCTGGCCACCGGGTTCTGGGCCCTGACCAGCGAAATCGATTACGCCGCCGCGGCGCCCTATGCCCTGTTGATGATTGTGCTGTCGCTTCCGTTAACCGCAATCCTTTATCACCAATCCAAAAAAACGGCTGGCCGATGAACGCTCTAGAACTGCATGCGCTGTCCAAAACCTACGGCACCCACAAAGCCCTGGAAAACGTCAGCCTGTCGGTGCCCACCGGCAGTCGCACGGTGATTGTCGGTCCGTCCGGTTCGGGTAAGACCACCTTGCTGCGAATGATCGCCGGCTTCGAATTTCCCGATTCAGGGCGCCTGTCGCTGAACGGCCAGACCCTGGTCGACAGCACCCACGAAGTGCCAGCGCATCAGCGCCTGATCGGCTATGTGCCCCAGGACGGCGCGTTGTTCCCGCACATGACGGTGGCGGCCAACATCGGTTTCGGCCTGGCGACCAAGGGCAGCGAAAGGCAGGAGCGTGTCGCCGAACTGATGGACAGCGTGGCCCTCGACGCGAACATGGCCGAGCGCTGGCCCCATGAGTTGTCCGGCGGCCAGCAACAACGGGTGGCCCTGGCCCGGGCCCTGGCCCAGCAACCACGCTTGATGTTGCTGGACGAACCCTTCTCGGCGCTCGACACCGGCTTGCGCGCCAGCATGCGCAAACTGGTGGCGCGGTTGCTGGCCGAAGCCGGGGTCACCACCATCCTGGTCACCCACGACCAGAGCGAAGCGCTGTCATTCGCCGATCAACTGGCGGTGATGCGTCACGGCCGGCTGGTGCAGTCCGGCCATCCGCTGGACCTCTACCGCTATCCCGACGATGTCCAGACCGCACTGTTCCTCGGCGACGCGGTGGTCATGCCCGCCCGCATCGAAGCCGGCTGGGCCCATTGCGACCTGGGGCGGATCCCGGTCAATAACCACCGTAACAACAGCGCGGCGCAGATCATGCTGCGGCCCGAGCAATTGCAGTTGGCCAGCGTCCTGCCCCATACCGCGGAAGTCGTGGGTTGCCGCGCGGTGGTGACCGAGCGGGATTTCAGCGGCAACACCTGCACCTTGACGGTGGAGTTGCAGTCATCGGCTTCCGGCGAGCATTCGGGGCGATCGCTGCTGGTGCGCAGCTCCGGCCTGTATGCGCCTCCGGCCGGCAGCGCCGTTCACGTCTCGACCATCGGCCATGCCCACGTGTTGAGCGAGCCGTAGGAGCTGCCGCAGGCTGCGATCTTTTGATCTTGCCTTTGAAGATCAAAAGATCGCAGCCTGCGGCAGCTCCTACACAGGAGGGTGCACCTCTGCGATCAAAGATCGAAGCGATCCACCGCGCGGCGCCGTTCGTTGTCGTCGCGCACGTCGTAGTTGGCGGTGGTCTGGATGTTGCTGTGGTGGGCCAGTTTCTGCGCGATCGACAGATCGTGTTCCTCGATCACCCGGGTAATGAACGAACGACGGAAATCATGGGGCATGATTTTCACCCCGACCTGCGCACCGCGCTGCCTGGCGATGTAGTAGATCGCATGCTTGGTGATGCGCTCGCGGGTGATGTGGCTGCCACGGCGGATGCGGTTGAACAGGAAGCTGTCGTCGGTTTCATCGTCCTTGAGTTGTGAACGGCGAAATTCCAGCCAGGCATCGAGCTTGGCGAACGCCCAGGCCGGGGCGTACTTGATCAACTGCTTGTTGCCCTTGGCCGTGACCCGCAGGCTGCGTTCGCTGAAGTCGACCTGATCCAGGTCCAGGTTCACCGATTCCGACTTGCGCATCCCCGAACCGTACAGAATGCCGATGATCGCCGCATCGCGCAGGCCCTGGGGCCGGGGATCGGCGGCGCAGACGTCCATCAGCTCCTTGATCAGCGTGCGGCGCAGATTGCGTCCCTGGGACAGCCGCGTGCCGGCGATGCCCTTGACCGAGCGCATTTTCAGCAGATGTTCCTGGCTGATCAGGCTCATGCGCCACGCTTCGTTCATCACGCCGCGCACCGCATTGACGTACAGCGACGAGGTGTTGGGCGCATAGCCGTCGGTGCGCAAGGTGCTCACCAGCGCAATCACGTCCTCGGGCTGCAGGTCGTGCCAGGCAATCTCCTCGATGTTCAGCTCGTCGAACCCCAGGCGGTCGGCGGCGTCCTGCAGCACATAGCGCATGGTCAGCTGGCTGGACGGCGCCAGCCGCGCCAGGTACAGGGTCAGCGGGTTGGGTCGGGGGGTGGTTGCCGCTACAACGGGTAAGTCAGTCAAACCAGACAGCCTTGAAAATGAGTACAAAAGAAAGGCAAAACGCAAGGGCCGCTACGCTGCCGGTCATGGCCGGGAATGTCAATTGCCCTGCACAAGCGGTCGATGCGCGGCAACCGATGAATTGCAACATGGTGCTGCTAATTCTGACCCTGAGCCGATCAGGACAGGAGCGCCGCTATGAAGATCAGTGTGTTTGGCAGTGGTTACGTGGGCCTGGTGCAGGCCGCCGTGCTGGCGGAAGTCGGCCATGACGTGGTGTGCATGGACGTTGACGCGAACAAGGTCGAGTTACTGCAACAGGGCCACGTGAGCATTTTCGAGCCGGGGCTGGCCAGCCTGGTGCGCGAAGGCCTGGACGCCGGGCGCCTGCAGTTCACCACCGACGAAAGGCTGGCCGTGCAACATGGCCAGGTGTTGTTCATCGCGGTGGGCACGCCGTCCCGGGAGGATGGCTCGGCGGATTTGCGTTACGTACTGTCGGTGGGTGACGCCGTGGCGCGGCACCGCGAACAGCCGGTGATCCTGGTGGAGAAATCCACGGTGCCGGTGGGCACGGGCGATGCGTTGCGCACGCACATCGACAAATGCCTGATCAAGGTCGGGCGCTTGCTGCAATTCGATATCGTCTCCAACCCCGAGTTTCTCAAGGAAGGCTCGGCCGTGGCCGATTGCCGGCGTCCGGACCGCATCATCGTTGGCTGTGAGCGCGACGAGGTGCGTGACGTGATGCGTGACCTGTACGCGCCGTTCAACCGCAACCACGACCGCATCCTGTTCATGGACCTGCGCAGCGCCGAGCTGACCAAATATGCCGCCAACTGCATGCTCGCCACCAAGATCAGCTTCATCAACCAGATGGCCGAACTGGCCGAGCACCTGGGGGCCGACATCGAATCGGTGCGCCTGGGCATCGGCGCCGATTCGCGCATCGGCTACCACTTCATCTATCCCGGTTGCGGCTATGGCGGTTCGTGCTTTCCCAAGGACATGCGCGCGCTGATCCACAGCGCCGAACAGGCCCATTGTTCCAGCGATCTGTTGCGGGCGGTGGAAGCCATCAACCAGCGGCAGAAACACAAGTTGTTCGAACGCATCGAGGCGTTCTACAAAGGCGATCTGCGCGGCAAGACCTTTGCCCTGTGGGGCCTGGCATTCAAACCCAACACCGACGACATGCGCGATGCGCCCAGCCGGGTACTGCTCGAAGCCCTGTGGGCCGCCGGTGCGAACGTAAGGGCGTTCGACCCCGAAGCCATGCAGCAAACCCAACAGCTGTATCCCGATGAGCCGAAGCTGATGCTCATGGGCACCCCGGAATCGGTGTTGAACGGTGCCGACGCGCTGATCATCTGCACCGAATGGCAGCAATTCAAAGCCCCGGATTTCGAGCTCATTCGCCAACGCCTCAAAGACCCGGTGATCTTCGACGGCCGCAACCTCTACGACACCGACCGCCTGGCGTTGAAGGGATTCACGTACTTTCCGATGGGGCGTGGCGAGTCGCGCCGGTTGCCGATGCCCTTGCAGCGCTGGCCGGCGGTGTCGGTGGCCTGAGAACAGCGCTGAAATCCACTTGAAGGTTCTGATTGCTGCTTGCAAAAGCGTGATCATTCGCAACTAATAGCAAAGCGCTGTATCAGTCGACTGGAATGTTGTCTGACCGTCACCCTTCGCGAGCAAGCCCGCTCCCACAGGAGAGGCATCGCTGACCCCCATCCTGTCCGAACACCTCGATCAAATGTGGGAGCGGGCTTGCTCGCGAACGGCGCGACACGGTATTGCGCCGAACATAAGAAAAATACAAATAAGGACATTCGCCCCCGTCGTGGCCACTTACTCGCTCGTTATCCGCCGGTTGATGATTGCCTCGCTGACCATCGTCGTCGCCCGCGCCATCACCAGCCCGATGCTCACCCTGTTCCTGAGCAACAAACTCGGGCTCAACCAACAAGACGTTGGCTTGCTGCTCGGTATCGCGGTGTTCATCGCCACCCTGCTGGCGCTGTACGGCGGCTACATCATCGATCGCCTGGAAAAGCGCCGGTTGCTGATCCTGACGATGCTGTCCAGCGCCATCGGCCTGGTGCTGCTGACCTTCGCCGAAAACCTCTATCTGACCACCGTCACCCTGGTGGTCACCGAAACCGCCTCGGCACTGTTTCTCATCGGCTCCAAGGCGATCCTCAGCGAGAACCTGCCGGTTGGCCAGCGCGCCAAGGCGTTTTCCCTGACCTACACCCTGACCAATATCGGCTACGCCATCGGCCCGATGCTGGGCGTGGTGATAGCCGGCGTCTATCCGGTTGCGCCGTTCCTGATCGCCGCCGCGATTGCCTTTCTGAGCATATTCCTGCTGACCGGAATCGCTAAAAACCCGGCACTGACGCCGACTGTCGGCCAGGCTCCCAGCTTCCTCAAGACCCTGGTCACCCTGAAAAACGACCGCACGCTGATCATGTTCACCCTCGGCTGCCTGCTCATCACCGTGGTGCACGGCCGTTTTACCTTTTACCTGTCGCAGTACCTGCTGGTCACCAGCGACGACCAGCACACCCTGGAAATCATGGCCGCCCTGCTCGCCTGCAACGCCATCAGCGTGATTTTGCTGCAATACCAGGTCGGGCGATTTCTGAAGCGCGAACAGCTGCGCTACTGGATCGCCGGCGGCACCGGCCTGTTCATCCTCGGGTTGATCGGCTTCAGCCTGGCGGACAGCCTGCTTGGCTGGTGCGTGGCGATGTTCATCTTCACCCTCGGGGAAATCATCATTTACCCGGCCGAATTCCTCTTCATCGACACCCTGGCCCCCGAAGCGCTGCGCGGCAGTTACTACGGGGCGCAGAACCTGGCGGCCCTCGGCGGCGCCCTGAGCCCGGTGATATGCGGCTTCCTGCTGATGCGTACGCCGGCGCCGACCATGTTCTACGCCTTGAGCGCCCTCGCCGCGCTGGGGGGATGGCTGTGTTTCGCCAGTGGCCGACGCGTGGCAACACATCAAAATTAATGAACTCAAGCCTCATTAATATGAATTTGTCAGCATCGGAAATGATCGGCACACTGTGCCCGTTCCTCCCCCAACAGTTGGAACACCTTCAAGGGCTTTCTGGATATCCCAGACAAGCCTTTTTTTTTCCTCGGTTTTTTGTCTACGGAACACTTTCGTCATGCTTGCACGCTGGTTGCCCGCCGCCATTAACACCCGCCCCTCGGAATGGAGCCGTGCCGCCATCGGCATGGCCCTCGCCACCCTGCTCAGTGTCTGGCTGTGCAGCCAGGTGTTCGGCATGGAAGTGGCGCAGCATCTAATTGGCCCGCTGGGTGCTTCGGCGGTGTTGCTGTTTGCCGTATCCTCCGGTGCCCTGGCGCAACCCTGGTCGATCCTTGGCGGCTACTTGAGTGCCGGCGTGGTGGCGTTGTTGGTTGCCCATGTGCTGGGCCGGACGCTGGGCAGCGCGTGCCTGGCGGCGGGCATCGCGCTGATCCTGATGTGCTGGCTGCGTTGCCTGCATCCGCCGGCCGGCGCGCTGGCATTGACCCTGGTGCTGGCTGACCCGGCGACCATTGCCATGGACTGGAAAGCCCTGGGACCGGTGATGCTCGCCGCGTCGATCATGCTGCTCAGCGCCCTGGCCTATAACAACCTGACGCGAATCCGTTACCCCAAGCGTGCCAGCGAGCCGGTGGCCGTGGTGCCCGCCGATCATCCGCCCGCCGACAGCCAGGCGATCACTGCCCAGGACCTGAAACTGGCGCTGGCCGACATGGAGGCCTTCTTCGACGTCACCCCTGAAGACCTTGAACAGTTGATTCATATCAGTGAGTTACACGCCAAACGTCGCAGTATAGGTGAGGTTCTCAGCCGTAACGCCTGACGATACGGTGGGAGCGGGCTTGCTCGCGAAGGCGTAGTGTCAGTCAACTCAATGCTGGATGTGCCGGCGCCTTCGCGAGCAAGCCCGCTCCCACATTGGGTGCATCCAATCACCATTGCAAAAATGCAGACAGAGCCTGCACATATCCCCGTTGTACATCACAAATTTGCACTGTTACGATCCAGCATCGCTCGCGCGCGAGCTTCTCTATAAAGAACAATAAAAGCAGGGAGTTAGTGATGACTGCTCAGGTTTCTTCTCCGCAGGACCAGGCCATGGATGCCACGCAAAATGAAGTGCTGGCCGAGGTTCGCAACCACATCGGTCACCTGACCCTCAATCGCCCCACCGGCCTCAACGCCCTGACCCTCGACATGGTGCGCCAACTGCAGCGGCAGCTGGATGACTGGGCGCTCGACGCCAGTGTCCATGCGGTCGTCCTGCGCGGCGCCGGGGAAAAAGCCTTCTGTGCCGGGGGCGACATCCGTTCGCTGCACGACAGTTTCAAAAGCGGCGATACGCTGCACGAAGATTTCTTCGTCGAGGAATATGCCCTCGACCTCGCGATCCACCGCTACCGCAAACCCGTGCTGGCGCTGATGGACGGCTTTGTCCTCGGCGGCGGTATGGGCCTGGTGCAAGGCGCCGACCTGCGGGTGGTCACCGACAAGAGCCGTCTGGCGATGCCGGAAGTCGGCATTGGTTACTTCCCGGACGTCGGCGGCAGCTATTTCCTGCCGCGCATTCCCGGTGAACTGGGGATTTACCTGGGCGTCAGCGGCGTGCAGATCCGTGCCGCCGACGCCCTGTATTGCGGCCTGGCCGACTGGTACCTGGACAGCGCCAGACTGGCGACCCTGGACGAACAACTCGATCAGTTGCAATGGCGCGACACACCGCTCAAGGACCTGCAAGGCCTGCTGGCGACGCTCGCCGTGCAGCAACTGCCCGACGCGCCCTTGAAAGCGCTGCGCCCGGCCATCGATCACTTCTTCGCCCTGCCCGACGTGCCGAGTATTGTTGAGCAACTGCGCGAAGTCACTGTTGCCGACAGCCACGAGTGGGCCACGACCACGGCCGACCTCCTGGAAACCCGTTCCCCCGTGGCCATGGGCGTCACCCTGGACATGCTGCGGCGCGGCCGGCACCTGAGCCTTGAACAGTGCTTCGCCCTTGAGCTGCACCTGGACCGCCAGTGGTTCGAACGCGGCGACCTGATCGAAGGCGTGCGCGCCTTGCTGATCGACAAAGACAAGTCCCCGCGCTGGAACCCGCCCACCCTGCAGGCGCTGGACGCCGCGCACGTGGCGAGCTTCTTCAACGGGTTTGAGCAGAGTGGGAGCTGAGTCATGCACGATATCGAATTGAGCGAAGAGCAAGTCATGATCCGCGACATGGCCCGGGACTTTGCCCGCGGCGAGATCGCGCCCCACGCCCAGGCCTGGGAAAAGGCCGGCTGGATCGACGACGCGCTGGTGGCGAAGATGGGTGAGCTTGGCCTGCTGGGCATGGTGGTGCCCGAGGAATGGGGCGGCACTTATGTCGACTACGTCGCCTATGCCCTGGCGGTGGAGGAAATCTCTGCCGGCGACGGCGCCACCGGCGCGATGATGAGCATCCACAACTCCGTGGGCTGCGGGCCGGTGCTCAACTACGGCACTGAAGAGCAGAAACAGACCTGGCTGGCGGATCTGGCCAGCGGCCAGGCCATCGGCTGCTTCTGCCTGACCGAACCCCAGGCCGGTTCCGAAGCGCACAACCTGCGCACCCGCGCCGAACTGCGCGATGGCCAATGGGTGATCAACGGCGCCAAGCAATTTGTCAGCAACGGCAAGCGGGCAAAACTGGCGATTGTGTTTGCCGTCACCGATCCGGACCTCGGCAAGCGCGGTATCTCGGCGTTCCTCGTACCGACCAGCACCGAAGGCTTCACCGTCGACCGCAGCGAACACAAGATGGGCATCCGCGCTTCCGATACCTGCGCGGTCACCCTGAACAACTGCACCATTCCCGAGGCCAACCTGCTGGGTGAACGCGGCAAGGGCCTGGCCATCGCCCTGTCCAACCTCGAAGGCGGCCGCATCGGTATCGCCGCCCAGGCCCTGGGCATCGCCCGCGCGGCGTTCGAAGCGGCGCTGGCCTACGCCCGCGATCGCGTGCAGTTCGGCAAGCCGATCATCGAGCACCAGAGCATCGCCAACCTGCTGGCGGACATGCACATGCAACTCAATGCCGCACGGCTGATGATCCTGCATGCCGCGCGGCTGCGCAGCGCCGGCAAGCCGTGTCTGTCGGAGGCCTCGCAAGCCAAGCTGTTTGCTTCGGAAATGGCCGAGAAAGTCTGCTCGTCGGCGATGCAGATTCATGGCGGGTACGGGTATCTGGAGGATTATCCGGTGGAGCGCTATTACCGGGATGCGCGTATTACGCAGATCTATGAAGGGTCGAGCGAGATTCAGCGGATGGTGATTGCCCGGGAGTTGAAAAACTATCTGGTGTGATGCTTAAAGGCTTCGCGAGCAAGCCCGCTCCCACAGTTGACCGCATTCTTCTGAAGGAACACGGTTGAATGTGGGAGCGGGCTTGCTCGCGAAAGCACCCGCAAGGGCGCTACATCACTTGCCTTGGAACTCAGCCTCACGCTTGGCAATGAACGCCGCCATCCCTTCCTTCTGATCCTGCGTCGCAAACGCCGCATGGAACACCCGGCGCTCGAAGCGCACGCCTTCGGACAGGCTCACTTCAAAGGCACGGTTGACGCTTTCCTTGACCATCATGGCGATCGGCAGGGACTTTTTGGCAATCAACGCCGCGACTTTCAGCGCTTCTTCCAGCAGTTCATCGCTCGGCACGATCCGCGCCACGATGCCGCAACGTTCCGCTTCCACCGCATCGATCAGGCGCCCGCTCAGGCACATTTCCATGGCCTTGGCCTTGCCCACGGCGCGGGTCAGGCGCTGGGTGCCGCCCATGCCCGGCAACACGCCGAGGTTGATTTCCGGCTGGCCAAATTTGGCGTTGTCGCCGGCCAGGATGAAGTCACACATCAACGCCAGCTCGCAGCCGCCGCCCAGGGCGAAGCCGTTGACCGCGGCGATGATCGGCTTGCGGCGGTTGGCCACGCGATCGCTGTCGCTGAACAGGTCGTCGATGTAGATCTGCGGATAGGTCAGCTCGGCCATTTCCTTGATGTCGGCGCCGGCGGCGAAGGCTTTTTTCGAACCGGTCAGCACGATGCAGCCGATGTTCGAATCTTTCTCCAGGCCATCGAGGGCGTGGTTCAGTTCGCTGACGATCTGCGCGTTCAAGGCGTTCAGCGCCTGCGGGCGGTTCAGGGTGATCAGGCCGACACGGCCGTGGGTTTCCAGCAAAATCGTTTCGTAACTCACAGTAGGCTCCTTGTTAAAGATTGCGCGAAATGACCATGCGCTGAATATCGCTGGTGCCTTCGTAGATCTGGCAGACCCGCACGTCGCGGTAGATCCGCTCCAGCGGGAAGTCGTTGAGGTAACCGTATCCACCCAGGGTTTGCAACGCCGCAGAACAGACCTTTTCGGCCATTTCCGAAGCGAACAGCTTGGCCATCGAGGCCTCGACCAGGGCCGGTTTGCCGCTGTCACGCAGGGCGGCGGCGTAATGCACCATTTGCCGGGCCACGGCGATCTGGGTGGCCATGTCCGCCAGGCGGAACGCCACGGCCTGATGCTCGATGATCGGCTTGCCGAAACTTTCACGCTCACGGGCGTAATCACGGGCCGCTTCGAACGCGGCGCGGGCCATGCCCACTGATTGCGAAGCGATGCCGACACGGCCGCCTTCGAGGTTGGCCAGGGCGATCTTGTAGCCTTCGCCCTCTTCGCCCAAACGGTTGGCCACCGGGACTTTCACGTCCTCGAAGAGGATCTGGCAGGTGTCGGAGGCGTGCTGGCCGAGTTTGTCCTCGACCCGGGCGACTGTGTAGCCCGGCGAATCGGTGGGCACGATCAGCGCGGTGATGCCGCGTTTTCCGGCGCTCGGGTCGGTCACCGCGAACACGATCACCACCCCGGCGTTCTGCCCGGAGGTGATGAACTGTTTGCAGCCGTTGAGTACGTAGTGATCGCCTTCCAGGCGGGCGCGGGTTTTCAGGCCGCTGGCGTCAGAGCCGGCCTGGGGCTCGGTCAGGGCAAATGCACCGAGCATTGCGCCGCTGGCCAGGGGCTTGAGGAAGCGCTCTTTCTGCTCGTCGTTGCCGTAGTTGAGGATCGGCACGCACCCCACCGAGTTGTGCACGCTCATGATGGTCGAGCAGGCGCCATCGCCGGCGGCGATTTCTTCCAGGGCCATGGCGTAGGCCAGGTAACCGGTGTCGCACCCGCCCCACTGCTCCGGCACCAGCATGCCGAAGAAACCCAGCCCGGCCATCTCGCCGATGGCTTCCTTGGGGAAACGGTGTTCGCGGTCCCATTCGGCGGCAAAGGGTTTCAGCCGCTCCTGGGCGAATTGCCGGGCGGCGTCGCTGATTTGAAGTTGTTCGTCATTGGGGATCATGACCAGTCCTTGAAATAAAACCTTGGTATTGAGCTAAGACACAGGACCTGTGGGAGCGGGCTTGCTCGCGAAGAGGGCCTGTCAGTCAGCCTATCTGTTGAATGACACACCGCTTTCGCGAGCAAGCCCGCTCCCACAAGGATTGTCGCAAGCCTTAATACACGCACTCCACGGCCATCGCCGTGGCTTCGCCGCCACCGATGCAGATTGCCGCCACACCGCGCTTCAGGCCTTTCTGGCGCAGGGCCGACAGCAGGGTCACGATGATCCGTGCGCCGGAGGCACCGATCGGGTGGCCCAGTGCGCAAGCGCCGCCGTGCACGTTGAGCTTGTCATGGGGGATTTCCAGGTGGGTCATCGCGGCCATGCCGACCACGGCGAAGGCTTCGTTGACTTCCACCAGATCGACCTGGTCCAGCGACCAGCCGGTTTTCTTCATCAGTTTCTTGATCGCGCCAATCGGCGCCACCGGGAACAGGCCCGGCGTATCGGCGAAGGACGAATGACCATGGATCACCGCCAGCGGCTTGAGGCCACGCTTGTCGGCTTCGGAACGGCGCATCAGCACCAGTGCCGCCGCACCGTCGGAAATCGAGCTGGCGTTCGCCGCCGTCACCGTACCGCCCTCGCGGAACGCCGGTTTCAGCGATGCGATCTTGTCCAGCCGGGCTTTGGGCGGCTGTTCGTCGTGGCTGATCGTCACCTGTTCCTTGCCGACGGTCACGGTCAGCGGCACGATCTCGTCCTTGAAGCTGCCGTCCTTGATCGCCTGCTGCGCACGGGTAGTCGAGGCAATGGCAAAGGCATCCTGGGCTTCGCGGCTGAAGCCGTTGGTTTCGGCGCAGTCTTCGGCAAAGGTGCCCATCAGGCGGCCTTTGTCGTAGGCGTCTTCGAGACCGTCGAGGAACATCGAATCGAGCACCCTGCCGTGGCCCATGCGGTAGCCGGCACGGGCGCGGTCCAGCAGGTATGGCGCGTTGGACATGCTTTCCATGCCTCCGGCGATGACCACCTCGGCGCTGCCGGCCAGCAGCATGTCATGGGCCAGGATGGCGGTTTCCATGCCGGAGCCGCACATCTTGTTCACCGTGGTACAGCGGGTCGACTTGTCCAGACCGGCGCCCAGCGCCGCCTGGCGGGCCGGGGCCTGGCCAAGACCGGCGGGCAATACACAACCGAACAACACTTCATCGACGGCATCCGTGGCGACACCGGCGCGCTCTACGGCGGCCTTGATCGCGGCAGCCCCCAGTTGCGGTGCAGTGAGGCTTTTCAGTTCGCCCTGGAAACCACCCATCGGGGTGCGGACGGCGCTGACGATAACGATTGGATCGTTGGCAAGCGTCATGACAAATCCTCCTTATTTGGCCGCCATGCGCAAGGCACCGTCGAGACGGATCACCTCGCCATTGAGCATGCTGTTTTCAATGATATGCCGGGCGAGCGCCGCGTATTCGGCGGGTTTGCCCAGGCGTGGCGGGAACGGTACGCCGGCGGCCAGGGAATCACGGACTTCCGGGGTCATGCCGGCCATCATCGGCGTCTCGAAGATGCCCGGGGCGATGGTCATCACGCGGATGCCGAAGCGCGCCAACTCACGGGCGGCCGGCAAGGTCAGGCTGACGATGGCGCCTTTGGAGGCCGCGTAGGCGGCCTGGCCGATCTGCCCGTCATAGGCGGCGGCCGAGGCGGTGTTGATGATCACGCCGCGCTCGCCATCGGCATCCGCTGCGCTTTCGGCAATGGCTGCCGACGCCAGGCGCAGCATGTTGAAACTGCCGATCAGGTTGACATTGATCACCTGGCTGAAGCTGGCCAGCGCATGCGGACCGTTCTTGCCGAGGATCTTCTCGCCACGCACGATGCCGGCGCAATTGACCAGGCCATTGAGGCCGCCAAAGGCCTTGACCGTCGCCTGCACTGCCGCTTCGGCCGCCGCTTCGTCGCTGATGTCCGCGACCACGCTTTGCGCGCCCAGGCGCTGGGCCTGAGCCGCGACGGCTTCGGCGTTCATGTCCACCAGCATCACTTTGGCGCCGGCGGCGACCAGCATTTCAGCGGTGGCCGCGCCCAGGCCCGAAGCACCGCCGGTGACGAGAAAAACCTTGTTTTCGATCTGCATCATTGTTTCCTTGGGTTCAAGCTGAAACGTTCTTCGCGGCGGCCTCTTGAGCCTTGGCGATTTCCTGGTTGCGCAAGATAAAGCGCTGCAATTTGCCGCTTGGGGTTTTCGGCAACTCGCTGACAAATTCGATTTCACGGGGGTACGAGTGTGCGGCCAGGCGCTTGCGCACGTGTTGGCGCAGCTCTTCGGCCAGTTCCGGCGCGGCACGGTATTGCGCGCCGAGCACGACGAAGGCCTTGACCAGTTCGGTGCGCTCCGGATCGGGCTTGCCGACCACCGCCGCCTCCACCACCGCCGGGTGTTCGATCAAGGCGCTTTCCACGTCGAACGGACCGACGCGGTAGCCGGAGGTGGTGATGACGTCATCGCTACGGCCGACGAAGCTGATGCTGCCATCCGGGTTCCACTCGACGGTGTCGCCGCTCAGGTAGTAGTTGCCGACGAACGCCTTGGTCGGTGCGCCTTCGTAGCCGGCGAACCAGCACATCGGCGACTGCGTGCGGTCGATCGCCAGGATGCCGGGCTGGCCGACCCCCAGCTCCTTGTATTCATCGTCAAGCACCACGATGCGGTGGCCGGGCGAGGCGAAACCGGCGGCGCCCATGTGGATCGGGTGGTCCAGGCCATGGTGGTTGCACAGGACCATGCCCAGTTCGGTCTGGCCGTAGTGGTCGTGGATCACCACGCCAAGGTTGTCGGCGAACCAGCGGATCACTTCCGGGTTCAGCGGCTCGCCGGCGCTGCTGACGATGCGCAGCTTGCCCTTGATCGATTTGGCGAATTCGTCGCCGCCGGCGATCAACAGGCGATAGGCGGTGGGTGAGCCGGTGAGGTTGCTGATCCCGTATTTGTTGATCACCCGGCAGGTGCTTTCCAGGGTGAACGGGCCATCGTAGAAGGTGATCGGGTGCCCCATGGCCATGGGACCTGTCACGCCGAAATAGATGCCGTAGGCCCAACCCGGATCGGCGACGTTCCAGAAGGCGTCTTCCGGGCGCAGGTCCACGGCGTCGCGGGTGTAGCTCTCGAAGGCGACGATGGCCTTGAGCGGCACCGACAGCGCTTTCGACGGACCGGTGGTGCCCGAGGTGAACATCAGCAGGAACGGGTCTTCGCCGGTCAGCATCACCGGTTCACAGGCATTGGAATAATTGGCCAGTTCGGCCCAGAAACTGTAGTCACCGCGCACGATGCCCTGCCCCTTGGGGCCGCCGACGGTGACGATGGTCGGGCAATCGGCGACTTCGGACAGTTTGGCGCGATTGACCGCGTCGGTGACCACGACTTTGGCGCCCGAGGAGCCGAGGCGGTGCTCGATGGCTTTGGGGCCAAAGGCGGTAAACAGCGGCTGGTAGACCGCGCCGATGCGCCAGGTGGCGAACACGGTGATCAGCAATTCGATGTTGCGCGGCAGCAGGCCCGCGACCTTGTCGCCCTGCTTCACGCCCTGGCTCAGAAGGAAATTGGCGAAACGCGCGGCCTTGTCCTGCAGGTCGCTGAAGGTGTACGTCGCGCTGGCGCCATCGCGGCCTTCCCAGAACAGTGCGATCCGCCCCGGCAGGGCATGGCGGTCGCAGCATTCGATACAGGCGTTGAGGCCAGTCAGATCGCCAGCGAGCGCGGCGTCGACGGTGTGCTGATAATTGAACTGTGAAACAGCAGACAAGTAATCGCGCATTGCCAGAATCCCTCTGTGTTTTTATTAGGTTGGGGGAACCGTAACTCACAGGGAAATACTCGCTCCGCGCGGGGTGCGGGGCAATGGTCAAAGTTATCAAGTTGCTTGACTGGTTTGGCCAAGGTGTCGAGAGGTGTGGTGTCTGTGAGGGACTCTTCGCGAGCAAGCCCGCTCCCACAGGGGAATGCATTCCAACGGTGGGAGCGGGCTTGCTCGCGAAGGGGCCGTCCGAATCAACATTAAACCCGGATCAGGTCGCTTCGTTGAGAATCAGACTGCGGTAATGCCCGGGATTGGACCCCGACCACTTGCGGAACGCCTTGTAGAACGAGCTCGCATCGGCAAACCCCAGGCGCGTGGCGATGTCGGCGAAGCTGATGCTCGGCTCGGCCAGCCAGACAATGGCCAATTCCTTGCGCACGCTGTCCTTGAGCCCCTGGTAGGTTTGCCCTTCCTCCGCCAGGCGCCGGCGCAGGGTCGAGGCCGACATGCACAGGCGTTGCGCCAGGGCTTCGGTTTCCGGCCATTGCTCGGCGGGGATCGCGCGCAGGTCGTGCTTGATCCGGCTGGCCAGGCTCTGCGGATCGCGATATTTCACCAGGATATTCGCCGGCGCCTGGGCCAGGAAGCGCTTGAGTTCCTCGGCCGTGCGCTTGATCGGCAAGTCCAGGCAGTCGGCGGAAAAAATCATCCGCGTGCGCGGCCGGTCGAAGCGCAGGTTCTCGGAAAACATCACCTGGTAGTCATCGCAGAAATCCGGCTGCGGGCAGCGTAACTCGATGGCCAGGATCGGAATCCGCCGCCCCGCCAGCCAGCACGCAACGCCGTGCACGATCATCCAGTAGGTGAAATAGGTGAAGGCGCGACGCGGTTCGTGATCGTCTTCCAGCAGCACGATTTCCGCCAGGCTTTGTTGGCGCACCAGTTCGGCCGGCATGCGTTCGAGCATCAACGACAGAAAACCCAGGCCGCTGGCGAGCCCCGCCGCCAGGCTCGACTGCACCATGGCGCAGTGGCAAAGAAACTCAAGGCTGCCGGATTTGAGCTTGCGCGGGTCCATGCCGAAAAACTCATCGTCCCCACGTCGCGCCAACAGCCGCCAAAGCCGCGCATAGGCGGTGGCCGGCACCCGCGCAGTGCTGGTGTCGAGCAGGCTCGAATCGATGCCGACTTTGCTCAACACTTCGAGGGTGGCCGCGCCCGGGGCGCAACTCTGCAACAGCGCTTCACGCACCAGGTGAATGGAGATGGTGTCTTTTTCCGACATTGAGCGAGGTGAGGCCTGTTGTTTGGGTGGTGGGCATATTAGCGCAGCCGCAAGCCCAACGCAGGTCCCTGTGGGAGCGGGCTTGCTCGCGAAAGCGGTGGGTCAGTCAATACATGTGTCAACTGACACACCGCTTTCGCGAGCAAGCCCGCTCCCACATTGCATCAGCGTCGGCCACAAAAAAGGTGTTGTTCAGCTTAGGTTCAGGTAAATGTCAATCGCTGGCATTTGGGAATGAGTGTCATTATGTTACAACTTAGCACCCTACCTATTTCCACAGCGGTGCCGAATGCTTGTCCCCTTTCTGATCATGTTGCGCGAAGGCATCGAGGCCGCGTTGATCGTTGGCATCATCGCCAGCTACCTCAAACAGACCGGTCGCGGCCAGTGGATGCCCGCCGTGTGGATCGGCGTGTTCCTTGCCGCCGCCCTCGCCCTGCTGGTCGGCGGCGGCCTGGAGCTGGTCAGCGCCGAGTTTCCGCAGAAACAGCAGGAACTGTTTGAAGGCGTGGTCGGCCTGGTGGCGGTCGGCATCCTCAGCTCCATGGTGTTCTGGATGCGCAAGGTGGCGCGTTCGATCAAGCATTCGCTGCACGTTTCCCTCGACCAGGCCATGGCTGGCTCGAAGCACCAGGTGACCGCGCTGATTGCCATGGTGTTCTTTGCGGTCGCCCGCGAAGGCCTGGAAACGGTGTTTTTCCTGCTGGCGGTGTTCCAGCAAAGCGAGGGCCCCGCAGCCCCGATGGGCGCCCTGCTCGGCCTGATCCTGGCGATCATCGTCGGTTTCCTGATCTACAGCGGCAGCCTGCGCCTGAACCTCGGCGCGTTCTTTCGCTGGACCGGCCTGTTCATCCTGGTGGTGGCCGCCGGGATCCTCGCCAATTCGGTCCAGGCGCTGCATGAAGCCGGCGTGTGGAATCACCTGCAAACCGTGCTCTTCGACATCAGTGCCACGCTGCCGATGGACGGCCCGTTGGGCTCGGTGCTGGCGGGCATGTTCGGCTATCAGGATGCCCCGACCCTCAGCACCCTGGGCGCCTACCTGATTTATCTGGCGGTGGCGCTGGTGATGTTCTTCCTCCCGGGTCCCGCTCCATATAGGAGCGAGCCTGTCTCCGGGCGGCGTTCCGACGATGGTCGTCAACGATAACGCGTGAAACCTGATGCCCCGCGGTGCCTGTGAGTCCATCGCGAGCGTGCTCGCTCCTACAGGGGCAATCGCTATTTTTTCCAGCAGCCAACAAGGGCAACCATGCCAGACCCAATCCCTCCCCAGGCTTCCCCTCCCCGCGCCTTGCGCTGGGCGGTGGCCGGTTCGGTGATCGTGATGATCGCCGCCGGCGGCCTGTTCTACTACGCCTCGACAATCGCCGCGGCCAAGCGCCTGGCCAACCACGACGAAGTGCTGGTGACCATTCACCCGCACAGTTGCCAGCCCAATGCCCTGAGCGTCCCGGCCGGTCGCGCCAGCTTCCGGATCCTCAACCGTTCCGATCGCGCGGTTGAATGGGAAATCCTCGACGGTGTGCTGGTGGTCGAGGAACGGGAAAACATCGCCCCCGGCCTGAGCCAGGTGATCAACGCCAACCTGTTGCCCGGCGATTACGCGATCACCTGCGGCCTGCTGAGCAACCCGCGCGGGACCTTGCATGTGACCCCGACGGCGGCCTCCGATGCGGCGGCCAAGGCCAGGCCGTCGATGGTGGCGTTCGTCGGACCGCTGTCGGAATTTCGCGTCTACTTGAGTCGCCAGGGCAGCGCGCTGATCGAAACCGTCAGCGCACTCGATCAAGCCATCGAAGCCGGCGACTTGAGCCAGGCACAAACCCTGTACGCACCGGCCCGCGCCGCTTATCAACGCATCGCCCCGGCCGCGCAACGGCTCGCCGAGCTGGACAACGCCATCAACGCCCGCGCCGATTATTTCGAGAAGCGCGAGCAGGACCCGGCCTTCATCGGCTTCCATCGCCTCGAATACGCGCTGTTCCAGCAACGCAACCTCGACGGCCTGGCACCGGTCGCCCAGCGGCTGCTTGCGGACGTCACCGCCCTTAAGCAACAGCTGCTCGCCCAGCCATTGCCGCCGGAGCAACTGGTGAACATCGTGGTGCGCAATTTCAACAGCCTCGGCGATGTGCGCGCCGGCAGCGGTGAAGAAGAACGCTACAGCCACAGCGACCTGAACGGCTTCGCCGGCAACCTCGACGCCGCGCGCAAGGTCGTCGAACTGCTGCGCCCGCTGCTGGCCAAGTCCGCCGCCGACCTGCTGCCCGGGATCGACAACGCCCTCGTCGCATTCGACAGCGAACTCAAGGGTTTCAAGGTCGATGGCACTTATGCCAGCTACGACAGCGTCAACACCAAACAGCGCCAGCAAATCGCCGACAAGGCCAAGGCCCTGGCCACCGCACTCGACGGCATTGATCCCGCCCTCGGCCTCTCCGGCCTGTAAGCAGAAGACGACATTCAGATGAACGATTCAGAGCAAATGAACCTCCAGCGACGCCGGGTATTGATGGGCATGGGCGCCGCCGGTGTCGCCCTCGCAGGCGCGGCGCTTAGCTGCCCGGCCATGGCCGCCAGCCCCGCGCAAGTCACACAAGCGCCCAGCAGCGACCGCACCGAAGACCGTCACGCCTTTCACGGTCAGCACCAGAGCGGCATCGTCACCCCGCGCCCGGCATCCGGCATGCTGGTGGCCTTCGATGTGCTGGCCAGCGACCGCGAAGACCTGGAGCGGCTGTTTCGCACGCTCAACGAACGCATCGCGTTCCTGATGAAAGGTGGGCCGGTGGCCCAGGTCGACCCGAAACTGCCACCGGTGGATTCCGGGATTCTTGGCCCGGTGGTCACGCCGGACAACCTGACCATCACCGTGTCGGTCGGCGATTCCTTGTTCGACGAGCGCTTCGGCCTGGCCGCAGCCAAACCCAAGCGCCTGATGCGCATGGTCGGGTTTCCCAACGACGCGCTGGACGCCGATTGCTGCCACGGCGACTTGAGTGTGCAGTTCTGCGCCAACACCGCCGACACCAACATCCACGCCCTGCGCGACATCGTGAAAAACCTCCCGGACCTGCTGCTGGTGCGCTGGAAACAGGAAGGCAGCGTGCCGCCCCAGGCCCCGGCCAAGCCCGGCGTCCCGGCGCAAAGCGCGCGCAATTTCCTCGGTTTTCGCGACGGTTCGGCCAACCCCGATTCCAACGACGGCAACACCATGGACCGCATTGTCTGGGTCCAGCCCGGCGGCGACGAACCGGCCTGGGCGGCGAACGGCAGCTATCAGGCGGTGCGAATCATCCGCAACTTCGTCGAGCGCTGGGACCGCACACCGTTGCTGGAACAGGAAAGCATTCTTGGCCGGGTCAAAAGCAGCGGCGCGCCCATGGGCGGCCAGCATGAAAGCGAAGTCCCGGACTACACCCGGGACCCCGAAGGCAAGGTGACCAGACTCGACGCCCACATCCGCCTCGCCAACCCACGCACCGCCGCGAGCCAGGCCAACCTGATCCTGCGCCGGCCGTTCAACTACTCCAACGGCGTGAACAAGAACGGGCAACTGGACATGGGCCTGCTGTTCATCTGCTACCAGGCCGACCTGGAGAAAGGCTTTATCACCGTACAGACCCGCCTCAACGGCGAACCGCTGGAGGAATACCTCAAGCCGGTCGGCGGCGGGTACTTCTTCACCCTGCCCGGTGTCACTGGCGACCAGGACTTCATCGGTCGCTCGCTGCTCAAAGCCACCCAACCAAAAACAACAACCTGATCACCCACGGAGCCCTCCCATGAAAAAGTCGCCACTGGCGTTAATGCTGACCCTAGGCTTGCTCAATACCCCGTTTTCAGCGTTCGCCGCGACAGCGCCGCTGGAGCTGGTGCAGCCGATTTCCGACTACAAGATCTACGTCACCGAGCAACTCGATGAACTGGCCAGCCACACCCGGCAGTTCACCGACGCGGTGAAAAAAGGCGACCTGGCCACCGCGAAACAACTCTACGCGCCGACCCGGGTTTACTACGAGTCGATCGAGCCGATCGCCGAGCTGTTCAGTGACCTGGACGCGTCCATCGACTCGCGGGTCGACGACCACGAGCAAGGCGTGAAGGCTGAAGACTTCACCGGTTTCCACCGCATCGAGTATTCGCTGTTTTCGCAAAACAGCACCCAGGGCCTGGGCGAGCTGGCGGACGGCCTGAACAAGGACGTCCAGGACCTGCAAGCCCGCGTCGCCGGCCTGACCTTCCCGCCAGAAAAAGTCGTCGGCGGCGCCGCTGCGTTGCTCGAAGAAGTCGCGGCCACCAAGATCTCCGGCGAGGAAGATCGCTACAGCCACACCGACCTCTATGACTTCCAGGGCAACATCGACGGGGCGAAGAAAATCGTCGACCTGTTCCGTCCGCAGATCGAGCAACAGGACGCCGCGTTCATCGCCAAGGTCGACAAGAATTTCGCCACGGTCAACAAGACACTGGCCAAGTACAAAACCAAAGAGGGTGGTTTCGAGACGTACGACAAGGTGAAGGAAAACGATCGCAAGGCGCTGGTCGGGCCGGTCAATACGCTGGCGGAGGATTTGTCGACGTTGCGCGGGAAGTTGGGTTTGAACTGAGTGTTCTAGCGCCTGGGCGGGCCTCTTCGCGGGCAAGCCCGCTCCCACATGGGATTTGTGACGATCACAAAATTGTGATTCGACTCAGGCCCCCTGTGGGAGCGGGCTTGCTCGCGAAGGCGTGCTCACCCACACCACATTATTTGCCCTTTACAGAATCCGATACAGCAACCGCTCGATCCGCACGCGACTCACACGCTTGAGAAACTTCGCCACCCCGGCCGGGTATTCAGGCAATGTTTCCAGATCCTGATAACGCTCGATGCGCGTCGTGTGCTGGAAGATCTCTTTCAGTTCCCTGGCGCGCGGCTCCAGCAGTTCACCCTTGGGATCATCGATCAGCAAGGCATTTTCCAGGTCCAGCCGGAACGCCCGCGGGTTGAGGTTGTTGCCGGTCAGCAAGGTGTAACGCTTGTCGATCCACATGCCCTTGAGGTGGTAGGTGTGATCGTCGTCCCTCCACAGGTGCAGGTTCAACTGGCCGCTGTCGATGTTGCGTTGATGGCGCTTGGCGAAGCGGCGCAGGCTGATTTCGTAGAGGTACGGCAGCGCCGAAATCACCTTGAACGGCTCGCTCGGCGGGATGTAGAAGTCGTTGGCGGTCTTGTCACCGACCACGATGTCGATCTTCACGCCACGGGCCAGCGCCCGGTTGACCTCACGGATGATCGCCAGCGGCAGATTGAAGTACGGCGTGCAGATGGTCAGCTGATGCTGGGCGCTGGCAATCAGTTCGCAAATCGCCCGGTTCAGCGGGTTGTTCTTGCCCACGCCCAGCAAAGGGCTGACCGACAGGCCGCTCTTGTCCGTGGTGCCCTGGGTGGTGTCGTAGGCGGCGTGCTTGAGCCGGCTGCGCAGGTCGCCGATGTCGTTGCGCAGGCTGCGGGTGGTTGGCAGGTTGGGCAGGTCGAGGCGATGCACCGCCTTGGACGCCACCAGGCCGTGCTGCACCAGATGCTGCATCGAATCGGCCAGTTCGCGACTGTGCAGCAGGTGATAGCGGTCGTAGCGGTATTTTTCGAACTTGTGGAGGTAGACGTTGTTCAGACTCGCACCGCTGTAGATCACGCAGTCATCGATGATGAAGCCTTTCAAGTGCAACACGCCGAACAGCTCGCGGGTCTGCACCGGCACGCCGTACACCGGCACTTCACTGGCGTGGGTACGGGTCATTTCTTGATACCAGGCCGAATTGCCCGGTTGCTTGCCGGCACCGATCAGGCCGCGCTGGGCGCGCAGCCAGTCGACGACCACCACCACGTCCAGTTGCGGACGCGCCAGTTTAGCCGCGTGCAGGGCATCGAGAATTTCCTGGCCAGCCTCGTCCTGTTGCAGGTACAGCGCGACGATATAGATGCGCTGGGTGGCACTGGCGATTTTTTCCAGCAGGCAACGACGGAATTCGGCAGCGCCGGAGAGGATGGTGACGGCATCGGCGGTCAGCGGGAAACTGCGCAGTTTGGGCAGCAGGGAGCGTTTGAAAAGCAACGGCATAGGGCTCGCAATCGGGTCGAATCCAGAGAGTTTGAGAGCTTACACCATGGATGGGTTCGGGTCTTGTCGTCGTCTGTGATGGCCGCTTCGCGAGCAAGCCCGCTCCCACAGGGAAACGCATTTCAAAGGTGGGAGCGGGCTTGCTCGCGAAGGCGGACTAATAAACAGATAGTTTCTATTGACCAAGGAGAACGATCGTTCTACTGTAAGCGCCATGAACAAGATAACCAGCAACGACACACGCGATATCATTCTGGATGTCACCGAAAAGTTGATCTACAAAAGTGGCATTGCCGCCACGGGCATGGATCTCCTGGTGAAGACCGCCGGCGTCTCCAGAAAAAGCATTTACCGCTACTTCGCCAACAAGGAGGAACTGACCGTCGCGGCCCTGCAACGCCGGGATCAACGCTGGATGCACTGGTACAGAAGCGAAGTCGACCAGGCCCAAACTCCGGCCGGGCGCCTGCTCAACCTGTTCACCGTGCTCAAGGCGTGGTTCGACTCCGAAGGCTTTCGCGGCTGCGCGTTCATCAACACCAGTGGCGAAACCGGCGACCCCCGGGACCCGGTCCGCCTGGTCGCCAAGGACCACAAACAGAAGCTGCTCGACTACGTGTGCGAGCTGTGTACCGAATATGGTGCCGAGGATCCGCAGCTGCTGGCCAAACAGCTGTTGATCCTGATTGATGGTGCCATCACCGTGGCGCTTGTCATGGGTGATTACAGTGCCGCCGATAATGCGCAATGCATGGCGCGAAAGTTATTGGACCTGTCTTGACTTGATCAAGCCCAACCACTTGCTTGAACTTTACATTCTTACGGAGACTTGAAATGTCCAACGCCGAAGTTCGTCCGCCATTGCCGCCGTTCACCCGTGAATCGGCCATCGAAAAAGTCCGCCTGGCCGAAGATGGCTGGAACTCCCGCGATCCGCAGCGCGTCTCGCTGGCCTACACCCTGGACACCAAATGGCGTAACCGCGCCGAATTCGCCTACAACCGCGAAGAAGCCAAGGGCTTCCTGACCCGCAAATGGGCCAAGGAGCTGGACTATCGCCTGATCAAGGAACTCTGGGCCTTCACCGACAACCGCATAGCCGTGCGTTACGCCTATGAATGGCACGACGACTCGGGCAACTGGTTCCGCTCCTATGGCAACGAAAACTGGGAGTTCGACGAAAACGGCCTGATGGCCAACCGCTTTGCCTGCATCAACGACATGCCGATCAAGGAAAGCGACCGCAAGTTCCACTGGCCGCTGGGTCGTCGCCCTGACGATCATCCGGGCCTCTCGGACCTGGGCCTGTAAACACCGGTCCACTGTAGGAGCTGCCGCAGGCTGCGATCTTTTGATTTTGCTTTTAAGAAGATCACAGCCTGCGGCAGCTCCTACACAAAGCAATCGGTCGCCCACGAGATTGGATGCGGGTAAGATATCGCCCCTTCCCCGCAGCCCCTTTGCTGCACCCTGCCGATTAAGCCCGATTCCATGCCTTTCGAACTCAGCGTTGACCTCACCACCCTGGCCATTCTGGCCTTTGTCGCTTTCATTGCCGGCTTCATCGATGCCATCGCCGGCGGTGGCGGCCTGTTGACCACGCCCGCCTTGCTCACCGCCGGCCTGCCGCCCCACCTGGTGCTGGGCACCAACAAACTCAGTTCTACCTTCGGCTCGGCCACCGCCAGCTTTACCTTCTACCGCCGCAAGCTGTTCCATCCAAGGCAATGGATGCACGCCATCGTCGGCACCCTGGTCGGCGCACTGACCGGTGCCATCGTCGCGCATTACCTGCCGGCCGAATGGCTGAACAAGATGCTGCCGGTGATCGTCTTCGCCTGCGGCCTCTACCTGTTGTTTGGCGGCACGCCGAAAGCGCCGCTGGACAGCGATGCGCCGATCAAAAAGAAGTGGCAGTCGACCCAGGGCTTCAGCCTCGGTTTCTACGATGGCGTGGCCGGTCCCGGGACGGGGGCGTTCTGGACCGTCAGCAGCCTGCTGATGTACCCGATCGACCTGGTCAAGGCCAGCGGCGTGGCGCGCAGCATGAACTTCGTCAGCAACATCGCGGCGCTGTCGGTGTTCGTATTTTCCGGGCAGGTGGACTGGATCATCGGCCTGAGCATGGGCCTGTCGGTGATGGTCGGGGCCTTCTTCGGGGCTCGCACCGCCATCAGCGGCGGCGCGAAATTCATCCGTCCGGTGTTCATCACCGTGGTGCTGGGGCTGACCGTGCGGCTAGCCTGGCAACACTGGTTCAGCGTGGCCTAGACGACGCGCCACATAGACGTCGATCAGGTAACGGGCAATCGAGCGTGACGCCGGCAACGGCGGCAGCGCGTGCACATTGAACCACTGGGCGTCTTCGATCTCGTCTTCCTGGCAGACGATGTCGCCACCGGCGTATTCGGCATGGAAGCCGAGCATCATCGAATGCGGGAACGGCCAGCACTGGCTGCCCATGTACTGGATGTTCTTGACCTCGATCCGCACTTCTTCCCGCACCTCGCGGATCAGGCAGTCCTCGGCCGATTCACCAGGCTCGGCAAACCCCGCCAGCGTGCTGTAGACCCCCGGCACAAAGCGCGGAGAACGCCCCAGCAAAATCTCGTCGCCACGGGTGACCAGCACGATCATGCTCGGCGAGATGCGCGGGTAGCTGCGCATGTCGCACGGCTGGCAATACATCGCCCGCTCACGCGGCACCTGGACCATGGCCTGGCCACAATTGCCGCAAAAGCGATGTTCACGGGCCCAGGTGCCGATCTGCGCGGCGTAACCGAGCACCTTGTAGAGCGTGTGATCGCCTTCGAGCATGAACGCCCGCAAGCCTTTCCAGTTGCAGCCCGGTACATCGCCCGGGCTACGCAACTCCAGCAGGTACACCGGCTCGCCGTCGAGGTGGCCGATGCCGTGTTCGGCGAGAACCGGCAGGTCCTGGCGCTTGAGCCATTCCCGTGGGAACAGCGCGCCATTGTCATCGAACAGGAAGCCTTCGGGGCTACGCGCAACGGCCCAGCCGCCGGGTTGGTCGGTGTCCAGTACTGCAGTGGTCCAGCGTGAAGTCATTTTTCAATCAATCCAGAAATTCGGGTTTCTGTTTGCTCATATGGGCGGCCATGGCCACGCGCAAATCGTTGGATTGCAGCATGGCGGCGTTCCAGGTGGCGACGTATTCGAGGCCGTCATCGATGCGGTGATCGCGCATGTAGCTGATCATCGCCTTGGTGCCCGTGACGGCTATCGGCGACTTGCTCGCAATCTCGCGGGCAATGCCCATGACGCCATCGAGCAGGCTGGCGGTGTCGCTGTAGACGCGATTGACCAGGCCCATGCCACGGGCTTCTTCGGCGCCGAAGTGGCGACCAGTGTAAGCCAGTTCACGCAGCATGCCGTCACCGATGATTCGCGGCAAGCGTTGCAGCGTGCCGACGTCGGCGGCCATGCCGATGTCGATTTCCTTGATCGAGAACTGCGCGTCTTCGGCGGCGTAACGCATGTCGCACGCGGCGATCAGGTCGATGGCGCCGCCCAGGCAATACCCCTGGATGGCCGCCAGCACCGGTTTGCGGCAATTGTCGACGGCGTTGAAGGAGGCTTGCAGGTTGAGGATCTTGCGGCGCAGCAGGCGCGCGTTGCGTCCGACGTCCTTGCCCAGCTCATTGGCCACGCCGGCCAGCATCATCAGGTCGATGCCGGAGGAAAAATGCTTGCCGGCCCCGCTGAGGACCACCACCCGCACTTCATCGGTGTCATCGATCCATTGGAAAATCTCGACGATCTCGCTCCAGAAGGCAGCGTTCATCGCGTTGATCTTTTCCGGACGATTGATCTGCACATGAGCGATTTTATCGGCCAGTTCGACGGTGAACGCGGTGTATTGGGACATGCCGGTGATCCTTTTAGCGGGCAAAAAAAGAGGGCCCGACTATAACAAGGCATTGAGGTGGGCAGTAAGGCAGTGGTTCGGCCAAAAGCGGGACCGGTTGGAATTATGTGGTGCATGTTCCGGCCCCTTCGCGAGCAAGCCCGCTCCCACATTTGCCACGCATTGCTCCTGTGGGAGCGGGCTTGCTCGCGAAGGCCACACCACCGATTTAAAGACAACAATGAATAATTGTTCACGCTGCAGTGTTTAAGTTTTACTGGTCCTACCCCTGCCCCCCTGGAGCATTGCCCATGCATCGCCGTCATTCGATCTTTACCGCACCGCTGGTACTGGCTGTGGTGTTGTCCGGTTCGCACGCCTGGGCCAATGGCGAGGAAGACACGCCCGCCAGACCCCAGTGCCCCAGGGATCAGGTCTTCGACACCAAGGCGCAGAGGTGCGTCAAGCAAACCAGCAAAGCGCTGTCGGATGCCGACCGCACCGATTACGCCTATCAACTGGCGAAGGACGGACGCTACGAAGAGGCCCTGGCACTCCTCGACACGCTAGAGCAGCCCGACACCGCCAAGGCCTTGAATTATCGTGGCTATGCCACGCGCAAACTGGGACGCACCGACGAAGGCATCGCTTTTTACCTGCAATCGGTCAAACTTGACCCACACTATGCAAAAGTCCGCGAATATCTCGGCGAAGCTTATGTGGTCAAGGGTCGACTGGATCTCGCCCAGGAACAGCTGCAACAGATCAAATCGATTTGCGGCAGCACGACCTGCGAGGAATACCAGGACCTGGCCGAGGCCATCAACGACTCATCGAAAACCTGATATCCCGAAATAACGGAGGCCGTTATCGCCAGCGATCAGGCAATACGGGCAGAACTGGGTCAGCACCTGGCGCGTTTGTGGCGCTACGGCCTGCTGTTGTCGAGGCAAAGGCATGTCGCCGAAGACCTGGTGCAAGCCACCTGTGTGCGGGCGCTGGAACGGGCCGGGCAATTCGAGTCGGGCACGCGCATGGACCGCTGGCTGATGAGCATTCTGCATTCGGTCTGGCTCAACGAAGTGCGCGCCCGACGGGTGCGTCAAGGTCAGGGCACGATGGAGGGCGAAGAAGTGTTGTCGTTCGACGGCGAGTACGCAGCACAAACCCACGTCCTGGCGGCGCAGGTCATCCGCCGTGTCGATGCGTTGCCTGAAGCCCAGCGCGAAACGGTGTTTCTGGCCTATGTCGAAGGCTTGTCCTATCGCGAGGTCGCCGAGGTGCTACAGGTGCCCATCGGCACCGTAATGAGTCGCCTGGCCGCCGCCCGGGGCAAACTCGCCGAGTACCCGCCCTTGCATTCGGTGCCGACCCCTTCCAGCGGAGAACGTCGATGAACGCGCTAATCCCGGATGAGCAACTGGTGGCTTATCTGGACGACCAACTCGACACCGAACAGCGTCAGCGTATCGACGCGGCCGTGGCCGAAGACCCGATGCTCGGCCTGCGCCTGCAATGGCTGAACCGCAGCAGCCTGCCATTCAAGGCGGCTTACGACGAACTGGGGCGCCAGGCGCCGGTGAATCGCCTGCAAGCCATGCTCGACACCCTGCCCGCGCCGGCCCGTCCGCCCGTCAGTCGCCGCTGGTTCCTCGCGGCGGCAGCCGGGCTGGTGGCCGGCGGCGTGCTGGCGGACCGTTTGTTCCTGGGCTGGCAAATCAGTCAGCAGAAAAACAACTGGCGCCAGCTGGTGGCGGACTACATGGTGCTTTACGTGCCGGAAACCCTCGCCCACCTGCCCAGCGACGAAGCCACCCAACGCACGCAGCTGCGCACCCTCGATGCGCGCCTGGGCCTGAGCCTCACGCCGGCACAACTGGTCCTGCCCCGGGCCGAACTCAAACGCGCGCAAATCCTCGAGTACGACGGCGTTCCCATCGCCCAGATCAGCTACCTCGATCCCGTCCATGGCCCGCTGGCAGTGTGCGTCACCCGCTCCAACAGCGGCAGCCGGCATTTCGCCCAGGAGATCCGGCACGAGATGAACATTGTCTATTGGGCGGATATGGAGCATGCGTGGATGTTGATCGGGCGTAATCCGATGGTGGATCTGGAGGGTATGGCCAAGGCGCTGCGCACCCGGTTGAATACGTGATCCCGTAGGCGCGGTCGAGTGCAACGAGGCTGCGATCTTTTGATCTCTCAAGGCAAGATCAAAAGATCGCAGCCTCGTTGCACTCGGCAGCTCCTACAGTGAAACGCCAGGGATCCGCGTCAGGCAGGTCGGCTGCCGGCCTTCACCAGATCCTGCGCTCGCGCAATCGCCCCTGTCTGGTCCATCAATAAGGTGTACTTCACCCTGTCCCCGACCAAGAAGTAATGATCCCCCTGACCAATCCTTACCGCCAGCCGGGAACAACCATCGTCAGGCATCACCATCGCAAACTGAGTCGGTGTCGCGTCGACCCAGACTTTCCGGATGGCGTTGATCGTGCCTTGGCCGGCTTTTCTTATTGTTGGCGCTCCCATCACTACCCTCCAGTCATCAGTGCGTGGCGCGACAACCTGGCTGCGTAGGGACCATGAAACGCCTAAATCGACAAGCTGGCTACTGTCAGGAATGACAGTTCGGATGACTCAGGCCGGCGTCGGCAACCACAAGCGAAAACGTGCTCCGCCCAGCGGCGATGCTTCGACGGTGAGCGTACCGCCCTGGGCTTCCAGCGCCCGGCGACTGATCGCCAGCCCCAGGCCAAAGCCGCCCGTTGAGCGATCGCGGCTGCGGTCGAGGCGGTAGAAGGGTTCGAAAATCCGTTCGCGCTCGTCATCGGGGATGCCGATGCCGTCATCGTCGACCCAGATCTCGCAACCATCGGCGCACACTTGCACACCAATCTGGATGCGTTTTTCGCAATAGCGCATGGCGTTGCGCAGCAGGTTTTGCAGGGCGCGGGCGGTCAGGCGCGGGTCGAGGCTGAAGCGTTCGAGCTGGCCGTGCAGCAGCACGTCGATGACGATGTCCGGTGATTGCTCGTCATCGACGCTGCCCAGGATGCTGTCGATGAACTCGTCCAGCGACACTTCGACCTGTTCCGGCACCCGCGCCGGGTTTTGCAGGCGGCTGTAGGACAGCAGTTCCAGCACCAGTTCATCGAGTTCGCGAATGTGATCCACCAGCCCTTGCAGGCGTTCGCGGCTGGTGGCCGGCAAGTCGTCGGACAGTGCCAGGGCCAGGCCGAAATCCAGGCGGGTCAGTGGTGTACGCAGTTCATGGGAGACGGCGTTGAGCAGGTCGCGCTGCTGGTTCAGCAGGTTTTCGATGTCGCCGGCCATGGTGTCGAACACATTGGCCAGGCTGCCGATGTTGGAACTGGGGGCAATCTGCGTGCGTTCACTCAAGTGGCCCTTGCCGAAGCGCTCGGCCGCGCTTTTCAGGCGTTCCAGGTCGCGCCAGTGCGGACGCAGCCACAGCAGCAGGCAGGCGAGCATGGTAGCGCCGATCAGCACGTTGATGCTCCAGTACAACAGGCTGACGTCCATCGGGTCCGGGGGCACCACCATTTGCACCACCGTGCGCTCATTCAGCGGTGCCACCGCCAGGGTGCGCCAGCCCCAGTCACCAATGCGCACGACATTCTCGCCGCGCTGCAAGCGCTGTTGCTCGTCGGCGGAAAAGTCGGCGTCGTCGGTGCTGCCCAGCACGATGTGCAGCGGATGGAACTCCTTGTCCATTTCCGCCGCCAGTGCCGGCCATTGTTCGGTCGGCACCGCCTTGAACTGCTTGACCATCAGGGTCTGCAGGCCACGGGAGTAATCCAGGTTGTAGGTCAGGAAGCGTTCGTGGAACACCTTGATCACCAGGTCCGGCACCAGGTAGATCGCGGCGCTGAACGAGACGATCGTCACCAGGTACAGACGAAAGAGGATTCTGAACATCGGCTCAGCATTCCCACTCGGAACGGCTGAACAGGTAGCCCTTGCCCCACACGGTCTTGATCTTGCGGGCCTCGCCGGCATGGTCGTCGAACTTGCGCCGCAGCTTGGAGATCGCCACGTCCACCGAGCGGTCGGTGCCGTTGAATTCAATGCCGCGCAGGCGTTGCAGGATCTGGTCGCGGCTCAGCACTTCGCCGGCATGCCGGGCCAGCACCACCAGCAGGTTGTATTCGCCGCTGGACAGTTCCACCGGTTGTTCGCGCCAGGTCACGGTGCGTTCGGACAGGTCGATGCACAGGTTGCCCATGAGAATACGGTCGTTGGCGGTCTGCGGTTCGCTGAGGCTGCTGCGGCGCAGCAAGGTACGCACCCGGGCCAGCAAGACACGCGGTTCGCAAGGCTTGGTGACGTAGTCGTCGGCGCCCATTTCCAGGCCCAGCACCTGGTCGTGACTGTCGTCGCGGGCGGTGAGCATCAGGATCGGCAAGGTCGCCGAGTCGGCGCGCAGCAGACGGCAGACTTGCAAACCGTCGAGGCCGGGCAGCATCAGGTCGAGGATCACCAGGTCCGGCGGACTGACCCGCGCACGCTCGCGCACCTGGTCGCCACGACCGATGACGCTGACGGAATAGCCGTTGCGTTCCAGGTAGCTGGCGATCAGTTCGGCGAGGGCGGTGTCGTCTTCGACCAGGAGGATGTTGGGCATGGGGTGTTTCCAGAAAGTGCGGTGGCGTGCTTTCGGACGCCTTCGCGAGCAAGCCCGCTCCCACATTTGAAATGCATTCCCCTGTGGGAGCGGGCTTGCTCGCGAAGGGGCCCTCTAAGACGCAAAAGGAATCAAGGTGCAAAGGATATACGCCCCCGCACACACCTGAGTAAAACCCTTACACAATTTCACACAGCGCCTACAAAGCTTCACCGCTACCCTCCCCGCCGCCCAGTAGGATGCTGGGGGTCATTATTGGGGTAATTCATGTCAAAGAATCTGCTTGCCAGGCTCAGCCTAGTGGCCATGGCGCTGACGCTCAGCGCGTGCGACAAGGCCTCGACCGCCGAAGAACCGGCGCCATTGGCCACCGTGCGTATCGAGACCATTGAAAGCCGGCCGCTGGCGATCAGCAGCGAGTTGAGCGGGCGGATTGCCGCGCCGCGCATCGCCGAAGTGCGGGCCCGTGTGCCCGGCGTGGTGCTGCAACGGGCCTTCCGCGAAGGCAGCGACGTGAAAAAGGGCGATGTGCTGTTCCGCATCGACCCGGCACCGTTCAAGGCCGACCTCGACAGCGCCGAAGCCGCGCTGCGCAAGGCCGAAGCCAACGCGTTCCAGGCCAGGCTCCAGGAGCAGCGCTACGCCCAGTTGATCGACGACAAAGCCATCAGCGGCCAGGACTACGACAACGCCCGGGCCAATGCGCGGCAGACCGCCGCCGACGTGGCCGCCAATAAGGCCGCTGTCGAGCGGGCCCGGTTGAACCTGGGTTACGCCACCGTCACCGCGCCGATTTCCGGGCGCATCGGTCGCGCCCTGGTCACCGAAGGCGCACTGGTCGGGCAGAACGAAACCACGCCCCTGGCACTGATCCAGCAACTGAACCCGATCCACGCCGACCTCACCCAGTCGACCCGCGAGCTCAATGATTTGCGCCGCGCCTTCCGTTCCGGCCAGCTCCAGCAAGTCAGCCCCGGCGAGGCCAGGGCCACGCTGATCCAGGACGACGGCAGCCTCTATCCACTGCCGGGCAAGCTGCTGTTCACCGACATCACGGTCGACCCGGGCACCGGCCAGATCATCCTGCGCAGCGAGTTCCCCAACCCCGACCTCGACCTGCTGCCCGGCAGCTTCGTGCGGGTGCGCCTGGAGCAGGCCGTCAACCAGCAAGGCATCAGCGTGCCGCAACGGGCGATCCAGCGTGACAGCGCCGGTATTGCCCAGGTGTTGCTGCTCGACGCCGAACAACGGGTTGGCCAGCAACCGGTGGAACTGGGCCCGGTGCAGAACGACCGCTGGGTGGTGACCGGCGGCCTCAAGCCCGGCGACCGCATCGTCATCGAAGGCCTGCAACACGCCAGGCCCGGCGAGAAAGTCCAGGTCGACGACACCCCTCTTCCACTTGCCCAGGCTTCTGGTCAATAAGCAGGACGCTTGTTTATGCCGCAGTTCTTTATCGACCGCCCGGTGTTCGCCTGGGTGGTGGCCCTGTTCATCCTGCTGGCCGGGGCCCTGGCCATCCCGCAGTTGCCCGTGGCGCAGTATCCCGACGTCGCACCGCCACAGATCGAGATCTATGCCCAGTACCCTGGCGCCTCCGCGCAGACCGTGGATGAAAGCGTGGTCAGCCTGATCGAGGAAGAGCTCAACGGCGCCGATCACCTGCTGTATTTCGAGTCGCAGAGCAGTCTCGGCACCGCGACGATCAAGGCGACCTTCCAGCCCGGTACTAACCCGGAAATGGCCCAGGTGGATGTGCAGAACCGCCTGAAAGTCGTGGAGTCGCGCCTGCCGCAAGCGGTCAACCAGCAAGGCTTGCAGGTGGAGAAAGTCTCCGCCGGTTTCCTGCTGCTGATCACCCTGACTTCCAGCGACGGCAAGCTCGACGACGTGGCGCTCAGCGATTACCTGGCGCGCAACGTGATGAACGAGATCAAGCGCCTGGACGGCGTCGGCAAGGCGCAGCTGTACGGTGCTGAACGGGCCATGCGGATCTGGATCGACCCGCAGAAACTGATCGGCTTCAACCTCACGCCCGGCGATGTCAACGCCGCCATCGTCGCGCAGAACGCCCAGGTCTCGGCCGGCAGCATCGGCGATTTGCCGACCCGTACCACCCAGGAAATCACCGCGACCATCCTCGTGAAAGGTCAGCTGTCGACCCCGGAAGAGTTCGCCGACATCGTGCTCAAGGCCAATCCCGACGGCTCCACCGTGCGTATCGCCGATGTGGCGCGGGTCGAGATCGGCAGCCAGGAGTATCAGTTTTCCACGCGCCTGAACGGCAAGCCGTCCACCGCCGTCGCCGTGCAATTGTCGCCCGGTGCCAATGCCCTGAGCACCGCGACCCTGGTGCGGGCCAAGATGGATGAGCTGTCGCGCTATTTCCCGGCGAACGTCGAGTACAAGATCCCGTACGACACCTCGCCCTTCGTCAAGGTGTCGATCACCAAAGTGGTCTACACCCTGCTTGAGGCCATGGTGCTGGTATTCGCGGTGATGTTCCTGTTCCTGCAGAACATCCGCTACACGCTGATCCCGACGCTGGTGGTGCCGGTGGCGCTGATGGGCACCTTTGCGACCATGCTGGCGCTGGGCTTCTCGATCAACGTGCTGACCATGTTCGGCATGGTGCTGGCCATCGGCATTCTGGTGGACGACGCGATTGTGGTGGTGGAAAACGTCGAGCGGATCATGGCCACCGAAGGCCTGTCGCCCAGGGACGCCACGCGCAAGGCGATGCGGCAGATTACCGGCGCGATCATCGGCATCACCCTGGTGCTGGTGGCGGTGTTCATTCCGATGGCGTTCATGCAGGGTTCGGTGGGCGTGATCTACCGGCAGTTCTCGTTGTCGATGGCGACCTCGATCCTGTTCTCGGCGTTCCTGGCGCTGACCTTGACCCCGGCGCTGTGCGCGACGCTGCTCAAGCCGATTGCCAAAGGCGAGCACCACGAGAAAACCGGGTTCTTCGGCTGGTTCAACCGGCGTTTCGAGCAACTGACCGCACGCTATCAGGGCTGGGTCGCCTATGCGCTGAAGCGCAGCGGGCGGTTCCTGTTGATCTACGGCGTGCTGCTGGTCGGCCTGGGGATTTGCTTCAGTCGCCTGCCGTCCTCGTTCCTGCCGGTGGAGGATCAGGGCTATACCATCACCGATATTCAACTGCCACCGGGTGCGAGCAAGAACCGCACGGTGCAGGTGGTCGAGCAGATCGAAGCGCACAACGCCACGGAGCCGGGCGTCGGCGACAGCACGGTGATCCTCGGCTTCAGCTTCTCCGGCAGCGGCCAGAACGCGGCGCTGGCGTTCACCACGCTCAAGGACTGGTCGCAGCGCGGCACTGACGATTCGGCAAGCTCCATTGCCGACCGCGCCAACATTGCCCTGAGCCAGATCAAGGACGCCGTGACCTTTGCCGTGTTGCCGCCACCGGTGGACGGCCTCGGCACCTCCAGCGGCTTCGAGTTCCGCTTGCAGGATCGTGGCGGCCTGGGCCATGCCACGCTGATGCAGGCGCGCACCGAGCTGCTGGCGGCCGCCGAGAAAAGCCCGATCCTGATGAACGTGCGTGAAAGCGCCCTGGCCGAAGCGCCGCAGGTGCAGTTGATCGTCGACCGCAAGCAGGCCAACGCCCTGGGCGTGTCCTTTGCCGACATCGGCAGCGTGCTGTCCACGGCCGTTGGCTCGGCCTACATCAACGACTTCCCCAATCAGGGGCGGATGCAACGGGTGGTGGTGCAGGCTGAAGGCGATCAGCGCAGTCAGGTGGCCGACCTGCTGAACATGCAGGTGCGTAACAACAACGGGAAAATGGTGCCGTTGTCCGCCTTCGTCCAGGCCAAATGGACTCAGGGGCCGGCGCAGTTGACCCGTTACAACGGCTACCCGGCGATCAGTATTTCCGGCGAGCCCAAGCCGGGCCACAGCACCGGCGAGGCCATGGCGGAAATCGAACGGCTGGTCGCCCTCGGCCCTGCCGGGTTGGGCCAGGAATGGACCGGCTTGTCGTTGCAGGAGCGCTTGTCCGGGAGCCAGGCGCCGATCCTGCTCGGCTTGTCGTTGCTGATCGTGTTCCTGTGCCTGGCGGCGTTGTACGAGAGCTGGTCGATTCCGACTTCGGTGCTGCTGGTGGTGCCGCTCGGCGTGCTCGGCGCGGTGTTGGCCGTGACCCTGCGCGGCATGCCCAATGACGTGTTCTTCAAGGTCGGGCTGATCACCATCATCGGCCTGTCGGCGAAAAACGCGATCCTGATCATCGAATTCGCCAAGAGCCTGGTCGACGAAGGCCACGACCTGATCGACGCCACGCTGCAAGCCGCGCGCCTGCGCCTGCGACCCATCGTGATGACGTCCCTGGCGTTCATCCTCGGCGTGGTCCCGCTGGCGATTGCCACCGGGGCGAGTTCGGCGAGCCAGCAAGCCATCGGCACCGGGGTGATCGGCGGGATGATCACCGCGACCCTGGCAGTGGTGTTCGTGCCGGTGTTTTTTGTGGTGGTGATGAAGCGGGTGCGGGGGCGAGACAAGCACTCCTGACACCCCATCAATCACAGGTGGGAGCGGGCTTGCTCGCGAAAGCGGCAGGTCAGTCGACATAAATACTGACTGACCTGCCGCTTTCGCGAGCAAGCCCGCTCCCACTGGGTGATGTGTTGTTCTCTCGATTGTGGTCATACCCGACAACGCTGGGCTAAGGTGTTTGCATACCCCACCCCATCGAGCCTCCATGCCCTACCTCACCCACACCCACCCTCGCCTGTCCGCCGCCGCCACGCTCGGTGTCGCGGTGGGTATCCTGGCGCCGGCCGATTCGCTCATCAGCAAAATCCTCATCGGCTGGAACACCGGGGTCTGGACCTATCTGGTGCTGATGCTCTGGCTCACCGTGCGCTCCAAGGCCACGGACGTGAAACGCATCGCCGACATCGAAGATGAAAATGCCGGGCTGGTGCTGTTCGTGGTGTGCATCGCCGCCCTCGCGAGCCTGGCGACCATCACCTACGAACTGGCCGGCAGCAAGGACCTGGACACCACCCACAAGCTGCTGCACTACGGTTTCACCGCGTTGACGGTGATCGGTTCATGGCTGTTGATCGGGGTGATTTTCAGCGTCCATTACGCGCGGCTGTTTTACACATGGAACGGCAAAGAACCGGCACTGCGCTTTGCCGAGGGTTTGACCACGCCCAATTACTGGGACTTCCTGTATTTCTCGTTCACCATCGGCGTGGCGGTGCAGACTTCGGACGTCGGCGTGGCGACCCGTGACTTGCGCAAGATCGTATTGGCGCAGTCGCTGATTGGTTTCCTGTTCAACACCGCGATTCTCGGCTTTTCCATCAACATCGCCGCCGGGCTGTTCAGCTGAGCCGTGCACAAATGTTCTAGCCGTCGCCCTCGCCACGGGCGTTAAATGATTCGGCAATCCGCCGCGCAGGTGCCGCATGACTTCTCACAACTGGATCGACCTGGCCCAGGATGCCGACACCGGCATCGAGACGCTGCGCGCGCATTTCGAAGGCCATGCCTACGACCCGCACTGGCATGACAGCTATCTGGTGGGCATCACCGAGCAAGGGGTCCAGCAATTCAACTGTCGGCGGGCCAGGCACCAGAGCACGCCGGGCAAGGTGTTCCTGCTCGAACCGGGTGATATTCACGACGGCGAAGCGCCGACGGACGACGGCTTTACCTACCGCACGCTGTACCTCGATCCACAGTGGTTGAAACGCGAACTCAGCGCGGTGTTCGTCGAAGCGCCGGACCAGGGCGAGCTGAGCTTCGCCAACACCCTGGCCAGCGACGTGCGCCTGGCCCACGCCACCAGCCTGGCGTTTCAGGCCTTGCATCAGGGCGAACTGAAGATCGTGCGCCAGACCGCCCTCGACGGCTTGCTCGAACGCCTCACCACGCACCTGCACTGGCGCGCCCGGTATGCCAACGACCCGCGCTTGCCGCTGGTGGCGCAAAAGGCGCGGGACTATCTGCACGCCCATGCTCACGAAGACATCGGGCTTGATCAGGTGGCCGCCGCCGCCGGGGTCGACCGCTTTCGCCTGACCCGCGCGTTCAAGGCCGCCTATGGCATCGCCCCCCACGCTTACCTCGTGCAATTGCGCCTGGCCACGGCGCGCCGGATGCTGGCCCGGGGCGCGCAACCGGCAGCGGTGGCCATGGCGCTGGGGTTTGCCGATCAGAGCCATCTGGGGCGCTGGTTCGTGCGCGCTTATGGCCTGACACCCGCGCTGTATCGCAAGCGCTGCTCAAATCTTCCAGACAGTTGAACTGCAGGTTGTGAAGATCGACATCAACGATTTTCACTGGAGCTTGCCTGCAATGTTCACCTCGTTCCCGACGTTTTTACCCTTCCTGCTGTTTGCCTTCGTGGCAGCGATCACCCCGGGCCCGACCAATATCCTGGTGTTGAGCAACAGCGCCCGTTTCGGTCTGGCGGCGGCAGTGCCGATCATTCTCGGCGGCTGCGCCAGTGCCGCGATGCTTGTATTGCTGGTGGGCACGGGCGCCGGATCTTCGCTGAACGCATGGCCTGGCTTGCAAACGATCATGCAATGGGCCGGCGTTGCGTGGCTGAGTTATCTGGCCTGGCAGATCTTCCGCGCCCCGGCCGCCGCCGTAATGGCGCAGGACAGCGGCACGCGTCTGGGGGCATGGGGCGCGGCCGGTTTGCAGTGGATCAACCCGAAGACCTGGATGATGGCGCTGGCGGTGGTCAGCGTTTTTGCCGGCGTCGGTGAGGAACGCATGACCCATGTGCTGTACCTGTCCGTGGCGTTTTTCCTGATCTCCCTGCCCTGCCTCGGGGTTTGGGCGCTGCTCGGTGCGGGGTCGAGTCGCTGGTTGCGCTCGCCCGTTGCCATGCAGCGTTTCAACCGGTGCATGGCCCTGTTGTTGCTGGGTTCGACATGGTTGAGTGTGTTGGCCTGAGTGTCCATCCGTCGGTCATTGCCTGACAATTTTTAAACACAGGCTTGACGGCCAATCGGCTTTTGGTGTCTTCTGAAACCGGTTTCAGTGCAACGCACAAACCTAATAAATCCAATAACAAGGTTTCAGCCCGTGAACGATTTCTCCGCCGCCCAGCGCAGCCGCGTGACCATGCTTGATGTCGCCGAACACGCCAAGGTGTCCAAGGCCAGCGTCTCGCGCTTCATTGGCGAGGATCGCGCCCTGCTCTCCGATGCCATTGCCGAGCGCATCGAACGGGCGATTGCCGAATTGGGCTACCGCCCGAACCAGATGGCCCGCGGCCTGAAACGCGGGCGAACCCGCCTGATCGGCATGCTGGTCGCCGATATCCGTAACCCTTACTCGATTGCCGTGATGCACGGGGTGGAAACCGCCTGCCGTCAGCACGGCTACAGCCTGGTGGTGTGCAACACCGACCGCGACGACGAGCAGGAGCGCCAGCACCTGGCCCTGTTGCGCTCGTACAACATCGAAGGCCTGATCGTGAACACCCTCGGTCATCACCGCGATGAGTTGCACGAACTGCACCGGGAAATGCCCCTGGTGCTGGTGGATCGCAAGGTCGAGCACCTGGAGAGTGACCTGGTCGGCCTCGATAACCCGGCAGCGGTCGAACTCGCCCTCGCCCACCTTGAAGAACGTGGTTACCGCGATCTGTTGCTGGTCACCGAACCTTTTGACGGCACCAGTTCGCGGATCGAGCGGGTCAGCAGTTTCAAGGCGCAGATCGCCCGTCGTCCGGCGCTGCGCGGCACGCTGATCGAAACCGGCAGTGAACTGACGGCGATGTTGAAAACCTTTCTGGAGACACCCGGCCCAGGGCCCAAGGCGCTGTTTTGCGCCAATGGCATTGCCGCATTGGCCAGCACCCATGCACTGCGTGAACTCCAGTGCAATCTGTTTGACGAGGTGGGGTTGATCGCCCTCGACGACCTGGATTGGTACCCGTTGGTGGGCAGTGGCATTACCGCCCTCGCCCAGCCGACGGCGGAGATTGGCGCGAGTGCGTTTGAGTGTTTGCTCAAGCGGTTGCGCGGAGATGTCGGGGCGGTACGCAAGATTGATTTTTCAGCCCGGCTGATTGTGCGGGGGTCGACCCGTGGAGTTTTGCGGTGATTATTCCGGCCTTTTCGCGAGCAAGCCCGCTCCCACACCGGGTTTGTGAACACAGGACCCCTGTGGGAGCGGGCTTGCTCGCGAAGAGACCCTAAAGCACACCACCTTTTTTTTGAACAAAAATGAAACCGGTTTCAGAGGTATAAAAACAATGAACACACCCGCCGTTTCCATCAGCCTTTCCAGCTACGGCGCCGACCTTGTGCGCCGACGCGGTCAGGGCAGTTTCATCGAAATCCTCGCCGCCGCTGGCGCCACCCACATCGAATGGCGCGAAGAATTGCTGACGGACGAAAATCCCACGCAACTGGCGAACGCGACACAGGCTGAGGGACTGCACAGCATTTACTCCTCGCCGATGGAGCTGTGGCTGGCCGGTCAGTCCAGACCCAATCCTGAATTGACCGCTGCCCTGCAACGCGCCGAATCATTCGGTGCCCGTTGGCTGAAAGTGTCCCTGGGTTACTTCACCGACAACAACGACCTGCAAGCCCTGGCCCGCACCCTCACGCAAAGCCCGGTGCAGCTACTGGTGGAGAACGACCAGACCCTGCACGGGGGACGCATCGAACCCTTCCAGCGGTTTTTCACTGAGGTCGAACAGCACCGGCTGCCGATCAGGATGACCTTCGATATCGGCAACTGGCAGTGGCAGGATCAATCGGCCGCCAGCGCCGCGCGGCTGCTCGGGCGTCATGTCGGCTATGTGCATTGCAAGGCCGTGTCACGCCGGGCCGACGGCAAACTGGTTGCCATCCCGCCCGCCGACAGTGACCTGGAGCTGTGGGAACAACTGCTGCGACACATGCCTCACGGCGTGATGCGCGCCGCCGAGTACCCGCTGCAAGGCGACGACCTGGTGCAGCTCACCAGCGAACATGTCGGCGCCCTCGCCCGCCTCGGTCAATCCCGGCTGGAGAGCGCACATGTCTGAGATCGATGTCCTCTCGTTCGGCGAAACCATGGCGATGTTCGTCGCCGATCAGACTGGCGACCTGGCCAGGGTCGAGCACTTCCACAAGCGCATTGCCGGGGCCGACAGCAACGTCGCCATAGGATTGTCGCGACTGGGGTTCAAGGTGGCCTGGTTGAGCCGGGTCGGTGACGATTCACTGGGCCGGTTCGTGGTCGACACCCTGCAAAACGAAGGGCTGGATTGCAGCCACGTCGCCATCGATGCCGCGCATCCCACCGGGTTTCAGTTCAAGTCCCGCACCGACGATGGCGACGACCCGATGGTCGAGTATTTCCGCCGGGGTTCGGCGGCCAGTCATCTGTCGCCGCAGTCGATTGTTGCGCAACGGCTCAACGCCCGGCACCTGCATGCCACTGGCATTCCCCCGGCGCTGTCGCAGACGGCGCGGCAGATGTCTTTCGAACTGATGACCCGCATGCGCGACGCCGGGCGCAGCGTGTCCTTCGACCCGAACCTGCGCCCGAGCCTGTGGGCCAGCCAGCAACAGATGATCACCGAGATCAACCGCCTCGCCGCCCTCGCCCACTGGGTGCTGCCGGGGTTGAGCGAAGGCCGTTTGCTGACCGGTTTTGAAGACCCGGCTGATATCGCCGCGTTCTACCTCGACCAGGGCGCCGAAGCGGTGGCGATCAAGCTCGGCCCGCATGGGGCTTATTACCGTACGCATCTGGATCAGGGTTTTGTCGCGGGTGTGCCCGTGGAAACCGTGGTCGACACCGTGGGTGCCGGTGATGGTTTTGCCGTCGGCATGATCAGCGCATTGCTGGAAAACCACAGCTTTGCCGACGCCGTGAAACGCGCCAACTGGATTGGCAGCCGGGCGGTGCAGAGTCGGGGGGATATGGAGGGGTTGCCGACCCGGGCTGAGATGTCCGTCGAATTTGAGGCCGCCTTCGCGAGCAAGCCCGCTCCCACAGGATCGAGTCCAGACGCAAGACCTGTGGGAGCGGGCTTGCTCGCGAAGAGGCCGGAACAATCACTAGAGATCTAAACCGTTACCTGCTGCGACAAAAACAACAAGCTCAGGAGCACCACTGATGAAAACCGCAACCCTCGCCACCCGCCGCTGGTGGTACATCATGCCCATCGTGTTCATCACCTACAGCCTGGCGTACCTGGACCGCGCCAACTACGGCTTCGCCGCCGCGTCCGGGATGGCCGCCGACCTGATGATCACCCCGGGCCTGTCGTCGATGCTCGGCGCGCTGTTCTTCCTCGGCTACTTTTTCTTCCAGGTGCCGGGGGCGATCTACGCCCAGAAACACAGCGTGAAGAAGCTGATCTTCGTCAGCCTGATCCTCTGGGGCAGCCTGGCGACCCTGACCGGGATCGTCTCCAACGCCTACTGGCTGATCGTGATCCGCTTCATGCTCGGCGTGGTCGAGGCCGCCGTGATGCCGGCGATGCTGATCTACCTGTGCCACTGGTTCACCCGTGCCGAACGCTCGCGGGCCAACACCTTCCTGATCCTCGGCAACCCGGTGACCATGCTCTGGATGTCGGTGGTCTCGGGCTATCTGGTGCAGCACTACAGCTGGCGCTGGATGTTCATCATCGAAGGCTTGCCGGCGGTCCTCTGGGCGTTCATCTGGTGGAAGCTGGCCGATGATCGGCCGTCGCAAGCCAAGTGGCTCAACGACCAGGAAAAACAGGACCTGGAGAGCGCCCTGGCGGCGGAACAGGTCGGCATCAAGGCGGTGAAAAACTACGCCGAAGCCTTTCGTTCGCCGAAGGTGATCCTGCTGGCCTTGCAGTTTTTCTGCTGGAGCATCGGCGTCTACGGTTTCGTGCTGTGGCTGCCGTCGATCCTCAAGGCCGGCGCGCAGATGGACATGGTCGAAGCCGGCTGGCTCTCGGCGCTGCCTTACCTCGCGGCGGTGATCGGCATGCTGCTGGTGTCCTGGGGCTCGGACAAGTTGCAAAAGCGCAAACGCTTCGTCTGGCCGCCGCTGTTGATCGCCTCGATCGCTTTCTATGGTTCCTACGCCTTGGGCGCGGAGCACTTCTGGTGGTCCTACACCCTGCTGGTGATTGCAGGCGCCTGCATGTACGCGCCCTACGGGCCGTTCTTCGCGATCATCCCGGAAATCCTCCCGGCCAACGTCGCCGGTGGTGCCATGGCACTGATCAACAGCATGGGCGCCCTCGGTTCATTCGGCGGTTCCTATCTGGTGGGCTACCTCAACAGTTCCACCGGTTCGCCCGGCGCGTCCTACTTGTTGATGAGCGGCGCGTTGATGTTGTCAGTGGTGCTGACGCTGCTGCTCAAACCCGGCGCCAGTGACCGCGCACGCCCGCCGGTGGCCCTGCCCCGCACCGCCCATTCCTGAATTGATGAAGAGAGACTGACGATGAAAAAGCAGGTTGTGCTGTACAAGAAACTCTCGCCGTCGCTGATGGCTCGCCTTGAAGCGCAGACCGAGGTGACGCTGATCGACAACTTGAATGCCGAAGGCCTGGAGCAACTGCGCGCCGCCCTGCCCCGCGCCCATGGCTTGCTCGGCGCCAGCCTGAAACTGGACGCCGGTTTGCTCGACCTGGCGCCGCATCTGGAGGCCATCGCCAGCGTCTCGGTGGGCGTCGACAACTACGACATCGACTACCTGACCGAACGGCGAATCCTGCTCACCAATACCCCGGACGTGCTCACCGAAACCACCGCCGACACCGGTTTCGCGCTGATCCTGGCCAGCGCCCGGCGCGTGGTGGAGCTGGCGAACATGGTTCGCGCCGGCCAGTGGCAGCGCAACATCGGCCCCGCGCACTTCGGCAGCGATGTGCACGGCAAGACCCTGGGCATCATCGGTATGGGACGGATTGGCGAGGCCTTGGCCCAGCGCGGGCATTTCGGTTTCGGCATGCCGGTGATCTACCACAGCCACTCGCCCAAGCCCGCGGTGGAACAGCGCTTCAATGCGCAGTACCGGCGTTTGCCGGAGCTGTTGCAGCAGGCGGATTTCGTCTGCCTGACCCTGCCGCTCACCGCTGAAACCGAAGGCCTGATCGGCGCGGAGCAGTTCGCACAGATGCGGCCCGAGACGATTTTCATCAATATTTCGCGGGGCAAGGTGGTGGACGAAGCGGCGCTGATCGAGGCGTTGCGCGCAGGAAGGATTCGTGCGGCGGGGCTGGATGTGTTCGAGCGTGAGCCGCTGGAGGCGGATTCGCCGCTGCTGCGGTTGGACAACGTCGTGGCCACCCCGCACATTGGCTCGGCGACCCATGAAACGCGGGAAGCGATGGCCGCCTGCGCCGTCGACAACTTGCTGGCGGCGTTGGCGGGTGACCGGCCTGGGCATCTGGTGAATGTCAGGGCCTGGAGGGGATGACCGATCCAGGCACCGTCCTACACAGCTATATCGGCCTCTAGCGGCGAAGAGTTTCCACCCGCATTGCGGGCCGTGATGGTGACGTGGTGCGGAACACGTGGAAGAAGGAACGAAATCATCACATAGGGTGAATCCTGAGAGACGCCCCCGCCTCCAGTGCGAGTCAATTCAATGCGGTAATCGCTTACAGGCGGGCCAGCCAGAGGTGCATCCCATTGAAGCATCGCTAAATTTCCGGACCACCTATAACGAAAGTTAGTGGGAGCATCGGGCACCGCGTTGTCATCTTCCAGGGTGGTAAACACTTGCTGCACCGGGTCAGACAAGGTTGACTCAACAGTCCGTGCCCGGACCTGGACGGTGTAAGCCTTGGCGGACGCCAACGAAGTGAGCGGGTACTCCAGCCCTCGTGTCGAGGCAATGGACTCCCCATCAAGATCAATCAAATAGTCGACCACCGGAACACTTCCGGTCGAGGCGCTCCACTTCAGCCTGGCAGTGTGACTCGTAACCTCGGCGACCGTCAGGGCGCCAGGTTTGTTCGCAAAACCACCAATGACGGCATGGCTCGGTGCCGAGACATTATTGACGCTGCCAATCGCTCTAACCTCCACAAGGTATCTTTTTTCCGCGCTCAGGCCCGTTACCTCACACGGAGGCGCACTCACCTCAAACGGGACGCGACCTTCTACACTTATTTTAAAACCCAACGCGTCCGGGCAAAGCGCGCACTGGGCGTAGATGTCCTGCCAGTCCAGGCGGGCGGTGGTTGAGGAAAGCCGGCGGCTGCTCAGGTATCCGGGCGCACAAATAATCGGCCCCTCATAAAACAGCGTTTTGAACGTACTGGCCGTAAACGCCGATAGCCGACCGTCGACCTTTTTTGCGCACACCTTGAATTCATACGCCGTGTTTTGCGTTAACCCCCGGGCCGCGTAGCGCTTTTCACTGATCGTATCCACGAGTTCGCCATTGAGGTAAATCTGGTAGAGGACCCCGCTCGGGTAATTGGCGCCTTCACTCCATACAATGACAGCGGATTCATCGGTGATTTCACGAACAGACAGATACTTGGGGGCTTCAAAAGCCAATGTTTCAAAAGTACTGGCCGTAAAAACCGATAGCCAACCCTCAACCTTTTTGGCGTAAACCTTGAATTCATATGAAGTGCCTTGCGTTAATCCCCGGGCCGCGTAGCGCTTCTCACTGATCGTATCCACAAGGTTGCCATTCAGGTAAAGCAGATAGACGACACCGGCAGGATAATTGGTGCCTTCCTCCCATACCATGACAGCCGATTCGTCCGTGATTTCGCGTACGGACAGATTTTTGGGGGCTTCGAAAACCAAGGTCGACACGGTGTTACTGGAGGGCTCGGAAACGTTACCGGCGTTGAAGCCACGAACTTCGACGAAATGCCGGGTGCCAGGCGCCAGGCCACTCAGTAAAACGGTCAGGTGATTCGTTGACAGGGTGTCTATGACTTTGTGCTCATCGTTGTCCACACCGTAGCTGACCCTGTAAGACGGCGAGCCGGGAATTGACCAGTTCGCTCGCACGGAATGTTGTTCAATGCCCGAGAAAAGCACAGGGCCCGGCTTGGGCGGCGATTGCGTATTCTCGGTCCTTGCCTGGATGGGAGTCCAAGGCGATGTGCCATTGCCATTTACGCCACACACCTCTATCAAGTACAGGGTGTTCTTGGTCAGGTTCGTCAATGTTGCATTGAGCGATGTCGTATCGAACGTCTGGGGAGCACCGCCAGGTACGCTGCTGTAACGATAGAAGTAGTATCCCGCGCCTGGGGAGGCTTTCCACTCTATATAAATCGTCGAGTTCGTTGGCGTCGCTTTCAGCTCCGTCGGCGCGGGAGGGACCAGCAGGGTTTTGCGAATGATTCGACGCGGGTCAGAGTCGCCATTGTTATTCGAGGCGCGAACCTCACAAAAATACTCGGTATTGCCGTTCAGCCCCGCAATCGTGAAAGCGGGACTCGTCGATTGCTCTGTCTTGATGACGGCACCGTTTGGGGCAAGGCCATGACTGATCTTGTACAAGGTAGCGTTGGGGACAGCGTTCCAGGTCAGGACGATGGAGTCCTTGGTTGGCGAGCCGTTGAGGTTGGTCGGCGATTCCGGTTTGGACGTTGCAGGCGCGGTCGCGGCCTCAAGCTCCATAAAAAAAACCGACTCTTCCTGGTTTTTCAGTCCGTACACCTGAAACTTGTACGTCGTGTTCGGACTGAGCCCCGTGATTGTGCAAACGTGGGTATTGATGCTGGTCGGAAAATCGGCAGGCCCATTGTCTCCCTCCCATCTAAAGCGACTGCCGGTTTGTCCACCATTAGGCGAGTACAGGACACGAACCGTAATCGAGTTTTCCGTCTTGGAATTCTCTTGGAGATAAATTGGACCATTAACAGCCATCGCACCAATGTCTTCATTGATTCCGCTCATTTGCAGGCCCTTCCAGTAGACGTCACACAGCCACTAAACACCTGACTGAGTGAGTCCACAACCTGACAGAACTGTTAGTGGCCGCGGGGCGAATTCCCTGCTACGGGCTACACAATGAGCGTTGCTTGAAATCAACCCACTCGCTCGCGCAGCGCCAGCAGGTCCAGCGCACAGAGGGCAATTCGTCGGCAAGCATCGGCCAGCTTCCGTTGATCCACCACCAAACCGAGCCGGATATGCCCCGCCGCACTCGGCCCGAAGGCTTCTCCAGCCAGCACCGATACCCCGTAACCCTCCAGCAGGCGCTCGGCAAACTGTCGGGCGCTCAACCCGGTCTGGCGCACATCGACCATCACGAACATCCCGCCGTCTGGACGAATCGCCCGAAGTCCCGGGCACCGCTCCAGGCTGGCGCACACCAGGTCACGCCGCTGGCGATACTCCTCACGCATCAGCGCCACTTCAGGTAAATCCTCATCCAGTGCCAGTTGCGCCGCGTGCTGGATGAATTCCGGAATGCCAAACAGCATGCACAACGACAGGTGCACCAGGTGATCAGCCAAGGGTTTGGGCCCGATTACCCAGCCCACTCGCCAGCCGCACATGGCGTGGGATTTGGACAGGCTATTGATGGTTGCAGTGCGCTCGGCCATGCCCGGCAGGCTGGCCGGGCTGATGTGTTCACCTTCGTACAACAGGTCGCCGTAGACCTCGTCGCTGATCAGCCAGAGGTCATGGCGAACGCACAACGACGCCAGTTCCCGCCAGACCGCCAGCGTCAGATTGGCGCCTGACGGATTGTTAGGGCTGTTGAGCAGAATTGCCCGGGTTTTTGCCGTTATACGTTGCACGACATCCGCCGGGTCGACCCGAAAACCGTTCTCCGGGCGTACCGGGACAGCCACCACTTTCGCTCCGCAGGCACCGATCACGCCTTCGTAGGTGACGTACATCGGCTCGGCGACGATCACTTCGTCGCCGGGATCAAGCAAGCATTGCGCGACCGAATACACCGCGCATTGCGCGCCAGGCATCACGATCACGTGTTCGGCATCCACCGTCTGCCCACTGCGCTTTCGATGCCGCCGCGCGATGCTGTCGCGCAGGCCACGACTGCCGCGAACCTCAGAATAGTGGGTGTTTCCCGCCAGCAGACTGTTGATGGTTGCCTGAACGATGGGACGAGGTGTATCGAAATCGGGATCGCCAATCGACAGCAGCAACACATCGACGCCCTGCTCACGCAATTGCAACGCTCGATCATGAATTTGCCAGGCTGCGGCGCCATCGCCGGCGATTCGTTGGGTCAAGGCTGAGTAGCGCATTAAATTCTCCTGTCGCGCTAAATCCTGACAAAACCCTATCTCAAATCCCGCAACACGCCAGCACGGCATTCAAGTAGACGAACGGTCGGCACTCTGTATATAGCGAACCGGCCGTGCACAACCTTTTGGCCGAGCCAATTTTTTCCGGCCTGTTGCGACTCATGGAAGGCAAAACACCCGATGAGTCAGAGCACTAGTGGCGAAATTGCAGGTGAATTATTCGCAGAGACATATCCTACAGACTCGGTCGCCTTCACCGACAGCCTTTTAAACGACGTCTGATTAAAGTCCCCCACCTGTAATTTGTGACAGGTTCCAAGCCGGATAAATCGCGATATAAGGAAGCCGTGCCTTCAGCCCTCACTGAGGTGCCTGTAGGACGGCCGCGCGAACCATGCCATCGAGAAGTAGGAAGATTCTGCCGCGCCCACGCCGTCAATGATGATGAATGGGAGATTCACTTATGTATCGCTCCACAACAGCTTCATATCAATCATCGCCAGCCCCGATTAATTCAGCGCTACAGCAGGAACAACCCCGCGCGATCACGCTCACGGCCAGGGAAAGGGAGGTGCTGGAGTGGGTCAAGGCCGGCAAGTCGTCCTGGGAAATCGCCCGGATCATCAAGTGCACCGAGGCTGGTGTTAATTACCACATCAACAATATCCGCCGAAAATTCGGTGTGAATTCGCGCTGGATCGCCTTGGTCAAGGCGCTGGAGCAAGGATTGATTCAATCACCTTGACCGGGCTGTTCATCAGCGATCGGCGCGTCGCAGACTTCTGATGAGCCACTTAATGAATATGGAACAACGCTCCCTATCCACACCATTCAATTATTCCTGCGACGATGCCTGTGACGATGCGCCCGTGTCGCTCAGGCACCGGCCGAACCAGATGCTTCGCATCATCCTCGCCGATGATCATCCCGTTGTGCTGTTGGGAGCCGAAATGGCCCTTGGGCGCACTTACTCGGTGGTCGCCCAAGCGAACGCCCCAGACGAATTGATCTATCACATGAAGCACACACCGTGCGATTTGCTGATCAGTGACTACTCAATGCCTTACGGGAGTTTTCCCGATGGTCTGGCATTGATTGGTTACCTGCAACGTCACTTTGGTCACATCCCGCTGATCGTGATGACGATGATGCGCAATCCTTCCCTGCTACAGGCGCTGCTCAATACAGGTGTTCGAGGTTTGTTTGACAAACGCAGCCCGATGAGTGAATTGAAACGCGCGGTGCAGACTGTTGCCAAACAACGTCAGTACCTCTGCCCTGCTTTTTCCAGCATCCTGCGAACTCAGGCGTTGTCGCCTCGTGGCGTCGACACGCCGCCGGTGAACCTGTCGGAGCGGGAGCTGGAGGTGGTGCGGCTGTTTGTCCAGGGTTTGTCGGGGCGAGAGATTGCCGCTCAGTTGAATCGCAGTGAAAAAACCATCAGCCGGCAAAAACGCACCGCCATGGACAAGTTGGGACTTGGCCATGACGGTGGGTTGGTGGAGTTTGCCAGGGTGAATGGGTTAGCTACTGATATTTGACGCCTGAGTCTCTGGGATGAATGCTTTACTGGTCTTGCATTCTTTTGCCCTGCTCCTTCCTTATCCTCTTGATATTTTCGTCCCTTTCTTGGCGAATTTGTTGTTGCGTCTTTGCCGGTGTTATTTTCGACTCAATCCGACGCGACCTCGACTGTTGACCTGCTGTACCACCAGGCAACGGTTCTTGAGGGTGGTTCAGGTTGCTCTTGTATATCCTGGTTGCCTCTTCGTCAGCCGTTGGTGATTTGTTAGAGGAGGTTCGGTCACGGGGGGTGTAATGACTTGCCTCTGAATCAGAGGAGGCACCGTCGTAATCCGGTTTAGGAGTCGGAGGACGCGAATCGGAACCCTGTTTTGTGAGTTGATTGGTTCGCGGTTGTCCAGAACCTCGATTTAACCCTGATCCGGAAGCCTTCTGAGTCAACGCGCCACTTTTCGTTACAGAGGGGCTTTCCATCCCAGGGGGCACTGGTCTGGTCTTGGGAGTTGGTGAGGAAGGTCGACCATATATCCTATACTTAAACATGTGCCCTGATGGATCGTCTCCATTCATGGGGTCTCCCTTACCATACCCATAGCCATTGAATCCCGCTTCCCCAAAAGGACTCCAGCTATCCCAGCCAAGAAACCTCATCAACACGCTGCTATAGGCCCGATAGCCGTTACCCAGAAGCTGCACTCCAGTCTGCCCTTCGCTGAGCATGCCGTTGTAACCGATATGAGTACTCACAGGTTTCTCGGCACTGCGATGTCCGTAGGCCGTAAAGCGAATGCGATTGGGCACGCCATCACTGACCTCACTGAGCACATTATTATTCTGGTCACCGCCCAGCATCAGGGCTTTTTTCCAGCACCTTCCTGATGCTCTGCGAGCAATACACCAGCACCACGTACGAAGGTATTGTTGTTGTCGTTATCCTCGACCAGATTCGCCAGCTCATCCCCCTGATAGAACCGCTGCACTTTCACGCTACCATTGTCGTGCACCGCCAGCGTATCCAGCGGGTTGTAGCCATAATAACTCGGTGCTTCTCCAGGCAAGGCACTGACGGACTTCAACCGCCCCACTTCGTCGTATTCCAGGTTGCGTCCTTCTTCATCGACTTTCATATGGCCGTCGGCGTCATACGAGAGCCGTATTTCGGGAGGATAGCCGGGCACACCCGAATTGGTCACTTTACTCAACTGCACGGGGTCGAGCGTATCGTAGGTATAGACTGCAGTATTGACCCCTTCGGATGATGTAGTTTGTACGCGAGTGATGTTATCCAGCGCATCGAACTTGAACAGTTGACTGATAATGGCTTTACCGTAAGGGTCTACTGGCGGTTGCGTGCCCTCACATTGGTAAAGCACCAGGCGTCCACGCGGATCGTAATCGTAGGTTTCCTTACGCAACAACGTCTGGTTTGGGCCTTCAGTCAATGTTCTTTCTACCAGAGCGTCGACTTTGTTATAAACCTGGGTGAGCACTTGAATAACGCCATTAAGATCGAACTGCCTTTTTATTTCTCGGCCCAGTCCGTCGTAGTGCAGGCTGATAGTTACATATTGATTGCTGCCGCTGTCCTGGGTACTGATGGTTTGCGTCTGCCCCAAGCTATCATAGGTAAAATTCGAAGAAGTTGTACCCAAAACGGTACCCAGCAATTGATTGCTATTTTTTTTATAATCAAACGTCTGAGTCTGTTTCAATACATCGGTGTAACTCCGTAAAAGACCTTGTCGACTAAAATCATAATGCATGACCCAGGACTGGTTACCCTGGACACGTTCTTCACTCTTCACTTCACCGGTCGAAAAGTACTGACGTTTGAGTTCCAGGCCATCCTCCACGCAACTCAACAGACGCGCGTTTTTACCATCGCGCTGATAAGTCGCGGGAGTTTTACCAGGCAAACGTCGAACGCTAGGCTCGTCCGTCAGTTGGGAAACATACTCGAATTCAATGACTTGATTGCGAGCATTGGTCTTAGTGGCAGGCTGGGTCTGCCCTGGCTTGTACGTAAAGTATTGCGTGCGGCCGCCGGTGGTCGAGTCCGTTAACAGACCCAGTCCATTCCAACTCTGTTCGCCCAGTACAACTCCGTCAACACTGATTTTTGTTGGCAGGTCTTCAGAGCTGTGGTCGGCGTAATGACGCTGGACTTTGGCACCGCCGGGAAGTGTATTAATGGTTAATCGGTCGAAGTTATCGTATTCAAAAAGCGTGGTTTCATCACGGGCATCGGTTTCCCAAGTGGTTCTGCCAATCGCTCCAGGCCCGCAAACGTTCACTGCGCAGGAACTTTTCAGTGCCACCCTCACTGATATTGCAGGCAAGGCTTTTCGGGTCGGGCTTAGCGGTACAGTCATTCAGGCTCATTGTGGCAGTAACACGGTCAGCGCAGACCCCGTGCAATTGGGGGATTGGGATCGGGCCGACTTTACCGCTCCCGGCTATACCACTAACGCCGTCCCGTTCAACATCACCCTGCGCGCGTGTGTCGCGGACCCTGCGAACCTCAACATTGCCAAGGCACACATTCGTTTCGAAGGCACCGGTGGATCACTACCCGTCACGCCGGCGATTCCCGGGGTGTTCAGCCTGACACCTGGATCCAGTGCCAAAGGTGTGGGCATTCAGTTGCTCAAGCGTGACGAAGTGACGCCTGTGGAGTTGAATGCAGATATCGAGACAGAACAGCTCATCAACGGTGAGACAAGGACTGCGCCCTCCTCCTCACCTTCATTGGCCAAGAGCGTGGCGCCCGATTTCGCCTTGTTATGCGTGTGAACCCTGAATTTCCCGGGTTTCAAAAATTGGTCCGGATGAACCTTCAGTTGATTCAACTCGTAAACTCGTCTCACCTCGGCCATTGCCTGAAACGCTTTCAGCGCGTACCACCAGCGCCCCATGGGCTCGGCCACGATGAACTTCTCCACCCTTGCAAGTTACGTCACCTTGTATAAGACAGGACCTATATTGTCCCAGACGTCAATAAACAAATTGATACCTGCATCGAGTGACGCCCTGGGAAACAGCCCTGGCGGATTGCCCGGTAGCGTGACGGGCGCCACGTCGGGGGACGGAAACGGATCCGCCTTGGCACGCCCTGGCTCTCGCAGGCTCCAGGGTAGAAGGGGTTGCTTTCTGCCGTCACTTGCCATGATGTCGCTCTCCCATTCGAATCGTTCAAGCCACCGCGAGCGCAATGGCTCCATGTCTGTCTGGCAGATCGATACAGTCGGGCACGGCAATCACTCCCCCTTCGCTCTGCGAGGCCGCTTGGGCCTTGGGCGAATTAGGCAGCAGTTTTACAAATTGCGATACTGTCAGAGTTGACAGGTGGATACTTATACACACGCAGTGAAAGCTCACCGATTGCCGCGTGTAGACAGCGCAAGTTCGGCTCTTAACACTGTTGCGACCAACTTGTTTAAGCGCGTTTAAGACAGTTTCTTGAAAGCTACAAACCCTTGCGTCGTTGCCTACGCTTACGCCAGAATCCGCCGGCTTGTGCGCCTTGGGGCCACTCGGTAACTTGATTCGCGTCACTGGTTGTCAGTGATCGGGTTTAGCAGCTCGGGGTTGTAAGCAAGTTGCACAAGCGCTGTCAGTCAGGCATTCCCATGCCTGCACTCGATGGTGGCTGTGCGCAGGGCGCCTTCGGGCGCGCCGGCTTTGCTAGCTTCCCCGGTCTGCTAACCTGCGCACAGCTGCCTCCCTCTCGTTTAGCAGCAAGAGGCTGGGCACCTAATCAGGAAGCAAGCGTATGTTCAAAGTCACACCGAATCCCCCGGACACCGATCCGACCTCTCCATACGAACCCGATTCAAACACACTCAACGAAGCCGCCGAGCGTACCCTCGACTTCCCCTCCACCGCCGACATCAAAGCCACACCGCGCACACCCAGCACCCTGTTTACCGTCGACCCGACGCTCACCACCGAAACCCTGATGGTTTACCTGGTCGAGACCCTGGCGTCGGTGGATGTGATGGTGCATCAGTTGGTCGATCATCTGGAGGGTGGCGATCGCCATGCGTTGTTGGGGATTTCCAACAGCGTGATGCTGGCCGAGATCACCGCCAACCGGGTACTGGATCAGATAGACCCACCGTAAAAACTGTAGGAGCGAGCTCTGCTCGCGATGGAGGTCCAGACAACGCGATCGCTCAGGCAGGACGCGTTGTGGGAGCAATGCTTGCTCGCGATTGCGGTGGTTCAGTTGGCATCCATGTTGGCTGAACCGCCGCCATCGCGAGCAGAGCTCCTTCCTACAGTGATCCCAGGCGCCACACCCGCGCAATATCACTCGCCCGCTCACGCAACAAACGCGGTGCGTCGCTGCAGGCCTGCTCCAGTGTCATCGGCCCGCTCACCAAGGCAAACGCGGCATCAATGCCGTGGGCGTACAGCGCCTGATAGTCCTCGCCCAGGGTGCCGGCGATGACGATCACCGGCACGCCCTGTTGTTTGGCAAAACGCGCGACGCCAAACGGGGTTTTGCCACGCAGGGTCTGGGCGTCGAAACGGCCTTCGCCAGTGATCACCAGGTCAGCGCCCTTGATGTCTGCTTCCAGACCGATCAGTTCGGCCACCACCTCGACACCGGCCTTGAACTGTGCCCCCAGAAACGCCTTGGCGGCAAACCCCAGGCCGCCTGCCGCACCACTGCCCGGTTCGTCACGCACGTCCTTGTTCAGCGCTTTTGCGCAATGATCGGCGAAGTGACTGAGGGCGTGATCCAGCAGTTGAACCTGTTCCGGTGAAGCACCTTTTTGCGGACCAAAAATCGCCGAGGCACCGTGGGGGCCGCACAGCGGGTTGTTCACGTCGGCTGCAATGTCGAATCGCACGTCGGCCAGTCGCGGATCGATGTCGCTCAGGTCGATGCGAAACAGTTGAGCCAGTGCGAGGCCGCCCGGTGCCAATGGCTGGCCTTGGGCATCGAACAGTTTGACGCCCAGGGCTTGCATCGCCCCTGCTCCGCCGTCGTTGGTGGCGCTGCCGCCAATCGCCAGAATGATGCGCTGTGCGCCTTCGTCGAGGGCGGCGCGAATCAGCTCGCCGGTGCCGTAGGTGCTGCTGATGCACGCATCGCGCTTGTCGACCGGCACCAATTGCAAGCCACTGGCCTCGGCCATTTCGATGATCGCGGTGTGGCTGTCGGGCAACCAGCCCCATGTCGCGTTGGCCTGCTCACCCAGTGGACCGCGAACTTCCAGACGCTGACGTTCCCCGCCGCACGCCGCCAGGATTGAATCAACTGTCCCCTCGCCACCATCGGCCATCGGGAACTTGATCAATTGCGCATCGGGCCAGACTTCTCGAAGCCCCAATGCAATGGCGTCTGCCACGCCCTGCGCGCTGAGGCTGTCTTTGAACGAGTCGGGGGCAATCACGATTTTCATGGGAATTCTCCTGTTCCAATGTCTCCATGCTGCCAGTCGGCAAAAACAATAACGCCAGTCCGCTGCACAAGTGGCTATGGGGATTATTGTTCATTTCCACAAAACCCTGGGATTGCACAATCCACTGTAGGAGCGAGCTCTGCTCGCGATGGAGGACCGGGCAACGCGTTCATTCAGGAGGGGCGCGTTATCGTTGACGTCCATCGCGAGCATGCTCGCTCCTACAGGGGTGGAGGGTGGTTATGGATGGGGGAGCAGTTGCACGCCCAGGTAGAGGGCGAGCATGCCATCGAGGCGCAACGGGTCGACGCCGCTGAGTTCGGCGATTCGTTCCATACGGTAGCGCAGGCTGTTGCGATGGATGCCCAAAGCGTCGGCGCACGCCTGGCTCTGGCCGTCGTGGTCGCACCAGCTGCGCAGGGTCGCCAGCAGTTGGCCGTTATTGTCCTTGGCGATCACTTTGCGCAAGGGGTTGAGCAGTTCATCCAGCGCATCATCGTTGCGATGGCGCCAGAGCATCACCGGCAACCGATAGCGGTTGAGGGTCAATACGCGTGACTGGGGCAATACTTCGCGCCCATACGCCAGCAGGTCGCCGACCCGGCGATAGCAACGCCGCAAACCCGACAGCCCTTCGGCCTGCCCGCCCACGGCAACGCGCAGGATGTTCCAGTGCAAACCCTCGAGTTTTTCCAGCAGGCGTTCGTTCTCGATAGCCTGGCTGGCCGGGCGACACCACAACAACGACGACTTGGCCGAACTCACGCACCAACTGTCGGGGTAGCGGCTGGTCAGCCAGGCACTGAGCGCCTCGACGGTTTGCCCCGGCCCGTGCTCCGTACCCAGTTCGAACAAGTACGGTACCCGCGTCATCTGCGGCTTGAGCCCCAACTGCTGCGCCTCGTCGATCAACCGGGGCGAATCCCCGCCTTCGCTGAGCAGCAACGCCAGCAGGTCATCGCAGCGCTGGCGCCGCCATTGCTGCTCGGCCTGTTGATTGCGCTGGCCCACCAGCATTTCGGCGGTCATGCGCACCAGCTCGGCGTAGGTGCGCAATTGGTCGGGTTCGCCGGTGATGCCCAGCACGCCGATCAGGCGCTGATCGAGCATCAGCGGCAGGTTGATGCCCGGTTGCACGCCCTTGAGATGGATCGCGGTCTGCGCGTCGATCTCCACCACGCGCCCATTGGCCAGCACCAGTTGCGCGCCCTCATGGCGGGTGTTGACCCGATCGGGCTCACCGCTGCCGAGGATCAGGCCCTGGCTGTCCATGACGTTGACGTTGTACGGCAGGATGGCCATCGCGCGGTCGACGATGTCCTGGGCCAGGTCGTGATCGAGTTCGAACATGACGGGGTTCCTTGAAAAGGTGACTGTTCAGCCGCACAGGCCTTGATTGCAAACCCTGTGCTCAAGCACAAAGACAGCAGCCATAAGCGTGGCCGAGACTCACAGGGCGATCAACGTTACCCTTTGCATCGCAAAAAATCATAAAAAGAGAGAGCCCGCCATGTCACAGAGCGCCGCCGCTACCCAGGCCATCGTTGACGAAAAAAATGCCGTCTACAAACGCATTACCCTGCGTTTGATCCCCTTCATTTTCATCTGCTACCTGTTCAACTACCTCGACCGGGTGAACGTTGGATTTGCCAAGCTGCAGATGCTCGACGCCTTGAAATTCAGTGAAACCGTGTACGGCCTCGGGGCCGGGATCTTCTTCATCGGCTACGTGCTGTGCGGCGTACCCAGCAACCTGGCGCTGACCCGATTCGGCCCACGGCGCTGGATCGCGCTGATGATGATCACCTGGGGCACGCTGTCGACCTGCCTGCTGTTCGTCACCACGCCCACCGAGTTCTACACTTTGCGCCTGTTCACCGGTGCGGCCGAAGCCGGGTTCTTCCCCGGCGTGGTGCTCTATCTGTCGCAGTGGTTCCCGACCTTCCGCCGTGGCCGCATCATGGCGCTGTTCATGTCGGCGATTCCTGTTTCCGGTTTGCTCGGCAGCCCGTTTTCCGGCTGGATCCTCAACCACTTCGCCGCCGGCCAAGGTGGCCTGGCCGGCTGGCAATGGATGTTCCTGCTGCAAGGCATCCCGACCGTGATCCTCGGCGCCCTCGCCTATTTCCTGCTCAGCGACAGCTATGCCAACGCCAAATGGCTCACGCCGTTCGAGCGTTCGGTGCTGGAAGCCGACCACGCCGAGGACCTGGCGAACAAACCGAAAACCACCACAGACTCACTGGCAGCAGTGTTCAGGAACCCGGCGATCTGGGCCTTCGGCCTGATCTATTTCTGTATCCAGAGCGGCGTCTACGCGATCAACTTCTGGCTGCCGTCGATCATCAAAAACCTGGGCTTCAGCGATAACCTGGTGATTGGCTGGTTGAGCGCGATTCCGTACCTGCTGGCGGCGGTGTTCATGTTGCTGGTCGGCCGTTCGGCGGACCTGCGCAAGGAGCGTCGCTGGCATTTGGTGGTGCCAATGCTGATGGGCGCTGCCGGTCTGTTGATCGCCGTGAACTTCGCCGCCCACCCGGCCATCGCCATCCTCGGCCTGACCATCGCCACCATGGGCGCCCTCACCGGCCTGCCGATGTTCTGGCCGGTGCCGACTGCGCTATTGAGTGCCGGCGCCGCTGCGGGTGGTCTGGCGCTGATCAACTCCATGGGCCAGATGGCCGGTTTCCTCAGCCCGTACCTGGTGGGCTGGGTCAAGGACAGCACCGGGTCGACCGATGCAGCGCTGTATCTGCTGGCGGGGCTAATTGTCTGCGGCAGCGTGCTGGCATTGCGCATGACGCGGACCTTGCGTAACTAGTGACATCCGGGCGCCGGAGCCTGGTGGCTACGGCGCGCCTAGTAGATTTGATAGTCGATTTTGCACGTTTGCGCGCCTAGGCTGACACTTCAAGTCACAACGTTGTCCGGATCGGCTCTCTTGAATCCCTGGAAGCCAGCCCGAGTATGTGTGCACACCTTCACTCAGGCAGGACAACCCCATGGCACTGATCGACGACGTCGAGGCTGTTTGTACGCGCTTGGCAACTGACAACGGTTGGCACGCGCTGCTGCTACACCACGGGCTTGATATCAAGGCTCGCCCGTTGGCGGCAGAACTGAACAAGACGTTATCCGTGGATCGAACCCTTGAGGGGTTTGCGGATTTCTCTTCACACGGACAACGCGGCATTGAAGCCGCGAGCCCGTCGCGCAGCCTTCTGTACCATGCGCTCGCCTCGCCCAATGTCGTCACGGACCCCAATGGCAACCCGCTGCGTCTCTTCCCGAGTGCGGCGGAAATCGATCGGGTGTTGAATTACGTCTATGGCCTGCGGTTGCCATCACTGGCTGATCTTCAGCAGGAAGCCGGGGCCGGTACGCCATTGGCCATTGTCGTGTTTGCCGCCCAGTACCAGCCGGCGCCCGACACCGGGCATCGAAAACATGCCGACCTGTGTTTCTCCCGAACAGGCATTGCGCGTGTGGGAACGGCACCTGCGCGATACGACGTGGCACGTCGCGGTTTTTTGCCGTGGGTGGCCAACGACCCAAAAGCCATCTGCGTCACCCCGGCGCGTTATTACGCTTATATCGCTATGCAAAAAACGGGGGATGCGCCTGGCTTTGGGCCGTGGCCCGTGCAGCCTGGTGATGAAAACGAGCCCTTCTGGGCGCCCCTGCACAAACTGTTTAGCGGCCCTGAATGCCTCGCCGGGATGAATGTGCAGGTAGACCTGGTACTGAATCACATCAATGAAAAACTCCGCCGTTTTCATCTCAGGTTCCCCGCTTCAACGATCGGGCAACCGGACTTTTCCCAGCCACCGTTCACCCTGAAAAATGGCCTGGTTGAATGGGCAGACGAACAGGAGTACGGCGAAGGCTTGTTGTCCCCTGTGCCCAGGCCTCGACTGGTGGAAGAAGCCGTCCATGAGGGGCAAGCGTTGTTTTTCTCGATCCCGCCCAATCCTCAGTACAACGGCTACATCATTAACCGACGCTACAGACAGGCTAAAGATGGCTCCGTCGAGGATCTGAACCTGAACCCTGATGTGGTGCAGATCGTAAAGGACGGCGGTTACAACGCCCTTCACTTCAGTGACTTCACCGCCGAAGGATCGATCCTCGCGACGTGCCCGCAACTGGCGGGCATGATGAACAGTGTGGCGGCTTACTCGCTGGTCTCAGCCCCCGATTTCTACCCGGAACTCACCCAGCGGTCGTTGCTTGACTGGAGCGACAGACAAGCATTCCCCCAACCTTTTTTCGGTGCCAGCCTCAAGGTGCTGTCGGACAGGCGAGTGGCTGGCAACCCCGACCTGGAGGGAGGGCACTTCCCGCCGGGCGACAAGGGAATCGCGGCCGTTGTCTCGCATGTCCTGGACGACGCCGCGCCGTGCAACATGGCTGGCGTCGGTTCCGCGCGACGTCACACCTGGATAGGCTTCGGTGCAGGAGGCTTTTTCAGCCCCGGCTGGGATATCAGTGGAAATGGGTTCAACCCCACACACTTGAACTCCCACGAGCTGGGCTGCCCCTTTACCGAAGACATCCGGATTTGCGCTTCGATTGGCGGCTTTTGGGCCGCCGTGTCGCCAGACAACTCCAATGCCTTTGAACCCACCAACGACTGGATTTCGATCATACCGTTGACGGACCAGGAAAGAGGTTCGTGGGACGGCACCCCTTCGCCGACACTGATTGACCTCGGCAAGGGCAATCACGTCGTTGAATATCAAAACTACGTTTTCACCGACTACACCAAAAATGCCCTCGCCGGCCTACTGTCGGTGCACCACCTCGCCCAGACAGCGGACGCGGATTACCAAGCGCGAATCCTGACGATGCATAACGCATTCAGGGCGCTCGGGGCCATCACCCGTCTGCAAAAAAATGGCTGGTCCGTTCTTTCTTTCACTAAGACCCTGCGGCCCGATGCTGAGCTCGACCAGGCCGAGTCGGCAACAGGGATGGTGCTGCCGGCACCGGTTCACCGCTATCGAATCTACAAAAGCGACATCAATCAGACGACAACACCGGCCCACGACTTCACCAAGCGTCATGTCGTCGTCATCGAAATGGTGGATCTGTTTGTCTGCCCGTCCGCTTCACTGGTCAAGCGCGAACAGTCTCCATGGCAAGCGTATTTCCATGTACAGCCATGATCTGGTGATCATTGGCGGCGGCCCGGCAGGCAGCGCAGCGGCGATTCATTGCGCCCAACAGGGGTTAAGCGTGGCATTGCTGGATCAATCGGCGGTTTGCCGGGACCACCCCGGCGAAACTTTGCCGCCGGGGATCGAGCCGTTGTTGCAGCAGCTCGGCGTTGATCTTCCGGCGTTGGCGGGCGATTGCATCCGGCATGCCGGTAATTGGGTGCATTGGGGGGCGCCCCGTCACTTCAACCGGTTTGGCGGTGAGCCCCATGCTCCATGGCAGGGTTTTCAGATTCCACGACGGCTGCTGGACAATCTGTTGATCAACCGCGCTCAGGCACTCGGTGTAGAGGTCGTTCGACCTTGTCGTGCCTCAAAGGTCATCCTCAAAGACAACGCCGTGGCCGGCGTGGAGACCGAGCGAGGGATATTCCATTGCGCCCGGTTGATCGACGCCAGTGGCACCAAGGGTTGGCTGGCGCGGCAACTGGCGCTCAAGCGTGACGCGTATTCACCGCCCTTGCTCGCAACCTACGGTTATGCCCGGGGCACAGATGCCGTATGCGATGACGCGCCCGCGATCATCGCCGACAAGGCTGGCTGGTACTGGCTGGCTAGAATTGGCGCCAGCAGCTACGCCTGGACCCGTTTGAACTTCGATTGTCGCCAGTCGAACCTGCAACCGCCAGCGCCATTCGCGCACCTGCATCATCTGGGCAAGGCACGCGGCGCCGATGTGACGTGGCGCGCCTGCCTGCAATGCGCCGGGGCGGGTTATTTCATCGTGGGTGACGCGGCTTCGGTGCTTGATCCGGGAACGTCCCATGGCGTGCTCAAGGCCATCATGTCGGGGATGATGGCTGGTCATGCCGCCGTTGAATGTCTTGCCCATCCCAGACACCAGCACTCGATCCTGAACCAGTACCGCCACTGGTTGAACCATTGGTTCGTGCGGGACATGAAAAAGCTGCGTGATCTTTATGCCATGCACCCGCTCCCCCCTGACTGGCTGACCAGCGCGCCGATATTTCATTTTGATACGCAGGACGTTTCTGGTATCTGATGGGGTCTTTCCCTCCGGCAAAAGGACTTCTCCATGAGCTACCGCACGCTGGGCCATTCGGGCCTGCAGGTTTCCACCCTGACCCTGGGCACCATGATGTTCGGCGAACAGACCGGCACGGAAGAGTCCCTGCGCATCATCGACAAGGCCTGGGACCAGGGCATCAATTTCATCGACACCGCCGACGTCTACACCCACGGCCGCTCCGAGGAAATCGTCGGTGAAGCGATTGCCGCTCACCGCCATGAATGGGTGCTGGCGAGCAAGGTGGGTTTCGGTCCGGTGGACGGTGTGCCGAACCGCAGCGGTTTGAGCCGCAAACACATCTTCAACGGCATCGACGCCAGCCTGACACGCCTGGGCACGGATTATCTCGACATCTATTACCTGCACCGCGAAGACCACAACACCCCACTGGAGGTCACGGTGTCGGCCATCGGCGATCTGATCCGCCAGGGCAAGATCCGCTATTGGGGGTTGTCGAATTACCGGGGCTGGCGCATCGCCGAGGTGATTCGCGCGGCGGAAAAACTGGGCGTCGACAAACCGGTGATCAGCCAGCCGCTGTACAACATCGTCAATCGCCAGGCGGAAACCGAGCAGATCACCGCCGCACAAAGCTACGGCCTGGGCGTGGTGCCTTACAGCCCGCTGGCGCGTGGCGTGCTCAGCGGCAAATACGCGCCGGATGTGACGCCGGATGCCAACAGCCGTGCCGGGCGCGCCGACAAGCGCATCCTGGAAACCGAATGGCGCGTGGAATCTCTGCGTATTGCCCAGCAAATCCAGCAATACACCCAGGATCGCGGCGTGGGCATCGTTGAGTTCGCCATCGCCTGGGTGCTGAACAACGCCGCCGTCACCTCGGCCATCGTCGGCCCCCGCACCGAAGCCCAGTGGGACGCCTACACTAAGGCGCAGTCGGTGAAGATCACGGTCGAGGATGAGGCCTTCATCGACTCGCTGGTGACACCGGGGCACGCGTCGACGCCGGGGTTCAATGATGTGAGCCATTTTGTCTCGGGTCGTAAACCCCACAACACCTGAAAAAAGTGGGAGCGGGCTTGCTCGCGAAGGCGGTTGGTCAGTCAACATCAATGTTGAATGTCAGTCCGCTTTCGCGAGCAAGCCCGCTCCCACAGGACTTCGGGTGCTTTCGGGATGTTGAAAATTCTGATCATCCGGACAATATTCACAACAAAAACCACGTATCCTCCGCACCCCGTTTCACGTTCGACTTCGCGAGGACAGCTTGTCAAAAGGTATCGCTCTATCGGTTTCAGCCTCGGTGCTGTTTGCCGTCATGTATTACTACACTTCGCTGCTCAGCCCCTTGAGCGGCGTGGAGATTTTCGGCTGGCGCATGCTTCTGACCGTACCGTGCATGACGGTGTTCATGCTGGTGTCCGGCGAATGGCGGCGTGTGGTCGGCCTGGTGCGCCGGTTCAGCGCCCAACCCAAATTGATTGGCGTCCTGGTCGTCTCGGCGGCGCTGCTGGGCGTGCAACTCTGGCTATTCATGTGGGCGCCGCTCAACGGCTACAGCCTGGATGTGTCGCTGGGCTATTTCCTGTTGCCGCTGGCCATGGTCCTGACCGGGCGCCTGGCCTACGGTGAACGGCTGTCGTACCTGCAAAAGGTCGCGGTGTTCTTCGCCAGCCTCGGCGTGGTCAATGAGTTGTATCAGGTCGGCGGATTCTCCTGGGCGACCCTGGTGGTGGTCGTGGGCTATCCGCTGTATTTCGTGGTGCGCAAATGGCTGAAGACCGACAACCTCGGCGGCCTCTGGGTGGACATGACCCTGATGCTGCCGGTCGCGTTCTGGTTCGTCTACGGTGGCGAACAAGGCTTCGGCGTGTTCGATCAACACCCGGCCTTGGCCTGGCTGATCCCGCTGCTCGGCCTGATCAGCGCCTCGGCGCTGGTGGTCTACATCATCGCCAGTCGCTTGCTGCCGTTCAGCCTGTTCGGTTTGTTGAGTTATGTGGAGCCGGTGCTGTTGCTCGGCGTGGCGTTGCTGCTGGGGGAAAGCATCAAGCCCGGGGAGTGGCTGACCTACATTCCGATCTGGATGGCGGTGCTGGTGTTGGTGTTTGAAGGGTTCAAGCACCTGATGCGTCATCGCAGACCTTAAACATACAAAATAAATGTGGGAGCGGGCTTGCTCGCGAAAGCTGAGTGTCAGACGACATTTCTGCCAACTGACATTCCGCTTTCGCGAGCAAGCCCGCTCCCACAGTTTTTAGCGGTAGATCGGATTATTCGGTGGCAAGCACGCCACGACGCACCTGATCACGCTCGATCGACTCGAACAACGCCTTGAAGTTGCCTTCACCGAAACCATCGTCGCCTTTGCGCTGGATGAACTCGAAGAACACCGGGCCCATCAGGGTTTCCGAGAAGATCTGCAGCAGCAGGCGCTTGTCGCCCGACTCGGAGGAGCCGTCCAGCAGGATGCCCCGTGCCTGCAGTTCGCCGACCGGCTCGCCGTGGTTTGGCAAGCGGCCTTCGAGCATTTCATAGTAGGTATCTGGCGGCGCGGTCATGAAGCGCATGCCGATGCTTTTCAGGTGATCCCAGGTCTTGACCAGGTCGTCGGCCAGGAACGCGACGTGCTGGATGCCTTCGCCATTGAACTGCATCAGGAACTCTTCGATCTGCCCGGCACCCTTGGACGATTCTTCGTTCAAGGGGATGCGGATCATGCCGTCCGGCGCGGTCATGGCCTTGGAGGTCAGGCCGGTGTACTCGCCCTTGATGTCGAAGTAACGAATCTCACGGAAGTTGAACAGCTTCTCGTAGAAATTCGCCCAGTAAGCCATGCGACCGCGATACACGTTGTGCGTCAGGTGGTCGATGATCTTCAGGCCGGCACCGACCGGGTTGCGGTCAACACCTTCGAGGTACACGAAATCGATGTCATAGATCGAGCTGCCTTCGCCGAAACGGTCGATCAGGTACAGCGGCGCGCCACCGATGCCTTTGATCGCTGGCAGGTGCAGCTCCATCGGGCCGGTCTCGATGTGAATCGGCTGCGCGCCGAGTTCCAGGGCGCGCTTGTAGGCCTTTTGCGAATCCTTGACCCGGAACGCCATGCCGCACACCGACGGACCGTGCTCGGCCGCGAAGTACGAGGCCACACTGTGCGGTTCGTTGTTGAGGATCAGGTTGATCGCGCCCTGGCGGTACAGGTGCACGTCTTTGGAACGGTGGGTCGCGACCTTGGTGAAGCCCATGATCTGGAAGATCGGCTCCAGGGTGTTCGGTGTTGGCGATGCGAATTCGATGAACTCGAAGCCCATCAGGCCCATTGGGTTTTCGTATAAATCTGCCATGGTTGGCGCCTCATCATTCTTATCAATTAACAAAGGTTAGTTGCTAGCAATGCTGAGACCGGTGGGTGGCGCGCAGGAGATGCCCCGCACGCTGCGGGCGAGAAAGTCACCGTAGATCAGTTGAAACCCAAAACTCTTCATTGTCGACCCAAGGCTCTTGCGGGCGAGGCTTCTGCTGCCAGAAGACGTTTATTCTTATATGCGTAACCTGATTCTACACAGCGTAAATCAGTTTGTCCGCCTTCTCTATAAAATCCGCTTTTTTCCCACGGACGCAAGGGGTTTGTTGCACAGGAAAATCCCCGCCAGGATCAGCCCTCCTCCCACCCCCATGGCCAGGGTCAATTGTTCACCCAGCAGCAGCGCGCCCATGAGCACGGCGGTCAAGGGGTTCAGGGCGATGAACACGCCGGAACGGGTCGCGCCGATTGTGCGGATGCCGTCGTAATAGCCGATGTAGGCCAGCGCCGAGCCGAGCACGCCCAGGTACATCAGGCTCAGCCACTGTGGCGAGCCGAGGCTGGTGAGTGCCGCCAGGTTCAACTCGCCGCGAATGGCGCAGGTGAGCCAGAGCATCGCCGTGCCCAGCAGAATCGAATACGTCACCGTCTGCACCGGTCCCAGGCTTTGGTTCAGCTCCCGGGAACACAGCGAATAAATGCCCCAGCCCAACACGCAGCCGCCAATCAGTAAATCACCGACCCAGGCATCGGCATGGCCCACAAGCAATGTCGGGTTACGGCTGACGATCACCAGGCTGGCGCCGCCAATGCAGAGGGCGATGCCCACAACTTTCGCCCGACTCAAACGCTCCTTGAACAGCAGCCAGGAGGCCAGCCCGATCACTGCCGGGTTGAGCGCCACGATCAACGACGCCCGAGAGGCGTTGATGTAGTGCAGGCCGTAAAAGAAACAGAGGTTGTAAAAGAAGATCCCGAAAAAGCCCAGTAGTGCCAGTTGCAACCATTGCCTGCGACCTGGACGCACCAGCGGTACGCGGGCCAGCAATAAAAAAAGCAACAACGCGGCGCTGGCCAGGAGAAACCGCAGGCTGGCGGCCAACAACGGGCTGAGGCTGTCAGCCAGATACCGCCCCGCCACGAAAGTCCCGCCCCAGATCACCGTGACCGCCGCCAGCTTCAGGTAAACCGGCAGACTGGCGGCATGGGTCAGGCTCTTCTCACACGTTGTCATAAGTCCCCAGGATTGCTTATCGATCGGATGACGTATGATTAAACTAATACTTAGTCATCGTAAAATGAGCATTCACTCATGACCCTCACTCAACTGGAGATCTTTTCCACCGTCGCCGAGTTGCGCGGATTCACTTTGGCGGCCAATCGGTTGGGGATCAGTCAATCGGCGGTCTCTCACGCGTTGAAATCCCTGGAACAGGAACTGGGTGTCGAGCTGCTGCATCGCCATCAATCCCGGGTTGAACTGAGCGACATCGGCCAACAGTTGCTGCTGCGCGCCCGGGCCATGCTCGGCCTGGCCAATACCTTGCGCCAGGAAGCGGCGGATGCCCGGGGCATGAAGCGCGGGACATTGCGCATCGGCTCGTTCGGCCCGACTTCGTCAATCAAGCTGCTGCCCTTGATCCTGGCGCAATACCGCGCGGCGCATCCGGGCATCGAGGTGCACATTGATGAAGGCCCGGATCGCCAGGTGATCCAGTGGCTGGAAGAACGGCGCATCGATATCGGCTTTGTGGTGCTGCCGGACGAACGTTTCGACACGGTGGCGCTGATTGAAGACCGGATGGTCGCGCTGCTGCCGCTCAATCATCCGCTGGCGACTGAGCCAAGCGTCAGTTTGAGTGACTTGTGCCATGACCCTTTTGTATTGACCGAAGCCGGCTCGTCCGAACTGGTGTCACGGTTGTTCAACGCAGCCCGGCTGACGCCCAACATCCGCTTTCGCTGCTCGCAACTGCTGAGCACCCTGGATACGGTGAGTCGCGGCGATGCATTGACGGTGGTCGCCGAAGGCTCGCTGCCCGCGCACGACGAGGGCCGCTACGTGAAAAAGAACCTGTCGCCCGCCGTCGCCCGACAGGTCGGCCTGGCGCTGCTCGACCGGCGCCAGGCATCACCGGCGGCATTGGCTTTCTTTGACCTCGCCCGACGGCTTGACTACCGATGAGCGGCGCAATTGGCAGCGGCCAACTATCATGGATCCATTCTGAGTTCTTTTTGGAGGGCGTTCCCCGCCGCCAGCATTTGAGAGCCCTCTTTCATCGTTACAGGTTTCGCGAATGCCACTGAAAGCCAAGACCCGCAAACGCAGCATCAGGATGGCTGTGACCCTCGCCAGTGGATTGCTCCCGGTCGTGCTGGGCGTTGGCATCCTTTATATGCAGGCTGGGCGGGCACTCCAGCAAAGCACTGAACACACCGCCGAAGAGGCCATCCGCCAGTTCGAACTGATGCTCGACAACACCGCCCAGGCGGCGCGCGAACTGCTGCCGCTGGCCGGACAAAGTTGCATCGATGTCAACCTGGCCTTGCGCGAACAAGTCACCCGGCGACCGTTCGTGCGTTCGACCAACCTGGTCTGGGACGACACCATTTATTGCAGCTCGCTGTTTGGCGACTTTCACGAAAAGATCGCCTCCGGCGACTATGCCGGCGGCCGCCTGCAGCTGATGAAAGGCAACCCGGTCACGCCTGACACGGCCTTGCTGGTGTATCGGCTGGGCGAAGGCAAACGCGGCGCGATGAGCACTCTGGATGGTTACCACCTGAGCAACGTATTGCGCATGATCGGTAGCCACACCTTGCTGGTGCTGCAAGTTGGCTCCGAATGGTTGTCCGCCGACGGCCAGTTTCACCAAGGTACCGCGCCGGACTTTGCGGTGGCGCCAAGCACACTCGACTCTTCGCGCTATGCCTTTGGTGTAAAGGCCGGTTTTCCCGAAGGTGAAACCTGGCGCTACATGAGCAGCGAATACCCGGCGCTGTTCAGTTTGCTGATCTTTTTCGGCGCGGTGTCCGGCCTGATCGGCTACTTACTGCAGAAGCGTTCATCTTCACCGACCCATGAAATGAAGCGTGCGCTGGAAGCGGCGGAGTTCGTGCCGTATTTCCAGGCAGTCGTGCATGGCGACAGCAAAAAGGTCTCGGGCATCGAGGTGCTGATGCGCTGGAATCATCCGAAAGAAGGCCTGGTGCGCCCCGAGCTGTTCATCCCCTTTGCCGAACATTCCGGGTTGATCGTGCCCATGACCCGCTCCGTGATGCAGCAGACCGCCGCGTTGCTCGCGCCGCTGTCCGGTTCGTTCCAGGAGCCCTTCCACATTGGTATCAACATCACCGCCAGCCATTGCCAGGACTTTGAGCTGGTCAAGGATTGCCGCGAGTTCCTGGCGGCTTTCGTCCCGGGCTCGATCCACCTGGTGCTTGAGTTGACCGAGCGCGAACTGATCGAACCCACGGCCATTACCCACCAACTGTTCGAGCAGATGCACGACCTGGGCGTGTTGATCGCCATTGACGACTTCGGCACCGGTCACTCCAGTCTCGGGTACTTGCGTCAATTCAATGCCGATTTCCTGAAAATCGATCAGAGCTTCGTCGCGATGATCGGCATCGACACACTGTCCAGCCACATCCTGGACACCATCATCGAACTTGCAATCAAACTCGATATGGCCATGGTGGCCGAAGGTGTGGAAACCCAGGCACAAAGTGATTACCTGACTGCGCACAAGGTGAACTTCCTGCAAGGCTATCTGTTCGGACGACCGATGCCTGGCGCGGAGTTCATTAGTGCATTAAGTGACCATTAACTAGAGATTTGCGGCGACGAGATGGCGATACCCTGCACCCTTTTGAATCAAAACACTGCTCTAGTTACATGAAAAAAAAGACATGATTTACTCTTGGGCCATTAACTACTACAATTTTTCATGCCTGCCGTAATTTGGCAGGTGAGCCACTAATCACCGAGTCGCTTCAAGGCTCCTGGCTTGTAGCTTTGTTTGCGGTTGGTTTCAGCCAAACACACTATTGGAGTAAAGATATTGTCCAGACTCGCTGAATTTCGTGCAGCTGAAAAGGCCCTTCAAGAACAGCTCAAGCAGCTTGAGTCGCTGAAGAACGATGCCGGGCTCAAGAAAGAAATCGAATTCGAAGAAAAGCTCCAGGGGCTGATGAAAACCTACGGCAAGAGCCTGCGTGACATCATCGCCATCCTCGACCCGAATCCGGCAAAATCCGGCCTGCAACAAGCCGCGGCACCTAAAACCCGCCGCGCTCGCGTGGTCAAGGTTTATCAGAATCCGCACACGGGTGAACTGATTGAAACCAAGGGTGGCAACCATCGCGGCCTGAAGGCCTGGAAGGAACAGTACGGTGCCGGCACCGTGGATTCCTGGCTGCGCGGCTAAGCACTCGCGTTATAAAAAAGCCCTGCCAATGCAGGGCTTTTTCATGAATACCCTCTAAATGCAACGATATTCAGCGAGCAACTCGCTACTTGCCGACTAACTTTGTACTTAATCCATTTGGGTATCTAAACATTTCGCCACTCGCCGCAAAGCCTGCAGCTACTAAAGTCTTGTTTAAAGTTTCAACGCGTTACGAGCCGCTTCTATTTCATCCTGGCTGGCTTTATAAGCCTCGGCCTGTCCCGCATAGGAAAGAACGTAGGCCTTATCGGCATCCACGGCAGCAACCAATGTTTGAGACAGCACGTGACGACCGTTTTGCGTGATGGTGCAGGTGGTTTCCAGCGCCGATAAACGGCTCAAGGTAGTCGGATGAATCCGGTTGCAAACACTTTGATAACCACCTTGAAAGAAGTCTTTCTGCACCGACTTGCGCATCTCCAGCAGTACACCTTCCAGATTCACCTGATGACCGCTTTGCACCTGGGACATGGTCAATTCCATGACCATCACCGGCGTGCCGCCCTCATCGTTTTTCACCGCGCGCTGGCGGGAAACCCCGGAAGCGCCATCGCCCTGTGCAACCTCTTCAACCTGCCAGCCGGCGGGCCAGGTCATGACCGGCGCCTCGGCGTGAGCGATGGCAACTGCACACAGCATGCCCACCAGGATGAACGCCGGTTTACCGAATCGAATCATTGCCATGCACACTCAGGTTTGGAGCCGTAAAGTCTGAGCCCAGGCAAGCGTTCAGGCAATAGTGGTCGCTTAGGGTTTGGTGATGTCCGAGCCCTTGCGTATCATGGCCGTCATCGTCAGCCCCACTTATTTTCCGGAGGGCCCATGAGCCTGCACGAACTGAACACCTTCCCCGGCGTCACCGCACAACCCGACGCGGCGACGCATAAGTTTGTCTTCAACCACACCATGTTGCGTGTGAAGGACATCACCAAGTCCCTGGATTTCTACACGCGCATCCTCGGTTTTACGCTGGTGGAAAAGCGCGACTTCCCGGAAGCCGAATTCAGCCTGTACTTCCTCGCACTGGTCGATAAGGACCAGGTCCCGGCCGACGCCGCCGCGCGCACCGAGTGGATGAAATCGATCCCTGGCATCCTCGAACTGACCCACAACCACGGCACCGAGAACGACCCGGACTTCGCCTACCACAACGGCAACACCGACCCACGCGGCTTTGGCCACATTTGCATCTCGGTGCCGGACATCGTCGCCGCGTGCGAGCGCTTCGAGGCACTGGGCTGCGACTTCCAGAAACGCCTGAATGATGGCCGCATGAAGAGCCTGGCGTTCATCAAGGATCCGGATGCTTACTGGGTGGAAATCATCCAGCCCGCGCCGCTGTAAAAGATCGCAGGCTTCGCCAGCTCCTACAAAAGCAAAGCTCGGCTCGGAACTGTAGGAGCTGCCGCAGGCTGCGATCTTTTAAAGCCGACACAAAAAACCCCATGATCGCTCATGGGGTTTTGTGTTTTCAGCGTCAGCGATTATGCCGGAGCCGAAGTGCGGATCAGGTGATCGAAGGCACTCAGGGAAGCCTTGGCGCCCTCGCCCACCGCGATCACTATCTGCTTGTAGGGCACGGTGGTCACATCGCCGGCGGCGAACACACCCGGTGCCGAGGTTTCACCACGGGCATCGACAATGATCTCGCCACGCGGCGACAACTCGATGGTGCCTTTGAGCCAATCGGTGTTGGGCAACAGACCGATTTGCACAAAGATTCCCTCAAGCTCCACGCTGCGTAACTCGTCGGTCTGACGGTCCTTGTAGCGCAGGCCGTTGACCTTCTGGCCATCGCCGGTCACCTCGGTGGTTTGCGCGCTGGTGATCACGGTGACATTCGGCAGGCTGTGCAGCTTGCGCTGCAATACCGCGTCGGCGCGCAGTTGCACATCGAATTCCAGCAGCGTCACGTGGGACACGATACCGGCCAGGTCGATGGCCGCTTCGACGCCGGAATTGCCGCCGCCAATCACCGCCACGCGCTTGCCCTTGAACAGTGGCCCGTCGCAGTGCGGGCAGTACGCCACGCCCTTGTTGCGGTATTGCTGCTCGCCCGGCACGTTCATTTCGCGCCACCGCGCGCCAGTTGCCAGGATCACGGTTTTTGCCTTGAGCTTCGCGCCGCTGGCGAAGTGGATTTCATGCAGCTCGCCGTTCGCGCCGGGCACCAGCTTGTCGGCACGTTGCAGGTTCATGATGTCAACGTCGTACTGCTTGACGTGCTCTTCCAGGGCCACGGCCAGTTTCGGGCCTTCGGTCTCCTGGACCGAGATGAAGTTCTCGATGGCCATGGTGTCCAGCACCTGGCCACCAAAACGCTCGGCCACGACACCGGTGCGGATGCCTTTACGAGCCGCGTAGATCGCCGCCGACGCACCGGCCGGGCCGCCGCCGACCACTAGCACGTCAAAGGCTTCTTTCGCGCTGATTTTCTCGGCCTGGCGCTCGATGCCGCTGGTGTCGATTTTGGCGATGATTTCTTCCAGGCCCATGCGGCCCTGACCGAAGTTCACACCGTTCAAGTAGATGCTCGGCACCGCCATGATCTGGCGCTCATCGACTTCCGCCTGGAACAGCGCGCCATCGATGGCGACGTGGCGGATGTTGGGGTTCAGCACGGCCATCAGGTTCAGCGCCTGGACCACGTCCGGACAGTTCTGGCAGGACAGCGAGAAGTAAGTCTCGAAGTTGAACTCGCCCTTGAGCGAACGGATTTGTTCAATGACTTCGACACTGGCCTTCGAGGGGTGACCGCCGACTTGCAGCAAGGCCAGCACCAACGAGGTGAATTCGTGGCCCATCGGGATGCCGGCGAAACGCAGGCTGATATCCGCGCCGGGGCGATTGATCGAGAACGATGGCTTGCGTGCATCGTCACCGTTGTCGAGCAAAGTAATCTGGGTGGAAAGACTGGCTACGTCTTTCAGCAGTTCAAGCATTTCACGGGATTTCGCACCGTCGTCGAGGGAGGCAACGATCTCGATCGGCTGGGTGACCCGTTCCAGGTACGATTTCAACTGGGCTTTAAGATTGGTGTCCAACATACGGGCGATTTCCTTAATTTTTTGAAACAAAAGCCTGAGGCGAAAAAAAGCCCGAGCGAATCTCGCCCGGGCTTTTCTGTTGGGCGGTGCAGCTTACTGAGTAGGTGCGGAGTTCCGCCCTGGGTTACGCGTCACAGACTTAGATCTTGCCGACCAGGTCCAGGGACGGAGCCAGCGTGGCCTCGCCTTCTTTCCACTTGGCTGGGCAAACCTGGCCTGGGTGGGCAGCAACGTATTGAGCAGCCTTGATTTTGCGCAGCAGCTCGGAAGCGTCACGACCTACACCACCGTCGTTCAGCTCGACGATCTTGATTTGGCCTTCAGGGTTGATCACGAAGGTGCCACGGTCAGCCAGGCCAGCTTCTTCGATCAGCACGTCGAAGTTGCGGGAGATGGCGTGGGTCGGGTCGCCAATCATGGTGTACTGGATTTTGCCGATGGCTGGCGAAGTGTTGTGCCAGGCTGCGTGAGCGAAATGAGTGTCGGTGGAAACGCTGTAGATTTCGACGCCCAGCTTCTGGAAGGCGTCGTAGTTGTCAGCCAGGTCTTCCAGCTCGGTTGGGCAAACGAACGTGAAGTCAGCTGGGTAGAAGAATACGACCGACCACTTGCCTTTCAGGTCAGCGTCCGAGACTTTTACGAAGTCGCCGTTTTTGAATGCGTCAGCTTTGAACGGTTTTACTTGGCTGTTGATGATAGGCATCGATGACTCTCCGTCAGGGGTTGTGAAGTTGATGGAGTGAACTTTACCCACTCGACGGACGGATGGCTCATTGGCAAACCTGATGCTGCTGATTGGCTTTCGCTATTAGCCATGGGTATTAATAGAAGAAAATTGAATTTACGGTGCCAGCGGTTTTTCCGGCAGGCGAGCCATGCCCTGGAACGGGCTGGCCTCGATGTAGCGCATGGCCGACTTCATGTCTTTCCAGCCCACATAGCTCATTAATGACTTCAGGTCCCAACCGCTCTGATGCGCCCAGGTGGCAAACCCGCGGCGCAGGGAGTGACTGGTGTAGAGCTCGGCCGCGATCCCTGCCCGCTCCAGCGCCTGGCGCAACAAGGGAATCACGCTGTTGGCGTGCAGGCCTTCTTCGCCCAGGTTGCCCCAGCGATCAATGCCGCGAAAAACCGGCCCTCGCACCAGAGCGGCTTCGCCGAGCCAGGCGATATAGGCCTGCACCGGGCATAACCGCTGTAGCGCCGGGGTCTGATAAGTCTTGCCAAGGTTTTCACGGTCACTCTTGCTGCGCGGCAGATACAGGGTGATACCGGAGCCGGCCGTGGCTTGCACATGCTCGACCTGTAAGCGACACAGTTCGTCACTGCGAAAACCACGCCAGAAACCCAGCAGGATCAGCGCCATGTCGCGCCTCGCACGCAGCAATCCTTGACGATCACCTTGAGCCAGGGCGGTCTGTGCTTCTTGTTCCAGCCAGTCAGTCACTTGTTCCAGGTGCTGAAGCTGCAACGGTTCGGCCTGTTTTTCCCGGACCGGATGCAGCGCGCGAATGCCCTTGAACACCTTGCGCACCACCGGCGCCTTGGTCGGGTCGGCGAAGCCCTGACTGTTGTGCCACTGCGCCAGCGCCGACAACCGCAGCTTCAAGGTATTGATCGACAGCACACCCGCATGGGCAACCAGATAGCGCGCCACGCTGTCACCCGTGGCCGGCAGGAAGCCGCCCCAGGACACTTCGAAATGCTCAATGGCCGCTCGATAGCTGCGACGGGTGTTGTCGCGCGTGGCGGCTTGCAGGTAACGGTCCAGCTCACTCATCACAATCTCCCCTGTAGGAGCGAGCATGCTCGCGATGGGTGTGAACGATAACGCTGGCTGACAGATACCCCGCGGCGCTCTCAGATTTTTCGCGAGCGTGCTCGCTCCTACAACAGGAGGGTTGTGTACGGCAGATGGGCGAGGAAGGCATTGGAATGGCTCTGACACGGGGTAATACCAGTATATCCCGTGTCATAAACAAGCTGCATGTAACAATTTTATTTCGATGGTACAATGTGTTTTTACGTAGTACGTACCACATCACGAAAATGCAGGAGTAGTCATGGCCCGTGGCGGTGTAAATAAGGCAGTAGTGCAAGCGGCGCGGTTGGCGATCCTCGCCCGCGGAGAAAACCCCAGCATTGATGCCATACGGATCGAAATGGGCAATACCGGCTCGAAAACCACGATTCATCGTTATCTGAAGGAATTGGGTAGCGACGCTCAACCCACCGAAACCGAACCGTCCGAGCCCATCGACGACGAGTTGCTGGCCCTGGTTTCGCGACTGGCGCAACGCCTCAAGGAACAGGCGCAAGCACCGATTGACCAAGCCCGCGAACAGTTCGAGTCGCAACGCAAAGCGCTGGAAACCGAGCTGGAACAAGCGCAAGAAGCCAACGTCGAGCTGAACCAGCAATATGAGATTCAGAGCCTGGCCCTGACCCAGGACTCGGAGGCGCTGCAAGAAACCCGCACCCTGTTGCAGGCCGAACAGACCCGCAACGCCGGACTGAACCAGGCGCTGGCCGATTTCGAGTTGCGCTTGCAGGACAAGGATGAACAGATCCGTTCGCTGGAAGAGAAGCACCTGCATGCTCGCGACGCGCTCGAACACTACCGCAACGCCGTCAAGGAGCAGCGCGAGCAGGAGCAAAGTCGCCATGAAGGCCAGGTGCAACAGCTGCAGATGGAACTGCGTCAGGCGCAGCAAAGCGCATTGGTGCGCCAGGATGAAATCACCCAGCTGCACCGCGACAACGAGCGCTTGCTGACCGAAAACCGCGGCACGCTGCGCGAGCTGAGTTCACTGCACGAACAACTCAAGCAGAGCAACAGCCGTCAGGATCAACTGCTGGAGCAAGCCACCCGCGTCGATAGCGAACGCACCCTCCTCCAGGAACGCTTGCGCGTCGCCCTGCTGGAAAGCCAGTCGCTCAAACAGAATGTCGACGAACAGTCGCAGATCAACAAGTCGCTGGAAATCATGCTGGCCAAGACCCGGACGGACCTTGAAGAAGAGAGCGTGCGCCTGGCGGCTGCCCTTGCGACAGCGCCAGACGCCACGAAGAACGCTTAACCGGCGACCGGGGTCCGCATGGTGACGAACTCTTCGGCGGCCGTCGGGTGTACGCCGATGGTTTCGTCGAAGTGGCGCTTGGTGGCCCCCGCCTTCAAGGCGATGGCCAGGCCCTGGACGATTTCACCGGCTTCCGGCCCGACCATGTGGCAACCCAGGACCTTGTCGGTCTTGGCGTCCACCACCAGCTTCATCAGCGTGCGCTCCTGGCACTCGGTGAGGGTCAGCTTCATCGGCCGGAAACGGCTTTCGAAGATCACCACCTCATGCCCGGCGTCGCGCGCTTCTTCTTCGGTGAGACCGACCGTGCCGATGGTCGGCAGGCTGAACACCGCCGTCGGGATCATTTTGTAGTCCACCGGGCGATACTGCTCAGGCTTGAACAGACGCCGCGCCACCGCCATGCCTTCGGCCAGCGCTACTGGCGTCAGCTGGACGCGCCCAATCACATCGCCAAGGGCCAGGATCGACGGCTCGGCGGTTTGATACTGATCATCGACCTCGACGAAACCCTTCTTGTCGAGCTTCACCCCAGTGTTTTCCAACCCGAGATTGTCCAGCATCGGACGCCGGCCCGTGGCGTAGAACACGCAATCGGCCTCCAGCTGACGACCATCCTTGAGCGTGACCTCAAGGCTGCCATCGGCCTGCTTGTCGATACGCTCGATGTCGGCGTTGAATTGCAGGTCCATGCCACGCTTGGTCAGCTCCTCCTGCAAATGCTTGCGCACGGCTCCGTCGAAGCCGCGCAGGAACAACTCTCCGCGATACAGCAAAGTGGTGTTGGCGCCCAGGCCGTGGAAAATCCCGGCAAATTCGACGGCGATGTAACCGCCGCCTACCACCAGCACACGCTTGGGCAGCTCTTTGAGGAAGAACGCCTGATTGGAACTGATCGCGTGTTCGTGCCCCGGAATGTCCGGGATCTGTGGCCAGCCACCCGTGGCGATCAGGATGTTTTTGGCGGTATGGCGCTCGCCATTGATCTCCACCGTATGAGGATCGACGAGCTTGGCGTGACCTTCATGCAACGTCACACCACTGTTGACCAGCAGGTTGCGATAAATGCCGTTGAGGCGATTGATCTCGCGGTCCTTGTTGGCGATCAGCGTCGCCCAGTCGAACTGCACCTCATCCAGGCTCCAGCCGAAACCCGATGCCTGCTCGAAGTCCTCGGCGAAGTGCGCGCCGTAGACCAGCAGCTTCTTCGGCACACAGCCGACGTTGACACAGGTGCCGCCCAGATAGCGACTCTCGGCCACGGCCACTTTCGCACCGAAACCAGCCGCAAACCGCGCCGCCCGCACACCGCCGGAACCGGCGCCAATCACATAAAGGTCAAAATCGTAGGCCATTGTCTATCTCCTCGGCAGGTGGACAGCATACCCGTGGGAGGTTGCCGGGCAAGCACTTTGAACACCCCGCCCTGAGACACCCCAGATTTCGATAGGCCGTATCGCGGATCTCGCCGTATGCGCCAGCACGAGGCCGGGTGCAGGTCTCACCCTATTAAAACCAGGTACCGGCGCCTCGGCCTTCCGATCATAAATTCCAGGCAAAAAAAACGCCCCGAGAGGTCGGGGCGTTTCATTGAGACAACCGCTGTTCTTTTCGGAGTCAGCCGGCCCTCGACACTTCCAGCTCAGCGCCTATCAGTACGCCTTGCCCGTCTTATAGAAGTTCTCAAAGCAGAAGTTGGTCGCGTCGATATAACCCTCGGCACCACCGCAGTCGAAACGCTTGCCCTTGAACTTGTACGCCATCACACAGCCGTTCTGGGCCTGCTTCATCAGGGCGTCGGTGATCTGGATTTCACCGCCCTTGCCTGGCTCGGTTTGTTCGATCAGGTCGAAGATGTCCGGGGTCAGGATGTAGCGACCGATGATGGCCAGGTTCGACGGAGCATCTTCCGGTTTTGGTTTTTCAACCATGCTGTGCACGCGGTAGATGTCGTCGCGGATCATCTCGCCAGCGATCACGCCATACTTGTTGGTTTCCTGCGGGTCGACTTCCTGGATGGCCACGATCGAGCAGCGGAACTGCTTGTACAGCTTGACCATCTGGGTCAGAACGCCGTCGCCTTCGAGGTTGACGCACAGGTCGTCCGCGAGTACCACGGCGAAGGGTTCGTCGCCGATCAGAGGACGGCCGGTCAGGATCGCGTGGCCCAGGCCTTTCATTTCGGTCTGGCGGGTGTAGGAGAACGAGCACTCGTCCAGCAGTTTGCGAATACCGACCAGGTATTTCTCCTTGTCAGTACCCTTGATCTGGTTTTCCAGCTCGTAGCTGATGTCGAAGTGGTCTTCCAGGGCGCGCTTGCCGCGACCGGTGACGATGGAGATTTCGGTCAAACCGGCATCCAGTGCTTCTTCGACGCCGTACTGGATCAGTGGCTTGTTTACCACCGGCAGCATTTCTTTGGGCATGGCTTTAGTCGCTGGCAGGAAGCGAGTACCGTAACCGGCTGCTGGGAACAAGCATTTCTTGATCATATAAGTCCTTGAAAGGGCTGTGTGTACGAGTTTCGGCGCAGTCTAATCAGGCGGCGTGCACCTTACAATGCCCCGCGCTGGCTAACCGATGCCATCATAGAGAAATATTCTTGCGGATAGTTCCGCAAGCGGTGTGTTCATCCTTCAGCAGCCTGTTAGTCATAGCAGAGACCGGCAGCTTTGCACGCATTGTCAACCGATCGACAATCGCACCACCCTACACCCATGGACACCCGTTGCGTGCATTTGGCGCTATCATGGCGCACTTGAACCAGCCAACGAGGCAGATAGATGTCGGCAGCAAAAAGCGTCAACGGGTACCTGATCAACAAGGCGAAAGACGGCCAATGGTGGATAGGCAACGCGGCTGGCGAGAATATCGTCGGACCTTTTCCGACTGAAGCCATGGCGATTGAAGTGGCATCGGTGCTGGAGCTGGAGCACCCGGAGCCCAAGCGACGCGGCAAGGACAAGACCTGATCACAAGCCTGCGTGTTCACAGCCCTGCCCTTGCGCAGGGCTTTTTTGGTGTTCGTGCAACGGAAGTGGCCTTTAGCTATAACCTTTTGCATCTGGCGCTGTCACAGCCTTTGCCCACCCCTATGACGACGACCTACCCATGACGAAATTTTTGCCATTGATCGCGATATTGGCCCTGAGTGGCTGTGCAACATCCGAAACCACCTACCTGAATAATGGCGAACAGGGCCTGGCCATCGATTGCTCCGGGGAAGCCAATTCATGGGCGAGCTGCTATGAAAAGGCCGACGCCTCCTGCGCCGGCACCGGCTACCGCATCGTGGGTACCGATGGCACCCCGGCGCCCAAGGAAAGCGACAAGACCCTGGGCGTTGACGTCGGCAACTACAAGAACCGCAGCGTGGTGGTGGTCTGCAAGTAAGGCGCCCTGCCCTACATGTGGATTTCGGCGAACTTGATGCCCAGGCCGCGCACGGTTTCGATCAGGTCGTCCAGGCGCGCGAAGGATTCCACTTCATCGTGGTCATCCACCAGGAAAAAACTGCGTCCGGCGCTCTTCTTGAAAAACACGATCCATTCCCCCGGATTCGCCGGGTTCTGAATCACATGGGTGGCACAGATAAGCCCCTCTGCGTGCCGCTCCCGTACCCGCTCTCGCTTCATGCCCCACTCCAGAAATGACAATGCCGCCAAAGCAGCACTTTGACGGCATGGGTGTTGAATGCGGGTAGTCTATCAGCCGGAAATGCACGCGGTCGCGGCATTGCGTACATCACGGGGACGCACCGGCACATTGGAGATGCGTTCATGGAGCTTGATGCCGCTGCCACCGGAGCGTTCTTCAATGTCGAACACCGCGGCCGGCCCGGATGACAATTTCTGCGGCACGATCACCCGCACGCCGTTTTTCTGTGGCTCGATTTGCAAGGCGCCACGGCTGTCGGCGAGTTTTTCGCTCAGGCATTGCGCGTACTCAAGGGGTTTCTTGCCTGAAATCACGTTCATGGTGGGCAACGTCTCGTTGATCTCCGAGACACTTGCGCAACCACTTGTCGCCAACGCCAATGGCAAGACCCACACACCCCACTTCATACGAAACCTCCGATAAAGACCCTCCGACAGCAAGGATGCGGTTTTTCTCCGGGTGCAGTGCATTAAAGCCAGCTTTTAATCCTCACCAAACGCCCAATAAGCGCTTTAAATTGTCAAAGCGGGCCTCGACAGCCGGATATTAAGGCGTGCGGGCTGATAAACTGCGCCCCATCGACCCATTGCTATCGTTTTGATTTGGTAGAAAAAGCCCTTCTGGAGGCGCCCATGAAATTTATTCACCAGCGCGAGCACCTCAACGAAGACGACATTGTCGTCATTCAATGCTCGCAGATGTGCAACATCCGTTTGATGAACGACGCGAACTTCCGCAGCTTCAAAAATGGTGGCCGCCATACTTACCACGGTGGCGCATTCGACACCTTCCCGGCCCGCATCACGGCGCCGAGTACCGGTTTCTGGAACATCACCATCGACACCGTCAATCGCCGGGCGATCAGCGTCACCCGCAAGCCGACCCTGACCCACTCGATCAAGATTATCCGCCGCTCCAGCTCGAAACTCAGCTGAGTGACGCTCCCGCTCGTAAACACACTGTCAGGAAGGTAGACCGTGGCCCAGACGACCAAATACGTCATCAAGTACAAACTCAACGGCGAACGCCGCTTCGAATTCGCCCAGCTGGAAAACGGCACCGAAGCCGAAGCCAAGGCTGCGCTCGACGCCCTGCATGGCCAGGGCGAAGACGTGATCAGCGAGATCAGCGTCAGCAAGGCCCTGTAACGCCCCGACGGCGGAATTTGACCGCAAGCGCCGGAGTGTTTGCATGTTCGGCGCGTTCCACACTGGCCACTTCACCCTTGGGTCAAGGAGTCAGCGCGATGTCCACCGGTTGCACCCGCTTTATCCATTGTTCATTGACAGCACGCCATGGCGAGGCCTGCCAATGAGCGAGCGCTACCTGGACCAACTCGATTGGGCGATGCTGGAACAGCAACTCGACCAGGATGGCTGCGCCGTCATCCCGTCGCTGTTGAGCCACAAGGCCTGTGACGAACTCAGCGCCTTGTACCCCCGCGCCGAGCCCTTTCGTTCGCACGTGATCATGGCCCGTCACGGTTTCGGTCGTGGCGAGTACAAATATTTCAGCTACCCGCTGCCGCGGCTGGTGGCTCGCCTGCGCAGCGCGCTCTACCCGCGACTTATCCCGATTGCCAATCGCTGGCATGAGCAGATGGGGCTGCCGAGCCGTTTCCCGCCAAGCCATGAAGCCTTCCTCGACCGTTGTCATGCCGCTGGTCAGCTACGTCCGACGCCCTTGTTGCTGCAATACGGGCCGCAGGACTACAACTGCCTGCATCAGGATCTGTACGGCGAACAGGTGTTTCCATTACAAGTGGCGATTCTTCTGTCAGAACCGGGTGAAGATTTCACCGGTGGCGAGTTTGTGATGACCGAGCAGCGCCCGCGCATGCAGTCACGCCCGCAGGTCGTCGACCTGAAAAAAGGGGATGCGGTGATCTTTGCGGTCAACCAGCGCCCGGTCCAGGGCGCACGGGGTTTCTACCGGGTGACCCTGCGCCACGGCGTCAGTCGCCTGCACAGCGGAAAACGGCATACCCTTGGCATTATCTTTCACGACGCGTCCTGAACCCCATGAGCCCCACTACCCTTGATTTGTTCGCCGATGCAGAGCCCGAGCAGCAAGCCCGGCGCGATCGGATCGGCGAGCAATCCTTTGTCTTGAGAGGCTTTGCCCTGCCCTGGCTGGAGCGCTTGCTGCCGGCGCTGGAGGCCGTGCTGGCGGCGGCGCCGTTTCGGCAAATGGTCACCCCTGGCGGTTTTACCATGTCGGTCGCCCTGAGCAGTTGCGGGACCTGGGGCTGGACCACCGACCGCAACGGCTATCGCTACACCCGCAACGATCCGCAGAGCGACCTGCCCTGGCCGCCCATGCCCGATATATTTTTCAAGCTGGCGCAAGCAGCGGCTCAAGCAGCGGGCTTTACCGGGTTTATCCCGGATTCCTGCCTGATCAACCGCTATGTCCCGGGGGCGAAAATGTCATTGCATCAGGACAAGGACGAAAAGTCCTATGCGGCGCCTATTGTGTCGGTGTCGCTGGGGTTGCCGGCGATGTTCCTGTTCGGCGGCTTCGCCCGCAGCGATAAAAGCCAGCGAGTGCCGTTGCTGCATGGCGACATCGTGGTCTGGGGCGGTGTGGATCGCCTGCGTTATCACGGGGTCCTGCCGATCAAGGACGGCCAGCACCCGCGCCTCGGCGAACAACGGATCAACTTCACGTTTCGACGCGCCGGATGACGCCCCGGAGTTTGATCGCAAGCGCCGGAGTGTGGGGGCATGGGCAGGTGGTTAATCTGCGGGAAACGGGTCAAAGGATGTAAAGCCATGACAAGCCAATCGACAACCATCACCACCGAACACGATCCCCGCTGGGCCGCTGTGGTCGCCCGCGATCCACAGGCGGACGGGCAGTTTGTGTACGCGGTGAAGACCACCGGGGTCTACTGCAATCCCAGCAGCCTGGCGCGCTTGCCGAAACCGCAGAATGTCGAGTTCTTCGACACCGCCGAACTGGCGCAAGCCGCAGGCTACCGTCCGAGCAAACGCGCGGCCAAGGATCAAACCGAGCTTGCCGCCCGACATGCCGCCACCGTGGCCGCCGCGTGCCGGCAGATCGAAGCCGCCGAAGCCCTGCCCGCGCTGAACGAACTGGCCCGTGTCGCGGGGCTGAGCAGCTTTCACTTCCACCGGGTGTTCAAGGCGGTGACCGGCCTGACGCCCAGGGGTTACGCCGCGGCCCATCGATCACGCCGGGTGCGCGAACGGCTGGCGGATGGCCGTTCGGTCACCGACGCCTTGTACGATGCCGGCTTCAACTCCAACAGTCGTTTCTATGAAGCGGCGGATCAGGTCCTGGGCATGAAACCGGCCGATTACCGCGCCGCCGGCCAGAACAACGACATCCGTTTTGCGGTTGGCCAGTGCTCGCTCGGGGCAATCCTGGTGGCGCAGAGCGAACGCGGGGTGTGCGCGATCCTGTTGGGTGATGATCCGCAGCAATTGGTCTGTGACCTGCAGGACAGGTTTCGCCGGGCCAATCTGATTGGCGCCGATCGAGGCTTCGAACAGTTGATCGCCCGGGTCGTCGGCTTTATCGAAGCCCCGGCCCTGGGCCTGGACTTGCCACTGGATGTACGGGGTACGGCGTTTCAGGAACGGGTCTGGCAAGCCTTGCGGGAGATTCCCGCCGGCAGCACCGCCAGCTATGCCGATATCGCCCGGCGCATCGGCTGCCCGAAAGCCGTCCGCGCCGTGGCACAGGCCTGCGGTGCGAACAGCCTGGCCGTGGCAATCCCCTGCCACCGCGTGGTGCGCAGCGATGGCAATCTGTCGGGGTATCGCTGGGGGGTGGAGCGCAAGCGGCAGTTGCTGGATCGGGAAAGCCACACATAGCCCTTACAGGAGCGAGCACATTCGCGATGGTCGCCAACGATGACGCGTGCTTGCCGGATGAACGCGGTGCGCTGGCGACCATCGCGACCATCGCGAGCATGCTCGCTCCTACAGGGGTTTTGTGTTCAATCAGCGATTCACATCCACCACCACCCGCCCGCGCAATTGTCCGGCCAGCAGGCGCGGTGCCGCCTCGATGGCTTCGCTCAAGCCGATTTCATGGCTGATCAATGGCAGCAGGTTGAAATCCAGGTCCTGCGCCAGTCGCGCCCAGGCCTCCACGCGCTTGGCCTTGGGTTGCGTCACGCTGTTGATGCCGGCCAGGGTTACGCCGCGCAGGATGAAGGGGGCGACGGAGGCCGGAAAATCCATGCCTTGGGCCAGGCCACAAGCAGCAACGGTGCCATTGGCCCGGGTGCTGGCACAGGCGTTGGCCAGGGTGTGGCTGCCCACCGAATCGATAACCGCCGCCCAGCGCTCCTTGGCCAGGGGCTTGCCCGGCTCGGACAGCGTGGCGCGATCAATGATGTCGCTGGCGCCCAGTTGCTTGAGGTAGTCGTGCTCCGAGGTGCGACCGGTGGACGCGACCACCCGGTAACCCAGCCTGCTCAGCAGCGCGATGGCGAAACTGCCCACGCCGCCGTTGGCGCCCGTGACCAATACCTCGCCCTGCCCGGGTGTCACTCCGTTATGTTCCAGCGCCAGGATACTCAGCATCGCTGTGTAACCGGCAGTGCCGATGGCCATGGCTTGCGCGGCGGTAAAGGCCGGGGGTAGCGCAATCAGCCAATCCCCATTGAGCCGTGCTTTTTGCGCCAGGCCACCCCAATGCCCTTCGCCCACGCCCCAGCCGTTGAGCAGGACTTTGTCACCGACCTTGTAGTCCGGATGCCCACTGACTTCGACAGTCCCCGCCAGATCAATACCCGGCACCATCGGGAATTTTCGCACCACCGGGCTGCTGCCGGTGATCGCCAGGCCATCCTTGAAATTTAACGTGCTGTAGGCCACACGGACTGTCACATCGCCTTCGGGCAGTTGATCGTCACTGATCTCTTGCAGTGTGGCGCGGTAACCGCTGTCGTCTTTGTCGATCAAGATGCCTTGGAACATGACTGCCTCCTGGTGGGTTCACCTGTTGTGATCGGAATTAAATACCACATCGCAAAAAAATACCGTACTCGACTTTAAGCCAATTCAGCGCACCGCCGGGTTTTTCCATCGCCGACGGCTATGCTTTTTTCGCGGCGCTGAAAGCTGCAAGCCCTGTCCTGTCGATGGAGTTGACTATGCCTCACCTACGCTCGCTAACCGCTTGGCTGATGCTCTGTCTGCTGGTGTTCACGAACGTTGAGGCCGCGCCGGCCCAAACCGCCACTGCACCTGCCCCTGATAGCCCAGGCTGGCCCCAGGTGCTGACCAGCGGCGACACCCGGCTGACCCTCTATCAACCGCAACTCGACAGTTGGGACGGCTACACCCTGCAGGGACGGGCAGCGGTCGAAGCCACGGCGGCGGATGGCAAGTCCACCTACGGCATCGTGCAGTTCAGCGCCCATACGCTGGTCGACAAGGCAACCCGCTGGGTCGCGCTCGATCAATACACCCTGACCAAAGCCGATTTCCCTTCAAGCGCGGCAAAGGCCGACAGCTGGATCGCCACATTGAAAAAGGATGCGGCGAATCGCACGAAGATGATTCCCCTGGATCAACTCGAGGCTGCCGTGGGCGCGATCGCCGCCGAGCGGCAATCCAGCCGCGAGCCGATCGAAAACACCCCGCCGACCATCATCACGTCCGAAGTGCCTGCAATGCTGGTGTACATCGATGGCGAGCCGGCCTATCGCCCGGTCGAGAGCACTGCATTGCAACGAGTCATCAATACCCGGCCGCTGCTGCTCAAGGACGCCCAGGGCAAACACTACCTGCACGTGTTTGATGGCTGGATGGTAGCGGATGGGTTGAGCGGGCCCTATGCGCCGCTGCCCTCACCGTCGGCTGAACTGGAAAAAGCCAAAAATGCCGCCATCCAGGGCCGCCAGGTCGACCTGCTGACTGGCCAGAGCGATCCGAAGGACCAGATTCCGTCACTGACCAAACCTCCGGTGCCACAGATTCATATCGCCACGGCGCCGACGGAACTGATCGTCACGGACGGCGCCGCGCAATGGCTGCCGATCCAGGGCACCCAACTGCTCTACGTGACCAACACCACCGGGCACATTTTCAAGGAGATCGGCGACCAGGACAGCTATCTGCTGATCTCCGGACGCTGGTTCCGCGCCCAGGACATGCAAGGGCCATGGAGCTTCGTGCCGGCCGATAAATTGCCGGCGGACTTTGCCAACATTCCCGACGACAGTGCCAAAGAAAACGTCAAGGCCTCGGTCGCCGGTACGCCTCAAGCGAAAGAAGCCGCGATTGCCGCCTCCATCCCACAGACCTCGGCCGTCAAGAAAAGCCAACTCAAGATGACGCCGCCGGCATTCGACGGCGAACCGCAATTCAAGGCCATCAGTGACACGCCCTTGGCATACGTGGTGAACAGCCCGACGCCGATCATCCGGGTTGACCCGCAAAGCTGGTACGCGGTCGAAAACGGTGTCTGGTTCGTGGCCACCTCGGTGCAGGGTCCCTGGTCGGTCGCGACCACCGTGCCTGCGGTGATTTACTCGATTCCACCAAGTTCGCCAATGCACTACATCACCTACGTCAAAGTCTATTCGGCCAGTGGCGATACCGTGGTTGTGGGTTATACGCCGGGTTATCAGGGCTCCACCGTAGACCCCGTCAGCGGCGTGGTGGTGTACGGCACCGGTTATCCCTACACACCGTGGATCGGCAGCGTCTGGTACGGGCCGCCGGTGACCTATGGATTCGGCGTGGCAATCCGCTATACGCCATGGACCGGCTGGACGTTTGGCTTCGGTTTTGGATGGAGCTGGGGCGGCAGTACCGTGGCAGTTGGTTGGGGTTGGGGCGCTTACCCCTGGTGGGGCAATTATGGATGGGGTTATGCCTGGGGCCCGCACCTGTATCCCGCGCCGATGCCCTGGGGCGGTGTCGCCTACGGCTATCACGGCGGCGCGGTGGCCTGGGGGCCCGGTGGCTGGGCCGGCACCACGGGCAATATTTATCGTCAGTGGGGCGATCGCGCCTCGGACAGTCGCTACGGCGCCGGTTACAACGCCTGGACCGGCAACCGCTGGGCTGGCCAGGTCGGCGCCTCCTACAACTCGCGCACCGGCGTCGCGGCGGCCGGCCAGCGCGGCGCCGTACAGAATGTCTATACCGGCAACTACGCGGCCGGTCGCAGTGGCGTGGCGGTCGGCCCCGGTGGCGCGGCGATCGCCGGCCAGCACGTGACGGCGGGCAACGCGCGCACCGGCGCGCAGGTCAGCGCCAACCGGGGCGCCGTGTACAACCCCAATACCGGTGACACCACGCAATACCGCGGCGTGCACGGTCGCAACAGTGGCGCCGCGCAAATCGGCGACAACGTGTACGCAGGGCACGATGGCAACGTCTACAAGAAAACCGATGACGGCTGGCAATCGATGGTCGGCGGTGCGAACCGGGCCAATGCGACGCAAGTGCAGAATCTGGACCGGGATTCAACCGCACGCTCGTTCGGTAACGACCGTTTCAACAACTTCCACAACTCGTCCCAAATGATGAATCGCTCGTTCGGTGGCGGCGGACTGCACCGGCGCTGACGGGCGAGCCGGGCGCCAAACATGACTGGCCTTGGGTCAGTCATGCTGCTACAAAACCCCATCGACCGCCCCTGCCCGGTTCCACATCGGAGAATTCGCAAAATGAGCCAATGGCCAGACACCCGCATCCTCGACCTGCTCGGGATCGAACTGCCGATCATCCAGGGCCCCATGGCCGGCGCGACCCACTCGTCCATGGTCATCGCGGCATGTAACGCCGGAGGCCTGGGCTCGATGCCGGCGGCCATGCTCAGCATCGAGCAATTGCGCCAAGAGCTGAAAACCATCCGCCAGCACACCCAGCGCCCGATCAACGTCAACTTCTTCTGTCATCAACCACCGCCCGTGGATGAGCAACGCGCGCAAGACTGGAAGCGCCTGCTGGAACCCTATTATCGAGAATTGGGTGTCGACTTCGAGGCGCCGACACCGGTGTCCAATCGAGCCCCCTTCGATGCCGCCGGTTGTGAAGTCATCGAGGCGTTTCGCCCCGAAGTCGTGAGTTTCCACTTTGGCCTGCCGGAAAAATCCCTGCTGGATCGGGTAAAGGCCACCGGGGCAAAGGTGCTGTCGTCGGCGACCACCGTCGAAGAGGCGGTCTGGCTTGAGCAGCATGGTTGTGACGCGATCATCGCCATGGGCTACGAAGCGGGCGGCCACCGTGGAATGTTTCTCAGCGATGACCTGAGCAGTCAGGTCGGCACCTTCGCGCTGGTGCCACAGGTGGTGGATGCGGTGAAAGTGCCGGTGATTGCCGCCGGCGGCATTGCCGATGCGCGAGGGGTGGCGGCGGCTTTCATGTTGGGGGCCTCGGCGGTGCAGGTGGGGACGGCCTACTTGTTCACACCGGAAGCCAGGGTCAGCGCCTCCCATCACCAGGCACTGCGTACGGCCCGAGAGAGCGAGACCGCCGTGACCAACCTGTTCACCGGGCGCCCGGCGCGGGGGATTCTCAATCGGGTGATGCGCGAGCTCGGGCCGATGAACGCTAAGGCACCGGCCTTCCCGCTGGCCGGTGGTGCGCTCATGCCGTTACGGGCCAAGGGAGAAGCCGATTTCAGCAACCTCTGGGCCGGACAAGCGTTTACGTTGGGGGTTGAGTTGACGACCGCTGAACTGACCCGGCGACTGGCGGATGAAGGGTTGGCGAAGCTGACCCGGACCGCGTAGCCGCTGCCGGAGGCTGCGTTCGGCTGCTACGGGGAGACGCGCGATCATCCAATACATTCCGTTTGAAGGCATTTCGCTATATATTTAAATACATAGCGATTCACCCCCTCGTCACATTTGCCTGTAACGGAGCCGTTTCATGACCTTTCGCGCCTCACGTTTTGCCCCCACTTGCCTGGCGACTTTGGTCGCCATGTTCGCCTTCGGCACTGCCCAGGCCGACGAAGTCCAGGTCGCGGTCGCTGCCAACTTCACAGCGCCCATCCAGGCGATTGCCGCCGATTTCGAAAAGGACACTGGTCATAAACTGGTGACTTCGTTCGGTGCGACCGGTCAGTTCTATACCCAGATCAAGAATGGCGCGCCGTTCGAAGTGTTCCTTTCGGCGGACGACACCACCCCGGAGAAACTGGAAAAAGAAGGCGACACGGTCAAGGGCTCGCGCTTTACCTACGCCATCGGCACCCTGGCGCTGTGGTCGGCCAAGGAAGGTTATGTCGATGCCAAGGGCCAGGTACTGAGCGACAACCAGTATCAGCACCTGTCCATCGCCAACCCGAAAGCTGCGCCTTATGGCCTGGCGGCCACCCAGGTGCTGGCCAAAAAAGGCCTGACCGACAAGGTCAAGGACAAAATCGTTGAAGGCCAGAACATCACCCAGGCCTATCAGTTCGTGTCCACCGGCAATGCCGAATTGGGCTTCGTGGCCTTGTCGCAGATCTACAAAGACGGCAAAGTCACCGGCGGTTCGGCCTGGATCGTTCCGGCAGACCTGCATGACCCGATCAAACAAGACGCGGTCATTCTCAACAAGGGCAAGGACAATCCGGCTGCCAAAGCGCTGGTTGACTACCTCAAGGGCCCGAAAGCCGCTGCTGTCATCAAGTCCTACGGTTACCAACTCTAAATGACCCTGACGAGTGCCGATTTTTCCGCCATCTGGCTGACCCTGAAACTGGCGTCCCTGACGACCGTCATCCTGTTGCTGATCGGCACTCCGCTGGCGTTGTGGCTCTCGCGCACCCAATCCTGGCTGCGCGGCCCGGTCGGGGCGATCGTCGCCCTGCCCCTGGTGCTGCCGCCCACGGTGATCGGCTTTTACCTGTTGCTGGCCCTCGGCCCGCACGGGTTTGTCGGCCAGTTCACCCAGTCACTGGGGCTTGGCACCCTGACATTCAGTTTTGCCGGGTTGGTGATCGGTTCGGTGCTGTACTCGATGCCGTTCGTGGTCCAGCCCCTGCAAAACGCATTTTCCGCCATTGGCACCCGTCCGCTGGAAGTGGCCGCGACCCTGCGCGCCAACCCCTGGGACAGCTTTTTCAGTGTGACCCTGCCCTTGGCCCGCCCCGGCTTCATCACGGCGGCCATTCTCGGCTTCGCCCATACCGTCGGCGAGTTCGGCGTGGTGCTGATGATCGGCGGCAATATTCCCGACAAGACCCGGGTGGTCTCGGTGCAGATCTACGACCACGTCGAAGCCATGGAATACGCCCAGGCCCATTGGCTGGCCGGGGCGATGCTGGTGTTCTCCTTTGCGGTATTGCTGGCGCTGTACTCCAGCCGTAAAACCAAAGCGGGCTGGAGCTGATCGATGATTCAGATGCGATTGAAGATGAGTTATTCGGGGTTCGCCCTGGATGTCGACTTGCAGTTGCCCGGCCGTGGCGTCACGGCGCTCTACGGCCATTCCGGCTCGGGCAAGACCACGTGCCTGCGCTGCATTGCCGGCCTGGAGCGCGCCGACCGAGGCTTTATCCAGGTCAACGACGAAGTCTGGCAGGACAGTGAGCAGAAGATGTTCGTCGCCCCGCACAAGCGTGCCCTGGGCTACGTGTTTCAGGAAGCCAGCCTGTTCCCGCATCTGTCGGTGCTGGCCAACCTTGAATTCGGCCTGAAGCGAATCCCGAAACCCCAGCGTCGGGTCGACATGGCCCACGCCACCGAGTTGCTGGGGATCGGCCACCTGCTCGATCGCCATCCGCAACACTTGTCAGGCGGTGAACGGCAGCGCATCGGCATCGCCCGCGCCCTGCTCACCAGCCCGAAACTGTTACTGATGGATGAACCGCTGGCTGCCCTGGACTCTCAGCGCAAAAGCGAAATCCTGCCCTACCTGCAACGGCTGCACGATGAACTGGACATCCCGGTGCTCTACGTCAGCCACTCCCAGGATGAAGTGGCGCGGCTGGCCGATCATATCGTGCTGCTCAGCAACGGCAAGGCACTGGCCAGCGGCCCCATCGGCCAGACCCTGGCCCGTCTCGACTTGCCACTGGCGCTGGGCGACGACGCGGGCGTGGTGATCGAGGGTCGCGTCAGCCGTTACGACGCCGATTACCAGTTGCTGACCCTGCAACTGCCCGGGACGGCCCTGGATATCCGCGTGACCCATACGCCGATGGCGCCGGGCCAGGCGTTGCGCTGCAAGGTCCAGGCGCGGGATGTCAGCCTGAGCCTGCACAACGCCGAGCACAGCAGCATTCTCAATCGCCTGCCCGTCACCGTGGTCAGTGAAATGGGTGCCGACAACGCCGCCCATGTGCTGGTGCGCCTGGACGCCGCGGGCACGCCACTGCTGGCGCGGATCACCCGCTACTCGCGCGACCAGTTGAACGTGCATCCCGGACAGCCACTCTGGGCCCAGATCAAGGCCGTGGCGGTCCTGGCATAACTCCACTGGCACGACTGGCGCACCGTGGGGTCAATGGCTGTAACGCCCCCCGGATTCCTTGCCCAGGACAATCGCCATGCCCGATGCGCTGCCGCCCGACCTGCATTACGTCGATGACACGCTGCCCGGAATCGCCCGCAAGACATTGCGCGGCAAGGTCTGTTATTTCGATCCGGCCGGTCAACGCATCACCGATCCCGACGAGATTGGGCGCATCAATGCCCTCGCGGTGCCGCCGGCCTACACCGATGTGTGGATCTGCGCCGACCCGCGCGGGCATCTGCAAGCCACCGGCCGCGACGCGCGAGGTCGCAAGCAGTACCGCTATCACCCGCGCTGGCGTGAAGTGCGCGACACCGACAAGTATTCGCGCCTGCGGGATTTTGGCCTGGCATTGCCTAAACTGCGTAAAAAACTGGAGGCCATCCTGGCCGCTCCGGGTTTCAGTCGCGAGAAGGTCATGGCCACGGTCATTACCCTGCTCGATGCGACATTGATCCGTGTGGGCAACGCTCAATACGCCCGGGACAACCGTTCCTATGGCCTGACCACCCTGCGCGACCGTCACGTGGAGATCAACGGCAGCGCGATCAAATTCCAGTTTCGGGGCAAAAGTGGCGTCGAACATCAAATCACCGTGAAGGACCGGCGGCTGGCGAGAATCGTCAAGCGTTGCCAGGAGATACCCGGGCAGAACCTCTTTCAATACCTCGATGAGAACGGTGAACGGCATACGGTCACCTCCGCCGACATCAACGCCTACTTGCAAACCCTGACCGGCGCCGATTTCACCGCCAAGGATTACCGCACCTGGGCCGGCAGCGCCCTGGCGCTCTCCGTGCTGCGCGAGTTGCAGTGGGAGCCGGAATCGGAGGCGAAGCGGCAAGTGGTGGAAATGGTCAAAAGCGTCGCCAGACAACTGGGTAATACACCGGCGGTTTGCCGCAAGTGCTACATCCATCCCGGTGTACTCGACGGATTTCATTTAGGTGCATTGGCCAAATTACCCAGGCCCAGGGTGCGCAAAGGCTTGCGTGCCGAAGAGGTCGCGCTGGCCATGCTGCTGGAGCAACTGGCGTCTGAACCGACGAATTGACCTGCCTATTTTTTGCACGATGACAAATGGCTTCTATAGTTGATCTGTACACAAATCAGCTGCGGTGAAGCCATGGAAGACATATTCGTCGTCAAGCGCTGCAACAAGATCATTATTCATGGACGCCGGGCCGGTGAAATCGGACATCCACCCCCGGATGCCGCCGTCTGGTACCGCATAAACGATACCCGCACCAACGGCTTCATCGGTGACGGCTACGATCTTGAAGAAGACGCGTTGCGCGTCTGCCGCCAGCTGAATGCCAGATCACAAGTGACAGCCCGCCAAGGCTGATGAGCCTTGACGTGCTTTTTACGGGTCTATACTGAAGAGAGCGCTGAGGGACCAGCGACCATCGGTAGAAGCTCGCTCCCAGCGGGCTTTTTACTGCCCCGCCAGGTGTCTTCAACGGAGGTGTTTCCCATGTCGGAAAAAGAGTCCATCACCACCCTGCTCACCCTGCTTGATTCCCGTCAGGTTCGCCTGGCTGCGGCGTGCAAGGAAATCGCCGATTGGGTCGATCATCAAGGCGGACATCCCACCGCCCTCAGGATTCGCGATCGCCTGAACGACATCGAGAAGGATACGCCGCTGATTCGCAACACCCTGTCGGCGCTTAAACCGGTCGACCGGCCGCTGCCACGGTTCAGATGACTTCTTGCAGGCAGCTGATGCAAAACAGCGTTCTGACAGCGCAGGCATGATCGGCGACACCCCTTCGTTACCGAATGAATGCCTGCCCGATCATTGCGTGCTGCTCCCCCCACCCAGCCCGGCGCTGGGATTTTTTTGTGCCAGGGCCGGCAACGAACGTCACCCCCCGCGTGCGGTCAAACGATCACACGTCACGAGGAGACGTCCTGATGGTCACTCACTTCAACGTCAGCGGGCACCTGGCCTGCGGTCACAAAGGCAACAACCTCACCTCCACCCGCGAACTCAACCGGGTCAAATGCCGAAGCTGCCGAAACACCGACGCCTACAAGGAAGCGCGCAAAGCCCAACGCAATGCTGCGCGACGCGCCGCACGCAAAAACAAAGCCCCCCACAGCGATGCTGACTGGCGCCAGTCCTGGACCGAGCGGTTGACGGCCATAGCCGGGTTGCAACGACTGCCCCGTGGTTTTGCCGGGCAACCTTTCGTATAACCGATAGCATCGACGGCTGGGCCTGGTCGGCCCAGCGTCGACAGGTGCCTGATACCTCCAAGGCCGAAGCCCGACGTACTGCATTGGCGGCAATCCGCTTCCTCGTCTAGGGTCTCTTTCGTATCGAATGGCGGCGCCCTTTGTGGCGCCAGCCTGATCAAGGAGGAAGCGATGTCATCCATTCGTAATGCCGAACACACCTATCGCCAGTGGTCCAGCCCGATCCTGCTTGAACTCAAGGAGCGAGAAGACCAACTGAACCCGTCGGACCGGCAGGCGCTGCAAAATATCCTGCTGGAAAGGAGACTGATCAACAGCGGCAACCCTGACGGCAGCGATCGGCGAAAGGCGCAACAGGAAACGGGCGGTTGATTGAGCCCTGTAGATACGCTGCGCACGGTCAAGCTTTCGGCAGGTGGTAATCGCTATAAAGCCTGGCTGTGGCAGTACATGCCCGCTGCATGAATGCCGCTCCTCTCATTCCCCACTCGTCAGGCGCCTGGCACCTTTCCCTTCGTCCCCCTTCCAAAGCCATACATCCCTGCGCGTGGAAGACCCGAATCATGAACAGAAAAACAGCTGCGATCACACTTCTCGCCCTGCTATCGAGTGCTTCATTCCATGCATTTGCGGCAGAAACCGCCAGCCAGGGATCCGCCGTTCCACCTGCCGCCATCCCCGGTTTAAACCAGGCCCATGGCACTGAGTCCAATCAGGACAAGGCCAGCAAAAAAGGCGAGGAAGCCGCAGGTTCAAATTCCGGCGCCGATTCACAAACCCTGGAAAAAGAAGCGGCGTCCTCTAACAACCCAAAGGATGACGGAAAAACACAACAGAAAAACGACTCCGAGGGCTGAGCATCCCCCGTCCCTGTCCAGCGCGCTCATGACCGCTGGAACCTTCGCTGACCATTGGAGGCTGCCCCTTGCCTGCGATTTACTGGGCCACTTTCCTTGCATCCTGAGCTAGTCTTTCAACTCTAAAACAGAATTGGACGATCACTCCGTTGTCATTTGGAGAGCAGGTAATCGTGAAAGGCAGATTTATTGGCGCAACGGTCGTTGTGGCATTTGTAGTTGCCGTGGCTTACGGGTTCAGCACGTGGGAAGCCAGCAAGGATCCGCGTCAGGATAAATTGTGCGAAGTCGCACAGGAGCATCTCAAGACCGTGCAAATCCAGGCACGCGCCATGGCCGCCGGCTTGTCTGTCGAAGGCTATGCCGAGGCCGAAAAGGCCGAAGTGGGGAATCTCATCAGCGCCCTGGATACCGCCAAGACCAAGGAAGAAGTGGAAACGGTCATTTCAGAACATTCCGACAAGGTCCAGGCGCAAGTTGCCGCTACGGACGCCGAGGTCAAGTCACGGGGCGATCAAACCTTCCTTGGGCAACAGCGCAAGGAGCAGCGAATCACGACAGACGTCAAGCAAGAAATCCAGCGCGCCGAAAAGGCCGTCATCACTGCCTGCGAGTGACAGCCCTGCGCTGCATTACGCCGTAGTTACATCTAACTTCAACTATCGATCCTAAATAATTGATTTAAATATTATTTAAATCTTAAATATTGCGTTCTATGTGACGCGCGGATGCATTGTCAGGAAATCCGCCCGGCATCAGCCCTTTCACACAGTCGTCACATTGACCCGGCACAATGCACTCAGCCAAAGGGATTTGGCCCATCCACCAAAAGCCCGACCCATGCGTCGGGCTTTTCGTTTCGACTTGCACCTCGCAGGACGCCATCTACACTCAATGCAGCTGAGGGATCAGCAACCAGTGTGAAAAAACAGCCCGCCCATGCGGGCTTTTTCATTCCCGCTCATTTACGCCGCCCTCCCAGCGCCTGTACGGCCTGGCTCGAACGACCATCTATGACGTACGGCCCTTAAAACCCTGTGCTCCCTCGGATGCGCCAAAGAGGAGATTGGCCTATGGATCGATCAGCGCGGCTCCCGTGAACTATCCAACCGCATTGAGGACCGTCTGGGCGTCCTCAGCGCGAACGCGGACTTTATAGCGGAAACCATCGACGAGATCATCGCTCGGAGTAAGCCTGACGAAGACCAGAGGACTGACTGATGGATTCGGACACCTCGAAAGCCTCAGAAAGCTAAAAACGAAAAAGCCCCGGCAACTGCCGAGGCTTTCAGGTTGATCAAACAGTTTCGCCAGCGGGAGAAATGACGCCCCCCTGAAACAAACAAGGGTTTGCATCAGCTTTCGCCCGCAAACCCTTGATTTTAAATGGTGCCCGAAGCCGGAATCGAACCGGCACGCCCTTACGAGCGGGGGATTTTAAGTCCCATGCGTCTACCAGTTTCGCCATTCGGGCGGTAGCGCGGTGAATCAGAGGGGGGAAATATATACATCCCGTCCCCGTGAAGCAAGGTCGCAGTTGCGATTATTCAGACTAAATCTTGCAGACTCAAGAAAATAAAAACTCTGTAAATCATAGACCTACAAAGTTTTTTTAGATTGATCGCGAAGAGCGGGGGCATTTGCCAGGTACTGCACTTTCCCGACCGCAATAAAAAACCCCGTAGATCATCGATCTACGGGGTTGTTTATAGTGGAGGCCGAGGTCGGAATCGAACCGGCGTAGGCGGATTTGCAATCCGCTGCATAACCATTTTGCTACTCGGCCTCAAAACATTTGCTGTCAGTAGCAGCGACATCAAATGCGTAAAACTTGGAGCGGGAAACGAGACTCGAACTCGCGACCCCGACCTTGGCAAGGTCGTGCTCTACCAACTGAGCTATTCCCGCGTCTTGGTGTGGCGCATTCTATAGAATCCAGAAGCCCCGTCAACCCTTTGATTCAAAAAAGTTTTATTTCTTTTCAACGTCGGTCTTCAGATGGGGCCAGGCAGCTCGCAAGTATTGAACCATGGACCACAAAGTCAGGCCCGCGGACACCATCAGCAGGGCGTAACCCAACATCACCCAGAAACTGAAGTCTGACGGGTTGGCCAGCAGAATCACCAGCGCGAGCATCTGTGCGGCGGTTTTCCATTTGCCCAGGTTCGACACGGCCACGTGGGCACGGGCGCCGAGTTCGGCCATCCATTCACGCAGGGCCGAGACCACGATCTCGCGACCGATGATGACTGCCGCAGGCAGCGTGAGCCACAGGTTGCCGTGTTCCTGCACCAGCAGTACCAGCGCAACGGCGACCATCAATTTGTCGGCGACGGGATCGAGAAAAGCCCCGAACGGCGTGCTTTGCTCCAGACGGCGGGCCAGATACCCGTCCAGCCAGTCCGTGGCAGCGGCAAATGCGAAGACCGAGGCTGATGCCAGGTAGCTCCACTGATAAGGCAGGTAGAACAGTAAAATGAAGATCGGGATGAGCAGGACGCGTAGAACGGTAATCAGATTAGGGATATTCATCGGCACAACTGGCTACGAGGTGAGGTGGCATTCTACTCGCTGTGCAGATTTGCATAAATCAACTCTGCGAGCTTTTTACTGATCCCGGGTGCTTTGGCGATCTCTTCGATGCTGGCACGAGACAGCTCCTGCAATCCACCAAAATGTTTCAACAAATCGCGGCGACGTGTCGGCCCGACGCCGGCAACGCCCTCAAGCGTAGACGTACGACGGGTTTTTCCACGACGAGCACGGTGACCGGTGATGGCAAAGCGGTGAGCTTCGTCGCGAATCTGTTGAATCAGGTGCAGCGCGGGGGAATCGCCGCGCAATGTGAATTCATGGGCGGCATCGTTGAGGTACAGGGTTTCGAAGCCGGCCTTGCGCGTCGCGCCCTTGGCCACCCCGAGGAGGATCAGGTCCGGCACCGCCAGCTCATTGAGCACATCACGGGCCATGGACAGCTGCCCCTTGCCGCCGTCCACCAGCAAAATATCTGGCAGCTTGCCCTCCCCGTCCTTCAGCTTGCTGAAACGCCGGGTCAGCGCCTGGTGCATTGCCGCGTAGTCATCCCCGGCCGTTACGCCTTCAATGTTGTAGCGACGGTAATCGGACTTGATCGGGCCTTCTGGGCCGAACACCACGCAGGACGCCACGGTCGCTTCACCGCTGGAGTGACTGATGTCATAGCATTCTAGGCGCTGTGGCGGCTCGTCCAGTTGCAGCACCTCGGCCAGCGCATCGAAACGTGCCGTGATGTGCTGACGATTAGCCAGGCGCGCGCCCAGTGCCTGCTCGGCGTTGGTGACCGCCAGTTGTTGCCAGCGTGCCCGCGTACCGCGCACCCGATGACTGATGGTCAGTTCGCGACCGCGCAATTCTTCAATGGCCGCAATCAGCGTCGGAAAATCATCATGAACCACGTTGACGATCAGCTCGCTCGGTAAGTCGCGCTCAGGACTGCTGATGAAATACTGGCCAAGAAACGCCGCCATTACCTCGGAAACGTCTTCTTCAATACCCACCTGCGGGAAAAAATTCTTGCTTCCCAGCACCCGCCCACCGCGAACACTGATCAAGTGCACGCATGCACCGCCCGGGTTGACGAACGCCGCGATCACATCGACGTCCCCGGTCCCGCCTTCCATGCTCTGCTGGTCCTGGACCCTGCGCAGCAGTGAGATCTGGTCACGCAGCTCGGCGGCACGTTCGAACTCCAGGTTGATCGCCGCCTCTTCCATGCCCGCCGACAACTCGTCGGTCAGCGCATTGCTGCGCCCCTCCAGGAACATCACCGAATGTCGCACGTCCTCGGCATACACCTCGGGTTCGACCAGCCCGACACAAGGCGCCTTGCAGCGCTTGATCTGGTACTGAAGGCATGGACGCGTACGGTTCTTGTAATAGCTGTCTTCGCACTGGCGAACAAAAAAAGTCTTTTGCAGCAGGCTCAGGCTTTCGCGAATCGCACCGGCGCTGGGGTACGGGCCGAAGTACTTGCCCTTGGCTTTCTTCGCACCGCGATGAATGCTCAAGCGCGGGAACTGGCCATCGGACAGAAAAACGTAGGGGTAGGATTTGTCATCGCGCAGCAGGATGTTGTACGGCGGGCGCCACTCCTTGATCAGCGTCTGTTCAAGCAGCAATGCCTCGGTTTCGTTGGCAGTGATGGTCGTCTCGACCTGGGCGATACGCGACACCAGCGCGGCCGTCTTGGGCGCCAGTCCGGTTTTCCTGAAGTAACTGGACAGGCGATTCTTGAGGTTCTTGGCTTTGCCGACATACAAAAGGCGCGCTTCGCTGTCGAACATGCGATACACACCGGGACGCCCACTGACGGTCGACAGGAAGGCGCTTGGATCAAAGGTTTCGGTCATTTTCAGAGGCTGGCATCAACCATGCCGTGACGAACCGCCAGCAGCGTCAACTCGACATCACTACTGATCGAAAGCTTTTCGAAAATGCGGTAACGGTAGGTATTTACGGTTTTGGGCGACAGGCACAGCTTGTCGGAGATGATCTGGACCTTCTGGCAGCCGACGATCATCAACGCAATCTGGATTTCCCGCTCGGACAGGGCGTCGAAAGGTGAATCATTGGTCGGCTGGAAGGATTTGATCGCCAGTTGCTGGGCAATCTGCGGACTGATGTAGCGCTGCCCGGCAAACACCAGGCGGATGGCCTGGACCATTTCCGGCAAGCCCGCGCCCTTGGTCAGGTATCCGGCGGCGCCCGCCTGCAACAAGCGTGTAGGAAACGGATCTTCCTCACAGACCGTCACCGCCACGACCTTGATGTCCGGATGACTGCGCAGCAATTTGCGAGTGGCTTCAAGACCACCAATCCCGGGCATCTTGACGTCCATCAACACCACATCGGGTTTCAGCTCGCGCGCCTTGAGCAGGGACTCTTCCCCCGATTCAGCCTGGCCGACTACTTGAAGGCCATCGATGTCAGCCAGCATTCGTGTAATGCCTGTACGAACGAGATCATGGTCATCGACTACTAGCACCCTAATCAAGCAGACACCTCGCGATATGGTCTTATTGGGTTGCCGACACCTTAGCAAAAAAGCCACCGGCAAACCTAGCGGAAAGCGTCAGATAAAAAGTTTCCAGTTATCTTGGAAGCCCTGTGCCATGCGTGTTTCAGCGATCCGAGGCCTCGACGTCGCGCTGCATCCTCAGGAAACACGGGTCCGCCCCCACCACCTGTAATCCTTTTCTTTCATACAACGCCCGCGCCGGGTTGTTTTCAAAAACCGTCAAGCGCAATGCCGGGCGCCGTTCCTGGCAGGCCATGGCAAATACCTGATCGATCGCCCAGGAACCCGCGCCCTGCCGGCGAAACCCTTCGTCAATGTGTATTTCACGGATGTACAGCGCCCTGGCATCGCGACTCAGGCTGACGTACCCCACCGGATGCCCGCCGCGCACAATCAAGCGGTTTTCCCGCCCCGCCCAGGCCACATCGAACGCCTCGTCCTGCCAAAGCAGGTCGTGCTGGATGTAATAGCGCAGCATGTTCCGGCAAGTCAGTTCGCGTGCGAAATCGAGATCGCCGTCCGTTGCCGCACGCCACTCAAACTCCATTGTGCCTCCACGACGGTTGATCTATCAGGGAGACTAAGTGTGGTCACAACCGGCATGTCACTCAAGCGATATAACACGCTACCTGTACCCGATAGCATTTTCTGATTGAATCCTCGTACCGGGCTCTAGTAAGCTCGGGCCATCCATCGGAGACACAACATGTTCAACGCCCTCTCCCCGCTTCGTACCGCCAGCGCCCTGCGCTCGGTTGCGGCTGCGCGGGCGAACGACGCTTGTGCTCCGGTCAGCTTTTATTTTGGGTATTGGTTTAGCCACTGGCGCGCCTGATACCCACACGGCGCCCACTTTAGACGGGTCGCCACCAGAGAATACTCAACCCCCGGTCGGCCTCCCGACCGGGGGTTTTGTTTTTTCAGCCCCGAACATTTTTAGCAACACACCAGACATTCAGAGGATCAAGCACATGAACTACGCCACTTATTACCGTTACGACAGTTTTACCGCCTGGCGATTTACCACCCTCCGTTCGGGACAGCCTGCCGCCTCCGATCGGTCACCCACAGGTGGCAAGCACACACACGCAGCCAATTTGGCCAATTGTCGAACACCCCAATAGGGCCGAGCACGCGGGAACCCACCCGCCGCCAGCCCAGGAAGCCTGAATATGAACTCGTCCGTCTCTGCTCTGCCACTGTCGACCCTGAGCCCTGCCAATGAAGCGCTGACCTTGCGTCTGCCCAGCTCGTTGCAACTCAAACAGCAACTGCCGCTCACCCTGGCACTGACCCAGCAAGTCGCGGCTCACCGCCAGGCGGTTCGCGCGATCCTCAACGGAGAAGATTCCCGTCTGCTGGTCATTGTCGGCCCCTGCTCGATTCACGACCCGAAATCAGCACTCGAATACGCCGCCAAGCTGGCCCGCCTGGCCGACGACGTCAGCGACCAAATGCTGTTGGTGATGCGCGCCTACGTCGAAAAACCCCGCACCACGGTCGGCTGGAAAGGCCTGGCCTACGATCCGCGCCTGGATGGCAGCGACGACATGGCGGGCGGCCTGACCCTTTCCCGCGAACTGATGCGCGAAATGCTCATGCTGGGCTTGCCGGTGGCAACCGAACTGCTGCAACCCATGGCCGCCGGTTACTTCGATGATTTGCTGAGCTGGGTGGCCATCGGTGCCCGCACCACCGAATCGCAGATCCACCGCGAAATGGCCAGCGGTCTGAGCATGCCGGTCGGTTTCAAGAACGGCACCGACGGCGGTGTCGCGGTCGCCAGCGACGCCATGCGTTCGGCCGCCCATCCGCATCGCCACTTCGGCGTCGACAGCCAGGGCCACCCGGCGATCATTCAGACCCCGGGCAATGCCGACACCCATCTGGTCCTGCGCGGTGGCCACGACGGACCGAACTACGACCGTGCCAGCGTGACCAGGGTACACAGCGACCTGACACGCCTGAAGATTCCGGCCCGGATCATGGTCGACTGCAGCCACGCCAACAGTGGCAAAGATCCGTTGCGCCAGCCGGCGGTGTTCAACGATGTGCTGGAACAACGCCTGCAGGGTGACCGCTCGCTGATTGGCATGATGATCGAAAGCCATCTGTTCGAGGGTTGCCAACCGTTGAGCCCTACCCTTAAGTACGGCGTGTCGGTCACCGACGGTTGCCTGGGCTGGAACGGGACGGAAGAACTGTTGCTGCAGGCGGCGCAGCGACTGCGTTCTCAGCGCGGTTAATCCCGCAGGGAACTCGCCGGACAGAGCGCGGAGAGTCCCCGGCGGGACCTCCCGCACCTCGCCTTTTTCGGCGTTTCTCAATGCCACTTTCGTCCACTGACCGCGTCTTTTTCATACATCGCGACCACGTCCCAGTGTTTTAGAGTGAGGCGCAAGGCGCCTCCCTGGACGCCAAAAAGGACAAAATCATGCAACGGAATGCAGACACTCATTATCCCATCCTGCTGATCCACGGGCTCTTCGGCTTCGACCGGATCGGCAACTTCGAACTCTTTCATGACATCAAGCAAGCCCTCAGGAGCGGTGGCGCGCGCGTCTTCGTGCCACACCTGTCGGCCACCCACAGTAACGAAACACGCGGCGAGCAACTGCTGGCGCAGATCGAACGGGTTCTGGAGGGCACCGGCGCGATTAAAGTCAACCTGATCGGTCACAGCCAGGGCGCACTGGCGGCACGTTATGCGGGGGCGGTCGCGCCGCAGTCGGTGGCTTCGGTGACCTCCGTCAGTGGACCGAACCATGGTTCGGAGCTGGCCGACTTCCTGCGCAAGGCCCTTACCCCTGGCCGCTTGCCGGAACACATCGCCGATACGGTGGCGACCCTTTTTGCAGATTTCCTGTCGCTCCTCAGTGGCAACCGGCGCCTGCCACAAGACTCCGTCGCCGCCCTGAACGCCCTGACGACCGAGGGTACAGGTGCCTTCAACGAAAAATACCCGCAAGGACTGCCTGAAACCTGGGGCGGCAACGGCTGCGAACAGGTCAACGGAGTCCGCTATTACTCCTGGAGCGGCGTCCTGGCGAAAAACCTTCTGGATGACCCCTTCAACCCCATCGATCCGTTGCACGGCTTCTTGAGGGCCTTTTCCCGATTTTTCACCACCGAAGCCGATCAGAACGATGGCATGGTCGGACGCTACAGCTCCCATCTGGGCAGCGTCATTCGTTCCGACTATCCGCTGGACCATCTGGGAACCCTGCGCCAGGCAGGCCTGCCGACGGCAAACAGCATCGACCCGATCGAGCTGTACGTGCAGCACGCCGAACGGCTGATAAAAGCGGGGCTTTGATCGTGATGCCGGTCACTTGCAGGCACTATGCTGGCGGCGGGCGGCGTTCCGACGGTGGGTGGCATTTACGACGCACCAGGCCTCAATGGCCGTGCGGTACAGACATTTTTCGCGAGCATGCTCGCTCCTACAGGAGAAATAGCTCACTGAATCCGGTAGGCTCCACATTTTACAGAACATTGAAAGGAGTAATTTCCCATGGCTAAAGCCACTGCCCGCCACATCCTCGTAGCCAGCGAAGCCAAGTGCAACGAACTGAAGGCCCAGATCGAGGGCGGCGCTGATTTCGCCGAAATCGCCAAGGCCAACTCCACTTGCCCTTCCAGCCGCCAGGGCGGTGACCTGGGTTCGTTCGGTCCGGGCCAGATGGTCAAGGAGTTCGACACCGTGGTCTTCAGCGCGCCGATCAACGTCGTGCAAGGCCCGGTGAAGACTCAGTTCGGCTACCACTTGCTGGAAGTGACCAGCCGTCAGGACTGATCGACGTCCGGCGTTGCATCACGACGGCCCGCCTTTTGGTGGGCCGTCGTGTTTCAGATACGCGATTCGGCTGGCGAGGGACGCGCCGCTAGCGTACAAATTGTCGTTAACGACCACCCGGCTCTAAGGCTGACAATGCGACTGGCTTTCCCTACTGTGTTATTCACTGCCGTGGCCCTGCTATTGGGCGCCGCCGGTGTGAACGCTGCACCGCAACATGCGTTGACCGTCTACGGTGAGCCGGCCAGGTACCCCGCCGGCTTCAGTCACTTCGCCTACTCCAATCCGCAGGCCCCCAAGGGCGGCACCATGCGTCGCTCGGCGATCGAGATCGGCCACTTCGACCATGTCCTGCCCTACATCGACAAGGGCATTGGCGTCACGCAGATCGATGGTTTGCTCTATTCGCCCCTGGCCCAACGTTCCCTGGATGAGCCCTACACCGTATATGGCCTGGTGGCGCAGCAGATGGAACGCAGCGATGACGGCCTGTCCCTGCGTTTCTTCCTCAATCCCAAGGCCCGTTTCGCCGATGGCAAACCCATCACCGCCGAAGACGTGCGCTATACCTTCGACCTGTTGATGACCCAGGGCAGCCTGCGTTATCGCACCCAATTCGCCGATGTCAAAGGCGTCGAAGTGGAGTCGCCCCTGACCGTGCGCTTCGACTTCAAGAACAACGAAAACCGCACACTGCCGCTGGACATCGCGACCCTGCCGGTGTTTCCCGAGCACTGGTGGAAAACCCGCGACTTCGCCGGTGGCGGCGGTTACGAGGCACCACTGGGTAGCGGGCCGTACAGGGTGGGCAAGGTCGACTCCGGGCGCAGCATCACCTTCGAACGCAACCCCGACTGGTGGGGCAAGGACCTGCCGGTGAGCCGTGGCCTGTACAATTTCGATCATTTCAGCATCGAATACTTCGGCGACACCGACGTTGCCCGCCAGGTCCTGCGCGGCGGCGCCTACGACTACAACCGCGAGTTTTCCGCCACCGGATATTCCATTGGCTATGAAAGCCCGGCCCTGAGCGACGGCCGCCTGCAGAAGGCCCACCTGGCGACGGAGGCGCCGCAACCGAGCCAGGGCTTTGTTTTCAACCTGGACAAACCGATGTTCCAGGATCGCCGGGTGCGTCAGGCGCTGGTCATGCTCTGGGATTTCGAATGGAGCAACCGGCAGATGATGCGCAACCTGTACATCCGCCAGCAGAGCTTCTTTTCCAATACCGAACTCGCCGCGCGACAATTGCCGGATGCCGGCGAGCTGGCGATTCTCGAACCCTTGCGCGGGCAGATCCCCGACGAAGTCTTCAGCCAGGTATTCGAGGCGCCGAAAACCGATGGCAGCGGCGTGATTCGCGACAAGCAGCTGCAAGCCCTGGCCTTGCTCGAGCAGGCCGGCTGGAAACCCCAGGGCGATCAACTGGTCAACGCCGACGGTGAGCCGCTGAGTTTCACGTTCCTGGTCAGCCAGAACGGCATGGACCGCTTGCTGTTGCCGTACAAGCGCACACTGAAACAGATCGGCATTGACCTGAACATTCGCCGCATCGACTCGTCCCAATACGTCAACCGCTTGATGAGCCGCGACTACGACATGATCGTCACCGGCTACCCGGTCACCACCTCTCCGGGGGGCGAACTGTTGAATTATTTCGGTTCCGCAGCCGCCACCGACCCGGGTTCCAACAACTACATGGTCCTGAAGAACCCGGCGGTGGACACCCTGATCAACGGCCTGGTGCGCGCCGACAACAAGGCCGACATGTTGCGCTACGCCCATGCGCTGGATCGGGTGCTGCAATGGAACTACTACTGGATCCCCAACTATTACCCGCCGGGAACGTCCACCGTCTGGTGGAACCGCTTCGGCATCCCGAACGTGCAGGCCAGCAATGACGAAGCCATCGAAAGCTGGTGGGAAATGAGCACCACGCCGCTGACCAACCAGCAAATGACCGCCGAACGTATTCGCCGTGGCAGCCCCGGAGGACCGCACTGATGTGGGCTTACATACTGCGGCGCCTGCTGCTGATCATTCCGACGCTGGTGATCATTCTCCTGGTCAACTTCGTCATCGTCCAGGCCGCGCCGGGCGGCCCGGTGGAACAGGCCATCGCCCATCTGCAAGGCATTGGCGGCGCCAGTGTCGGCGGCGGCTCGGGCGAGACCATGAGCGGCACCTCACGGGCCAGTCGCGGCCTCGACCCGCAACTGATCAAGGACATCGAGAAACAGTACGGCTTCGACAAACCGGCCCACGAGCGGCTCTGGCTGATGCTCACCAGTTATGCGCGCCTGGACTTCGGCAAGAGTTTCTTCCGCGGCGCCACGGTCACCGACCTGATCCTGCAGAAAATGCCGGTGACCATCTCCCTCGGGCTCTGGGCGACGCTGATCACCTACCTGGTGTCGATCCCGCTGGGGATTCGCAAGGCGGTGCACCACGGCAGCCAATTCGATATCTGGAGCAGTACCGCGATCATCATCGGCTACGCGATGCCGGCGTTCCTGTTCGCGATGTTCCTGATCGTGATCTTTGCCGGCGGCACGTCGCTGAACTGGTTTCCGGTGCGCGGGCTGGTGTCGGACAATTTCGAGTCGCTGTCGACCCTGGGCAAGGTCGCCGATTACTTCTGGCACCTGGTGCTGCCGGTGACGGCGCTGGTGATCGGTGGTTTCGCCACCCTGACCATCCTGACCAAAAACTCGTTTCTCAATGAAATCACCCGCCAATACGTGGTCACCGCTCGCGCCAAGGGCTTGAGTGAGCGGCGGGTGCTGTATGGCCACGTGTTCCGCAACGCCATGTTGCTGGTGGTGTCGGGCATTCCCCAGGCCTTCATCAGCGTATTTTTTGCCGGTTCCCTGCTGATCGAGGTGATCTTCTCCCTCGATGGCCTGGGGCGCATGAGCTATGAGGCCGCCGTGTCCCGGGACTATCCGGTGGTGTTTGGCTCGCTGTTCATTTTCACCTTGTTCGGCCTGCTGATAAAACTGGTGGGCGACCTGTGCTACACCCTGGTCGACCCGCGCATCGACTTCGCCGCGAGGAACGCCTGATGTTCAAGCTTTCGCCGCTGGGCCGTCGTCGTTTCGAACGTTTCAAGAAAAACCGTCGCGGCTGGTGGTCGCTGTGGTTGTTTGTCGGCCTGTTCCTGCTGACCCTGGGCGGCGAACTGATCGCCAACGACAAGCCGTTGCTGGTCAGCTATCAAGGCCAGTGGTATTTCCCGACCTTCAAGCGCTACACCGAGCAGGAATTCGGCGGGCAACTGCCGTTCCAGGCCGACTACCGCAGCGACTACGTGCAACACCTGATCAAGAAGGACGGTGGCTGGCTGCTGTTCCCGCCAATCCCCTTCAGTGACGACACGCCGAACTACGACCTGAACAAACCGGCCCCGAGCCCGCCGTCGAACGTGAACTGGCTGGGCACCGACGACCAGGCGCGGGACGTGTTGGCCCGGGTGATTTTCGGCGCGCGGGTATCGATTCTGTTTGCCTTGATGCTGACCTTCGTCAGCGCGCTGATCGGCATTGCCGCCGGCGCCCTGCAAGGCTATTACGGTGGCTGGGTCGACCTGCTTGGCCAGCGGCTGCTGGAGGTCTGGTCGGGGCTGCCAGTGCTGTACTTGCTGATCATCCTGTCCGGGTTTGTGGAGCCGAATTTCTGGTGGCTGCTGGGGATCATGGCGCTGTTTTCCTGGCTGGCGCTGGTGGACGTGGTGCGTGCCGAGTTCCTGCGTGGACGCAACCTGGAATACGTCAAGGCCGCACGGGCGCTGGGCCTGACCGATCGCAAAGTGATCGTGCGGCATATCCTGCCCAACGCGATGAACGCGACCTTGAGCTACCTTCCGTTCATTCTCACGGGTGCCATTTCGACCCTCACCGCACTGGACTTCCTCGGCTTCGGCATGCCGGCCGGCAGCGCGTCGCTTGGCGAACTGATCGGTCAGGGCAAGCAGAACCTGCAGGCGCCGTGGCTGGGGCTGACGGCGTTTTTCACCCTGGCATTGATTCTTTCTCTACTGGTGTTCATCGGCGAAGCCCTGCGCGACGCGTTTGACCCTCGATCTTGAGCTACGGGCGGCTGATATGAGTATTAATCTGATCGAAATCCGTGACCTCAGCGTGGCCTTCAGTGGCCAGACCGTGGTGCGCAACCTGTGCCTGGACATCCGCCCCGGCGAATGCCTGGCACTGGTCGGCGAGTCGGGGTCGGGCAAGTCGGTGACCGCCCACTCGATCCTGCAACTGCTGCCCGAATGCGGTACCGAAACCACCGGCAGCATCCGTTATCGCGGCCAGGAACTGGTGGGCGCCGATGCAAAAAAACTGCGTCAATTGCGCGGCAACCGCATCGCCATGATCTTCCAGGAGCCGATGACCTCCCTGAACCCCTTGCACAGCATCGAAAAGCAGATCGGCGAAACCTTGCTGGTGCACAAAGGCATGGCGGGCAAAGCGGCGCAGGCGCGCATTCTTGAGCTGCTGCACCTGGTGGGTATCCAGAAACCCAAGGAGCGCCTCAAGGCCTATCCCCATCAACTGTCCGGCGGCCAGCGTCAACGGGTGATGATCGCCATGGCCCTGGCCTGCGAGCCGGAACTGCTGATCGCCGACGAACCCACTACCGCGCTGGACGTCACCGTGCAGCGCAAGATCCTGCTGCTGCTCAAATCCTTGCAACAGCGCCTCGGCATGTCGCTGTTGCTGATCAGCCACGACCTCAACCTGGTGCGCAGCATCGCCCAGCGCGTCTGCGTGATGAAGGCGGGTGAAATCGTCGAGCAGGCCAGCTGCGAAACCCTGTTTACCGAGCCGAAACACCCCTACAGCTGCGTGCTGCTGAACGCCGAGCCGGAGGGTGAAGCGCTGCCCCGCGAAGAGCGCGAGAACGTGCTCGAAGTGGACGATCTGCGGGTGCAATTTGCCGTGGGTGGCGGTGTGTTCCGGCGCAAGACCTATTTGAACGCCGTGGACGGCATCAGCCTGAATGTCCAGCGCGGCAAGACCCTGGGCATTGTCGGCGAGTCCGGCTCCGGCAAGTCCACGCTGGGCCAGGCGATCCTGCGCCTGCTCGACTCCGAGGGCGGCATTCGCTTCCAGGGCCAGGCGCTGGACGGCCTTACGCAAAAGCAATTGCGGCCGTGGCGCAAGAAAATGCAGGTGGTGTTCCAGGACCCGTTCGGCAGCCTCAGCCCACGGATGTCGGTGGCGCAGATCATCAGCGAAGGCCTGGAAGTGCATAGCCAGTTGAATGCCGAGCAGTGCAATGCCGAGGTGATTCGCGCGCTGCAGGAAGTCGGCCTCGACCCGCAAAGCCGCCATCGCTACCCCCACGAGTTCTCCGGGGGCCAGCGCCAGCGCATCGCCATCGCCCGGGCGCTGGTGCTGAAACCGGCGCTGATTCTGCTGGACGAACCCACCTCCGCACTGGACCGCACCGTGCAAAAACAAGTGGTCGCCCTGCTCCGCCAGCTTCAGGAAAAACATGGCCTGACCTATCTGTTCATCAGCCACGACCTGGCCGTGGTCCGCGCCCTGGCCCACGACATGATCGTGGTCAAGGACGGCAAGGTGGTGGAAAGCGGCGCCAGTCACCAGGTGTTCGATGCACCGCAGCATCCGTACACCAAGGAGCTGTTGGCGGCGGCGCATTTGCAGCAGGCATAATCGATGTCATGCAGTCAGACCGTGTCGCGGCCTTTGCGAACAAGCCCGCTCCCACTTATTAACGGTGGGAGCGGGCTTGCTCGCGAAGAGGCCAGCAAAGGCACTACATCACCAGGATCCGCATACATGAACACCACCGAAAGCCTCAAGGACTACCAGCGTGTGCGCCTGCTGGCGATCCGCTCCCTGTTCGAGATCATCGAGCAGTCGAGTGAGGGCACGGTGATCGTCGACCGCGATGCCAACATCGTCTGGATGAACGAGCGCTACGCCCGCCGTTTCGGCCTGCAATCGGCCGAGGTCGCCATCGGCAAGGCCTGTGAAAGCGTGATCCCCGGCAGCCTGTTGCGCGAAGTGGTGCGCACCGGCCGGCCGATCTTGCTCGATATGCAGGACACCCCCAAGGAACCGCTGGTGGTCATGCGCCTGCCGATCCATGACGACGCGGGCGAAGTGATCGGCGCCATCGGCTTTGCGCTGTTCGACGAATTGCGCAGCCTGTCGCCGATGCTCAAGCGCTACATGAGCATGCAGGAAGAGCTGGCGTCCACCCGCTCGCTGCTGCGCGCGCGGCAGACCAAATACAACTTCGCCCACTTCATCGGCACCAGCGCCGCCAGCCTGGAAGTCAAGCGCCGTGCCCGGCGCAGTGCCAGTACCGACTCGCCGGTGTTGCTGCTCGGCGAAACCGGCACGGGCAAGGAATTGCTGGCGCAGGCGGTGCACAACGCGTCGCCCCGTGCGCACAAGGCGTTTGTCAGCATCAACAGCGCGGCGATTCCCGAATCGCTGCTGGAAGCCGAATTCTTCGGCACCGCCCCCGGCGCCTTTACCGGCGCCGACCGCAAGGGCCGCGCCGGCAAATTGCAGATCGCCCAAGGCGGAACGCTGTTCCTCGATGAAATCGGCGACATGCCCCTGACGCTGCAAAGCAAACTGCTGCGGGTGTTGCAGGAAAAGGAATTCGAACCGGTGGGCTCCAACGAGGTGATCCAGAGCGACGTGCGCGTCATCGCCGCAACCTCCACGGACCTGGAAGCGGCGATCAAGCGCGGCGAGTTTCGCGCCGACCTGTATTACCGCCTCAACGTCCTGCCGATCCACGTCCCGCCGCTGCGCGATCGTCTCGACGACCTGCCGGCCCTCAGTGAAGCGATCCTTGAAGAACTGCGTAGCCAGCATGAACTCAACAGCGAAGCACTGGCTCTGCTGGGCGAACATGCCTGGCCGGGGAACATTCGCGAACTGCGTAACGTACTGGAGCGGGCGGCGTTGCTCAGTGATGACTTACGCCTGTCGGCGGCGGACATCCGGGCTGCAATCGGGACCTTTACCCCGGTTGAGCGGGCGGCTGCGTTGCCGGTCCAGCCACTGGAACATGAGACGTTCAGTGCGGCACGGGAACGGTTTGACCGGCAACTGATCGAAACCGCCCTGGCGCAATGCGGGGGCAAGGTGATTGAAGCGGCGGCGCGACTGGGGCTGGGGCGGTCGACGTTGTACAAGAAGATGGTGGCATTGGGGATAGTAGAGTCTCAATAAAGAGACAATGATCTCTATTGGTAGATATGGCCTCTTCGCGAGCAAGCCCGCTCCCACAATGACCGCATTTGTCTGGACATCCCATGAACCTGTGGGAGCGGGCTTGCCCGCGAAAGGGCCAGTCCTGACATCATATGTCTCCAAACAGAGATAAAATCTATAAATCACACTCATCGAAAGCGACTATTTCCTTATATTTCAATGATTTATCGATCTGGCACGAAACTCGCTAAAGACTTTTCCTACAAAGATTCACCCTTACAAAAATAACAATCCCAGGAGACACACCATGAGTGTGATCATTGCCTTGGCAGCCCTCGCGCTGCTGATGCTGGCTGCCTACCGTGGCTATAGCGTTATCCTTTTTGCTCCCATTGCCGCCCTCGGCGCCGTCCTGCTGACTGACCCTTCCGCCGTCGCGCCCGCCTTCACCGGCGTGTTCATGGAAAAAATGGTCGGGTTCATCAAACTCTACTTCCCGGTGTTCCTGCTCGGCGCCGTGTTCGGCAAGCTGATCGAGCTGTCGGGCTTCTCGCGCTCCATCGTCGCCGCCGCCATTCGCTTGCTCGGCACGAGCCAGGCCATGCTGGTGATCGTGCTGGTCTGCGCCCTCCTCACCTACGGCGGCGTGTCGCTGTTCGTGGTGGTGTTCGCGGTCTATCCGTTTGCCGCCGAGATGTTCCGCCAGAGCAACATTCCCAAGCGCCTGATCCCGGCGACCATCGCCCTTGGCGCGTTCTCGTTCACCATGGACGCCCTGCCCGGCACCCCGCAGATCCAGAACATCATCCCCAGCACCTTCTTCAACACCACGGCCTGGGCAGCGCCCTGGCTGGGTGTGATCGGTGCGATCTTCGTCGTCTGCGCCGGCATGCTGTTTCTCCAGCGTCAGCGCAACAAAGCCCAGCGAGCGGGTGAAGGCTACGGCACAGACCTGCGCAACGAGCCGGAAACCGCTGCCGACATCAAGCTGCCCAACCCGTGGATCGCCCTGTCGCCGTTGCTGGCCGTGGGCATCATGAACTTGCTGTTCACCCAGTGGATTCCGCAGTGGTACGGCAAGACCCATAGCCTGGCACTGCCGGGGATGGCCACGCCGGTCACCACCGACATCGCCAAACTCACCGCGATCTGGGCGGTACAGGCAGCGCTGCTGGTAGGCATCATCATGGTGCTCGCGTTTGGCTTCCAGGCGATCCGCAGCAAACTGGCCGAAGGCAGTAAAAGCGCGGTCAGCGGTGCGTTGCTGGCGGCGATGAATACCGCCTCGGAATACGGCTTTGGCGCGGTCATCGCGTCCCTGCCAGGCTTCCTGGTGCTGGCCGACTGGCTCAAGAGCATTCCCAACCCACTGGTCAATGAAGCGATCACCGTAACCTTGCTGGCCGGTATCACCGGTTCCGCCTCGGGTGGCATGAGCATCGCACTGGCCGCCATGTCCGAGCAGTTCATCGCCGCCGCCCACGCCGCCAACATCCCGCTGGAAGTGCTGCACCGGGTGGCCGCGATGGCCAGTGGCGGCATGGACACCCTGCCGCACAACGGCGCGGTGATTACCTTGCTGGCGGTCACCGGCCTGACCCACCGCGAGGCCTACAAAGACATTTTCTGTATTACGCTGATCAAGACCCTGGCGGTTTTCGTGGTGATCGGCACCTTCTACGCCACTGGCATTGTGTGAGGTATTCATGACGACTCTTTCGGGCAAGACCGCACTGGTCACCGGTTCCACCAGCGGCATCGGCCTGGGGATTGCACTGAGCCTGGCCAAGGCCGGCGCCAATCTGATCCTCAACGGTTTCGGCGATGCGTCCAGGGTGATCGCCGAGGTCGAGCAATTCGGTGGCAAGGTTGGCCATCACCCCGCCGACGTCAGCGACCCGGCGCAGATCGCCGACATGATCGCCTACGCCGAACGCGAGTTTGGCGGTGTCGACATTCTGGTCAACAACGCTGGCATCCAGCACGTGGCGCCGGTGGACGAGTTCCCGGTGGAGCGCTGGGATTCGATCATTGCCATCAACCTCTCGTCGGTGTTTCACAGCACCCGCCTGAGCCTGCCGGGCATGCGCGCCAAGGGCTGGGGCCGGGTGATCAACATCGCTTCGGTGCATGGCCTGGTCGGTTCGACGGGCAAGGCCGCCTACGTGGCGGCCAAACATGGCGTGATCGGCTTGACCAAGGTCGTCGCCCTGGAAACCGCCACCAGCAACGTCACCTGCAACGCGATTTGCCCGGGCTGGGTGCTGACGCCGCTGGTGCAGAAGCAAATCGATGATCGTGCCGCGACCGGGATCGATCCGCAGCAGGCGCAGCATGACCTGCTGGCTGAGAAACAGCCGTCGCTGGAATTCGTGACCCCGCCGCAACTGGGCGAGCTGGTGCTGTTCCTGTGCAGCGAAGCCGGCAGCCAGGTGCGGGGCGCGGCGTGGAATATTGATGGTGGGTGGTTGGCGCAATAAACGCCGACGCACTCTGTGGGAGCGGGCTTGCTCGCGAAAGCGGTGTGTCAGTTGACATTATTTCAACTGACACACCGCTTTCGCGAGCAAGCCCGCTCCCACAGGTGATGTGTCTACCGCCGCTTGTGCATGAACAATAAAAGAAGAGGCAAATCATGTCCGAAGTATTGTGGCAACCCGGTGCCGAGCGCATCGCCAAGACCCGCATGGAGGCCTTTCGGCGCTTCCTCGTTGCACGACATCACGTGCACCTCGATGACTACCCGGCCCTGCACCAATGGTCCATCGACCAGCGCCAGGACTTCTGGCAGGCGATTGTCGACTTCTTCGATATCCGTTTCCATCAGCAACCCGACGCGGTGCTGCTGGAAGGCGCGCAGATGCCCAGCGCCCAGTGGTTCCCCGGCGCGACCCTGAATTTTGCCGAGCACCTGCTGCGCCGGCGCGACGATGCAGTCGCGGTGGTGGCCGTGGCGGAAAACGGTCAGCGCGAGCACCTGACCTGGGCCGAACTGGCCGAGCATGTCGCCGGGTTCCAGGGCGGCCTGATGGCGGCGGGCGTCGGCCTCGGCGACCGGGTCGCCGCGTGCATGCCCAACACCTGGCAAACCCTGGTCGCCATGCTCGCCACCACCAGCCTGGGGGCGATCTGGTCGTGTTCGTCACCGGATTTCGGCACCCAGGGAGTGATCGACCGGTTCGGCCAGATCGAACCGAAAGTGCTAGTGACGTGCGCCGGCTACCGCTACGCCGGCAAGGAGATCGACCAGAGCGTCAAGCTCAACGAAATCCTCGAACGCCTGCCGTCCTTGCAGCAATTGGTCATCGTGCCTTACGCGCGGCCCGATGCCCGCATCGAAGACTTCCATACCCCGGCCAACGTCACGCTCTGGGACGACTTCTACTTTCCCGGCGGCGAACCGGATTTCGTCGCCGTCCCGTTCAACCATCCGCTCTACATCCTCTACTCCAGCGGCACCACCGGCGTGCCCAAATGCATCGTCCACAGCACGGGCGGCGTACTGCTGCAGCACGTCAAGGAACATGGCCTGCATTGCGACCTGGGCCCCGGCGAGCGCCTGTTCTACTACACCACCTGCGGCTGGATGATGTGGAACTGGCTGGTCTCGGCCCTGGCAGTGGGCAGTTCCGTGGTGCTGTACGACGGCTCGCCGTTCCAGCCCGCCTCCGAACGCCTGATGGACCTGATCGACGACGAGCGCATCAGCGTCTTCGGCACCAGCCCCAAGTACCTCGCCACCCTGGAAAGCAGCGGCGTCAAACCCAGGGAAAGCCACGACCTGGGCAGCCTGAAAACCCTGCTCTGCACCGGCTCTGCGCTGTCGCCCCAGAGCTACGACTACGTCTACCGCGACCTCAAGACGGACGTGTGCCTGGCCTCGATGTCGGGCGGTACCGATATCGTCTCGTGCTTCGCCAACGGCAATCCCTTGCAAGCGGTGCGTCGGGGCGAGATGCAGGGCAAGAGCCTGGGCATGGCCGTCGAGGTGTGGAATGACGCCGGTCAGCCGGTGGTGGGCGAAAAAGGTGAGTTGGTGTGTACCCGCCACTTCCCGGCGATGCCGGTCGGCCTGTGGCACGATCCCGACGGCGAAAAACTGCGGGCCTCGTATTTCAGCCAGTTTCCCGGGGTCTGGGCCCAGGGTGATTACGCCGAACAATTGCCCCATGGCGCGATGATGATCCACGGGCGCTCCGACGCCGTGCTCAACCCCGGCGGCGTGCGCATCGGCACGGCGGAAATCTACCGGCAGGTGGAAAAGGTGCCGCAGGTGCTCGACAGCGTCGCCATCGGCCAGCAATGGCAGGACGATGTGCGCGTGGTGCTGTTCGTGCGTTTGCTGGAGGGGGTGGAACTGGATGAAGCCTTGCAGCAGCAGATTCGCCAGGTCATCCGCGCCAATACCACGCCGCGCCATGTGCCGGCGAAGATTGTCGCGGTGACGGATATCCCCCGGACCATCAGCGGGAAAATCGTCGAACTGGCGGTGCGCAATGTGGTGCATGGGCAGAAGGTCAAGAACACCGACGCACTGGCCAATCCCGAGGCGCTGGAGCAGTTCCGCGACCGTCTTGAACTCCTGACTTGAAATGCGCCCCTTGTAGGAGCTGCCGCAGGCTGCGATCTTGTGATTTTGAAGATCAAAAGATCGCAGCCTGCGGCAGCTCCTACAGGGATAGGTGTCAGTCCATCAGGCCCCAATCGCCCGGCGCGACTTCGCTGTGAAGTTTGAGCCGCAGCCGCAAGTTATTCACCGAATCCGCATGTTTTAGCGCCTCTTCCACTTCGATCACCCCCTCCACCACCAACGCGAACAATGCCCCGTCAAACGTCTGCATCCCCTGCGCCCCTGATTTCTCCATCACGCCCTTGAGCTCGGAAAACTGGTTGAGCCGAATCAGGTCGGCAATGGTCGGCGTCCCCAGCATCACCTCCACGGCCACCCGCCGTTGCCCATCGCGGGTACGCACCAGGCGTTGGGACACACAGGCCTTGAGGTTGTTGCAAAGGTCGTTGAGCAGTTGCGCCCGGCGCTCTTGCGGGAAGAAGTTGATCACGCGGTCCAGCGCCTGATGGGCGTTATGCGCGTGCAGGGTGGAGAGCACCAGATGCCCGGTGTCGGCGAATGCCAGCGCGTGCTCCATGGTTTCGCGGTCGCGGATTTCGCCGATCAGCACCACGTCCGGCGCCTGGCGCAGGGTGTTGTGCAAGGCCGCATGGAAACTGCGGGTGTCGACGCCGACTTCACGCTGGTTGATGATCGATTGCTGGTGCCGGTGGATGTACTCGATTGGGTCTTCGATGGTGACGATATGCCCCCGGCTGTGGCGATTGCGGTAGTCGATCAAGGCCGCCAGCGAGGTAGACTTGCCCGAGTCGGTGGCGCCGACAAACAGCATCAGGCCTTGCTTGAGCATCACCGTTTCCAGCAGCACCGAGGGCAACTTGAGGTCTTCGAAGCGCGGGATGTCGAGCTTGACGTTGCGCACGACCATCGACACGTCGTTGCGCTGTTTGAAAATATTCACCCGAAAGCGGCCGGTGCCCGCCAGGGAGATCGCCAGGTTCATCTCCAGCTCGCGATCGAACTCCAGGCGCTGTTCGGCGTCCATGATGGACGCGGCAATGGCCGCAATCTCCCCCGGCTTGAACGATTGCTCGGCCAGGGGCGTGAGGACACCGTCGAACCGCGCGCTCGGCGGTGCACCGGTGGACAGATAAAGGTCGGAGCCATCCTGGCTGGCCAGGCGTTTCAACAACGCATCGATTTCCATGGCAAAAAGCACCCGCGAGGCATTCAATTGACAGAAACGACCCGGACCGGGCCAACGCATTGATCGCTCAGCAAGCATAGTAGACAGCGTCACACCGACTTCAATGGCAGGACACCTTGATGAACGCATCACCCACCGGCAGCGATGCCCAGGCCTTGATTGCCCGACTGGACTGGGCGAGCAGTCCCTTGGGCGAGGCCAGTACCTGGCCGCAGAGCCTGCGCACCGCCGTGGACATCGTGATCCACTCGCCAATGCCGATGCTGTTGCTCTGGGGGCCGCAGCTGACACAGATCTACAACGACGGCTTCGCCCTGCTGGCCGGAAGCAAGCATCCGCACGCTTTCGGACAACCGACACACCAGACATGGCCAGAACTCCAGGACTTTACCGACCCGATCTACAGCGCCGTCCTACAAGGCCAGGTCCGCAGCTACAGCGAACAACGCTTCACCCTGCAGCGTGACGGCAAGGATACGGACTTCTGGCTCGACCTGACCTACAGCCCGATCCGCGATGAAAGCGCCGAGGTCGCCGGGATCCTGGTCACCGCCATCGAAACCAACGAACGCCGGCGCATCGCCCTGGAACTGGAACAGCGCTCGGCCGCCAGCCTCAAGGCGCAACAGGACACCGAGGAGCGCCTGCAACTGGCCCTCGCCGCCACCGACGCAGTGGGCACCTGGGACTGGGACATCGGTGAAGACCGTTTCATCGCCGACGCGCATTTCGCCCAATTGCATGGCGTCGACCCGGCCCTGTCGGGCCAATTGCCAATCAGCGAATACCTGCACGCTGTCCACCCCGAAGACCGCGCCCTGATTGCCCGCAGCATCAAGCAGTGCATCACCCAGGGCAGCGAATACGCCGAGGAATATCGCCTGCTGCAAGCCGACGGCCAGCTGCGCTGGGTGTTTGCCCGCGGGCGCTGCTACAAGGACCATCATGGCCGGCCAATCCGCTTCCTCGGTGCCGCCCTGGACCTGACCGAGCGCAAGAATACCGAGCAGGCCCTGCGCCAGAGCCAGACCGAATTGCAGCTGATCATCAATGCCATGCCGATCCTGATCAGCTACGTCGACCGCGAAGAGCGCTTTCGCCTGAACAATTCCGCCTACCTGGACTGGTACGGCCTGACGCCCCAGGAACTCTACGGCAAGACCGTGCGCGAAGTGCTGGGCGACGCGGCCTACGCCCTGCGTGCCGAGCACATCGCCCAGGCGCTGACGGGCAAGACCTGCTGCTTCAGCATCAACACGCCGCACCGTGACGGCAGCATCCGCCATGCGCTGATGAACTATTTGCCGCGCCACGGCGCCGACGGCGCGGTGAACGGTTTCTATATCTTCGTGATTGACGAAACCGAACGCAAAAAGACCGAAGAAGCCTTGCGCAACCTCAACGAAACCCTCGAAGAACGGGTCGCCGCCCGCACCCAGCAATTGGCCGAGACCAATCAGCGCCTGCAAAACGAGATGTTCGAACGCGAGCGCGCCGAAGACGCCCTGCGCCATGCGCAGAAAATGGAAGCGGTCGGCCAGCTCACCGGCGGTATCGCCCATGACTTCAACAACATGCTGACCGGGATCATCGGCAGCCTCGACCTGATGCAACGCTACATTGCCGACGGGCGCATCACGGAAATCGCCCGGTTCACCGAAGCGGCGGTATCCTCGGCCAACCGTGCCGCGGCCCTGACCCATCGCTTGCTGGCGTTCTCCCGGCGTCAGTCGCTGGATCGCCGGCCGCTCAATGCCAACGACCTGATCCATTCCCTGGAAGACCTGTTCAGCCGCACCAAGGGCGACCACATCGAGCTCAAGCTGCAACTGGCGGACAACATCTGGTCAGTCAGCACCGATGTCAGCCAACTGGAAAACGCCCTGCTCAACCTGGTGATCAACGCCCGCGATGCCATGCCCGATGGCGGCGAGTTGCGCATCGAAACCGCCAACGTGTACCTCGACAGCAGTGACATCAACATCCTGGAACCGGTCAAGGCCGGCGACTACCTGATGATCGCCGTCAGCGACAACGGCACCGGCATGACGCCCAAGGTCCTGGCCAAGGCGTTCGATCCGTTCTTCACCACCAAGCCCATCGGCCAGGGTACGGGGCTGGGATTGTCGATGATTTACGGTTTTGCCCAGCAATCGGGGGGTCACGTCAGCCTGTTCAGCCTGCCTGGCCAGGGCACCAGTGTGCGCCTGTACCTGCCGCGCCTTCATGCCATGGAAGAGGAAAACGTGCTGTCGCCGGTCATCAGCGAGGCACCGCCGGCGATTGCCGGGGAAACCGTGGTGCTGGTGGAGGACGACCCGGCGGTGCGCATGCTGGTGCTGAACCTGCTCAAGGAGCTGGGCTACCAGGCCCACGAAGCCGAGGATGCAAGAACGGCCCTGCCCTTGCTGGAATCCGGCCTGAGGATCGACCTGCTGGTCACCGATGTCGGCCTGCCGGGGATGAATGGCCGTCAACTGGCAGAGATCGCCCGCCAGCACCGCCCGCAGCTCAAAGTGCTGTTCATGACCGGTTATGCGCAAATGGCCGCTGAACGCCAGGGTTTCCTTGAAGAAGGCATGGACATGGTGGCCAAGCCGTTTTCCATGGACCTGTTGGCCAACAAGATTCGTACGATGATCGGCCAACCCGAGTGAGTTAGGGCATAATCGCGCGCCCCGTACCTGCCACCCCCGTTACAAGGTAGCCCGATGAAAGCTCAAGCCCGCCACATACTGGTGAAAACCTCGGAAGAAGCCGAGCAACTCAAGCAACGCATCGCCAAAGGCGAAGCCTTTGATGTGCTGGCCAAGAAGTACTCCACCTGCCCGTCCGGCAAGCGCGGCGGCGACCTGGGTGAAGTGCGGCCGGGGCAGATGGTCGGGGTGATCGATGCGGTGATCTTCAAGAAACCGCTGCGGGTGGTGCATGGGCCGATCAAGAGCAAGTTCGGCTATCACCTGGTGCAGGTGTTTTTCCGCGATTGAGGTTTTTGTCTTGAGGGCCCTTTCGCGAGCAAGCCCGCTCCCACAATTGGCCGCATTCCATTGTGGGAGCGGGCTTGCCCGCGAACCGATGGCGCAGCCAGCGGCCATCCAGCACTTACCTGGGAATCAACGCCCCCGGCACCTGAATCACCCGACTCGCCAACCGATGCCCGGCTTCAGCCGCCTCCACCGGGCTCCCGCCCTTGAGCCGGCTGGCCAGATACGCCGCGCTGAACGAATCCCCCGCCGCCGTGGTGTCCACCACGTGCTCGACCTTCTGCGCCGGCACTTCAAATGACTCCCCCTCACAACGAATCAGGCAAGCCTCGGCGCCACGCTTGAGCACCACTTCCGGCGTGCCGATCTGTTCATAGGCGGCAAACACCGCCGCGCAATCGGCGAAATGGAACAGCGCCTGTTCGTCGTCGACGGTCAGCAGCGCCAGGTCGACATAGGGCAGCACGCTGCGATAAGCCGCCCGCGCCTCCTCCACCGAAGCCCACAGGCGTGGCCGGTAGTTGTTGTCGAAGACGATCCTGGCATCGCGCTGCCGGGCCTCGATCAGGGTTTCCAGCAGTTTTTCCCGCCCCTGCACGCCCAGCACCGCCAGGGTGATACCGCTGAAATACAGCACGTCGTAGTCCGGCAACGCCGCCAGGATCGGTGCAGCCGCCGGGGTGGTGAAGCAATCACGCACCGCCGCCTCATTGCGCCAGTAGAGGAAACGCCGCTCGCCAGCAGCATCGGTCTGGATGCAGTACAGCCCCGGCAAGCGACCGGGCAGGCGCTGGACCAGGTCCAGACCGATGTTTTCAGCGGCCCAGCCCTGGCACATGGCATCGCTGAAACTGTCATCGCCCAGGGCGGTGACATAATCCACGGCGCCGGCCGCGCCCAGTTCACGGGAGAGGTAGACCGCGGTGTTCAAGGTGTCGCCGCCGAAGCTCTGTTGCAGGCTGCCATCGGCGCGATGCTGCAACTCGATCATGCATTCGCCGATCAGGGCGATGCGGGGGGCGTTGGGGCCCAGGGTGTTGATGGTGTTCATTGTTGTGGCGTCTCTGGTGTTGCGATGTTGTCTGCAAGGACGCCTTCGCGAGCAAGCCCGCTCCCACATTGGAATGCGATCAAATGTGGGAGCGGGTTTGCTCGCGAAGGCCGCGCCTCGGTCTTGAACCTTAGAAACAGGTTTCCATGTTCTCGATGACGTTCAGTTGCTCATCCACCAGGCACCCCGTGCGCCATTTGTCGAACGTCAGGCACGGGTGCGAAGTGCCGAACGAAATGATGTCACCCACCCGCAATTCCACCCCCGGCGCCACGGTCATGAACGCATGCTGATCCATCACCGCCGTCACTTTGCAGGCGCCGACATCGTCGCCCTTGGCCGGCACCACACCCGCCTTGTAACGCAGCAACGGCACCGGCAAACCGGCGTCGTAGGCGACGTCGCGCTTGCCCAGGGCAATCACCGCGAAACCCGGCTCAGGCAGCGACTGCACATGGGCCCAGACTTCCAGAGCCGGACGCAACCCTTCGTGCAAATCGCTGCGACGATCCAGCACGCAGCATTGCGCTTCCTTGTAGATGCCATGGTCGTGGGCCACGTAGCTGCCGGGACGCAACACGCTGAGGAAACGCCCGGCCGCGTTCTGCGCCTCGAATTCCTCGGCGATCAAGTCATACCAGGCCGAGCCCGACGCGGTGATGATCGGCTTGGCGATGGCGAACGCGCCACTGTCCTGCAACTGCACGGCCAGGCGAACCAGTGAACCGGCAAATGCGCGAATGCCGCTGACAGCGTGATCGCCGTGGATCACCCCTTCGTAGCCTTCGATGCCGGTCAGCGCCAGGGCCGGTTGCGCGGCGATCGCCTTGGCCAGGTCGAGGACTTCCTGTTCACTGCGGCAACCGCAGCGACCGCCCGCCACGCCGTACTCGATCATCACGTTCAAGCGCACACCACGGCTTGCGAAATACGCGCCCAGATCCGCCACGTTGTCCGGGTGATCGACCATGCAATAGAAGTCGAAGGTCGCGTCCGCCAGCAGGTCGGCGATCAACGCCATGTTCGGCGTGCCGACCAGTTGGTTGGCCATCAGCACCCGGCGCACGCCATGGGCGTAGGCCGCGCGGGTTTGCGTGGCGCTGGCCAGGGTAATGCCCCAGGCGCCGGCGTCGAGCTGACGGCGAAACAATGCCGGGGTCATGCTGGTCTTGCCATGGGGCGCCAGTTCCGCGCCGCTGTTGCTGACAAACGCCTGCATCCAGCGAATGTTGTGTTCCAGCGGCTCGCGATGCAGCACCAGTGCTGGCAGGCTGACGTCGCGGACCAGGTTGGCGCCGGTCTGGGCAAAGCCCTTTTCCACGGCGGCAGTATGGGGGGCAGAAGACATGGTTGAACTCCTCACATTCGCGGCTGCCAGCAGCCGCTGTTATTCGTTGATGCGACGGGCCAGGCTGTTGGCGCTGTCGATCAGCACCCGGCGATAGTCGTTGTAATGGGTCTTGGCGTCAGCGCGCGGCGCGACGATGCACAAGGTACAAATGGCCACGCCGTTCGGGTCTTTGACCGGGGCGGCGAAGCAATGGGTAAAGGTGTCGGCCACGCTGTCGAAGGAGAAAAAGCCGTCGAGGCCGGCCTGGCGGATTTCCTTGAGGAACTGCTCCAGGGGCAGGCGTTCGCCGCTGGGCAGGATGAAATCGTCGTGGTCGATCAGGTCGATGATGGCCTGGTCGCTCAGGTGCGCCAGCAGCAGGCGCCCGGACGCGGTCCAGGGGATCGGCGCGTTCTCGCCGATGTCCGAGGAAATGCGGAAATGCCGCTCGCCTTCCTTCATCAGCGCCACGGTGTATTTGCGCCCGTTGAGCAGGCACATCTGCGCGGTTTCGTGGGTCTGGCTGACGATTTCCTGCAAGGCCAGATCGGCCTCGCGGGTCAGGTCGAAATGGCGCAAGTGCGCCTGGCCAAGGAAGTACAGCTGGCGACCGAGGTACACGTGGCCATCCTTGCCGACCGGCTCCAGGATCCGTCGTTCCAGCAGCGAGGCAACCAGTTCGTAGACCGTGGATTTGGGGCTGCCGATGCCGCTGGCGATTTCATTCGGGCGCAGGGGCTGGCCGATCTCCTTGAGGAAATCGAGGATATCGAACGCCCGGTCCAGACCGCGTGCCCGGCGCTTGATGGTGTCTTCGGTCATGTCAGTGTGCTCATTTCGTTTACCTGTAGGAGCTGCCGCAGGCTGCGATCTTTAGATCTTGCCTTTGCGGTGCGTCCAAAAAACGGCAAAAGATCGCAGCCTTCGGCAGCGCCTACAAGAGCCGGCGAGGATCAGGCCTTTTTCTTGTAGGCGATGCAGTCGATCTCAACCTTGCAGTCGACCATCATGTTCGCCTGTACACAGGCCCGGGCCGGTGCGTGTTCGGGTTTGAAGTACTCGGCGAAGACCTTGTTGAAACTGGTGAAATCCCGCGGATCTTCCAGCCACACCCCGGCACGCACCACGTCTTCAAGGCCATAACCGGCCTCTTCGAGAATCGCGATCAGATTCTTCATGGTCTGGTGGGTCTGCTCGACGATGCCGCCCACAATGATCTCGCCATCCAGCGCCGGCACCTGGCCAGAAACGTGCAGCCAGCCATCGGCTTCCACGGCGCGGGCGAAAGGACGAGGCGTGCCGCCCGCGGCGCTGCTGCCGGTGCCGTAACGAGTGATGCTCATGAGTGTTTCTCCTGATTGAACATTAAAGGATCAAAAACGTGTGCTTTTGAGAAATTCCGCCAGACGTGGCGATTGCGGGCGCTCGAACAGTTCCTTGGGAGGCCCCTGCTCTTCGATGCGCCCCTGATTCATGAAAACGATCTTGTCGGAGACCTCGAAGGCAAAGCGCATTTCGTGGGTCACCAGCAGCATGGTCATGCCGTCGTCCGCCAGGCCCTTGATCACATTCAGCACTTCGCTGACCAGCTCCGGGTCCAGCGCCGAGGTCACTTCGTCGAACAGCATCAGGCTCGGGTTCATCGCAATGGCCCGGGCAATCGCCACGCGCTGCTGCTGGCCGCCGGACAACTGGCCGGGGAAGTGATCGCGGCGTTCCAGCAGACCGACCCGCTCCAGCCATTTTTCCGCCAGTGCCACCGCCTCGTCCTTGTGCAGCTTCTTCACCTTGAGCAAACCCAGGGTGACGTTCTGCAGGGCGGTGAGGTGCGGAAACAGGTTGAACTGCTGGAACGCCATGCCAGTCATGGCGCGATGGCGGGCGATGACCTTTTCCGGGTGGCGCACGCGCTTGCCGTTGATGTCGTCATAGCCGATGGATTCGCCGTCGAGCAGGATCTGCCCGCCCTGGAACTCTTCGAGCATGTTCACGCAGCGCAGCAGCGTGGTCTTGCCCGAACCGCTGGAACCGATCAGCGTCACCACGTTGCCGCGCTGCATTGTCAGGTCGACACCCTTGAGCACTTCGAGCTGGTCGTAGCGTTTGTGCAGGCCGCGAATGTCCAGCAGCGGTTGGCCGTTTTGTGCAGTGTTTTGAACTTGAGTCATGGCAAGGCCACCCGCTTTTCAATGTGCCGGCCGAGTAACTCGATGCCGTAGTTGATGACGAAGAACAGAAAACCGGCGAACAGGTAAAACTCCAGGGTCATGAACGTCCGGGCGATGATCTGCTGGGTGCTGAGCAACAGCTCGGCCACACCGATCACCGACAACAGCGTCGAAGCCTTGACGATCTCGGTCGAAGAGTTGACCCAGGTCGGCAGGATCTGGCGCATGGCCTGGGGCAACAGCACGTAGCCCAGGGACTGATAGAAGGTCAGGCCGATGGCCTTGCTCGCTTCCATCTGCCCGCGCGGCAGAGCCTGCAACGCACCGCGCACGATCTCGGCCACGTGGGAGCCGCAGAACAGCGTCAGGCCCAGGGCACCGGCCTGGAACGCGCTGATCTGCCAGCCCAGCGCCGGTGCCATGTAGAAGCAAGCCAGCACCAACACAAACACCGGGGTGCCGCGAATCACATCGACATAAAAACGAAACGGCGCGCGCATCCAGAACTTGCCGTAGGTCAGCACCAGGCCGGCGAAGACACCGAGCACGGTGCCGAGCAGAATCGCCAGCGCCGACACCTGCACACTGGTGAGAAAGCCTTGCCACAAGGGTTCCCGCGCTACCCACAACTCATGCAACCAACTGGGGGATTCGTACATGGGGCCTCCTATCGGCGAATCGCCAGACGCTGTTCGAGGTAGCGCAGCATCATGGCAATGAGGTAACAGGCCGCCACGTAGAGCGCCGTGGTCACCAGCCAGGTTTCAATCACCCGGTAGCTCTCGACATTGATCTTGCGCGCGTAATAGGTCAGCTCCGGCACGGCGATCGCCGCCGCCAGCGAGGTGTCCTTGAACAGCGAAATGAAGTTGTTCGACAAGGCCGGCAGCACATTGCGCAACATCACCGGCACGGTGACGTAGGCCTTGACCTGCCACTCGCCCAGTCCGATCGCCAGGCCGGCTTCGCGTTGCCCCTTGGGAATGCTCAGCAGGCCGCCGCGGAACACTTCGGTCAGGTACGCGCCGGCATACAGCGACAGGGTGATGATGAACGAGGGAATCTTGTCCAGCCGGATCCCCAGGCTGGGCAAGGCGAAGTAGATCAACAGAATCAACACCAGAATCGGCGTGTTACGGATCACCGTGACATACACCGATGCCAGCACCCGCAACGCGCGGTGCTTCGACAACAAAGCAAACGCCATCAGCAGGCCGATCACGCAGCCGATGGCGATCGACACCAGCGCCAGTTCCAGGCCCAGTCCGAGCCCCGCCAGCAAGGTGTCGAAATCGCGCCACACGGCGGCAAAGTTCAACTGATAGTTCATGGTCGGCAGTACCTTGAGCGGGGCGATCAGGACCGCCCCGCTCTCACGGGGTCATTGGAATTCGACAGGGAAACCAATCTTCGGCGACGGCAGCTCGACACCGAACCACTGCTTGAACGACGCCGCGTAAGTCGGGAATTCAACGCCGGTCATGGCTTCATGCAGGGCGGTGTTGACGAAGTTCAGCCAGTCCTGGTCGCCGCGCTTGACCGCGCAGGCATAGGTTTGCGGGCTCCAGGCGTAGGCCGGGCTGCGATAGCGGCCGGCGTTCTGCACCATCAGGTACTTGACCGAAGACTGATCGGTGGCCGCCGCGTCGGCACGGCCCGAGTTCACCGCCTGGTACATCAGGTCGACGCTGTCGTACTGATCGACCTTGGCCTTGGGCAACGCCTGGTGCACCAGTTCCTCGGCATAGACGTTTTGCAGCACCGCGACGGTGAGGCCATCGCCGGCGGCTTGCATGTCTTCGATTTCCTTGTACTTGCTGTTGGCCGGTAACAGCAGGCCGACGCCTTCACGGTAGTACGGCAGGGTAAACGCTACCTGCTGCGCACGGCTGGCGGTCACGGTGATGAACTGGCAACTCATGTCGACCTTGTCGGTCAGCAAATTGGGAATCCGCGCATCGGACGACTGCACCACGAACTCGACCTTGCTCGGGTCATTGAACAGACCTTTGGCGACGATGCGCGCGATATCGATATCAAAACCCTGCAACTTGCCATCCGCGCCCTGGAAGTGCCACGGCGCATTGGTGCTGCCGGTGCCCACAATCAGTTTGCCACGGGCCAGGACGCTATCGAGCTTGCTGTCCGCCGCCTGGGCCACGCCCACGGCAGCAGCAGTCGCTGCAAAAACAAGAACACACGCTTTGAACAAGGATGGTCGGCGATGCATGGCAAGCACTCCAGGATGATGTTTATTCCGCTATACCGGAACTTGGTATGTAACAACGGAACAGACAGCAGAAAGTGTGCCACAGGATGTGGGGGGAATGTAGGGGGGATTGAAAAGTGTTTTGAATCAGGGGGATGGGTTAATGCGTAGAAAGGCGTTACCTGGGGAAACGATAGCGTAGCGCTACCGTTGGCTACAGAAGGCGGGTATTTGCACCACATCGGGATGTGAGGCGGCGCAAAATGGCGCGGGGGCACTCGGCAGTACGGTGGCGCTCATCCGGACCCTTTCGCGAGCAAGCCCGCTCCCACATTGGAATGCGATCAAATGTGGGAGCGGGCTTGCTCGCGAAGGGGCTGTTGAAGCGGACGCAGATTTACCCGCCGATACGCGCCAGAAACACCCGTGTCACCCGCCGCTCTTCAACCGACATCACCGTCAGGCACCAGCCTTCCCACTCATGGCTGTCGCCGATCATCGGCAACCGGTCGATAAGGCTGACCACCAGGCCGGCCAGGGTTTGGTAGTCGTCGGTCGGTTCTGCCGCGAACCCGGTGCGCTGGCGCACCCGCGCCAGGTTCAGGGCGCCGCTGACCACGAATCCGCCCTTCTCCTCGATCACGTCGGGGCCTTCGATTTCGCTGGCGTCCGGCAGTTCGCCGGCAATCGATTCGAGGATGTCGGTCATGGTCAGCACGCCGACGAAGTCACCGAATTCGTTGACCACAAAAGCGATGTGCGTCGACGCCTTGCGCATCTGTTCCAGGGCGTTGAGGATCGAATAGCTCTCCAGCAGGTTGATGGTCTGACGCGCCAGATGGGCAAGGTCGGGCTGGTTGCCGGCGAGAAACTCCTTGAGCAGCTCTTTCTTGTGGACGAAACCTAACGGCTCGTCCACCGCGCCATCGCGGATCAGCGGCAGGCGTGAGTAGGACGAATGCATCAATCGTGTACGAATCGCCTCGGCGTCATCCGCCAGGTCGATGTGATCGACGTCGGCGCGCACGGTCATCAGGGTGCGGATCGGTCGTTCGGCCAGTTGCAGCACGCCACTGATCATGACCCGCTCGCGGCGATCAAACAGCTCTTCGTTCGGCGCCTCGCCGTTGTCGAGCATGTCGGCAATCTCCTCACCGACCTCTTCCACCGCCAGTTTACGGCCGCCCAGCAGGCGCATCACCGCATGGGCGGTCCGTTCGCGCATCGGTCGCAGGCCCTGCATCGAGCGCTTGCGTCGCGCCCGGGCGATCTGGTTGAACACCTCGATCAGGATCGAGAAACCGATGGCCGCATACAGATAGCCCTTGGGAATGTGGAAGCCCAGGCCTTCGGCGGTCAGGGCAAAGCCGATCATCATCAGGAAGCCCAGGCACAGCATGATCACCGTCGGGTGTGCGTTGACGAAACGGGTCAGCGGTTTGCTGGCGACGATCATCAGGCCGATGGAAATGATCACCGCGATCATCATCACCGACAATTCATCGACCATACCCACGGCGGTGATCACCGCATCGAGGGAGAACACTGCGTCCAGCACCACGATCTGGGCCACGATGGGCCAGAACAGCGCATAAGCCGTATTGGAGGAACGCTGGCCGACATGCCCTTCAAGGCGTTCGTGCAACTCCATGGTGGCCTTGAACAGCAGGAACACACCGCCGAACAACATGATCAGGTCGCGCCCGGAGAAGCTCTTGTCGAACACCTCGAACAGCGGCTGGGTCAGGGTCACCAGCCAGGAAATACTTGCCAGCAGGCCCAGTCGCATCAACAACGCCAGCGACAGACCAATGATGCGCGCGCGGTCGCGCTGCTCCGGCGGCAACTTGTCCGCCAGGATGGCGATAAACACCAGGTTGTCGATGCCCAGCACCAGCTCCAGCACAATCAACGTCAACAAGCCCAGCCATGCGGTGGGGTCAGCTAACCATTCCATAAAAACGTCTCGATCTCTTCAGTGGGTTCAGAATGCCGGGCACGGCAAGGCGCGGCGCAGAGGCCGTGGAAGTGCAATGTCAGGGGTAGTCGGAAACCGGAAGACCGGATGTTTCGCGTGCGTCAAGACCGCGCGGTGGCGCGAGGGGAAAGGGAAACTGGGAGGCTCCGTGAGGGTGTTCATGCAGGTCCTGAAAGAAGAATAGGACTTGAATCCTACAGGTGATAGTTACAATTCCTACAGCCAGAAATCATTTCAAGATCTGTAGCAAGTTAGGAATCCAGGTGTTCTTCAGGGCCTTTTCGCGAGCAAGCCCGCTCCCACTCTTGGTCGCTTTTTTCCTGACAAAACACGATCGAATGTGGGAGCGGGCTTGCTCGCGAAGCTTTTGCTTCAGGCTTTTTTCACAAGCTCAATGTACTTGTTCACCGCCGGTGACTTCTCGAACCGCCGATGCACCAGCGCCAGCCACGAGGTCGCATCGCAATCGCTGATCGGCCGATACACCACGTTCGGCAAACTCACATGCCCCACCACCGATGCCGGCACCACGGCCACCCCCTGCCCCAGGGAAACCAGCGCGATCACCGCCACCAGGCCACCGGGTTGCGCCCCCAGCTTCGGCACGAAATCGCCCTGACTTGCGACCTGCAGGGTGCCGACCACCTGTTCGGGAAGAATGAAGTTCTCGTTGTGCAGATGCGCCGAGGTGATCACCGGCAAACGGCTCAGCCAGCTGTCGACCGACAGCGCCAGGACAAAGCCTTCGTCGTTCAGGCGCACCGCTTCGACACCCTCGGGCAACGTCAGGGGACAGCGGATGTAACCCAGGTCGAAACGCCCTTCCAGGATCATGTTCGGCAGGCTGGCCATCGGGCTTTCCCGCACGTTGAGGCTGACGTCCGGGTACTCGCCGGTAAAACCCTGTACCTGCCTTTGCAGCAGCCCGGAGTAGACCGCCGAGGCCACGTAACCCAGTTCAATGTGGCCGATATCGCCGCGACCGGCGCGTTGCGCATTGCGCTGGGCCGACTCGAACTGGCGCACCGTGGCGTCGGCCTCGATCATCAGCGCCGCCCCCGCTTCAGTCAGGCTCACGTCCCTCGCCTGACGCAGAAACAGGCGCGTGCCCAGTTCCGCTTCCATGTCCTGGATCTGCCGGGTCAAGGTCGGTGGCGCGATGCCCAACTGCTCGGCGGCCCGGGTGAAATTGCGATGACGGCCGACGGCGAGGAAGTAGCGGAAATGGCGGATGTCCATCGGTGCATTAGCTCAAAGGTAATGAAGTGAGGGTGCGCGCCTAACAAAGAGAGCCTTGGCCAGCGATAAGCTGCACGCAACCTCACAGTAGAGAACCCTTGCCATGCCCGTCAAACCCACGGTGAGTCCGCGCCTGACCTTGCTCACGGCCTCCGCCGTCTGCTCGCTGATCGTGCTCGACACCAACATCGTCGCCGTTACCTTGCCCAGCATTGCCCGGGACCTGGGGGCCAACTTCGTCGACATCGAATGGGTCGTCAGCGCCTACATGCTGGCGTTCGCCGCGTTGCTGTTACCCGCCGGAAGCCTGGCCGACCGCTTTGGCCGGCAGAAAACCCTGATCTGGGGACTGGGTATTTTCATCCTCGCTTCCCTGGGTTGCGGTGCGGCACCCAACGCATTGTTTCTGGACATCGCGCGGGCGATCAAGGGCGTCGGCGGCGCCTTGCTGCTGACCTCCGCGCTGGCGTCCATTGGTCACGTCTTTCACGACGAAGTGGAGCGCGCCAAGGCCTGGGCGTTCTGGGGCGGTTGCATGGGCGTGGCCATGACGGCGGCACCGACCCTCGGCGGCCTGATCACCGAATACGTGGGTTGGCGCTGGATTTTCTACCTCAACCTGCCGGTCGGTCTGTTCCTGATGTTCATGGTCTGGCGCGCGGTGCCGGAATCGCGCGACACCCAGGCCGCCCGTCTCGACCCCTGGGGCAGCCTCGCGTTCAGCGCCAGCCTGTTGTGCCTGATCTGGGGCCTGATCGAAGCCAACCGCATCGGCTGGAACAACCCCGTGACCTACGCGCGCCTGGTGGGTGGCGCCCTGCTGCTGGGACTGTTCGTGATCATCGAGCGCCTGCAACAGCGGCCGATGATCGACCTGCAACTGTTTCGTCACCCGCGCTTCATTGGCGCCCTGCTCGGCATGTTCTCCTACGCCGCGTGCGCCCAGGTGATGATGACGATGTTGCCGTTTTACCTGCAGAACGGCCTGGGCTTTACCGCCATATCCGCAGGCCTGGGCATGCTGCCGTTTGCCGTGACCATGCTGGTCTTCCCGCGCATCGGCGCCCGGCTGGCGGGACGCGTGACCCCGGCGAACATGATGGCCACCGGATTGACCCTGGTGGGCTGCGGCAACCTGCTCAGCGCCTGGGCAGTCAACAGCGGCGGTTATCTCCCCTTCGCCCTGGCGATCGCCGTGACTGGTGCCGGCGCCGGCCTGCTCAATGGCGACACACAGAAGAACATCATGGCCTGCGTCCCCCGCGAGCGTACCGGCATGGCGTCGGGCATGAGCACCACCATGCGCTTCAGCGCAGTGATGCTGGCGATCGGCGTGTATGGCGCACTGCTTTCCGGCCATAGTGAACAGCTGTTGCACGACACGTTGTCGGCGCAGGGCGGGCAGTGGCTCGAACACACCCAGGGCGTCGCCTCACGGGTGGTGGCCGGTGACATGCCGGCGGCGCTGAAGCTGTTGCCGCCAGCCGCGCGCTCCGCGGTCGAACCGTTGGCACGCCAGGCGTTCGTCGGCGGCTTCAGCCTGTTGCTGTGGGTGGCGGGGCTGGCGGGATTGCTGGCGGCGCTGGTGGTGGGCACGCTGATGCGCAATCCGATCCCCGTGGCGCGATCGAAGCTGGCGCTTGAATGACGTCATCACCCATTCGGCCTGGTCATCGCAGGTCATGCCCTCGGGCCTGCGTTTTGCCTGCTTGACATTGAAGTTAACTTTAAGCTTAGGCTCCACTCACCACTGATGAGGAGCCAAGCATGTCCCCCTTCCAAACGTTGCAATTGCCCAACGGCCAGACCCTCGGGAACCGGATCGCCAAAGCCGCGATGGAAGAGAACCTCGCCGATACCCGGCAGGCACCCGATCAAGCGCTGTTTCGCTTGTACCAGGCATGGGCCGAGGGCGAAGCCGGGTTGCTGTTGACCGGCAACGTGATGATCGACCGCCGTGCCATGACCGGGCCCGGTGGCGTGGTACTGGAAGATGAACGCCACCTTGAGCGGTTCCGCCAGTGGGCCGGCATCGGTCGGGCCGGCGGCGCGCATTTCTGGATGCAACTCAATCATCCGGGCCGCCAGACCCTGGCCAATCTCGGCCAGCAAGCCCTGGCACCCTCGGCGGTGGCGCTGGACCTGGGTCAGTTTTCGAAGATGTTTGCCGAACCCAAACCCATGAGCGAGGCCGACATCGAGGAGGTGATTCAACGCTTCGCCACCAGCGCAGCGCTTGCCGAAAAGGCCGGTTTCAGCGGCGTGCAGATTCATGCCGCGCACGGTTACCTGATCAGCCAGTTCCTCTCGCCCTTGACCAATCGCCGCACGGATCGTTGGGGCGGCTCGCTGGAAAACCGTGCACGCTTGCTGCTGGCGGTGGTCGACGCGGTACGCAAAGCCGTCTCGCCTTCGTTTTGCGTGGCGGTGAAGCTCAACTCGGCGGATTTCCAGCGCGGTGGTTTCGATGCCGATGACGCCCGGCAGGTGATCCAGTGGCTCAACGAGCAACAGATCGATTTGCTGGAACTGTCCGGGGGCAGCTACGAGGCACCGGCGATGCAAGGCGAAGCTCGGGACGGTCGGACCCTGGCGCGTGAAGCCTATTTTCTGGAAATGGCCGGCGAGTTGGCCAGCGTGGCACGCATGCCCGTGATGGTGACAGGCGGCATTCGGCGCCTGGCCATTGTCGAACACGTGCTCGACAGTGGCATCGCCATGGCCGGTATCGGCACCGCGCTGGCCGTCGAGCCGCAACTGGTCAAACACTGGCGCGAAGGCCAGGACAGCCATCCGCAGCTACCGCCGATTCGCTGGAAGCGCAAGCCGCTGGCGGCCTTGGCGAGCATGGCGGTGGTCAAGTTCCAGCTGCAGCGCTTGAGTCGCGGGCTCACGACCCGGCCGCAGGTGTCGGCGTTGTTGGCGTTGATGCTTGACCGGTTGTACATCGCCCGGCGGACCCGGCAGTACCGGCAGGCGATGGGCAAGTAGTCAAATGTGCAGTGGCTGATCTACCGCTTTCGCGAGCAAGCCCGCTCCCACAGGGGAACTCATTCCTAATGAGGGAGCGGGCTTGCTCGCGAAGAGGCCTGCACAGGCAACGCTGGATTCAACCCTGCAACAGCTCATCGATATGCCGATACTCAGCCTGCAACTGCTCAGCCAACACCCGGCTGCGCCCCAGGCGAATCGGACCGCGTTCAATGTCGATGACCAGTCCCGGACAATCGAGGACAGGCAGCCTCGACCACTCTTTCAAGCGACCATCGGTCACCACCAACAATCGCTGCTGCTCCGCCGCGAAGCGCTTTTTGCGCGCTACCAGCCAATGCCCCGCCTCGCCCAGCGCCGCCAGCAATGGCGTGCCACCACCCGCGCCGAGACCGTCGAGCCAGGTGCGCAAACCGCTGGAGGCTTTCAAGCCTTGCACTTGCCACGTCGGCGACACACCGCTGGCAGTGAGCAAGGCCAGGCGTGCGCGTTGGCGGTAGGCGTCATCGAACAGCTGGGCCAATAAACCCTTGGCATCCCTCAAGGCCTGATGGCGGCGGGTCGATGCCGAAGCGTCGACAATCACCAGCCACAGCTCATGGGGCGAACGGGTACGCAGTTGAAATAAAAGCGCTGAACGCTGGCGCGGTCGGCCGTTGAGCAAGGTGCCGGGCCAATTGACCAGCCCGCTTCGCGCGGCGTGACGTTTACCCTGCTTGCCGTTGTCGAGTCGCCCGGCGCGGGGCCTGGCATTCGCCCCCGCGTCAGATCGAGGGCGAATGCCTAGGGCTTTTTTGGCCAGCTCGGCACTTCACGCCGGGCACCGACCGGCAGCGCCTGGGCGGGCATTTCACCCCACTGGCCCTGGCCATCGCTGGGGCTGGAATCTTGTCTGGAGGGGGACTGATTGTGTTGCTGCGGTGCCGGTGGTGTGTGTTCGCGACGACGATGACGCAAGGCGAACTCGGCAACCGCGTCGATATCGTCTTCGGCAATCGCATTCGCGCCACGCCAGGCCGCATGGGCCCGGGCCGCGCGCAACCAGACCAGATCCGCGCGCAAGCCATCGACACCGGCGGCAAAGCAACGCTCGGTGATCTGCGCCAACGCTGCATCGTCCAGCGCAATACTGGCCAATGCACCGCGCGCCTTCTGGCACCGCTCGCGCAACAGGTGCTGCTGGCTCTCCCATTCGGCACAGAAGCCTTGGGGATCACTGTCGAAATCCAGGCGTCGGCGAATGATCTGGCCCCGCTCGACGGGTGCGGTGTGGCCGCCGAGCGCAACGTTCAAGCCAAAGCGGTCGAGCAGTTGCGGGCGCAGCTCGCCCTCTTCCGGGTTCATGGTGCCGATCAGCACGAACTTCGCCGAATGCCGGTGGGAAATGCCGTCGCGCTCCACCAGATTGGTGCCGCTGGCCGCCACGTCGAGCAGCAGATCGACCAGGTGATCGGGGAGCAGATTGACCTCATCGACGTAGAGCACGCCACCGTCCGCCTTGGCCAGGACGCCGGGGGAAAATTGTGCGCGGCCTTCGCTCAGGGCTGCATCCAGGTCCAGGGTGCCGACCAGACGCTCTTCGGTGGCGCCCAGCGGCAAGGTGACGAACTGTCCGCTGGCTAGCAGGTCGGCCAGGCCACGGGCCAGGGTCGACTTGGCCATGCCGCGCGGGCCTTCGATCAGCACGCCGCCGATCTTCGGATCGATGGCGGTCAGGTACAGCGCGAGCTTCAAGTCGTCGGCGCCGACCACGGCGGAGAGGGGGAAATGCGGGGTGTCGGTCATTATTGAATCTCGGTCATGGTCGGTGATCTCAAGAGCACCTCGATCCCTTGTGGGAGCGGGTTTGCTCGCGAAAGCGGTGTGTCAGTCAGCATCTATTTATCTGGCACACCGCTTTCGCGAGCAAGCCCGCTCCCACAGGGGGATTGTGGTGTATCAGGTGTCTTCTTCTATATCGAGCAGCAAGTTTTCCAGCGCCTCGCGATACTCCCCCGGCGCCTTCCACATCCCCCGCTGCTGCGCTTCCAGCATTCGTTCGGTCATGTCGCGCAGGGCATGGGGGTTGTGTTCGCGCACAAAATCCCGGGTGCCGGGGTCGAGCAGGTAGGCATCGGCCAGCAACGCGTACTGGTGATCGTCGATCAGCTGCGTGGTGGCGTCGAAGGCGAACAGGTTGTCGACCGTCGCCGCCATCTCGAACGCACCTTTATAGCCGTGACGCTTGACGCCTTCGAGCCACTTCGGATTGGCCGCTCGCGAGCGGATGACCCGGTTCAGTTCCTCCTTCAGCGTGCGGATTTTCGGCAGGTCCGGCTGACTGTGATCGCCATGGTAACTGGCCGCCACTTCGCCACTGAGGCTTTCCACGGCGGCCAGCATACCGCCCTGGAACTGGTAATAGTCATTGGAATCGAGCAGGTCGTGCTCGCGGTTGTCCTGGTTTTGCAGCACCGCCTGCACTTGGCTCAGGCGTCGGGCGAACGGTTCGCGGGCCGCGGTGCCTTCATCGGACCCGCCATAGGCGTAGCCGCCCCAGTTCAGGTAAACCTCGGCCAGGTCCTCGCGGCTCTGCCACAAGCGACCGTCGATGGCGCCCTGCACGCCCGCGCCATAGGCACCGGGTTTGGCGCCGAAAATACGCCAGCCGGCCTGACGCCGCGCGGCCTCTTCATCCAGGCCTGCTTGCAGCAACGCCTCACGCTCGGCGCGCACCTTGGCCGCCAGCGGGTTGAGATCGTCCGGCTCATCCAGCGCGGCGACCGCCTGAACAGCGGCGTCGAACAGGCGGATCAGGTTGGCGAAGGCGTCGCGGAAGAAGCCCGACACCCGCAACGTGACGTCCACCCGTGGACGGTCGAGCAAGCTCAGCGGCAGGATTTCAAAATCATCGACCCGTTGGCTGCCCGTGGCCCACACCGGACGCACGCCCATCAACGCCATCGCCTGGGCAATGTCATCGCCACCGGTACGCATGGTCGCCGTGCCCCACACCGAAAGGCCGAGCTGGCGCAAATGATCGCCATGGTCTTGCAGGTGGCGCTCAAGGATCAGGTTGGCGGACTGGAAACCGATGCGCCAGGCCGTGGTGGTGGGCAGGTTGCGCACGTCCACCGAATAGAAGTTGCGCCCGGTCGGCAGCACGTCCAGGCGACCGCGACTCGGTGCACCGCTGGGGCCGGCCGGGACGAAACGACCGCCGAGGGCGTCGAGCAGGCCGCGCATTTCTGCCGGGCCGCAGGCGTCCAGCCTTGGCGCGACCACGTCGCGCAGGTTGTCGAGGATGGCTTGCACCTCGGCCCATCGCTCTTCCTGTGGGAGCGAGCCTGCTCGCGAAGGCGGCGCGTCAGGCACATCAATGTCGCCTGATAATCCGCTTTCGCGAGCAGGCTCGCTCCCACATAAGGCATTGACTGTCTGAGAGATCAGTTGCGTGGCGAACAGTTCGAGACGTTCGCGGGTATCGCCCGCCGTGCGCCAGAGCTCATTGCTGATTGATAGCAATGCATCCGGTCGCGGCCCGGCCCACGGCTCGGCCAAGGCACAATCGAGCGGATCAAAGCCAAGTTCGAAGGCCTTGGCCAACGCCCGCAGCAAACTCGATTGCGCCCCACGGCCATCGCCCCGGGGAATGCGCAGCAGCGCGAGCAAGGTATCGATGCGCAAGCGTCCGCCGGGTGATTCGCCGAACACGTGCAGGCCGTCGCGGATCTGCGACTCCTTCAAGTCGCACAGGTAAGTGTCCAGGCGCGGCAGCCAGATCGCCGCATCGGCGTCGCTGTCCAGCTTTTCGTCCAGTTGCAGTTCGCGGTCGATGCGGGTGTCGCGCACCAGTTGCAGGATGTCGCGCTGCAACTCTCGCGCCCGGCGTGGATCGAGCAGTTGCGCTTCGTAATATTCGTCGGCCAGCAGTTCGAGGTTGCGCAGCGGACCATAGGTTTCGGCGCGGGTCAGCGGCGGCATCAAGTGATCGATGATCACCGCCTGGGTGCGGCGCTTGGCCTGGGCGCCCTCGCCCGGGTCGTTGACGATGAACGGGTAGATGTTCGGCAGTGGGCCGAGCAGCGCATCCGGCCAGCAGTGTTGCGACAAGCCGACGCCTTTGCCCGGCAACCATTCGAGGTTGCCGTGCTTGCCGACGTGGATCACGCCGTGGGCGCCGTAGGTGTTGCGCAACCAGAAATAGAACGCCAGGTAACCGTGGGGCGGCACCAGGTCAGGGTCGTGATAGACCGCGCTCGGGTCCACCTGATAACCCCGCGCCGGTTGAATGCCGACAAAGGTCAGGCCGAATCGCAGGCCCGCGATCATCATCCGGCCACCCCGGCACATCGGGTCGTTTTCCGGCGCGCCCCAGCGTTCATGCACCGCTGCGCGGTTGGCTTCGGGCAGTGCATTGAACAGGGTCAGGTACGCGTCCATCGCCAGGCTTTGCTGGCAGGGGCGCTGGTCGAGGGTGTCGAGATCATTGCTGACACCGCCCAGCAATTGCTGGATCAACGCGGTGCCACTGTCCGGTAGCTCCGCCGGCAGCGGATAACCTTCCCGATGCAGCGCACGCAAAATGTTCAAGGCGGCGGCCGGTGTATCGAGGCCCACGCCGTTGCCGATGCGGCCATCGCGGGTCGGGTAATTGGCAAGGATCAGCGCCACGCGCTTTTCCGCGTTTGGCAGGCGCGCCAGATCGATCCAGCGGCGCGCCAGCTCGGCGACAAAATCCATGCGCTCCGGGTGCGGTCGGTAGCAGACCACGTCGCACTGGCTGAGCTCGCTGCGCCAGGCCAGGTCCTTGAAGCTGATCGGCCGGCTGATGATCCGCCCGTCCAGTTCCGGCAGCGCGATGTGCATCGCCAGGTCCCGAGGACCGAGACCCTGCTCGCTGGCCTGCCAGCCTGGTTCGTTGTCCTGGGCGCAAATCGCCTGGATCACCGGGATATTGCGCCTGAACGGTCGCAGGTGCGGGGCTTCGGGACTCGATTGCGCGAAGCCGGTGGTGTTAAGAATCACCGAGGCGCTGGCTTCATCCAGCCAATCCTCGACCACCGTCAGGCAGCCGGGTTCTTTCAAACTGGCCAGCGCAATTGGCAGCGGGTTCAACCCTGCGGCCTGCAAACGCTGACAGAACACATCAATGAACGCGGTGTTCGCCGCCTGCAAATGGGAACGGTAAAACAGCAACGCGGCCACCGGCTGATCGGCCTGCCAGTCGGCTTGCCAATCCTGCAATGTGGCGGGGCTTGTCTGTGGGTGGTAGATCGCCGTGCGCGGCAGGGTTTGCGGCTCGGACCAAGGGTAGTCGCGCCCCAGCCAGCGGGTGGCCAGGCAACGGAACAGGTCCAGCGCATTGGTCATGCCGCCCTGGCGCAGGAAGTGCCACAGCCGCTCGCGATCCTCGGGAGGCACGGTGCTCAGGTCGCTGAGTTCCGGGTCCGGACGGTCATCGCCCGGCACCAGGATCAGTTGCACACCGCGTTGCGACAGCTCGACCAGGCGCTCGACGCCGTAGCGCCAATAGGCGATGCCGCCGTGCAGCGAAATCAGTATGACTTTGGCGTGGCGCAGCACTTCGTCGACGTACAGGTCGACCGAGGCGTGATTCTGCACCTGCATGGGATTAGCCAGGCGCACGCTGGGGTAGTCGTCGGGCAACTGCTGCGCCGCTTCGGCGAGCAGCGCCAGGCTGGAGTCGCCGCTGCACAGGATCACCAGCTCGGCGGGGGTTTGCCCAAGGTCGGCAATGTTGTCATCCGACACGAAACCGCCGGGCTGGGTCCTGAGCAGGTGCATGGCTTACACGCTGAGCGCGGCGCGCAATTGCGCTTCGAGGGCAGCAGCGTCCAGTGCCTGGCCGATCAGCACCAGACGCGTGGTGCGCGCTTCTTGCGCGCCCCACCGGCGGTCGAAGTGCTTGTCGAAACGCGTGCCCACGCCCTGGATCAGCAGGCGCATCGGTTTGTTCGGGATCGCCGCGAAGCCTTTGACGCGCAGGATGCCGTGCCGGACCACCAGTTGGGTCAGCGCGTCCAGCAGCAGGCTTTCATCGGCTTGCGGCAGCTCGATAGAGATGGAATCGAACGCATCGTGGTCGTGATCGTCTTCACCTTCGTGATGGTGATCGTGATGGCTATGGCGGCCGTCGATGTGTTCCTCGGAACCGGCACCGAGGCCGATCAGCACGTCCAGCGGCAGGCGCCCGCTGCTGGCTTCGATGAGTTTGACCGCCGGCGGCAATTCCTCGGCGACTTCCAGGCGCACCCGGGCCAGGTCTTCAGGGCTGATCAGGTCGGCCTTGTTGAGAATTACCAGGTCGGCGCTCGCCAGTTGGTCGGCGAACAGTTCGTGCAGCGGCGATTCGTGATCCAGGTTCGGGTCGAGTTTGCGCTGGGCATCGACCTGATCGGGGAACGCGGCGAAGGTGCCGGCGGCGACGGCCGGGCTGTCGACCACGGTGATGACCGCGTCAACGGTGCAGGCGCTGCGGATTTCCGGCCACTGGAATGCCTGGACCAGGGGTTTTGGCAGGGCCAGGCCCGAGGTTTCGATGAGGATGTGATCAAGATCGCCGCGACGGGCGACCAGTTCACGCATCACCGGGAAGAATTCTTCCTGGACGGTGCAGCACAGGCAGCCGTTGGCCAGTTCGTAGACGCGACCGCTGGCTTCTTCTTCGGTGCAACCGATGGAACATTGCTTGAGGATTTCGCCGTCGATGCCCAGCTCGCCGAATTCGTTGACGATCACCGCGATGCGGCGGCCCTGGGCGTTGTCGAGCATGTGCCGCAGCAAGGTGGTTTTGCCCGAGCCGAGAAAGCCGGTGACGATGGTGACGGGGAGTTTGGCCAGTGTTTTCATCGGATGCCCTTTGGCAAGGTGGCGGGCATACGGGACGAGAACCGGCCACGCCTGTGCGCGCCGGAAGCGTTCGCCACCGGATCACCCCGCCCGGTTGTAGTGAGAATCTGTATCGAGGCAGGTCTCCTGGCTGACGGTGTGCCAGTCGTTGGACTGGCGTTCGCTGCGCCTTCCCGCGGGCCCAGGTCTTGAGCGTGCAGTGGCGTGGCAACGGACATCACCGTTCACAGTTGCGGGGGCAGCCGCGGCTTTGACCGCGTTCCCTTCTTAGCTTCGACAAACGCCGAAGAACCTCGAAAGCGCAAGGCTACGCATCGTATTGGGGCGGGTCAATCATTGACCTGTGTTCTGTGGCGCCTGATACGACGCCTTCGCGAGCAAGCCCGCTCCCACCTATAAAATGCAATCCCCTGTGGGAGCGGGCTTGCTCGCGAAGGATGCGACTCGGCATCAAGATGAGAACCCCTGCCAATTGACGCCCCACCCCCGCCCATGGTCTCCTACACGCCTTGTTACGGGTGCCCTTCACAGGGTGAAACGGGAAACCGGTGAATCGTGTGCTTTACTCAAAGCCACGTCAGTCCGGTGCTGCCCCCGCAACGGTAAGCGAGCGAAGCGTCAGATCCACTGTGCCAACACGGCATGGGAAGGTGATGCTTGCAGGCCAAGGCATGCGCCAGCGCCCCTCGTGAGCCCGGAGACCGGCCCGCAACACGAAGTGATCAAACTTCACTGAATGACAAACCCGCGGTGGGCGGGCGCTGTTCGAATCGCTGCGCGCCTGGTCGTGCGGGGTTTAATCATGCGCTCTAATTCCCCGCTGACAGAACAGAGGGAAACGCCATGTCGATCATCAGCAGCACCGGCCACACAGCCTCCTCCAGCACCACCTCCACCCTTGCCCAGCGCGTCACCGCCGCCGTCTGCGCGTCGATCCTTGGTGCCTGCCTTGTGTATTTCGCCGGTTTCTCGCACATCGAAGCGGTCCACAACGCCGCCCACGATACCCGCCACAGCTCCGCGTTCCCGTGCCATTGAGACCTGCCGACATGATCAAGCGTATTGCGCAAACCGCAGGCTTCACCGGGTTGCTGGCCGCCCTGTTGCTGACGGTGTTGCAGAGCCTGTGGGTTTCCCCGCTGATTCTGCAGGCCGAGACCTACGAAAAATCCGAACCGGCGGCCGTTGAAGTTCATGAACACGCCGCCGGCGTTGCCGCCCATACCCACGATGCCGAAGCCTGGGAGCCGGAAAACGGCTGGCAACGCGTGCTGTCGACCACCGGCGGTAATCTGGTGGTGGCCGTCGGTTTCGCCCTGATGCTCGCCGGTCTCTACACCCTGCGCGCACCGACCAGGACGTCCCAGGGCCTGCTCTGGGGCCTGGCCGGCTACGCGACGTTCGTGCTGGCGCCAACCCTTGGCCTGCCGCCTGAATTGCCAGGCACCGCAGCTGCCGATCTGGCGCAACGCCAGCTCTGGTGGATCGGCACCGCTGCGTCCACCGCTGTCGGGATCGCCCTGATCGTTTTCAGCCGTCACTGGCTGATGAAGCTGCTGGGCGTGGCGATCCTTGCCGTGCCTCACGTGATCGGCGCACCGCAACCGGAAGTGCACTCGATGCTCGCCCCGCAAGCCCTGGAAGCGCAGTTCAAAATCGCTTCGCAGTTGACCAACGTCGCGTTCTGGCTGGCCCTGGGCCTGATCAGCGCCTGGCTGTTCCGCCGTAAAAACGATAGCCAATACCACGCATGACTGATACCGGCACAGCGCCGACCCTGGTGGTCGGCCTGGGCTGCCAGCGCGGCTGCCCGGTCAGTACGTTGCGGGCCCTGCTGGATCAGGCGTTGCAGGCGCACCAGGTCGAACTTCATCGAATCAGGGCCCTGGCCAGCATCGATTTGAAACGCGACGAACCGGCACTGATCGAACTGGCCGAGCAGCTTGGGCTGCCAATGATGTATTACAGCAGCGAACAGTTGGCGACGTATCAAGGGCAGCTCAGCCATCATTCGCAGATCGCCTTCGAACGCACCGGCTGCTATGGCGTGGCGGAAAGTGCCGCCTTGGCCTTGGCCGAAGAACTGGCCAATTCACCTGCGAAACTGCTGATCCCCCGACAAAAATACGCGCAAGCGACGCTGGCGTTGGCCTGCGCCGGGTAAAATCCCCGATAATCCCCGCATTCAATCATGAGCAATCTTCATCTGAAGCCTTGCCTTGACCCTTTTTCCCACAGGAATCGACGATGACCGTCTACTTCATTGGCGCAGGTCCCGGCGACCCCGAACTGATCACCGTAAAAGGCCAACGGCTGATTCGCCAATGCCCGGTGATCATCTATGCCGGTTCACTGGTGCCCACCGCCGTACTGGACGGCCATTGCGCTGAACAGGTGGTCAACAGCGCCGAACTGCACCTGGAACAGATCATCACCCTGATCAAAAGCGCCCACGCGAAGGGCCAGGACGTGGCCCGCGTGCACTCCGGCGACCCCAGCCTGTATGGCGCCATTGGCGAACAGATTCGTCACCTTCGCGAACTCGATATTCCATTCGAGATCATCCCCGGTGTCACTGCTACGGCGGCCTGTGCCGCCCTGCTGGGCGCGGAACTGACGCTGCCGGACGTGTCGCAGAGCGTGATCCTGACCCGTTATGCCGACAAAACCGCCATGCCGGCCGGCGAGGAACTGGCCAGCCTGGCACAGCACGCGGCGACCATGGCCATTCACCTGGGGGTCAATCACCTGGAGAAGATCCTCGCTGAATTGCTACCGCATTACGGTGCCGATTGCCCCATTGCCGTGATTCACCGGGCGACCTGGCCAGACCAGGATTGGGTGGTGGGGACGCTTGAGGATATTGCCGGGAAGGTGGCGGCCAAGGGGTTTCGGCGAACGGCGCTGATTTTGGTGGGCCGGGTGTTGGGGAGCGATCACTTCAGTGAGTCGTCGCTGTACCGTGCCGGGCACGCGCATTTGTATCGGCCGTAAGGGCCTCTTCGCGAGCAAGCCCGCTCCCACAGTGGAATGTGGTCCAGCGTGGGAGCGGGCTTGCTCGCGAAGGGGCCGGTGAATTTGACCCATAAAAAAACGGCGCTCACGGGGCGCCGTTTTTTATGCCGCAGCGAACACCTTAGTAGTAGGCGTTTTCTTTCTGCGTGTGGTCAGTCACGTCACGGACGCCCTTGAGCTCGGGAATACGCTCGAGCAAGGTGCGCTCGATGCCTTCCTTCAGGGTGACGTCTGCCTGGCCGCAGCCCTGGCAACCGCCGCCGAACTGCAGGACGGCGATGCCGTCCTCGACCACATCGATCAGGCTCACCTGACCGCCGTGGCTGGCGAGCCCCGGGTTGATCTCGGTTTGCAGGTAATAATTGATGCGCTCGTTGACCGGGCTGTCGGCGTTGACCATCGGCACCTTGGCGTTAGGCGCCTTGATGGTCAGCTGGCCGCCCATACGGTCGGTGGCGTAGTCGACAACCGCATCATCCAGGAAGGCTTCGCTGAAATGATCGATATAAGCGGTGAAGCTTTTGAGCCCCAACGCCGTGTCTTCGGGTTTTTCTTCGCCTGGCTTGCAGTACGCGATGCAGGTTTCGGCGTACTGGGTGCCAGGCTGGGTGATAAAGACGCGGATGCCAATGCCCGGGGTGTTCTGCTTGGAAAGCAGATCAGCCAGATAATCATGGGCGGCGTCGGTGATGGTAATAGCGGTCATGGAAACTCCTCGCAGGCTTGGGCGCAGTTTACGCCAATCATCGCGCGGGACAAAGTCCTAGTATTTTTGTCGGGAAATTTAATGCCGACCCCCTGTGGGAGCGGGCTTGCTCGCGAAAGCGTCGTGTCAGGCAACAATGACGTCGACTGATGTACCGCTTTCGCGAGCAAGCCCGCTCCCACAGGGGGTTCTGGGGTGATTCAGAGGTTCTCGTAGCGATTCATGTCCAGCACGCCCTCTTCCATCGGCTCGGTCTCGTGGAGGTAGCGGCTCAGGTCATGAAAATAAAACCAGAATTGCGGATGACTGCGACGAATCCCCCAGCGTTCGACGATGTTCTCGAAACGATGGGCATCCTTGGCGTTTTCCATGGCGTCGACAAATGCCGGAACCTCTGCCGCTGGAATATTGAACATGAAGTTCGGGTAACTGCTCAGAACACCGGGGAAAATGGTGAGGGTGTCCAGGCCAGGCTGATAGCGCAGGGATTCGCCGAGCAGGAATGCCACGTTGCTGTGCGCACGGTTGCGCAGCAGGCTGTAGACCACCCGCTGGCCGCGCGCGGTCTGGACCCGCAGCAGGGTGGCTTCCGGCAGCTGGTCGATGACCTTGAGCCCGGCCGCCGGGCGTGAAGTCAGGCGGCTCAGCGCCTGTTCCGCGCTCTGCAGGTCTGGGTCGATGTTGGGCCGCGAACAATAGGCGCCATCGCAACGATTGATTGGGTCAGGCTTGGCATTGAGCTCGCCATAACGCGCCAGCAACTGCAGGGCGAAATCCCGCTTGGGATCCTTTGGATCGAGCTTGAGCGCAGTCGGCTTGTCGTTGTCGATGGCCTCGTAGTCCATCCACATTTTCAGTTTGCCGCTGCTCTGGTACCAGTCGTCGAGGTAGCCGTCCCGGGAATCGGCCGGCATCAAGCGCAGGAAGTTCTGCTCGGCACCGTTGCGAATCAGGTCGAAATACAGGCGTGTCTGGGCCTGATGGGACACATTGCCGAACACGTCGAAGTTCACCGCCAACTGATAATACGTACGCTCCAGCAGCGGAAAGTCGAACAGCCACATCGTTTGCGGCACCTCGCCGATCAGGCCCTTGGTCACCGCGGCACTGTCGAAGTGCCTGAAGATGCTCAGCAAGGCATTGTCATTGCCGGCCCACAGGGACGACCAACTCGGCGCCGGCAGGTCGGCGTAACTGTCACGGCGCAGGGCATCGTACTCGTTGCGCTTGTCGCGGTAGTCGTGCCACAGGCTCAGGACGCTGCCCACGTCGTCGTTCTGCCCCGGCATTTCCAGCAATGGCGTGGCCTGGCCACGGTAATCGGGGTCGGTGATGTAAAGATCATGTTCCGGCGCCTGGAACAGCGCCCAGAAGTTGTCACGGATCACATCCGTGGCGATCTGCCCCCGGCAGACCGGGCCGCGAATAAAGGTGCGAACGAAATACTCGGCGTTATCGAGCATGAACTGATAACGCGCCTGGGCCGGGATCGCCTCGAAGGTGGCAAACGGGTTGGCCCGGCGCTCCGGCCCGTACCCCGGCAAGGCGCTCACCTGCCAGTTGCCGTTGTAGAACAGGCTTTTGACCCGGGCCATCTTCGCCGCGCTCAGCGGATAGGTGATGTGGGTCTTGTGCACGATCACGCCCTGCACCGGCCACAGGCGGTAGTAAAACTGCGTGCCCGGATCGTCGTTCGGCCGCCGGGTGTTGATCAGGTCGATGGGCTGGCCGGTCGGCGTGCGCGAGCGCACCCACTGGAAGAAATGCCCCGGCTCACCGTCCTTGAAATAGAGATGCGCGAGGAACCAGTGCTCGAACAGCCAGCGCCCCACCAGACTCTGGCGGGCGCCCGGCGCATTGAGCAGGTTTTCCCACTGCACCACTTGCAGCGCTTCCGCCGCGCTCGGCACCAGGCCCTGCGCATCGATAGGCGCGCCGGAAGCCAGCCAGCGTTGCAGCGTCTGGTATTGCTGATCGGTCAGGCCAGTGACGGCCAGGGGCATGCCCTGCCCGGGATGGGAGCTGGCGTAGCCGTCGAATTCCGCCGGCATGGCGCACACATTATTGCGGTTGAGCCCCAGAACGATGTCTTCGGGCAACTTGGCGTTGGGTTGCAACGGTGCCTGATGCCCCAGCTCCAGCATCCGCGCCATCAATGCGGCCTGGCTGCCCTGGGCGTCCAGCACCGAATAGAAGCCCTTCTGCTGCCAGGCGCGCTTGCCGAAGGCGTCATAGAACAGCCGGGTCGGCGGGGCGGCCTGGGTGCGCTCGCCGTCGTAGACCGGGGATTTGCTCGCGCCGCGAACTGCGCCTTCAGCGCTGCCCAGGTTGAGCTGGCAGGCGGCGTCGTAGCAGGCGTGGCAGGCGACACACTTTTCGGTGAAGATCGGTTGAATGTCGCGGCTGTAGGAAATCGCCGGAGAAAGGCCAGCCGGCACCGCCGGATCTTGCGCAAGGGCGCCCCCGCTTAAAAACAGCAACACACTGCTGATGACGACGCGATACGACATGCCCTGTTCCCGATCCTTTGAAAAACGCCGCGATTCTACCGGTCCGCAGGCCCCTTCAACATGAGCGATATTCATGCAAAATCCCGACATGCTCTAAAAGCGCACAGGTTTGCTATTATCTCGGCCCTTCGTCATGGCCTTACCGAGTAGCCCAAATGTCCGATCGCAGCGTTCGCCTTCAAGCTCTCAAGCACGCCCTCAAGGAGCGCATTCTGATTCTCGATGGCGGCATGGGCACGATGATCCAGAGCTACAAGCTCGAAGAACAGGATTACCGCGGCAAACGCTTTGCCGACTGGCAGAGCGATGTCAAAGGCAACAACGACCTGTTGGTGCTGACCCGCCCGGACGTGATCGGTGGCATCGAGAAAGCCTACCTCGATGCCGGTGCCGACATTCTGGAAACCAACACCTTCAACGCCACCCGGATTTCCATGGCCGACTACGGCATGGAAGAACTGGCCTACGAACTGAACGTAGAAGGCGCTCGCCTGGCACGCAAGGTCGCGGATGCGAAAACCCACGAGAACCCGGACAAGCCGCGCTTCGTGGCCGGCGTGCTCGGCCCGACCAGCCGCACCTGCTCGCTGTCGCCGGACGTGAACAACCCCGGCTACCGCAACGTGACCTTCGATGAACTGGTGGAAAACTACACCGAGGCCACCAAAGGCCTGATCGAAGGCGGCGCCGACCTGATCCTGATCGAAACCATTTTCGACACGCTGAACGCCAAGGCGGCGATCTTCGCCGTGCAAGGGGTGTTCGAAGAGCTGCACATCGAATTGCCGATCATGATCTCCGGTACCATCACCGACGCCTCCGGCCGCACCCTGTCGGGCCAGACCACTGAAGCGTTCTGGAACTCCGTGGCCCACGCCAAGCCGATCTCGGTGGGCCTGAACTGCGCCCTCGGCGCCAGCGAATTGCGCCCGTACCTGGAGGAGCTGTCGAACAAGGCCAGCACCCACGTTTCCGCGCACCCGAACGCCGGCCTGCCAAACGAATTCGGCGAGTACGACGAACTGCCGTCGGAAACCGCCAAGGTCATCGAAGAATTCGCCCAAAGCGGCTTCCTCAACATTGTCGGCGGCTGCTGCGGCACCACGCCGGGTCACATCGAAGCCATCGCCAAGGCCGTGGCCGGTTATGCACCGCGCGAGATTCCGGAGATTGCCAAGGCCTGCCGCCTGTCGGGCCTGGAACCGTTCACCATCGATCGCAACTCGCTGTTCGTCAACGTTGGCGAGCGCACCAACATCACCGGTTCCGCCAAGTTCGCCCGGCTGATCCGTGAAGACAACTACACCGAAGCCCTGGAAGTCGCCCTGCAACAGGTCGAGGCCGGCGCCCAGGTGATCGACATCAACATGGACGAGGGGATGCTCGATTCGAAGAAGGCCATGGTGACCTTCCTCAATCTGATCGCCGGTGAACCGGACATCTCCCGCGTACCCATCATGATCGACTCCTCCAAGTGGGAAGTGATCGAAGCCGGCCTCAAGTGCATCCAGGGCAAGGGCATCGTCAACTCGATCAGCATGAAAGAAGGCGTCGAGCAGTTCATCCATCACGCCAAACTGTGCAAGCGCTATGGTGCTGCGGTCGTGGTCATGGCGTTCGACGAAGCCGGCCAGGCCGACACCGAAGCGCGCAAGAAAGAGATCTGCAAGCGCTCCTACGACATTCTGGTCAACGACGTCGGCTTCCCGCCGGAAGACATCATCTTCGACCCGAACATCTTCGCGGTGGCCACCGGTATCGAAGAACACAACAACTACGCTGTGGACTTCATCAACGCCTGTGCCTACATCCGTGACGAACTGCCGTACGCCCTGACCTCGGGCGGCGTGTCCAACGTGTCGTTCTCGTTCCGCGGCAACAACCCGGTGCGCGAGGCGATCCACTCGGTGTTCCTGCTGTACGCGATCCGCGCCGGCCTGACCATGGGCATCGTCAACGCCGGTCAGCTGGAAATCTACGACCAGATCCCGCAGGAGCTGCGCGACGCCGTTGAAGACGTGATCCTCAACCGCACCCCGGAAGGCACCGACGCCCTGCTCGCCATCGCCGACAAGTACAAGGGCGACGGCAGCGTCAAGGAAGCCGAAACCGAGGAGTGGCGCAACTGGGACGTCAACAAGCGCCTGGAGCATGCGCTGGTCAAGGGCATCACCACCCATATCGTCGAAGACACCGAAGAGTCCCGCCAGTCGTTCGCCCGTCCGATCGAAGTGATCGAAGGGCCGTTGATGTCCGGCATGAACATCGTCGGCGACCTGTTCGGTGCCGGTAAAATGTTCCTGCCGCAAGTGGTGAAATCCGCCCGCGTGATGAAACAGGCCGTGGCCCACCTGATCCCGTTCATCGAACTGGAAAAAGGCGACAAACCCGAAGCCAAGGGCAAGATCCTGATGGCCACGGTCAAAGGCGACGTGCACGACATCGGCAAGAACATTGTCGGCGTGGTCCTGGGCTGCAATGGCTACGACATCGTCGACCTCGGCGTGATGGTGCCGGCGGAGAAAATCCTCCAGGTGGCCAAGGAACAGAAGTGCGACATCATTGGCCTCTCCGGGCTGATCACCCCGTCGCTGGATGAAATGGTCCACGTCGCCCGCGAGATGCAGCGCCAGGATTTCCACCTGCCGTTGATGATCGGGGGCGCCACCACCTCCAAGGCGCACACGGCGGTGAAGATCGAGCCCAAGTACAGCAACGATGCCGTGGTGTACGTCACCGATGCCTCGCGCGCGGTGGGCGTGGCCACGCAGCTGCTGTCCAAGGAACTGAAGGCCGGTTTCGTCGAGCGAACCCGAGAGGAATACGTCGAAGTCCGCGAACGCACCGCCAACCGCAGCGCCCGCACCGAACGCCTGAGCTATGCCGCATCGATTGCGAAAAAACCGCAGTTCGACTGGAGCACCTACACGCCGGTCAAGCCGACGTTCACCGGCGCCAAAGTGCTGGATAACATCGACCTCAAGGTACTGGCCGAATACATCGACTGGACGCCGTTCTTTATTTCCTGGGACCTGGCCGGCAAATTCCCGCGCATCCTGCAGGACGAAGTGGTGGGTGAAGCCGCCACTGCGCTGTACGCCGACGCCCAGGAAATGCTCGCCAAGCTGATCGACGAGAAGCTGATCAGCGCCCGCGCCGTGTTCGGCTTCTGGCCGGCCAACCAGGTGCGTGACGACGACATCGAACTCTACGACGATCACGGCAAACCGATTGCCAAGTTGCATCACTTGCGCCAGCAGATCATCAAGACCGACGGCAAGCCGAACTTCTCCCTGGCCGACTTTGTCGCGCCGAAGGACAGCGAGCTGACCGACTATGTGGGTGGTTTCATCACCACCGCCGGCATCGGTGCCGAAGAAGTGGCCAAGGCCTACCAGGACGCCGGCGACGACTACAACTCGATCATGGTCAAGGCCCTGGCCGACCGCCTGGCCGAGGCCTGCGCCGAGTGGTTACACCAGCAGGTGCGCAAAGAGCACTGGGGCTATGCCAAGGACGAAACCCTGGACAACGAGGCGTTGATCAAGGAGCAATACAGTGGCATCCGCCCTGCCCCGGGCTACCCGGCCTGCCCGGATCACACCGAGAAGGCCGCGCTGTTTGCGTTGCTCGATCCCGAGGCTGCTGAAATGCGCGCCGGCCGTAGCGGGGTGTTCCTCACCGAGCACTACGCAATGTTCCCGGCGGCGGCGGTCAGCGGCTGGTACTTCGCGCATCCGCAGGCGCAGTATTTCGCCGTGGGCAAGATCGACAAGGATCAGGTGCAAAGCTATACGTCGCGTAAAGGCCAGGAACTGAGCGTGACCGAGCGCTGGCTGGCGCCGAACCTGGGTTACGACGAGTAATCCAGCTTCCCTCGGCCCATTGTGGGAGCGGGCTTGCTCGCGAAGGCGGTGTTTCAGGCGGCATGGATGTCGACTGACACGAATCCTTCGCGAGCAAGCCCGCTCCCACATTTGTCTTGTCCCTTCTTTAATTGTCTATGCTTACGACTCACATCTACGTGACGAGGGGTTTATGGACGATCCAGTCGACAACAAGCCGCCGACCTTCTGGCAGATGCTGCACAGCGTCATGGCCGCGGCATTCGGTGTGCAGAGCGGGAAGAACCGCGCGCGGGATTTCACCCACGGCAAGCCGAGTCATTTCGTGATCCTGGGCATCCTGTTCACGGCGGTGTTCGCGTTGACGCTCTACGGCATCGTGCAACTGGTGGTGCACCTGGCAAAGGTTTAATGCATCAGGGTTTGCAGACTGAACGGGTAACGATAGGACTTCGGTCGCCCCTTGGCCGAGAGCTTGTGAAAATCCACCCCGAAATCTTCGGCGCTGCCCATCGCCAGCAATCGCCGGGCCTGTGCCCGGTCAATCAGCTGCAACAGCGGAATCTGCCGGTCACGGCCGCCGTACTGGCTGATGTCGACCCCCTCATCGTAATCATGCAACTCGACCAGGGCCCAGCCCCCCAGGCTGAAGTGTCCGCCCAGCAACACGCTCAAGCGATTGTCGAGCAGCGCGTGCAAGGCAGCGGGCGAGTTGTTGATGGTGCCGAACAGCGCATCCTTGCCGGGTTTGCCGCCCGACTCTTCAAAGGCGCGCATCACGCCAAAGCCCATTTCGTCGTTGGCCGACCAGACCAGTGAGGTCTGCGGGTAACGCTTGAACAATACCTTGGCCTGTTCGTAGGCCCGTTCCCGGGTCCAGCCGCCATACACCAGCTGACGCAAGCGCACTTCGGGGTGTTCGGCCAAAGCCCGGCGCAGGCCCTTTTCGCGTAATTGCGCCGATGGCGTGATTTTCAGGCCGGAGAAGGCCAGCAGGTCGATGTACTGACCGGCAGCCACTGGAGGATGCAAACGGACCAGCTCCTTGAGCATCCGGTAGCCACCCTCCTCGTCGTTGGGCACCAGGCTGCCCACCCAATCGGGGTATTTGTCGGGGCGATTGCCGAGCAGCCGCATCTGGTCCGGGGTCAGGGCGTTGTTGACGATAAACAGCTTGACCCCGCTGCCCTGGGCCAGGCGCAGGATCTCGGGCGCGATGTATTGCTCGTTGACGAACACCAGATAGTCGGGCCGTTTTGGCCCTTGCAGGGCTTCGCGCGCTTGTTTAATGGTGATGTCGGAATTGCGGTCGGAATATTCAATGCGCAAATCCATACCCAGGTCCTTGGCGGCCGCCTGCATGAATTGCGAGTAACTGACCCAGAAAGCTTCTCTGGTGGTTCCCGGATTGAGGAACAGCACCGACGCGGCCTGGGCGCAAGGTCCTACGACCGTCGCCAACGCCAGCAACGCGCCACACAGAAACTTCAACATTGGTCGTCCGAGCCCCCGGAAATTCGCCGCGCATTATAGCCAGCGAACGCCCGCAAAACGGCGTTTATTACAGGTTTTGTCCGACAATCGTCAGAACGAGGCCCGGACGGGGTCGTTTATTGGTGACTGACCCAGAATACCGCCGTGCCGACGACCAGAATGATCAGGAACAGAATCGCCCAGGCATCGACGGTGCTATCGGCTTTCCTTGCTTTGGTTGGGTTGCTCATTGCATCGCCTCTTGTCGGTTTTATCGGTGATTGCAGAAAGACTCGACCACAGTTAAGACGATGATTGTCCGCACGACAAATGTGGATTAGTTGACAACTATTCCCGTTAGGCGATTTGGTTCTTTGCATATATTCAAACATCACTTTTGCGCATAACTGCAAACTGGTATCTTGCCCCGGCTCCGTAGGGAGTGCGCGGCCGTGCGCGCAGAATTGCCGAGGCATTATCGGATTCCAGCAAGCCAAAAAACGCCGCTGTTTCCGACCGGCCCAGCCTGAGAACAGGACTTATATGTACGTATACGACGAGTACGATCAGCGGATCATCGAGGACCGCGTCAAGCAGTTCCGTGATCAGACCCGACGCTATCTGGCAGGCGAGCTGAGCGAAGAAGAATTCCGCCCCCTGCGCCTGCAGAACGGGCTTTACATCCAACGCTTCGCGCCGATGTTGCGGGTCGCGGTGCCTTACGGCCAACTGACTTCGCGCCAGATGCGAATGATGGCCAGGATCGCCCGTGATTATGACAAGGGCTATGCCCACATCAGCACCCGGCAGAACGTGCAGTTCAACTGGCCGGCGGTGGAAGACATCCCGGACATCCTGGCGGAACTGGCCACGGTGCAGATGCACGCGATCCAGACCAGCGGCAACTGCCTGCGCAACGTCACCACCGACCAGTTCGCCGGTGTCGCTGCGGACGAATTGATCGACCCGCGCCCATGGTGCGAGATCGTTCGTCAGTGGACCACTTTCCACCCGGAATTTGCCTACCTGCCGCGTAAATTCAAGATCGCCGTCAACGGTTCGACCTCCGACCGTGCCGCCATCGAAGTCCACGACATCGGCCTCGAGCCGGTGCACAACGCCGCTGGCGAGTTGGGTTTCCGTGTGCTGGTCGGTGGCGGCCTGGGCCGTACACCGGTGGTGGGGGCGTTCATCAATGAATTCCTGCCGTGGCAAGACCTGTTGAGCTACCTCGACGCCATCCTGCGTGTCTACAACCGCTATGGCCGTCGCGACAACAAGTACAAGGCACGCATCAAGATCCTGGTGAAAGCGCTGACACCTGAAGTCTTCGCGCAAAAAGTCGATGCGGAAATGGAGCACCTGCGCGGTGGCCAGACCACGCTGACCGAAGCCGAAGTGCATCGCGTCGCCAAACATTTCGTCGACCCGGACTACAAGGCCCTGGACAACCAGAGCGCCGCACTGGCCGAGCTCGACCAGCAACACCCAGGTTTCGCCCGCTGGCGTACCCGCAACACCCTGGCCCACAAGAAGCCGGGTTATGTGGCCGTGACCCTGTCCCTGAAGCCGACCGGCGTTGCACCGGGCGACATCACCGACAAGCAGCTGGACGCGGTGGCCGATCTGGCCGACCGCTACAGCTTCGGCCAATTGCGCACCTCCCACGAGCAGAACATCATCCTGGCCGACGTCGAGCAGGACAAGCTGTTCACCCTGTGGGGCGAGTTGCGCGAGAAAGGTTTCGCCACGCCGAACATCGGCCTGCTGACCGACATCATCTGCTGCCCGGGCGGCGATTTCTGCTCCCTGGCCAACGCCAAGTCGATCCCGATCGCCGAATCGATCCAGCGCCGTTTCGACGACCTGGACTACCTGTTCGACATTGGCGAGCTGGACCTGAACATCTCCGGTTGCATGAACGCCTGCGGTCACCACCACGTCGGCCATATCGGCATTCTCGGGGTAGACAAGAAAGGCGAAGAGTTCTACCAGGTTTCCCTCGGTGGCAGCGCCAGCCGTGACGCCAGCCTGGGCAAGATCCTCGGCCCGTCCTTCGCCCAGGAAGCCATGCCTGACGTGATCGAAAAGCTGATCGACGTGTACATCGAACAACGTACCGAAGACGAGCGTTTCATCGACACCTATCAGCGTATTGGCATCGACCTCTTCAAGGAACGCGTCTATGCAGCGAATCATTAAGAACAACGAAGTCGTCGACGAAACCTGGCACCTGTTGCCCAAGGATTTCAACATCGACGAGATCAGCAACTGCGACGACTACATCGTGCCGTTGCAGCTGTGGCGCGAACACAGCCGCATGCTCCTGGCCCGCGATGGCGGCCTGGGCGTGTGGCTGGATGCCGATGAAGAAGCCGAGGAAATCGGTGAAGACGTGGCGAGCTTCCAGGTCATCGCCTTGAACTTCCCGGCGTTCACCGATGGCCGCAACTACTCCAACGCCCGCTTGCTGCGTGACCGTTACGGTTTCAAAGGCGAGTTGCGGGCGATCGGCGACGTGCTGCGCGACCAGTTGTTCTACCTGCATCGCTGCGGTTTCGACGCTTTTGCCATTCGCGCCGATAAAGACCCGTACGAAGCCCTGGAAGGTCTCAAGGACTTCTCGGTGACCTATCAGGCCGCCACCGACGAACCGCTGCCGCTGTTCCGTCGCCGCTGAAAAAATAAAGCCCTGACTCCATACGGAGCCAGGGCTTTATTCTTTGTGAGGAGTAAAACTCAGAACCCGACTTGCGTCAGCCCTCTTTCTCTTAATGCCTGTGCCAGCGCGGGAATATCATCAAACAACTTCTTGTTCAAACTCCCCCAGTAGTCACCCTCGACAAATACTTTAAATTCGGGCTTCCACTGATTGGCCTGATGGCGTTTGACATAGGTCTTTTCGACCTGATTACATTTCCTGCAGCGATAAACAACCGACGCATCCACTTTTGGTCTTTCATCGATCAGAAACATACTTTTTTCTGACAGTAACTTTTCAAATGCGGCGAATTCTATTGGATCGCCCCAGTGCTTGCTTTCACTCATGATGCAACTTCCTTGCTGCGGTTAAGGTAAACGGGAGTCTAAGCAATCCTTGCGGCGATTCAACCTGCTTATCAGCACAGAATATTTTCACGCCGATCGTCAATACAGCACTGCTACGATCAGAGTGGGCCGATCGGAAACGGCCGCCCCAACGCGACCCAGTCGTTATAAACCCTGGCCCGCTCTTCCAAAGCTGTAAGCACTGCTATCGGATTATCTAAAGCCCCTCCTGGTATCGGTACATCCCGGGATATTTGCGTCCACGCTTCCTGCGAAGCATCGGCTTCACTCATCAGTCGCCAGACCCGGGCCTGAAGATCCAGATAGTTGACCCGAAATTCCGCCGTGAGGGTCAAGGTACTCATAGCCCCCAGAAACCGCCTGCCGCCCTGCTTGACGCCCAGTCGCTGCCAAAGTTGTATCCGCGCATCGCGCTGTCCTTCCTCAAGGCCGCGCAACCAGTTTGCAGGTCCTAGATAGTCGAACCCCGGTGCATCCAGCCACAAGTTGATACCTGTTTGTTCCCGATGGGCGACCAGCCTCTGCAGGGTGTCCTCATCGGTCAAGGGGTTGTGCCACAACAGGACTCGGTCTCTGCTGATGGCCTGATTCAATACTGCCTGCGGCACTCGATTGATCCGGTTGTCGCTCAAGTCCAGGGTCGTCAGGTAGGGCTGATCCATGATCCCTACGGGGCAACTCTTGATGCCCGTGTTGTTAAGTCTCAGTGACCGCAGTTGATTCATTCCGGTGACGACAGGCGCAACAACCAAAGGATTATCGCTCAAATCCAAAGTTTGCAAGTTGACCAACGAACTCAGCTGGCCCGCCGTATTTCCCGGGACAGCCAATGCATGCACATCATCCAGCACAACGGGTAGCGCCGCCGTATTCCTCTGGAAGGTCAATCGGGTGGAACGTAGATTCAACGAAGTGAGGCGCTGCAACTGAGGAATGACCGGCGGCAACTTACTTTCCAGCTGCCCATCAATATTGGGTAATCGTAAGTCTGTGCCTTCCAGGTCCAAGACACGCAATTGCGGAAAGCGTTCGATAAAGCCGTTCAGGGTCTCCCGCTCGAATAAGTGAAAGTTACTCATGTTCAGCCCCACCACATCATTGAACCGAACATTCAGCACTGGCAGTCGGTGATAGTCTTCATTACTCATGTTCATCGTAAAACCATCAACATGACTACCCGTGTAGTGGCTATCGACCTGCGGAGGCTGTTTTTGCCAAATCGCAATCAATTCATCCGCCAGCTCACCGCGAGTTTCGCTTTCATACCTCATCACCTCCTGCACCCGTCTTATGTTTTCGTGCTGGATTTGCATGTGCGACATGCCCTCTGCCTCAGGATCCCCCTCTTGCAGGAAGTCGACGTCCATATCCTCGACGTCGTCCGCGACTTGATCAATCCAGGTGTCCAGGTCCGTATGCAATTGCTGCAGTTGCTGTTTGAGGCCGTCGATATGGGTCTGGGCCTCATTTCCCAGCCGTTGTAGTGTTTCTTCGACCTCTGTATCGGTAAAATCCGGATAGATCTCCCTGAGTTGCAAACTCATCACCCTGTGCATCAAGGCCCCCGCTGGAGGAGGATCCGGATAAAAGCCTCCTCTCAATCCCTGCGCCTCGAAGGACAACCCTGAGTCCATTCTGCCCAGACCAAGCACCAACTCTGATCGGGACAACGGCCGATGGCTGATTTCCAGCCTCAACTCCGTCCCCGGGTCAGTTGATATCAGCCCCAACGCCGACCGTTCCTCCTTGGACAGAACCGCAGCGACAGCCTCGGTAAAACCAGTGGCCTGGGCTGAAGAGGCATGGGTCAGATAACCCGCATCCGACTTGATCAGGGTCCGGTAATCAAGCGCATCCAGCGGCCCGCTGCGATCCAGTATCCGGCCGCCAATGGAACCGTCGCGCACTTCTATTCGCAGCCCCCTGGGCCATCCGGGCAGATTGTTCAGAGAGTGCAAGGCCAGCGTGTCCGATTCGGCACTGGTGACTGACCGCAGATAGAGTCCTTCATAGGCACGGTTTAGACGGACATGCTGCTGGTATTGGCGTGCCTTGCTGTCCAGTTGTTTGAACAGCGTCCTGGCCAGGACAGGGTCGGGGGACGCCTTGAAATCGATACCGTAGCGATCCAGCATTTGCTCAACGGCAGCCTTGGGCAGATCGGGGTATGTCTGTTGAAACAGCTGGACCCATGGGTTTTCCGACTGCTGCAGCGCCTGATATCGACGGTTGAATTCAGCCTGCGCGGATGACGGGTCGCCCAGCGCTGTCACTTCCTGATCGATTCTGAAGCGATCGATGGTATCGGCCAGCTGCGGCGTCGGTGAACGCCCCGCCTGCATCAGCCGCAGCATGTCATCGTCCACGGCGCTGACCCTGCCAATCTGTGCCAACACGTCATCGGTGAAGGTGCCGGCTGGCGCACCGACTCCACGCAAAAGCTCCGTACGCGTCGGCAACGGCAATTCCGGTTGCCGGGGCGGTTGGGCAGGGGCTGTTTCGTGTATCGGTCCGCTGGATCCGTTGCCTTCGCGTTCCACATGGGTCAACGTGCCCAACTCCGCCCCTTCCTTGCTGAGCGAAGCAACGCCCGTCGCCAACGGCAGCGCGTTGAGCAACCCGAACACGGTTCGAGTCACACCCTGGGAGCGTTGGCTGGCCGTCTTGCCGTCAACAGCCTGATCCAGGCCATACCCGGCATCGATCAGTCCCGCCAGGACTAACAGCCCCTCGCCTCCCGGCACGAACAGCGCCAGCGGACCAAACTGGTTGACCCACTGGACAATAGGCTCGACAACAGCACTCAAATTGTCGCGGTTGACCTGAGCAGCATCGCGGATGGTCTGGACACTGGCGACTGCCGCCTGCTTCATCGTCAACACAAGTTGCGCAAAGGGGTCCGTGTTGGAGGAAGCAAGCTCGACGCCGATGTAGTCGGCCGGGTCCCAGTAACCGTCGTCATTGAAGAAGCCCGACTCTTTGGTCAAATGATGCTGGAGCGGAAAAATCGCCATGCCATCGAGCGCCGTGAGCACCCCGGCATGGAAGGTGCCGTCCTCGCGATCGTCATCGGCGAAGTGCGCCGCCAGCGCCTGCTTCGTTTCGCTGACCTTGCCCTCTTCGACGATCCATTGACGCAGCTGGCTTCTGTCGGCGAACTCATGCAGCGGTGAGGAGTTGCCTGGGATGTACAGCAGCACGCGGCCACTGGACCGGTCCCGGTAGCACCAGATATCAAGCGCGGTGTATCGATACAGCTTTAAACGTCCCGCCTCGACACTTGCCGGAAGGCGCGTCGGCGCTTGCAGTTGATCGATCGTCAGCCTTTCCCACGTTTGCCCGTGCGGCAACCCCGCTGCCTCCATGGCCAGTTCCAGGCCTTTTTTCGACAGGCAGTTTTCGTGGTATTGCAGCCAGGCCGTCATGACAAATGCAGCCTTGACCGACGTCCTCAACGCGTAGGGTCTGGAGGCCAGCAGGCTCTCGTCCGACGGCCAGGCCCGCTCCAGATACTGTTCATACGAATACTTGAAATCCAGTTTCCAAACCCATTCCTTGAAATCGGCCGGCCTCAGTTTGATCTGGGTCTGGGGTCCATACGCCTGCGGTGTCGTCCGGCGATAAATGCCTTCGTACGTCCGGTGATTGCCGCTGTCGTGTCCGGCGAATTCGTCGACTTTTTCGACAATACGCACGGCGGGGCCGATATCCGGAGGCGTGTACAGACCGAAGGCGGTTTCACCGAAACGCCCGTCGCCGACGGTCTGGTAGTTGGAGAGCAGCGCTTGCACCAGCGTGCGCGAACTGCCCACCTGGCCTTGATGGATGCCGTCCTGTGCCGGGTGGCCCATGTAGTCGTAATCGAGTGTTACCAGCAAGGCTGTCTGCGGATCGATGCCTGGGCCCCATTTGTCCTTGATCAGGCGTTCGCCAAACTGGCCGGGCGTTTGCGGGAGCGCGGTGTCCACGGCTGCTTTCAGCTCGTTGCGCATGGGTAATGCAGGGGCGGGATCCGAGGTCGTGTCTGTCGATGTGTTCATGGTGCATTCCGTTGCAGATTGGGGAACATCACCCTAACCAATGCGACCGTTCTGCACAGTGGGAGCGATCGACAGCACGGTTGCGAAAGTTCGCTGATTGCGAACGAAAACCGGCAATCCCGAAGACAAAAAAAACCGTGGAGGCGGTCCACGGTTTTCATGGGTCATGACGATGACGCGTTGAACGTTACCAGAAGCGTTGTTGAGTCAACCGGCTCCACCAGCTCAACAAAACACGATCGACTGAACCGCTGGCCGCCATGCCGATGCGTTCCTGCAGGCTTTTGCGTTCGGCGTAGTGCAGGTGATAAAGCTCGGACTGTTTGGCGCGATCGGCCAGGTATTCATCGCTGGTCTTGAGCTCGTCCACCAGTTGCTTGTCCAGCGCGGCGACACCCAGCCAGATTTCGCCGGTGGCTACGTCGTCGATGGCCAGTTGCGGGCGATAACGGGAGACGAAGTTCTTGAACAACTGGTGAGTGATGTCCAGGTCTTCCTGGAACTTCTCCCGGCCTTTCTCGGTGTTTTCGCCAAACACCGTCAGGGTGCGTTTGTATTCGCCGGCCGTCAGCACTTCAAAGTCGATGTCGTGTTTCTTCAACAGGCGATTGACGTTGGGCAACTGCGCTACCACGCCAATCGAGCCGAGGATTGCGAACGGTGCGCTGATGATCTTCTCGCCGATGCACGCCATCATGTAGCCGCCGCTGGCGGCGACCTTGTCGATGCACACGGTCAACGGCACGCCGGCGTCACGGATGCGCGCCAGTTGCGAAGACGCCAGGCCATAGCTGTGCACCATGCCGCCGCCACTTTCCAGGCGCAGCACCACTTCATCCTTGGGCGTGGCCAGGGTCAGCAAGGCGGTGATTTCGTGACGCAGGCTTTCGGTGGCCGAGGCCTTGATGTCGCCATTGAAATCCAGCACGAACACCCGGGGTTTGGCTTCGGGCTTTTTCTTCTGCTGCTTGTCGGATTTGGCCTGGGACTTGCGCAAGGCCTTGAGCTGGTCCTTGTCGAGCAAGGTTTGCTCCAGGCGCTCGCGCAGCCCCTTGTAGAAATCATTGAGCTTGCTGACCTGCAACTGGCCGGCCGACTTGCGTCGACCTTTGCTGCGCAAGGCCGCAAAACTGGCCAGGACCACCAGAATGGCGATCACCAGGGTCACGGTCTTGGCCAGAAAAACGGCGTACTCGGACAAAAACTCCACAGGGACTCCTCAAGCGATGCGCGGCATGAATACGCGCGGGATACCTCCAGCATACCCATGCGCCGTCCTTGCGACCAGCCGTGAAACCTCAGGCAGCAGGCCTGGAACAGGCATTTCAAACAAGCGTATGTTTTTTCATTGACAGCTCACTGCCATCCTCATAACCTCGCCAAACCTTCAACGTACCGGGATGACGCGGACGTGGGCAGCATCTATTTGATTCGACATGGCCAGGCCTCCTTTGGTGCAGACGACTACGACGTCCTGTCGCCCATCGGCATTCGCCAGGCACACATCCTCGGCCAGCACCTGGCCGACCTCGGTATCAGCTTCGATCGCTGCCTGTCGGGCGACCTGCGCCGCCAACAACACACCGCCACCAGCGCGCTCGAACAGTTCGCCGCGGTGGGCTTGCCGGTACCGCTTCTGGAAACCGACGCCGCCTTCAATGAATTCGACGCTGACGCGGTGATCCGCGCGCTGCTCCCGGCCATGTTGCCGGACGAGCCTGAAGCGCTGAACATCCTGCGCAACGCCGCGCAGAACCGCGCCGAGTTCCAGCGCATCTTCGCCCTGATCATCGAACGCTGGCTCGCCGGCACCTACGACCCCCCTGAGCTGGAAAGCTGGCTGGGCTTTGTCGAACGGGTTCGCGCCGGGCTATACAGGATTCTCGAACAGGCCGACAACACCCAGAAAATCGCGGTGTTTACCTCAGGTGGCACCATCACCGCCCTGCTCCATCTCATTACGCAAATGCCGGCCCGACAGGCCTTTGAACTGAACTGGCAAATCGTCAACACCTCGCTCAACCACCTGAAGTTTCGGGGTCGCGAGGTGGCCCTGGCTTCTTTCAACAGTCATGCGCACCTGCAACTGTTGAAAGCCCCGGAACTCATCACGTTTCGCTGAGTCCGGACTATTGTGACCCTGGCTGTAACCACCCAGCTCTTATTACCCTGCGCTTATTAACCAAGAAAGGATCGAACCATGACCTCCGTAGCTGATGCCGTACAAGCAATGAAAGCCAAGTTCAACCCAGCCGCCGCTGCCGGTCTGGACCTGGTCTTCGGTTTCCGCATCGACGACACCAAGAACTTCTCCCTGATCGTCAAGGACAGCACCTGCGAGCTGCAAGAAGGCGAGAACCCGGACGCCCAGGTGACCCTGGTGATGGACGGCGAAACCCTGGAAGGCATCGTCAGCGGCGAAACCGACGGCATGCAAGCCTTCATGGGCGGCAAACTGCGCGCCGAAGGCGACATGATGCTGGCCATGAAACTGTCCGAGCTGTTCCCGGCCTAAGACAGCGGCTCCCTGCTTCGGGGGGCACTCTGGCTGTACGCGAATCCCGCCCCTTGTGGCGGGATTTGTCGTTTTCGGCGGCGGAAAACGCCTCGCCCCGGATTTGCCGTCTATATTCCTTCAGGCCGCATGCGTCAGCCATCGGCTGTTTGTCCCCGACTCAAGTTGTGGAGACCACTGGCATGAGCCCACCTGACGATCACAACGGTTTCAACCGCCGTCACGTACTGCAAGGCCTTACCGCCGGCGCAGTCGGCGCCTGGGTCAGTCCGCTTTTCGCAGGGAGTAAAACCATGCCGGAAGTACCCGCCGACCTCATCCTGTACAACGGTCGACTGCACACCGTCGACCGCAAAAAACCCCAGGCCAGTGCCGTCGCGATCAAGGACGGTCACTTTGTGGTGGTCGGCAGCGATGCCCAGGCCATGGCCCTGCAAGGTCCCGCTACGCAAATCATTGACCTGCACGGGCGCACGGTGATCCCCGGTCTCAACGACTCACACCTGCACCTGATCCGTGGCGGCCTCAATTACAACCTCGAACTGCGCTGGGAAGGCGTGCCATCGCTGGTCGATGCCCTGCGCCTGCTCAAGGAGCAGGCCGACCGCACGCCGACGCCGCAATGGGTGCGGGTGGTGGGCGGCTGGAACGAATTCCAGTTCGCCGAAAAGCGCCTGCCGACCCTTGATGAACTGAACAAGGCCGCGCCCGACACACCGGTGTTCGTCCTGCACCTCTACGACCGCGCCCTGCTCAACCGTGCCGCGTTGAAAGTGGTGGGTTACACCCGCGACACCCCGAACCCGCCAGGCGGTGAAATCCAGCGCGATGCCAATGGCGACCCCACCGGCCTGCTGATCGCCCGGCCCAACGCAATGATTCTCTACTCGACCCTGGCCAAGGGGCCGAAACTGCCACTGGAGCACCAGGTCAACTCGACCCGCCAGTTCATGCGCGAACTCAATCGCCTGGGGGTCACCAGCGCCATCGATGCCGGCGGTGGCTACCAGAACTACCCGGACGATTATCAGGTCATCCAGCAACTGGCCCGGGATCAACAACTCACGGTGCGAATCGCCTACAACCTGTTCACCCAGAAACCCAAGGAAGAACTGGCGGATTTCCGCAACTGGACCGGCAGCGTCAAGTTGCATCAGGGTGATGACTTCCTGCGGCACAACGGCGCCGGGGAAATGCTGGTGTTCTCCGCCGCCGACTTCGAAGATTTCCTCGAACCGCGCCCGGACCTGCCGGCCGGCATGGAGCAGGACCTGGAACCGGTGGTCCGCCATCTGGTGGAACAACGCTGGCCGTTCCGGCTGCACGCCACCTACAACGAATCCATCAGCCGCATGCTCGACGTGTTCGAGAAGGTCAATCGCGACATCCCGTTCAACGGTTTGCCGTGGTTCTTCGACCACGCCGAAACCATCACCCCGCAAAATATCGAGCGGGTCAAAGCCCTCGGTGGCGGTATCGCGATTCAGGACCGCATGGCGTTCCAGGGCGAATATTTCGTCGATCGCTACGGCGCCAAGGCGGCCGAGCACACACCGCCGATTGCCCGCATGCTCGCCGAAGGCGTGCCCGTGGGTGCCGGCACCGACGCCACGCGGGTGTCGAGCTACAACCCCTGGACATCGCTGTACTGGCTGGTCAGCGGGCGCACCGTCGGTGGGCTGGCGCTGTACCCGCAAGGCTTGAGCCGCGACACCGCGCTGGAACTGTTCACCCACGGCAGCGCCTGGTTCTCTTCCGAACAAGGCAAGAAAGGCCAGATCAAGGTCGGGCAACTGGCGGACCTGATTGCGCTGTCGGCGGACTATTTCCACATCGAGGACCACGGCATCAAGGACATCGAAGCGGTGCTGACGATTGTCGATGGCAAGATCGTCTACGGCAGCGCCGAATTCGAGAAGCTCGGGCCACCGCCGATTCCGGTGGTGCCGGAGTGGTCGCCGGTGGCCAAGGTGCCCGGGCACTGGAAAGCGGTGCCACTGGTGGCGCAGGTGCATCAGTGTGTCGGCGCCTGTGCGGTGCATGCGCACAGCCATGACAGAGCACGATTGTCGAATGCGCCAGTCAGCGATTTTCGCGGGTTCTGGGGGGCGTTTGGCTGTTCGTGTTTTGCGTTTTGAAGGGTGAACCCGCCGATCAAAAGTGGGAGCGGGCTTGCTCGCGAAGACGGTGTGTCAGCTGCATCAATGTCGGCTGGCACGACGCCTTCGCGAGCAAGCCCGCTCCCACATCTGATCGGCGGTGAGATCAGGGCTGCAACAACAACGCCACCAACGCACTCCACCCGGTCTGGTGACTGGCCCCCAGGCCACGCCCGGTTTCGCCATGAAAATACTCATGGAACAACACCAGGTCGCGACTGGCCGGGTCGGCCTGCAATGGCGCGTACGCCGCCATCGAGGGCCGATTGCCCTGTTCATCGCGCAAGAACAGCCGGGTGAGACGCTGGGCCAGGCTATCGGCAACCTCCTCCAGCGACGCCAGGAAACCTGAGCCGGTGGGGTACTCCACCGAGAAATTCTGATCGTAGTAACGGTGAAACTCGCGCAAGGATTCGATCAGCATGTAGTTGATGGGCATCCACACCGGCCCCCGCCAGTTGGAGTTGCCGCCATACAGCCGCGAATCCGATTCGCCGGGCTGGTAGCGGGCACACAGCCGATCCGCATTGATCTGTACAGCAAAGGGTCGGTCAGCGAAGGCCCTGGACAGCGAGCGAACACCAAATTCAGAGAGAAACTCGTCCTCGTCGAGCATGCGCTTGAGCAAGTCCTTGGTGCGTTCGCCACGCAACAGCGCCAGCAGCATCCGGTTGCCTTCACCCGGTTCGGTCCAGCGCGAGACCAGGCCGGCCAGATCCGGTCGATGGCGCATGAACCCCAGCAGGCGGTCGCGTAATCCAGGCAACCCCTCGTGCTCGTGCTGCTCCAGCACCTGAACGGCGAACAGCGGCATCAGCCCGACGATGGTGCGCAGCCGCAGCGGCTCGTTGACGCCGTCCGGGCGGTGCAGCACGTCGTAGAAAAACCGGTCCTGCTCGTCCCACAGGCCTTCAGCGTCCGAGTCGATTTTATTGATCGCCCCGGCGATGTAGAGAAAATGCTCGAAGAACTTCACCGCGATGTCGACGTACACGGGGTTGCGCTTGGCCAGTTCCAGGGCGATGCGCATCAGGTCCAGCGCATAGGCGGCGACCCACGCCGTACCGTCGGCCTGATCGAGTTGGAAACCGGGGGGCAATGCCGCCGAGCGGTCAAACAGCGCGATGTTATCCAGACCGAGGAAGCCGCCCTGGAACAGGTTGCGACCTTCGGCATCCTTGCGGTTCACCCACCAGGAAAAATTCAGCAGCAGCTTATGGAATATCCGTTCGAGGAAATCCATGTCCCCTGACCCGCTCAACTGCTTGTCCTGCTGATACACGCGCCAGCAGGCCCACGCGTGGACCGGCGGGTTGGCGTCGTCGAAGCGCCATTCATAGGCCGGCAATTGGCCGTTGGGGTGCATGAAGCGGTCCTTGACCAGCAGCAACAGCTGATGCTTGGCGAATCCCGGGTCGATCAACGCGAAGGCCACGGCCTGAAAGCCCAGGTCCCAGGAGGCGTACCAGGGGTATTCCCAGGTGTCGGGCATGGAGACGATGTCGAGATTCGACAGGTGCCGCCAATGGGTATTGCGAATGCGCGAGCGTCCGGGTGGCGGCGCAGGTTGCGCCGGATCGCCGTCGAGCCACTGGTTGACGTCGAAATAATACAGTTGCTTGGACCACAGCAGCCCGGCCAGGGCCTGGCGCTGAACGTTGCGTGCATCAGGGTCGATGATGGCGCGTTGCAGCACCGCGTAAAACCCGTCGGCCTCGGCGCGCCGACGCGCGAACAGCGCCCTGGCATTGACCCGGGGCGCGCCTGTCGGGGCGAACCGCAGATAAACACTGCGACTTTCACCGCCCTCCAATGCCAACGAGAAATGCGCCGCCACCCGTGTTCCGCTGTCGCGGCGGATCGCGTCATTGATGCCATCGACCAGGAAATCGTTGATGCCGTCCTTGAACGGGCCATCCGCCGCCACGCCATCGAGTTTCGGGAAATTGCTCTGGTTTTCGCAGAACAGCCACTCAACGGCGTCCTCGCCCCAGGCACTGGCCTGCCGGTCTTCTCGGTGCGGGTGGCGGGCCAGTACATGATCACCGGCCAGGGTCAGGCTTGGCTTGTGCTCGCCGGCCGCCCAACTCCAGGTGTTGCGCGCCCAGAGCTGCGGCAGTACGTGCAAGCGCGCGGGTTGGTCGGCGCGGTTGTGCACCGTGACGCGCATCAAGATGTCATCGGCCGCGTGCTTGGCGTACTCCACCGTGACGTCGAAGTAGCGGTCGTCTTCGAACACGCCGGTGTCGAGAATTTCGTACTCGGTGTCGGCCAGGCCACGGCGGGCGTTTTCGGCGATCAGGTCAGCGTAGGGAAATTCGGCCTGGGGGTATTTGTAGAGCATGCGCATGTAGGCATGACTGGGCACGCCATCGACATAGAAATACAGTTCCTTGACGTCTTCGCCGTGGTTGCCTTCGGTGTTGTTCAGGCCGAACAGGCGCTCCTTGAGAATCGGGTCGCGCTCGTTCCACAGCGCCAATCCCAGGCACCAGTGCTGAGCCTTGTCGGAAAACCCCGCCAGCCCGTCCTCGCCCCAGCGATAGGCCCGACTGCGGGCATGGTCATGGGGAAAATAGCACCAGGCATCGCCATCGGCGCTGTAGTCCTCGCGCACCGTGCCCCACTGGCGTTCGCTCAGGTACGGCCCCCACTCGCGCCAGGTATCGGCCTCGCTGCCGGCCAGGCGCTGGCCTTCGACAGTGGCTTGGATGTTCGCAGCGACCTTGGCTGTCATGGTGAGTCCGTCGGGCGAGAGACGATTGCAGTGTAGGAGCTGCCGAAGGCTGCGATCTTTTGATCTGCGCTTTTAAGAGCAAAAGATCGCAGCCTCGTTTCACTCGTCAGCTCCTACACAGCGCCTGCACAGCGTCTACCAGTCCGCTCGCCACAGGCCAGTGGTGCTCTTACAATGCCAGCACTCCCCACACCGGCCACCCCATGGACATCGATCTCGCCCGCACCTTCCTGGAAATCGTCCGCCACGGCAGCCTTGCCGCGGCCGCCGAAAAGCTCCATGTCACCCAGACCGCGATCACCGCGCGGGTACAGAAACTCGAAAGCCAGCTGGGCAGTACCCTGTTTGTGCGCAATCGCGCCGGTGCCCGCCTGACGCCCAACGGCGAAGCCTTCGTGGTGTATGCCAATCAACTGGTGGAAACCTGGGAGGCCGCGCGCCGGGATTTGCCGCTGCCCGAGGGTTATCACGACGTGCTGCACATTGGCGGCGAGGTCAGCCTGTGCAACCCGTTGATGCTCAGTTGGGCCGCCCAATTGCGCGAGAAAATCCCCGGCCACGCCCTGCGCATGGAAATCCGCGATGGCGAGAACCTGCTGCGGCAACTGGAGCTGGGCGTACTGGACGCGGCACTGGTGTATCAGCCCGAATACTGGCCGCGCCTGCAAGTCGAGCAGGTACTGGAAGAAAAACTGGTACAGGTACGCCTGCCCGGGCGTCCGGATCCTTACGTGTACATCGACTGGGGCCAGGACTTCCGGCGCCAGCACGACGCCGCGCTGCCGGAGAAGGCCAAGGCCGCCCTGAGCTTCAACCTCGGTCCGTTGGGTTTGCAGTACATCCTGGAAAACGGCGGCAGCGGCTATTTCCGCACCCGCGTCGTGCACAGCTACCTGCAAAGCGGTGTGCTGGAACCCGTGCCCAAGGCGCCGGAATTCAGTTACCCGACCTACCTGGTCTACTCCCGCGACCGTGACTCGCCCACCCTGCAACAGGCTTTCGATCTGCTGCGCGAAGTGATCCGCACCGATGACGACTGGTCGCAACGCTGGGACCCGCTCTCCTGAGTCCGGTTTGCACCGGATCATGGCCGTTGTGTCCTTAAGGTTCGGCCGGACAAAACGCCGGGATCGGCTAATCTGCTGGAGATAACAATAACGACAGGTGATTGCAGTGAGGCAGACCACCGAAGCATTCCGCAGCCGTTACCGCGCCAACATCCACCCCCTCTACAACCCGTGGCTGCACGGCGCCTTTGTGCTGCTGTTCGGCATCGCGGCCATCGCCGCGTTCTGGCGCACCGTGCACCAGGTGCAACCGCTTGAATGGCTGGCGGTGCCGCTGACCTTGCTGTTCTTCAACTTCGGCGTGTACATGGTGCATCGACACCTGGGCCATCACAAAAAAGCCTTCGCACGAATGTTCTATGCGCGCCATGCCGGCGACCACCACAGCTTTTTCGCCCCCGGCAGCATGGCCTACGACAGCGCCCGCGACTGGCGGGTGATCCTGTTTCCGGCCTGGCTGATCGTGGTGCACACGATCCTCATCAGCCTGCCGCTGTGGTGGCTGATCAGACTGTTCGATGCCAACGTCGCCGGCCTGGTCGGCGGCTGCCTGGTCCTCGGCTACCTGGCCTATGAAGTGTTTCACGCCTGCGAGCATCTGCCGCCACACAACCCGCTGACGCGACTGCCGTGGATCCGCCAGATGCGTCACCTGCATGAACTGCATCACCGCCGCGAGATGATGCAGGAGCGCAACTTCAACATCGTTTTTCCGTTGATGGATTATCTGTTCGGCACCCTTTACTGGGAGCCGGAGGACACCGCCCCCTACCTGACGAGACCGCCCATGACCCGCTTGCAGCATCCTGTCGATATCGCCGCAGACCCCGTCGCCGTGCTCGCCTACGCCAGCACTGTCAGCTGTTGGCCGCAATGGCATCCCTCGTCGCTCAGGATCAATGGGCCAAAAGGCTCGCTGCACGCCGGCGCGCGGTTCGACGAAGACATCCGTGCCGGCGGGCGTGACGGCCATTTGAGCTGGCGGGTCGACGAGTACCTGCCGGGGCGCCGCTGGGTGGCCCGGGCCCAGGGCGATCATGGCCTGTCACTGATCCTGACTTACGAGTGCGAGGCCCAGGGCGATGGCACGCGGTTCGTCCGCACCCTGGAGTATCAGTTCAGCGGCCTGTGGATGCGCATCGCCAACCGGCTGCTGCTCCGGCGCCGGATCAATCGCGAGTCGGCCGACTCGATGCTGGCATTGCGTGAGATGGCGCTCAAACACCTGGCTCTGTCGGGGGTCAATGCGTGAGTCGATTGATCCGCCTCCACCACTGGGTGTTGCTGGTGATCGCGGTCATCGCCGGGTATCTGCTGCTGATGCCGACCCACGTGCGGCCGGTGGCCTGGACGCCGCCGCCCGCCCCGTCCCTCACCAGCGGCCCGTATGCCGACAATCAGCGCCTCAAAGGTATGGAGCGCGTCGGCGCCGCGGACATCGACGGTCCGGAGGCCCTGCTGCTGGAAGGCGACATGCTGATCACCGGCTTGCACGACGGCCGGCTGATCCGCACCAGCCTTGACGGCAAGGTCACCAAAGTCCTGGCCGATACCGGTGGCCGTCCGTTGGGCCTGGCCCGTCATCCCAATGGTTTGCTGGTGATCGCCGATGCGGTCAAGGGCTTGCTGTCGCTGGACGCCCAGGGCCGCCTGGTGGCATTGACCACCGCAGCCGGCGGCGTGCCTTTGGGTTTCACCGACGACGTGGCCATCGACAAATCCGGGCACTACGCCTATTTCAGCGATGCCTCCAGCCGCTTCGGCTACGGCAGGGACGGCGAGGCGATCCTTGAGCATGGCGGCGACGGCCGCCTGCTGCGCTACGACTTCCAGACCGGCAAGACTTCCGTGCTGCTCGACAAGCTGGAGTTTGCCAACGGCGTCGCCCTGGGGCCGGAGGATGACTTTGTGCTGGTCAATGAAACCGGCGCTTATCGGATCACCCGCTACTGGCTGAACGGGCCGAAGGCCGGCACCCATGATCTACTCATCGATAACCTGCCGGGATTGCCGGACAACCTGTCGTTCAATGGCCGCGACCGTTTCTGGGTGGCGCTGTATGCACCGCGCAATGCCCTGCTCGACGCCACGGCGGCCCATCCATTCATCCGCAAGATGATCACGCGGGCCATGACCGTCCTGCCCAAGCCGGTGGAAAAGCGCGCCTTTGCCCTGGGCCTGGACCTCGAGGGCAAGGTGATTGCCAACCTGCAGGATGGCAGCAGCGGCAATTACTCGCCGATCACCACGGTGCGCGAGTATGGGGAATGGTTATATTTCGGGTCGCTGAAGGCGCAGCACATGGTGCGATTGCCGCTGAGCAGCGCCCTGCAGAGGTAACGCTGGCCGACCTGTTCTTTGCTGGGGTTTGGGTGATGCATGGGGCACCTCGCATGGAGCCGTTTCAAGGGACTCTGAACATTCGAGGTGCCGGTCTTTATCGTCGTTCCATTGGTTCAGTCACCGCTCTGGTGACTCCTTACCCGACTCTTTACCCTGCATCAGGACGACGACTGGAGTTGTTTGACGATCTTGTCCTTGACCTCCAGGCGCTTGGCCTTGAGCCTGGTCACCGCGTCGTCACTGGATTTGGCTTCTTCGGCCTTCACTACCTCGGCATCCGCCAGGGAATACTTGTTGATCAGTGAATCCAGTAACGGATCCTTGGTGCGTTTCTGCTGGATTTCTTCCTTTGTGCAACTCAGGTCCTGAAAAAGGTCGTGTGGCACCGGCATGGAACACCTCCGTTTGTTAATCGGTGGCAAACGCGACTGATTGCGTTCGCCAACTATCAGAATGGCCCCCGTTGAGGGGTTCTGTCGACCATCTGTCTGACCGGCGGTGTCCGTTCGTCGTCCTGTCTGAAACGCGATAAAACCTTTGCCCGGGCGCCAGCCTCCACAGCTTAACGATCACTTCGATCAACTGTGTGGAGAACACCAATGGACGGATTCAACCTGCGCCACCTCGTACTGGCCGTTGCCCTCAGCTCCAGCATGGGCGCGGCGCTCGCGGCAACCTCCAATGATTTTGTCGACAAGGCCGCCGCCGGTGGCATCGCCGAGATCGAGACCAGCCGCCTGGCCCTGGAAAAAAGCCAGTCGGCCGACATCAAGGCCTTCGCCAACATGATGATCACCGATCACGGCAAGGCGAACGATGAGCTCGCGGCCATCGCGAAAAAGAACGACATCGAAGTGCCGGACAGCACGACGCTGGTGAAGCTGGCCAAGGAAAAAATCCTCGACATGCGCGACGAATCCTTTGATGCGGCCTATGCCAACAACCAGGTCAAAGCCCATGAAGAGGCCATTGCGCTGTTCAAGAAAGAAGCCGACACCGTGACCGACGACAAGACCAAAGGCGCGACAGAACTCAAAGGCTTTGCGCAGCAAATGCTGCCAGGCTTGCAAAAGCACCTGGACATGGCGAAGAAACTCCAGGCCGCCCATCCCGGTAAATAGATCCCCTCCAGGAGCGAGCCCTGCTCGCGATGAATGTCAACGATAACGCGCCCTGTCCGAGTGGACGCGTTATCCGGACGTTTATCGCGCGCAGGGCTCGCTCGTACAGCTCTAGCCGCCATCGGTATCAATGTCGGCATCCGTGTCATCGCTGGGTTTGGGTCGGTCCGGGTTGGGCTTGAAGCCCGGGCTGAATTCATTGTCGTTGTCGGTATGGCGGTTTTTCTGATCGACCTCTGTGTCACCGCTCTGCGGCTGCGGGGTTTTTTCCTGGGGTTCGCCCAGGTTTTCGTCCTGATTGATCTGCTCGTTCATAACAACCTCGTTCGTCACTACCGGTGTGCGGCCTAAACAGTCGGCCTTGTAGTTTTGAAGTCACGATGCAGCCAACGTTCCCTTCGAGCATTGCGCGTCCGGGTAGGCGCTGGCGCAGCCTGCGATCTTTTGATTTTTATCTGGAAAAGCGGCGCTGAACGGAAAAAAAAAGATCGCAGGCTGCGCCAGCTCCTACAGTCCATAGGCAGCGGATGAAAAAAAGCGGTCAAACGTGAACAACTATTTCATCCGCCAAATGTCACTGACTTGCGCCGGTCGTTTTCCGGGGAGCCGGCGCCTACATTCAAGGAGTCATGTCTCATGGCGGCACTGCAATCCAGCACACTCGATGCGATGAAAAAAAACCAGGCGCAACTGCTTGCCGACTGGAAAAACAGCCTCGAAACCACCGGCGCCACCCGCAATCTCAAAGAACAGGACTTGCAGCAGCAAACTTCGGAGTTCCTGCAACTGATCGTCTCCGGCCTGGATAAAGGCAACGGTCAGAATGTCGCGGCACCGGGGTGGGATGACATTCGCCTGTTCCTCGAAAAGCTTTCCCATAGCCGCGCCCTGCTCGGCCACGATTCGCAGCAGACCGCCAGTTTCATTTTCGCCCTCAAGGGCCCGCTGTTCGCCTTGCTGCAAAATCATTACCAGGACAGCCCGGCGCTGCTGGCCGAGCAACTCTGGGAAGTCTCCGAGCTGCTCGACGCCTTGGGCCTGCACACCATTCGCACCTTCCAGAAGTCCCGTGAATCGGTGATCAAGCGTCAGCAGGAAGAACTGCTGGAACTGTCGACGCCGGTGGTCAAGCTCTGGGACGGCGTACTCGCGCTGCCGATGATCGGCACCCTGGATTCGCAACGCACCCAGGTGGTGATGGAATCGCTGTTGCAGCGCATCGTCGACACCGGCTCCGAGATCGCCATCATCGACATCACCGGTGTGCCGACCGTCGACACCCTCGTCGCCCAGCACCTGCTCAAGACCGTGACCGCGATTCGCCTGATGGGTGCCGATTGCATCATCAGCGGCGTGCGTCCGCAGATCGCGCAAACCATCGTGCACCTGGGGCTGGACCTGCAAGGCGTGGTCACCAAGGCCAACCTGGCCGATGCCCTGAAGCTGGCCCTGACCCGGCTGGGAATGACCATCAGCAAGGCGGTCTGAGCCCATGGAGCGTATTCCGATTTTGCAGATGGGCGACTTTCTGCTGGTAACCATCCAGGTCGACATGCATGACCAGTTGGCGCTGACGTTGCAGGACGACCTGTCCGAGCGCATCAGCAAGACCTCGGCCCGCGGCGTATTGATCGATATTTCCGCGCTGGACATGGTGGACTCGTTCATTGGCCGGATGATCGGGACCATTTCCGGCCTGTCGAAAATCATGGATGCCCAGACCGTGCTGGTCGGCATGCAGCCCGCCGTCGCCATCACCCTGGTCGAGCTTGGCCTGACGCTGCCCGGCGTCAGTACCGCGCTGAATGTCGAGCGCGGCATGAAACTGCTACAGGATCGAGTGCATGAGCAATGATCGAGCGCAGTAGCGGTACTCATCCGATTCATATCGAGCAGGATGTGGTCCTGGCTCGGCAACTGGCGCGCAAACTCGCCCAGGAATGCGGCATGCGCCTGATCGACCTGACCAAACTGGTGACCGCCGTCAGCGAGCTGGCGCGTAACACCATGGTCTATGGCGGTGGCGGCGACATGGACTGGCAGATCCTCGACGATCACGCGCGCGCCGGTCTGCGCCTGGTCTTTCGCGACGAAGGCCCGGGCATCCCCGACATCAAACTGGCGATGACCGACGGCTGGACCTCCGGCAGCGGCCTTGGCCTGGGCCTGACCGGGGCCAAGCGCCTGGTGGACGAGTTCGAACTGGACACCGCGCCCGGCAAAGGCACTCGCATAACGATCACCCGATGGACATGAACATGGGCGGCACCCTGACGCAGGTGCTGGTGATCGAAGACAGCAGCCAGATCGGTCATGCCCGGCGCACCGCGCAGCAACTGGCCGAGAAGCTCGGCTTCGACGCCACCGATGCCGGGCGGGTGGCGCTGGTGGCGACCGAGCTGGCCAGCAACATTCTCAAGCACGCGACCCATGGCGAGTTGCACTTGCGGGTCTTGCCCGGTGCAGCGGGCGCCGGCCTTGAAATGCTCGCAATAGACCGCGCCAAAGGCTTTGATTTACAGGCGTGCCTGACCGACGGCTTTTCCACCGGAGGCACCCAGGGCATCGGGCTGGGGGCCGTGTCGCGCCAGGCGGAGGTGTTCGACGTCTATGCCGATTCACGGGGTGCCGTCCTGCTCACGCGGCTTTATCCGCGCCCGCACAAGGCGACGGACCGGCGCATCGGCATCAGCCAGCATTCGTTGGGCAACGATCCCGCCTGCGGCGATGTCTGGCACCTGGCCTTTGACGGGCCGCGCATCAGCGCGTTGGTGATCGACGGCCTGGGCCATGGCGAAGAGGCCGAACGGGCCGCCCGCGCCGGCGAAAAAGCCTTCGCCCTTGCGCCATTCGCCTCACCGGTGCCGGGGCTGCAAGACATTCATCTGGCCATGACCGGCACTCGCGGCGGTGCGGTCGCCATCGCGCAGTTCGACGGCGCCGCTGACAGCTTGACATTTGTTGGCATCGGCAACATTGGTGCCTGCCTGATCGCCCCGGACAAGTCACGCGGGCTGGCCTCCCACCCCGGCATCGTCGGCGGCCAATATCGAAAGGCGCAACCCTTTGACTATGCTCAAGTGAACGGACAGCTGCTGATCATGTACAGCGACGGCCTGCAATCGCGCTGGAACCTGCAGGATTACCCCGGCCTGGTGTATCGCCACCCCGCCGTGATTGCCGCCATTCTGCACCGCGATTTCTGTCGTGGACGAGACGATGTCACGGTACTGGTCATTGCCCTGGAGGCCGCCCATGTCTGAAACACCCGTCAGCCCGGTTGCCGATCAAGCGGCGCTGATCGCGCAGTTGCAAGGCGAAGCCAGCGCCCTGCGCGAAGAACTGGATGAAACCAACCAGGGCGTGCTGGCGCTGTATGCCGAGCTCGACACCCAGGCCGAACAACTGCGACAGGCCTCGGACCTGAAAAGCCGTTTCCTGTCCTACATGAGCCATGAATTTCGCACGCCCCTGGGCTCGATCCTCAGCATCGCCAGCCTGCTGAGCGACGAACTGGACGGGCCACTGAGTCCCGAGCAGCACAAGCAAGTGGCTTTCGTCAGCAACTCCGCGCGCGAGTTGAGCGACATGGTCGACGACCTGCTGGACCTGGCGAAGATCGAGGCCGGTCGCATCACCATTTCCCCGGCCTGGTTCGACATGCTCGACCTGTTCGCGGCCCTGCGCGGCATGTTTCGCCCGATTGTCGATGCCACCGCCGTGGACCTGATTTTCGAGGAGCCGGTGGGCCTGCCGCGGCTGTACACGGACGACAAGAAACTGGCGCAAATCCTGCGCAACTTCATTGCCAACTCGCTGAAGTTCACCACTCGCGGGGAAGTCCGGGTCTCGGCCCGGCTGGAAAACAGCACCCATGTGCGTTTCGCCGTCAGCGACACCGGAATAGGTATCGCTCCCGAGCTGCATGGCGCATTGTTCGAAGACTTTTCCCAGGTCGACTCGCCGCTGCAAAAGCGCCTGCGCGGCACCGGGCTCGGGCTGTCCCTGTGCAAACGCTTCGCGGGTTTGCTGGGCGGCGAAGTCGGGGTCCAGAGCACGCCGGGCACGGGCTCGACCTTTTTCGTGATCATCCCGCTGGCCATCGCCATGGAGCCTGCCGATGAAACGTGATCTGCGCTTGCTGATCGTCGACGACAACGTCGCCACGCGCTATGCCCTGCGCCGGCGCCTGGAGCGTCACGGCTATGAAGTGCTCGAAGCCGGCACCGGCAGCGAGGGCCTGGAGTTGATCGAAAGCGTGGCCCTCGACGCACTGGTGCTCGACGTCAATCTGCCGGACATGAGCGGCTTCGATATCGTGCGCAAACTGCGCTCCGACCCCGCCACGGCATTGCTGCCGGTGGTGCACGTCTCGGCCGCCTCGATCCAGACCGGCGACATCATTACCGGCCTCGACGCCGGGGCCGATGCTTACCTGATCCACCCGATCGACCCGGATGTGCTGCTGGCGACCCTGCGCACCCTGCTGCGGGTGCGTGAAACCGAATTCGCCCTGCGTGAGAGCGAAGCGCGCTTTCGCGAGATTTTCATCAATGTCTCGGCGCCCATCGCGGTGCTCGATGCCGGCCTGAAGGTGCATGAATGCAACCATGCCTTCGCCCAGCTGATCCAGGACAACCTCGACGCCGACACCTTGCGCGAATGTTTTGCCGACGACCAGATCAGCGTGATCGAGGAATTGCGCCTGCGCCTGGCCTATGGCGAACGCTGGAAAGGCACCTTGAGCATGCGCGTCCAGGGGGAGATCCGCGAAACCGAGTGGCAGATTTCGCCCTATCGCACCCCGCAATTGAGCCTGGTGTTTGTCGAGGACGTCACTGAACACCGTCACCGCGAGCGTTCCCACCTGGCGCGACTCGATGACGCCACCACGCAGTTGGCCAAGGAAGTCGCCGAACGCGCGCGCACCGAAGCCCAGCTGTTGCAGGTGCAGAAAATGGACGCGCTGGGCAAGCTGACCGGCGGCATCGCCCACGACTTCAATAACCTGCTCACCGGCATCATCACCAGCCTGGAACTGATCCAGAAGCGGGTCGCCGATGGCCGCACCGACAAGGTCCAGTTCTACGCCGAGGCCGCACTGAATTCGGCGATGAGTGCGGCCGCGCTGACCCACCGCCTGCTGGCCTTCGCCCGGCAACAGCCCCTCGATACCCGGCCCGTGGACATCAACGAGCACATTCGCTCCCTCGAAGAGCTGCTGGTGCGCACCATCGGCGAGCGTATTGCGCTCAAGCTTGAGCTGACGAGCAAGGCCGCCATCGCCCTGGTCGACCCGATCCAGCTGGAAAGCGCGGTGCTTAACCTGGTGATCAACGCCCGCGATGCCCTGCCCCAGGGTGGCAATATCTGGGTCAACACCTACGCTGCCTACTCCCACGGCGACCCGAGCCTGGCCGATGGCGCGTATGTCGCGTTGTCGGTGCGCGATGACGGCACCGGCATCGAACACAACGTGATCGACAAGGTGTTCGACCCGTTTTTCACCACCAAGCCGCTGGGCCAGGGCACCGGGCTCGGTTTATCGACCATCTACGGTTTCGCCCGGCAATCCGGTGGCGATGCGCACATCCGCAGCGTGGCGCGGCGCGGTACCGAAGTGACCATCATGCTGCCGGCCAGCTCCGCCCCTACGGTCAGCGGATTTGAACCCGCCACCGTCGATCCGCAAGGGGCCGGCGAGCATATCCTGATCGTGGAGGACACGCCGTCGGTGCGCATGTTCGTCGCCGAAGTGCTGGTGGACGCCGGTTACCGGTGCACCCAGGTCGGCGACATCGAAACGGCGCTCGAGCGCCTGCAGAACGACGAGTCCATCGACCTGCTGCTGACCGACGTCGGCCTGCCGCGCATGAGCGGCCGAGAGCTGGCCGATGTGGCGCGGGGCTGGCGCGAGCAGCTGCCGATCCTGTTCATGACCGGCTACGCCGAAAACGCGATCAACCGCCAGGTGTTTCTCGGCGATCGCATGGAAATGCTGATCAAACCCTTCCAGATCAATGAATTGCTCGACAAGGTCCGGCGCACACTCGACGGTGCCTGATAGGCCGCTTTCGCGAGCAAGCCCGCTCCCACAGGGGAATGCATTTCAAATGTGGGAGCGGGCTTGCTCGCGAAGAGGCCGGTACATTCATAGCAAATCTGGCTTGAGCACTTTGGCTAAAAACGGCGCCGTCCGGCTCTTCCTGCTCTTGGCGACTTTCTGCGGCACCCCGGCCACCACGATTGTCCCGCCCTGATCCCCCGCCCCCGGCCCGATATCGATCACCCAGTCACACTGCGCCACCACGCGCATCTCATGCTCGACCACGATCACCGTGTGCCCCGCTGTCACCAGATTGTTCAGTTGTTCAAGCAGGCGATCGACATCCCGAGGGTGTAACCCGGTGGTGGGTTCGTCGAGCACATAGAGTGTCGCCCCGCGCTGGGTGCGCTGCAGTTCGGTCGCCAGCTTGATCCGCTGGGCTTCGCCACCGGACAGCTCCGTCGCCGGTTGCCCGAGGCGCAGATAACCCAGGCCGATATCGCGCAGCACCTCCAGCGATCGGCGCACGGCCGCTTGCTCGGCGAACACGTCCACCGCTTGATCCACCGTCAATTGCAGCACCTGAGCAATGCTGCGGCCCTGCCAGGTGATAGCCAGCGTTTCAGGGTTGTAACGGGCACCGTGGCACGTCGGGCACGGCGCATAGACGCTGGGCATGAACAGCAACTCGACGCTGACAAAGCCCTCGCCTTCACAGGTCGGGCAACGGCCCTTGGCGACGTTGAAGGAAAACTGCCCGGCGTCATAGCCGGCTTTTTGCGCCTCGGGCGTCGCGGCGTAGAGCTTGCGCACGTGGTCGAACAGCCCGGTGTAGGTCGCCAGATTGGAACGCGGCGTGCGGCCGATGGGTTTCTGGTCGACCTGCACCAGACGCTTGATCGAAGCCAACCCCGCCGTCACCTGGCCACCGCTGGTTTGCGGCGCATCGTCCTCCAGGCTCGGTTCTTCGGCTTCGCTGTCGGCAACCGGGCGCCCAAGGTGCGCACCGACCAGCTCCAGCAGGGCCTGGCTGACCAGGCTCGATTTGCCTGAGCCGGACACACCGGTCACCGCCGTGAAGCAGCCCATCGGGAACTCGACGCTGAGGTTATTCAGATTGTTGCGGGTGATGCCCTCCAGGCGCAGCCAGTCGTCCGGCGGGCGTGGGGCCCGGCGTTGGCCGGTCGGATCGGCAAACAGGTAGGCGCGGGTTTGCGAGTCGGCCACATCCGCCAGCCCGGCCGGCGTGCCGCTGTACAACACCTGGCCGCCATGCTCGCCCGCCGCCGGGCCGACGTCGATCAACCAGTCGGCGCGGCGCATGGTTTCCAGGTCGTGCTCGACCACAAACAGGGTGTTGCCGGCGGCCTTCAAGCGTTGCAACGCTTCGAACAACGCCTCGCCATCGGCCGGGTGCAGGCCGGCCGAGGGCTCGTCCAGCACATAGATCACACCGAACAACTGCGAACCCAGCTGCGTCGCCAGGCGCAGGCGCTGCAACTCGCCGGACGACAGGGTCGGCGTGCTGCGCTCCAGCGCCAGGTAACCGAGCCCCAGGTCGGTCAGGGTGCTGACCCTTTCCAGCAAATCCTGGGCGATCCGTTGCGCGGCCAGGCGTTTCTCCACCGACAGGTTTGGCGTGTGCCGCACATCCGGCGCATTGGCATGGCCACTGGCGCCGTGGGCGATGCGCTGCTCACGGGCCTCGCGGGTCTGGCTGTGGCTCAGCACTTCGCCGGCCTCTTCACCCTCCTCCAGATAATGCTCAGCGGCCACCGGCCTGAGCACTTCGGCCACTTGCAACAACGGCATCTGCGACAACTCGCCGATGTCGTAGCCGGCGAAGGTCACCGACAACGCCTCGCGCTTGAGGCGCTTGCCGTCGCACAACGGGCAAGGGCTGCCGAGCATGAAGGGCGCGACGCGCTTCTTCATCAGCGCGCTTTGCGAATGGCTGAAGGTGTGCAGGATGTAGCGGCGCGCACCGGTGAAGGTGCCCTGATAGCTCGGCTCCAGCTTGCGCTTGAGGGCGACCCGGGTTTCTTGCGGCGTAAGCCCGGCATACACCGGCACCGTCGGGGTTTCTTCGGTGAAGAGAATCCAGTCGCGCTGTTTTTTCGGCAGGTCGCGCCAGGGGATATCGACGTCGTAGCCCATCGTCACCAGGATGTCGCGCAGGTTCTGGCCTTGCCAGGCCAAGGGCCACGAGGCGACGGCGCGCTGGCGGATGGTCAGGCTCGGGTCCGGGACCATCAGCGCTTCGGTGACTTCATACACCCGGCCCAACCCGTGGCACTCGGGGCACGCACCCTGGGGGGTGTTCGGTGAAAAGTCCTCGGCGTACAGCATCGGCTGCCCTGCCGGGTAACTGCCGGCGCGTGAATACAGCATGCGGATCAGGCTCGACAGGGTGGTGACGCTGCCCACCGAAGAGCGCGTGCTCGGCGTGCCCCGCTGCTGCTGCAAGGCCACCGCCGGCGGCAAGCCCTCGATGGAGTCCACGTCCGGCACCCCGACCTGATCGATCAGGCGCCGCGCATAAGGTGCCACGGACTCGAAATAGCGCCGTTGTGCTTCGGCATAGAGGGTCGAAAACGCCAGCGATGACTTGCCCGAACCGGATACCCCGGTGAACACCACCAGCGCATCGCGGGGGATATCGACATCGATGTTCTTGAGGTTGTGTTCCCGGGCGCCGCGCACCCTGACCATGCCTGAAGGGGGTGTGGTGGTGCGCTTGGAATTCATGAGCAGCCTTGTTTGAAAGTCAATGAATAGACACTGTAGGAGCTGCCGAAGGCTGCGATCTTTTGATCTTGATTGTCAAAAAGCAAAGTTAAAAGATCGCAGCCTGCGGCAGCTCCTACATAGAGCAATGGTGTTCAGCCGTTGAGAACCGTGCGGATCATCCGGGTCAGCGCCTGCGGGCTGTAGGGTTTGCCCAGCAAATGGGTGTCAGGGCTGAGCTGGTGGTTGCGCGAGATAATGTCACGGGTATGACCGGAGGTGAACAGCACGGCCACGGGTGGGTGTTGCACTTTGGCCCAGGCCGCGAGGTCGGAACTCTTGATCAGGCCGGGCATGACCACATCGGTGAAAATCAGGTCCACCCCCACGCCCTCCAGCAGCATCTGCATGGCGACGTCGGCATTGGGCGCCGTCAGCACCTGATAACCCTCTTCCCGCAACAACTCCACGGTCGAGGTGCGCACCGCTTCATTGTCCTCGACCACCAGAATCCGCTCATGTCCGCCCCCCTGTTGCACGTCGAGAACCGTTGTTTCACTGGCGGCCGGTCGCAGGCTGCGAGGGAAATACAGCTGCACCCGCGTACCCTCCCCGACGACACTGGACATCTCCACATGCCCGCCACTCTGTTTGACGAAACCGAACACCATGCTCAATCCCAGCCCGGTACCCTGACCGTCGGGCTTGGTGGTGAAAAACGGTTCGAAAGCCTGGGCCAGCACCAGCGGTGGCATGCCGACACCGGTGTCGGCGACCGTCACGCACACGTAATCCCCGGCGGGGATGCCCTTGCCCGCACAGAACGCCTGGTCGAGACGGGTGTTTTCAGCGCGCAGCTCGATGGTCCCCTCGCCCTTCATCGCGTCACGGGCATTGATCGCCAGATTCAGCAGCGTGTTTTCCAGTTGATTGCGATCGACAAACACCGGCCAGGGATCAGCGGCGGCGCTCATCTGGATCTGGATGGTTTCCCCCAGCGCACGCTGCAACAGTTCACCGAGGCCGTCGAAGATCTGCTGCGGTGTGTAAATCGCCGACGACAGCGGTTGCCGGCGAGCGAAGGCGAGCAATTGCGAGGACAGTTTGGCGCCGCGTTCGACCGCCGCAATCGAGGCGGCGACCCGGCGTTGCACGTTGGCGTTTTGCGATTCATGTCGGGCCAGCAGGTGCAGGTTACCGGCGATGACCTGCAACAGGTTATTGAAGTCATGGGCCACGCCGCCCGTGAGGCCACCGATGGCTTCGAGTTTCTGTGACTGGCGCAATTGCTCTTCCGCCGCCAGTCGCGCCTCTACTTCGTCGGCGACGCGCTGCTCCAGGTTGCGGGTAAACCTGAGTAACGATTCCTCGGCCACCTTGCGTTCATGAATGTCGATCAGTACCCCGGGGAAGCGAAAGGCCTGGCCTTGCTCATTGAACTCGCAACAACCACTGGCGAGCACCCACAGGTAACTGCCATCGGGACGCAAGACCCGGTATTCGGCGTTAAAGGGTGCAGCGGTTTCCATCGATTGTTTGACCTGTTCCTGAACCCAACTGCGGTCATCGGGGTGGATGCGCGCTTCGGCGAAGTCCCGGGACAGGTTGTCCAGCGGTTGCCCGACGGGAAAGGAAAAGGTACGGGCAAACCGTTCATCGCCGCTCAGCACGTTGGCCTTGATGTCCCAGACAAATGAGCCAAGCAAGGCGCCGGCATTCAGTGCCAGGCGTACCCTTTCGTTGTCGGCGCGATAGGCATCTTCGGCGGCCTGGCGCAGGCGCTCGGAAATCACGAACTCGGTGGTTTCGACCACCATCGCCATGACCCCGGCAGGCACCCCTTCATCGTTGGCGACCGGGCTGTAATACAGATCCAGCCAGACATCTTCGGGAACCCCGTCGCGCAGCAGCACCAACACTTTATTGCGATAGGACAAGGTGCCACCGGCCAGGCAGGTGTCGACCACATGCCGGTTGAACTCGGCGACTTCCGGCCAGCCCAGTTCTACCGGCGAACCCAACAGGTAGGGGTGACGGCCGCCGGCAAACTGCGAATAGGCGTCGTTATAGATCATGTAGCCGGCCCGACCCCAGAGCATCACCATCGGCAAGGGCGAGGCGAGCATCAGCTGCACCGAACTGCTCAGGCTCCTGGACCAGCTGTCGATCTTGCCAAGCTCGGTGCCGCTCCAGTCGAACGCACGAATACGCTCGGCCATTTCGCCGCTCCAGCCGGCACACCCGTGGCTATCGTCTAGAAACTGCATTGGCTGGCTCTGAGTCCCGGTGATTGCACCCGTCTGTTTCGAGCATGGCGGATGCCAATGGTTTCATGGAGGTATAGCTGATTTCAGCGGCATTTATGGACGCCGAAGATCCCTGTGGGAGCGAGCCTGCTCGCGAAGAGGCCAGCACATTCAACATAGAGGGTGCCTGACACTGCGCCTTCGCGAGCAGGCTCGCTCCCACAGGTTGCGGTTTCAAATTCAGGTAAGAGGGCTACACCTCTATCAGATGCTTGAGCGGGTTGTAGCTGGTTTTCAGGGTGGCGGCCACGTCGAGGATCGCTTTCTCGATGCCATTGAGGTGCATGCAGGTCAACTCGATGGCCGCGCTCTGGTTACCCGCCTCGATGTACTCGATCAAGCGCAGGTGTTCGTTGTCGCGGCAGGCTTCGTGGCTGTCGTCATCCAGCGCGGCGGCGTACAGCGAGGCGCGGGAAATCAGCTTTTGGAACCAGTCCAGCAACACCGGGTTGTTCAGGCTGCGGGCAAGCTTGATGTGGAATTCGCCGAGCAGGTGAATCAATCGCTCATGGTCGCCGCTTTTCGCCGCTTCATCTTCCAGCAACAAGTGATCGCGCAAGTCCCGGGTCACGGCGGTGTCGCGGCGACGACACAACTCGCTGACGATGCCGATCTCCACCAGGCGCCGGGTTTCGAACAGCGAGCGGATTTCCTCGTCGCTGGGCAACGACACCGACGCACCTTTATTGGGCTCGGTGGTGACCAGGCCATCGGCCTCCAATTGCTTGAGCGCGGCACGAACCGACGTGCGGCTGACATTGAAAAGTTCAGCCAGCGACGCCTCGCCCAGCTTCATCCCGGGACGCAGGGTGTGTTTGCTGATCGCCTCGTAAACCCCTTGGTAGACGCGGTCGACCGTGGTTTCCAGTTTCTTTTCCGCCATTCGAAGACTCCTTCAGTGCCCTGCAACCGGCCCCAGGCGAATGAACAGCCTTGAAAAAGGGGGTTGCACGAGCAGGTTAATCCGGGTATTTCTAAATTGCATCCAGATTTTGCATACAATAATTAGAGGAATGCACCATTATGGGTCATCCAGTTGCAATTGAAGTGCGTAACGTTTTTAAACGGTATTCCGACGATCCGGGACTGGCACCTGCCCTGGACAACGTCTCGGTCGACATCGCCGACAATGAATTCTTCACCCTGCTCGGCCCCTCCGGCTGTGGCAAGACCACCCTGCTACGCACCATCGCTGGCTTTGAGCACGTCAGCGGCGGTGAAATCCGCCTGGCCGGCGAACCGGTCAACGACCTGCCGCCCTTCAAGCGGCGGGTCAATACGGTGTTCCAGAGTTACGCGCTGTTCCCACATATGAGTGTTGCGCAGAATATCGCCTTCGGCCTTGAGATGCAGGGTCTTGATCGCAAGCAGACCGAGCAACGCGTCGATGAAATGCTGGCGCTGGTGCAAATGCAGCACCTGGCCAGGCGCAAACCGGCGGAGCTGTCCGGCGGCCAACAGCAGCGGGTGGCTCTGGCCCGGGCCCTGGCGCCGAAACCGAAGGTGCTGTTGCTGGACGAACCGCTCTCGGCGCTGGACCTCAAGCTGCGCAAGGAAATGCAGGTCGAACTCAAGCGTGTGCAGAAAGAAGCCGGGATTACCTTCATTTTCGTCACCCATGACCAGGAAGAGGCCCTGACCCTGTCTGACCGGATCGCCGTGATGTCCGCCGGCAAGATCCTGCAAATCGGTACGCCGAACGACATCTACGAACGGCCGCAGCATCAGTTCGTCGCCCAGTTCATCGGCGACATCAACTTCCTCCCCGGCCACCTCAAGCGCGGCCAGCACAACGAAAACCTGTTCGTGCCCAGCGGCATGCCGGTGGAAATCCCCTGCCCGGCCCAGGGCATCGACGGCAAGGTGCAACTGGCATTTCGCCCGGAACGTTCTCAACTGGTCGACCCGGCGCAACCGCATCACCTGCGCGGGGTGATCGAGGCCGTGCTGTACGTCGGCACCGCGACCCTCTACCAGTGCCGCCTGAACAATGACATCAAGGTCATGCTGCGTGAGAACAACGAAGGCCTGAACCGCAGCCGCGGCGTCGGTGATCGCGTGGCGGTCCACCTGCCGCCCCACGCCTGCCTGTTGATGGAGGCCTGAGATGAGCGTCAGCAGCACTTCTCCCGCCCTTAACCGCGCGCTGTTGCTCAGCCCGGTGGTTCTGACCCTGCTGGCCCTGATCGCCATCCCGCTGGGCATCATGGGCTACATCAGCCTGTTGCCGCGCAACGTCTATGGCGGCGTCGACTGGCAGGCCGACTGGCAACTGCAAAGCTACGTGCAGCTGTTTTTCCAGGAAGGATTCGACGGTGAGCTTGAGCTCAATTGGGTCTATGCCCAGGCGCTGTTGCGCTCGGTGTTCCAGGCCGGCGGCACCACGGTGCTGTGCTTCCTGTTCGGCTTCCCGGTGGCGCTGTGGATGTCGAGCCTGACCCCGCGCCGGCGCAACCTGATGGTGTTGCTGATCACCATCCCGTTCTGGACCAACCTGCTGATTCGCAACTATGCCTGGCTGATCATCCTGCGCGAGCATGGCTGGGTCGCCCAGAGCCTGAACGCGCTGTTCCCCGGCGCGGGTGGCATCACCCTGCTCTACAACGACTTCGCGGTCAGCATCGGGCTGGTCTACAGCTTCCTGCCGTTCATGATTTTGCCGATCTACTCGACCCTGGAAAAACTCGACTGGCGCCTGGTGGAGGCGGCCTATGACCTGGGCGCCAATCGCTGGCACGCGTTGCGGCGGATCATTTTGCCGTTGTCGATGCCGGGGGTGATTGCCGGTTCCCTGCTGGTGTTCGTGCCGAGCCTCGGCGCCTTTATCACCCCGGCGATTCTCGGCGGCGGCAAGACGCTGATGATCGGCAACCTGATCCAGCAACAGTTCGGCACCGCGCGCAACTGGCCGCTGGGCAGTTCGCTGTCCTTCCTGCTGCTGGGGATTCTGCTGCTGTCCCTGGTGCTTTACGCCCTCTATAGCCGCCGCGCCGCCAAGACGCTTCGTCGGGGAGCCACCGCATGATCGCCCTGCACCTGAAAAAACTGCCGATGACCCGGGAAGTCAGCCTGCTGATCCTGGCCTACCTGTACCTGCCGATCTTCGTGTTGATCGCCTACAGCTTCAACGCCAACCGCTCGGCGACGGTCTGGACCGAGTTTTCCCTGGACTGGTACGGACGAATCCTGGCCAACCCGTCGATCCAGACGGCGGCGCTGAACTCGATCATCGTCGCCAGCATCGCCACGGTCTGCGCCACTGCCATTGCCCTGCTTGCGGCGCTGGCGACTTACCGGCCGTTCTACGGGCAGAAGATGGTCGAAGGCGGGATCAACCTGCCGCTGATCCTGCCGGAGATCGTCACCGCCGTCGCCACCTTGCTGCTGTTCATGGCGCTGGGGATCAAGCTCGGCTTGCTGACGGTGATCGTCGCGCACATCGGCTTCTGCATTCCCTTCGCCTACCTGCCGATCCGCGCGCGGCTCAACGACCTCGATAAAAGCCTGCTGGAAGCGGCCAACGACCTGTACGCCAACCCGTGGCAGGTGTTTCGCCGGGTAACGTTGCCGCTGCTGTGGCCGGCGGTGTTGTCCGGTTCGGTGCTGGCGTTCGTGGTCAGCCTCGACGATTTCATCATGACCTTCTTCGTTGCCGGCCCCGGTTCCACGACGCTGCCGGTGTACATCTTCTCGGCGATCAAGGCCGGCGTGACGCCGGAGATCAATGCGATCTCGACCCTGATGCTGGTGATTTCCATCGTGCTGGTGGTGCTGGCCTTCTGGCTGGGACAGCGCGGCAAAAACCAATAATCCCTGGAGCGCACAGAAAAATGAAAATGAAAAACATGTGTTTCGCCGTCACCGGCCTGGCCTTGAGCTGCTTCACCGCCCTCAGCGTCCAGGCCGCCGAGCCCAAGGAATTGTTCTTCTACAACTGGACCGATTACTACCCGGTCGACCTGCTGGCCAAGTTCGAAAAGGAGACCGGGATCAAGGTCACCATGGACGGCTACGACAGCAACGAAACCCTGCTGGCCAAGTTGCAGGCCGGTGGCGCCGCCTATGACGTGATCGTGCCGTCGCAATCGATCATGCGCACCCTGATCAACCAGAACCTGCTGCTGGAAATCGACGCCTCGACCCTGCCCAACTTCCAGTACGTCAAGCCGGCGTTCCGTGACCCGAGCTTCGACCCTGGCCGCAAGTTCTCGGCGCCGTACCTGTGGGGCACCACCGGGTTCTCCTATGACAGCGCCCGGGTGCCTGGCGGCAAGCTCGACGACTCGTGGAAAGAGTTCTTCGAACCGCGCAAGGAACTGCAAGGCCAGCTCGCCGCCCTCGACACCTCCAGCAGCGTGATCAACGCCGCCAGCCATTACCTGAATGTCGATGAATGTTCGGAAAACCCCCAGGACGCCAAGCGCATCCTCGAACTGCTGCAAAAACAGAAACCCTTCCTGAAGATGTACAGCTCGGACAACACCGTCGACCGCATGGCCTCGGGCGAGGTGATCATGATGCAGAACTGGAACGGTTCCACGGCGCGGGCCACCTTGCAGAAGAACACCATCAAGTACGTGTACCCGAAAGAAGGCCTGGCGATGTTCCAGGACAACTTCGCCGTGCCGAAAAGCGCGCCGCACCCTGGCAACGCGAAGATCTTCATCGACTGGATGATGAAACCGGAAAACGCCGCCGCCGTGTCCAACGCCATCGCCTACGCCAACGGCATCCAGAGCGACAAGCTGATCGACGCCAAATGGCGGGTGATGGACGCCATCAACATGCCCGACGAATTCGCCTCGCGCCTGCGCCCTGAAAAGGAATGCAGCAACAAGGCGCGGGAACTGCAGGACCGGATCTGGGCGAAGCTCAAGGGCTGACCTTTGTGCAGGGGCGTCTGATCCGGCCTGACTTTAGACCGGGTCGCCCCCTTCGCGAGCAAGCCCGCTCCCACAGGGTTTGTGTTCAACACAAAACCAATGTGGGAGCGGGCTTGCTCGCGAAGAGGCCCTGTCTGGCGACAAATTTTCAAGAACTGAACTGAGGTTTGTATGACCCACCCCCGCTGGCTACGCAACGTACGCCCCTACGGCGCCCCCGCCGAAGACCTGCTGATCGACAATGGCCGGTTCACCCAACGTCGCCCGGCCTCGACCGGGGAGCTGCTCGCCACCGACATCGACGGCCAGAACCACCTGCTCACCGGCGCCCTGGTGGAAAGCCACGTGCACCTGGACAAAACCCTCTGGGGCCAACCCTGGCGCCCGAACAGCGCCGGCCCGACCCTCAAGGACTACATCGCCAACGAGCGACGCATCCTGCGTGAAGTCGACACCCCCATCGCACAACGCGCCGGGGCCCTGCTGGAAAACTGCATCGCCCGGGGCTCGCTGACCATGCGCTGCCACGTCGACATCGACCCGGAATTCGGCCTGCGCCACGTCCAGGCCATGCAGCAACTGCGTGAACAATACCGCGACCTGATCGACCTGCAACTGGTGGTCTTCCCGCAAACCGGCCTGATCAGCCGCCCCGGCACCGCCGAACTGATGCGCGAAGCCATGGCCCTGGGCGTGGAAAACGTCGGCGGCCTCGACCCGTGCGGCATCGATAACGACCCCATCGCGCAACTGGACTTCGTGTTCAAGCTCGCCAGCGAATTCGAGCGTGGCGTCGACATTCACCTGCACGACAAGGGCGAGCTGGGCCTGTGGCAGATCGCGTTGATCGCCGACTACACCGAGCGTTTCGGGCTCCAAGGCCGGGTGATGATCAGCCACGCCTACTGCCTGGGCATGCTGGCGTGGAGCCAGGTCAAACCGGTGGCTGAACGCCTGGCGGCACTGGGCATTTCGCTGATGAGTTCGGCACCGGCCGATTGTGCGGTGCCGCCGTTCCTCGCCCTGAGCGAGACCGGGGTGAATGTGTGCCTGGGTTCGGACGGCATCCGTGATGCCTGGTCGCCCATGGGCAACGGCGACATGCTGGAACGGGCGATGCTGCTGGCGTTCCGTTTCGACTTGAACAAGGACGATGAACTGGCCGCGGCGTTCGACGCGGCGACCGTGAACGGCGCCCGGGCGCTGGGTCGCGAAGGTTATGGCGTGGCGCTTGGACGCCCGGCGGACTTCCTGCTGATGCCCGTGCAGACCCTGGGTGAAGCGGTGGTAGCGCGTCCGCTGCGTCAGGTTTATCGCGGCGGGCAGTTGATTGCCTCCGGTGGCCGTTTGCTGGACAGTCGTTTGTGAAGCGCATCGGTTTGCGGGCCAGCTGCGTGGTCGGCTTCGACGGCACGCAGCATGTGCTGTGGCGCAACGGCGAAGTGGTGTTCGAAGGCTCGCGCATTGTGTTCGTCGGCCGCGATTACCCGGGGCCGGTGGATCAGTGGATCGACTACGGCAACGCGTTGATCGGCCCCGGCTTCATCGACCTGGATGCCCTGGGCGATCTCGATTCCACGGTGCTGACCCTGGACAACGGCGACGAGCGCGACATGGGCCGGATGTGGACCGCCGAGTACCTGGCACGCGGTCCCCGGGAAAGCTACAGCCCGGATGAAGAGGTGTTCAAATACCGCTACGCCTTCACGCAGCTGATCCGCAACGGCATCACCACGGCCATGCCGATCACCTCGATGTACTACCGAGAGTGGGCGGAAACCTACGATGAATTCGCGGCGGTGGCCGGCGTGGCCGCCGAGCTGGGGCTGCGCACTTATCTCGGCCCCTGCTACATGAGCGGCATGAGTTACTGGCAGGCCGACGGCACCCTGGCCCATCACTGGGATGAAGCCCGGGGCCTGGCCGGGCTGGAGGCGGCCGAGCGGTTTTTCCGCGATTTCGACGGTGCGAACGATGGCCTGATTCGTGGCGCGCTGCTGCCCGATCGCATCCAGACCTGCACCCCGGCGCTGTTGCAACGCACCGCCGCGCTGAGTCGCGAGCTGAACGCACCGATGCGCTTGCATTGCTGCCAGGGGCTCGGCGAAGTGGCGATGGTCGAACAACTGCGCGGCGCCTCGCCATTGGCCTGGTTGCAGCAGCTTGGGCTGTTGAATCCGCGCAGCCTGCTGCCCCACGGCATCTACACCCGTGGCGATGACGACCTGCAACGCGTCGTGGACGGCGGCGCCAGCCTGGTGCATTGCCCGGTGGTGTTTGCCCGCGATGGCGAGGCGCTGAATTCGTTCGGCCGCTATCGGGCCAAGGGCATCAACTTCGCCCTGGGCACCGACACCTGGCCGGCGGACTTGCTGGACAACATGCGCCAGGGTTTGAACATTGCCCGACTGATGGAAGGCGGCAATTCACTCACCAGCACGCTGGACCTGTACAACGCCGCCACCCTGGGCGGCGCCAAGGCCTTGGGCCGTGATGATATTGGTCGTCTGGCGCCGGGCGCCAAGGCTGACATCACCGTGTTCAACCTGCGTGGCCTGCACCTGGGGCCACTGTTCGATCCTTTGAAAAACCTGGTATTGGCCGGTCGCGGTGACGACTGTATCGCCAGTTACATCGATGGCCGCTGCGTCATGCAGGACGGTCAGGTCATGGGGGTCGACTACCCTGCCCTGCAACGCCAGGCCCAACAACAATTCGAAAAACTGATGCGCAGTCACAGCGACCGGGCCTTTGGCCAACCGGACTGGAAAACCCTGTTCCAGCCGGCCATCCCGTTCGCCGACGACTACAGCGCACAGGCGCCACTGTGCGCCATCGACCGCCTTCCTTAGAGAATCTGCCCATGCAAAGCTTCGACTTCAGCCAACTGAGCCCACGGGACAAATACAAAATTCTGATCGGCAGTGTGGTGCCCCGGCCGATTGCCCTGGTCACCACCATCGACGGTGAGGGCCGCGTCAACGCCGCGCCCTTCAGCTTTTTCAACGCGCTCTCGGCCGATCCGCCGATCCTGGCGCTGGGCGTGGAGAACTACGGCGACCAGAGCCCCAAGGACACCACGCGCAACATCCAGCTCAACCAGGAATTCACCGTGAATATCGTCAGCGACGCCCTGGTGGAAGCCATGAACGTCTGCGCCGTGCCTTTCGCCCCCGGTTTCGATGAACTGACCGCCGCGGGCCTCACCGCCATTGCCGGCACCACCGTCAAATGCCCGCGCATCGGCGAAGCCCCGGTGGCACTGGAATGCCGCCGGATGATGGCACTGAACATTGGCCAATCGCGGGAGATCATCTTCGGCGAAGTGCTGATGGCCCATGTGCGCGACGAGCTGATCGACCCGAAAACCCTGTACATCGATCAACTGGGGCTTGATGCCATTGGGCGCATGGGTGGCCATGGCTATGCGCGCACCCGGGATTACTTCGATCTGCCGACCCGCACATTGCAGGCCTGGACGGATGCGCCGGGGGGTGGCGAGCGGTTTTGGCCGGTGGCCAAATAGAACACGGCTGATGTAGGCGGTCCGTGTAGGAGCTGCCGCAGGCTGCGATCTTTTGGCGATCTTGAGATCACCCGGGATCAGGATCAAAAGATCGCAGCCTTCGGCAGCTCCTACAGGGGATGGGATTTCAATGGAAATCCCGGCTGCGTACGGTGATGCCGTCCAGTAACGGACTCAGGTCACTCAAGCGCCCGGCGATCAAATGCCGCACCTCGCCCTCCCTTTCCCAGCGCCCGTCGACCTTGAGCAATTGCGAGCCGACCAGCACCTTGCGTTGCCGGTCGGCCAGGTCGCGCCAGACTACCACGTTGACGTTGCCGAACTCGTCTTCCAGGGTGACGAACGTCACGCCACTGGCGGTGCCCGGTCGTTGTCGACCGGTCACCAGGCCGGCAACGCTCACCGGTCGCCCATGCTCGACCGCCAGCAACTCCTGCGAACTGCGACAACGCCGGGCCTTCAATTCGCCGCGCAACAAGGCCAGCGGATGCGGCCCGAGGGTCGTGCCGACGCTGGCGTAATCGGCGCGCAGGTCTTCGCCGACGCTGGGTGTTGGCAGCCTCACCTCGTCCTCCTCCTGACGGGGCAGGCCGGCGAACAGGCCAAGTTGCTTGTGCACCCCCGCCACTTCCCAGCGCGCCCGATGCCGATCACCGGCCAACCCGCGCAACGCACCGGCATCGGCCAGTTGTTCCTGGGCACGGGCATCCAGTTGTGCCCGTTCGCCAAGGTCGGCGATGTCGGCAAAGGCGCCCCTGGACCGCGCCGCCTCGATGCGTCGGGCATCGTCCTCGCGAAAGCCCTTGATCATGCGCATGCCCATGCGAATCGCCGGTTGCGCACCGGCAACCGGCTCCAGGCTGCAATCCCAGTCGCTGGCCCGCACGTCCACCGGACGAATCTGCAAATGGTGGCGCCGCGCGTCCTGCAGAATCTGGTCCGGACTGTAGAAACCCATGGGCCAGCTGTTGATCAGCGCACAGGCAAAGGCCGCCGGTTCGTGGCACTTCAGCCAGCAACTGGCGTAGGTCAGCAAGGCGAAACTGGCGGCATGGGATTCGGGAAAGCCGTAACTGCCAAAACCCTTGATCTGTTCGAACAACTGCGCGGCGAACTCGGCGGTGTAGCCGTTTTTCTTCATGCCGGCCGCCAGTCGTTCCTTGTGCGGTTCCAGGCCGCCGTGACGTTTCCAGGCCGCCATGGAGCGGCGCAACTGATCCGCCTCGCCGGGGCTGTAGTCGGCGGCGACGATGGCGATCTGCATCACCTGCTCCTGGAACAACGGCACGCCCAGGGTGCGCTCCAGCACCACCTTGAGTGCCGGCGACGGATAAATCTCCGGTTCTTCCTTGTTTCGCCGGCGCAGGTACGGGTGCACCATGCCGCCCTGGATCGGCCCCGGTCGCACAATGGCGACCTCGATGACCAGGTCGTAGAAATTCACCGGCTTGAGCCTGGGCAGCATCGACATCTGCGCCCGGGACTCGATCTGGAACACGCCAATGGTGTCGGCGCGACCGATCATTTCGTAGGTGGCCGCATCTTCGGCCGGAATCGTCGCCAGGCTCAGGTCAAGGCCGCGATGTCGGCGCAACAGGTCGAGGCAACGACGAATCGCACTGAGCATGCCCAACGCGAGGATGTCGACCTTGAGCAGGCCGACCGCGTCCAGATCGTCCTTGTCCCACTGAATGATGGTGCGCTCGGCCATGGCCGCGTTTTCCACCGGTACCAGCGTGTCCAGTGGCTGCTCGGAAATCACGAAGCCACCGGGGTGCTGGGACAGATGCCGGGGGAAACCGATCAACTGCCCCGTGAGGCTGAGCACCCGGCGCAACACCGGACTCTCAGGGTCGAAGCCGCCCTCCAGCAAGCGCTCCACGGGCGGCGTTTCGTCGCTCCAGTGACCGCAACAATCGGCCAGGGCATTGATCTGGTCCGCTGGCAGGCCCAATGCCTTGGCCACATCGCGCACCGCGCCGGCCGCATGGTAGGTGCTGACCACGGCGGTCAGCGCCGCCCGGGCCCGGCCATAACGCCGGAACACGTATTGCAGCACTTCTTCGCGGCGCTCGTGTTCGAAGTCGACGTCGATGTCCGGCGGTTCGTTGCGCTCTTTGGAGAGAAAACGCTCGAACAGCAGCGTGGTGCGATCCGGGTCGATTTCGGTGATACCCAGGGCAAAACACACCGCCGAGTTGGCCGCCGAACCGCGTCCCTGGCAAAGAATCTGCTGGTCACGGGCGAAGCGGACAATGTCGTGGACCGTCAGGAAATAGCTTTCGTAGCCCAGCTCGGCAATCAGTTGCAGTTCCTTGTCGATCTGCCGGAGCACCTGGCTGTGCGGCCCCTTCGGCCAACGCCAGGCAATGCCTTCATCGGTCAGGTGCCGCAGCCAGGACGTGGCCGAGTGCCCGCCAGGCACCAGCTCGCGCGGATACTGATAACGCAACTGACCGAGGTCGAACGTGCAGCGCCGGGCGATGACCCGCGTTTCGTCGAGCAAGGCTGGTGGATAAAGCGCTTGCAGGACATCGAGGCTGCGCAGGTGCCGTTCGCCGTTGGGATGCAGGCGCAACCCGGCATCGGCCACCGGCAGGTGATGACGGATCGCGGTCATGGTGTCCTGCAAGGCACGCCGCCCGCGAGCGTGCATGTGCACATCGCCGCTGGCCACGGCCGGGATGCCCACTTCCCCGGCCAGGGCGAGCAGATCGTGCAGGCGCCGCGTGTCGTCCTGGCCACAATGCAGTTGCACCGCCAGCCACAGGCGTTCGGCGAACACCTGCTTGAGCCAGCGACCCTGTTCGACCTCATCGACCGCATCCGGCACCCACAGCGCCAGCAAGCCCGGCATTGGCTCGCGCAAGTCGTCCCGCAGGACCTGATACTGGCCTTTGTGCGTACGGCGACGGGCTCGGGTGATCAACCGGCACAGGGTCTGGTAGCCCTCAAGGCTCTCCACCAGCAGCACCAGTTTCGGGCCGTTTTCGATGCGGATTTCGCTGCCGATGATCAGTGGCAGCTCCACCGACTTCGCCGCCTGCCAGGCCCGGACGATGCCGGCCAGGGTGCATTCGTCGGTGATCGCCAGGGCCTGATAGCCCTGTTTTCTGGCCCGCTGAAAGAGTTCGAGGGCACTGGACGCGCCGCGCTGGAAGCTGAAGTTGGAGAGGCAGTGCAGCTCGGCATACCCGGCGTTCATGCGAACCAGCCTTGCAGCCACAACGGACCGTCCTCGCCGACGGCGCGCCAGGCCCAGCCCTGCTGGCCGGCCCGGGTTTCGATCAGGTAGTAATCGCGACGCACGTCGTCGCCGTCCCACCAGCCCGACTCGATGCGCTCCGGCCCCATCAGGATGCGCGCCGAACCCTCATGCACGGCCATCGGTTCGGTCAGCAGCCAGCCGGGGCGCTTCACCGTCGGCGGCAGCGCACAGGGCTGGGGGTCGGCACTGGCCTGCCAGGCACGCTCGGGTCGATGATCGGCCTGGAAGCGCAGGCCCTGCACCGCGTCATCCCCCAGCCGTGCGCGGAGGCGCTCGCGCAGCTGCTCCCAGGGCAAGGATTGCTGCGCACGATCGTCAAACAGCGCCTGACGCTGGGGCACGAAGGCTGGCAAGTCATCGGCGCGCAGGCGGAACCCACGCACCGGGGCCTCGACCTGCACCTGTTCCAGCCGCCCCCGGGCCAGCTCGAACAGCATCGCCGGATCACGCTCGGCGCCGAGCAGGCCGACCTTGATCAGCGTGTCCGTCAGCCCCGCGTGTTCCAGGTGCAGGTCGAAACGCTGCACGCCGCTGTCCCGGCCACACAGGAACGCCGACAGGTCGCCAGTCAGGCGGCGCAACGGAAACAGCAGGGCCTGGTGGGATTGCACATCGAAATTCAGCTCGATGCGTACGTCAAAGCGATCCGGCGGCAGATAGAACGCCAGCGCCAGCCGGCGCAACCCCAGCAGCGTGTCCAGATGCTTGAGCACCCCGGCCTCGAAACGCCGGGCCAGGCTCTGCCGGGGCAACGCCTGCAACTGGCTCAGGGTGCGCAGCCCCATCCGCGACAAGGCCGTGGCGACATTTGCCTCCAGGCCGATCCGGTCGATGGGCAATTGCCCCAGGTGATGCTGCAAGGCTTGCTCGTCGGGCACCACCAAACCGTCATAAGCATTGGCCAGCACTCGCGCCGCCACCGGATTGGGCGCCGCGACTATGCGGTGACGAAAGCCCAACTCGCGCAGCTCGCGTCGCAAGCGCGCCTCCAATTGCGGCCAGTCGCCGAACAGGCCCAGGCTGGACTCGATTTCAAACACCAGGGCCCGCGGGTAATGCACGCTGACCTGGGCGCTGAAGCGATAGGCCCAGGCGGCGAGAAACTGCTGCCAGTGTTCGATCTCGGCAACGTCGTACTCCGCCGTGGCAAACGCTTTGCTCAAGGCCTGGGCGGCGCTCATGGACTGGCCGGGGCGCAGGCCCAGTTCACGCGCCGGGCCGTTGACCGCCTGCAACACCCGGCGCTGGGCCGGGCCGGTCAGCAGCGCCAACGGCTCATCGGGATCAGTGCGCTGACGCAGTACGGCGTCCAGCGCCAATTGCGGGAACAGAATGCAGACCCAGCGCATGGCAACCTCAATGCCCCACGGCGAAGGCAATCGGCGCCGAACGGGCCAGGCCGCCCCGGCACTTGAGCACGCGCAATTGCGCAGGCCTGGCATCGATGGCGATGCGCAGGGCCGCCGGCGACGGGTTGACCGCTTCGCTGAGCGAGCGATAGGCGAAGGCCAGGGTCTGGCCGGTTTCCGCCGCCACCTGCAAGCGGCGCAAGGCACGATCGTCGGCCTTGTGCGGCCAGCACAGCACGGCGCCGCAACTGCCCGAACGCAGGCATTGTTCCGCCGCCCACAGCGCATCGCGCTCGCTGGCCTGGATGATCGACAACAGCCGCAGATCGACCCCGGCGCCCTGCCAGGCCTGGGGATACGGCACGTAAGGCGGTGCCACCAGCACGATCCGCTCGCCGGCCGCCGACAGCCGCGCCAGCGCCGGCCAGACCAGCTGCAATTCGCCCACGCCCTGCCCGGCCAGGAGGATCTCGCTCAACGCCGCTTCCGGCCAGCCGCCCGTGGGCAATGCCGCATCCAGCGCGGCATGCCCGGTGGGTTGCGGGCTGGCGGCCGGAGGCGCAGGCCGGCCCTTCCAGACCTGGCCGCCATTGAACAGCGTGTCCAGCGCTACGACGGCACCCATCAGCCTGGCCTCACCAGACCGCAGAACACCCCTTCGATGGCCAGGTCCTGGTCGGCTTCGACGACGATCGGCTGGTACGCCGGGTTGCGTGGCATCAGGCGGACCTTGTCGCCGATGCGCTCGAAGCGCTTGATGGTGACTTCGCCGTCGAGTCGCGCCACGACGATCTGGCCGTTGAGCGCCTCGGGGCTGCGGTGCACGCCCACCAGATCGCCATCGAGAATGCCGTCCTCGATCATCGAATCACCGCGTACCCGCAGCATGTAGTCCGGTGTTCTGGAGAACATCGCCGGGTCGAGCAGCAATCGGCCATGGACTTGCGCATCGACGCCGATGGGCGCACCGGCCGCCACCCGTCCCAGCACCGGGATGTCCAGCAGTTCGGGGCGCGGCGGCTGGCCGAGCAGGCGAATGCCCCGGGCCTGGTGGGGGTTGACCTCGATGAACCCGGCTTCGGTCAGCGCCAGCACATGCTTGCGCGCCACGCTGCGGGAGGCGAAACCGAACGCCTCGCTGATTTCAGCGAGGCTCGGGGACTGACCGTGTTCGGCGATGCGTTCGCGGATAAAGGTCAGGATGGCGGTACGGCGTGGGGTCAGAGTCGTCATGGAGTACATTTGTACTCTTTTCGGGTTTTTCTTACAAGGACCTGCAGGATCTGTCCGTCGGAATGCACTATCCAGGTGGGAGCGGGCTTGCTCGCGAATGCGGTGGGTCAGTCGACACTCATCTTGAATGTTGAAACGCATTCGCGAGCAAGCCCGCTCCCACATTAGATTCAAGTCACCCCGGTGGTCAGTTGTGCGAGGTAAAGCCACGGATAGATCCCGCGTTCATGGCCGTCGCTGAACACCAGTTGCACGCCATAGCCCTGCGGATTCAGTTCGATGACGCTAACCCGCTCATCCACCATCGGCGTCATCCCTCGCAGCCGAAACGCCCGGCACTGTGAACACGGGCACTGGCGCCGTAATTCGGCATGCCCCAACACCTGCTCGCGCCCGTCCGGCCAGCTCAGTCGCAACTGCTGTTTGCTTCGGGAATTGCCCACCGCCAGCGGATTCATTGCAGTTGACTCAAAGCGATGCGCACAGCTTTGCGCACTTCCGGGTCGCCGTCGTCCTGCGCGGCCTGCAAAGCGGCGATGGCGCCTTTTTCATTCAATTCGCCAAGGGCCAGGGCGGCTTCCTTACGCAGGTTGCTGATGCGGTGGCCGAGGGTTTCGATCAGCGGGTCGAGGGCCAGTCCATACCGCAAACGGCCCAGGCTGCGGGTGGCGCGCAGGCGCACTTGCCAATAATCGTCGCCCAAGGCGTCGATCAAGGCGGGGCCGGCATCGGTGTGCCCGACCTTGCCCAGGGTGGTCGCGGCTTCTTCGCGCACTTGCCAGGCCTGGTCCTGCAAGGCCTGGCGCAATGCCGGCAACACCTGTGCATCAGAAGCCAGGCCCAACGCCCCGGTGGCGGCGCGGCGGACTTCGGTGTCCGGGTCATCACTGGCCAGGCGCGCCAGTGCCGGCAAGGCATCGAGCTGCTTGAGCCAGCCCAGCACGCCGACCGCTTCGCGCCGGACATTGGCATCTTCGTCGCGCAGTGCCAACAACGCTGCCGGCGCCGCCTCGGCGAAGCGCAACTCGCGCAACGCCCGGAACGCGGCGATGCGCACGCCGATGTCGGCATACCCGGTCCACGGCAGAATCACCCTGCCCGCCGTTTCGCTCTTGAGCAGGCTCAGGCTTTGCGCGGCGGCGGCCCGCACCGCTTCGGATGGATCGGTCAGGGCCTGGCACAGCGCCTCGACCACAGGTTCGTCCTCCCAGGCCTCCAGCAACCGCGCGGCTTCGGCGCGGACGTCTTCAGTCGGGTCTTGCGCCAGGCGATCGACCAGCCACAGCAGGCCGTCCGGTTCCTCAAGGTCCGCCAGTTCGATCAGGGCGATGCGGCGCACGCCGGCATCCTCATCGGTCAGGCGCGGTTGCAGGGCGAGAATGTCAGCGTTATCGGTTACTTCGAATAGAGAGGTCATAGGGCAAATCGCGGCAGTTTGTTTTCTGGGGGAAGTCCGAGAGGGTTCAGGCGCGGTAGCTGCCGACCGTCTTCGTGACGCAGTAACTCGAGGCAGTGACGCTTCAAGCGGGAAAATTCGTGGCTCGTCACCAGTTCGGTGGTACGCGGCCGGGGAAAATCCAGGCGCAGGTCTTCGATGATCCGGCCGGGACGGGTGCTCATGACCAGCAGGCGATCGGCGAGGAACAGCGCTTCGTCGATGTCATGGGTGACGAACACCACGGTGGTGCGAATCCGCGTCCAGATGTCCAGCAGCAGTTCCTGCATGTTCAAGCGGGTCAGGGCATCGAGGGCACCGAACGGCTCATCCATCAGCAACAGGCGCGGACGGTTGACCAGCACCCGGGCGATTTCCACCCGCTGCTGCATGCCGCCGGAGAGTTGATCGGGCCAGCGTCCGGCGAAGCCTTCGAGGCCCACGAGCGCGAGGATTTCATCGGCGGCCTGATGCCGCTCGGGTTTGCCGATGCCGCGCATTTTCAAGCCAAAGGCGACGTTGTCGCGCACCGTGCGCCAGGGAAACAGGGTGTGTTGCTGGAACACCATGCCGCGTTGCGGTGACGGGCCCGACACCGGCGCACCGTCGACCTTGAGGCTGCCGTTGCGCGGCTGCAGGTGCCCGGCCAGGGCGCCGAGCAAGGTGGATTTGCCGCAGCCGGACGGCCCGAGAATGCACACGAACTGGCCCGGTTCGATCTGGCAATCGAGCCCCTGCACGGCTTCGAAAGCGGCGCTGCCCTCGCCGAGGCTGATCGACAGGTCGCGAATATCGATCCGCCCTTCGGGCTGTTGAAAAACGCTCATCAGGCTTTTCCTCGTGGTCGATGCCAAGGCGTGAACAACCCGCCCAGGCGCTTGATCAGCCAACTGCTGCCCATCCCGAGTATGCCGATCAGCAACATGCCGACCACGATGTCGGGATAGTTCTGGATGGTGTAGGACTCCCAGGTGTAATAACCGATGCCGAACTGGCCGGAGATCATTTCCGCCGTGACCAGGCAAAACCACGAGGTGCCCATGCCGATGGCCAGGCCGGTGATGATGCTCGGCGCGGCGCCGGGCAGAATCACCTCCAGCAGCATCGCCCGGCGCCCTGCCCCGAGGCTTTTCGCCGAGGCGATCAACCGTGGGTCGACCCCTTCGACGCCGTGCACGGTGTTGAGCAGGATCGGGAACAAGGCGCCGGTGAAGGTGATGAAGACCATCGACAGCTCGGACGAGGGGAACATCAGGATCGCCAAAGGAATCCAGGCCACCGCCGGGATCGGTCGCAGCACTTCCAGCGGCGGCAGCAACAGGTCTTCGGCCCATTTCGAGCGGCCGATGGCCAGGCCCAGGGCAACGCCGATGACCAGCGCCGCCAGGTAACCCGCGAACACCCGGCCGAGGCTGCTGCTCAGGTGCCGGGCGAGCTTGCCGGAGTCGCCCAGGCCCAGTGCCGCTTCAACAACCGCCAGTGGCGTCGGCACGTTGGCGAAGGTCACCAGGCCCAGGTTCCAGTGGTGGCTGGCGGCGAGTTGCCAGAACAGCAGGCAGAACAGCAGTGAGGCGGCTCGGGGGAGCCAGCGGTTCAATGATCGGTACACAATAATTCCTCTCAACCGAGAACCCCTGTGGGAGCGGGCTTGCTCGCGAATGCAGTGGGTCAGTCGACATTGATGTTGAATGTTCAACCGCATTCGCGAGCAAGCCCGCTCCCACATTGGACTGTGGTGTTTGGGGGTTAGCGGGCAGCCACGGCCTGGGTCGTGGCATCGGTGAAGTCGAACACCTTGCCGCCCTGGGCCGTGGCGAACTGCTGGGCCTGGCCCTTCAGCAGGAACGCGCTGAGCCGCCCTTGCGCATCGCTGGCAAACCAGGCCTGATCGGCCAGCAGCTTGATGCCGCTGTCACTGGCCTGGGCGTACACCGCGCGGATGTTCTTGCCTTCCTGCTTGAGGCTGGCCAGGGCGGTGAACGCGGCTTGCGCCGACGCGTACTGGCGGACTTTCGGCTCACCGCGCACCCAGATTTCCGCCACGTGGCTGAAGTCGGTGATGGCTTTGCCGCTCGCCGCATCCACCGCCTTGAGCGGCGTTTGCGCGTAGTTCGCCAGCTGCGCCGCGTAGTCCAGGTTCGACGCCTTGAAGGCGGCGCGGATGTATTGGTCGTCGATGAAGCTATTGAGGTCGAGTCCGCGATCGGCCTTTTTCAGCAGCTTGAGGGTGTCGATGGCGGTGCCGACGGCCTGGCGGTATTCCGGTTTCCAGCTCAGGTCGCGGGTCTGCACGCCCAGCGGGCCGTGGAACAGGTAGTTGACCTCGGCATCGACCCCGGTGACTTTGGCGATCAGCTCGCTGTATTTCTCCGGTTCGGCGGCGAGCAGCTGATTGGCCTCGATGCTGGCGCGCAGGTAGGCGACGACGATTTCCGGGTATTTTTTCGCGTAGCTTTGATCGACCAGCGCGCCGTGGAACGTTGGCGCGCCGGCCTGGGAACCGTCGTAGATCTTGCGGGCGAAACCACGGTTGGGGAACAGTTCGGCGAACGGCACGAAGTCGGCATGGGCGTCGATCTTGCCGGCCTGCAACGCCGAACCGGCGACTTCCGGCGGCTGGGCGATGATGTTCACATCCTTCAGCGGATCCCAGCCCTGGGCCGCTACCGCCCGCAGCAACATGCCGTGGGCGGTGGAAGCGAACGGCACGGAAATGGTCTTGCCCTTCAACTCCGCCAGCGACTGCACGCCCGACGCGCTTGGCACCACGATGCCGTTGCCGCTGCCCTTGGTGCTGCCCGACAGCACGCTGATGAACAGGCTGTGCTTGCCCGCCGCCTCAAACGCCACGCCGTTGAACGAGCCGGGGAAATCGGCCATGGCGCCGAAGTCGAGCTTGCCGGCCACCATCTCGTTGGTCAGCGGTGCGCCACTGGTGAAGTTCTTCCACTGCACCTCGTACTGGGCGTCCTTGTACGGGCCGTCATGGGGCAGGTATTTGTCCAACAGGCCCAGCTCGCGGATCAACAGGCCGCCGGCGGCGCAGTTGATGGTGGTGTCCTGGGTGCCGATGGCGATGCGGATGGTTTCGGCCGAGGCCGACAGGGTGAATGAGGCCAGTACCAGACCGGCCAGGGTTGCGCGCAAGAACATGGGTGTTTCCCCTCGAATCATTTATAGGATGTTCGTCTCCGCCACGATCAGGGCGTGGTGGGAAACGAGGGGTGTTTTGAAGCAGGCGTCCGGGGGTGGCCGGATGGCGTTTTAAAGTCGGGCTCGATCCCTTGTGGGAGCGGGCTTGCTCGCGAAGACGGCGTGTCAGCCGATATATTCCTTACCTGATACACCGCTTTCGCGAGCAAGCCCGCTCCCACAATGGATCAGTGTTTCAGCGCAACAGGTATGGGATATCGACTTTCACGGCCCCGGTCGGGCAGTCCTTTTCACAGGGCATGCAGTACCAGCATTCGTCGAAGGCCATGTAGGCCTTTTGCGTGGCCGGGTTGATCGCCAGCAGGTCCATCGGGCAGACGTCAACGCACACGGTGCAGCCTTTGTGGGCGATGCAAAGGTCCTCGTCGACCGTGACCGGCGCATTGGAGCGGAAGAAGATTTCCTGGGGCTGATAGGCCATGTTCAGTCTCTCTCTGGTGGACGGCATCACGCCGCGTCGGCACCGACCCGCAACCGGTCGTAGGCCTGCATTTCATCGGCATCCAGCGGGATGATGTAAGGCTCGACGGGCTTCTTGAAACTGGTCATCAAACCGTTTTCGTCCTTCTTCAGGTGGCAATGGCAGAACCAGTCACCGTCGTTGCGTTGCGGGTGGTCGACCCGATAGTGGTAAAGCCCCCAGCGGCTTTCGGCGCGGAACAACGAAGCGCGGGCAGCCATCTCGGCGCAGTCGCGGATCATGCTGACTTCCATGGCGCGCATCAGTTCGTGGGCGTTGTGGGCCTTGATCTGATCGAGGTCGCGCTGGATGTCGCTGAAGCGCTGCAGGCCGATTTGCATCTTCTTGGTCACTTTCGGCGGTTGCAGGTAATCGTTCACAAAGCGCCGCAGCTTGTACTCGACCTGGGCCGGTGGCAGACCGTGCTCACGGTCCAGCGGTGCGTAGACCCGTTGTTTTTCGGTGTCGATCTGCCGGGCGTCCAGCGCGGAAAACTCGCGTTCGGCAACAAAGTCCGCCGCGTTGGTCCCGGCAAACCAGCCGTAGGTAAACGCGCCGAGCATGTAGTTATGCGGCACCGCGGCCATGTCGCCCGCCGAATACAGACCCTTGACCGTCGTCTCGGCCTTCTCGTTGACCCACACCCCGGACGCCGAATGCCCGCTGCAAAAACCGATTTCGGAGATGTGCATCTCGACCATCTGCGTGCGGTAGTCAGTGCCGCGATTGGCGTGGAACTGACCGCGACTCGGGCGCTCGTTGCTGTGCAGGATCTCCTCGATGTTCTGGATGGTTTCCTCGGCCAGGTGATCGAGCTTGAGGAACACCGGGCCATTGCCGCTTTCCAGTTCCTGGTGGAACTCCCACATCATCTGGCCGCTCCAGTAGTCGCACTCGATGAAGCGCTCACCCTTGTTGTTGGCGGTGTAGCCACCCAGGGGGCCGGTGACGTAGGCGCAGGCCGGGCCGTTGTAATCCTTGATCAGCGGGTTGATCTGAAAGCATTCCAGGTTCGCCAGTTCGGCCCCGGCGTGATAGGCCATGGCATAGCCGTCGCCGGCATTGGTCGGGTTTTCGTAAGTGCCCATCAGGTAACCCGAGGACGGCAGGCCCAGACGCCCGGCGGCGCCGCAGGCGAGGATCACCGCCTTGGCCTTGATCACGTGGAAATCCGCCGTGCGGCAATCGAAGCCCATCACGCCGTTGACCGCGCCCTCTTCGTCCGTCAGCAAGCGGGTGCAGACCAGGCGATTGGTGATGCTCACCCGCGCCCGCTTCAACTGGCGGTACAGGACTTTCTTGATGTCGTGGCCTTCCGGCATCGGCAGCACGTAGGCGCCCATGTGGTGGACCTTTTTCACCGCATAGTCGCCCGTCTCGTCCTTCTCGAACTTCACGCCCCAGCGGTCCAGTTGCTCGATCGTCTCGAAGCTGTGGGTGGCGTAGGCATACACCGCGGCCTGATTGACGATGCCGTCGTTGGCGATGGTGATTTCCTTGGTGTACTGCTCGGGTGTCGAGTGACCCGGAATAATCGCGTTGTTCAGGCCGTCCATGCCCATGCTGATCGCGCCGCTGCGCTTGACGTTGGCCTTGTCGATCAGCAACACCCGCAGATCGCGGTTGCGCTCCTTGGCCTTGATCGCCGCCATGGGGCCGGCGGTGCCGCCGCCGATGACGACAATGTCGTATTCCTGTTCAAGGGTGTTTCGAGTCATGCCTGCTCCCCTTTATGCCGGTCGATCCGCAGGCGGTACTGGAAGGCATCGCCACGGTAATAGAGGTGTTCGAAGTCCAGCGGCTGGCCAGCGGCGTCGTGGGTCAGACGCTCGATGCGCATGATCGGCGAGCCGGGTTCGACGTTCAGCGCCTGGGTCAGGTCGCTGTCGGCCAGCACTGCGTCGATGGCCAGGTCGGCGTGACCGAGGGCCAGGCCGCAGTCGTTTTCCAGGATCAGGAAAATGTCGCGGGTGACCAGGTCAGCCTTCTCCAGGCGCTCGCCAATGGCCTGGGGCAAGTAGGTGATTTCCAGCGACACCGGCTCGCGGTTGATCAGGCGCACCCGCTTGATCTGCGCCACGGTCTCGCCTTCGGCGATCTGCAAGCGCTCGGCGACCAGTTTGTCGGCGGCGATGAACTTGAAGCTGCGCAGGCGGTTGATCACCTCGTAGCCACGACCGGTCATGGACTCGGCCAGGCCTTGCAGGGTGCTCACGTTCTGGAAGGTCTTGGGTTTGGCGACAAAGGTGCCTTTGCCGTGGATCTTGAAGATCAGCCCTTCCTTTTGCAGATCGCCGAGTGCCTGGCGCACGGTGATGCGGCTGACCTTGAACAGCGCGCCCAGCTCGCTTTCGGAAGGCATCTGGCTGTCCTGCGGGTATTGGCCGTCGAGGATGCGTGCGCGCAGCACATCGCGAAGCTGGGTGTGCAGCGGAACGCTACTGAGGGAGAGAACGTTATCGGTCATCAGGGATCACTTGTCATAACGAGTTATGACGTGATCTTAAAGTTCTAATGACGGGCTTGAGAAATATTGTTTGGATATAAGGTTAGATACGCGCTGAGCTTCCCTTGTGGGAGCGGGCTTGCTCGCGAAAGCGATGTGTCAGTCAACATGTTCATTGGCTGACACACCGCTTTCGCGAGCAAGCCCGCTCCCACAGGGTCAAGGTGTGCGTGATGATTAGCCGATATGCAGGGCGCGCAGGTCCAGCCGGCCGTCTTTCAGCGGCGGGCACCAGTAGTAGCCACCGGTGATCGGCCGGCTGATCCGGTACAGACCGTCGGTGATGCCGTCTTCCAGGCCGCTCATGCGCCGCAGCTGGACTTCGAAGGCATCGAGGGAAAAACCGAACGCCAGGAACATCAGGCCGGCGCGGTCATCTTCGATCCAAGGCATCGAACGGCGCACCACGAACGCTTCGGGTGCGAAGCTTTCCTGGGCGGTGCGCTTGACGTGGGCGGAGATCGGCGCGTCATCGAGTTCTTCGTTGTCGCTCAAGCGGCGGCCCATGATGTCGTCGGTTTCATGGGAGGGCATGGCGTGGAACCGCTTGAGGTCATGCTGCCATTGCTGGATCGCGGCGAAGCTGCCACCGACCGTGCCTTCAGCGCCCTCACCCACCAGTGCCGCCGCTGCAGCCGCTTCATCGCGAGGGTTCTCGGTGCCGTCTTCGTAACCGGTCAGGTCATGGCCGTCACGGTGGCGGAAGCCTTCGGTCACTTGCACCAGGCGCAGGGCCGGGGCCAACGCGGCGGCGAATGCGTGGCCGCGATTGAGCAATTCGCCACGATCGGTGCCGTGCAGCCAGCACCACAGCGCCTGTTGCGTCGACGGGTTGTCCACGCCGACGCCGGTCAGCGCCGGGAACACCCGCAACCCTGCAATGTTGCCATCCAGGGCCTTGACCAGGGATTCACCGAAACCGACCACTGCCGACTTGCCATCCACCAGCTGCATCAACCTGTCGAGCGCGGCCGGCAGGTCGGCGGCGGATTCAAGGGCGAAGAACAGATGACGGGCGTGAGGCGGAACGGGGGTGGCGAGAATGCCCGGCTGGTAGTGACTCATGTGAACTCCTTTAGAAAGAACGCCAAGTTTAACCGCAGCACCCGCCGTTGTGTGGACCGAGGTCAAAACTAGCGATTCAAGAATGGCTCAAAGCGGTCTACGCTTGAGGCACAAGACCCAGACCCTGAACCCCTCTATTCTGCCTGTTAGCGCCAAAATCCTACTGTAGGAGCGAGCATGCTCGCGAAAAACACCTAAGCGCCGCGGGGTTCCTGATAGCCCGCGTCATCGTTCAAGACCATCGCGAGCATGCTCGCTCCTACAGGGGGCAGGCTCGCCAATTGATACGGGGTAGCGACATGAGCACAGCAGATCTGCTTGGCAACCTGTTTCCCGAGGCCGGCAGCATCCCGGAAAAGTACCGCCTCGACGGCCAGATCGAGCAGCGTGAATACCTGGTCGACGGCATCCTGCAAACCTGGCCGGGCCCCCTCGCGGTGGTGCGCAGCCCGGTGTACCTGAGCGGCGCGCAAGGCGACGAGCAAATCATCCTCGGCAGCACGCCGCTGCTCGATGCCGACACCGCCCTGACCGCCCTCGACGCCGCCGTCCGCGCCTACGACCGCGGCCAGGGGTTGTGGCCGACCATGCGCGTGGCCGAGCGTATCCAGCATGTCGAAACCTTCCTCAAGCACATGCGCGAACAACGCGAGGCGGTGGTCAAGCTGCTGATGTGGGAAATCGGCAAGAACCTCAAGGATTCGGAAAAGGAATTCGACCGCACCTGCGACTACATCGTCGACACCATCAACGCCCTCAAGGAACTCGACCGCCGCTCCAGCCGTTTCGAACTGGAGCAGGACACCCTCGGCCAGATCCGGCGCGTGCCGATGGGCGTGGCGTTGTGCATGGGCCCCTACAACTATCCGCTGAACGAAACCTTCACCACGCTGATCCCGGCGCTGATCATGGGCAACACCGTGGTGTTCAAACCGGCCAAGCTGGGCGTGCTGTTGATTCGCCCGCTCCTGGAAGCGTTTCGCGACAGCTTCCCGGCCGGGGTGATCAACGTGATCTACGGCAGCGGCCGCGAAACCGTCAGCGCGCTGATGGCCAGCGGCCAGATCGATATCTTTGCGTTCATCGGCACCAACAAGGCCGCCAGTGACTTGAAGAAACTGCACCCGCGCCCGCATCGCCTGCGTGCGGCGCTGGGGCTGGATGCGAAGAACCCCGGCATCGTCCTGCCGGAGGTGGATCTGGACAACGCCGTGACCGAAGCGCTCACCGGCTCCCTGTCTTTCAACGGCCAGCGCTGCACCGCGCTGAAAATCCTCTTCGTTCATGAAGACGTGGTCGACGCCTTCATCGAGAAATTCAACGCTAGACTGGCCTCACTCAAACCCGGCATGCCGTGGGACAGCGGCGTGGCCCTGACGCCGCTGCCGGAGTCCGGCAAGGTCGATTACCTGCATTCGCTGGTGGCCGATGCCGTCGGCAAAGGCGCAAAAGTGGTCAATCCCCATGGCGGCGAGGCCCGTGCATCGTTCTTCTACCCGGCGGTGCTGTACCCGGTGACCCCGCAGATGCGCGTCTACCAGGAAGAGCAGTTTGGCCCGGTGGTGCCGATCGTGCCGTATCGCCATCTGGACACGGTGATCGACTACGTCCTGGAGTCGGACTTCGGCCAGCAATTGAGCATCTTCGGCACCAACCCGGTGGCGGTGGGTCGCCTGGTCGATACCTTCGCCAACCAGGTCGGGCGCATCAACCTCAACGCCCAGTGCCAGCGCGGTCCCGACACCTACCCATTCAATGGCCGCAAGAACTCCGCCGAGGGCACCTTGTCGGTGCATGACGCCTTGCGGGTGTTTTCGATCCGCACGCTGGTGGCGACCAAATTCCAGGAGACCAACAAGGACCTGATCAGCGAGATCATCAGCGGGCGCAGTTCGAGTTTCCTGACCACTGACTACATTTTCTGAGGAGGTCCGGCCTGAGTACATTGATCGCCCATCGACTGCCACCGCTGCTGCGGCGGCTGCTGCGCCCGTTGCTGGACCCTTACCAGCGTTATCGCCACGCGCGGATGATCCATGCGGTGCGCGTGTCGCTCGGGTTACTGGCGACGATCCTGCTGACCACCGGCATCCACCTGCCCCACGGCGAGTGGGCATCGGTGACGATGCTGGTGGTGATCGGCGGTTTGCAGCACCACGGCAACATCGGCAAAAAAGCCGCCGAACGGGCCATCGGCACCCTGGTGGGGGCGGCGATCGGCCTGGTGCTGGTGGTGCAACAGTCCTGGCTCGGCCTGCAGTGGCTGACCTATTTCGCCATGGCGGTGATTTGCGGGTTTTTCTCCTACCACGCCATCGGCAAGGGCGGATACACCGCGTTGCTGGCCGGCATTACCGTGTTCATCGTCGCCGGGCACGGTGACAATCCGGTCTCCGACGGGCTGTGGCGCGGGGTGGACATCCTGATCGGCATCGCGCTGGCCCTGGCGTTCTCCTTCGCCCTGCCGCTCTACGCGGTGTATTCCTGGCGCTACAACCTGGCTGATGCCTTGCGCGATTGCGCGTCGATCTACGCACGGGTCATCAACGGCGAGCCCATTGCGGCCGACGAGCACCTCAAGCTGATGGGCCGTTTGAACACGGTGATGGTGCAACTGCGTTCACTGATGCCCTCGGTCTCCAAGGAAGTGAAGATCTCGATGACCGAACTCGACGCTATTCAACGTCACCTGCGCCTGTGTGTCAGCACCCTGGAGATTCTCGGCAACACCCGGCCGGATGCCAGCGACCCCGCCGCCATGGCTCACCTGCAATCGACCTTGAAGGCGGAACATCGGCTGATTCGCGTGCAACTGATCGGCATGGCCCGGGCCCTGAAATCCGGCGCCACGCAGCGGCTGAGTCGCTCCATGGAGCTGCCGGCCGTCAGCCTCGATGCCCCGGTCTACAACGCGCTGGACGGTTACCGACTGTTGACTCAACAACTGGCCGCCAACCTCGGCGAGATGCGCCAGCGGCTGGCCAGGACCGCGCCGCACTGGAACATCTGACGCCGGCCTACTGCGTTACTGTGCGTCGCCCTTTCAGGCTCCAGCCTTGCTGCATCCCGGCGGCGGCCAGCAATATCGCGGCAACCCCGATCCACTGCAGCGGCTCCAGGCGATGGCCAAAGGCAAACCAGTCGACGAAAATCGCCGCAATCGGATAAATGAACGACAGCGCACCGGTCAGTGCCGTCGGCAGCTTCTGGATCGCGCCATACAACAGCACGTACATCACGCCGGTGTGCACGATGCCCAGCGTCACCAGGCTGGCCCAGGCGCCTGGTGCCTGCGGCAGCGCCGAGAAGTGCGCGAAGGGTGCGAGCAACAGCACGCCGGTGCTGACCTGGATCAGCGCGATCAGATGCGGCGGCGTGCCGGTCAGGCGCTTGATGATCAACGCGGCAATCGCGTAAAGAAACGCCGCACCCAGTGCCAGCACAATGCCGATCAGGTATTCATTACCGCCCTCACCTTGCCCGCCATGCGCGCTGACAATCGCCAGCATCCCGAGAAAGGAAACCCCCAGCCACGCCAGTTTCTGCAGGGTGATTTTCTCGTTGAGGAACACCGCGGCCAGGCCCACCAGCATGAACGGCTGCACGTTGTAGACCGCGGTGCCGATGGCAATCGAGGCGCGGGAATAGGACGCGAACAACAGCACCCAGTTGCCGACGATCGCCACGCCGCTGAGCACCGCCAACAGGAACGTGGTGCGGGTCAGGATGCCAGGACGCAGGAAACCAAAGGCCGCGCAAATCAGCAGCAAGGTGCCCGCGCCGAACAGGCAACGCCAGAACACCACATCCAGCACCGGTTGCCCCGACACCAGCACGAACCAGCCGATGGTGCCGGAAATCAACATGGCGGCGGTCATTTCGAACGAGCCGCGACGTATTGTGTTGTCCATCTTCAGACTCCTCTGTATTTGAGCAAAGTATGCCAATCAGCCGGGGCGCATCTCCAGCGCAAAAATCAGGCTAAACTCGGTATCTGCCTTTTTTATCAAGGCGATTTTGATTAATGGCCTAATCGAGGATTTGCCATGACCGATGACATCGACCAAGTGCTGATCTCGGCATTGATGGAAGACTCGCGACGCTCGCTCAAGGCCCTGGCACAGATCAGCGGCCTGTCATCCCCCAGTGTTGCCGAGCGCCTGCGCCGTCTCGAAGAACGCGGCGTGCTCAAGGGGTATACCGTCGATATCGACCCGAAATGCTTCGGCTATCAACTCCAGGCCATCGTGCGCGTACGCCCCCTGCCGGGCCAATTGCAGGAAGTGGAGCGGCAGATTATGGCCATTCCCGAGTTCACCGAGTGCGACAAGGTCACCGGCGACGACTGCTTCATCGCCCGCCTGCACGTGCGCTCGATGGAGCAACTGGACACCCTGCTCGACCGCCTCAACACCCATGCGGAAACCAACACCGCGATCGTCAAGAAAACCCCGGTCAAACGCCGGTTGCCACCGATGGCCTAGCCACTTGCGCAAATCCCGGGCAATAAAAAACCCGCCGGAGCGGGTTTTTCATTCAAGGCTGCCGATCAGTCATCGCGGCTCATGATGCCGAACAGCTGCAACAGGCTGATGAACAGGTTGTAGATCGATACATACAGGCTGATGGTCGCCATGATGTAGTTGCGCTCGCCGCCGTGGATGATGGCGCTGGTCTGGAACAGGATGCAGACCGAGGAGAACAGCACGAAACCTGCGCTGATCGCCAGTTGCAGACCGCTGATCTGGAAGAAGAAGCTGGCCAGCGTCGCACCCAGCAGGACAAAGAAGCCCGCGGTGATGAAGCCGCCGAGGAAGCTCATGTCCTTGCGGGTGATCAGCACGTAGGCCGACAGACCGCCGAACACCAGCGCCGTCATCGCGAAGGCCGAGCTGACCACTTCAGCGCCGCCCTGCATGCCCAGGTAACGGTTGAGGATCGGGCCGAGCAGGAAACCCATGAAACCGGTCAGGGCAAATGCCGACACCAGGCCCCAGGCGGAATCACGGAGTTTGTTGGTGAGGAAGAAAAGGCCGTAGAAGCCGATCAGCACCACGAAAATGTTCGGGTAGCCAACACGCATCTGCTGGGCCACGAAGGCCATCACACCGCTGAATGCGAGGGTGAGGGCCAGCAAGCCGTATGTGTTGCGCAGGACGCGGCTAACCTCTAGCTGCTCAGCCTGCACGCTGCTATTCACTGCGTAATCCTGTTCGCGCATGGCGACACTCCTGTTGGTTTGAAACGTTCAGTCGCAAAGATCATAACAGACGCTCTGTAACAAGCTATGCAGAGAGTTTGACAGTGTGTTTCATTCAGGTATTATGGCGCCCGCAACGCAAACGGAGGTGTGGCCGAGTGGTTTAAGGCAACGGTCTTGAAAACCGTCGACTGTAACAGGTCCATGAGTTCGAATCCCATCGCCTCCGCCATCTTTATACGACAAAGCCCTGATTATTCAGGGCTTTGTCGTTTCTGTGGTTTAGTTTGCGTCCTGCTGATTTCGATGCGTTACAAAACTATTTGGTAACCGCTACAAAAATTTCCTGATTTTCCTCTCTCCCGGCGTCCTGCCAATCGTAAAAAATCCTTCATAGAACCTGGTGCTACGCCGACCACGAAAAGCAGTTCGCCCTAGAGGCCGCCATCATGGAGCTGTCGAACTGGGTCGAGCGACGTAGCGCCGGAGTGACGACTACCGGCTGCAGACTCGAAAGGTCGGTGCATGTGAAAAATTTGGAACCGCTCTTGGGCGCGCTCGCCTAATGATCAGCGTGTGGGCATTCCCACAGGCAATGTGCCTATACCGGCACACTCCGAGAGGTGGTCAACGTGGCTAAGGACGAGAAGAAAAGTAAAGGCGAGTCTTCAAAAGCCAGCATGGTGTTGAAAGACAAGAAATCGTCACCGGCAAAGAAATCAGCTGCGGCCTCGGCTCTTTCGAAATCTTCCGAAAAGAAAGACAAGAAAAAAGATGCCATACCCAAGAAATCTGCAAAAAAAGCTGATAGCAAGCCAGAAAAGGCTAAGAAATCAGAGAAAGCAGAAAAGTCAGCTAAAAAGAAAAAGTGATATTTGTTATCTGCTAGGGCTATACGCCCTAGCTTCCTCACGCGGCGTTGCCTTCGATGTCACAACCACCTGCAATAAGTTGGTAACGGCCCTTCGCGACAGGCCCTGATCGGCCAAAAGCGGATGTCTAATCCAGGGAAAAATAAATCTATCCCCATTTTGCACCGCACTGAACCAAAGCTACTTGCTATGACTCAGCTTTAAATGGCTCGGTGATCGTTGAGGAAATGCTCATGCTCAAGATATGGATAATGCTGCTATGCATTTGCCTTGCGAGTTGCAGCCGGGTGGATGTGCATACCTACAGCCAGGAGACGCCCACGCTTGAGTTGCGTGAATTCTTCGAGGGCCGGGTTGAAGCTTGGGGTATGTTTCAAAAGCGTTCAGGCGAGGTAACCAAGCGCTTCCATGTGGTGATCAATGGCCACTCCGCAGGCAGCAGGCTGATCCTCGACGAATCGTTTACCTACAGCGATGGTACCAAGCAAAAACGGGTGTGGACGCTGACCCCTGCTGGCCCTGGCCAATGGCGCGGAACCGCTAGCGACGTGGTGGGCGAGGCGCTTGGAGAGGTGGCAGGCAATGCACTGCGCTGGAAATATGTGCTGAACCTTCCGGTGGATGGCAAGGAGTACCAGGTTCACTTAGACGACTGGATGTACCTTATGGACAAGAACACCATGATCAATCGTTCGTTCATGACCAAGTTCGGGGTAGAGGTAGGGCAGATCACCTTGTTCTTCCGCAAGCAGCCTTGAGGTCGCCAGGAACGTCCAAACGAGTCGGATTATCGAACCCCTTGCGCAGCGATGAGTCTGTTCTCACATAACTCCTTGGAAATAATCCAATGTCCGCTCAACACACCCTTGTCATGCTCGCTCGGGGCGGATATGCCGCTCGGGGTGTTCTTTATCTGATCATTGGAATCTTCGCACTGCTGGCCGCTCAGGACTCGACCAGACCGAAGGACGGTCAAAAAAGCCTTGAGGCGTTGTTAAGCGAGCCATTCGGATATGTCCTCGTCGGGCTGGTCGTGGCTGGTTTGCTCGCCTTTGCCGGGTGGCGAGTGCTGCAAGCGATTCGCGACGTCGATCATCACGGTACACAACTCAAGGGTTTGGTGATTCGTGCAGGTTTGTTGGCGGGAGGTGTGGTCAACGGTGCGCTTGCGTTTTTTGCATTGGGTCTACTTATCAGCGGCGTTCGCAGTTCAGGCAATTCCGGAGGTGGGGAGACAAAGGATTTACTGGCGCATCTTTTGTCCTGGGATCACTCAAACGTGTTGATCTATCTTGTGGCATTCGTCCCGCTAGGCGTAGGCGTTGCTCACATCTTCAAGGGTTGGAAGGCGTCGTTCGATAAGTACTTTGAGGCTGATGAAGACGTAATGCGTTATATACGCCCGGTGTCCCGGTTTGGACTCATCGCCCGAGGAGTGGTTTTTATCGAGATCGCCCTGCTTTTAACGATAAGCGGTTCCCGGTATAAAGCCACGGATCCGCCCGGCATGAAGGAGGCCCTTGATGCTCTTCAGAACCTGCCAGCGGGAGCTTTGATTTTGATGGTGATGGCTCTGGGTTTAATCGCCTTTTCGGCCTACAGCTTTTCCGAAGCTGCCTGGCGCAAAATAAACATGGATGTGCCGGGAGTATCTGGATCGTAGTCGACGTGCTGGTGGCGGAGGTATTCGCGTATCGCTACGGCGGTATGCCTGGCGCGGGTTACCACGAAAAGATGCCCCTCCCCTGTTAGTGCGTGCAGTTCGGCGCGGCGAATGACGCGGCGCACGATATGGGCGTTGAACAGTCGCACAAGCTGCTCCCAGCCTTCCGACGCATTATTGAACCACTTGCTCTCCTCGACCTTTCCCTTGTGCATTTGAAAAGACGACTAGGTGCCATCGTTGTTGTCCCTGGTGGTGTTCTGTGAACTATCGAAGCAGCCGTCGTGCATGAACAAACTGATAAAGCTACGTTTCGTACGTTAGCGATCTCGGCTTAACGCCCTAAACCACGAGCATTGGTACAAACGAGCATGGCCCATACAAAGGCGTGCTCCGGAGCAGTTTCTCCCTTGGTCTGCGTTCATATGCACTGCATAGCCGCCTCGCCTTGGAGATCAGATGCAGCCTGTCGAGCAAGCTCCGTGAACCGCACTACACTCCTAGACACACATCACAGGCAGCTTTCTATGAATTGCGGCAGCAGCACTGAGCAGATCAGAAGCGCTTAGGCAATTCCCCAATCGCCACTTCGGAATCGATAGCCCATCCCTCCTGAAGTTTCAGCTGATTAGTTACGCCATGTATAAACTGATATTTCAGATCGTCCGTTTATCTTGATGATCATCATAAATATAGTGACCCCATCGTTCTCCAGAAGCACAGCCAAGTTCAATTTTCCATAAAAAAAACCGGCGATGTTGGCTGGCCGGCAGAAGGGGGTATCACAAAGTTGAGCATTAACGTGACCACATCGCGCCTGTCTTTGCCAAAACGGTACTGCTAATTCGAGCATCAACTGGTGCTCGTGGTCCTGAACGGAACTCAGGTTAATTCATCGCTGTTCATTCCATAAAATTGGAGTTCCACCATTATGAAATCACGACGTATCGTAAGCGCCACTCTCGCTTTCACTATGCTGCTGGGCGGCACCACAATGGCTGGTCAAGCCCTTGCTGCCGACACTGCCAGCCCCCCCAAATCCGCCAGTTCCTCCCCCAACCAGTTTCTCATTGATAAGGTCAGCCCCGAATACTGGCGAGTGCAGATCAACAACCCGCCTTTCAACATATATGGCCCGGACTCTACCTTACAGTTCGAGAAGGTAATCAGCGCGATCGAAAGCGACCCCAAACTCAAGGTGGTGGTCTTTGAAAGCAAGGTGCCTGGCTTTTTCCTGACCCACTACGACTTCGCGGAGCCCCTGGAGCGGACCCTGGATATGCCCAACGGGAAGACCGGCCTGCCGCCGCTTCCGGACATGTTGGTACGCCTGAGTAAGTCCCCGGTGGTTTCCATCGCGATGATCAACGGCCGCGCCTCTGGCGTGGGGAGCGAACTGGCCCTGGCCAGCGATATGCGTTTTGCCAGCGACAAGGCAGTGCTTTCCCAATTTGAAATTGGCGCCGGCTTTGTCCCAGGCGGAGGCCCAATGGCGCGCCTGCCACGTCTTATCGGCCGCGGCCGTGCATTAGAGGTCCTGCTAAGCGGTAACGACATCGACGGCAAGCTGGCCGAGCGTTATGGTTACGTAAACCGCAGCTTTCCCGAAAACGAGCTGAACAGCTTCGTCGATGCTCTGGCCCGCCGCATCGCCACCTTCGACAAGCAATCTCTGGGCGAGATCAAGGAACTGGTGAATGTAGCTTCCCTCCCTTCAAACGAAGACGTCGGAAAGGAATGGCCCGCTTTTCTCAACTCTGTTCGACGCCCTGCCGCCCAACACCATATCGGCCGCCTTATGGAACTAGGCCTGCAACAAAAAGCTGATGTGGAAATTAATCTGCCCAAGTATACCGGCCAGGTCAGTGCCGAGAAAAACTAAGGCGCAGAAGATCGCAACATTGTGGATTTACCAGGGCTGGGCCAAGCTTAGCCCTTTATTCCAGCACCGGATCGTGGTGTCGAAGCCAACGGCGCAGAACCTGCCCGCCCGCAAAAACGAGCCTTTTGAAATGGAAGTCATCTCATGTTCGAACGCAACAAACTGGTACCGGAGTTAATGGTCACCAACCTGGATACCAGCCTGGCTTTTTGGGTTTCTCGTCTGGGGTTCAAAGTAGCTTATCAACGCCAGGAAGATGGATTTGCATACCTTGATTTGAAGGGTGCTCAAATAATGCTCGAACAGGTTGATTCAGACGCGGGTCAATGGCTGGCCGCACCGTTGACCCAGCCATTTGGAAGAGGCATCAACCTACAGATTGATGTTGAGGCTGTCGCACCCATCATCCAACAGCTTGATCAGGCTGGATGTGCACTCTATCGAGAATGCAAAGACACCTGGTATCGAGCTGACAATGTAGAAGTAGGCCAGCGCGAATTCATCGTCCAGGATCCCGACGGTTATCTTGTAAGGTTGGTGGAGCGATTGGGTGAGCGACCGACTTGCTCAATCTGAATCTGAGGCGACTGTCAGTTATGGGTCGGTAACTGCCCTTTGCGGCAGGCATCAATCGGCCAGAAGCAGTCGGTGGACGGAGCGATCGCAAATGGGTAGCTATGCTTGGTCTAGTGCCGGAACTGATTGAGCAGATTGATGTTGTATCAACCCTTTCAGCGGTCACCCGACTGTCACAATGCCCGGCCTGGTCAGGGATAGACGACAGAACAAGGAATGTTATCCATCAAGCCCGTGAAGGCGTTATCACCTCACTCGGGGTTTATTTAGAGGAAGGCCCAAAAAGGAGTCAGCCATGACCGTAGTCGATCGCCTCAGGTATTTGCGCGTCGTTCTTGTTTTGGCTGGCCTCGCGTGCCTTGCTCTCTACCCACTGATGTTGTTCTGGCCGTCCGGCTGGGCCTGGCACGTCGGTCACTCGGACTACCCGATGATGATCGTTGGCATCTACGCCACACTTGGCGTGTTCTTGATCCTGGCCGCACGTGATCCAATAGCCAATCTGAGCCTGATCTGGTTCACCGTGTGGTCCAGTGCCGTACACGGAGGCATCATGGCCGTCCAGGCGGTCACCCAGCCGGGGCAAATGGGGCACTTGGCAGGTGACGTGCCGGCGCTCTTCATCGTGGCGGTTGCCTTGGCCATCTTGACGCACCGCTCGCAATTGGCCGCTCGGCCCCGGACACACAATGGGGTCTAAGAGCGATTTTGTTGCGCAGACCAGGTGGATCAGACCCGCTGTACGCCGCAGGTCCAGATTGGCTGTTCGCTAGCGGGCGACACTCAAGTTACTTCATCACTCGCCGATAGCGACCTTGGCTGACTCGCCGCAAAGCTAGGGAAATAAGCATGATCGGAGCGATATTCGGGATTTTGGTGGTTTCAGCAATCCTACATCTCAGCATCAGTTGGATAGGAAAGAGACTTCCACAAGTGGTTCACTTTGTGGAGGATTTTAGTGGAACAATACTCATATCTTGCATGTTGGCATGGGTAAATCACATGGAGACTACTGACCGCAACAGGCCTAGTATGTTTTTCATGTATGCCTCGTTGTATTTCTTTTTTGTATTTGCCTCAAAGCTTTCTGGAACCACCTTTTATGACAGCGTGCCTCCCAGGAAGGCTAAGGTTTCCCTTCAAGCCGAGTTCGGCTTATTTTTCTGCTCGTTGATTGCAGTTCGAATTTTTACTGCCGTGACAGGCGGAGCTTTATCAGCGGACAATAATTTACCGGCAAATCTACTTCTGATTATCCTCACGTACTATTTGCTGGAAAAAGCTTTCGTCAAGCATAAACAAACCAATGCGCCAAAAACCCGGAATACAGAGTAACTGTCATAGGTGAAAAGCCGCCTGTAAGTCAGAGCTTATGGATTGCAAGCATTTGCTGCCGCCCAAAGTTGCCTCTCATATCCAATCCGCTGCCGGCGCTCAGCCAGCAGCGCCCTTACCTTCAATTCAAGCGAATCCGCTTTCATCAGTCCGGCGGCTGCCCTGGGTGGCACAATAACTTCCTGGGTTTTACAGGCAACCAATACCGGCACCTCGACCCGAACAGTCCGAACCGCTGGCTCTTGGCTCGCGCATCCCGCCAGCACCAGCAGATAGACCCGCGCCTGATTTCCGGCTTACGAAGCGACCTTGAATCGCTTCAGTAACTCGTTTGAAGATCGGCTGATGACGATTTAGAACTGCCGTCAAAAAAATCGCGCCCCCCTCCGTCAGTCCTCTTGATCTATCTGATCAAGAAAATCAACGTCATCGTCTTCTTCGTCAAAAATTGCCTGAGCATCTTCTTCGCCCCATGACTCGTCATCATGAAACTCATGATCGAGCAGATGGTCGTGCTCGGGCTCGGGAATATCTCGTTCTTCGCTCATGACTTACCGAAACAAATATTGAAAGAGCGAATTGTATAGGTAGATCCTTTCCCTGGGTCAACGATCACCCAACAACGACACGTATCACCCTCATGCCCGAGCAGCGATCACGGCAGCCGTCGAGCTTGCGAGGTGTCCAACAAAGCGCAACCCCGATCTGAGGAGGCCGTGAATCGCCTACCAGCCGGGTTGCCTTACCCGCTCAAGCCCCCCATTCAATCCGCGCAATGCAACGTGGTACCTGCGTGACCAGTGGTCCATCGGCATTTGATCAATGAGATGAGCCTGGGACCCCGGCGATAAAAAACCCGCGCATGGCGGGTCTGAATTCAGAGTGAACACTCACTTGGGGCGTCCCAAATTGGTTTTATGCAGCCATCCGCCAGGTTGATGTTCTTCCCAGGCGTCGGCTGGACTCCGCCCTCCAGGGGAAGTAGAACGCCCCAGGAGCTCTTCAATTTGAGCTTTGTAAGAACGAATTTGAGATTCGAATCGCTCACACGTTGCGTTGGCGCTAGCCAGTTGGATGTGGGCCTCTCCAAGCTCCCGATCCTTACTGAGGACTCGACGCTTTTGCTTCGACAATTCAGCGCTGAGCTCTTCCATTCGGGTCGCTGCCTCAGCGTTGGCCTGCTGTAGAGACTCAATCACCTCTCCCGCACGCTTGAGCGCTTCTCCGACAGGTGCCGGCTTAACCTTTACCTTGCGGTCATTTAGAAAACGAAGCGCACCGCCATACCTGACCTCACGCCTCACCAACAGCTCTTGCACCTGTTTGGGCGTGAATTCAATCAGCGTGCTTTCCTTGACCTTGTCCGGCAGGGTCACATAGGCGATAGACGTGAATTTCACGCCATCAAGAAACTCCAACTTCTTGGGGAGCGGGTTCTTTTTATTGAATTCAGCGCGCAGTGCTCTTTCTGAAGTTTTTCCAATTGCTTTCCGAGCCATTAATCGTCCTGCAGAACAGTGATGAAGGAGCCTTGAGTGTACCATCAGAAAGCCACTACCTTCGGCTCGTATCAAGCCGCAACCCAACCCTCGATAACGTCACCCCCGTAAAGTGCTGTCCCTCAAAACAGACATTAAATGGCAGAATCCCCTCACCCTGATCATTTCGGAGACCACAATGCTTCGCGCGTTTGAACGAAGGCTCGACCCATTCCCCCCCGACGAAGCACCCCCACCGCCGGTGGGTCTGGTGCGATTTCTGTGGGCCTGCACGCGCGGCGCCCGCGGCTATATCCTGGCGCTTGCGCTGCTCAGTGCCGGTGTGTCGATCTACGAAGCCTGGCTGTTTTACTTTCTCGGGCAGGTCGTGGACCTGCTCTCGACCTGGCAGGTCGGCAGCGAGGCGAACGGGCAAGTCAGTCAAGTCCTGTGGGGGGTTGGCATCGTGTTGCTCACCAGCATCGGGCTGGTGGCGCTTCGCACAATGGTGCAGCACCAGGTATTGGCGATCAATCTGCCGCTGCGCCTGCGCTGGGACTTCCATCGGCTGATGCTGCGGCAAAGCCTTTCTTTCTTTTCCGATGAGTTCTCCGGCCGGGTCACGACCAAGGTGATGCAGACTGCCCTGGCGGTGCGCGAAGTCCTGTTCATCCTCATCGAAATCGCGCCGGGCATCGGCATTTACTTCATTGCGATCATCGCCCTGGCGGGTGGCTTTGCCCTCAAACTCATGCTGCCTTTCATTGCCTGGGTCGCGTTGTTCGGGCTGGCCATGCTGTACTTCGTGCCACGCCTGGGGCAGGTCGGGCAGGAACAGGCCCATGCTCGATCGTCGATGACGGGGCGTATTTCGGACGCCTACACCAACATCACCACCGTGAAACTGTTCTCGCACTCCAAACGTGAAGCGCACTTCGCCCGCGCGGCGATGGAAGATTTCAAGCACACCGGTTTTCGCCAGATGCGCCTGGTCAGCCAGTTTGAAATCGTCAATCAGGCACTGGTGGTCGCGCTGATCCTCGGCGCAGGCGGCTATGCCCTGTGGCTGTGGCACCAGGGCGAAGTCGGCACGGGAGCCGTGGCGGCGATTACCGCCATGGCGTTGCGGATCAATGGCATGTCGCATTGGATCATGTGGCAAATGACCTCGCTGTTCGAAAACATCGGTACCGTGCAGGACGGCATGGCCACCCTGACCCGCGGCCCGAAGGTGCAGGATGCACCGGACGCCCGCGTACTGGTGACCACTGGCGGCGCGGTGACCTTTGACAATGTGAGCTTCAACTACAACGGTGAACGCCAGGTGCTCGACGGGCTGAGCCTGCACATCCGCCCGGGCGAAAAAATCGGTCTGGTGGGCCGTTCCGGCGCCGGCAAATCCACGCTGATCAATCTGCTGCTGCGCTTTTATGACGTCGACAGCGGCGAGATTCGCATCGACCGGCAAAACATCGCTCACGTGACACAAGACAGCCTGCGTAGCGCTGTTGGCATGGTCACTCAGGACACCTCCCTGCTGCACCGCTCCATTCGCGACAACATCGCCTACGGCCGCCCGGATGCCACGGATGCACAGGTCCGCAGTGCAGCCGCCAGCGCCCAGGCCGACCGTTTCATCGACCAGCTGAGCGACCGGCAAGGCCATACCGGCTATGACACCCTGGTGGGTGAGCGCGGCATCAAGCTTTCAGGGGGCCAGCGCCAACGCATCGCCATCGCCCGGGTGATGCTCAAGAACGCCCCGATCCTGCTGCTTGACGAAGCCACCAGCGCCCTGGACTCCGAAGTCGAAGTCGCCATCCAGGAAAGCCTCGATGAAATGATGCAGGGCAAGACCGTCATCGCCATCGCCCATCGGTTGTCGACGATCGCGGCCATGGACCGGCTCATCGTCATGGATGAGGGACGCATCATCGAACAAGGTACCCACGCCGAGCTGCTGGGAAAAAACGGCACTTATGCGCGGCTGTGGCAGCATCAAAGCGGTGGGTTCCTGGGTGAGGATCAGGGGATGGCGGAGGCGATGGATCAGCTGTGAGCGTGAGCGGGGTCTGGCAAGAATGCCGACCCTGGTTTGCCTTCTTCACTGTGCCCCCTGCCCTGTTCGGCGCACAACAAAAAACCCCGCTTCCTTGTGAGAAGCGGGGTTTACGGGTTCACCTGCATCCTTCAGCTAAGTGAAGGATGCCTCCGTTTCAGGGAGATCAGGCGAAGTAGTCGCCTACTTTCAATTGGCCGACATCGCCAGGTGTGACGCCTACCAACTGGATGAATACGTCCGCCGTTGCGCTGAACGCGGCATCTGCATCGTTCACATACAGGTATGTGCCTTTAGCCGTACCGTTTTCAATGACGACCATCGAAGCCTTGTTAGCAGCAGTCCCCGTGAAGGCTGTTGTCAGCACACCCGAGAGGTCGCCAGTGTCGGCAGTGAAGATGTCAGCCAGGCGTTCCAGCCCGGCAGGTTGTGCTACTGCACCACCGGTGACGGACAAGAGGTCAATCTTGTCGGTGCCAATGGTGAAGCCTGTGAACAGGTCCATGTCGGCCAGTGTCGAGTGGGACGGCGCATCGCTGGCGGCGGCGGCCTGGGCGTTTGCGGCGATCAGATCGTCGGCTACCGCGCTGTTGGCAGCGACTTGGGCGTTGGCAGCCGCCAAGTCGTCGGCTACGGCAACGTTGGCGGCAATCTGAGCGGTTGCAGCCGCCAGATCGTCGGCTGCGGCATCGTTGGCCGTTGTTTGAGCGGCTTCGGCAGCTTGGTCGTCAGCCAGGGCTTGATCGGCTGCAGTCTGAGCGGTTGCAGCCGCTTCGTCGGCAGCCTTTGCGTTGTCGGCCGCCGTCTGAGCGGATGCAGCGGCAACGTCGTCGGCCAGCGCTTCGTCGGCTTCATTCTGAGCGCTTGTCGCAGCAGCATCGTCGGCTACAGCACTGTCGAAGGCGGCTTTAGCGCTGTCAGCAGCGTCACCGTAGGTCTCCAAAAAGCCTGTGATGAGCGCTATTGCTTCAGCATCCGTAGTTGCCGCCTGAACAAGCGCCAGGTCAGCGGGTAATACGCCCGGAGCTACTGCAAAGGCTGCTTGAATGGCAATGAGATCGTCTGCTACATCTAAACTATTATCTGCGGTCACATCTGCAGCAATCGAGACGTTGGCAGCAGTGGTATACGCAGCTCGCAATTCTTGTGCCGCAACAGAAACGATTTGCAGGGCATCCGCGTCGGTCAGATCGGCAGTGGCCTTGGCAGCGTTGGCAACATTCTGCTTCACGTCTACGTCGATCAAATCGGCTGTACCCTTCAGGGCATCGGCAAAAACTTGCAGGTTACCCGCGTCGGTCAGATCAGCAGTGGCCTTCAGTCCGTCGGCAATTGTTTGCAGCGCACCGGCGTCGGTCAGAGCAGCGATAGCATTCAGAGGATTGGCGGTGTTTTGCAATGCTACAGCGTCAGTCTGGTCGGCAGTAATTTGCAAAACGCTAGCAGCAGATAGCAACGCGGCGGCGTCAGTCGCATCGGCGGTATCCTGCAAGGCTTCGGCCGTTGCCAGCAGCGCATCCGCGTCGGTCTGATCGGCGATAAGCTGTGCAGCATTAGCCAGCGCCTGCTTATCCTGACCGAACTGCACAACAACCTTGGTCGGATGAGCCGTCACGTCGATGTTGTCACCGCCAACCTTGCTGGTGATCACGGTCTCGGTCGGCGTTACCGGGCCACCGCCAGTCGATGGCGTGGCTGCTGTCACAGCATCACCCGCCAGCGCCGCAGGGTTGTCCAGCGCGGTAGTGTCGGTTGCAGCCTTGGTCACGGTAGTCGCGACGTTGGCCAGCAGGATGCTGAGGTCAGTGGTTGCGCCAGCCTGGTTGGCCACGGTGGTCAGGTAGGTCGCCAGGTCGCCGAGTTCGCTCGGGGCCTTGGTGTTCAGGTTGATGATGCTGTCGAAGGTTTGCGTCAGCAGGGTGATCAAACCCGGGGTCACGTCAGCCGCTGCGGCCGGTACCAGCTTGAGGACCGCTTGAACGGCAGCCAGGGTGTCGGGGTTGCTGTTGACGGACGCGACGACCTGGGCGGCCAATGTCAGATCGTTAAGACCCTTGTCCGCAAACGCTACGCCTGCGGTCGCCTTGTTGCTCAGATTGGCTGCATCGAGCACGCCCTGGGCCGAGGTGTTCGCCTTGGCGCCATTAATGACGGCAGCCAGGAACACATCACGACCGACACTGTTGTTGGTCAGTTGATCCTGCCAGTAGGCAAGACCTTCGGCATCCGGCGCGCGGCCCAGAGTGGCCTGGTAAATCTGGGTAATGAAATCGTTGTCTGTCAGTGTCGACGGGTACTTGGCGAGGCCTTCAGCCTGCTCGGTCATCCAGTTTTTGGAGATGTCTTCAAGGGTCAACGGGCCCTTGTCCAGTTGCTCGACCCAATAGGCCAGGCCTGCGGAATCGGGCGCGCGGTTGAAGAAAGAAATGTACAACTCGGCCAGTTTTGTCTGCAGAACAGTCATGCTTATTCCCTTGATTAACTCCATCCCATGATGGCAGTTGGTAAATCCATAGTGACTGGCCGTGAGGATGTAATCCCACGGCAGTCAGTAGCTTGAGCACAACAGAGCCAAACCGTGTGGTACTTGAGGCTTTACTGCGTCAACGACGCGTAAACAGCTTGCGCAGAGAGTATTTTTTGTTGCGGTTTTATTACTGGACTGCAGCAGGCGAATACTCGCGCGAAGCGTGTTCACATCGCCATCGGCGTACTTTTTAGTATAAATGATATCAAAAAGCCATAAAAATTTTTGAAACAAGCCGATCTCGCAAAAGCGTGTAAGCGAAAGCTTACACGAGTTTCCGCTGAATTTATTTGCCCGCTGATTACAAACGAAAAATTAGTAAGCTATCCGATAACTCGCAAATTGGATCCATTCACCAATGAATATTAGTACAGTAACTCCCTTTTGAAGTTAGTAGTAATGCGCACATAGCCGCTATACAGGTTAGTTGTCGCAACCTGACGACAACAATCTATTCAACCCACCTGAACTGTTAAATCCCTGCGCCGCCCCTGAGTTCCTGATAATACTCCCGATACCAACTAACAAACTGCATCACACCCTCTTCAATCCCGACTTTCGGAGAAAAGCCGACCCAATCTGCAAGTGCCGAAACATCCGCCCAGGTCTTCACGACATCGCCAGGCTGCATCGGCAAAAAGTTGCACTGGGCTTTTATGCCCAACGCCGATTCCAGGCATTGCACAAAATCCATCAGTGCAACGGGCATGCCTCGTCCGATGTTGAAAATCCGGTTGACGCCATCCGCGCCCTTGTCCGGCACCGGCGGTTTAATGCGCAGTCGGGCAATGCTTTCGATGATGTCGTCGACATAGGTGAAATCGCGCCCCATCTGGCCATGGTTGTATATATCGATCGGCCGCCCCTTCAGCATCGCTTCAGTGAACTTGAACAGGGCCATGTCGGGACGTCCCCAGGGCCCATACACGGTGAAAAAACGCAGGCCGCTGGCGCGAAGACCGTAGAGATGGCAGTAACTGTGGGCGAGCAGTTCATTGGCGCGCTTGCTGGCGGCATACAACGAAACCGGTTGATCGACCGGGTCATCGACGCTGAACGGCAACTTGTTGTTGGCGCCATATACCGAACTGCTCGATGCGTAGATTAGATGCGCGGGACGATGGTGTCGGCAGGCTTCAAGGACATTCAGAAACCCGACCAGGTTCGATTGCGCATAGGCATCCGGGTTGTCCAGTGAATAGCGAACCCCCGCCTGCGCGGCCAAATGCACAACCTCGGTGAAACCCTGTTCCTTGAACAACGCCATCAAGGCCGACTTGTCGACTATATCCATTGCCTGAAAACGGAAGCCGTCCAGCGCGCTCAGCCGCTTGAGCCGCGCGTGCTTGAGCGCCACGCTGTAATAGTCGTTGAGGTTGTCGATACCGACGACTTCAAGTCCTTCGCGGCACAACCGCCTGACCGTGTGATATCCGATGAATCCTGCGGCGCCAGTCACAAGAACGGTCATAATGCCCTGCCCCATTGTCCAACCCAAGGCGGGTAGTTATAGCGTTGCTATAGAAAGGGGTCCAGCTGAATAATAGGATCCACTTCGGGAAAATGTTTTCATGACAATCTTGCCAGAGCACGACTATAAACATTCTGAAAAGTTTAATCCGCTCGACGGAAAAAAAATTATTCGTAAAAACAGACAGTTGGCTGTTAGCGAATGCACTAATGGATAGAAGGCACGTTTTTTGACAACGATCGTTTGACAGGCTGCCGAGAGTAGTCAATAACTACACCGGTCTATTGGAACAGCATACGAGTGCAACTTGTTCGTTTACCGCTGCTCCCCAGGCAACTTCTGATCTCCTTATTCTTAAAGGTCCGTGACACGGACCGTGCGGTAGCTTTGCCTGCGACAAACTGTCAGTGTCTTATTCCATTCAAGCTGTCAGTAATAACGCAAAATCATTCATGGCTGTCTCACTGACGTAACACGATGTGATTCAACTTTGAAACACGCATGCGCAGCACTTATAAAAAATACATCCCTCCCGACTTTATTTTCCCGGTCTCGATAGAGCCCCTGCCTGCCTAAACTTTCGATCTTCACGGAGTTTACCAGCATGCCCGCAATATGCCCGGAACGGTCTCAATGGTATCTACTGCAATGCAAGCCTCACCAGGATGAACGTGCCCACGTCAACCTGACTCAACAAAACTATGTTGTATTCCATCCTCAACTCATGAGTGAACGTGTGATTCGCGGCAAACAACACAGGGTGCGCGAATCCCTCTTCCCTGGGTATCTGTTTATCCATCTTGGCGGTAACGACAACTGGGCGCCCATACGATCCACGCGTGGTGTCAGTCGTATCGTCGAATTCAATCATGGCCCCGCGACGGTGTCCGAGCATGTCGTCGAGCACTTGCGTGCGCGCTGTGAATCGGCGGAATCGCAAGTTAACGAGCCCCTCAAGCCCGGCGAACCCTTGCAGATCATTCGAGGGCCACTGTCGACACTGGAAGGCATTTTCATATCGTCGCAGGGGACTGAGCGCGTGATGATCCTGCTGCAGTTTCTTAATCGGGACCAGGCGATTTGTCTGCCATTACGTGATCTCGAACGCCAGCAACCCTCACTACAAATAAATAATTAACCCCCTGACTTGTATGCTTTCCCCGGGAGCTAGGACATGGTCTTGAAATCACGCTGCCCTTACGCACTGATCATGGTCTCTTTGTACCCGACAATGGCCTGGAGTATTGATCCACAGGCTATTGATGTGTATGGGTTCGATTTCACACCGACTTTCATGTTGTCGGAAAGTCATGACGACAACTTTCGCGAACTGGAAAACAATCGACAGTCTTCCATGATCACCAAGTTGCTGCCCTCCTTCGAACTCAAGGCCGAAGATCGCAACAGCGCCACCCGACTGACCTGGCAGCCCTCCCGCTACATTTACCACGACGAGTCGGATGCCTCGTACACCGCCCAACGCGTGCGGGCGGACAGCATCATGGAGTTCACCGACCGGCATCGGCTGGCCCTCGAAGCCGAATACCGCAAATACGAGCGCACGGAATCGACGGCGGTCGAAGGCATCAATGACAAGATCAACAACAAGCGGGTGGGCGGGCTCTATACCTACGGCGCCAAGAGTGCCGACAACCAGATCGACTTCGGGGCCAACTACGCGCAGCTGCGCTACGACAACTCCGACGGCATCAATGAGGACAAGGAGCGCAATACTACGGGTGTGACGAGTACCTGGTACCACCGCCTCGGCAGCAATACCCGCAGCCTGCTGGAATACGACCACACCGTTTTCGATTACCTGCAATCCAACAGCCCGCGCAGCAGCACCTCCGATGCGGTACTGGCCGGTGCGGTGTGGGACATCACCGCCCGCACCACCGGCAAGGTGCGCATTGGCTACGAGAAAAAAGACTTCGACAACAGCGAATCCAAGGACCTCGACAACCCCACCTGGCAGGTCGACCTGCAATGGAAACCGCGCACTTATTCGACCTTTACCTTCGTCGCTCGCCAGGCCCTGGCCGAAGGCGATGACGGCGCTGATGCCGTCAAGTCCACCTTCACCCAGGTCGGTTGGCGTCATGGCTGGACCGAACGGATCACCACCGTGGCCCAGGCCGGGTTCGGTCGTTATGTCTACGAGGGCCAAAGCCGGACCGACAACCTCCAGGACTACCGCCTGGCCGTGGTGTACGAAATGCGCCGATGGCTGGATATCGAACTCGGCTATCGATACCGCGATAACGACTCCGATGCCGACAATGAAAGTTTCACCCGCAACGTGGTTCAGCTCAGCTTCAACGTAAGCCTTTAAGCACGAGGGTTTCGACATGAACGCGCAGACGCTTGGTTTGTTGTTCGCACTGGGTTTTGTATCCAATGCGCATGCAGCAGACCCCGACACCCAATACAAACTGGCCGCTGGCGATGTCTTGCGCATCATCGTGTTCGGCGAGCCGGAATTGAGCCTCAAGAAGATCCGCCTGAGCGATGCCGGCACATTTTCCTACCCGTTCCTGGGCGAGATTTCCGCCAAGGGACTCACCCCCGGCCAAGTCGAAAAGATCATCGTCGACGGGCTCAAGAAAGGCTACCTGATCGATCCGAAAGTCAGCCTCAGCCAGATTGAATACCGTTCGTTCTACATCAATGGCGAAGTGCAAAAACCCGGCAGCTATCCCTTCGTGCCCGGGCTGACACTGGAGAAAGCCATCGCCCTGGGCGGCGGCCTGACCGAGCGCGCCTCCATCAAGCGGGTGACCATCGTGCGCGGCGATGGCAGTGCCACCGTCACCGACGACATCACGCGAACCACCACTATTGCCCCCGGCGACACCATTTCCATTGCACAAGGGTTTTTCTGATCATGGACAACAGCCCTAGCACCTACGTCGAACGTCCCCTGCAAACGCATCTGCATCAGCAGTACCGCGAAGACAAGGACACCATTGACCTGCTTAATCTGTGGCGGGTGATCTGGCGCGCCAAATGGAACATCGGATGGCTGGTCCTGCTCAGCTGTGTGCTGGCGATCGCCGTGGTCTCGACCATTACCCCGCAGTACATCGGCAGCACCACCTTGCTGTTCAACGACAAGACACCGCCGCTGATGTCCTTCCAGCAAGTCAAGGATTCGGGCAGCAACGCCACCGATTATTTGCAGACTCAACAAGCGCTCCTGCAGTCGCGGGACCTTGCCGAACGCGCGGTGAAAAAGCTCGGCCTGACGACCCACCCGGTCACCGACCCGCGCCAGCAGCCCAAGCCATGGTTCACGCCGCGCCAGTGGCTGGCGGATCTTGACCTTGATCAATGGATCCCGGGCCTGGGCAAGTGGATCCCGGAGAAAGAGGTGCCGACCGAAGAAGACGTCTTCAATCAGGTCACGCAGAACCTCATGCTGCACACCAGCGTCAAGTTCATCGGCAAGAGCCAGTTGCTTGAAATCGAGGTGGAACTGCCCGACCCGAACCTCGCGGCAGCGGCGGCCAACGCGCTGGCCCAGGGTTTTACCGACAGCCAGCTGGACACCAGCGAGAAGTCCTCGCAGACCACCACCGCGTGGATGAACATCCGCTTGGTCAAGCTGCGCGACAACCTGCGCACGGCGGAGAAAAAACTCCAGGGGTATCGGGAAGAGCAAGGTCTGGTCGACGTCGGCGGGGTCGCCACCATCAGTGCCAACGAACTGGAAATGACCGGCAACCGCATGGTCGACGCCCGGCGCAACCGCGCTGAAGCAGAAAGCGAATACCGCCAGGCGAAGGCCTTGAGCAATGGCGACCTGAGCCGACTCTCCAGCGTGCCGGCGGTCTTGAGCAACCCCTTGGTCCAGCAGTTCCAGGCGGACCGGGCCAAGGCCCAAGCCAAGGTCGACGAGCTGTCCGGCCGCTACGGGCCGAAACACCCGAGCCTGCTTTCCGCCCAGTCCGAACTGCGCGCTGCCACCACCAGCCTGCAACTGCAGGTGCAGCAGGTGGTGGCCGGCATTGAACGGCAATACCAGCTCGCCTCGGCCAGCGAAGCCTCGCTGCGGCAATCCTTCAACAGTAACAAGGCGCAGATCCAGGACATTGCGCGCAAGGAATTCCAGTTGCGCGAATTCCAGCGGGAGGTCGACAGCACCCGCGCCCTGTACGAAACCTTCGTCACCCGCCTGAAGGAAACGGCGGCGACCGCCGACATGGACTCCACCAAAGTGCGCATCGTCGACCCGGCCATTGTTCCGGCCGAAGCCAGCAAGCCGCGCAAAAAACTGATTGTGGGGATCGTCGGCCTGGTCGCCGCGGTCATCGGTGTGGCATTGGCCTTACTGCTCGAAAGCCTGAGCAACACCTTCAAAACCGACGAGTCGATCGAGAGCGCGCTCAACATTCCGCTGCTCAGCGTCGTCCCCCTGGTGACGAAGAAAAACCGGCGGCAATTGGCGCGCCTGTTCGAAGACAACGACAACCCGCGTTTTTCCGAGACCATTCGCAATCTGCGCACCTGGCTGATGCTGCAAAGCACTGAAAAGCCATCGCAGGTGGTGCTGGTGACGTCGACCGTTGCCGGCGAGGGCAAAAGCACCATTGCCAACAACCTGGCCAGTTCGCTCTCTTCGCTGGAGCGGGTACTGCTGATCGATGCCGACATGCGCCAGCCGACCCTTTCGCTGAATTTCGATTTTGCGTCTGACACCCCGGGGCTGGCCAATGTGATTGCCGGTACCGCCCGGCTCGAGGACTGCATCGTGTCGGTGGGTAATCTGGACATGCTGCTGTCCGGGAAGGTCATGCCGCCGTCGCTGGATCTGTTCGCCGCGCCGCGCCTGCCGTCTCCCGCCGACTCGCTCAATGCATCGCGCCAGCCACCGCCGCAGGACCTGCTCAGCTCACCGCGCATGGCGCGCATGCTTGAGGTGCTCAAGACCCGTTACCGCCACATCATCATCGACTCGCCACCGGCAGAGATGATCAGCGACGCGCTGTTGCTGGCCAAGCATTCGGACGCGGTGATCTATGTGGTCAAGGCCGACAGCACGCCGATCAGCCAGGCGCAGCGAGGCCTGGCCATGTTGCAACAGAGCCATGTGCCGGTATTCGGCACCGTGCTCAACCAGGTCGACCTGCGCAAGGCACGCAAGTACGGCTACCTCCATTCCCGGTCGTTCTACAACTACGGCTTCGCGCCTCGATAACACTGCGACCCCGCCTGCCCCTTACGCCAACGTCTGCCCTGCCAACAATCAGCTTCACCTCTGCCGAGCTACGAAATAGCGCCCGGGGGCCACGCCGTGCCTGCCCGACCCACGCTGATGCATTACTCCTGCCTTGAGGTCAAGCCCATGACACCGCTCTATACCGCCCATATCACACATCGCCGAGGCCTGACGTTCTGGGGTCAGTGGCTGTGTGCGCTGACGCTGGCCACTTGCGTGCTGATGCTGCTGGTGTATTGGCGCGTTGGCAGCCTGACCAGCGAATACCGCATTCTGATCATCCTGGCGGTGCTCGGTTCGGTACCGATCTACAGCCTGATGCAGGTCTACCACAAGCGCCATGGCTTGTTGGTCGGCCTCGGCCGGTTGCTGGCCGGCTGGTTGATCCTGATGGCCGTGCTGGCGGCCATCGCCTTCATCACCCAGACCAGTGCGCTGTATTCGCGCCAAGTGATTATGGTTTGGGCGGTGCTGGGCTTCGTGGTCCAGGCCGCAAGTTTTCTGCCCCTGCACTACTTTGCCCGGCTGCACTCCCGGATGCTCTGCAACGAGCGCCGTTCGGTGATCATCGGCACATGCCCGACCGCCCATGAGTTGGCGAAAAAACTCTCCAGGCCCAACCGTGCGCTGGTGCTGGGGTTTATTCGTGCCGCGGACAACAGCGGCCCGGCTCCCAGCATTCTGCCGCTGCTCGGCCACGTCGACTCGATCCGCGAAATCATCTCCCGCCTGGAAGTACGCCGCGTCTACGTCGTCCTGACCATGGCGCACGCTTCAACCATCGAAGCGTTGTACATCGACCTGCTGGACTTGAACGTGGACGTGGTGTGGATCCCGGATTTCGGCAGCATGGTGCTGCTCAACCATTCGATCTCGGAAATCGAGCGAATGCCGGCCATTTACCTCAACGAAAGCCTGATCAGCTCCCATCCCACCAGCCTGTTCTGCAAGGACCTGTTCGAACGCAGCCTGGCCGCCGTGGCGATCATAGTGCTCAGTCCGTTGCTGCTGCTGGTGGCCGCCGCCGTCAAGCTCAGCTCCCCCGGCCCTGTGCTGTTCAAGCAGAATCGCCACGGTTGCAACGGGGAAGTGATCAAGGTCTGGAAGTTTCGCTCGATGCGCGTGCACGACGACCGCGAAGTGCGCCAGGCCACGCGCGAAGACGATCGCGTGACCCCCGTTGGACGCTTCCTGCGTCGCAGCTCCATCGACGAGTTGCCGCAACTGTTCAATGTGTTGCTGGGGCAAATGGCCCTGGTCGGCCCGCGCCCGCACGCCGTCACCCACAACATTTACTACACCGGAAAAGTCCGCGCCTACATGGCCCGCCATCGCCTCAAGCCGGGCATCACCGGTTTGGCCCAGATCACCGGGCATCGCGGCGAAACCGAGACGGTGGAAAAAATGCAGCTGCGCGTCGCCCAGGACCTCAACTACATCAACCAGTGGTCGCTGTGGCTCGACATCAAGATCCTCATCAAGACCCCCTTCACGCTGTTCTCGAAAAACATCTACTGACGCCCTGCCCCATCGCTGATCACTGTCAACACGACCCGAGGTTTGACCATGAATGTGAGCGTATTCGGTATTGGTTATGTCGGCCTTGTCCAGGGCGCCGCACTGGCGGAGGTTGGCCACAACGTGCTTTGCGTCGATGTCGACGCTGCCCGGGTAGAGGCATTGAAGGAAGGCACGCTGCCGATCTACGAACCCGGCCTCAGAAGCCTGGTCCGCGACAATTACCAGAGTGGACGCCTGCAATTCGCCACCGACCTGCCCGGCGCCGTCCACCATGGCGATGTGCTGCTGATTGCCGTCGGCACGCCACCTGACGAAGACGGTTCGGCGGACCTCCAATACGTGTTGAGCGTGGCGCAGACCATCGCGCTGCACATGGACCGGCACCACATCATCGTCGACAAATCCACCGTGCCGGTCGGCACCGGTGACCGTGTGCGTGCTTGCATCGAGCAGGTGCTGGCCGACAACGGGCGCAGTGATCTCACGTTCGACGTGGTCTCCAACCCGGAATTCCTCAAGGAAGGCTGCGCGGTGGAAGACTGCATGCGCCCGGACCGGATCATCATCGGCACCGACAGCCCGCGTGCCGAAGAGGTGATGCGCGAACTGTACGCGCCGTTCAATCGCAGCCGCGAAAAAATCATCGTCATGGACGTGCGCAGCGCCGAGCTGACCAAGTACGCCGCCAACTGCATGCTGGCGACCAAGATCAGCTTCATGAACGAAATGGCCTGCCTCGCGGAAAAACTCGGCGCCGACATCGAGAAGGTGCGCCACGGCATCGGCTCCGACCCGCGCATCGGTTATCAGTTTATCTACCCGGGACTTGGCTACGGCGGTTCGTGCTTTCCCAAGGACGTGAAGGCACTGATCCATGCCGCCACACAAGTCGACATCGACGCCCGGCTGCTCAAGGCCGTCGAGGCGCGCAACCACGAACAGAAAGCCAGCCTGTACGGCAAGATTTTCAATCACTTCGACGGCGCCCTGCGCGGCAAGACCTTTGCCTTGTGGGGCCTGAGCTTCAAGCCCGACACCGACGACATGCGCGAAGCGCCAAGCCGGGTGTTGATGGAAGCCCTGTGGCACGCCGGCGCCAGCGTCCAGGCTTTCGACCCCAAAGCCATGGAAGAGGCCCAGCGCATCTACGGCGCCCGCGATGACCTGACACTGGCGGGCACCAAGGAAGCGGCGCTGAAAAATGCCGATGCGCTGATCATCGTCACCGAGTGGCAGTCCTTTCGCGCACCGGACTTCGACCTGCTCAGCCGGCAGCTCAAGCAACCGCTGATCTTCGACGGACGCAACCTGTTCGATCCGCAGCGCCTGGGCAACCGTGGCTTTACCTACATCTGCGTGGGCCGCCAGACCCACGCGGTTATCTGACAGGAGTCACGCCATGATCCGACTGGAACTCGTCAGGCATTACTCACCGCGGCTACTGGAGGCCAACCAGGCCTATTCCTTTATCAACTTTGCGTCCATTGGCAGTTTTTTCGAACAGGCTCCCGGCACCGTCGCCTATTTTTGCGACGGCCTGCTGATGTCGACCTTCATGTCGCGCGTGACCGGCCGGACGATTGGCCGGGTCAGCTTCGATTTCACCTCGATTGCCGACCTGGTGCTGCGCAGCGCCGAGCAACAGGGCAAGCGCGTGTATTTCGTCGGTGCCCGGCAAGCTGAACTGGCGCTGTTCGTCAGCAAGATCCAGACACTCTATCCACGGCTGGGCATCGCCGGTTATCACCACGGCTACTTCGATGCGGCGCAGGCCGAAGACCTTCGGGCCGACATCTGCCGCAGCGCTGCGAACATCCTGATCGTCGGCCTGGGCGCCGGGCGCCAGGAGCAGTTCGTCGAGGATGCGTTGCGCGCGGGCTTCGGCGGCGTCGCCTTTACCTGTGGCGGGTTCATTCGGCAGGAAGCCATGGCTACGCGGCAGTACTACCCCGCGCTGATCAATCGCCTGCACCTGCGCGCGTTTTATCGAATGTACCGCGAACCCCATACGATCAAACGCTACCTCATCGACTACCCGGGCAACTTCCTGCACCTGCTGGTGATGCTCGCTCGGCGCAAAGTCGCCATCAGCGTTGGGGAATGACCATGCACATCCTGTTTATCCTCAAGGATTTCAAGTCGGGCGGCGGCGTCGAGCGCGTTCAGCAACGCTTGTCCGAGCAGTTTCTCAAGGACGGCCGGCGTGTGAGTTTTTTCGTCATGAACGGCGACTCACCCGACACCCCGGGTGTTCAACACATCCAGGGCGGCGGCAGCGGGATCGTCGGGCTGCTCAAGTCCATCGCGCTGTTGCGCCGTCTCATTCGCCGTGAGGGCATCACCCACCTGATCTCCGCCAAGGAGCAGGCCAACCTCTGCACCTGGTTCGCCACCCTGGGCCGTTCCGGCAACGTCATCTACAGCCGCCACGCGACACTCGATTGCACTGAACAGAACACCGGCCCTTCCAGCCTGCGATGGCTCTACAGCCTGTATTTGTGTGGCGGTGGCAAGGTCGTCACCGTCTCCACCGCCCTGCGCCAGGCCCTCGTCGACTTGCTGCCATGGGGTCGGCAGCGAATCCGTTACTGCCCCAATGCCGTCGTCACCGAACAACTGCTCCAAGCCTCCAGGGCACCGCTGCCCGCCGGACTGCCCGGCGACTACTGGTTGAGCCTGGGCCGCCTGGTGCAGCCCAAAGGGTTTCACCTGTTGCTCGACGCCTACGCCCTGGCGTTGCGCAGTGCAGCGTTGCCGGACCTGGTCATCGTCGGCGACGGCCCCTTGCTCGACGCGCTGACCACCCAGGCCAGCCGCCTGGGCATCGCACACCGGGTGCATTTCACCGGATTCCTGAGTAACCCCTATCCACTGCTCAGGCACGCACGTCTGTTCATTCTCAGTTCCGTGCAGGAAGGCATGCCGACCGTACTGATCGAGGCGCTGGCCCTGGGTACGCCCGTGCTGGCCTGCGACTGCGAGACCGGGCCCAGGGAACTGCTGGACCACGGCCGGCTTGGCCAACTGGTCAAGGTCAACGATGTACCGGCGCTGGCGAGCGGCATGCTGCACAGCCTGACGTCCCAGGGGTCCGTTGCACCCAGCGCGAAAATGCTCACGGAGGCCATTCACCCGTACACCAGCCAGCACGCCGCGCAGGCGTACTACCAGGTATGGAATCAATGAAAAAGCTGCTGATTATCCTGCATGACCTCGGCGCGGGCGGGGCTGAAAAAATGATGGCGCGCCTGGCCGGCGCGCTGGTGGACGCAGGCAATGACGTGACCTTGCTGATGCTCACCGGCGGCGGCGTGCATGCCACGCAACTCGACCCACGGGTAAAAAAGGTTGAGCTGCAAAGTCCGCGCAGCGCCCGAGCGGTGCCGGCACTCGCGCGATTTCTGCGGGCCAATCGCTTCGACGCGCAACTGGCTGCCCTCACCCACGTCAATGTGGTGGCGATCGCCGCCGCCGCGCTGTCAGGGACATTGGCCCGGCTGCACGTCAGCGAGCGCAACGCGTTTTCCCACGACAAATACGTCAACCCCGCGTTCATGGTGCGGGTGGCGTACCTGGTGGCACCGCTGCTGTACCGGCTCATTCCCAATCCGGTGATCTGCGTCTCGCGAGGCGTTGCCCAGGACCTGGTCAAAACCACCATTGCGCGGCACCGGGATGTCACCGTGGCCGACAACCCGGTCCTCGACAACGACTTTCGCCACAAGAGGCTCGGTCTGCCGGTTCACTACTGGCTGCGGGAGAAATCCGGCCCGGTGATTGTCGCCGTGGGTCGCCTGGCCCCGCAAAAAGGCTTCGACACCTTGATCGCCGCCTTCGCGGCACTGCCGGATACCGGGGCTCGCCTGGTCATTTTTGGCGAAGGCGCGCTCAGGGCCCAACTGCAAGCGCAGGCCAAAACGCTGGGCGTGGCGGACCGGTTCGACTTGCCGGGCTACACCCGCGATCCCATGGCAGAAGTGGCTGCCGCCGACTGTTTCGTGCTGTCGTCACGCTTCGAGGGCAGCCCCAACGCGCTGGTAGAAGCCCTGTCCACGGGCACGCCGGTGGTTTCGACCCTCTGCCCCCATGGCCCGCAGGACATTCTCATCGGTGGCATCGTCGCCCCGCTCGTGCCCGTCGACGACCCGCTGGCCCTGGCGCAAGCGATCACCCTGCAACTGTCCACGCCGCGAGACCTGCAGCGCCAATCGCGCATCGATGCCGCCGCACGATTCATGAATGCCAGCGCCGTGCAAACCTACCTCGCCGCGCTGCTCGGGAGGCCATTGCCATGAGCACACTGGAGATCAGGCATTCCACCCTGCGCGACGCCTTCACCCTGTTCGGCGTGCTGTTCTACATCCAGGTGATTGCGTTTTTCCTCGGGCTGGGTGGCGCAGCGAGTTTCGACGACATCGACAAAGACCTCGCCGGTAACGTCACCAACCAGGTATGCGGCCTGATTACCCTGCTGGTGCCGTTGTATTTCTTCATCCGCAACAAGGTGTTCCTCAGCAAGAGTTTTTACCGGGGCAATTTCTTTCTGTTGGTGTTCATGCTCTGTGTCGCGGCGTCGATCGGCTGGTCCCACGACCCGATGTTGAGTCTCAAGCGGTTTATCGCGCTGATCAGCGTGGTGTTTTTCGCCGGTTTCATCGCCTACAACTACAGCCTCGAAAAAATCACCTTCATGCTCGGCTGTGCCATCGGCGTGGCGGCCTTGATCGGGCTGATACTCGCCCTGCTCATGCCCAGTGTCGCCTTCATCTCCGGCGGCATTCGCGACGGTGCGTTCAAGGGGATCTTTTCCGAAAAGAATGCCGGCGCACGACTGAACGCGATCGCCATCCTGCTGTTGCTGCCGATGATCCGCCAGCGCAACCGTTGGGCCCTGTTCTGCTCGTTTTTTTCGCTGGTCGCCGTGCTGCTCGCCCAGTCGGCGACCGGCGTGGCACTGATTGTGTCCGGTACGGTGAGCTACGGGTATTTCCTCACCCTGATCCGCTTGCGCCTCAACCGTTCGCAGTGGCTGTTCTTCGGTTGCACGCTGGTATTCCTGCTGGTTTGCCTGTTGCTGTACAACCACATCGCGTGGCTGCTGGAGATGGCCGGCCGCGATCCGTCACTCACCGACCGCACGCTGATCTGGGAGCTGCTGGCGCCATTCGTCGACCAGGAATGGCTCAAGGGTTACGGTTTCGGCGCCTTCTGGGCCAGTCGCGACGCCGATGCCTTCATCAATCGCTGGGGCTACATCGGCAATGCCCACAGCGGCTACGTGGAGACCCTGCTCAACGGCGGCGTTATCCAGTTGGTTGCCCTGACGCTGCTGCTGGGCGAAGCGCTGCTCAAACAATACCGCGCCGTGACGGCGAACCAGGCGGCACAGTTTCGCGCCAGCGCCCTGGTGATCATCGGTTTGTTCATCGTCACCAACTACGTGGCGTATGTGATTCCCAACTACCGCTCCGCCGAGTTTCTGGTGTTCTGCACCCTTGCCCTGTCCTTTCGGCATCACCGCGCGACATACCCCGAGTTTGCACCGGCAACCCAGCGTCAGCGTCCGTCTGACGGGGCCATGCCGCGCGACTCGGCCCAGGCGTAACCACAGGAGAAATGCCCGTGTCAGACCAAGCCCACGCTTTACCCCCGACCGTGTGCGTCGTGATCCCGATGTACAACGGTGCCGACAGCATCGAGCAAACACTGGCGTCCCTGGTCGCGCAAACCCGGCTGCCCGATCACGTCATTGTCGTCGACGATGGTTCCACCGATGACGGCCCCCAACGGGTCAGGGACTTCGCGGCACCGTTTCGCCTGACGCTGTTGCAGCAAGCCAACGAAGGCCAGGCCAGTGCCCGCAACCACGGGTTGCGGCATTCTGAAGAGACGTTTGTGGCGATGCTCGATGCCGATGACCAATTTCGTCCGCAGAAGCTGGAGCTGCAACTGGCGCTGTATGACGACCTCACTCGCCAGGGAAAGCCGGTGGGGCTGATCGACTGCTATGCGCAGGTCAATTACAGCGACGGCAGGCGACAACTGGATAACCTGCGCAAGCACGGCCGGCATTTCTACGATTTCATCCACGCCAACGTTGTCAATGGCGTCTCCACCGCGCTGGTCAAGCGCGACGTGATCATGCAACTGGGCGGCTTCGATGCCGGCCTGCGGTATTCCGAAGACCGCTTCATGTGGACCCGGATCGCCGAACACTGGGAGATCCATACAGTGCCGCAGGTGCTGCTGGATCGCACGATCAACGGCGGCAACATGACCGCGCAACCGAAAAAGTACTACCAGAACAAGATCCGCTTCATCGAAGTGTATTTGGCCCGCTATGGCGCGCAGCTGAGCAAGCAGCAGCGGACCGATTTCGTGCTGGGCAACCACACCGATTTTCTCAATGCCTTTTCCCGACGTGGCGAACATGCCGAGGTCATCGACGTGTACCGGCGCATGCTGGAGTGTTCCTGGAAAACCCTGATCTTCGCCAACGGCAAACCGACCCTGCGCTACCTCTATGCCCGCGCCAGGACGTTGCGCCGGGCAACCGCCTCAACCACCGCGCATTGAACGGGCGCGCGCCATGGCCAATCACCGTCTGGTTACCTTGATCTGGATCTTCACCGAGAAATTCGGCCTGATTTTCCTGTCGATGATCACCTTTGTCGCCTATGCCAGGTTGCTGACACCGGCAGAGTTGGGTGTGGGCACGGTGATCATCGCCATCGTCGAGTTGATCGGCCTGGTGTATTCGTCGGTGCTGGAAGACCCGCTGGTACGACTCGAACGGCTGGAGGACAAACACATCGCCACGGCTTTCTGGGCCTCGGTGCTCGTCAGCCTGCTGTCCATCGTGGTGATCTCGGGCGCGGCCATGCTCTACACGAGCGACCCGGTGCTGCAATGGATGACGGCGGTGGCTTCGGTGAAGATCCTGTTCACCATGATGGCGCGGGTCTATGTGGCGCAAATGCGCCGCAGCGGTAACTTCAAGGCGCTGGCGTCGCGCACGTTGCTGGGCAAGGTGTGTGGCGGCGTCGGCGGCATCGCGGTCGCGCTCTGGGGGTGGGGAGCCTGGGCGGTCATTGCCCAGGCCCTGATCATGGAATGGGTGTCCATCATCGTATTGATGCTCGCCGACCCGCGACGCATTGCCTTTCACATCGACGGTCCGTTCTTGCGCGAACTGTTGAAGGCCGGCACGCCGGTCGCCATCAACGCGCTGAGTTCGCAAACCCTGCAACGCGGGGTCAACGTAGTCCTGGGCATGACGGCCGGCGCCAGCGCGGTCGGCATGTTCAACATGGCGATGCGCATCATCGAGCTGCCGCGCACGGCGATCTACAACGGCCTGCTGAGCTATGCGCTGCCGGCGTTCTCCCGGCGCAGTGCCGATCCATCGCGGTTGCGCGCGATCCTCGGCGATTCGACCGCCGTCAGCGGCTTCGTGCTGACGCCCCTGTTCATCGGCCTCGCACTCACGGCACAGGACCTGATCCTGCTGATTTTCGGCGAGCGCTGGAGCGACGCCATTCCCCTGCTGCAAGTGCTGGCGTGCACGGCCGCCATCGGCAACACCGCCATGTACGCCACGACCGCACTGGTCGCGGTCAATCGCAGCCACCTGACCATCAAGGCCGAAGTGCTCACCACGGTCCTGGCCCTGGCACTGGTCTACAGCTTCGGCAGCGTCTATGGCGGCATGGCCGCGGCCCTGGGCCTGCTGGCCCGGATGGTGGTCATCACGCCCCTGCAAATCGCCGGCTTGAACAGCGCTATCGGCTATGAATGGCGGCTGTTTTTCGACAGCAACTATCGCAGCGTGATTGCCTCGCTGGTCATGGCCGTGATCGTCCTGGTGGTTTCTTCAAGATTGGGTGTCCAAGGCTACCTGCACCTGATCGGCAACATCGTGGTCGGCGCGTTGAGCTATGCCGTGGCGTATAGCGTCATGCACCCGCGCTGGCCGCAGGAATTCAAATCGGTTTTCACCGCTCGCTGAATTCAATCCCGAAACAGGAACAGCTCACCATGCGCAAAACTACGCTGATTACTGGCGGGGCCGGCTACATCGGTTCCCATACCGCCCTGGCGCTCATCAATGCCGGACACTCTGTGCTGGTGCTCGACAACCTGTGCAACAGTTGTCGAGAGTGCATCGCGCGCCTTGAGCAACTGACCCATACCTCGATCGACTTCATCAACGGCGATATCCGCGACTCGATCCTGCTCGACGAGATTTTCAGCCGTTACGCCATCGATTCGGTGGTGCATTTCGCCAGTCTCAAATCCGTGGAAGAAAGCCTTCGCCTGCCGCTGGACTATTACGCCAACAACGTCGCCGGGACCGTGAACCTGTGCCGGGCGATGGCGGCTCACGGGGTGTTCAACCTGGTGTTCAGTTCCTCGGCCACGGTCTACGGCGAGCCCGCCCGGACGCCGATCCAGGAAGACTTCGGCACCGGCAAGCCGGTGAATCCCTACGGTCGCACCAAGCTCATGATCGAGCAATTGCTCACCGACCTGTGCCTCTCCGATCCACGCTGGAGCATCGCCTTGTTGCGCTACTTCAACCCGATTGGCGCCCATGAGAGCGGGATGATCGGAGAAGACCCCAAAGGCCGCCCCAACAACCTGTTGCCGTGCCTGACCCAGGTCGCGATCGGCCGGATTGCCGAACTCACGGTGTACGGCTGCGACTATCCCACCGTGGATGGGACCTGCGTGCGCGACTACATTCACGTGGTGGACCTTGCCCATGGTCACCTCAAGGCGTTGCAGGTGTTGCAGCAACGCAGCGGCATCCACGCCTGGAACCTCGGCACCGGCATCGGCTACAGCGTGCTGCAGATCATCCACAGTTTCGAGGACATTACCGGCATCAGCATTCCCTACCGCTTCGCCCCGCGACGCCCGGGGGATATCCCCGAGTGCTGGGCCGACCCGGGCAAGGCCGCACGTGAACTGGACTGGCGCGCACAACGCAACCTGGAGCAGATGATCATTGATACCTGGCGGTGGCAGTCGGGGAATCCGCAGGGGTATCAGTCCTGCGTCGAAATGCCGGCGATGATCGGAGTCAAGTGATGCCGGGCATCAAGCCATGGCTGGCGGCCTGCCTGTTGCTGCTGTCGCTGGCTGGCGAGGCCGCGCAGCCACCTGCCACAGGGCTGGTACTGTGGCTGGACGCGGCCGATGCGACCACCCTGCCCCTGGATGCGCAGGGCCGGATTCAGCGCTGGAGCGACAAATCCGCCCGCTCCAATGACGCCAGGGTCGACGATGCCGCTTCGCCGCCGCAGTGGGTGAACAACGCCTTGAATGGTCATTCGGTGGTGCGGTTCAGTGGCGCTTCGGCGTTTCTGGGCAACAGCATTCGCACAGCCAAAGGCGATGTGACGGTATTGATCGTGTCCCGTCGCCTACCCGAACAAGCCAAGGTCGATCCCTGGCAACGCTTGTTCAGTTCACGGCCGCAAACAGCCAACAACGATAATGTGTTGCCCAATTTCGCCATCAGCCTGCAACAGGCCACCGCGTATGCACCGACCGTTTCCGTCCTGGAGCTTGACGATGTGCCCATCGGTCCATATGCCGTGGGACGCAATGCCATTGGCAATGCCGAGAACTTTCGCGGCGACATCGCCGAAGTGTTGGTGTATGACCGTCGGTTTGCCTCGCTGGCGGAGCGTCGGCAGGCGTTTGAGTACCTGGCGCACAAGTGGTCGGTGGCCATCCCCGCCGTGGCCGACACCTGGACCCGTGTCGGACCGCTGGGCACAGTGCCGGCCCGGACCAACGCCCGACTGCCGCTGTCAGACCAGGCCAATGCCGGTCAGTGGACGCTCGACCCGACACTGTCCGACGACTTCAATGGCGCCACCCTCGACCGTGCCCGCTGGCACGTCAACAATGCCATCGGCAACGAGTCCCTGGGACGCAAACCGGCCCTGTTCAAGCCGGACAATGCCAGCGTCGACAAGGGCCACCTGAACATTGTCTTTCGCAAGGAAACCCTGCCGCACAAGTACGTCCAGCTGGGCTTCAAGGACTACTCCTCGGCCATGGTGCGTACTAATGAACGCGGTTTCTACGGCTATTACGAAGCACGCGCCAAACCCATGAACTCCGCAGGCTCCAGCGCCTTCTGGCTGGCCTGGACGGGCATGGCCGACAACGCCACCGAAATCGACATCTTCGAAATTGGCGGCAAGACCAAGGGCGCGGCCTTCGACCGGCGATACAACATGAACGCCCACCTCTGGGCCACGCCGCAGAGCACCGAACATATCGCCGACGGCAGCAACTGGATCAGCCCCTGGCGCCTGGCCGATGACTTTCACGTCTACGGCTTCGACTGGCGGCCCGACAGCCTGCGCTGGTACGTCGATGGCGTGCTGGTCAGGGAGTCGAAGAACAACCACTTCTTCTTCCCGATGCAGGTTGTTTTTGACAGCGAGGCCATGTGGCAATGGTTCGGGGTCGTTGATGATGCGGATCTGCCTTCTACCTTTAGTGTTGATTACGTCAAGGTGTGGCAGCGAGGGCGGTGAACGCTATTTTTGGGGCGTACACCTCAACAGCCAAAGCCAAGCGAGGCGGCCTTAAAGCCGACCTGATTCGCGGATGTACGCGTCCCCCTGTGGGAGCGGGCTTGCTCGCGAAGGCGGTGTGTCAGTCAATACATGTGTCAACTGACAACCGCCTTCGCGAGCAAGCCCGCTCCCACATTTTGAACGGTGTACATCAACAAGAGTCAGGTCGGCTATCAGGCCGCCTCGCTTTGGCTTTTGATTTTGATCTGGGCGCCCCGTTAAACCACGATGGCCGAACGCAGGCATTGCGCAGTGGGTAAACCGCCAGGACGCCGGTTTAGCCGCGCTGGGCCAGGGATGGCCCAGCGCGGCGACCATGTGTCCAGTCCGTACAGCTATTCAAAGTGACCCGCTGTAAGAGCGGAACCATAAGCCGCCGTTACCGCAGCAACGGATCCACACCCAATAACCGACACGCCCCAGCCCTGGCTCACCCGACGCAGGAGCCTGCGGCAGCCCTGCCCGCTCTACTCCCCACCCCGGCACACCCGTTCAATCGGCAGGGTGATCAGTTGTCCATCAGCGCCAAAAAAACTGGAGCGCACATTCGTGATCAAACGCCGGCTGAATGAACTGGACTTGCTGCGTTTTCTGGCAGCCATGGCCGTGGTGTTTTTTCACTATGCGTTCCGTGGCTACGCAAAAGGCGACATGTCCACGATGCCCTACCCGTTGCTGGCAGAGCCGGCGAAATACGGTTACCTGGGTGTCGAGCTGTTTTTCATGATCAGCGGATTCGTCATCCTGATGACCGCTTCGAACAACAACCTCAAAGTGTTTTTCATCTCCCGCGCCATCCGTCTCTACCCGGCGTTCTGGGCGTGCTGCACCCTGACGTTCGTGATCACCCTGGCCATCGGACAACCCCGGTACACCGCCGATTTTTATCAATACCTTGTCAACATGACACTACTGAGCGAATTCATCGGTGTGCCGCCCATCGATGGCGTGTACTGGTCACTGTTTGTGGAAATAAAGTTCTACCTGATGATTTCGGTACTGCTGGGCATGAGGAAAATTGAAAAAATCGAGAGCTGCCTGGTGGTCTGGCTCTTGATTGCCGCCACGGCAGAAGGGCTCGCGTTTGAAAAGCTGCGCTCGATATTGATTACCGACTACGCCGCCTATTTCATCGCGGGTGCAACGTTCTACCTCCTGTGGAACAAGGGATTCACCAAGACGCGAGTGTTCCTGTTGATCGGCGCATTGGCACTGGCCTGCTACACCGCGGTGGCATGGGCCGCATTGCTCGAAAGCAAATACCCCACCGAGTTCAGCCCGCTGATCGTGTGCAGCATCATCACCCTGTTCTTCGTCACATTCCTTTTGATCATCATGAACAGGACGGGCGTCATCGGGCGATTGAACTGGACGACCGCAGGGGCAATCACCTACCCGCTTTACCTGCTGCACCAAATGATCGGTTTCATGATCTTCAACATCGCCTACCCGGCGGTCAATTCACACGTGCTGTTATGGGGCACCATCGCCTTGATGCTGGGTGCCTCTTACATCATTCACAAGAAAGTAGAAGTTCCGCTTGCCCGTTCGTTGAAAAAACTCCTTTCAGTCTCCTTCAATCGCATCAAAGCTGATCAGCCCTGACTCAGAGCTGGCGCTTTCATGTCTCCCAGGGCGCCATGCCGTCCACGTCCATGGCGTACCTGGCGATCGCCTCGGCACACACATCCGCCGCCATTTGCCCTTCGTGAACCAGCGCGGTCAGCGCACTCAAGACGATCTGATGACGATCCACTTCGAAGAACCGGCGCAGCCGCTGGCGGGTGTCACTGCGCCCGAAACCGTCGGTGCCGAGCGCGGTGTATCGGCCCGTCGTATAACTGGCAATCAGTTGCGGCACCGCGCGAACGTAATCGGTACAGGCAATGACCGGAGCCCGGTCGTCGAGCGACGCTTGCAGGTGACTGTGCCGCGCCGGTTGTTGTGGATGCAGGCGATTCCAGCGTTCGACCTCCCGGGCATCACGGGCCAGTTCGGTGAAACTGGTGACGCTCCACACCTGGCTGTCGATGTTCCAGTCACTGGCCAGTAACCCGGCGGCGGCGATGACTTCGCGCAGGATGGCGCCCGAACCCAGCAACTGCACGCGACCACGGGCAGCTTTTGATTCATGTCGGGCAAACCGGTACATGCCCTTGATGATGGCTGCTTCGACACCTGCCGGCAGGTTGGGCTGCGGGTAGTTCTCGTTCATCAGGGTGACGTAGTAAAACTCGTCCACCTGGCGCTCGAGCATCTGACGCATGCCGTGATCCAGGATCACCGCGAATTCGCCGGCAAAGGCCGGGTCGTACGCCCGGCAGTTGGGGACCGTCGCGGCCATCAGGTGGCTGCTGCCGTCCTGGTGTTGCAGGCCTTCGCCGCCCAGGGTCGTGCGGCCGGCGGTGGCACCGAGCAGGAAGCCGCGAGCCCGTTGATCGGCGGCGGCCCAGATCAGGTCGCCAATGCGCTGGAACCCGAACATCGAGTAGTAGATATAGAACGGCAGCATGGGCAAGCCATGAACCGAGTAACTGGTCGCGGCGGCGACCCAGGAACTGATCGCCCCCGCCTCGCTGATGCCCTCCTCCAGGATCTGGCCATCGAGGGCTTCGCGATAGCTGAGGATCGAACCGATGTCTTCCGGTTCATAGCGTTGCCCGACGCTGGAGTAGATACCGATCTGCTTGAACAGGCTGGCCATGCCGAACGTCCGCGCCTCGTCCGCCACAATCGGCACGATGCGCGGCCCCAATTGCTTGTCCCGCAGCAACCCGCCGAGCAGGCGGACGAAAGCCATCGTGGTCGACATTTCCTTGCCATCGGCGGCGATGGCGAACGTGCCGTAGCCATTGATATCCGGAATCGGCAATGGCGCACAGACAGAGGATCGCGCCGGCATGTAGCCGCCCAGCGCACGGCGACGTTCATGCAGGTAGCGCATCTCGGCGCTGTTTTCGTCCGGCTTGAAGAAGCTCAGCGCGGCGGCCTGCTCATCGGTCAACGGCAAGTTGAAGCGGTTGCGAAAGGCGAGCAAGGCGTCCTTGTCGAGTTTCTTCTGCTGGTGCACGGTCATCTTGCCCTGCCCCGCGTCGCCCATGCCGAAACCCTTCTTGGTCTGCGCCAAAACCACCGTGGGCTTGCTGCTTTCAAGCTGTGCGCTGTGATACGCGGCAAAGATCTTCACCAGGTCATGACCACCGCGCTTGAGGCGGTCGATCTGCTCATCGCTCAGGCCCTCGGCCAACTGCGCCAGGGCCTCGTTCTGGCCGAAGAACTGCTCACGGTTGAAACGCCCGTCCTTGGTCGCGAATGTCTGGAACTGGCCATCGACGGTGCTGGACAACGCCTTGACCAGGGCGCCCTCGGTATCACGGGCGAACAGGCTGTCCCAATCGGAGCCCCAGACCAGTTTGATCACGTTCCAGCCGGCGCCGCCGAACAGCGCTTCCAGTTCGTCGATGATGCGGCCGTTGCCACGCACCGGCCCGTCCAGGCGTTGCAGGTTGCAGTTGACCACCCACACCAGATTGTCCAGCCCCTCCCGCGCGGCCAGGGTCAGCGCCGACATGCTCTCGGGCTCGTCCATTTCGCCGTCGCCGAACACTCCCCAGACGGTCCGGCCCGTGGTGTCTTGCAGGCCACGGTGGTGCAGATAGCGCATGAAACGCGCCTGGTAGATCGAGCTGATCGGACCGATGCCCATGGAGCCGGTGGGGAACTGCCAGAAGTCCGGCATCAGCCACGGGTGCGGATAACTCGACAGGCCTCGCGCGCCATGGGCGCGAGCGCCGATTTCCTGCCGATAGTGTTGCAGGTCCTGCTCATCGAGGCGTCCTTCGAGGAACGCCCGGGCGTAGACACCCGGCGCCGAATGCGGCTGATAGAACACCAGGTCGCCACCGCTGGTGTCGGTACGCGCCTTGAAGAAATGGTTGAAACCCACTTCGAACAGGTCGGCGGCGCTGGCGTAACTGGCGATGTGCCCGCCCAATTCGCCATAGGCATGGTTGGCCCTGGCAACCATCGCCAGCGCGTTCCAGCGCATGATCGAGGCCAGCCGTTCTTCAATGGCCAAATCCCCAGGGAATACAGGCTGCTGCTCAACGCCAAGGGTGTTGATGTAAGGCGTGCGATGGCTGGGTCGCCAACCGAGATCCGACTCCCTCGCCACGGCCACCAGCCGGTCGAGAATCCGCCTGGCCTGGTCCGCGCCGCCATGGGCGATGACAGACAACAGGGCATCGCGCCACTCCGCAATTTCCTGGTGATCTTCGGCTGACTGGCCGGGCAACGGGTCATGACGCTCGGGCGGGTTCATGGGCCTCTCCTGCACGTGTCGGGTGACGCTCGCCCACCATCATGCATCAAGTCCCTTGGGTTGGCTTTCGCTAAATCACAGGGTGCCTGCGAGCGTGTTGAGCACCGACCCCGAGCAGCGCCTCCCGGAAAAATTAATGAACCCTGCCGGTGAGTACCCGCCTAACCGAATGACCATCAGGAGGTGACTCATGCACATTGAAACGACGTGGTTTGTATTGGCGGCCGTGCTTTTAGCGATCGAATTGTGGGCGATCAACCGGTTGCGCAAAAGCGAAGGCAAATCCAGCACTCGGGGGGTGTGGATGGTGGTAATCGTGTTTATGCCGCTGGTTGGCTTGCTCCTTTGGGCACTGGCAGGACCGAAGTACATCGGTCACGAGCCGAATTCATCGCAGGCCCTCCAGTAAAGCGGGTGAACGCGCCCATGCAGGAGTGAAACTTGCTCGCGAAAGCGATGTGTCAGGCGACATCAATGTGGATGGACCCGCCGCCATCGCGAGCAAGCTTTGCTGCCAGAGGCTTTTCCAAGTGACTCGCCGTTCCCTCAATCAGGCATTCCCGCCCCCCGACCGAATGAACGAATACCGATCAATATCCTCCCGCAACTGCCACCCCTGCCTGCGCCAATATCGCGCCGCAGCCTCATTGGTCTTGAACACATCAAGGTGACATTTGACGATCCCCTGCTGCTCCAGAACAGCCAGGCAACACTCGACCAGGCCCTGGGCAATCCCCCGGCGCCGATACGCCGGCAGCACCAGCAAATGCTGCAGGTAACCTCGCCGACCGTCATGCCCGCTCATCACGCAGCCGACCAGCACATCGTCGACTTCAGCGACGAAACTCATCCCGGGATTGCGTTGCAGGTAACGCGCGGTCGCCTCGCGGGAGTCGGCATCGCGCAGGGCGATGCCCGGGGTGTTGGCCATGAACTCCATGACCGCCTCGTAATCGTCCAGGGTCATGACTCGGATGTTGAACATTGATGGGTGCCTGTTGGAAAACGGAAAGCGCAGGCTAGCAAAAGCCGCCCGGCGGTTGTGTGAAGTTCCCGGGTCAGTGTTTTGTATCGCCGTGTAGCTTTGCCGGGCCAGGGTACAGAGCGATACACAAAGGCAGGTTGAAGACACACACCGCGTACATGACGGTGAAAAAGTGCGCGGGCGGCCTCCAGGTGTTTTTCGATCCGTCGAGCGACATCCAGGGCCAACACCAAAAATCTTCAGGAGCCCCCATGATCAATCCAATCGACACCGTGCTGTACACCGGCAAGACCGTTACCACCGGCGGCCGCCAGGGCGAATCGCGCAGCGACGACGGACGCCTGGACGTCAAGCTTTCCCCGCCAGGTTCGTCCGGCAGTGGCACCAATCCCGAACAACTGCTGGGTGCCGGTTGGTCCGCCTGTTTCATCGGCGCCATGGGCAAGGCCGCGACCGCGTTGAAGGTGAGCCTGCCGGCTGACGTCAGCGTCGCCACCGAAATTGACCTGGGCAAAAGCGACACCGCGTTTTTCCTCCAGGCGCGCCTGAATGTAAGCCTGCCCGGCCTGGACCCGGCGCTGGCCCGCACCCTGGTGGACGCCGCCCACCAGACCTGCCCGTACTCCAAGGCGACCCGGGGCAACATCGACGTGACGATCAACCTGGTTTAAACGCCGACCTGTGTAGGAGCGAGCACGCTCGCGATGGTGTATCAGACACATCGCTGTAGCTGACACACCATCGCGAGCAGGCTCGCTCCCACAGAAAAGCGGGACATATTCAGCCGACGGACATTAAAAAGCCCGCACAAGGCGGGCTCTGGGAGGATTTAGTAGGTGGCCAGTGCTGGTCTCTGGCTTACGAGGTTTATCAGGACTCTCACAGGAACAGCAATGCACTGTCCTGCTTCACACGGCATAAGGGCTGGATCTCAGCGCGGAGATCTTTCTAACCGTGTACCCTTCGGAGCGCGCCCCACGCGTCCTCGCTATCCGCTTGCGCATAAGTCTGCGTTTTCACCTACAAAATTGAGATTAGCAAAGCCCTCACGAAATGCGACGGTGTTTTTAGACCGTTTTCGTTCTGTGAAAAACGCCGCAGGACGGAAAAATGCTATCGCCGCCGTTTATGGGAGCTGTGTAGGAGCTTGTAGGAGCTTGTAGGAGCTGACGAGTGAAACGAGGCTGCGATCTTTTGATCTTGTTTTTTAACGTTAAAAGATCGCAGCCTCGTTTCACTCGTCAGCTCCTACACAGTTCCCTCAGGGATTTGTAATGTGCTGCATAAATGCCTATTTTGCTGTGATATCACAGCACTCTTTCCGCTCAGGCTTTATCAGCCTCCCGGATTCAGGCGTGTGCAGGCTGGCATGCGAAATGCCCTGTCCCCGATACCATAAGTAAAATCGAGCCGACCATCGATGGATATCCTGAATCTGCTGGCCCATAAAGCCCCGCCCCTGACCAGCACCCTGAGTGCTGACGGGCACCTTGTCAGCCTGTCCGCCAGCCTGAGCGATCAATTGGGTTATGCGCCTGAAGAACTGCTCGATCAACCGATCGAACGCCTGTTCAGCATCGACTCGCTGCGCACCCTGCAAGCGCTGTTCGCCAACCCGCCGGCCGACGAGCAGGTCTACAGCCTGGAGCTGACCCTGATCCGCCATAACGGCGGGTTGTTGCACGTGGTCGCCAGCGGCTTGCTGGAGTGGCGGGCGGTGCAACCGGCACGCCTGCACCTGCTGAAAATCCCCTTGGGGATACTGGGCCATCGATTGCGGGAAATGCACAACGCCAATGAAGTGATGAGCCAGATGCTGCAGAGCGCCAAGGTCGCCTACTGGTGCATCGAGTTCGCCGAGGCGGTGGACATCAACCATACGCCGGATGAAATCGTCCGCCAGGTGTTCGAAAACGACTCCCACTGGCGCCTGTGCAACCGCGCCATGGCCGAGGTCTACGAGATGCCCTCGGATGTCGATTTCAACCAGCAACCGGTGCGCCTGTACTGGCCGCGCAGTCCGGCCAACGAAGAGTTTGTGCGGCGCCTGATCGAGGCCGGGTTCAGTGTCGATTGCGCCCTCTCGGTGGATCGCCGGCATGACGGCTCGCCGGCTTATGTGGAAAACGACGTGCGGGCGACCATCGTCAACGGCCAGCTGCTGCGGATGTGGGGCAGCATTCGCGACGTCAGCCAGGAATTGCGCATGCAACACGACGCCGAGCAGCGCATCGATGCCCTGCGCCGGGTGTTCGACGCGGTGCCCGACGCGGTGCTGGTGATCGATGAACAACTGCAACCGCAATGGCGCAACGCCGCGTTCGAAGAAACGTTCGGCATCACCCATGGCGCCGGCATCGCCCGCTTGCTGCTGGACAATGCCCTGCCCGAGCGCACCTGGCACAGCTTGCCGCTGCCCGACCTGGGCGGGCGCGAACGCCACTTTAATGTGCATTGCTCGCGGATTCTGATCCGTGAGGGCGTGGCCTGGCGGGTCGCGGTGTTCCGGCAAAGCCAGGGCGTTCGCCACGCCGAAGAGTTGCACCCATGAAAGACACCAACCTGCCCCCGACGCTGCAGATGGGCATGCGCTCTTCGGTCAATGCCAGTAGCGAAGTGCTCGGCGCATTGCTGGAGACCCCGGCCCTGCACGCGCTGCTCGACAGCTTCAGCGACGCGTTGATCGTCACCGATGGCGAAGGTCGGGTGCGGTTTCTCAACCTGGCCGCCGAGCGCGTCAACCGGTTGTCGAAACAGCAGGCTGTGGGCCTGTCCGAGCGTGATTTCTTCCAGCGTTCGGCCTTGAACTACGACGACTTGCTGACAGCCTTGAACCGTGGCGGCAACCACGCGCTGACCCGCTCGCGCGAAGGTCGGGTCTTGCTCAGCAGCACCCACGCGATTCCCACGGGGGCCTACGAAAAGCCGTTCCGCATGTTGACCCAGAAAGATGTCGACGGCAGCCAGCCACAACGTCGCCCGACCCTGGGCAGTCGGCCGGTGGAGCCGCAAGGCCTGCGCGACCCCCAGGACAATGCCCTGCACCTTTCGCCGCAACTGTCGAGCATCGCCGATACCGGCGTGCGTGCGTTTCGCCGACGCGCACGGTTGTTGCTGCTGGGTGAGCCGGGGGTCGGCAAGACCGCCATCGCCCGGCACATTCACCGGGCGGCCGGTTGGGGCGACCGGCCGTTCATTCATGTGAACTGCGGGAGCATTCCGGAGAGCCTGTTCGAATCGGAGATGTTCGGGTACGAGCGCGGCGCGTTTACCGGCGCCCTGCAAGGCGGCAAGCAGGGCTATATCGAGGCGGCCTCGGGCGGCACCTTGTTCCTCGACGAAATCGGTGAAATCCCCCTGCATGTCCAGGCCAAGCTGTTGAAGTTTCTCGAAGACAGCACCATCCAGTCGGTCGGTTCGCCGTTGAGCAAAACCGTGCAGGTCCAGGTGATTGCCGCCACCAACAAGGACCTGCGTCATCTGGTCAGCACCGGCGAATTTCGTGCCGACCTTTACTACCGCCTTGCGGTGTTGCCGGTAGAAATTCCACCGCTGCGCCAGCATCTGGATGACTTGCCGTTTCTCATCGACATTCTGCTAAGCCGCATCAACGTTGACCGCGAGCCCTCGCTGAGCCTGTCGGCCGGCTGTCGCAAGCGCCTGATGGGTTATGACTTCCCCGGCAACGTTCGGGAACTGGTGAACATCTTCGAACGCCTGGCGGTGCTCGCGGACGACGAGGCACAGGAGCAGCATTTGCCGGCTGAACTGCTCGCACCGGCGCGTGCCCGGGAACCGGCAAAAGGGGCGATGGCGGATCAAGACGATCCGGAACAAAACCTCAAGCTCCAGGTTCAACAATTCGAACGCCAGGTCATCCTCCAGGCCGTGGCGTTGTGCGGCAGCAAGCGCAAGGCGGCGCAGCACCTGGGCATCGATATCGGCACCTTGATCCGCAAGCTTCAGCGCGACTGAAGCCCCTGCCCCACCCTCCAACCTGACTCGGCCCCTGTGGGAGCGGGCTTGCTCGCGAAAGCGGTGTGTCAGTCACTGTCTATCTTGCATGTCAAACCGCTTTCGCGAGCAAGCCCGCTCCCACAGGGGCCTTACCCTTCTTCGATTTCGCTTAACCGCTGCGAAAACGCATACATATCTAGTTACTTCTGCCTGCCCCCAGCCCTCACCAAAACAATAATCCTTTTATATTCAACAAGTTAATAACTTGGCACGCCCTGTGCTCCTGCTATCCGCATCCCACCATCGTGGGGCTCGCTAGCCAGGAGGAATAATAAGAATGTTGATCACCGGGATCAAAAGCCGGCCGGTCTATGACCGGTTGCAACCGCTGCCGGGCGGCAGGCGGCATATCGTTGCCGGGCAAGGCAGCGGCGGGCGCGCCATGTTGCGCCTGCTGGACGACATGGCCGGCCTGGATCGGCCCATCACCCTGCTGTACTCCCAGGAGTCCTTCTCCGGCCAGGACTTTCTCGCTCAATTGCAGCAGGCACACCCGCACCTGCCCTTGCAGGTGCTCGCGTCCAACCAGGCCCTGATCGAGGCGCTCAAGGCGCTGCTGATCGACGCCCGCATGGGCACCCGCCTGTACCTGGCCGGTTCCGAAAGCTTCCTCGGCAGTGCCATGCAAGTGGCCACGCATTTCGACCTGAACCGTGACGAAGTCCTGCGCGAACACTCCGGCACCCTGGTGCGCCGCGTCTGGTGCGTGCACTGCGACACCTACACCGAAAACGTCACCCAGCGCCTCTACGACTGCCCTGGTTGCGGCCTGACGCTGGTGGTGCGCGACCACTATTCACGGCGCCTGGCGGCGTTTCAGGCGGTCAAGGCCGATGCCGAAGTACCGGGCGAATTGCCCCCAGCCGAGGAGCTCGATACATGAGCCAGAACAATGGGACATTGAATCTGCGCGTAGCCCGCATCGAAGCGGTGACCCCGCAAATCAAGCGCTTCACCCTGGTCGCTCCCAGCGGCGCGCACCTGCCGGCCTTCTCCGGTGGCAGCCACGTCGTGGTGCTGATCGGCAACGGCAACAACACCCTGCGCAACCCCTATTCGCTGCTCAGCTCGCCCTATGACACCAGCAGTTACCAGATCGCCGTGCGCCGGGTCGACAGCGGTCGCGGCGGCTCCATGGCGTTGCACGACAACGTCAACGAGGGCGACCTGATCGAAGTCACGCCCCCGGTCAATCTGTTCCCGCTGATCAAACAGGCGCGCCTGCATCTGTTCATCGCCGGCGGCGTGGGCATCACCCCGGTGATCTCCCAGCTGGAAGAGTTGCGCCTGAGCAAGGTGCCGTTCGAACTGCACTACGCGGTGCGTGGCGAAGCACATGCGCAGCTGGGCAACGAGTTGCAGGCCACCTACGGCGAACAGGTTCACCTGTACCGCAAGGGCATCGAATCACGCATGGACATCGGCCGGATCCTCGCGGATCGCCCGCTCGGCAGCCACGTCTATGCCTGTGGCCCGGACAGCATGATCGACGCCACGCTCGCCTGCGCCCGCGACCTGGGCTGGACCGACAGCCACGTGCACTTCGAGCGCTTCCTTGAGCAGAGCAGCGGCGGCGAGGCCTTCAGTTTCACCCTCGGTCGCAGCGGCACCACTATCGAGGTTTCCCCCGACCAGACCATGCTCGAAGCGGTGGAAGCCGCCGGCTACAGCATGCCTTACCTGTGTCGCGGTGGCGCCTGTGGGCACTGTGAAACCGAGGTACTGGAGCTCGACGGCGAGTTGCTGCACAGCGATGACTGGCTGTCTGACGAGGACAAGAACGGCCGCAAGAAAATCATGCCCTGCGTATCCCGCGCCAAATGCAATCGCCTGGTCATCGACCTCTGATCGACGGAGAAAAAAACATGAATATCCAATTCAATCCCGACGAAACCTACCGCGACGACTACACCTTCGCCAACAGCCCGGAAACCATCGCCCGCGCCCCCTTCCCGTTCCCCGATGACGACTACATGTACTCGATGAACCTCGAGCCGCATGTCTCGGTGGGCGACGGGGCGTTCCGGGCGGCGTTCGATATCGACGAGCACTACATCAGCGAGTGCCGCGACCGCGCGATCACCCTGGAGAAAGACCCGGGCATGCACTACGTCTCGGCGCCGCACATGATGGAGGCGCAATGGGACCTGCTGGAATTGATCATGGAGTCCTACGCCCGCGACTACCCGCAGTACTTCAGCCTTGAGCGTGAAGGCCGCCAATGGCACTGGACCAACCGCCTGCTGGGCATCGACGATCGTTTCACCTTCGGCGACCCGGCCACCCTGCCCTATGAGCCGATGGAATACGTGACCCGCCAGGCCCAGGGCGACTGGGTCTTGCAGGAAGAACGCGACGGCACGTTGTACTGGGGTGCGGGCATTGCCACCCAGCGCGCCGATTATTCGCTGCGTTTCAACCTCGGCATGAGCTGGGAAGAGTTCCACGGCCCGGTGCCGCTGGTGAAGGAAATCGGCATGCTCGACCGCGCCCTGAAGTTCCTGCTGCGCCTGCGCACCGGCCATCCGGTGCGCCGCCTGAACTGGTCGCTGACGGTTAATCCGCGCCTTGAAGTGTCGGCCGAGAGCCTGCCGGAATGGGCGCCGGACCGGACCATCGTCACTGCCGAAAACGCCGGCAAACTGGTGTACCTGCGCATCGAGTTGCAGCCATTGCACCGCCTGCCGCGCAGCAACGCCATCGTCTTTCCGATCCGCACCTACCTGCTGAGCCTGGAAGACATCGCCACCCATCCCGCCTGGGCCCGGCGCATGCACCGCGTGCTGCGGGACCTGAATCAGCAACTGGTGGATTACAAGGGCTTCAGCAGGTATCGCGATGCTGCCGTTGAGTGGCTGTCGCAGTACGACGACGAAACCAAAGCCTGACGCTATCCCCTGTGGGAGCCAGCCTGCTGGCGATGGCGACCCCAAGACCGCCATCGCCAGCAGGCTGGCTCCCACAGGTTCGAGGTATCCGTGAACTGGCGGTCCAACCCGCCAGCACCGCAATCCACTGCCATTGATAATGAGGAAATAACATGAGTGGCTCATCCAACCCGCGTGCAAGCGCCAGCGCCGATCAGGATGCGGAACAACTCCGCGCCCTGGGCTACAGCTCGGATTTCAATCGCAGCATGAGCCTGTGGGAGAACTTTTCCCTGGGCTTTACCTACCTCTCGCCGGTCGTCGGCGTCTACACCCTGTTCGGCCTGTGCCTGGCCGCCGGCGGCCCGCCGATGTTCTGGTCTTACCTGTTGATCGGCGCCGGGCAGATGCTGGTGTGCCTGATCTTCGGTGAAGTGGTTTCGCAGTTCCCGATTTCCGGTGGCGTCTACCCGTGGGCCCGTCGCCTGGTGGGCAAGCGCTGGGCGTGGATGGTCGGCTGGGTGTATGCCTGGGCCCTGTGCGCCACCATCGCCGGGGTCGCGGTGGGTGCCGGGCCGTACCTGGCAATCATGATGGGTTTCAAACCCGGTCCCGAGGCCAATATCGGCATCGCCCTGGCGATCATCCTGCTCTCGACTGGGCTGAATCTGGTGGGCACCAAGCTGCTCGCAAGGGTGGCGATGTTCGGCTTTCTCTGCGAACTGGTCGGGGCGATCCTGGTGGGCGGCTACCTGCTGATCTTCGAGCGCCACCAGCCGATCAGCGTGCTGTTCGACACCTTCAACCTGGAAGTGAACGGTTCGTACTTGCCGGCGTTCCTCGCCGCATCGCTGGCCGGCCTGTTCCAGTACTACGGTTTCGAGGCCTGCGGTGATGTCGCCGAAGAAACCCCGAACCCGGGCAAGCGCATCCCCAAGGCCATGCGCATGACCATCTACATCGGCGGCGCGGCGGCGATGTTCGCCTGCCTGGCGTTAATCCTCTCGGTGCCGGACATGGCCAAGGTCCTGGCCGGCGAAGACACCGACCCGGTCGCCACGATCCTCGCCAATGCGTTTGGCCCGGTGGGTTCGCGCCTCGTGATGGCGGTGGTGATGGTCTCGTTCATCTCTTGCGTGCTGAGCCTGCAAGCGGCCGCCAGCCGGCTGCTGTTCGCCTATGCCCGGGACGAAATGATCGTCGGCAGCTCGCTGTTCAAGCGCCTGTCGGCCAATCACGTGCCGTCGTTCGCGTTGCTGGTGAGTGGTCTGGTGCCGGCGGCGATCGTCTGCCTGGGCATGTTCATGGCCGATGCCGTGGCGACCATCGTCGGCTTTGCGGCCATCGGGATCTACGTGGCGTTCCAGCTGATCGTGGTCGCGGCCCTGATCGCCCGCGCCAAGGGCTGGCGCCCGAACGGCCAGTTCACCCTCGGTGCCTGGGGCCTGTGGGTCAACCTGGCCGCGCTGGTCTATGGTGTGTGCGCCATCGTCAACATGGTCTGGCCGCGTTCGCCGGACGCCGCGTGGTACATCAATTACTCGATGATCCTGACCACCCTGGTGGTGATGGGCGCGGGCCTGGTCTACATGCTGCTGGGCAAGCCGTACGACAAAGGCACGGCGCCGGCGGGGGATGCGTGGAAATTTTCGAAGCCTTTGACCCAGCCAGCCGGTCTTTCCGGCGCGTCGGCCCGCAGATCAGCCATCTGACAACGCCTGCATCCCTATAGGAACCGAATCAACATGTGGGAGCGGGCTTGCTCGCGAATACGGTTTAACATTCAACATCAATGTTGGCTGACACACCGCCTTCGCGAGCAAGCCCGCTCCCACCCACAGCGGCTACAATGTGCGCTGGCTATTGCCAATCCCCTTGGCAATGTCGATCCCCCAATCCATCGCCGCCTCCATGTCCAGCATGTGCGGCTTGGGGTCGTGATTCTCGTCGATGACCGAGCCGTCCGGCCGGTAGACACCGATAAACATGCCCAACGAACCGTCTTTCAGGATTTCGGCCTTGACCCTGATGCTGCATCCGTTCGACAGCGTCTCCTTGTGCTCCTCATGACGCTCTGTCATCGCGACTTTCCTCCCGTGGCTGGTGATTGACTCTACTGGCCATGCTAGCTCAGGCCACCGAAACAGCGCTGTTTGACGAGACAAAAGGCAGCGCCTGACAGCGGCGCAATGCCACCTATACTACAAGCCACCTCCCCCCTGGGGTCTGCATTTCCAACAATAAGAAGCAGAGGTGAAACATGGTCTGGCAGCAAGTCTACGATCCGTTCAGTAACCCGGTGATTTCAACCCTGATGGCCGCCGTCCCCGTGGTGGTGATGCTGGCCGCCCTGGCGTTCTTCCATGTCAAGGCACACCTGGCGGCCTTGCTCGCCCTGGCCTCGGCGCTGGTGATCGCCATCTTCGCCTTCGGCATGCCCGCCAACATGGCAGGCTCGGCGGCGTTGTACGGCGCCGCCAACGGCCTGTTGCCCATTGGCTGGATCGTCTTGAACATCATTTTCCTGCACAGGCTGACCACCGAAAACGGCTCGTTCAAAGTGCTGCAGGACTCCCTGGCGCGAATCACCGACGACCGCCGCCTGCAACTGCTGCTGATTGCCTTCTGCTTCGGCGCCTTCTTCGAAGGAGCCGCCGGCTTCGGTACACCGGTGGCGGTGACCGGGGCGATTCTGATCGGGCTGGGTTTTTCACCGCTGGCCGCCTCGGGCCTGGCGCTGATCGCCAACACCGCGCCGGTCGCGTTCGGCGCCCTGGGCACGCCGATCATCACCCTGGCCAAAGTCACCGGGCTGGATGAAATGGAGTTGTCGATGATGGTCGGCCGGCAGCTGCCGTTCTTCTCGGTGATCGTGCCGTTCTGGTTGATCTGGGCCTTCGCCGGTTGGCGCAAGATGCTGGAAATCTGGCCGGCGATCCTCGTCGCCGGGGTCAGTTTTGCCATCCCGCAGTTCCTGGTGTCCAACTATCACGGGCCGATGCTGGTGGACGTGATCGCCGCGCTGATTTCCATGGCGTGCCTGACCGGTTTCCTGCGGGTCTGGAAGCCGGCCACCGTGCACACCTCCGCCGCGCTCACCGGGCGGGTCGACAACTCGAAAATCGATGACGAATACGCCAGCAAGACCGAACCGAGCGCTGCGTTTGCCAGCGACTCGAAAAAGGCGGTGATGCGCGCGTGGATGCCGTGGATCATTCTTACCGTCTTCGTCTTCGCCTGGGGCACCCAAGGCTTCAAAAACATGTTCGACACCCGCCCGGCGATCGACCCGGCCACCCGTTCGGCCAAGCTCGACCCGCAGGGAAAACCGCTGCGCGAAGCCAACCCGGTTTTCGCCCCGGTCCTGACCTTCGCCACGATTCACCAGCAAATCGAGAAGGTCCCGCCGGTTGTGCCGGCGCCTAAAACCGAAGACGCGGTGTACAAGTTCACCTGGTTCACCGCCACCGGCAGCGGCATCCTGCTGGCCGCGATTGTCGGCGGCCTGCTGATGGGCTACACCATCCCGCAGCTGATTCACCAATACCTGCGCACGATCTGGGTGGTGCGCTACTCGTTAATCACCATCACCGCGATGCTTGCCCTCGGTTTCCTCACGCGCTACTCCGGGCTGGACGCCACCATGGGCCTGGCCTTCGCCGCGACGGGGATTTTCTACCCGATGTTCGGCACCCTGCTCGGCTGGCTCGGCGTGGCGCTGACCGGCTCCGACACGGCCTCCAACGTGCTGTTCGGCGGGCTGCAAAAAGTCACCGCCGAGCAGCTGGGATTGAGCCCGGTGTTGATGGCCGCCGCCAACAGTTCCGGCGGGGTCATGGGCAAGATGGTCGATGCGCAATCGATCGTGGTCGCCTCTACCGCCACCCGCTGGTACGGGCATGAAGGGGAAATCCTGCGCTATGTGTTCTTCCACTCGATCATTCTGGCGATCCTGGTCGGTGGTTTGGTGACGTTGCAGGCTTATGTGGCGCCGTTCAGTCATATGGTGGTGGGTGGGCATTGATTGGGGGCAACGCTTTTGGCGCACATAGGGGTTGGGTGAATATCCGTTTTTTCGGTAACGGCGGCTATTGGTTCCGCTCTTACAGCGGGTCACTTTCGAAAAGCCTGCGCGGCCCGGCGGAAAGTAACCAAAGCGCTCTTGCCCCACCACTCGGTGCCTCGCTCTGGCTCGGCATGCCCGAACGAAGGCATTGCTCCGTGGGTCGCCGCGAGGGGCCAGCGTGGTTTAACGGGGCGCCCGGATCAAAATCAAAAGCGAGGCGGCGTTAAAGCCGACCTGACGCTTGTTGATGTGCACCGTTCAAATGTGGGAGCGGGCTTGCTCGCGAAGGCGGTGTGTCAGCTGACACGTGTATTGACTGAAACACCGCCTTCGCGAGCAAGCCCGCTCCCACAGGGGAACGTGGGCAACTACAAAGTCATGTCGGCTTTAAGGCCGCCTCGCTTATGCACACCACCGCATCACACTTCATGTGAACGGAGTATCGTAAAGCAACCATGAACATTCTCTACGATGAACGCGTCGACGGCGTGTTGCCCGACGTGGACAAGGCCGGGTTATTACAGGCTCTGCACACCCAGTGGCCGGACCTGGAAGTGCTGCATCAGCAGGAAGAACTCAAGCCGTACGAGTGCGACGGCCTCTCGGCCTACCGCACCACGCCGATGCTGGTGGTGCTGCCGCGCGACATCGCGCAGGTTCAGGGCGTGCTCAAGCTGTGCCATGAACGGCAAGTGCCGGTGGTCGCCCGGGGGGCCGGTACCGGTTTGTCCGGTGGTGCACTGCCCTTGGAAAAAGGCGTGCTGCTGGTGATGGCGCGCTTCAATCAGATTCTGCACATCGACCCCGCCGCCCGCACCGCGCGGGTCCAGCCGGGGGTGCGCAACCTGGCGATTTCCCAGGCGGCCGCGCAGTTCGGCCTGTACTACGCGCCCGACCCATCGTCGCAGATCGCCTGTTCCATTGGCGGCAACGTCGCCGAAAATGCCGGAGGCGTGCATTGCCTGAAGTACGGCCTGACCGTGCACAACGTGCTGAAGGTCGACATCCTCACCGTCGACGGCGAATGCCTGACGCTGGGCTCCAACGCCCTCGACTCGCCAGGCCTGGATCTGCTGGCGCTGTTCACCGGTTCCGAAGGCATGCTCGGGGTGATCACCGAAGTCACGGTCAAACTACTGCCCAAGCCACAGTCCGCCAAGGTGCTGCTGGCGGCGTTCGATTCCGTGGAAAAGGCCGGCCGGGCCGTGGGCGAGATCATTGCCGCCGGCATCATCCCGGGAGGCCTGGAGATGATGGACAACCTGGCCATCCGCGCCGCCGAGGACTTTATCCACGCCGGCTACCCGGTCGACGCCGAGGCCATTCTGTTGTGCGAACTCGACGGCGTCGAAGCCGACGTCCACGACGATTGCACCCGGGTGCGCCAGGTGCTGGAACAGGCCGGCGCCACCGAAGTACGCCTGGCCAAAGACGAGGCCGAGCGCGTGCGTTTCTGGGCCGGGCGCAAAAATGCGTTTCCGGCGGTGGGTCGCCTCTCCCCGGATTATTACTGCATGGACGGCACGATTCCCCGTCGCGAGCTGCCCGGTGTCCTCAAGGCCATTGCCGGGCTTTCGACCGAGTACGGCCTGCGTGTCGCCAATGTGTTCCATGCGGGCGACGGCAACATGCATCCATTGATTCTGTTCGATGCCAATACGCCGGGGGAGCTTGAGCGTGCCGAAACCCTGGGCGGCAAGATCCTGGAACTGTGTGTGAAGGTCGGCGGCAGCATCACCGGTGAACACGGAGTGGGCCGCGAAAAGATCAATCAGATGTGCGCGCAATTCAACAGCGATGAGCTGACCCTGTTCCATGGGATCAAGGCGGCGTTCGATCCGGGCGGCCTGCTCAACCCCGGCAAGAACATCCCGACCCTGCACCGCTGCGCCGAGTTCGGCGCGATGCACGTGCACGCCGGGCAACTGCCCTTCCCTGACCTGGAGCGTTTCTGATGCACGGAACAGCTGATCTCGACGACAGCGGCGCGCTGCTGGAACAGGTCAACGGGGCGCTGGAGAACGCCACGCCGTTGCGCATCCAGGGTGCCAACAGCAAGGCGTTCCTGGGACGCATTGTCGCCGGGGAGATCGTCGATACCCGCTCCCACCGCGGCATTGTCAGCTATGACCCGACCGAACTGGTGATCACCGCGCGTTGTGGCACGCCGCTGGCCGAACTGCTGCAGGTGCTCGACGCCGCGCAACAGATGCTGCCCTGCGAACCGCCCGCCTTCGCTGATGACGCCACCGTCGGCGGGATGATTGCCTGCGGGCTGTCGGGGCCACGGCGGCCGTGGTCGGGATCGGTGCGCGACTATGTGCTGGGCACCCGGGTGATCACCGGCCTGGGCAAGCACCTGCGCTTTGGCGGCGAGGTGATGAAGAACGTCGCCGGCTACGACGTCTCGCGCCTGATGGCCGGCAGCTACGGCACCCTGGGCCTGATCACGGAAGTCTCGCTCAAGGTCCTGCCCAAACCGCGCAAAACCTTGAGTATCAGCCTGGACATGAACAGTGAACGTGCCCTGCAGAGCCTGTCGCAGTGGGGCCAGCAACCCTTGCCCATCAGTGCCGCGTGCCATGACGGCGAACGCCTGCACCTGCGGCTTGAAGGCGGCGAAGGCTCGGTGGCGGCGGCCCGTGACCGCCTGGGCGGCGAGCCCCTGGACAGTGCGTTCTGGGCCGACCTCAACGAGCATCACCTGCCATTCTTCGACGAGGACCAGCCGCTCTGGCGCCTGTCGCTGCCCCACAACACGCCGAAACTGTCCCTGCCCGGCCGGCAATTGATCGACTGGGGCGGCGCCCAGCGCTGGCTCAAATCCGACGCCGAAGCCTCGTTCCTTCGCCAGGTGGTCGACGAAGCCGGCGGCCACGTGACCAGCTACAGCCATGGCCTGACCGACAGCCCGTTCCAGCCGTTGCCGGTGGCCCTGATGCGCTATCACCGCAGCCTCAAGCAGCAACTGGATCCCCGGGGCATTTTCAACCCCGGTCGCCTGTACGCGGAGCTTTGAACCATGCAGACCACCCTGAGTGAACAAGCCCGCCGACTGCCCCGCGCCGAAGAGGCCCACAGTATCCTGCGCACCTGCGTGCACTGCGGGTTCTGCAACGCTACCTGCCCGACCTATCAATTGCTCGGCGATGAACTCGATGGCCCGCGCGGGCGCATCTACCTGATCAAGCAGGTGCTGGAAGGCAACGAGGTCACGCAAAAGACCCAGCAACACCTGGATCGCTGCCTGTCGTGCCGTAACTGCGAGACCACCTGCCCGTCTGGCGTCGACTACCACAATCTGCTGGACATCGGCCGCGCCGTGGTCGATGCGGCGGTGCCCCGGCCAATCGGCCAGCGCCTCCTGCGCGAGGGTTTGCGCACGCTGGTGCCGCATCCCGACCTGTTCAAAAGCCTGGTCGGCGGTGGCCAGGTGTTCCGGGCGCTGCTGCCCGAGGCGCTGCAAAGCAAATTGCCGCGCAGCGCCACGCCCGTCAAACCGCGTCCGGCCACGCGCCACGCGCGGCAGGTACTGATGCTCGAAGGCTGCGTGCAACCCGGCCTGTCGCCCAATACCAACGTGGCCGCCGCCAGGGTCCTGGATCGACTCGGCATCAGCGTCATGCCGAGCCGCGAGGCCGGTTGCTGCGGCGCCGTGGATTATCACCTGGACGCCCAGGCCGCCGGCCTTGATCGCGCCCGGCACAACATCGATGCCTGGTGGCCCATGATCGAAAGAGCAGGCGTGGAGGCCATCGTCCAGACCGCCAGCGGTTGCGGCGCCTTCATCAAGGATTACGGCCACTTGCTCAGCAAGGATCCGGCCTATGCCGACAAGGCCAGGAGGGTCAGTGCCCTGGCCCTGGACCTGGTCGAAGTGCTGCGCAAGGAGCCGCTGGAAACACTCGGCATCCACAACGCCCAACGCCTGGCCTTCCATTGCCCCTGCACCCTGCAGCACGCGCAAAAACTCGGTGGCGCGGTCGAAGCGCTGCTCGAACGCCTGGGCTTCAACCTGACGTACGTACCCGACAGCCACCTGTGCTGCGGCTCGGCGGGTACTTACTCGCTGACCCAACCCGAATTGTCACGGCAACTGCGCGACAACAAAATGAATGCACTGGAAAGCGGCTACCCTGAGGTCATTGTCACGGCCAACATCGGCTGCCAGTCACACCTCGACGGCGCAGGCCGTACGCCGGTGAAGCACTGGATCGAACTGGTCGAGGCCGCGTTGCCCTGACCGAACCCTGGAGATGCCCCATGAAAAGCAAAGCCGTGCTGAGCCAGACCGAAGTCGGCCAGATCCTCGCTGCGGCGCGCAGCGAAGCGCAAGCCCGACAATGGCCGGTGACCATTGTGGTGGTCGACGACGGAGGCCATCCCCTGGCCCTCGAACGCCTCGACGGCGCCGCGCCTGTCAGCGCCTACATCGCCACGGAAAAGGCGCGCACCTCAGCCCTGGGCCGCCGTGAATCCAAGGGTTATGAAGAGATGGTCAACGGCGGCCGCACGGCGTTCCTGTCGGCACCGTTGCTGACGTCGCTGGAAGGTGGCGTGCCGATCATCGTCGACGGCCAGGTGATCGGCGCGGTCGGGGTGTCCGGGGTCAAGGCCGAGCAGGATGCGCAGGTGGCGAAAGCCGGGGCGCAATCCCTGAAGTAACCCCAAACCTACTGTGGGAGCGAGCCTGCTCGCGAAGACGGCGGTACATCCCGCATCCATGTGTCTGACACACCGTTTTCGCGAGCAGGCTCGCTCCCACAAGGATCGTATTTCACATTCAGACCATCCCCCCGTCAAAGAGGAACCGCACAGATGACCCGTCTCACGGCGAAAGACTTTGCCCCCGAACTGCTGGAACTCTACGACTACTACGCCCACGGCCTGATCAACCGGCGCGAGTTTCTCGACCGCGCGGCGCTGTTCACCTTCGGCGGCTTGACGGCCAGCGCATTGCTGGCCTCGCTGAGCCCCGATTACGCCCTCGCCGAACAGGTCGAGTTCACCGACCCGGACATCATCGCCGAGTACATCACCTACCCCTCGCCCAAGGGCCACGGTCAGGTTCGCGGCTATCTGGTGCGCCCGGCCAAGGCCGGCGGCAAGGTCGCCTCGGTGGTGGTCGTGCATGAAAACCGGGGCCTGAACCCTTACATCGAGGATGTCGCCCGGCGTGTCGCCAAGGCCGGGTTCATCGCCCTTGCCCCGGACGGCTTGAGCTCGGTCGGGGGCTATCCCGGCAACGATGAGAAAGGCAAGGAACTGCAGGCGAAAGTCGATCCGGAAAAGCTCATGAACGACTTTTTCGCCGCCATCGAATGGCTGATGAAACACGACGCGAGCAGCGGCAAGGTCGGCATTACCGGGTTCTGCTACGGCGGCGGGGTCGCGAATGCGGCGGCGGTGGCCTATCCGGAACTGGGCGCCGCCGTGTCGTTTTATGGCCGCCAGCCGGAGGCCAAGGATGTGCCGCGGATCAAGGCCCCGGTGATGCTGCACTACGGCGAACTGGACACGCGGATCAACGAAGGCTGGCCCGCCTATGAGCAGGCGTTGAAGGCCGGGGGCAAGACCTATGAGGCGTTTATCTATCCCGGCGCCAATCATGGTTTTCACAATGACTCCACGCCGCGTTATGACGAGGCGGCGGCGAAGCTGGCCTGGGACCGGACGTTGGGGTGGTTTGGCAAGTATCTGGCTTAATGGCGGTCCTTGTAGGAGCTGCCGAGTGCAACGAGGCTGCGATCTTTTAAAGCAGGATCAAAAGATCGCAGCCTTGTTGCACTCGACAGCTCCTACAGGTGTTGTGTCGTACTTATTTTGGCTGTGCCACGGTCCGCAGATAAGGTTTCAGGGTCTTGAAGCCATCGGGGTATTTCTTCTTCGCATCCTCGTCAGACACCGAAGTCGGGATGATCACGTCTTCCCCCGGACGCCAGTTCACCGGCGTGGCCACCGTGTGCTTGGCATTGAGCTGCAGCGAATCGAGCAAGCGCAGCACTTCATCGAAATTGCGCCCGGCGCTCATCGGGTAGATCAGCATCGCCTTGATCTTCTTGTCCGGGCCGACAATGAACACCGAACGCACCGTGGCGTTGTCCACCGCCGTGCGCGAACCGCCGCTGGCATTGGGGTGGATCATGTCGTAGAGCTTGGCCACCACCAGGTTTTCATCGCCGATCAGCGGATAGTTGACGGCATTGCCCTGGGTTTCCTCGATGTCACCGACCCACTTGTTGTGGTCGCTGACCGGGTCGATGCTCAGCCCGAGGATCTTGGTATTGCGCTTGTCGAACTCCGGCTTGAGCTTGGCCAGGTAACCCAGCTCGGTGGTGCAGACCGGGGTGAAATCCTTGGGATGGGAAAACAGGATGGCCCACCCGTCGCCGATCCATTGGTGGAAGTTGAGCGTGCCTTCGGTGGTTTCGGCGGTGAAATCCGGTGCTTCGTCGCCAATACGGATTGCCATGTTCGATCTCCTTGCAGTAATGGTCGGGGGGGCGCCGCCAGTGTGCTCGACGGCATTCGCCAGCTACCTTGAGCCGGTCACCGCGAACAGTATAGAAAAGGTTCCGTGACTCGTTGGAGTCAGGGCAGTCACTGTGTAACCCCTTGCTTCAATACCTACTCCACCAGGGCAATCAGCTGGTGACGCTGGGCATCGGTGAGCATCGGCCCGAAGCCCGCCCCGGCGTTTTCGGTCATGTAGCGCGGGTTGCCGGTGCCGGGGATGACGCAGGTCACCGCCGTATGCGACAGCAGGAATTTGAGCGCCAGTTGCGGCCAGCTCTTGACCCCGACTTGCGAGGCCCAGCCCGGCAGCGGCTTGCCTTGAAAGCGGCCGAGCAGCCCGCCGCCGCCGAACGGCCGATTGCAGATCACCGCCACACCGCGCTCGCGGCACAGCGGCAGGATGCGTTTCTCGACGCCGCGATCATCCAGCGCATAGTTGATTTGCAGGAAATCCAGGGGCTCGGCCTTGAGCACCGCTTCGACTTCGTCATAGGCCGAGGCGGTGTAATGGGTGATGCCGATGTAGCGAATGCGCCCTTGCTCCTTCAAGTGACGCAAGGTCGGCAAATGAATCTGCCAGTCCAGCAGGTTGTGAATCTGCATCAGGTCGATGCGGTCGGTCTGCAACCGCTTGAAGGACTGTTCGATCTGCGCGATGCCTTCCTCACGGCCCCGGGTCCAGACCTTGGTCGCCAGGAATGCCGGCGAGCGCGGTTCGTGGATCGACAGCAGTTCGCCGGTGTTCTCTTCGGCGCGGCCGTACATCGGCGAGCTGTCGATCACCGTCCCGCCCTTCTCGAACAACGCACGGAGCACCGCGGGCAGTTGTTTGTAGGCGGGATCGGTCGGGGCCACATCAAAGCCGCGATAGGTGCCCAGCCCGACGATCGGCAGTGGCTCGTTGCTGGAAGGAATGGCGCGGGTCTGCATGGTCTTGCCTCCTGCTTCCGTCGACGGCGTCGTTTGCGCAACCACCGGACCGAACGTGAAGGCCGCCGAGACACCGGCAGCCAGCGTGAGTATTTCCCGGCGGGTGAAACCATCCGGATGGCTCATGACCTATCCCTCCCCCGTTTTTCAGGTGTGGCGCGGCGGGCCTGCTGCCGGGCCAGCCACAGGCACAGCCCGCCCCACAACGCGGCGAACGGCACGATCAGCATCGCCACCAGGCCGAACCCGGCGCCCAGCGCCGTCAAGCCAGCGGACAACCAGCCACTGGCGGCATCCCCACCCCGATAGACCAGGGTCTCGATCACATTCTTGGCCTTGTACTTCTCCTCGCGGCTCACCACCGTCCACAGCACCTCTCGCGCCGGGCGCACCAGGGCGAACTCAACCGCCCGGCGCAGGCCCTGGGCCAGCGCCACGGTGGTCGGCAGCGGTGCCAGGGCCATGGCGGCGAAGGCCACGATTGTCGCCAGGGGCAGCGCGACCAACGCCCCGCCGATCCCCACCAGGCGGATCAACGGTGCCGTCAGCAGCAGCTGGATGGCCAGGGTCAGCGCCGACACGAGTAAATCGACCACGGCGAAGAATTGCGTCCGGCTGCCAGTATCAGCGTAGCTGCCAGCGACAATCCGTCCCTGTTCGAAATACAACAAGGTCGCCGCACTGGTGTGCAACAGCATGAACAGCACCAACCCCAACAGGTACGGCGAGCGCAGGATCAGGGTGATGCCGGCGAGCATGCTGCCGCCCATGCGCCGTTCGTCGATTAGCCGTTGGCCAGACTGCGACTGCGTACGCGACAGCAGTGCCCGATAGCAGCGCACCGCGATTTCCAGCAGCAGCGCCGCCGCGACGGTCAAGGCCACCGGCCCCAGTCGGGTGGCCATGGTCGCCGCCAGCAGCGGCCCGATAAACGTGCCGAGGGTGCCGCCCGCCGCGATGCACCCGAACAGCCGTCGGCCCTGCTCGCTGGAAAAACGGTCGACCAGCACGCTCCAGAAAATCGAGACGATGAACAGGTTGTAGATGCTGATCCAGACAAAAAACACCCGCCCCACCGTCACCGGCGCAACGTGGTTGGCGATCAACAGGCCGAACACCAGCATCGACACGGCGATCACCCGGTAGATCAGCGGCACGAACCGCGTCGCCGGCAGCCGCGAGGCCAGCGCACCGAACAGCGGCACCATCAGCAGCATGACCACGAAGGTGGCGGTGAACAGCCATTGCAACTGGCCGGCGCCACCTTCCAGGCCCAGGGCATCGCGCAGCGGCCGCACCAGGTAATAACTGGCCAGCACGCAGAAATGGAAGGCGAAGCCCAGCCACAGGGCCGATCGCTCGGATGGCCGTACATCGAGCCATTGAGGCATGTTCGGCATCGGTGCCCTCCTTTACCGCCAGCTACACTTGGACGGCAACCCGGAGCCGTCCATGCCGCCCACTAACGTTAGCCGAATGTCCCGGACCCTGATGTTAATCGTCGTCATCCTCGCATCGCTGTACCTGGCGGTCTGTGCGGCGCTGTTCGTGTTTCAGCGCGCCCTCATCTACTACCCGCAACCCCGCGCCACCGGCTCGACGGCGGCGCTGCTGACGCTATCGGTCGACGATGCGCAGGTCCTGGTTTCGACCCGGCCGCACCGGGGTGCCAAGGCGCTGATCTACTTTGGCGGCAACGCCGAGGATGTCTCGCGCAGCTTGCCGGCGTTCGAACAGGCGTTCCCTGAACACGCCCTGTTTTTCATGCACTACCGCGGCTACGGCGGCAGCAGTGGCGCCCCCAGCGAAGAAGCACTTGCCCGCGATGCCATGGCCTTGTTCGACAAGGTCTATGCCGAGCATCCGCAGGTTGTCGTGGTCGGGCGCAGCCTGGGGTCGGGCGTCGCCGTGCGCCTGGCCAGTGTCCGGCCGGCGGCGCAGCTGCTGCTGATCACGCCTTACAACAGCCTTGTGGAACTCGCGGCCCGTCAGTTCCGCTGGTTTCCGGTGCAGTGGCTGTTGCAGGACACATTCGAATCCTGGCGTTATGCCGAGCACATCGCGGTGCCGACGCGGCTGATCGCTGCCGAGCAGGATGAAGTGATTCCGGCTGCAAGTACCCGGCGACTGTTCAGCCATTTCCCGGCGGGAGTGGCAACACTGCGAGTGATCCCGGACACGGGGCACAACTCGATCAGCGACAACCCCGAATACCTCAAGGCGCTGGCGGATGGTCTGTAAAAGCTGTGTAGGAGCTGTGCAGGAGCTGCCGAGTGCAACGAGGCTGCGATCTTTTGATCTTTAAAAGCAAAGTCAAAAGATCGCAGCCTTCGGCAGCTCCTACAGTGGCTGATACTCCCGGGACAAAAAAAATCCGGGCAAGCGCGACCACGCTTCCCGGACCAAAGGTTGCTACATGCTCATCAAAACCGTGGCTTGACCGCCTTCCAGTCCGCCTTGTACCGCTGCATCTGCTTCACATCGTCGCGCTGGCGAATGCCGCACGTCAGGTACTGGTCATGCAGCTTGCCCAACTGGTCCTGGTCCAGCTCCAGACCCAATCCCGGCGCCCGGGTGATCTTCACGCAACCGTCGACGATCGGCAGCTTGCCGCCCTTGATCACCTCTTCATCCGGTTCCTGCCACGGGTAGTGGGTGTCGCAGGCGTAATCCAGGTTAGGCACCGCGGCCGCGACATGGGCCATGGCCATCAGGCTGATGCCCAGGTGCGAGTTGGAATGCATGGACACGCCCAGGCCAAAGGTGTCGCACATTTTCGCCAGCGCCTGGGTGTCGCGCAGGCCGCCCCAGTAGTGGTGGTCGGCGAGGACGATCTGCACGCTGTTCTGCGCCACGCTGCGGCGGAACTCGTCGAAGTCGGTGACCACCATGTTGGTCGCCAGCGGCAGCCCGGTGCGCTTGTGCAGCTCGGCCATGCCCTCCAGCCCCGGCGTCGGGTCTTCGTAATATTGCAGGTCGTCACCGAGCAGTTCGGCCATGCGGATCGAGGTCTCCAAAGACCAGTTGCCGTTCGGGTCGATGCGCAGCGGATAGCCCGGGAAGGCTTTTTTCAGCGCCTTGATGCATGACACTTCATGCTCCGGCGGCAGTGTGCCGGCCTTGAGCTTGATGCTCTTGAAGCCGTAGGCCTCGATCATCCGCCGCGCCTGGGCGACGATCTGTTCTTCGTTGAGTGCCTCGCCCCAGTTGTCAGGCTTGTAGGGTGAATCGACGTGCCGGGCGTACTTGAAGAACAGATAGGCGCTGAACGGAATCTCGTCGCGGATCGCCCCGCCCAGCAAGTCCACCAGGGGCACGTTCAGGTAATGCGCTTGCAGATCGAGAAACGCCACTTCGAACGCCGAATAGGCATTGCTCACTGCTTTGCTGGCGTGGGAACCGGGGGCCAGTTCCGCGCCGGCAATACTCGCCGGTTTGTTCGCCGCCACCGTGGCCTGGACGATGGCGCGCAGTTGGTTGAGGTTGAACGGATCAAGGCCGATCAGCTGGCTTTGCAATTGCTGCTGGATCGCCAGCGCCGGGGCGTCGCCATAGCTCTCGCCCAGGCCGATGTAGCCGTTGTCGCTCTCGATTTCGATGATCGAGCGCAGCGCGAAGGGTTCGTGGATGCCGCTGGCGTTGAGCAAGGGCGGATCACGGAAGGCGATGGGGGTGACGGTGACGCGTTTGATTTTCAAGAGGCTGCTCCCGTTGGTTCAGATTTCAGGGCTTGATGACTGATGGGCTTTTCGGCAATGACGTCTGCATCCGGCGACAGCAGGCTGCTGCCACGCGGTGAGGTGCGGGCGAAAAAGATCACGATGGCCGCCAGCAGCGAGGTGGCCGCCAGACCGTACAGCCCGCCTTCGATGGAGCCGGTGGTCTGCTCCAGAAAGCCGAAGGTGGTCGGCGCGACGAAGCCGCCGAGATTGCCGATGGAGTTGATCAGCGCGATCACCGCCGCTGCGATGCGGGCATCCAGATAGCCTTGCGGGATCGGCCAGAACAAGGCCGAGGCGGCCTTGAAACCGATGGCGGCAAAACAGATGGCGACGAAGGCAAAGACCGGCCCGCCGGTGGTGGACATGAACATGCCGAACGAGGCGATCACCAGCGTCACCGCGACCCAGGCCTGCTGGTATTTCCACTTGCTGGCCATGGCGGCGAAGCCGTACATCGCAACGATGGAGATGATCCACGGAATGGAGTTGAACAGGCCGACCTGGAAATCGCCGAGGTTGCCCATTTTCTTGATCATGCTCGGCAGCCAGAACGTGGCACCGTAGATGGTCAGGGCGATGGAGAAGTAGATGAAGCAGAACAGCGCGATCTGCCGGTCGGCCAGCAGCTTGAACATCGATGGCTTGACCGTATGGCTGGCGTCGCGAGCCTGCTGTTCCAGGGCGATGGCGGCGGTCAGCGCGGATTTTTCTTCATCACTCAACCACTTCGCTTCCCGTGGATGGGATTGCAGCCAGAACCAGACGAAACCGCAGAGCACGATCGACGCAAAGCCCTCGATCAGAAACATCCACTGCCAGCCATGCAGGCTCAGGCCGCTGACATTGAGCAACGCGCCGGACACCGGGCCGGAAATCACCGAGGCGATGGCCGAGCCGCTGAGGAAGATCGCCATGGCCTTGCCGCGTTCGGTCGACGGCAGCCACTGGGTGAAGTAATAAATGATGCCGGGAAAGAAGCCTGCCTCGGCAGCGCCGAGGATGAAGCGCAACACATAGAAACTGGTCTCACCGCGCACGAAGGCCATGGCCATGGCGGCCGCGCCCCAGGTGAACATAATCCGCGTCAGCCAGGCGCGGGCGCCGTAGCGTTGCAGCAACAGGTTGGACGGCACTTCGAAGATCGCGTAACCGACGAAAAACAGCCCGGCACCCAGGCCGTAGGCGGCAGCGCCAATGCCCAGGTCGGTTTCCATGTGACTGCGTACGAAGCCGATGTTGACCCGGTCGATGTAGTTGACGATGAACATGATCACGAACAGCGGCAGGACATGACGCTTGACCTTCGCGGCCGCGCGGGCCAGCACATTCGGGTCGGGTGGGCTCAGGACGTTATTCAAGGGGCGACTCCCGTTCGTTATTCTTTTTGGTGGAAAGCTTTAGGGATGACTTTTTAGGCCTGGGCCGATGATGGACGCGCACATTGATCCCGTCTAATCTAACTTGGCATGCGATTGATACCTGGATTAGATCAATGTTCGAACTGACGCAATTGCGCTGCTTCACCACCGTGGCCACCGAACTGAATTTCCGCCGTGCCGCCGAACGGCTGAACATGACCCAGCCGCCGCTGAGTCGGCAGATTCAGTTGCTGGAGCATCACCTGGGGGTCGAGCTGTTCACCCGCAGCACCCGCAGCGTCGCCCTGACGGCCGCCGGCCGGGCGTTTTTCATCGAAGCGCAGAACCTGCTGGAGCGCGCCCAGCAGGCTGCGGTGACCGCCCGGCGTTTTGCCGAGGGCGACATTGGCTCGGTGAATATCAGCTTCGTCGGCAGCGCCGTGTACGAGTTCCTGCCCAAAGTCATTGCCGAGGCGCGACTGACACAGCCCCACGTCAAAATCGACCTGTCGGAAATGAACACCTACCAGCAGCACGAAGCCCTGCGCGCCCGCCGCATCGACCTGGGCATCGCCCGCGCGCCGTTGCTGGAACCCGGCTACGCCACCGAATGCCTGGTGCGCGAGCCCTTTGTGCTGGCGGTGCCAAGCTCGCATCCACTGGCCAGCGCCGAAACGGTGTCGGTCAAGGACCTCGACGCCCAACCGTTCCTGATGTACTCCCACGCCGCCTACCCGCCGTTCAACGAACTGCTGACCGGCATGCTGCGCTCGGCCCGGGTCGCCCCGGACTACGTGCAATGGCTGGGCTCGTCCCTGACCATCCTCGCCCTGGTCAACGCCGGCATGGGCCTGGCCCTCGTGCCCCGCTGCGCCACCAGCGTGGTGTTCAAGCACGTGGTGTTCCGCGATATCGACCTGGGCGAAGGGGTGCAAAGCGAGCTGCACCTGATCTGGCGCGAGAACAACGACAACCCGGCGTTCGCGATGTTGCTGGAAGGGATTCGGCGGGCGGTGCGCGAGGGATGGGGCTCTTAGCGAATGTTAGAGATCTGTTCGGCAACACCGCCCCCTGTGGGAGCGGGCTTGCTCGCGAAGAAGGTGTATCAATCACCGTAAAAGTTGCCTGACACACCGCCTTCGCGAGCAAGCCCGCTCCCACAGGGTTTGGTGTCGCCATCCACTGGTGCATCGAGCCTGAGCATCGCCATAAAAAAGTGCATGTAGCGCTTGCTTCGTCACCGCCGACAGCCGGGAAAGCCTTTACAGCTCTGCCTCAACGCTTTTGGCCCGCCCCTTGCAATCACCCACTACGCAGTCAACGCAGATTGCACATATACGACAAAGGCGCCGTGTAGCTCCCCGTTTCGACGGAGGGGCCGCATGGCGCCTTTTGCGTTTCTGGATTGATCAAGTGTTGGCAGGGTGTCGAGGATGGCAGACAAAACCGTACGCAGCGTATGCCCCTTTTGTGGTGTGGGGTGCGGCATCGTCATGCAGGTCGAGGGCAATCGGGTGGTCAAGGTCGTCGGCGACAAGGCTCACCCGACGAACGCCGGTCGGCTCTGCACCAAAGGCACCACCTGCGGGCAATCGATTGCCGAATCGGGGCGGATGGAAAGCGCTTTCCTGCGTCAGGATCGCAGTCAGGAACCGGCCCGGGTCGCCATGGACCAGGCCATCGACGAAACGGCCAGGCGGCTGCGCGGCATCCTCGACAGCCACGGGCCCGACGCGCTGGCGTTCTATGTCTCCGGGCAAATGTCGCTGGAAGCGCAATACCTGATCAACAAGCTGGCCAAGGGGTTTGTGCGCACCCCTAACATCGAATCCAACTCACGCCTGTGCATGGCCAGTGCAGGCAGCGGCTACAAGCTGTCGCTGGGTTCCGACGGGCCGCCCGGCTCCTATGAGGACTTCGACAAGGCGGATCTGTTCTTCGTGATCGGCGCCAACATGGCCGACTGTCACCCGATCCTGTTCCTGCGCATGATGGACCGGGTCAAGGCCGGGGCGCGACTGATCGTGGTCGACCCTCGGCGCAGCGCCACGGCGGACAAGGCCGGGCTGTTCCTGCAAATCCGCCCGGGCACCGACCTGGCGCTGCTCAATGGCTTGCTGCACCTGCTGCTGAAAAACGGCCATACCGACCCGGATTTCATCGCCGCATTCACCGAAGGCTGGGACGCCATGCCCGGGTTCCTTGAAGACTACCCACCGGAAAAAGTCGCCGAACTCACGGGCCTTGCCGAAGCTGATATTCGTCAGGCGGCCGACTGGATTGGTCAGGCAGCCGACTGGATGAGCTGCTGGACCATGGGCCTGAACCAGAGCACCCACGGCACCTGGAACACCAATGCCCTGTGCAACCTGCACCTGGCCACCGGCGCGATCTGCCGCCCAGGCAGCGGGCCGTTCTCCCTGACCGGACAGCCAAATGCCATGGGCGGTCGGGAAATGGGCTACATGGGCCCCGGCCTGCCCGGCCAGCGTTCAACGCTGGTCGAGGCGGACCGGGCGTTCATCGAGGACCTGTGGGACATCCCGCGCGACAGCCTGCCGCGCGGTGTCGGCGGCGGCACCGTGGACCTGTTCGAGCAAATGGCCGACGGACGGATCAAGGCCTGCTGGATCATCTGCACCAACCCGGTGGCGTCGGTGCCCAATCGCCAGACCGTGATCGACGGCCTGCGCAGCGCCGAGCTGGTCATCACCCAGGATGCCTACCTCGACACCGAGACCAACCGCTACGCCGACATCCTCCTGCCCGGTGCACTCTGGGCCGAAGCCGAAGGCGTGATGATCAACTCCGAACGCAACCTGACGCTGATGCAACAGGCGGTCGAGCCACCCGGCGAGGCCCTGGCCGACTGGCAGATCATTGCCCGGGTGGCGTGCGCGATGGGCTTCGCGGATGCGTTCACCTACACCTCGGCCAGCGACGTGTTTGAAGAGATCAAGCGCGCCTGGAATCCCAAGACCGGCTATGACATTCGCGGTGCGAGCCATGCGCGCCTTCGGGAACAACCGCTGCAATGGCCCTGCGCTGAAAACGATACGCAGCACCGCCACCCGATTCGCTACCTGAACGACGGCGTGAGCCAGGCCCTCAGGATCGACGCCGACGGCAACCCGCCAGCCATCGCTTTCCCCACCGAGCGCGGCAAAGGCATCTTCCTCGCCCGCCCGCACATGGCACCGGCGGAAATGCCGGACGAGCAGTTTCCCTTTGTCCTCAACACCGGCCGATTGCAGCATCAGTGGCACACCCTGACCAAGACCGGCAAGGTCGCGACCCTCAACAAACTCAACCCCGGTCCCTTCATCGAGATTCATCCGGACGATGCAGCGCGCTTGGGCATTCGCGACAAGGACCACGTCGAAGTGCGTTCCGCCCGTGGCCGCGCCGTGCTGCCGGCAGCGCTGACCGACCGGGTGCGCCCGGGCAATTGCTTTGCGCCCTTTCACTGGAACGATGTGTTCGGTGAACACCTGGCGATCAACGCCGTCACCCATGATGCGGTCGACCCGATTTCGCTGCAGCCCGAATTCAAGTTCTGCGCCGTTGCCCTGCAACGGGTCGCCCTGATCGAGCACCAGTTCCTCGACGTGCCCGCGCCGGCCGATGAACCGCTCCCCGTATCCCCCTTGCCAGAGGAACTTGCCATGTCGAGCATCGAGGCATTCGCCGATATCGCCGGCATCCGTCGCCTGCCCCCGCCGACGCTCAATGAACAGGAGCGCCAGTACCTCGCCGGTTTCGTCAGTGGCCTGCAATCCACCGCGGGCCGCGTGGCCGCTGGCGTGCCTGTGCTGCCGGCCAGCGCGCCGATGTCCAGCGAGACCCGGCTCTGGCTCGATGGCGTGCTGGGCGGTTTGTTCAGCCGGGTCGAGGGCGCGGCCCCAGCCCTTGCCGACGGCCTTGATTCGTCCGTAAACACCGCGGCCGTCACGCTGTTGTGGGCCTCGCAAACCGGAAACGCCGAAGCCCTGGCCGAACGTTTTGCCGCACGCTTGCGCGAGGGCGGCATCGCCGTCGAGTTGAGCGCGATGGCCGATTTCCCGGCCAGCAAACTGGCCAGCACCCGCACCCTGGCCGTGATCAGCAGCACCTTCGGTGACGGCGATCCGCCAGACAACGGCGAAGGTTTCTGGCACAGCCTGAGCCGTGCCGAGACACGCCTGGAGTCCCTTCGTTTCGCGGTGCTGGCCCTGGGTGACCCGAACTACGAGCAGTTCTGCCAGCACGGTAAACAACTCGATCAGCGCCTCCAGGAGCTGGGAGCCACGCGATTGCTGGAGCGAGTCGATTGCGACACCGAGTTCGAGGCCCGTGCGGAGCAGTGGCTGGCCGACCTGCTGAAGTCACTGCAAGCGTCGACGGTCGTGCCCTCCCCGGTGGCGGTCTCCAACGCTGTCGCGACGCCATGCAAAGCCAAGCCCTATGCCTCGCGCCTGCTCAGCAACCTGCACCTCAATCAACAGAGCAGCAACAAGGAAACCCGCCTGTTTTCCCTGGCGCTGGCCGACTCCGGACTGCACTACGAAGCGGGCGATGCCTTGGGCGTCATTCCGCGCAACTGCCCCGGGCTGGTGGCCGAAATGCTCGAACTGACGCGCCTGGGTGCTGACACCACAGTGAAGGTCGACAAAGTCGGTGAACTGCCACTGCATCAGGCCCTGACCGAACATTTCGAAATCGCCCGGCCCAACAGCGACACCCTGGCCTTCATCGCCGAGCGCAGCCGCAACCCGGCGTTGAAGCAGCTGCTGGGCAGCGAACGCAAGGCTGAATTGAAAGACTGGCTGTGGGGCCGGCAACTGGCGGACGTCCTGCAGCAATTCCCGGTCGAGTGCTCGGCCAGCGAGCTGCTGGGCACCCTCAAGCGTCTGCAACCTCGCCTGTATTCCATCGCCTCCAGCCCCAAGGCATACCCGCAGGAAGTCCATCTGACGGTGGCCGCCGTGCGCTATGGCAAGCGCAAAGGGGTGTCCTCGACCTTCCTCGCCGACCGCGCCAAGGACGGCCCGGTGCCGGTGTTCGTGCAGCCCTCCAAACACTTCCGCGCCCCGGCCGATGGCGACCGGCCAATGATCATGATCGGCCCCGGCACCGGCGTCGCGCCGTTTCGCGCTTTCCTGCAAGAGCGCCGCGCACGGGGCGACCAGGGCAAGAACTGGCTGTTCTTCGGCGAGCAGCACGCCGCCAGCGATTTCTACTACCGCGAGGAACTGCAAGGCATGCAGCACGATGGCCTGCTGACGCACCTGAGCCTGGCCTTCTCCCGTGATCAGGCGCAGAAGATCTACGTGCAGGACCGCCTGCGCGAACAGGGTGCCGAACTGTGGCGCTGGCTACAGGAAGGCGCGCAGTTGTACATCTGCGGCGATGCCTCGTGCATGGCCAGGGATGTCGACCAGGCCCTGCGCGCGATCGCCCAGGACCATGGCGGCTTGTGCACCGAAGGCGCCGCGGACTACTGGCGCCAGTTGAGCGAGCAGAAGCGTTATTTGCGGGATGTTTACTGACGGCGGTGTGGCGTCTTGTCGGCGTGAGCCTGCTCGCGAAAAACCCGAGTACGCCGCCGTGAATCAGGTCCTGATCCAGATCGCCGAGATCGCCGCCGCGATACCTCGCATGGGGAAAATCACGGAAGGCGCGTGCGGCGCCACCGTTGATCCGAGATTTTTGCATCGACCTATAAAAACATATTTGTATGCTTAAATTGTTATTGTCGAACGTTCCCACTACACGAGGGTGCCGTCATGAATAGCAAGATCCTGGCTCTGATTCTCCTGGCTTTCTGCGCGCAACCGGTCTGGAGCCAGACTCCCGCCGCCTCTCCCACCGATGTCGACAGCCCGGCGCTGACCACGCGCCTGGCGCTGCGCGATCTGTGGGTCGAGCATATTTTCTGGATCAGAACCTACGCCCAGGCCAACCAGTCCGCCGACCAGAAACAAGCCAAGGTCGCGGCGGATCAGGTGGTCGACAACGCGACCAAAATCGCCAACAGCATCGCGCCGCTGTATGGGCAGCCCGCGGCGGATCAACTGCTCAAGCTGCTTGCCGGCCATTGGGGTGCGGTGAAACACTACAGCGACGCCACAGTGGCCAGGGACGCCAAGGGCAAGCAGGCGGCCGTCACGGAGCTGACCGCCAATGCCAAGGCAATCGCGGCGTTCCTGGCCGGGGCCAACCCCAATCTGCCCGAGGCCACGCTGGTGAATCTGCTGGCCGCCCACGGTGGCCATCATATTGCTCAGATCGATGAATTCGCCGCTCACGACTACGCGGGCGAAGCGCAGACCTGGCACATGATGCGCACGCATATCCTGGCGCTGGCCGACGCCTTGACCGGCGCCCTGGTCAAGCAATTCCCGGACAAGTTCTGACACCGCGCGAGGGCACACCATGCTGGAAGGATTGGGCCGGACACAGCAGGACTTGCTTAACGCGCTGCTGCACCAGGCGGGCGGCATGAGCATTGACGAGTTGGCCGAGCACCTGGCGGTCACGCGCACGGCGATTCGCCAACACCTGGCGGCGCTGGAGCGTGACGGCCTGGTGCTGCGCGGCGACACCCGGCCGACGGGGCGGCGGCCGGAGCAGCTGTATCGGCTCACCGAGCATGCCCGGGAACAATTCCCCCGCCAGTACCAATTGCTGGCCAGCGCGCTGATCGATGAAGTGGCCGAGATCATCGGCCCCGAGGCCCTGGCGACGCTGATGCGCAGCCTGGGCCGCAAGCTGGCCCGGGATCGCGAACGGCAAGTCGTCGATGAGGTGAAGATCGTCGAGCACATGAATCAGGCAGGGTATGAAGCCGAGGTGTTTTTTCGCTCTTCCGGCGATGCGCAGATCGTCGCGCACAATTGCGTGTTTCATCGCCTGGCGGCGGCGCACCCGGTGGTCTGCGAACTTGACCTGGCCCTGATCGGCACACTGGGCGGCGGTGAGGTCGAGCACAGCGAATGCATGGTTCGCGGTGGCCATGTCTGCCGTTTCAAGCTGCGCCCGGTCGAACCCGCGCAGGCGATTGAAGGCCCATAGACGCATCTCGACGAGGCGCTCGTCGGACACCGCTGCGCCTTAGCAAATATCCCTTCCTGTCCCTTGAACTAGTTTCGCGCCGCCAGTCTAAACCGGCGATTGATCCTCCTCCCAACCGTCGTCATCTCATCAGAGCTGTCCGCCCCATGCGCCAAACCGCCCTCGCCTTGCGCTTCACTTCGCTGTGCCTGCTGTCCTCGCTTTCGCTGTTTCCCAGCCCCGCCCACGCCAGCGCGGAACGGCAACTGGTGGACGCCATCAACGACTACCGCGCCCGTCCCCATGGCTGCGAACGCCGTCCCGCGCAGCGCCTGGCGCCGCTGGCACTGAAATCCAGCCTGGCGTTGCCGGTCGGTTACGGCGGTGGCTTGCGCGACCGCTTAAAGAACTCCGGGTATCAGGCCGTGGCCGTGCGCAGCATCCGCGTGGTGGGTGCGCGAGATGCCGAAGAGGCGTTCGATTTGATGCAGGGCGAGCACTGCTCCGCCTTGCTCGATAGCCAATACACCGATGTCGGGGTCAGCCGCAGCCGGGGTGAATGGCAGGTGGTGCTGGCGCAGCCGTTGATGAGCAGTCAAATGAGCGATGCGCGCAGCGTCGGCAAGACCCTGCTGGCCCAGGTCAACGCCGCCCGGGCCAAGCCGCGCCTGTGCGGGCGCCAACGCTTCGCCGCCGCCCGCCCGCTGGCCTGGAACGCCAGCCTGGACGCCGCCGCACGGGGGCACAGCAAGGCGATGGCCTACGGCAATTACTTCGCCCACCGCGACCCCGATGGCGACACCGCCGCCGACCGTGCGCGGGCAGCGGGTTTCCGTGGCCGGCAGATCGGCGAAAACATTGCCGCCGGCCAGGGCTCCCCGGGCAAGGCGATGGCCGGCTGGCTGGCCAGTCCGGGGCACTGCGCGAACCTGATGAACCCGATGTTCACCCAGGTGGGTGCAGCCTACGCGACGGATGCGCGCAGTGATGAAGGGGTTTACTGGACGATGCTGTTCGGCGCGCCTTGAGGGCTGGCTGCCTGATTGTGTGTTGACTGTGATGCCGCTTTCGCGAGCAAGCCCGCTCCCACATTGGAATGTGGGTCGTACACGGATTATGTGTACACAACCGGTCCAATGTGGGAGCGGGCTTGCTCGCGAAGGCGATAGTGGCCTCAACACCGCCAGAGCAGCCCCCTCGTGCTTGTCTTTTTACTGCTCGGACACGTCAATCCAGATGGTCTTGATCTCGGTGTATTGATCATGGGCCCAGATCGACTTGTCGCGGCCGCCGAACCCGGACTCCTTGTAGCCACCGAATGGCGTGGAGGCATCGCCCTCGCCGAAGCAGTTGACCGTCACGATGCCGGCGCGGATTTCCCGGGACAGCTTGATCGCATTGCGCAGGTTGTCGGTGTAGACCGACGCTGCCAGGCCGTATACCGAGTCGTTGGCCAGGGTGATGGCCTGGTCGAGGGTGGTGAAGGTGGTCACCGCGAGCACCGGGCCGAAGATTTCTTCCTGGAACAGCCGGCTTTGGGCACTGACGCCATCGACCACCGTTGGCTCAACGAAAATATTGCCCTCGGTGTTGCCACCGAACACCACGTTCAGCTTTTCATCCGCGGCATGTTCGAGGTAGGAACGGACTTTCTCGAAGTGCGCCTGGCTGACCATCGAGCCGATGCGGTTTTCCGGGTCCAGCGGGCTGCCCATTTTCCATTCACGCATGTGCACGCCGATGCGCTTGAGCAACGCGTCCTTGATGTCGGCATGCACGATCAGCCGTGAAGACGCCGAGCAGTTTTCCCCCATGTTCCAGAACGCACCGTTGACCACATGGCTGGCCACCAGGTCCAGGTCTTCGACGTCGTTCATCACCACGGCCGGGTTCTTGCCGCCGCACTCCAGCACGATGCGCTTGAGGTTCGAATCGGCCGCGTAGTGGAGGAAACGCCGACCGGTCGCGGTCGAGCCGGTGAAGCTGACCATGGACACGTCCATGTGCCGCCCCAGGGGTTCCCCGACTTCGCTGCCGCCGCCCGACAACACGTTGAACACCCCGGCTGGCACCCCGGCTTCATGGGCCAGTTCGGCGACACGCAGTGCCGTCAGCGTGGTTTCCTTCGCCGGTTTGACGATGATCGAGCAACCGGCGGCCAGGGACGGGCCGATTTTCCACGCCAGCATCAGCAGGGGGAAATTCCACGGCAGCACCAGGCCGACCACGCCGATGGCTTCACGCACCACCAGGCTCAGGGCGCCGGAGCCGACCGGGGCGGTGTTGTCGTAGATCTTGTCGATCAACTCGGCGTGCCAGCGGATCATGTGAATGGTTTCGGGAATGTCGACCAGTTGGCATTCGCGAATTGGCTTGCCGCTGTCCAGGCTTTCCATCACCGACAGCTCAACGGTGTTCTGCTCCAGCAGGTCGGCAAAGCGCAGCAGCACTTTCTTGCGCTCGCCGGGGCTGAGCTTGTGCCAGCGGCCGTCGTCGAAGGCTTGCTTGGCCCTGGCCACGGCGATATCCACATCCCTGGCATCGCAGGCGGTGATTTCGGCCAGTACTTCGCTGGTCGCCGGGTTGGTGGTGGTGAAGGTCTTGCCCGAACCCGAGGTGTACGGCGCGCCGTCGACGAAGGATGCGGTGGGGAACTTCAGTTGTTGGGCGATGGCGGCATAGTCGGCCGCGCTGAGCAGATCAGTCATTGTTCGAACTCCCGATCACTTGCGCGACGTCGCGCTTGAGGGTGGCGATGACGTCTTTAAGGGCCTGTTTTTCGTGCTCGTACAAAGGTTGCAGCGGCGAACGCACGCTACCGGTGCGCAGACCGTTGAGCTCGCAGCCGTATTTGATCGACTGCACGAATTTGCCGCTTTCCAGGAAGTCCATCAGCGGCATGAACGCGCTCATGATCTTGCGGCCTTTGTCGAAGTCCTTTTCGATCACGCAGGCTTCGTAGAGCGCCACGTGCTCGCGCGGGATGAAATTGGAACCGGCACACACCCAGCTGCGCGCACCCCAGGCGAAGAATTCCAGTGCCTGGTCGTCCCAGCCGCAGGACAGGCTGATGTTCGGGTAGTTGCGCGCCAGACGGTGGACCTGCGCCATGTCGCCGGAGCTTTCCTTGATGGCGACGATGTTTTTCGATTCGGCCACCGCCGCGAAATACGCCTCGCCCATGCTCACGCCCATGCGTGCCGGATAGTTGTAGAGCATGATCGGCAAGCCGGCGGCTCGATCGACGGTCAACGCATGGATGGCGTTTTCCTTCTCGGTCGGCAGCGCATAGGGAGGCGAGCCGACCAGGATGGCGTCAGCCTTGATGGCGCGGGCAGCCGTGGCGTATTCCACCGAATCTTCGGTACGGATCGCGCCAGTGCCGATGACCAGCGGCAAGCGCCCGCCGATCACGTCCTTGGCCTGGGTCGCCAGGGCGATGCGCTCTTGCGCGGTGTGGGCGTAGTACTCACCGGTGGAACCGCCAATGATGATGCCGTGCACTTTCGACTCGATCAGGTATTCGAGCACTTCGGCGAATGCCGTCTTGTCGATTTCACCGCTTGCCGTCAGCGGAGTGATTGCCGGGGTATAGATGCCTTCGAATTTCATGGTTGCTTCTCCATCAGTAAGGGGAATTTTCAATTCAGTGCCGCCGCATCGCGCAAGTTCAGCGAACGTGTTTCAGGAGCCATGGCCCAGGCTGCCGTCAACCCGATAAAGGTCACGGCTGCTGCCACATACATGGTGTTGCCGATACCCAGCGTCTGTAGCGAAACAGGCACCAGGTAAGTACCGACCGCCGCCCCGACACGGGACAGCGACGTGCCGATGCCCACAGCAAAGGCGCGGATTTCCGTAGGGAAAAGTTCATTGGGGTAAACCAGTTGCAGGACTTGCGCGCCACCAATGAACAGCGCATAGGCTCCGAACAGGAAGAGCACCAAAATTTCATTGCCGTTTGAACACATGGCCAACAACAACAGCGAGACGCCCGACCATAAAAAGCTGTGAATCAACATGCTGCGCCGGCCAATCGTATTGATTAGCCGAGTGGCCAGCACACAACCAACGACAAACAACAAAGTAATCGCCATCGAGCCATAAGAGGCCCACTCCCCTTTCAAGTTAAGGGCCAGGAGAACTTTGGGCGCGAAGGCATAAACAGCAAACACCGGAATGATCGAGCACGACCAGAACACCGAGACAAAGAACAAGCGCTTGCCATAACCCGAGTGCAGCAAGTCACTGAACGTCATCTTCTTTTCATCAGGTTGTTCAGGCAGGTCTTTGAGCGAATACAGCGGACCGTACACACGTTTGATCACGGCTTCAGCGTCACACTCGCGGCCCTTGCTCAACAGCCAGCGCGCGGATTCCGGCGTGCCGATGCGCATCAGCAACAACAGCAGACCGATCACCGAAGCGCTCGCCAGTGCATAGCGCCAGGCCTCTTCACCCGCCGATCCGAGAATCGCGTTACCCACGACATAAGCGCATGCCGCACCGGCAAACCACAGGATGGTCAATGCCGCGAGGCGCGGGCCCCGTTGCTTCCTGGGCAGGAACTCCACCAGCAACGACGTGGCCACCGGGTATTCGATGCCCACCGCCAGGCCGATGATGAACCTCAGGGCGAACAACGCTGCGGCCGACTCCACCCAGAACTGTGCCAGCGAACAAACGATGAACAGAGAGGGCCCGATGAAGTAAACGGTCTTGCGACCCAGCCGGTCCGTCAGCCAGCCCCCGATAAAGCCGCCGAAAAACACTCCCATCAAGGCCGATGCCGCAATCATTCCCTGCCAGAACTCCGACAGGTTCAGTGCAGAAGTTACCTGCAACATGGCGATGCCGATAATGCTCAACACATAACCGTCTACAAACGAACCGCCTCCCGAACGGGCCGTCAACAAACGGTGAAAGTTGTTAAGAGGAACATCCTCAATGGATGTATTAGGACTTGTCATTATTGTCTCCTAGTTCGCCTCAATCATTCGAAGGGCTGAAGCGCAAACCCGAAATCCAGGTAAACGAAAGCCGTCTCGATCGGAAACCGTCAGCCGCCAGGGACGCTCCCATGGCACTCACAACTTCCCATCAATCGTTTAAATTCGAACGTGTGTAACTAACGTATTAATTGATCAGCTTTCTTTACCGGCGCGGCACTGGCCCCACAGCAGGTTCATGTTCACGCCTGCCGAGAGTATGGGCTCGGGCGGATTTCTGTTCGGCCCCGGGGAGGACAACAGAAAGTCGATCAGAGGGTTGCGCTTGCCCGCCAGCCAGTCCGCCAGCAGCGCGCCCGTCACCGTGCCCCGGGTGACGCCAAGCCCGTTGCAGCACAGCGCGCCGTAGACGTTGTCGGTCAACTGGCCGAAGTGCGCCATGTGATTCCTCGACATCGCCAGCGAGCCGCCCCAGGTGTACTCGAAGTCGACATCCGGCAGCATCGGGAAGCGGCGCTCGAACGATTCCTTGTGCCGCTGGTTGAAGCGTTGCAGGTACTTGGGATGGCTGCGCCCATCGGCATTGAAGCTGAAGCTGTTGCGCACCAGCAGGCGGTTGTCCGGGGTCCGGCGCAGGGTGGTGCCGAACGGGTCGGCGGGAATCACCCCCCAGTAAGGCCGGCCACCCAGTCGCGCCTGTTCCTCTTCGGTCAAAGGCCGGGTCAGGCTGGCGTAGGTGAAGATCGGCAACATGCGCCCTTTCAGGAAGCCGAAGCTCATGGCGAACGCGTTGTTGGTCAGCAACAGCTTGTCGGCGACGATGCGCCCGTATTTGTGAGTGAGGATGGTCTTGTCGCCATACTCCACTTCGGTGATCGGGGTGTTTTCGTACAATGTCACGTTGGCCGGCAGGCTGTCGGCCAGGCCTTTGACCAGGGCGGCCGGCTGGATCAGGGCGGTGCCGGGCGTGAACAAGGCCTTGCGATAGAAGTGCGTGCCAATGTGCTCGGGCAAGTCCTTCTCTTCGATCATCTCGTATGGCTGGCCGAGCTTGTCCAGGCCACGGCGATAGGCATCCAGCACCGCAATGCCGCGATCTTCAATGGCTGCCTGGTACTTGCCGCACAGGCTGAACTGGCACTGGATGCCGTGTTTCTCCACCAGGCTTTTCAGAATGGATTGACCGGTCAGGTTCAACTCCATGCTGATTTTGGCGGTCTTGATGTCGCCAATGTAGTCGTCCGCGCCAATGTCGTGCGGCAGGTCGATGGCGAAGCCGGCGTTTCGCCCGGAAGCCCCGTAACCGACCTCCTGGGCCTCGATCAGGACGATCTCGTCATCGGGAAAGTTCAGCGCCAGCTGGCGTGCCGCCGCCAGCCCGGTGAACCCGGCGCCCAGCACCACCCAGCGGGCTGCGCGGATGCCGGAATGGGACGGACGAGCCACTCGGGGTGGACTGAGGTGAAACCAGCCACAGGTGGAATCGTCTGCCGGTGTGTATCTGATCTTTGCCATTTTCGCGACCTGGGTTCTTTTATAGTTGTGAGTCCTAAAAGCTTCCCTTCGGCAGGTACTGCTCTTAGTAGGTAAGTGCCACTTCCAGCCCTTCGGGAGCTGCGTATTCGGACATCCGGCGACGGGACAACTCCAGGTGCGCGCGCACGATGTCCCCGGCCAGTACCGGATCATTGTTTTCAATGGCGCTGATCATTTCGTCGTGCTGCTGCGCCGCCACTTCCAGGTCTTCCTGCATGTCGACGGTGGTCGGGTGGCGGTAGAAGATCTTGCCCAGCCGCGCATGGTCGATCAGCAGGCGCTGCAGGCTCGGCATCAGGTAGGCGTTGTGCGCCATCTTGCCGATTTGCAGGTGGAACTCGTCGTTGTAGAGCACGCGCTTCTCGACATCTTTTTCTTCGATGGCGGTGCGAAACAGCGCCTGGATGCGCTTGAGCTCGACCATTTCGGCCGCCGTGGCGTGGGACGCGGCCAGTTGGGTGGTGGCGATGTAGATCAGCGGCGCGGCGAGGAAAAAGCTGCGCAGCGATTGATAGTTCATCGACGAAACCCGCGCGGCGCGGTTCGCTTCAAGGTCGATGTAGCCCTCGGCGGCCATCTGCCGCATCAGCTCGCGCACCGGTGGGCGAGACAGCCCGAACTCGTCGCACAAGGCCAGTTCATCCACCACTGCGCCCGGTGCCAGTTCCATGCTCAGGATCCGCCGCCGCAGCGCTTCGCCCAACACGGCTTTACGGTCGACAGGCAAATCGGTGGAAGCCTGCGGATCGAGTTCTTTTGTGGCCATTTTCAGAAACCTTAGTACGGGTGAGTGAGCGTTGTCTACTACCTGTATTCTCACTATAAAACAACATTATTCTTTGTGTCTACAATTAAAATACACAAAAGAAACAGAGGCCAATGGCAGGTGATGGGTGGTTGATGGGGATTGGATATGCGCTGAAAAAACGGGCCTTTTTGTAGGAGCAAGCATGCTCGCGCCTACAAAATCGTGGTGTCCTGACCTAATGCGGCGGTCATTTGACCAAACGTGTTTCCTTCGACGGCCGATAGCCGAAATACGAGCTGTAGCACTTGCTGAAGTGACTGGGGGACACGAAACCGCAGGCCACCGACACTTCGACGATGGTCAGCGAGGTGTGCTGCAACAGGCGACGCGCTTCGGTGATCCGCAGGTCCATGTAATAGCGCTGCGGCGTGGTGCCCAGTTGTTCCTTGAACAGGCGCTCGATCTGCCGCCGCGAGCGCCCGGCGTATTCGCAGAGGGCTTCCATCTCCAGCGGTTCTTCGAGGTTGGCATCCATCAGGTTGACCACCTCGCGCAACGGACCACAGACCGAGGCATTCAGCGAAGGTTTGATACGCCGGTAACGCGACGCCTCGAACGCCAGGATGTCTTCGATGCCATCGGTCAGTGCCTTGTCGTGCAACCCCCTGATCCATTCCAGCGCCATATAGAACGTACCGTTCGGACTGGAGGCGGTCAGGCGGTCGCGGTCCACCACATAGGCTTCGCTGGTGACTTGCGAGAGTTTGGCGATTTCCGCCAGGGCAGGACGATGTTCGGGGTGAATCGCGCAGCGATAGCCATCGAGCAAACCGGCGCGCCCGAGAAACCAGGCGCCGTTCCATATGCCCGCCAACGTCACCCCTTGCTCGGCCGCCCCATGCAGGAGGCCGATCAACGCCTCGTCTGCCTTGAGCGCGGTCCGGTAGCCGCCACACACCACCAGCAGATCCAGGTCCTGGATCTCGGCCTGGCTGAGGCAGGCATCGGGGCGAATGACCAACCCCAGGTCGCTGATCACTTCCCCTTCGCTCAAGCCGAAGGTTTTCGTGGAAAACAGGTCGGGCCGCAGCAGATTGGCGGTGATGACCGTGTCGAGCGCCTGGGTGAACGCGGGCAGGGAAAAATGCTCCAGCAGCACAAAGCCCGCCCGGGCGCGGACAGACTGGCCTTCATGCTCCTTGAGGTAGCGCAGGTTCTTGCCCTTCATGCCACCGCTGAACTGACGTCGCTCTATCAACGCACGCCTCGCTTCGTCGGGTTGACGAACAGGTGAATTAACGTCTTGATTGTGGCTACTCCTGACCAGGCTCGGTGAGTGGCCTGTTTACGCAAAATCAACGCCCTGGGCAATAGGCATAACACCTGTGGGAGCTACTGTGGACGCTCATTTTGAACACCACACAGATCATCTGTGGGAGCGGGCTTGCTCGCGAATGCGGTTTATCATTCAACATCTCTATTGGCTGACCCACCGCTTTCGCGAGCAAGCCCGCTCCCACAGGGATCGCAATGCCCGCCTCCTCAAACCATCCGGCGTGGCGAATGACGCTGCAAGGCGCCCCGTGACAGGCGATCGAGCAGCAACGCCACCGCAACAATCGCCAGCCCCGCGCGAAGCCCCAGGCCCATTTCCATTCGGGTCAGGCCACGGGTGACCTCCGCGCCCAGCCCGCCGGCACCGACCAGGCCGGCCAATACAACCATCGCCAGGGACAACAGGATGCACTGGTTCAGCCCGACCAGCAGTGTCGGCGCGGCGGTCGGCAGCTCGATCTTGAACAGAATCGAGCGTGGCGACGCCCCCAGCGCCTGGCCCAGTTCCAGCAGGTCTTTGGGCAATTGCTTGAACGCCAGGGTGGTCAACCGCAGCATCGGCGGGATGCCATACACGATGGTGGCGATGATCGCCGGCACGCGGCCGAGGCTGAACAACATCACCGCGGGAATCAGGTACACCCACGGCGGCACGGTTTGCATCACGTTGAGGATCGGCAGGAACGCCGCGTCGACCCGTTTGACCCGCGCCGCCAGCACGCCCAGGGGAAAGGCAATCGCCACCGAGATCAGCACCGACACCGAGACCAGGGCAATGGTCTGCATCGACGCCACCCACAACCCCGAGAACAGACAGAAAGCCAGCATCAGCCCGGCAAAAATCGCCACCCGCCAGTTGGCGAAGATGAACGCCAGGACCACCACCACCGCCATCGACACATAGGGCGAAGGCGCCAGCAACGCGGTTTCAATACCGCCCAGGCAAGTCTCGATCACTTTGCTGATGACCACGAACAGCCCATGCAGATTGGCGTTCAACCAATCGATGGCCGGGGCGAGAAACGCGCCGGGAGAGAAACGCAGGTCAAGGAGGCTCATTGGCTGTCTCCCATCCGCGACCGCGCCGCACTCTGTGCCAGCCGATCGAGGATCATGGTCAGAATCACGATGGCAATCGCCGCATTGATCGACTTGGCAATATCCAGCGTCCGCACGGCACCGTAGATCGATTCACCGAGGCCGCCGGAGCCGACAATCCCGGCGATCACCACCATGCCGAACGCCATCATCAGGCTTTGGTTGACCCCGGCCATGATGCTGGGCATGGCGAACGGCAGGCGAATCTTGAAGAACATCTGCAACCCGGTCACACCGCTGGCTTCGCCCAGCTCGATGAACTCCTTGGGCGTCATGCGAATGCCCAGGGAGGTCAGGCGCAACGCCGGCGGCACCGCGACGATGAAGGTCGCCAGCAAGGCCGTGGCCGGACCGTAGCCGAGCAGCGCAATCGCCGGCAGCAGGTAAATGTAGGGCGGCATGGTCTGAATCAGGTCCAGGCAGGGATCGACCACGCGGTCGAACACCGGCGCCAGCCCCGCCAACACACCCAGGGGCACCGCGACCACCAGGGCCAGCACCGTGGCCGTGAGCACCAGCGCCAGCGTGCTTACCGTTTCCGGCCACAGGCCGATCATGGCGCAGGCGAGCAAGGCCAGGGTCGACAGCACGGCAAAGCGCACACCCACCATGCGCCAGCCGATCAGGCCGATGATGATGGCAATGACGTAATACGGCGGATAAGCCAGGCACCATTGCACGCCTTTGAACAGGCCCTCCAGCAGGGTGTTGAAGGTCTCGAAGACAAACTCGCCGTTATCGGAAAGCCACTCCAGGCCGGAGTCGACCACCGCATCGAACTGCGCTGAAAAATCCGGCGTGCTCATGTCGACGCCTCCAGGACGGTGGCGGCGTGTTCTGCCGCGACTTCATTCGGCAGGCCCTGCACGCCGCGCAGCAGATCCCGCGGCGTGATCACGCCCACCACCACGCCGTTTTTCACCACGGTGATGGCTTCCAGATTGGACTGCGTGGTCAGGCCGATCAGTTCGTCGATGTCAGCCTCGGCCGAGGCTTTGGGCAGCCGCGCAAGATCGCAGGGCGGATTGGCCGCCTGGAATGCCGCCACCGGGGTCATGACCGAATGGGCCTTGACCAGGTGCAGTCGGGAAATGCCGGCGACGAATTCGGCCACATAGTCATCCGCCGGGTTGAGGACAATCTCCTCGGCGGTGCCGACCTGGATGATCACGCCATCCTTCATGATCGCGATGCGATCACCGATGCGGATCGCCTCCTCCAGGTCGTGGGTAATGAACACCGCGGACTTGCCCAGTTCCTTGGTCAACTGGCGGAACTCATCCTGCAGCTGCCGACGGATCAGCGGGTCCAGCGCACTGAAGGGTTCGTCCATCAGGATCACTTCAGGGTCAGCGGTAATCGCCCTGGCCAGGCCGACCCGCTGCTGCATGCCGCCCGACAGTTCGCTGGGGTAACGCGCGGCCCAGTCGGTCAGGCCGACCTTGGCCAACGCCCGCTCTGCGACTTGATAGCGCTCGGCTTTGCCGACGCCCTGCACTTCCAGGCCAAAGGCGGTGTTTTCCAGCACCGTGCGATTGGGCAGCAAGGCGACACTCTGGAACACCATGCCGATATTGCGTGCCCTGACCTCGCGCAGTTTTGCCGGCGACAGCGCGGCCAGGTCGTTACCTTTGACAAACACCTTCCCTGAACTGGGCGTGATCAACTTGTTGAGGAGCCTGATGAGGGTGGACTTGCCACTGCCGGACAGTCCCATGATGCAAAAGATCTCTCCACGACGAACCTGGAGACTGACGTCAGACACCCCGACCACACAGCCATAATCCTGCAGGATCTGGGTTTTGCTGAGTCCCTTTTGAACCACAGCATCCATCGCCGCGCTGGCGTTCTGACCGAAGATTTTCCAGACTGACTGACAATCCACCAGTACTTCGTTAGTGTCTATTTTGACCGTATTCATTTGTTTGCCTATTGAACCAGTTTTGCTGGTTTTTCTAATTGATCAAAACTCGGCAGTGGCATGAAAGTGTAGCTTATGGCTTTTTAATATTTTCCCAGCGCTTCAACAGGTCAGCATTCTTGGTGGTCCAGTCGTTGACCGCCTGTTCCATGCTTTTACCGTCTTTGACCTGGCCATTTATTTGGGTGATGTCGCCCAGCGGAACATAAACACTGGCGATGACTTCACGGGCGTGCGGATATTCCGCCGAGAAGCCTTTGTGCCCGATCCAGTAATAACCTTGCGGCGGAGGGAATACGCCTTTTGGATCCTTGAGGAACTTGAGATCAAACTTTTGCGCCATCCAGGACGGCTCCCAGACAGTCACCGCCACCCACTCCTTGCGATCCACCGCTGACTTCAATGCAGCGGTCATGGCCGCGGTACTGCCTTCAAGCAATTGCAACTTGATCCCGTAATCCTTGACCGCCTTGACGGCATCGCTCATCAGGCCGGAACCGGGTTCGATACCGATGATCTTCCCGCCAAACTTATCGGCGTTGTCATTGAGTTGTTCGAGCGAGTCGATGTCGACGTACTTGGGCACCGCGATGGCCTGGTAGAGGCCATAGGACACCGGCGAGAGTTTTTCCAGGCGATTCTTGTTCTTGTTCCAGTAATCCTGCGCCGCGTAGTGGGTCTGCGAAGCCAGCACTTGGATATCGCCTTTAGTCAGTGCCGCGTAGGCAATGCCCCACTCGGAGAACTCGATGACCTTGACGGTATAACCGGAGTCTTCAAGCACCTTTTTGGTAATACCGGTAATGGGCGTCAAGTCCTCCCAGGACAATGTTCCGACGGTAATGGTTTTTTCTTCCGCGTGAACAGGCAGTATGAACATGCCCATCAACACGACCGCGCAAACGGCCTTCCAGATTTTGTTCATGGCGTTCCTCGATCTTTTTTTAAACCTGTTTTTATTCAGCCTCTAAACAATAGAAGCCCATGGCGTGAAACTTTAAGTCCACCATCCGATTCAGCATTTATTGCTTGCCAACTCTTGCCTGAGTGGGCATTCAATGCGGTTTGCCGCGCGGGCGGCTGATATTCATCGGGCCGGGATCAATATCATTTAAAAGGAAGAGGTAAATCCGCTTTCATTCCTTGCGGCGCGATAAACATTTCCATGTTTTCCCGGGAAAGTTCCCAATGTTCAAACACCAGATCAACGACAGCGCTCTCGTCGCGATTCTCGATGGCAACAATAAAGGCATCGTGATGCTCGGCGGAAAGCTCCAGGCGTTGCTCCGTGTCGTCGTCGCGAGGACGGAAAAACGTGTGGCCAATGCGCGCATGGTCAATCAGCAGGCGCTCAAGACTGGGTTCCAGATACTGATTGCCGGCCATCTCACCCATGATCGCGTGGAACCGGTTGTTCTCCACCACCATCATGAGCGCATCGCGGGAAACCGTCGCCGCACGGAAACGGCGCTGGGTTTCCTTGAGGTCGGCCAATTGATGAGCCTTGAAGTTCTGCACCGCCAGGCGACCGATGGCCGCGTAGACCATCGGCGCCACCAGGAAGAAGTTACGCAGCGTCGAGTGATTCATCGGGATCACCCGCGCGCCCCGGTTTTCCCGGATATCGATATAACCCTCGCCGGCCAGGCGCCGGAACACTTCGCGCACCGGGGTCCGTGAAAGACCGTAGCGCTCACTGATTGCCACCTCGTCCAACGCCTCGTCCGGGTCCAGTTCCATGGTCAGGATCTGACGCTTGAGGTCGTCGTAAAGAGTGCTCTTGCCGTTTTTCACAAAAGACCTCCAGGGCAGTCAAATCAGCGTGTGTGGCGGGTTGTTGAAATCAGATTCGCACGGCTTTCAGGTACCGTCAATGCTTTGTATTTTTTATGTATACACAGAAAATACTGTAAGAACACACATGCAAAATGGGTCAAGCCCTTGAAAAACAGGGGCTTGGATTCGCAGGACTGGATCGGGCTGGTCGCTAACAGGAATGTTTTTTGTCGCGGATTGAATGGCGCCTGGGGCCGCAACCGGGGCAATGCGCGGAGGGGGTTGTCCGAGGGCGACAGAAAGAGGGCCGTGCACGCCAATGCCGAGAGGATTGTATCTCTGTGTATCTGGAGCGCGGATTGATACGCAACGCGCTGTTTCACGACGATCAAGCACACACCCTCGATACACCCGGGCGTTTAACTGTGAACACCAGACAGCGACCACCCACTGGCCGCTGCTGACCCACTCAAACATTAAGCGCAAGGAGCATTACCCATGATCACCTTCTCGAAATTCTCCTCCCTGGCACTCGGCCTGGCACTGGTCGGCGGCCTTGGCCTGTCGAACCTCGCTTCTGCCAACAGCCCGAGCCCGGCGTCGTACACGCAGGTCCAGCCGCTGCTGGTGGAAGGCGGCGCTGAGCGCCTGCAACAAAACCGCGTCGCTGAATACGGCTCGGAAAACCTGCAGAGGAATCGAGTGGCCGAAGGGGGTTCCGACCGCTTGATCGAAAACCGCGTGGCCGAAGGCGGTTCCGATCGCCTGATTCAGAACCGGGTGGCCGAAGGTGGCGCTGACCGCCTGCAGGAACTGCGCGAGCGTGTTGCCCTCGTTGGCCCGGGTAACGAATGGCGCAGCGGCGTGATCGTGGCGGACAACCGTGCGGAGTTCGGCTCCAAGTACCAACGCTATTGATTGCCCCTTGATCGGCTCATGTCACCCAACGCTCCACGATGTTTTCAGAGGTAAACAGGATGTCAAAGGTTTGGTTGATCACAGGGAGTGCCAGTGGTCTTGGTCGCCACATGGCCGAGGCCGCACTTGAAGCGGGCCACTGCGTGCTGGCAACGGCACGCAATACCCAAGGCCTGGCGGATCTGCTGCTCAAATATCCCACGCGGGTGCGCGCGGTGACGCTGGATGTCACCCAGGAAGCGCAAGGCATTGCCGCCGTACAAACGGCCGTCGAGGTCTTCGGGCGCATCGATGTGCTGGTCAATAATGCCGGCTACGGCGATGGCCGGGCCTTTGAACAGGTGCCGACCGATGAGTTTCGCCAGGTGGTGGAAACCTGCCTGTTCGGCGTGGTCAACCTGACCCGCGCGGTACTGCCGCTGATGCGCCGGCAGCGCAGTGGCCACATCATTCAGATTTCGTCGGTCGGCGGACGCTTTGCCATGGCGGGTAATGCCGCCTACTTCGCCGCCAAGTGGGCCGTGGGCGGTTTCACCGAAAGCATTGCCCAGGAAGTCGCGCCCTTCGGCGTGAAGGTGACTGCCCTGGAGCCCGGCGCCCTGCGCACCAACTGGGGCAAACGCGCCAACGCCGCACTTCCCCCGGTGTTGAGTGACTATGAACTGTCCGTCGGCGCATCGATCAGGCAGCTTGAACCCTATTGGGGCAACGAATCCGGCGATCCGGCCAAGGTGGCGCAAGCGGTGCTGCGGATTGCCGAAGCGACCACATTGCCGCCGCACATTCTGCTCGGCAGCGACGCCTGCGCGTTGGCTCGCCAGGCCGAACAGGCGCGAGCGGCAGAGGCCGACGCCTGGCACGGGTTCTCGGTGTCCATCGATCGCGATGCGAGCGGACCGGTTGCGGCGATTCCTGCGGTGGATGGGTTTGAGCCTGTACGGACGACACTCGCGGTTCGTTGATCGCAAGATTATTCACGAAATATGCACAAAGCCTTCACTTTCCGGCTCTTGATGCGGGATCCGCGACGAATATGCTGTTCGTACGTTGATCCCGCCCAAGTCAAACAAGAGCCCACGCCATGCCCCGCCCAAGAACGCTCTACCACAAGCACATCGACAGTCACACCCTCTGCGAACTCGACGACCAGGGCCATGTGTTGTTGTACATCGATCGCCAGGTCGCCAACGAGTACACCAGCCCCCAGGCCTTCAGCGGCCTGCGCGAATCGGGACGCCAGGCCTGGCGTCCGGGCGCGACACTGGCGGTGGTCGACCACGTCAACCCGACGGCGGCGACACGCATCGCGACGATGCCGGATGCCGGGGGTGCCCGCCAGGTGTCGTACTTCGCAGAAAACTGCCGTGATTTCGGGATCGAGCTGTTCGACGTCCTGGATGAACGCCAGGGGATCGAACACGTGGTCGCGCCCGAGCAGGGCTTTATCCTGCCGGGCATGGTGGTCGCCGCCGGCGACAGCCACACCACCACCTACGGTGCCCTGGGTGCTTTCGGCTTCGGTATCGGCACCTCTGAAATCGAGCACCTGCTGGCGTCGCAAACCCTGGTCTACAAGCGCCTCAAGACCCTGCGCGTAACGGTCAACGGCCTGCTCGGCGCCGGCTTGACCTCCAAGGACATCATCATGGCCCTGATCGAGACAATCGGTGCCTCGGGGGCCACCGGCTATGCGATCGAGTTTGCCGGCCCGGCGATTACCGCACTCAGCGTCGAGGCCCGCATGACCATTTGCAACATGGCCGTGGAGGCTGGGGCCCGGGGTGCGTTCATGGCGCCGGACGACAAGGTGTTTGCCTATCTGCAGAGTAAGCCGCGGGCCCCCCGGGGCGAGTTGTGGGAACAGGCCGTCGCCAGCTGGCGAACCCTTCACAGCGATGCCGGCGCCCTCTTCGACCGCGAAGTGGTCCTCGACGTCAGCACGCTGGAGCCTATGGTCACCTGGGGCACCAGCCCCGACCAGGCCGCGCCGGTCGGCAGCCATGTGCCCGACCCCGCCAGCCAACCCGACCTGATCCTGCGCCAGGGCATGCAGCGCGCCCTCGACTACATGGGCCTGGCGCCGGGCATGCCGTTGAGCGAGGTGGTGATCAGCCACGCGTTCATCGGTTCCTGCACCAACGCGCGCATCGAGGATTTGCGTGACGTCGCCCGCGTCGTGCGCGGCAAGCGCGTGGCCGCCCATGTACGGGCGATGATCGTTCCCGGCTCGACGCTGGTCCGGCGCCAGGCGGAAGACGAAGGGCTGGCGCAGATTTTTCTCGATGCCGGTTTCGAATGGCGCCAATCGGGCTGCTCGATGTGCCTGGCCATGAATGACGATGTGCTCGCGCCCGGCGACCGCTGCGCATCCAGTACCAACCGCAACTTTGAAGGTCGCCAGGGCGCTGGTGCGCGCACCCACCTGATGAGCCCGGCGATGGTCGCGGCCGCCGCGATCACCGGGCACTTGACCGACGTCCGCTCGTTCGCTCTGGAGGCTTGAACCATGCAACCTTTCGCAACCGTCAGCGGCAGTGCCGCCCCCCTGCTGGCCGGCAACATCGATACCGACGTGATCATGCCCAAGCAGTTCCTCAAGGGCATCGATCGCCAGGGGCTGGATCGGGGAGTGTTCTTCGATCTGCGCTTTCTGCCATCAGGCGAACCCAACCCTGCGTTCATCCTCAACCAACCCGCCTGGAACGAGGCCGCGTTCCTCGTCGTCGGCACCAATTTTGGCTGCGGTTCCAGTCGCGAACACGCGGTGTGGGGCTTGAAGCAAGTGGGCATCCGGGCCTTGATCGGCACCCGCTTCGCCGGGATTTTCTATGACAATTGCCAGCGCAACGGGGTGCTGGCGATTGAGCTGGACGACGCCCAACTGAAGCGGATTGCCGGGGTGATCAGCGTGGCCGAGACGGCCCGGATCAGCGTCAATCTGCCCGAGCAAAGCATCGAATTGGCGGACGGCAGCGTGATCCCGTTCGAGATCGATCAGCTGCGTAAACAGTCATTGCTATTGGGCCTGGATGCGATCGGCACGACGCTGCAGCGGGCCGAGCAAATTCGCAGCTTTGAAGCTCGGCACCTGGCAGAAAATCCCTGGTTGGCCTGACGGGGCAGGAGCTCCCGCAGGCTGCGATCTATTGACGTTGTTTCTTGACAGCAAAAGATCGCAGCCTGCGGCAGCTCCTACAGAGGGCTCTTCATTCAACGGATAAATCGCGGAAGTACTCTTCCAGGAACTCGACACACACCCGCAACTTCGCCGACTGGCTGAGCCGGGTGGGATAGACCGCCCAGACATTGGCGCTCTGGGTGTAGTCGTGCAGCACTTGCACCAGTCGCCCCTGTTCCAGCAGCGGTTTGACGTCCCACATCGAGCGCAACAAAATCCCGCCTCCGCTCAACGCCCATTCCAGGACAATCTCGCCGCTGTTGGACGACAACGGTCCGCTGACGCGCACCGACGCCTCTTGCCCATCCCGCGTCAGGTTCCACACGCCGAAGGCATTGTTGCGCTCCTTGAGCACCAGGCAATCATGCTGCTTGAGGTCATCCAGCGAGTGCGGCGTGCCTCGGCGCTCCAGGTACTGCGGCGTCGCACACAGCACCCGTCGATTGCTCACCAGCTTGCGCCCCAGGTGCTGCCCCGGCAGGTCATCGCCCACACGAATCTCCAGGTCGAAGCCCTCGCCGACGATGTCGACCACGCGGTCGAACACGTCCAGGCGAATCTCCAGTTTCGGATAGGTCTGCGACAGTTTGCAGATCGCTGGCGCCACATGATTGCGCCCGAAACCAAAGCTGCTGCAGATGTGCAGCGAGCCCATCGGCTGCTGCCGCGCTTCGGAAATTTCGCCGACAAAATCGTCGAAATCGCCCAACAGCTTCTCGGCCCACACCCGCACACGCTCACCGTCATCGGTCAATGCGATCCGTCGGGTGGTGCGGTGCAACAGGCGTGTCGACAGGGTGGTTTCCAGCACGCAAATGCGCTTGCTGATGTAGGCCGGCGAGTAGCCCAGCTCTTCAGCGGCGCTGGCGAAGCCATTTTTGCGCACCACGGTCAGAAACACCTTGAGGTCTTCAGGCAAGGGAAATTGATCACGATTCGTGTTCATGCGCCTCATACATCCGCTGTTTATCACGATATTTGCGAAGGATATCATCTCGCCGCAGAGCACCCTTTTTTGCAGCGCCTTTTTTCGCCAGCGGCGTACAAGCCCGTTACAGTAGCGCGGCCCATTTCAGGAACCACTCAACATGGATGAACTTCACCACGGCAGCTGCCTTTGCGGCGCGGTCAGTTACAGCGTGTCGACCGCGCTGAAGGCCGTTACCCACTGCCATTGCACCCGGTGCCAAAAAGCCCATGGCGCGGCCTTCGCGACTTACGCGAGCGCACCCGCGTCGGCCCTTTCCATCGTGACGGGCGCACCGCTGCTCAAGGGCTATGCATCGTCCGAGGGCGTGATGCGCCAGTTCTGTTCCCACTGCGGCTCTTCGCTGTTCTGGTCGGATTCAAAGGGTGCGTTTTCACAGTGGGTATCGATTGCCATCGCGACGCTGGATACGCCGTTCCCGGTTCGCCCACAAAAACACGGTTGCGTCGCTTCGAAGGCCAGCTGGTATGAGATAGCCGACGGGCATCCACAAACGCGTTGAGCCACGAAGCAGGCGCATCACGCGGGCCGGCGAACCGCCCTCACCCTGCCGCTGCCACCACCGCCACAGAAAAACCGCTCGCCGCCATCGGACTCAAGCCCCGACACATGGATGCCGGCGGGCAACTTCAGGCTCTCCAGCACCTCGCCGGTTTGCGAATCGACGCGGCGCAACTCGCTCTCCTCGCCTTCCCAGGTGCCATGCCACAGCGCGCCCTCGACCCAGGTCACGCCGGTGACGAAACGGTTGGATTCGAGGGTGCGCAGGATCGCCCCGCTGTCGGGATCGATCTGATGGATCTTGCGCTCGCGGTACTGGCCCACCCACAGCGAACCTTCGGCCCAGGTCAGCCCGGAATCGTTGCCACCACCGGGGGCCGGGATCGTGGTGAGCACCTGGCCGGTTTGCGGGTCGACTTTCTGGATACGGTCCTCTGCGATCTGGAACAGATGCTTGCCATCGAAGGCGGTGCCGGCGTGGCCGGCGACATCGATCGAGCGCACCAAACGGCCGCTGTCAGGGTCCAGGACGTGCAGCTTGTGGGTGGTGGCGAACCACACCTGCTGACCGTCCCAGGTGAGGCCGTGCACAGAATCGACCCCCTCAAAAGGGCCATATTCACGAAGAATTTCAGCGGCTGACTGTTTCATGCGGGTGTTCCTCGAAAGGGGTTGGAGGCGTTCATCCTAGCCACCGGGCAGCGGCACCGGGAGTAACAAGGTCGTCGCGAAACCAGGCACCGGCGGGGTCAGCCAGCGCCGTGCCCGTCCCTGCCCGAAAGACTGCACCTTGCCGTTTGCGGCCAGCGCATCGAGGGCGCGTTGCACGCTGCGCTGGCTGCTCCCCAACGCCAGGGCCAGCGCCGAACTCGACCAGGCTTCACCGTCGCTGAGCAAGGCGAACACCGCCGCGTGTTTCTCCTCGACCGGGGGTGTGAGCAGCACGACGTCGGCTGACTCCGGCGAGGTCAGTGCAAAGCCGCGCCGGGTTGCGATCACGCCGACCAAAGGTTTGAGCGCCGCGCGCAGCCGGCCGATTTCCACACGCAAGCGCGCGCGGTGAGATTCATCACTGAGTTTCAAGCGAAAGGCCCGGGCGATGAGGATGTCCCGAGGCACGTCGCCCGGCCAGGCTTCGGCCAGCGCGCGTACGAGGGTGAACAGGATCGGTCGCGTCGCTAAAGAGACCGACATGCCCGCGCCACGCACGACGTATCGGCAGGCGTCCACCACCAGCGACGTCGACGCGAGCAAGGCTTCGACCTCGTCGAGCCGCACGGTTCGCTCCTTACCCTGGGACAATAAGCGGGCGGCGGGACTGTCGAGGGTCCGCACGGCACTCTCGACTTCCGCCATCAGCGCAGGAATGGCGGCCTGCCCGGCGGCGATTCCGGCCCTGGCGAGGGCCTCGCGCGCCGTGTGTGAATGCAGCTGGCGCATGGCGATCCCGGCCGCCACCAGTTCATGGGTGGCCCGCAGGGGCGGTGGCAGGATGGCCGGGTCAAGCCGGGCGAGTGTTTCCTGGGCCTCCTCAAGTTGCCCGATCAGCAGCAGGCGGCGGATCTCCAGATACCGCGCATGGGCCGCGTTGACCCAGTCGCCATGCGCCTGCAAGGTGATTCGCGCCGCGTCGAGTGTTTTGACTGGCCAGCCGAGGTCGCGGGTCGCCAGTGCGATCTCGGCTTCGGCGACGATGCAGCGTGCCCGGGCGAGCGGTTCTTTCGGCCCGAACGCCCGCGCTGCCCGGCGCACCAGCGCCCTGGCCCGCACCAGGTCACCCAGTTGCGCCATGGCGATCCCGCGCAGGGCCAGGGCCGGTGCGTCCTCGCGCAACGCGACCCGGTCCAGCGCGCCGAGCGGATCACCGGCCGCCAGGGCCTGTGCGGCGGCGTTGATCAGCGAGTCCATTGCAGGCCTGCCATGGGGGGGCTCCAGGGTCGGGTAGTGATTGTGAGTCTATCTCAGCGTTGCTGTGCCCGTGCTCACGCCGGGTCCGGAACCTCATGCTCGCGACAGATCAGCTCGATTTCCCGTGGTTCCAGCGGCTCCTGGGTCAACCCGCAAAACGCCCCGCCCGCCACGGCCTGGTGAAAACGGCAGGTCCGGCACAATCCGAAACCTGGCACGTCTTCCCCGCGTTGAATGTTGCGCAGCAAATCCAGCAGCAAACCTTCCAGCGCCACTGCGTCGGCCCCCATGCGTCGGGCAGCGGCCACCAGGAAATCCGGTGGCGTCACGGCGTCCAGCAGCGCCTGGGCCGGTTCGGTCAGCACCAGGTGCACGCTGCGTTTGTCCCGGGCATCCGGTCTTTTGACCAGCAGCCCTTTGCCCTCCAGGGCCTTGAGCGATTGCGACACCGTGCCCTTGGTCAACCCCAGGTACTCGGTCACCGCCAGCGGTGTGTCGGAGTAGCGATTGCAGCGGCCCAGGTACATCAAGGCGCTGAGCTGAATCGGCTGCAGGTCCGTCAGCAGCGGGTGCTCGCGAAACCAGACGCGCGTCAGGCTCGACAACCTTTCCAGCAGATCAAATAACACGGGGCAATTCCTGATCAATAACCTTGATAAATAGTATCGGATAAAAACCTTATTGACAAAAGGCCGGCTTACCGTAGGCTTTATGGTGTCGATTCGAAACAGTAATTCCATCCATTCTGTAAGGGAGGCACCCATGAAAACCGCACTGGCACTCAGCCTCGGCGCCCTGCTCGCTTCACACGCCTGGGCCCATGACTCACAAGGCATTCACAGCGACAAAGGCAAGGCCGACGCCGCGTTCGATCTGGTCAACACCCGGGTGTTCAAGGACGGCAACGACCTGGTGTTCGAGCAACGGGTGGATGGCAAGGCCGGCAGCCGCGTGCCGGCCGCCAAGGGTTCATTCGCCGGTGCCGAGGTGTACAGCTATGTCTGGCCGACCAGTCTGGACAGCGCCGCCGTCGGCTTTGAAGCCCAGTCCGGCATCCTCGCCCTGGCCCTGACCTCGCACCCGGATTTCGATGACACCCCGCAACTGGACGAAAACAAGGACGGCAAGAAAGACAACGACGGCGGTCTCTGGCACTCCCATTGGGTGGTGCTGAGCAAGGACGACAGCTGCGGCCCTGGCGGTTTGAAAGTCCGTGACATTCCCAAGGATGCCAAGCCGAAATTGCCGGCCACCTGGCCGGGCGCGCCGATCTACATCGACTCCCCCGGCTACGACCTGGGCGTGGAGAAAAACACCGCGCAAATCCGAGTGCCGCTGGCGGCTGTGGGCTTCCCGGAAAGTTTCAACTACGACGGCGTCACCGCGGCACTGAAGGTCAACGCCGACCTGCACAACCCGCTGCTGTGCGTCAGCAGCGTCTATGACATTGCCTCCGGCGACCTGTCGTTGCCGGGCACCTGGAAACTCAAGGAGCGCCAATGATGAGCATCAAGGTCTTCGATACCCACGTGCGCACCAAAGACGGCCGCTACCTGCACTTCGATGTGTTGATCGAGCAGAACGATCCCGATCTGGCGAAAACCTATGCACGCCGCTTCCTTGATGAACAAGGCGTGCAGGACGAAGATATCGCCCAGGACCGCTGCCAGTTCTGCCACGTCGAACCGTCCAACCCGCAAGTGGCCGCAGCGATCAGCCAACAGGGCTATTTCATCCTCAAACTGCAAGGTTGCCGGGAGTAACGACATGCACACCTATCAGCCCTTGAATTGCGACCTGCATGACTATCTGGAGATCGCCTGCCTGCGCGGTTATCGACTGGACGTGGAATTGAAGGATGGCGGCCGTTTGCAGGCCAGGGCGCTGACCACCCGGACCGCCAGCAGCAAGGAAGAATTCCTTTGCCTGGAAACGGCGGACGGCCAGCAGGAGATCCGCCTGGACCACCTGCTAGCCATCACGCCACTGGACGCCAACGCGCAGTTCGGGCGGGTACTGTTTTCCGAAGCCGCCTGCACCTTCTGACGTCCGCGCCCCTGTAGGAGCTGACGAGTGAAACGAGGCTGCGATCTTTGATTTCAGAAGCAAGATCAAAAGATCGCAGCCTTCGGCAGCTCCTACAGAAACCGCCTGCACCTTCTGACGTCCGCCCCCCTGTAGGAGCTGACGAGTGAAACGAGGCTGCGATCTTTTGATTTCAGAAGCAAGATCAAGAGATCGCAGCCTTCGGCAGCTCCTACAGAAGCCGCCTGCACCTTCTGACGTCCGCCCCCCTGTAGGAGCTGACGAGTGAAACGAGGCTGCGATCTTTTGATTTCAGAAGCAAGATCAAGAGATCGCAGCCTTCGGCAGCTCCTACAGGAGAGGGTTCAGACCAGCGACATGCCGCCGTCCACGTGCAACTCGATGCCGTTGACGAACGAACTGTCGCTGGACGCCAGGTACAGCGCCGCTTGCGCCAGCTCTTCGACCGCGCCCAGGCGGCCGGCGGGAATCATGTCCGCCATCATCTGCACGAAACCGGGCCGCTGTTCCTCTGAAACACCGAGCTTGCCAATGATTGCCGTATCGACCGGGCCGGGGCTCAGCACATTGACGCGTATCCGCCGCGTTCGCAGTTCCAGCGCCCAGTGCCGCGCAAACGCGGCGATGGCTGCCTTGGACCCGGCGTACACCGCATGCCCGTCGAGGACTTTGGTCGCGGCCAGGGAGCTGGTCAAAATGATGCTGCCGGCGTCGCGCAGCAACGGCTCGATCGCCTGCACACCGAAGAACACGCCCCGGGTATTGATGCTGAATTGCGCGTCGAATGCCTCGGGCGTGACCTGCTGCGAAGGCGTCAGGGTGATAACCCCGGCGTTGGCCATGTAGATATCCAGCCCGCCGAAGCGCTCGCGGACTTGTTCGGCGACTGCGGCGTGATGCTCCAGGCTCGCGACATCGCCCTCGATGCCAATGGCGCCGTGGCCGATGTGGCGCACGGCGTCGTCCAGCACCGCTTGCCGACGGGCCGTGACAATCACTTGCGCGCCCTCTTGGGCGAACAGGCACGCCGAGGCCAGGCCAATGCCGCTGTTGCCGCCGGTGATCACTGCGACCTTTCCTTTTAGACGTTGCATCTGCTGACTCCGCTTGTGGATGGAGCGCAGTATTATGTCGCGCGCATCCCCGCCAACCAGTCCAGCAAACGGCACATCTGTTGTGCTGCGGAGTCACAAGATGTCAAGCCTGTTGCACCAGTCGGCCAGCCTGATCGCCTTTGTCCGCGCGGTAGAAGCCGGCTCGTTCAGCGCCGCCGCGCGCAATGCCGGGACCACGCCCTCGGCCATCTCCAAAGGCATCGCCCGGCTGGAGGCGGAACTCAATGCCAAGCTGTTCCGCCGCTCCACGCGCAGGCTCAGCCTCACGCCCGAGGGCCAGGCATTTTTCGAGCGGGTCGCGCCCCTGTTGCAAGCCATTGATGACTCCGCCGACGCCCTGCGCCATACCGGCGGCGCGCGTGGTCACCTGCGGGTGAGCATGCCCAGCGAACTCGGGCGATTGCTGATGCCGCGGATTCATTCCGAGTTCCTCGCCGAACACCCGGACGTGGAACTGGACCTGACCCTGCTCGATCACCATGTGGAAGTGATCCGCGAAGGCTACGACGTGATTTTCCGGGTCGGCACCCTCGCCGACAGCGACCTCAAAAGCCGCACCCTCGCCCGGCTCGACATGGCGCTGGTCGCCTCCCCGGCGTTCCTCGGCCAGGGGCCCCGCCCCACCTCCATCGAGGCACTGCGCGCACTGCCTTTCGTGCGCTACCAGTTGAACGGCCGGACCCTGCCCATCGTCTTCGCCAACGGCGAAACCCTGATTCCGCGCGGCCGCATCGGCCTGGACTCGGGCTTCGGCCTGCGCGCCGCCGCGCTCGACGGCATGGGCATCGCCTACCTGATGAAATGCACGGTGCAACAGGACCTGGATTCCGGCGCCCTGGTGCAGCTGCTGCCCGAACAGCCGCTGCCATCGCAGGCCATTCATTCGCTGCATGCGTTTGGCGCGCTGACGCCCATTCGAATCAAGCTGTTTGCCGATTTTGTGCAGCAGGCGTTGCTGGGGTTGAGCCCTGAACAAGACGGCGCCTCCTGACCACTTGTCGCCCAACCCCAAAAATACCCCTTGACGCCAACGAGCTTCTGCGTGAAGATCATTTCCATCGGATGCGATCTAAACGCACACGACACTAAATCAAACAAACTGCAACCCCGAGGATTCCCCCATGAGCAAGATCGAAAAAGTGCTGGCCACCGGAAAAACCCACACTACCCTGAACAGCGCCGGCATCACCTCCCGTGGCCACAATGGCAACCTCGATATCGAACTGTCGTCGCCCGGTTCCGCCCAGCCGTCCCACGTGTTCACCGCCACCCAGCCCCACCCGAAAGCCGAGCAACTGTTCGCCGGCGCCTGGTCGGCCTGCTACACCGCCGCCGTCGGTCTGGTGGCCCAGGAACGCAACATCGTGTTGCCTTCGGACCTGGCCGTCGACATCGAGATCGACCTGGGCCAGACCGGTCCGGCCTACTTCCTTCAGGCCCGATTGACCCTGCGAGTACCTGGACTGGCGCAGGATGTGGCGACCGAACTGGCGCACATCGCCGACTCCATCTGCCCTTACTCAAAAGCAACACGCGGAAATATCGACGTTGCCCTGAGTGTTATTACGGCCTGATACATCGCATGCGATGTTAGCGCATACGAATCACAACTGAAAACCTGAGGAAAACATCATGAGCAAGATCGAAAAAGTACTGGCCAGCGGCAAGACCCACACCACCCGCAGCAGCGCCGGCAATACCTCGCGCGGCCACAATGGCAGCCTCGACATCGAACTGTCGTCGCCGGGCAGCGCCACCCCGGCACACGTGTTCAGCGGCGTCCAGCCGCACCCCAAGGCCGAGCAACTGTTTGCCGGCGCCTGGTCGGCCTGCTACATCGCAGCGGTAGGCCTGGCGGCCCAACAGTTGAAGGTGACCCTGCCGGCAGATGTGGCGGTCGATATCGAGGTCGATCTGGGCCAGACCGGTGCGGAGTACTTCCTCCAGGCGCGCCTGACCCTGCGCGCCCCGGGCCTGGCACAGGACATCGCGACCGAAATGGCCCACATCGCGCACACCATCTGCCCGTATTCCAAGGCAACCCGAGGCAACATCGACGTCACCCTGAACGTTGTCACCGCGTAACCTTCCCCTCGGCCGGTTTACCAGAAAGCTCCTGTGAACCGGCCGTCGGCCTCTGCATCGCCTGGGTTAAACAACGGATTCGAGCACTTCCGACACCATCGCATCCGACGTATAGTTTCAGCCTGTCAAGACCGGCCATAGAGAACGCCCATGAAACGCACTGACAAGCCATCCGCGCTGGACCTCAAGCTCTCCGACTTCCTGTGCTTTGCCGTCTATTCCACCAACCTGGCCTTCGGCAAGGCCTACAAACCGATGCTCGAACGGCTCGGCCTGACCTACACGCAATACATCACCCTGGTAGCGCTCTGGGAGGAAGACAACCAGACCGTTGGCAGCCTGGGTGAAAAGCTGTTTCTTGAATCCAACACCCTGACGCCCATCCTGAAAAAACTTGAGGCGATGGGCTATCTGCTGCGCCGGCGTGACCCGGAAGATGAACGCCAGGTGCGGATCAGCCTGACCCAGGAAGGTCGCACCTTGCGCGAAGGCCTGACGGAAGACGGCTTCCCGCAGACCGGCCTCGATCCCGATGATTTCGTGGCCATGCAGAAGGCGGTCGTGGCGTTGCGCAACAACCTTATCCGCACGACGAATGCGGATAAGTAAGCGCTGAACGCCGGTCACAACCCCGATTTCAAACGACTGAACGCCCGAATCAATGCCCTGTTGAACGCCTTGCCGTTGTCATTCTTGCTGTAGAGCGATGCACGCACCTGCGCCGAGGGATAGGTGCCCGGATCATCGCGAATCGCCGGGTCGATCAACGGGTCGGCGGCGGTAATCGCGTTGGCGTAGTGAATGGTGTCGGTGATGGGTGCGATCACGTCCGGTGTCATCAGGTAGTCCATCAATGCCAGGGCCGCCTGGGGATGCGGCGCGTCCCTGGGGATGACCATGGCATCGAACCAGATCAGTGTGCCCTCTTTGGGTATCCGGTATTCCAGCCTGTACGGTTTGTTCGCGGCTGTCGCCTGGCCCGCGGCGATGGCCACGTTACCGTTCCAGGACATCGCCACGCAGGTGTTGCCGTTGGCCAGGTCGCTGATGTTCAGGTCGTTGTCGAAGTAGCGGATGTAGGGGCGGATCTTCGCCAGTTGCTGTTCGGCGAGCTTGAGGTCATCGAGGCTCTGGCGGTTGATGTCCAGCCCCATGTATTTCATGACGGCGGCGAACACCTCATTGGGGTCGTTGAGCAGGCTGACCCCGCAATCGGCAAACTTCGACACCACGGCCGGATCGAACAGCATCGCCCAACTGTCCGTGGGCGCGTCCGGCAGGCGCTGCTTCACCGCCTCGTCCTGAAACCCCACACCCGTGGTGCCCCACGCGTAGATCCCGGCATAACGATTGCCCGGATCGAACACCGCCATGTGCTGGCGGAATTCCTCGCCGACGCCGGCAAAGTGCGGTAGCTGCTGCTTGTCCACGGTCTGCAGCGCGCCGCTTTCGATGGCCCGGGACAAATGCTGCCCCGCCGTCAGCACCAGGTCATAACCGCTGCGGCCGGTCAGCAGCTTGGTCTCGACGGTTTCCAGGGAGTCGAAGTGGTCGGCCACCACCTGAATACCGGTTTTTTTCTCGAAATTCTTCAAGGTATCCGGGGCCAGGTACTCGCCCCAGATATACAGGTTGACCACAGGTTGGGCGGTGTCGGCGGCCTGCACACACAGGGGTGCAAGCACCAGCAGCATTGCTTGAGTCAGTTTGTGCAGGCTCACGGTCACACTCCTTGTTGTTGAGAGGCCGTGCCGGCGTACTGCGGCATGGTGATGCACGCGACGTTGCCACCGCCGAGGAGGATTTCCCGGGAGTTTTCGATACCGACGATCTTGTGCCGGGGGAAGAGTTCGGCCAGGGTCGCCAGGGCCACCTGATCATTGCGGTCGCCGAACAGCGGCACCACGATCGAGGTGTTGCCGGCGTAGTAGTTGATGTACGACGCGCAGATTTTCGTCCCCGCCTGACGGGTGTGGGTGCTGTCCTGCTGATCCAGGCCTTCGGCCTCCTCGGCGGTCCACTCCAGCACATCCGGTTGCGGCAGCTTGTGCACGATCAGCTCGCGACCCCGGCTGTCGCGGGTACTGCGCAGGATGTCGTAGGCCTCCTGGTAGATTTCCCACTGCGGGTCATCGCGGTTGTCGGTCCATTGCAGCACCACTTCGCCGGGGCGCACGAAGCAGGCGAGATCGTCGACGTGGCCATCGGTTTCGTCGAACTTGCACCCCCGTGGCAACCAGATCACTTGCTCGGCGCCGAGGTAGTCGGTCAGCCGGCGGGTGACTTCCTGCTTGCCCAGATGCTGGTTGCGGTTACGGTTGAGCAGGCATTGTTCGGTGGTCAGGATGCTGCCCTGGCCGTCGCTCTGAATACCGCCGAGTTCGGCAATCAACGGCGCACGATAACGGTCGAAGCGTTCGATTTCGAGAATTTTGCTGGCGATCTGGTCGTCCTTGTCCCACGGGTAGTACAAGCCACCGTCGAGGCCGCCGTAGGCGTTGAATTCGAAGTCGACGCCACGGACTTCGCCGCTCTGGTCGTTGACCACAAAGCACGGGCCGCTGTCGCGGAACCAGGTGTCGTTGCAGGTCATTTCCACCACCCGCACCTGCGGCGGCAGTTGGCGGCGCGCGGTGGCGAATTGCGCGGCGGAGGCACACACGGTGACCGGCTCACTCATGGAAATCGCAGTGACGATCTGCACCCAGACTTTCTGCGCCGGCTTGGCGCCGTTGCGCCAGACGTCGGTGCGCTCCGGCCAGCCGAGCCAGCAGCCGGACTTGGCTTCGAATTCGCCGGGCAAGCGGAAACCGTCGAGTTTGGGGGTGGAGTCGAGCAAACGTGCCATGGTCAAACCTCATCAGCGGGGATTGGAATGACCACAGGCTAAGGTCGTGGCCGCCCTCCTCGCCAACGATGATTATTTCGGAACACTTGAATTCAACTCATCAATCGATCAGCTGATCATTGAACCAATCGAGCATTTGCGCCACGGCCGGACGCTCCAGTCGCACCCGCTCGCACACCAGCGCGTACTGGCCCAGCGCGGTCATGCTGGAGGTGAACGGCCGCACCAGACGACCGCTGAGCAAGTCCTCCTGGGCGGTGAGATTGTCGCCCATGGCCACGCCCTGCCCTTGCGCCGCCGCTTCCAGCGCCAACCCGGCGTGGGCGAAATACAGTTGCCGTTCCGGGCGTTGATCGCCGGCATGGCTGGTGAGCCAGGCGGTCCAGGTCTTGCCGTCCTGATCGTCGTGCAGCAGGCAATGGCGCGCCAGGTCCCTGGGGGTTTTCAGCGTGCCCTGGTTGAACAGGCCGGGGCTGCACACCGGGAAAAACTGCAAGGCCGGCAACGGCTTGACGAAATACGCGGTGCTGTCCACCGGCCCCGTGCCGTAGGTGATCGCCAGGTCGATGTCTTCTCCCGGCGCCGTGGCGTCGATCGGCTGCTCGTAGAGGTGCAAGGTGATGTGCGGGTAGCGCGCATAGAAATCCGTAAGCCGGCGCATCAGCCATTTCTGCGCCAGTTCGGCGGTCACCGCCAGGCGCAACACCGCCAGGGACGACGGGTCGCGCAGTTCGTCACAGGCATCGCCGATCAGCTCGAACGCCTGCTGCAAACTTTGCATCAGGCGCCCGGCGGCGATCGTCGGGCGAATCTGCCGGCCTTCGCGGATGAACAGCGAAACGCCCAGTTGCTCCTCCAGTTGGCGGATCTGGTGGCTGACCGCGCTGTCGGTCACGCACAACTCCGCCGCCGCGCGGCCAAAATGGGCGTGGCGCGCGGCGCATTCGAAGGTTCTGAGGGCTGCCAGGGAGGGAAGTCGTCGCATGGGTTGGGTCCCGATTTCGAGGCGCCCATGCTGACTCGGCCATCGGTGGCCGTCCAGTGGCACCGGGTTATCGTTCTTCGCGAGCAAGCCCGCTCCCACAGGTGCAATGCACTCCTCGGTGGGAGCGGGCTTGCTCGCGAAGGCGTCGGCACTTGCGCCTCCTGTCTTCTAGGCTAAACCGAATCACTTCAGCCCCCCGGAGGTCCCCCATGCATCTCGAAGGCTCCTGCCATTGCGGCGCGGTGTCGTTCAGCCTGACCAGCGCCCACCCCTACCCTTATCAACGCTGCTATTGCTCGATTTGCCGCAAGACCCAGGGCGGTGGCGGCTATGCGATCAACCTTGCCGGTGACGCCAACAGCCTCAAAGTACGCGGGCGCAAGAACATCGCGATCTACCACGCGCTGCTCAAGGGCGAAGGCGAAAAGCGCGCCCACCGCAGCAGCGCCGAGCGGCATTTCTGCTCGGTCTGCGGCTCGGGTTTGTGGCTGTTCAGCCCTGAATGGCCCGAACTGATTCACCCGTTTGCCTGCGCCATCGACACGCCGCTGCCGGTGCCGCCAGAGCACACGCACCTGTTGCTCGACTCCAAGGCGCCCTGGGTAGAGGTCGAAGTCCAGCCCGGCGATAAACAATTTGATGACTATCCAGAGGAATCCATCGCTGACTGGCATGAGCGCCTGGGGTTGAGCCGCTAGGCCCCTTCACAGTCTTTGACAGTTTCCCGACAAAGCTGCCAAAGACTGCGCATCGGCCGCTACCTAGCATGGGCATCCAATTTCCCCAAGGGTGTTCCCATGTTCCGTTCGTTGTGTCTGTCATTGACTTCCTGCTGCCTGCTCCTGCCCATCGACTCATTGCATGCCGAAGACTGGCGCTACAGCCTTCGCGCCGGTGTCGCCAGCGCGCCGCGTTACAGCGGCAGCAAAGAACAGGTGACGGCGCCGCTGATTGGCGGTGAAATTGTCAGCCCTTATGGAATATTTCTCGACACCCAAAAGGGTCTGGGCTGGGCCTATGACAACAACGATTTCGGCCTCAGCGTGTACATCGGCGCCAGTGACGCACGCAAGGATCGCAAGACCGGGTTCAAGGGCTCGGACGAGCTCAACGGCATGGGCTCGATCAAGTCACGACCAGTACTGGGCCTGGATGGCAGGTATCACATGGGCCCTGTCATCCTCGGCGCGGAATTAGAGCATGCACTGGAACAAGACGATGAGGATCACGACACCGGCTCGGCCTGGAACCGGTTGAAGTTGAGCATTAGCGCACCGTTTTATGACGGTCATTACGGCAAGGTCGTGGGTAGTCTCAACAGTCAGTTCGGTGACGCCAACTATGTGCGCACCTGGTATGGCGTCAGTACGGCGCAGGCGTCGCGCAGTCAGTTCAAAGCCCATGACACCCGTGGCGGAATGGTCAGTCGCGGGGCGGACCTGACCTGGACGTTGCCGCTTGATGAGCAGTGGAGCGTTAACACGGTACTGGCGGTGCAGTATCTGGCAGGTGATGCGGCGGACAGCCCGATTGTCGAGCGGCGGATGCAGGCTTCGCTGGCTGCGCAGGTGGTGTACACCTTCTAACGTCTGGGTGTGGCTGATGGCCTCTTCGCGGGCAAGCCCGCTCCCACATTGACAGGCGTTCACTTGTGGAAGCGAGCTTGCTCGCGAAGGCGCCAGTGAGAACAACACAGCTCTAATCCAGATGCGCCCACGTCATGCGAAACGACGCACCGCCCCACGGCGAGTCCATCACCTGCACCTGCCCGCCATGGGATTGCGACACGCGCCTGACCAGCGCCAGGCCCAGGCCGAAGCCACCGGTACGACGGTCACGGCTGGCATCGAGGCGCGAGAACGGTTCGAAGATTTTCTCCCGGCCGTCCAGCGGCACGCCCGGGCCGTCGTCGTTGACCCGCACTTCGTAATGATCGCCACTGCGCACCAGCGACACTTCCACCCGCGCCCGGGCATAGCGAATGGCATTGCGCAGCAGGTTGATCACCGCCCGCGCCATGAAGCGCGGCTCGATCCGCACCTCGTCGACCTGGCACTCGACTATCAGCAACTGCACCCCGGCCGCTTCAGCCTCAAGCGCCACACTGCCGACCACGCTGTCGAGCCAACTCAGGGCCTGAATGTTTTCCCGGGTGATGACCGTGGCGCCGCGCTCCAGGCTGGCGTAGGTCAGCAGTTCCGAGACCATTTCTTCCAGCTCGCCGAGGTCGGCGTACATGTCGGCAATCAACTCGCGGTTCTGCTCCGGATCGGGTTGTTGCTTGAGCTGGTCGAGTTCGAACGACAGCCGGGCGATTGGCGTGCGCAACTCATGGGACACGGCGTTGGTCAGCTCACGCTGGTTGGCGATCAAGCCTTCGATGCGCGCCGCCATCAGGTTGAAATGTTCTGCCAGGTCGCGGATGTTCGAGCGTTTTGACAACTGGATGCGCGCCGACAGGTCGTTGTCACCGAAACGCTCGGCCGCCAGCCGCAGTTTCTCCAGGTCGCGCCAGTGTGGCCGCACCCAGAAAAACAGCACGATGCCGATCAGCCCGGCCAGCATCGAGTAAGCCGCTGCGATGTAGAACGGCATCAGGCTCGGTTCGGCCGGCAGTTTGATGCTGAGCAGCTGGGAACCGCCGTCGATCGATGAAATGAATTGGCTGTAGTGATCGCGAATCACCAGCGTCCCTTGCGCCAATTGCGCTCGCTCCTGATCATCGAGGTCCAGCGCCTGCGACTCCACCAGGCTCAGCCCCAGGCCGTAGTGCGGACGCAGTTTTTGCAAATGCTGTTCGCGCTGGGCGCCTTGCAGCCCGCGCAACTGCTCGACCAGCGACCAGGCCTGGCCGCGCACCGCCTCACGGTTGTAAGCGACCATCTGATTATCGAGCAGGGCATTGAACGTATGTTCGACCGTCTGCAAGGCCAGCACCAGCCCCACCGCCAGCACCAGGTACAACCCCAGGAATAACCGCAGCATTTACAGCTCCCACGCAAACGGATTGAACAGGTAACCCTTGCCCCAGATGGTCTTGATGCACACCGGCTCGCGGGGATTGTCCTTGAGCTTGCCGCGCAGCTTGCTGATGTAGACATCCACGCTGCGATTGAGGCCGTCGAAGGCAATGCCGCGCATGCGGTTGAGAATGTCATCGCGGGACAGGATCTTGCCGGCGGCGCTGGCCAGCAGCCACAGCAGCTCGAACTCCATGGTGGTCAGTTCGATACCCTCGCCAGCCAGGCGCACTTCGCGGCAGCTGCGGTCGATGTGCAGGTGGCCGAACTCCAGGGCGTTGCACACGCCCGCGTCCGGGGTTTGCCGACGCTGCAAGGCGCGCAGGCGGGCCAACAGCACCGGGGGCTTGATCGGCTTGATCACGTAGTCGTCGGCGCCGGATTCGAGGCCCAGAATGTGGTCGAGGTCGTCCTCCTTGGCCGTGAGGATGACGATCGGCGTATCGGCCACGCTCCGGATCTCGCGACACACGTGCAGGCCGCTCTGGCCCGGCAGCATCAGGTCGAGCACGACGATTTTGGGCTTGAAATCAAGAAACGCAGCCAGCGCGAGATCGCCGCGATGTACCTGTCGCACCTCGAAGCCGTGTTGCGCCAGGAAATGCGCAATCAGCCCGGCGAGCCTTTCGTCGTCTTCCACCAGCAGTACTTTGCCGAAACCCAGGTTATCCATAACGCGCGACTGCCAACTCGAAAGTGAAGGGTCGGCATTATGCCGCCGATCCATGCCGGGCCGCAGATGGCAGGCAGCAAAAACCGGCCTCGTGGGCCGGTTTTCGATGATGTTTCATTTTCTTAAGAGTTTTTAACAGTTTCCGGACAGCACGTCAGGCGGCTGCGGGCACACCGCTGTGAAAGCGGAACTCCACATCCGGCGACTCAATCAGCGCCTGCTCGGCAGCGCGGACCTTGTCGATCACCTGGGCGATGTCCTTGGCATCCCCGTACTGGTAAGCCAGTTTCAGGTAGCCCTGGAAGTGCCGGGCTTCGCTTTTCAGCAGGCCGAAGTAGAACTTGCCCAGTTCTTCGTCCAGATGCGGCACCAGCGCTTCGAAACGCTCGCAACTGCGGGCTTCGATGAACGCCCCGACCACCAGGGTATCCACCAGTTTCACCGGCTCGTGACTGCGCACCACCTTGCGCAACCCCGAGGCGTAACGCCCGGCGGACAGCTGGCGCAGCGCGATCTTGCGTTTTTTCATCAGGCGCATGACTTGTTCGTGGTGCACCAACTCTTCCCGCGCCAGACGCGACATCATGTTGATCAGGTCGACGTGGGAGTGATATTTAGCAATCAGGCTCAATGCCGTGCTGGCAGCCTTGAACTCGCAATTCTTGTGGTCGATCAGCAGGGTTTCCTGATCGGCCAGCGCGGCCTGGACCCAGCCGTCGGGGGTGCGGCAGCCTAGGAATTCGTGAATGTCGGGAAGGATCATGGGGCCCACGGGATAGAAGGTTCAAAACGAAGGGCGCCGATTATACCGGCCTGCCGCCAGACCACCAGTCGCCGACCGTTGATATGTATCAACACCCCGCCCGACGGGCAGCAACTATAGTTGTGCAACGCCTCGCTTTTTCATTTTCAGGAGATCCCGATCATGCAAGCCATACGCAGCATTCTGGTGGTCATCGAACCCGAACACTCGGAAAGCCTGGCGCTCAAACGGGCCAAACTGATTGCCGGCGTGACCCAGGCGCACCTGCACCTGCTGGTGTGCGACCCCCGGCATGATCACAGCGCCATGCTGGGCGTGCTCAAGGCCGCCTTGCTGGAGGACGGCTATAGTGTCACCACCGAGCAAGCCTGGAACCAGAGCCTGCACGAAACCATCGTCGACGTGCAGCAGGCCGAAGGTTGCGGCCTGGTGGTCAAGCAGCATTTCCCCGACGGCGCGCTGAAAAAAGCCCTGTTGACCCCCGCGGACTGGAAACTGCTGCGTCACTGCCCGACCCCGGTGTTGCTGGTGAAAACCAGCGGCTCGTGGAAGGACAAGGTGATCCTGGCGGCCGTGGATGTGGGCAATATGGAGAGCGAACACCGTCATTTGCACAACACCATCATCGATTACGGCTACGACATCGCCAGCCTGGCCAAGGCCCACCTGCACGTGATCAGCGCCCACCCTTCACCGATGTTGTCGGCAGCCGACCCTACCCTGCAGCTCAGTGAAACCATCGAGGCGCGTTATCGCGAGCAGTGCCGGGCGTTCCAGGCCGAATTCGACATCGACGACGAGCACCTGCACATCGCCGAAGGCCCGGCGGACGTGTTGATTCCGTTCATGGTGCACAAGCTTCAGGCGGCGGTGACAGTCATCGGCACCGTGGCGCGCAGCGGGTTGTCCGGAACCTTGATCGGCAACACGGCGGAAGTGGTGCTGGATGCGGTCGAGAGTGATGTGCTGGTGCTCAAGCCTCAGGAGGTCGAGGATCATCTGGAAGAGCTTGCCCGGCATTGAGTGAAGATCAACAGATCGCAGCCTTCGGCAGCTCCTGCAGGTTGAACGCAATCTTGTAGGAGCTGCCGAAGGCTGCGATCTTTTTAGCCGCCGAAGGCATCCTTGAGGAAACCCGGCGCGATGTAGCGCTGGTAATGCGCCTCGGACAGCAGGAAAAACTCCCGGTCGATGGCATCGCGCAGTTCCGGCAGGTTCCACTCGCGGAACTCCGGCAACAACACCATCCCGTAGGCTTCCAGATTATTGATCACCCGCGCACCCCGCGCGATCAACTGGTAGGCCCAGCAATAGACCGACTGGTGCGGCACGAAGCGGATCTTGCGTTGCTCCAGCTGGGTCTTGAGCAGCGACGCATCGAAAATTTCCACCTTGGCCGCCATCACCTGGGACAACAGCTGTTCAAGACGCAGCCACACCGCCCGTTTTTCTTCTTCGTTGTAGCCGTTCCAGTGGATCACCTCATGGTGGAAACGCTTGCAGCCACGGCACACCAGGTCACCGTAAACAGTGGAGCAAAGGCCGACGCAGGGGGTCTTGATGGTCTGATTGGGCATAGGTAGGCAGAACACGAAAAAGCGAAACAGGCCGGCATGTTAGCCCTTTGTCTAACATTCATCACCCCTCAAAATTCGGACTCCAACTTACCTTTAATATTTTTTTGCCGTAGAATCAGCCAGCCTTTTAAGGCGCCAATGTCCGTTAGAAGCTGTTTTCAAAGCGTCACGAGCACAGTCGTTCCTTCAGAGCGGTGTTGGCGAGGGGTTTTTCCAGCGGGGAAAAGCCCAACGCCAACCCTCATCAGCTCCCGTTCTGCAGGCGTAAAACTTTGAAAGCAGCTTCTGTAAGGAATTGTCGGTAATTCTGGCTAAGTGGCCCACAACGCCACGCAGCGCATGAGTACGGCAATTTCGGGATGAGCGTCCCGGACACCCATTTGGGACCACTGATGAGGGTAATAACTGTGCTTGAAGCCTACCGCAAACATATCGAAGAGCGTGCAGCACTGGGTATCGTTCCCCAGCCGCTTAACGCCGAACAAACTGCAGGCCTGGTCGAGCTGCTGAAAAATCCCCCGGCTGGCGAAGAAGCTTTCCTCGTTGACCTGATCACCAATCGCGTTCCACCTGGAGTGGACGAAGCAGCCTATGTAAAGGCCGGCTTCCTGTCCGCCCTCGCCAAAGGCGAAGCCAAATCTCCTCTGCTCGACAAGAAGCGCGCTGTTGAACTGCTCGGCACCATGCAGGGCGGCTACAACATCGTGACCCTGGTCAACCTGCTGGACGACGCCGAACTGGCGCCAGTAGCGGCCAAGGAACTCAAGCACACCCTGCTGATGTTCGACGCTTTCCACGACGTGGCTGAAAAAGCCAAGAACGGCAACGTTCACGCCCAAGGCGTACTGCAATCCTGGGCTGACGGCGAGTGGTTCAAGAACCGCCCGACCCTGGCCGACAAGATCAGCCTGCGCGTGTTCAAGGTGACTGGCGAGACCAACACCGACGACCTGTCCCCTGCCCCTGATGCCTGGTCCCGCCCGGACATCCCGCTGCACGCCCTGGCCATGCTGAAAATGGCTCGCGACGGCATCGTGCCTGACGCACAAGGCGTCACCGGCCCGATGAAGCAGATCGAAGAAATGCGCAACTCCGGCTTCCCGATCGCCTACGTCGGCGACGTGGTCGGTACCGGTTCTTCGCGTAAATCGGCGACCAACTCCGTACTGTGGTTCTTCGGCGACGACGTTCCTTACGTGCCAAACAAGCGTGCCGGCGGTTTCTGCTTCGGCAGCAAGATCGCTCCGATCTTCTACAACACCATGGAAGATGCTGGCGCACTGCCAATCGAATTCGACGTCTCCAACATGCACATGGGCGACGTGATCGACCTGTACCCGCATGCTGGCAAAGTCTGCAAGCACGGCACCGACGAAGTCCTGACCACCTTCGAAATGAAGACCCCGGTGCTGCTGGACGAAGTACGCGCTGGCGGCCGTATTCCGCTGATCATCGGCCGTGGCCTGACCGAGAAGGCTCGCGCCGAGCTGGGTCTGCCTGCGTTCGACCTGTTCAAGAAGCCTGAAGCGCCAGCCGAAAGCACCAAGGGTTTCACCCTGGCGCAGAAAATGGTCGGCAAGGCTTGCGGCGTAGCCGGTGTGCGTCCTGGCACCTACTGCGAACCGAAGATGACCACCGTGGGTTCCCAGGACACCACCGGTCCAATGACCCGTGACGAACTGAAAGACCTGGCGTGCCTGGGCTTCTCCGCTGATCTGGTGATGCAGTCTTTCTGCCACACCGCGGCTTATCCGAAGCCGATCGACGTGACCACCCACCACACCCTGCCTGACTTCATCATGACCCGTGGCGGCGTCTCCCTGCGTCCGGGCGACGGCATCATCCACTCGTGGCTGAACCGCATGCTGCTGCCAGACACCGTCGGTACCGGTGGTGACTCCCACACCCGTTTCCCGATGGGCATTTCGTTCCCGGCCGGTTCCGGCCTGGTAGCGTTCGCCGCAGCCACCGGCGTGATGCCGCTGGACATGCCGGAATCGATCCTGGTGCGCTTCAAAGGCAAAATGCAGCCTGGCGTCACCCTGCGTGACCTGGTTCATGCCATTCCTTACTTCGCCATCCAGAAAGGTCTGTTGACCGTCGAGAAGAAAGGCAAGAAAAACGCCTTCTCCGGCCGCATCCTGGAAATCGAAGGCCTGGACAACCTGAGCATCGAACAGGCTTTCGAGCTGTCCGACGCCTCGGCCGAACGTTCGGCTGCCGGTTGCACCATCAAGCTGTCGAAAGACTCGATCACCGAGTACCTGCAGTCCAACATCACCCTGCTGCGCTGGATGATCGGCGAAGGCTACGGCGATGTACGTACCCTGGAACGTCGTGCTCAAGCGATGGAAGCCTGGATCGCCAACCCTGAGCTGATGGAAGCCGATGCCGACGCCGAATACGCCGAAGTCATCGAAATCGATCTGGCCGAGATCAACGAGCCTGTGCTCTGCGCTCCGAACGACCCGGATGACGCTCGCCTGCTCTCCAGCGTTGCTGGCGAGAAGATCGACGAAGTGTTCATCGGTTCGTGCATGACCAACATCGGTCACTTCCGCGCTGCCGGTAAACTGCTGGATCAGGTCAAGGGTCAGCTGCCAACCCGTCTGTGGCTGTCGCCGCCGACCAAGATGGACGCTCACCAACTGACCGAAGAAGGCTACTACGGCATCTACGGCAAGGCTGGCGCTCGCATGGAAATGCCGGGCTGCTCGCTGTGCATGGGTAACCAGGCACGTGTAGAGCCGAACAGCACCGTGGTGTCGACGTCGACCCGTAACTTCCCGAACCGTCTGGGTGACGGCGCGAACGTCTACCTGGCTTCGGCCGAGCTGGCGTCCGTGGCTTCCATCCTGGGTCGCCTGCCGACCGTCGAGGAGTACATGGAATACGCTGGCAAGATCGACAGCATGGCGGCCGATGTCTACCGCTACCTGTCCTTCGACCAGATTGCCGAGTTCCGTGAAGTTGCAGCGAACGCCAAGATCCCGGTCGTTCAAGCCTAAGGTTACAAAGCAATAAAAAACGCCGCCCATCGTGAGATGAGCGGCGTTTTTTTATGCCTTTCGAATCAAGAGATCGCAGCCTGCGGCAGCTCCTACAGGGAAACGCATTCCAATGTAGGAGCTGCCGCAGGCTGCGATCTTTTGATCTTCGGGGATCAGGCACTCAGCGAATAGATCAACGCCGAAATCGCCACAAGACCCACCGCCACCACAAACACGTTCGACGCCTGACCGCGATAGCGGGCCATGGCCGGCACCTTGCGGATGGCGTACATCGGCATCAGGAACAGGATCGCCGCGATCACCGGGCCGCCCATGGTTTCGATCATGCCGAGGATGCTCGGGTTCAGCGTGGCGACGATCCAGCACACCACCAGCATGAAAGCCGCAGTCATGCGATCCAGCGCCTTGGTTGACGGACGCTTGCCGGTTTTGACGATCAAGCCCTTCAGCCCTTCGCTGGCGCCGATATAGTGCCCCAGGAATGACTTGGAAATGGCCACGAACGCAATCAACGGCGCCGCGAAGGCGATCGTCGGGTTGTCGAAGTGGTTGGCCAGGTACGACAGGATCGACAGGTTCTGCGCCTTCGCCTCGGCCAGTTGCGCCGGCGACAGGGTCAGCACGCAGCTGAAGACGAAGAACAGCACCATCACCACCATCAAGGCGTGGGCGCGGGACAGGATCTGCGAACTGCGCTGTTCGGCGTGCTCGCCGTAACGACGCTTCTGGTCCACCGCGAACGCCGAGATGATCGGCGAGTGGTTAAACGAGAACACCATCACCGGAATCGCCAGCCACAGGGTGTGCAGCAACGCCGACGGCTCAGGCAACGTGCTGGCCGTGGTCAGGATGCCGCCGTTCCAGTGCGGAATCAGGAACACCGCCAGGAACAGCAACGCGACGATGAACGGGTAGACCATCAGGCTCATGGCCTTGACGATCATCTGTTCGCCGCAACGCACCACCGCCAGCAGGCCGAGGATCAGCACCAGCGACAGCACCGCACGCGGTGGCGGCGTGATGTGCAGTTGATGTTCGAGGAAGCTGCCCACGGTGTTGGTCAGGGCGACACTGTAGATCAGCAGGATCGGGAAGATCGCGAAGAAGTACAGCAAGGTGATCACCGCGCCGGCCTTGAGGCCGAAATGCTCCTCCACCACTTGCGTGATGTCCGCGCCTTCACGGCCGGACAACACAAAGCGGGTCAGGCCGCGGTGTGCGTAGAAGGTCATCGGGAACGCCAGCAGCGCCAGGATCAGCAACGGCCAAAAGCCGCCCAGGCCTGCGTTGATCGGTAAAAACAGGGTACCGGCACCAATCGCCGTGCCAAACAGGCCCAGCATCCAGGTGGTGTCTTGGCGATTCCAGCTCGAAAGGGTCGCTGGTGTCGCGTCTACATAGCGTTCGTTGACGCTATTGGCCTGATCATTCATCCGGTGGGATCTCCACATTCCGGTCACTTGCCACCCGGCCAGAACGCGTCGGAGTACCCGACAGGCAGTGCCCTGGCCGAAACAAGCGCGCGATTCTCCGGGATTAATGAGCAGAAGCAAAGACTTAGGTGAGGAACGGTGGTGCCAATTTGAGATTCGCAAGGCAACCCTTAACCCTGTGGGAGCGAACCTGCTCGCGATAGCGGCGGCAAATCCAGCACCTGTATTGGCTGATACACCGCCATCGCGAGCAGGCTCGCTCCTACAGGGAGTGGCGTCGTTTCATCGGCAAAGACCGGCCCGCACTTGATAAAGGTCAATCATCATGTATTTTTAAACACACCTGTCTTCCCTCTGGAGTCATCCCATGCCACTGGTTCGCGTCGAAATCAAAAAGCAACAGGACCCCAACTACGCCAAACGTATCGGCGAGCTGATCTACGCCGCCATGCACAGCACCATTGGCGTGCCCAAGGACGATAATTTCCAGATCCTGGCCGAACACGACGAGCATCATTTCATTTTCGATCCGAACTACCTGGGCATCCCGCGCAGCGACGGGCTGGTGATCATCCAGATCACCCTCAGCGAAGGACGCACCGTCGAACAGAAGAAACTGCTCTACAAAACCATCGCCGAGAGCCTGAATGCAGAACTGTCCGTGCGCCTGGAAGATGTTTTCATTAATCTGGTGGAAGTGAAGAAAGAAAACTGGTCGTTCGGCAATGGCATTGCCCAGTACGCCCTCTGATTCTTAATTTTGATACCTGTGAGCCGCCAATGCCCCGAGTTTCCCGCAAGCAAGCCGACCTCAACCGCGAAATCATTGTCGATGCCGCCACGCGGCTGTTCCGCGAGCGCGGTTTGCACGGGATCAGCGTCGTCGATGTCATGGCCGCTGCCGGCCTGACCCATGGCGGCTTCTATGGTCACTTCGAGTCCAAGGAAGCGCTGGCCAGGGAGGCCAGCGAGCGGGCGTTCAAGGAAGTGGGCACGCGCTGGCGGGAACGGATCACCACCGACGACAAGGCCGCCGCGCGCCGTGCCCTGATCGAGCCTTACCTGTCCACCCACAGCCGCGACAATCCTGGCGACAGCTGCCCGGTGGTGGCCTTCGCCGGCGACATGTGCCACGAGAGTGCCGGGAGCGGCTTGCGCGAGCCGTTCATGGACGGCCTGAATCGACTTCTCGATTCGTTCGGCAAGCTGATGGATTCAGAGGATCCCGGCGAACAACGACTTCAGGCGCTGGCCCAATACTCACTGATGGTGGGCGCATTGACCCTGGCCCGGGCCAGCCGGGGCGACGCGCTGTCGGATGAAATCCTCGACGCGGCGAAGCGCTTTCTGACCACTGACCAGCCTTGACCCCCTCCCCTTGCCTGAATAGTCGCGGTCGTTGAAAAAAAATCGGCGGCGGCGCCAGCGCCTACAATGAGAAGCGCGGCTACCACGTCGGCATTGCCAAAACGCCCGGTAGCCAGCAATCTCCATTGACGTTCGAGCCCGATACCCATGCCCACAGGAGCCACGCATGCCCGCAACCGTTCTCGTACTGGTTGAAACCATCAATGATTACTTGCCTATCCTCGAACATCAGGGCTTCCACCTGATACTGGCCCCGACCCCCGCCGAGCGCGCCGAAGCCATCAGCCGCCACAGCGCCCAGATCGACGCCGTATTGACCCGTGGCCCGCTGGGCCTGTACACCGATGAAATCGCCGCCCTGCCCAACCTGAAGATCATCTGCGTGATCGGTGCCGGCTATGAAATGGTCGACCTGCAAGCCGCCGCCGACCGTGGCATCACGGTGACCAATGGCGCCGGGGTCAATGCCTCCTCCGTCGCCGACCACGCCATGGCCCTGTTGTTGTCACTGGTGCGCGATGTGCCTCGCTGCGACGCCGCCGTACGCCGGGGCGAGTGGCCGAAGATCATGCGCCCGTCACTGGCCGGCAAACGCCTGGGCATTCTCGGCCTCGGTGCCGTCGGCATGGCCATCGCCAAACGCGCCGCCGCCGGTTTCGACATGAGCGTGTGCTACCACAACCGCCAGCATCGCAGCGACGTGACCTACGAGTTCTGCGCCACACCCACGGAGCTGGCGCGCGCCTCGGACTTTCTGATCGTCGCCACCCCCGGTGGCCTCGGCACCCAGCACCTGGTCAATCGCCAGGTACTCGACGCCCTCGGCCCCAAGGGTTTCCTCGTCAACATCGCCCGGGCCAGCGTGGTGGTCACCGCCGATCTGATTACCGCACTCGAACAACGACGCATCGCCGGTGCCGCGCTGGATGTGTTCGACGCCGAGCCGCAGGTGCCGGATGCGCTCAAGGCCTTGAGCAACGTCATCCTCACCCCGCATGTCGCCGGGCTCTCGCCGGAAGCCACGCAGGGTACCGTCGAACTGGTGGGTCGCAACCTCGTGGCGTTCTTTTCCGGTCAACCGGTCATCACCCCGATCGAGTTGCCACGCAACATCAGCGACGCCGTTGTGTAGGACAATTCAAACAGGTGTATCAAAAACAATGATTGCCCGGCAACACGCTCGCCTATAAGGGCCGATCGTGGTTGTCGGTGCCGGGGGCGCGCATTAGATTAGCCAATAGTTTCAGGCCACCAGAATAAGCAGAAGGGATAAGCATGGCGCTTACTGACCAGTCCACCCGTATCCGCTCCGGCGAAGAACTCGATGCCAGCCTGATCGATCCCTACCTCAAGGCGCACATTCCGGGCCTCAGCGGCCTGCCGCAGATCAGCCAGTTTCCGGGCGGTGCGTCGAACCTCACCTATTTGCTGGAATACCCCGGGCAAGAATTCGTCCTGCGCCGGCCGCCTTTCGGCCACAAGGCCAAGTCCGCCCATGACATGGGCCGCGAATTCCGCATCCTCAATCAATTGCGCGACGGCTTTCCGTATTGCCCGAAAGCCTACGTGCACTGCACCGACGAGTCGGTGATCGGCGCCGAGTTCTATGTGATGGAACGGGTCAAGGGCATCATCCTGCGCTCCGAACTGCCCGCGGAACTGGGGCTCGACTCGGCGAAAACCGAAGCGCTGTGCAAGAGCTTCATCGACAAGTTCGTCGAGCTGCACCGGGTCGACTACAACGCCTACGGGCTGGGTGACCTTGGCAAGCCGGAAGGTTACGTGGCACGGCAGATCAAGGGCTGGAGCGATCGCTACGAGAAGGCCCTGACCCCGGATGCGCCACAGTGGGAGGCGGTAAAGGCCTGGCTCAACGACAAGATGCCGGCCGATCACCCGACCTCCAGCATCGTGCACAACGACTACCGTTTCGACAACGTGATCCTCGACCCGAACAACCCGATGCAGATCATCGGCGTGCTCGACTGGGAACTCACGACCCTGGGCGATCCACTGATGGACCTGGGCAACACCCTCGCCTACTGGATCGAAGCCGACGACCCGGCCCCCGTGCAACTGATGCGCCGCCAGCCGAGCCACGCACCCGGCATGCTGACCCGCCGTGAATTCGTCGATTACTACGCCCAGCGTTCCGGCATCCAGATCGACAATTTCGACTTCTACTACACCTACGGCCTGTTCCGCCTGGCCGGCATCGTGCAGCAGATCTACTACCGCTTCTACCACGGCCAGACCCAGGACAAACGCTTCGCGCAGTTCATTCACATGAACAAACTGCTGGAGCAGATGAGCCTGCAGGTCATCCAGAAATCCAGCCTTTGATGCCGCCCCTGGCCCAATAACAAGACCGTTTATAAGGGAACCCCATGTCCAAGACCCAGTTGTTCGACCTCGACGGCAAGATCGCTTTCGTCTCCGGTGCCAGCCGTGGCATCGGTGAGGCCATTGCCAGGTTGCTGGCGCAGCAAGGCGCCCACGTGATCGTGTCGAGCCGCAAACTCGACGGTTGCCAGCACGTGGCCGACGCGATCATCGCCGCCGGCGGCAAAGCCACTGCCATCGCGTGCCATATCGGTGAAATGGAACAGATCAGCCAGGTGTTCGCCGGCATCAAGGAACAGTTCGGGCGCCTGGACATCCTGGTCAACAACGCGGCGACCAACCCGCAGTTCTGCAACGTGCTGGATACCGACCTCAGCGCCTTCCAGAAGACGGTCGACGTCAACATCCGTGGCTACTTCTTCATGTCGGTGGAAGCCGGCAAGCTGATGCGCGAGAACGGCGGCGGCAGCATCATCAACGTGGCGTCGATCAATGGCGTTTCGCCGGGCGTGTTCCAGGGCATCTACTCGGTCACCAAGGCCGCGGTCATTAACATGACCAAGGTGTTCGCCAAGGAATGCGCGCAGTTCGGCATTCGCTGCAACGCCCTGCTGCCAGGCCTGACCGATACCAAGTTCGCCTCGGCCCTGGTAAAGAACGAAGCGATCCTGAACACCGCGCTGGCGCAGATCCCGCTCAAGCGCGTAGCCGATCCGAGTGAAATGGCCGGTGCGGTGCTGTACCTGGCCAGCGATGCATCGAGCTACACCACCGGCGTTTCGCTGAACGTGGACGGTGGTTTCCTCTCCTGATCCATGCCACCGACGTACCCCCTGTAGGAGCTGCCGGAGGCTGCGATCTTTTGATTTTGCTTCAAAAGATCGCAGCCTCGTTACACTCGACAGCTCCTACAAGGATCGTGCGTGATCGAATTTACTGAGTGACGCAGCGCGTCGTGGTCGTGACCCGCGTCACCTCGCCTTCGGCTTTCATATCGCCCATGACATCGGTTTTATCCATGGTTTGACAGGTACGCTCTGGCGGTGGCGGCGGCGCGGCGGGTGGAGGGGGCGGCGGGCTGGCACAGCCACCGAGCAAGACAGCACAGAGCGCAAAAGGGGTGAAAACGCGTTTCCCAAGACTGTTCATAGGATGACCCGCGAAAAGTGATCGACAAGTTTGTGACAACAAAACACTGCCAAAAAGTTCACGGGTGCATCACAGAAAAGCAGTTTTTATGGGTCAGGAAGGCCGTCCGGTAGTCAAAACCGACAAAAACTACCGCACGGGATCGGGGCGATGCAGGGTGTTGCTTTGCAGTTCATAACGCAGCTCTTCAATGAGTGCGGCGACCGATTCGGGGGTTTGCAGCGTGGCCAGGTTCAACCCGCTGACCACCAGATCCACTTGCCCGGACACTGGATGGTAGAGCTTGACGGTCAAGGTATGATCGCCCGTGACATTGCACTCACAGGCCAGCGGCGAAAACGTCCGCTCCAGCTGGGTCCGCAATTGCGCCAGGTGCATCATTGCGGTTGGCCCGTATGACGGATGGCAGTGATCAGGTGTGGCATGGCTGTTCCTTTAGCAAATACAAAGAGCGGGCGAAGGATCCGAAGATACCGTTCGCACGTCCCTAGCCTAAGAACTGTACCCTCCCGCCAGCACCTCCATTTGCACCAGATCGGCTAGTGCATTTGCACCTTACCGCTGGCCTTTGGTTGGCCATGCCCCGGAAAACAAACCACGCTCGCGCGCCCAGACAATCGCCTCGCTACGGCTGTGCACATCCAGCTTGGAATACACCGTCGCCACGTGATTGCGCACGGTATTGGGTGCCAGTTTCAGGCGAGCGGCGATTTCCTTGTCGGCCAGGCCTTCACAGATCAAACCCAGCACATCGCGCTCACGGGCAGTCAGGTCGGTGAAGGACACACTGGGCGACCGGGGCGAATTGACGCTTTTCACATTGGCCAGCTTTTCAATCAGCGTGCGGCTGAACCACGAGGCGTCTTTCATCACCTCCTCGATAGCCGCCACCAACTCAAGCTCCGTGCGTTTACGCTCGGTGATGTCCATCAAGACCCACAGGTAGCAGGGTTGGTCCTGGATGCTCACGGTGTCCGCCGACACGGCGCAATCCATCAACCCCGTGTCTTTCTTGCGTATCCGCACATCGAGGCGATCCAGGCGCGCGGATTTCTCCAGTGCGGCGAACAGCCGGGTCCGTGCAGCCTTGTCATCGAAGACACCGATGTGCGCGATGGTTTGGCCAAGCACCTCCTCGCGGGGATAGCCCAGGGTATCGAGGAACGCTTCGTTCACATCCAGCACCACTTGATCGTCGGCGCGGCAGACCAGGATCGGCACCGGCGACAGGCGAAAGGCCTTGGCAAAGCGCTCCTCGCTGTGGCGCAGGGCGATTTCCGCCTTGTGCCGGGGCTCCATGTCGACGAAGGAAAACAGCATGCAGGGCTCGTCAAAGAGCTCCAGGGGCTGGCCGGCGACGATCACCTGCTTGCTGCCGCCATCGGCCAGTCGCAACTCGGCCTGCATTTGCGGGATAGTGCCGCCTTCGCGCAAGCGCTGCTTGGCCAGATCCTTGTTTTCGGCCTGGTCGAGCACATCCAGCTCATAGGTCGAGCTGCCGATCACCTGGTCCCGGGTATAACCGGTCATCTCCAGAAAGCCCGCATTGACCTTGATGTAGCGCAAATCGCTGAGGCGGCAAATCACCGCGGGCGCGGGGTTGGCAGCGAAGGTTTTCTCGAAGCGCTGCTCGGCATTGGCCCAGTCGGTGACGTCGTCCATGATCAGCACCAATGACTCCGGTTCGCCGCGGCTGTCGGTCACCACCAGGCTGCGCACGCGGTGAACCCAGGTCCGCTCTTCATCGTCGACCGGGGTGAGTTCGACCAGCACATCGCTGAACGTCTCCCCGCGCGCGACGCGACTGATCGGGTAGTTGGCAACCGGGACCGGGTGATTGTTGCGATAACGCAAGGCGAAGCGTTGCGCATATTGCTTCGCATCGGCGCCCAGCTCGCCGATCCGCGCGACACCGTGCATGGCCAGCGCGGCGTCATTGGCCCAGACAATCGTCTGGTCCAGCTCCAGCAGAATCACCCCGTCGGACAGCCCGGTGATGATCTGCTGCAACTGGCGGCGACTGGTTTCGGTGGTCAGGACGTCCTGGCTCATTGGTTCTCCACATTTGCGATAGCCCCTGTGAAGCGTACGACCGCCAGGCCCGGCGATAGTGCGAAGATTCTGTGGGAGCGGGCTTGCTCGCGAAGGCGAAGTACCAGCCAACCTCCATGTTGACTGTCAAACCGCCTTCGCGAGCAAGCCCGCTCCCACAGTGACTGCGTTCAGCGTGCGTCCGCCAGCACCAATTCGCGCAAGGTATCCAGAAACAGCTTGAGCACGGGGGAATCGTCGTCCGCGCGGTAAGTGGCGTACAGCGGCACCTCCGGCAACGCCGGTGCCAGGCGCCGGAACACCAGCCCGGCCGGGGCCAGCTGTTCGATGGACGCCGGCAGCAGCGCCACGCCGAACCCGGCCCGCACCAGGCTGAGCAAGGTCTGTACTTCGATCACTTGCTGGCGGATCTGCGGCGTGAAACCGGCCTGGAGACAGCACTGGAACAGGAAATCGGCAAACCGCGACTGCTTGAGTTCCAGGGCCACGAACGGTTCCTGCGCCAGGTCCGAGGGTGCCAGGCGCTCACGTTGCGCCAGGGGATGATCGGCAGGCATGACCACCCGGATCGGCTCGTAGACCAGCAGTTCGTTACGCAACTGCGGGTCGTCATAGCCGACCCGGAACACGCAGGCATCGATGCGTTTTTCCTTCAGCGCCTTGACCTGCGCCGCCGGGGTCATCTCATGCAGGCGCCAGTTCACGTGCGGATAGCGCTCGCGAAACAGGTGCAGGGCCCGCGGCAGCACGCCGACCATCACCGAGCTGATCATGCCGATTTCCAGCTCGCCCAATTGGCCACGGCCGGTCTGCCGCGTCAGGTCCAGCGCGCGGTTGAGCTGTTCGAACACCAGCGGCGCCTGTTCCTTGAGCATCTGGCCGGCGGCGGTCAGTTCAACCCGGTGATGGCTGCGCTCGAACAACGGCGTGCCCAATTCCTCTTCCAGCAGGCGAATCTGCTGGCTCAACGGCGGCTGGCAGATGTGCAGCCGCGTGGCCGCCCGGCCGAAATGCAACTCTTCGGCCAGCGCCATGAAGTACCGCAACAAGCGCAAGTCCATGGCGATTATCCCAGTGCCAGGGGGGTCGAACGCTGACGCACCCCGGTCAGGTTGAACAGTGCATTGGCGATGGCTGGCGCCACCGGCGGGCTGCCCAGTTCGCCGACGCCGCCGGGTTTGCCAGGTTCGCCCTCCACCAGCAGAATGTCCACCTCGGGCATGTCCGACATGCGCGCCACGCGGTAGTCATGGAAGTTGCTCTGCACCACCCTGCCCGCCTTGATGTCCAGACGATCGAACAAGGCGTGCCCCAGGCCCCACATCAGGCCACCGTAGATCTGCTCTTCGACCCCGCCGGGCGAAACCGCCAGCCCGCAATCGACAACGCAGGTGAGTTTCTCGACGCAGATGACGCCGTCCTTTTTCGCCACCCGGGCGACCACCGCGATGAAACTGCTGTAGCCCTGGTTGGTGGCGATACCCAGCGCCGTGCCGTCCGGCAATGGCTGGCCCCAGCCGGCTCGCTCGGCGGCACTTTTGAGTACCGCGACATGCCGGGGACGTTCCTGCATGTTGGCCAGGCGGAAGGCCAAGGGGTCCTGACCCGCACCGTGGGCCAGTTCATCCATGAAGCTCTCCACGGCGAACACGTTGGGAATGAAGCTCACCGAGCGATACCAGCCACTGGGCACCTGACTTTCGTGCCTGACCCAGACCAGGTCCAGGTTCGCCGGACGATAGGCAAAGTCCCACGCCGTGATCGCTTCGGTGGTGCTGTAGTCCATCTTGTCCGGACGTTCGAAATAGCCCGGTTCCCACTGCTCCGGCGAGGCGGGCGACACCGCGTTGAGTTGCAGCGCGGTCAGGCGACCCTGTGCATCCAGCGCGCCCTTTGCCCGGTGCAAGGTGGCCGGGTGCATGAACAGCGCACGCATTTCGTCTTCACGGCTGTTCATCAACTTGACCGGCACCCTGGCCTGCTGTGCCAGATACGCCACTTCAAACAGCCAGTACTTGGCTTCCCGCGCCCCAAAGCTGCCACCGGACACCAGCTCGTTGATGATGACCTTGTCCCGGGCGATCCTGCACACGGTTTGCGCGGCCTCCAGCGCCGAGGACGGCACCTGCACGCCACCCCAATAAGTGATCGCGTTGTCCTTCACCTGGGCCGTGATACAGATCGGTTCCAGCGGATTCTGCACCTTGTACGGCATGCGGTAATCGGCTTCCAGCCGCTTCGCGGCGTGCGGCCATTGCGCGTTCACATCCCCGGCCGCCATCGCGGTCACCCGCTGTGCGTGCGGGTCATCGATAGCCGCCGCCTGGGCCTTGGCCAATTCGTCGCTGTCGAAACCGGCCAGTGGCGAGTCGCTCCACTGCACCTTGAGCTGTTCGCGCCCCTGGTGCGCCGCCCAGTAGTTGTCTGCCAACACGGCCACGCCTTCGAGGTTGCCGCCCAGGATATCCGGCCGCCCCGGCACTGCGATCACCTGGCGTACGCCCGGCACTTGCAGCGTGGCGGCAGCATCCACCGCCAACACCTTGGCCCCCACCACCGGTGCCCGCTCAATCACTGCCACCAGCATCTGCGGCAACACCACATCGATGCTGTACGTGAACCGTCCACAGACCTTGGCCTGCGCATCACGCTTATGGCGCAACTTGCCGATGTACTTGAATTGGGTCGGGTCTTTCAGGGTGACCCCGGCAGGTGCCGGCAAATGCGCGGCGACGCTGACCAGTTCGCCGTAGCCCACACTGCGTTTGCTTGCGGCGTGCACCACCCGACCCTCTTCGGTCGAGCAACTGTCGGGGCTGACCTTCCACTGTCTGGCCGCCGCCGTCATCAACAGGGTGCGCGCGGTGGCGCCGGCCAGGCGCAGGCGGTCGTACTCCAGCGACACGCTGGTGCTGCCACCCGTGGAGAAGACTTTCCAGACCGGATGGATATAGGTTTCAAAGAACGGATTCTCCGGCGAGATCACCTGCACCGTCATCGGGTTCACATCCAGTTCCTCGGCCACGCACGCCGCCAGCGCGGTGTGGGTGCCGGTGCCGGAGTCGTGCTTGTGCACCACCAGTTTCACCGTGCCGTCGGGCAACACGCGAACCCAGGCATTGGGCTCGAATTCAGCCGACGATGCCGGTGCCCCCGGCCCCGTCGCGGCAGCGCCCGCAGGCAGGTAAAACGCGATCGCCAGACCTGAAGCGACTGTCGCGCTGTGCTGGAGAAAACGTCGACGCGACAGCTCAACCTGACCCTGGCTCATCACGCCTCCTTCGGCGCGGACGCCGCACGTTTGATCGCCTTGTTGATACGCCCGTAAGTGCCGCAGCGGCACAGGTTGCCGGACATGGCGTCGCGGATCGACTCGTCGGTGACCGCCGCCCCGGTATTGAGCAGCGCCGCCGCGGACATGATCTGCCCGGATTGACAGTAGCCGCATTGCGGGACATCTTCGGCAACCCAGGCCAGTTGCAGCGGATGCTGTCCGGTGGGCGACAGGCCCTCGATGGTGGTGATGCTGTGTCCCGCCGCGGCGGCCACCGGCAACTGGCAGGAACGCACCGCGACGCCGTCCAGGTGCACGGTGCAGGCGCCGCACAGGCCCATGCCGCAACCGAACTTGGTGCCGGTGAGTTTCAAGTGGTCACGCAATACCCATAACAAGGGCGTGGAGGGCGATGTCTCTACCAGCTCGCGTCGTTCGCCGTTTACCGTGAATTCGATCATTGTCAGGCTCCAGGAGAGCGGCCCGTCTTTGTGCGGGCCTGGTGATCGATTATTGGGAGCCTTCGCAACATCGGGCCAGCGACGATTTCTGCCATCCTGTGTAAGTAGGACTAACAGCATGTACAAGCGATACCCGTCGGTGCAGTCCATGAGCGCGTTCATCCAGGCGGCCCGCAGCGGCAGTTTCTCCAGCGCGGCGCGCAAGCTCGACCTCACCCACAGCGCCATCAGCCAGCAGATCCGGGCCCTTGAAGAGTTCATCGGCCAGCCGCTGTTCGTGCGCGAAGGGGGTGGCAGCAACCTGACCGATGCCGGGCAGTTGTTCGCCAGCGTGCTGTCCGATGGCCTGGCGCAGATCGACCGTGCCCTGTCCTCGGTGAAAAATCGCCCCGTGCCCCGGCGCCTGACCCTGGATGTCGACAGCGAACTGGCGCAGAGCTGGCTCAATCCGCGCCTGCCGGAACTGCTCGACTTGTTGCCCGAGCATGAGGTGGTGCTGCTGTCGATGCCGCGCTCGGATCGCTCATCGTTCGAGCGCGTGGACCTGGCGTTGCGCTACGGCTATGGCGACTGGGACGATTGCGAGATGACGCAAATCTGCGGTGATCGGGTGATGGCGGTGGCCTCGCCCGAACTGCTTGAGCGACAGGGTTTGCAGTTACCGCTAAGCCCGGCGCAGATCCTCGAACTGCCATTGCTCGGGTATACGCGACGGTCGTGGATTCCGTGGCTGGATGCGGCGGGCATGGCGCCGAACGAGCCTGCGGCGCGGGTGATATTCGACAATGCCGCCAACCTGATTGCCGCCGCCGAGGCGGGGGTCGGCGCGGGGCTGGTGCGCGGCTTGCTGGCGGCGGATGCGTTGCGCGCCGGCAGGCTGGTGGCGTTGAACGCGGCGCACATTCCGGCGCATTACAACCTCTATGCGGTGTGGCCGCCGGGGCAGGCCGAGCGGGTGGCGCCGGTGGTTGAGGCGGTCAAGCAGTTGGCATTGCGTACACAGGGCTGACGCCTTCGCGAGCAAGCCCGCTCCCACATTTGCAATGCGTTCCCCCTGTGGGAGCGGGCTTGCTCGCGAAGAGGCCCGCACATCCACCCCCTATCCCCAGCCCATATCGAACACGTATCAACACCCCGCCCAATTAATATTGTACGAACCTCACCCCCCCTTCCAATACTTCCCCCCAAGCAGCCAGCCTCCCGGGCCGGATGCGACCAGGCGAGGGAATGCGCGAGTGTTTGCGCATAGAAATGGCCGATTGCCCGGGACGTGGCTGCTGTGAACCGCAAGGTTCCCTTCCCCGCTATCAGGAGATCGACTTCAATGATCATCGATATCAGTTGCTATCCCACCGACCTGGTGGACCTCGCCTGGAGGCATGACGGTGACCCGTTCACCGGCGAGCGTCTGCTGGAGATGATGGATGGCCCGTACATGGTCAACGGCAAGCCTCGCCGCATCGACAAAGCCTTCATCCAGCCGCCTCAAGGCAACACCATTTACACCTGGACCGACGGCGAGCTGTCCGGTCGCGAATCCATCGACGCCTACATGGCCTACACCCTGAAAATGGTGCAGACCTACCCCGACCGCTTCATCGGTTGCTTCGTCTACAACCCGCGCTGCGGCGTGCAGAACGGCGTCGAGGCGATCGAGCGCTACGTCAAGGAACACGGCTTCAAGATGGTCCAGATGCAGGCCAACATGCACGCCTACCGCCCCGACCGGGCACTGGACTGGGTCCGCCCCTGCTTCGAGAAATGTGCCGAACTCGGCATCCCGGTCAAGCTGCACACCGGCGACGGGCCTTACAGCATCCCGTCGGAATGGGTGCCGATGATCAAGGAGTTCCCCAACGTCGATTTCATCATGGCGCACTTCGGCGTGCAGACCGGTGGCGTCTATGTGTTCGAACCCATGCAGTGGGCGATGGAACTGCCCAACGTCTACTGCGAATCGGGCTGGTGCCTGCAATCGCGGATCGTCGAGTTCGCCAAGGTGTTGCCGACCCACAAGATTCTCTTCGGCACCGACACGCCGCCGAACGAACCGGGCATGTGGCTGCGCCTGCTGGAGGTGCTGTGCCACGAGCCACCGCAAGGGCTGAACCTCGACGAGGACACCCTGGAAGACTATCTGGGCAACAACACCGCGCGGATGATCGGCCTCCAGCCCTCCCCGCCGCCGCGCACCGTCAGCGAAGCAGAGGCGCAACTCAAGCGCCCCGTCACCCCGCAACTGGCCAGGAGCTGAACCGATGATTATCGATACCCATCTGCACCCCACCAACCTGGTCGACGAGGCCTGGCGCCATACCGGCGAACCCTTCACCGGCGAGCGCATGCTCAAGCTGATGGACGGCCCGTACATGATCAACGGCAAACCGCGCCGTATCGACATGGGGTTCATCCAGCCGCCACCGGGCAACACCGGCTACCGCGACGGCAACCGCCGTGGCCGCGAGGGCGTGCGCGACTACATGTCCTATGTCGCCGAGCTGTGCGTGAAGTACCCGGACCGCTTCATCGGCAACTTCAACTTCAACCCGCGCTGGGGACCAGAAAACGGCGCCGCGGAGCTGGAATTCCACATCAAGGAATACGGCTTCAAGATGCTCAAGCTGCACGCCAACATGCACGGCTACCGCCCGGACCGCGCCCTGGACTGGTTGCGCCCGGCGATGAAAGTCTGCGCCAAGTACAACATCGTGGTACTGATCCACACCGGTGACGGCCCGTACACCATCCCGACCATGTTCTACCCGATCATCCGCGAGTTCCCGATGGTCAATTTCATCATCGGTCACTTCGGCATCCAGACCGGCGGCAACTATTCGTTCGAGGCGTTCTGGATGGCCATGGACACGCCCAATGTCTACTGCGAATCGGGCTGGTGCTTCCAGTCGCGGATCGTCGAATTCGCCAAGGACCTGCCGCGCAACAAGATCGTGTTCGGCACCGACTCGCCGCCGAACGAGCCGGGCATGTGGTTGCGCGAACTGGAGGTGCTGTGTTCGCCGGCGCCGCAGGGGCTGGGGATCGATGAGGATCACCTCGAAGACTACCTGGGCAACAACATCGCCCGGTTGTGCGGCATCGAACCCACGCCGCCGCCCAAGGACCTGATCGAGGCGGACATTCGCCTGACCACCACGTACCTGTAGGCAACGGCGCAACCCACTGTGGGAGCGGGCTTGCTCGCGAAAGCGGTGTGTCAGCCAACACCAATGTTGAATGTCAGACCGCTTTCGCGAGCAAGCCCGCTCCCACATGGACCTTGCTCGCCTTGCGCATTCATTGAGCCATTTTACGAGGTGAACCCATGACCCTCTCCACGCTCGGCGACACCCAGGATTTCCACGCTTTCATCGACGCCTATCTGCGGCAGTTTCCGGACGATGTGCTCACGGTGCGCGAATCGCTGTCGGCCGACCAGGACGTCACCGCCCTGGTCGATACCCTGGCCGCACAGGGCCGCGACCCGCTGCTGATCTGCGAAACCGTCGGCAGCCTCGGCGTGCCGGTGGCCACCAACCTCTTCGCTTCCCGGACCCGTATCGCACGAATCTTCGGCGTTCCCCCGGCGCAATTGCACGAGACCTTCCAGGCTCGCGCCAATCAGCCCATCGCACCGCGCTATGTCGAAACGGGCCCGATACTCGACGAAATTTTCGAAGGCGACGCGGTGGACCTGGCGCTGCTGCCGATGCTCAAGCATTTCGACAGCGACCGTGGCCCCTACATCACCAACGCCATCATCATCGCGCAAGACCCGGTCACCGGCATCGCCAACATGAGCTATCACCGCTCGATGCGCCACGCCCGGCAGACGCTCGCCACCAGCCTGCACTCGCGTGGCCACCTGTGGCGGATGCTGCAAACCGCCCGGGAACGCGGTGAAGAACTGCGCGTCGCGATGGTCGTCGGCGCGCACCCGTTGTTCATGCTCGCGGCGGCGGCGCGGCTGCCCTTTGGCAGCGATGAACGTGCGGTGGCGGGCGGTTTGTTCGGCGAGCCCCTGCAACTGGTCAAGACCCCGCGCTATGGCATCGGCGTGCCAGCCTTCGCTGAATTTGTCCTCGAAGGCGCCATCGATCCGACGGCTTATGCCGAGGAAGGCCCGTTCGGTGAATTCAGTGGCTATTCCTCGGATCGCTCGACCAACAACGTGTTGCGGGTCGACACCCTGATGCGCCGCAAGGACGCCTGGCTGGTGGACGTGGTCGGTGGCCGCTACGCCGAACACCTGACCCTGGCGCGGCTGCCACGGGAAGCGGAAATGAGCGAAAAACTCAAGGCGCGCTTCCCCGCGGTCACCGCCGTGCATTACCCCAATTCCGGCACCCACTTTCATTGCTACGTGGCCCTGGCGCAAAGCCGTGACGGCGAGGCGCGGCAGATCATGCTGGCGTTGCTCGGCTGGGACCCGTACCTGAAGACCGTGATCGCGGTGGACAGCGACATCGACATCAGCGACGACAGCCAGGTGCTCTGGGCCCTGGCCACGCACTTCCAGCCACACCAGGACATGTTTGTCGTCGATGGCCTGCCCGGCAGCCCGCTCGATCCTTCGTCCTCGGTCGACGGCACCACCTCGCGCATGGGCCTGGACGCCACTCGCGGTTCAGGCTTCGACGGGATCAAGGCGCAGCTGGATCCGGACGTGGTGGAACGTGCGCGCGGCCTGCTCATGAGCTACCCGTCATGAACCGCCAGCGCCTGGTGGTCGGCATCAGCGGCGCGTCCGGGTTCGTCTACGGCGTGCGCTTGCTCGAATTGCTCGCCGAACTGAACATCGAAAGCCACCTGATCATCAGCCGCGCGGCGCTGCTGACCATGGCCCACGAAACCGACTACAAACTGGCCGACGTCACCGCGCTGGCCAGCCATTACCACCGGGCCGACGACGTGGCAGCCGGGATCGCCAGCGGTTCGTTCCGGTGCCTGGGCATGGTGGTCGCGCCCTGCTCGATGCGCACCCTGGCGGAAATCGCCACCGGCACGTCCTCGGGCCTGATCGGCCGGGCCGCCGACGTCACGCTCAAGGAACGCCGGACCCTGGTGCTGATGGCCCGGGAAACCCCGCTGACCCTGGCGCACCTGCGCAACATGACCGCCGTCACCGAGATGGGCGGGATCATCGCCCCGCCCGTGCCGGCGTTCTATGCCCGCCCGCACAGCCTGGCGCAAATGGTCGATCACAGCCTCGGCCGGGTCCTCGACCTGTTCGGCCTCGACGCCGGCACCGCGCTGCGCTGGGGCGAAACAACACTCAATCCCTGTGGGAGCGGGCTTGCTCGCGAAAGCGGTGTATCCGTCGGCATAACCGTTGAATGACACACCGCATTCGCGAGCAAGCCCGCTCCCACAAAAGAACATGCATCGGCCAATCGGTAATAAAGGAGCCTCACATGAACACCCCATTCAACGCCCCAACCCCCAACCGCAAGATCCCGGTCACCATCCTCACCGGTTTCCTCGGGGCCGGTAAAACCACCCTGCTCAACTACATCCTCAAGGAAAACCACGGGCGCAAGATCGCCGTGATCGAAAACGAGTTCGGCGAAATCGGCATCGACGGCGACCTGGTGCTCAGCTCCGAAACCGAAGAGATCTACGAGATGGTCAACGGCTGCGTGTGCTGCACCGCCGAGGTTCGCGAGGACCTGGTGCGCATCGTCCGTGAACTGGTGGCGCGCCCGGTGCGGCTCGACCACATCCTGATCGAGACCAGCGGGCTGGCCGACCCGTACCCGGTGGCCCAGAGCTTTTTCATCAACGACCCGATTGCCGACGAAGTCGAACTCGACGCCATCGTGACCATGGTCGATGCCCGGCACATCGCCCAGCACCTGGAGGACCTGCAACTGGACGGCGTGGACAACCAAGCGGTGGATCAGATCGTCTGCGCCGACCGCATCGTCATCAACAAGGTCGACCTGGTCAGCGAGGCTGAAGTGACGGCGCTGAGCGAGAAGATCCGCGGATTGAACGCCACGGCGGATCTGGTGACGTCGACGTTCGCGCAGATCGATCTGTCGAAGATCCTCGGCATCGGTGCCTTCGAGTCGACGCAAAAGCTCATGGAGATTGGCGCCGAGCACGATCACCACGCCGATGAACACCACCACGACGAAGCCGATCATGAACACGACCCGAGCGTGTCGTCCGTCGGCATCGCGGTGGATGGCGCCGTCAATCTGGGTGCCTTCCACCGCTGGATCAGCGAGTTGCGCAGCGCCCAGGCCGACAACCTGTACCGCATGAAAGGCGTGCTGGCGGTCGCGGACCAGGACCAGCGCTACGTGCTGCAAGGGGTGCACAGCCTCGTCGAGTTCCGCGCCTCGACTTCATGGGGCAACGAACCGCGTTCCAGCAAGATTGTGTTCATCGGCCGCGACCTGGACCGCGCGGCGTTGAACCAGGGCTTTGCCGCCTGCCTGGCAGGCTGAAACGCAATCGGAGCCGGTGGATGGCGGTTCCGGGCATACACAACGAAATGCCTGATGCCAGTGCCTCATCCCTGTGGGAGCGGGCTTGCTCGCGAATGCGGTGTGTCAGCCAACACCAATGTTGAATGTCAGACCGCTTTCGCGAGCAAGTCGAATCGTCGCACCGCCGCTCCCACAGGGTCGGCGCAGCGCTTTGAACGGGCATCAGAACGAATACCCCTCTTTACCAATAACAACAGCTAGAGGTGATTCTCCATGTCGTCAGCCATTCCCGCTTCCACCGTCCACCCCGTCGACCAGGTGCTGTCGGTCCGGCAAATGCTCACCCTCGGCCTGCAACACATGGCCGTCTCGTACATCGGCGCCATCGCCGTGCCGCTGATTGTCGCCAGTGCCCTGAAAATGTCCCAGGCCGATACCGTGTCGCTGATCAGCACCACGCTGTTCTGCTCGGGCATCGCCACCCTGCTGCAAACCGTCGGCTTCTGGAAATTCGGCGTGCGCCTGCCGATTCTGCAGGGCGTGGCATTCAGCAGCGTCGGCCCGGTGATTGCCATCGGCAGCAACCCGGAGGTGGGGTTTGCCGGGGTCTGCGGGGCGGTGATCGGCGCGGGGATTTTCACCATGCTGGTGGCGCCGTTCGTGGGTCGGTTGCGACGTTACTTTCCGCCGGTGGTCACCGGTTGCATTGTCACGGTCATCGGCTTGCAGCTGTTTCCGATTGCCTATGAATGGGTCGGCGGTGGCCGCCATGCCAGCGATTTCGGCGCGCCGATGTACCTGGCAGTGGCGGCCGTGGTGTTGCTGACCATCCTGCTGGTCAATCGTTACGGCAGCCCGATGCTGCGCAACATGGCCGTGCTGATCGGCATGCTGACCGGCGCGGCACTGGCGTACGGCCTGGGCATGGGCAGCTTTCAGAGCGTGCAGGATTCACCCTGGCTGACCGTGCCCTACCCGTTCCACTTCGGCTTGCCGACCTTCAGCCTGATCCCCATCGCCACCATGGTGGTGGTGATGATCGTGCAGATGGTCGAGTCCATGGGGCTGTTCGTGGCCATCGGCGACATCGTCGACAAACCGGTGGAAGACAAACAGGTGATCAACGGCCTGCGGGCCAACGGCCTGGCCAGCACCATCGCCGGGATGTTTGCGGCGTTTCCGTTCATCGCCTTCATGGAAAACGTCGGCCTGGTGATCCTGACCGGTGTGCGCAGTCGCTGGGTGGTGGCGGTCAGCGGTTTGCTGATGTGCTCGGTGGCGCTGGTGCCCAAGGCCGGCGCGATCATCGCCTCGATGCCCACCGCGGCGCTCGGCGGTGCCGGCATCGCCATGTTCGGCGTGGTCGCGGCGGCCGGGATCCAGACCCTGGCCAAGGTCGACTACGAACGCAATCGCTACAACGTGCTGATTGTCGGTTTCACCATCGCCGCGGCCCTGGTGCCGGTGCTGGCGCCGGCCCTGTTCAAGCAGTTGCCCGAGTGGTCGCAGCCGTTCCTGCACAGCAGCGTGGTGATCGCCTGCCTGGTGTCGGTGCTGCTCAACGCCGCACTCAACGGTGTCAGCGTGCCTGATGCCGCCCCCGGTAAATCCGCCTCCCACAGCCTCTGACTGGAGCTGACCATGACTCAATTGCAAAACATCCTGATCAAGAACCCCGTCGCGGTCATGACCGGCCTGCGCGGCCCCCGTGCCCGGGCCGGCAGCGTCGACATCCGCATCGTCAACGGTCGCATCGCCGAAATGGCCGAGGGCCTGGAGGCGCAACCTGGAGAGCGGGTCATCGATGCACGCCACTCGGTGGTCTATCCGGGCTGGATCAATACCCACCATCACCTGTTCCAGAACCTGCTCAAAGCCGTGCCCGAAGGTTTGAACCAGGACCTGCAAGGCTGGCTGGCCAGCGTGCCCTACCCGCGCCTCAACCGCTTCACGCCACAGCTTGCCCGTATCGCCGCACGCCTGGGCATGGCCGAGTTGCTGCTGTCCGGCGTGACCACCTGCGCCGATCACCATTACCTCTACCACGCCAACGGCACCACCGAGACCGGTGACCTGCTGTTCGACATGGCCGACGAATTCGGCCTGCGCTTTGTGCTGTGCCGGGGCGGCGCACTGGAGTCGGCCAGCGCCCACCCCGGCTTCTCGAAAACCGCGCTGCAACCGGAAAGCCTGGAGCAGATGGTCGGTGACATCGAACGCCTGAAGTCGCGCTACCACCAGGACACGCCGGACGCCATGCGCCGGGTGGTGGTGGCGCCGACCACGCCGACCTTCTCCCTGCCCCCCACGCTGCTGCGCGAGCTGGCCCACACCGCACGGGGGCTGGGCCTGCGCTTGCATACGCATCTGTCGGAGACGCAGAACTACGTCAATTTCTGCCGGGAAAAATACAACTGCCTGCCGGTGGAATTCGTCGCCGAACACGAATGGCTCGGCCCGGACGTGTGGTTCGCCCATGCGGTGCATCTGCAACCGGGGGAGATCCGCATGCTCGCGCAAACCGGCACCGGCATCTCCCACTGCCCGGTGAGCAATGCGCGGTTGGGCAGCGGTGTCGCGCCAGTGCCGCAACTGTACGAGGCCGGCGTGCCGATATCCCTCGGGGTGGATGGCGTGGCGTCCAACGAATCCGGGAGCATGGTCGGTGAAGCCAACACCGCGTGGCTGATCCATCGCGCGCAGCAAGGCGCCTCGGCCACCACCGCCGAAGACGTCATCCATTGGGGCACGGCCGGTGGCGCGCAGGTGTTGGGGCTGGGCGCGGTGGGCACGCTGGAAGTGGGCCAGGCCGCGGACCTGGTGATCTATGGCCTGGACCACCCGCGCTTTTTCGGCTTCCACGACAGCGCCGTGGCGCCGGTGGTGGCAGGCGAACCCATTGCGGTGCGCTACAGCCTGGTCGGCGGACGGCTGGTGGTCGATGACGGGGTGATCCCGGGGCTGGACGTGCAGCAAATGCGCGCCGAGGCGTGGGATGGGGTGCGGCAGTTGATGAACATCGACGACTAAACCACGGCCTACGCAAACCCCGTGTGGGAGCGGGCTTGCTCGCGAAAGCGGTGTGTCATTCAACAGTGACGTCGACTGACACACCGACTTCGCGAGCAAGCCCGCTCCCACATTCGACCGAGCCCCAAACAGGAGAATTCCATGTCCGGACTCAACGACCTGCTGCACGCCATCGAATCCGCCGCCCAAGCCGGCGAAGAAACCATCCTCGCCACCGTGGTCAAGGTCGAAGGCTCGGCCTATCGCCGTCCTGGCGCGAGAATGCTCATCCCCCTGCACGGCCGCACCGTCGGCACCGTCAGCGGCGGTTGCCTGGAACAGGACCTGGCGAAAAAAGCCTGGTGGCTGACCGACGCCGGCGAGCCGGTGGTGCGCCGCTACAGCACCGGCGCCACCGAGGACGAGGACGACGAACACAGCGCCCTGACCTTCGGCCTCGGCTGCAACGGCACGGTGTTCGTGATGCTCGAACGCCTGCGGGCGAAGCAACCGCATGCCGCCATCGAACTGTTGCATCGGGTACGCGACACGCAACAACCCGCCGCCATGGCCACGGTCATTGCCACCTCGCGCAATGCCTCGGCGCGGGTCGGTGACCGGCTGCTGTCGGACACCGCGAGCGACTTGAGGAACCCGACGCTCAACCACGCCATCCGCCAGGACCTGCGCAAGACCCTGGCCGGGAAAAAGTCATCGCTGCGGCTCTACACCGATGCCCGTGGCGAAGTCGAAGTGTTCTTCGAATACCTCGCCCCGCCGCCGCGCCTGGTGATCTTCGGTGCCGGCCACGATGCCCAGCCGCTGGTGCGCATGGCCAAAGGGCTGAACTGGCACGTCAGCGTCATCGACAGCCGCAGCCACTTCGCCAGGCCCGAGCGCTTTCCCCAGGCCGACGCGGTGATCTTCGCAAGCCTGGACAACCCGTTCGACCTGCAACCCTTGATCGAGGGCGCCGCCGTCGCGGTGATGACCCACAGCTACCGTCAGGACCGGCATTGGCTCTCACAAGTGTTGCAAGGCGCGCCGGCCTACATCGGTCAACTGGGCCCCCGGGAGCGCACCGAGCGGTTACTGGCCGAGATCGGTCCGGGTTCCCCGGTGCTGCATTACCCGATGGGCCTGGACCTGGGGGGCGATGCCCCGGAAACGGTGGCGCTGGCGATTCTCGCGGAGATCACCGCCGTACAGAACCAGCGCCAGGGCGGGATGTTGAAACGGCGCAACAAGCCGATTCATCCGGTGGATCTGGCGATCAGTGAACGTCTTGAGGCGGTGCCCGCACAGATCGCGTGCACCGCTCAATAAAGCCGCTGTACGCGATTATTTCAAGCCGCCAGTTCCCCGTCGGCAATGGCCGCCGACGCCGCCAGCATCGCCCGCAACAACACCGCGCACCCCGCCGCCAGGTCATCCGGGGCGGCGTTTTCGATTTCGTTGTGGCTGATGCCGCCTTCACAGGGCACGAAAATCATCCCGGCCGGGCCGAGTTCGGCGAGGAAGATCGCGTCGTGGCCCGCGCCGCTGACGATGTCCATGTGCGACAGGCCCAGGCCCTGGGCGGCGCCACGAACGGCGGCGACGCAGCCCTTGTCGAAGTACAGCGGCGGGAAGTCGGCGGTGGGGGTCAGCTCGTAGCTCAGGCCGTGCTCCTCGCAGGTGGTCTCGATGACGTCGCGGACCTCGGCGATCATCGAATCCAGGCGTGCCGGTTCCAGATGACGGAAATCCAGGGTCATGCGCACTTCGCCGGGAATGACATTGCGCGACCCCGGATAGGCTTGCAGGCAACCGACGGTGCCGCAGGCGTGGGGTTGATGGCCGAGGGCGGCGCGATTGACGGCACCGACGATCACCGCGGCGCCGACCAGCGCGTCCTTGCGCAGGTGCATCGGGGTCGGCCCGGCGTGGGCCTCGACGCCGCGCAGCTTCAGGTCGAACCATTTTTGCCCGAGGGCGCCCATGACGACGCCGATGGTCTTGCGTTCGTCTTCGAGAATCGGCCCTTGCTCGATGTGCGCCTCGAAATAAGCCCCCACGGCGTGACCACTGACGGCACGCGGCCCGGCGTAGCCAATGGCATTCAGCGCCTCGCCCACGGTCACGCCATCGGCATCGACCTTGGCCAGGGTTTCCTCCAGGGTGAATTTCTCGGCAAACACGCCGGAGCCCATCATGCACGGAGCGAAGCGCGAGCCTTCTTCGTTGGTCCACACCACCACTTCCAGCGGCGCCTCGGTTTCCACGCCCAGGTCATTGAGGGTGCGCAGCACTTCGACACCGGCCAGCACGCCAAAGCAGCCGTCGAACTTGCCGCCCGTGGGCTGGGTGTCGATGTGGCTGCCGGTCATCACCGGTGGCAGGTTCGGATTGCGCCCCGGACGGCGGGCGAAGATGTTGCCCACGGCGTCGATGCTGACGGTGCAGCCGGCTTCTTCGCACCATTTGACGAAAATGTCGCGGGCCTGGCGGTCGAGATCGGTCAGCGCCAGGCGACAGACGCCGCCCTTGACCGTGGCGCCGAGCCTGGCCAGTTCCATGAGCGACTGCCACAGGCGATCGCGGTTGATGTGCTGATGGGTGGATTGCAGAACGTCTACGGCTGCGTTCATGGGGATCTCCTCAGGCTGTTCTTATAGGTTTCTTCAGGCAATTCCTGGGTGTTTGTACCGCCGCCTTCGCGAGCAAGCCCGCTCCCACAGTTGAAATGCATTCCTCCTGTGGGAGCGGGCTTGCTCGCGAAGGGGCCATCCGCTACACCGCCGATTTCACGGCAGACGGCTGCGCTCGCAGCGCGCACAACCCGTAGTAAATCAACCCGCCCAGCGCCGAGCCGGTGAACCAGCCGTAGCTGTAGAACCAGCTGAACGCATCGCTGCCCAGCGACAGCAGCGTCAGCACCACCGGCACGCCAAACGCGATAAAGCCATTCCAGTTCCACGCCGGATACACGTCATCGCGATAGAGACCGGCCAGGTCCAGCTGTTGTTTCTTGATCAGGAAATAGTCCACCACCATGATCCCGGCAATCGGCCCCAGCAGGCTGGAATAGCCCAGCAGCCAGTTGGAATAGACCGTCTCCAGACTGACGTCCGAAACGATCAGGCCAAGCTTCTTCAGCAGCTCGTGCCCCATCAGCAACAGGCCGACAAACCCGGTGAGCATCACGGCTTTGGTGCGGTTGATCACCTTGGGTGCGATGTTCTGGAAGTCGTTGGTCGGCGACACGATGTTGGCCGCCGTATTGGTGGACAGCGTGGCGATGATGATCAGCGCCATGGCCAGGGCGACCCAGACCGGGCTCTGGATATGGCCGATCAGTGTCACCGGGTCGGAGACCGTCACCCCGACCAGTTTCACCGAGGCGGCGGTCATGACCACGCCCAGTGCGGCGAACAGGAACATGGTCAGCGGCAAGCCCATGATCTGCCCGACGATCTGCGCCTTCTGGCTTTCGGCATAGCGGCTGAAATCCGGAATGTTCAGCGACAACGTGGCCCAGAACCCGACCATTGCGGTCAGCCCGGCGGCGAAGTAGCTGACCACGCTGGCGCCTTCGGGACGCTTGGCGGGAATCGCCAGCAACTCGGTCATCGACACGTTCGGCATGGCCCAGACCAGCAGCCCCACGCCCACCGCCACCAGCAGCGGCGCGGACAGGGTTTCCAGCCATTTGATCGACTCGGCGCCGCGAATCACCACCCACAGGTTCAGCGCCCAGAACGCCATGAACCCAAGGACTTCACCGGTGCCGCCCAGGGATTTCCAGCCCTCGAACACCGAGCCCAGGAACAGGTGGATGGCCAGGCCGCCGAACATCGTCTGGATACCGAACCAGCCGCACGCCACCAGGGCGCGGATCAGGCACGGGACGTTGGAACCGAGGATGCCGAACGACGAGCGCAGCAACACCGGGAACGGAATGCCGTACTTGGTGCCGGGAAAGGCGTTCAGGGTCAGCGGGATCAAAACGATGAGGTTGGCAAACAGGATCGCCAGCAGCGCTTCGCCGACGCTCAGGCCGAAATACGCCGTCAGGACGCCGCCGAGGGTGTAGGTCGGCACGCAGATCGACATGCCGACCCACAAGGCGGTGATGTGCCATTTGTTCCAGGTTCGTTCGCGCACCTTGGTCGGTGCCATGTCGTGGTTGTAACGGGGACTGTCGAGGACATCGCTGCCGGCTTCCAGCTCAAACAAGCCGTCGCGCTCGGTCACTTGCGATCTGATCTGTTGCATGGCCGCTCCACTGTTCTTCGAGTTATTTTTGCTCATCAGGGGCTGGCGACTTCAATAAGCGTGCCGGGCGCCCCGCTTGCGCATCGGGCAGTTCCATAAACACTTTTTAAGCAACTGATATTAATCAGTTTTATGAAGACAACTATTGAATCCCCGGCTTTTTTGCCCTCTCACTCAGGCCGAATGACAGGCAAGTTGTCCGGATCGTCAGGACTCAATGTGGTGCGTGGATCTTTTTTTCACCATTGCGCATCAACCATAGACCACGCACAAACAGCTGATTTCACATAGGAAATCTTGACCATATTTCGATCCTGTCAAGTGCGTCAAAATGGTGAGGACCCTCACCATTTTGGTGATTTTCGATTTACATCGTTAATTATCAATAACTTAAAACAGATATAAGCTTATAAAAAATATTCTTGCTGATTCCCGTAAGTGCAGCTAGCGTTTATTCCTGACAGCGCTGACAGGAATATGCCTGTTGACGATGGCTTCATATAAAACACCTAGAACCGGCATCAGCCGGTCATGCCTGCGAGGAATCCGGAATGTCTCTGTTGATCCGTGGCGCTACCGTTGTTACCCATGATGAAAGTTATCGCGCCGATGTGTATTGCGCAGACGGCGTGATCAAGGCAATCGGCGAAAACCTCGACCTTCCCGCAGGCGCCGAGGTCCTCGACGGCAGCGGCCAGTACCTGATGCCCGGTGGCATCGATCCGCACACCCATATGCAACTGCCCTTCATGGGCACCGTGGCCAGCGAAGACTTTTTCAGCGGCACGGCGGCGGGTCTGGCCGGTGGCACGACCTCGATCATCGACTTCGTCATACCCAATCCGCAGCAGTCGCTGATGGAAGCCTTCCATCAATGGCGTGGCTGGGCCGAGAAGTCTGCCTCCGATTACGGCTTCCACGTCGCCATCACCTGGTGGAGCGAACAGGTGCGCGAGGAAATGGCCGAGCTGGTGAGCCATCACGGGGTCAACAGCTTCAAGCATTTCATGGCTTACAAAAACGCGATCATGGCGGCGGACGACACCCTGGTGGCGAGTTTCGAGCGCTGCCTGGAACTGGGCGCGGTGCCCACCGTGCACGCGGAAAACGGCGAGCTGGTCTACCACCTGCAACGCAAACTGATGGCCCAGGGCATGACCGGGCCGGAGGCGCATCCGCTGTCGCGTCCTTCCCAGGTCGAAGGCGAAGCCGCAAGCCGGGCGATCCGCATTGCCGAAACCCTCGGCACGCCGCTGTACCTGGTGCACGTCTCGACCAAGGAAGCCCTGGACGAAATCACCTATGCCCGGGCCAAGGGCCAGCCGGTCTACGGCGAGGTGCTGGCCGGGCATCTGCTGCTGGACGACAGCGTCTATCAACACCCGGACTGGCAGACCGCCGCCGGTTACGTTATGAGCCCGCCGTTCCGTCCGCGCGGCCATCAGGAAGCGCTCTGGCACGGCCTGCAAGCCGGCAACCTGCACACCACCGCCACCGATCACTGCTGCTTCTGCGCCGAGCAGAAAGCGGCGGGCAAGGACGATTTCAGCAAGATCCCCAATGGCACCGCCGGCATCGAAGACCGCATGGCAGTGCTCTGGGATGAAGGGGTGAACACCGGGCGTTTTTCGATGCAGCAGTTCGTCGCCCTGACCTCGACCAACACCGCGAAGATCTTCAACCTTTACCCACGCAAAGGCGCGATCCGCGTGGGCGCCGATGCCGACTTGGTGCTGTGGGACCCGCAAGGCACGCGCACGATTTCGGCCAAGACCCATCACCAGCAGGTCGACTTCAACATCTTCGAAGGCAAGACCGTGCGCGGCGTGCCCAGCCACACCATCAGCCAGGGCCGGGTGGTCTGGGCCGACGGCGACCTGCGCGCCGAGCGCGGCGCCGGGCGGTACATCGAACGGCCGGCATATCCGGCGGTGTTTGATTTACTGAGCAAGCGGGCCGAGTTGAATCAGCCGGTTGCCGTGAAGCGCTGAGATCGAGGCCTTCGGCCTTCGCGAGCAAGCCCGCTCCCACAGGGTTACGCATTCCAGATGTGGGAGCGGGCTTGCTCGCGAAGAGGCCCGCCCAGACAACAAAAAACTCAATGCCCACCAGAGGCATAACCTCCATCACCGTGAGGCCAAGACCGTGATCAAGACCCTGACCCATCTCCCGCATCCCTACGAGAACGCGGCCGCCCTCGCCGGCCACTTCACGGACCTCGCGCCGCCACTCAACGACCGCCAGGCCCACCTGGAAGCCTCGCGCTGCCTGTATTGCTACGACGCGCCGTGCGTGAATGCCTGCCCCAGCGAAATCGACATCCCCTCGTTCATCCGCAACATCCACCAGGACAACGTTCAGGGCGCGGCGCAGAAAATCCTCTCGGCGAACATCCTCGGCGGCAGTTGCGCCCGGGTCTGCCCGACGGAAATCCTCTGCCAGCAAGCCTGCGTGCGTAATAACGCCCATGAATGCGCACCGGTGCTCATCGGTTTGTTGCAGCGCTACGCCGTGGACAACGCCCATTTCAGCCAACACCCGTTCTCCCGCGCCGCCGCCACCGGCAAGCGCATTGCCGTGGTCGGTGCCGGCCCGGCCGGGCTGTCCTGCGCCCATCGCAGCGCCATGCACGGCCATGACGTGGTGATTTTCGAAGCCAGGGAAAAAGCCGGCGGCCTGAATGAATACGGCATCGCCAAGTACAAGCTGGTGGACGATTACGCGCAGAAGGAACTGGACTTCCTGCTGGAGATCGGCGGCATTGAAATCCGCCATGGGCAAAAACTCGGGGAAAACCTGAGCCTGAGCGAGCTGCATCAACAGTTCGATGCGGTGTTCCTCGGCCTCGGCCTGGCTGCCAGCAAGCAGCTTGGTCTGCTGCATGAAGACGCGCCCGGCCTCGTCGCCGCCACCGATTACATCCGTGAACTGCGCCAGGCCGACGACCTGACCCAGTTGCCACTGGCTGACCACTGCATCGTGCTAGGCGCCGGCAATACCGCGATCGACATGGCGGTGCAAATGGCCCGCCTCGGTGCCCATGACGTCAACCTGGTGTACCGCCGTGGCGTCGAAGACATGGGGGCGACCCACCACGAACAGGACATCGCCAAGGCCAATCAGGTGCGCCTGTTGACCTGGGCGCAACCGGAAGACGTGTTGCTCGATGACCAGGGCAACGTGCGTGGCATGCGCTTCGCCCGCACCCATCTCGTCGAAGGCCGGCTGCAAACCACTGGCGAAACCTTCGAACTGGCCGCCGATGCGATCTTCAAGGCCATCGGCCAAACCTTCGACTCAAGCGCCCTCGCCGACCCGCTGGCCCGCGAACTCAAGCGCCAGGGCGATCGCATTCAGGTGGACGAACAACTGCGCACCAGCATCCCCGGCGTGTATGCCGGCGGTGACTGCACCAGCCTCGACCAGGACCTCACCGTGCAGGCGGTGCAGCACGGCAAACGCGCCGCCGAGGCCATCCATGCTCAACTGATGCTCAATGTGGAGGCTGCGTAAATGGCCGATCTGTCGATTGTCTTCGCTGGCATCAAGTCCCCCAACCCATTCTGGCTGGCCTCCGCGCCGCCGACCGACAAGGCCTACAACGTGGTCCGCGCCTTCGAGGCCGGCTGGGGCGGCGTGGTCTGGAAAACCCTGGGTGAAGACCCGGCGGCGGTCAACGTGTCGTCGCGTTACTCCGCGCACTTCGGGGCGAATCGTGAAGTGCTGGGTTTCAATAACATCGAATTGATCACCGACCGCTCGCTGGAGATCAACCTGCGGGAAATCACCCAGGTGAAGAAGGACTGGCCGGACCGCGCCTTGATCGTGTCGTTGATGGTGCCCTGCGTCGAAGAGTCCTGGAAACACATCCTGCCGCTGGTCGAAGCCACCGGCGCCGACGGCATCGAACTGAATTTCGGCTGCCCCCACGGCATGCCGGAACGCGGCATGGGCGCGGCGGTCGGCCAGGTGCCGGAGTACGTCGAACAGGTCACCCGCTGGTGCAAGACCTATTGTTCGCTGCCGGTAATCGTCAAGCTCACGCCAAACATCACCGACATCCGCGTCGCCGCCCGTGCGGCGCACCGGGGCGGTGCCGATGCGGTGTCGCTGATCAACACCATCAACTCGATCACCAGCGTCAACCTGGAGCGCATGGTCGCCAATCCCGTGGTTGGCAGCCAGAGCACCCATGGCGGCTACTGCGGTTCGGCGGTCAAGCCGATTGCCCTGAACATGGTCGCCGAAATCGCCCGCGACCCGCAGACCCAAGGACTGCCCATCAGCGGCATCGGCGGCATCGGCAACTGGCGCGACGCCGCGGAATTCATCGCCCTGGGCAGCGGCTCGGTGCAGGTGTGCACGGCGGCCATGCTGCATGGCTTCCGGATTGTCGAGGAGATGAAGGACGGGTTGTCGCGCTGGATGGACAGTCAGGGCTACGCCAGCATTTCAGAATTTTCCGGGCGCGCGGTGGCCAATACCACCGACTGGAAGTACCTGGACATCAACTATCAAGTGATCGCGAAGATTGACCAGGAGGCCTGCATCGGTTGCGGCCGCTGTCACATCGCCTGCGAAGACACCTCGCACCAGGCGGTGGCCAGCCTGAAAAAGGCCGATGGTACGCATGCGTACGAGGTGATCGATGAGGAATGCGTAGGCTGCAACCTGTGCCAGATCACCTGCCCGGTGCAGGATTGCATCGAGATGGTGCCGGTGGAGACCGGGAAGCCGTTCCTGGACTGGAATCATGATCCGAGGAATCCGTATCACGTTGCCGTTTGATCGTTAACTATCAAGAGATCGCAGCCTCGTTTCACTCGACAGCTCCTACAAGGGAATGTGAACGCCTGTAGGAGCTGTCGAGTGAAACGAGGCTGCGATCTTTTGATTCAAGGCTCCAACCCGATCCCCCGCAAAATCACACTCGTGACCGTTTGCACCGCCCGCTCGAACTGCATGTCCGACAGCGGCTGATGGTCATTCAGAATATTCACCTGATGGTCAAAGTCGGCGTAGTGCTGGGTCGAGGCCCAGATCATGTACAGCAGGCTCGACGGCTCCACCGGCAGGATGCGTTTGTCGTCCACCCACTGGCGGATCTTCGCTTCCTTCATCTTGGCCCAGTCGTACAGGCTGGCATCCAGCGCCTCGCCCAGGGTCGGCGCGCCGTGGATGATTTCGTTGGCCCAGACTTTGGAACCGTAGGGCCGGCTGCGGGAGTGGTTCATCTTGGCGCGGATGTAGCTGCTGAGCACCACGCGCGGGTCGTCGAACATCTCGAAGCACAGCGCGTCCTGCTTCCACACTTCCAGCAGGTCGAACAGCACCGCGCTGTACAACTCGGTCTTGGTACTGAAGTAGTAATGCAGATTGGAGCGCGGCAGTTGCACCTCGGCGGCGATGTCGGCCATGGCGGTGCTGCCAAAGCCTTTTTCGGCGAAGACCTTCTCGGCACCCAGCAGAATTTTCTCGACGTTACTGCGACGGATCTCGATCTTGTGATTGCCCATGAGGGCTCCCTGACAACAGCGTTAAACAAGACTAGCATCCGCACTGCTCGCCGCGACAGGGCCGCAGCCATGAACCCATCACTTCACCAAGACAATCACAATGAAACTGATTGAACTCGAAGACGAATACACCCGCCTCACCCTCGCCCCCGAACTCGGCGCGAGCATCGTCAACTGGAGCGTGCGCAGCACCGGCCAACCCCTGCTGCGTCACACCGACGCGCCGGCGCTGCACAGCGGCCTGCCCGGCAAGCTCGGCTGTTTTCCCCTGGCGCCCTGGTCCAATCGCATCGCCGAAGGCGGCTTCGACTGCCCCGATGGCTGGCTGGCGCTGACGCCCAACAGCCCCGGCGATCCGCTGCCGATCCACGGCACGGCCTGGCAACAAGCGTGGCAGGTGGTTTCGCACCGCCACGATGAAGTCGTGCTGCAACTCGACAGCACCACGCCCTTCGCTTATCGCGCCCGGCAACGCTTGCACCTGAGCCAGGGCCGCCTGGGCATTGAGCTGCAAGTCACTCATCTGGCCGCCCGCCCGGCCTGGCATGGGCTCGGCCTGCACCCCTATTTTCCGCGCCTGGCCAGCACTCGCCTGCAGGCACACGCCGAACAGGTCTGGTTGTGTGAGGCGTCCAGATTGCCGACCGGGCTTGCCAGCGTACCCGCGCCATGGGATTTCCGGCAGCTGCAAGCATTGCCCGAGACGCTGGTCGATAACGGCTTTTGCCAATGGAACGGCCACTGCCTGATCCGGCAACCTGACCTGGGTTACGAACTGGAGTGCCAGGCCAGCGGTAGCGACTACTACCTGCTCTACTGCCCGCCTGGCCTGGATTTTTTCTGCCTGGAACCGGTCAGCCACCCGGTCAACGCGCACCACTTGCCGGGTCGGCCGGGCTTGCGACTACTGGAGCAAGGCCAGTCCACGGAACTGGGTTTCAGCCTGCGCTACCGGGCGCTTCAGGCCGGCGCCGCCAACAGCTGACTCAACACCGCGCGCAACTTGCCAGGCTTCACCGGTTTGTTCAGCAGTGGCGCCTCCAGACGTTGCAGCGAGCGCCGGCACTGGTCGGTGCGATCGGCGGTGATGATCACCGCGGGGATACGCTGGTGGAAATGCTCGCGCAGATGGCGCACCACATCGCAGCCAACCACCGCGTGATCGAGGTGGTAGTCCGCCAGAATCAGTTCCGGTGCCCGTCCGGCCAGCGCCGCCAGGGCCGAGGCTTCGTCGGTGGCCGTGACGACTTCGCAGCCCCACTGGCCGAGCAACGCGCTCATGCTTTCAAGAATGCTCAATTCATTGTCCAGCACCAGCAAACGTCGGCCCGGCAACGGGTTACCGGTGACGGGCTGGGGCGCAGCCTGGTCGATCGGCAACGGGATGTCATGGGACAGCGGCACATCGATGCTGAACATCGAACCGCGCCCCGGCAGCGAATGCACGCCGATGGGGTAACCGAGGATCCGGGCGATGCGCTCGACAATCGCCAGCCCCAGGCCCACGCCCTTGCGGTCGGCGGCGCGGCCGACATCCAGTTGATTGAATTCGAGGAAGATCGAGTCGAGCCGGTCCGCCGCGATCCCGCGCCCGGTGTCCCACACCTCCAGACGCAAATACTCGCCCCGCCGTCGGGCGCCGAGCAGGATGCTGCCCTCGTCGGTATAGCGGCAGGCATTGCTGAGAAAGTTGCGCAGAATGCGTGTCATCAGGCGCAAGTCGGTGCTGATGGCGTAATCGCCCGTGTGCACCCGCAGGTTCAAGCCCGCCGCCTGGGCAACGGACTGGAACTCCGAGACCAGCGGGCCGAGCAACTCATCCAGGCGGTAAAGTGCAATGTCCGGCTTGACCGCCGCCTGGTCGAGCCGGGAAATGTCCAGCAGATCGGTGAGCAGGTCTTCAGCCCCTTCCAGCGCCTGGTGCGTGCGCTCGACCAGCACCTGCTCCACCTCCGGCAACTGCCGCTCGCGCAGGGTCGAGATCAGCAAGCGCGCGGCGTTCAGCGGTTGCAGCAGGTCATGGCTGGCCGCCGCCAGGTACTTGTCCTTGCTGCGGTTGGCGGCTTCGGCGGCATCACGGGCATCGCGCAGGGCCTGGGCGATCTGTTTACGCTGGGTGATCTGCTGCTGCAGGTTGCGGTTGGCTTCCAGCAGTTCATCGGTGCGCGCAGCGACGCGCTGCTCCAGTTCGTCATTGAGTTGTTGCAGGCGCTGCTGAGCCTGCACGCGCTCTGTGATATCGGCGACGAACCCTTCCACCAGCCCTTCCTGGCCGGGCTTGAGCAACAGGTTCATCAACACGTCGAGGTGGCTGCCGTCCTTGCGGCGCAAGCGGGTTTCGTAGCCGTGCAGGCTGCGTTGCCGCTTGAGGAGGTCGCCAATGGTTTCCAGTTCCTGCGCCCCACCGGCGAACAGGTGGCTGGCCAGGTCATTCAGGGAAAACAGCACCTCCTGCGGGTCCTGGTAGCCGAGCATGTGCGCCAGTGCCGGATTCGCGGCGCGCAGGCCCTCGTGCAGGCTGGCCTGGAAGATCCCGTGGACGGCGTTTTCGAACAGCCATTTGTAGCGGTTCCGCTCCGCCTCCAGCTCATCCAGGCGCGCCGCCAGTTCCGGGTAATGACTCTTGCGCGCCGAGTGGCTGCCCAGTCCCAGCAGCCCGGCCAGGGCCCGTTGTTGTTCGTCAGAGGGCTTCGCCATAGACGACCTCGACGTCACGCTGGCTGGACTCGCGCGGGTTGGTCAGGATGCACGGGTCATCCATGGCGTGCTGCGACAGGAACGGAATGTCAGAGGTCCTGACCCCATGCAAGCCGAGGGTTTCGTGGAAGCCGATCGCATGTTTCAGGGCGATCAGGTGTTCCACCAGGCGCCCGCAGATTTGCCGCTGGTTGAGACCCCGGCAATCGATACCGAAGGTCTCGGCGATCACTTTGAAACGCTCCGGCGCCGAGCTGTAGTTGAACGCCACGACGTGCTCCACCAGCACCGCGTTGCACAGGCCGTGGGGCAAGTCGAGAAAACCGCCCAGGCTGTGGGACATCGCATGCACCGCGCCGAGGATCGCGTTGGAGAACGCCAGCCCGGCCTGCATGCTGCCGAGCATGATTTTTTCGCGCAGGGCGATGTCCGTCGGGTTGGCGATCATCTGCACCAGGTTGCCATTGATCAGGCGCATCGCCTCCAGCGCATGGGGATCGGTCAGGGGCCCGTGACCGGTGGACACGAAGGCTTCGATGGCGTGCACCAGGGCATCGATGCCGGTACAGGCCGAAAGAAACGGGTCCATGCTCAGGGTGGTTTCCGGGTCGATCAGCGAGACGTCCGGCACCACCGCCTTGCTGACGATGGAGAACTTCATGCGTTCCTGCTGATTGGAGATGATCACGAATTGCGAGACATCGGCCGAAGTGCCGGCGGTGGTCGGAATCAGGATCAACGGCGGGCTGGGCACGCGGATGGTGTCCACCCCTTCGAATTCGAGGATGCTGCGGCCATGGGCGACGACAATGCCGATGCCTTTGCCGCAATCCATCGGGCTGCCACCGCCGACAGCGACGATCACATCGCAGTGGTTTTCCCGGTACAGCTCGGCACCGAGCATGACTTCTTCAACCCGGGGGTTGGGCGAGACGGCGCTGTAAAGGCAGTACTCGATGCCCAGCGCTTGCAGGCTGGCCTCGACATCCGCCACCCAACCGGCGGCAATCACCCCCGGATCGCTGACCACCAGCACCTTGCGCGCACCAAAGGTCTTGGCGTAGTTGCCGACGTTGTGCCGGCAGCCGGCACCGAAGATGATTTCAGGCGAGACGAATTTACGCAGTTGGCTGAGACTCTGGCTCATTGGAAAGCCTGTTTTTTATTGTTTTGGAATGTAACAGCCACACTAACGCATCCGGCGCTGAATGCAATCAGACCAATGGCTGGACTCACCGTAGATCCCCTGTGGGAGCGGGCTTGCTCGCGAAAGCGGTGCGTCAGTCGGCAGATTCTCTCGCTGACACACCGCTTTCGCGAGCAAGCCCGCTCCCACAAGGGATTTGCGGTGTTTGATCTAGCCGCGGTAGATCAGCCGCGAAGCCTTCTCGTTGCGCAGCGTCAGGTGTTCCATGCCCAGCCCCGGCGCCTCGGCCTCCTCCCGCGCCTTGAGGATCACCCCATGGTGCGGCGATTTGCTGCACACCGGGTCGGCGTTCTCGGCATCGCCGGTCAGCATGAAGGCCTGGCAGCGGCAGCCGCCCAGGTCCTTGTGCTTCTCATCGCAGGAGCGACACGGCTCCTTCATCCACGCATCGCCGCGAAAGCGGTTGAAGCCGAACGAATCGTTCCAGATGTGCGAAATGCTGTGTTCACGCACGTTGGGAAACTGCACCGGCAATTGCCGGGCGCTATGGCAAGGCAACGCCGTGCCGTCGGGGGTGATGTCGAGAAACAGGTTGGCCCAGCCGTTCATGCAGGTCTTGGGGCGTTCCTCGTAGTAGTCCGGGGTGACGAAGATCAGCTTGCACGGGTGCCCCTGGTCCTCCAGTCGCTCACGGTACTCGTTGGTGATGCGCTCGGCGCGTTGCAATTGCTCACGGGTCGGCAGCAGACCGACGCGGTTGAGCTCGGCCCAGCCATAGAACTGGCAGGTGGCCAACTCGACGAAATCCGCCTCCAGCTCCAGGCACAGGTCAATGATCCGGTCGATGCGGTCGATGTTGTGCCGGTGGGTGACGAAGTTCAGCACCATCGGGTAGCCCTGGGCTTTCACCGCCCGGGCCATGGCGAGTTTCTGCGCGAAGGCCTTGCGCGAGCCGGCCAGCATGTTGTTCACCGCCTCGTCGGCGGCCTGGAAACTGATCTGGATATGATCGAGCCCGGCATCCTTGAAATCGCGCACCTTCTGCTCGGTCAGGCCGATGCCCGAGGTGATCAGGTTGGTGTAGTAGCCCATGCCCCGCGCGGCCTTGATCAGCTCGGCCAGGTCCTGGCGCACCAGCGGTTCGCCACCGGAAAAGCCCAGTTGGGCGGCGCCCATCTCCCGCGCCTCGCGGAAGACCCGAATCCACTCTTCGGTGCCCAGTTCCTCGCCGTGTCGGGCGAAGTCCAGCGGATTGGAGCAATACGGGCATTGCAGCGGGCAGCGGTAGGTCAGCTCCGCCAGCAGCCACAACGGCGGCCCCGGCAGCGCTTCACTCGATCCAGAATTGCGCATGGGCCACCTCCAGGAACGCCAGCACATCCTCGTCAATCCCCGGCACGCCGGGGAAATCCGCCGTCAGCCGGTCAATGATCGCCGCGACGCTGCGCTGGCCGTCCAGCAGTTCGAGAATCTGCGCGGCACTGGCGTTGAGCTTGATCATGCCTTCGGGGTACAGCAGCACGTGACAGTCCTGGCGCGGTTCCCATTGCAGACGAAAACCCCGGCGCAACGACGGTGACAGCTCGCGGTCGATCAGGCTCACAGGGCAATCCCCCGATGCCAGACGTTGTCACGGGTGACGGTGTGATACGGCGGGCGCTCCAGCTCGTAGGCCATGCTCATGGCGTCGAGCATGCTCCACAGCACATCCAGCTTGAATTGCAGGATCTCGAGCATGCGTTGCTGGGCCTCAAGGGTGACGTAGTGCGCCAGGGTGATGCGCAAGCCGTGCTCGACATCGCGCCGGGCCTGGCCCAACCGCGTGCGGAAGTAGTCGTAGCCGGCGACGTCGATCCACGGGTAATGGGTCGGCCACGCGTCGAGCCGCGATTGATGGATCTGCGGCGCGAACAGTTCGGTCAGCGAGCTGCTGGCCGCTTCCTGCCAGCAGGCACGCCGGGCGAAATTGACGTAGGCGTCCACGGCGAAACGGACGCCGGGCAGCACCAGCTCTTGCGACAGTATTTGCTCGCGATCCAGCCCCACCGCTTCGCCCAGGCGCAGCCAGGCTTCGATGCCGCCTTCGCTGCCGGGGGCGCCGTCGTGATCGAGGATGCGTTGCAGCCATTCCCGGCGCACATCGCGGTCCGGGCAGTTGGCAAGGATGGCGGCGTCCTTGAGCGGGATGTTGACCTGGTAGTAGAAGCGATTGGCAACCCAGCCCTGGATCTGCTCGCGGGTGGCCTGCCCGGCGTACATGGCTTGGTGGAACGGGTGATGGATGTGGTAGTAGGCGCCCTTGGCGCGCAGGGCCTGCTCGAATTCGGCGGGGGTCATTGTCATGATTGTTCTCCTGGAAGCTCTGCTGTGTCGGGTCTGGCCCCTTCGCGAGCAAGCCCGCTCCCACTGGGTTTTGTGTGCACCCGCCATCCACTGTGGGAGCGGGCTTGCTCGCGAAGAGGCCAGTCGCTACAACACAATATCCATGCCGTCATACGCCACCTCGATCCCCCGCCGCTCCAGCAGCGCCCGCTCCGCCGAGTCTTCGTCGAGGATCGGGTTGGTGTTGTTGATGTGAATCAGCACCTTGCGCTGGCGAGGAAATCCTTCCAGCACTTCCAGCATGCCGCCGGGCCCGCTTTGCGCCAGATGCCCCATTTCGCTGCCCAGGCTCTGGCCGACTTCGCACAGGCGCATCTCGTCATCGCGCCACAGCGTGCCGTCCAGCACCAGGCAATCGGCGCGCTGCATCCAGTCCAGCAGTTCGTCGTCGACCTGCCCCAGGCCCGGCGCGTAGAACAGCGAGGCGCCGCTGCGCTGGTCTTCAATGAACAGGCCGATGGTGTCGCCCGGCTGCGGATGGCCCCGGTTGGGCGAGTACGGCGGTGCGTTGCTGACCAGGGGAATTGCGCGAAATTGCAGGTGCGCGCAGGTCGGAATGTAGAACGGCTCACGCGTGAGCCCTATGGGTTGCCACTGCAATCCGCCGTTCCAGTGGCTGAGCATGGTGAACAGCGGGAAGCCGCTGCTGAGGTCCTGATGGACCCGCTCGGTGCACCAGACATCATGCGGGCACCCTTCGCGCAGGCTCAGCAGACCGGTGCAGTGATCGATCTGGCTGTCCATCAACACCACTGCGGCAATGGCGCTATCACGCAAGCGGCGGGCCGGTTGCAGCGGCGGGAAACTGTCGAGTTGCGCGCGAATGTCCGGCGAAGCGTTGCACAGCACCCAGTCCACGCCGTTGTCGCTCAGGGCGATTGACGACTGCGTGCGCCGCTGGGCACGCAGGCTGCCGTTGCGCACGCCGGCGCACTGGCGGCAGTTGCAGTTCCACTGCGGAAAACCACCACCGGCGGCGGAGCCGAGGACGCGGATGTGCATGGGCAATGCTCCAGAAGGCAGGCCCGGCCAACGCAACGGCTGGCCGGGTGGTCAATCAACGGTTGGCGAAATACATCGTCACTTCGAAGCCAATGCGCAGATCGGTAAACGCGGGTTTAGTCCACATGGGTCATTCCTCTTCTTGTGCCGGGCGATTCCGGTAGCACCATTAATGCACGCTGCGCCGGGTGCCCGAATGCTACTTTCGAAGGAGGTTCGGGGGTGCGTTGGTAGGGGGTATCAGACACTCAAACCAATGTGGGAGCGGGCTTGCTCGCGAAAGCGGAGTGTCAGTCAACCCATATGTTGAATGTGACGCCGCCTTCGCGAGCAAGCCCGCTCCCACAATTTGTTTTGTGGTGAATTTAGAAAATCAGAAGAACCCGAGCGGGTTGATGTCGTAGCTCACCAGCAGGTTCTTGGTCTGCTGGTAATGGTCGAGCATCATCTTGTGATTCTCCCGCCCGACGCCGGATTTCTTGTAGCCACCGAACGCCGCATGCGCCGGGTACAGGTGGTAGCAGTTGGTCCACACGCGCCCGGCCTTGATCGCCCGGCCCATGCGGTAGGCGCGGTTGATGTCGCGGGTCCAGAGGCCGGCGCCGAGGCCGAATTCGGTGTCGTTGGCAATCGCCAGGGCTTCGGCCTCATCCTTGAAGGTGGTGACGCCCACCACCGGACCAAAGATTTCTTCCTGGAACACGCGCATGTTGTTGGTGCCCTTGAGCAGCGTCGGCTGGATGTAATAGCCGCTGGACAGATCGCCCTCCAGGCGTTCGGCCGCGCCACCGGTGAGCAGCTGGGCGCCCTCTTCCTGGGCGATGGTCAGGTACGAGAGGATCTTGTCGTACTGCTGCTCCGACGCCTGGGCGCCGACCATGGTCTCGGTGTCGAGCGGGTTGCCACGCTTGATCTTGACGATCTTCTTCATGACTTCGGCCATGAACGGCTCGTAGATCGACTCCTGCACCAACGCCCGGGACGGACAGGTGCACACCTCGCCCTGGTTGAAGAACGCCAGCACCAGGCCTTCGGCGGCCTTTTCGATGAACGCAGGTTCGGCGTTCATGATGTCTTCGAAGAAGATGTTCGGCGACTTGCCGCCCAGTTCCACGGTGCTGGGAATGATGTTCTCGGCGGCGCAATGCATGATGTGCGCGCCGACCGGGGTCGAGCCGGTGAAGGCGATCTTGGCGATGCGCTTGCTGGTGGCCAGCGCCTCGCCGGCTTCGCGACCGAAACCCTGGACGATGTTCAGCACGCCCGCCGGCAGCAAGTCGGCAATCAGTTCGGCGAAGACCATGATCGACAGCGGCGTCTGCTCGGCCGGCTTGAGCACGATGCAGTTGCCCGCGGCCAGGGCCGGCGCGAGTTTCCAGGCGGCCATCAGCAGCGGGAAGTTCCATGGAATGATCTGCCCGACCACGCCCAACGGCTCGTGGAAGTGGTAGGCGGTGGTCAGTTCGTTGATCTCGGCGGCGCCGCCTTCCTGGGCGCGGATGCAACCGGCGAAGTAGCGGAAATGGTCGGCCGCCAGCGGCACGTCGGCGTTGAGGGTTTCACGCACCGCCTTGCCGTTGTCCCAGGTTTCGGTGACGGCGAGGATTTCCAGGTTCTGTTCGATGCGGTCGGCGATTTTCAGCAACACCCGCGAGCGGTCCTGGGCCGAGGTCTTGCCCCAGGCGTCAGCGGCGGCATGGGCGGCGTCGAGGGCCTTGTCGATGTCGGCGGCGCCGGAGCGCGGGAATTCGGCGATCACTTCGCCGTTGACCGGCGAGGTATTGGTGAAGTATTCGCCATTGACCGGCGCGACGAATTCGCCGCCGATGAAGTTGCCGTAGCGCGGCTTGAAGGAAACGACGGCGCCGGGTGTTCCGGGTTGGGCGTAGATCATGATGGGCCTCTGTCTGGGTCGATGCCTGTCGTGTCGACGGGCGATGAACCGATACTAGAGAGCCCCGCGCGCCAGACGAATGCATCGTTGGCAGGAGGGGCTCTCGTTATTTGGTCGTAGGTTTTGCACAAATCCAGATGTGGGAACAATCCCTGTGGGAGCGAGCCTGCTCGCGAAAGCGGTGTGTCATTCAGCCTATGGGTGGCTGACACGACGCCTTCGCGAGCAGGCTCGCTCCTACAGGGGGGGCGGTGTGATTAATGCTTGGCCACGAGGTCCTTGGGCAGCTTGAAGGTCCAGAGCATGCCGCCCTGGTTGAAGTCTTTCACCCGCTTGGCCACTTCGCCGCCCCACAGCGGCACGGCGCCGCCCCAGCCGGAGAGCACCGAGACGTACTGCTCGCCGTCCATTTCCCAGGTCACGGGCGAACCCAGTACGCCGGAACCGGTCTGGAATTCCCAGACCTTTTCACCGGTCTTGGCATTGAACGCCTGCAGGAAGCCTTCCGGCGTGCCGGTGAACACCAGGTTGCCTTTGGTGGTCAGCACCCCGCCCCACAGCGGCGCGAAGTTCTTGTGGCGCCAGACTTCCTTGCCGGTTTTCGGATCGATGGCCCGCAGCACGCCGATGTAGTCTTCGTTCAGCGGCTTGATGGTGAACCCGGCGCCGAGGAAGGCCGCGCCTTTCTTGTAGGCGATGCCCTCGTTCCAGATGTCCATGCCCCACTCGTTGGACGGCACGTAGAACAACCCGGTGTCACGGTTGTAGGCCATCGGCATCCAGTTCTTGGCGCCGAGGAACGCCGGCGCGACGAACACCGAGCTGCCCTTGGCTTCGGAACCCGGGGCGCCGGGGCGGCTGGCTTCGTTGTAGATCGGCCGGCCGGCCTTATCCAGGCCGGTGGCCCAGGTGATCTTGTCGACAAACGGGAAGCCACGGATGAATTTGCCGTTGGTGCGATCCAGCACGTAGAAAAAGCCGTTACGGTCGGCGGTGGCCGCTGCCTTGATTTCCTTGCCGCCTTCGCTGTAGTTGAACGACACCAGCTCGTTCACGCCGTCATAGTCCCAACCGTCGTGGGGCGTGCTCTGGAAATGCCATTTGATGGTGCCATCGTCCGGGTTGAGCGCCAGGCGCGACGACGAGTAGAGGTTGTCGCCCGGGCGCAGGTGCGAGTTCCACGGCGCCGGGTTGCCGGTGCCGAACAGCAACAGGTTGGTTTCCGGGTCGTAGTAGCCACCCAGCCAGGGTGCCGCGCCGCCGGTCTTCCACAGGTCCCCCGGCCAGGTCTTGCCCGCCTCGCCGCCGGAGATGCCGTTTTCCACGGCCTTGCCATCCTTGTACAGGTAGCCCATGTGGCCTTCGACCGTCGGCCGGGTCCACAGCAGGTCGCCGTTTTTCGGGTCGTAGGCCTCGATCTTGCCGACCACGCCGAACTCGCCACCGGCCACCCCGGTGATCAGCTTGCCGTTGATCACCAGCGGCGCGGCGCTGATCGAGTAGCCTTCCTTGTGGTCGGCGACTTTCTTGCTCCAGACCACCTTGCCGGTGTCCTTGTTCAGCGCCACGAGCTTGGCGTCGAGGGTGCCGAAGATCACCAGGTCGCCGTACAGCGCGACGCCACGGTTGATCACGTCGCAGCACGGGCGAATGTCATCGGGCAGGCGCGCGTCGTATTGCCAGAGTTTCTTGCCGGTGCGCGCATCCACCGCGAACACCCGCGAGTAGGAGCCGGTCATGTACATCACACCGTCCTTGATCATCGGCTGCGCCTGTTGCCCGCGCTGCTTCTCGCCACCGAAGGAGAACGCCCACGCCGGTCGCAGCTCCTTGACGTTGTCGACGTTGAGAATGTCCAGCGGGCTGTAGCGCTGGCCCTGGACGCCCAGGCCGTTGGTGACGATCTGCTCGGGGTTCTTGGGGTCCTGGAGAATGTCCTGGTCGGAAACCCCGGCCAATGCCTGGCCGGACAACAGCATGGCACTGAGCAACATGCTCAAGACGAAGGGCTGGCGACGTACGGGTTGAGTCATGACGGCTTCCTCTGCGGTTTTTGTTGTTCCCGGGAAATTTTCCCGGTCTGGTGCAGATTCTTGGGCGCCGCCGCCCGGACAACAATTGCCCGCAATGTGGAGATTTCTAGTTCCTTGGTACAGGTTCAGATGATCGCTCCTCTGTGGGAGCGAGCCTGCTCGCGAAGGCGCCGGCACATCCAGCATCAATGTGTCAGGCAGACCGCTTTCGCGAGCAGGCTCGCTCCCACAGGGGATTGGGGCAGGTCAGGGGTTTGTGGAATCGACCCGCGTCATCTGCGCGCGTTCATAGCGCGGGTACAGATGACTGACGCTGCGAATCAGCTCATAACGACCCAGGCTGATGCCGGCGAAGCGCTCGGGGATGGGGCTGCGGATCATCTCGGCCATGTCGCTGCCATTGGCCGCGCCCTCGCCCATCAGTTGATCGAGCCAGCTCAGGTAGTCGTGCATTTGCTCGAAGGGCCGGGCATCGCTGGCCAGCGGCCCGTGGCCGGGCACGATCAGGGTCCAGGGCAGTCCCTGCAGGGTCGCGAGGTCGGCCAGCCACACCGACAGCCCCGGACTGTTGGGCGTGGTCAGGGCCCGTTGATAAAACACCAGGTCCCCGGCAAACAGCACGCCGGTTTGCTGGTCGAGAATAGCCAGATCCGCACCGGTATGCCCACCCAGGCTTAGCAGGCGCAGATCATGATTCCCAAAACTTGAAACGCCGGGGACCAGCGTCTGGTTCGGCAGCACCACCTCGGTGCCACGCATCCAGTCCCCCACCAGCCGGTACATGTTCTCGGCCATGGCATCGCCCTGCTTTTGCAGCAGCTCGGTGGTCCCGGCCAGTGCGCCAATCGGCACGTCGCTGAACGCCTGGTTGCCCAACACATGGTCGGGGTGATGATGGCTCAGCAGGACCTGGATCACCGGTTTGTCGGTGGTCGCGGCAATCGCCCGGCGCAGGGCTTCGCCATAACGCTTCGACGGCCCGGTATCGATCACCACCACCCCGCGCTCGGTGACGATGAACGCGGTGTTGACGATGTTGCCGCCATTGTCCTTGCCGAAATTATCGGTGCTGCCTTCCAGCAGCCAGGTATCGGGGGCAATCAGCCGGGGCTTGAGCGAGTATTCGAGGTCAGCCATGGCCGGCAGGCCGAGGGCGATCAACAACAGCAGCATCCAGCGCATGAGACGCTCCTTCAAGTCAGGGAATGGCCGCATCGAATTGGTTGCCGCTGTTATCGCGCAACAACAGACGCGTCTGCCCTGCCCCCTCGATATCAAACCCCAGGCTGGGGTTTTCGCTGACGGCGGGGAACAGTTCCAGGCGGGCCAACGGTTGATCATGTTGATCGCGCAGCTGCGCATGGTTAATGAAGAATTCCGGAATGCCGCCGACCATGCCGTTGTCCATCGGATGCGCCACCTGCACGCGCAGGCGGCTGAAATCCTGACGCGGATAACGACCGCCCAGCACCTCGCCGATGCGCTCTTCCCAACCCGGCTGGGTGCGCACCACGCTGGGCGCGGTGCAGCCGCCACCGGCCGCATCGATCAGGGTCGAACCGACATGCCACAGCCCATCGCGGGTCAAGACCGCCGCGCGCAAGGGCGTGGCCTGTTCGACGCGGATGCGGATCGACAACCAGGGCAGCACGCCGCTCAGCGGTTGGAAATCGACGATTTTCGGCAAGGGGTTGAGTTCGGCCCAGGCGAGGATTCTCACCACGTCGCCCTTGAACGCCCGGGCGTCGATTTCCAGCGGCACTTGGCGTGCGTCTTCGGCAAACGGCGGCGCCAGCAGCTTGACCCGCTCATCGAACACGAACGGTGCATCGCCGAGCATTTGCTTGTGATAGAACGCCCACATCACCGACGGCACCGGGTCCTTGCCGGGATCGACAGCGGCGGCATGGGCCGCCAGGCTCAGACAGCAGGCCAACAGACAACGCCTTTGCCATTTCATCGCCGGCTCCTATTGATACATGTCGGGCACGTCATAGCGCAGGCCGTAATGGCCGTAGAGGGTGTTCACCGAGCCGTCGCGGATCAGGCTTTCCAGCGCCTCTTCCACGGCATAGGCCAGTTGCCGGTTGCTTTCGTGCACCGCCATGCCGATCTCCCAGACCTGTTTGCCCATGTTCGGGTAGGCGTTCTCTGCCAGGGCCAGTTGTGGATCGGCCGCTTGATGCACTTGCCAGTCAATCTCGCCGCGCATGGCCATGACCGCATCGACCTCGCCGGCCTTCATCGCGGCAAACGCCTGGGGCACACCCGGATAATGGCGGGTCTTGCCGGCAAGCATGCCGTTGAACACCGAGGTCAGGTAAAACGACGGCACGCTGTCGACTTCGACGCCAATCGGGTGCTGTTCGAACACCGCGACACTGGCGACCTTGTCCAGTCGGCGGCGGTCATAGGCGACTTGCCATTGCTCGTTCTGGTACGGCCCGAACATCACCACATGGCCGTTTTCCAGTTCGCCGAATTCGTTGCGCTTTTGCGCGTAGTCGCGATCGTAGGGCACGCGCATCATCAGGTCGGCCAGTTGCTGGTTGTGCAACTGGCTGGCGCGCCAGATGTAATCGCGCAGGTCGTCGTCGAGCTTCTCGCCGGCCGGCGCCCAGATCAGCACCAGGCGCACGCCCAACGCCTTGGCCAGGGCCTGGGCCAGTTCCACGTCAACGCCCCGGGGCTGACCGGCCTGTTCAAAGCTGTAGGGGGCGAAGTCCTTGTAGACCGCCACCTTCAGCTCGCCGGCGGCGATCATTTCGTCATAGTTGCGAACCTGCGCCTGCACTGACTGGCAGCACAGCCACACAGCGCTGATCAATACCGCGAGCAGGCGCATGGGTCACTCCTCGACGTGGACGCTGTCCAGGTAACTGCGCACCGCCCACAGGGCTTCCTGGCTCAGGTAGTCGGCCATTTTCGGCATGTACACCCGCCCGTCGCGCACGGCGCCGTGGCGCACCCGCTCGACGAACCATTCATCACCGGCCTCGCCGACGTCGAGCATGCGCAAGTCCGGGGCGATACCGCCGGACTTGGCTTCCAGGCCATGACAGGCCGCGCAGTTCTGGTTGTAGGCCGACGCGCCGATTTCCACCGCCTTGTCGTGTTCCGGCGCCGTGCGATAAGGGTTCACCGCCGCCCAGCCATCGGCATCCAGCGGGACGCCGGCCTCCTTGATCGGGGTCAGGCCCTGGGTGGCGACGGCCTGCGGCACCACATTGCCGTGGGCCCAGACGGAACCCGCACAGAGAAGACCGGCCAACAGCCCGGTCACGAGCAAGGCGTTGCGTTTTGTTGTCATTGTTATGCCCTCAGGATTGCACGCAAAACCTCTTGGCAGAGGCTATGGCAACCATCTTAGAAACCCCGGTGCACAGGCCCCATGCTGCTTTGGTGGCCGCCGTCTACTCCCTTGGTAGTAAGGCCTTGGACGGACGTCGAAATCAGGTGGCCCATGGGAAGTTTTCCCGGCAACGGCGGGACTTTTTCCGTATCCGCCGAACGTGCCGGCGCCCCACCCTGTGCAGGTCAAAACCTCCACTGGGAACTGCAAACATGACAATAAGATCGCTACCCGCCCTTTCCCCCTTGACCGTCGCCATCCAGGCCTTTTTGCTGGTCGGCAGCCTGTCCCTGAGCGCGGCGGGGCATGCCGAGAACGCACCGGCCACCCGCAACGTGAGCTGGGAAGACATTGCCAACGATCACCTGACCACCAGGGACGTGCTGCAATACGGCATGGGCACCAATGCCCAGCGCTGGAGCCCGTTGGCCCAGGTCAACGACAAGAACGTGTTCAAGCTGACCCCGGCCTGGTCCTACTCCTTCGGCGACGAGAAACAGCGCGGCCAGGAATCCCAGGCCATCGTCAGTGACGGCGTGGTGTACGTCACCGGCTCGTACTCGCGGGTATTCGCGCTGGACGCCAAGACCGGCAAACGCCTGTGGACCTACAACCATCGCCTGCCGGACAACATTCGCCCGTGCTGCGACGTGGTCAACCGGGGCGCGGCGATCTTTGGCGACAAGATCTACTTCGGCACCCTCGATGCACGCCTGATCGCCCTGGACAAGAACACCGGCAAAGTGGTGTGGAACAAGAAGTTCGGCGACCACGCCGCCGGCTACACCATGACCGGCGCGCCGGTGCTGATCAAGGACAAGACCAGCGGCAAGGTGCTGCTGATCCATGGCAGTTCCGGCGATGAGTTCGGTGTGGTTGGCCAGCTTTACGCCCGCGACCCGGACACCGGTGAAGAGGTCTGGATGCGGCCGTTCGTCGAAGGCCACATGGGCCGCCTGAACGGCAAGGACAGTACACCGACCGGCGACGTCAAGGCGCCGTCGTGGCCGAACGACCCGACCACCGAAACCGGCAAGGTCGAGGCCTGGAGCCATGGCGGCGGCGCCCCTTGGCAGAGCGCCAGTTTCGATGCCGAGACCAACACGATCATCGTCGGCGCCGGCAACCCGGGCCCGTGGAACACCTGGGCGCGCACGTCGAAGGACGGCAACCCTCACGATTACGACAGCCTCTACACCTCGGGCCAGGTCGGTGTCGATCCGAGCACCGGCGAAGTGAAATGGTTCTACCAGCACACACCGAACGATGCCTGGGACTTCTCCGGCAACAACGAGCTGGTGCTATTCGACTACAAGGACAAGGACGGCAAAACGGTCAAGGCCACCGGCCACGCCGACCGCAACGGTTTCTTCTATGTGGTCGACCGCAATAACGGCAAATTGCAGAACGCCTTCCCCTTCGTCGACAACATCACCTGGGCCAGCCACATCGACCTCAAGACCGGCCGCCCGGTGGAGAACGAAGGCCAGCGTCCGGCCAAGCCGTTACCGGGGGAAACCAAAGGCAAGCCGGTGGAAGTCTCGCCGCCGTTCCTCGGCGGCAAGAACTGGAACCCCATGGCCTACAGCCAGGACACCGGGCTGTTCTACATTCCCGGTAACCAGTGGAAGGAGGAGTACTGGACCGAGGAGGTCAACTACAAGAAAGGCTCGGCGTACCTGGGCATGGGTTTCCGCATCAAGCGCATGTACGACGATCACGTCGGCACCCTGCGGGCGATGAACCCGACCACCGGCAAAGTGGTGTGGGAGCACAAGGAACACCTGCCACTGTGGGCCGGTGTGCTGGCGACCAAGGGCAACCTGGTGTTCACCGGCACCGGCGACGGTTTCTTCAAGGCCTTCGACGCGAAAACCGGCAAGGAGCTGTGGAAGTTCCAGACCGGCAGCGGCATCGTCTCGCCGCCGATCACCTGGGAACAGGATGGCGAGCAATACATCGGCGTAACCGTCGGCTATGGCGGCGCCGTGCCGCTGTGGGGCGGCGACATGGCCGAACTGACCAAGCCGGTGGCTCAGGGCGGGTCGTTCTGGGTGTTCAAGATCCCGAGCTGGGATAACAAAACCGCGCAGAAATAACCCCCCACCCCCCCCTGTAGGAGCGAGCACGCTCGCGATGGTCTCAAGCACACCGCGGGGCAGCAGACACCCTGCGTCATCGTTGACGACCATCGCGAGCGTGCTCGCTCCTACAGGGGCATTCGGAGACCTTGCCATGAACTACCTGCCGCTACTGCTGCTATTGAGCGTTGCCACGGCGTACGCCGACGACGGCGACGACGCCCCGTTGATCATCAACGGCTGCACCATCGCCGAACACAGCCAATGCCCCGGCGCCAATCTCAAGGGCGCCAACCTGCGCAACCAGGACCTGCGCAACATGAACCTCAGCGGCGCCGACCTGCGCGAGGCCGACCTGCGCCACGCCCGCCTCGACCTGGCCAACCTGGAAAAGGCCCGCCTGCAAGGCGCCAACCTGACCCGCGCCAGTCTGCAACAAAGCAACCTGCGCCTGGCCGATTTCAGCGGCGCGACACTGGTGGCGATCCAGGGCTGGGGGATGTTCGCCCAGGGTGCGCAATTCGAAAACGCCGACCTCAGCGCCGCCTACCTGCAATTCGCCCGTCTCTCCGGCGCCCGATTCCACCACACCAACCTGCGCGCCGCCGACCTGGAAATGACCTGGCTGAGCAAGGCCGACCTCAAAGGCGCGAACCTCAGCGACGCCAACCTGCAAGAGGCCAAGCTGGGCGAAAGCAACCTGGAACACGCCAACCTCAACGGCTCGCGCCAGCACTATGCGAATTTTCAGGATGCGAACATGGAGGGCTGCACGGGATGCCCGACGACGTGGGATAAATGAGCCGCTCATTCCTGTGGGAGCGGGCTTGCTCGCGAAAGCGGTGTGCCAGTCAATGCATGTGACTACTGACACACCGCTTTCGCGAGCAAGCCCGCTCCCACAGGGGTTCGGCTACCGCGTCACCCCGCCTTGCGCACCACGCCCATATCAATCCCCAGGTGCACCAGTTCGGCATGGGAACTGACCTGCAACTTGCTCTTGAGCAACGTCAGGTGGTTGGAAACGGTCTTGCTGCTGATGCTCAGCTGCTCGGCAATCTGCCGCGCCGGGGTGCCTTTGGCGAGCATGACGAAGATCTCCAGCTCGCGCTGGGTCATGCTTTGCAAGCGGGGATCGCTGGCATCCTGCTGCGCATGGCAGGCCAGTTGAGTGGCCAGCGGCTGTTCGATGTAGGCATGGCCGGCGAGCACGCGCCGCACCGCTTCGATCAGCACTTCAGGCGCCGAGCTTTTGGTCAGGTAGCCCGTCGCCCCGGCGTCCAGCGCCTGGCGCACCAAGGGCAGCTCATCGTGCATGCTGAAGAACAGCACTCGCAGCTGCGGCAAGCGTTGGCGCAGGCGTCGGGTGGTTTCCAGGCCACTGATACCCGGCAGGCCGAAATCCATGATCACCAGCTGCGGCACGCTTTCCTGGACCCGGATCAACGCCTCTTCGCCGGTCGCCGCCTCCCGCACGTCCATCGCCGGCAACACGGCGCGTAACAGGCTGGCGTAGCCCTGGCGGACTACCGCGTGGTCATCGACCAGCAAAATATTCATGAAGCCTCCAAAGGCATGTACAAGGCCAGCGCCCATCCGGCACCGGGGTGGCTGATGATGCGCAAATCCGCGCCCAGGCTGCGGGCGCGTTCGCGCATCGAATGCAGGCCGACGCCGGGCCGCCGGGGTGACGCTGCGCCGCGACCGTTATCACGCACCAGCAGGCGCAGGTGTGCGCCGTGGTGTTGCAGGCGCACCCGCACCTGGCTGGCGCCGGCATGCCGGGCGATGTTGGTCAGGGCCTCCTGCAGCAAGCGGTACAGATGAGTCTTGTCCGCTGCCGGCAGCGCCGGCAACTGCGCACTGATCCGCAGCTGACACGCAATGCCCTGCCGGCCCTGCCATTGCTCCACCAGCAAGGCGAAGGCGTCGGCCAGCGACAGGTGTTGCAGGACCACCGGATAGAGGTTGTGCACCAGTGCCCGAAAGCCCTGTTGCAGGTGTTCGCAGTTGTGCTCCAGTTCGCGCACCGTGCGCTCGACGGCATGCGGTTGATCGGCCACCAGGCGCAACAGGCACGCCTGGGCCCGGATGCCGGCCAGGTACTGCCCGAGGTCGTCGTGCAGGGCCTGGGCCAGTTGCGTGCGTTCCTGCTCCTGCACGGCCAGCAAGGCCTGGGTCAGCCGGGCATTGTCGGCGCCGGCCTGTTCCAGCGCGGCGGTCATGCGGTTGAAATGCAGCGCCAGTTGCCGCGCCTCCGGCAACCCTTGGGTGGGCAGGCGCACCTTGAGCTGGCCGGCGCACACCTGCTGCAACGCCCGCAGCAGCTCATCGAGCAAGCCCATGCCGCGACGCACGGCCCAGCGGATGGTCAACAGGCTGACCGTCAGCGCCAGCGCGCACAGGCTCAGCAGTTGTTGCAGGGAGTCCCAGACCTCGTCGATTTCATCGCGCGGATCGACCGCGATCTGCACCCGGCGACCCTCCGACAGATCCACCACCTGTGTGCCGTGGCGAACATCGGCGAACAACAGACGTCCGAGCCAGGCATCCAGCCCGCGTTGTTCGGCCAGCGGTGGCGATTCATCCGGCGCCAGCCAGCGCACACGGACATGCCGCAGGCTCTGGGTCAGTCGCGGTTGCAGGCTGACAGGATCACGCGCGGCGGTTTCGCTCACATACGCGACCACCGCTTCAGCCGATTGCAGTTCACGCTCGACATCCTCCACGGCCTGATGCACCAGCAGCCCCGTGCACGCCAGGGTGACCAGGGCGAAAAAGCCGCAGACCCACAGGTTGATCCGCCACAGGGCCGACACGCCTAGCGCCCCGGTGTCGCGGGCATGACCTGCAACGGCACGGGCCGTGGGCCGTGCAGCCGGTCGACGCCGATCAGGGTCAGGATCAGCAGAAACGGCAGGAGCAGCGCTTTGACGATACGCATGGGCAATCCCCTCCAGAGTCATGGCCGTGGTTGTCCATGCTAAAACCGCGCCGCCCGGGCCGGGCTACTACCTTGGTACTGGCCCGCTGGTACTTTCTGCATATGTTCAGCACGTCACGGGCTTCCTATGCTGGCGCTACCTGTCATGGAGTGCCCTATGCGCCAGCTTGCCCCATACGCCCTGATCTACCTGCTGGCGATCGCCTGCGCCGCCAGCCCGGGCACCCAGACCCAGGCCGCGGATGCGCCGTTGCAGGTACGGATCGGCTATCTGGGTTATCGCCCCGACCCCGGCCCGCTGCTGTCCAACGTCATTCCCGAACCCGTCGATACCGGCCTGCGCGGCGCCGAACTGGCGATCACCGACAGCAACAGCACCGGGCGCTTCCTCAATCACAGCTACAGCCTGACCAGCGCCAGCGTCGACAGCCCCCAAGCCCTGCTCGACGCGGCAAAAGCCCAGCATGAACAAGGCCTGCGCCTGTTTGTGGTGAACGCACCGGCCGCCAGCCTGCGCCAACTCAGTGCAGCGCTGCCCGACAGCCTGCTGTTCAATGCCGGCAGCCCCGACGACAGCCTGCGCAGCACCGATTGCCTGCCCAACGTGCTGCACAGCCTGCCGAGCCGGGCGATGCTGGCCGATGCGCTGGCGCAATTCCTGGTGGTGCGCAAATGGCAACGGGCGCTGCTGATCGTCGGCCCGACCGCCGATGATCAAGCCTATGCGGCGGCCCTGCGTCGCGCGGCCAAGCGCTTTGGCATGCAACTGATAGCGGAGAAACCCTGGAGTTTCGATAACGATCAACGCCGCAGCGCCCAGGCCGACATGCCGCTGTTCACCCAGACCGCCGAATACGACGTGGTGCTGGTGGCGGACGAGCGCGGCGACTTCGGCGAATACGTGCCCTACCAGACCTGGTATCCGCGCCCGGTCGCCGGCACCCAGGGCCTGACCCCGACGGGCTGGCACAAGACCGTGGAGACCTACGGCGCCGCGCAGTTGCAGAAACGCTTCGAAGCCCTGGCCGGGCGCTGGATGAATGATCGGGATTTCGCCGCCTGGATGGCCGTGCGCAGCATCGCCAGCGCCGTGAGCAAACTGCGCCAGACCGAGCCGATGGCGATCCGCGCGCTGGAAATCAGCGATCAATTGCCACTGGACGGCTTCAAGGGACGCAAGCTCAGTTATCGCCCGTGGAACGGCCAGTTGCGCCAGCCGATCCCGATCGTGCAGCCCCGGGCGCTGGTCAGCACCTCGCCACAGGACGGTTTCCTGCACCCCTTCAACGAAATGGACAGCCTGGGTTACGACAAGCCCGAGGTCAGCTGCCGCTTCCCCTGAACAACAACTACAAAAAGGACACTGCCATGCGCCTCACTCTTTTAACGTGCGCCCTGCTGCTCGCCGCCGGCCACGCCACCGCCAGCACCGCCTGGGTCTCCAACGAAAAGGACAACAGCCTGAGCCTGATCGACATGCAGACCCTGCAAGTCACCGAGACCCTGCCCGTCGGCCAGCGCCCCCGCGGCCTGCTGCTGTCCCACGACAACAAGCTGCTGTACATCTGCGCCAGCGACTCGGACCGGGTGCAGGTGATGGACGTGGCGACCCGCAAGATCATCAAGGAACTGCCCTCGGGCAAGGACCCCGAGCAATTCGCCCTGCACCCCAACAACCGCTGGCTGTACGTCTCCAATGAGGACGATGCGCTGGTCACGGTGATCGACACCGAGACCTCCAAGGTCCTCGGCCAGATCAACGTCGGCGTCGAGCCCGAAGGCATGGCGGTCAGCCCCGACGGCAAGTGGGCGGTGAACACCAGCGAAACCACCAACATGCTGCACTGGATCGACACCAGCACCCAGACCCTCGCCGACAGCACACTGGTGGACCAGCGGCCGCGCTTCGTCGAGTTCAGCAACGACGGTTCACGACTCTGGGCCTCGGCGGAAATCGGCGGCACGGTGACCATTCTCGACGTCGCCAGCCGCCACATCCTCAAGACCCTGAATTTCCAGATCAAGGGTGTGCACCCGGACAAGGTGCAGCCAGTGGGCATCAAGCTCAGCGCCGACGGCAAATACGCGTTCGTCGCCCTGGGCCCGGCCAATCACGTGGCGGTGATCGATGCCAGCACCTTCGAGATCCTCGACTACCTGTTGGTGGGCCGGCGTGTCTGGCAATTGGCGTTCACCCCGGATCAAAAGCAATTGCTCGCCACCAACGGCGTCAGCGGCGATGTGTCGGTGATCGATGTCGACAGCCTCAAGGTCAGTAAATCGGTGAAGGTCGGGCGTTATCCGTGGGGCGTGGTGGTGACCCCATGAACGCCCTGGACGTCAGCGACCTGAGCTTTGCCTACGGCCCACGGGAAGCCCTGCGACACGTGAGTTTCAACCTGGCACCGGGGCGTTTCGCCGCGCTGCTGGGACCCAACGGCGCCGGCAAATCAACCCTGATCGCGCTGCTGACCCGGCTCTATGATGTGCAGCGCGGCGATATCCGCGTTGGCGGCTGTTCGTTACGCAGCGCGCCGCGTCCGGCACTCAGGCAGCTGGGGGTGGTGTTCCAGCAAAGCACCCTGGACCTGGACCTCAGCGTCGAGCAGAACCTGCGTTATCACGCTGCATTGCACGGCTTGTCGCGCCGCCAGACCGGCCTGCGGGTCGATGCGGAGCTGGAGCGCCAGACCCTGACCGAGCGCCGCAGTGAGCGGGTGCGCGCACTCAATGGCGGCCATCGTCGGCGGGTGGAAATCGCCCGCGCCCTGTTACATGAACCGCGCCTGCTGCTGCTCGACGAAGCCAGCGCCGGCCTGGACCCGGCCAGTCGCCTGGCGCTCAACCAGCACATTCGCGACCTGTGCCGCGAGCAGCAGATCAGCGTGCTGTGGACCACGCATTTGCTCGATGAAGTGCAGCCCCACGACGACCTGCTGATTCTCCATCAGGGCCGGCTGGTGGCCCGCGGACAAGCCGCCGCACTGAGCCTGGAACACGGCGGCGACCTGGATTCGGCCTTCACTCGCCTGACCACCACCGGAGCGCAGCTATGAACGCCTATTGGCAATGTTTCAGCGGCATCGTCCTGCGCGAGTGGCTGCGTTTTGTGCTGCAACGCACACGGTTCCTCAGCGCACTGGTGCGGCCGTTGTTGTGGCTGCTGGTGTTTGCGGCGGGGTTTCGTGCGGCACTGGGGATCGCGATCATCGAACCCTACGACACCTACATTCCGTACGAGGTCTACATCATTCCGGGCCTGGCCTGCATGATCCTGCTGTTCAACGGCATGCAGGGTTCGCTGTCGATGGTCTACGACCGCGAGATGGGCAGCATGCGCGTGCTGCTGACCAGCCCCCTGCCCCGGACTTTTCTGCTGTGCAGCAAGCTGATGGCCACGTCGCTGATTTCGCTGTTGCAGGTGTATGCCTTCCTCGCGATCGCCTGGCTCTACGGTGTACAGCCACCGGCCATGGGCCTGTTGATCGCCCTGCCCGCGTTGCTGCTGGTGGCGTTGATGCTCAGCGCCCTGGGCCTGTTGCTGTCGAACGCGATCCGCCAGCTGGAGAACTTCGCCGGGGTGATGAACTTCGTGATCTTCCCGCTGTTTTTCCTGTCCTCGGCGCTGTATCCGCTGTGGAAAATGCGCGAGGCCAGCGAGTGGCTGTTTTGGTTGTGCTCGGTGAACCCGTTCACCCATGCGGTGGAGCTGGTGCGCTTTGCCCTGTACGAGCGCTTCAATCCGCTGGCGCTGATGGTGTGTGCCGGCTTGACCCTGGCCTTCACCCTGCTCGCCGTACTGACCTTCAACCCGCAACATGCGGCCCTGCGCAAATCCAGCTGACCACCCCATCCAGATGTGGGAGCGGGCTTGCTCGCGAAAGCGGTGTGCCAGCCAACAGTTGCACCGCCTGATTCACCGCTTTCGCGAGCAAGCCCGCTCCCACACTGGATCGGCGATAAACAGGGGGGAAATTACGACTTTAGTACTGGTTCTGCCTGCCTATCGTCGCATTCCCAATGCACCCCGACTGGCATGTAATGGGCGCATAACGATAAGGATCAATCCCCATGCCGCGTGCCCGACGTCGCCTGTTGCGTCCCACTCTCGCTGCCGTGTCCCTCAGCCTGTGGCTGGGTGGCGCACACGCAAGCCCCCCGCTGTTTTCCGCTGACGGCTACCGCATCGACCTCTACCGCAGCCCGACGCCGGACGTGATGCAAGACGCGACCCTCATCGATACCCCCATCCTGCAACACCTGCTTGAGCAACACCCGCGACCGGTGCTGATCGATGTCTATCGCCGTCAATGGCTGCAAGGCCGTTTCATCGAAGACCAGCCCCATGAAAACCTGCCCGGCAGCCATTGGCTGGCCAACACCGGTGACGGCGCATTGACGCCGCCCTGGCAGGCCTATTTCGCGGGCAACCTGGAAAAGCTGACCGGCGGTGACCCGACGCAACCGCTGGTCTTCTACTGTCGCGCCGACTGCTGGTTGAGCTGGAACGCAGCCAGACGCGCCACATCTCTGGGCTATAAATCAGTGTATTGGTACCGCGATGGCCTGGACGCCTGGCAAGCGGCCAGACTGCCGGTGACGCCAGCCAGGCCCGTTCCCTTTCCCTGAGCTTTACGCGTGCGTGTTGTTGCCACACCATAATCAAAATAATGAGGTGAAAGGCTATGTACAAAATTCTGATTGCCGACGATCACCCGCTGTTTCGCGAAGCCATTCACAACGTCATCAGCGACGGGTTTGCCGGCAGCGAGGTGATGGAAACCGCCGACCTCGACAGCGCCCTGGCCCTGACCCAGGAACACGATGACCTGGACCTGATCCTGCTCGACCTGAACATGCCCGGCATGCACGGGCTCAATGGCCTGATCAACCTGCGCAACGAAGCGCCGACCATTCCGGTGGTGATCGTCTCCGCCGAGCAAGACAAACAGATCGTCCTGCAGGCCATCACTTATGGCGCCGTGGGCTTCATCACCAAATCCTCGCCCCGCGCGCAGATGACCGATGCCATCCAGCAGATTCTCAATGGCAACGTCTACCTGCCCCCGGACATCATTCGCACGGCCCGCAGCAGCACCCACCGGCGGATGAACGACACCCCGAGCTTCCCGCCGGAACTGCTCCAGGCCCTGACCCGCAAGCAATTGCAGGTGCTGGAGCGCATGACCAAGGGCGAATCGAACAAGCAGATCGCCTACACCCTGGAAATCGCCGAAACCACGGTCAAGGCCCACGTCTCGGCGATCCTGCGCAAGCTCAACGTGCATAACCGCGTGCAGGCGATCCTGAGTGCCGGGGATATAGATTTCGGGTCTTACTTGCGGCGTTGACCGCGTCGATCCCTTCGCGAGCAAGCCCGCTCCCACAGGGACAGTGTTGTACCTGTGGGAGCGGGCTTGCTCGCGAAGAGGCCAGCAACAACACCCGGGAAATCAGGGTCTGGCGAGCAAATGGCTCATCGCTGTCTTCAGCTTCATCGGCCGCACCGGTTTGTGCATCAGGGTATGACCCAGTTCACGGATCTGCTGTTTGAGTTCGTTGCTGTAATTGGCCGTGATCATCATCGCCGGGATCGCGCAGGCACGGCGGGCATTGATCCGGGCCACGGCGTCGACGCCGTTGCGATCGTTGTCCAGGTGATAATCGGCAATCAGCAAGTCCGCCTCGGCGTGGTAGTTGTCCACTTGCCGCGCCAGGTCCTCCTCCGACAGCGCCGTCACCACTCGACAACCCCAGCCTTCCAGCAGCGTGCGCATGCCGGCGCAAATGGTCGCGTCGTTGTCCAGCACCCAGACCCGCGCGCCGCGCAGCCGTTCGAGCATCGGTTCGCTCATCAACAGGCTCGGCACCGGCTTGGGGGCGGTGGCGCTCAACGGCACGTCCACCGAGAACATCGAGCCCCGGCCCGGCCACGAACGCACCTGAATGCGGTGCCCGAGAATGCCGGCGATTTTCTCGACAATCGCCAGCCCCAGGCCCAGGCCGCGATCCTGGTCCGGGCGCTGCACATCGCCGCGCTTGAACTCCTGGAAAATTTCTTCCAGGCGGTTTTCGGCAATGCCCATGCCGCTGTCCCAGACCTGGATCGACAGGCGCTGGCGATGACGCCGGCAACCCAGCACTACGCGGCCGCTGTAGGTGTAGCGAATGGCGTTGCTCAACAAATTGCGCAGGATCCGCGCCAGCAACTGGATGTCGCTGCGCACCAGTGCCGAACACGGCAGGAAGTGCAGTTGCAGGCCTTCGCTGCGCGCGACCTGGGTGTACTCGGCGGCGAGGTTTTCCAGCAGTTCGCTCAAGGCGAACGGTGCAATATCGGCCGTGATGACCCCGGCATCGAGCTTGGAAATATCCACCAGGGTGCCCAACAGGTTCTCCACGTCTTCCAGGGAATTGCTGACATTGCGCACCAGAATCTCATTGGAGATCGGCTCGCGGCGTTCCAGCAAGGCACTGGTGAACAGGCGCGCGGCATTCAGCGGCTGCAACAGGTCGTGGCTGACCGCGGCGAGGAACTTGGTCTTCGACAGGTTGGCCCGCTCCGCCTCCAGCTTGGCCTCGCGCAAGCGTGACTCGACCCGGCGACGCTCATCGATCTCACGCAGCAACTGGTCGTTGAGGGTGGTCAATTCGGCGGTGCGTTCGCGCACCCGCAGTTCAAGGTTTTGATAAGCCTGGTGCAACGCTTCGGCGGTGCGCCGGCGTTCGGTGATGTCGCGGATCAGCACGAAAATCCCCACCACCTCGCCGCTCGCCAGGCGATTGGGCACGTAGGAGCGCAACATGTAGCGCTCCTGGTTGTTGACGTTGGTCTCGGCGAATTCGAAGGTCACGCTCTCCCCGGCCAGCGCCCGGGCCACGTAGGCCTCCAGGCGCTGGTAGTGCTGCTCGCTGTGCACTTCGCGCAGGCTCTGGCCGAGCATCACGCCACGTGGCCAGCAGTACCATTCTTCGTAGACCTTGTTGGTGAACTCGTAGACCAGGTCGGCGTTGAGGTAGGCGATCAACGCCGGCACATGGTCGGTGATCAGGCGGATCCAGCGTTCGCTTTCACTCAGCGCTTCGGCGTGCTGGTAGCGTTCGGTGATGTCGGTGAAGGTGTTGACGAAACCGCCGGTGGGCAGCGGATGGGTGCGGATTTCCAGGACCCGGCCATCGTACAGGCGCTGCTCGCATTCCTGTACGGGGCGCCCGTTGGCGCCACGGCTGGCCGGGGTCAGCAAGGTCAATTCGCTGTCGGCGATCACTTCGGCAAACGGACGATGGGCCGCCACCGGCGCCAGGCCACTGAGTTCGAGGAAGCGCCGGTTCCACAACTCCAGAATGCCCTCGGCGTTGACCATGGCCACCCCTTGGGACAGGTTGTCGACCGCCCGTTGCAGCAGATGCGACTTCTGCGCCACCGCCTGCTCGCGGCGCACGGTTTCGCTGAGTTTGACGTCGGTGATATCGGTGAACAGGATCACCCGCCCGCCTTCCTGGGTCGGCCGTTCGCTGACTTGCAGCCAGCGACCGTCCTGCAGGCGATACAACAGGTTTTCGTCGGCATGCCCGCGGGGTTCTTCGGTAAACAGCCCGTTGCCCTGCATCAGGCGCTTGACCTCGGTCAGGCGCATGCCGGCGTTGATCCGCACCCGGCTGTTGCGCCAGAACGCCTTGAACCGACTGTTGAACAAGACAATGCGCTGCTCGGCGTCGAACAGCACGAAGGCATCGGAAATGCTCTCGATGGCATCGATCAGGTGTTGATGGGCGGTTTCGGCGCGCAGGCGGGCGTCGCTGAGCAAGTGGTTGCCGGCCTTGAGTTCGGCCATGGCCTGGTTCAAGGCGTCGGTGCGCTCACGCACCTGCTCGGCCAGCACCACCGAATGCTGGAAGGCCGCGTAGGGGTCGTTGCCGCGGGTGATGCCCGACTCGATGCGCTCGATCAGCGCCGCGTTGATGCGTTGCAGCTTTTCGTTGTCATGCTGCAGGCCGGCGATCCGCGCCTGGAATTCAGCGCTGTCCGAGGGACCGGCCCCGGGCAATGGCAACGCCGGTGAAGGTCTGGTTGATGTGCATGCCATTGAACTGTTCTCCGTAGGTGTTGAAACCCATCACCCGCTGCTCGCGCAAAAACCGCCCGATCTGTTCCAGGCTGCCGTCGCTTTCCAGCTCCAGGCGCCTGAGGAAACAGTCGCAGCCGATGGTCAGCAACAGCTCGCCGAGCCGCGCCTGCAAGCCGTCGAACAGCTGTTGCAGATTCGGCAGCATGGGGCCTGGGGTCATGGCGGTGAGGACGATGCCGTTCTCCACCGCGCAGTAAAAACTCAGGCTCAGGTCCGGATGAACCTGCTGGATGGCGCGCACGTAATATTGCTCGTTGAACCGCACCGCCAGCGGGTGCGCGGCGAAGATCCGGTGGTCGAGTTCGGCCACCGGCACGCCGATGTGCCGGGCGTACTCGGCGGCGGCCGGCTCGGCGTTCAGTTCGAAGACCTGCCGCGAGGCACTGTCGGCTCCAGTGACCACCAGTTTCTCTGCCCTGGGCAGGATGTGGTGGGTGGTGAACACTTCGAAGTCCAGCCAGGTATTGACCAGCACCACCACCGCCGCGCCGCTGTGGAACCCGCCGTCGAAGTAAACGTGGGTGTGGGTCAGGTAGTTGTCGTCCCCGGCCGAGCCGCCGAAATGCGGAATGTCGCCCAATGCGGCACTCAGGGCCGCGAGGACCATCTCCTCGCGGCTGGACAGGCCGTCGAGCAGGGTCAGGGCGAAGCTGTTGCCCTTGATCGGTGCAAGCGTGTTGCTGCGACAGCCGCCGACCAGGCGCTCGACCATCTGCTGCGCGTCGATCAGGCTGAAGTGCTCCATTTCGTCGATCAGTTCCAGGGCGATGGAAAAGTGCCGGTGATCGAACCCCACGGCCGTCACACAATTGCGCCCGTAGCCCAGCGGGGTGATTTCCCCGGCGCTGGTGCAACCGGCCAGGCGTATGCCGCCGAAACCCTGCTGCAAGGCCGGGCCCAACGCCTGCAAATCGTACTCGGCGGAACAGAAGAACAGCACGAAGCCCAGGTTCGGATGCAGCAACTGCCGCGCCAGTTCCTGCGCTACTTGCCGGGGATCCGTGGCCAGGGACATTGCACTGACGACACCTTCGTTGTGGACCTGCTGCATCGTCGCCCCCCGCAGGTGCGTGTGTATGAGGCACGAGTGTACGAAGGCCGAGGGCCTGGTCGTATGCTACTTGGGTAGCGGTTGAGCGATTCAATGGGATGAGAGCCGCAAATCACCGCAAGCCCCCTGTGGGAGCGGGCTTGCTCGCGAAGGCGGTGTGTCAGGTAACCGAACGATCAACTGGAAGACCGCTTTCGCGAGCAAGCCCGCTCCCACAGGGGGAAGTCTGTTGCGCCGGATGGGGCTTACCAGGTCAACACCGCCCCCACCGCGAAGGTATCGGTGTCTTCGTTCTGGTCACTGGTGTCGTGGCCGTTGATCTCGAACTGGTTGTACTCGGCCACCAGCTTCAGGTTGTCATTGACGTCATGGAACAGCGCAATGCCCCGGGTTTCATAGTCCGCGCCGCTGCCGACCGCGCCGTTGCCATCGTCCTTGGTCTTGCCGTAGGACAGCGCCAACCGGTTCTTGCCCAGCTTGTAGGAGCCCTGCAACAGGTAGCCGTCGCTGTCGACGTTGCGCAGGGTCGGCTCGCCGGCGTTGTTGGTGAAGAACGGGTTGATGCCCTTGGCCTGGAAACCGGACCCGGTCAGGGACAAACCGCCCATCTTTGCCTGCACACCGTAGCCGACGCCTTTGGAGGTGACGCTGTTGACGGTCGAATCGGTGTTGTCTGAAGTCTGGTAGCTGCCGTTGACCCAGCTGTAGATCTTCGCCCCGGCGACGTCGAACTGGTAGGTGATCTCGCTCTCGGTGCGCGGGTTTTCCTGGTACGCCTTGCCGGTCGGGCTGCTGTCGTTGGTGTCCACCGGGTCCATGATCCCCACCGCCACGCGCAAACCGTCCATCACCGGGGTGCGGTAGGTGATCTGCGAGGTCGGGAACGGATACGGGTAACCGGTGCCGATGTTGCCGAACGACACTCCGCCGCCATCCACCAGTCCCAGGGTATCGCTGACCTGGCCGTAGCCGGCGAGCAGCTCATCCAGGAGGATGTTGGAACGGGCAAACAGGCCGAAGTCCTTGCCGACCAGCACCTCACCCCACTGCGGATTGGCCACGGTGCCGTAGAACTGCCGCACGTCGATGGCGGTGTCGGTGCCATTGGTCTGGCTGTCGTTGATGGTCACCCAGAACGAGGCGCGGGCGCCGAGCTTGAGGTCATCGACCTGCTTGCCCATGTTGAAGCCCAGGTAGTTGGGCAAGAAACCCATTTTCACCCGCGACTGACGGCGGTCGTACTGCTCGCCGGCGCGGTCGACGTCGCTGTTCACGTAGAAGGCATTGATGTAGCCATCGGTGGAGAACGTGGTCTGGTCCTTGTCGTACAGCATGATCTCGGCCTCGGCCGTGGCGCTCAGGCCAAGGGAGGACAGGCTGGCGATGAACGCCGGTAAAAAACGATGCGTGAAGTTCTTATTGTTGTGCATGGCGCGCTCCGCGACGGGGGACGAGGTGTCGGAGGCGATTATCGAAAGCTGGCGGGTAGCGAAATACGCTGCCTTGGGCGCGGTTTCCGGGTGCTTTGGAGGGGCTGCGGGGGCTTGGCAATCAGGGCGTAAGACCGTCTGTCGGCAGGGCTCGCCACTTTGGGTGTAGGTCGGTGGTGGTGGGTTTTGGGATTGGGGGGGATATCCTCGCCCTTACGGCGAGTCCAGCGTGGTTTAACGGGGCGCCCGGATCAGTTCAAATGTGGGAGCGGGCTTGCTCGCGAAGGCGGTGTGTCAGTTGACACATGCATTGACTGATACACCGCCTTCGCGAGCAAGCCCGCTCCCACAACGGATCGCGGACGCACCTGCAATCAGGTCGGCTATCAGGCAGCCACTTTCAACCAACCGCCCGGAACAACATAAAAACCGCCACCACCAGGCAGACGCTGGCAAACCCCACCTGCAACGCCCGCGCCGGTACCCGCGCGCAGAGTTTTCGGCCGATGATCATGCCGACGATGCTGGCGACGATGAAGGCCACCCCGAGGCCGTCGATGCGCACCCCGGCGTGCAAGGCGCCGATCACGCCGATCGCCGAAATCAGGCTGATCACCATGAGGGAAGTGGCAATGATCCCGCGCATCTGCACGTCGGTCAGTTGCTTGAAGGCCGGCACAATCAGAAAACCGCCGCCCACGCCGAGCAGCCCCGACACCACGCCGGTCACCGCACCGAGGGCCGCCAGGGTCGCGGTGCATTTGGCGGTCCAGGAAAAGCGTCCGGTGTGCTGGTCGAGCATGCAGTTCTTCTGGCCCCAGTTGGCGTGACCGTGATCGCTGGGCCCCTCGTCCTTGCGCTCGCGGCGCAGCATCCGCGCGGCCACCATGACCATCAGCAGGCTGAACAGGATCATCAGGATTTTTTCCGGCAACTGATGGGCGAAGTAGATGCCCACCGGCGAAAAAACCGCTCCCAGCAAGGCAATCAACAGCGCCGCGCGATAGCGCACCAGGCCATGGCGCAGGCCATCGATGGCGCCGACCGCCGCCGCGCTGCCCACGGCGAACAGCGCAACCGGTGCCGCCGTGGTCATGCCCCACCCCAGGCCCAGCACCAGCGCCGGTACCGCCAGAATACCGCCGCCGGCCCCGGTCAAACCGAGCACCAACCCCATGACCACACCAAAAAAACTCGCCAGCAACATAGAACGCTCGTAATCCATGACAAAAGCCGGGAACGCCCGGTATCGATGAGTGACAGGATAGAGCCCGCACGGTTTTTTTCATCAACAGAATTGACGAGGGGGCTGGTCAGCGCAGGGAAAAGGAAACTAACCTCATGGCTTCTCCACGAACGAATCCACCCCCATGCCCGCCCTGATTGAAGCCTTTTTCGACGACGCCTCGTCCACCTATAGCTACGTGATCTTCGAAGCCGATGGCGGGCAGTGCGCGATCGTCGATCCGGTGCTCGACTACAACCCCGCCGCCGGGCGCACCACCACCGTGCAGGCCGACCGCATCATCGCCTTCGTGCGCGAGCACCGGTTGCAGGTGCAATGGCTGCTGGAAACCCATGCCCACGCCGACCACCTCTCCGCCGCCCCCTATCTGCGCCGCGAACTGGGCGGGAAAATCGCCATCGGCCAGTCGATCTGCAAGGTGCAGAACGTGTTCAAGGCCTTGTTCAACCTGGAGCCGCAATTCTGCATCGACGGCTCGCAGTTCGATCACCTGTTCGTCCCCGACGAGTCGTTTCGCATCGGCAACCTCAAGGCCACGGCCCTGCATGTACCTGGCCATACCCCGGCGGACATGGCCTACCTGATCGACGGCGATGTGATCCTGGTGGGCGATACGCTGTTCATGCCTGACGTGGGCACGGCGCGCTGCGACTTTCCGGGGGGTGACGCCCACCAGATGTTCGCCTCGATCCGCAAGCTGCTGGCCTTCCCCGCCGGCGTGCGCCTCTACGTCTGCCATGACTATCCGCCTGAAAGCCGCGAGCCGCGCTGCATGACCACGGTGGGTGAACAGCGCCAGGGCAACATTCATGTGCGCGATGGCATCGACGAGGCGGCCTTTGTCGCCATGCGCACGACGCGTGATGCCGGGCTGGGCATGCCGACGCTGCTGCTGCCGGCAATTCAGGTCAATGTGCGGGCGGGGAATATGCCGCCGGCCGAAGACAACGGCGTGACCTACCTGAAAATCCCCCTCAATAAATTTTAAGGTCAATAGATCTTCAGATATCCAGGGTCAAACCGTTGGCCGGCAACGGCAGCGCCGTCTTGTAGCGCACCTGTTTGAGCGCAAAGCTCGAACGGATATTGGCGACACCGGGGACTTTGGTGAGGAAGTCCATCATGAAACGCTCCAGCGACTGGATGCTCGGCACCAGCACCCGGATCAAATAGTCCGGGTCGCCGGCCATCAGGTAGCACTCCATCACTTCCGGGCGATCGGAAATCGCCTCTTCGAAATGCTGTAACGCCCTTTCCACCTGCTTTTCCAGGCTGACATGGATGAACACGTTCACATGCAGCCCCAGCAGGTCGGCATCGAGCAGTGTGACTTGCTCGCGAATGACACCCAGTTCCTCCATCGCCTTGACCCGGTTGAAGCACGGTGTCGGCGACAGGTTGACCGAGCGCGCCAGGTCAGCGTTGGTGATGCGGGCGTTCTCCTGAAGGCTGTTGAGAATGCCGATATCGGTACGGTCCAGTTTGCGCATGAGACAAAACCACCTTTTTTTTATGTTTATGCAGATTTTTTATCTGCAAATGATCTGAAGCGCAACGAAACAGAGAGAAATATTCTTCTTGGCCGGGCCTATGATTGTTGTAGGACAAGATTTCTTTGATCAAAGAATGACGGTCAGCTCACTACAAGAAATTCACAAGATCGAGCGTAGAAGCCATGAACCAAGCGTATGAACCGCTGCGTCTGCACGTCCCTGAACCCTCGGGCCGTCCCGGCTGTAAAACCGACTTCTCCTACCTGCACCTGACCGATGCCGGCACGGTGCGCAAACCTTCCATCGACGTTGAACCCGCCGACACCGCCGACCTGGCCCGTGGCCTGATCCGCGTGCTCGACGACCAGGGCAACGCCCTCGGCCCATGGGCCGAAGGCGTGCCGGTCGAGATCTTGCGCAAAGGCATGCGCGCCATGCTCAAGACGCGGATCTACGACAACCGCATGGTGGTCGCCCAGCGCCAGAAGAAAATGTCGTTCTACATGCAGAGCCTCGGCGAAGAAGCCATCGGCAGCGCCCAGGCCCTGGCGTTGAACATCGACGACATGTGCTTCCCGACCTACCGTCAGCAAAGCATCCTGATGGCCCGCGACGTCCCGCTGGTCGACCTGATTTGCCAGCTGCTGTCCAACGAGCGCGATCCGCTCAAGGGACGTCAACTGCCGATCATGTACTCGGTCAAAGAGGCCGGTTTCTTCACCATTTCCGGCAACCTGGCCACGCAATTCGTACAGGCTGTCGGCTGGGCCATGGCCTCGGCCATCAAGGGCGACACCAAAATCGCCTCGGCCTGGATCGGCGACGGCGCCACCGCCGAGTCGGACTTCCACACCGCCTTGACCTTCGCCCACGTGTACCGCGCGCCGGTGATCCTCAACGTGGTCAACAACCAGTGGGCCATCTCCACCTTCCAGGCCATTGCCGGGGGTGAAGCCACCACCTTCGCCGGTCGTGGCGTCGGTTGCGGCATCGCGTCCCTGCGGGTCGATGGCAACGACTTCTACGCGGTCTACGCCGCCTCCGCCTGGGCCGCCGAACGCGCCCGCCGCAACCTCGGGCCAACCATGATCGAATGGGTCACCTACCGTGCCGGCCCGCACTCGACGTCCGATGATCCGTCCAAATACCGCCCTGCCGACGACTGGAGCCACTTCCCGCTGGGTGATCCGATCGCGCGCCTCAAGCAGCACCTGATCAAGGTCGGCCACTGGTCCGAAGAGGAACACGCCGCCGTCAGCGCCGAACTGGAAGCCGAAGTGATCGGCGCACAGAAACAGGCCGAGCAGTACGGCACCCTGGCCGGTGGCCAGATTCCAAGCGCCGCGACCATGTTCGAAGACGTCTACAAAGAGATGCCGGAGCATTTGAAGCGCCAGCGTCAAGAGCTGGGGATCTGACATGAACGATCACAACAACAATATTGCGCTGGAAACCGCCATGACCACGACCACCATGACCATGATCCAGGCCCTGCGCTCGGCCATGGATGTGATGCTTGAGCGTGACGACAACGTTGTGGTGTTCGGCCAGGACGTGGGCTACTTCGGCGGCGTATTCCGTTGCACCGAAGGCTTGCAGACCAAGTACGGCACCTCGCGGGTGTTCGACGCGCCGATCTCCGAAAGCGGCATCGTCGGTGTTGCCGTGGGCATGGGCGCCTATGGTTTGCGCCCGGTGGCGGAAATCCAGTTCGCCGACTACGTGTACCCGGCGTCCGACCAGATCATTTCCGAAGCCGCGCGCCTGCGTTATCGCTCGGCCGGGGAATTCACCGCGCCGATGACCCTGCGCATGCCTTGCGGTGGCGGCATCTACGGCGGCCAGACCCACAGCCAGAGCATCGAGGCGATGTTCACCCAGGTCTGCGGCCTGCGTACCGTCATGCCCTCCAACCCCTACGACGCCAAAGGCCTGCTGATTGCCTCCATCGAAAACGATGACCCGGTGATCTTCCTGGAGCCCAAGCGCCTGTACAACGGCCCGTTCGACGGCCACCACGACCGCCCGGTGACCCCCTGGTCGAAACACCCGGCCGCGCAGGTGCCGGACGGCTACTACACGGTGCCGCTGGACGTTGCCGCCATCACCCGTCCTGGCAAGGACGTGACCATCCTGACCTACGGCACCACCGTGTATGTGTCGCAAGTCGCCGCGCAAGAAAGCGGCATCGATGCCGAAGTCATCGACCTGCGCAGCCTGTGGCCGCTGGACCTGGAAACCATCACCCGGTCGGTGAAGAAAACCGGCCGTTGCGTGATCGTTCACGAAGCGACCCGCACCTGCGGTTTCGGCGCCGAACTGGCGGCGCTGGTGCAGGAACACTGCTTCCACCACCTGGAAGCGCCGATCGAACGCGTCACCGGTTGGGACACCCCCTACCCGCACGCGCAGGAGTGGGCGTATTTCCCAGGGCCGTCCCGTGTGGGCGCGGCGTTGAAACGGGTCATGGAGGTCTGAATGGGCACGCACGTTATCAAGATGCCGGACATTGGCGAAGGCATCGCAGAAGTTGAATTGTCTCAGTGGCACGTGAAAGTCGGCGACCTGGTCGTCGAGGACCAGGTGCTGGCCGATGTCATGACCGACAAGGCGATGGTGGATATTCCCTCGCCGGTGCATGGCAAGGTCATCGCCCTCGGCGGGCAGCCGGGCGAAGTCATGGCGGTCGGCAGCGTGCTGATCAGCATTGAAGTCGAAGGCGCGGGCAACGTTAAAGAATCGGCTCATCCAGCCGCGGTCAAGGAAACCCCGGTGGAAGCACCGAAGGTTGAGCCCGTCGTGGAAAACAAGCCGGCGCCAGCCGCCCCTCGTCCGGCAGCCGCCTGCCAGGGGCCGATGGTCGCTCGTGAAGCCGATGAACGTCCGCTGGCCTCCCCGGCGGTGCGCAAACATGCGCTGGACCTGGGCATTCAATTGCGTCTGGTACGCGGTTCCGGCCCGGCCGGTCGGGTATTGCACGATGACCTGGAGGCCTACCTGGCCCAGGGCCAGTCCAATGCCTCGTCCGCCAGCAGCGCCTACGCCCAGCGTATCGACGAAGAACAGATCCCGGTGATCGGCATGCGCCGCAAGATTGCCCAGCGCATGCAGGACGCCACGCAACGCGCCGCTCACTTCAGCTACGTCGAGGAAATCGACGTCACGGCCGTCGAAGAACTGCGCGCGCACCTCAACGAAAAACACGGCGCGACCCGTGGCAAGCTGACCTTGCTGCCGTTCCTGGTCCGCGCCCTGGTCGTGGCCCTGCGCGATTTCCCGCAGATCAACGCCCGCTACGACGACGAAGCCCAGGTCATCACCCGCCTCGGCGCGGTGCATGTGGGCATCGCCACCCAGGCCGACATCGGCTTGATGGTGCCGGTCGTGCGTCACGCCGAAGCTCGCAGCCTGTGGGACAGCGCGGCGGAAATCGCCCGCCTGGCCACCGCCGCGCGCAACGGCAAGGCCAGCCGCGATGAACTCTCCGGCTCCAGCATCACCCTGACCAGCCTCGGCGCGTTGGGCGGGATCGTCAGCACCCCGGTGCTGAACCTGCCGGAAGTGGCGATTGTCGGCGTGAACAAGATCGTCGAACGGCCGATGGTGATCAAAGGCCAGATCGTGGTCCGCAAGATGATGAACCTCTCCAGCTCCTTCGATCACCGCGTGGTCGACGGCATGGACGCGGCGCTCTTCATCCAGGCCGTGCGCGGCCTGCTCGAACAACCCGCCACGCTGTTTATGGAGTAAGACATGCAGACTCTGCACACCACGCTGCTGATCATCGGCGGCGGCCCTGGCGGTTATGTGACGGCGATCCGTGCCGGTCAGTTGGGCATCCCGACCATACTGGTGGAAGGCCAATCGTTGGGCGGCACCTGCCTGAACATCGGCTGCATTCCGTCCAAGGCCCTGATTCACGTCGCTGAACAGTTTCACCAGACCCGACATCACAGCCAGCATTCGGCGCTGGGCATCAATGTGCCGGCGCCGACGCTGGACATCGGCAAGAGCGTCGAATGGAAGGACGGCATCGTCGATCGCCTGACCACCGGTGTCGCGGCGCTGCTGAAAAAGAACAAGGTCCAGGTCATCCCGGGCTGGGCCAAGGTCGTGGACGGCAAAACCGTCGACGTCGGCGACACGCGCATCCAGTGCGAACACCTGGTCCTGGCCACCGGATCGAAAAGCGTCAACCTGCCGATGTTGCCGATTGGCGGGCCGATCATTTCTTCCACCGAAGCCCTGGCACCCGCCTCCGTGCCCAAGCGCTTGATCGTGGTCGGTGGCGGCTACATCGGCCTGGAACTGGGGATTGCCTATCGCAAGCTCGGCGCCGAGGTCAGCGTGGTCGAAGCCCAGGAACGTATCCTGCCGGCCTACGACGCCGAACTGACCCAGCCGGTGCACGACGAACTGAAGAAGCTCGGTGTGAAGCTTTACTTGAAGCACAGCGTGCAGGCCTTTGATTCAAATGAAAATACCTTGCAAGTCAGCACACCGGACGGTGACACCCTGAGCCTGGAAACCGACCAGGTGCTGGTGGCCGTGGGCCGTAAACCCAACACCCAGGGTTGGAACCTCGAAGCGCTGAACCTGGACATGAACGGTTCGTCGATCAAGATCGACAACCGCTGCCAGACCAGCATGCGCAACGTGTATGCCATTGGCGACCTGAGCGGCGAACCGATGCTCGCCCATCGGGCGATGGCCCAGGGTGAGATGGTGGCCGAACTGATCAGCGGCAAGTCCCGCGAGTTCAACCCCACTGCCATTGCGGCCGTGTGCTTCACCGACCCGGAACTGGTGGTGGTCGGCAAGACCCCGGACGAGGCCAAGGCGGCCGGCCTGGACTGCATCGTCTCCAGCTTCCCGTTCGCCGCCAACGGCCGGGCGATGACGCTGGAGTCGAAAAGCGGCTTCGTGCGCGTCGTCGCCCGTCGCGACAATCATCTGATTGTCGGCTGGCAAGCCGTGGGTGTCGGGGTGTCCGAGTTGTCCACGGCCTTTGCGCAAAGCCTGGAAATGGGCGCGCGGCTGGAAGACATCGGCGGCACCATCCATGCCCATCCGACGCTCGGCGAGGCAGTGCAGGAAGCGGCGTTGCGAGCCTTGGGGCATGCTTTGCACCTGTAAAGATCAAAAGATCGCAGCCTTCGGCAGCTCCTACGGGGGTTCACCGATCATGTAGGAGCTGCCGCAGGCTGCGATCTTTTAGCTTTTTTACACTGCGAAACAGCCTTGGAATGAAGTATTGTTGTGCCCATCCGGAAAAACGTCAGAAGCCTTGAACCGTTTCGGCGGTTGTTAAGTGATAGAGGGTGTCATGGGTAACGAAAGCATCAATTGGGACAAGCTGGGTTTTGACTACATCAAGACCGACAAGCGCTATCTGTCGTACTGGCGTAATGGCGAGTGGGACAAAGGCACCCTGACCGAAGATAACGTGCTGCACATCAGCGAAGGCTCCACGGCCCTTCACTACGGCCAGCAATGCTTCGAAGGCCTGAAGGCCTATCGTTGCAAGGACGGCTCGATCAACCTGTTCCGTCCGGACCAGAACGCCGCGCGCATGCAGCGCAGCTGCACCCGCCTGCTGATGCCGCATGTGTCGACCGAGCAATTCATCGAAGCGTGCAAGGACGTGGTCCGCGCCAACGAACGCTTCATCCCGCCTTACGGCACCGGCGGCGCGCTGTACCTGCGTCCGTTCGTGATCGGCGTGGGTGACAACATCGGCGTGCGTACCGCCCCCGAGTTCATCTTCTCGGTGTTCGCGATCCCGGTCGGCGCCTACTTCAAGGGCGGCCTGACCCCGCACAACTTCCAGATCTCCGGCTACGACCGCGCCGCGCCACAAGGCACCGGTGCCGCCAAGGTCGGTGGCAACTACGCCGCCAGCCTGATGCCGGGCTCCCAGGCCAAGAAGGCGCACTTCGCCGACGCCATCTACCTGGATCCAATGACCCACAAGAAGATCGAGGAAGTCGGTTCGGCCAACTTCTTCGGGATCACCCACGACAACAAGTTCGTGACCCCGAATTCGCCGTCGGTACTGCCGGGCATCACCCGTCTGTCGCTGATCGAGCTGGCCAAGACCCGTCTGGGCCTGGAAGTGATCGAAGGCGACGTGTTCATCGACAAGCTCTCGGACTTCAAGGAAGCCGGTGCCTGCGGTACGGCCGCCGTGATCACCCCGATCGGCGGCATCCACTACAACGATCACCTGCACGTGTTCCACAGCGAAACCGAAGTCGGCCCGATCACCCAGAAGCTCTACAAAGAGCTGACCGGCGTGCAAACCGGCGACATCGAAGCGCCAGCCGGCTGGATCGTCAAGGTTTGACCTGACGCCCGCCCGCACTGAAAAATCGCCGCCCCCGGCTTCCGGGGGCGGCGATTTTTTTTGTGCCCTTTGTAGGAGCGAGCCTGCTCGCGATGGTCTTCAACGATGACAATGGAAACCTGACACTCCACCCCGCCCTTCATCGCGAGCAGAGCTCGCTCCTACGGATAACGGTCATTAAGACCAGACGCAGTCTTAATGACCAGAGTCAAAACAACCACAACCAACCTGGAACGCCCGTACTTAAAGGCCCGTCACATTGGCCTGATTTTTGGTAGGTGTTGTGTAAAAGCTCACTGACCAAAAGGAAACCTCTGTATGAACAACACTTTTCAAGACCGTCTGGCGGTCGTCACCGGTGCCAGTTCCGGCATTGGCCTGGCGGTTACCGAACGCTTGCTCGCCCAAGGCGCGCGCGTGCTGGCGATGTCGCGCCAGATCGGCGGCCTCGGTGAACTGGCCGAACGCTTCAAGACGCAACTGTCGTGGGTAGCCGGCGACGTGACCCGCCCGGCCGACCTGGAGCGCCTGGCGAAACAGGCCTCGACCCTGGGCCCCGTGAGCTACCTGGTGCCGAACGCCGGCATTGCACAACTGGCCGACGGGCTTGACCTGGGGGCTTTCGACCGGCAATGGGCGGTCAACGGCGCGGGCGCGTTGAACACCCTGGCTTGCCTGCGCGGGCAACTGGCGGCGACCGCCTCGGTGGTGTTTATCGGCACCTTCCTGGCACAAGTGACCTTCCCGGGCCTGGCGGCCTACATCGCCTCCAAAGCCGCGCTGATCCACCATGCGCGCACCCTGGCGGTGGAACTGGCGCCCCACGGCATCCGCATCAACACCGTGTCCCCCGGCCCGACCGCGACGCCGATCTGGTCGACGCTGGGACTCAAGAACGAAGAACTGAGCGCAGTCGCCAACACGGTCAATGAGCGCTTGCTCGGCGGTCAGTTCCTGGAGCCTGGGGCGGTAGCCGATGTGATTCTGTTCCAGCTGGGCAACGGCGCACGCAACGTGATCGGCCAGGACTGGATCGTCGATAGCGGCTACTCGATTCGATAGAAAACCCATCAATATCAACAGGTAAGAACGTGTTCTTCGCGAGAAGTCTCGCTCTCAGAGGTCCAGCGCCGACTTCAACCTGGCGCCTGACCCATGGGAGCGAGCCTGCTCGCGAAAGCGACCCGACTGAAAACACACTTCAAACCGATCAATCATCCCGCGTCAGCACTTCCAGCAGTTCAATCTCGAACAGCAGATTCGAGTGGGGCGGGATCTTGCCCATCGTGCGCTCGCCATAGGCCAGGTGTGCCGGCACCCACAACTTGCGCTTGCCACCGACCTGCATGCCCATGATGCCCTGATCCCAGCCCTTGATGACCCGGCCGGTGCCGATCACGCACTGGAACGGCTTGCCCCGGCTGTAGGAAGAGTCGAATTCGCTGCCGTCTTCCAGCCAGCCACGGTACTGGGTGGTGATGAGCGCGCCTTTGACGGCTGTTTTGCCCTCGCCGGGCTCAAGGTCGATGATTTGCAATTCGTCGTTCATATGCCTACTCGTTCACAATCGCCCCGGTCCGCAGGGCGCGGGCGGTGTTTTTCGCAGAAACCGGCGTCTTTGGCAATCGCGGAACCGAAGGCCCCGCTACCGTTCACATAAGTATCGACGTTCCACTCAGAAAGGGACCCTCTGATGACCGGCTCACTCGCCCTGCGCAGTTTCATTCCGCCGTATATTCTCAACCGCATCGTCGCCCACGGTTCTGAACACCAGCGCTCCAGCGCCCTGAGTACGCTGACCCATGTGCGTACCCTGCGGCACCCGCCCGGCCCACCGTCACTCGCCTCGGCAAACGCGATCCTGCCGCCAGCGCGCAAACCCGGGCAGGCACAACGCGCCATTCACGACGCCCAGGGCAAAATGCTGTTGCCCGGCCAGCCGGTGCGCCTTGAAGGGCAGCCGGCCAGCGGCGATCCGGCGGTCGATGAAGCCTACGATGCACTGGGTGCCAGCTACGATTTCTTCTGGAAGGTGCTGGGTCGCGATTCCATCGACAACCAGGGTTTCACCCTGATCGGCAGCGTGCATTACGGCCAGCACTACGAGAATGCGTTCTGGAACGGTTCGCAGATGGTCTTCGGTGACGGCGACGGTGAAATTTTCGAGCGCTTTACCCGCTCGCTGGATGTCATTGGCCACGAACTGACCCACGGCGTGATCGAAAGCGAAGCCGGCCTGGAGTACGCCAATCAGTCCGGGGCGTTGAATGAATCGCTGTCGGACGTGTTCGGTGTGCTGATCAAGCAATATGTACTGGGACAAACCGCTGATCAGGCAGACTGGCTGATCGGCGCGGACTTGCTGACGCCGCGCATCAAGGGCGTCGGCCTGCGTTCCATGTCCCATCCGGGCACCGCCTACAACGACCCGCTGCTGGGCAAGGATCCGCAACCGGACCACATGCGCAAATTCGTCATCACCCAGGAGGACAATGGCGGCGTGCACATCAACTCCGGCATTCCCAACCGTGCGTTTTATCTGGCGGCCAAGGCCCTGGGCGGCTTTGCGTGGGAGAAAACCGGCCGTATCTGGTACGACGCCCTGTGCGATGGGCGCTTGAGCCGCGAAGCATCCTTCAGTGCCTTCGCGCAACTGACTGTCACCCATGCCCAGGCGCTTTTTGGCAGCCACGCGGCCCGCGCGGTGCAACACGGCTGGGCTGAAACGGGCGTCGACCTGACGCAGGAGGCACCATGAAAAACCTGCCAACACTGGACGAGCGTGCCGTGGTGCGCCTGTCTCGCCAGGGTGGTTTTGCGGCCATCCAGGCCTTGAGCCGCCCTCGGGAAATCGAATTCGGGCAATGCGATATCGACCAACGCTCACGCATCTGCCTGTTGCTCGAAGGTTGCCTGCCACTGGCCAGCGCGTCTCCCGGCGGCGGCGATCAGCGCTTCTACCAGATCGAAGTGCGCTTCTTTGCCGGCGAGCAGGACGATGAAGTGGTGTTGAAGGTGCCTGAAGACCGGGCCCCCGGCGAGCTGGTACGGCTGTGGGATAAAGGTGAATTGCTATAAAAATCAGCCAATACCTGCGAAAAGCCTGTATTACGAGGGATTAACCGCTGTTTCCCGCCGTTGCCGTGAATTAAGATAACCGCCACCTTCCCGTACGGTTCATTTCGCCATGATGGCAGCCCGCGACTAATGTGGCCCTGGATCAGCACCGCCCTCGGCTCGGTGATTATCGTTCTGATCATCGCGTTGATTGTTCGCGAGCGCGCGTCGCGCCGGCAACTGGCCGAGTACCGGGCGATCATCAGCGACCTCGCCGAGGGCCGTAACATCCGCCAGGACGGTGACGCCGAGCGTTTCAAGCGCAGCCAGTATTTCGCCCGCATCGGCACCTGGGACTGGGACGTGGACACCGACAAGCTCTACTGGTCGGAAGCGATCTACGCCATGTTCGGGTTCAAGATCGGCGAAGTGACGCCCTCCTACGCGCTGTTTTGCGCCTGCGTGCACCCGGACGACCGGGCCCGGGTCCGGGCCGGCGAGCTGCGCTGCCTGGCAACCGGCGAGAACCACGACGAGGAATACCGCGTGGTCTGGCCCGACGGCACCATTCGCTGGCTACGGGAAACCGGCAATGTGGTCAGGAACGACCACGATGAAACGGTCAAGATGATGGGCGTGGTCCGCGACATCACCGAAGAAAAAGCCTCGGCCAGCTACCTGCAACACCTGGCCCACTTCGATCCACTGACCGGCTTGCCCAATCGCCTGGTGCTTGAGGAACGCCTGTCCGACGCGCTGGAACAGGCACGCGTCAGCGCCACCCGCGTGGCATTGGTGTTCGTCGACCTGAACGGTTTCAAGGCGATCAACGACCACTATGGCCATGCGGCCGGCGACCGCGTGCTGGTCACGACCGCGACCCGACTCAAGCGCGTCCTGAGTGCCACCGATACGGTCGCCCGCATCGGTGGCGACGAATTCGTGGTCATCCTGCAGGGCCTGCCCCAAGGCATCAGCCTGCAGGACGAAGCCCGCAGCATCTGCCAGAAGATCTTCATCGAACTCTCCCCGCCCGTGACCCTCGGGAACGAGCAGCGCCACATCGGCACCAGCCTTGGCGTCGCCGTGTTCCCCGACCATGCGCCGAACATGGACCGGCTGATTCATATTGCCGACCTGGCGATGTATGCGGCCAAGCGCAGCGGGAACAATCAGTACCGATTGGGAGAACAGGTAGCGGGCCATCCGGCATGAGCCTCGACTGACAGGGAGGCTTTGCGCACAGGCCGGCAGACATCCACGGTAGATCTCTGGCGACCCCAGCCTTTATCCTTGTCCCCCCCGCCGTACCGAGTAGATGGAGTTTCCCCATGCCCCATGAAGGCAATCTGTTACAAGCCGCTGTCGTGTTTCTGCTCGCGGCAGTCCTCACCGTGCCCCTGGCCAAGCGCCTGCATCTGGGGGCGGTGCTCGGTTATCTGTTCGCCGGGGTGATCATCGGCCCCTCGGTGCTGGGCCTGATCGGCAACCCGGAAAGCGTCGCTCACATCTCGGAACTGGGCGTGGTGTTGCTGCTGTTCATCATCGGCCTCGAGCTGTCGCCACGGCGCTTGTGGGTGATGCGCCGGTCCGTGTTCGGCGTCGGCCTGGCGCAGGTGTTGCTGACGGGAGGGGTGCTGGGCGTACTGGCGCTGTTCGTGTTCGGCCAGCCTTTGAACAGTTCTATCGTGCTGGGCCTGGGCCTGGCCCTGTCGTCTACCGCGTTCGGCCTGCAGAGCCTGGCCGAACGCAAGGAACTGACCAGCCCCCACGGGCGCCTGGCTTTCGCGATCCTGCTGTTCCAGGACATCGCCGCGATCCCGTTGATCGCCATGGTGCCGTTGCTGGCCGGCGTCGATCACAACACCAGCACGGCAGAAGACGTGAACCACGGATTACGGGTGCTGGCCAGCATCGCCATCGTCGTGATCGGTGGCCGCTACCTGCTGCGACCGGTGTTCCGGATTGTCGCCAAGAGCAATTTGCCTGAAGTCTCTACCGCCACCGCGCTGCTGGTGGTCATCGGTACGGCATGGCTGATGGGCATCGCCGGCATTTCCATGGCCCTGGGCGCCTTCCTCGCCGGCCTGCTGCTGGCGGATTCCGAATACCGCCATGAGCTGGAAGCGCAGATCGAACCGTTCAAGGGGTTGCTGCTGGGGCTGTTTTTCATGAGCGTCGGCATGGGCGCGAACCTCAGCCTGCTGCTGCACGAACCAATCGTGGTGCTGGGCCTGACCGTGCTGCTGATCGCCGTCAAGTTTCCCTTGCTGTTCGTCCTCGGTCGCCTGGCCGGAGGCCTGAACAGCGTCAGCGCCATCCGCCTTGGCATCGTTCTGGCCGCCGGCGGTGAATTTGCGTTCGTGGTGTTCAAGATCGGTCGCGATCAAAACCTGTTCGATCCGCGCCTGTATGACCTGCTGGTGCTGGCGATCACCCTGTCAATGGCCATGACGCCGCTGTTGATCCTGTTGTGTGCCCGTCTGGTCAGCCCCAAAGTGCAACCGGTGGTGGTGCCGGAAAAATTCCGCGAAATCGACACCGAGGCACCGCGCGTGGTGATCGCCGGCATGGGCCGCATGGGCCAGATCGTGGCGCGGATCCTGCGGGCGCAGAACATCAAGTTCGTCGCCCTCGACACCTCGGTGGAAACCATTGAGCTGTCCCGCAGCTTCGGCGGCGTGCCGGTGTTCTATGGCGACCCGATGCGCCCGGAAATCCTCAGCGCGGCCAAGGTCGAGCAGGCCGAGTATTTTGTGATTGCCACCGACGACCCGGACACCAACATCAAGACCGCCGAGCTGGTGCACAAGCTCTACCCGCACATGAAGATCATCGCCCGCGCCCGTAACCGCCAGCACGTGCACCGGTTGATGGACGTGGGTGCCCACGCCGTGCGCGAAACCTTTTATTCGAGCCTGGAAATGAGCCGGCAAACGCTGATCGGCCTGGGCTTGACCCAGGAGCAGGCCGATGCGCGGATCAAGCGCTTCAAGCACCACGACGAACAGGTGCTCGAAGCCCAGCACGCGGTCTACGACGACGCGGCGAAAGTGATGCAGACGGCGCAGGAAGCGCGGGCGGAACTGGCGCGGCTGTTTGAATCGGATCAGCTGGAAGAGCAAGCAGGCAAGAAATGAGGTGACTGTACCGGCCTCTTCGCGAGCAAGCCCGCTCCCACAGGGGGCTTGTGACCGACACCGAACCCATGTGGGAGCGGGCTTGCTCGCGAAGAACGATAACGCGGTAGATCAGACAACCCCCGAACATCAAGGACACTGCTTTGGCCGACCAACCCGCCCCCGCCCTGAAAGAAATCTTCAACGCCGAGCGCCTCCAGCACATCGCCACCGAGATGACGGCGGTCTATCCGGCGTTCGATGCCAAGGCATTCCTCAAGCTGGCAAAAAAAGACCTGGCCGAGCTATCGATCATGCAACGCCTGGCCCGCGTCAGCGAATCCCTGCATGCCGTGCTGCCGCTGGATTTCGAGGCCTCGCTGGAGGTCTTGCGCGCCCTCGCCCCGCGCCTCAACAGCGGCTTCGTCAGCATGTGCCTGCCGCATTACGTGGCGAGCTATGGCGCTGACCGCTTCGAACTCTCCATGGAGGCGCTCAAGTATTTCACCGCGTTCGGCTCCTCGGAATTCGCGATCCGCCCGTTCCTGCGCCGCGACATCGAACGCTCGTTGAAGTGGATGCACGCCTGGTCGCTGGACGACAACGAGCACGTGCGGCGCCTCGCCAGCGAAGGCTGCCGCCCGCGCTTGCCGTGGTCGTTTCGCCTGGAACGGATCCAGGCCGACCCGACACTGGCCGCCAGCATTCTCGACAACCTCAAGGCCGACAGCAGTCTTTACGTGCGTAAATCGGTAGCCAATCACCTCAACGACATCACCAAGGACCATCCCGAATGGGTGCTGGACCTGATCGAGGGCTGGTCGCTGGACAACAAGCACACTGCCTGGATCGCCCGGCATGCCCTGCGCAGCCTGATCAAACAGGGTAATCAGCGGGCACTGGCAATCATCGGCGCCGGCGGCAAGCCTGAAGTCGAGATCGTCGATGTACAGGTCAACCCGCCGGTGATTGGCCTGGGGGAAAAAATCACCCTGTCCTTCGCCGTCAGATCCACGGTCGAAAACAGCCAGCGCCTGGTGATCGACTACGCCATCGACTACGTGAAAGCCAACGGCAGCACGTCGGCGAAGGTGTTCAAGCTCAAGGCCCTGACCCTGCCGGGCAACACCACCCAAACCCTCGCCCGTGGCCAGCACATCAAGGAACTCACCACCCGCCGGCACTACGCGGGCAAGCATGCGGTGCATGTGTTGGTGAACGGCGAGCGGCTGGCCAGCACGATCTTCGAAATCCTTCCCTGAACCCCGTCCCCCAGTAGGAGCGAGCTTGCTCGCGATGGTGTGTCAGTTGACATCACGTTGACTGTCACACCATCGCGAGCAAGCTCGCTCCTACAACAGTGGCGTCTTCAGACTTCATTAAGAAAAGGTCCGGATACTTCTCCCCATTAGACCCGGGGAGATGTCTTGCATGCCCGATTTCAACTGGAACATTCCTTTACCGCTGCACCTGGGCAACGCTGAAACAGCGCCAATGAGCCTGCTCAGGGCACTGCCGGACGACCCCGGGCGCCCGGCCTTCGAAGCCTTTATCCAGCAACGTTTCCGCCAGGCCCATGGCGCCGATATCCGTCATTTCATGCCGGAACTGTTTGGCATGTACAACGCCTCGCATGAACTCTGCGCGGTGGCCGGGGTGCGCCTGGCGAATAGCGGGCAACTGTTTCTGGAGCGCTACCTGGACGAGCTGATCGAGCCGTTGATCAGTGCCGCCGCCGACCGCCCGGTGGATCGAGCCGGCATTGTCGAGGTGGGCAACCTGGCCGCCAGCGACTCCGGCAGCGCACGATTGAGCATCATCGCCATCACCTACCTATTGGCCATGGGCGGCCTGGAGTGGGTGGCGTTCACCGGCAACATCGGCCTGGTCAACAGCTTTCATCGCCTGGGTTTGCAGCCGGTGACCCTGTGCGCCGCCGACCCCGAGCGGCTGGGCGACGACCGCCACAGCTGGGGCAGTTACTACGAGAGCCAGCCCTGGGTCCACGTTGGCGACATCCGCGCCGGATTCAGTCATTTACGCAACATCGGCTTGTTCAACCGCCTCGGTTTGCCGACGTCCATCGAGGAGTCCATCCATGTCGCCTGAAATGGACCATTTCAAACAAACCCTGCGCCGCCACGCCGAGCGAACACCCGACGGCATCGCGTTGTGGGGCGATCAGTCAAGGGTGGATTACGCCACGCTGTACGCCGAGGTGATGCATCGCCAGCAGCGGCTGCGCGACGAACACGTCAAGGTGGTTGCACTGGCGCTGGACAACGGCGTTGAAGCGATGCTCTGGGATCTGGCCGCACTGTTCGAAGGCCTGACCTGCCTGACATTACCGCCATTTTTCAGCCCTGCCCAACGCCATCACTGCCTGGAGCAGAGTCAAGCCGAACGGGTGATCGCCCAGCCGGAACTCGAAGGAGCGCTGCAAACGGCCGGGTATGAGAAAAACGGCGAATGCTGGCGACGCACCTTCAGCGCTCCGACCCGCCTGCCCGAGGGCACCGCCAAACTGACCTACACCTCCGGCACCACCGGCATGCCCAAAGGTGTATGCCTGAGTGCCGAAAGCATTCTGCGGGTCGCGCGCGCGCTGGACCAGGCCAGCCAGCCCAGCGCCCCGCGGCATCACCTTGCCTTGCTGCCCCTGGCTGTCCTGCTGGAAAACCTCGGCTGCTATGCTGCGTTGTATGCGGGTGCCACGCTGAGCGTTCCGGCGCAGAGCACACTGGGCATTCACGGCGCCAGCGGTGTGGACATGCCGCGCCTGCTCGATTGCCTGGCCACGCGGGCTCCCGAGAGCCTGATTCTGGTGCCGCAATTGTTGCGCTTGCTGGTCAGCGCGGTGCAAAACAACGGGTTTGATCCGCAGTCGCTTCGGTTTGCCGCCGTAGGCGGAGCGAGGGTTTCCAGAGAACTGCTGCAACAGGCGCAGCGTGTCGGCCTACCGGTTTACGAAGGCTACGGATTATCGGAATGCGCGTCGGTGGTGTGCCTCAATCGTCCGGGCGCATGCCGCCCGGGCAGTGTCGGCCGGCCCCTGCCCCATGTTGAGGTCCGCCTGGCCGATGACGGCGAAGTGCTGATCAAGGGTTCCACCCTGCTGGGCTATCTGGGGGAAGCGCCGTGCCTCGACGAATGGTGGCCCAGCGGCGATCTCGGCGAATTCGATCAGGAAGGCTTCCTCTATCTCAAAGGCCGCAAGAAGCATCAATTCATTACCAGTTTCGGGCGCAATGTGAACCCGGAATGGGTCGAGGCCGAATTGACCCAGCGCCACCACATCGCCCAGGCCTTCGTCTACGGCGAAGCCATGCCGCGCAACCATGCGCTGCTCTGGCCCCGCCATCCCGATTGCACTGACCAACAGTTGGCCGCCACCGTGGCCGAGGCCAACGAGGCCTTGCCCGATTACGCCCAGGTCCATCACTGGAACCGCCTGGATGAACCCTTCACGCCTGCCAATGGCTTGCTGACCGCCAATGGCCGCCCACGTCGCGAGGCCATCGTCGAGCGTTACCGGGCGCAGCTCACCGAGCCCACACCGTTCGAGGAACCCGCCTCATGAGTTTTTTTGACACGCTGCAAGCCGCCACCCACCAGGAGCGCCACGAGCTGTTCAACCTGCCGATCATTCTCGACGCGCTCGAAGGTCGGGTCAGCCTGGAAAGCTACCGGGCCTTCCTGACACAGGCCTATTACCACGTCCGCCACACCGTCCCCTTGATGATGGCCTGCGGTGCGCGTCTGCCCACGCGCCTGGAGTGGCTGCGCGAAGCGGTGTGCGACTACATCGAGGACGAATATGGCCACGAACAATGGGTACTGGATGACATCCAGGCCTGCGGCGGCGACAAGGACGCCGTGCGCGACGGCCGGCCTTCCTTGCCGATCGAACTGATGGTCGGTTTCCTCTACGACCTGATTGCCCGGGACAACCCGGTCGGCCTGTTCGGCATGGTCAATGTGCTGGAAGGCACCAGCATAGCCCTGGCCACCCACGCGGCCGGCAGCATTCGCGAGCGCCTGGACTTGCCGGAAACGGCCTTCAGCTACCTCAATTCCCACGGGTCGCTCGATATCGAGCACATGCAGACCTATCGCCGACTGATGAACACGCTGGACGACCCGACAGACCAGGCGGCGGTGATTCATGCGTCCAGGGTGGTCTACAAACTGTACGCCGATATGTTTCGCGGCTTGCCACGTGACGGGGAGAACCTGCATGCGCCTGCGTGAGGCTCGTGTCGTGCTGACCGGTGCCAGCGGTGGTATCGGCCTGGCCATCGCCACCGCACTGTGCGCCAGTGGCGCCTGTGTATTGGCGGTGGCCCGGCATCGGGAGCCGTTGTTGCCTTTACTCGAACGCTACCCTCACACCCTGTCCTGGGTGGGTGCCGACCTGACCTTGATCGCCGACCGGCACAAAGTGCTGGCCGCCGCCGAAGCCGTCGGCGGCATCAATCTGCTGATCAACGCCGCCGGGATCAATCACTTCGCCATGCTCGAACAGCTCGAAGACAGTGACATCCAGGCGATGCTGGCCGTGAACGTCGGCGCACCGATCTGCCTGACCAAGCTGTTCCTGCCGCTGCTCAAGCAAGCCGAGAGCGCGATGGTGGTCAACGTCGGCTCGACCTACGGCTCCATCGGCTACCCCGGTTACGCCAGCTATTGCGCCACCAAGTTTGCCTTGCGCGGGTTCTGCGAAGCCTTGCGCCGGGAACTGGCCGACACACGCGTCGGCGTCCTGTATGTCGCGCCCCGTGCCACGCGTACCAGCATGAACAGCCCGGCGGCGCAGGCCTTGAATGACGCACTCAAAGCCAGTGTCGACGATCCGCAGACCGTCGCCTCGGCCGTGATTCACGCCATCGCCGGTGATCGCCGTGATTTGTACCTGGGCTGGCCGGAGCGCTTTTTCGTGCGCCTCAACAGCCTGCTGCCCAACCTGGTGGATCGCGGCTTGCGCAAGCAATTGCCGCTGATTCGCCGCTTGAGTCAAAAGCCCGACAGCGAGGATCTCAAACCATGAAAAAATTCGCCGCTTACCTGTTGCTGGGCACGCTGAGCCAGGGTGTCTGGGCGCTGGAGCCCGCTGACCAGCAACGACTTGTCGGCATCCAGCAAAACTGGGCCCACATTCAATACGAACTGCCCGCCGGGCAACGCACGGCCGCTTTTGAAAAACTGGCCGCCCAGGCCGCACGCTTCACCCAGGAACGGCAATCGGTGGCCGAGGCATGGATCTGGTCCGGCATCGTCACCAGCAGTTGGGCCGGCGCCCAAGGCGGGCTCGGCGCACTGGGCAAGGTCAAGGAGGCCAGGGTTGACCTGGAAAAAGCCCTGTCCCTGGATCCCAAGGCCTTGCAGGGCTCGGCCTACACCAGCCTTGGGGCACTGTATGACCGTGTTCCGGGCTGGCCGATCGGCTTTGGCGACTCGGACAAGGCTGAACAGTTGCTCAAGCTCGCCTTGCAATTGAACCCCAACGGTATCGACAGCCTGTATTTCTGGGGCGATCACCTCTACCGCCAAAAACGCTACAGTGAAGCTAAGGCGGCACTGCAAAAGGCCCTGAACGCGCCCCCACGGCCAGGTCGGGAAACCGCCGATGCCGGACGCCGCCAGGAAATCGAAACGCTGTTGGTCGACGTTAACCAGAAACTCAACTGACAGGAGTCCGCGTGCGTTTACTTCTGATCGAGGATGATGTGGCCCTGGGCGAAGGTATCCACCAGGCCCTGGGCCGTGAAGGGTATACCGTCGACTGGGTGCAGGACGGTTGCAGTGCGCTGCATTCGTTGCTCAGCGAGGCCTTTGACCTGGCGGTGCTTGACCTGGGCCTGCCACGCATGGATGGCCTCGACGTGCTGCGGCGCCTGCGTGACAGTGGCTCGAATGTTCCGGTGCTGATTCTCACCGCCCGTGATGCCACTGAAGACCGCATCGCCGGGCTGGATGCAGGCGCCGACGATTACCTGATCAAACCCTTCGACCTCGCCGAACTCAAGGCGCGCCTGCGGGCCTTGCTGCGGCGCAGCGCGGGCCGCGCCCATGCGTTGATCGAACATGCCGGCATCAGCCTGAACCCCGGCACCCAGCAAGTGACCTATCGCGGGGAACCCGTGGCCCTGACGCCCAAGGAATATCAGTTGCTCCACGAACTGCTTTCGCCGCCGGGCCGGGTCATGACCCGCGATCATTTGATGCAGTTGCTCTATGGCTGGAGCGAGGAAGCGGAAAGCAACACCCTGGAAGTGCATATCCATCACTTGCGCAAGAAGTTCTCCACCGACCTGATCCGCACCATCCGGGGTGTCGGTTACCTGGTGGAGGAGCGCCGGTGACCTCGATCCGGCGTCGTACCCTGACGCTGATCATCGGCCTGATGCTCGCCGGTCTCGCCGTGATCAGCGTGCTCAACCTGCACGACAGCAATCACGAAATTGCCGAAGTCTATGACGCCCAACTGGCCCAGAACGCCCGACTGCTCCAGGGTGTCATGCGCATGCCGCTGGCCAGCGAGGAACATACCCGTCTGTATCAGGCGTTCAACCTGGCCTTGAGTGAAGCCGTGCCCAGGGTCGATGGCCATCCTTACGAAAGCAAAATTGCCTTTCAGGTCTGGAATCACAAGGGCGAGGTGCTGGTGCACACCGCCAGCGCGCCCGCCTTCACCGTGCCCCCGTCGAAACCCGGTTTCAGTGACGTGGTGGACCTCAATAACCGCCACTGGCGCGCGTTCTTGCTGGAAGACAAGCAGAATGATCTGCGAATCTGGGTCGGTGAACGCGACGATGTGCGGGCTGACCTGGTAGACCGGATCGTGCGCCATACCCTGTGGCCGAATGTGCTGGGCAGCCTGATTCTGGCGGCGATGGTCTGGCTGGCCATCGGCTGGGGCCTCAAACCCCTGGCCGACATGGCGGCAACCCTGCGGGCACGGCACAGCGGATCGCTGGAACCGCTGCACCTGACACCGCTGCCCAGCGAACTGGAACCGATGCAGGCGGCGCTCAACCGGATGCTCGCGCAGATTCAGGAAGTGCTTGGCCGAGAACGGCGTTTCATCGCCGATGCCGCCCATGAGATGCGCACCCCGCTTGCCGTACTGCGAGTGCACGCGCAAAACCTGCTGGAAGCGGGCACCGAGGAGGAACGTCGCGAGTCCCTGGCGTTTTTGATCGCGGGCGTCGATCGCACCAGCCGCCTGGTCAATCAATTGTTGACCATGGCCCGCCTGGAGCCCAAGGCCGGCGCCCCGACCCTGCGCGCCATTGACCTGACCCAGAGCATTCGCGACAGCCTGGTTCAACTCACGCCCTGGCTGCTGAGCAAGCATCTGGAACTGGCATTCGATGGCAGCGACCATCCTTGCAACCTGACCACGGACGCCGCCAGCATCGACATCGCCTTGAACAACCTGATCACCAACGCTGCGAATTTTTCGCCGGAACAGGGCGTGATCACCGTGCAATTGAATCAGGCCGAGGGGTTCTATCACCTGAGTGTCGAAGACCAGGGGCCGGGTATCGATGAAGCGGATCGCGCCCGCCTGTTCGAACGTTTCTACAGCCGTGGCAACCCACAGGGCGCGGGACTGGGGCTCACCATCGTCAACGCCATCGCCACCCGACTGGGCGGACGAATCACACTGGTCAATCGACCGGAGGGCGGATTGCGCGCCATCCTGTCGATTCCCGATGGAAAGCCGCGCCGCCCAGCGCAGCGCGCTACCCGCGAACCACCGCAAGCGTAGGCGCGAGCTTGCCCCTACAAGGGTTGCGCGCCCAGCAGAAGGTCCTGCTCACGCTCGCACAACTCCACCACGTAGTCCCACATCACCCGCAGGCGTACGGATTTGTGCAGTTCGCGCCGGGTGCTGATCCAGTAGCTGCGCAGGATGCTTTCCTCGGCGAACAACGGCACCAGCCCGGGGTCGGCGCTGGCCATGTAGCACGGCAGCACGGCAATGCCCAGGCCGGCGCGGGCGGCCTGTTGCTGGGCGATGACGCTGGTGCTGTGGAACACCACCTGCGGATTGCGGCAGAAACTGTTGAGGAACATCAGTTCCTGGCTGAACAACAAGTCGTCGACGTAACCGATCCACGCATGACGCCCCAGGTCTTCGCGATGGTGCAGCGGTGGCGCCTTGTCGAGATACGCCTGGCTGGCATAGAGCGCCAGGCGATAGTCCGTCAATTTTCGCGTGACCAGCATGTCGGCGGACGGGCGTTCGAGGTGGATGCTGATTTCCGCTTCGCGGTTGAGGATGCTGACGAAGCGCGGCACCGCCACCAACTCCACTTCCAGGCCCGGATAACGCTCGAACAACCCGTTCATGCGGCTGGACAGGAACATGATGCCCAGCCCTTCCGTGACCCCGACGCGGATCTTGCCCAGCGGCGCCGTGGACTGGGTGATTTCCTCCTGGGCCAGCAGCGCGACGTTTTCCATGGCCTCGGCGTGCTTGAGCAGCGCTTCGCCCGCCGGTGTCAGCTCATAGCCCTGGGCATGCTGGACGAACAGCGCGGTGCCGAGGCTCTTTTCGATGGCCTCGATGTGCCGGGCGACGGTGGCATGGGTGGTGTTCAAACGGCGGGCGGCGGTCAGCAAACGCCCGCTGCGCTGTAACTCCAGAAAAAACCGCAGGTCGTTCCAGTCGAACATGAATCATCCTTGGGCCAGGCAATTGAAGGCGCTGTCTAAAAACGCACAGCAGCTGGGTAAAAACTAACATTCTTTTAACGAAAGCTAACAACTAGGATGGGACACAACAAGAACAACAATACGAGGCCAGGGATGCAAGCTTCCCTTGATGAATACGACTACATCGTGGTCGGGGCCGGCCCGGCCGGCTGCCTGCTGGCCAATCGGCTATCGGCCAACCCGCAACACCGGGTGTTGCTGCTCGAAGCCGGCGGCCGCGATAACTATGCGTGGATTCATATCCCCGTGGGTTACCTGTACTGCGTCGGCAACCCGCGCACCGACTGGTGCTTCAAGACCGAAGCGCAACCCGGCCTGCAAGGCCGGACCCTGAGTTATCCACGCGGCAAAGTGCTGGGTGGCTGCTCCTCGATCAACGGCATGATCTACATGCGTGGCCAGGCCGGCGATTACGACGGCTGGGCCGCCGACGGCAACCCCGGCTGGCGCTGGCAGGACGTACTGCCACTGTTCAGGAAAAGCGAAAACCACTTTGCCGGAGAGTCCGAGTTCCATGGCGCCACCGGCCAATGGCGAGTCGAACGCCAGCGCCTGTCGTGGCCCATTCTCGATGCGTTTCGCAGCGCCGCCGAACAAAGCGGCATCGCCAGCATCGACGACTTCAACCAGGGCGACAACGAAGGTTGTGGCTACTTCCAGGTCAACCAGAAAGCCGGGGTTCGCTGGAACGCGGCCAAGGCGTTTCTCAAGCCGATCCGCGATCGGGCCAATCTGACCGTATTGACGGGTGTCGAAGTCGACCGGGTACTGCTGGAAAACGGCCGCGCCTCAGCGGTCAGTGTCCGCTTGCACGCGCAGGCGAAAACGTTCAAGGCACGCAAGGAAATCATCCTGTGCGCCGGCTCCATCGGTTCGCCCAGCATCCTCCAGCGCTCGGGCATCGGCCCTCGCCCGCTGCTGCAACGCCTGGGTATCGGCGTCACCCATGAACTGTCCGGCGTGGGTGGCAACCTGCAAGACCACCTGCAACTGCGGCTGATCTACAAACTGGAAAATGCCCGCACCCTCAATCAGATCGCCGGCAGCCTCTGGGGCAAGATGGGCATGGGCCTGCGTTATCTGTATGACCGCAGCGGCCCGCTGTCCATGGCGCCAAGCCAGCTTGGGGCCTTTGCCCGTTCAGGGCCGGAGCAGACCTCGGCCAATCTCGAATACCACGTGCAGCCGCTGTCGCTGGAGCGCTTCGGCGAGCCGCTGCATGCCTTCCCGGCGTTCACCGCGTCGGTCTGTGACCTGCGTCCGCAAAGCCGTGGCCGGGTGGAGATTCGTTCCGCGAACCCACAAGACGCGCCGCTGATCCAGCCCAACTATTTGAGCCATCCGGAAGATTTGCGGGTGGCCGCCGAGGCCATTCGCCTGACCCGGCGAATCGTGGCGGCACCGGCCCTAAAACCGTTCAAACCGGTCGAATACCTGCCCGGCGACAGTCTGCAAAGCGAAGAGCAACTGCACGAGGCTGCCGCGCGCATCGGCACCACCATTTTCCATCCGGTCGGCACCTGCCGCATGGGCAACGATGCCGATGCGGTGGTCGATGCCGAACTGCGGGTCCACGGCATCCCGGGCCTGCGCATCGCCGACGCCTCGATCATGCCGCGCATCACCTCGGGCAACACCTGTTCGCCTACGCTGATGATCGCGGAGAAAGCCGCGGAACTGATCCTCAATCCCGCGACAAGGAGTATCACCCCGACATTGGAACTGGTCACACACCCCTGAACCATGCGCCCCCCTGTAGGAGCGAGCCTGCTCGCGATGGTCGTGAACGATAACGCGGGAACCCGGATACCCCGCGGCGCCCTGAAGTCCATCGCGAGCAGGCTCGCTCCTACAGAAAGCAGATTAACGAGTACACCCGATACATCGCAGTAGCGGTACCCGCCCACAAGGCTGGCGCCGACAGTGGAACAACAAAAACAATCACTGTGAGGGATACCGATATGTCAGAACACGTTCAGCCCCTGGAAGCCGTGCGCAGCGCGGGCACCAGCAAGGAAACCCAGAAAGTCATCTTCGCCTCGTCGCTAGGGACGGTCTTCGAGTGGTATGACTTTTTCCTCTATGGCGCCCTCGCGGCGGTGATCAGCAAACAGTTCTTCGCCGGGGTCAACGACACCACGGCGTTCATCTTCGCGCTGATGGCCTTCGCCGCCGGCTTCGTCGTCAGGCCGTTCGGCGCCCTGGTGTTCGGCCGGCTGGGGGACATGATCGGACGCAAGTACACCTTCCTCGCCACCATCATCCTCATGGGCCTGGCGACCTTCTGTGTCGGCTTGCTGCCGACCTACGCCAGCATCGGCATCGCCGCCCCGATCATCCTTGTGGTGCTGCGCATGCTCCAGGGCCTGGCCCTGGGCGGCGAGTACGGCGGCGCTGCGACCTACGTGGCCGAACACGCGCCGATGGGCAAGCGCGGCTTCCATACCAGCTGGATTCAGTCCACCGCGACCCTCGGCCTGTTGCTGTCGCTGCTGGTGGTGCTCGGTTGCCGCTACTTCACGGGCGATCAGTTCGAAGTCTGGGGCTGGCGCATTCCGTTCCTGTTCTCGATCATCCTGCTGGGCATCTCGACCTGGATCCGCCTGAGCCTGCACGAGTCGCCGGCCTTCGTGAAAATGAAAGAGGAAGGCAAGCTGTGCAAATCGCCGATCCGCGATTCCTTCGGTAAATGGGAAAACCTCAAGGTCGTGCTGATCGCCCTGTTCAGCATCAACGCCGGGCAAGCCGTGACCTTCTATGCGGCACAGTTCTACGTGCTGTTCTTCCTCACCCAGTTCCTGAAAATGGACCCCGCCGTGGCCAACGGCCTGCTGATCGTCAGCGTGACCATCGGCGCGCCGTTCTTCATTTTCTTCGGCTGGCTGTCGGACAAGGTCGGGCGTAAACCGGTGCTGATGATCGGCCTGCTGCTGGCCACTGCGCTGTACTTCCCGATCTTCAAGAGCCTGGCTCACTACGCCAACCCGGCCATCGACCAGGCCAGCCGCCAGGCACCGATCACCGTACTGGCCGACCCGGCCACCTGCACCTTCCAGTTCGATCCGGTGGGCAAGGCGAAATTCGATAGCCCCTGCGACAAGGTCAAGACCTTCCTGGTCAAACAGGGCCTGCCGTACAGCAGCGCCGCCGCCCCGGCGGGCAGTGGCGTGCAGGTGAGCGTCGGCGACGTGAAGATCGACGGTTTCGACGAAGCCGCCCTGCGCGGCGCGGTGACCCTCGCCGGCTACCCGCAACAGGCCGACATGCAGCAAATCAACAAGCCGATGATCGTGGCGCTGATCGTCGCGCTGATCATCATTTCCGCCATGTGCTACGGCCCGCTGGCGGCGCTGATGGTCGAACTGTTCCCGACCCGCATCCGCTACACCTCGATGTCCCTGCCCTACCACATTGGCAACGGCTGGTTTGGCGGCTTCCTGCCGACGGTGTCGTTCGCGCTGGTGGTGTACACCGGGGACATCTTCTACGGGCTGTGGTACCCGGTGTTGATTACCGGGGTGAGCCTGGTGGTGGGGATGTTGTGCCTGCGTGAGACACGGAACGTGGATCTGGACAAGAACTGATTGAACTCAAAAGATCGCAGCCTTCGGCAGCTCCTACTTTGGAATGCGTCCCTGTAGGAGCTGCCGCAGGCGGCGATCTTTTCATGCGACTCACTCGTCGAGTTCAACCACCTCGAACTTCACCTGGTCCGGATAGAACGCCATGTATTCGCGAATTTGTGCGACGGACACCTTGGGGTTCTCGTAGCTCCACACCGCGTTGGCGCCTTCATGCCCCGGGATCTGCAGACTGAAGTAACTGGCATCGCCCTTGTAGGGGCAATAGCTGGTGTGATCGGTGCGGGCGTAATACTTCTCGTCGATGTCCTCGCGCGGCACGTAGTACACCGGCGGGTAATTGGCCTCCAGCAGCACCAGCGCGCGCGAGGACGCGGCCACCTGGATACCGTGGAACTTCACCAACAGGCAGCCGGGTTGTTCGGCGATGGTGATGACAGGACTGGGACCGGTGCTTTTCATGGCGTTCGTTCCTCATGACGATTAACCGCGTTATCGTTCATCGCGAGCAAGCTCGCGCCTACAGCGATGGGCAGCGCAGCAGCCCCAAAACCTGAGACCACGATTTATCAGGTATAACCCAGTTTTTGCATTCACGATCGCCTCACAGCCAAACGGCCTGCATCACCAACCGCCACGCACAAACTGTACATCCATACAGATAAAGATTGCCCCCGCGCCCATCACCCGCCATTCTGTGCACCTTCCGGTGACTGATCGACGATGGTGGATATGCGGCTGTACCTTTGTGAAAAACCTTCCCAGGCCAAGGACATTGCGGCCGTGCTCGGCGCCAAACGCCGCGGCGATGGCTGCTGGCTGGGAACAGACGTCACCGTGACCTGGTGCATCGGCCATCTGCTGGAAACCGCGCCGCCGGATGCCTATGACGCGCGCTACAAGCGCTGGGTGCTGGCCGACCTGCCGATCATCCCGGAGCAATGGAAGATGACGGTCAAGCCGCGCACGGCCAGCCAGTACAAGGCGGTCAAGCGCCTGCTCGGCGAGGCCAGCGAATTGATCATCGCCACGGACGCCGACCGTGAAGGCGAAATGATCGCCCGGGAACTGGTGGAGCATTGCCGCTATCGCGGACCGATTCGCCGCTTGTGGCTGTCGGCGCTGGACGATGCCTCGATCCGTAAGGCCCTCGCCGCCCTGAAGCCGGGGAGCGAGACCTTCAGCCTGTACCATTCGGCCCTGGGACGCAGCCGGGCCGACTGGCTGATCGGGATGAACATGAGCCGACTGTTCACCCTGCTGGGGCGCCAGTCCGGGTATCAGGGCGTGCTGCCGGTCGGCCGGGTGCAAACCCCGACCCTACGCCTGGTGGTGGATCGCGATCGCAGCATTGCCGACTTCGTCCCCGTCGCCTACTGGGCCATCGACGTGCACCTGCTGCACGACGGCACCCCGTTCACCGCGCAATGGCGTGCGGCTTCCGAGGCCTGCGACGATCAGGATCGCTGCCTGAACCAGGCGCTGGCCCGGCAGGCCGCCGAGGCGATGATGGGCGCGGCGAGTGCCAGGGTGATCAAGCTGCGCACCGAGCGGATGCGCGAAGTGGCCCCGCTGCCGTTCGACCTGGGCACCTTGCAGGAAGTCTGCTCGAAGAAACTCGGTCTCGGCGCCCAGGAAACCCTCGACATCGCCCAGGCGCTCTACGAGACGCACAAACTCATCACCTACCCGCGCAGCGACTGCGGCTACCTGCCGCTGAGCCAGCACAGCGAGGCGCCGGGCATCCTCGCGGCGCTGCGCCAGGCCGATCCGGCGCTGAACGCCTTGCACGATCATCTCGAACCGCAACGCCGCTCGCGCGCCTGGAACGATGCCAAGGTCAGCGCGCACCACGGCATCATCCCCACCGCCGCGGCGAAAAACCTCGACCGACTGGTGGGCAAGCAACGGGCGGTCTACACCCTGATCCGCGCGCGCTACCTCGCGCAATTCCTGCCCAATCACGAATATGACCGTACCCAGGCCGATTTCGACTGCGCCGGCGAAGCCCTGCGCGCGGTCGGCAAGCAGATTGTCGAGCCCGGCTGGAAACGCGCCCTGCCCGAAGCCCTCGCCCCGGCCAAAGGCCGGGAGACACCGGCCCCGCAAACCCTGCCCGCCCTGCGCGAAGGTATCGATTGCGCGGTGGCCAACGTGCAGCTCAAGGACCTCTGGACCCAACCACCCAAGCCCTTCACCGAAGGCGACCTGATCAAAGCCATGAAGAACGTGGCCAGGCTGGTGGAAGATCCGCTGCTCAAGCAAAAGCTCAAGGACACCACCGGCATCGGCACCGAAGCCACCCGCGCCTCGATCATCCAGGGCCTGCTCGACCGTGGTTATCTGGTCAAGAACGGCAAGGCCCTGTCGGCCACACCCGCCGCGTTCAGCCTGATCGATGCCGTGCCGCGAGCGATTGCCGATCCGGGCACCACGGCCATCTGGGAGCAGGCGCTGGACATGGTGCAGAGCGGGGAAATGAGCCTCGAAGAGTTCGTCACCAAACAGGCGGCGTGGATGAGCAAGCAGGTTGCCCGCTGCGCCAGCCTGAACCTGACCATCACCGGCCCGGCAAGCCCAGCCGGGAAAGGTGCCACGCCATGGAAAAACAAACGCAAGCCGGCCAAGCGCAAACCATCGACGGGCGCCAAACCCACGGCCAAGGCCCCCCGCAAGCGCAGTGCTTCATAGTTTTTTGAATTTTTTCATCAGCGATTGAATGCAGAGCACTTGCCGGCGAGTCCTGACAAACACCGTGCAGGACCGCATCAAATTTTGAATTGCCCCAGCAAGCTTTGCAGACGTTTGCCGATCGTATACAGCTCATCGACTGTCTTGACCCCGTTCTGAGTCTGGTTGGCAACGGCGTCGATCGCCCGCGCGATCTGATGCACTCCCCGGTTGATCTCCTCAGCCACCGAGGTTTGCTCCTCTGCAGCACTTGCGATTTGAGCGTTCATCGCATTGATAGTCGCGATCAGTTCAACAGTGTTGCCCAGGAACTCACCCGCCTGATCGGCCTGAGCGTTAGCGCCTTGAGCTGCCTGGGTGGACTGGTGCATGGCAGTGACTACGCCACCCGTCGTGCTCTTGAGGCGCTCAACCATCGCCTGGATTTCCTGGGTGCTGCGCTGAGTCCGGCCGGCCAAGGCTCGCACCTCATCGGCAACCACCGCAAATCCGCGCCCGGCAGCACCGGCACGCGCAGCTTCAATGGCCGCGTTGAGTGCCAGAAGATTGGTCTGCTCGGCAATCGAGCGAATGACATCCAGTACGGTGACGATAGACGCGACATCGTCCTGGAGACTCTTCATCGAGACGCCACTCTCATCAAGCTCCACGGTCAGTGCCTGGATTCGAGTCATGCTGCCGTTGACTATTTGCCTGGCGTGCCGGGACTGTCTGTCGGTCTCGACCGCTGCGTCTGCAGCATTTTGCGCGCTGGCCGACACTTCTTGCGCCGCCGATGACATCTCGTTTATGGCCGCCGCCACCTGGTCGGTTTCCTGGCGCTGCTTATCCATGGCGCGGTCAATGTGCCTGCTCTGCTCGGCCACATGGCTCACTGATCCATTCAACTGCTCGCTCATGGCGACGATCTGGCTGACAAGGCCGTGAATCTTTTCGATAAACGCATTGAACGAACCGGCCAGTTGTCCCAGCTCGTCCCGACTGACAAGTGGCAGACGCCGCGTCAGGTCACCCTCACCCGCAGCGATTTGGTCGAGATGGGTCCGGATCAGGGTCAAGGGACGCAAACTGCGCCTGACCAGCAGCAGGGCCAAAGCCCCGATCATGCCCACTAGCACCGAAGCGATGATCGCAATGCTGTACATCAGGCTGTGCACCCGCGCATCCACATCCGCCCGCACTTCTGCGACCTGAACTTCAATGCGGTCCAGGTTGATCGCGGTGACCACGACCATGTCCCACTTGGGCAAATAGAAGCTGTAGGCGAGCTTTGGCACCACTTTAGCGGTGTTGACCACCCCACCTGAGTAATTGACGAAGTGCGTGTCATTTTTTGCCGCCGCGACCATTTCACGGTTCAAATAAACCCCGTTGTTGTCCTTGCGATCACTCATGTTGGTGCCGACGCCTTCGCTGCTGTCACCGCGAAACAGGCGCACGACCTGGCTGTCGTACCCCATGAAGTAACCGTCATCACCATACTTCACGGTCGACAAGCGACTGATCGCCAGGGCTCGGATGGAGGGATCCCCGGGAGCCGCCTGATCATAAAGATCGGCGATAGCCGTGCGCGCAATGCTGGCGTAGTCCTTGAGCCGGGTGCGGCTCTCCTCAAGCAGTCGCTCGCGGGTCTGAGCGATTTCCTGCTCGGCCTGGGACAGTAAAGTGGCGCGGGTGCTCAACCCTGTCACCAGGGCAAACAACATCACGGGTAACAAGGTCAGCAGCAGTATTTTGGTTTTGAACGACATCGTTGAAATCCTTTACCCAATCCTATGAAGCCGACGCTGAAAAGGCGGCCTGCGAAAATCGCAAGGCCGCGATCAGGGGATCACCAAAGCGCGATGTCGTAGGTAAAGTAGATCCGGTTGCTGTCTCGGCCACGGGAATAATCCGAGCGGTACACGTAGTTACGCAACCGCACACCCAGCCCCTTGAAGGTGCCTTGCTGCACGACATACGCCAGTTCAGCATCACGCTCCCACTCTTTTATCGCAGTGTCGGACTTGCCGTCGTTGCCGCTCAGGTAACGGGTCGAGAACGTCAGGCCCGGCACGCCGACGGCCGCAAAGTTATAGCCGTAACCGAGCATCCAGGTTTTTTCATCCTCCTCGATGAACTTGCCGATACCGGCGTTGCTGAAGGAATAAACCGTGGCGCCACTGATGTAGGGCAGTCCGGCGTCACCCCTGAGGGCCTGGTATCCGCCACCGAAGGTATGGCCGGAGATGGCGTAGGACAGCTGCCCGCTCAGCATGTCGTTGTCGATCTTGCCAGCGTAGGCAGAGCCGGTATCGACGCTGTTGAAGTAGCGCAGATCACTGGTCAGCACGCCGCCGCCCAAAGGCAGATCGTGCTGGATGCCCGCGAAATTCTGACGGTAAAAGTTTTCCAGTTCGCCGTAGAAGTAACTCAAGCGAATGGTTTTCCCCAGCTTGTATTCGGCCCCTGCGTAGTTGAAGTCGCCTGATTTATCCCCGCCATAACCGTCGGGCACAATCGGCATGCTGTCGGTGGAATCACGCAGTTTGAATCGATCCAGGTAGCCCCCGGTGAGGGTGAGGTTGTCGATGTCGAGGCTACTGATCTGTGTGCCCTGGTACGTCTGCGGCAACAGACGCGCATCGTTGTAGATCAACACCGGAGTCTTGGGTAACAAGGTGCCGTATTTGACCGTGGTCCTGGCCAGTTGGGCCTTGGCCGTCAGACCCAGGCTGGCGAATTCGTCAGCCGCGCGACCGTCATCATGGACGGGCAACAAGCCCGTACCGCTGCGGCCACGGCCGGAGTCGAGCTTGACCCCGAGCAAGCCAAGGGCATCCACGCCAAAGCCGAGGGTGCCAGGGGTAAATCCCGACTGGTAATCCAACAGAAATCCCTGGGCCCATTCGGTTCGTTCGCTCTTCGCCGTGCTTGCCGACCTGGCACTCAAGCCATGCTCGTCGCGGAAGTTTTCGTTGAAATAGACGTTGCGCAATTGCAGCTTGAGCTTGCTGTCGTCGATAAATCCTTCAGCGCTGGCACTCGCCAATGGCACAAGTGCCAGAAGAGGAAATGAAACTCCACGGGTGAACAAAGTCGTCATAGCGAACTACTCATTGTTGTTTTTTAGAGTGCAGAACAGCGCGCGCCTCGCTCGCGAGGCGCGTCAGGGGACAACCGGTGGTTTGGGTGGATCAGGTGAAGAGACTGATTGCCCCGGTCAGCAGGGCCAACGCGGTAATCACAAGGGAGGTGAGCACCGCCCACTTGACGGTGGCTTTCTGGAAGTCGCCGATATCGCGATCAACCATCCCCACCAGCAACAGGGTTGAGGCAACCAACGGACTCATCAGGTGCACGGGCTGCCCGAGAATCGACGCGCGGGCGATTTCCACCGGGTCAATGCCATAAGCCGCCGCGGCATTCGCCAGGATAGGCACCACACCGAAGTAGTAAGCATCGTTGGACAGGACGAAGGTCAGCGGCATACTGGTAATTGCCACCACCAGCGGGAACAGGTGCCCCCAGGACGGCGGGATCCAGTCGACCAGGGTTTGCGCCAGCGAGTCGACCATCTTGGTGCCGGAGAAGATCCCGGCAAAGATGCCGGCGGCAAACACCAACAGTACGACGGTCATGGCGTTGCCCGAATGGGCGAGGATGCGTTCCTTCTGAATATCCAGTTGCGGATAGTTGATCATCAGCGCCAGTACGAAGCCGATCAGGAACAGGATCGCGGAATGCATGATCCCCATCACCAGCGCGACCATCACGGCGATTACCAGCAGCAGGTTGACGTACGCCAGTTTCGGTCGCTTGTGCGGCGTGTCTTCAAGAATCGCCTTGATGTAGCAATCACCGCCGCCGCTTTCCAGCTGGATATTACCGATACGCTTGCGCTCGGCACGGCCCAGCAGGAAGGCGGTGAACACCACCCACATCGCCCCGCCAATCATGGTCGGCAGCAACGGAACGAAATATTCACCGGCATCCAGGCCCAGCGCCGCGATCGCCCGGGTCGCCGGCCCTCCCCAAGGGGTCATGCCGCTCATGATGCTCAGGGACAGCATGGCAATGGTCGCCAGAATCATCGGATTCATGCCGATACGCTTGTACAGGGGAAGCATGGCCGCACAGGTGATCATGTAGGTGGTGGTGCCATCTCCGTCCAGGGCCACCAGCAGCGACAGCAAGGCGGTGCCGACCGCGATTTTCATCGGGTCGCCGTTGACGCGCTTGAGGATCTTGCGAATCAGCGGGTCGAACAGGCCGGCGTCGATCATCAAGCCGAAAAACAGAATCGCGAACAGCAGCAGCGCGGCCGACGGTGCAACCATTTTCAGGCCGTCCAGCATCATCTTGCCGGTCGTGCCACCGAAACCGCCAATGACGGCAAAGACAATCGGCACCACCGTCAGGGCGACAATCGGTGACAAGCGTTTGGTCATTATCAGGACGGTGAAGACCACCACCATGGCCAAGCCAAGCAATGCGAGCATAGGTCAGTTCTCTTGTTCTTATGAGTAGCGTGGCCGACGCACAGGCGCACGACCCCGTGCCCGCCAGACGGCACGATCAACGGTGCCTGGCGGGGGTGTTCATTGAGGTAATCAGGGGTTTGGACTCAACCGCGACCGGTCAGGCCTGTTCCGTGGCCTTCAGGCCATCCCAGTCCGGGTTCCGGACTGGGGTGGGGGTCGCAGCGGGCGAAGGTTTGCCGTCCAGGGTGCGCATCAGTGTCTCGCGATCGCAGGCGTTCTCCGAGATGGACATCACCACGGTAGCCACCGCGTTGCTTGCCAGGCTGGTCAATGCCCGGGCTTCCGACATGAAGCGGTCGATACCGATCAGCAGGGCAAGGCCGGCCAGGGGAATGTCATGGATCACCGTCAGTGTCGACGCCAGCGCGACGAAACCGGCGCCAGTGACACCGGCCGCCCCCTTGGAGGACAACAACATGATCGCCAGCATGGTCACGGTCTGGGTCAGGCTCAGCTCGATGTTGCAGGCCTGGGCAATGAAGACCGCTGCCAGCGAGAGGTAGATCGCCGTACCGTCGAGGTTGAACGAGTAACCCGTTGGCAACACCAGCCCCACCACCCCTTTCTTGCAGCCCAGGGCTTGCAGCTTTTCCAGCATGCGGGGCATTACCGGCTCCGTGGAAGAAGTCCCCAGCACCACCAGGAATTCTTCACGGAAGTAGCGCAGCAATTTCCACAAGCTGAAGCCATTGGCCCGGCAAATGCTCCCCAGCACCACAAAGACGAAGAAGGCACAGGCGATATACAAGGTCATGATCAGCTTGGCCAGCGAGCCCAGCGAGGTGATGCCGTACTGGCCGACGGTGAACGCCAGGGCGCCGAAGGCACCGATCGGAGCGAAGCGCATCAGGTAGGAGAAAATCTTGAACACCATGTGCGAGGCGGATTCCAGTACATCCAGCACCGGCTTGCCCCGCTCGCCTATGGCCGAAAGCGCAAAACCGCTCAGCACCGCGATGAACAACACCGGCAGCACTTCACCTTTATTGAAGGCACCGATGAACGTATCCGGGATGATGTGCATGAAAAACTCGACCACGCCCAGCTTCGCGGCGGAATCGGTGTACTGCGACAGGCCCTGGGTGCTCAACTGGGCGGGGTCAATGTTCATGCCCACACCGGGTTTGAACAGGTAGACCGCCACCAGGCCGATGATCAGGCTGATCACCGTCAACCCCAGGAACAGCAGCATGGTCTTGCTCAGCAGCCGTCCGAGGGAGCGTTTGTCGCTCATGCCGGCGATGCCGGTGACGATGGTGCAGAACACCACGGGGGCGATCATCATCTTGATCAGCTTGATGAAGGCATCACCCAGCGGTTTCAAAGCAATGGCCTGTTGCGACCAGAAATGACCGACCAGCACGCCCAACAGCACGGCGAAGAGAATCTGGACGTAGAGCGATTTAACAACTTTCATGGCATCACCCATTTTTAGAATTGTGCTGATGCAAAAACGGCAATGACTGGGGGAAATTATCCGGCGAGTCGTTGGGAAGCCGTGGCGTAGACAAAACCGGAGAACAGCCTGCGCGAAGTGCGCACCACCGAAGCGCGAATGGTCTCACCCTGAGCACCGGTGTAGGACAATACGACATCTATCCCGCCACTTGGATGTTCAATGCGCACTTGCTTCAAGCGCGGCTCGCTAACCCCACCCAGCAATTGCGCGACCACGCTGCCTTGCGTGACGCAAGCGGTGGCCAGGCCGATGGAGCCGGTGATCGCCAGGGCCCGGTGGCAGTTGTGTGGCATGAAGTAGCGCACCTGGACGGTGCCGCCCGCCTTGGCCGGTGACACCAGTACTGGCTTGGGAATCACTTTGTCGCTGACGTCACCCAGGCCCATGGCCAGGCCCGCTTGCAGGCGCAAGGACTCCAGGCGACGCAGGAACGCTTTGTCGGCATCCAGCTCGGCAGGGCTTTCATCACCGCGTTTACCCAGTTGGCCGGCTTCGACGATCATCATCGGCATCGCCATGTCGATGCAGGTCACGGCAATGCCGTCGATCACATCCTGCGTTTGCCCGGTCGGGAACAGTTTGCCGGTCTTGCTGCCCGCCGCATCGAGGAAGGTCAGTTGCACAGGCGCGGCGGTACCCGGCACGCCATCGATAGCGGTGTCGCCTTCATAGCTGACCGTGCCACCGGGCGTCTGCACGTCCGAGTTCACAAACGTCCCGGTATTGATGTTGCGAATACGCACACGGGTGACGTCTTTGGTGGCCTTGACCAGCCCCTGCTCGATGGCGAACGGGCCAACGGCGCACAGCATGTTGCCGCAATTGGGCGCCGTGTCGACCCGGCGCTGGGAGACCATGACCTGGACAAACAGATAGTCGACATCCGCGTCAGGATGCAGCGACGGGCTGACGATCGCCACCTTGCTGGTTTGTGGGCTACCGCCGCCGATACCGTCAATTTCCAGCTCGTGGCCAGAACCCATGAGGTTGAGCAGCAGCTCATCACGCTCTTCGATCGCAACAGGTAGATCCCAGGCGAGAAATACCGGGCCCTTCGACGTACCACCGCGCATCAGCACACAGGGAATTCGTTGCATGAATACTGACTCTTGTTGATCAATAGGGGTAATTGATGTCTTGTGAGCAAGAGTCGCAGGCTTTGAAAATTGTTTCCAATGCAAATATCAGCCTGATTATTGCGTTTTACGAATGATAAATTTAGAGTGACCGAGCTGGACAACTCTGGTCTGTCGAGATAAAAAAAGTGAACTACGAGCTCAATGACATCCGATCTTTCGTGAAAATCGCAGAACTTGGCAGTTTCCACGAGGCTGCCGATGCGTTGCATCTGTCCCAGCCAGCGCTCAGTCGCCGAATGAAAAAGCTTGAGGAGGGATTGGGCACTGCCCTCCTCGATCGCACCACAAGACGGGTAAGCCTCACCAGCGTTGGCCGAGACTTCCTGCCCAAGGCGCGACGCCTGCTGGACGACTTCGACGACTCGATACTCAATATCCGGGAGCTGGCGGAGCGGCAAAGCGGCCGTGTCACCCTCGCCTGCATTCCCACCGCAGCCTTCTACTTTCTTCCTTCAGTCATCCGCCTCTACAACGAGCGCTATCCACAAATCCGCATTCGCCTGCTTGACCTGAGTGCCAACGAAGGGCTGGAAGCCGTTCTGCGAGGCGAAGCCGACTTTGGCATCAACATGATGAGCGGCCAGCACCCGGACATCGAGTTCGTGCCGCTGGTCAACGAGCCTTTTGTTTTAGCCTGTCGACGCGATCATGAGCTGGCCGGACGCAGCTCGGTCACCTGGTCTGAACTGAGCAACTACCGCCTGATCGGGGTCGGTCGCCTGAGCGGCAACCGCATGTTGCTGGACCACGCATTGTCGGGCTTGAGCTGGCGCCCGCAGTGGTTCTATGAGGTGCAACACCTGTCTACATCGCTGGGGCTGGTAGAAGCGGGATTGGGCGTTTCGGCCATGCCGAGTCTTGCAATGCCTGCCGTGGATCATCCAACGCTGGTGAGCGTCCCGTTGATAGAACCCATTGTGAACCGGTCCCTGGGACTGGTTTATCGACGAGGCGCCTCATTGTCCCCGGCTGCGGAAAAATTCGTCTCGATACTGCTGGAACAGTGGGAGCAATGACCTCACGCCTCTTGCCAGCCTGAGTTGAGATACCATCAACTCACACTTGAAAGGGCGACTCGAAGAGGTCTGTGCAATGGCAATGCGGCTGAATGCGGGCACACTTCTCACGATGTCTCGGGAGCCACTTCGATGCCCTCGATAGCCCTGCACGCCGCACAGCGCGACGAACTGCAAATCATTGAGAACCTCATGCAGTTCTATACCTATGATTTCAGCGAGTGGTTGCCGCTACAGCTGGGTGAACACGGCTTCTTCAACATTCGCCCCTTGCCGGACTACTGGCGCAACGCCGCGACCCGGCCGTTTCTGATCCAGGTCGACGGCGAACTGGCCGGTTTTGTGACCGTGGATGATGAAACCCACCTGCCCGGCGCCCGGTACAACATCGGCTACCTGTTTGTCGCACGGCGCTTTCGTGGCCAAGGTGTCGCGAGGTTTGTCGTTTCCACCCTCTTGAGCCGTTTCCCGGGTCAATGGCAGATTTTCCACATCGATGCGAACCCGCCTGCGCGGCGGTTCTGGGCCGGGGTGATGCCGGGTCTCACGGGTGGCGAGTTCACCCTGCATCAGCGGGAGGTGGAGGGTTTGCCCTGCACGTTCTACCGCTTCAACGCCTCGCCGCCGTCGGCCTGACCGGTGCTTTCGAACGACCCTTTTCTAATTCCACCCGGCTTTGTCCGACAATATGTAGTGACCAAAGATATTCACTACAAAACCGTTGACGCCTTCGATTTGCCCTTGCATGATGCAGACGTCTCCCCGATCGGGAGTACAGGCAACACGTTTGAGCAAGCTCGTCTGACCGCCGAGCTGTTTTTTCCGGATACACGCTGCCCACAAGGCAGATTGAAGAAGCTGACCTGGCCTGAACGTCCAGTACAAGGACGAGAAGCGCTGGCGATCCGTCCTCATGAAGCTTGTGGCCGACCCTGAAAACGTCGGCAGGGGCCAAAAGGTTATCGCCGCTTCTCTTCGTTGTGACGCTATTGCGTAGCAGTTATTCAACACGACTACATGCAACAGACGCAGGACCTCGCCACTTGCGGCGGACGATTGCTGACGTCCTGGTTTCGGTGCCAGGGATCAACTAACCGATGGGCTACTTGTATTAGCGAATCAACTTTGAAAGATCACCAAATGGTCAAGGGGGCTTTATCATGAATCTGAACAATCAACCCACTATCGAAGAACTGGCTCGTATGTTCGCTGCGCAAAAAGACAGCCTCGACAGCCATATTCTGTGGATCAGCAAATCGGGCCAGGTTCATATCGACTGCCTGTCGCCTCACAGCCATGAAGCGGAGTTCGACCAGAACAACCAGCACCTGCTCGCCCGACTGAAGATGTACCGTCGCGGCCAGGGCTACGTCGGCAAGAAAGCCGCAGCCGACAAGGACTTCATCGGTAATGTGCTGCAAACGCTGAAACAGGCGTGGGCATCGATGCAGAATCAGAATGAAGTTCGGGTGATTGACCGGTTCTACTAATTGAAATGAGTCATTAGTGGCTTATTAATAAAAAGGGCCTGCTCCCAAAAAGAGCAGGCCTTTTTTTGTGCCGCATCGAAACCCTGTGGGAGCGGGCTTGCTCGCGAAGGCGGTGTGTCAGTCAGCCCAGGTATCGATTGACATACCGCCTTCGCGAGCAAGCCCGCTCCCACAGGGTTTTGTGGTGCTATGGAAGATCGGTGCCTAACACCAACGCCACAAACGCCATCGCTGCCGCACTGTGATAGTTGTTCCTGCGTCGCAGCACCGCCGCGCCGCGCCTCGGCGCTTCCTGCACCAGTGGAATCTTGCGCAACGCCCGCTCGCCCGTGGCGATAGGTTCCGGCAGGATCGTTGCCATGGCGGTGTGGCGGATGACTTCCAGCAGCGTGTTGACCGAGTTGACCTCGATGGCCACCTTCGGCGTGATCCGTGCCAGCGCGAAGTACTCGTCGATGCAGGTACGCGTGAAGAATTCCGGGGTCAACAGGGCAAATTCCAGTTGCGCCACCTGCCCCGTCGTCAACGCGTCCTGGCTTTCATACAGCGGATGCGCCCGGCCGACCATTAGCCCCAGGGTCTCGTTAAACGCCGGGATCGACTCGATGTCGGCGTTTCTCACCTGGTCGAACGCGATCGCAACGTCCAGCGAGTCATCCGCCAGCCCGCTTTCGATGTCGTCCATCGACAATTCGAAGACTTCCAGATGGATGTTCGGATACCGCGCCACATAGTCGCGTACCAGCGGCCCCACCATATACGCCATGAAGGTCGGGGTCATGGCTACCCGCAGGCTGCCACGTGACAGGTCCTTCACGTCATGCAACGCGCGCTTGCCCGCCTCCAGCTCCACCAGCACCCGCCGGGCGCACTCGATATAGGCCTGGCCCGCGTCGGTGGGCTTGACCGTGCGCGAGGTGCGGTCAAACAGGCTGACACCGAGTGTGTCCTCAAGCTGGCGGATCTGTTGCGAAAGGGTGGGCTGGGACACGTGCAGGGCTTCAGCGGCGCGGGTGAAACCGCCGTGGTCGGCGACGGCCAGCAAGTAACGCAAATGACGCAGCAGCATGGGAACTCCATCTATAGGCAGTACTTATGCCTTGCATTGTATATCGATCTTGGACGCTATGAGTGGATCGGCAGAAGATGACCCCACACCCAGCCACACCCCACTGCAAACGGAGATTCATCATGCAACAGTCCCACGCCTACAACGATCCAAGCCTGGCCCTGACCACCGAGATCCTCGACGCCAAGGCGCGTAAAAACCTGTCCTGGCAGGACCTGACTGACGGCACCGGCCTTGGCCTAGCCTACGTCACCGCCGCCCTGCTCGGCCAGCACCCACTGCCGCAAAGCGCTGCCCAGGTGATTGGCGACAAACTCGAACTGGACGCCGACGCGGTGGCCCGCCTGCAAATCATCCCGCTGCGCGGCAGCCTCTCGGGCGTCCCGACCGACCCGACCATCTACCGCTTCTACGAAATGATCCAGATCTACGGCACCACCTTGAAAGCCCTGGTCCATGAACAGTTCGGCGACGGCATCATCAGCGCCATCAACTTCAAGCTGGACATGAAGAAGGTTGAAGACCCGGAAGGCGGCCACCGCGCCGTGATCACCCTGGACGGCAAGTTCCTGCCCCTGCGTCCTTTCTGACTCGACAACGGCCCGCACCTCCGTGCGGGCCAAACCCGGCCCCCCATGAGGACACCACCATGAAAGCGCTCATCGAAGGTTTTTTGAAGTTCCAGAAAGACGTCTTTCCACAACGCACCGACCTGTTCAAACACCTGGCCACCACGCAACACCCCGGCACGCTGTTCATCACCTGTTCCGACAGCCGTGTGGTGCCGGAATTGCTGACCCAGCAAGAACCGGGCGAGCTGTTCGTGATCCGTAACGCCGGCAACATCGTGCCCTCCTACAGCCCCCATCCCGGGGGTGTGTCAGCCACGGTCGAATACGCCGTCGCCGTGCTGGGCGTGACCGATATCGTGATCTGCGGCCATTCCGACTGCGGCGCCATGACCGCTGTCGCCAAGTGCACCTGCATGGATCACCTGCCCGCCGTCGGCAGCTGGCTGCAACACGCCGAGTCGGCAAAAGTCATCAACGAGTCGCGTCATCACGCCAATGAAGCGGCGAAAGTGAGTTCAATGGTTCGGGAGAATGTGATCGCGCAGCTGGCTAACATCCAGACCCATCCGAGCGTGCGCCTGGCCCAGGAAAAAGGTCTGCTGAAGTTGCACGGTTGGGTATACGACATCGAGACCGGTTCGATCGATGCCCTCGAAGGCAGCAGCCGCCGCTTCGTGTCGCTGGCCGAGCACCCGACCACTTGCGCCGTGTATGACCAGGTGGTTGATGCTGCCTGATCAAAAGCACAGCGACCGCCATTGCGGCGGTCGCATGAGGCACGTCCTAGCGTTTGACGCCCAGGTCGATCTGGGTCATGCGGCTGCGAATGGTGAACACACCGTCGCCCGACAGGATCGCGCTGCGGGCAAACAGGCGCCCGCTCTCCCAGTTCGACAGGCCCAGTTCCGGCTTGTTGAGCGCGTACTGGCCGTCGACCCAGCGGGTAATGCCATTGCCGACAAAGGGTGCGTTGACGGCGTTGTAGAAGCGCTCCTGGGTCGTCGCCGTTTCGCTGATCAGCGACACCGTGAACTGCGGGCTGTAGCGATTGAACAAGGCAATGGCGCTGTCCAGGTCGTCGACGATTTTCAGGCTGACTTCCGGGGTTTCTTCCCACTCCCACTCGCGGCCCAACTGATCTTCCGCCAGCGCTTCAGCCAGCGCTTCGGTGCGGTAGCCTTCAGCGCGGTAAACCTCGACGGTTGCGGTTTGCCATTCGGCGGGCAGGTACTGTTCGCTGCCCTCGACGATGTGCAGCTTGCAACCCTGGCCCCGTGCCTTGCCGGCCTGTTGCAGCGCGTCAAGAAACAGCGGCACCAGTTGCGCGGCGCGGTCGCGGTGGATCAGGCAGACGTTCAGGGTATTGCAGACCTTGCGGTCGAGGGAGTTGCGCACCACGCGGCCAAAGCGCGCGGCATCGGCGTCGGTATCGGCGATCAGCCAGGCACCACCGGTGCCGTGCAGGCTGACGGCGGTACCGGCCTGTTGCGCGATACTGCCCAACTGGCTGACGGCGCGCCCTGAACCACGGGCCACGGCCAGCGACAACCGGCGATCGGCGAACATCGCCCAACCGGCGGCGTGATTGACGCTTTCCACCAGCGACACCGCGCCTTCCGGCAATCCGGCTTCGGCCAGTGCCGGATTCAGCGCGTGGGTGACGATGGCCTGGGCCGTGCCCAACGCATCGCTGCCGATGCGCAGCACGGCCGTGTTGCCGGTGCGCAATACGCCGGCGGCATCGGCGAAGACATTCGGCCGGCCTTCGAAGACAAACGCGACGATGCCCAGAGGCGAGACCACTTGCTCGACTTTCCAGCCGTCGTGCTCGACGCAACTGATCACCTTGCCGCGCGAGGCCGACGCATCGCGCCAGGCGCGCAGGCCGGCGATCATGTCGCCGCGCATGCGTTCGTCGGCCAGCAGGCGCGTGGTCGAGCGGCCACGGGCCTTGGCCCGTTCGATGTCGGCCTGGTTGGCCGCTTCGATCAAGGCCCAGCACGCCGGGGTTTCCAGGCGTTGGGCGAACAGATCGAAGAACTGGCTGATGGCCTGGTCCGAGACTGCCGACATCGCGCCAAACGCCGCTTCAGCGCGCTCGATCGCCACCGCTGCCGCCTGCTGGTCAGCCACCGGAATCAGCAGCAATTCACCGCTGACCTGCTCCACCAGCAGGTGGTCCCCGGGCTGGAAGCGGGCCGCCAGTTCGGGGCTGACCACGGTGACACGATTACCGGCGAAAGGGATGGGCGTGCCAGCGACTAGACGTTCGAGCGCAAAGGACATGAAGCGGTTACACCATGCAATGGGCGGGCGGAAAATGTATAGCAAAAGTCCCCGAGCGTCACCCGCCGCCGCGCTGCGCCGTCGGCCTGTGCCGGTAATCGCAAAGCCCCCTGCCCGCGCCCGGCCCACCTACGCTTAAAGCGTGTACCCGCGTTTCCTGTTACGTAGGAGGCCGTCATGAGCGATGAATTCACAGGCCATGGCGTGGCCATTGACGACGAAGGCCTGGAACAGGCACTGGACCTGGCCAAAGTCAGCGCCGCGCAACTCTGGGCTGTTCTGGCAGTAGAAACCTCCGGCAACGGCTACTTTTCTGACCGCCGTCCGAAGATCCTTTTCGAGCGCCACGTATTCAGCCGCCTCACCCACCAGAAGTTTGATGCGCAACACCCCGATATCAGCAGTAAAACCCCCGGTAATTATGGTGCCTCGGGGGACCACCAGTACGACCGGCTGAACCAGGCCATCGCCCTGAACCGCAATGCGGCCCTGCAAAGTACGTCGTGGGGGCTGGGCCAGACGATGGGGTTCAATTTCGCCTCGGCCGGCTCGGCGGATGTCGAGGCGATGGTCAAGCGCATGGTCGTGTCCGAGAACGAACAACTGCTGTGCACCGTCGGCGAACTCATCGGCGGCGGCTCCGTGGCGGCGCTGCGGGCCAGGGACTGGGCGAATTTCGCCCGGCGCTACAACGGCCCCAACTACGCCATCAACAACTACGACGTGCGACTCAGCGCCGCGTATCAGAAGTTTTCTTATGGCGGCACGCCGGACCTGAGGATTCGAACGGCACAAACCTACCTGACGTACCTGGGCTGGCACCCCGGCCCGATCGACGGCATCGTCGGCAAACAGACCCGGGACGCGATGAACCTGTACCAGGCCAAAGAAGGCCTGGACCTCACCACGGTGCTGGATGACGAGACGCTGGAGCACTTGCGCAACCGCATCCTGGCCTTGCCGCTCTAGCACCGGGAGCCCGGTGTCAGACCGCCGCTTGCAGGCGCGAATGCAGCAACCCCTTGACCGTGCGCATCACCGCGGCATTCGCGTCTTCCATCTGCCCGACCTGCTTGAGCGCCTCTTCCAGTTCGCCACGGGCGTGTGCTTGCAGCGCCGCCTGGCCGCTGCTGTGCACCAGCCGATGGGGCACTTCCATGCGCCGGAAATCCGCATCGCGCTGCTGGGTCTGGTTCTCTTCACCGTAATACCACTGGCCGAACAGGCACTCGGTTTCATCCGGCAGGATCAAGGGTGAATGGGGCTTGGGGTTGAGCAGGCGGTCGTACACCGCCACTTTCAGCGTCAATTCCTGCAGGTTGGCCAGTTCGACATTGGACAGCAGGTGCGACTGGTCGATGTCCCGCTGCATCTGTTGCGCCTCGCCATACATGCCAGCCATGGCCTCGGCCGTTTTGTCGATCACCGCACCGAAGGCACTGGAGACCTGGCTCTGTTGCGAAATCGCCTGTTTGGCGTGGCTGATTTCCTGCTGGATGGCCGAGGTTTCCTTGACGATTTCCCGGGTCGCTTCGGCGGTCTTTTCCGCCAGCAATCGCACTTCCCCGGCCACCACCGCAAAACCGCGCCCGGTGTCGCCGGCGCGCGCGGCTTCGATGGCGGCATTGAGGGCCAGCAGGTTGGTCTTGCGCGCGATGTCGCTGATCAGGTCGACGATGCGGTCGATCTCGCTGGCGCGACCCACCAGGTGGGTGATCACGCCTTCCAGCGCATCCAGCCCGGCGGCCATGACCCGCGATTGCTCTTGCAGATGACTGACCTGCTCGCGGTTGTCGATGGCCGCGCGAGCCACGGTTTCCGCCCGCTGGTGGTTGAGCTTGAGGCGCTGGTTGAGCATCGAGAAGGACTCGCTGACCGGTGACAGCGAGTTACCGCAGGTCAGCAGGTGCTGTGCCAGGCCGCGGAAAAAATCCCGGTCGCGAAGCTCGGCCTTGCGCGCGGCCAGTTGAGCGTCATCGCTTTTAGCCGCGATCGATGGCGGGTTCGCCGGCACGGATGGCTCAACGGTGGATTCAGCGGTCTTCCTGCGCCATGTGAAATTCATCCCCACTCTCCCCCAGACGCAAGGCGTCAAAAGCGCGGACGATACGAAGCTACGGGGCCGGGTAAAAGATCCAATTCGACGAATTAACAGCAGGCCACCGTTACACAAACGCACACATTCCTTTGTAGGAGCGAGCCTGCTCGCGAAAGCAATGCAACATCCAACATAGATGTCGACGGGTCAGTCCGCTTCGCGAGCAGGCTCGCTCCTACAGAGGACCATCGGCGTCTGGAGGTCATCTACGTATCAAAGTGTGTACAGCCCCGCCCCTGACACAACAAACCTTCAAACCTGCGCGCCAGCGACACATCGCAGATACACCCGCCTGATGAAATTCACCTGTCGATTGGCCCAGCCGATCCTTGCGCTGAACGGGCCTGCCACCGCCCGACATCCCTGATTTGAAGGAGAACACCGTCCATGAGCACTTCGATTTCATCGGCCGTCAAAGGCCTGCACCTGAACCTTGACCGTGCCGGCAACTGGATCGCGCCGCTGACGCTGCGGGTATTCCTGGCCTGGGAGTTTTTCGAGTCGGGGCTGGAAAAATTCAATGGCGAGAACTGGTTCGCCGACATCCAGGACCGTTTCCTGTTTCCGTTCAACCACCTGCCGGCCACGCTGAACTGGGAACTGTCGATGTGGGTGGAACTGATCTGCGCCCTCGCCCTGCTGGTGGGCCTGGCCACGCGCTTTTCGGCGATCAGCCTGATCGTGGTCACCATTGTCGCCACCGCCGCCGTCCACTGGCCTGCCGACTGGTCGAGCCTGAGCGAACTGGCCCAGGGTTACTCAATCACCAACAAGGGTTACGGCAACTTCAAGCTGCCGTTGATCTACCTCGCGGCACTGGTGCCACTGGTGTTCACAGGCCCAGGCAAATTCAGCCTCGATAGCGTGCTGGCACGCTTCTTCTGGCGCCGCAGCCACGCCTGAACCCACCCGTTTTCCCTGTAGGAGCGAGCACGCTCGCGATGGTCGTGAACGATAACGCGCTGACCCCCTCAGTACGCGTCATCGTTAGCGACCATCGCGAGCGTGCTCGCTCCTACAGGGGGATCAGATTTCTTACGGCGCCACAGCTTCAGACCGTTTCGGATGCGCACCGCGCTCATGCACATGAACATGTGCGATGACTCAAAAGGAGGGAATACTTGCTTTCAGGACAAGCACAAGACTTCAAACCGGGACAGTTATTAAACCTCCTTATTTCTATGCAGACACCCACTTGTATTAATAACCTTACAGTCCGATTGAATAACAGTCCGCTCCAATACGCAAAAACCCTTCAAGCTCTTCAAACACCAAACGACAGCCGAAAAAAGTTCAGACTTTTCTTGGAATATTTCGACATTTAGAAGCTGCCTATTAGGTCCGACCGTTATTATCAAGTGGCTGCACCCATTGATGTTTTGCGTCTATCAACCGCCTGGCTTTCATTGCGTTTTTTGCTTGACTCATTACTATGCCTGCACGATATACGGATCCAAAAAGTTCAACTCCAACATCAACTGATAACGTCTCGCAAATAAATCCATGCAGATCGACAGTTCGACGATTCTCCGTACATTAATATCTCAGGTGAATCCGGGTCGACGTGCAGCCAATGCCTGCTGACCCTGTCTCCATCCCCTCCATCGCCCATCACCTCAAGGCTTTTACGGCCAGCCTTTTGGCTCGCCACCGTATCGACGAGCCGAACAACCGCTCTAGACCGGCTGATCCAGCATGATTAAAAGACAGACGCGTCATGACATGCTCTTCACAAATAGTTCTTACACCTTGTCGATACGGTCGCACACAGTGAACTCCAACTTCACTCGGCAATTTTTGCCTGCAGCATTTAAACCAGAAACACCAACTTCTTTTTTATTAATTGGCACTGTCGTACTTCACCTCTCCTGCACAACAACTAATAAATTTCAAACTTACAAATCAATCCAGACAGTCAAGCCCTAAACTTTCAGAGCGCCCAAATGCAAGTTCTTACTGACGCCGGTACAGCGCGAAATAAACATCTCCGCTTCCCATACCAACCGGCGTTAATCAGCCACACACGCGAGCCAGGTAACTAAACGCCGCCATGAACTATTTGGTTAATCGGGTCTATACATTACTTGTAACAGTCGGCCATCCGAGGGACAGGCCATGGAAAACAATAGGGATTCAGGCGCTAACCTGGCGTTCTGGTTGCCGGGAGGTGCGGTCATCCTCAGTCTGGTGATATCGACGTTCGCATTGACTCGCGAACCGTTTCTTGAGCCGCGGCCCATCGGTGCGCAGTTTCAGGCCCAACTGCCTATCGAAGCGCGCTTGTGGCAAGACCCGTTTGATGCCCTTGAGCGGTATCGCAAAAAACTCAAGGACAGCGGGTCCGGGAAAACCGAGGTGTGCAATGAAACCATCGACAAGGTAGACAACGAAAAAACCGCTCCCGATCTCATGGTGGTGCTGGTCGAGGGTGGGCCTTACGCCGATGAGGTCGAACGGCGGCGGCGTATCCGCTATGCCCTCCTGGCGGGCTTCAAGAACTCCCAGCGGGTGCCGGATCAGGAGCAATACATACATTGCCTGAAAGTGCCCAACCTGGTCGTCAGTCCCTCCAGTTCACGGGATCTGAACCTTCCCTATGAAATGTTCGTCTCCAATCGCTTCGATCGACCTGTCGCACTGGAGGGGCTGGCGGCGCCGCCTGATCGCACCTACGTATTCTGGATGAAACAGGACGAACTGGGGCAGTACCCCCTGGAGGCCCTGGAGTCGTTGCGCCGGCGCCTGGCCTGCACCACTGGACAAGCGGGAGGCATCGAAACGGCCTGCGAACAACCTGATAAATCACCGGTGCTGAAAGTCATTGGCCCTTCGACCTCGACGGTTCTGCTGGACATGTACCAGCAAGATGCGGACAACAAGGCAACGCCCGCTGTCGAGATTTATTCACCGCTGGCGACGGCGGATAACGAAACGCTCAAGAAAAGCCTCAAGCCTTCCGAGGCCGATAAAATGCGCAAGGTGGTGCAAGCCTTGCCGGATCTGGCGGGGCAGACGCCACCGCAGGAAACACCCCTCAGACAGCCCATGAAATTGCTGCGTACCGTCAGCGACGACGGCACCATGACCCACCTGTTGCTCGAAGAACTGAAGCTGCGCAAAGTGGACCCGGCCACGGGTATTCGCTGCAGCGAAGGCAAACTGCGTCGCGTCGGATCGCCTTGCAACGTCAATCGCTGGGCGAAGACCAATCGCATTGCGCTGATCGCCGAATGGGACAGTTTCTACAGTCGGGCGCTGATGGAGAGTTTCAAGGATCAGGTGGCGCTGGACGCTCACCTGGGTGACGACGAAAAAGATAAAAAGGGCGTCGTCGATCAGTGGGTCTTGCGCTTCAGCTATCTGCGAGGCCTGGACGGACGCCTGCCGGAAGAGTCCGCCAGTAGCGAAAAATCCACCAGCCCCGAGTCCAGTAAAAACAGCCGAGCGGCCACCCAGGTGGACCTCAGCCCGCTGGAGAAATCCGACGGCAACTCGCAGCTCGACTACTTGCGCCGCCTGGCCGATCACATCGCCAACGAAGACGAAGCCTACCGGCGCGACGGGGTCAGCGGAATCGGCGCCATCGGCGTGCTGGGCGTCGACAGCTACGACAAGTTGCTGGTGCTGCAGGCCCTCAAGGCCCGGATGCCCTACAAGCTCTACTTCTCCACCGACCTGGATGCGCGGATGCTGCAACGGGGGCAGGCGGAAACCACGCGCAACCTGATCCTCGCGGCGCCTTACGGGCTGACACTGACGCGCGCCCTGCAACAGGACATCCCGCCCTTTCGCGACAGCCTGCAAAGCTCGGTGTTTATCTCGGTGCTGGCGGCCTTGGCGCCGCAGCCCTTCGATGTCAAACGGGCAAAGTTCGACTACTCCAAATCGGAACTCCTGTCGCCGGGCATCTACGAAGTCGGGATCAGCGGATTCATTCCGCTGGCCAGCCGACTGACAGCGTCGCGTCCCGAAAACTGCGCCGCACCGGCACTGTCCGAATCCAATCGGGGCATTCGTCCCCATGACCTGATGGCGCTGCGTTGCCTGCAAGACCCTTCACCCCCGCCCTACCCCGAGCCGTCAGACTCGATACGTGAAAACTTCAAGCAAACCCAATCGTTCTTCTGGGCAGGGCCACTGACGTTCACGCTGTTACTGCTGGCCGCGTTCCTGCTGTGGTGGTGGATCGAAGGCTCGCAATCGGTCAACGACCCGCCCCTGGCCTGGGTACGAGGTGTACCGATGGCGTTGTACATGGCCGCGGCTGCCTGCGCCTTGATCGGCACACGCTACTGGCACGCCGAGTTCCTGTGGGGCAGTTTCGCCCTGATTCTGCTGGGGATCATCACCTCGAAGCTGACCCGTCGCTCGCTTCAGCCGCTGGCCAGAATTTCACCGCCCGTGGTGGGCCACGGGATGTTCGACGCCAGCGCCTGGTACATCGCGGTGCCCCTGGTGGTGTTTGTCCTGGCCCTGATGCTGGCCTATCAAATGCGCAGCGCATTGACCGACCACGGGCTGGGTGAGCCGATGTTCCTGTTCGAAGGCATCAGTGCCTGGCCGACCGCTGCGTTGCGCCTGCTCGCCGTGCTCATCTGCATTTCGGCGCTGGCGTGGGGCCAGCGCAACTTGCGCATCAACAGGATCGAAATCGAAACGGCCTATCACTTGCGTCCCCACATCCAGAAATACCGGATGAGTCTCCTGGGGCAGCTTCCGAGCTTTGCCCGGGGCAAGAAAGACAAAACATGGCGCCAGTGGTGCAAGGAATTGGGCCAGTGCCTGTTTCTCATTCTGTTTCCACTGTCCAACGCCAGCGTCGAGTGGTCCAGGTCCAAGTCACTGGTCTCGGAAACCAGCGCCGATGGACGCCCCGTCATGTCCGTCGCACGCTTTTGGGGAGAGCACTGTGTGTGCGGTTCATTCGGTGCCCGCATGCTGCGGGCCATGCTCGCCACCTGGATATTTGTGGTGGCCACCAGCGTGCTGTACGTCATCTGGCCGGTGGCCGGGATCCCCGTTCGTGGTGACTCGCCCGTCTGGCTGCTCAGCTGGCTATTGCCGACGCTGGCCTTCCAGGTGCTGGTGTTCTGGGTGGTGGACGCCAACCTGTTGCTGACGCGGTTCATCCGCCACTTGAGCACGCGCTACGCGATCTGGCCGGTCAAACTGCAAGCCGAACATCAGAAGATCTTTGGCGTCGGCAAGCATCCGTGCATCGATGACTGGGTCGACCTGTTGCTGATTGCCAAACGCACCTCGGCGGTCAATCGCCTGATCTACGCACCGACCGTGGTCATGCTGATCCTGATTGCCTCGCGCAGCAGCGTGTTCGATAACTGGCCCACACCGCCCGGCATGGTCATTTCATTCACGCTGACCGCGCTGCTGTTGCTGGCGTCCGCACTGTCGTTGCGCCGCGCCGCGGAAAAAGCCCGGGGAATGGCGTTGCAGCGCATAGACGCCTACCTGCTGGCAACACCTGCCACCACCAACGGGTATGACAAGTTCCAGATGATTCGCGAGCGCATTGCGACACTCAACACCGGCTCGTTTTCGCGCTACTCCGAGGAACCGCTGGTGCGGGCCTTGCTACTGTCACTGACGGGCATTGGCGGCTCGGCCATTGTCGATGCGTTGAATTTCGCCAAGTTTTAACGGCTCTCATTGAACCTGTAGGAGCGAGCCTGCTCGCGATGGTGGTGAACGATGACGAGTACCCGACGCAGGTACATGGCGCTTTCGCGTCCATCACGAGCAGCGCTCGCTCCTACAGTGGTTTTCGTTCGGCGACCGGATCGCTCCATGCAAAGCGATAAACCCTGGTTGCCGGCCCCGGATGACACTGGCCGTTATCCGCATCCGCCCCGACAATCGACCATGACGACCGCGAGTTTTCACCCAGCGCCCGGGCAGCCTCGGGATGGAAGCAACGCGTCAACAATTCGTCCGGCACCAGTGCAAAGTCCTGCGGATGTTCGCGCAGCCATTGCGCGGCGCTTTCTACCGTGGAGTCGAGCATGCCGAAGTGCACGATCGGCTGGCGCGCGAACAACCAGTGCCCTTCGCTCCAGTTGACCAGCACCAGGTTCGCGCCTTGGGTCAGGGTGTTCGCCCGCGCCATGATCGTCTCATTGGGATTGGTGCCGTCCCTGACTGGCTCGACGAAACCCCGGGCGAACCACAGCACGAACCAGGTCACCACCAGCGCCGGCAACACCCGCCGCAGCCTCGGGCGCGGGCGCAGCCAGCGCTGCAACAGCCAGGGCACCAGCGGCGCGGCCACCAGCACCAGCGCGGGCAACGCCGGGTAAATGTACAGCTTGCGCTTGCCGCTGCTGATGCAGAAAAACAGCACCACCAGCAGCACCCAGCCCAGCAGCACCAGCACCCGGCCGTCTCGCTTTTGCAGTTGGCGGCGCCACGCCGGCACCAGCCATGGCAGCACCAGCACCAGCGGCAGCCAATATTGCGGGATGACGTGGGTGAAGAAGTACCAGAACGGTTCGCGATGGTGCCACGCGGCGGCGTAGCGCCCGGCAGTCTGGCGCAGGAGGATTTCCCGCGCATAGGCGAGTTCGTCCGCCGTGCCGTTGAGCGTGATGGACAGGGCGAGCGGCAGCAGCCAGATCGCAATGGCCGCCAGCATCACCCCCACCCCCAGCAACCAGCGACGCGCCTCGCCCGGCATCGCCACCACGCCGGGCCAGCGCTGGCGCACCGCGTAGCCATAGGGGATCAGCATCAAGGCTGGAAGAAAGCCCACGCCTTTGGTGATCACGCCGATGCCCATGGCCGCACAGCCCACGTAAAACCAGCGCCACGCCGGCCCGAGCAGCAGATGACGCGCCAGGCCGTACAGGCCCAGGGTCGTGAACAGAATCAGAAAGCTGTCGATCTGGCCGGTGCGCAGGATGCTGTAGGTCTGGTACGTGGCCAGGAACAACAGTGCCGCGATGCGACCGATACGCCGGGTCCATAGCCGCCGCCCCAGGTCGTAGACCATCGCCGTGACCGTCACCGCCGAAAACAACCCCGGAAGATAGAGGGCAATGTTGGGCTTGCCGGTGAGCCAGACGAACAACGCCACCGTCCACATGAAGATCGGTGGCTTGTCGCCGTAGATCTCGCCAGCGCGGTGCGGAATCAGCCAGGCACCGTTATGCAACATCTCCAGCGCCACGCCGAGGAACCGTTCCTCGTCGACGTTCTGCGCCTCGCGCAATCCCAGACCTGCACCCATCAACACAAAGGCAAGCAGCATCAGGCCCAGGCACTCGACCCTGGGCGACAAGGTTCGGTGCATGGCTTATTCCTTGGTTTTCCGGCTTTTGGCGATCAATTGCAGGTTGCGCAAATACACGATCGAGCCAAAGGCCTGGCCGGCAATGAACACCGGGTCCTGGCGGTAAATGGCGTAGGCGAACAGCAAGGTGCTGCCGACGATGCTCAAGTACCAGAAGCTCACCGGGATCACGCTGCGTTTTTTGTATTCGCTGTACAGCCACTGCAAGACGAATCGGCCGGTAAAGGCGATCTGCCCGGCAAAGCCGATCACCAGCCACAAGGCTTCGCGCGTCAGGATCATCCTTCCAGCTCCTGGGCGTGAATTTCCTGGGCATGGGTATTCAGGCGGGTGCGCCTGATCAGCCACCAGACACCGATCAGGTCGAGGATGCCCACCAGCGCGCGGTCGAGGTTGCCGTACTTGGATACCCCGGCCGTGCGCGGCCGGTGGTTGACCGGGTGGACGATCATTCGGCCGTTGTGGCGCTGGATCAACGCGGGAATAAAGCGGTGCATGTGGTCGAAATACGGCAGGCGCAAAAACGCCGACCGCTCGATCAGCTTCAAGCCGCAGCCGGTGTCCGGGGTGGCGTCCTTGAGCAGACGACGGCGCAGGTTATTGGCAAAACGCGAGGCCCAGCGCTTGCTCGGCGTATCGCGGCGGTTGACCCGATGCCCGGCCACCAGTTGCACACCCGCCCTGCCCGCCTCGCCCTGTACCAGCGCCAGCATGCCGGGGATGTCCGCCGGATCGTTTTGCCCGTCGCCATCGAGGGTGGCCAGCCATTGCCCCCGCGCCTCCCGCGCCGCGTGGTAGAGCGATGTGCTTTGGCCCAGCGAACGCTCATGACGCAGGATGCGCAAGGTGCCCAGGCCGCTGTCCCTGACCTGCCGCAGTTCGTGCAAGGTGGCATCGGTACTGCCATCGTCGACCACGATGATTTCATAGGACTCATCGGCCATGGCCACGCGAATTTCCTCAAGCAACGGCTTGAGGTTGTTCGCTTCGTTCTTCGCTGGAATCAGCACCGATACTAAAATGTCCTGGCCCATGGTTCTGTTCCCGTTCATGACGTTTTTCCAACCTGGTTGTCCCGTCATGAAGCTTGTAAAACAGAAATATGTCAGTTTCGGTGGTTCAACAAAGTTTCGACGTTTTTGCTACGTTAATGCGGCTATTTCGCATCCCCGCCACGGGGTTTGTAGAACTTGAACAAGCCGATTTCCACGGTCTTGATGTATTCCTTGGACCAATCCGGCTTCACCGTGCGGTCATGGAAATACAGGGCGCCCCCGGTGCGATCCGGCAGCTGTTTGTTCAGCGCCTTGCGCGCGATTTCCTTGGCCATGGCATACGGCACTTCTTCCTGCACCGAATCGGATTTGCCGTCGCACCACCAGGAGAACTGGCAACTCTTGGTTTCCGAACCCTGCTTGACCACGCCGCACACGGTATCCGGGAACCCCTCGTGACCGAGGCGGTTCATGACCACGTTGGCTACCGCTTCCATGTCGGCCGAGTCCTTGCCCTTGGCTTCCCAGTAGATCGAGCGGGCCAGGCAGGTGATGGCGTCGTCCAGCGGCGCGGCGCCGGCGGGGTCCACGGCCTGGACTTCGGACTGGGTAATGGCTTCGGCCTTGGGCGCCGGTGCGGGGCTGCTGTTTTCAGCGGCTTTTTGCTCCAGCACCTCGGCCTTGTCTTCGGCCACTTTTTGTTTTGCTTCGTCTGCGGCGAACGCCGGCGCGGCAAGGATTGTCAGTGCAAGACAGGCAGCGATCCAGTCGAGGCGCATGGTCGGAAGGACTCAGTGGGAATGATCGCTTCAGTGTAGTAGTGAAATGATTGCACATCGCCTCTAACCTTCACGAAAATCCGGTGTCTTCAAGGGGGCAATTTCGCGCATCATGGGCGCAGTCAGCTCAAGGAGGATTTCCATGCGTTTCCTATCATCCGCTCTGCGCTTTGCCGGTTTTTCACTGGGCTTGTCGTTCGCCGCCACCGCGTTGGCGAGCGAAGAGTCGCAACTGATCGAATCGATCAACGTCTACCGCAGCCAGTTGCAGCGCTGCGCCGGCCAGGTCTCCTCGGAACTGCCACCGCTGGCGGCCGATCCGCGACTGGCGCTGAACGCCGCCAGCATCGGCAACCTGCAACAGGCCATGGCCACGGCGGGTTATCCGATGAAAAACGTGCAGGCGATCAGCCTGTCCGGACCGCGTGATGCGGCGTCGGCGATGAAGGCGATCCAGGAAAGCTTTTGCCAGATCGTGCTGGACCCGCAATTCGTCGATGTCGGCGTCAGCCACCAGGACCGCGACTGGCGCATCGTGGTGGCGCGCCCGCTGTTGAGCGCACGCCTGGGAGATTGGCAGGCCGAAGGCCAGAAGCTGCTGGCCGAGATTAACGTCGCCCGCACCCGAACGCGCCAATGCGGCGCGCAATCCTTCAACGCCACCACGCCACTGACCTGGAACGCCACCCTGGCCAGCGCCGCCGAAGCCCAGTCGCGCAGCATGGCCAACAACAATTATTTCGATCACAAGGACCGCGATGGCCGCACCCCGGGCGACCGCGCGGAACTGGCGGGCTACGACTTCCAGCAGATCGGCGAGAACATCGCCGCCGGGCAGGACAGCGTACGCAAGGTGGTCGACGGCTGGCTGACCAGCCCCGGCCATTGCGCCAACCTGATGAACCCGCAGTTCCGCGATGTGGGCGCCGCGTATGCGACCGATCCGAAGAGTGATGCGGGGATTTACTGGACAGTGATGTTCGGGGCGCAGTAAGCGGCCTTGGCCAGCCTGGAATATTCTTTCCCTGTAGGAGCCGCCGGAGGCTGCGATCTTTTGATCTTGCTTCAAAAACAAAATCAAAAGATCGCAGCCTCGTTGCACTCGTCAGCTCCTACACAGCGCCTACAGGCGCGTGTGATCAGTGGCTACTCATCCCCGCCGCCTGCATCAACATCCGCAGCGCCTCGGCCACCACCGCCAACGAAACCACACTCCCCAACCAGATCACCCCCAGCCATCCCAGCCGCTTGTACCCACTATCAATGGTAGCCATCGCCAATCCTCACTTTGCCGCGGAATACGTAGTAGCTCCAGACCGTGTACATCAGGATGATCGGCAGGATGAACAGTGCGCCGATCAGGATGAACAACTGGCTGGTCGCCGGTGAAGCCGCTGCCCACAGGCTGATCGACGGCGGCACGATGTTGGGCCAGAGGCTGAACGCCAGGCCGATGTAGCCGAGGAACACCAGCATCAAGGTAAAGGCGAACGGCCAGTGGGTGTGGCGTTGGCGCAAGGTCCTGAGCAGGCCGAACAGCGCCAGCAAGGCCAGTACCGCCAGCGCGCCGAACACCGCCAGGTGCGCATGGCTGAACCAGCGCGTGGCGATGTCCGGGTGCAGGATCGGCGTCCACACGCAGATCACGCCGATCACCGCCAGCAGCAGCCAGGCCAGGGGCCGGGTGAACAGGCGCATCCGCGATTCCAGCATGCCCTCGGTCTTGACCAGCAACCAGGTGCTGCCCAGCAGCGCGTAGGCGACGATCAGCCCGACACCGCAGAACAGCGGAAACGGCGCGAGCCAGTCCAGCGAGCCGCCGGCGAACTGGCGGTCGACCACCGGGATACCGGCAATGTAGGTGCCGATCACCACGCCCTGGCTGAATGTCGCCAGCAGCGAACCGCCGATGAACGCCATGTCCCAGATGTGGCGCTTCTGCGGGCTGGCCTTGAAGCGAAACTCAAAGGCCACACCGCGAAAGATCAAGCCGCACAACATCAGGATCAGCGGCAAATACAACGCCTCCAGAATCACCGAATACGCCAGCGGAAACGCGCCGTACAGCGCCGCGCCGCCCAGCACCAGCCAGGTCTCGTTGCCGTCCCAGACCGGCGCCACGGTGTTCATCATCACATCCCGTTCCCTGGCATCCGGGATCAGCGGAAACAGAATGCCCAGCCCCAGGTCGAAGCCGTCCATGATCACGTACATCATCACGCCGAAGGCGATGATCACGCCCCAGATCAGCGATAAATCGATACCTTGAATACCCATGTTTCAACTCCCCTTTATCAATGGACGCGGGCGTCGGTTTCAAAGACGTCAGCGTCCGCCGACAGTGGCCGGCGCGGCGTGACCACTTGCTCGGAATGACCTGTAACGGCGTGTTCGTGATGAGGCTGCGGCCCCTTGCGCACCAGTTTCATCATGTAGCCGATGCCCACGGTGAACACCGAGAAGTAAATGATCACGAACAGCGCCAGCGAGATGCTCAGCTGCGTGACACTGTGATTGGACGCGGCGTTCGCCGTGCGTTGCAGGCCATACACCACCCACGGCTGACGCCCGACTTCGGTGGTGATCCAGCCGGCCAGCATGGCAATCAGGCCGCTCGGCCCCATCCACAGCATCAGGCGCAGAAACCAGCGATTGCGATAGATCGCGCCGCTGCGGCGCAAGGCCAGGCCCAGTACGCCGGCCAGCACCATCAACATCCCAAGGCCCGCCATGACGCGGAAGCTCCAGAAGATGATCGTCGCGTTGGGCCGGTCCTCTTTCGGGAAGCTCTTGAGCGCCGGGATTTGCTGGTCGAGGCTGTGGGTCAGGATCAGGCTGCCCAGGTACGGAATCTCAATGGCGTATCGGGTTTTCTCGGCCTGCATGTCGGGGATGCCGAATAGCACCAGCGGCGTGGCTTCGGTGCCATTGTTTTCCCAGTGCCCTTCAATGGCGGCGATTTTCGCCGGCTGATGTTCCAGGGTATTCAAGCCATGGGCATCGCCCACCACAGCCTGGATCGGGCAGACGATCAAGGCCATCCACAGCGCCATCGACAGCATCTTGCGCACTTGTTTGGTGTCGTTGCCGCGCAATAGGTGCCAGGCCGCCGACGCGCCGACAAAAAACGCCGTGGCGACGAACGCGGCAATCGCCATGTGCGCCAGGCGGTACGGGAACGACGGGTTGAACACGATGGCCAGCCAGTCCAGCGGCACGACGCGGCCGTCGACGATCTCGAAGCCCTGGGGCGTCTGCATCCAGCTGTTGGAGGCAAGAATCCAGAAGGTCGAGATCAAGGTGCCGATGGCGACCATGACCGTCGAGAAGAAGTGCAAGCCGCGCCCGACCCGGTTCCAGCCAAACAGCATGACCCCCAGGAACCCGGCTTCGAGGAAGAACGCGGTGAGCACTTCGTAAGTCAGCAGCGGGCCGGTGATGGCGCCGGCGAAGTCGGAGAACCGGCTCCAGTTGGTGCCGAACTCATAGGCCATGACCAGCCCCGAGACCACGCCCATGCCGAAGTTGACCGCAAAAATCTTCGACCAGAAATGGTAGAGATCGCGGTAAGTGTCGTTGCGGGTTTTCAGCCAGAGCCCTTCGAGTACTGCCAGGAAACTGGCCAGGCCGATGGTGATGGCGGGAAAGATGATGTGGAACGAAACCGTGAACGCGAATTGCATCCGCGCCAGGTCCAGTGCCTGCCAATTGAACATGTCGAAATCCTCGTCGAGGCTTTGAAACTGTAGGAGCGAGCCTGCTCGCGAAGAGGCCGGCACCTTCAACATCAATGGCGCCTGACACTCCGCATTCGCGAGCAGGCTCGCTCCTACAAGGTTTTGGGTGATCGCTACTACGCGGCCGAAGTGGAAATCAGGCCGTTGGCCTTCGCCTGCTCAAGCCGGATGGCGACGAACTTGGAAGTCGGGGTGTAGGTACGGTCGCCGTAGCTTTCCAGCGGCACCAGCGGGTTGGTCTCCGGGTAATACGCGGCGGCCTGCCCGGCCGGAATGTCGTAGGCGATCAGGGTAAAGCCGCTGACCCGACGCTCGCGGTCGTCGTCCCACAGCGCCACCAGGTCGACCTTCTGCCCCGGTTCGAACCCGAGCCGGCGGATGTCCTGCTCGTTGGCGAACACCACGTCGCGCATGCCGTAGACCCCGCGATAACGATCGTCCAGGCCGTAGAGCGTGGTGTTGTACTGATCGTGGGAGCGCATGGTCTGCAGGATCAGATGCGGCTTGACCGCCAGGTTGCGCACGCCTTCGCTGATCAGGTGCTCGGGCAACACGCTCGGGGTGAATTGCGCCTTGCCGCTCGCGGTTTTCCAGATGCGATCCGCCGCGTCGTTCGGCATGTGGAAACCACCCGGGTGCTGCACGCGCTGGTTGAAGTCGTGGAAGCCGGGAATGGTGTCGGCAATCAGGTTGCGGATACGCCCGTAGTCACCGACGGCCCAGTTCCAGTCGATCGGCCGGTTACCCAGGGTCGCGGCGGCGATGCCGGCAATGATCGCCGGTTCCGAGCGCAGGTGTTTTGACTTGGGCTTCAGCTGGCCGTGGGAGATGTGGATCATGCTGAAAGTGTCTTCCACGGTGACGCCCTGCGGCCCTTCGGCTTGCAGGTCGATGTCGGTACGGCCCAGGCACGGCAGGATCAGCGCTTCACGCCCGGTCACCAGATGGCTGCGGTTGAGCTTGGTGGCGATGTGCACGGTCAGCTCGCAGTTGCGCAGCGCGGCGTGGGTGCGTGGGGTGTCCGGGGTGGCCTGGGCGAAGTTGCCGCCCAGGGCGATAAACACCTTCGAACGCTTCTGCTCCATCGCCGAAATCGCCATCACCGTGTTGTGGCCATGTTCCCGTGGCGGCTTGAAGGCGAAGCGTTTTTCCAGGGCGTCGAGCAATTCGGTGGGCGCCAGTTCGTTGATGCCCATGGTCCGGTCGCCTTGCACGTTGCTATGGCCGCGAACCGGTGACAGGCCGGCGCCAGGACGGCCGACATTGCCGCGCAGCAGCATCAGGTTGATGACTTCCTGCAACGTCGGCACCGAGTGCGTGTGCTGGGTCAGGCCCATCGCCCAGCACATGATCACGCGTTTGGCCCGGGCGTACATGCGCGCGGCCAGTTCGATGTCGGCCAGGGTCATGCCCGACTGTTGCTCGATGTGTGCCCAGGCGGTGGCGTCGACTTCGGCCAGGTAGTCGTCCATGCCCGAGGTGTGCTCGGCGATGAACGCGTGATCGAACACCGGCTCGCCACCGGTGGCCTGGGCTTCACGCTCCCATTGCAAGAGGAACTTGGCCATGCCGCGAAAGACCGCCATGTCGCCACCCAGTGCCGGGCGGAAGTAGGCGGTGTTGGTCGGTTCGGAACCGTTGAGCAGCATTTCGATCGGGTGCTGCGGATGCTGGAAACGCTCCAGCCCGCGCTCCTTGAGCGGATTGATGCAGATCACCTGCGCCCCGCGCTTGACCGCTTCACGCAGCGGTTCGAGCATCCGTGGGTGGTTGGTGCCGGGGTTCTGGCCAATGACGAAAATCGCGTCGGCATGCTCCAGGTCGTCGAACACCACAGTGCCCTTGCCCACGCCCAGGCTTTCGATCATTGCCACCGCGCTGGCTTCGTGGCACATGTTGGAGCAGTCGGGAAAATTGTTGGTGCCGTAGGCGCGGACGAACAATTGATAGAGAAACGCCGCTTCGTTGCTGGCCCGGCCCGAGGTGTAGAACTCGGCCTGGTCTGGCGACTCCAGGGCATTGAGATGTTTGGCGATCAGCGCGAAGGCGTCGTCCCAGGTGGTTTCCACGTAGCGGTCGGTGCTGGCGTCATAGCGCATCGGATGGGTCAGCCGGCCTTGATACTCCAGCCAGTAATCGCTTTGTTCGGCCAGCGTCGCGACGCTGTACTTGTTGAAGAAGGCCGGGTTGACCAGGCGGCCGGTGGCTTCCCAGTTAACCGCTTTGGCGCCGTTCTCGCAGAACTTGACCATGCCGTTTTCCGGCGACTCGCCCCACGCGCAACCGGGGCAGTCGAAGCCGCCGTTCTGGTTGGTCTTGAGCATCATGCGGATGTTCTTCAGGGCGTTTTCACTGCCCAGCCAGTTTTTGGTAACGGCGATCAGCGCGCCCCAACCGGCGGCGGCTCCTTTGTAGGGTTTGTAGCGGTCGACTTGAGACATGCGGCTTCTCCGTGACAATGCACACAGGCTTTGGCCCGATTCAGGCCATTGATCGTTTGACGGAGAAAGCATATGAACGGGGAGAAATTATTGTCTAATCGCTATTTATGACCACTTGATCGAAGATATTTATCATCGTTTTTTATCGTTGTTTATCAATGATTTACAAAACTTATGAAACATTCAAAGTGGAAACTTTATTCATCATAGAGCCCGTCGATCAACCAGTCATTAATAGTGATTGGACGCCCCCTCAAGTTGCACTTAGCCTGCGCTCAACAACCCCCTTATTGTAGGAGCGAGCCCTGCTCGCGATGGACTCAAGAGCACCGCGTTCAGCCAGTAAGCACGCGTCATCGTTGGCGACCATCGCGAGCACGGCTCGCTCCTACAGTTCAATCAATGCACGCAGTGCCAAGTGAGGATGTCATGTCGGAACGAGTCTTGATTGATGGGTTCGCCAGGCGCGTGGACTATCTGCGGATGTCGGTCACCGATCGCTGCGATTTCCGTTGCGTGTATTGCATGGCCGAGGACATGCAGTTCCTGCCGCGCCAGCGGGTGCTGACCCTGGAAGAGATCTACCAGGTGGCGCAGAGTTTCGTCGCGCTGGGCACCCGCAAGATCCGCCTGACCGGGGGCGAGCCGCTGATCCGTCCGGGCGTGGTGCCGCTGTGCCAGAAGATCGCCGCCCTGCCCGGCCTGCGCGAACTGTGCATGACCACCAACGGTTCGCAGCTGGCGAAACTGGCCGGGCCGTTGTTCGAGGCCGGGGTCAAGCGCCTCAATATCAGCCTCGACTGCCTGGACCCGCAACGCTTTCGTGAACTGACCCGCACCGGTGATCTGGCGCAGGTGATCAAGGGCATCGACGCCGCCAGTCAGGCCGGCTTTCGTAACACCAAGCTCAACTGCGTGGTGATGAAGGGCCGCAACGATCATGAGATCAACGATCTGGTGAGCTTTGCCATCGACCGCAACCTCGACATCTCCTTCATCGAAGAAATGCCCTTGGGCACCATCAGTGAACACAGCCGCGCGGAGTCGTTTTATTCAAGCGCCCAGGTCCGTGAGCGGATTGCCGAACGCTACACTCTGATTGATTCCGCCGAGTCGACCCAGGGCCCTTCGCGCTACTGGCGGCTGGCCGAGGCGCCGCATATTCGCCTGGGGTTCATTTCGCCCCACAGCCACAACTTCTGCGGCACCTGCAACCGGGTGCGGCTGACCGTCGAGGGACGGCTGCTGCTGTGCCTGGGCAACGAGCACTCCGCGGACCTCAAGGCGGTGCTGCGCAGCCATCCCGGACAACCCGAACGCCTGGAAAAGGCCATTATCGAGGCGATGAAACTCAAACCTTACCGACACAACTTCGAAGTGAACGACGATGTCCAGGTCGTTCGCTTCATGAACATGACGGGCGGCTGAAACCATGATCGTCAGACCCAAACCCAACCTGATCGGCGTCCTGACGTCGCTCAAGGGCTCGATCGCCAAACGCATTGCAAGGCGCAGCCTGATGGTGACCTTGCTGGCCTCGGCCATCGTGCTCATCGAAACCCTGCACCCGAGCTACTTCTCCAAGGTCAGTGCCACGCCGTTCACCCTGCTCGGCTTGTCGTTGTCGATCTTCATGAGTTTTCGCAACAACGCCTGCTATGACCGCTGGTATGAAGCGCGCAAGGCGTGGGGGGATGTGATCGTCGAGATCCGTTCGATGATCCGCGAAACCCTGATCATCAAGGATGCCGGCGAGCGCCACACCCTCCTCAGCAACCTGTGCGGTTTCGCCCATGCGCTCAATGCCCGCTTGCGCACGGAAAACGAACTGGCCGCCAGTGGCGACTGGTTGCAGCCGTTGCCCACAAGCGGCACGACGGACATCAGCGGGCAGGTGCTGCTGCAGGTCGGGCAGCAGTGCTCGAACCTCAATGAGTCAGGCGTCATCAGCGAATGGCGCTACACCATCATAGCCAGCCACCTGGCCAACCTGACCCGCGCGCAAGCGGTCTGCGAACGGATCAAGAACACACCGCTGCCGTTCCCCTACACCTTGCTGCTGCACCGGACCATTTACCTGTTCTGCATCCTGTTGCCGTTCGCCATGGCCGAACCCCTGGGCTGGCTGACGCCGGTCTTCACCGCGATTGTCAGCTACACCTTTTTCGGCCTGGATGCGATTGCCGATGAACTGGAAGACCCGTTCGGCCGCGACGAAAACGACCTGCCCACCGACGCCATCGTACGCAACATCGAGCGCGATGTCCTGCAAGCCCTGGGCGTGAGCGAACTGCCACCGCAGCTGGAACCGGTGGACTTCGTCCTCAACTGACACCTTCAAAAACAACGCAAATCCTGTAGGAGCTGCCGCAGGCTGCGATCTTTTGGCGATCTCAGTGATTGTCGAAGATCAAGATCAAAAGATCGCAGCCTGCGGCAGCTCCTACAGGTATTGCGGCTTCAGGACAACTCGCTGAACGGGATGAACCGTGCCGTATCGCCGACTGCCAGCGTACGGTTCTCCAGCACTTCCAACAGCCCATCCGCCCAGGAGGCCCCCAGCAATACGCCTGAGCTCTGGTTCGGATAGAGCACGGCGCGACCGCCTTCCAGCCTGGCGCGCAGGTATTCGCGGCGGCTTCCCGGCTTCGGCCAGGCGAAGCCGACGGGGATGGGGAAACTCAGTGGCTCGACCGCTTCGACGCCCTGGATTCGCAGCAGGTACGGCCGGGCCAACAGGCCGAAGGTCACCAGCGCCGAGGCCGGATTACCCGGCAAGCCCATCACCGGTACAGGGCCGAACTGGCCAACGGTCAAGGGTTTTCCGGGTTTGATCGAGAGCTTCCACAACAGCGGTTTGCCGCATTCGCGCAGCACCTGGCCGAGGCAATCGGCGTCGCCGGCCGAGACGCCGCCGGTGGTCAGAATCAGGTCGGTTGCGTGCTGCAAGTGTTCGAGCGTGAGTCGCGTCTGCCGCAGATCGTCGGGAACAATGCCGGCGTCGATGACGTCGCAGCCCAAGGCACTCAACCAATGGCTCAACAACGTGCGGTTGCTGTTGTAGATACTGCCGGGTTTGAGCGGCGTGCCCGGTTCGACCAGTTCATTGCCGGTGGACAGCAACGCCACGCGCGGCCGACGCACCACCTGGACATGGGTGCAGCCCTGAGCCGCCGCCACCGCCAACTCGAACGGCCCCAGGCGCTGGCCGGCGTGCAGCAGTACATCACCGGCGCGGTTCTCCTGGCCTTGCGGGCGGATGTTGCTGCCCACGTTCAGCGCTTGCGTGAAGCGAATGCGGCCGTCATCCAGCACTTCGGTGTTTTCCTGCATCTGCACCCCATTGGCGCCTTCAGGTATGGGCGCACCGGTGAAGATTCGCGCGCACGTTCCCGGTGTCAGCGCTTCGGGGGCTTGCCCGGCAAACACCTGCTGCGACACGGGCAATGGCTGGCCGTCCCAGTCGTCGACGTTCAGCGCGTAACCGTCCATGGCGCTGTTGGGCCACGGTGGCAGATCCAGGGTCGCCACCAGGTCAGCGGCCAACACCCGTTGCCGCGCGGCACTGACCGGCACCGATTCGCTGTCTTGCAGACGCTGTGCCTCGGCCATCTCCAGCAAGCGGCGGATGGCCTCCTCCACTGGCATTAACGCTGAGGCACTCACGCTCTCGTCCCGCAAGCCTGAACGGATTTCAGGTGCGGGACGAAATTGCACGGACGATGCCGTGCGTCCAGTTGCTCGGCGAGAATGCCTTCCCACGCGGTGCGACAGGCGCCGGTGGAACCGGGCAGGCAGCAGACCAGCGTGCCATTGGACAGTCCGGCCAGGGCCCGGCTCTGTACGGTCGAGGTGCCAATGTCGAGGATGGATATCGCCCGGAACAACTCGCCGAAGCCATCGATCTGTTTATCCAGCAAACAGGCCACGGCTTCAGGCGTGCTGTCGCGCCCGGTGAAGCCGGTGCCGCCGGTGATCAGCACCACCTGGATCCGGTCATCGGCAATCCAGGCCGCCACCTGCGCACGGATTTTGTACAGATCATCCTTGAGCAGATTGCGCTCGCCGAGGGTGTGACCGGCCTCCAGCAAACGACTGACCAACAGTTGCCCGGACGTATCGTTGGCATAGTCACGGGTATCACTCACCGTCAGAACGGCGATATTCAACGGAATAAACAATGCATCCGGTTTAACGCTCATGGGACTCTCCGGCCAATCTCGATTAAATAACTTTCAGAGACTAAGGCGCGGTCACTGGCAGTGTCTAATCACTCTAACCAACTGCACTATCGAGGCGATCTATCGGTATATCCGACCCCTGTAGGAGCGAGTTCACTCGCGATGGTCGTGAACGATAACGCGTTAAACCAGATGCCCAACAACGCCCTTGCGTTTTTCGCGAGCGTGCTCGCTCCTACAGGTATCGAGGCTGTGATAGAGCCGATCGATAACGCGTTCAACAGCAGTGATTGGACGCCTGTCAACGACAATGCGATCGTCCGCGTCAATACTTACCTCTCCGTCCCTTCGCCAGCAGGTGCCGTCATGGACATTAAACAACTCAAGTTCCTGATCGCCCTGGAGCAGACCCGCCACTTCGGCCAGGCCGCCGCGCGCTGCCACATCACCCAGCCGACCCTGTCGATGCGCCTGCGCAACCTGGAGGATGAACTGGACCTGGTGCTGGTCACTCGCGGCCAGCGTTTCGAGGGTTTCACCGAGGCGGGCGAGCGCGTGCTGGCCTGGGCCCGGACCCTGCTGGCCGCCCACGACGGGCTGTTCGCCGAAGCCGCCGCGTGCCGTGGGCAACTGGTCGGCAACCTGCGCATGGGCCTGGTGCCACTGAGCAGTTTCAACCCCGTCAGCTACATCCAGGGCCTGTCCCACCGCTTTCCGGAGCTCAAGTTCAGCCTGTCGTCCTTGAGTTCCGACCAGATCATCGAGAGCCTGGGCAACAACCAACTGGACCTGGGCGTGTGCTACCTCGACCACGTCAACCCGAACTACTTCGAGTTTTTCGAGATCGGCGAGACCCGCGTCGGCTTGCTGTACGACACCCGGCATTTCCATTTCGACGGCAACGAAATGAGCTGGGAAGACGCCGCCGAACTGCCCCTGGGCATGATCAGCAACGGCATGCATTACCGAAAATCCATCGACCTGAGCTTCCGCAGCCGCGGGCTCAACCCGCAACCGATCCTGGAAAGCGATTCGACGTACCAGCTGCTCCAGGCGATCCACGAAGGGTTCTGTTGCTCGATCATGCCGCTTGACAGCGGCCTTGAAGAACCGATCGAACACCTGGCGTTCATCGATCTGCCGGACGCCAGCGTGCTGGCCCCCCTGGGCCTGGTGATGCGCAAGACCGAACCGCGCTCGGCCATCGCCGAAAAGTGTTTTGCCGAAGCGCGATTGCTGTTTCCACCAAAGAACTGACTATCAATTGATTAATTAAAAACATTCAGCCAAACCACTTCGCCAGCGATGATAGACCTCACCAATCAGCGCATCGGAACAAGCGATTGGACGCCCCGAAAAGTTGCCCGTAGCCTGAACTCAACCCAGTGCTTCGAGGTTCTTTTCATGTTGTGCCAAGTTGAAAACCATAGTGATCGAAGCGATACCAACGCCCCTGCGCCTAAACCACTGGACGTGAACTTTCGCGAATACGACAGCGGCGCGGCCACCTCCCGGGCCGCCCTGGCGGCGGAAATTGCCCTGGCGATCACTTACAACGGTTTGAGCCAGGCGGTGATGATGGTGTCGCCCGGCAATCTCGAAGACTTCATCCGCGGTTTCAGCGTCAGCAACGACATCGTCGAGGACCAGGACGAAATCTACGACCTGCGCCTCAGCCATTTCGATCAGGCCGTGCAGGCCGATGTGCAGATTTCCAGCCGCGCATTCTGGGCCCTGAAAAACCATCGCCGGCAAATGGCCGGCACCAGCGGTTGCGGGCTGTGCGGCGTGGAGGCGCTGGAGCAGGCGCTGCCGAAACTGGCCATGCTCGACCCCGTCGCCCTGCCCCCGGCGGAGCATTTCATCGGCATCCGCGATCGCATCGAACAGGCCCAGCAAATGGCGCGCAGCAGCGGCGCACTGCACGCGGCGCTGTACTTCGATGACCAGGGCTCGGCGCTGGTCTGCCGTGAGGACATCGGTCGCCACAACGCGCTGGATAAATTGATCGGCGCCCTGCAGCACGCCGGCATCGACAGCCGTCGCGGCTTCACCGTGGTCACCAGCCGGTGCAGCCTGGAACTGATTCACAAGGCGGTCAGGGCCAGGCTTGGCACGCTGGTCAGCCTCTCCGCGCCCACCGCGCTGACCGTGCAATGGGCGATCAGACACCGCCTCAACCTGATCCATGTGCCTCACCGCAACGCCCCCCGTATCTACAGCCCGGCATGATGCCTTCACACGATCACCGCGCTGACCGGCGCAGGAGTTACCCGTGACCACCCCTTCGGATTTACCGCCCGGCGGCTTGACCCACCTCGACAGCCAGGGCCACGCCAACATGGTCGATGTCAGCGACAAGCGCTCGACCCAGCGCGAGGCGCAGGCCCAGGCCTGGGTGCGCATGCGCCCCGACACCCTGAAACTGATCCAGAGCGACGGCCATCCCAAGGGCGATGTATTCGCCGTGGCGCGGATCGCCGGGATCATGGCGGCGAAGAAAACCAGCGAGCTGATCCCGCTGTGCCACACCTTGCTGCTCAGTTCGATCCACATCGAACTCAAGGCCTGCGCGCCGGACAGCGTGAAAATCGTCGGCACCTGTCGCGTCGAGGGCCAGACCGGCGTCGAGCTTGAAGCGCTGACCGCCGTCAGCGTCGCCGCCTTGACGCTCTACGACATGTGCAAGGCGGTGGACCGCGGCATGGTCATCGACGATATCCGCCTGCTCAGCAAACAGGGCGGCCGCTCCGGGCACTTCACCTTCGAGGACGCGCAATGATCCTGATCAACTACTTCGCCCGCTACCGCGACCTGCTCAACCTGGGCGGTGAAAAACTGCCATTGACCGACGACCTCAAGACCATCGAAGACGTCCGTCAATTGCTCATGGCTCGCAGCGAGTTGTGGCACACCGTGCTCGGTGAAAGCCGCCTGATGTGCGCGCTGAACCAGGAGCTGTGCCAACCGGATCAGCGGATCGAGGACTTTGACGAGATCGCGTTTTTCCCGCCCGTCACCGGGGGCTGAACACACCGGCTGGGCAAACCGCCGCATCATGGCTACTGTCTCTGGCTCAAGGCGCATCAATTCAAGGAGCCCACGCTTGAGCCTCACAACGCCCCCCACCACGCAACAGGATTTGCCACGGCCCGCGCCGGTCAGCCTGCGGCAAGCCTTCGGTTTCTGGCTCAAGCTCGGTTTCATCAGTTTCGGCGGGCCGGCGGGGCAGATTTCGATCATGCACCAGGAACTGGTCGAGCGCCGTCGCTGGATATCCGAGCGACGCTTTCTGCATGCCCTCAACTACTGCATGTTGCTGCCCGGCCCCGAGGCCCAGCAACTGGCGACCTACATCGGCTGGCTGATGCACCGCACCCGGGGTGGCGTGCTGGCGGGCGCGCTGTTCGTGCTGCCGTCGCTGTTCATCCTGATAGCGTTGTCCTGGGTGTACATCGCCTTCGGTGAGGTGCCGGCGGTGGCCGGTCTGTTCTACGGGATCAAGCCGGCGGTGACGGCGATCGTGGTACAGGCGGCTCACCGGATCGGTTCCCGGGCATTGAAGAACGGCTGGCTGTGGGGCATCGCCGGCGCCTCTTTCGTCGCCATTTTCCTGCTCAATGTGCCGTTTCCGCTGATTGTGCTGGGCGCAGCCATCACCGGCTTTCTGGGGGGGCGCCTGGCGCCGGACACATTCAGCGTAGGCGGCCACGCCAGCGCCCGGAAATCCTTCGGCCCGGCGCTGATCGACGACGACACGCCGCCTCCCGCACATGCCCGTTTCAGTCGCTGGAAACTGCTGCGCCTGAGCCTCGTGGGCGCGGTGTTGTGGACGCTGCCGATGGCCACCCTCACCGCGCTGTTCGGCTGGGACGGCACGCTGACGCAGATGAGCTGGTTCTTCACCAAGGCGGCGCTGCTGACGTTCGGCGGCGCCTACGCCGTGCTGCCGTATGTGTATCAGGGCGCGGTCGGCCATTATGGCTGGCTGACGCCGACGCAAATGATCGATGGCCTGGCGCTCGGCGAAACCACCCCCGGCCCGTTGATCATGGTCGTGGCCTTCGTCGGCTTTATCGGTGCCTATGTGCATCAGGTGTTCGGCCCGGACCAGGCGTTCGTCGCCGGCGCGGTCGCCGCGACGCTGGTGACCTGGTTCACCTTCCTGCCCTCGTTCCTGTTCATCCTCGCCGGCGGGCCGCTGGTGGAGTCGACGCACAACCAACTCCAGTTCACCGCCCCGCTGACGGCGATCACGGCGGCCGTGGTCGGCGTGATCCTCAACCTGGCATGCTTCTTTGCCTACCACGTCCTCTGGCCCAACGGCTTCGCCGGGCAACTGGACTGGCCTTCGCTGCTGATCGCCCTCGCCGCCGCGACCGCGCTGCTTCGGTTCAAGCGCGGGGTGATCGAAGTGTTGATCGGCTGCGGGCTGATCGGACTGGGGGTGCACCTTCTACGCTGAAACAAACATTTACAGGCATCGCTTTCACCCCTAGTATCCAGACACCCCCGGATGGCGTGTCATCAGCCACCGACGTTTTCCCCCTGCTGGAAAAAGATTCATGAGCCAATTGCCGCCAGAGCAACACGTCTCGATTCAGGCCACCTCGCTGCTGGCCGCGGACGGCATTGCCCCATGAAACGCATCGTCAACCTGCCCATGGCCCTGCGCCGCTCAAAACTGCGTCACTCCGCACGTCCGCCGGATAGCACCCTGCTCGCCTGATCGCGTTCCCGACGCGTAGAGCCTCTTCTTTTCGCTATCGCTGCCAGCACGCCCCGGGCTTTTGCCCGCCGTCGTGTCGTGGCCTGAATCCGTGCGCCCGCGTGGCGCCAACGTGAGTGACGAACAATGAAATTCGCAGCCCTTGAAGATGCCCAACTGTTTTTGGCGAACAACCCCGATATCGACATGATCGAGCTGTTCATCCTCGACGCCAACGGCGTGCCGCGCGGCAAGCTGTTGCACCGCGAGGAACTGCTGGCGGTGTACGAAAGCGGTCGTCCGCTGCCCAGCACCATCCTCGGCCTGACCTTGCAGGGCGACGACGTCGAGAACTCCGGGCTGGTCTGGGATGTGGGCGATATCGATTGCCGCGCCTACCCGCTCGAAGGCAGCCTGGTACGTTTGCCATGGCGGCAGATTCCGACCGCCGCGGTGCAAGTCAGCATGCACCCGCAGGAAGGCCAGCCGGCGAGCATCGCCGACCCGCGCCACCTGCTGATCAAGATCATCGATGGCCTGAAAGCCGAGGGTTATCACCCGGTGATGGCCTGCGAGCTGGAGTTCTACTTGCTCGATGCCAAGCGTGATCATCAGGGGCGCCCGCAACCGGCACTGGATGCCGACGGTGGTCGACCGAGGCATACGCAGGTCTATGGCCTGCGCGAACTGGAGCAGATCGAACCGTTCCTCGCCGACCTTTATGCCGCGTGCAAACTCCACGGCATCCCGGCGCGCACGGCGATTTCCGAGTACGCCCCCGGCCAGGTGGAAATCACCCTGGAACACGGCGATGCCTTGCAGGCGATGGACCAGGCGGTGCGTTACAAGCGACTGGTCAAAGCCGTTGCCCACCAACACGGCATGCAAGCCACGTTCATGGCCAAACCCTTCGATCACCTGGCCGGCACCGGCATGCACATGCACGTCAGCATCGCCGATGCCGAGGGCCGCAACCTGTTCGCCTCCGAAGACCCGGCCGGCACGCCGCTGCTGCGCACGGCCATCGGCGGCATGCTCGCCTCCCTGCTCGACTCGCTGCTGCTGTTCTGCCCCAACGCCAACTCCTACCGGCGTTTCCAGGCCAACAGCTATGCGCCGCTGGCGCCGACCTGGGGCGTGGACAACCGCACCGTCAGCCTGCGGGTTCCGGGCGGACCGGCCAACAGCCGACATATCGAACATCGTATTTGTGGTGCCGACGCCAACCCGTACCTGGCGGCGGCGGCGATCCTGGCCGGCATCCATCGCGGTATCCGCGAGAACCTCGATCCGGGTGAGCCGGTGCAAGGCAACGGCTATGCGCAAGCCACGCAACTGCTGCCCACCGACTGGCTGACGTCGCTGACGGCGCTGGAGAACTCGGCGTGGGCGCGGGATGCGTTGGGGCAGGAATTTTTGGGGGTGTATCTGGCGGTCAAGCGGGCCGAGTATCGGCAGTTCATGGCCGAGGTGGGGGAGCAGGATTGGCGCTGGTATTTGACTGAGGCGTAAGCCCGTTGGATGCACGCTATCCCCTGTAGGAGCGAGCCTGCTCGCGATGAGGTCATATCAGCCACATTTTTGGTGAATGACACACCGCTATCGCGAGCAGGCTCGCTCCTACAAGGTCCCCACTGTCTTCACTACCGCTTTTCGCCCGGACGCCAAAATGACTCAACAACGCACCCATTCCTACTACACCGCCACCCTCAACCAGGACACCGACTACCCGACCCTGCAAGGGCATCACCGGGTTGACGTGGTGATCATCGGCGGCGGTTTCACCGGCGTCGCCACGGCCGTCGAACTGGCGGAAAAAGGCCTGAAGGTCGCCATCGTCGAAAGCCACAAGATCGGCTGGGGCGCCACCGGGCGCAACGGTGGCCAGGTCACCGGCAGCCTGTCGGGCGACGAAGCGATGCGCAAACAGATGCGCCGCACCCTCGGTGAGGACGTCGATGATTTCATCTGGCACCTGCGCTGGCGCGGCCACCAGATCATCGAGCAACGGGTGGAAAAGTACGGCATCGCCTGCGACCTCAAGCACGGGCATCTGCATGCCGCCTACAAGCCGAGCCACATGGTCGGCTTGCGCAAGGATTACGTAGAGGCGGTGCACCGGGGCATGGGCGATGACGTCAGCCTGCTTGACCGCAGTGAGGTGCGCGACCTGCTGCAAAGCGACCTCTACCATGGCGCCATCAAGAACACCCGCAACATGCACCTGCACCCGCTGAACCTGTGCATCGGCGAAGCGCGGGCGGCGCAGAGTCTTGGCGCGCTGATCTTCGAAAACAGCGAAGTGCTGGAGATCATCCATGGCGACACGCCCGGTGTGCGCACGGCTCATGGCCGCATCGACGCCAATCAGGTGCTGCTGGCCGGCGACGTCTACCACAAGCTCGAACCGGGCAAGCTCAAGGGCAAAATCTTCCCGGCCATGGGCGGCATCGTCACCACCGCGCCGCTGGGCGACCTGGCCCGGCAGATCAACCCCGAAGACCTGGCCGTGTATGACTGCCGTTTCGTACTCGACTACTACCGCCTGACCGCCGACGGCCGCCTGTTGTTCGGCGGCGGCGCCAACTACAGCGGCAAGGACTCGCGCGACATCGCCGCCGAACTGCGCCCGTGCATCGAGCAGACATTCCCGGCGCTCAAGGGCGTGGCCATCGATTACCAGTGGAGTTGCGCGATGGGCATCGTCATCAACCGCATCCCGCAACTGGGCAAGCTCTCGGACAACGTCTGGTACTGCCAGGGCTACTCCGGCCACGGCATCGCCACCACCCACATCATGGGCGAAATCATGGGCCGCGCGATCACCGGGCAACTGCAGCAGTTCGACACCTTCGCCGCCTGCCAGCACATCCGCGTGCCCATGGGCGACCTGCTCGGCAACCCGATGCTGGCGGCGGGCATGTGGTACTACCAGATGCTCGAACGATTGCGCTGATTCCCCCAACAACCCCTGTAGGAGCTGTGTAGGAGCTGTCGAGTGAAACGAGGCTGCGATCTTTTGATCTTAAAAGCGAAGATCAAAAGATCGCAGCCTTCGGCAGCTCCTACAGGGGTGATTTCAAGCGTCTACCTGCACCACCTCGATCCCCAGCGCCCGGTAGTCCCCGACATCCCCCGAGGCCACATGCCACTCGGTGATCAGCGTGTGCAAGCGCGAACAGGGCGCGACCACGAAGGGTTCCACCGCGCCCAGTTTGTCCGCGGTGGTGACCGCAATCACCCGGGACGCACTGTCGAGCATCGCCTGTTTCACCGGCACTTCGTCAAAGTGCAGCGAGCTGATGCCGACGTCCGGGTGTATCGCGCACACCCCGGTGAACAATAGGTCGGCGTTGATGCCTTCAAGCAGGCGCAAGGTTTCATGGCCACTGGCCGACATCGTTGCCGGGTTGAGCTGACCACCCGCCAGAATCACCTTGATGCCCGGGTATTCGGACAGGGTAATCGCGGTCATCGGCGAGGCGGTGACCGCGGTGATGCAGATGTCCGACGGCAGTGACCGCGCGATCTGCAAGGTGGTGGTGCCGGAATCGAACATCACGATCTGCCCGTTCTCGACCCGGTCGGCCGCCAGCTGCGCCAACCGGGTTTTCACCTCATCGGTTTCACTGATGCGGGTGAAGTAGTCCTTGCCGGTGTCCTTGGGCCTGGGCAAGGCCCCGCCGTGCACCCGCTGCACCAAGCCGGCGCCGGCCAGTTCCGACAGGTCGCGGCGGATGGTGTCTTCTGAGACGGCGAAATGCTGGCTCAATTCGGACGCCATGACCTTGCCGTCGCGTTCGAGGATCAGGAGGATTTTCTGGCGACGCAGGTGAGGCAGTTCGGCGGGAGAATGGTCGTGCATGATCATGCCTGTTTATGCGTGAATTTGCGTGTTTGTGCGAGATTAGCCAAACCACCGCTCAAACACAAACCCGCGCCCGCCCCGGCGAGGTGCCCCAGGTATCATTTATTTCGATCTTTTAAATCATTACGCCCAATTTTTTATTTCCCTGGCCGGTCATCACAATGGCGCCATCAAAAATGTTCTGGATGGATACCTCATGAATCTCAATTTCGCGTTTGCGTGCATGATCGTGGTCTCGTTCACCATCGCCCTGGTGCACACCTGATCCAGCAATCGGCAAAAACCATGACCCCGGTCATATTTGATCTATAAACAATGCTGGCATGCTTTGGCTCAGGTCGCTTGAAGGCGTCCCCCAAAGTAGTTGATCTCTCGGACAGCGGTGGACAAATGGATGTCTGCCTGGAGATTTCCCCGCATGAAAGCATTGAAGATAGCCGCGAGCGACACCGTACACGACAGTTTCCAGACCTCCCGCGAAGTCATCCCGATCACCCAGACCGACTACACCGACGTCGCCGTCGCCGTGTTCTCGGTCGAGGATGTCCTGGCCGGCGCCCTGGCCGCCCTGCAACGTACCGGTTTCGATATTCCGATTTTCCTGGTCACCGCCCCCGGCACCGGCACTCGCGCACGGGACGTGTATAAGCACCTGGAAGACGTGTTGCTGCAGGTGAACGGGATATTCGACCCTTCCAGCAACAACGCCCAATACCATGGCCATCAGCTGGAAACGGCGGCCAAAGCCTACGAAGACAGCCTGCTGCCACCGTTCTTCGACACGCTCAAGCGCTACACCGAATCGGCCAACGCGACCTTTGCCTGCCCCGGTCACCAGGGCGGCCAGTTTTTCCGCAAGCACCCGGCGGGCCGGCAGTTCTTCGACTTCCTCGGCGAAACCGTGTTTCGCGCCGACATGTGCAACGCCGACGTCAAGCTCGGCGACCTGCTGATCCACGAAGGCCCGGCGCTCAGGGCGCAGAAGCACGCGGCCAAGGTGTTCAACGCCGACAAGACCTACTTCGTCCTCAACGGCACGTCGGCCTCGAACAAGGTCGTCACCAACGCCCTGCTCACCCCCGGCGACCTGGTGCTGTTCGACCGCAACAACCACAAATCCAACCATCAGGGCGCGTTGATCCAGGCCGGCGCCACGCCGGTGTACCTGGAAACCGCGCGCAACCCCTACGGTTTTATCGGCGGCATCGACGCCCATTGCTTCGAAGAAGCCTACCTGCGTGAACTGGTCAGCGAAGTCGCTCCGGACAAGGCCCACCTGCCACGGCCGTTTCGCCTGGCGATCATCCAGCTGGGCACCTACGACGGCACCGTCTACAACGCCCGGCAAGTGGTCGACCGCATTGGCAAACTGTGCGACTACATCCTGTTCGACTCGGCGTGGGTCGGCTACGAACAGTTCATCCCGATGATGAAGGACTGTTCACCGCTGCTGCTGGACCTTAATGAAAACGACCCCGGCATCTTCGTCACCCAGTCGGTGCACAAACAACAGGCCGGTTTTTCCCAGGCCTCGCAGATCCACAAGAAAGATCGCCACATCAAGGGCCAGGCACGCTATTGCAACCATCACCGCCTGAACAACGCGTTCATGGCCCAGGCCTCGACCAGCCCGTTCTATGCGATTTTTGCCTCGCTGGACGTCAATGCGCGCATCCATGCCGGCCGCAGCGGCCTGCGCCTGTGGGAAGACTGCGTGAAGTTCGGCATCGATGCGCGCAAGTTGATCCTCGAAGCCTGCACCATGATTCGCCCGTTCGTGCCCGACACCATTGAGGGCCGTGCGTGGGAGGACTACCCCACGGAAGACATTGCCGCCGACCTGCGCTTCTTCGAATTCCACCCCAAGGATCGCTGGCACGCCTTCGGTGGATACGCCGAAAAACAATACTTCATCGACCCCTGCAAGTTGCTGTTCACCACCCCGGGCATCGACCCGGTGGACGGCAGCTACACCGACTTCGGGATTCATGCCGGCATCCTCGCCAACTTCCTGCGCGAGAACGGCATCGTTCCGGAAAAGTGCGACCTGAACTCGATTCTGTTCCTGCTCACCCCGGCCGAAGACTGGGCGAAGATGACCCACCTGGCCTCGCAAATCGCCCGCTTCGAACGCTTCGTCAGTGATGACGCGCCGATGAGCCGGGTGTTGCCGGCGATCTATGCCCAGCATTCGGAACGCTATCGCAACTACACCATTCGCCAGCTCTGCCAGGAAATGCACGACCTGTACCGCAACCACAACGTGCAGCAATTGCAGAAGGCGATGTTCCGCAAGGAACACTTCCCGAAAAAAGCCATGGACCCACAGGCCGCGCAAATCGAGTACATCCGGGGCAACGTCGAACTGGTGGCGCTGGCTGACGCCGACGGGCGCATCGCCGCCGAAGGGGCTTTGCCCTACCCGCCTGGCGTGCTCTGCGTGGTGCCGGGGGAAATCTGGGGCGGCGCGGTATTGAAATACTTCCTGGCGCTGGAAGAAGGCATTAACGCATTGCCCGGATTTACCCCGGAACTGCAAGGGGTGTACTTGAAAGAGGAAAACGGACGTACCCGTGCCTATGGGTATGTGCTCAAGAACTAACCTGCGCGTTAACTCTCACTCAGGCAGCCCTTTGACTGCCTGAGTGAAGCTCCATTACAAACAAGAATGACTATCACTCCCACAGTAAGTGGTAACTGGCCGCTGTAATAAGCATCAGCGTTATAACTTGTGGTGCCCGCGAACTAACAATGCTCCGCCGTCGGTCGCTAAAAACCCAAGTGCTTAAACCCGCGAAAACTTCATGGACTAGCCTGATTGCAAGTTCGGCGGAGTGAACTCCATGTCATTGGCTGAAGAACAAAAACTGCAGCGGCGCAAGGAAACCCGGCTGTTCCTGTTCCTGGTCGTCTGCCTGTTCCCGCTGCTGTCGGTCGCTATTGTCGGCGGCTACGGCTTCATCATCTGGTTTTTGCAAATGATCTACGGCCCGCCCGGGCCGCCCAACTGATCACTCTCTGTTGGAGTCAGCGCATGGACGAAGCCCTGCACATTGCCAGTCTTGTAGTACTTGCACGCCCGGAACTTTTCGACGCCGTTAAAGCCAACCTGCGCTTATTGGATGGCGTTGAACTGCATCAGGAAAGTGCCGCCGGAAAACTGGTGGTCGTTCTTGAGGCGGACCATGAAAACCAGATTCTTCAACGTATCGAGCAGATCAACAATTTGCCGGGCGTACTTAACGCCGCGTTGATCTATCACGAAATCCTCGATCCTGCCGGAGACATCGAATGAGCCTGTCGCGTCGAGCATTCGTCAAAGCCCAGGCCGCCGCCATTGCTGCCTCCGCGGCTGGCCTGCCGATTTTCACCACGGCCAGCAACCTGGTCACCGAAGCGGACATGGTGACCCTGGACTGGAACAAGGCGCCCTGCCGTTTCTGCGGCACCGGTTGCAGCGTGATGGTCGCGACCCGGGACAACCGGGTGGTCGCCACCCATGGCGACGTCAAGGCCGAGGTCAATCGTGGGCTGAACTGTGTGAAGGGTTACTTCCTGTCCAAGATCATGTACGGCGTCGATCGCCTGACCCAGCCGCTGCTGCGCATGAAAAACGGCCAGTTCGACAAACAGGGTGAATTCGAGCCGATCAGCTGGGACAAGGCCTTCGACATCATGGAAGCGAAATTCAAGCAGGCCTTGAAGACCAAGGGACCGGAATCGATCGGCATGTTCGGTTCCGGGCAATGGACGGTGTGGGAAGGCTACGCCGCCAACAAGCTGATGAAGGCCGGCTTTCGCAGCAACAACATCGACCCCAACGCCCGCCATTGCATGGCTTCGGCGGTGATGGGCTTCATGCGCACCTTCGGCATGGACGAGCCCATGGGTTGCTACGACGACATCGAAGCCACCGACGCCTTCGTGCTGTGGGGCTCGAACATGGCCGAGATGCACCCGATTTTGTGGAGCCGGGTCACCGACCGGCGCCTGAGTTACCCGCACGTGAAGGTCGCGGTGCTGTCGACCTTCGAGCACCGCAGTTTCGAACTGGCCGACATTCCCATGGTGTTCAAGCCACAGACCGATCTGCTGATCCTCAACTACATCGCCAACCACATCATCGAAAGCGGCGCGGTCAACAAGGACTTCATCAGCCAGCACACGCGCTTCGCCCAGGGCGCCGATGACATCGGCTATGGGTTGCGCCCGGACGATCCACGGGAAAAACAGGCGAAAAACGCCGACAAGGCCAACACCTGGACAGACATCTCCTACGAGCAATTCGCCGCCTTCGTCAAACCCTACACCCTGGAGCGCACCGCCAAGGAAACCGGTGTCCCGGCCGAACGCCTCAAGAGCCTGGCTGAGTTGTACGCCGACCCGAAACGCAAGGTCGTGTCGTTCTGGACCATGGGCTTCAATCAGCACACGCGCGGGGTGTGGGCCAACAACCTGATCTACAACATCCACCTGCTGACCGGGAAGATCAGCGAGCCGGGCAACAGCCCCTTCTCGTTGACCGGCCAGCCCTCGGCCTGTGGCACCGCGCGCGAAGTCGGGACCTTCTCCCATCGCCTGCCCGCCGACCTGGTGGTGACCAACCCCAAGCACCGCGCCACCGCCGAAAAAATCTGGAAGCTGCCCGACGGGACCATCCAGGAGAAAGTCGGTTTTCACGCCGTGCAACAGAGCCGCATGCTCAAGGACGGCGTGCTCAACGTCTACTGGACCCAGGCCAGCAACAACATGCACGCCGGGCCCAACATCATGCAGGAAGTCCTGCCCGGCTGGCGCAACCCGGAAAACTTCGTGATCGTCTCTGACGTCTACCCCACGGTGTCCGCCCAGGCGGCTGACCTGATCCTGCCCAGTGCGATGTGGGTGGAAAAGGAAGGTGCCTTTGGCAACGCCGAACGGCGCACGCAATTCTGGCATCAGTTGGTGAGCGCACCGGGCGAGGCCAGGTCGGATCTCTGGCAATTGGTGGAGTTTTCCAAGCGTTTCAAGATCGAAGAAGTCTGGCCGGCCCAGCTGCTGGCCAAGTCGCCTGAATACAAGGGCAAGACCCTGTTCGACGTATTGTTCAGGAACGGCCAGGTCGACCAGTTTCCGGTTGGGCAGATCGAGGACGGCTACAAGAACGACGAAGCCACGGCCTTCGGTTTCTACCTGCAAAAAGGCCTGTTCGAAGAATACGCCCAGTTCGGCCGTGGCCATGGTCATGACCTGGCCGCCTTCGACCGTTACCACAGCGAACGCGGCCTGCGCTGGCCGGTGGTGGATGGCAAGGAAACCCGCTGGCGCTATCGCGAGGGCTACGACCCTTATGTGGAGACCGGCAGCGGCGTGCAGTTCTACGGCTACCCGGACAAGAAAGCGATCATCTTCGCCCTGCCCTACGAGCCGCCCGCCGAAGCCCCGGATGCCGAATACCCGTTCTGGCTGAGCACCGGCCGGGTACTGGAACACTGGCACACGGGCAGCATGACCCAGCGGGTCGAGGAACTGTACAAGGCCGTGCCGGACGCGCTGGTGTACATGCACCCCGAAGATGCCAAGGCGATGAAGGCGCGGCGTGGCAGCGAGGTGAAACTGATCAGCCGGCGCGGCGAAATCCGCGCGCGCATCGAAACCCGAGGGCGTAACAAACCACCGCGCGGCCTGGTGTTCGTGCCGTTCTTCGATGCCAACAAGCTGATCAACAAGGTCACGCTGGATGCCACCGACCCGATCTCCAAACAGACCGACTACAAGAAATGCGCCATTCGCATCGAGTTGATCAGCGCGGCTTGAGGAGAACCGTCATGACCTTTCGAATCCTGCCGCTGGTTTTTCTCGCTGTCATCGGTGTGGCCATTGCCGCCGAAGTCGACTACCCCCTGGACGCGCCGGGCCCGGACGGACGTCGTCCCGGTGGCACGCTGACCCAGAGCATGCCCGCCCCGCCGATTGCCAACGATGAAAACAAGGACCTCAAGCGCGAACGCAATTACCCCGACCAGCCGCCGACCATCCCCCATAGCATTCGCGGTTACCAGATCGACAAGAACGGCAACAAATGCCTGTCCTGCCACAGCCGGGCCAACAGCGCACGGACCCAGGCGACCATGATCAGCATCACCCACTACATGGACCGCGATGGCCAGGCACTGGCCGCCGTCTCTCCGCGCCGCTACTTCTGCAACCAGTGTCATGTACCGCAAAAGGAAGTGCTGCCGCTGGTGGGCAACAGCTTCGAGACCATCGACAAAATCCTGCAAGACGACGCCAACGCCGCGCAGAAACCTTGAGGAGGCGCCATGAAAGCACTGTTCGCCCTGCTTAAGGACTACTGGGGCATCCTCTGTCGGCCGAGTGTCTACTTCAGCCTGGGTTTTCTGACGCTGGGGGGCTTTATCGCCGGGATTATTTTCTGGGGTGGTTTCAACACGGCGCTGGAGCTGACCAACACCGAGAAGTTCTGTATTTCCTGCCACGAGATGCGCGACAACGTGTATGTCGAATTGCAGGACACCATCCACTACACCAACCGGTCCGGCGTGCGCGCCAGTTGCCCGGACTGCCACGTCCCCCATGAATGGACCCACAAGATCGCCCGCAAGATGCAGGCGTCGAAGGAAGTCTGGGGCAAGCTGTTCGGCACCATCGACACCCGCGACAAGTTCCTCGCCCTGCGCCGTGAACTGGCGGAACACGAATGGGCCAGGCTCAAGGCCAACGACTCACGGGAATGCCGTAACTGCCATAACTTCGAATTCATGGACTTCACCCGCCAGAGCAAACGTGCGGCCGCCATGCATTCAACGTCACTGGCCAAGGGTGAAGCCACCTGCATCGACTGCCACAAAGGCATTGCGCACAAGCTGCCGGACATGAGCGGGGTCAAAGGCTGGTAGCGGCTCAGTTACTGGCGACGTGAGCCGCATTGGCGGATGTCATCAACGCTTTGAGCGATGCATCGAACTGCTTCAGGGCGTTGACCTGCAACTCGGTCTGCTGATCGATCTGCGCGGCGATCTGCGGCGCGGCTTTGCCATGCACCCAGACCGATGGCATCTGCTGCGCACGGGAGCCTTCGGCCTGCCCGATGTATTGCAGGTTGGCGTCGTAAAACTTGGCGAGGAACCGCGCTTCCACCTGATTGTTGCGCTTGGACACCAGCCGGCTGTAGGTGTCGAGCATCACCACCACATCCGGATGCGCCTGCACCGCCGCATCAAGATTGTCGTAGACCGTCACCGAGGTGAATTGCTTCTGCAACGAACCCATCAACCAGGTGATCGCCCGCTGCGGATCGGAGCTGTCGACAAAAGCCTTGGCGATCTGCGCATTCATCTCGGGATTCTGCGCACCCTTGACCGCCACCGCGTGGTAGCTCTCCAGGTATTGCTGGGTATTGAGGGTGTTTTCGCTGTAGAGCACCGCCACAGAACGGGCCTGTTGCAGGCTGGCAGTGCTGTCGGCGATCGGCAGGAAATGGCAGGTTTGCCCGTCCGCCATGGCCGGCAAGGTGGCGCCAAGGCTGCCAGTCAACACGGCGACAACCGCCAACAGGGTCGAAATTCTCATCGCGCAGGTTCCTTCAAAGGCGAGATCGGTATGACCCTATCCTCCTCCGATGACAGAAAAACAGAACTTGCATTCTTTAATGATGGATATCGAGGAAATGAATGGTAGCTATCAGTGCAACACCCCAATCGCCCGCCGATACTTCTCAACCCGCTCCAGATCTTCCCAACTCGGCTGGGCAATCCGCGAGAGGTCGCTGTTTTCTTCCAGCTCCGCCAATTTCACTACCCGGCCAATCGGGTTCTGCGCCGCGCGAGCGATGAAGTCCTCGGAGGATTCGCCGGGCACTTTGGTCACGGCTTCAATGGCCGTCAACACCGTTTCACTGAAGCCTTCTTCACGCAACTCATCAAGGCTGATGTCACAGTCCTCGACCACGTCATGCAGCACCGCGATGATGCGTTCTTCCAGCGTGGTGACTTTGAGGATCACCCGCCACCAGCTACACCGTTCTCCTCATTGACAACCAAGCCCCATCCGCGAGCTCCACAACGGAATCAGCGAACGCCTCAACGCCGTCCTCCGATACCTGCACCTCATGGCCTGCACTAGCCTCCCCGACTACGCCGAAAACGACATCAACTCCGTGACAAACATCAGCTGAATCCTGCTGCAGGATATGCTCGACGTTTTTAGCGTGATTGAGCAGCGAGGGTTTGAGAAAGCTGACACGCAGTGACCTGATGCGAGAATCGAGTAGGAGGCGATTTCAGAACCGTCGTCCTCTAACACCACCGTATATAGCGACACCCTTTGCCTCTGGCTAACCGAACTACAGCACACCAACGGCGCCGGGGACGATGTCGTTGCTGCGCTCCGAGAAGAGAATCTGGGGCGCGCCATCTTCGGCCAATTGTTACAGGCACCGGCTCAGCTGCTTGGATTTCAGCGGATCCTTCAAACGTACGCAACGGAATAGATCCGAAGCGAAGTGCGGGATCCCGGCCAAGCCCAGGGTTTCGCCTTCACTGAGGGTGTCGCCGATCAGGGTGGTGCCGTGTTTGCGCAAACCGATGATTTCGTCAGGCAACGTTTATTGTATTCAAACGTCGTAAATAAAATGAAAGAGTCTTACAAAAAAATGGATCTGCCTGAAAGAATTTTCCGAAAGATCAAACAAAAATATATGACCCCTTGAAATTTCAAACCTCAAAAAATATACATATACCCACAAAATACCAATCTCAAATCACACGCTGTCTTTTAAAAAAACCGGTGCATTATGAAAAACGCTATATCACCCACAAGAAGTGAAAATTTCTCCGAATGGTATCAACAAGTCATCAGCCAGTCTGAACTAGCGGAAAACTCTCCCGTTAGAGGTTGCATGGTCATTCGCCCTTGGGGCTATGGCATATGGGAGCAGATTCAACGAGAGCTTGATCAAAAATTCAAAGATACAGGCCACGCGAACGCATATTTCCCACTTTTGATCCCCTTATCCTTTTTTCAAAAAGAAGCAGAACATGTCGATGGTTTTGCCAAGGAGTGCGCAGTTGTAACCCATCACCGCCTGGAACAGACAGCAGATGGAAAACTCACTCCTGCAGGCGAACTGGAAGAGCCTTTGATCATCAGGCCTACCAGCGAAACGGTGATCGGTGCCTCCTTTTCACGATGGGTGCAAAGTTATCGGGATTTGCCGCTACTCATCAACCAGTGGGCCAACGTCCTGCGCTGGGAAATGCGTCCAAGGATCTTCTTGCGCACCTCAGAGTTTCTGTGGCAGGAAGGCCACACCGTTCACGCCTCCAGTGAAGAGGCCTTGGACGAGACGCTGAAGATGCTGGATATCTATGAGCGGTTTACTGTCGAACACTTGGCCATACCAGTAATCAAGGGCGAAAAGTGCTCATGGGAACGTTTCCCGGGCGCCGTCAATACCTACACCATCGAAGCGATGATGCAGGACGGCAAGGCCTTGCAAGCGGGGACCTCACATTTCCTGGGACAAAACTTTGCCCAGGCATCAGACATCCGCTTTGTTAACAAGGAAGGGGTAAAAGAACTGGCTTGGACCACTTCATGGGGCGTTTCCACACGATTGATTGGTGCAATGATCATGGCCCATGGCGATGACGACGGCCTGGTGATGCCACCGCTGGTGGCACCGACGCAAGTCATCATTGTTCCGATCGTACGCGGTGTGCAGGATGCCGAAGCTATCCATGCCTACTGCGATAAGTTGCAAAAGCAGATCTCCCGAAAAAGACTGAACGGGCAAAACCTGCGTGCTAGCGTAGATAAGCGGGACATGAATGGCGGCGAAAAAAAGTGGTATCACATCAAGCGCGGTGTGCCTGTTCGGGTCGAAGTCGGGATAAAGGAACTGGAACAGAACATGGTCACTTATTCCTGCAGAGACAGCAGTAAGAAAATCTTGAATGTGGACATCAATATTTTTGTAAAAGACGTGTCAAAAATTCTGAAGACTATCCAGATAGGCATGCTTGAAAGTGCCAAAAAGAAACTATTCTACAATACAAAGACTGTCACCACCCTCGAAGACTTTAAGCAAGCACTCAAGCGCAAAGACAAACTCAATACATTCGTTCTCGCGCCTTTCATTGATGACGAAAGAGTTGAGAAGACCATCAGCGAACTGGGTGTAACTGTTCGCTGTATTCCACTGGTTCAGCCCAAGGCTGCAGCTACCTGTTTGTTTACGGGTCAGCCCACCAGACTCTGGGCACTCTATGCAAAGTCATATTGATCCCTGATCACCAACAGCCCCACTTGCCAGGGGCTGTTTTGTTTCCGGTCGGATTAACTTGCCCCCTTCTACATAAAAAATCACACCGCCGACCATCAGCAACGCCAACAAGTACAACAAAAAAATACAGCGGATTGAAGTCGGCAAGAATAAAACCACAGACCACCGGCGTCGACGCCGCGCCCAGGTACGTGATGTTTTGCGAGCTGTAGTAGACCCCAGCCATGTGCGCCGGTGCGATACGCGTGATGTAGAAAAACTCCAATGGCTGAATGATGATTTCTCCCACCGTAAAGATGGCAGTGAACAAGCCCCATAAATAGAGGGTGCTGGAGAAAGCAAATCCCATCAGCCCGATCACGAACGCCAGAATGCAGCCGCAGGTCCAGTATCTGAATCGTTCAGCAGCCACCCTGCGACCGATTTGGTATTGCAACAGGATCGAAGTCAGCGCATTGGTGACAAATACACCTTTACCAACACCGCGTATGCATTGGGGCCGCTGATCGGACTGTGGCTGAATCGCCAAGGTGTTTCGCCATTGCTGTTCTGCAGCGCATCGGCGCTGATCTTTATTCTGGTTGCCGTCAAGGCTTTGAGACTCAACCCGTCCAGTACCGAGCCAAACACCAGGCTGGACACTGAACTCAGGAGAATAAACCCGCCGGCAAACAGCCCGATTTGATCCACCGAAAGGTCGAAGCGCTCCTTCAGAAAAATCAGAAAGTAGGAAAGAAAAGCGGCGCGTGCCAACGTCGGGAAAAACGACAGCGGCACTACCAGTGCCGAACCGCTGAACAACCGACTCAGGCCCATCCGGTTAAATACGTCCATAGACCACACGCGTTTTATAGTTAAGTGAGACAAGGCCGTTTTGCTGGTACTCCTGATGCAAGGCGTTCAGGGCGTTGCTGGCCGTACGATATTCGAGTGTTCCTGGCTGCGCCGCATAGGAACAGGACAGGGTTCTTTCAAGCAGACCCGACTCGCTCAGCTGTTGACTATTGTGGAACGTGCGTTCCTCGTAGGGACCGGGAAAAAACTGCTGGATCCGGCTTTCCAAGGCTTCGTCGATTTGCAACGTCTCGGCATAACGTTCGAAGGCATCGTTCAGCAATTGTTCGTAAGCACGGTGAAACTCATCGCAGTCGGGGCTGCGTATATTCCAGATGAGGATCACTGGATTGTCGGTCGCCAGCACCCGTCGGAATTCAGCCTGGGTCTTGCCTGGTTCGAACCAGTGAAAGGATTGCCCGCACACCAGCGCCGTTACCGAGCACGGAGCAGCACCCAGTTGTTCGGCCGTTCCGGAACGGTAATTTGCGCTTGGCTGCCCGTTGTTTGCTTTGGCCTTGGCCAGCATGTTTGCGTCAGGTTCTATTCCAATCATCGGCATGCCGGTAGCCGCCAGTTGCCGAGTCAGTATCCCGGTTCCCGACCCGACATCCAGCACTGGCAATCCAAGCGATAAATCGAGCTGACTATGGATGAACAGGATGGCCTCTTGCGGATAGGAAGGTCTGGCACTGTCATAAACTTCAGATTTGTTGACGTAGGCAGCGGCGAGTGAATGGACCATTTCAAAGCTCCTTATAGGGGTCTTTAAGCTTGATGCTGTCATCCAGTAGACGGGAAAACAGGGCGATGAAATCCCTAGCATGTGCAAAAGCCGGCATGGTGCCTTCAATGAGATGCAAGTCGTCGACGACGATCGAAAAAATGATCTTCACTGCGCCTTCGGGGGCCAGGTAACCGACGTTGTTGTAATTGCGGTAGCCGATACCATGTTTGTCACCAACCTGGTCCACATCAGTGAGCCAACTCCTGATGGCAGTGGTGTCCTGCTGTGCGCGCATGCAGTTCAGGCCAAACTCGCATAACTCCCGGCGGATAAAAGCCCCACCGGCAGGTAAGCGGCTGTTTGCACCCTCGACTAGTATCGACAGGGCCGTCACCAGATCCGACGCTGTGGTTGTATTGACGGCGCTCAGTGGATGATCGGCAGTCAACGCCTGACTCGGCACCGCCGACAAATGCCTGGTCCCGGACAGCCCCAATAGAGTCGACAACGCGTTCAGACGCTCAAGACCGAGCTGGTCCACAAGATAAAACGTCGCAACGTTGTCACTTAATCCCATCATCAACTTGAGCAGTTCCGCCACGGTGAATGCCCGAGGGCTGTCCAGCAACCAAAGCCCGCCACAACGTTGATCGCCTGCTTTCTGGTTATCCACCAAGACGCTGTCGCTCAGCGCCAGCTCTCCATGTTCAATCAGCAGCAGCACTGCAACCAAGATGTAAAGCTTGCGGGTACTAGAGGCGGGAACACGGGCGTGCTCATTGAACGCATGACGAGTGCCGCGAAGCACATCGTAAATGCACCAGCGGTAGGAACAGGCCGGCTCATGTTGTGCCCGTTCGATCATCCGCTGACCGATAACATGCAATGGCCAACCACCGCTGTCCAACCAATCCTGCACCTCAGGTTCAACCCTCATTCAATGCAAACTCCTGCAGTTTTTGCCCCACCAGTCTGGCGACCGATATTGCTTGGGAACGAATAAAAAAATGATCCCCCTCAATGACTGACACCTGGCATCCACGGGAGGTATGACGTGTCCAGCCTGGATAGTCTTCGAAGAGACTGGTGACCTTGTCCTGGCTGCCCAGCAACAGATCGATAGGCACGGAAACAGGAGTGACGGCGCTTTTCGAAAGGTTTATAGCCAACTGAAAATCGGCCCTGATCATAGGCAGTGCCGCGTCCATCAGTGCCGGATTGGCCATCAATTCCGGTGGTGTTCCCCCCAGACCTGCTAGCACCCGCAATAAGGTTGAATCGCTCAGATCCCGCTCGCGGATACGCATGGCCTCGGCAAACCGTTCAGGTTCCAGGCATCCGCTGACGAACAAGCGCACGGCTTTGAGCCCCCGCGTTTGTTCCAGCACCCACTGGAACTCAAACGCGATACGCCCGCCCAGACTGTGGCCGAAGAGTGCGAAGGGGGGGACGCACCATCGAGCGTAGTGGGCCAGCAAGTAGTCGATCAGTCCGTCGCGGGTGACCAATGCCGATGTATCCTGCGCACCTCAGTGCTGTGGCGATAGTTGAGGAAGTTGATTCCCAAGTCCGAAAAGTAAGTGTCGTGCGCCATCCCGGAAAACGCCGAAACTTCACCAACTGCTCCAGGAACCGTGCACAAACCCAAGATCTTTCGCCCAGTACCTTGGCGTCAATATTCATGAAGCCAGCGATACAGGATGGGCCGGCTAGTAACTGGCGGATAAAAAGCAAACCCTGCTCACTGTTGTGGCTGTTCAAGCCACTGGCTTTAAGTACCTGCATTCGCTGGTAGTTATCGCGCAGTTTTCCGACATCGCCCCACACCCCCCAATTGACCGTCAGTACCCTGGCCGCCTGGGGGAACAATGCCTCATGGGCGGCGTCAAGAAAGGCGCTGGCCGCACCATACGTCGACTGTCCGCCATTACCCAGAATCGAAGTGGCCGAAGAGAAATTGAAAACACTGTCGATCGCCCGTCCTTGGTTACCCGCAATCAGGTAGCGATCAATGCCGTCTTTGGCGCACTGGAGCTCGGGGTAGGGCTTGCCAAAGCGCTGGCCGTACCAGAGGTGTACGCGGGCCTGGTTGCGGATTTCTATATTGGCGTCCAGATCCTGGAACAGGTGCCGGGCCGACTGGATCACTTCGTTCTCGGCTTCCCATGACAGGTCCCTGTCGAAGTAGAAAATGTCGTAATCCTTGATGCCCCAGTCGGCCGACCGGTGCGACTGCTGATTCCACACGGCCTGGAACAGGCAGCCGGCGGTGAGCATGCATTGATCAAGGCCCAGTGATGGCAGGCGTGAGGTGATGGCTGCGTTGATCGGGTTGGTCATTGCGATCCTGACCAACTCTTCGGCGGTCAATGGCATGTTCATTCCTTGAAAGGCACTGCAGTCCGGGGACGGAGTGCTATCAGAAGTTCGTCGGCATGTTCGCGCTGATAATCTCCGCCTCATCCTACCCAATATTGCGAAACCGGTGCGGCAACGTCGTCGGGAAGTAATAGCAATCGCCCGCATTGAGCACGCTAATCTGCCCATCAACGGTGAGCTCAACCTTGACAAGTGTCACAAGCCCGCACTCCTCGCCTTTAAAGCCATGATCGGCTCTTCCCCGATACTCGCGCCCGATGCGTATTACTCGCGCAACAAACCCATTTACCGACTTGAACTAAAGAATGAAAGTTGGCCTGACTCTTTTTTGACCCTAGATAATGAGCCGTGGAACTTATACTTTTTCAAAAGCTTTGTCAGACTCATCTGAATGGGCTAAAAGATAACTACGCCCTTCATGGGTAAAAGTGTAGACATAATCACTAATCCCACCTCTATAGCTTCGCTCAAGTAATTTTTTGCGCACCAACTCACCGAGATCAAACTCAGTTTTTGTTTGCGAGTGAGCATTATTTTTTATTACGGTTTTTTCTGGCCCTTTTCCATCAAGCTTCTCAATAAGACGCAGAATATTAAGCTGACTCGGTTCAATAGAGGCAAATTTATCAGAAGGAACTTCTACCTCCAAATCCGATACATCAGGACTAGCATTGGCAACTTGTGATTTCAGCCGCTCAATTTCTCTATCTTTTTTATCTAATCGCTCTTCATACTCCGCCTCAATTCTCGCCAACTCAGACCTAATCCTTCTGGACTCCTCTATTGTCAGCGGAGTCTCTTCCTCGATTCTTCTTTTAATTTCCGCAATTTCTCTTTGTCTTGTCCGAGAAAACTCATAAACATATTTTGCAGGATAGGGATAAATAAATATATACAGAACAGATGTTATCAACGGGCAAAAAAAGCCTTTTAACAGTACACTCTGCGCATCTGGAAACACAATAGCATCTATAAGTTCAAAGGTTTTTGCCACACCTTCCGCCGAAAAAAGAATGACGAAAAACTTATAGTTCCACAAGCACCAAGAAAGGAGAAAACTTCCGGCGAGCGGATTTGATAACCGTTCATCAATTTGACTTCTTATCGACCCAAACACTTGCTCAAACATGGAAGCCCCTTTAGCTAAATAAGTCCCACATAAAATCCACGTACGCGCAATGCACTAGGCTTTACTTTCGCAACTTATCTGATTAAGCAATAGCCCAAACCAACCCAACCCAACCTCAGAAGTTCGCCGGTGTGTTCGCGCTGATGATCTCCGCCTCATCCTGGCCGATATTGCGAAACTTGTGCGGCAACGTCGTCGGAAAGTAATACCCGTCTCCGGCACCGAGCACACTCACCTGCCCGTCCACCGTCAATTCGACCGTGCCGCGCGTCACTAACCCGCACTCTTCCCCTTCCGAATGCACGATCGGTTCTTCACCGGAGCTGGCGCCCGGCGCGTATTGCTCGCGCAACAAACGCATTTGCCGGCTCGGGACGGAAGCGCCGATCAGCAGCAGGCGCAGGCCGTGGCGACCGAGGTCGGGTTGTTCGCTGGCGCGGAAGACGTATTGGTGTTCGCGTGGCGGCTGGTCGAAGGTGAAGAAGTCCGCCAGGGACATGGGGATGCCTTCGAGCAGTTTTTTCAGGGAACTGACCGATGGGCTGACGCGGTTCTGCTCGATCAGCGAGATGGTGGCATTGGTGACGCCACTACGCCTGGCCAGCTCGCGCTGGGACAGTTTGTAGCTTTCGCGTACTAATTTGAGTCGTGAGCCCGTATCCATGACAGCCTTATGTGCTTGGTACTTAAGGGTAATGGGGGTGGAGTGCAGGCGCGGATCACGCCGTTTTCCGGTCCCGGAAACGTGAAAGGCGGCTATTAAATCACGTTTGTTGGTGTTGCTGTAGGAGCTGCCGAAGGCTGCGATCTTTTGATTTTTTAGATCAACATCAAAAGATCGCAGCCTTCGGCAGCTCCTACAGGGGGTACGTGTTGCCAGTTGCGGCATAAAACGCTGGCGGCCTTCTCGGGGACGGCCGCCGGCGAGGTAAAGCCTAGATCCCGAAACGGTCGCGCAGCGAGTAGTACACGGCGCCCATGGCGGTGAGCGGTGCGGAGAACGTGCGCCCGCCGATCATCGGCATGTGTGGCAGGGAGGCAAACGCGTCGAAGCGTTCGGCGTCGCCGCGGATCATTTCCGAGATCAGTTTGCCCGCCAGGTGCGAGCAAGTGACGCCGTGGCCGCTGTAGCCTTGCATGTAGTAGGCGTTTTTCTCGATACGGCCGAATTGCGGCATGCGCGACATGGTCAGCAGGAAGTTGCCGGTCCAGCGGTAGTCGATCTTCACGTCCTTCAATTGCGGGAAGGTCTTGAGGATTTTCGGGCGGATCAGTTGTTCGATGTCGTCCGGCTCGCGGGCGCCGTAGACCACGCCACCGCCGTAGAGCAGGCGGTTGTCGGCGGTCAGGCGGAAGTAGTCGAGCAGGTAGTTGCAATCTTCGACGCAGTAGTTGTGGGTGATCAGGCTCCTGGCCTGTTCTTTCGACAACGGCTCGGTGACGACGATTTGCGAACCGCAGGGCATGCTTTTGCTGGTCACGCGGTTGTCGAGGCCCTGCGGCAGGTAGGCGTTACCGGCGATCAGCAGGTACTTGGCCCGGACCACGCCTTTGGCGGTGCGCACGGTGATCGGTTCGCCGTAGGTGATTTCCACCGCCGCCGACTGTTCGAAAATCTTACCGCCCAGGCCGATGATCGCCGACGCCTCACCCAGCGCCAGGTTCAGCGGGTGAATGTGCCCGCCCTGCATGTCCAGCAGGCCACCGACGTAGTTGTCGCACCCCACTTCGCGCTTGATGTCCGACTCGCTGAGCAGGGTCAGGTTCTTGTTGCCGTAGCGTTCCCAGCTTTTCTTCTGCTCGGCCAGGCCCTTGAACTGCTTCTTGTTCAGCGCCGCGAAGATGCCGCCCGGACGGTAGTCGCACTGGATGTCGTAGTGCTGTATGCGCTGGCGAATGATGTCGGCGCCTTCGAAGATCATGCTGCCCAGCACTTCGGCGGTCCTGTCGCCATAGCGCTCTTCGATGACGTCGACGTCGCGGCTATAGGAGTTGACCAGTTGACCGCCATTACGACCGCTCGCGCCGAAGCCGACTTTGGCCGCTTCCAGCACGGTGACGCTGTAGCCCGCTTCGGCCAGGAACAGTGCCGAGGACAGGCCGGTGTAGCCGGCGCCGATCACGCAGACGTCGCATTCCACCAGCTCTTCAAGCACCGGGAAATCGCCGGTGAAGTTGCGGGTGGCGGCGTAGTAACTGTTTACATGGGATTGTTTCATAGGATTCTCCGATGACCGCCGGTCACAACCGGCGGCCGCCGCTTTTATAGTTGTTAGAGCTTGATCCAGGTCGCCTTGAGCTCGGTGTACTTGTCGAACGCGTGCAGCGATTTGTCGCGACCGTTGCCCGACTGCTTGTAGCCACCGAACGGCGCGGTCATGTCGCCGCCGTCGTACTGGTTGACCCAGACGCTGCCGGCGCGCAAGCCACGGGCGAAGGTGTGGGCCTTGCTCAGGTTGCTGGTCCACACGCCTGCCGCCAGGCCGAAGATGCTGTCGTTGGCAATCGCCAGCGCTTCTTCAGCGGTGTCGAAGGTGATCAGCGACAGGACCGGACCGAAGATCTCTTCCCGGGCGATGGTCATGGCGTTGGTCACGCCGTCGAAAATCGCCGGTTCCACGTACAGGCCACCGGTGTCTTCAAGGGTGCGCTGGCCACCGGCGATCAGTTCGGCGCCCTGCTCCTTGCCGATGTCGATGTAGCGCAACACGTTGTCCAGTTGACGCTGGTCGACGACGGCGCCGACGGTGGTCGCCGGATCCAGCGCGTGCCCCGGTTTCCACGCTTGCAGGGCTTCCACCAGCAGCGGGATGAACTGGTCGCGGATCGACCGTTCCACCAGCAGGCGCGAGCCGGCGGTGCAGACTTCGCCCTGGTTGAAGGCGATGCCGCTGGCGGCGGCCTGGGCCGCCACGCGCAGGTCCGGCGCGTCGGCAAACACCACGTGCGGGCTCTTGCCGCCGGCTTCGAGCCAGACGCGTTTCATGTTGCTTTGCCCGGCGTAGATCATCAGTTGCTTGGCAATCGCCGTGGAGCCGGTGAACGCCAATACGTCGACGTCCATGTGCAGCGCCAGCGCCTTGCCGACGGTGTGACCGTAGCCCGGCAGCACGTTGAACACGCCTTTGGGGATACCGGCGTCGAGTGCCAGCTGCGCAATGCGGATCGCGGTCAGCGGCGACTTTTCCGAAGGCTTGAGGATGAACGAGTTGCCCGCGGCCAGCGCCGGGGCGAATTTCCAGCTGGCCATGATCAACGGGAAGTTCCACGGCACGATGGCGGCGACTACACCGGCCGGCTCGCGGGTCACCAGACCCAGCTGATCGCGGGGCGTGGCGGCAACTTCGTCGTAGATCTTGTCGATGGCTTCGGCGGTCCAGCGGATCGCGTTGGCGGTCGCCGGGATGTCGACGTTCATCGAGTCGCTGATGGGCTTGCCCATGTCCAGGGTTTCGAGCAACGCCAGTTCTTCGCGGTTTTCCAGGATCAGGTCGGCGAAGCGGATTAGCACGCGCTTGCGTTCGGCCGGGGCCAGGTTGGCCCAGACGCCGGACTCGAAGGTACGGTGGGCGACGGCGACGGCAGTGTTGGCGTCGGCTTCGTCAGTGCTGGCGACGTTGGCCAGGAAACGGCCGTCCACCGGGCTGACGCATTCGAACGTCGCACCGCTGGCGGCCGGGCAATATTGACCGTCGATGAAGGCACGGCTTTCGATGTTGAGGGACTGGAAGCGTTGCTCCCAGTCGCTGCGAGTGATTGTCATGGTTGTGACTCGACGCAGGGAATTGGTGACTGGCGGGCGAACACCACCAATCAAATTTTGATAACCCGATCCCCTGTAGGAGCTGCCGAAGGCTGCGATCTTTTGATCTTGAAAAGCAAAGTCAAAAGATCGCAGCCTTCGGCAGCTCCTACAGGATGGTTCACACGTCAGGTGTGCCCATCAGACGGTATGCAAGTACCAGTTGTACTCAAGGTCCGAGATGGAGTTCTCGAACTCGGCCAGTTCGCTTTCCTTGCACGCCACGAACACGTCGATGTACATCGGGTCGATGTATTTGGCCATGACTTCGCTGTCGTCCAGCTCGCGCAAGGCGTCGCGCAGGTTGTTCGGCAGGCTTTGCTCGTTCTGCTCGTAGCTGTTGCCTTCGACGGGCGCGCCCGGTTCGATCTGGTTGGTCAGGCCGTGGTGCACACCGGCCAGGACCGACGCCATCAGCAGGTACGGGTTGGCGTCGGCGCCGGCCACGCGGTGCTCGATGCGCACGGCATCCGGCGAACCGGTCGGCACGCGGACCGCCACGGTACGGTTGTCGATGCCCCAGCTCGGCGAGTTCGGCACGTAGAACTGGGCGCCGAAACGACGGTAGGAGTTGACGTTCGGGCAGAGGAACGCCATCTGCGCCGGCAGGGTCTCGAGCACACCGCCGATCGCGTGACGCAGCGCGGCGTTCTGCTCGGGATCCTCGCTGGCAAAGATGTTGTTGCCTTCCTTGTCGAGAATCGAGATGTGCACGTGCAGACCGTTACCCGCCTGGCCCGGATACGGCTTGGCCATGAAGGTGGTGTCCATCTCGTGGTCGTAGGCGATGTTTTTCACCAGACGCTTGAGCAGGACGGCGTAGTCGCAGGCCTTTATAGGGTCGGACACGTGGTGCAGGTTGACTTCGAACTGCGCCGGGGCACTTTCCTTGACGATGGCATCAGCCGGGATGCCCTGCTCTTTCGCGCCTTCGAGGATGTCTTGCAGGCAGTCGACGTATTCGTCGAGATCGTCGATCAGGTACACCTGGGTCGACATCGGACGCTTGCCGGAGACCGGCGAACGTGGCGATTGCGGACGACCGTTCACGTTGTCCTGGTCGATCAGGTAGAACTCCAGTTCGAACGCGGCGCAGATGGTCAGGCCCAGCTCGTCGAACTTGCGCACCACATTGGCCAGCACTTCACGCGGGTCGGCGAAGAATGGCTGGCCTTCCAGTTCGTGCATGGTCATCAGCAGTTGCGCGGTCGGGCGCTTTTGCCAGGGCTCGATGCTCAGGGTGCCGGGGATCGGGTAGCAGATCCGGTCGGAGTCGCCGATGTCCAGACCCAGGCCGGTGCTTTCCACCGTGGAGCCGTTGATGTCCAGAGCAAACAAGGACGCCGGCAGGTTGATGCCTTTCTCGTAAACCTTATGAAGACTGGTGCGTTCGATGCGCTTGCCGCGCACCACACCGTTCATATCCGCAATCAGAAGGTCGACGTACAAAACCTCAGGATATTTCTTAAGGAATGCGTTTGCTTCGTTGAGTTGAACGGTACGCAGAGGGACCGACATGATGCACCTATTTAGCTGTTAATTATTATGTTCACTGCCCTTTCACGTAGCCAGTCAATCCGAAAGGCAAAGTGAAGTCAATAGTGAACACTCAGCCTTTGAGCGTTTATTTTCGGGCCTCTCAGAGGCACGAGAGTGCCAGAAACGCCCTGAAACACACGTAAATCCTGAACTTCAGACGTGTGGCGTTTAGAATTTTTGACATGAGAGTTGTTAATTAAAATCAACAAAGCTAAGCTGCGGAAAAGCTCGTTCAAGTGTGAAACTTCGAGGTGATAAAAATGGCATTCAAGCCATTGATCGGCGTTACTGCATGCGTCAAACAGATTGGCCTGCACCCCTACCATGTCAGCGGCGACAAGTACTTGCGTGCTGTCAGCGTTGCGGCACTGGGGTTGCCCGTCGTCATTCCTTCCCTGGCCGAACTGACCGAAATCGAGGATCTGCTGCCGCAGCTCGACGGTCTGTTGCTGACCGGCTCGCCTTCGAACGTGGAACCCTTCCACTACCAGGGCCCCGACAGCGCGCCCGGCACCGAACACGATCCCCAACGGGATCGCACCACCCTTCCCCTGATCCGCGCGGCGATTGCCGCTGGCGTTCCGGTGCTCGGCATCTGCCGCGGCTTTCAGGAGATGAACGTGGCGTTCGGTGGCAGCCTGCACCAGAAGGTCCATGAGCTGCCCGGCTTCCTCGATCATCGCGAAGCCAACCATCCGGACCTGGCCGTGCAATACGCTCCCGCCCATGCGGTGGACGTGCAGCCTGGCGGTGTCTTCGAAGCGCTGGATTTGCCCTCGGTGTTCCAGGTCAATTCGATCCACAGCCAGGGCATCGACCGCCTCGCTCCCGGCCTGCGCGCCGAAGCCGTCGCGCCCGATGGCCTGATCGAGGCGGTGTCGGTGGAGAACAGCAAGGCTTTCGCCCTCGGCGTGCAATGGCACCCGGAATGGCAGGTCCTGGACAATCCGCCCTACCTGAGCATTTTCCAGGCGTTCGGCCAGGCGTGCCGGCAGAGGGCGGCGCTGCGCAATTCGCGCTGACGTAAAACCCGATCAACCCATTGACTGCCCCCGTGAGCCAGGCGGGCGTGCCTCTGCGCGCCCGTCCCTCACGACAACAACACACTGCAATAACAACAAGTACCGCAGCCAGGAAGGCGGCACCGGATAAACCCGGATGGTGGATGCAGCGCAATCCCCGGTAGGAGCTGCCGCAGGCTGCGATCTTTTGATCTTGATTTTGAAAAGCAAAGTCAAAAGATCGCAGCCTGCGGCAGCTCCTACAGGGATCGCGACCAGCTGACCGCTCGGGTTTGCAATCAACTATTAAGTCAGGCCGCGTTGGCCCGACGACTGAAACCTGTTGGGAGTTTCACATGGCAAACGCCTCCAGCATCTACAGGAAGGCTATTGAAGGTCACCAGGCACCGAAAAAGGTGCTGGTGAAGGTCGATCGCGTCACCAAGAAATTCGACGAAACCACCGCCGTGGACGATGTGTCCCTGGAAATCCATCAGGGTGAAATCTTCGCCCTGCTCGGTGGTTCCGGTTCCGGTAAATCGACGCTGCTGCGCATGCTCGCCGGCTTCGAGCGCCCGACCGAAGGGCGGATTCTGCTCGATGGCGTGGACATCACCGACATGCCGCCGTACGAGCGGCCGATCAACATGATGTTTCAGTCCTATGCCCTGTTCCCGCACATGACCGTGGCGCAGAACATCGCCTTCGGTCTCAAGCAGGACCGTTTGCCCGCCGCTGAAATCGACGCCCGCGTCCAGGAAATGCTGCGCCTGGTGCACATGACCCAGTACGCCAAGCGCAAACCCCATCAGTTGTCCGGCGGCCAGCGCCAGCGCGTGGCCCTGGCCCGCTCGCTGGCCAAGCGGCCAAAACTGCTGTTGCTCGACGAGCCCATGGGCGCGCTGGATAAAAAGCTGCGTTCGCAAATGCAGCTGGAGCTGGTGGAAATCATCGAGCGCGTCGGCGTGACCTGCGTCATGGTGACCCACGACCAGGAAGAGGCCATGACCATGGCCCAGCGCATCGCCATCATGCACCTGGGCTGGATCGCCCAGATCGGCAGCCCGGTCGACATTTATGAAGCACCGGTCAGCCGCATGGTCTGCGAGTTCATCGGCAACGTGAATGCCTTCGACGGCACCGTGGTCGAGGACCTGGAAGGCCACGCGATCATCCATAGCCCGGACCTGGAGCAGAAAATCTACGTCGGTCACGGCGTCAGCACCTCGGTGCAGGACAAGTCGATCACCTACGCGATCCGCCCGGAAAAACTGCTGGTCAGCACCACCAGGCCCGACACCCGCTACAACTGGTCCAGCGGCAAGGTGCATGACATCGCCTACCTCGGCGGTCACTCGGTGTTCTACGTCGAGCTGCCGGGCGGCAAAGTCGTGCAGTCGTTCATGGCCAACGCCGAACGCCGTGGCGCCCGTCCGACCTGGGACGACCAGGTCTACGTGTGGTGGGAAGACGACAGCGGCGTGGTACTGCGAGCATGAGAACCTTCAATCAGCAATTCCTGCGCCTGGTGCCCAGCGGTCGCAAGATCGTCATCGGCATTCCGTTCCTGTGGCTGTGCCTGTTCTTCATGCTGCCGTTCTTCCTGGTGATGAAGATCAGCTTCTCGGAAGCGGCCCTGGCCATTCCGCCCTACTCGGAGATCTACACCTACGCCGAGCAGAAATTCAACCTGCTGCTCAACATCGGCAACTACACCTTGCTGGGCGAAGATGAACTGTACCTGTCGGCGTACCTCGGTTCGTTGAAGGTCGCGCTGTTCAGTACCTTGATGTGCCTGGTGATCGGTTTCCCGATGGCCTACGCCATCACCAAGGCCAGCAAGGAAGCGCAAAACGTGCTGATGCTGCTGATCATGATGCCGACCTGGACCGCGATCCTGATCCGCGTGTATGCGTGGATGGGTATCCTCAGCAACAACGGCCTGCTCAACGGCTTCCTGATGTGGACCGGGTTGATCGATCGTCCGATCGAGATCCTCAACACCAACACCGCCGTCTATATAGGGGTTGTTTACGCTTACTTGCCGTTCATGATCCTGCCGCTGTACGCCAACCTGGTGAAGCACGATCAGAGCCTGCTGGAAGCAGCGTCGGACCTGGGTTCGAGCACCTTCAACAGTTTCTGGAAAATCACCGTGCCGCTGGCCAAGAACGGGATCATCGCCGGTTGCATGCTGGTGTTCATTCCGGTGGTGGGCGAGTTCGTGATTCCGGAACTGCTGGGCGGCCCGGAGACCCTGATGATCGGTCGCGTGCTGTGGCAAGAGTTCTTCAATAACCGCGACTGGCCGGTGGCGTCCGCCCTGGCGGTGGTGATGCTGTTGATCCTGATTGTGCCGATTCTGCTGTTCAACCGCAGCCAGGCCAAAGAAATGGAGGCACGGGGATGAAGCGTTTCGGTTTCTCGAAAATGATGCTGTGGGCCGGCTTGTCGTTCATCTACCTGCCGATGCTGATCCTGGTGATCTACTCGTTCAACGCCTCCAAGCTGGTGACGGTGTGGGGCGGCTGGTCGTTCAAGTGGTACGCCGGCCTGCTCGACAACTCGCAACTGATGGGTTCGGTGGTGCGCTCGCTGGAAATCGCCTGCTACACGGCGATTGCGGCAGTCGCTCTGGGAACGCTGGCCGCGTTCGTGCTGACCCGCGTCACGCGCTTCAAGGGTCGCACCTTGTTCGGTGGCCTGGTGACCGCGCCGCTGGTGATGCCCGAAGTGATCACCGGTCTGTCGCTATTGCTGCTGTTCGTGGCCATGGCGCAACTGATCGGCTGGCCGATGGAACGCGGGATCGTGACGATCTGGATCGCCCACACCACGTTTTGTGCCGCCTACGTGGCAGTGGTAGTCTCCGCCCGCCTTCGCGAGCTGGACCTGTCCATCGAAGAAGCGGCCATGGACCTTGGCGCCAAGCCGTTCAAAGTGTTTTTCCTGATCACCATCCCGATGATCGCGCCGTCACTGGCGGCCGGCGGCATGATGTCGTTTGCCTTGTCGCTGGATGACCTGGTGCTGGCGAGCTTCGTCTCGGGTCCGGGTTCCACGACCCTGCCGATGGAAGTGTTCTCGGCGGTGCGCCTGGGCGTGAAGCCGGAGATCAACGCCGTGGCCAGCCTGATTCTGCTGGCAGTGTCGATCGTGACCTTCATGGTCTGGTACTTCAGCCGCCGTGCCGAAGCCAGCCGCAAGCGGGCGATCCAGGAAGCGATGGACCAGACGGCGAGCGAATCCTGGCAACAACCGAAAAAGCACATGGCAGGAGCGACGGCGTAATGCCGCCGCTGGCTTAACTGTGTAGGAGCTGCCGCAGGCTGCGATCTTTTGATCCTGGTTTTAAAAGCCAAAAGATCGCAGCCTCGTTTCACTCGGCAGCTCCTACAAAAGGGTTCTGTGTTCACTGCAATTGCTTTGCGTAATTTGAATAAGAAAAGAATGGAGTTGTACCGATGAAAATGTTTGGCAGAACTCTGCTGGCACTGTCCTTATTGGGCGCGATGGCAACGGGCGCCCAGGCCAACGACAAGGTTCTGCGCGTCTACAACTGGTCGGATTACATTGCCCCGGACACCGTCAAGAAGTTCGAGGACGAGACCGGGATCCAGGTGACCTACGATGTGTTCGACAGTAACGAAACCCTTGAGGCACGCCTGCTGGCAGGCAAATCCGGCTATGACATCGTCGTGCCGTCCAACAGCTTCCTGGCCAAGCAGGTCAAGGCTGGCGTCTACCAGGAACTGGACAAGTCCAAATTGTCCAACTGGAAAAACCTCAACCCGGTGCTGCTGAAAAACGCCTCGGCGAGCGACCCGGACAACGCCCACGCCTTCCCGTACATGTGGGGCTCGATCGGCATCGGCTTCAACCCGGATAAGGTCAAGGAAGTGCTCGGCGCCAACGCCCCGACCAACTCCTGGGATTTGCTGTTCAAGCCGGAAAACGCGGAAAAACTGAAGGCCTGCGGCATCAGCTTCCTCGATTCGCCCACTGAAATGCTCCCGGCCGCCCTGCACTACCTGGGCTACCCGGTGAACGATCAGGACAAGGGGCACATCGCCGAAGCCGAAGCGCTGTTCATGAAGATTCGTCCGTCGGTGGCGTACTTCCATTCCTCGAAGTACATCTCCGACCTTGCCAACGGCAACATCTGCGTGGCCGTCGGTTATTCCGGCGACGTACTGCAGGCCAAGGCCCGCGCCCAGGAAGCCGGGGACAAGGTGAAGATCGACTACAGCATTCCGAAAGAAGGCGCCGGCAGTTTCTACGACATGGTCGCCATCCCGCGCGATGCCGCCAACGTCGAGAACGCCTACCTGTTCATGAACTTCCTGATGCGCCCGGACATCATCGCCGAGATCACCAACAACATCGGCTACAGCAACGCCAATTCGGCGGCCACGCCTTTGGTGGACGAGGCGATTCGCAACGATCCGGGTTCGTACCCGTCGCAGGAAACGATGGCGACGCTGTATGCGATTCCGGACATGCCGATTGGCGTGCAGCGGGTGATGACCCGGGGCTGGACCAAAGTAAAACTCGGTAAATAACTCACACAACACAGGTCCCCTGTGGGAGCGGGCTTGCTCGCGAACGCCGTGGGTCAGGCGACATCAATATTGATTATGCCGACGCCTTCGCGAGCAAGCCCGCTCCCACATTGGCCTGTGGCATACACCCCCATTTCCGTTCATGCAGCGCCTTACCACCGCTGCATTGCTCACCTGGCTCCTCGGTTAAGGTGAAGTTTGGCGCCCTCGGGCGCCTTTTTTTGTGGGATCTCATGCCGTTCCCAACGGCCACGAGGCCAACGCCACGTACTTGCCCTTGTGGGATTCGAACAGGGTGAAACGCTCGGCGCGCAGGAAAAATTCCGGCGGCGTGACGGACTCGGGAACCGGCGCGCGATAGTCGCGGGCCAGGGTCAGGTGCGGGCGGAACTCCCGTGGCGCATCTTCCAGTGCAAACGGCAACAGGGCCTGTTCGAGGTCGTACACCAGGCGCAATAACGCTGGCGGTGCCTGCTCCGGTGCCAATACCAGCACCCCGGCCCTGCGCCACACCTCCAGGCGATCCAGTACCACGGTCAAACGCTCGCCCGACGTTCGGACAGAGCCCGCCGCCGTGCAGACGTCGGCTATCTGCGCCGTGTCGACCGATCCCAGGAACTTCAGGGTCAGGTGAAAGTTGTCCGCCGGCACCGGCCGCCCGCTGCGCAGTTGTAGCGCGCCGCGCCACTGGGCGATGGCCTTGCGTTGCGCGGGTGCGCAATCCAGGGCAAAAAACAGCCGTTTGAAGGGTTCGCGGGTTTCGTCGCTCATGGCTGGCACCTCCTGACATCCAAGTTATAGTTCATGCAATCGATTCAACTGGAGGGGGCCATGCGGGAAATCATCAGCAAGGAACCATGGTGGGCCATGCCACCCAAACCCGGTCAGGACGAGTCCGAGCTGGAATGGGGCTGGCTGGTTCACTACAACGAGGGTGAGCCGCGCTTCGAGTTCGTCAGGCAGCGACCCACGGACAGCGAGATTCGCAATCGCAAGAGTTGCAGGATCACGCCGCCATCCGAGTGATCCTGCATCGGCGGTTCAAGCCTTCACGATGATGTCAAAACCGCCGAAGATCATCCGCTGGCCATCGAACGGCATCGGATTGACGTCTGGCTGCATCCTCGGGTCGGCCATCATTTTTTCCATCGCGGCATCGCTGGTGGCCTTGTCCGGCCAGATGAGCCAGCCGAGCACCACGGTTTCGTCGGCCTTGAGCTTCACCGCCATCGGAAACGACGTCACCTTGCCATCCGGCACATCATTGCCCCAGCACTCGACCACGCTCAAGGCGCCGTTTTCCTTGAAAATCGCCGCGGCAATGTCGGCGTGTTCCTTGAATTTTTCGCGGTTGGCGCTGGGTACCGCCGCGACAAAACCATTGACGTAAGACATGGGTGTTCTCCTTGGCTCATGGGTTGATCTGCTGGTTAGTCGACTGGCCAGGCTGCCATTCGACATGGCTGGCCTCCAGGCCGACCGGCGGTTGTGCGCTGGCCGCCAGGTTGCCCTCGATCTGGCCCGCCATGTACAAGGTCCCGGCCATGACACCGGTGGTCGGGTTCTGCACCAGCTTGATCCAGGCCTTGTCGAAGGTGTTGCCCAGGCTGCTGCGGATCAGCGCCTCGCTGTCGGGCCGGTCAGCGGCCTGAATCAATGCGCGAATCCCCGCGACCCCCACGGTAATCAAGCCCCCGGCCAGTTTTCCCGCCGCCGCCGCCACGGCACTGGCCGCCCCGCGCGGAGCCATTTCGGCCTCCATCCGCTGGCTGGCGCGCCTGGCCACCGGCGCCATGGCGGTGTCGGTCGACCCGACGCCCTTGTCGCCGCCGGCCTTGTGGATCTTGTCGACCAGCGCGGTGTAGGCCGGCAAGGTGTTCAGCGGCTCGGCGTACACCACCTGGTACAACGACGCGTCACGCGCCGAAGGTGGCCCGAGGGCGATGGCCGGGATTTTCTGGATGCGCCCATTGAGCTGGGCAATTGGCACGCCATGACGCTGGGAGATGCGCTGCAATGCTTCCTTGAGGATGTCCAGGTAGAACGCCGCCGCCAGGCTGAGGATCGCATCGGGATCAACCTCCACCGCCGCCGGGGCCAGGACCTTTTCCTGGTACTGCTCCAGCAGGTAGGCGGCCAGGCGTTTTTCCGAGGCATCCTGCTCGCCCTGGGCGCTGAGGGTGTACCAACTGACCTTCATCGACAGCCATTCCTGGGTCCAGTAGCTGCTGAACCAGGGGATGAAGTTTTCTTCGGTCAGTTCATAGACCCGCGTGCGCCAGTAATCCATGGCGCCACGGGCGTAGATTTTGGTTTGCTCGGTGGCCGATTGCGAGGCCTCGACAATCTCCCGGTCCACCTGTTGCCAGGTGGCGGGCGAGACCATGACCTGCGGCGTTTCCACCGGCGCGCGCGGGGCCGCGACGCAGCCCGCCAACACGATCACCACGGCGACGATCAGCGAACGCAGGTTCAAGATCGTGGCTCCCTGAAGTCTGTGCCGAACCGGGCGGCCGGCGCTTGAATGCCCTGAATTGAGTATAGGTGGCGGTCATTGTCCATTTGGCTTTGCGGTGTTCGATCGGGCATCTTCGCGAGCAAGCCCGCTCCCACAGGGATCGCGGGCATTTCACCACCGGCCACTGTGGGAGCGGGCTTGCCCGCGAAGGGGCCCTGAAGAACACCCACGGAATCGACCATCACTTGCATCGATATTCACCATCGCCACGAATGCCTTCCGCCACGCAACCGTCAGCGTAGGATCAATCTCAACCCAACACGAAACCCTGTAGCGGAGGGTCGAACCATGCTAATCCATCTCCTGACCTGCCTGGCCCTGACGGCCTTCACGTTGAGCGCATTTGGCTGGTTCGTCCTTTCCGAGGAGCGCACGTCATGATCAACGAAGTCACCCTGTCCGTGAGCTTCCCGGTATTCGGTAACAACTACTACTCGCAGCAGTACGAGTCCCGTAAGGTGTTGACCCTGGTATTCGACGAAAAATTCGAAGCGTTGTTGATTCCGTCAGCCGGTCATCACTTCAACAACGAAGTGGTCGGCCTCAACGATCAGTTCCGCTTCCTCAACGATGTGCTGGCCGAGCATTTGCTTGAAATCGAGATGGCTCAGGCCGCGCCACGTTCGATGCGTTCCTTCACCTTCTAAGACGCCGTTTCCGGCACCGTCACGCACACCTCGCGCAGGCAACCACGCAACCAGCGATGCACCGGGTCCGCCTCCATCCGCGGATGCCAGAGCATGGCCACGGTCAAGGGCGGCAGCGACAGGGGCAGCGTGAAGCTGTGCATGCCGCTGCGCAGGTTGGCGGTGTGACGCTCCGGCACACTGGCGATCAGCTCGGAGGATCGGGCCAGGGCCAGCGCCGTGGAAAAACCGGCGACGACGGTCACGATCCGCCGCTGCAGACCGAGCGGCTCCAGCGCTTCATCAATCGGCCCCTTGTCCAGCCCGCGCCGCGACACGCTGATGTGGCTGCCCGCCGCGTAGCGCGCGGGCGTCATCTCGCCCTCCCCAAGCCCATGCCCCGTGCGCACCACGCCGATCCACCGGTCGCGGAACAAACCCTGGGTCCGTAGCTCCGGGCTCGTGTTTTTGCCGACCACTCCGGTTTCCAGATCGACCGTGCCGTCGCGCAGCATCGTGCTGTCCTTGTCCGGCTTGTGCATGAAACGCAGGCGTACGCCGGGCGCTTGCGCGGCCAGGCGGGCGATCAGCGCGGCACCGAAGTTTTCGACAAAGCCCTCGCTGGTGCGCAGGGTGAACGTGCGCACCAGGTGATTGAGGTCGGGCTGCTCGGCCGGGCGCAGCATCGCTTGCGCCTCCAGTACCAGCTGACTGACCCGTTCACGCAACGCCAGTGCGCGCGGCGTCGGCACCAGGCCCCGCCCGGCCCTCACCAGCAAGGGATCGCCGGTGGTTTCACGCAGGCGCGCCAGCGCCCGGCTCATCGCCGACGGGCTCAGGCGCAAGCGCTTGGCCGCCCGCGCCACGCTGCCTTCGGTCAGGAGTACGTCGAGGGTCACGAGCAGATTGAGATCAGGCGTGGACATGAATCGCCCCATGGCGTGGTGGAATGGCGTCAGACGCACGTATTCAGTGCAACCGGTGCGTCTTCCGCCATGTTAGGCGCAGGCGTAGATTTTCGGTAGCTCCAATCCGGAGCGATCTGAAAAGAGGCAGCCCATGGATTCCACCATCGCCGTCACACAGCCCGCGCAACGGCCGCTATCGGCCAGGTGGGTGCTGGCCAGTCTGTCACTGTCGATGCTGCTGGCATCCCTGGGCACCAGCATTGCCAATGTCGGTTTGCCAACGCTGGCCCAGGTGTTCGATGCCTCCTTCCAACAGGTGCAGTGGATCGTCCTTGCGTACCTGCTGGCCGTCACCACCCTGATCGTCAGTGTCGGGCGCCTCGGTGACCTGCTGGGTCGGCGGCGCCTGCTGGTGGCCGGTATCGGCGTGTTCACCCTGGCGTCGGCGTTGTGCGGCCTGGCGCCGAGCCTCGGACTGTTGATCGGCGCCAGGGCGCTGCAAGGCCTTGGCGCGGCGATCATGATGGCGCTGACCCTGGCGTTCGTGGGCGAGACGGTGGCCAGGGAGAAAACCGGCAGCGCCATGGGCTTGCTCGGCACAATGTCGGCCATCGGTACGGCGCTGGGCCCATCGCTGGGTGGCGTGCTGATCGCCGGCCCGGGCTGGCGGGCGATGTTTCTGGTCCTGGTGCCTTTGGGGTTGTTGACGTTGCTGCTCGCCCATCGCTATTTACCGGCCGACCGCCCTGCTCCGCGAACCGTCGCGTTCGATCCGCCAGGCACCCTGTTGCTGGCCCTGACGCTTGGCGCCTACGCGCTGGCCATGACCCTGGGGCGCGGCCATTTCGGCCTGTTGAACCTGGCATTGCTGATGGCGGCGGGCGTGGGTATCGGGCTGTTTGCATGGGTTGAGACGCGTGTGGCGGCACCCTTGATTCAACTGGCGATGTTCCGCGATCGACAGCTCAGTGCCAGCCTGGTCATGAGCCTGCTGGTGAGCACGGTGATGATGGGCACGCTGGTGGTCGGGCCGTTCTATCTGTCCCGGGCGCTTGGATTAAGCGCGGTCGGGGCTGGGTTGGTGCTGTCGGTCGGGCCCTTGGTCGCCGCGCTGGCCGGGGTTCCTGCCGGGCGCATTGCCGACCGTTTGGGTGCGCCGCGCATGACCCTGGCCGGCCTGGGTGTGATGGCGCTTGGCTGCCTGCTGTTGTCGGTGCTGCCCGGTGGCTTCGGCCTCGGCGGCTACATCGCGCCCATGGTGGTGATCACCCTGGGTTATGCGGTGTTCCAGACGGCCAACAACACCGGGGTGATGGCCGATGTCCAGCCGGCGCAACGGGGGGTGGTGTCGGGGCTGCTCAATCTGTCGCGCAATTTGGGGTTGATCACCGGGGCTTCGGTGTTAGGGGCGGTGTTTGCCCTGGGTTCGGCGACGGTCGACGTGGCGGCGGCACATCCGCAAGCCATCGCCAACGCAATGCGCATGACTTTTGGGGTCGCCCTGGGATTGATCATCATTGCTTGCTTCATCGCTCGTCGCGCTACACAGCGTCCCGTCCAGGAGACTGTAGGCGCTGTCGAGTGAAACGAGGCTGCGATCTTTCACAGAGCAAGATCAAAAGATCGCAGCCTTCGGCAGCTCCTACTTCAGGATAAGCAGCGGCGTATCTTTCTTGACGATGTAGGTCGCCAGTTCCGAAGCCTTGTCCTTGCCAATGTTCTTCGCCACATGCGCCGTACCGGCCGGTATGTACAACGACTCGCCGGCCTTGAGGATCACGTTTGGCTGTCCTTCAAGCTCGTACTCGAAGGTCCCGGCGATGACGTAGGCCACCTCGACACCCGGATGGGCATGTTTGGGCGACACCACGCCCGGTTCGAAATCGACGCGCACCTGAATCACTTCACGCCCTTCGACATCGAGATCGCGATGCACCAGGTCGGTACGGCTGATGCCTGTCTGCCAGCTCTTGGCGGGGGCAGCGTCGGCTGCTGGCTTGGTTTCCTGGGCCTGGGACAGGCCGGCGAACGCAGTCAGTGTCACAGCGACCAAAGCAGCGCCGAGCAGGCTGGCGGTTTTGAATTTGTTATTTCGGGACATCGCAGTTCTCCAATGAGCGCGGGGTAAACAACGCGCGGGATGCCTGGGTAAGGCAGGTCCATTACGCCGCCAGCGTGTATCGCGTTCGTGTCGCGCAGGGCCTGTTTTTGTATGCCCAAGTAGCGGTCGGCAACCCAGATACGTTCGGATACACCGGCCCGACGGGCCGCCCACAATTTTTTTCAATGTTCGCTGATACCTTTTTCGCGGTCGTCCGGTGTGTAGGGAAACGCTCATTTTTCCTTTGCACCCACAGGCATGCCGCATGACTTCCAGATCGCCGCAGTTGCTTCACAGATTCCGCCCCGCCCGCCTCCCGCTGAACGTATTGAGCCTGGCCATCGCCCTGACCGCCATGGCCCCGCTGCACAGTGCCCTGGCCGCCAACACCACCGCCAGCGCGACCACGCGCAGCTACGCCATCGGTCCTGGTTCGCTGGCCAGCGTGCTGGCGCAATTCGCGGCGCAATCGGGGGTGCTGCTGTCGTTCGATGCCAACCTGTTCAATGAGCAACAAAGCGCCGGCCTGCAAGGCAACTACAGTGTGCAATCGGGCTTCGCCCGGCTGCTGCAAGGCAGTGGCTTTTCGCTGATCGACACCGGTGGCGACCGCTACACGGTGGCGCCGCAGGTCGACAGCGGCGCGGCGCTGGAACTGGGCGCCACCACGGTCAATGGCGTGAATACCGAATCGGCCGACACCTATGCCGGCGGCCAGGTCGCCCGCTCGGCGCGCCTGGGTGTGCTGGGCAATCGCAGTATCAATGACGTGCCGTTCAGCGTGGTCAGCTACACCGCCCAGACCATCGAGGACCAGCAGGCGCGGACCGTGGGCGATGTGCTGCTCAACGATGCCTCGGTGCGCCAGTCGGCGGGCTTCGGCAACTTTTCCCAGGTGTTCACCATTCGCGGGTTGCCGCTGACCACCGACGATATTTCCTTCAATGGCCTGTACGGCGTATTGCCCCGGCAGATCATCACCACCGAGGCGCTGGAGCGCGTCGAGCTGTTCAAGGGCCCGAACGCCTTCATCAATGGCGTGGGACCGGGCGGCAGCGGCATTGGCGGCAGCGTCAACCTGGTGCCCAAGCGCGCGCAGGACACCCCGACCCGCAGCGTGAGCCTCGACTACGCCAGTGACAGCCAGGTCGGCGGGCACATCGACCTCGGCCAGCGCTTCGGCGAAGACAACCGTTTCGGCGCCCGGGTCAACCTCGCCAATCACGGTGGCGACACCGCTGTCGATGACGAATCCGAACACTCGCAACTGATCGCCGTCGGCCTCGATTATCGCGGCGATCGCCTGCGGGTCTCCACCGACCTGGGCTACCAGAAACAGCGCATCAACAACGGTCGCTCCGTGGTCTACCCCACCGGCACCAAAGTCCCCCATGCGCCCTCGGCCAAGGACAACTACGCCCAGGACTGGACCTGGTCGGAACTGGAAGACACCTACGGCATGGTCAACGCCGAGTACGACCTCAACGACAACTGGACGGCCTACGCTGGCGGCGGCGCCAAGCACACCCGGGAAAACGGCGAGTACTCGTCCCTGTATGTCGCCAATGACGGCAGCGGCAAGGTGGGCTTCCTCTACTCGCCCCACGACGAAGACAACAAAAGCGCCATCGCCGGCCTGAACGGCCACTTCACCACCGGCCCGGTCACCCACCAGATGAACTTCGGCCTGTCCGGCACCTGGGGCGAACAGCGCTCGGCGTTCGAGGCGATCCTGGTGGCCAACCGCCCGAACGGCAACCTGTACAACCCGGTGCAAGTGCCGCGCCCGACCAACACCTACTTCGGCAGCGATGTGCATGATCCGCGCATCGTCGGTAAAAACCGGATCAAGAGTGCCGCCGTGTCCGACACCCTGGGTTTCATCGACGATCGCGTGTTGCTGACCCTCGGCGTGCGCCGCCAGACCATTGAAGTCGATGGCTGGAACACCACCAGCGGCGCGCGCACGGCCAACTACGAAGAGTCGATCACCACCCCGGTGTACGGCCTGGTGATCAAGCCGTGGGAGCATGTGTCGTTCTACGCCAACCGCATCGAAGGCCTGCAACAAGGCCCGACCGCACCGTCCACCGGCGTGACCAACCCCAACGAAGTGTTCGCGCCCAATCGCAGCAAGCAGGTCGAAGCCGGGGTCAAGCTGGACTGGAACAGCTTCGGCGCGACGCTGGGCGTGTATCGCATTGAGATGCCGAACAGCTCGACCTCGACCGTCACCGGCAATCGCCTGCCGACGTTCAGTGTCGACGGCGAGCAAGTGAACAAAGGCGTGGAATTGAACGTGTTCGGCGAACCGCTCGATGGCCTGCGCCTGCTGGCCGGCGCGACCTGGATGGACACCGAACAGAAGAAGACCTCCAACGGCCTCAACGACGGCAATCGCGCCGCCGGCGTGCCGCGCTTCCAGTACAACCTGGGCGCGGACTGGGACGTGCCAGGCATTCAGGGCGCCGCGCTCAACGGTCGCCTGTTGCGCACCGGCGGCGAGTACGTGAACGCCGCCAACAGCCTGAGCATCCCGGCCTGGACCCGCGTCGACCTCGGCGCCCGTTACGGCTTCAAGGCCGACGACAAGTACATCACCCTGCGCGCCAACGTCGAGAACGTGGCGAACAAGGCGTACTGGTCTTCAGCCTCGACCGCCAACAACTACCTGACCCAGGGTGAGCCACGGACACTGAAATTGTCGGCGACCGTGGATTTCTAAGACCCCATTGCCCCCGTAGGAGCGAGCTTGCTCGCGAGGGTATCAAGGACACCGCGTGCCCTCGGACGGCACGCGTTATCGTTGACCACCATCGCGAGCAGGCTCGCTCCTACAGGGGAAAGGTGTCAGGCGTTCATTTCGGCGGCGAGCAATTTCACCAGTGCCGCCGCCGGCATTTCCCGGGCCAGTGGCGCGCCCTGCCCGGCCCACTGCACGGCGAAGTCGCTGTTGGCCTTGGCGGCTGCGGCGGCGTTGAGCGCCTTGTTGGCGTCGTAGGCGATGGGGTAATCCGGCAGCGCCGGGGCATTGGCCTCCAGGCTGGTGAAGTTACGGTTGACCATGCCTCGGGCGGGACGACCGGAAATCACGCTGGTGACCCGGGTCTGGTGGGCACGCGGGCCTTTCAGGGCGTCACGGTAGGCGACGCTGGCCGAGGACTCCGGGCAGAGGATAAATGCCGTACCCAGTTGCGCGGCACTGGCGCCCAACTGCATGACCGCCTTGATGCCCGCGCCGTCCATGATGCCGCCCGCCGCGATGACCGGCAGCCGGCATGCCTCGCTCAGCACCCGCACCAGGGCGAAAGTGCCCATCTCGCTGTCCTGCCGCGCATCGAACACCCCGCGATGGCCCCCGGCTTCATAACCTTGCGCCACCAGGGCATGCACACCGGCACGCTCTGCCTGCTGCGCTTCAGCCAGATTCGTCACCGAACACAGCAGGACAATGCCGGCGTCCTTGAGCGCATCGATGGCCGATTGCGGCGGCAGGCCGAAATGGAAACTGACGACGGCGGGTTTCTCTTCGACCAGCATTTGCAGCATGCCGGCGTCTTCGACGAACGAGGTGTAGATCTCACGCAGCGAAGTGGGCGCGGCAGCGTCGAATTCGGCAAAAAACGTCGCGAGAAAATCCAGCCACTGCGACTCGCGCACGCTGTCCTGCACTGCTGGCGCGTGGCAGAACACATTGACGTTGAAGGGCTTGTCCGTCAGCGCCGCCGTCTCGCGCAGCATGGCCCGCGCCTGCTCGACGTTGCTCGCGCCGATACCGATGGAACCGAGCCCGCCGGCGTTGGACACCGCTACCGCCAGCTTTGGCGTGGAGACGCCAACCATCGGTGACTGAATGATCGGCAGTGCAATGTTCAGCAGGGACAACAGAGGATTGGACATGGCGACACCTGAACGTGAGGAATGAAGGAAAACCTAGGCTCTCCAGTCAGAAAGGCTGCCCGGCCCCGGTGGAGGGTGGGTGCGACCGGCAGACCCAGCGTAAGGCAGGGACTTAATCATGTAAAATGATGATTATTGATCTAATGAATCATTAATAATGAATCAAAGAGGCCGGAGTGGAGACCCTCTGTAGGAGCGAGCTTGCTCGCGATGGACATCAACGATAACGCCGGCCGTCTGAATAAACACGGTGTCCGGGCGTTTTTCGCGAGCGGGCTCGCTCCTACAGTTGGGTCAGGGTACAGCTGCAAACTCAGAGGCCGCCCTCAACACGCTTAAGCAAATACCTCGCCCGCTCGGACAAGCGCCGCTGCCAGTCTGGCGCCAATCCGGCCACCGCCGCCAGCGCCAACAAGTCATCGATCAACGGCCGGTGCGCCAGCTGAACCTGCCAGAACCGGTCGATGGAAAATCGTTCGCTATGCCGCTCCAGCAGCTCAATCACGTCACCCGCTTGCACAAAACCCGGTTGCAGGACCCGGTAGTACCAACCGGTGATGCGCTCCCGGGCGACGAACATCGACATGTGTTCGGCATCAAAGCGGTGATTGATCTTCCAGCACGGGCTGCGCGGCTGGGACACCTGCAACACGGCGCTGCCGACCTGGAACACGTCACCAATGTGCACGTTGCATTCACAGAGGCCGAGCGCCGAAATATTCTCCCCCAGGCTGCCCGGCACCAGTTGCGCGGCACTGTCGGCGAAGGCGTGCGCCAGGCGCCCGTAATTCTGCGCGGCGTACTGGTGCACCGCCTTTTCCGGACCGCCGTGCACACGGGTGTCGCCATGCTGGTCACCGACAATGCCCTGCCGCTCGACGCGGACCGGACCTGCATGCCGTTGCTTGAAGATGCCCGTGCGCTGTCCTTCGGGCTGCAACACCCCCAGGCCACCGGCAAACACGTGGTCAATTTTCGTCATCAGAGTCATTGGTCGACTTACGCTCGCTACCCGGTTTTGATCACTTTACTTACGGCTGTCGGCAGCCGTAAAGTGATCGTTAAATATGTCCATAATCACTTTTAGAGATGGATGGTGACGATCATGGAAATGCGCCAACTGAAGATTTTCTGCGCCGTGGCCGAGCTGGGCAGCTTCACCGCCGCGGCGTTGCAGGTGAATACGGTGCAATCCAACGTGACCATGCGTGTGAAGGAGCTGGAAGCCGAGCTCAATCGCGAGCTGTTCATCCGCAAGAAATCCGGGGTGGTGCTGACGTCGGCGGGCGAGACCTTCCTCGGCTATGCGCGGCGCATCCTGCAACTGACCGACGAGAGCCGCAGTGCCTTGATGGACACCGGCAGCCCGACCGGACTTTTGCGCCTGGGCTCGATGGAAACCACCGCCGCGATCCGCTTGCCCCAGGTGCTGACCAAATACCGCGAGCAATACCCCCAAGTGCAGTTGTCGTTGCTGACCGGCACCACGGTCGAACTGATCAAGGCAATAGAAGCCCATCGGCTCGACGGCGCCTTTGTCGGCGGGTTCCACCAGAATTCGGCCTTGACCCAGGAAGAAGTGTTTAGCGAGGAGCTGGTGCTGGTCAGCAGCAGCCAGTTCGACTCCCTGCCGGCGCTGATGGACAAGATGCCCCAGCAAACGGTGCTGGTGTTCCGCACAGGCTGCTTCTATCGCTCGACCCTGGAAAACTGGTTCTATCAGGTGGGACTGGTGCCCAACCAGATCATGGAACTGGGCACGCTCGACGGCATCCTGTCCTGCGTCGCGGCGGGCATGGGCGTGACCTTGCTGCCCAAGGCCATCGCCGAGAATTGCAGCGTGCGCCACGCGATCCGCTGGCACACCCTGCCCCCGCAATTCGCCCACGTTTCCACGGTGTTCATCCGCCGCAACGACTCGATGATCACCTCGGCGATGAGCGCGTTCATTGGGATGGCGCAGCAGCAGAATGCACGGCCGGCCACCGTCTGAAAAATACCAACACCCCCTGTGGGAGCGGGCTTGCTCGCGAAGGCGGTGTGTCAGCCATCGTTGATGTCAGCTGACCTGACGCCTTCGCGAGCAAGCTCGCTCCTACAGGGGATTGAGTCAGCCGAGCATTCTGATTGGCTCATTCAAGATCACAGGCACTTGATCCAGCCCACGAACAAGCTCCGCCACCCGCTCCGCCGCCGGCACCACACTGTGGATCTTGCCCACCCCCTGCCCCGCATACAGCGACAGTTTCTTGGCCAGTCGCGGCTTGTCGATCGCTCGCGCACCGCCACCCATGAAGCGCAGCAGGTTCCATTTGTCGCGGTTAGGGATCACCCGGTGCGGTGTGCCGTAGGTCCAGCCGAACGAATAGCCGGTGCGGTATTCGGTGTCATCGGTGCTCGCCTCGACGATCTTCTGTTTGTACAGCGGGTGCGCGTTCGACTCCTCGGTGGCAATGAACGCCGTGCCCACCACCACCCCGGAGGCGCCCAGGGACATCAGCGCCCGCACATCGTCACCGTGAACGATCCCCCCCGCCGCCAACACCGGCCGACCTTCGGCCACGCCCAGGATCGAGGTCAGCAACGGCATGATGCCGATGGTGCCGCGATTGAGGTGCCCGCCGCTTTCACTGCCCTGAGCGATGATGATGTCCGCGCCCTGGGCGATGGCGATGTTGGCCAGCTCCACCGACCCCGCCTGCACCATCACCACCAGCCCCGCATCCTTCGCCCGGGGGATCATGTCGGCGGCATATTGCTCGGCATAAAACAGCGACAGCAGTTTGGGCTTTTCCTTGAGGATCACCTGGAACTGCGCTTCGAACACATCCGGGCCGCCGAACTGCGGCACCAGGTTCACGCCAAAGGGCTTGTCGGTGAGCGCGCGGGTTTCCTGGATCCAGCGGCGCAACGCCAGGGGCGGCAGGCGCAGGCCGCCCATGACGCCCATGCCCCCGGCATTGGCCACCGCCGCGACCAGTTGCGGCCCGGAAATCGCGGCCATGCCGCCGAGAAAAACCGGGTATTTCACGCCGCAGAGCCGGGTGATGTCGTTACCCGCAAAATCGAATTCGTGCATGACTCACAGCTCCACATGTTTGCCAAGCATCCGCTTGAGCGTGTTGTTCTTCAGGAGAAAGTGATTCTTGACCGCGCCGAAGATGTGCAGCGCCAGGCCGGCGAGGAATGCCGAGGCACCGATGTTGAACAGCACATCGACCACCTGCTTCAACGTTTGGTTGGCCGGCAGCAGGGTCGGTATCGCCAGGCCGCCGGGCAGTTCCAGCGCCTGCCCGGCCGCCGCCCGTGAAGCCCAGACGGCGATGGGCAGCAGCACCATCGCCAGGGCCAGCGACACCGCCACCGAGCGGCTGATGATCACTTCGATGGGGTTGGGCGTGCCCACCGGCAACGGATGATAGGACGTGATCCGCGCCCAGAAACGGTAGGTCGAGACCAGGAACAGCAGCAGGCCCAGCAGGTTTTGCACCCTGCCGAGTTCCTGTTGAACGGCCTCGCCGGACACGTAATCGCTCATCACTTGCAGGATGAAAATGCCCAGCAGGGAAAACGCCACGATCCAGTGCAGGGCAACGGTGATCGGTGAAAATCTCAGGCCATTGTCGCGTAATTGCATGGCTGACTCCTTTTGCAGCGTTCGCAAAATAGTGGGGTTCAGTGATTGACCGCTTGCGAGGCCCCAAGCCCGGTCTGGGCACGGATTAACTGGTCGTCGAAACGCTCGCGCTCAAGCCCTGCCCCATGGCTGCGGTCGGTGACCGAGCCCAGCCAGGTGAAGAAGAACGCCACGTTCATCGAGATGATCGCCGGGTAGTCGTAGGGGAAAATCGCGTCGGCGTTGCCCAGCACCTTGACCCAGACCGCCGGCGAGAGAATCACCAGGCCGACCGCGCTGACCAGCCCGGCGACACCGCCGATCAATGCACCGCGAGTGGTCAACCCCTTCCAGTACATCGAGAGCACGAGGATCGGGAAGTTGACCGAGGCCGCCACGCCGAAGGTCAGCGCCACCAGAAAGGCGATGTTCTGATCCTTGAACAAAATCCCCAGCACCACGGCAACGATGCCGATCCCGACCGAAGCGATCCGCGACACACGGCGCTCGTCTTTGGCATCGGCCTTGCCCTTCTTGACCACCATCACATACAGGTCATGGGAAATCGCCGAGGTGCCGGCCATCGTCAGCCCGGACACCACCGCCAGAATCGTCGCGAACGCCACCGCCGAGATGAAGCCCAGCAGCAAATCGCCGCCCACGGCCTTGGCCAGGTGCATCACCGGCATGTTGCCGCCGCCGATCAGCTTGCCGGCCAGGTTGCCGTTTTCGTAGAAGGCCGGGTCCTGCCCGACGATCACGATGGCGGCCAGCCCCAGCACGGCGACGATCAGGTAGAAGAAGCCGATGAAGCCGGTGGCGACGAACACTGATTTGCGCGCCTGCCTGGCATCCGGCACGGTGAAGAAGCGCATCAGGATGTGCGGCAATCCCGCCGTGCCGAACACCAGGCCCAGTGACAAGGAGATCAACGACAGCGGATCGGCCACCAGTTTGCTCGGCAGCAGAATCCGCTCGCCATCGTGGTGCGCGGCCACGGCTTTTTCGAACAAGAGATCGAAGGAAAAACCGAACTTGCTCAGCGCCAGGAACGCCAGCAACGTGCCGCCCAACAACAGCAACCCGGCCTTGATGATTTGCACCCAGGTGGTGGCGACCATGCCGCCGAAGGTGACGTAGACCGCCATCAACAGGCCGACGGCGACCACCGCGTAGTTGTAAGGCAGACCGAACAACAGCTGGATCAACTGCCCCGCGCCGACCATCTGCACTACCAGATAAAAGCACACCACCGTCAGCGAGCCGAAGGCGGTCATGGTGCGGATACGGTTTTGATCGAGTCGGAAAGACGCGATGTCCGAGATGGTAATGCGCCCCAGGTTGCGAATGCGCTCGGCGAACAGGAACAACAGCAACGGCCAGGCGACAAAGAAACTGATCGAGTACAGCACGCCGTCAAAGCCGTTGAAGAAGATCATGCTGGTGACGCCCAGCAACGCCGCCGCCGACATGTAGTCGCCGGCCAGCGCCAGGCCGTTCTGGAAGCCGGTGATGCCGCCGCCGGCATTGTAGAAATCGTCCATGGATTTGGTCTTGGAGGCGGCCCAGTAGGTGATGCCCAGGGTCGTCACGACGAAGACCAGGAACATACTGATCGCGGTGATGTTCACCGGTTGTTTTTCGACGTTTTGCAGGACGTCGCCGGCCATGGCGCGCGCCGCCAATGTGCTCAGCAGGATCGGCAGGATGAGGTTTCGCAGCACGTGTTTCATACGATCGCCCCCTCGCGGATTTGCGCGGTCAGTGCATCGAACTCACCGTTGGCCCGCAGGATGTAGAGCCCGGTGAACAACCAGGCACCGACGATAAACACCAGGCCCAGGGGCCAGCCGATGTTGATGATGCTGGTGGCGGAAAGCTTCGTCGCTAGCAGGTGGGGGGCGAAGGCGGCGACGAGGATGAACGTGAAGTACGGGACAAGGGTGGCGGCGGTAAGGCCGGCGACGAATCTTCGTTGCCGCGAGACCAGTTCCTTGTAACGGGGGTGGTTGCGAATTCTGGCTGATTCGGTTGCATGGTTCACGTTGACTCCGTGTAGCAGTGGTGACGTTATTGTTGTTCCACAGCCTCAGATTCGAAGACTCGATCCGCCACTGGCTGCGGTATCTGTGCCCCTTCAACCTATGCCCGGCTCATGATCATGTAAAATGATCATTTGTGATTCCGTTGATCGTTTTTGGTGAATCTGCACGCCCTTCCCGCTTGCCTTCCAGGCCCTGCGCCCCTAATCTCAATCAGGCTTCAGATACAGCCTGAGTTATTCCTTTTAGAGATAGGTGAGTGCGATGGATGTAGCAGACCTCAAGGTGGTGGATGCCGTCGCGCGCCACGGCAGCATGAACAAGGCCGCCAGCGAGCTGAACACCGTGCAGTCGAACGTGTCGGCGCGGATTCGCTCATTGGAAGACGAGCTGGGCGTGGCGCTGTTTCAACGCAGCGCCAAGGGTGTGCAGGTGACGCCCGCGGGCCGGCGCATCCTGCCCTTCGCCGCCCGGCTCTCGAAATTGCTGCTCGATGCCACCAGCGCCGCTCGCGATGACGGCCATCCCAAGGGCGTGCTGGAAATCGGCACGCTGGAGACCACCCTGGCCCTGCGTCTGCCGCGCCTGATCGCCCAGTTCGCCAAGGCGTATCCCGAGGTTCGCCCGGTGGTGCGCACCGGCACGACCTGCAGCCTGATCCAGGGCGTCATTGACTGTAAGCTCGAAGGCGCGTTTGTCGCCGGGCCGGTCAATCACCCGGAGCTGCACAGCGAAGAGGCGTTTCGCGAAGAGCTGGTGCTGGTCACCTCACCGACCTTTCGCAGCCTGGAAGACATCGCCGGGGTGGAAAACCTCAAGACCGTGGTGTTCCGCATCGGCTGCTCGTATCGCCAACGCCTCGACACCCTGCTGACCAGCCTCGGCATCGTCGCCCCCGAGCCGCTGGAATTCGGCTCGATCGAAGCCATCATCGCCTGCGTGTCGGCAGGCGTCGGGATTACGCTGTTGCCCAGGGGCGTTGTCGCCAGCGCGGCCCGCGACGGGGTGGTCGCGGTTCATGATCTGCCGGCGCACATGGCAGAAGTGGAAACCGTGTTCGTGCGGCGCATCGACGGCTATTACTCAAGCGCCCTGGCCACCTTCCTGCACAGCGTGCGCCAGGACGCTGTCGCTGCCCCGGTCCTGGCTAGCGTGGCGCTGTAGTGCGATCGGCGATGCCGGGCATGGCATAAAAACGGCTTTTCACCCAGGCGTTGATCCCGGCACACAGCACCAGCAGCGCGCCCGTCACCAGGAACACGTGGTGCAAGCCGAAATGCGCGCCGATCTGGCCGCCGATCAACGGCCCGATCACCTGCCCGGAGAACTGCGCCGATTGCAGGTAGCCGAGGATTTTTCCGGTGCTGTGCTCTTCCACCGAATGGCGGATCAGTTTGGCGATGGCCGGCAGCAGGCCGGCGATGGTCATGCCCATCAGGCCGCGCAGCACCGCCAGTTGCCACCACTGCGTGACGAACGCCTGGGGCACCATGACGATGCCGGTCAACACCAGGCAACCGATGATCACGTTCCAACTGCCGACACGGTCGGCCAACGCGCCCAACCGGGCGGCGGTCAAAATACTGCCCAGCGCCGAACAGGCCATCACTACCCCGGCGATCTTCGCCTGATCATCGAAAGCCACGCCCAGGTGGCCGATGTAGACGGTAATGATCGGCTCGATCGACATGTTGGCCAGCAGCACCATCATCGCCGTCATCAGCAACGCGGCGATGATTGGCCAGCGGGCACTGACGCCTTCGACCGGAGCGGTTTTACCGCGCCGCGCGCCGTCCACCCCACGATCGAAATCCTCGCGAATCAACACCAGGGTGGTGATCGCCGCCACCGCAATCATCGCCCCGCCGACAAAAAAAGTGCCGCGAATGCCCACCAGTTGCGGCAGGAATCCGCCCACCAGCGGCCCGATCAGATTGCCGGACAAGGCCCCGGTCGACAGCACGCCGAGCGCCCAACCGGCCTTTTCCCGTGGCACCTGGGAGCCGATCATCACAATCGATGCCGAGGCGTAGCCGCCGATCAGCCCGGCGACCAGGCGCAGCAGCACCAGGTCGGTGACATTGCGTGCCAGCCCGATCAGCGACATCACTATTGCCATGCCGATGGCCGCGCGAATCAGCATGGGTTTGCGACCGTAACGGTCCGCCAGCCGGCCCCACAACGGCGCGGTGATCGCCGTGCCGAAAAACGTGGCGCCGAAGGCCACGGCCGACCACTGCACGACATCGGCCTGGTCCGTGACGCCCAGTTGTTGCACGTAGAGCGGCAAGAACGGCAACAGCATGCTCAGGCTCACCAGGGTGGTGAACGAACCAAACACACAGACAGCCAGGTTGCGCCGCCAATAGGCAAGATTGCGATCGGCATAATTCACTGGGACAGGTGCTCCGAGGTTGAACGCGGGGCGCTTCGCAGTGCCGCCGCCACATCGATGGCAAAAGCCATCAACATGGCCGCCGTGCCGATCATGAACAGCAGGCTGTAGTTGCCGCCGCTGTAGGAAAACAGAAACGACAGGCCATAGGCGGCAATCGCCTGGAACAAGGCGAAACCCACCGTGGCGGTTTGCCAGGCCGCCTGTTGTTGGGCGGGATGCCTGGCGAGGATTTCATGCAGCCGACCGAGCACCAGCGGCACGGTGCCCGTGACAAAGGCACCGACGATCACGCTCGACGCCATCAACCAGACAGTCCCGAGCCCGAACGCCGGCACCGCAACGCTGAGGGCTTCGATGATGAACGACACCCGCAACGCGCGACCGAAGCCCACCCGGTCGGCCAGCACACCCGCCAGCAGCGGGCCGAGGGTCGCGCCGATGCCGAACAGCACCCAGTACTGTGCGCCTGTCTGCAGGCCCTGGCCGAGACCCCGGGCGACGAAATCCACCAGGAAAATCATGTGCGGCACCCAGCCGGCGGCGTTAAGCGCGTACTCGACATACAGCGCCTTGAGGGTTCCAGTGGGTGGCACGCGGCGGTGATGGCTGGCGCCGGCCACCGGCGCGTTGTCGCTCGGCCATCCGCGCCAGGCAATGGCGGTCAGCAACAGGGCGATCACCCCCAATCCCAGCCAGGTTTGCGCAAGCCCCTGTTGCAGCAACAGCGGCACCAGGGTGCCGGACGCCGCAATCCCGACCCCCACCCCCATGAAAATCACCCCGCCGGCCAGGCCTCGGCGCGAGGGCGGTACGTGGGCCAGGACCGTGGGCGCCGCCAGCACCATCAGCGCCCCACCGCTAACGCCGGACAGAAATCGCCAGCCGAAGAACCAGGCAAAGGACACGGGATACGCGCAGGCGAAAAAGGCAAGGCTGGCGAGCAGCATCATCGCCCGGAGGGTGAACCGGGTGGACGTTTTCGCCGCCAGTGAACGCCCGAACAGCGCCCCCGCCAGATACCCCGCCAGGTTGGCCGCGCCGAGATAAGCCGCCTTGGACGCGTCAAACCAGTGAGCACCGACAATCGCCGGCAGCAGCGGCGTGTAGGCAAAGCGCGCCAGGCCAATCCCGACAAGGCTCGCCGAAAAACCCGCCACGGTGCCGCGCCAGGGGTTGGCGGGGGGTTGCGCCGTCGCGGTGATCGCTGGCTTTACGCTGTTCATCATCTGCCCTTCCATTCTTCAGTTGGGCGGACTCTACGCGCGAAGGCGATATCTCAAGAAGCGAATTAAACAGGCAACGGTTATCTGCAAACAAGATACATACCTGACATCAAGATGCACGCAAACCCTGTGGGAGCGGGCTTGCCCGCGAAGACGGCATTCCAACCACAGCAGATGTAGAGGATGTGCCGTCCCCTTCGCGGGCAAGCCCGCTCCCACAGGGTTTGCGTGCACCACCAAGGCGATGTGTTTGATTACACGATGTATCAACAGTAATTACCGAGGACCGGTATATCTCCAAACCACAGCTTCTTACAGTGGCCGATCCACTCCGTCCCCTTACGCCAAGAGTGATCCTTCATGCCCCACGACTTGACCCGCCTCGATGCCGCCCTCGCTGCCTACCCCAGGGCAACACTGCTCGAAGGCCCGACACCGATCCAGAAACTCTCCCGCTTGAGCCAGTTGCCCGACATGAACGGCTGCAACCTCTACGTCAAACGCGACGACCTGACCGGTCTCGGCGGTGGTGGCAACAAGCTGCGCAAACTGGAATTCCTGCTCGGCGAAGCACTGGCCGCAGGCGCCGACACCCTGGTGACCTGGGGCGGTTTCCAATCCAACCATGCCCGGCTGACCGCCGCGGTCGCCGCCCGCCAGGGCCTCGCCTGCGTATTGATCCTGACCCCCTCAGCCGTGCGCAACGACGATGACTTCTGCCACAACGGCAACGTCCTGCTGGACGATCTGTTTGGCGCGACAGTCCATCGGCTGCCGCGAGGCCTGGCGCCGGACACCTATGCAGCCGAGCTTGTCGACACGCTCAAGGCCCAAGGCAAGAAACCCTTCGTCATGCCGCTGGGCGGTTCCAGCCCACGGGGCAGCCTGGGCTATGCCGCCTGCGCGGCAGAAGTGCTGCGCCAGGCCGATGCGCTGGGCATTCAATTTGACCGGATCATCGTCCCCAACGGCAGCGCCGGAACCCATTCGGGATTGCTGGCGGGCGTTACCCTGGCCCAATCGTCCACACAAATCGTTGGCTACTCGGTACTGGCCACCCAGGAACAGGCATCGGCCACCACCCTGGAAAAAACCCGGCAAACCCTGCAGCTCCTCGACCCGTCCGCCGCCCTGGCCGACAACGCAATCCACATCGACGGCAGCCAGCGCGGCGAAGCCTACGGCGCGCCGACCCACACCATGCTCGAAGCCGTGCGCCTGCTGGCTTCCCGGGAAGGCTTGCTCACCGACCCGGTCTACGGCGGCAAGGCCTTCGCCGGACTGCTGGCCGCCGTACGCCGGGGCGATTACCCGGCGGGCAGCAACCTGCTGTTCGTGATGACCGGTGGCTTGCCGGGGTTGTTTGCCTATCGCAGTGCGTTTGACTAGCGCTGCGGTGAGGGAAGTTTTGCAGCGGCCATAAAAAAACCTCCCCGGCTAAAAACACGGGGAGGTTGGGTTTACGCAGAACAATCAGCCCTGAGCTTTGCTCATTTTGGTGAACAGTTCGGTAGGCACTTTCTTGCCGTTGGAAGTGAACTGGTTGGTGCGGTATTTGTAGACTTCGCCTTCGGAGAGGAAGCCGTCGCCGTTGGTGTCCATCGCCTTGAATTCTTCAGCGCCCTGAGGGGCTACGGTCAGCAGTTCTTTGAGCGATACGCGGCCGTCGTGGTCGGTGTCGGTGCGGGCGAACGAGGCGTCGCCGCATTTGCCTTCACCGCACTTGCCTTCACCGGCCTTGGTCACCTTGGCGCCGGTTTCGCTGGCGCCGCATTTGCCTTCGCCACATTTGCCTTCGCTGGTCTTTTCCGCCGCGGCGAGTTGGTAGCCTTGTGGCAGTGCGTCAGCGGCGAAAGCGGACGAGGCGAGGTTCATGCTGCCGGCCAGTGCAACTGCGATCAGGCCAATGCGAGATTTGTTCGACATACGGGACATGGTTGTTACTCCGGATACAGTGTGCGGCCAGGCCGCTAGGGTCATGCCACAAGGGCGATAAGCCGTGGTGCGAGAGGCGTTTGCTTTCTCGCTAAGGCAGGGCTATTTGACTGCAACCGTGTATCCCGGATGTATCCGGATCGAGGGGCATTTGTAAGCCAGTCTGCGCAGAGCGGGTCCGGATACACGGCGATACAGAAGCCCTGCTCTTTTGGTCCTGGCGAACGCAAAGCCCCGGAGGTTTCCAACTTCTGTCATCCCCGTGGCGAGGGGAATTCGTTCATCGGCACCGCGAACACTGCGCTGGCACGCGCAACCGCTCGCTCACCGACATACAGGCCAACGGTGGCAAACGCCAGTTGTCGTCCTTTTTTGGAGTGCTCAAGCCGCACCTCCAACCACTCGTTGATCTGCACGGCGCTGAGATAATCCAGGGTCATGCTTGCCGTGATCAATGGCTGCGGCGGGTCGCTGGAAAAGGCCATGGCGTAGCCCATGCCCACATCTGCCAGTGTCGCCAGAACACCTCCATGCAGGGTGCCACGGCCATTGGCGTGCCGTGAGTCCGTGCGTAATCCAAGTTCCAGTTGCAAGCCACTGCCCCGGCAGTAGATCGGGCCAAGCAAATCGAGCAGCGGGCTACTGCGGGTCAGCGGGTTAAACCCTTCGGGAATGACGGTGTCGTTCATGGTCCTTCCTTGTTCCGGTTATGAGCGGTGTCGTTGATCTGAATGTGCAGGTTCAGCCTTGAGGGTTTAGTGGTGATCTCGGGATGGGGCAAGGATCATGCGCATGGGGAATTGGCAGTGATAAGGGCTCTCACGCGCCTGCCGGTGCAGCAGGCGTGTGAACTCACGGAAATACCACCGCTGGGCCGACAGCCGTTTTCATCACAAAAGCGGCAGTGAGGTTTTCAACGTGTCCGCATCCACGGCCGGCATCTCGAAGTTTTCCAGAACCAGCAGGGTGCCGTTTGAAAGCTGCCAGTCGAACAGGTCGCCAAGGTCGCCCTTGGCCAATGCGCGGATGATCTTGGCCACGAAGCCGTGGGCAACGAGCAAGACTTTTTTTGCGGGATAGCTCGATTGCAGTGCTACCAGCCCCTCGCTCACCCGCTTCACCACGTCGGCAATTGACTCGCCACCGGTGGGCCCGATATCCCAGCGTCGGGTGATGTTTTGCGACCACAGCTGCGGGTATCGCGTGCTTGCTTCGGCTTGAGTCAAGCCCTCGAACACCCCGACATCACGCTCTCGAAAACAGTCGAGGATTTCGACCGGCAGGCCGAGCCTTTGATTGAGAATATCGGCGGTTTCCCTGGCCCTCAGTCGGGGGGAAACGATGAGCACGTCGAGATCTCCAGGCAAATATTCCTTAAGCGCAAGCGCTTGCCCGCGCCCCCGTTCGGTCAGCGCTGGATCCAGTGATCCAAGGTAACGCTGCTCAGCGTTGGCCCAGGTTTCACCGTGTCGCACGACATAGACATCCATGAAATCCATCTCATTAAGCAAAGAGTGCCGACTCTATCAGTTGGCGAGGGGTTTATTCATTGATTACACAGTGTATCAACTGATGTTTCAGATCGTGCGTTTATCCCAGTGCTCAACACAAATATAGTGACCCCATGCGTTTAGAAAAACAGTCGCCGACCCTTTACAGCGGGTTGGCAGTCGCGGGATACCCAACGTTGAGCACGCAAATGACCCTGAAAGTTGCTGTCATCTATCACAGTGGATACGGACACACCGCCAATGTTGCCAAGGCGGTAGCGCGCGGTGCGCAAAGTGTCGAAGGCACACAGAGCCTGCTGGTGCAGGTCGAGGAAATCGACCAGCACTGGGATGCGCTGGAGAAGGTGGACGCCATCATCTTCGGAACCCCGACTTACATGGGCAGTGCTTCGGCGCAGTTCAAGACTTTCATGGACGCGACATCCCACAAAGTATTCGCCAAGGGCGGCGTCTGGGCCGACAAGGTGGCGGCGGGCTTTACCAATGCGGCATCGCGTTCCGGCGACAAACTGGCGACGCTGCAACAGCTGATCATTTTCGCCGCCCAGCATTCCATGCATTGGGTCAACCTCGGCCTGCCACCTGGCCACAACAGTTCGACGACCACTGAAGACATGTTGAACCGGGACAGCTACTTCATTGGCGTCGGTGCCCAGTCCAACTTCGATGAAGGACCGGATACCGCCCCCAAACATCCCGACATCCTGACGGCAGAACACCTGGGTGCCCGGGTAGCCCGCGTTGCCCGGGAACTGGTAGAGGGTCGTCGCCAGCTTGCCGAACGCTTCGCTGAAAAAGCCGGGGACTTGCGATGAGCACGCCGATACGCATTGACTTCATCTCCGACATTGTCTGCCCCTGGTGCGCAGTCGGCCTGGGGGCCCTGGAGCAAGCAATCGAACGGCTGGAAGGTGAGGCCGTGGTCGAGATCCATTTCGAACCCTTTGAGTTGAACCCGCAGATGCCCGACGGCGGCCAGAACGCCGTTGAACACATCATGCAGAAATACGGTAGCAATGCCGCGGACGTCGCCAGGGGACAGGCGAGTATTCGCGCTGGCGGCAACAGCGTCGGGTTTCACTTCGATTTTGATAAGCGAACCCATTTCTACAATACGTTCGATGCCCATCGGCTGATGTTCTGGGCCGGCATTGAAGGGCTGCAACGCCCGCTCGCCCATGCCCTTTTCAAGGCTTACTTCACCTTGGGCCAGGACATCAGTTCCCATGGGACCCTGGCTCATATCGCCAGCGGCGTGGGCTTGTCCGAGGATCAGGCCCGCAGGGTACTTTCTTCAGCGCTGTACAGCGATGAAGTGCGCGAACGCGAGTCCCATTTTACCCGGCGCGGTATTCACTCGGTGCCTGCGGTGGTGGTCAACGGCCGTCAACTCATTTCCGGCGCGCAATCGGCGGACTACTACGAGCAGGCCCTGCGCAAGATCATTTCTTGAGGCAGCGTTTGACTTAGCCTTTTTTGGGTCGCCGCAGAACTCCACCTTTTGCTGCGGTGACCGTTTTATTCTTGGCGTTACTGAGGCGTCAGCGTGTAGTGGTAATGCACGGCCCCCGTGTCCGGATGCACCAGCCAGTAATCATCCTTGTCCTTCTTGAGTCGATAACACTCTTTGGAAATCTTCGCCGACGTGAAGCAAATCACGCCGTCCTTGACCGTCCAGCGCTCCGTTTCCGGTGGATTGCCGGACATCTTGAAGATGTCGGTGCCATCGGCATTGAAACTCAGCGAATAGGGCAAGCCCGACGTACCGATGTTATTCAGTTTGTTCCCGATCAGGGTGCTGCGGACCTGATCATCATCCAGCGCCACCGCCGATGCGGTAACCGGCTTGACCGTATTGCCCGCGTTTGAAGCGCAACCGGACAGGATCAGCGCAAGCAAGAAACAACTGCAATACCGAATATTCATGCCGCACCTCGGCTGATGCCACACGCCAAAACCACCACCCGTTTAATGAGCAGTGAACTTGTTGTTTGTTGTATTTTTCACACTATCAACAAACCAGATCGTGACCCCGTCGCTCAGTACCTTATTGCATTCCTTGCCATATTTTTGATAGCTGACACAGATGATGTCTTCTGTAATAACCCAAGTACCTGATTGCATCGGCTCGCTGGAAATTTGAATCATTGAAGTTCCATCAGGGTTCAGCGTTTCAGAAAAAGGATATCCGGTGGAGGTGACACTGGAGTGTTTGCGCCCTACGACCGTGGAGTTGATCTCGCTGCCACTGAGCTGTTTCGCGTTCGCCGGCGCATCGGCGTGGGCGTCGGCTGCGGCCTGGTGCCCCGAAGAAGAGCAACCAGCCATACACAGGAAGACAGCCGCGCAAAGGAGTAGCTTACTCATAACTTCCAGCCTTTTTCACTTTTAGCGAAATGGGATCCACAAGTTGAGAGTAGTCAGGCAACAGCTCACGAATATAATGATTCACGATAAAGTTAATAGCGCAGCCATTGAAATCAGCTGCGCTCTTCAAACATGTAAACTATCCGGACACAATAAAGTTAGTTCACGGTATATCGACTTTAGTTTCTCACCCGATCACTTTCGCATACACCGATCGATCAACATTGCCGCCGGATAAAATCACCCCCACCCGTTTTCCCGACATCGATTCGCGCTCCTGAATCAGTGCCGCCAACGCTGCCGCACCCGCCCCTTCTGCAAGATTGTGGGTATCGGTGTAATACACGCGCATGGCCTCGGCAATCTGCTCCTCGTTGACGGATACGATGCGCTGGGCACCCGCCGCGTAGACGGCAAAGGCCTCGGGTATGGGCTTGCGCACGGCCAGGCCGTCGGCAAAGGTGTTCGCCGAGGCGGTTTCGCACAGTTCTCCCGTTTCAAAGGACAACTTCGCGGCTTCAGCCTCCGTGGACACCACGCCCACCACCCGGGTATTCAGGCCCAGTGCATCGCGGGCGGCGATCACCCCGCAGATGCCCGAGCCACAGCCAATCGGCACATAGACGGTATCCAGGTCCGGCGCCGCCATGAACAGCTCCAGCGCATAAGTGGCCACGCCCTTGACCAGTTCGGTGTGGAATGGCGGCACCAGATAAAGGCCATGCTCGTGCGCCAGGCGCGCGGCTTCTTCCCGGGCCTCATCGAAGTCGCGACCGCACTCGACCACTTCGCCACCGAAGGCGCGCATGGCGTTGTTCTTTTCCACCGAGTTGCCTTGCGGCACCACAATCAGCGCCCGCAAACCCAGCGCGCCGGCGGCCAGCGCCAGGCTCTGGCCGTGGTTGCCACGGGTCGCGGTGACAATCCCCTGGATGCCGGGGTGCTCGCGTTTGAGCCAGTGCATGAAGGTAATGCCCCCACGCACCTTGAACGCTCCGGTCGGCGTGTGATTTTCGTGCTTGACCCACACCGTGCAACCCAACCGCTCGGCCAACAACGGCCATGGATACTGGGCGGTGGCCGGCATGACCTGGTAGACGTGGCGCGCGGCCTGTTCGATATCTTCGCGAGTCAGTGTGTGCATGAGTCGTTCTCCTGAAGGCTTGGCCCAGTCTAGACACGGGCGCCTGCCCCGGGCTTTCAAAAAACTGACCTGACTTTTGTCCCCGCTCTTCACTACTATGCGGTTCATGAACCATCGAAACCGCCCTCAACCTGCCCCTGCCGCTGAACCGATCCGTCGTATCGAGGCCGGGCCCTGGGCGATCGAATTACTGCCGGGCGCCGCCTACGCGACCCGCTATGTCGCGTCCCAGTCGGCGATTGGCTTCGCCTTCGACAGCCAGCGAGGCCTGCATGCCATCGGCAGCGATCGGGTACGGCCCTTCGATGCCCTGCCCAATGGCCTGGCGTTCGTCCCTGCCGGCTGTGACGTGTTGTCCGAATCGCCCAAGGGTGGTGAATACCTGCGGGTCATGCGCACCGACGGCATGACGTTGCCGGGCGATCGTGCGTTCAACAATCGTATCGATCCGCAGGCCATTACCCTCGCGCTGCGCATGCGCGCCGCGCTGTTAAGGCCGTCGGTGGAGGACGATTGGGAAGCCTGGGCACTCGGCCTGGCGCAACGGGCGAGTGGCCACGAAGGCGCGTCGGACCACATTCAAGGCACCCTCACCGGCAGCCGGATGCGCCTGCTCGATGAGTTCATCGCCGCCGGCCTCGACGGTCCGCTGGGTGTGCAGGACATGGCGGGATTGCTGGGGTTGTCCGATGGCTATTTCATGCGTGCCTTCAAGGCCGCGACGGGGCAAAGCCCCCACAGCTACCTGATCGACCGACGCCTCGCCAAGGCCCGCGCATTGATCCGCGATTCCACGGCCAGCCTGGCAGAGATCGCTCACAGCTGTGGCTTCAACTCACAGGCGCACATGGCGACCACGTTCAGGCAGCGCCTGGGGTTGAGCCCGGTGCAGTTGCGCAGGGGTTAAGGCCTCGTGTTAGTAAAAAGCCTAGCTGTGAACCCATTCCAGAAACACCGACAGCAAAGAGGCTTGCTTGACGCGAATCAATGAACCTCAAGGCTTTTTACCAAGCGTTGCTGACTGTCACCCTCGACGGTACACGCCCATGCGGGTGTGGCATCGTCACGATTGATTCGGGCGGTGACGCACCGGCGCATGCTCGGCCATCAATTCCATTATCCAATCGATAAATACCCGCAACTTGGCGCTGACATGGCGATTGGGCGGGAATGCCAGATACATCGGCATCGGCGCCATGTGCCAGTCCTCGAACAGCGGCAGCAGCTCGCCGCTGGCCAGGTGCGGCTTGGCCATGTACTGCGGTAGCCAGAGCATGCCCAGGCCAGCCAGACCGGCGGCGAGGTACGCATTGCCGTCGTCGACCGTCAGCTGCGGGCGGCCCTGGACCTCGATGTGCTCCTCGCCCCGCTGCATCGCATAGGGCAATGCTTTTCCTGTACGAAACCAGAGAAAGCCAACGGTGCTGTGCCTGCTCTCCTCCAGCTCCCGTGGGTGCGCCGGCGTGCCGACGCGCTGCAGGTAGCCCGGCGCGGCATAGATGCCGAGTTCCAGATCGCCGACATGCCTGGCCACCAGGGATTGATCGGTGATCTCGCCACCCCGCACCACGCAGTCGACGTTTTCGCCAATGATGTCGACGATGCGATCGCTCACGCCCATGGTCAGCTGGATTTCCGGATAGCGTGCGTAGAACCCCGGCAAGGCGGGGATCAGCAGGATTCGCGCCAGCGGGCTGGGCACATCCACCCGCAGCCGCCCGCGCGGTGTCATCGACGCGCTGGACAGGCTGGTCTCTGCGTCGTCCATATCCGCCAGCAGCCGAATGACACGCTCGTAGTAGGCCGCGCCATCGGCGGTGACGTTGACCTTGCGTGTGGTCCGGTTGAGCAGGCGCACGCGCAGCCTCGCTTCCAGCTGCTGGACGAGCTGCGTCACGCTGGTCTTGCTCATGTGCAGGGTGGCTGCCGCCTTGGTGAAGCTGCCGGTTTCCACTACTCGGGCAAAGGCCTGCATCGCATCGAAACGGTCCATTTCACATCTCACTCGGGTCTGGATTGTTTGGATTCTACAAACAGTCATGAACAGTGTTGCCCGTTTATCAGCGCCGGCCAGTTTTTTTACAGTGGTGGCATCGTAAACAACGGGCCGCGATGGCCCTGAAGGAGCTATGCAATGACCAGCAAACGTGATGTCGTTTTCCCGCCCGACCGCCATGCACTGTACGAGCTGCACCGCTACTCGCCGGCGATTCGCTCCAACGGTTTTCTGTTCGTCTCCGGTCAGGTCGGCAGCCGCAAGGATGGCTCGGCCGAACCGGACCTCGCCGCACAGGTACGCCTGGCCTTTGCCAACCTCAACGCGATCCTGGCTGCAGCCGGCAGTCGTTTCGAGGATGTGGTCGACACCACCATCTTCATGGTCGACCCCGATTCGACATTCGAAACGATCTGGGAGGTAGCGGCCGAGTACTGGGGTGAAGCACCCTACCCGACGGTGACCGCTATCGGCGTGACCTGGCTGTCCGGCTTCGACTTCGAGATCAAGGTGATTGCCAGACTGCCGCAGTAGGTTCGGCCCCCTTCCAGCAGGATAGCGGGATGGCAAACAGGACGGCCCGTGTCACAAGATGGCCCCATCCAACCATCGCTACTGGAGAACTCCGTCCAGTATTGCCGCCCTGCTTGCCGCTGCCTCAACTGGACCTGAACGACGACTTGTGGGCGACGGATGACTTATCGGGTATCGCTCGCTACCCTTGACTCCCATTGCCTGACGGTTTCAGGCCAACGCCCATTTCCCTTGAACGAGCACGTCATGAAGTCCCCCGCCGGTTTGCTGCTGTCGGCTATCGAGCTGGATCGCGCCAGTGCCATCCCGTTGTATCGCCAGCTGTATCTGCAGATTCGCAAGCAGATTCTCTACGGCAGAATCCAGGGGGGCGTGCGCCTGCCGTCGACCCGGACGCTGAGCGAAGAGTTGGGGTTATCGCGGATCACCATTCTCAATGCGTTCGATCAACTGATAGCCGAAGGCTTCCTGGCCTCGCGCACTGGCGCCGGTACCTATGTCGGCACTGACTGGGAAAGCCGGGGGATCGAAGACGAGCAACCGCGCCAGCCACCGCGCCTGTCAGACTTGAGCCAATCGATGCTGTCGCTGCGCAGCGATCATTTTCGTGGGGTGTCCTATGCCGACTGGGACCCCGCGACCCCGAGTTCCTTCCTGCCCAGCCACAGCACGTATGACGCATTCCCACAGGCGATCTGGCGACGCCTGATGAACCGTCATCTGCTCAAGCCAACCAAGGCCATCCTGGGCTATGGAGAGTTACAAGGCTTGCAGGCGTTTCGCACAGCGATTGCCGAATACGTCTTCGATGCTCGCGGCATCGACTGCAAAGCCGACCAAGTGGTGATCGTTTCCGGCGCGCAGCAAGCATTCAACCTGCTGGGCATGCTGCTGCTCAACCCGCAGGACAGTGTCTGGATGGAAGATCCGGGGCACATCGCCGCGCGCATTGCGTTGCAGGCCCAGGGGGCGCAGGTGGTACCGCTGCGTATCGATGAACAGGGGATCGATGTCCAGCAAGGCTTGACCGAATGCCCCGAGGCCCGACTGGTGTTTTGCACGCCTTCGCGCCAGCATCCTCTGGGTGTCACGCTCAGTTATGCCCGACGCCAGGCACTCATCGACTGGGCGGCGCAACATCAGAGCTGGATCATCGAGGACGATTGCGACAGTGAGTTTCGCTACAGCGGCCGCCTGATTCCGGCGTTGTATGCCATGGATCAGATGGCCCGGGTGATTTACGTCGGAACGTTCAGCAAAGTGCTGTTTCCATCACTGAGGCTGGGTTATGTGATTTTGCCGCAGGCCCTGGTCGAACCCTTTTGCACCCTGCGCGCAGTCATGGATCGCAGTCCACCTACCCTGCTTCAGGCGACAACGGCGGACTTCATGCGCGAAGGCCACTTCCTGGGGCACATCCGCCGCATGCGTGCGCTGTACAGGGCGCGCCAGCAAGCCTTGGTCGAACAGCTGGAAAAACAGATTGGCCGTTTTTTCACCATCACGCCGACGGAAGCCGGCATGCACCTGATCGCCTGGCTGCCGCCCGACGTCAGTGACACTGACCTCGCCCGGCAACTGGCCCGACACAACATCCACACCTACGCCTTGAGCGACTACCGCATCGAACATGCACGGCCGCCGGCCCTGTTGATCGGCTTTGCCGGCACCCCTGAACACCAGGCCCGCGAGCGTGTCGAGGCGCTGGCCCAGGCGTTGCGTACATTGGGTTATCTGCCACCGCCCCCTTGAAGCGAGGCAAGTGGTCTTATGAATTAACTGATAATGGATCTATCGAGAGTTCCTGACTGGCGCGATAAAGGCTGCGCCGGTAGACCCGGTGTCTGAACCAGGAACGACTCTAATGAACAATAAGATCCAGGAACGATTCAACGCCTTGCTGAGCCATAAAGTGGTCGAACACGGGACTGTTCCCGTGCTGTCGGACGCACTGGCCCGGCGGCTGCTTGAGCGTCTCGGGCAAATGCGCCTTTTCGCCCACGCCTATCCGCTACTGACCAACCTCACCCACGGTCGTGTCACCCCTGCCGATCTGCTGGACTTTGCCTATCGGCATGAGCTGCAAGGCTTGAGCCTGCACCTGCTCGATGGCGAAGAAAACAGCCTGAGCCAAATGTCGCCCGCGCAACTCCAGGCGTTTGCCGCAAAAGCCAAGGCGTTGGGGCTGGATGTGCACCTGGAAATCAGCAGCACGTTGAAACCGGATGTCGATCAGGTGGTCGCCATTGCCCTCGCGCTGGGGGTGCGCAATATCCGTGTTTACTCACGCTACGAGGGCACGCTGTCGCGGGTCATGGATGTGATCGAGACCGACCTGCACTACCTCGCGCAACTGGCCGACAGGCATGATCTGTACTTTGACTTCGAACAGCATGAGGAGCTCAAGAGCGCTGAAATTGCGCAACTGCTCACGCGCCTCAACCACCCTCGCCTGCATGCCCTGTTCGACTTCGGCAACATGATCAATGCCTGCGAACAGCCGCTGCAGGCCCTGCGAAACCTGGCGCCGCACATCCGCCAAACGCACATGAAAGGTGTGCGCATCGTGCCCGAACAACACGGCTTTGGTCATTACGGTGTGTTGCAAGGCAGCGACGAGGACGATCTGCCCAGCGCCCGCATGCTGTTCGAATTGTTGATGTTGGGTGAATCAGGCCCGCAAGTGGTCGCCTTCATTTTCGAGCAGGAAAACCACTACGTGGCCCCGGCCTTCCGCCAGAGCATCGAGGCGACCGATCCCTTCATTGCTTACCGGGAGATGAGCGAAACGCCACTCCCGAACGGTTACTCGCTTGAGCAAATGCTGGCCGGAGAACACCGCTGGGCGAACAACCAGATCGCCTATGTCCGTGGCTTGCTGACCGAATTGCGCACCTTGGCCGAACTGACACTGGCCACTGCTTCCAACGCCTGATCCTGACGACCCGATTACGCCCGGAGAACAATAATGACAACCCAAAACAAGGCCAAATGGCTCAGATTCCTGATCCTCATCCTCGGTGGCGGCACCATCTACAAGCTGGCGAACCTCAAGGACGCCTTCTATGTACCCATGCAGGAATTCATGGGTTTAAGCCACACTGAAATCGGCATGCTACTCAGTGCCAACGCGATCATCGCCACCGCCCTGTTTGTGCTTGGCGGCCTGCTCGCCGATCGCTACGACACGCGCAAACTGATCCCCCTCGGCCTGATCGGGACCGGTAGCCTGGGGTTATACCTGGCGACCTTTCCGCCCTTCAGCAGTTTGCTGATCGTGTTCAGCCTGTTGGCTGTCTGTGCCGACTGCCTGTTTTGGCCATCGCTGCTCAAAGCCATCCGCAACCTGGGTGACGATCAGGAGCAAGGCCGTTTGTTCGGTCTGCTCGAAGGCGGGCGTGGCGTGGTTGATACGCTGGTGGCCTTTTCTGCCCTGGGCGTGTTCGTCGCCATGGGCTCGGGCGAAACCGGCCTGAAGTCGGCGATCCTGTTCTACTCGGTCATCGACATTCTGGCGGGCACCTTGACCTGGTTCCTGCTCAAGGGTGGCAACGCGCAATCGGCCGCCAAGCCGAAAAATGGTCTGGCGAACCTGATTGAAGCGATCAAGGTACCGGGTATCTGGTTGGTCAGCCTCAACGTGTTCATGGTCTACATCGTCTACTGCGGCCTGACCTATTTCATTCCTTACCTCAAGGAAATGTACGGATTGCCTGTGGCATTGGTAGGCGCCTACGGCATCATCAACCAATATTTCCTGAAGATCCTCGGCGGGCCGGCCGGCGGCTTCATTGCCGACAAACAGTTCAAGAGCACCAGTCGCTACCTGAAGTGGGCATTCCTGGCCCTTTTGCCGCTGATGGGCGTGATCATGCTGATTCCTAAAAGCCCGGGCTTCATCTATGCGGGGATGGCGGCCACCCTCTCCTTCGCCCTGATCGTGTTCTCCATGCGCGGCGTGTTCTGGGCCCCCATGGGCGAAGTCGGCATTCCCCAGCACATCACCGGTTCGGCCTTCGGCATCGGTTGCCTGATCGGCTATGCACCCGGCATGTTTGCCTACGTCATCTACGGCGCAATCCTCGACCACTTCCCAGGTCAACAGGGCTACAACTATGTGTTCACCCTGATGAGCCTACTGGCCATTGCCGGCTTCATGGTGTCCAGCCTTCTCTATCAGGCGGTACGCAAAAAATCCATGGCCACTGGCGGGATCAGCGCGGCGCAAGCCTGATCATCGGCGGGGGCGCCAGGAGGAGGAATCGTCTGTCATTGAGGCGATGCGGCTCCAACAGCGGCTGAATGATAGTCAATAGCCGCAAAAAAGGGCTCGACCTGAGGTTGCAGTCTTTCGGACAAGGGGGAATGGGATATCGTGTCGGGCTGTCGATCCGCTCATCACGCCAGGGAAGTCCATGCTGAGTTCACTCGTATCGAATGGTCATTCAGTCACGCCCGCCCCGTCAGAACCGAAGATTCCCTGGTGGAGTTTCACCAAGACAGTCCTGGCCGTGACGGCCCTGTCCCTGGTGCGTGATGGGCGGGTCGGCCTGGACGAGCCGATTGCTGGCCAGCCGTTCACGTTGCGCCAGCTGCTGCGGCATGAGGCCGGTCTCGCCGACTACGGCGAACTGGCGCCATACCACGCCGCCGTGGCCAACCATGAAGCGGCCTGGTCGGCGGATGAAATGATGCAACGCCTTGAGGCTGGCCGACTTCGATACAGCCCCGGCAGCGGTTGGCGATATTCCAACGTTGGCTACTTGTTCGTTGGCAGACTGATTGAACGGCTGACGGATCTGACGCTGGAAGATGCCGTGAGTCAACGGGCACTCAGCCCCTTGGGCCTCTCGGGCGTATGCTTCGCCAGGACGCGGGCGGACCTGCAAGAGACCTGCGGTGCAACCACCTCGAACTACGATCCCGGCTGGGTCTATCACGGCTTGCTGATCGGCGCGGTTTCCCAGGCGGCGCTGTTTCTGGATCGACTGCTCAGCGGGCACCTCCTCCCCGCCGATCTGCTCCAGCAAATGCAGACACCGCGAACCCTGGGCGGGCCGATGCCCGGTCGCCCATGGATCACACCGGGGTATGGCCTGGGTGTCATGCAGGGCACGGTTGAAGGCGGCTTGTCCCTGTGCGGGCACACCGGCGGCGGGCCTGGCAGTGTGATTGCCGTTTACCGCGCCGGCGACGGTGACTCATCGGCGTGTTGCGCGGTGTTTGAAGCGGGTGCCAGTGAGGGCAGCGTCGAATCCCTCGTTGCCAAACAATTGTCGGGGCTACTACTCAACCCTGAGTGACAGACTGCAATCGGCCCTTTCCGGACGTACGGCCACGAGGCGCAATCGCGCAGACCCGGGCACCGCACTACATTTACCGGTGGCGTCGCCCGTCGGCGATGAACAGACGACCCGCGCGGCCGGAGGGACGATGAACGCCTACCCACACATGAGCACCCGAGGCTGGCGATCGCACGGCGGGACATGGGTCACGGCAGCCGCCCTTGCTGCCACGGCGCTCAGCCTCGGCACCTTGCTCGGTGCGGCACCGGTCCTGGCCGAGGACACGGACGACACGCCGATCGCGACGTCGCTGATCGCCGGCAACTACTTCCGCCGCGATCTTGCAGACAGCAAGTACACGGTCATGGCGACCTTCATCAATCGGGCCACACCAGACAGCGGTGATGTGCCGGCGGGTGGCATGGCGGTCTTCGGCTGGTTCGAGTCGGGCGAGGTGCAGCTGCTGCATTGGGTCGAATACCTGCCTTCGATGCAGCAGATGACGGCTCAGCGCATCGTCAAGCCGGCGAAGTTCCCGCTGGACCCCAAGGCCACGCCGCTCTACACGATGGTGTGCGGCTGGCCGCTCGACGACCAGCGCGTGCCTGGCAAGATCACCGCCGCCTATACCGAACGCGACGACGCCAATACCCGGGTCAAGGAGTCCTCGGTGGGCACGCTGCTCAATGTGCGCTGGGTACCGGTGCCCGCTTCACGTGCCGCCAGGCACTTCCAGGCCAAGGACTACTGCGCCGAGGTCGCCACGACCAAGAAGTCGTCAGCCCCGCTCTGGCTCATCACGACCACCGAGTAAGCAGCCCTGCCAAACCACGAGCAAGGCGCCAGCGGAGGACCGCGACTCGCTTGCCACTCTTCAAAATGATGCCGTAACAATGGCACCCCTCGCCAGCGCCCAACGTAGACACTCTCTCACCGCTCAAATCCCGCCTGAAATCCGAGATAAGTAGCCAGCTATTTGTTGATGAAAGTCTGAAGTATTGATTTGAGTTTTCAGATTCTTTCGCGCCATCGCCTGTGCCTAACATCGATGCCACAGCGCACTGGCCACAGCCGTTGCTGGCCATTGATCGTCTACTGGCTCCGTCGAAACAGGTTTGCAGTACGCCTAACGATTTTTGAGGATCACCAATGAAGCTGGAAATTTTCCGCACGCTGTGGGGCTACACCGCCAGCAAGGCCCAGGCGCTTGAAGAGTTGCTGCACGCCGGCTTTGATGGCATGGAGGCGCGCCTGCCTCTGGAGGCCCGTGAACGGGCTGAGTTCGCCGCCTTCCTGCAGGCCAATCGCCTGGGCTACATCAGCACGGTCTTCACCGCCTACGATGTGCTGCCGGACCAGTCGGCAAGCCCGGCCGTCCACCTCAATGACCTCGACCAGAAACTCGCCTGGGCCGCCGAACTCGGCCCGCGTTTCGTCAACGTGCTGGCGGGCAATGATCGCTGGTCCTTGCCACAGCAGGTGGAGTTCTTCGGCCAGGCACTGGAGCTGGCGCGCAAGCACGGCCAGGTCTGCAGTTTCGAAACCCACCGCTCGCGCTCGCTGTTCAACCCATGGGTGACCCTGGAGTTGATCCGGCAACTGCCCGATCTGTTGTTCACCAGTGACATCAGCCATTGGGTCGTGACCTGCGAACGCCTGTTGAATGACCCGGCGGATGACCTGAGCGCCTTCGTCGAACGGGTTCACCATATCCAGGCCCGGGTCGGCTATGACCAGGGCCCGCAGGTTCCGCACCCGGCGGCGCCTGAATACGCCAAGGAACTGGCTTTCCATCAGCAGCACTGGGAAAGCATCTGGCGCTCGCAGCAAGCCCGCGGCTATCAGGTCAGCACCCTGACCCCGGAATTCGGCGCCGACGGCTACCTGCATCATCTGCCTTTCACCAATGTCCCGGTCGCGGACCTGTGGTCCTTGAATGTGTGGATGGGCCAGACCGAACGCGAACACTTCGAGCGTTTCCACCCCTCCAGCCACCCTTAGGGAGCCGATGCGTCATGCCGGACAATAAAAACAACAGCAGCACTGACACACACACAGCCAACTTCAAAAGCATCCCGGTGGTCAACATCGCCGGTCTGTTCAGCTTTGAGCTGGAACACCGCCTGGCCGTGGCCGAACAATTGGGGCGCGCCGCCAGTGATGTCGGGTTCCTCTATATCACCGATCACGGGATCGACCCGCAGCTGATCAGCAACCTGCGCAAGGCGGCGAAGGACTTTTTCGACCAGCCTTTCGACACCAAGATGCAGCACTACATCGGCACCTCGAAAACCCACAAGGGCTTCGTACCCGAAGGCGAAGAGGTCTATGCCAAGGGCAAGCCGGACCACAAGGAAGCCTTCGACGTCGGTTTCGAAGTTCAGGCCGATGACCCGCTGGTGCTGGCCAACACGCCATTGCTGGGGCCCAATGACTGGCCGCAGCTGCCGGATTTCAAGGCGTCGGTACAGGCGTATTATGAAGCGATCTTCGCCCTGGGCCGGCGCTTGTTCGGCGGTTTCGCCCTCGCCCTAGGCCTGGAAGAAAACTATTTCGACAGCATGGTCACCCGGCCGCCGTCCAAGCTGCGCCTGATCCACTACCCCTTCGACGGTGCCGCCCATGACGCACCGGGTATTGGCGCCCACACCGATTACGAGTGCTTCACCATCCTCCTGGCCGACAAGCCCGGCCTTGAGGTGATGAACGATCTGGGTCAATGGATCGATGCCCCGCCGATCGACAATGCCTTTGTGGTGAACATCGGCGACATGCTGGAAGTCATGACGGCGGGCGCCTTCGTTGCCACCGCGCACCGGGTACGCAGCGTGAGTGAGGAGCGTTATTCCTTCCCGCTGTTTTACGCCTGCGACTACCACACCCAGATCAAGCCACTGCCCGCCTTCGCCCAGGACGGCAAGGATTACGAAGAAATCACCATCGGCGAACACATGTACGGCCAGGCGCTGCAGACCTATCAGTATCTGCGCCAGAGGGTGGCCAATGGGGAGGTTCAACTGCCAGGCAAGGCACGCAAGCCCGCCAGTTTCGGACATTTGAAAAATCAGGTCCAACCGTCCTGATTGAAGTTTTCAGCTAAACCCTTACCTACGCCGGAGTCAGTAAATAATGAAAAACAATAAAAAGAACCTGTTGGGCCTGGCTGTATTGGCAGCCGGCATGCTCGGTGCCTCGGTGAGCATGGCCGCATCAGACACGTTCAAGGTCGGCATGGAAATCACCTACCCGCCCTTCGAGTCCTATGACAAGGACAAAAACGTCGTGGGTTCGGACCCGGAGCTGGCCACGAGCCTGGCCAAGCACATGAATGCCAAGGTCGAGTTCGTCGACACCAAGTTCCCGAGCCTGATCCTGGGCCTGAACTCCGGAAAATACGACGCGATCATTTCCGGCATGTACATCACCCCCGAGCGCCAGACCCAGGCCCAGACCATCGCCTACGCCAATACCGGTGCGGCGGTCATGGTGCCCAAGGGCAGCGAAATCAACGCGAAAAAACCTGAAGACCTGTGCGGCCTGAAACTGGGCCTGGAACAGGGCACCACCTGGGTCAAGGAATTCAAGAAGCTCTCCGATGAATACTGCGTGCCGAACAACAAAGGCGCCATCACCGTCAGCGAGTACCCTTCGGCCCCCGAAGTGACCCAGGCCCTGCTGTCGAAAAACATTCAGGCCCAGGTTGAAATCGCCGGCGCCGCAAAAATGATCGCGGAAAAGACCAATGGCCGGGTCGTGATCACCACCGAGCACCCGATCTATCAGCAAACCCTGGGTATCTTCGTCAAGAAAGGCAACGACGAAACGTTCCAGGCCGTGCAAAAAGCGTTCGAAGAGAGCAAAAAGAGTGGTGAGTACGCCGCCATTCTCAAGAAGTACGGCTTGGAAGAACCGACTGCTCACTAAGTACGTGTCCTTGTAGTCTGGTCATCTGCCGCCCTTGCATCGGGGCGGCAGATTGAGGTGCCCTATGCAATTCGATTGGTCTTATTTCTACTCGCTGTTCTCCCTGCCGGACTTCTGGAAGGCCTGTGTCACGGTCGTCCAGCTCAGTGCCCTGGCCTGGTTCATCGGCATGCTGCTGGGCTTTGTCCTGGCGACCGCCAAGCTGTCCCAATCACCCTTGCTGCGGTTTCCCGCGGCGGTCTATATCTGGTTCTTCCGCAGCATCCCGTTGCTGGTGCTGGTGGTCTTCGTCTACAACCTACCGCAATTGTTTCCCGGCAGCGGGCCGATCCTGTCCAACCCCTTCTACTCCGGCCTGCTGGCGCTGGTGGTGACGGAAGCGGCCTACATGGCGGAAATCCATCGTGGCGGCCTGATCTCCGTGGCCAAGGGCCAGAAGGAAGCCGGTCGCGCCTTGGGCGTCGGCCTGTTCGGCATGCAGCGCCTGATCGTGATCCCCCAGGCTTTCCGTATCTCGCTGCCTACCCTGATCAATGAATACATCACCGTGGTCAAGCTGACGTCGCTGGTCTCGGTCATCTCCCTGACCGAAATCCTCACGGTCGGCCAGCGCCTCTATGCCACCAACTTCCTGGTCATGGAAACCCTGGCGGCGGTGGCGGTGTATTACGTGCTGATCGTCACCGTGTTCGGCTTTTTCCTGCAGCGCCTGGAGCGCTACCTGGACCTGAACTTCCGCAAGCCGCACACCCTCGACGCCGCCGCCGTGGCCAAGCTCAAGGCCTGCGCCGAAGCCCTGCCCGACAATGCGCGCAAGGCCGCGGGCAACAACGCAACGCCGATCCTGCAACTCAAAAACATCCAGAAGAGCTATGGCACGCACAAAGTGCTGATGGGCATCGACCTGAATGTCGAATACGGCCAGGTGATCTCGATCATCGGCCCCTCCGGCTCCGGCAAGACCTCGCTGATCCGCACCGTCAACGGCCTGGAAAGTATCGATACGGGCGACATCCGGTTGTTCGGCGAGACCTTCATCGAGGCGTCGGACAAACCCAACAGCGCGCGCCTGCGCAAAGGCGTGCGGCACATTGGCATGGTGTTCCAGAACTTCAACCTGTTTCCCCATCGCACCATCCTCGACAACGTCACGCTGGCGCCGCGCTACCACGGCCGCCCGGGCGAGCTGAGCGAGCACCGTGCCTATGCGCTGCTGGACAAGGTCGGCCTGCTGGCCCATGCCCACAAGTACCCGCACCAGCTGTCCGGCGGGCAACAACAGCGCGTGGCGATCGCCCGGGCGCTGGCCATGGAGCCGGACATCATGCTCTTCGACGAGCCGACGTCGGCGCTCGACCCGGAACTGGTGGGCGATGTGCTGAACGTCATACGCGACCTGGCCAATGAAGGCATGACCATGGTGATTGTCACCCACGAAATGGACTTCGCCATGTCGATCTCCGACCGGGTCGTGTTCATGGAGAACGGCTATATCCAACTGGATGCCGCGCCTGAAACCATCCGCTGCGATGCCGAAGGCGAGCGCGTTCGGCGCTTCATGGGGATCAGTGCCCAATCGCCGAGCCTGTCGACCACCGTGGATCATGCGTGAGCATGGGCCCTGCAATGAGCAACCCTTTTTTATGAGCTTCCGTCATTCAGGAAAACACGCATGAACCTTGGAATAGCAGGACGCTGGGCGCTGGTCTGCGCCGCCAGCAAAGGCCTGGGCAAAGCCTGCGCCCAGGCACTGGTCAACGAAGGTGTGAACGTGGTGATCACCGCACGTGGCGAACAGACGCTGAATGAAACAGCCCGTGAACTCAGGGCGAGCAATCCTGAAGTGACGGTCATCGCCGTCGCCGGGGACATTTCGACGCCTGAAGGCCGGGCGGCCGCCCTCCAGGCCCACGGGCACTTCGATATCCTGATCAACAACGCGGGCGGCCCTCCTCCCGGGGACTTCCGCGAATGGGACCGCGACGCCTGGCTCAAGGCGCTGGGCGCCAACATGCTCACCCCGATCGAGCTGATCAAGGCAACGGTCGACGGCATGGCGGCTCGCGGTTTTGGCCGAATCATCAACATCACCTCGAGTGCCGTGAAGTCGCCCATTGAAAGCCTGGGCCTGTCCAACGGCGCGCGCAGTGGCCTGACGGGGTTCATCGCCGGGCTTGCCCGGCAAGAACAGGTCGCCAGCCGCAATGTGACGATCAACAACCTGCAACCGGGTTCTTTCGACACCGATCGACTGCGCGACAACCTGATCGCGGCGGCCGAGGAATCAGGACAAGACAGCGAGGCCTTCCTCAGAGACTGCCGCCAGGAAATCCCGGCCAAGCGGTTTGGCTCACCCGAGGAATTCGGCGCGCTGTGTGCCTTTGTTTGCAGCAGCCAGGCGGGCTACATCACCGGGCAGAACCTGTTGATCGATGGCGGGGCCATTCGCTCCAGCCAGTGACGACCGCCGGCAGCCCGTACGTCAACACAGGTTCCAGGGCCGGTTACAAGGGGTATAACTATCAGAACAAAAGGCGGGCCTCCCACTATAGGCCCTCCTGAGGCAGCGCCCGGGCGGGCGCCCCAGGCCTGATCGGCGCCTGTGGCGCGGAGCGATGTGATGAGTTCCAGAGCATGGCAATGGGCTCGCAAGAGCCTTCCTGGCTGCATCGGGCTGGCCTTGCTGGCCGCCCCACTGTGCGCCAGCGCCATGTTCAAGTGCCAGGCCAGGGACGGCGCCATCAGCTACACCCGCCAGGCCATCGCCAGCGCCCGTTGCACTCGCCTGAACGGCATGGCGGACGCCGGTGCCGGCACCAAGGCAATGGCCCTGCCACGCGTTGTGCGGGACGACGACTCAGGCGCGGTACGGATTCGGGTGTGGACCTTCATCCACAAGGGTACCCGTCAATATGTGAGCCGGCGCCCCGAAGGGATCTCCGCACGGGTCGATGTCCTTGAGCTCTATTACATCAAGGGCTGCTATCTGTGCATGGCGCCCAAGGACTTCAAGGTCACCTCACTGCGCCTGGACACTCAATCCTATCGACGGGAGATCGACGCCGCTTCAGGTCTTTATGGTGTCGACGGGGCGCTGGTCCGCGCGGTGATACATGCCGAATCGGCCTTCCGCCCCAACGCCATTTCCGAAGCCGGCGCCCAGGGTCTGATGCAGTTGATGCCCGCCACCGCCGAACGTTTCGCCGTGGACGATCCGTTCGATGCACGACAGAACATTCGTGGCGGCGTGCGCTACCTGGCCTGGCTGCTAAAACGCTTCAACGGCAACCAGCGGCTGGCACTGGCCGGTTACAACGCCGGCGAAGCGTCCGTGATCGAGTACAACGGGGTGCCTCCCTACGCCGAGACGCAATCCTACGTCACCCTCGTGCAGTCATTGACCGAACGCTATCGCAACCATCGCTAATACCTTGGGGCGCATATCCCGCAACAGGCAATACAACGGGCGGGGAATGGCCGTGCGTTCCGACACTATGGCTGATATGTTTCCCGCGCACCTGATCGCGTCCAATCGACGCAGATCCCATCAAGGAAGATAAAAATAATGAAAACAGTGCTCGGCGTATTACTCCTTATCTCTATTAACGTAAACGCATTCGCTGGCGATAACCCCATCGGCTTCCGGGCCTCGACGTTGCCAGACAAGCAAAATGACCGCCCGCTGGAGTTGGTCGTCTGGTACCCGACTGCAACCGCTGCCACACCGCAATTGATCGCTGATACTCCGGTGTTTGAAGGTGCCCTCGCCGTCCGCGATGCTCCCCCGGCCGCTGGCGCGCATCCATTGGTGGTGCTCTCCCACGGTTTTCGCGGTAATTGGGGGAACCAGTCATGGCTGGCCAGTGCACTGGTCCATCAGGGTTACATCGTCGCGGCGGTCAACCACCCCGGCACGACCACCCGCGATCGCAACCCCAAGGCCGCAGCGCAGTTGTGGCAGCGTCCCGTCGACCTGCAACGGGCCATCGATGCCGTCATCGCCCAGCCAGAACACTTTGGCTCAGTGGCCAAAGGTCAAATTGCAGTGGTAGGTCACTCACTGGGCGGCTGGACCGCCCTGGAAATCGCCGGTGCCCGATTCGATCCCGACCGTTTTACCCAGGACTGCGTCATCAACCCGCAACTGGCCCCCTGCAGCGTTTACAAACAGATCAACCCCGACAGCACTCCGGCATCGAAAGCCCTGCTACTCGCCGATCTGAGCGACAAACGTGTCACCGCTATCGTTTCCCTGGACCTGGGCCTGTCGCGCGGCATGACCGATGAAAGTCTGGCGGCCTTGCCGGTGCCGATACTGGTGATCGCGGCGGGCGCGCCCTCTGAAGATCTCCCCGCGCGGTTGGAGTCCGCCGACCTGGCCAAGCGCTTGCCTGCGGCGACGAATCGTTACGTCGAGATCAAGGACGCCAGCCATTTCAGTTTTTTGTCGATCTGCAAACCTGGCGCGGTGGCGTTGCTCGAAGAAGATGCACCCGGCGATAGCGTCATTTGTCGGGATGGCGCCAACGCTCGACCGCGGGTGTTGATCCAGCAGCAGATTGCATCGCTGATCACCGAGTTTCTGGCGCAATCATTTCGCAACTGAAAACGGGTTCTCTCGGCCTGAAAGTGGCTTTTCAGCAACGACAATACCCGTTGCTGCACTGCTCACGGGAAACAGCGCGCCAATATTTCTTGCCAAAGCCCACGTTTTACTGAGCAAACGGAGTCACCTACATGGAAGTATCAATCACTTCATTGCCGAAGAGATGATGCACTGGGCTGTGCATCCATCGGCCACCTGATTGTGGTGATGGAGAACAGAGACACCTTTGTGCGCTCCTCAGGATGATAAAATCGTGATTTTGAAAAAGGAGTTTCATCTGTGGAGGCTGGAAAAAAGTGTTGTCCCTATTGCGCGGAAGTCATCATGGCTGGAGCCATTTTATGCAAACACTGCCAATCCGGCCTCAGCCGGAAAATAGGGATTGCGCCAGGGGGGCCACTACCGTCAAAAGGGAGAATGAGCCCTGTTAACAAGGTCCTCGTCGGAATCACTATTGCCTTCACCTTGTACTGGGCTTTCGGCTTTTATGTCACAGACACCCTGAAAGACAAGGAAAGCATGCAGGCCCAGGATGCCGTCGATCTATGCCGCCAGGAAGTAGACAGCTACTCCGGCCCGGCATTCGGAAAAAGCGTAATGGCAGATGCGTGTCGGAAGCTGGAAGAGGAACTGCGCAAGGGTTTTGGCCACACGCCATAGCAAAAGCCGATTACGAAGCCCGCCATTGAGCGGGCTTTTCTGTCGTTGGTAGCAGGCAACCGGCCATGAGCAACCTACGGCGATGTATTGCCGCTCTCGGCCAACGAGTGCTACCGACTTCCCTCAACGACCCGTCAAAGTCCGGAAAACAGGTCATTAAGCGAATGGCCTGACTTTTGCTCTGCTATTTGGTGACCAACCAGGGAGCGTCAAAATGATCGGAAGCAACTTACCTCCTCTGCCCTACTTGGATGGGCTCAGAAAGTCTTTGGAGAGTGGCAAGGTGACCGCCGGCAGGATCGAGGTCGCCAGCGCGACAGCGGACGTCCAGGCACAGATCGATAAAAGTTTTCGCGAGTCAGAACGCGATCTGGAACAGCTCAAAGCACGCTTCAAATTTGATCCGGATTCGGCCACATACGACGCGAAAGGCAACTCTATCGAACTGCCCGATGTGCAGTCCATCAGCAAAAGCGACGCTTCGCCTGTGCCGGAAAACCTTCAGCCGCAGATCAAGATCGGACGCCCGAACGAGAAAGCGATCAACGCTGACAGTGGCGCCCTATCGATTACCAGCGCTGCGGTTTATCAGGAGTGGCTGCTGGCTCGTGGGAGCGTTGATGTATCGGTGTAAGCACATTGTGAGGGGCACTTACGTAATCCTGTGAATGAGAAGTCGGGATCGCATTCAGGTGTTTGCCATGCAGCTTGCCCCCAAAAAGCCAATGCTTCATCGGATACAAATCATTCGAAGAAAGCCTGGCGATTGCCCATAAGACACTTATCGACAGGCTAGTGAGAGGCGGCCTGTCGTGACGGGCAGCAATCGACTGTGGATTCAACCGGTCGACCGACGCCATTTCAACCTATCGCCAAAAAGCCCCCGGGGAAAAATCATCGCCCTGGCTATTTCGCCCTATTCTGGTTCTCGTATTGACATATCGATAAATCTCGATATTCTCCACTCATGGAATTACTCGAAATATTCAAAGCCCTCTCCAACCCTACACGCCTTCAAATCCTGAAAGGCCTGAAGGACCCCGTTAAGAACTTCCCTGCGCAGGATGAAGGAGACGTTCTCACGGTGGGGGTCTGCGTCAGTAGTATTCAAGAAGGCATCGGGCTATCGCAGTCAACGGTGTCTGGTTATCTTGCAACGCTGCAACGAGTGGGCCTGGTCGAGGTCAGGCGCATCGGTCAGTGGACCTACTACAAGCGCAATGAAGCCACTATCCGTGCGCTCGCCGAGATCATAGGAACAGATCTCTAATTTTTTTACCGCATGATATCGAGATATCTCGATATCCCTTTTTGTCGATACGAGGATTCACAATGAAAGCGTTGATGCTTAAGTCATTTGGCGGCCCGGAATCGTTCGAACTCTGCGACGTGCCCAAGCCAGTGCCGGGTGCGGGACAAGTCCTGGTGCGGGTACACGCAACCTCCATCAACCCCTTGGATTATCAGGTTCGACGTGGCGATTATTCCGACCTGGTGCAACTGCCGGCCATTACCGGACACGACGTTTCGGGGGTTGTCGAGGAAGTCGGGCCGGGGGTGACCTCCTTCGCTGCGGGAGACGAAGTCTGGTACACCCCGCAGATATTTGAAGGGCCAGGCAGTTATGCCGAATATCACGTTGCGGCCGAAAGCATTATCGGGAAGAAGCCGCCATCGCTGACCCATCTCGAAGCGGCAAGCCTGACCCTGGTTGGCGGTACGGTTTGGGAAGCGCTGACCGGGCGTGCAGCGCTCAGAGTGGGAGAAAGCATCCTGATCCACGGCGGCGCGGGAGGCGTAGGTCATATCGCGATCCAGGTGGCTAAGGCCATTGGAGCGCGGGTCTTCACGACCGTGCGCGAGGCACACTTCGAGTTCGCACGAGGCATGGGGGCCGATGTGGTCATCGACTACGAAAAGGAGGATTACGTCGACGTCATCAATCGGGAAACGGATGGCCGCGGAGTCGATGTGGTGTTCGACACCATCGGCGGCAACACGTTGACGCGCAGTCCCGACGTGCTCGCTCAACTCGGCCGAGTGGTCTCGATTGTGGACATTGCCCAGCCGCAGAACCTTGTTCAGGCCTGGGGCAAGAACGCGAGTTATCACTTCGTTTTCACCAGACAGAACCGGGGCAAACTTGACGAGCTGAGCGCATTGGTAGAGCGCGGTCAGCTGCGGCCACACGTTGGCGCTGTCTATTCGCTTGCCGACATGGCGCTCGCCCATGCCCGGCTGGAAAGCCCCAACAACGGTATTCAAGGAAAAATCGCGATTGCAGTCGAGCCATCGCTTATTTCCTGAGTGCGTACTTTTAGCCGTTCAAGTCATATGAGAGGAACGCCATGATTTATGAAATCGCTCTGCTCCCCGTCCACAAAGAACGCATTGAAAGTTTCAGACGTGCATTTGCCGAGGTCGCTCCCCTGCTCACCCGTGCAAAGGGTTACGGCGGCCACTTGCTCGCGCAAGGGATTGAAAGCCCCGAGCGGTTCAACCTGATAGTGCGCTGGGCTTCACTTAAGGATCACACGCCGGGCTTCGAAGAGAGTGAAGACCATCAGATATTCATGATGGGCCTGGAGGAATATTTTTCGGAAGAACCGAGGGTCTACCACATTGAAGGGGGTGCTTTTTCGGCTGGCGAACAGGTAGTTGCCGATATCGTAGACTAGAGCGACTGACTGCTTTTGGCCGACAGGCTTCTGTCGTGACCGCTATGGGTCGTTTTCTGCCTCTCGCGACGGGCAACTATTGGCCAGCAGCGGACAGTTGCGGTTTGGCTCGCGTCGCTGGGATTGGGGCGTCTGTCGACTCGATAAAAAGCCGCTGACTGTTAACGGTCAGCGGGCTTTTGTCTGCGGGTCAGCGACACCGAGCACGCCAATGCGTGCCCGGGTGATTCATAGAGCCAGGTCAGCCGCTGCCTGTTCGTGCTTGGGCCTGGCCTCCTGTTTTTCATCCATCGACGCAGCGGCTTGACTGATCGCCGGTGGGGGCATCAGCTCAAGCACCTTGGCGGTGTAGGCCCACTCCTCGGCCACTTTTGCCGGATCGTCGTTAAGTTGGGTGCCGTAGCTCGGGAGGATCTGATGCAGTTTCTCCTGCCAGGCGGGCGTCGCGACTTTGTCTTTGAAGACTGTTTGCAGCAAGCTCACCATGATCGGTACGGCGGTCGACGCGCCTGGCGAGGCACCGAGCAAACCGGCGATGCTGCCATCCCGGGAGGTCACAATCTCCGTGCCCAGTTTCAGCACGCCACCGGCAGCTTCGTCACGCTTGATCACCTGCACCCGCTGCCCTGCTTGCCACAGATGCCAGTCTTCGGCTTTGGCGTTGGGGAAGTATTCTTTCAGCGCATCGAGCCGATCCTCATCCGACAGCATCAGCTGGCCAGCCAGGTACTCGACCAGGGGGTATTGTTTGATACCGACGCGCGTCATCGGCCACACGTTGTCCACCGTGGTGGTACTCAGCAGGTCGAGAAAGGAGCCCTGCTTGAGAAACTTGGTGCTGAAGGTTGCGAATGGCCCGAACAGGATCAGGCGCTTACCGTCCAGCACGCGGGTATCCAGATGCGGAACCGACATGGGGGGTGCACCCACCGATGCCTGGCCGTAGGCCTTGGCCAGATGCCGCTGGGTGATGGCCGGGTTTTCTGTCACCAGGAATGAGCCGCCGACTGGGAAGCCGGCATACTCCCTGGCCTCGGGAATACCCGATTTCTGCAACAGCTTCAGCGCACCACCCCCCGCACCGATGAACAGGAACCTGGCATCGGTTGCGGATTTGCTGCCGTCTTTCAGATTTTTGTAGCTGACCCGCCAACTACCGTCCTCGTTTCGCGTGATGTCCTGCACTTCGCTTGACAGCTTCAGGGTAAATGTCGGCGAGGTTTGCAGGTGAGCGACCAGTTGGCGGGTCACTTCTCCAAAATTGACGTCGGTGCCATTGGGGTTCCACGTGGCCGCGACTTTTTGCTTCGAATCACGCCCTTCCATCATGAGCGGCACCCATTTTTTGATCACGGCGGGGTCTTCGGAGTACTGCATGCCGCGGAACAACGGGCTAGCCTGCAACGCCTCATAACGCTTTTTCAGAAAGCTGGCGTTGGCCTCGCCCCAGACGAAGCTCATGTGAGGGGTGGAATTGATGAACGAACGCGGGTTCTTCAGCACCCCTTGCCTGACCTGCCACGCCCAGAACTGCCGGGTCAATTGAAAGCCTTCATTGACTTCAACGGCTTTCGAAATCGTGACTTTTCCATTCTCGTCCTGCGGTGTGTAGTTCAACTCGGCCAATGCCGAATGACCTGTACCCGCATTGTTCCAGCCATTGGAGCTTTCCAGGGCGACACCGTCGAGGCGCTCGACCATCTCCATCGAAAACCCCGGCTCCAACTCATTGAGCCACACGCCCAGCGTCGCGCTCATGATGCCGCCACCGATCAGCAGTACATCCACTTTTTTGGCCTCATCGGCGTGGGAATGCACAGCGCCAAAAGACAGCGTTAAACCGGCAAGGATGTGTCTCAGTTTTTTCGTGTTCATCGTGTGCTTCTCCCGCAAATCTACGGTTATCCCTGCCGCTGAATGAGCGCTATCGTTGGTGATAGGTGGTAAAGACCTGGTGAGAAGCTTCAGGATCAAGCATCACGTGTACCCAGGAGCGCCATTGGGTCGCCTGCCTGGCACCCAATGGAAATCAGGGTAACGAGGATTGAACAATCCTGTACGAGTGCTTGCGTGCTTTTTGTGCCAACTTGCATTTAATTCAAGCCATCCCCGTGGATCCATGGATCCCGTCGGATAATTCACCCTCCGCGCCGGTCGGAAATCGGCTTTTCATGACGGGGGTCTATCCATCGCTGCCGTTCGTGGAGGGCGGCTCACGGCCAGAAGCGGACATTGAAATGCTGGCCGCATACAGTTGAATTCCATGAAGCCAAGGCATCATTGAACGCACGCGTCGATAGCTACTACAACGTCACTTTGGCTGCTCCATCAATGGGCCTGGGGTTTAGCGGCCCCCTTTTGCATCACACTGATGAAAACCGCTTTCGATAGTCACTCGGACCGACCCCCAGACGCCGCATGAATGCCCTTCTGAATCCATCCGTATTGGCATAGCCGACGGTATCGGCCAAGCGCTTGAGTGATACGTCCGAATCTTCAATCAGGCGTCTGGCCGCGTCGATGCGGGCAAGTTCGACAAACTCGGCCGGGGTCGTGCCGGCTTCCGCCTTGAAAGTGCGGGCAAAATTTCGTTCGCTCATGTCCGCGCGAGCAGCCAAGGTAGGTACGCTCAGATCGGCCTTAAGGTGCTGCAAAACATAATCCTGCACATCTCTGATCACAGTGCGTTCGGCGGTCTGCGCGGCCAATTGCGCACTGAACTGCGATTGCCCGCCTGGTCGCTTGAAGAACATCACCATTTCGCGGGCTACGCTGAGTGCCAGTTCCCTGCCGTGATCCTCTTCGACCAGCGCCAATGCCAGGTCCATGCCCGCCGTAACCCCCGCCGAGGTGTAAATGTTGCCGTCCTTGATGTAGATGCTGTCAGGCTCGACCTGCGTGTCCGGATGTTCCTTGGCAAGTTTCGCGCTGGAATTCCAATGCGTGGTGACACGGCGCCCAGCGAGCAGCCCAGCGGCGGCCAGCAAAAAGGCGCCACTACAGACCGAACCGATACGCCGCACCGATTTCGCCTGCTTGCGTAGCCAATTTTGCAATGCTGGGTTCTGAGCGATTTCGTCGATGTGCGGACTGCCGGCCACGAGCAACGTGTCGATCTTGGCTTTGTAAGTTTCGAAGGTCTTGTCGATGCCAAGCTTCAAACCGTTTGAGCCTTTGATCATCCCTATTTCGGTGCCGATAACTTCGACTCGGTAAGCACGCGGATTACCGAGCTGTTTAGCCGCTTCGGCGAAGACGTCCGCAGGACCGATAACGTCTAGCAGCTGTACACGGGGAAATGCCAGAAGAGTAATATTCACAAATGTCCGTCCTCGTCGAAACATTGGCTGAATACGTCGCAACAAGACAATATCGGCCATAGGCTGTTGGGCTGAAAATAGCCCCAACAGCAAGTTCAGTCAAACGGGAGTCCGCCATGAACACTGCATATCCCCCTTCCGTCGCTTCAGCTCAATCGATACATACCTGCACGACATCGATCAAAAACCTGCCGATCAATTTGTTTGGTTCAGTGATGGGGTTAGCCGGCTTAGGTCTCGCCTGGCGCTTGAGTGATCAGTATTACGGCATCGGCGGCATGTTGGGTGAAGCGATTGGCGCACTGGCCGGCCTGGTATTCGTGCTGCTGACCCTGGGTTACCTGACCAAGTGGGTGAAACATCCCGAAGCGGTTCGGGCGGACTTCAACCACCCGATCATCAGCAACTTCTTCGGTACCGTCACTATCGCGCTGCTGTTGCTGTCAGCGGTGGCTACACCCCACCACCAGATTCTGGGACAAGTGCTCTGGATACTGGGAAGTGTGTCGACTGTGTTGCTCGCCGGCCTGGTGGTTTATCGCCTGTTGTCGGGCAGTCAAGACCCATCGAATGCCGTACCCGCCTGGCTGATTCCAGGTGTTGCCACCCTAGATATTGCCGTCACTGGCGCGCACATGCCCATGGCCTGGGTTGCACAGTTCAACCTGTTTGCCCTCGCCGTGGGTGCGGTAGTGGCGCTGGTTTTCTTTTCACAAATTTTTTCGAGGTTAGTGCATCAGCCCGCCATGGCCAAAGGCATGGTGCCTTCGTTGATGGTCCTGATTGCGCCCTTTGAAGTCGGTTTCCTGGCATATACCAATGTGTTCGGTGAAGTCGACCAGTTTGCCAGCGTGTTGTTCTACTTCGGCCTGTTCCTGTTCGTGGTGCTGAGCTTCAAAGTATTCCGTCGCGATGTGCCTTTTGCTCCTTCGTGGTGGGCAATCAGCTTCCCCATCGCAGCCCTGAGCAATGCGGCGCTGAAATATGCACACGTCCAGGACAACACCGTGCTTGTGGTCATCGCCGCGGCGATCCTGCTGTTCCTCACTGTGGCGCTGACCGTGTTATTGGTGAAAACCCTGATTAGCCTGTATAGCGGCAAACTGCTGGCCAACTGACCTTTTACCTCCCTTTAGCGAGCCTTCATCGGCTCGCTTTTTTTTGCCGATCTGGTTTCATCAAATGACTTACACCACTTCCTGGTTACTGCTGATCGTCACCGGACTTTTGGAGATCGCCTTTGCAGTCGGGTTGAAACCTTCACACGCTCTTGATCGGCCCTGGCTGCTGGTGGGCAACTCCGTCGTGTTGGCTGGAAGTTTGTGTTTGTTGATGGATGTATTGCGGGTTTTGCACGTAAGTACCGTCTATGCGATCTGGACTGGCATCGTTGCTGCCGGCATGGTCATCGTCGGAATGTATTGGCTGGGTGATTCGGTATCGTTCTGGAAGCTTGTCTGGATCGGTTTGATCCTGTTGAGTCTCACCGGGATACGTCGGCTAGCCTAATCAAAGCGAATACGCATTTTTTGCAACGCCGATTATAAAAGGGTGCATGCGCTTTACTCGTTCAACCTTGAAGATCACATCCCACCTAATCACCTTCTGCACAGCATTGATCTGTCACTCGATCTGAACGACCTGCGCCATTACCCCACCGACCTCTTCTGCCCAGTGGGACGCCCTACGATTGATCGTTAGCTGATGATCCGCACGCTGTTCGTGGGCTAATCCCGCCGAGGAGTAGATATTGCCGTCCTTGATGAAGATGCCGTCGGGCTTCTTTAATCATGCCTTTGTCGGTACCGATGACTTGCCTTGATAAACCCGCTGATTGCCCAACTGTTTAGCCGCTTCGGCGAAGACGTCGGCGGGACCGATGATGTCCAGCAACTGCACGCGGGGGAATGCCAGGAGGGTTATGCGCAGGATGTCTGTCCTCGTCGAATCATTGGCTGAATACGTCGTTACGTGACTATTTCAGCCAAGTCCAATATGGCTGAAAATAGCCCCAACAGCAAAATCAGTCCACCGGGAGACGACCATGAACACTGCATACATTCCCAACGTCGCTGCAGCTCAATCAGTACCGGCCAGCACGACGTCCATCAAAAACCTGCCCATCAATCTGTTCGGTTCAGTGATGGGTCTGGCCGGCCTGGGACTGGCCTGGCGTTTGAGTGGTCAGTATTTCGGGATCGGTGGCATGTTGGGTGAAGCGATTGGCGCATTGGCTGGTCTGGTATTCGTGTTGTTGACCCTGGGCTACCTGGGCAAATGGCTGAAACACCCAGGAGCTGTGAAGGCCGAGTTCAATCATCCGATAGCCAGCAACTTCTTTGGCACCGTCACCATCGCACTGTTGCTGCTGTCGGCCGTCGCGGCGCCCCACAGTGAAATGCTCGGACAGGCGCTGTGGATTCTCGGCAGCGCACTGACGGTGTTGCTCGCAGGCTTGGTGGTTTCCCGTCTGTTGTCGGGCAATCAGGATTCGTTGAATGCCGTGCCTGCCTGGCTGATTCCAGGTGTTGCCACCCTCGATATCGCGGTAACCGGTGCGCACATGCCCATGCCATGGGTCGCGGAGTTCAACCTGTTTGCCCTCGCCGTGGGCGCGGTGCTGGCGCTGGTTTTCTTCACCCGGATCTTTTCGCGGCTGGTGCATGGAGCCCCTCTGGCCAAAGGCATGGTGCCTTCGTTGATGGTCCTGATCGCTCCTTTTGAAGTAGGTTTCCTGGCATACACCAATGTGTTCGGCGAGATCGATCGGTTTGCCAGCGTGTTGTTCTTCTTCGGTCTGTTTTTGTTCGTGGTGTTGAGCTTCAAGGTTTTCCGTCGCGATGTGCCTTTTGCCCCTTCGTGGTGGGCAATCAGCTTCCCCATCGCAGCCCTGAGCAACGCGGCGCTGAAATACGCACATGCCCAGGACAACACACTGCTGATGGTCATCGCTGCCATGATTCTGCTGTTCCTCACTGTGGCACTGGCCGTGCTGTTGGTGAAAACCCTGAAAAGCCTGTTCAGCGGAAAACTGCTGGCCAACTGATCGTTTACCTCCCCCTTAGCGAGCCTTCACCGGCTCGCTTTTTTTTCCCCATACAGGTTTCATCCAATGACCTACAACACCTCGTGGTTACTGCTGATCGTTGCCGGATTTCTAGAGATTCTCTTTGCGGTCGGGTTGAAATCGGCTAACGGCCTTGAACGGCCCTGGCTGCTGTTCGGCACCGTCGTCGTGCTGGCCGGCAGCCTGTGTTTGCTCACGATGGCGCTGCGGGTGCTGCCGGTAGGCACTGCCTATGCGGTCTGGACTGGCATCGGCGCCGCGGGCACAGCTATCGTGGGCATGTATTGGTTGGGTGACGTGGTGTCGTTCTGGAGGCTTGTGTGGATCGGCTTGATCCTGGTGAGTGTCGCCGGGCTACGTTGGGTGGCCTAATCAGGTCGAAGCAACCCCCATGTTTTAACTGTGAGAAAGAGGAGTGCAGTCGAAGATTGCTTTGAGATATCAGCAGCGGTTCATACTTTAAAAAGACCGCTTTGTGTCGATTTCTACCTGTCGCGAGGGGCAGCTATGGGTTGCAGCCCTTCACCACCGGCACAAAACAGCCAGAAGCAGTCATCGGCTACTGCCATCAAGCGACGTCAGCCCCGCGATCAGTGCCTCCAGCAACAGACGAACCTTGGGAAGCGCTTGGCGACTTTTGATCCAGGCCAGGTTGATACTCATCCCTTCGGTTGCCAGCTGAGGCAATACTTCCACCAGTTTCCCCTCTTGCAGCTGTTGTTTTATCAGCCACGACGGCAGCTGTGCGATACCGAGGCCTGCCAGCGCAGCCATCATCAGCGCATCGCCATTACCCACCACCAGTCGAGGCGTTATCTGCCTGCGCAGGGTTGCGCCCTGCTCGCCTGCGAAGCTCCAGGGGCTGATGCTTCCGTCCACCCAGCCATAGGCAATGCACGGGTGGTGCTCAAGGTCGCTTTCAGACAGGGGAATGCCGTGGCGGGCCAGGTACGAGGGGGATGCACAGAAGGTATGCCGCTCACGAGCGAGAAGGCGATGCCCCACCGTCTCCGGCCAGGCCTGCGCGCCACCGATACGCACCACAATGTCCACGCCTTCCTTGAGCGGATCAATGAAACCGTCGCTGAAGGAGAGGTGCGGTATCAGCAACGGATGATCCTGCATCCATTGCAGGAGGATCGGCATCACCTGTACGCGACCGTACGCACCTGGCAGGTCAATTCGCACACGCCCGCGAGGCTCGGTGTTTTCGGCCTGGAGTGAAAGCTCGGCTTCTTCCAGGTCGGCAAGCACACCCGTGCACGTTCGATGGAACGCAACCCCGGCATCGGTCAGCGACAACCGCCGTGTCGTGCGCTGGAACAGTCGAACCCCCAGCCGTTTTTCCAGCCGGGCGATGCTTTTACTAACGGCAGAAGCCGTCAGGTTCAACTGTTCGGCGGCAGCCGTGAAGCTGCCGAATTCCGACACGCAGACAAACACATCGATACCCTTCAAGCGTTCGGAGGAAAACATAGACGGCCTGTATTCATGAATTGAGTTCGGGCAACTCGGTAAAAATCATCATAAATCAGAACTTAATTCAACAGTAAGCTTCGACCACACCCTCAAGGAGTCGCGGGCGCGACCTTTGTAAACATGACGATGAGGCTCGGATGCTGACCACGCTAAAAAACTATCCCACGACGGTAAACCTGCTGCTCTCTGCGTCACTGGTACTGACACTGGCCCGCGCGATCACGCTGCCTTACCTGGTCATCTACCTGGCGGGGAATTTCAGATTGAGCGTCGCCGATATCGGCCTGGTGATCGGAAGCACGCTGATCATCGGCTCGCTATTGAGCCTGTATGGCGGCTTTCTGGTGGATAGATTATCCAGTTACCGACTCATCCTGGGCTTCAGTGGCGTGTTCACAACGGGCTTTCTTGGGACTTACATAGCGCGCGATCTCTGGCAGTTCTACCTCTGCCTGGTGGCCATCAACCTGGCGTATGCCGTCATCGATATCGCTGTGAAATCCGGATTTGGCCGCCTGCTCCCTGTCGCCGGGCGCAGCGAAGTGTTTTCGATCAAATACACGTTGACCAACATCGGTTATGCCGTCGGGCCCTTTCTCGGTGCGGGGATGGCCACGCTGGATCCCAGCCTGCCATTTCTGATGTCGGCGGGACTTGGGGCCGGGTTCTTTTCAATCTACTTCGTGTGGGGCGACGGACGCCTGGCGAGCGTCGAGGCAAGCCGGCAACCGGCGCCGTTCCTGGCAGTGGGCATGCTTCTTCTGCGCGATTACCGGCTGGTGTGCTTTACCCTGGGCGGATTGCTCAGTGCCGTGGTTTTCGGCCAGTTCACCGCTTATCTCTCGCAATACCTGGTGGTCACCACGACACCCGAGGCGACCTACCGGATTATCAGCACCGTTGTCGCGACAAATGCGCTGATGGTGATCAGCCTGCAACACAGGGTCGGCAAAAGGATTTCTCACGAACATCTGAATCTGTGGCTCGCGGGGGGACTCAGCATGTTCATCCTGGGGCTGGCGGGTTTCGCCCTGTCCACCACCCTGGTTTTCTGGGTGATTTCCATGGCCATTTTCACCGTGGGCGAAATGATCGTATTTCCCGCTGAATACATGTTCATCGACAACATCGCGCCCAGTCACCTGCGGGGCATGTACTACGGTGCTCAAAACCTGAGCAACCTCGGCTCGGCATTGGGGCCTGTCCTGTGCGGAATGGTCCTGGCAACGCAGCCTGCCCACTACATGTTCTACATGCTCCTGCTCTTCATCATTGCGGGTGGGATGCTTTACTTCCTGGGGGCCTCTATTTCAAGGAATGCAAGGAGCGAACATGCAGCGTGAACCCATCGTGCCTGGCCAGGCGCTTCATTGTCCGGATCGGGTCGAATAGCGACCACCGCGGGTTGTGACTGATTGACACTTGTCCTCCCTCAACGTGGAGGACAAGCCATGAACGTGCCTAAGCGAGCGCGTCCCACCCCAACCGCTCACGCGCCTGTGTCAGGTCCGATTGCAGATCGTGGTTCCACAACCAGTCGAAACGTTCGGCGAGGGTTTTGCCCAGCAATTGATCGTCGTCGGCGACTGCCGGATCGCGCATTTCGTAAAGCTCGCCAGCTTCCCAGGACGTGCGTTGCACACGACAGGCACGGGGACGGCGAATGGCGTCATACACTTCGAGCACCGCTTGTGGCCGGCTCGCCAGCACCTGTGGATCGGCCAGCAATCGCGCCAGCAGCCAGGCATCTTCGAGCCCCTGCCCTGCCCCGGCGCCCTGGTGCGGCAACATGGCGTGAGCCGCGTCGCCAATCAGCCCCACCCGGCCGTGGACGTAGCCCGCCAGTTCATCGAGTTCGTGCAGCGCCCACAGTGTCGGTTGCGCAATGCACTCCAGCAGCACCCGCGCGGCATCGCCCCAGCCGGCGAACGCGGCGAGCATTTCCGCCTGGCTGGCATTGCGGACCCAGGGCGCATCGCTTGGCCAGGACGGGTCCGGCCGACTGCGATCGGAGGTGAATGCCACCACGTTGATCAGCCGCCCCTGCTTGACCGGGAAGGTGAGGATGTGAGCGTCGAGCCCCAGGTACATCTGCGGCACGTCGACCAGGTGTTCGTCGATACCACGGGCACGGTAGGCGGCGCGCAACGCCTGGCTGTCGATCATCCCGCGGTAGGCGCAGGTGCCGCTGAAGCGCGGTGCCGCCAGGGGCTGGCCGAGGCCTTGAAGCACGTGATCACGAATCGAAGACTTGATCCCGTCCGCCGCGATCAGCAGGTCACAGCGATGCTCGCTGCCATCGGTGAACAGCACGCGGGCCTGCCCGGCATCCTGCTCCACGCTCACCGCACGCTTGCCGAATCGGGCGATCCCTTCCGGCAACTGACGGGCCAGCGCGTCGAGAAAATCCGCACGGTGCACTGACGACTGTCCGACGCCTTCGGCCAGGCTCGCGCCCAGGTAACCGGCATCCTCGCCACGACGCCATTCGAACCAGATGTCCTGCCACGGATCCAGCGTGCGGTCGGCGATCTGCCGGTAGGGTTCGGCAATGCCCAGGCCGGCGATGGCGCGCACAGCGTTGGCGCCGAAGGAGACACCCGCCCCTACTTCGCCAAAGGCCGACGCCGCTTCGAACAACTGGACGCTGAGATGGGCGTGGCGGCACAGATCGAGGGCCAACGCCACGCCGGCGATGCCGCCGCCGACAATACCGATGTGCAAGGCAGACTGAGATGTACGCATGGCTATTACCCGTGTGACTGATTGTTATTGGAGTCGCTCAATCATCGTGCGCCGAGTGCTATTGATAAATACCGCCACTTCAATACACCGCATCATCGACGTGAATATTACTGGGCAGCCCCATCGCTCGATGATCGAAAGGCGCCCATAAAAAAACGAGCCTCTGGGGCTCGTCTTTATGTCAGCTGCGTGGGTTTATTGCGCGACGGTTTGCCTGGCGCGGGAGCCCTGCCGGCCCGGGACGTTTGCGATCAGGAAGACCAGGATCGCGATGGCGCCGATCAAGCCCGGCAGCGCAAAAATCAGGAAGCTCGCCTGAAGCGACAAGGACGACGCATGCAGTGCGCCGCCCAGCAGCGGGCCGATGATCGCCCCCGTGCGCCCCACCCCCATCGCCCAGCCGAGGCCGGTCGAGCGAATCTGCGGCGGGTAATACTGCACGGTACAAGCGTTGGCGAGGATCTGCGTGCCGATGGTGCAGGCCCCCGCCACGCCGATCAGCAGATAGAGCACCGGCAATGGCGCCTTGAGCGCCAGCAGGCTCAACGCCAGGGCGCCGCCTGCGAAGAAGACAAACAACACCTTGGCGATGCCGACTCGATCACCCAGCCAACCGCCCGCCACGGCGCCAATAATCGCCCCGAGGTTCAGGGCCACCAGAAACGCCAGGCTCGAATTCAAACCGTAGCCGGCGGCACTCATGAGCTTTGGCAACCAGGAACTCAGTGCATAGACCATCAACAGGCAACAGAAAAACGCCAGCCACAGCATGAACGTGCTGAGCTTGCGCCCCTCACGGAACAACTGCGCAATCGACACGTCCGCGCCTTGGGCCACCTGGCGGTTCAACTGGTCGGCTGCACCCGGCACGTGGCTCGGTTCGACCTGCATCAACAAGGCCTGAGCCCTGGAGGTCTGCCCGGAACGCAGCAGGAACTCCATCGACTCGGGCAGTTGCCTGATCAAAAAGGGCAAGGCCAACAGTGGAATCAAGGCGACGTAAAACACCGCCTGCCATCCCCACTGAGGAATCAGCGCCATGCCCAGGCCGGCAGACAACATGCCCCCTAACGAATAGCCACTGAACATCAGCGCCACCAGGGTGCTGCGGGATTTCTTCGGCGCGTACTCGTTCATCAGCGCGACGACGTTCGGCATCACGCCGCCGATGCCCAGACCGGCAATGAATCGGCATAACGCAAACGTTTCCGGGCTCTGCGCCAGGCCGTTGAGCGCCGTGACCCCACTGAACAGGGTGACGCAGATCATGATGGTTTTACGTCGGCCTATCCGGTCCGACAATGAGCCGAAAAACAGTGCCCCCAGCATCATGCCGATCAGCGCGCAGCTGCCCAGCGCCCCGGCCTGCAGCGAACTCAAGCCCCACTCGGCCATCAACGAGGGCAATACGACGCCATAGATGACCAGGTCATATCCGTCGAAGATGATGATCAGCGCGCACCAGAACAGCACGCGCGCATGGAAGGTATTGAAACGAGCCCCGTCAATCAGGGCTGATACATCGATCGTACGCATGGCATCGCTCTTTTTTGTCGTTGTTATTAGAGCCGGAGGTTCACAAGCCTCCGGAAATCACGCAGCTCTCGCTCCCGCGTGACGCAGGCCCTCCGCAACCCGGGCCGTGCGGTGATCATGGCCAAGGCCTGCCGCCTGTGAAATGCAGTGATCCGCATACCCGTTATTTCGAGCGTGAATAAAGATCGCGGACACTCATACGCCATGCCGCGCTTGCGATGGACGCGACGGCGCGGCACTTGATAGGCTCGCTGTCTTTCAGCGCTTGAGGCGTTATGGAATTACGAGAGCTGGATCTCAACCTGCTGTTGGTGTTCAACCAACTGTTGATCGACCGCAGGGTCTCGACGGCGGCGGATAATCTTCAACTGACCCAACCCGCTGTCAGCAACGCGCTGAAGCGATTACGCACGACCTTGAACGACGAACTGTTCGTGCGCACTTACCAGGGCATGGAGCCCACGCCCTATGCGCACCAGTTGGCCGAGCCGGTGGCGCTGGCCATCCAGACGCTGCGCGATGCGCTGAGTCGCCAGGATACGTTTGACCCGCTCACCAGCCATCGCCGATTCAGCATGGCAATGACCGACATCGGTGAAATCTACTTCATGCCGCGGCTGATGGATGCCCTGGCCGAGCGCGCGCCCGGTTGCTCCATCAGCACCTTGAGCAACAACGCAGACACCCTGGCCGAAGGGCTGCAAAACGGTTCAATAGACCTTGCAGTCGGGTTGTTGCCGCACCTTCAAGCGGGCTTTTTCCAGCAACGCCTGTTCCACCACCGCTACGTCTGCCTGTGTCGCAAAGGCCATCCTGCCACCCGGGAACCCTTGACGCTTGCGCGCTACTGCAGCTTTCACCACGTTCGTGTGGTCGCGGCGAACACCGGGCACGGCATCGTGGATAACTTCCTCGCGCGCGCCGGCATCGAGCGCAACATACGGCTGGAGGTTCCGCACTTCGTCGCGATCGGCCAGATACTGCAACGCACCGACTTGCTGGCGACGGTGCCCGAACGGTTTGCCAGCAGTTGCGAAGAGCCCTTCGGACTCACGGTCATACCGCCACCGGTGGATTTACCGACCATCGAAATCAACCTGTTCTGGCATGCCCGATACAACAAGGATCCGGCCAACCGCTGGTTGCGGCAGCTGATGTTCGAGCTGTTCTCCGACTGAATCCGGGCGGGTCAAGCCGCTCCCCCCCTGCCAATAGGGGTTCAAGGCAGCATTCATGGAGGGCGGCCGCCACCAAAAGCAGCCAAGGGATGGAGCGGCGAAAATTGCGAGCTAAGCTTGCATCTACTGCCTGTTGAGAGTCAGCCCTTCACCAAAGCCTCGGAGGGAAGCCAATGAAGCGCTTCGCCATGCTCATCGCGATCTCGTTGCTTGTCACGGCTTGTCAGAGCACCAACGACGGCGTCACCCGACTGGACAATTGTGTCTGCTACAAGGCGTCCGGGGGACAACCCGCGCAAGCATCACCCATGACATGGAAAGACCCCGAAGCGCTGCAGGAACAATTCTCCCATTGCATATGCCGGGCCTTTGTCGACCTGAAGCAGGCCGATGATCCCGGTCAATATTTCGTGCCCGGAACGCAAATCAAAACGCAACTCAAATGAAGCAAGCGCGGGGCCTGACAGGCCCGGCGTTCGACGCCATCGCGTGATGGTTGAATCGCGAGTGATCGAAGCCCGCAAGAGCCGCAGGGTGGGTGCCATGCTGGATGATTGTCGTTCCAGCAACGGCCGTTGACGGCTGCGGGCTTCGAGCACTCAGGCGGTGATTGCTCCCGGGAGCTTGTGGCTATTGATCTGCGGGTTGCCGTAGCACCTCGACATCGTCAGCCAATTGCTCGGCGGGTACAGGCGCATTGGGATGCATCGAATGTGAACCCGTTCTTCCGACTGCCTGGATGTAGCCAGAGGCGTCGTCGGCAGCGTCGTTGGCTCCAGCGGCTGGAGCCGAGACTGTCGAGACCTGGAAGGCAACGGGTTCAGCCACGGTGCGGGTCAGGTTTTGTTGCGTGGATGAGTCTGCCAGCGCTGGCAGGCAGGCTGCGGCCAGCAGCGCTGCGCTCATTGCGCTCGGTAGGGTTATGCTCATGGTTGTACGCCTCCATTAGAGTCGCACCTCAAAGTTTGCACCCCGGGGCGAAAAGAGGGGCGGCAGGCGACCGACGGCACAAGCTGATCGCAAGACCTTTTACGGCATCAACGGCAGCCCCACCCGAGGCTACACCGACTATCCGGCCTACCACCGGACAGCGGTCGAATAACGCATTCGACCTGCTCGCAATGGACGCCAACGATAACGCGGGCTGTCTGTATGATCGCGGTGTCTGCGCGTTTTTCGCGAGCAGGGCTCGCTCCTACAAGGGAATGCGTACATCCGTAAAAGTATAAAGCCGACCTGGCTTTGGCGGGTGCCCCGATCCCCTGTAGAAGCGAGCCCCGCTCGCGATGGTCGTCAACGATAACGCGCCCTGTCAGGATGAACGCGGTGTCTGGGCGTTTTTCGCGAGCAGGCTCGCTCCTACAGGGGAGCATGCGCCGTCAGGGCTGCTTCAAGGCGCCATCGAACGCAGGCGTCAACCCCGACAACTCCAGCTTGCGGACAAAGGCGCCAAGCCGCTGCTGCTTGTAGGCGTCCACGTCCAGGTCACGGTAATCGTAGAAACCCTGGCCATCGCGCAAGCCATTGCGGCCGTTGTGCATGTTGTCGGCAATCACCTGTGGCGACTCGAAACGCGGCGACAGTGCGCCACTCAGGTAACGCGAGGCGTAGTAGAGAATGTCGCCGCCGCCCCAGTCGATGAACTCCAGCAGGCCCAGCACCGAGAAGCGCAAACCAAAGCCGACGCGCACCGCGGTGTCGATATCTTCCGCGCTGGCCACGCCCTCTTCCACCATCCGCGCGGCTTCGTTCATCGCCAGGGCCTGGATGCGCGGCACGATGTAGCCCGCCACCGGATTGCACACCACGGGCACCTTGCCGATCCGCTTGAGCAGTTGCAGCAGCCGCTCGACCACCTGCGGGCAGGTCGCTTCACTGCGGCTGACTTCCACCAGCGGCATCAAGTACGCCGGGTTGAGCCAGTGCGCGTTCACAAAGCGCGCAGGCTCACTGACCATTTCGCTCAACTCGGTGACCAGGAAGGTCGAGGTGGTCGAGGCGATGATGGTCGACGCCGGGACCTGCTCGCTGATCCAGGCGAAGGTCTGCTGCTTGACCTCGACGACTTCCGGCACGGCTTCGAACACCAGGTCGCACTGGCGCAGTGTTTCGTCGGCCTGGGACCTGGATTTAAGCGTCAACCGGGACAGGGCAATGTCCGCCTGCGCCGGCTGGAGCAGGCCGAGGCGCACCAGCATCTGCAGTTCGCTGTGGATGTTGTTACGCACACGCTCGAAGTAACCGAGGCGCTCCTCCTCGGCGCGATCCTTGATATCGATGAGGGTGACCGGCAGGCCCGCATGGATGAACGCCAGGGCAATGCCCTCGCCCATCCGCCCGGCGCCGACCACGCTGACATGGGGCAACGCAGCGTCCATCAGTTGAACCCCCTGCTCAGCAGCTCGGTCATTTGCACCCGGTCAAGCTTGTCCAGGCCGAGGTTTTCCAGGGTGCGCCCTTCGGCATACAGGTCGCGCCCGGCAACGACCGAAGCAATGCTCAGCAGGCCCTGCGCAACCGGGGTCGGCACACCGGCCCAACGGCCGACCGACACCAGGAAGGACAAGCCCAGGCGGGTGTCTTCGAGCATGTAGCGGTGTTTCTGCAGATCGATGTCTTCGCGCCAGTCGCCGCTGTCGGTCAGCTTGCCGTGGGCGCCGCGACCGTACATCCACTCCTCGCCTTCGCTTTTGTTGTAGTGATCGGCCAGGGGAAAGTGCGGTGCGCCGTAGGTCAGTGCCTCGCGCACGGCCATGCGCTCGGCATCCAGCTGGTTGGTCACGCGGCGAATCGACGGCTGGGTGCCCTCGTTGTGAATGTCCCAGGCCTCGAAATGCTCCAGGGGACCGGCGTTCATCATGATCAGTGGCGGGTGGATGATGGGGCCGGCGTTCATCAACGCGCCGCTCAGGGCGTCTTCGATCGGCTCGACACTCGGGTAGGCCTCGCGCAGTACGGCGAACGCGTGTTCGGACAGGTTGCTTGGAAACACACCGGTCGGCAGACGGGTCGCGTAGCAGCTGATCACCAGGTCGCTGGCCCCGTGCTTGCGCACCAGGTACGGCAGCGTGCCGGTTTCCGCGAAGGCCACTTTGCTCTGGTTACCGGCATCGGCCATGGCCTTGGCGAATACGTAGCTGCCGAAGGTGCCGGGCGGCAGGAACACCACCTGACCGTCGCGCAGGTGCGGCGCCACTTGTTTGGCCAGGTCTTCGTGGGAGGTCGACGGCAGCGGGATGATGATCAGTTGCGCATCGCCCAGGGCTTCGGCCAGGTCGTCGGTCAGTGACAGCGTGTCGCCCGGCTGGCCGACGGAGAGCTGGCGGGTGCCCCGATAGTCCTTGATGGTCAGGCTGCCGATGGCCAGCAGTTCCCTGAGCGCTGCCGAATCACGGCGCCACAGGCGGGTCTGATGCCCCTTTTCAGCCATTTCGACAGCCGCGGCATAACAACCGTGTCCACCACCCAGCACCGTAATCTTCATGGAGTCGCTCCTCTTGTAAGAGACTCGATGCTAGCGGGCCGCACCGCCGCGGACTTATCCGATTGCGCAGCCGACTGACGGATTGCGCAGGCGTCTCAATGCGGGCGTCGGCGCAGGGTGTCCGACGGCAGGCAGCCATAGCGTTGCCGGTAGGCGCTGGAAAAATGCCCGAAGCTGTTGATGCCGTGACGCAACAGGATATCGGTGACGGTATCGCCGCCATTGCCCTGCTTGAGCGACTCGTGGATCAGCGCCAGGCGGCGGTCACGGATGTACTCGACCGGCGCTTGCTGGAGAAACTGCCGGAAGCCGCTCTGCAAGGTGCGGACCGAGACGCCACACAGCTCGCTCAGGGTTGCCAGGCTGATCGGTTCGTCCAGGTGCGCCTCGATGTAGTCGCGGGCTTTTTTCACGTGGTGCGGCAGCGGCGCGCGCGTATCGATCAACAGGTCCGCGGAGTAGTTGTGCGGCAGCTGGGTCAGCAGCAGTTGCATCAGGTAGTCGGACAGGCCGCTGGCGAGGCGCGAACCGTCCACGCCGCTGCCATACAGCCGGCAAATGTAGTCCAGGGTGTGATAGAGGCTGACGACGCCGGCGCCGAGGGGGTCGACGCTGACATCAAAGATCACCGACTGCCGCAGGCTGCGGCCGAGCAGGCGTTGCAGTTGCGTCTCCAGGGCATCACGGTCGACCCGCAGGATCAGGTTGCGGCATTGGCTATCGGTGACGATGCGGCTTTGCGCGAACGGCGAGGAAACGCTCAGGCACCCCGACTGCATCGCCGCGCTGCGCCGCCCGTGGGCCACTTCGCAATGGCCCTGCAAGGTGATGCGAAACAGGTACTGGTCGGCAATGTCGCCGATGGTGATCTCCACCGGCGCGCCATAGCGCAAGTCGAGCAGCGCCGAATCGCCGAAGAAGACGCCGTTGAGCCGGGTATGGATCGGCTCGTCACGCAACACGTTGAAGCTGTGCGGGCACAGGTAGTGGCTGACCTTGTCCTTGATCTCACGGTAATCGGCCGAGCTGAGCAGGCTGTGCCGTTCCAGCAGGTGTACATCATTCAACATCAAGGGTTCTCCTGATCTGGAGCGCCTCGGCCCCGCTCCCTTCTACAGGAGCGAGGCCGGGGCACCGATCATGGACTATGACCAATCAAGCGCGGCCCGGATACTCCCGGGCATAGCTTTCGCGGAAATGACCGCAGCCACGCCAGAGCAACAGCACGGTCAAGGCCGATGCACCGACGATCACCAGCGACATCGACGAACCGACCGCCGCGGGCGAGCCGAAGTAGCGGTCGGTCAACAGCGCCACCAGCGTGGTGCCCAGGCCCAGGCCCAGCAGGTTGCTGATCAGCAGGAACACCGCCGAGACCTGCGCGCGCACCTGGTTTGGCGCGAGGATCTGCATCGCCGCCGTGGACGCCGGCATCGGGAACGAGGCGAAGAACATCGCCGGCACCAGCAGGGTCACCGACAGCCACAGCGAGTCGACTTGCGGGAACAGCACCGCCGGCACCGCCATGCCGATTGCGCCAATCACCCCGGTGCGCATCGCCGCGTCCTGATGACCGCGCTTGGCTAACAGGTCGGTGAGCCATCCGCCGAACAACACCCCGGCGGTGTTGGCCAGCAACAGCACGGTGCCGAGCATGTAGCCCGCCTCGACCGGCGTCAGGCCGAACTTGCGGATGTACAGCGCCGGGCTCCAGCTCATCATGCAGAACAGGACCATGGCGTAGAACGAAAAGCCCAGGTAATGGCAGGTGAAGGTGGCACGGTGGCGGCCGAGAAAACGCATGCCGTCACCCAGCGCGACCTTCTTCGGCCGGCCCTGCGCATCGACCTGCAAGCCCTTGCGCGCCGGGTCGCGCACGGTGAGCCAGATCAGCAAACCGACGACGATACCGGGCAGGCCGACAATGAAGAACGCCAGCTGCCAGGCCTTCATCGCGCCGAGAAAGGCCACCTCGATGGTGTTCATGTCCTTGAGCATCGCGATCACATAGCCGCCCACCAGGAAGGCCAGGCCGCCGCCCACGAACGAACCGATCGAATAGATGCCGACGGCGCGACCGAGTTTTTCCTTGGGGAACATGTCGCTGAACATCGAGTACGCCGAGGGCGACAGGGCCGCTTCGCCGACACCGACGCCAATGCGCGCGAGGAACATGTGCAGGAAGTTCTTGCTCAGGCCGCACGCGGCGGTCGCCAGGCTCCAGAAGACCACGCCGACGGCGATGATTTTCGGTCGGGAGAAGCGGTCGGCCAGGTAGGCGATGGGCATGCCCATGAAGGCGTAGAACAACGAAAACGCCAGGCCGTGCAGCAAGCTGAACTGGGTGTCGCTGATCTGCAGGTCGGCCTTGATCGGCTCGATCATCAGCGCCAGGATCTGCCGATCCACAAACGAAAAGATGTAGGCGACCATGCACAGGCCAACCACATACCACTCGTACAGGTAGGTTTTCTTCTGCTGCAGGATCGCGTTATCGACCTGAATATTCACTAGGGTGTGCTCCTCTTGGAATCCGCTCATGCGCGCAGCGCGCCGGGTGACGGTGCACGGGGCACCGACGGGGAAGTTGCGGGGCAGATGTAAAGGACAAGTGGTTGCAACATGGTCAGGCCTCTTATTGTTATGGGGGTCTTCTGCGGGCGGACTGGGCTTACCAGAACTTCCAGGTGTAAGTGGTGGCGACACGGAATTCGTTGTAGTCGTAGCCGTACTTCTGTTTCACGTCGATATTGCGCAAGTCCACGCCCAAGCCTTGCAGCGCCCCGCTCTGCACCACGTAGCTGAGCCCCAGGTAGCGTTCGCTTTCCTGGTTGTCGCTCAGGTTTGCACCACGGTCCCAGTTCGTACCCTTGATGTAGCGGGTGTAGAACTTCAGCCCCGGCAGGCCCATTGCGGCAAAGTCATAGCCGTAGCGCACGCCCCAGGATTTTTCACCCGGGCGGACAAACCCCAGGGACGACCAGTGCACCAGGTAAGGTTGCGGGATATAGCCGTTCATGGTCGGGAACACGCTGTCACCGAGCATGCGCTGGTAACTGACGCCAAACATGTGAGCGCCCTTGAGCAAGGAGAACAAGGTGCCCCAGGAACGGTTGTCGATCACGCCATTCAAGGCATTGCCGTCTTCGTTGTTATTGAAGTAGCGCAAATCGGTTTTGAGTCGGTAGCCATTGCCCAGATCGGCCATGTGCATCAGGCCGAAATAGTGCTGCTGGTAAATGTCGTGCAACACGCCGTAGAAGTAACTGGCTTGCAGGTTCTTGGTGATGTCGTAAGTGGCGCCGCCGAAGTCCAGGCCGTCACTGTCGAGATTGTCGGTGGAGCCATATTTGTACAGTTTCTCGTGGTTGGACGACTCCCGTGTCACGGCAGACCAGAAGCGCCCGCCGGTCAACGTCAACCCTTCCACTTCCTTCGACTCGACCACGGCGCCCTGGTAGATGGTATCCAGTTGCCGGCTGGGGTCATCGAAGGCCACCGGCAATTGTGGGCGAAGATCGCCCACTTTCAGCTCGGTCTTGCTGTAGCGCATCTTCAAGGTTGCGCCGGCGCGGCTGTAGTCGTCGGCCGTTTGCCGGTCGCGCACGCTGTACGGCAGCGAACCGTCATTGCCCGACGAATCCAGGCGCACGGCGTATTGCGCATCCACATCAAGACCGATGGCCAGCGTGGTGTCGGTGTAGCCGGAGGTGAACTGCGCATCGAAACCCTGGGACCAACTGTGCACTTCGGAATCCGGCGCGTTGGTGTTGGTGTAGTTGCGGTGCAAGTAGAAGTTACGTGTATCCACCTTGAAGTGGCTGTCATCTATCACATCGGCCTGTGCGGCCAACGGCGAACAGATCATCCCCACCACGCCGGCAATGCCGAGCCCACGGCACGATTGCTTTCCCTGAAACATCTGACATCTCCACATCTGTATGTGCCTGGGCACTTGTATTTATAGGAGCAGGATCAAACTAAAAACCTGGCGACCGGGAAGCTGCGGGGCAGTGGCCTGGCAACTTCTGGCGGATTGCAGGAGAGAGATAGGGGACATTGGGTACGAGCATTGTCTGGCCTCTTGTTGTTATGGGGTAAAACGCCAGGCGGACTGAATGACAGTGTCCGCCACGACGGCACGCCGCTTGTCCACGCAAGGTAAGTCACCGGACGCTGCGCCGGTATCAAGATGAACAGCATCGCCAAGGGGGAAATCTCCAACCCGGCTAAAGGTTTCCCTTAGTGGGTTCAGCGCCGATCAGCCGTAAATGGCATCCGGACATGCGGACGCAGGCCACGCGGATAACGGCGCAGCGGGGACAGGCCGCTACCGGTTGGGGGTTCAACCGGTCGATGCAGCAGAGGGGCTAATTTTTTAGCAGATGTTTCGTGGGGTGGCTATGCAGCGGCCTGGTCGTCGCGATCAGGCACGCACAGGACTAGGAAGTCCTCTTCCCCGGATTTTGCCAGAACGAGGGATCGGCACTCTTGAGCCGCTCGACCGCGTTATTGATGTGGGTGAGCGCCGCCTGGCGAGCAGCCTCCGGGTCACGCTCGGCGATGGCCGCGTACACCGCGAAGTGCTCGGCCTGCACGGTCTTGGCCAGGTCGCGGCGGCGTTCCTCGTTGGAGCGCGTAATGCGGATCGCCTCCTTGATGAATTGCGCGATGAACTCGTGCAGCGACGGGTACAGCGGATTGCCGGTCGCCCGGGAAATGGAGTGATGGAACGCCAGGTCTTCCTCCACGCCATCGCGCCCCGCCTGCTCGGCGGCATCGATGGCCTTCAGTGCCTGGTGAATGGCTTTGAGCTGTGCCGATGAGTGCCGCTGCGCGGCCAGGGCAGCCGCCTCGCCTTCGATACCTCGGCGCAGTTCGGTAACCCGCAATACCGCCTCGATCGACCCGCCGACATCCAGATCGATGGTGAACGCCTTGATGTGCGCGCCTTCGTTGACCACGGTACCGCTGCCCTGGCGAACCTCGACCAGGCCGGCTGACTTGAGGCGCGAAATCGCCTCGCGAATCACCGTCCGGCTGACCCCGAAACGCTCCGAGAGCACCGGTTCAGTGGGCAGGCGATCGCCCGGCAGCGCTTCGCCGCTGGCGATATAGGCCTTCAGGGCGGCCGTCACCTGATCGGACAGCGTGCCTTTGGCGGAGTCCTTCAGGACCGCCAGCGCATCGGCGGCACAGGAAGATTTGTCAGGAATGGGCATAGGCATCTCAGGGGTCAAATCGGTGAACGGTACTGCATTTTAGACCTGCCGTCCTCTCTGAATCTCGCGGTTGAATTCGTATGACGTATTATGATAAAAAACGCCACATCATGTAATCCGACAAAAACAACGTCACCCACTACAAAAATAAGGATGGGGGAAACACATGACTGAATCAGTGATTCAAACCGGTGCCGCCGTGCCCGCCGATCGCTTCGAGGATCTGGCGTATCGCAAAGTGGCGTGGCGCATCCTGCCGCTGTTGTTGCTGTGCTACCTGGTCGCCTATCTGGACCGGGTCAACGTCGGTTTCGCCAAGCTGCAAATGTCCGACGACCTACAGTTTTCCGAAGCCGTCTATGGCCTGGGCGCAGGGATCTTCTTCATTGCCTACTTCCTCGTGGAAATTCCCAGCAACCTGATCCTGCATCGCGTTGGCGCGCGGTTGTGGATCGCCCGCATCATGATCACCTGGGGCATCATTTCCTCGGCCATGGCACTGGTCAGTACGCCGATGTCCTTCTACATCATGCGGTTCCTGCTGGGGATCGCCGAGGCCGGGTTCTACCCCGGCGTGATCCTCTATCTGTCCTACTGGTTCCCGACCCATCGGCGCGGCAAGATGTACGCCCTGTTTGCCACGGCGGTGCCGCTGTCCGGGCTGATCGGCGCGCCCTTGTCCGGCTGGATCATGAGCGCCTTCAACGGTGACCACGGGTTTGCCGGCTGGCAGTGGCTGTTCTTTCTTGAAGGCCTGCCTTCGATCGCCGTCGGTATCCTGGTGATTTTCTGCCTCAGCGACCGCATCTCCAGTGCTGGCTGGCTCACCCGGGAAGAAAAAAACCTGCTGCAGACGCGCATCGACGCGGAGTCCGCCGGCCACCAGAAACACAGCCTCAAAGAGGTGTTCCTGCAGCCGCGCATCTGGCTGCTGACGGCCATCTACTTCTGCATGATCGCCGGTTTCTACACCGTCGGTTTCTGGTTGCCGACCCTCATCCGCCAGGCCGGCGTCAGCGATGTGTTGCAGGTCGGCATGCTCACCGCCATCCCTTACGCCGCCGCGGCGATGACCATGATCCTGGTGTCGCGCAGCGCCGACCGGCTGCGCGAACGTCGCTGGCACCTGGCGCTGACCGCAGTGCTCGGGGGCATCGGCCTGTTCATTTCCGCCACCTGGAGCGACAACTTCACCGTGTCCATGATCGGCCTGACCCTCGGTTCCATGGGCGCCATGAGCACCCTGCCGTTGTTCTGGAGCCTGCCGACCGCCTTCCTCGGTGGCACGGCCGCCGCCGCCGGCATCGCCCTGATCAACTCCTGGGGCAACCTCGCGGGCTTCGTCTCGCCGTACCTGATGGGCTTCCTCAAAGACACCACCCACAGCACCACGATCGGCATGTACGTGATGGCAAGCGCCCTGTTCCTGGGTGCCCTGCTGGTCTTCAGAATTCCCGGAAAACTCGTCAACCGCTGACGTTTGGAGTAACTCATGAATATTCTCGTGACCGGTGCAGCCGGCTTCCTTGGCCGCCGTCTGATCGAAGCCCTGCTGCTGCGTGGTTCGCTCACCGACCGCGCTGGCCAGACTCAAGCCATCAGGCAAATCGTCGCCTTCGACATGGTCGCCCTCGAAGGGATCGACGATCCGCGGGTCAAGGTGGTGTGTGGCGACATCGCCGATCCGCAGGTGCTCGACCGCCTGATCGACGCCAGCACCGACAGCATCTTCCATCTGGCGGCGGTGGTCTCCAGCCAGGCCGAAGCCGATTTCGAACTGGGCATGCGCATCAATTTCACGGCGACCCAGAACATGCTCGAACGCATTCGCCAGCTGGGCACGTGCCCGAAATGGGTGATGACCAGTTCGGTCGCGGTGTTCGGCGGGCAATTGCCGCAGATCGTGCGCGACGATCAGGTCTGGGCGCCGCAGAGTTCCTATGGCACGCAAAAGGCCATGAACGACCTGCTGCTCGCCGACTACAGCCGGCGTGCGTTCGTCGATGGCCGCAGCCTGCGCATGCCGACCATCGTGGTGCGTCCGGGCAAACCCAATATGGCCGCATCCAGTTTCGCCAGCGGCATCATCCGCGAACCGCTCAACGGCCAGCCCAGCGTGTGCCCGGTGCCGCTTGAAACCCGGCTGTGGCTGATGTCGCCAGCGCAGGCGATCCGCAACCTGATCCATGGTCACGAACTGTCCGGCGAGCAACTGACCCAGGGCCGGGTGATCAACATGCCGGGGCTGTCGATTACCGTCGAACGGATGATCGACGCGCTGCGCCAGACCGCTGGCGCCGAGGTGGCCGGGCGGATTCGCCTGGAACGCAATCCGGCGATCGAGCGGATTGTCGGGTCGTGGCCTGGCGCCTTCAGCGCGACCTACTCCCGGGACCTGGGGTTCACCGCGGATGAAGATTTCACCGATGTGATCGAGCAGTTCCGCAACGAGTATCTGCCCGGCTAAACCCGATTGAGGAACCCGCTATGTTGAACGCCCCTGCCCGGCCGTTGCTGGGCTGTATCGCCGACGATTTCACCGGCGCCACCGACCTTGCCAACATGCTGGTGCGCGGTGGCATGCGCACCGTGCAAAGCATCGGCATCCCCGCGGCCGATGTGGCCGGCCAGCTCGACGCCGATGCAATCGTCATTGCCCTGAAGTCCCGCACCGTGCCCGCCGCCGAGGCCGTGAAGGCGTCGCTCGAAGCGTTGCACTGGCTGCGTGAGCGCGGCTGCGAGCAGATTTTCTTCAAGTACTGTTCGACCTTCGACTCGACCGCTGCCGGCAACATCGGCCAGGTCAGCGACGCCTTGCTCGACGCGCTGAACAGTGATTTCACCCTGGCGTGCCCTGCCTTTCCGGAAAACGGCCGCACGGTCTTTCGCGGGCATTTGTTCGTCCAGGACCAGCTGCTCAGCGAGTCGGGCATGCAGCATCACCCGCTGACGCCCATGACCGACGCGAACCTGGTTCGCGTGCTGCAAGCGCAGACCCGGGGCAAGGTCGGCTTGCTGCGGCATGACACGGTGTCCGGCGGCGTGGAGAGCATTCGAACCCGCATCGGCCAACTGCGCGCCGACGGCTGCCGCATGGCGATCGCCGACGCTTTGTCCGATGCCGACCTGCATGTGCTGGGCGAAGCCTGCGCCGACCTTGCCCTGCTCACCGGCGGTTCCGGGCTGGCCCTGGGCTTGCCGGACAACTTTCGCCGTGCCGGTAAACTGCGCGAACTGGACGCTGCGCAAGTGCCCACGGTCGAAGGTGGCGAAGTGGTGCTCGCGGGCAGCGCTTCGCAAGCCACCAATGGCCAGGTGGCGACCTGGCTGCAGGCCGGTCGCCCGGCCTTTCGGGTCGACCCGCTGGCCCTGGCCGCAGGACAACCGGTCATCGAGCAGGCGCTGGCCTTCGTCGCTGACCACCGGCAAACGGTGCTGATCTACGCCACCAGCACGCCGGACGAGGTCAAGGCCGTACAACGCGAACTGGGGTCCGAGCGTGCGGGGCACCTGGTCGAGCAGGCCATGGGCCGGATCGCCAGCGGATTGCGCATGGCCGGTGTTCGCCGCTTCGTGGTCGCCGGAGGGGAAACGTCGGGGGCCGTGGTCCAGGCGCTGAACGTCCAGCTGCTGCAGATCGGTGCGCAAATCGATCCGGGGGTGCCCGCTTGCGTCAGCACGCCCGGAGAACCGCTGGCCCTGGCCCTCAAGTCCGGCAATTTCGGCGGTCCTGACTTTTTTGACAAGGCCCTCAAGCACCTGGCGGGAGCCCCGGCATGAGCAACGAAATCGCCCTGCGCGAAGAGATCTGCGAGGTCGGCGCCTCGTTGTATGGCCGTGGCTACACGGTGGGCAGTGCCGGCAACATCAGCGCCCGGCTGGACGATGGCTGGCTGATCACGCCCACGGACGCGTGCCTGGGCCGGCTGGACCCGGCTTCGATTGCCAAGGTCAACCTGGCCGGGGAATGGGTCAGCGGCGACAAACCGTCGAAAACCCTGGCCTTGCACCGTCAGGTCTATGATCGCAACCCGGGGGTCGGCGGCGTGGTGCACACCCACTCGACCCATCTGGTGGCATTGACCTTGGCCGGGGTCTGGCACGAGGATGACATCCTGCCGCCGCTGACCCCCTATCAGGTGATGAAGGTCGGGCACATCCCGCTGATTGCCTATGAACGTCCCGGCTCGCCGAAGGTGGCCGAACGGGTGGCGCAACTGGCCAACCGCGTGCGCGGGGTCATGCTTGAGCGCCTGGGGCCGGTGGTCTGGGAAAGTTCGGTGTCCAGGGCCAGCTATGCCCTGGAAGAGCTGGAAGAAACGGCGCGCCTCTGGCTGATGAGCAATCCCCGGCCGAGCCCGCTGAGCCAGGCGGCGCTGGAAGAGTTGCGCGAGGTGTTCGCGGTCCAGTGGTAACACCCCCTTTTTGATGTCAGGAGTCTCCATGCCTCGTTTCGCTGCGAACCTCAGCATGCTCTACCCGGAACACGATTTCCTTGACCGCTTCGCCGCGGCCGCCGCCGATGGTTTCCAGGCGGTGGAGTACATGTTTCCCTACGACTACAGCGCCCGCGAACTGAAACAGCGGCTCGACGACAACGGCCTGGTCCAGGCCCTGTTCAACGCACCGCCCGGCAACATCGCGGCCGGTGAAAAAGGCACGGTGTCCCTGCCCGGCCGCGAATCGGAGTTTCGCGCCGGTTTCGACCAGGCGCTGGAATATGCCGCGGTCCTGGGCAACGACCGCATTCACGTCATGGCCGGACTGTTGGCGAACGAAGCCGATCGTGCCAGGCACCACGAGACCTACCTGGAAAACCTCAGCCACGCGGCGACGCAAGCGGCCAGGCATGGCATCACCGTGATGCTGGAACCGATCAATACCCGCGACATCCCCGGCTTTTTCCTCAACCACCAGCATCAGGCACAGGCCATCTGCAAGGCCATCGGCAAGGACAACCTCAAGGTCCAGTTCGACGTTTACCACTGCCAGATCGTCGAGGGCGACGTGGCGACCAAGCTGCGCCGGGATTTCGCCGGCATCGGCCATATCCAGATCGCAGGCGTGCCGGATCGCCACGAACCGGACCTGGGCAACGAGTTGAATTATCCCTACCTGTTCGAGTTGATCGATCAGTTGGGCTACAGCGGCTGGATCGGGTGCGAATACCGGCCACGGGGTAACACCTCCGAGGGCTTGCAATGGTTGCGTGACTGGCAAGCCCGGTCGGTCTGAGGCAGATCACCGCTTGAACATCGGCGACCCCGGGGTCGTCGATCACCGCTCGACGGGCTGCCGCCACTGCCGGCGGTTGCCCTCCCTTCGTGCTCGCCACTCGCTTGTGCCACACCCCGCCATACTTGGGTACTAAATCGCTCATACGCATGTATCCACCGCCCTTACCAACGCATAGCAGACGCCACCGGCCGGATCTTTAAACTGGCGCCATGGCCTTTGCTCATCAGTGGGCCTGCATCCCTCCCGGGTCAGTCAATCCGGCTATCCCGCCCGTCACTGTTGGCCCTGATCGCCCATGCGACCGATGCCGGCGAAAGCAGCAATTACTACTGTGGAGTCATAAAACATGAGTGCAGCTCAAAAGGTGGTCATCGTTACCGGCGCGTCACAAGGCATCGGTGCCGAAGTCGTCAAGGCGTTCCGCAAACTCGACTACCGCGTCGTCGCGACGTCCCGGACGATCAAGCCGTCGGACGACCCGGACATCCTGACGGTGGCGGGCGATATCGGTGACCGGGCAACGGCGCAGCGAGTCCTTCACGAAACGGTCGCGCGATTCGGCCGCGTCGACACCCTGGTGAATAACGCCGGCATCTACATCGGCAAGCCGTTCACCGAGCACAGCCTCGAAGACTTCAACGCCGTCACCCACGTGAATGTGGCCGGTTTCTATCACATCACCCAACTGGCCATCGCCGAAATGGAAAAGCACGGCAGCGGCCATGTGGTGACCGTCACCGGCAGCGTAGAGAACGGCATCAGCGGCGCGCATACGGCCTTGGCGGCGCTGACCAAGGGTGGCTTGAACGCCGTGACCCGATCGCTGGCGATCGAATACGCCAAGCACGGCATTCGCATCAACGCCGTGGCCCCGGGCGTGACCAAGACGCCGATGCACAATGAGGAGTACTACGAATTGCTGGGCTCCCTCCATCCGCTGGGACGTATGGGCGAAGCCAGCGAAATCGCCAGCGCCATCCTGTTCCTCGATTCGGCGGAGTTCATCACCGGAGAAATCCTGCACGTCGACGGCGGCCAGAGCGCCGGTCGGTAACGGGCGCTCAGATGAAGCCTGTCGTGAAGCGCCCGCGCAAGTAATCGACAAACACGCTGACGGCCCTGGGCACGCGGGCGGAGTAAGGGCGCACCAGATAAATGTCCTCGGGGAAGGCGCCGACCAGGCGCCACGTGGGCAGTACCTGCACCAAGGCTCCGCTCTTGAGCCCGGCTTGCGCACTGAAGTCGGGCAACAGCGCGATGCCCAGATCCGTCAGGGCCGCATCACGCAAGGCTTCGCTGTTGTTGGTTGCAAAGCTGCCTTTGATGGGCACGGTCAAGCGTTGTTCCTCCCCTTGCGCCGGGCCGGTGCCTTCGAACGCCCAGGCCGGCGTATCCTTGCCTCGCGGGTAATACAGGCAGTTGTGATCGACCAGATCCTGCGGACGCCGGGGTTCGCCGAATCGCTCCAGGTAACTGCGGGTCGCCACCAGCACCGAGTGCGTCGCGCACAACTTCCAGGCGACATGGGTATCCGGAATCTGATTGCTGTGCCGCACCGCCAGATCGAAACCCTCCGAAGCGATGGAGGAAATGTGATCGGAAACGTCGAGCTGCACTTTGACTTCGGGATATTCCTTGAAGAACCCGGCCAGTTCCGGGACCAGTTGCTGGCGGGCAAACGCGACCGGCGCTGTCAGCCGTATCAGGCCCCGCGCCACACCGGCCGAGTCCCGGACATCGGAAAAACTGCAGGCGATTTGCTCGTAGGCACTGCGCACGTCGCGAACCAGCGCGTTGCCGGCATCGGTCAACCGCACGCTGCGCGTGGTGCGCAACACCAGGCTCAGCCCCGTGGCTTTCTCAAGTTCGGCAATTCGCTGGCTCACCGCGGACTTGCTGACCCCCAACCGGATCGCCGCCGCGGTATAGGTGCCCTGCTCCGCCAGGATCGCCAGCCAGTGCAAATGGGTCCAGAGCCTTTCGACTTCGACTTTGAGCATGATTTGATTGTTCTCCCACGCAAACAATTAATTCGATTTTTGCGCCTCGCCATGAACAAAGCAACCGCTTAGTGTGGGCATCAAGCCCTGCGGTGCAGGCATTCCCTCCCTGGATGAGATGACCCACATGCCCCTGATGAAATTCGATGTCGTAGAAGGTCGTGACGACGCCCAGCTCAAAGCCCTACTGGACGCGGCGCATCGTGCGATGGTCGCGGCGTTTGAAGTGCCCGAACGCGATCGTTATCAGATCGTCAATGAACACCGGCCCAGCCGGATGATCGTCGAAGACACCGGCCTGGATATCCCGAGGACGAAAGACGTGATCATTGTCAGCGTCACCAGCAGGCCGCGCAGTGAAGCCTCGAAGATCAGGTTTTATGAGCTGCTCACGCATGAGCTACAGACCCATTGCAATATCCAGCCCAGCGACGTGATGGTGTCCATTGTGATCAACGACGATGCCGACTGGAGTTTCGGCCATGGACGGGCGCAGTTCCTGACCGGCGAGCTCTAGCCTTCACCGCAGGGTTGCAGGGGCACAGGATCAATTCCTGTGCCCCTGCCGCTGTTTCACCCGGCCCTCGATCCGTCCTTCAACGATGGCGGAACACCGGTGCCCGCTTGGCGAGGAACGCCTGCATGCCCTCCTTCTGTCCATCGGTGGCGAACGCGGCCTGGAACAGTCTGCGTTCGTGCAGCAGGCCTTCGCTCAAGCTCACTTCCAACGCGCGATTGACCGCTTCCTTGGCCATTTTCACGGCGGGTGCGTTGTAGCCGGCGATGGTATGGGCAGCCTCCAGCGCTGTTTGCAGCAGATCGGCCGAAGGCACGACCCGGGCCACCAGCCCGGCAGCCTTGGCTTCGGTCGCGTTGATGGTGCGACCGGTGAGGATCATGTCCATCGCCAGCGCCTTGCCAACCGAACGGGTGAGGCGTTGCGAGCCGCCGATCCCGGGCAGGATGCCCAACTTGATTTCCGGCTGGCCGAACTGCGCGTCTTCGGAGGCGATAATAAAGTCGCACATCATCGCCAGTTCGCAACCGCCCCCCAGTGCATAGCCGCTCACCGCAGCGATGATCGGTTTGCTGATCGTGGGCAATTGTGACCAGGCCGCGAAAACGTCGTGACGCTGCAAATCGACGAAGCTCTTGTCGGCCATTTCCTCAATGTCGGCACCGGCGGCGAAAGCCCGTGGGCTGCCGGCGATGACGATGGCGCCGATGTTGTCGTCGGCGTCGAAGCCGTGCAGCGCCGCGACCACTTCGCGGGACATGGCCACGCTCAGTGCATTGAGGGCCTTGGGCCGATGCAAGGTGATCAGCCCGACGCGCTCGCGTCGTTCGACCAGGATCGATTCGTAGCGCGGCGCCGGGGCGCCAGTGCCCGGTGTCTCGTTGCTGGATTTGATGGGGTTGCTGGCCGGTTTTTTGTCTTGGGTGGCTGGAGCGGTTGCGGCGGTCATGGAAGATTCTCCCGGGAAAATAAGCAGGCGTGGAAAGACGGACGATGGGCTAGCCAGCGTTCTGTAGCAGTGGTTCATCGAAGGCGCCCGTGGCCGGCGCGTAGTCGCCGGTGGGGGACATCAGCTGCGAGAGGATGCGTTCGCGGTGCTCATCCAGGCCCGGGGCGCGCACCGGCGTGGCGGCATCGATGTCGGCGTAGGCATTGAGCTTGATCGGGTTGCCGGCGGTGCGGAACGCCCGCCCGCCCTCGCCCTGCACCTGGATGATCATGTTGCGTGCCGCCAGTTGCGGGTGCTCGAACAGCTTGTCGATGGTGTTGATCGGCGAGCATGGCACCCCGGCTTCGTTGAGCCGGTCAATCCAGTGCGCGATGGGGGCGGTCAGCGTGATCGCCTGGATCGCCTCGATCAGCGCCGGCCGGTTGCGGCAACGCTGGGCGTTGCTGAGGAACTGCGGTTCCAGGGCCATTTGCGGGCTGCCCAGCGCGTCGGCCATGAGCATGAACAACTGGTCGTTACCCGCGGCAATGATGAAGCGCCCGTCTTGCGCGTCATAGGCCTCAAACGGCGAGAGCGAGGGATGGGCGTCGCCGGTGCGGGTGGGCACCGTGCCTTCGACGTCATAGGTCGCCAGCGCGGTTTCCATGAGTGCGGCCTGGCAGTCCAGCATTGCGATGTCCACGCGGGAGCCCTGGGCGTCGCGGGTGCGTTTATACAACGACGAGAGGATGCCGATCACGGCAAACAGCCCGGCGCTCAGATCGCCGAAACTGGTGCCGACGCGCGCCGGCGGTGCATCGGGCCAGCCGGTCAGGCTCATGATGCCGCCCATGGCCTGGACCACCATGTCGTAGCCCGGCAAGTCACTCATCGGGCCGGTCTGGCCGAAGCCCGAAATGGACGCGTACACCAGGTGCGGATGGGTCTGCGCGAGCCGTTCGGCGCCATAGCCCAGGCGATCCATCACCCCCGGCCGGAAGTTTTCCACCAGGACATCGGCCTCGGCGAGCATGCGCTCGACCAGCTCCCGGTCCCGCGGACTCTTGAGGTCCAGCGCGATGCTTTCCTTGCCGCGGTTGAAACAGGTGAAATAGGCCGAGTCATCCTCGACAAAGGGCCCAAAGGCTCGGGTGTCGTCGCCGGTGGCGAGTCGTTCGACCTTGATCACACGGGCGCCGAGGTCCGCGAGCACCATGGTGCAATACGGCCCCGAGAGAACGCGCGAGAAATCCAGGACAGTGATGCCGTCCAGCGGCCCCTTCCTGGCAGGCAGGCCTTGCGGGAAATCCATAATGTTGTTTCCTATTTGGATGGATTAGAGACCGGCGATGATCCAGCGTGCGGCTTTCTCCGCGATCATCAGCGTCGGGCTGTTGGTGTTGCCGCCGGTGATGGTCGGCATGACGCTCGCATCGACGACGCGCAAGCCGTGGATGCCGTGCACGCGCAGATGGCTGTCGACGACGGCCATCGGATCGGTGGCCTTGCCCATTTTCGCCGTGCCCACCGGATGGAAAATCGTCGAGCCGATGTCGCCGGCCAGGCGCGCCAGTTGCTCATCGGTCTGGTACTGGACGCCCGGTTTGTATTCCACGGGGCTGAAGCGCTCCATCGCCGGCTGTGCAGCGATGCGCCGGGTCAGCCGCAGCGAATCGGCCGCCACTCGACGGTCTTCGTCGGTGCTCAGGTAGTCGGGGGCAATGATCGGGGCATCGCGAAAATCCGCGCTGCGAATCGACACCGTGCCGCGACTGGTCGGGTGGATGTTGCAGACGCTGGCGGTAATGGCGGGGAACGCGTGCAGGGGTTGTCCGAACGCTTCCAGGCTCAAGGGTTGCACGTGGTATTGCAGATTGGGGTGCGCATAGGACTCATCGCTGCTGGTGAAGATGCCCAACTGCGAAGGCGCCATGCTCATGGGTCCACTGCGTTTGAGCGCGTACTCCAGGGCAATCGCGGCCTTGCCCAGCAACGTGGTCGCCTGGGTGTTGAGGGTCGACGCCCCTTGCACCTTGTAGACCGAACGGATCTGCAAATGGTCCTGCAGGTTGGCCCCCACGCCCGGCAAATGCCGCACCACCGGGATCTGGTGATCGTTCAGCAAGGCGGCATCGCCGATACCCGAAAGCTGCAACAACTGCGGGCTGCCGATGGCGCCGGCGCTGAGCACCACTTCGCGCCGGGCCCGGACGCTACGGTGCTGGCCCTGATGAATCAGTTCGACGCCGCAGCACAGGGTCTGCCCGTCATCACGCTGTTCAAACCGCAGGCGGGCGACTTGCGCGCCCGTCCACACCGTGAGGTTCTGGCGTTGTTTGAGGATCGGCCGCAGAAACGCCTTCGAGGCGTTCCAGCGCCAGCCGCTGCGCTGATTGACGTCGAAGTAACCGACACCGCGGTTGTCGCCGCCGTTGAAGTCATCGGTCGCCGCAATGCCCGCCTGCTCGGCAGCCTTGGCAAAGGCATCGAGGATGTCCCAGCGCAGGCGCTGTTTTTCAACGCGCCACTCACCGCCGTTGCTGTGCAGGGTCCGGAAGCGCGCCGCCTGGCTGTTTTCGCCTTCGGCGATGGCGGCATCGAGGCGATAGTGGTCCTCGTGGGCACGGAAGTCCTTCAGGCAGGCTTGCCAATTCCACGCGTCATCGCCGGTGACGCTGGCCCAGTGATCGTAGTCCTGAGCCTGGCCACGCATGTAGATCATGCCGTTGATGCTTGAGCTTCCGCCCAGTGTCTTGCCCCGTGGATAGAGCAATTCGCGGCCATTGAGGCCGGCCGACGGGGCGGTCCGGAAGCGCCAGTCGGTGCGCGGGTTATCGATGCAATACAGGTAGCCCACGGGGATGTGAATCCACGGGTAGTTGTCCGGGCCGCCGGCTTCAAGCAGCAGGACGCGGTGCGTGGGATCGGCGCTGAGCCGGTTGGCCAGCAGGCAACCGGCGGTGCCGGCACCGATGATGATGTAGTCGAAAGTTGGCTCACTCATTGGGACGCCTCACTTCTCACGAACGATTCACAGGCTTCCATATTAATTAGACCGATCGTATATAAAAGGTGAAAAAAAAGAGCCTAAGACCTCAGGCTCATCAGAAACAGGTCGGCGAATACCCTTAGCGGTTCGCCGTTTCGCTCAAGCTTGGCGCGTAGCACCGCACCTTCCCAGCCAATCCAGAAAAACGCCGCCAGGCGCGCGCTGTCCGCCTCCTCGCGCAATTCACCCACCGCCTTGGCTTCCTCCAGGCAGCGCTCGAACCGGGCCTGCCAATCCAGCAGGACGTTGGTCAATTGCGCGCGAAAGGACTCCGGCAACGCGCCCATCTCCTGTCCCAAATTACCGACGAGGCAACCTCGGCGGAAATCGAAGCGCTGCATCCCGCGCTCGGCCTCTTCGCAAAAGGCCTCGATGCGCTTGAGCGGGGTCAGGCCTTCGTCGAGCAGAAAGCGATCCAGCTTGCGCACGAAGTAGCGGGCGTACAGCGTGATCAGTTCACTGCCGTACGCTTCCTTGCTGGCGAAGAAGTGATAGAAAGAGCCTTTGGGCACACCGACTGACTTCAGGATCTCGTCGATGCCGGTGGCTGAAAACCCTTTCTCCGTCAGCGCGGCAACGCCAGCACGGCACAGGGTTTCACGGGTTTCCCGGTGGTCGCCCATGGCTTTGGCCGGGCGACCGCGCTTGCGAGGGGGAGCGATAATGTTCGTCATGCGACAACTAATAGACTGATCGTCTTAATAAATCAATCGATTTTCTCACCCACCCATCCCCCTCGCTCAAGCACTCGCTTTATTTCGCAGTTGGCATCGCGAACTCGGCGCCTTTGCCGATGCTTTCCGGCCAGCGTTGCATGATGGATTTCTGTTTGGTGTAGAAGCGCACGCCTTCCTCTCCGTAAGCATGCATGTCACCAAACAGGCTCTTTTTCCAGCCGCCGAAACCTTGCCAGGCCATCGGCACCGGAATCGGCACGTTGATGCCAACCATGCCGACCTGGATACGCCGGCTGAACTCGCGCGCGACATTGCCATCACGGGTGAAGCAGGCCACGCCGTTGCCGAACTCGTGGTCATTGACCAATTGCACGGCGGTGGCGAAATCAGGCACGCGCATGCAGGCCAGCACGGGGCCGAAGATTTCCTCTTTGTAGATGCGCATGTCCGGGGTGACGTGGTCGAACAGCGTGCCGCCCATCCAGAAGCCTTCCTCGCACCCTTCGCCAGCGTCGGCACTGTTGAAATCACGGCCATCGACGAGCAATTGCGCGCCTTCCTTGATGCCTTGCTCGATGTAACCGGTGATACGGGCATGGGCCGCTGGCGTGACAATCGGGCCCATTTCCGCCGCCAGGTTGCTGCCGTTGAGCACCTTCAGCGCCTTGGTGCGTTCCAGCAGTTTTGGCATGACTTTGTCAGCCACGTCGCCCACCAGCACGGCCACCGAGATCGCCATGCAACGTTCGCCGGCCGAGCCATAGCCCGCGCCGATCAGTGCGTCGACCACCTGATCGACGTCAGCATCAGGCATGACCACCATGTGGTTCTTCGCGCCGCCCAGGGCTTGCACGCGTTTGCCGTGGCGAGCACCGGTCTCGTAGATGTAGTTGGCAATCGGCGTGGAGCCGACGAAGGACACGGCTTTCACATCCGGGTGCACCAGTAGCGCATCAACCGCCTCTTTGTCGCCTTGCACCACGTTGAACACGCCGTCAGGCAGACCGGCCTGCTTCAGCAGATCAGCCATGAACAGGCTGGCGCTGGGATCGGTCGGGCTTGGCTTGAGAATAAAGGTGTTGCCCGCCGCGATCGCCACCGGGAACATCCACATCGGCACCATCACCGGGAAGTTGAAAGGCGTGATGCCGGCAACGACACCCAGGGGTTGGCGCAGTGTCCAGTTGTCCATGTTGGTGGAGACCTGGTCGGAGAAGTCGCCCTTGAGCAACTGCGGAATGCCACACGAGAACTCAACGATGTCGATACCACGGGCCACTTCGCCCTGGGCATCGGTGAAGACCTTGCCATGTTCGGCCGTGATCAGGTGCGCCAGTTCGTCTTTGTGCTGATTCAACAGTTCCAGAAATTTGAACAATACCCGGGCGCGGCGAATGGGCGGCGTGTTCGACCAGGCGGGAAACGCCGCCTCGGCGGACGCCACGGCGGCGTCTACGTCCTGGGTATTGCCCAGGCGCACATGGTTAGTGATGGCGCCGGTGGCCGGATTGTAAATGGGTTGAGTGCGTGCACCGCTGCCGACGACGTGGGCGCCGTGGATGTACTGGGCGATTTCTTTGTTGTCGCTAACATGGGACATGACAGGTCTCGCTGCGATGAATGAATGTGAATTTCACCCCTACAGTAGGCAGACGCTGTCGCCCTGACTACGGCAATAACCTGAATTGATTGTTCACGGTGGCGAACAATCCATGGGCAGGATTTACCCTGGGCGAATGCCACAGCACAAAAAAGGCCCATGACAAAAAATCGATCATGGGCCAAGGAGGAAACCGGTTGTTGAATCAGTCGCTGCTGTTAACTGCCGCCTACCGCTTCCCCGCCACCCAGCGCCTTGTACAGCAAGACCAGGTTGTTGATGCGCGACAACCGGGTCAGTACCAGCGTTTGCTGGGCACTGTAGAGGTTGCGCTGGGAATCCAGAGTATTGAGGTAGGTGTCCACGCCCTCCTGATATCGGCTTTCAGCCAGGCGATAGCTGCGGGCATTGGCCTGGACCAATTGGCTTTCGGCCTTGACCTGAATGTCGAGTGACTCACGTGCGACCAAGGTATCGGACACCTCCCGGAATGCCACCTGAATGGCCTTCTGGTAATTGGCCACCTCGATCGACGCCTGTACCTTGGCCACGTCAAGCGTGGCCTGATTGCGTCCGTGGTTGAAAATCGGCAGGTTGATCGACGGCACGAACGTCCAGGCACCCTGCCCGCCTGCAAACAGCTGGCCGAGATCGGCGCTGGCGGCCCCGCTCGACGCGGTCAGCTGGATGCTCGGAAAGAACGCGGCCCTTGCCGCACCGATGTTGGCATTGGCCGCTTTCAAGGCGTGCTCGGCGGCGAGGATGTCCGGTCGCCAGGTCAACAGATCGGACGGAAGGCCCACCGCCAGCTCGCCCTCCACACTCACCGTATCCAGCTGGACAGCCGGGAACTGTTGTGTCGACAACGGCTTGCCCACCAGCAGTACCAACGCATTTTTGTCCTGCTCCACCGCCCTGGAATATTGCGCCTGACTGGCCTCGGCCGTGCGCACCGTGCTTTCTGCCTGACTCAAGTCCAGCTCGGTGGCGACGTCCATGCGGTAACGGTTGAGCACCAGCTCATAACTGCTCTGCTGGCTGGTCAACGTTTGCCGGGCAATCGCCAACAGTTGCTGATCGGCCTGCAGCTGGTAATACGCCGTCGCGACCTGGGCAATCAGCGCCAGCCTGACACTACGCTGCGCCTCAAGGGTGCCCAGGTAACCTTCCAGGGCTTGCTGATTGAGGCTGTCGACCCGGCCGAAGAAATCCAGCTCATAGGCAGTGAACCCGATGCCGGCAGTGTATTGATGGCTGACGCCGGTCGAGCCGTTGGGCGCCACGTCACCGGGCAAGCGCTGTGCCGTGCCGGAGCCCGAGGCCTCGATGGAGGGCAGCGTTTGCGAACGGCTGATCCGGTACTGAGCCTGGGCTTTCTCGATGTTCAATGCCGCCACGCGCACATCGCGGTTATTGTCCAAAGCCTGGGCAATCAACTGACGCAACGGCTCATCGTGGAAAAAGGCCTGCCAGGTCACCCGCTCCGCGCCGGCTGCCTGCTTTTCGACAGGCACCGTCCAGGTGCTGTCCACCGGTGCCTCGGGCCGCTGATAGTGGGGAATCAGCGAGCAGCCGCCCACGCTCATCAATACCCACGTCAGCGCGGCATTGCGACGAAATGTTTTCATGCTCGCTCTCCTTCAAGCGCCTGCACCGGGCCAGGTTTCTGTTTAACGAACAACCGGCAGATCACCACGTAAAACATCGGCACGAAAAAGATCGCCAGGAAGGTCGCGGTAATCATCCCGCCGATCACACCGGTGCCGATCGAGTGCTGGCTGCCGGAGCCGGCGCCATTGGAGATCGCCAGGGGCAATACGCCGAGCATGAACGCCAGTGAGGTCATGATGATCGGCCGCAAACGCAGGCGCGCAGCCTCTACCGCGGCTTCCAGCAGGGGTTTGCCATGCTCTTCGTGCAAGGCCTTGGCGAACTCGACGATGAGGATCGCGTTTTTCGCTGACAATCCCACGGTGGTCAGCAGTCCGACCTGGAAGAACACGTCATTGGACAGCCCGCGCATCAGCGTCGCCAACACGGCGCCAATGACTCCCAGGGGTACGACCATGATCACCGAGACCGGCACCGACCAACTCTCATAGAGCGCGGCCAGGCACAGAAAAACGATCAATACCGAAATGGCGTAGAGCGCCGGCGCCTGCGAACCGGAGAGGCGCTCCTCATAGGAAATGCCGGTGAACTGCACACCGATGCCGTCAGGCAGTTGCTTGACGATGCGCTCTACCGCCTGCATCGCGTCTCCCGAACTGTAGCCACTCGCCGGCTCGCCCATGATTTCCACCGCGGGAATACCGTTATAGCGCTCAAGTTTCGGTGAGCCATAAGTCCAGTAACCGCTGGCAAACGACGAGAACTTCACCATCTCACCTCGGGCATTGCGCACGTACCACTTCTCGAAATCGTCAGGAGAGATCCTCGAGTCGATTTCGCCTTGCACGTACACCTTCTTGACCCGACCACGATCAATAAAATCGTTCACGTAGGCAGAACCCCACGCTGTACTCATGGTGTTGTTGATGTCGCTGATGCTGACCTGCAGCGCCCGCGCCTTTTCATTGTCGATGACCACCTGATATTGCGGTTCGTCGTTCAATCCGTTGGGGCGCACGTTCATCAGCACAGGGTCTCGGGCGGCCAGTTCCAGGAACTGGTTACGCGCCGCCATCAGGGTCTCGTGGCCCAGGCCCGTACGATCCTGGAGGAACATGTCGAAGCCTTTGGCGTTGCCCATTTCAAGGATGGCGGGCGGTACGATGGCGATTGCCGTGCCGTCCTTGATTTGCGAGATGCGCGCCTGCAAACGTTGGGTGAAGGAAAAGATCGAGGTGTCTTTCCCCTCCCGCTCTTCCCAGGGTTTCAAGCCGATGAACAACATCCCGGAGTTCTGCCCGCGCCCGGCAAAGTTGAAGCCGTTGACCGTGTACGCCGATTCCAGGACATCACCTTCGTGCTCCATCAGGTAGCCGCGAATTTCATCCAGCACCGCTTGTGTTCTGCCGGCGCTGGTGTTGGGCGGCATTTGCACCTGGACCACCATCGTGCCTTGATCCTCGTCCGGCAGGAACGCCGTTGGAATCTGTGGAAACAGCCAGGCCATGGCACCGACGATCAGCAGGTAAATCACCAGGAACAGCCCTTTGCGCCGGGCGATGGTTGCCACACCGTTTTTGTAGCGCTCGGCACCGCGATCGAAGCTGCGGTTGAACCAGCCAAAGAAGCCTTTCTTGTGATGGTGATCGGCATCGATGGGCTTGAGAATGGTCGCGCACAAGGCCGGGGTAAACACCAGCGCCACCAGTACCGAGAGTGCCATGGCCGAGACAATGGTGACCGAGAACTGCCGATAGATGATGCCTGTCGCGCCGCCGAAGAAGGCCATCGGTACAAACACCGCGCTCAACACCAGCGCGATACCGACCAGTGCGCCCTGGATCTGCACCATGGATTTGCGCGTGGCCTCCCGGGGTGACAAGCCCTCTTCAGACATCACCCGCTCAACGTTCTCCACCACGACAATGGCGTCGTCCACCAGCAGGCCAATCGCCAACACCATGCCGAACATCGTCAGCGTATTGATGGTGAAACCAAAGGCCGCGAGGATGCCGAACGTCCCCAGCAATACCACCGGGACAGCCAGGGTCGGAATCAGCGTGGCGCGGATGTTCTGCATGAACAGGTACATCACCAGGAACACCAGCAGGATGCCCTCGAACAGTGTTTTCACGACCTCGTGAATGGACGCGCCCACCACAGGCGAAGTGTCATAGGGGAACACTACCTTCAAGCCCTTGGGAAAGTACGGTTCCAGTTCGGCGACGGTTTGCCGGACGCCTTTGACCGTGTCCAGCAAGTTGGCACCGGTCGCCAGGCGCAATGCCAGTGCGGCGGCAGGCTTGCCGTTGTAGGTGCCGGAGATCGAGAAGTTTTCGGAGCCGAGCCCAACCTCCGCCACATCCTTGACCCGCACTTGTGAGCCATCCGGATTGACCTTGAGCAGGATCTCGCGGAACTCCTCGGCGGTTTTCATTCGCGACTTCCCGAGAATCGTCGCGTTCAACTGCACCCCTTTATGGGTGGGCAATCCGCCAAGCGAGCCAGAGGAGATTTGCACGTTCTCCGCTTGTACCGCGTCGATGACATCCTGGGAGGTCAATTGGTAGCTGTTCAGTTTTTGTGGATCAACCCAAATACGCATGGCGTACTGGGCCCCCAGCATCAGGAAGTCACCGACCCCCTTGGTGCGGGTGATCGGGTCTTTCATGTTGGAGACGATGTAGTTGCCGATGTCGAAGTCGTCCATGGACCCGTCTTCGGAATAGAGGCCCACGATCAGCATGAAATTGACCTGGTATTTGGCGACCCGCAGCCCCTGCTTCTGCACTTCTTGCGGCAGGAGCGGTGTCGCCAGTTGCAGTTTGTTCTGCACTTGCACCTGGGCAATGTCCGCATTGGTACCCTGGTCGAAGGTCACGATGATGTTGGTGCTGCCATCGCTGTTACTTTCCGAAGAGAGGTAGCGCAGGCCATCCAAGTTGTTGAGTTGCTGCTCGATCACCTGCACCACGGTGTCTTGCACCGTTTGCGCCGATGCGCCGGGGTAGGTCACGGTGATGATCACCGCCGGGGCGGCAATGTTCGGGTACTGATTGACCGGCAATTTGAGAATCGACAACGCGCCGGCGAGCATGATCACGATAGCGATCACCCAGGCAAAAATCGGCCGATTGATAAAGAAGTTAGCCATAGGTATTACCTTGAACGTAAGCAGCGCATGCGCTACTCGGTGGCGCTGACCACAGCGGAGTTGGCGTCGAGGTTTTTCGCGGGGACGGGATTGATCGATAGGCCGGGCCTGGCCAGTTGCACGCCCTCGGTGATCACCCGGTCACCCGCCTTCAGGCCGGATTCGATCAGCCATTTGTTGCCCAGGGTGCGCTGGGTCTTGACCTCCCGCAGCTCGGCCTTGTTGTCGGCACCGACCACCAACGCGGTGGCTTGTCCCTTGAGGTCGCGGGTGATGCCTTGTTGCGGTACCAGGATCGCTTGCTGGCGCACACCTTCGGTGAGACGGGCATGGACGAACATGCCCGGCAGCAGAATGCCGTTTGGGTTGGGAAATGCAGCGCGCAAGGTGACCGCCCCGGTGCTCGGGTCGACCGTCACCTCGGAAAACTTCAGCGCACCCGGCAACTCGTAGGCCGAGCCATCTTCGAGCGTGAGCCGGATCTGCACCTGGTCCGGCCCGGCCATGGTCAACTGACCCGACGCCATTTCGCGCCGCAGCTTGAGCATTTCAGTGGACGCCTGGGTCACGTCAACGTAGATCGGGTCCAGTTGATTGATCGACGCCAGTGCGTCGACTTGCCCCGTGGTGACCAACGCCCCTTCCGTGATGTTCGAACGGCTGATCCGCCCGCTGATCGGTGCCAGAACGCGGGTGTACTCCAGATTGATCCGGGCCATCTTCAACTCTGCCGCGGCCTGCCTGAAATTGGCGTCGGCATCGTCGTATTGCTGGCGACTGATTGCCTTGCTCTCCACCAGACGCTTGTAGCGTTCAGCCAGGTTACGTGTGGTGTCGAGGTTCGCCTGCGCCTTTTCGACGGCCGCCTGGTAACTGGCGGGATCGATCTGATAGAGCTGCTGACCTTTGCTGACCTGCGCGCCCTCGTTGAAAAAACGCTTCTGGATGATCCCGCTGACCTGCGGCCGGACCTCTGCCACGCGATAGGCACTGGTACGCCCCGGAAGGTCACTGCTGAGCAGGACATCTTCATTCTGGAGGGTCACGACCCCGACGTCGGGCACCTTATGGACCACGGTGTCCTGTGGTTCCTGGCAGCCAGCCACGATCAACGCGGCCAGCGGCAGCGCGTAGCCAAGGCGCCGGGAGGGTCTGAAATTCATTTGATACTCCTTTGAAAGCTCGCCCAACGCCTTGCAGTGCACGGGGCTGGCAAGGGAATTGGCAGTCGAGAGGGGTTGACCACATAACGAGTGACCCGCAATGCGATGCGGTGTATCGTAATGCGATCCGCATTGTGGTGCAAGCACCCGCATTGCGGTACACCCCCGTCCAGCCTGTAAACTGCTGCATGGCTTGAAGCCCACACACCAGGCGCGCCGGTCTCGAGGTAGGAAATGAGTGAGTCGAAAGAAAAAAACGAAATGGACGAAAGTCGCAGCGGCGGGATTCAGGTCATCGCCCGTGCCTGTTCAGTGATGCGGGTGCTGGGTAGCCATCCGCGAGGCTTGAGCCTGGGGGCGATTGCCCAGGAAGTCGGGTTGGCGCGTTCAACCGTGCAACGGATCGTCAGTGCCCTGGAATCGGAGGCCATGGTCGAACCCATTCGGCCCGGCAGCGGATTTCGCCTGGGCCCGGCCCTCGCCCAGCTGATTCACCAGACCCACACCGACATCATCTCGATCGCTCGCAAATCCCTTGAGGAGTTGTCACAGGAGCTGAACGAGAGCGTCACCCTGTCATGCATCAGCGGACAGCAGACCAACGTCATTGACCGGGTCATCGCCGAGCGTGAATTGCGCGTGGTGTTCCCCATGGGCCGTTCGATGCCCATGCACGCGACAGCGGATGGCAAAGTCCTGCTCTCGACCTTGAGCGACGAACAGATCCTGGAAGTATTGGGCCAATCCCCGGAAAAACTGACGGACTCGACCCATGACATCCGATCGCTGCTCAACGAGATGGTATCGATTCGTGAAAGCGGCTTTGCCACCGATCACCAGGAACACACGGTGGGTATCAGTGCCTGCAGCATCCTGATCCCGACGTTCATGGGCCCCCACGCCGTCGCCGTTGTGGCACCCACCTCACGCTTTCAGATGCGCTCCGAAGAATTTCGCCAGGCACTGGAGGCCTGCCGAGCCTCGATTTCCAGGCTGGCTGGCGAATATTGATGAGAATCGATGATGGTCAGAAAACGTAAAGAAGATGTAGAAATCACCCGCCATCTGTTACTCGAGGCGGCTGAAGAAGTGTTTAGTCATCGTGGTTACGCCCAAGCCACCTTTCAGGAAATCGCTGAGCGAGCCGGGTTGTCGCGGGGAGCGATCTATTGGCACTTCAGGGATAAATCCGAGTTGCTCGATGCGGTGCTCAACCGTGCCCGATTGCCATGGGATCAACTGCCCGAGCGATTCAGTTGTTTGAGCCAGGCACCGACGGTCTCGCAATTGTCCAGGGCCCTGGGAGATGGACTGGAGGAAATTATCAGTGATGTACGCCTGCACCGGGTCACATTGATCCTGCTGCATCGCACCGAACTGATCGCTGAAAATGATCAGGTGTATCGTCGGCTGACGCGCATATTCAATCGAATCAAGACCTACGTGACCGCAGCATTGAACATGCGCTTCAAGGAGGCCGACGGCACGCCTTGCACAGACATCCCAACGATTGCGACGTCGATCAAGGCGCTGCTGACCGGTTCCATCTATGAGTGGCTGCTCAACCAGGCTGAAATCGAACTCAAGCACATTCCTGCCACCGTCGAGGCGTTGATCTCGCCCTTGCAGGGAAAAATTTCAGGCCTGGATCAACAGGGCGTGCTTTAACACTGAGTCGGTGGTGGTCTGGTAGTGGCTGGCCAGCAGCTCGCACGCTTTGTCGATGTCTTTGGCCAGCGCCGCGTCCATCAACTCCCGGTGTTCATGGGGCACATCGCGCGCGGAGCTCTCGGCGTAGTGCATCGACAGGAAGCGGTAGCGCGCGGTTTGATCCCGCAGAGACGCACACAGGCGCAGCAATGTGGGTGAATTGCAGCTTGAAATGAGCGCCTGATGGAACAGCTCGTGAGCGTTTTCCCATTCCGGTTTGAGCAAGCGTTCGGGGCCTTCGACGATGGTCAGGCGGTCAAGCCGGTGATGGGCGGCGAGCACGCGGCTCTCCCACTCCACGTCCCCTTGGCGAATGGAGTCAGCCAGCGCCTTGCATTCGATGTGTAACCGGGCAGCCGTGATGTCGGCGATTTCCGCTGCGGAGATCTGCCCAACGCTGAAGCCCTTCTGATCCGCCGCCGAGACAAAGCCGCTGCTGGCCAGTCGCGACAAGGCTTCGCGCAGTGGAATCACACCCACGTCGTAGGCCTCGGCCAGTTCCTTGAGGCGCAGGCGACTGCCGGGCGCCAGTTGGCCATTGATGATGTCCTGGCGAATCCTGGCTTCGAGTTGCGAGGCCATGGTGCGCTTTTCAGCGGGTTCCGAAGATTGCCAGTTGATCAGGGGGGAATTCACGGTTGACTCCTATTTACGCGTTGTCTGTTCGAATCATACACAGATCGCAAAATTTCTCATATTTGGAAAAATATATATTTTTTGTTGACGATATATTTTATTGAGCCTAGCTTAGTGACTACGCGGTCGGCTGCCCTTCCACACCGACCCCTTTTCAAGCCAATAAGAGAAACCGTCATGCGCTACGTCCGTTTCCTCAATCAAGGTCAACCAGTCCTGGGTGTCGTCTCCGCCGAAGGTGTACGCGTACTGGGTACCGAATCCCTTGAGTCGCTGCTGGCCCGCGGCGTCGATCTGACCACCCACGGTGCCGAAGCCAACGGTGCGCTGGTCGAGATCGCCGAAGACGCTTACCTGCCCTTGATGGCGCGCCCGACCAAGATCGTGTGTGTGGGCCTGAACTATGCCGACCACACCAAGGAGTCGCCGTACGCCCAACCGAGCTACCCGACCCTGTTCCCGCGCTGGAACTCCAGCCTGACCGCCCACAACAAACCGCTGATTCGCCCGCGCATTTCCGACACCCTCGACTACGAAGGCGAAATGGCGGTGGTGCTCAAGAGCGGTGGTCGCCACATTCGCAAGGAAGATGCACTCAGCCATGTCGCCGGCTACGCGTTGTTCAACGAAGGTTCGGTGCGTGACTACCAGTTCATTTCGCCGCAATGGACTGTTGGCAAGAATTTCGACGACACCGGCGCGTTCGGTCCGGTGCTGGTGACGGCTGACGAGCTGCCAGCCGGTGGCAAGGGTTTGCTGCTGGAAACCCGGGTCAATGGCAAGGTTGTACAATCGGCCAACACCGACGACATGCTGTTCGACGTGGCCACCATCATCTCCACGCTCAGTGAAGCGGTGACCCTGGAAGCCGGCGACGTGATTGTCAGCGGGACCCCGGCCGGCGTTGGTTTTGGCATGAATCCAAAGGTCTACCTGAAGGCTGGCGATGTTGTCGAAGTGTCGATCGAGGGCATTGGCAAACTGGTAAACCCGGTGGTTGACGAAGCCTGATAACGCCGCTTCACACTCGGCGCAGGGCCGCTCCCAAGCCCTGCGCGCAATAACTACAATAATTAAAAATGGAGGCAATCATGAGCGTGTCCCATGGTGTGCATTCAATCGATCATTACGCGCTGAACGTTCCGTCCCTGGACGAAGCCTGCCAATTTTTCGAAAGCTTCGGCCTCGAAGTCGAACGTGGCGCACAGCAACTCCTCCTGCGGGCAGCTGACGGGCACGTGTGGGCGAAGATCCTGCCCGCCGCTTCCAAGTCACTGGCGTACCTGAGCTTCAATTGCTATGAGCAGGACTTCAGCGCCCTGCGTCAGCAGATTGAAGCAGCGGGTGGTCGCTTTGAGGATCGCCCCGGTTCCGGCATCTGGTTCCGTGATCCGGACGGCAATCTGTTGCAGGTCAAGGTCGGCACCAAAACCATGCCCGACCAAAAGACGGCCCACCACAACAGCGCCACCCCGGCCAACCGTCGCGGCGCGACGACCCGCGATGGCCTGGCGAAGATTCGCCCTCGCCGCCTGTCCCATGTCCTGTTGTTCACCCCGGACGTCCTAGGTGCCCTACACTTCTATGAACACGCGCTGGGTCTGAAGCTTTCGGACAAGTCGATGGACATCATCGCCTTCAGCCACGCCGCCCACGGCTGCGATCACCATCTGGTGGCGTTCGCCAAGAGCAGTGCCAAGGGCTGGCACCACGCCGCCTGGGAAGTCGACAGCATTGACGAAGTCGGCGCCGGCGCCTCGCAAATGGCCGCGGCTGGCCACACCAAAGGCTGGGGCACGGGGCGTCATTGCCTGGGTTCGAACTACTTCCATTACGTACAAGACCCGTGGGGCTCCTTCTGCGAATACTCGGCGGACATGGACTACATCAGCGAAGGCAGCGAATGGCCCGCTGGCGATTACCCGCCCGAAAACTCCCTGTACCTGTGGGGTCCGGACGTTCCGGACAACTTCATTTTCAACACTGAAGCGGACACCCCGGCCCCCGCCTGAGTTTCCCTGCCCCGCTCCAGCACACCTCACCTGCCCGCATGGCGCGCGTCCTTTGGATCGCGCGACGGGCCCGGCCATGTCCGGAAATCTTTGAGAAGTACACGAGGCACAGTCATGAATCAGCACACCACAGTCGATGTCGCCATTGCCGGTTACGGCCCCGTCGGCCAGACCCTGGCCATTCTGTTGGGCCAGATGGGTTACACCGTCGCCGTCTTCGAACGCTGGCCGGCGCTGTATCCGCTGCCGCGCGCGGTTTTCTACGATCATGAAATCCGCCGGGTTTTCCTGTCCATGGGGCTCGGTGACGAGCTGGCGAAAATCTCCCAGCCGTCGGCGCGCTATCAGTGGTTCAACGCTGACTGGAAAGTCCTGGTGGAGATCGACTGGTCGGCCGAGTCCATCAGCGACGGCCCCTTCGGCTACCTCTTCAACCAGCCGTCGCTGGAAGCCGCACTGGACCGCAAAGCCAAAAGCATCGCCAACGTGCAGATCCATCAGGGCTGGGAAGCCACCGCGCTCAAGCAGGACGCCAATGGCTGTGACATGGTGCTCAACCGAGTAATTCGTGAAGACGGCAAGTTCTCCTTGGGCGAAGAACAGCAAAGCGTCCGCGCTCGCTATGTGATCGGTGCCGACGGCGCCAACAGCTTCGTGCGCCAGTCGCTGGGCATCGAATGGCAAGACCTGGGTTTCCAGGAGGACTGGCTGGTCGTCGACCTGCAGCCCAAGCCTGGCGTGGAGCTGGACGTGCCGGACATCGGCCAGTGGTGCAACCCCGAGCGCCCGACCACCATGGTCCCTGGCGGCCCCGGTTATCGTCGCTGGGAGTTCATGCGCCTGCCCCACGAAACCCTCGAAGACCTGCAAGACACCGACAAGGTCTGGTCGCTGCTGTCGCGTTGGGTCACCCCGGACACCGCTGACCTGGTGCGCCACGCGGTCTATCAGTTCCGCTCGCGCATTGCTTCGAACTGGCACAGCGGCCGGGTGATGCTGGCCGGCGATGCGGCCCACGTGATGCCACCGTTCATGGGCCAGGGCATGTGCTCGGGCATTCGTGATGCATGGAATCTGTCCTGGCGCCTGGACTTGCTGCTGCGCGGCCTGGCTGACGACAACCTGCTGGACAGCTACACCCTGGAACGCAAACCACAGATCCGCGCGGTGATCGAAGCGTCCATGGCGATGGGCAAAGTGGTCTGCGTATCTGACCCGGTGAAGGCCGCCGAACGTGACGCCGCGTACCTGAGCGGCAACGTCGCTCCGCTGCCGCCGTTCCCCGGTTTGACCGACGGACTTTTACAGAAGGATGGCCAATTGCGCGGCATTCTCGGGGTACACGGCTCGATTGAAATCGATGGCAAGGTCAGTCGCTACGACGATGTCATCGGACGCGGCTTCCACTTGCTGGTGCGCGGTGACGAAGATCCGCTTGCGCAGCTCGATGCGCAGCAACTGGGCTTTATCCGTGACTACAGCCTGCAAGTGGTTCGGCTGGCACCTGTGGCTGACAACGCCAAAGGCATTTACCGCGACGTCTCCGGCAAGTACTTGCAGTTCATGGCCGAGGCCGGGCTCAAGGTGCTGGTGGTGCGTCCGGATTACTACTGCTATGGCGGGGTCGCCGAGCTGTCGGCGCTGCCGAAGCTCCTCAACTCCCTGCGCGGGCAATTGCAGCAAAACGCCGTCGTCAATCAGGCCAGGGCCTGCCACGTCTGACACCGAGTTCCAGGGGGCACGGACGCCCCACCCTTCAAAGCTCTGACAACAAAAACAAGAGAGAGACAATGCATAACATCAAGGTGAAAGCGCTTGGTGCGGTTCTGGCCGCCTTCGCAACGCTCAATACCCACGCCGCCGACAGCCCTGAAACAGGCGAAGGCACGCTGTTTCGCAGCCTGTTCGGTGACACGCTGGAAAAGGACTACGGGATTACGGTCTCGGGATTATTCGACACGGGTTACTCGCGCAACAACCGCTCGACCCACGACGAACGCCAGGATGGCTTGAGCAATCTGCCGCTGGTGGGTTTCGCCGATGAAGGCCTGGAATGGGGCGGCCTGCATCTGTTTGTCGACAAGGCGCTCAAGGGTGACATGGTGCCGCGCATCACCCCCCTGCCCGGTCCGCAACCCACTGAAGCCTCTTTCGGCTTCACCTTTGAAATGAACTATGGCCGCAACGCCCAGTTCGCCCGCACCCAAGGCTGGGATATGCACTGGGGCATCAACTCCCCCGGCGACGACGACCTGGCCAAGGCCCAGCGTGACAAACAGAAATTCCTCGCCGTTCCCAACATCGCCGCCACCGCCTATTTGCCCTACGGCCCCGGCATCACCGCCATGGCGGGTGTCTTCGGCCCGGCGCTAGGCTATGAAATCCCGCCGAACATCCGCGCCGCGCGTAACCCGTTTGCCAGCAAAACCTACGCCTTTGTCAGCGAGCCCGGCACGGTGGGTGGCGTCCAGTTCGGTTCACGCCTGTACAACGGCGAGTCAGGCATTTTCGGTGTGGAGTTGGGCGTGGTGCAGGGCTGGAACAACCTGCGCGATAACAACGACACCAAGTCGCTGATGGGCGCCCTGCGTTGGCGTACCGCCGACATGCAGACCTGGATCGACTACGAATTCATCCTTGGTGATGAGCAGAATGACAGTTTCAGCGACGTGCAGGCACCGACCTCGCGGCTGGTGTCGCCGGATGGACAGTTCAAACAACAGCACTCGCTCAACGGCTGGCATCGATTCGACGCCAACTGGTCGATGGGCGCCGAAGTGGTGTATGGCCACCAGGACGGTGACGGCAAAGCCACCACTGTCGACATCATCAACGGCCCCGGTTTTGACGGCGCACATTGGTGGGGCGCCAACGCGGTGCTGACGTATCAGCAACGACCCGATCTTTCGTATTCGGTACGGGCCGAGCATTTCGCCGACCCCGACGGTTTCATCCTGCTGCCCGTCTCCACCGCTCGCGGCAATTTCAACGCCGTCACTGCCGGCCTGCGTTACGACCTGGACAAGTACATCTCGCTGCGTCCCGAAGTGCGGTACGACGTGTTCGACGGCAACGCCGACGACCACCCGTTCGGCGCCGGACGTGACCGCACACAGCTGACCGGCCTGGTCGAAGCCCTGATCTATTTCTAAGCCCCTGGCAGCCAGGCCATGGCTGCCTTTCTCAACTCCATCCGAGTGACAACCATGAACAACAATAAGCACGCGTGGGATGTTCGATACGAGTTCAAAGCGGTGGCCTTGCTGGCCTTGGGATTCGGCCTGGTGGGCCTGGACCGGTTCATCATCCTGCCGCTGTTCCCAGTGATGATGAAAGACTTGGGCCTGAACTATCAGGACCTGGGCAACGTGACTGCCATTCTGGGGTTGGCCTGGGGTATTTCTTCGATCTTTATGGGGCGCCTTTCCGACCGCATCGGTCGACGCAAAGTGCTGATTCCGGCAGTACTGGTATTTTCTCTGTTGGCGGGCCTCTCGGGGCTGGCGACCGGTATCGGCGGATTGCTGCTGATCCGCGCGATCATGGGCATCTCCGAAGGCGCCTTTACCCCGACAGCCCTGGCGGCCACGGCGGAGTCCTCGCACCCTGCCCGGCGCGGCATGAACATTGGTATCCAGCAGGCCTTCTTCCCGATCCTGGGCCTGGGGCTTGCGCCGATTCTCGCCACTCAACTGTTGCTGGTGGTGCCGTCGTGGCGCTGGGTGTTCGTGATCGTGTCGTTGCCGGGCTTCCTGCTGGCCCTGGCGATGTACCGGCACTTGCGGGAAACCCGCGTCGCGACACCGCCCAAAACCGAAACCCGCTCAGACGCCAAGCACACCGGCTGGCTGGATGCCCTGCGCTATCGCAACGTATGGCTGAACATCGTCGGGATGTTTTGCATGCTGACCTGCCTGTTTGTCATCAGCGTGATGATGCCCAACTACCTGATGGACTATTTGCACCTGGACGTGCAGCAAATGGGCTTCGTGATGTCGGCCATCGGCCTGGGTGGTTTTCTCGGGCAGTTGATCATGCCAGCCGTGTCCGACCGCATCGGACGCAAACCCGTGGTGCTGATTTCGTTCGTCGCCACCGGTGTGTTCCTCTGGTTGCTGATGGGTACTGGAGCGGAACCGATGAAATTGTTCGCCTTGCTGTTCCTGACGATCTTTTTCAACTTCAGCATGATCTGCATGACAGTCGGGCCACTGACCAGCGAATCCGTTCCAGCGGCGTTGACCTCCACCGCAACGGGCCTGGTGGTGGGCATCGGCGAGATTTTCGGCGGCGGCGTTGCACCCGCCATCGCGGGGTACATCGCCCAGCACCACGGCATCGAAAACACCATGTACCTGGCACTCGGCGCGGTGCTGGTCGGCTTGCTGGTCGCGACATGCTTGCGCGAAACCGCTCCGGCCAGAGTTTCTGCGCCGGCCGCCGAGGGCATCGACAGCGTGTAAAGCATTCACTCTCCATTCGGGGAGCGACAGGACGTCGGAATGGGCGTGTCGATGGGCAACAACGACTCTCCCCGTCATGCGCAAGGTGTGCATGCCAGTGCCAGGTGCCACGACCGCCCGGAACTGAACTATCCCTCAAGCGTTTCATTGAAATAACGGCGCCGGCCACAAGCTGGCGCCGGTTCGTTTGATGTTCGACATGACAGTGCGCCTGCTCTTTCGGGGTGCCTGTCAGGATCCCTTCTTTGAGGAAAAATCCGTTGTTTTTCAGAAAAATGAAGTTGGCACCGCGCTCGGTTTTCGGATTTGGCTTGTTTGGATTGGTTGTCCTGCTACTGGGCCTGTTCTCATTGAGCATGGTCAGGCAATTAAGCGTGGAGTCCGACGCGATCAGGGAAGTCTGGGTGCCGAGTCTCATCCGGCTCGCGGCGCTGAACAAAACAGAGGATCGAGCCGGAATAATGACGTTTCGCATGGTCGTGCTGCGTGACCCGGCGGCCCTGGCGACCAATCAGAGCGCACTGATGCAGGTCCTCGACGATGTGCGCCAGCAACAAGAAACGTTTGCAGCGCAACTGCGGCAGCCGGCGGAGCGGGAGATTTTCCAGCGATACCTGGACGCCTCAAATGCGTTCCGTCATGAACAGCTTGAGGTCATACGGCTGGCAGCGGAAGGTCAACGCCAGGCAGCCACGGACATTCTCAATGGCCCTATCGATAAATTTGCCATGGAGCTGGGAGAGCGCTCGGGTCAATTGCAGGACTTTTACCGGCAGCGCTATCAACAGAGCGCCGGGTTCGAACAACAAACGCGTCAGCGCGTCGTGGTGGGGGTCATCACGGCAATGGCCCTGGCCGCCCTGCTGACAGTACTGCTGGCGACGCTCTACACCCGAAGTATCAATCAGCCCCTGCTCGATGCGCTTCATGTCGCGCAGAACATTGCCCGCGGTGATCTGACTTCCACCATCAATGACACAGGGAAAGACGAACCGGCATTGTTGCTTCAGGCGCTTGGGACCATGCAGGCGCACCTTCACGACACGGTGCTGCGCATTACGGACTCTTCCACCCGGCTGGCGCAGTCTTCGCAGCAGTTTCATGGCGTGATCGCGACCGCGAACAGCGGGCTTGAAGAACAGAACAAGGAAATCGAGCAAGCCGCCACCGCCGTGAATGAAATGACCGCTGCCGTCGATGAAGTGGCCAGAAACGCATCAGCGACAGCTCTGGCGTCACGTACCACGGACATCGCGGCGCAAACCGGAAAAGCCCGGGTCATGGAAACCCTTGAATCGTTATCGGTGTTGGCAGAGGGCATTTCGATTACTGCCGATCGAGTCGAAGCGCTTGCCGGCAGCGTGTCCGGCATCAACCGTGTGCTGGAAGTGATACGGTCGATTGCCGAACAGACCAACCTGTTGGCGCTTAACGCAGCCATTGAGGCCGCACGGGCCGGGGAAGCGGGTCGCGGGTTCGCCGTCGTCGCCGAAGAAGTCCGGGCGCTGGCATTGCGCACGCAACAATCAACGCAGGAAATCGAGCACATGGTCAGTTCCTTGCGTAGCGTGGCGGCACACACGCTTTGCTCCATGCAAGAGAGCACTGAACGTGTCCACTCGACCCTCGGTATCGCCCGGCAAGCGGATACTGCCTTGCAAGAGGTCACCGTTGCGGTGGAGACCATCAGTCAAATGAACGTGGTCATCGCCAGCGCTTCAGAACAACAGGCCCAAGCTTCCCGAGAGATCGACCGGAGTTTGATCAGCATTCGTGATCTGTCCGTGCAAACCTCGGCGGGCGCTGCACAGATACACTTGACCAGCGAAGAACTGTCGCTGTTGGCCGCCGGACTGCGCGGGCACATCGACAGGTTTCGCATCTAGCCCGGGCTTACTTTCTGCAAGGTTTTTCAGATGATTGAACTCCATAACGTCACCGCGTATCAGCAACAGACTCGAGTGCTCGACCAGTTGTCCTTGAAGATCGGGCCGAAGGAGCGCGTTGCCATTCTCGGCCCTAACAGCGCGGGTAAAAGCACCCTGCTCAAGTTGATCAACCGGGAACTTTACCCGGTGGCCCAGGAAGGCAGTTACCTGAAGCTGTTCGGCAGCGAGACCCTGAATCTGTGGCAGCTGCGGAACAGGATCGGCTTCGTGTCACAGGACCTGCAAGAGGACTACACGCCCTACACCAGCGCATTGGACGTTGTGGTTTCCGGCTTTTTTGGCGCCATCGGCCGTCATGAACATCTGCGACCGACCGAGCTTCAGCTTGAGCAGGCACGCGCCATGATGGCCAGCCTGGGGATTTCGCAGGATGAATCCTGCATGTTCCAGCGCCTTTCCACCGGCCAGAAAAGACGCCTGTTGCTGGCCCGAGCGCTGGTGCATCATCCCGAGGCGCTGATTTTCGATGAGCCGGCCAATGGACTCGACATGGGTGCCAGCCTGGCCATGTTGACGCTGCTGCGCAGTTTTTGCAGTGAGGGACGAGCCTTGCTCATCACCACTCACCACGTTGACGAGATCATTCCGGAAATCGACCGCGTGGTGTTGATCAGGCAAGGTCAGATAGTGGCCGACGGTGCCAAGTCCGAACTATTGACCAGCGCGCACCTTTCGGACCTGTACCAGACCCCGTTGCACATCAGCGAGAAAAACGGCTGGTATCGGTGCTGGCACGATTGAGAATCGAATGGGCCGCCAGAACGCCAGGTTGAAGGAAAAAGCGAGCCTTCTCAGGGGCTCGCTGGATCTTTCAAATCCGATTGAGCTCGCGCTTGCAGGTAGGACCTGGAGAACGCCACGGCCTCATGCGCCGCCGTGTTCCCCACGCCGAAACCACGCAACACCATCAAGATGACTGCATCGATGTAGGCCTGCGGATCGTCCACCTTGCGTTGGTTCATGCTCCGAACCCCTTCCAGGGTCGCACCAATCAAGGCATCGACGCCTGCCTGCATCGATGGTAGGTCAAGCAAGCCGGCATGACAGCCAGCTTCCAGATCGGCCAACACGTACTTCAGCAAAATCGATTGGTCCTGCATCAAGTCCGCCCGGATGAAAAACGCTGCCCAGCGACGGTCAGTATGTGCGCGAAGCAAAAACAGACGCATCGCCGTGCTGATGCGCTCCAGCGGGTGAGTCAGTACGTCATACACGGGCAGGATATGCAGCGTCATGCCATCGGTCGCTTCCTGGCCTATGGCTGCCACTGCCTCCTCCAGTGAAGAAAAATGTTTGTAGAAAGCTCCCCGGGAAATTTTCGCCTCCCGCGCGACGTCCTCGATGGTGACGGACACCTTGGCGGGGTCCTCCAGCAAGTCCATGGTCGCCGACAGTATCCGCGCGCGCATCGCGTCCCGCTTGCGTTGGGCGGTCACGCTCCGGTGATCCAGCGGTACGTCCAGGTCGTTTACAGGTGTTGCCGTGATTTCCATTTGCGTTATGCCTTTTCGCATCGAATCGCATCGGCGAATAGATGAATTTATATCTTTACTAAAAAAATATATTTCTATTAGTATCGAATTTGTCACCGTGACGAATTCGTCACTATTGTGTCAGAAGCTCATCCAATAATCTCAATAACAGGAAAAGCCATGAACTCTGTCCTCCTCAATGCAACGATCAATGAGCACATTCATGAAAGCGAGTTGATCGCCCGCGCCAGCGGTCTGGTCGAGACTTTGCGTTCGCGTACTCGTGAAGTCGACGAACTGGCGCGTCTGCCCGAAAAAACCGTGGCCGACCTTGACGCCATCGGCGCCTTCGATCTGATGATTCCACGCCAGCATGGCGGTCTGCAAACCAGCATCAGAACCTACATGGAAGTGGTCAGTGAAATAGGCCGTGGTGATGCCTCGGCTGGCTGGGCCTGTGCACTGATCAATATTTGCAACTGGATGCTCGCAACGTTGTATCCAAAGACCGTCAGTGATCCCATTTTCGCTAGTGGTAGCAAGGTGCGCAGCAGTGGTGTGCTGTCCCCACGCAAAGCCAAGGTGAAGCGTGTGGCAGGCGGTATCCTCATCGAAGAAGGCCTGTGGGGATTCAACAGCGGCGTGTATCACGCACAGTGGGACTTGCTCGGGATTCCAATTGTCAATGAAGCGGGTGAAACCGTGGACCAGGGCCTGGCCCTCATACCGGTGGAAGACATCACGCTGCTACACGATTGGGACACCATGGCTCTGCGGGGAAGTGGCAGTACCTCGGTGTCAGTCAACAATCTGTTCGTACCCGATGAGCGCATTGCCTCGGTGTCCAAAGCGATCGCCGGCGAATACGCCTCTACCCACTTGCAAGGCGAAGCGCTTTATCGCGGCGCATTCATCCCGTTGCTGGCAATCATTCTGGTATTCCCCGCCCTGGGCATTGCCAAGGCAGCCTTGGAAACCTTTCTCGCCAAGCTACCGGGCCGCGGCATCCAGTACACCTGGTACACCCAACAGGACGAAGCTGCGGTCACTCACCTGCAGGTGGGCGAGGCTTCGGCCAAGCTCGATGCCGCGCGCCTGGTGGTGGAGCGTTGCGTAGGGGAAATCGACGCCTGCGCTTCTGCCGGATCGGCGATGGACCGGCAAACACGGGCCCGCATCCGCCGCGACACGGGTTATGCCAGTCAGTTGATCTGGGAAGGTGTCGACTTGCTGGCAACGGCAAGCGGCGGTTCCCTGGCAGGTAGCGCCAATCCATTCAACCGCCTGTGGCGCGACGCCAGAGTGGCCAATCTGCATGGTGTGGTGTGCACCTCCACCAACCTGGAACTGTTTGGTCGGATCCTGTGTGGCAAAGAGGCCAATACCCCTCTGGTGTGATTGCACGTCTCGCGCGGTCAGCCGCACTGGCCGCTTGGCAAACGAATGGAGAACGACAATGAATGATGCACACAATGACACCGCCAAGTTTCGCCGTGTCATGGGCCGATTTGCCACAGGTGTCACAGTGGTGACCTACGAACGAGAAAATGAGCCAGCGGGCATGACGGCCAATGCGTTCCTGTCAGTGTCGCTGGAGCCCCAGCTGATTCTGGTCTCGATCAAAAACGAATCACGCTTTTGCAAGCACATCCGGCAAGGCGACTTTTACGGCGTGAACTTTCTCACCGAACAACAGGAGCACATCAGCGGACACTTCGCAGGCCGCACTGTGGAGGGACTGAACGTGACCATGAACAAAGTCCGGGGCGTACCCATCATCGAGGGCAGCCTGGCACACATTGTTGCCCGGGTTGTCCAGATCCATGCCGCCGGCGATCACCAACTGTACATCGCTGAGGTGGTCGAACTTGTAGAGGCCGAACAGGCGCGACCACTACTATTCTTCTCCGGCCAATACGGAAAGCTGAACGCGGCCTGACAGATCGACAACTCAATCTTGCGCTCTAGAAAAGCGTCGCAGCCGCCTCGCCACCTTGATGCGCAACCCTCAGGAACGCACGCACCGCACCACCGGTTTCATTGGCACGACTGATCAGCAGCAAGTCGGTATGCGGTTCAACGTCGTCGAATGTCCGATAGATCAGCCCCGGAATGGTGACCTGCATTAACGGTGCCGGCACCATTGCGACGCCCATGCCGGCCGCCACCAGCGCCAGCACGCTTAAGGTGCTGGTGGTGCGCTGGACCTTGGGCTCGCGCCCCAATGCTTTTCGCAACCCCGCCAGCATGTACTCATCGGCGCCGTGAGCTGCGTAAATGATCAACGATTCGCCACCGAGCATGGGCACGCGCAAGGACTCCTGGTTCGCAAGGAGATGGTCCTGCGGCAATGCCAAGACCAGTGGCCACGTGCCGATTCGCTCAAACAACAGATCGCTATCCAGAACCTGACCGCCATGACTGGGCGCGTAACCCAGGTCCAGTTGGCCGTTCTGGATGGCCTCGACCTGCAACTGTGGCGCCAGCTCGCGCAGGATCACTTCAGCATCCGGGTACGCCGCTCGAAAGGCGCGAACGTCAGCCATCAACCGTCCACTGAACACCGCGTTACCGGCAAAGCCTATGCGCACAGTCCCCATCTCGCCCCGCAAGGAACGCTGCACCACACGCTGGGCATGCGCGGCCTGGTCGAGTGTGCGCTGTGCTTCATCACGCAACAGCACCCCGGCTTCGGTCAGCTCCACGCGACGGCTGGTCCGCAGGAACAACGGGCCACCGAGCTCCTCTTCCAAAGCGCGGATCTGCATGCTCAGCGCAGACTGGACAATGTGCAAACGCTGGGCTGCCCGGCCGAAATGACCTTCCTGCGCAACCGCCAGAAAGTACCGCAAATGCCGCAGATCCATGGGCACTTAACTCCATCAGATTTAATGATTGATTGTTCATATCAATCTATTTGAAGTTGTCTGTCCAGAGGTGGATGCTGATTCAACAACACACCACCTGCCAAGGACATCCCATGCAGACTTACCTGGAAGACCGTCTTCAAATCACCGATCTGATCACTGGCTGGATTCATCGCGATCTCGGCCAATGGGATCAACTGGCCAACCTGGCTCACCCGGACGGCATCATCGAAGTCACCTGGTTTGAAGGCCCGTTCGCGCAGTTCGTCGAGGGGTCCAAGCGCATGGGCAAGTCCGACTTGCGTACCAAACACCTGATCGGTACGCCAGTGGTTAGCCTCAACGGGAACAAGGCGGTCGTCGAAACCAATGCCGTGATCGTTGCTGAAAACGTCCGTCTGAACCTGGGTTGCAGCGCGCACAACCGCTTCTATGACCTGGTGGAAAAACGCGACGGTGCCTGGAAGCTGGTCAAGCGTCAGAGCATCTATGACATGGGCAGCTTCACTTTCCCTCAAGGCCTGGTTGAGATCGATCGTGAAACCGTGTCGCGCTACCCACGTGAGTACGCACCGCTTGCCTATCTGCTGGAGAAAAGCGGCTTCCCGCTCAATCGAGTTTTCGCCACCCGCGGCAGCGACCTGGAGCAAGTCATGCGGGCTGAGGCCAGCGCCTGGCTCGCCGACTGATTACTTATCTTCGCCTACGCCCTCAATGGGGATTTCCCAGGCACGGCAACCGCTTTGACCCTTCGTTCAGAACACCGCTCTTACCGAAAATAATTACAACAGAGGTATTCCCGTGAACAATCAACTCGACATCTGCGCGATTGTCGAAAGGAGTCGCTTGGGCGCCTTTCAGATGCTTGTGCTCATCCAATGCTTCCTGTGCATGGTCGTCGATGGTTTCGACATTCAAGCCATGGCCTACGCCGCCCCCAGCCTGATCGCCGAATGGGGCATCGCCAAAGCAAACCTGGGCCCGGTGTTCAGCATCAGCATGCTCGGCATGTTGATCGGCTCACTGGCCCTGGGTTCGATTGCCGACCGCGTCGGTCGACGGCCCGTGCTGCTGACCGCATCCCTGGTCATGGCGGTTCTGATGTACTTCACCGCTCAGGCCACCACAGTGGATGGCCTGCTGGTACTGCGCTTTTTCACCGGCATCGCGATGGGTGCAATCGTGCCCAACGTCGCCACGCTCGTGACCGAATACGCTCCCCGGCACAACCGCGTGATGTTGTTGACGCTGGTCTCGTCGGGGATGGTTGTCGGCGGGCTGGTCGGTGGCGCCATTGCTGCTGCGCTGATTCCGCTATACGGCTGGCAGGCAGTTTTTTATCTGGGTGCCATCGCCCCGTTTTGCCTGGGTTTACTGATGCTTGTCGCACTGCCCGAATCACTGCAGTGGTGTGTGCTGCGCTCGCGCCAACTCGACCGCGTCCGGACTATCCTTGGCCGCATCGAGCCAGGCCTACAGATCGGCGAACAGACGACCCTGGTAATCGGTGAACCGCGCAAAAAAGGTCTTTCGCTCACTCACCTGTTTGTCGATGGCAGGCTGATCGGCACCTTGTTGCTGTGGCTGATCAACTTCATGAACATGCTCTGCGTCTACTTCCTGGCGTCCTGGACACCGGTGCTGATGAGTGGCGCAGGCCATTCACCGTCGCAAGCAGTGTTGGCAGGCACAGCCATGTGGCTCGGTGGATTGGCGGGCGGCTGGCTACTGGGCTGGTTTGTCGACCGACGCGGCTTCGGTGCCGTGCTGGTCCCCACTTTCATCGTCTCCGCCGTGGCCATCATTCTGTTCAGCCACTTCTACACCTCGATCAATCTGGCCTACTTGAGCATTGCCGTTGCCGGCTTCGGCATCCTCGGTGGTCAAGCCGCACTGAATGCCATGACCGCCACCTTTTATCCAACGGCGCTGCGCGCCACCGGCACGGGCTGGACCTTGGGACTCGGCCGACTGGGGGGCATCTGTGGGCCTTTTGTCGGCGCCCTGCTCCTGTCCCTGCAGTGGTCGACCAGTGATCTGCTGGTGGCCGCCGCCGTTCCCGCCAGCATTACGGCCATCGGCATCATTGGCTTCTGGCGTATGAATCGAACCACCGCTGTGCCCGTTACCCAATAAGTACCCACAAAAAAGCGGCCAGTGGATGGCCGCCTGCCCAATAAGAACAAGAGAAACCCCATGAAGAACATCAACGTCAAATCGTTTGGTGCGGTTCTGCTCGCCCTCGCAACGGGACATTGCCTGGCCGGTCAACCTGCCGACGTCGGCGAAGGCACTGTGTTTCGCAGCGTCTTCGGCGACTCGCTTGAGCGTGACTACGGCATCAAGGTGTCTGGCTTGCTGGATGCCGGTTATTCACTCAACAACAACTCATCCCACAAGGATCGCGAGTCCGGACAGACCAACACCCCAGTGGCCGGGTTCGGCGATGAAGGCTTTGAGCTAGCCACGCTGCACCTGTTTGCCGACAAAGCGTTGAAGGCCAACTTCGTCCCCCGTGTCACTCCATTGCCAGGCCCTGCCCCCACCGAAGCGTCGTTTGGCTTCACGCTCGAAGCGGCCTACGGACGCAATGCTCAACAGGCCCGCACTTACGGCTGGGACATGCATTGGGGCATCAACTCTCCAGGCGACGACGATCCGGACAAGGCCCGACGCGATAAACAGAACTTCCTCGCCGTACCCAACATCGCCGCCACGGCTTACCTGCCGTATGCCGGCGGTTTTACTGCCATTGCCGGTATTTTCGGCCCGGCCCTTGGCTATGAAATCCCGCCTAACGTGCGTGCCGCGCGCAACCCGTTTGCCAGCCGTTCCTATGCGTTCATGACCGAGTCCGGTGCGGTGTCCGGTTTCCTGCTGGGCAAACGCCTGATCAGCAACTCCAGCCTGTTGTTCGGCGCCGAGTTAGGCGTGATTCAGGGCCAGGGCAACCTGCGCGACAACAACGACAGCAAGGCGTTGCTCGGCGCACTTCGCTGGCGTACGCCAGACATGAACACCTGGATCGACTATGAATTTCTGGTTGGCGACTCACAAAACGACAGCCGCAGCGACATACAAACGCCCCGCGGCCGCGTGATCTCCCCTGATGGCCAGTTCAAACAGCAACACTCGCTCAATGGCTGGCACAGGTTCAATGAGCGCTGGTCGATGGGCGGTGAAATGGTCTATGGCCACCAGGACGGAGACGGCAAGTCGTCGACCGTGGACATCGTCACCGGCCCCGGTTTTGATGGCGCACATTGGTGGGGAGCCAACCTCGTGTTGACTTACCAGCAACGCAAGGACTTGTCGTTTTCCGTACGGGCCGAGCATTTTGATGACCCGGACGGCTACGTCCTGTTCCCCTCCTCCACCGCCCGCGGCGCCTTCAATGCACTGACCACAGGGCTGCGCTACGACTTCAACAAATACCTGTCACTGCGCCCGGAACTGCGCTACGACTGGTTCAATGGCCAGGACGACGCCCGACCTTTCGGCCAGGGTGATGCTCGCAACCAACTGACCGGAACCGTGGAAGCATTGGTGTATTTCTGAGGTTACCGACACAGTGCTCGGAACATCGCCGAGCGCGACTCGATACCACGGAACAGGGACAGCCCTTAGGCTGTCCCTTTCTTTACGCCATTTTTTCGCAGGCAAAACAAAACCCCAACTGCTTTCGCAATTGGGGTTTCGGAATTTAATCTTGACGATGACCTACTCTCACATGGGGAAACCCCACACTACCATCGGCGATGCATCGTTTCACTTCTGAGTTCGGGATG
>NZ_CABVIY010000002.1 GCF_902498195.1 Pseudomonas fluorescens | reverse complement strand
CCTTCATGGTCACGGCGTCGGGGCTGACGCTGTTTTCCATCGGCTCGGCGTTCTGGGGAATTGTGGCGGGGGTGCTGACGCTGGTGATTCTGAATTGGCGCAAGGCCTGAAAGATCGCAGCCTCGTTCCGCATAAAAAAACGGCGACCCTTGGGTCGCCGTACTTCATGACATCAAGCTACCGGATTGATCGGCTTTTCCGGGTACCAGACGTCGATCAGCGGGCTGACGGTTGCTTCGGTCAGTTCGCTGCGGCCTTTGAGCCAGGCTTCAACAGCGGCACGCTGCTCCTCGGAAACCGAGCCACGCTTCTGCAGGCATACCAGACCGAAGTCGTCGCCGCCAACATAGCCCAGGCCGTTGGCTTCCATGGCTTCTTTAAGGAACGCGTCGAGGAAAGCATCAATGGCTTCATCGGCCAAATCTTCTTTGAAATCCAGGTTCAGTTCGAAACCCAGCTCTTGAAATTCATCGACGCACAGTTTTTTGCGCAGACGCTGGGAACGGTTAGTCGCCATTGGAACAATCCTCTTAAGTAATAACGGCCGGCACTTTAGCAGTTTAAGCCGCCGATTGCCCGCCTCTGAACGGCGCGCGCCCTACCGCCGGTAAAAAAATAGCCGATAACAGGACCAAGGCACGGCACAAGCCACGACACCTTGGGGCATAATGCCGACACTTTCGTGACCGCTGAGGGCTTTCATTTTCATGCCCTCGTCTTTCCCCCTCGGCTGTAGGGTTTTATTTCAGATGATCAAATCGTTGCGTCCACTGCTGCTGGCTGGCCTCCTTCTCCCGCTGGCCCTCCCCGTTTCCGCTGATCCAGTCAACACCGCCCTGTCACCCAATGTTGAAAAAGCCCTCAAGGCCAGCAAGTTGCAGGACAACGCCCTGTCGCTGGTGATGATCCCGCTCACCGGCCCCGGCACCGCGACCATTTTCAACGCCGACGTGTCGGTCAACCCGGCCTCGACCATGAAACTGGTCACTACCTACGCGGCCCTGGAAATGCTCGGCCCGAACCACCAGTGGAAGACCGAGTTCTACACCGACGGCACCCTCAGCGGCGGCATCCTCAACGGCAACCTCTACCTCAAGGGTGGCGGTGATCCGAAGCTGAACATGGAAAAACTCTGGCTGTTGATGCGCGACCTGCGCGCCAACGGCGTGACCCAGGTCACCGGCGACCTGGTGCTGGACAAGAACTTCTTCGTGCAACCGCAACTGCCCGAATTCAACGACGACGGCAACGACGAGAACAAACCGTTCCTGGTCAAGCCCGATGCCCTGCTGGTCAACCTCAAGGCCCTGCGCTTCGTGGCCCGCAACGACGGCGGCCGGGTGCTGATTTCCGTCGAGCCGCCGATTGCCAGCATCCGCATCGAGAATCAGGTCAAGGCGCTCAATTCCAAACAGTGCACCGGCGGCGTGCGTTACAACCCGGTGCCCCAGGCCGATGGCAGCGTCACCGTGACGGTCGGTGGCCAGCTGGGGGATGGTTGCAGCTCGCAGACTTACCTGTCGCTGCTCGACCACGCGACCTACACCGCCGGCGCCGTGCGCGCGATCTGGAAAGAACTGGGTGGCAGCATTCAGGGCAAGGACGTGCTGGCGCCAACGCCGAAAGACGCCAAGGTGCTGGCCCGTGCGTTCTCGCCGGACCTGGCGGAAATCATCCGCGACATCAACAAATACAGTAACAACACCATGGCCCAGCAGCTGTTCCTGAGCCTGGGGCAGAGATTCCGCACCGATGCCGACGCCGATGACGCCAAGGCGGCCCAGCGTGTGGTCCGTCAGTGGCTGGCGAAGAAAGGCATCACCGCGCCGCACCTGGTGATGGAAAATGGCTCCGGCCTGTCTCGCGCCGAGCGCGTCAGCGCCCGGGAAATGGCGTCGATGCTGCAAGCCGCATGGCGCAGCCCTTACGCCGCCGAGTACATCAGCTCGATGCCGATTGCCGGCACCGACGGCACCATGCGCAAACGCCTGAAGACCACCGCGATGCGCGGCGAGGCACACGTCAAGACCGGGACCCTGAATACCGTTCGGGCCATCGCCGGTTTCAGCCGCGACGTCAACGGCAATACCTGGGCTGTGGTGGCGATCCTCAACGACAAGGCCCCGTTCGGCGCCTCGTCGGTGCTCGATCAGGTGCTGCTGGACCTGTACCGCCAGCCGAAACTGCCGCAGACCGCTTCGGTCCTGTAAAACACCACAACTGTGGGAGCGGGCTTGCTCGCGAAAGCGGTGGATCAGGCACATCGTTGTCGACTGACCCGCCGCATTCGCGAGCAAGCCCGCTCCCACAGGTAAAACATGTACACCTGGCTCAGTTCATCTCCCCCTGCACCCGATCCCGGCCCTCCTGCTTCGCCGCGTAAACGCCCGAGTCCGCGCGCAGCAGCAGCGCATCCGCGCCTTCGCCAACCCGCCAGCTGGCGATCCCGAAACTCGCGGTGACAACCCCCACCTCGTCGATCGGCGCACTGCGCAAGCCCTGCCACAATTCCAGCGCCAGCAGATGGGCCTGTTCGCCGCCGATGTCCGGGCATAGCACCATGAACTCTTCACCGCCCAGACGACAGAACACGTCGGTGCGTCGCAGGCGGTGGCCGATCCGCTCGCACACCGCCTGCAATACCCGATCGCCAACGGCGTGGCCGTACTGGTCATTGATGCGCTTGAAGTGATCGATGTCGAGCATGATCACCGACAGCTCACCCCCACCACGCTCCACCCGGGCCATCTCGGTGGTCAGGCGTTCCTGGAAATAGCGGCGGTTGTGGATACCGGTCAGCGAGTCGGTGACCGACAACGCGCGCAGCTCTTCTTCCACCCGCTTCATATCGGAAATGTCCGAGATATAGCCATGCCACAGCACGCCGCCACCGGGAAGTTCCTCCGGTGTCGCCTCGCCGCGAACCCAGCGCAGGCCGCGCTGGGGCAATTGCACCCGGTACTCTTCGCGCCAGGGGCTGAGGGTGTCCGCCGAGGCCCGGATCGAGGCGCGCACGCGCGTCGTGTCCTGAGGATGAATGCGCATGAAGATCGCTTCGGCATTGAGCAGCAACACGTCCGGTTCGAGTTCATAGATCTCGCGAATACCGTCGCTGGCGTAGATCACACTGAAGCGACCGTCGAACTCCATCTTGAACTGGTAAATCCCGCCGGGTACATGGGCGCTGAGTTTTTTCAGCAACAGGTCCCTCGCCGCCAGCGCCTCATGCACGCGCTTGCGTTCGGTGATGTCGATGCAGACCGCCAGGTGCCCGACCCACAGGCCTTGTTCGTCGAGCACCGGCGTGGCCAGCATGTTGACGATCAGATGACTGCCATCGCCACGCACCAGCGTCCACTCCCGCGCCTCGTGCCGGCTTTCGACGCTGGCCTCGACCAACATCGCCTGGCAGGTCGGCACCGGTTTGCCGAACAACGCGCTCAACTCGGTGGAACGTGCGGCGAGCTCCCGGGGCAGGTGCAGGTTTTCCAGGGTCATGCGCCCCACCACTTCTGAGGCGGTGTAGCCAAGCATTTGCTCGGCGCCGGCATTGAAAGTGCTGATCACGCCGCGCAGGTCCGTGGCGATGATCGCCACCTGGGTCGCGGCGTTCAGCACCCCGCGCAACTGACCGTGGGTCCCGCGCAATTCCTGTTCGCGGGCGCGCAACTCCTCGGTGCGCTGCTCGACCATTTTCAGCGCGCGCTGCCGTTGACTGACCAGTACGTAGAGCAACGCGCTGAGCAGCACACTGAGCAAACCGCCGAGGACCACCAGGGTGGTGACCGAGGAATGGTTGGCCTGCAGAAACGCTTCGCTGGGCTGGATGTCGACCTGATAGTCGTGATCGGCCAGGCGCAACAGCCGGGTCGCGGACAACTCACTCACAGCAGGCGCGTTGGGCGATTCAAACAGCACTTCGTGCTGTTCATCGGTGGACAGGTCGAGGATGCGCACCGAGAGGTAATCACGGCCCGCCTCCGGCAAGCCGTCGGCCAGCAACTGGCGCATGCTGATGACCGCCATCACGTAGCCGAACGGTTTGCCCGCCGGCTGATCCGGGGTATTGCGCAGCATGACCGGCGCAACCAGCAGCACCCCCCGCGCATACGCCGGTTCGATGCTGACCAGGTGCATCGGTTGCGATACCGCCATGCGCCCATGCTGATCGGCGCGCTCCAGGGTGGCACGTCGCAACGGTTGGGCCAGTAAGTCGTAGCCCAGCGGCGAGCCGAGTTTGCTTTGCGTCTGGCTGTACAGCACCACCACGTACTCATCCCGTTCGGCGGCCAATTGCAGCTGGCCGTCGGCATTCAGTTCACGCAGGGTAAAACCGCTCAGGCCCTCGTCACGGGCACGCTGCTCGAACGCCGGACGCTCGGCACGGCTCACCCGCTCGGCAAAGGAATACGCCTGGGTGCGGTGCAACAGGGGTTGGGTATAGCCGTTGAATTCCTCACGGGAAACCGAATCGGAATTGGCAAAAAAGCGGCGCAGACCATCGAGGCGTTGCTCCTGGTCTTCGAAACGCTCTTCGATACGGCTGTAGCGCTCACTGGCCAGCAGTTGGAAGCGTTGCCGCAATTGGTGGTGAAACAGATTGAGCGTCGACCAGGCCAGCAAACCCGTGAGGATCCCGCCGACGAGCAATACCAGCAGCGCGACCAGCCAGGCCGAGACATCTTCGCTGATAAAACCCAGGATCTTGGGGCGCACGGCGTGCAACGACATAAACGCAACTCAAAACGCCAGGTACGGGAAAGCCCTTTGGCCATGAGTTGAGTTATAGCTATTAGCCACTAATTTGACCAGCACTGAAAAAGTCCCTGTAGGAGCGAGCTCTGCTCGCGATGATCGATAACGATAACGCGGGGTTTCTGACTCCTCGCGGTGTTCTCAGGTTCATCGCGAGCAGGGCTCGCTCCTACAGGGGGTCAACGTCAGCGGGCGGTGATTTTCCAGGCGCGGTGGATCTTGGCATTACGGGCAAAATCCGGATCGATGGTCTGGGCGGTGATCTCCTCGACGGCATAACGCTCGCTGAGGTTGGGTTCCAGCTCGAACTTGCGGAAGTTGTTGGAGAAGTACAACACGCCGCCGGTTGCCAGCCGTGCCATCGCCAGGTCGATCAATTGCACCTGATCGCGCTGCACGTCGAAGATGCCTTCCATGCGCTTGGAGTTGGAGAAGGTTGGCGGGTCGATGAAGATCAGGTCGTACTCGTCACGACTGGCTTCCAGCCAGGCCATCACATCGCCCTGCTCCAGACGGTTCTTGTCGGAGAAACCGTTCAGCGACAGGTTGCGCCGCGCCCAGTCCAGGTAGGTTTTCGACAAGTCGACGCTGGTGGTGCTGCGCGCACCGCCCTTGGCCGCGTGGACACTGGCGGTGGCGGTGTAGCAATACAGGTTGAGGAAGCGCTTGCCGGCCGCCTCTTTCTGAATGCGCATGCGCATCGGCCGGTGGTCGAGGAACAGGCCGGTGTCGAGGTAATCGGTGAGGTTCACCAGCAGCTTCACGCCGCCTTCGTTCACTTCGACGAATTTGCCCTGCGCCGCCTGGCGTTCGTACTGCTTGGTGCCGCTCTGGCGCTCGCGACGCTTGACCACCACGCGGCTCTTGTCGATGTTCAACGCCTGCGGAATCGCAGCCAGGGCATCGAACATGCGCCCCGAGGCTTTTTCCGGATCGATGGATTTCGGGGCGGCGTATTCCTGGACGTGGACCCAATCGTGATACAGGTCGATGGCCATGGAATATTCAGGCATGTCGGCATCGTAGACGCGGTAGCAATCGATACCTTCACGCTTGACCCATTTGCCCAGGGCCTTGAGGTTCTTTTGCAGGCGGTTGGCAAACATTTGCCCGCCTTCGCTCAGGCGCGGCTGCTCGACCACTGGCGCGGGGGCCGGGGCCGGCTTGATCGGGTTGCCGTTCTTGTTGTACTGGCGCTCTTGCGGCTCGCTCGGGGCTTGATCGTACGCCGCCTGTTCGCGCTCGGCCTGGCGTTGCTCCGGGGTACGACGTTCGCCGGTGACGAATTGATCCGGCAACACTTTGATCAGCAGCAGCTTGCACGGCAATGCGCCGTTCCAGAACGAATACTGCTTGTGGCTGCGGATGCCCATGCGCTTGCCCAGGTCCGGCGCGCCGGTGAACACCGCCGCTTCCCAGTTCAGGCAAGCCTGGCGCAGACGTTCGCCGAGGTTCTGGTAGAGGTAGAGCAGGCTCGCCTCGTCGCCCAGGCGCTCGCCGTAGGGAGGGTTGCAGATCACCAGGCCTTTCTGGTTCTGGTCCGGACGCGGTTCAAAGGTCGCGACTTCGCCCTGGTAGATCTTGATCCACTCGCTCAGGCCGGCACGCTCGACGTTGTTGCGGCCCGGTTGAATCAGGCGCGGATCGGCTTCGTAACCGCGAATCCACAACGGTGGCTTGGCCAGGCCGGCCGCCGCGCGTTCGGAAGCTTCTTCATGGAGTTTTTTCCACAGCGCCGGCACGTGACCGAGCCAGGCCGTGAAGCCCCACTGTTCGCGACGCAGGTTCGGCGCGATGTCGGCGGCGATCATCGCCGCTTCGACGAGGAAGGTACCGACACCGCACATCGGGTCCGCCAGCGCGCCGCCTTCGGCGGCAATACGCGGCCAGCCGGAACGGATCAGGATCGCCGCCGCGAGGTTTTCCTTCAGCGGCGCCGCGCCTTGCTGCAAGCGATAACCACGCTGGTGCAGGCTGTGGCCGGAGAGGTCGAGGGACAGAATGGCTTCGCCACGGTCCAGGCGCAGGTGGATACGCAGGTCCGGGTTGAGCTTGTCGATGGACGGACGGTCGCCCTGCGGGGTGCGCAGTTTGTCGACGATGGCGTCCTTGACCTTCAAGGCGCCGAAGTGGGTGTTGTCGATACCCGAGCCATGCCCGCTGAATTCGACGGCCAGGGTGCCGTCATTGAGCATGTGGTCTTGCCACTCGATATCCAGCACGCCGTGATAAAGATCTTCGGCGTCTTTCATCGGGAAACGCTTGAGCACCAGCAACACCCGATTGGCCAGTCGCGACCACAGGCACAGGCGGTAGGCGGTTTCCATAGTGGCCATGCCGCGCACGGCAGAGGTGTGCTCACGCGCTTCCTCAAGGCCAAGCCCGACGGCTTCCTCGATGAGCAGGCCTTCAAGGCCTTTTGGGCAGGTGAGGAAGAGTTCGAAACGATCGGACATGGGGATTCGTAGCCTTTAGCTGAGTGGACCGGCAACGCATTGCCGGCCCGGTTTTCAATCAGGCGCTTTTCTCGAAGAGCGCCCGCGTGGCACGAAGGTGTGCCGTTCCACCCCTGCTGCCCGGGTTAAAAGAGCTTAGATGCAAGGACAGATAAAAAAGTTGATGCAACAAAATGTCATAAGTCGACCCTTCGTCGAATAATGCGCCGCTCAACGCGAGGCATTCTCACCAAGGAATTAACCCTTCCATCCTGCGGGGGGCCGATCATACAGGGCTTTGATCAATAAAAATGCTTCGAACATCGTGTTACTTATGGCCGTACCATCTTTATGGTTACGTTCTTATGACAAAACGATCATTCCCTCGATGTGACGCATTGGTTAGAAATCAATACAGGTTGGCGCCACAACGGACGCCAACACCTTGGCTCGCCACGCCGGCAGCGAGCCCCCAACGGCAGACCTTTCTGCCAGACCTCGATTGAGGTCGACGCGATAAAAACAGTCAACAAGTGAGGGCTACACCCTATGAGAAGACTTAAGCGTGATCCGTTGGAAAGAGCATTTTTGCGCGGATATCAATATGGCGTTGGTGGTAAATCCCGTGAGCTTTGCCCATTTACTCTACCGTCGGTACGCCAAGCCTGGATCAACGGCTGGCGAGAAGGACGCGGCGACAACTGGGACGGTATGACCGGCACTGCGGGCATCCATAGACTCAACGAACTTCACGCCGTCGGCTAATACAGGGCCACACTCCGACACGACAATCTGATTACGTCATGAATTAACCACGCACGTCCCATCCGGACGGCGGGCTCCGGCCCAGGGGCTCCTTTAAAGGAGCCCTTTTTTATGCCTGGTACAAACAAAATCGGTGAACGCAATCACCCGTAGGAGCTGCCGCAGGCTGCGATCTTTTGATTTTGCTTTTCCAAGAACAAGATCAATAGATCGCAGCCTGCGGCAGCTCCTACAGGATCGGTGATTATCTCAGGGCAGCGATAGCGTCTACTGACTCGCGAATCAATGCCGGGCCTTTGTAGATAAAGCCCGAATAGATCTGCACCAGGCTCGCACCCGCGGTGATTTTCTCCGCCGCGTGTTTGCCTTCGGTGATGCCGCCCGCCGCGATGATCGGCAAGCGACCGCCCAGCTCCGACGCCAGCACTTTCACGGTGTGGGTGCTCTTGTCGCGCACCGGTGCGCCCGACAGACCGCCCGCCTCGTCACCGTGCTCCATGCCTTCGACGCCCACGCGGCTCAGGGTGGTGTTGGTGGCGATGACCGCGTCCATGCCGGTTTCGATCAACGCCTGGGCAACCTGTGCGGTTTCTTCGTCGGTCATGTCCGGGGCGATCTTGATCGCCAGCGGTACGTGCTTGCCATGACGCAGCGCCAGTTCGGCACGGCGCGCGGCCAGGTCGGCCAGCAACTGCTTGAGCGAGTCGCCGAATTGCAGGCTGCGCAGGCCCGGAGTGTTCGGCGAGCTGACGTTGACCGTCACATAGCTGGCGTGGGCATAGACCTTGTCCAGGCAAATCAGGTAATCGTCGACCGCACGCTCGACCGGGGTATCGAAGTTTTTGCCGATATTGATGCCCAGCACGCCCTTGTACTTGGCGGCCGCCACGCGGGCCAGCAAGTGATCGACACCGAGGTTGTTGAAGCCCATGCGGTTGATGATCGCCTCGGCCTCCGGCAGACGGAACAGCCGTGGCTTGGGATTGCCCGGCTGCGGACGCGGGGTGATGGTGCCGATCTCGACAAATCCGAAACCCAGCTGCGCAAAACCGTCGATGGCCGCGCCGTTCTTGTCCAGACCGGCCGCCAGTCCCACCGGGTTCGGGAAGTCCAGGCCCATAACCTTCACCGGAACCTTCGCCGGCGCCTTGCACAGCAAGCCGTTGAGTCCCAGTCGCCCACCCGCGCCGATCAGGTCCAGGGACAGATCGTGGGAAGTTTCCGGGGAAAGTTTGAACAACAGCTGACGGGCCAGGGTGTACATGGGCGGGATGGACTCGGGGCGGTGAAAAGTGGCGGGGATTATAGCCGGGCACAGGTCCACAGGCGAGGCGCGAAAGCAAAACAGCCGACGATGGCATATGCCTTGCACCCCTCCAGGCATCAGCACCCATGCCAATGGCGGGATGGGGGCCAGGACAATGGCGTCGTCACCCGGCCTTGCGTGTGCAAGCACCCGGGACGACGCTTTTTTTTGCAAGGTGAACACGCGATGAACGAACCGTCAGCCGGCCCTCTGGCCTGGGTCAATGGCAGCGATGCCCCGGAAAAGACCGCAATCAATCTCGGTTTCATGGCCCTGAGCGACTGCGCCTCGGTGGTGGTCGCCGCCACCCAGGGGTTCGCCCAGCCCTACGGACTGACCCTGAATCTCAAGCGCCAGTCGTCCTGGGCCAATTTGCGCGACAAACTGGTCAGCGGCGAACTCGATGCCGCCCACAGCCTGTACGGTCTGATCTACGCCGTGCACCTGGGCATTGGCGGCGTGGCGTCGACCGACATGGCCGTGCTCATGGGGCTGAACCAGAATGGCCAGAGCATCAATCTTTCCCATGGCTTGCAGGGCCTGGGCGTGACCGGTCCTGAAGCACTGCATCGGCACGTGCACCAAACTCGCCCAAAACTGACCTTTGCCCAGACCTTCCCCACCGGCACCCACGCGATGTGGCTTTACTACTGGCTCGCCAGCCAGGGCATTCATCCGTTGCTGGATGTCGACAGCGTGGTGGTGCCACCGCCACAAATGGTCGCGCACCTGCAAGCGGGGCGCATCGACGGTTTCTGTGTCGGCGAGCCGTGGTCCGCCAGCGCGGTGCATCAGGGCCTGGGCTTTACCCTGGCGACGACCCAGACCATCTGGCCTGATCACCCGGAAAAAGTCCTGGGCTGCACCCGCGCCTTCGTCGAGCAGTACCCCAACACCGCCCGGGCGTTGGTGATGGCGATTCTCGAAGCCAGCCGCTTCATCGAAGACAGTACCGAGAATCGCCGCGGCACCGCGCAATTGCTCAGCGCGCCGCAGTACCTCGATGCCCCGCTCGATTGCATCGAACCGCGCCTGCTGGGCGATTACGCCGACGGCCTCGGCCATCGCTGGCAAGACCCGCACGCCTTGCGGTTCCACGCCGAGGGCGAGGTCAATCTGCCGTACCTGTCCGATGGCATGTGGTTCATGACCCAGTTTCGCCGCTGGGGGTTGTTGCGCGAAGACCCCGATTACCTCGCGGTAGCCCGCCAGGTTCAGCAACTAGACTTGTACCGAGAGGCCGCCAGTGCCGTCGGTGTCGCGGCGCTGGCCAGGGAAATGCGCAGCAGCCAGCTGATCGACGGCAAGGTGTGGGATGGCGCCGACCCCGCCGGCTATGCCCGCAGCTTCAAACTGCACGCCATGAGCGACAGCTCGCCCCTTATCGCCAGCCGCTGACAGGAGACTGCGAACATGTTGCGTATCCTGCTGATCAACGACACTGCGAAAAAAGTCGGGCGCCTGAAAGCGGCCCTGACGGAAGCCGGCTTCGAAGTCATCGATGAGTCCGGCCTGACCATCGACCTGCCCGAACGCGTCGAAACGGTGCGTCCGGACGTGATTCTGATCGATACCGAGTCACCGAGCCGCGATGTCATGGAACAAGTGGTGCTGGTGAGCCGCGACCAGCCAAGGCCAATCGTGATGTTTACCGACGAGCATGACCCCGATGTAATGCGCCAGGCGATCAAGTCCGGCGTCAGTGCCTACATCGTCGAAGGCATCCACGCACAACGCTTGCAGCCGATTCTCGACGTGGCCATGGCGCGCTTCGAAAGCGACCAGGCCCTGCGCGCCCAACTGCATGCCCGCGACCAGCAACTGGCCGAGCGCAAGCGCATCGAACTGGCCAAAGGGTTGCTGATGAAAATGAAAGACTGCAACGAGGAAGAGGCCTACACCCTGATGCGCCGCCAGGCCATGAGCCGCCAGCAAAAGCTGATCCAGGTGGCGGAGCAGATCATTGCCATGAGCGAGTTGTTAGGTTGAGGCCTTGAGGTGAATGTTCCATCGCCTTCGCGAGCAAGCCCGCTCCCACATTTGATCGCGGTCTAATGTGGGAGCGGGCTTGCTCGCGAATGGCACAACGCAGTCTCAAACTGTTGGCACAAATCTCGCTAGGTAATCCCCACAGGTAACCAACGGCGGTTGCCCCACCTACGACAAAGACGTCGCTCACCCCATTTGCCCCTGGCGAATCGGGTAGCGGCGTTTTTTTGTTTTGGCCCCATAGCCCGGGGCCGGTGGTGCGGCCCTGCGGCGCCCCACCTGCATGACTCCCGTTCGAGACTCCTATCAGTTGAGGTGCGCGATGAATTCAAGCTTCTGGAAATCCGGCCATACCCCGACCCTGTTCGCGGCCTTCCTCTATTTCGACCTGAGCTTCATGGTCTGGTACCTGCTAGGCCCCCTGGCGGTGCAAATCGCCGGCGACCTGCACCTGACCACCCAGCAGCGCGGGCTGGTGGTGGCCACGCCAATTCTGGCCGGGGCGGTATTGCGCTTTGCCATGGGCATGCTGGCTGATCGCCTGTCACCGAAAACCGCCGGGCTGATCGGCCAGGTGATTGTCATCTGTGCGCTGTTCGGCGCCTGGAAACTCGGCATCCACAGCTACGAACAAGCGCTGCTGCTGGGGTTGTTCCTCGGCATGGCCGGCGCCTCCTTCGCAGTGGCCCTGCCGCTGGCGTCGCAATGGTATCCGCCGCAGCATCAGGGCAAGGCCATGGGCATCGCCGGGGCCGGCAACTCGGGCACCGTATTGGCCGCGCTGATTGCACCGGTGCTGGCGGCGGCGTTTGGCTGGAGCAACGTGTTCGGCTTCGCGCTGATCCCGCTGATACTGACCCTGATTGTCTTCGCCTCGCTGGCCAAAAACGCCCCGGAGCGGCCGAAAGCCAAATCGATGGCCGACTACTTCAAGGCCTTGGGCGACCGCGACAGTTGGTGGTTCATGTTTTTCTACAGCGTGACCTTCGGCGGTTTCATCGGTCTGGCCAGTGCTCTGCCAGGCTACTTCAACGACCAGTACGGCCTGAACCCGGTGACCGCCGGCTACTACACCGCAGCCTGTGTCTTCGGTGGCAGCCTGATGCGCCCGTTGGGCGGCGCCCTGGCCGATCGCTTCGGTGGCATTCGCACCTTGCTGGCGATGTACACCGTGTCGGCGATCTGCATCGCTGCCGTGGGTTTCAACCTGCCGAGCTCATACGCTGCGCTGGCACTGTTCGTCTGCACCATGCTCGGCCTGGGGGCAGGTAACGGCGCGGTGTTCCAGTTGGTTCCACAACGCTTCCGTCGGGAGATCGGCGTGATGACCGGCCTGATCGGCATGGCGGGCGGCATCGGTGGTTTTGCCCTCGCGGCCGGCATGGGCACGATCAAGCAAAGCACCGGCAGCTACCAGATGGCGTTGTGGCTGTTCGCCAGTCTCGCGGTCTTCGCCTGGTTTGGCCTGCACGGTGTGAAACGCCGCTGGAGAACCACTTGGGGTTCTGCCGCCGTGACCGCTGCCCGGGTCTGACGCTGCCATGAGCCTGCAACTGAGCTTCGCCGAAGCCAGCGCCATCGGTCCGCGCGACGAGAATCAGGACGCCCTGCGCCTGGTCACGCCGGCCCCGGCACTGGCTGCCAGCAAGGGTTACCTGTTCGCCATCGCCGACGGCGTCAGCCAATGCGCCGATGGCGGCCTGGCCGCCCGCTCGACCTTGCAGGCCCTGGCGCTGGATTACTACGCCACCCCGGAAACCTGGGGCGTCGCCCAGGCACTGGATCGCCTGTTGCTGGCACAGAACCGCTGGCTGCAGGCCAACGGCAATGGGCAACCCTTGCTGACCACGGTCAGTGCCCTGGTGTTGCGCGGGCGGCGCTTTACCCTGGCCCATGTCGGCGATTGCCGGGTGTATCGCTGGCACGCCGATCAATTGCAGCGCGTCAGTGAAGATCATGTCTGGGACCAGCCGGGCATGCAGCACGTGCTCAAGCGGGCACTGGGCCTTGATCAGCATTTGGTGCTGGATTTTCTCGACGGTGAATTGCGCCTCGATGAGAGTTTTGTGCTCCTCAGCGACGGCATCTGGGCGGTCCTGGGCGATACCGCGATTGCGGCGATTCTGCGTGATCAACCGGATCTCGACCGTGCCGCGCAGACGCTGGTGAACGCCGCACACCTGGCCGGCAGCCAGGATAACGCCAGCGCCTTGCTGGTGCGGGTCGACGCCCTGGGTGAAACCAGCATCGGCGATGCGTTGATTCATTTGCAGCAATGGCCGCTGCCGCCAGCACTGAAACCAGGCCAGGACTTCGAGGGCTGGCAAGTCGAGACCCTGCTCGGCCAGAGCCAGCAGTCGCTGCTTTATCGGGTACGCGACAGCCAGCAGCAACCCTGGCTGTTGAAAACCTTGCCGCCCCGCCTGCATGACGATCATCAGGCCGGGCAAGCGTTGCTCTCGGAGGAATGGTTTCTCAAGCGCGTGGCCGGACGGCATTTCCCTGAAGTCCATGCCTCCAGTCAGCGTCAGCACTTGTACTACGTGATGCGCGAATACTCCGGGTCGACCCTCGCCCAACTGCATGCGCGGGTCGGGCCGTTGCCGCTGGCCCAGTGGCAGGACGTGGCCGAACGCCTGCTCAAGGCGATCGGCCTGCTGCATCGCCGGCAGATACTGCATCGCGACATCAAGCCGGAAAACCTGCTGCTGGGGGACGAAGGTGAGTTGCGCCTGCTGGATTTCGGACTGGCCTGGTGCCCCGGCCTGTCCGAAGACCTGCCCTGCGCCCTGCCCGGCACACCCAGCTACATTGCGCCGGAGGCGTTTCGCGGCGAAGAGCCAACGCCGCGCCAGGACCTGTATGCCGTCGGTGTGACCCTGTATTACCTGCTGACCGGGCATTTTCCCTATGGCGAAATCGAAGCCTTCCAGCGGCCACGATTCGGGGTGCCGGTCAATGCCAGCCGCTATCGCCCCGACGTGCCGGAATGGTTGACGCAAAGCCTGGAGCGCGCAGTCGCGGCGGATCCGGCCCAGCGTTTTGAAACAGCGGAAGAATGGCTACTGCTGCTGGAACAGGGCGAGCGTCGCAGCTTGAGCGTACGCCCCCGCCCTTTGCTGGAAAGAGAGCCGCTGAAGGTTTGGCGGACGCTGGCGCTGGTGTCGTTACTGACCAATCTGGCGCTGTTGTTTGCGGTATTTCATGGCTGACAGCCACACCCAATGAGGACAACACAATGAACGCAAAAGTCTGGCTGGTCGGTGCGGGGCCCGGTGATCCTGAATTGCTGACGCTCAAAGCCGTGCGGGCGCTGAGAGAAGCGGACGTGGTGCTGATCGATGATCTGGTGAACGATGCCGTCCTTGAACACTGCAATAACGCCCGAATCATCCCGGTGGGCAAACGCGGCGGTTGCCGCTCGACGCCACAGGCGTTCATCCATCGCCTGATGCTGCGTTACGCGCGCCATGGCAAATGCGTGGTGCGACTCAAGGGTGGCGACCCGTGCATTTTCGGGCGCGGCGGTGAAGAAGCACAGTGGTTGCGTGAGCGTGGGGTCGAGGTCGAGCTGGTCAATGGCATCACTGCCGGGCTTGCCGGTGCCACGCAATGCGATATCCCGCTGACACTGCGCGGTGTAGCGCGCGGCGTGACCCTGGTGACGGCCCATACCCAGGACGGCAGCCGCTTGAACTGGCAGGCGCTGGCCCAGGGCGGTACGACCCTGGTGATCTACATGGGCGTGGCCAAGCTCAGTGAAATTCGCGAACAGTTGTTGGCGGGAGGGATGGAGGCGGACACGCCGGTGGCGATGATCGAAAACGCTTCACTGCCACAACAGCGGGAATGCCGGAGCGATCTGACAGCGATGGAAGAAGATGCTGACGAGTTCGAGTTGAAAAGTCCTGCGATTCTGGTGATTGGCGCCGTGGCAATGCACGAAAAGATCAAAAGATCGCAGCCTGCGATAGCACCTACAGGGACCTACGCAGCATCAATGTAGGCGCTGCCGAAGGCTGCGATCTCTTCAGGGCAAGCTGAAACACCAAATCGTAGACAAAGAAAAGCCCGGCCTGAGCCGGGCTTTTCTCAAAGCGGCGAGCTAATTACTTAGCTTGAGCTTCAACCTGCGCTTCTACACGACGGTTTACAGCGCGGCCAGCTTCAGTTTTGTTGTCAGCAACTGGGCGGGATTCGCCGTAGCCAACAGACTGAACGCGGGACGATTCAACACCGTACTGGTTGGTCAGAACCTGCTTAACGGCGTTTGCACGACGCTCGGACAGTTTCTGGTTGTAAGCGTCAGGACCGACGGAGTCAGTGTGACCTTCAACAGTGGTGCTGGTGGATGGGTACTGCTTCATGAAGTCAGCCAGGTTCTTGATGTCGCCGTAGCTGTTTGGCTTGACGACCGACTTGTCGAAGTCGAATTTCACGTCCAGCTCTACACGTACGACTTCAGCAACTGCTGGGCAGCCATCAGCGTCAACAGTTACGTTGGCTGGGGTATCCGGGCACTTGTCAACGTTGTCGCAAACGCCATCGTTGTCGCTGTCGGAGCAAACTTCAGCCGGTGCTGGAACTGGAGCAGCAGCTGGCTTGGAGCCGCCACCGAAGTTCACACCGATACCGACGCTAGGAGCCCACTCGGTGTCGCCCTGGTCGATGTTGTACTGAGCTTCAACGCCGGCACGGGCGTAGAAGTTCTCGGTGAAGTACAGCTTGGCGCCGCCGCCAACGTTGGCGAAGGTGGAACGGTTACGGCCGTTCGAGCCGTTCTGGTCGATGCTCTGGTCGGAGAAACCGGCCGAGACGTATGGACGCAGCATGTCGCCTGGGTTGTTGAAGTGGTACAGAGCGTCCAGGGCGGTGTTAGCGCCTTTTACGTTCTTACCGTCGTCAGCACGGACGTTGTGAACTTCGTCGTAAGCCAGACGCAGTTCAACGTCGTCGGTCAAGAAGTAACCAACGGAACCGCCGAAGAGGTTGCCGTCGTTCTTGAAGTTACGAGCGCTGTCGAACTGTTCTTTCTTGGCGAAGCCTTCGATTTCAACTGCGCCTTGGCCCTGTGCCAGAGCGCCGAACGAAGTGGCGGCAATAAGAGAACCAATGGCCAAGCCCAAGGTGTTTTTCAGTTTCATCCGTTAAATCCCCATCTGGTGATTGTGAAGCAGTCCCGCAAACCGGGGGACAACTCGGCGGCAATTCTATCAGAACTTGCCTACACGTAAGAGATATTTGCGCCGAACTAAGTTTCAGCAATGCCTGCAAATTTCTCACGCAATTTATCTAGAGCGCGTTTGTACCGCATTTTTGTTGCACTCAAACCCATGTGCATGATGTCCGCGATCTCTTGAAACTCCAGCTCTGCGACAAATCGTAGCACCAGAATTTCACGGTCGATCGGGTTCACATACACCAACCAGCGATCAAGTCCACCCTTCTCCTCGGGTTTCGGCGTCTTTTCTTCAGACGCTTCTTCGAGTGGGTCGAGACTCAATGCGTCCATCAAGCGACGCTTTCGCCGTTCCTTTCGATACTGTGTGATGCACTCGTTGTACGTGATGCTATATAGCCATGTCTTGAACTTCGATTTGCCCTCGAAGTTCTTCAAGCCATACAGCACCTTCAACATCACTTCCTGACAGACATCATCTGCGTCGCGATCGTTCCCGAGATATCGTGCACAGACGTTAAATAATGTTCGTTGGTAACGCCGCATCAGTTCTTCGTAGGCGCGCGTTACGTGAAACAGCTCGGTATGCGAGCGCGCGACCAACTCCTCATCAGAGAGCTCGCGGGGGTCGTAGCGCATGGATAGCGATTGGGCTTTATTCAAAACAAGTCGGGCCGACAGTCAGGTCAATGTCCGCCGCAGCCGGCATCAGCAGGCATTTTGCGGCGGCATACATTAGCAGGGTTTGCCGGGTTAGCGGCTACTCACATGCTGCTCAAGGAGGATCCGATTGGAAAGAGAGACTAGCTCACCCTCATCGGTCAGCAATGTGGTTTTAACCGTGCCGATCTCTTCGATCTGCCCTTCGACCTCGCCAACACGCACTTGTTGCCCAACCTGGTACAACTCACGCACATAGATTCCCGCAAGAATCTGACCGGCAATTTCCCGGCTTCCCAAGCCCATGGCCAGCGCAACGGCCAGACCAACGGTAATCAAAACAATCACGATCACATGGTTGAGCAGGTCAGTCTTGACCTCCAACTGGCTGATCGCAACCGAGATACTGATGATGATCACCAGGCCCTGGGCAATTCGCCCCAGGCCGGAAGCGTAGTCCAGGCCTACGCCTTCTGCCGCGCCGCGCACCAGGCCATTGGCCAGCTGCGCGAGCAAGACACCCACCAGCAACACCAGCGCGGCGCCGAATACTTTCGGCAAATACAGCGCAAGCATATCCAGCGTAGCTGAAACTCGCTCAAGTCCAAGGGATTCTGCGGCAGAAACCAGGAAAATCAGCAGAACGAACCAATAGACGATCTTGCCGATCAGCGTCGAGATCGGGACTTGAAGGCCCGCCCGTGACAGCAATTTGGTCAGGCCGGTACCGCCCATCAGGCGATCGAGGCCCAGCTTGGCGAGCAGCTTGGACAACAAGGTGTCCAGCAGTTTGGCCACGACGAAACCCAGCAGCAGCACAACCAGTGCGCCAAACAGGTTCGGAATGAAGTTCGCAACCTTGGTCCATAACGCAGTCATTGCAGTGACGAGGCTCTGTGTCCAGAGATCAAGTTCCATATTCAATCAGCCTTATCAGCAGCGCGAGCGGTAGGTTTACGAAGACGGGACACCGGCGCCACATGGGCCGATCCATTATTCAGGGCGATCATCAGCGCGGGCAGCCAGCGGCCCAGCAGGCTGAACAGATCGCCGGCGCCGACCTGGCGGTTGGCGGTTTTCAGTACACGGCCAAGGCACGCATCGTCGTCCCGGGTGGACGGTGATGCCTTGAGCATGTCACGCAAAGACTGTTCAAACGGATCGTGCATACGCACCTCTCGTGATGTCTGTGAAAGACGCGGTCAAATTTGGTCGGGTCACATGGTTCACGTTCAAACCCAGCGCAAACGTCGGAACAACCACCACTGCCCGAGCGCCACCGAGACCATCAGCAGGCAGGCGACGATGAAGCCATAAGGGCTTTCGGAAAATGGAATTCCCCCGACATTGATCCCCAAAAGACCGGTCAGAAAACTCATCGGCAAAAAGATCCCGGTGATGATCCCGAAGCGATACATCGTGCGATTCATACGCACGCTCAAGCGTCGGTCTTCAGCCTCCAGGACCAGCCCCACGCGCTCCCGGGTCAATTCCAGCTCCTCGAGATAGCGGGTCAGGCTGTTGTTCAATTCGTTCCAGTAATCGCCATCGTCCTCGACGAACCAGGGCAATTTGATGCGCGTCAGCTGACCGAAGATGTCCCGCTGCGGAGCAAGAAAGCGCTTCAACGCAGCGGCCCGGCGACGGATCTGCAAAACCTCGCCATGCTCGGGTGTATACCGTTCGTCGGCATCCAGCTTTTCCTCTTCCTCATCGACCACTTCCGAGAGGCAGCTGACCAGATCCTGCACCTTGTTGGTGAGGTACTGCGCCATATAAAGGATGAGTTCAGAGGCGGTTTTCGGTCCCTTGCCGGCTTCCAGTTGCACCAACAATTCTTCGGTGGCGCGCAATGGACGCAAACGCAGGGAAATCACCCGCTGCGCAGAGCCGAAGATCCGTACCGACACCATGTCTTCGGGCTCGGCACCCGGATTCAGGTTTACCCCACGCAAAAATAGCAGCAGCTCGCTGTCGGAAAGCTGTAGAAGACGCGGACGGGTGTTTTCTTCAAGTAGCAAGTCGCAGCTGAATTCACTCAGGCCACTGGACTTACGCAGCCAGGTCTGGGTTTGCGGGTGACTGCGATCCCAGTGCAGCCACAGGCTTTCATGGGCCTGCAGCTGCAAGTCATCGAGTTCAGTCCGGGCTATCGAACGCGCACCGCCTTTACCGTCCAGCACCAGGGCATGTACCAGCCCCCACTGCGCGTTTTGTTCCTCGAACATCCGCATTCCTTGGGTCAAAATCCTACTCAGGCATTTTTAGCGGGCTCGGCGAGATGATCACGCCGTTGTTGTCCGCATAAATGTACTGGCCTGGATGAAAGGTCACTCCGGCGAACGTCACGGCGACGTTCAGGTCGCCGATACCGCGCTTGTCGGTTTTCATCGGATGGCTGGCCAGCGCCTGAACGCCCAGGTCGGTCTGTGCGATGACGTCGACGTCACGGATGCAACCGTAGATCACCAGCCCTTCCCAGCCGTTTTTCGCCGCCTTCTCCGCCAGCATGTCGCCCAGCAGCGCACGGCGCAGGGAACCACCGCCATCGACCACCAGCACCTTGCCGTTGCCCTTGAGTTCGACCTGTTCCTTGACCAGCGAGTTGTCTTCGAAGCACTTGATGGTCACGATTTCGCCGCCGAAGGAATCACGGCCGCCGAAATTGCTGAACATCGGTTCCAGCACCTGCACCAGCTCCGGGTAAGCGTCGCACAGGTCAGGCGTAAGGTAATGGTTCATCGAGAAACTCCTGTAAGGAAGAAGACGGCACGAACATCAATGATGATTCAATCATCGAAAATGACCAGAACAGCTCAACGCGTCATATCTTAGCCGCAAGCCGACCAGAGCGAAATGCCCCTGATAGAGCGTCCAGCTTAGATGGCCGCGGTCAAATCCGCCTGCCCACCCAAAAGAGGCGTCTGCTGATCCGCCAGCCAGCGGGCCACCAAAGGCCAGACTTCGGCCTGGGCGGTTTTGCTGACCAGCATTTCCACATGGCCGAAATTATCGCCAAAGCCCTGCTCACGCCCCAGGTTGATAAATTGCTTGTGCTCGGAACCCACCTGATCGAACAACTTGCGACAGGCCCAGGCCGGGTCCTGATGATCACCCACGGCGCTCACCGCCAGCACCGGCATCCTGATCTCGGCCAATCCCGCCCACCAATCCTTGTCGGCATCGCCAAAGCGTCCGAACAGGCCATACCAGCGCATGCTTTCCAGGGCCAGGCCAATCGGCTCGTCCTCCGGCCCGCGCTTGAGTCGCGATCCGGACAACTGGGCAAAACGCTTGAGGATGAAACGCCCGCCCCACTCGACCGGCGGAATCTTCAGCGGCCAGTAGGTGCGGCTGACTTGCGTGCCGAAAAACGCCGCGGACGCGACCACGGGTTCACCGATGTACTCACCACCCAACGCCGCCGCCAGGGTAATGCCGCCCAGCGAATGACCGATCCAGTGCGGGACCTGGCCGCTTTGCTCGCGCACGAAGGCGCCAATGGCCGGCAGGTCGTATCGCGCATAATCGGCGACGCGGTTCTTGCGGTAGTTCTGGTTGCGCTGGGACAAGCCGTGACCGCGCATTTCCGCAATCCACACATCGAATCCCAGGCGCGCCAGGTAAGCCCCCAGGCCCAGGCCCTTGGGCGAAAACCAGAAACGTCGATTGGAAAAGCTGCCGTGCAACAGGATCACCGGCACGCCCCGCACCGCTGGCTCGTCGGCCATGCCCAGGCGCGTCACCGCCAGCTCGACAGTCGCGTCAGGGCTGTTGGCGGGTTTCAAACGATAGACATCTTCGCTCAGATCACCGCGCCGCTCGGCGCTGATCAGGGCGACAGGAAATAGGTTGCTGCTGCTTTGCATAGTCTCTTGCACAAAAAAGGGCGGCATCCAGAGGAGCCCGCCCTACTTGAATCTCAAAAGGGGCCGCTTACTGTAGGAGCGAGCCTGCTCGCGAAGAACTTCAGGACACCGCGTTTATCCAGGATAAACGCATTATCGTTGACGTCCATCGCGAGCAGGCTCGCTCCTACAGAGAGAGCGACCCGCTCACACCATCAAGCCGAAGCCTGACCCTCAGCCAGGAAGAACCAGGTTTCCAGTACAGAATCAGGGTTCAACGAAACGCTTTCGATGCCCTGCTCCATCAGCCATTTGGCCAGGTCCGGGTGATCCGATGGGCCCTGACCGCAAATGCCGATGTACTTGCCGGCCTTGTTGCAGGCGGCAATGGCGTTGGCCAGCAGCTTCTTGACCGCCGGGTTACGCTCGTCGAACAGGTGCGCGATGATCCCGGAGTCGCGGTCCAGGCCCAGGGTCAGCTGGGTCAGGTCGTTGGAACCGATGGAGAAACCGTCGAAGAATTCGAGGAACTCTTCAGCCAGGATCGCGTTGGACGGCAGCTCGCACATCATGATGACGCGCAGGCCGTTTTCGCCACGGGCCAGGCCGTTTTCGGCCAACAGGTCCACCACCTGGCTCGCTTCGCCCAGGGTACGGACGAACGGCACCATGATTTCAACGTTGGTCAGGCCCATCTCGTTACGCACGCGCTTGAGGGCGCGGCATTCAAGCTCGAAGCAGTCGCGGAACGATTCGCTGATGTAACGCGAGGCGCCACGGAAGCCCAGCATCGGGTTTTCTTCTTCCGGCTCGTAGAGCTTGCCGCCAATCAGGTTGGCGTATTCGTTGGACTTGAAGTCCGACAGACGCACGATGACCTTTTTCGGATAAAACGCCGCGGCCAGGGTGCTGATGCCCTCGACCAGTTTCTCGACGTAGAAACCGACCGGATCGTCGTAGCCGGCGATGCGCTTGTCGACGCTGTCCTTGATGTCCTGTGGCAGGCCGTCGTAGTTCAGCAGCGCCTTGGGGTGCACGCCGATCATGCGGTTGATGATGAACTCCAGGCGGGCCAGGCCCACACCGGCGTTCGGCAGCTGTGCGAAGTCAAAGGCACGGTCCGGGTTGCCGACGTTCATCATGATCTTGAACGGCAGCTCCGGCATGGCGTCCACGGAGTTCTTCTTGATGTCGAAGCCCAGTTCACCTTCGAAGATAAAGCCGGTGTCGCCTTCAGCGCAGGAAACGGTCACGCCCTGGCCGTCTTTCAACAGCTGGGTGGCGTTGCCGCAACCGACGACCGCCGGGATACCCAGCTCACGCGCGATGATCGCCGCGTGGCAGGTACGGCCGCCACGGTTGGTGACGATGGCGCTGGCGCGCTTCATGACCGGTTCCCAGTCCGGGTCGGTCATGTCGGAGACCAGTACGTCGCCTGGCTGGACCTTGTCCATCTCGGACACGTCCTTGATGATGCGGACCTTGCCGGCGCCGATGCGCTGGCCGATGGCACGGCCTTCCACCAGCACGGTGCCGGTTTCCTTCAACAGGTAACGTTCCATCACGTTGGCCTGGGTGCGGCTCTTCACGGTTTCCGGACGGGCCTGCACGATGTACAGCTTGCCGTCGTCACCGTCCTTGGCCCATTCGATGTCCATCGGGCACTGGTAGTGCTTCTCGATGATCATCGCCTGCTTGGCCAGCTCGCTGACTTCGGCGTCGGTCAGGCAGAAACGCGCGCGATCGGCCTTGTCGACATCGACGGTCTTGACCGAACGACCGGCCTTGGCCTCGTCGCCGTAGATCATCTTGATGGCCTTGCTGCCCAGGTTGCGGCGCAGGATCGCCGGGCGACCGGCGGCCAGCGTGCCCTTGTGGACATAGAATTCGTCCGGGTTCACCGCGCCTTGTACGACGGTTTCACCCAGGCCGTAGGCGCCTGTGATGAACACCACGTCACGGAAACCCGATTCGGTATCGAGGGTGAACATCACGCCGGCGGTGCCGGTTTCGGAGCGGACCATGCGCTGTACGCCGGCCGACAGGGCGACCAGCTTGTGGTCGAAGCCCTGGTGCACGCGATAGGAAATCGCGCGATCGTTGAAAAGGGAGGCGAACACCTCTTTGGCGGCGCGAATGACGTTTTCGACACCACGGATGTTCAGGAAGGTTTCCTGCTGGCCGGCGAAGGAGGCGTCCGGCAAATCTTCGGCGGTAGCGGAAGAGCGCACGGCCACGGCCACGTCAGGGTTGCCGGCCGACAGCGCGGCGAACGCGGTGCGGATCTCGGCATTCAGTTTTTCAGGGAACTCGGCTTCCATGATCCATTGACGGATCTGGGCGCCGGTCTTGGCCAGGGCATTCACGTCGTCGACGTCCAGGGCATCGAGGGCCTCGTGAATCTGCTGATTCAAGCCGCTCAGTTCCAGGAAGTCGCGATAAGCCTGAGCGGTCGTGGCGAAGCCACCGGGCACCGATACACCGGCACCTGCCAGGTTGCTGATCATCTCGCCCAGGGATGCGTTCTTGCCCCCCACATGCTCAACATCGTGTTTGCCGAGCTTATCGAGGGAAACTACGTACTCTACCAAGGTGATCTCTCCACTAACTGTGTTGGAAAAGCTCAGACACCGGCTGCTCGGGGGAGCGTTTGCCAGCTGTATGGCCTGGACCTGGAAAATAAGTGAGAATGCGGGCCATTGGCGACCAGCAAATCCCGCCTATCATATCCAAGATTCGTCACTAGCTTAAGGCCCAAGGTGCAAATGAAACGATCTGCTTTCTTTATCTCCGATGGCACCGGCATTACCGCCGAAACCCTGGGTCAAAGCCTCCTGGCGCAGTTCGAAAACATTACCTTCGCCAAATTCACACGGCCGTACATCGACAGCGTGGATAAAGCGCGGGCCATGGTACAACAAATCAACAAAGCCGCCGAAACCGACGGCTTCCGGCCGATCATCTTCGACACCATCGTCAACCAGGACATCCGTGAGATCCTCGCGACTTCCAATGGTTTCATGATCGACATTTTCTCGACCTTCCTGGCGCCTCTCGAACAGGAACTGACCGAGCATTCTTCCTATACCGTGGGCAAATCCCACTCCATCGGTACCAACTCCAATTACATGGAGCGGATCGAGGCGGTGAACTTCGCCCTCGACAACGACGACGGCGCCCGCACGCACTATTACGACAAGGCCGACCTGATCCTGGTGGGCGTGTCGCGCTGCGGCAAGACGCCTACCTGCCTGTACATGGCCATGCAATTCGGCATTCGCGCGGCCAACTACCCGCTGACCGAAGACGACATGGAACGCCTGCAACTGCCCAACGCCCTGCGCGCCCACCAGCACAAGCTGTTCGGCCTGACCATCGACCCGGACCGCCTGACCGCGATCCGCAACGAGCGCAAGCCCAACAGCCGCTATTCGAGCTACGCGCAGTGCGAATTCGAAGTGCGCGAGGTGGAAAACCTGTTCCGTCGCGAGAACATTCCGAACATCAACTCCACGCATTTTTCCGTTGAAGAAATCTCCGCGAAGATCCTGGTGGAGAAAGGCGTCGAGCGGCGGTTCAAGTAAATTTGCAGCGCCTGACACGCCGCCTTCGCGAGCAAGCCCGCTCCCACATTGGAATGCGCTCAAATGTGGGAGCGGGCTTGCTCGCGAAGAACGATTACCCGGTCTTCTAAATCACAAACCTATCCACAAACCGGTTCACCGGCGTCGCCTCAAGCTGCGCCTGGTCCTTGCACAACGCCAATATCTCCTCGCTTCGCTGTCCGGTGAATCGTGTCAGCAGGTTCGCCTTGAACTTGTCCTCCAGCAACGGAATGCCCTCTGCACGGCGCCGGCGATGACCGATCGGGTATTCCACCACCACGTTCCCGGTGCTGGACCCATCCTTGAAAAACACCTGGATCGCATTGGCGATGGAACGCTTGTCGGCCTCCAGGTATTCACGGGTGAAACGCGGGTCTTCGACGATGACCATTTTGTCGCGCAGTACATCGATGATCGGATGCGCCTTGTGGAAGTCATCCTCGTAGTGCTCGGCCACCAGCGTGCCGAAGGCCAACGGCACGGCGGTCATGTACTGGAGGCAGTGATCGCGGTCGGCGGCATTGGCCAGCGGGCCAACCTTGGAAATGATGCGGATCGCCGATTCGTGAGTGGTGATGACGATCCTGTCGATTTCGTGCAACCGATTACGGACCTGCGGGTGCAGGGTTACCGCCGCTTCGCAGGCGGTTTGTGCATGGAACTCGGCTGGAAAACTGATCTTGAACAGCACGTTCTCCATCACGTAACTGCCATACGGGCGGGAGAAACTGAAGCTGCGCTTGTCTTCGGGCTTAAGTCCCAGGTCGATGTTGGCATGGCTGAACAACACGTCGTAAAAGCCCCACTGTTTGGCACTCAAGACGCCGGGAATGCCCATCTCGCCCCGCATCGCGATATCCGCCAGGCGCACCCCGCGGCTTGAGGCATCGCCCGCCGCCCAGGATTTGCGCGATCCGGCATTCGGCGCGTGACGGTAGGTGCGCAACGCCTGGCCATCGGCGAACGCGTGGGACAACGCCGACAGCAACTGCTCGCGGTGGGCGCCCATGAGTTTGGCGGTGACGGCGGCCGAGGCGACTTTCACCAGAATGACGTGGTCGAGGCCGACACGGTTGAACGAGTTTTCCAGGGCAATCACACCCTGGATTTCGTGGGCCATGATCATCGCTTCCAGCACCGCACGCACGGTCAGCGGTGCGTCGCCATTGCCCAGGCGTTTTTGTGACAGATGGTCGGCCACCGCAAGGATGCCGCCGAGGTTATCCGAGGGATGGCCCCATTCCGCCGCGAGCCAGGTGTCGTTGTAGTCGAGCCAGCGCACGAGGCAGCCAATGTCCCAGGCCGCCTTGACCGGGTCGAGCCGAAACGAAGTCCCCGGCACGCGGGCGCCGAACGGCACGACGGTGCCCTCGACGACAGGTCCCAGGTGCTTGGTGCATTCGGGAAAACGCAGCGCCAGCAGGCCGCAGCCCAAGGTGTCCATCAGGCAATGGCGGGCGGTGTCCAGGGCTTCTCTGGATTCGATCTTGAAATTGAGGACGTAATCGGCAATGTCCTGCAGGACCTGGTCGTAGTCCGGGCGATTGTTCAGGTCAACGTTGGCGCTCATGTTCGATTCACTCGGCAAGTGGTTCGTTGATGGGACCTCGGTTCAAGTCGATCTCGGCGGATCACTGCTTTCTTATTTTGAAATACGATCCCCTGTAGGAGCTGCCGCAGGCTGCGATCTTTGGATTTTCAAGATCAAAAGATCGCAGCCTGCGGCAGCTCCTACAGGGGGTGTACCGTTTAGAAAGAATCGCCCGGCACACGGACGAAACCTTCCATCAATACCCGCGCGCTGCGGCTCATGATGGCTTTGTTCACGGTCCATTCGCCGTTGACCTGGCTGGCCTCGGCGCCGACGCGCAAGGTCCCGGACGGATGACCGAAACGCACCGCGTTGCGCTCGACACCGCCCGCCGCGAGGTTAACCAGGGTGCCGGAAATCGCCGCCGCCGTACCGATCGCCACCGCTGCGGTGCCCATCATCGCGTGGTGCAGCTTGCCCATGGACAGCGCGCGCACCAGCAGGTCGACATCGCCTGCCGCAACCGCTTTGCCACTGGATGACACGTAGTCCGCCGGCCTGGCCACGAACGCGACTTTCGGCGTGTGTTGGCGCTTGGCTGCTTCGTCGACGTTGGCAATCAGGCCCATGCGCAGTGCGCCGTAGGCACGAATGGTTTCGAACATCAGCAGCGCTTTCGGGTCACCGTTGATCGCGCCCTGCAACTCGGTGCCCTTGTAACCGATGTCCTCGGCATTGACGAAAATCGTCGGGATGCCGGCATTGATCATCGTGGCCTTGAAGGTCCCGACGCCCGGCACTTCCAGGTCATCGACCACATTGCCGGTGGGGAACATCGAACCACCACCGCCCTCTTCGTCCGCAGCAGGATCAAGAAATTCGATTTGTACTTCAGCGGCCGGAAAGGTCACGCCATCGAGTTCGAAATCGCCGGTTTCCTGCACTTCACCATTGGTAATCGGCACATGGGCGATGATGGTCTTGCCGATGTTGGCCTGCCACACGCGCACCACGGCCACGCCGTTGTGCGGAATGCGGCTGGCGTCCACCAGGCCATTGCTCACGGCGAACGAACCGACCGCCGCCGAGAGGTTGCCGCAGTTGCCGCTCCAGTCGACAAAAGGCTTGTCGATGGAGACCTGACCGAACAGGTAATCGACGTCGTGATCGGCCTTGATGCTTTTCGACAGGATCACGGTTTTGCTGGTGCTGGAGGTCGCGCCGCCCATGCCGTCGATTTGCTTGTCGTAGGGGTCGGGGCTGCCGATCACGCGCAGCAACAATGCGTCGCGGGCCGGGCCTGGAACCTGTGCCGCTTCGGGCAGGTCCTTGAGGCTGAAGAACACGCCTTTGCTGGTGCCGCCGCGCATGTAAGTGGCAGGAATCTTTATCTGAGGTGCGTGAGACATGAGTGCTCCTTCAAAACAGACACGGGACTCAAAAGCCCCGTGTCTGTACTGCTTGTGTTAAACGGCAACCGCCGATTCTTCGAGGAAGTCCTGGGCGAAGCGTTGCAACACGCCGCCCGCTTCGTAGATCGACACTTCTTCGGCGGTGTCGAGACGGCAGGTCACCGGCACCTCGACGCGCTCGCCGTTCTTGCGATGGATCACCAGTGTCAGCTCGGCACGTGGCGTGCGATCGCCCACTACGTCGTAGGTTTCGGTGCCGTCGATAGCCAGGGTGTGGCGGTTGGTGCCCGGCTTGAACTCCAGCGGCAACACGCCCATGCCCACCAGGTTGGTGCGGTGAATGCGCTCGAAACCTTCGGCGGCAATCGCTTCCACACCCGCCAGGCGCACACCTTTCGCCGCCCAGTCGCGGGACGAGCCCTGGCCGTAGTCGGCGCCGGCGATGATGATCAGTGGCTGCTTGCGATCCATGTAGGTTTCGATGGCTTCCCACATGCGCATGACCTGGCCTTCCGGCTCGACGCGAGCCAGCGAGCCCTGCTTGACCTTGCCGTTTTCCACGACCATTTCGTTGAACAGTTTCGGGTTGGCGAAGGTCGCGCGCTGCGCAGTCAGGTGATCACCACGGTGAGTCGCGTAAGAGTTGAAGTCCTCTTCCGGCAGGCCCATTTTCGCCAGGTATTCGCCGGCGGCGCTGTCCAGCATGATCGCGTTCGACGGCGACAGGTGATCGGTGGTGATGTTGTCCGGCAGCACCGCCAGCGGACGCATGCCCTTGAGCGGACGCGCGCCGGCCAGCGCCCCTTCCCAGTACGGCGGACGGCGAATGTAGGTGCTCATCTCGCGCCAGTCGTACAGCGGCGTGACTTTCGGGCCGGTGTCTTCGTGGATGGCGAACATCGGGATGTAGACCTGGCGGAACTGCTCAGGCTTGACCGAGGCTTTCACCACGGCGTCGATTTCTTCATCGCTTGGCCAGATGTCTTTCAGGCGGATTTCCTTGCCATCGACCACGCCCAGCACATCTTTCTCGATGTCGAAACGGATGGTGCCGGCGATGGCATAGGCGACCACCAGCGGCGGCGAAGCGAGGAACGCTTGCTTGGCGTACGGGTGAATCCGGCCGTCGAAGTTACGGTTGCCGGACAATACGGCAGTGGCGTACAGGTCACGGTCGATGATTTCCTGCTGGATCACCGGGTCCAGTGCACCGGACATGCCGTTGCAGGTGGTGCAGGCGAACGCCACCACACCGAAACCGAGCTGTTCCAGCTCATCGGTCAGGCCGGCTTCGTCCAGGTACAGGGCCACGGTTTTCGAACCCGGCGCCAGGGACGACTTGACCCATGGCTTGCGGGTCAGGCCCAGCTTGTTGGCGTTGCGCGCCAGCAGGCCGGCGGCGATCACGTTGCGCGGGTTGCTGGTGTTGGTGCAGCTGGTGATGGCGGCGATGATCACCGCGCCGTCCGGCATCTGGCCGGGCACATCGTCCCACTGGCCGGAAATGCCCTTGGCCGCCAGATCCGACACCGCCACACGGGCGTGCGGGTTGCTCGGGCCGGCCATGTTGCGCACCACCGAGGACAGATCGAACGTCAGGCCGCGCTCGTACTGCGCGCCCTTCAAGCTGTCGGCCCACAGGCCCGTGGTCTTGGCGTAGTTCTCGACCAACTGCACCTGCTCGTCTTCACGGCCGGTCAGCTTAAGGTAGTCGATGGTCTGCTGGTCGATGTAGAACATCGCCGCGGTGGCACCGTATTCCGGAGCCATGTTGGAAATGGTCGCGCGGTCGCCCAGGGTCAGCGCGGCGGCGCCTTCGCCGAAGAACTCCAGCCAGGCACCCACCACTTTTTGCTTGCGCAGGAACTCGGTCAGCGCCAGCACCATGTCGGTGGCGGTGATGCCCGGTTGCAGCTTGCCGGTCAGTTCGACACCGACGCTTTCCGGCAAACGCATCCACGATGCGCGACCGAGCATCACGCTCTCGGCTTCCAGTCCACCGACGCCGATGGCGATCACGCCCAGCGCATCGACGTGCGGGGTGTGGCTGTCGGTGCCGACGCAGGTGTCCGGGAACGCAACACCCTCACGCACCTGGATCACCGGAGACATTTTCTCCAGGTTGATCTGGTGCATGATGCCGTTGCCCGGCGGGATCACGTCGACGTTCTTGAACGCCTTCTTGGTCCAGTTGATGAAGTGGAAACGGTCTTCGTTGCGACGGTCTTCGATGGCGCGGTTCTTCTCGAACGCCTCGGGATCGAAGCCGCCACGCTCGACGGCCAGGGAGTGGTCGACGATCAGTTGCGTCGGCACCACCGGGTTCACTTGCGCCGGGTCACCGCCTTGCAGGGCGATGGCGTCACGCAGGCCGGCGAGGTCCACAAGGGCGGTCTGGCCGAGGATGTCGTGGCAGACCACGCGGGCCGGGAACCACGGGAAATCGAGGTCGCGCTTGCGTTCGATGAATTGCTTCAGGGATTCGGTGAGCGTGGCCGGGTCGCAGCGACGCACCAGATTTTCCGCCAGCACGCGGGAGGTGTACGGCAGGGTGTCGTAGGCGCCGGGCTGGATGGCCTCGACTGCCGCGCGGACGTCGTAGTAATCCAGGGAGCTGCCGGGCAGCGGTTTACGGAATTCTGTGTTCATCGGTCTGGACTCGGTCACGGTAGGTACAATGGGTGGGGCCTGGCGCCGGACGTGAAGTGCACCCGGTCAAATGTGGGAGCGGGCTTGCTCGCGAAAGCGGTGTATCAGTCGACATCGATAACCAATGTCAGTCCGTCTTCGCGAGCAAGCCCGCTCCCACATGGGTCACCGGTTCACTCAGTAACCAGCGCGGTTGCCTCCACCATTCAGCGTTGTTCGATTGGCACGAACTTGCGCTGTTCAACGCCGACGTACTCGGCGCTCGGGCGGATGATGCGGTTGTTGGCGCGTTGTTCGTACACGTGGGCGGCCCAGCCGGTCAGGCGCGAGCAGACAAAAATCGGTGTGAACAACTTGGTCGGAATGCCCATGAAGTGGTACGCCGAAGCATGGTAGAAGTCGGCGTTCGGGAACAGTTTCTTCTGCTCCCACATGGTCTTGTCGATGGCTTCGGAGACCGGGAACAACACCGTGTCGCCCACTTCGTCAGCCAGTTTTTTCGACCAGCCCTTGATCACCTCGTTGCGTGGATCGTTGTCCTTATAGATCGCGTGGCCGAAGCCCATGATCTTGTCCTTGCGCTCAAGCATGCCGAGGGTGCCCTTGATCGCCTCTTCAGGCGAGCCGAAGCGCTCGATCATTTCCATCGCCGCCTCGTTGGCACCGCCGTGCAGTGGGCCGCGCAGCGAGCCGATGGCCGCGGTGATGCAGGAGAACAGGTCGGACAGGGTCGAGGCGCAAACGCGGGCAGTGAAGGTCGAGGCGTTGAATTCGTGCTCCGCGTAGAGGATCAGCGAAACGTTCATCACCTTGACGTGCAACTCGCTCGGCTTCTCGCCGTGCAGCAGGTGCAGGAAGTGACCACCGATGGAAGGCTCGTCGCTGACGCAATTGATACGCTTGCCGTCGTGGCTGAAGCGATACCAGTAGGTCATGATCGCCGGGAACGCAGCCAGCAGGCGGTCGGTCTTGTCGTGTTGCTCGGAGAAGTCTTTCTCCGGCTCCAGGTTGCCCAGGAACGAGCAACCGGTGCGCATCACGTCCATCGGGTGGGCGTCGGCAGGGATGCGCTCCAGCACTTCTTTCAAGGCTTGCGGCAGGTCGCGCAGCTTGCCCAGTTTGCTGATGTAGGCCGCCAGCTGGGTTTTGCTCGGCAGTTCGCCGTACAGCAGCAGGTAAGCGACTTCTTCGAATTGTGCGTCAGCCGCCAGTTCGCGAACGTCATAGCCGCGATAAGTCAGCCCCGCGCCCGACTGGCCCACGGTGGACAGTGCGGTTTGCCCGGCCACCTGGCCACGGAGCCCGGCGCCACTGAGTACTTTTGCTTCGGCCATTGCTGTCTCCAGTTTTTGAATTTGTTAGGGAATCGGCAAATTGTGATTCATCAGGTTATTTGAGGGATCCCGAAAAGATCGCAGCCTCGTTTTACTCGACAGCTCCTACAGAGAGTCACGGACACTGTAGGAGCTGCCGCAGGCTGCGATCTTTTGATCTTCATTTTTTCGCGGCAAACAACGCATCGAGCTTCTGCTCGAAGGTGTGGTAGTCGATGCGATCGTAAAGCTCCATGCGCGTCTGCATGGTGTCGATGACGTTCTGCTGCGTGCCGTCGCGACGGATCGCGGTGTAGACGTTTTCCGCAGCCTTGTTCATCGCACGGAACGCCGACAGCGGGTAGAGCACCAGCGATACGTCGGCGGCGGCGAGCTGCTCGGTGGTGTACAGCGGCGTGGCGCCGAATTCGGTGATGTTGGCCAGGATCGGCGCTTTCACACGGCTGGCGAACAGCTTGTACATTTCCAGTTCAGTGATGGCTTCCGGGAACACCATGTCGGCGCCGGCTTCGATGCACGCGGCGGCGCGATCCAGGGCGGACTCCAGGCCTTCAACGGCCAGGGCGTCGGTACGGGCCATGATCACGAAGCTGTCATCGGTACGGGCATCGACGGCGGCCTTGATGCGGTCGACCATTTCCTGCTGCGAGACGATTTCCTTGTTAGGGCGGTGACCGCAACGCTTGGCGCCGACCTGGTCTTCGATGTGAATCGCCGCCGCGCCGAACTTGATCATCGACTTGACGGTGCGGGCGACGTTGAACGCCGAGGAACCGAAACCGGTGTCCACGTCCACCAGCAGCGGCAGGTCGCAGACGTCGGTGATGCGGCGTACGTCAGTCAGCACGTCATCCAGGCCGGTGATGCCCAGGTCCGGAACGCCGAGGGAGCCAGCGGCCACCCCGCCACCGGAGAGGTAAATCGCCTTGAAACCGGCACGCTTGGCCAGCAGCGCGTGGTTGGCGTTGATCGCCCCGACCACTTGCAATGGATGCTCGCTGGCGACCGCATCGCGGAAACGCTGGCCTGGAGTGCTCTTGTTCGAACTCATGACTCACCTCGTTTGGCTGTCGGGTTAGCGCCGTCCTGGTAGTGACGGGCAATGTTGCGTTTGGAAGCGCCGATGTGACGGCGCATCAACAACTCGGCCAGTTCACCGTCACGGTCGGCGATGGCATCGAGAATTCGGTGGTGCTCGGCAAAGGCCTGGTGAGGGCGGTTGGGCGTGGTGGAAAACTGGATGCGGTACATGCGCACCAGTTGATAGAGCTCGCCGCAGAGCATCTGCGTCAGGGTTCGGTTGCCGCTGCCCTGGATGATTCGGTAATGGAAGTCGAAATCGCCCTCCTGCTGGTAATAGCCCCGCCCTGCCTGAAACGCCTCGTCGCGTTCGTGGGTTTCGAGGACGCGGCGCAGCTCGTCGATCTCTTCGACACTCATGCGCTCGGCGGCCAGGCGACAGGCCATGCCTTCAAGGGATTCGCGGATCTCGTAGAGTTCCAGCAGCTCGGCGTGGCTCAGGGAAACCACCCGCGCGCCGACGTGTGGCACGCGCACCAACAGACGCTGGCCTTCCAGGCGATGGATCGCCTCGCGCAGCGGCCCGCGGCTGATGCCATAGGTGCGGGCCAGCTCGGGCTCGGAAATCTTGCTGCCGGGGGCGATCTCGCCTTTGACGATGGCGGCCTGGATGCGTCGGAACACGTTCTCGGAAAGTGTTTCCGTATCGTCCTGGAGGATGAGCGGCGGATCGAGTTGGTCCAGCATATTGTCGACACCTTGAAAGCCAATGCCGCAAAAACTAGCGAAAACACGCAGCATAGTCAAAGGATAATTAGGTATTGTCGACAATCGTCTAATAACCACTCGCACCATAACGAAGCGGACCCTCTGTTTATAGGCGCCGGTCAGCGCTGGCGCCACAAAACCACCGTGCTAGAATGCCGCCCGCATTTGTTTGTCACATCTGCACTGTCTGTCATAAATAGCTGATAGGCATACGAGGAGCTTGCGCAGCAATGCCAGGGTCTTGAATCGAAATACGGACCGCTGCGCACCAGGATTTATGAGACTCAAGCCCTTCCCTGCTTTCCTTTGTTTTCTTTGTCTGCCAGGTGTCGCCGCGGCGGGGGAAAAGACTGTGTATGGCCTCAACGAGTACGCATCCCTGGGCGGCATCGACCTTGAGGTGGCGGCCAAACTCGACACCGGGGCGAAAACCGCCTCCCTGAGCGCCCGCGACATCAAGCGTTTCAAACGCAATGGTGAATCCTGGGTACGCTTCTACCTGGCCATCGACGCCGCCCATTCGCACCCGATTGAACGACCGCTGGCCCGTGTCAGCAAGATCAAGCGCCGGGCCGGCGACTACGACCCGGAAGAAGGCAAGAAGTACACCGCCCGCCCGGTGATCGAGCTGGATATCTGCATGGGCTCGGCTTTACGCAGCATCGAAGTGAACCTGACCGACCGCAGCGCGTTCCAATACCCGCTCCTGATCGGCTCCGAAGCGCTCAAACGCTTCGATGCGCTGGTCGACCCCAGTCTTAAATACGCTGCCGGCAAACCCGCCTGCGCCACCGACGCTCATACCGCAGAGTAATTCCAATGCGCTCTCTTACCCTTCATCTGAAAATGCTGATCGCCATCCTGGTGGTGCTGGGCATTTCAGTCACGGCCTATCAGATCTTCGTGCTGGGCATTCCCGTGACCGAAGACGCCACCGACGACTTGTGGAACATCGACGCCAAGGTCGAGTTCGTCGCCAGTGCCAAGGACCCGGTCAAGATCCAGATGTTCGTGCCGCCGCTGAGCCGCGACTACGTCAGCCTCAACGAGAGCTTCATCTCCAATAACTACGGCGTGGCGGTCAACCGGGTCGACGGCAACCGCAAGGTCACCTGGTCGGCACGTCGGGCCAAGGGCAACCAGACCCTTTACTACCGCCTGGTGCTGACCAAGCGCTACAGCGCCGAGAAATCCAAGATCAAGGGCCCGACCTTCCGCGACAGCATCGCCGTCGAAGGCCCGGAAAAAATCGCCGCCGAAGCGCTGCTCGCGCCGATCCGCCAACACTCGGCCGACGTCGAGACCTTCGTCGGCGAAGCGATCAAGCGTGTCAACAATGTCAACGATGACAACGTGAAGCTGCTGCTGGCGGGCGATCCGTCCACCGCGCAAAAGGCCCGGATCGTCGAACTGGTGCTGTCCATCGCCCACGTGCCGGTGGAAAAGGTCCACACCATTCGCCTGGTGGCCGATCAACCGCAAACCCCGGAACTCTGGCTGCGCAGTTTCAACGGCACCGACTGGCTGTACTTCAACCCGGAAACCGGTGAACAGGGCCTGCCGACCGACCGCCTGCTGTGGTGGACCGGCGATGAGAACCTGATCACCGTCGATGGCGGCAAGAAAGCCACCGTCACTTTCAGCATGAACAACAGCGAAATGAACGCCATTCGCCTGGCCAAGCTGACCGACGAAAACACCGACGCCAATTTCCTCGAATACTCGCTCTACGGCTTGCCGCTGCAAACCCAGCAGACCTTCATGATCATGGTGATGATCCCGATCGGCGTGCTGGTGATCCTGATCCTGCGCAACCTGATCGGCCTGCAGACCCTCGGCACCTTCACCCCGGTGCTGATCGCCCTGGCCTTCCGCGAAACCCAGCTGGGCTTTGGCATCGTGCTGTTCACGATCATCACGGCCCTGGGCCTGTCGCTGCGCTCCTACCTTGAACACCTGAAGCTGCAAATGCTGCCCAGGCTGTCGGTGGTGCTGACCTTCGTGGTGGTGCTGATCGCGGCCATCAGCCTGTTCAGCCACAAGCTTGGCCTGGAGCGTGGCTTGTCGGTGGCGCTGTTCCCGATGGTGATCCTGACCATGACCATCGAACGCCTGTCGATCACCTGGGAAGAACGTGGCGCCAGCCATGCGATGAAAGTGGCGATCGGCACGCTGTTCGCCGCGTCCCTTTCGCACCTGATCATGAGCGTGCCGGAACTGGTGTATTTCGTGTTCACCTTCCCGGCGATCCTGCTGATCCTGGTGGGCTTCATGCTGGCGATGGGGCGTTATCGCGGTTACCGCCTGACCGAACTGGTGCGTTTCAAGGCCTTCCTGAAAAAGGCTGACGCTTGATGTTCGGCTTCTGGAAGACCTGGAAGGCCCTGGAAGCCCGGGGCATCATGGGCATCAATCGGCGCAACGCGGACTACGTGCTCAAGTACAACAAGCGCAGCCTGTACCCGATTGTCGATGACAAGATCATCACCAAGGAACGCGCGATCAAGGCCGGCATCCATGTGCCGGAACTGTATGGCGTGATCTCCACCGAGAAGGAAATCGACAAGCTCGGCGAGATCATCAATGGCCGCACTGACTTTGTGATCAAGCCTGCCCAAGGCGCTGGCGGCGACGGCATCATTGTGGTTGCCGACCGTTTCGAGGGGCGCTATCGCACGGTGTCGGGCAAGATCATTGCCCACGAAGAGCTTGAGCATCACATCTCCAGCATCCTCACCGGCCTGTATTCCCTCGGCGGGCATCGCGACCGGGCGCTGATCGAATACCGGGTGATCCCGGACCAGATCTTCAAGAGCATCAGCTACGAAGGCGTGCCGGACATCCGCATCATCGTGCTGATGGGTTATCCGGTCATGGCCATGCTGCGCTTGCCGACCCGCCAGTCCGGCGGCAAGGCCAACCTGCACCAGGGCGCCATCGGCGTCGGTGTGGACCTGGCGACCGGCCTGACCCTGCGCGGCACCTGGCTGAACAACATCATCACCAAACACCCGGACACCACCAACGCAGTGGACGGCGTGCAACTGCCCTACTGGGACGGCTTCATGAAACTCGCCGCCGGTTGCTATGAGCTGTGCGGCCTGGGTTACATCGGTGTCGACATGGTGCTCGACCAGGAAAAAGGCCCGCTGATCCTTGAGCTCAATGCCCGGCCGGGCCTGAATATCCAGATTGCCAACGATTGCGGCCTGACCCTGCGCACCCATGCGGTCGAGGCACGGCTGGAAGCGTTGAAGGCACGCGGTGAGAGCGAAACCGTCGAGGAACGGGTGGCGTTTGTGCAAGAGATGTTCGGGCATATTCCGCCGGTTGAAGGCTGATACCCTTCCCCTGTAGGAGCGAGCCTGCTCGCGATGGTCGCCAACGATTACGCGGGTAGTCTGAATGCCCGCGCTGTTCCGGCGTTTTTCGCGAGCAGGCTCGCTCCTACAGGACATCAATCCCCTCTAGGACCAAATCCCGCAGGGGACTACAATCCCCACCCCGCCTCGATGGCTGATCCAACCCGCCCATGCTGACCTGTTCCGTACACCCGCTACCCTATCGCCCCAACCCCGCCGACTACTTCGCGGCCATTCGCCATGCCCCCGGTGCCGTGCTGCTCGACAGTGGCCGCCCCAGCGCCGGGCGCGGGCGGTTTGACCTGCTCAGTGCCTGGCCGCTGGCAGAACTGACGGTGGCGCCTGACGAAAGCGGTGGCGATTTCCTGCAACGCCTGCGCGATAACCTGACGAAACTTGGCGAAGCCTCCCTGCCGGCACCGTATGAATTGCCATTCGTTGGCGGCTTGATCGGCTACCTGAGCTACGACTTCGGTCGCCACCTGGAACACCTGCCAAGCCAGGCCCTGGACGATCTGCAACTGCCGGATGCGCGATTCGGTCTGTACGACTGGGCGCTGATCAACGATCACCACCAGGCCACCAGCCAACTGGTGTTTCACCCGACGCTGGCCGACACCGAGCGCCAGCGCCTGATCCAGCTGTTCAGCCGGCCCGCCGCTCAAGCGCTGGCGCCGTTCAAGCTGCAAGCGCCCATGCAGGCCGATCTGAGCGCTGATCAGTACCAACAGGCGATCGAGCGCATTCAGCAATACATCCAGGCCGGTGACTGCTATCAGGTCAATTTCGCCCAGCGTTTCCGCGCGCCGTGCCAGGGTGATCCCTGGGCCGCGTATTGCGCCTTGCGGCTGGCGTGCCCGACGCCGTTTTCCGGCTTCCAGAGCCTGCCCGACGGGGGCGCCGTGCTGAGCCTGTCACCGGAGCGCTTTGTCAAAGTCAGTGAGCGTCATGTAGAAACCCGCCCGATCAAAGGCACGCGCCCTCGCGGCCTGACCCCCGCCGAAGATGCCGCCAACGCCGCCGAACTGCTGGCCAGCCCCAAGGATCGCGCGGAAAACCTGATGATCGTCGACCTGCTGCGCAACGACCTCGGCCGCACCTGCCGCACCGGTTCGGTCAGTGTCCCGGAATTGTTCAGCCTGGAAAGCTACCCCAACGTGCATCATCTGGTGAGCAGCGTGACCGGTGAACTGGCGGATGATCGCGATGCGCTGGACCTGATCGCGGGCAGTTTCCCGGGGGGCTCGATCACCGGCGCACCGAAGATTCGCGCGATGCAGATCATCGACGAACTGGAGCCGACCCGACGCGGGCTGTATTGCGGTTCGTTGTTGTACCTGGACGTGCGCGGCGAGATGGACAGCTCCATCGCCATTCGCAGCTTGCTGGTCAAGGACGGGCAGGTGTGTTGCTGGGGCGGCGGCGGAATCGTTGCGGACTCGCAGTGGCAGGCCGAGTATCAGGAATCGATCACCAAGGTGAAGGTGCTGCTCGATACATTGCAGCTCCTGTAACCGCCGAACTTGCCCCCTGTAGGAGCTGTCGAGTGCAACGAGGCTGCGATCTTTTGATGTTCAAGATCAAAAGATCGCAGCCTGCGGCAGCTCCTACAAGGATCGGGTTTACAGGCTCAAGGTACGGTTGGAAGCCTTGATGAATTCCTGCTTCAACGCCTCAAACGTATGCACCGCCGGGAACTGCGGGAACTCGCGAATCACGTTGTCGGGCGCGTGGAACAGAATCCCCGCATCCGCCTCGCCCAGCATCGTGGTGTCGTTGTAGGAATCCCCTGCCGCGATCACCCGGTAGTAGAGGCTCTTTAACGCCAGCACCGACTGACGCTTGGGATCTTTCTGACGCAACTGATAGCCCGTTACCCGCCCGGTATCGTCGGTAATCAGACGATGGCACAGCAAGGTCGGGAAGCCCAGCTGACGCATCAGCGGCTGGGAGAACTCGTAGAAGGTGTCCGAGAGAATCACCACCTGGAAGCGCTCGCGCAGCCAGTCGACGAACTCGATGGCGCCGTCCAGCGGCTTGAGCGTGGCGATCACTTCCTGGATATCGGCAAGTTTCAGCCCGTGTTCGTCGAGAATCCGCAGGCGCTGCTTCATCAACACGTCGTAGTCGGGGATGTCCCGGGTGGTGGCCCTGAGGGATTCGATCCCGGTTTTTTCGGCAAACGCGATCCAGATTTCCGGGACCAGCACACCTTCAAGATCCAGACAGGCAATTTCCACAAGACACTCCCATTGGTATTGTTTATTGAGTCGAGCGAGCCCGAACTCTAGCGACTCCACCCCCACCGCGCAACGCAGAGGACGCCCCGGCCGGTGCAGCTTTTTGTTAAGATTGGCGCCATATAGAGCGCCCAGCGCCACCGACCTGTAGGAAGCCGCCCTGATGAGCCCAACGTTCGACGTCGTGGAACTCGCCACGACCTATGCCAACAAATCCGCCCAGGACATCCTCAAACTCGCGTTCGCCGAGTTCGGCGATGAACTGTGGATCTCTTTCAGCGGCGCCGAGGACGTGGTGCTGGTGGACATGGCCTGGAAGCTGAACAAGAACGTCAAAGTGTTCAGCCTCGACACCGGTCGCCTGCATCCCGAGACCTACCGTTTCATCGATCAGGTGCGCGAGCACTACAAGATCGACATCGAACTGGTGTCGCCGGACTACACGAAACTTGAACCGTTCGTGAAGGAAAAGGGCCTGTTCAGTTTCTACAAGGACGGCCATGGCGAATGCTGCGGCATCCGCAAGATCGAGCCGTTGCGCCGCAAACTGTCCGGCGTAAAGGCCTGGGCCACTGGCCAGCGTCGCGACCAAAGCCCCGGTACCCGCAGCGCCGTGGCGGTGATGGAGATCGACACCGCGTTCTCCACCCCGGAACGCACCCTGTACAAGTTCAACCCGCTGGCGCAGATGACCAGCGAAGAGATCTGGGGTTACATCCGCATGCTGGAGCTGCCGTACAACAGCCTGCATGAGCGCGGTTTCATCAGCATCGGCTGCGAACCCTGCACCCGCCCGGTTCTGCCGAACCAGCACGAGCGTGAAGGCCGCTGGTGGTGGGAAGAAGCCACGCAGAAAGAATGCGGGTTGCACGCGGGGAACATCATCAGCAAGGCCTGATCCAGAGCCTTGCGATATGCCCTGTGGGAGCGGGCTTGCTCGCGAATGCGGTGGATCAGTCAACAAATGTATCGACTGACACAGCGCTTTCACGAGCAAGCCCGCTCCCACATTTGATCTGCACAACCCCATAAATGTGTACACACGACTGTCACCATCAGTGCCATTTGTGTGTGCACTTTTTGTTTCCCCGCCCCAAAAAGTTACATTCCCCTGCCACACCAGCTGCGCCAGGCCCTTCTGAAAATTCGCCCGCAAAATAAATACCTGCTCGATCGGTCAAGTTATAACGCCCGCTTTTCAGCGGTTTAACGCCCGTTGATAACAAAACGAAATCAGCCGCAAATTCCATAGATCCAGGACTGGCACAGATCTCGCTTTAGTGCATACATGTTTTGTATACAATCACCTCAAAACATAAAAACACTTTAGATCCGCAAGCCTGAAGCGCCCTATCCCGTACAGGCTGCAGATGCCCCGTAACCAATGATATTCGCCACCCGCGACGAAGATTGCCGAGCCCACGCTCAAGCACAGTCACCGCGGCGTCGAGCATCAGGAGCCTGCCGGAATGCGTACAAGCCTCTCCAATAACAACATTGCGCTGGATCTGCCCTCCTCTCCCACTCACACCACCGGTGATCAACCCCTGCAATGCCCCGTGGTCCTCAGCCCCCGCCTGCACAACAAGGACCTGGCGCCGACCAAGGCCGAAGGCCGACGCTGGGGCAAATACAGCATCTTCGCCCTGTGGACCAACGACGTTCACAACATTGCCAACTACTCGTTCGCCATTGGCCTGTACGCCCTGGGCCTGGGTGGCTGGCAGATTCTGCTGTCACTGGGGATCGGCGCGGCGCTGGTGTATTGCTTCATGAATTTGTCCGGCTACATGGGACAGAAGACCGGTGTGCCGTTTCCGGTTATCAGCCGCATCAGTTTCGGCATCCACGGCGCGCAGATTCCTGCACTGATTCGTGCCGTCATCGCCATCGCCTGGTTCGGGATTCAGACGTACCTGGCCTCGGTGGTCTTTCGGGTCCTGCTGACTGCGGTCCATCCCGGATTCGCCGACTATGACCACAACTCGATCCTCGGTCTGTCGACCCTGGGCTGGGTGTGTTTCGTGGCGATCTGGTTCGTGCAACTGGTGATCCTCGCCTACGGCATGGAGATGGTGCGCCGCTACGAAGCGTTCGCCGGGCCGGTGATCCTGCTGACCGTCGCCGCGCTCGCCGGGTGGATGTACTTCCAGGCCAACGCGACCATCGCCTGGTCGATTCGCGAGCCGCTGACCGGCGCTGAGATGTGGCGCAACATCTTTGCCGGCGGCGCATTGTGGCTGGCGATCTACGGCACGCTGATCCTTAACTTCTGCGATTTCGCCCGATCCTCGCCGTGCCGCAAGACCATCAAGGTCGGCAATTTCTGGGGCCTGCCGGTCAACATCCTGGTGTTCGCGGCGATCACCGTCCTGCTGTGCGGCGCGCAATTCCAGATCAATGGCCACATTATTGAAAGTCCTACGGAAATTATCGCCTCGATCCCCAACACCTTCTTCCTGGTGCTCGGTTGCCTGGCGTTCCTGATCGTCACCGTGGCGGTGAACATCATGGCCAATTTCGTCGCCCCGGCCTTCGTGCTCAGCAACCTCGCACCCAAGTACCTGACCTTCCGCCGCGCCGGCCTGATCAGCGCGACCATCGCCGTGCTGATCCTGCCGTGGAACCTCTACAACAGCCCGCTGGTGATCGTGTACTTCCTCTCCGGCCTCGGCGCCCTGCTCGGCCCGTTGTATGGCGTGATCATGGTCGACTACTGGCTGGTACGAAAAGGCCAGGTCAACGTGCCGCAGTTGTACAGCGAAGACCCGGACGGTGCCTATTACTACAGCCGCGGGGTCAATCTGCGCGCCGTGGCGGCGTTCATTCCCGCCGCCCTGATCGCCATCGTCCTGGCGCTGGTGCCCGGCTTCCATCTGGTATCGCCGTTCTCCTGGCTGATTGGCGCCGGCATTGCCGGGATGCTCTACCTGATCATCGCCAAGCGCCAACCCCACTATGCCGACGTCAGCGGTGAAACCATCGCCGTCGACAACGTCAGCCACTGACTCCATCGCGGCCCGGCAGCGTCGGGCCGCCGAACTACCTCGCTATAAGGACTTCCCATGCGCATTCTCGTGGTCAACGTCAACACCACTGAATCCATCACCCAGGCCATCGCCCGTTCGGCGCAGGCCGTTGCTGCCCCCGGCACGGAAATCATCGGCCTGACGCCGCACTTCGGCGCCGACTCGGTCGAAGGCAATTTCGAAAGTTACCTGGCCGCCATCGCGGTGATGGATCGGGTGATGTCCTACGACCAGCCCTTCGACGCGGTGATCCAGGCCGGTTACGGCGAACACGGCCGCGAAGGCCTGCAGGAACTGCTCAATGTGCCGGTGGTGGACATCACCGATGCCGCCGCCAGCACCGCGATGTTCCTCGGCCATGCCTATTCGGTGGTCACTACCCTCGACCGCACTGTGCCGCTGATCGAAGATCGCCTGAAACTGTCCGGGCTCTGGGACAGATGCGCCTCGGTGCGAGCCAGTGGTTTGGCGGTGCTGGAACTGGAGCACGAACCGCAACGGGCGCTCGAGGCCATCGTGCACCAGGCCGAGCTGGCGGTGACCCAGGACAAGGCCGAGGTGATTTGCCTGGGCTGCGGCGGCATGGCCGGGCTGGACGAGCAGATTCGCCGGCGTACCGGCGTGCCGGTGGTGGATGGCGTGACGGCGGCGGTGACCATTGCCGAATCGTTGGTGCGGTTGGGGTTGTCGACCTCCAAGGTGCGGACTTATGCGACGCCGCGGCCGAAGAACATCATTGGCTGGCCGGGGCGGTTTGCCCGATAGACCGCGTCGCCCCATTCGCGAGCAAGCCCGCTCCCACACTGGATTTGTGCCGTTCACAAATCCCCTGTGGGAGCGGGCTTGCTCGCGAAAGCAGTCTCAAGCCAGCCTCAAATGGCACTGAACCTCTGCCCCAACCCCCGCTCCGCAAACTGCTCAATAATGAAATCGACAAACGCCCGGGTCTTGCCCGGCAACAACTTGTGCTCGGCGTAATAGATGGAAATGTTGCCATCATCGACATACCAGTCCGGCAACACCCGCTGCAACGTCCCCGCCTCCAGATAACCCGACGCGAACGGCATGCTCACCAGCGCAATGCCCAGGCCCTGGGTCGCCGTGGCGCAGGCCGCTTCCGAATCGCTCATGGTCATCCGCGCTTTCAGGATCAACGGGCTGTGTTGCCGGCTGCGACTGGTCAATTGCCAGGAGCGCACACGGCCGGTCTGCGGCGAGCGAATGAGGATGCCATCGTGATGCTTGAGATCGTCAGGCTCGACGATGGTCTCACGCGCAGCCAGATAGTCGGCTGAAGCCACCAGCACGCGATGGGCCGGCGTAAGCTTGCGCGCCACCACGCCCTGTGGCAGTTCGAAGCCGCCACCGATGGCGGCGTCGAAGCCCTGGCCGATCAGGTCAACCTGACGGTTATCGAAATGCCAGTCGGGATTGATCGCCGGAAAGCGCCGCAAGAACTCGCCGAGCAGCGGCACGATGTACAGGCGACCGAACACCGTGCCCATGCTGACCTTCAACGTCCCCGCCGGGCGCCCACCGGCGCTGGCGAGGTTGGCCACCGCATTCTGGATGGTGTGCAAACTGCCGCTCACTTCACTCAGAAACAGCTGGCCGGCCTCGGTCAGCGTCAGGCTGCGGGTACTGCGCTGGAACAGGCGAACGCCAAGCCGCGCTTCCAGTTTGGCAACGCTCTTGCCCACCGCCGCCGGCGTCAGGCTCAAGCGCCGCGCGGCTTCGGCGAAGCTGCCGACCTCGGCGCTACGGACAAAGCATTCGATACTGCTGAAGGTTTCCATGGGCTTCACTATAAACTTCTGGTTTACACAGACTATCGCAAAGACGGTCTACACGACGTGTAATCGGCAATCGATACTAGGCTCCGTCAACCGGGACATCCTGCCTCGGGACTTTGGAGATCGATATGACTACTCAGAACCTCAGCGGCAAAGTGGCTTTGATCCAGGGCGGTTCCCGCGGCATCGGCGCTGCCATCGTCAAACGCCTGGCCGCTGAAGGCGCAACGGTCGCCTTTACCTACGTCAGTTCCACGGCCAAGGCCGAGGAACTGCAGAACAGCCTCATCGCCAACGGCGGCAAAGCCCTGGCCATCAAGGCGGACAGCGCCGACGCCGAGGCGATCCGCAACGCTGTGGACGCGACGGTTGAGCGCTTTGGTCGACTGGACATCCTGGTCAATAACGCCGGTGTGCTGGCCGTCGCACCGCTGGAAGATTTCAAACTGGAAGATTTCGACCAGACCCTGGCCATCAACGTACGCAGCGTGTTCATCGCCACCCAGGCCGCCGCCCGCCACATGACCGAGGGCGGCCGCATCATCAACATCGGCAGTACCAACGCCGATCGCATGCCCTTCGCCGGTGGCGGCCCGTACGCCATGAGCAAGTCGGCGCTGGTCGGCCTGACCAAGGGCCTGGCGCGGGATCTCGGGCCTAAGGGCATCACCATCAACAATGTGCAGCCTGGCCCGGTCGACACCGACATGAACCCGGCCGACGGCGACTTCGCCGACAGCCTGATCCCGCTGATGGCCGTGGGGCGTTACGGTAAAGCCGAAGAGATCGCCAGTTTCGTCGCCTACCTCGTCAGTCCCGAAGCCGGCTACATCACCGGCGCGAGCCTGACCATCGACGGCGGTTTTGGCGCCTGATACCGGTCAGCCAAACGCAATCCCTGTAGGAGCGAGCCTGCTCGCGATAGCGGTATGTCAAACAACATCAGTGTTGACTGACAATCCCTCATCGCGAGCAGGCTCGCTCCTACAGTTGGTTTTGTGTCAGGCCCACGCTAGCGCTGGCAATCCAAACGCACTCGGCTTAAACGCCTTGAGCGTCCGAAGAATCCCATCGGCATGTGCGTACTTCTCATCCGCCATCGCCGCATCCGGAATCGCAATCGCCGTCATCCCCGCCGCTTTCGCCGCCGTGACACCAAAGGGCGAATCCTCGAACACCAGGCAATCCTGCGGCGCGACACCCAGGCGTCGTGCCGCGGTCAGGAAGATATCCGGTGCCGGCTTGGCCGCGCCGACTTCCGGGTCATCCGCCGTGACGATGGTGTCGAACAGCGCGAACCAGTCCCGATGCAGGGTGGTTTTCTGGCCGAACGACGCGCTGGATGAACTGGTGCCTACCGCGATGGGAATGTTATTGGCCTTCAGATGCCGCACCAATTGCTGTGCGCCAGGCATCGCTTGTGCTGTAGGAAAACGCTCGCGCATCAACGGTTCGCGGATTACCAGGAACTCTTCGGCGCTGATCGGCAAGTCCAGTGCCTCGACCACGTACCGCGCCAGGTCACCGGCGCCACGACCGATGATGTTCTGCTTGATGCTCCAGTCGAAGGTGCGCCCATAGCGCCCGGCAATGATGGACGTGACTTCGGTGTAGATGCCCTCGGTGTCCAGCAGCAAACCGTCCATATCGAAAATCACGGCCTTGATCGGGCCGTACGCTTTCAGCGCTGCATTCATCGCTTCTGATCCGTTTTTCAATGGCATCCCGGGCGGTTCGAGTACGGCCGGCCCGATGATGGATTAAAGGTTTCAGCAGCATAGCGAGCGCGGCTGGCAGAGAGCAACGGGCAAAATCCAGGGCTCCTCTCCAATAACCACAATCAACTCGGATCCTGGGGAGTTGCCTCAACATCCGTGCGCTTGGCATCTTCATTGGGAACCTGTTCAACCCCGGCATCATCCTCCGATGGCCGCTGATCGCGGCTCAAGGGATCGGTCGGTGAAGGCAGCGGATACTCCGGGGTTTCATCGGTGTCGGTATCTTTCGGATCAGCGTTCATACATCACCTCTCAGCGAGCCTGAAGGGCAGGCCCTGTCATTTCGAGGCAGGCGCGATCCACGCGTTCGATCCGGCGGACAATCGGTCAGTCGTCCTCTGCGTCTTCATCCTCATCTTCAAACTCGAGATTGCCGACGTCACCGGCATCGTCCGAATCGTTGAGCGGCACCGTCGCGTCATCCATCAACGACCCCGGATCTTCATTGCCCGGATCGTTGATAAACGGCAGGCCGCTGGGGCCTTTTTGTTCTTTGCCTTCGGTTTCCGGCGTCATGGCATGCCTCGCACTTTTTCAGGGGTGTATGAAGTTCGAGACGCCCTGCGATCAAACGTTCCGGCGTCCGACAGACGAAAACGAAAAACCCGGCGCGTGGCCGGGTTTGTGCTGTCGGCGGTGCCGACTCAGCGATGTTTGTTGCGGTGTTTGTGCTTGTGTTTGTGGCCGCCACCGGAATGGGAGTTGCCATTGTCAGTGCCCAGGTTGTTGCCGACCGCACCACCCGCCGCGCCGCCAAGACCCGCGCCAATGGTCGAACCGGTGGACCCGCCGAGGCTATTGCCGATCACCGAACCGCCCGCCGAGCCCAAGCCACCGCCCAACGCCGCTTCGGTTCGGCTGCCCTTGGGCGCGCCGACCGCGCTACCCGCCGCGCCACCGACACCGGCGCCAATCGCAGCGCCGGTACTGCCGCCCATTTGCCCGCCGACCACGTTGCCCAGTGCTCCGCCGAGCCCTCCGCCGACGGCGGCGGTGCCGTCACCGGCGGCCATCGCCAGCGGGGTGAGCAGGAGCCCGAAAATCAAGGCAGGCAGTACGAAGGGTGATGCCCGGTGACGTTTAACGTCCTTGCCTTTGGTTTTCGCTGTCATGGCGTGCCTCGCATTCTTCAAGGGGTTTGAAGCTTTGAGGCCGCGTGCAGGGAAACGTTCGCCAAACCTGTCGATCAACCCGCGATGGCACGGTCGGCGGACAGTTTGCCAGCGCCTTCGATCAGTACCGCGATGCTGCCACCGAGCAAGGCCAGGGCGAATTCATAACCGTTGTTGGCCATGAACAGACCGTTACTGATGTGCACCGAAAAGATTGCCACCAGGGAAAGGAAGGTCAGGCCCAGGGCCGCCGGGCGAACCAGCAGGCCAATGATCAATGCCAGGCCGGCGAAGAACTCGGTACCGCCCGCCAGCGTCGCCATCAGGTAGCCCGGTGCCAGGCCGATGCTTTCCATGTACTGCGCGGTGCCGGCCAGGCCGTAGCCACCGAATGCCCCGAAGAGTTTCTGCGAGCCGTGGGCAGCGAAGATGATGCCGACGAAAATTCGCAGAACAGTCAGGCCGTAGCCAGCGCGGGTAAACAGAACCTTGTTGATCAGTGTGCTCATGCTGTGTCATCCATTGTGAGTGTGTGTTGGTTGGTCGCCATACTAATCAGTAAACATAATATTAAAAGCCGAAATAATCGCTATAACACTTCAGATTATTCGATCATTTGCGAAGGGCGACCTTCTGCCCTTGGGGCTCCAACGACTCCCGCTCCCGATCGAACGCCAGGTAGTACTTGTTCACGCTATTAACATAGCTGACAGGTCCCATTCCCACCTGCTCCATGGCGATACGCTCGACCTGGAAAAACCACTGGTTGGGGTTCAAGCCCCGCCGCCGCGCCTCGGCGCGCATCCCCTGAACCCGTTCCGGCCCGATGTTGTAGGCCGCCAGCACAAACGCCATGCGCTCGCGCTCATTGAGCTTGGGGCTGGCGAAAAACTTGCGACGGATCATCGCCAGGTATTTGGCCCCGGCCTGCACATTGGCATCGAGTTCCTGAATATTGTTGACCCCCACGCGTTGCGCCGCCGCCGGCGTGATCTGCATCAGGCCGGTCGGAGCGCCACCGCTGCGCGCCTTGGGTTGCAGGGCCGACTCCTTGAATGCCAGCGCCGCCAGGTTCAGCCAGTCCATGCCCTGGGCATCCGCGTGTTTCTGCAGCACCGGCCGCAGCTTTTCCAGACGCTGGCGGTCGGCCTTGGCCAAGGGATAGTGCACTTGATAAAGGCGCCGATAGATCCGCAGGAAAGCCGCGTCCTGGTCCGATGGTTTTTTGTAGCCGGTGAGGAAGCGATCGATGCTGGCGCGCAGCATCGACGCATCACGGCGGACAAACCAATATTCCTCGCCCGGCTCACTGATCAGCACCTGCTTGTCGAAACGCAGTTTCGGCAGGATCTTGCCCCAGCGTTCGGCAATCGGCTGTTCGACGATGGTCAGGTGAAAAATCCCGCCCTGGACCATCTCCAGCACGTCCTCGACCGCCAGGCTCGGGTCGACCCACTCGATATTGATCGGCGGCAGTTTGTGCAGGGCGAGTTTCTGATTGATCTGGCTGACGGCATCCCCGGCGGCGCTCCCCGTGGGCAGGGCCAGGGTCTTGCCCGAGAGTTGTTCGAGGCGGGTGTAGCGGCGTTCGCCCTTGATCCCCACCAGCACCAGCGGGATGTTGCTGGCAATCGGCTCGCTGGTGCTGACCGCGTAGCCCGCTCGCAGGTCGAGCAATTCGCCGGGGGCCACCAGGTCGCCCTCCCCGCGCTGCAACGCGCCGAGCAGCTGATCCTTGGCCTTGGGGATGATCTTGAGGGTGATTTCCTGACCGTCACGGGCGTGGCCGTTGAGGTATTGCTCGAAGGCGCGCAAACGGTGGTATTCGACACCGATGGCCTGGCCCTGGACTTCGCCGGAGCTGTTGCGGCTCTGATTGACCAGCACGCGCAGCACTCGACTGCTGCGGATCTCCGTCAGGTCGCGCACCTTGGCCGCCGGTACGGCTTGCAGGGGCCCGGGCAGGCGTGCAACCGCCGACATCGGCAGCAGCAACGAACAACACAGCAGTAGCAAAACCGAGGGACGAATCATCCACTCTCCGGAAAGAATTCGGGCGACCACATGAGTTTTTTCATGCCATCCAAATGACTGAAACACAGCGCCTGGAGCGCTGAAAAAGTGCGAAAGACTGGCACAGTGATGGCACCTTGACCATCCTGCCCCGCACGCAGCCCAGGGGCGCGGCTCAGAAGACAGCTATAACTCGTTGTAGTTCTTGGTTTTTCTTCTAAATCTACAGCTCTGATATGCTTTCCGGCCTTGGGTCCGAGGTAGCACCATGCAACTCATCGATATCGGCGTCAACCTGACCAACCCCAGTTTTGCCGACAAACACCAGGCGGTACTCGACCGCGCCTATGCCGCCGGGGTCTGCCAGCTGGTGCTCACCGGCACCCATGTCGAGAGCAGCGAGCAGGCGCTGGAACTGTGTCGACAACTGGATGAAAGCGGGCAACGGCTGTTCGCCACCGCCGGCATCCACCCCCACGCGGCCAGCGACTGGAACGCCGACAGCGCCCGACAGCTGCGCGGTCTGCTGAAGGAATCAAGCGTCGTTGCCGTGGGTGAATGCGGCCTGGATTTCAACCGCGACTTCTCGCCGCGCCCGCAACAGGAAAAAGTCCTCGAAGAACATCTGGCGCTGGCGGTCGAGTTGCAGATGCCGGTGTTCCTGCATGAGCGCGATGCCAGTCAGCGTCTGCTGGAGATCCTGCGCGACTACCGCGATCAACTGCCGGCCGCCGTGGTGCATTGCTTCACCGGGGAAAAAAAGGCGTTGTTCAGCTACCTGGACATGGACTTGCACATCGGCATTACGGGCTGGATCTGCGACGAGCGCCGGGGCACCCATCTGCATCCGCTGGTGAAAGAGATCAAGCGCGGGCGCCTGATGCTCGAAAGCGATGCGCCGTACCTGCTGCCGCGCAGCCTGCGGCCCAAGCCGAAGAATGGGCGTAACGAACCGGCGTACCTGACTGAAGTGTTGCGCGAGGTGGCCTTGCATCGCGGGGAGTCCGAGGACGACCTGGCGGCGCACACCACGGCCTGTGCGCGGGCGTTTTACGGGTTGCCCACTCTTCCCGAGTAAACACAGATCCCATGTGGGAGCGGGCTTGCTCGCGAAGGCGTCGTGTCAGCCAACTTCGACGGTGAATGTTAAACCGCATTCGCGAGCAAGCCCGCTCCCACATTTGGAATGTGTTCGCTCATTGACCCATATCAACGCCCGAACACCTGAATAGCGGCACAATAATGGCACCTTGCCAAAACTGTTTCCGCTATCAGAGAAGACCTCCATGGGTGCCTGGCTTAGCAATATCTCGCTGAAGTACAAATTCTGGGCGGTGAATGCCGTCGCCTTCGTCACCACGCTGCTGCTGGTGCTGTATGCCGTGCAGCTCGAACAACAGGCCCGCCACCACGCCGCACAGGCATCGGCCCAGGCCCAGGCGCGTTTGCTTCAGGCCTGGCCCGCGGGACAGCCTTTGCCCAAGGCCGAGAACCTGCTGACGTTCAATCCTGGACAGCCGCCCCTGCTCAATGGGCAACCCCTGACAGGACCGGGCGGCGCCAACGGCTGGGTCGAACTCAACGACCTGCCGTTTTTTGGCGACAACCTGCTCATCGGCGCCGAGGTCTTCAGCCGCGCGGACGGTCAACGGATCGCCGTGATTGCCCATGGCCCGAGCCTGAGCCAGGTGTTCGGCGAGCGCTTCGTCAACTACGCGGTCGCGGTACTCATCCTGATGCTGGCGATGCTCGGCGCCTCGCAGTTGTTGATCCGCTTCCTGCTCAGCCAGCTCAACACCTTGAAAGACGTCATGCTGCACGTCGAGAAAACCGGTGACCTCTCGGCCCGCGTGCCCCTGGCGGGCAACGATGAAGTCGGGCAGATGGCCAACGCCTTCAACGCCATGCAGGCGGGCTATCAACGGGTGGTCAACACCGTCGCCAGCACCGCCCGCCAACTGGATGACGGCGCCGCGCGGCTGGCGTCGAGCATGAATGAAGTGCGCCACGGCATGCTGGGCCAGCAAAGCGAAACCGATCAGGCCGCCACGGCGATCAATGAAATGACCGCCACCGTCTACCACATCGCCCAGCACGCCGGCGCCACCCGCGACCTTTCGCAATCGGCCGATAGCCTGGCGGGCAGCGGGCAGGACGTAGTGTTGCGTGTACAGCGGTCGATTGCCGGGTTGTCCACCGGGGTGCAGCAGACCGCCGAGATGATTCAGCGCCTGGCCGAGGACAGCCAGAAGATCAATGGCGTGGTCAATGTGATCCACAGCATCGCCGAACAGACCAATCTGCTGGCGCTGAACGCGGCGATTGAAGCGGCGCGGGCCGGTGAAATGGGGCGCGGGTTTGCGGTGGTCGCCGATGAGGTGCGCAACCTGGCCAAGCGTGTGCAGGCCTCCACCGACGAAATCACTGTGATGGTCTCGGCGTTGCAGGCCGGAACCCGGGACGCGGTGGACTTCATGCAGGAGAGCTCGTTCAAGGCCGACGACTGCGTGCAACAGGCGCAAGAGGCCGGCGCGGCGCTGGCGCAGATCACCGGGGCGGTGGCGCAGATGCGCGAAAGCAATACCCAGATCGCGGTGGCGGCCGAGCAGCAGAGCCAGGTGGCGGAGGAAATGAACCGGGCAGTGGTGAGCATTCGCGATGTGACCGAGAACACGGTGCGGCAGACCGTCGGATCGGCGACCACCAGCCATGAGTTGGCGGTGTTGGCAGGGGAATTGAGCAAGGCCATCGGGCAGCTCAAGCTGTAAGGGCCTCTGCGCGAGCAAGCCCGCTCCCACAGCTGGAATGCATTCCAACTGTGGGAGCGGGCTTGCTCGCGAAGACGTCGGCTCAATCAACATCAACGCCGAACATGACCCCTATCGCTGCGATAGCCAACCTCGATTCGCCGCCCGCATTGTCCAGGCCTATTCTTCAAGCATGTGTTCAACATGGATTCGAGGATCAGCATCATGGGCAAACGTCACCCCAACCTCCCCGCCTGGCAATGGCGTGCCTACCCGAACAATCATCAGCACCCGACCAATCTGGTGCTGCACCTGATTGCCGTGCCGCTGTTTATCGTGGCGTTTCTGCTGATTGTTTCCGGGGTGTTCGGCCTGAATCTGGCGAACTTTGCCATCGGTGTCATCGGCGTGATTGCCGCGCTGGGTTTGCAACGTCACGGTCACAGCATGGAGGCGCAAGCCTCCGAGCCGTTCAGTGATCGCAAGGATGCGGTATCGCGCCTGCTGGTCGAGCAGTTCCTGACCTTTCCGCGATTTTTCCTCAGTGGTGGCTGGTGGCGCGCCTGGCGTGAGCGCCACCGTCGTCATTGATCAGGCAAAGACGGTCACCGTTTGCCGGCTCATGGCGATCAGCCGGCCTTCCTCGTCCCACAGCTTGGCGGCTGCGTGGCCATAGCCGTCGGCGGCGTGCTCGGTTTCGACGAGGTATTTGCACCAGTCCAGGGTGCTCAGTTCGAGCAATGGCTGAACGAATTCGATGGTCCAGGTCAGCGTGCTGCCCATGGCCGGTTTTTTCAGATACGGCATCACGGCCGGTGGCCAGGCGTCCACCAGCGCCAGGATGTGCGCCTCGCTGATCGCCTCTTCCTTCACATCGCCCCGCAAGCGCACCCAGCCGCCCATCTGCCGCGATGTGTTGCCGGAGAATGGCAACCCGCCGACACTCCAGCGCATTGACAGGTGCCGCATGAACTCCGGGATCACGCCTTCGATGAAGGGCAGTTCATGGCAGTCGTCCCAATGTTTCATCTCGGGAACCGGTTCCGCCCTCACCGCGACTTCCGAAGGGCGCGAGGCGCCGAAACTGCCCTGGATCAAGGTCACCACCTGGCCCTTCTGCACAGCCCGGCCGAGCACCTGGCTGACCGCCTTGCCTTCGCGCAGCACATCGACCTCGAAACTGACCGGCACTTCCGGTTCGACCGGGCCAACGAAGGTGATCGCCAGCGAGCGCACCGGACGATCCGCCGGCACTTTCGCGCGCATGGCCTCGTACTGCAAGGCAGCCACCAGGCCACCGAAGCTGGCGCGCCCTTGCGCCCATCCCGCCGGGATAGACAGCTCCAGCGGCTGGCGGCGCACGGCGTCGAGCAGATCAGAAAAGCGCATGGAAACCTCTGGGACAGAAAAAGATTGAAGGGATGTTAACCAGCCGTCGGAGGCTGTACAGGGCGTATTCCGGCCAAATGCACTGACAGATGAGCCGCACTGTATTCATGCCAAACACAAAACCCTGTGGGAGCGGGCTTGCTCGCGAAGAGGGCGTGTCAGTCGATAATGATGTTGGCTGGCACACCGCCTTCGCGAGCAAGCCCGCTCCCACATTTTTGATCTGTGGTGTTCTCAGGATTTGAAGCAGGCCTTGTCGAGTTTGTCGAGGACTCGGTCGGCGCGTTGTTCAGCCTCGGCCATGGTGGTTTTCCAGACGCCGACACAGGGCTGCAGATCCGCTTCCACTTCGGCCCTGGCCAGCCATTGCCAGCAATCGTGCCAGTCGCCCAAGGCGCCCTGGGCCGATTTCAGCCTGGGCACCGCCGCTTTCGGCAAACGGTCCAGCTCGGGATAGGCTTCGATGCCATAGCGCACACGCTTGATCAGCAAGCGCAAACGATGACGGTCATGGGCGGGATCGTGCAGGGCTTGGTCGAGTTTCTTCCACTGTTTGGCCAGGCGCTTTTCGATGTGCTTGCCCAGGCCCTTGAGCAACCCTTGACGCTGGGCCGCCCGTAAAAAGCGCGGAAAGGCGTCGAGGATCAGCAGCAACTGCGCAAGTTCGGTACTGGTCGCCACGGCCAGATAGGCTTGGGCCATCTGCGCCATGCGCCGTTGCGCGGCGTCGAGTTGGCCGTGCTGGAGCAGATACGCCGCCAGCACTTCACGATCACGCAGCGGCGTGGTCAGCTCGCCGACGCCGGAGGCCGCCGTTTCCAGCTGTTCCACGCCGGGCAAGCCGCGCAGCGGCCGGAGCAGGCTGCGCAACCGGCGCACCGTGGTACGCAGGTCGTGCAAGGCCTCCGGATCGGTGCGGGCACTCAAGCGTGCCTGACAGGCCAGCAAACGAACTTCCAGGCCCAGGACATGGGCCACCAACCGATCAACCAAGGCAGACATTGATTTCTCCCTGAATCGCACGCCCCAAATTGCCTTACATCATGCCTCAACGGCCCGCGCGCGACTCACGAATATAAAAACGTGCCTTCTCGGCTTTTTTGGTGCAGCCCTCGAAGCCTTCGAATTGCTGCTGGGTCTTGGCCGCGGTCAACAGCGACAGGGCCTTGGAGTAGCTGACGGTGCCGGCGAAACCCTCGGCCTTGGCCAGGTCCAGTTCATGCCACGCCGCGTCGAGGCCGCTGCCGCAACTGTCGCGATACGCGGTTTTACCGGCACAACCGGCGAGTGCCAGGGCAATCAATGGCACACAGATCCAGGCTTTCATCACTTACACCTCAACGATAGGAAACAGTCATGCAGGTAGGACGGTCCGGCGCGGGAAAAGTGCCGTCCATCGCCTGCGCAAGCTATCGCGCTGGCGAGAATAATCAAGTGCCGCCATAACATGTTGATAAAACGACGCACTCACTTCACTGAGCGACCTGGACGATTGAAGCGCGACCCTCGATGGGTGCATTGTTGAACCATTCATACGAGGGCGATTCATGAAAAAGCGTGTCGCACTGGTGTTGGGCTCGGGTGGAGCCCGGGGTTATGCCCATATTGGCGTCATCCAGGAAATCGAACGGCGCGGCTACGACATCGCCTGCATCGCCGGGTGCTCCATGGGAGCGGTGGTCGGCGGGATCTACGCCGCCGGCAAACTGGATGAATATCGCGACTGGATCGAAAGCCTGGATTACCTCGACGTGTTGCGCCTGGTGGACGTCAGTTTTCGCCTGGGCGCGATTCGCGGGGAAAAGGTGTTCGGGCAGATCCGCAAGATCGTCGGCGAGATCAACATCGAAGACCTGCGCATTCCCTACACGGCGGTGGCCACCGACCTGACCAACCAGCAGGAAATCTGGTTCCAGGAAGGTTGCCTGCACCAGGCCATGCGTGCCTCGGCGGCGATTCCCAGCCTGTTTACCCCGGTGATGCAGGGCAATCGCATGCTGGTGGACGGCGGCATTCTCAACCCGCTGCCGATCGTGCCGGTGGTGTCGAGCCATTGCGACCTGATCATCGCGGTCAATCTCAACTCCACCAACCAGCGTCACTATCAACTGCCGGTGATCCAGCGCCCCGCCGCGTTCAAGTCGCGCTTCAACAACTTGATCAATTCGCTCGGCTCAAAAATGCCGTTCCGGCGCACCCAGGCGGAACAACTGCTGCGACTGGAAAAGGAAGCGTTGCTGGCTGAGGCGGCGGAGATCAACCCCTGGGTGGAGTCCGCCGAACCCGAAGCCCAGCAACCGGCAGCCGCCCCGGAACGCGACGGCGCGCCGAAATCCGCCACCGGCTCGTTCATCATCGACAACGTCGGGCCGGCGTCCTTGCTGGACCTGATCAACCAGAGTTTCGAGGTGATGCAGACCTCGCTGGCGCAGTACAAGATTGCCGGGTATCCACCGGACATCCTGATCAACGTGCCGAAGCGGGTGTGCCGGTTTTTCGAGTTCTACAAGGCGCCGGAGTTGATCGCCCTGGGACGGGAGATTGCGCGCGATACGCTGGATCGGTATGAGAACGAGCGGGATGCCTGAGATTCCCCGCCGAATGTGAGGCCCTCTTCGCGAGCAAGCCCGCTCCCACATTGGAACGCGTTCAAAGGTGGGAGCGGGCTTGCTCGCGAAGGCATCTGATCAAACAACACCCAACTAAAGACCACCCTCACTCAACAACCGATACCCCACCCCCGCCTCGGTCACGATAAACCGTGGTCGCGTCGGATCATCCGCCAGTTTCTGGCGCAAATGCCCGACCACGATCCGCAGGTAGTGGCTGTCTTCGGTGTGGGTCGGGCCCCAGATGTCCTTGAGCAATTGCTGCTGGGTGATGACCCGTCCCGGATGCCGCGCCAGTTGCGCCAGCACCGCATATTCCTTGCGGGTCAGCGCCACTTCGCTGCCGTCGAGCAGCACCCGGCGATACGCCAGGTCCACCGTCAACGGCCCGAAGACCAGGGCCGCTTGCTGCGCCTCGCCCGCTGGCGCCTGGCGCAACAACGCGCGAATCCGCGCCAGGAACTCCTGGATACCGAACGGTTTGGTCACGTAGTCATTGGCGCCACCGTCCAGCGCTTCCACCTTCTGCCCTTCGCCGGCACGCACCGAGAGCACCAGCACCGGCACCGTCGACCACTCGCGAAACTCGCGCAGGACCTGTTGGCCGTCCATGTCCGGCAACCCGAGGTCGAGCACCAGCAGGTCCGGTTTGTTCAGCGCGGCCTGGGCCAGCCCTTCGCTGCCGGTGCCGGCCTCCAGCACTTTGTAGCCCTGGGAAGCGAGGCTGATGCGCAGGAATTTACGGATCTGCGGTTCGTCGTCGATGACCAGGATGGTCGCGGTCTGGCTCATGGATTCACATCAGGAAAGAGAATGGGCAAAAGAGTACCGCAAGCACGATCAGGCATCACCGTCGTACCCTGGCTGAGCCTGCAATGGCAGGTGCAAGGTGATGCAAGTGCCGCGCCCCTCGATACCGTCGGCAACGCTGATCCGCCCGCCATGGGCGCCGACCATGCCCTGACAGATCGCCAGCCCCAGCCCGGTGCCCTGCCCGCCGCGATCACCGCGCGCGGCGGTGTAGAACATGTCGAAAATCTTCGCCCGCTCCGCTTCCGGAATCCCCGGCCCTTCGTCGCTCACCGCGAAAAACAGCTCCGTGTCATCAGCCCCCGCACTCAGTTGCAGGCGCCCGTGGGGCGGCGAAAAGCGCGCGGCGTTTTCCAGCACATTGACCAGCGCCTGCTCGATCAGCGCGGCGTGGACGAACAGCAGCGGCAGTTCCGCCGGTACTGCGGTACTGACCTGCAACGGCGCCAGCACCGCGCGCAGGCGATTGAGCGCGCTACCGACGATGTCCGCCGGCGATACCCAGTCCCGCGCCAGCTTCAGCGCGCCGTGACCGAGGCGGGTCATGTCCAGCAGGTTCTGGATGTAGCGGTCCAGGCGCTCGGCTTCATCACGGGTGCCTTCGAGCAGTTCGCGGCGATCCTCCAGCGGGATCGCTTCGCCGAGGGCCAGCAGGCTGTCGATGCTGCCGCGCATGGAGGTCAGCGGCGTGCGCAAATCGTGGGACACCGAAGCCAGCAACGCACTGCGCAACTGCTCGGTTTCGCCATGCAGCCGCGCCGCTTCCAGGTCATCGACCAATTGCGCCCGGGCCAACGCCTGGGCCAGTGGCTGGCTCAACGCAGTCAACAGACGCCGACGCTGACCGCTCAAGGTCTGGCCTTCTTTCGCACACACGCCCAGCATCGCCAGCGGACCGTCCTCTACCGACAACGGCCACCACCACCAACGCCCGAACGGCAGGGTGCCGGTGCCCGCGCCCGCCGGTTGATCGTGTTGCCAGGCCCAATCGGCGGCCGCGCGTTCGGCTTCGGTGAATGCCAGCGGACCGCCGGTTTCGACTGTCCAGCCGCTCTGGCCATCGCGATTGAGCAGGCACAGCTGAAGGTCGCTCCAGCCCTCAAGGTGATGGGCGGCGGCATTGATCACGGCCTGGCGGTCAGTGGCGGCGGTCAGTTTGCGCGACAGGTCGAGCAGTTCGCTGGTTTCCTCCTGGGTGTCGCGCAGCGCCTGCAATTGCCGGCGCTGGCGCGCCGCGAGGTTGCCGGTGAGCGCTGCCATCAGCAGGAAGAACAGCAAGGTCAGCACGTCTTCCTCGCGCTGGATGCTGAAGGAAAAATTCGGCGGAATGAACAGAAAATCGTAGGTTAGAAACGACAGCGCGGCACAGGCCAGCGCCGGGCCGAGGCTGCTGCGCACCGCCACCAGCAGCACCGCCGCGAGGAATACCAAAGAGATGTTCGGCAAGGGCAAGACGCTCGCCACGGCCCAGGCCAGGGCACTGGCCAGCAGCGTCGCGACCAGCGCCAGCGCATAGTCGAACCACACCAGCGTCTGCTGCGGGCGTTGGCGTGGCGGGTCCTGTTCGTGATCGCTGTCGATGACGTTGATTTCCAGCCCCCGCGCATGGCGCAACAACCGCGCCGCCAAGCCGCCACCGAACAGTCGGCGGCGCAGTCGCTGCCGGGACTGCCCGACCAGCACCAGGCTGGCACGGCGTTCGGCGGCATGCTGGATCAAGGTTTTCGCCACCTCGCCGGCCCGCAGCAGCACCACTTCGCCGCCCAGGCGCTCGGCCAGTTGCTGGGCGCTTTGCAAGCGCAGGCGCGACTGCTCGTCGCGCACGCTGCCGTTGTCCACATGCACCAGGCTCCAGGGCAGATGCCGGCGCTGGGCGACGCGGCTGGCGTGACGCACCAGACGCTCGGCCTGGGCATCGCCATCGACACCGACCAGCAAGCGACCGCGCACCGCCGGTGCGGCCTGGCCGAGCTGACGATAACCCTGGGCCAGATCGTTATCGACCTGCGCCGCCGCGGTTTGCATCGCCAGCTCACGCAAGGCGGTGAGGTTGGTCTGGGAGAAATAGGCATCGATGGCCGCCCGCGCCTGCTCCGGCACATAGACCTTTCCATCACGCAGACGCTCCAGCAACTCGCGGGGGGGCAAGTCGATCAACATCAATTCGTAGGCTTCTTGCAGCACCCAGTCCGGCAGGGTTTCGCGGACCTGCACGCCGGTGATGCCGCGCACCTGATCGTTGAGACTTTCCAGGTGCTGGACGTTGACGGTGGTGTACACGTCGATGCCGGCCGCGAGCAATTCCTGGATGTCTTGCCAGCGTTTGGCGTGACGGCTGCCTGGGGCGTTGGTGTGGGCCAGTTCGTCCACCAGCACCAGTTTCGGTTTGGCGGCGAGGACACCGTCGAGGTCCATTTCCTCGAGGGTCACGCCACGGTATTCCGAGCGCACCAGCGGTAGCTGCGGCAAGCCGCCGAGCAAGGCCTCGGTCTCGGCGCGGCCGTGGGTTTCCACGACGCCGGCGATGAGTTTCACGCCTTGGCGAAGCTGGGTATGGGCTGCCTGGAGCATGGCGTAGGTCTTGCCGACGCCGGGCGCGGCGCCGAGAAAAACCTTGAGCCGGCCACGGCCATCACGGGGCAGGTCTGCTAACAGCGCGTCGGCGCGGCCGGAGTCGCTCATGTTCGGGGATCTCTTTTTTCAGATATTCACGTAGTGACTGTTCTGCCGTCATTCGCGAGCAAGCCCGCTCCCACATTTGAAATGCATTTCCCTGTGGGAGCGGGCTTGCTCGCGAAGGCGGCGCCACTGTTCTACAACGTCTCAAGCGCCATGTTCAGCGCCAGCACATTCACCACCGGCGGCCCCACCAACGGTTGCTCGATGTGCGCCTCCAGCAGGTTTTGCAGGGTCGCCACCGGCAGGTTGCGCGCTGCGGCGACACGCGCCAGTTGATAGGCAATCGCGGCCGGTGGCAAGTGTGGATCGAGGCCGCTGCCGGAGGTGGTGACCATGGCCAGCGGCACCGGTCCTTGCCCTGGCACCAGCAGTTTGTTGGCGTCGTCGATCACGCGCGTGGCCAGCGCCGGGTTGCTCGGCGACAGGTTGCTGGCGCCGCTCGACACGGTGGCAAAGGCACCGGCCGATGGCCGTGGGTGGAACCAGGCGTCGCCGACGAAATCCTGGGCGATCAGCGACGAGCCACGGACCTTGCCGTCGGCATCGCGCACCAGACTGCCATTGGCCTGGTCCGGGAACGCGACCTGGGCCACGCCGGTGACGACCAGGGGATAGGCGACGCCGGTGATCAGCGTCATCAGGACCAGCAGGCTCAAGGCCGGACGTATCATTGTGGGCATTTCAAAATCCTCGAATTCTCTAATTGACCTGTAGGAGCGAGCCCTGCTCGCGATGCAATTGAAAGCGCCGCGTTCAGTCAGGGAGGGCGCGTTATCGTTATCCACCATCGCGAGCAGAGCTCGCTCCTACAGGGGTGGGGGTCGTTTAAACCAGGTGCAACGCCGTCAACAGCATGTCGATCGCCTTGATGCCCACGAACGGCACCAGGATCCCGCCCAGCCCATAGATCAGCAGGTTGCGGCGCAGCAACGCTGCCGCGCTCGCGGCCTGCACCCGTACACCGCGCAGCGCCAGCGGAATCAGCACGACGATGATCAAGGCGTTGAACACGATCGCCGAGAGAATCGCGCTCTGCGGGCTACTCAGGTGCATGATGTTCAGCACGCCGAGTTGCGGGTAGATCGAGGCAAACAACGCCGGCAGGATCGCGAAGTACTTGGCCACGTCGTTGGCGATGGAAAACGTGGTCAGCGCGCCGCGGGTCACCAGCAATTCCTTGCCGATCTGCACCACGTCCAGCAGCTTGGTCGGGTCGCTGTCGAGGTCGACCATGTTGGCCGCCTCGCGCGCCGCCTGGGTGCCATCGTTCATCGCCATGCCGACGTCCGCCTGGGCCAGGGCCGGGGCGTCGTTGGCGCCGTCGCCGCACATGGCGACCAGGCGACCGTCGTTTTGCTCATGACGAATGCGCGCCAGTTTTTTCTCCGGCGTGGCCTCGGCCAACACGTCATCCACACCGGCTTCGGCGGCAATCGCCGCGGCGGTCAGCGGGTTGTCGCCGGTCACCATGACCGTGCGGATCCCCAGTTTGCGCAGCTCGGCGAAACGCTCGCGGATGCCGGGCTTGACCACGTCCTTGAGGTGGATCGCGCCCAGCAGTTTGCCGTCGGCGCACACCAGCAACGGCGTGCCGCCACTCTGGGCGATCTTGTCGATTTCCCGGGACAGCGGCGCGGCCAGATCGGCACGCTTGATGTCCACGAAAGCCAGCAGCGAATCCACCGCGCCCTTGCGGTACACGCGGCCCTGGTAGTCGACACCGGATAACCGGGTTTCGGCGCTGAACGGTACGGCGGTCAGCAACTCGGGGGCCGGCTCGGGTTGCGGTTGAGTGCCCCGCAGGTACTCGACGACGGATTTACCTTCCGCCGTGTCATCGGCCAGCGAGGCCAGCAAGGCGCCCTCGGCCAGCTCCCTGGCCGTCACGCCCGGCGCCGGTACCACGGCGGCGCAACGACGGTTACCGAAGGTGATGGTGCCGGTCTTGTCCAGCAGCAGGACGTGCACGTCCCCCGCCGCTTCCACGGCGCGGCCGGACTTGGCGATCACATTCAGGCGTACCAGGCGATCCATCCCGGCGATACCGATGGCCGACAGCAGACCGCCAATGGTGGTCGGGATCAGCGTGACCAATAACGCCACCAGGAACACCAGCGGCAGGCTGCCGTTAGCGAAGTGGGCGAACGGTTGCAGCGTGACCACCACCAGCAGGAAGATCAGGGTCAGGCCGATCAGCAGGATGTCGAGCGCCACTTCGTTGGGGGTTTTCTGCCGTTTGGCGCCTTCGACCAGGGCGATCATGCGGTCCAGCGTCGACTCGCCGGGGTTGGCGGTGATCTTCACCAGCAGCCAGTCGGACACCAGCCGGGTATTACCGGTGACGGCCGAACGGTCGCCCCCGGACTCACGAATCACCGGCGCCGATTCACCGGTGATCGCCGCTTCGTTGACCGCGGCGATGCCTTCGATCACTTCGCCGTCACCGGGGATCATTTCCCCGGCTTCGACGCGCACCACATCACCCTTGCGCAGGCTGGCGGCCGGCATCACCTGAAAGGTGCCGTTACTGGTTTTGCGGCGGGCGCTCAAGCCCTCGCTGCCGGCCTTGAGACTGTCGGCGCGGGCCTTGCCGCGACCTTCGGCCAGGGCCTCGGCAAAGTTGGCGAACAGCACGGTAAACCACAGCCATACCGCGATTTGCGCGGCGACGAAGGTGGGTACGGCGGTGTCCGGGACGAAGCAGAGGACGGTGGTCAGGATGGCAGTCAGTTCGACCACCAGCATCACTGGCGCACGCTGCAACTGCCGAGGGTCGAGCTTGACGAAGGCTTGCACCAGCGCCGGGCGCCAGAGGGCCGAAATCGCGGTTTTCGGCGCTTCGGCCGACTTGGCAGGCGACGCAGGTTTTGAAGCGGGAACATGCATATTCATGATGGATTCCTTAGAAGCCCATGCTCAAGTGTTCAGCAATCGGACCCAGTGCCAGCGTCGGCAAGAAGGTCAAACCACCCACCAGCAAAATGGTCACGGTCAGCAGCGTCACAAACAGCGGGCCATGGGTCGGGAAGCTGTTCTGGCCGATCGGCGCGGTTTTCTTCATCGCCAGGCTGCCCGCCAAAGCCAGCACCGGGAGGATGTAGCCGAAACGACCGATCAACATGCCCAGGCCCAGCATCAGGTTGTGGAACGGCGTGTTGGCGCTGAAACCACCGAACGCGGAGCCGTTGTTGGCACTGGCCGAGGTGTAGGCGTAGAGCAACTGACTGAAACCGTGGGGGCCGGGGTTGCTGACCGAGGCCACCGGCCCTGGCAGGCTGGCGGCAATCGCACCGAGCACCAGTACGCCCACCGGCATCACCAGCAAGGTCACCACCAGCAATTGCACTTCCCTGGCCTGCAGTTTCTTGCCGAGGTATTCCGGCGTGCGGCCAATCATCAGGCCGGCGAGGAACACCGCGATCAGCACGTTGAGCAACATGCCGTAGAGCCCGGCGCCGACGCCGCCGAAGATCACTTCGCCGACCATCATGTTGACCAGCGCCACCATGCCGCTGAGCGGGTTGAGGCTGTCGTGCATGCCGTTGACCGAACCGTTCGAGGCGGCCGTGGTGGTCACCGACCACAACACCGTGGCCGTGGTGCCGAAACGCGCTTCCTTGCCTTCCAGCGGCGCGGTCTGTTCGACGGCGACGTTGTTCAGGCTCGGGTTCGGTTGATATTCGGCCCACAACGAAGTGGCACCGCCGATCAGGAACAGCGCCAGCATGCAGGCGATGATGGCGCGGCTCTGGCGCAGGTCCTTCACGTAGTGGCCGAAGGTGAAGACCAGCGCGACGGGAATCAGGATGATCGACGCCATTTCGAACAGGTTGGACCAGGCTGTCGGGTTCTCGAACGGATGCGCCGAGTTGACGCCGAAGAAGCCACCGCCGTTGGTGCCCAGTTGCTTGATCGCGATCTGGCTGGCGGCCGGGCCCAGCGGAATCACCTGATCGACGCCCTGCATGGTCAGCGCATTCACGTATTGCGCGAAGGTCTGCGGCACGCCCTGCCACACCAGGTACAGCGCCAGCAACAGGCACAGCGGCAGCAGGCCGTAGAGGGTGGCGCGGGTCATGTCGACCCAGAAATTGCCCAGCGACTGGGTGGATTTGCGCCCGATGCCGCGACACAGAGCAACCAGCACAGCGAGGCCGGTGGCAGCGCTGACGAAGTTCTGCACGGTGAGGCCGACCATCTGGCTCAGATAGCTCAGGGACGCTTCGCCGCTGTAGGCCTGCCAGTTGGTGTTGGTCATGAAACTGATGGCGGTGTTGAACGCCAGCGTCCACTCCTGGCCTGGCAGATTCTGCGGGTTGAGCGGCAGATGGTCTTGGAACAACAGGATCGCGAACAGCAGCAGGAAACCCGCCAGGTTGAACGCCAGCAACGCCAGTGCGTACTTCTGCCAGCTCTGTTCGGCCTGGGGATCGACCCCGGCCAACCGGTAACATCCACGCTCCACCGGCCCGAGGACCGGCGTCAGCCAGGTGCGCTGGCCTTCCATGACCTTGTAGTAGAAGCGCCCGAGAAACGGCGCCGGGACCAATACCACCGCGAAAAACGCGAGGATCAGCCAATAGTCATAACTGTGCATAGCCGCTCCTAGTTCCGGTCCGCGCGCAACAGCGCAACCAACAGATAAATGAACAGCCCCACTGCCAACAGCAGTGACACCCCGTCCAGAACGCTCATGGAAGTTCTCCGTGTTACGGCGTATTGCCGCTTGTGGCGTTATTGTCGACAGGGAGGCTGTAAAGGAACGAGAGCGAGGGGTGTGGCGGGGCATAAAGAAAGCGTAAAGAGTGGGTTTACGCCGGGGTTACAGCGCTGTCTGGGCGGGCCGCGTCGCCGCGATTACCCCCAAAACCAAAAGTAGGCCAATAATTCATTGCACCCTACCCTTGCTGCCGACAAGCTATGACCATTCGCGTTAGCGACTGACTGAAAAAGGCTGGCCATCATGCGTATCCTCATCACCGGCCAGCATGGCCAGGTTTCCTGTGAGTTGCAGCATCGCCTGGGTCTGCTCGGCAAACTGATTGTTTGCGGTCGCGATCAGCTCGACTTGACGCAACCCGCGCAGATTCGCCAACAGGTTCGACACCTCCGTCCTGACCTGATCATCAATACCGCGGCCTACACCGCCGTCGATCTGGCTGAAAGCGAGCCTGAAACAGCCTTTGCCGTCAACGCGGTGGCCCCGTGTATTTTGGCCGAAGAGGCGCTGGCACTCGGTATCCCGCTGATTCACTACTCCACCGACTACGTGTTCGACGGCACCAAGACCGCGCCTTACAACGAAGATGACACCCCCAATCCGCTCGGTGTCTACGGCAAGAGCAAGCTGGCGGGCGAACGGGCCATTACCGATGTACAAGGCCAGCACCTGATCCTGCGCACCAGTTGGGTCTACTCCAATCATGGCCGCAATTTTCTGCTGACCATGCAGCGCCTGCTGCAAGAGAAACCCGAACTACGCGTTGTCGCCGACCAGATCGGGGCGCCCACCTGGGCAGGCACTCTCGCCAACAGCACGCTGGCCTTGATCGAGCGCTGGCAGTCGGGGGATGTGGCGGCCTGGGGTACCTATCACTTGACCGCCCAGGGTGAAACCTCCTGGTTTGGCTTCGCCCAGGCGATTGGCGATGCCCTGAGACAACAGGGCAAGCCTTGCGCAACCTTGCTGCCCATCCCGTCGAGCGAGTATCCGACCCCGGCCACCAGACCGCTCAACTCACGCCTGGATTGCCGCCGCCTGCTGCGTGACTGGGGCGTGGGGCAACCTGACTGGAAAAGCGCCTTGCGCGAATGCCTTGCCCGGCAAGCTTGAGATCGAAACCTGCTCGCGTAGACGGCATAACAGACGATAACGCCCAGAACTGGCGCACCTGTTGCCCACATCCACGGGCAAACATCCCCGATACGACAGCTTTTCGTGCTTTACGACCCGCAACTGCAAAATGGCACGCCCACTGCAATCGCCCTCCCCGAGCTTTACAAACCGTTCAGGGAGCAAGCGCATGAACACACAACTCAAACCCACGCTGGGCACGCTGCATCTGTGGGGTATTGCGGTCGGGCTGGTGATTTCCGGGGAGTATTTCGGCTGGAGTTATGGCTGGGGCGTGGCCGGGACGCTGGGCTTTCTGGTGACCTCCTTTATGGTCGCCACCATGTACACCTGTTTCATCTTCAGTTTCACCGAGCTGACCACCGCCATTCCCCATGCCGGCGGCCCTTTTGCCTACAGTCGCCGCGCCTTCGGCGAGAAGGGTGGACTGATCGCCGGGCTGGCGACGCTGATTGAGTTCGTCTTTGCGCCACCGGCCATTGCCCTGGCGATCGGCGCCTACCTCAACGTACAGTTTCCCGCCCTCGACCCGAAACACGCCGCGGTGGGCGCCTATATCCTGTTCATGGGCCTGAACATCCTCGGTGTGAAGCTGGCGGCGACCTTCGAACTGGTGGTCTGCGTGCTGGCGGTGGCAGAGCTGCTGGTGTTCATGGGGGTGGTTGCACCGGCCTTCAGCTTCAGCAATTTCGCCCTCAATGGCTGGGCCGGCTCGGATGTGTTCGGCGCACCGGCAATTGCCGGGATGTTTGCGGCGATTCCCTTTGCGATCTGGTTCTTCCTCGCCATCGAGGGCGCGGCCATGGCCGCCGAAGAAGCCAAGGACCCGAAACGCACGATTCCCAAGGCCTACATCAGCGGCATCCTGACGCTGGTGCTGCTGGCAATGGGGGTGATGTTCTTTGCCGGTGGCGTCGGCGACTGGCGCGCCCTGGCGAACATCAACGACCCGCTGCCGCAGGCGATGAAAACCGTGGTCGGCGAAAGCTCGGGCTGGTTGCACATGCTGGTGTGGATCGGTCTGTTCGGTTTGGTGGCGAGTTTCCACGGAATCATTCTCGGCTACTCGCGGCAGTTCTTCGCCCTCGCCCGTGCCGGCTACCTGCCGGCGTCCCTGGCCAAACTGTCGCGTTTCCAGACGCCGCACCGGGCGATCATCGCCGGCGGCGTGATCGGCATCGCCGCGATCTACAGCGACGGCCTGATCAATCTCGGCGGCATGACGCTGACCGCCGCGATGATCACCATGGCCGTGTTCGGTGCAATCGTGATGTACATCATGAGCATGCTCAGCCTGTTCAAACTGCGTAAAACCGAACCGAACCTTGAACGCACCTTCCGCGCGCCCTGCTATCCGCTGGTGCCCTTCATTGCATTGGTGCTGGCGGTGGTGTGCCTGGTCGCCATGGCCTGGTTCAACACGCTGATCGGGCTGATCTTCCTCGGCTTCATGGTCGTGGGTTTCGTGTACTTCGTACTCACCGCACAACTGCGTGCCGACGCACCGGCGGATGCGATGTTGACCGGGCTTTAAAACGCTATCTCCCGTAGGAACTGCCGCAGGCTGCGATCTCTTGGTCTTGATTTTTGAAGATCAAACGATTGCAGCCTGCGGCAGCTCCTATAAGAGGGTGCGCACTTCATGGGGTATTGAGCGGAACAGGCATAGAATGGAACCACTGCGAAAACACATCACTCAATAGTGGTAAGCACGATCGATTGGCGAAACCCGCCAATCGGCCTGCCTTCAAGGAGAACCCTATGCCCTGGTATGCCTGGTTGATTCTAATCGTCGCCATCGGCTCGATCGTTGGCGGCTTGATGATGTTGCGTGACACCGCCACCAAGGTCGATCTGACCGATGAACAACGCCGACGCGTGGCGGAGCGCAATGCGGAAGCGGACGCCAAGGATGCGCAGGACCGCTAGTTCAAAAGATCGCAGATCTTCAGCAGCGCCCTCAGGGAAACGCATAATCCTTGTAGGAGCTGCCGAAGGCTGCGATCTCTTTGCTCTTACTTGCGCCAGGTCAGTTCAGCAATTGTCAGCAACTTCGTAGTCACTATTCGTGCCAGTACTTGCAGGCTTTCAGACCAGATCGACGCATCTGCATGCTTTTTAGAAGTAGAAGTACAGTCACCATTTAATTTTCATTGGTTAATATGGCGCATTGATGTGGAGATATCAGATGCGTTATTCGCAGGACCATAAAGCCCAGACTCACCAACGCATCATCAAGGAAGCTTCAGAGCGCTTTCGCCGTGACGGTATCGGCGCGACCGGTTTGCAACCCCTGATGAAAGCGCTGGGCTTGACTCACGGTGGCTTTTATTCGCACTTCAAGTCCAAGGACGAATTGGTGGAAAAAGCGCTACAGGCCGCCGGCGACCAGGTGGACGGATTGTGTGCGCAAATCTTCGCCGAGGATCACCCCCTCGAAGCCTTCATCGATACCTACCTGTCTGAATGGCACAAGACTTCGCCCCACGAGGGTTGCCCATTGCTGACCATTTCTTCGGAGCTGGGTTTGCGTGGACAACCGAGCCCGACCAGCGACGTTGTGCTCAAGGCCCGACTCGACCAGATCGAGAGCACCCTTGAAGGTGAAAACACTGATGAGCGCAGCATTGTCATCATGGCAGCACTGGTCGGGGCCCTGCTGTTATCGCGCAGCGTCGCCGACGTCGAGTTCGCCCAACGGATCCTCGACGTCGCGCGCAAACATCTCAAGCACTCCCGGGACTAACCCTGCCAGCGCTTGAACAGCACGCTGGCATTGACCCCGCCGAACCCGAAGCCATTGGACAACGCGTACTCGATGACCATCGGCCTGGCCTGACCATGGACGATGTCCACGCCTTCGGCCGCAGGATCGGGATTCTCGAAGTTGAGCGTCGCCGGTACGACCTGATCGCGGATCGCCAACAGCGTAAAGATCGCTTCGAGCCCGCCTGCCGCACCGAGCAAATGACCGGTCGCTGACTTGGTGGACGTCACCGCGATGCCGTTTTTCGCACCGAACAAGGCCTTGATCGCCGCCAGTTCTCCAAGATCGCCAACGGGTGTCGAGGTGGCGTGGGCATTCAGGTGCTGGACCTGCTCCGGGGCTACTCCCGCCTGAGCCAACGCCAGCGACATCGCCCGGCGTGCACCGCTGCCGTCCTCGGGTCCTGCGGTCAGGTGATAGGCATCAGCGCTGGTGCCGTAACCGACCAGTTCCGCCAGTGGCGTGGCGCCACGGGCCAAGGCATGTTCCAGGGATTCGATCACCAACAGACCGGCACCTTCGCCCATGACAAAACCATCACGCCCCCTGTCGAACGGACGTGAAGCAAGCCCCGGGCTGTCGTTGTACGCACTGGACAATGCACGAGCGGCAGCAAACCCGGCGAGGCTGACCCGATCGATCGCCGCCTCCGCGCCGCCACAGACCGCGATATCCGCTTCGCCGGAACGAATCAGCCGCGCCGCGTCGCCAATCGCCTGAACCCCGGCGGCACACGCCGTCACGGGTGCGCCCAGCGGACCTTTGAATCCGTGCTGGATCGACACATGCCCGGCTGCCAGATTGACCAGAAACGAAGGGATGGTGAAAGACGACAAGCGCCGTGGCCCGCGGCTGTCCGTGGTGCGCACCGCATCGGCAATCGCACCGAAACCACCCACGCCGGAACCGATAATAGTGGCCGTGCGCTCCTGGCTATCGGCGGTCTGTGCTTGCCAACCGGCCTGCTCCAGCGCCTGACGCGCCGCTTCCATGGCGAACAGAATGAAGCGGTCCATCTTCTTCTGTTCTTTAGGTGGCGTTGCACGGTCCGGGTCGAACCCCGCCTCGGCATCATCCACCAGGGTCGGTACCGCACCACCGACTTTGGCCGGCAAATCGGCAACCACTTCTTCCGGCAAATTGCGCAACCCGGAACGTCCGGCCAACAGACGCTTCCACACCACTTCCACACCGCTTCCCAAAGGAGAAACCAGGCCCATGCCCGTTACAACCACTCGACGATCACTCATACCGCAATACCTCGTGCAGATCCTTCACGCATTATTTGTAACGCGCGGCGGCTTTGCTTTTGGACAGGTTGGGGGCCAGTACGTGACGTGCCGCGACGAAGGCATCCCAGTCGGCCGCCTCCGGCAGCGACGGAATGGTGACCAACTCGCCCTGGTCCAGACCCGATAGCGCCGCGTCGACCATCTCACCCGCCTCCATGACCATCTCGGCCGGAATCTGTGAGGCGTCTATACCCGAGCGCTCCCAGATTTCGGTACGTGTCACGCCTGGCAAGACAGCCTGGACCTTCACTCCGGTGCCATCGAGTTCGGCATTCAATGATTGGGTCAGGCTCAACACATAAGCCTTGCTGGCGCTATAGGTGGCGTTGAAGCGCTCGGGGAACAACGCCACCACCGATGCAATGTTGATGATCGTTCCGCGTCCCGCCTTGGCAAAACTCGCCGCTGCCGCCGATGCCAAACGTGTGACCGCCGTGACGTTCAACTGAATCATTTTTTCGAGCTGATCGGTATCGGCATTGGCCAACAAGCCATCCGCCGCAACGCCGGCGTTGTTCAGCAGCAAGCTGATACTCGAATCACTGCGCAACCGTTGCTCAAGCTTGAGCACATCATCCTTTTGCGTCAGGTCCGCCTTCAGCACCTCGACCTGAACGCCAAACTCAGCGCGCAACTTGCCTGCGGCCTCATCCAGCCGCTGCTGATCACGAGCAACCAACAACAGATCAAAACCACGCGACGCCAGGCGTTGCGCATAAATCGCCCCAATACCGGAAGAAGCACCGGTGACGAGGGCCGTACCTTGGGACTGGGCAAAATTCATGACAGTGCTCCTGTGGGATGCTCAAGGAAATGCCAAGCGCCTGGATTCAAGGCGCCGTAAGGAAACCTGATTTATTATAGGCATAATCTAATCTGCATATGATAGGCATAATTTTCAGCCCGGCGACAGATGGCGATCACCGATACGTGCGCCGGAATGAAAAAAGGCCGGTCAATGACCGGCCCCTTGGCGTTGAATAATCAGCTTAGTTCACTTCCAGCTTCTCACGGTTGCGATCCAGAATCGCTTTGCCGATCCCCTTCACTTCCAGCAGTTCGTCCACCGATGCAAACGGTCCGTTCATATCACGATACGCAACAATCGCATTGGCCTTCGCCTCGCCTACACCGGACAGCTCACGCAGCAAAGTGGGTACATCAGCCACGTTGAGATCGATCTTGCCGTTTTGGGACTTGGGAGAAACTTCTTGCATCAAGGGTGCGTTGCCAGCCTCTGGCTTGACCACAGGAGCCGCGTGAGCGGCCATTGAGACAGTCGTGAGAAAGGCAAAAACCAAAGAGTAAAAAAAGCCAGTACGCATAGTTGAAGCTCCATGACATCGATTGAGGAAGCAGCTTTTCCAAAGCTGCCTCCCAAACTTAGGCGATGTCCGGAGCCTGTCAAAAATGTGTCCGTTACCGAATATGAAACAATCAGGGTTCGAGGCGACGTTGCTGGTAGATCCAGTCGACGATCTCGCCGTCGGGGGTATAGCCGCTGACGGTGTCGCGCAGGAGTTGACGGACGCGGGTGTAGTCGTCCTGGTCCACGGCCGCGAGCAACTCGGTCAATTTGGCCTTGAGAACATCCCAGGAAAGGTAGTCTTCGGTAGCCGTCATGATCATGGGGTGCGGCGTGGCCGCGACGTTATCGCCGATCAACAGCTCTTCGTATAGTTTTTCCCCCGGCCGAAGGCCAGTGAATTGAATGGCGATATCCCCATGGGGATTCTTCTCCGAACGCACACTAAGGCCTGAGAGATGAATCATCTTCTCCGCCAGTTCCACGATCTTCACCGGTTCGCCCATGTCGAGGACAAAAACATCCCCGCCCTGACCCATTGAGCCAGCCTGAATCACGAGTTGCGCCGCTTCAGGAATGGTCATGAAATAGCGCGTGATCTTCGGATGAGTGACCGTGAGCGGACCACCTAGCTGGATCTGTTTGTGGAACAAGGGTATGACCGATCCCGAAGAACCCAGCACGTTACCGAAACGCACCATGGTGAACCGGGTTTTATTGACTCGAGAAACATTCGATGTATCGCCGAACATAACGGGGGCCAATTCCCGACTCAGTGCCTGGAGCGTCATCTCGGCCAGGCGTTTGGTACTGCCCATCACATTGGTTGGCCTTACGGCCTTGTCCGTGGAAATCAGCACGAAATTGGCAACATTGGCCTGTAATGCGGCTTGAGCAGTATTCAAGGTACCAATGACATTGTTGAGCACACCTTCGGCAATGTTGTGCTCAACCATCGGCACGTGCTTGTAAGCCGCTGCGTGATAAACCGTGTCGACATGCCACGTCTTCATCACATCCAGCAGCTTGTCCTGATTGCGCACGGAGCCGAGGATCGGCAGCAATTTCACCGGCAAGGATTCGCGGGCAATTCGTTGTTCGAGCTCGGACAAAATGCTGTAGAGGTTGAACTCACCATGCTCGAACAGCAGCAGAGTTGTGGGTCGAAGCGCAAGGATCTGCCGGCACAGCTCAGAACCGATCGAACCGCCGGCTCCCGTCACCAGGACAACCTGCCCCTTGATGCAGTGATCAAGCAGGTCACCCTGTGCTGGCACGGCGTCGCGGCCCAGCAGATCCGCAATATCCACTTCCTGGATATCGTCGACTTTCACACGGCCACTGGCCAAGTCCATAAACCCGGGGACACTACGAACATGTAGCGGAAAACCTTCAAGAAACCCGAGAATCTCCCGGCGTCTTCCCCGATCGGCCGAGGGGATGGCCAGCAGAATTTCCTGGGCCCCCGTCGCATCAATCATTTGCTGGATATGCTTGGGTTTGTAAACCTGCAAGCCTGAAATGACCCTGTCGGCAATACTGCCATCGTCGTCGATGAAGGCGACGGGACGCATAACACGCCCGATTCGAAGTGCCGCAACAAGCTGGTTACCGGCCGCCCCGGCACCATACACGGCAACCTTAGGCAGTCCGTTATCCCTGTTTGTGAACGGAACGTGCTGGGCAGCGGTGAACCAATCGCCGAGGAAATACTGACGCATCGCCAGCCGCAACCCACCAATCATCAGCAGACTGAGCCACCAGTAGTTGAAAATGATTGAACGGGGAACGACCGTCTGATGATTGCTGTACAAATAGACTACGAGGCCGAGGATGAGGGACGAGAGGCTTACCGCTTTGACGATTTCGATCAGTGCATCGTTACCGAAGTAGCGTAGAACCGCGCGATACAAGCCAAACCGGATAAACAGTGGAATCGCAACAATGGGGGCACACAGGAATAGCCAAGTGTGAGCGGTGAGTGGGTTTATGACCTCATCAATCCCTAAACGAACCACGAATGCCAACCAAAGCGCGGCCCAGACCAGCAAAACATCGGTCGCAACTTGCATCAGCCTTTTTTGCCGCCGAGGAAGCTGCAGTAGCCATTGGCGAAGCATTTCAATATCCCTTTCTAAAAAAGCAGGCGACAAGCTTAAAGCTCAATCGCATTTATCTCAAACAACTTCAAAGGACGGCTCCGCTCCTGCACGAGTTGAACATCGAGCAAAAGCAGACATCTCGCTCACCTCTCGCGCTGACCCGCTTTAAAGCGCAGGGCCAACACAATCAACAATGAGTAAGCTATCAATAAACCGATAAAACCATCGACTTTGCCCAGCGCTACCAAAATGCCAATTGGCAATAGCCAAACTACATTTATCCCGGTCACGGACAAGGTAATAGGCAAATGTCCGCCAAAGCGCCGCGAGGCGTGCTGATAAGCGTGACTGCGATGAGCCTCGTAGACCTTGTCGCCTCTCATCAGGCGGACAAAAAGCGTACAGGTCGCGTCGACGATGAACACGCCAAGGAGAATCAACCATCCCCACAGCAAGTGAGGGCTGACCCATGCTGCCTGAAGCGACAGGAAGCCCAGCGTGAGTCCAAGAAATCCACTACCAGCGTCTCCCATAAAAATACGCGCCGGGGGGAAATTCCAGTACAGAAAACCTGCTACGGCAAGAGCCAGCGCTATCGGCCCCCACATGAAACTGATGTTTCCGGAAATGACATACAAAAGCGCACCGCCGAGGCAAACAAATATCGCCTCCATACTCGCCAAGCCGTCGATTCCGTCCATAAAGTTGTAAAGATTCAATAACCAGACCAGGTAAAAGCTACCCAACAAGTAAGCCGCCCATCCAAAATCGATCGACATCCCGAACATGTGAATCGCGGGTAACCCGCCAAACAGGATCATCCCGGCGATTGCGGCGATAAAGTGACCTAACAAGCGCCAACGTGCGGCGATGTGCCCATGATCGTCGAGAAAACCGATTAGCGCTACCAGACCGCCAGGCACAACGACAGCCCAGGTCAGGGACCATTGAAGCTGGTCAGTCAGGGCAAGAAATAGCGCCCCGACAATGTAGGAAAGCACAATCGCCACACCCCCTCCGCGAGGGGTTGGTATTACGTGGGAACTTCGAGCATTAGGCACGTCTATTAAACTATTGGTAAGTGCATATCGGCGCAACACAGCGGTGCCTATGAGCGCGCCGATGAACACCAAGGGTAATACCCAATATAAATTTTTCATCAATGATGCGCCAGAAAGTCTTGTGCGGTTCTATTCAAGGCTTCTTCTACTGTTACTGTTGGGTGCCAGCCAAGAAGAGTCTGAGTTTTTTTTATATCGACCTGTAGTGATCCGAACAACCGTTGCGATATGGAACGACGACCTAGTGCATTCGCGCAAAACGCCATCCATTGTCCAGGTACAGGAAGTAGTCGGCTCTTTACCCCAAGGGCCTTTGCAGTAAGCTCCAACAACTCGGTGGTAGACAAATCAGCCCCATCACTGACCAGAAAGGTCTGACCGGCGGCGCTTGGATGCTCAAGACAAACCATAATCAAACTGACAAGATTATCGAGTGAAACCAGGCTTCGTTTGTTACCAACGGAGCCAAAAGGTAAAGGAATACCCTTGTATAGCCAAGCCATCATGTTTCGGAAATTGGCTTTGACGCCCGGACCATAAATCAGTGTAGGACGAATGATGACCACTTCCATTCCAGTCTCTACAGACAATAGTCTCAATGCTTCTTCAGCTTCATGCTTGGAAATACCGTAGGGATCCGACGGAGCCGGTGCATCTTCAGCGGTAAAGGGATGACCGAGCGCGGTGCTCTCACCGTTCACCTTGATCGAACTGATAAAGACGAAGCGTTTCACCCCAGCATCCGCTGCCTGACGTGCGAGATTGATAGTACCCTCGACATTTACCTTTCTGAATTCGGCTAATGCATCGGAAGCAACCTCCTTCATCACATGTACACGTGCTGCGGCGTGGATGACTACTGAGGCATCCTTCAGAATATGACCCCAATTGGTAGAAGATGATAATTCCGAAATCCGGAACGCATTCGCCATATCGAGATTGCTATTTGAACGAGCAACAGGTACGGGCAAATAATGGCGATGCTCAGCCAAAGTATTGATCAATGCGCCGCCGACAAATCCACTGGCACCCGTGACCACGACGCGCTTAAGGACTGGAGCTTGGTCGGTAGTCAATTAAAAAACCTCCTGTACTCGTTGATCAACAACTCAGAGCATGCACTGGAGCTAAAATCAGTGATAGCCCTTTTGCGGGCTGCGGCACCCAGCGATGACAACAGTGGCGCATTTGCTAAAGTAGAGACTATGGCTTTTTCAAGTGCGACAGAATCCTTGACGGGTACCAATATCCCGGTTTCGCCGTCCAGTATCGCGTCAGAAAGTCCATATATATCAGTCCCAATAGTTGGCGTGCCCATAGCGGCCGCTTCAATCACTACGGTACCGAACCCTTCACGATAACTAGGCAAACACAACACATCAGCGACCGCCATGTACTTCTCTGGCTCTTCGGAATAACCGACAACCTTTATATTGTTGCGTACCTTGGCATCGGTAACATCATTGAGAATATCTTCTCCAGCCGACTCAAATGGCCCAACAAAGACGAGATAGACATCACCGCTCTTGTCAACAGCCGCACTGAATGCCGTAACAAGCTCTTTAATACCCTTATCAGGTGTAATTCTTCCGACAAATAATACAATTTTGCCAGACTCGGGAATATTTAGATTATCCCGCAAAGAACTCAAAACTTCCGGACTATAACGAGCGGGATCAAATCGATCAAGATTAATACCAGCCAGCGAACCCGCGCCCAAAACTGATATTTTATCAGCCTTGATGATACCATTTGAGACGAGAAAGTCCCTTTGACTATGACTATCTGCATAACAATGAGTATTAAGTGAGCCGATAACCTTATCGCACGACTTTAAAATCGAACGCTTGATTCCCTTCATAGTGACCCAGGGCTGCCCGGTAAACGTATGCAACCGGATCCTGGTGCCTGAAAACAAACCGGCCACCGCACATAGCAATCCGGCCTTGGGTGTAGTGGAGTGAACAATGTCAAATTTGTTTTTTTTGAATACACGAGCCAATGTAATAAGACTGAGAAAATCCTTGACCGGGTTAATTTCTCGCTCGATATTCACTGGCAGATAAGTCAATTTTTTGTTCTCTGCGAGTTCGTCACTCATCTCGTCGTTACTGGCAATCACAGTAACGGACATTCCCGAAGCACCCAGAGCTTCAATCTGAGCTCTCAACTGAGTCAGTACAAAGAATGGAACTGTTGACACTCGAGCAACTTTTAAATTATTGACCTGCAATGAAATTATCCCTCTTATGCCTTGGCGGCGACGAACGCTCTATTTAGAGCGCTTAACTCCAGAGTCCACAACCTGCAACATACACAAAAGAAATCGCTGACATTGTCTAACACCTACCGGCAGAACACAAATGCTACTGGCTTCATCACGGCATCCGCTTATCCACAAACAGCTCCGCAATCGTCCCCGGCACATCTTTCTCAGGGACAAAACCAAAGGTTTCTTGCATTTTGGCCGAAGGATAGCTAGTCCTGGATACGAGTGCATCGATACGCGCCTGCGTTACAGGCAAGCGCAAAAAACGGTTAGCGATGCTGACCAAAGCGCGCATTGGAGCTTCTGGAACACTCGATCGCGGACGCCGAACGCTCAACGCATCCGCTATTCCATCAATCAAATCCGCAAGCGCACAGTCGTTGGAAAGATTGAAAATTCCCCCTTTGGCTCGTTGATCGAAGCCGCAAAGCATCAATGCGGAGACCACATCGTCAACGTGAATATAAGTAGCTATCGCATCTTTCTTCGCAGAGCCTATGTAAAAAAACAACCCCTTGTTAACGATCCGGCCCAATTGACGAAGCGAATTGTTCGTCATGCTTTGCCCAAACACATTGGAGGGTCTCAAAACTGAGTAGCTATAGAACAGATTGCTCCTGTTCTTCATAACCAACGAGTCACCAAGCGTTTTTGTTTCCTCATAGGTGCCTTGCGGGTTTTCCACAGTAGCTTCGTTAACGACCCGGACGATACCTCGGGCAGGCCCGTACGCACCAACACTGCTAAGTTGAACAAAGTGGATCGGGATATCTTTGCTTGCCGCGCGGTTCGCAGCTTCAACCAAGCGTTCTGTCGCCTGCACATGAAGATCGTGCATGGCCGTCTCGTTACGGATCTCCCCTGCACAATTGAAAATAACGTGGCAGCCCGAAACCAAACTATCGAAATCCGTTTCAGCACTCGTTAAATCAGCATGCACCACCTCGACGCCACTGGAGTCATGTTCGAAGGAGCTTCGTGTTACCACCCTGACTTCATGGCCCGCTGCACAAAGACACAGGAGCAGTTTGCTCCCAATAAAACCTTTGGCGCCTGTTAGTAATACCCGCATACTGAGCCCTTTTATACGATAACTTGGGTTTGCATATCTTTGAGTTGTTTACCAGCCGCAATATTGGCGCCGACAGCTCGAATGAGATACCCCAGTTCCAACGGATAGAAAATCCAGGAGTAAATTCCAAACCGGTCATTGTAGGCCACATCAAACATTGCAATATGCAGGCAGGCCAGGAACGCACTGACATAAAACACATAGACTTCTTTTTTATGGCCTTGTCCTAACAGCTTGATCGCCACCAATAAAAAAACAGCAAATGATGAAAACGCCCAGAAATCCCATCGAAACCCGGTCACATAATCAATTTTTTCCACATCGCTGTAATTCACAACCAAGCCATAACCAGACAAAAATTCAAACAATATGACAACCAGCAGTTCGAACAATTTCAGATAAGAAGCAACAGAAACAACGCCCCATAAACCCAGCACGACATACACGCTGACATGAGAAATTCTCTTTCTGAAGAGAAAGAATGGAAAATAGACAATAGACGACTTATGAAACAACGTTGCGAGAATACTGAAAACACCCCCGCGATAACGGTATCCCTTAGCGACAAAAAGCAAGGCGAAATTAATAAAACACAACGAAAAACCTTGTCGAATAATATTAGCGGTCAACGAAAAGAAGAACGGGTAAAACAGAAGCAATCCGAAGACAAACAACGACCAAACGGACTGGCGACCAAAAACCGCTTTACTCAATAGATAGTACGACCATAAAAACATGAACGTAATCAAGTAGAAAAAATTTCGACAATCAAGACCTAAGTAGCCGAATAACCTGACCAGTGCGATAAAACCTGGTTCAAACGTTTCAAAAGGATTTTCTAACCCCGAGTTCAAGTCATTGAAAAAATTGACATAAACTGCGGTATCACCTTCCATATCAAATGGCCTATTAGCCACATAGTCCGAAACTATTACAATAGTGACAAAAACAACGAAAATTTCAAGCGCTCTATAGGCAAGCACAGCCCGACGATCTGGCACCAGAACCTTTACGCCTGCGAATAGAAACAAAAAAGCACTGACCGCATATAATGCTGTGCCATAAAGATCCAAACCGGTCATTCTATCGCCTCGTTCCACTCCAGGTTACAACGCATGATTTCAACGTACCTTACTTTCTGGTCCTACACGCTTTCGAACACTCACAGCATCGATGAATTTTTTGAGACGAAAATAATATATATTTCGCATTAAAAACATTAGGCTTTTGGCCGTGCATTTATGAGTAGACTTCGCCATCGCCAAAAATGTCACAAGAAAATTAGAGTATAGATCTGTTCTGAGCGCTGGTAACGAATGGAAATATCCGTATAAGTCGTCAAAGAAAATTGTATAACTCTTGATTTTTCCTTTCGTTGTGGAAAGATATGAGCCTGCCGCCGGATTACATCTGTATTTTACTAATGCCGTATTTATATAAGCTGCTTTGCTTCCCGGGAGTAAGGAGTCAATGACGAAAAACCACTCCATAAATTCCCGTTCAATTACTGCTTTCCTGGAGTTGCGCCGATAAGCATAGGAACTGTGAACAGCGATGGCTCCCCAACGTGCCATTTCTTGTAGAGAAATAAAGGATACCCCCCCCCTTGGCCCTCCGGGATACTGAGTTTCTGAAGCGTACGATCCATCATCCGAAAAGTAGACAGCTTTATGAAAAACAACATTCACATCCGGGTTGCTTATAAAAATGTCATACTGTTGCTGAAGCTTCCCGGGAAGCATTACGTCATCACCATCAAAATGGAAAACAATATCCCCGGACGCCATCTTATGAACGCCATGATAGTTTAGAGCTGCTCCAACATTTTTATCTCTCAATAGAGGCTTTAGTCTACCTGGATGCTTAGCGGAATACGTGCGAATCAGCTCTTGCGTACGGTCGGTGGAACAATCGTCGGAAACAATGATCTCACACTCAAAATTAACTTGCTGATCGAGGATGCTATCCAAACATTCAACTATGTAATCTTCCTGATTATAACAGGACACAACCACACTACCGGACAACATCACACATTTCTCCTTCTGTAGATCATAAAACCAAAAATTGAAGCAACAAAATAGACAATATTCATCATCAAGTTAGCAACAAAAACGCCCTCGACACCTAACCCAGAATTCAAAAAACATAGACTCAATATACAAAAAACCAAGCCTTGGGTGATTTCACTGAACAAATAGATTTTGAGCGCCGCCTTGGCAACAACTATAAAACTTATTACATATGTAGTGACACGGAAAAAATCCGCCAGCAACTGATATTTAATCAATCCATCAAGGTCGACGAACTCAGCAGACAGCAGTAGTGGAATAAGATATTGCCTGAGAAGATAAAAAACAGATGCCCCCAAAAGAAAAATCGCCATCACAAGCTTGATAAACTTCGAAACCAAAGGAGTAATTTCTGCAACTTTAACCTTTTCCGCGACCATGGGCATGAAATACACAGCGAGGAAAATGGTGAAAAAACCCATGTATGCGCTTGATAATTTAATTGAGGCCTGCCATATACCAGCTGCTACAAATCCCACGTGCTCTATTATTTGCTCACGAATGATGATTTCAACCAGTGGCACGCTAATCGCACCGACTGTAGCCATCAATGTATAAGCCATGAATCGTTCGAACCCGGCTCTCTCGTATTTAAACCCTATTGGCAACCTGAAAAATAGAGATTTACGGTAGAAGTACATTGCAGGTACGGAATAAAGGAGAAAAAACAGAATCATCGATATGGCTGCGCCGACCAGATGAAAACTCTGAATGAGTATCCAACTGACGGGAAGCACAAGCACATTACCTGCAATCTGAATAACTGCGTAGGTTTTGGTATCCCTCAAGCCATTTGCTACACCAGTGACCAGGTTGGTAAAAGCAAACCCGAACTGCGCCACGGAAAGAAATATGACAACCCAATTATAGTCCGGCGTCTTGAAAATATAATCAGAAAGTAATGTGGAAAAAGCGCAGCCCAAAACACCAACAACCGTGCAAAATATCAAAGAATAAGATTTCGATACAGCAATCGTGGCCAATAGCTTTTTCGGTTGTCTTTTGAATTGAGCGACATACTTGATCAACCCATTGACTATACCACCGCCCGCGAGCAGGGATAGAATGGTCACTGCACTCATGAAATGACCAAGCTGCCCCATACCTCCTGCCCCGAGGTACACCGCTATTAATTTGATGAACGCGAACCCAACCGCTATTTTTGAGAGCTGGGCGACAGTGGTTAAAGCGGCGCTGATCAGCGCACGCCTGTTATCTACACTTCCGGCAACAATCTTATTGGCAAGTTGCATTAACCGCACCGATGACTGCAGCAACCACTGACTTTACCTCTGATTCTTGCATCCCATACCAAACAGGTAACCGAATAAGACGTTCGCTCTCAACAGTCGTATAGACATCCTCACCATTGAAACGCCCCAGTCGTAACCCCGCAGGCGCCGAGTGCAGCGGAACGTAATGAAAAACCGCACCGATACCCTGTTCCTTCAGGTTGCTTATAATTTTCGTGCGAACTTCAATATTCCTTACCTTGATATAAAACATGTGTGCATTGCCCACACATCCCTCAGGAATGTCGGGAAGCTGAATACGTCCTGTATCAGATAACTCTTGCAATCCCAGTCGGTAGCAATTCCAAATATCTCTTCGCGCCTGGTTAATCTCATCTGCTTTTTCGAGCTGGCCAAAAAGGTAAGCCGCTTGAAGCTCACCTGGCAAATAACTACTTCCGACATCGACCCAGGTATATTTGTCAATCATCCCACGAAAAAACAAACTACGATTAGTTCCTTTTTCCCTGATAATTTCTGCGCGAACAACAAATTGTTCGTCATTGATAAGTAATAATCCGCCCTCGCCACCACTTGTATAGTTCTTTGTCTCATGAAAACTGTACGCAGCCAGATGACCAATAGTACCCAATGCCTTACCTTTATAGGTTGACATCATTCCTTGGGCTGCATCCTCAACGACAAAAAGACCATGCTTATTTGCGACGGCCATAATTTCATCCATTTCACATGCGATGCCAGCGTAATGCACAGGTACAATAGCTTTCGTTTTATCCGTTATCGCTGCTTCGATCAGTGACTCATCAATATTCATGGTATCCGGACGGATATCGACAAATACTATTTTCGCGCCACGCAACACAAATGCATTAGCTGTACTGACAAAAGTATAGCTAGGCATAATCACTTCATCGCCCGGCTGGATGTCAATCAATAACGCTGCCATTTCAAGCGCTTGAGTACATGAAGGTGTCAACAGCGCCTTCCTGCACTGCAGTTTTTGTTCGAACCAGCGCTGGCAACGAAGAGTATATTCTCCATCACCTGACATTTTACCGCCTCGCATGGCAGAGATCACATACTGGTCTTCATTTCCAGTATAAGGTGGCTTATTGAATGGAATCGTCATTTTAGTTCATCCAAAAACTGTTTTTCCAGAGCCAGGAGATCTTGCTTGCGGTCCTTGACACGCACCGCAGGAACGCCCACATAAACTCCCCAGGGTTCAGTACTTTTAGTCACTAGCGCCATGGCGCCCACCGAGCATCCCTCTTTAATCGTGATGCCTGGCATTATCGTAGATCCCGCCCCGACTATTACATGCCGTTCAAGCGTGACCTTTTCAAACTTTTCATCTTTATATTTTTTGGGAATAAGGGAATTAGTGAGCGTCGCGCCGCTGTAATCATCCGACTGTGCAAATACTTTAACGCCATAGGCCAGCGTGCAAAAATCCGCAAATTCAATACCAGGCTCACCACCTGCGATCAAGCACATGGGGGTAATATGATTATAATTACCAAATGTGATACGCCCTGATACCACGCAAAAATCATCTATGCGGGTGCAATCACCGAGCTCAATCAATTCCGGATTATAAATACTTGCCTTATCGCTGATCTTCACATCTTTACCAAGCTTCTTGAAGCCAAGCTCGTTCAACTGTTTTGCGCTCAAATACGCCATAGACCACCTACTTAGCAATAAGCTCCAAACTTGAATTATTACTTACCATCCAGCTCTTCAACCAGACTGAGCAGGTATTGGCCATAGCTATTTTTTTTAAGTTCGTTACCCGTCTTGGTAAGCGCTTCAGCGCTCAACCAGCCTTTGTTGTAGGCAATTTCTTCCAGACAGGCAATTTTATAACCTTGGCGCTTCTCTATAGTTTCGACGAAATGGGACGCTTCCAAGAGACTTTCGTGTGTTCCAGTATCCAACCAGGCAAACCCACGCCCGAGAAGTTCAACATGCAAATCTCCACGGTCCAGATATGCCTGATTAATAGATGTTATCTCTAATTCGCCACGAGCAGATGGTTTTACCTGCTTAGCGATCTCAACCACATCATTATCATAAAAATACAGCCCGGTGACCGCAAAGTTCGATTTTGGCTTGATTGGTTTCTCTTCAATTGATATCGCTTTGCGCTCATCATTGAATTGAACCACGCCAAATCGTTCAGGATCCTTAACCTGATAGCCAAATACCGTAGCACCCTGCTTTCGATTTGATGCCTCCTGGAGCATTAGCGAAAAACCTTGGCCGTAAAAAATATTATCGCCAAGTACTAAACAGACAGAGTCCTTGCCAATGAATTCTTCGCCAATAAGGAAAGCCTGCGCCAGACCGTCAGGGCTTTCCTGAACTGCGTAGCTCAACTTCACGCCAAACTGGCTACCATCCGCAAGCAGACGCTGGAATCCGGCCAGGTCTTCAGGCGTCGTAATAATGAGAATATCCCGTATGCCAGCGAGCATGAGTACGGAAAGGGGATAGAAAACCATCGGTTTGTCGTAAATCGGAAGCAATTGCTTGGATACGCCTTTCGTCAGCGGATACAAACGAGTTCCCGAACCACCCGCCAGAATGATGCCTTTCATACTTTTTCCTCAACGCCTGATCCTAGGCTCTTCACCAACATTGATACACAACAAGTGACTAACCAGCACAATTGTACATCTGTTTGTTTTTTTACACCCGAAAACACGAATTAAAGCACCACACAATTTATTGCCAAAACTTTAGCATGCTGCCGTTGAATGGCAAATATAGAGATCACGCACACAAAACAAAAAAACCGATAGTCACTACCTATCGGTTTTCCTGCTCGTTTAATACCACCTTTGAAGATTTTTCAAGACCCATCAATGCGTTGAACGCTGCTACTTACGCCCACTTACAAAAAATGAGTTCCGAATGAATGCAGCAACGATACCCAGCATCAACCCAAGCACCAACCCACCTAGAATGACCAGCGCTTTTTTGGGCTTGACTGGCGAGCCAGACTCTTCTACAGCACCATCCATCCTGAATGCCTTGACCTGCCTGAAGTTCTCGGAAAGTTTTCTATAAAACCCGTACTCAGTTTCAACGTTACGTAGTTTATTGATAAACGGATCGTCAGATTTTCTGCTTTTCAGGTTCTCGATTTCGGCTTCGAGCGCTTTTGCTCCGCGCATATACATAAGATCACCATCCATACTACCGGTGATACTGAGCGAGGATGTCGCATTGCCACCGATGATCATTGGCTTTTCCAGGCCAATGGCTTGAGCAACTATCAACGCTTCTTGAAGCTTCGCCAACTTGTCCTCACGAGTCTTGTCTCCCACTTCACGCAGCGAAACAATTTCCTGATGCAGGTTTTGCGCATAAACCTCAAACTCGCTGGAGATATTCTTATTAATCTCCTGGACGGCAAGCTCGTTCGCCCGATCAAGGTATTGAGTCACCCATTTTGCCGCCAATTCGGAGTTACCATTTTGCGCGACAACGGCGTAGCGGTCTCCGGCCTCTTTCCCGACGATGGAAATTGTTAAGTCCTTCGACAGCTTTTCATAAATCAAACCTTTTGGATCCTCACTCAAACCCAATGCCGGCAGGTAGGTATGATCAAAAAATTCACGGCGGAGTGATTCACCCTGCAAATTCTTAAGAAAAACCGTATAAACATCTTTAACCGTCAAGTGAGGTAATTTGTTCTTGATGGTTCTACCGTAGTTCAGGCTCTCGACATCATTTTGAGTAGGCGGCGAAATAAATGCTTTAGCTTCATAGATAGGTTCAGAGAGAAACGCGTAGGCCGTAGCAACAACCGCTCCAAACAACGCAGCACATAAAATAATAATCTTTTGTCGCCAAAGCGCGATTATCAGCGCATGCAAATCGAGGCCATCAATGACCTCAGCTTTATTCGAATCAACCTGCATATTCTGAAACCCTTCAAATGATAAATAATGACTCTCGCCATCAAAGAATTTTTTAACTTCTTGGGAAGCTTGGCGCCATCAATACCCGACGATTACTCTCTGATGCGATCTTATCGACGGCGGTATTAGCTGCAGCATAGACGATGGCATACGAGTTGATCTGGAGGATTTTCGCGCGCAGCACACCCTGGGCGGACAAACCGCCAGACCTATTACAGGGGCATGACGACCCGGCGCGATCAACACACTGAGTGACGCGAGGAGACGCTGTAACCTCCGACCCACCTGGCCGTTTTTTCCGCAATGAAGGATTGTCATGCCTGGTCCGAACGATTCGCGTAGTTGTCGTCGATCCACTGCAGGTATGTGCCGTTTTTCACATGTGCAACCCAGTCGCTATTACTGAGATACCATTCGACTGTCTTCCGGATTCCGCTCTCGAACGTTTCTTCGGGCGCCCACCCCAATTCCCGCTGGATCTTGCTCGCATCAATGGCATAACGCTGGTCATGACCCGGGCGGTCCTGTACGTAGGTAATCAGGCTTGAATGCGGACGATGGGCGGAGTCTGGTCGCAGCTCATCAAGTAGCGCGCATAGAGCATGAACCACTTCGATGTTTTGCTTTTCGTTATGACCACCAATGTTGTACGTCTCGCCGACAACTCCCTTAGTTACGACTTTATACAGCGCGCGGGCATGATCTTCGACATACAGCCAGTCACGGACCTGATTGCCTTTACCGTAAACAGGCAGCGGTTTTCCTTCCAGTGCATTGAGAATGACTAATGGAATAAGCTTCTCAGGGAAGTGACAAGGGCCGTAGTTGTTCGAGCAGTTGGTGATAAGTGTGGGCAAGCCGTAAGTCCGGGTCCATGCGCGAACCAAATGATCGGAACTGGCCTTGCTGGCAGAGTATGGAGAACTTGGCTGATACGGAGTGGTTTCCGTGAAGAGCTCATCCGGCCCATCGAGGTCACCATAAACTTCATCAGTCGATATGTGGTGAAAGCGGAAATCAGCTTTGCGCACGTCATCCAGCGCAAGCCAATATTGACGCGCGGCTTCCAACAACGTGTAGGTGCCTATGATGTTGGTTTGTATGAACTCGGATGGACCAGAGATCGAGCGGTCAACGTGGGACTCTGCCGCCAGGTGCATGATGGCATCCGGTTGATGTTCGAGCAGCACACGATCGATCTGCTCACGGTCACAAATGTCCACGCGCTCAAATACATAACGCGAATTTTGACTAACACTGGCCAATGACTCAAGGTTGCCAGCATAGGTCAGCTTGTCGACATTGACGACGGAGTCGGAAGTGTTGGAAATGATATGGCGGATGACGGCCGACCCGATGAACCCGGCGCCCCCGGTAACTAGAATTTTCACGCGAAAACATACCCTTTAGCTGCTGACAGAGCCGCCAAACGAGCACTGTCCAATCCATGAGTGCGATAAGGCATCAAGTCTGCCGAGACCTCAGACAGGAGCAATTTGAACCGAAACAGGAACATCCCGTCACGAGTCGAATACGACATTTTACAGCTTAATGACGGATTTACTAATGGATATAAATCAGCTGCTGATCGCACAGAGACTTGCAGCTAGTCGCATCAAATCATGCGCTTACGCGAAACCCTATAGGAACGCCCCAACAACCAGGACAAGACTGGCCCTATCACCATTCCAATCAACAGCGCGAGGACCATGATCAGTGATATTGGCAGCTGCGGCCCCGCCCAACCAAGAAACAGCAAACTGACCGATTGCTGGTTTTCAAGAACGAAGGCCAGGATCGCCAGAACTAGCAACAGAACGAATACCGCGAGTAAAACACGCTTCAGGTTACGCATCAGTGGCTCCTTGAAGAGTGGCGGCAGTCAAAGACCTTCCTCCTCATCCTCGTTCACACGATCACGCAATTCCTTGCCCGGCTTGAAATGCGGGACGAACTTGCCGTCAAGGCTGACAGACTGACCGGTTTTCGGATTACGACCAACCCGCGGTGCGCGGTAGTGCAGGGAGAAGCTGCCGAAGCCACGGATCTCGATGCGATCACCGGTGGCCAGGCATTGTGACATTTGCTCAAGCATGGTCTTGATGGCCAGCTCCACATCCTTTGATGAGAGCAGCCCTTGATGGGTGACAATTCGTTCGATCAACTCCGACTTCGTCATATTTTTCCCTTCTTTTTCAAGCAGCTAGGAAAATCGCTTCAAAGGTTTTAGCATGCCCGGAAGGATTTGAACAGTCCGAGTTACGACATGCTCTGCCAAACAACGAAGCAGTCAATCCCACCACATTCAATCGCAGCCAGCCCGCTCCTCTGGTCACCTGCAGATAACCAGCATCGTGCGCGTCAGGTAGCCCGCCGGATTGAATCCAAAGGGGAATTCATCCTCTTCCCTGGCGTCATCAGACCTTGCGACAACCTTGTAGCCCGAAGCCTTGCACTCCCTGTCTGCCCGTTTGCGGCATTTTTCCCAGCCAGAACCCAAGCCTGAACAATCGATTTCAATACCGCTGACCCCGCGCACGGCATGTGTCCTGGCATTGGTTGTACAGCCCGACAGCGCAACGACTGCTATTGCAACAATGAGCTTGTTCATTCACTTCCTTATGCCAGGCAATGTGCCGGGACACTGTTCGCTTCAGGCTAAGACTAGCTGCATTTAAACAATTGATCCTGTTAAAGAAAGAGACCTCAGTCGACCGGAATTTGTTTCACCCATTAAACAATCCTTTGCAATCCTCCAAAATCCGGGCACAAAAAAGGGCGACCGAAGTCGCCCTTTTTTACAGAAAGTCAGAACTTAGTTCTGTTTTTCCGCTTGTGCAGCACGCAGCAGGTCACCCAGGGTGGTGGCTACTGGAGCATCCGTAGCTACTGGCTTGTCGCGCAGGCTCTGGATGGCTTCTTTCTCGTCTTCAACGTCTTTCGACTTGATCGAGAGCTGGATTACACGGCTCTTGCGGTCAACGCTGATGATCTTGGCTTCTACTTCTTCGCCTTCTTTCAGAACGTTACGCGCGTCTTCAACGCGGTCACGGCTGATTTCGGAGGCTTTCAGAGTCGCTTCGATATCGTCGGCCAGAGTGATGATGGCGCCTTTAGCGTCAACTTCCTTCACGATGCCTTTAACGATGGCGCCTTTGTCGTTCTCTTGAACGTACTCGGAGAACGGATCGCTTTCCAGTTGCTTGATACCCAGGGAGATGCGCTCGCGCTCTGGGTCAACCGACAGGATAACGGTGTCCAGCTCGTCGCCCTTCTTGAAGCGGCGAACGGCTTCTTCGCCCACTTCGTTCCAGGAGATGTCGGACAGGTGAACGAGACCGTCGATACCGCCGTCCAGACCAATGAAGATACCGAAATCGGTGATCGACTTGATGGTGCCGGAGATTTTATCGCCCTTGTTGAACTGGCCAGAGAAATCTTCCCAAGGGTTAGATTTGCACTGCTTGATGCCCAGGGAGATACGACGACGCTCTTCGTCGATGTCCAGAACCATAACTTCCACTTCGTCGCCGACTTGTACGACTTTCGAAGGGTGGATGTTCTTGTTGGTCCAGTCCATTTCGGAAACGTGTACCAGACCTTCAACGCCTTCTTCCAGCTCAGCGAAGCAGCCGTAGTCGGTCAGGTTGGTTACACGAGCGGTAACGCGAGTGCTTTCTGGGTAACGGGCTTTGATAGCAACCCATGGATCTTCGCCCAGTTGCTTCAGGCCCAGGGAAACACGATTGCGCTCGCGATCGTACTTCAGAACCTTGACATCGATCTCGTCGCCAACGTTGACGATTTCGGAAGGATGCTTGATACGCTTCCAAGCCATGTCGGTAATGTGCAGCAGGCCATCGACGCCACCCAGATCGACGAATGCGCCGTAATCGGTGAGGTTTTTGACGATACCTTTGACTTGCTGGCCTTCCTGCAGGGATTCCAGCAGAGCTTCACGCTCGGCGGAGTTCTCGGCTTCGAGGACGCTGCGACGGGAAACGACAACGTTGTTGCGTTTCTGGTCGAGCTTGATGACCTTGAATTCCAGCTCTTTGCCTTCCAGGTGCGTGGTGTCGCGCACTGGACGGACGTCAACCAGAGAACCTGGCAGGAACGCACGGATGCCGTTAACGTCGACAGTGAAGCCGCCTTTAACCTTACCGTTGATAACGCCCTTGACCACTTCTTCGGCTGCGAAGGCTGCTTCCAGAACGATCCAGCATTCAGCGCGCTTGGCTTTTTCACGGGACAGCTTGGTTTCACCGAAACCGTCTTCAACCGAGTCCAGAGCAACGTGAACTTCGTCACCGACGTTGATGTTCAGTTCGCCAGCGTCGTTGTAGAACTGCTCCAGCGGGATCAGTGCTTCGGACTTCAGGCCAGCGTGAACGGTTACCCAGCGAGCTTGGTAATCGATATCAACGATAACACCGGTGATGATGGAGCCTGCCTGAAGGTTCAGGGTCTTTAGGCTTTCTTCAAAGAGTTCCGCAAAGCTTTCGCTCATTTTAATTCCTGTTGATGAGGGCGAAGAATACGCCCATCTCCACATCCCAGACGATGTGGGTTAGTTTCATTTAAAAGAAGCGCCACAGGACTATGACTGGTCCCCTGCGGCCCTCTTGGTCACCCGGCGATATCGCGAATGGCGATCTCGCTCATGATGCGTTCCAGCACCTGATCGATGGACAATTCCGTGGAATCCAGCTGTATGGCGTCAGCCGCCGGCTTGAGCGGGGCTACCGCTCGCTGGGTGTCACGCTCATCGCGTGCACGTATCTCATCTAGCAGACTCGACAGACTAACACCATCGACTTTGCCCTTCAACTGCAAGTATCGACGGCGTGCCCGCTCCTCGGCACTCGCCGTGAGGAAAATCTTCAGCGGCGCATCCGGAAAAACCACCGTGCCCATGTCGCGACCATCGGCCACCAGGCCTGGCGCTTCCTGAAAAGCACGTTGCCGTTGCAACAGCGCCTCGCGTACAGCGGGCAGCGCAGCCACCTGGGAGGCTCCGGAGCCGACACTTTCCGTGCGGATGACGTCGCTGACTTCGTCACCTTCGAGAATGATGCGCTGCAGCTGACCGTCGGTCGCCGCTATGAATTGCACATCCAGATGAGCGGCCAGTTTTTTCAGCAGCTCTTCATTGGTGAGGTCGACACCATGGTTGTGCGCGGCAAAAGCCAGCAAACGGTAAAGCGCACCGGAATCCAGCAGGTTCCAGCCCAGGCGTTTGGCCAGAATCCCGGCAACAGTGCCTTTTCCGGAGCCGCTTGGCCCATCAATGGTGATGACCGGTGCAATGTTTTTCACGACTGAGCCTCTTGGGCAACGCGGATGCCAACCTGCGCGCACAGCGCGAGGAAGTTGGGGAACGACGTCGCAACGTTGGCGCAATCATGGATGCGGATCGGCGCAGTGGCACGCAGCGAAGCAACGCTGAACGCCATGGAAATGCGGTGATCGCCGTGACCGTGCACTTCGCCACCACCGATCAGGCCACCATCGATAATGATGCCGTCCGGCGTCGGTTCACATTTGACGCCCAAGGCCAGCAAGCCATCAGCCATGACCTGGATACGGTCCGACTCCTTGACGCGCAACTCCTCAGCGCCACGCAGCACGGTTCGCCCTTCAGCACAGGCAGCGGCGACGAACAGCACCGGAAATTCGTCGATGGCCAACGGAACCAGCTCTTCGGGAATCTCGATACCTTTGAGTTTAGCTGCACGCACGCGCAGGTCAGCCACGGGCTCGCCACCGACTTCACGCTGGTTTTCCAGGGTGATGTCAGCGCCCATCAGGCGCAGGATGTCGATTACCCCGGTACGGGTCGGGTTGATACCGACGTGCTCGAGCACCAGCTCCGAGCCTTCGGCGATCGAGGCGGCTACCAGGAAGAACGCCGAGGACGAGATATCGCCCGGCACTTCGATATGGGTTGCGGTCAGCTTGCTGCCGGATTCGACCGACGCCGTCGCGCCATTGACGCTGACCGGGTAACCGAAACCGCGCAGCATGCGCTCGGTGTGGTCACGGGTTGGGGCCGGCTCGGTCACGGTGGTCTTGCCTTCCGCGTACAGACCCGCCAGCAGCAGGCAGGACTTCACCTGGGCACTGGCCATCGGCATGGTGTAGGTCAGACCCTTGAGCTTGTTCCCGCCACGAATGATCATCGGTGGACGGCCCTCGGCGGCCGTCTCGATCACGGCACCCATTTCACGCAGCGGGTTGGCTACGCGATTCATCGGACGCTTGGACAGCGAAGCGTCGCCGGTCAAGGTGCTGTCGAAGCTCTGCGCGGCCAGCAGGCCGGACAGCAGACGCATCGAAGTGCCCGAGTTACCCAGGTAGATCGGACCCGGCGCAGGCTTCAAGCCATGCAGGCCGACGCCGTGAATGGTGACGCGGCCGTGGTGTGGCCCTTCGATGACGACGCCCATGTCACGGAAAGCCTGAAGCGTTGCCAGGGCGTCTTCGCCCTCAAGGAAACCTTCCACTTCAGTGACGCCCTCGGCGAGGGAGCCAAGCATGATCGAACGGTGGGAAATCGATTTGTCACCCGGTACGCGAATCCGACCGGACAGGCGGCCACCAGGTTGAGCCAGGAAAATCAGATCGTTGGAATTCATAGCGTCCACATAGGCCCTGCGGGCCAGGATTTTACTGAAATGCTCGCGGGCAACCCGGGCGCGAGTGAAAACGCCCAACAATTGGTGCCCATCCCCTGCATCGACCGCGTCGCGCAAGGCGTCGAGGTCGCTGCGAAATGTATCGAGTGTGCGCAGGACAGCTTCGCGGTTGGCGAGGAAGATGTCATGCCACATCACCGGGTCGCTTCCGGCGATTCTTGTGAAATCGCGGAAACCGCCCGCAGCGTAGCGGAAGATCTCAAGGTTTTCATTGCGCTTGGCCAGTGAATCGACCAAACCGAACGCCAGCAGGTGCGGCAAATGGCTGGTTGCAGCCAATACTTCGTCATGACGCTCGACCTGCATGTGCTCGACATCTGCACCCAATTCGCGCCACAAGCGGTCGACCACTGCAAGTGCTGCCGAATCGGTCTGATCCAGCGGCGTCAGAATCACTTTATGGCGACGGAACAACTCGGCATTGGAGGCTTCAACCCCGCTCTGCTCGGACCCGGCAATCGGGTGGCCCGGTACGAAGCGAGCCGGCATACCGCCGAACGCTTCGGTAGCGGCGCGCACGACGTTGCCCTTGGCACTGCCGACGTCGGTCAGAATCGCCTCACCCAGATCCATGCCCGCCAGTCGGGCGAGCAGTTTTTCCATGGCGAGGATCGGCACGGCCAGTTGAATCACGTCCGCGCCCTGGCATGCGGCATCCAGGTCATCTTCACAGCGATCAACCACGCCCAGCTCGACCGCCAGTTTGCGTGACTGCGGGTCCAGGTCGACCCCCACCACTTCGCGGCAAAGGCCACTTTCACGCAATCCCTTGGCAAACGAACCACCGATCAATCCCAGACCGACCACCACCAGGCGCCCGATCATAGGTTCAGCAGATTGCAGTGCAGTGACATCAACCACGAGCCAGGACCTTGGTCAGCGCCTCAAGGAAGCGACTGTTTTCAGCCGGCAGACCGATGGTGATGCGCAAGTGGTTCGGCAAGCCATAGTTGGCCACCGGACGCACGATCACGCCTTCGCGCAACAACCCCTGGAAGACCGGCGCCGCTTCACGTCCGACATCAACGCAGATGAAGTTGCCTTTGGAAGGAATCCAGCTCAGCCCCAGCTCACGGAAACCCGCTTCCAGCTGCTGCATGCCGGCTTCGTTCAGGCGACGGCTTTCAGCCAGGTACTCGGCGTCCTGCAACGCGGCGCAGGCGGCGGCAAGGGCCAGGCTGTTGACGTTAAAGGGCTGACGCACGCGGTTTAGCACATCGGCGACCACTGCGGTGGACAAGCCGTAACCGACCCGCAACGCCGCCAGGCCATAGGCCTTGGAAAAGGTGCGCGAAACCAGCAGGTTCGGGTAAGCCGCGAGGAAGTCCAGGCCGTCCGGCAAGTCGCTGCCTTCGGCGTACTCGATGTACGCCTCGTCCAGCACCACCAGCACATGCTCGGGAACATCCTGCAGGAATTCGTCCAGCGCCTCGGTATCGAACCAGGTACCGGTCGGGTTGTTCGGGTTGGCGATGAATACCACGCGGGTATTGGCGTCGATGGCCGCCAGCATGGCCGGCAGATCGTGGCCCCACGCCTTGGCCGGAATCACCTTGGCCTGGGCACCTACCGCCTGAGTCACGATCGGGTAGACCGCAAACGCGTGCTCGCTGAACACCGCATTGAGGCCCGGCGCCAGATAGGCGCGCGCTACCAGTTCCAGAATGTCATTGGAGCCATTGCCCAACGTCACCTGATTCAGCTCGACACGGCACTGTTCGGCCAACAGGGTCTTGAGCGCAAAACCGTTGCCGTCCGGATAGCGGGTCAGCTCTGCCAGCTCTTCACGGATGGCCGCCAGCGCCTTGGGACTGGCGCCGAGCGGATTTTCGTTACTTGCCAGTTTGACGATACTGGCCGGATCGATATTCAGCTCGCGCGCCAGTTCGTCCACGGGTTTGCCCGGAACGTAAGGCGAAAGTTGTTGCACGCCCGGCTGTGCCAGAGCGAGGAAATTGCCACTCATTTGCTACCGCCCTTAGAGAACTGCTTTCGGGTAGGAACCCAGCACTTTGAGTGCTACTGCTTCCTGACTGATCTTTTCCAGCACACCTTTTACCAGCGGATCGCGGTGGTGGCCGACAAAATCGATGAAGAACACGTAGGTCCATTTACCGCTGCGCGACGGACGAGTCTCGATACGCGTGAGGTCGATGCCATTGTCGTGGAACGGCACCAGCAACTCGTGAAGCGCGCCCGGCTTGTTGCTCATCGAAACGATGATCGAGGTCTTGTCGTCGCCGGTCGGCGGCACTTCCTGGTTGCCGATCATGAGGAACCGCGTGGAGTTGTCCGGACGGTCCTCGATTTTCTCGGCCAGACGGGTCAAGCCGTACAGGCCGGCCGCCATGTCGCCGGCAATCGCCGCCGAGTTCCACTCGCCCTTGACCCGCTTGGCGGCTTCGGCGTTGCTGGACACCGCCACGCGCTCGACATTCGGGTAATGCGCATCCAGCCACTTGCGGCACTGGGCCAGGGACTGGGCGTGGGAGTAGATGCGACTGATGCTGTCGGTCTTGGTGTTTTCACCGACCAACAGGTGATGGTGGATGCGCAACTCGACTTCGCCACAGATCACCATGTCGTGTTCGAGGAAGCTGTCGAGAGTGTGGTTGACCGCGCCTTCAGTGGAGTTTTCCACCGGGACCACGCCAAAGTTCACCGCACCGGCCGCCACTTCGCGGAACACTTCGTCAATCGCTGCCATCGGCTTGCTGATCACGGCGTGACCGAAGTGTTTCATGGCCGCAGCCTGGGTAAACGTACCCTCAGGACCGAGATAAGCCACTTTCAGCGGCTGCTCCAGTGCCAGGCACGACGACATGATTTCGCGGAACAGCCGCGCCATCTCTTCGTTGCCCAGCGGCCCCTGGTTGCGCTCCATGACACGCTTGAGCACCTGAGCTTCACGCTCGGGACGATAGAACACCGGCACTTCGCCTTCGGCCAGCGAGGCCATCTTTACCCGCGCGACTTCCTGGGCGCAGCGCGCACGCTCACTGATCAGCTCCAGGACCTTGGTGTCCAGAGCGTCAATGCGAACGCGCAGTGCCTTGAGTTCTTGCTCAGACATTAGCCGTGTTCCTTCTCGAACTCTGCCATGTAGGCCACCAGCGCGTTGATCGCGTTGATGTCGACGGCGTTATAAATGGAGGCGCGCATGCCACCCACGGAACGGTGGCCCTTGAGGTTCAGCAGGCTGCGCTCTTCGGCGCCGGCCAGGAACGGCTTGTCCAGGCGGTCGTCCGCGAGGCGGAACGGCACGTTCATCCACGAGCGGTCCGACTTGTTGATCGGGTTGCTGTAGAGGCCGCTGGCGTCGATGAACTCATACAAAGTGCGCTGCTTCACTTCATTGAGCTTGCCGATGGCTTCGACGCCGCCCTGCTCCTTGAGCCACTCGAACACCAGGCCGGACAGGTACCAGGCCAGGGTTGGCGGGGTGTTGTACATCGAGCCGTTATCGGCCGCGACCTTGTAGTCGAGCATGGTCGGGCACAGGGAACGGGCGCGACCCAGCAGGTCTTCACGAACGATGTTCACCACGATGCCGCTCGGGCCGATGTTTTTCTGGGCGCCGGCGTAGATCATGCCGAAGCGCGAGACATCCACCGGACGCGAGAGAATGTCCGAGGACATGTCGGCCACCAGCGGTACGTCACCGGTTTGCGGAATCCACTGGAACTCCAGGCCGCCGATGGTTTCGTTCGGCGCGTAGTGAACGTAGGCAGCGTCCTTGGACAGCTTCCATTCGTTCTGGCCAGGGATGGCGAAATAGTCATAAGGCTTCGCAGTCGCGGCGACATTGACGTGGCCGTAACGCGAGGCCTCCTCGATGGCTTTCTGCGACCAGATACCGGTGTCGATATAGTCGGCGGTGCCGTTTTCCGGCAACAGGTTCAGCGGAATCTGGGCAAACTGCTGGCTGGCGCCACCTTGCAGGAACAGTACTTTGTAGTTCGAGGGGATATTCAGCAGATCACGCAGATCCTGCTCGGCCTTGGTCGCAATGGACACGAACTCATCACTGCGATGGCTCATTTCCATGACCGACAGGCCCTTGCCGTGCCAGTCAAGGAGTTCACCCTGGGCGCGCTGCAGGACAGCTTCGGGAAGCGCCGCAGGACCGGCGCAGAAGTTATAGGCTCTCTTGCTCACATCCAATCTCGCTCTTGGTGGTATCACGCTATCAATCTGTAGGAGCTGTCGAGCGAAGCGAGGCTGCGATCTTTTAGTGCTGAAGAAGAAGCAAAGGCCAGATCAAGAGATCGCAGCCTCGCTTCACTCGACAGCTCCTACCAAAAAAACAATTCCACAGTTTCCGGAGGACAAACAACAAGGGGGCGAATTTTCATCCGCCCCCTCGTGTCCACTTACTCTTGTGGTTCTTCGTCAGCGGCGGCGTCGAGTTGCTGGTCTTCTGCGGCGTCGTCGATCACGACTTCGCCCTCGAACACCGCACCCTCTTCACCTTCAAAGTCCTCACCCTCGACTTCCGACGGCTCCTGGACCCGCTCAAGGCCGACCAGGGTTTCATCCTTGGCCAGTTTGATCAGGGTCACGCCCTGGGTGTTACGACCCAGGCTGGAGACTTCGTCGACGCGGGTACGAACCAGGGTGCCCTGGTCGGAAATCAGCATGATTTCCTCACCGTCGAGCACCTGGACCGCGCCGACCAGACGGCCGTTACGCTCGTTGCTGACCATGGCGATTACGCCCTGACCGCCACGCTTGTACTCAGGGAACTCGGTGATCGCCGTACGCTTGCCATAGCCACGCTCGGACGCGGTGAGGATCTGGCTGCCTTCTTCCGGGATCAGCATGGAAATCAGCTTCTGGCCTTCCGGCAGACGCATGCCGCGAACACCGCGGGCGGTACGGCCCATGGCGCGAACGTCGGATTCCTTGAAGCGCGTGACCTTGCCGCCATCGGAGAACAGCATGACTTCACGCTCGCCATCGGTGATGGCAGCCGAAATCAGCACGTCGCCTTCGTCCAGCTCCAGCGCGATCAGACCAACGCTGCGTTGACGGCTGAAGGATTCCAGCGGGGTCTTCTTCACGGTGCCGTTGGCGGTGGCCATGAAGATGTAGTGACCTTCGGTGTATTCCTCGACCGGCAGCATGGTGGTGATGTATTCACCGTCATCCAGCGGCAGCAGGTTGACCAGCGGACGACCACGGGCCGCGCGCGATGCTTCAGGGATTTCGTAGGTTTTCAGCCAGTACACCTTGCCCTTGCTGGAGAACAGCAGCAGCGTGGTGTGGCTGTTGGCAACCAGCAGGTGAGCGATGTAGTCCTCATCCTTGACGCCGGTCGCTGACTTGCCTTTACCGCCACGACGCTGGGCCTGGTACGCAGCCAGCGGCTGGGTCTTGGCATAGCCACCGTGGGAAATGGTCACGACGCGCTCTTCTTCCGGGATCATGTCACCCAGGGTCAGGTCGAGACGGGCATCGAGGATCTCGGTGCGGCGCACGTCGCCGTATTCGGCACGGATCACTTCCAGCTCTTCGCGGATCACTTCCATCAGGCGCGTGGCGCTGTTGAGGATGCGGATCAGCTCGCCGATCTGGTTGAGGATCTCTTGATACTCGGCCAGCAGCTTTTCGTGTTCCAGGCCGGTCAGGCGGTGCAGACGCAGTTCCAGAATGGCTTGCGCCTGCTCTGGCGACAGGAAGTACTTGCCTTCACGCAGGCCGTATTGCGGGTCCAGGGTCTCTGGACGGCAAGAGTCAGCACCGGCGCGCTCGACCATCGCAACCACCGCAGAGGATTCCCACGGAGTGCTGACCAGCGCTTCCTTGGCTTCCGACGGGGTTGGCGAGGCCTTGATCAGGGCGATGACCGGGTCGATGTTCGACAGGGCGACGGCCTGGCCTTCCAGGATGTGACCGCGCTCGCGCGCCTTGCGCAGTTCGAACACGGTACGACGGGTCACGACTTCGCGGCGGTGACGAACGAAGGCTTCCAGCAGGTCCTTGAGGTTCAGGATCCGCGGACGGCCGTCGATCAGCGCGACGATGTTGATACCGAACACCGCTTGCAGCTGGGTCTGGGCGTAGAGGTTGTTGAGGATGACCTCAGGCACTTCGCCGCGACGCAGCTCGATCACGACGCGCATACCGTCCTTGTCGGACTCGTCGCGCAGCTCGGTGATGCCTTCGAGTTTCTTCTCCTTGACCAGCTCGGCGATCTTCTCGATCAGACGGGCCTTGTTCAGCTGGTAAGGGAGTTCGGTGATGACGATCTGCTGGCGGCCACCGACCTTGTCGATGTCTTCGATCGTCGAGCGGGCGCGCATGTAAATGCGGCCGCGACCGGTGCGGTAGGCTTCGATGATGCCGGCGCGACCGTTGATGATCGCGGCGGTCGGGAAGTCCGGACCGGGGATGTATTGCATCAGCTCGTCGACGGTCAGCTCGGGGTTGTCGATGAGCGCCAGGCAACCGTCGATGACTTCACCGAGGTTGTGCGGCGGGATGTTGGTCGCCATGCCCACGGCGATACCGCTGGAGCCGTTGACCAACAGGTTGGGAATACGGGTCGGCATGACCGCCGGGATCATTTCGGTGCCGTCGTAGTTCGGCACCCAGTCCACGGTTTCCTTGTGCAGGTCAGCCAGCAGCTCGTGCGCCAGCTTGGTCATGCGCACTTCGGTGTATCGCATGGCCGCGGCGTTGTCGCCGTCCACCGAACCGAAGTTGCCCTGACCGTCGACCAGCAGGTAGCGCAGCGAGAATGGCTGCGCCATCCGAACGATGGTGTCGTACACCGCGGTATCACCGTGCGGGTGATACTTACCGATCACGTCACCGACAACACGGGCAGATTTCTTGTACGGCTTGTTGAAGTCGTTACCCAGCTCGCTCATCGCGAACAGCACACGCCGGTGCACGGGCTTCAAGCCATCGCGCGCATCCGGCAGTGCCCGACCGACAATTACGCTCATCGCGTAGTCGAGGTAGGACTGCTTCAGCTCGTCTTCGATATTGACCGGGAGGATTTCTTTGGCCAGTTCGCCCATGAGAAGCCTGATTCCTTTTTCTGGTGAAACTCCGTCACATCCATATGGGACGAACGAAGCTCGCCGCTGCAGGCTGAGTGCCATGCACCGACTTACGACAAATCAACGAGTTATGCCATGGATCTGCGCAGTAAAGGTCGCCCCATCGGACAACCCTGGAAACCGCCGGATGTTATCACAAGAGCCGCCACGCACCTATCCCCCTGATGCGCATGGAGTGTAGTTAGTTGACTGGTGGCAGGCTTGAAGGGGACCAGAGAGGCTTAGAGCCGTGTTGAATGCAGTTTTTGGGGTCGGATGACGGCTGTTTGTTGACTTTAGGCCCCCTTCGCGAGCAAGCCCGCTCCCACATTGGATGGGTGCACTCGGTCCAATGTGGGAGCGAGCTTGCTCGCGAAGGCGATTTTTCAGACGCAACAAAGCGTCAATGCAGACGCTTACGGCACATCAACTGCGCCATCTTCGCCGTATCCGGGCGCTCGACGATGCCTTTTTCGGTAACGATGGCATCGATCAAATCCGCAGGCGTCACGTCAAACACCGGGTTGAACGCATCGACCTCAGCCCCGACCCGCTTGCCACCGACTTCCAGCAGCTCGCGACCGTCGCGCTCTTCAATCGGGATGTCATCGCCACTGGCCAGGTGCATGTCGATGGTCGAACTCGGCGCCACCACCATGAAACGCACGCCGTGGTGCATCGCGTTGACGGCCAGTTGATAGGTGCCGATCTTGTTCGCCACATCGCCATTGGCGGTAATCCGGTCCGCGCCCACGATCACCCAGGTGATGCCCTTGGTTTTCATAATGTGAGCGGCGGCGGAGTCGGCATTGAGGGTCACCGGGATGCCTTCGTTGGCCAGCTCCCAGGCGGTAAGCCGCGAACCCTGCAACCATGGACGGGTTTCGTCGGCATAGACACGCTCGACCATGCCCTCGATGAAGGCACCGCGAATCACCCCCAGCGCCGTGCCGAAGCCACCAGTGGCCAGTGCGCCGGTATTGCAGTGAGTGAGGATCGCCTGGGCATTGCCCTGATGCTTGCGGATCAGGTCGACCCCCAGTTGGGCCATGGTCAGGTTGGCTTCGCGATCACTTTCATGAATGGCAATGGCTTCGGCTTCGAGCGCCGCCAGCGGGTCCGCCTGACTTTTCAGGCGATCGAGCCGATCGTGCATCCGCCCCAGGGCCCAGAACAGATTGACCGCCGTGGGACGGGAGTCGGCCAGCAGCGCGAAATCTTCTTCCAGCGCCGCATACCAATCGCCCCCCTCAGCAATCCTGGCGCGGGCTGCCAGCACGATGCCATAGGCCGCACTGATGCCAATCGCCGGCGCGCCACGCACTACCATCGAGCGAATGGCCTCGGCCACGCCAGCGGCACTGGTGTAGGCAATCCAGGTTTCCTCGAACGGCAAAATGCGCTGATCCAGCAGATACAGGGCACCATCACGCCAATCGATGGCCTTCACCTTCTCCGCAGCCAACAGTCGATCGCGCATCCCACACCCCGCACTCATGAACAAAAGCCGCCGATTATAGCGATCCCCCCGCGAAGACGCTCGGGTATACTTCGCCATCCTTTATAAAAGCACTGGAACCGACCCTCGATGCCGAACACTGCCGCTGCGCTCGACCTGTTATTGCTGCCGACCTGGCTGGTACCCGTCGAACCCGCTGGTGTAGTCCTCAAGGATCATGGCCTGGGCATCCGCGACGGGCGCATCGTTTTCATCGGCCCACGGTCCGCCGCCCTGAAGCTTAACGCAACCGAAACCCGCGAACTGCCGGACATGTTGCTCAGCCCCGGCCTGATCAATGCCCATGGGCATGCGGCGATGACGCTGTTTCGCGGCCTGGCCGATGACCTGCCCTTGATGACCTGGCTGGAAAACCATATCTGGCCCGCCGAAGCCAAATGGGTCGACGAGGATTTTGTGCGTGACGGCACCGACCTGGCTATCGCCGAGCAGCTCAAAGGCGGCATCACCTGTTTCTCTGACATGTACTTCTTCCCGAAGGTTGCCAGCGAACGCGTACACAACAGCGGCATTCGTGCGCAAATCGCCATTCCGATCCTCGACTTCCCGATCCCCGGCGCCAGCACGGCGGACGAAGCCATTCGTCAGGGCGTAGAGCTGTTTGGCGATCTCAAGCACCACGAGCGCATCAAAATCACCTTCGGCCCCCATGCACCCTACACCGTGGGCGATGAAAACCTGGAAAAAATCCGGGTGATCGCCGAAGAACTGGACGCTTCGATCCACATGCACGTGCACGAAACCGCCTTCGAAGTGCAGCAATCGGTTGAACAGCGCGGCGAACGCCCACTGGCCCGCCTCGCTCGTCTGGGCCTGCTGGGACCGCGCTTCCAGGCCGTGCACATGACCCAGATCAGCGAGGAAGACCTGGCGCTGCTGGTAGAAAGCAATACCAGTGTCATTCATTGCCCGGAATCGAACCTGAAGCTCGCCAGCGGTTTCTGCCCGGTGGAGCGTTTGTGGCAAGCCGGGGTCAATGTGGCCGTGGGTACCGATGGCGCCGCCAGCAACAACGACCTGGACCTGCTGGGAGAAACCCGCACCGCCGCGCTGCTGGCCAAGGCCGTCGCTGGCTCCGCCACCGCGCTGGATGCCCATCGCGCGCTGCGCATGGCCACCCTCAACGGCGCTCGCGCCCTGGGGATCGAGGCCGAGGTGGGCTCGCTGGAAATCGGCAAGGCCGCCGACATCGTGGCCTTCGACCTCTCCGGCCTGGCCCAGCAACCGGTCTACGACCCGGTTTCCCAGCTTATATATGCCACCGGCCGGGACTGTGTGAAACACCTGTGGGTCGCCGGCAAGCACCTGCTTGACGACCGCCGACTGACTCGCCTGGATGAAGAGCAGCTGGTCTCCAGCGCCAGGGCCTGGGGCCTGCGCATCAGCGGCCGCACCGAATAGTAAGCCCCTCGGACTCATCTCCGGGGCAACAGGATTTTTCAAGTTTTTCGAGGACTTAAACCATGAGCAACGTTGACTACGCCGAAATCGCCAAATTCGAGGCCCTGGCCCATCGCTGGTGGGACCGCGAAAGCGAATTCAAACCGCTACACGATATCAACCCGCTGCGGGTCAACTGGATTGACGAGCGCGTCAACCTGGCCGGCAAGAAGGTCCTCGACGTCGGTTGCGGCGGCGGCATCCTCAGCGAAGCCATGGCCCAGCGCGGCGCCACCGTGACGGGCATCGACATGGGGGAGGCACCGCTGGCGGTCGCCCAACTGCATCAGCTGGAGTCCGGGGTGAACGTTGAATACCGGCAGATCACCGCCGAAGCCCTGGCCGAAGAAATGCCGGAGCAGTTCGACGTGGTCACCTGCCTGGAAATGCTCGAGCACGTACCGGACCCCTCCTCGGTGATCCGCGCCTGCTTCCGCATGGTCAAGCCCGGCGGCCAGGTATTCTTCTCCACCATCAACCGCAACCCGAAGGCGTACCTGTTCGCCATCGTGGGCGCCGAATACATCATGAAACTGTTGCCCCGCGGCACCCATGATTTCAAGAAATTCATCCGCCCTTCCGAACTCGGCGCCTGGAGTCGCATGGCGGGCCTGACCGTCAAGGACATCATCGGCCTGACCTACAACCCGCTGACCAAGCACTACAAACTGGCGGCCGACGTCGACGTCAACTACATGATCCAGACCCTGCGCGAGGAGTAAGGCGATGCGTATCAGAGCAGTTCTTTTCGACATGGACGGCACCCTGCTCGACACCGCGCCGGACTTCATCGCGATCTGTCAGGCGATGCGTGCCGACCGTGGCTTGCCGCCCATGAATGACAAACACATCCGCGATGAAATCTCCGGCGGCGCCAAGGCGATGGTCGCGGTGACCTTCGCCATGGACCCGGAGTCGCCGGGTTTCGAGGCACTGCGCCTGGAATTCCTGGAGCGCTACCTGGCGGGTTGCGCAGTCCACAGCAAACTGTTCGACGGCATGGGCGAACTGCTGGCGGACATCGAGAAGGCCAACCTGATCTGGGGCGTGGTCACCAACAAGCCATTGCGCTTCGCCGAGCCGATCATGCAGCAACTGGGCCTGGCCGAGCGCTCGGCACTGCTGATCTGCCCGGATCACGTGAAGAACAGCAAGCCGGACCCGGAGCCATTGATCCTGGCCTGCAAGATGCTCGACCTGGACCCCGCCAGCGTGTTGTTCGTGGGCGATGACCTGCGCGACATCGAATCGGGCCGCGATGCCGGCACCCGGACCGCAGCCGTGACCTTCGGCTATATCCACCCGGATGATAATCCGCGGCATTGGGGCGCGGATGTGGTGGTCGATCATCCGCTGGAGTTGCGCAAGGTATTGGATAGCGCCCTCTGTAGCTGCTGAGATCCGGTCTCGGATTCCGGGAATGCGGCGTAAATGCTGACGCCTTCGCGCGCAAGCCCGCTCCCACAGGGAGCGAGGTGTTGATACATTTTTGTATCCACCACAAAACCTGTGGGAGCGGGCCTGCCCGCGATTGGCCGCGCCGCGATCTGTCTTCTGTTTTGTGAGGTTTTTATGTTTGATTACTCCGCCCGCCCCGAACTGCTCAAGGACCGGGTCATTCTCGTCACAGGCGCCGGCCGTGGCATCGGCGCAGCTGCCGCCAAAACCTACGCCGCCCACGGCGCGACCGTGTTGCTGCTGGGCAAGACCGAAGCCAACCTGACCCAGGTCTACGACGAAATCGAAGCGGCCGGTCATCCGCAACCGGCCGTGATCCCGTTCAACCTGGAAACCGCCCTGCCCCATCAATACGATGAGCTGGCAGCAATGATCGAGAACGAATTCGGCCACCTCGACGGCTTGCTGCACAATGCCTCGATCATTGGCCCGCGCACGCCGATCGAGCAGCTCTCCGGCGAGAACTTCATGCGCGTGATGCAAGTCAACGTCAACGCCATGTTCATGCTCACCAGCACCCTGCTGCCATTGCTCAAGCTGTCCCAGGATGCCTCGGTGGTATTCACCTCCAGCAGCGTCGGGCGCAAGGGGCGCGCGTACTGGGGCGCTTACGGCGTCTCCAAGTTTGCCACCGAGGGCTTGATGCAAACCCTGGCCGACGAAGTCGACACCGTCGCGCCCGTGCGCTCCAACAGCATCAACCCGGGCGCCACACGTACCAGCATGCGTGCGCAGGCTTACCCAGGGGAAAACCCGCTGAACAATCCCACGCCCGAGGAGATCATGCCGGTCTACCTGTACCTGATGGGTCCGGACAGCACCGGTATCAACGGCCAGGCATTCAACGCCCAATAATGCCGTACGTCGCTTTTGTGCCGCGCCGACTTGCCGTCGCGGCACTTGAGCCACCTTTTCTTATACAAAGCAGATTAAACTTGTACGAAATGTCCTACGGGACTGACGGACCAGTATGACGCGCAGCCCAAAGCCGCTCTCACCCAGCTTGTAAGACAGCCTTACTGCTCAAGGGCGCACGCCATATGAAATCACCTTCCCAGACCAACGCAATTGATTTTGACAGCGCCAAATTGCAACGCCTGGGCTTTGGTCAGCAGCAACCCGTTCTGGAAAGGCCAGTCAGCCTTGCGCAATTGCGCCAGCAACTGAGCATGCAGCTGCAAACCAGTCTTGAGCCACAACGTATCCTCGGTTTGTTCTTCCGCGAAATCCAGCGCCTCGTACCGCTCGATGCCTTGAGCTACGAACACAAGAGCAGCGACCTGCACCTGGAGTTCGGCCAGCGCGGCCACCACTCAATCACCTACATCCTCAGTCATGAAGGCGAGCATCTGGGTGAGCTGGTGTTTCGCCGCAACCAGCGTTTCAGCGAGCAGGAACAAGGCAATCTCGAGTCACTGCTGGCCGCGCTGCTCTACCCGATGCGCAACACCCTGCTCTATCGTGCCGCGACCCAAAGCGCCCTGCGTGATCCGCTCACGGACACCGGCAATCGCATCGCCATGGACCAGACGCTGGAGCGGGAGATCGAGGTCTCCCGTCGTCACCAGCAACCCCTGTCGTTGTTGATGCTGGACATCGATCACTTCAAGTCGATCAACGACACGCACGGGCACGGCGTCGGCGATGAGGTGCTCAAAGCGGTCGCCGCCTCGATAAAAAACCAGTTGCGCAACGTGGACATGGTGTTTCGCTTCGGCGGGGAAGAGTTTCTGATCGTGCTGTCCAGCACACCCCGTGAAGCCGCCGCGATGGTCGGTGAGCGGTTGCGGTTTGCGGTGCAAGCGCAGCAATACATCGCCGACGACCGCTCGATCGAACTGACCATCAGCCTTGGCTGTTCGACCCTGCTGCCCGGCGAGTCGGCCGAGAGCCTGGTACGACGCGCCGACAATGCGCTGTACATCGCAAAGCGCGAGGGGCGCAACCGGTTGACGATGGCGGGTTGAATGCAGCAACACCGCAAACCAAATGTGGGAGCGGGCTTGCTCGCGAAAGGGGTTTGACACTCAACAATGATGTTGATTGAAAGACCGATTTCGCGAGCAAGCCCGCTCCCACCGTTTTTTATTGCGTGTTACCCAGAATCAGCTCTCTGCCAGCGCCAACCGCTCACGGGCTACAGGCGCTCTTTCCGCGAGCTCCATTTGCATGCATCGCTCCAGGAACAGATACATGTAGTCGTAGCTTTTGCACACGGCCTGGCGCAGCTCCCCCTGCAAGGCTTTGCTCGGGTTCAGGCCCGCCAGCGTGCAGATGATTTCCAGGGCTTCCCACGGGTGCGCATCATCGTACTGCGCATGCATCTTCAGCCACTTCATTGCGCGCTTGCGATCTTCTTCAGGGAAGGACGCGGCGTACACGCCGCTGGAACAGACCAGCGCCGACCATTCTCCGGTCGCGCCCTCAATGGCGTAGTTGGTGGCGGCAATGCCCACGATCAGCGAATCCGCCGAACTTGTGTGCCAGCACCAGTGGCTCAAGGCGTGAAGCTCCGGTGCCACCTGTTGCGCCTGCAGATCCTCCAGGCTGACACCGTGAGCCCGGCTCCAGTGCACCCAGTAATCGGCATGGTTCAATTCGACGCGAATGTTGCGCATCAGCCAGCGACGCGCCATGTCTTCACCCGGATGACGGGCAAAGCGGGTCTTGGTGAGGTTTTGTGCCATGTATAACGCGAACTGTTCGACCACCGGCCAGCCACCGATCAGGTACTGACGCATGGTCTTTGCACTGAGCTTGTTGTCACGCATGCGCTGATACAGTTCGTGTTCGACAACCCGGCGCTTGCTCTCGCTGCAATCCTGGATCAGGCGCTGAGCCCAGGCAGGATAACTTGCAGCTTCCATGAGGGGTCCGGTTCGGTTGAATGTGTCGATCACTGTCGAGCTCCTTTTGATTGTGATTGTAATGACCGGCAAGAGGCTTCAACGGAACGTGCCAGGGGCCCTGAACAACAAAGGCTGGGGCCTGGCAGGACGACTTTGCAAACTGTCGCAGGTAAACAATTGCGGGCGTTCTATGACATACCCCTGAGCGTAATCCACCCCGATCTCCAGCAATGCCTGCTCGATCTGGGGTGTCTCGACAAACTCGGCAATCGTGCGTTTACCCATGACATGACCGATGTGATTGATCACTTCGACCATGGCGCGGTTAATCGGGTCGTCCAGCATATCCTTTACGAAACTCCCATCGATCTTCAAGAAGTCTACAGGCAAATGTTTCAGATAAGCGAATGAGGACATACCGGCGCAAAAGTCATCCAAAGAGAAGTAACAACCTAAGCCTTTGAGCTCATTGATAAATCTAATTGCACTACCCAAATTGGAAATTGCGCTGGTTTCAGTGATTTCAAAACAAATCATTTCAGGTGGAATCGAATACGTAACAAACTGTTCCCGCAAAAAGTCGAGGAACGCCTCGTCTCCAATGGTTGTGCCTGACAGATTGATCGCACACATCGCCAAGGGGCCTTTGCGCTTTTCGGCCATGCCCTGGGCAATGATCCGGAAAACGTGCTCCACCACCCAGCGGTCAATGGAGGTCATCAATCCATAACGTTCGGCGGCCGGGATAAAACTGTCGGGGAGGATCATGCGGCCGGCTTCATCATGCAGGCGCAACAGGATTTCGATATGCCCACCGTCCTTCTCAGTGCTGCCCAGCGGCGCGATTTCCTGGGCGTACAGGCAGAAGCGGTCCTCTTCCAGCGCCATGTGCAAGCGCTGCACCCAGGCCATTTCACCAAAGCGCAGGGACAACTCCGAATCGTCCGGATGATAAACCTGGACCCGGTTGCGTCCCTTTTCCTTGGCCATGTAGCAGGCCATGTCGGCCGCACGCAATGAGGCTTCGAGGGTGGTCGGGTTCTGCGCCACATGGACCAGGCCGATACTCACGGTTGTCACGAATGGCCGACCCTTCCAGACAAAGTGCAGGTTCTGCACAGTCTGGCGCAGTCCTTCGGCAATTTTTTCCGCCGCGTCCAGCCCACAGTTCTCCAACAGAATGCCGAACTCGTCGCCGCCGAGACGGGCCAGCGTATCGCCCTCGCGCAGACCGGATTGCAGCAATGCGCAGATATGCCGCAGCAACTCGTCACCCGCCGCATGGCCGCAGGTGTCGTTCACCAACTTGAATTGATCCAGATCGAGGAACATCAAGGCATGGCGCCCCGGCTGCCGCGTCAGGTTGTGCAGCGCCTGTTCCAGGCGATACTCGAACTCCCGGCGATTGGCCAGGCCGGTCAGGGCGTCGTGGGTCGCCTGCCAGGACAGATTGGCGATGTATTGCCGTTCCTGGGTCATGTCGTGCAGGACCAGTACGGTGCCGCTGACCTTGCCGGCATTGCGGATTGGCGCGCCCACCAGTGTGACCGACACCGTGCTGCCGTCCAGGCGCTGGATCAATTTGGAATGCTCGCTGCCACCGCTGAGCTGGCCACTCAAAATGCGTTCGATCAGGGTAAAACCATCGGTCTGCGCATTCTCGTCCAACAGATTGAACAGCGCCGCCAGGGGCAAGCCGGTCGCCTGTTCCGCCTTCCAGTGGGTCATCGCCTCGGCCGCCGGGTTCATGTAGGCGATGGCGCCCGCCACATCGGTGGTGATGACCCCGTCGCCGATCGATTGCAGGGTGATCTGTGCCCGGTCCTTTTCCAGCTGCAGGGCGTCGGCAAAGGCATGGCGCTGCTTGAGCAGTTTATGGGTGCGCATCAGGGCCAGCGCAATCAAACCCAGGGCGGTGGCGAGGTTAGTCACCAGCAGCAGACGAAGAATCACCCGCGACCCCTCGCCCAAGGCATCGCTGAAGGCTTTCGCCGCCGGTGTCACCTCGTCGTTGATCGCGAAGATCTGCTCCTTCCAGCGCTGGATATCGACATCGGATGCCGGGCTGGTGGTGATGTGCTGGTACATGTCCTGCGCAACGTCATCAAGCTTGACCAGGTACGCGTCCCCTACGGTCCAGAGGTCGATGGCTTTTTCGAGGTAGCTGAAATGACGGAAATTGAGGTACAGCCAGATCAGGCTGGAGACGTCATCGGGATGGTTGCCACCCTTGAGGATCGCCGCGCGTGCCGCTTCGATATCGGGTGGCTGGTGATCCAGCGCCACACGCAATTCGTGCCCGCCCTGGGGCACGGCAATGGCGGTCTGGTATTTCTGGAAAATCCCTTCATCGCCACTGTCGGCGTAGAGATTGAGGTAATAGATGGCGTCTTTCTGGCCCTTGGACCACAGGCTTTCGCCGGCAACGTAGCCACGAACGGCGGAAAGTACATAAAGGCTGACGCCACCGAGCAAGGCCTGGAACAGCACGACGGCAATAAATGGCCAGACGATGCCCAACAACCGTGGCGTTCCGAGAGTCCGCGTTTGATTCATGTGGTCCCTTGCATTAGCACTGCTTGATCGTCTTCCGGACGAAATCGCTACAGCTAGACTAGGGGGCGTTCGTGATCCCGGCAAGTACGAAACCTGCAGCCTGAGCGCCCAATGCACCGGACCTGAACCCGAGGCAAACATTAACCGCCATCAGTGCTGCTGCAAATGCCCGTAAAGCTTGGCGTACAACCCGCCATCGGCGATCAACTGCTGATGGTCGCCGTCTTCGGCAATTTGCCCGCCATCGAACACCAGCACGCGGTCGGCCTGCTTCACCGCCGACAACCGGTGCGCAATGATCAGCGTGGTGCGGTGGCTCAGAAACCGCGCCAGGGCCTGGTGCAGGTTATATTCAGTCGCCGCGTCCAGCGCAGAGGTGGCTTCGTCGAGGATCACCACCTTGGGGTCGGCCAGCACCATCCGCGCAATCGCCAGGCGCTGGCGCTGACCACCGGACAGGCGCACCCCGGAACGCCCGACGATGCTGTCCAGGCCATTGGGCAATTCGCGGATCGTGGCGTGCAACTGGGCGATTTCCAGTGCCTGCCAGCAGGCTTCGTCACTGCGTTCGCGGCCCATGGTCAGGTTGGCGCGCACCGTGTCGTTGAACAGCGCCGGGTGTTGCAGGACCACGGCAACATTTTCCCGCACGGTCTCCAGGCCGATCTCCTGCTGGGTCGAGCCACCGAAGCGGATAGTCCCGGCGAGCGGTGTGTACAAGCCCAGCAGCAGTTGCACCAGCGTGCTCTTGCCGCCACCGCTGGCACCGACGATGGCGACTTTCTCACCTGGGGCGATGGACAGGTTCATCTGGTTGAGCACCAGCTCGTCTCCGTAACCGAAACTCAAGCCCTGGACCTCGATACCCACCGTCTCTCGACCGTTGAACGGGTCGACGCCGTTGGGGTACTCCGGCTCATCGGCGCGGGCCAGCAATTCGTTGATTCGCGACAGCGCACCGCCCGCGGCGTAGTAGGCATATTGCAGGTTCAGCAGCTGCTCCACCGGACCGATCATGAACCACAGGTAGCTGAACACCGCGAGCATCTGGCCAATGGACAAGTCGGAAAACAGCACGGTGAGCATGGCGGCGGCGCGAAAAATATCGATGCCGAACTGAAACAGCAAACCGCTGGCGCGGTTAGACGCGTCGGTTTTCCACTGCGAACTGACCGCGTAGTCGCGCACTTCCCTGGCGCGCAGGCCCAATCGGCCAAGGAAAAAGCCCTGGCGGTTACCGGCGCGGACTTCCTGGATCGCGTCCAGGGTTTCGGTCAATGCCTGGGTGAAGCGCGAGGTGCTGTCATTCTCGAGCTTCTTCAGGTGCTTGACCCGCTTGCCCAATTGCACCGTGGCGTAGATCACCAGCGGGTTGAACAACAGAATCAGCAGCGCCAGCTTCCAGTGCATCCACATCAGGATCCCGGCGGTACCGACCAGTGTCAGCATCGCCACGAGGAAACGACTGAGGGTTTCGCCGACGAATTTGTCCAGGGTATCCAGGTCGGTGACCAGGTGCGTAGTCACGGTGCCACTGCCCAGGCTTTCGTATTCACCGAGGGAGATGCGTTTAAGTCGCTCGATCAGGCGGATGCGAATGCGGTAGACGATGTCCTTGGCCAACGCGGCGAACAACCGCGCCTGCACCACGTTGAACAGCAGTGCCGCGCAACGCAGGGCCAGCGTCACCAGCAGCATCAGGCCGATGTACCCGGCGGCTTTTTGCCAGACCTCGGGCAGTGCCAGGTTCATGATTTTCAACGCGGCGTCGCCATGCCCCAGCAGCACTTCGTCCACCAGCAACGGCAGGAGCAACGGGATCGGGACGCTGCACAGGGTGGCCAGCACGGCCACGCCATTGGCGATCCACAGGGATTTCTTGTGATGGAGGGCCAGGCGGCGGATTTCCGCCCAGCTCAAGCGGTCGACACGTTTTACAGTGGGTGCATCGTCAGGCAGGTCATGCACAGGCAGCGCGCTCCAGCCAGCGGCCGAGCAGCGGGGACAACACACTGAGCGGTTGATAGCCATTGGTCAGCAGCGCCAATTGCCCATTTCGCTCAGCCAGCAAGGTAGGGAAGCCGGCTATACCCAGGTCTTGGACCCAGGTGAAATCGGCCGAGGTAGCGGCGTGCGTATCGGCACGATCGAACGCGGCGGCGAATTCAATGCGCGGCACGCCAGCCTGTTCAGCCAACTCCACCAGAACGCTGGCGTGGGTGACATCGCGGCCTTGCGCGTAAAACGCATGTTGAATCAACCCGAGCAGTTTCCACGCGCAATCTGGCGCCAGGCCACGTGCCGTCACCAGCGCCCGGCAGGCCGGTTCGGTGTCGTAGACGAACCCTTCGGGCAAGGCACCGTCCAGTTTGAATGGCTGGCCGGTGGCCTCGGTGACGGCCTGCCAGTGCTCCAGGATGTAGCGGCGGGTGGACGGCTCCAGCGCCGAACCACTGCCGGTGCGCAAACCGCCCACCACCAGGTGCACGTCCACACCGGCTGCCGCCGCCTGCTCGACCAATGCATTGGCCACCGGAGCAAAGCCCCAGCACCAGGAACACATGGGGTCCATCACATAGAGCAGGCGGGATGCGGACATGGTTCAGGCCTCGGAGGATGCTTGCTTATAGTTGTAGCCGATCGGGTGAGGCATGTTGCGCGCCTTGGCCAGTTCGATCTGCTTTTGCCGGTCGATGGCACTGCGACGGGTTTTCTCGCTCAGGCTGTTCCAGCAATGCGGGCAGCTGACGCCAGCCACGTAATGCTCGGAAGCGCGATCTTCGACGCTGACCGGTGTGCGGCAGGCATGACATTGATCGTAGTCGCCTTCGCTCAGGTCGTGGCGAACCGTCACACGGTTATCGAACACGAAGCAGTCGCCCTGCCACTTGGTTTCTTCCTGAGGCACCTCTTCGAGGTACTTCAGGATGCCGCCCTTGAGGTGGTAGACCTCGTCGAAGCCTTCGCTGAGCATGTAGCTCGAAGCCTTTTCGCAACGAATGCCGCCGGTGCAGAACATCGCGACCTTCTTGTGCACGGCCGGATCGAAGTTGGCTTTGATATAGTCAGGAAATTCGCGAAAACTGGTGGTTTTCGGATCGATCGCGCCTTCGAAGGTGCCGATCGACACTTCGTAGTCGTTGCGGGTATCGATCAACAACACTTCGGGATCGTTGATCAACGCGTTCCAGTCCTGCGGATCAACGTAGGTGCCGACCTTTTTGTTCGGGTCCACGCCTTCGACGCCCAGGGTCACGATTTCTTTCTTGAGCTTGACCTTGGTGCGGTAGAACGGCTGCTCGTCGCAGAACGATTCCTTGTGGTCGATATCGTCCATGCGCGGGTCGTTCTTGAGCCAGGCCAACAGCCCGTCGATGCCTTCGCGGCTGCCGGACACGGTGCCGTTGATGCCTTCTTCGGCAATCAGCAGCGTGCCTTTGATGCCGTTGTCGACCATTGCTTGCAGCAGGGGCTCGCGCAGGGCGACGTAATCTTCCAGGGTGACGAACTTATACAGTGCCGCCACGACAATCTGTTGTGTCATGGGTAAATCTCCAGGTGGCTACCCTCGCAAAGGGTGAACCGGATGCGAAAAAAAACGCGCCGGGTGAGCGGCGCGTTACGCATTCTACCAAAAAGATCGCAGCCTGCGGCAGCTCCTACATGGGAATGCGTATTCCTGTAGGAGCTGCCGAAGGCTGCGATCTTTTAATGACCGCCACCGGCACAAGTCGGCGAAGCCGGAGCCGCGTCGATCTGCGCCCATTCCTGCGGCGTGTAGGTATGCAGCGCCAACGCATGGAATTCGCCCATCAGCTCGCCGAGCGTGCCGTAGACTTTCTGGTGGCGCTTGACGCGATTGAGCCCTTCGAACTGCTGACTGACCACCACGGCCTTGAAATGGGTCTGCAACCCGCGGCTGTGCATGTGGCTTTCATCCAGCACTTGCAGGTGCTCGGGCTGCAGCAGGCCCAGCGTCGATTCGATGCGTTGTTGCATGGTCATGCCGAACTCCGCTTAAGGCTTTTTCTTGGCCGGTGCGGCGCCTTTCGGCTCCAGCTCGGCGGTCATGTCAGCCAGCAATTTGTTGACAACAGGCACCGCGCTTTCGAGCTTGGCCTGGGTCATCTGGGCCGATTGCTGGGTCAGCTGCGGCATTTTTTCCAGGACTTTCTTGCCCAGTGGCGACTGGTAGAACGCAACCAGGTCCTTGAGCTCGGATTCAGTGAAGTTGGTGGTGTAGAGCTTGACCATGTCCGGTTTCAGCTTGTTCCAGCCAATGGCCTGGTCCAGCGCGGCGTTGGCCTTGGCCTGGTAGGTTTCCAGAACGGCTTTTTTCGATTCCGGGGCTTTGGTTTGCTGGAAGCGCTGGGCGAACATCTGCTGCACTTGCATGTACACCGGCGTGCCCAATTTGTCAGCATGCGCCAGGGTCAGGAAGGCCTCGGCACTGGCGTTGTGGCTGGCGGTGTCGGCAAAGACCTGGCCGCTGGCACAAACCAATGCAACCGCGGTACAGATGGCACGAAGACGAGTCATCGAGTTTCCTTTTCTAGCAGGCGAGGTAAAACCCCAAGGACGACCATTCTGCGCCTAAAAAAGTGTGTCACTCAACCCCAAGCCTTGTCGCGCCTGATTTAGAGGGGTTCAATGGTCAGAATCCATACCGATGGAACCGCGGCCGTCGATCACGGCCTAAACTGCGCAATCAGACCTACAGGAGTGTGACCGATGAGCCGTATCGAAACCGACAGCCTTGGCCAGGTTGAAGTCCCGGAAGAAGCCTACTGGGGCGCTCAGACGCAACGCTCGCTGGTCAACTTTGCCATCGGCACCGAACGCATGCCGCTGGCAGTGCTGCACGGCCTGGCGCTGATCAAGAAAGCCGCGGCACGGGTCAACGACCGCAATGGCGATCTGCCCGCCGACATCGCCCGGCTGATAGAACAAGCGGCCGACGAAGTGCTCGACGGCAACCATGACGACCAGTTCCCATTGGTGGTCTGGCAGACCGGCAGCGGCACCCAGAGCAACATGAACGTCAACGAAGTCATCGCCGGACGCGCCAATGAACTGGCCGGCAACCCGCGCGGCGGCAAGTCCCCGGTGCACCCCAACGATCACGTCAATCGCTCGCAGAGTTCCAACGACTGCTTCCCCACCGCCATGCACATCGCCGCCGCCCAGGCGGTGCAGCAGCATCTGCTGCCGGCGATCAGCGAATTGTCGGGCGGACTGGCCGAGCTGTCGGCCCGCCACATGAAGCTGGTCAAGACCGGGCGCACGCACATGATGGACGCGACACCGATTACCTTTGGCCAGGAAATCTCGGCGTTCATCGCGCAACTGGATTACGCCGAACGGGCGATCCGCAGTGCCCTGCCGGCGGTGTGCGAACTGGCCCAGGGCGGTACGGCGGTCGGCACCGGGCTGAATTCGCCCCACGGTTTCGGCGAGGCCATCGCCGCCGAGCTGGCCGCCCTTTCCGGCCTGCCGTTCATCACCGCGCCGAACAAGTTTGCCGCGCTGGCCGGGCATGAGCCGCTGACCACGCTGTCCGGCGCGCTGAAAACACTCGCCGTGACCCTGATGAAAATCGCCAACGACCTGCGCCTGCTGGGTTCCGGGCCACGTGCCGGTTTCGCCGAAGTGAAGTTGCCGGCCAACGAACCGGGCAGTTCGATCATGCCCGGCAAGGTCAACCCGACGCAGTGCGAAGCGCTGTCGATGCTGGCGTGCCAGGTCTTGGGCAACGACGTGGCCATCGGTTTCGCCGCCAGCCAGGGTCACCTGCAACTGAACGTGTTCAAACCGGTGATCATCCACAACCTGCTGCAATCGATCCGCCTGCTGGGCGATGGCTGCAGCAACTTCCAGCAGCATTGCATCGCCGGCCTGGAGCCGGACGCCGGGAAAATGGCTGAACACCTGGAACAGGGGTTGATGCTGGTGACGGCGTTGAACCCGCACATTGGCTATGACAAGTCGGCGGAAATTGCCAAGAAGGCTTACAGCGAAGGGCTGACGCTGCGCGCGGCGGCGTTGCAGCTGGGGTATCTGACGGATGAGCAGTTTGATGCCTGGGTGCGGCCGGAGAATATGCTGGAGGCTGGGGCCAAGGGCTGAGATTTGTAGCGCCCGACAATCCGTCTTCGCGAGCAAGCCCGCTCCCACATTGAACTATGTGGGAGCGGGCTTGCTCGCGAAGAACGATGACGCGGTCTAACTGGCCGCCATCCGCACTTTCCGGGCCTTCAACCCGGCAATCAACGACGGCCCCAACGCCACCAGCGCCGACCCCAGCACCACCAGCACCGCCCCGCCATACCCCAGACCATTGATGGTCTCGGCATGCACATATTCCGGCCACCACCAGGCCGCCAACGCCACGGCACCTAAGGTCACCAACGGCGTGATCGCCAGCGTCGCGCTGACCCGCGAAGCTTCCCAGTGGGCCAGGGCCTCGGCAAAGGCACCATAGGCAATCAGGGTGTTCATGCAGCACGCCAGCAGCAGCCAGCCTTGCAACGGATTCAGTTGCAGCGCTTCCAGCGGGTGCACCCAGGGCGTGAGCAGTAACCCGCAGAACAGGTAGATCACCATCATCACCTGCAACGAATTCCATACCGTCAGCAACTGCTTTTGCCCAAGGGCATAAAAGGTCCAGACCGTTGACGCCAACAGCACCAGCAGCACCCCGGCGGTGTAATCGGTCAACGAGGTCAGCAGCTCACTCAGGCGCTGATTGAAAAACAGGGCGAAACCGATCAACAGCACCAGCAGGCCAATCCCCTGCCCCACACTGAAATGCTCCTTGAACACAAAGACGCTGGCGATCAGCAACATGATGGGCCCCATCTGTACCACCAGCTGCGCCGTGCCAGGGCTGAGCAGGTTCAGGCCCATCAGGTACAGCACGTAGTTGCCCACCAGGCCGAGCACCGCCATCAACACCAGCCAGCCGCCACGCGGCCCCAGCACCTTGCGACTGGGCAGGCGTCTGGTCGCCGCCAGGTAAATGAACAGGCAGCCACCGGACACCATCAAGCGAAACCAGGTCACCGTGACGGGGTCCATCACCAGCAACACCTGTTTGAGCTTGATCGGCAAAATCCCCCACAGCAGCGCGGTCAGCAAGGCCAGGAACAGACCGTAAACCCAGCGACCGGATGAAATGTGCATGCGAACCCCAAAGCCAAGTGTCAAGAACCGACATTCTAGGCGCACTGTCGTGTGGCACACAGGGACAGTTGGCCTCTGGCCGCGAATGAAACTGTGCAGGTCGCATCATGAAATTGGCGGTATGCCGTCGATCCGATAGTCAGGCACCGCAAGTGGTTCATGCATAAGCTGATTGGATCCACTTATCGAAACATCCCGCAGGAGATCGCCATGTACGGCATGCGCGCCCAGGACAACGCCCCCGCCACGCACTTTCGCAGTGACCGGTTGTGTCGGGTGAATGGGGAGCTGTATTTCAGCACGCGGGAAAACACCCTGGAGGGGCCGTTTGTCAGTGCCGAGGTGGCAGCGCGGGAGATTGAGGCCTATATCGGGCGGATGCAGCGTTCGAGCATGAACAGGTAAACCGGGTCGCTGCGTTCGCGAGCAAGCCCGCTCCCACTTTTGACCCCGCCCTCACATCGGAATGCGGAAAAATGTGGGAGCGGGCTTGCTCGCGAAAACTATCTCAGACACTGCTCACTACTTTGACTGTCAGCGCACCGCTTCAAACAACCCTGTAGCCCCCATCCCGCCGCCCACACACATGGTCACGATGCCGTAGCGCAGGTTGCGCCGCTGCAACTCGCGAACAATGTGCCCTACCTGACGCGAACCGGTCATGCCGAAGGGGTGACCGATGGAGATCGAGCCGCCATTGACGTTGTATTTGTCGTTGTCGATTTCCAGCCGATTGCGCGCGTACAGGCACTGCGAGGCGAACGCTTCGTTGAGCTCCCACAAATCGATGTCGGCCATCTGCAAGCCCTTGGCCTTGAGCAGTTTGGGCACCGAGAACACCGGGCCGATGCCCATTTCATCCGGTTCACAACCGGCCACCGTGAACCCACGGAAGAACGCCTTTGGCTTGAGCCCCAGCTCCAGCGCTTTTTCCAGGCTCATCACCAGGGTCATCGAGGCGCCATCGGACAACTGCGAAGAGTTGCCCGCCGTCACCGAACCGTCTTCGGCGAACACCGGTTTCAACCCGGCCAGGCTTTCCAGCGTGGTATCGGGGCGGTTGCAGTCATCGCGATCGACGAGGCCGTCGAGGATCTGCACCTGGCCCGTGGCCTTGTCTTCGACGCGGTACTTCACGGCCATCGGTACGATTTCATCGTCGAACAGCCCGGCAGCCTGGGTCTGGGCGGTGCGCTGCTGGCTTTGCAGGGCGTACAAGTCCTGTTCTTCGCGAGTCACGCTGTAGCGACGCGCGACGATTTCGGCGGTCTGCCCCATCGGGAAATAGATACCCGGCACCTGCTCCTTGAGCAGCGGGTTGATCAGGTGATCGGTATTGACGCTTTTCATGGTCAGGCTGATCGACTCGACGCCACCGGCGACGATGATGTCGCTGCACCCCGAGGCGATCTGGTTCGCGGCGATGGCGATCGCCTGCAAGCCCGACGAGCAGAAACGATTGAGGGTCATGCCGGCGGTGCCGATGCCCAGGCGCGACAGCACGGCGACGTTGCGCCCGATGTTGAAGCCCTGTGCCCCCTCGTTGGAGCCGGCGCCGACGATGCAGTCCTCGACGCTGGCCGGGTCGATGCCGGTGCGCGCCAGCAGCGCGTTGACGCAGTGCGCGGCCATGTCGTCCGGACGGGTCTGGTTGAACTTGCCGCGAAAGGACTTGGCCAGGCCGGTCCGTACGCTGTCGACGATCACCACTTCACGCATGGCATACCTCATTGTTGTAGTCGGTTGAGAGGAGTCCGAGCATAAGCCCACCCATTTACCGACTGCGACAATCATTCACCCCGCGTATGCGCAACCATCGGCTCAATTCTTGCCCTTGCGCTGATGCTTGTCGGACTTTTCAAACGCCTCTTCCAGCGCACGGTTGATCGTGCGCAAGACTTTGACCCGTGCCCAGCGCTTGTCATTGGCCTCCACCAGGGTCCACGGCGAAATCTCGGTGCTGGTGCGGTCGACCATGTCGCCGACGGCGGCGCGATAGTCATCCCATTTATCGCGGTTGCGCCAATCATCTTCGGTGATCTTGAAGCGTTTGAAGGGGATTTCTTCGCGCGCCTGGAAACGCTCCAGTTGGGTCTGTTTGTCGATGGACAGCCAGAACTTGACCACGATCACGCCGGCATCGCTGACCTGCTCCTCGAAATCGTTGATCTCGCTGTAGGCGCGCAACCAGTCCGCCGGACTGCAAAAGCCCTCGATGCGTTCAACCAGCACCCGTCCATACCAGGAACGGTCGAACACGGTGAACTTGCCCCTTGCCGGGAGGTGTCGCCAGAAACGCCACAGATAAGGCTGCGCCCGTTCCTCCTCCGACGGTGCGGCAATCGGCACGATGTTGTACTGGCGCGGATCCAGTGCCGCCGCCACCCGACGGATCGCCCCGCCCTTGCCCGCGGCATCATTGCCTTCGAACACCGCCACCAGTGCGTGGCGGCGCATGCGCTTGTCGCGCATCAGCCCGGAAAACCGTGCCTGCTCGGTGATCAATTGCTCTTCGTAATCATCCTTGTCCAGGCGCAGGCTCAGGTCGAGGCTGTCGAGCAGGTTCACCTGGTCGACACTGGGGAATACGGGGGCGGCGCTGACTTTTTCCGGGTGAATTTTCGGTCGCTTCAACGCGTTTTGCAGGCCCTCGAGCAGGATCTTGCCCACCACCAGGCTGCGATAATGCGCATCCATCCCGGCGATCACGTGCCACGGCGCATAGTCGCGACTGGTGCGGCGCAGAACGCGTTCGCCGTACTTCACGAACTTGTCGTAGGTTTGCGATTGCTGCCAGTCCAGCGGGCTGATGCGCCAGCTGTGCAGGGGGTCGTCGGCCAATGCCTTGAGGCGCGCCTTCATTTGTTTCTTGGAAAGGTGGAACCAGAACTTGAAGATCAGCGCACCTTCGTCGCACAACATCTTTTCCAGGCGTTCGGCGGCGTTGATCGCCTGATCCAGCCTTGGGTCCTTGAACTCGCCGTGGACCCTGGCTTGCAGCATCTGGCTGTACCAGTTACCGAAAAAAATCCCCATGCGGCCCTTGGCCGGCAGCATCCGCCAATAGCGCCACGCCGGTGGGCGCGCCAGTTCTTCATCGGTTTGCTGATCGAAGGTACGGACCTCGATCAGGCGCGGGTCCATCCATTCGTTGAGCAGCTTGACTGTCTCGCCCTTGCCCGCGCCTTCGATGCCGTTGATCAGGATGATCACCGGGAAGCGCTTCTGCTGCTGCAGTTCGAACTGCGCTTCGAGCAAGGCTTCGCGCAGGGCCGGCACTTCGGCGTCGTAGGTGTCTTTGTCGATGGCGTGGTCGATTTCGGCGGATTCGAACATGGAGGGCTCCCTTCCAGATGTGAGCAAGACTAGCGGATTGGGCAGGTGAACGGCGGGGAAATTCCCGGCGGATGTCGCGCATGCCGTCCCGGTGCCAGCGATCGGCTAGAATGGCCGCCTTGCCGTTGCCGAGCCCGCCATGAAACCTGTAATGCCCCACGCCCAGCTCGACTGGGACGCCCAAGGCCTCCCGCGTTCGCGGGTGTTCGATGATGTGTATTTTTCCGACCTGTCCGGCCTGGATGAAACCCGTTACGTCTTCCTTGAACAGAACGCCTTGCGTGAGCGCTTCGCCGCGTTGCCAGCGGGCGGACGGCTGGTGATTGGCGAGACCGGTTTCGGCACGGGGTTGAATTTCCTGTGTGCCTGGCAGTTGTTCGAACAGCACGCGGTTACCGGTGCGCGACTGCATTTTGTCAGCGTCGAAAAGTACCCGCTGAGCCCCGCCGACCTGCAACGCGCCCTGGCACTGTGGCCGGAACTCAAGGTGTTTGCCGATCAACTGCTGGCGCAATACGTGGCCATTCACCCAGGCTTCCAGCGCCTGGTGCTGGATAACGGCCGGGTGACCCTGACCTTGTTGATCGGCGATGCCCTGGAGCAGCTGCCGCAACTGGACGCGCAGATCGATGCCTGGTTCCTCGACGGATTCGCCCCGGCGAAAAACCCCGACATGTGGACCGCCGAGCTGTTCGCCGAACTCGCCCGGCTGGCGGCCCCCGGTTCGACCATCAGTACGTTCACCAGCACCGGCTGGGTCCGGCGCCTGCTGAATGCCGCCGGCTTCAAGATGAAACGCACACCCGGTATCGGACACAAATGGGAAATCCTGCGGGGCGCGTTCCTTGGCTGGCCCGCGGAAACTGCGCCGCCTGCCCTGGCCAAACCCTGGTTTGCGCGACCGACGCCCCTGACAGGTGAACGCCGCGCCCTGGTGATCGGTGCCGGCCTGGCCGGTTGCGCGACCGCCGCCAGCCTCGCGGCGCGGGGTTGGCAGGTCAGCCTGCTGGAGCGTCACGACGGGCTGGCGCAGGAAGCCTCGGGCAATCCGCAGGGTGTGCTGTATCTGAAGCTGTCGGCCCATGGCACAGCGTTATCGCAGTTGATCGTCAGTGGGTTCGGTTACACCCGGCGCCTGCTCGAACATTTGCAGCGCGGTGTGGACTGGGATGATTGCGGCGTCTTGCAACTGGCGTTCAATGCCAAGGAAGCCGAACGCCAGGCGCAACTGGCGGCAGCGTTTCCCGCCCATTTGCTGCACACGCTCGATCAAACGCACGCCGAGGCTCGCGCCGGCATCGCGCTGCCATCGGGCGGACTGTTTTACCCCGAAGGTGGATGGGTACACCCGCCGGCCCTGTGCCATTGGCAGGCTGCGCAATCGGACATTCAACTGCTGACCCATCACGATGTACTGGAACTGCGTCGCGAGGACGGACGGTGGCAAGCGTGGGATGGCGACAGGCTACTGGCCGATGCGCCCGTGGTGGTGCTGGCCGGAGCCGCCGAGATCAAGCGCTTTACGTACAGCAGCGAGTTGCCCCTCAAACGCATTCGCGGGCAAATCACACGCCTGCCACAAACCGCTGAAAGCCAGGCGCTGAGCACCGTGGTGTGCGCCGAAGGCTATGTCGCGCCAGCTCGAATGGGTGAACACACCCTGGGCGCCAGCTTTGATTTCAACAATGACGACCTGACACCGACAGCGGCCGAGCACGCAGGCAATCTGCACATGCTCGAGGAGATTTCGCCGGACCTGGTCGTGCGGCTGGGCGCGGATGAACTGCAACCTGAAACACTCCAGGGGCGCGCGGCCTTTCGCTGTACCAGCCCGGATTACCTGCCGATTGTCGGACCGCTGGCTGACGCTCCGGCTTTCACCGACGCCTACGGCGTGTTGAGCAAGGATGCCCGGCAGGTTCCGGACACCCCTTGCCCTTGGCTGGACGGCTTGTATGTCAACAGCGGCCACGGTTCGCGAGGGTTGATCACCGCACCGCTGTCAGGTGAGTTGCTGGCTGCCTGGCTGGATGACGAACCGCTGCCATTGCCCAGAGCCGTGGCCGAGGCCTGTCATCCGAATCGATTTGCCCTGCGTCGATTGATTCGCGGCAAGGGGTAAGACATTTCAATCCAGCGCAAAGCAGGTCTTTGATTCGTCAGCCCGCATGGCCGCTTCGGTCAGACGTTTCAACAACGCAGCCTCGGCCTGCTTCATTTCCTCAGCAATATCGTCGACCCGGGTGCGATAGGTCGCGCCCAGCGTCGCCTGGTTTTCAAACGCCGTCTCCATCCGCGTGTGAAAAGGCTCGGCAAGGTCGCTGAACTGTTTGCCGTGATGCTGGCGCAAAAAATCGATCCAGAACGAGCGACTGCTGATGTACGTCGACAGTTCGGGGGAGAGCTCTGCGGCGAGGACCTGGCTGTAGGCCGCATTCAGGCGTTCGGGTGTGACACCGCCGAGCGAGGCATAACGCATGTGCCGGGGCTGGCCGACCAGTTCGAGCCTGTCGGCCAGGCCGGAGCGATAGGCCAGCTCCACCTCCACCGGATCCAGCGTGGGATCACCCGCGACCTGTTCACGGGCAATCCTGGCGAGAGAGTCCTGGCGGAACAGGCGCCGCCCCAGGCTTAACAGTCGAGCGGCCTGATCGTGAGCGTTGACGGACTGACGAACCACGGTGTCGATGTCCACTGCCACCTCAAGATTACTGAAGATCGTCGCCGCCGAATCGGCGCAGTTGGCTTTCACGGCCATCGACAGCAATTGATCGCGCAACGCCGAATCCGTCTCGGTCGCCTCAATGACACTCCAGACCCGCCGGGTCATGTCTTCGCGCACAAATCGGTTATCCGCCGAGTTGCCGAGGTCCGCCAGCAACTCAAAGAATCCATCCGAACCGGGTTCGTTCTTCAACGCCACCCATGCACGATGACGACTGGCATAGGTTTCTTCAGCGGGTTGGGGCATCCACAGGTCGCGGGCTCTCTGCTCATTGAGCACATAGGATTTATCGTCCAGCAGCCCCATGCCGATGCCCGTCAGGTCACGGTACGCTTCCAGCTTCAATCGGCTAGCCGCGGATACCGGGTTGTACCGCAGGTTAATGGTTTCGGCCAGGTTTCGAGGGATCTGGAACAACCAGTCCGGCAACTCCCGAATCTCGTTACCTCGCAGGTCCACCATGTCCAGATAAGGCAAACGAGAAAGCCCGACGGGTAGCTCCGTTGCGTGGGTTCCGCTCAGGAACAGCGAGCGCAGATCAAACATTTTGCTGACATCAATCGTGGCGCCCAAGCGATTGCCACTGAGCCCCAGCGTGCGCAAATTGCGCATTTCAGCCAGCTTGCGCAACGTGTGTTCGGTCAGTGCTATCTGATTACCATCGAGGCTCACGTGCTCAAGGTCAGGCATGTGCGACAACATCTCGGGCAGGCGCGTGAGTTGGTTACGGTCCAGCTCCAGCCGGACCAGCCCTTTGAACGGTTTGAGAAAATACGCCAGCGCGTCGCCGGCGTCCATGTCCTTGATGGAGAGGTGGCGCACGTGGGCGACATCCTGCTCGGTCAGCACCGGCAAGGGTCCCGAGGGGTTGCGCTCAAACTTCAACGTTGTAAAAGGCTGATCCCGTGGCCAGTGCGGGGGTGGTACCCGTCGCCAGCAGTTTTCGATGGCATTCGCCACCTGACGCCGGTTGGCGCGAATATCGTTAAGTGAGCCCGGCAGGGTCTTCATTTGCACTTCATCCTCACGCCAGGCCAGCAGTACCGCTCGCAGTTTTTTAAACTGTTGCCCCAGTTCCTTGAGGCGATTTTCCTGCATCATCCGGGTGCTGCCGGCTGCGTCGAGAAAAGACGAGACCTGGGCATCCGTGAACAGCGGATAGAGTTTTCTGACTTTACGAATCAAGCCCCTGGAATGCGTGCTCGCCGCCGGAGAATCCCCCTGGACACAGGAAATCAGATGCTTGGCCGTTTCACTGCGCTCACCTCGCAACACCCTTGCCATACGCGCCGGATCGCCAGCGGCGGCCCTTGACAGCCGTGCTCGTAGCATCGGCACATCCAGCGTGTCGTCGCCCGTGATTCCCAGGCCGGTACGCTGGGTGGCCGGCAATGCATCAATGATCGATTGAAGCAGCGAGTTGCTCGTCAGCGTGGAAGACACATTGCCCTTCCTTTGGGTGACCTGATAGCCAGAACTCGTCTTGACGATGACCCCATGTGACGGCGCTTCGGCTTCCCCCACACTGTCAAGCAAGGCGCCGGTCGTCGATCCCTGCCGCAGTTCGAGTCGATAGCCTTCATCCCAGCCTTGCACCCGGTCCATCAGCCCGAGCGCCAGTTTGTCGCTGTCGGCATTGGCCAATGAAGGGAAGCGCAATCCCGTCAGGGCGCGGTCCTGCCTGATCGCGGCCTGCGCCTGCCGAACCTGCCGGGACAGATCAATGCCAAGGAGCTTGCGGTCACGCAGAAACAGGCGATCCCTGCCAGAGGCATGCTCCAGCAGTTCCTGGCACACGCGGGTGGGCAGGCCAGGGGCAAGTTCACGCAGCGTCGAGACGTCACCGGTGGCGGTGCCGTCATAGGTTTTATAGAGCCACTCGCGCAGTGGCTGGCGATTACTCTTGAGGCTGGCCCCGATCTTGTTTGCCAACAGCTGCGATTTCGATTCAGTGGTCGTGCGGCCAATCATGGCCTCCACTTCCGTCGGATAGAGGCCGCTGATGACCGTATCGAGCAGTTGTCCGGAATCCAGTTGCGTCTGACTGACGTGCACGCTGTTGATGTCATCGTTATGCGCAGCTGTCTCGGGAAAGCGCGACACCACCCGATCATTCGCGTCACGCACTTCAATGAAGCGTTCCGCCGGCCAGCCGGGGAGCCTGGGCAGTGTATACAGTTGCTCCTGAATGAAGTCCGTATTCGCCGACTCGCCGGACTCCATGACCTCGATCATCGCGTCGAGGGTGCGGTCGATTTTCACCCGTTCGACACAGTCGTCCAGCCGCTGCGGCAGCTTGAGGTTGCGCTCATGCAGATAGTGCAGCTGGTCGGTCGACAGCTCCGTGATGTCGGCCAATCCATCCAGGTCCGTGCCCAGATCGCTCAGGCGCGGGCTCGTGCGTCCCAAGGCATACGCCGTGTCGTGCCACTCGTGCGCGTGCTCATACACATGCCGCCAGCCTCCCTCCACGTTTCGTTCGACGGCCGGCTGGAACGCCTCCGTTCGCACGGGATGATTGAGGGTCCATGGCGCGCCCTCGGCTGAGCGGCTGACTCGATAAGCGGCCCCATCCATGACGACCGATGCCAGCCCGGCATGGCGGTAGATCCCTTGCGAATCGGCTTGAACATCGGCTGGCAGCGGCGTGGTCTGTTTGTATGTCTCAAGGTCAGGCTTCCATAATCCGGCTTTGCCATCCGTACGAGTGACAGCCTCGAATCCGTCGAAGAACGCCGTCTGCTCTTTTATGCTTTTGTTGACGGCTGTAATGATTTTTCCACCCGCTGCGAATGCTGCCAATTGCGCGAGGCTTTCAACCACATTCAGCAAATGGGACAACGCCTCGGTGCGCTCGCCCCGTGTCCAGTCAGCCACACCTTCATAAATCTCGCTGACGATGTCGACCGCGGCCGCCACCAACATCAGCTGGCCAACCACGGGCACGAATAAAGCCGCCGCGTTCAATAGGAGAAGCCCCCCGCTCTCCAATAGCTGAACGGCTTTTTCCCGTTGTTGCTGATCGACCTGTTCGGTCGGGACAGCGAGGAATCGCGCGTCTTGTTGAGTCTTGCTGACAAACGTACTGAAGAAAAAGTCAGCCATGCAGGTGTCGGCGGGAGCGGCCGTGAGTGTGCCCAAAGTCCTGCCTTTATCAAACGCGGTAAAAAAGTCGGATTTGTCGTGGCCATGCAGGTACTGCTCGACAAAAGACTTCCTGTAGCTGGTGCTTTGCAAATGCAGGGTGAGGTAGGTCTTGAAGTCGTCCAGCGAGGCATATTCGTACAGCGGGCGCCGCGGTTCATTGGGCATGTAAACCACGCATCTGGCCTTCGGCGCGGTATCGATGGAGGCCTTGGTGAATACCAACACCCCACAGATGCAAACGTCATGAATCATCAGGCCTTGCCAACGCACCGGGCCGCCATCAAACAGGGCGTCCTTGGTTTGCGCCGCAGGAAGATCCTGTTCGAGCGCACTCAGCAACGTCGTATAGGCAGGTTGGGTGATGTCTTTCTTGAGGCGGGCGATGTGGAGGGCAACCTGCATATCCAGCACTTTCAAGCGCCGGATGTCAGCGGTGGACGCTCGATTATCGACAGGCGCTCCTGTTATCGGCTTTGCCGGCAACGCCAGCGCCGTGCTGATATGGCGTTGATAGCGAGCTCCCAGGTCGAGCTCACGGCAAAGCGTCGCGAACTGTGCGAAAGTTGTTTCCGCCCCGGTTTGAACCTCCCCGTCGATGCGTATCACCGCCTCCACCAGCGGTACGCCACCCTTCGCTTCTTCTGCGGTGAAATTTTCCATGGCAGCGTGCAGCAGGCTGCGTGAGGTGGTGGTTTCCTGTGCCAGGGAGCCCAACGGGCCAAGCCCTGTGGACGCGTACTTTTTAGTGGTGATGTCCAGCATGTCCCGCTCGACATCAAACTCGATCGTCCATTTGCTGTTGAAGAAGGCGGTCATCTGTTCATTGCAGAACTCGTCCAGCGGCTTGAGTGCTTCGAGTGCCGTGGCGACCTTGCCCTGGGCAAGAAAAGACTGCTCGAAAGCAGTTTTGAGCGCCTGGACCACTGTCAGATCGTCAGTGGCCAACCATTCTGGAATAGACGCCAACAGCACTTGGGCCTTGTCCAGATCGCCGGTGTGCTCCAACACCGCCTCGAGTCGCTGTTGGGGGGTCAATGGCGCCGCCACGGGGGTGGTCTTTGAAGTTTCAGAGGGCATGAGCAATATCCTTATTGCGTTGAGAGTCGCTCAGTTTATGAAGCGCTTCGGGCAATGAATAACTCGAATACCCGGTCGTATGCGCACGCCTCCCAACAACTATTCCCATGCATCAAATCAATAGTTAACGCCCGTGCAATGCACACCTGTGCCTCGTCTGCCGCGTGCACCGCGACGGCCGCTTATAACTCATCGATCTAAAACTCCCACTACCGTGACAGGTCAGTTTCTGAGTACCCGCCGTTTTTGGCGCGGTAAGGATTGACCCTCCCCAACGGAAAAACCGGTAAGGAATTTATGTGCGGATTAGCTGGCGAGTTACGTTTTGACGATCAACCTGCAGACCTTGCAGCCATTGAACGAATCACCCACCACTTGGCGCCACGCGGCCCAGACGCCTGGGGTTTCCACAGCCAGGGGCCGATTGCCCTGGGCCATCGGCGCCTGAAAATCATGGACCTGTCGAATCAGTCGGCACAGCCTATGATCGACCACCAACTGGGTCTGTCCCTGGCCTTCAACGGCGCGATCTACAACTACCCGGAACTGCGCACCGAGCTGGAAAACCTGGGTTACGCCTTCTATTCCGGTGGCGACACCGAGGTGCTGCTCAAGGGCTTTCATGCCTGGGGCGAAGCGCTGCTGCCCAAGCTCAACGGCATGTTCGCGTTCGCCATCTGGGAGCGCGATGCCAAGCGCCTGTTCATCGCCCGCGACCGTCTCGGCGTGAAGCCGCTGTACCTGTCGCGCACCGGTCAGCGCCTGCGCTTCGCCTCTTCGCTGCCAGCGCTGCTCAAGGGCGGTGACATCAACCCGATCCTCGATCCGGTAGCGCTCAACCATTATCTGAACTTTCACGCCGTGGTCCCGGCGCCGCGCACCTTGCTGGCGGGCATCGAGAAACTGCCACCCGCGACCTGGATGCGCGTCGAGGCAGACGGCAGCACCGAGCAGCAAACCTGGTGGACCCTGCCCTACGGCCCCCATGCCGACGAGTTGAACCTGACACTGGAAGACTGGCGCGACCGGGTGCTGGACAGCACCCGTGACGCGGTGGCGATTCGTCAGCGCGCGGCGGTCGACGTTGGTGTGCTGCTGTCCGGCGGCGTCGATTCGAGCCTGCTCGTCGGCCTGTTGCGCGAAGTCGGCGTGGACAACCTGTCGACCTTCTCCATCGGTTTCCAGGATGCCGGCGGCGAGCGTGGCGATGAATTCCAATACTCGGACTTGATCGCCCGACATTACGGCACCGAGCACCATCAATTGCGGATCGATGAAAAAGAGATCATCGAACAGCTGCCCGCCGCATTCCGAGCCATGAGCGAGCCGATGGTCAGCCATGACTGCATCGCCTTCTACCTGTTGTCCCGGGAAGTGGCCAGGCACTGCAAAGTGGTACAGAGCGGCCAGGGCGCCGACGAACTGTTCGCCGGTTACCACTGGTACCCGCAGGTGGACGGTGCCAGCGATCCATACGCGGCCTACCGCGAGGCGTTTTTCGACCGCAGCTACGACGAATACGCCGCGACCGTGCAGCCGAAATGGCTGACCGCGAATGACGCCGCCGGCGACTTCGTCAAAGCGCATTTCGCACAGCCAGGGGCCGATGCGGCGGTGGACAAAGCGTTGCGCCTGGACAGCACGGTGATGCTGGTGGACGACCCGGTCAAACGCGTCGACAACATGACCATGGCCTGGGGCCTGGAAGCACGCACGCCGTTTCTCGATTACCGGCTGGTGGAGTTGTCAGCCCGGGTGCCCGGCAAGTTCAAGCTGCCGGACGGTGGCAAACAGGTGCTCAAGGAGGCTGCGCGCCTGGTGATCCCCAGCGAAGTGATCGACCGCAAGAAAGGCTACTTCCCGGTGCCGGGCCTCAAGCATCTGCAAGGCGAGACGCTGAACTGGGTGCGCGAATTGCTGCTCGACCCGAGCCAGGATCGCGGCCTGTTCAACCCGGCCATGCTTGACCGCTTGCTGACCGATCCACAAGGCCAGTTGACCCCGTTGCGCGGTTCCAAGTTGTGGCAACTGGCGGCCCTGAACCTGTGGCTCAGTGAACAAGGAATCTGATTGATGAAACCTCACGCTACGGCCATCAGCCAACGCTTGCTGCGCGGTCAGACGCCCTCTTACGAACGCTTGCAGGCGCGCCTGGCCGAAGACGGCAGTGAACTGGGCGCGGCCCCCATCGCGGTGCATTGCGGCTGGGGCCGATTGCTGATTGGTCACACCTTCGCCGACGCTGCCTGCCTGGCCCGTGAGCTGCTCAACGAGCAGCCCGGTGAACGCGACATTGCGCTGTACGTGGCCGCGCCCCAGCAAGTGCTGGGGCTGGAGCCGACCCAGTTGTTCCTCGACCCGTCCGATACCCTGCGCCTGTGGTTCAGCGATTACCGTCAGGCCACCCGGGTGTTTCGCGGCTTTCGCATACGCCGCGCGCAAAGCGAGACGGACTGGCTGGCGATCAACCAGCTGTACCAGGCACGCGGCATGCTGCCCATCGATGCCACCTTGCTGACCCCGCGTCACCTGGGTGGGCCGGTGTACTGGCTGGCCGAGGACGAAGACAGCGGCGCGGTCATCGGCAGTGTGATGGGTCTCAATCACTGCAAGGCCTTCAACGATCCGGAGAACGGCAGCAGCCTGTGGTGCCTGGCGGTCGATCCGCAATGTTCGCGGCCGGGTGTCGGCGAAGTGCTGGTGCGGCATCTGATCGAGCACTTCATGAGCCGCGGCCTGAGTTACCTCGACCTGTCGGTGCTGCACGATAATCGCCAGGCGAAAAACCTCTACGCCAAGCTCGGCTTTCGCAACCTCTCGACGTTCGCCATCAAACGCAAGAACGGCATCAATCAACCGCTGTTCCTCGGCCCCGGGCCCGAAGCCGAGTTCAATCCCTATGCGCGGATCATCGTTGAAGAGGCGCTGCGCCGTGGCATTGATGTGCACGTCGACGACGCCGACGCCGGCATGTTCACCCTCAGCCATGGCGGACGCCGGGTGCGCTGTCGCGAGTCGCTCAGCGACCTGACCAGCGCGGTCAGCATGACCTTGTGCCAGGACAAAAGCCTCACCCACAAAACCCTCAAGGCGGCCGGCCTGAACCTGCCCGCGCAGCAATTGGCGGGCAACGCCGATGACAACCTGGCCTTTCTCGACGAGCACCGACGGGTGGTGGTCAAGCCGCTGGACGGTGAACAGGGGCAAGGCGTGGCCGTGGATTTGCAGAGCATCGAAGAGGTGCAGCAAGCCATCGACGCCGCCCGCCCATTCGATAGCCGCGTGCTGCTGGAAAGCTTCCACGAAGGGCTCGACCTGCGGATTCTGGTGATCGGTTTTGAAGTGGTCGCCGCCGCCATTCGCCGACCGGCCGAGGTGGTGGGCGATGGCCAGCACTCGATCAGTGCGCTGATCGAAGCCCAGAGCCGCCGGCGACAGGCGGCCACCGACGGTGAAAGCAAAATCCCGCTGGACGCGGAGACCGAGCGCACCTTGCACGCCGCCGGTTACGATTACCGCAGCATTCTGCCGGCTGGCGAGCGCCTGCTCGTGCGGCGTACGGCCAACCTGCACACCGGCGGGATTCTCGAGGACGTCACCGCGATCCTGCACCCGACCCTGGTCGATGCGGCAGTACGGGCGGCGCGGGCGCTGGACATTCCCATGGTCGGCCTCGACCTGATGGTGAGCGCCGCTGACCGACCCGACTATGTGTTTATCGAAGCTAACGAACGGGCCGGGCTGGCCAATCACGAACCGCAGCCGACGGCTGAGCGGTTTGTGGATTTGTTGTTTCCGCACAGTCAGCCGGTGACCTGCAAATGATCTATCGCCTGGACTGACGCCGACGCGGGAAAGCCCGCTCCCACAGGGGATTGCGTTCGAATGTGGGAGCGGGCTTGCTCGCGAAAGCGGCCTGACAGACAACACCGATTTCCCTCATCGAAACCATCGATGTGCTCAACCCATCAGGAGTTTCCATGACCATCAAGTATCCCGAACCCGACCTGACCTACCTGCAAAAAGTCCTGCTGGAAATGCTCGCCATTCCCAGCCCCACCGGCTTCACCGACACCATCGTGCGCTACGTCGCCGAACGCCTGGAGGAGCTGGGCATTCCGTTCGAGATGACTCGCCGCGGGACCATTCGCGCCACCCTCAAGGGCAAGAAAAACAGCCCGGATCGCGCCGTATCCGCGCACCTGGACACCATTGGCGCAGCGGTGCGTGCGGTCAAGGACAATGGCCGCCTGACCCTCGCCCCCGTCGGGTGTTGGTCCAGCCGCTTTGCCGAAGGCAGCCGGGTGAGCCTGTTCACCGACAGCGGCGTGATCCGCGGCAGCGTCTTGCCGTTGATGGCCTCCGGGCATGCCTTCAACACCGCCGTGGATGAAATGCCGATCAGCTGGGATCACATTGAATTGCGCCTGGACGCCTACTGCGCAACCCGGGCCGATTGCGATTCCCTGGGCATCAGCGTCGGTGATTTCGTTGCCTTCGACCCCTTGCCGGAATTCACCGAAAGTGGCCACATCAGCGCCCGTCACCTCGACGACAAGGCCGGTGTCGCGGCGCTGCTGGCGGCGTTGAAAGCCATCGTCGACAGCGGTGAAGAGCTGCTGATCGACTGCCACCCGTTATTCACCATCACCGAGGAAACCGGCAGCGGCGCGGCGGCGGCACTGCCATGGGACGTCAGCGAATTCGTCGGCATCGACATCGCACCGGTCGCCCCCGGTCAGCATTCCAGCGAGCACGCGGTGAGCATCGCCATGCAAGACTCCGGAGGGCCTTATGACTATCACCTGTCGCGGCATCTGCTGCGGCTCGCCAGCGACAACGAATTACCGGTACGTCGCGACCTGTTCCGTTACTACTTCAGCGATGCCCATTCGGCGGTGACCGCCGGCCATGACATCCGTACCGCCCTGCTCGCCTTCGGCTGCGACGCGACCCACGGCTACGAACGCACCCACATCGACAGCCTCGCGGCCCTCAGCCGCTTGCTCGGGGCCTATATCCTCAGCCCGCCGGTGTTTGCCAGCGATGCGCAACCGGCCAAGGGTTCGCTGGACCGGTTCAGTCACCAGATCGAGCATGAAACCCAGATGGAAAGCGATACCCGGGTGCCGTCGGTGGACAGTCTGGTGGGGCAGCGGTCCGATAATTGACCGGGGAATTCCATTGGCTGATCCGACGCCTTCGCGAGCAAGCCCGCTCCCACAGGGTAGGTGGCGATCCGGGATAGCGTGATCGACGCTAATCTTGTGGGAGCGGGCTTGCTCGCGAAGGCATCGGATCAGGCAACACATTTCTCCAGATGCTAGCCGCCATCGATCATTCGCCGTAGCATCGCGCCACTGTTTAGCCGAGGTACCTATGCTCATTCCCCACGACCAACTTGAAGTCGACACCCTGACCCGCCTGATCGAGGATTTCGTGACCCGCGACGGCACCGACAACGGCGATGACACGCCGCTGCAAACCCGTGTGTTGCGGGTACGCCAGGCGTTGACCAAGGGGCAGGCACTGATCGTCTTCGACCCTGAAAGCGAGCAATGCCAGTTGATGCTCAAGCACGATGTCCCCAAGCATCTATTCGACTGATTTTTTCTTTTTGGGCAGTTTGTGCCGGATCCGTTCATAAAACTCGGACCGGTGCACATTGACGCTGTGCGGCGCCTCGACACCGAAGCGCACGGTGTTTCCGTTGACAGCAACCACGCGGATGGAAATGTTGTCACCGATGGAAATCAATTCGCCGACAACGCGACTGAGTACAAGCATGGCCTTCGTCCTTCAGGGTTACCAAGGCCCTGAAGATGCCCGGCGCACGTCAGGCCTACAAGGCAACGGCGGTAATCCAGACCGAACTGACAGCCACTTGCCCACTCCCCTGACGGAAACGTCTGACAGGTTGCATGAAGGAAGGAGCGATCCGTCAGGAGGCCGAAAAACGCGGACCGAACAGGATGACGCTCGCGCCGATCACGCACAGTGCCACGCCGATCCAGTCCGAGCCCAGCGGACGAATCCGCTCGACCACGGCCAGCCAGCCAATCGAGGCGATGATGTAGATTCCGCCGTAAGCGGCATAGGCGCGACCGGCGTAGGTCGCTTCGATGCGCGTGAGCAACAGCGCGAACAGGGTCAGGCTCAGTAGCGCCGGCAGCACCCACCAGACGCTTTTGCCCTGGCGCAGCCACATCCAGAAGGCGAAGCAGCCGGCGATTTCAAACAGCGCCGCCAGGAAGAACCATAAATAATTGAGCATGCGAACGTCTCGCGAGGATGACCGATGGCGGCCACCCTAGCGAGGCTGTCGCTGGCCGGCAAGTTCAGCCTGCGGTCTGTTTGGCCTTGGCGCGCATCTTGTCGGCCATGACGGTCATTTCGTCGTAGAGCAGCTGCGGGTTCTTCTGCTTGAGGGCCCAGGCCATGCGGCCCTGTTCGTGGGGCAGGATCATGAACTCGCCGGCGGCGACCTGTTGGTAGATGTAGTCGGCAATGTCGGCCGCGCTGATCGGCGAGCTTTCCAGCAACTTGCCGACCTGGGCTTTCATGGCCGGGGTCGGGCCACGGAATGAATCGAGCAGGTTAGTCTGGAAGAACGACGGGCACACCACATGCACGCCCACTTCCTGGTGCGCCAGTTCGACCAGCAGGCTTTCGGACAGCGCGACCACGCCCGCCTTCGCCACGTTGTAGTTGCTCATGGCCGGGCCTTGCATCAGCGCCGCCATGGACGCGATGTTGATGATCTTGCCCTGGCTCTTTTCCAACAGGGGCAGGAAGGCCTTGCAGCCTTTGACGACGCCCATCAGGTTGATCGCGATCTGCCAGTCCCAGTCTTCCAGGGACAGCTCGCTGAAGAACCCGCCCGACGCCACGCCGGCATTGTTGACGATCACGTCGATGCCGCCGAACTTCACTTCGCACGCTTGGGCAAAAGCGGTCAACTGACTGTAGTCGCGCACGTCGCAGCGCTGGATAAAGCCATCGCCACCGGCTTCGCGCACCTGCTTAAGGGTTTCCTGCAGGCCGGGCTCGCTGACATCGGACAACGCCAGTTGCCAGCCTTCACGCGCCCAGCGCAGCGCGATTTCGCGACCCAGGCCAGAGCCCGCGCCAGTGATCATCATGCGATTTTGCATAGCAAACAGCCTTGTTGTTCCGGGGAAGATGCGTCGAGTGTAGCGAACCACGCCGCGCGACCCACGCTCCATCAGATTGCTGAATGGCCCGAACAAACCCAGGGCGCGTCGCCCACAACTAACGCCGATGAAAACGAAATAATCCTGTGTTCGAAAAACATTAAAAAAACTTGGAATTTTCTTCGCTGTACAGCAGTCGGATTTTTTAAGCAGCTCGAATTAATTGCATTCCCGCTGACCATTAACCACTAGGTCATTCCTGAATTCTTACAGCAAGGAAATAGACATGGGCACAATTCTACTCATCATTCTGATTCTGTTACTGATCGGTGGTCTGCCGGTCTTCCCGCACTCCAGAAGTTGGGGTTATGGCCCGTCCGGTATCATCGGCGTGGTGTTGGTGGTGATACTGATCCTGTTGTTACTTGGCAAGATATGAAGAGCTGAGAGATACGAAAAAGACGATGCCAGTCAGCTCACCTGACTGGCATCCTTGTTTTGATTCATACGTTAGTGAATATGCCGCTGACCGGATCGATATTGCCACTGTAAGGAACACTGGTTCCGGCGGCCTTGGCAACCGTTGCCCAGATTCGCTGCATGTCGACGAAATTCTTGCCGATTACCGGGTTCCCAGTGTGGTGTGCACGATCAGCTTGAGCCGTGATATTGAAATACCGTCCCGCACCGTCCCCGCTTTTTAATAATCCGCACGCGCCCCCCATTAGGACTAGCGGCATATCAATGGAATGCTCGGGAGCTCCGTCAGCCATTTCGCTGGTGACGATGACGAGCGTGGATTCGAGCAGACTGCGGTCGGGCATCTCAGGGTCTGCATGTCTGGCCAGTTCATCCATCAACAGTTTGACCTGCCTGACATACCATTGCCGTGTTCCCTTCCAGAGCTCTTCCCCGGCATAACGGTGCGCGCAATCATGGGGATTCTTGGTGGAACTGACATCAACGATGTTGAGGGACTCCGCCGAACGTCCGATCTGAATAGTGGCGACGCGGGTGATTCCGCAACTCAAGGCAGTGGCCACCACTTTATGGTGGTCGGACTGAATACGCGTACGATGCAGGGCCGATTGATAATCCAGCGGCTCGAGGGTCACTGGCTCACACGCCCCCACCGGCGGCCTTGTCTCCTCAAGGTCCTTGATAACCTGCTCCACCGAGTCCAGATGGGTATCAAGTTTCTGCCTTTGCCCCGCAGAGAGCTTGCTTTTGACTTCCTGAATATCCGCCAGGGATGCCTCCAGCAGTTTTCCTGCTCCGGGCTCCAATGCACGTCGGGTTCAAGGACATTTGCACCAGCCTGTTATTGCCATCAGGACCTATGAGGTTGCCACTGACCAACTCATTTTCCAGACCAGGGGGTGGCAGCATCGGGCGCAACGCCAATTGAGTCGCCGGCAACCCGGTCGCGTCATAATGCACGCGATAAATGACCCCGGCGACGTCGTCACTGACCAGCAAACTGCCGTCGGCCAGTTCCAGAAACTCGACGGGGCGGCCAGTACCGGGATACGTCAGGGCATAGACATCGGAACCCTTCGGGGTCTGCGCAAAGCCATTGATCAATGGGATCTGGCTGACCACTCGCCCATTCTGGATGGTCAGCATCTGAATATCCGTGCCCGGCCTGGCGACAGAACCTGCCCCATGTACCGCGACCAGCAAATGTTGTGTACCCGGTTTGGCCAGGTATCCTCTCCAGAACTTGACGCCGAGCGGCGCTGTATTGGTCCCCAGCTCAAAGGCGGCTGGAACATAGTCAGCCGGGTTGATCTGCTCCAGTGATTTGTCGGAAACGATCGCGCCAGTGACAAGAGGTGGCTGGATCACGCCCGGATTGAGGTATTCCTCCTCGGTAAACCCGGGGGTGTCCTTGCCGAAGCGGTAAGGCACACCAAAATGCTTCTCGGGACCAGTTATCGCGTTGACCTCATCAGAATTGGGAAAGCCCTGGCGATTGTTATCACTGAACCATATTTTGCCGTCCTGAGGGTTCCAGTCGAAGCCAACCGAGTTACGCACCCCCAAGGCCAAAATCTGGGATTCGCCGGTTTCAAGGGAGTAACGCAAGATCGAACCGTAACGCTTATCGGCGGGAATCATGCACAAGTTGCAGGGCGTGCCGACCGCCGTATAAAGCCACTTGTCTGATGGGTCGAGTGGATTGAAGTGCAACGGGTGCTTCATGTGCCAGATACGGGTACTCGACCCTGACGACTGAGGGGGCAGAGGAAAAGGCTTGTCGTCCGCTGGAAAACTAAATACCAACTCGGGTTTAGGATCTTTGAAAGTGTCATCCGCATTGCGCACGCGATACAACCCCCCGGTGGTCGAGAAATACAGATCACCGTCGCGATACGCTACGCCATGGGGCTCTTCCAGGCCGCTGGCGACCACATAAATACCCGTCGGTTTACCCGCCCCATCCAACGGCAACGCATAAATCATGTCGGCTATTTTTCCGTCATAGATGTAAGAGGGAATGGCACTGGACCCGACATACAACACATTCTTGCCCATCACCATCTGCCTGGGTTGAACAAGACCTTGGGCAAACAGCTCGATTTTTATCCCCGGCAAACCGCTGAGCCTTCTCAAGTCCACGGGCGGGCGATACTTCACCGTAAACTCCTGTTCTTCGCCTTTATCTTCCTTGAACGAAACCATGCGAGGGGTGTTCAGCGGGATGTATCCATCAGCGCTGTTCATCACCAATTGGTAGTCGCAAGCTTTCAGATCATCGAGGTGGATCGTTTCGTCAGCCTTGGCGCTAATCGCAATTTCTTCGGCCTTGCAGCGCAAGGTACCGGTGACCACCTGATCAGCACGAGCGACACCGGGCACCGCCGGTTTCAAGGGGGCCTTGCCGCTGAGGGTGGCAAAATTCAATGTCAGGCGATTGCCCTCGAAACCCCCGCACTCACCGAGGTCCTTCCATGCATTTCTCCAGTGTTCCGTTGGGAGGAGTGGTTCATAGGCCGCCTGCTGACACCATTTCCAACTGTCAGGACCTAGCGGTGCCTCTGCATCTTTCCAGCATTCAAACTGTCGACCGGAGTGCAGAACCTGTTGCCCTTGTTGGTAGGGTTTATCCTTCTCATAAGCGGGTGCGGAACAGGACTGAGGTGAGGGAGCTGACTCTGATGTTCTAGTGAATACTACCCATGCGATGACAGCGGCGAGCGCCACCAGGCACACGATCCACAGCAAACGAAACACACCGACAGACTTATCCATGAAGCAAGCCTCACTCTTCATCCAAGTGTTTCAACCGATCGGACGAACCTGCTGATTTCGCGTCCTGCGGCGAACCACCTGAACCGAAGTGGCCGGCCATGAAGCGCCAATGCCAACCCCGATGTTTTCTATTGGAATGTCTTCCAATACTGCTCCACTGCATGACCAAGACATGGCCCGAAAGCCATAGAGACAGGAACAAACCGACACTCATCCTTCGCACTGCCCGCCATCAACGGCGCTATCGCACTCGTCGGATCAGGCGGCAGAAGCAACTGTATAAAACGCCCAAATCGCAGGACCGTCTACTGTCAGAGTTGACAGGTATGTACCTTTATTTGCGGAACATCGCGTCCCGCAAATGCAAAAAAATCCGATGCCCAAATGGGCATCGGATCTTGTTTTTCGCTTTAAACAAGCAGGCGTAGAGGCTTGAGCGATGGGTTTCAGCTCAACCGGAGAGTGACTTAGTCCGGCTTGCCATCGATCACACCGGCGGTGTTATCGATCAGGCTCTTGGTCGCGGTTTGCAGGAACGCTTCCAGCTTGGTTTTCATCTCGGCGGTGCGCGGTGCATCCGGCACGACTTCGGCGTGCGGCTTGGCGCCCAGTTCGTACTGGTACATTTTCGGCGCCATGTCCTTATCCCGTGGCAATACCAGAATCTGGTCCGCGGTCACAATGGCCGTGGTCTGCTCGCTGCCCGAGGGCTTGATCACACCAAAACCGGTATCGCCTTCAGGCAGGTTGAGCAGGTCGCGTCCCCAGCACTGATGACGCACTTCGCCACCGATCCGGCCCATGATGGTCGGCACGATGTCGACCTGGGTACCGACCGTGTGGTCAAGGGTGCCGAACTTCTCCTGGATGCCGGGTGCGATCAGCAGCAGCGGCACGTTGAAGCGCCCCAGGTCCATTTCAGTGATCTGACGCTCGTTGCCAAAGCCGTGGTCGCCGACCACGACAAACAGGGTTTCCTTGAAGTACGGCTCCTTGCGCGCCTGCTCGAAGAACTGACCCAGTGCCCAGTCCGCGTAACGCATGGCGGTCAAATGTTCGTTCAGGCTGCCGCGATCGGTCACGCGCTCGACCGGCAATGGCGTCGGCAAGGCGTAGGGGGTGTGGTTGGACAGGGTTTGCAGCAAGGCATAGAACGGTTTCTTGTCCTTGCCGTCGCGGGCTTTCAACTCTTCCAGGCCACGGTTGAACATGTCCTGGTCGGACACGCCCCACGTCGGGTCGGAGAACACCGGGTTGACGAAGTCGTTACGCCCGATGAAGTTGGTCATGCCCTGGTTGCTGAAGAAGCCCGACTGGTTGTCCCAGGCAAAGTCGCCGTTGTAGACATACACGTCGTCGTAGTCACGGGCGCTGAGCAACTGCGGCAGGCCAGACAGTTTGTGACTGCCTTCGGGTGTCTGCATCAGGTATTCGAAACCCGGCAGGTTCGGGAAGCACGCCATGGTGGCGAACATGCCCTGGTGGGTGTGGGTACCGTTGGAGAAGAAGCGGTCGAACAGCAGGCCTTCCTTCGACAGTTTGTCGAGGTACGGCGTGATGTTGCCCGATGCGCCCAGCGCGCCGACCGAGTGACCGGCCATGCTTTCCATCAGGATCACAACGACGTTCTTGATCGGCAGGGTCTTGTCGGCCGGTGGCGTGTAGTCGCGACGCACCGCCGCGGTCTCGCCATCCACCAGTTTGTCGTCCTTCATCACCAGCATGTCGCGCACGGTCTGCTGCGCCATCGGTTGAGGCAGCGTGGCTTTCCAGATGTTGTCGCGATCTTCGGACATCCGGCTCTTCGCCGCAGCTACCAGGGACAGCGTGCCATTGAGGCCCAACTGGTTGGCGAAGTTGGAGTCGGTGGTGTAGACGTCACCCCAACGCATCGGCGGGCCCTGGCGCAGGGTGCCACGGGCGGCAACCACGCAGATCAGCAGCACCACCACGAACACCATGACGCGCGTGTACCAGGGCGCCACCTGGCGAGTGCCGATGCTGCCACCGCTGAAAGGGCCGCGAGGACGGGTCGCACGGTCCGCGCCCTTGAACGCCAGGCTGAGCAGCCAGGTGCCTACGGCCCACGCCAGCAGGTAGCGAACCACCGGAAAACCGTACCAGAGCATGCTCATCACGGTTTTCGGGTCTTCCTTCACGTACTGGAAGACCAGGCCGTTGAGGCGCTGGTGGAATTCACGATAGAAATCCATCTCCATCAGGCCAAGGAACAGCGCGATGCTGGAGGCTACTGTCAGCCACAGGCGGAAAAACCCGCGCGCCGCCATCGCCCGGGCACTGAACAGTGCCAGCAACAACGGAATGCTGAGGTAAACCACCAGGCGCAGGTCGAAGCGCAGGCCGTTGGCGAACGCTTCGATAAAGGTCGAGGCCGGTGTATCGAGGATCATTTCACGGTTGTAGACCAGCAGCGCGAGGCGCAGCACGGAAAACATCACCATCATGACCAGAGCACACAGCAGCGTGTAGGCCAGATGCGATTTGACGGTGGGTTGCAGCAGGCGACTCGAGGCTCGCTGCTGATTCAGGGCGTCCGGGATTGCCATGTCGTTTTAGGACCCATTGGAAGTTGAAGTTTCAAAAATACAGCTGCGCCCTGCCCTCTACTTGCCAGTACCTGGCGCGGGGTTTGCGCGGTGTGCAAATGTTGCCCGAACGATCACTGCATTACCATTCATTACTGGCAAGCCCGTCGACAGGGGGGCGAATTGTCTTGGACACATTGTGAAAATATTGTGGAACGTGCATTTGGAAACAAATTTTAAAAAAACGCCCCGAGCGAAGCGGGGCGTTTTTCGAAACGACAGGCGGGTTATTTTTCGGCGCGTTCTTTCAGGGCTTTCAGGGTATTGAACGGCGCATCGACCACAAACTTGTTGGCGACCATCGACGGGATGCTGCCGCCCGGTTCGGTATGCACCTGATACGTCACTTCGATCTGATCGCCCTTGGGCACGAACTTCCAGAAACCATCCACCTTGGTAACCCGTACGAAGCCTTTCTCTTCCGGCAGGTACTTGGGCACACCTTCGAGCTTGCGGGTCAGGCTGCCGTCGGCGCCTTCAACGGTGGTGACATGCAGCACCGAATCACGCGGAGTGACCGGCCACGGGGTATTGAATTGGGTGTAGGTCCAGCTCTGATCGCCTTCGTGCTTGAGCAACTTCTGGGTCTTGCACTCGTGAATCCAGGCACAGGCGCCAGGGACGTCTTCCTGCAATGCGCGCAACTTGGCCATGGTGGTTTTCATCAGGGTGACGCCTTGGTAAGCCTTGTAGTCGGAACCGGCCACTTCACTCAGGGACACCTTGATGCCGTCTTCATTCTTGGCGACTTTCCAGTCTTCGGCCTGGGCGACCGACGTAGCCAAGACAACCGTCAACCCACACAGCACAGCCATACGATGCAGCGAACCCATAGTCTTATTCCTTATTGTTGAAGTTCCGTTCGTAGAACACATCACGCGGCGGTCATTTGCTCCCACCAGCCAATCAGCCTGATGGCTTCTTCACTGCTGGCGCCGCACACCTCGACGTCGGCCTCGAACGCCGAGCAAACCGCCGGGCGCTCGGGTTTGCCGAAAATGCTGCACAGGTTGTCGGCGGACAATTGCAGGCAGCGTTCCCCGGCGGCTTTGCCATTGGGCATTCCGGGAATGGGCGAGCTGATGGATGGGGCAATGCAACAGGCGCCACAGCCTTCACGGCATTTCATGACGACGAGCTCCTCGCGACGGGTGATGTGTAAAAGGACGGGGCACAGAGTAACCGCTAAAACAGTTGTTTTAAATTGTTTCACCCGGGGTTTTTTCCCGGAAACAGGCGTGACCGGCCAGTCTCCGACAAAGCGTCGGCCAAACGGGTCACGGATGGGCGGGAATCAGCGTTTGAACTCGAATTCCAGTGCGGCGCCCTCGACTTCACGGCGCTCTTCGTTGCGCAGCTGCAACTGCATTTCGTTACTGATCAGCCGTCCGTTGAGCTGAAACTGGCTGCTTTTTTCACCGAACATTTGCGGCAACACCGGGTCGCGCTTGGGCAATGGCACGGTGCCGACCGGCTCCAATTCTTCGACCATGTCCTTGGGCAGGCTCAAATCCAGATTGGCTGAAGGCAGCTGGGTTTTCACCACTTCACTGGCCGGCTTCGACTTGGAGGCAACCGGTGGGCGCTTTTTCACCGCCGGGGCTTTCTGCTTGACCGGTGGCGTTTTTTTCGCGGGAGGTGTTTTTTTCGAAGGGGCGCTGGCCGCCGGTTTGTCCTGAACGGAAGCGGCCATCACGGCAACCGGCTGAGCACTGACGAACAGGCAGATCAAGAACCAGGCGACAGGAAAAATCGGTTTCATGGACCCAACGGCGCATTTCGCGCGAACGACAGAGGGGCCATATGCTCGCCTGTTGCAAGCGTCATGACAAGCGCGGGCAAGTGTCACCTGCCCGCGTCATCAAAAGCCGGTAGCCATTTCCTGGCACAGTTGGGTGGCCAGCATGCCCAGGGTCATCAACGCACGCTCCGCTTCACGGTTCCAGGGGATGCCGCAATTGAGCCGGATGCAGTGATTGAATTGCTCGGTGTTACTGAAGATCAGCCCCGGCGCAATACTGATGCCCTGTTGCAAGGCACGCACATGCAGTTCCTGGGTATTGACCCTGCCTGGCAGGCTCACCCACAAAATGAAGCCACCGGTTGGCCGCGTCATCTGCGTGCCTTCGGGAAAGTATTGCTGCACCGCCAGCTGGAAGGCGCTGAGGTTCTTGCGGTATTCCTGACGGATGTAGCGCAAATGCCGGTCGTAACCGCCGTTCTCCAGATAAGCGGCAATGCCCATCTGCGTTACGCTGCAGGCCGAATGGGTGCTGAAGGTCTGCAAGCGCTGGATTTCCTGCTGGAACTTGCCGGCGATCATCCAGCCGATACGCACGCCCGGCGATAACGTTTTGGAAAAACTCGAGCAATAGATCACCCGGTCCAGGCGGTCGTAAGCCTTGAGCGCCTTGGTGCGCCCCTGCTCGAACATCAGTTCGCCATAGATATCGTCCTCGACAATCTGAATATCGAAATCCGACGCCAGGCGCAGCAGTTGTTTCTGCCGCTCTTCGGGCATGGTCCCGCCCAGTGGATTGCTCAGGCGCGTGGTCAGCACCAGTGCCTTGATCGACCATTGGTTGGCCGCCAGTTGCAGGGCTTCGAGGCTCATGCCGGTGGACGGGTCGCTGGGGATCTCGATGACTTTGAGCCCCAACAGATCGGCCAGTTGCAGCAAGCCGTAGTAGGTCGGCGACTCGGCGGCGATCAGATCGCCGGGCCGGGTCAGCACCCGCAGTGACATCTGCAAGGCATCGACACAGCCATGGGTGATCACCACTTCCGACGGGTCGACCACCACGCCGGCATCGCGCATGCGGATCGCCACCTGTCGGCGCAGCGGCTCGAAACCGGGGCTGAACATGTAGCTGAATGCGCGAGGGCTATGAAAACGGGTGACCTTGGCCAATTGCTGATGCAGCGCCCGAACCGGCAGGTATTCGACACTCGGCACAGCGGCGCCCAGGGGGAACACCCCTTCGCGGCGGGATTCGACCAGTACCTGCTGGATGATGCTGCTTCGGGTCACCAGGCCCGGGCGTTCGACCCGGGCAATGTCCGGCGTCGGCGCGGTCAGGGCCGGTGTCTGGTGCACGTAATAACCCGACTGTGGCCGCGCGCGGATCAAGCCCTGGTCTTCGAGGTTGGCATACGCCTGCAAGACCGTGGCATGGCTGACATTGAGCTGCGAACTCATCTTGCGCACCGAAGGCACGCGCTCCCCCGGTTGATAGACACCCCGGCGGATATCTTCAGCCAGTTGCTGAGCAATACGTTGGTAGAGCAAGAGGTTGGTCATGACGCAGCACTCGATTTCACAGGCATTTTATTCTTGTAGAAAAGATACCGTAACAGTTTAGAAGTGTACTGGGACAGTTGCCACAATAGTCGACCATACAGTGCAGTGTCAGCAAAATCTGTACTGCTTGTGTTGAAAATGTGCAGTGATTGGCAGGCGTAAAAAAACCCGGCACTGACAGGCAGGCCGGGCTTTCCAGAGACGCAACCCTTAACGGGCGGCGCCGAGCTGGCCTTTTTCGTCGGAGAACACAATTTCCACCCGACGGTTCTGCGCGCGTCCCCGCTCGGAAGCGTTGGCGTCCACCGGGTACTCGTCGCCGTAGCCTTCGACCTTGATCCGCTTGTCGTCGATGCCCAGGTCCATCAACACGTCCGCCACCGATTGCGCACGGTCACGGGACAGCTTGAGGTTTTCCTGCTTGCCGCCGGTACTGTCGGCGTAACCTTCGATACGCACCACGCGCTTGGGGTTGAGCTGCAGGAACTGCACGATCTTCAACACCACGCGGTTGGCCGAGTTTTTCAACTCCGCTTCACCGGTGTCGAACAGCACATCGCCCAAGGTCATGACCAAGCCACGGTCAGTCTGCGTAGTGGCCAGCGCCACTATCTGCTCTTCGAGCCATTTGCCCTGTTGCTGCACACTGAGCAGCTTGGACTCGCGCAAGGCCAGTTGCAGGCGCTGGCGTTCCAGTTCGAGCTTGGCCGCGCGCTCTTCGTTGAGCACCTGATTGGTGTGTTCACGGGCAATTTCGCTGTAGCGCTGGCTCAGGTAAGCGTATTGCGCCACGTCCGAACTGCTGCCCCAGTAGCTGGACAACCGATCGGCACGGGCCAGGGACTCACCGGCGCGAATCACATCCTTGGGCGCGATGCGTAACACGTTGGCGTCTTCCTTGACCTTCTGGAAGTCGGCACCGGCTTGCTGCAACGCCGCTTCACTGTGCTGACCGGCACAACCGTAAAGGCTCGCGCAACCGGCCAGGATCAAACCGCCGATAACCTTGGACCCGAGGCTCATTGGGCATCTCCCAATTGCTTGCGCAGCCGGGCGATGCGGGTATTGAGCACGGTCAACTGTTCCTCGCTCTTGAGGGTCAGGACCCGGGCTTCAGCCAAACGCGCGTCCAGTTCGGCCTGCTCGGCCCGCATGCGCGCGTTTTTGAACGACTGATCCGCCATGCTGCCCTGGGCGCGCTTGTATTTGTCTTCGGCCAGTTTCATTTCCGGCACTTCATCGGCCGTGGCGCCCACAGCCTTGGCTTGTTCCAGCGCTTGCGCGGTGAGGCGCATTTGTTCATTCGGCGCCGGATCGGCTGCACAACCCGCCAGAGCCAGAACGGCCAGGGCAGCGAAAAGAGGTGGAATACTCACTAAAAATCCCTACTGTTTTGGGGTACTGACAGGATGTTTCTGCTGCGTGTCCCAACGCTCTATGTTGCGTTGCAGCACAGCTTCCGTCAGTCCGGACGCGGGCAATTCTGTCATCTTTTTGGCCAGCTGTCCGCGCAACCACGGATCGTTGCAGGCCGAGTTATGGGAAACCGCCAGAAACAATCCCGGCTTATCGACGGGTTGCGCCCGCGCAATCAGGTCGTTGGCCATGCCCAGGGTCTGCGCCATCGCCATGCCCGAGTAGCGCCCGGCCAGGACAAACTCCACCTCGCCCAACAGCAATTTCTGAAAGGCCTGGGTCAGATTGGACGTGCGGGTGAGGGTCAATTGCTGCTCGGCGAACGTGGCGAATGCCGAGGTCAGCCGGGACTTTTCCGACAAAGCGCCGGGATGACCATGAAGGTCCTGCACCTCGTTGTAGACCAGTGGCGAATCCTTGCGGGTCCAGACCAGGTAATCATTCTCCAGCAACGGTGGATGAATGTAGTCCAGGGTTTCCAACTCGCTGACCGACAACGAAGCATCGGCCAGCATGTCCATGCGGCCGCTGCGTACCTCCTCCAGTGCCTGGGAGCGTTTGCCGGCATACAGCAGCTCAACCTTGATGCCCAACTCTCCCGCCACTTGCTGCAACAAATCGGCACTGGCGCCGATCAGGTGCTTGGGGTTTTGCGGGTCTTGCCACAGGTAGGGTGGCGCATCCGGGCTGCCGGTCACCACCAGGCGCTCGCACTTGCCTGCGGCGATCGACAACGTTGGCAAAAGCGCCATTCCCAGCAGCATTGACCAGCCAGATACGCGACGCAGATCCATGGCACTACACTCCACTCAAAACTGGTTGTGCCCCCTGTAGGAGCTGTCGAGTGAAACGAGGCTGCGATCTTTTCAGGCCCGCTTGAATCCAAAGCGAAAGATCAAAAGATCGCAGCCTCGTTTCACTCGACAGCTCCTACAAGGGAAAAAGGCAAAAAAAAGCCCGACCAGAAGGTCGGGCTCTTTATAAGTGAAGCCGCCGGATTAGACCAGCTTCTCCAGCTCAGGGATCGCTTCGAACAGGTCCGCCACCAGGCCGTAATCGGCCACCTGGAAGATCGGCGCTTCTTCGTCCTTGTTGATCGCTACGATCACTTTGGAGTCTTTCATGCCGGCCAGGTGCTGGATCGCGCCGGAGATACCGACGGCGATGTACAGCTGTGGAGCAACGATCTTGCCGGTCTGACCGACCTGCATGTCGTTGGGTACGAAACCTGCGTCGACCGCGGCGCGCGAAGCACCGACGGCAGCGCCCAGCTTGTCGGCCAGGGCGTACAGGTGTTTGAAGTTGTCACCGTTCTGCATGCCGCGGCCGCCGGAAACGACGATCTTGGCAGCGGTCAGTTCCGGACGATCGGACTTGGCCAGCTCTTCGCCAACGAAGCTGGAGATCGCAGCATCGTGAGCAGCGGCAACGGATTCAACCGAAGCCGAACCGCCTTCAGCGGCAACCGGGTCGAAACCGGTGGCACGCACGGTGATCACCTTGACCGCAGCGTTCGACTGAACGGTAGCGATGGCGTTACCGGCGTAGATCGGACGCTTGAAGGTGTCGGCGCTTTCTACCGAGATGATCTCGGAGATCTGGTCAACGTCCAGTGCAGCGGCAACGCGCGGCAGGATGTTTTTGCCGTTGGAGGTAGCGGCAGCCAGGATGTGGCTGTAGCCCTTGCCCAACTCTGCAACCAGAGGAGCAACGTTTTCCGGCAGCTGATGCGCGTAAGCGGCGTTGTCAGCGTTCAGGACTTTGCTCACGCCAGCGATTTTCGCAGCGGCTTCAGCCACCGCGCCAGCGCCCTGGCCTGCTACCAGCACGTGGATGTCGCCACCGATTTTGGCAGCGGCAGCCACAGTGTTCAGCGTGGCCGGGGCCAGCACTTTGTTGTCGTGTTCAGCAATAACCAAGATAGTCATTTAGATTACCTTCGCTTCGTTTTTCAGTTTCTCGACCAGTTCAGCCACCGACTTGACCTTGATACCCGCGCTGCGTGCAGCCGGCGCTTCGACTTTCACGGTCTTGTTGGTGGAGGCGGTGGAAACGCCCAAAGCGTCCGGAGTCAGCACTTCGAGAGGCTTCTTCTTGGCTTTCATGATGTTTGGCAGGGACGCGTAGCGCGGCTCGTTCAAACGCAGGTCGGTGGTGACGATGGCCGGCAGTTTCAGGGAAACGGTCTGCGCGCCGCCGTCGATCTCACGGGTAACAGCTACGCTGTCGCCGCTGATTTCGACTTTCGAAGCGAACGTGCCCTGACCGTAGCCGCTCAGTGCAGCGAGCATCTGGCCGGTCTGGTTGTTGTCGCTGTCGATGGCTTGTTTGCCAAGGATCACCAGCTGAGGCTGTTCCTTGTCGACAACAGCCTTGAGCAGCTTGGCAACGGCCAGGGAAGTCAGATCTTCGGCGGATTCGACGAGGATGGCGCGGTCGGCACCCAGAGCCAGCGCGGTGCGCAGTTGCTCTTGAGCGGTGGACGGGCCCACGGAGACGACGACGATTTCAGTCGCAACGCCTTTCTCTTTCAGGCGTACGGCTTCTTCCACTGCGATTTCGCAGAATGGGTTCATCGACATCTTGACGTTGGCGAGGTCGACGCCGGAATTGTCCGCCTTGACGCGGACCTTGACGTTGTAATCCACAACGCGTTTGACAGCTACAAGAACCTTCATGGATTCCTCGTTACTCTCCGGTGAAAAGAAAGTCGCCTAGGCGAACCTGGCGGTTGATGCTCATCGGGCGCAAGGGCACCTCTAAAAACGCCGGCATTCGTGTCAAGTGACCATCGCTCACGATGCTTATGACCGTTCGTCAGGAGTGACTGACGAGTCATTCAATATCGCGGCGTGTAAACTGTGCGGCCAACCTGAACCGCGCATCACTTTGTACTGCCATCGCCCTGTCTTTAGAGGTGCTCTTGAAACCAACAGTCAGCCTACGGCGAGCGCAAAACCGCCCGTATCTTGACCGGAACACCTATTCCGGTCAATACGGCAAAATAGCCGTTCATAACCCGCGTGACTTTGATTTCTCTGGCTTTGAGCCAATTCAAACAAACGTTTGTATTGGACCCTGACAGTGGTGTAGATATAATGCGCCACCCAAAGAGAAAGGTGGTTGATCGATTGTCCGCTCCCGACGTTGCGCCGGGATTCATGGATGCGACACCGAACCTTAAAAATTAGAAAAAACTGTTGAGCCTTGAGTAGGAGATAGCCTGTGGAACGCGAATACATGGAATTCGACGTGGTCATCGTCGGTGCCGGCCCCGCTGGCCTGTCCGCCGCCTGCCGATTGAAGCAGAAGGCCGCCGAAGCCGGTAAGGAAATCAGCGTCTGCGTGGTTGAAAAAGGCTCCGAGGTCGGTGCTCACATCCTGTCCGGTGCCGTGTTCGAACCACGGGCCCTGAACGAATTGTTCCCGGACTGGAAAGCACTCGGCGCGCCGCTGAACACGCCGGTGACCCGCGACGATATCTTTGTGCTCAAGAACGCCGAAAGCGCGCAGAAAGTTCCAGACTTCTTTGTGCCCAAGACCATGCACAACGAAGGCAACTACATCATCTCCCTGGGCAACCTGTGCCGCTGGCTGGCCCAGCAGGCCGAGAACCTGGGCGTGGAAATCTACCCGGGCTTCGCCGCCCAGGAAGCGCTCTTCGACGAAAACGGCGTGGTACGCGGGATCATCACCGGCGACCTGGGCGTTGACCGCGAAGGTCAGCCCAAAGAAGGCCTGTACACCCCGGGCATGGAACTGCGCGGCAAGTACACGCTGTTCGCCGAGGGATGCCGTGGCCACATCGGCAAGCAGCTGATCAAGCGCTTCAACCTCGACAACGATTCCGACGTGCAGCACTACGGCATCGGCCTGAAGGAAATCTGGGAAGTCGATCCGGCCAAGCATCAGCCTGGCCTGGTGGTCCACACTGCCGGCTGGCCGATGGACATCATGGGCACCGAGAACACCGGTGGCTCATTCCTCTATCACCTGGAGAATAACCAGGTAGTCGTTGGCCTGATCGTCGACCTGTCCTACAGCAACACCTTCCTGTCGCCGTTCGACGAGTTCCAGCGCCTCAAGCATCACCCGGTGCTCAAGCAGTACCTGGAAGGCGGCAAGCGCATCAGCTACGGCGCCCGCGCCATCTGCAAAGGCGGCCTAAACTCGCTGCCGAAGATGGTGTTCAAGGGCGGCGCGCTGATCGGTTGCGACCTCGGCACCCTGAACTTTGCCAAGATCAAGGGCAGCCACACCGCCATGAAGTCCGGCATGCTCGCCGCTGACGCCGTGGCCGATCGTCTGTTCGCCGACTCCGAAGGCGGCGATGAACTCACGGCGTACGTCGACAGCTTCAAGAACAGCTGGCTGTACGAAGAACTGTTCGCCAGCCGCAACTTCGGCCCGGCGATCCACAAGTTCGGCGCGATCGTCGGCGGTGGCTTCAACTGGCTGGACCAGAACATCTTTGGCGGCAAACTGCCGTTCACCCTGCACGACACCAAGCCGGACTACGCGTGCCTGAAACTGGCGGCCGACTGCAAGAAGATCGACTACCCGAAACCGGACGGCAAGATCAGCTTCGACAAGTTGAGCTCGGTGTTCATCTCCGGCACCAACCACGAAGAAGAGCAGCCGTGCCACCTGAAGCTGACCGATCCAAGCATCCCGATCAGCAAGAACCTGCCGCTGTACGACGAGCCTGCCCAGCGCTACTGCCCGGCCGGCGTGTATGAAGTGGTGACCAAGGAAGACGGCGAGAAGCGCTTCCAGATCAACGCCCAGAACTGTGTTCACTGCAAGACCTGCGACATCAAGGACCCTGCGCAGAACATTACCTGGGTGACCCCTGAAGGTGCTGGCGGCCCGACTTACCCGAACATGTAAGCCGAACGCCAGAAAAACAAAAGCCCCGACTTGTCGGGGCTTTTGTTTTTCTGCATCTGAACTTGGCTCATGACTCGGCTAGCCCCTGTAGGAGTTGCCGCAGGCCGCGATCTTTTCATTCTTTAAAGCAAGATCAAAAGATCGCAGCCTGCGAAAACTCCTACAGGGTGTGTGTTCACCCTTGTGCTGCAGTGCTCACCACAGCAGCTGAATCACGACGCTTGTTCTTGATGCCGTAGCAGATCCACATGAACACCACCCACACCGGGATCGCGTACACCGACACCTGGATCCCAGGTATCAACAGCATCACACCCAGGATAAACACCACGAACGCCAGGCAGATGTAGTTCCCGTACGGGTACCACAGGGCCTTGAACAGCGGCGTCTGGCGGGTTTTGTTCATGTGCTGGCGGAACTTGAAGTGCGAATAGCTGATCATCGCCCAGTTGATCACCAGGGTGGCCACTACCAGCGACATCAGCAGTTCCAGCGCGTTTTGCGGGATCAGGTAGTTCAGCAGTACCGCGATCAGCGTCACGGCAGCCGAGGCCAGGATCGAACGCACCGGCACGCCGCGCTTGTCGATTTTCGCCAGGGCCTTGGGCGCATCGCCCTGCTCGGCCATGCCCAGCAGCATGCGGCTGTTGCAATAGGTGCCGCTGTTGTACACCGACAACGCCGCCGTCAGGACCACAAAGTTGAGGATGTGCGCGGCGGTATTGCTGCCGAGCATCGAGAACACTTGTACGAACGGGCTGCCGCTGTAGGAGTCACCGGACGCGTTGAGCGTGGCGAGCAGGCTGTCCCATGGCGTCAGCGACAACAGGATCACCAGTGCGCCAATGTAGAAAATCAGGATCCGGTAGATCACCTGGTTGATGGCTTTCGGGATCACGGTTTTCGGCTTGTCGGCTTCAGCTGCGGTGAAACCGAGCATTTCCAGGCCGCCGAAGGAGAACATGATGATCGCCATGGCCATCACCAGGCCACTGACGCCGTTCGGGAAGAAACCACCGTGGGACCACAGGTTGGTCACCGACGCTTGCGGACCGCCATGGCCGCTGACCAGCAGGTAGCTGCCCAGGGCGATCATACCGACGATCGCCACGACCTTGATGATCGCGAACCAGAACTCGGCTTCGCCAAAGACTTTGACGTTGGCCAGGTTGATCGCATTGATCAGCACGAAGAAGGCGGCAGCCGAGGCCCAAGTCGGGATGTCCGGCGCCCAGTAGTGAATGTATTTGCCGACCGCGGTCAGCTCCGACATGCCCACCAGAATGTACAGGATCCAGCAGTTCCAGCCCGACAGGAAGCCGGCGAAGCCGCCCCAGTATTTGTGCGCGAAGTGGCTGAAGGAACCGGCCACCGGCTCTTCGACGATCATTTCGCCCAGTTGGCGCATGATCATGAAGGCAATGAAGCCGCAGATGGCGTAGCCGAGGATCATCGACGGGCCGGCGGATTTCAGTACCCCGGCCGAGCCGAGGAACAAACCGGTACCAATGGCGCCACCGAGGGCGATCAATTGAATGTGGCGATTTTTCAGGCCGCGTTTCAGCTCGCCCGAATGCGAGTTTTGTCCACTCATGAAAAGGGTCTCACGCAAGGTTTGATGATGTTCTGTAGACGTTGCTGCTCAGGAAAGACGTTAAGCGGCACCGATCAAACCCCAGCGCAGGCACCAGGAGTTCAGCGTATTTACAACGGTCATGCGTCACCTGTTTGTTTTTATCTGTGACGAAATCGAACCCGACACGCTCGTGACGCGGCGGAGTGAACAAGGCGGGTAGCCTTGAGGTTTGCGCAGATGCGCAGGAGGTCACAGGTATAAAACGCGGCGCATTGTACACCGCTAACCCCCTGCTGCCAGACCCACTGGATCAGTGTGTCGTTTGCCGGGATTGCCTGTGTCCGCCACGAGCGCCTCGGGCGGTTGCAAAAAGGGAGTCGGGCCTTTGCGGGCCAGTGACGGGGACGGCAGGAAAACCGGCCCGCGCGGAGCGCTGGAAATGGATTGCGGCGTTCATTGCGCCTCCTTTTTGTTATGCACCTGCACGACAGGCATGGAGCGCATGACACCTTGCCTGGCGAGTGGAAACAAGCGGGATAGAGCGGGGGGATGCATTGAGGGCATATGAAAACGGAAGAATTTTCTTACAGCCTTTGCAGGATGATGATTTCACGAGACCAATCGCCGTAAATTGTCAGCCTTTCTTTACAAGCTGTAAAACTGGCATTCCATCCTGGATATTGCGGCGATTCATACCAGCGCCTTCGCGAGCAAGCCCGCTCCCACATTGGACCGAGGTGTAGGCGGTTCAAATGTGGGAGCGGGCTTGCTCGCGAAGGCGCACTGAAAAACACCACACCACTTATGTAGGCCAGAACAAAAAAAACGCCAACCCGAAGGTTGGCGTTTTCACTTGCAGCTTGAAGCTCGTAGCTGCCTTACTCTGGTTTTTTACGACCAAACCCCGGACGCTGGCCGGAACCGGCCGGTGCGCCGCGACGCTTGCCCGACGGCTTGTCGCCGTCGACCAGTTTGATCCCCGGACGCTTCGGCGCAGGCTTGGCCGGGCGCTTGGTGTCGGCCGGACGGTCCGCTACCGGCGTACCGCGACCGGCTGGCGCATCACGACCTTCGCCGCGCTCGGTGCGACCGTTGGCCGGACGCGGAGTACGTGGGCCACGCTCACCGTCCTGGCGCGCTGCCGGCTTGCGAGCCGGACGCTCGCCTTCGATCTGCGGTTCGCGATTCTGACGCGGGCTGGTAGCCGCCTCACCGGTAGCCGGGCGCAGGGTACGCACGCGCTCGGTCTTGGCCATCGGACGGGACGACTTACGCTGCATACGCTCAAGCTTGTCCTTGCTCTTGGCGTTCATCTGCGGCATGGCCACCGGGGTCAGGCCCACTTCAGCACTCAGAATGTCGACTTCGTACTGGCTCATTTCGCGCCAGCGGCCCATCGGCAGGTCGGAGTTGAGGAACACCGGACCGAAACGCACGCGTTTCAGACGGCTGACCACCAGCCCCTGGGATTCCCACAGGCGACGAACTTCACGGTTACGGCCTTCCATCACCACGCAGTGATACCAGTGGTTGAAGCCTTCGCCGCCGGGTGCCTGCTTGATGTCGGTGAACTTGGCCGGACCGTCTTCGAGCACAACGCCCGCTTTCAGGCGCTCGATCATCTCGTCGTCTACTTCACCACGCACACGTACCGCGTATTCGCGGTCCATTTCGTAGGAAGGGTGCATCAAGCGGTTGGCCAGCTCGCCGTCGGTGGTGAACATCAGCAGGCCGGTGGTGTTGATGTCCAGGCGACCGATGTTGATCCAGCGGCCTTCTTTCGGACGCGGCATCTTGTCGAACACTGTCGGACGACCTTCCGGGTCGACACGGGTGCAGATTTCGCCATCGGGCTTGTTGTACATGATCACGCGGCGTACCGACTCGGCGGCTTCTTCGCGCTTGATCACCTTGCCATCGATGGTGATGGCGTCATGCATATCGACACGCTGACCGAGGGTCGCGTCCTTGCCGTTGACCTTGATGCGGCCGTGGCTGATCCAGGCTTCCACGTCACGGCGCGAGCCGACGCCGATACGGGCGAGGACTTTTTGCAGTTTTTCGCCTGCTGGGCCGATTGGCTGGTCGTCTTTCTGGTCGTTGATACTCATCTGGGCACCTCCCGGTGTGGTCTGAAAACTGGGTACTTTGGCGAAGGGATCGCCGAAGGGTCGCGAATCATACGCTCATGGCGGCGTTCGCGCATCAGAGACTAGCTGATCGATGCAAGGTTATTGGCTTTTCCGCCGACCGGTGGCGCGCAGTTTGAACAAAAAAACCTGTGGGAGCGGGCTTGCTCGCGAATATGGGGTGTCAGCCAGCACTGCTTTGCATGACATACCGCTTTCGCGAGCAAGCCCGCTCCCACAGGTAGTGGGTCAGTCGTCGAATTGGCGGCGCTCGGCTTCGATGGCTTCGGCCAGCGCCAGGGCTTCGGCCTCTTCGTCGCTCAACTCGGGCTTTGGCTGTTCGAGAGCGGCAACGGCTGCCAGCAGTTTTTCGCGAGCTTCGGCAACGCCAAGGACGTCGTCTTCTTGCTCTGGCTCGACGTCTGGCTCGGGTTCCGGTTCAACCTGGACGACTTCAATTTCCGGCTGTATCTCAGCGAGTTCAGGATCAACCCCCGACACCTCACCATCACGCAACAAGTCATCGAAATCGGTCTTGATCCCCTCCTCCATGCTGTCGAGCTCCAGCAACAAGGTATGGAAACTGGTTTCCTCCTTGGGCTCTTCCGGCTCGGCGCTGGCATCGGCCAACGCCTGCAACGAGGCGGGCACCGGCGCGTCGTCGAAATCAAGCACCGGATCAGGTTCCAGCTCGCGCAGTTCTGCCAGCGGCGGCAAATCGTCGAGATTCTTCAGGTTGAAGTGATCGAGAAACGCCTTGGTGGTGGCGAACATCGCCGGCTTGCCCGGCACGTCGCGGTAACCGACGATGCGGATCCACTCACGCTCCATCAGCGTCTTGACGATCTGGCTGTTGACCGCGACGCCCCGCACGTCTTCGATTTCACCCCGGGTGATCGGCTGGCGATAGGCGATCAGCGCAATGGTTTCGAGCATCGCCCGGGAATAACGCTGCGGGCGCTCTTCCCACAAACGACCGACCCACGGCGAGAATTTTTCGCGAATTTGCAGGCGATAACCGGAAGCGACTTCTTTCAGCTCAAACGCGCGTCCCTCGCAGGACTTGCCCAAAATAGTCAGGGCTTTCTTGAAAACCGCCGGCTCCGGACGCTCGGCTTCCTCGAAGAGTTCGAACAGCCGTTCCATCGATTGCGGTTTTCCCGAGGCCAACAGAAAGGCTTCAAGCAGTGGCGCCAGCTCGCGGGGTTCACTCAGGTTCATGATTCAACTCGTTATTCGGCTCGGGCTCGCACGTGAATGGCTGCGAACGGCTCATTCTGCACCAGCTCGACCAGGGATTCCTTGACCAGCTCGAGGATTGCCATAAAGGTCACCACCACGCCCAGTCGCCCTTCCTCGGCGGTGAACAGCTCGACGAACGGCACGAAACCGCCGCCCTTGAGCCTGTCGAGCACATCGCTCATGCGTTCGCGGGTGGACAGCGCCTCGCGGCTGACCTGGTGGCTTTCAAACATGTCGCCACGGCGCAGCACCTCGGCCATGGACAGCAGCAACTCTGACAAACGCACATCGGGTACCAGCTTGCGTACCCGCGCTTCCGGCGCATCGAGCTTGGGCACCACCACATCACGACCGACGCGGCTCAAGCCATCGATGCCTTCAGCGGCAGCCTTGAAGCGTTCGTATTCCTGCAAGCGGCGGATCAGTTCGGCGCGCGGGTCTTCTTCCTCGTCTTCGACGGTTTCCGCCCGGGGCAACAGCATCCGCGACTTGATCTCGGCCAGCATCGCGGCCATCACCAGGTACTCGGCGGCCAGTTCCAGGCGCACCGACTGCATCAACTCGACATAGCCCATGTACTGACGGGTGATTTCCGCCACCGGGATGTCGAGGATGTTGATGTTCTGCTTGCGGATCAGGTACAGCAGCAGGTCGAGAGGGCCTTCGAAGGCTTCGAGAAAGACTTCCAGCGCGTCCGGCGGGATGTACAGGTCCAGCGGCATTTCCATGACCGCCTGGCCATAGACCATGGCGAAGGGCAGCTCTTGCTGGGCTCCGGCCTGACTGTCAACGGGTTCTACTGCGGACATCTAGGCCTCGGCCATGAACGGCGCAGGGTCGCCGCAACCGACGCGGATCACTTCCGGCTCGCCGTCGGCGAGGCTGATCACCGTGGACGCCTTGATCCCGCCGAAACCGCCATCGATGATCAAATCGACCTGATGTTCGAGCAATTGGCGCATTTCATAAGGATCGGTGAGCGGATCCTCATCGCCGGGCATGATCAGGGTCACGCTCATCAGCGGCTCGCCCAGCTCGGCGAGTAGCGCCAGGGCGATCGGATGGCTCGGCACCCGCAGGCCGATGGTGCGTTTTTTCGGGTGCAGCAGCAGCCGGGGGACTTCGCGGGTGGCGTTGAGAATGAAGGTGTACGGCCCCGGCAAATGAGCCTTGAGAATACGGAAGGTGCCGGTGTCGATCTTGGCGAACAGGCCCAGCTGCGACAGATCGCTGCAGATCAAGGCGAAGTTGTGCTTTTCATCGAGCTGGCGCAGGCGGCGAACGCGTTCCACGGCAACCTTGTCGCCGATCTGGCAACCGATGGCGTAGGAAGAGTCCGTGGGATAAATCACCACCCCGCCGTTGCGAATGATCTCGACAGCCTGTTTGATCAGGCGCGCTTGCGGGTTTTCCGGATGAATCTGGAAAAATTGACTCACATTCTCTACCTGTTCAGACGACGGCAATAATTGGGTCATGTTTGAACCGACACCACAGTGGTGGCAGATCCTCCGGGAGCGGGCGGTATTCACCGATCTCGGACCAGCCTCCAGGGCCATGAAAATCACTGCCGGCGCTGACCAGCAGACCGAACTCGCGGGCCAGAATGGCCAGGCTGCCCACTTGCTCGGCAGGCTGATGGCCATTGACCACCTCGATCGCGTGGCCCCCTGCTTGAATATAGTCGGCAATCAGCCGGCGACGTTTGCTGCGGGTGAAATCATAGTGCCAGGGATGCGCCAGGCTGACCCAGGCCTTGGCCGCGCGCAGGGTCTCGACGGTCTCCTCCAGGGTCGGCCAGTGCTGCTTGACGTCGCCCAGTTTGCCGGCACCGAGCCATTTGCGGAACGCTTCGGCGCGATCCTTGACGAACCCTTCACGCACCATCCAGTCGGCGAAATGCGGCCGGGCCGGCGCGTTACCGCTGTCGCCCAGGGCCTGCTGGATTTCCCGGGCACCTTCCAGCGCGCCGGGCATGCCCTTCAGGGCCAGCTTGCGACTAATTTCTTCGGACCGTAGCCAGCGGCCATCGTGCAATCTGGCAATCGCCTCGACCAACGGCGCGGCATTGACGTCGAAACCGTAGCCCAGCACATGGATGGTCGCACCACCCCAGGTGCAGGACAACTCGACGCCGTTGACCAGTTGCATCCCCAACGCATGCGCCGCGTGTCGCGCTTCTTCGAGGCCTTCGAGGGTGTCGTGGTCGGTCAGGGCAAGGACTCGCACGCCGTTCTCGAACGCACGCGCAACCAGAACCGCAGGCGCCAGGGCGCCATCGGAGGCCGTGCTATGGCAGTGCAAATCAACATTCACTAGGCTTTTTAACCTCAAATCAGCTGGCGCTATCGCGCGCCCATATGTTTGTTATTATGCCGCCACATCCTGCTTCTGGCTGCCACTGTGAAACAATTCATCGATTTCATCCCGCTCCTGCTGTTTTTCATCGTCTTCAAAATCGATCCACGGGTCGTCGACATCGCCGGCCACGAGGTAACTGTAGGCGGTATTTACAGCGCCACCGCGATGCTGATCATCAGTTCGCTGGTGGTCTACGGCACGCTGTTCCTCAAACAGCGCAAGCTGGAGAAGAGCCAGTGGCTGACGCTCATCGCCTGCCTGGTCTTCGGCAGCCTGACCCTGGCCTTCCACAGCGAGACCTTCCTGAAATGGAAGGCCCCGGTGGTCAACTGGCTGTTTGCCCTGGGCTTCATCGGCAGCCACTTCATTGGTGATCGCCTGCTGATCAAGCGCATCATGGGCCATGCGCTGACCCTGCCGGAGCCGGTCTGGACGCGCCTGAACATCGCCTGGATCGTGTTCTTCCTGTTTTGCGGTGCCGCCAACCTGTTCGTCGCGTTCACGTTCCAGAGCTACTGGGTCGACTTCAAGGTCTTCGGCAGCCTGGGCATGACGCTGCTGTTCCTGGTCGGCCAGGGCATCTACCTGTCCCGTCACCTGCATGACACCGATACCACATCGCCTAAAACCGAGGACTGACATGCTTTACGCAATCGTTGCCACAGACGTCGCCAATTCCCTGGAAGCCCGCCTGGCCGCACGGCCTGCCCACCTTGAGCGCCTGCAAGTGCTCAAGGGCGAAGGTCGCATCGTACTGGCCGGCCCGAACCCGGCGGTCGACAGCAATGACCCGGGCGCGGCGGGTTTCACCGGCAGCCTGATCGTCGCCGAGTTCGACTCCCTGAGCGCCGCCCAGGCCTGGGCCGATGCCGATCCGTACATCGCCGCCGGCGTCTACGCCAACGTTTCGGTCAAGCCGTTCAAGCAAGTCCTGCCGTAATATCCTCCCTGCGGTGAACCTTATCGGTTCACCGCGCTCTCAATCGCTCATTATTCTCGTTTGCCGGCCGACAACTTCCCAATACCCGTATTGGAATCTGGAGTCGCGATGCGCAAAGGTCCGTTGTGTCTGATGTTGGTCACGTTGTCGATCGTGGCCCCCGCCCACGGTGAAGAACACGCCGAGGGCGCTAGCTCCACGCCGCTGTCCCTGAGCGCCGGCAGCCAGATAAACGAGTTGCAGCAACGCTTGAAAGAAAGCGAGCGGCAACGGGAAGAACTGAGCAAACAATTGCAGAGTGCCGATGGTGAACGCGAAAGCGCCCAGTTGGCCCGGTTGCGCCAGGAGAACCAGCGTCTGAAGCTGCAACTCAAGGAGACCCAGGCTGGCAGTTCGATTCCACGCTTGCTGACCGACCAGCAACAGTGGTTCGTCATTGGCGCCGGTGTTGCGCTATTGGCCCTGCTCTGCGGTATCTTCGCCAGTGGTGCAAGTCGAAAACGTCGACAATGGCTAAATTGAGTGAGTCATGAGCGAGCTGTTACTGATTGATGATGACCAGGAGCTGTGTGAGCTCCTGAGCAGTTGGCTGAGCCAGGAAGGCTTTCAGGTGCGCGCCTGCCACGATGGCCAGAGCGCTCGTCGGGCGCTGGCTGAAACCTCGCCGGCGGCGGTGGTGCTGGATGTGATGCTGCCCGACGGCAGCGGCCTGGAACTGCTCAAGCAGTTGCGCAGCGACCACCCGGATCTGCCGGTGCTGATGCTGTCGGCCCGGGGTGAACCCCTGGACCGCATCCTCGGCCTGGAACTGGGCGCCGACGATTACCTGGCCAAACCCTGCGACCCGCGGGAGCTGACCGCCCGCCTGCGCGCTGTGCTGCGCCGCAGCCACCCGGCGGCGGTGTCGAGCCAGATGGAACTCGGTGACCTGTGTTTCAGCCCGGTGCGCGGTGTGGTCAGCATCGATGAACAGGAGTTTTCCCTCACTGTTTCCGAAAGCCGCCTGCTGGAAGCCCTGCTCAAGCAACCTGGCGAGCCACTGGACAAACAGGAACTGGCGCAAATCGCCCTCGGTCGCAAGTTGACCCTGTACGACCGCAGCCTGGACATGCACGTCAGCAACCTGCGCAAGAAAATCGGCCCGCACCCCGACGGCCGTCCGCGCATCGTGGCGCTGCGCAGCCGTGGCTATTACTACAGCCTCTGAAATTTTCGCAATTCCCTGTAGGAGCTGCCGAAGGCTGCGATCTTTTGATCTTTGGCGTGATCACTTTCGCTGAAAATCTAAAGATCGCAGCCTTCGGCAGCTCCTACAGGGACCGTGTACATCAACAGGTTTGTCAGGTGTGGGCAAAAACGTCTTTACCCAAGCTTTACGCTCCGCTGACCGCCGCTGACCTTGATCTCCGTAATCTGTACTCATCCGGAACGTACCGGGAACGAGACAAGGAGATTCACCATGCGCAAGACTCTTATCGCTCTGATGTTCGCCGCCGCCCTGCCGACCGTGGCCATGGCCATGCCTGAAGGTAACGGTCCTGTGGGCGGCCCGATGGACGGTGCACGCCACGGCGGTCAGATGCACGGCATGCACGGTAAAGGCCCGTACAGCCAGCTGGACCTTAGCCGCGAACAGCGCGAGCAGATCCGCAAGATCATGGGCGAGCAGATGCACGAGCGTAAGCAAGTGGTCGACAAGTACCTGGAGAAACTCTCGCCAGCCGACCAGAAAGCCATGAAAGACGAGATGGCCGCCAACCACAAGAAAGCCGAAGCCGATGTACGGGCGCTGCTGAAACCGGATCAACAGAAGCAATTCGACGAGATCCAGAAGAAACAGGCCGAGCGTCGCGCCGAATGGGCCGAGTTCAAGGCGTGGAAAGCGCAACAGGCGCAAAAAACGCAATAATGATTTAACCCGGACCCGACGGTTGAATGCCGTTGGGTCTGATACCACTCAATTTAATGTGGGAGCGGGCTTGCTCGCGAAAGCGGAGTGTCAGATACACAGTTGCTGACTGACACTCCGCTTTCGCGAGCAAGCCCGCTCCCACATGGATGGATGTCTGCCTGAGGATTTTCTGTGCGCTCATTGTTCTGGCGAATTCTGGCCAGCTTTTGGCTGGCCATCGCCCTGGTTGCAGGCCTGTCCATTTTGCTCGGGCACATGCTCAATCAGGATGCGTGGATCCTCAGCCGCCATCCGGGCCTCAACACCCTGGCCGAACAATGGACGCAAACCTATGAATCCCAGGGCGAAGACGCCGCCCAGGACATTCTGGAACAGCGCAAACGCCAGTATCACATCGACGTCCAGGTGCTCAACGAGAGTGGCGACCCGGTGGTACGCGGCACCTTCCCGCGCCGTGCGGCAGCCTTCGAAGCGCGACAGAACAACGATGACCGTCGCCTGCCCTGGCGCCGCCTGACCGACGAATACACCAGCGAAAAAACCGGCGACACCTACCTGCTGATCTATCGCATCCCCCATCCGGAACTGGACGCCTGGCACCGTGAAAGCCTGCTCTGGCCGTTGAGCGCACTGGGTATCGCCCTGGTGGTGCTGACCCTGTTCAGCCTGCTGGTGACCTTCTCCATCACCCGCCCGCTCAGCCGCTTGCGTGGCGCCGTGCACGATCTGGGGCAGACCACCTATCAACAGAACAGCCTGGTCAAACTGGCCAATCGCCGTGACGAGTTCGGGGTGCTGGCCAATGACTTCAACCGCATGGGCGCTCGCCTGCAAAGCCTGATCGGCAGTCAGCGGCAATTACTGCGCGACGTGTCCCACGAACTGCGCTCGCCCCTCGCGCGCCTGCGTATCGCGCTGGCCCTGGCCGAACGGGCCTCTCCCGAAGAACGGGAAAAACTCTGGCCACGCCTCACCCGTGAGTGCGACCGGCTCGAAGCACTGATCAGCGAAATCCTGGTGCTGGCGCGGGTCGATGCCGACAATGCCAGCGCTGAAGACGTCGATCTCAACGCTTTGCTCAATACCCTGCAAAAGGATGCGCAACTGGGCTCGCCGGAACAACTGGTCCATCTTGAAGCCGAGACGCAATTAAACCTGAAGGGTTGGCCGACCATGATCGAGCGCGCTGTCGACAACCTGCTGCGCAACGCCCAGCGCTTCAACCCGGTGGGCGGCTTGCCGATCGAGATGCAGGCGCTGCGTCAGGGCGAGCGGATCGTGGTGACCGTGCGCGATCACGGACCGGGGGTTGATGCCGAGCATTTGAGTCAACTCGGCGAACCGTTTTACCGGGCACCGGGGCAGTCGGCGGCAGGACACGGCCTGGGCCTGGCCATTGCCCGTCGTGCGGCGGAGCGACATGGCGGTTGTCTGTTGCTGGCCAATCACCCGGAGGGCGGGTTTATTGCCAGCCTGGAATTGCCGTTGGTGCCAGGGGCCGTCGTCCAGCCTTGAGTAATGGGTGATGCAAAAAGATCGCAGCCTCGTTTCACTCGTCAGCTCCTACAGGACTCTGGTAACCCTGTAGGAGCTGACGAGTGAAACGAGGCTGCGATCTTTTGATCCTCAGGCGTTGCCAGGCCAGGCGCTGACGAACTCGGCCAGATCCACCTTTTCCGCCACACGCGGTTCCTTCTGCGGCGTCCCGAGGTACAGGAACGCAATCACCTCTTCCCCTTCCGCCAGCCCCAGCCCTTTGGCCACATGCGGCGAATAGGCCAGGTCGCCGGTACGCCACACCGCGCCGATGCCTTGTGCATAGGCTGCCAGCAAGATGCCATGCGCTGCGCAACCCGCCGCCAGCAACTGCTCGGATTTCGGGTATTTGACGTGTTCCTGTGTCCGGGCAATCACCACGACCACCAACGGCGCGCGCAGTGGACCGTTACGCGCCTTGTCGATGGCCGCTTCGGTGACGTCGCCATCCTGCAGCTTTGCCGCTTCGGCCAGCAACTCGCCCATTTGCTCGCGTGCCGCGCCTTCGACGGTCAGGAAACGCCAAGGCTGCAAGTGACCGTGATCCGGTGCCCGCATGGCCGAGGCAAACAGCACGTCGCGCTGCTCCCGGGTTGGCGCCGGTTCGATCAGTCGCGGGACGGAAACACGGTTGAGCAAAACGTCGAGAGCCTGCATCGGCCACCTCCTGAAAAAATTGTGCGGCTATTCTAGCTGTATCTGCCGCGACGGTGCCGGTTTACATGCCCTGCCCCGCAGGTAGAATGGCGCCCTTCCTAATGACAGCCGAGCGGATTTCATGGCGTTGCCGACCTTACGTCTCATTGGTTTCATCATCGGCATCTTCCTGATCACCCTGGCCATCGCCATGGTCGTGCCCATGGCCACGCTGGTGATCTTCGATCGCACCGGCGACCTGCCATCGTTCCTCTGGGCCAGCATGATCACCTTTGTCGGCGGCCTGGCCCTGGTCATTCCCGGACGCCCGGAACATGTACACCTGCGACCACGGGACATGTACCTGCTGACCGTCAGCAGTTGGCTGGTGGTGTGCATCTTCGCCGCGCTGCCGTTTTTGCTGACCCAGCACATCAGCTACACCGACTCATTCTTCGAAAGCATGTCCGGCATCACGGCCACGGGTTCGACGGTGCTCAACCACCTCGATGAAATGTCCCCCGGCATCCTGATGTGGCGCTCGCTGCTGCACTGGATCGGCGGCATCGGCTTCATCGGCATGGCGGTCGCGATCCTGCCGCTGCTGCGCATCGGTGGCATGCGGTTGTTCCAGACCGAATCGTCGGACCGCTCCGAAAAAGTCATGCCCCGTTCGCACATGGTGGCGCGGCTGATCGTGGCGGCCTACGTCGGCATCACCATTTTTGGCAGCCTGGCCTTCTGGTGGGCCGGGATGAGCCCGTTCGATGCGATCAACCATGCGATGTCAGCGATTTCCACCGGGGGTTTTTCCACCTCGGACCAATCCCTGGCCAAGTGGACGCAACCGGCGGTGCACTGGGTGGCGATCGTCATCATGATTCTCGGCAGCCTGCCGTTCACCCTGTACGTGGCAACGTTGCGCGGCAATCGCCGGGCGCTGATCAAGGATCAGCAGGTGCAGGGCTTGCTGGGGATGTTGCTGGTGACCTGGCTGGTGCTCGGCACCTGGTACTGGTGGACCACCCAGCTGCACTGGCTGGATGCCCTGCGCCATGTGGCGCTGAACGTGACCTCAGTGGTGACCACCACCGGTTTCGCGCTGGGGGACTACAGCCTGTGGGGCAACTTCTCGCTGATGCTGTTCTTCTACTTGGGCTTTGTCGGTGGCTGCTCGGGGTCGACCGCCGGCGGGATCAAGATTTTCCGTTTCCAGGTGGCCTACATCCTGCTCAAGGCCAACCTTAACCAACTGATCCACCCGCGCGCGGTGATCAAGCAGAAGTACAACGGTCACCGCCTCGATGAAGAGATCGTGCGCTCGATCCTGACCTTTTCGTTCTTTTTCGCCATCACCATCTGCGTGATCGCACTGCTGCTGTCGCTGCTCGGCGTGGACTGGATGACCGCCCTGACCGGCGCGGCCAGCACCGTGTCCGGTGTCGGCCCGGGCCTGGGCGAGACCATCGGCCCGGCCGGTAATTTTGCCTCCCTGCCGGACGCCGCCAAGTGGATTCTCTCGTTCGGCATGCTGCTGGGCCGACTGGAGATCATTACGGTGTTTGTGCTGTGTATTCCGGCGTTCTGGCGTCATTAGCCGGTTCGGTCATCTGCATCAGCCGCGCCCGGTACTCGCCGGGCGTGGTATCGAACCAGCGTCGGAAGGCGCGGAAAAAATTGCTCGGATCGGCAAACCCCAGCAAATAAGCGATTTCCAGCAGGGTCATGGTCGGTTGCGCCAGATACTGCTCGGCCAGTTCGCGCCGGGTGTCGTCGAGCAACGTCTGGAAACTCGTGCCTTCTTCCTGCAAGCGGCGCTGCAAGGTGCGTTGCGACAGGTGCAGGGTCTGCGCCACGGCATCGCGCTTGGGTTCGCCCTGGGGCAGCAAACGGCATAACACCTGGCGCGCCTTGTGGGTCACGCGACTCTCGGAAAACCGCGCCAGGTACTCGCCGGCAAACCGGTCATGCAACAGCGCCATGGCCTCATTGGCGGTCGGCAACGGGGCTTCCATGTCAGCGCGCTCGAAAATCAGCGCGTCATAAGGCGCGTTGAACACCAGCGGCGCATGGAAGGCCTGTTTATAAGGTTCGAGATTCGCCGGCTGGTCACCCTGCACCAGCACCTTGCGCGGGTGCAGCGTGCGTCCGGTCAACCAGCCGCACAGCGCCAGGGCGCAGGCCAGCGAGGCTTCGGCGCTTTGCCGGGTCGGCGGCAAATGATCGCCATGCACCGTCAGAATCAGCGCATAGCCCTCATCCAGCAGCCGAAAACTCAGGTCGGCACTTTCGGCAATGATCCGCTGGTAGCGCACCAGTCGCCTGAAACCTTCGGCCAGGGTCTGACTGGACATCAAGGCGTAGCCGGTCACGTGGAACTGCGCCGGTCGCACCACCTTGCCCATGTTCAGGCCGATCGCCGGGTTGCCGGACAGCTCAACCGCCCGTTGCCACAGTCGTGTCATGGAATCTTGCGGGAAGCGTGCATCCGGATCATCCAGCGCCGCGTAGTCGAGCCCCAGCTGTTTGAACAGAACCCGGCAATCCAGGCCGTCCATTTCCAGTGCTTTGACAATCCCCATCGCCCAGCTTGCAGAAGTCGTTCGTTCGCTCATGTCGGGTTCTTGCATGATGAGCCGTCTATCACGGCAAATTTCCGAAGGATACTAAAGTGGCGCCGATTGTCACTGGCCGCCGCCAATGATCACTCTAGACTCAAATAAGCTACCCGCAGAACAACTTGCAGTCAGAACAATAACCACAGAGATCGCAGTCGTGGAAAACATCAAGCGTTTCAACAGCTTCGCTGAGTTTTACCCGTACTACCTCAGCGAACACAGCAACAGTACTTGCCGACGATTACACTTCATCGGCACCACGCTGGTCATTTTTATCCTGGCACTGACCATCGGTCGAGGCGCCTGGATGCTGTTGTGGGTCTTGCCAGTGGCGGGTTACAGCTTCGCCTGGGTCGGGCATTTTTTCTTTGAAAAGAATCGTCCTGCGACCTTCCAGCATCCCTTCTACAGCCTGCTCGGCGATTTCGTGATGTACCGGGACATGATTCTGGGACGCGTGCCGTTCTAGAAAAGAGGATTGCCGATGAATGCCAACGCTCGTTTCACCCACATGAAAGATGGCACGCAGGAAGACTGGGCGATCATCGCCGCGGATTTCAGTGCCTACGCCCGGCAACTGCCGAACAGGATCGTGTCGCACCTGAAACTGCTGGAGGGTGATTTTGGCGGTTTCCCGGTGGATCGCCTGACCCATTCCCTGCAAACCGCCACCCGCGCCTGGCGTGATGGCCGTGATGAAGAATACGTGGTCTGCGCCCTGCTCCATGACATCGGCGACACCCTGGGCTCCTACAACCACCCGGACATCGCGGCGGCGATCCTCAAGCCATTCGTCAGCGCCGAGAATTTGTGGATGGTGGAAAAGCACGGGATTTTCCAGGGCTACTACTTTTTCCATCACCTGGGGATGGACCGGCACCTGCGCGAACAATTCAACGGCCATCCGCAGTACCAGGCAACCATCGAATTCTGCGCCAAGTACGATGCAGCGGCGTTCGACCCGGTGTATGACACCCTGCCGCTGAGCTTTTTCGAACCGATGATGGAGCGGTTGTTTGCCCAGCCGAAGAATTCGATCTACAAGGCGGCGATGCAAGAGCATTCACCAGCCTGATAGATCCAGCGGGACCGCTGCGCGGTCCATTCGCGAGCAAGCCCGCTCCCACATTTGATCTCCAGTGAACGCAAATTTTGCGACCGCTAGAGATCAAATGTGGGAGCGGGCTTGCTCGCGAAGAAGCCAGTTCTGACACCACATACCTGACAGACTAAGCCGGTTCCGCGACTTTCGCCGCTTTCAACTGCGCCTCCCGCGCCTGGGCATCCGCCAGCCGATACAGCTCGATCGTGCCATCCCAATGCTCGATCAGCGCCGTGCACGACTCAACCCAGTCGCCGCAATTGAGGTAATCCACCCCGCCGACCTTGCGAATCTCGGCATGGTGAATGTGCCCGCAGACCACCCCATGCAGCTCGCGCTTGACGCATTCATGGGCGATGGCTTCTTCGAAGTCGCTGATGAAGCTCACCGCGGTCTTGACCTTGTGCTTGAGGTACGCCGACAGCGACCAGTAGCCGTAGCCATAACGGGCGCGCCAGTGATTGAGCCAGCGATTGAGGGTCAAGGTGAATTCGTAGGCCGAATCGCCGAGAAACGCCAGCCAGCGGTGATAGCGGGTAATCACGTCGAACTGATCGCCGTGGATCACCAGCAGATGCCGGCCATCGGCCGTCACGTGCACCGCTTCGTCCACCAATTGGATGTTGCCCAGGATCAGCCTGGAATAGCGGCGCAGGAATTCGTCGTGGTTGCCGGTGACGTAGATCACTTCGGTGCCGCGCTTGCTCATGGTCAACAGGCGCCGGATCACGTTGGTGTGCGCCTGTGGCCAGTACATGCCACTGCGCAGTTTCCAGCCATCGATGATGTCGCCGACCAGGTAAATCTTGTCCGCGTGGTAGCCCTTGAGAAACTGCGACAGATGCTCGGCCTGGCAATCGCGCGTGCCCAGGTGCACGTCAGAAATCCATAGGGTCCGCACACGTTGCTTACGGCTGGGTTTGGCGAGCTCGGCGCTGGTCATGGGCAACCCTCAGGACAAGTTTCGGCAAGCTTGCACCGGTCGGGTTAATCGCCCATGACAGCGGCAAGTCAGTCCTGTGACAACGCCCGCACGCCATGTCGGTGTAAACTGCGACCTCACTCATCAGAACTGCCCTGAGACCCGCGATGAGACCGATCCTCACACTTCGCCAGTACACCAAAGACTTGATCGTCCACAGCCACGAGCACGCGCAACTGGTGTTCGGGCTGTCGGGGGCGCTGGATTTCGAGGTCGACGGGCGTGGCAGCCAGGTGGTTCAGCAGAGTTTCGTGGTGGTCCCCTCGGGTTTTCATCATGCCTGCGGCAGCGCCAATGGCAGCCGTTGCCTGGTGCTGGACGTACCGGGCGAGCCATGGCTGCGCCAGTCCCTGGGCGACCATGCCGATGCCAGTCGCCGCTTGCTCGACACCGCCGGCCGCTTGTCGCTGGATGCAGGGCAAAGCCAGTTGGTCAGTTGGCTGGCCAACAGCCAGGTCGATGACCCGGTGATCGCGCAACAAGGCGCCGTACTGTTGCTGGCCAGCCTCAACCGCGCCATGCCCGACACGGTCGGCGGCCGGCGCCTGCCCTATGCCGCGCTGAATGCGCACATCGACCAATACGCCGCCTACCCATTGCAGGTCGCCGACCTGGCCCGTGTGGCCGGTCTCTCCAGCGCACGCTTGCATGCGCGGTTCGTGGCCGAATGCGGGCAGACGCCCATGGATTACATCCGCAGTCGACGTTTGCACAAAGCCGTGGGCCTGCTGCGCGATTCAGCGCTGCCGATCGGCGAGATTGCCGGTCGCGTCGGTTACAGCTCCCAGAGCGCCTTTGCCGCCGCCGTGCTGCGCGAGTTCGGCGCATCGCCTGGCGCGTTGCGGCGCGAGGCTGGCGACAAAAGTCGATAGCCTGACGACAGACAGCGCGATGGCGGACGCGGTTAAATGGCCGGGTTCATTACGTTGACCAAGGATTGCCATGACTCCCCGTACCGCCCTTGGCGCCCTGCATATCGGCGCACTGATGTTCGGCCTGACTGGCGTGTTCGGCAAACTCGCCGCCGCGTCACCGGCCATCATCGTCTTTGGGCGGGCTGCATTCGCCGTGTTGGCGCTCGCCCTCTTTGCCCGATTCGCCAGCAACACCCAATGGCAAAGACTCGAAGCCGTGGATTGGCGCCGTCTGTTGCTCAGCGGCTTGTTGCTGGCCGGTCACTGGGTAAGTTTTTTCATAGCGGTGAAGGTCGCCGGCGTGGCCATCGCGACCCTGGGCTTTGCCAGTTTCCCGGCGTTTACCGTGATCCTCGAAGGGCTGTTTTTCCGCGAGCGGATTCGTGCCAATGAAATTCTGCTGGTGGCGCTGGTCAGCATCGGGCTGGTGCTGGTCACGCCGGACTTCGATCTGGCCAGTGGCGCCACCACCGGTCTGCTCTGGGCAGTGGCTTCCGGCCTGCTGTTTTCCCTGCTGTCGCTGACCAACCGCGCCAGCTCCTCACGCATCCCGCCCGTGCAGGCGGCGTTGTGCCAGAACGTGGTGGTCGCCTTGTGCCTGCTGCCGGTGGCGGCACCGCAACTGAGCGAAGTGCGCGCCATCGATTGGCTGTGGATCGGCCTGCTTGGGGTGTTCTGTACCGGGGTCGCGCACAGCCTGTTCGTCGCCAGCCTGGCGGTGATCAAGGCGCGGACCGCCGCGGTGGTCTTTGCCCTGGAACCGGTATATGGCATCACCATGGCCTGGCTGCTGTTCGATGAAAACCCGACCCTGCGCATGCTGCTCGGCGGCGCGCTGATTATCGTCGCCATCGTGGTGTCCAGCAGGCTTTCCGGCAGTTCCAGCAAGAAAGCCGTGACCGCGGAAGCAGCCTCTCACTGAGCCCGGTCGTTGTGCCCCAGGTCGCGGTCCGGATCGATCCGGTCGCGGACCCGCTGCTTGAGCACCTTGGCTTCGGGGAAACCGCCGTCGGCCTTGCGTTCCCAGATCTGCACATCGTCGCAAAGAATGTGAAAGACCCCGCCCGTGCCCGGCACCAGGGACACTTTGCCAAGATCGTCGCCAAACGTACTGAGCAGCTCCTGGGCCAGCCATGCTGCACGCAAGAGCCACTGGCACTGGGTGCAATAGGTGATGACGATTTCGGGTTTGCTGGCGGTCATGATCGGCGGAACTCCTGGGGTAGAGGGCAGCGCCATGATAACCATGTGGGCGCTGGCTTGCTCTCACCCACGCTGAATTCATCGGTGCAGCACTAGCGAATACCGGCCAATAAACTGCGGGCCGTCTGTTTCAGTGGCTCCTCGGCCTCCTTGAGCAATTGGTTGAGCAGTTCGATGGCGCTGTCCAGGTCACCGTCATCGATGCAGGTCTGTGCCTGTTCCAGTTTGTCTGCGTTGCTGGATTCGGGCGGTTCCAGGCTCAGCGGTTCAAGCACCAGAGTCGGGCCAAACTCGCTGAAATTGTCGAGCAGGCTGTCGTCCGGAGGCTGGGGGACCGGGGCGATTTCCCATTCAATTTCCGGTTCGGGCAGCGATTCACCGTTCAATAACGGGTCAGAAAGCAATGGCTCTGGCGACGACCCCAGGTCCCAACTCGCATCCATCGACAGGTCATCCAGATTCAACTGGAACTCATCCGCGGGTGTCGCATCCGGCGTCGTGACCCTGGGCGAAACCCAGGGTGTCGCGGCGGCAATCGGCACAACGGGCACCAATGTCGGATACTGCGAGCGGAGTTCCTGAAGTGTTTGCTCATCGAAGCCATTGTTGCGCAGGCGGGTTTCCTGCATGTCGTAGGCAGCGGCATCACCCTGCTTGCCGAGCACCCCGAGCAATTGCAATGCAAGGTCGGTGCGCTGCGGCTCCTTGACCATCGCCTCTCGCAACAGATCGATGGCTTCGGAATACCGACCGTACGTGAGGTAGATCTCAACCGCTTCCAGCACGTCGTTCGCCGGTGTCTCGTCAGGTTGAGCATGAAGCGGCTGCAACGCGGTCGAGCGCGCTAGCGGCTCTGTGCTGAGCAGGGGTTCATTGCGGGGGGCCAGAGGGGCGGCCGATCCGGACACGTCCTGAGCCTGCTGCCGTTGACGGCGCCCCCATGCCACCAGCCACCCCAACACCACCAGCAACAACAACCCGCCAATCAACAGCCAATTCGTTTCGGGTTCCTCGACAACCACCGGCGCTTCGACAACGGGCGCAACCGGCTCCGCCGGCGCCTGCTGAAGCTCGGCGATTCGCGATTGCAGTTCGAGCACTTGCTTCTTTTCACCGGCGATCTGCTCGTCCTGAGCCTGAAGCTTCGCGTTGAGTTCATCGAGGGTTGCCTGCAACTGCTGGTTCTGCAGGACGCTGGCCGCCAGTTGCTCGGCAAGGGGATCCGGTGCAGGTGTGGCCGCAGGCTTTGGCAGCGGCTGCCTGGGCACCGACGCGGGTGCGGCGGCGGGCTGGACACTCGGAAAGGCGGAAGTGGGGCGCTTGGCGAGGGGTTCGTCATCGGCAGGCACAATGCCAGACGTTCCCGGAGGATCGATCAGTACCGTGTACTCGCGCAGCAAGCGGCCGTTGGGCTGATTGAGTTGCACCAGGAAATTCAGGAACGGTTCATTGACCGGTTTGCTGGAAGTGACCTGGATCCGACTGTGGTTGCCACGCAAGACAGGCGTGAACTTCAGGTCGTTGAGGAAGAACACCCGCTCGACACCCGCCCGGGCGAACTCGTCCGGCGTCGCCAGGCTGACCGTAAGCTCGCCCTCCTCCAGGCCGCCGGCATCCACCAGGGCGATGTCGGCGCGAAGCGGCTGGTTCAACGCCGAATGCAGGGTGATGTCACCCAGGCCCAGCGCCGGCGCCAAGGCCGACCAAGTGACAGCAGCACCGGCCAGCAACCACCTGGCGCAATACCGTACAACGACTCGCCGACTTTCGAGCATGAGCATCCCTTAGATAACCAGACCAAGCTGTGTTCGCACATCCGGTACGAACACGATATTGCCCAGTAGTTCTTATAGTCTGCTCATTGCGGTAACTCAAAAACCTGGCAGTGGGTAATGCCTCAAGATTTTTCCAGGTTGGCCAGGATGTGCCCGTGAACCCGCATGCAGATCTTCAGATCGGCTTCATCGACGCCTTCGAACAATTCCTGGCGCAGTTGATTGGCAATGGTTTCGATTTGTTCGATCAGGGGGCGTGCCGGGGTACAGAGGACAATCTTCTTCGCACGACGGTCTTCCAGAACCGATTGCCGTTGCACCAGGCCCTGGCTCTCCAGGCTGTCGAGCAGCCGCGCCAGGGTCGGCCCTTCGACGCCGACACTTTGCGCCAGCTCACGTTGGGTCGGGGCTTCATCGAAACGCGCCAGGTGCAACAGCACCAGCCAGCGTGCCTGGGACAGCCCCAGGCCCGCCAGGCGGCGGTCCAGTTCGGCACGCCAGCCCCGCGACATATGTGCCAGTTGCATGCCAAAGCGGTGTTGATCGGTTAACGGCATAAAACACTCATGATTAGACTGAAATAGAGAAATACTAATTATTAGTCAGCTAAGCATGAGCCTTGGCTGGAGGCAAGGCCTGTTCTGTACTGAATCGTTACATCAATGAATCACTTCAGTCTAAATCTCGAATTCGGACTGCAAGGCGGCCCGTACACAGTACAAAACGCCCTCAGGCACTCTTCCTGCGAACAGTGCGGAAATCTCTGACACGGGCGGTAACTCGCCTTCTCCATCAAGGAACGCATCCTGGACTTCGCCCATCAAGTCTTCGGGCAGATCCAGTGCCTGGTCCAGCGACAACTGCTGCTTGCCGATGGCTTCGGCGAGCATGGTGTAGACATTCTTTTCCGAGCATTGCAACTGGCCGGCGATCTGCAGCGGCGTCATGCCCGCCCGCGCCAGGGTGATCAATTCGTGACGCACGTCCGCCACCACTTTCGGCGTCTCGACCTGGCCACCGAGGACTTCGAGGAACGCCTCGCCGTAACGTTCCAGCTTGCGCGCGCCGACGCCGCTGACCGTGGCCATTTGCGCCAGGGAAGCCGGTTGGCTACGGAGCATTTCCAGCAAGGTCGAGTCGGGGAAGATGACGTACGGCGGCACCCCATGCTCCTCGGCAAGCTTGCGACGCAGGGCGCGCAAGGCTTCCCACTGCTCCCGCTCTTCGCCGCGAACCAGCTGGCTGGCCTGGCTCTTGCTGGTTTTCACCGAGGTTTGCGCCTTGAGATCGCGGCGCAGTTCCAGGGTCACTTCACCCTTGAGCAGCGGCCGGCAACTGTCGCTCAGGCGAAGACCGCCATAGCCCTCATGATCAACGTCAGCCAGGCCACGCGCCACCAGCTGGCGGAACAGCGAGCGCCATTCGCTCTCGCCAAGTGCCTTGCCGACACCGTACACCGACAGGTGCTGATGCCCGAAACTGCGCACCTTTTCGTTGTCCTTGCCCAGCAGGACATCCACCAGATGCCCCACACCGTAGCGCTGGCCGGTGCGGAAGATCGCCGACAAGGCCTGGCGCGCCGGCTCGGTGGCGTCCCAGGTCTGCACGCCATCGGTGCAGTTGTCGCAGTGACCGCAGGGCTCGGCCATCTCCTCATCGAAATAGGCCAGCAGCGTCTGACGGCGGCAGCGGGTCTCTTCGCACAACGAGAGCATGGCGTCGAGCTTGTGCTGTTCCAGGCGCTTGTGGCGCTCGTCGCCTTCGGAGTTCTGCAACATCTGCTTGAGCATCACCACGTCTTGCAGGCCGTAGGCCATCCAGGCATCGGCGGGTAGACCGTCACGGCCACCGCGACCGGTTTCCTGGTAATAGGCCTCAAGGGATTTCGGCAAGTCGAGGTGCGCGACAAAACGCACGTTAGGCTTGTCGATGCCCATGCCGAACGCCACGGTGGCCACCATGATCAAACCTTCCTCGTTGAGGAAGCGCTTCTGGTGATACGCGCGCAAATCGTTAGGCAGGCCCGCGTGGTACGGCAACGCCGGGAAACCCTGTTCGCTGAGAAACGCGGCGACTTCCTCGACCTTCTTGCGCGACAGGCAATAGACGATGCCGGCATCGCTGCGCCGCTCGGCCAGAAAGGCCAGCAACTGCTTGCGTGGCTGCTCCTTGGGCACGATGCGATAGAAAATGTTTGGCCGGTCGAAGCTCGACAGGAAGCGCTCGGCGTTCTGCAGGTGCAGGCGGGTGACGATTTCTTCCCGGGTGCGCTTGTCGGCGGTGGCGGTCAGGGCGATGCGCGGGACATCGGGGAACATTTCCGCCAACTGACCCAGTTGCAGGTATTCGGGGCGGAAATCATGGCCCCACTGCGACACGCAATGCGCTTCGTCGATGGCGAACAGGGCGATGTCCAGCCCTTGCAGGAAGGACAGCATGCGCGGCTGGACCAGGCGCTCGGGCGCGAGGTAAAGCATTTTCACCTCACCGCGCTTGATGCGGGCCGCCAGGTCACGTTGCTGCTCGGCGCTGAGGGTGGAGTTCAATGCCGCGGCGGCCACGCCCAGTTCTTCAAGCGTGGCGACCTGATCGTCCATCAAGGCGATCAGCGGCGACACCACCACCGCCAGGCCTTCGCGCAAAAGCGCCGGCACCTGGAAGCACAGGGATTTGCCGCCACCGGTAGGCATCAGGACCAGGGCATCGCCGCCACTGGCCACGCGCTCAATGATTGCACCCTGGCGGCCACGGAAGCTGTCGTAGCCGAAGATGTCCTTGAGGACGCGTTGAGCCTGTTCGAGCATAGAAACTCCAAAAATCACCGAAACATCCCTGCAAGGCTGGTTCAGAACCCGCAACGCTGCACCGACATATCGTAAGTGCGCATTACATGACGCTTCACATTTCAGCCGTGACGCCAGCAGGGCATCACAAAACGGGCGAGTATACCCGAGGCCTGTCCGGCAAAGGGCGCCGCTGATAAGACACCCACGAGTGCAAATATGCCGCGCGGCTGGCCCAAGCGCTCAAGAAGGCCTAGAATTCCCGCATCGAATATTCCCCAAGGTAGCCCTTTAATGTCCTTCGCTGAGCAACTAACCCGCCTGCAAGTCTTCCTCGACGCCGATGAACTGCATGACGAGGCGCTGGACTACGTGGCCGCCCACGGCTACCTCACCGCCCTGTCGATCTGTTCCGAAGTCGTTCCCGATCGCGAGTGGATCGACGCGCTGTTCGCTGAAGAGCCACATTACAGCGGCGAAGCCCAGCGCGAAGAGATCGAAGCCACGCTGATCGGCCTCAAGGCCCACATCGCCCGCCAACTGGCTTCGGACGAAGAGTTCGAGCTGCCGTGCGACCTGGACCTGGGCGACGATCCCGATGACTCCGAGTTGCGCGGCTGGTGCATCGGTTTCATGGAAGGCGTGTTCCTGCGCGAAGAAGCCTGGTTCGAAACCGCCGAAGACGAAGTCAGCGAAATGCTGCTGCCGATCATGGTCGGTTCGGGCCTGTTCGACGAGCAACCGGAGTTCTCCGACATTGCCGCCGACGCCAACCTGATGGACGACATGATCGTGCAAATCCCGGAAGCCCTGACTGCGCTGTACCTGCTGTGCAACGCACCAGACGAAAAACCGGCGATCCTCAAGCCTCGTCACCACTAAGGTTCTGCCTATGGACAACCCCATAGGCAACCGCTCCCTGATGTTGCGCTACGTGCTGCTGGCCATCGGCTGGCTGAGCGTAGTGCTGGGGGTGATCGGGATTTTCCTGCCGGTGTTGCCCACCACGCCTTTCCTGTTGCTGGCGGCCGCCTGCTTCGCCCGCAGTTCTCCGCGCTTCTACCATTGGCTGGTGGAGCATCCACGGCTCGGCCCCTGGATTCGCGACTACCTCGACGGCAACGGCATCCCGCTCAAGGGCAAGGTCTACGCCATCGGCCTGATGTGGGCCAGCATCCTGTTTTCCTGCTATCTGGTGCCGATGCCGTGGGCACGCGGGTTCATGCTGACCAGTGCGGTGCTGGTGACGGTTTATATCCTCCGGCAGAAGACCCTGTAGGAGCTGTGTAGGAGCTGTCGAGTGCAACGAGGCTGCGATCTTTCGAAAGCAAAATCAAAAGATCGCAGCCTGCGGCAGCTCCTACGCAAGATTGCGTGGTCCGACGACCTGCCCTACTCCCGCCCATACACCACCTAGACTTCACCAATCTGCATCCGAGCAGCCCGACATGCCCCGCAGTCCGCGTAGTCCAGGATGGCCAACGCCCCGGTTTCGGTTTGGACGATGGCTGTTGCTGAGCGGTTTCCTGCTGACCGTGCTGGGCAGTGTCCAGGCCGACTGGGATTTTGCGCGGATCCTGGCGTCCGCCGAAAAACGCTACGGCACCCTCGGCCCGGCGCGGGGGCGAATCGAAGCCTGGCGTCAAATGCTCCCAGACGAACGCAATGCCTCGGAGCGTGAGCAACTGGAGGCAGTCAATCATTTCTTCAACCAGCAGCTGACGTTCCAGGACGACACGCGCATCTGGCGTCAAACCGATTACTGGGCCACGCCCGTCGAATCACTGGTCAAGGGTGCCGCCGACTGCGAGGACTACGCCCTGGCGAAATATTTCAGCCTGCGCGAACTCGGGATTCCCAGCGAAAAACTGCGCATTACCTACGTCAAGGCGCTGACCCAGAACCAGGCGCACATGGTGCTGACGTTCTACAGCAGCCCCACCGCCGACCCGCTGGTGCTGGACAACCTGATCGGCGAGATCCGCCCCGCCTCGCAACGCAAGGACCTGCTGCCGGTGTATGCCTTCAACGCCGAGGGCCTGTACCTGCCGGGAACTCCTGGCGGAAAACGCAGCGGCGACTCGAAAAAACTGTCGCGCTGGCAAGACGTACTGCAAAAGATGCAGGCTGAAGGCTTCGCCGTGGGCGACGGCTGAACGCCACAGCAAGGAGCGTTTGATGAAACTGCGCAACCAGTTGTTTCTCGCCATCTGCCTGTTCCTGCTGGTGGCCTTCAGCGGCAGCTTTTTTGTCAGCCTGGAAAGCTCTCGCGAACAGGTGCTCGGCCAGTTGCGCTCCCACGCCCAGGATGCGGCGACCGCGCTGGGCCTGTCGCTGACCGCGCAAATCGATGACCCGGCGATGATGGAATTGATGGTCAGCTCGATTTTCGACAGTGGCTACTTCAGCAGCATTCGCATCGTCGACACCGGGGACGAGCAGGTCCTGGTGGAGCGCAATGCGCCGGCGCGGGTCGAGGGCGTGCCGGGCTGGTTTGTCACCCTGGTCAACCTGCGCCATCAAGGCGGCGACGCGTTGATCATGCGCGGCTGGGAGCAGGCGGCCCGGGTTGAAGTGTTGAGCAACCCGCAATTCGCCCTGGCCAAACTCTGGGACAGCACCCTGGGCAGCCTGATCTGGTTGTTGCTGTGCGGATTGCTCAGTGCGGTGTTCGGCGGCTGGCTGTTGCGCCGGCAACTGCGTCCGCTCGACACCCTGGTCAGACAGGCCGAAGCCATCAGCAAGCGCGAGTTCCTGAGCCTGCCGAAACTGCCACGTACCCCGGAGTTGAAACGCGTCGTGCTGGCCATGAACCAGATGGTCGAGAAGCTCAAGGCGCTGTTTACCGAAGAGGCGTTGCGCAGTGAAAAGCTGCGCAACGAATCCTATCAGGACAGCCTGACCGGCCTGGCCAACCGGCGCTTGCTGGATGAACAACTGGCGGACCACTTGCTGGTCGCCGAACAACAGTGCGACGGTCATTTGCTGGTATTGCGCATCAATGACCTGACCGGACTCAACCAGCGCCTGGGCGGCCAACGCACCGATGCGTTGATCAGCGCCGTCGGCGAACTGCTCAAGCGCCTGACCCGACCGCCGCAGCGGCGGACCTGGCTGGCGGCGCGTAACCGCGGGGGCGAATTCAGCCTGTTGACGCCGGGCCTCGATACCGAGGACGCCGCACGCCTGGCCGCCGAAATCAGCACCACCCTGGAAAACCTGCGCCTGACCGGTGCCAGTGACTGCACACCGGTCGCGCACCTGGGCATCGTCGCCTACCATCCCGGCGAAACACCCGGCGACGTGCTGATGCGGCTCGATCAGGCACTGGCCCAGGCTCGCCAGCACGTCGACCGACCCTGGGTGCACTTGAGCCACGGCGAAACCCTGTCGCCCCCATCCCAGCAGGACTGGCGCAGCTGGATCGACGAGGCGCTGACCCAAGGCAAACTACAGCTGTATTTCCAGCCGGTGGTGCAATGCGCCGACACCAGCGAAGTGTTGCATCACAAAGTCCTTGCACGCCTGCTCGACCCACAGGGACAAACCATTGCCGCCGGGCATTTCCTGCCCTGGATCGAGCGTCTGGGCTGGTCGGCACGCTTCGACCTGGCCATGCTCGAAGCGACCCTGGACTACCTGGCTGTCAATCGCTGGCCGCTGGCGCTGAGCCTGTCCGGCAATACCTTGCGTGATCAGCCGCAGTTGCAACTGATCCTCGACATGCTCGAATCCCTGCCGGAACTGGCGCCGTTGCTGATCCTGGAAATCGATGAGCGCCAATTGCCGCCGCCCGACGAACTACAGCGGCTGAGTCATAGCCTGCTCGACACCGGCTACCGCATCGGCCTGCAGCATTTTGGCGGCAGTTTCAGCCAGATCGGCAACCTCACCCAACTGGGCCTGGCCTACCTGAAAATCGATGGCGCCTATATCCGGCATATCGACGAGCAGCGGGACAAACGCCTGTTTATCGAGGCGATCTTCAGGGCGACCAACAGCATTGATTTGCCGTTGATTGCCGAAATGGTCGAGACCCAGGGGGAGCTGGAGGCGATCAGGGAGTTGGGGGTGTTCGGGGTGATGGGACGGTTGATCGGGCCGCCTGAGCCGATGTGATGTGTACCCGATAAACCTGTAGGAGCGAGCCTGCTCGCGATAGCGATGGTTCAGTCAACAGCCTTGTTGAAGGTGAAACCGCTATCGCGAGCAGGCTCGCTCCTACAGGGGATTTGCGTGAACCAGCCCTTCAGGTCACACGGTGTCCACCTTCAACGAATGATCGTTGAGCATGCCGTTGATGATGGTGGCCGAGTCCGCACCGGACACCACCCCGCCCGCCCCTGGCGTGACGCCGTAATGGCTGGCCAGGTTGATGCCGGCCAGGTCGATGGTCTGGTTCGGTGCCGCCCCGGCCAGGGCGCTGACGTCGATGCTGGTGACCAGGGACTCGCCGCTGCCGATGACCTTGAAGTGCAGGTAGTCATCCAGCGACGCCGCGGTGCTGTTCTCCCCTTGCAGCAGTTGCGACAGGTCGAGCTTGTCGGTGCCCGGCGTGAAGTCGGTGATCACGTCATGGCCGCTATTGCCCTTGAGCCACTGGAAGGTGTCGGCGCCGCTGCCGCCAGTCAGGGTGTTGTTGCCCAACCCGCCAATCAGGAAATCGTCGCCGCCCTCGCCGTTGAGCACGTCGTTGCCCAGGCCGCCGGTGATGACGTTGCTGTTGTCGTCCCCGGTCAGCTTGTCGTTGAAACTGGAACCGACGAGGTTTTCGATGGCGGTCAGGGTGTCGGTGCCGGCACCGAACGTATTCTGCGCCCCGGTCTCACCCAGGTTGACCGTCACACCCGCCATGGCGTGGGCATAGCTGACGGTATCGTTGCCGGTGCCGCCGTCGAGCAGGTCATTGCCCGTGCCGCTGAACAGCAAGTCGTTGCCACCATCACCGTGCAGTTCGTTGTTGCCATCGCCGGCGCTGAGAATGTCGTTGCCGTCACCGCCCTGCAGCAGGTTGTCGCCGCTGCCCGCCAGCAGCGTGTCGTCGCCGCCGGTCCCGGTGAGGGTGTGGCCATCCTGATAGCTGATGGACACGTTGCCGCTGGCGCTGCCGCCATGGCCGTCGTTGGTGGTGTAGGTGCCGTGGTAGTCCGGCGTCAGGTCGTGGGCAGCGGAATAATCGAGCTTGAGGGTCAGTTCGTATTTTTCCGAACCGCCGGCGCCGATTTCACCGGGGTTTTTCACGTTGGAGATCTGGATCTGGTACGCAGCGTCCGACGCCGCGATGATGGGATCAGCACCGAGGGTCGTCCAGTCAACGCCATTGGTGGAGTACTGCATCGTGATATGGCCGTCAGCCAGGTTGTGGTCCAGGTTGAGGGTTTCGCCCTGCTTGAGGTTGACGGTGATGCGGTCCTCGTCATTGATGTTGGCCGCGGTGACCGGCCCCAGGTAGCCACTGATCACCAACAGCGCCGTCATGGTCGCGGCATTGCCGGCGAACGAACTGCGCACGTCATTGAGGATCTGGTTCGACTCCTTGGACCCGATGCCGGTGAAGCTGATCGCGCCGCTGCCGGTGAGGTCCGAGCCTTTGCCGGCCCAGCCGGTATTGAAGGTGGTCGGCGTCGCGCTGAGCGGACTGCCATCGGGGTTGACGTCGTTGGCCACCAGCACGTCGCCGGGCACGGTGACCTTGGCCGAGAGGATGTTGGTGATGATGTGATCATCGCCGGCCACGGGTAGAGGGGGCGCATTGGGAGTGACCTTGACCACCAGGCTCGAGTTGGCGAGATCGCCGTCGTGGTCACTGACGGTGAAAGCGATGTTTTCGGTGAGCGCCACCGAGGTGGTTTTCTGCGAAACGTAGCTGTATTCGCCGGTGTCGAGGTTCACCACCAGGGTGCCGTTGTTGCCGGTGGCGATGCTCAAGGTGTTGTTGAGCGTGTTGAAGGTGCCGTGGTTGGGACCGCCGCTGGCGGTCAGCGCGCCGTCGTTGCTGTTGCCCCGGGGATCGTAGGTGTAGGTGGTGCCATCGATGGTGATGGTTTTGATGAAGCCGCCATCGGCCCCGAATGAACCGCCCTCGCCCAGCAGCGAACCGGTCAAGGCTGCGCCGACCACCGTGCCCGAGAGTACTGCGTTGAGCTGGCCAAGCTCGGTGACGATCACCGCGTTGGTATTGGTGCCCGCGCCATTGCCGTCGTACGCCAGTGGATCGAGGGCGTCATTGTCGACGCCTTTGCCCAGGCCGATCGCGTAGTTCTTGATGTGATTGTCGGTGAGAAACTCTTTCCAGTCCGCCTCATCCCGGGTCCCGATCGAGCCTTCGTTGGGTTTGCCGTCGGAGAAGAAGTAGCCGACGTTCTGTGCGCCCGTCAGTTTGCCGTCATTGTCGAAGGCGTCTTTGGCCACCTTCACTGCTTCGTCGTAGTCGGTACCGCCGCTGGCCTTCAAACCGGCGATGATCGACTTGGCGGTCGCCACGTCCACCCACAGTGAGGTCGGGTCATTCGCGTGGCTGCCGAAGGTAACGATCTGTACCTTCACGTCACCCAGGTCGTCGTATTTGTCGAGCAAGGTACTGATCGCCTGTTTGGCCCACTCAAGCCGCGAAAGACGCCCTACCCCGGAGAGCTCGTTCATGCTGGCGGACACATCGATCACCAGCAGCAGGTTGGTGTCGGTGCCGGCCGCGATGATCGTGTGTTCCGTCGCCACGGCCCTGGGCACGTCATCGACGATGTTGACCACGATGGTGCTGGTGGTGCTGGTGCCCTGGGCATCGGTGGCCTTGTAGGTGAAGGTGTCGCTCAGGGTGTTCGGGCCATCGTTGGCGCCCGGCGAGGTTTTCGGCGCCGAGGTCAGGGTGTAGGTGTAGGTGCCGTTGGCATTGAGCAGCAGTTGCCCGTAGGTGCCGGTGGCGCTGCCGACCAGGGTGTAGTTGATCGCGCCCGACGCGCCGGTGACCGAGCCCACCAGCGTGCCACTGGCGGTTTCCCCGGTGTTGCCCGGATCGCTGCCGGTGACAGTGCCGGCCGCCAGGTCCTGGCCGTCCTTGCTCAGGTCCAGGGCTTTTTCGTAGACCGTCACGTCGGTGTCGGGGATGGCCTTGATCTGGGCGTTGCAGACATCGATGGTGATGGTGGTGGTGCTTTGGTCGCCATCGGCATCGCGCACGGTATAGGTGAAGACATCGGTCGCCCCCTCCTTGCCGACCGAGTCCGGGTTGCTGTGATAGACCGCGCTGCCATCGGCGTCCAGGGTCAGGTAACCGTACTTGCCGATGATCTGCGTATTGAGCCCGCCCACCACCGCCTTCGACGGATTGCCGCCAGCGCGTACACCGATGACCGCTGCTATCCCGTCGGCACCGCCGATGTCATTGTCCAGTACGTTGCCGCTGATCGTGCCGCCTTCGACCACTGAAGGGGTGTCGGCTCTGGCGGTGGGCAGGTCATCGACAATGTTGACGTTGATCTGCCCGGTCGCCCGGCTGCCATCGGTGTCGACGGCGACCACGTTGAGGTCCTCGGTGAGGGTGTTGGCGCCCTTGCCGCTCTCGTGGGTTTCGTTATCCACCAGGGTGTAGCTGTAGCTGACGACGCCGGTCACCGGGTTGTAGCCGGTGATGGTCAGGGTATTGCCCAGGTGCGTGACGATCGATTGCGGAATCCCGGCCGCGACCCCGCCGCTGACCAGGGCAATCCCGCCCACGGTCAGGGTTTGCAGGCCATCCAGGGCGGTGACTGTGAAAGTGCCGCTCTGGGTCAGTGCGGGCGTGTTGGGGTGGGAGCCGTCGCTGAGGTTCTTTTCGTAGACCGTCAGCTCGCCGCAATCGATATCCAGGCCTTTGATGATGACCGGGTCATTGTTGTTATGGACGTTCAGCACCAGCTGGGCGTTGCTGGTGTCGCCATCGGCGTCGGTGAGGGTGTAGGTGAAGGTCTCGGTGCCGTTGCCACGGCCTTGCAAGGCTTTGAAATCGGCATCGGCGGGGTTCAGGGTGTAGGTGTAGGTGCCGTTGGCATTCAATTGCAGGGTGCCGTAGGTCCCGACGAAGGTGCCGGGAGTGATCGGCCCGCTGTTGGGGCCGGTCGCCACGGCATCGGCGCCTTGCACATCGTTGGCCAGCACGTTGCCGTTGAGGGTCAGTAACGACTCCGAGGCCGTTTTGGGGTTGCTGTCGTTCATCGCCTTCGGCACGTCATCGACGATGTTGACCACGATGGTGCTGGTAACCACGTTGCCCAGGGAATCGGTGGCCTGGTAGGTGAAGTTTTCATGCATGACGTTGGCGCCGTCATTGGCGTGGGGCGTGGTGCTCGGCGGAGAGGTCAGGGTGTAGGTGTAGGTGCCGTTCGGGTTGAGGTGAATTTGCCCGTAGGCTCCGTTGGCGCTGCCGACCAGGGCATAGGTGATCGCGCCCACGGCGCCGGTCACCGAGCCGACCAGGCTGCCGCTCGCGGTTTCGCCGGTGCTGCCTGGCTGGCTGCCGACGACGGTACCGGCGGCCAGGTCCTGGCCGTCCTTGCTCAGGTCCAGGGCTTTTTCGTACACGGTGACGTCATGGTCGCTGACCGCTGTGATGCAGCTGTCGTTGACGCCGATGGTGATGGTGGTGGTGCTCTCGTCGCCGTCGGCATCGCGGATTGTGTAAGTGAACACGTCCACCGCCCCCGGGCCGTTCACCGCATTCGGGTTGCTGTGGTAGACCGCGTCGCCGTTGGCGGCGAGGGTCAGGTAGCCGTACTTGCCGACGATCTGCTGGTTCAGGCCGCCGATCGCCGAGGTCGAGGTGTCCGCACCGGCGCGCACGCCCACCACCCCGCCGCCGGCGGCCAGCCCATCGGCGCCGCCGATGTCATTGTCCAGCACGTTGCCGCGAATCGTGCCGCCTACCGTCACTGAAGGGTCGTCAGCCTTGGCTTGCGGTACGTCATCGACGACGTTGACCACGATGGTGCTGGTGACGGTGTTGCCCTGAGAGTCGGTGGCCTGATACGTGAAACTTTCACTCACCTTGTTGGCGCCATCGTTGGCTTGGGGCGTGGTGCTGGCCGACGAGGTCAGGGTGTAGGTGTAGCTGCCGTCGGGATTGAGCACGATCTGCCCATAGTGGCCGGTGGCGCTGCCAACCAGGGCGTAGGTGATTGCGCCCACGCCGCCGGTCACCGAGCCGACCAGAGAGCCGCTGGCGGTTTCGCCGGTGCTGCCCGGCTGGCTGCCGACGACCGTGCCGGGGGCCAGGTCCTGGCCGTCCCTGGTCAGGTCCAGGGCTTTTTCGTACACGGTGACGTCGCGGTCGCTGGCCGCTATGAGGCAGCTGTCGTAGACGCCGACGGTGATGGTGGTGGTGCTCTCGTCACCGTCGGCATCGCGGATTGTGTAAGTGAACACGTCCACCGCCCCCGAGCCGTTCACCGCATTCGGGTTGCTGTGGTAGACCGCGTCGCCGTTGGCAGCGAGGGTCAGGTAGCCGTATTTGCCGATGATCTGCTCGTTCAGGCCGCCGATCGCCGAGGTCGAGGTGTCCGAACCGGCGCGCACGCCCACCACCGCGCCCTTGGGGTCCAGCCCGTCGGCACCGCCGATGTCATTGTCCAGCACGTTGCCGCGGATCGTGCCGCCCTCTCTCACTGAAGGGTCGTCGGCATGGGCGGTCGGCAGGTCGTCGACGATGTTGACGTTGATCTGCCCGGAGGCGGTGCTGCCATCGGTGTCGGTGGCAACGACGTTGAAATTCTCGGTGAGGCTGTTGGCACCGTTGGCGTTCGGGTGGGTTTCGTTATCCACCAGGGTGTAGCTGTAGCTGACCACGCCGGTCGCCGGGTTGTAGCCCGTGATGGTCAGCGTACTGCCCAATGGCGTCGTGATCGATTGCGGGAACCCGGCCGCCACGCCGCCGCTGACCACGGAGATGCCGCCCACGGTCAGGGTTTGCAGGCCATCCGGCGCACTGACGGTGAAGGTGCCGTGCTGGGTCAGCGCCGGTGTGTCGGGGCTGGTGCCGTCGCTGAGGTTTTTCTCGTAGACCGTCAGCTCACCGCCCTTCACGTCGAGGCCGTTGAGGGTCACCCCATCGTTGTCGTTGCGGATGTTCAGCACCAGGTTGGCGGTGCTGGTGTCGCCGTCGGCGTCGGTGAGCGTGTACGTGAAGGTCTCGGTGCCGGCGGCGCCACCGTGCAGGGCTTTGTAGTCGGCATCGCTGACGTTCAGGGTGTAGGTGTAAGTGCCATTGGCGTTCAGCACCAGGGTGCCGTACTTGCCGACAAAAGTACCGGGGGTGATCGGGCCGGCGTTTTCACCGACCGGCACACGGTCCGCGCCCTGTATGTCGTTGCTCAGCACGTTGCCGTTGAGGGTCAGCTGGTTTTCCGACGCCGTGCCGCTGTTGCTGTCGTCGATCGCCTTGGGCGCGTCGTCGATGATGGTGATGTCCAGGGACCCGGTGGCGGTGTCGCCGTTGCTGTCGCCCGCCACGACAGTGAAGTGCTCGCTGAGGGAGGTGCCGTCACCGGTCGAATGGGATTCGCTGCCGTTGAGGGTGTAGCTGTAGCTGACCACGCCGGTCGCCGGGTTGTACCCGGTGATGGTCAGGGTGCTGCCCAACGGGGTGGTGATCGACTGCGGGAAGCCCACCGCGACACCGCCGCTGACGATATTGATCCCGCCAATGCTCAGGCTGGTCAGCCCATCGGGCGCCGTGACGGTGAAGGTGCCGTTCTGGGTCAGCGCGGCAGGATTGCGCGCCGAGCCATCGGCGAGGTTGGCTTCGTTGAGGGTCAGCTCGCCCCCCGACACCGACAGGCCGTCGAGGGTGACCGGATTGTTCGAATCATTCGGTGTATCGGGCACCACGGGCGCCACTGGCGATACCGGCGCATCGACCGCCGCGATGCCATTGTCCGGGTCACCGGCCAGGCGTTCTTCGGGCAGCTCGGGGATGCCATTGAAACCGGCGGTGGGGAAGCCGATTTTCGGATCGACCCGCCCGCCCACTTCTTCAAGCAAGACAAAACTGTGGCCGCCGCCCAGGGCGCCACCGGCAGGCCCGGTCGAACCTGGCCCGGCCGCCGTGGCTTCAGCGCTCTGCGTCGGGTCGTCACCGGCGGCAATGGCTTTTTGCAGTTGCTCGACATCGCTCAATTGCGCCTGGCTCGGCGTCACCGCCTCGGCCGTGTTCACGTGGGGCGATTGATGCGCCAGCAGCTGAGCGTTCATTTGCAGGCTGCTGCCCCGTCCCAGGGTCAGCTCCTGGCCGTTTTGCAGATGCACGGCCACCGCGCCTTCGGCACCGGTATTGAGTTGATCACCGGCGAACAATCGGTCGCCCTCGATCAGCACGCGACGCGTGCCGTCGCTCGCCACTGCGAACACCTGACCGATGACCTTACTGACGATACCGATGAGCGTAGCCATGTGCATCTCCTCCGCTGCCAACCACCGTCGGCACCTTTTTTGTTACGGAGAACATGCGTGTGGATGACCCAGGCAGGTGGCCCGGCGGATCGTCTACCGACCAGCGGCGTTACGTAAGTAAGCCGCTGCCCCGGCGACATCTCGCCCAGCGTATTGCTCAAGGGCGTCGCCTACGGACGGGTGCAAACCCTTTGCAATCAATGGCATCGGGCCCTACTTCCGCGACAACTTGCCCTGCAAGCGATGCGTAACGGTCCTGAATCACTCGTGTGACAAAAAACCGTCACCCCAGTCCGCCCCGCGTCCCTCCCCTCCAGCACTTCTCCGCTCTATGTCGATAATTGGATTGGAACTTTTTCTCAAGCCCCGATGAGCGCCCTAAAGCTCGTAAATCCAGGGCTTCGCCATTGAACAATGTGCTGGATTTTGCAGAGCGCATAAGTTTTTTTCGGCATAAAGCTTATGAGAAATACTTCTTAGGTTGTCTCCAGAATGTTCTTAGCTCTGTTGTTAAAAGCATGAAACGGTTTACCCATAAATGTCGTCAAATAATTGGCGACTGATAAGCGCCATCAGGAATCAGGGAGATGCACCCATGCGCCTTTTAACCCCCCTCTGCTCCGCAGTTTTACTGGCCATGGCCTGCACTTCCCAGGCAAATGCCATGTCATTGACCGAAGCGATCCAGAGCACCATCGCGACCCACCCGGAGCTGGCGTCGCGGGTAGACAGCCGTCTGTCGGCTGATGAGGACGTGAAGGTCGCCAAGGGGGGCTTTTATCCGTCCGTCGATTTGAATGCCGCCTACGGTCGCGGTTACAGCGATAACACCAACACCCGGGCGTTCGGCAATCACCACACGGAAATCCTCAACTACACCCAATCGGAACTGCGCCTGCGCCAGATGCTGTTCGACGGTTTCAACACCGCCAACGAGGTCGAGCGCACCAAGGGCGTGGTCAACTCCCGGGCCTATTACGCCCAGGGCACCGCCCAGGACCTGGCCTTGCGCACCATCGAGGTCTACCTCGAAGTGCTCAAGCGCCGTGAACTGGTGACCCTGGCCAAGAACAACCTGCAAGCGCACTTGCGGGTCAACGACCAGATCGGCCTGCGCACCGAGCGCGGTGTCGGCAGCAACGCCGACGCCGACCAGTCCACCGCTCGTCGGGCGCTGGCGGAGAACAACCTCGACACCGCCGAAGTCGACCTGGCCGACGCCGAATCGAACTTCTACGCCGTCGTCGGGCGCCTGCCCGATGAGCTTGAAGCACCGCCTTCGACCCGTGGCGAACTGCCGGCCAGCCTGCAGGAAGCCCAGCAGAGCATGGTGGAAAACAACCCCTACCTGAAATCCGCCCAGGCGGACGTGCAATCGGCCGAGAGCCAGTACGAAGTCGCCAAGTCGCCGTTCTACCCGCGCTTCGACGCCGAAGCGGCGGTGGGCGCGAACAACAACATCGCCGGCGAAGAAGGCCACGACAACGAATGGCGGGTCGGCGTGGTGATGAACTACAACCTGTTCCGCGGTGGCAGCGACAAGGCGCGGCTGCAGTCCGACGCCCACAAGATCAATCAGGCCATGGACATCCGCAACAACGCCCTGCGCCAGCTCAACGAGAACATTCACCTGGCCTGGAACGCCATGGTCAACGCCAAGAAACAAACCCCGACCGCCCGTGAATACGCCGACACCAGCAAACGCGTGCGCATGGCCTACCAGGATCAGTTCGGCCTCGGCCAGCGTACCCTGCTCGACCTGCTCGACAGTGAAAACGAACTCTACAACGCCAACCGCCGCTACACCGAAGTACGCTACACCGAGGAATTTTCGATGTACCGTGTACTGGCGAACATGGGGCAGTTGTTGAGCAAACAGCGGGTCGTGCTGCCCGTCGATGCGATCGCCCAGACCGAAGTCAAAAGTGAAGCTCGTCTGCCTGAACTCAAATAAGGTCCCTGTAGGAGCGAGCATGCTCGCGATGATCGTTAACGATGACGCGGGAAGCCTGACACCCCGCGGCGCCCTCAGGTTCATCGCGAGCTTGCTCGCTCCTACAGTAGTCGTGCAATTACGGGAGCGATCAATGTGACCAGCATGGAACCCGGCAACACCGGTGTCGATCCGCGCCTGAGCTTCGATGACCCGCTTCTCGATGGTCTGTTGATCCTCTGCAAACTCCATGGCGCGACGGTCAGCCGCGCCAGCCTCAGTGCCGGGCTGCCAATGGCACACCAACGCCTGAGCCTGGACCTGCTGCCCCGCGCAGCGGCCCGGGCCGGTTTGCAGGCGCGCCTGCTGCGCCGCGACCTCAAGGACATTTCCCCGCTCAACCTGCCGGTCCTGCTGCTGCTGAACAATGGCCGCACCGCCGTGTTGCGCCGCATCGGCGAGGATGGCCGGGTGCTGATCCTGCCCAGCGAAGCCGAGGGCGGCGAACAATGGATCAGCCCGCAAGCGCTGGAAGAACATTACGCGGGCCAGGCCCTGTTCGCCCGGCCACGACACGAACTTGAAGACCTGCGCTCGCCCCTGGTGCCCCGGGTGCAAGCCTGGTTTCGCGACACCCTGAAGCTGTCGAAGTGGCTGTACAGCGATGCGATCCTGGCGAGTTTCCTGATCAACCTGCTGGGCCTGATGGTGCCGCTGTTCGTGATGCAGACCTACGACCGCGTGGTGCCGAACCAGGCCACCTCGACGCTGTGGGTGTTGTCCATCGGCTTGCTGATCGGCACCGGGTTCGAACTGGTGCTGCGCGTGGTGCGCGCGCATTTGCTGGACACCGCCGGCAAGAAAACCGACGTGATCCTGTCCGCGACGCTGTTCGAGCGCATCACCGGCATGGCGATGAAAGCGCGACCGGCGACCATCGGCGGTTTCGCCCAGAGCATTCATGACTTCCAGGGCCTGCGGGAATTTCTCACCGCCGTGACACTCACCAGCCTCATCGACCTGCCCTTTGCCCTGCTGATGCTGCTGGTGATTGGCCTGCTCGGCGGCTGGCTGGTGGTGATTCCGGTCCTGGCCTTCCCGATCACGATCATTTTCGCCATGGTGATTCAGGCGCGGCTGCGCGACACCGTGCAAAAAAGCCTGACCCTGGGCGCCGAACGCCAGGCCCTGCTCATTGAAACCCTCGGCGGCCTGGAAACCCTCAAGGCCTGCAGCGCCGAAAGCGAGCGCCAGCACAAATGGGAAAGCACCCACGGCGCCCTCACCCGCCTCGACAGCCACGCGCGCAACCTGGCGGCGCTGGCCACCAACGGCACGCTGTTCATCCAGCAGTTCTCCGGCATGGCGACCATCGTCGCCGGGGTCTACAGCATCATCGCCGGCAACCTGAGCGTCGGCGCGCTGGTGGCAACCTACATGCTCGGCAGCCGGGTGCTGGCGCCGCTGGGGCAGATCGCCGGGCTGATCACCCGCTACCAGCAAGCGCAACTGACCATGAAAAGCACCGACGCGCTGATGTCGCTGCCCCAGGAGCGCGATGCTTCGCAACGGCCGCTGGAACGCACACAGCTGCAAGGGGCACTGGACGTAGTCGGCGTGACGTTCCACTACAACGGCCAGAACGCACCGGCGCTGGCCAATGTCAGCTTCAGCGTCAAACCCGGCGAACGGATCGGCATCATCGGCCGCAGCGGCTCGGGCAAAAGCACCCTGGCGCGACTGGTGATGGGCTTCTACGAACCGGCGGAAGGCCAGTTGCTGCTCGATGGCCTGGACCTGCGGCAACTCGATGTCGCCGACCTGCGCCACCAGATCGGTTACGTCGCCCACGACCTGCCGCTGCTGGCCGGCAGCCTGCGTGACAACCTGACCCTCGGCGCGCGCTATATCAGTGATTCGCGCATGCTCGAAGTGGCGGAACTGACAGGTGTCACCGAATTGGCCCGGCAACATCCGCAAGGCTTCGACCGGCCCGTGGGTGAGCGCGGGCAGCTGCTGTCCGGCGGTCAACGCCAAGCCGTGCTGCTGGCCCGGGCGCTGTTGCTCGATCCGCCGATCATGCTGCTGGACGAACCCACCAGCGCCATGGACAACAGCAGCGAAGACGTCCTGCGGCAAAAACTCCAGGGCTGGATGCAGGGCAAGACCCTGTTGCTGGTCACACACCGCACCTCAATGCTCAGCCTGGTAGATCGACTGGTGGTGCTGGATAACGGGCGGATCGTCGCCGACGGCCCTAAAGAAGCGGTCATTGACGCACTGCGCAAGGGCCGTGTCGGCTCTGCGGCGGTCTAGGAGTTGCCCATGTCTGCGGATCAAGGTTCACGTGGCTACTTCAACAGTTTCAACAAAAGCGCCGAAGTCGAATTCATGCCGGAAACGGCCGGCGCTTCATTGCAGGACTCCCCGCGCTGGTCGCGGATCACCGTGTGGCTGGCGGCGGCGCTGCTGATCAGCGCGCTGGTCTGGGCCAAGTTCGCCGTGTTGCAGGAAGTGACCATGGGCGAAGGCAAGGCGATTCCGTCGAGCAAGGTGCAAGTGATCCAGAACCTTGAGGGCGGTATCGTCACCGAGATCTTCGTCCGCGAAGGGCAAATGGTGAACAAGGGCGATACCCTGCTGCGCCTGGATGACACGCGCTACCTGTCGAATAAGGGGGAAAGCGAAGTCGATCGATACGCGCTGACCGCGCAGGTCGAACGCTTGTCGGCGGAAGCCGAGGGCCGGCCCTTCAAGCTGTCGGACGAGGTGATCGCCAAGGCGCCGCAAGTGGCCGAAGACGAACGCTCGCTGTACGAACAACGGCAACGGCGACTGGCCAGCGAGCAACGCACGCTGACCGAACAACTGCGGCAAAAAACCCAGGAGCTGGCGGAGTTTCGCTCCAAGGCCGGGCAGTACAGCTCAAGCCTGGCGCTGGTCAACCAGGAAATGAACATGTCCGAGCCACTGGTCAAGACCGGCGCCGTGTCGCCGGTGGAAATCCTGCGGCTCAAGCGCAGCGCCGTGGAAATCCGTGGCTCGCTGAACGCCACCACCCTGGCGATACCCCGGGCGGAATCGGCGATGGCCGAGATCAAGAGCAAGATCGACGAATCGGAACAGACCTTCCGTTCGGAAGCGGCCAAGGAACTGAATGAGAAACGCACCGACCTGTCGAAAATCACAGCGTCGAGCATCGCCATCGACGACCGCGTGACCCGCACCACCGTGACCTCGCCGGTCAAGGGCATCATCAAGGTGTTGAAGGTCAACACCATTGGCGGCGTGGTCCAACCGGGCAGCGACATGGTGGAAATCGTGCCCTTCGAAGACAACCTGCTGATCGAGGCCAAAGTGCGGCCACAGGACGTGGCATTCCTGCATCCGGGCCAGAAAGCCATGGTCAAGTTCAGTGCCTACGACTACACGATCTATGGCGGCTTGAGCGCCAAGCTTGAACTGATTGGCGCGGACACCATCACCGATGACAAGGGCAACAGCTTCTACCTGATTCAGGTGCGCACCGATAAGAACCATTTGGGCGGGGATGCGAAACCGCTGCTGATCATCCCGGGGATGGTGGCGACCGTGGACATTATTACCGGGGAGAAAACGGTGCTGGATTACTTGCTTAAACCGGTGTTGAAAGCGCGGACCGAGGCGATGCGCGAAAGGTAGTTGCAGTGGGGATTTTCTGTGATTGTTCTGGCGCTTTCGCGAGCAAGCCCCTAAAAACGCCGATTATTTCAACCCATGATTACGCTGAAAAACCTCCGCCCCCATCGCCGCTATCTGCCCCTCGATCAAGGCTTCGAACGGCTTCAACAACGACGCGAACGAAGCCGGCGCTTCCAGCACCTGCAACGCCTGCACAATCGCCTCCACCGTCGACAACGCGCCCGGCCCCGGCGCCTTGCGCAGCCGATAACGGGACACACCACCTTCGGCCAAAGTCACCCTGGGCAGCGCCGCCAGCAACGGGTTCAAGTGCAGCATCTTGCGCGCCTTGCGCCAGGTGCCGTCCGGGACCACCAGCAACAACGGATCATCCGATGCGCTGTAAGCCTGCATTGGCTGCGCATCGTCGGCGGGAAACAACAATCGCGCCTGATACCCCGGCTGATTCAACAGCGTTGGCAAATCCTCGAACACCTCGCCAACGATCAACTGGGCATTGTTCAAGCCCAGCGCCGCCAGGCGCGCGGTGTTCAGCGCATGATTCACTTCGCTGGGGTGTTGCAGGATCAAGACCCGGGTGCGGCTGTCGAGGCTGGGGATCAGTGGGCACAGGCAGTGGGTTTGCGGGCGCAGGCAGCGCGGGCACTGGATTCTGGACATGGTCTTAAACCTGGTTGAGCTGCGCTTTGAGCAGATCGCGGAAGGTCTGGATCAGCGGCTCGCGGCTGCGGCCCCGGCGCACGATCATCGAGAACGGCGCCTGATACCCGAAAGTCGCCGGCAGCAGCACGCGCAAGTCACCCTTGTCGGCCCAGGCCTGAGCGTAGTGTTCAGGCAAATAGCCGATATAGGCACCGGACAGCACCAGGATCAGCTGCGCCTCCATACTCTCCACCGTCGCGGCGCTGTGCTTGAAGCCGTGGCGCGCCAGTTCGGCTTGGCTCCAGTAGCCACGCCCGACCATGCGTTGCTGGGTAATGACCTGCTCGGGAATGCGCCGTTCGTTGAACAGCGGGTGCCGCGTGCTGCAATACAACCAGTGCTGTTCGCGGTAGAGCGGCATGTACACCAGCCCGCTCATGCGCGTGGAAAACGCGCCGATGGCCAGGTCGAGGCGGTTGTCCTGCACGCCCAGTTGCAGTTCGTAGGGGCTCATGACCGACAGGTGCAAATGCACCGCCGGGTGTTCCTGGCTGTAGGCGCCAATGGCTTCGGCGAACGGTAAGGCCTTGTCGCTGACCGTGGAGTCGATCACCCCCAGGTTCAGCGTGCCGCGCAATTCGCCCTTGAGCGCGGCGGCGTATTGTTCGAAACCTTCCAGCTCGCCGAGCAGGCGCAGGGTTTCCTGGTGGAACAGTTCGCCTTTGCTGGTCAGGCTGAAACCACCACGACCGCGATGGCACAGCACCAGGCCGAGCGCTGATTCGAGCTGGCTCATGTAGGTGCTGATGGCCGACGTCGAGAGGTTGAGCTCTTGCTGGGCGTTGGCGAATCCCTGATGCCGCACCACACTGACGAAAATGCGCAATAGTTTCAGGTCGGGTAAAGCGTTGGCCATGGGGGCACTCCAAACACAGGTCGAGCACTGTAGGAGCTGCCGAAGGCTGCGATCTTTTGATTCTCGACGCGTTCAGGGCCACATAGGATCAAAATCAAAAGATCGCAGCCTTCGGCAGCTCCTACAGAGTCATCCGTCAGCCAGTAAGTCAAAGGTGAAGTCTATCGCCACCATCGCCATTAGTTTAGAAAAATCTGAACTAAGTATTTGCCCGTAGCGATTCTTCCCGGCCACTACCTTTCGCAGAATCAGCCCACAGCGGTGCCTGTGTCTCCCCGACCGGCGCAACCGACATAAATAAAACAACGACGATGAGGCCCTACCCGTGGACAAGATTCTTCACCAACCACTGGGCGGCAACGAAATGCCGCGTTTCGGCGGCATCGCCACCATGCTGCGACTCCCCCATGTTCCTACCGCTGCCGGCCTGGACGCTGCCTTCGTAGGCGTGCCCCTGGACATCGGTACTTCGCTGCGCCCCGGCACCCGTTTCGGGCCGCGCGACATCCGCGCCGAATCGGTGATGATCCGCCCGTACAACATGGCCACCGGTGCTGCGCCGTTCGACTCGCTGTCGGTTGCCGACATCGGCGACGTGGCGATCAACACCTTCAACCTGCTGGATGCCGTACGGATCATCGAAGAATCCTACGACAACATCCTCGAACACGATGTGATCCCGCTGACACTGGGCGGTGACCACACCATCACCCTGCCGATCCTGCGTGCCATCCACAAGAAGCACGGCAAGGTCGGCCTGGTGCACATCGACGCCCACGCCGATGTGAACGATCACATGTTCGGCGAGAAAATCGCCCACGGCACCACCTTCCGTCGCGCCGTTGAAGAAGGTCTGATCGACCCGGACCGCGTGGTCCAGATCGGCCTGCGTGCCCAGGGCTACACCGCCGACGACTTCAACTGGAGCCGCAACCAGGGCTTCCGTGTGGTCCAGGCCGAAGAGTGCTGGCACAAATCCCTCGCCCCGCTGATGGCTGAAGTGCGCGAGAAAGTCGGTGGCGGCCCGGTGTACCTGAGCTTCGACATCGACGGCATCGACCCGGCCTGGGCCCCTGGCACCGGCACCCCGGAAATCGGCGGCCTGACGACCATTCAGGCGATCGAAATCGTTCGCGGCTGCCAAGGCCTCGACCTGGTCGGTTGCGATCTGGTAGAAGTCTCGCCCGCTTACGACACCACCGGTAACACCTCGCTGCTGGCCGCCAACCTGCTGTACGAAATGCTCTGCGTACTGCCAGGCGTGGTTCACCGCTGAGGATGGGTCATGACCGAACGTGATCAGGTCTTGAACGCGGCTGCCGATCTGGTATCCGCCTTCGCCCGTAACGATCGCGAAGCCTACTTCGGCGCGTTCAGCGCCGATGCCAGCTTCGTCTTCTACACCCTCGAACAGCCGCTGCTGTCGCGCGATGCCTACCAGGCGTTGTGGGACAGCTGGCGTGCCGAGGATGGCTTCGAAGTGCTGTCGTGTACTTCGAGCAACGCCTTCGTCAGCCTGCAGGGCGACGTGGCGATTTTCATCCATGACGTGGCCACCGAGCTGCGCATGCAAGGGGAGCAACACTTCAGCCAGGAGCGCGAGACGATTGTTTTCAAGAAACAAGCGTCTGGCCAAGAACAACAAGGCCAGTGGCTGGCCTGTCACGAACATTTGTCCGCCATGCCGGAAGGGCTGCCAACCCCTTAGCCAAACAGGTGACGCTCACACACGATGAGCGCGCCTTTATGATCGGAGCAGATCATGAATAACAACAACAACGAAAAAAGCCTTAGCAGCATCGAAACAAACGGGGTCGAACAGATCCCGGACAATGAACGCGACGCCCGGCCCAGCGACCTGTTTCGCTTGATCTTCGGCGGCGCGAACACCTTTGCCACCGCCGTGCTTGGCAGTTTCCCGGTGTTGTTCGGCCTGTCGTTCCAGGCGGGCGTCTGGGCGATTGTGCTGGGCGTGGTGCTCGGTGCATTGATCCTGGCGCCCATGGGCCTGTTCGGTCCGATCAACGGCACCAACAACGCGGTGTCCTCCGGTGCGCACTTCGGCGTGCACGGGCGCATCGTCGGCTCTTTTCTGTCGCTGTTGACCGCTATCGCGTTTTTCTCGCTCTCCGTCTGGAGCTCGGGCGATGCGCTGGTGGGCGGGGCCAAGCGCCTGGTCAACCTGCCGGAAACCGACCTGACCCTGGGCCTGGCCTACGGCCTGTTCGCGCTGCTGGTCCTGACCGTGTGCATCTACGGCTTCCGCTTCATGCTGTGGGTCAACCGTATCGCGGTGTGGGCGGCCAGCCTGTTGTTCCTGCTGGGCATTTTCGCCTTTGCGCCGGCGTTTGACAGTCAATACGCCGGCACGGTGGCCATGGGTCAGGCCGGGTTCTGGGCAGCCTTTATCGGCGCCGCGCTGGTGGCCATGAGCAACCCGATTTCCTTCGGAGCGTTCCTGGGCGACTGGTCGCGCTACATCCCGCGTGAGACGCCCAAAGGCCGGATCATGCTGTCGGTCATCGCTGCGCAATTGGCCACCCTGATCCCGTTCCTGTTCGGCCTTGCCACCGCCACCATCGTTGCGATCAAGGCGCCGGACTACATCGCGGCCAACAACTACGTCGGCGGCTTGCTGGCGGTATCGCCGAGCTGGTTCTTCCTGCCGGTGTGCCTGATTGCGGTGATCGGCGGCATGTCCACCGGCACCACCTCGCTCTATGGCACCGGGCTGGACATGTCCAGCGTGTTCCCACGGGTGCTGTCGCGGGTCAAGGCCACGCTGCTGATCGGTGTGATGTCGATTGCCTTCATCTTCATCGGTCGCTTCGCGGCGAACCTGGTGCAGAGCGTGTCGACCTTCGCCGTGCTGATCATCACCTGCACCACCCCGTGGATGGTGATCATGATTATCGGCCTGCTGGTTCGTCGCGGCTTCTACTGCCCGGATGACCTGCAAGTGTTCACCCGTGGCGAAACCGGTGGCCGCTACTGGTTCACCCACGGCTGGAACTGGCGTGGCCTGGGTGCCTGGATCCCGAGCGCGGCCGTCGGCCTGTGCTTCGTGAACCTGCCGGGGCAATTCGTCGGACCGTTGGGCGAGCTGGCCGGTGGTATCGACATCAGCCTGCCTGTGACCCTGGGCCTGGCCTCGGTGGTGTATCTGGTATTGCTGAGTCTGTTCCCGGAATCGACGGCGGTGTTCGGCCCCAACGATCCACGCAACAAGAGCACGGATTCGCTCGCAAAACCGGCGATGCGACAAGTCGCCTGAATCAACTGTGGGAGCGGGCTTGCTCGCGAAGGCGGCGGCACATCCAGCAACGATGTGACTGGCAAACCGCTTTCGCGAGCGAGCCCGCTCCCACACAAAGCAGTCCACAGAAACGTTTTAGTTTCACCATAAAAAAGACAATCGGAGACACGCCATAATGGCTTTGGATTTATTCGTCGTACTCATCTACGCCGCCGCGATGCTGATACTCGGCTATTACGGCATGCGCAAGGCCAAGACCAACGAAGACTTTTTGGTCGCCGGTCGTAACCTCGGCCCAACCCTCTACATGGGCACCATGGCGGCCACCGTTCTCGGCGGCGCGTCCACCGTGGGCACCGTGCGCCTGGGCTACGTGCATGGCATCTCCGGTTTCTGGCTCTGCGCCGCGCTGGGTTGCGGCATCGTGGCGCTGAACCTGTTCCTCGCCAAGCCGCTGTTGAAGCTGAAGATCTACACCGTTACCCAGGTCCTGGAAAAACGCTACAACCCGATGGCCCGCTCCGCGAGCGCGGCGATCATGCTGGCGTACGCGCTGATGATCGGCGTGACCTCGATCCTGGCCATCGGCACCGTGTTGCAAGTGCTGTTCGGCCTGCCGTTCTGGGTCTCGGTACTGCTCGGCGGTGGCGTGGTGGTGATCTACTCGGCCATCGGCGGCATGTGGTCGCTGACCCTGACCGACATCGTCCAGTTCGTGATCAAGACCGTTGGCCTGATGTTCATCCTGCTGCCAATCTGCCTGTACCGCGTGGGCGGTTGGGATGAACTGGTGTTGAAACTGCCGGCGGCGAGCTTCAGCTTCACCACCATCGGTTGGGACACCATCATCACCTACTTCATGATCTACTTCTTCGGCATCCTGATCGGTCAGGACATCTGGCAACGGGTGTTCACCGTCAAGACCGCCAAAGTGGCTCAGGTTGCCGGTACGTTCGCCGGTGTCTACTGCATTCTTTACGGCCTGGCCTGCGCCCTCATCGGCATGGCCGCTCACGTGCTGATCCCGGATCTGGACAACGTCAACAACGCGTTCGCCGCCATCGTGAAACTGTCCCTGCCGGACGGTATCCGTGGCCTGGTCATCGCTGCCGCCCTGGCCGCCATGATGTCCACCGCCAGCGCCGGCCTGCTCGCAGCCGCCACCACACTGACCGAAGACCTGCTGCCGAAACTGCGTGGCGGTAAACAATCGAGCCTGGGCCTGAACCGCCTGGTGACTATGTTGACCGGTATCGTGGTGCTCGGCATCGCCCTGGTGGTGAACGACGTGATCAGCGCCCTGACCCTGGCGTACAACCTGCTGGTGGGCGGCATGCTGATTCCGCTGATCGGCGCGATCTTCTGGAAACGTGCTACCACCGCCGGCGCCATCGCCAGCATGGGGCTGGGTTTCGCCACTGCCTTGCTGTTCATGTTCAAGGACGGTCTGGACGCCAACACCCCGATCTACTACAGCCTGGTGGCCGGCCTGGTGAGCTTCGTGGTGGTCAGCCTGATGTCCCGTCGCCCGGTCGCGGTGGCGAACGCCATCTAAACTGAAAAGAACGGATTGAGTTTTTCTTCGACGAGTGTGGCGTCGGTTGCCACACTCGTTTTTTTTCGCCTGAAGGAAAATGCTTATGAAGATCGTCAGCCGCGATCAGTGGTTCGAGGTCAAGCACCTCAGCGACGGCGTTCGCCTGATCCACGAGCCGTACATCCGCCCCTTCTACCGCTGCAACCTTTGGCACATTCAGGGCCGCGACAAGGATCTGCTGCTGGACAGCGGCTCTGGCCTGGTCAGCCTGCGCGAGCAATTGCCCTGGATCACTGAGCGGCCCCTGGTCGCGGTGGCCAGCCATTGCCATTTCGACCACATTGCCGGGCATCACGAATTCGCCGAACGCCTGGTGCACCCGGCCGAGGCGCAGATCCTCGCCGCGCCGGACGGCGAGAACGACCTGAGCCGGGCCTTTGTCGGCGATGACATGTTCGAGGCGCACCCCGATTGCCCGCTGTGCTACGCCGAGTACCGGGTCAAGGCCGCACCGGCCACGGGCATGATCGAAGAAGGCGATGTGCTGGACCTCGGTGATCGCCTACTGCAGGTGCTGCACACCCCGGGACATTCGCCAGGCGGCATCAGCCTGTACGAAGCCGCGACCCAAACCCTGTTCAGCGGCGACATCATCTACGACGGACCGCTGATCGAAGACGCCTACCACTCCAACCTCGAGGATTACGCCCGCAGCCTCCAGCGCTTGCGGGGGCTGCCGATCCGCACGGTGCATGGCGGGCATTTCGCCAGTTTTTCCGGGGAACACCTGCGCAACATGATTGACGAGTGGCAGCGCTCACACGGCTGAAGCCTGCTGTACTCAGTCTCTGGGCACACACTGTAACGCCCTCGAAGAACAGCCATGAAAAGAGCCGCCGTCCGCGCCACCGTGCATCGCTTCATCAGCCGCTTGCTGGAAGGTCAGGATGACTTCGACGACAACGCCAGTCTGGCGCAGTTGGGCCTGGATAAAACGGATATCGAAGAGCTGATCTTCCATCTGGAAGACGAACTGGGTTTGACGGCCTTCACCGCCGAGGAAGACCGGATGCTCAAGACGGCCAGGACGGTGAATGACTTGAGTCGGTTTTTGATGGAGATCGGGCGGCATTAGCCGCCGTGGTTGCAGGAGCCTCAAGACCGCCAGAATCGCAGCCTTCGGCAGCTCCTACAGGTTCACGTGCAATCGCAACACCGGCTCGACTCCCTGCAGGAGCTGCCGCAGGCTGCGATCCTTTGCGCCCTTGCGGGTTAACGGCGACGCTGCTGGCGTCGGCGTTGTTCGTCGTCGGTACGAATGGGCACAGGTTGCAGAGGCGGTTCGATCAAACCGAGCGCGACACCCAGGTCATGCAGCCAGTTTTGGATTTTCTCTTTCATGATGCCCCCTTCAGGGTAGTGCCGAGCGACCGGAATTCTGTAGCCGCTTCGAACTGATAATAGTCCGAAGTCATGAGCAATGCTCGCCCAAAGTGGCAATGATCTGTTACTGAATCGATCACAATCTGCCATCATTAAATCATGCAATCGCCCGGGCCGGGCTGTGCGCCGTCGGAAAGAGCGCCTGTTGCTCCTCTATCCACGCGTTCAGGTTGGCCCCGACCATCCCTTTGCGCCACATCAGCCAGGTGGTCGCGCTGGCAAAGGGTTCCGGCAGCGGATGCACCGCCACGCTTTCACGGCCGGGCAGGCTGGCCAGCATCGACTCGGACATCAGCGCCACACCGGAGCCGGCAATCACGCAGGCGAGCATCCCCGGATAGGACTCGATTTCGATCGCCCGCCCCATGGCGGCGTGATCGTGAGAAAACCAGGATTCCAGGCGCATCCGGTAGGAGCAGCCCTGGCGAAAGGTGAACACCGAACGCCCTTCCACATCCCGCGCGCTGCGTACCGGCGGATGTTCGGCCTCGCTGATCAGCACCAGCCGTTCCTCGCACAACAGCACACCGTCGAGCACGGCCAGTTCCGGCGGGCCATCCACCAGCGCCGCATCGAGCCGCCCCGTGACCAATCCCTCCAGCAACTCCCCGCTGGGTCCGGCCTGGACTTGCAGGTTCACTGCCGGGTAACGCCGGTGATAACGCGCCAACAGCCCGGGCAGATGAATCGCCGCCGTGCTGTACATGGTGCCAAGCACGAAGTCGCCGGCCGGCTGCCCGCCCTGCACTGCCGCGTGGGCCTCGTCATGCAAGGCGAACAGCTTGGCGGTGTAGTCCATCAGGACTTTTCCCGCAGGCGACAATTGCAAACGCTGACGCTCACGAACGAACAGCTCGACGCCGAGCTGCTCTTCCAGCTGCTTGAGTCGGGTCGACAGATTGGACGGCACCCGGTGCAGGCGTTCAGCGGCACGGGTGATGGATTCTTCCTGCGCCACTGCCTGGAAAATCCGCAATTGGCTGAACTCCACGACATTCTCCTAATAAGAACAAGTTTCTCACTATTATTCATTTTTAAAGAAAGTCAATCACCCCTAGCCTGACGGTCATTGAACCTTTGCAGGCACTTTGACCATGTCTCCCTTGATTCGCTTGTTCGCCAGTTTTATCGCTCTGATGATGGCCATGGGCATCGGCCGTTTTGCCTTGACGCCGCAATTGCCGCACCTGATCAGTGAAGGCCAGATCGACCTCACCACCGCCGGCCTGGTGGCCGCCGCCAATTACCTGGGGTATTTCATCGGCGCCGTGGACGCGATGTTCGCTCGTCGCCCCGCGCAAGTCCGCCACCGCTTGCTGGGAGGGCTGTGGCTGTGTGTGCTGCTGACGCTTGCCTCCTTCTGGGCTCACGGCTTCTCGTCGCACCTGCTGCTGCGCTTCGGGACCGGTGTGGCCAGCGCCTGGGTGCTGGTGATGATCACCGCGTTGAGCCAGCCGCTGGCCGCCGCTATCGGGCGCCCACGACTCGGTGCGCTGGTGTTTGCCGGACCGGGCCTGGGGATTTTTCTGACAGGCATGTTGGCGCTGGGCTCGAATTTGCTGGGCCAGGGATCTTCCACCTTGTGGCTGACCTATGCCGTAGTCGCCCTGATCTTGTTGCTGGCTATCGTGCGCATCCTGCCGCAACCGCCCGTGACGGCGGCTGTCGCCAGCGTCGCCACCTCGGGCAGCCAGGGCGTCGGCCGTTTGGGGGTGATTTATGCGCTATACGGTGTGGGCTATATCATCCCCGCGACGTTTCTGTCGCAGATGGCCAACGCGCAGTTCCAGGGCCAATGGCAAGCCGATCTGTTCTGGCCCTGCTTCGGCCTGGCAGCGGCGACCGGCGTGGTCCTGGTGAGTCTGCGCCGGCAAAACGCCAACACCACCCGCCAATGGTTGACGGCGACCTTGTGGATGCAAGCCGCCGGGGTCTTCGCTTGCCTGTCGGGCAACGCTGCGGGCCTGGCGTTGGGGGTGATGCTGTGTGGCACGCCATTCCTGGCTTGCATGCAACTGGTGATGCAGCGTTCCCGGGAACTGGCGCCCCACGCCACCCAACGCAACGCCGGGCTGCTGACGGCCTGTTTTGCCGTGGGTCAGCTCAGCGGGCCGCTGCTGGCGGCGCTGAGCAGCCATCTGCATGGTGACTTGCAGCCTGCGCTGATGTTCGCCGGCACTGGCCTGCTGATCGCCGGCGGCCTGCTCCTCGGCCCGCTCAGGACTGCCCGAGCGCTTTGCGCAAGCGGCGGCGCACCCACTGCTCGGCACTGACAAAGGTGATGCCCAGCAGCACCAGCACCGCCCCCGCGACGAAATTCAGGCTCAGCTGTTCACCCAGCAGCACCACGCCGAACGTGACACCAAACAAGGGTGTCATGAACGAAAACACCGCCAGGTTGGCCGCCATGTATCGACGCAACAGCCAGAACCAGACCAGGTAGCTGAAGAACGACACCACCACGCCCTGAAACAGCACGCTGGTCAACGCCACGGTCGTCAGGCTGACGTGAGTGATCTGGCCACTGAGCAACGCAATCAACAGCAGGCCGGCAAAGCCGACGATCAGCTGATAGAACAGCGTCAGGGTCACCGGCGCCTCGGATAACCGCGACGCCCGTACCACCACCGTCGTCGCGCCCCAGGCCGCACCGGCCAATACACCCAGGGCGTCGCCCATCAACATGCGGTGGTCGAGGTTGTCCCAGGACATGCCACCGGCAAAGGCGATGGCAATCCCGACGAACGCGAGGAAAATCCCCAGCCATTGCACAGGCCGCAAGCGCTCGCTCGGTAGCAGCCAGTGCACACCCAGCGCCGTGAAAATCGGCGCGGTGTAAAGAAACACCGACATATGCGCGGCGGTGGTCAATTGCAGGCCTTCGGAAATGAAGAAGAACTCCAGGCCGAACAGCGCGCCGGCCAACAGGCCACCGCGCCAGGTATTGCCCACCTGGTCCCAACCGCCCTTCCAGCAGATCAACAACCCGACCAGCAACGCCGACATGCCCGAACGCGCGGCCGCCTGCATGACCGGGGCAATGTCGGGCGCTGCCCACTTGATCATCACCTGCTGGACGCCCCAGACCAGGCACAGGCCCAGCATCACTTGCAGGGCAAATCCATCGGCGCTACGCCGGGTTGTACTCACTGGGAAACCTCGACAATACAATCCATGGCAGCCACTCGAAATTACCCATGTAGGAGCGAGCATGCTCGCGAAAATCGCCTGAGCAACGCGTTCATTCAGACAGTACGCGTCGCGAGCAAGCTCGCTCCTACAAGGGACGGTGTCAGGTCAACTCGATGCGATCGGCATGAATGACAATCCGGCCTTCCTTGTACAACGCACCAATGGCCTTCTTGAAGTTGCCTTTGCTGACGCCGAACATACTGCTGATCACTGTCGGGTCGCTCTTGTCGCTGACCGGCAGGGAGCCATTGTTCTCGCGCAACTTGGCGAGAATCTTCGAGTTCAGGCTGGTGGCGGCTTCCTGGCCGACCGGTTGCAGGCTCAGGCTGATCTTGCCGTCTGCACGCACTTCCTTGATAAAGCCCTTCTCTTCCTTGCCGGCGCGCATGAACTTGAAGATTTCGTTCTTGTGGATCAGGCCCCAGTGCTTGTTATTGATGATCGCCTTGAAGCCCATGTCGGTGGCTTCGGCAACCAGCAGGTCCACCTCCTGGCCCGGGGTGTAGCTGGCCGGGGTTTTATCCAGGTAGCGGTCCAGGCGAGCCGTCGCGGTGATGCGGCGGGTGTGCTTGTCGAGATAGACATGCACCACGACGTATTCGCCGGCCGTCATCTGGCGCTTTTCTTCCGAAAACGGCAGCAACAGGTCCTTCGGCAGCCCCCAATCGAGGAACACACCGATGCTGTTGACTTCAACAACTTTCAAACTGGCGAATTCACCTACTTGAACTTTCGGCTTTTCAGTCGTAGCGATAAGTTTGTCATCGCTGTCCAGATAAACAAAAACATTCAGCCAGTCTTCATCTTCGCTGGGAATATCTTTAGGGATATAACGGTTAGGCAAAAGAATTTCGCCGTCCGCGCCACCGTCCAGATATAAACCGAAGTTAGTGTGTTTAACTACTTGCAAACTGTTGTAACGCCCGACTAAAGCCATGTCCAATACCCTCATTGCGTGGGCGGCATTCTACCCGGTTTTGCGGGTTGCGTTCGGCGGCCAGCCCGCTGGCGAACGAAAATCCCCTGCGCACCTTGATTTTCCACGGTTTTGAGGGCGCGTCCGGCCACTCGTCTGACCGAACCGACGAGTTTCGTCGCTGCCCGCCAGCCACACAGCCTTGTTTTGCGCGTGATGTTCTTATTTAAAACAGCGACTTAGGGGAAATTTAGAAATAATGATCCGCCGTTCATTTCGCTTGCCTCCCCATTCCCCCAAGGGATATTTGCCAAGCAAATGGCAGGTAATTCCTGTACGATGCCTGGCCAAGTTAATTTTCTACAGGTTAATGGCCGCCATGCGCGTAAAAGCATCCAACAGCAAAGCAAAGCCAGCTCCAGCCGTCGAAACCAGCGAATCGATCAACAGCCAGATCGCTGCGTTCCTCAAATCCGGCGGTGAAATCCAGCAGATTGCCAAAGGCGTCAGCGGCCAGACGTTCGGCCCGTCCAAGCAGATCACCCTGGGTAAAAAGTAAAACCCTCGGCATCCTCTGGTCCAGTAGCGCTTTGAGCTTCGAAGCGCTTGGGCTGGACACCATGAACACCCTCCCCGCTACACGACCCATCCTGCAGAAATCGACGAACGGCACCCGTTGCCCGGCATTCGCCGGTATCCTTGCACGCGTCTAGATCAAGCGTTTCAACAGGTTCAAGCCTGTACTCGCTACGCTCGCAGTCAAGGAGTGACGCATGCCCAACCCCTCCTGCTCATTATTTCTGATGTTCACCCTGGCGATATGTCCGACGGCGCACGGGCAAATCTTTCAGCGCGAGTTGGGTGATTTCGATCTGAAGCTGGGCACCACCCCCAGTCGAAGCATGGCCCAAGGCCTGGTCAAACCGTCTGCCGCCGGCTCGTTTCATGGTGGCCTGGACCTGGCCCATGACAGTGGCTTCTACGTTGGCCAATGGTCACCCAGCCTGGGCATCAGCCCGGGGAACAATCTCGAAGTCGATTCCTACGCCGGTTTCAAACAACCCTTCGATCACACCCTCGGCTATGAAGTGGGTGTCATTCATTACAGCTACCCCGAAGTGGACACCCTCGACAGCCAGGAGATTTTCGGCGGCCTGACCTTGCTGGGCAGTCGCTTTGGTGCCGCTTTCAGCAATGACCCGGACAAGCGCAACAGCACACTGTTCGCCAACCTGGACGGCAACCCGCCATTCGGGATTGGAATCAGCATGAAATACACCACCCACCGGTTGCTCACGCCCGTTGCCGTGAACGGTGGCTATGTCGCCAGCTTTACCGACTGGTCGCTGAAACTGTCCCGACCGTTCATGGGGATTGACCTGGATCTGATCTACAGCGATTCCAGCCTCAGCGGCAGTTATTGCTCGGCGTATTCCGGACACAACAGTCAGTGCGACGGGCTGGTGACGCTCAAGGCTGAACGCGCCTTCTATTGATCGGCTGAACTGCCGGCCGCATCCTGCGTTCACATGAGCATCAGACCCCGACACCAGGCTTTCGCAAGGATTGGCCCATGACGCGCTGGTTGAAATGCATTGCCCTCGTCCTCACTGCCACCCTCGCCCTCGGCGCGTGCAGTCGCATGGGCCTGGCCTACCGCAACCTCGACGTCATCATCCCCTGGACGCTCAGCGACTACCTGGACATGAACGGCGAGCAAAAAGGCTGGCTCAATGAACGCCTCAAGGAACACCTGAGCTGGCATTGCTCCACGCAAATGCCCGGTTATCTCGACTGGCTGGACCGCTTGCAAACCATGGTCGCGACCAACCAGGTCACGGATGCCGCCCTGCAAGCACGCACCGAAGAAGCCGAACAGGCGATTGCCGAGACCGCCCGAGAGATCACCCCGTCAGCCATCGAATTGCTGCAAGGGCTGGATGACCAGCAAGTGGCAGAAATGAACGAGGCTTTCGCTAAGGACCAGCGCAAACGCCAGGAGCAATACCTCAAGCCCACGCTCGATCAGCAGATCAAGGAGCGTGGCCAGCGCATGGAGAAACGCCTGGGTGATTGGCTGGGCCCGCTCACCCCCTCACAGCAACAGCGTGTCGCGGCGTGGTCCAACGCGCTGGGTGACCAGAACACGCAATGGATCGCCAACCGCGTCCACTGGCAGAAGCAGTTCAGCGCCGCCGTGGCGCAACGTCACAGCCCGCAATTCCCCCAACGGATCGAGACGCTTCTGGTCAATCGCGAGCAATTGTGGACACCCGCCTACCGCCAGGCCTTCGCCAGGACCGAAGCCCAGGCACGCGGGTTGTTTGTGGATTTGATGGCGCAGAGTTCGCCGCAACAACGTGAGCGGTTGTTGATGAAAATCGAAGGTGTGAAGAAGGATTTCAGCGATTTGAAATGCCTGAAGGCTGCGAAACAGGACTGAAGGCTACACGAATCCAATGTGGGAGCGGGCTTGCTCGCGAATGCGGTGGGTCAGTCGAAATAAACATTGACTGACCCACCGCATTCGCGAGCAAGCCCGCTCCCACAGGATTTGCATAAACTCAGGCAATCTGCGCCTTCGAAGCCACCTCATCAAACGTCACTTCATCCAGCGCATCGTCCTGCTCATCCAGCACCTGACGGGGATGGTCATTGCCGGGAATACTGCTGTCGATCAGGCTCAACAACCTGGAGCCGCGCAGCGTCAAAATGTAGTTGGAGCCCGTACCGCCCTGCTCCTCGGGCCGAGGCTCGATATAACCGCGTGCCAACAGTAGTTTTTCATACTCACCGGCCACGGCTTTCAGGTGGTCGAGGTTTTCGGTTTCCTCGCCCTGCGTCGCTTTCTGCGCCGCATACTGCTCGGCGTAGGGCCTTGGCGTGAAGCTCGCTTCACCGTGTTGCACTTCGTGCAACAAGCGTTCAATCAAATCCCAGTTATAAGTCGTCATCCTTCAACCTCCGGTGCCCGTGAGTGTGGGGGCCTTCATAGGTTGTGACCGGCGCGGACGGTAGCCGTTCAGCCGGGGTTTTCGTCGCTACCGACCGGCGGCATGTCGAATTTCGCCGTGGCCAAACGACTAGGCTGTGTAAGTCGCCTCCCAGCCCCACGCAGGAGCAATCATCATGAACATTCAGAATCATCCCGTCGTGTCCCGGGAAGAATGGATCGCCGCCCGCAAGCAGCACCTGGCCCACGAGAAGGCCTTCACCCGGGAACGGGACAAGCTCAGCGCCGAACGCCGTGCCTTGCCCTGGGTGAAGATCGACAAGGATTACCATTTTCAGGGACCGCACGGCGAGCTGAAGCTTGCCGACCTGTTCGGCGGCCGCAGCCAGCTGGTCATCTACCACTTCATGTTCGCCGAAGGCTGGGATGAGGGCTGCCCCGGTTGCTCTTTTCTCAGCGATCACATCGACGGCGCCAATCAGCACCTGGCCCATCATGACGTAGCCGTGGTGGCGGTGTCCCACGCGCCGTACGCCGAATTCCAGGCGTTCAAACGACGCATGGGCTGGACCTTCGATTGGGTGTCATCCGAAGGCTGCGATTTCAATTACGATTTTGGCGTCACGGCACGCGCCGAGGACGTCGCCGCCGGCAAGGCCACCTACAACTACGAAAAAACCGACAGCAGCGAGGAAGAACTCCCCGGCCTGAGCGTGTTTTATCGCAATGACGCCGGTGAAATTTTCCACACTTACTCCACCTATGCCCGGGGCCTGGACCTGCTGGTCGGCGCCTACAACTACCTCGACCTGACGCCCAAGGGTCGCAATGAAGAGGAAATCATGGAATGGGTCAGGCATCACGACAAGTATGAAGAGGCAGCGAAATCCAGCTGCTGCCACGGCGGATAATATTTCGCACTGCTGGGCTTTTGTAGGAGTGAGCCTGCTCGCGATAACGAAGTGTCAGTCACATAGTTGGCGACTGATGCACCGCTATCGCGAGCAGGCTCACTCCTACAAGGTGCGATGAACTTTTTCCACTCTTGAACCCTCAACCGGTTAACCCGCCTTGACCGGAACTGAGGCCTGACCGATGAAAACCCTGCTGAAACTGACCCTCGCCGCCACGCTCGCCTGCGCCCTGCCCGTCTGGGCCTGCACGCCAGAAGAAGCCACCGCCAAACGCGAACAGCTGGCCAAGGAAGTCACCCGGCTGACCGAGCAGAACCCGGCCAAAGCCAAGGAAATCAACGATGAATTGCAGAAGATGGACCTTGGCACTGCCGCCAAGGACCTGCCGGACAAATGCCAGTTGATCGATCAGCGCCTGAAAGAGCTGGACGTGGCTGAAAAGAAGGCCGAAAGCTGATCGTGCCTAGACCTTCAAGCCAAGCTCCGCCGACAGCCGGGCCGTGACCCCTTTGATCAGGGGAATCAGCTCGGCCATTTTTTCCAGCGGCATGTACGGCACGGTGCTGGCGATGCTGATGCCGGCGACGATGCGTTTGCTGGCGTCGCGAATCGGCGCGGCCACGCAGCGGATCGACGGTTCGTTGTCTTCCAGATCGAACGCATAGCCACCGGCAACGTATTCGAGCATGCGGTGCTGAAACTGCTCCCAGGATTGCTCCGGGTGTTGCGGCCAGAACAGATTTTTCCCACCCGCAGGCAAGCTGATTTCGTACAGCCGTTGCCACTCTTGCGGCGTGTCGTCCAGCATCAGCGCCTTGCCGATCCCGGTGCGCGCCAACGGCATGCGATGGCCGACCCGCGAACGCATTTCCGGGCCATTGCGCCCCGGATTCTTGTGCAGGTACAGCACTTCGTCGCCTTCGCGGATCGCCAGGTGGATGGTGTCGCCGGTCAGCGCCGACAGCTCATCCAGATACGGCCCCGCCAACGTCACCAGCGGCAATTCTTCCCGCGCCTGAAACCCCAGCTCGATCAGCTTGGGCCCCAGCAGATAACCGACTTGCGGCACCACCCGCAGATAACGCTCGTCCACCAGGCAACTGGCCAGGCGATGGGTGGTGCTGCGCGTGGTGCCGATCAGCCGGGCGATTTCCTTGAGATCGCGGGCGCCGCTGGCCACGGCCTGGACCACACCCAGACCGCGAAGCAGGGTCTGGGTGCCGGTCGGTGCGGCGTCCTTGGCGATTTTTGGGGCGTCTTCCTGCATATCCAGCCTTTACCGTTGAGCGAGTGAACGGGCGGCATTATGGTCGCCCTCCTGCCGCGACTACAACTTGATACGCTCGACCTTGCCCACCAGCAAGATGTAGGAAAGCGCCCCCATCAATGCCAGCACCGAGATATAGGTAATCGCCGGAGCGAAGGAATCACCCGTGGCGAGGAAACCGATGACGATCGGCGTGGCAATGGCCGACAGATTGCCGATGAAGTTGAACACCCCACCGGTCAGTCCCAGCAAGCGTGCCGGTGCCAGCGTCGACACCAGTGACCAGGTGATCGACGCCAGGCCGTTGCCGAAGAAGGCCAGCGCGAGGAAGGCAATCACCAGCGGTGTCGATTCAACGAAATTGGCGCCGATGATCGACGTGGAGATCAGCAGGCCACTGATGATCGGCAACTTGCGGGCGAAGCCGACCGAGTAGCCACGACGGATCAAAAAGTCCGAGAAGAACCCCGAGCAGAGCACGCCGACGAACGCGGCCAGAAACGGCAGCGACGCCAGCAGCCCGGACTTGATGAAGTCCATGCCGCGATACTTCACCAGGTAGGTCGGGAACCACGTCAGGAAAAACCACAGCGTCGAGTTGAGGCAGAACTGACCGAGGTAGATGCCCCAGAGCTTGCGCTTGGTCAGGACAATGCCGAGGTCGGCCCAGCTGAATTTGGCTTTGACCCTGGCTTGTTCGGACTGAATGTCCACGAGGCCGCCGCCTTCGCGGATCAGCTCGATTTCGGCATCGTTGGCGCCTTTGAAATCCCGGGGCTCGCGATACACCGCGTACCAGATCGCGGCCCAGAGAATGCCCACCGAACCGGTAGCGACGAACACCATGTGCCAGCCGAACTCATGTTGCAGCCAGGCGAGTACCGGCGTCAGGAATGCCAGGCCGACAAACTGCCCGGAGGTGTAGAAGCCAATGGCCGTGGCGCGCTCGCGCTCGGGGAACCAGGTGGTCACCACGCGGCTGTTGATCGGATACGCCGGCGCTTCCAGGGCCCCGACCGCCATGCGCAACACGAACAGCGCGATGAAACTGGCGGCGAAACCGAGCATCACCGTGGCCACCGACCACAGCAACAGCGCAACGCTGTACAGGATGCGCGGTGGCACCCGGTCCACCAGCCAGCCACCGGGAATCTGCATGGCGGCGTAGGTCCAGCCGAAGGCGGAGAAGATCAGGCCGACGTGAATCGGGTCGATACCCAGGTCACTGGTCAGCGCGGGGGCGGCGATCGACAGGTTGCTGCGGTCCAGGTAGTTGATCACCACGGTGATGAACAGCAGGACCATGATGAAAAACCGCTTGCGGCTGGGCGTCACCAACGACGCCTGCCCGGTGAGGGTTTGCGGTTGCATGGGGGGGTGCCTCTTCTTATGTTTATTGAGGTCGGTCTAAAGATTGGCGCTAACCCTGTGGGAGCGGGCTTGCTCGCGAAGGCGGTGTGTCAGGCGACATCGATGTCGAATGATCAACCGCTTTCGCGAGCAAGCCCGCTCCCACAGGGGGGCAGAGGTGAATCAGGGCGTGATCACCACTCGGCGAAGCTGCCGTCGGCATGGCGCCAGATCGGGTTGCGCCAGCGGTGGCCGACGGCCGCGCGTTCGATCACGTATTCCTCGTTGATCTCGATGCCCAGGCCCGGGCCGTTGGGGATTTTCACGAAGCCTTTGTCGTAGTCGAATACCCGTGGGTCTTTCACGTAGTCGAGCAGGTCGTTGCTCTCGTTGTAGTGGATGCCCAGGCTCTGCTCCTGGATGAACGCGTTGTAGCAAACCGCGTCCAGTTGCAGGCACGCCGCCAGGGCGATCGGGCCCAGCGGGCAATGCAGCGCCAGCGCCACGTCGTAGGCTTCGGCCATGTTGGCGATCTTGCGGGTTTCGGTGATGCCACCGGCGTGGGATGCATCGGGCTGGATGATGTCGACGTAGCCTTCGCTGAGCACCCGCTTGAAATCCCAGCGCGAGAACAGGCGCTCGCCGAGGGCAATCGGCGTGCTGGTCAGCGGTGCCAGTTCCTTCAGCGCCTCGTAGTTTTCGCTGAGCACCGGCTCTTCGATGAACATCAGTTTGTACGGGTCGAGTTCCTTCATCAGCACCTTGGCCATCGGCTTGTGCACCCGGCCATGGAAGTCCACGCCGATGCCGACGTTGGGGCCCACCGCGTCACGCACGGCGGCGACGTTGGCCAGGGCCAGGTCGACTTTTTCGAAGGAGTCGAGGAACTGCAATTCTTCGGTGCCGTTCATTTTCACCGCGGTGAAACCCCGGCTGACCGCTTCTTTCGCCGCCCGCGCGGTGTCGGCCGGACGGTCGCCGCCGATCCACGAATACACGCGAATCTTGTCCCGCACCTGGCCGCCCAGCAGGTCGCTGACCGACACACCCAACGCCTTGCCCTTGATGTCCCACAGCGCCTGGTCGATACCGGCCAGGGCGCTCATGTGGATCGCGCCGCCACGATAGAAACCGCCGCGATAGAGCACGGTCCAGATGTCTTCGATGTTGCGCGGGTCTTTGCCGATCAGGTAGTCGGACAATTCCTCGACGGCGGCGGCGACCGTGTGGGCGCGGCCTTCGACCACGGGCTCGCCCCAACCGGTGACGCCTTCGTCGGTCTCGACCTTGAGGAAGCACCAGCGCGGTGGAACGATGAAGGTGGTCAGTTTGGTGATTTTCATCTGCTTGTCTCTCTTGTTGGATGCAGCGCTCGCAGCGCCAAACAGTCTTAGCGAAGGGCTTTCCAGGCGGCCACGTAGGCCTTGGCATTGGCCGCCACTTGCGCAGGGGTCATGCCCGGTTTGAACAGGCCGGAACCGAGGCCGAAGCCTTTGACGCCAGCGTCGATGAACACCTGCATGTTGTCCGGGGTGATGCCGCCGACCGGCGCCAGAATCGTTCCCGCCGGCAGCACCGCGAGCCAGGCCTTGACGACCGCCGGGCCCATCTGCTCGGCCGGAAACATCTTCAACACGTCCGCACCTTCGGCCAGCGCCGCGAAGGCCTCGGTCGGCGTGGCGACACCCGGTGACAGGTACAAGCCGGCCGCTTTCGCCGCGCGCAGCACCTTGGCATCGCTGTGGGGCATGACGATCACCTGCCCACCCGCCGCCTTCACTTGCCCGACCTGCTCCGGCGTCAGCACCGTGCCCGCGCCGATCAGGCAATCGGCAGGCAAGGTACTGCGCAGGATGCGGATACTGTCGTAAGGCTCGGGAGAATTGAGCGGCACCTCGATGACGCGAAACCCGGCCGCGTACAGGACTTCACCGATGGCGGCGGCTTCTTGCGGACGCAGGCCGCGCAGGATGGCGATCAGGCCGTTTTGCGCCAGTGCTTGTTTGAGCATGTCAGGACTCCAGTCAGGGTTAACGGGATGGGGTAGCGGCAATCAGTCCGGCGGCGACCGCCAGTTGCCACAGCCCGCGTTCGGTGGCCTGTTCGGCCAGGGTCACCCGGGCAAAACCGCAGGCATCGAGCGCCCGGCTGTAGCGACTGCACAGCTGGGCGTTGCCGATCAGGATGATCGAAGGCAGCTGCACGCTGTGGCGTCGACGGCGCTGAACGTTGGCCAGGGCCGAGAGTTCATGGCCGATCAGCAGGCCGGAGAGGTAATCGGGTTGCGCCGTGGCGCTCAGTTCACCGGTCAGGCCCAGGCTGCGGGCGCTGAACAGGGTCGAGAGCACGCCGATCTCGCCATCCGCCGACAACGCCACCTGCACGCCACGATCGAAAGCTTGTTCATCGAAGGTGCCGCCGCGCTGCTGGGTGCGCCCCAGGATGCTGTGTTCGCTGAGCACGGCGAAGACCTCGCCGGTCATGAAGGTATCGAAATGCACGATGCAGCCGTCGCTCACTTCCACCCACTTCGAATGGCTGCCCGGCAGGCCGATCAGCAGATCGGCACCCGCCTCGCCCGACAGGGACTGCAGCACGCCGAGCACCTGGGTTTCTTCGCCGCGCATCACATTGGGCAGGCGTGAACGTTGAATCACCCCCGGTACGATGTGCACATCGACACCGCGAAGGCTGCGCACGGTTTGCAGGGAAGTGCCGAGGCTGGCGACGTTCGCCGGCGTATCGCGGTAAGCCGCTTCGCGCCAGCCCTGGGCGCTGCCGACCATGCCACAGGCGATCACCGGCAAATCGGGCTGGGCGTCGAGCCAGTCGCCGCAGGCCTCATCGAAGGCCAGTTCAAAACCGTCGGCGCATTCGCGCCCGGCGATGAGTCGCGGCACCTTGGGCAGCTGCATGATCCCCGACGACAGCGAACGCTGTTCGAGCACCTGGCCACCCGCGGCAAGTTTGTAAGCACGTAATGAGGTTGTCCCCCAATCGAGCGCGATCAGTTGCGCCAGCATCGCTTCACCTGTTCTGTTTTTTGGCAGTGAGTGAGGCGGACTATAAACCTCCACGCAGCAAAATCTCAATATATAAATATCAGTCTCATATATTGGGATTAACGACAAAAAAAGATCGCAGCCTTCGGCAGCTCCTACAGAGGTTCGTCTTTCCCTGTAGGAGCTGCCGAAGGCTGCGATCTTTTAAGGGGTGATCAATTACCCGCGGCAAAATCCCTTAACACTGCCCCGTCCATGCGATACCGAACCCACTCTTCCTGCGGCTGCGCGCCCAGGGATTTGTAGAAATCGATGGCCGGCGTGTTCCACTCCAGCACGCTCCATTCGAAGCGCCCGCAGTCATTGGCGCAGGCGATCTTGGCCAGGTGCCGCAGCAAGGTCTTGCCCGCACCGCCGCCGCGCTGTTCCGGGGTGATGTAGAGGTCTTCCAGGTACAGGCAGTTGCTGCCCAGCCAGGTGGAATAGCTGAAGAAGAACACCGCAAAGCCGATCGCCACGCCATCGCGCAGGCAGATCAGGCCATGGGCGGTGGCGCCTTCGCTGAACAGGCTGCGCTCGATGTCGGTCACACTGGCGATGACTTCATGGCGGGCACGTTCGTAGTCGGCCAGTTCAGTGATGAACGCGAGAATTTGCGGGGCATCACTGGGGGTCGCCGGGCGGATTTCGATCGTCATGGACGTGCCTTGTGAGGAAATGAAAACGCCATACTAAGTCGGCGCAGGGGTTGTGGCGAGGGAGCTACCCCACACCTGTAGGAGCGAGCCTGCTCGCGATGGTCGTCAACGATGACGTTTGCGGCCTGAATAAACGCGCTGTCCTTGCGTTTTTCGCGAGCGGGCTCGCTCCTACAGGGGGTTTACTCCGGCCTGCACTAACCCTGAAATCGTGAACATCGGACCTAACGTTAACGCATTGCATGATAGATAGACGACCTGCGCATTTATCAGGTCAAGGAACCGCGTCATGTCTACCGCAACACCTCCCGTCTCCGGCCGGTTGTTCGGCCTGTTTTGCCTGGCCAGTTACTTGCTCTCGCTGTCCTACGGATCGACCTTTCTCCTGTCGTTGCTGATCGGTTCGCGCGGGGGTAACGAGCACGATGCCGGCAGCGTGATTTCGGCGGCGATGCTCAGTACGTTCGCGGCGGTGATTGTCTCCGGCCACCTGTCCGACCTGCTCGGCGCGGCGCGTTCGGTGGCGTTGTTCGGCGTGTTGCTGGTGGCCGCCAGCCTGGGCTTCGCGATGACGCCAGGGTTCGGCAACCTGCTGCTGTTTTTCGGGCTGCTGTTGGGGCTGGGTTGGGGCGTGTTCTACACCCTGGGGCCGATTATCGTGGCGAGTGTGGTCACGCCCACGCAGCGCGCCAAATACTTTGCCTTGCTCTCGGGCAGCATGATGACCGGGATCGGCAGTGGACCGTTGCTGGGGCGCGCCGCGAGCGCCCTGGGTTTTCCGGTGACGGCGGCGTTCTACCTGGCCGCACTGGCCAGCCTGATTGGTGTGTTGCTGTTCTGGCGGCTGGATCGACAGCTCAAGCAAGCCGCGGTGCAATCGACCACCGTGTCGCGGATGTCCTGGCGGGCTGCGGTGCAAGTGCTGTCGTCCAGGGCGCTGTTCCCGATCATCATGGTCGGCCTCGGCGGCTGCGTGTTTGGTGGCCTGTCGAGTTTCCAGACCAGCTACGCCGCGGCACGCTCGCTCGACTATTCACTGTTCTTCCTCGGCTTCATGGGCGCCGCGATCAGCAGCCGGATGCTGATTGCCGGCATCGTGGTCAAGCGCGATCCGTTGCGCGCGTCATGTTGGCTCAGCGGGCTGATGCTGGCCTCGATCCTGATGTTCGGTTTCGGGGTCGACGACGGCGCAAGCTACGTGCTCGCGGCGGTGATGCTCGGGGTCGGCTACGGGCTGACCTATTCAGTGATCAATGGCCTGGCCGCCAATGAAGCGCCAACGGGAACCACCGCCCAATCCCTGTTGCTGTTCAGCCTGTCGTACTTCATCGGTGTGTTTGGTTTTCCGCTGATCGCGGGGACCCTCATCGTCGAGCACGGGATGGCGACGTTGCTGCTGACGGTGCTGGCGGTCGCTTCGCTCAACTGGCTGATCACCGTGGGTCGGCTGATCTGGCGCCGGGTCGCCACAGCCAGGGCACTGCAACGGGCCTGAACCGTTCGTCGTTCATCAGGCACCAATTCTAAGCGGGGGCGGACCAACGTCAGGTAAGGACACTCAATCAATGGAGACACCACCATGATCCCGTCCAGGCTGACCGCCTTCGCCCTCGCTGCCTTGCTGTCCCCGCTGGCCATCGCCGCGACCACCGCCTCCAGCACCGGCCCGACCAACCCGGTCGAAAGCCCCAGGGCCCCCGCCATCCAGAGCGCTCCCGGCATCAACACCGACGGCACGGGGGTCGACCACAACCTGCCCCCTTCCACCGGCACCGATCCCCGTACGCAAGGAAACGACACCGGTCGCCAGGGCGGCTTGAACGTGCCGGACAGCCGGACTCCCGATAACGCAGGCGCTGGCATCGGCTCGAAAACCACCACCGGTGGTTCGGGCTCGGAAGGCGGTGCCAGCCAGTAAAACCCTTCGCGCAACACCTACCCATCGCCATGAAGAGGTAATCATGAACGTCGATAAAAACCTGGAAAAAGAAGTCCTGACCCGCCTGTTGCACGCCCACCCGAGCGGCCTGGGCAAGGAGGTCCTGGACAATTACCGGGGGGAGAAAGTCGTGGCCAGCACCCTCGCCACGTTGCAGGAACGCGGATTGATCCACCACGGCAACGTGCTGTGCAACGAGGCCGGGGAGCACTCGCTTAACTTGCCGATCAAGCTCAGCGCCGCCGGGGTTGAAGCGGCGCGCAAGCTGGATGTCTGATTCATGTGTTGAACACTAGGGCCCCTTCGCGAGCAAGCCCGCGCCCCCAGGATTCAGGTGATCCCTGTGGGAGCGGGCTTGCTCGCCAAGGCGGCCGTTCAGGCGCCGGAAGTCCTGCTGATCATCTCATCCACCTCAGCAGTCCCCGGCGATGTCGCCGGTCCCCTACGCGTGACGGCCAACGCCGCCGCCGCATTGGCCCGGCGTGCCGCGTCAAACGCCGGTAGCCCTTGCGCCAACCCCGCCACAAACACCCCGGCATGGGCATCGCCGGCGCCATTGCTGTCCACCGCTTGCACCTTGAACCCCGGCACATGCCGACGCTCTGCACCCTGATTAATCCAGCAACCTTGCGGCCCGTCACGAACCACCATCAGCACCTTGGCCGGCAGATGCCGGGCTAGCAGATCCAGCGCTTCTCCGATGTCCGAAGCCCCGGTAAACCGCAAGGCCTCGACGCTGTTGCTGGTCCACAGATCGATGCGCGGTAACAAGGCCTTCATCAATGGCGCATCCGGCGAATCCACCAGCGGCCCCGGATCGAACACCACCTTGATGCCGTCCGGCAGCGCCAGCACCCAGTCCACCAAGGCCTGGGCCTTGCCGACATGCAGCAGGCTGTAGCCGCTGACGCAGACATAATCGCCCGCCTCGGCCGGCACGCTGGCCAGGTCTTCGGCATTCAGCTCGCCTTCGGCACCGATGTAGGAGACGAAACTGCGCTCGGCCGAAGCATCGGTGATCGCCACGCACAAGCCGGTATCGCGCTCGGCGCGGTGGGCGATGCCGATGCGGATGCCTTCGGCATTCATCGCCGCGCGGGCCAGGTCACCGAAACGCCCGGTGCCGTGCCGGCCAAGGTAGACCACCGGCAAGCCATTGCGCTGGGCGGCGGCCATCACGTTGAAACCGCCACCGGCTTCGAAACTGGCCGACTGCGCCAGCGCGTCGCCACCCGGTTGCGGCAATTGATCCACGGCCATGACCAGGTCGATGATGACCTGGCCGGTGTACAACATCTTAGGCATGTGCATTCTCGGTCAACGCAGCGCGGCGATCCCTGGCCCCGCCGAGTACGAAATAAAGGCCACCGGCGACCACAAAGGTCACGATCCAGCCAAGGCCGTTATGCCCCAGCCACGAGTCGGACAGGAACCCCTTGAACCAGACATTCTCAGCCGTGGTGCCAATGGTGGTGAAGCTGAAGCCCAGCACGATCGCCACCGCCCAGGCGCCGAACGCGCGCCACTCGACGCCGCCGCGATACCAGTAGGCGCTGCCCGGGCTGACGTCCAGCAGATCCTTGGGGCTGTAGTAATGACGGTGAATCAGGTCGACCACGAAGATCCCCACCCACGCGGTGATCGGCACCGCCAGCAGGGAAATGAAGGTAATGAACGGGCCGTAGAAACTGTCGGCGATCAGCATGAAATAGATGGAACCGGCGAAGATCGCGACAATGTCCACCACCACCGCGTACACGCGCTTGACCTTCAGGCCGAGGGTCAACGTGGTCAGGCCGGCGGAGTACACCGACAGGTTGTTCGACAGCAGCAGGCCGCCGAATGCGGTGATCAGGTACGGCACGGCCATCCAGGTCGGCAGCATGTCGCGGATGGCGATGATCGGGTCAGTGGCCTGGGCCAGGTCGTTGTTGCCCACCGACAGCAGGCCGCCGAGGGTGATCAACAGCACCAGCGGGATCCCCGCGCCGAATGCCGCCGACGCCACCAGGCGCACCGCTTTCACACTCCGGTGCTGATAGCGCGACATGTCCGCGCCGGCGTTGGCCCAACCGATCCCGGTGCCGGCCGCCATGGTGCCGATGCCGATGATCATCGCGCTCATCGGCGCTGGCGTGGCGCTGAACACCGCGCTCCAGTCGATGGTGGCGCAGAGAAAGCCGCCGACCAGAATGTTCAGCGCGCCGAACACGTAGGTCGCCCACTTCTGGATCACCAGCAACGTGGCGTGACCCAGGCCGGACACCGACAGGGTCAACAGCACGAAAATCGCGATGAACACCAGGGTCAGCAGCGGCGCGCTTTTCGCTTCCACCGGCGAGCCGAACAGGATCGAGCAAAGCGACAGCAACACGAAGGCGGCGGTGGTGGTGTTGACGGTTTCCCAGCCCAGCCGCGACATCAACGACACCAGGGTCGGGCCGATATTGCCGCGCACGCCGAAGATCGCGCGTGACAGGGTCAGGCTCGGTGCACGGCCACGGCGACCGGCGATGGAGATGATCCCGACCACCGCGAAAGAACCGGCGGCACCGAGGATGGCGACGATGATCGCCTGCCAGATCGCCAAGCCGCGAAAGGCCACGAGGGTCGCGCCCAGCGGCAGGCCGAGGATGGAAATGTTGGCGGCGAACCAGACCCAGAACAGCTGCAACGGATGCCCATTGCACTCGGCCTCCGGCACCGGTTCGATGCCGCGGGTTTCCAGTTGCCCGGCGTTTTGCCCGGCGTTCGATGAACTCATGAAAAATGCTCCTGTTGCCATTTTTGTGGTTGTGGGCAAATACGGAAATCGGCACAACGTCCCGGCGGTCCTGCCGTGTTGGTGCGTGCCATTGCGGGTTATCACATTGGATCGGCGGTGCGCCCTTCGCGGGCAAGCCCGCTCCCACAGGGATTGTGCAAACCTTAAGGTACACGCCGTACCTGTGGGAGCGGGCTTGCTCGCGAAAGCGTCAGCTCAGTCAGCGCAAATCCAACAGCCCGAGCACCAACGGCTCAAGCTCCAGATGATTGACGGCCTTGACCTTCTCGATCATATCCACCGGCCAGATCTCCAGCCCCAGGCAAGCCCCCAGCATGGCCCCGAGAATCGCCGCGATGGTATCGGTGTCGCCCCCCAGGCTCGCCGCCATGCACAACGCTTCGAAGGCGTTCATTTCACCGATGGCCACTTGCTGGGCCAGGGCAAAGGACACCACCACCGACTCCTGCGACGCCACCGAAGTGCCGATCACGTCGTACAGTAATTCGGCGAGCAGTGTCTTGTTGTGATCGACGCTGATGGTTCGCGCCCAACTGATGCGCGAAGCGATCAGCCCACCGGCCACCCAGTGCCCCTGGTTTTGCGCTTGCAGGGCGATCTGCTGGCCGAGGTTCAAGGCCTCGCCCAGGTCCAGGCCGTTGATCCCCGCCGAAACCACCGCCGCCACCGCCGCCGCGCTGGAAATGCCCAGCGTGGTGTTGTGGGTAACCTGGCAAGCCTGCACCACGGCGTCGATGAAACGCTCGGGGTCGGCCACATCCGCGGCAATCCCCACCGGGGTGATGCGCATCGCCGCGCCATTGGTGGTGCCGTAGCGCCCCGCCTCCTGCGGCGAATGACCGGCGAGGATCATCTCGATGGCGCGTTTGGTCGAAGGCCCGAGCAAATCCTGCGAGCCCTTGGCCTGCATCCCGGCCTCCCATTCGATCAGCCGTTGGGCCAGCAGCGCCGGCTCGATCCGCCCCTGGCCGTCGAGCAACAACTGACCGACCAGGATCGCCTGTTCGGTGTCGTCGGTGATCGAGCCCTTGGGCATGTTCGGGGCAATCGGCTGATCGGGACCTGCGTCTTGCAGGTCGACGATTTCACCGAAGCGCGCCTTGATCTGGTCGCGGCTCAGGGATTGGGTCGGCATGCCCAGCGCATCGCCCAGGGCCAGGCCGTAGAACGCACCCAGGGCACGGTTGAGCACCGTCATTTCATCGTTCCAAATTGCAGGTGCATACGAAAATGCACAGGATCGAGCAGGCTTTCGACCTGCTCCATGAAGCGGTCTTGCCGGTCGTAGGTGGTGCGCAAGGCCTTGAGGAATACCGTGCCGACCGGGCGGCCCAGCAGTTCGGCGTCTGCGGCGTTCAGCGGTTCGGCGCCGATCCACTGATCGCCGCGCTCGCCGATATAGCCATAGGCGGCCAGGGTGATGGTCAGGGAGTTGTCGATCAAACCAACCCGCGGCAAGCCTTCCAGGCCTCCGGTGGCGGGCATCAGTGAGCGTTCGAGGGAAACCAGCGTACCGTCGTTGGAACGGCGGCGACGGTCGAGGGTAATGAATTGGTCGGTGCCGAAACGCGGCAGCAGGTCAGGACGGGTGACCGCCTCCAGCCGCAGCACTTCGGTATTGACCAGCGCGCCGCTGTCGGCCAGGGCCTGGGCCCAGCCGCTGCGCTGGTCAAGCGCCACACCGTCGAACGTGACGATGGAGCCCACCCCGCTTTGCGTCGCGATGTAATTGCGCCGTTTCAATTCGGCCAGGGCTTCACGCAAAGTACCTCGGCTGACTTTGAATTCTTGAGCCAACTGATGCTCGCCCGGCAGGTGAAAACCGTCCTCCATGAGTCCGCTTTCAATGCGCCGGATGAGTTCGTCGACCACCCGTTTTTTCTTATCGAATCGTACCTGTCTAATCATGTACAAATTGAAACCGAAACGGGTTGCGGCGGGCAAGAAATATTTAGTGGCAAGTGACGGATGGGATGAACCCGACAGTGACCAAAACGCGGACCAATGTGGGAGCGGGCTTGCTCGCGAAGGCGCCGGCACATCCAACCTCTGCGTGCCTGAAACTCCGCTTTCGCGAGCAAGCCCGCTCCCACAGGAGGACAAGGATTAGCGTTGTTTGAGTCGGTCAATCACCACGGCCAGCAACAGGATCGAACCGCGAATCACGTACTGATAAAACGTATCGATGTTCTTCAGGTTCATCGCGTTCTCGATGATTGCCAGGATCAACACCCCGGCGATCACATGGCGGATCATGCCGATCCCGCCGCTGAGCGACACGCCGCCCAGAACACAGGCCGAGATCACCGTCAGCTCGAACCCCTGGCCGATCATCGGCTGGCCCGAGGTCATGCGCGACGCGAGGATTACCCCGGCCAAGGCACCGATCACCCCGTGCACGGCGAAGATGATGATCTTGGTCCGGTCCACGTTGACCCCCGCCAGCAACGCCGCTTCCTGGTTGCCGCCGATGGCCATGGTGTTGCGCCCGTAGGTGGTGTAGTTGAGCAACCAGCCGAAGAACAGGAAGCAGACGATGGTGATCAGGATCGGCACCGGCACGCCGAACAACTGGCCATTGCCGAACACGAAGAACGATTCCTGGGACACGCCCACCGCTTTGCCGTTGGCAAAAATGTACGCCAGGCCGCGCACGATCTGCATCGTCGCCAGGGTGGTGATCAATGCGTTGACCCGCAATTTGGCAATCACGATGCCGTTGATCAGCCCGACAATCAGGCCCATCACCAGCGCCGCGCTGACGCCGAGGAACACGCTGTCGGTGTCGCGCATCACCACGGCCGCCACCACGCCGGCGCAGGCGATCACCGAGCCCACCGACAAGTCGAAATGCCCGGACGCCAGGCAATACAACATGGTGCAGGCGGCGATACCCGTGGTGGAAATGGCCAGGCCCAGGCCGCGCATGTTCAGCGGCGAGAGGAAGTTGTCGATCAACAAGGTGCAGAGCACGAAGATGCCGACGGCCGCGAGCAGCATCACCCAGTCGTCGAGAAAGCGTCGCAGGTCCAGGGGCTTGCGCTGGGTTGGCAGGGTTTCGTTTTGGGTTGTCATCATAGTCACCTCTCAGTTCGCCACGCCGTCAGCGCGTTGGCGCGGCAAAGCCAGTTGCAGCAAGTTGGATTCATTGGCCTGTTCGCGGCTCAGTTCGCCACGCATCGCGCCTTCGCACAGCACCAGGATGCGGTCGGAAATGCCCATCACTTCCATCAGGTCGCTGGACACCACGATCACCGCGATGCCGCTGGCGGCCAGGTTGTGGATGATCTGGTAGATCTCGGCCTTGGCGCCGATATCAATGCCGCGCGTGGGTTCGTCGAGCAGCAGGACTTTCATCGGCATCGACAGCCAGCGACCGAGAATCGCCTTCTGCTGATTGCCGCCGGACAGGAACTTGATCGGTTGCCCGGCGTGGGGCGTCTTCACTTTCAGCGCCTTGATCTGCTTGTCGGCGTTGCCCTTCTCCCACACGCCCCGTATCAGGCAACCGAACGCGGAATGGGCACCACGGGCGCTGATGTTGATGTTCTCGGCGACGCTGCCCAGCGGAATGATGCCTTCCTTCTTGCGATCCTCCGGACACAGCAGAATGCCGGCGTCGATGGCATCGCGGGGCGAGCGCAGTTTCAGCTCGTGACCGCGCAGCTCAAGGCGCCCGGCGCTGTGGCGTTCCAGGCCGCTGAGCAGGCGGAACAGCTCCGTGCGCCCGGCACCGACCAGGCCGAACAGCCCGAGGATCTCGCCTTTGTGCGCTTCGAAACTCACCGGCTCGCGCAGGCCAGGGCCGAGCAGCCCGTCGACTTTCAACGCCACCGCGCCGCGCTGGCGTGGCCGATAGTCGTAGATGTCCTGGATGTCGCGGCCGACCATGCAGGTGACCAGTTGATCGTGGGTCAGCTCGCTCATGTCCTCGAAGGTGCGTACGTAGCGGCCGTCCTTGAACACGGTCACAGCGTTGCAGATGCGGAACACTTCTTCCATGCGATGGGAGACGTACAGCACCACTTTGCCCTCGTCGCGCAGCCGCCCGATGATCGCCATCAAGCGGTCGATTTCTCGTGCCGAGAGGCTGCTGGTGGGTTCGTCAAACGCAATCACATGCGCGCCACGGGACAGGGCCTTGGCAATCTCCACCAGTTGTCGCTGGCCGAGGGACAGGCGCCCGACTTTCTCCTGCGGGTCGATTTCGTCGGCCAGCCCCTTGAGGCAGGCCAGCGCCTGCTGACGCAAGGCACGGCGGTTAATCAGGCCGAAACTGGCGGGCAGATGACCGAGGAACAGGTTCTCCGCCACGGTCATTTCCGGCACCAGGTGCAGCTCCTGATGGATCACGGCGACGCCGCTGCCGATGCTGTCGGCGGTGGATTTGAAGACCTGCCTGTGCTCGCCGATTTGCAGGTCGCCGCTGCTCGGGGTGTAGGCGCCACCCAGGATTTTGAGCAAGGTCGACTTGCCGGCGCCGTTCTCGCCCATCAAGGCATGCACCTGCCCCGGATGAGCGACGAAGTTGATGTTGTCCAGCGCCTTCACCCCGGGAAAAGTCTTGCCGATCCCGTTGAAACGCAAGCTGCCGCTGCCACTGAAAGACTGTTGTTGTACTTGTGTTTGCGCCATAACCACCTCATCACACAGATCAGGCGGCGCCGTTGCCGGCGCCGCCGATGAAATCAACCGGCCGTCAGTTCCACAGGCCGATCTTTTCCAGTTCCTGCTTGAAGTTGTCGCGGGTAATCAGGGTCACGTCGTCCATCGCCGTGTACTTCGCCGGTTCTTTGCCGGTGGTGACCCACTCGTACATCATGCTGGCGGTGTTGTAGCCCTCGATGTGCGGGCTTGGCAGCATCGAACCATAGAAGCCGCTATTGGGCTTTTTCAGTTCGCCAATGGCGTCGGTGCCATTGATGCCGATGCCGATCACGTTCGCTGCGGCGAAACCGGCGCTCTCGGTGGCGCGCACGCCGCCCAGCACGGTGTTGTCGTTCATGCCGCCGATGATCAGGTTTTTCGCCGCGCCCGGCAGTTTCACCAGCGCCGAGTTGGTGGCGTCCATGCTGCCCGGTACATCGAGGGTTTTCAGGGCCGAGAACAGGATGTGCTCCTTCGGCATGCCGGCGTCTTCCAGTGCCTTGACCGAACCGTCGGTGCGTTTCTTGCCGGTGTCGAGCTCGTTGTAGGTGTTGATCACCGCATAGGTGTCTTTCCAGTCCCAGCCGCGTTTCTTCGCTTCGGCAGCCATGGCGCTGCCCTGCTTCTGGCCGACTTCGAAAGCGGCCATGCCCAGGTACGGCACGTCTTCCATGAACTTGCCGCTGGCGTCGACAAAGCGGTCATCGACGGCAATCACCTTCAGGCCGTTGAGCTTGGCCTTGGCCATGATTGCCGGGCCGAGCGACACGTCCGGCGGGCAGATCACGAAGCCCTTGGCGCCGTTGGCCGCCAGGCTGTCGATGGCCGAAAGGGTTTTCTCGCCATCAGGCACGGCGATCTTGATCAGGGTGAAGCCCTTCTCCTTGCCGGCTTTTTCAGCGAACGCCCATTCGGTCTGGAACCAGGGCTCTTCCGCTTGCTTGACCAGGAAACCGATTTTCACTTCCTCGGCCGCCAGCAGCGTGCTGCTCAGGCTGACCGCGCCGACCGCCAGAGCGGCACAGCACAGGGAACGGATGGCATGACGACGATTCATAAGGTGTCTCCTTGTTATTTTTGTGAGCATTCTTTGAAAGCGTTCTTCTGGAAAATCCATGGTCGGTGAAACAGTGCTACCAATAGTCATATCGTATGATGATTGGATTTCAGGCGTGGTAATGCGCCTGTCATCACGGTCATTCAGTCGTGGTACATCACCGAACGCCCGCCATCGAGGGTGATACACGAAGCGTTGATGAACGGCGCTTCATCACTGGCCAGGAACACCGCCGTCATCGCCACTTCAATGGGCTGACCGATGCGGCGTGGCGGATGCAGGTCAAAGGCCCGCTGACGCTCGGCGTGGGGATCGGCAAAACCGTTCCAGTAGTCGACGTTCAGTTGGGTTTCGATATAGCCCGGCGCGATGGCGTTGACGCGAATGCCCTTGGGCGCATATTCGATGCCCAGGGCGCGAGTCAGGCCGAGCAACCCGTGCTTGGCCACCGGGTACGGGAAGCAGCCGGGAATGATGTGGGTTGAATGGGTCGAGGCAATGTTGATGATGCTGCCGATGCCCTGCTCGATCATTTGCGGCAACACCGCCTTGCAGCCATACCAGGCGCCGTCGAGGTCGATGGCGAAGCAGCGATGCCAGTCGTCCTCGGTCATTTCCAGCGGATCGCGGAACACGTTGACCCCGGCGCAGTTGACCAGCACGTCGATGCGCCCGTGGCGTTCGACGGCCAACCGGGTCATGGCGTGCAGATCTTGCTGGCGGGAGACGTCCGCCTTGATCGCGACGACATCAGCCCCTTTCGCGCGCCAGTGCGCGGCGACTGTTTCGACTTTTTCAGCCTGGACGTCGCTGATGACCAGCCTGGCTTGCTGAGCGGCGAACGCCGCGACAATCGCCTCGCCAATCCCCTGGGCAGCACCGGTCAACAGCACGACCTTGTCTTTCAGGCGCTCGCCCTGGGGCGGCTCGGGCATCGCTGGCAGCGAGAGAGGCTCAGCCATGGCACAAGGCTCCTGATCGTAAGCACGTCGAAAACCGGGCATCCATCGATGTCCGGTCCAAAAGCGTCGGAAAATCAGGCAGGCGCGAAAACGTTTCAGCACCGGGACGGTCTGAAACGCTGACTCCACAAAGGAGTGCGGGGAAATATCGCTGCATCACTTCACCTGTTTTGTTTTTTTAAGTGTGAGTGCGTGTTACTGAGCGTGGAACGATGGTGCCGACTATAAACCCGGCGACCGATTAATCTCAATATATAATTTTGCATCCCATATTTAGGGATTTACCCGGAAAATCGACTACAGAGTTTTCCGGGCACATCGACACGAAGGGCCAGCACCGCTCCATCCAGCGGATGGCCAAGCGGACTTGCCGCACTGGTGATGTACAGGGTTTTAAGATCGGCATCGCCGAACACACAACTGGTCGGACGGCTGACGGGCAGTTCGATCACCCGGTCCACCTGACCGTCCGGGGCCAGCCTGAGCAAGCAACGGCCATCCCAACGGGCATTCCAGATAAACCCTTCGGCATCCATCGCCGAACCGTCCGGCCCCCCGCGCCCATGCGGGCCAAACCAGGGCTGCGCCGGTTCAAGACTGCCGTCAGTGCGGATGAAATGCCGATACAGCGTGCCATCGAGGCTGTCGCCGAAATACACGGCGGTGGCGTCATCGCTCCACAGCAACGTATTGGGAATGCCCAGACCACGCAGCAACGGCGTCACCCGGGCGTCGCGATCAATACGGAACAAGCCGCCGGAGCGCCGCTCGATCGGCAGGTCTTCACCGTTCTCACCGATGTTGTTTTGCATGGTGCCGAGCCAGAGCCGGCCGTGGGCATCGCAACGCGCTTCATTGGCGCGATTGCCCGGTTGCGGGTCGGCAACGCAAAACAATGTCAGGCGCGGGTCGAGGCCGGGTGAATCCAGGTCGAGGCGATAGACGCCACTGCTCAAGGTCACCAGCGCATCGCCGCCGGTGCAGGGGATGAAGGCCGACACGTGCTCCGGCATTTGCCAGATCTGCACATTGGCGCCGATCAGCCGCAGCGCTTGCTTGCCGGCGATGTCCACCCAATACAGCGCCTGGGTTGGCGCATCCCAGAACGGGCCTTCGCCGAGCAGGGCCCGGTGTTCGGTGACTGCGGTCCACTCCATGAAACCTCCTGCTTTCTTATTGTTTTCATTTGAATCGATTAGTTTTTATGTGGGAGCGGGCTTGCTCGCGAAGGCGTCGCTGGATTCAACTTCTCTGCTATCTGATACACCGCATTCGCGAGCAGGCTCGCTCCCACAAGGGGCTCATCGTGCTAGCTCACTTTTTTATCGGCCATGACCTGCGGGTAGTAGCGCTTGATGGCCAGGTCGGCGTTGTCAATCAGGGTCATGCAGGCCCAGACACCCCGCGCGGCATCGCGGGCGGCGATGGCGTCGGCCATGTCCTTGTGAATCGGCAAGGTGCGACGCAGTTCGGCCGGGTCGGCAGCGGATACCTCGAAACACACCGCCAGCAAGGCGCCGAGGGCCGGGATCATCTGTTCGATAAATTGATTGTGGCTGGCCGCCAGAATGCACTCGTGGAAAAACTGGTCGGCACGGTTGTAATCGACCCCACTGTCCACTGCCCGCTCCAGGGCGTTATAGGCCAGCAGGATAGCTTCCACCTGCGGGACGGTTGCGCGCTCACAGGCCCAGCGCACGGCCATCGGTTCGATGGTGCGGCGCAGGTCGAGTAAGTCGTCGACGAAGTTTTCCGGCAAACCGCTGCGGGACAACCAGCCCACGACCTGCGGATCGAACAGGTTCCAGCGCCGTACCGGCAACACCCGTGTGCCGACTTTCGGCCCCACTTCGAGCATGCCTTTGGCGACCAGGGTCTTGATGGCCTCGCGGATGACCGTGCGACTGACACCGAGTTGCTCGCCGAGGTCGGCCTCGACCTTGAGCGACTCACCCGGCCTGACCTGCCCGGTGGCGATCCAGCAGCCCAGCCAATCGACCGTCGACGCGTGAAAACTGCTGGACATGAACACCTCAAGGCCGCTGGCTGTGGAGGCTCACGCTAATCATCATATGATTGGGTGTCAATTTGATTTTTCAGAAAACGGCGAACATCCAATGTGGGAGCGGGCTTGCTCGCGAAGGCGGTGTGTCAGTCAACGTTGATGTCGACTGACACACCCACTTCGCGAGCAAGCCCGCTCCCACAAGGGTCATCGGTCAGGGCTCGAGACCGATGCGGAAGAACTCGCCGCCGCTCCACACGCCGAGCCAGCGCTGCCCGTCGATCTCCCGGCTCACCGCCAACTCCACCAGTTGATAAAACACATTGCGATGGATCAGCGCTTCGAGGTTGGTGCGCACATGCACGTAGGGCGCGGGCTCTTGGGTGTCGGGATCGATCATCACGCGAATCGGGTGCTCGGCACCGGCCTCGGCGGTCTCGTCGACGCTGGTGGTGAAACGCAGGATTTGATTCTCGCCCTCGCCTTCCACTTCCAGCGCAATCGCCACGAAGGGCGCGTCGTCGACCTTGATGCCGACTTTCTCGACCGGGGTGATGAGGAAGTAATCATCGCCGTCGCGGCGAATGATGGTGGAGAACAGCTTGACCATCGGCTTGCGCCCGATCGGCGTGCCCAGGTAATACCAGGTGCCGTCGCGGGCGATGCGCATGTCGATGTCGCCGCAGAAATCGGGGTTCCACAGGTGGACCGGGGGCAAGCCTTGGGTCTTGGGGATTTGCCCCAGCAGGTCGTTGGCTTTTTGCGGGCCACTCATGGCGATCTCCTTGGATTACTGGTCGCTGAGCCCCAACAGGCTGCGAGCATATTGCTCAAGCGGCGGGCCCATCAGGTCTTCTGGTTTTTCGTCGTGGAACGTCAGTAAACCGCCACGACTCTTGATACGTGCAGTATCAATCAAATACTGGGTGCTGGTCTCGATCAACATGATCTGAATCACGCCGGAATCGATGCCAAGGCGATCCACGGCCTCTTGATCCAGCCATTCATCGGAGTTGCCGATACGGTCATCGGACTTGGCGAAGCGGGTATAGAGCAGGTAATGGGCACCGGCTGCACGGGCTTCGCCCATGGCCTGGTCAAGACCTTCCGGGGTGCGCGCGCGGCGGACCATCGGGAAGTATTCGACAAAGCCGTCGAAGGCGACTTCGGCGATGACGTTGGGGCGTGGGTAAACGGCGCTGCCCGGCGGTACGAAGGCGCCCTGGGCAATGTAGACGAACGAGTCCGGCTGAATGCGCAGGTTGTTCACGCGGCGGCTGTCGCTGTGATCCAGCAGGCCCGCGTCGCTCATATGGTAGCGAGTCCCTTCGGCCATATCGCTGACATTCATGCAGCCACCGAGCGCCAAAACGGCCAGCAGCAAAACCAGGCTACGCATCCTATCCTCCAGAGGCCGGTGTCGGAAAACCGGCGAATGGTCGTGGGATGCAGCTTTTGCGCCAGCTCGTGTTCAGCGGTGCCTGAACTGACCTCTTCGCGGTCAAGCCCGCTCCCACAAGGAATTGCGCAAACCCTGTGGGAGCAGGCTTGCCCGCGAAAAGGCCGGATCAGCCGCCGATGATTTTCATGACGGTCGCACCACCCGAGAACGCCACTTCCTGCTTGTCACCCAAGGCTTTCACCAACAGCCTCTGCAATGCCGGCAAGGCTTGATGACGCGGCTTGTCCAGCAAGTCGCCGACGTAGTGCCGGTTACTCGACGACAGGCAGCCGTGCAGCCAGCCCGTGGAGGACAGGCGCAACCGTGAACAGGTACGGCAGAAAGGCACGCTTTCATTGGCGATCACGCCAAAATGCCCCAACCCCGGGATCGCGTAGCGCACCGCCGTCGCATCCACCGGCGCATCGGCCTGCAGGTACTCGTAATGCTCACCGATCAGGCTCAGCAACTGCTGCAGGCTGACGAACTGTTGCAGGAAGGCGTTGGAGTCACTGGCCAGGTGGCCCATGCGCATCAGCTCGATAAAGCGCAGCTCATAGCCGCGTTCCAGGCAGTAGTCGAGCAGCGGCATGACCTGGTCGAGGTTCTGACCGCGCAGCGGCACCATGTTGACCTTGATTTTGAGGCCGGCCGCCCGGGCCTGTTCCATGCCGTCGAGCACGGTTGCCAGGTCGCCGCCACGGGCGATGCCGCGAAAGGCACTGGCGTCCAGGGTATCGAGGGAAACGTTGATGCGCCGGATGCCGGCGTCCACCAGCAGCGGCAGCTTTTTCGCCAGCAATTGACCGTTGGTGGTCAGGCTGATGTCGTCCAGGCCCATCTGCCCGACTGCGGTCATGAAGGTTTCGAGCTTCGGGCTCACCAGCGGTTCGCCACCGGTGATGCGTAAACGCTCGATACCCGCCGCTTCGATCAGATAGGCCACGCCGCGCGCCATGGCTTCGGCCGACAACTCATCCTGCGCAGCCACCAGCCGCTTGCCGTTGGGCACGCAGTAAGTACAGGCGTAGTTGCAGGCGGAGGTCAGGCTGACCCGCAAATTGCGAAAACGCCTGCCTTGACGGTCAACGATCATGATCACTCCGGCGGAAGAATATTCGGACCGCTAAAACTTGACTCACAAATCAAGTTTTAGCAAGTCCCATGCCTGAGTATATTCCTGCGGTACTGCGCCCAATAGCGAATTAATGGCGCAATCAGGCTGCTGAATGATTCAGCTGCTCGGGGTGTCGGTATCGCGCTTGCGCTTGTTGCCCATGCGCACGCCGATGTCCATCAGGAACTGGAAGAAACCTTCCTGATCTTCCAGCACATTGCTCCAGAATGGCGAGTGATACAGCGCCACGGCACCGTGCACCAGCGCCCAGGACGCGCAGTAGTGGAAGTAAGGCGGCACGTCTTCAAGCTTGCCTTCGCTGATCCGGCCCTTGATCAGCAGGGTCAGGCGTTCGAAGTTCGAGGCGCGAATCTTGTGCAGCTCTTCGATCATCTCCGGCACTTGATTGCCCTTGACCACCTTTTCTTCCAAGCGATCGAACAAGCGATAACGTTGCGGATCGCGCATGCGGAATTCGAAATAAGCGCGGGACAGGGCTTCCTTGTCCTTGTCGACGTCGGCCGAGTGCAGCAGCTCGTTCAAATCGCGCTCGTAGTCGAGCATCAGACGCAGGTAGATCTCGGCCTTGGACTTGAAGTGCTTGTAGATTGTGCCTTTGCCGATACCGACGGCATCAGCAATCATCTCGACGGTGACACTGTCTTCACCTTGTTCGAGGAACAGCTTGAGCGCGGTATCGAGAATTTCTTGCTCGCGGCGACGAAACTCACGGACCTTACGAGGTTCTTTATGCATAAGAAAAGGTCTGTAGGGGTCAAAATTCGAAGCCGCGTATTATGCCTAAATTACGCAAAAATGCACGGATCATCCGACCATATATGTGTTTCGTGAGTATTTCCGGCAGGCTCGGCCGTTGATGAGAACTCTTCTGAAGCGCCCGTATTCCAAATTTGTTTAAAAACCGTGCCCGACAAACTGGACTCGGAGAAATACTGATCAATACTTCAACTGTCGGCGGTACATCTCCCCCAAGTGTCACGCCGATATTGGTACCAACGGACCGCGTGCCATTGTTTTACTCCTAATGGTCTTAACCCGGATTCACCCCCCAGAACCCGGGTTTTTTTTGCCTGCGATTTAACCTTTCACATGCGCCAGCGGGAACAGGCGCTTGAAGTTCTGCGTCGTCTGCTCGGCAAACCGGTCGTAGGACTCACCCCGCAACATTGCCAGAAATTCCGCCACCTCACGTACGTACTGCGGCAGGTTTGGCTTGCCACGATGGGGGATCGGCGCCAGGTACGGCGAGTCCGTTTCCACCAGCAAACGATCGGCCGGCACCTTGCTCGCCACATCACGCAACGCATCGGCATTGCGGAACGTGACGATCCCGGACAGGGAAATGTAATAACCCATGTCCAGTGCGGCCTTGGCCATGTCCCAGTCTTCCGTGAAGCAATGCAACACGCCCGCCTGGGGTAGCGCCGCCTCACGCAGCAGGTTCAAGGTGTCGGCGCGGGCACCCCGGGTATGGATGATCACCGGCTTGCCGGTCTGCTGCGCGGCTTGCAGGTGCAACTTGAAGGATTGCTGCTGCAACTGCGCCGCTTCCGGCTCGTAGTGATAGTCCAGGCCGGTTTCGCCGATCGCCACCACGCGTGGGTGATTGAGCTCCTGCAGCAGCCAGTCCAGCGCCGGTGCCGCACCCGGTTGTACATCCAGCGGGTGCACGCCGACCGAGCAATCGACATCGTCATAGCGCTCGGCCAGGGCCTTGACCTCGGCAGCGTTGTCGACGCTCACACCGATACACAGAAAGTGCCCGACCCCGCGCAGGCGAGCCGCATCGAGGGCAGCATCCAGTGAGCCGTCATGGGCGGCGAGGTCGAGGCGGTCGAGGTGGCAATGGGAATCTACGAGCATAAAGGGCTGCAACTTACATCGTGTGAGTGGGACGGTCGGATTTATGGGCTCCGGCCAAATGGGTTTCGATTCGACTGCGCGCGGTGTTGTCGCCGTCGTTGAACTGTACGCCGACCCCGGCCGCGCGGTTGCCCTGGGCGCCCTTGGGGGTGACCCAGGTGACCTTGCCGGCCACGGGGATCTTTTCTGGCTCGTCGAACAGGTGCAGCAGCATGAACACTTCGTCGCCCAACTTGTAGCTCTTGTTGGTCGGGATGAACAGGCCGCCGTTCTTGATGAACGGCATGTAGGCCGCGTAAAGCACGGACTTGTCCTTGATGGTCAGCGACAAAATACCGTTGCGCGGCCCCGGACTGACAGATTCATTCATGCGGAACTCCACTGCTGAGCGCTTCTGATGACCAGCAGAGTCTAGGCGCAGACACTCACCTCTGGATAGGCAACGATGCCCATTGCACCAAAAGTGCCTCCAGCAGCAACACCCGGTTGAGGTTGGCTTTGCTCAAGACTTTCTGGCGCTGGGCGAGGATCCAGTCCTGGATATCGAGCACCTTGTCCTGCGCGGTTTTCTGCGCCAGGTATTGAACGACCTTGCGCATGTCCGTCAGCCCCAACCCTGCTTCATCCTGGGTCAGCTGGTAGCGAAGGATCAGGCTCGACCAATCGCAGAACCAGTCGAACAGCAGCAACAGGGGAATCGCATTCCAACCTTCGGCCAGCTGCGTCGGCGATTGTTGTTGCTTGAGCAGCTTCTTCACGCCCTCGACCACCTGCGCGCGTTGTTCGCGCACGCCCTGGGCCTGCAGATTGACGGCGGCCAAGGGCGACCCGGCGGCCAAAGTCAGCAGTTCGATGCGTTCTTCTTCCGAGCAGTCGGGCAAGGATTGCGCCAGCCAGGCCAGGCTCATGGCCTCGCTCGGCAGCGGACAAGCCTGTTGCACGCAACGGCTCTTGATGGTCGGCAACAGACGACTGGGCTGGTGGCTGACCAGCAGCAGCACCGTGTCGCCAGAGGGCTCTTCCAGACTTTTGAGCAAGGCGTTGGCGGCGTTGATGTTCATCGACTCGACCGGCTCGATCAACACCACCTTGCGGCCACCCAGCTGTGCGGTCTGGGCCACGAAGCCGACCAGATCCCGGACCTGGTCCACCTTGATCGCCTTGTCGGCCTCTTCCGGCTCCAGAATGTAGTTATCAGGGTGGCTGCCGGCCTTGAGCAACAGGCAGGATTTGCATTCGCCGCAGGCATCCTGTGCGGTCGGGCGCTGGCACAGCAGGCTGGCCATCAATCGCTCGGCCAGGGCCCGCTTGCCGATTCCCGCCGGACCATGCAGCAGATAGGCGTGAGCGTGCTGCTTGCGACCGGCCAGCTGCTGCCAGAGGCTGTCCTGCCAGGGATAGGCTTCAGCCACGGGTCAACCCCAGCAGGCGCGGCAACAGGTCATCCAGGGATTGCTGGACCTGCGCCAGCGGTTGCGCCGCGTTGACCAGCACATAACGCGCCGGCTCCGCCGCTGCGCGCTGGAGGAAGGCACTGCGCACGGCATCGAAAAAGGTCCGGCCTTCCAGCTCGAAACGATCCAGGCGCCCACGGGCGCTGGCGCGGGCCAGCCCCACCTCAACCGGCAGGTCGAAAATCAGCGTCAGGTCCGGGCGCAGGTCTCCCTGGACAAAGGTTTCCAGGGTCGCGATTCGCTCCAGTGACAAGCCGCGGCCGCCGCCCTGATAGGCATAAGTGGAATCGGTGAAGCGATCGCACAGCACCACCGCACCGCGAGCCAATGCCGGGCGAATCACTTCGGCCAGGTGCTGGGCGCGCGCGGCGAACACCAAGAGCAACTCGGTATCCGGGTTCATCACTTCGTCGACGGGTGCCAACAGCACCTCTCGGATGCGCTCGGCCAGTGGCGTGCCACCCGGTTCGCGGGTCAGCACCACTTCAATACCGGCGGCGCGCAGGCGCTCGGCCAGGTATTCGCGATTAGTACTCTTGCCAGCGCCTTCCGGGCCTTCCAGCGTAATAAACAAGCCAGTCACAGGCAGTCCTTAATCAGAGTCATTGCGGGCTTTGCGGTGCGTTTGCATCCGGCTCGGGCGCGGTGGCGGGCGCAGGTTCAGGTGCGGGTTCTTGCGGCTGCACCGGCGGCAGAGCCTCGGGCGCGGTGTTCGGCGAAGCGGCCGGGATCGGCGCCTCATCCTGTACAGCCTGCGTCTGCGGCGCTTGAGCGTCGGCGGCCTGTGACTCCGCAGCCGGCGCTGGCGAAGCTTCGGGCGCGCCGACCGGCGCCGGGCTGGAGCGATAATCGGCGCGTCGCTTGAGCTGGAACTCTCGCACGGCGTTGTTGTGAGCGTCCAGGTCGTCGGAGAACACGTGACTGCCATCACCACGCGCCACGAAGTACAGGCTGTTGCCCGCCACCGGATTCAACGCCGCATGGATCGCTTCGCGGCCCACCATCGCAATCGGGGTCGGCGGCAGGCCGGCAATCACGTAGGTGTTATAGGGCGTCGGTTCCTTGAGATGGGCGCGGGTCAATTTGCCGCTGTATCGATCGCCCAGGCCATAGATCACCGTCGGATCGGTCTGCAACAGCATGCCGATCGCCATGCGCCGCACGAAGACGCCGGCAATCTGCCCGCGCTCCTGTGGCACACCGGTTTCCTTCTCCACCAGCGAGGCCATGATCAGGGCTTGATACGGTTCGGTGTACGGCACGTCGGCCGCACGCTGGCTCCACTCTTTCGACAGCACTTCATCGAGGCGATCATAGGCTGTCCTCAACAGTTCGGCATCGGTCATGCCCCGCACGAAGCGGTAGGTGTCGGGGAAGAAGCGCCCTTCAGGGAAAACCCCGGCATGGCCGAGCTTGTCCATGACCTGGCTGTCGCTCAACCCTTCCAGGGTGTGGTCCAGCTTTTCCTCTCGGGCCAGGGCGGCGCGGACCTGATGGAAGTTCCAGCCCTCGACCAGGGTCACGCTGTACTGGACCATTTCCCCGCGTTTCCACAGCTCGATCAGGCCTTCGACGGTCATGCCGGGCAGCATGCGGTATTCACCGCTGTGCAGGGGTTGTTTAGGCAGGTTGAAGCGCCAATAGACGCGCAACCAGAAAGCGTCCTTGATCAGGCCATCGGCTTCAAGGCGCAGGAAAGTACGGTTGGGTGTGGTGCCCTTTGGCACCTCCAGCAGTTCTTCCTGGGTGATATTCAGCGGCTGCACGAGCGCCGAGTGAATTTTCCAGGCCGAAGCGCCCAACATCAGCCCTGCCAGAACCAGTCCGGTTTCCAGCAGCAGCAAGAATTTACGTCTCACGTATCAAGCATCCAGTAGCGCGCGGGCAATGGTTTGGAGTTTACGGGTGAGCGGCCCAACCGGCCAGCTCAGTGCGGCATAGGCATTCACCGGCCAAACGCCATAGACGCTGTTGCAGACAAAGACTTCGTCAGCGCCTTGCAGCTGCTCGAGCGTGATATCGGTGATGTGCAGGGGGATGCCCAACGATTCGGCCTGGGACAATAGTTCGGCACGCATCACACCTTCAACGCCGCAGCAGCTCAAATCCGCTGTGGTCAATACGCCGTCACGCACCAGGAACAGGTTGCTGAAAACGCCCTCGATCACGCGACCGGCCTGATCGAGCATCAAGCCTTCGGCATGTTCGGTGTCCTGCCATTCGGCGCGCGCCATCACCTGCTCAAGACGGTTCAAGTGCTTGAGACCTGCGAGAAGGGGCTGGAAGGAAAGTCGCGTGGTGCACGGGAACAGGCGAATGCCCTGCTCTGCATGGGCGCTCGGATAAACCGCGGGAGGGTTGCCCGACAGGATGCGCCGGGCCGGGGCCGAAGGATCAAAAGCGTAACCGCGCAGGCTGTCGCCGCGGGTCACGATCAGCTTGAGCACACCTTCGTTCAGTTGCTCGGCATAGGTCAACACTTCGGCGACCACAACCCCCTGATCCAGATTGATCGCCAACCGCCGGCAGCCCTTGGCCAGCCGCACCAGATGACGATCCAGCAAGACCGGAAAGCCATCATGCACGGCGATGGTCTCGAACAGCCCATCGCCGTACGCCAGGCCGCGATCCTTCAGCGACAGTGCGTCTGCCGGCTGACCATCGACCCAGGTGTCCATCAACCTGCGAACCGGCGGAACACCAGCGAGCCGTTGGTACCGCCAAAACCGAAGGAGTTGGACAGGACCACATCGATGTCCATGTTGCGCGCAGTGTGCGGCACGAAATCGAGGTCGCAGCCTTCGTCCGGCTCATCGAGGTTGATGGTCGGCGGCGCGACCTGGCTGTTGATCGCCAGGACGCTGAAAATCGCCTCGACCGCACCGGCCGCACCCAGCAGGTGACCGGTCATGGACTTGGTCGAACTGACGGCCAGCTTGTAGGCGTGTTCGCCGAACACCGACTTGATCGCATTGGCTTCAGCGAGGTCGCCGGCCGGGGTCGACGTGCCGTGGGCGTTGACGTATTGCACCTGATCGCCATTGATCTTCGCGTCGCGCAAGGCGTTGGTGATGCAACGTGCAGCACCTGCGCCGTCGGCGGGCGGCGACGTCATGTGGTAGGCATCGCCACTGGTACCGAAGCCGATCAGCTCGGCATAGATGGTCGCGCCGCGCGCCTTGGCGTGCTCCAGTTCTTCGAGCACCAGCGCACCGGCGCCATCGGACAGCACGAAGCCGTCACGGCCCTTGTCCCATGGACGGCTGGCGCGAGTCGGCTCGTCGTTGCGGGTCGACAGCGCACGGGAGGCACCGAAGCCGCCCATGCCCAGGCCGCAGGCCGCCATCTCGGCGCCGCCGGCAATCATCACGTCCGCTTCGTCGTACATGATGTTGCGGGCAGCCATGCCGATGCAGTGGGTACCGGTGGTACAAGCTGTCGCGATGGCGTAGTTAGGCCCCTGTGCACCCAGGTGGATGGACAGGAAACCGGAAATCATATTGATGATCGAGCCGGGGACGAAGAACGGAGAAATCCGTCGTGGACCGGTCTCGTGCAGCGTGCGGCTGGTTTCTTCGATATTGGTCAGCCCGCCAATGCCCGAGCCCATGGCGACGCCGATGCGCTCGCGGTTGGCGTCGGTGACTTCCAGGCCGGCGTTGCACACTGCCTGAAAACCTGCGGCCAGACCGTACTGAATGAACAGGTCGAGCTTGCGGGCTTCCTTGACCGACAGGTATTCCTCGACATTGAAGCCCTTTACCGAGCCGCCAAAACGGGTGGAATAGGCAGAAAGGTCGGTGTGTTCGATCAGACCAATGCCACTGCGGCCAGCCAGAATGCCCTGCCAGCTGCTTGGCACATCCGTGCCCAGTGGCGACAACATACCCATACCGGTGACTACGACGCGTCTACGCGACACAGCACTCTCCTTTTTCTAATGACGACTTTGCATCAGGCCTAAAGAAAAAACCGCACGCCATGATGGCAGTGCGGTTTTTCCATGACAGCAAGCAACGATTACAAACTATTACGCCTGGTGGGCAGTAACGTAGTCGATTGCAGCTTGTACAGTAGTGATCTTCTCAGCTTCTTCGTCAGGGATTTCGGTCTCGAATTCCTCTTCCAGAGCCATCACCAGCTCAACGGTGTCAAGGGAGTCAGCACCCAGGTCTTCAACGAAGGAAGCAGTGTTGACCACTTCTTCTTCTTTAACGCCCAGTTGCTCGGCAACGATTTTCTTGACGCGCTCTTCGATGGTGCTCATACCTTGTTTTCACTCCTAATGGACAAATTCAGGCAGCTGGCCAGTGGGTAAGTGTATAGAAAGACTTTTCAGCTTTTCAACTGAAAAGCTTCACTCCTCAAACCCGGTGACCCTCTGCCTATAAATAGATTGCAGCTTTATAACGGATTTTAGACAGCTCGTATGACATTTTTTTGAAGCAATCCGTCACATTTAACTCATGTACATCCCGCCGTTCACCGGGATTGTAGCCCCAGTCACGTAAGCCGCACCGTCGGACGCAAGAAAAGCGACCACAGACGCGATCTCTTGAGCTTGCCCCAGACGACCCAGCGGAATCTGCGTCTGCAAGGCTTCACGCTGTGCCTCGGGCAGTTCGCGGGTCATATCGGTATCGATGAACCCTGGGGCTACCGAGTTTACCGTAATCGAACGCGAACCGACTTCACGCGCCAGTGCGCGGCTGAAACCTTCCAGGCCGGCCTTGGCGGCAGCGTAGTTTACTTGGCCTGCGTTGCCCATGGCACCCACAACCGAACCAATACTGATAATTCGTCCCCAGCGGGCTTTGGTCATGCCGCGCAAAACGCCCTTGGACAGGCGGAACAGACTGTTCAGGTTGGTATCGACAACGTCATGCCACTCGTCGTCTTTCATGCGCATCATCAGGTTATCGCGGGTGATACCGGCATTGTTGACCAGGATCGCCGGCGCACCGAACTGCTCCTGAATGCTCGCCAGGACAGCCGCCACGGACTCGTCGCTGGTGACGTTGAGCTCCAGGCCGGTGCCCTGAATACCGTTTTCCTTCAGGGTGGCGGCAATGCGCTCGGCCCCTGAAGCGGAGGTCGCGGTGCCAACGACGATGGCGCCCTGACGACCCAATTCCAGGGCGATAGCCTGGCCAATGCCACGGCTTGCACCGGTGACCAGTGCAACTTTACCTTGCAGACTCATGCAAGTTTCTCCTGATTCAGGCCAGCGCTGCACGGGCGGCAGCGAAAGCGTCTGGGGTATTGAGGTTGGAAGTCGACACGCCCTCGGCGCAGCGTTTGTTCAGACCGGCCAGCACTTTGCCAGGCCCGCATTCGACCAGTTGGGTCGCGCCTTTGGCGGCCAGCGCCTGGACCGACTCGACCCAGCGTACAGGCTTGTAGAGCTGCTCAAGCAGATCACGCTTGAGGGTTTCCAGATCAGCCGGCACCTCGGCGCTGACGTTCTGCACCACAGGAATCTGTGGGGACTGCCAGTCGATCGCGGCGATCGATTCGGCGAATCGCTCGGCGGCCGGACGCATCAGCTCGCAGTGAGACGGCACGCTGACCGGCAGCGGCATGGCGCGCTTGGCACCACGCGCCTTGCAGCCTTCGATGGCACGCTCGACCGCCGCCTTGGCACCGGCGATCACCACCTGACCCGGGGAGTTGAAGTTGACCGCGCTGACCACTTCGCCTTGCGCCGCTTCGGCACAGGCTGCCAGCACATCGGCATCGTCCAGCCCCAGGATCGCAGCCATGCCGCCCTGCCCAGCCGGTACGGCTTCCTGCATCAGCTTGCCGCGGGTTTCCACCAGCTTCACGGCGTCGCCCAGGCTCAGACTACCCGCCGCGACCAACGCGCTGTATTCACCCAGGCTGTGACCGGCAACATACGCCGGACGCGCGCCGCCTTGCGCCAGCCACAGGCGCCACAAGGCGATCGAGGCGGTCAGAATGGCCGGTTGGGTTTTATCGGTTTGATTGAGTTGCTCTTCCGGCCCTTGCTGGGTCAGCGCCCACAGGTCGTAACCCAGGGCATCGGAAGCTTCTTTGAATGTTTCGAGGACAACCGGATGTTGCGCGCCCAACTCGGCCAGCATGCCGAGGGACTGCGAACCCTGTCCCGGAAAGACGAATGCGAGGGAAGCAGACATGTAACAAGCCCCTAATGATCTTGTCGTCGGAGAATTGACGTCCCGCTCGGGGGGACGCAAGAAACTGACAGTTGGATGGCCAATTGAACTGAGCGGTCACATTTAAGCATTGTCCGACGAAAACGCCTAAAGCAACAAATCCTCGAGACGACCGTGTATGCGTTCCGGCAGGTTTTCCTGAATCTCGATCAAGGCACGGGAAATTGCACTCTGAAACCCCTGGACCCCCGCAGAACCATGACTCTTCACCACAATACCCTGCAACCCGAGGAAGCTGGCACCGTTATGCCGGGCCGGGGCCAGGTCGGCTTGCAGGCGCTTCATCAGCGGCAAGGCCAATGCGCCGACCATACGCGACGGCAGGCTTTTCTTGAACAGCGCCTCGATACGCCCGGCGATCATGGTGGCGAGCCCCTCGCTGGACTTGAGCAGGATGTTGCCGACAAAGCCGTCACACACCACCACATCCGCCTCGCCACGGTACAAGCCGTCGCCTTCGACGAAACCGATGTAGTTGATACCACGGGCACGTTGCAGCAAGGTTGCAGCCAGCTTGACCTGCTGGTTGCCCTTGATGTCTTCGGTGCCGATGTTCAACAAGGCCACGCGCGGGCGCACGATCCCCAGGGTTTCTGCGGCGACCGAGCCCATTACCGCAAACTGCAACAGGTGCTCCGCGCTGCAATCGACATTGGCGCCCAGGTCAAGCAACTGGCAGTAACCTTTCTGCGTCGGAATCGCCGCGACCATGGCCGGCCGATCAATACCCGGCAACGTCTTGAGGACAAATCGCGATAACGCCATCAGCGCCCCGGTATTGCCGGCACTGACACACGCCTGGACCTTGCCGTCACGCAACAGTTCGAGCGCCACGCGCATCGACGAATCAGGTTTGCCGCGCAGGGCATGGGCCGGTTTTTCGTCCATGGCGATGACTTCGGACGCCGGGACAATCGACAGGCGCGCGCGATCCACAGCCGATTGGCCAGCGATCAATTCTTCAAGGAGGGAGGGTTGACCGACGAGGGTCAGGTACAGCGAGGGCGTAGCAGACAGGCAAGCGAGGCTGGCCTGGACAATGCTGCGGGGACCGAAGTCCCCGCCCATTGCGTCAATCGCGATGACTTGAGCGGACAAGTGATTACTCGTCAGCGCCCTTGTCGATCACTTTACGGCCACGGTATACGCCTTCTGGCGATACGTGGTGACGCAGGTGAACTTCACCGGTGGTTTTTTCTACAGACAGGGTGCTAGCCTCGAGAGCGTCGTGCGAACGGCGCATGTCACGGGCAGAGCGGGATTTTTTGTTCTGCTGAACAGCCATAATTGATTAACTCCTAAACGTTTGGGTCACGCTTTAACTGCGCCAATACACTGAACGGGTTGGACCGCGTTACCTCGTCCTCGCTCGGTTCGGGCTCATCTGCTCCCGCCGGCTGCTGGCATTCTTCCGGATGATGAGCAGGCACAATGGGCAAGGCGAGCAGAAGCTCCTCCTCGATCAGTGACTGCAGATCCAATGGATCTTCGCCCAGTTCCAGCACGTCATAACCTTTCGGCAACGACTGGGTATTCGCACCCTCCTTCACCACAGCATAACTGCATTCGCTATGGATCGGCAGGGTGACCAGCTCAAGACAACGCTGGCAAACCATTTTGACTTCAGTGTCGATAAAGCTGTGGATCACCACAGATTTACGTTCATCTCGTTCAAAAACGAATTTAGCCTGCACCGTACCGACATTGTCGGAAAGCGGGTCGCAGAGTCTCTCCAAATCGGCCAGCAGCATTTCACCTTGAAGGGTGGTGCCACGATCAGCCAATTTGCGCGGGTCAACGTGAGGTGGAATCGGGTCATTCAACATAGGCGCAGCATTATAGGGATGCACCCGCCCTTGTCAAAGGAAATTCAGCCCTGTCCGTCACTTGCAAGCCTCCGCTAGAATCCGCACCTGCCTGACGGAGATACACATGCTGCCTTTATTACTCGCTTCCAGCTCGGTTTATCGCCGGGAATTGCTGGCCCGCCTGCAACTGCCGTTCACCTGCAGCTCGCCGGATATCGACGAAAGCCATCGCCCAGGCGAGAGTGCCGTTGATCTGGTAAAACGCCTCGCCGAACAAAAAGCGCGGGCGCTGGCGACCCGCCATGGCGCCCACCTGATCATCGGCTCTGACCAGGTCGCCGTGCTCGGCGACCGGATCATCGGCAAGCCACACACCTTCGAAAAAGCCCGCGAACAGCTGCTGGCCGCCAGCGGCACCAGCGTGACGTTCCTCACGGGGCTGGCCCTGCTCAACAGCCAGACCGGCCATTGCCAGGTCGACTGCATCCCCTTCACCGTACACATGCGCACGCTCGACACCGCACGCATCGAACGCTACCTGCACGCAGAACAACCCTACGACTGCGCTGGCAGCTTCAAGGCTGAAGGCCTGGGTGTGAGCCTGTTTCAGGGCACCGAAGGCCCTGATGCGACCAGCCTCGTCGGCCTGCCACTGATTCGCCTGGTGGACATGCTACTGACGGAAGGCGCGCAGATTCCCTGAAAGCAAAAGATCGCAGCCTGCGGCAGCTCCTACGAGGATTCATGTCTTCCTGTAGGAACTGCCGAAGGCTGCGATCTTTTTATGCAACCGGACCGTTAGCGCAACGATGGACCGTTAAAGCCCATCCACATCGCCAAATGCTCCGCCACGCTGGCACCCAGCTTTTTCGAGAAGCGGTCGAACGGCGATTCCTGAACAGTGAAGTCCACCAGTTCTTTCTCGCCGATCACATCACGCGCCACGGAGCTGGCATTACCCAGGCCATCGATCAACCCCAGCGGCAGCGCCTGCTCACCGGACCAGACCAGCCCGGAGAACAGCTCCGGATGCTCCTTGTCCTTCAGGCGCTCGCCACGGCCCTGCTTGACGCTGTTGATGAACTGCTTGTGCGTGGTGTCGAGCACACCCTGCCAGAACGCTGTTTCCTCGGGTTTCTGTGGCTGAAAAGGATCAAGAAACGATTTGTGCTCACCAGAGGTGTAGGTGCGACGCTCGACCCCCAGCTTCTCCATGGTGCCCACGAAGCCGTAGCCGGCCGCCGTCACACCAATGGAACCCACCAGGCTCGCCTTGTCGGCATAGATCTGATCGGCCGCGCTGGCGATGTAATAGGCACCGGACGCACCCAGATCCGAAATCACAGCATACAATTTGGTTTCCGGGTGCAGGCCACGCAGACGACGAATCTCGTCATAGACGTAACCCGATTGCACCGGGCTGCCACCCGGACTGTTGATTCGCAGGATGACGCCCTTGACCTTGTCATCCTCGAAGGCGGCGCGCAGGCTGCCCACGATATTGTCAGCGCTGGCCGGCTCCTTGTCGGCGATCACGCCGATCACATCAATCAGCGCCGTGTAGTTGCCGCTGCGAGTGGCAGCCTTTTCCATATCCATCAGCGGCGTGAACAGGAGCAGCGCGCCGAACAGGTAAACAAAGGTCAGCAGCTTGAAGAAAATCCCCCAGCGACGGGACCGACGCTGCTCTTGCACACCGGCCAGCAGTGTCTTTTCCAGCAGCTTCCAGCTTTTGTCGTCACCGTTCTCTGCGCTCGCCTTGGCGGGCGCTTTCCATTCGTCGGTCATGCCATCTACCCCAGCAAAAACGTATTAAGCCCGCTGACTCAGCCAGGCATGCAATTCTGAAAAGCGATCAATGGCCAGCCGTGGCTCGAACAGTTTCAGTGCCTCGATCGACTGGGCGCCATAGCTGACAGCCACCGAGTCCATGCCCGCATTGCGCGCCATCTGCAAGTCGAAGGACGAGTCGCCAACCATCAGCGCCTGCTCCGGACGAACTTCGCAATGGGCAAGGATCTGTTCAAGCATCAACGGATGCGGCTTGCTGGCGGTTTCGTCAGCCGCACGCGTGATATCAAAATAGTCTTCCCAACCATGGGACTTCAGCACCCGATCCAGCCCGCGACGCGCCTTGCCGGTCGCGACCGCCAGGTGATAACCCTCGACCCGAAACGCCTCCATCGACTCAACCACGCCCTCGAACAAGGGCGAAGGCACAGCCTCCGAAGCGATGTAGTGATCCGCATAGTGCTGGCGAAAAGCTACCAGCTCCGCATCGCCGATGTCGGGATACAAGGTGCGGATCGCCTCGGGCAGCCCCAGGCCGATGATGCCCTTGACAGCGAAATCATCGCGCAATGCAAAACCGGAGCGCTCGGATGCCACGTGCATCGCTTCGACAATCCGACCAATGGAATCGGCCAGCGTGCCATCCCAATCGAAAACCAGCAGCTTGTAATCAGAAGGGTGCACTCAGGCGCTCCACAGTCTTGGCCCACATCTCATCGACGGGCGCCTGAAGCTTCAGCTCGCCACCATCGGGCAGCGGTACAGTCAGCATGTAGGCGTGCAGGAACAGGCGCTTACCGCCCAGGTCACGGATTTCCTTGCTGAAATCGTCATCGCCGTACTTGGTGTCACCGGCAATGCAGTGGCCGGCATGCAGGGTATGGACGCGAATCTGATGAGTTCGACCAGTGATGGGCTTGGCCTCGATCATGGTGGCAAAGTCACCGAAGCGACGCAGGACCTTGAACACGGTCACCGACTCCTTGCCCTCCTCCTCGTCGACCTCGACCATACGCTCACCGGAACGCAGATTGCTCTTGCCCAGCGGGGCACGGACCTGCTTGATCGAAGAGGCCCAATTACCGCGAACCAGCGCCATGTAGCGCTTGTCGACGCCATCGCCGCGCAACGCTGTGTGCAAGTGGCGCAGCATGCTGCGTTTTTTGGCAATCATCAGCAGGCCGGAGGTGTCACGGTCGAGACGATGAACCAGCTCAAGCTCCTTGCAATCCGGCCGCAGCTGGCGGAATGCTTCGATCACACCGTAATTCAGGCCACTGCCGCCGTGAACGGCAATTCCGCAAGGCTTGTTGACCACGATCAGCGCCTTGTCCTCATAGACAATCGAGGCTTCGAGGCGCTGCAGCAGCCCTTGGGCCAGGGGCACCGGCTCGTCACGCTCAGGCACGCGAACCGGCGGCACGCGCACGATATCGCCCGCCTGCAGCTTGTATTCGGGCTTGATCCGACCTTTGTTCACCCGCACTTCGCCTTTGCGCAAAATGCGGTAAATCAAGGTCTTGGGCACGCCTTTGAGCCGAGCGAGAAGGAAGTTATCAATACGTTGGCCGGCATATTCCGGCGAGACCTCAAGCAGTTGTACGCCTGGGGTCGAGGGGGCAGTAGTCGTCATGACGCGGATGATATCAATTTTTTATGGAATTGAAGCACTTAATCATTACTGCTATAGTCGCGAACGCCGCCAAAAGCGGCCTGGACAGCGGACCAACGGTCAAAAACCGGCCCTGACCATCGCAATTCACCAGGACGCGAGGCCGTCCTACGGGGCTTTCGCTACGTAACGGTGGAGTTTGCAGGTGTAACAAGCGCAGGTGACATGAGGCCTGAATCACGCCGCAGAGCAGAGTTTTCACTCGCTATGCGAGCCCATATTCATGGCCAGTTCACAAAGTGCAGTCAGCTGCGAATGACCCCGAGCGAACGCTTCGGAAACAACGCCTAAATTAGCCATGATGCGTGACCTCCCCTTTCGGAGCTCACGGTAAATGCCAACCCGCTGCGGATTCTGCGCGCGGCAGCACCCGAATTATCAGGGATACGTGTAGGGTGGAGATGCACAACCGCTGGACTGTGTAGCATTAGGCTTTATCAAGACGCTTCATCTCGTCCACAGCCGCCGGTTGATTCCTCCTCCTGACTGAGTGCTTAAGTAGCCACAGCAAGCAGGACGCGTACGTCGCGATGCAGGCCCACATTGGCCGGACATCGCTGGACACGGGATTGGCCAACCACTCCCGACGCACCTGACACCGACCGTGAGAAGTCGTGTGTGCCGAACGCCGTTTCCGGCAGCCCGGAAACCGACGGTACTACATGAAAAGAATGCTGATTAACGCAACTCAACCCGAAGAGTTGCGTGTTGCACTGGTAGATGGCCAGCGCCTCTACGACCTGGACATCGAATCCGGTGCACGCGAGCAGAAGAAAGCCAACATCTATAAAGGCCGGATCACTCGCATCGAACCAAGCCTTGAAGCTGCCTTTGTCGATTTCGGCTCTGAGCGCCACGGCTTCCTGCCCCTCAAAGAAATTTCCCGCGAATACTTCAAGAAAGCCCCCGAAGGCCGCGTCAACATCAAGGACGTCCTGAGCGAAGGCCAGGAAGTCATCGTTCAGGTCGAAAAAGAAGAGCGTGGCAACAAGGGCGCAGCCCTGACCACCTTCATCAGCCTGGCCGGTCGTTACCTGGTGCTGATGCCGAACAACCCGCGTGCCGGCGGTATTTCCCGTCGCATCGAAGGCGAAGAGCGCAATGAACTGCGTGAAGCCCTGAACGGCCTGGTTGCACCGGCCGACATGGGCCTGATCGTGCGCACTGCCGGCCTGGGCCGCAGCAGCGAAGAAATGCAGTGGGACCTCGATTACCTGCTGCAACTGTGGACCGCCATCAAAGAAGCGTCCCTGGACCGTTCCGCGCCATTCCTGATCTATCAGGAAAGCAACGTGATCATCCGCGCCATCCGCGATTACCTGCGCCAGGACATCGGCGAAGTGCTGATCGACAGCGTTGAAGCCCAGGACGAAGCCCTGACGTTCATCCGCCAGGTGATGCCGCAGTACGCCAGCAAGATCAAGCTGTACGAAGACAGCGTTCCGCTGTTCAACCGCTTCCAGATCGAAAGCCAGATCGAAACCGCTTTCCAGCGCGTCGTCGAACTGCCTTCCGGCGGCTCCATCGTGATCGATCCGACCGAAGCCCTGGTGTCCATCGACATCAACTCGGCGCGCGCCACCAAAGGCAGCGATATCGAAGAAACCGCCCTGCAGACCAACCTTGAAGCCGCCGAAGAAATCGCCCGTCAGTTGCGCCTGCGCGACATCGGCGGCCTGATCGTCATCGACTTCATCGACATGACCCCTGCCAAGAACCAGCGCGCCGTGGAAGAGAAAGTCCGCGAATGCCTGGAAGCCGACCGCGCTCGCGTGCAAGTCGGCCGCATCTCGCGCTTCGGCCTGCTGGAAATGTCCCGTCAGCGCCTGCGCCCATCCCTGGGTGAAAGCAGCGGCATCGTTTGCCCGCGTTGCAGCGGCACCGGCATCATCCGCGATGTTGAATCGCTGTCGCTGGCGATCCTGCGCCTGATCGAAGAAGAAGCCCTGAAAGACCGAACCGCCGAAGTTCGTGCCCAGGTGCCGATCCCGGTGGCCGCGTTCCTGCTCAACGAAAAACGCAACTCGATCACCAAGATCGAACTGCGCACCCGCGCCCGCATCGTCATTCTGCCGAACGATCACCTCGAAACGCCGCATTTCGAAGTCCAGCGTCTGCGCGATGACAGCCCGGAAGCCGCCACCAACCAGTCCAGCTACGAAATCGCCGCTGCCGCTGCCGACGTGGAAGAAGTCCAGCCGGCCGCCGCGACCCGCACCCTGGTTCGCCAGGAAGCCGCGGTCAAGACTGCACCGGCCCGCGCCAATGCGCCGGTGCCGACTGAAGTTGTTGCTCCGGTTGCCGCTCCAGTGGCTGCGCCAGAGCCAAGCCTGTTCAAAGGCCTGGTGAAATCCCTGGTGAGCCTGTTCGCCACCAAGGAAGAGCCAGCTGCTCCGGTCGCGGTTGAAAAACCGGCCGCCGAGCGTCCGGCTCGCAACGAAGAGCGTCGCAACGGTCGTCAGCAGACCCGCAACCGTAACGGTCGCCGTGACGAAGAACGCAAGCCTCGCGAAGAACGTGCACCGCGTGAAGAGCGCGCACCACGTGAACCACGCGAAGAGCGTCAGCCGCGCGAAGTCCGTGAAGTCCGTGAAGAAACGCCAGCCGTCGCTCGCGAAGAACGCGCGCCACGTGCACCGCGTGAAGAACGTGCTCCGCGCCCTCCACGTGAAGATCGCAAGCCACGTGGCGAGCGTGAAGAACGCGTACGTGAACTGCGTGAACCTCTGGATGCTGCTCCGGCTGCCGCTGTGACCGCTGAAGAGCGTCCAGCCCGCCAGCCACGCGAAGAACGCGCTCCACGCCCACCGCGTGAAGAACGTCAACCGCGCGCCGAGCAAGCCGCTGCCGCCGTTGCCGAAGAAGAGCTGCCAACCAGCGAAGAGCAACTGCAGGAAGACGGTCAGGACGGCGCCGAAGGCGATCGCCCACGCCGCCGTTCGCGTGGTCAGCGTCGTCGCAGCAACCGCCGTGAGCGTCAGCGTGATGCCAATGGCAACGTGATCGAAGGTTCGGATGATGCCGAGTCCGGCGACGCCAACGAGACCAGCGAAGCGCCAAGCGCTGCCGACCTGGCCGCCGGCCTGGCGGTGACTGCTGCTGTCGCCAGCTCCGTGATCAGCGCTCCTGCCGAAGCCCAAGCCAACGAGCAAGCCGAACGCGCCACTGCCGCCAGCCTGGAAACTGCTCCAGTCGAAGCGCCAGCCGTTGAAGCGACGACACCGGTCGAAGCTACCGCATCGCCGGAAATCGAACTGGCGCCAGCCCCTGAAGCTCAGCCTGTGGCTGAAGCGGTCACCGAACCTGCCGTCATCGCGGAACCCGTGATTGCCGCAGAAACCGTGACCGAAACCGTGACCGAAGCCGTTCGCGAGGTTCGCGAAGAGCAAACCGCGTTCAACTGGGTTGCCGAACCAGCCGCTGCCGAAGCACCCGCCCCCGTCGTTGAAGCCGAAGTGGTTGAAGCCGTGGTCTCCGAGCCAGTGGTTGCCGCTGCCGAGCCTGCGCCGGCGGTTGAAGCGCCGGTGGTTGCCGAAGTGCCTGCTCCCGTAGTCGAAGCTGCCGCTGTCAGCAGCCTGACGCCAAGTGGCCGTGCGCCGAACGACCCACGTGAAGTGCGTCGTCGCAAGCGTGAAGCCGAGCGCCTGCAGAAAGAAGCCGAACTGGCTGCCGCTGCTGCTCCGGCTGAAGCGATTGTCGCTGACGTGGTCGAGGCAGCACCTGCCCCGGTTGCCGAAGTGGTTGCCGAGCCTGCCGAGTCCGTGATCCACGAAGCACCTCGCTCCGTTCAGGACGCGGTGGAGCAACACGAACAGGCCCAGGAAAAAGAGCACGAGCCTAAACCCCTCGTCTGATTCCTCCAGCCAATAAGAAGCCCCGCCTGGTGAACCCAGGCGGGGCTTTTTTATGTCCAGTCAAAGGATCGCAGCCGTCGGCAGCTCCTGCATTGAAATGGCGTACACCCTGTAGGAGATGCCGAAGGCTGCGATCTTTTTGCTATAGCCTAAACACCAACTTCTCGGGCACATCCACATCCCACAACACGCCAGGATCATCCACCGCCACTTCAATCACCCGCCCTTGGGCAAACAGCGGTTTTGCCCCCCGATCACCCGACAGCGCCATCAATTCCGGACCAAAGCTGCGCCCGAAACCCACTGGATGCCCAAATTCACCCTCCTGCAACGGCACGCTGATGCAATCATCCGCCACCCGCGCAACGACCTGCTCGATGCTCGATGGGAGGACGAACGGCATATCCCCCAACACCATCAGCCAGCCAGCCAGCCCCGCACACGCCGCCACCCCGGCCGCAATGCTGTCGCCCATTCCGGTTGACTCGATCAGCACGATCTCGCAGCCATAGGCCTTGGCCATACGGATGACTTGCGGCCGATCGGCTGTCGTCACCAGCACGCGCCTGTCCAGCGCGGTCGGCACATTCAGCAGTGCGTGCTCGATCACCGAACGGACCACGCCATCCCGCCCCGTGCAATCGGCCAGTAACTTGTCCCTGTCATCGCCCGCCACCTGGCGAAACCGACTGCCCTGCCCCGCCGCCAGGACGATGACACCGACGGGTTCACTCATACGCCCTCCCGCAACGGCTTTTTCTGTTTCAACTCGACGCCGTTCTTGATTGCCACAATCTCGGCCATCAATGACAAGGCAATTTCCGCCGGGCTATGGCTGCCGATGTGCAAGCCGATCGGGCCGTGCAGCCGTTCGATGGCCTGTCGAGACAAGCCTAGTTGCGCCAGGTTGTCCCGGCGCTTCTGGCTGTTGACCCGTGAACCCAGCGCACCGACATAAAAGGCCCTGGAATCAAGGGCCGTGAGCAAGGCCATGTCATCCAGGCGCGGGTCGTGAGTCAGGGCGACGATGGCTGTGCGCTCGTCGGTCTGGATGTTCAGCACCGCCTCGTCGGGCATGCCCGAGACGAATCGGCCGTGCTGCGGTTCCCAACCGTAGACGAACTCGCTGCGTGGATCGCAGATCAGCACTTCGAAATCCAGTAACCGGGCCATTTCGGCAACATAGCGGGACAGTTGCCCCGCCCCGATCAGCAACAAACGCCAGCGCGGGCCGTAAATCGCCCGAAGCGTACGGCCATCGAATGTCAGTACATCCGTCTTGTCGGCTGGCTGTAAAACCACTTCACCGGTCGCAATATCCAGCGAACGGGCGACGATCTGGTGATCCTCGCAGTGCGCCAGTAATTGTGCGACCCACGCCGGGTCGCCGACGCGTTCCTCCGTCAGGCGCAACGTGCCTCCGCATGGCAAACCAAAGCGAGCGGCCTCTTCGCGGGTCACACCGTAGGTGATCAGTTGCACGGGCGGACCGTCCGTAGGGATGCGACCGTCATGCAATCGCGCGATCAGGTCGTCCTCAACGCAACCGCCTGACACCGAGCCAATCACTACGCCATCCTCGCGCAAGGCCAGCATGGCGCCAGGTGCCCGGGGCGCGGTGCCCCAGGTCTGGACCACGCTGTACAGCACCACCCGCTGACCGGCGCGGCGCCATTCCAGCACGCTGCGCAGAACGTTCAGATCGACGCTGTCCATCAGGCCCCGGCCTTCTGCCAGCCCTGCAACTGGTAGCGAACCGGCAGGTCGCGGATGCGTTTACCGGTGGCGGCGAAAATCGCGTTGCACAGCGCCGGAGCAATCGGAGGCACGCCCGGCTCACCGACACCGCCCAACGGCACCGTGCCCGGTGGCGTGACCAGATGCACCGCGACTTCCTTCGGCGCCAGGGACATGCGCGCCACTTCGTACATGTGGAAGTTGTCCTGCTGGACCTTGCCGTCCTTGAAACTGATCTCGCCCAGCACCGCGTTGCCCAGGCCCATCACACAAGCGCCCTCGAACTGCGCGCGAATGCGCTCGGGGTTGATCTGCGGCCCGCAATCCACGGCGATGTCAGCCTTATGCACAATCAAGGTGCCATCCTCTTTGACTTCGACCTCGATCACCGCCGCCACGTAGGTCACGAAACTGTAGTGCACCGCCAGGCCCAGGCCTCGGCCCTTCGGCAACTCACGTCCCCAACCGGCGGCTTTGGCAGCGGTTTCCAGCACCGTACGCAAGCGTGCGGTATCAATTGGATAACGCTCGGGCGATTCGCCGTAGTTCCACTCTTCGCTCAAGGTGCGCGGATCGATCTTGCGGTCCGGGCCGAGCAGTTTGATCTGGTACTTGAGCGGATCTTCCTTGGCCTTGTGCGCCAATTCATCGATAAAGCTTTGAATCGCAAAACCGTGAGGGATGTTCGACACCGAGCGATACCAGCCGACCCGGGTGTGCACGGTCGCCTCGGGGTTTTCCAGGCGCACATTGGGGATTGCGTAGGCCATGTTGGTGAAGCCCATGCCCAACTCGAAAGCCGCCTCATGGTTCATGCCGGGCGCAAACAATGCGGTGATGCTCGGTGCTACCGTACGGTGCAGCCAGCCGGACGGCAGGCCATCCTTGTTCAGGCTGGCTTTGAGGTGCTCCACCGACACGGTGTGGAAATAGGAACAATGAATGTCGTCTTCGCGGGTCCACTGCACCCGCACGGCCTTGCCGGGGAATTCCTTGGCCAGGATGGCAGCTTCAATGATGAAATCCGGCTTGGACTTGCGACCGAAACCGCCGCCCAGCAGGGTGACATTGAAGGTGACGCTGTCGAATGGCAGCCCCAGGCGTTCGCCGATCCGCTCGCGGGTGACCTGCGGCGCCTGGCTAGGCCCCCAGGCTTCGCACACTCCATCCTTGTAACGGGCAATACCGACCATCGGCTCCATCGGCGACTGCGACAGATGCGGCAGGTAATAGGACGCTTCCAGGGTGCTGTCGGCGCTTTTCATCGCGTCGTCGATGTTGCCGCTATTGCGCACCACTTTGCCGGGTTTCAGGGAAGACGCTTCCAGTTCCTTGCGATAAGCGATCGAGTCGTAACTGGCATTGGGACCGTCATCCCATTCGATTTTAAGCGCCTCGCGACCTTTGATCGCCGCCCAGGTATTGTTCGCCACCACCGCTATGCCGCCCAGTGGCTGAAACTCCGACGGCAGCGGACGGCTCTCGATCTGCAGGACCTTGACCACGCCGGGGACTTTCATCGCCGCCGTGGCATCGAAACTCTTGACCTTGCCGCCATATACCGCAGGCCGGGCGATAGTCGCGAACAGCATGCCGTCGAAATGCACGTCGGCGCCATACACCGCGCGACCGTTGACGATGTCGTCACCGTCGATGGCCTTGGTGCCTTCCTTGCCGATGTAGCGGAATTCCGATGGTTGCTTGAGCTTCAGGCTGTCACGCGCCGGTACGGCCAGGGCGCCCGCAGCGGCGGCCAGGGCGCCATAGTCCAGTTCGCGACCGGTGGGCTTATGGATGACCTTGTGCAGTTGCGCATGGCATTCACCCACCGGCACCTTCCACTGGTCGGCCGCGGCCTGTTCCAGCATGGTTCGTGCGGCGGCACCGCAACGGCGCATCGGCTCGTACCAATGGCGCATGCTGCGTGAACCGTCAGTGTCCTGGTTACCGAAGCGCACTTCATCACCCGGCGCCTGCCGCACTTTGACCCGCGCCCAGTCGGCTTCCAGTTCGTCGGCCACGACCATGGTCAGGCTGGTGCGTACGCCCTGGCCCATTTCCGAACGGTTACAGACCACGGTCACCGTGCCATCGGCGGCGATGCTGACGTACACCTTGGGATCGTCGACCCATTTATTGGGCATGCCGTCGGCGCCGAACAGTTTCTCTTCCCCTTCGGCAAACACGTCCTGCCAGCCCCAACTCGCGGCAACCACCAACGCACCGGTGGCCCCTACGCCCTTGAGGAAACCACGCCGACTGAGATTGCTCAGGGCGAAATCATTCGGTAAACGGCTCATGCCTTGGCCTCCTTCAGGTGAGTGGATGCCTGGCGGATGGCGGTCTTGATGCGGTTGTAGGTACCGCAGCGGCAGATGTTGCCGACCATCGCCTCTTCGATCTGTTCGTCGCTCGGGTTCGGGTGGGTCTTGAGCAGCGCGGTGGCGGACATGATTTGCCCGCCCTGGCAGAAACCGCATTGCGCCACGGCCGTATCGAGCCAGGCTTGCTGCACGACTTTGCCAACCGGGTCGGCGTTCAGGTTATCGATGGTCGTGACGTTTTGCCCGACCACCGAGCCGATCGGCGTGATGCAGCTGCGCGCCGGAGCGCCTTCGATATGAATGGTGCAGGCACCACACAGGCCCATGCCGCAGCCGAATTTGGTGCCGTTGTAACCGGCCACGTCGCGGATTGCCCAGAGTAGCGGCATGTCCTCGGTGACATCGAGTTGATGGTCTTGACCATTGAGCTTCAGGGTAATCATGGGCACGCCCGCATAGTTGTAAAGGTTATGGGGTCGAGCAATCTGCCGCCGGAACATCAGCGGTTGGCATCACGCAGATCGGCTCAGGCTAATGGGGGCTCTCTTATGCCGACGGGAACGTCTGCACCGGGCCTTTGGTGAAAGAAATGCATTGCATCGTTAGCTCGCTAAGTTAACGCAGCATTAACAAAAAAGCCCTGCACTTTTGATCAGTGCAGGGCTTTGGATTGAACCTTGAAAGCTTAGCTCAATACCGGTTCGGCTCCATTTCCAACTCAACCTGGAAACGCTCTGAAATATCTTTCTGAATGCGCTGCGCCAGATCCAGCAATTGCAGGCCGGTGGCCTCCCCATAGTTCACCAGCACCAGCGCCTGCAGCTTATGCACGCCGGCATCGGCTTCGCGGAATCCCTTCCACCCGGCCCGCTCGATCAGCCAGCCGGCGGCCAGCTTCATCTGCCCGTCGGGTTGCGCGTAGGCCACAAGATCCGGGTGTTGCACCTTGAGCTGTGCCACCAGCGCCGCCGAAACCAGAGGGTTCTTGAAGAAACTGCCGGCGTTACCGAGCACCGCCGGGTCCGGGAGCTTTTCGTTGCGGATGCTGCAAATGGCCTGGCTGACATCGCTGGCCGTCGGATGCTCGATGCCTTGCTCGGTCAAACGTTGCCGCACCGGGCCGTATTCCAGGTGCAGGTGCGCGGTGCGGTCGAGGGTGAAGCGCACGCGCAGGATCAACCAGCGCCCCGGTTCCTGCTTGAACAGGCTGTCGCGGTAGGCGAAGTTGCATTCTTCCAGGGTGAAGTCGCGCAGTTCGCCCGTCTGGCGATCGAGGGCGGTCAGGCCGGCGAACACGTCCTTGATCTCGACCCCGTAGGCGCCGATGTTCTGCATCGGTGCCGCGCCAACGGTGCCGGGAATCAGGCTGAGGTTTTCCAGGCCCGACAACCCCTGCGCCAGGGTGTGCTGCACGAACGGGTGCCACGGCTCGCCCGCCTCGGCCTCGATCACCACTTGTCTGCCGTCGTCACTCACCACGCGAACCCCGCGCGTGGCCATGCGCAACACCAGTGCCTGGATGTCGGCCGTCAGCAGCAGATTGCTGCCACCGCCAATCACCAGCAGCGGCACATCATGCGCTTGCACATAGGCCAGGGCCTCTCGCACATCGGCATCGCTGTGGGCTTCGGCAAACAGGCGGGCCTGAACGTCTACGCCAAAACTGTTGTACGGCTTGAGGGAAACCTGTGATCGCACCTGCAAACTCATAACCGTCCCTTCAGTTCGACCACCAGCAAATCGCTGGCACGCTCGATCAGGTCCAGCACCTGTTCGAAACCCTGCTCGCCGTCGTAATACGGGTCCGGCACTTCATCGAGTTCGGACTGATAACGACGCAGGAACAGGTCCAGCTCGGCTTTACCCTTGGCCGGCTGCAAGGCCTTGAGGTTGCGCAGGTTGCTGTTGTCCATCGCCAGGATCAGGTCGTAGGTGGCGAAATCGGCGCGGGTCACTTGCTGGGCGCGCTGGGCGGACAGGTCGTAGCCGCGCAGCCTGGCCGCGGCCTGGCTACGCTTGTCCGGCGCCTTGCCGACGTGCCAGTCGCCGGTGCCGGCGGAAGCGACTTCGACTTGATCGGCCAGCCCCGCTTCGCGCAATTTATGCCGCAACACGCCTTCGGCGGTGGGTGACCGGCAGATGTTGCCCAGGCAGACAAACAGAACCCGCATCAGGCCTCCAGCAGGCGACGAACGCGCTCTAGGTCTTCAACGGTATCAACGCCAGGTGGTGGCGCGATCAGTGCGTCGGCGACGTGAATCCGTACGCCGTGCCACAGTGCCCGCAGTTGCTCCAGGCACTCGGTGTTTTCCAGCCAGCACGGGCCCCAGCTGACGAAGTCGTGCAGGAAGCCGGCGCGATAGGCGTAAATGCCGATGTGACGACGGTACGGCACACCTTGCGGAAGCTGATCGCGAGTCTGGGCAAAGGCATCCCGTGCCCAAGGCAACGTGGCGCGACTGAAGGTCAGGGCCAGGCCGTTGATGTCGCTGACGACCTTGACCACGTTGGGATTGAACAGGGTTTCGACGTCTTCGATCGGCTCGCCCAAGGTGGCCATGCGCGCTTCGGTGTGAGCCGCCAGGTTGGCCGCGACCTGATCGATCACGCTCGGCGGAATCAGGGGTTCATCACCCTGGACGTTGACCACGATGGCATCTGGCGCCAGGCCCAGTTTCGCCGCGACTTCCGCCAGGCGATCGGTACCGGAATTGTGATCTTCACGGGTCAGCACCACTTCGGCGCCAAACCCCTGGCAGGCTTCGACGATGCGCGCATCGTCGGTCGCCACCACCACACGCTGGGCACTGCTTTTGCTCGCCTGTTCCCAGACGTGCTGGATCATCGGCTTGCCGGCGATCAGCAGCAGCGGCTTGCCCGGCAAACGGGTCGAGGCGTATCGCGATGGAATGACAACGGTAAAGGCTGTGGTCATTTATCCAGGCGCTCGTCGGTGGTCAGGGTGCGGGCTTCGGTTTCGAGCATCACCGGGATACCGTCGCGAATCGGATAGGCGAGACCCGCGCCCTTGCTGATCAGCTCGGTCTTGTCGGCGCTGAGCTTGAGCGGGCCTTTGCAGACCGGGCAAGCGAGGATGTCGAGCAATTTGGTGTCCATGAGCATTCCCTGGATAAAAACGGAGTTAAGGCAACAGACGAGCCGGCAACAGGCGCATCAACTGTGTATCGAACCAGGCCACGAAAGCCGGCGATGGCACAGCATCGACCGCCAGGTACCACCAATCGGCGGCGGCGAAGGCACGGCACTTCACCGCGTCCTTTTCGGTCATCACCAATGGCAATGACGGCGTGAAATTCAAGGCCTGCACGCTGTATTCGGCGTGGTCGGCGAATGCATGCGGGACTGGCTGCCAGTGTAGCGTTTCGAGGGTCTTGAAGAAACGCCGGGGGTTGCCGATCCCGGCCACGGCGTGCAGCGCCTGGCCTGCGGGAAAGTGATCGAGGGGACGCTGTTGACCACTGCGCAGATTGATCAGAGAGGTCGGTTGCAACTGAAAAGCAAAGCCACCGTCGCGATCAGCCTCGGCGCCGTTGTACAGCACCGCGTCGACGCTTTGCAGGCGCTCGACCGGCTCGCGCAGGGGCCCGGCCGGCAGGCAACGCTGGTTGCCCAGGCCACGGGCGGCGTCGATCAGCACCAGCTCCAGGTCACGGGCCAGGCGGTAATGCTGCATGCCGTCATCGGACAGGATCAGGTCCAGTGGCTCGCTCGCCAGCAAGGCCTGGACGGCGCGGCTGCGGTCCGGGTCGATCATCAATGGCACGCCCGTGCGCTGGACGATCAACAGCGGTTCGTCACCGGCAACGTCGGCGCCCTGATCAGCCTCGACCCGCCACGGCAAGTGCGGCGGCCTGGCACCGTAGCCACGGCTAACCACGCCGACCCGCAAGCCGCTGCGCTGGCAATGCTGGATCATCCACAGGATCAGCGGGGTCTTGCCGGTGCCGCCGACGGTAATGTTCCCGACGACAATCAAGGGCACCGGCGGCTGATAGATCTCGCCCTCGCCCGCCAGGAAACGCTGGCGCTTGTTGTTGACCACGCGCCGGTACAGCCACTCCAGCGGCTGTAACAGCTTCAGGGCCGGGTGACCCCGATACCACGCGGCGAGCAGGCGTTCGGACATGGCCATCAGGGCGCGGGCGGCGCCGCCTCGACTGTGGTCATGCGCAAGTGGCTGAAACCCAGCTTGCCGGCGGCGTCCATGGCAATGATCACCGACTGATGCTGGGATTTACCGTCGGCACTGATCGACAGTGGCCGGCTGGTGTCGCCATTGGATTGTTTCTGCAGTGCGTCCATCAGGGTCGCCAGGTCGCTTTTCGGCAGGATCTGGTTATTCACCGAGAACACGCCTTCGGCACTAATGGCGATATCCAGCTGCTTGGACTGATCCTCCGCCGGAGCACCGCTGACCGCCTCTGGCAGGTCGACCCGCAACTGGGTTTCCCGGGTAAAGGTCGTGGTCACCACGAAAAACAGCAGCAGGATAAACACCACGTCGATCAGCGACGCGAGGTTGATGTCCACATTCTCCCGTTGCTTGCGGCGGAATTTCACGCTTTGACTCCCGCCAGGTCCACGTCACGGTCACCCTGGACCACTTCCACCAATTTGATTGCTTCCTGCTCCATGCCCACGACCAGTTCATCGATCCGGCGTTGCAGGAAACGGTGGAAGAATACCGACGGAATACCCACCATCAGGCCCGCGGCCGTGGTGATCAACGCCTTGGAGATACCGCCGGCCAACACCGCGGCATTGGTGGTCATGCCCGTGCCCATGAAGGCACTGAAAATGTCGATCATGCCCAGCACCGTCCCCAGCAGACCCAGCAACGGCGCCATGGCGGCGATGGTGCCGAGGGCGTTGATGTAGCGTTCCAGTTCGTGAATGACACGCGCCGCGGCTTCTTCAATGCACTCTTTCATGATCTCGCGACCATGTTTGGAGTTGGCCAGGCCCGCCGCCAGGATCTCGCCCAGCGGCGAATTGGCGCGCAGTTCCTTGAGTTTTTCTTTATTGAGTTGCTTGTCCTTGATCCACACCCACACCTGCCCGAGCAGATGCTCCGGGGTGACGCGGCTGGATCGCAGGGTCCAGAGACGCTCGGCAACGATCGCCATTGCCGCGATGGAACTCAGGATGATCGGCAGCATCATCCAGCCGCCGGATTTGACCAATTCCCACACAGTGACAGTCCCCTCGAAAAAGTGCGCCACTCTAACATAGGGGGTGGGCGCACCGAAGACCGTGATGTCGCATCCGGTCGGGCTGTAATAGCGGGCAGTTATTTATCCGAAGGGGGCGAATCACGCCAGAAACGCCGTTCCTGACGCATCGACCATGCCGATTGGAAACGCCCCAGTTGCAGATGAATGGCACCCTGTTGCGCACTGTCGTGAATGGCCATGCCGTGTTTTCGATAACGTGCCAGGACTGTCGGATGAGGGTGACCGAACGAATTGCCCTGGCCACGGGAGATCAACACCGCCTTGGGCTGCAAGGCGTTGAGCAACGCCATCGAAGACGAACTGCGGCTGCCATGGTGTGGCGCCTGCAACCAATCGGTGTTCACGGCCAACGGGCCGTCAAGCAGGGCTTTCTCCGCCGCCGCATCTATATCGCCGGTCAGCAGCAGCCGCTCGCCATTGGCTTCGATCTGCAGCACGCAGGATTTCGGGTTGCTTTCGCGGGCATCCGCCCATTGCCAAAGCTGGAAATTCACACCGTCCCAGGTCCATTGCCGACCGCTCTCGCAGTCGCCGGCTTGCAGCGACGGCGGTAATGCCTCGGGTTCGCCACTGACCACGCGCGCCACCGGCAACCCCTTGGCAACCGCCCGCGCCCCGCCGGCGTGATCGGCGTGGGCGTGGCTGATCAGCATCAGGTCGAGCCCGCCCACGCCCAGCTTGCGCAAGGTCGGCAGCACCACGCGCTCGCCGAGGTCGTTATCTGCGAAGCGCGACCCGGCGTCATACAGCAACGCGTGATGGCGGGTGCGCACAAGCACGGCCAGCCCCTGACCGACATCCAGCTGCCAGATGTCGGCCATGCCCACAGGCACGCTCGGTCGGGGCGGAAAAACCAGCAACAGCAGCAAAGGCCAGCCCAGCGGCCGCAGCGGCATGCCTTGCGGCAGCAACAGCAGGAGCGCGCCGAATGCCGCCACGATCCATACCCACCAGGGGACTGCCGCGGGTATCCACGCCGGAACCTGCCCGGCTATCAGCGCCAGCCCCCTGAACAGCCAGTCGATCAACCCGCCGGCCAGCCACAACAGGCCCTCCCCCGCATAAGGCACTGGCAGCAGCAAAGTCCCAAGCAATGCCGGCGGCAGCACCAGCAGGCTGATCCAGGGCACCGCCAGCAGATTGACCAGCGGGCCGCTGAGACTGATCGGCAACCCCAGCACCAGCAATATCGGCGCCAGGCCGATAGCGATCAGCCACTGGGCGCGGGTCCAGGTTTGCCACCATCGCCACGCACCCAGGCGCCCGCTGAAGGTGAAGACCAGCACCGCCACGGCTCCGAAGGACAGCCAGAACCCCGGTTGCAGACTGGCCAGCGGGTCCAGCAAGAGAACGCCGTTGAGCGCCAGCAACAGCGGCCACCAGGCGCCAAGGTGGCGAAATCGCAAGCGCCAGATCAGCACCAGGCCGATCATGAAACAGGCGCGGCGCACCGGCACTTCGAAACCGGCCAACAACCCATAACCCAGGGCGGTAGCGAATGCGAGGCCGCAAGCCCAGGGCAGCCACGGCAGGCGGCCTGGCCACAGACCATAACGAGCGAGCCCGGCAATGAGTCCATACACCAGCCCCGCCAGCAACCCGATGTGTTGCCCGGAAATCACCAACAGATGCACGGTGCCGGTGTCCTGTAATACCTGCCAGTCCTCGCGGCTGAGCCCGGCGCCATCGCCCAGCACCAGCGCCGCCAGTGCGCCCGTTCGTCCCTGAGCGTCAACGGCCTGCAATTGCTGGCGAATCGCGTCACGCCAGGCCCATCGTGTATCGGCAAGTCGCTCGCCGTCCTTGACGGTCCCGGTCGCGCCGATATGCCGCGCCAGGAGCCAGGCGTCGTAATCGAAGGCGTGGGGATTGAGCAACCCGGCGGGACGCTTCAACTTGACCGCCAGCCGCCAGCGCTCACCGCTGTTTACGGGGGGTCCGTCATACCAGGCCAGGCGCAAGAGCCTTGGAACTTTCCCGTGTCGTGATTCGGCGTCCGCCAATTCGAAACGCACCACGGCCTCGCTGTGCTGCGGCAATCCCACCACTCGCCCTTCGATCCAGCGTGTTTCGCCATCCAGGTTCGCCGGCAAGCGATCATCCAGCGCCCCCTGCGCCTGCACGCACGCCCAACTCAAACCGAACAGGAAAAACGCCACCGGGTAGGTCTTGAACGGCAGCAACATCAAAGCCACTACCGGCAACAACATCCACAAACCGACCGACGGCAACGCCGGTAAAAAACGCAGGGCCAGCAAACCCAGCGCCAACGCCACCATCCCTGTGCGCATACGCCCGTCCTTGAGCCAGTGCTTGGTGTCCCGTCCCTAGGCATAGCGGTTCGACCGCACGACCGTCGTTATCAATTGTCACAAAGTCTGAATGGGCGGTTCATAGAATCCAGACATACTTGCCGCCTTAACCGACCGAGAAGCCTTATGCCCCGGCGCTTATTCAAACGATACATGCCAGATCCGACCAGCATCAGGGAACACAAGTCCTTACGCTTTCTCGGCACCCTGCTGCATGACCCGAACCTCTGGCACCTCAACCGCCATTCCGTCGCCCGGGCGATGGCGGTCGGTCTGTTCGCGGCATTCCTGCCGATTCCGTTGCAGATGCTGGTCGCTGCCGTCCTCGCCATCGTCGTGCGCGGCAACATGCCCATCGCCGTCAGCCTGGTCTGGCTGACCAACCCGATCACCATGCCTGCGGTGTTTTTTTGCACCTACCAGACTGGCGCCTGGCTGATGGACGTTCCCGCCCGACATCTGCCGGATGCGTTGACCTGGGAATGGATCAGCGGAGAGCTCTCGACCTTGTGGCAGCCGTTCTTGCTGGGTTCGGTGGTAACGGGCCTGGTGCTGGGGGCGTTGGCGTATTGCCTGGTGATGATGTACTGGCGCTGGTGGGTTTCGCGACAGTGGCGACGGCGCAAGCAGAGCAGGATGTGAGCATGCAAAACGGCCTCCGATCGGGAGGCCGTTTTGTTTACAGGCTGCAGACGCTATGCAGGAGCTGTCGAGAGAAACGAGGCTGCGATCTTTGGACGTTGAAAATCAAGATCAAAAGATCGCAGCCTGCGGCAGCTTCTACAAGGGATTCGCGATCAGGTGCGCATCCCCCGCCCGCTCACCAGCAGCCGCGCACAGCCGACATACAGGATCACGGTCGCCACCAGCATGAACGTAATCGCAATGCTGATGCGGATATCCGACACCCCGAGGATGCCGTAGCGAAACGCATTGACCATGTGCAACACAGGGTTGGCCAGGGACACGGTCTGCCAGAACGGTGGCAGCAGCGAAATCGAGTAGAACACCCCGCCCAGGTACGTCAACGGCGTCAACACGAATGTCGGAATGATCGAGATGTCGTCGAAGTTGCGCGCAAACACGGCGTTGATGAAGCCGAGCAACGAGAAGATCGTCGCCGTCAGCACCACCACCAGAATGGTCACGCCCAGGTGATGCACCTGCAAATCGGTGAAGAACAGCGACAGCAGCGTGACGATGATCCCGACCATCAAGCCGCGCAGCACACCGCCGAGGGTGTAGCCGATCAGGATGGTGTGCGGCGACACCGGCGACACCATCAACTCTTCGATGGAACGCTGGAACTTGCTGCCGAAGAAACTCGACACCACGTTGCCGTAGGAGTTGGTGATCACCGACATCATGATCAGCCCCGGCACGATGTACTCCATGTAGGTGAAGCCACCCATATCGCCGATCTGCCGGCCAATCAGGTTGCCGAAGATCACGAAGTACAGAACCATGGTGATGGCCGGCGGCAGCAACGTCTGCGGCCAGATCCGGGTGAAGCGCCGGACCTCACGGTAGACGATGGTGTTGAGGGCAACGAGGTTGGGTTGCAGCTCGGAACTCATACCGCCACCTTCGACAGATTTTTCTCCACCAGGGACACGAACAACTCCTCAAGGCGATTGGTTTTGTTGCGCAGGCTCAGCACTTCAATGTTTTGCTGGGCCAGCTGAGTGAACAACGCGGTGATGCCCATGCTCTTGTCCACCTGGACTTCCAGCGTATGGCCATCGAGCAATCGCGATGGATAGCCGATCAGTTGTGGAGGCACACCCAGGCTGTTCTTCAAATCCAGCAGGAACGTCTCGACATGCAGTTGGCCGAGCAGCTGCTTCATGCTGGTGTTTTCGACAATGGTGCCGTGGTCGATGATGCCGATGTTGCGGCACAACTGCTCCGCCTCTTCCAGGTAATGCGTGGTGAGGATGATGGTGATGCCTTTCTGGTTCAGCTCGGTGAGGAAGGTCCACATCGAGCGACGCAATTCGATGTCCACCCCGGCGGTCGGTTCGTCGAGGATCAACAGGCGCGGTTCGTGGACCAGTGCCCGGGCGATCATCAGACGACGCTTCATGCCGCCGGACAGCGAACGCGACGGCACATCGCGCTTGTCCCACAGGCCGAGCTGGGTCAGGTACTGCTCGGCGCGTTCCTTGGCGACTTTCGCCGGAATGCCGTAGTAACCGGCCTGGGTCACGACGATGTCAAAGGTCTTCTCGAACTGGTTGAAATTGAATTCCTGGGGCACCACGCCGATGGAGCGCTTGAGCTGCGCCGGGTTCTTGTCCAGGTCGTGACCGAAGATGTTCACCGTACCGCTGGTCTTGTTCACCAGGGTCGAGAGAATGCCGATGGTCGTGGATTTGCCGGCGCCGTTGGGGCCGAGCAAGGCGAAAAAGTCACCTTCGGCGACGTCCAGATCGATACCACTCAGGGCCTGGAAACCGTTGCCGTAGGTTTTGGTTAGCTGCCGGATGGACAGAGCGGAACTCATATCGGATTTACGCACCAAGAAGGAAAGAAAGGGATGAATAGGGGCGGGCGGCGATCAACACAACCACAGCGCACCGGCACAATGGTGCTTGTCGCCGCCACACAAGTACAGTCAAGTGTGTCGATAGTGAGTATTAAGTCAACGCGGTCATGACCGCCTTGCGATACGCCGGACGCTGCTTCAACCGTGCATACCAGGCCTCCAGATGCGGCAGCGGCGCACGCTCGATCGGCATTTCGAACCAGGCATAAATAAAACTGCCCAGCGGAATGTCGCCCATGCCGATTTCATCACCGGACAGGTACGGTTTGGTCGCCAGCGCCTGATCCGCCAGGGTCAGCAGCCCTTCGCATTCCTTGATCGCCGCCTCGATGGCGGGCCAATCCTGCTGCTCGGCCGGTGTGCGCAAGACGCCCCAGAACACGGTCCGGAACGGGCCGGCGAAACTGGAGGTGGTCCAGTCCATCCATTTGTCAGCGGTGGCCCGTCCTTGCAGATCCGAGGGGTACCACGCGGTATTCGGCGCGTGCTTGGCCAACAGGTAACGGACGATGGCGTTGGATTCCCACAGGACGAAACCGTCGTCCTGGATCACTGGAACCCGGCCATTGGGGTTCATGGCGCGATACTCGGGCGTATCGACGACACCAAAAGCACCGCCCGCATCGATGGCCTCATAAGCCAGGCCGAGTTCCTCGGCGGCCCACAATGGCTTCCTGACATTCGATGAATTTTTCCGTCCCCAGATCTTCAGCATGACCGCCTCTCGATGGTTGAATTCGCAGGCAGCATACGCCGGATCAGGCGCGACTCAAATCACTCTGCATGTCGCCCAGCAGCGCTGGCAGTTGCTCGCCGAACAAGTGTGGATAGCACTGGCGCAGATGCTCGAAGAAGAACGCCTCGGGCACATCCGTGAACTGACCGTGATCGACCAGATACTCCATCAATTTCTCGCCGTCACGGTTGAAGGGGTGGAAAACACTGTCGTTAATGCCGTCGAACTCCAGCGGCGCGACATTGAACAAATCGCACAAACCCTGGTTGAACGCTGGCGTGGCCTTGACCCAACGTCCGTTCAGGTACAGCTCGGTATAACCGTGCATGGCGAACACGTCGCTCTTGAGCAATTCGAGCAGGCGCGGCGTCGACAAATGATTGCGCACGTCCGCCAGGCCGATCCGCGCGGGAATGCCGCAATGCCGCGCAGCGCCCGCCAGCAGCGTGGCCTTGGGCACGCAGTAACTCTCCCCGGCGGCCAATGCATAACTGCCCCGCAGGGTTTGGGGATCACGGCTGAAGGTGTAAGGGTTGTAGCGCACCGCCTCACGCACGGCGTAGTAGAGATGGATCGCCTGCTCGATCGGATCACGACGGCTGCCACGGTGTTTTTCGGCGAACTCCACCACCGAGGGGTGGTCACTATCGATGAAGCGGCCGGGACTCAGGTACTCGTGCATGCGGGCAATCTCCTGGGGAAGCCCCGAGTCTAGCGAGAGGTTCAGCACAGAGATAACGACGTTTCGGCCAAACATGGGCGCACTTTCACTCGTTCAATGAACGATTTTTCACGGTCTGCCGTGCCCCGGGCCGACAAAATCACCCAAGGTTTCCCACGTTTTCAATCACATCGCTCTGACCCCCCTGTTTCGCGGATGCCGTCTAAGCTCTGTGGGTTGGTTCGCCCTGGTTTCACGGAGGATAAAATATGCTGCTGTTGTGGATACTGGTTCTGGTTGTCGGAATCGCTTATTTGGCCCACCGTCGCATCGCGCCACTGCCGGCCCTGGGCATCGTGGCTGTCTATCTGCTGGCAATGGGGGCCTTCAGCCGCGCACCGGGCTGGCTGCTGGTGATTTTTTGGGTACTCACCGCTGCGGTGGCGGCCCCTTTGCTGCTGCCTGATCTGCGTCGCAAATTCTTCAGCGCGCCCATGTTCAACTGGTTCCAGAAAACCCTGCCGCCCATGTCGCAAACCGAACGCGACGCCATTGAAGCCGGCACCGTGTGGTGGGACGGCGAACTGTTCAGCGGTCGCCCGGACTGGAACAAACTGCTGTCCTATCCCATCGCGCAATTGAACGAAGAAGAACGTGCGTTTATCGAGGGGCCGACCGAAGAGCTGTGCGCCATGGTCAGCGACTGGCAACTCGGACAAACCATGGATCTGCCCGCCGAGGCCTGGGCTTTTATCAAGGACAACGGCTTCTTCGCCCTGATCATTCCCAAGGAGTTTGGCGGCAAGGGTTTTTCCGCCTACGCCCACTCCCAGGTGGCCATGAAACTGGCGAGCCACAGCGGCGACCTGGCGTCCACCGTGATGGTCCCCAATTCCCTCGGCCCGGCCGAACTGTTGCTGCATTACGGCACCGACGAACAACGCAACCATTACCTGCCCCGTCTGGCGCGCGGTGAGGAAATTCCATGCTTCGCCCTGACCGGACCGCTGGCCGGTTCCGATGCCGGCGGCATGCCCGACACCGGGGTGATCTGCAAAGGTGAATGGGAAGGCCAGGAAACCCTCGGCCTGCGCCTGAACTGGGAAAAACGCTACATCACCCTCGGCCCGGTGGCCACCCTCCTCGGCCTGGCGTTCAAGGCCTACGACCCGGACCACTTGCTGGGCGATAAAGAAGACCTGGGCATCAGCCTGGCGCTGGTTCCCACCGACACCGCCGGTGTGGAAATCGGCCGCCGCCACATGCCTTTGGGCGCGGCATTCATGAACGGCCCGAACGCCGGCAAGGACGTGTTCATTCCGCTGGAGTTCCTGATCGGCGGACAGGAAATGCTCGGCAAGGGCTGGATGATGTTGATGAATTGCCTGTCGGTCGGACGCTCGATCTCCCTGCCGGCGGTAGGCACCGGCATGGCCAAGTTCACCAGCCTGGTGACCGGCCAGTACGCGCAGATTCGCGAGCAGTTCAATGTGCCGATTGCGGCGTTCGAAGGCATCCAGGAAGCCATGGCCCGCATCGGCGGCAACGCCTGGATGATGGACGCCGCGCGGATGCTCACCGCCAACGCGGTGGACCTGGGCGAGAAACCGTCGGTGCTGTCGGCGATTCTCAAGTATCAGCTCACCGAGCGCGGTCGCGAGTGCATCAGTCATGCGATGGATGTGCACGGCGGCAAGGCGATCATCCTGGGGCCAAAGAATTATCTCGGACGCATGTGGCAAGGCGCGCCCATCTGCATCACCGTGGAAGGCGCGAACATTCTCTCGCGCAACCTGATGATCTTCGGCCAGGGCGCGATTCGCTGCCATCCCTTCGTGCTCAAGGAAATGGCGCTGGCCAGCCGCGAAGACAAGGATCAGGCACTGGTCGAGTTCGATGGCTTGCTGCTCAAACACATCGGTTTTGCCGTGGGCAACGCAGCCAGCACCCTGGTGCTGAACCTCGGGTTCGGTCATCTGGAACACGTGCCGGGCGACAAGCTCAGCCAGGGTTATTTCCGCGCCCTCAACCGCCAGGCGGCGGCGTTCGCGCTGCTGGCCGACCTCAGCATGATGTTGCTGGGCGGCGAACTGAAACGTCGCGAACGCTTGTCGGCTCGACTGGGCGATGTACTGAGCAACATGTACCTAGCCAGCGCCGCGCTCAAACGCTACAACGACCTCGACTCGCCACAGCACATGGAACCGCTGTTTACCTGGGCCATGGAGGAGAGCCTTGGCCAGGCGGAACGGGCCATGGATGAACTGCTCAATAACTTCCCGAACAAGGTGCTGGGGTGCCTGTTGCGGGTGATCGTATTCCCGTTCGGTCGCCGCCACAAAGGACCGTCGGACAAACTCGGGGCTGCCGTGGCGGCGGTGATCGGTCGTCCCAAGGGCGATCCGGCCCTCGAAGAATTGCTCCAGGGCTGCTACCGCCCGCAATCGAACGAGGACCCGGTCGGCGTCCTGCAACATGCCTATGACCTGTTGAGCGCTGCGCAACCGTTGCGCAAGAAGCTTCATGTGGCCCTCAAGAGCGGCCAGGTCAAGCCGGTCGCCGGTGAACACGTCATCGATGCGGCCCTGGAAGCCGGCGTGTTGCAGCCCGTCGAAGCTCAAAGCCTGCGCGAGGCCGAAGCGGCGCGACGCAAGGTGATTGATGTGGATGATTTCGATAAAGAGCAAATAGCCCTGTCCGACAACAAGGTCCGCTGATCCAGCCAGCCATGTGCAGCATGTAAAAAAGGGCGCGGGCGCTTTATACTCCTGCGCCCGTTTTGCTCTTGAGGACTTATCTCGTGTCCAACATCGTTGCCGATCATCTCGTTTTGCTCGACCACCTGCGCAGCATCCTGGTCGCCGTGGGTGAGGCCGACCAGGTTCCCGAAGAAAGCCATGCCTTGTTCCTGGAGCGCTTTGACGAACTGCGTGCACTGCTGCCGGTCGACCCGATCGAAAGCCAATACCTGGGCCAGGACATTCTGTGCCAGGTGATCACCCGCTACCCGCAAATCGCCCACCTGGTCCCGCGCGACCTGCTGTGGTACTTCGCCGGGGACTGCCTGCACTACATGCCCGATGACGAAATCGACCTGTACCAGGCGCTGGAAGAACGTCGCTTCGAAGCTGAGCAGAACGACGAACCCTTTGACTGGAACCAGGAAAAACAGCTGCTGGCCTTGTCGAACCAGGACAGCAAGCACTGATCGTCGATCAGCAATAGAAAAGGCCTGCAGGGTGATCCATGCGGGCCTTTTTTATTTACCGGGTAGAGCAAAAGAACGCAGCCTTCGGCAGCTCCTACAGGGTGTACGCCATCCCAATGCAGGAGCTGCCGAAGGCTGTGATCTTTCGATTTTTGCTCAGAACAACCCGTCACTCTCGGGCAGTTCATACTCCGAAACGGCAATGTTCGAAGGGCTCGACTTGCCCGGCCGACCCAGCGTCGGTTCCTTCTCCAGACACTCCACCAGGTAATCGATCAACACCCGCAGCTTGGGTGGCAGGTATCGGGTGGGTGAATGCAGCAACCAGGCGCCACCGTGGTAGGACGCCAGAAAGGTCCAGTCCGGGAGCACTTGCACCATCAACCCCTTCTCCAGGGCACGGCGCGCCGTGAAATACGGCAGGCTGCCGATGCCGATGTGCTGCAAGACGGCACCGAAACGTACGCCCGTATGATTGGCGGCATATCGCCCGCGCACGCCGACCGTCACTGATTTGCTGCCCTTCCTGAACTTCCAGCGTGCGTCACTCGGCGTTTCCCCCAGGTAGATGCAACTGTGGTTGAGCAAGTCATGGGGATGCGTCGGCGTTCCGTGCTCGGCCAGATATTCGGGTGTCGCGCAGAGCAAATGGTCGATGGTCAGCAATTGCCGCCCCACCAGCCCCGCAGGCGGCCGATCGGTGATACGAATCGCCAGGTCGACATGATCATCGATCAGGTCCACCTGACGATCCTCCAGCAACAGCTCCACATCCACCTTGGGATAACGGCGCAGAAACTCCGGCATATGCGGGTGAATCACGATTCGGCCCACCGCTTTCGGGACGCTGATTCGCACCACACCCTCGGGCTCCTCAGTGAACTGACCGCTGATTTCCATCACCGACCGGGCGGCACTGACCATCTCCTGGCACCGCTTGAACACTTCCTCGCCGCCTTCGCTCAACCGCAGCTTGCGCGTGGTGCGCTGAAGCAGGCGAATGGCGAGCGCTTTCTCCAGCCGCGAGATGCTGCGACTCACGGCCGAAGGTGAGGAACCCATCTGGCGTGCGGCCTCGGAGAAGCTGCCGGTCTCGACAACCTTGACGAATATGGCCATTTCGCCCAGCAGCGGCAGCGGAAGATTTATGCTCACGACGCAACAGTCCTTTGAAGTTTGAACGGATTATCACGCATTTCCACGCTCCCTATAATGAAAACCGGAAACATTCATACGAGTTTGCAACATGACGCTTCGCCTCTTTTTCCACAGCGATGACCTCAAGGCCAATGTGGAAGTCCTGGAATGCACGCCCCACGAACACGAATTCGCGGTGGTTTTGCGCGCAACGCTGTTTCACCCTCAAGGCGGCGGGCAACCCTGTGATACCGGCTGGATTGGCGAAAGCCGGGTATTGCGGGTGGTACAGGAACCTGACCGGATCATCCATTTCGTCGACCATCCGGTACATCCCGCAATGACACGGATCCAGGTCGATGAGCAACGCCGTCAGTTCAATACACGCATGCACACCGCCGGCCACCTGATCGGCCACTGTGTCCAGGCCATGGGGTGGATGCCGATCAAGGCCCATCACTGGCCGGGCGAAGGGCGTGTGCAGTTCAAACCTGCGGAATCGGCCCAGGATGTTGAAGCCCAAGCCCTGCAACAGGGCATTCAACAAATGATCACTCACGATTTGCCACGTCTCACGTCGCTTCGCGAAGGCGCCCGGGAAATCGGCTTTGGTGAGCTGCCCGCCTACGGCTGCGGTGGCACCCATGTACGTAGCCTGAAGGATTTGGGCACGGTGACGATCGAATCCCTTTCACACAAGAAAGGAACGTTGTCCGTCCACTACCACGTGGAATGAGCCCCTGGCGCGATACCACTAACGGTATCGCCCCGCGCCACGTGGCCGCGTCACCCTGACGACATGGAGTTGAGATGCAATTTTCGAATTACCTGGGCGAGTTTCTGGCGCTGGCGACTATCCATTTTCTGGCTGTCGTCGCTCCCGGACCGGATTTCGCCGTCACCATCCGCCAGAGTGTGCGGTTTGGCCGGTGGGTGGGCATTTGCACGGCGCTGGGCATCGGCGCCGGCATTTCCGTGCATGTGCTGTATACGCTGCTGGGCGTCGGCGCGTTGATGCACACCACACCCTGGTTGTTGACGGTGGCCAAGGTCGTGGGCGGCGCCTACATTCTTTATTTGGGGGTCAGCCTGGTGCGCAGCCAGCCAAAAACCGTATTGGTGAGTGAAAACGCTGACGCACCGGCCACTGAGCAAACACGACTGAAGGCTTTCACTACCGGTTTCCTCACCAACGCCACCAACCCCAAGGCCACTTTGTTTTTCCTGGCGATTTTCACCACCCTCATCAGCACTGCGACGCCACTGAAGATTCAGGCGCTGTATGGCGTGTGGATGTGCTTCGTGAACGCCTTATGGTTTGTGGTCGTTGCGCTGTTCTTTTCAAGCAACAGGGTGAGATTGTTGTTTTTGCACCTGGGACACTGGTTTGAACGCACCATGGGCGTGATCCTGATTCTGTTTGCCGGCCGGCTGATTCTGTCGATGTAACTCAGCCATGCAAAAAGGCCCGCTCAGTCATGCTGGCGGGCCTTTTTTTGCGTCATGTACAAATTCCGGGGAAACAAAAACGCCGCTCAATGAGCGGCGTTTTTATTAAATATGGAGCGGGAAACGAGACTCGAACTCGCGACCCCGACCTTGGCAAGGTCGTGCTCTACCAACTGAGCTATTCCCGCAAATGGCGTCCCCTAGGGGACTCGAACCCCTGTTACCGCCGTGAAAGGGCGGTGTCCTAGGCCACTAGACGAAGGGGACACGCTAACTGAAACACATGGTGTGTATTTCAGCGTCCAAATCCGCATCCGAAGATGTCGGTTCTGGTTTCACTCAACGCTGCCCGAAAGCAACCAAAAACGCCGCTCATTGAGCGGCGTTTTTGTTGAATATGGAGCGGGAAACGAGACTCGAACTCGCGACCCCGACCTTGGCAAGGTCGTGCTCTACCAACTGAGCTATTCCCGCAAATGGCGTCCCCTAGGGGACTCGAACCCCTGTTACCGCCGTGAAAGGGCGGTGTCCTAGGCCACTAGACGAAGGGGACACGCTAACTGAAACACATGGTGTGTATTTCAGTGCCCAAATCCGCATCCAAAGATGTCGGTTCTGGTTTCACTCAACGCCGCCCGAAAGCAACGCTGTTTAAAAATGGAGCGGGAAACGAGACTCGAACTCGCGACCCCGACCTTGGCAAGGTCGTGCTCTACCAACTGAGCTATTCCCGCATTGGCGTCCCCTAGGGGACTCGAACCCCTGTTACCGCCGTGAAAGGGCGGTGTCCTAGGCCACTAGACGAAGGGGACACACTACAACATTCGCTCCCTGCTTCGTTTCGCTGTGTGCTTTACGCTGCAAGTGGCGCGCATTCTATGGATGGTTGGAGATGTCGTCAACCCCCTGTTATAAATTTTTTTAAATCAATGACTTGGCCCTGCTTTGCGGCGCCAATCCGGATTTTCCGCCGCCCGGTGTTTGGCGCCTATATTCTGACACTCGCCAAGGCGTTATAGTCCTCGGCATAAGTGATGGCAATCTGCTCCATGAGTGCCAGCATTCATATAAGAAGCCTGCGGCCGATACAGGTTGAGCCATTGATCCAACTCGCCGAGTGGCGCTAGGCGCTTAAATATCAAGCCACTACACTCGCACGCGAACCCCATAAAGAGGTCTTACCGGTGACACCACTCATGATCACCCTGCTCGTCGTAGCCGGGATCGCACTATTGATCGCCATTGGCTACATCAACCATGTGGTGGAAAACAATAAGCTGGAAAGGGCCCGCACCAAGGTTGAACTCAATGATCGCCTGCGTCGTTGCGGTGAGCTTACCGAGACCTTCCCCGGCCAGCTGATGTCACCGGCGCTCAAGCTGCTGCTGACCCGCCTGGAATTGAATGTCTGCCAGCGCCTGCTGAACCTGGAAAAGACCAGCGCCAACCTCAAGGCGCGGATAGGCGAGCTCGAAGCCCTCGTTGCCCAGGGCGAATCGATCCCGGTCAACAATCCACCGGCACCGATCCAGACCGAAGCCAAGGCCAAGGACGTGCGCTTCCTGCTTGAAGCCCTGCATGGCCAAATCACCCGCGCCGCGCATGATGGCTTCCTGCCACCCAACGAAGCCAAGCGCTGGATCCGCGAGGTCCGCCATATTCTGGTGCTGCTGCACATCGAATTCTTCAACAACCTCGGCCAGCACTCCCTGCAGCAGAACCAGCCAGGCCAGGCGCGCCTGGCGTTCGAACGCGGCGTGCAATACCTGCGCAAGCAGCAGGAGCCGCAGATCTATGCGGAACAGCTGGAATACCTGGAAAAGCTCCTGGCCCGCGCCAACGCGCAAGTCATGGACCGCATCGCTCCGGTAGAGGGCGAAGTAAACGAGTTGACCGAAGGCCTCAAAGACGTCGAGGCCGATGCGGACTGGAAGAAGAAAGTGATCTACGACTGATCATCGAAAACTGAAAAGCCACCGAAACCGGTGGCTTTTTTTACTGTTGTCGAAATACGCCAGCCCCATCCCCTGCAGGAACGAGCATGCTCGCGCCTACAGGAGTAAGCGGTGTAGCTATCAAAGCCTGAAATGCCCCACCATCCCCTTCAGCTCAACCCCCAGCTGCGCCAGTTCGATACTCGACGCCGCATTCCCCTGCATCGCCAGCGACGACTGATCCGCGCTGGCACGAATACTGGTGACACTGCGATTGATCTCTTCGGCCACCGAGCTTTGCTCCTCGGCTGCGGCAGCGATCTGCTGGTTCATCTGCTGGATCAACGACACCGCCGCCGCAATACTGCCCAGCGCACTTTCGGTCTGCAATGCATCGCTGACCGCCAGTTTCACCAGCTCGCCGCTGTTCTGAATCTGCTGCACCGAGGTCTGCGCCGCCGAACGCAAGGCGCTGACCAAGCGCTCGATTTCCTCGGTCGATTGCTGTGTCCGCCTGGCCAGCGCACGCACTTCATCGGCCACCACGGCAAAGCCCCTGCCCTGCTCACCGGCACGAGCGGCCTCGATGGCTGCGTTCAGCGCCAGCAGGTTAGTCTGTTCGGCAACGCTCTTGATCACACTGAGCACCGTGGTGATGTTCTGGATTTCCGCGCTGAGGCTTTCGATGCTCGAACTGGCCGAAGTGGCCGAGTCAGCCAGTTGCTCGATCCGCGCCATGCTCTGGCGAACAACGTGCTGACCGCTTTCAACCTTGCCATCCGCCGTTTGTGCCGCCACGGCCGCCTCCTCGGCATTGCGCGCGACATCGTGCACCGTGGCGGTCATCTGGTTCATCGCCGTGGCAACCTGCTCGGTTTCTTCCTTCTGGCTGCTGACTTCCAGATTGGTCTGCTCAGTCACCGCCGACAGCGATTGCGCTGAAGTGGCCAGTTGTTCGATACCGGCCTGCAAACCGCTGACGATATGGCTCAGTCCCGCGCCCATTTGCTGCATGGCCTGCATCAACTGGCCGATCTCGTCACGCCGCGTCACTTCGACCGTTGCGCTCAAGTCCCCGGAGGCGATCTGTTGCGCCACGCGAATCACGCTGCGCAGCGGCCCCACGATCAACCGGGTAATCACCCAGGCAGCGATCAACCCGACCAGCAACGCCAGCGCGGAAGAGCCGATGATCAGCAACGAGTTCTTGTTCAGCTCTGTCTGCATCGACTGGTCTTCGGCGACATAAGCCTGGTCCACTCGCTCCATCACCTGGGCCGCGCGTTGATGCAGTTGCTGATAGACGGTTTTTTCCTGCTCCAGCAGACCGGTGTACTCGGCCAGTTTGTCGCTGAAACTGGCGATATGACCGATCACTTCGTTGAGAACCGTCTGGTAGCCCTCGTCCTTGACCGTGGTTTTCAGCTGTTCGGCCTGGGTCAGCGCCTGACTGGCCTGCTCAATCTTGCCTTGCCCCGCGCTGTCGTCGCCCTTGCGGCTCTGGTCCAGACGCACGCGCGCTTCGTTCATGGCTTGCAGCATCAACCGCGAGACCTGGCTGACCTGATTGGCCTGCTCGACGAATTGCGCACCGTCCTTGCCTTCGGAATCCTTCAGGGTATAGGTACCGTCATCGGCAAGCCCGGCCTGCAGCACATCGAGGTTGTTGGCGACACTGGACACCGACCAACTGGCCATTTCCAGGGCCAGATCCTTGGCCTGACTGAGCGAGACAAACTCGTCGAATGCCTTGCGATAAGCGCCGAGGGACTGCTCGACATCATTCATCACCGGCACGTTGCCCGCCGACTCAGCCTTGAGCTGGTTCGCCAGGGCGATCAAGGCATCAATGCCCTCGTGCAGGGCGTCGGCGGTTTTCGGGTTGCCATGCAAGGCATATTCCTGCTCCAGCAGACGCACCTTCAGCAAACCGCTGTTGAGTGACGACATCTGCTTGAGCCCGTCGAAGCGATGGCTGATCGTTTGCAGGGACCAGACGCCAATGGCCGCCACCAGAGCGGTCAACAACAGCACCAGCACAAACCCGACACCCATTTTTTTTGCCATACCGAGGTTGGCAAAACGTCCTTGCACGGCCGAAATCATTGCACGTAGTCCCCCGCCATTATCAATAGACGCAGATTCGCAACGGGCCATGGGCAACACAAGTCTCTGGCGCCTGAATAATGGCAAAAAGCTACGCCTGCGTCGTTTTCAGAACGCTTGAGGTCGATCCGAAGCGGTGGCGAGAAAAAATGCCCGGGCTCGCGGGTCACGGGCACAGGCCACATTGATGCGCTGCCATTCATTGGCCGCACCGTCGGGACTGAAGGCCGTCGTCGAGTACAACAAGACGCCGCAGCGCCGGGCCTGCGTGCGCACCTGAGCGTAGTCCTTCATCCGCGATCGCGCCCAGATAAACAAACCTCCCGCGGGCTCGCCGAAGACCTCCCACCCGGCATCTTCGAGCATCTGCAGCGCCGCCTTTCGGTCACTGCCCAGGCGCTGCCGCTGCCGCTGCACCAACTGGCGGTAGGCCCCACTGGCCATCAGACAGGCCAGCACAGACTCGCAGAATCGTGAGGCGCCCATGCTGCTGATCATCTTGACCTCGGCCAATCGGGCTATCGCCTCGGTACTGGCCATCACAAAACCGACCCGCAAGGAACTACTGAGGGTCTTGGAGTAACTGCCCACGTAGATCACGTTGTCATTCAATGCCGCAAGGCGCTTGCCGCAACCGCTGTGCAAATCCGCATAGACGTCGTCTTCGATCACCAGCACGCCATGCGCGTCAGCCAGTTGAAGCACCTGCTGCGCCACGCCCGGCGCCAGGCTGCAGCCAGTCGGATTGTGATGAAAACTATTGATGAACAATCCACGAGGCCGGTATTTCAATAGCAAGGTTTCCAGTGCCGCGATGTCCGGCCCGCCGGGCGTTCGCGGGACCGCCTGCATGCTGACGCCGTGCAACCTCAGCAGCTCGTACAACAGGGGATACCCGGGGCTTTCCACTACCACGCAGTCTCCCGGTTTGAGTAATGTCCGCACGATCAAGTCCAGTCCCTGGCTCGCCCCTGCGGTTGTCAGGATTCGACTGAGTTCGACGTTGATGTCCAGCTGTTTCAGGCCCTTCAGAATTTGCTGACGCAGCGCGGGCAATCCCAGCGGCGAGCTGTAGTTGAACAGGCTGGCCATGTCGGTGCGACTGACCTCCCGGATCGCGTAAGCCAGATCGTCCGGCTCACGCCAGCTTTCGGGCAGAGCGCCACAACCCAGTTGCAACTCACATAAGGTGTGGCCGTGTTTGCTGTCTGCGGCCTCAAGGCACACGTCGTTTTGCCCCGGGCCCTGCGGAGCCGGGGAAGCCACGACATAGGCGGCTCCATGACGCGACTCCAGCACCCCTTGGGCGATCAGGCGCTCGCAGGCTTCGACGACACAGGACTGATTGAGCAGGTTGATTTGCGCGATTTTGCGCACCGAAGGTAATCGCGAACCCGGCTGCACCTCATTGCAACGAAGCCAGCAGACGAGTGCGTCGACGATTTGCTGTACGACCGGCACCAAGGCCATTCGATCAATTCTCAATTCCATGAGCAAGCAAACTCCTGTTGGTTTTGCGGCAAGAGTTAATCACAGGAGCACTCGCCGGGCTGTGCGACAACGCCGCCAAAATCCCCGGTTTCAATCATTTGAAACACACTGCCTGGCGACTTCAGGGAACCCTGAATAACCCGCCATATTGAAGAAAAACAAAACCTGTGGGAGCGAGCCGTTCGCTCCCACAGGTTCAGGGTGACCATGTATCAGGTGGCCCGTTTCAGAACGCGGTGACACCACCGTCTACAGCCAGCGAATGCCCGGTCGTGAACGCTGCCCCGTCGCTGCACAGGTACAGCACCGCGCTGGCGATTTCATCGACCTTGCCGATGCGGCCCACCGGGTGCATGGCGTTGGCGAATTCGCCTTTCTTCGGGTCGGCTTCATAAGCGCGACGGAACATGTCGGTATCGATCACCGCCGGGCACACGGCATTGACCCGAATCTGTTTCTTGGCGTATTCGATGGCCGCCGATTTGGTCAGGCCGATCACCGCGTGCTTGGAAGCAGCGTAGATGCTCATTTTCGGCGCCGCACCGAGACCGGCCACCGAGGCGGTGTTGACGATCGCACCGCCCCCCTGGGCCAGCAGCAACGGCAACTGGTACTTCATGCACAACCAGACGCCTTTGACGTTGACACCCATGATTGCGTCAAACTCGTCGACGGTGCCGTCGGCCAGTTTGCCCTTTTCGATCTCGATGCCGGCGTTGTTGAAGGCATAGTCGAGACGGCCGTAGGTATTGACGACCTCCTCCATCAGATTTTTTACCTCGCTTTCCACTGTGACGTTGCAGCGCACGAAGGTCGCTTCGCCGCCCGCCGTACGAATCAGCGCCACCGTCCCCTCGCCGCCTGCCGTGTCCATGTCGGCCACCAACACCTTCAAGCCCTCGGCGGCAAACGCCTGGGCCGTGGCGCGACCGATACCATTGGCGGCGCCCGTCACTACAGCGACCTGGCCGGAAAACGTCATGCTCATTGTTATGTCCTCGAAGAGAAGTGTGCGGGGGATCGCGTTTTTCCCCAGTCTAGCCACAGCTCGCCCAGACGCGGCAGCACTATCAGGAGCCCGGTTGAGCGCCCATGAGTGTCAGTGATGGAACCACCGTACCAACTATCACTGTACTGGATCAGCCTGCATTCGCCGCATCAGCCAAACTTGCGGCAATGTCCATGAAGGTCTATCAACAAGGCTTCATTCATCTTGAGTGCCTGTCATGACTACCCAGACCAATCGCCAATTCCTGCTCGCCAAACGTCCAGTCGGCGCGGCCACCCGCGAGACATTCACTTATCAAGAAGTACCGGTCGGCGAGCCGGCTGCGGGTCAGATCCTGGTCAAAAACGAATACCTGTCCCTGGACCCGGCCATGCGTGGCTGGATGAACGAGGGCAAGTCCTACATTCCGCCTGTTGGCCTTGGTGACGTGATGCGCGCCCTGGGCGTAGGAAAAGTCGTGGCTTCGAACAACCCCGGTTTTGCGGTCGGCGACTACGTCAACGGGGCGCTGGGGGTGCAGGATTATTTCCTGGGTGAGCCGCGCGGTTTTTACAAGGTCGATCCGAACCTGGCACCGCTGCCGCGCTACTTGTCGGCACTGGGCATGACGGGCATGACGGCGTACTTCGCCCTGCTCGACGTCGGCGCGCCCAAGGCGGGTGAGACGGTGGTGTTGTCCGGGGCCGCCGGTGCGGTGGGCAGCATTGCCGGGCAGATTGCCAAGATCAAAGGGTGCCGGGTGGTTGGCATCGCCGGCGGCGCGGACAAGTGCAAGTTCCTGATCGATGAACTGGGTTTTGACGGCGTCATCGACTACAAGAACGAAGACGTCATCGCCGGCCTCAAGCGTGAATGCCCGAAAGGCGTCGATGTGTATTTCGATAACGTCGGCGGCGACATTCTCGACGCGGTACTCAGCCGCCTGAACCTGAAGGCGCGGGTGGTGATCTGCGGCGCCATCAGCCAATACAACAACAAGGAAGCGGTCAAGGGCCCGGCCAACTACCTGTCGCTACTGGTGAACCGCGCGCGCATGGAAGGCTTCGTGGTGATGGATTACGCCGCGCAGTTCGCTGCTGCCGGGCAGGAAATGGCCGGCTGGATGGCCAAGGGGCAGCTCAAGAGCAAGGAAGACATTGTGGAAGGACTGGAGACTTTCCCGGAGACGCTGATGAAATTGTTCAGCGGGGAGAATTTCGGCAAGTTGGTGTTGAAGGTTTAAAGCGCAAAATCAAAAGATCGCAGGCTGCGCCAGCGCCTACAGGGATCGCATTCCCCTGTAGGCGCTGCCGAAGGCTGCGATCTTTTTAAGCCAGTTCGGCCACAACGTTTGCCAATGCCTGCGCCGGATCCGCAGCCTGGCTGATCGGGCGGCCGATCACCAGGTAATCGGAACCGGCTTCCAGCGCCTGGCGCGGGGTCAAAATACGGCGCTGGTCGTCCTGGGCGCTGCCCGCCGGGCGGATCCCCGGGGTCACCAGTTGCAGCGACGGGTGCGCCGCTTTCAGGGCCTGGGCTTCCAGGGCCGAGCACACCAGGCCGTCCATCCCGGCTTTTTCCGCCAGGGCCGCCAGGCGCAGTACCTGCTCCTGCGGTTCGATATCCAGGCCGATACCCGCCAGATCCTCACGCTCCATGCTGGTCAGCACGGTCACGCCGATCAGCAGCGGTTGCGGACCGCTGCGTTTGTCCAGCACTTCACGGCACGCCGCCATCATGCGCAGGCCACCGGAGCAGTGCACATTGACCATCCACACGCCCATTTCCGCGGCCGCCTTGACGGCCATGGCGGTGGTATTGGGGATGTCGTGGAACTTGAGGTCGAGGAACACGTCGAACCCCTTGTCACGCAGGGTGCCGACGATTTCCGAGGCACAGCTGGTGAACAGTTCCTTACCGACCTTGACCCGGCACAGCTTCGGGTCCAACTGGTCCGCCAGCTTCAGTGCGGCGTCACGGGTGGGGAAATCCAGGGCGACGATGATAGGAGTCTGGCAGGCGGACATGAGTGGGCTCTCAGGCAGGTCGAAATCGGCGCGCATTGTAGCGGAACCAGCGCCGCTGCGGGACCCGATGATCGGTAAATCGTCGAGAACGCTCAGGCAAGACTAGCCTCTACGGCAATTGTGTCGAGTTCGGTACATAGCTGACACGCCCACAACACCCTTGCCCGCTACCCTCGTCCGCCGCAACACGTCCTCCCGACAGCACTTCCCGCCTCCGGGCCGGACGCCTATGCTGGAATCAAATCTCGCGGCCTATCTTCGTGGTTGGCAGCCAACCTGGCAGATGAACGCACGCATGCACAACGCCCAAGCCCCTGTGAACGATGATCAAAAAGCGCCTGGCGACGACAAACGCTGGAACATTCGCGCCCTGATCGTCGACGATGACCTCCCGATCCGCGAATTGATGATCGACTACCTGGCCCGGTTCAACATCCACGCCAGCGGCGTCACCGACGGCACCGCCATGCGCCTGGCGATGCAGGCCGAACATTTCGACGTGGTGGTGCTCGACCTGATGCTGCCCGGCGAAGACGGCCTGTCGCTGTGTCGCTGGCTGCGCGCCGAGTCGGACATTCCGATCCTGATGCTGACCGCCCGCTGCGAGCCCACCGACCGGATCATCGGCTTGGAACTGGGCGCCGACGATTACATGGCCAAGCCGTTCGAACCCCGGGAACTGGTAGCGCGCATCCAGACGATCCTGCGCCGGGTGCGCGATGACCGCACCGAGCAACGGGCCAACATCCGTTTCGACAACTGGCGGCTGAACAGCGTGCTGCGCCAGTTGGTCGCCGCCGATGGTTTGGTGGTGCCGCTGTCCAACGCTGAATTCCGCCTGCTCTGGGTGTTCATCGAGCGTCCGCGCCGGGTCCTGAGTCGCGAACAATTGCTGGATGCCGCCCGCGGTCGGTCGATCGAAGCCTTCGATCGCAGCATCGACCTGCTGGTGTCGCGTCTGCGGCAGAAGCTCGGCGACGACCCGAAAGCCCCGCAACTGATCAAGACCGTACGCGGTGAAGGTTACCTGTTCGACGCCCGGGACATCGGCTGATGCGGGCGCGCTTCGATACGCTGTTCGGCCGCCTGTTCGGCGTGCTTCTGGTGGCGATTATCCTGGCGCACCTGCTGGCCTTTGCCTGGTTTCACTATTACGGCCCGCCACCACCTCCGCCTCCACCACCGGAGTTTTCCGAAGCCTTTGACCGCCAGCGCCCGCCATCGGACCCACGCCTGGCGAATCGGCCAGCCCGGCCCTGGTTTGGCGGACCTGTCGTGCCGCTGACCTTTCAGTTGATCTCGCTGATCATTGCCGCCTGGTACGGTGCCAAGTTACTCAGCCGGCCGATCCAGCGGCTGAGCGACGCCGCCGAGCGTTTGAGCGAGGACCTCAACAGCCCGCCGCTGGACGAGTCCGGCCCTCGTGAAGCGCGGCAAGCGGCGCACACCTTCAACAAGATGCAGCAACGCATTATCGAGCAAGTCAAACAACGCTCGCGGATGCTCGGTGCCGTGTCCCACGACCTGCGCACGCCGCTGTCACGGCTCAAGCTGCGGCTGGAGCAGATCGACGACGACAGGCTGCAAGGCCAGATGCGCCAGGATCTGGACGACATGATCAGCATGCTCGACGCCACCCTCACCTACCTCCACGAACAGCGCACCAGCGAGGCGCCGCAGTGGATGGATGTGCAGGCGCTGGTGGAGTCCCTGAGCGAAAACGCCCAGGACCAGGGCGCCGATGTGCAGGTCAACGGCCACTGCGCACCGCTGCAAGTGCAGCCGATGGCGTTGCGCTCCTGCGTCAACAACCTGCTGGACAACGCCCTGCGTTACGCCGGGCAGGCGTTGATCACCCTGGAAGACCACCGGGATGTGCTGTTGATCCGGGTGATCGACCACGGGCCGGGCATCGCGGCGGAGCAACGTGAAGCGGTGTTTGAACCGTTCTTCCGTCTGGAAGGGTCGCGCAATCGCAATTCCGGCGGCGTCGGCCTGGGCATGACCATCGCCCGCGAGGCGGCGCAGCGCATGGGCGGGCAGTTGAACCTGGAAGAAACCCCGGGCGGTGGGCTGACCGCCGCGATTCGCCTGCCGCGAGCCTGAACATCACACCGTCCGAATGTGGAAGCGGCGTCCACAGCACTTGTACACCCACCGGTACAAATCCCACATACCCACGACACTTTTTCCATTGAGGCTGCATAAGCCGGTACACCCACCGGATTTCCCTTACAAGGAGTGAGCCCAATGATAGGTAGCGTCAGCAACTATACGAGCTACACCAGCACCAGCAGTACCACCGCCAGCAGCGCCCGTTCGCAACCGTTCCAGAAAGAACTGCTCGCCAAACTGGACACGAATACCGACGGTGCCGTGGATCAGGACGAACTCAAGCGTGCGCTGTCGCAGAAAAACGACGACGGCCTGCTGGTCAGCCTGAGCAAGAATTTCGCCGACCTGGACAGCGACGACAGCGCCAGCCTGAGCAGCGAAGAGATGGCCGCCATGGCGCCCCCGCCGCCACCGCCGCCACCGCCAAGGGACCAGGCGCCGGACACCGAACTCGCCGACGCGTTGATCAGTGCCTTGGACGCAGACGGTGATGGCGTCATCAGCAGCGATGAACTCGGCAACGGCCTGACCCGCGCTGGCAGCACTGCCGACAGCCTGGAAATTTTCTCGGCCCTGGACAAGAACGAAGACGGTACTGTCAGCCAGGACGAACTGGCCGCAAGCCTTGCGCCACCACCGCCGCCCGCTCAAATGTCCAGTGACGACCAGTTCAGCGCGCTCGACGCCGACAGTGACGACAGCGTCAGCGCCAACGCTCGATCGACCACCCGCGAAGCCCTGGACAAAATGATCGCCAACCTGAGCAAGCAGTATTCGCTCGATAGCGTGGCGAGCGTGGGCAAGTATCTGGACGTGGCGACCTGAGTCAAAAGCTTCCACAGAAGTTTCAGGCGCTATGCAGGCTGAAGGTCCAGCACAAACAAGTGTGGGAGCGGGCTTGCTCGCGAAGAGGGCGTGTCAGTCAACATTGATGCTGACCGACCTGCCGCTTTCGCGGGCAAGCCCGCTCCCACAGGGCTGCGGGTGACGCTGGACTCAGCGCTTGCGCAGAATCACGCTACCGATCGAGTACCCGGCGCCGAACGAGCTGAGCACCGCCAGCGAACCGGCCGGCAGGTCGTCCTGATGTTTGTGAAAGGCAATCACCGAGCCGGCGGAGCTGGTGTTGGCGTAGGTATCGAGAATCACCGGCGCCTCCTGCTCGGTGGCGTCGCGGCCGAGCAGTTTCTTGACGATCAGGTGGTTCATGCTGAGGTTGGCCTGGTGCAGCCAGAAGCGCTTCACGTCGCTGACGTTGAGCTGGTTCTCTTCCAGATGCGCACCGATCAGCTCGGCCACCATCGGGCACACTTCCTTGAACACCTTGCGGCCTTCCTGGACGAACAGCTTGTCCCTGGCGCCGATGCCCTCTTCCGCCGCGCGGTTGAGGAAGCCGAAGTTGTTGCGGATGTTGTTGGAGAACTTGGTCAGCAGTTTGGTGCTGACGATGTCGAACTGGTACTGGGACGTGGCCAGGTCGGCGCGTTCGATGATCACGGCGGTGGCCGCGTCGCCGAAGATGAAATGGCTGTCGCGGTCACGGAAGTTCAGGTGGCCGGTGCAGACTTCCGGGTTGACCATCAGGATCGCCCGGGCCTGACCCAGCTGGATGCTGTTGGCGGCGGTCTGGATGCCGAAGGTCGCCGAAGAACACGCCACGTTCATGTCAAAACCGAAACCCTGGATGCCCAGCGCCTCCTGGACTTCGATGGCAATGGCCGGGTAGGCGCGTTGCAGGTTGGAGCAGGCGACGATCACGCCGTCGATGTCCGCCGCGGTTTTGCCTGCACGCTGCAAGGCTTGCTCGGCGGCGCCGATGGCCATCTGGCAGAGCACCGACCATTCCTCGTTGGAACGCTCCGGCAGGCGCGGCGCCATGCGCTGCGGGTCGAGGATGCCGTCCTTGTCCATGACAAAGCGGCTCTTGATGCCGGACGCCTTTTCGATGAACGCAGCGCTGGATTCGGTCAGTGCTTCGATTTCACCGCGCGCGATGGCGTCGGCATTATCGGCGTTGAATTGCGCCACATACGTATTGAAAGACTGCACCAGCTCTTCGTTGGAGATGCTGCTGGCCGGCGTGTAAAGGCCGGTGCCACTGATGACGACGTTATGCATGGTCGTGTCTCTGATCTGTTCAGGCAGAAAGCATTGGCACCGACGTACCAATACACAAAGGGTCTATTCCCATCCGGGGGACGCAAACCTGGCATCGCTTTATTCCGACAGGCGACCTGGCCGAGGGCTCTGGGGCGCGAAATCGACGTTTATGGTCGCGAAGTTTGCCATAAACCTTGGGTTTTGGCGCCTTTCTCAGGCACAAATGAAATCCTGTGGGAGCGGGCTTGCCCGCGAAGGGGCCATCAAATCCAACACCTATATGGACTGACACACCGCTTTCGCGGGCAAGCCCGCTCCCACAGGTATTGCGTAAGCCTTAGGCCTATGGCTCGACCTGGCTCCACTGCTTGCTCAGGCGCTTGTCGGAGATGGGCACCTTGGTGCCCAGTTGCTGGGCGAACAACGACACCCGGTACTCTTCCAGCCACCAGCGATACAGCTCCAGCTGCGGGTCGCGCTTGCCCTCCTGGGCGTGCTTGTTGGCGCGGGTCTGGTACTGGGTCCAGAGATTGGACAACTCGCCGCTCCAGACCCGGTCCTTTTGCACTTGCGCCCCCAGTTTTTCGAAACGCTGTTCGATCGCCTTGAGGTAACGCGGCAGTTCCTTGAGCCATTGCATCGGCGTTTCGCGGACAAAGCCCGGGTACACCAGCTGGCTGAGTTGCTGCTTGATGTCATTCAGGGCCACGGCTTGCGCCAGGTCGATCTTGCCCTTGAAGCGTTTTTGCAGGCCATGCCAGAGCTTGAGAATTTCCAGGGTCAGCTTCGCCAGGCGTTCGGCGTGCTCGGTCCAGGCACCGCGCTTGCGCTCGGCCAGGGATGCCAGCCCGGCGCCATCACGGGGCAAAGGGTCTTCACCGTCGAGAATGCAGCTGTCGAGGCTGGCCAGCAGGATGTCTTCCACCAGCGCATCGACACGCCCCAGGTCGCGGTACAGCAGGCCCAGTTCGGTCAGGCCCGGCAACTTGCCGCGCAGGAATTTCGCCGGCTCCGCCAGTTGTTGCATCAGCAGGCGCTGCAAGGCACGACGGTGCTGGAACTCGGCTTCGGCCGGCGTCGAGAAACGCCCCTCCTTGACCGTACCGCCCTCCTCCACCAGCGCCGGATAGACCGTCATCGACAGCCCGGCGATCTTCTGCTGGGTTTTCTCGGCCACGGCGGCAAACACTTTCGGCTCGACCGGTTGCTGGCTTTTCGCGGTTTGTGGCACCGCCAGGGCGGCCTGGCTGGCCTCGGCGAAACGCGCCGTCAGCTCGACCAGGTCACGGCCTTCACCCAGGAACTTGCCCTGGGCATCGACGATTTCCAGGTTCATGCGCAGATGGCTTTCGACTTGCTGCGCCGCTTCGGCCCAGGCTTCATCGCTGACGCGGGCACCGGTCATGCGCAGCAACTCGCGGCCCAAGGCCTGGGGCAGCGAGCCGTCGGCGAAGGTCATGCGCTGCAAGGCAGCCTTGACGAAGTCCGGCACCGGCACGAAATTCTTGCGCAACGCCTTGGGCAGGTTGCGCACCAGGGCAATGCACTTGGCCTCGATCACACCCGGCACCAGCCACTCCAGGCGCTCGGGCGGCAGCATCGGCAACAGCGGCGCCGGCACGCGCAGGGTCACGCCGTCGCGCGGATGATTCGGTTCGAAGTGATAGCTCAGGGCCAATTCCAGGTCGCCGATGTGCAGAGTGTCCGGGTAATGCTGGGCGGTGACTTCACTGGCCTCGCGGGCCAGTACATCTTCTTCGCGCATGATCAGCAGCTGCGGGTCTTTCTGGCTGTTGATCCGATACCAGCTGTCGAAGGTCGCGGTCTGGTGGATCTCCGCCGGCAGCCGTGCGTCGTAGAAGGCGAACAGGGTTTCTTCGTCGGCGAGAATGTCGCGGCGACGCGCCTTGGCCTCCAGCTCGTCGAGCTGCTCCAGCAGCTGCTTGTTGGCGGTCAGGCACTTGGCTTTCGACTGGATCTCGCCGCGCACCAGCCCTTCGCGGATAAACAGTTCGCGCGACACCACGGGATCGACGGGGCCGTAATGCACCGGACGACGGCCGACCACGATCAGCCCGAACAAGGTGATTTGCTCGAAGGCCACCACCTGTCCGCGCTTCTTCTCCCAATGGGGTTCGAAGTGGTTTTTCTTGATCAGGTGCCCGGCCAGCGGTTCGATCCAGTCGGCGTCGATCTTGGCGACCATCCGCGCATAGAGCTTGGTGGTTTCCACCAGCTCGGCGGTCATCAGCCATTGCGGGCGTTTCTTGCCGATCCCCGAGGAAGGGTGAATCCAGAATCGCCGCTGACGGGCGCCAAGGTAGTCGCCGTCTTCAGTCTTCTGGCCGATCTGACTGAGCAACCCCACCAGCACCGCTTTGTGCAGTTTCGGGTAGTCCGCCGGTTCTTTGTTGAGGCTCAGCTGCATGTCGCGGCAGATCAGGCTCAACTGGCGATGGGAGTCGCGCCACTCGCGCAGACGCAGGTAGTTGAGGAAATTCTTGCGGCACCAGTTACGCAGCGGGCTGGCGGTCAGCGCCTGGCGCTGCTCCTCGAACCCGCGCCACAGATTGACCAGCCCGGCGAAATCCGAATCGACGTCTTTCCACTGTGCATGGGCCTGGTCCGCCGCTTGTTGGCGCTCCGGCGGACGTTCGCGCGGGTCCTGGATCGACATGGCGCTGGCGACGATCAGCACTTCCTGCAAACTGCCGAGCTTGGCCGCTTCGAGCAACATGCGGCCCATGCGCGGGTCCACCGGCAGCCGCGCCAGCTGACGGCCGAGCGGGGTCAGCTGGCTGTTGCGGTCCACCGCCGACAGCTCTTGCAGCAGGTTGTAACCGTCGCTGATGGCCTTGCCATCCGGCGGCTCGATGAACGGAAACGCGGTGACCTCGCCCAGGCGCAGGTGCAGCATCTGCAAGATCACCGCCGCGAGGTTGGTGCGCAGGATTTCCGGATCGGTGAATTCCGGGCGGCCGAGGAAATCCTCTTCGCTGTACAGGCGTATGCAAATGCCCGGCTCGACCCGCCCGCAGCGGCCTTTGCGCTGGTTGGCGCTGGCCTGGGAAACCGCTTCGATGGGCAGGCGCTGGACCTTGGCGCGGTAGCTGTAGCGACTGATGCGCGCGGTGCCGCTGTCGATCACATAGCGAATGCCCGGCACGGTCAGCGAGGTTTCCGCGACGTTGGTCGCCAGCACCACGCGACGCCCCGGATGCGACTGGAAAATCCGTTGCTGTTCAGCCGGCGACAAGCGCGCGTACAACGGCAGAATCTCGGTGTGCTTGAGCTGGGCCTTGCGCAACATGTCAGCGGCGTCGCGGATCTCCCGTTCGCCGGGCAGGAACACCAGCACGTCACCCGGGCTGCGGCGTTCGCTGCGCTCATAAGCGGCGATTTCGTCCAGGGTGGCGAGGATCGCCTGATCCACCGTCAAGTCGTCTTCGACGCGGTTGCCCTCCTCGTCCTGTTCCAGGGTCAGCGGGCGATACCAGGTGTCCACCGGGAACGTACGGCCGGAGACCTCGACAATCGGCGCATCGTCGAAGTGCCTGGAGAAGCGCTCCAGGTCGATGGTCGCCGAGGTGATGATGACTTTGAGGTCCGGACGGCGCGGCAGCAGGGTTTTCAGGTAACCGAGCAGGAAGTCGATGTTGAGGCTGCGTTCGTGGGCTTCGTCGACGATGATCGTGTCGTAGCGTTCCAGATAGCGGTCGTTCTGGGTTTCCGCCAGCAGGATGCCGTCAGTCATCAACTTGATCAGGGTGTTGGCATCGCTCTGGTCTTCGAACCGTACCTGATAGCCGACCAGCGCGCCCAACGGTGTGTTGAGTTCTTCAGCGACCCGGCTGGCCACGCTGCGCGCAGCAATCCGGCGCGGCTGGGTGTGGCCGATCAAACCGTGTTGGCCGCGACCGATTTCCAGGCAGATCTTCGGCAACTGGGTGGTTTTGCCCGAGCCGGTTTCACCGGCGATGATTAGCACCTGGTGCTGTTCCAGCGCCTTCTTGATTTCGTCGCGCTTGGCGGCGATCGGCAGGCTGTCGTCGTAACGAATCACCGGCAGGCTGGCCTTGCGCGCCAGCACCTGATCACAGGACGCCTGCATGCGTGCCACCCACTGGGCCAGCTTGGCCTCGTCGGGTTTCTTGCGCAGCTCAAGCAACTGCCGCCGCAGCCGGTGGCGGTCGGCGAGCATGGCGTGATCGAGGTTTTTCAACAGTTTGTCGATGGAGGGCGATTCGTCGGTCATCGGGTACGCAATTCGGTCGTGTAGTGGCGCAAAGGCGGCGATTGTCGCAGATTTTACGGCCGCTGCGCGGCCGATCGCGAGCAGGCTCGCTCCCACAATGGATCTACAGAGACCTCAAAACCGGGTGCACAGCGGTCAAATGTGGGAGCGAGCCTGCTCGCGATCGGCCGCGCAGCGGACGCAGAAAACTACTCGTTATCAAAGCCCTTGCGCCGATACGGGAACACATCAATCACCTTCCCCGCCCGAATCGCTTCCTGCAAACCTTTCCAGTAATCGGCGTTGTACAACTCGCCATGCAGTTGATCGAACAACTTGCGCTGCCCGGCGTCGGCAAACAGGAACGGTGGAAACTCTTCCGGGAACACGTCCAGCGGCCCGATCGAGTACCAGGGCTCGGAGGCCATTTCGTCCTCCGGCGTTCGCGGCGCCGGGATGTGGCGGAAGTTGGCTTCGGTGAGGAAGCAGATTTCGTCGTAGTCGTAGAACACCACCCGGCCGTGACGGGTGACGCCAAAGTTCTTCAGCAGCATGTCGCCGGGAAAGATGTTCGCCGCCGCCAGTTGCTTGATCGCCAGGCCGTAATCTTCCAGCGCCTCGCGGACCTGCGCCTCGTTGGCGTTTTCCAGGTACAGGTTCAAGGGCGTCATCCGCCGCTCGGTCCAGCAGTGGCGGATCAGCACCGTGTCGCCTTCCACCGACACCGTGGAGGGTGCGACGTCCAGCAACTCTTCAAGGCACGCCGGATCGAATTTGCCGAGCGGGAAACGGAAGTCGGCGAACTCCTGGGTATCGGCCATGCGCCCGACCCGATCGACGCTTTTGACCAGGCGATACTTCTCGATCACCGTGGCGCGGTCGACGTTTTTCGACGGCGAGAACCGGTCCTTGATGATTTTGAAGACGGTGTTGAACCCCGGCAGGGTGAACACGCTCATCACCATGCCGCGCACGCCGGGCGCCATGATGAACTGGTCATCGGTGTTGGCCAGGTGATTGATCAGCGCCCGGTAGAACTCGGACTTGCCGTGCTTGTAGAAGCCGATCGAGGTGTACAGCTCGGCGATGTGCTTGCCCGGCAGGATGCGCTTGAGGAAGCCGATGAACTCCGCCGGCACCGGCACATCCACCATGAAATACGAACGGGTGAACGAGAAGATGATCGACACGTCGGCTTCGTCGGTGATCAGCGCGTCGATCTGGATGCCACGGCCTTCCAGGTGCAGCAGCGGAATCGCCAGCGGCCATTGCTCGTCGGCGGTGTAGATGCGCCCGACCAGGTAGGCGCCCTTGTTGCGGTAAAGCACCGAGGAAAACAGCTCGACGCTCAGGTCCGGGTCCTTGCACACCCAGTCCGGCAGGTTCTCGCGCAGTTGCGCTTCGAGGCGACGCAGGTCGCCCGGCAGGTCGGCGTATTCCTCGCTGAAGCGGTAGTCAGCGAAGATGCTCGCGAGCATGCCGGACAACTGGCCCTGGGGTTTGTAGGTACGGGTTTGCGCGGCCCGCGCCCGGCGCAGGCTCGGCCGGGTGGTGTGGATGAACATGCAGCCATCGCTGATCAGGTCGTGGCTGAACAACCCGCAGAAAATCGAGTTGTACCAGGTCTCGGACAACTCATCGTCGAAACGCAGGTCGATCAGGCTGATGTAGGCGCTTTTGACCAGCGGCCAGCAACTGACGTCCAGCGTGTCACTGTCGAATGCGATACGCAGCCGCTCGACCGTTTCGCTGACTTTCTCTTCGTAGAGGTTGATCCGCGCCGCCGAAGCGGCTTGCGTCTCCTGCCACTGGGCCCGCTCGAAACGGGCCCGGGCACCGTCGGTGATCTGCCGGAAATGCTCGCGGTAGTCGTCAAAGCCATCGAGGATCAAGCGGGCGATGTCGGCGGCTGGCCAATGCTGCGGCATGGTGAGACCTCTGCGGGAATTCGTGAGCCCTGAGCTTAGCCAGTCAAGCGGGTGCAGGAGAAGTGTAATTTTCCAGGCACCGCTTCTTCGCGGCCCTGGAGAGTTTGATGCCCGTTTTCCGGTTGCCATCGGTCTGGCGCTCGGCAACACTCTCGTCCCGATAAAGGAAGGAGAGCACCGTGAACCCCGTCGATACTGTTCGTTTGCTGTCACTGGCGGCCATCTGGGGTGCGAGTTTTCTGTTCATGCGCATCATCGCCCCGGTGATTGGCACGATCCCCACAGCCTTCTTTCGCGTTTCGATCGCGGCTGTCGGGCTGCTGGTGATCCTCGGGCTGATGCGCATCAGCTGGGATTTCAAGGGCAAGCTGAAAACCGTGATGTTGCTCGGGGTGATCAACTCCGGTATTCCGGCGACCCTGTATTCGGTGGCCGCCCAGGTGCTACCCGCCGGTTACTCGGCGATTTTCAACGCCACCACGCCGCTGATGGGGGTGCTGATCGGCGGGCTGTTCTTCCATGAGCGGCTCACTGGCGCCAAGCTCGGCGGGGTGTTCCTGGGGTTGTTCGGCGTCGGCGTCCTGACCCGTGCCGGTCCCGTGGCGTTCGACCTGCAATTGCTGATGGGCGCCGTCGCCTGCCTGCTCGCCACCACCTGCTACGGCTTCGCCGGGTTCCTCGCCCGCCGCTGGCTCGATCAGGCCGGCGGGCTCGACAGCCGACTGTCGGCGCTGGGCAGCATGCTGGGGGCGACGCTGTTTGTATTGCCGCTGTTCGGCTACAGCGTGATCAGCGAACCACCGGCGAGCTGGGGTGGCTGGAACGTCTGGTTGTCGTTGCTGGGGTTGGGCCTGGGATGCACGGCGTTTGCGTACATCATCTACTTCCGCCTGCTCAGCTCGGTCGGCCCGGTGAAGTCGATGACCACGACTTTCCTGATTCCGCCGTTCGGGGTGTTGTGGGGAGCGCTGTTTCTTGGTGAGCCGGTGTCGATGGCGCATCTGTATGGCGGGGTGTTGATTGCGGCGGCGTTGTGGCTGGTGTTGAAGCCGACGGTGGTGAAGGCTGCCGAGGTGACGGCCAAGTAGGTTTTTGGTGATGCTGATGACGCCTTCGCGGGCAAGCCCGCTCCCACAGGATTTTCGCTGAACCTGTGGGAGCGGGCTTGCTCGCGAAAGAGCCGGTCCAGGCACTACAACACTGACTGACTCACCTCCCCATCCACCAACCGCCGAATCCCCAGCGGATTAGCGTTCTGCAGTGCCTCGGGCAGCAACGCATCCGGATAATTCTGGAAGCACACCGGCCGCAGGAAACGGTCGATGGCCAGGGTGCCGACCGAGGTGCCCCGCGCGTCCGAAGTCGCCGGGTACGGCCCGCCATGCACCATCGCCTCGCACACCTCGACCCCGGTCGGATAGCCGTTGAGCAGAATCCGCCCGACCTTCTCTTGCAGCAACTCAGCCAGCCAGCGGAACGCCAGCAACTCATCGGCCTCGCCAATCAGCGTCGCGGTCAGTTGTCCGCGCAGGCCCTGTAGCGCCGCCGCCAGCTGCGCCCGATCCTCGACTTCGATCACGATGGTGGTCGGCCCGAACACTTCCTCCTGGAGCAACTCATCGCCCTTGAGCAACAGGCTGATGTCAGCCTTGAACACTTGCGGCTGCGCCTGGTCGCCCTGTTGCGGCTTGCCGGCCAGGTGCGTCAGGCCCGGATGTTCATGCAGTTCGCCAAGCCCCCGGCTGTAGCTGGTCAATGCGCCGGCGTTGAGCATGGTTTGCGCCGGTTGCTGGTTCATGCTGGCGCAAAACGTTTCCAGGAAGGTGCTGAACTGCGGCGATCGCAGGCCGATGACCAGACCGGGATTGGTGCAGAACTGGCCGCAACCCAGCGTCACCGAACCGGCCAGTTGTGCCGCGATTTGTTCGCCGCGAACCGCCAGCGCTTCCGGCAACAGGAACACCGGGTTGATGCTCGACATCTCGGCGAACACCGGTATCGGCTGCGGCCGGGTCGCGGCCATGTGGCTCAGGGCATTGCCGCCCTTGAGCGAACCGGTGAAGCCCACGGCCTGGATCGCCGGATGCTTGACCAGCCATTCACCGACGCCACCGCCATAGATCATGTTGAACACGCCGGCCGGCATACCCGTGCGCTCGGCGGCGCGAATGATCGCGTCCGCGACCCATTCGGCCGTTGCCATATGCCCGCTGTGGGCCTTGAACACCACCGGGCAACCGGCGGCCAGTGCCGAAGCGGTGTCGCCCCCGGCGGTGGAAAAGGCCAGCGGAAAATTGCTGGCGCCGAACACGGCCACCGGCCCGAGGGCAATGCGGTACTGGCGCAGATCCGGGCGCGGCAATGGCTGGCGATCAGGCAATGCGCGGTCGATCCGCGCCCCATAGAAATCGCCACGACGCAGCACCTTGGCGAACAGCCGCAACTGGCCGCTGGTGCGGCCGCGTTCACCTTGAATACGCCCGGCCGGCAACGCCGTTTCACGGCACACGGTGGCAACGAACTCATCGCCCAGCGCATCGATTTCGTCAGCGATGGCATCGAGAAACTGCGCGCGCTTTTCCGCGCTCAGGTTGCGGTAGATCGGATAGGCCGTGGCGGCCGCCCTGGCGGCGGCATCCACTTCGGCTTCACTGGCCTGGAAGAACCGTACCGGCAAGGGTTCAGCGGTGGTCGCGTCGAGGCTTTGCAGTTGCACCGTGCCGTTGGCGCTGCGACGGCCGCCGATGTAGTTGTGTCCGAGTAACGGGGTCATGGGATGTCCTTGACCGGCAGACAACGCCGGAAATTGAAAATTTAAAGCGCCCGCACCTGACCGATCGCCAGCGGCTGGGCGCTTTCGCCGATGCCGTTTTCCAGCGGTGCGCCGAACTCATCGAGGCTGATCTGGAAGCGATCCCCCGGCCGGGTTTTCACGCCGTCGGCAAAGGACAAGGTGGCAGTGCCGAAGTAATGCACGTGGACATCACCGGGGCGCAAAAACTGCGCGTACTTGAAGTGATGGAATTCCAGGTTGGCGAGGCTGTGGCACATGTTGTCTTCACCGCTGAGAAACTCCTTTTCCCAGAGCGTTTCGCCATCGCGGGTGATGCGGCTGGTGCCCGCCAGGTGGCTGGGCAATTCGCCAACGCGCAGCTCCGGACCATAGGCGCAAAAGCGCAGCTTGGAATGGGCGAGGTACAGGTAATTGCGTCGCTCCATGACATGGTCGGAAAACTCGTTGCCCAGCGCATAACCGAGGCGATAGGGCTGGCCGTCGTCGCCGATCACGTAGAGCCCGGTCAGCTCCGGCTCTTCACCGGCATCTTCGGCGAACGGTGGCACCGGGAAGTCCGCGCCAGGGCGCACGACGATGCTGCCGTCGCCCTTGTAGAACCATTCCGGCTGCGCCCCGACCTGCCCGTCCGCCGGTTTGCCGCCCTCCAGGCCCCACTTGAAAATGCGCATGGTGTCGGTCATGCCGGCTTCGACCGTCCCCTCCTGCTGGTGCATTTTGTCCCGGGTCGAGGCGCTGCCCAGGTGGGTCAGGCCGGTGCCGCTGATCAGGCAATGGGCCGGGTCTTCGTGGTCCAGCGGTGGCAGGACCAGGCCTTGCTGCAACAGTTGTGCGTAGTCCGGGCCCGGCTCGGTGCCGCGCAGGGCAACCTCGTCTTGCAGGCTGCGTTGGGCGCGGATTGCCGCGAGTGCCAGCTCGCGGGTGCTGCGGGTGCCCTTGAGCACCTGGACCCGTGAACCTTCAACGACGCCAACCTGGCGCTCCCCGGCAGTGTTTTCAAATTGAATCAGGCGCATGTCAGCCCTCGCAAAAGTCGTGGGTGGCGCCGCCCGCGAGCGGCGCCTGAAGGTCACTCGATGATGTTGAAGTCGCTCAGGTACTCATCGGAGATTTCCAGGCCCAGGCCCGGCTTGTGGTCGTCGAGCTGGATGTAGCCGTTGACCGGTTGCGGCTCGCCCTTGAACACGTAGTAGAAGAGTTCGTTGCCGACCTCGACGTCGAACACCGGGAAAAACTCGGCCATCGGCGAGGCGGTGGTGGACATGGTCAGGTGGTAGTTGTGCATCTGCCCGGCATGGGGGATCACCGGCACCGACCAGGCTTCGGCCATGGCGTTGATCTTGCGCGCGGCGGTGATGCCGCCGACGCGGTTGGTGTCGTACTGGATGACGTCGATGGCGCGACGTTCCAGCAGGTCCTTGAAGCCATAGGAGGTGAATTCGTGCTCACCGCCGGAGATCGGCATGATCCCCATTTTTTTCAGTTCGATGTAACCCTCGATGTCGTCGGCGATCACCGGTTCTTCCAGCCAGCGCGGTTCGAACTCGGCCAGTTTCGGCAACATGCGCCGGGCGTATTCCAGGGTCCAGCCCATGTAGCATTCGAGCATGATGTCGACGTCGGGACCGGCCAGCTCACGCAGGGCGCGCACCTGTTCGATGTTCTTGCGCATGCCCGCCGGGCCGTCTTTCGGCCCGTAGCCGAAGCGCATTTTCAGCGCGGTGAATCCCTGGCTCAGGTAGCCCTGGGCTTCTTCGAGGAACAGGTCGAGGTTGTCGTTGGCATAGAGCTTGGAGGCGTAGGTCCAGATTTTTTCCTTGGTGCGCCCGCCCAGCAGCTTGAACACCGGTTTGTTCACTGCCTTGCCCATGATGTCCCAGATCGCGATGTCGATCGCCGAGATCGCCGCCATGCCGATGCCCTTGCGGCCCCAGGCGTGGCTCTGGCGGTACATTTTCTGCCAGATGTATTCGTTGTCGAACGGGTCTTCGCCGATGGCGATCGGTGCCAGGTAAGTGTCGATGATTTCCTTGGCTACGCGTGGCGCCAGGGCGCAGTTACCGATGCCCACCAGGCCGTTGTCGGTCTCGACTTCCACCACCAGCCAGCCGTGGAAACGGAACGAGCCCATGGCGTCGCCGCGCTCGAACAGGATGTCGCTGGCGTTGGTGCAAAAGTGCGCTTGAGGCGGGACGACTTTGCCTTTCCACTCGAAGACGCGGGTACGGATCGCTTTGATTTTCATGAATTCAATTCCTTGCTAATGCTTTGGTAGTGATCAGCCAACCTGAGCCGGTGTGAGCTGCGAGGGGGTTATGTGCGTGGTGCGAAGTCGGGACAGCAGGATGGCGCCGAAGAGGCCGACCAGGGCCAGGGCGAACATGCCGGCCCGGGGGTCTGCGAATGACGTTTCCATCACGGTTTTCAGGTTCGGCGCGACGAAGCCGCCGAGGTTGCCGAGGGAGTTGATCAGGGCAATCCCGCCGGCTGCGGCGGCACCGCTGAGGTAGCTGGTAGGAATGGTCCAGAACAGGGGCTGCACCGAAACGAAACCGGCAGCGGCGAAGCAGAAGGCGAGCACCACCGGGACCATGCTGGTGCCCAGCGCCGAAGCGGCGATGCCCAGGGCGGCCATGGTCAGCATGCACACGGCGAGGCGGCGATGCTGGCCGGTGCGGTCGGCGTAGCGAGTGACGAGACGGGTCACGATCAGGGCGCAGATCCACGGGATCGCGGTGATCAGGCCGACGTTCAAGCCGATGTGCCCGTCCAGCAGGCCGGCAATCCGTGTGGGCAGGTAGAACACCACGCCGTACACACTCATCTGGATGGTGAAATAGGCCATGCAGAATTGCAGCACGCGAGGGTTGCGCAAGGCACTGAGGAAGCCATGGGGGCTGCTGTGTTTTTTCTGCGCGTCTTCTTCGGCCAGGGCATTTTCCAGCGCCAGCTTTTCTTCCACGCTGAGCCAGGTGGCCTGGGCCGGACGGTTGACCAGGTAGAAGTACGCGGCGATGCCGACGACCGATGCCATCAGGCCTTCGACCACGAACAGCCACTGCCAGTTGGTCAGGCCGAACACACCGTGGAAATCCAGCAACCAGCCCGACAACGGGCTGCCCAGCACCAGCGCCAGCGGCAGGCCGAAGTAGAACAGACCGAGGGCCTGGCCGCGGCTCTGCGCCGGGAACCAGTAGGTGAGGTAGAGAATGATGCCCGGGAAGAACCCGGCTTCGGCCACACCCAGCAGGAAGCGCAGCACGTAGAAGGTTTCGGCGTTGTGGGCGAACATCATCGCCGCCGACACCAGGCCCCAGGTGACCATGATCCGGCACAGCCAGACCTTGGCGCCGAGGCGGTGCAGCATGTAGTTGCTGGGCACTTCGAAGAACGCGTAACCGATGAAAAAGATACTCGCGCCGAAGGCGAACGCGGCATCGCCCAGGCCGGTGTCGGCCTGCAAGGCTGCCTTGGCGAAGCCGACGTTGGATCGGTCGATGAAGGCCAGGATGTACATCAGGATCAGAAACGGTAGCAGGCGAAGCCGGCTTTTGGAGATGGCACTGGACAGGACCAGGGCGGAATCTGGACGGGACATGCGGAGGTTCCTTTTTGCTGCCGGTATCGGCCTTGCGGAAGAGACAAGGCGGGCTTTTTGTAGTTGTCATTCGCCTGATTGCAGCGGCCGGAAGTGACCGGTTGCGTTCATTCGATGGAGCGACTTTAGCCAGCACCCGGGGTGGCGGATAATCACTTATGCACATCCATCGATAACCTGAGGTGATAGCAAAAACCGCTTATTGCGCATGTCGGGTTATCAGCCAAAGCACAAAAAAATGTGGGAGCGGGCTTGCTCGCGAAGAGGCCGTGTCAGTCGGCATTGATGCCGCCTGACACACCGCTTTCGCGAGCAAGCCCGCTCCCACATTGGAGTTACGTCGTTTTATAGACCGAGAATCAGTAGCTGTTGCCGCCCATCCGGCAGGCGATTTCGAAGGCCTGGCGGGTGGCGCCGACGTTGGCCTTGCCCTGCCCCGCGATGTCGAACGCGGTGCCATGGGCCGGGGTGGTGATCGGGATCGGCAGGCCGCCCTGCACCGTCACGCCACGGGAGAAGCCCATCAACTTGATCGCGATCTGGCCCTGGTCGTGGTACATCGTGACCACCGCGTCGAAGGCGCTGGCATCGCCCTGGACCTTGAGGAAAATCGTGTCGCCCGGATACGGGCCTTCGGCGGCGATACCCAGCGCCTGGGCCGTGCGCACCGCCGGGCCGATGATGTCCAGTTCTTCACGGCCGAACGAACCGTTGTCGCCGTTGTGCGGGTTCAAGCCGCAGACGCCGATGCGCGGTCTTTGCAGGCCGCTGCGTTTGAGGGCGGTGTCGATCAGTTGAATCGCTTCCACCACGCGTTTTTCATTCAGCAGGCCCGACACTTCGGACAGCGCCACATGGGACGTCACCCGAGAAGTCCAGAGGTTGTCGAGCACATTGAATTCGCAGAACGGCCCGTGGAAATCCAGCAGTTCGGCGAACCAGTGCAGCTCGTCGTTATGGGCCATGCCGGCCATGTGCAGCGAGGTCTTGTTCAGCGGCCCGAACAGGATGGCGTCGGTGATCCCCGCCTCGGTCAGGCGCAGGGCTTTTTCCAGGGTATCGAGGCTGTAGCGGCCGCCCATCACGCTGGCTTCGCTGCGGGGGAATTCACCGTGGGTGTCGCCGCGAAAGTCATAGAACAGTGGCGTGTCGTCAACAAACGACAGCTGCTCCAGCGACTCCACGCGACGATAGGGAAACTCCACGCCGGCGATGCGCATGCCGCGACGCATTTCCGCCTCGTCGGCAATCAGAATGACCTGGGCCTGGCTGCGCACCCCGGGCTCGCCGAGCAAGCGCGCGATCAGTTCCGGACCGATGCCCGCCGGGTCGCCCAGGACCATGGCGATGGTTGTCTTGTTCATACTTCACTCCTCAAGGTTCAGGCCTCGGCGCAAGGCTCGCCATGCCACTTATTGTCAGGTGGAGCCGCCGCATTGCCTTATTGGCGCTGGCGAGCACTATCGAAGGCCGGGCGATAACCGTCTAATCAAATCTTGAAATCGGGCGATAGCCGCACGTTATGGCAAACCCGGGTTTCACGGCAATTTGCCTGACCTGCTAATGTTTCCGTTTGTTGCGGCTACAGCTCTGATCCGGGGCTTTGCGCCACTACCGGCGCTTTTTGCCTGGCGAGCTATAACCCCAGGCTATCGGTGTATGTATTGTTTTGACTAGACGCGGCGACGCAGCGTTCCCACACTCGATCCAGGCTTGCGGCTTTACCGCACAGACAAGTCACACATAACAACTACAAAAAACGAGGCCCTTCCATGCGAAATGCATTCGTCCGTCGCACATCCCGTCTGTTTCTTGGTTGTACCCTGATCGCCGCCGGCGCGCTTCCCGCACTGGCCCAGGCCGCCTGGCAACCGGACAAGAACGTGGAAATCGTCGTCGCCGGTGGCCCCGGTGGCGGTACAGACCAGCTCGGTCGCCTGATCCAGTCGATCATCACCACCCACAAATTGCTCGACGTCAACACCATCGTCCTGAACAAGGGCGGCGGCAATGGCGCCGAAGCCTTCCTCGACCTGAAAATGAACAAGGGCGATCCGGAAAAACTGGTGATCGGCACCAACAACATCTACCTGTTGCCGCTGGTATCGAAGCTTGGCTACCAATGGCAGGAACTGACGCCGATTGCCGCCGTGGCCGAGGACGACTTCATTCTCTGGAGCTACAAGGACGCGCCCTGGAAGGACGCCAAAGGTTTCTACGAAGCGGTCAAGGCCGATCCCTCCAACCTGCGCATGGGGGGCAGCCAGTCCAAGGATGTCGACCAGACCCTGACCCTCCTGCTGAACCAGACCACCCACAGCAAACTGGTGTACATCCCCTTCAAGAGCGGCAGCGAAGCCGCGACCCAGCTGGCCGGCAAACACATCGCCGCCAACGTCAACAACCCCAGCGAAAGCATCAGCCAATGGCGCGGCGATCAGGTCCAGCCGCTCTGCGTGTTCAGCAAGGAACGCATGAGCTACACCGAGAAAGTCGCCGGCGACAAATCCTGGGCCGACGTGCCGACCTGCCACGAGCAAGGCCTGGGCATTGACCAGTACCGCTTCCCGCGCACCGTGTTCATGCCCGGCGAAGTCACCGCCGAACAGCGGGCGTTCTATGTCGAGCTGATGCGCAAAGTCACCGAGACCCCGGAGTTCAAGGCCTACGTCAAGCAGAACGCGCTGGTGCCCACTTTCCTCGAAGGCGAACCCCTGACCGCCTACATCGAAAAAGACACCGCCCGCGTGACTCCGGTGTTCAAAGAAGCCGGCTGGCTGAAAAACTGAGTGACCCACGGCCGTGCGCCTGCGTACGGCCGTCACCTCTGGAGGTGTCTTCATGTCCCATTCTTCGGATTCACCGGCGCTGGTCGGTACCCGCTGGGTCGAACTCGGCCTGACGCTGTTCACCACGCTGATCGGCGTGGTGGTGATGTTCGGCAGTGTCGAACAAGGTATCGGCTGGGGCGATTCCGGCCCCGAGCCGGGTTACTTCCCCTTCTACATCGGCTTGATGCTGAGCGCTGCCAGCGTGGCCAACGGCGTGTTGACCCTGGTGCGCTGGCACGCGTTGAGCGTTTCATTCGTCAGCCGCAGCGCGTTCAAGCAAGTGATGTCGGTGTTCATCCCGATTGCGCTGTTCGTCGGCGCCATGCCGTTCACCGGCCTCTATGTGGCCTCGGCCTGCTTCATCGCCTGGTTCATGTGGCGTGACAAAGTCCGCGCCAAGCCTTACGGCAAATGGATGATCGCCAGCGTCTCCCTCGGCGCCGTGCTGGCCAGCTACCTGATTTTCGCGCTGTGGTTCAAGGTCCCGCTGGATGCCGGCCCGTTGGGCGACTGGATTGCCCTGGCCGGGAGATCTTTCAAATGAGCGAATTCGATTCCCTGTTGCAAGGCATGAACCTGATCCTGACCCCGGGCCACATCGGCCTGATGGTGATCGGCGTGCTGCTGGGCATCCTGGTCGGCGTGTTGCCCGGCCTCGGCGCCCCCAATGGCGTGGCATTGCTGCTGCCGCTGACGTTCACCATGTCGCCGGTGTCGGCGATCATCCTGCTGTCGTGCATGTATTGGGGCGCGCTGTTCGGCGGTTCGATCACCTCGATCCTCTTCAATATTCCCGGTGAACCCTCATCGGTGGCGACCACCTTCGACGGCTACCCGATGGCCCGCGAAGGTCGCGCCGCCGAAGCGCTGACGGCCGCCTTCAGCTCGGCACTGATCGGTGCGCTGGCCGGCGTGCTGCTGTTGACCTTCCTGTCGACCAGGATCGCCGCGTTCGCCATGTCGTTCAGCTCGCCGGAATTCTTCGCGGTGTACCTGCTGGCGTTCTGCACGTTCATCGGCATGAGCAAGAACCCGCCGCTGAAAACCGTGGTGGCGATGATGATCGGTTTCGCCATGGCGGCGGTCGGCATGGACACCGTGTCCGGCAACCTGCGCCTGACCTTCGACCAGCCGATCCTGATGACCGGGATCAGCTTCGAAGTGGCGGTGATCGGTTTGTTCGGTATCGGCGAAATCCTCTGCACGGTCGAGGAAGGCCTGGTGTTTCGCGGCGAGCACGCGCGCATTACGCCCATGGTGATCCTGCGCACCTGGGCCAAACTGCCGCGTTACTGGTGGACGATCGTGCGCAGCACGCTGGTCGGTTGCTGGATGGGCATCACGCCGGGCGGCCCGACGGCGGCCTCGTTCATGAGCTACAGCCTGGCGCGGCGCTTCTCGAAGAATCGCGACAACTTCGGCAAGGGTGAACTGGAAGGCGTGATCGCTCCGGAAACCGCCGACCATGCGGCAGGCACCAGTGCCTTGCTGCCGATGCTGACCCTGGGCATTCCCGGTTCGGCGACCGCGGCGGTGATGCTCGGCGGCCTGATGATCTGGGGCCTGCATCCCGGCCCGACGCTGTTCGTCGAGCAACACGACTTCGTCTGGGGCCTGATCGCCAGCATGTACCTGGGCAACGTGGTCAGCCTGATCGTGGTGTTGGCCACCGTGCCGCTGTTCGCCTCGATCCTGCGCATTCCGTTTTCGATCATTGCGCCGATCATCATCATGGTCTGTGCCATCGGTGCCTACTCGGTGCACAACTCGTTCTTCGACGTGGTGCTAATGCTCGGCTTCGGCGCGCTGGGTTACCTGTTCAAGAAACTCGGCTACCCGATCGCGCCGCTGGTATTGGCGGCGGTGCTGGGCGACAAGGCAGAGGATGCGTTCCGCCAGTCGATGCTTTTCTCCGACGGGCACATCGGGATTTTCTGGTCCAACCCCTTGGTGGGCAGCCTGACCACCGCAGCGCTGCTGATGCTGTTCTGGCCGCTGATTTCCAAGGCGCTGGGCACCCTGACGGGCCTGCGCAAACCGCAGGTCGCCAAGCCAAAATCGGTGCTGTGACACAGCAATGCTGGCAACGCCTGACATTTGTTGTCAGGCTTGCCGCAGTCTTTTTTGCGAGTGCGGCCCATGACCCGAACGCCTGATGTCCGAATTCCGGAAGCCAATGTGATCCACAGTCGACTGCGCCTGCGCCAACTGCGCCTGATGCTGGCGCTGCAGGAATTCGGCTCGTTGCGCCGCGCCGCCGACCACATCGGCATGACTCAGCCGGCCGCCACCAAGATGCTGCATGAGGCCGAGGACTTGCTGGGCGTCGAACTCTTCGAACGCCTGCCCCGGGGCATGCGCTCCACCCCGTTCGGGGAAACCGTCATCTACTACGCGCGCATGGTCTTCGCCGAACTCAGCGGCATGCGCGAGGAACTGGTGGCGCTCGAATCCGGCAACCTCGGCCGGGTCGCCGTCGGTGCCATTCCGGCCCTGTCTTCGGGATTGCTGACGCGCACCATCGCCACCCTGAAACAGAGCCATCCGCGCTTGTCCATGAGCATCCAGGTCGATACCAGCGACGTGCTGGTGCAGGCCTTGTTGCAGGATCAACTGGACATCGTGCTGGGGCGGATCCCGGCCGGTGCCCGGGCCGAGGAGTTGCTGTTCGACAGCCTTGGCGAAGAAGCCCTGTGCGTGATTTGCGGCGCGCAAAACCCCCTGGCGCAGGAGCAACAACTGACCTGGGCCGAGTTGCAGAACCAGACCTGGGTACTGCAACAACATCCCAGCCCGATGCGCGCGATCATCAATCAGGTGTTTCACAACGCGCGGGTCGATATCCCCAGCAGCATCGTTGAAACCACCTCGATCATGACCTTGCTCTCGCTGATCCAGCAGACCGATATGCTCGGCGTCACGCCAGTGTCGGTGGTCGAGGATTATCCCGGTCGGGATTTGCTGGCGGTGTTGCCGATCAAGTTTGAAGCCCGCCTGCCGCCGTATGGGCTGATCACCCGGCGTCATCGCATTCAATCGTCGGCGATGCAGGCGTTCATGAATTCGGTGCGGGCCGAACATGCGCAAGCCCAATGAAAAAGGCCCGGAGCAAGCCCCGGGCCTTGACGGGCTCACGCCGTTTTACGGAACACAAACACCAGGCCGACAATGATCAACAGCATGCCCAGCAGGCTCAAGATCGCCAGCCGGTTACCGAAAATCAGGTAGTCCATCACCGCCGTCACCGCCGGCACCAGATAGAACAAACTGGTGACATTCACCAGATTGCCCCGGGCGATCAGGCGATACAGCAGCAGGGTTGCCAGCACCGACACCACCAGCCCCATCCACAACACCGGCACGACAAAACCACTGTTGTGCTCGAAGTGAAACGGCTGGAACGGCACAAAGATCCCGCACAGTAACAACCCGGCCAGGTACTGCACCGGCAGCGTGCCCAGGGGATTGTCGGTGATGCGCTTTTGCATGATCGAACCGGCCGTCATGCTCGCCAGCGCCAACAAACCGAAAAGCATCCCGGCCAGCGACATGCCGGCCAGACCGATGCCCTGATAGACCACCATGACCAGCCCGGCCAGCCCCAGCGACAAGCCGAACATCCGGCTGGCTGAGCGCTGGCGTTCCATGATCACCACCGTGAGGATCGGCTGCACCCCCATGAGGGTCGCCATCACGCCAGGCGTGACCTTCAGGTCGAGGGCCAGCAGATAAAAAATCTGATAGGCCCCCAGCAACACCACCCCGGTGGCCATCGCATACAGCATCGGTTTTGCGCCCTTGGGCCACTTCAGCTTGAGCAACGGCATCAGCAGCAACAAACCGCACAAGGCAATGACAAAGCGAACCAGCAGGAAAGCAAAAGGCGAGGCATGGGCCAGGCCCCATTTGGAGAAGATCGCCCCGCTGCTCCACAGCAGGACGAACAGGCTCGTGGAAGCCGCCGCGAGTGCGGACTTTTGAGAAAGGACAAACATGAATACCACCTGTAGTCAGGCAAAAAAGCCAACTCAGCCGAAGCTGAAATTCAGTCGTTTTTTCAGGCGGGCGCAAGGATTCAGCAGAGAAACGCTGATCAGCCCCGGACGCCAACGCCCGGCGGTGATACGACTGCGCACACCGGTGTGCTACTGACAGGTGGAGGGTAATGACTGATCTGCACAGGCTGCTGATTCCCGCACGGCACGACGCCAGCGTTGACCGCTGAAACGACTACCGCGTTGATGGGGGATGCAGGCATGGGCTGATCTTTTGCAGAGGGATAATAAAGTGAGGGTTTTGTACTCACCGTGCGCCGACTATAACCAGCGCTCGACATGGATTGCAATAAGTGTAGGAGCGAGCATGCTCGCGATGGTCTCAAGGGCTCCGCGTTCATCTAGGATGGGCGCGTTATCATTCACGTCCATCGCGAGCATGCTCGCTCCTACAGGTGGGTGTGGGTTAACCGAATAGCCAATAGCCCAGTAATGTCAGCACCACCACCGCCAGTACCGGGCGCAAAACCCGATAAGCCTTCGGGTTACGACGCTTCCACTGCTTGACCACGCCGCTGACCTTGTCGCTGGAGTTCTTGCTCCAGGCATAGGCCTGATTGATCCCGCCAACCCGTTCGTCATCAAGGTTCTGCGGCGCGGTGGCGCGCCCCAGGAAAGCACTGATCGAGCGGTTGATGCGGGTCATCAGGCGATTGCTCAATGGCCGTTCGATGTCGCAGAACAGAATGACCCGGGTCTTGTCGGTTTCGTTCTTGACCCAGTGCACGTAAGTCTCGTCGAACATCACATCCTCACCATCACGCCAGGCGTAGACCTGACCGTCGACAAAAATGCGGCAGTCGTCGGAGTTGGGTGTCGACAGGCCCAGGTGATAACGCAGGGAACCGGCGAACGGGTCGCGGTGCGGGTTGAGGTGACTGCCGCCTGGCAGCAGCGCGAACATGGCGCCCTTGACGTTGGGAATGCCGCTGACCAGTTCGACGGTCCTGGGGCACAGGGCTTCGGCCGATGGCAGCGGTTTGTCGTACCACTTGAGGTAGAAACGCTTCCAGCCTTTCTTGAAGAAAGAGCCGAAACCGGCGTCGTTGTTCTTGTCGGCGGCGCGGATGTAGCCCTCGTCGAACAGGTGCATGGCTTCGTCGCGAATGACTTCCCAGTTGTCCTTGAGGATGTCCAGTTCCGGGAACTTGCTGCGGTCCAGGTAAGGCCTGGAAGGGACGCTGGAAAACAGATACATCAACGCGTTGTAGGGGGCGAACAGCGCCGAGTGGTTGACGAATTGGCGCAAGACCGGCAATCGCGCCCTGCCGCGTAAATGCACATAGAGCGTGCTGCCCAGAAACAACAGCAACACCAACGCCTTCGCGGCAAAGGAAAAGGTCATCAACAACTCCTTGGTATTAGACACTTAGCGCAACGCCATCTACCCGACGTGGCAGCCGGCATGATAAACACTCCCGGCCCGCGGAAAAACCCGCCCGATTCAACATTCAGTGTTAAGGATTGCGCAACAAAGCACGTCTTAACACGCGGCGCCTGAACCCTGGCTGACCTGAATCAGTCGGTCTGGGTGGAACGGGATTCCCACCCTGCTCCATCCTTGTACGGCGCTGAAACGTTACTGCTGATTCTCCTGCTCGGTGAACAGGTCACTGAACAGCATGCTCGACAGGTAACGCTCGCCGGAATCCGGCAGGATCACCACGATGGTCTTGCCCTGCATTTCCGGGGTCTCGGCCAACCGCACCGCCACCGCCATTGCCGCGCCGCAGGAGATGCCACACAGAATCCCTTCCTCCTGCATCAAGCGCAGGGCCATGGCCTTGGACTCTTCGTCGCTGACCAACTCCACCCGGTCGACGATCGACAGGTCCAGGTTCTTGGGCACGAAACCGGCACCGATGCCCTGGATCTTGTGCGGGCTTGGCTTGATCTCTTCACCGGCCAACGCCTGGGTGATCACGGGCGAGACCACCGGCTCCACTGCGACCGAGATAATCGGTTTGCCCTGGGTATTCTTGATATACCGCGAAACGCCGGTGATGGTTCCACCCGTTCCGACGCCTGACACCAGCACATCGACCGCACCGTCCGTGTCGTTCCAGATTTCCGGGCCGGTGGTTTTTTCGTGGATGGCCGGGTTGGCCGGGTTATCGAACTGCGCCGGCATGAAGTATTTGGACGGATCGCTGGCAACGATCTCCCCCGCCTTCTCGATCGCGCCCTTCATGCCCTTGGCTGGCTCGGTCAGCACCAGTTCCGCGCCTAATGCCTTGAGCACCTTGCGTCGTTCGATGCTCATGGACGAAGGCATGGTCAGCATCAATTTGTACCCCCGCGCGGCGGCCACAAAGGCCAGGCCGATGCCGGTGTTGCCAGAGGTCGGCTCGACAATGGTCATGCCCGGCTTGAGTTTGCCGGTGCTTTCGGCGTCCCAGATCATGTTTGCGCCGATCCGGCACTTGACCGAATAACCCGGATTACGCCCTTCGATCTTGGCCAGGATGGTCACACCGCGCGGCGCGATACGGTTGATCTGCACCAGCGGCGTATTACCGATGGAATGGGCGTTGTCAGCGAAAATACGGCTCATGGCTGGGTCCTTGATACAGCGTTAATAAGCGCACAAAGGTAAGCCTGTTCCCGGTGGTCGTCCAGTCAGGTCGAACGTCCGGTTATCAGCGCAGTCAATGGCTTTAGATCGCCAGAGAATTGCCATCATGAAACGTCGATACAGCTGGCCCCTGTGGACCTTCACCGGCCTCATCGTGCTGCTGATTGCCCTGCACGTCGCCCTTCCCTACCTGGTGCGCGACTACCTTAATGACCGCCTGGCGGACATGGGCGCCTACCGCGGCCAGATCACGGACGTGGACCTGGCGCTGTGGCGTGGGGCCTACAAAATCAACGGCCTGAAAATCGTCAAGGTCGACGGCAAGGTACCGGTGCCGTTCGTCAATGCACCGCTGATCGACCTCTCAGTCAGCTGGCATTCGCTCTGGCATGACCATGCGGTGGTGGCCGAGGTGAAATTCGTCAATCCCGAAGTGAATTTTGTCGACGGCGGCGCCAACAAACAGAGCTCCCAGACCGGTCAAGGCACCGACTGGCGTGCCCAGCTGGGAAAACTGTTACCCATCACCTTGAACGAGGTGCGCATCGACGACGGCAAGATCAGCTTTCGCAACTTCAACTCCAAACCCCCTGTGAACATGAACGCCACCAAAGTCGACGCCAGCATCTACAACCTGACCAACGTGGTCGACACCCAGGGCAAGCGCGACGCCCGTTTCGAAGGCAAGGCGCTGCTGCTCGGGCATGCGCCGCTGGAAACCAGCGCGACGTTCGACCCATTGAGCAATTTCGAAGACTTCGAGTTTCGCCTGCGGGCCAGGGACATCGAACTCAAGCGCATGAACGATTTCGCCTCGGCCTACGGCAAATTCGATTTCAACGCCGGCCATGGCGACGTGGTCATCGAAGCCCAGGCCAAAAAGGCAAAACTGACCGGCTATATCAAACCCCTGCTGAAAGATGTCGACGTGTTCAACTGGCAGCAGGATGTGGAAAACAAGGACAAGGGGATCTTCCGCTCCATTTGGGAGGCGATTGTCGGCGGCTCCGAAACGGTGTTGAAGAACCAGGGCAAGAACCAGTTTGCCACCCGCGTAGCGCTGAGCGGCAACGTGCATCGGCAAGATATCAGCGCGTTCGAGGCGTTTTTACAGATTTTACGCAATGGTTTCATTGAGGCCTTCAATGCCCGCTATGAACGGCCGAAACCGGATGCCGGTTAACGTTTGCGGGTGACGGTGTAACGACCCGTTTCTTCGGCCGCCCGTAGCGACCTGTTTTGCGCTTGCAGGAAGTCCCAGCCCAGGCAAGCCAGCGCCAAAGAGCGCGGCACTGCTTCCCGGCCGCTGCTGTAACGGCTGATGCTGCGGGCGCTGATCCCGAGTGCTTCTGCGGCCTGGTTGAGCGGCAACCCGGTACGGGCGCGCCAGTCGATGAATATGCGGGTATTTTCATCCGATGCGTTCTGCGCGAGGGCATCCAGATACAACGTGTCGGCGCCGATCTGGATATCCTGTTCAGGCCATTCCACGCACCAGCCGTCATCGCCGAGCACGGCCCCTTCAAAAGCGCTCCCCAGCAAGGGTTGCAAACCCGGAAAAGCCTCCAGGTCACGGCTCAAATCAAGGGTCAGTTGCTGGCCATCGATAAAGGTCAGCGCCAGCCGATAGTCCGGCAGGGCCTGCACTTGCGATAGCCTGGGTCGTTTCATGGGTAACATCGTTTCCAATCCTCCAGCAGTTGTGCTTGATTGGCCCGGATCCATGCGAGCGCTTCCTTGATAATCAGCGGCGGTGCCTTGCCGATCATCACCTCAACGGTTTCCAGGCTCAGCATGACGTCCAACCCGCCACCGTTCAGATGGACATGGGGTGGCGGATGATCTTTCTCGCGCAACTGAATGCGATACGTATCTCGAAACCGGTATTTAGTAGACATGCCTTGCAAGCTATCGCCAAAATGGCGATAGCTCAATGCTGGCCCACAGCCGAGACTGAGTCAAGATGTGACGCCCCATTCAGAGACTAAACAAGAGGAAAGGTGTTCGGCCCAGTAAACACGGGGGTTTCAGCAGGATTTACTGCACTTGCACGCGCCGTGCGTACCGTGCGCGTGTCACATCTGAAATAGCAAACGACGTACATTACGATCTACAACCACGCAGCAAGGAAGAGGCTATGCCAGCTAAGCGATCGTACGAGCAAGAATTCGATAAGGCTTGCGATTCCGCGAAAAGATGGGCCGAACAGGGCGGTATATTCCCTTCAATAAACGAGGACGGGGAGCCACGCTACCGTATCCAACAAGGGCTACAAGCGGCCTGTCATGGCCGAGAAGACACGGCAGCGGTATTGATTATTCAACAGTCTGTACTTCGCAGATTGGAGCAATTGCGCATGCTCGCCGTAATAGGATTGGTACTTCTGGCATACATAGCGGTGCGGCTCACGTAGGCACGCAGTATTGCTTGCCGTTGGTGCACAGTGGTGAAGCCGATCTCCAGTGCTCTAAGGGTATGCTCTCGCACCGTCCGGCTTGCTCGTTGGTTCAGACGGTGCACAGGGGTGGGGTTTTCGGGCGCGCTCAGTCCAGCATGGTGTTGTCCACGGCGTGCTTGATCGAACATGCCCTTTTGACTGATGCCGTGCTGATCCCGAAGTGCTCGGCGGTCTGGGCAATACTCGCGCTGTGCTCTCGCCTCCAAATCGCCACTTCTGCATCTGGTATCGTTTTCACTCGCCCAAGCGCTCGCCCTTCGGACTTGGCGCGCTCAATCCCGGCCATCTGCCGCGCCTTGATGTTGGAGCGCTCCAGCTCGGCCACAGCCGCCAACATCGTGAGCATCGCTTTACCCATAGGCGTACTCAGGTCGAACCCCTCGCGCTTGCTGATAATGCTCACGCCCTTCGATTGCAGCGCCTCAACCGTGCCCAGTACGTCCAAGGTATCGCGTCCTAGTCGGTCTACGGCGCTCACCACAAGCGTATCGCCCTTGCGAACATACGCTACCAATGCAGCGAATCCCGGGCGCTCTAGTGCCTTTACTGCGCCCGACACGCCAGCATCCTCATACCATTCATTGACGGCATAAGTCTCAGCAAGGGAATGCTTCTGAGCCTCAACGCTTTGCTCGTTGGTGGAAACGCGTACATATCCGATAGTTGCCATGTCTGCTGTCCGTGAGTTGTGGTCTGAATAGCTCATAACCTATGGCTCAGATATTCATGGGTAGCTCAATACAAGTCAACACCTTTGAGCCAGCCTAATAGCACGATCCGATGAATGGCTCACAAGGTGTACCTTTTGAGCCACAACACTGAGCTAGTCCAACGTCCAGCAACTCAGCAAACGGCTTCCAGTGGCGCAGGCGCGAACCGTTCAGCGCGGACATGCGCGGATGCATGCGCGGGCTCGGAGGTGCGCCCCAGCACGCCCAAGGGCGCGAGACCGACGGGGGAACGATGGCTGTTTATAGTTCAGGGACACCCTCGCGTGAGCATAATAAAATTTCATTGCGCATAGAACACGCCGGGGAAGGCACACCAGTGCCGGGAGGCCAAAAAGGGAAGTAGCTGTTAGGCCACTTCCCGTTGTGCTTCCAGATGCTGCTCCAACAATTCAATCTGCTGCTCACGCTCGGCGTGCTCCAGCAGGATTTCACGGACAACCCCAGCAGACACCGACTCCAGAACCGAGTCCCACTTCATGAATCCGCCAAGGTCTTCGCCTTCCCAATCGACAATCACCGACACGGTGTAATGCCTAGGCCAGATACAGTGATGGGCCATGCTCTTGTCATAAGGCCAGATAGGTTCCTTCGGGCAGCCAGCGACCACAGTGCTGGGCGAACCACACACCATGTACACCACGCCGCAGGGTGAGGCGTCCGACAGCGCGTACTCTTCATGCCAAGGCTTAATCTCCGGCCTAGCGTTCTTGCGAGAGACTGTTCCGCGAGCGCGGCTCACGCCGTCACCCCGGCCTTCACAGCACGGTGCTGGGCACGATGCAGGGCCACCAGAACATCGGCGGCAAGGTACTTCTCCCCGGCCAACGTCACGACGTAGCTACCGCTGTTTGTGCATCCACCTGCCACGTCTCCGACTTCACGGTTACGGATACCTACGTTGCCGTTCCAGCGCTTCCACCGCAGACCGCTGGGGCTGGTCAGATCAGTGCTGAACGCTTCCTGAAACGAGGCTAGGACTTGCTTTGTAATTCGAGCTTTCATGTTGTTCCTCCAAGGGGTACGGCCCGCCCCGGAGGGCAGGCTATTTGCGTAGGTTTTGAGGTGCCGAAACGGCGCTAGCGATTAGCCGGACTAGTTGCACCAGTTCACGGCTTTGCTCAAGAAGTGGGGTTAGAACTGCCCGTATCAGTACACGATCAGCCGACAGCAAGGCATCGACCGCGAGCATGATCGACTCGGTATCTAGCACAACCGATCCGGCCCGCATCACACGACCACCAGTGAGGCTGTACGGGCCGACATTGATCGATCCCAGGCGAGCCAATATGCTTTGCTGATCCAGAAGGCGCTGTGCCCGGAGGTGGCGTTGTTGCCAGTTATCCGAGGCTGCATTGTCCTTCGGCACGTACACCGACACACCGGAGGGCAGCGCCTTGAACACCTCTGGGACGCGGGCGCCATTACAAGCCCGACAGGTCAGGTTCCGGGTGTGCCGTTCGCTTCCACTGCATTCCGCACACCGCCAGTTCGGATCGTCGAATGTCTTGGCACCGGACATGACAGCGGCGTATCGGGCGGGGTTGAGTTGACGCATGCTGGTCAAACGGTCTGCATAGCCGGGATACCCCAGCCGCATCTTTATAAGGTCGTCGGCGGATGGGTGCTGCCCGCGCCGAAGCGCGGGCTTGTCGGTGCTCACACTGCACCACGGAGTTTGTCAGCGAACACGACACCGAAGTACGGCGCAGGCTTAGCCGACAAAGAGCGCACCAACATGGCTTGCTCGCGGGTGCTGATCGCACGAGCTGTACCATCAGCGCTTGCCTCAATAGGAATCCACTGTTGGTCAACGTGAGTCATCAGCACCCACCCGGCTTCGGGTTGAACTTCAATGCAGAACGAGCGAGGGCCTGCCGCATCCGCCCCCGCTTCAAACGTCACAGCGCCACGCGACTTGCACGCGCCTGCCCAAGAATTAGCAATGCTGCGCCAGTCAGTACCACGGCCAGCGACCAGCGCCGGAACGTCAACGTCAGGGCCTGCTAAGTTTTGAGCCATACCGGCCTTGTTCCCGTCTACCAACTCCAGCAGGAACTCGAACTCTTCGGCACTGAGCTTGCCCGATGCTTGAATGGCAGCCACCTCACCGCGAGCAGCTACCAACACCTTTTGTTCCCACTCGTTGTGCACAGCCTTAGCAGCCTCAGCCTCACGAATCATGAGTTCGTCACGGCGGTTTCCAATCAGGCTGTTTACGGCATGGGCAGCGAACACACGCATGGCATAACGCAGGTCATCCGGGGTTTTGAGAGTTTCACCCACGACATTGCGCAGGGCGTCGCTCAGCTTCTGCCCGTTCCCAGCAAGCTTCGTTGAGACAGTTTCGGAAGGATGCACGCCGCCCACGGTCAGGGTTCGGCGGTACAGATCCTGTGCGGTTTCCGCAGTGAACACCGATTCAGCTTCGGCTAGCAGCTCTTCAAGGCTTGGGAGCGGTGCGACCGGCGCAGGGGCTTGCACAGGAAACATCGGGAGCGCTTCGGCGGGTTCAACATCTCCGATACTCAACGGGGCCAACAGGGCAGCGTCCGACAGGTTCGCCAGCACGGACAGGTGCGCAGCGGTCGGGGCATTCAATTCATTCATGGTCAATCTCCTCTGTAATGAAGGCCGAATTACTCGGCAGGGGTGGCGCGATAAGCGGCGGCGAAATCACGGGACAGCTGTTGAGACTCAGAGCCATCGGTGCCGGAGTTGCCGAGGTAGTAAGCGGCCAGCGCCATATCGCCTCGTGACAGCTCTTTGCCTTCCAGAAGCTGGGCGAGCTCATTTTCGTATCGCGCTTTCACGGACGGGCGAGCGGAACTGCGGAGATGGCTGGTCAGGAATTCAAGGCGCTGACGGTCGGTGTGGCTCAGTGATGTTTTCTTGCTCAAGGTTGGTTCTCCTAGTTGTATTGCGGGACCGGCGCGGCGCGCTCGGCGTGGATCTCTAACAGCAGCCCAACGACAGCGAAGAGCGGCCAAGTCGGATTCATCCCTGCCAGTTCCCGGAACGAGCTACAGCCGGTGGCGTCCTCGATAGCTGGCAAGTCCAGTCCCAGGCGCGCGCAGAACTTACGGACTCCGCCGCCAGTGCAGCGGACGTACCACGCTGGAAGGCGCACGCCAGCGGCAGCAGCCAGCGCACGCCAGTGCGAGGCATCAGCGAAGTCGAGGCGCAAATGAGCTCTGGCGAACTGTTGGGCCGCTTCACGGGCAGCGGCAGCCGCGTCGGCTTGCTGGTTCTGCCAAGCGCCGGGAATGAATGTGCGGGCGGTGTTGTTGGTGTCTACGGATTGCGATTGCATGAAACCTCCAGTGGGGATCAGGCACACTTCCGCTAAATCCCTGAGTTATCGGTCGTATAAACGTCGATGACTCGGAACCTTGGCGTTGGTATGTCTTTGAGTTGAGCGCAGGAAATCACCCTTGAAACTCGGGGATTTAGGCGTGTCTTGATTGATGCACGGTGCAGGGTCGGTGGTCAGCCGTGAGGCGATGCGAATGCACAGCCTCGGGATAGGGTGCCAGCGCCCGCGAAGGAGAAGCGCGTCACTGGCAGCTACAGCAGGTGACCAAACCGGCTGGAGCGGGGAAACTCAGGTGTTACGGGCGTTGGCGCATGCCCTTACAGGTTTGAAATACAACGGCAGGCTTGGCTTTGCGGGCTTTCGGTAGTAACAGCTTCTCGACGTACTCGGTGCTGGCACCCATGAACTCCGCGATCTCTTGCACAGATTTGCCACTTGCGAACATTCCACGAGCCTGAGCACGGGGAGTGATACCAGACTCATCAGTGACGGTGACGATTGTGCGGTCAGGTGGTGTGTTCATGCTTGCTCCTAGGATTGGTAGAGTTCCTTATAGGGTATTACCCTTGGGTTTTTTGTTCGTTTCATGGGGTACATGTACCCCTTCTGTACCCTCAGCGACTGCGCTTCACGAATTGCTTAACGGTGTTGACCTTCTGGCCGGTGGCGTTGGCAATAGCGGTTGGTCCGTCTCCAGCAACTAGCATACGACGGGCTACAACATGCCAGTGTTCTCCGGCCTCCGTGATGGTCTGGCGAGTCTCCAACGCGGCTACCTGAGCTTTGAGCTTAGCTACTTCATCCTCGACAGCGCTCAGCCGTTGGCGGTCTTTTGTGTGATCGGCAAGGCTGTACAGCGCAGCGACGGTCCCGGCGAGGGTGCCACTGGTAGCGGCATTCTCCTTTCGACGGGTCAGGACACCTTGCTCACGCATAGCCGTGCGGGCGGCGTGCTGGCTTTGAGCCTGCCATTCCGTAGCAATGTTGCGATTCCCCTTGCTGGCGAGGCGTGTGGCTTCTTTGGCAGGGACACCGGCTTCACGCAGCATAGCGGCGGCGCTGGGTTTGGTTCCCTCAGTCATACAAACGTCGTGGGCGGTTTTCATAACGTGCCGGACCTCGGGGGCAGTGGCATATCGTGGCTTGAATCCAACGGCTTGCAGTGCCGCTTTGCGCTGGGCGCTTGCGTCACGGGCGATCCGGGCAAACTCAGAACCTACGCAGTGCCGTTTCGGACTCCAGCCGTCTAGGGTGCCGTTCTTTTGGAAGTGAGCGCTGGCGCTTCTGAGGGTGTTGCACAAAGCATTCCCATCCAAGCCGGGGCATGCATCGTTCGCCATCTTGAGCGCTCGCATATTCTCCTTCGCGCTCCATACAGCGGGGGCAGGCTGGGTGAACTGCTCGGACAATCCGTCCAGCATGTTCTGTAAATCTGTCATTGGTCGTCTCCTTTGTTCGTTCAGCCCTCCAAAGGCTATTTGCAAGTACAGGACGACAACCTGTGCAGTCATTCCCTCCCGTACGATGAGTCTCGTTCTATTGCTTGGGCATCCGGCAGGAAGAGCGGCAGACGGTTGGTTAGCCTTACTCGTACGAATAGTGATTAGCTATTCAACATGCCCGGTTTATCAGGGCCGCAACCTGTGCAGTCATTCCCTCTTGTGCGATAAGTCCGGTACTATTGCTTCCTCCGGGCACCGAGAGCAGCGGAGGCCGTCACCTAACCGGGGATGAGTTCTCGAACCTTCTGTAGAAGCTCCCTTGCGCGGTCGAGGGGCTGAGAGCCGCCGTATATGCTTGTGGCCTTCGCACCAGCAGCGGTATGCCCCAACACCCCGCCCACCTCTTCTGAGGTCGCGCCAGCATCCCGCATCAGGTCAGCGAATGAATGCCGCTGGCTGTACAACACAAGTTCGGAATCAGGCGGCAACATTCGACGGAACACCCGAGAGAGATTCCGCACGCGCTGGCGAATACGCTGGTCGCGAACTTCACGCGAGGCGTCAGGTGGTATGTTCAACCCAGCCAGCACATCGCGAAACAGCGGTACGTCCTTAGCGTGCACAGGGACATCGCGGCGGGCAGCAGCGTTCTTCCCGCCACTTAATCCCGCTTTGAAAACCAACTCCCGGCGTCCGCGAATATCCACGCGCTCACCTAACGCATTCGGTCCCTCTTGCAAAAGCTCACCGGGGCGCAGGCCGTACCGGGCCAGAAGAACTACTGCGGCATGCCATTGCGGCACTTCCTGTTTTATCCTCGCATGCACCGCGAGCATCTGCGCTAGAGGTACAGGTGCGCGCTGATTTATGTTCATCCCGCCACCGGCGCGTACTGCCCTAGCTGTTGCTCCAACCTTAGGCAATCGCAACCCGTCCCAACCGGGCAGGCGTTTTAGGACCGTGATTAAAGCGGCTGCATCCGCGTGCACGGACGTAGCCTTACCCCCAGCCGCCAGCTTATCGGCGCAGTACTGCATCACCCTCGCCATCTGTTCCTCTTGTGAACTCGGCCAGACCAACACGCGCTCGCTCAGGCCCCGCACCCTGCCCACCCGGCTAGGGCCTACGCCTTCGTAATAATCATCTAGCACCGCTTTGAATTCCGCCGCTGTAGTCCGTGCATCCGCGACTTCAGGGCCAGCGGCAGTGTCAGACTTGAACGTCTCAGGATTCCCCGACAGCACCGCGTCAAACGCTTGCAGCGCCCGCCTAGCGAGTACCGGATGCATCTGCACTCCGGGCGGCATAACACCGTCTGCCTGAGCTTGTAGGGACTGGCGTTGCCACTGCACAGTGCGCTGCCATCCGGGCTTCCCCATCGTTTCAACGGTGGTGAGTGTGATGTTCCGTACAACGGCATCGAGGCTTTCGAGGATTGAACTCGCTGTGGCATCCGGCTGCGCATCCCCTCGCCCAGCCTGAGCAGGCGTGCGGGCTTCCTCGCATACATTGTCGAACTCCACGGACACCGCACGGGCACGCAACAAAGCCTCCGTACGGTCAGCGGTGCCCAAGGCTTTGCGGTACTCGGTGCGTCCGACTACCTCTGCAACGTCAGCAGGGAATCGGCGGCGGTAGCTGTACCGACCATCGCGGCGGGTGATGAATGACATACAGGATTCTCCAATGTGACACGTGGTACGGTCGCGTGGTGGTGACATAAGCGCCATTCAAGAGCTGAATACTGGGGCACGTGTCACACTGCCGAATCGCTACACGCCTTATAGTACAAGGCCGCCAGCCGACTCGACAGTTCCTCAGTGTACCAACCGGTCAGAGACTGAATAAGCCGTCTGCGTTCACAGTCGACCGGGCGCCGCGTTATAGTCGGGGCTGACCCTTTATTGCGCCCCGCCCTGCCTCATTCAGGTCGGCGTTACCGTTCGAGGATTTGCAGATGAAGTTCGAAGGCACCCAGGCCTACGTCGCCACCGATGACCTGAAGCTGGCGGTCAATGCCGCCATCACCCTGGAGCGACCGCTGCTGGTCAAGGGCGAACCGGGCACCGGCAAGACCATGCTCGCCGAGCAACTGGCCGAATCCTTTGGCGCCAAACTGATTACCTGGCACATCAAGTCCACCACCAAGGCTCATCAAGGCCTTTATGAGTACGACGCGGTCAGCCGCCTGCGTGATTCGCAACTGGGCAACGAAAAGGTCCACGACGTTCGCAACTACCTGAAGAAGGGCAAGCTCTGGGAAGCCTTCGAGTCCGAAGAGCGGGTGATCCTGCTGATCGACGAAATCGACAAGGCCGACATCGAGTTCCCCAACGACTTGCTGCAAGAACTCGACAAGATGGAGTTCTACGTTTACGAGATCGACGAGACGATCAAGGCCAAGAAGCGCCCGATCATCATCATCACCTCCAACAATGAAAAAGAACTGCCGGACGCCTTCCTGCGCCGCTGCTTCTTCCACTACATCGCCTTCCCGGATCGCGTCACGCTGCAAAAAATCGTCGACGTGCACTACCCGGACATCAAGAAAGACCTGGTCAGCGAAGCGCTGGACGTGTTCTTCGATGTGCGCAAGGTGCCGGGCCTGAAGAAGAAACCTTCGACGTCCGAACTGGTGGACTGGCTGAAACTGCTGATGGCCGACAACATTGGCGAAGCGGTACTGCGCGAACGCGATCCGACCAAGGCCATCCCGCCGCTGGCCGGGGCCTTGGTGAAGAACGAACAGGACGTGCAACTGCTTGAGCGCCTGGCGTTCATGAGCCGTCGCGGCAGTCGTTGATCTCCTGAGGCGATAGCCATGCTGCTCAATCTGTTCAATGAAATGCGCGCCGCCAAGGTTCCGGTCTCGGTGCGCGAACTGCTGGACCTGATTAACGCGCTGAAACAGCGCGTGACCTTCGCCGACATGGATGAGTTTTACTACTTGTCCCGGGCGATTCTGGTGAAAGACGAAAAGCATTTCGACAAGTTCGACCGGGCATTCGGTGCCTATTTCAATGGCCTGGAGAAGCTCGACGACCACTTGCAGGCGTTGATTCCCGAGGACTGGCTGCGCAAGGAATTCGAACGTTCCCTGACCGATGAAGAGCGTGCGGCGATCCAGTCCCTCGGCGGCCTGGACAAGCTGATCGAAGAATTCAAGAAACGCCTGGAAGAACAGAAGGAACGCCATGCCGGCGGCAACAAGTGGATCGGCACTGGTGGCACCAGCCCGTTCGGTTCCGGCGGTTTCAACCCGGAAGGCATTCGGGTGGGCGACGCCGGCAAGCGCCAGGGCAAGGCGGTCAAGGTCTGGGACCAGCGCGAATACAAGAACCTCGATGACTCGGTGGAACTGGGCACGCGCAACATCAAGGTTGCCCTGCGTCGTCTGCGCAAGTTCGCCCGCCAGGGTGCGGCGGAAGAGCTGGACATCGACGGCACCATCGATCACACCGCCAAGGATGCCGGGCTGCTGAACATCCAGATGCGCCCCGAGCGACGCAACACGGTCAAGTTGCTGCTGCTGTTCGACATCGGCGGCTCGATGGACGCCCACGTGAAGATCTGCGAGGAGCTGTTCTCGGCCTGCAAGACCGAGTTCAAGCACCTGGAGTATTTCTACTTCCACAACTTCATTTATGAATCGGTGTGGAAGAACAACATGCGTCGTACCTCCGAGCGCACCTCCACCATGGACCTGCTGCACAAGTACGGCGCCGACTACAAAGTGATCTTCATCGGTGACGCCGCCATGGCGCCCTACGAAATCACCCAGGCTGGCGGCAGTGTCGAGCACTGGAACGAAGAAGCCGGTTACGTGTGGATGCAGCGCTTCAAGGAGAAGTACAAGAAGCTCATCTGGATCAACCCGTACCCGAAAGACACCTGGGGCTATACCTCGTCGACCAATATCGTTCGGGATTTGATCGAGGACCAGATGTATCCGCTGACGTTGCGGGGGTTGGAGGAAGGGATGCGGTTTCTTTCCAAGTAAAGATTATGGTTGTCGGTGATGCCGCCTTCGCGAGCAAGCCCGCTCCCACATTGGATCTCTGTATGACGCAGATCCAATGTGGGAGCGGGCTTGCTCGCGAAGCTTTTAGCAGCCTGAAAACTGCTGCAAGAACTCGACCTGCTCCCGATGCGCCACGTCCTGCACCACCGGCCGCAACCGCACCTGCGTCCCCGGCAGGCATTGCGCCAACCGGGCCAGCGCCAACGGGGTCAACGCCCCCAACCGCGGATATCCGCCAATGGTCTGCCGATCATTGAGCAACACAATCGGCTGCCCGTCCGGCGGCACCTGCACAGCGCCCAATGGAATGCCTTCGGAAATCATCGGCTTGCCCAGGTATTGCAACGCCGGACCCAACAGGCGAATGCCCATGCGGTCAGCGCGGCTGTCGAGGCTCCAAGCGCTGTTGAACGCATCAAACAGGCTTTGGCCGCTGAACTCGCCAATTTGCGCACCCAGTACCAGGTCCAGCGGCGTATTGAGCTTCAGGTTGGGCCGCTGGTCTGCCGACAACTCGCGCAGCAACATCACGCAATTGCCCGAGTAGCTCAAACACGCACCGTTGCTCAGCGCACGCCCCATGCCATCCAGGCCGCCCAATTCTTCGCGGACCACCGTCGCACGGCTGCCCAACACCTTCGGTGCGTCAAAGCCCCCCGGTGCGGCGAGATAGGCGCGGGCGCCGAGCAACGGCTGCGTGAATTGCAGACGCTGTCCCTTGTGCAGCCTGAAACTGCGCCACGGCGCCAGCGGCTCGCCATCCACCTGCGCGCCCAGGTCGGCGCCGGCGAGCGCCAGCACGCAATCCTCTTCAGCCACCGCAGTGAACCCGCCGAGGGTGATTTCGATCACCGCCGCGTCCAGGCCGTTGCCCAGCAGCCAGTTGGCCCAGGACATCGAACGCCAATCCAGCCCGCCACCCTGGGTCACGCCCAGATGGCGCACGCCGAAACGCCCGGCGTCCTGCAACAGGCACAGCGGCGTACTTGCCTCAATCGTCAAACGGCTCATGCCTGCGCCTCCAGTGGCGTGTCGTCGCCACCCAGCTTGATGAACTCGGCATGGCCGACGGCTTCGAAGCGCACGGTGTCGCCCGGTTGCATCAGGCTGTAGCCGTCACGGTGGCGGTCGAACAATTTGGCCGGGGTACGGCCGATGAGGTTCCAGCCGCCCGGGGACACCACCGGATAGGCCGCCGTCTGCCGTTCGGCGATGCCGACACTGCCGGCGGCGACTTTCTTGCGGGGGGTGTTCAGTCGCGGCGCGGCCAGCACTTCTTCCACCAGCCCCATGAAGGCGAACCCCGGTGCGAAGCCCAGGGCGAACACCTGATATTCACGCTCGCTGTGACGGCGGATCACCTCCTCCACCGCCAGCCCGCTGCGCTGCGACAACAGGCTCAGCTCCGGGCCGACGCTCAAGTCGTACCACACCGGCAACACATGGCAGGTGCCACGAGTCCGCGCATTGGGCGACAGATCGATCAGTGCTTCGGCGATCAGCTCCCGGGCCTGGACCGGGCTCAACGCAGTCAGGTCGTAATGCACCATCAAGGTCGTGTAGGACGGCACCAGATCGATCAGGTGCGCGCCGAACGCCGCCCGCAGGCTTTCGCTGGCCGCGAGCATCCAGGGCATGTTGGCCTCGGCGATTTCATCGAACAGGCGCACCATCAGGCAATCGAGCGCGACCACTTCCACGCGCAATTTCATGATGCACTCTGCTGATTCAAGGCTTCACGGATGCGGCGTACGGCGGCGACCGAACTGGCGTTGTCGCCGTGCACGCACAAGGTGTTGGCCTGCAAATGCAAGGCGCTGCCATCGCTGGCGGTGAGGGCGTCGCCACGGGCGATCGTCAGTGCTTGCCCGACAATGTGCTCCGGGTCGTGGTGCACCGCTCCCGGCAGGCTTCGCGAAACCAGCATTCCGGCGCGATCATAGGCGCGGTCGGCGAAGGCTTCGAACCACAGGGTCACGCCATATTCATCGCCCAACTGCTGCGCCGCACTGTTGTCGCGAGTGGCCATCAGCATCAATGGCAGGTCACGGTCGTACGCGGCCACGGCCTGCAACACCGCACGCAACTGCGCCGGGTTGGCCATCATGTCGTTGTACATCGCGCCGTGGGGCTTGACGTAACTGACCCGGCCGCCCTGGGCCCGGCAGATGCCGTCGAGGGCACCGATCTGGTAATGCAGGATGTCTTGCAGTTCGTGGGCGGCATAGGCCATGGAGCGGCGGCCGAACCCCACCAGGTCCTGATAGGCCGGATGGGCGCCGATCTGCACGCCGTGGCTGAGGGCCAGGCTGACGGTTTTGCGCATGATGCTCGGGTCGCCGGCATGGAAGCCGCAGGCGATATTGGCGCAATCAATGAAGGACATGACTTCCGCGTCCAGACCCATGGTCCAGTTGCCGAAACTCTCGCCGATGTCGCAGTTCAATAGCAGGCGGTTCACGATGAACACTCCTGTAGGCTTTATTCTTTTTAGCTGTCGGACATACCCGTAAGACAGGCCCGCAGATTATCAGTTACTGGGCGTCGAGTTGCTTGCCACGGGTTTCCGGCAGGCTCAGGGCCGCGAGGATCACCACGCCGTAGGACACCGCCGCAAAGGCACCGATGCCGACACTCAGCGGCACGGTCTGGCTGAGCAGGCCGATCAGCAGCGGGAACAATGCCGCCAGCGCCCGGCCGATGTTGTAGCAGAAACCCTGGCCCGAGCCGCGAATCCGCGTCGGGAACAACTCGGTCAGGAACGCGCCCATGCCGCTGAAAATCCCCGAGGCGAAGAAGCCCAGCGGGAAGCCCAGCCACAGCATCACGCCGTTACTGACCGGCAGTTGCGTGTACAGCAGGACGATGGTGAACGAGCCGACGGCGAACAGGATGAAGTTCTTTTTGCGCCCGAGGATGTCGGTCAAATAGGCGCTGATGACGTAACCAACGTAGGAACCGATGATCACCATCGCCAGATAACCACCGGTGCCGAGGACGCTCAGACCGCGTTCGTTCTTCAGGAAAGTCGGCAGCCACGACGTGATCGCGTAGTAGCCACCCAGCGCACCCGTGGTCAGCAACGAAGCGCGAATGGTGGTGAAGAGCATGCCGGGGGCGAAGATCTCGTAGAACTTCGAGGGGTTGCTCGGGGCTTCCTTGGCTTTGGCTTCGCGGTAGATTTCCGGGTCCTTGACCAGGCGACGGACGAAAATCACGAACACCGCCGGGACGATGCCGAGAATGAACAGTGCACGCCAGGCGTCTTCCGGTGGCATCACCGAAAACAGCAACGCATAGAGAATGGCGGTCAGGCCCCAGCCCAGCGCCCAGCCGGACTGCACCATGCCAACCGCCTTGCCGCGGTCCTGGGCGCGGATGACTTCACCGATCAGCACCGCGCCGGCGGTCCACTCGCCACCGAAACCGAAGCCCATCAACGTGCGCGCGATCAGCAGCTGCTCGTAGCTCTGGGCAAAACCGCAGAGAAAAGTGAAGAAGGCGAACCACAGCACCGTCAGCTGCAACGTGCGCACGCGGCCAATGCGATCGGAGAGAATCCCCGCGACCCAGCCACCGATGGCCGAAGCGATCAGTGTACTGGTGTGAATCAGCCCGGCCTGGCCGGTGGTGATGCCCCACATGGCAATCAGGGTCGGCACCACGAAGCTGAGCATCTGGGTGTCCATGCCGTCCAGGCCATAGCCGATCTTGCAGCTCCAGAAGGTGCGGCGTTCCTGTTGATTGATGTTGCGATACCAGTCGAAAGGACCCGGGCGAGCCGTGGTTTTCGGAATGGCGGTCGTGTCGGGCGCACTCATGGCAATTCTCCGCGCTGATTTTATTGGTATTGTTCTGAGCCCCGACGACGCCTATCGTGGGAACCGGATGGCTTGATTCTTGGGCGCACCGCCCTGCCGCGTCCAACTAATAAAAACCCGCCTTAGGCATAAGAAATCTTTATCCCCATGAACCTGAAGTTTCTCGAAACCTTTGTCTGGGTCGCCCGGCTCAAGAGTTTCCGCCTGACCGCCGACAAGCTCTTCACCACCCAGGCGTCGATTTCCAGCCGCATCGCCGTGCTCGAAGGCGAGCTGGGGGTGAAGCTGTTTTTGCGTGATTCCCGGGGCGTGAGCCTGACGCCCGAAGGCTTGAAAGTGCTCGATTACGCCGAGCAGATGATGGACACCATGCAGGCGCTCAAGCAGTCGATCGAGACCCGTTCGAGCAAGGCCGGGCGCGTGCGCATCGGCGTGATGGACACGGTCATCCACACCTGGCTCAGCCCGTTGGTGGCGCAGATGACCGATCACTACCCGTTGGTGGAAATCGAGCTGGTGGCCGATACGTCGCTCAACCTCTGCGATCAGCTGCAAAAAGGCTTTCTCGATGTGATCCTGCAAACCGACCTTCTGCGCCAGGAAAGCGTGCGCAGCCTGGAGCTGGCCAGTCATCCCATGGGCTGGATCGTCGCCAGTAACTCGCTGTACAACCGTGAGTATTCAGGCATCGCCGACCTGGCCAACGAACGAATCATTACCTATTCGAAGAACTCCCATCCGCACCAGGAAGTGCTCGCCCTGATGCAGGCCAACGGCGTCATGGCGCCAAGGCTGAACTGCGTGAATTCAGTGTCGGCGATTACCCGGTTATTGCGTGACGGTTTCGGCATCGGGGCACTGCCACCGGTATTGGTGGCCGAGGAGCTGGCACGTGGCGAACTGACCTTGCTGGCAATCGATCAACGCCCGCCGGATTTGCAGGTGGTGGTGTCGTGGCGGGTGGGCGTGGAGTGGGTCGAGGAGATTGTTGCGTTGTGCCAGCAGGTGTTGGAGGGGTATGCGCGCAGGGTGGGTGAGCAGTACATTGTTTTAAGTTCGTAAAAAATCAAAAGATCGCAGCCTGCGGCAGCTCCTACATCGGAATTGCGTTTCCCCTGTAGGAGCTGCCGCAGGCTGCGATCTTTTTCAGAGCCCGCGCAAATCCCGCTCTTCGATCGGCCGGCTCTGGCGCAGGCGTTTGCCGCCCAGCACGACCCAGTCGATCAGGCGGAACAGGCATTCAATCCCGAATGACAGCAGCAATGCGCCGCTCATGCCCCAGATCATCGCCTCCGGCGTCAGCAGAATCTGGTAGCTGTATCCATTCCAGGTTTCCTTGCGAATGTCCGGGTCAGCGGCCAATACCACCTGCAGCAAGCGGATGTACCAGGGGCCCTGCATCGCCTGGAATTGCTTGTCCAGTGCCAGTTGACGGGTCAGCAGGTTGCTCAGACTGTCGGCATCGCTGCGAAAGATCGGGTCTTCGCTGGCGCGATAATGGGCCACCAGTGCCTGCACATCGCCCTTGAAGAACTGGTTGGCCGTGCCTTGAAACCCGCTCAGGCTGGTTTGCGCTTCAATCAGGTGCGCTTCGACGCGCTTGGCGTAATCGTTGATGAACCCCGGCACCTGGACACCGACCAACAGGCCCGCCGCAAACAACACCAGCCGTAGATAACTGAGCAACATGGGGAGCAGATCCTTATTCGGTCTTGCCCTGGCTGACGCATTCACCGCGTCGCCACAGGCTCCATTGGCCCGGTTCGTAGCGGGTCCAGGTTTCGTTTTCAGTCAAAGGTTCGGTGGCGATCACCGTGACCACGTCGTTGGGCGTGGTTTCGGCCTGGAAATCGACGATCACATCGACGTCTTTCAAGCGCGCCGGGCCGAACGGGGCGCGGCGGGTGATCTGCGCCAGTTTGGTCGAGCAATAGCAGAACAGCCAGTCGCCATCGCTGAGCAGGCAGTTGAACACGCCTTTGCTGCGGTACTCGGCACAAGCCGCCACCAGGTCCGGCAGCAGCTCCTCGACTTCGACCGGCTCGGGGAACGCCGCACGTATGCGGTTGAGCAAATCGCAGAACGCCGCTTCGCTGTCGGTATCGCCCACCGGACGGTAGAAACTGGCGGCTGGCTGGAAATCCGCCAATTGGCCGTTGTGGGCGAAACACCAGTTGCGGCCCCACAACTCACGCACGAAGGGATGGGTGTTGGACAAGCAGACCTTGCCGACGTTGGCCTGGCGGATGTGCCCGATCACCACTTCGCTCTTGATCGGGTAGCGTTGCACCAGGTTCGCGACTTCCGACTCGCAGCTTGCCGCCGGGTCCTGAAACAGCCGCAATCCACGCCCTTCATAGAACGCGATACCCCAGCCGTCACGGTGCGGACCGGTGCGTCCACCACGCTGCATCAGCCCGGTGAAGCTGAACACGATATCGGTCGGGACATTGGCGCTCATCCCCAATAACTCACACATGCGCGGACTCTCGCTTCAAGCCAGGGGCAAAGTTACAAACGCGGTTCGACCCGCATACGCTGGGGATTGCTCGGCACGGGTGGACGACCATAACGATCGTCGCCGGCACCGCCGAAAGGATGATCCTCCTCCGGTTCCTCGGCGAGGGCCGCGGCCTTGGCGGCGGCGGCCTGTTCCTTGCGGGCCCTGGAGGCGCGCTCGATGGGGAAGCGGATGGCGACGAACACCAGGTAGATGCCGAACGCGATCATGCCGTACATGAACAGGTCCGAAATCGCCCGCCACGCGTTGTTGCCGACCTTGAACAACAGGTCCAGGGCGGTAATGGCGATGGCCGGCGCGACCTTTTCCTTCACCGGGTCGATGATGGTCGGGCTGAACAACAGCACCGCCATCAGCACTCGCAGCGGTTCACGCAGCCAGCGCCACATCCAGCGGGTCAGGCGCATCCACACCAACAGGCAGCCCAAAGCGGCAAAGGCGTAAAGGCCCCAAGCGATCAGATAGTCGTTCTCGGTCATGGTGTCCATGGCAAGGCAGGCAAAGAGGCGCTTATAGTAACGACTTTTCGCACGCCAGGCTTGCCCCAATGCCGGTCGGTCGAACGCATTCCCTGTGGGAACGGGCTTGCCCGCGAAGCGGTCAGCACATTCAACATCTGTGTTGACTGATACACCGCTTTCGCGAGCAAGCCCGCCCCCACAGGTTGCCAAGCCTCTATTTCGTACATTGATCGAGAACCTTTCATGCCCCTAACCGCCAACGTTTCCGATGCCCCGATCGCCCGCAAGGACGAGGGCGATGACCCGTATGCCTGGCTGCAGGAGCGCGACACCGATGCGGTGCTCGACTACCTCAAGGCTGAAAACAGTTACCAGGAAGCACAAACCGCCGACCAGGCCGGGTTGCGTGAAACCCTGTTCGAAGAGATCAAGGGGCGGATTCTCGAAACCGACCTGTCCCTGCCCTCGCCGTGGGGGCCGTACCTGTATTACACGCGCACCACGGCAGGCGACGAGTACGCCCGTCACTACCGCTGCCCGCGCCCGGCCGACGACAGCCTGCAACTCGATGAGAGCCGGGAACAACTGCTGCTGGACCCGAACGTGCTGGCCAATGGCGGCTTCTTTTCCCTCGGCGCCTTCAGCATCAGCCCGGACCACCAGCGCCTGGCCTACAGCATCGACTCCACGGGCGATGAGATCTACACCCTGTTCGTGAAGGAATTGTCCGACGGGCGTGTCAGTGAACTGGAGTTCCAGGACTGTGACGGCAGCATGACCTGGGCCAATGACAGCCTGACCCTGTTCTTCGGCGAACTGGACGATACCCATCGCCCGCACAAGTTGTTCCGCTATCGCCTGGACGGCACGGCGGCCGATGAAGTGTTCCATGAGCCGGACGGGCGCTTTTTCATGCACTGCTACCGCTCCAGCTCCGAACAGCAATTGCTGCTGTCCCTGGGCAGCAAGACCACCAGCGAAGTCTGGGTGCTGGATGCCAACCAGCCGCAGCAAGCCTTTGCCTGCATCGCGCCACGGGTCGAAGACCATGAGTATGACGTCGATCACGGCGCGCTCGACGGCCAATGGACCTGGTTCATTCGCAGCAACCGCGACGGCATCAATTTCGCCCTGTACACCGCGGTCGATAGTGGCGTCGCGCCGATCGAATCCGCCTGGCACAACCTGATCCCCCATAGCGACACGGTGATGATCGAAGGCATGAGCCTGAACGCTGGCGCCATGACCTTGAGCCTGCGTGAAGGCGGCTTGCCGATCATTGAAGTGCACCCGCAGGATTTGCCGAGCTACCGGGTGCAACTGCCGGACGCGGCCTACAGCCTGCATGTGCAGAACAGCCTGGAATTCCCCAGCGAGCGGATTCGCCTGCGCTACGAAGCCTTGAACCGTCCGGCACAGATCCGCCAGCTTGAGCTGGTCAACGGTGAGCAGAAAGTCCTCAAGCAGACCCCGGTGCTCGGCCCCTTCGACGCCGATGCCTATGTCAGCCAGCGCCTGTGGGCCACGGCGCCCGACGGTACGAAAGTGCCGATCAGCCTTGTGGTCAAACGCGAAGCGCTCGGCAAGCCGACTCCGCTTTATCTGTACGGCTACGGCGCCTATGGCGAAAGCCTCGACCCGTGGTTCTCCCACGCACGCCTGAGCCTGCTCGATCGCGGCATCGCGTTTGCCATCGCTCACGTGCGCGGCGGTGGCGAACTGGGCGAAGCCTGGTACCGCGCCGGCAAGCAGGAACACAAGCACAACACCTTCAGCGATTTCATCGCCTGCGCCGAGCACTTGATCGCCAATGGCTTCACCACCGCGCCGCAACTGGCGATCAGCGGTGGCAGTGCCGGCGGCCTGTTGATCGGCGCGGTGCTGAATCAGCGGCCGGAGCTGTTCGGCGCGGCGATTGCCGAAGTACCGTTCGTCGACGTGCTCAATACCATGCTCGACCCTGAACTGCCGTTAACCGTCACTGAATACGACGAGTGGGGTAACCCTGAAGAACCGGACGTCTATGAGCGGATCAAGGCCTACGCTCCGTACGAAAACGTCAGCGCACAGGCGTATCCGGCCACGCTGGTGATTGCCGGCTATAACGACAGCCGCGTGCAGTATTGGGAGGCCGCCAAATGGGTGGCGAAGTTGCGCGCGACCAAAACCGACAACAATCCCCTGCTGCTCAAGACTGAACTGGGCGCCGGGCATGGCGGGATGAGTGGTCGATACCAGGGATTGCGTGACGTAGCACTCGAATACGCATTTTTGTTCAAGGTTTTGGGGATCGCCTGAGGAACTTGGCCCGATGACCCGGTCTTAAGATCACTCATTCCCTGTGGGAGCGGGCTTGCTCGCGAAAGCGGTGGGTCAGCCGGCATCAATGTTACCGGGCCCGACGCTTTCGCGAGCAAGCCCGCTCCCACAAGGGAAAGTGGGCATCCAGAACCCGGAAAAACAGACACAACAATAAAGATCGCCCGACATGTCAGAACCGACTCATCTGAATAACGAAATCCGCGACTGGCTGATGGACTGCGGCCTGTTCAACCAATTGCTGCCGGCGGACTTCGCCGCGGCCTCCGGTTATTTCAGCATCAGCACCATTGCCCAGGGTGAAGAGATTTTCCACGAAGGGGATGCTGGCAGTTTCATGTGCATCATCCACACCGGCCAGGTGGCCGTGCAAAAGACCACCGGCGACGGGCAACTCGTGACCATCGCCACCTTGCGCAGTGGCCGCTCGTTCGGCGAAATGGCCGTGCTCGATGGCGAACGCCGCTCAGCCAGTTGCGTGGCGGCGAGCAACTGCCAGTTGCTCAATCTGGGCAAGGACTCGCTGGAAAAGATGCTCAACGACGCCCCGAAAATCGCCGCCAAGATCATCCGCGCCCTTGCCGTGTCCCTGTCCAAGCGCTTGCGCATGGCCGACGGGCAATTGCTTGCGCAGCAAGTCTAACCACCCGGCGACTTGACCTTCGGCGGGTTCTGCTCGATCCCCGGCACGGGCTGGTCCTTGGTCGGCGGGTTCGGCATCTCGATTGGGACCAGGGGAGGACCGCCGCTGCCGGGGCCGACCTTGGGCAGCGGCGCCGGGGTGATTTGCGGATACGGCGTGGGCGTGGCGGTGCCCGGCGAACCGGGCATCGGCGCGGGACTGACCGGCGTGGCTTGCAACTGTTGGGCCTGCACTGCAGTAATCGAGAGCGCGGCCAGGGCAATGACCGTTAGAATGGTGCGCTTCATCAATGGCTCCGTTGGCCTTGTTGTCAGTTGCAGGCTACTCCCAACCGCGTCCGTTTGCCTTCCCCCCTGTTGCCATTTTCTCCTCAAGTGAGCCCCATGAAACGTTTCGTTCTGCTCGACACCACCCCTATTCCCGAGAACGGCGGTGCCCTGTGCCTGTTCGAGTACGGCGAGGATTTCGTCATCAAGATCCAGGGCGGTGACGGCGGACAACTGATGAACACCCGCATGCACGGCTCCGAGGATGCCCTGGCCGAGATTCCCTGCCGCAAGGTCGCCGGGCGTCCGGATTCGCGGGTGTTAATCGGTGGCCTGGGCATGGGCTTCACCCTCGCCTCGGCGCTCAGGCACTTGGGCAAGAGTGCCGAAGTGGTGGTGGCCGAGCTGGTGCCCGGTGTCGTGGAGTGGAATCGCGGGCCCTTGGGCGAAAAAGCCGGAAACCCGTTACTTGACCCGCGCACCGTCATCCGCCTGGAAGACGTGGCCAAGGTGCTGCAAGCCGAGCCGCAAGGATTCGATGCGATCATGCTCGACGTCGACAACGGCCCCGAAGGCCTGACCCAGAAGGCCAATAGCTGGCTCTATTCCGCCGGCGGCCTGAGCGCCTGTGCCAAGGCCCTGCGGCCAAAGGGCGTGCTGGCGGTCTGGTCAGCCAGCGCCGACCGGCAGTTTTCCGACAAACTGAAAAAAGCCGGGTTCAAGGCCGAGGAAGTGCAGGTCTTCGCCCACGGTAACAAGGGCACCCGCCACACCATCTGGATTGCCGAGAAGCTCAAGGGCTGAGCTAAACTTCACCCATAACCGTCATTCGTCTTCTACAAAGGTGAACCCATGAGTTCGTCCACCCCAACCAACACGTCCAAACTGGACCGCATCCTCGCCGACAACCAGCGCGACAAGGAAATGGGCTACCGCGACAAGGCCCTGAAAATGTACCCGCACGTGTGCGGCCGCTGCGCCCGTGAATTTTCCGGCAAGCGCCTGAGCGAACTGACCGTGCACCACCGTGACCACAACCACGACAACAACCCGCAGGACGGTTCGAACTGGGAGCTGTTGTGCCTGTATTGCCACGACAATGAACACTCGCGCTATACCGACCAGCAGTACTTCGGTGAAGGCTCGCTGAGCACGCCGAAAATCGCCAAGGCGACGCACAACCCGTTTGCCGCGTTGGCCGGACTGATGAAGAAAGAAGAATAATCTTCAGCGCCTCAACCGGCCTCTTCGCGAGCAGGCTCGCTCCCACAGTGGTTTTGTGTACACCACATCTCCCCTGTGGGAGCGAGCCTGCTCGCGAAAGCGATCGCCCGGACACCGCCAATCTCCAAACTGACCACTGCCTGCCAATCCCCGTATAATCGCGCTTTTTTCCCCAAAGGCACCCCGCTCGTGGCAGACAAACGGTACAGCTGCATTGGTTTGTATAACCCCAAGTCACCGGAGAACGTCGGTTCTGTGATGCGCGCCGCAGGCTGTTATGGCGTGGCATCGGTGTTCTACACCGGCAAGCGCTATGAGCGCGCCGCCGACTTCGTCACCGATACCAAGCGCGTCCACTACGACATCCCGCTGATCGGCATCGACGACCTGAAGAAAATCCTGCCGCTGAACTGCGTACCGGTCGCCGTGGAGCTGGTCGAAGGCGCCCGCCCGCTGCCTGAATACACGCACCCGGACCGCGCGCTGTACATTTTCGGACCGGAAGACGGTTCGCTGGATCAAGAGATCCGCGACTGGTGCGAAGACGTGGTCTACATCCCGACCACCGGCTGCATGAACCTGGCGGCCACGGTCAACGTGGTGCTTTACGACCGCATGGCCAAGGGCCTCAATACCCGCTCGGGGCCGAAGTTCCGCTGAGTTGCGGTACATTCGATGGAACCGGCTGACCGTCCCGGCAGTCAGCTGACTATCCATTACTGAACCGAAGCCTGGAGACAGATCATGAGCGAACTCAAACGCGTACAACGTATCGAATCCACCCCGTTTCAGACGCATACCGACCATAACGTCCAGGGTTGGGAGCGGATCGGCTCGCTGGCCGGTGGTGTGGTGATGGTGGGCAAGGGCCTGCGCCGTGGCGGTATTTTCGGCTTGATCCAAGTGGCCATCGGCGGCGTCGCCCTCGCCCGAGGCATCACCGGCCATAGCTCGGCGAAAAGCCTGCTGGAAAAAAGTCGCCAGGACATGGACAACGTGCGGGCGAAAATCCAGCGTGCCGGCGAAGATCTGGCGAAATTGAAGGCTAATGCCGAAGCGGCGACCAAAACCGCGACGGTGACCGGCAATGATTCGTTGAAATCGCCGAAAACCGGGGTTTGATCCTGAAGAGGCGTTGAGCATCAGGGCCACTTCGCGAAGCCCGCTCCCACATTTGTGTCTTACACAAAACCAATGTGGGAGCGGGCTTGCTCGCGAACGGCGGTGTTACTGAAGCAACTCGGTATCGAGCACCTTGGAAGAATCGCCAATCACGCTCTCCGAGAGCTGCACAAACTCCTTGGTGTCCAGGCTCCCCAACCGCATCGCCCCACGCAACACATCGTCCAGCGAACGCTTGTTGCGGGTCTTCAGGCGAATCTCGCGATCCAGTTCCTGCATCAACACCACCGCTTTTGAAATCTGCGCCGGATTGACCTGCTCGCCGCGCAAGGTGGTGACTTTCTGGCCGTCCTTCGCCAAACGTTCCTGCAAACTCTGATAACGCTCGTCACTCATGCCGCCAGCGCGGCGCACCAGTTCGATGGCGTAATACTCGGCAAAGCCCTCGCTGATCCAGTCACTGCGCTGCTTGTCGTTGATCCGCCCAAACAACTGGGCCAACTCCCGAACCAGTGCACTGCTGCCGCTTTCGCTGACCAGCGGCAGGCGGCTGTTCAGGTAGATCGACTCGTGCGCCGCGAGGCTGCCGCGCCACATCGGATCGTTGGCACCGACAATCAACAGCTTGGCGGGATGGCGAGGAAACACCGCTTGCACCTGCGGCCAGACGAAGGTCAACAGGGTCAGCACATCCATGCGCCGCATGCCCTGCCCCTGGGGCGAGGCCACGGTGACTTCGGTTTCTCCCAGGCGGGTGCGCCGACTGCCGAGATGACCGGCAAGCATCCAGCCGGTGGGCCGGTCGAACAATCGGGAGACGTTGTCGATGCGGAACTTGTTCTTGCCGATTCGCGGCCAGGCGGTTTCGACGCTTTTCCAGCCATTGGGCAATTCGAATTCCAGGCGTGACACCAGTTCGATACCGTCCTGCTGATCGAGCCTGGCGGGCGGCACCAGGTCCTCACCGCGCAGCAGCGCCCAGGCCGGGGTCATGCGGGTGTCGAAGCTGCCGCTCTTGCGGCCATGGCTGACACGAACGCGGTAGGTCAGGCTGGCCTTGTCGGTGGCCGGGCGCCAGACACCCCGGGCCGGTTTGCCCGGGGTCAGTTGCCACTGGCCATCAGCCTTGAAATCGCTGTAATGGCTACCATCGCCCAGGTCGAAATCCAGGCTGCGTACCGCTGAGCCCTGCGCCAGGGTGAGGCGCACTTCCGCCTGGTCGCTTTGCGGTAACAGGCGCACGTGGTAATCCAGATCGACCTTCTTCGCGGCCCACACGGGCAAACCTAGGGTCAGTAGCCCAACGACCCACGCCAGCCGCCATCCCACAGCCATACACACTCCTTGTTGACGCTCAGCCCGCCCGGAAAATCAGATGATCTTCCCAATCGTCTTCGGCCACGCTGCCTTCGGCGAGCATACGCCCGGACTGGGAAATACGTTCGTGATGCACCGCATCGCGATCACCGCACACCAGGTGATGCCACAGCGGCAAGTCCTTGCCCTCGCTGACCAGGCGATAACCGCAGGTCGGCGGCAGCCATTTGAATTCATCGGCCTTGCCCGGCGTGAGCTGGATGCAGTCCGGCACCGAATCGCGACGGTTCGGGTAATCGCTGCACTGGCAGGTCTTCAGGTCCAGCAGTTTGCAGGCGATACGCGTGTAATAGACGCTGTTGTCATCTTCGTCTTCGAGCTTTTGCAGGCAGCACAGGCCACAACCGTCGCACAGCGATTCCCATTCCTCTTGATCGAGTTGATCGAGGGTTTTGCGTATCCAGAACGGTTCGACTTTGGCGGCCATGGCTCAAGCATCAACATCAGGTGGTGAAAAGGCCGCCAGTCTAGTGCCCGCGGCCCCGCGGGCCAAGCACTGGCGACTGCCGGTAGATCAGGGCTTGTCAGTTTTGACGTCGCCAAGTAGCTTTGCCAGTCGCAAGGAGCCCTATCCGCGTGCCATTAACGCTCGACCGCGTTGCATTCCGGTGAACCGCCACGACCCTGCACAGACCTTACGCTCAGCTCAACTGCGCCCGCAGGTTCAGACGCCCCTCACTTCAAAACGTAGCAAGGAATCTCTTGATGAGTGCAAATCCACGCGTTGCCGATTACGCCATCCACCCTCAGTTCACCGATCGCTGGTCGCCCCGCGCCTTCACCGGCGAAACCCTCCCCGAGGAGACCCTGCTGTGCTTCTTCGAAGCCGCGCGCTGGGCCCCGTCGGCGTACAACTCGCAGCCTTGGCGCTTTCTCTACGCGCGCCGCGATACGCCGAACTGGGAGCGTTACCTGGGCCTGTTGAACGAGTTCAACCGCAGCTGGGCGCAACACGCCTCGGCCCTGGTGATCGTGATCTCGAAGACCACCTTCACGGCGCCTGGTGCCAGCGAAGAAACCCCGGCCCTGTGGCACACCTTCGACACCGGTTCGGCCTGGGGCCACCTGGCGCTGCAAGCGAGCCTCAGTGGCTGGCACACCCACGGCATGGCCGGTTTCGATCAGGAACTGACCCGCAAGGAGCTGAACATTCCTGAAGGCTATGCCCTGCACGCCGCCGTGGCGATCGGCAAGCTGGGCGACAAGGCGACCTTGGCCGAGTACCTGCAAGCCCGTGAAGTGCCGAGCCCGCGTCGTCCGTTGAACGAGCTGGCGGCCGAAGGCGATTTCACCCTCTAAGCCACACTGCAAAAATAAATGTGGGAGCGGGCTTGCTCGCGAAGGCGGCGCATCAGCGGACAATTGCCTGACTGATAGACCGCTTTCGCGAGCAAGCCTGCTCCCACCTTTTGATTGGGGGGGTGACTTCAATACCCGCGATCGAAATCCACTTCCCCGCGCAATGCTTCACCCGCCTGATAGGCCCGCAGGTTCTCGACAAACAGTTTCACCATCAGGGATGGCGAAGTCGGTGCCGAGCTGTGCCCGGTCAGCAACAGCCCCCAGGCGGTCCAGAACGGATGACGCTGCGGCAGCGGCTCCTGGCGGCAGACGTCGATCACGGCGCCTACCAGATGCCCTTCTTTCAAGGCTTGCACGAGGTCCGCATCGACCACCGCCACCCCGCGCCCGACGTTGATGAACAACCCGGTCGGCTTGAACTGCTTGAACAGCGCCGCATTGTAAATATCGTGGGTGTTCGGGGTATTTGGCAGCAGATTCACTACGTAATCCACTTCACCGACCAAACGTGGCAAGTCCTCCAGCGAACCGACTTCGACGAACGGCGCCTGCTCACGGGCCTCACTGGCGATGCCATACAGCACGACACCAAAAGGCAAGAGAAACCGGGCTACGGTCTGCCCGATATCACCGGTGCCAACGATCAGGACCTTGCGCCCTGCCAGGCTCTGGCCATGACGACTGTCCCACTTGCGCTCAACCTGGCTGACCAGCCGCGCCATCACTTCTCGCTCATGACCGAGCATATAGGTGAGCACGTATTCGGCCATGACCTGGCCAAAAATCCCCACCGCACGGGTCAGGCGATAGTGGCGAGGCAATCCATCGGCCAGGAGTGGCGTGATGCCCGCCCAGGTCGATTGCAGCCATTGGGGTTGGTGGCCTTGACGCAACAGGGTCGCCAGTAAATCGGGTTGACCGAGCCAGACCGGACACTCGGCGGCCTGGCGGGACAGTTCGGCGGAGTCACCGCTGGTCAGCACTTCCAGGTCCGGCGCGGACTCGCGCAGCAGTTGGGTGTACACAGGGTGGTCGTGTTCGGCAATCAGAACGCGCATGCTTCAACCTTTCAAAAAAGCGCTGCAGACGACCGCCGACGCACTACTGCTGCGTCGTCGCGGCCATCGCCAAAATCATTCCAGTGTTTCACAAAGGCTCTGAACAGAGCCTGTCTGCCGATTACATCGGGTCGTTGCGTCGTAGCAACTCTTCCGGCAAATGTTCGATGTATTCGTCTTCGGCCGGTGGCATTTGCAGGTGGTAACCCTGCTTGTCGAGGTTTTCCAGCACGACGGTGATGTCCTCGCGCGACAGTTTGCGCTCGGGGCTCAGCACCAGATCGAAAGCGTGGATGGGTTTGCCAAAAGCGATCATCAAGGGTTCCGGCACGCGCTCAAGCGCATCACTCTTGAGCACATAGAGGTACATCTCGTTTCGCTTGGTACTGCGGTAGATGGAGCAAATACGTTTCAAGGCTGTTCTCCGGCGGTAGCCAGGCTGTCGAGCAGTGCCTGGCCCATCAATTCGCGGCGCCAGCCACGCAACGAATCAGGCAATTGGTAGGGACCATTGGGGAAGCCGCTCTTGAGCAGTGCTTCCAGTGTTTTCTTGCGCAGCATCAGTTCCGGCGCGATGTTCAGGCGCTCGGCCTCGGCCTGGCCGATGGCTTTCATCTGCTTGAGCAGCGCCGCGGCGTCCACGGGCAGTGGCTCGGGCACGGCGGGTGGCCATTGGTCTGGCGACACACTGCCAGCGCGCTTGATCAGATCAAGCAGAAACTCGCCGTCCTGACGCACGGTGCGCGGGTGCATGTCTTCGATTTTTGCCAAGGCGCCCAGGTTGTCGGGCTGCGTGCGCGCCAAGGGCCACAGCGAATGCTCGCGGATGATGCGGTTGCGCGGCAGATCACGGGCGCGGGCCTCGGTTTCACGCCAGGCGCACAGCTCGCGCAACACGGCGAGCTGGGCGCGAGACAGTTTCCAGGCCAACTTGGCGTCGCGGTAAACCTCATAGGGGTCGATCTCGCGGCGCAGGTTGGCCACCAGCTCGGCGCCGTCCTCCAGGACCCAGGCATATTTATCGTCAGAAAGCTTCGGACGCAGCTGTACGAAAACCTCCGCCAGGTGCAGGGCATCTTCGGCGGCGTAGCTGATCTGGGTCTCGGAAAGCGGGCGCTGCAGCCAGTCGGAACGGGTTTCACCCTTGGGCAGGTCGATGCCGAGCACTTCCTGCACCAGCCGCGAATAGCCCATGGAGAAACCCAGGTTCAGGTAAGCGGCGGCCAATTGCGTATCGAACAGCGTCGCCGGCAGGCTGCCGGTCAAGCGCAGCAGGACTTCGAGGTCTTCGCTGCAGGCATGCACGACTTTGACCACGGCCGGGTTTTCCAGCAAGGCGGCCAGGGGTTGCCAGTTGTCGATGGTCAGTGGATCGATCAGGTAAGCACGTACGCCATCGCCCACCTGCAGCAGGCCGGCTATCGGATAGAAGGTGTCGACCCGCATGAATTCGGTGTCGAGGGCAACGTAGGGCAGTTGCTGCCATTCGGCGCAAAACCGCCCGAGGCTATCGTTGTCGCGAATCCAGTGAATATCGATGGCCACACGGCTCTCCCTTGAAGAATGGCCCGCAGTATATATCGCCCCCGGCGATTTCCGCGCATCCACTGAACAAGAGCTTGAGGGAAAACACCTTGCGCCACTCAGGAAACCTTGAATTTGCCCGGAAAAAGCGGGCCACCGGCGTGTTGAAGGCGGTCACTCCTTGGCCAGCACGCCGTCGATCACCGCCCCTCGACAGCCGGCAAACATGTCCAGATCCTGGTTGTAGACGTGGCTCTTGACCTCCAGCAACCCCAGCATCGAATGAAACAGGTTGTCCTGGCTGAGAGGTTTTTCCCGGCTCAGTTGCAGGCAGTGAGTGTCCACCGAGTAGGACTTTTGATAGTTGTCGGAAAACCAGGCCAGCATCGCCACATGTTTCTGCTGTTCCGGCGCCAGCATGTAAGGCGTGCCGTGGAGGAACAGGTTGTATTCGCCCAGGGATTCGCCGTGATCCGACAGATAGAGCATCGCGGTATCGACCTTGTCCTGGTTGCTGCGCAACAGATCGATCAGGGTCGACAGCACGTGATCGGTATACACCAGCGTGTTGTCGTAGCCGTTGACGATACTTTCGCGGCTGCAATTGTTCAGCGCATTACTTTCACAGACCGGGGTAAAGCGTTCGTACTCTTTCGGATAACGCTTGAAGTACTCCGGACCGTGACTGCCCATCTGGTGCAACACCAGCACCGTGTCTTTATCCAGGTTATCGATAAAGTGTTGCAAGCCTTGCAGCAGGATTTCGTCGCGGCATTCACTGTTGGCGCACAGCACCGGGTCTTTCAGGTTGCTGACGTCGTCGAGCGTCACCCGGTCGCAAGTGCCCTTGCAGCCGGACTGGTTATCCCGCCAGATAACATCGAGGCCGGCGCGCTTGAGCACATCCAGCAGGCCCTCTTCATTCTTCGCCTTGCTGGCGTTGTAATCCTTGCGGCCCATGTTAGAAAACATGCAGGGCACCGACACGGCGGTTTCCGTGCCGCAGGAGTGCACATCCGTGAAAGCGATCAGGCCCGCCTCTTTATCGAGCTTTGGCGTTGTATCGCGGTCATATCCCAGGATGCCGAAGTTCTCGGCCCTGGCACTCTCCCCCACCACCAGCACGGTCAAGGATTTGCGGCCGTGGTTTTGCAAGGCGGGGTTTCGCTGGGCATCCTCACCCACTTTGACAAAGGGTTGCTGAGCCGAGGCGACCTGTTCACGCAAATAACCGAACGAAGCGCCGATGTAGTTGCTCGGCACCAGCATCAGGCGCAACTCATGATGATTGCGAAACAATGAAGAAAGCCCCTGATAGTTAATCAGCGCCACACCACCAATGACCGCCACTGAAGCAACACTCACCAACACCTTACTTAACAGTTCACGGTGCCAGCGACGGTAACTAATCGGGGTTTTCCACAACAACCACGAGGGCAAGACCCCCAGCAAAAGGATATAAACAAGCAACTTTATCGACAGCAAGTCGCGAACTTCCGTGGCATTGGTTTCAGCGAAGTTACGCAACATGCCGGCGTCTATCAAAACACCGTATTGGCTCATGAAATACGCCACACCGGCGCTGATCATGAACAGCAGCGTCAGGACCGGCTTCATGACCGGGCGGAAGGCCAGCAGCGTCAGCACAATGTTGAAGGCCGCAAAGATCATCGCGCCAAAAGCCACGCGCATCACCACGCCTTTACCGTCCGCCCCGGTGATTTCAAACAAATGCTGCCACAAGACAAAGTTGAAGGCAGTCAATAAAAAGGCGCTGGCAATCAGTGTCACCCACTCGGGGCGCACGGCTTTAATCTTCAACATGATAATCGGCTGATCCTGAAAAGAAGTGCCTTCGGCAAATGTGAAAATTTCATTCACCGCGACAGCACTAACTTTAGGCAGCCAACCATCAATTTTTTGTGAAAAAGACGCCAACGATTAGTTGGGCTTGAAGATTCGCCTGAAACTAACAGCTTATTTGAGAATGGTTCAGCGTTTATTCAGGACCGGACCATGCAAGCCCCTCCCGTCGCCTTGCATTATTTAATTTCGGCGGCCTTCGATCACCGTGAAGTGCCCGAAGGCCTGTCGGGATTCACCCTCGACATACACTGGAGCCAAAGTGTCGATCAGGACAGCGCCAACCTCTGGTTGCGCGAGCAGGTGCTCAAGGCCTGCGCCGAGCCGAAAACGAGCAGAAACTCAGACGCCGATGGCGGTTTTGGTATACGACTCGCGATCGATATCAAGAATCTCCACACACAACTGGACTTCAACGCCCGCTGGCCATTCACAGAGGTCCTTCACCACCGCCAGCAGGCTTTCGGACAGTTGCTGCTTGATCTGCGGCGAACGCCCGCTCAGCAGCGCCAGCTTCACATGCACGAACGCCCGCTCCGCCAATGCCGTACCGACCCTGAATGTCTCGACCTTCACCGCCCGACTCTTGATGTCGAATTCGGCGCCGAACTGACCGGAACCCACCAGTGTGTTGTTGAGCCGCATCAGCGCCACGTCGGCATTCAGGTCAGGCAGGTTGGCGGTGTATTCCAGGTGCAGGTGCGGCATGGTGTAACTCCCGTAGGTCGGTGGAAAGTTCGTACGTATAACATAGCGCGGCCATGGTCACTGGGGCAGCGACAACAGATTGCGCTCCCCCATGAAGGCCTCGATCCGCGAACGCAGCCAGCGTTCAGCCGGGTCGCTGTCGACATGGCTGAGCCAGACCATGGACAGCTCCAGGGTCGGGGTCTTGAACGGAAAGGGTTCCTTGAACAACTGACCGGATGCCGCCATCGCCTCGGCGGTGTAGTCCGGCAGGCTGGCAAGCAGATCGGTCCCGGCCAGCAGCGCCGGCAACGAGCTGTATTGCGGCACCGAGAGCACCACCTGCCGCGAGCGACCGATCTGCGCCAGCCACTCATCGGCGAACCCGCTGACGTTGGCAATATGCGACACCAGAACATGTGGGCGCGAGCAGTATTCTTCGACGGTCAGCGGCGTATCGGACGCATCGGCACGTAACACGGCAGGGTGGATGTGCCGTAGCAATTTGCGCTTGGCGTTGGCCGGCAGACCGCGGGTCTGGGTGATACCGACCGTTATATCGCCGGAAGCCAGCAAATCGGGTATCCGCCAGTAATCAACATTCTGAACCACGAACACCACTTTTGGCGCCTCCTGGCGCAGCGCGCGCAACAGCGGCGGCAACAGTCCGTACTCGACATCGTCCGACATCCCGATACGAAACGTCATGGTGCTGCTGCTCGGGTCGAAATCGTGGGTCAGGCTGAGCGCCACTGATAACGAATCCAACGCCGGCGACAGGTGCCGAAAGATCTCTTCGGCCCGCGCCGTGGGCTCCATGCGATGACCGACGCGAATGAACAACGGATCATTGAACATCGTACGCAAGCGGTTGAGCGCCGAACTGATGGTGGGCTGACCGAGAAACAGCTTCTTCGCCACCTTGGTGACATTGCGCTCAAGCATCAGCGATTCAAACACCACCATCAGGTTGATGTCGGCCTTGCGTAATTCGTTGCGATTCATCCATTGGCCCCGCGCCCTTTGATTCTCGACAGTTTAGGGAGGTGGCGTAATCGGCGTCTATGCAACTGAACGAATGCCCCGAGCATTTTGCGTTTAATGCAAATGCGCTCACACGTTTTGTCCTACAGCCGCCTCCTGATTTCTTCGTTCGTCTGGCGGGACCTTGGTGCCCCCCTAAGCTCAGGGAGCCTCGGGCGGAACACACCGAGGCCACCGTCAACCCTTCGAAACCAAAAGGAGCCGCACGATGGCTAGAGATAAAGCGAAAGACGACAAACATTTCAATTGCACCCAGCCCCACGAAGCCGACTACGTTGCGGGTCTTTACCCTCACGCCAGGGAAGAGGTCAAAACGTTCCTGACCACGGCCTGCAAGGACAAATCCCTGCACAACTCCACCCACAAGGACGTCTACGACTTGATCAAGCGCAAACTGGGCCACTCGCAACCCTGAGACCGCCCGACCGGGAAGCTGCCCTGCCTGGGCAGCTTCATCGATACAAAGCTGGATCTGCTGGACCGGGGTTTGATCGCAGGTCATTACCATTAGCAAAAAACCGGCACAAACAAAAAAGCCCCGCAGCTTATTCAGCTACGGGGCTTTTTCTATGTAATGGCGGAGAGATAGGGATTCGAACCCTAGGTACCGGTGAAGGTACAACGGATTTCGAATCCGTCCCATTCGGCCACTCTGGCATCTCTCCAACGGCGCGCATCATAACAACACTTTCGCCGGAAGCGAACCCCCTTTCGCGAAATATTTCTGTGCTATCAGATGCTTGCGTCGGTTAAAGCGGTACGCCCAGACGATTGGCGACTTCTTCGTAGGCTTCGATGACGTCACCGAGGCCTTGACGGAAGCGGTCCTTGTCCATTTTCTTGCCGGTGGCCTTGTCCCACAGGCGGCAGCCGTCCGGGCTGAATTCGTCGCCCAGCACGATGGAGCCGTCGTGGAACACGCCGAATTCAAGCTTGAAGTCGACCAGCAACAGGCCGGCGTCGTCGAACAGTTTGCTCAGCACTTCGTTGACCTTGAGCGACAGTTCTTTCATGCGAACCAGTTGCTCGGCGGTGCCCCAACCGAACGCCACGACGTGGGATTCGTTGATGAACGGGTCGCCCTTGGCGTCGTCCTTCAGGAACAGTTCGAAGGTGTAAGGGTTGAGCTTCATGCCCTCCTCGACGCCCAGGCGCTTGACCAGGCTGCCGGCGGCGTAGTTACGCACGACGCACTCGACCGGGATCATGTCCAGTTTCTTCACCAGGCACTCGTTGTCGCCCAGCAGTTTGTCGAATTGGGTCGGCACGCCGGCTGCTTCGAGTTTCTGCATGATGAAGGCGTTGAACTTGTTGTTCACCATGCCCTTGCGGTCGAGCTGCTCGATACGCTTGCCGTCGAACGCCGAAGTGTCGTTGCGAAACAGCAGGATCAAGCGGTTAGCGTCGTCGGTCTTGTAAACCGATTTGGCTTTGCCGCGGTAGAGTTCTTCACGTTTTTCCATGATGGGCTCCGCTTGCTAAGTAGATGGGCTAGGCGATGTGTCGCCAGTCGAGCCCTGAATCTTGATCGGCCAGTTGCAGCCAGTCCGGGTCGCACCCGAGGGTGTCGACAAAACATTGCCGGGCCAGCTGCGGCAGGTTGTTCTTGCTGCTCAGATGGGCCAGGACCAGATGTTGCAGGCCTTGCCAGCCCAACTCGGCCACCAGGAATGCCGCCTGATGGTTGTTCAAATGTCCCAGTTCACCGCCCACCCTCTGCTTGAGAAAGTACGGGTAGTGACCGCGAGCCAGCAGGTCACGGCAATGGTTGGCCTCGATCATCAACGCATCGAGATCCCGATAGCCGTCCAGTACCTTGCTGCAATACGAACCCAGGTCGGTCAGCAGGCCGAAGCGCCGCTCACCATCGCTGAAGACGTATTGCGTCGGTTCCTGCGCATCGTGGGCCACGGCAATGACGCCAATGCTCAAGTCGCCGATCTGCAGTTGCTCACCGCCCGCCAGGAAGCCGGCGGGTTCGATGGGTTTGCGCATCCCGCGCAAGGTGCCGCGACTGAGGTAGACAGGCAGATTGTAGCGCCGAGACAGCAAACCCACGCCATGCACGTGGTCGGCATGTTCGTGGGTCACGAGTATCGCGCTCAGCTGCGCTGGGTTCACACCCAGGCGCAGCAGGCGTTTTTCGGTTTCCCGCAGGGAGAAACCACAATCCACCAGCACGTACGTGTCAGCGCTGGCTATCAGCGTGCCGTTCCCTTGGCTACCGCTGCCGAGAACGGCAAAACGCATGGGATCAGCCCAGGTTGTCCTGAATCACGGCCAACACTTTGCGCGCTACATCAGCCGGCGCCACAGTGTTGATGTTTTTCTCGACGGTGACCTGGACGCTGTCACCCACCTTGCTCAGGCGAACCTGATAACGCTCGGCACGGGCTTCAACTTCTTCCTTGTCCGGCTTGCTGCCGAACAGGCCACTGAAGAAACCTGGCTTGTCGTCCTTCTTCTCGGCCTTTTCGGCCAGGTTGATGTAGTACAGGCCCAGGCTGCGGTTGATGTCTTCGACGCGCCACTCGCCTTGCTCCAGTGCACGGCCGACGCTCGACCAGGCACGATCCAGGTCGGTACCGACGTTCAGCACAGGGTTGCCGCTGCCATCTTCGCTCAGGCTGACACGGCTTGGCGTGTCGAAATCACGGGAGGCCAGCATGGAGACCGAACCGCCCTTCTCCGAGATGCGGCTCATGCTTGCCAGCATGTCATCGACGAGAGCCGCGTCCAGGCCAGTGTTGACCGAACGATTGGTGAAGGCGACGTCGGCGGTGCTGCCGGCAGGACGCTCAGCGGTGACCACATAGATTTCGCTGGTGTTGCGCTGCACGCCTGGCTCGATACGCACCCGGGCGCGGACTTCGCTATCGGTGCTCACGCCCGCCGCGCTCAGGCGCTTGGCCATGGCTGCCGACAGTTCGTCGGAATGTTGCCAGGTCGTGGTGAATTCGCCGGTTTGCGGACGTTGTTCATCCAGGCGGAAACCGTTGTCCTGGAAGAATTGCACGGCCACAGGCCAGGCTTCCGCAGGCGGGTTCTGCGCCAGGATCGAACGCGAATCGCCGCTCTTTTGCAGGGAGTAAGCGCTGGCGTCGGCAGCGGCGGACAAGGGCAGCGGCCGAGGAACGACGTATTCGCCCTTGACGGTGTCATCGGCCACGTTACGCGGGATTGGCAGCAGCGGGTCCAGGCGCTTGGCGGTCTGGACATCCGGTGGCAATTGCATCGGTGCAGTCTGTTGCGCTTCCAGGTAATCGCTACCACGGTCACGGAAATAACCTTCCGGGCCCCAGATCCATCCGCAGCCACTGGTGCTGGAGATAATCAAGGCAAGTGCGGAAAGTCCGGCCATTCGCTTCATGCGTTGTACTTCCTCAATTAAACCAGGACGCCGGACTGGCGCATGGCCTGACGCAGCGGTTCATGACATTCGGCGCTGAGCCAGGTGAGCGGCAGACGGATACCGTCCGGCATCAAGCCCATTTCATGCAGCGCCCATTTCACGGGGATAGGATTGGATTCGATAAACAGGGTCTTATTGAGCGGCATCAGTTTTTCATGAATGGCACGCGCTTTCTCGGCGTCGCCGTTCAGGGCAGCGATGCACAGGTCGGCCATGTCGCGCGGGGCGACGTTGGCGGTGACCGAAATATTACCCTTGCCACCAAGCAGGATCAGCTCGACTGCGGTGGCATCGTCACCGGAGATCACCAGGAAGTTGCTGCTGACACCGTCGATGATGTCTTTTGCACGCTTGAGGTCGCCGGTGGCTTCCTTGATGCCGATGATGTTCTTGACGGTCGACAGACGAATCACGGTCTCGGCCTGCATGTCGCACGCGGTGCGACCTGGCACGTTGTAGAGGATCTGCGGGATGTCGACGGCTTCGGCGATGGTCTTGAAGTGCTGGTACAGGCCTTCCTGGGTCGGCTTGTTGTAATACGGCGTGACCAGCAGGCACGCATCGGCGCCGGCGGTCTTCGCGTTGGTGGTCAGCTCGATGGCTTCGCGGGTCGAGTTGGCGCCGGTACCGGCAATCACCGGAATGCGACCATTGACCTGCTTCACGACGCGACGGATGACTTCGATGTGTTCGTTCACATCAAGAGTGGCCGATTCACCTGTAGTGCCGACCGCCACGATGGCGTGGGTGCCGTTTTGCAGGTGAAAGTCCACCAGTTTGCTCAGGCTGTCCCAGTCGAGACGACCTTGTGCATCCATGGGTGTGACCAGTGCCACCATACTGCCCGCAATCATGCAACCGCTCCTGCCGGAAAAAGAGAGCCGTAATGGTACTGGCGCCAAGATGCTTGTACAAGCGAAGTACTGCGCTGCCGCCATTCCCCTTGGCGTCGCTTTTCGCTACCCTTCAGACTTTGATCGGTACTGATAAGCTCGTACGTCAGGTTTGAGCCTCCATTTTCGGCATCACAAGCCCCATTCCAGCGTTGCCGCCACTCGCTCCTGCCATACTGGAGCACGTTGCAACCTGCGCCTGGCGCTTTCTGAATTCGCATCCGCAGGCTCGCACCCGGCAAAACAAGCCGATAGAAGTACCGACCGCTCATCGCTTTAGGAATGCTGCATGTCCACCCCCACAGTTCGCGAACAATTCCTTGTCATCAGTGCCCTCGGCGCCAACCCCATGGAGCTGACTAACGTCCTGTGCCGCGCCAGCCATGAAAACCGCTGCGCCGTGGTCACTTCTCGCCTGACTCGTCATGGCGAGTGCAGTGCGCTGGTCCTCGAGATCTCGGGCAGCTGGGACGCCCTGGCTCGCCTGGAAGGCAGCCTGCCAGTGCTGGCAAAACGGCACGCCTTTACGGTCAATGTGGTGCGTAGCGCCGCGCTGGAGAACCGTCCCCAGGCCCTGCCGTACGTCGCCTATGTCAGCTCGGCCTACCGCTCGGACATCATCAACGAGCTGTGCCAGTTCTTCATGGACCACAACGTCGAGCTGGAAAACCTGACCTGCGACACGTATCAGGCACCGCAAACCGGCGGCACCATGCTCAATGCCACGTTCACCGTCACTTTGCCGGCCGGCGTGCAAATCAGCTGGTTACGCGATCAGTTCCTGGATTTCGCCGATGCGCTTAACCTGGATGCCCTGATCGAACCGTGGCGCCCTCAAAACCCAATGTAAGGATGCTTTCATGGCCGTTGCCATCGACCAACCGGTTGCCGACTTCGAAGCCCCCGCCACCATCGGGCAAACCGTCAGCCTGGCGGCGCTCAAAGGCAAGCAGGTGGTGATCTACTTCTATCCGAAGGACAGCACCCCGGGCTGCACCACTCAAGGCCAGGGTTTCCGCGATCAGCTTGACGCCTTCAAAGCGGCCAACACCGAAGTGTTCGGCGTTTCCCGCGACAGCCTGAAGTCCCACGAAAACTTCAAGGCCAAGCAGGCGTTCAACTTCGAGCTGATCAGCGACAAGGAAGAAGCGCTTTGCCAGCTGTTCGACGTGATCAAGTTGAAGAAGCTGTACGGCAAGGAATACATGGGTGTTGATCGCAGCACCTTCCTGATCGACAAGAATGGTGTGTTGCGCCAGGAATGGCGTGGGGTGAAGGTGCCGGGGCATGTCGATGCGGTTCTGGCGGCGGCCCAGGCGCTGAACAAGGCCTGATTCCAGAAAGATCGCAGCCTTCGGCAGCTCCTACAGGGGTTCGCATGTATCTGTAGGAGCTGCCGGAGGCTGCGATCTTTTTTGCAGCACAATCAATCTAAAGCAGCGGCGCCACCACCGGCTCCTTGCGCGGCCACGCGTCGAGCACGGCTTTAAACAGGGTCGCCAGGGGAATCGCAAAGAACACCCCCCAAAAACCCCACAACCCGCCAAACAACAGCACCGCACAGATGATCGCCACCGGGTGCAAATTCACCGCTTCCGAAAAGAGCAACGGCACCAGCACGTTGCCGTCCAGCGTCTGGATGATTCCGTAGACCGCCATCAGATAGATGAACTGATCGCTCCAGCCCCACTGGAACAATGCAATCAGAAACACCGGCACGGTCACCACCACCGCCCCGACGTAGGGCACCACCACCGACACCCCGACCAGCAACGCCAACAGCGCCGCATAGTTGAGCTCCAGAATGACGAAGGCGATGTAGGTCACCCCTCCGCAAATGAAAATCTCGATGACCTTGCCGCGAATGTAGTTGGCGATCTGCCGGTTCATTTCATGGGCTACGCGGGTGATCAGCGTTCGCTCGCGGGGCAGGTAGCCGCGCACCCACTGGCCAATCATCGCCCGGTCCTTGAGGAAGAAAAACACCAGGATCGGCACCAGCACCAGATAGATCATGATGTTGACCAACAGCGGCAGGCTCGACAGCGAGAACGTCAGCGCCCACTGCCCGAACTTGCCAATCTCGCCCCGCGCCACTTCGATGGCCTGCAGCACCTGCTCGTCGGACACCAGATGCGGATAGCGCTCCGGCAACAGCAATAACAGCGATTGCCACTTGGCTAGCATGCCCGGCAACTCGTTGAACAAGGTGATCAACTGATGCCACAGCAACGGCACCACGACCACGATGAACACCAGCAACAGCCCCATGAACAACGCGAACACCAGCCCTACCGCCGCGCCGCCTGGCACACGCAGGCGTTCGAGGGTCAGCACCAGGCCCTGCATCAGGTATGCCAGCACCATCCCGGCCAGGACTGGCGCCAGCATGCCGCCCAGCGTCAGTACGGCGGTGAACGCCAGAAAGAGCAGAACAGCCAGAACCACGGCTTCTTCATCGGAGAAGTAGCGCTGCATCCAGTCGCGTAACACTTTGAACATCAATAATCCTTAAGAACAAATGCCGCGGGGATTCAGGCTTTTTTCAACCAGTAGCGGTACACGCCCGACTCATCTTCTTCACGAAGCAGCGTATGACCGGCCAATCGGGCAAAGGTGCGAAAGTCGCGCTGCGAGCCCGCATCGGTGGCGATCACTTTGAGTATCGTGCCACTGGCCATCCGGTTGAGTTCCATCTTGGCCTTGAGTAACGGCAACGGGCAATTCAAGCCACTGGCGTCCAGTTCAACGTCATGGGCTACAGCGTCGGTCATTGCATCACTCCGGTTCAGATGGTTGAGTTGCCTAGAATATCTGGTCGCAGGGCTGGTGTCCGGCTACAGTAAGGTCTTTGTCGACTAAGGCTTTGTGCATGACTTTTTTGCGCCCTACCCTGCTGACGCTCGCTTGCCTGCTCGCCTCACCGGGCTTTGCCGACGACCTGCCGTCACTCGGCGACGCCAGTTCTGCCATCGTCTCGCCGCAGCAGGAATACCAATTGGGCCGCGCGTGGCTGGCGCTATTGCGCAGCCAGGTCTCGCAGCTCAATGATCCGCAACTCAAGGACTATGTCGAATCCAGCGTTTATCGCCTGGTGGAGACCAGCCAGGTCAATGACCGGCGTCTTGAATTCATCCTGATCAACAGCCCGCAGCTCAACGCCTTCGCGGCGCCAGGCGGGATTGTCGGTGTGAACGGAGGCTTGTTCCTCAACGCCCAGACCGAAGGCGAATACGCCTCGGTACTGGCTCACGAACTGGCGCACTTGTCGCAGCGCCACTTTGCCCGTGGCGTCGAAGCCCAACAACGCATGCAAGTGCCAATGATGGCCGCGCTGCTGGCCGGGATCGTGATCGCCGCAGCCGGCGCCGGCGATGCGGGTATCGCCGCCATTGCGGGCACGCAGGCGGCGGCGATTCAGGAGCAGCGGCGGTTCTCCCGTCAAAACGAACAGGAAGCCGACCGCATCGGCATCCTCAATCTGGAAAAGGCCGGCTACGATCCGCGCTCGATGCCCACCATGTTCGAGCGCCTGGGGCGACAATATCGTTTCGACGCCAAGCCACCGGAATTCCTGCTGACTCACCCGGTGACCGAATCGCGTATCGCCGACACCCGCAACCGCGCCGAACAGGCCAAGCCGGGGGGAATCGAAGACACCCTGCGTTATCAACTGATTCGTGCACGGGTCCAGTTGATCTATGAAGAAACACCTGGCCTGGGCGCGAAGCGCTTCCGCGCGCAACTGGATGAAAACCCGAAAAGCGATGTCGCTCGCTATGGCCTGGCCATCGCCCAGATCAAGGGCGGCCAGCTGAACGAGGCACGGGAAAACCTCAAGCTGTTGCTGGCCAAGTCGCCGAACGAGATCATTTACAACCTCGCGCAAATCGATCTGGACATCACCAACAACCGCCTCCCGGATGCGCAGTCCCGGGTAGACCGGATGCTGACCCAGTACCCCGGCAACTATCCGCTGAACCAGGTGCGTGTTGACCTGCTGCTGAAACAGAACCGTGCCGCCGACGCCGAAAAAGCCCTCGAAGGCTTGCTCAAGTCGCGACCGGACGATCCTGACGTGTGGTACCAGGTGGCCGAGACCCGAGGCCTGTCAGGCAATATCATCGGCCTGCATCAGGCGCGCGCCGAGTATTTCGCCCTGGTCGGCGACTATCGCCAGGCCATCCAGCAACTGGATTTCGCCAAGCGCAAGGCCGGCACCAACTTCCCGCTGTCCTCGAGAATCGATGCCCGCCAGCGCGAGTTGATGGAACAGGAGCGCATGATCAAGGACATGATGGGCTGACGGCAGCAGAAACCCTTAGTTTCAGGCACAAAAAAACCGCCTCTTTCGAGGCGGTTTCTTATTCAGCCAGCAACCGGATTATTCAGCCAGTTTGAAGGTGATGAAGCTGGCGCGGCCCTGGCGCAGAACCCGCATCGACACCGAGCGATTCTTCGGCAGCGCCTTGGCGATGTCAGTGAATTCCTTGGTGGATTCGATGGCCTGATTGTTCAGGTGGGTAATGACATCCCCTGGCTGCAGGCCGATCATCGCGGCAGGCCCTTCCTGAACTTCCTTGATCACCACGCCACCCTTGAGGTCGTAGGCTTTCTTCTGTTCGGCGGTGAGCTCGACGACCGAAACACCGAGGCGATTGCTGTTGCTCTCGACACCCGATTTCGGCAATGCATCCATATCCTTGTCTTCGTCAGGAATAGCACCGACCGTCAACTCGACGTTCTTGCGCTTGCCCTCTCGAATCACTTCCAGATTGGCTTTCGAACCCGCCTTCAACGCACCTACCAGATGCGGCAGATCGGCGGACATGACGATCGGCTGACCATTCATGGTCAGGATCACATCGCCGACTTGCAGGCCACCCTTGGCTGCAGGGCCGTCATCCTGGATCTGGGCCACCAGCGCACCCGCTGGCTTCTCCAGACCAAACGACTCGGCCAGGTCCTTGTTCACTTCCTGGATCACGACACCCAACCAGCCACGGCTGACTTTGCCACCGCTTTTCAACTGATTGGAAACGTCCATGGCCACGTCGATCGGAATGGCGAACGACACGCCCATGAAGCCACCGGAGCGGGTGTAGATCTGCGAATTGATCCCGACCACTTCGCCGTTCAGGTTGAACAGCGGGCCACCGGAGTTACCCGGGTTGATCGGCACGTCGGTCTGGATGAACGGCACATAGTTTTCATTCGGCAGGCTTCGGCCAACGGCACTGACGATGCCCTGGGTCACCGTGTGGTCAAAGCCAAAAGGCGAACCGATCGCCACGACCCATTGGCCGGCTTTCAGATCCTGGGATTTGCCAAGCTTGAGGACTGGCAGATCCTTTCCTTCGATTTTCAGCAACGCCACATCGGAACGCGGATCGGTGCCGACCAGCTTGGCCTTCATTTCACTGCGATCGGCCAGACGCACAAGAATCTCATCGGCATCGGCAATTACATGATTGTTGGTCAGGATGTAGCCGTCAGGCGAGATGATGAAGCCCGACCCCAGGGACTGGGCTTCACGCTGGCGATCACCACGAGGCGAACGCGGCTGGGCTGGCATGCCTCGTTCGAAGAACTCGCGCAGCATGGGCGGCAAGCCTTCGAGATCCGGCATCTGCTGGTTTACTTTGCGATCAGGCAGTTTTTGCGTGGTACTGATGTTCACCACCGCGGGCGAGGCTTGCTCGACCAGTTGTGTGAAATCAGGCAATTCGACCGCTTGCGCAGTGACCGCCTGACCGAGCACCAACACGGTGGCAAAAATGGTGAGATAAGACTTCAAGCGTGGTATCGACATACGGCTCCCGTTACGACGAGCATGGTTAAGCGATATGGATCAAGGAACACCGGGAAAGATACGCCGGTATTTTTGTTCCGGGAACAACAAACAAGGCCAGAGCCGAGGGGCTCTGACCTATAAAAAATTCTTGGGGTATTTGCAAATTGAAATGCTCACGAAACATTTCGATTACAGCTCACTGCTTGGTCGCAGCGGCATCGGTACGCATGGATAACGCTATCCGTTCAGCCGTACCTATCGGGATCTCGCCTACAACGGTCACCATCATCTCGCCCTGCGGTGTAGTCAAGCGGCGAGACACTGCCACGGTTGGCCCAAGCTGAGTGCGGGTATCGGTGACGGCGGCGCCATTCAGAGGCTCCAGAAACACCGAAAAACGCGCCAGGCCATCGTCATACATCAGGCTGTTGACCTGGGTTTTGGTCTCGGGATCCTTGCGAGCCGTACTGCTGGTCAGCTCGAAACCCGGTGGCAACCAGTCTGAATGCCAGACCTGAGCAGCCTTGGCGGCGGAAGCCTTGTCACTGTCGAGATTGACGGCCTTGCAATCAGTGCCGGGCTGCAGATCGCTGTCGGAGGGCACATTGGCGGTATCCAGTTGCGTGAACTGAAACCTCTCCAGCAATCGTCCCTTGTCATCGAGCAGCAATGACTTGAGCGGCAGGCCAGTATCCTTATCCAGATGGAGTTCGAAACCGTAGCGGTGTTGATCGCGAGGCGTCAGTGAAACAATCACTGCTGCCCGCCCAGCCACGCGCGACTTGCCGATGACAGCAAGGTCATACCAGTTCTTGAGCTTTTGTGGATCGAGTGCACGCGATGAGGAATTCGGCGAATCCCCCAGCCCTGCCATCAGGGTGCCGCTGACGCATTGAGTATGTCCATCAATGCGTATGACTTCCTGCGCGGAGCCGTCGAGCTGGAGCAGCCGCTCGCGAACCTTGCCATCCTGAACGCGGTGCCAGATGTTATGGGTAGAAAAACTACCGTTACGCTCGTAGACAAAAGTACCGTGAAAGCTCTGCTGCTGCTCGGCCTGACCAAGACGGGTCAACCAGTCCTGGGCTTCATCGGCGTTGGCTGGAACAACAAACCAGCCACCAAGCAGAAGCGTAAGTAGAGGGATGGCGCGCATGATCCTCCTTAACGGTTTTCCAGGCTTGCTGCACGAGCGTATGGCAGAGCGCTCTCAGTACCTTTCAATGCAGCCTGCTGGGCATGCTGGCGCAAGTAGCTCGGCAGACGTTGATCGTGCCAGCCCGGCTGGCCTTGCAGTACGCCGTTGGCCATGGGGCCTGTGGCTTCCGAGCTCTCATTGTAGCCTGCCAGAACAGCCGGGCCCTTGACTTGAGGAGCGGCCAGATTCTGTTGGGTGGATTGCTGGGCCAGTTCAACACCGGCAATCTCGTCCTGGTTATACAGGCGAACACCGGCCAGCACGGCAACGGTTACCGAAGCGGCAACGGCCAGACGACCCAGGCTGCGCCATGGACCACGGGTGGCTTTTGCCGGCACGGTTTCGTCAGCCAGGGCTGCGGAAACGGCCGCTGCGATATCCAGGCGTGGAAGCAGCAAATCCTTGTGCATCGCTGCCCGAGCGATCTGATAACGAGCCCAGGTGTCACGGGTTTCAACGTCGTCGCAGGCGCTGAGCACCCGACGCAATTCCAATTCGTCCGCTTCGTTATCCATCACTGCGGACAGCGATTCCTGCAGGGCTTCACGACTCATGGCGTTCCTCTCTTGGCTATCGCCGCTGTCTTTAGTTTTCCTGCAACAACGGCTGCAGGGCTTTATCGATGGCCTCCCGGGCGCGGAAGATCCGGGAGCGCACGGTGCCCACCGGACATTGCATGACGCTCGCAATGTCCTCGTAACTCAGACCATCGAATTCACGTAAAGTTAAAGCCGTACGCAAATCTTCTGGAAGTTGCTGGATGGTTCGATGGACGGTGCCTTCAATCTCATCCCGCAGCAAAGCCCGTTCTGGCGACTCGAGATCCTTGAGGCCATGATCGCCATCGTAGAACTCTGCATCCTCGGAACTGACATCGCTATCCGGCGGCCGACGGCCGCGTGAAACCAGATAGTTCTTCGCCGTGTTGATGGCGATGCGGTAAAGCCACGTATAAAACGCGCTGTCTCCGCGAAAATTTCCAAGTGCGCGATAGGCCTTGATAAAGGCTTCCTGCGCAACATCCTGGGCTTCATGGGTGTCGTGCACAAAACGCACGATCAACCCGAGAATTTTGTGCTGGTATTTCAGCACTAGCAGATCGAAAGCACGCTTGTCGCCGCGCTGAACGCGTTCGACCAGTTGCTGATCCTCTTCCTGGGTTAGCATGAACACTCCTCGATAAGCTCGGAGGAGGCTTGCATAACTAAACGACCGGACTTGCAAACATAGACTCGGGCTTTTCGCAAAAGTTCTCCCCCTCCAGGCAAGTTTCCTGCGGGCTCTGATTCGGCACGCACGAAAAGCGCAGCGCGAGATTCCCCGGCTGCGCGAATAATCTTGTCATCGGTTTCGCGGACAAGGATCCAATCAAGACCCTTCACCGAACCCGACACTGTCCCTTGATTCAGGCAACCGTCTATTGATCTTGGGCCTTTGGCAAAAGTTCCAAATATTTATAGCTGCGCGAACGCCACATTGTGCAACCGTGAAGAGAAAAAGACTGTTAAATCCACGATACAGTCCTCATGTCACCCAATCGGTCAAAAAATCATCCGACGAAGCGTCAGGTTTTTTCCGTCACAGTAGTTTCACAATGCCATATGGGCTCGGCTATTGTGCCGCTCCCCCCCTCTATATACTAGTGGGCTGTGCGGTTGCCTGACCTTGCCTTCCAGATGTCCAGCGCCTACCCCGAACCGGGTCGCTTTGAGCGGAATCCTGAAATGAGCCAACAGTTTCAACACGATGTCCTGGTAATTGGCAGCGGTGCTGCCGGCTTGAGCCTTGCGCTGACCTTGCCCGGTCATTTGCGCATCGCGGTACTGAGCAAGGGCGACCTCGCCAACGGCTCGACGTTCTGGGCCCAGGGCGGTGTCGCGGCGGTCCTGGACGATACCGACACCGTTGAATCCCACGTCGATGACACCCTCAATGCCGGTGGTGGCCTGTGTCATGAAGATGCGGTGCGCTTTACCGTCGAACACAGTAAAGAAGCGATCCAGTGGCTGATCGACCAGGGCGTACCCTTTACCCGCGATGAGCAGTCCGGCACCGAAGATGGCGGATTCGAATTCCACCTGACCCGCGAAGGCGGCCACAGTCACCGACGCATCATTCATGCCGCCGATGCCACCGGCGCGGCCATTTTCAGGACACTGCTGACCCAGGCCAGGCAACGGCCGAACATCGAGCTGCTGGAACAGCGGGTGGCGATCGACCTGATCACTGAAAAACGCCTCGGCCTCAAGGGTGATCGCTGCCTGGGTGCCTACGTGCTCAATCGCGGCACCGGCGAAGTCGACACCTACGGCGCCCGTTTCGTGATCCTCGCCTCCGGCGGCGCCGCCAAGGTCTACCTCTATACCAGTAACCCCGATGGCGCCTGCGGCGACGGTATCGCCATGGCCTGGCGTTCGGGCTGCCGGGTGGCGAACCTGGAATTCAACCAGTTCCACCCCACCTGCCTGTATCACCCGCAGGCCAAGAGTTTCCTCATCACCGAAGCCCTGCGCGGCGAAGGCGCACACCTGAAGCTGCCCAACGGCGAACGCTTCATGCAGCGCTTCGACCCTCGGGCCGAACTGGCTCCGCGCGACATCGTCGCCCGGGCCATCGACCATGAGATGAAGCGTCTCGGCGTGGATTGCGTTTACCTGGACATCAGCCACAAGTCCGAGGCGTTCATCAAGACGCACTTTCCGACCGTGTACGAACGCTGCCTTGAATTCTCCATCGACATCACCAGGCAACCGATTCCGGTGGTGCCGGCGGCGCACTACACCTGTGGCGGGGTCATGGTCGACCAGCAGGGGCGCACCGATGTGCCGGGGCTGTACGCGATTGGCGAAACCAGCTTCACCGGCCTGCACGGCGCCAACCGCATGGCCAGCAACTCGTTGCTGGAGTGCTTTGTATACGCCCGTTCGGCGGCGGCGGACATTCTGGAGCAATTGCCCCGGGTTTCGGCCCCCGCCGCCCTGCCCGTGTGGGATGCGAGCCAGGTGACCGACTCCGATGAGGACGTGATCATCGCGCACAACTGGGATGAATTGCGCCGATTCATGTGGGACTACGTGGGTATCGTGCGCACCAACAAGCGCCTGCAACGGGCCCAGCACCGGGTGCGCCTGTTGCTCGACGAAATCGACGAGTTCTACAGTAACTATAAGGTCAGCCGGGATTTGATCGAGTTGCGCAACCTGGCCCAGGTGGCCGAGCTGATGATCCTGTCAGCCATGGAGCGCAAGGAAAGCCGTGGCCTGCATTACACGCTCGACTACCCGGACATGCTGCCGGTCGCCCTCGACACTATTCTGGTGCCGCCCACCTACGCCGACTGAACTTGAGCCGGACCCGCAGGCGTCGGTGCACATCCGCCGCCTGCGAATCCCGGGGCACGCAAATGGCCCTGACGCATCGTTCGCCTTTCACGCGAAATCGCAATACCACGAGCAACGGCAGCGCCAGGCTGTCCGGTCGCAACTGTACCGCTTGCCATCCCGCCGCCTGACTCCATAACTGCCAGCCCTCGGTATTGCGACGCAGACCGCGAAACGCTTGCGGGTGCGTCAGCAGAATCACCCGTGGCAACGCCCGGGCGCCGTGCAACAGGCAGCCGAAAGCGCCGAGCAAGCTGGCCCAGAGCGGAACGGAGAGCAGGAACAGCGAACCCAACACAAGCAGCTGGGCCAAGAGATACGCCGCCAGCAACTGCCTTGAGGCATGCCAGCGGCATTCGAACGAATTACTTGGGCTGGACACGATCCAGGATCATGCGAACCATGCGCTGAAGCTCCGGATCTTCCGACTCGGCGCGTTCCATGAACCAGCCGAACATGTCCTGATCCTCGCATTCGAGCAACCTGACGTAGCAGTCGCGATCGACCTGGTTGAGGTGCGGATAGACCTCTTTCACAAACGGCACCAGCAACACGTCAAGCTCAAGCATGCCGCGGCGGCTGTGCCAGTAGAGGCGATTCAGTTCAACATCTTCGACCATGGAGCGCTCCTCAAATAGGCCGCAAGTATACAGCCCCGTGCCTGATCGAACAGTCGGCTTTGGTCGGTCACCGGCGAACCTTTGTGAACTACCCATTTCGAGGGCGCCCCCTTATCATGTCCGCCAGACTCTTTACCCTGCGATGACCCATGGCCGATTCTGCTTTTTTCTGCACGCTGTCTCATGAAGGTGTCCTGGCGGTCCGCGGCGCGGACGCCGGCAAGTTCCTGCAAGGCCAATTGACCTGCAATCTCAACTACCTGAGCGACACCCAGGCCAGCCTGGGCGCGCGCTGCACGCAGAAAGGCCGGATGCAATCGAGCTTCCGAATCCTGCTCGAAGGGGACGGCGTGCTCCTGGCCATGGCCAGCGAGTTGCTGGAACCGCAGCTGGCCGACCTGAAAAAGTACGCGGTGTTCTCCAAGTCCAAATTGACCGATGAAAGTACCGCCTGGGTCCGCTTCGGCATCGACCATGGCGAGGTTGCATTGACCAGCCTCGGGCTTGAGTTGCCGGCAGACACCGACAGCGTCGTGCGCCATGACGGTTTGATCGCCATTCGCGTATCGCCCGGACGCGCCGAACTTTGGGTCGCCGCCGACCAAGCCGATGCCGTCAAGGGCAAACTCGCCGCCCTGCTGGCCGAAGGCGATCTGAACCAGTGGTTGCTGGGCCAGATCCGCGCCGGGATCGGTCAGGTGATGCCGGCCACTCGCGAACTGTTCATCCCGCAAATGCTCAACCTGCAAGCCGTCGGTGGCGTCAGTTTCAAGAAAGGCTGCTACACCGGCCAGGAAATCGTCGCGCGGATGCAGTACCTGGGCAAACTCAAGCGTCGCCTCTATCGCGTGCGCCTGGATGCCAGCGAACTGCCTGAACCCGGTACCCCGCTGTTCTCCCCGAGTCACGGCAGTTCGATCGGCGAAGTGGTGCTGGCCGCCCGTGCCGGCCAAGCCATTGAACTGCTGGCCGTGTTGCAGGCCGAAGCGGCGGAGGCTGGCGATATCCACGTCGGCGCGCTCGACGGCCCGGCCCTGCACGTGCTCGACCTGCCTTACCAACTGGACCGCGACCGCGAAATCCAGCGATAACCGCCGTACTTTTTTTGCGACACCTGGATAAACGAAATGAGTGAGCTGGCGGAAAAGGTCCAACAGGATTTGGTTGAGGCCATCGATAACGATGACCTGGTTCTGCCGACATTACCGGAAGTGGCCTTGCAGATTCGCAAGGCCGCTGAAGACCCGGACATCAGTATCAGCACCTTGAGCAAAGTGATCGGCCGCGACGCCGCGCTGTCGGCGCGCCTGATCAAAGTGGTCAATAGCCCGCTGCTGCGCGCGACCCAGGAAGTCACCGACCTGCACACGGCGATCACGCGCCTGGGCATCAACTACAGCAGCAACCTGGCCATCGGCCTGGTCATGGAACAGATTTTCCATGCCCGTTCCGAGGTGGTGGAACAGAAAATGCGCGAAGTCTGGCGCAAGAGCCTGGAAATCGCCGGTGTCAGCTATGCCCTGTGCCGCAGCTACACCCAGCTCAAGCCTGATCAGGCGGCGCTGGGTGGACTGGTGCATCAGATCGGTGTCCTGCCGATCCTGACCTACGCCGAGGATCACTATGAGCTGCTGTCCGACCCGGTCAGCCTCAACCATGTGATCGACCGCATCCACCCGCTGCTGGGCGACAAATTGCTCAGGGTCTGGGAGTTTCCGGACATGCTGGTGCAGGTGCCGCAGCTGTACCTGGACTTCAAGCGCAAATCCGCGCAAATCGATTATGCCGACCTGGTGCAAGTGGCCAGCCTGTATTGCCACAAGGACACCGACCACCCGATCTCGCGTATCGATCCATTCAGCGTGCCGGCGTTCAACACGCTCGGTATCGACCCTGATAACAAGGCGATGTGCGCTGACCTGGAAGAAACGCGCTCGATGTTTTACTGATTCGAGGTCGCGTCGCCGCCTTCGCGGGCAAGCCCGCTCCCACTGGGACTTGTGGTGTTACATAGATCCCGTGTGGGAGCGGGCTTGCTCGCGAAGGGCCAGCACAAACACCCTCACTCCCCGGCAATAAAACTCACCCGCACCTTCAACCCCGCCTGCTCGCCATCGTGCAGGCTGATCTGCGCCAGGTGCGCCCGGCAAATCTCCCCGACAATCGCCAAGCCCAGGCCGGATCCCGCCACCTGCTGGTTGCGTCGATAAAAGCGCTCGAACACCCGGTCACGCTCATCCAGGGGAATGCCCGGCCCATCGTCCTCGACCTCCAGCACCGCTGGTGCCGAGACCCGCAGAATGACGTTGCCGCCCGGTGGCGTGTGGGCCAGCGCGTTGTCCACCAGATTGCTCAACAGTTCGTTCAACAAGGTCGGTTCGCCTCGCAGCCAGACCGGCTCGTCCGCTTCAAGTGCCAGTGCCACGCCACGCTTGTGGGCCAGCGGTGCCATCGCCATGCCCAATTCACGCGCCAGCTGGCTCAGGTCGAGCAGCTGCGCGCCGCCCTCGGCAATCGCCCGGGCGCCGTTTTCCACCCGCGCCAGTGACAGCAACTGGTTGGCCAGGTGGGTCAGGCGATCGGTGCTCTGTGCAGCGGTTTCCAGGGTACTGCGCCAGGTTTCCGGCTCACTCGCCCGCAGCCCAAGCTCAAGCCGCGCCTTGAGCGCAGCCAGCGGGGTACGCAACTCATGGGCGGCATCGGCGATGAACTGTGCCTGACGCTCGAACTGTCCCCGCAGGCGTTCGGTAAAGTGATTGAGCGCACGCACCAGCGGCCACAGTTCGCGCTGCACTTCGACCAAAGGCAACGGGCGAAGATCGTCGGACTGCCGCTCTTCCACTGCCGTTCGCAAGCGTTCCAGCGGACGCAATGCCGCACTGACGGCAAACCACACCAGCAACAGCGCACCGACCGCCAGCATGCCCAACCGCAGCAAGGTATCGGCCGCCAGGCTGCGGGCCATGTCGACGCGCGCCTCATCGGTCTCCGCCACGCGAATTTCCGCCATGCCATTCATGTTTGGCTCGCTGACCGGCTTGAGCAGGCTGACCACCCGCACGTTCTGCCCCCGGTAAGTCGCGTTGTAAAACCGTGCCAGGGCCGGATAGTCATCGGTGCGCGGCGTTCCCGCCGGCGGGCCCGGAAGGTTTTCGTAGCCGGAAATCAGCTTCTGGTTGATGTCGTTGACCAGGTAAAAAATTCGCCCGGCGCTGTCGTAGGCGAAGGTATCGAGGGCCACGTAAGGCACGTCGAGGCTCAGGCTGCCGTCGCGCTCGGACAGGCCGGCGGCGATGGTGCGCGCCGAAGCCAGCAAGGTCCGGTCATAGGCCGTGTCGGCTGCTTCGCGACCGTTCCAGTAGGCGCTCAAGCCACTGGCCAGCATCAACACCACCAGCAACAGCGCCAGGTTCCACAGCAACCGCCAGCGCAGGCTGCTGGGCTTATGCATCGCGGCTTTCCAGCAGGTAGCCAAGGCCTCGGAACGTCACGATGGCGACCGGCTGGCCGTCGAGCTTCTTGCGCAAGCGGTGCACGTAGATTTCGATGGCGTCCGGGCTGGCTTCTTCATCGAGGCCAAAGACCTGGGAGGCCAATTGTTCCTTGCTCATCACCCGGCCGGGACGGGCGATCAAGGCTTCGAGCACCGCCTGCTCGCGGGAGGTCAGGGTCAACAACTCCTCGCCAAGCGTGAAGCGTCGGGTTTCCAGGTCGTAGGCCAGTACGCCGCAGCGCTGCACGCGTTCACCGCCCAACACACTGCGGCGCAGCAGGGCCTTGACCCGGGCTTCGAGTTCGGTGAGTTCAAACGGCTTGGCCAGGTAGTCGTCGGCACCGAGGTTCAGGCCATGGACCCGGTCCTTGACGTCGCTGCGCGCGGTCAGCATCAACACCGGCAGGTTCTTGCCCCGGGCGCGCAATCGCGCCAGCACTTCAAAGCCATCCATGCGCGGCAAACCGACATCGAGGATCGCCATGGCGTAGTCCTCGCTGCCCAGCGCCAGGTCAGCGGCCACGCCGTCGTGCAGCACATCCACGGTCAAGCCGGTGCTCTTGAGCGCCTGGGCGACACTGTCGGCGAGCTGCAGATGGTCTTCGACGAGCAGGACACGCATGGATCTTTACCTCATTCAGGGATGGTCGACGCCATTCTTTCGCGCGGAGTTTACAGCGGCATCCGCCCCTGTGAAGCCCGAAAAGCCGTGAAAGCATCCTGAAAGGTTAGCGAAAGGTTGAGTGGTTAGAGTCGGGTTACGGAATGTTTCGAACTGACGTTCCAACCGTCATCTGCACCCTGCTGTGAAATGTAGCTCCCGAAAAACGCCATGAAGCGTTTTCGCCAATAAGAACAATAACCGAGGTACTTCGCCATGCTGTCCACACAGCCCCAGGCTTGCCCGCACCGCCCTTCCCCGCACGCCCCCTTGTCTACGTTTTGCCAGCGCCGAAGCCGGTTGCCCGTCGTTCAGTCCCTGCGGACTTGAACACGCCAGCGCCGCGCGAAATCGTCGCGCCTGAATCATCCCGAAAAACAACAACTCCTGTGGAGACAAAAATGAATCGATCACTGCGCCGTTTCGCCCTCGCCGCCAGCTGCGTGCTGTTTGCCGGCCAATTGATGGCCGAGCCAAAGCGCCCGGAATGTATCGCCCCGGCCTCTCCTGGCGGCGGTTTCGACCTGACCTGCAAACTGGCGCAAAGCGCGCTGATCAATGAAAAACTGCTGACCAAACCGATGCGCGTGACCTACATGCCCGGCGGTGTCGGTGCGGTGGCCTACAACGCGGTGGTGGCCCAGCGTCCGGCGGATGCCGGCACCCTGGTGGCCTGGTCCAGCGGCTCGCTGTTGAACCTGGCGCAAGGCAAGTTCGGTCGTTTTGACGAAACCAATGTGCGCTGGCTGGCCGCCGTCGGCACCAGCTACGGCGCCATCGCGGTGAAGAGCGATTCGCCCTACAAGACCCTGGACGACCTGGTACAGGCGCTGAAGAAAGATCCGAGCAAAGTGGTGATCGGTTCCGGTGGCACCGTCGGCAGCCAGGACTGGATGCAAACCGCCCTGATCGCCAAGGCCGCCGGCATCAACCCGCGCGACCTGCGTTACGTCGCCCTCGAAGGCGGCGGTGAAATCGCCACGGCCCTGCTCGGCGGCCACATCCAGGTCGGCAGCACCGACATCTCCGACTCCATGCCGCACATCCAGAGCGGCGACATGCGCCTGCTGGCGGTGTTCTCCGAGAAGCGCCTGGACGAGCCGGAAATGAAAGACATCCCGACCGCCAAGGAGCAAGGCTACGACATCGTCTGGCCGGTGGTTCGCGGCTTCTACCTCGGGCCGAAAGTCAGCGACGAGGACTACGCCTGGTGGAAAGCGTCCTTCGACAAACTGCTGGCCTCCGACGAGTTCGCCAAGCTGCGCGACCAGCGTGAACTGTTCCCGTTTGCCATGACCGGCCCGGAACTGGACACCTACGTGAAGAAGCAAGTCGCGGACTACAAAGTGCTGGCCAAAGAGTTCGGCCTGATCCAGTGATCCTCTCTGTCTAGCGGCCACGGTCCCGTTGCGCGGGGCCGTGGCACAGGAGTTTCCCATGCTCTTACAACGCCTGTTTGCTTCGGTGCTGTTGCTGGCCTGCCTCAGCCTGGTGCTGATGGCCTGGCCCTACCAGGCACCTTTTTCCTACGAACCGATCGGCCCGCGCGCCTTTCCCTTGTTGATGCTCGGGCTGATGGGCCTGGCGCTGGTGTACATGGTGTACCGCCCTTCGCCGATCAAGCACACCGATGAAGATCCACCGATGGATCGCGAAACCCTGACCAAGATTGGCGTGTGCGTGGTGTTGCTGCTGGTCTTCGCCGGGCTGTTCGAACCGCTGGGCTTCATCCTCAGCAGCATGCTGGTGGGCATACCGATGGCGCGCCTGTACGGCGGGCGCTGGTTGCCGGGCGCGGTGATCATCAGCCTGATGAGTGTCGGCCTGTACCTGCTGTTCGACAAAGTCATGGACGTGCCACTGCCTCTGGGCCTGCTCGACGTTCTGGAGAACTGATATGGATACGCTTGGTTATTTGAGTCACGGCTTCGGCGTCGCACTGACCCCCTACAACCTGGTGACCGCGCTCAGCGGCACGCTGATCGGCACGGTCGTCGGCCTGCTGCCGGGGCTGGGGCCGATCAACGGCGTGGCGTTGCTGATCCCGATTGCGTTCGCCCTGGGCCTGCCGCCGGAGTCTGCGCTGATCCTGTTGGCGGCGGTGTACCTGGGTTGCGAATACGGTGGCCGTATCAGCTCGATTCTGCTGAACATTCCGGGCGAAGCATCCACCGTGATGACCACCCTCGACGGCTACCCGATGGCTAAACAGGGTCTGGCCGGTGTGGCGCTATCGCTGTCGGCCTGGAGTTCGTTCATCGGTGCGTTCATTGCGACCTGCGGGATGGTGGTGTTCGCGCCCATCCTGGCGAAGTGGGCGATTGCCTTCGGCCCGGCGGAATACTTCGTGCTGATGGTGTTTGCGATTGTCTGCCTCGGCGGCATGGCCGGTGATCGACCACTCAAGACGTTCATTGCGGCGCTGATCGGGCTGTTCCTGTCCACCGTCGGCATCGATGCCAACAGCGGCGTGTACCGCTTCACCGGCGACAACATCCACCTCACCGACGGCATTCAATTCGTGGTGCTGGTGTTGGGCCTGTTCTCCATCAGCGAAATCCTGTTGCTGCTGGAAAAAACCCACCGTGGCCAGGAAGCCTTCCAGGCGACCGGGCGGATGATGTTCAACTTCAAGGAAGCTGCTTCGGTGTTCTGGGTGAACATGCGTTGCGGGGTGCTCGGCTTCATCATGGGCGTGCTGCCGGGTGCCGGTGCGACGCTGGCCAGCGCCGTGGCCTACATGACCGAAAAACGCATTGCCGGTCCGAACGGCAAGTTCGGCCAGGGCGACAAGCGTGGCCTCGCGGCCCCGGAAACCGCCATCGGCGCCGAAGCTTGCGGCGCGCTGGTGCCGATGCTGACCCTCGGCGTTCCCGGCTCGGGCACCACGGCGGTGATGATCGGCGCCCTGTCGCTGTACAACATCACCCCGGGCCCGATGCTGTTCCAACAGCAACCGGACATCGTCTGGGGCCTGATCGCGTCGTTGTTCATCGCCAACATCATGCTGGTGATCCTCAACATCCCGATGATCCGCATCTTCACCAAAATCCTCGCCGTGCCGAACTGGGCGCTGGTGCCGATGATCGCGATCATCACCGCCATCGGCGTGTACGCGGTGCATGCCACCACGTTCGATTTGTTCCTGATGATCGGTATCGGCATCTTCGGCTACATTTTGCGCAAACTGGACTTCCCGTTGTCGCCGGTGCTGCTGGGCTTCATCCTCGGCGGCTTGATGGAGCAAAACCTGCGTCGGGCCTTGTCGATCTCCAACGGTTCGCTGGATATCCTCTGGTCGAGCGGGATCACCATCGGTGTCTGGAGTCTGATTGTGGTCATGTTGCTGGTGCCGATCGTACGGATCTGGCGTAAACGTTCGGTTGCACGGCGCGTTATCGCCGATGTCTGATCGAACACCGTTCAAAGCCTGGTGGGGCACGCCACTGGTCGGCCTGCTGGGCGGTTACCTCGCCAGCCAGGTCGGCTGGCCGCTGCCGTGGATGGTCGGCTCGTTGCTGGCGATCATCCTGGTGCGCTGCCTGACGCCCTGGCAACTGGCGGAAATCCCTGGCGGGCGCAAGTGCGGCCAGTGGATCGTCGGCATCGGTATCGGCCTGCACTTCACCCCGGTGGTGATGGAGCAGGTGCTGAGCCATTTCGGTCTGATCTTCTTCGGTGCGTTGGTCACCAGCCTGTCAGCGGTGGTCGGCGTCTGGTTGATGCGGCGCACGGGTGAAGATCGCGCCACGGCGTTCTTCTCCAGCATGCCCGGTGGCTCCGGGGAGATGGTCAACCTCGGCGCCCGCAATGGTGCAGTGCTCAGCCGGGTAGCGGCGGGGCAAAGTTTGCGGGTGCTGGTGGTGGTGCTCTGTGTGCCGGCAGCCTTCAAATACCTGCTGGGCGACGGCGCACCGATCTCCCACGCCGGCAGCATCGATTGGCGCTGGCTGGCCATCCTGTTTCCGGCAGGCGCATTGGCGGCCTGGATCTGGGAACGCCTGCGTCAACCCAACCCCTGGCTGTTCGGGCCGTTGCTGGTGAGTGCGGCGGTGAGCATCGGTTGGGACCTGCACATCGGTTTGCCCAATGGCGGCAGCCAGATCGGCCAGTGGCTGATCGGCAGCGGCTTGGGCTGCCACTTCAACCGGCAGTTTTTCCGCCGCGCGCCCTCGTTCATGGGCCGGACCTTGATCGGCACGGTGTTGACCATGTTGATTGCCACGGCGGCGGCACTGGGCTTGAGTGCCCTGACCCATCTGGATTTGCGTTCACTGACCCTGGGCATGATGCCCGGTGGCATTGCCGAGATGAGCCTGACGGCGGAGACCCTGCAACTGTCGGTGCCGCTGGTGACGGCGATGCAGGTGATGCGGTTGTTGTTTGTGCTGTTTCTGGCGGAGCCGTTGTTCAAGTACTGGAACCGGCAGCCTGAGTCATCCTGAGAGACCGAGTCGAGCCCTTCGCGAGCAAGCCCGCTCCCACATTTGACCGAGTTGTTCACACGGTCAAATGTGGGAGCGGGCTTGCTCGCGAAGAGGCCATCACGGACAACACATCAAACCGGCGGCAATCGCCACTCGATCGGCGTCTCGCCATTCTGTTCCAGGAACTTGTTGGTCCGGCTGAAATGCCCGCACCCCAGAAAGCCGCGATAAGCCGACAACGGTGACGGATGCACCGACGTCAGCACCAGATGCTTGGTGGCGTCGATCAGCTTCTGTTTGCTCTGGGCATGGGCGCCCCACAGCATGAACACCAGGTGCGGCTGCTGTTGGCTGACCACTTCAATGATCCGGTCGGTAAAAAACTGCCAGCCCTTGTCCTTGTGCGCATTGGCGTTGGCGCGCTCGACCGTCATGGTGGTATTGAGCATCAGCACGCCCTGCTCGGCCCAGCTTTGCAGGTAACCGTGGTTGGGGATGTCGATGTTCAGGTCGCGTTTCAATTCTTTATAGATGTTCACCAGCGACGGCGGCGCCGGCACCCCCGGTTGCACCGAGAAACACAGGCCATGGGCCTGGCCCGGGCCGTGATACGGGTCCTGGCCGAGGATGACCACCTTGACCTTGTCCAGCGGCGTCGAGTTCAGCGCGTTGAAGATCATCGGGCCTGGTGGATAGATTTCCTTGCCGGCCGCCCGCTCCTGTTGCAGGAAATTTCGCAACTCTGTCATGTAGGGCTGGTCGAATTCGGCACGCAGCGCTTCCTTCCAGCCCGGTTCGAGTTTGATACGGTCGTCAGCAGTCATGGTTACATCCGGCAAAAACAATGGGGCGAACCCTAAGAAGGCCCATCGCGCTTGTCAATTGGTCTGACGCAGATCCGGCACTTTCCCACACAGCGATCATACTTAACCCTCAAATTCCCGAGCGAGGTCATGATGAATCTGCACTTCGAAGAACTCACCGGCACCGACGGCGCCCGTATCGGCATTGCCAGCCTGGATGCCGAAAAATCGCTCAATGCCCTGTCCCTGCCGATGATCAACGCCCTGCGCGACCGCCTGGACGCCTGGGCCAAGGACCCGCAAATCGTCTGCGTCCTGCTGCGGGGCAACGGCGCCAAGGCCTTTTGTGCCGGCGGCGAAGTGCGCAGCCTGGTGGAAGCCTGCCGCGCCCATCCGGGCGAAGTGCCGCCGCTGGCCGCGCACTTCTTCAACGCGGAGTACCGTCTGGACTACAGCCTGCACACCTACCCCAAACCGCTGATCTGCTGGGGGCACGGCTATGTGCTCGGCGGCGGCATGGGCCTGCTGCAAGGGGCGAGCATTCGCATTGTCACGCCAAGCAGTCGACTGGCGATGCCGGAGATCAGCATCGGGCTTTATCCGGACGTCGGCGCCAGTTGGTTCCTGTCGCGCCTGCCGGGCAAGCTTGGCTTGTTTCTCGGCCTGACCGGCGCCCATATGAACGGTCGCGACGCAATCGATCTGGACCTGGCCGACCGCTTCCTGCTCGACGAGCAGCAGGAAGCCTTGATTGAAGGCCTGTTGCAGTTGAACTGGCAGGAACAGACGCCGATGCAGCTCAACAGCCTGCTCAAGGCCCTTCAACAGGAAGCGGTCGAGCAGATGCCTGAACCCCAGTGGCTGCCGCGACGTCGGCAGATCGATGAACTGCTGGATGTCAGTGATGTGCGTTGCGCCTGGAAGGCGATCAGCGCGCTGCGCGATTCCACGGACCTGTTATTCAGTCGCGCCGCGCGAACCCTGAGTGAAGGCTCGCCGCTGACCGCCCACCTGGTGTGGGAACAGATCATCCGCGCCCGGCATCTGTCGCTGGCGCAGGTCTTTCAGATGGAATACACGCTGAGCCTCAACTGCTGTCGCCATCCGGAGTTCAGCGAGGGGGTGCGGGCGCGGTTGATCGACAAGGACCAGAAACCGCACTGGCACTGGCCGGATGTGAACAAGGTGCCGGAGGCGGTGGTCGAGGCGCATTTCCACAAGGTCTGGGAAGGCCGGCATCCACTGGCAGATCTGTAGGAATACTGAACAAAAAATGTGGGAGCGGGCTTGCGTTCAGACCGGGTTAGCGGTGATTGCCCCGGCCATCGTGATTGCCGCGCCCATTACGGTCGCCTCGACGATCGTGATTGTCGTTTCGCCCGCCACGACGATCATTGTCCCAGCCACCACGGTTGCGACCGTCCCAACCATGATTCTGATGCGCCCGGTAGTCGGGCCGTGACTGATAGTAACGCGGGGCCGGCTGGTAATAGCGCGGCGCCGGTTGATACACCCGCGGCTGGTAGTAATAGCGCGGGGTCGGCTGGTAATACCTGGCGGGCGGTGCGTAATACCGCCGAGGCTGTGTGTAATAAGCGTCGTTTGTGTAGTACCCGCCGCTGGAATAGTAAGCGGGGGCTGGCGAGGTATAGACCTCGGAACTGTAGTAACTGGTTCCTCCATCGGAATAAGGCACGCACCCGCCCAGGGACAATCCCAATACAGCAATCAGTAGAATTCGAGAGAGCATGGCGGCCTCCTGGACCGCGAGTGAGCCACACCAGCGACGCTGGCAGGCGACAGCCGATGATTCGGTGGCTGTCGAAACATCTGACATCGAATTCGGAATCTGGTGCGTTTCCGTAACACGTTGAAACATGTCGCCGATGAAAGGTTTTTCATCCATTCACACGCCGATTAATGGTGCCCACCGCGATATCCACCGCCCCAATAACGCGGCCCGTGCCCGCCCCAGTAGTAATAGCGATAGCCACCGTAGAAACGCGGTCCGCCGTAGTAATAGCGCGGGCCGTAATAGTAGGAATAGGGCGAATAGCCCGGAGAGTAATAAGGCGAGGAGTACACATCGTAGCCACCGGCGTAGTAATAGCAGCCGGACAATCCCAGACCGAGAACGACACCCAAGAGCAATCGACGAAACATGGCGGCCTCCTGAAAGACCCACAGCCGGCACAGGCCGACTGACACCTGTTTTGACTCGCAATCGACGACCAAGTGCGTCGCCACGCCAACCTTCGGATCAGTGGCCGGGACGTCCCATTGCGGTGCGCCGGCGCACCATCACAAGGCAGGCGGCCGGCTGCACCCCGCACCAGCATTCGAGCGAAACCCCGGACCAGAGCGCTTCGCACGACTTGGCACGGCTCTCGCTTTAGCAAAGACGTGCAGGAGTCATCACAGGTTCGCGGCACCACAATTTGCAATGGCTGACTAGGGTTCCGGCTCGCAATCGCGAGTGACTGGTCCGAGAGTTGGCGACCTCCAGTTGAGGTTACACGGCGGGACAAAAGCCCGGGAGACAAGCCACCGTTCGCGGTGCCGCGTTGACTCCTGCCCGCCCCTGATCAACTGGAGAACCACCATGCCCCAGCTTCGTTTACCCGCCCTGCTCGCCGCTGCTTTCGCAGCCTTCGTGAGTGTCTCTTCCCAAGCCGCGCAAAAAGACCACTTCAGCGTCTGCTGGACCATTTACGCCGGCTGGATGCCCTGGGAATACGCCGGCAGCCAGGGCATCGTCGATAAATGGGCGAAGAAGTACGGCATCAAGATCGATGTGGTGCAGCTCAACGATTACGTCGAATCCATCAACCAGTACACCGCCGGCCAGTTCGATGGTTGCACCATGACCAACATGGACGCGCTGACCATCCCGCCGGCCGGTGGCGTCGACAGCACCGCGCTGATCGTCAGCGATTTCTCCAACGGCAACGACGGCATCGTGCTCAAGGGTGAAGGCAAGAAAGTCGCCGACCTCAAGGGCATGGACGTCAATCTGGTCGAGCTGTCGGTCTCCCACTATCTGCTGGCCCGTGCCCTGGATTCGGTGGACCTCACCGAGAAAGACCTGAAAGTGGTCAACACTTCCGACGCCGACATCTCGGCGGCCTTCAACACCGATCAGGTCAACGCCGTCACCACCTGGAACCCGATGCTCTCGGACATCAAGGCCAAGCCGGCGGTGACCGAGGTTTTCAACTCCAGCCAGATCCCCGGCGAAATCATGGACATGATGGTCGTCAACTCGCAGACCCTCCAGGACAACCCGGCCCTGGGCAAAGCCCTGACGGGCGCGTGGTTCGAAGTGGTCGGGCTGATGAACGCGAAAAACGCCGCCGGCAAGGCCGCGCTCGAACACATGGCCAAGGCCTCGGGCACTGACCTGGCCGGTTTCCAGGCGCAACTGGACACCACCAAGTTGTTCGCCACGCCCCAGGAAGCCCTGGCGTTCAGCACCAGCAAGCAACTACCGGACACCATGCGCAAGGTGGCGGAGTTTTCCTTCCAGCACGGCTTGCTGGGTGAAGGCGCCAAGGACACCAGCGCGGTCGGCATGGCCTTCGCCAATGGCGTGACCAGCGGCGACAAGGGCAACCTCAAGCTGCGCTTCGACCCGAGTTACGTCCAGATGGCCGCCGACGCCAAGCTGTAAATTGAGGACTTGGCCATGCGCCTGATCAATCGCCACCCGGATCGCCCGAGTCGCCTGTTGCTGGTGATCCTGCCGTTCGCCCTGGTGCTGTTCGCCTACTTCATGGGCTCGGCCGAGCGGCTGACGGAAAACCCCAACGACAAGCTGTTGCCCAGCGCCGTGCAAATGAGCGACGCGGTGAAACGCCTGGCCTTCGTCGCCGACAGCCGCACCGGTGAATACCTGTTGTGGCAGGACAGCGCTTCCAGCTTGCGCCGCCTGGCCATCGGCCTGGGCATCAGCGCGCTGGCCGGGCTGTGCCTGGGCATGGCGGCCGGCACCCTGCCGTTGTTCGGCGCGCCGTTGTCGCCCTTGCTGACGGTGCTGTCGATGGTGCCGCCGCTGGCGATCCTGCCGATCCTGTTCATCGTCTTCGGCCTTGGCGAGTTGTCGAAAGTGATGCTGATCGTGATCGGCATCACCCCGGCCCTGGCCCGTGACCTGGAACAGCGCGCCCGGGAGATTCCCGTGGAGTTGCTGATCAAGGCCCAGACCCTCGGTGCCTCGACCTGGACCCTGATGCTGCGCGTGGTGCTGCCGCAATTGCTGCCGCGCCTGTTGATCTCGTTGCGGCTGATGCTGGGTTCGGCGTGGCTGTTCCTGATTGCCGCCGAGGCGATCGCCTCCACCGACGGCCTCGGCTACCGGATATTCCTCGTGCGCCGCTACCTGGCGATGGACGTGATCCTGCCCTACGTGGTGTGGATCACCCTGCTCGCCTGGCTGATGGATTGGGGCTTGAAACGCCTGACTCGACGGGCATTCCCTTGGTATGAAGGAGCGCGCCCATGAGCTTCATCACCGTGAAAAACGTCTGGCAGCAGTACGCCGACCAGGTGGTGCTCGAAGGCCTGAACCTGAACGTCAACGAGGGCGAGTTCTGCACACTCGTCGGTGCGTCCGGTTGTGGCAAATCGACCTTCCTGAGGTTGTTGTTAGGCCAGGAACAGGCCAGTCGCGGCGAGATTCTGCTCGACGGTCAACCACTGGCCGGCGAACCGGATGCGAGCCGTGGCGTGGTGTTCCAACGCTATTCGGTGTTCCCGCACCTGAGCGTGCTGGACAACGTCGCCCTCGGTCTCGAACTGCCGCGCTCACCGCTGCTGGGTCGCTTGTTCGGCCGTGCCAAAAAAGACGCCCGCGAACAGGCCTCGGTGCTGCTGGAAAAAGTGGGCCTCAGCCACTCGCTGGACAAGTACCCGGCGCAGCTTTCCGGCGGCATGCAACAACGACTGGCCATCGCCCAGGCGCTGATCATGAAACCGCGGGTGCTGCTGCTCGACGAGCCGTTCGGCGCCCTCGACCCGGGCATCCGCAAAGACATGCATGCCCTGCTGCTGGCGCTGTGGCGCGAGACGCAACTGACCGTGTTCATGGTCACCCATGACCTGTCCGAAGGTTTCACCCTCGGCACGCGTTTGCTGGTGTTCGACAAAGTCCGCGTCGACCCGCACGCCCCCGGCGCCTATGGCGCGCGCATCACCTATGACATCCCTTTGAACAGCGACCGCCGCGTCCAGCGCGCCGCCGTCGACGCCCTGCCGGCACCCATGGCGGGCACGCTCCGTATCGCTTAGAGGAATTTTCAAATGACTGATTCAACCCTGCTGTTCCCGCCCTTCGCCGAAGAAATGCTGCCCGGTGGCGGCCATCGTTCGTTCGTCCTGAAACGTGGACAGTTGCTGCGCCTGACCGACATTCGCGGCGGTGCCAACGTCAGCCTGACGCTGCTCAATGCCAACGAAAAAACCGAGCGCCTGAACCTGCCCGACAGCCTCAAATGCCAACACACCGCCAAGCTCACCAGCGGTCATTGCCTGTACTCGGACATGGGTCGGGTGCTGGCCGCCATCACCGCCGACACCTGCGGCTGGAGCGACAGCCTCGGCGGCGTGCTCTGCGCCGAAGAAGTCGCGGAAAAATACGGCGCCGGTCGTTATCAGGAACTGCGCAACGGCTTCTTCCGCAACGGCACCGACAACCTGCTGGTGGAGCTGGGCAAGTGGGGGTTGGGTCTGTCGGACCTGCTGATGACCCTCAACCTGTTCAGCCGCGTGAACGTCGATGACGCCGGGCGCTTTCATTTCGTCGAAGGCAACTCAAAGGTCGGCGACTACATCGAGCTGTACGCGCCGATGGACACCCTGGTGGTGCTCACCGCCCTGCAACACCCGATGGACCCGGCGCCGCAATACGCGCCCAAACCCCTGAAGCTCAGCTGGATGAACGCCGACGCCAGCGTCGCCGAACACTGCCGCACCTCGCGCCCGGAAAACGAGCGCGGCTTCATCAACACCGACCGCCTGTTCGCCTGAGGATCGCTGCCATGTCACTCGCAATCGCTACTGTTCACAAGCAACCCGAAGCGGCGGTCTACCGCGCGACCATCCCCGCCGGCGAACCCTGGCTGATGGAGGTCAAGGCCGGCCAGACCCTGCGCATCCTCGACCTGGAAGGCAATCAGGCCGTCGATACGCTGTTCTACAGCGTCGCCAACCCGAAGGAACGCTACGACGTGCAACGCACCTTGCGCCGGCAGAACAGCGTGTACCTGAGCACCGGCAGCGTGCTGTTTTCCAACCTCGGCAAGCCGATGCTGACGATCGTCGCCGACACCTGCGGCCGTCACGACACCCTGGGCGGCGCCTGCGCGCAGGAGAGCAACACCGTGCGTTACGCCCTGGAAAAACGCTACATGCACAGCTGCCGCGACAACTACCTGCGCGCCTGCGTCCACGACGGCCGCCTGGGCAAAGGCGACATCGGACCGAACATCAACTTCTTCATGAACGTGCCGGTCACCGCCGACGGTGGCCTGACCTTCGAAGACGGCATTTCCGCACCGGGCAAATACGTCGACCTGCGCGCCGAGATGGACGTGATCGTGCTGATCTCCAACTGCCCGCAGCTGAACAACCCGTGCAACGCCTACAACCCGACCCCTGCGGAGCTGCTGGTATGGAACTGACACTCGGTCGTGTGCGCCGCTGGTTGTTTGCCCTGTGCCAGACCCGGTCGGGGCAGTGCATTAAATAGCCGTCCTCTGTAGGAGCTGCCGAAGGCTGCGATCTTTTGATCTTGATCTTGCAAAGAACATGAAGGTCACAAGCAAGATCAAAAGATCGCAGCCTTCGGCAGCTCCTACACGGATCGAGCGAATTTCTGCCGCCGGGGACGACCCCGGCGCTCATCGAAAAACTGCGGGACGGCCCGCATCCCCTCCAGGGGTTATGCCATGTTCGAAAAAGTCCTGATCGCCAACCGTGGCGCCATCGCCTGCCGTATCCTGCGCACCCTGCGCGAACTGCACGTCCAGGGCGTCGCCGTGTACTCCGAAGCCGACGCCGCCAGCCTGCACATCCTGCAGGCCGATGAAGCCCACAGTCTCGGTGAAGGCGCCGCAGCCGGCACCTATCTGGCGCTGGAAAAAATCCTCGCCATCGCCCGATCCACTGGCGCCACGGCGATCCATCCCGGCTACGGTTTTCTCTCGGAAAACGCTGCGTTCGCCGAAGCCTGCGAAGCGGCCAATATTGCCTTCATCGGCCCGACACCCGAGCAGCTGCGGGTCTTCGGCCTCAAGCACACCGCCCGCGCCCTGGCCAAACAGCACGGCGTGCCGATGCTCGAAGGCACCGAGCTGCTCGACAGCCTCGACGCAGCCCTGATCGCCGGCGAACAGGTCGGCTACCCGGTGATGCTCAAGAGCACTGCCGGCGGTGGCGGCATCGGCATGCGTGTGTGCCGCAGCGCCACCGAATTGAGTGAGTCCTTCGAAGCGGTCAAACGCCTGGGCCAGAACAATTTCAGCGACGCCGGCGTGTTCATCGAGAAGTACATCCAGCGTGCACGGCATCTGGAAGTTCAGGTGTTCGGCGACGGCCAGGGTGAAGTGCTCGCCCTCGGCGTGCGCGATTGCTCGGTGCAACGGCGCAACCAGAAAGTCCTCGAAGAAACCCCGGCGCCGAACCTGCCAGACGGCATGGCCGATGAGCTGTGCGCGGCGGCGATCAAGCTGGCCAAAGCGGTGAAATACCGCAGCGCCGGCACCGTCGAATTCGTGTTCGACAGCGATGCCCAGCGCTTCTATTTCCTCGAAGTGAACACCCGTTTGCAGGTCGAACATGGCGTGACCGAACAGGTCTGGGGCGTGGATCTGGTGCGCTGGATGGTGGCGCTGGCAGCCGGTGACCTGCCGCCGTTGAGCGAGTTGAGTCGAGGCTTGAAAGCCGACGGTCATGCGATTCAGGCACGGCTGTATGCCGAAGATCCGGGCCGGGATTTCCAGCCGAGCCCCGGCTTGCTCACCGCCGTGAACTTCCCGGTCGCCGATGGCAAACAACTGCGCATCGACACCTGGGTCGAGGCCGGTTGCGAGATCCCGCCGTACTTCGATCCGATGATCGCCAAGCTCATCAGCTGGGCGCCGACCCGTGATGAAGCGCGCGCCGATCTGCACCAGGCGTTGGGCGACAGCCTGCTTTATGGCGTGGAAACCAACCGCGACTATCTGCGGCAGATCCTGCTCGATGCGCCCTTCGCCAGCGGCCAGCCATGGACCCGCTGCCTTGAGGGCCTGGTGTATCAGGCCAACACCTTTGAGGTGCTCAGCGCCGGCACCCAGACCAGTGTCCAGGACTTCCCCGGCCGCCTCGGCTATTGGGCCGTGGGTGTGCCGCCTTCAGGGCCGATGGACAGCCGTGCCTTGCGCCTGGGCAATCTGTTGCTGGGTAACGATGAAGGTTTGGCGGCGCTGGAAATCACCATGAGCGGGCCGTTGCTGCGCTTCAATTGCGAGGCGGTGGTGGCGGTGACCGGGGCGACGATTCCCCTGACACTCAACGGTGAAGCAGTACCGATGAACACCGCGCTGCGGGTATCGGCAGGCGCCACCCTGAGCCTGGGCACCCTCGCCGGAGCCGGTGCGCGCAGTTACCTGTGCCTGCGCGGCGGCCTGCAAGTTCCGGATTACCTGGGCAGCAAAAGCACCTTCACCCTGGGCCAGTTCGGCGGTCATGGCGGTCGTGCGTTGCGGGCCGGCGATGTGTTGCATGTGCCGGTTTTGAGTGACCGTAGCGCGGGCGCGCAACTGCCTGAAAATCAAGTCACTGAACTGCCCGCCGTGCGGCAGATCCGGGTGATCTACGGTCCACACGGCGCCCCCGAGTACTTCACCGAAAACTACATCGGCACCTTTTTCAACACCCAATGGGAAGTGCATTTCAACTCCAGCCGCACCGGTGTGCGCCTCATCGGGCCGAAGCCGGAATGGGTACGCGCCGACGGTGGCGAAGCCGGGTTGCATCCGTCAAACATCCATGACAATCCCTATGCGATTGGCGCGGTGGACTTTACCGGGGACATGCCGGTGATCCTAGGTCCGGACGGGCCGAGCCTGGGCGGGTTCGTGTGCCCGGTGACCGTGATCGAGGCGGATCTGTGGCAACTCGGGCAACTCAAGGCCGGGGACAAGGTGCAGTTCCAACCCGTCGACCTCAGGACCGCCCGAAATCTCGCCCTGAAATGGAATCCCCCATGTGGGAGCGGGCTTGCTCGCGAAAGCGGTGTGTCAGAGACACATGTATCGACTGACACTCCCTCTTCGCGAGCAAGCCCGCTCCCACAGGGGATTGTGTCGCCTGTGGTATTGGACATTGGTCAGGGGGACACGCGGTTGGTGGCAAGGCTGTCCGGCGACACCCACCTGCTGCTGGAAATCGGCGCCCCCGAACTCGACCTGGTCCTGCGCTTCCGCGCCCACGCCCTCATGCAGGCGCTGGAAAGCCAACACCTGCACGGCGTGATCGACCTGACCCCCGGTATCCGCTCGCTGCAAGTGCACTACCAACCCGAGCAACTGCCGCTGGCCGATCTGCTAGGCATCGTCGCCGGCGAATGGGATGCCGTGTGCGCCGCCAAGGACCTGCAAGTGCCGTCGCGCATCGTGCATCTGCCGCTGTCCTGGGACGATCCGGCGTGCCAGTTGGCCATCGAGAAATACATGACCACCGTGCGCAAGGATGCGCCGTGGTGCCCGAGCAACCTGGAGTTCATCCGCCGCATCAACGACCTGCCGAACCTCGATGAAGTGCAGCGCACAGTGTTCGACGCCAGCTACCTGGTGATGGGCCTGGGCGATGTCTACCTCGGTGCGCCAGTCGCCACGCCCCTCGATCCACGGCATCGCCTGGTCACCACCAAGTACAACCCGGCGCGCACCTGGACCGCGGAAAACTCGGTGGGCATCGGTGGCGCCTACATGTGTGTGTACGGCATGGAAGGCCCCGGCGGGTATCAGTTCGTCGGTCGCACCTTGCAGATGTGGAACCGCTACCGCGAAGTCGCTGCGTTCGATGGCAAACCGTGGCTATTGCGCTTCTTCGACCAGATCCGTTTCTACCCGGTGAGCGCCGATGAACTGCTGCGCATTCGCCGGGATTTCCCCCTCGGGCGCTTCGAACTGAACATCGAGCACAGCCAGTTGAACCTGGCGGACTACCAGGCGTTCCTGGCGCAGGAAGCCGAGACCATCGCCGCGTTTCGCCACCAGCAGCAAGGCGCGTTCAACGCCGAACGCGAGCGCTGGATCGCCAGTGGCCAGGCCCATTTCGACAGCGAGGAATTGGCCCCGGCGCCGGCCGAAGACGCCCCCCTGGCCAGCGGTCAGCACAGTGTCGACAGCCACATCGCCGGCAACCTCTGGCAGGTGCAGGTGGACACCGGCCAGCGGGTCGAGGCCGGCGAGGTGCTGGTGATTCTGGAGTCGATGAAGATGGAAATTCCCCTGCTCGCCCCCGTGGCCGGCGTGGTGCGCGAGATTCGCGTGCAGCCGGGCTCGGCGGTGCGTGCCGGACAGCGCGTCGTGGTGCTGGAACTCGACTGACCCCATTTCTGAAGGATGAATGCCATGAATTTGCAACTCGATGCCCTGCGTACGGCCTACCGCACCGGCGAGACCACGCCGCGCAAACTGCTGTTGGCCTTGCGGGAAAAAGCCGGCGCGCTGAACCCGGACTATCACCTGTTTATCCATTTGCTCAGTGCCGAAGAACTGGAACCGTACCTGGCCGCCCTCGACGGTCGCGATATCGACAGCCTCCCGCTGTACGGCGTGCCCTTCGCGATCAAGGACAACATCGACCTGGCGGGCATACCGACCACCGCCGCTTGCCCGGCGTTTGCCTATGTGCCGGAACGCTCGGCGACCATCGTCGAGCAGTTGCTGGCGCTGGGGGCGATTCCGCTGGGCAAGACCAATCTCGACCAGTTCGCCACGGGCCTCAACGGCAGTCGCTCACCCTATGGCGCGTGCCCGAACAGTGTCCTGCCGGCGTACCCATCGGGCGGTTCCAGCGCCGGCTCTTCGCTGGCGGTCGCACTCGGCGTGGCGAGTTTTTCCCTCGGCACCGACACCGCGGGTTCCGGGCGCGTGCCCGCGGCGTTGAACAATCTGGTCGGGATGAAAGCCACCAAAGGGCTGATTTCCACGGCAGGCGTGGTGCCGGCCTGCCGCACCCTGGACTGCGTGACCACCTTTACCGCCACCGCACGGGAGGCCAGTCAATTGCTGGCGCTCACCGCACGCCTCGATCCAAGGGATGCGTACAGCCGCAGCAATCCGCTGTGGAATGACGGCTCTGCGTTTGGTGCGGTGCGTCCATTCCGGTTTGGCGTGCCACGGCCGCAGGACCTGGAATTCTTCGGCTGCACCCAAGGCCCCGCGTTGTTCGATAAAGCCATCGAGCAGCTCAAGGCATTGGGTGGCGAAGCGGTGGAACTTGATCTGACACCGTTTCTTGAAGCGGCGCGGTTGCTGTACGAAGGCCCCTGGGTGGCTGAACGCTACAGCGTGGCCGGTGAACTGATGGAGCAAAATCCCGAAGCCGTGTTGCCGGTGATTCGCACGGTGCTGGCCAAGGCACCGGTGGTGAGCGGCGTGCAAACCTTCCGCGCCCAATACCGGCTTCAAGCGTTGAAAGCCCTGTGTGACACCGCACTGGAAAACCTCGATGGCGTGGTGACACCGACCATCGGCCGCCCCGTCACGCTGGCTGAGCTGGAGGCCGAACCGGTGCTGCGCAACTCGGAACTGGGTTACTACACCAACTTCATGAACCTGCTCGACTACGCCGCCATTGCCGTCCCGAGCGGCTTCATGGACAACGGCTTGCCGTGGGGCGTGACGCTGTTTGGCCGGGCATTCACCGATCAATACCTGTTGAGCCTGGCTGATGGCTTGCAGCGCCTGGATGGTTTGGCGCTGCCTGCCCCTACGGCGGTCGCTCGCCATGACCGTGCGCGACTGGTGGTCTGTGGCGCGCACCTGGACGGCCTGGCGTTGAACTGGCAGCTCAAGCAGCGCGGTGCCCGATTGTTGGAAACGACATTCAGCTCACCCGACTATCACCTGTATGCCCTGGCCGGCGGTCCGCCCTTTCGTCCCGGAATGGTTCGGGTGAAAGAAGGCGGCGTGGCGATTGCCGTGGAAGTGTGGGAACTGCCAAGCAGCGAACTCGGCTCGTTCCTGACCGGCATTCCGGCGCCGCTGGGGCTGGGCAAGGTGCAACTGCCGGACGGGCGCTGGGAAAGCGGGTTTATCTGTGAGGCGTATGGGCTGGAGGGGGCGGTGGATATCAGCCATTTCGGGGGATGGCGGGCGTACCTGAGCAATCTGCGTTAATTTCGGGATGGCCTTCGCGAGCAAGCCCGCTCCCACAGGGTTCTGCCATGTGGCATGGACAGCAGCCCTCCCCGTGATCCCTGTGGGAGCGGGCTTGCTCGCGAAGGCGTCAGACCTGGCGCCATCCTCTCGGATCCTTGCCGATTCACCCTACAAATGCAGCAGCCTTTTCCCCGCCGTTACCTCTAGAATGCTTGCCATCGGATTACTGCCAATGGATTTGTCATGCCGCTTCGCTCGCCGCTGTACTCTCAACGCTCGTTGGTGCTCACGCTGGTCGCATTGCAGGGCGCAGGCTTCCTGGCCACTTCCTTCCTCAGTTACTACGCTTCGCGGGCGTCGATCCGCGACAACATCGTCAACACCGAACTGCCGCTGACGTCGGACACCGTCTACTCGGAAATCCAGAAAGACCTTGTCAGGCCGATCCTGATTTCCTCGATGATGTCCCGCGATACCTTCATGCGTGACTGGGTAGTGAACGGCGAACGCGACACCGACCAGATGACCCGCTACCTCAACGAGGTCATGACCCACTACGGCGCCTACACCGCCTTCTTCGTCTCCGATACCAGCCTGACCTACTACCACGCCAAGGGCGTGCTCAAGCAGGTCAAGGCGACCGAACCGCGCGATGCCTGGTACTTCCGCGTACGCGACATGAAAGATCCCTACGAGATCAACGTCGACCCGGACCTGGCCAACAAAGACAACCTGACCGTCTTCATCAACTACAAGGTGTTCGACTACAACAACCGCTTCATCGGTGCCGCGGGCGTCGGGCTGACGGTCGATGCGGTGATCAAGCTGATCGACAAGTACCAGCAGCATTACCAGCGCAGCGTGTACTTCGTCGACACCTTCGGACGCCTGGTGCTTACCGGTGCCGAGGGCGGGCCGCAAGGTGCGCGGGCCGGGCAGGCCCTCGGTGACCTCGACAGCATGAAAAACCTGGTCAGCCAATTGCCCAAGCCCCACAGCGGCAGCTACGAATATTCCGGCCAGGGCCAGGGACATTTCCTCAACGTACGGTTCATTCCGGAACTGAACTGGTACTTGTTCGTCGACAAACTCGAAGACGGCGACCTGAGTGACATCCGCCACTCGCTGTACCTGAACCTGTTGATCTGCCTGGTGGTCACCCTGACGGTGCTGGCCCTGCTCAACCGGGTGATCAAGCGTTATCAGAACAAGATCCAGACCCAGGCCACCCTCGACAGCCTGACCGAACTGCCCAACCGCCGTGGCTTCGACCTGCTGGCCGCACAAGCCATGCACGAGGCCCAGCGCGAACCCAGGCCGCTGACGGCGCTGCTGCTGGACCTGGACCACTTCAAGGCGCTGAACGACACCTACGGCCACCTGGCCGGCGACCAGGTGCTTATCGGCTTCGCCCGGGACCTGGAAAGCTGCCTGCGTCATTCCGACATCGTCTGCCGCTGGGGCGGTGAGGAATTCATCGTATTGCTCAAGGACACCGACAGCGAGACCGGCCTGATGATTGCCGAGAAAATTCGCCGGCACGTGGAACAACAGCTGTATGCCTACAACGGCAGTAGCTTGCATCTGACGGTCAGCATCGGCCTGACCACCCTGCAATCCGATGACACCTTGCACACGCTGCTGTCGCGGGCCGATCATGCGATGTATCGGGCCAAGCAAAGTGGCCGCAACCGTACCTGTGTGGAAATGCCTCACTCCAGCTATGAACCAGCCTGACCTCTGCCCGGCCTGCGGCGCCCCCAACGACTGCACCCTGGCCGACCCGCGAACCGCCGATCGGGCGTGTTGGTGCTACGGCGTCAGCATCGACCCGGCGGTGCTGCAAGCGCTGCCGGCCGAACTGCGCGATGCCGCCTGCCTGTGCCCGCGCTGCGCCGGGGTCGAGGCGCAGTTGCAAGCAGCCGCCCAGCCGATCAAGTAAGATGCGCGGCCCTTTCTTCGCCGATCCTTGAGCCATGCGTGTCGACCGTTTCCTCAGCAACCTGCCCCGCTTCAACCGTAAGCAGGTACGCCTGTTGCTGGTGGAAAAGCGCGTGCGGATTGACGGAAAAATCGTCAGCGATCCCCACGCCGAAGTGCGCGAGTTCAGCCGGGTCGAAGTCGATGATGAAGTCCTGCAAGGCGGCAAGCCGCTGCGGCACTTCATGCTGCACAAGCCCGAAGGTTGCGTCAGTGCCACCCGCGACCCGCGGCATCCGACCGTGCTCGACCTGATCCATGAACCGGACAAGGACGAACTGCACATCGCCGGGCGCCTGGATTTCAACACCACCGGCCTGATGCTGATCACCAACGACGGCAGCTGGTCGCGGCGCCTGACCCAACCGCAGACCAAGCTGCCCAAGGTCTATTTCGTCGAAACCGAACGGGCCATCGGCCCCGAATACGCCGTCAAGTTCAGCGAAGGCCTGTACTTCGCCTTCGAAGACCTCACCACCCAACCCGCCGGGCTAGAGCTGCTGGGGCCGACATCGGCACGCCTGAGCATCGTCGAAGGCCGCTACCACCAGGTGAAGCGCATGTTCGGCCACTTCGACAACAAGGTGCTGCGCCTGCACCGCGAACGCATGGGTCCGCTGGTGCTCGACGACGCGTTGAAACCGGGCGAATACCGCCCGCTCAGCGACGAAGAGATCGAATCGATCTAAGCCGGCTACCGCTCAGCAGAAGTTGTCGAACAATTTACCAACGGCACTTGCGCAATGATGTGACCCCTGCTTGAATCAGGACGTCGGCCGAAATGTGACCGACGAGTCACGACATACTTCTAAGAAACTTTTTGCCGGTAGGAACCCTTGGGTTCCGGCCTCACCCGGCAGACTGCCCGCCAATAACAATACCCGTCGACCGGACTGCACTGGATCGACATGGGCCTTCAAATTCCAAGGCATATGCCTACCTGTCACAAAGCTCGTGCAATCTCATTTGCGCGCATACCCGCTTGCCAGGAGTCTTATGACATGAGGCCAGAAATCGCTGTGCTGGATATACAGGGTCAGTATCGGGTTTACACGGAGTTCTATCGCGCAGACGCCGCAGAGAAGACCATTATTCTGGTCAACGGCTCGATGGCCACGACTGCGTCGTTTGCACAAACCGTGAAAAACCTGCACCCGCAATTCAACGTGGTCTGCTACGACCAGCCCTACGCGGGCAAGTCAAAAGCCCACAACCTGCATGAGAAATTGCTGACCAAGGAAGTCGAAGGGCAGATCCTCCTGGAGCTGATCGACCACTTCGCCGCCGAACACGTGCTGTCGTTTTCCTGGGGTGGCGCCGCGACCCTGGTCGCCCTGGCCCAACAGCCACGGCGCATTGAAAAAGCCGTGATCAGCTCGTTCTCCCCGGAGATCAACGCACACATGCTCGACTACCTCGAGCGCGGTGTGGACTACCTCGGCAGCCGCGACGGCGACCGGGTCGGCAACCTGGTGAACAGCACCATCGGCAAACACCTGCCAACCCTGTTCAAGCGCTTCAACTATCGGCACGTCAGTAGCCTGGCCGATCATGAATACGGGCAAATGCACTTCCACATCAGCGACCTGCTGCACAGCGATCGCCAGTGCTTCCTGCAGGCGGCGGAAAAAATCAACGTACCCGTGCTGTTCATGAACGGCGCATGGGACGAGTACACCGCCGCCGATGGCGCCCGCTTGTTCGCCAACCACGTACAGCACGCCACCTTCACCACGCTGGAAGCCACCGGCCACTTTCTCGACATGGAGCACAAAGCCGCCTGCCGAGACAGCCGAAACGCACTGATGGGGTTCCTGAAACCGGCGCAACACGAAAGCCGACCGCGTTACCATTACGTCCAGGACCACCATGCATTGGCCATCTGAAACAGCGTCATCGCGAGCAAGCCCCGCTCTACAGTGTTAAACGCAGTCCTGTAGGAGCGAGGCTTGCCCGCGAACGACCGCAACCCGGCCTGTGCCTGGTCACACCCGCGCCAAAGCCATCTGGCGCAAAGAAAAACTTCATTTCCACGGCAACATCTGGTACAAAGTCAGCCGCTCAGAGCGGGTGTCGTATAATGGCATTACTCCAGCTTCCCAAGCTGATAACGAGGGTTCGATTCCCTTCACCCGCTCCAATCAGATTTCGATTCCACGTCGTTGTTTGACGGGGATACCGCTAAAGAAAAAACCGGCCTCGATGGCCGGTTTTTTTGTGTCCGTGGTTTGGTGGCGTCGGGCGAGTGAGCCATCTGCCGAATGCTTTTTCAATGTTCCAGTAGTGGCTTGCAGCCATCAAGCAACGGATAATGCGGTAAAAAAATACAGCCAGCCGCCAGGGCTATAAAAAACGGTCAAACCGTGGAGCTTTCAGTTGAATGAAGTAATGGGGAATGAGTTGTCAAAAATGAAGAATTTGAGCTTGCTGCAGATTGATGGAGTGTTCTGCATCAGTCTCCGGGAGCGGTCCGACCGCCGTGAGTTGTTGACCCGAGAATTCCAGGGCAGCGGGTTGAGCATCGAATTTCTGGTGGTGGACCGCGACAGCAGCAATCCCGAGCGCGGCTGTTTCGACTCTCACCTCAAATGCGCAAGGTTGGCCCTGGAGCGCAATTATCGCCGCGTGCTGGTGCTGGAAGATGACGCGACGCTGGTTTCCTTTGACCCGGCCCAAGTGCATCAGATGAACGCGTTCCTGAAAAACCGGGAGCCGGAACTGTTCTACCTGGGCGCCAACCTGGGCAAAGTCTGGCTGACCTGGAACAGAGGGATCGCACGCGTACGGGCCAAGGGAACGCACGCCTACATTCTGTCCAGCAAAGGTTGCGAGCAACTGTTGGCACACGCGCCCTACTCGGGTATCGCCATCGACAAAATTTTCTCGAAGCATTTCAAGGCCTACATGACCTTTCCAATGCTGAGCCAGCAACAGCCGGAAGAAATCGCTGCAAGCGACGTCCTGGCGGCCCGATCCACAGACGGCACATTTCCGGATGCGGCGTACTGGCGGGAGAACTGGCGCCGGCAATATGTGCAGGTGTTCAGAAATTTCGGCAAGACCTTGCTGTTTCGGGACCTTTGATCCCCCGTTTAAAAAAACCGGCCCAAGAGGCCGGTTTTTTTTGTGATCGACATTTGAGGACGTCACGTTCACGGAAAAACTCCGCAATACACAAGGCAGATCAAGCCCGGCTTTGCCAAAACCATTGTCGCAGCGGCCTCCTAGACTGGATTGCGACGACCTCCCTCCGAATACCAGGAACGTTTTGGTGGGTATAGTGTTGATTACACAAAATCAGTAGGTATAGTAACCACAAGCACACCACAAGGAGGTGATGTGAATAGCCGATTTTTGATAGGCCAACTCGTTGCGGACGGCTGGTATCTGGTGCGTGTCAGGGGCAGTCACCATCATTTCAAGCATGGGATCAAGCCGGGGCTGGTGACGGTCCCTCATCCCAAGAAAGACCTGCTGAAGAAAACGGCCATCAGTATTTTGCAACAGGCGCTGCTCTAAAGAGCCCGATGCGCTGCGTCCTCGGAGGACAATGAACATGCTTTACCCAATTGCAATTTCAATGGGCGACGACGAACACGCCTGGGGCGTGGAAGTCCCTGACATCCCGGGGTGCTTTTCCGCTGGAGATGATCTGGATGACGCCATGGCCATGGCCCGGGAAGCCATTGAAGGCCACTTCGAGATTCTGGCCGAAGACGGTTCGCCAATCCCCGTCGCGAACAAGGTGACCTTGCACGCGGCCAACCCAAAGTACGCGGGTTGTGCGTGGGCGCTGGTGGATATCGACGTTACCCGATACCTGGGCAAGGCCCAGAAGCTCAACATCACGCTGCCTGGCTACTTGCTCAATCGGATCGATGAGTACGTGCTGCACCACCCGGAGGAGAAAAGCCGTTCGGGTTTCCTGGCATCGGCAGCGTTGAAGGTGTTGCAGCAGAGCTGACGACCTTGTTCAGCGCCCCATTAACCGGCCCAAAGGGTCGGTTTTTTGTGACTGGAATTGAGCGCCCGTATAGTTTGCGTATAGATCCCCCCGCCCCCGTAAAGAAGCCATAGCACCGCCTCAAGCCAGACGAAAGATCCCTTATTCTTCCGGCTCATCGTTCGTATAGAGGTCAGCATGGACAGTTCGGAGTTGGGGATCATGATCATTTCGATGATCGGGTTGTTCGGCTTTGCTTCATTTGTTTTTGAGTACTTGAGTGCCAGGCGCACAAAGAAAAGGGGCGGATGACGCTGATCGTCATCCGCCCCTTGTTCGCATCAGCGCGTCGCGACCAGGAACATGCGCGGGAACGGCAGCAACACCGAACCGTCAGCAAGCGCCGGATAGGCCTGCTCGATTGCCGTCCGATAACGCTTCAAATACTCCGCCCGTTCCGCATCATCCAGTGGTTCGAGAAACGGCCGCAGACCGCTGCCCTTGAACCACTCGACGACGCCCGCCGCGCCATCCGCCAGCGGATGATGGTAGGTGGTGCGCCACACATCGACGCGGGCGCAGTGGGGTTTCAACATCGAGTAATACGCGCCGGCATCGGCCATTTCCGTGCGTTGCCCGGCGGCTCTGGCGAGTTTGTCGGCCCACGGGCCACTGGCCGCGACTTCGCGCATCAAACGGTGGGCAGGTTGATTGAGATTGTCCGGCATCTGGATCGCCAGGCTGCCACCCGGTGAAAGCCTGCTCACCAGCGATGGCAGCAACGTCGGGTGATCCGGCACCCATTGCAACACCGCGTTGGCAAAAATCACATCGAACGGGCCGCTGTCATTCCAGGTGTCGATGTCCGCGATATCGAACTGCAACTGCGGCAGGCGCTTGCGGGCCGCTTCGATCATGTCGGCCGAACTGTCCAGCCCACGCACCTTGGCACCGGCAAAGCGCTCTACCAGCAGCCCGGTCGAATTACCGGGGCCACAACCGATGTCGATGGCCGAGCGCACGTCCGCGGTGGGAATCGCCGCCAGCAGGTCACGGGCGGGGCGGGTGCGTTCATCTTCAAAAGCGACGTACTGCTTGGCGGACCAACTCATTGCGTTCTCCTGTCGTGGATGCTGACGCATCTTAACCCATGGCCAGCCGGTGCTTTCCCGGTGAACAGGCAAATGTAAGTAGAATTTTCAACACGCCGTCACTGTCTGAATTTCACGCGCCCTCTTACAAGGAAAACGGCCATGAAATTCGCAAAAGTCGCACAAAAACTCGCCCTGTGGGCCGGCAGCCCCAAGACGTTCCTGGGGGCCATCCTGCTGATTTTACTGTGGGGGCTAAGCGGGCCGATCTTTCAGTTCAACGACACCTGGCAGCTGATCATCAACACCTCGACCACCATCATTACCTTCCTGATGGTGTTCCTGATCCAGAACACGCAGAACCGCGACACGGACATCCTGCACCTGAAGATCGATGAATTGCTGCGGGTAACGAAAGAGGCGCAGAACGCCATGCTGGGGCTTGAGGCGCTGGACCTGAAGCAGCTGGAGGCGCTGAGAAAGCAGTATCGAAAACTGGGCGAAGGCGAAACGGTCTCCCTGGAGGGCATCGCCGTTGAGGAAAAAGGCAAGCAGGATCTGAATCAGTGCTGATCGAACGCGCGCGGGTGGCCCGGTCACCCGCGCACGAAAGATGACTAGCGACTGGCTTGCAGAGCCTTGGCCATCTGCAGGTGATTCTGCAGTTTCGGCAGGGTTTCTTCGGCAAACGCCTTGATCTGCGGCACGTCGGTGGTTTGCGCCGTTTGCTCGAGTTGCTCGATGGCCTCCTGGGTCGTCTTGACCTGACTGGCCGCGTAGGCCTCATCAAAACTTGTGCCGTCCATGATTTCGGGCATCAGGGCCTTGGCTTTATCGACCACCTCTTCTCGCGGGGCCACCGGCAAGTCCAGCTGTTTGGCGATTTTCGCCAGGTGCTGGTTGGCGGTGGTGCGGTCGTTGATCACGACGATGGTGTAGTCCTTCACCTCTTTGGATTCGGATTTCTGGTGCGCCAGGCGACTGGCTTCGATGTCGGCAATCCCTTTGGCCGAGGCCTCGTTGATGAACTCAGTGGGCGTCTGGGCGAACGCACTGCTGGCACACAGGCCCATCAAGGTGACAAAAACGGTGTTGCGAATACGGGTGGCCATCCTGTTCATGGTCGCGCCCTCCTCTGAAAATTCAAACGGGAGCTTTCGCCCCCGCTTCTCAATCAAAACCACCTACAGCCATTACTTGGATTTCTGAACGGGTTTGCGGCCCATGTCGGGTTTCGCAGGTTCTTTATCGACCGTCGTGGTGGTGGTTTTCCCACCTTTGCGACCCGCTTCAGTCGCCTTGGTTCGATCGTTGGCGTGTCCCGCGTTCGAATTTCTTGAGTTAGGCATGATTCTCTACCTCTTGGTGATAATCGCGGCGAGCTTGCGCCCGCATAGAATCTGAATTGGCGCGTGCCAAAAGGTTTAGAGAAATCCGTCAATGGCGCGACGAACGGCAGCCGGCACTCAGACAAGTCGCAGGTGCTGCGCTCGCTTGGCGGTGTACATCGCCTCGTCGGCATGCCTGAACAACTGGTTTTCTTCCGTGCCGTTTTCCGGGTACTGCGCCACGCCGATGCTGGGCTGGATGTGCAGGCTGTGCCCGTCCAGGCGCAATGGCTGCGCCAGGACCTGGCGGATTTTCACCGCCACCGTGTCGGCATCGCCCGAGGCGTGGATGCTGTGCAGCAGCACCACGAACTCGTCGCCGCCAATGCGCGCCACCGTATCGGTTTCCCGCACGCAGCCCTTGAGTCGATTGGCGACCGTCTGCAACAACATGTCGCCCACCGCATGGCCGTGGGTGTCGTTGACCTGTTTGAAACGATCAAGGTCGACATACAGCAGCGCCATGCGCCCACCGTCCTCGCGTGCCGCAGCCAGTGCCGTCTTGAGCCGGTCACGCAGCAATTCGCGGTTGGGCAGCTGGGTCAGCTGGTCGTATTGGGCCATTCGTTGCAACCGCGCATGCAACTGCTTGCGCTCGATCGCCGTGGCGACCTGGGCGCAGACATACTGCAACAGCTCTTTATCCTGCTCGGTGTAGCGCTCGCCACCGGGGACGCTTTTGACGATCAGCGCGCCGATGGTGCCGTTTTGCGAGTTCAGCGGCACACCCAGCCAGCAGGGCGAATGCTGCCCGGTCACCAGGGATTCGAACCCGACGGGCGGAGCCTCCTGATCCGGCGTCAGCAGGATCGGCAGGCCGCTGCGGATGACCTCGGCGCACAGGCGCCCGGTGATCGTGCCGGGCTGCTCGGGTTGCGCTTCGAGGTCGTCGACGTGATAGGGGAAATTCAGCTGGGCGCAGTGTTCGTCGTACAAGGCCACGGAAAAATTCAGCGCCGGCAGCCATTCGCCGATAATCAGATGGACGCGCTTGAACAGCGCCAGCAAGTCTTCCGCCGCATGGGCCGCTTCGGAAATCGCATACAGCGCTGCTTGCCGGGACTCGGCCTGCTTGCGTTCGGTGATGTCGCGGGCCACGGCGATGCGCAACTGATCGACCTCCGACCAGCGCGCCGACCACAGGATGTTCACCACCCGGCCATCCTTGCGCAGGTAACGGTTCTCGAAATTCAGCTTGGGATCGCCGCCCATGATCTCGCGCGCGGCATCGAGGGTGCGCTGGCGATCGGCGGGGTGCACCAGATCGATCATCTGCCGGCCGATCAACTCGTCGGGGCTGTAGCCGAACATGCGCTCGCAGGCCGCGCTGACAAAAACGAAGCGACCTTGTTTATCGACCGCGCAAACGGCGTCCAGCAAAAGATCAATGTAGCTCGCCAATGGAGCGGGATTTCTGGTGGTCATGGTGCCGAGAGCGTGTCCGAACGATACCGCGATAAGAAACCATCCCTGACCATTACGTGTACGGCTGATGCAACCCTGCAACCAGCTTCAAGCCTTGTTCGACACCAGCCCCGGCAATGCATGCGCCAGGGCATTGATGGCAAAACCGATAAACATCACCCCGCACAACCGGGTAATTGCCAGCTCATGGCGTTGATAAAGGGTGCGCACCCGGCGCGCCCCGACAATGCCGATAAGGATAGCGTAGGCGATCAGGCCGCCGATAAAGCTCAGGAAGATCAGCCACGGCAGCATCGACCAGGTCAGCAACTCCGCGCGGCTCGACAGCAATGCCGTGAACGTGGCCACTGCCACCGGGTACGCCTTCGGATTGGTCAGGCCAAACAGGATGCCATGCCAGAACGGCCGGCGTGCCGGGCCCTGCGGTGTCTCGGCCGCGCTGCGACGCGCCCGCACCGCGCGCCAACCGAGCCAGAACAGGTAAAGCCCGCTGAGCACCCCGAGCACATCGAACGCGGTGCTGCCGATTTCCCGCGCCCCGACAATCGCCACCAGCGCGGTACTGCACCAGATCACATCGCCCAGCAAATGCCCGCACAGAAACCCCGCCCCCGCCCGCCGCCCATGCGCCGCGCCAATTCCAAACACCGCCAGCACACCCGGACCGGGTGTGATGCCGTAAATGAAACCCGAGGCGAGAACAGCCATCAGCAGCGATGGGGTCATGGGAAATCCTTTTGAACTGTCTGGTGAATGATGGCCAGTCTATATCAGGTCATTGGGCGTTGACTGACTGATCGTCGAAGAACCTCATCACCGACAGAGGCTTGGAGCGTCGAGGATGAAGGGAAAGATACTGCCAGAGACCCGGTAATGAGAGGAAGGCACCCGCCTTTCTGACAGCGGGTTGAGGGATAGGCAGAGGGTGCGATGGCGATTTTCAGTCAGTTTTCGCGAGCAAGCCCGCTCCCACAGTTGACCGAGTTATCCAGACAGACGCGGCCGAATATGGGAGCGGGCTTGCTCGCGAAGGCGATCTATCAGGCACCACAGACTTCACATTTTGATCGCAGCCTTCGGCAGCTCCTACAGGGATGCGTGGTCCTTGTGGGAACTGCCGTAGCCTGCGAATCGTCAGAACTTGTCCAGCGTACGCAGCTTCTGCGGCAGTCCCCACATCAGCAGTGCCACGGCGATCAGCGCGCAGACACTGATGACGTACAGCGCTGGCGTGGTGCTGCCGGTCAGGTCCTTGATCCGTCCGACCATGACCGGGCTGACGATGCCGCCAAACTGGCCCAGGGTGTTGATCACCGCGATGCCACCCGCCGCACCGGCGCCAGCACCGGCCAGCAGTTTCGGCGGCAGGGTCCAGAAGCTCGGGATGGAGGCGATGATCCCGGCACCGAGCAAGCCCAGCGCCACAATCAGGAAGGTCGTGTGGTTGGCGAAGATCCCGGCGCAGAAGAAGCCGATCGCCCCCACCGCCACCAGCCCTGCGACAAATTTGCGTCGCTCGCCGGTGGCATCCGACAGGCGTCCGATCACCACCATGCTGATGGCGCCGCAGATGTACGGGATCGCCGTCAGCAGACCGATCATCACCGGGCTCTCGGTACCGGCACTGCGGATCAGCTGCGGTGCCCAGAAATTCAAGCCGTAGGACGCCACCTGGATCAGGAAGTAGATCAGGCCCAGGGTCAGGAAACCGGGAATCCGCAGCGCCGCGAGCAGCGAGCCGCCACTCTTGTGCGGTTCATGGTGGGCGATGCGACTGGCCAGCAGCGTCTTCTCCGACGGCGTCAGCCAATGGGCGTCTTCGATGCGGTCCTTGAGCAGGGTCAGCACCAGCAAGCCGAGACCGATGCACGGCACGCCGCCCAGCAGGAACAACCAGTGCCAGCCGCGCATTTGCAGCACGCCATCAAGGTGTTGCAGCACCAGCCCGGAGAACGGTGCACCGACCAGGCCGGCGAAGGCCGACGCCAGGAACAGCATGGAGGTGATGCGCCCGCGATAGTGCTGCGGGAACCACAGCGTCAGGTAGTACAGCACGCCCGGCGCAAAACCGGCTTCCATCGCGCCGATCACGAAACGCAGCACATAGAACTGCCATTCGCTATTGACGAAGACCATCAGCGCCGTGGCCAGGCCCCAGGACATCATGATCCGGGCGATCCAGCGCCGCGCGCCGACCTTGTACAGCATCATGTTGCTGGGCACTTCGAAAATCACATAACCGACCACGAACAACCCGGCACCGAGACCGTAGGCGGTGTCGCTCAGGCTCAGGTCGGCCTGTAACTGGAACTTGGCGAAGCTGATGTTGATGCGGTCGAAGAATGCGAACAGGTAGCAGACCATGATCAGTGGCATCAGGCGCCAGGCAACCTTGCTGACCAGGGCTTTTTCTTCGTCGTGACTAACGGCCGGGCTCGCGCCGGCCTCCAATGCATTAAGGCTCATTGTGTTTCTCCAGGCGGACTTCCCGTAGGTGTCCGATTGTTTTTGTTGTCTGGTTGAGGTGCTTTTTACTGTAGGAGCGAGCCTGCTCGCGATGACTGAGTCACATCCAACATTGATGTCGACTGCCTCACCGCTATCGCGAGCAGGCTCGCTCCCACAGGGGATTGGTGTCAGGTGGGAATCGGGTGCAGGTCGCAATTGCGGCCGGCCTTGGCCAGTTGCCCGGGGACTTCGTGGCCCAACAGCGCAGGCAGTCCTCGGGACAGTTTCAGCAGCAGCGGCAAGTCGATACCGGTGTGAATGCCGATTTCATCGCACAGATTGACCAGGTCTTCGGTGCAGATGTTGCCCGAGGCCCCCGGCGCAAACGGGCAACCGCCGAGCCCGCCCAGTGCCGCGTCGAAACGCCGGGCTCCCGCCTCGTAGGCGGCCAGCACATTGCACAGGCCAAGGCCGCGGGTATTGTGAAAGTGCAGAGTCAGGTCCGCGGGTGACACGCGCTGCAACACCCGCCGTACCAGGCGATCGACCTGACGCGGGTTGGCCATGCCGGTGGTGTCGGCCAGGGTGATGCCCTGGATGCCGAGTTCCTGGTAGGCCTCGACGATCTGCAGCACCCGGTCCTCATCGATCCTGCCTTCGAAAGGGCAGCCAAAGGTGGTGGCGATGCTGGCGTTGAGTCGCACCCTTGAGCCCTGTACGAACTGGACGATTTCGCCGAATGCCGCCAGCGAGTCCTCGCAGCGCATGCGCATGTTCGCCAGGTTGTGGGTCTGGCTGGCGGACATCACCAGGTTCAGCTCATCGGCACTGCAGGCCAATGCCCGTTGCGCACCCTTGAGGTTGGGGATCAGCGCGACGTAGATCACCCCTGGCTGGCGGGTGATGCCCTTGAACACCGACTCGCCATCGCGCAATGCCGGAATGGCCTTGGGCGACACGAACGAGCCGCCTTCGATGCGGCTGAAACCGGCCAGGGACAATTGATCGATCAGGGCGATCTTGTCGACTGTCTCGACCCAGGTCGGCTCGATCTGCAAGCCGTCACGCGGGGAGACTTCCTGGACGATCAGGCGATCGGAATAGTCAGTGATCATTGCACCACTCCTTCCACTTTCAGGCGTTCGATGTCGGCCAGCGTCAGACCAAGCTGCGCGAGGATGCCGTCAGTGTGCTGGCCCAATCCGGGTCCCGACCAATTCACGCCACCGGGGGTTTCCGAGAGTTTCGGCACGATGCCTGGCATCTTCACCGTGGCACCGCCGGGAAGCTCGGCATTGAGCAACATGTCCCGCGCCTGATAGTGCGGGTCGGCGACAATGTCGGCCACCGAATAGATGCGCCCGGCCGGGACTTCGGCGGCTTCCAGCGCCGCCAGCACGTCATCGATGGGCAGGCTGCTGGTCCAGTGGGTGATGGCGGCATCGAGCACATTGCTCTTGGCCGCACGCCCGTCGTTGTGGGCGAATTCCGGCGCTTCGGCCAGATCCGCGCGGCCGATGGTGTTCATCAGGCGACGGTAGATCGGGTCGCTGTTGCCAGCAATGACCACATAAGCGCCATCGGCCGTAAGGTAGGTATTGGAAGGCGCGATGCCCGGCAAGGCGCCGCCGCTGCGCTCACGCACATGACCGAGCATGTCGTATTCCGGGACCAGGCTTTCCATGACATTGAACACGCTTTCAGCGAGGGACACGTCGACGATTTGCCCGCCGCCCTGCCCGGTCTTGACCCGCAGCAGCGACATCAGCGCCCCGATCACCGCGTGCAACGACGCCAGGGAGTCGCCGAGGCTGACGCCGACACGCGCAGGCGGTGAACCGGGGGTGCCGGTGGTGTAGCGGATGCCGCCCATGGCCTCGCCGATGGCACCGAATCCGGGACGATCACGGTACGGGCCGGTCTGGCCATAACCGGAAATCCGCACCAGGGTCAGGTTGGGGTTGAGGGCGTGCAGCACGTCCCAGCCCAGGCCCAGTTTTTCCAGGGCGCCGGGGCGCAGGTTTTCGATCAGCACGTCGGCGCCGGTCGCCAGTTGCTTGACCAGCTCAATGCCTTCGGCGGATTTGAGGTTCAGCGCCAGGGACTTCTTGTTGCGCGATTGCAGGTACCACCACAGCGAGGTGCCTTCGTGCAGCTTGCGCCATTTGCGCAGGGGATCGCCCTGCCCCATGGCTTCGATCTTGATCACCTCGGCGCCGAACTCGGCGAGCATGCGCGCGGCGAACGGCGCGGCGATCAGCGTGCCGATTTCGATCACTTTGATCGCACTCAGGGGGGCAGTCATCGCGGGGTACCTCTTGTTCTTGGAATATGGGGCCAAGGCTAGAGGAACGGGGCTAAAGGAATCCAACCTTCAGTTGGCAACGGGCGTTCGCGAAATGCGAACGCTCTGCAAGAACACGGCGACCCCAGGTCCGCCTTCGCGAGCAAGCCCGCTCCCACAGGGGAACGCATTTCAAAGGGTGGGAGCGGGCTTGCTCGCGAAGGGGCCAGTCCAGCCAATGAAAACGTCAAACCTGCCCACGCAAATGCTCAAACAACATCCGGCTCACCGGCGACAACAACGCCTCATCGCGCACCACCAGAATCAACGCCCGGTCCGACCAGTCATCGGTCAACGGCACCGCATGCAAACCCAGCGCCCGGCCAAACAATTCATAGGCCCGTTGCGGCAGGACGCCAATGCCCATGTTGGCCTGGATCATGCGGCACATGGCGTCGAATCCCGGCACATGGATGCGCACCCGCAATACCCGGCCAGCCTGACGCGCCGCGGCGTGGGTGCGCATGTTGATCGAACTGGCCGCATGCAGGCCGACGTAATCGCTGTCCAGGGTATCGGCAAATGCCAGGCTCGATCGGCTGGCCAACGGATGATCCGGCAACATCAGCACCATCAGTTTGTCCTGACGGTAGAGCACGCTGTGCAGGCCTTTGATGTCGCTGTCGATGGAACAGATCCCGAGGTCGGCCACGCCATCCAGTACCCCCTGGATCACCCCGGAACTGGGCCGTTCCTCAAGGTCGGTTTTCACCTGCGGATGGCGCTCGGAAAAGTCCCGCAAGTCTTCCGGCAGGAACTGGATGATCGCCGACAGGTTGGCGAGCATCCGCACATAACCGCGCACACCGTGACTGTGCTCGCCCAGTTCCAGGCCCATTTTCTCGACGTTGAACAGCATCTGCCGCGCATGATGCAGCAGCGTCTCACCGGCCGGCGTCAACGTCATGCCCTTGGCCTGGCGCACGAACAGACTGATCCCCAACGCCTCTTCCAGCTCCATCAAACGCTTGCTCGCCGCCGACACCGCGATCGCCTCGCGCGCGGCGGCACGGGTCAGCGTGCCCTCTTCATGCACGGCAACGAAGAGTTGCAGGGTGATCAGGTCGAGGCGGCGGATCAGGCTTTTTTGCAGCATCAGGGACTCGGCGATGTCGGCTCAGACGAAGGCGCAGCATAGCGTTGTTCGCCCGCGCGACGGCAAATCTCGATGCCTGGCGTGATAAAGTCGCCGCCCATCAGACCTTTTGCTTTGAGACTTTGATCGCAATGACCGATTTCCTGGATGTCGACGCCCACCTTGAAGACTGGAACGCCTTGCGCGCCAGTGCCGCGTTCGACGGCCTGCTGGTGGGCAACGGCGCCAGCCGCGCCGTGTGGGACGACTTCGGTTACGACTCGCTGTTCGAAAACGCCCGCACCGTCGAAGAAAAGCCCCTGAGCCCGTCCGAGCTGAGCGTGTTCGAGGCCATGCAGACGCGCAGTTTCGAGCAGGCGCTGAGCGCGCTGAAGACCACCAGCCGGGTCAACAAGGCCCTGGCCGTCAGCTCCGCCGCGCCGCGCAATCGCTACTACGCGATCAAGGAAGCGCTGATCAACACGGTGCATGCGGTACACATTCCGTGGCGGCTGGTCGAGGCGTCGACCCTGGCCACGATCAATCGGGAACTGGCCAGTTATCGCACGGTGTTCACCACCAACTACGACCTGCTCAATCACTGGGCGATCCAGCAACGACCGGATGCGATCACCGACCTGTTCCAGGGCGCTGAACCGGCCTTTGACCTGAGCGCCAGCGCCGCCGACAAGACCCGCTTGCTGTACCTGCACGGTGGCTTGCACCTGGTGCGCAACCAGGACGGCACGGCACGCCGGTTGATGTCGACCGAGGGCACGTTGCTCGGCAGTTTCGCCATCAACAACACGATCAAGACCCTCGACGACGTGCCGCTGTTCGTCAACGAAGGTCCGAGCGCCGACAAGCTCAAGACCATTCGCAGCTCGGACTACCTGTCGTTCTGCTACGCGCAATTGCTGGGGCATGCTGACGGCTTGTGCATTTTCGGCCATGCGCTGGGCGAGCAGGACAGCCATATCGTGCATGCCTTGCGCCAGGCGAAACCGCAGCTGGTGGCGATCTCGATTTACCCGCGCAGCCAGGCGTTCATCCAGCACCAGAAGCGGCATTACGCGAAGGTGTTTGAGGGGACCGGGGTTGAGTTGCGGTTTTTTGATTCGAAGAGCCACGCGTTGGGTAGCCCGAAGTTATCGGTTCCCGTCGAAATTTAGTGTTGTTCGAACTGACGTCTTCGCGAGCAAGCCCGCTCCCACATTTGATTTGTGTACACCGCAGACCCAATGTGGGAGCGGGCTTGCTCGCGAAAGCGTCAGTCCAGTCAGCTCATTCCTCGGTGCTGTGCACCACCACCAGCAACTGCGCCTGCACCTCACCCACCGAGCGTATCCGGTGCGGTTTCTGCGAATTGAAGTGCAGCGCATCACCCCGGCCGAGCAGCACGCGCTCATTGAGGAAATCCACCTCCACCTGCCCCTCGTGGACGAACAGAAATTCCTCGCCCACATGCTCCTTGAAGGCTTTGTCGGTGAACTGCGTCGGCGGGTAGATGATGAACGGCAACAGGTTGCGGTCGCTGACCTGATGGGCCAGCACCGCGTAACCCGGATTGTCGCCGCTGGCGCCCAGGGGCTGGCGCTCGTGGCTGCGCACCAGGCTGTAGCTGTCGACGCTGGCCTTGTCTTCGGAAAACAGCTCCTCGACCTTCACGTTCAACGCCTTGGCCAGTTTCAGCGCGGCCGCAATCGACGGCGTGTTCAAGCCGCGCTCGACCTTGGACAGGTAGCTCTTGGTCATGCCCGATTGTTCGGCCAGGGCCTCCAGGGTCACGCCAAGTTTTTTTCTCAATAATTTCAAACGGATAGACATGTTGAGCGATTAATCCATCAAGAAGGTGACGAATTGTCCTTGCTCATGACACAAAGTGTCATATAGCATCTTTCGTGTCATATGCATGACCCAGCCAAAGAGGACACCGATATGGCCAAGACATTAGCACTGCCCAAGGATCAACTGGTCAAGCAAGCGCTCAGCCAGATGCAAAACACCCTCGCGGATAATACGTGGACCGACCGGCAAAAGCTGGCCCTGACCTGCCGCATTCTGTTCGAGAATGGCCATGATTCCGGCCTGGCCGGGCAAATCACCGCCCGTGGCCCGCAGCCGGGCACCTATTACACTCAACAACTGGGCCTGGGTTTCGACGAAATCACCGCGGGCAACCTGCTGCTGGTCAACGAAGACCTGGACGTGCTCGAAGGCCACGGCATGCCCAACCCGGCCAACCGTTTCCACAGCTGGGTCTACCGCGCACGGCCGGATGTGAACTGCATCATTCACACCCACCCGACCCACGTCGCGGCCTTGTCGATGCTGGAAGTGCCGCTGCAGATTTCCCACATGGACCTCTGCCCGCTCTACGACGACTGTGCGTTTCTCGAAGGCTGGCCAGGTGTGCCGGTGGGTAACGAAGAAGGCGACCTGATTGCCGGCGCCCTGGGCGACAAGCGGGCGATCCTGCTTTCCCACCACGGCCAGTTGTCCACCGGCACCACCATCGAGGAAGCCTGCGTGATTGCCCAACTGATCGAACGCGCCGCCAAATTGCAGCTGCTGGCAATGAGCGCCGGGACCATCAAGCCGATCATCCCCGAGCTGGGCCGCGAAGCCCATGACTGGATCGCCCGGCCCAAGCGCCATGCCGCCGCGTTCAACTACTACGCCCGGCAGAACCTGCGCCAACACGCCGATTGCCTGAACTGAACCCAGACCTTTTTTGTACGGAGAGACCCCATGTCCACTGCAAACATTCACGGCATCATCGGCTACACCATCACCCCGTTCACCGCTAACGGCGAGGGCGTGGACCTCAACGCGCTCGGGCGTTCCATCGACCGCCTGATCGACGACGGCGTGCACGCCATCGCGCCCCTGGGCAGCACCGGCGAAGGCGCCTACCTGAGCGATGCGGAGTGGGATCAGGTTGCCGAGTTCAGCATCCAGCACGTGGCCAAACGGGTGCCGACCATCGTCAGCGTGTCCGACCTGACCACCGCCAAAGCGGTACGACGCGCTCGTTTCGCCCAAGCCCATGGCGCCGACGTGGTGATGGTGCTGCCGACGTCGTACTGGAAACTCAGCGAAGCGGAAATCCTCGCCCACTACCGCGCCATCGGCGACAGCATCGGCGTGCCGATCATGCTCTACAACAACCCGGCCACCAGTGGCACCGACATGTCGGTGGAGCTGATCCTGCGCATCGTCAAGGGCGTGGAAAACGTGACCATGGTCAAGGAGAGCACCGGCGACATCCAGCGCATGCATCAGCTGCAACGCCTGGGCGAAGGCCAGGTGCCGTTCTACAACGGCTGCAACCCGTTGGCGCTGGAAGCGTTTGCGGCCGGGGCCAAAGGTTGGTGCACAGCCGCGCCGAACCTGATCCCTCGGCTCAATCTGGATCTGTATGAAGCGGTATTGGCCAACGACCTGAGCCAGGCGCGCGAACTGTTCTATCGCCAGCTGCCGCTGCTGGACTTCATCCTCAAGGGCGGCTTGCCGGCGACGATCAAGGCGGGGTTGCGAGAAACCGGGCTGGAGGTGGGGGATCCGCGGCTGCCGGTGTTCCCGCTAGGTGAAGCGGGCATTGCTCAGCTGCAAGGCCTGTTGAAAACCCTGCGCTGATATCAAGGCGCATTCAACACAACGGTGGGAGCGGGCTTGCTCGCGAAGGCGGTGCGTCAGGCAACAATGAAGTCGACTGACAGACCGCTTTCGCGAGCAAGCCCGCTCCCACATTCGATTTGTGTCGGGTTCAGAGCACCGGCAAGGTTTTGTCCTTGATCACCTTGGTCGGTCCGTTGGCCTTCACACTGGCGATGCCTTTTTCCATGGCCGCTGGTGAGGAGTACGACTCGCTGCTGCCAATCACTTCGTGGTTGCCGGCCTTGAGGTTGAAATAAGGATGGCCATCCTTGGTGGTTTTTTTCTCGTAGCGTTCATCCAGCGGGCTGTTGGCCTGGACTGACGCGATGCCTTTGTCAGCCGCGGCGCGGGTGGTGTACAGCTCGCTGGTCAATACGGTTTCGGCGTTCGCCGCCTTCAGCACAAACCTGAACTGACCGCTGCTGCTTTTGCTCACTTCGTACCATCCGGACATGCTCTTTCTCCTTGGCGATTGAGAGGTTGCGCGCTTCAGAGTAAAGACCAGCCGTGGATCTTTGTCGCCTGGGCCGGCCTCTTCGCGGGCAAGCCCGCTCCCACAGGTTCAGCGTGATCCCTGTGGGAGCGGGCTTGCTCGCGAAAGGGCCGGCAAGGCCACTAAAAAAACCACCCTACTTCACCACCGCCCGCACCACCGACAATTCCGGTGCCGCTGCCCGCCGCTGACTCAGATACCGCGTACAACTCACCCGCAGGAACGAGGCGAAATTCACCACCTCGCCGCGATAGTCCATCACCTCTTCGTACAGCTTGGCGATCAACTGGTTGGTGGTCATGCCATCGACCTCGGCGATTTCACTGAGGATGTCCCAGAACTGATTCTCCAGGCGCAGGGTGGTCACCACGCCGCAAATGCGCAGCGAGCGGGAGCGTGACTCGTAGAGGATCGGATCGGCCTTGACGTAGAGCTCGCACATCGACGGATACCTCGTTACAGCGTGATTTTTGTGCCCAGCAGCCCGAGGAAACCGGCCAGCCAGTTCGGGTGGGCAGGCCAGGCCGGCGCGGTGGCCAGATTGCCTTGAACATGGCCGTCCGTCACCGGGATATCGATAAACGTACCGCCGGCCAGGCGCACTTCAGGTGCACAGGCCGGATAAGCGCTGCACTCGCGGCCTTCGAGAATCCCGGCCGCCGCCAGCAATTGCGCACCGTGACACACGGCAGCGATCGGCTTGCCGGCCTTGTCGAAATCACGCACCAGCTCCAGGACTTTTTCGTTCAGGCGCAGGTACTCCGGCGCACGTCCGCCCGGCACCAGCAGTGCGTCGTAGTCCGCCGCCTTGACCTTGGCAAAGTCGAAATTCAGGGCAAACAGGTGACCGGGTTTCTCGCTGTAGGTCTGATCGCCTTCGAAGTCATGGATGGCGGTGCGCACGGTCTGGCCGGCGGTTTTGTCCGGGCAGACGGCGTGTACCGTATGGCCGACCATCAACAGCGCCTGGAACGGCACCATCACTTCATAGTCTTCGACGTAATCGCCGACCAGCATCAGGATTTTTTTGGCAGCCATGGGGACGACTCCTCTGGGAAATGCGTGGGCATGCAGGAGTATTCAAGGTAGTCCTTATCCGGAAGGTCGGGTAACAGCCGGCTATTACGCCGACTACCTGGAGGAGCTGCCGAAGGCTGCGATCTTTTGATCTTGATCTTTTCTGCATCGGTCGAGGAGCCAAGATCAAAAGATCGCAGCCTTCGGCAGCTCCTGCGTTGCGAGGATTACTCGCAACTCTACGGATAACTCTGTGCCTATCTGTAACAGCGTGAAACCCACGGTTTATGGCTAGATAAAGGCACTTCCCATCACCCTCGATTCTGGTTGCCATCATGTCCTCCCGCGAAAACACCGGCATGGCCCTGGGCCTGCTCGGCGTCGTCATCTTCAGCCTGACCCTACCCTTCACACGCATCGTCGTGCAGGAACTTCATCCGTTGCTCAATGGCCTGGGGCGGGCGTTGTTCGCGGCGGTGCCGGCGGCGTTGCTGCTGCTGTGGCGCCGGGAAAGATGGCCGACCTGGAAACAGGTCAAGGGCTTGAGCCTGGTGATTGCCGGGGTGATCCTCGGCTTTCCGGTGTTGTCGGCCTGGGCGATGCAAACCCTGCCGGCGTCCCACGGCGCCCTGGTCAATGGCCTGCAACCGCTGTGCGTGGCGCTGTACGCCGCCTGGTTGTCCCACGAACGGCCATCGAAAGCCTTCTGGGCCTGCGCCGCGCTGGGCAGTGCGCTGGTGCTCGGTTATGCGCTGATCAGCGGTGCCGGCAGCATTCAGGCCGGTGATTTGTTGATGCTCGGCGCCATTGCCGTGGGCGGCCTGGGTTATGCCGAAGGCGGCCGGTTGGCCAAGGAGATGGGCGGCTGGCAGGTGATCTGCTGGGCATTGGTGCTGTCGACGCCGCTGTTGATCGGCCCGGTGAGCTACCTGGCGCTGCAACATCAGGGCGAGATTTCTGCCAAGACGTGGTGGGCCTTCGGCTACGTCTCGCTGTTTTCGCAGTTCATCGGCTTCTTTGCCTGGTACGCCGGGCTGGCCATGGGTGGCATTGCGCGGGTCAGTCAGATCCAGTTGCTGCAGATCTTCTTCACCATCGCTTTTTCAGCGTTGTTCTTTGGCGAACACGTCGAGCCGATTACGTGGTTGTTCGCGGCCGGGGTGATCGTGACCGTGATATTGGGGCGCAAGACAGCGGTCAAAGCCAATGTGGGAGCGGGCTTGCTCGCGAAGACGGACTGACCGCCAACAACGAGATTGAATGTGATGGCCCCTTCGCGAGCAAGCCCGCTCCCACAAGATCAGAGGTAGCCGTCAGCCCGCAGCAGGTTTTCCAGGCAATGTTCGCTGATGTGGTAGAAATCCTTCAGTTCCTGGATCTTCGCCAACAGCTGAGCCGGATCAACCGGCTCGGCGCGCTTGACCGCCAGGATCATCTTGTTTTTGTTGGTGTGGTCCAGCGAGATGAACTCGAACACCTTGGTTTCGTACCCACAGGCTTCGAGGAACAGCGCACGCAAGCTGTCGGTGACCATTTCCGCCTGCTGGCCCAGGTGCAGACCGTATTGCAGCATCGGCTTGAGCAGCGCCGGGCTCTGGATTTGCAGGCGAATCTGTTTATGGCAGCACGGCGAACACATGATGATCGACGCCCCGGAACGGATGCCGGTGTGGATCGCGTAGTCGGTGGCGATGTCGCAGGCGTGCAGCGCGATCATCACGTCCAGTTCGCTCGGCGCCACAGTGCGCACGTCGCCGCACTTGAACACCAGGCCCGGATGCTCCAGCTTGGCCGCCGCCGTGTTGCACAGCGTGACCATGTCTTCGCGCAGTTCGACACCGGTCACTTCGCCTTCGGCCTTCAGGGTATTGCGCAAGTAATCGTGGATGGCGAAGGTCAGGTAGCCCTTGCCCGAGCCGAAATCCGCCACCCGCACGGGCTTGTCCAGCGCCAGCGGCGATGACGTCAGCGCATGGCTGAACACTTCAATGAACTTGTTGATCTGCTTCCACTTGCGCGACATCGCCGGGATCAGCTCGTGCTGCTTGTTGGTCACGCCCAGGTCAGCGAGAAACGGTCGGCTGAGGTCGAGGAAACGGTTTTTCTCGCGGTTGTGCTCGGCGGACGGTACTTCGCGCAATTGCTGGGGTTTGCTCTTGAACAGCGAACTCTTGCCCTTTTTGCTGTATTCGAGCTGGGCTTCGTCGGTCAGCGACAACAAATGCGCATTCTTGAACATCGCCGGCAACAGCCCGGCAATGCTCGCCACGCCTTCGGCAAGCGGCAGGTTCTTGGTGATGTCGCGGGTTTTGTAGCGATAGACGAAGGACAGGCAAGGCTGCGCCTTGACCGCCACCGGCTTGATGATGATGCGCTGCAGGTCTGCTTCCTCGCCGACGTACTTGGCCAGCACCAGTTTGATGAAGGCGTTTTGATCGAGGCTGGTTTGCAGCAGGTCGATAAACTGGGCGTGATGATCCGGCGCGGGGCTGGCAGGAATGGCGGTGACGGACATGAAAATGCGGCCTCGGGCGATGCGGATCAGGGAATGCCGGGTATTTTAGGGGGGATGGGGGTTTTGGGCACGGCTAATTTTTTGGCAGGTCCTGGTCAAGCTGTCCAGGACCCGACAGTGAAACTCAGGGCTCCACCAATCGAAGCTTACGATTGTTCGGCGAGTTGATGATGTACTTAACGATCAATCCCACCGGCACTGCCCAGGTCAGGCCATTGGCGGGATCAGTGACCACGGCGACAGTTTCAGAGCTCGAGGCGATGTCCAGGCGTCGGCGATCGTTGCTGGATTTGAGTACTCCGTAGGCGTGGCTGACGAGCTTTTCGGCCAGATGCATGGGCACATCTAAACTTTCAAGATGTTTCACGGCACGACAGAACAGCACCTGATCATCAAGCAATCCATCGCTTTCATGTCGAGCGAGGAAGGCTCGGGCGATCGCCACCAGCTCCGCGTTCATCACCAAATTGACATCGGATCCTGCCATGTTCATGACTCCAGTTGCGATTCCGTGGCTAGCGCTTTTTCTTCAACGGGTCGGGCGGCGCGTCGCAAGTCAGGTCCGGCGCAGGGCAGATGCACCGAAGGGTTAGGCATTCCACTGGGCGAAAGCTCATGGGTCATTTCAAATTCAGCCCTGACCGACCATCCACACGCTTCCGACGTACATTGCAGATAGGCCACACGCAGGAAAATATGACGCCCTTCACTGGTCCGGATTCGCATCCGGCTCAAGCAGTGCGGGCAAACCATTTTGTAAGTACTCATGCGTGGTTCCTGGTGGTCGTCGGGTGGCAATCGGATTGATCAAACGCAATACTGCTCAAAACATTGGTTGCGACACCCCCATGACGCGAATGCCCTCCTGACAAAAGGAAGTGCAACAGGCGGGCACCTGACAAATACGAGCCAGGCTCGTAGGAAATCACCCTGTTACTATTAGGAAATTTCGACATCGTATTCTTCTGATTCATAGTTGATGATTGATTACTTTAATAAAAAAAAGTACTCATTACGCATAAGTTAGGCACTCAAAAAGAGTATGTCAAAGGGAAGAGGCTCAAATTGCGTAGCAAAAAATCACAAGATGTTTTGACTCGCCTAAAGCGTGTAACCGGGACCAAAACCGATGCATCCTTGTCCTCAGCGCTAAAAATCAGTCCGCAAACCCTCAGCAGCTGGAAAGGCCGCGACAGTACGCCATACTCAATATGCGTAGAAATTGCGCAAAGTCGCGGCATTTCTCTCGACTGGTTGCTGTTAGGTGAAGGGCCGATCCTGCGGGCCACATCCAGCGAATCGCTGGAGAGCGCTCAGGAAAGTACGACGCGTGAAAACACCATTCTCGCGTTGTGGCGGTTGCTTGACGAAGATGACCGCTGCGCCATACAAAACGCACTGGAGGAAAAGCGGCGCCTGCGGGATCTCGAACTCAAACTGTCGGAAATGGCCTCTGTCCTCTCATCACTTCAACATTCAAAAGAACCATGAAATGACAGGCATCTAAAGTTCTTCATTTCAAGGAATGCCACAACACCATAATGTTTCCGCGGTTGCGAATAATCACCGCACACGAAAAAACACTGGTGACTGCGTGCCACGGGCTCACCGGTACAAATGCCAGTAGTACATCCATGCCGGCAATGCATGACATCCCGCCCAACAGACTGGTCAGCAGCCCGTCACGCCAACAGTGTTGTTCTTCGTCACGCTGATAACACGCCAGCCTGAAAGCACTGAGTAAGTGAGCCAGACCCGTTACAAGAATCAGAGCGGCCATTTCATTGCCCATCACCCTCGCCCCCTGAGGTGTCGGATGATTTCGTCGAGGCCCGCCCCATCGATCCACTGCATGACTTTGATACTGACGGGAATCACGATCAGCGCACAGAAGAACGCCGTCACGCCCATGGTCAGGAAAGGGACCAACTGCAGCGCGACGGGCGTGAACAGATAACCGACGCCGGCCGACAACAACCAGGATCCCATTCGTTGCCACGCCTTGAAATTGCTGCGAGTGGTAGTGACCAACCATGCCCCCAGCGCCGCGCCGAACAGCGCCTCGCCATCAATCGAAGGCAACGTCGCGATGCCCAGGCCCAGCAAAAGCCCACTGATACTGCTGTAGGCCGAATCAGTCACATTCATGACCACCTCGCACGGCCATCTCACCAACGCGGATGACACCCGACTCGATGGCTTTGAGCAACGCGGCACTGCGGGAGCTGACGGCGAACTTGCGGCGAATATTGGTGAAGTGAAAGTTGACCGTGGAAACCGAGCAATTCTGAATCCGGGCGATCTCCCAGGAAGTTTTACCTTTAAGGCACCACATCAAGGCTTGTGTTTCCTTCGCGGTCAGCTGAGCCGGCGGTGGTCCCCCGTCGTCCTGGGGGGATGTTGCGGATAAAGAGTTACGTGATTGATGTGCAAACATAACAAACCCTCTACGTCAGAGCGCTCGTCACTGAGCGCTCGCTGTTCATAGAGATGTTGAACAGAAGAGTGACACCGAACAACACGCCGCCGTTGTGCCGCGGCGTGCCACAAAACGCTCTGGATCAGGGGTTAGCCGAGCACTACCAACCGATTCGGCAGCTCGTTGCGCACATGGGTCACCGGCACATGCACTTTCAGCAGTTCGCCACAGGCCTCGACGCAGTTGACGAAGCCCTGCAACGTCTGCCCCTGGCGTACCTGGCGGGTGAACTCGGCGACGATCGCGTCCCAGTTTTTGTTGTCCAGCCGGCTGGAGATCCCCTCATCCACCAGGATTTCCACATAACGCTCGGCCTCGGAGACGAAAATCAGCACGCCGGTGCTGCCCACCGTGTGGTGCAGGTTTTGCTCCAGGAATTGCCGGCGCGCCAGGTTCGAGGCGCGCCAGTGACGAACCGAACGCGGGATCAGGTGGGTGGTGATTTTCGGCACCCGGAACAGCAGGCACAGGACGATGAAGCTGAGCCATTGCACCAGCAACAGGCTGTGCATGGTCAACCAGCCTGTCAGGTAATGCACGATACCCGGCACCACCAGCGCCAGCAGGCTGGCCCAGAGCAGCGGGATGTACGCGTAGTCGTCGGCGCGGGCGGCGAGCACGGTCACCAGTTCGGCGTCGGTGTCGCGCTCGACCCGGGCGATTGCCTCGGCGACTTTGCGTTGTTCGTGTTCCGTCAGTAATGCCATGTTGTTGAATGCCTGCCCGCTATTGTTTTTATCAGAAGAGTGATCACCAGCCGCCCGACGAACCGCCACCGCCGAAACTGCCCCCGCCGCCGCTGAAGCCGCCACCGCCACCGCCGCCCCCGAAACCGCCACCGCCGAATCCACCGGAGCCACTCGAACCGCCCCGGCCGGCGGGAAGGATACCGAGCATCTGGCAGACAAAAACAGTCAGGATGAACAACAACACCAAAAACACGAACAACCCCGGGTGCTGCGTGAGGAAATCGTCACTCGGATCGCCACCGGAGTCGTACACCGTGGACGGCTCGTCCAGGGGATTGCCGCCCAGCACCACCAGCATCGCCGCCACCCCGTCGCTGATGCCTTTGCTGAAATGGCCGGCCTTGAAGGCCGGGGTGATCACCTGATTGATGATGACCGAACTCTGGGCGTCGGTCAGGCGATCCTCCAGGCCGTAGCCCACCTCGATGCGCAGTTTGCGCTCATCACGCGCGATGATCAGCAACGCGCCGTTGTTCTTGTCTTTCTGGCCAATGCCCCAGTAGCGGCCCAATTGATAACCGAAGTCTGCAATGTCAGTGCCCTGCAGACCCGGCAAAGTCACGACCACCAGCTGCTCACCGGTGGTTTTCTCATGGGCCTGGAGCTGTTGCGCCAGCTGCTCGCGTACCGAGGGCTCGATCATCTGGGCGTTATCCACCACCCGCCCGGTCAGTTCCGGGAACTTCAACTCGGCCTGGACCGCCAGGGTAAACACCCACAGCAACAGCAGCAGGCCTGCTTTCAACATGCGCATTTGACAACCTCATTCATCCCTGTAGGAGCTGCCGCAGGCTGCGATCTTTTGACGTTGTTTTGAAATCGCAGCCTTCGGCAGCCCCTACACAGGTTCAGAACTTCACTTCGGGCGGCTTCTCCGAACCCGGCGTGGCCTCGAAGGTTTCGCGCACCGGCAGGCTGCTGTACATCACGCTGTGCCACAGGCGGCCGGGGAAGGTGCGGATCTCGGTGTTGTACTTCTGCACCGCCAGGATGAAGTCGCGCCGGGCCACGCTGATGCGGTTTTCGGTGCCTTCAAGCTGCGATTGCAGGGCGAGGAAGTTCTGATTGGCCTTGAGGTCCGGATAACGCTCGGACACCACCATCAAACGGCTCAAGGCACCGCTGAGTTGATCCTGGGCCTGCTGGTACTGCTTGAGCTTCTCCGGGTTGTCCAGGGTGGACGCGTCCACCTGGATCGAAGTGGCCTTGGCCCGGGCCTCGATCACCGCGGTCAGGGTGTCCTTTTCATGGGCGGCATAGCCCTTCACGGTTTCCACCAGGTTGGGAATCAGGTCGGCGCGGCGCTGGTATTGGTTCTGCACCTGGCCCCACGCGGCCTTGGCCTGCTCATCGAGGGTCGGGATGTTGTTGATGCCGCAGGCGGTCAGCATTGTGGCCAGCACCAGCAACGTGGCGACTTGCAGCCGCGACCGGTAGGACTGTCGAACATTCATCACAGTGATACTCCCTTCACATTGCATGGAAAAAACAACCGGCAACCCTCTCGGCCGGCTCTTGGGGCATAATCGCCCGCGCCATTGGATTGCAGCTGTCGTTTTTCTAGTCAGCACCCGAACAACAATAGACGCTCCCTAAATTTTGGCTGGCCGGCGTGACCATCGCCGTTTGGGCCTTTGAGAAAACTATTCATGAAGAAGCTGTGTTTGCTGGGCCTGTTCGTCAGCCTGGCCAGTCATAACGTACTGGCCGCTACGTCACCGGCACCTATTGAAAACAAGGAAGCCTTCGTCAGCAACCTGATGAAGCAGATGACCCTCGATGAAAAAATCGGCCAGTTGCGCCTCATCAGCATCGGCCCGGAAATGCCCCGGGAGCTGATCCGCAAGGAAATCGCCGCCGGCAACATCGGCGGCACGTTCAACTCGATCACCCGCCCGGAAAACCGTCCGATGCAGGACGCGGCCATGCGCAGCCGGTTGAAGATCCCGATGTTCTTCGCCTATGACGTGATCCACGGCCACCGCACCATTTTCCCGATCCCGCTGGCCCTGGCGTCGAGCTGGGACATGGACGCCATCGGCCTGTCCGGGCGCATCGCCGCCAAGGAAGCCGCGGCCGACAGCCTTGACATCACTTTCGCGCCGATGGTCGACATCTCCCGCGACCCGCGCTGGGGCCGCACCTCCGAAGGCTTCGGCGAGGACACCTACCTGGTGTCGCGCATTGCCGGCGTGATGGTCAAGGCGTTCCAGGGTGTCGGCGCCAATGCCGCCGACAGCATCATGGCCAGCGTCAAGCACTTCGCCCTGTACGGCGCGGTCGAGGGTGGCCGCGACTACAACGTGGTCGACATGAGCCCGGTCAAGATGTACCAGGACTACCTGCCGCCGTACCGCGCGGCGATTGACGCCGGTGCTGGCGGGGTGATGGTCGCGCTGAACTCGATCAACGGCGTGCCGGCCACCGCCAACACCTGGCTGATGAATGACCTGCTGCGCAAGGAATGGGGCTTCAAGGGCCTGGCGGTGAGCGATCACGGGGCGATTTTCGAGCTGATCAAGCACGGCGTCGCCGCCGACGGTCGCGAAGCGGCGAAGCTGGCGATCAAGGCCGGCATTCACATGAGCATGAACGACACCCTGTACGGCAAGGAGCTGCCGGGCCTGCTGAAATCCGGCGAGATCCAGCAGAGCGACATCGACAATGCCGTGCGTGCGGTACTGGACGCCAAGTACGACATGGGCCTGTTCAGGGACCCGTACCTGCGCATCGGCAAGGCCGAGGACGACCCGGCCGACACCTACGCCGACAGCCGCCTGCACCGCGCCGAGGCCCGTGACGTGGCACGTCGCAGCCTGGTGCTGTTGAAAAACCAGGGTGAAACCCTGCCGCTGAAAAAAACCGCGAAGATCGCCCTGGTCGGCCCGCTGGCCAAGGCGCCGATCGACATGATGGGCAGCTGGGCCGCCGCCGGCCGTCCGGCGCAATCGGTGACCCTGTTCGATGGCATGAGCAATGTGATCGGTGACCGATCGACATTGATCTACGCCCGTGGCGCCAACATCACCAGCGACCCGAAAATCCTCGGTTACCTGAACTTCCTCAACTTCGACGCCCCGGAAGTGGTGGATGACCCGCGCCCGGCGAACGTGCTGATCGACGAAGCAGTAAAAGCGGCCAAGGAGGCTGACGTCGTCGTCGCAGCGGTAGGCGAATCCCGTGGCATGTCCCACGAATCGTCGAGCCGTACCGACCTGAACATCCCGGAAAACCAGCGTGCGCTGATCCGCGCCCTGAAGGCCACCGGCAAACCGCTGGTGCTGGTGTTGATGAACGGCCGTCCGCTGTCGATCCTCGAAGAAAACGACCAGGCCGATGCGATCCTGGAAACCTGGTTCAGCGGCACCGAAGGCGGCAACGCCATCGCCGACGTGCTGTTCGGCGACTACAACCCGTCGGGCAAACTGCCGATCACCTTCCCGCGTTCGGTGGGGCAGATTCCGACCTACTACAACCACCTGAGCATCGGCCGGCCGTTCACCCCGGGCAAACCGGGCAACTACACCTCGCAGTATTTCGATGACACCACCGGCCCCCTGTTCCCGTTCGGCTACGGCTTGAGCTACACCGACTTCAGCCTGAGCAACATGGCCCTGTCCTCGACCACGCTGAACAAGACCGGCAAGCTCGACGCCAGCGTCACGGTGAAAAACACGGGCAAGCGTGACGGTGAAACCGTGGTGCAGCTGTACCTGCAGGACGTGACCGGTTCGATGATCCGTCCGCTCAAGGAACTGAAGAACTTCCAGAAAGTGATGCTCAAGGCCGGCGAACAGAAAGTCGTGCACTTCACCATCACCGAGGACGACCTGAAGTTCTACAACGCACAGCTGAAGTACGCGGCGGAGCCGGGCAAGTTCAATGTGCAGATCGGCCTGGATTCCAGGGATGTGACGCAGCAGAGCTTTGAATTGCTGTAACACTTGAAAGCAAAAGATCGCAGCCTTCGGCAGCTCCTACAGGGTGTACACCATCCCAATGTAGGAGCTGCCGCAGGCTGCGATCTTTTGATCTTGCCCTACCCCCGCCGATCCAGCAGATTCACCACCACCCGATCCACCCATCCCCACACCCGCTGCTTGACCCGCCGCCACAGCGGCCGGCGTTGCCAGGCCTCCAGGCTGACTTCCTGGCTGAGGGTAAAGTCCTTCTCGAAACTCGCCGTCACCGCACGGGTCAGCCCAGGGTCCAGCGCCTCCAGGTTGGCTTCGAGGTTGAAGCGCAGGTTCCAGTGATCGAAATTGCACGAGCCGATGCTCACCCAGTCATCGATCAGGACCATTTTCAGGTGCAGGAAGCACGGTTGGTATTCGAAAATCCTCACTCCGGCCTTGAGCAACCGAGGGTAGTAACGATGCCCGGCGTAGCGCACCGAAGGATGATCGGTGCGCGGCCCGGTCAGCAGCAGGCGCACGTCGACGCCCCGGGCGGCCGCACGGCGCAGGGAGCGGCGGACTTTCCAGGTCGGCAGGAAGTACGGCGTGGCCAGCCAGATCCGCCGTTGGCCGCTGTTCAGCGCACGGATCAGCGATTGCAGGATGTCGCGATGCTGGCGGGCGTCAGCATAGGCGACCCGGCCCATGCCCTCGCCCATGGACGGCACGCGGGGCAGGCGCGGCAGGCCGAAATGCGCGGCGGGTTTCCAGGCGCGACGATGGCGGTTGGCGATCCATTGGCGGTCGAACAGCAATTGCCAGTCGATCACCAGCGGGCCGGTGATTTCCACCATGACTTCATGCCACTCGCTGACGTCTTCGCCCGGCGTCCAGAACTCATCGGTAACGCCGGTGCCGCCGACCACGGCCATGCTTTGGTCCACCAGCAACAGCTTGCGGTGATCGCGGTAGAAGTTGCCGACCCAGCGCCGCCAGCTCAGGCGATTGTAGAACCGCAGCTCGACCCCGGCCGTCATCAGGCGCTGGCGCAAGGCCAGGGTAAAGGCGAGGCTGCCGTAATCATCGAACAGGCAACGCACCCGCACCCCGCGCTCGGCGGCCTGGACCAGCGCCTGCACCATGGCCTCGGCACAGGCGCCCGCCTCCACCAGGTACAGTTCCAGTTCGACCTGTTCTTCAGCGCGGGCAATCGCCACCAGCATGCGCGGGAAGAACTGCGGGCCGTCGACCAGCAGTTCGAAGCTGTTGCCTTCACGCCAGGGAAAGATCGGGCCGGCCATGTCAGCGCGCCGTGAAAATCAGCACCGCACCCACCGGTACCGACAGGCTGATGGCCGACAGGCCGGCGACCTTGCGCAAGGCTTCCAGCCCTGGCGCCAGGTCGAAGTCTTCGGCATTGATCACCAGCGGCTCCAGGGTCACCACCTGGAAACGCCGGTCATCCAGGCGCGTGGCCAGCAGTTCGGCGTTGTAGGTGTGTTGCTTGCCGTGCAGGTCGACGGTGAGCGGCAGGCGCAATTCCAGTTGTGCGCCGGGGGCCAGGTCGTTGATCGGGCGCAGGTCGATCTGCGTGGTGACCAGTGCCTCGGGAAACGTCTGGATCTGGAACAGCTCCTTGCGCATGCGTTCATCGCGCAAGGGAATGCCGCTGTTGACCGATTCAAGCTCGACTTCCACCCGCGCCAGCCCACTGGGCTCGACTTTGCCGTGCAACACAAGAAAGCGTTGCACTTCGGAGATGTTGGCGTTTTGGGTGCTGACAAACGACAGCCGCGAGGATTCGCCATCGAGGTACCAATCGGCATGGGCCGACAGGGACGCGCCGGCCAACAGCAGGATGGCGAGGGTTTGGGTGACGGACCGCTTGAACATAAAGACTCGTGGGGGCAGATAAACCTGTGCTGAACCTTAACTGCCCGCGAGCCAATTGCAAACTTGTAGGAGCGAGCCTGCTCGCGATGGTCGTTAACGATAACGCGGGGTTGCAGGATAAACGTGGTGCTCTTGAGTCCATCGCGAGCAGGCTCGCTCCTACAGATTAGGAGTCAATCACGACATCGCCTGCTGCACATCACCGATAGTCGCCGCCAGGCTGTTCAGGTGCAGGCTCAACACCCGCTCCACCGGCGCCTGGTCCATTGGCCAGTGCAACGCCATGCTGCCGACCAGTCGGCCCTCGGCGTGGATCGGCAAGGCCACCGCGCGGATCAGGAACGGCAGGCGCACCGGGTATTCCCAATGGCCTTCGGTGCGCTGGCCAAAGCCCTGATGCAGCGCCTGTTCGCGGGTGCTGAACAGGGATTCGTCGCTCAGGCGTTCGCGTTCGGCTAGGCGCTGCACTTCATGGCTTGGCAGTTCGCCCAGGCAAGCGCGGCCCATCGCCGAATGGAACAGGCTGGCATGCTGGCCGACGATCTGGCAGTTGTTCGGATAGCGCTTGCGCAACACCGTGGGAATCGCGCTTTCCATGACCTCCACCCGCTCGCCGTCGAAGCACGACAGGTCCGCCACCAGCCCGGTGCGCTCACTCAATTCCAGCAACAGCGGCGCGGCGTTTTCCACCAGGCGCCGCTTGAAGCGCTGCCGACTGTCACCGAACAGGCGCTTGGCGCACAAGCGATAACGCCGGTCGCTCAGGCCGCGATAGATCCAGCCCTGCTCCTGCAAGGTCAGCAACATGCGCGACACCGTGGCCTTGGGCAGGCTCGTCAAGTAGTGCAACTCTTCAAGGCCCAACGCCTGATGCTCGCCCAGCAACTCGACGATCGCCAGGGCGCGCTCCACGGAACGTACGCTGCCGGTTTCTGCCTTGCTGTCCATGTGTTCGACCTCCGTATGCCCGAAATGGATGATCGATTGATCGTTTCACAAAAGAAGGCAAATTACGCGCCCGTCCGTAGCGCTCAGGCATTTTGCAGACAACCGGGCGGCCGCCGCTTGACCCATTGCGTCAGTTGTTCATGGGCATAAGCCAGTTGCAGCACTGCACGGTCGGCTTGTGCCCGGCCAATGATTTGCAGGCCCATCGGCAAGCCGGCCGGGTTGAAACCCACCGGCACGTTCATTGTCGGAAGACCGGCTAGGGTCGGGCCGATCACCACCTCCATCCAGCGATGATAGGTGTCCATGGCCTGCCCGCCCACGACGCGCGGCCAGGGTGTCTGTGCATCAAAAGGGAACACTTGGGCGGTGGGCAGCAACAGGAAATCGTAACGCTCGAACAACGCGTTCAGGGCGCGATACCAGTCGCTGCGGCTCACCGATGCCTGATAGACGTCCGCCGCCGTCAGCCGCAGCCCGCCCTCGATTTCCCATTGGGCTTCGGGCTTGAGTTGCTCGCGTTGGCGCGGGTCGGCGTACAACCCGCCAAGGCTGCCCTGCACCAGCCAGTGCCGGTGCACCAGCCAGGTCTGCCACAAACGCTCCATGGAGAAATCCGGCTGGCAGGCTTCGACCTTGCAGCCCAGCGCGGCGAAATCCTCCAGTGCCGATTCGCACAGGCTCATCACGCCGGGATCCATCGGCAGGTAGCCGTTGTAATCGCCCAGCCAACCCACGCGGACATCGCTGAAGTCCTGCGCCAGCGACTGATGGAAGATCTCCGGGTCCTGGGTCAGCGACAACGGCACGCGCGGGTCGTAACCGGCCTGGGTGCCGAGCAGACGGGCGACGTCAGTGACGGTTCGGCCCATCGGCCCTTCGGTGGCCAGCTGCTGGACGAACACCTCAGGCGCCGGGCCGTGGGGCACGCGGCCCAGGGACGGTCGAAAACCGAAAATGTTGTTGAACGCCGCCGGATTGCGCAGCGAACCCATCATGTCGCTGCCATCGGCCACCGGCAGCATGCGCAAGGCCAGCGCCACCGCCGCCCCGCCGCTGCTGCCACCGGCTACCCGCGTATGATCGTAGGCGTTGGTGGTGGTGCCAAAAACGCTGTTGTACGTCTGCGAGCCGAGACCGAACTCCGGGACATTGGTCTTGCCGATGATGATCGCCCCGCTCTCGCGCACCCGCGCCACGCTGATGGCGTCGTGTGGCGGGATTTGCTTGGCGAACAGCGGCGAGCCCAGGGTGGTGCGCAAACCGGCGGTGGCCGCCAGGTCCTTGATCGCTTGCGGCATGCCGTGCATCCAGCCCCGGGACTGGCCCTGGTCCAGTTGCCGGTCGCAAGTATCGGCTTCAGCCAGCAGTTCTTCATCCGGACGCAGCGACACCAACGCATTGACCTGCGGATTGAAACGCTCGATCTGCGCCAGATAAGCCTGCATCACTTCACGGCACGACACCTGCCTTGCGTGGATCGCCCAGGACAACGCATCGGCGTTCATTTCAACAATCGAAGGGATGCTCAAGATTTCACCTCAAGTTCAAGTGCAACGGATTTCCTGGCTCGCGGCGCTTCCTGCATGCAGTAAGTGCCCAACAGCGTCAGCAAGCAAGCGAACAATACGTAGAAGGACGGGGCCACCGGCGTTGCCAGCACCTTGCTCAGCCAGGTGACGATCAGCGGGGCAAAACCGCCGAAGACCATGACCGCGACGTTGTACGCCACCGACACCCCGGTGGAGCGCACTTCAATGGGGAACTGCTCGGCCAGCGCGGTCGGTGCCGGGCCGAAAAAGCCGCCAATCGCACTGCACAGCAACAGTTGCATCACCAGCAGGCGCTCGACCGACGGCGCGGCCGCCACCCACACATACAGCGGATACACCATCAGGAAAAACGCCAGGGTGAAGGCCATCAACACCGGGCGGCGACCGAGGCGATCCGACAGCGCGCCGGACAACGGGATCACCACGGTCATCACCGCTACCGCCAGCATCTGCACCAGCAGCACCTGATCCAGCGGCAGCCCGAGGTTCTTGTGGGCAAAGGTCGGCATGTTCACCAGCACCACGTAGAACGACACGGTCGCGCCGCAGGCCAGGCCCATCGACACCAGAATCGCCCGGCGATGTTCGCGCAGGACTTGCAGCAGGCCCGGGCTCGCGCCTTTGGCCTGCTTGCGCGCTTCGAGGAACTCTTGCGGTTCTTCCATGTGTTTGCGAATCCACAAGCCCACCGGGCCGATCAGCAAACCGATCATGAACGGAATCCGCCAGCCCCAGCTGTCCAGCGCCTCGGGGGACAACAGGTGAGTGAACAGCGCCACCATCCCCGCGCCGGAAAACACCGCCAGGCATTGCCCGACCAATTGCCACGAGCCATACAGCCCTTTGCGATGCGCTGGAGCGCTTTCCACCAGGAAGGCCGTGGCACTGGCGTATTCACCACCCGTGGCAAAGCCTTGCAGCATCCGCGCGACCACGATCAACAGCGGCGCGCCCATGCCGATGGCAGCGTAGTTAGGCGCGAAGGCGATCAGGGCGATGGACACGGTCATCAGGCGGATGATCATCTGCATCGCGGCCTTGCGGCCTTTGCGGTCTGAATACATGCCCAGCAGGATGCCGCCCACCGGGCGCATGAAGAAGCCGACGCCGAAGGTCGCCAGGGCCATCAGCAGGGAGGCGTATTCGTCCTCTGACGGGAAAAACTGCCGGGCGATGATGCTCGCCAGAAAGCCGTAAACAATGAAGTCATACCATTCCAGCGCATTGCCGATAACGGCGGCGACCACCTGCCGGGTGCGCGAAACGCCAGTGCTCGAAGTGTGCATGGGGAACTCTCCAGAAACCTGTGGGGTAATGCCGGGCACGCCATCGCGCGCCCGGTCCGACGGCAGTAGAAAGAGAGGGGGTCAGGCCGGCTTGAGCCAGCTCTCGGCCAGCGCGCCCCAATACGCCGCGCCGGTCAGCAGGATGTCGTCGTTAAAGTCGTAGGCCGGGTTGTGCACCATCGGCCGCGAGACGCCGTTGCCGATGAACAGGTAGGCGCCGGGGCAGCGTTGCAGCATCCAGGCGAAGTCCTCGCTGCCCATCAGCTTGGGGGTGTTGCCATCGACGGCCTCGGTACCGACCAGTTCGACGCCGACTTGCCGGGCGAACTCGGTTTCGGCGGCGTGGTTGACCAGTACCGGGTAGGCCGGACGGTGTTCGATGGTCGAGGTGCAGCCGAAGCTGCGGGCCTGGGATTCGATGATTGCGCACACCCGTTCCAGGGTTTGCTCGCGGACCTGGGCGTTCAAGGCGCGCAGGCTCAGGCGCAGGATCGCCTGTTGCGGGATGACGTTGGCCGCCTCCCCGGCCTGCAATGCACCGACCGTCACCACCGCCGCCTGCTGCGCGTCGATGTTGCGCCCGACCACGGTTTGCAGGGCCATGACCACGCTGGCCGCCGCCACCAGCGGGTCCACCGCCAGGTGCGGCATCGAGCCGTGGCCGCCGACACCTTCGATGACGACCGTGAGCAGGTCCTGCGAGGCCATCATCGGCCCTTCGCGAAAACCCAGGTGTCCTGCCGGCAGGCCCGGCATGTTGTGCATGCCGAACAGCGCATCGCAGGGGAAACGCTCCAGCAAACCGTCGGCAAGCATCGCTTCGGCGCCGCCCTGGCCTTCCTCGGCGGGCTGGAAAATCAGGGTCAGAGTGCCGTCGAACTGACGGGTCGCCGCCAGGTAGCGTGCCGCGCCCAACAGCATGGTGGTGTGGCCGTCGTGCCCGCAGGCGTGCATGCAGCCCTGATGTTTACTGCTGTAGGCCGCGCCGGTGTTCTCGATGATCGGCAGTGCATCCATGTCCGCGCGTATACCGAGCTTGCGCGGGCTGCTGCCGTTGCGCAGCACGCCGACCACGCCGGTCTTGCCGACGCCGGAGTGCACCTCGTAGCCCCAGTCCGTCAGGGATTGGGCCACCAGCGCCGACGTGCGGTTTTCCTCGAAACCGAGCTCGGGGTGGGCGTGGATGTCCTGGCGGGTGGCGTGCAGGTCGCTGGCCACGTCGTTGAGCCAGGCAAGGATGTGCTGATGTCGGGTCATGACGATTGTCCTCTAGCCGGGTGTGTTCCCGTTCTTTTTGTTCGCTGTGATTTCGCGACACATCAAGGCAGGTCGCGCTCACCGCCAGATAACCGCGAGTGACGCGCGAGGACAATCGAATGTGGTTCCACGGTGTGGAACCTGGGGGGCACAGAGGCACGAAACATCTGTAGGAGCGAGCATGCTCGCGATGGTCGCCAACGATAACGCTGGCTGCCTGACACACAGCGGCGTGACCGGGTTCATCGCGAGCAGGCTCGCTCCTACAGGTCTCGCGTGATCATGGGGAAAGTCGGCAACCCTCTCGCTCGCCGATCCACACCGCGCCGTTGCTGCGCCCCAGGCCGCTGACGGTGACGCGCTTGCTGGTGGTGTCATCGGTAAAGCCGCTGACGGGCAGCCACTGCTTCACATAGCCCTGACAATACCCGGCGTCATTGTTCATCACATACCGGCACGAGCAGTATTCCTTAGCGGTGTAGGCGCTGATGATGTCCGGGAATGCCCACAGCGCTACCCGCTCCTGCCAGATCCAGCCGAACAAGACGACCAGCAGGATCAGCAACAGAGAGAGGATCGGTCGACGCCTGATGAAACCGCTCATGGCTGCACCTTCCCGGCAAAGGCCTTGAGCGCGAGCTTGAGCAGTTCGTTATGGCGATAGCCGCCATCACGATCGTCGCCGTAACGCACGATCACCAGGTTTTCGCTGGGGATCACGTACAGCGCCTGTCCCCAATGCCCCAGCGCGGCGAAGGTATCGGCAGGCGCATCAGGCCAGGGTTGTGATGCGCTATCCACCGCCCGGTTCAGCCACCAATGACCGCCGGGCACCGCATCATCCTGATGGGCACGGTAGTGAATGAACGGCTCGCGATTGAACGCAACCCAATCCCTGGGCAGCAATTGCCGCTCGCCCCAGCGACCGTCGCGCGCCATCAACAGGCCGATGCGGGCCAGGTCCCGCGCGGTGAGGTAGGCATAGGACGAGGCGACGAAGGTGCCCGTGGCGTCGGTCTCCCAGACCGCATGACGAATGCCCAGCGGCTCGAACAGGGCCGTCCACGGATAATCCGCGTAACGGTCCGGGCCGACGATGGTTTTCAGCGCGGCGGACAAAAGGTTGCTGTCACCGCTGGAATAGCGAAACGCCTGCCCCGGTGCGGCATGGCTGTCGTGATCGGCGGTGAACGCAGCCATGTCCGGGTGACCACGGGTGTAGAGCATGGCCACCACCGAAGACTTCAGGGGGGCGTATTCGTAGTCTTCCTGCCAATCCAGGCCGGAAGCCCAGTGCAGCAGGTCGGCCATCGTCATTTGCGGGTGTTTCGCCAGTGGCGGGTAGAACCGGGCAACCTGGTCCTGAAGCTTGAACCGGCCTTCGCCGTAAGCCACGCCGAGGACGCTGGCCATCAGGCTCTTGCTGATCGACCAGGTCAGGTGGGGTGTGTGGGCGGTGGTGGGGCCGGCGTAGCGTTCGTAGATCAACTGACCGTCGCGGATCACCAGCAAGGCGTCGGTGCGAATGCCTTGGCGAGTGGTGTCGTCGCGGGGTGGGAAGGCGTAGGCCTCAAGTGCCTGGAGTGCCGGGCCGCTGACAGTCGGGCCGGTTGGCCATTGCTCGGCAGGCCAGTGTTCGGCGTGGACCGTAAGGCTGAACAACAGGATGAAAAACAGGGACAAGCCTTTGGGCATGGTGGGGGCTCATGAGAATGAACCTGCTGAGCCTAGCCCAATTAAATGACACTCTTGTTCTCTGTAGGAGCTGCCGAAGGCTGCGATCTTTTGATCCTGATCCTGAAAAGCAAAATCAAAAGATCGCAGCCTTCGGCAGCTCCTACAAGGGCCCTTCAATACGCCGCCAATGCCTTGGCCAACCGCTTACCCCGCGCCCCCGCCGCCAGATCCATCACCGCCTGATCGCGCTGCCACATCGCCGCCCACGATGGCGGCCCTTCGGCCAGCGCGTCATTGATCTCACTCTTTAGCGCCTCGAACTGCGCAAACAACCCGCCTAGCAGCACATGCCCCGCCGCATTACCCGGCGCCTGACGACTGACCTCCGCACACCCCGCCAACAGCGCCAGCAAGCGCAGTAGCAGGGTTTGCGGCCAGTCACAGTCCTGGCCGACGCCATACAGCCACGCCGTCATTGCGCTGAGCACATAGATGTCTTCAAGCGTGCGAAACGGTTTGACGTAGGCATCCCAGCCATCCCCCGCCAGCAACTCGCACAGCGCGTTATCCAGAAACAGCCGGCCGTGGCTGATGTCCGGCATCAACGGGATCGCCGGCAGTTTTTCCACGCGCACGCCCGGCTCACCGGGGTAGACCACCGCCAGGCTCAGGCGCGGGTTTTCACCGGGCTGTTCGCTGCGGGCGGCGATCAACAGCCAGTCGGCGGCATCGCCGGCAGTGACGAAATCCTTTTGCCCGCTCAAGCGCAAACCGTTCAGGCGGGTTTGCATGTCGGCCGGTCGCAAACGGCGTTGCTCGGTCGCGCACATCGCGCCCAGGCTCGACGGTGCACTCGGCCACAACATGCGCAGCGCCGCCTGATACCCCACCAGAAACGCCAGCCCCGGCGTCGCCATCAGGCGCCCGCCCGCCACGGCCAGCTCAAACGGGGTGACGTTGCCCAACAGCTGCAACAGCGCCGCGAACCCCTCGCCCAGGTCCGGGTCGGCGGGCAAGCGATCGCGGCGATTCAACAGGGTTTGCCAGGGCATAAGAGGCTCCTTGTGGGCTGTCATATAAGCATCACCAAAGCTTAACGGCGATGACACCGGGGCTACATAGCCTGACTTTGCACAACAAGGCTGGATAAAGAAAGTCGATCCGCTGTAACCCCAAGACGGGTGAGCAGCCCGCACGGAGATTCGCCATGACTCAGATCGCCCGCATCAGCGACACCGGCAACGAACGCCGCCTGCAAGCCGAACGTCTGATAGGCGCCGAGGCTTTGCAGGAAGCCCAGGCCTTGCGCTTCAACGTGTTCAGCGGCGAGTTCAACGCCAGGCTCAAAGGCGCGGAACTGGGTCTGGACATGGATGACTACGACGTACACTGCGCCCACATCGGCGTGCGTGACTTGAACACCGGGCGCCTGGTGGCGACCACCCGCCTGCTCGACCACACGGCCGCCAGCAGCCTGGGCAAGTTCTACAGCGAAGAAGAATTCAGCCTGCACGGCCTGATTCATTTGAAGGGCCCTATCCTGGAAATCGGGCGTACCTGCGTCGACCCGGCCTACCGCAACGGCGGCACCATCGCCGTGCTCTGGGGCGAGCTGGCCGATGTGCTGAACCAGGGCGGCTACAGCTACCTGATGGGTTGCGCGAGCATTCCGATGCAGGACGGCGGCATTCAGGCCCACGCCATCATGCAGCGCCTGCGCGAGCGCTACCTGTGCACCGAGCACCTGCGGGCCGAACCGAAAAAGCCGCTGCCGACCCTGGACATCCCCTCCAACGTGATCGCCGAAATGCCGCCACTGCTCAAGGCTTACATGCGCCTGGGAGCGAAGATTTGCGGCGAGCCGTGCTGGGACGAAGACTTCCAGGTCGCCGACGTGTTCATCCTGCTCAAGCGCGACGAACTCTGCCCGCGCTACGCCAAACACTTCAAGGCGGCTGTGTAATGCGTCGGTTGCGCGTGTACGCGCGAATCGCGCGAGTGCTGCTGGTGGTGACGCTGGGCCTGACCATGGCCAGCGTGTTCGGGGTGTTCGAGCGCCTGGGCCTGGCTCATTCGATGGTGCGCCGGCAGCGCTGGTCGCGGTTTTTCATGGCGCGCCTGAGCAATGCCCTGCCCTTCGACGTGACGGTTCACGGCGAGCTGCCGAAGTCGCCGATGCTCTGGGTCAGCAATCACGTGTCCTGGACCGACATTCCGTTGCTGGGCATGCTCACCCCGCTGTCGTTCCTGTCCAAGGCCGAAGTACGCACCTGGCCGGTCGCGGGCTGGCTGGCGGCCAAGGCCGGCAGCCTGTTCATCCGTCGGGGTGCGGGCGACAGCCAGTTGATCCGCAAACAAATGACCCGCCACTTGCAACAGGCACATCCGCTGCTGATGTTCCCTGAAGGCACCACCACCGATGGCCGTTCCCTGCGCACCTTCCACGGTCGCCTGCTGTCGGCGGCGATTGATTCCGAGGTGAAGCTGCAACCGGTGGCGATTCGTTATGTGCGTGGCGGCGAACCCGACACCCTCGCGCCGTTCATTGGCGATGACGATTTGCTGTCACACCTGATGCGCTTGTTTGCCAATGATCGCGGCCATGTGGAGATTCATCTGCTCAAGCCGATTGCCTGCGAAGGTCGCGAACGTGCCGCGCTGGCGTTCGAAGCGCAGCAGGTGGTGCAGAAGGCGTTGTTTGGTGAAGTGACAAAACCTGCCGAACCACGGTGTGCCGGCGAACTGATCGCCGCCTGACAGAAAAAGATCGCAGCCTTCGGCAGCTCCTACAGGGTGAACACCGCACCCATGTAGGAGCTGCCGAAGGCTGCGATCTTTTGATCTTCGCTACATCCGTTGCTGCGCAAATTCCTGAAGCTGCGGGTAGAACAACCGAAAGTCCTCGCTCAACGGTTCATACAACACCCGTAACTCCTGCATCGCCGCCGCCAGTTCCTCAGGCTTGGTCAGGCGCCGGGAAATCCCCCGCAGCACCTGCTCCAGCACTTCAAATTCCCGGTAAGAACCCAACCAGTCATTGGCCACCATGTGCGGTGCGATCTTCGCCAGACGCTCCGGCAATTGGGGCTGGCTGGACAACACCCGGTATACGTCCGAGGTGAACAGCTCCAGTGGCCGGTCCGCGTACAACCGCCAGTCCCGTGCCAGGCAGTGGTCGAAAAACACGTCGAGGACGATTCCCGCATAACGCCGGCGGGTCAGGGAGAAACGCGACAACGAGGCATCCACCAGCGGATGGCGATCGGTGAACACGTCGATGCGGCGATGCAGCGCGATGGCAAGTTCAATCTCCGGGTCGAACTGCCCTTGCAGCCGTCCCTTGACGAAATCGCCATACAGACTGCCGAGCAATTGACCGGGACGCTGCCCACCGAGATGAAGATGTGCGAGATAATTCATGGTCGCAGCTTAGCACTGCGCCCCGGTCACCATACAGACTATGTATCGTTATAACCCGATATAGCGATTTGCTCGGTCATCAGACCGAAATCATATTGGCGTATCGCGAAACAACGATATAAATTTCGCCTCATCGCGATATAGCGTTTTACACATCACGAGCCCACACCATGACCCTCAATATCGACGAAATAATAAAAGCCCTGGCGCACCCGGTACGGCGAGAAATCCTGCACTGGCTCAAAGACCCGGACGTCGAATTTCCAGACCAGTCCCACAGCAACGAGCACGGCGTTTGCGCCGGGCAGATCGATCAACGTTGCGGTTTATCGCAGTCCACGGTGTCCGCCCATTTGGCGACCCTGCAACGCGCCGGCCTGATCAGCAGCCGCAAGGTCGGCCAGTGGCACTTCTTCAAACGCAATGAGGAAACCATCCAGGAATTCCTCAAAACCTTCACTAAAGAGCTCTGACCCTTTACGTCAGCCAGCCGAAAAGGAATGAATCAATGCCCCTCTCGCTACTCATACTGGCGTTAAGCGCCTTCGCCATCGGCACCACCGAGTTCGTCATCATGGGCCTGCTGCCCGATGTGGCGGCCGATCTCGGTGTGTCGATCCCCGGCGCCGGCTGGCTGGTGACCGGTTACGCCCTGGGCGTGGCCATTGGTGCGCCGTTCATGGCACTGGCCACCGCCCGGCTGCCGCGCAAGGCCGCCCTGGTGGCGCTGATGGGCATTTTCATTGTCGGCAACCTGCTCTGCGCGGTGGCCAGTGACTACAACGTGCTGATGTTTGCCCGGGTGGTGACGGCGCTGTGCCACGGTGCGTTCTTCGGCATCGGCTCGGTGGTGGCGGCAGGCCTGGTGCCCGCCAACAAACGTGCCTCGGCCGTGGCCCTGATGTTCACCGGCCTGACCCTGGCCAACGTCCTCGGCGTGCCGCTGGGCACCGCGCTCGGTCAACAGGCTGGCTGGCGCTCGACCTTCTGGGCGGTGACCGTGATCGGCGTGATTGCGCTGATCGGCCTGATTCGCTTCCTGCCGGCCAAGCGCGACGAAGAAAAACTCGACATGCGCGCCGAACTGCGTGCCCTCAAGGGCGCCGGTATCTGGTTGTCCCTGAGCATGACCGCGCTGTTCGCCGCCTCGGTGTTCACCCTGTTCACCTATGTGGCGCCGCTGCTGGGCGAAGTCACCGGTGTCTCGCCCCGTGGCGTGACCTGGACCCTGATGCTCATCGGCCTGGGCCTGACCGTCGGCAACATCATCGGCGGCAAGCTGGCGGACAAGGGGCTGGCGGCAACGCTGATCGGTGTGTTTATCGCGATGGCGGTGGTGTCCACGGTGCTGACCTGGACCAGCGTCGCGCTGATCCCGACCGAAATCACCCTGTTCCTATGGGCCACCGCGTGTTTCGCCGCCGTGCCTGCCCCGCAAGTCAACGTGGTGACCTACGGCAAGGCCGCACCGAACCTGGTCTCGACCCTGAACATCGGCGCGTTCAACGTCGGCAACGCCCTGGGCGCCTGGGTCGGCGGCAGCGTCATCGCCCACGGCTTCGGCCTGACCAGCGTACCCCTGGCGGCCGCCGCACTGGCAGTACTCGCCCTGCTGGCGACCCTGATCACTTTCCGTCAGAGCGGTAATCCCGAGCTGGCTCCTGCTACCAACTGATACCTCATAAGGGTTTTGAAATGACGACTATTTTCGATCCGATCAAACTGGGCGACCTGGAACTGGCCAACCGCATCATCATGGCCCCGTTGACCCGCTGCCGCGCCGACGAAGGCCGTGTGCCCAACGCGCTGATGGCCGAATACTACGTACAACGCGCTTCGGCCGGCCTGATCCTCAGCGAAGCGACCTCGGTCACCCCGATGGGCGTCGGCTACCCGGACACCCCGGGCATCTGGTCCAACGACCAGGTGCGCGGCTGGACCAACGTCACCAAGGCGATCCACGGCGCGGGCGGCAAGATCTTCCTGCAACTGTGGCACGTCGGCCGCGTCTCCCACGAGTCGTACCTGAACGGCGAAAAACCGGTCGCCCCGAGCGCCATCCAGCCTAAAGGCCACGTCAGCCTGGTGCGTCCACTGGCCGACTTCCCGACGCCGCGCGCCCTGGAAACCGCTGAAATCGCCGACATCGTCGACGCCTACCGCGTCGGTGCCGAAAACGCCAAGGCCGCCGGTTTCGACGGCGTGGAAATCCACGGCGCCAACGGCTACCTGCTCGACCAGTTCCTGCAAAGCAGCACTAACCAGCGCACCGACCAATACGGCGGCTCCCTGGAAAACCGTGCCCGCCTGCTGCTGGAAGTGACCGATGCAGCGATCGAAGTCTGGGGCGCTGGCCGTGTCGGCGTGCACTTGTCTCCGCGTGCCGACTCCCATGACATGGGCGACGACAACCTCGCCGAAACCTTCACCTACGTCGCTCGCGAACTGGGCAAACGCGGCATCGCCTTCATTTGCTCGCGCGAAAAAGAAGGCGCCGACAGCCTCGGCCCGCAACTCAAGGAAGCCTTCGGCGGCCCGTACATCGCCAACGAGCGCTTCACCAAGGACAGCGCCAACGCCTGGCTGGCGGCGGGCAAGGCCGATGCGGTTGCCTTCGGTATTCCGTTCATTGCCAACCCTGATTTGCCGGCGCGCCTGAAAGCGGACGCACCGCTGAACGAAGCGCGTCCGGAGTTGTTCTATGGCAAGGGACCGGTTGGCTACATCGACTATCCCACGCTGTAATTATTAGTCATTGATACTAAAAAGCCCTGACTCGAATAGAGCCGGGGCTTTTTAGTTTCGGAGAACACGGATTAAACAAACAACTCATTACATACTCCACAAGCAAACTACCAAGCGCCTCGCTATCTTCAGGTACTCGCTACACCACAACCACTCGAGATCGAATCATGGACGATATAGAAGAATACCTGTCTCACCTTGAAGGAATAATTGGTCAAGATGCAATCAACCAGGAAAGAATCTACTTATCTGGCTTGAGCAAAGAAGAGCTTGAAGAGAAAAAAGCGAAGTTCGCTTTTGAAAGAACGTATGAAGCAAGCTACGAACAAGCTCGGCAGCGGCAACCAATCATTTGGGAATCGGTTCGCAAAAAAACCTCTGAAACCAATGTCCTGATCCAAATCTACAATTGTACTCGCAACAGTTTTTCAATGACCAATTCGACCTGGAACAGTGAACCCGGAGATTTAGACATCCCGCCAGGAAATTGCATTGCATTTACATTGCCTGGCGTTTTACTTAGACGCATCAACCGTGCGAATACCAGCTTTAGAAGTTCGCAAGTCAGCCATCATTTTACATACCGCAGCGGCGACTACGCTTTTGACTTCTCAACAGCATCGCAACTCACCATGCGATATGAAGCGTTTTCTTTTGGCAATACGATATCCGTTTCACGACGACACAGCATTCGCTCGATTGGCCAGAGCGAAATATTGTGCGATTACCTCTTGGAACAAAACCAGAGCGCCTCCCCTTACAGCTACGCCATCGCGATTAAAATCCGCGACCCATTCTAATTGTAACTGCTCCTCAACGAGCAAACGCCCTTACGAGGGCGTTTGCCTGCCTTTGCTCAAATCGAAACGGGCAGCCGCCGTATCAAATACAAAATCCCTACAAAATACCGAGCTTGCTACCTGTCAACCGGTCAAACGTAAGTATATAAAAGCACCCCACCGCCCTGGAGCCCCATGAAGAACTGTTCATCCAGGCCTTCGGCGGTTGACACGCGGGAAGCCGATTACGCATTTTGTTTCACTTACGCAGGCTGGGATTGAAACGCAGCATGTCCAGCGCGATATCGACCCAACGCTCGGCCTCGGTGTGCAACTCGTAGCTGTCGGGTGCGAGCAACCATTGATACAACAGGCCATCTATATAGGCATGAATGCTGATGGCCGCGCGGGCGGTGTCGAGATTGTCCGGCAACTGCCCACGGTTCACGGCATTACGCAGGGTCTGGCCAATCCGCGAGTTGCATTCAAGGCTGGCCGTGCGCCGCTGCTGGCGCAAGTCACACATTTCATCGGTGAACTCGCACTTATGAAACAGAATTTCGTTGATGCGCCGGGTCTTGGGGTCCAGCGCAACTTCATGAAACAAATGAATGAGCAGCCTGCGCATGCAGCCCAACGGGTCGAGTTCGTCTTCGCTCTCGGCGGCCTTGGCCAGTTCATCCAGGGGCTCTTGCAAGGTGTCGAGCATGGCCTGCAGCAGATCCGCCTTGTTGCTGAAATGCCAGTAGATAGCACCGCGGGTGACACCGGCCAGGGTCGCGATGTCCGCCAGGGTCGTACGGGCCACGCCCCGCTCGAAAAAGGCCTTTTCGGCCGCTTCGAGTATCTGGTTGCGGGTTTCTTGAGCTTCCTCTTTGGTGCGACGGACCATGGCAGTACAACCTCAATCAGGATGCTTCAGCGATGTCTGAATATCAGCTGAATAAAAGCGGGGCGAGCGTTCTTGGGGCGCGTCCCCGGGCCTACAATTCCAACCTTGCGACGGCCGCTGTAACGGCGAGGATACCGAGCCGAGGTATTTACAAACAACCGTGAATGTAAGTATATTCCTTAGCAAGCTACTTATCCACCCGGTACTCCATTTTTAAACCTTCCATGTTTTCTTGTGCGTTTCATGCGCGCCTGACCCGAGGATTTTCATGCAATTCAAGCCAGCTGTTACCGCTCTGGTCGCCGCCGTCGCCCTCGCATCGTTGCTCAGCGGATGCAAAAAGGAAGAAGCGGCACCGGCCGCACCACCGCCTCAGGTCGGCGTCGTCACTTTGCAGCCGCAAACGTTTACGTTGACCTCCGAGCTGCCGGGCCGCACCAGCGCGTTCCGCATCGCCGAAGTGCGCCCACAGGTCAACGGCATCATTCTCAAGCGCCTGTTCAAGGAAGGCGGCGATGTCAAAGCCGGCCAGCAGCTGTACCAGATCGACCCGGCGGTCTATGAAGCCACGCAGAAAAGCGCCGAAGCCAACCTGCGCTCGACCAAGTCGATCTCCGACCGCTACCAGCAACTGGTCAACGAGCAAGCCGTGAGCCGCCAGGAATACGACACTGCCGTGGCCAATCGCCTGCAATCGGAAGCCGCCCTGCAAACCGCCCAGATCAATGTGCGCTACACCAAGGTCTACGCGCCACTGACCGGTCGTATCGGCCGCTCTTCGGTGACCGAAGGCGCCCTCGTCAGCAACGGTCAGACCGAAGCGATGGCCGTCATCCAGCAACTGGACCCGATCTACGTCGACGTCACCCAGTCGTCGGTCGAGCTGCTGCAACTGCGCCGCGAACTGGAAAGCGGCCGCCTGCAAAAAGCCGGCGACAACGCCGCGATGGTCAAGCTGACCCTTGAGGACGGCAGCCAGTACAAGCAGGAAGGCAAGCTGGAATTCTCCGAAGTCTCGGTTGACCAGACCACCGGTTCCGTAACCCTGCGAGCCGTGTTCCCCAACCCGGACCACACCCTGCTGCCAGGCATGTTCGTCCACGCCCAGTTGCAGGCCGGTGTGAACAGCGCGGCGATCCTCGCCCCGCAACAAGGCGTGACCCGCGACCTCAAGGGCAGCCCGACCGCACTGGTCGTCGGCCCTGACAACAAGGTCGAACTGCGTCAGCTCAAGGCCAGCCGCACCGTCGGTAACCAGTGGCTGATCGAAGACGGCCTGAAGGCCGGCGATCGCCTGATCACCGAAGGGCTGCAGTTCGTCAAACCTGGCGTGGAAGTCAAGGCCAGTGAGGCGACCAACGTCGGCGCAAAGAACCCGGCCCCCGCCAAGGCAGCTGAGCAGGCTGCCAGCGGCAAAGGGGAGTAAACCATGTCCAGATTTTTTATCGACCGTCCGATTTTCGCCTGGGTAATCGCCCTGGTGATCATGCTGGTCGGGGCACTCTCGATCCTCAAACTGCCGATCAACCAATACCCGAGCATTGCGCCGCCAGCCATTGCGATTCAGGTGACCTACCCGGGTGCCTCCGCGCAAACCGTGCAGGACACCGTGGTGCAGGTGATCGAGCAACAGCTCAACGGTATCGACAACCTGCGTTATGTGTCCTCGGAAAGTAACTCCGACGGCACCATGACCATCACCGCGACCTTCGAGCAAGGCACCAACTCCGACACCGCACAGGTCCAGGTGCAGAACAAGCTGAACCTGGCCACCCCGCTGCTGCCGCAAGAAGTGCAGCAGCAGGGTATCCGCGTGACCAAGGCGGTGAAGAACTTCCTGCTGGTGATCGGTGTGGTGTCGCGTGACGGCAGCATGACCAAGGACGACCTGTCCAACTACATCGTGTCCAACATGCAGGATCCGATCTCCCGGACTGCCGGTGTCGGTGACTTCCAGGTGTTCGGCTCCCAGTACGCCATGCGTATCTGGCTCGACCCGGCCAAGTTGAACAACTACAACCTGACCCCGATCGACGTCAAGACCGCCATTGCCGCGCAAAACGTGCAGATTTCGTCTGGCCAGCTCGGCGGCCTGCCGGCCATGCCCGGCACGCAGCTGAACGCGACGATCATCGGCAAGACCCGCCTGCAGACCGCCGAGCAGTTCAACAAAATCCTGCTCAAGGTCAACAAGGACGGTTCCCAGGTTCGCTTGAAAGATGTCGCCGACGTGGGCCTGGGTGGCGAGAACTACAGCATCAATGCCCAGTTCAACGGTGCCCCGGCGTCCGGCCTGGCGGTGAAACTGGCCACCGGTGCCAACGCCCTCGACACCGCAAAAGCCCTGCGCAAGACCATCGACAACCTCAAGCCGTTCTTCCCGCAAGGGATGGAAGTGGTGTTCCCGTACGACACCACCCCGGTGGTGACCGAATCGATCAAGGGCGTGGTTCACACCCTGGTTGAAGCGGTCGCGCTGGTGTTCCTGGTGATGTTCCTGTTCCTGCAGAACTTCCGCGCCACCGTCATCACCACGATGACCGTGCCGGTGGTATTGCTCGGCACCTTCGGCATCCTCGCGGCGGCCGGTTTCAGCATCAACACCCTGACCATGTTCGGCATGGTGCTGGCCATCGGCTTGCTGGTGGACGATGCCATCGTCGTGGTGGAAAACGTCGAACGGGTGATGAGCGAAGAAGGCCTGTCACCCAAGGAGGCCACCAAGAAATCCATGGGGCAGATCCAGGGTGCGCTGGTCGGTATCGCCCTGGTGCTGTCGGCCGTATTGCTGCCGATGGCGTTCTTCAGCGGCTCCACTGGTGTGATCTACAAGCAGTTCTCGATCACCATCGTCTCGGCCATGGCCCTGTCGGTACTGGTTGCGTTGATCTTCACCCCGGCGCTGTGCGCCACCATGCTCAAGCCGATCCCCAAAGGCGAGCACGGCACGCCCAAACGCGGCTTCTTCGGCTGGTTCAACCGCAACTTCGACCGTGGCGTACGCAGCTACGAGCGTGGCGTGGGCAACATGCTCACGCACAAGGCGCCCTACCTGCTGGCATACCTGATCATCGTGGTCGGCATGATCTGGCTGTTCACCCGCATTCCAACGGCGTTCCTGCCGGAAGAAGACCAGGGCGTCCTGTTCGCCCAGGTGCAGACACCGGCCGGCTCGACGTCCCAGCGCACGCAAGTGGTCGTGGACCAGATGCGTGAATTCCTGCTGCGTCCGGGCAAGGATGGCGGTGAAGGCGATGCCGTGAACTCGGTGTTCACCGTGACCGGCTTCAACTTCGCCGGCCGTGGCCAGAGTTCGGGCATGGCGTTCATCATGCTCAAGCCGTGGGACGAACGTAACGCCGACAACAGCGTGTTCAAGGTCGCGGCGCGTGCCCAGCAGCACTTCTTCACCTTCCGTGACGCCATGGTGTTCGCCTTTGCGCCACCGGCGGTACTGGAGCTGGGTAACGCCACCGGTTTCGACGTGTTCCTGCAAGACCGCGCCGGCATCGGTCACGACAAGCTGATGGAAGCCCGTAACCAGTTCCTCGGCATGGCCGCACAGAGCAAAGTGCTGACGCAAGTGCGTCCGAACGGCCTGAACGACGAACCGCAATACCAGCTGGAAATCGACGACGAGAAGGCCAGTGCCTTAGGCATTACCATCGCCGACATCAACAACACCCTGTCGATTGCCCTGGGCAGTAGCTACGTCAACGACTTCATTGACCGCGGTCGGGTGAAGAAGGTGTACGTGCAAGGCCAGCCGGGGGCGCGCATGAGCCCTGAAGACCTGAAGAAGTGGTACGTGCGCAACAGCGCCGGCACCATGGTTCCGTTCTCGGCGTTCGCCAAGGGCGAGTGGATTTACGGCTCGCCGAAACTGGCCCGCTACAACGGCGTGGAAGCGATGGAAATCCTCGGTGCCCCGGCCCCGGGTTATTCCACCGGTGAAGCCATGGCCGAAGTCGAGGCCCTGGCCAAGAAACTGCCGGCCGGCGTCGGTATTTCCTGGACCGGTCTGTCCTACGAGGAACGTTTGTCCGGCTCCCAGGCACCGGCGTTGTACGCGTTGTCGCTGCTGATGGTGTTCCTGTGCCTGGCGGCGCTGTATGAAAGCTGGTCGATTCCGATCGCGGTCATGCTGGTGGTGCCGCTGGGGATCATCGGGGCACTGATGGCCACCAGCCTGCGCGGCCTGTCCAACGACGTGTACTTCCAGGTGGGCCTGTTGACGACCATCGGCCTGGCGGCGAAAAACGCCATTCTGATTGTCGAATTTGCCAAGGAACTGCACGAGCAAGGGCGCAGCCTGCGCGAGGCGGCGATCGAAGCCTGCCGCATGCGTCTGCGACCGATCATCATGACCTCGCTGGCGTTCGTCCTCGGTGTGGTCCCCCTGGCCATTTCCACGGGTGCAGGCTCCGGTAGCCAGCATGCCATCGGTACCGGGGTGATTGGCGGTATGATCACCGCCACCGTCCTGGCGATCTTCTGGGTCCCGCTGTTCTTTGTCACCGTGTCGGCCATGGGTCAGCGTAAAAACGTCGACCAGGAAGACGCCACTGAAACTCCTAAAGAGGCTGGCTAATGAGCAAGTCGCTACTCTCCCTGGCAGTCGCCGCCTTCGTGCTCGGTGGCTGCTCGCTGATACCTGATTATCAGCAGCCGGACGCTCCGGTGGCAGATCAATACCCGCAGGGCCTGGCGTACTCGCCGGCCCAGGCACCGGCCCAGGCCGCCGCCGAGCAGGGCTGGAAGCAGTTTTTCCATGACCCGGCCCTGCAACAGCTGATCCAGGTCGCCCTGGAGAACAACCGTGACCTGCGTGTCGCGGCCCTGAACATCGACGCCTTTGCGGCTCAATACCGCATCTCCCGCGCCGATCTGTTCCCGGCCGTTTCGGCCAATGGCACTGGCAGCCGCCAGCGCGTCCCGGCCGATGCTTCGCAAACCGGTGAGGCGGGTATCACCAGCTCCTACTCGGCCACCGTCGGCATCAGCGCCTACGAACTGGACCTGTTCGGCCGGATTCGCAGCCTGAACGAAGAAGCCCTGCAGAAGTACTTCGCCACCGAAGAAGGCCGGCGCAGCACCCAGATCAGCCTGGTGGCCAGCGTGGCCAATGCCTACCTGACCTGGCAGGCCGACAAGGAACTCTACAAGCTGACCCAGGACACCCTGGCCGCGTTCGAAGAGAGCTACAAGCTCACCGCCCGCAGCAACGAAGTGGGCGTGGCCTCGGCCCTGGACCTGGCGCAGTCGCGGACCTCGGTGGAAAACGCCCGGGCGCAACTGGCGCGGTATACCCGCCAGGTCGCCCAGGATGAAAACAGCCTGGTGCTGCTGCTCGGCACGGGGATCCCGGCCAATCTGCAAGCGGCCCGACCGCTGAACGACGACTTGCTGAGCGACGTACCGCCCGGCCTGCCGTCCGACTTGCTGCAACGTCGCCCGGACATCCTGCAAGCCGAATACAACCTCAAGGCCGCCAACGCCAACATCGGCGCGGCGCGGGCTGCGTTCTTCCCGAGTATCAGCCTGACGGCCAACGCCGGGTCCCTGAGCCCGGACCTGTCCGGCCTGTTCAAGGGCGGATCGGGCACCTGGCTGTTCCAGCCGCAGATCAACCTGCCGATCTTCAACGCCGGCAGCCTGCGCGCCAGCCTGGATTACTCGAAAATCCAGAAAGACATTGGCGTGGCGAACTACGAGAAGTCCATTCAAACGGCCTTCCAGGAAGTCGCCGACGGCCTGGCCGCCCGCGAGACCTACACCCATCAGTTGCAGGCGCAGCGTGATTTCGTCGCCGCCAACCAGGACTACTACCGCCTGGCCGAGCGTCGTTATCGCATCGGCGTCGACAGCAACCTGACCTTCCTCGATGCCCAGCGCCAGCTGTTCAGTGCCCAACAGGCGCTGATCACCGACCGCCTGGCGCAACTGGTCAGCGCCGTGAATCTGTACAAGGCGCTGGGCGGTGGCTGGAACGAACAGACGGCGAAGAACGAGCCGTTGAAAGAAGAAGCGCCGAAGCTGAAGCTGTTCTGATCGCGCGTTGAAAACACGAAGCCCACCTTTTGGTGGGCTTTTTGTTGGCTTTGAACAAGCGAAGATCAAAAGATCGCAGCCTTCGGCAGCTCCTACACGAAATCGCGATCTTCTGTAGGAGCTGCCGAAGGCTGCGATCTTTTGCTGTTCGATAATCGCCCAAAACCCACTTTCACCAATTGAACCATCTAGTACATTCACAGCACCATTCGACCACAAAACCAATAACAACAGGTTCGACACCATGCCCCCGCGCCCTGCCCTGTCCGGCTGATCCCCTGGCTTCACCCAAATAGGTCGACTTTCGTCTGCACCCACCCGGTTGCGGCACTACCCGTTTCATCCCCAAGAATTAGAGAGACTCAAGCCATGACGCCTTCTACCGCGCAGTATTTTGTTCCCAGCCTGATTGCCCTGGCACTGGCCAGCGCGGCCCTGTCCGCCCAGGCCGAAGAGTCCGGCTTTGTCGAAGGCGCCAAGGTCAACCTGAACCTGCGCAACTTCTACATCAACCGCAACTTCACCAACCCGACCAAGGCCCAGGGCAAGGCCGAGGAATGGACACAGAGCTTCATTCTCGACGCCAAGTCCGGGTTCACCCAGGGCACCGTCGGGTTCGGCATGGACGTGCTGGGGTTGTACTCGGTGAAACTCGATGGCGGCAAAGGCACGGGCGGCACGCAATTGCTGCCGCTGGACAGCGACGGTCGCCCGGCTGACAACTACGGTCGCACCAACGTGGCGTTCAAGGCCAAGTTGTCGCAGACCGAAGTGAAGGTGGGCGAATGGATGCCGGTGTTGCCGATCCTGCGTTCCGACGATGGCCGCTCGCTGCCGCAAACCTTCCGTGGCGGCCAGATCACCTCCAGGGAAATCAACGGCCTGACGCTCTATGGCGGCCAATTCCGCCAGAACAGCCCGCGGGACGACAGCAGCATGGACGACCTGTCGATGACCGGCAAAGCGGCGTTCACCTCGGACCGTTTCAACTTCCAGGGCGGCGAATACCTGTTCAACGAAAAACGCACCCAGATCGCGGTGTGGAATGCTGAACTCAAGGACATCTACAGCCAGCAGTTCATCAACCTGACCCACAGCCAGCCCCTCGGCGACTGGACCCTGGGCGCCAACCTCGGCTTCTTCTACGGCAAGGATGACGGCAGCGCCCGCGCCGGCGACCTCGACAACAAGACGATGTACGGCCTGTTCTCGGCCAAATACGGTGGCAACACCTTCTACGTCGGCCTGCAGAAACTCACCGGCGACAGCCCGTGGATGCGGGTCAACGGCACCAGCGGCGGCACCCTGGCCAACGACAGCTACAACTCCAGCTACGACAACGCCCGGGAAAAATCCTGGCAGGTGCGTCACGACTACAACTTCGTCGCCCTCGGCGTGCCGGGGCTGACCCTGATGAACCGCTACATCAGCGGCGACAACGTGCACACCGGCAGCATCACCGACGGCAAGGAATGGGGACGCGAGAGCGAACTGGGCTACACCGTGCAGAGCGGTGCGTTGAAAGACCTGAACGTCAAATGGCGTAACTCGACCATGCGCCGCGACTACAGCAACAACGAGTTCGACGAGAACCGGCTGATCATCAGCTACCCGATCAGCCTGTTGTAAACACCGCCCCCCTCCGTACATCACCACAAAACAAATGTGGGAGCGGGCTTGCTCGCGAATACGGTCTATCAGTCGACATCATAGGTGACTGACACACCCTCTTCGCGAGCAAGCCCGCTCCCACACTGGATCTTCGCCGGACGTTGAAGCTTATTCCCGCGACTCAACCCCCAACTCATCCCACACCGACTCCGCCAGGTGGAATGTGGCGTTGGCCGCCGGGATGCCGCAGTAAATCGCGCTCTGCATGATCACTTCCTTGATCTCGCCACGGCTGACGCCATTGTTGGCGGCGGCGCGCAGGTGCAGTTTGAGTTCACCTTCGCGGTTCATGCCGATCAGCATGGCGATGGTGATCAGGCTGCGGGTGTGGCGCGGCAGGCCAGGACGGGTCCAGATATCGCCCCAGGCGTGGCGGGTGATCATCTCCTGGAACTCCGAGTTGAACTCGGTCAGGGTCGTCAGGCTGCGGTCGACGTGGGCATCGCCCAGTACGGCGCGACGCACCTGCATGCCTTCGTCGTAACGTTGTTTCTCGTCCACGACACTCTCCCTCAACGAGCCTGCAAAAAAGCCAGGACGCGCTCGCTGAAATCAGCGCCGGCCTGGACGTTGGACAAGTGCGCGGCATAGAACTCGGCGTACTCGGCGCCTGGCACGTGCTCCTGAATGAAATGCCCGCCGGACGGCGGCGTGACCGCGTCCTGGGTGCCGGCAATCACCAGCAGCGGGACCTTGATCGCGGACAACTGATCGCGGAAATCGGCATCGCGCACGGCCGCGCAATTGGCCGCGTAACCTTCAGGCGACGTGGCCGCCAGCATGTCGGTGATCTGCTTGGCCGCCGCCGGGTTGGCTTCGGAGAAGTCCGGGGTGAACCAGCGTGCAATCGACGCATCGCGCAAGGCGACCATGGCCGCCTTGCCGTCGCGCAGCACGGTTTCAATACGCGGGTTCCAGATCGACGGGTCGCCGATTTTCGCCGCGGTGTTGCACACGATCAGCTTATTCAGCCGTTCGCCAGCGTTGATCCCCAGCCATTGCCCGATCAGCCCGCCCATGGACAGGCCGCAGAAATGCGCCCGCTCGATGTGCAAGGCATCCAGCAGCGCCAATACGTCACGGCCCAGCTGTTCGATGCTGTAGGGCCCCGGTGTCACCAGCGATTGGCCGTGACCGCGGGTGTCGAAACGCAGCACGCGGAAATGCTCGGTGAACGCCGGGATCTGTGCGTCCCACATGTGCAGGTCGGTGCCCAGGGAGTTGGACAACACCAGGACCGGTGCATCCACCGGTCCGTCGAGTTGGTAATGCAGTTCGCCATCGGCGAGTTGAACGAAAGCCACAGCAATCTCCTTCAGGCAGTCAACGCAAAATGTTCAGCCACCGCTCGCTCGACCCAGGTACGGGCCTGACCGAGGTAATGGGCGGGGTCCAGCAGATGATCGAGTTCTTCAGCCGACAACTCGGCCGTCACTTGCGGTTCGTCGCCGAGTACCGCGCGCAGATGACGCTGTTCGGCCACGGCGCGTTTGCAGCATTGCTCCAACAGGTGATGAGCAGTATCGCGCCCGACCCGTTGCGCCAGGACGATACTCACCGCCTCGGCGAGCACCAGGCCCTGGGTCAGATCAAGGTTGCGGGCCATGCGTTCGGCGTCCACTTCCAGGCCCTGAGTGACCAGCAGTGCCTGTTTCAGGCTGCCGGACACCAGGCAGCAAATCTCCGGCAGGGTTTCCCACTCGGCATGCCACAAGCCCAGGCTGCGCTCGTGCTCCTGGGGCATGGCACTGAACAGGGTCGAGAGCAGGCCGGGCACCCGGGTCGCCGCGCCGATCAGCACCGCCGCGCCCACCGGGTTGCGTTTGTGCGGCATGGTCGAGGAACCGCCCTTGCCTGGCGCCGAGGGTTCGAACACTTCGCCGGCTTCCGTTTGCATCAACAGGCTGATGTCGCGTCCGAGTTTGCCGAGGCTGCCGGCGATCAATCCGAGGACCGAGCCGAACTCCACCAGCCGATCACGCTGGGTGTGCCAGGGCTGATCGGGCAAGCTCAGTTGCAGCTCGTCGGCCAGCGCCCGGGCAATCGGCATTGCCTTGTCACCCAAGGCCGCGAGGGTGCCGGAGGCGCCGCCGAATTGCAGCACCAGCAGGCGCGGCTTGAGTTCAAGCAGACGCTGGCGGCTGCGGGTCACCGCCCCCAGCCACCCGGCGATCTTCATGCCGAGGGTCACCGGGGTCGCGTGTTGCAGCCAGGTGCGCCCGGCCAGCGGCGTGGCCACGTAACGCTGGGCCTGGGTGGCGAGGACTTGCCCCAGTTGCTCAAGGTCGCTGTCGATCAGCGCCAGCGCCCGCCGCAGTTGCAGCACCAGGCCGCTGTCCATCACGTCCTGACTGGTCGCGCCCAAGTGCACGTAACGTTCGGCGTCAGCATCCTTCGCCGCGATCTGCTTGCCCAACGCCTTGACCAGCGGAATCGCCGAATTGCCGGCAGTGGCAATGGCATCACCGAGGGCGGCAAAATCGAAATGCCCGGCCTGGCAGGCCGCTTCAATGGGCGCCACGGCGCTCTGCGGAATCAGCCCGACCCGCGCTTCGGCCCGGGCCAGCGCAGCTTCGAAATCGAGCATGGCCTGGACCCGGCCCTGATCGCAAAACACCTCGCGCATATCGCGGGCAGTGAAATAGGCATCGAACAATTGATTGCCCGGTCGCTGGTTCATAAACAATCCCTGCAGACGCGGGCCACGCGGGCCCGCGGGTATGGATCAAAGGTCGTGATGCAAATACTTCGCTTGCTTGGGCAGGCGCAGGCTGAACAGGAACGCGATCGCCATCATCACCGTCACGTACCAGTAGAAGGAGTTCTCCATGCCGACGGCCTTGAGGCTCAGGGCAACATACTCCGCCGAACCGCCGAAGATTGCATTCGCCACCGCATACGCCAGGCCAACGCCCAGTGCGCGCACTTCGGGCGGGAACATTTCGGCTTTTACCAGGCCGCTGATCGAGGTGTAGAAACTGACGATCGCCAGCGCCACGGTGATCAGCACGAAGGCCAGGAACGGACTGCTGACACTTTTCAGGCTCAACAGGATCGGCACGGTGCACAGCGTGCCGAGCGCACCGAACCACAGCATCGAATTACGCCGGCCAATCTTGTCCGCGAGCATGCCGAAGAACGGCTGCATGCACATATAGAGAAAGAGCGCGCCGGTCATGATGTAGCTGGCGGTCTTGGCGTGCATGCCGGCGGTGTTCACCAGGTACTTCTGCATGTAAGTGGTGAAGGTGTAGAAAATCAGCGAACCGCCGGCGGTGTAACCGAGCACGGTGATGAACGCGGCTTTATGGTCGCGGAATAACGCACGGATACTGCCGGCGTCTTTGTTTTCGCGCATTTCCTTGCTGGTGGTTTCTTTCAGCGAACGGCGCAGGTACAGCGACACCAGTGCCGCCATGGCGCCGACCACGAACGGAATCCGCCAGCCGTAGGCACGCAGGTCATCCTCGGTGAGGAACTGTTGCAGGATCACCACCAGCGACACGGCCAGCAATTGCCCGCCGATCAGCGTCACGTACTGGAACGAGGCAAAGAACCCACGCTGGCCCTTGAGGGCGACTTCGCTCATGTAGGTGGCGGTGGTGCCGTATTCGCCGCCCACGGACAAGCCCTGGAGCAAACGGGCGAACAGCAGCAGGATCGGCGCCCAGACACCGATGTCCTTGTAGGTCGGCAGACAGGCGATGAGCAACGAACCGAAGCACATCATCAGAATCGAGATCAACATCGAGTTCTTGCGACCGTGCTTGTCCGCGACCCGGCCGAAGATCCAGCCGCCAATCGGTCGCATCAGGAAACCGGCGGCAAACACGCCGGCGGTATTGACCAGCTGTACCGTGGGGTTGTCGGACGGGAAAAACGCCGGGGCGAAATAGATCGCACAAAAGGCGTAGACGTAGAAGTCGAACCATTCGACCAGGTTGCCGGACGAGGCGCCGACAATGGCGAAGATGCGTTTTTTGCGCTCTTCGCCGGTGTAGAGGGCGGGTGAAGCGGTGGGGGTTGTCATTGTTATTTCACTCAATGGGGACAGTGACAGTCTAGACACACTTTGCAACAGTCCCGTTCCACAGATACATCAGCAACACCTCTCCCCTTGTGGGAGCGGGCTTGCTCGCGAAAACGGTGTGTCAGTCGATAAACATGTTGCCTGACACACCGCCTTCGCGAGCAAGCCCGCTCCCACAGGGGGTTAGGTATTGCTATCCATCAGACGCGTTCGATCGCCAGTGCCAGGCCCTGGCCAACGCCGACGCACATGGTCGCCAGACCTTTCCTGCCACCGGTTTTTTCCAGTTGATGCAGCGCCGTCAGTACCAGCCGCGCGCCGCTCATGCCCAATGGATGGCCCAGGGCAATCGCGCCACCGTTCGGGTTGACCTGAGGTGCATCGTCGGCGATCCCCAGCTCACGCAGTACCGCCAGGCCCTGGCTGGCGAAGGCTTCGTTGAGTTCGATCACGTCGAAATCGCTGACCGCCACCCCCAGGCGCTCGATCAGTTTGCGTACCGCCGGGACCGGGCCAATGCCCATCACCCGTGGCGCTACACCGGCGCTGGCCATGCCCAGCACCTTGGCGCGCGCGGTCAGGCCGTGTTTTTTCACCGCTTCGGCCGAGGCCAGGATCAACGCCGCCGCACCATCGTTCACGCCTGAGGCGTTGCCCGCGGTGACGGTTTTGTCAGGGCCGTTGACCGGCTTCAGCTTGGTCAGGGCTTCCAGGGTGGTGTCGGCGCGAGGATGCTCATCCTGGCTGACCACGGTTTCACCCTTTTTGTGGGCAATGCGCACTTCGACGATTTCTTCGGCAAAGAAGCCAGCGGCCTGGGCCACGGCGGTGCGTTGCTGGCTGCGCAGGGCAAAGGCGTCCTGGTCGGCACGGGAGACCTTATAGTCGTCGGCGACGTTGTCGGCGGTCTGCGGCATCGCATCCACGCCGTACTGGGCTTTCATCAACGGGTTGATGAAACGCCAGCCGATGGTGGTGTCTTCGAGTTTCATGTTGCGCGAGAACGCTGCGTCAGCCTTGCCCATCACGAACGGTGCGCGGGACATCGACTCGACACCGCCGGCAATCGCCAGCTCCATTTCGCCACTGGCGATGGCGCGGAACGCGGTGCCGATGGCGTCCATGCCCGATGCGCAGAGGCGGTTGAGCGTGACGCCGGGAATGCTGTCCGGCAGCCCGGCCAGCAGCAGCGCCATGCGCGCCACGTTGCGGTTGTCTTCGCCGGCCTGGTTGGCGCAACCGAGGAACACCTCGTCCACCGCCGTCCAGTCCACCGACGGGTTGCGCTCCATCAGCGCCTTGATCGGCACGGCGGCCAGGTCATCGGCGCGAACCGCCGACAGACCACCGCCGAAGCGGCCGATGGGGGTACGGATGGCGTCGCAGATATAAACGTCACGCATCACGCTTCTCCGGGTGCTTGGCCGTGGGCCGCGGCGGTGCGGGCTTCCAGATCGCGCAGCGCAGTCAGCTCGACTTCAGTCGGCTCGGCGTTGACATCGACGCTGTCGGCAAAACGGATCGGCCAGCCGGTGGCGGCGACCACTTGCTCGCGAGTCACGCCCGGATGCAACGAAGTGACCACGAACTCATTGGTGCCGGCTTCCGGCTCCATGGTGCACAGGTCGGTGATGATGCCGACAGGGCCGGCACCCGGCAGACCGAGACGCTTGCGCGAGTCGCCGCCTTCACCGTGGCCAACCGAGGTAATGAAGTCGAGCTTGTCGACGAACGAACGGGCCGACTGCTTGAGGATGATCAGCACGCTCTTGGCGGAACCAGCGATCTCCGGCGCGCCGCCGGCGCCCGGCAGACGGACCTTCGGTGCGTGGTAATCACCGACCACGGTGGTGTTGATGTTACCGAAACGGTCAACCTGGGCCGCGCCGAGGAAACCGACGTCAATGCGCCCGCCTTGCAGCCAGTAGCGGAAAATCTCGCCGGTCGGCACCACGGTGTCAGCGGTTTCCGCCAGTTCACCGTCACCGATCGACAGGGGCAGTACGCTCGGCTTGGCGCCGATCGGGCCCGATTCGTAGATCAGCACTACGTCTGGCGAGGACGTCAGGCGTGCCAGGTTGGCCGCTTTCGATGGCAGGCCGATGCCCACGAAGCACACCGAACCGTTTTTCAGGCGACGGGCAGCGGCAACGGTCATCATTTCATTGGTGGTGTAAGTCATTACTTCGCCTCCGAAGCGGCGGCCAGTTTGGCCTGGAACTCGCTGAAGTCAGCGCTGCCGTGGATGTATTCGTTGATCCACGCGGTGAAGGTTTCACGGTCGCGGGCAATCGGGTCCCAGGCCTGGTAGAAACGGTTGTCACGCTCGTTGTAACCGTGGGCGTAGGACGGATGCGCGCCGCCAGGAACGTGGCAGACAGCGCTCAAGGCCCAGGTCGGCAAGACGCAGGAGTTCATCGGTGCATTGAGGTCGTCGACGATTTCTTCCACGGTGACGATGCAGCGCTTGGCCGCCAGTGCGGCTTCTTTCTGCACGCCGAGAATGCCCCACAGCAGCACGTTGCCCTTGCGGTCGGCTTTCTGCGCGTGGATCACGGTGATGTCCGGACGCACCGAAGGCACGGCGGCGAGCACTTCGCCGGTGAACGGGCAGGTCACGGATTTGATCAGCGGGTTGACCTTCGGCAGGTCGGAGCCGGCGTAGGCACGCAGCACCGCGAACGGCAGGCCGGATGCGCCGGCGACGTAGGCATTGGCCAGGTCGGCGTGGCTGTGCTCTTCAATTTCCAGCGGGTGCGGCCACTGCTTCTCGACCGCATCGCGCAGACGGTGCAGCGAACCGACGCCCGGGTTGCCGCCCCAGGAGAAAATCAGCTTGCGGGCACAACCGGCACCGATCAACTGGTCGTAGATCAGGTCAGGGGTCATCCGCACCAGGGTCAGGTCTTTCTTGCCCTGGCGAATGATCTCGTGACCCGCCGCCGTAGGGATCAGGTGAGTGAAGCCTTCGAGTGCAACGGTATCGCCGTCGTTTACGAACTGCTTCACCGCGTCGTGCAGCGAAAGAATTTCAGCCATTGGGGCAGGCTCCCATTTGTTATTAACCGACAGTGGAAAAAGGCGCCGATGCGCAGCGCCGCAATGACTGAAGATTAAGCCTGTGAAGAAGGCCAAACAATCCGATAATCGACTGAATGTTCGATTATCGAACACATTGTTGTTCGGCTATCGGTTTGTGTCGCCGCAAAAGATCGCAGCCTTCGGCAGCTCCTACAGAGGTACGCGAATCCCTGTAGGAGCTGCCGAAGGCTGCGATCTTTGTGGCTAAATCTCTATTTCAAGCCAGGGATCAGGTCGCATCCGCATGACTGACCACGCCCTTGATCACCACCGCCGCCGTCGCCAGCGCCGCCGGAATCACCAGCGCCGTCAGCACCTGCTCGAAATTCCAGCCCAGGCCCAGCAGCGTCGCGCCCATCCACGCACCGAGGATCGCGCCGAAACGGCCGATACCGAGCATCCACGACACGCCGGTGGCGCGTCCCTGGGTCGGATAAAAACGCGCGGCCAACGATGGCATCGCCGATTGCGCGCCGTTCACACACATCCCGGCCACCAGCACCAGGGTCGCCAGCAGCGTGATACTGCCCAGGCTCTGCCCCACCGCGTAGGCAAACACCCCGGCCAGCAGGTAGAACGTGCCAATCACCTTGTGCGGATTGAACCGGTCCATCGCCCAGCCTACGCCCACCGCGCTCAGCACCCCGCCGAACTGGAACAACGCGCCGATAAACGCGGCCTGCTCCATGCTCGCGCCACTGTCGCGCATCAGGGTCGGCAGCCAACTGGTCAGCAGGTAAACGATCACCAGGCCCATGAAGTAGGTGAGCCACAGCAACAACGTCCCGACGCTGTAGGTGCCGGAGAAGATGACGGCGAACACGTTGCGCGCCTTCACGATTTTCTGTTCCGGGACACTGAAGCTGGCGGCCTGGGCGACCACCGTCGGGTCAATGGGCGCCAGCGTCTTGCGCACTTTGTCGGTACCGCGGTTACGCACGACCAGATAGCGCGCCGATTCCGGCAGCCAAAGCAGCAGAACGACGGCCAGGATCAGCGGCAAAACCCCACCGATCAGCAGCAGGCTGTGCCAACCGAAGGCCGGGATCAGTTTGGCGGAAATGAATCCGCCACCGGCCATGCCGAGATTGAAACCGCAGAACATGCTGGTCACCAGCAAGGATTTCTTGCGCTCCGGGGTGTATTCCGACAGCAGCGTGGTGGCGTTCGGCATCCCGGCGCCCAAGCCCAGCCCCGTGAGGAAACGCAAGACCAGCAGCTGGTCGACATTGGTGCTGTAGGCCGAGGCCAGGCTGAAGGCGCCGAATAGAAACACGGCGCTGACCAGTACGATTTTTCGCCCGAAGCGGTCAGCCAACGGGCCGGAACCCAGTGCGCCGAAGACCATGCCGATCAGCGCCGCACTCATGACCGGGCCCAGGCTGGCGCGGTCGATGCCCCAATCCTGCGACAGGGCCGGGGCGATGAACCCCATGGCCGCGGTGTCGAGGCCATCGAGGAAGACAATCAGGAAACACAGGATCACCACGCGCCACTGGTAGCGTGAAATCGGTTGAGCATTGATGAAGGACTGCACATCGAGGCAGTTTCCTACAGCGGATTGAGGCTGATTCATTATTGTTATTCCAGGCAAATGACACGGTCGAACGGGGGCCAGCTTGAGGCTGGCGCCGCCGCGACAGTATTAATCCGCTGGAATCAGCGTCAATTCACCAAAGTCGACTCTGTGCGTTTATCGAACAGCTTAGGCAAACAGCTGGGCGCTGAGGTCGCGGCTGGCGCTTAACAGGCCAGGCAGGAAACGCTGTTCCAGTTCGTTGCGGCTGACCCGGCCGGCGTGGGTGCTGACATTGAGGGCCGCGACCACCTGGCCGGAGGCGTCGTACACCGGGACGGCAATCGAGCGCAAACCCTGTTCCAGTTCCTGATCGACGATGCACCAGCCTTGTTGCCGCACTTCCTGCAGGCATTCGAGCAAGGCCTCGGGGGTATGGATCGTGCGACTGGTCTTGGCCTGCAGGTCGGCGTGATCGAGGTACTCGCGCAGCGACGTGTCATCGAGCGCGGCCAGCAGAATCCGGCCCATGGAGGTGCAATAGGCCGGCAGGCGCCCACCCACCGAGAGGTCGACCGAAATCAGGCGCTGGGTGGTCGCCGAGCGGGCGATGTACAGAATGTCATCACCTTCCAGGGTGGCCATGTTGCAGGCCTCGTGCAATTGCTCGCTCATGCGGTCCAGGTACGGCTGGGCCGAAACCGCCAGCGGCGTCGAGGAGACGTAGGCATGGCCCAGGGTCAGCACTTTGGGCAACAGGGAATAGGTGCGCCCGTCCGTGGTGGCGTAGCCGAGCTTGATCAGGGTATGCAGGCAACGCCTGACGGCGGCGCGGGGAATTTCCGTGCGGTGGCTGATCTGCGCAATGGTCAGGTGCCGCTTGCGCTCCTGAAAGGCTTGCACCACCGCCAGCCCGCGCGCCAGCGAAGTCATGAAGTCCGGGTCGCCGGTCAGCGCCTGGATCCGCTTGGCGGGTGAAGCGACGATTGGCGGTGCCACTGAAGCGAAGGAATTGCGCAGTTGATCATTCATAAAAGGTCCTTTCCCACACGGATCAGCGGCTATTACAAGCGGCATGGGCCAGGCAAACAAGCCCGACCAGGCAACATTGGGCGATTATCGAACCATCGACCGATTATCGCAATCGACTCCCGCCACTTCCGACCCCGACCGGCCAACACCCCGGGGCATGCCACCGTCCTTTATATGTTTGCGCGCCGTCGGGAATGTTGCCTGGAGGTGGAGGTAGTTGCCCTAAGTTGTTCGACTTAATGGCGTCAGAAAGGCATCGCCGCACAGGGGTATCCAGCAACGCGCTAGTTGCCTGTAAAAGTTACGGCAACAAAACCATCACGATCTACTTTTAACTCTTTGACGATAGTGTTCTGTGATTCGCTCGCTATAATGCAAATCAGTAGCCAGGCGGTTTTCCTTCGCCGATCCCGCTACCCGGTGGCGCGATGTTCCATCGCCGCCACCCTCGGCAAGCGTGCGACGCCGACTGCATGTGCATCGCCAACGCGCTCGCTGGAACAGGAATCTGATGCTACGTCAGCTATTTATCTCTGGTGCCGTGGCCGCCTGCAACATGGACGTACTGATCTCCCTGCCGTAAAAACGATGCCTGACCGGGCCTTGTTCTTTCGAAGAGCGTGATCACTACATTGAACGCAGCGCGTTTCACCAGAATTTATCTCAACATAATCAGGTAACACTGTGACGAAAGACGAACTGCGCGTGGAACTTGAGCGCCAGGAACAACGATACAAGGAAGTTTACGGCGGGGAAGTCACCACCTACGCCGCCCAACCCGAACCGGAACGCAAACCCTGGCGTAAACGCGCCACCGTTCAGGATCAGGTTTTCAAGCAAGAACTGGAAAAAATGGAAAAGGAACTCAAAGCCGAAGAGCCTTGACGGACCCGGCTTGAATTTTTCCTGGGGTCTGCGTTTACACCCGTTAAAAGCGGGAAGTACGAATGTTGCCTTTTGCGCCCGCCAAGAGCGGGCAGCGGCCACCTTGCCCCACCTGACAAGGTAAAAGGCTCATATCTGACCCTCCTTTCGGAAATTTCATACAAGCGGTCAAATCGCCCCATCCGGCGAGCGCAACCCTTGTGCCAGCGGCGTTTTCAAAGAAATTCAATGACTTGCAAGCCACGAAAAATGGCCGGTCTTGCGGGTATAGCTGAAAAAAAATTCATTGAAGAATGTTACCGATGAGCAGCTAGTGCATCGATTGACAGTCTTTTCTGGCATAATCGCGCCCCCTTATGACCGGGTCAGAAAACCTTCATGATCGATTTATTCAGCGGACTGGATGCTTGGGTGCTTGTGAGCCTCTTGCTCGCCCTGGCTTTTGTCCTCGCCTTCGAGTTCATCAATGGATTTCATGACACCGCTAACGCGGTAGCCACTGTTATCTACACCAAAGCGATGCCGCCTCACCTGGCGGTGTTCTTCTCCGGTGTGTTCAATTTCCTCGGCGTGTTGCTGGGCGGTGTGGGCGTGGCGTATGCCATCGTCCACCTGCTGCCGGTAGAACTGCTGATCAATGTGAATACTGGCCATGGCCTGGCGATGGTCTTCTCGTTGCTCGCCGCAGCCATCACCTGGAACCTTGGCACCTGGTACTTCGGTATCCCCGCCTCCAGCTCCCATACGCTGATCGGTTCGATCCTCGGCGTGGGCCTGGCCAACGCCCTGATCAACGAGATTCCGCTGGCCGACGGGGTGAACTGGCAGAAGGCGATCGATATCGCCATGTCGCTGGTGTTCTCGCCCATGGCGGGCTTCCTGATCGCCGCGCTGATCCTGATCGGCCTTAAATGGTGGCGTCCGCTGTCGAAAATGCACAAGACGCCGGAACAGCGTCGCAAGATCGACGACAAGAAACACCCGCCGTTCTGGAACCGCCTGGTATTGGTGATCTCGGCCATGGCCGTGAGCTTCGTGCACGGTTCCAACGATGGCCAGAAAGGTATCGGCCTGATCATGCTGGTGCTGATCGGTATCGTGCCGGCGCAGTTCGTCCTCGACCTGAACAGCACCACCTACCAGATCGAGCGTACCCGCGACGCCACCCTGCACCTGAGCCAGTTCTACCAACGCAATGCCGAATCGCTGGGTGAATTCCTGGCCCTGGGCAAAAGCGTGGAAGGCGATCTGCCGGAGAAATTCCGCTGCAACCCGCAGCAGACCGAACCGACCATCACCGCCCTGCTCGGTACCCTCAAGGGTGTAGCCGACTACCACTCGCTGTCGTCGGAAAGCCGGATCGAAGTGCGTCGTTACCTGCTCTGCCTGGACGACACTGCTAAGAAGGTCAGCAAGTTGCCGATCCTGGGCGCCCGCGAAAAGGCTGACCTGGACAAGCTGCGCAAAGACCTGACCACCACCACCGAATACGCGCCGTTCTGGGTGATTCTGGCGGTTGCTCTGGCCTTGGGCCTGGGCACCATGGTCGGCTGGAAACGCGTGGTGCTGACCATCGGCGAGAAGATCGGCAAGCAAGGCATGACCTACTCCCAGGGCATGTCGGCGCAGATCACCACCGCCAGCCTGATCGGCATGGCCAACATCTTCAGCCTGCCGGTGTCCACCACCCATGTGCTGTCCTCGGGTGTGGCCGGGACCATGGTCGCCAACAAAAGCGGCCTGCAAGGCGGTACTGTCAAAACCATCTTGCTGGCCTGGGTGCTGACCCTTCCGGCCACGGTGGCCTTGTCGGCCGGCCTGTTCTGGCTGGCGTCGAAGGCACTGGGCAGCTGATACGCAGCTGAACGAAAAAGGCGCGCTCCGCAAGGACCGCGCCTTTTTTATATCCACCAATCACCACCTATCAACTGTGGGAGCGGGCTTGCTCGCGAATGCGGATTAACATTCAACACAGACATTGACTGGTCCACCGCGTTCGCGAGCAAGCCGCTCCCACAGGACTCTGTGTTGGCTGTCAGTTTTTCGCAGGCAAAAAAAAGGGCAACCGAAGTTGCCCAAAATGCCTTGCGTGCTCATTGCCTCCAGAAAGACCTACGGTTTTTTCCGTTTGTGCGAGTCCTTCCAGATAAAAAATCCGAATCCTGCGAAAAACATCAGCATGAGGCCGACGGTCAGCACTCCGGCGATCACCACGTTATCGAAAAACATGACGCGTCTCCTGCGGTTGCCCTGTTGCGATGGGGCTAAGTTAACCAATCAGGCAGGCGCAAATATTGACCGGGATCAATGTTGCCCGGGACGGGGCGTAAAGGCGGGGGGAAACTGACCTGCATCAATCGATGCAGGGGGGGATCAACGTTTTTTCGGCTTGTTTTTCGGCTTTTTCTTCACTTTGGCCAAGGGCATGGCCTGCTCGAACGCCTGGCGTACCTCATTCAGGCGCTTGTCATTCAGGTCATGGACACGCTTGGCGCGTTCGGCGTTGAGGTCGATCAGCTTGTCGTCTTGGCTCATGGCGTTCAGTGCATCGCTTGAAATGAAATACAGCTGCCGCGGCATTCGGCAGGATTGCACCAATAATGCGGTCTGGCGCCGACGCTGACCAGTCTCGACCTCAAATCTGGATATCGACCCACAAGCCCTGGCGCGGCTGGTCTTCCATCAGCGGGGCCACCGGCACGGTGTTGTCGGCATTGAGTTCGTCACCGGGAATGGCCAGATGGGCTTCAGGATCTTCATCGGCTTCACGACGCCGCCGTTCCTGCTCCTGCTTGCGACGCTGCTCTTCTCGCAACAGCAGGGCCGTTTCTTCGGGGTCGCGTTTTTGCAGGTCGATGGTGCTGTCGCTGGAGCTCTCCTGCACTGGAACCACGGGCGCGATGTCCGGGCGCGGGCGGACCGGGTCGTGCTGGGACGTGATGGGCACGGCACTCAAGGGGAGCATCGGTGGCAGCATATTTATGGGTCTCCTGTCATCAGTCTGTCGGCCGCGGGGATGGCGACTTGAGCCATCGGTCGCAAACTGTGACCCGGTTGGCACCTGCCGGGGTTGGCGCAGGCTACGATCTTTATCGGACACCACGTATCTCAAGCGTTCCCCAAGATCAAAAGATCGCAGCCTGCGGCAGCTTCTACGCCGTAAACCTTTTGGTCTAGAGGACCGATTCCGTTACCATAGCCCGCTTTTTCAAGGTGGGAGTCAGGCAGCATGGCGCAGCAGTATCAACCGGGGCAACGCTGGATTAGTGACAGTGAAGCCGAGCTGGGTTTGGGCACCGTTCTGGCACAGGACGGCCGCTTGTTGACCGTGCTCTACCCGGCCACTGGCGACACCCGCCAGTACGCGCTACGGAATGCGCCCCTCACTCGCGTGCGGTTTTCACCGGGTGACACCATCACTCACTTCGAAGGCTGGAAACTGACCGTTCGCGAAGTCGACGACATGGATGGCCTGCTGGTCTACCACGGCCTCAACGCGCAGAACGAAGTGGTCACCCTGCCGGAAACCCAGCTGTCGAACTTTATCCAGTTCCGCCTGGCCAGCGACCGCTTGTTCGCCGGCCAGATCGACCCGCTGGCCTGGTTCTCCCTGCGCTACCACACCCTGGAACACACCAGCCGCCAGTTGCAGTCCTCGCTGTGGGGCCTGGGTGGCGTGCGTGCGCAACCGATCGCGCACCAGCTGCACATCGCCCGCGAAGTCGCCGACCGTATCGCGCCACGGGTTCTGCTGGCGGACGAAGTGGGCCTGGGTAAAACCATCGAAGCCGGCCTGGTGATCCATCGCCAGCTGCTGTCCGGCCGCGCCAATCGCGTGCTGATCCTGGTGCCGGAAAACCTCCAGCACCAGTGGCTGGTGGAAATGCGCCGCCGTTTCAACCTGCAGGTTGCGCTGTTCGATGAAGAGCGCTTCATCGAAAGCGATGCCTCCAACCCGTTCGAAGACACCCAGCTCGCGCTGGTGGCACTCGAATGGCTGGTAGAAGACGAGAAGGCCCAGGACGCGCTGTTCGCTGCCGGCTGGGACTTGCTGGTGGTCGACGAAGCGCACCACCTGGTGTGGCACGAAGATCAGGTCAGCCCCGAATACTCGCTGGTCGAGCAACTCGCTGAAACCATTCCCGGCGTGTTGTTGTTGACCGCTACCCCGGAACAACTGGGCCAGGACAGCCACTTCGCCCGTCTGCGCCTGCTCGACCCGAATCGCTTCCATGACCTGCAAGCGTTCAGGGCCGAGAGCGAAAACTATCGCCCGGTCGCCGAAGCCGTCCAGGAGCTGCTGGAGAAGGGACGTCTGTCGCCACAAGCGCACGAGACCATCCACGGTTTCCTCGGCAACGAAGGCGAGGCCCTGCTGACCGCGGTCAACGATGGCGACACCGAAGCCAGCGCCCGCCTGGTGCGCGAGCTGCTGGACCGCCACGGCACCGGTCGCGTGCTGTTCCGTAATACCCGTGCCGCCGTGCAGGGTTTCCCGGAGCGCAAGCTGCACCCTTATCCGCTGCCGTGCCCGGACGAGTACCTCGAACTGCCGTTGGGCGATCACGCCGAGCTGTACCCGGAAGTCAGCTTCCAGGCCCAGCCGGACGCCAGCGAAGAAGAGCGCTGGTGGAAATTCGACCCGCGCGTCGAGTGGCTGATCGACCAGCTGAAAATGCTCAAGCGCACCAAAGTGCTGGTGATCTGCGCCCACGCCGAAACCGCCATGGACCTGGAAGACGCCCTGCGCGTGCGCTCCGGCATCCCAGCCACGGTGTTCCACGAGGGCATGAACATCCTTGAACGGGACCGCGCCGCCGCGTACTTCGCCGACGAAGAATTTGGCGCCCAGGTACTGATCTGCTCGGAAATCGGCAGCGAAGGCCGCAACTTCCAGTTCTCCCATCACCTGGTGCTGTTCGACCTGCCATCCCACCCGGATCTGCTGGAGCAGCGGATCGGTCGTCTGGACCGGATCGGCCAGAAGCACACCATTGAATTACACGTGCCGTACCTGGAAACCAGCCCGCAAGAGCGCCTGTTCCAGTGGTACCACGAGGCGCTGAACGCGTTCCTCAATACCTGCCCGACCGGCAACGCCCTGCAACATCAGTTCGGCCCACGCCTGCTGCCGTTGCTGGAAGAGGCCGACGACGGTGAATGGCAGGCGCTGATCGACGAGGCCCGCACCGAGCGCGAGCGTCTGGAAGCCGAGCTGCACACCGGTCGCGACCGCTTGCTGGAACTCAACTCCGGCGGCGCTGGCGAAGGTGAAGCGCTGGTGGAAGCGATTCTTGAGCAAGACGACCAGTTCGCCCTGCCGATCTACATGGAAACCCTGTTCGACGCCTTCGGCATCGACAGCGAGGACCACTCGGAAAACGCCCTGATCCTCAAGCCGAGCGAAAAAATGCTCGACGCCAGTTTCCCGCTGGGCGACGACGAAGGCGTGACCATCACTTACGACCGCAACCAGGCGCTGTCGCGCGAAGACATGCAGTTCATCACCTGGGAACACCCGATGGTGCAGGGCGGCATGGACCTGGTGCTGTCAGGGTCCATGGGCAACACCGCCGTGGCACTGATCAAGAACAAGGCGCTGAAACCCGGCACCGTGCTGCTGGAACTGCTCTACGTCAGCGAAGTCGTTGCCCCGCGTTCGCTGCAACTGGGCCGTTACCTGCCGCCGGCCGCCCTGCGCTGCCTGCTCGATCCCAATGGCAATGACCTGTCGCCCCGGGTGGCCTTCGAGACGCTGAACGATCAACTCGAAAGCGTGCCACGCGCCAGCGCCAACAAGTTCATCCAGGCCCAGCGCGATCAGCTGACGCCACGGATCAATGCCGGCGAAGACAAGATCTACCCGCGTCACGCCGAACGCGTGGCCGAAGCGCAACGTCGCCTGGCGGCCGATACCGATGAAGAACTGGCACGCCTGACAGCGTTGCAAGCGGTCAACCCGACCGTGCGTGACAGCGAACTGGTTGCCTTGCGCAAGCAACGCGAGCAAGGCCTGGCCATGCTCGACAAGGCGGCGCTGCGACTGGAAGCGATCCGGGTGTTGGTGGCGGGCTAAGTCTCCTGCCCTACCGGTAAACAAAAAGGCCCGCAGTGATGCGGGCCTTTTTTGTTTGCTTGGGTTCTCAGGTGTTGCTCAAGGCCTCTTCGCGAGCAAGCCCGCTCCCACAGGGGTGCGCATTTCAAATGTGGGAGCGGGCTTGCTCGCGAAGACGGCTAGGCAGTCGCCACGTTACCTTCCGGCTCAACCACCGCCACCAGCCCATCCTTCATCCGCTGGGCATCGCGCACGAAACACCGCGCTGCCAGCACCAGGAACACCATGGTGAAGAACAACGCCACCGGAATCAGGTACATCGCATCATGCAGGCCGACCGCCTTGAACGCCTCGGTCATCTGCCCGGCACCGGCCGACAACATGGCCGTGTGCGCAAAGTGATCCGACAGGGCGCCCACCACCACCGGCCCCAAACCACCCCCCAGTAAATACAACCCGGCGAAGAACAGTGCCATCGCCGTCGCCCGCAGGCGCGGCTCGACCACGTCCTGGATCGCCGTGTAGACGCAGGTATAGAAGTTATAGGCGAACAGCCAGCCGACACTGAACACGGCCACGAACACACCAATCTCGATCCGCCCCGAATGCAGCGCCCACGCCGTGCACAGGGTAGAAATGATCAGGCTGAACGCGGCGAACAGCAGGCGACCATTGGCGACGCGCTGGTGGATCTTGTCCGCGACCCACCCGCCCAGTGTCAAGCCGATCAAGCCGGTCACGCCGACGATGATCCCGGTCGCCACCGCCGCCTCCTGTAAGGGCATCAGGAAGTAGCGTTGCAACATCGGCACCAGGAACGAATTGCAGGCGTAGGTGGCGAAGTTAAAGCACAGCCCGGCCAGCACCAGCCACAGAAAGGTCGGCACCGCCAGGATACGGCGGATCGGCCGATCGACCTTCTCCTGCGACACCTGCACACTTTCAGCGGCACCGCGCTTGGGCTCTTTGATGAAGAACATGAAGACCGCGAGGATCAGCCCCGGCACCGCGGCAATGAAGAACGGCGCACGCCAGCTGTCGAACGCCTTGACCATCGCGCCGATGGTGAAGAACGCCAGCAACAGCCCCAACGGCAGCCCGAGCATGAATATCCCCATGGCCCGCGCCCGACGATGAGCCGGAAACAAGTCGCCGATCAACGAGTTGGCGGCCGGCGCATAACTGGCTTCACCGATGCCGATGCCCATGCGCACGATCAGGAAGCTCCAGAAACTGCCGACCATGCCGTTGACCGCGGTCAGCCCGCTCCACGCCGCCAGGCCCCAGCCCATCAATTTGCTGCGCGAACCGGTGTCGGCCATCCGCCCCAGGGGCAGACCGGCGATCGCATAGACGATGGTGAATGCGGTGCCGATGATCCCCAGCTGAAAATCGCTGAGATGCCATTCCATGCGGATCGGCTCGATGATAATGGCCGGGATGGTGCGGTCGAAAAAGTTGAACAGGTTGGCCAGGAACAGCAGGAACAGAATGCGCCAGGCATTCGCCGCTTGGGTCGAGTTCTGCATGGGGTCCGTCTCTTTTATTGTTATAGGGCTTCATTGCCAGTGCATCCGAGCCCGGAACCTGCAATCTAGTCAGGCCGGCCAATGCTGTCTGTAATTATTCGTAAAGCTGATACCCGCCCATGGAACGCAGCACTGCTCATGCAACTATTTATTTCCAAACGCTCTAACGATCATTCCAAAACAGTAGGGTCCAATTTGCCACCATCCCTTGCGAACCGTACCTGAGCTCTATACTTCAGGACATTCGCCAGCGTTCCTTGCGCAGGCCCAGGGAACCAACATGGGACACGCTATGGAGTGGCTTGGTTTGCATTTCATTACAGAGCTGCCAGACAACGGGCAGGTCATACTCAATTGCATCCATGACCCTTTTCTGGTGCTTCTGGCTTTTCTGGTCGCCTGTGCCGGCAGCTTTGCCACGCTGGACATGGCCGAACGCGTCGCGCATGCGGAAAAACCCGCCTCCCGGCGGCTGTGGCGCTGGGTCGGCGCCGGGTGCCTGGCCGGCGGGATCTGGGCCATGCACTTTATCGGCATGCTGGCGTTCCAGGCGCCGGTCGCGGTGCATTACCAACTGCCCATCACCCTGGTTTCGCTGTTGATCGCCCTGCTCGCTTCGTGGCTGGCGATGCAGACACTGAGCCGCCCAACCCTCAGCTTCTGGCAATGCCTCCAGGCTTCGGTGTGGATCGGCCTGGGCATCGCCACCATGCATTACGTGGGCATGTCCGCCCTGCGCTCTCAAGCGGTGGCCTACTACCAGCCGACCCTGTTCGCCCTCTCCATCCTGATTGCGATTGGCGCCAGTCTCGCGGCACTGCTGCTGGCGAGTTACTTGCGCAACGGCACCGGCATGTTCCATCAACTGCTCAAGTACGGCGCCAGCCTGATCCTCGGAACCGGCATCATCAGCATGCACTTCACCGGCATGGCCGCCTTCAACCTGGTGTTGCCCACCGGCAGCCTGCTCAACCAGCCCGGGGAAAACAACCACTTGCAACTGGGCCTGACGGTGGCCGTCATGACGCTGCTGATCATCGGCAGCAGCATCAGCGCGGCGCTGGCGGACAAGAAGCTGCAACACAAGGAACATGACCTGCAACGGGTCAATTCCCTGTTGAGCCAACTGGATCAGGCGCGCATGTCCCTGCAACAGGTGGCGCACTTTGACCCCCTGACCAACCTGATCAACCGCCGCGGTTTCAACCAGCTGTTCGCCGAGAAACTCATCGAGAAAACCCACACCGGCGGCATGCTGGCCGTGCTGTTCCTCGACATCGACCATTTCAAGCGCATCAACGACAGCCTCGGCCACGACGCCGGCGACGAACTGCTCAAAGTGCTCGCCGGCCACATCAAAAGCTCGGTGCGCAGTCATGACGACGTGGTAGCGCGCTTCGGCGGTGACGAGTTCTGCATGCTCATCAACCTCAATGATCGCGAAGAGGCGCGCCAGCTGGCCCAGCGCATCCTGTTGAAAATGAAGGAGCCCATCGAGCTGGCCGGGCGGCGCATGGTCATGACCACCAGCATTGGCATCAGCCTGTTTCCCGAAGACGGCAAGAGCTGTGATGAGCTGCTGAAAAATGCCGACCTGGCGCTGTATCAGTCCAAGGGCTGCGGTCGCAACGGTCTGAATTTCTTCAGTGCTAACCTCAAGGCCCGCGCCACGCTGGAACTGCAACTGGAAGAAGAACTGCGCCATGCGCTGCGCGAAGACACCGGCCTGATGCTGTATTACCAGCCGATCTACGACCTCAAGACCGGTCAGGCCAGCAAGCTTGAAGCGTTGATTCGCTGGCAACATCCGGTCCACGGACTCCTCGCACCGGACCGCTTCATCCCCCTCGCCGAGGCCAACGGCCTGATCACCGAACTGGACAACTGGGTACTGCGCAAGGCCTGCGAGGACCTCGGCGAGTTGTCTCGCCAGGGGTGCGAGGAATTGAAGATCGCCGTGAACTGCTCGCCCCTGAGCCTGGCGCGCGAAGAACTGGCCGGCCAGATCGAACAGGCGTTGCGCAGCACCAGCGTTGCCCCGCAGCGCCTGGAACTGGAAGTGACCGAGAACGCGCTGATGGGCAACATCGCCGACACGCTGGAACTGCTGCGACAGATCCGTGCCTTGGGCGTGTCGTTGTCGATCGATGACTTTGGCACCGGTTACTCCTCCCTCGCCTATCTCAAGCGCTTGCCGCTCACCACACTGAAGATCGACCGCTCGTTCATCCAGGACATTCCCAAGTCGACCCAGGACATGGAAATCGTCCAGGCGATTATCGCCATGGCCCATACCCTGCACCTGGAAGTGGTCACGGAAGGCGTCGAAACCTTTGAGCAGTACCAGTTTCTCGAGTGCTACGGCTGCGATTTCGTCCAGGGCTACCTGCTCAGCCGTCCGGTCCCGCTGGCTGAACTACGTCCGGTGCTGAACGAGATCAACCAGCGCAAGCACGCCTACTCCCTTACGCCGTTGAGTCTGGTTCACGGTACATCTGCACTAATGTAGACGGGTCTTTTTCCAGGAATCCCTGCCCGCCATGCAGTCGCATCAGCTGCGCCGCCAGGCCGCTGATCGGTGTCGCCGAACCCTGTTCGCGGGAAAATTTCACCGCTGAATCGAGGTCCTTGAGCAAAGTCCGCACGTGCCATTTCACCGGTTCGAAGCGACTCTCGGCCATTTGCGGGGCGAGGATCTGGAAGGATCGGGAATCGGCAAAACCACCGGCCAGCGCCTCGGCGATCAGGCTCGCATCGACCCCGGACCGCTCCGCCAGCGCAATCACTTCGGCAATCACCAGCGCATTGCAGGCCACGATCATCTGGTTGCAGGCCTTGGTCACTTGCCCCGCCCCGACCGCGCCCATGTGCGTCACGCGCTGACCCAGGCTCAATAGCGCCGGCTTGATGCGTTCGAGATCAGCCGCCGCGCCACCCACCATGATCGCCAGGCTGCCCGCCTCGGCACCCACCACGCCACCGGACACCGGCGCATCGAGCCAGCCCATGCCGGTCTTGCCGACAAGCTCTGCCGCCATTTCCCGCGTCGCGGTGGGTTCCAGGCTGGAAAAATCCACCAGCAACTGGCCGCTTTTTGCTCCTTCGACGACCCCGGCCACGCCAAACACCACCTCGCGCACCACGGCGGTGTCCGCCAGGCACAGCATCACCACGTCGGCGTGCCGGCACAGGTCTGCCGGGCTGGCGACCTGGCGCGCACCCGCCTCGACCAGCGGCGCGCATTTGTCCGGATTGCGGTTCCAGACCGTCAGCGGATACCCCGCCGCCAGCAGGCGCCGGCACATCGGCAGCCCCATCAGACCGATTCCGGCAAACCCCAACGAAGGTAGTGTTGACATCATTTTGCCTCCTTTTGATTAAAGATCGCCGAATATTGGCCGATTCATCATGACTCAGGAAAGGATTCCCCCGAGCGACGTTCAGGCCACGGCTCTGACGCTTGGGCCAAATACGCGCTGATAAAAGACGCGAGTTCTCATTCCGTGACGGTTCGACGACAGCGTGTCGCCCGACCAAACCAGCCCAGGTACATGGCGAACAATGACTTCTAAAAATAACCCGGCCACTGCGGTATCCGACCTGACCTTGAGCCCTGCGGCGAACAGCCCCACCTCGTCGAAGCCATTGCTCCCGTCACGCCCGCTGGCGACCCAGCAATACCTGTATTTCACCGAAACCAACACCGACCGCATCCTCGACAACCTCGACGGCCTGCGCGACATGGTGTTCCCGCGCCCGCCGCACCTGGAAGGCGACAACGAACAGCACAACGACCAGGAATTCCCGTCGGTGTGCCTGATCGGCCTGGGCCGCTGCGGTTCGAACATCGCGCTGGATGTTGCGGAGCTGGTGTACAACGCCCGCAAGTTCTACCTCAACGAATTCAACAGTGAAGACCGCCTGGCGCCGGACAAGCGCTATGCCGAAAAAGGCTACAGCCCGGCACAATGGATTCGCAACAACCTGCGCCTGATGCCGAACAAGGCCACCAAACCGGTGTTCCTGGTCGAACCGCTGGTGATGCTCGGCGACCTGGACAAAGACATCGCCGGTCGTATCCGCTTCTCGCGCAAGGGCGAAAAAAGCGGTTTCCTGCGCGACTACAGCAAAATGAAGATCATGGACTTGTCGGAAGTCCACGCCGGTGGCGCCGGTAACGCGCCGATCCTCGGCCAGTACCTGGCCAAGATCATCCTGAACAAGGACACCCAGCGTTTCTCCAGCCCTGACTGGAAGATGATTCACTCGTACCTGATCGACAGCTGCGGCATCAAGGCCAACCAGTCGCGCCTGTACTTCTCGATCTTCAGCGCCGGCGGCGGTACCGGCTCGGGCATGGCCTCGGAATTCGGCCTGGCCCAGCAGCACTCGTACATGAACAAGACGTTCGACACCAAGCCGATGGACGAGCACGACGGCAAGAGCGGTCATTCCTTCGTTTTCGAACCGATCTTCACCAGCGGCATCTGCGTGCTGCCGAACATTTCCGATCACCGCAGCGAAATGTCCGAAGCGCTGCACATCAACGCCGGTCGCCTGCTGTGTAAATACCTGTCTGAAGAATGGGACTTCTCCTACAACTTCGCCAATGAAGACAGCAGCGAAGCCAGCGTCATGGGCCGTATCCGCCCGTGGAACGCGATGATGCTGATCTCCAACGACATCATGCGTTACGCCGAAGAAAGCGATGACGGCAATATCCAGAACATTGATGTCAATGCCATGGAGAAGCACGCCAACCAGTACATCTCGCAGCAGATCTTCAATATTCTGACGGCGCAGGCGGTCACCACCGACTACGACCAGAACTATTTCCGTCGCGCCGGTATCGACATCGGCGAAACCATTCGCCTCGATGCCAATGACCTGTTCATGAGCCTGGCCGGCCCGGTGGCGATTGCCTACGCCGAGTCCGTGGTCCCGGAAACCCAGGCGCCTACCGGCGACAAGTTCAAGGTGTTCGAGAAAGAGCCACAGCGCCTGAACATCGACGACCTGTTCTTCCGCTCCATTGACCTGCCGCACTTCAACAAGGTCACCCAGGCCATCGAAGGCATCAGCCTGCTGCCGATCGAGTCCAAGCGCTATCGCGCGTCGCTGGAGCAGTACAAGAATTCGGGCTATGACGCGGCGGCGCTGCACGACCTGCACTTCTTCAAGAACTGCTCGTCGGTGGTGTCGATCGTTTCCCTGCCCAAGGACTACAAGCTGTCCTACATGGACCTGAACCGGTTGAAGACGCACCTCAACAGCCTGTTCCCGAACACCACGCTCAAGCGCTACGCGCTGGTCATCGGCGCCTCGGCCAACCTGTCGCTGACAACCCTGATCGCCAAGAGCCCCTGCCTGTCGGACGACTTCCTGACGCTGATCGTGGCCTTCATCAAGCGTTGCTTCGCGAAAAGCCCGTACCGCTTCGACGACACGCTGGATAACTCGATCCTGGACTTCATCATCAATGAAGAGTTCGACGAAGCGCTGATCGACGACCTGCTCAACGAGTTCGAAAACCCGGCGAAGATCCTCGATACCAACTGGTACGCGATCAAACCGATGTACGAGAAAAAGTACCGCGAGCTGATCAATGACAAGGACAAGTTCGTCTCGATCAACGACATCCGCCTGTCACGCGACTGCGTGAAGAAATCGATCAAGTACCTGCGCGAGATCTACCGTCATCGCATTGGCAAGACCAAGGTGATTTCGTTGAATAACCATACCGGTAAAAGCTTCTAAACCGCGTCGTCCCATTCGCGAGCAAGCCCGCTCCCGCATTTGGCCGTGTTCCGTCAGTCAGGAATGCGCTCAATTGTGGGGGCGGGCTTGCCCGCGAAAGCGGCCTGCTTCACGACTGGAACAACATCCGGAAACAATTAAGCAGCCCTCAGGCCGCTCGCTCAACTGTTCCCGTTACGTTTACGTCACCGTGAGGCTGGGGTCTTTCTCTACGGCAACATGCCATCACGCTACTCGGCTACACACTTTAAACACTCGGCGACACGCACCAAACAGGTGCAAGCACTCAAGCCTTCGCTCTTTCCTGGATCATGATCCACGGCGAAACAACCACCGCCCACAACTCCGGATCACGCTCGAAAAGATCCAGCGCCCGCGTTTCAGAGAGCTTGGAGAGTTTGTCGGCGGCCAGCCAGGCAGCCACTTTCTCGCCCTCATCGGTGGCCACGGCCTCGGCGGCGGCGATCAAATCCAGGCTCGGGTCGACCCACAATAGGGCACCCTTGGCGAAGAATGGCTCAAGCTCCTTCCAGGTAATAGATGCGGTTTCACCAAGCAGCTTGGCATAGAGGGTGCTAGGTTCTTCAGTCATGGGTCCGGTCCGGAAAAGAAATTGACGCAATGATAACGTCGGTGGTCTGGCAGAAAAACCCAGAAGCAATTTGCATCACAGAATGAAAAGCGCAGGAAAGCCAAGGAATGCACGGAATCTGGCTATAAGCCCGTCAATACCCCGCCGCAATTCTGTCTTTTTCTTTCACAAAAGCGACATCCCCAAGTTTTGCCCCCTGGCGCCAGCTTCCCAGGCTGACAATCGGCGCTCTACACTGTACCGGTACAGTTGCCGAGGGGCTTTTCCGGGGAATGTCGTAGATACTGACCCGGTTCTGCTGCCGACGGCGCCAGGACTATAAAAACTACAACAGTAAGAGTGGAGCACTATGACTAAGGCTACTAAGCAGATTTCCAAACTGTTTGCCGCTATGGTTCTGGCCGGGGTTGCCAGCCATTCGTTTGCAGCTGACACCATCAAGATCGGCATCGCCGGCCCAAAAACCGGTCCTGTAGCCCAATACGGCGACATGCAGTTCAGTGGCGCCAAAATGGCCATCGAACAGATCAACGCCAAAGGCGGCGTAGACGGCAAGAAACTCGAAGCCGTTGAATACGATGACGCCTGTGATCCTAAACAAGCGGTAGCGGTCGCAAACAAGGTCGTCAACGACGGCGTCAAGTTCGTGGTCGGCCACCTGTGCTCCAGCTCCACTCAACCGGCTTCGGACATCTACGAAGACGAAGGCGTGATCATGATCACCCCGGCTGCCACCAGCCCGGACATCACCAACCGTGGTTACAAAATGGTGTTCCGCACCATCGGCCTGGACAGCGCCCAGGGCCCTGCGGCTGGTAACTACATCGCCGACTTCGTAAAACCGAAAATCGTTGCTGTCCTGCACGACAAACAGCAATACGGTGAAGGCATCGCCACCGCCGTGAAGAAAACCCTGGAAGGCAAAAACGTCAAGGTTGCCGTGTTCGAAGGCGTCAACGCCGGCGACAAGGACTTCTCCTCGATCATCGCCAAGCTCAAGCAAGCCAACGTCGACTTCGTCTACTACGGCGGCTACCACCCGGAGCTGGGTCTGATCCTGCGTCAAGCCCAGGAAAAAGGCCTGAAAGCCAAGTTCATGGGGCCGGAAGGCGTGGGTAACGACTCCATTTCGCAGATCGCCAAGGACGCTTCCGAAGGCCTGCTGGTGACACTGCCGAAATCCTTCGACCAGGATCCGGCGAACGTCGCCCTGGCTGACGCGTTCAAGGCCAAGAAAGAAGATCCAAGCGGTCCGTTCGTGTTCCCGGCCTACTCGGCTGTGGAAGTGATCGCCGAAGGCATCAAGGCTGCCAAGTCCGAAGACGCTGCCAAAGTGGCTGAAGCCATCCACAAAGGCACCTTCAAGACCCCTACCGGCGACCTGAGCTTCGACGACAAGGGCGACCTGAAAGACTTCAAATTCGTGGTTTACGAGTGGCACTTCGGCAAACCAAAAACTGAAGCCAAGCCTCAGTAAGGCCCCGCCTGACTGACTGCCAATAAAGCCCACGGCGTGCCGTGGGCTTTGTTTTACGAACGTACCTGGGCCGCGCTGGCGTGATCCGCTAGTCTCCCCACCTGAAAATCTCAAAACCGTCATCAGCGGTTCGCTGGCAAACCCCGAATTCGAAGTGGATGCAGATCCACGGGGCTCGGGCGGGAAAATGACTCCACCAGTGAAATGCGTATCAGGTTTTTAGGAGCGCTGTAATGCCTGACATCTATCACTTCTTCCAACAGCTGGTTAATGGCCTGACCATTGGCAGCACGTATGCCCTGATCGCTATCGGCTATACGATGGTTTACGGCATCATTGGAATGATCAACTTCGCCCACGGCGAGGTGTACATGATCGGCTCCTACGTGGCGTTCATCGCCATCGCCGGGCTGGCCATGCTGGGACTCGACAGTGTTCCACTGTTGATGACCGCCGCTTTCCTGGCGACCATCGTCGTCACCAGTGCCTACGGCTATAGCATCGAACGGATTGCCTACCGCCCCTTGCGCGGCAGCAACCGCCTGATCCCGCTGATTTCCGCCATCGGCATGTCGATCTTCCTGCAGAACACCGTTCTGCTGGCGCAAGACTCCAAGGACAAATCCATTCCCAACCTGATTCCGGGCAACATTGCCTTTGGGCCAGGTGGCGCACATGAAGTGCTGATTTCCTACATGCAAATCGTGGTGTTCGTGGTGACCCTGGTCGCCATGCTCGGCCTGACGCTGTTCATCTCCCGCTCTCGCCTGGGTCGCGCCTGCCGCGCCTGTGCCGAAGACATCAAGATGGCCAACCTGCTGGGTATCAACACCAACAACATCATCGCCCTGACTTTCGTCATCGGTGCCGCGCTGGCGGCCATCGCGGCCGTGCTGCTGAGCATGCAATATGGCGTGATCAACCCTAACGCCGGTTTCCTGGTCGGCCTCAAGGCCTTCACCGCCGCGGTACTGGGCGGTATCGGCAGCATTCCGGGCGCCATGCTCGGCGGCCTGGTACTGGGTGTGGCGGAAGCCTTCGGTGCCGATATCTTCGGCGACCAGTACAAGGACGTCGTGGCGTTCGGTCTCCTGGTTTTGGTGTTGTTGTTCCGGCCAACCGGCCTGTTGGGCCGTCCGGAGGTTGAGAAAGTATGACTAGGAATCTTAAACAGGCGCTGTTCAGTGCCTTGCTGGTATGGGCCGTTGCCTACCCCGTACTGGGTCTGAAGCTGACCATCGTCGGCATCAACCTCGAAGTTCATGGCACCAGCGACGCCACGTTGATCACCATCGCCGTATGTTCGGTGCTGATGTTCCTGCGTGTCCTGTTCGACCAGCAGATCAGTTCCGCATGGCGCTCCTCGCCAGGCATGCCGCTGATTCCGGCCAAGGCCAGTAACTTCCTGACCCTGCCGACCACTCAGCGCTGGATCATCATTGCACTGATCGCCGGCGCGCTGATCTGGCCGTTCTTCGGCTCCCGTGGCGCGGTGGACATCGCGACGCTGGTACTGATCTACGTGATGCTCGGCCTGGGCCTGAACATCGTGGTCGGCCTGGCCGGGCTGCTCGACCTCGGTTACGTCGGCTTCTACGCCGTCGGCGCCTACAGCTACGCGCTGCTGTCGCACTACTACGGCCTAAGCTTCTGGATCTGCCTGCCAATCGCCGGCCTGATGGCGGCCACTTTCGGCTTCCTGCTCGGCTTCCCGGTCCTGCGCCTGCGCGGTGACTACCTGGCGATCGTGACCCTGGGCTTCGGTGAAATCATCCGCCTGTTCCTGCGTAACCTGACCGGTCTCACCGGTGGCCCGAACGGCATCAGCAACATCGAGAAGCCAACGTTCTTCGGCCTGACCTTCGAACGCAAGGCCGCTGAAGGGATGCAGACCTTCCACGAGTATTTCGGCATTGCCTACAACTCGATCAACAAGGTGATTTTCCTGTACCTGGTTGCCCTGCTGCTGGCCCTCGGCGCGCTGTTCGTCATCAACCGCCTGCTGCGCATGCCCCTGGGTCGCGCGTGGGAAGCGCTGCGTGAAGACGAGATCGCCTGCCGCGCACTGGGCCTGAATCCGACCATCATCAAACTGTCGGCCTTCACCCTGGGTGCCAGCTTCGCCGGTTTCGCCGGCAGCTTCTTCGCTGCCCGTCAGGGCCTGGTGACGCCTGAGTCGTTTACCTTCATCGAGTCGGCGATCATCCTCGCCATCGTGGTGCTGGGTGGCATGGGTTCGCAGCTGGGTGTGATCCTGGCGGCCGTGGTGATGATCCTGCTGCCGGAAATGATGCGTGAATTCAGTGAATACCGCATGTTGATGTTCGGTGCCTTGATGGTACTGATGATGATCTGGCGCCCTCAGGGTCTGCTGCCCATGCAACGTCCTCACATGGAGCTGCGCAAATGAGCCGCGAGATCCTTAAAGTAGAAAACCTGAGCATGCGCTTCGGCGGCTTGCTGGCGGTCAACGGCGTTGCCTTGAGCGTGAAAGAGAAACAGGTGGTTGCACTGATCGGCCCCAACGGCGCCGGCAAGACCACCGTGTTCAACTGCCTGACCGGCTTCTACAAGCCGAGCGGCGGCAGCATCCTGCTGGACGGCGAGCCGATCGAGGGCCTGCCGGGCCACAAGATCGCCCTCAAGGGCGTGGTGCGTACCTTCCAGAACGTGCGGTTGTTCAAGGACATGACCGCGGTCGAGAACCTCTTGATCGCCCAGCATCGTCACCTGAACACCAACTTCCTGTCCGGCCTGTTCAAGACCCCGTCGTTCCGCAAGAGCGAACGCGAGGCCATGGAATACGCCGAGTACTGGCTGGACAAGGTCAACCTGCGTGAGTTCGCCAATCGTACGGCCGGCACCCTGGCCTACGGCCAGCAACGTCGCCTGGAAATCGCCCGCTGCATGATGACCCGCCCGCGGATCCTGATGCTCGACGAACCGGCCGCCGGCCTGAACCCGAAGGAAACCGAGGACCTGAAGGCGCTGATCAGCGTGTTGCGTGAAGAGCACAACGTCACCGTGTTGCTGATCGAACACGACATGAAACTGGTCATGAGCATTTCCGACCACATCGTCGTGATCAACCAGGGCACCCCCCTGGCCGACGGTACGCCGGAACAGATCCGCGACAATCCTGAAGTGATCAAAGCCTATCTGGGGGAAGCGTAAATGCTGCAGTTCGAAAACGTTTCCACCTTCTACGGCAAGATCCAGGCCCTGCACAGCGTCAACGTCGAAGTCCGCCAGGGCGAAATCGTGACCCTGATCGGCGCCAACGGTGCCGGCAAGTCCACCCTGCTGATGACCCTGTGCGGTTCGCCCCGGGCCCACAGCGGCAGCATCCGCTACATGGGTGAGGAACTGGTCGGCCAGGACTCTTCGCAGATCATGCGTAAGAGCATCGCCGTGGTTCCGGAAGGCCGTCGGGTGTTTTCCCGCCTGACCGTGGAAGAAAACCTCTCGATGGGTGGTTTCTTCACCGCAAAGGGCGACTATCAGGAACAGATGGACAAGGTCCTCGGACTTTTCCCACGCCTGAAAGAACGCTTCAACCAACGCGGCGGCACCATGTCCGGCGGCGAACAGCAAATGCTCGCCATCGGCCGTGCGCTGATGAGCAAACCCAAGCTGCTGCTGCTTGACGAGCCGTCGCTGGGCCTGGCACCGATCATCATCCAGCAGATCTTCGACATCATCGAACAGCTGCGCAAGGACGGTGTGACGGTGTTCCTGGTCGAGCAGAACGCCAACCAGGCGCTGAAAATCGCTGACCGTGCCTACGTGCTGGAAAACGGCCGGGTGGTGATGCAAGGCACCGGTGAAGCACTGCTGACCGACCCGAAAGTGCGCGAAGCGTACCTCGGCGGTTAAGCCATTGCGGTAAACAAAAAACGGCCTTCGGGCCGTTTTTTTATGCCCCTTCAACGACACTGGACCCTGTGGGAGCGGGCTTGCTCGCGAATGGGGCGGACCAGTCACATCAATATCGACTGATCCGCCCCATTCGCGAGCAAGCCCGCTCCCACAGGTTCTGTGTGCCAGCTACAGGCGATCCAGCGCCTCGCCACTGCGTTTGAACCACCCCATCAAATAATCCGCCAGCACCTGCGTGCGTTTCGGCAACCCGCCCTGATAGGGGTGCACCAGGTACATCGGCATGCTCCGGGTCTGATAATCGCGCAGCAGCCAGCGCAATCGCCCGTCCGCCAACTCCGCCGGCAGCACGTAGGACGGCAAGCGGGCAATACCGGCGCCGGCCAGTGCGGCTTTCTTCAGCAGGTTGTAATGGTTGCTGGCAAACGGTCCGAAGACCCGCACGCGCAACAATTCGTGCTGCTGGTGATAGAGCCATTCTTCGCGGCCGCTGTAATGGCTGTTAAGCAGGCAGCGGTGCTCGGCCAGGGCGTGAGGGGTCAGCGGTTCCCCGTATTGCTCCAGATACGCCGGGCTGGCGCAGGTCATTTCGTGCCAGGCCAATAGCGGACGCGCCACCAGTCGCTGATCCAGGGCGACATCGGAGCGGATCGCCAGGTCGAAGCCGTCACGGGACAGATCGCGATAACTGTTGTTGAGCTCCAGTTCGATTTGCACCTCGGGGTACTTGGCCGAGAACTCCAGCAGCAAGCCATCGAAAAAGGTCTCTCCCAGCGACACCGGAACGGTCATGCGTACCGGACCGGCCATGTCGTCCTTGAGCCGTGCCAACGCCTGACGCGCCCTTTCCACTTGAACGACAAGCGCCTGCGCCTGCGGCAACAACGCCGCGCCAGCCGCCGTCAGGCTCAAGCGCCGGGTGGTGCGCTGCAGCAGCACCACGGAAAACTGCGCTTCCAGTTGGCTGATGCGCTTGGACAACTGCCCCTTACTGCACCCCAGTTGCTGCGCGGCCAGGGTAAAACTGCCGGCTTCCACCAGCACGGCGAACGCCGCCAGGTCGTCCATCTCGCTCATGGATTGTTTCCAATTGAAAACCAAAGGTTGCCTATTAGCGCGCTTATCCGTGGAAAAAACCACTCTAAACTGAACCCACATTCAAACCACTGGAGGAACGGCAGCATGAAAATTCTTTTGATCGGCGCAGGCGGCACCATCGGTTCGGCGGTGGACAAAGAACTGTCCCCGCGCCACGAAATCATCCGCATCGGCCGCAACAGCGGTGACTTTCAGGTGGATATCAGCGACAGCGCCTCGATTCGCAAACTGTTCGAGCAAACCGGCAAGTTCGATGCGCTGATCTGCGCCGCCGGCAACGTGACCTTCGCCCCCTTGGCGGAAATGACCGAGGAAAGCTTTGCCCTCGGCTTGAAAGACAAGCTGATGGGCCAGGTCAACCTGTTGCTGATCGGCCGTGAGTTCGCCAATGACGGCGCATCGTTCACCTTCACCACCGGTGTGCTCAGCCACGACCCGATCTACAGCGGCGCCTCCGCAGCGCTGGTCAACGGTGCGCTGGACAGTTTCGTCCGGGCTGCGGCCATCGAATTGCCGCGCGGCTTGCGGGTGAATTCGATCAGCCCGAACGTGCTGGTCGAAGCCATGGGCAAATACGCACCCTACTTCCGCGGCTTCAAACCGGTTCCCGCGGCGGATGTGGCTTTGGCCTACGCCAAGAGTGTCGAAGGCCTGCAGACCGGCCAGACCTTTCACATCTAATCCGCCCATCCAGCAGGAGCAGCCGCAGGCAGAACGCGAACATAACCCATGGTTGTGATGAACGGTCAGTCTGCGTAACGTGGCGACACTTGTCAGGAGACCCCAAGATGCGTGTTGCCCGTTCCCTCGTCCTCGTTGCCCTGCTTCCGCTGTTCGCCGCTTGCCAATTGCTCGACAGCTCCCGTGAAAGCGCTTCCCACGTTGGCCAGACCCGTATGCAGGGCCAGTTGAGCGCCGCCGACGGCAAGCTGCTGTTCCAGCCGTGCGGCGAACAGCGTCGCTATTCGGTCACCGACACCGGCGGTACCAGCGTCCTGCAACAGGCCGCGAGCCTGGCCGATGCCCAGGGCAGGTTGTTCGCCGACGTGCGCGGGCGGATCGTTGCCGGTTCCGGCGACGGGCAACTGGACCTCGAACAGCTGTACCGCGTCGAGCGCTCGGGCAATGCCTGTGAAGACCCCGATTTCAAAAAGCTGATCCTGCGCGCTGCCGGCCATACGCCTGAGTGGAAAGTGAGTGTCAGCGCAAAAGGCATGATCATCGACCGCGCGGGCCAGCCGCCCCTGGCCGTGCCCTACGTCGAAGAGCAACTGGGCGAGGGCCGCTTCAACCTCAGCACCGAAGCCAACAATCAACACATCGAACTGTGGGTCGCGCCGCAACGCTGCATCGACAGCACCACCGGCAGCATCCAGCACATGACTGCCGAACTGCGTATCGACGGCCGGGTGCAACGCGGCTGCGGGTATTTCGGCGGATCGCGTGACGACTGATCGTTTAGGCCTCACGGGAGCGGGTCATTGGCGCTTATAATCGCCGGCTTCAAACGCCCTGGCGCAGTTGTGCGCCCCGCGAACCGGATCCCGTCATGTTACGAATCACCGAACTCAAGCTGCCGATCGACCATCCCGATGAAGACCTGCGCCCTGCCATCGTGCAGCGCCTGGGCATTGCCAGCGATGACCTGCTCGATTTCACCTTGTTCAAGCGCAGCTACGACGCGCGCAAAAAATCCTCCGAACTGTGCTTCATCTACACCATCGACCTCACCGTCAAGGATGAGGCCTCGGTGCTGCACAGGTTCGCCGATGACCGTAACGTCAACGTGGCACCGGATGTCAGCTACAAACCGGTCGGTCAGGCACCGGCCGACCTGAGTGCGCGCCCGGTCGTCGTCGGTTTCGGCCCGTGCGGGATATTCGCCGGGCTGTTGCTGGCGCAAATGGGCTTCAAGCCGATCATCCTCGAACGCGGCACCGAAGTCCGCCAGCGCACCAAGGACACCTGGGGCCTGTGGCGTAAAAGCGTGCTCAACCCCGAGTCCAACGTGCAGTTCGGCGAAGGCGGCGCGGGCACGTTCTCGGACGGCAAGCTGTACAGCCAGATCAAGGACCCGAAGTTCATCGGGCGTAAAGTCCTGCATGAGTTCGTCAAGGCCGGTGCGCCGGAAGAAATCCTCTACGTCAGCAAACCGCACATCGGCACGTTCCGCCTGACCGGCGTCGTGGAAAACATGCGCGAGCAGATCCGCGCCCTCGGTGGCGAAGTGCGCTTCCAGCAGCGGGTGACCGACGTGCTGATCGAAGACGGGCAACTGGTCGGCGTCGAACTCAATGGTGGCGAGCAGATCCATTCGAAGCACGTGATCCTGGCCCTCGGTCACAGCGCCCGCGATACCTTCCGCATGCTGCATGGCCGCGGTGTTTTCATGGAAGCCAAACCATTCTCGGTGGGTTTCCGTATCGAGCACCCGCAGTCGCTGATTGACCGCGCGCGCCTGGGCAAGTACGCCGGCCACCCGAAACTGGGTGCCGCCGACTACAAACTGGTGCACCACGCCAAGAACGGCCGTTCGGTCTACAGCTTCTGCATGTGCCCCGGCGGTACGGTGGTGGCGGCGACCTCCGAGCCGAACCGCGTGGTCACCAACGGCATGAGCCAGTATTCGCGGAACGAGCGCAACGCCAACTCCGGGATCGTCGTCGGGATTACCCCGGAAGTCGACTACCCGGGCGGCCCGCTGGCCGGAATCGAGTTGCAGGAACGCCTGGAATCCCATGCCTTTGTGCTGGGCGGCGGCAATTACGAGGCGCCGGCGCAACTGGTCGGTGACTTCATCGCCGGCAAGCCATCCACCGAACTGGGCAGCGTTGAACCGTCCTACAAACCAGGCGTGGCCCTGGGTGACCTGGCGCTGGCCTTGCCGGCCTTCGCCATCGAAGCCATTCGCGAAGCCTTGCCTGCCTTCGAAAAGCAGATTCGCGGTTACTCGCTGCACGACGCGGTACTGACCGGGATCGAGACCCGCACCTCGTCGCCACTGCGGATCACCCGTAACGAATCGATGCAAAGCCTCAACGTGAAGGGCTTGTTCCCGGCCGGTGAAGGCGCGGGTTATGCGGGGGGCATTTTGTCGGCGGGTGTGGACGGGATTCGCATTGCGGAAGCGGTGGCCCGGGACATCCTTGGCCTCGAAGCCTGACACAAGTCCCCTGTGGGAGCGGGCTTGCTCGCGAAAGCGGTGTATCAGCCAACAGAGATGTTGAATGTTGAACCGCCTTCGCGAGCAAGCCTGCTCCCACATGGATACTTCAGTGTCGGAAAAATCTCAGATATTGGCCCGCAACACGCTGGCCGGCAGCGCAATGCCCTGTTCGACACTCGCCGCCACCACGGCCATCAACCCGCTCAACTCATACCCCTCGGCCTTGAGCCATTTCTGATCGTAGTACGTCGTGGCATAACGCTCGCCACTGTCGCACAGGATCGCCACGATTGACCCCGTCTCCCCCGCCGCCGCCATGTGCTGCGCCGCCATCAGCGCGCCGATCAGGTTAGTCCCGCTCGATCCACCGACATGCCGCCCCAACCGCTCGGCCAGGTAATGCATGGCCGCCAGCGACAACGCATCCGGCACCTTGACCATCGCGTCGATGACCTTGGGCAGGAATGACGCTTCCACCCGTGGCCGGCCAATGCCTTCGATGCGCGAGCCGTGATCCAGGCGCAGGCTGGCATCGCCGGTCTGGTAGTAATCGAAAAACACCGAGCGCTCGGCATCGGCACACAGTACCCGGGTGCAATACTGGCGATAGCGCACGTAACGTCCCAGCGTCGCCGTGGTGCCACCGGTGCCGGGGCTGGAGATCAGCCAGCTCGGCTGCGGGTGCTTTTCGAAACGCATCTGCTGGAAGATCGATTCGGCGATGTTGTTGTTCGCCCGCCAGTCGGTGGCGCGCTCGGCATAGGTGAACTGATCGATGAAATGCCCATCGTGCTCCCGCGCCAGCCGCTCGGACTCGGCGTAGATCTGCGTCGGATCGTCAACCAGATGTGTCTGGCCACCGTAGAACGCGATCTGTGCAATTTTCTCCTTGGACGTGCTGGCCGGCACCACCGCAATGAACGGCACCCCCAGTAAACGGGCGAAATACGCTTCGGAAATCGCCGTCGAACCGCTGGAAGCCTCGATCACCGGTGCACCGGCCTTGAGCCAGCCATTGCACAACGCATACAGGAACAACGAGCGGGCCAGGCGATGCTTGAGGCTGCCGGTGGGATGGCTGGACTCATCCTTGAAATACAACTCGATGCCCGGGAAGCCTGGCAATGGCAAAGGGATCAGGTGGGTGTCGGCGCTGCGCTGGAAGTCGGCCTCGATGATCCGGATGGCTTCGCGGGCCCACTGTCGGTTGTCGCTCATGGTGTTGATCTCGTTGTATCGGGCAGGAGTCGGCCTGGTTGCCAGGCTCAGCCCTCAAGCTTAGGAAAATTCCTACATCGCGCACAGGTACAGCTGAGGCCCAATACGCTGGCCAACTGCTAGGCTCAAGTCCGTACGGAACCAGCGGGTTGTAACGACATATAACAAAAAAGAATATAACTTTTGTTTTAACTTCTAAGGGTACGCGTTAGGGTGTCCCACCTCTAAATTCATCGATGGAGAGCGACTTTGCCTCTGCGTAGCACGTTCACGCGCTTCTTTCAGCTGGAAGCTGCCAGCGGTCTGTTACTGATCGCCGCCGCCCTACTGGCCTTGATCATCAATAACTCCTCGCTGTCGTGGCTGTACAACGGACTGCTGGACACACCGGTGGTGGCCCAGGTCGGCGCCCTGAAAATCGCCAAGCCGCTGCTGCTGTGGATCAACGACGGCCTGATGGCCTTGTTTTTCCTGTTGATCGGCCTGGAAGTGAAGCGTGAAGTGCTCGACGGGCAACTGTCCAGGCCTTCGCAAATCGTCCTGCCCGGCGCGGCCGCCATTGGCGGCATGGTGGTGCCGGCGCTGATCTACTGGTTTCTCAACCGTGACAACCCGCCAGCCCTCGGCGGCTGGGCGATTCCGACCGCCACCGACATCGCCTTCGCCCTCGGCGTGCTGGCGCTGTTGGGCAAGCGGGTCCCGGTTTCGTTGAAACTGTTCCTGATGACCCTGGCGATCATCGACGACCTCGGCGCGATCATCATCATTGCGATCTTCTATTCCGGTGCGCTGTCGACCCTGTCCCTGGCGCTGGCCGCAGCCTGCATCGCGGCGCTGATCGGCATGAACCGGCTCGGTGTGGTCAAGCTCGGGCCCTACATGATCATCGGCCTGATCCTATGGGTCTGCGTCCTAAAAAGCGGCGTGCATGCCACGCTGGCGGGCGTGACCCTGGCGCTCTGCATCCCGCTGCGCACGAAAAATGCCGAACCGTCGCCGCTGCTGACCCTCGAACACGCCCTGCATCCCTGGGTGGCCTACGGCATCCTGCCCTTGTTCGCCTTTGCCAACGCCGGCCTGTCCCTGAGCGGTGTCACCGTCGAAAGCTTCACCCACAACGTGCCAATGGGCATCGCGATTGGCCTGCTGCTCGGCAAAACCCTCGGCGTGTACGGCCTGACCTGGCTGGCAGTGAAATCCGGCATTGCCGCCCTGCCCCAAGGCGCCAACTGGGGCCAGGTGCTGGGCGTGGCAATCCTCTGCGGGATCGGTTTCACCATGAGCCTGTTCGTCGGCTCCCTGGCCTTCGTACCGGGCGCCAGCGAATACGCGGGGATGGACCGGATGGGCATCCTGACCGGTTCGATACTGGCGGCGTTGATCGGTTATTCAGTGACCGCGGCAGCGAGTCGCCAGGGCAGCGTTCAAACCGCATAAATCGGGAACTACCGAAAATTCACAACGTTGCCTGTCAGCACACAAACAAAAACCCCGACCAGTCACCTGATCGGGGTTTTCTTTTAGCCGTTATTCCGCTTAGTGCGTAACGCGGCTTGTCCCGTCAACCGTCGCGATTCGCACACGCTCGCCAACACGGAACACTTCGTTTTCCTGAACCTGCTGCACATAGGCACGCATGCTGCCGTCGTCTTCGCGCACGGTGATTTCGACACCTTGTGTACGGGTCAGGCCTTCTTCGGCCGCCGAGCCCACCAGGCCACCTGCCACTGCGCCGATGACTGCGGCGACGATGCTGCCGCGGCCGCCACCGATGGCGCTGCCGCCAACGCCGCCGACGGCTGCGCCGGCAAGGCCGCCGATCGGGGTTTTGGTGCCTTCGATTTTCACCGGGCGCAATGCTTCGATGGTACCCATGCGAACGGTCTGCACGCGACGCGCTTCGTCACGGGAGTAGGAGTCACCGGTCAGGCTCGACTGGCAGCCTGTGAGCAACATCGCCATCGTGGAAAAGGAAGCAACCAGCAGAACAGACTTACGCATAGCATCAACTCCAAAGGACAGGTAGTCATTAAACTCCGCAGCTTGACGCCTGTCACGGCATCGCCCGGATAAAAATGGTTTCATTCAGTTCTAGTACAGCCGCCTGAACAAACTCACCACACAGTAGCGGCAATTACGGCCAACTGCGCCGCTGGCCCAGGGATTTTCATGGATTACTTTATCATTGTCGTCACGACCGTCGCCGGCCTGTACTTCCACTGGTGGCTGTACGTGCGGATCAAACGCTGGATGGACCGCGATCTGGCGCTGGCACTGGCGGGGCGGGACGAGCAGAAAAAAGCGTTCATGCTCGAGCAATTGGCGAGCGCCCAGGCGCAGAAGATCAAGCGTCGAGACCTGCCGCAATGGCTTGAGGCCGCTGCAGCAGGCTATCCCGATCGGTAGACTGCCTAGGGTGCCAGACGTTCAAGAATCCAGTCGGCGCCCTGCAGGCGATAGTTCAGGCGATCGTGCAGGCGGCTCGAACGGCCCTGCCAGAACTCGATGCGCTCAGGTAAAAGACGATAACCGCCCCAGTGTTCGGGGCAATGCGGCTGGCTGTCGCTGAAACGTTGCTCGGTGTCCTTGAGCAGCGCTTCGAGTTCGGCACGATCAGCGATCACCCGGCTCTGGGGCGAAGCCCAGGCGCCGAGGCGACTGCCCAGCGGGCGAACCTGATAGTAAGCGTCAGATTCTTCAGCCGTGACCTTCACCACCCGTCCTTCGATGCGCACCTGGCGTTCCAGGGTCGGCCAGAAAAAGGTCATGGCCGCGAACGGGTTCGCGGCCAGATGCTGGCCCTTGGCGCTGTCATAATTGGTAAAGAAGGTGAAGCCCTGGGCGTCCAGGCCCTTGAGCAGCAGAATGCGGCAATGGGGTCGACCGTCCTGGTCGACCGTGGCCAGGGTCATGGCGTTGGCTTCCACCGGCGCCTGCTCGGTTTTCACCGCGTCGGCAAACCACTGGTGGAACAGCGCGAACGGCTCGGCCGGGGCTTGCGCCTCGGTCAGGCCATCACGGGTGTAATCGCGGCGCATATCGGCCAGGGCCTTGGTCATGACGCATTCCTTTTGGTTAACGAATCACTGCTTGGTGGTATCGGCGGCGACTTTTTTCGTGTCGGCTGCGGCTTTGGCCGGTGCGGTCTTTTTCGCCGGGGTTGCTGTCTTGGCCGGAGCCTTCTTGGCTGGGGCCTTGGCGGCTTTCTTGGCCGGTGCTTTTTTCGCTGCCGGAACGTCGGCTTTTTTCGCCGCAGGTGCCGGCGTCACAGGCTTGGCAGCCGGTTTGGCGTCTTGGGCCGCGACCATGCGCACAGGCGCCGGGGCCGGCATATTGTACTTGCTCAGCAACGCGACCATGGTGTTTTGCGGCGTCACCATCAGTTCCACGCGACGGTTCAAGGCGCGCCCTTCAACGCTGTCGTTGGCCGCACGCGGGGCTTCACCGCCCATGCCGCGCAGCATCAGGCGATCACGCTGCAGGCCGCTGAGACGGAAGATCGCCGCCACAGCTTGTGCACGCTCCTGGCTCAACTTCACGTTGGCCGGCGCGGCGCCCGAAGTGTCGCTATGGCCGAGTACCAGCACGGCAGTCTTGGGGTCGACTTCAAGGATTTTCGCCACGCGGGTGAACGGGCCGAGCGTGACAGGCAGCAGCATCGCCGGGCGGTCCGGGTTGAACGAGCCTTCGACCGGCGCGATCACCACCAGCACGTTCTCGCGGCGTTCGAGTTGCAGGTTGCTGTCCTTGATGGCTGCACGCAGGCGCGGTTCGTAGTCGTCGAGCCAGGCCTGGGTGACTTTCGGGTCCGGCATCGGTACGGCTTTGGCGGTCGGTTGATCCTTGCCACCGAATGGCCACCACCACTTGCCGCCCGCCTCGGCATCTGCCTTGGCGACTGCGACAGGCTTGGCTTCAGGTTTCAATTCCGGCTTGGCGGCGGGTTTGTCAGCGCTCTCATCGGAACCGAACGGCCAGTACCAGTGGCTGCTGCTTTCAGTCTTGGCCACCGGGGCGGTTGCCGCGGGCTTCAAAGGTGCGGGCGCCGGCTCTTTGGCCGCGACCTTGTCGGAGGAACTGAACGGCCACCAGCTGCCGCCGTCCGCATCATTTTTCGGATTCTGTGCGCAACCGGTAATAGCGAAGCACAGTGCCAAGGCGAGGGTTGGTTTGGTTGACATTGGATATCCACAAAAATGAAGTCAAAAAAAATTCAGGCAGGTCAGGCCCGCATAAACAGACGATATGAAACTGAAAAGGCTTTCGGGTTCCGGACCTGGGACCTTTGAGCGGGATTTACAGACAAGTGGCCAGTACCCGCACAAGCTGTTGCGCGCGCGGATCCATCAAGACGTACGGCCCCAGTGTATTTGTCACAAAACCGAAAGCCACATCGTGCTCCGGGTCAGCAAAACCGATGGAACCGCCAGCGCCCGGGTGCCCGAACGCTCGCGGGCCCAGGCCGAAGGTGGCATTGGGCACATCCGGTTGATCCAGCATGCAACCCAGGCCGAAGCGGGTTCGGGTCAGCAGGGTCTTGTCTTCGCCAAGGCTGTGCTCGCGGGTCAACTCGTCGAGCATTTCGCCTTCCAGCAGGCTGCCATCGAGCAGACCGGCATAAAACCCGGCCAGGCTGCGGGCGTTACCGTGGCCATTGGCCGCCGGTTGTTGCATGCGCCGCCATTCCGGTTTGTTGGTACTGGTCAGGACAGAAGGCGGGTTGGTGAAGGCGCGGGTGGTCATGGCGGTCGGCTCACGCATGGTGACTTGCAGCAGGCGCTGGGCCGCGGCATCACCGGCGTTGCCCTTGCCACGGGCGATATGCGCCACGCGGTGGAATTCCGCATCGGCCAGGCCGACGTGGAAGTCCAGCCCCAGAGGCTTGGCCACGCGGGCCACGATGGATTCACCCGGCCCGCGACCGTCGGCACGCCGCAGCAACTCGCCGATCAGCCAGCCATAGGTGATTGCCGCATAGCCATGGCCCTCACCCGGCGTCCACCAGGGGGCTTCGGCTGCCAGGGCGTCGACCATGGTTTGCCAGTCGTAAAGGGCTTCGGGGGCGAGCAGTTCGCGCAGCGCCGGCAATCCGGCCTGATGGCAGAGCAGTTGGCGCAGGGTCACGGATTCTTTGCCGGCCGCGGCAAACTCCGGCCAGTAACGGGCAACCGGTGCGTCCAGTTGCAGCTTGCCTTCTGCCACCAGTTGCAGGGCGGTGACAGCGGTGAAGGTTTTGGTGCAGGAGAACAGGTTGGCGATGGTGTCGCTGTGCCAGGCCTCGGCACCGTCTTTGTCGGCGGTACCGGACCACAGGTCCAGTACAGTCTCGCCACCGATCTTGATGCACAACGCCGCGCCACGTTCCTGGGGATCGTCGAACAGCGCCGCGAACGCTTCACGCACTGCCTCGAACTTAAGCTCGTAATGACCCTGAATCTGCACCCGCAACTCCCCGGTAAACACTCTACAAAGTGGTCCGCATTGTTCCAGCCCTTGAGGGTTTTGGGAACAGGGGCGGGCTGGGCGGTAAAACACCCTCAGAACTGATCAGAAATACAGTGCGCCGATAAAGGCGCCTTCGCGAGCAAGCCCGCTCCCACATGTTGACCGCGTTGTTGTGGGAGCGGGCTTGCTCGCGGTCTATCAGGACTCAATGGCCTTTGCCGGAATGCCCACCCGCGCCCTTCCCCGGGCCTTTACCCGCCTCGGCCTGACGCCCGCCTTCGACGTCATGGCTGGCCTTGTGGGCTTCGGCACTGGCTTTCTGCGCCTCCTTGGCCAATTGATCGACGGCCGCCAGGTTGCTCTTGCGCACGCTGTCGACAAAGCCCTGGAATGGCAGATCGGTAATGCCGACCAGGCCGAAGTGGCCGTTCTCGCCATCCAGCAGGCGTCCGGTGACGGGTTGATCGAGGTACTGGAACCAGTGCACACCGACAATCGACGGTTCGCTCAGCGCCTGTTTCAGGAAGTTCGCGTAGGCCGGGCCACGGTCCTCTTCCTTCGCCAATGGTGTCACGCCGCCCCAGAACGGACCGCGATCAGTCGAGCCGAAGTTGAATTCGGTGATCAGCACCGGCTTGTCGAGGCTGCGCAATGTGGCGAAATCGTAGCCGTCCTGCGGTTGCAGGGTGTACAGGTTGAAGCTCAACACATCGCAATACCGGGCGCAGGATTCAACCGCTTCTGGCGTACTGATGGCAAAGCGGCCACCGAGCAGCAACTGGTTCGGCGCGTGCCACTTGAGCGAGTCGGAAATGGTTTTGAAATAGGTGTCGGCGAAGACCTTCTGGAAGTATTTGAAGTCAGCCTCGATTTCCGGGTATTCGGCGCTTGGCAGCGGCGGCACGAAACCGGGATCTTCCATCAACTCCCAGGCTGGCAGGTCGATGCCCCAGGCCTTGGAAAGCCCCGCCTGGTTACGGTACTTGTCGCGCAGCTGCTTGAGGAATGCGCGCTTGGCCGGTACGTCGGTGGTCATTTTCAAGGTGCCGTAGGCCAGGGCGTAGCGGGCTTTCGGATCGTCGCCGGGGCCGGCCCAGGCCAGCTCGTTGTCGGCGTAGTAACCGATCAGCCATGGATCGTCGCGATGATCGCGGGCGGCGATGGCCACGGCGCGTTCGGTGGCCATGGCGAAACGCGGGTCGAACGGATCGGGCATGCCGCCCCACCAGTCGTTACCGGTGCTGATGCTGGCGTAATCGCCGACGATCGACAGCGGCAAGGTGTAGGGCACGCGTTCAGCCTCGCCCAGCGCCGGTGCGCTCCAGTTGCCAAGGGTGTTGAAGCCCCAGGCTTGCAAGCGATCGAGGGTCTGGCTGGCCCAGCGCTGTTCGTCAAACGCCGCTTTGCAGGGTTCGGCCGGTGCGGGCCCGGCCGCTTTCGCTGCCGTCGCCTGCACGGCATCGGCCTTGGCGGCTTCGGCAACACCGGATTCGGTCGATGCCTGAACAGGTTGTTCGGCCGCCTTCTCTGCGCTGGCTTCTACCGCGTCGGCCTTGGCCGCTTCGGCGACACCGGCCTTGGTATCGCTGCCCGGCGCACACGGATCGCCATACAGGCGTTGCAGGTTGGCGCCATAGAAGTCATACCAGCGTCCGGCATTGAAACCCCGCCCCTGATCGACGCCATTGCCGCCCCGGTTGTCGCCATCACCATAGTGGTTGGCCAGCGGCTCGTCGGCCTTGGGCAAGGATTCGAACATCCATTCGCGGCCGGCGATGTAAGTCTGGTTGACGTCGGCGGCGACGGTGTTGACCCCCAGCGAATAAAACGGATACCCCAGGGGCGTTACCAGATACCAGCGGCCATCGCGTTTTTCAGTGCGAAAAAAACCGCTGCCCTTGAATGCGGGGCCCTGGGTCCAGCCACCAAACTTGTCCAGCGATGCCTTATCGCGTTGGGCCAGCCAGGCTTTCAGTTGCGGCTGTTCCTTGGCCGCGGCGGATTTCAGTTGCTCGTCGCTGCCGACTTTTTCCGGCCACCTGGCCCGCGTCGATTGGCCATAAACGTCCACCAAACCGCCGTAGACGGCCTGGGTGACCGCCCCACCGTCCTGTACGCCGAAGCGTTCGAGCAAAATGCTTTGAGCGGCTTTCGGTTGATCCATCGACAGGCTGACCGACACCACCTGGCTGCGATCCAGCTCGCCGCTGCTGCTGGCCAGCAACACACGCTGGCCCTCAACCGTCGCCGGCATCGGCGGCCCGGCTTTCATGCCCTGGCTCAGCGGCGACGTCGCCACCAACGGCACCAGCAATGTCTGCGCGGGACCTGCCGGCAGGTCGATGCGGCTGACCAGGGTCTTGCCGTCATTGCTCTGGATTTGCACATAGAGGGTGATCGCCCAGTTCATCGCGCTCTGGATGCGCAGGCTCATCATCCCGGACTGCGACCAGTCCCAGGCACCGGTCTGCGGGGCCAGGCGCAAGGTCGGCCGGGCGACCGGGTTGAACGTCACCCGACGCAACACTTCGCCTTCGGCGGTTTGCTCGGCGTTGGCTTGTGGCAGGTCGGCGTTCTCGGTCGTTACGCGCACCACATCGGCGGGGCGGACAAAGTTGAACAGCGTCTGCTGGCCGGCAGGCGCCGCCAGCAACGGGGCAGAAAAGATCAAGGCCAATGCGGCAGGTAACGAACGGCGCAGCGAACGGCGAATCATGAGAACGAAATTCTCCCTAACGACCTCGATGGGCCAGTGGAACAGCGATGACAGAGAGATAGACAACGCGGCGGGCAGATTTGCCCACCGACGTATCAGGAAATTTCACGACGGAAGGGAGGCAACGCATTGAGGATCGCCTTGCCATAGCGCTGGGTGACCAGGCGCCGATCGAGCAAGGTGATGGTGCCGCGGTCTTCTTCGGTACGCAGCAAGCGGCCGCAGGCCTGGACCAGTTTCAGCGAGGCGTCCGGCACGGAGATTTCCATGAACGGGTTGCCGCCCCGGGCTTCGATCCACTCGGCCAGCGCCGCTTCGACCGGGTCGTCGGGCACGGAGAACGGAATCTTGGCGATGACCACGTGCTCGCAATAGGCGCCGGGCAAGTCGACCCCTTCGGCGAAACTCGCCAGGCCGAACAACACGCTCGAATCCCCGCCATCGACCCGTGCCTTGTGTTTGTTCAGGGTTTCCTGCTTGGACAGGTTGCCCTGGATGAACACCTGCTTGCGCCAGTCGCGGTCGAGGCCATCGAACACGTCCTGCATCTGTTTGCGCGAGGAAAACAGCACCAGCGTGCCCCGCGAACCTTCGACCAGTTGCGGCAGATCGCGGATGATCGCCGCCGTGTGCGCCGCCGCATCCCGGGGATCGGCGTTGAGGTTGGGCACTCGCAGCACGCCGGCGTCGGCGTGATGGAACGGGCTCGGCACGACCGCGGTCACGGCCTTTTTCGGCAGGCCGGCGCGCATGCGGAAACGGTCGAAGGTGCCCAGGGCGGTCAAGGTCGCCGAGGTCACCAGACAGCCATAGGCGACGTTCCACAGATTGCGCCGGAGCATTTCCGCGGCGAGGATGGGACTGGCGTTGACCTCGATGTCGAACAGCGAGCCGCTTTCGGCCAGGGTCAGCCAGCGCGCCATGGGCGGGTTGTCTTCCGGGTCTTCGACGGTGAACGCGGTCCACAACTCCCAGGTGCCGGAAGCACGGGACAACAGGCTGCCGAACAGCGGGTACCACTCCTCGGCCTGATTGCTGGCGATGCCGATGTTGACCTCGCCGTCCATGCCTTCCTTAAGCAGATCGGTAAGGCGCGTGAACAAATCGGTCAGGCGCGAATAGCCTTTCTTCAGCTCGATGCCCATCTCGCGCATGTGCTCGGGGATCACCCCGCCGACGAAACGGTGGCGCGGGCGTTCGCGGCCCTCGACGTCTTCGCCGGGCTTGAAATCGGCGATCTGCTCGCAGGCGGTGAACATGAATTGCTGCTGGGTCTTGATCTCGCGCGCCAGCTCCGGGACTTGCTCGATCAGCTTGCCCAGGTCTCCCGGCAGCGGGTGTTGGGCCAGCAGCTTGGTGAGGTTCTTGGCGGTGGTTTCCAGCCAGTCGGCGGTGGAGCGCAGGCGCGTGTAATGGGCGAAGTGGCCGATGGCCTTGTCCGGCAGGTGATGGCCTTCGTCGAATACGTAGATGGTGTCGCGCGGGTCCGGCAGCACGGCGCCGCCGCCCAGGGCCAGGTCAGCCAGCACCATATCGTGGTTGGTGACGATCACATCGACCTTGCCCATGCCTTCCCGAGCTTTGTAGAAGGCGCACTGGCCGAAATTCGGGCAATGGCGATTGGTGCACTGGCTGTGATCGGTGGTCAGGCGCGCCCAGTCGGCGTCTTCCAGGGCGGTGGACCAGCTGTCGCGGTCACCGTCCCACTTATTGCCGGCAAGTTTCTCGATCATGCTGGTAAACAGCTTCTGACTGGCCTCATCCACCTCGATCTTGAAGCCTTCTTCCTCGAACAGCTGCGCGGTGGCGGTCTGTGCGTGGCCTTCCTGGAGCAACATGTCGAGCTTGGACAGGCACATGTAGCGCCCCCGCCCCTTGGCCAGGGCGAAGCTGAAATTCAGCCCGCTGTTGCGCATCAGGTCGGGCAGATCCTTGTAGACGATCTGTTCCTGCAGGGCGACGGTGGCCGTGGCGATCACCAGGCGTTTGCCGGCAGCCTTGGCGGTGGGGATCGCCGCCAGGCTATAGGCCACGGTCTTGCCCGTACCGGTGCCGGCTTCCACCGCGACAATCGCGGGGTCGCCACTGCGCCGGCCTTCGTCGTCGGTGTCGATGTCCCCGAGGACCTTGGCGATTTCGGCGATCATCAGGCGTTGACCGTAGCGCGGCTTGAGGCTCTTGGCTTCGAGAAAACGCGAATAGGCGCCCTGGATCGTGGTTTTGAGTTCAGTGCTGATCATGGATTGTCTGGCGCAAAAAACGCTGGATATATTTTCAGTGGTTCGGATCGGCCGCTATCATACCCCGCTAATGAATCCCGCGCAGAACGGAGTACCCCAATGACCGCTTTTAGCCTTGTTTATAGCCTGCATCTCCTCGCCGCGCTGGTGTGGGTGGGTGGCATGTTTTTCGCCTGGATGGTCTTGCGCCCTGCGGCGATCAAGGCACTGGAGGGCCCTGCCCGGTTGAAGCTGTGGCTGGAAGTGTTTCAGGGTTTTTTCCGCTGGGTGTGGGGGGCGGTGGTGCTGTTGCCCGTCAGCGGCGTGGTCATGCTGAACCTGCATTTCTCAGGGTTTGAACTGGCGCCACGTTATGTGCAGGGGATGATGGGGCTGTATGTGGTGATGACGGCACTGTTCATCAGGATTCAGGCGTTGATGCTGCCGGAGTTGCGTGCGGCCGTTGAGGCGCAGGATTGGCCGGCGGGCGCGGCGGTGCTGGGACGGATTCGTCGGGTGGTGGGGATCAATCTGCTGGTGGGGTTGGTGGTGGTCGTATTGGCTGCGATGCGGCCAAGCTTCTGAAAGCATCGCGGGCCAGCCCGCTCCCACAGGACTGTGTGAATCCTGTGGGATCGGGCTGGCCCGCGACGGCTTTGATCAGGCAACAGCCATTTCAGAAAGTGTCTTACAACCGCTGCACCGTCACCGAACCCGCCGCCCCGGCAGTCCCGGGTTGCCCGTCAGCCCCGGGCTTGCCGCTCTTGCCGCCGTCGGCCTTATAGATGATGCAGCCCTTGGCCTTGCCGCCCGCGCCCGGCTTGCCGCCAGGACCGGCCAGGCCACCGGCACCGCCGGCCACCTGAACCTTGATCTGTTCCGCCGGGTAGTCGTGCGGTACTGCCAGCTTGACCAACGCGCCCGGCGCGCCTGGCTGGCCGTTACTGCCGTCGCTGCCATCGGCACCGCGGCCCGCCTGGCCCCAGGTGCAACCCGGTGCCTGGCCGTTGGCGCCGTCAAGGCCGACAAACCCTGGCGCACCCGCGCCACCGCGCGCATCCACCTGCAGTTGCGGTGCGTTCAAGGCCTTGATCTGCAAATTCAGGTTACGCCCGGAGCGAGCGGCTTTCTGGTAGGTGCCTGGCGCACCGCGAGCGGTAATCTGGCTGCCTTCGGACAACTGCGCACGGCTGACCTTCAATTCCAGCGGCTGTTCGCCGGGCACGATCGCGATCCGCGCATCACGCCCCAAATGCAGTTCGCCAACGGTGACTTCGGTCACGTTCGAGGGAATCAGTAATGTGCCGTAGTCGGCCACTTCCAGGCGCTCCAGCTGCAAGGTGCTGGCGGTGTTGGGCAGGCGCATCAGCGAGTTGGTTTCGACACTCACCACCTGGGCGCAGGCCAATGGGCTGATGAGTGCGGCGAGCAGACAGAATTTACGCATGGGAAGCCTTAGATGCGGTGGTAGCTGGAATGGTTTGCAGGTGGAAAACGCCGAAAAAGACAATCTTCAGGCGGTCACGCCATGGATGCTCGCGCCCCCGGAGGCTGCGATAGCACAGCAGCGCCTCAAGGAGATGCAGGACCGCCAGCAGGCTGCCGGCCAGGTTGACCAGCAGGTGCAGCGGATGGATGAACGGCATGAGCAGATTGACCAGCACCACCAACCAGAACAGCAGGGTTAACAGCTTCCCCAGCCCCCATAGCACCTTCATACGCTCCCCCGATGAGAATTATTCTTTGCGCGCACAGTAACGGCTTCCACGCGGGATAAGCCAGAGGGCAAGCGAAAATTCTTCATGAAGCCCGCCGAATGGCCGTCGAAACGCGATGAATCTTCGCCCGACGGCTCTATTTCGCGGCTCAGCGATTGATGTGCAGCTCTACGCGACGATTTTTCGCGCGGCCCTCTTCTGTCGCATTATCGGCCACCGGCTGACTTTCACCCTTGCCTTCGCTGGTGATCTTGTTCGGCGCCACGCCCTGGCTCAACAGGTATTCGGCGACGCTGCTGGCGCGACGCTCGGACAATGCCTGGTTATAGGCATCCGCTCCGACGCTGTCGGTATGTCCCACCACCTTGATGCTCACCACATCGGCGTCCAGCAGTTTGCTCATGATCGAATCGAGCTGGCTCTGCGCGTAGGGGGTCAGGTCCGATTTATTGAAGCCAAAAAACACGTCATTGCTCAACATGATGACTTCGGGCTGTACGGGCTCCGCCGGTTTCACGCTGGCCGGGTATTGCGGCAGCGGGCAACCGTGATGTTCCACAGGGGTATTGGCCGGGGTGTCGGGGCAGCGATCACGGCGGTCGAAAACGCCATCCTCGTCCTCGTCACCGTCCTGCGCGTAACAGATCAAACCACCGGTCAAGATACCGAGCGCCGCTCCACCGGCCGCCCAACCGCCACTTTCGATAGCGCCCAGGCCTCCGCCGACCAGTCCGCCAATGACGCTGCAGATCGGCCAGGTACGTTGATTGAGGGGGGCAGTGCCATCGCTGTGTGTAGCGCAACCGGTCAACAGGCTGCCAAGCAGCAGAACCGGCAAGACGGTCCGTGTGAGTTTGCTCATTTTGAAAGCTCCTGTGTCACCGGCCAATACCGGTTACACAGGAGTAAAGACCCGCATCCGCGACTGCACAAGCCACGGATGCGAGGGGCGCTAGCGCTGGATTTTGATTTCCGTGCGACGGTTTTGCGCGCGACCGTCAGCTGTTTTGTTGTCGGCAACCGGCTGGCTTTCACCCGCACCGGCGACAGACACAAAGTTACTGCGCGGCACGCCTTCCTGGATGAGGTACTCAACCACCGAGTGGGCGCGTTTATCCGACAGTTTCTGGTTGTAGGTATCGCTGCCCACGCTGTCGGTATGACCGGTAACGGTCAACTGGGCAGTCGGGGCTTCCGCTTTCAAACGGGTGGCAATCTTGTCGAGTACCAGTTTGTCCGAGGACGTGAGCGTGGCTTTATCGAACTGGAAGTGAACATCGCGGATGACGATGGTTTCTTCCTTGACCACCACGACCTCTTCAACCACTGGAGCAGGTGCTGGTGGTGGGCAACCATCGGCATCGACCTTCACGCCGCGAGGCGTGCCCGGGCACTTGTCGCGGCTATCCGGCACGCCATCGCCGTCTTCGTCGCCATCACCATGTACCCAGCAATAGGCCGCCGCCGTACCGCCGACGACCAGCGCCCCCCAACCTGCCCATGACGAACTCTCGGTAGCACCGAGACCCGCACCTACGACACCACCGACCGCCGCACAGGTCGGCCAGTCGGTTTTCTGCAAACCTGCGCAACCAGTCAACACACTGGTTAGCAGAACCAGGGGTAATGCTGTCCGAACTATGCTCATCTAGTTTTCTCCTGAAGGATCGGCTTAGAACCGATTCACGGAGTAAAGACCGGAGTTTTAATCTCCGCCAGCAATAGGCCATTGCTGTTTTGTCCCGTATTCACGGGAGATCGTCACATTTGCGGCAAACCCGCTCTAGGCTCGAACTGGCGGGCAGGCTAGTCTTGACACATCTGAGTGAGGATCTTCGATGATTGCTGGTATTTCTTCGCGCACGCCGCAACAGGCGCTGGCCGCTTTGCTGGATCGTTATGCCCCTTCGCGCCTGCTGCTGATCGGCGCCAGCGAGTTTCCCGCGCTTGAAGCGTTCAAGCTCGCACACCCCGATAGTTGTGTGGCGCACGCGGCACCGGGACCGTTGCCTGACGAATTGGCGGCACGGCGCTTTGATCTGGCGCTGGTGCTCGATTGCCTCGAACACTTGCCCAAGCGCGATGGCCTGAATTTGCTCGGCGGTATCCGCAACCTCAATGCCAGTCGCATCGCGGTCCTGGCCGACTTGCCCGCCAGCGGCTGGCAGGAGACGGATTTTTTCTCCCTGGCCCTGCAAGCCAGCGAACGCTTCCAGCGCGACGACCAGGTGCTGACCCTCTTTACCTATGATCTGCTTGACTACAAACAGGTACCCGACTGGCTCAACTCGCGTTTCTGGGCCAATCCGGAAAATTTCGGGAAATACTGGTGGTAACGCAATGAGTACATCCATTTGCCCTTGCGGCAGCGGCACCCTGCTCGACGCCTGCTGCGGTCATTACCATGCCGGTCACCCGGCGCCCTGCGCCGAAGCCCTGATGCGTTCGCGCTACAGCGCTTATGTGCTAGGCCTGATCGATTACCTGGTGGCAACCACCCTGCCCGCCCAGCAGACGGACCTTGATCGGCAGTCGATCAGTGACTGGAGCGCCCAAAGCACCTGGCTGGGTCTTGATGTGGAAAGCTCCGAAGTCCTCGGCGGGCAGCCGGAGCATGCCTTCGTCACCTTCACCGCGCGCTGGCACGATAGCGGCGGCGAACACAGTCACCGCGAGCGCTCCTCGTTCGTGCAGAACGCCGGCCGCTGGTATTTCATCGACCCCACCGTGCAACTCGATGTCGGGCGCAACGATGCCTGCCCCTGCGCCAGCGGGCAGAAGTTCAAGAAGTGCTGTTCGGGGTATTTCGGCGGCTGAAGCAGGGGCAAACGATCGCAGCCTGCGGCAGCTCCTACACTGGGGTTCAAGGGAGAACCGCGACCATGATCACCCGACGACTCACACGCTGCCTGCTCACCCTGACCCTGTGCCTGGGGCTCGGCGGCTGTGCGTCGTGGTTCAGCACCGATGAACCGGACCCGGAGGTGCATCTGGTCAAGGTGGAAGTCGTGCGGGCCAAGCTGATGGAGCAGCGGTTCGTGCTGCACTTTCGCATCGACAACCGCAACGACAGCGACCTGACCGTGCGCGGCATGGAGTACCGCATTCATCTGGGCAACATCCTGCTGGCCGAAGGCGAGCATGAACACTGGATCACTGTCAGCCCCAAGGGCAGTCGTTTCTACAAGGTGCCGATCCGCACCAACCTGTGGCCCAAGGTCAAAGACCTGGTCAAACAGCTCAAAAATTCCGAGCAGGGCATTCCCTATCGCCTGGAAGGCGAGATGGAAACCGGTTTATTCATCGCCCGCTACGTGCACCTGGCGCGTAATGGCGTGATAATCCCCGCCGATCTTATTCCGGAGTAACCCCGATGACCCAGCAACCCCATGTCCATGGCCCTGACTGCAACCACGATCATGACCACCATGATCACGACCATGGCCATGTCCACGGCCCGAACTGCGGCCACGCCCACCAGGAACCGGTGCGCAATGCCCTGAAAGACGTCGGCCGCAACGACCCTTGCCCTTGCGGCAACGGCAAGAAATTCAAGAAGTGCCACGGCGCTTGATGCTTCGGGCGAAGAACCTCTTCGCCTGATAGCCCGCTTTCGCGAGCAAGCCCGCTCCCACATTTGGAATGCGTTCCCCTGTGGGAGCGGGGGCGCGAAATGTTTCTATCAATTCAGAATCTGCGCCGTACTCACCACCGTCGCATACTCCCCGTGCAAATTCCCCAGCGACATCCCGTGCACCTCCTCGGCTGATCGGGCATTTCCAAAGAAGTCAGCCTTGTCGAAGGTAAAGCACGCATCCTCGGCCACCCAGGTATCAAACCCCAGGTTGCCCGCCGTTCTTGCCGTGGACTCCACCGAGTTGTGGGTCGCCACGCCGACGATGATCAACTGCCCGATCCCCGCCTCGCGCAGATACGCCTCCAGGGCCGTTGCACAAAACGCGTCCGGCACCTGTTTCTGAATCAGCCGCTCGCCCGCCAATGGCTGAAACCGCTCCTGAAACTCCACGCCTGACTGCTGTGGCCAGAACACCGAATCTTCTGAGCGGGACAAGTGTTGTACATGCACGATCGGCCGCCCGCTGCGGCGCCAGTGCACTAACAGTTCAAGAATGCGCTCCTCGGCCTGGGGATTATTCCGACGCCCGAGCCTGGGGTGCAGAATGCCTTTCTGTTGATCGATGATGATCAGTGCTGCGTTTTTCTTGAGCTCCATGCCCGTGTTGCTCCCGGAGATTGGGTTGAAGGCCGAAAGATCGCAGCCTTCGGCAACTCCTACAAGGTGTGCGCCAATCAATGCAGGAGCTGGCGCAGGCTGAGATCTTTTGAAATAACCTCGTCCCCCCGCTTGCGCGCCCTCCTCCCGCTCACTAACGTAGCGACTTTATTGCGCTACCACCCCCGCAGGAGCTTTGCCATGGCCTCGCCAGCCCTTACACATTTTCTACCCCGGTTCGGCGTTGCCGCAGCAGTGGCGGGGGTTTTGAGCCTGACCGGTTGTCAGACCTTCAATGCCCAGGACACCCTGCCACCCGTTTCCGGCGTACAGCCGCTCAAGGGTCTGGCACAGAACGTTTCGGTGCGACGCAATGCCATGGGCATGCCGTTGATCGAAAGCAGCACGTTCCACGACGCACTGTTTACCCTGGGCTACGTGCACGCCAGTGACCGCATCACGCAGATGGTCACCCTGCGCTTGCTGGCCCAGGGTCGCCTGGCGGAAATGCACGGTTCGGACCTGTTGGATGCCGACCGCTACATGCGCGCCGTCAACCTGAAGAAAAACGCCGGCGAGCTGTACAAGGCGTCTTCGCCGCGCCTCAAGCGGTTCTTCGAAGTCTATGCCCGCGGCGTCAACGCGTACCTGTTCCGCTACCGCGACAAACTTCCGGCCGACCTCGCCGCCACCGGCTACAAACCTGAATACTGGAAGCCGGAAGATTCGGCGCTGATTTTCTGCCTGCTGAACTTCAGCCAGTCGGCCAACCTGCCCGAAGAAATTGCCTCGCTGGTATTGGCCCAAACGGTCACCACCGACAAGCTGCCGTGGCTGACGCCTTCGGCCCCCGATGAACAATTGCCGTTGGCCGAAAGCGAAAAGCTGCAAAGCATCAAGCTCAACGGCCAGGTGCCGGGCCTGGCAGACATCAGCAAAGCCACCAGCCAGTTGTCTGACCTGAATCTGCTGGGCGCCACGTCGTCGAACAACTGGGCCATCGCCCCGCCACGCAGCCGCAGCGGTAAAAGCCTGCTGGCCAGCGACAGCCACGGCCCGATGGGTGTGCCTTCGTTGTTCAGCTACGTGCAGATTCGCGCACCGAAATATCAGGCGTCCGGCGTGACCATCGCCGGGTTGCCGATGGTATTGGGCGGGTTCAACGGCAAAGTGGCGTGGAGCATGACCACGGTCATGGGCGACAACCAGGACCTGTTCCTGGAGAAAATCAAGCGCCAGGGCAATGGCCTTGCCTATGAAGCCAACGGCAAATGGCAGCCTGCGATCGTGCGCAACGAAACTTACTTCATCAAAGGCCAGCGGCCGGTTCGCGAAGCCGTGTACGAAACCCGCCATGGCCCGTTGCTCAACAGCGCCCAGGGCCTGGCCCAGGGCAGCGGTTTCGGCCTGGCCTTGCAGACGCCGAGCTTCACCGACGATAAAACCCTGGACGCGTTTTTCGACCTGTCCCGTGCGCAGAATGTCGAGAGAGCGTCGGACGCCAGCCGCGAGATCCGCGCCATCGCCCTGAACCTGGTCTTTGCCGATGCCAGCAACATTGGCTGGCAGGTCACCGGCCGCTACCCGAATCGCCGCGAAGGTGAAGGCCTGTTGCCGTCGCCGGGTTGGGACGGCCGCTACGATTGGGACGGTTACGCCGACCCGATGCTGCACCCCTACGATCAGGACCCGGCGCAAGGCTGGCTCGGCACGGCCAACCAGCGGGTCATTCCCCATGGCTACGGCATGCAGCTGTCCAATTCCTGGTCGGCACCGGAACGCGGCGAGCGCCTGGCCGAACTGGCGGGCGTGGGCAAACATGACACCCGCAGCCTGATCGCCATGCAGTACGACCAGACCACCACCTTCGCCGCCAAGCTGAAGAAAATGCTCCAGGCGCCGGGCATGGCTCAACCGCTCAAGCAGGCCATTGACGCCCTGCCGGCTGGCGACCGCGACAAGGCGCGCGAGGCAATTACCCGCTTGATGGCGTTCGACGGCAAACTCAGCCCGACGTCCGCCGACGCCGCCCTCTACGAGCTGTTCCTGCAGGAAAGCACCCGCCAGATCTTCCTCGATGAACTGGGGCCGGAGAGCAGCCCGGCGTGGCAAGCCTTTATCGCCAACGGCAAGCTGTCCTATGCCGCACAGGCCGATCACCTGCTGGGGCGCGAAGACAGTCCGTTCTGGGATGACGTGCGCACCGCGCAGAAAGAAGACAAACCGGCGATCCTCGCCCGCAGCCTGGCCGCGGCGATCAGTGCCGGCGACCAGCAGCTGGGTGGCGCTCACAACGCCTGGCAGTGGGGCAAACTGCACCGCTATGAGTGGAAAAACAGCAGTGGCCAGGTGGTGCGCGGTCCGCTGCCGGCCGGCGGCGACCACACCACACTCAATACCGCCGCGTTCGCCTGGGGCCAGGACTTCAACACCACGCGGGTGCCGGCCATGCGTTTTATTGTCGACTTTGGCCAGGCCGAACCGCTGACGGGCCAGCTCGCCACCGGCCAGTCCGGCAACCCGGCCAGCCCCTACTACCTGAACAGCATCGATCCGTGGCTGAAAGGGCAATACATGAGCCTGCCAATGCAGCCGCAGAATTTCGACAAAGCCTACGGCAACCAGCGGTTGACCCTGACACCGGGTAAATAACAGCCGACACGGACCTAATGTGGGAGCGGGCTTGCTCGCGAAGGCGCTATACCAGTCGACATGGATCATGACTGTGACTGCGCTTTCGCGAGCAAGCCCGCTCCCACATTTGAATAGTGTTGGTCCTGAAAATCGATAGAACTTCTGCCCCCGCACCCACCTCTCACCTGACAAGCCCCTCCATTTGGGTGACACCGTGGACCTTGTCATCGCACGTCCCGAAGGCCTGTACTGTCCCGCTGGCGATTTCTATATCGACCCGTGGCGTCCGGTCGAGCGCTCGGTCATCACCCATGCCCACGGCGACCATGCGCGCAGCGGTAACCACCATTATCTGGCAGCGACCGCCGGCGAAGGGATTCTGCGCGCGCGATTGGGCCAGGACCTCAACCTGCAAACGCTGGCCTATGGCGAGCCATTGAGCCACCACGGCGTCACCCTGAGTTTCCACCCCGCCGGCCACGTGCTCGGCTCGGCCCAGGTGCGCCTGGAACATGGCGGCGAAGTCTGGGTCGCCTCCGGTGACTACAAAATCGAACCCGACGGCACCTGCGCGCCGTTCGAACCGGTGCGTTGCCACACCTTCATCACCGAGTCGACCTTCGGCCTGCCGATCTATCGCTGGCAACCCCAGGCGCAGGTGTTTGCCGAAATCAATCAGTGGTGGCAAGCCAATGCCGCGCAGGACAAGGCCAGCGTGCTGTTCTGTTACGCCTTCGGCAAGGCCCAGCGCATTCTCCACGGCATCGACGCCAGCCTCGGCCCGATCCTCGCCCATGGTTCGGTTGAACCGCTGAACCGGGTTTACCGCGAGAGCGGTGTCTACCTGCCGCCGACGATTTACGCCGGCGAGGTCAAAAAAACCGACCCGATGATGCGCAAGGCGCTGGTCATCGCCCCGCCCTCGGCGGGCGGCAGCACCTGGATGCGTCGCTTCGGCGATTTCAGCGACGGCTTCGCCAGCGGCTGGATGCGGCTGCGGGGCACCCGTCGGCGGCGCGGCGTGGATCGTGGCTTCGTGTTATCCGATCACGCGGATTGGCCGGGCCTGCTCTGGGCCATCGAACAGACCGGTGCCGAGCGGGTAATGGTCACCCACGGCTCCATCGCCGTGCTGGTGCGTCATCTGCGGGAAAAAGGCCTCGATGCCCAAGGCTTCAATACCGAATACGGCGACGATGAAGAAGAGCAGTCGACTGCCGACCCCGAACCCACCGAGGCGCTGCCATGAAGGCCTTCGCCGAGTTGTACGCCGAACTGGACGCCACCACCTCAAGCAACGCCAAACTGGCCGCGATGCAAGCTTATTTTGCGAAAGCCGCACCGGAAGACGCCGCGTGGGCCGTGTATTTCCTCTCCGGCGGGCGGCCCAGGCAATTGATCCCGGTGCGGGTCCTGCGTGAGCTGGCGGTGGCGTATTCCGGCCTGTCTGCGTGGTTGTTCGAGGAAAGCTATCAAGCCGTGGGCGATATGGCGGAAACCATTTCACTGGTGCTGCCCGAGTCGCCCCACACGTCCACCGACGGACTGGCGACGTGGATCGAAGACAAACTCCTGCCGTTGCGCGGCGAACCTCCCGAAGTGCTCGCCGAACGCCTGCCCGGACTCTGGGCGCAACTGGACCGCGCCAGCCTGATGCTCTGCATCAAGTTGATCACCGGCAGTTTCCGCGTCGGGGTCTCCAAACTGCTGGTGACCCGCGCGCTCGCGGCCATGGCACAGCTGGACAGCAAGCGCGTGGCCCAGCGGCTGGTGGGCTACACCGACCTCTCCCACCGCCCCAGCGCGGCCAGCTACTTGAAACTGATCGCCCCGGAATCGTCCGACGAGCATGCCCAGCGCGGCGGCCAGCCGTATCCGTTTTTTCTCGCCCACGCCCTGGCACAACCGGTCGAGCAATTCGACGCCCTGCTCGGCCCTCCCGGCCAATGGCAGGTGGAGTGGAAATGGGATGGCATCCGCGCCCAAGTGGTCAAGCGCGAGGGACGACTGTGGATCTGGTCGCGGGGTGAAGAGTTGGTCACCGAGCGATTCCCCGAACTGGAAAGCCTGATTCATTGCCTGCCCGACGGCACGGTGATCGACGGCGAGATCGTCGCCTGGAAACCCCGTCACGCCGAGACCGAAGATGCCTTCGACCCGCCACGGCCGAACGAACCGTCCGTGCAACCTTTCGCCCTGCTGCAGCAGCGAATCGGTCGCAAGACCCTGAGCAAAAAAATCCTCGGTGACGTGCCCGTGGTCCTCCTCGCCTACGACTTGCTCGAATGGAAAGGCGATGACTGGCGCACCCAGCCGCAAGCGCGGCGGCGCACGCAACTGGAGCAGCTCATCGCCCACTGCCATCACCCGGTGTTGCTCGCCTCGCCCTTGCTGGCCGGCGAAGACTGGCAGGACCTCGCCCGGCAACGGGAGGCGTCTCGCCAGCTTGGGGTGGAGGGCATGATGCTCAAGGATCGGAATGCCCAGTACGGCGTCGGTCGAACCAAGGACGTGGGGGTCTGGTGGAAATGGAAAGTCGACCCGTTCAGCGTCGACGCGGTGCTCATTTACGCGCAGCGCGGTCACGGGCGCCGGGCCAGTCTCTACAGCGATTACACCTTCGCCGTCTGGGACGGCCCGCCCGACGCCCGCGAACGCGCGCTGGTGCCGTTCGCCAAGGCTTACTCGGGGCTGACCGATGAAGAAATGCGCAAGGTCGACAACATTGTTCGCAAGACCACGGTGGAAAAATTCGGCCCGGTGATCAGTGTCAAACCGAGCCTGGTGTTTGAGCTGGGGTTCGAGGGGATTGCCCTGTCCAAGCGACACAAGAGCGGCATTGCGGTGCGATTTCCACGGATGCTGCGCTGGCGGCAGGACAAAACCGTCGAAGAAGCGGACAACCTGGCGACCTTGCAGGATTTACTCGCCTAGTTTGTTGATCGTCCCACGCGGAGCTTGGGACGATCAGAATCGCATCGGTCTGATCCAAAAAAGTGCAGCCCTTCCACGCCGCCCATTTTCGTGCACTAATCCCATCCGGCAATTTCCCGGACACCTTTTAAACGCTTGTTCGGCACTCTGGTTCGGAAATTGCTACTTTCATTAGGTCTTACGCTTACCAGTAACAATAATTCTGCGCCACAAGCGCTCATATTGGTTCTTAGGGATTGAATAATGAAAAAAGCATTGCTGACCCTTTCTGCACTGGCATTGTGCGTAGCTGCTGGCTCTGCGCTGGCAAAGGAATACAAGGAACTGCGTTTCGGCGTTGACCCTTCGTACGCACCGTTCGAGTCGAAAGCGGCCGACGGCAACCTGGTGGGTTTCGATATCGATCTGGGCAACGCGATCTGCGCCGAGTTGAAGGTCAAGTGCAAATGGGTCGAAAGTGATTTCGACGGCATGATTCCTGGCCTCAAAGCCAATAAATTCGACGGCGTGATCTCTTCGATGACCGTCACCCCGGCCCGCGAAAAAGTCATCGACTTCTCTGGCGAGCTGTTCTCCGGCCCAACCGCCTACGTGTCCAAAAAAGGTTCTGGCATCACCGCAGACGTCGCTTCGTTGAAGGGCAAGACCGTGGGCTACGAGCAAGGCACCATTCAGGAAGCCTATGCCAAGGCCGTTCTGGACAAGGCCGGCGTGAAAACCCAGGCCTATCAGAACCAGGACCAGGTGTATTCCGACCTGACTTCCGGTCGTCTCGACGCTGGCATCCAGGACATGCTGCAAGCCGAACTGGGCTTCCTGAAGTCTCCACAGGGTGCCGATTATGATGTCAGCAAGCCCGTCGACAGCGAATTGCTGCCAGCCAAAACCGCGATCGGCATTAAGAAAGGTAACACCGAGCTGAAAGCGCTTTTGGATAAAGGTATCAAAGCGTTACACGATGATGGCACCTACGCCACCATTCAGAAAAAACACTTCAACGATCTGAATCTGTACAGCGGCAAATAATGCCCGGCGCCCATCTCGCGATGGGCGCTTTTTTCACCCGATCAGGTTGCTGATTTATGTTCGAAAACCTCCTGCAAAATCTGGGGCTCTCCGCCTTCAGCCTCAAGGGCTTCGGTCCGCTGCTGATGGAAGGCACCTGGATGACCATCAAATTATCGGCAATGTCGCTGCTGGTGGCCGTGTTACTCGGCCTGCTCGGCGCCAGTGCCAAACTGTCCAGGGTCAAACTGCTGCGCCTGCCCGCCCAGTGCTACACCACGCTGATTCGCGGGGTGCCGGACCTGGTGCTGATGCTGCTGATTTTCTACAGCCTGCAAACCTGGCTGACGTCGCTGACCGATTACCTGGAATGGGAATACATCGAGATTGACCCGTTCAGCGCCGGGGTACTGACCCTGGGCTTCATCTATGGCGCGTACTTCACCGAAACCTTCCGTGGCGCCATCCTCGCCGTGCCGCGCGGCCAGGTCGAAGCGGCCACCGCCTACGGCCTCAAGCGCGGTCAGCGTTTCCGGATCGTGGTGTTCCCGCAAATGATGCGTTATGCCCTGCCGGGTATCGGCAACAACTGGATGGTGATGCTCAAGGCCACCGCACTGGTGTCGATCATTGGCCTGGCCGACCTGGTCAAGGCTGCCCAGGACGCCGGTAAAAGCAGCTATCAACTGTTCTACTTCCTGGTGCTCGCCGCCCTGATCTACCTGGTGATCACCAGCGTCTCCAACTTCGTGCTGCGCTGGCTGGAACGCCGTTACGCCGCCGGCACACGGGAGGCCGTACGATGATCGAACTCCTGCAGGAATACTGGAGGCCCTTCCTCTACAGCGACGGCCAGAACATCACCGGCCTGGCCATGACCCTGTGGCTGCTCAGCGCATCGATTTTCTTCGGTTTCATCGTCTCGATCCCGCTGTCCATCGCCCGGGTTTCGCCACGCGCCTACATTCGCTGGCCGGTGCAGTTCTACACGTACCTGTTCCGAGGCACGCCGCTGTATATCCAGTTGCTGATCTGCTACACGGGGATTTACAGCCTGGCCGCGGTGCGCGCGCAACCGGTCCTCGACAGCTTTTTCCGCGATGCGATGAACTGCACCATCCTGGCGTTCGCCCTGAACACCTGCGCCTACACCACGGAGATTTTCGCCGGGGCGATTCGCAGCATGGCCCACGGTGAAGTCGAAGCGGCCAAGGCCTATGGCCTCACAGGCTGGAAGCTGTATGCCTACGTGATCATGCCGTCGGCCCTGCGTCGCTCGTTGCCGTACTACAGCAACGAAGTGATTCTGATGCTGCACTCGACCACGGTGGCGTTCACCGCGACCATCCCGGACATCCTGAAAGTCGCCAGGGACGCCAACTCGGCGACCTTCCTGACCTTCCAGTCGTTCGGCATCGCCGCGCTGATCTACCTGACCATCACCTTTGCGCTGGTCGGCCTGTTCCGTCTCGCCGAACGCCGATGGCTGGCTTTCCTCGGGCCGACCCACTAGGTCCTATTTGTTTCAGGAAACAACGAATGCGCCACCAGATACATGACCTGCTGGCCCCGCTGCCGGGGACAGCACGACAGATCCACAGCTTCCACTTCGGCCCGACCTCGGCGCCTGGCGTGACAAGCGCCCGGGGCAAGATCTATATCCAGTCGTCCCTGCATGCCGACGAGATGCCCGGCATGCTGGTCGCCTGGCACCTCAAGCAACGCCTGGCGGAACTGGAAGCCGCTGGCCGCCTGCGCAGCGAAATCGTCCTGGTCCCGGTCGCCAACCCGATCGGCCTGGAACAGGTGCTGATGGATGTGCCGCTGGGCCGCTACGAGCTGGAGAGCGGGCAGAACTTCAACCGCTGGTTCGTCGATTTGAGCGAAGAGGTCGGCAACGACATCGAAGGCCAACTCGGCGACGACCCGCAACACAACCTGCAACTGATCCGCAACAGCCTGCGCAACGCGCTGGCCCGGCAGACCGCCAGCACTCAGCTGCAATCCCAGCGCCTGACCCTGCAACGCCTGGCGTGCGATGCCGACATGGTGCTGGACCTGCATTGCGATTTCGAAGCGGTCGCGCACCTTTACACCACGCCCGACGCCTGGCCGCTGGTCGAGCCGCTGGCGCGCTACATCGGTTCCGAAGCCAGCCTGCTGGCGACCGATTCCGGCGGTCAGTCGTTCGACGAATGTTTCACGCTGCTGTGGTGGCAATTGAAGGAGCGCTTCGGCGAACACTTTGATATTCCGCCGGGAAGCTTTTCGGTCACCGTCGAACTGCGCGGCCAGGGCGACGTCAATCACCCGCTGGCCAGCCTCGACAGCCAGGCGCTGATCGACTACCTGGTTCACTTCGGCGCGATCGCCGGCGAACCCGCTCCCTTGCCCGACCTGCCCTACCCGGCCACCCCGCTGGCCGGTGTCGAGCCCGTGGCCACGCCGGTCGGCGGATTGCTGGTGTTTACCGCGTTGCCGGGGGAATACCTGGAAGCCGGGCAACTGATCGCCGAAATCATCGATCCGATTTCTGACCGTGTTACCCCCGTCCATTGCACCGCCGCCGGCTTGATGTACGCCCGTTCGCTGCGGCGCATGGCCACGGCTGGCATGGTGATCGCCCACGTCGCGGGCGCCGAAGCCTATCGCAGCGGCTACCTACTTTCGCCTTGAGGATGCTTGTTCCATGTACAAACTGACCATTGAAGGCCTGCATAAAAGCTATGGCGATCATGAGGTGCTCAAAGGCGTTTCGCTCAAGGCCAACACCGGCGACGTCATCAGCCTGATCGGCGCCAGCGGCTCGGGCAAAAGTACGTTCCTGCGCTGCATCAACTTTCTCGAACAACCCAACGACGGCGCCATGAGCCTGGACGGCCAGGCGATCCGCATGGTCAAGGATCGCCATGGCATGCACGTCGCCGATCCCGATGAACTGCAACGCATCCGCACCCGCCTGGCCATGGTGTTCCAGCACTTCAACCTGTGGAGCCACATGACCGTGCTGGAAAACATCACCATGGCACCACGCCGGGTGCTGGGTTGCAGCAAGCAGGAAGCCGAGGACCGTGCCCGTCGTTACCTGGACAAAGTCGGGCTGCCGGCGCGGGTAGCCGATCAGTACCCGGCGTTTCTTTCCGGCGGTCAGCAACAGCGCGTGGCGATTGCCCGGGCGCTGGCGATGGAGCCGGAAGTCATGCTGTTCGACGAACCGACCTCGGCCCTGGACCCGGAGCTGGTGGGCGAAGTGCTGAAGGTGATCCAGGGCCTGGCCGAAGAAGGGCGGACCATGATCATGGTCACCCACGAAATGAGCTTCGCGCGCAAAGTGTCGAGCCAGGTGCTGTTTCTGCATCAAGGCCTGGTGGAAGAAGAAGGCGCGCCGGAAGACGTGCTGGGTAATCCGAAGAGCGAACGCCTGAAGCAGTTCCTGAGCGGCAACCTGAAGTAGCCGTTTCTCTTGAACCGGAAGCCGGCCTGCCCGGTTTCCGTGTCAAGAGAACGGGTGTTCCAGCCTGAAAATGCCGTTCTCGATATCGAAGCCATCGGCATCAATTCCGCTGAAGCTTCCGCAAAAGTGCGCATCTCCGCCCACCTTCAGCTCAAGCCGGCCACGATAAAGTTCCGCTTCGCAATGGCCTGTCACATGGATGATCATGGGCGCACGTTCGCTGAGTCCCAGACTGAAACTGCCGCTCTCGATGGCTGCCGGCAAATGGATGTGAAACGCCCTGCCTTGCCCGTCACTCGCCTCGATGCAGTGCACGCCGGCCCGTTCGTAATAACAAAGCCCTTGCGTCACACGAAACACTTCAGGACCGTTGTCCGTCATCACCTCGGCACTCAATGTTCCCGGTCGATGTCTGCTCATCTGCATTCCCTTTTTTCAGATCCATGGATAACTGTCCGGCTCGACTGTTCGCACGACGAGCAGGGCCGCGATGAAAACACGCTGGATCTGCCAATTGGTTTCAACGGCCCGTTCAGTTATTTCCGGATATGAGAAACGCGCCGATGGCCAGGCGGGCACTCAACAAAATGCAACCGGATTAAACTTGTCCGGCCGCATCGCGGTCACTGAGAGACAACCTTCAGAGCCTCGCGCCCGGCATGGGAACCGTCTCCAACTTCGCCAGACCCTGGTTCACCGCTCGCGGCTGGAAGCCGTTCGCCTTCCAGAAACAGGTGTGGGCGGCAGTGAGACAAGGGCATTCCGGTTTGCTGCACGCCAGCACCGGGGCCGGTAAAACCTATGCCGTCTGGTTCGCCGCGCTCAACCGCTTTGCTCGCACCCGCCCTGCGGTTGAAACCACGCGCAAACGCAAACCCGTCGGCGAATCCTTGACCGTGCTGTGGATCACCCCAATGCGCGCGTTGGCCGCCGATACGGCTCGCGCACTGGAAACGCCGCTGCGCGACCTGCAGATTCCGTGGACTGTCGGCTTGCGCACCGGCGACACCAGCAGCAGCGAAAGGGCGCGCCAGAGTCGTCGCCTGCCGACGACCCTGATCACCACCCCGGAAAGCCTGACCCTGATACTCGCCCGCGCCGACGCCCAGACAGCGCTCTCAACCTTGCGCATGGTGGTGGTCGATGAATGGCACGAATTATTGGGCAACAAACGGGGGGTGCAATTGCAACTGGCCCTGGCCCGCTTGCGCCGCTGGCACCCCGGGCTGATCGTCTGGGGCGTTTCCGCGACCCTCGGTAATTTGTCCCACGCCGAGCAGGTGTTGATCCCACAGGGTGGCGGCATCAGTGTGCAAGGCCAAACCACCAAGGCGTTGCAAGTCGACACGCTGCTGCCGCCCACCATTGAACGTTTTCCCTGGGCCGGGCACATCGGCTTGAAGATGCTGCCGCAAGTGCTCGCCGAGATTGAATCCAGCGCCAGCAGCCTGGTGTTCACCAACACGCGCACGCAATCGGAGATCTGGCATCAGGCCTTGCTCGACGCCCGGCCGGACTGGGCCGGCTTGATCGCGCTGCATCACAGCTCATTGTCCCGCGACACACGCGACTGGGTCGAACGCGCGCTCAAGGACGGCCAACTGAAAGCGGTGATCTGCACCTCCAGCCTCGACCTGGGCGTGGACTTCCTGCCCGTGGAGCGCGTGCTGCAAATCGGTTCAGCCAAGGGTGTGGCGCGACTGATGCAGCGTGCCGGACGCTCCGGGCATGCGCCGGGGCGGACATCGCGGGTCACGCTGGTGCCAACCCATAGCCTTGAATTGATCGAGGCCGCCGCTGCGCACGACGCGGTGGCGCAACGTCGCATCGAACCCCGTTTTTCGCCGGACAAGCCACTGGACGTGCTGGTGCAGCATCTGGTCAGCATGGCGCTGGGAGGCGGGTTTGTGCCCGACGAGTTGTACGAAGAAGTGCGCGGCGCCTGGGCTTACCGTGACCTCGGCCCGGCCGACTGGGCCTGGGCGCTGGCGTTCGTACGCCATGGCGGGCTTTCTCTGACGGCCTATCCGGATTACCGCCGTGTCGAACCTGATGCCCAAGGGGTGTGGCGGGTTCCTGATGCACGCCTGGCCCGGCGGCATCGCATGAGCATCGGCACCATCGTCAGCGATGCGAGCATCCAGTTGAAATTCTGGAGCAAGGGGGGTGGCGGCAAGCAACTGGGCAGTGTCGAGGAAGGCTTTATCGCGCGCCTGAAACCGGGCGATGGGTTTCTGTTCGCCGGGCGGTTGCTGGAGTTGGTACGCGTTGAGAACATGACCGCCTACGTCAAGCGCAGCACCGTGAAAAAAGCGGCGGTACCGCGCTGGAATGGCGGGCGCATGCCATTGTCCAGCGAGCTGGCCGACGCCGTGGTCGCGCGGTTTACAGCGGCCGCGGACGGCCAGTTCGTCGGTCCGGAAATGCAGGCCCTGCGCCCGTTGCTGCAAGTGCAGCAACGGTGGTCAGGGTTGCCAACCGAACACAGCTTGCTGGCCGAAACACTCAAGTCTCGCGAGGGTTGGCACCTTTTCCTCTACCCCTTCGCCGGGCGCCAGGTGCATCTGGGCCTGGCGAGCCTGCTGGCGTGGCGGGTCAGTCAACGGCAGGCGTTGACGTTTTCGATAGCGGTCAACGATTACGGCCTGGAATTGCTCAGCGCCACGCCTGTCGATTGGGCGCAACAACTCGATCGCGCCCTGCTCAGCACCGATGATCTTCTGCAGGACGTGCTGGCCAGCCTTAATGCGGGCGAACTTGCGTTGCGCCGCTTTCGGGAAGTAGCCCGGATCGCCGGGCTGGTTTTCGCCGGCTACCCCGGTGCACCGAAAAGCACCCGTCAGGTCCAGGCCTCTAGCGGGTTGTTTTTCGAAGTATTCAAACAATATGACGCCAACAACCTGTTGCTGGCCCAGGCCGGGGAAGAAGTCCTGCGCGACGAGCTGGATATTCGCCGCCTGGAACAGACGCTGGAGCGGATTAACCGGATGACACTGGACCTGCATCCGATCAAGCGTCCCACACCACTCGGCTTTCCGCTGCTGGTGGAGCGCATGCGCGAGAGCATGAGTTCGGAAAAACTCGCCGACCGCATCAGACGCATGGTCAGCGATCTGGAGAACACCGCCGAGTCCGGGAAAGCCCGATGAACACGCCCTATCCGGTCGACCTGGCGGGGGAAGAAATCTGGTTGCTGCCACAGAAAGCCATCTATTGGCCCGCGCAACAGGCGCTGCTGGTCGCCGATGCGCATTTCGGCAAGGCGGCCGCCTATCGAAGCCTCGGACAACCCGTCCCTCAAGGCACCACGTCACACAACATTGCCGTGCTGGATGCAATATTGGCGGGCCTGAGCTGTCGGCAAGTGATTTTCCTGGGTGATTTTCTCCACGGCCCCGGCTCCCATGCAAAGGCCACGCTTGATGCCTTGACCGAATGGCGAGCGCGACACCCTGAATTGCCCATGACGCTTATCCGCGGCAACCACGACAAACGTGCCGGTGACCCGCCTGCCTCGCTGGATATTCGCGTGGTTTGCGAACCCCTGTTGCTCGGGCCGTTTGCCTTGCAGCATGAACCCGACCCGCACCCGACACGGCACGTATTGGCGGGGCATGTGCACCCGGTCTATCGACTGCACGGCAGGGGGCGCCAGAGCCTGCGGCTGGCGTGTTTCAAACTGGGGGAAGACATGAGCCTGCTACCCGCCTTCGGCGCGTTTACCGGTGGCTTTCAGGTTAAACAGGACCCAAGCAGCAGGATTTTCGTCGTCGGCGACAACGAAATATGGCCTGTAGGAGCGAGCTCTGCTCGCGATGAACGTCAACGATGACCAGGGCTGCCTGAATAGACGCGTCGCCCTTTCGTCCATCGCGAGCAGGGCTCGCTCCTACAGACAATGTGATCAGGCCACGGGCGCGGGAGGCGGCTCGTCCGGCAGGGTCGGTTCGCCTGGCTCGGTGGGTTGTTCGTTGGGGGTATCGGGATCAGGCTGGCCGGGGATGCCCCCTGCCATGCTGACTGGCGGGTGTGCCAACAACGACCAGGCCAAAACGCCTACCTGATTGGGCTCAAGCCTTGCCAGTTCGGCACTTATACGCGGGTCGATCTTCATAAAGCACTCCTGGGCGATGGCCCGATCCGCCTTGCGCGGATCGGAGCAGTACACTCCATAGAGTCTACGCTCGCCCAGGAATTCCCACGGTTTGTCAGACGGCTGACTCAGGTCCGCGGCAGGGTCACGCCGCGCTGGCCCTGGTACTTGCCGCCACGGTCTTTGTAGGACACTTCGCACTCTTCGTCGGACTCAAGGAACAGCATCTGCGCCACACCTTCGTTGGCGTAGATTTTCGCCGGCAAGTTGGTGGTGTTCGAGAATTCCAGGGTCACGTGACCTTCCCACTCCGGCTCGAGCGGAGTGACGTTGACGATGATGCCGCAGCGAGCGTAAGTGCTCTTGCCCAGGCAGATGGTCAACACGTTGCGCGGAATGCGGAAGTATTCGACGGTGCTGGCCAGGGCGAAGGAGTTCGGCGGAATGATGCAGACGTCGCTATGGATGTCGACGAAGCTGCCGGCATCGAAGTTTTTCGGGTCGACGATGGCCGAATTGATGTTGGTGAACACCTTGAAGTGATTGGTGCAACGAACGTCGTAGCCGTAACTCGACACGCCGTAGGAGATCACTCGGTTATCGTCGCTGCCGCGCATCTGGCGCTCGACGAACGGCTCGATCATGCCGTGTTCCTGGGCCATGCGGCGAATCCACTTGTCCGATTTGATGCTCATGGCGGTGTCCTGAATAGCGAGGTGGAAAAAATCTGTCCGGCATCTTACCGGGGCGGGCCGCCGGGTTCAAAGTGCCGGGTGCAAATCTCGACGATCACCCTGAATCTACGGCCCTTCGAAACAATACGGCGCACCGTCGATCATGAAAACCGAGAAACCTTCGCAAGAAGCATTGGCACGTTCCGGAAAAAGGGTTAAGGTGGCGTCACTGTGCTGCTTGTGTCACTGAGAATCTCTACACGATATGTTGAATTTCGATCCAACCATCTACAAGAATTTTTCCTGCTCTTTGCACTCAGTCTCGGCCAGGGTTCTTCCTGAGTCGCAGTTATCTTTGTTCAAGGAGTTACACCATGTCTAATCGCCAAACCGGTACCGTTAAGTGGTTCAACGATGAAAAAGGCTTCGGCTTCATCACTCCACAATCCGGTGACGACCTGTTCGTTCACTTCAAAGCTATCCAATCCGACGGCTTCAAAAGCCTGAAAGAAGGCCAACAGGTTTCTTTCATCGCTACCCGCGGTCAGAAAGGCATGCAAGCTGAAGAAGTTCAAGTTATCTAACTTGTACTTGCTTTAGTAAAAGGCCCCGCCCTCAAAAGCGGGGCTTTTTTGTGCCTGTGTGTTTTTCGCAGGCAAAAAAAGATCGCAGCCTGCGGCAGCTCCTACAGGGTGTACATCATTCCTGTACAGGAGCTGCCGCAGGCTGCGATCTTTTGACGCTTTACCAGGTCACGCCAAACCCTGCGGTGTAACGGGTCTTGTCCAGGTCAGCATCGTTGGTACCGCTAATGATGTCACGCTCGGCCTTGAGGTTCAGCGAAGCCCAGTCCGTGACCTTGTAGCGCAAGCCCATCTCCGCATCCAGCGCATACTCGGCCACGCCCGACAGCGGCTTGCCCACTTCGCCATTGGTGAAGAACTCCACCTTTTTGCCGATCAGATAGCGGTTGTAGTCCCACTTCATCGCCACGGAATAGAAGTTCTCCTTGCTGCCATCAGCGAATTGATAATCCGTGCGGTTGATCAGCGAACCCAGGGAGAATGCGCCCAACTCGTCATCCCAGAACTGATAACCAGGGCCGGTACCGACGGTACGCTGACGGGACAGGTCTTCAACCTTGTCGCGCTTGTAGACCAGGCGACCTTGCCAGAACCATTTGTCCGTCAGGAATCGGTCAAGGGAATACTCGGCACGCCAGTTATCCGTGGTGGTCACGTCATCCTGATACTCGCGGTTGTACTCGCCTTCCGCGATGTGCCGCCAGCGACCATGGCGCGCCGTGGTCTTGAAATCGATGTCGTAATCATCGGTATCTTTTTCGGCGCGCTGATAATCCAGGGCCGCATCGATATTGCCCTTCCACACCAGATCCTCGACCACCGGCTTGGGCTTGAGGATCTGCTGAACACTCGCCAGCTCTACTGTCTTGGGCGCATCACCGTTGGCCAGGGTCACCTTGCCATCTTCAGCGGCGTGCAGGGATTTGGCTTTCTCACCGGTGTAGGCGTCCTGCTTGACCAGCATTTCCTGGTCGCTTTCCAGGGTTTTGACCTGTTTCCAGTCGATGGGCACCGCACCGGCGTATTCCGTCTGGATCAGCAGCTTGCCACCATCGAAAAGGACGATCTTGCCGCTCAGCTTGTCACCGTTCTTCAGCCAGACGGTGTCGGCAAGCAAGGGAGAGGAGGCGCTGACGACAGCAAGGCACAGCAGAGTTCTGGACAACATAAGCAAATACAGACTCAAGATTGCGAAAAAAAGTCGGCTTGATCCCCAGGAATAAAGCCATAGGAAGGACTGACCCGACGATTTCTATTGAGTTCATTTCTCATTGCGCAATCCACGATTTACTCTACAGACGGTACTTTGATTTTTTTCAGGAACACCGCACGTGAATGCACCCACCGCAGAATCCGACAGTGCGGCACAAATCCGACGCACGGCGCTCTACCTGACCCTCGCGCAAGTGCCCGAGGGCAAGGTGGTGAGTTATGGCCAACTGGCGGAACTCGCCGGTCTTGGCCGCGCCGCCCGCTGGGTCGGTCGAACCTTGAGCCAGCTGCCAGGCGACACCAAGTTGCCCTGGCACCGCGTATTGGGCGCCGGCGGACGTATCAGCCTGCCCGTGGGCAGCCCATCGGGGGACGAACAACGCGCGCGATTGCGCCTGGAAGGCATCAGTATCCTGAATAATCGTGTTGATATTCGGCGCCATGGCTGGCGCCCGGTAGAGCACAGCGGTTAGAGTGCGCGCTTTGTTTCCGTATTTCTTGAGGCAGACTCCAGCCCATGCCCCGTAAAACCTGGCGCGCCGCGCTCGCTGCCTATGCCAGCCCCTCGACGCTTGTACTGTTGCTGCTGGGTTTCGCCGCCGGCCTGCCCTACATGCTGGTGTTCTCGACACTCTCGGTCTGGCTGCGCGAAGCCGGCGTGGCCCGCGAAACCATCGGCTATGCCAGCCTGATCGGCCTGGCCTATGCCTTCAAATGGGTCTGGTCACCGCTGCTCGACCAATGGCGCCTGCCATTGCTCGGCAAGCTGGGGCGACGACGTTCCTGGCTGGTGCTGTCCCAGGCACTGGTCATCCTCGGCTTGATCGGGATGGGTTTCTGCGACCCGCAAAAGCATTTGTCCTGGCTGATCGCCATCGCGGTGGTCGTCGCCTTCGCGTCGGCAACACAAGACATTGCGGTAGACGCCTACCGGCTGGAGATCGCCGAAGACAATCGCCAGGCCGCGCTGGCCGCCAGCTACATGTCCGGCTATCGAATCGCCGCCCTGCTGGCGACCGCCGGCGCCCTGTATTTTGCCGAAGGCTTTGGCTCTACCGGTTTCAACTACCAGCACTCGGCCTGGGCCGGCACCTACATCCTGTTCGGCGTCCTGATGGTCCCGGCGCTCCTGACCAGCCTGTTCATGCGCGAGCCGCCGGTTCCGCTGCGCACGCAACTGCAGGCCGGACGCTACAGTTTCGTGCACCAACTGGCGTCGGTCTTCGTACTGATCGTGCTGCTGGTGTCCGTGCCCGCCATGTTCACCCAGCTCTACAACACCGACTTCGCCAGCGTGCTGTTCGAAGGCGTGAGCCTGCTGGACCTGCTGCTGCAAGACCGCGCCTTCCTGCGCGCGATCCTCTACACCACGCTCACCGCCCTGTGCCTGTCGGCCATGGGACGTCGCGGCCTGGCGCCGGTACTGACGCCGGTCAACGACTTCATTCTGCGCTACCGCTGGCAAGCACTGCTGTTGCTCGGGCTGATCGCGACCTATCGGATGTCCGACACCGTCATGGGCGTGATGGCCAACGTGTTCTACATCGACCAGGGCTTCACCAAGGACCAGATCGCCAGCGTCAGTAAAATTTTCGGCCTGATCATGACGCTGGTCGGCGCCGGCATGGGTGGCCTGCTGATCGTACGGTTCGGCATCCTGCCCATCCTGTTCATCGGCGGCATTGCCTCGGCCAGCACCAACATACTGTTCCTGTTGCTGGCGGACATGGGCCCCAACCTGCAGATGCTGGTGGTCACCATTTCCCTGGACAACTTCAGTTCGGGCCTGGCGACCTCGGCATTCGTCGCCTACCTGTCGAGCCTGACCAACCTCAAGTTCTCCGCCACCCAATACGCCCTGCTCAGCTCGATCATGCTCTTGCTGCCACGCCTGATCGGCGGCTACTCCGGGGTCATGGTGGAGAAATTCGGCTATCACAATTTCTTCCTGATCACCGCCCTGCTGGGTGTTCCGACCCTGGTCCTGATCGCCCTGCACTGGTTCCAGGAGAGCCGCCGCGAAGGTCCTACACCGACGCCGGAACCCGTACCGACCCAGGTCGCGGAAGAATCGTAGGAAGCATTTGCAGGAAGAGAGACCGAGGGCGCGGCGTTTCCCGCCCTCCTGCCACACCACCGACCGCACGCCTGTACGACAGCGGATCTCGCCCGTACAATGCTCCGTCATTTCTCGTCATCAGCAATCGATAACGGCCAACCATGCGCACCAGTCAATTTTTGCTCGCCACACAGAAAGAAACGCCTTCCGACGCGGTCGTGATCAGCCATCAGCTGATGCTGCGCGCCGGCATGATCCGCAAACTCGCCTCGGGCCTGTACACCTGGCTGCCGATGGGCTTGCGAGTGATGCGCAAGGTCGAAGCCGTCGTTCGTGAAGAAATGAACGCCGCCGGCTCGCTCGAAGTGTTGATGCCGAGCACTCAACCGGCCGAGCTGTGGCAGGAATCCGGTCGCTGGGAAGAGTACGGCCCTGAATTGCTGCGCTTCAAGGATCGTCACGGTCGCGATTTCTGCGCCGGCCCGACCCACGAAGAAGTCATCACCGATCTGATGCGCAACGAGTTGAGCAGCTACAAGCAGCTGCCGATCAACCTGTACCAGATCCAGACCAAATTCCGAGATGAGATCCGGCCACGCTTCGGCTTGATGCGCGGCCGCGAATTCATCATGAAGGACGCCTATTCGTTCCACGCTGACCAGGCATCCCTGCAGGTCACCTACGACCGCATGCACCAGGCGTACTGCAACGTGTTCACCCGCCTGGGCCTGAAATTCCGTCCGGTTGAAGCCGACAACGGCTCCATCGGCGGCGCCGGCTCCCACGAATTCCACGTACTGGCCGAGTCCGGTGAAGACGATATCGTCTTCAGCAACGGTTCCGACTACGCCGCGAACATCGAGAAGGCCGAAGCCGTGCCGCGCGAAACATCGCGCCCTGCACCGGCCGAAGAACTGCGCCTGGTCGACACGCCAGACACCAAGACCATCGCCGCCCTGGTGGAGAAATTCAATCTGCCGATTGAAAAGACCATCAAGACCCTGATCGTGCACGCCGAGGAAGAAGGCAAGCTGATCGCCCTGATCATCCGTGGCGACCACGAGCTGAACGAAATCAAGGCCGCCAACCAGCCTGGCGTTGCCAGCCCGCTGGTCATGGCTTCCGATGCCGAACTGCGTGACGCCATCGGCGCCGGCGCCGGTTCCCTCGGCCCGCTGAACCTGCCACTGCCGATCATCATCGACCGTTCCGTCGAGCTGATGAGCGACTTCGGCATCGGTGCCAACATCGACGACAAGCATTACTTCGGCGTGAACTGGGAGCGCGACCTGCCGGTGCCGACCGTGGCCGACCTGCGTAACGTGGTCAGCGGCGACCCGAGCCCGGATGGCAAGGGCACCCTGGACATCAAGCGCGGCATCGAAGTCGGGCACATCTTCCAGCTGGGCAACAAGTACAGCAAGGCGATGAAGTGCGAAGTGCTGGGCGAGAACGGCAAGCCGGTCACCCTGGAAATGGGTTGCTACGGCATCGGCGTTTCCCGCGTGGTGGCCGCCGCCATTGAGCAGAACAGCGACGACAAAGGCATCATCTGGAGCGACACCCTGGCGCCGTTCCAGATCGCCCTGGTACCGCTGCGCTACGAAACCGAGCTGGTTCGCGAAGCCACCGACAAGCTGTATGCCGAACTGACGGCGGCCGGCTTCGAAGTGCTGCTGGACGATCGCGACAAGAAAACCAGCCCGGGCATCAAGTTCGCGGACATGGAGCTGATCGGCATTCCTCACCGGATCGTGGTCAGTGACCGTGGCCTCGCCGATGGCAACCTGGAATACAAGAGCCGTACCGAGGCCGAGCCGCAAGCACTGCCGGTCGCTGACGTATTGTCGTTCCTTCAGGCCCGTATCCGCCGCTGAAACCAGATAGAGACGTCATGTTCAAGCGAAACACCTTAGGCCTCGGTGGTGCCGCCCTGTGCGGCACCCTGCTGGTCAGCGGCTGTGCCAATCACATGTCACAACGCAGCGAGCACGAGGAACGTGTCGAGCGCAAACTGCTCGATCACAGCCTGCAGATCGATGTTGGCGAGCCCAAGGTGCTTGAGCTGCCGCAACGCCGGGTAAAAATCCACGAGCAAAAGACTTTCGAAGTCACCGAGTTCGAAGTCACGCGCCATTACGATCGCTACACGCCTTACCAACCCTGGCGGGAGATCTACGAGATCCCGCTGGGCGCGGTCGCGGTGGTGGGCGGTGTCGGCGCGAACGTGGCCAACGTGTTTGCCCTCGGCAATCTTCCGGATAGCGTGACCCGGGACTGGTTCAGTTACGGTTTCGCCGGGCTCAACCCGTTCATGAACGTGCAATCCAACGGTCGTGCGCAGCAGAACCTGGCCGGAATCGATGAAGTCCAGCTCGACAAGCGCACCGAATACTCGAGCCTGCCGTGGAGCGAGCGCCCGGTCGAGGTCAAGGCCGGCAAGGAAACCTTCGAGCTGAGCACCGACAAAAACGGCGTCTTGCGCCTGAACCTGTTGGACAGCCCGTTTGCCGAACATGACCTGAACCATCTGGGTAAGTTGCAGATCAGTGTCGCGGACGCCAAGGATGACGTGCACACCGATTCTTCCCTGGCGTTGAGCAACACCCTGCGCGGCAAGCTGCTCGAAGCCCACGGGCTGATCTACGACGACCTCGAAGACGACGAAGTGAGCCAGTGGGTGCACCGGGTCAAGCGCCTGTCGGAACTGGGTCTTGAAGAAGAAGCCAGCGAGCTGGAACAGAGCCTGATCGAACTGACCCGCAACGATCCCGAATTGCAGACCGAATTCCTCAAGTCCCTGACCAAGGATGCCGGGCGACTGGTGGCGGATCCGGGGCCGAATTAGGGCATTGTATAAAGATCGCAGCCTGCGGCAGCTCCTACAGAGGAACGCATTCCCCCTGTAGGAGCTGCCGCAGGCTGCGATCTTTTGACTTTAAGGTTTAACGCTCAAACAACTCCATCTGCTCAAACCCGCCCCGCAAATCCTCCAGCCTTACCCCCACCCCCAACAACCGCACCGGTTTGCCGCCTCGATTGAACGCCTGGGTCAGCAACAACTGATAACTGCCCAAATCCCGCCCTGCTCCGGCCTGTTCCAGCGTGGTCTGGGTGAAATCATGAAATTTCACTTTGACGAACGGTTTTCCCGGCCTGTAGCTGTTGTCGATTCGCGCCATGCGACCGGCCAGGGTGTCCAGCAGCTCGGGCAATTTATCCAGGCAACTCACCAGGTCCGGCAGGTCGACGTCGTAGGTATTTTCGACACTGATCGATTGCCGGCGACTGTCGTTATGCACCTGGCGATCATCGATCCCACGGGCAAGGCTCCAGAGTCGCTCGCCAAAGCTGCCGAATTCGCGCACCAGCGCCAATTTGTCCCACTCGCGTAATTGCGCGCAATCAACGATGCCAAGCTTGCCCAATTTATCGGCAGTGACCTTGCCGACCCCGTGCAGCTTGCTCACCGGCAGACCGCTGACAAAGTCCTCGACCTGATCCGGCGTGATGACGAACAGGCCGTTGGGCTTTTTCCAGTCGCTGGCGATCTTGGCGAGAAACTTGTTCGGCGCCACGCCGGCCGAGACGGTGATGTGCAGCTGATTCGATACCCGGCGACGAATGTCCTGGGCGATGCGCGTCGCGCTACCGCCGAAATGAGCGCTGTCCGACACATCCAGGTAAGCCTCATCCAGGGAAAGCGGCTCAATGATGTCGGTGTAATCGCGGAAGATCGTATGAATTTCCTTCGATGCTTCTCTATAGGCATCCATACGCGGCTTGACGATGGTCAGGTCCGGGCACAGCTTCAACGCATGCCCGGACGACATGGCCGAGCGCACGCCATAGGCCCGCGCCTCGTAATTGCAGGTCGCAATCACGCCTCGCCGATCCGCCGCCCCGCCCACTGCCAGCGGCTTACCGGCCAGGCGCGGGTCGTCACGCATCTCGATGGCGGCGTAGAAGCAGTCACAATCGACGTGGATGATTTTTCGCTGGGTCATATCAATGCGGTGTTCATGCGCGGTGTCGGATAGGCAGTATCTCACTGACACCTGTATATAGCACCAGTAGTCAGAATCTTCTTTGGCGGCTGTAGGAAAAGCAGCCGGAAAATTTATTTTCTCAATCAAAAGTCTCACGCTGATAGAGCTTGAGCCCTTGCCACGCCTGCCTCTCAGCCCGACCCATCCCTTCGAGAGCAACCTAAGCGATTGAACCTGAAGAGGTTTTACCGATATTGAAGGTTGACACCCTGTCGATCCTCTGTAGAATGCCGACACACAGACGCGGGATGGAGCAGTCTGGTAGCTCGTCGGGCTCATAACCCGAAGGTCGTCGGTTCAAATCCGGCTCCCGCAACCAAACATCAAAAAAGGCTACTCGAAAGAGTGGCCTTTTTTGTGCGCGCCTGTTTTTCAACACGCTCGTATCCCTGCTCTGTGCCGGAATGAGAATCCGTTCATTTTCCGAAACTTAAGCCCTTCCTGCGACCGTTTGACCCGTTTCTACATTTATTTGACCCCATTCGGGATTAACGGTTGACACCAAGGCGTATCTCTATAGAATGCCGCCACACAGACGCGGGATGGAGCAGTCTGGTAGCTCGTCGGGCTCATAACCCGAAGGTCGTCGGTTCAAATCCGGCTCCCGCAACCAAACATCAAAAAAGGCTACTCGAAAGAGTGGCCTTTTTTGTATCTGTTGAAAAAGTCCTTTCGCAACAATGATCTGTCACTGTGTGGTGAGCCGTTGGGGGTCACCCATGCGCCGAGTTCAGGCTATGCTCAATCGCAGCCCCAGCCCACGACGACTGAAGTCACGCCGTCGCCGACAACTGGCGCAAGGCGTTACTATTTGTGATTATTTTTTTCTACAGGGATTGGTAACTTGGCTGGATACCCCCATCCTGTCGCGCACAATCCAAGAGGTGATTGATGCGCGCCACCCCACCTGACTCTCAAGACACAGTGATGGCAACACAACCGATCAAGGCTGAGCGGTTGCGGTTGCTGGACCGCGTCAGCAAATACCGCCAGCCCATTGGCCTGGCGGTCACGCTGCTGTTGTTCGCGATCGCGCTGATTGCCTGCCGCCATCTGCTGAGCGAGCTCGATCTCGACGCGCTGCACGATTCGATTCTCGAAATCCCCAAGCCGGCCTTGCTCGGTGCGCTGGGGGCGACCGTGGCAGGTTTCATCATTTTGCTGGGTTACGAATGGTCGGCCAGTCGCTACGCCGGCGTGAACCTGGCACCGCGAACCCTGGCACTGGGCGGCTTTACCGCCTTCGCCATCGGTAATGCCATCGGTCTTTCGATGCTGTCGGGGGGCTCGGTTCGCTATCGCCTGTATGCACGTCATGGCCTGGGCGCCACTGAAGTGGCCCACATGACGCTGTTTGCCAGCCTGTCGCTCGGCTGCGCCCTGCCGCCGCTCGCCGCCCTCGCAACGCTCAGTAACCTGCCCGGGGCCTCCGCCGCACTGGGACTCTCGGAAACCCTGCTGGGCGCAGTAGCAGCCGCCGTACTGTTGTTATTCGCCGTACTGGCGACGGGGATCTACCGCCGTCGCCTGCCGGAACAACCTTATGCCGACAACCTGTTGGTCAAGGTCGGTCGCCGCACCTTGCGCCTGCCGGGGCGCCGCCTGACCTTCCTGCAACTGGTGATTACCGCCCTCGACGTCGCTGCCGCGGCCACCGTGCTCTATCTGTTGTTGCCCGAAGCGCCGCCTTTCGGTGCGTTTCTCCTGGTGTATCTGCTGGCCCTGGCCGCTGGCGTGCTCAGTCATGTGCCGGGTGGCGTCGGGGTGTTCGAAGCGATCTTGCTGGCGGCCTTCTCCGACACACTCGGCGCTGCGCCACTGGCGGCAGCCCTGCTGCTCTATCGCCTGATCTATGTTGTGCTGCCGATGCTGGTGGCCTGCCTGCTGCTGCTCATCAGCGAAGGCCAGCGCCTGTTCCAGACGCGCCAGACCTTGCGCGCCGCCTCGGGCCTTGCCGCACCGATACTGGCAGTGCTGGTGTTTCTGTCGGGCGTGGTGCTGCTGTTTTCAGGCGCGACCCCGGAAATCGACACCCGCCTGGAACACATCGGCTTTCTGATCCCCCATCGCCTGGTCGACGCCTCGCACTTTGGCGCCAGCCTGATCGGCGTGCTCTGCCTGCTGCTCGCCCAGGGCCTGCGCCGCCGGCTGTCGGCGGCCTGGATGCTGACCACCATTCTGTTGCTGGTCGGCGCCCTGCTCTCCCTGCTCAAGGGCTTCGACTGGGAAGAAGCCAGCCTGATGGTCCTGACCGCCAGTCTGCTCGGGGTTTTCCGCCGCTCGTTCTATCGCCCCAGCCGCCTGACCGAACTGCCGTTTTCGCCGCTGTACCTGGTGGCCAGCCTCTGCGTCCTCGGCGCCTCGATGTGGCTGCTGTTGTTCGCCTATCAGGATGTGCCGTACAGCCACCAGCTCTGGTGGCAGTTCACCCTCGACGCCGATGCACCGCGCGGCCTGCGCTCGCTGCTGGGGGCGGCCGTGCTGCTGGTGGTGGTGTCCCTGACCTGGCTATTGCGCACGGCACGCCCGGTGATCCATCTGCCGACCCCCGATGAACTGGAGCGGGCGAGCAAGATTCTCATGGCCTCGGCGCAACCCGATGGCGGCCTCGCACTGACCGGTGACAAGGCGCTGCTGTTTCACCCCAACGACGAGGCGTTCCTGATGTACGCTCGCCGTGGCCGCAGCCTGGTGGCGCTGTACGACCCGATTGGCCCGGGCCAGCAACGGGCGGAGATGATCTGGCAGTTCCGCGACCTGTGCGACATCCACCACGCCCGCCCCGTGTTCTATCAGGTACGCGCCGAGAACCTGCCCTATTACATGGACATCGGCCTGACCGCGATCAAGCTCGGCGAAGAAGCCCGGGTCGATCTCAAGCGCTTTGATCTCGAAGCCAAGGGCAAGGAGATGAAAGACCTGCGCTACACCTGGAACCGAGGCACCCGCGATGGCCTGTCGCTGGAGATCTTCGAAGCGGGCCAGGCGCCGATGGATGAGCTCAAGGTGATTTCCGATGCCTGGCTGACCGGCAAGAACGTGCGCGAGAAAGGCTTCTCCCTGGGCCGTTTCAGCGATGACTACCTCAAGCATTTCCGCATCGCGGTGATCCGTTTCGAAGGGCGTCCGGTGGCATTCGCCAACCTGCTCGAGACCTACAGCCATGACCTGGCCAGCCTCGACCTGATGCGCGCGCACCCTGAAGCCCCCAAGCTGACCATGGAGTTCATGATGGTCGGCCTGATTCAACATTATAAAAATCATGGATACGCGCGCTTCAGCCTGGGCATGGTGCCGTTGTCGGGGTTGCAACCCCGTCGCGGCGCGCCACTGACCCAGCGCCTGGGCTCGATGGTGTTCCGCCGTGGTGAGCAGCTCTACAACTTCCAAGGCTTGCGCCGCTTCAAAGACAAATTCCAGCCTGACTGGGAACCCCGTTATATGGCCGTGCCCGCCGGACTCGATCCGCTGGTTGCCCTGGCCGACACTGCTGCCCTGATCGCGGGCGGCTTGACTGGATTGGTGAAACGCTGATGATTCAACGCTCCTTGCGCTATGTATTGGGCACGCTGGTGGTGCTGGCCCTGATTCTCGGTGGTGGCTACTGGTACCTCAAACGCCCGGCTCCGGAACCGACCCTCGAACAGTTGACCCCGGCCGACGGTGCCGCGATGACCCGCGTCATCCCCGGCAGCACGCCGCGCGCCCAGGTGCTGGTGGCCGTCAACGAAGATCAAAAACTCAGCGACAAACAATTGCTGACCCTGAGCCGTAGCGGTTCGGCGCAGATCGTCCAGGTCATTCTGCCCAAGGACTGCCTGCTGCAAAGCCGCGCCTTGCAATCTGGCCTGAGGGAACTCAAGGGCCCGGCGACCCTGGTCAGCGGTATCGGCCCCGGTGCCGTGCTGGCGTGGCGCTGGCTGTCCGAGCAGAAGGACGACAAATCCCAGGCCGTTTCGGTGGACCTGGCCCTGGAGAAAGGCGGTTGCACGCACCTGTTGCCGAAAAGCGCGGCTCATGGCCACTGGCTGGTGGCCTGGAACGACAACCCGGACGACACCAGCGCCGGCTTCGTACGTGACCAACCCAATGCCGAAACCAGCATCAGCGACTACGACATCAACCTGCCGCAAGTGCTGAACAACGAACTGCGCAAGATCCTCGTCGGTGGCGACAAAGCCGCGGGCGGCCTGCAAATCCCGGTGGTCGAAGTGCCGGCGGGCCAGGCCAAGGACACCGTGACCCTGTTCCTGTCCGGTGATGGCGGCTGGCGCGACCTGGACCGCGATGTCGCGGGCGAAATGGCCAAGATCGGCTATCCGGTGGTCGGCATCGACACCCTGCGCTACTACTGGCAGCACAAGAGCCCCGAGCAAAGCGCCCTGGACCTCGCCGAGCTGATGCAGCACTACCGGCAGAAATGGGGCACCAAGCGCTTCATCCTGACCGGCTACTCGTTCGGCGCCGATGTGCTACCGGCGATCTACAACCGCCTGGCCGAATCCGAGCAGAATCGCGTGGATGCAATCATCCTGCTAGCCTTCGCCCGCACCGGCAGCTTCGAAATTGAAGTCGAAGGCTGGTTGGGCAATGCCGGCAAGGAAGCCGCCACCGGCCCCGAAATGGCCAAGCTGCCCGCCGAAAAAGTGGTGTGCATCTACGGTGAAGAAGAAGTCGACGAAAGCGGCTGCACCGACAAGAGCGCCGTGGGCGAGACCATCCAGTTGCCTGGTGGTCACCACTTCGACGAGAACTACCCGAAGCTGGCCCAGCGCCTGGTGGATGTGATCGAGAAGCGTCAGGCCAAGGAAGAAGCAACGGCGCAGGAGTGACCTGAACCGCGCCGAAAAAAGCCCCCGCTGCCTGACGGTAGCGGGGGCTTTTTCATCCCGGCAGACACCACAGAACCCTTGTGGGAGCGGGCTTGCTCGCGAAGGGGCCGTGTCAGTCGACATCATCGTTGAATGAGACACCGCCTTCGCGAGCAAGCCCGCTCCCACAGGTGATTCGCGCAGGGTTCAGATCAAGCGCCCGACCACTAAAAAGCCCCCGCTACCACGACGGCAACGGGGGCTTTCAATGATGCGGGTCTTACATCTCCACCTGCGTCCCCAACTCAATCACCCGATTCAACGGCAGGTTGAAAAAGCGCAAGTTGCCATTGGCGTTCTGCAACATGAAGGCGAACAGCGCCTCGCGCCAGCGGGACATGCCTTCGAGCTTGGAGGCGATGACCGTCTCGCGACTGAGGAAATACGTGGTGCGCATCGGACTGAAATCCAGTTCATCGAGATGGCACAGCTTCAACGCCTGCGGCACGTCCGGCTCGTCGGTGAAGCCGAAGTGCAGGATCACCCGGAAGAAACCTTCGCCGTAGGAATCGACCTCGAAACGGCGGTTCGGCGGCACCCTTGGGATGTCTTCGTACACCACGGTCAGCAGCACCACTTGCTCATGCAGCACCTGGTTATGCAGCAGGTTGTGCAGCAGCGCATGGGGCACGGCGTCCGGTCGCGCGGTGAGGAACACGGCCGTGCCCTGTACGCGGTGCGGCGGTTGTACGGCGATGCTGCTGATGAAAATCGGCAGCGGCAGCCCGCCCTCGTCGATACGATCCACCAGCAACTGCTTGCCGCGCTTCCAGGTGGTCATCAGGACAAACAACGCAAGACCGGCGATCACCGGAAACGCCCCGCCCTGCACGATTTTCGGCACGTTGGCGGCGAAGTACACACCATCCACCAACAGGAAACCCAGCAGGATCGGCACCGCCAGGACCGGTGGCCACTTCCACAACAGCAATATCACCGCCGACACCAGAATACTGGTCATCAGCATGGTGCCGGTCACCGCCACACCGTAGGCCGAAGCCAGGGCACCGGAGGACTCGAAACCCAGCACCAGCAGCACCACGCCGACCATCAGCGACCAGTTCACCGCCCCGATGTAGATCTGACCCTGTTCGGCGCTGGAGGTGTGCTGGATGTGCATGCGCGGGATGTAGCCCAGCTGAATGGCCTGTCGGGTCAGGGAGAATGCCCCGGAAATCACCGCCTGGGAGGCAATCACCGTGGCCATGGTCGACAACCCCACCAGCGGAATCAGCGCCCAGCTGGGTGCCAGCAGGTAAAACGGGTTGCGGGCCGCTTCCGGATCGCCCAGCAGCAGCGCTCCCTGGCCGAAGTAGTTCAGCACCAGCGCCGGCAGCACCAGGATGAACCACGCCCGGGCAATCGGCTTGCGGCCGAAGTGCCCCATGTCGGCGTACAGCGCTTCGGCACCGGTCAGCGCCAGCACCACCGCGCCGAGGATCGCCACGCCCATGCCCGGGTGCACGATAAAGAAACGCACGCCCCACACCGGGTTCATGGCTTGCAACACTTCCGGGTGCTGGAGGATGCCGTAGACGCCCAGCGCCCCGAGCACCACGAACCAGGTGACCATGATCGGTCCGAACAGGATGCCGATGCGCGCGGTGCCGTGGCGCTGAATCAGGAACAACGCGACCAGCACCACCAGGGACAGCGGCACCACCCAATGGTCGATCCCGTCGAATGCCAGTCCCAGGCCCTCGATGGCCGACAACACGGAAATCGCCGGGGTGATCATGCTGTCGCCATAGAACAGCGCTGCGCCGATCAATCCGCACACCACCAGCAAGGTGCGCAATCTGGCGTGCCCCGCCGCCGCCCGCCGCGCCAGCGCGGTCAAGGCCATGATCCCGCCTTCGCCCTGGTTGTCGGCGCGCAGCACGAACATCATGTATTTGATCGATACGACCCAGATCAGCGACCAGAAGATCAGCGCCAGAATGCCCAACACGCCGTCATGGTTCACAGGCACGCCATAGCCGCCGGAGAACACTTCTTTGAGGGTGTACAACGGACTCGTGCCGATATCGCCATACACCACCCCGACCGCCGCCACCAGCATGCCGATCGGCTTCGCCGCCGAATGCTCGGCGCCCGCCGCGTGACTACTTGCCTGACCCATCCAACACTCCTGATTCCCAAACCGGCTTCTTCGAACGAAGCACTATGCTTTGTATTGCAGCATGCGCTGTTTTACCTGTTGTTACAGACGTTTTGTTGACTGTAAAAAATCGGTAAAGCCCAACGGCGCGAAGCATAGCGCAGCACTCGTCGTATTTCCCTGCATAAAGCTGGTCAAGAGCGCTTCCCATCGCTAGAATTGCGCACTTTTTGATCAGAGGCGCAGCAAAGCGCCCGTTTGTCGCCTTGCCGTTGTCGGCTGGAGGCGTCACAAATACCGAGGTTAGACATGTCCACCACTCCTGCGCCGGCCAATCCAAAGGTTGGCTTCGTATCCCTGGGTTGCCCCAAAGCACTGGTCGACTCCGAGCGCATCCTGACTCAGCTGCGCATGGAAGGTTATGACGTCGTGTCCACCTACCAGGACGCCGATGTCGTGGTGGTCAACACCTGCGGCTTCATCGATTCGGCCAAGGCCGAGTCCCTGGAAGTGATCGGCGAAGCCATCAAGGAAAACGGCAAGGTCATCGTGACCGGCTGCATGGGCGTCGAAGAAGGCAACATCCGCAACGTGCACCCGAGCGTGCTGGCCGTGACCGGTCCGCAGCAGTACGAGCAAGTGGTCAACGCCGTGCACGAAGTCGTGCCGCCGCGCCAGGATCACAACCCGTTGATCGACCTGGTGCCGCCGCAAGGGATCAAGCTGACCCCACGCCACTACGCCTACCTGAAGATTTCCGAAGGCTGCAACCACAGCTGCAGCTTCTGCATCATCCCGTCGATGCGCGGCAAGCTGGTCAGCCGTCCGGTCGGCGATGTGCTCGACGAGGCCCAGCGCCTGGTCAAGTCCGGCGTGAAAGAGCTGCTGGTGATCTCCCAGGACACCAGCGCCTACGGTGTCGACGTGAAATACCGCACCGGTTTCTGGAACGGCGCGCCGGTGAAAACCCGCATGACCGAACTCTGCGAAGCCTTGAGCACCCTCGGTGTCTGGGTTCGCCTGCACTACGTCTACCCGTACCCGCACGTCGACGAGCTGATCCCGCTGATGGCCGCCGGCAAGATCCTGCCGTACCTGGACATCCCGTTCCAGCACGCCAGCCCGAAAGTGCTGAAGTCGATGAAGCGCCCGGCGTTCGAAGACAAGACCCTGGCCCGGATCAAGAACTGGCGCGAAATCTGCCCGGACCTGATCATCCGTTCGACCTTCATCGTCGGCTTCCCCGGCGAAACCGAAGAAGACTTCCAGTACCTGCTCAACTGGCTGACCGAAGCCCAGCTCGATCGCGTCGGCTGCTTCCAGTACTCGCCAGTCGAAGGCGCGCCCGCCAACGACCTGGACCTGGACGTGGTGCCGGATGACGTCAAGCAGGACCGTTGGGAGCGCTTCATGGCGCACCAGCAGGCCATCAGCTCGGCACGCCTGCAAATGCGCATCGGCCGCGAGATCGAAGTCCTGGTCGATGAAGTCGACGAGCAGGGCGCGGTCGGCCGCTGCTTCTTCGATGCCCCGGAAATCGACGGCAACGTGTTCATCGACAACGGCAGCAACCTCAAGCCGGGCGACAAGGTCTGGTGCAAAGTGACCGACGCCGACGAATACGACCTCTGGGCCGAACAGATCTAAACGAAAAAAATATGAAAAGCCCCGCTCTCTTGACGAGATGCGGGGCTTTTTTACGGCTATCGTTTTGTGTGGAATGGACTCTCACCCTTTACAGCCGGTTGTGAAAAGAAGGAGCAGGCGGGCATGCGCCGACATTCGGTTATCCACACACCGAAACTGAGCGACTACGAAGAACTGACACAGGTCTGGGAAGCGTCGGTACGCGCCACCCATGACTTTCTGCCGGACAGCTACATCGAACTGCTGAAAAACCTGGTGCTGACCCGTTACCTCGACGCCGTGATGCTGATCTGCACCAAAGACGCGCGCCAGCGCATCACCGGGTTCGCCGGCGTCGCGGCGGGCAAGATCGAAATGCTCTTCATTGATCCGGCGCATCGTGGCCAGGGACTGGGCAAGCAGTTGTTGCGCTATGCCATGGAACACCTCAATGCCGATCAACTGGACGTCAACGAACAGAACCCGCAAGCCCTGGGGTTTTATTTCAAGCAAGGGTTCGAGGTGATCGGCCGTTCGGAAGTTGATGGCATGGGCCAGCCGTATCCGTTGTTGCACATGCGCTTTCGCCAGGCGCATCAACTGACGCGCAACGGCTGACACAACACAGACCCCTTGTGGGAGCGGGCTTGTTCGCGAAAGCGGTGTGTCAGTCACCCTTAATGTTCGCTGTTCCACCGCTTTCGCGAGCAAGCCCGCTCCCACAAAAAGCCCCTGCGGCAAAATGGTTCCGGGATTAACCGGCGCCAGGCAGGTACAATGCCCACCCCTTTTTTGTTACGGCCCTGTCATGACTGACCCGATTCGACTCTCCAAACGCCTCATCGAACTCGTCGGCTGTTCCCGTCGGGAGGCTGAGCTGTTCATCGAGGGCGGCTGGGTCACCGTCGACGGCGAAGTCATCGACGAGCCGCAGTTCAAGGTCGGCGCCCAGAAAGTCGAACTCGACAAGGATGCCAAGGCCACCGCGCCGGAACCGGTGACCCTTCTGCTCAACGTGCCCGCCGGCATGGACGCGGACAGCGCCATGGCGACCATCACCGCCGAAACCCTGAGCGAAGAACATCGCTACGGCAAACGCCCGCTCAAGGGCCACTTCCAGCGCCTGACCGCCAGCACCGACCTGCAGGCCAATGCCAGCGGCCTGCTGGTGTTCACCCAGGACTGGAAGATTCTGCGCAAGCTCACGGCCGATGCCAGCAAGATCGAGCAGGAATACGTGGTCGAGGTTGAAGGCGACATGGTCGAGCATGGCCTCAATCGCCTGCAACACGGCCTGACGTACAAGGGCAAGGAACTCCCGGCGGTCAAGGCCAGCTGGCAGAACGAAAACCGCCTGCGTTTCGCCATGAAGAACCCGCAACCGGGGGTGATCGCCCTGTTCTGCCAGGCGGTCGGCCTGAAGGTCGTGGCCATCCGCCGCATCCGTATCGGCGGCGTGTCCATCGGCAAGGTGCCCCTGGGGCAATGGCGCTACCTGTCCGGCAAAGAGAAGTTCTAAGGCTTTTCACGCCGCCACACATTTCGGTGTCGCGCCTGGACGCGACGCCCACAGCTGAATATCAGGACTGCCTACATGATTCATAACGACGTACTGCGCAGCGTGCGCTACATGCTCGACATCAGCGACAAGAAGGTCATCGAGATCATCAAGCTCGGCGGCATGGACGTGACCCTGCCAGACCTCCTGACGTACCTTGACAAGAAAGAAGAGGACGAAGAAGGCTTCGTGCGCTGCCCGGACGAAGTCATGGCGCACTTCCTCGACGGCCTGGTGATCTTCAAGCGCGGCAAGGATGAAAGCCGTCCGCCGCAGCCGATCGAAGTCCCGGTGACCAACAACATCATTCTGAAAAAGCTGCGCGTGGCCTTCGAACTGAAGGAAGACGACATGCACGCGATCCTCAAGGCCGCCGAGTTCCCGGTGTCCAAGCCGGAACTGAGCGCACTGTTCCGCAAGTTCGGCCACACCAACTACCGCCCGTGCGGCGACCAGTTGCTGCGTAACTTCCTCAAGGGCCTGACCCTGCGCGTGCGCCCACAGTAACGTGCAACACGCCTCTGACCAGTAGGAGCTGTCGAGCGTAGCGAGGCTGCGATCTCTTGATCTTTTCAACCAGCTGAAATTTGAAAGATCACAGCCTCGCCAAGCTCGGCAGCGCCTACAGGTCCGAATGGCCCCCCATTCCGCATAAAAATAGTGGCTCCGCTTCCGGCGGCTGGCGACTAGGGTGTAATGACCCTCAGTCTTCAGGATTTGCCATGCATCCCTATTTTTCCCTACAAGGCCGCACCGCGCTGGTGACCGGCGGCACCCGTGGTATCGGCAAAATGATCGCCAAGGCTTATGTCGAAGCCGGCGCCACCGTGTACGTCTGCGCCCGCGATGCCGAAGCCTGCCAGCAAACGGCGGATGAACTCGGTGCCTTCGGACGCTGCCATGGCGTAGCGGCCAACCTCGCCACCGAAGAAGGCGTGTTGCAGCTGGCCACGCGGCTGGGCGAGCAGATCACCCACCTCGACATTCTGGTCAATAACGCCGGCACCACCTGGGGCGCCCCTCTGGAGAGCTACCCCATCAAAGGCTGGGAAAAGGTCATGCAGCTCAACGTGACATCGGTATTCAATTGCATCCAGCAATTCCTGCCGTTGCTGCGCAAGGCCGGCTCGCCTGCGAATCCGGCACGGGTCATCAACATCGGCTCGGTTGCCGGGATTTCATCCTTCGGCGAACAGGCCTATGCCTATGGGCCAAGCAAGGCGGCGCTGCATCAGCTTTCGCGAATCCTGGCACGGGAACTGGTGAGCCAGCACATCAACGTCAACGTGATCGCACCGGGGCGCTTTCCGAGCAAGATGACCCAACACATCGGCAATGATGAGCAGGCATTGGCGCAGGACACGGCACTGATCCCGATGAAGCGCTGGGGGCGCGAGGAGGAAATGGCGGCGCTGGCGATCAGCCTGGCGAGTACGGCCGGGGCGTATATGACCGGTAACATCATTCCGCTGGATGGAGGGTTCAGCCTCTGAGATTGGCGGTGCGGCGTTCGCGAGCAAGCCCGCTCCCACAAGGGGAATCGGTGTTCACAAATTTTGTGTCCGACACAGATCCACTGTGGGAGCGAGCCTGCTCGCGAAAGGGCCAGCACAGCCAACACTGAACACAAGTCGATCGGGTTATCATGCCCACCCTCATCCCGCCTCGACCGCCCACCATGACCTACAGCGTTTCCCCCATCGGCTTCGTGCGTTCCTGCTTCAAGGAGAAGTTCGCCATCCCGCGCCAACCCCAACTGGCCCCGGCCGCGCGCGGCGTCCTGGAATTGGTGGCACCATTCGACCAGGGCGATGCGGTGCAGGGACTGGAGCAGGTCAGCCATGTCTGGCTGCTGTTCCTGTTTCATCAAGCCCTGGAGGACAAGCCGCGCCTCAAAGTGCGCCCGCCTCGCCTGGGCGGTAACAAATCCATGGGCGTGTTTGCCACCCGCGCCACCCACCGCCCTAACGGCATTGGCCAATCCGTGGTGAAACTGGACAAGGTCGAAGCCAATCGCCTTTGGATATCCGGCATCGATCTGCTGGATGGCACACCGGTTCTGGATATCAAACCCTATGTGCCTTACGCCGACATCATCGATGCAGCCTCCAACAACATCGCCAGCGCCGCGCCACGGCTGATTCCCGTGCAGTGGACGGAGAGTGCGCTGCATCAGGCTCACGGTCACGCTCAACGCCTTGCAGAGCCGTTGGTTGAGTTGATTGAGCAATGTTTGGCGCAGGATCCGCGCCCCGCTTACCAGACACCGGCGCCGGAGCGGGAATACGGTGCGCAGTTCTGGGACCTGGATGTGCGCTGGCACTACCCGACGCCGGAGCTGATCCGCGTGCTCGAAGTGATTCCCGCAAAGATCTGAACGCCACAAACCACTGTGGGAGCGAGCCTGCTCGCGAAAGGGGGTGTGTCAGTCAACATCAATGCCGACTGGTACATCCTCTTCGCGAGCAGGCTCGCTCCCACAGGTAAAGCAACGCGGCTGAGCGGTGCTCTTATTTCTCGACGAACGCACGCTCGATCAGGTAATCACCCGGCTCGCGCATCCGCGGCGAAACCTTCAGGCCGAAGCTGTTCAGCACTTCGCTGGTTTCGTCGAGCATGCTCGGGCTGCCGCACAGCATGGCGCGGTCGTCCTGCGGGTTAATCGGCGGCAGACCGATGTCGCTGAACAGCTTGCCGCTGCGCATCAGGTCGGTCAGGCGGCCTTCGTTTTCGAACGGCTCGCGGGTTACGGTCGGGTAGTAGATCAACTTGTCACGCAGGGCGTCGCCGAAGAACTCGTTCTGCGGCAGGTGCTCGGTGATGAACTCGCGGTAGGCGACTTCGTTGACGTAACGCACGCCGTGGCACAGGATCACTTTTTCGAAACGCTCGTAGGTTTCCGGGTCCTGGATGACGCTCATGAACGGCGCCAGGCCGGTACCGGTGCTGAGCAGGTACAGGTGCTTGCCAGGCTTCAGGTCATCCAGCACCAGCGTGCCGGTAGGCTTCTTGCTGATGATGATCTCGTCGCCTTCCTTGAGGTGCTGCAACTGGGAAGTCAGCGGACCATCTGGCACCTTGATGCTGAAAAACTCGAGATGCTCTTCCCAGTTCGGGCTGGCAATCGAGTAAGCGCGCATAAGCGGGCGGCCATTGGGTTGTTGCAGGCCGATCATCACGAACTGACCGTTCTCGAAGCGCAGGCCCGGATCACGGGTGCACTTGAAGCTGAACAGAGTGTCGTTCCAGTGATGAACACTGAGGACACGCTCGTGGTTCATGTTGCTCATGTACGGGGACTCCTGGAGATTTTGTCTGCGCCTGCGCTTCACAAGCCAGAATAGCGGTGCGCAATTGCATCGCATTCTAATAGCAGCGAGAATATCTGTTAAATGGATTATTAAGATAAGGGTTATCGGTTATATCGATATGCGATTTACTCTCCGTCAACTTCAAGTATTCGTCGCCGTTGCCCAGCAGGAAAGCGTGTCCCGTGCCGCAGGCCTGCTCAACCTTTCACAATCGGCGGCGAGCACCTCGATCACCGAACTGGAGCGCCAGTCCAGCTGCCAGCTGTTCGACCGTGCCGGTAAACGGCTGAGCCTCAACGCGCTCGGTAAACAGCTGCTGCCGCAAGCGGTGGCGATGCTCGACCAGGCCAAGGAAATCGAAGACCTGCTCAACGGCAAGTCCGGTTTCGGCTCATTGGCGGTGGGCGCGACCCTGACCATTGGCAACTACCTGGCCACCCTGCTGATCGGCGGTTTCATGCAGCGCCACCCGGAAAGCCAGGTGAAGCTCCATGTACAGAACACCGCCAATATTGTGCAGCAGGTGGCCCATTACGAAATTGACCTGGGTCTGATTGAAGGCGACTGCAGCCATCCGGACATCGAAGTGCAGAGCTGGGTCGAGGATGAGCTGGTGGTGTTTTGCGCGCCCCAGCATCCCCTGGCCCAGCGGGGCATCGCGACCATGGAAGAGCTGAGCCATGAAGCCTGGATCCTGCGTGAGCAAGGCTCGGGAACTCGCCTGACCTTCGATCAGGCCATGCGCCATCACCGCAGCGCGCTGAACATTCGCCTGGAACTGGAACACACCGAAGCGATCAAGCGCGCGGTGGAGTCCGGCCTGGGGATTGGCTGCATCTCGCGGCTGGCACTGCGCGACGCCTTTCGCCGTGGCAGCCTGGTGCCGGTGGAGACGCCGGACCTGGACCTGGCGCGGCAGTTCTACTTCATCTGGCACAAACAGAAATACCAGACCTCGGCGATGCGCGAGTTCCTCGATCTGTGCCGCGCCTTCACCGCCGGGGTCCAGCGCAGCGACGAGATCGTGCTGCCGACCATCGCTTAAAGCAGAATCACCGCCCACACCAGCGCGATCATGGTCAACGCCACCATTTGCGCGGCGCTGCCCATGTCTTTGGCGTTCTTCGACAGTGGATGCCGTTCAAGGGAAATGCGGTCGATGGCCGCTTCCACGGCCGAGTTGAGCAACTCGACGATCAGGGCCAACAGGCAGACCGCAATCAGCAACGCCTGCTCGACGCGACTGACGTTCAGGAAGAACGACAAGGGAATCAGGATGACGTTGAGCAACACCAGCTGCCGGAAAGCGGCTTCGCCGGTAAAAGCGGCACGCAGGCCATCAAAGGAGTAGCCGGAGGCATTGAGGATGCGTTTCAGGCCGGTCTGGCCTTTGAATGGGGACATAGAGTAGGCAACTGACCAAAAGGGAGTGGAAAAGCTAGATTAACCCAAGTCAAAAAAGCGTGAAGACGCCAGCCCTTAGTGGCTCGAAATTGACTCAAGTTGTTGCAGGAGCAACGCTGCCTGGGTACGGGTTCGCACGTTCAGCTTGCGGAAAATCGCCGTGACGTGGGCCTTGATGGTCGCCTCGGACACACTCAACTCATAGGCGATCTGCTTGTTCAGCAAGCCTTCGCAGACCATGGTCAATACACGGAACTGCTGCGGCGTGAGACTGGCAAGGCCTTCACTGGCTGCCTTGGCTTCATCGGAAACGCTGACCGCTTCGAATGCCTGCGGTGGCCAGTACACGTCGCCATCCAGCACGGCACGCACGGCCTTCTGGATCACGCTCAGGTCGCTGGACTTGGGAATGAAGCCACTGGCGCCGAACTCACGGGACTTGACCATCACCGAGGCTTCTTCCTGGGCCGAGACCATCACCACCGGAATCTGCGGGTACTGGCCGCGCAACAGCACCAGCCCGGAAAAACCGTACGCCCCCGGCATGTTCAGGTCCAGCAGCACCAGGTCCCAGTCGGCCTTCTCGGTCAGGCGGGTTTCCAGCTCGGCAATGCTCGCCACTTCCACCAGACGGACATCCGGACCAAGCCCGAGGGTCAACGCTTGATGCAAGGCGGAACGAAAAAGCGGGTGGTCATCGGCGATCAGGATTTCGTATGTGGCCATTTTTCAAATGATCCTGTTTTTTCAAACAACTCGAGGTACAGCCACGGAGCTGCACCAACAGGGCACGTTCAACACCAATCCAGACGGCGTATCAAACTCCGGCCGCGCCCCAATCGGCGCCAAGCATGCCCAGCGAAACCGGGGTGGTCAAGCGACATGGCCAGTACAGTCTTTTGCAGTATGGGCGACAATCAGCCCACGGCCGGGACGGCATTGCGCACAAATGGCAACAACTCGGCATGCGCCGGTGTTTCAACGTTCATTTCGAGTTGGCGCTTGGCTCCGAGGTAATGCTGGCTGAACACGTCGAAATAAGCCTCCAGTGCCGACGACGCCTGCACATCACCCGCCAGATCCAGGCACAACGCCGCGACTTCCGCAGTGCACAGGTGTTCGCTGCGGGTCGAGCGGCGCAATTGATAGCGCGAGAGTTTTTCAGGCAACAGGCTAAGAATCGGCAACGCATCGAAATAAGGGCTTTTGCGGAAAATCTTCCGGGCTTCGGTCCAGGTCGCGTCCAGCAGAATGAACAACGGACGCCTGGCACTGTCGACCGCCACACTGTGGGTGACGCGCTCGGGCTCTACATATTCGCCCGGGAACACCAGGTAAGGCTGCCATTGCGGATCGGACAACAAGGCCAGCAACTGTTGATCGACTTCGGTCCGCGACCAGATGAATGCATGGTTATCGCGCACCACATCGGCGATCAGCCAACCGGTATTGCTCGGCTTGAACACCTCCTTGCCGGTCATGATCAGGCAGACCCCGGAACGGGTCTCGACCTGTGGACGCCAGGCGCACAGGCAATGACTTTCGATCACACGACAGGCACGGCAGCGGGTGGCGCGCCAGCCGCGGGCCTGGATCGGCTTGATACCTTCTTCTTCACGCTGATCGCGCAGGCGGGCGACGGCGTTGGGGGCGTGATTCATCGTGGGCAACACCGGCAGACAGGGAAACTCGACACGAACAGCACTCGGCTTGGCAATGTAAAGGCCGGCAGTTTACCAGAGCGGATGGCGCGAGCCTGTACCGTCCAGACCGGCTCCCCTATAATTCGCCGCCACTGAACGCACAGTCACGTGGCTGGTCGAACCACCAGTCACTGAACCAGGAGAGTTTCATGCTGCGCCTTATCGTTCCCACCGCTGCCATTCTGCTGGCGTCGTCCTTCAACGCTCAGGCTGCGTCCCTGAGTGAGCAGAATCTGAACAGAGAACTGCGCAACGTCGCCGCGCAAAGCAGTGTTGGCACGCCTCGGGCCATCAATGAAGACATTCTTGACCAAGGCTACACCGCCGAAGGCAACGTGCTGATCAACCACCTGAGCGTACAGAGCAGCCATGCGCAGAAGATGCGCGCGGATCCCAAAGCCGTGTATTTCCAGCTTGGCGCGTCCGTGTGCAGGAATGAAGGGTTCCGCAAGCTGATGAAGAAGGGCGCGGTCATGCGCTATGACTTCACCGAGGTGAAGACCAATCGCCCGGTCGGTTCCGCAAGCTTCCAGGAGTCGGATTGCCCGAAAGCCGCACCGGTGAAGAAGAAGTAACTATCTGGACTTGGCGCGCCGCTGCTCATCCTCGGCGCGCAGATCCGCCAGCAATGCCTGCAAGTAACGCGAGCGCCGCTCTGCTCCCTCCAGTCGTCGGCAACACTCCTCCTCGAGACTCACATGATTGATCTCGGCCGATGACTTCAGCAACCGATACAGCTGCGTATCGATCTCTATTTCCAGAATGACTCTGGCCATGGCTACCGCCTCCTTGCTCCTCGCTCTTGTTGAGCGATTAATCCCTGAACCGCTATACCGTGCGCCCTGCCATTGACGCAAAGCTGTCGCATGACGCCTGTAACTTAGTAAATCAGACAGCAGAACTCTCGGCGAACGTTCTGACGAGCGGTGAAACCACCTTGCAAATCGTCAATAAGCGGTTGCCAGGAAAGACTTTGCGGCGCAATCATCAAGGCAGCGCAAATCCCTGCAAGGGTCTAGATTTCAGAGTAATCCAGTCGATTTTTTCAGGGCAGGAAAGGGGCCGCCCAAAACGCGTTCGTTGTGCGAATGTTTTCTTTCATCCAAGGGAAAAACAGAGCCTGTATGGATGACCCGATGATTATCAGGGTCAAGTGGATCGCCCAGGCATGGGCTTGGGCAGACAGCGATACATGACGTGTCGTGGTATCGACGAATGCGTCGTCGGCGCCGAGGGTTCTGTGCAGAAGGAGAAGTTGAATGCCTTACCAACCGAATGACCTCCTGAGCCGTCATTTTCAAGAAAGCGGCCACGACCTGATCAGCAAGGTCGAAGAACAACTCACCCTGGTTTCCCCCAACAGCCCGAACATCCCCATCTACCGCGACATGATCCTGACCGTGCTGCGAATGGCCCAGGAAGACCACAACCGCTGGAATGCCAAGATCACTCTACAAGCCCTGCGCGAACTGGAGCACGCGTTCCGTGTACTGGAGCAATTCAAGGGCCGGCGCAAAGTCACGGTGTTCGGCTCGGCTCGCACCCCCGTGGAACACCCGCTGTACGCTATGGCACGGGAACTGGGTAGTGCACTGGCACGCTCGGACATGATGGTGATCACGGGCGCAGGTGGCGGCATCATGGCAGCGGCTCACGAAGGTGCTGGCCTGGCGCACAGCCTGGGATTCAACATCACCCTGCCCTTCGAACAACACGCCAACCCCACGGTCAATGGCACCAGCAACCTGCTGCCCTTCCACTTCTTCTTTACCCGCAAGCTGTTCTTCGTCAAGGAAGCCGATGCACTGGTGCTGTGCCCTGGCGGGTTCGGCACCCTGGATGAAGCACTGGAGGTGCTGACACTGATCCAGACCGGCAAAAGCCCGCTGGTGCCGGTGGTGTTGCTGGATGTGCCAGGTGGCAAATTCTGGCAAGGGGCGCTGGACTTCATCCATCAGCAGCTTGAGGAAAACCGCTACATCCTTCCCACTGACATGAAACTGGTGCGACTGGTCTACAGCGCCGAGGAAGCTGTCGAACACATCAACCAGTTCTACAGCAACTTCCACTCAAGCCGATGGCTCAAGCATCAGTTCGTGATCCGCATGAACCACAAACTCAGCGATCCCGCGCTCGAACACATGCAGGCGGCATTTGCCGACCTGTGCCTGAGCGACCATTTCCATCAGCATGCCTACGACGGCGAGGAGCACGACGAAGCGCAATTCAGTCACCTGGCTCGACTGGCCTTCACCTTCAACGCCCGTAATCATGGCCGCTTGCGTGAACTGGTGGATTACATCAACTTGCCGGAAAACTGGGCGCCCTCCCAGCAGCAGGCGCCACAGCGTGCGCGGGAGCCTTCGAAGGTTACCTGAGGCAAAAAAAACGGCCCGCTATCAAATAGCGAGCCGTTTCAGTCAATCGTCCATTCCTCGGCCGTTGAACAAGCGGCTGATCATTTCCATGGAATATCCCCGATACGCGAGGAACCTGCCCTGCTTGGCACGTTCCCGTGCATCTATCGGTAACTGCCCGGAGAACTTGCGCCGCCAGGTGTCTTCCAATTGCCCCTGCCAGTCGATACCGCTCTCGCGCAAGGCGAGTTCGATATCAACACGCTGCAAGCCGCGCTGGCTCAACTCTTCACGAATGCGTAAAGGGCCGTAACCGGCACGTGCACGGTAGGAAACGAAGCTTTCGAGGTAACGGGATTCGGAGAGAAGACCCTCTTCCGTCAATCGATCGAGTGCTGAGTCGATCATTTCGGGGAGAGCGCCGCGCTGACGCAGTTTACGCGTCAGCTCGACTCGACCGTGCTCGCGTCGCGCGAGCAGGTCCATGGCGGTTCGCCGCACCGCGACGAGTGTATCAAGTACGGCGGTCGTCATCGGAGCAATCAGATATCAGCGTCGGCCAGGTCGTCTTCGGTTTCTTTGACCGCGGAGGCCTTGGATTCCGCTACCGATGAAGGCGACAGCAACTTGTCACGCAGTTGCTTCTCGAGTTTTGCCGCGATCTCCGGGTTATCCGCCAGGAACTTGGCCGAGTTGGCCTTGCCCTGACCGATCTTGGTGCCTTCGTAGGCATACCAGGCACCGGATTTCTCGACGAAGCCGTGCAGAACGCCCAGGTCGATCATCTCACCATTGAGGTAGATACCCTTGCCGTAAAGAATCTGGAACTCGGCCTGACGGAACGGCGAAGCCACCTTGTTCTTCACAACCTTGACACGAGTTTCGCTACCGACAACCTCATCACCTTCTTTCACCGCGCCAGTGCGGCGGATATCCAGACGAACCGACGCGTAGAACTTCAACGCGTTACCACCGGTGGTGGTCTCCGGGCTGCCGAACATCACGCCGATTTTCATACGGATCTGGTTGATGAAGATCACCAGGCAGTTGGCGTTCTTGATGTTACCGGTGATTTTACGCAGCGCCTGGGACATCAGACGGGCTTGCAGGCCCACGTGCATGTCACCCATTTCGCCTTCGATTTCAGCCTTTGGCACCAGCGCCGCCACGGAGTCGACGATGATCACGTCAACCGCGTTGGAGCGCACCAGCATGTCGGTGATTTCCAGGGCCTGCTCGCCGGTGTCCGGTTGGGAAACCAGCAGGTCGTCGACGTTGACGCCCAGCTTGCCGGCGTATTCAGGGTCGAGGGCGTGTTCGGCATCGACGAATGCGCAGGTCGCGCCGGCTTTTTGAGCCTGGGCGATCACGGACAATGTCAGCGTGGTTTTACCGGAAGATTCAGGACCATAGATTTCAACAATACGGCCTTTTGGCAGACCGCCAATGCCCAGTGCGATGTCCAGACCCAGAGAGCCAGTAGAGATGGCCGGGATCGCCTGGCGGTCCTGATCGCCCATACGCATTACGGCACCCTTGCCGAATTGACGTTCGATCTGACCCAGGGCCGCAGCCAAGGCTTTCTTCTTGTTGTCGTCCATTAAAGTCCTCACGTAATCAATAAGGCCTGACGGCCAACACCTGTATAAGTAGACAGTATTATTCCACAGCGCTCGAGGATCGCCTACCCCTGATTTGAGATTTCTGTTGCCGCATGCCGTAGCAGCCCCTCTAGCGCGGCCTTCACCGTTTGTCGGCGGACCTCGTCCCGGTTACCTGGGAAGTGCTGCACCTCGCTGAACACCTGCTCACCGACGCCCCAAGCCAACCAGACGGTGCCTACCGGCTTGTTTGGCGAGCCGCCATCCGGCCCGGCGACCCCACTTACCGCCACGGCAAAACGTGCGTGGCTTTTTTCCTGGGCGCCACGGACCATGGCCTCGACCACCTCGCGACTGACAGCACCCACCGTTGGGAACAGACCCGCCGGGACATCCAGTTGCCGGGTTTTCTGCAGGTTGGAATAGGTGACATAACCGGCTTCGAACCACGCCGAGCTGCCCGGAATCCGGGTGATCGCCTCGCTGATTCCGCCACCGGTGCAGGACTCTGCGGCAGTGACGTGGGCATTGAGAACCTGCAAGCGCCTGCCGAGTTCAGCGGCCAACTGGGTGATTTCTTTCACGGTCATCTCCTGATCGGGCGGAATGAGGACTACCGTACACGAGCGGATCGCGCTTGCAAGTTACGGCGTCGATCAAAATGTTAGCGGGCGAGGGCCCTGATACAAGGCTGATAGACAATCAGTCCTCGGCATCGCCGGGCAGTCTGACAGCCACGCCAATGCGCCTGGCGACCCATCGCTCACACAGGCCGATAACGACGTCCGTACCGGCCATCGCCGTTAGACAAGCGCCTGCGCACGCGACCCAGATGGAAACACCGGCGGCATGCAGCAGCATGACTGCCGAAGCACCGCAAATCATGCTGGAGCCCGAGCGCATGAACAGTCGCCGCAAAAGCGACCAACCGCGAATACCTTCCTTGTCTGCACGCCACATCTCGCCCGCAACGCCGCCGAGCAAAATGAGGGCAATCACCAGCCAAAGGGGCATGTCCTGCCACACAGACTGCTCAAATGTCATTACACGCCTCCTGAGGATGAGGTTGCCACCCATGGCTCTCTTTAGCTTCGCCCAGACCAGGATCTGATCAGGTCGCTGACAAGCCTATGCACTAACGCATAGTTAATCAATGCCATAACGCATACATTGCTCGCAGTGAAATGCACAAGCGCATCAAAAAAACGCTTGAAGACGCTATGACGTGTATTTACCAGGCGAAAAAAAACCGCTGGGTTAGCGGTTTTTCCGGGCGAAACCGAGGTTATCGAGCGTACATGCCCCACCAGAAGACGTGACCGAGGATAACGATTTGTTCCTCCTGCATCTCCTGAAAACTGTAGTCCTCGTCCGGATGTTCATCACGGTTGAAGCTGCGCAGACGAATACCGGTGGGCAGGCGATAAAGCTGTTTCACGCGCAACTGGCCGTTGTGGTTGATTGCATAAAGATCGCCGTCAATGATGTCGCCAATCCCGCATTTGCCGGCATTGACCCCGACAGTGGCCCCGTCACGCAGCACTGGCAACATACTGTTGCCACGCACGGTGACACATTTTGCCTGGTCGAACTGCACGCCGTTATGGCGCAGACTGCGCTTGCCGAAGCGCAAACTAGAGCGTTCGCTCTCTTCAATGACAAATCTTCCCGATCCCGCAGCCAACTCTACCTCGCGCAGAAAGGGGACAGACACCTCGTCGTCTTCGACGGGCGTATCGTCGTCCCACAGACTTATATCCTTGAGCTCCGAATGCGACTTATCGCGTCCGACAGTCGCTGGCGACGCGACTTCCGCGCGACCGCGCAACTGGTCCGTGCTCAGGTTGAAATACTCGGCGATCTTCGAAATGTGCTTGTCCGAAGGATCGACGATCTTCCCGCTGAGGATACGCGAGAGCGTGGATTGAGCCACGCCGGTACGACGGTGAAGCTCCGTCGGGGAGATCCCGTGCTGATCGAGCAGCGCTCTCAAGACGGTAGAAACATTGCGTTTTTGCATCACGCGCATAGTGTTGGTACTTCTCGAAGAAGACAAATGCCGAATTGCATTAATAACGCATAAACAGTGCATAAACCAGTAGAAATGCACCACATGGCGTTCATCCCTGCGTCCGGCAGACCGCCCATGTTAATCTTGCGCCCATCGCGGAAAAGCCGGGCCGATGCCCCACCTTTGCCCCACACCTTTCAACGAGTTTTCCGATCCCCAATGAATACAGCCGTTTCCGACCTGTCCTCCCACACGCCGATGATGCAACAGTACTGGCGCCTGAAGAACCAGCACCCAGACCAGTTGATGTTCTACCGCATGGGTGACTTCTACGAGATCTTCTATGAGGACGCGAAGAAGGCCGCCAAGTTGCTGGACATCACCCTGACCGCCCGTGGGCAATCGGCCGGCCAGGCGATTCCGATGTGCGGGATTCCTTACCACGCCGCCGAAGGTTACCTGGCGAAACTGGTGAAACTCGGCGAGTCGGTGGTGATCTGTGAACAGGTCGGCGACCCTGCCACCAGCAAGGGGCCGGTAGATCGTCAGGTGGTGCGGATCATCACCCCCGGGACGGTGAGTGACGAGGCGCTGCTGGATGAACGTCGGGATAACCTGATCGCTGCCGTCCTGGGTGATGAGCGCCTGTTCGGCCTGGCGGTGCTGGACATTACCAGCGGCAACTTCAGCGTGCTGGAAATCAAGGGCTGGGAGAATCTGCTGGCGGAGCTGGAGCGCGTCAATCCGGTGGAGCTGCTGATCCCGGATGACTGGCCAAAGGATCTACCAGCGGAAAAACGTCGTGGCGTTCGTCGCCGTGCGCCATGGGATTTCGAGCGTGATTCGGCGCTGAAAAGCCTGTGCCAGCAATTTTCCACCCAGGACCTGAAAGGTTTCGGTTGCGAGAACCTGACGCTGGCCATCGGCTCCGCCGGTTGCCTGCTGGCCTATGCCAAGGAAACCCAACGCACCGCCCTTCCCCACTTGCGCAGCCTGCGCCATGAACGCCTGGACGATACCGTGGTGCTGGACGGCGCGAGCCGTCGCAACCTGGAGCTGGACACCAACCTGGCCGGCGGTCGTGACAACACGTTGCAATCGGTGGTCGACCGTTGCCAGACCGCCATGGGCAGCCGTTTACTGACCCGCTGGCTTAATCGCCCTCTGCGCGACCTGAAAATTCTGCTGGCCCGTCAGACGTCGATCACGTGCCTGCTCGACGGCTACCGTTTCGAAAAACTGCAACCGCAACTCAAGGAAATCGGCGACATCGAGCGGATCCTTGCCCGCATTGGCCTGCGCAACGCCCGCCCGCGGGACCTTGCACGCCTGCGCGACGCTCTCGGCGCGCTGCCTGAATTGCAAGTGGCGATGACCGAGCTTGAAGCTCCGCACCTGCAACAACTGGCGATCACCACCAGTACCTATCCGGCGTTGGCCGCGCTGCTGGAAAAAGCCATCGTCGATAACCCGCCAGCGGTGATCCGCGACGGTGGCGTGCTGAAGACCGGTTACGACAGCGAACTCGATGAACTGCAATCGCTCAGCGAAAACGCCGGGCAATTCCTGATCGACCTCGAAGCCCGTGAAAAAGCCCGCACCGGCCTGTCGCACCTGAAAGTCGGTTACAACCGCATCCACGGTTACTTCATCGAGCTGCCGAGCAAACAGGCTGAATCGGCACCGGCCGACTACATCCGCCGCCAGACCCTCAAGGGTGCCGAACGATTCATTACGCCGGAGCTCAAGGCCTTCGAAGACAAGGCCTTGTCGGCCAAGAGCCGCGCCCTGGCCCGGGAGAAGATGCTCTACGAAGCGCTGCTCGAGGATCTGATCGCACAATTGCCACCGCTGCAGGACACCGCCGCGGCGCTGGCCGAGCTGGACGTACTCAGCAACCTTGCCGAGCGCGCGCTGAACCTGGACTTGAACTGTCCGCGATTCGTCAGCGAGCCATGCATGCGTATCAGCCAGGGTCGCCACCCAGTGGTCGAACAAGTGCTGACCACGCCGTTCGTAGCCAATGACCTGAGCCTTGACGACAATACGCGCATGCTGGTGATCACCGGCCCGAACATGGGCGGTAAATCCACTTACATGCGCCAGACCGCGTTGATCGTGTTGCTGGCCCATATCGGCAGTTTCGTACCGGCGGCCAGTTGTGAATTGTCGCTGGTCGACCGGATCTTCACGCGGATCGGTTCAAGCGATGACCTGGCCGGCGGGCGCTCGACCTTCATGGTCGAAATGAGCGAAACCGCCAACATCCTGCACAACGCCACCGAGCGCAGCCTGGTGCTGATGGACGAAGTCGGACGCGGCACCAGCACGTTCGACGGCTTGTCCCTGGCCTGGGCGGCGGCGGAACGACTGGCCCATTTGCGCGCCTACACACTGTTCGCCACCCACTACTTCGAGCTGACGGTCTTGCCGGAAGCCCAACCACTGGTGGCCAACGTTCACCTCAACGCGACCGAGCACAATGAACGCATCGTGTTCCTGCACCACGTGCTGCCAGGGCCTGCCAGCCAGAGCTACGGCCTGGCGGTGGCGCAGTTGGCCGGTGTGCCGAGTGAAGTGATCGTGCGCGCCCGCGAGCATTTGAGCCGGCTGGAAGACACCGCCCTGCCCCATGAAACGCCCAAGCCTGCCAAGGGCAAACCGGCCGCGCCTCAACAGAGCGACATGTTCGCCAGCCTGCCGCACCCGGTGCTGGATGACCTGGCCAAGCTCGATCTGGACGACATGACGCCGCGCCGCGCACTCGAAATGCTCTATACACTAAAGACACGGATCTAACGCACAGGCTTGTAAGCTGATAGAATCGCGCGCGGTTTGGGATGCTGCAGGTTATAGCCTGGCCTGCAGACTATCGCTCCCAAACCTTGCGACCCCTACGTGAAGGGGCGCAGCAAGCCGCGCCTGAGGAGAAAATTAGAAATGACCTTCGTCGTCACCGACAACTGCATCAAGTGCAAGTACACCGACTGCGTAGAAGTCTGTCCGGTGGACTGCTTTTACGAAGGCCCGAATTTCCTGGTGATTCACCCGGATGAGTGCATCGACTGCGCACTGTGCGAACCTGAATGCCCTGCCGTAGCCATCTTCTCCGAAGATGAAGTCCCGGCGGGTATGGAAAACTTCCTTGCCTTGAACCTGGAGTTGGCCGAGGTTTGGCCGAACATTACCGAGCGGAAAGATCCACTGCCCGATTCCGCTGAATGGGATGGCAAACCAGGCAAGATCGAACACCTCGAACGCTGATCACCCCCGCGTTCGCGAAAAAGGCCCCACAAGGGCCTTTTTGCTTTTCTACGGGCGAAAAAAAGGGGCGGTTTGACCCGCCCACATTTTTTCCCTATTCCCTGTATTCCTTTTCATCGTCCTGATGAATCGCTTCCTGCGATGTCCATCCCCTTCATCCGTGAAGGGTGTGTCTGTCCGTTGACACAACCCGGATACTAATGGGATCCCCAGTGAGAGCAACCGCCCTCCTGGGCCTGAACAGGCTGTCATATGCTCATAATCTTTAAAAAATGACTTAACTTTCAGAGAGATAACACTGTGCGTGATAGGCAACGGCCGACCGCCACACTGTAAAAATATCGAACACTTACGAAAGAGTAAGTGAAGACTTACAACGTATGTCGAAAAACCTGATCCCCTGCCCTCATGGTGCTGCAGGCCTAACCGCAGGTCGCCGCTAGCGAAGAAACCGACATTCAACCCGCTCCATCGAAATTGAATCCTCCAGCCAACAAAAAGCCCCGAACCAGTCGGGGCTTTTTGTTGCCATCTATACGAGCCTGTTATTGAAACAGCGACTCGCTCGACAAGCCATTCTTCTCCAGGATCTCCCGAAGACGCTTCAGGCCTTCAACCTGAATCTGTCTGACCCGTTCCCGGGTCAGGCCAATTTCCAGGCCTACGTCTTCCAGGGTGCTGCTCTCGTGGCCGCGCAGGCCGAAGCGGCGAACAACCACCTCGCGCTGCTTGTCGGTCAACTCGGACAGCCATTGATCGATGCTCTGCGACAGGTCGTCATCCTGCAACAGCTCGCACGGATCGGTTGGGCGATCATCGGTCAGGGTGTCCAGCAGGGTTTTATCCGAATCCGGACCCAGCGAGACGTCGACCGAAGAAACCCGCTCATTCAAGCCGAGCATGCGCTTGACCTCGCCCACCGGTTTTTCCAGCAGGTTGGCGATTTCTTCGGGTGAGGGTTCATGGTCGAGCTTCTGCGTCAGCTCACGTGCAGCCCGAAGGTACACGTTGAGCTCCTTGACCACATGGATCGGCAACCGGATGGTCCGGGTCTGATTCATGATCGCGCGCTCGATGGTTTGACGAATCCACCAGGTCGCGTAGGTCGAAAAGCGGAAGCCGCGCTCAGGGTCGAACTTCTCCACCGCCCGAATCAGGCCGAGGTTGCCCTCTTCGATCAGATCAAGCAGCGACAAGCCACGATTGACGTAGCGCCGGGCGATTTTCACCACCAGCCGCAGGTTGCTTTCAATCATGCGTTTGCGCCCGGCCGGATCGCCACTTTGCGACAGGCGCGCAAAATGAACTTCTTCTTCGGGGGACAACAGGGGGGAAAAGCCGATCTCATTGAGATACAACTGCGTGGCATCGAGCGCCCGCGTGTAGTCAATGTACTTGTGTTGCTTCAACGACGCGGAGTGTTTGGATTTGGCACGAACGGAAGGTGGAGCCGCCCCTTCATCATTCGACATCGAATCCGTATCGATGCCGGTCTCCATCAGGAGAACCTCATCGTCGATGTCAAACTCCGGCACTTCTTTACTGAGAGCCATTGTTATAGTCCTTTGGTGAGTTCGACCTCAAGCTCAAGCGGCGCCTTTATCCTTGGCAACGCTGGAGCCTGTCCCCTCTACGTGATGGAACAGGCTGGTAGCGATCAACGACGTGGCAGGAATTGCAGCGGATCTACAGGTTTACCTTGGCGGCGAATCTCAAAATGCAGTTTCACCCGGTCTGTACCCGTTGACCCCATTTCGGCAATTGTCTGTCCGACCTTGACCTGCTGCCCCTCCCGAACCAACAGCCTGCGGTTATGTCCGTAGGCACTGACGTAGGTTTCGCTGTGTTTGATGATGACTAATTCGCCGTAGCCCCTTAAGCCACTCCCGGCGTATACCACCGTCCCATCAGACGCAGCTAAAACAGGCTGTCCCAAATCTCCGGCGATATCAATTCCTTTATTCAAACTACCGTTTGAAGAGAATTTTCCAATCAAAATGCCATTAGAAGGCCATCCCCAGCCGGTCGGGGCCGGACCTGCAGGAGGCAATGGAGCGGGTGCCGGCTTGTTGGCGACGGACGGTACAACCACCGGCGTGGTCGTAGTGGCACCGTCGACCGGACGACGAATAACCGTGGTTTTACTCGATGACGAAGGTGTGGAATTGGACGAACTGACCACCGTTGTCGGTGTTGAACCGGTGCGACCATCGAAGCGAATCGTCTGACCCGGACGGATCGTGTAGGGCTCGGGAATGTTGTTGCGTGCTGCGAGCGCCTTGTAGTCCCAACCGTAGCGGAAGGCGATCGAGAACAACGTATCTTTCGGCCGGACAACGTACTGCCCTGTCGTGACCGCCGGGCGCTGGGCAACCGCATTGTTGTTGCGATCGACAACCCGTACATCGCTGGATTTGTTGCTGGAACAACCGACCAGCAAGGTGCTCATGACAAGGCCAGTCACCAGGCGCTGAAAGCTCGTTTTACCCATACGCTGCGCAATGACTGTGAGACTCACCCGCCGCTCCCTTTGTGGTGGCTGAAAATATGATTTGCCGTGTTCCGGCACGAAATGTCGCCAGTATAACGGGCCGTGCACGCTTTACCCTTAATGAAGCGAAAAGGCTTCACGCACACGTTTGCTGCCAGACAAAACACCCCGTTTAACCCATCGATGCCGATGTAAGACAAAGGCCATCGAAGAGAATTCAGCGCGCTGAAATAAATGCTCAGGCCAACGGTCCGTTGAGCAACGGGACGAAGCGTACAGCCCCCAGGACACGCCTGGAAAAACCCTGCTCCTCGCGAATGATCAGCATCAATTGTTGAACCTCACCGGACCCGACCGGGATCACCAGACGCCCCCCGGGCGCCAATTGATCAAGCAAGGCCTGGGGTACGTCAGTGGCCACCGCCGTCACGATAATGCCGTTATAGGGTGCCAGCGCCGGCCAACCTTCCCAGCCATCGCCCCAGCGAAACACCACGTTGCGCAGGTTCAACTCGACCAGGCGTTCCTTGGCCCGATCCTGCAACACCTTGATGCGCTCGACGGAGAAGACACGCTCGACCAGTTGCGACAGCACCGCCGTCTGGTAGCCGGATCCCGTCCCGATTTCCATCACCTTGTCCAGCGGGCCATCCTCCAGCAGCAGCTCGCTCATGCGGGCCACCATGTAAGGCTGGGAGATGGTCTGGTTATGTCCGATCGGTAGCGCGGTGTCTTCGTAGGCACGGTGCGCCAGCGCTTCATCGACGAACAGGTGACGCGGTGTACGACGGATGACTTCCAGCACCTTGGCATTGGACACGCCCTCTTCGTATAGCCGCTGAATGAGGCGTTCGCGGGTCCGTTGCGAGGTCATGCCGATGCCGCGACGCAGCATATCGTCTTGCTCACGAGACATTAGCGCAGCCCCTCCAGCCAGCCATCGAGGCTTTTGAAGGCGTCATTGAAGGTGCGATCCAGTTGCAACGGCGTAATGGATACATAGCCCTGCATCACGGCATGAAAATCAGTGCCCGGGCCGCCATCCTCGGCGTCCCCCGCTGCGGCGATCCAGTACCCGGCCTTGCCGCGCGGGTCGACCACCTTTATTGGAGCCGCCGCGCGGGCGCGATGGCCCAGGCGGGTCAACTGGATCCCGCGGATGTGGTCCAGCGGCAGATTGGGAATATTCACGTTCAGTACCGTGCGCGGTGGCAGGTCAAGGTCGGCATGGGCCTCGACCAGTTTGCGCGCAAAGTAAGCGGCCGTGGGAAGGTTCTCGACCTGGCGCGAAGCCAAAGAGAAGGCAAATGCAGGACGCGTCAGGAAACGCCCTTCGAGCGCCGCCGCCACGGTGCCGGAATACAGGACGTCATCGCCAAGGTTAGCGCCCAGGTTAATCCCGGAAACCACCATGTCCGCCTCACGCTCCAGCAAGCCGTTGAGGCCCAGGTGCACGCAATCGGTCGGCGTGCCGTTGAGGCTGATAAAGCCGTTGGCCAGCGTCTGCGGGTGCAACGGACGGTCGAGCGTCAACGAGCTGCTGGCGCCACTTTTGTCCTGGTCCGGGGCGATAACCACGCACTCGGTGTAATCCGCCAGCGCAGCATAAAGCGCGGCGAGACCGGGTGCGGTTACCCCATCGTCGTTAGAAATCAGAATACGCATGGGCTGTCCGTCTGCCCCACCGGCACCAGATCGACAAGCTCGCGCACCAATACGGTGGCGAAACATCCGGCCGGCAGGACGAATTCCAGTTGCAGAATGTCAGGCTCGGGATAATGCCACGTCAACCCGGCAATAGGCAGCCGCAGGATTCGACGTTCGTGGCTCATTCCGGCGTTAATCAACCAATCGCGAAGGTCCGCTTCGCGCGCGGCGATTGCCTGCTCCAGTTCATGGACAGCGCCCGTGGCCGGCGAGTCACCTTCGCCCCACTGCGGACCCGTCGGGTGCAGATCGAGAATCGCCAGGCGCGGATCGCTGCATTCGGCCTCGCCGGCCGGAAAAAAGCTGCGGCTGTCGGTGAACGCCAGCAGATCGCCGACCTGGGCGCGCTGCCAGGTGCCGTCGGCGACACGCGCGGCCAGCACCTGATTGAACAGGAAACTGCGCGCGGTGGAGAGCAGGCGCGATCGAACGTTACGCTGTTCCGGCAAGGCCTTGCGCGCGGCCCAGGCACGGGCATCGACCACGTTGCCGCCGTCATGCCCGAAGCGCTGGGCGCCGAAATAGTTGGGGATGCCCTGTTTGGCGATCACCTGCAGGCGATCTTCGATCCCCGCCTTGTCGCCAGCGAACTGGGTTAGTCGCAAGGTGAAGCCGTTGGCCGAATGCGCACCGCGCTGCAACTTGCGTTTGTGCCGGCTGGTCTTGAGGATTTTCAGCGTGTCGTTTTCCGCCGCCGACAGGTCCGGATCGGCCTTGCCCGGCAGCTGCACGCTGAACCACTGACGCGTCAGCGCCTGACGATCCTTGAGCCCGGCGTAGCTGACAGTGCGCAATGGGACGCCGGCGGCCTTGGCGATTCGCCGCGCCGCTTCTTCGGTATTCAGGCCGCGTTTTTCCACCCAGATCCACAGGTGTTCGCCGTCGCCGCTCAAGGGAATGTCGAGGACTTCGTCGACCTGGAAATCTTCCGCGATGGCTTTCAATACCGCCGTGCCGAGGGCCTCACCATAAGCCCGCGGGCCTAGCAATTGCAGTTCGTTCATGCGCGCAGCAACAAGGCAACGGAATGCACGGCAATGCCTTCTTCGCGACCGACAAAGCCGAGCTTTTCGGTGGTGGTAGCTTTCACGTTCACTTGATCCAACTCAACTTGAAGATCCGCGGCAATCAGCGCGCGCATCGATTCGATATGCGGGGCCATTTTCGGCGCCTGGGCGACGATGGTGTTATCGACGTTGCCGACCTTCCAGCCTTTGGCGTGGATCAGTGCGACGACATGACGCAACAGCACTCGGCTGTCGGCGCCCTTGAACTGCGGGTCGGTGTCCGGGAAGTGCTTGCCGATATCACCCAGCGCGGCAGCCCCGAGCAAGGCATCGCTCAAGGCGTGCAGCAGGACGTCACCGTCGGAATGAGCGAGCAGCCCGAAGCCGTGTGCGATACGCACGCCGCCCAGAGTAATGAAATCGCCTTCAGCGAAACGGTGCACATCATAGCCGTGGCCAATACGCATAAAAAAACGCCCCGAATTTATCAGGGCGTGATTCTACCTGCTATTGGGCAACTAGAGCATGCGCGTGATGCCGCAAGTGATCTTCGATGAAACTGGCAATGAAGAAATAGCTGTGGTCGTAGCCAGGTTGCAGGCGCAACGTCAGCGGGTGACCGGCCAGTTTGCTCGCCTGTTGCAAGGCTTCAGGCTTGAGCTGGGTGGCCAGGAAATCATCGCGGTCGCCCTGATCGACCAGTAGCGGCAGCTTCTCATCGGCCTCGGCAATCAACACACAGGCATCCCACTCGCGCCATTTCGAACGGTCCTCGCCCAGATAACGGGAAAAGGCTTTTTGCCCCCACGGACAATCCATCGGATTGTTGATCGGCGAGAACGCCGACACCGACAGATAACGCCCCGGATTGCGCAACGCACAGACCAGCGCACCGTGGCCACCCATCGAGTGACCGCTGATGCCGCGCTTGTCCGCCGCCGGGAAATGGGCTTCGACCAATGCCGGCAATTCCTGCACGACATAGTCGTGCATCCGGTAGTGACGCGACCAGGGTTCCTGGGTGGCATTCAGGTAAAAACCGGCGCCCAGACCGAAGTCCCAGGCGCCGTCCGGATCGCCCGGCACGTCGGGACCGCGAGGGCTGGTGTCCGGCGCGACAATGATCAACCCCAGTTCGGCGGCCATGCGCATGGCGCCGGCTTTCTGCATGAAGTTCTCGTCGGTGCAGGTCAGGCCGGACAACCAGTACAGCACCGGCAGTTTGCCACCCTGCTCGGCTTGCGGCGGCAGATACACGGCGAACACCATGTCGCAGCCCAGCACGTCGGAGCGGTGTCGATAGCGCTTGTGCCAGCCGCCAAAGCTTTTCTGGCAGGAGATGTTTTCCAGGCTCATGGCGGACCTCAGAAATGAATGACGGAGCGGATGCTTTTGCCTTCATGCATCAGGTCGAACGCCTTATTGATATCTTCCAGGCCCATGGTGTGGGTGATGAACGTATCCAGCGGGATTTCGCCGGTTTCAGCCATTTCCACGTAGCTCGGCAACTCGGTACGCCCGCGCACGCCACCGAACGCCGAACCGCGCCAGACGCGACCGGTGACCAACTGGAACGGACGGGTAGCAATCTCCTGGCCGGCACCGGCCACGCCGATGATGACCGACTCACCCCAACCCTTGTGGCAGCACTCAAGCGCGGCACGCATCAATTGCACGTTGCCGATGCACTCGAAGGAAAAGTCGACGCCACCGTCGGTCATGTCGACGATGACTTCCTGGATCGGGCGATCGAAGTCTTTCGGGTTGACACAATCGGTTGCACCCAGCTGCCGGGCGATTTCGAATTTGGCCGGGTTGATGTCGATGGCGATGATGCGGGCAGCCTTGGCTTTGACGGCGCCGATGACGGCCGACAGACCGATGCCGCCCAGGCCGAAAATGGCCACGGTGTCACCTGGTTTTACCTTGGCGGTATTGAGTACGGCACCGATACCGGTGGTGACACCGCAGCCCAGCAGGCAGACTTTTGCCAGCGGCGCTTCCTTGGCGATCTTGGCCACGGAAATTTCCGGGAGCACGGTGTACTCGGAGAAGGTCGAGGTCCCCATGTAGTGGAAAATCGACTGGCCCTTGTAGGAAAAACGTGAAGTACCGTCCGGCATCAAACCCTTGCCCTGGGTGGCACGAATCGCCTGGCACAGGTTGGTCTTGCCCGACAGGCAGAATTTGCACTGGCGGCATTCCGGGGTGTACAGCGGAATCACGTGATCGCCCACCGCGACCGAGGTCACGCCCTCACCAATCGCTTCGACAATCGCCCCGCCTTCGTGGCCGAGGATCGATGGAAAGATGCCTTCCGGGTCGGCGCCCGACAGGGTGTAGGCGTCGGTATGGCAGACACCGGAGGCCACCACGCGCAGCAACACTTCACCGGCCTTGGGCATGGCGACATCGACTTCAACGATCTCCAGCGGTTTCTTGGCCTCGAAGGCAACGGCGGCGCGCGACTTGATCATGGTGATTCTCCAGTGAATAAAAACGAGACATCGAGTGTAATACAGCGCGTTACGGTGAATAATCCAGCCAAAAGCAAAACATTATTGCTACACAGGGATAATCCTTGATGTCCGACAATCGCTGGGAAGGTATCGACGAATTCGTGGCCGTTGCCGAATGCAGCCAGTTCACCGCGGCCGCCGAGCGCCTGGGAGTTTCGTCCTCCCACATCAGTCGACAAATCGTACGCCTAGAAGAACGTTTGCAAACCCGCTTGCTCTACCGCAGTACCCGCCGCGTCACCCTGACCGAGGCCGGGCAAACATTTCTGCAACATTGCCAACGCTTGCAGGATGGTCGCGAAGAAGCCTTGCGCGCGGTCGGCGACTTGACCAGCGAACCCAAGGGCATGCTGCGCATGACCTGCGCCGTGGCCTATGGCGAACGCTTCATCGTGCCGCTGGTGACACGTTTCATGGGGCTGTATCCACAACTGCGCATCGACATTGAATTGAGCAATCGCCAACTTGACCTGGTGCATGAAGGCCTGGACCTGGCAATCCGGTTGGGGCGCTTGCAGGATTCACGACTGGTCGCCACGCGCCTGGCACCGAGGCGCATGTTCCTCTGCGCCTCACCGTCCTACGTGGAACGGTATGGTCGCCCACACAGCCTGTCGGAACTGAGCCGGCACAATTGCCTCATCGGCAGCTCGGATCTCTGGCAACTGGAACAGAACGGGCGGGAATTTTCGCAGCGGGTGCAAGGAAACTGGCGCTGCAACAGTGGGCAAGCGGTGCTGGATGCAGCGCTTCAGGGCGTGGGGTTGTGTCAGCTGCCGGACTATTACGTGCTGGAACATCTCAAGAGCGGCGCGTTGATTTCGCTGCTGGAAGCGCATCAACCGCCGAATACCGCGGTTTGGGCGCTGTATCCACAGCAACGGCATCTGTCGCCGAAGGTGCGCAAATTGGTGGATTACTTGAAGGAAGGGCTGGCAGAGCGGCCAGAATATCGATCTTTTAGCGGCGGTTAGCCCAACGCTGTCTCAACCACTCGAGGTCTTCGGGGCGAGTGACCTTGAGGTTGTCAGCTCGACCTTCTATCAAGCGCGGTGCCAGCCCTGCCCACTCCATGGCCGAAGCTTCGTCAGTGATAACGGCATCAGCCACCAAGCTATCGGCCAACGCCCGATGCAACGCACCGAGGCGAAACATCTGCGGTGTATACGCCTGCCAGATAACACTGCGATCCACTGTCTCAACGACACGACCGTGTTTATCTACCCGCTTGAGCGTATCCCGCGCCGGAACCGCCAGCAGTCCTCCGACAGGATCGTCAGCCAGCTCTGCCAGCAGTTTGTCCAGATCGTTACGGCTCAGGTTTGGCCGTGCGGCATCGTGGACCAGCACCCAATCTTCATCGCCAGCACCTTGCGCGTGCAAATGCAGCAACGCATTGAGCACCGAACCGGAACGCTCGGCACCGCCCTCGACCCGGGCAACACGCGGGTGATTGGCACAGGCCAGGTTTGGCCAGTAAGGATCATCGACAGCAAGACTGACCACCACGCCCTTGAGGCCAGGATGATCAAGGAAACAGCCAAGGCTGTGTTCGAGAATAGTGCGCCCGCCCAGTTGCAAGTATTGCTTGGGACGGTCCGCGGCCATACGGGCTCCGACGCCCGCGGCAGGAATCACGGCCCAGAAGGCCGGCAGAGGCAGGTTCATTGTGCCAACTGGTAAAGGGTTTCACCGTCCTTGACCATGCCCAACTCATGGCGAGCCCGTTCTTCAACGGTTTCCATACCCTTTTTCAACTCGCTGACTTCAGCGTCCATCACCCGATTGCGCTCCAGCAAGGTCTGGTTCTCGGCCTGTTGATCCGCGATCTGCTGAGTCAGCTCGGCCACTTGGGCCAGGCTGCCATTACCCACCCACAGGCGGTACTGCAGGCCAGCCAGCAGCAGGAGCAAGACGAGGAACAACCAATTGGGACTGCGCATCGAATATCAGGTATCCAGTGAAAAAAGACAGCCATGCCAAAACATGAAGCAACTGATAGCACGAAGCCTGGAAGAACCAGGCTTGTGCTTACAAGGCATCAGATTAGTGGCAAAAACGCCGCTGTAGCGACTTTTCCGACACAATCCGGTGTCTTTTTTATCAGCTGACGATCAACCGCGGAATTCGCTGCGACCGTTGTACTTGGCCTTGCCGTTCAGCTGCTCTTCGATACGCAGCAGTTGGTTGTACTTGGAAACGCGATCGGAACGGCACAGCGAACCGGTCTTGATCTGGCCAGCCGAAGTGCCCACGGCCAGGTCGGCAATGGTCGAGTCTTCGGTTTCGCCCGAGCGGTGCGAGATCACGGCGGTGTAACCGGCGGCCTTGGCCATCTGGATGGCTTCCAGGGTTTCGGTCAGGGTGCCGATCTGGTTGAACTTGATCAGGATCGAGTTGGCGATCTTTTTATCGATGCCTTCTTTCAGGATCTTGGTGTTCGTCACGAACAGGTCGTCGCCTACCAGCTGGGTCTTCTCGCCGATCTTGTCGGTGAGGATTTTCCAGCCAGCCCAGTCGGACTCGTCCAGGCCATCTTCGATGGAGATGATCGGGTAACGCTCGGTCAGACCTTTCAGGTAATCGGCGAAACCTTCAGCGGTGAACACCTGGCCTTCGCCGGACAGATTGTACTTGCCGTCTTCGTAGAATTCGCTGGCTGCGCAGTCCAGTGCCAGGGTCACGTCGGTGCCCAGCTTGTAACCGGCGTTGGCCACGGCTTCGGAGATCACTTTCAAAGCGTCTTCGTTGGAAGCCAGGTTCGGTGCGAAACCACCTTCGTCACCCACGGCAGTGCTCAGGCCACGGGCCTTCAGCACGGCTTTGAGGTGATGGAAAATCTCGGTGCCCATGCGCAGGCCTTCCGAGAAAGACTTGGCGCCAACCGGCTGAACCATGAATTCCTGGATGTCGACGTTGTTATCGGCGTGCTCGCCACCGTTGATGATGTTCATCATCGGCACCGGCATCGAGTAGACACCCGGGGTGCCGTTCAGGTTGGCGATGTGCGCGTACAGCGGCAGGTCCTGGTCCTGGGCTGCTGCCTTGGCCGCGGCCAGGGAAACGGCGAGGATTGCGTTGGCGCCCAGGGAACCTTTGTTTTCGGTGCCGTCCAGCTTGATCATCGCCAGATCGAGCGCTTTCTGATCGCTTGGGTCAGTACCTTTCAACAGGTCGCGGATCGGACCGTTGATGTTGGCTACGGCTTTGAGTACGCCCTTGCCCAGGTAACGGCTCTTGTCGCCATCACGCAGCTCGAGCGCTTCACGCGAGCCAGTGGAAGCACCGGACGGCGCGCAGGCACTGCCGATGATGCCGTTATCGAGAAGCACGTCCGCTTCCACGGTGGGATTGCCACGGGAGTCGAGAACTTCACGACCTTTGATGTCGACGATTTTAGCCATTGTTGTAAACACTCCAAAGTTGACGAAAACGACGCAGCTAGAGGAAATCTTTTACCGTCGGCAAGCGATGTGCAGCGGGCAGACTTGCAGACGATAAGGCCCAGGCCCGAGGGCCTGAGCGTTAAATCGTGCGGTACTTTACCGGAGAAATGAGGATTACGCGGTTTCTACCGTCGGAAAACTCTTCACCAGCTCGTCCAGAGCTTTGAGCTGGGCCAGGAATGGCTCCAGTTTGTCCAGACGCAAGGCGCAGGGGCCGTCGCATTTGGCGTTGTCCGGGTCCGGGTGGGCTTCGAGGAACAGGCCGGCCAGCGACTGGCTGATCCCGGCTTTCGCCAGGTCGAGGACCTGGGCGCGACGACCGCCGGCGGAATCCGCGCGACCGCCTGGCATTTGCAGGGCGTGGGTCACGTCGAAGAACACCGGGTATTCGAACTGCTTCATGATGCCGAAGCCGAGCATGTCGACGACCAGGTTGTTGTAGCCGAAGCTCGAACCGCGCTCGCAGAGGATCAACTGATCGTTACCCGCTTCCACGCACTTGTTCAGGATATGTTTCATTTCCTGAGGCGCGAGGAACTGGGCTTTCTTGATGTTGATCACCGCACCGGTCTTGGCCATCGCGACCACCAGGTCGGTCTGGCGCGACAGGAAGGCCGGCAACTGGATGATGTCGCAGACTTCAGCGACGACCGCGGCCTGCTCAGGCTCGTGGACGTCGGTGATGATCGGCACCCCGAAGGCTTGCTTGATGTCCTGGAAAATCCGCATGCCCTCTTCCAGGCCGGGGCCACGGTAAGAGGTCACGGAGGAGCGGTTGGCCTTGTCGAAGCTGGCCTTGAACACGTAAGGGATACCCAGTTTCTGGGTGACCTTTACGTACTCTTCGCAGACTTGCATCGCCATGTCGCGGCTTTCCAGCACGTTCATGCCACCGAAAAGCACCATGGGCTTGTCGTTGGCAATCTCGATTTCGCCTACGCGGATGATCTTCTGCGCCATCAGGTTTACGCCTTCTTCTGGTGTTGAGCCAAAGCAGCTTTAACGAAACCGCTGAACAACGGGTGACCGTCGCGTGGCGTCGAAGTGAACTCCGGGTGGAACTGGCAAGCGACGAACCAAGGATGATCCGGTGCTTCCACCACTTCGACCAGCGCGCCATCACCGGAACGACCGGAGATTTTCAGACCGGCTTCCATGATTTGCGGCAGCAGGTTGTTGTTCACTTCGTAGCGGTGACGGTGACGCTCGACGATCACGTCCTTGCCGTAGCAACCGTGAACCAGGGAACCCGGCTCCAGCAGGCAATCCTGCGCGCCAAGGCGCATGGTGCCGCCCAGGTCGGAGGTTTCGGTACGGGTTTCGACGGCGCCGGTGGCGTCTTCCCACTCGGTGATCAGGCCCACGACCGGATGACCGCTGGCACGATCGAACTCGGTGGAGTTGGCGTCTTTCCAGCCCATGACGTTACGAGCGAACTCGATGACCGCCACTTGCATGCCCAGGCAGATACCCAGGTAAGGCACCTTGTTTTCGCGAGCGTATTGAACGGCGGTGATCTTGCCTTCCACGCCACGCAGACCGAAGCCGCCAGGGACCAGGATCGCGTCGACGCCTTCGAGCAGCGCGGTGCCCTGGTTTTCGATGTCTTCGGAATCGATGTAGCGCAGGTTGACCTTGGTGCGGTTGCTGATGCCGGCGTGACTCATCGCTTCGATCAGCGACTTGTAGGCGTCCAGCAGCTCCATGTACTTGCCGACCATGGCGATGGTGACTTCATGCTCAGGGTTGAGCTTGGCGTCGACCACGGCTTCCCACTCGGACAGATCGGCGCCGCCGCATTGCAGGCCGAAACGCTCGACGACGAAATCGTCCAGGCCCTGGGAGTGCAGGATGCCCGGGATCTTGTAGATGGTGTCGGCATCTTCCAGCGCGATCACCGCACGTTCTTCAACGTTGGTGAATTGTGCGATCTTGCGGCGCGAAGACACATCGATCGGGTGATCGGAGCGGCACACCAGCACGTCTGGCTGCAGGCCGATGGAACGCAGTTCCTTGACCGAGTGCTGGGTTGGCTTGGTCTTGGTTTCGCCGGCGGTGGCGATGTACGGAACCAACGTGAGGTGCATCAGCATCGCGCGCTTGGCACCGACTTCGAAACGCAACTGGCGGATGGCCTCGAGGAACGGTTGGGATTCGATGTCACCCACGGTGCCGCCGATCTCGACCATCGCCACGTCGGCATCGCCGGCGCCCTTGATGATGCGGCGCTTGATTTCGTCGGTGATGTGCGGGATCACCTGGATGGTGGCGCCCAGGTAATCACCACGGCGCTCTTTGCGCAGTACGTGTTCGTAGACACGGCCAGTGGTGAAGTTGTTGTTCTGGGTCATGGTCGTGCGGATGAACCGCTCGTAGTGCCCCAGGTCCAGGTCGGTCTCGGCGCCGTCGTGCGTGACGAACACTTCACCGTGCTGGAACGGGCTCATGGTGCCCGGGTCGACGTTGATGTACGGGTCCAGCTTCAGCATGGTGACCTTAAGTCCCCGCGCCTCCAGGATGGCCGCCAATGATGCCGATGCAATGCCTTTCCCCAATGAAGAAACAACACCGCCCGTGACGAATATGTAGCGCGTCATGAAAAACCCTAGAAGTCTGCGTTAAAGCGGTCCGAGCCGCCGGGGAAAGCGAAGGAAGGCCGAAGCCCCCGATCACCTGCATTAATCACAGTGCACCTTTCAAAAAAACCGCCGCGTTGGGACAGACCGGAAGATGAAACACCGGTACGTTGCTCGCTACACATTTTTTGGAATCGCCCAGCAAAGACTGCTTGGTAATCGGCAACTCCTGCAATTCAGGCGAATCCACAGAAGTTGTATCAAGAAGGGAGCGTAGTCTACCGGAAAGCCCCTTTCAGCTCAAACCTTGATCTTCGACCGACGGCTGCCAATGCAAATTCCAGCCACCTGCCGTATCGCCGTCAAGCCCTTGCAGGTTGGCCACCGCCAACAATTGCCCGTCTTTGAACAGCAGCGGCAATCTGCCGCGCACGAACGGCGGGATCCTGCTTTCGTTGAGTAGACGCTTCAGATCGCGATGCCCGCGATCGGGTAAAAGCATCACCTCTCCCCCTTCACGATAGCGGATCTGCAAAGGGCCTTCAGGGATTTTCCCGGTGATCGCGAGCCTGCCGTTGTCGGGCAAGTTCAACGGCAGCGCGGGCTCGACCCATGCGCCAGCAGGGAGAGGACTGCGCAGCCAATCGCCAGACAGCCACCAGATCCGTCCCCCCGCGCGTTGTAGCTCGCCATCCGCCAGCCGCCAGATCGGCCGCGCATCGCCGCTGGCATCGCGCAAATTCTCCCAACCCGACCAATGGTCGCTATCGGGCAGCCGTGTCAGTGGCTCAAGCCAGTGGCTGAGGGCATTGCGCTGTCGCGCGGCGGAGAGTTTTGCCAGTGACGCCAGCTCCAGCGATGGCACACCCAGCCAGTCGAATTCGCTGACGGTACGCGCCAGGCTCAAATCGATCTGTGCCAAGTCATCAAGCAACCCCTGCGCCTCACTCAAGTGCCCAGCGCTGCGCGCCATGGTCGCCATCGCTTGCGGCCACCGCGCGGACATTACCGGGAACACCTCATGACGCAGGTAATTGCGCGCAAAATGTCGATCCTGGTTGGAAGGGTCTTCGACCCAGCTCAACTGATGTTCGCTGGCGTAAGCCTCAAGCTCGGCACGAGTGATGTCGAGCAACGGCCGAAGCAGATGCCCCTGACCCAGCCGACGCTGCCGTGGCATTCCTGACAAACCTCTCACCCCGGTCCCGCGCAACAGGCGAAACAGCAGGGTTTCCGCCTGATCGTCACGGTGCTGGCCAGTCAGCAGTACTTCATTGACTTGAGTGATTTCACTGAACGCGGCATAGCGGGCATCCCGGGCTGCACGCTCAAGGCTGGCACCCGATCCGACCTGCACATGGATGACCTCCAGCGGCACCCCCAGCACCTGACACACCGACTGACAATGTTCGGGCCACGCATCGGCCGCAGCCTGAAGGCCGTGATGGACGTGGATGGCGCTCAGCGCCGGCAGGGTGTGATTTTTTGCAAGGCGTGCGAGAAGGTGCAGCAGGACGGTGGAATCGAGACCGCCGGAAAAGGCGATGCGCCAGTTTGTGGCGTTGCGCCAGGGCTTCAGGTTCATCAGGAGCCTGACAGACAAATCAATCGTGGGCTGGCTCATATTGATCACTTTGCACAAATCAAATGTGGGAGCGGGCTTGCTCGCGAAAGCGGTTCAACATTCAACGTATCAGTCGACTGTTATACCGCTTTCGCGAGCAAGCCCGCTCCCACATGGGTACAGCGAGGTCAGATCAGAGACCGTAGCTCATCAGGCGCTCGTAACGACGGTCCAGCAGCGCCTTGTGATCGAGCTTCTTGAGCATCGCCAATTGCGAACTCAGCTCGGCACGGATCGAGGCAGCCGCAGCGGCCGGATCACGGTGTGCACCGCCCAACGGCTCGCCGATCACCTTGTCCACGATACCCAGGCCCTTGAGGCGCTCGGCGGTGATGCCCATGGCCTCAGCGGCGTCCGGCGCTTTCTCGGCGGTTTTCCACAGGATCGAAGCGCAGCCTTCCGGCGAGATCACCGCGTAGGTCGAGTACTGCAGCATGTTCAGCTGATCGCAAACACCAATTGCCAGCGCACCACCGGAACCACCTTCACCGATCACGGTGGCGATGATTGGGGTTTTCAGGCGCGACATGACGCGCAGGTTCCAGGCGATCGCTTCGCTCTGGTTGCGCTCTTCAGCGTCGATCCCAGGGTAGGCGCCCGGGGTGTCGATGAAGGTCAGAATCGGCATCTTGAAACGTTCGGCCATCTCCATCAGGCGGCAGGCCTTGCGGTAGCCTTCCGGGCGCGGCATGCCGAAGTTGCGGCGAACCTTTTCGCGCACTTCACGGCCTTTCTGGTGACCGATGACCATGACGGGTTGGTCGTCCAGGCGCGCGATACCACCGACGATGGCGGCGTCGTCGGAGAAGTGACGGTCACCGTGCAACTCATCGAACTCGGTGAAGATGTGCTCGATATAGTCCAGGGTGTAGGGACGTTTCGGGTGACGCGCCAGACGCGCGATCTGCCAGCTGGTCAGCTTGCCGAAGATGTCCTCGGTCAGCGTGCTGCTTTTGTCCTGCAGGCGGGAGATCTCATCGCCGATATTCAGCGAATTGTCATTACCGACCAAGCGCAACTCTTCGATCTTGGCTTGCAGGTCGGCGATCGGCTGTTCGAAATCAAGAAAATTCGGGTTCATAGGCGTCCGTCTTGGGTCGACGTCCAAGAGAGCTTGGGCCGGCCGGTTGTCTATTCGCGCCCTACCTTAAGGGAGAGGCGCGTTCAGGTCGAGATTAAAAATTTGGGTCGCGGAGAAGGAAGCCTAATGCCACCTCACCGTCAACGGTATTGGAGGAAGACGTTGTCTCGCCCGAACTGGTCACGCAGGGCTTGAATCAACGCATCCGCCGGATCGATTCGCCAGCCTTCGCCGAACTGCAGCAAGGCCTTCGCATCGGGGCTGGTGTACTCCATGGTGATCGGGCACGCACCGCGATGACGCTTGAACAAGTCGCCCAACCAGCGTAGCTGATCGCCCTTGAGATCCTGGGTCTGGACCTTCAGGCGCAGGCTTTCGGCCAGGTTGGTGCGTGCGTCCTCCATGCTCATCACCCGCTTGACCCGCAACCGCAGGCCACCGGAGAAGTCGTCGTTGCTGACTTCGCCTTCGACCACCACCATCGCATCGGTCTGCAACAGCGACTGGGCGGAATGGAACGCATCGGCAAACAGCGACGCTTCGATCCGGCCCGAGCGGTCGTCAAGGGTGATAAACCCCATCTTGTCGCCCTTTTTGTTCTTCATCACCCGCAGGGCGATGATCATGCCGGCCACGGTCTGGGTATCACGCGCCGGTTTCAGGTCGATGATGCGCTGGCGGGCGAAACGGCGGATTTCACCTTCGTATTCGTCGATCGGATGCCCGGTGAGGTACAGGCCCAGGGTGTCTTTTTCGCCCTTGAGCCGCTCCTTGAGGGTCAGCTCCTTGGCCTTGCGGTGATTGGCGTAGACGTCGGCATCCGCTTCGACGAACAGACCGCCAAACAGGTCGGCGTGACCACTGTCGTGGGTCCGGGCGGTCTGCTCGGCCGCCTTGATCGCCTCTTCCATTGCCGTCAGCAAGACCGCGCGGTTGCGGTCGATATTGGCCTGATAGGCTTTCGGCTCGTCGTGGAAGTACGGCCCCAGGCGATCCAGCGCACCGCTGCGGATCAAGCCGTCGAGGGTCCGCTTGTTGATGCGCTTGAGGTCGACACGGGCGCAGAAGTCGAACAGATCCTTGAACGGACCGTCCAGGCGCGCCTCGGTGATCGCCTCGACCGGCCCCTCACCCACGCCTTTGATCGCGCCGAGGCCGTAAATGATCCGGCCTTCGTCGTTCACCGTGAACTTGAACTCCGAGGTGTTCACGTCCGGCGCGTCGAGACGCAACTTCATGGTGCGCACTTCTTCGATCAAGGTCACGACCTTGTCGGTGTTGTGCATATCCGCCGAGAGTACCGCCGCCATAAACGGCGCCGGGTAGTGCGCCTTGAGCCACGCGGTCTGGTACGACACCAGGCCATAGGCGGCGGAGTGGGATTTGTTGAAGCCGTAACCGGCGAATTTTTCCACCAGGTCGAAAATGTTACCGGCCAGGTCCGCGTCGATGTTGTTGGTGGCGCAACCTTCAATGAAACCGCCGCGCTGCTTGGCCATTTCCTCGGGTTTTTTCTTACCCATGGCTCGACGCAGCATGTCCGCGCCGCCGAGGGTGTAGCCGGCCATGACCTGGGCGATCTGCATCACCTGTTCCTGATACAGGATGATGCCGTAAGTCGGTGCCAATACCGGTTTGAGGCCTTCGTACTGGTAGTCCGAGTGCGGGTACGCCAGTTCGGCGCGACCGTGCTTACGGTTGATGAAGTCGTCCACCATGCCCGATTGCAGCGGGCCGGGACGGAACAGTGCCACCAGTGCGATCAAGTCTTCCAGGCAGTCGGGCTTGAGCTTTTTGATCAGCTCCTTCATGCCGCGGGATTCGAGCTGGAACACCGCTGTGGTTTCGGCTTTTTGCAGCAGTGTGTAAGTCGGCTTGTCGTCCAGCGGGATGAACGCGATGTCGAGCGGTGGCTCGTTGACCTTGGCGCGATCGCGGTTAATGGTTTTCAGCGCCCAGTCGATGATCGTCAGGGTCCGCAGACCGAGGAAGTCGAACTTCACCAGGCCGGCCGCTTCAACGTCGTCCTTGTCGAACTGGGTTACCAGGCCATCGCCCGCTTCGTCGCAATAGATCGGCGAGAAGTCGGTGAGCTTGGTCGGCGCGATAACTACACCACCGGCGTGCTTACCGACGTTACGCACAACGCCTTCGAGCTTGCGGGCCATTTCCCAGATTTCCGCAGCCTCTTCATCGACCTTGATGAAGTCGCGCAGGATCTCTTCCTGCTCGTAGGCCTTTTCCAGGGTCATGCCGACTTCGAACGGAATCATCTTCGACAGACGATCCGCCAGGCCGTAGGACTTGCCCTGCACCCGCGCCACGTCCCGGACCACAGCCTTGGCCGCCATGGAACCGAAGGTGATGATTTGGCTTACCGCATTGCGGCCGTATTTCTCGGCCACGTAGTCGATCACCCGGTCGCGACCGTCCATGCAGAAGTCGACGTCGAAGTCGGGCATGGAGACCCGTTCCGGGTTAAGGAAACGCTCGAACAGCAGGTCGTATTCCAGGGGGTCGAGATCGGTGATCTTCTGCACATAGGCCACCAGCGAACCGGCACCCGACCCACGGCCCGGGCCTACCGGCACGCCGTTGTTCTTGGCCCACTGGATAAAGTCCATCACGATCAGGAAGTAACCGGGGAAGCCCATCTGGATGATGATATCCAGCTCGAAATTCAGCCGATCGACGTAGACCTGACGCTTGGCTTCGTAGTCTTCGGTGGTGTCCTTGGGCAACAGAACGCTAAGACGCTCCTCAAGCCCTTCGAACGACACCTTGCGGAAATACTCATCAATGGTCATGCCATCGGGAATCGGGAAGTTGGGCAGGAAGTGCGTGCCCAGCTTCACTTCGATGTTGCAGCGCTTGGCAATCTCGACGGTATTTTCCAGCGCTTCGGGGATGTCGCTGAACAGCTCGGCCATTTCCTCGGCGCTTTTGAGGTATTGCTGATCGCTGTAATTCTTAGAGCGCCGCGGATCGTCGAGGGCGCGGCCCTCACCGATGCACACGCGGGTTTCGTGGGCGGCGAAATCTTCCTGCTTGATGAAACGCACATCGTTGGTCGCGACCAGCGGCGCGCCGATCTTGTCGGCCAGGGCCACGGCGCCGTGCAGTTGCTCTTCATCGTTGGGACGGTTGGTGCGCTGGATTTCCAGATAGAAACGGTCGGGGAACACCGCCATCCATTCGCGCGCCAGGGCTTCGGCTTCGTCCGGGTTGCCGCTGAGCATGGCCTGGCCGATCTCACCCTCTTTCGCAGCCGACAGCATGATCAAGCCGTTGTTGGCTTCGGCCACCCATTCACGCTCGATGATGATCGCGCCATTGCGCTGGCCGTCGATGAAACCGCGAGAAATCAATTCGGTGAGATTGCGATAGCCTTCGGCATTCATCACCAGCAGACTGATCCGGCTCAACGCGTTATCCGGATCCTTGTTCGACAGCCACAGGTCAGCGCCGCAGATCGGCTTGATCCCCGCGCCCATGGCATTTTTATAGAACTTGACCAGGGAACACATGTTGTTCTGGTCGGTGACCGCGACGGCAGGCATGTTCATGCCAACCAGGGTCTTGACCAGCGGCTTGATCCGCACCAGACCATCGACCAGGGAGTATTCAGTGTGCAGGCGTAGGTGAACGAATGAAGCCGGCATATTGATCCTGTCTGTAAACATGGAGACAAAGAGGCCCGGATTGTACCGGGCCTTGGTAAAAAAAATCAGCCTCGCGACTAACTCTCGATCAAGCCTTCCCGCGCCTCGTAAGCGAGGCGTACCGGGGCAAACGAGCGCCGGTGAATAGGCGTTGGGCCAAGACGGGCGAGGGCTTCCAGATGAACGGGGGTCGGGTAGCCTTTGTGGCCGCCGATGCCGTAACCCGGATAGATCAATTCGAAAGCAGACATTTCACGATCACGGCTGACCTTTGCCAGAATCGACGCGGCCGCGATGGCGGGGACCTTGCTGTCGCCTTTAACCACGGCTTCAGCACGCATCGGCAGTTTCGGGCAGCGGTTACCGTCGATCATCGCCAGCTTGGGCTGGATGTGCAGTCCGGCCACGGCGCGCTGCATGGCCAGCATGGTGGCATGCAGGATATTCAGCTCGTCGATTTCTTCGACTTCCGCGCGGGCAATGCACCAGCTCAGGGCTTTTTCACAGATTTCGTCGTAGAGCTTTTCACGGCGGGCTTCGGTGAGCTTCTTCGAATCGTTCAGGCCAAGGATCGGGCGATTCGGATCCAGGATCACCGCGGCGGTCACGACGGCGCCACAGAGCGGGCCGCGACCGACTTCATCAACACCGGCAACCAACTCTTCGACTTCAGCGACCAAGGTGAAATCCAGCCCCATCTGCATGCTTTTTTTACTCATTGTACTTGGCCGATCAGGTTCAGTACCGCATCCGCCGCCTGGTTGGAGGCATCCAGACGCAAGGTACGGTGGATTTCGTCGAAACCGCGGGTCTGTTCCTGGCCATCCTCGATCAGCGGCGACAAGGTCTGGGCCAGCGCCTCGACGGTCGCGTCGTCCTGTAGCAGCTCAGGCACCAGCAAGCGCTGGGCCAGCAGGTTCGGCAAGGACACGTACGGGCTTTTCACCATGCGCTTGAGGATCCAGAACGTCAGCGGTGCCAGGCGATAAGCGACCACCATGGGCCGCTTGTACAGCAGGGCTTCCAGCGTTGCGGTTCCGGAGGCAATCAACACGGCGTCGCAGGCGGCCAGGGCCAAATGGGATTTGCCATCGAGCAGGGTCAGCGGCAGATCACGACCGGCGAGCATTTCTTCAAGCTGCACACGGCGCTCGGGACTGGCGCATGGCATGACGAACCGTACGCCGGGGCGCATGGCCCGCAGGCGTTGCGCGGTATCGAGGAACAGCGCACCGAGGCGTCCGACTTCGCCGCCGCGACTGCCCGGCATCAACGCGACGAGGGGCCCGTCAGGCAAGCCAAGCTCGGCGCGTGCGGCGGCGCGATCGGCTTCGAGCGGAATCGCATCGGCCAGGGAATGCCCGACAAACCGCACCGGTACGCCCTTCTCTTCGTAGAATTTCGCTTCGAACGGAAACAGCGTGAGCATCAGGTCGCAACCTTCGCGAATCTTCAGCACCCGCTTCTGCCGCCAGGCCCAGACCGACGGGCTGACGTAATGCACGGTCTTGATCCCGGCCTGACGCAGCTTGAGTTCGATGTTGAGATTGAAGTCCGGTGCATCGATACCGATGAACACATCCGGCTTCGCGGCAATCAGGTCGGCCACCAGCTTCTTGCGGCGTGCCAGCAACTCGCGCAGCCGGCCCAGCACTTCGACCAGGCCCATGACCGACAGACGCTCCATCGGAAAGTAGGACGTCAGGCCTTCAGCCTGCATCAACGGACCGCCGACACCGATGAACTCGATCGCCGGATGACGGGCCTTGAGCGCGCGCATGAGGCCCGCGCCGAGAATGTCGCCGGAAGCCTCACCCGCCACCAGCGCAATACGCAGATTGGCCATGATTATCGGGTGATGCCACGGGTCGAAGACTGGATGGAATCACGGAAGACCGCCACTTCCGGAAACTGCGCCGAAGATTCGGCCAGTTCGGCGAGCGCCTGCTCAACCGTCAGGCCCTGGCGGTAGACCACCTTGTAGGCGCGACGCAGGGCGTGGATGGCGTCTTCGCTGAAACCACGACGGCGCATGCCCTCGAAGTTCATGCTGCGGGCTTCGGCCGGGTTACCGAACACCGTGACGTAGGCAGGAACGTCCTTGCCTATTGCAGTCCCCATGCCGGAAAAGCTGTGGGCACCAATGTGGCAATACTGGTGAACCAGGGTAAAACCGGACAGGATGGCCCAGTCTTCCACGTGCACATGGCCGGCAAGCGCCGTGTTGTTGACCAGGATGCAGTGGTTGCCGATGACGCTGTCGTGACCGATGTGCGCATAGGCCATGATCAGGTTGTGATCGCCCAGGGTCGTTTCCGAACGGTCCTGGACCGTCCCACGGTGAATCGTCACGCCTTCGCGGATGACGTTGTGGTCACCGATCACCAGGCGTGTTTCCTCGCCCTTGTATTTCAGATCCGGCGTGTCCTCGCCTACCGAGGAAAACTGGTAGATGCGGTTGTACTTACCGATTCGGGTCGGGCCTTTGAGAATCACGTGCGGCCCGATGACCGTTCCCTCGCCGATTTCCACACCTGCGCCGACGATCGACCACGGGCCGACCTCGACACCGTCAGCCAGGACGGCTGCCGGATCGATGATTGCGCGAGGGTCAATCAAACTCATAGTTTGCGTTCCGCGCAGATGATTTCAGCAGAGCAGACCGGCTTGCCATCGACCGACGCCTGGCACTCGAACTTCCAGATCTGGCGCTTGCAGCTCAGGAACTTGGCTTCGAGGATCAGCTGGTCGCCCGGCAACACGGGCTGGCGGAAGCGCAGCTTGTCGGAACCGACGAAGTAGTAAAGGGTGCCGTCGGCCGGTTTCACGTCGAGCATCTTGAAACCCAGGATCCCGGCAGCCTGAGCCATCGCTTCGATGATCAGCACGCCCGGCATGATTGGATGCGCGGGAAAGTGACCATTGAAGAACGGTTCGTTGATGCTGACATTCTTGTAGGCGCGAATGCGCTTGCCTTCCACATCCAGATCCACGACCCGGTCCACCAGCAGGAACGGGTAACGGTGAGGCAGGTATTCGCGAATCTCGTTGATGTCCATCATTTCGGGGGGAAGCCTATGTAAAGATTGGGAGTGCGCGATTGACGCGCACCCCTCTAGCAAATCAAGGACGCAGTCTAGCGGCTGTGCACACTTGATATGGAAATGGTATCAGCCATCTGATGAAGCATTACCGCCAGGGGTCACGTCCCCTACCTGCTTTTCAAGCTGTCGCAAACGTCGCGCGATGTCATCGAGCTGACGGATACGTGCCGCGCTTTTGCGCCACTCGGCTGCCGGCTGCATCGCCGTACCGGAAGAATAGGCGCCCGGCTCGGTGATCGAGTGGGTCACCATGGTCATCCCGGTGATGAAAACGTTGTCGCAAATGTCGATATGCCCCACCAGCCCTACGCCACCGGCGAGCATGCAATGCTTGCCGATCTTGGTGCTGCCGGAAATGCCCACGCAGGCCGCCATGGCCGTGTGATCACCCACCTGAACGTTATGGGCGATCTGAATCTGGTTGTCGAGCTTCACGCCATTGCCAATGATGGTATCGGCCAGCGCACCACGGTCGATGGCCGTGTTCACACCGATTTCAACGTCGTCGCCGACCAGCACACCGCCGATCTGGGCAATTTTCTGCCAGATGCCCTTCTCGTTGGCGAATCCGAAGCCTTCGCCACCGAGCACGGCACCGGATTGAATCACCACCCGCTTGCCGACGCGCACGTCGTGATACAGGGTGACGCGCGGTGCAAGCCAGCCACCTTCGCCAATCATGCTGCGGGCGCCGATGAAGCAATGCGCGCCAATGGTCGTGCCGGCATCCACTCGCGCCCCGCTTTCGATGACCACAAAGGCACCGATGCTCGCCGCAGGGTCAACCACCGCGTCCGCCGCAATCACTGCGGTTGGATGGATACCGACGGCCGCCTTGGGCTTGGGATCGAACAGGTGGGAAACACGGGCGTAGGCCGCATACGGATCAGGCACCACCAGTACGTTTCCGGCAAAAGCTTCGGCGTCAGCGGCTTTGAGCAACAAGGCTGCCGCCTGGCTGCCGGCCAGGTACTTTCGGTATTGGGGGTTTGCGAGAAAGCTCAACTGAACTGGGCCAGCCTCCTGCAAGGTGGCTAGCCCAGTGATTACTTTCTCCGGGTCACCACGCAGGGTGGCCCCGAGGAACTCGGCCAATTGGCCGAGCTTAATGGTCGCTGTCATGGATTACTTCAGCTGATTCATGCGCTCGATAACCTGGCGAGTGATGTCGTATTGAGGCTTGACATCAATCACTGCGCCACGCTCGAAGACCAGGTCAAAAGCACCTTTCTTGATGACTTCTTCCACAGCGCTGTCCAGTTTTGGCTTGAGCTGCTTCAGCATTTCACGGTCGGCAACGGCTTTGGCTTCGTTCAGTTCCTTGGACTGGAACTGGAAATCACGCGCCTTTTGCTTGAATTCAAGCTCCAGGCGCTCACGCTCGCCTTGCTGCATCTTGTCGCCACCGGCCATAAGGCGATCCTGAATACCCTTGGCGCTGCTTTCCAGCGTCTTGAGCTTGGTCAGTTGAGGACCGAACTTTTTCTCGGCATCCACGGCGTATTTCTTGGCCGCATCGGATTCCAGCAGGGCCATCTGATAGTTCAGAACGGCAATTTTCATGTCGGCAAATGCCGGGCCTGCTACCAGTACGGAAGCCAGCAGAACCAATTGAGTCAACTTACGCACGATGCACTCCTACAAAATCCATTGTCGTTATCTTGGGTCAGACGCTTAGAACGTCTGGCCGAGGGAAAATTGGAACACTTGAGTTTCAGCGTCATCCGGTTTCTTGATCGGCATGGCCAACGCAAAACTCAGAGGACCCAGTGCGGTGACCCAGGTCACACCCACACCGACGGAACTTGCCATGTTGCTCAAGCTGATGTCGTTGCACTTGGTGTTGGACTTCGTGCCATCGGCGTTTGTAGTGTCCGAGCACGAGGAGTCGAACACGTTACCCACATCCCAGAATACCGACGTGCGCAGGGAACGCTGATCCTTGACGAACGGCAGAGGGAACAGAACCTCTACACCACCCTGGATCAGGACGTTACCACCGAACGGCAGTGGATCCTGGTCGGGGTCCACCGCAGTGCCTGGGTTTTTACCGGTACTTGGCGTACTGCGAGGACCCAAAGTGCTGTCCTTGAAGCCACGAACCGAGTTGAAACCACCAGCATAGTAGTTTTCGTAGAATGGCAAGCCATCGGTCGAACCGTAGCCATCGCCATAACCCAGTTCGGTGTGCAGGCGCATGGTGTAGTTGTCGCTCAGCGGCTGGAACAACTGGCCACGGTAATCAAGCTTGAAGAACGACAGGTCGCTGCCCGGCGTCGTGGTTTCCAGCACGAGGCTCTGGGAATGACCACGCGTCGCGAGCACGCCCTTGTTCAGGGTGGACTCGGACCAGCCGGCCGAAGCCTTGAAGTTCAGGTACTTGTCGCCTTCCTTGTTCACGAAGTCGAAAATCTCGTCAACGGTATAGACACCGGTCTTGATCTCGTCCTGCTGAACCGTCAGGCCGAAGGTCAGGCGCGAAGTCTCGCTGATCGGGTAACCAACGCTTGCACCCGCACCCAGGCTGTCTACGGAGTAGCTGGCCACGTCGACATCGAGGTCATCGTAGTCGGTGGTGCGATAGAACGCGTTGTATCCCAGGCTCACGCCATCAGCGGTCCAGTAGGGGTCGACATAACCGAAGTTGTAACGACTCTGGTATTCGCTGCGGGTCAAACCGATGCTGACCTTGTTACCGGTACCGAGGAAGTTGTTCTGGGTGATCGAACCACCGAGGATCAGACCGGCGCTCTGGGCGAAACCGACGCTGGCGGTAATCGAGCCGGACGCTTGTTCTTCCACGCTGTAGTTCACATCGACCTGGTCGTCGACACCCGGTACGGCCGGGGTCTCGACGTTGACCTCCTTGAAGAAGCCCAGGCGTTCAAGACGGGTCTTGGACTGGTCGATCAGGTAGGTCGAAGCCCAGCCACCTTCCATCTGACGCATTTCACGACGCAGCACTTCGTCTTCCGACTTGGTGTTGCCACGGAAGTTGATGCGGTTCACGTAGGCACGCTTGCCCGGATCGACCGCGAAAGTGATGTCTACGGTGTGATCTTCGTCATGGGGCTGTGGCACGCCGTTGACGTTGGCAAAGGTGTAACCCTCGTTGCCCAGGCGACGGGTGATCAGCTCGGACGTGGTGGTCATCAGCTTGCGCGAGAACACCTGGCCTTTCTGCACCAGCAACAGGGACTTGACCTGGTCTTCAGGGACTTTCAGGTCACCGCTCAGCTTGACGTCACGAACGGTGTACTTGTCGCCTTCGTTGATGTTGACGGTGATGTAGACGTGCTTCTTGTCCGGGGTGATGGACACCTGGGTCGAAGCGATATCCATGTTGATATAGCCACGGTCCAGGTAGTAGGAACGCAGACGCTCCAGGTCACCGGAGAGTTTTTCACGTGCATATTTGTCATCGTTCTTGAAGAACGACAGCCAGTTGGTCGTCTTGAGCTCGAACAGGTCGATCAGGTCTTCATCGGGGAAGACCGTGTTGCCCACCACGTTGATGTGCTGGATAGCCGCAACGGTGCCTTCGTTGATGTTGACCTTCAAGCCGACGCGGTTGCGCGGCTGCGGCACCACTTCGGTGTCGACGGTTGCCGAGTAGCGGCCCTGGGCAACGTACTGGCGTTGCAGCTCGTTACGTACGCCTTCGAGGGTGGCACGCTGGAAGATCTCGCCTTCGGCCAGACCGGATTGCTTGAGGCCTTTCATCAGGTCTTCAGTGGAGATCGCCTTGTTACCCTCGATCTCGATACTTGCAACCGACGGACGCTCGACCACCGTGATGACAAGGACGTTGCCATCGCGGCCCAGCTGGATATCTTGAAAGAAACCGGTTTTGAACAGCGCACGAGTGGATTCCACCAGGCGACGATCATCCGCCTGTTCACCGACGTTCAACGGCAAAGCACCAAAGACGCTACCCGCGGAGACCCGCTGGAGGCCATTGACGCGAATATCAGAGATAGTGAAGGACTCGGCGTGAACTTCGGCGATCATCAATACGGTGAGAACCGCAGTTAGCAGCAGACGTTTCATGAAGTCCTTTCTTATTCCAACTGGCAATAAACAAACTGCCGCAAAATGCGGCAGATTCGCAATTCAGCGACGTTACAGACGGCCTAGATCATTGACCAGAGCGAGCAACATCACTCCGACCACCAAACTGATACCGATCTGTATCCCCCAACCTTGCACCCGATCCGACAAGGGACGACCACGCGCCCACTCGATCAGATAAAACAACAAATGCCCCCCATCCAGCACAGGAATGGGCAACAAATTCAGAACCCCCAGGCTAATACTCAGATAAGCAAGGAAATTCAGGAAATCAGCGACACCCGACTGGGCCGAAGCGCCCGCCACTTTAGCAATGGTTATCGGTCCACTCAAGTTTTTTACCGAGAGCTCGCCGAACAACATTTTCTTCAGTGAATCGAGGGTCAGCACGCTCATGGTCCAGGTACGTCGAGCCCCCTCTCCAATTGCAGCCAAAGGACCGTAGCTGACCTCGCGAATCATCTCCGGCGGCCAATCGACCGCCTTCACCCCAGCCCCCAGGTAGCCACTCGGCGCCTTTTTCTCGCCGCGTGCCGCCAGCGTGACAGGGACGTCGATTTGAGCACCGTCGCGCTCGACCCGCAGCATGATTTTGGTATCAGGGCGCATACGAACGGTATCGACCACTTGCTGCCAGTCATCCAGCGACTTGCCGTCGAGAGCCAGCAGACGGTCCCCCATCTTCAGCCCGGCTGCCTGCGCCGGTCCTTTGGGATCCAGCTCGGCCAACACCGGTGGCAGCGCCGGACGCCAAGGGCGAATACCCAGCGAGCGAATCGGATCCGGCTCGTCGGCCCCCTTGAGCCACTTGTCCAGCGCCAGCTCGCGGGGCGAATCGATGGTGGAGCCTTGCTCGCGGACCGACACCTGCAGCGAACCGCTCTCACCCAGGCGACGCACCAGCTGCAGATTTACCGCCGCCCAGCCGGAAGTTGGTTCGCCGTCGATCGAGATAATTTCCTGACCCGCGCCCAGACCCGCTTTGGCGGCAATGCTGCCGGACTCTACGGCACCGATGACCGGGCGCACCTGCTCGCTGCCGAGCATGGCCAACACCCAGAAAAACCCCAGCGCTAATAGAAAGTTGGCAATCGGCCCGGCGGCCACGATGGCGATGCGCTGACGAACCGACTTGCGATTGAAGGATTGATCGAGCTGATCAAGCGGTACTTCGCCTTCACGCTCATCGAGCATCTTCACGTAGCCACCCAGCGGAATGGCAGCCACGACGAACTCAGTGCCCTGCTTGTCGTGCCAGCGCAGCAGCGGCATGCCAAAGCCTACGGAGAAACGCAGCACCTTGACCCCACAGCGACGCGCGACCCAGAAGTGGCCGAACTCGTGGAAGGTAACCAGCACGCCCAAAGCCACCAGGGTGCCGACAATCATATAGAGGGCGCTCATCTACTTTCTCCGCATACCTGTCCGGTGCCGCATGGGCCAACGCATTGCAGCACTTTACCGCCCGTGACGACTCAACCATTGTTCGGCCAGCACACGCGCTTTCGCGTCCGCCGTGAACACCGCCTCGAGATCATCCACTGCCACCACGGGCTCAAGATTCAATGTTTCTTCGATGATACTCGCGATTTCCGGGTAACGAACCCGTCCGTCGAGAAACGCCGCAACAGCGACCTCATTCGCCGCGTTCAGCATGGCCGGGGCACTGTTACCCGCCTCGGCAGCCTGCCGCGCAAGACGCAGGCACGGAAAACGCTCTTCATCCGGTGCCTGGAAGTCCAGGCGCGCGACGGCGAACAGATCCAGTGGCGGCACACCCGAATCAATTCGCTCTGGCCATGCCAGTGCGTTGGCGATGGGCGTGCGCATGTCCGGGTTACCCAATTGAGCCAAAACCGAGCCATCGATGTAGTCGACCAGCGAATGAATCACACTTTGCGGATGAATCACCACTTCGACCTGGGACGGCTTGGCATCAAACAGCCAGCAGGCCTCGATCAACTCAAGCCCTTTGTTCATCATGCTGGCCGAATCCACCGAAATCTTGCGCCCCATGGACCAGTTCGGGTGAGCACAGGCCTGCTCCGGCGATACATGGGCCAGTTCCGCCATGGGCGTCTGCCGGAACGGACCGCCAGAAGCCGTCAGCAAAATCCGGCGCACACCGACCGCGCCAAGCCCGCGGGCAAAATCCCGTGGCATGCACTGGAAAATCGCGTTGTGCTCACTGTCGATCGGCAGCAACACCGAGCCGCTCTTGCGCACGGCTTGCATGAATAATGCGCCGGACATGACCAGCGCTTCTTTATTGGCCAGGAGGATTTTCTTGCCTGCCTCCACGGCCGCCAGGGTCGGACGCAAACCCGCCGCGCCCACGATGGCCGCCATGACCGCATCGACTTCCGGATCGGCGGCGACCTGGCACAGGCCCTCCTCCCCCACCAGCACGCGGGTCGACAGGCCGGCGGCATGCAGATCATCCTGCAAATTACGGGCGGCGCCGACTTCGGGCACGACGGCAAAGCGTGGGGCGTGCTTGATGCAGAGCGCCAGCAATTCACTTAAACGGGTGAAACCGCTCAAGGCGAAGACCTGGTAACGCTCGGGATGGCGCGCGATGACGTCGAGGGTGCTCAGACCGATCGAACCGGTCGCCCCCAGCACGGTGATCTGTTGTGGGCGGCTCATGGTGCAGCCATCCACAGGAGAACGGCAAATACGGGAATCGCCGCGGTCAGGCTGTCGATACGGTCCAGCACACCGCCGTGACCCGGCAGCAGATTGCTGCTGTCCTTGATCCCCGACTGACGCTTGAACATGCTTTCGGTGAGGTCGCCCACGACCGAGATGAACACGATCACGGCCGCACCGATCAACCCCTTGAACAACTCGGCAACGGTCCAGTCACGGACAAACCCGACGATGACGGTGATGACCAGGCTCAGGACCAGGCCACCGTAGACCCCTTCCCAGCTCTTGCCGGGACTGACCTGCGGCGCCAGCTTGCGCTTGCCGAAGGCCCGGCCGGAGAAATACGCGCCAATATCGGCGCCCCATACAAGCACCATCACCGCCATGATCAACCAGTTGCCGAGCGGGTATTGCTTGATCTGCACCAGGCCTTGCCAGGCAGGCAACAGGATCAACAGGCCGATCACCAGCTTGCAGGCGGCACTCGCCCAGTGCTCGCTGGAGCGTGGATACGTCAGCACCAGGTAGGTCGCAATGCCCCACCAGAGCACGGAAGCCCCCAACACCCAAGGCGCAAGGCCGGGCAGGATGTGCATGACAAACAGCATCAACGCGACGACAGCGGCATAGCCCACGCGCATCGACTGGGACGTGAAGCCCGCCAGACGCGCCCACTCCCAGGCACCCAGTGTCACAACCAGCCCGATGAACAGTGCAAAGCCCGAACCCTCGAGCAGGAAAAACCCGCACAGGGCAATCGGCAGCAGGATCAGCGCGGTGATGATTCGTTGTTTAAGCATTAAACCCGGGCTCCAGCCTCGACCTGCTCGCTCGTTTTACCGAAGCGGCGCTGGCGAGATGCGAAATCGGCCAGCGCGTTGCGCATGGCGTCGTGTTTGAAGTCCGGCCAGAACAGGTCGGAGAAGTACAACTCGGCATACGCGAGCTGCCAGAGCAGGAAGTTGCTGATGCGATGCTCGCCACCGGTACGGATGCACAGGTCCGGCAGCGGCAGATCGCCGGTGGCCAGGCAGGTTTGCAGCAGGTCCGGCGTGATGTCCTCCGGACGCAGATGCCCGGCCTGGACTTCCCGCGCCAGCCGCTGGGCGGCTTGCGCGATATCCCACTGACCGCCGTAGTTGGCGGCGATCTGCAGGACGAAGCGATTGGCGCCGGCGGTCATGGCCTCGGCTTCGCGCATGGCAGCCTGAAGCTCCGGGTGAAAACGCGAACGATCGCCAATGATGCGCAAACAGATGTTGTTGTCGTTCAGGCGCTTGGCCTCGCGACGCAATGCCTTGAAGAACAGGTCCATCAAGGCACTGACCTCATCGGCCGGGCGTTGCCAGTTTTCACTGGAGAACGCGAACAGGGTCAATACCTCGACCCCGGACTCGGCACACACCTCGATGACCGCACGAACTGCATCCACACCCGCTTTATGCCCGGCGACACCCGGCATAAAGCGTTTTTTCGCCCAGCGATTATTGCCATCCATGATGATCGCGACATGGCGCGGCACCGCGGACGGCGCAGTCTGCTTGGTCTTGTCCATTAACACGTGACCCTTATACGGCCATCAGGTCTTTTTCTTTCTGCGCCAGGTCCGCGTCGATTTTAGCCACGAACTTTTTGGTCAAATCATCGATTTCGCCAGTAGCACGACGCTCTTCGTCTTCGCTGATTTCCTTCTCCTTGACCAGATCCTTGAGCTGGCTGTTGGCATCACGACGGATGTTGCGCACCGCAACACGAGCGTCTTCAGCCACATCGCGTGCCTGCTTGGTGAAGCCCTTGCGGGTTTCTTCGGTCAGGGCCGGCATGGAGATCAGCAGCAACTCGCCCAGGTTCGTCGGGTTGAGGTTCAGGCCGGCACTGCCGATGGCCTTGTCGACGGCGCCCAGCATGTTGCGTTCGAAAGCAACGACTTGCAGGGTACGGGCGTCCTTGACGGTGATGTTCGCCACTTGCTTGATCGGGGTGTCGGAGCCGTAGTACGGCACCATCACGCCTTCCAGAATGCTTGGGTGCGCCTGGCCGGTACGAATGCGGCCGAAGTTGTGCGCCAGCGATTCCACGGATTTCTGCATGCGCTCTTGAGCGTCTTTCTTGATTTCGTTGATCATTGTTGGCCTTCCTCGATCAGGGTCCCTTCAGCGCCGCCATGCACGATGTTCAGCAGGGCGCCGGGCTTGTTCATGTTAAATACGCGCAGCGGCATTTTATGGTCGCGGCACAGGCAAATAGCGGTCAGGTCCATCACACCCAGCTTGCGATCCAGCACTTCATCGTAGGTCAGATGATCGAACTTCTCGGCATGCGGGTCTTTGAACGGGTCAGCGGTGTAGACACCATCGACCTTGGTTGCCTTGAGCACGACATCAGCGTCGATTTCAATTGCACGCAGGCAGGCAGCCGAGTCCGTGGTGAAGAACGGGTTGCCCGTACCGGCGGCGAAAATCACCACGTCCTTGGAGTTCAGGTGGCGCATGGCCTTGCGGCGATCGTAGTGATCGGTCACACCCACCATGGAAATGGCCGACATCACGATGGCGGAGATATTGGCACGTTCCAGCGCATCGCGCATGGCCAGGGCGTTCATCACAGTGGCCAGCATGCCCATGTGGTCGCCAGTGACCCGATCCATGCCGGCCTTGCTCAGTGCCTCGCCGCGGAACAGGTTACCGCCACCGATCACCAGGCCGACCTGGACACCAATGCCGACCAGCTGGCCGACTTCCAGTGCCATGCGATCCAGAACCTTCGGATCGATCCCGAACTCTTCCGAGCCCATCAGGGCCTCGCCGCTAAGTTTGAGTAGAATGCGTTTATAGCGAGCCTGATAACCACTGCCCTGCTGAGCCATTGCGAATCTCTCCTGCGGCGTATTTTAAAAAATCTTTGCGAGCTGTTTTCAGCTGGCGTTCACTCTAGCTTGGCGCTGCTTCAGCGCCATCGGAACATGGCTTTGTAAGCCAGTTCCAAACGGAAACCAATTAAAAATTGGTAACCCATCTGAAAAGAGGCTGCGCGCGTGAGCGGGCAGCCTCTTCAGGGCGACAGTTAAAAAACCGTCTTATTGCTTGGCAGCGGCCAGTTGTGCAGCAACTTCTTCAGCGAAGTTGTCAACTGGCTTCTCGATGCCTTCGCCAACCTTGAAGTAGGTGAAGGAAACGATTTCAGCGCCGGCTTTCTTGGCCAGGGCACCAACGGTGATTTCCGGGTTCATCACGAAAGCTTGCTCAACCAGGCTGGCTTCGGCCAGGAACTTGGTGATACGACCAGCAATCATCTTCTCGACGATTTCTGCTGGCTTGCCTTTCATCTTGTCTTCGTTAAGCGTCAGGAAGACGCCCTTCTCGCGCTCGATGGCTTCTGGCGAAACCTGCGATGGCAGCAGGAACTCAGGGTTGCTTGCCGCCACGTGCATGGCGATTTCCTTGGCCAGTTGGACGTCGCCGCCCTTCAGGACAACAGCAACACCGATCTTGTTACCGTGCAGGTAAGTGCCAACCACGTCGCCTTCAACGCGAACCAGGCGACGGATGTTGACGTTTTCGCCAACTTTGGCCACCAGGGCTTCACGAGCCGATTCGCGAGAAGCGATCAGCGGAGCTGCGTCAGTCAGCTTCTCGGCGAAGGCTTGCTCAACGCTTTCAGCAACGAAGTTCTTGAAGTCGTCTTGCAGAGCCAGGAAGTCGGTCTGCGAGTTCACTTCCAGCAGGACGGCGGACTTGTCGTCGGCCTTGATGGCGATTGCGCCTTCAGCGGCAACGTTGCCGGCTTTCTTGGCAGCCTTGATGGCGCCCGAAGCGCGCATGTCATCAATGGCTTTCTCGATGTCGCCGCCAGCCTTGGTCAAGGCCTTTTTGCAGTCCATCATGCCTTCGCCGGTACGCTCGCGCAGTTCTTTGACCAACGCTGCAGTAATCTCTGCCATTTCAAAATTCCTCTTGGATAGGTTATCAACCATTCCACCCGATCGAACGGGCGTTCAATTCTTCCCGAACCACCTTTGTTAGCTGCCGCACGTTACAGATAAGGCAGTGGGCGCCGACAAATGGTTTTCGAGGTGGCAAAAAGGGGGCCAAGCCCCCTTTTTGCTTACTGAGTCAACGCCAGGGCGTTAATTACTCAGCTGCAGCTGCCGGAGCTTCTTCAACGAAAACTTCGGTGCCGCCGGAAACGTTGTTGCGACCACGGATAACAGCGTCAGCCATCGAACCCATGTACAGCTGGATAGCGCGGATTGCGTCATCGTTGCCTGGGATGATGTAGTCAACGCCTTCCGGGCTGCTATTGGTATCGACTACGCCGATAACCGGGATGCCCAGCTTGTTGGCTTCGGTGATCGCGATGCGCTCGTGATCAACGTCGATAACGAACAGAGCGTCTGGCAGACCGCCCATGTCCTTGATACCACCCAGCGAACGATCCAGCTTTTCCAGGTCACGGGAGCGCATCAGCGCTTCTTTCTTGGTCAGCTTGGCGAAAGTACCGTCTTCGGCTTGTACTTCAAGGTCACGCAGACGCTTGATGGAAGCACGGATGGTCTTGAAGTTGGTCAGCATGCCGCCCAACCAGCGGTGATCGACGTACGGCGAACCGCAACGTGCTGCTTCTTCAGCAACGATCTTGCCAGCGGAACGCTTGGTGCCGACGAACAGAATCTTGTTTTTGCCCTGGGCCAGACGCTCTACGAAAGTCAGAGCTTCGTTGAACATTGGCAGGGTTTTTTCAAGGTTGATGATGTGGATCTTGTTACGCGCGCCGAAAATGTATTTACCCATTTTCGGGTTCCAGTAACGGGTCTGGTGACCGAAGTGCACACCGGCCTTCAGCATATCGCGCATGTTGACTTGGGACATGATAGTTCCTTAATAAGTCGGGTTTGGCCTCCACGTATCCCAATGACCAACCAGCAGCATCAGCTGAAGGCACCCAGGTCATCGTGTCGACACGTGTGTGGATTTAGGCTTTACGGGGCATCCCCGGAAAGCGGCGCATTTTATACCACAGGGTCGGGCAAAACGGAACCCGGAATCTGAAATCCTGACATGTGTGGCCTGCCAGCCCTTGGAATCCGCCCAGAATGCACCATCCTATAGAGAGAAGCGATGCACAGAGGCGCGGATTTGCGCTGATCGTCTGTTAGAATCGCGATTTTAAGGGCTGCGCAGTTCGTGTGCGCAATGCCCATTCCGTTTTGTGAAGCGCCGTCGAGCGCAGAGAGAGCCTGTATGACCGTCACCCTCAAAACCCCCGAGGACATCGCAAAAATGCGCATCGCCGGCAAACTGGCCGCCGATGTGCTGGAAATGATTGCCGAACATGTCAAACCGGGCGTCACCACTGATCAACTGAACCAGATCTGCCACGACTATATCGTCAACGAGCAGAAAGCCATCCCTGCCCCGCTCAACTACAAGGGCTACCCGAAGTCGATCTGCACCTCGATCAACCACGTGGTCTGCCACGGCATCCCGAACGATAAGCCGCTGAAGGATGGCGACACCCTGAACATCGACGTCACCGTCATCAAGGACGGTTACCACGGCGATACCAGCCGCATGTTCCACGTCGGTACCGTGCCGGTCTGGGCCGAGCGCCTGTCGCAAGTGACCCAGGAATGCATGTACAAGGCGATCGAAATCGTCAAGCCTGGCTGCCGCCTCGGCGACATCGGTGAAATCATCCAGAAGCATGCCGAGAAGAACGGTTTCTCGGTGGTTCGCGAATTCTGCGGCCACGGCATCGGCAAAGTCTTCCACGAAGAGCCGCAGATCCTGCACTACGGCCGCGCTGGCACCGGCATGGAACTGAAGGCCGGCATGACCTTCACCATCGAACCGATGATCAACCAGGGCCGTGCCGACACCAAGGTGCTGGGCGACGGCTGGACCGCGATCACCAAGGACCGCAAGCTGTCGGCGCAGTGGGAACATACCCTGCTGGTCACCGAGACCGGATACGAGATCTTCACCTTGCGCAGCGACGACACCATCGCGCGCGTATCGGCCTGACGACCGCACCGCTCACAGCCTTATAGATAGGAAAGCCAATCGATGCCGCAGGTGGATCCCGAACTCTTCGACCGCGGCCAGTTCCAGGCTGAACTGGCCCTGAAGGCAAGCCCTATCGCGGCCTTCAAGAAGGCGATCCGCCAGGCCCGCGAAGTGCTTGATACGCGCTTTCGCAACGGCCGGGACATTCGCCGGCTGATCGAGGATCGTGCCTGGTTCGTCGATAACATCCTGCAAAAGGCCTGGGACCAGTTCAACTGGAGTGAAGACGCCGATATCGCGCTGGTGGCGGTCGGTGGCTACGGGCGCGGCGAGCTGCATCCTTATTCCGACATCGACCTGCTGATCCTCCTGGACAGCGCCGACCATGAAGTCTTCCGCGATTCCATCGAGCGCTTCCTGACGCTGTTGTGGGACATCGGCCTGGAGGTCGGCCAGAGCGTACGGTCGGTCGACGAATGCGCCGTCGAGGCCCGCGCCGACCTGACGGTGGTGACCAACCTGATGGAAAGCCGGACCATTACCGGTCCGGAACACCTGCGCCAGCGCATGCTGGATGTCACCAGCACGGCGCACATGTGGCCGAGCAAGGACTTCTTCCTGGCCAAGCGCGCCGAGCAGAAGGCCCGGCACCACAAATACAATGACACCGAATACAACCTGGAACCCAACGTCAAGGGCTCGCCGGGAGGCCTGCGCGACATCCAGACGATTCTCTGGGTGGCCCGTCGCGAGTACGGCACCCTGAACCTGCGGGCATTGGCGGGCGAAGGCTTCCTGGTGGAGAGCGAAAACGCCCTGCTGGCGTCTTCCCAGGAGTTCCTGTGGAAAGTGCGTTACGCCCTGCACATGCTCGCCGGACGCTCCGAAGACCGCCTGCTGTTCGATCACCAGCGCACCATCGCCAAGCTGCTGGGGTTCGAGGGCGACGATGCCAAGCAAGCCGTCGAAAATTTCATGCAGCAGTATTACCGGGTCGTCATGAGCATCGCCCAGCTCAGCGACCTGATCATCCAGCACTTCGAAGAAGTCATCCTCGCCCCGGAAGACGAGGCGGCGCCGCAGCCGATCAACTCGCGATTCCAGCTGCACGACGGTTACATCGAGGCGCGCAACGACAACGTGTTCCGCCGCACCCCGTTCGCCATGCTGGAAATCTTCGTGCTGATGGCCCAGCAGCCGGAAATCAAAGGCGTGCGCGCCGACACCATTCGCCTGCTGCGGGAAAACCGTCACCTGATCGACGATGATTTCCGCAACGACATCCGCAATACCAGCCTGTTTATCGAGCTGTTCAAGTGCAAGATCGGCATCCACCGCAACCTGCGCCGGATGAACCGCTACGGCATCCTCGGGCGTTACCTGCCGGAGTTTGGGTTTATTGTCGGGCAGATGCAGCACGACCTGTTCCACATCTATACGGTCGATGCACACACCCTGAACCTGATCAAACACCTGCGCAAATTGCAGTACACCCAGGTCTCGGAAAAATTCCCGCTGGCCAGCAAGCTCATGGGCAAGCTGCCTAAACCCGAGTTGATCTACCTGGCCGGCCTGTACCACGACATCGGCAAGGGCCGGCATGGCGATCATTCGGAAATCGGTGCCGTGGATGCCGAGGCTTTCTGCCAGCGCCACCAGCTTCCCGCGTGGGACAGCCGCCTGATCGTCTGGCTGGTGCAGAACCATCTGTTGATGTCGACCACCGCCCAGCGCAAGGACCTGTCCGACCCGCAGGTGATCCATGATTTCGCGCAGATCGTCGGTGACGAAACCCACCTCGACTACCTGTACGTACTGACGGTCGCCGATATCAACGCCACCAACCCGACGCTGTGGAACTCCTGGCGCGCCAGCCTGTTGCGCCAGCTCTACACCGAGACCAAGCGCGCGCTGCGCCGTGGCCTGGAAAACCCGGTGGACCGCGAAGAGCAAATCCGCCAGACCCAGAGCGCGGCCCTGGACATCCTGGTGCGCGGTGGCACCGATCCGGACGATGTCGAGCAATTGTGGGCGCAGCTCGGCGATGATTATTTCCTGCGCCACACCGCCGGCGATGTCGCCTGGCACACTGACGCGATCCTCCAGCAACCGGCCGACGGCGGGCCGCTGGTGCTGATCAAGGAAACCACGCAACGGGAATTCGAGGGTGGCACGCAGATCTTCATCTATGCGCCGGACCAGCACGACTTCTTCGCCGTGACCGTGGCCGCGATGGACCAGCTCAACCTGAACATCCATGACGCCCGGGTCATCACCTCCAGCAGCCAGTTCACCCTCGACACCTACATTGTGCTCGACACCGACGGCGACTCGATCGGCGATAACCCGGCACGGGTCAAGCAGATCCGCGACGGCCTGACCGAAGCCCTGCGCAATCCGGACGACTACCCGACGATCATCCAGCGCCGGGTGCCGCGCCAGCTCAAGCATTTCGCCTTTGCACCGCAGGTGACGATCCACAACGACGCGCAGCGTCCGGTCACCGTGCTGGAGCTCACGGCACCCGACCGCCCTGGCCTGCTGGCGCGGATCGGAACGATTTTCCTGGAATTCGACCTGTCGCTGCAGAACGCCAAGATCGCCACCCTCGGCGAGCGCGTGGAAGACGTGTTCTTCATCACCGACGCCCACAACCAGCCGCTGTCCGACCCGCTGCTGTGCAGTCGCCTGCAGGATGCGATCGTCCAGCAATTGAGCGTTAACCAGGAACCCGATATCAAGTTGTCGCGCATCAGTATCTGAATCAACATATTCCCCCTGTGGGAGCGGGCTTGCTCGCGAAAGCGGTGTGTCAGTCAACACATTCGTAACTGACGCACCGCTTTCGCGAGCAAGTCGAAACGTCGCACCGCCGCTCCTACATTGAACGAGACCCCTCATGAACAACGCTCTGTCCCAGCTCCAGCCCTACCCGTTCGAGAAACTCCGTGCCCTGCTCGGCAGCGTCACGCCGAACCCGGACAAGCGCCCTATCGCGTTGTCCATCGGCGAGCCGAAACACCGTTCGCCGAGCTTCGTCGCCGAAGCCCTGGCCAGCAATCTGGATCAGATGGCCGTTTATCCGACCACCCTGGGTATCCCGGCGCTGCGTGAAGCCATTGCCGCCTGGTGTGAGCGTCGTTTCGGTGTGCCCAATGGCTGGATCGACCCGGCGCGCAACGTGCTGCCGGTCAACGGCACCCGCGAAGCGCTGTTCGCCTTCACCCAGACCGTGGTCAACCGGGGCGATGACGCCTTGGTGGTCAGCCCGAATCCGTTCTATCAGATCTACGAAGGCGCGGCGTTCCTCGCCGGCGCCAAGCCGCATTACCTGCCCTGCCTGGATGAAAACGGCTTCAACCCGGATTTCGATGCGGTGTCGCCGGACATCTGGAAACGCTGCCAGATCCTGTTCCTGTGCTCGCCAGGCAACCCGACCGGTGCGCTGATCCCGGCCGAGACCCTGAAAAAGCTGATCGCCCTGGCTGACGAACATGACTTCGTGATTGCCGCGGACGAGTGCTACAGCGAACTGTATTTCGACGAACAAACCCCGCCGCCCGGCCTGCTTAGCGCCTGCGCGGAACTGGGGCGCAAGGACTTCAAGCGTTGCGTGGTGTTCCACAGCCTGTCCAAGCGTTCCAACCTGCCGGGCCTGCGCTCCGGCTTTGTCGCCGGTGATGCGGATATCCTCAAGGGTTTCCTGCTGTACCGCACTTATCACGGCTGTGCGATGCCGGTTCAGACGCAACTGGCCAGCGTGGCCGCGTGGAACGACGAAGTACACGTGCGCGCCAACCGGGCGCTGTATCGCGAGAAATTCGACGCGGTTCTGGAAATTCTCAGCCCGGTGCTGGACGTGCAGCGCCCGGATGGCAGCTTCTACCTGTGGCCGAACGTGGCCGGTGATGACGCGGCCTTCTGCCGCGACCTGTTCGAGCAGGAGCACGTGACCGTGGTGCCGGGCTCCTACCTGTCGCGTGATGTCGATGGCGTCAACCCGGGCGCCGGGCGCGTGCGCATGGCATTGGTTGCACCGCTGGCCGAGTGCGTTGAAGCCGCCGAGCGGATTCGCGATTTCATCCAGCGCCGCCAATAACCGCTCTGCGTAGGAGCTGCCGCAGGCTGCGATCTTTTGATTTTCAAGGGCAAGAGCAAAAGATCGCAGCCTGCGGCAGCTCCTACAAGGACCAGGGTTATTTCACCTGACCTAGCTTGGCCTCGCTCAAATCCAGCTCCCCCAACACCTCGCGCAACACGTCATCACCAATCTGGTGCTGACGGCTGAGGCTGTACAGCTCCAGACGTTGCGCCCGCAGCGCCTTCAGTCGCAAGCGTCGCTCCAGCAAATCCATCTGGAACGCCAGGGCCTGGGCTTCGGCGGAGTCGTTGAACACCTCCAGCTGATGCCGATACTCGGACATGATCCGCGCCTTGAGTTCGGCTGCCAGCGCGGCCTCGGCGGCGTCCTGCGGACTGACCTCCTCGGTTTCCAGCGCATGAATGGCCGCCTCGGCGGTCTTGCGCCAGGCGTCGCGCACTTCGTTGCGGCGCTTGTCGTCGGGGCTTTTCTCGATGCCCCGCAGCAGTAAGGGCAAGGCGATGCACGCGGCAATCAACGACAGCAGGATCACCCCGGCGGCGATGAAAATCAGCAGGTCGCGCTCGGGAAACGCGCTGGCGCCCATGAGCATCGGCACCGACATCACACCCGCCAGGGTGACCGCGCCTCGCACGCCACCGACGGTCAACAGCCAGCAGGAGCGCGCGCTCGGCACCCGGGTTATTTCGTCCTTGCCGCGCCAGCGCCGTACATAAATGGACAGGCGCCAGATGCTTTGCACCCAGACAAACCGCAGCACCAGCAACACCAGGAAAATCAGTGCCACGTCGAAACAGCGGTAAAGCAGCGTCGGCCACAACGAGTCTTCATGGCTGGCCACGGCTTTGATGATGTCCGGCAATTGCAAGCCCAACAGCAGGAAGATCAAGCCGTTGAAGGCGAATTCCAGCAGCGACCAGACGCTGCGATTGAGCAGGCGAGTATTAGTCTGGCGCGGCAGCAGATCGAGCCAGCTCTGCATCATTCCCGCTGCCACCGCCGACAGAATGCCTGACGCGCCCACGCGCTCGGCCAGTACGTAGGCGGCAAACGGCAGCAATAACATGAACACCACGTGAGTGGCCGGGTCATCCCAGCCACGGGCAATCATCCATGACCGCATGCGCCCGACCAGCCAGCTCAAGGCCACGCCAATGGCCAGCCCGCCGACCGCCACCAGCACAAATGTCACGCTGGCATTGGCCAGCGAAAACACACCGGTCACCGCCGCTACCAGGGCAAACTTGAACGTCACCAGGCCCGAGGCATCGTTCATCAACGCCTCGCCTTGCAGCATGTGCATCAAGGGGGTCGGCAAACGGTTCTGCGAGATCGCCGACACCGCCACGGCGTCCGTGGGCGACAGCACCGCCGCCAGGGCAAAGGCGACCGGCAGCGGGATACTCGGCAATAACCAGTGAATGAAATACCCGGCCCCCACCACCGTGAACAGCACCAACCCCACCGCCAGCGTCAGTATCGGCCCGCGCAAGCGCCAGAATTCGCGCTTGGGCATGCGCCAGCCATCGGAAAACAACAGCGGCGGCAGGAACAGAAACAGAAACAACTCGGGGTCAAGCGCCACATGCAGGCCGAGCGTCGGCCAGGCAAGCAAGGCGCCAGCGGCAATCTGCACCAACGGTAACGGCAGAGGAATCACCCGTCCGATCAGACGCGAAACGCCGACCAGCATGAGCAGGATCAGGACGGTATAAGCGGTTTGCATAAAGCGTGGTTCCCGGACAATCGACAGCATTGAAGTGCCATATTAGCCGCTTAGACTGCCCGCTGACCGTTGCACCATCGTCGCACGGGCCTGTGAATTGCCATGACACAATGACAAACCCGACCACAGCCGCCGCGAAACCGTCCGGTCATGGCATAATCCGACACCTTTTTCTCCAGCACCTGTAAAGGGGGCGATTCCTTGACCGTTTCAAGCAAAACGTTGCACCTTTTCGGCATCAAAGCCTGCGACACCATGAAAAAGGCGCGCACCTGGCTCGATGAACACGCTGTCAGCTATGACTTTCATGATTACAAAGCGGTCGGCATCGACCGTGAACACCTGACCCAATGGTGCAACGAGCACGGCTGGGAAGTGGTGTTGAACCGTGCCGGCACGACCTTTCGCAAGCTCGACGACGAACGCAAAGCCGATCTCGACCAGTCGAAAGCCATCGACCTGATGCTCGCACAACCTTCGATGATCAAGCGCCCGGTGCTCGATCTCGGAGACCGAACCCTGATTGGCTTCAAGCCAGATATCTACGCGGCCGCGCTCAAGTAAGCAGCCCGTTTCAATTTGTTAGAGGTATCAACATGTCCACTACCCTGTTCAGCCTGGCCTTCGGTGTCGGCACTCAAAACCGTCAAGGCGCCTGGCTGGAAGTGTTCTACGCACAGCCATTGCTCAACCCGTCGGCAGAACTGCTCGCTGCCATCGCGCCAATCCTGGGCTACAGCGAAGGCAACCAGGCCATCGCCTTCACCACCGCCCAGGCTGCGCAACTGGCGGAAGCCGTCAAAGGCGTCGACGCAATCCAGGCTGCCCTGCTGACCCGCCTGGCCGAGAGCCACAAGCCGCTGGTCGCCACCCTGCTCGCTGAAGATGCCCAGCTGTCGTCGACCCCTGAGGCTTACCTCAAGCTGCATCTGCTGTCCCACCGTCTGGTCAAGCCACACGGCCTGAACCTGGCCGGCATCTTCCCGTTGCTGCCGAACGTGGCCTGGACCAGCCAGGGCGCCATCGACCTGTCCGAACTGGCCGAGCATCAACTCGAAGCCCGCCTGCGCGGCGAGCTGCTGGAAGTGTTCTCGGTGGACAAGTTCCCGAAAATGACCGACTACGTGGTACCGGCCGGCGTGCGTATCGCTGACGCCGCCCGTCTGCGCCTGGGCGCCTACGTCGGCGAAGGCACCACCGTGATGCACGAAGGTTTCATCAACTTCAACGCCGGCACCGAAGGCCCGGGCATGATCGAAGGCCGCGTATCGGCGGGCGTATTCGTCGGCAAGGGTTCGGACCTGGGCGGCGGTTGCTCGACCATGGGCACCCTGTCGGGCGGCGGCAACATCGTGATCAAGGTCGGCGAAGGCTGCCTGATCGGCGCCAACGCCGGTATCGGTATCCCGTTGGGCGACCGCAACACTGTAGAGTCGGGCCTGTATGTCACCGCCGGCACCAAAGTGGCGCTGCTGGACGAGAAAAACCAACTGGTCAAAGTCGTGAAGGCCCGTGAACTGGCCGGCCAGACCGACCTGCTGTTCCGCCGCAATTCGGAAACCGGTGCCGTGGAGTGCAAAACCCACAAATCGGCCATCGAACTGAACGAAGCGCTGCACGCTCACAACTAAGCGTCAGTCGATTCCTGCAGGAGCGAGCATGCTCGCTCCTGCAGGTCAGGCGTAAAGGCCCAACATCATGATGACTCCCTCCCCCTGGCGCGCCGACTTCCCGGCCATCGCCGCGCTGCAACGGCAAGGCCAGACCTATCTGGACAACGCCGCCACCACGCAAAAACCCCAAGCCCTGCTCGATGCCCTGGCGCACTACTACGCCAACGGCGCGGCCAACGTGCATCGGGCGCAACACTTGCCCGGCGCCCACGCCACCCAGGCATTCGAGGACAGCCGCCACAAAGCCGCGCAATGGCTCAATGCCGGTGATCGCGGGCAGATCATCTTCACCCACGGCGCGACGTCTGCGCTGAACCTCCTGGCCTATGGCCTGGAACACTTATTCAATCCAGGCGACGAGATCGTCATCAGCGCCCTGGAGCATCACGCCAACCTGCTGCCGTGGCAGCAACTGGCGCACCGCCGCGAGCTGAAGCTGGTGATCCTGCCACTGGATGCCGACGGCGTGATCGACCTCGAAGCCGCCGCACAACGGATCGGTCCACGCACGCGCCTGCTGGCGGTCAGCCAGCTGTCCAACGTGATCGGCGCCTGGCAACCCCTGCCCGCGCTGCTGGCGATGGCCCGGGCACACAACGCACTGACGGTGATCGACGGCGCCCAGGGCGTGGTCCATGGCCGGCATGACGTGCAGGCGCTCGGTTGCGACTTCTACGTGTTCTCCAGTCACAAACTCTACGGCCCCGATGGCCTGGGTGTGCTGTACGGACGTCATGAAGCACTTGGCCAATTGCGTCCCTGGCAGTTCGGCGGTGAGATGGTGCTGGACGCCAACTACCACCAGGCACGTTTCCGCCCGGCACCGCTGGGTTTCGAGGCGGGCACGCCACCGATTTCCAGCGTCATCGGCCTGGGCGCGACCCTGGACTACCTCGCCGGGCTCGATCAGGACGCCGTGTCCGCCCATGAAGCGGCCTTGCACGACTACCTGCTCAAAGGCCTTGAATCACGCAACGGCATCCGCCTGCTGGGCAAACCGCAGGTGGCACTGGCCAGTTTCACCGTCGAGGGTGTGCATAACTCGGACCTGGCGCATCTGCTGACCGAACAAGGGATCGCGGTGCGGGCCGGCCATCATTGCGCCATGCCGTTGCTCAAAAGCTATGAACTGGCCGGGGCGATACGGGTGTCGTTGGCGCTGTACAACGATTCCGAGGACCTGGAACGGTTTTTTGAAGCGCTGGATCAAGCGCTGGAGTTGCTGCGATGAGCCTGCCTGCCGAGGCCGTAACGGCGCTGGACACCTTTCAAAATGCCGCTGGCTGGGAACAACGCGCCCGTCTGTTAATGCAGTGGGGCGAACGCCTGCCGGCATTGAGCGATGTGCAAATGTGCGACGCAAACCGCGTGCACGGCTGTGAAAGCCAGGTGTGGCTGGTGGGTGATTTACATGACGGACATTGGCAGTTTCGTGCGTACAGTGATGCCCGTTTGATTCGCGGGTTGGTGGCGCTGCTGCTGGCGCGGGTCAATGGGTTGTCGGCGGCAGAGTTGCAGCAGGTGGATCTGGCGGACTGGTTCAATCAGTTGGGGCTGGGTCGCCAGTTGTCACAGTCGCGCAGCAATGGTTTGAATGCGGTACTTCAGCGGATGAATGAGTTGGCTGGATAATCGCCTTCGCGAGCAAGCCCGCTCCCACACTGGAATGCGTGTCCCTGTGGGAGCGGGCTTGCTCGCGAAGAGGCCCTCGGCAACGACCATTAAACCTGAGGCTTCACCCGCTCCGCCGGCCGCCGCACCCCCGACACAATCTTGTCCACCGCCTTGGTCGCCGCGACCATGCCAAACGTCGCCGTCACCATCATCACCGCGCCAAAGCCCCCCGCACAGTCCAGCTTCACGCCATCGCCGACAAAACTCTTCTGCAAACAAATGCTGCCGTCCGGTTTCGGGTAGCGCAGTTGTTCGGTGGAGAACACGCACGGCACGCTGTAATGACGGGTCACGGTGCGCGAAAAACCGTAGTCGCGGCGCAGGGTGGAGCGTACTTTCGAGGCCAACGGGTCATTGAAGGTACGGTTGAGGTCGCAGACCTGGATCAGCGTCGGGTCGATTTGCCCGCCCGCGCCGCCGGTGGTGATGATCTGGATCTTGCGCCGCTTGCACCAGGCGATCAGCGCCGCTTTGGCGTTGACGCTGTCGATGCAATCGATCACGCAGTCAATATTGGGCGTGATGTACTCGGCCATGGTCTCGCGGGTGACGAAATCCGGCACCGCGTGCACCGTGCAGTCAGGGTTGATCCCGCGCAGGCGCTCAGCCATCACCTCGACCTTGGGTTTGCCGACGGTGCTGTCCAGGGCGTGCAACTGACGGTTGGCGTTGCTGACGCAGACGTCATCCAGGTCGAACAGCGAAATCTCGCCCACGCCGCAGCGGGCCATGGCTTCCGCCGCCCAGGAACCGACGCCGCCGACGCCGACGATCGCCACATGGGCCGCGCGCAAGCGTTCGAGCCCTTCGATGCCATACAAACGGGCGATGCCGGCAAACCGTGGATCTTCTGTACTCATGACCAACACCTCAAAAACCGGCGCGCATTATAGGGCTTCCCGGCAAAGAGAATTAAGTTTCGAACTACAAGTGTAAGAACTTATGTGAAAGCCGATTGCCCAATGTCCGGTATTTCCCTGTCCGATGTGCGTTCAGCGAATTGCCGGTGTAGGATGCGCGCCCTTTTACGGCCGCCGACCGTTCCCTCGTTCCACAGCCTTTGGAACCCGAAATAACCATGTCATCGCGTAAATTTGGACTCAACCTGGTGGTGGTGCTTGCCATCGCTGCCTTGTTTACCGGCTTCTGGGCGTTGATCAATCGCCCGGTCACCGCCCCCAACTGGCCCGAACAGATTTCCGGATTCTCGTATTCGCCGTTCCAGCAAGGCCAATTCCCACAGAAAGAGCAGTATCCGACTGACGACCAGATGCGCCGTGACCTGGAGATCATGAGCAAGTTGACGGACAACATCCGGACTTACTCGGTCGACGGTTCGCTGGAGAACATCCCCAAGCTGGCGGAAGAGTTCGGCTTGCGGGTGACGCTGGGGATCTGGATCAGCCCGGACCAGGAACGCAACGAACGGGAAATCACCCGCGCCATCGAAATCGCCAACTCCTCGCGCAGTGTGGTTCGCGTGGTGGTGGGGAACGAAGCGATCTTTCGCAAGGAAATCACCGCCCAGGAACTCAGCGTGTTGCTGGACCGTGTCCGCGCCGCCGTGAAGGTGCCGGTGACCACGTCCGAGCAGTGGCACGTCTGGGAAGAACACCCGGAACTGGCCAAGCACGTCGACCTGATCGCCGCGCACGTCTTGCCTTATTGGGAATTCATCCCGATGGACAAGGCCGGTCAGTTCGTCCTCGACCGCGCCCGCGACCTGAAAAAACTGTTCCCGAAAAAACCGCTGCTGCTGTCCGAAGTGGGCTGGCCGAGCAACGGCCGCATGCGTGGTGGCGCCGATGCGTCGCCGGCGGACCAGGCGATCTACTTGCGCACCCTGGTCAACAAGCTCAACCGCCAGGGTTTCAACTACTTCGTGATCGAAGCGTTCGACCAGCCGTGGAAAGCCAGTGATGAAGGCTCGGTAGGCGCCTATTGGGGTGTGTTCAACGCCGCGCGCCAGCAGAAATTCAACTTCGAAGGCCCGGTCGTCGCCATCCCGCAATGGAAGGTGCTGGCGGTCGGCTCAGTGGTGCTGGCGCTGTTGTCGCTGACCCTGCTGATGATCGACGGTTCGGCCCTGCGCCAGCGTGGTCGCACCTTCCTGACCTTCATCGCATTCCTTTGCGGTTCGGTGCTGGTGTGGATCGGCTATGACTACAGCCTGCAATACAGCACCTGGTTCAGCCTGACGGTGGGTATCCTGCTGGCGCTCGGCGCCCTAGGGGTGTTCATCGTGTTGCTGACCGAGGCTCACGAACTGGCCGAAGCGGTGTGGATTCACAAGCGGCGCCGGGAATTCCTGCCGGTGGTCGGTGATTCGAACTACCGACCGAAAGTCTCGATCCACGTCCCGTGCTACAACGAGCCGCCGGAGATGGTCAAACAGACCCTCAACGCCCTGGCCAACCTCGACTATCCGGATTTCGAAGTCCTGATCATCGACAACAACACCAAGGACCCGGCGGTCTGGGAGCCGGTGCGCGATTACTGCGAAACCCTCGGCCCGCGCTTCAAGTTCTTCCATGTCGCGCCGTTGGCCGGCTTCAAGGGTGGCGCGCTGAATTACCTGATTCCGCACACCGCCAAGGATGCCGAAGTGATTGCCGTGATCGACTCCGATTACTGCGTACACCCCAACTGGCTCAAGCACATGGTGCCGCACTTCGCCGATCCGAAAATCGCCGTGGTGCAGTCGCCGCAGGACTACCGCGACCAGAACGAAAGCACCTTCAAGAAGCTTTGCTATGCCGAATACAAAGGCTTCTTCCACATCGGCATGGTCACCCGCAACGACCGAGACGCGATCATCCAGCACGGCACCATGACCATGACCCGTCGCTCGGTGCTCGAAGAACTGGGCTGGGCCGACTGGTGCATCTGCGAGGACGCCGAACTGGGCCTGCGGGTCTTCGAAAAAGGCCTGTCGGCGGCGTATTACCACGACAGCTACGGCAAGGGCCTGATGCCCGATACCTTTATCGACTTCAAGAAACAGCGTTTCCGCTGGGCCTATGGCGCGATTCAGATCATCAAGCGTCACACCCGCAGCCTGTTGCGCGGCAAGGACACCGAGCTGACCCGTGGCCAGCGCTACCACTTCCTCGCGGGCTGGCTGCCGTGGGTGGCGGACGGCATGAACATTTTCTTCACCGTCGGCGCGCTGTTGTGGTCGGCGGCAATGATCATCGTGCCGCAACGGGTCGATCCGCCGCTGTTGATTTTCGCGATCCCGCCACTGGCGCTGTTCGTGTTCAAGGTCGGCAAGATCATCTTCCTTTACCGTCGCGCCGTGGGCGTGAACCTGAAAGATGCGTTCTGCGCGGCACTGGCCGGGCTGGCGTTGTCGCACACCATTGCCAAAGCGGTGCTGTACGGCTTCTTCACCAGCAGCATTCCGTTCTTCCGCACGCCGAAGAACGCCGATAACCATGGTTTCTGGGTAGCGATTTCGGAAGCCCGGGAAGAGGTGTTCATCATGTTGTTGCTGTGGGGCGCGGCGCTGGGGATTTACCTGGTGAACGGCATGCCGAGCAACGACATGCGCTTCTGGGTGACCATGTTGCTTGTGCAGTCGCTGCCGTACCTGGCGGCGCTGATCATGGCGTTCCTGTCTTCGCTGCCAAAACCGGCGGCCGAAGCCGAGACGGCGCCAGCGGTCTAAATCTTCTCCGATGCACTAAACGGCGGCCAATGGTCGCCGTTTTGCTTTAAGATAACCGCCATTTTGCGGGGCTTGGCGTGATGTACGGTCTTGTTGACGGTCAATCTCCTGTGGGAGCGGGCTTGCTCGCGAATGCGGTGTAACAATCAACGTTTATGTTGACTGACCCACCGCATTCGCGAGCAAGCCCGCTCCCACATTAAAGCCCGGTGCCCCATTTCATGTTTTCGGAGTTTTCCATGACGGCCCACGCCGACCTTTCGCCGACCCTTCAACTCGCCATCGACCTGATCCGCCGTCCGTCCGTGACGCCGGTCGACGCCGATTGCCAGAAGCAGATGATGCAGCGCCTGGGCGATGCCGGTTTCATGCTGGAACCGATGCGCATCGAAGATGTGGATAACTTTTGGGCCACCCACGGCAAACATGACGGCCCGGTGCTGTGCTTCGCCGGTCACACCGACGTGGTGCCGACCGGTCCCGTGACCGCGTGGCAGATCGACCCGTTCAACGCGGTGATCGACGAACACGGCATGCTCTGCGGCCGTGGCGCGGCGGACATGAAAGGCAGCCTGGCGTCCATGACCGTGGCGGCCGAGCGTTTCGTCGCCGACTACCCGGACCACAAGGGCAAGGTCGCCTTCCTGATCACCAGTGACGAAGAAGGCCCGGCGCACCACGGCACCAAGGCGGTGATCGAACGCCTGGTCGCCCGCAAGGAGCGTCTGGACTGGTGCATCGTCGGCGAACCGTCGAGCACCACCCTGGTGGGTGACGTGGTCAAGAACGGCCGTCGCGGTTCCCTCGGCGCCAAGCTGACCGTGCGCGGTGTGCAGGGGCACGTAGCCTACCCGCACCTGGCCAAGAACCCGATCCACCTCGCCGCCCCCGCTTTGGCAGAACTGGCCGCCGAGCATTGGGATCAAGGCAACGATTTCTTCCCGCCCACCAGCTTCCAGATCTCCAACGTCAATTCCGGCACCGGCGCGACCAACGTGATCCCCGGTGACCTGGTGGCGGTGTTCAACTTCCGTTTCTCCACCGAATCCACCGTCGAAGGCCTGCAAAAGCGCGTCGCCGACATCCTCGACAAGCACGGCCTGGACTGGCACATCGACTGGGCGCTGTCCGGCCTGCCGTTCCTCACCGAACCGGGCGCGCTGCTCGACGCGGTGTCGTCGAGCATCCAGGACATCACCGGCCGCGAAACCAAGGCTTCCACCAGTGGCGGCACGTCCGACGGGCGTTTCATCGCGACCATGGGCACGCAAGTGGTCGAGCTGGGGCCGGTCAACGCGACGATCCACCAGGTCAACGAGCGCGTGCTGGCGGCCGACCTCGATGTGCTGACCGAAATCTACTACCAGACTCTCGTCAAGTTGCTCGCCTGATGCTCGCTTGCCCGATCTGCAGCGAACCGCTCAACGCGGTGGACAACGGCGTGGCCTGCCCCGCCGGGCATCGCTTCGACCGTGCGCGCCAGGGTTACCTGAATCTGTTGCCGGTGCAGCACAAGAACAGCCGTGACCCTGGGGATAACCAGGCGATGGTCGAAGCCCGTCGCGACTTCCTCAACGCCGGGCACTATGCGCCGGTGGCCAGACGCCTGGCGGAACTGGCGGCGGGTTACGCGCCGCAGCGCTGGGTCGACATTGGTTGCGGCGAGGGTTATTACACCGCGCAAATCGCCGAGGCCCTGCCGGACGCTGACGGCTACGCCCTGGACATTTCCCGGGAAGCGGTCAAGCGCGCCTGCAAACGCAACCCCAAGCTGACCTGGTTGATCGCCAGCATGGCCCGGGTGCCGCTGGCGTCGGCCAGTTGCCAGTTCCTGGCCAGCGTTTTCAGCCCGCTGGACTGGGAGGAAGCCAAACGCCTGCTCAGCCCTGGTGGCGGCCTGATGAAAGTCGGGCCGACCAGCGGCCACCTGATGGAATTGCGCGAGCGGCTGTACGACGAAGTGCGGGAATACACCGACGACAAGCATCTGGCCCTGGTGCCCGAAGGCATGGCGTTGCAACACAGCGAGACCCTGGAGTTCAAACTGACGCTGGTCAGCGGCCAGGACCGGGCGAACCTGCTGGCCATGACGCCTCACGGCTGGCGTGCCAGCGCCGAGCGCCGGGCAGCGGTGATCGAGCAAGTAGAGCCGTTCGAGGTCACCGTCTCGATGCGCTACGATTATTTCGTACTTCAATCATGATTCTTTTGGGTCTTGGGCAATGGCTCAAGACCGGCTAAATCCGCGAATGGATTTTTCAGACACGCAGTGAGGACATCCATGCGCCAGCCCGATATCGAGATTTACCTGAAAGACGCCGACGTCGACCACAAGGCCATTTCCGCCTGGCTCGGCTCGGCCTTGGGGCCGTGCACCGACTGGGTGCAGAAAGGCCAGACCTACAAGTGCAAGGCCGGCAATGTGCCAGTGACCTGGTTGCCCAAAGCCGTCGGAAAATGGAACAGCCTGTACCTGGAAAGCGACCAGACCCCGTGGGACGACGACATCGCCTGCGCCCGCGCCGCGTTTGCCGCGCTGAACGTCGAAGTGCGTTGCGCACCGGGCACCTGGGTCGAGGAAGAAGGCGAAGAGACGGCAGATCGCTGGATGCGCATCAGCGCCGATGGTGAAGAAGAAATCACCTGGAAAACCGCCTGACAGCCATACACCGATCGAATGTGGGAGCGGGCTTGCTCGCGAATGCGGTATGCCAGTAGACATTGACGTTCACTGACACACCGCATTCGCGAGCAAGCCCGCTCCCACATTGGTTTTGGGTGTTGCGAAGACTCGGTTTACAGCCCCACCACATCCTCAGCCTGCAACCCCTTCTGCCCTTCCACCACCGCGTACTCGACCTGCTGGCCTTCGGTCAGCGAGCGGTGCCCCTCGCCGCGAATCGCGCGGTAGTGCACGAACACATCCACCCCGTCCTCGCGCTGAATGAAGCCGTAGCCCTTGGCGTCGTTGAACCACTTCACGTTGCCGGTTTCACGTGTTGCCATCTGTTCATACTCCTTTTTTATTATTGATCGGGCTTTTCGCAGGAAAGCCTCGGGAACGTCAGCCTGCACATGCCGTCCCATGAAGGGCAGCGGCGACAGAGCGCCGAGTATATGACAGGCACCAAAACTCTCAACAGGAGTTTACCTGGCTGCTTTTTTGCCGATTTTCAGCGAATCCGGCACACTAACGCCCGCCCGAGCAATTGCTCGGTTTTATCCACTCATGCAGATGCCGTATGACCCGTTCCCCGTTCCGCCGTCTTGTGTTTGGCACCCTGCGCCGACTGCTGTACCTCTGGGTTCGCTCGGAGACGATCAACCAGTCGTCGTTCACCCTCAACCTCGACCGCAGTCGCCCGGTGTTCTACGTCCTGCAAAACCCTTCGCTGACCGACCTTGCCGTGGTCGACACCGAATGCAGCAAGGCCGGCCTGCCGCGCCCGGTGCTGCCGGTGTCGGTGGGCAACCTGCTGGAACCGGCCGCGTTCTTCTACCTGACGCCAGACCCGGACTGGCTCGGCCGCCAGGACAAGCGCGGCGCACCGCCGACCCTGACCCGCCTGGTCAGCGCTCTCAGCCAGAACGCCGCCGAAGACGCGCAGATCATTCCGGTCAGCGTGTTCTGGGGCCAGTCGCCGGACAGCGAATCGAGCCCGTGGAAGCTGCTGTTTGCCGACAGCTGGGCGGTCACCGGGCGCCTGCGCCGCTTGCTCAGCATCATCGTGCTGGGGCGCAAGACCCGCGTGCAGTTCTCCGCGCCGATCCACCTGCGCGAGCTGATCGAACACAACAAGGGTCATGAACGCACCGTGCGCATGGCTCAACGCATCCTGCGGGTGCACTTCCGCAACCTCAAGGCGGCGGTCATCGGCCCGGACATTTCCCACCGACGCAATCTGGTCAAGGGCCTGGTCAACCAGCCGCTGGTCAAGCAGGCGATCCTCGACGAAGCCGAACGCGAAAACATCGCCCCGGAAAAAGCCAAGGCCCAGGCCCTGCGCTACGGCAACGAAATCGCCTCGGACTACACCTACACCGCGATCCGCTTCATGGAAGTGGTGCTGAGCTGGTTCTGGAACAAAATCTACGACGGCATCAAGGTCAACAACATCGAGGGCGTGCAGAAGGTCGCACCGGGTTACGAAGTGATCTACGTACCTTGCCACCGCAGCCACATCGACTATCTGCTGCTGTCCTATCTGCTGTTTCGCAACGGCCTGACCCCGCCGCACATCGCCGCCGGGATCAACCTCAACATGCCAGGGATCGGCGGCCTGCTGCGTCGCGGCGGTGCGTTCTTCATGCGCCGAACTTTCAAGGGCAACCCGCTGTACACCTCGGTGTTCAACGAGTACCTGCACACCCTGTTCACCAAGGGTTTCCCGGTGGAGTACTTCGTCGAGGGCGGCCGTTCACGCACCGGGCGCATGCTGCAACCGAAAACCGGGATGCTGGCGATCACCCTGCGCAGCTATCTGCGCTCCTCGCGCACGCCGATCGTGTTCATACCGGTGTACATCGGTTACGAGCGCGTGCTGGAGGGCCGCACTTACCTTGGAGAATTGCGCGGGGCGAGCAAGAAGAAAGAGTCGATCTTCGACATTTTCAAAGTCATCGGCGCGCTCAAGCAGCGTTTCGGCCAGGTGGCGGTTAACTTCGGTGAGCCGATCAAACTCGCCGAGTTTCTCGACAGCGAACAGCCGGACTGGCGCAAACAGGAACTCGGCCCGCAATTCAAGCCGGCCTGGCTCAACGAGACCACCAACCGCCTGGGCGAGAAAGTCGCACAGCATCTGAACGAAGCGGCGGCCATCAATCCGGTCAACCTGGTGGCATTGGCGCTACTGTCCACCAGCCGCCTGGCGCTGGACGATCGTGCCATGGCGCGGGTGCTCGACCTGTACCTGGCGCTGTTGCGCAAAGTGCCGTACTCAAAGCACACCACGCTGCCAGAGGGCGACGGCCGCGCGCTGATCGAGCATGTGAAGGACATGGACCTGTTGTCCGAGCAGAGCGATGCGCTGGGCAAGATTCTCTATCTGGACGAGCAGAACGCCGTCCTGATGACCTACTACCGCAACAACGTGCTGCACATCTTCGCGCTGCCGGCGTTGCTGGCGAGTTTCTTCCAGAGCGCGTCGCGCATGAGCCGCGAACAGATCCTGCGCTACACCCGCGCGCTGTACCCGTACCTGCAAGCCGAGCTGTTCATTCGCTGGTCGCTGGACGAACTGGATGGGGTGATCGATCAATGGCTGGAGGCGTTCGTCGAGCAGGGCCTGTTGCGCTTCGAAAACGACGTCTACCTGCGCCCGGCGCCGAGTTCGCGGCATTTCGTGCTGCTGACACTGCTGTCGAAAAGCATCGCCCAGACCTTGCAGCGCTTCTACATGACCGTGTCCCTGCTGCTCAACAGCGGCCAGAACAGCATCAGCGCCGAAGAACTGGAAGACCTGTGTACCGTCATGGCCCAGCGCCTGTCGATCCTGCACGGCCTGAACGCACCGGAATTCTTCGACAAGAGCCTGTTTCGCCACTTCATCCAGACCCTGCTGGATCTCGACGTGCTCAAGCGCGACGAAGCCGGCAAGCTGGGCTATCACGAACTGCTCGGCGAACTGGCCGAGGGCGCGGCCAAGCGGGTGTTGCCGGCAGAGATACGCCTGTCGATCCGGCAGGTGGCGTTGCATCGCAGTGAGGATGCTGCGGATCTTGTCGAGCGCACCTGAACGCGCCAGACATCGTCAGGGGCAAGGATGCTTCTGATGTCGACGGTCACGCATTCGCACCGGCACCGACGTGTGCTCCTACATCAGTTTCAGTTGCATTGACGATAGGCTCAGCGTTCGTCATTTACGACGATCCCATTGATAAGGAAATCAATATGAGCAACGAATCGGTAAAAACCATCGGCGGTATCGTGCGTTATCTCCAAAAGAGTGCATTGCCGCCAAACTCGACCCTTTATGTCAGCCTGCGGGATGTCTCGCTGGCAGATGCGCCGGCCAAAGAGCTTGCCTGTCAAGTTACCCCACACGCAGAAACCACAGGATTGAACTTCAACCTCACGTATAACCTGGCAGATGTCCTGCCCGGCCACACCTATGCAATCTGGGCAAGCATCAAAACCAACGACAAACTGATTTTCACCACGACTCAACATCACGCGGTGGAACTGGGCGTCGACTACGTTAAAGGCCAGGAAGTGCTGGTCAGCCCTGTCAATCACTGATCACAACGCTCATTCAACTATCGCCTGAGCTGCCCGGCGTGCAGCTCAAGTCGTGTCCTCGCCGCAAATTTCCGGGCGATATTGCCGGCGCAATCCGCTAAATTGTCATTGACGCCAGTCTTCTTCGGGCGCCAATGACAAGGATCCGCCACATGAAAAAACTCTCCATCCTTGGGCTTACGCTTCTACTGGGTGCCTGCCAGACAGTGCAGCCGGAGCCCAAGGCCAGCCTCGACGGCGAAGTCTTTTATCTGCAACGAATCGCCCTGCCACCCTCCGCAACCTTGACCGTCAGCTTGCAGGACGTTTCGCTGGCCGATGCGCCGGCCGTCATCCTTGGTGAACAGAAAGGTCCGGTCAAAGGCCAGGTGCCTTTGCCGTTTCACCTGAGCTACGACCCTGCACAGGTGATGCCCGGCCATCGTTACTCCGTCAGCGCACGCATCGAAGTCAACGGTAAACTGCTGTTCATCACCACCGAACACCATGCCGTGAAGCTTGATGGCAGGGATCCGCAGCCGCTGAAAATCCGCGTCGACGCCGTCCGTTAATCCTCTTCTGAACAAGGAAGCAGCCATGCTCCGCCCTACCCTCCGATTGACCGGCCTGTGCGCCGGCCTGATGATCTGCGCCAGCGCCATGGCGCTGTCCCTCTCCGACCTGTCACAAAAAGACGCCACCGGCGGCCTCAAGGACGCCCTCACACAAGGTGCGCAACTGGCCGTGAAACAACTCGGCACCCCGGGCGGCTTCAGCAACAACCCGGACGTGAAAATCGAACTGCCAGGCAAACTGGGCAAGGTCGCCAGCAAAATGAAACAGTTCGGCATGGGCGATCAGGTCGATCAACTGGAAACCAGCATGAACAAGGCGGCGGAAACCGCTGTCGTCCAGGCCCAGCCAATCCTCGTGGATGCCGTGAAAAAAATGACGGTAGATGATGCCAAGGGCATCCTCAGCGGCGGCAACGACTCTGCCACCCAATACCTGAACAAAACCAGCCGCGAACAGATCCGCGCCAAGTTCCTGCCCATCGTCAAGCAAGCCACCGACCAGGTGGGCCTGGCCCAGCAGTACAACTCGTTCGCCGGCCAAGCGGCGACCATGGGCGTGATCGATACCAAGAACGCCAACATCGAAAGCTACGTCACCGAACAGGCGCTGAACGGCTTGTTCGAGATGATCGGCAAACAGGAAGAAACCATCCGCCAGAACCCGGCGGCGGCAGCGACCAGTTTGGCGAAGAAGGTCTTCGGCACACTCTAAGCATCAACAAGAAACCTGTGGGAGCTGGGGGTTGTCTCAAACTTCAGCTTCGCCACCGGACTCTTGTGGGAGCGGGCTTGCTCGCGAAAGCGTCGGGGCAGTCAACGTTAATGCTGAATGTGCCATCGTCATCGCGGGCAAGCCGCCAAGGTCATGCGGGTTCTTTCTTGACCCTGAACCAGGCCGCATACAACGCCGGCAAGAACAACAGCGTCAACGCCGTGGCCACGATCAACCCGCCCATGATCGCCACCGCCATCGGCCCGAAGAACACGCTGCGCGACAACGGAATCATCGCCAGCACCGCCGCCAGTGCCGTCAACACAATCGGCCTGAACCGGCGCACCGTGGCCTCGATGATCGCCTGCCACGGCTTCAACCCGGCAGCGATGTCCTGCTCGATCTGATCCACCAGAATCACCGAGTTGCGCATGATCATCCCCGACAAGGCGATGGTCCCGAGCATGGCGACAAAACCGAACGGCTGACGGAACACCATCAGAAACAGCGTCACCCCGATCAATCCCAGCGGCGCCGTCAGAAATACCATCACCGTGCGTGAGAAACTGCGCAGTTGCAGCATCAGCAAGGTCAGCACGACCACGATGAACATAGGCACGCCGGCATTGACCGACTTCTGACCGCGCTCCGAATCCTCGACCGTGCCGCCAACATCCAGCAGATAACCGTCCGGCAGTTCGGCGCGGATCGGGTCAAGGGTCGGCATGATCTGCTTCACCAGCGTGGCCGGTTGCTCCTTGCCGTAGATGTCGGCACGAACCGTAACGTTCGGCAGGCGATTGCGGTGCCAGATCACGCCTTCTTCAAAGCCGTATTCCAGGGTCGCGATCTGTGACAGCGCCACGCTGCGGCCATTGTCGGTCGGTACCGCCAGGCTCGGCAGCAGCGACAGTTCCGTGCGTTCATGCAAGGTGCCGCGCAGGAGGATCTCGATCAACTCGTTGTCTTCGCGATACTGGCTGACGCTGGAACCGGTCAGCGAGCTCTGCAGGAACTTCGACAGGTTCGCCGTGCTCACGCCCAGCGCCCGCGCGCGGTCCTGATCGATGTTGAGATAGACGACTTTGCTCGGCTCTTCCCAGTCCAGGTGGACGTTAGCCACATGAGGGTTTTCGCGAACCTTGGCCGCGACTTTGCGGGCCAGCGCACGGACTTCCTCGATGTGTTCACCGGTAACGCGGAATTGCACCGGATAGCCAACCGGCGGCCCGTTTTCCAGGCGCGTGACCCGCGAGCGCAATGCCGGGAACTGTTCATTGAGGGTCGCGATCAACCAGGTGCGCAGGGTTTCGCGCTCCTCGATGGTTTTCGCCAACACGACAAACTGGGCGAAGCTCGCTGCGGGAAGCTGCTGATCCAGCGGCAGGTAAAAACGCGGCGAACCGGTGCCCACATAAGCCACGTAGTTGTCGATGCCCGCCTTGTCTTTGAGCAGCGTTTCGAGGCGCTTGACCTCCTCGGCGGTGTTGCTCAGGGAGGCGCCTTCGGCCAGCTTCAGGTCGACCATCAACTCCAGTCGGCCCGACGCCGGGAAGAACTGCTGCGGCACGAAGCGGAACAGGACGATGGACGCGATGAACAGCACCAGGGTCGACAAAATCACGGTCTTGCGCCAACGCACACACCATTCCACCAGACGCCTGACGCGCTGATAAAACGGCGTGCCATAAGGATCGGGCTGGCCGGCGCCATGTTTGGCCGCATGAATTTTCGCCAGGTCCGGCAGGAGTTTTTCCCCGAGGTACGGTACAAAAACCACAGCCGCCACCCAGGAGGCCAGCAGCGCGATGGTCACCACCTGAAAGATCGAACGGGTGTATTCGCCCGTGCCCGATTGCGCGGTGGCAATCGGCAGGAACCCGGCCGCGGTGATCAGCGTACCGGTGAGCATCGGGAACGCGGTGCTGGTCCAGGCATAGCTCGCCGCCTTGATCCGGTCGAAGCCCTGCTCCATTTTGATCGCCATCATTTCCACGGCGATGATCGCATCGTCCACCAGCAAGCCCAGCGCCAGCACCAGCGCGCCAAGGGAAATCTTGTGCAGGCCGATGCCGAGGTAATACATGGTGGCAAAGGTCATCGCCAACACCAGTGGAATCGCCAAGGCGACCACCATGCCGGTGCGCACGCCGAGGGAGAAAAAGCTCACCAACAGCACGATTGCCAGGGCTTCCACCAGGACCTGGACGAACTCGCCGACCCCGGTTTTCACCGCCGCCGGCTGGTCGGAGACCTTACGCAACTGCATGCCGGCGGGAAGGTTTTTCTGGATGCGGGCGAACTCGATTTCCAGGGCCTTGCCCAGTACCAGAATGTCGCCACCGTCCTTCATGGCCACGGCCAGGCCAATCGCGTCCTCGGCCATGAAGCGCATGCGCGGCGCCGGTGGATCGTTAAAGCCACGGCGCACGTCGGCGACATCCGTGATGCGGAAAGTGCGATCCCCGACCCGGATCGGAAAGTTTTTGATCTCATCGACCGTCTGAAAATTCCCCGAGACCCGTAGCTGCAATCGTTCGCTGCTGGTTTCGAAGAAGCCGGCGGTGGACACCGCGTTCTGTTCTTCAAGGGCCTGCTGCACCGCCGCCAATGGCAAGCCGAGGGTGGCGAGTTTGACGTTGGACAGCTCGATCCAGATCTTTTCGTCCTGCAAGCCGAGCAGGTCGACCTTGCCTACGTCCTTGACCCGTTGCAGCTGGATCTGGATGCGATCGGCGTAATCCTTGAGCACGGCGTAATCGAAACCGTCGCCGGTCAAGGCGTAGATATTGCCGAAGGTGGTGCCGAACTCATCGTTGAAGAACGGCCCCTGGATGCCCGGCGGCAGGGTGTGGCGGATGTCGCTGACCTTCTTGCGCACCTGATACCAGAGCTCGGGGATGTCCACCGAATGCATGGAATCGCGGGCAATGAACGTCACCTGGGATTCACCGGGGCGAGAGAACGACACGATGCGCTCGTACTCACCGGTTTCCATCAGCTTCTTTTCAATGCGCTCGGTGACCTGGCGCGAAACTTCCTGCGCCGTCGCGCCCGGCCAGTTGGTACGAATCACCATGGCCTTGAAGGTGAACGGCGGGTCTTCGCTCTGACCGAGCTTGGTATAGGAAAGCGCGCCAACGATGGCCAGCAACAACATCAGGAACAGTACGATCTGGCGATTACGCAGCGCCCATTCGGAAAGATTGAAGCCCATCGGGGATTACTCCTTGTCCGCCAGATTGACCACGCGGTTGGAGCGATCCACCGGGCGCACGGGCTGCCCGTCCAGAAGCACATGGACGCCGGCGGCCACCACCCAGTCGCTGGCGTTGAGACCTTCGAGCACCGGCACGGTTTTCTCGCCGAAGGCGCCGACCCGTACCGGGGTCTTTTTCAGGGTGTTATTGGCGCTGACGACCCAGACATAGGTCACGCCGTTTTCCGCCGTCAATGCCGACAGCGGGACCGACAGCGGCACCGCCTCGGCGGCCTGCACGAACACCCGGGCGCTCTGGCCGAGCTCGGCGGGAACCTTGCCGCCGGTGAACGCGATTCGCGCAGCGAAAGTGCGCGACTTGGGATCGGCAGACGGCGACAGCTCGCGAATTTTCCCGGCGAAGCGCTGGCCGGGCTGGGTCCAGAGTTCCACCGAGACGGGCTGGCCGACCTTGAAGCGGCCGAAGTTCTGTTCCGGCAGGCCGATCAACACTTCGCGCTCACCGTCGGTGGCCAGGGTAAACACCGTTTGCCCCGCCGCCACCACTTGCCCGACTTCCACCGCGCGCTTGGCTACCACACCATCCTCGGGCGCACGCAACACGGCATAGCTGGCCTGGTTACTGGACACGTTGAATTCGGCTTTGATCTGCTTGAGGCGGGCTTCGCCGGAACGGTAAAGGTTCTCGTGATTGTCATATTGCGAGCGGCTGACCAACTGCCGCTCCATCAGCGTTTTGTAGCGATCACGTTCGGCGCGGACCATGTTCAGATTGGCCTCGGCGGCGGCGACCTGGGCGCGGGTGGCCTCCAGTTGCAGGCGCACGTCTTGCGGATCGAGTTCTGCCAACGGCTGATCGGCCTTGACCCGTTGCCCCTCTTCTACCAGTCGTCGGCTGACTTTGCCGCCGATGCGAAACGCCAGTTCCGGCTCATAGCGGGCGCGGACTTCACCGGGATAGCTTTCCGTCGCTTGGGCCGATGGCTCTGGCTGAACCACCATGGCCGGGCGAACACTGACTTGAGGCGCCTCTTCGTGCCCGCACGCTGTCAATAAAAACGCCAGGCTGACTGGCAATGCGAGGGGCAAGGCATAGCGGAACATGGTGAAGGACCTTTCGCTAATGGTGCTTGGAATAATTATACTGGCCAGTATGTTATTAATAGCAAACTCACCAGTCCAGTAATAAAAGCGCATATGCCGAACAATCTTTCAGCACCCAACGGCCCAGGCCGTCCCAAGGATCTGGCCAAGCGCCAGGCGATCCTCGACGCAGCGAAAACGCTGTTTCTGACCAAGGGATATGCCAACACCAGCATGGATGCTGTCGCAGCGGAGGCAGGCGTTTCGAAACTGACGGTCTACAGCCATTTCAACGACAAGGAGACACTGTTCTCCGCGGCCGTGGTGGCCAAATGCGAGGAGCAGCTGCCGCCGCTGTTCTTTGAACTGCCCGAAGGCGTGGCGGTGGAAACCGTGCTGCTGAACATCGCCCGCGGCTTTCATCACCTGATCAACAGTGATGAATCGGTGAACCTTCATCGCTTGATCATGGCGCTGGGCAGCCAGGATCCGAAACTTTCACTGATCTTCTTCGAGGCCGGGCCGCAACGCATGCTGCAGGGTATGGAGCGGTTGCTGGGCAAGGTGGATCAGAGTGGTGTTTTGAGCATCGACAAACCGCGTAACGCGGCGGAGCACTTCTTTTGCCTGCTCAAGGGCGCAGCCAACTTTCGGTTGCTGTTCGGGTGTGGCGAGCCGTTGACCGAGGAAGCGGCCGAGAGCCATGTGCAGGAGGTGGTGGGGTTGTTCATGCGGGCTTATCGGCCGGATTCGGCCTGATAGATCCCGGTTGCCCTATCGGGCGCCTTCGCGAGCAAGCCCGCTCCCACAGGGGAATGCGGTCAAATGTGGGAGCGGGCTTGCTCGCGAAAATGGCGACTCGGTCTTAAGGCTTGAGCGCCTTCTTCGGATAAATGTCATACCGGCTGGACTTGCCATCCAGCGCATGGCTCGGCTTGGGCCCTTCGATGCACGGTGCCTTGCGCGGGCGCTTGACCACAACCCGATGGCTGGCCAAGGCCAATGCCGCTGCAAGCAAGGCCGGCGCATCCGGGTCATCGCCCACTAGCGGCCGGAACAGGCGCATTTCTTTCTTCACCAAGGCGGTTTTCTCCCGGTGCGGGAACATCGGGTCGAGGTAGATCACCTGCGGCGGCTCGCCTTCCCAGTTACGCATCACCTCGATCGAGTTGCCCTTGAGCAAACGCATGCGCGCCACGATCGGCGCCACCTCGAAATCTTCCGCGCCGCGTGCCAGGCCATCTTCAAGCAAGGCGCCGATCAAGGGCTGACGTTCGATCAGGCTCATCTCGCACCCCAGGCTCGCCAGGACAAACGCGTCCTTGCCCAACCCCGCCGTGGCGTCCAGCACGCGCGGGCGCACACCCTGGGCGACGCCAACGGCCTTGGCGATCATCTGCCCGCTGCCACCGCCGTACAACCGGCGATGGGCCGCGCCACCCTCGACGAAGTCCACCCGCACCGGCCCCGGTGCGTCGGGGCCGAGCTGTTGCAACTGCAGGCCCTGCTCGCCCACCTGCAACGCAAACTCACCGTCATCCACCTGCAGCGGCAGGTCCAGGCGCTCGGCCCATTGCTCGGCCTGTGGCTGAAACGTCGCGCCCAGGGCTTCGACATGGATGCGGCACGCCGCGGGTTGTTCAATCATGGGAAAAGACGCTCAAAAAAATTAATGATCGGCAAAAACGGCCGATAACCAAACTATCGAGCATTTTGCCAGAGCTGAGCGTCGACCGAGAGAAATGTCAGACATTCAACCCACCATCACAGGTTTTATCTCGCCCTACGGCGATTACAACCTGCGAAACACTCAGGCACTGAGCGGCGTCAGCCACATCTGGCAGGATTTCTTTGCCCGGGCGCTGGCCGAACAGTCGGGTGAAGTGCTGCCTGAATCACTGAACTTCCCACCGGTGGACCTCGAAAGCCCGGTCGAACCGACCGTCGGCAGCGACCTGCTGGCCCACATCATTTCCCAGCGCGAATGCGACGTGAAGGACAACGAGATTCGTCCTCCCGAGCCGCTGTTCCTGCCGATTGCCGAATTCGAAATGGACCTGGCCGACAAGCCGTTCCCTCCGTTCCCGGCGCAAGAAATCGTCGCCCAGCAACAACAGCAGGACTTCGACAGCGGCTGGGTGCGCCCGATCGTGCTGACCGCCGGCCAGCCCATACCAGAAGCCGGCCCGGCACCGCAAACGCGTCCGCTGCACCTGCCCATCGCCGAGTTCGAACTCGATCTGCTGGACAAGCCCTTCCCGCCGTTCTCGCCGGAAGAACTGGTGGAACAACAGAAACAACTCGATTTCGATAACGGCTGGGCACGCCCGATCATCCTGCAGAACCTGCGCCTGGCCGCCTGATCCTCAGCGACAAAGCCACCACGGCCCGACATCCAGATGAAAGTGATTGCGATGGGCGGCGTTGTAGTCCGGGCTCAACACCACACTGAACAGGCCGCAGGCGCCATCGCGAACCTGCCTCAGGAACTGCGTGTCCTGGTTATCCTTCGGCCAGTCCTTGAGCACGCTGACGGATCGCCCGTCGGCCAGGCGAAAACCGGCGATATCCAGGGCATTGGCCGAGGCGTGCTGGCTGAGCCGACCATTCTCGCGGCTGTAGACATTGCGACAGGCAAAGCTGCCCAGGTGATCGACCCGCGCGACTGCTTGCCCGTAGATCGCCTGCGCCGCGGGTTGCAGGGCGTGATGCTCAAACAGGGCAAACGACACCGCCAGCCGGCAACTGGCGAGAAAGCTGCTGCTCAGCGCCACGTCGCCACCCTGTACGCGCAAGGCATCGATCAGCGGGCACTTGCCGCCGGGGCTGTCGGCCTGGCGGGTCACGCGCAACCCGGAACTGCTCAAGGCCTGTTCGCACAGCTGTGGATCATCGCGCAAGCGCATCAGTTTGTAGCGGGTCAACAGGTTCGGCGGCGCTTTCACGTCCAGCGGCGCCCAGGGATTCCACTGTGCCGGCACTGACACCCAGCCACGCCAGATGCCCACCACCGCCGCCGCGATGATCAACGGCACCAGCCACAGCCACCACCGAAGCCGCATCGTCAGCCTTTGAAAAACTGATTGGCCTTGGCGTACGGCATGGATCGCGACGTGAAGCCGAAGGTGCCCGACGCCTGGATCTCTTCAGCGGCACGGTAGAACTCGCCCAATGCCGCCAGGGCCAGCGCCGAGCCGACACTGATGCGCTTGACGCCCATTTCGCCGAGCTGCTCGACCGTCAGCTTCAGGCCGCCGGACATCAACACGTTGACCGGTTTCGGTGCCACGGCGCGGACCACGGCCAGTACCTCCTCGGCAGTGCGCAGACCCGGTGCGTACAACACGTCGGCACCGGCTTCGGCGAAGGCCTGCAAGCGGCGAATCGTGTCATCGAGATCCGGGTTGCCATGCAGAAAATGCTCGGCCCGGGCCGTCAGTGTGAACGGAAACGGCAAACTGCGGGCAGCAGCGACGGCGGCCTCGATGCGCGCCACGGCATGTTCGAAGCAATAGATCGGGCTGTCTTCACGACCGGTGAAGTCCTCGATGGAGCCGCCGACGGCCCCCGCTTCGGCGGCCCGCAAAACACTTTTGGCGCACTCGGCGGGATCATCGGCAAAACCGTTTTCCAGGTCGACCGCGACCGGCAGGTCGGTGGCGGCGACAATCGCCCGGACGTTGGCCAGGGTGTCGTCCAGGGTCAGTCCGCCATCGGGACGCCCCCGGGAAAACGCGTAACCGGCGCTGGTGGTCGCCAGCGCCTCGAAGCCCAGGCTGGCGAGCATTTTTGCCGAACCGGCATCCCAGGGGTTGGGAATCACAAAAACGCCGTCGCGTTCGTGCAGGGCTTTGAACGCTTGGGCTCGAAGGGTTTGCGCATCCATTGGCAGGCTCCTGAAAAAGGCGAACGAATCCGCCTTCAGAGCAGGCCAAGTTGCTCGGCGGCGGGCTCTCTGTATAGCTCAGGCAGCGCCGGCAAGCCAGGCAAACGCAGCATCAACTGGCCATGGAAACGTTGTGCCAGTTTCGCCGCCAGTACGTTGTCGGCGGTGTGCAGGAAGATGTACGGCGTACGGCCCTCTTCGATCCACTCGGCGATTTTCTCCACCCAGGGCAACAGGAACGGGTCGTTGGCTTCAAGCGTCGGATGGCCGATGAAGCGCACTTGCGGGCATTGCGTAAAGGCCGCCGGGCGCGGCGGCACCCGGGGCTTTTTCGATTGGGCGTGGAGCACCGAAGGATCGGTCGAGGTGCAACTGAACAGCGCGCGCGGATCGAGACAAATGCGCTCGACGCCGCGATCCAGCAGCAGGCGATTGAGCATCCGTTCGCTGTCGCCCTTGGCGAAGAAGTCGTCATGCCGGACTTCCACCGCCAAGGGTCGCTCCAGCGCATCGATAAAACCGGCCAGCTCGGGCAAGCGTTGCGGCGTGAAACTTTTCGACAGCTGCAACCACAGCGGCGACACGCGCTCGCCAAGGGGGCTGAGTAATTGGGTGAAGGTTTCGGCGGCGGTCAGTTGTTCGCGCAGGTCGCCGCCGTGGCTGATGTCGCCGGGGAATTTGGCGGTGAAGCGAAAATGCTCGGGCAAGGTTTCGGCCCAGCGCTGCACGGTGCTGGCAGCCGGGCTCGCGTAGAAGGTCGTGTTGCCTTCCACGGCGTTGAAGACCTGGGAGTAGAGCTTGAGAAATTCGGCGGGCTTGGCGTCTGGCGGATACAAGTAGTCGCGCCAGGCGTTTTCACTCCAGGACGGACAGCCGAGGTAGTACGGCAGCAGCATCAGATGTACAGGTCGAGGCCCAGCACTTCCGTATCCCAGTCGACGAAACCGGCGGTGCTCAGGTAGCTGGCCAGGGCCATCGCCACGCTTTTGCTCATGGCGCGGTGGTAAAGCATGTCCTGCTGACGGGCGGGGAGATTGCTCAGGCGTTGCGCGGCGGCTTTGGCACGGGCGGCCTGTTGCTCTTCGGACGGAAATTCCAGCTCGCCATCGATATCGACGGACTCGTCTTCCACCACATGGCCTTTGCGGGGCTTGCGCTTGATGGGGTAGGACTGAGAGGAAATGCCGTCTATACGCATAAGTGCATGCTCGGTATCAGTGATGGCAGTTTAGTGGCGCATAGCCCACTTCGCAAACCGCCGAGTGATAACTAGAACACATAAAAGGCAAAAGGTTTAAAACGCGAGGTTAGAAACAGACGATTGGCAGAATTGGAGCAGGATGCAGACCCTGTGGGAGCGGGCTTGCTCGCGAAAGCGCCAGGCCAGTCGCCTGATGCGTCGGATGTGATGCCGCCTTCGCGAGCAAGCCCGCTCCCACACGGACCGAGTGAGTCAGCGCGCTTTAGGCGTCGCTACTTTATCGCGCAGATAAACCGGCTGCGCCTCGTCGGCCACGATCGCCTCGCCGCGCGCCCAGGCAAACCGCGCCAGGGTCAGCAGATCTTCCGCGTGCGGCAGCATGCCTGCATCCTGGCCGCCCAGGCTGACGGCAATGCGCTCGGCATAGCCCCAACCGGTGCCCGCCCCGAACCATTCGCCGCTGGCGTCGGCCGGCAATGCAGCGGACTCGGGTGGCAACACCGCCTCGGCACCGACCAGCCGCATCTCCCCCGCCGTCTCCCGGTAGCAACCCCAGTACACCTCATCCATGCGCGCATCAATGGCGGCCGCGACCTGGCTGGCGCCATGCTCGCGATAGGCACGCTGGGCCAATACGGCGAGGTTAGACACCGGCAACACCGGTCGGTCCAGGGCAAACGCCAGGCCCTGCACCACACCGATGGCAATGCGTACGCCAGTGAACGCACCCGGCCCGCGACCGAACGCGATGGCGTCGACCGCTTGCAGGGTGGTGCCGGCGTCGGCCAGCAATTGCTGGATCATCGGCAGCAACTTCTGCGCATGCAGGCGCGGGATCACCTCGTAATGGCTCGTCACTTTGCCGTCATGCAGCAAGGCAACGGAGCAAGCTTCAGTCGCGGTGTCCAGGGCCAGCAAGGTGCTCATCGATGTGTCCGTCAGAGAGGTCAGAAAAAAGTGCGTCAGTATAAACAACTACGGCCCGCAAGCGGGCCGTGGATGATGAAGCCGATCAGGATTTTCAGCTCAGGGCTGCAAGTACCTTGGCGGTGATGGCTTCGACAGAACCGACGCCTTCGATGTGGCTGTACTTCGGCTTGCCGTTGGCAGCGGACAGCTTCTGGTAGAAATCCACCAGCGGCTTGGTCTGCGAATGGTAGACCGACAGGCGATGACGTACGGTTTCTTCGGTATCGTCCTTGCGCTGTACCAGTTCTTCACCGGTGATGTCGTCCTTGCCGGCAATTTTCGGCGGGTTGTAGACGATGTGGTACACGCGGCCGCTGGCCTCGTGAACCCGGCGACCGGCGATACGCTGGACGATTTCCTCGTCTTCAACGGCGATCTCGACGACCGCATCCAGCTCCACGCCAGCCGTCACCAGGGCTTCAGCCTGGGGAATGGTGCGCGGGAAACCGTCGAACAGGAAACCCTTGGCGCAGTCGGACTGGGCGATACGGTCCTTGACCAGGGCGATGATCAGGTCATCGGACACCAGGCCACCGGCATCCATGATGCCCTTGGCCTTGAGGCCCAGCTCGGTGCCGGCCTTGACCGCGGCACGCAGCATGTCGCCGGTGGAGATTTGCGGAATGCCGAACTTTTCGGTGATGAACTTAGCCTGAGTACCTTTACCGGCCCCGGGAGCTCCCAGCAGAATGACGCGCATCGATGTGCTCCTCAATTTTTATATGGATAACGTCAGATTCGCCTCGTGGGGCCAATCTCAAAAATAGGGTCGTGACCGCCCAAACGGCCAAAGGCTGATCAAGATACACAGCAGGCTGCGACCACACAAGCCGCCAAAAGTCGGAGAAACCGCAGGGTCTTGCGACCTTTTGGCGCGGTTCCCCTAGTCGCAACCCCATCATTAACTGTCGCCTGGCCGTACTTTTGCAGCCGCCCTTCATCGGCCTCCGACGCACGCGCCGCACGCCTGACCCCACGCCGGAAACCTTAGCCGGTATTACGCAAACCGGCGGCAATCCCCGCCACAGACACCAGCAGCGCCTGCTCCACCGGGCTGCCCTGCTCCACCTCCTGTTGCCGCGAACGGGCCAGCAACTCGGCTTGTAATAGATGAAGCGGATCGAGGTAGGTGTTGCGCAGGCGAATGAATTCCAGGGTGTCTGGGCTATGTGCCAGTAGTTGCGACTGACCGGTCATCCCCAGAACGATCGAGCATGCCTGCGACAATAGGTCGCGTAAGTGCGCGCCCAAAGGCAGCAAGTTTGGCTCGACCAGGCGCTCATCGTAGGACCGGGCGATATCCGCGTCGGCCTTGGCCAGCACCATTTCCAGCATATCGATGCGGGTGCGGAAGAATGGCCACTGCTCGCGCATTTGCCCCAGCAGCTCACCTTCGCCGCGCTCCAGCGCCTTGCTCAGGGCCGCTTCCCAGCCAAGCCAGGCCGGCAACATCAGGCGCGTCTGGGTCCAGCCGAAGATCCACGGGATGGCCCGCAGGCTTTCGATTCCACCCGCGCGGCGCTTGGCCGGGCGGCTGCCCAGGGGCAGCCGCCCGAGTTCCTGTTCCGGGGTCGACTGGCGGAAATACTCGACGAACTGCGGATTTTCCCGCACCACGGCGCGATAGGCGCTGACACCGTCAGCGGCCAATTCGTCCATCAGGTGCCGCCATTCGGGCGTCGGCGGTGGCGGAGGCAACAAGGTCGCTTCGAGTACCGCAGCCAGGTACAAATTGAGGTTTTGCTCGGCGATGTCCGGCAGGCCGAACTTGAAACGGATCATCTCCCCCTGCTCGGTGGTGCGGAAACGCCCCGCTACCGACCCCGGTGGCTGCGACAGAATCGCCGCGTGGGCCGGGCCGCCGCCACGGCCCACGGTGCCACCGCGACCGTGGAACAACAGCAGCTCCACTTGTTGCTCGCGACAGATGTCCACCAGCCGTTCCTGCGCCCGATACTGCGCCCAGGCCGCCGCCGTGGTGCCGGCGTCCTTGGCCGAGTCGGAGTAGCCGATCATCACTTCCTGTGGCCCCTGCAGGCGCGCGCGGTAACCCGGCAGCAGCAACAGTTGTTCGATCACAGGGCCCGCGTTGTCGAGGTCGGCGAGGGTTTCGAACAGCGGCACCACGCGCATCGGCCGCAACACGCCGGACTCTTTGAGCAGCAGTTGCACCGCCAGCACATCCGAGGCGGCACCGGCCATGGAGATCACATAGGAACCAAGAGAAGCCGCGGGCGCGGCGGCGATTTCCCGGCAGGTGGCCAAGACTTCGGCGGTGTCGGCGGAGGGTTTGTAGTGCGGTGGCAGCAACGGGCGACGGTTGTTCAGCTCCCGCGTCAGGAACGCGATGCGCTCCTCTTCGCTCCAGTCCTCGTAGCGACCCAGGCCAAGGTAATCGGTGATCTCGGTCATCGCCGAGCTGTGCCGCGACGAGTCCTGGCGCACATCGAGACGCACCAGGAACAGGCCGAACGTCACCGCGCGGCGCAGGCAATCGAGCAACGGACCGTCGGCAATCACGCCCATGCCGCACTCATGCAAGGACTGGTAGCACAACTCCAGCGGGTCGAGCAGGTCGCGGTTGTTTTGCAGCACATCGGCGGGGGCCGGCGTGGGCGTCGTCAACGCGGTGTGAGCCCAGTTCCGCGTGGCACGCAGGCGTTCGCGCAGCTGCTTGAGCACCGCACGATAGGGCTCGGCGCTGTCGCCCGCCTTGGCTTTAAGCGCTTCGCTGGCCTGCTGCATCGACAAGTCGGCCGCCAGGTGGTCGACATCGCGCAGGTACAGATCAGCCGCCATCCAGCGCGCCAGCAACAACACTTCGCGGGTGACTGGCGCGGTCACGTTAGGGTTGCCGTCACGGTCGCCGCCCATCCACGAGGCAAAACGGATCGGCGCGGCTTCCAGCGGCAGGCGCAGGCCGGTGGCGGCATGCAGCGCTTCGTCGGCCTTGCGCAGGTAATTCGGAATGGCTTGCCACAGCGAATGCTCGATCACCGCGAACCCCCACTTGGCTTCGTCGACCGGTGTGGGCCGCGTGCGGCGGATTTCTTCGGTGTGCCAGGCTTCGGCGATCAGGCGCTGCAACGTCGACTTGATTTGCTCGCGTTCGGCCGTGGTCAGGTCGCGGTGATCCTGGGCCGCCAGCTGCGCGGCGATGGCGTCGTATTTCTGGATCAGGGTGCGACGCGCGACTTCGGTCGGGTGCGCCGTGAGCACAAGCTCGATTTCCAGCCGCCCCAGTTGCCGCGCCAGGGATTCGGCGCCATGCCCTTCAGCGCGCAGGCGAGCGAGCAACTCCGGCAGCACTCGCGCTTCGAACGGTGCCGGCTGTGACTCCTCGCGGCGGTGAATCAGCTGATATTGCTCGGCGATGTTGGCCAGGTTGAGGAACTGGTTGAACGCCCGCGCCACCGGCAGCAATTCGTCCTCGGTCAACTGGTTGAGGCTGGCGCTCAGTTCGGCGTCCATGGAGCCGCGACGGTCTGCCTTGGCGCCCTTGCGGATCTGCTCGATCTTGTCGAGGAAGCCGTCCCCGTACTGTTCACGGATGGTGTTGCCCAACAGCTCACCCAGCAGGTGAACGTCCTCGCGCAAGCGTGCATCAATATCGGTCATCAGTGGTTCTCCAGCAAAAATCCGGGCGGCCAAGGAAACTCATGCTCTTGAGTCAGAGAGTGCCGTTCCAGGCCACTTCTTACAACCCGGACGACGAAGGGACTTTAAACCTCTGGTGCAGAAGCTAGTCTGAACAATAAGCCGTACCACGGCTTTCGCCGGCCAATGCCGGACACTTTCCCGTCCTGCCACGAGCAGGCGTGTCATGAGGTCATTATGAAAATCCGCGAGCTTGCCCATCACTGGGAAGAAAATGCCAAGGGTCGCCTGACCGACACCGGCTACTCGATTCATCTGGACGTAGAAGCCGCCGCCCGGCTGGCAGCAATCATCGACATGTATCCCAAGCGCCAACCCGAGGAACTGCTCGGCGAACTGATTGGCGCCGCCCTGGAAGAACTGGAAAAAAGCTTCCCCTATGTGAAAGGCTCCACGGTCGTGGCCACCGACGAAGAAGGCGATCCACTGTACGAAGACATCGGCCCGACCCCGCGTTTTCTCGCGTTGTCCCGTCGGCATCTGCACGATTTGTCGGCGGTTGAGGACAAGCAGAAACACTGATTTTTCCCCCTGCAATCCCCTGTAGGAGCGAGCACGCTCGCGATGGAATTCGACACGCCACGTGCATTCAGACACCACGCGTTTTCGTTGACGACCATCGCGAGCGTGCTCGCTCCTACAAAAAGCCAAACCCTCCTCGCGAATTAATTTCTCTGAACTTTTAAAAAACGTCCCGGGTCAACCCAGTAACCACGCCTGGGACGGCCGTTTCAAAATGCCCCCGAAAACGAAGGTTGCGGCTCCTTGCCCAGGATGGATTTTTTAGTTGTTCAGGAGTTAGCCCAATGGAGTTGAAAACCATGAAAACCCGCACTGGCAAATCCTCGTCCACCCCGCTGCATGGCCTGAAAATGGCCGCTTTGGCCATCGGCGCCAGCTTCGTGCTCGCCGGTTGTGCCGGAAATCCTCCCACCGAACAGTTCGCCGTGACCGAGTCCGCCGTGAACAGCGCCGTCAGCGCTGGCGGTACCGAATTCGCCGCGGTGGAAATGAAGGCGGCCCAGGACAAACTCAAACAAGCCGAAATCGCCATGCACGACAAACAGTACGACCAGGCCAGAACCCTCGCCCAACAAGCTGAGTGGGACGCGCGGGTCGCCGAGCGCAAAGCCCAGGCGATGAAAGCCGAACAGGCTGTGAAGGACTCCCGGAAGGGGGTTCAGGAACTGCGTCAGGAAAGCCAGCGCACCGTTCAGTAACGGCGCGGCGCGACGTATTTCTTACTCACTAAAAGGACGAAACCATGAATACCAAACACTTGATGATCCCTGCCCTGCTGGCCGCCAGCGTTGCCTTGGCCGCCTGCTCCACGCCACCGAACGCCAACCTTGAACAGGCACGCACCAACTACAGCGGCCTGCAAGCCAACCCGCAGGCGAGCAAAGTCGCGGCGCTGGAAACCAAGGAAGCCAGCGATTATCTGGACAAGGCGGACAAGGCTTATCTGGATAAAGAGGATCAGGCCAAGGTCGATCAGCTGGCGTATTTGACTAACCAGCGCGTGGAAGTGGCCAAGCAGACCATCGCCCTGCGTACCGCCGAAGCCAACCTGAAAAACGCCTCCGCGCAACGGGCCCAGGCGCGTCTCGATGCGCGTGACCAGCAGATCAAACAGCTACAGGACAGCCTCAACGCCAAGCAGACCGATCGCGGCACCCTGGTGACCTTCGGTGACGTGCTGTTCGCCACCGACAAGGCCGAGCTGAAATCCAACGGCCTGATGAACATCAACAAACTGGCGCAGTACCTCCAGGAAAACCCCGACCGTAAAGTGATTGTCGAGGGTTATACCGACAGCACTGGGACGTCTTCACATAACCAGTCCCTGTCGGAACGTCGTGCCGGCTCCGTGCGCATGGCGTTGGTGAAGATGGGCGTCGACCCGGCGCGCATCGTGGCTCAGGGTTACGGCAAGGAGTACCCGGTGGCGGATAACACCAGTACCTCAGGCCGGGCGCAGAACCGTCGGGTGGAGGTGACGATTTCCAATGATAACCAGCCGGTGATTCCGCGTTCGGCGGTGAGTTCTAATATGTAACAATCAAGTAAGTTGAAAAAACCAACGCCCCAGCTGATTGGATCAGCCGGGGCTTTTTTGCTGCAGTTAAGCTTTGACAAGAACTATTTCTTATATCGAAAAAACCTAAAAAACTGTCATTCATGACAGTAGTAGCACTACTTGATTACCTTTAAGTTGGCTCAACAAGCGAACTGATAGCTCAAGGAGTCAAGAGAATGCGCAAAATATTGATGTGCTGCATAGTACCTTTATTGCTTATGGCAGGCTGTACAAAACTTCCAGGCCCCTCATCTGCCATTCCAGCAAACTGGGAGCCTGCGCATGACGACAGAGACATACCGATAGGTAGTGCAACGCCACAAATAAGTGAACAGATGCCGGCTGTCGGCGTAAAAAATGTCGTAGTGGTTGCAATCGACTGGGAAGGTAGGCATGAAACAGATCCAGCACTACTGGAGCGACAGATTTTTTCCACAGATCATTACTCATTGCGCTCGTACATTCTCGCAGCCTCGGGTGGAAAACTTATTTTGACAGGGAAGGTTATTACTTACGTATCCAAAGAGCCCCGCCCTGAGTTCTGCGATCGAACTACCTACCCATTTTCATTGGCAGTTCAAGAGGGAAATAAAGGTGTATTAGCAAATGGAATTGATCCAAAGAGCATTGATTATCAGATCAATATTCTTCCCTGTGGCGGATTCGGATCAGCTTGGGGGAGAGATATGGCGGTGTATGGCCAGCCCCTGGGCACCTATATCTTCTGGCACGAATTCGGTCACAGCTTATACAACAATCATGGTTACACCTACTCGAACTGCCCGAAAGCAGGCAATACAGTGACCGCACCCGTAGGGTGTGAAATTGTTGATTACGGTGATACGGGCAACCCAGTAGGAGGTGGAGATTTTCTCCCGGGGGCAAAAGCCCGCTATTTTTCAGGCTGGCTCGACGGCACTCAGTTTGGGCACATTCAGAAAAGCGGACTGTATCGCTTGGGCGTACTGGGTAAAAACGGGCCGCAGGGCTACCGCATTGCTCGTACCGGTCTGACACCTGCCGAGATAGTCATGGATTACCGCCAACCGGGTCCCTACGATCTATTTTCGGCGAGTGACAATAGGGCGAACGGGGTATGGCTCCGCTATTCCACTAAAACAGGAGCGCTCTCTACCACTCAAATTGATGGAACACCGGAGACACCAACAACACCTTCGAAACCATCACTTGATCCGACTTTTCTACCCGGTAAAATGTTCAAAGATAGCGAGACGGGTATTACCGTCGTTACATGCACTACATCCAATACCGGAGCAACCATCGCCGTCGCGGTAAATGGCGAAGCCGTGCCCAATTGCACAGCGCCGATCCTGCTCCCAGGCATTCAATTGCCCGCTGCAGGAGCCCCTCCCGCTCAAAACCCGATCATTTTTTCAGGCACAAGTCGCCCAGGAGCTTTGATAAATGTTTCTTACAGACTGGCTGGAGGCAATAACTGGAAAGATGTGAAGGTTATCGCTGATGCCACAGGTCAATGGCAAGCAACGTTACCGGATTTACCCGCCGCCAACTACAACGGCCAGGTATGGCAAACGATGGGAAATACTGCATCGCTAGCCAACTTCCGAAACTTTGGCGTCGCACCCTGAAATTGAATGAGTGACTCCCCTTTTTCATGGTTGAAAAAGGGGAGAAAGCCTTGAGATTGCTTTTACTGTTCGAGCTTCTGCGGCGTTTCCTGCCCCATGCACCGCACCGCTTTCTTCCGCTCATTGATCAACACGCCCGTCAAACCCTTCTGCTCGGTGTCAAACAACACCAACACCCCATCAATGCACTGCGCCACTTGCGCCGCCGGTTCCAGGGAGACTTTGTAGTCTTCGCCCGGCACGGTCTTGAGCATGGTGAATTCGTTGAGCAGCAACGCATCCTCGGGCTTGGCGAAGTGCAGGTAGCCGTACCACCACAGGGCAGCGACGGTGCCGAGGATGCTGCAGATACCGGTGATGATCAGCGGGATGGCGTTACGTTCTTCACTCATTGCGGGCTCTCTGGTGGTTCGTCTTCAGAATTCTGGGGGGCCGGGTAGTTGGGGATTTCACCCAAACGGCGCAGGCCGTTGAAATGCTGTGGGTCATCGAGATAACGCAGCATGACTTTGCGCCAGACCGGGTCGGCGAAGGTCTGCACGTGACCGCCACGGGTCAGTTGCAGCACGCGCGGCGGCGGCGCAGCTTGATACAGAAGGATGCCGTTGGAAAGAGGCACGATCGGATCGTCGATGCTGTGGTAGATCAGTTTCGGCACGCCGTTGAGTTGCGCCATGGAGTTGATCGCGCTGTCGCCGTCCGGCACCAGCCAGGACAGCGGCACCTGGAATGCCCAGAACACCCAGGAATTACTCAATGCATATCGACCGACACTGCGGTAACTGGCGGGCACGCCGTCGAGGACGAAGGCCTTGAGTTGTTTCTGCCGTTCAGGGTGCTGGACCAGGTAATGAACGGCCATCGAACCGCCGAGACTCTGGCCCAGCAGGACCACTGGCTTGCCCTGGACTTCAGGGGCCTCGTCGAGCCATTTGAACGCGGCGTCGATGTCCTGATAGATCGCCGGCAGGCTGGGCTCGCCCTCGGACAAACCGTAGCCGCGATAGTCCACCAGCAGCACTTGATAACCCTGTTCCGGCAACCAGTAGCTCCCGCCCAGATGCATCGGCAGGTTGCCGCCGTTGCCGTGCAGGTGCAGTACCGTGCCCTTGACCTCGACGCCTTTTTTCACCGGCAGCCACCAGGCGTTCAGCTTGAGGCCGTCGGCGGTGACCAGGGTGACTTCACGGTAGTCGAGATGGGCTTTTTCCGGGGTGAACAGCTGCCCGGGTTCGGGGTAGAACAGCAGGGAACTGCAGCCGTTCAGGGTCAGGAGTAGGCAGAGGATGCCGAGGATTCTCATCCGTTGAAACCTCGCAAAGGTGGGCCTGGTAGTACAGATCCCTGTGGGAGCGGGCTTGTCGCGAAAGCGGTGTGTCAGACAACGAAGAGGTTGAATGTTAGACCGCATTCGCGAGCAAGCCCGCTCCCACATTGGGTCGATGTCGCTACAGGATGTTGGAGTAATCCGCCTCGATCCGGTCCAGGCTCAGGTGATTCAGGAAGTTGGAGAAGCACATCCACGCCGACAAGGCGTTCATGTCGCGGAACTGTTCCGGCAGGTACTTGGGCGGCACCACCAGCCCTTCGTCCACCAGCTGGCGCAAGGTGCGCATGTCTTCCAGGGTGGTCTTGCCGCAAAACAGCAGCGGTATCTGCTCCAGCTTGCCCTTGCGCACGGCCAGCTGAATATAGTTGTAAATCATGATGAAGCCCTTGAGGTAGGACAAGTCTTTGGTAAAAGGCAGACCGGTCGGCGTCGAGCCACGGAAAACGCGGCTGGTGTTGCTGTAGCTCTCGGGCATTTCGAAACCCTGTTCGCGGAAGAACTCGAACACCTGCAGGAAGTCGGCGCCCTCCTCCACCATGTGGATGGCGCGCGTGCGGTTGGTCAATTTGCGCAGGCGGCTGGGGTAGGAGGCGAAGGTGATGATTTCCATCAGGATCGCCAGGCCTTCCTGCGTCACCGTCGACGAGGGCGGGCCCTTGGACAGGAAGGTGCAGATGGGCTGGTTCAGGCCGTTGAGGGTGGTGCCGACGTGCACCAGGCCTTCATGGACTTCCAGGGCGCGCACGTCACGCTCGTTGAACATCGCATCGCTGCGGATCTTGATGTAGTCGGCGCCGGCCGCCGCATCGGCAACGATCCCGTCGGACTCGAACACCCGGATGGTTTCCTCGGCCTCGCCGAACACCTTGCTCAGCCGCAGTTGCAACATGCTGACGGCGTCCTTGGCGGTGAGGATTTTCGGTTCGTCCTTGAGGTCGCCACGGCCGTCGATGTTGTTCAGGTAGTCGGACAGCATCAGGCCCAGGTCGGACAGCGTCGGGTCGCCGGCGTGGAACGCGTCGGAGGCGGCGCCGTACAGCTCCTGGGAGATCAGGCCGAAATCCTCGGTGCCGCGCGCTTCGAGCATGCGCACCACCATCCGGTATTCCTTGCACATGCGGCGCATGATCTGGCCGACCGGGTTGAACTGGCCGAGCTGGCGGGTGATGTCGCGCTCGATGTTCTGGAATTCCAGCTTCACCTTGCTGGAATCGAAGGACAGCGGGCGGTTGAGGTAGTAGTCGCGGTCCACCGCCGGCATTTCCTTGCCCTTGGCCTTGAGGAAGCCCTTGCGGATGTTGTCATCCCATTTGACCGCGTCGAGGACGCGGATCGGCGTCTGCGCCAGCACAATGCGATCGGACAGAATGCGTATCGACTGCTGGTAATCGTCCACCGGAAACTCCTGTTGAAACCTGTTGATTATTGGGCTTTGGCCTGGCGCTGGTAGCGAACCGCTTCGACGAAGACATCGGAGTTGGCGGGATCGTCGAGGTAGGCGGACACCTGGTCCATGTTGCTGTCGATCAACACGCCTTCGCCGTCGTCGGTCTGGAAGCCTTCGCCACTGAGGGCTTTCTGCCCCAGCGCCTGCTTGATTTGCTCGAGGTCGAGGTTGTACACCACCAGCTCACGCTGGTCGGTGAGTTCGAAGCCGGCAATGGTGAAATGGCCGCCGAACTGGGCCGGCACTTTCGCCGACAGGTACCAGCGGTTGCCGTGGCGCGACACCGTGAAGGGATAGGCTTCGCGCTCCCTGGGCTTGTCCCTGAAATAGCTGACGGCCTGATAGCGATTGTCGCCGACCCGCGTCAGTTCCAGGTTGAGCGGCTCACCCCAGGCGTTGGTGCTGGTCCATTTGCCGAGCAGCCCTTTGGGCGCGGGCTCGCTGGTGGACAGCGGCGCCTTGAAGGTCACCAGGCAGCCACTGAGCAGCAGGCACGACAAGGCGATCACTACGACACGCCAGGCTTTCATTCAACACTCCCTTGAGGATGACACCGCCTTTGTAGGAGCTGCCGCAGGCTGCGATCTTTTGACTTTGATTCTTTAAAACAAGATCAAAAGATCGCAGCCTGCGGCAGCTCCTACAGGGATCGCGTTATACCGAAGCCAGCACCAAATGCATATAACGCGTAAGTATGCCGAGCATTTCCGCTTCGGCGATTGGCTCGGCGTCGTTGAGCAGGCCCTGATATTCCATCCGTCCGATTATAGCCGTCAACACTTTGGCATCCTGTTGCGGCTCGCGCGAACCCAATACCTGGAAAAGCTGGCAGGAGCCCTGCAAAAGGATTTGCTGATGCGAGCGCACCAACTCGGCGAGGCGCGGGTTCAGCAGCGCTTCCTGGCGGAACGCCTGCTCGGCCATCAGGTGCTCGCGACGGGTAACCAGTTGCCGGTGGACATAGTCGGCCATCAGCCGCGCAATTTCGTCCGCCAGGTGCGAGCGCGCCTCGGGACTGCCGTCGCCGCTGGCGATCATGTCCCGCAGCAGGCCCTGGTTGTTATCCCACAGCTTGGCCATGTAGGCCGCGCTGCGCTCCACGTATTGAGCGAAGGTATCGGTGAGCAGGTCATCAATATCCTTGAAGTAGTAGGTGGTCGCCGATAGCGGCACATTGGCCTCGGCGGCCACTGCCCGGTGGCGCACCGCGCGCACACCCTCGCGCACGACAATGCGCATCGCGGCATCGAGAATGTCCTGGCGACGCTGCTCACTGCCCTGCCGGCTGGCCTTGCGACCCTGGTACTGAACACTTTCAGCGACCGCAGTGGCGATACCCGCTGCACCTTCTTGAGCCATTGCACGGTTCACGACAGGAACTCCTCTCTCTACTTCAAAAGTAACTATTTGATACGTTTGTACCAGACAGGCAATAAAAAACCGCCAATTCAGGCGGTTTTTTTATTGGAACACTTAAGCTTGCGGTCGCATGTGCGGGAACAGGATCACGTCGCGGATCGACGGTGAGTTGGTCAGCAACATCACCAGGCGGTCGATGCCGATGCCTTCACCCGCCGTTGGCGGCATGCCGTACTCCAGCGCGCGGACGAAGTCGGCGTCATAGTGCATGGCTTCGTCGTCGCCGGCGTCCTTGTCGGCCACCTGCGCCATGAAGCGCTCGGCCTGGTCTTCCGCGTCGTTCAGCTCGGAGTAGGCGTTGGCGATTTCACGACCACCGATGAACAGTTCGAAACGGTCGGTGACGTTCGGGTTGTCGTCGTTGCGACGGGCCAGCGGCGACACTTCGAACGGGTACTGGGTGATGAAGTGCGGCTGCTCCAGCTTGTGCTCGACCAGTTCTTCGAAAATCATCACTTGCAGCTTGCCCAGGCCTTCGAAGCCCAGCACCTTGGCGCCGGCCTTCTTGGCGATGTCACGGGCCTTGTCGATGTCGTTCAGGTCATCGGCGGTCAGCTCGGGGTTGTACTTGAGGATCGAGTCGAACACCGACAGGCGCACGAACGGCTCGCCGAAGTGGAACACCTTGTCGCCGTAAGGCACGTCGGTGCTGCCCAGTACCAGCTGCGCCAGTTCACGGAACAGCTCTTCGGTCAGGTCCATGTTGTCTTCGTAGTCGGCGTAGGCCTGGTAGAACTCCAACATGGTGAATTCAGGGTTGTGACGGGTCGAAACGCCTTCGTTACGGAAGTTGCGGTTGATCTCGAACACTTTCTCGAAGCCACCGACCACCAGGCGCTTGAGGTACAGCTCCGGCGCGATACGCAGGAACATTTCCATGTCCAGCGCATTGTGGTGGGTTTCGAACGGCTTGGCGGCCGCGCCACCCGGAATGGTTTGCAGCATCGGCGTTTCCACTTCCAGGAAGTCACGCTTCATCAGGAAGCTGCGGATGTGGGCGATGACTTGCGAACGCACGCGGAAGGTCTGGCGCACGTCTTCGTTGACGATCAGGTCAACGTAGCGCTGGCGGTAGCGCTGCTCGGTGTCGGTCAGGCCGTGGTGCTTGTCCGGCAGCGGGCGCAGGGATTTGGTCAGCAGGCGCACGTTGGTCATTTCAACGTACAGGTCGCCCTTGCCGGAACGGGCCAGGGTGCCTTCGGCGGCAATGATGTCGCCCATGTCCCAGGTTTTCACCGCGGCCAGGGTTTCTTCGGACAGGGTCTTGCGGTTGACGTAGACCTGGATGCGACCGGTCATGTCCTGGATCACCATGAACGAGCCACGGTTGAGCATGATGCGACCGGCAACCTTGACCGGAATTGCAGCCTCTGCCAGCTCTTCCTTGGTCTTGTCCGCGTACTGTTTCTGCAGTGCATCGCAGTAGTTTTCGCGGCGGAAGTCGTTCGGGAAGGCGTTGCCCTTGGCGCGCTCGGCAGCAAGCTTTTCCTTGCGCAGGGCGATCAGGGAGTTTTCTTCCTGTTGCAGGGCTTGCGGATCGAGTTCTAGGTCGCTCATGTCTTTAAATATTCCATCACGGGTTCGTTGCCCCCGGCCTGCGGCCGGGGATCGCCAGCGGGCTGGCTCCTACAGGGATCGCGGAGTTACGGGCGATCCGGTGTTGCATCATTTACAGCCCGGACTTCAGGCTGGCTTCCAGGTATTCGTCGATGTCGCCGTCGAGCACCTTGTCGCAGTCGCTGCGTTCGATGTTGGTGCGCAGATCCTTGATCCGCGACGCATCGAGCACGTACGAACGGATCTGGTGACCCCAGCCGATGTCCGACTTGGTGTCTTCCAGGGCCTGGGAAGCGGCGTTGCGCTTCTGCATTTCCTGCTCGTACAACTTGGCCCGCAGCATTTTCATGGCGGTGTCCTTGTTGGCGTGCTGGGAACGTTCGTTCTGGCAGCTGACCACGGTGTTGGTCGGTACGTGGGTGATACGTACGGCCGAGTCGGTGGTGTTGACGTGCTGACCACCGGCACCGGAGGAACGATACGTGTCGATCCGCAGGTCCGCCGGGTTGATCTCGATTTCCACCTTGTCATCAATCTCTGGCGAGACGAACACAGCGGAGAATGACGTGTGGCGGCGGTTGCCGGAGTCGAACGGGCTCTTGCGCACCAGGCGGTGCACGCCGATCTCGGTCCGCAGCCAGCCAAAGGCGTATTCGCCCTTGATGTGCACGGTGGCGCCCTTGATCCCGGCGACTTCACCGGCCGACAGCTCCATGATGGTCGCTTCGAAACCGCGTTTGTCAGCCCAGCGCAGGTACATGCGCAGCAGGATGTTGGCCCAGTCCTGGGCCTCGGTGCCGCCGGAGCCGGCCTGGATGTCCAGGTAGGCGTTGTTCGGGTCCATTTCATGGCTGAACATGCGACGGAATTCCAGCTTGGCCAGGTTGGCCTCGAGACGGGCCAGCTCGGCGACGACATCGCCCACTGCGCCTTCGTCGTTCTCTTCCACGGCCATGTCCAGCAGGTCGCGGCAGTCGGCCAGACCACTGTTCAATTCGTCCAGGGTCTCGACGATCTGTGCCAGCGCAGAGCGCTCGCGGCCCAGTTCCTGGGCGTATTCAGGCTTGTTCCAGACACTCGGATCTTCAAGCTCGCGATTGACTTCGGTCAGACGCTCATGCTTTTGATCGTAGTCAAAGATACCCCCGAATAGTTTCGGAGCGCTCGGACAGGTCCTTGATGGTGTTCAGGATCGGGTTGATTTCCATGGCGGGCAGCACTCGTTGGCGAACTTTTGAAAGCCGGCGAGTATAACGGCAAACGGCCGGAAACGGCAGTCCGCCTGGCCGAAAAGGCGGTGTTCGCACACGGACTTTGCATCGGTGGAGAGCAACTGTGGGAGCGGGCTTGCTCGCGAAAGCGGTGCGCCATTCAAAAGTGTGTCGACTGACACCCCGCTTTCGCGAGCAAGCCCGCTCCCACAGGGTGACGCGTCGTTTACCCGATCCCCACCTGATTACGCCCGTTGTGCTTGGCCAGGTACAAGCCCTTGTCCGCCGCCGAGATCAACTCCCGGCAATTGCTGCCGGCAGTCGGGGTGATGGTCGCCAGGCCAATGCTGATGGTCAGGCTCGAGCCTTCGGTGGGCGAAATGTGGGGGATCTTCAGGGCTTCCACGGTCATGCGCAGTTTTTCCGCCACCAGCCGTGCACCGCCCTGGGAGGTGTTGGGCAATACCAGGGCGAACTCTTCACCGCCATAACGCGCCGGCAGGTCGGAAGGCCGGGCGCTGGCGTCACGGATCGCCGCCGCCACCTTGCGCAGGGCTTCGTCGCCTTCCAGGTGGCCGAAGGTGTCGTTGTAGGTCTTGAAGTAATCCACATCGATCATCAGCAACGACAACTGGCTTTGCTCACGCAGCGAGCGTCGCCATTCCAGCTCCATGTACTCGTCGAAATGCCGGCGGTTGGACAGCCCGGTCAGGCCGTCGGAGTTCATCAGGCGTTGCAGCACCAGGTTGGTGTCGAGCAGTTGCTGCTGGCTGACCCGCAAGGCGCGGTAGGCCGCATCCCGCTGCAACAGCGTCATGTAGGAGCGCGAGTGATAGCGAATGCGCGCCACCAGCTCGATGTTGTCCGGCAGTTTCACCAGGTAATCGTTGGCCCCGGCCGCGAACGCCGCGCTCTTGATCAGCGGGTCTTCCTTGGTCGACAGGACGATGATCGGAATGTCCTTGGTCGCCGGGTGGTTGCGGTACTCGCGCACCAGGCTCAGGCCGTCGAGGCCCGGCATGACCAGGTCTTGCAGGATCACCGTCGGCTTGATGCGCACCGCATGGGCAATGGCCTGGTGCGGATCGGCGCAAAAATGGAAGTCGATGTTTTCTTCGTTCGACAACCCGCGTCGAACGGCCTCGCCGATCATCGCCTGATCGTCCACCAACAACACCATGGCGGCATTTTCGTCAGTCTTGAAGTCGTCGAGCTGTAATTCATTCATGTGCGTTCACCTGAGAACTGCCTGGGCCAGGATGGCTGCTAACGGTGGTCATTTTGGGAAAACCTCCAGCAATCGTGGCGCTATCTTTTCCAGCGGGCGTATTTCCACGGCGGCGTCGATGGCCGCGGCCGCTTTCGGCATGCCGTACACCGCACTGCTGTTTTGGTCTTGGGCGATGGTCAGGTAGCCCTGCTGGCGCATGAGTTTAAGCCCCTGCGCGCCATCACGCCCCATGCCGGTGAGCAAAACGCCGACCGCATCACCGTTCCAGTGACTGGCCACGCTCTCGAAAAACACGTCGATCGACGGTCGATAGATTTCGTTGACCGGCTCGGCGGTGTACGCCAGCGTGCCGTTTTTCAACAAGCGGATGTGGTGATTGGTGCCGGCCAGCAACACCGTGCCGCTTTGCGGCGGCTCGCCTTCCTGGGCCAGGCGCACGTTCAGGCCGCTGGCGCTGCCCAGCCATTCGGCCATGCCGGCGGCGAACACCTGGTCGACATGCTGCACCAGCACAATGGCCGGTGAAAAATCCCGGGGCAATCCCTTGAGCAGGATTTCCAGCGCCGCCGGCCCGCCAGCGGACGAACCGATGGCGATCAGGCTCTGGCGCGAACCCGAACTGCGCAGCGGACCGGGGACCGGGCGCTCGCGATGGCCCTTGTCGCCGATCAGCCAGCCGATGTTCATGATTTTGCGCAGCAACGGAGCGGCCGCTTCCTGGGCATTGCCGGCACCGAGGGCCGGGGTGTCGACCACGTCCAGGGCGCCGTGGCCCATGGCTTCGAACACCCGGTGCACGTTCTGCTGGCGATCCACGGTGACGATGACGATGGCGCAGGGGGTTTCGGCCATGATCCGGCGGGTGGCTTCGACCCCGTCCATGACCGGCATGATCAGGTCCATCAGGATCAGGTCAGGCGTCTGTTCGGCACACTTTTGCACCGCTTCCTTGCCGTTGGTGGCCACCCAGACCACCTGGTGCGCCGGCTCATAGGCCAGCGCCCGGCGCAAGGCCTCCACCGCCATGGGCATGTCGTTGACGATTGCGATTTTCATGCCCGCGCTCCTCCTATGAGCTCAACCACTGCATCAAGCAAGGCGTCGTCATGAAAACTGGCCTTGGCTAGATAATAGTCGGCTCCGGCGTCCAGTCCACGACGACGGTCCTCTTCGCGATCCTTGTAGGACACCACCATCACCGGCAGCGATTGCAGGCGGTTGTCCCGGCGCAACAACGACACCAGTTCGATGCCGTCCATGCGCGGCATGTCGATGTCGGTGATCAGCAAGTCGAAATCCTCCGAGCGCAGGGCGTTCCAGCCATCCATGCCGTCGACCGCCACCGCCACGTCGTAGCCGCGGTTGAGCAACAGCTTGCGTTGCAGTTCGCGCACGGTCAGGGAGTCGTCGACCACCAGGATTCGCTTGCGGGCCGCCTCGACGGCCTGACTGTTTTGCCGCGCAATGCGCTCCAGGCGACCGGTGTTGAGCAGCTTGTCCACCGAACGCAGCATGTCTTCGACGTCGACGATCAACACCACCGAGCCGTCGTCGAGCAAGGCCCCGGCGGAAATGTCCTGCACCTTGCCCAGGCGCTCATCCAGCGGCAGCACCACCAGGGTTCGCTCACCGATGAAGCGCTCGACCGCCACACCATAAATCGTATCGCGCTCGCGGATCACCACCACTTTCAGGGTTTGCTGGCTGCCCTGGCTCGCCGGGCGTTGTAGCAACTGGGTGGCGGCGACCAGGCCGACATGCCGGCCTTCATGCCAGAAATGCTGGCGCCCCTCGACCTGGACGATGTCCGCCGGTTCCAGGTCGCACATGCGCTCGATGTGGGCCAGCGGAAAGGCATAGGCCTCGCCGCCGACTTCCACCACCAGGCTGCGCACCACCGACAGGGTCAGCGGCACTTCGAGGTGGAAGCGACTGCCCTCGCCCGCCGTCTGCTCCAGCACCACCGCGCCACGCAACTGGCGGACCATGTGCTGCACCGCGTCCAGGCCGACCCCGCGCCCCGACACTTCGGTGACGGTCTCGCGCAGGCTGAAACCCGGCAGGAACAGGAACGTCAGCAACTCTTCTTCGCTCAACTGCGCAGCGGTGTCGGCCGGGGACAATTGGCGTTCGACGATACTGCGCCGGACCTTCTCCAGATCGACGCCATTGCCGTCATCACTAAGCTCCAGCACCAGCAATCCGGCCTGATGGGAGGCGCGCAAGCGAATCAGCCCTTCCTCCGGCTTGCCGGCCAACCGCCGTTGCTCGGGGGTCTCGATGCCGTGATCGACCGCATTGCGCAGCAAATGAGTCAAGGGCGCTTCGAGTTTTTCCAGGACATCGCGGTCGACCTGGGTTTTCTCGCCCTCGATTTCCAGTCGCACCTGTTTACCGAGGCTGCGGCCCAGGTCACGGACCATCCGCACCTGGCCGGTCAACACATCGGCGAACGGCCGCATGCGACAGGCCAGGGCGGTGTCGTACAACACCTGGGCACGCTGACTGGCTTGCCAGGCGAACTCGTCCAGTTCGGCGTTTTTCTCGGCCAGCATTTGCTGGGATTCCGCCAGCAACCGGCGCGCGTCATCGAGGGCTTCCTGGGCTTCGAGGCTCAGGGCATGTTCCTTGAGATGGACGTTGAGGTTTTCCAGCGCCCGCAGGCTGTTGTTCTGAATGCGCTTGAGACGCTGCAAGGTGGCCAGGTGCGGCTTGAGGCGCAGGGTTTCCACCAGGGACTTGCTCGACAGGTCGAGCAGGCTGTTCAGGCGCTCGGCGGTGACCCGCAACACGCGCTCGCCATTTTCGGTGGTGCGCCTGGTCTTTTTCGGCGCCATCACCGATTCCGTCGGCAGCGCTTCGACCTTGGGTGCGGGCGCCTCGAGTTGCAGTTCCGCCATCACCGGTGTGGCAGGTATCGCCACGGCGGCCGGATCGAGCAGGCGCGCCATCAACACGACATAGGCCTCGATGTCCGCAGGCCCCGGCGCACTGCCCGGCGTGGCGATGCGCATCAGCAGATCAGTGCCTTGCAGCAAGGCATCGATGTGTTCGGGGCGCAGGTACAGTCGCCCTTCCTGGGCACTGACCAGGCAATCCTCCATGACGTGGGCCACGCTGACCCCGGCATCGACCCCGACGATCCGCGCCGCGCCCTTGAGCGAGTGCGCCGCGCGCATGCACGATTCGAGGTGATCGGCCTGGGTCGGATCGCGCTCCAGTGCCAACAGGCCTGCGCTCAGCACCTGGGTCTGGGCTTCGGCTTCCAGGCTGAACAGCTCCAGCAAAGAGGCGTCGCGCATTTGCTCGGGGGTCATGAAAGGCTCCGGGTCACGGCGGACAACAGCTGTTCTTCATCCAGCCAACGCAGGCTGCGACCTTTGAATGGCAGCACGCCGCGGGTGTACCTGGCATTGGCCTGGGTCCCGGAGCGCGAGGCCGCGTCGAGGATGCGCTCGTCGATGGCGTGAATGCCATCGACTTCATCCACCGGCACCACGATCGGCCCGCCATGGGCCGCGATGATCAGCATGCGCGGCATAACCCGCGCGCCGGACGCCACGCTGCTGACGCCATCGAGCCCCAACAACTCGACCAGCGACAGGCACGCCACCAGCGCGCCACGCACGTTCGCCACCCCGAGCAAGGCCCGGGAGCGCTGGTGCGGCAGCGAGTGAATGGCCTGTTGCGGCGCCACTTCCACCAGGCTGCGGGTGGCCAGGCCCAGCCATTCTTCGCCGAGGCGGAACATCAGCAGCGAGCGGGTTTTCACCTCGATCTCGGCGGTGCTTGAAAGGGGTGCGCGATCTTCCTGCTGCAGGGCGTAACGATCCAGCAAGCGCGTCGCGGCAGCCGAATACACGGCGCAATTGCGGCAATGGATGTGCTCGATCAGCAGCGGGCAGGACTTGTCGCCATGGATACCGATGCGGTTCCAGCAATCGTCGATGGCCTGGGCATCTTCACGGGTGACGCTAAAGGAGTCGGCGGCCATCATCGTTTACGCTCACTGTCGGCGGCGCGCTCGCTGCGGGCGGCGCGGTCCTGCAATCGTCTGGCTCCCGCCGTGTCGCCCTGGGATTGCAACAAGGCAGCCAGGTGCATCAACGCGTCGGGATGTTGCGGTTCGAGGTACAACGCCTTGCGATAATACCCCTGGGCCTCAAGGACACTGCCGGCGACATCGCTGAGCAGCCCCAGCCAGTAAAACACCTGGGCCACCGGTTCATGGCTGCGCAGGTACCTTTCGCACGCGGCACGGGCCTCGGCACTTTTGCCTTCGTTGGCCAGTGCGGCAATGTTCGCCAGCAGCGTGGCGGCATCGGTGTCCTGGGATTTGGCGGTCTGCGGCGCTCGCGTAACGCTGGCGAATGGGCGTCGGGTGACCGGCGGCGGCACGACGTTGCGCACCGACGGCGGCACGGGCAACGGTGTGGGCACAAAGGCTGGCAAGGGCTCTGGCTCCGTCGCACTCTGGCGGCTGAAGGCAAAGGACTGTGCGATGCCGATCGAGCGCATGCCCAGGCGCCCCAGCAGGCTGCCTTCGGCCGGGCCGATGAACAGCACGCCGTCGACATGGGTCAGGCGCTTGAGCACTTCGAATACCTGTTTTTGCGTCGGCAGATCGAAGTAGATCAGCAGGTTGCGGCAGAACACGAAATCATAGGGCGGCTCATTGGCGAGCAAGGCCGGATCGAGCAGGTTGCCGACCTGCAGACGCACTTGCTCCTGCACCCGACCGCTCAGGCGATAACCGTCGTTTTCAGCGCTGAAATAGCGGTCGCGAAACGCGATGTCCTGCCCGCGAAATGAATTCTTGCCGTACAGCGCGCGCCGGGCCTTTTCCACCGACAACGGGCTGACGTCCATGCCCTCGACCTTGAACTGGTGCGGCTTGAAACCGGCATCCAGCAACGCCATGGCAATCGAATAAGGTTCCTCGCCGGTGGAGCATGGCAGGCTCAAGATCCGCAGGGCGCGCAGGTTGTTGATCTCGGCCAGCCGCCGGGTCGCCAGTTTCGCCAGGGTGGCGAAGGATTCCGGGTAACGGAAAAACCAGGTCTCCGGGACGATCACCGCTTCGATCAATGCCTGTTGCTCATCCCTCGATCCCTGCAAGGTGCGCCAGTATTCATCGGCCGTTTGCGCCTGGGACGCGGCACTGCGCTGGCGCACCGCGCGCTCGATGATTGCCGGGCCCACCGAGGTCACGTCGAGGCCGATGCGCTCCTTGAGGAAGTCGAAAAACCGCTGATCGCTGTTCATGGCCGCTCCTCAAGCAGCGAGAGGTCCAGGGGCGGGTACGGAAACAACACCGCGCGAACCCGCTCATCCAGCAGATCGGCGACGCGCACCCATTGCAGCAGGCCTTGTTCGTCCTTGCGCACCGGCCCCAGGTAAGGCGCCTGGCGATTGTCCAGGCCGTAGGGCTGAAAATCAGCCGGATCGGCGCGCAAGGTGTCCGTGGCCTGTTCCAGGATCAGTCCAAGCAATTGCGCCTGCCCGCCTTCATCCGGCCGGTAATGCACCAGCACCAGCCGGGTGCTGGTGCGCGCCTGGGCAGGGGTGCCAAAGGTCAACGCGCTGAGGTCGATCACCGGCACCACCGCGCCGCGCCAGGCGAACACCCCGGCCACCCAGTGCGGCGCGTGGGCAATCGGCTTCAACGGTACGCGCGGCAGCACTTCGGCCACCTCTGTCGCCCGCAAGGCAAAGCGCTCGCAGCCGATGCGAAACACCAGGAACAACGCATGCGACGCCTGCTTGACGGCCGTGCGCTTGGCGGTGAGTTCGCTCATCAGACTTTGAATCGCGAAACGCCGCTGCGCAGCCCGACGGCCACCTGGCTCAGTTCGTCGATGGCGAAACTGGCCTGGCGCAGGGACTCGACGGTCTGGCTGCTGGCATCGCCCAGTTGCACCAGCGCGTGGTTGATCTGCTCGGCGCCGGTGGCCTGGGCCTGCATGCCCTCGTTGACCATCAACACCCGCGGCGCCAGGGCCTGTACCTGATGGATGATCTGCGACAACTGCTCGCCAACCTGCTGCACCTCGGACATGCCACGACGTACTTCTTCGGAAAATTTGTCCATGCCCATCACACCGGCCGACACCGCCGACTGAATCTCGCGCACCATCTGCTCGATGTCGTAGGTGGCGACGGCGGTCTGGTCCGCCAGGCGCCGTACTTCGGTGGCGACCACGGCAAAACCGCGACCGTATTCACCGGCTTTCTCCGCCTCGATGGCCGCGTTGAGCGACAACAGGTTGGTCTGGTCGGCCACCTTGACGATGGTCACCACCACCTGATTGATGTTGCCGGCCTTCTCGTTGAGGATCGCCAGCTTGGCGTTGACCAGATCGGCCGCGCCCATCACCGAGTGCATGGTTTCTTCCATGCGTGCCAGGCCTTGCTGTCCGGAACCGGCCGCCACCGACGCCTGGTCGGCCGCGGTGGACACCTCGGTCATGGTGCGCACCAGGTCGCGGGAAGTGGCGGCGATTTCCCGGGAAGTGGCGCCGATTTCGGTGGTGGTGGCGGCGGTTTCGGTGGCGGTGGCCTGCTGTTGCTTGGAGGTGGCGGCAATTTCGGTGACCGAGGTGGTGACCTGCACCGATGAGCGTTGGGCCTGGGACACCAGGGCTGTCAGCTCGGTCATCATGTCGTTGAAGCCGGTCTCCACGGCGCCGAACTCATCCTTGCGCTCCAGGTTCAGGCGACGGCTCAGGTCGCCCGTGCGCATCACTTCAAGGATCTGCACGATGCGGTTCATGGGCGCCATGATCGCGCGCATCAGCAACAGGCCGCAGAGACCGGCGGCCAGGACGGCGATCAGCAGGGAAATGCCCATGATGACTTTGGCGGTGACGACCGCATCATCGATGGCTGCGATGTCCTTGTCGGCCACGGCCTTGTTATGAAGCAGGATGTCGTTGAGCTTCATCCGGCCCGACGTCCAGACCGGCGTCAGCTGTTCGTGGAACATCTTGATGGCATCGGCATCCTGATTGCGCTTATGCAGCTCGATCACGGCACTCAGAACCCGGTGGTACTCCTCGTGGGACTTCTGGAACGCGGCGTACTCGGTCCGGTCTTCATCGTCGGTGATGGTCTGGCGATAGAACTCCATCTGCTCTTGCAGCCGCGCGGCAAACGCACTGAAATCCGAGGCATCCCGGGTGCTGAAGCCCTGCCCTTCCTCAAGGCCCAGCATGGCTTGCATCCGCAGATAACTGTCGGACCAGGCACCGCGAATCATCGAGCTGTAAAACAACCCCGGCAGCGCATCCTCACGAACGCTGGCTTCGCTGGTTTCGATCTTCAACAGCCGTGAATACGAGACGACCACCATCAGCAACATAATGGCGATGATGACTGCAAAACTCGCCAAAATGCGTTGGCGCAACGTCCAGTTCTTCACGGGCTGTCCTCGGGGTTGTTTCGAAATGTGGGGGAGTATAGCCGAGGGCGGTGTCTCATTTATAAGACGGTTGCGCACCACGTCTCATCCCGTCCATAAAAACCCGGGGTTGGCTCTGGGAGGGGACTTTCGGCGATATCGATGGAGGCGTGCCAGCGGTGATTTGGCAGAAAGGGACCGTGGAATGGTCATTGAGGGATGGGCGGTCAAGTGGAAGCGGGGTTGCTCGCGAATACGGTGTGCCAGTCAATGCTGATGTCGCCTGACACACCGTATTCGCGAGCAAGCCCGCTCCCACAGTGGGTTACATCGAAGCCAGCCGCACCTGTTTCTCCAGCTCGGCCTTCAACCCCGGCTCCAGCTTCAGCTGACGCGCCAGCTCATCGAGGTAGGACTTCTCCATGAAGCTCTCCTCATCCACCAGCATCACGCTGGCGATGTACATCTCCGCCGCCATTTCCGGGGTGCGGGCGGCGCGGGCGACATCGCTCGGGTCCAGTGGCTTGTTCAGCTCCGCGTGCAGCCAGTGCTGCAGTTCCTGATCGTTGTCGAGCTTGCTGAACTCGCCCTCGATCAGCTCGCGTTCACGCGCGTCGATGTGACCGTCGGCCTTGGCCGCCGCCACCAGGGCCTTGAGAATCGCCTGGCTGTGCTGTTCGACCTGCGCCATCGGCAAGCGGTCGAGGGTCTGCGGCTCGGTCCTTGGCGCGCCGCCCTGCTGGGACTGCCAGTTGCCGTAGGCCTTGTAGGCCAGGACGCCCAACGCCGCGAGACCGCCATAGACCACGACCTTGCCACCGACTTTGCGAGCCTTCTTGCTACCCAGCAGCAACCCCATCGCACCGGCCGCGAGTGCGCCGCCGCCCGCGCCCGACAGCAGACTGCCCAGGCCGCCCGAGCCGCTGTTGCCACCGAGCAACCCGCCCAAACCACTGGAAGACTTGTTCTGCGCGCCGCCCGACTTGTTCTGCAACATATCCTGGCCGGACTTGAGTAGCTGATCGAGCAATCCACGGGTGTTCATTTTCCGCCTCCACTGACTGATATAACCGGACCATAAGGCCCCCAGCCTAGATCGAAAGTGCCCGACGCCAGCCCGCAAGAGTGCTTCCAGATGTTGCTCGGCGGCTTTTCGCTTGCCGATTGAAACCTGTGGCTTGCCGCTGATTTCTAAAAAATAGATATACACTCGAGCACATCGATAAAAACCGCCCACCGGGTACGCACACCATGATGACCCTGCGTCAGATCCGTCATTTCATTGCCGTGGCCGAGACCGGCTCGATCTCCGCCGCCGCGCAAACCGCGTTCATTTCCCAGTCCACCCTGACGCTGGCGATCCAGCAACTGGAGCAGGAAATCGGTGTCGGCCTGTTCAACCGCCACGCCAAGGGCATGACCCTGACTCATCAGGGCCACCAGTTCCTGCGCCAGGCGCACCTGATCCTCGCCACCGTCGACAACGCCAAACGCAGCCTGCAACAGAGCACTGACCAGGTGGCCGGGCAGTTGATCATCGGCGTGACCAGCCTGGTGGCGGGTTACTACCTGGCGGATTTGCTCACCCGCTTCCAGCGCGCCTACCCCAACGTGGAAATCCGCGTGATGGAGGACGAACGCCCTTACATCGAGCATTTGCTGGTGAGCGGCGAGATCGATGTCGGCGTGCTGATCCTGTCCAACCTCGAAGACCGCCACGCCTTGCAGACCGAAGTGCTGACCCACTCGCCCCACCGGTTATGGCTACCGGCCCAGCACCCGTTGCTGGAACACGACAGCATCAATCTCGCTGACGTGGCCCGCGAACCGTTGATTCAGCTGAACGTCGATGAAATGGACCGCAACGCCCAGCGCATGTGGACGGCGGCATCCCTGCAACCGCGCATCACCTTGCGCACCGCCTCGACCGAAGCGGTGCGAAGCCTGGTCGCTGCCGGACTGGGGGTGTCGATACAACCCGACATGACCTACCGCCCCTGGTCCCTGGAGGGCGACATCATCGAAGCACGGCCCATCGCCGACCTGAGCCAGACCCTCGACGTCGGCCTGGCCTGGCGTCGCGGCACCGCGCGCCCGGCGCTGGTGGATCCGTTCCTGACGGTCGCCCGCGAGCAACCCCACGGCGGGCGCAAGCCATCTATTTAATCGAACGCCACCTTCAGTATTTAGTATTTGTCGACCTCGGGTCCGCGCACTAGTCTTGCTGCATCTAATAAAGACGGCCGGTCCCCAGTCACAGGGAGCTCCGCTATGTCTATACAAGCAGCCACACAAGAAAAGAGAACCCGAAAAATGGCTGGTGCGCAGACCCCGTTGTTCACCGCGTTGTTGATCGATGGCGAATTGGTCGCGGGCCAGGGTTTTGTCGAGCCGATTCTCAATCCGGCCACCGGCGAAGTGCTGACGCAGATCGCCGAAGCCAGCACTGAACAAGTCGAAGCCGCCATCCACGCCGCCCACCGCGCTTTCACCAGCTGGTCGCGCACGACGCCGCAACAGCGCTCGAACCTGTTGCTGGAGATCGCCAACGCCATCGAAAAAAACGCCGACCTGCTCGCCCGCCTCGAAGCCCTCAATTGCGGCAAGCCGCTGCACCTGGCCCGCCAGGATGACCTGAGTGCCACGGTCGACGTGTTCCGTTTCTTCGCCGGCGCCGTGCGTTGCCAGACCGGCCAGCTCAGCGGCGAATACCTGCCGGGTTACACCAGCATGGTGCGCCGCGATCCGATTGGCGTGGTCGCGTCGATTGCGCCGTGGAACTACCCGATCATGATGGCCGCGTGGAAAATCGCCCCGGCCCTGGCGGCCGGCAACACCCTGGTGTTCAAGCCGTCGGAGCACACGCCGCTGTCGATCCTCGCCCTCGCCCCGGCACTGGCCGAGATCTTGCCGCCGGGTGTGATCAACATTGTCTGCGGTGGCGGTGAGGGGGTCGGCAGCCACCTGGTCAGCCATCCCAAAGTGCGGATGGTGTCGTTGACCGGCGATATCGTCACCGGGCAGAAAATCCTCCAGGCCGCGGCGAAAACCCTCAAGCGCACTCACCTCGAACTGGGCGGCAAGGCCCCGGTGATCGTCTGCAACGATGCCGACATCCAGGCCGTGGTCGAAGGCGTGCGCACCTACGGTTACTACAACGCTGGCCAGGATTGCACGGCGGCGTGCCGGGTTTATGCACAGGCCGGGATTCACGACCGGCTGGTGGCCGAACTCGGCGCGGCGGTCAGCAGCCTGCGATTTGCCGGCAAACGCGACGCCGATAACGAACTCGGCCCGCTGATCAGCACCCGCCAGCGCGACCGCGTGGCCAGTTTCGTCGAGCGTGCCCTCGGCCAGCCGCACATTGAACGGGTGACCGGTGCCGCCGTGCATTCCGGCGCGGGTTTCTTCTACCAGCCGACGTTGCTGGCCGGCTGCAAACAGAGCGACGAAATCGTCCAGCGCGAAGTGTTCGGGCCAGTCGTGACCGTGACCCGTTTCACTGAACTGGAACAGGCGGTGGACTGGGCCAACGATTCGGAATACGGCCTGGCGTCGTCGGTCTGGACCCAGAACCTGGACAAGGCGATGCAGGTCGCCGCGCGCTTGCAGTACGGCTGCACCTGGATCAACAGCCACTTCATGCTGGTCAGCGAAATGCCCCATGGCGGCCTCAAGCGCTCGGGCTACGGCAAAGACCTGTCCAGCGACTCACTCCAGGACTACAGCGTGGTGCGCCACATCATGGCGCGCCACGGACAGCATCTCTGACTACGCTAATAACAAGCCGCTGACGGCATGCTTCACCACGTTCGAAACTGCCCCGACCATAATTTGAAGAAGAGGGAATTCCCATGTTCGTGCACAAGACCGCACTGCTCAGTGCAATCACCACAGCGCTGTTGGCCAGTGCCAGTGTCCAGGCCGCCGAGCCACTGAAGGCTGTCGGTGCCGGCGAAGGCCAGCTGGATATTGTGGCGTGGCCCGGCTACATCGAACGTGGCGAAAGCGACAAGGCTTATGACTGGGTCACCGGCTTTGAAAAGGAAACCGGCTGCAAGGTCAATGTGAAAACCGCCGCCACCTCCGATGAGATGGTCAGCCTGATGGCCAAGGGTGGTTACGACCTGGTCACGGCGTCCGGCGATGCCTCGCTGCGCCTGATCGTCGGCAAGCGTGTGCAGCCGATCAACACCGCGCTGATCCCGAACTGGAAGAACCTCGACCCGCGCCTGAAAGACGCACCGTGGTACGTGGTCAACAAGCAGACCTACGGCACCCCGTATCAGTGGGGCCCGAACGTGCTGATGTACAACACCAACGTATTCAAGACCGCGCCCGACAGCTGGGGCGTGTTGTTCAATGCCGAAAACCTGCCGGACGGCAAGCCGAACAAAGGCCGCGTGCAGGCCTATGACGGCCCGATCTACATCGCCGACGCGGCGCTGTACCTGAAAACCGCCAAGCCGGAACTGGGCATCCAGAACCCCTACGAACTGACCGAAGCCCAGTACAAGGCGGTACTCGATCTGTTGCGCGCCCAGCAGCCGTTGATCCACCGCTACTGGCACGACACCACAGTGCAAATGAGCGACTTCAAGAACGAAGGTGTGGTCGCCTCCGGCGCCTGGCCCTATCAAGTCAACGGCCTGGTGAACGAGAAACAGCCGATCGCCTCGACCATCCCGAAAGAAGGCGCCACCGGATGGGCCGACACCACCATGTTGCATACCGACGCCAAGCACCCGAACTGCGCTTACAAGTGGATGGACTGGTCGCTGCAACCCAAAGTCCAGGGCGACGTAGCGGCCTGGTTCGGTTCGCTGCCAGCAGTGCCGGCGGCGTGCAAAGAGAGCGAACTGCTCGGCGCAGAAGGCTGCAAGACCAACGGTTTCGACAACTTCGACAAGATCGCCTTCTGGAAAACCCCACAGGCCGAAGGCGGCAAATTCGTGCCGTACAGCCGCTGGACCCAGGACTACATCGCGATCATGGGCGGCCGCTAAGCACCCGCCCCCTTGTGGGAGCGAGCCTGCTCGCGAAGAGGTCATCACATTAAACGTTGATGGTGGCTGACACACCGTCTTCGCGAGCAGGCTCGCTCCCACAGTTGATCACCGCCGTCGCTGCGAATGCGCTCGGCGTAGAGACGACAGATTCTCGCTTTTTCAGAAGTCCAGGCAGGGCCGCTGCGACGGCCTTCGCCTTTTTGGAGCACCGCACCATGACGCTTGCAGTCCAGTTCACCAACGTTTCCCGTCAGTTCGGCGAAGTGAAAGCCGTTGACCGGGTTTCCATCGACATCCAGGACGGCGAGTTTTTCTCCATGCTGGGGCCTTCGGGCTCGGGCAAAACCACCTGCCTGCGCCTGATCGCCGGTTTCGAACAACCGAGCGCGGGCTCCATCCGAATTCATGGCGAAGAAGCCGCCGGGCTGCCGCCGTATCAGCGTGACGTGAACACCGTGTTCCAGGATTACGCGCTGTTCCCGCACATGAACGTTCGCGACAACGTCGCCTACGGTTTGAAAGTCAAAGGCGTCGGCAAGGCCGAACGCTTGAAACGCGCCGAAGAGGCCCTCGACATGGTGGCCCTGGGCGGCTACGGCGAGCGCAAGCCGGTGCAATTGTCCGGGGGGCAGCGCCAGCGCGTGGCCCTGGCCCGCGCCCTGGTCAACCGTCCGCGGGTGTTGCTGCTCGACGAACCGCTGGGCGCACTGGACCTGAAGCTGCGCGAACAAATGCAGGGCGAATTGAAGAAGCTGCAACGCCAGTTGGGCATCACCTTCATTTTCGTCACCCACGACCAGACCGAAGCGCTGTCGATGTCCGACCGCGTGGCCGTGTTCAACAAGGGCCGCATCGAACAGGTCGACTCGCCGCGCAACCTGTACATGAAACCGGCGACCACCTTCGTCGCCGAATTCGTCGGCACGTCCAACGTGATTCGCGGTGATTTGGCAAAGCAGTTGAGCGGTCATCCGCAGCCGTTTTCGATTCGCCCGGAACACGTGCGCTTCGCCGACGGTCCGCTGGCCAGCCACGAGATTGAAGTCAGCGGCCTGCTGCACGACATCCAGTACCAGGGCAGCGCCACCCGCTACGAACTGAAGCTGGAAAACGGCCAGACCCTGAACATCAGCCAGGCCAACAATCAATGGCTCGACACCAGCGCCCAGCACCAGACCGGGCAACGCATCAGCGCGCGCTGGGCCCGTGAGGCCATGATCCCGCTGCACGACACCCTTGCGGGCGGGGTGTGAGATGAACACCGTGGCCCTCTCGCAAACTTCGGCCGGCGGCTCGCCGCTGCGCCGGTTCTCCAACCTGCTGTATCGCCGGCCCAACCTGTACCTGTCGATGCTGCTGGTGCCGCCGCTGCTGTGGTTCGGCGCGATCTACCTCGGCTCGCTGCTGACCCTGTTGTGGCAAGGCTTCTACACCTTCGACGACTTCACCATGGCGGTCACCCCCGACCTGACCCTGGCGAACTTCGCCGCGCTGTTCCAGCCCGCTAACTTCGACATCATCCTGCGCACCCTGAGCATGGCCATTGTCGTGTCCATCGCCAGCGCCATCGTCGCGTTCCCGATCGCCTACTACATGGCGCGCTACACCACCGGCAAGACCAAGGCGTTTTTCTACATCGCGGTGATGATGCCGATGTGGGCCAGCTACATCGTCAAGGCCTATGCCTGGACCTTGCTGCTGGCCAAGGGCGGCGTGGCGCAGTGGTTCGTCCAGCACCTGGGGCTGGAGCCGCTGTTGCAGTTCGTACTGGGGATTCCGGGCGTCGGTGGCAGTACGTTGTCGACCTCGCACCTGGGCCGTTTCATGGTGTTCGTCTATATCTGGCTGCCGTTCATGATCCTGCCAATCCAGGCTTCGCTGGAGCGCCTGCCGCCGTCGCTGCTGCATGCCTCCGCCGACCTCGGCGCCAAGCCGCGCCAGACCTTCATGCAGGTGATTCTGCCGCTGTCGGTGCCGGGCATTGCCGCCGGTTCCATCTTCACTTTTTCGCTGACCCTCGGTGACTTCATCGTGCCGCAATTGGTCGGCCCACCGGGTTACTTCGTGGGGAGCATGGTGTACGCCCAGCAAGGCGCGATCGGCAACATGCCGATGGCCGCCGCGTTCACCCTGGTGCCGATCGTGTTGATTGCCATCTACCTGACTATCGTGAAACGACTGGGGGCCTTCGATGCACTCTGAAAAGGCTTCATTGGGTCTGCGCATAGCAGCCTGGGGCGGGTTGGTGTTCCTGCACTTCCCGATCCTGATCATCTTCATGTACGCCTTCAACACCGAAGATGCGGCGTTCAGCTTTCCGCCCAAGGGCTTCACCCTGAAGTGGATCGGCGTGGCGTTCTCGCGGCCGGACGTGCTGGAAGCGATCAAGCTGTCGCTGCAGATCGCTTCGATCGCCACGCTGATTGCCATGGTCCTTGGCACACTGGCGTCCGCCGCCTTGTACCGTCGGGACTTCTTCGGCAAGCAAGGCATCTCGCTGATGCTGATCCTGCCAATTGCCTTGCCGGGGATCATCACCGGGATCGCGCTGCTGGCGACCTTCAAGAAGCTGGGCATCGAACCGGGGATGTTCACCATCATCGTCGGCCACGCGACCTTCTGCGTGGTGATCGTCTACAACAACGTCATCGCCCGCTTGCGCCGCACCTCCCACAGTTTGATCGAGGCCTCGATGGACCTGGGCGCCGACGGCTGGCAGACCTTCCGCTACATCATCCTGCCGAACCTCGGCTCGGCGTTGCTGGCCGGCGGCATGCTCGCGTTTGCGCTGTCGTTCGACGAAATCATCGTCACCACCTTCACCGCCGGCCATGAACGCACCCTGCCGCTGTGGCTGCTCAACCAGCTCAGCCGCCCACGGGACGTACCGGTGACCAACGTCGTCGCGATGCTGGTGATGATCGTGACCATGCTGCCGATTCTCGGCGCCTATTACCTGACCCGTGGCGGTGAAAGCGTGGCGGGGAGTGGCGGGAAATAACGAACAACTCAGCTCCCACTGAAGGAACCGACTCCAATGTGGGAGCGGGCTTGCTCGCGAAAGCGGTGTTTCAGCCAACATCAATGTTGAATGTAATGGCCCTTTCGCGAGCAAGCCCGCTCCCACAGTTTGAATCGGTTTCTCCAGGGGGAAATAACAACAGTTCTGAAGAGGACGATGTCATGCAAACCCAACTCCTGATCAACGGCCAACTGATCAACGGCGAAGGCCCCGCCCAACCGGTGTTCAACCCGGCGCTGGGCCGCGTGCTGGTGGAAATCAACGAAGCCAGCGAAGCCCAGGTCGACGCCGCCGTGCGCGCCGCCGATGCAGCGTTCGACAGCTGGTCGCAAACCCCGCCGAAAGAACGTTCGCTGCTGCTGCTCAAACTCGCCGACGCCATCGAAGCTAACGGCTGCGAGCTGGCCAAACTCGAATCGGACAACTGCGGCAAGCCCTACAGCGCCGCGCTGAACGACGAGATCCCGGCGATTGCCGACGTGTTCCGCTTCTTCGCCGGCGCCAGCCGCTGCATGAGCGGTTCGGCCGGTGGCGAATACCTGCCGGGGCACACCTCGATGATCCGTCGCGACCCGGTAGGCGTGATCGCCTCCATCGCGCCGTGGAACTACCCGCTGATGATGGTCGCCTGGAAAATCGCCCCGGCCCTCGCTGCCGGTAATACCGTGGTGCTCAAGCCGTCGGAACAAACCCCGCTGACAGCGTTGCGCCTGGCCGAACTGGCGTCGGACATCTTCCCGGCCGGCGTACTCAACCTGGTGTTCGGCCGTGGTCCTACCGTGGGCAGCCCGCTGGTGACCCACCCGAAAGTGCGCATGGTGTCGCTGACCGGTTCGATTGCCACCGGCTCGAACATCATTTCCAGCACCGCCGACAGCGTCAAACGCATGCACATGGAACTGGGCGGCAAGGCCCCGGTGATCATCTTCGACGATGCGGATATCGATGCGGCCGTCGAAGGCATTCGCACCTTTGGCTTCTATAACGCCGGGCAGGACTGCACCGCTGCCTGCCGCATTTATGCGCAGGCAGGCATCTACGAAAAATTCGTCGAGAAGCTCGGCGCCGCGGTCAGCAGCATCAAGTACGGCTTGCAGGATGACCCGACCACCGAACTCGGCCCGCTGATCACCGCGCAACACCGCGACCGCGTCGCCGGTTTCGTCGAACGAGCCGTGGCGCAGCCGCACATCCGCCTGATCACTGGCGGCAAGACCGTGGAAGGCAACGGTTTCTTCTTTGAACCGACGGTGCTGGCGGATGCGCAGCAGGATGACGAAATCGTCCGTCGCGAGGTGTTCGGGCCAGTGGTGTCGGTGACGAAATTCACTGACGAGGCGCAGGTGCTGGGTTGGGCCAACGATTCGGACTACGGCCTGGCGTCGTCGGTGTGGACCGCTGACGTCGGCCGCGCCCATCGCCTGTCGGCCCGTTTGCAGTACGGCTGCACCTGGGTCAACACGCACTTCATGCTCGTCAGCGAAATGCCCCATGGCGGTCAGAAACTGTCCGGGTACGGCAAGGACATGTCGATGTATGGGTTGGAGGATTACACCGTCGTGCGGCATGTGATGTTCAAGCATTAAGAGCGAAAAGATCGCAGCCTGCGGCAGCTCCTACAAAGGAGCGGCGTACATCCTGTAGGAGCTGCCGAAGGCTGCGATCTTTTCAGCAGACGCACGGATGATGTCGGCTTGTTACACCAGGGATTCACCGCAATTCAAAAAACAATAACCACCGATCCTGGCGGCGCCCTCATGGCCCCGCCACGGCATCGGACATCCGAAATCTGCCGATTTTCCGGAGCAAACACACATGAGTGCATCACCCGATCTCTCTGCAGCCGTTGCCGACAGCGATGCCGAGCAACTGCGTAAACTCGGTTACACCTCCAACTTCAATCGCAGCATGAGCCTGTGGGAAAACTTCGCCCTGGGCTTCACTTATCTGTCGCCGGTCGTAGGCGTATATACCCTCTTCGGCCTGTGCCTCGCCGCCGGCGGGCCACCGATGTTCTGGGCCTATCTGCTGGTCGGTTGCGGCCAGTTGCTGGTGTGCCTGATCTTCGGTGAAGTGGTCTCGCAGTTCCCGATTTCCGGTGGCGTGTACCCATGGGCGCGTCGCCTGGTGGGCAAGCGCTGGGCGTGGATGGTCGGCTGGATCTACTCCATCGCCCTGTGCGTGACCATCGCTGCCGTTGCGGTCGGCGCCGGTCCTTACCTGGCCGCCATGCTGGGTTTTGAACCGAGCAACAACACCAACATCGTCATTGCCCTGGTGCTGACGCTGTTCGCCACCCTGGTCAACCTCAGCGGCACCAAGGTGCTGGCGCGCATTGCCATGTTCGGCTTCCTCTGCGAACTGGTGGGCGCAGTGATCGTGGGCGTCTACCTGCTGATCTTCGAGCGCCATCAGCCGATCAGCGTGCTGTTCAACACCTTCGACATCAGCGTCAACGGCTCCTACCTGCCGGCCTTCCTCACCGCCTCGCTGGCGGGGATGTTCCTGTACTACGGTTTCGAGGCCTGCGGTGACGTGGCCGAAGAAACCCCGAACCCGAGCAAGCAGATCCCGGTGGCCATGCGCATGACCATCTACATCGGCGGCGTCGCAGCGATGTTCGCCTGCCTGGCACTGATCCTCGCCGTGCCGGACATGCAAGCGGTGATCAACGGCACCGACAAGGACCCGGTCGGCACCATCCTCAACAACGCCTTCGGTCCGGTCGGCTCGAAAATGGTCATGGGCGTGGTGATGATTTCCTTCATCTCCTGCGTCATCAGCCTGCAAGCGGCGGCGAGTCGCCTGCTGTATTCCTACGCGCGGGACGAGATGGTGATCGGCAGCCGACTGCTGAAGAAGATTTCTCCCCATACCCAGGTTCCGGTTGCCGCGCTATTCGTGTCCGGCGTCTTGCCGGCGCTGATCATCATCCTCGGCTTCTTCCTGCAGGATGCGGTCGCCACCATCGTCAGCTTCGCCGCCATCGGCATCTACCTGGCGTTCCAGATGATCGTGCTCGCAGCGCTGTACGCGCGCCTCAAAGGCTGGAAACCGAGCGGCAAATTCACCCTCGGCGCCTGGGGCTGGCTGGTGAACATCGGCGCACTGGTCTACGGCGTCGGCGCCATCATCAACATGGCCTGGCCACGCACTCCGGATGCCGCGTGGTACATCAACTACGCCATGGTCCTGAGCACCGCCATCGTGATTGGTCTGGGCTTGCTCTACATGTGGATCGCCAAGCCGTATGACCACGGCAAGGCGCCTGCGGGCGATGCCTGGAAGGTGAGTCGGTAACATATAATGCCCCGGTACCAGCGCGTGCCGGGGCGATTACCCCCTCTCGGCGGGCAAGCATTTCGAAACAGTTCCTTCCTCCCGTCGGCACATGTCCCAGCTAGAGTTTTCGCAACCCTGCATGAGGCATTGGTTGACGATAATCACGGGACAACCTAGGGTGTATATGTCGTTTACAACGTATACATCTTAGGAGAGCCACCATGGCCTCGCCCGTTTTGTCCTTTCGCGTCGAAGAACTTCTGGCCCAACAACTGGATCAGTTGGCTGCAGCCACCGACCGCGACCGTCAATATCATCTCAAACGTGCTCTGGTTCGCTACGTGGAAGCCGAATCCTGGCATCTACAAGCAATAAGCGACGGCATAGCCGATGCCGACGCAGGGAAACTCACCGATCTGGAGGCCGTGAAGGCTAAGTGGGAAAAACGTGCCGAGCGTAGTACTGACTGAAAAAGCTGAAAGCGACCTCGATAACATTCATGATCATTACCGAGAGGTCGTGGGACCAAGCGCCGCCCTCGAGATCATTTCTACCATTGTGCAAACACTCCGGCTTCTGGAACAGTTTCCAGGCGCCGGCAGGCCTTCTGTGATGCCCGACGTGCGAGAGTTGGTACTGGGCCGCTATCCATTCATTGCTCCTTATCGATTTGCTCATGGACAGATACAAGTGTTGAGGCTGCTGCATCAGCGTTCGGAACGATCGCTGGATTGGTAAAAAACCCATCCAGCCGTGACGGTGCGCCACGACTGGATGAGCCATTCCGTCAAAACCGCGAAACACTCCTCATCGCATCCACCAGATACCGCATCGCAATCCGGTCACTCTCCGACAGCTCCCGATACCGCTCCACCAGCTTCAGTTCCTCACTGTTGAGCCGGCGCCTTCGCCGCCCGAGGCCCAGGCACGGAAAGATTCCCAACATTTCGGTGATGCCTTGTACTTTCGACATGGACGATGTCCTTCTCTACGTCAAAGAAAACTTCAGAAACCGCATCGCCCTGATCCTTTTCCAGCAGTGCCTGATGGCAACTGAACCGTACCGGCCCGAAGGGCATAAACCGGTTATGAGCACAGAATAGAAATAATCCCGGCGCTGAAAAGGGGTTTTTAGAGTAATTAGTCGAAAAAAGCAGATATGCCCTATAAATCAGACGGTCCTGTCGGAAAGATTCCCGACACGTCTTGTTTCATTCCCACGCCAGCGTCTTGCCATCAATCATTTTTGCGCTGCAATCGAACGGTTTATGCTATTCGGCATCTGTTTAAAGTCCGTTGCGTTTGGCCGAAGGCATGTCCGAACCGTTTTTTCAGATCCAGTACGCGCCAGGAACGGCGCAGGATTGTTCACGACAGGTTGAATTTATGCACCGCAGGAATTTGCTCAAAGCCTCCATGGCCATCGCGGCCTACACCGGATTGTCCGCCACCGGCCTGCTCGCCACCCGCGCCTGGGCAGCCTCCGGTACCGCCGACGGTGAAGCCCAGGCGTTTGACTTCGAAGCCCTGAAGATCCAGGCCAAGCAGCTCGCCAGTAGCCGTTATCAGGACACCAAGCAGGTGCTGCCGCCGACCCTGGCGACCATGACGCCGCAGAATTTCAACGCGATCCGCTACGACGGCAACCATTCGCTGTGGAAAGATCTCAAGGGCCAGCTGGACGTGCAGTTCTTCCACGTCGGCATGGGGTTCAAGCAGCCGGTGCGCATGTACAGCGTCGATCCCAAGACCCGCATGGCCCGCGAGGTGCATTTCCGTCCGTCGCTGTTCAATTATGAAAAAACCACCGTCGAGACCAAGCAACTGACCGGTGACCTGGGGTTTTCCGGCTTCAAGCTGTTCAAGGCGCCGGAGCTGGATAAACACGACGTGGTGTCCTTCCTCGGCGCCAGCTATTTCCGCGCGGTGGACGCCACTGGCCAGTACGGCCTGTCCGCTCGCGGACTGGCCATCGACACCTACGCCAAGAAGCGCGAGGAATTTCCCGACTTCACCAAGTTCTGGTTCGAGACGCCGGACAAGGACAGCACCCGCTTCGTCGTCTACGCCCTGCTCGACTCGCCGAGCGCCACCGGCGCGTACCGTTTTGACATTGATTGCCAGGCCGAGCGCGTGGTGATGGAAGTCGACGCCCACGTCAACGCACGCACCGCCATCGATCAACTGGGTATCGCGCCGATGACCAGCATGTTCAGCTGCGGCACCCACGAACGGCGGATGTGCGACACCATTCACCCGCAGATCCATGACTCCGATCGCCTGGCCATGTGGCGCGGCAACGGCGAATGGATCTGCCGCCCGTTGAACAACCCGGCCACCCTGCAATTCAATGCTTTTGTCGACACGGATCCGAAAGGTTTCGGCCTGGTACAGACCGATCACGAGTTTGCCAATTATCAAGACACCGTCGATTGGTACAGCCGCCGCCCGAGCCTGTGGGTTGAACCGACAACCCCGTGGGGCGAAGGCTCCATCGATCTGCTTGAAATTCCCACCACCGGCGAAACCATGGACAACATCGTCGCCTTCTGGACACCGAAAAAACCGGTGGCCGCCGGCGACTCGCTGAACTACGGCTACAAGCTGTACTGGAGCGCACTGCCGCCAGTCGGCACACCGCTGGCGCGCGTGCACGCGACGCGGTCGGGGATGGGCGGGTTCACCGAAGGCTGGGCACCGGGCGAGCATTACCCGGACGTCTGGGCTCGTCGCTTTGCCGTGGACTTCACCGGCGGCGGCCTGGACCGCTTGCCCGAAGGCGCCGGCATCGAACCGGTGGTCACCTGCTCGAACGGCCAGGTCAAGGATTTCAGCGTGCTGGTGCTCGATGACATCAAGGGCTATCGCATCCTGTTCGACTGGTACCCGACCAACGACAGCGTAGAACCCGTCGAGCTGCGCCTGTTCATTCGCACCAATGACCGCACGCTCAGTGAAACCTGGTTGTACCAGTACTTCCCACCGGCACCGGACAAGCGCAAATACACCTGATACCGGGTTGCGCCTCATCATCATTCGGTTTTCCGAACGCGACCTGGCGGTCGGTTCGGTTTACCGGATTATCAGGGGGTAAAAAACCCGCCACAAATATTTAATTCCCTTATAAATCAACGATCTGACTCATTGAGCCTGGCCTGGCACGAGTCATGCTCTACACTTCTTCGACGAATGCCTGTCGTGCCAACACTTCAGGAGCCGTCAGGCATTCGCAGCACAAAAGGGCCGATGAACTGGCTCCATAAAAAAAACAATGTCGAGGAAAATTTGATGCGCATCGTTCCCCATATCCTGGGCGCAGCCATTGCTGCCGCTCTGATTAGCACGCCAGTTTTCGCCGCCGAACTCACCGGCACCCTGAAGAAGATCAAAGAGTCCGGTGTCATCACCCTCGGGCACCGTGACGCTTCCATTCCGTTTTCCTACATCGCAGACGCTTCCGGCAAACCGGTCGGCTACTCCCACGACATCCAGCTGAAAGTCGTCGAAGCCCTGAAGAAAGACCTGGACATGCCGAACCTCCAGGTCAAGTACAACCTGGTGACCTCCCAGACCCGTATCCCGCTGGTGCAAAACGGCACCGTGGACCTGGAGTGCGGCTCCACCACCAACAACGTCGAGCGTCAGCAACAGGTTGACTTCTCCGTCGGCATCTTCGAAATCGGTACTCGCCTGCTGTCCAAGGCCGACTCCAAGTACAAGGATTTCCCGGACCTGGCCGGCAAGAACGTCGTGACCACCGCCGGCACCACGTCCGAGCGCATCCTCAAGGCGATGAACGCCGACAAGCAGATGGGCATGAACGTCATTTCCGCCAAAGACCACGGCGAGTCCTTCCAGATGCTGGAAACCGGCCGCGCTGTTGCGTTCATGATGGACGACGCCCTGCTGGCCGGTGAAGCCGCCAAGGCCAAGAAAGCCAGTGACTGGGCCGTGACCGGCACACCACAGTCCTACGAAATTTACGGCTGCATGGTGCGCAAGGGCGACGAGCCGTTCAAAAAAGCCGTGGATGACGCCATCAAGGCCACCTACGCTTCGGGCGAGATCAACAAGATCTACGAAAAATGGTTCATGCAGCCAATCCCGCCGAAAAACCTGAACCTGAACTTCCCGATGAGCGACGAGCTCAAGGCCCTGATCGCCAATCCGACCGATAAAGCGGCTGACGACAAGAAGTCCTGATTTCTGACTAACCTTATCTCCTGAGAGGGCGCTGCCCTTTCAGGAGGTTGTCACTCCCTGCTGGCATTTTTGGAAACACTCGAACCGGTGGCTGTCGAGCCGATCGTGTGTGCCTGATCTTCAAGGTCAGGCGGGAACGGAGCTTCCCCCAAGCGGGTACTTGTACATCGATCGAATCCGAGGGGAGACCCTAATGAATTACAACTGGGACTGGGGCGTGTTCTTCAAGTCCACCGGCGTGGGCAGCGAGACGTATCTCGACTGGTTCATCTCCGGCTTGGGCTGGACCATTGCCATCGCCATCGTGGCCTGGATCATCGCCCTGATGCTGGGCTCGATTCTGGGCGTCATGCGCACCGTACCGAACCGCATCGTATCGGGCATCGCCACCTGCTACGTCGAACTCTTCCGTAACGTGCCGCTGCTGGTTCAGCTGTTCATCTGGTACTTCCTGGTGCCCGACCTGCTGCCCGCCGACCTGCAAGAGTGGTACAAGCAGGACCTGAACCCGACCACCTCGGCCTACCTCAGCGTCGTCGTGTGCCTGGGCCTGTTCACCGCCGCTCGCGTGTGCGAACAAGTGCGCACCGGCATCCAGGCGCTGCCAAAGGGCCAGGAATCCGCGGCCCGCGCCATGGGCTTCAAGCTGCCGCAGATCTACTGGAACGTGCTGCTGCCCCAGGCCTACCGGATCATCATTCCGCCGCTCACATCGGAATTCCTCAACGTCTTCAAGAACTCGTCCGTGGCCTCGTTGATCGGCCTGATGGAGTTGCTCGCGCAGACCAAGCAGACCGCCGAGTTCTCCGCCAACCTGTTCGAAGCGTTCACCCTGGCCACACTGATCTACTTCACCCTGAACATGAGCCTGATGCTGCTGATGCGCGTGGTCGAGAAGAAAGTCGCCGTGCCGGGCCTGATTTCCGTAGGGGGTAAATGATGGAATTCGACTTCTCGGGCATCATTCCGTCCCTGCCGGGTTTGTGGAACGGCATGGTCATGACCCTGCAACTGATGGCGCTGGGCGTGGTCGGCGGGATCATCCTCGGCACCATCCTGGCCCTGATGCGCCTGTCCCACAGCAAACTGTTGTCGAACATTGCCGGCGCCTACGTCAACTATTTCCGTTCGATTCCGTTGCTGCTGGTCATCACCTGGTTCTACCTGGCGGTGCCGTTCGTGCTGCGCTGGATCACCGGCGAAGACACCCCGATCGGCGCGTTCGCCTCCTGCATCGTGGCTTTCATGATGTTCGAAGCGGCGTACTTCTGCGAAATCGTGCGCGCCGGCGTGCAGTCGATCCCCAAGGGCCAGATGGGTGCCGCACAAGCGCTGGGCATGAGCTATGGCCAGATGATGCGCCTGATCATCCTGCCGCAGGCGTTCCGCAAGATGACCCCGCTGCTGCTGCAACAGAGCATCATCCTGTTCCAGGACACCTCGCTGGTCTACGCCGTCGGCCTGGTGGACTTCCTCAATGCTTCGCGCGCCAGTGGCGACATCATTGGTCGCTCCAATGAGTTCCTGATCTTCGCAGGTCTCGTGTACTTCATCATCAGCTTTGCCGCCTCGCAGCTGGTCAAGCGTCTGCAAAAAAGGTTCGCCGTATGATCTCTATCAAAAACATCAACAAGTGGTATGGGGACTTCCAGGTGCTGACTGATTGCAGCACCGAGGTCAAGAAAGGCGAAGTGATCGTGGTGTGCGGGCCGTCCGGCTCCGGCAAATCGACCCTGATCAAGTGCGTCAACGCCCTGGAACCGTTCCAGAAGGGCGACATCGTGGTCGACGGCACTTCCATCGCCGACCCGAAGACCAACCTGCCCAAGCTGCGCTCGCGGGTAGGCATGGTATTCCAGCACTTCGAACTGTTCCCGCACCTGACCATCACCGAGAACCTGACCATCGCGCAGATCAAGGTGCTGGGCCGCAGCAAGGAAGAAGCCACCAAGAAAGGCCTGCAACTGCTGGAGCGTGTCGGGCTGTCTGCCCATGCGCACAAGCATCCGGGCCAACTGTCCGGTGGCCAGCAGCAGCGTGTGGCGATCGCCCGTGCGCTGGCGATGGACCCGATCGTCATGCTGTTCGACGAACCGACCTCGGCGCTGGACCCGGAAATGGTCAACGAAGTACTGGACGTGATGGTGCAACTGGCCCACGAAGGCATGACCATGATGTGCGTGACCCACGAAATGGGCTTCGCCCGTAAAGTGGCCGACCGCGTGATCTTCATGGACCAGGGCAAGATCATCGAAGACTGCAAGAAAGAGGAGTTCTTCGGCGACATCAGCCACCGCGCCGAGCGTACGCAGCACTTCCTCAACAAGATTCTGCAGCACTAAGCAAGACACCGCTCCCCCACTGTGGGAGCGGACTTGCTCGCGAAGGCGTCATTTCAGTCGACATCATTGTTGAATGCGCCGGCCTCTTCGCGAGCAAGCCCGCTTCCACATTGGATCCGGGGTGGCCTGAAGATTTGTGTTGTGGTTGACCCAAGGCATCTGTGATGAAATGCGACCCCAATCCCTATAGCGACACGTCGCCATCACTTGCCGTGAAACCCCGTCTGATTCGCCACTTGTTCCTGCCGCCACTGATCATCGCCCTGATGATCGGTCTGGGTTACATCGGCTTCTGGCTCAGTGAACACTACGGCATCCGCAGCCTGGGCGAAAACGGCCAGCGCCAGCTGGAATTGCACGCCCGCGCCGTCGAGAGCGAAATCAGCAAATACACCTACCTGCCCAGCCTGCTGGAACTTGAAACCAGTGTCTCGACGCTGCTGGCCGACCCGACCCCGGAACACCGGCAAACGGTCAACGATTACCTCGAAGGCCTGAACCGGCGCAGCCGTAGTCGGGCCATTTACGTGATGGACACCACCGGCCGCGTCATGGCCACCAGCAACTGGCGCGATGTCGACAGCTACCTGGGCGAAGATCTGTCCTTCCGTGCTTATTTCCAGAACGCCGTGCGCGGCCAGCCGGGGCGGTTCTACGGCATTGGCAGCACCAACGGCGAACCCGGTTATTACCTGGCCCACGGCCTGGAAGAACACGGCAAGATCATTGGCGTCGCGGTGGTCAAGGTGCGCCTGGAAGCCATGGAGGAACGCTGGCAGCGGGCACGCCTGGAAGCCTTCGTCAGCGACGAGAACGGCATCATCATCCTGTCCAGCGATCCGGCCCGGCGCTTGAAGTCCGTGGTGCCGTTGAGCGAAGACACCAAGGAAAAGCTGGCCCGCAGCCTTCAGTATTACTGGTTCCCGCTCAACGAACTGCAACCGCTGGCCCGGGAAACCCTGGCCGAAGGCGTGGAAAAGCTGACCTTCCCGGCCAACAGCGAACTGGAGTCCGACGATGAAAGCATCAGCTACCTGTCGCAAACCCGTAACTTGAGCGATACCCCGTGGAATTTCACCCTGCTGACGCCGTTGCAGGACTTGCGCCGCGAAGCGATCAATCAGGGGATTCTGGTGGCGGTGGCCTTTGCCCTCGTGGCGTTCCTGCTGATTGCCTGGAACGAGCGACGCAAGGTGATCGCCACCCGTCTCGCCGCCCGGGAAGCCTTGCAGGAAGCCAACAATCAACTGGAGCGTCGGATTACCGAACGCACCGTCGACCTGCGCGCCAGCAACGAACGGCTCAAGGGCCAGATCCGCGAGCGACGCCACGCCGAAGAGACCTTGCGCCGCGCCCAGGATGAACTGGTGCAGGCCGGAAAACTCGCGGCCATCGGGCAGATGTCCACCAGCATCGCCCACGAATTGAACCAGCCATTGGCGGCGCTGCGCACCCTGTCCGGCAATACCGTGCGCTTTCTTGAGCGCGGCCAACTGGACGTGGCCAGCACCAACCTCAAGACCATCAACGAATTGATCGACCGCATGGGCCGGATCACCGCCAGCCTGCGCTCCTTCGCCCGGCGCGGTGACGACAAGGGCCAGGCCTGCCTCGGCAAAGGCGTGGACGCGGCCTTGCAATTGCTCGGCGCCCGGGTGGAAAACGCCCATCTGCAACTGCACCGCCGTTTCGAAGACGTACAGGTACAGATCGACCAGACCCGTCTGGAGCAGATTCTGGTCAACCTGATTGGCAACGCCCTCGATGCCATGCAGGCGCAGCCGCGACCGGAGTTGTGGCTCGAAGGTGAAAGCGGCGAGGGCAAATATCGGCTGCGCGTGCGGGACAACGGTCATGGCATCGACGCCGAAGCGCGCAAGCACCTGTTCGAACCCTTCTTCACCACCAAGCCCGGCGAACAGGGCCTGGGCCTTGGCCTGACCCTTTCCGCCAGCCTGGCCGCCGCCACCGGCGGTCACCTGGGTGTTGAGCACCCGGCCAGCGGTGGCACCGCCTTCGTCCTCAGTTTACCGTTGGTAAGCTCCATTCCAGCCGAGCCAATATGAACAACGACCTTAGTGTATTGATCGTCGAAGACGATCCCCACGTGCTGCTCGGCTGCCAACAGGCGCTGACTCTGGAAGACATTCCCTGCATCGGCGTCGGCAGTGCCGAAGAAGCCCTGGAGCGCGTGGGTGACAACTTTGCCGGCATCGTCATCAGTGACATTCGCCTGCCGGGCATCGATGGCCTGGAGCTGCTGAACCGCCTCAAGGCCCGCGACCGCAGCCTGCCGGTGGTGCTGATCACCGGGCACGGCGACATCTCCATGGCCGTCGGCGCGATGCAGAAAGGCGCCTATGACTTCATGGAAAAACCCTTCTCCCCGGAACGCCTGGTGGAGGTGGCCCGGCGCGCCCTTGAGCAACGCGGCCTGGCGCGGGAAGTCTCGTCATTGCGTCGGCAACTGGCCGAACGCGATTCCCTCGAAGGGCGGATCATCGGTCGTTCGCCGGCCATGCAGAATTTGCGTGAATTGATCGCCAACGTCGCCGATACCTCGGCCAATGTGCTGATCGAAGGTGAAACCGGGACCGGCAAGGAATTGGTCGCGCGCTGCCTGCATGACTTCAGTCGCCGGCACACCCGGCAATTCGTCGCACTGAACTGCGGCGGCCTGCCGGAGAACCTGTTCGAGAGCGAAATCTTCGGCCATGAAGCCAACGCCTTCACCGGTGCCGGCAAGCGCCGGATCGGCAAGATCGAACACGCCGACGGTGGCACGCTGTTCCTCGACGAAGTGGAAAGCATGCCCCTGCCCTTGCAGATCAAACTGCTGCGGGTGTTGCAGGAGCGTACCCTTGAACGCCTCGGTTCGAACCAGAGCGTGGCCGTGGATTGCCGGGTGATCGCCGCGACCAAGTCCGACCTGGACGAATCAAGCAAGGCCGGCGAGTTCCGCAGCGACCTGTATTACCGCCTCAACGTGGTGACCCTGGAACTGCCGCCACTGCGCGAACGCCGCGAAGACATCCTGCAACTGTTCGAATACTTCCTGCAGCAGTCGTCCCTGCGCTTCGACCGCACCGCGCCGGAGCTGGATAACCAGACCCTGTCGAACCTGATGAGCCACGACTGGCCCGGCAACGTGCGCGAACTGCGCAACGTCGCCGAACGCTTCGCCCTCGGCCTGCCGGCGTTCAAAAAGCCCGGCGCCGGCGGCAGCACTCAAGGCCTGGCCTTCGCCGAAGCGGTGGAAGCCTTCGAACGCAACCTGTTGAGCGATGCCTTGCAGCGCAGCGGCGGCAACCTGACCCAGGCCAGCCAGGAGCTGGGCATGGCCAAGACCACGCTGTTCGACAAAGTGAAAAAGTACGGCCTGAGCCATTAAGCGAGATGTGTGTGGACCTGATTCTCAAAGCAACCCTGGGCGCGGCGGTGGTGGTGATCCTCGCCGCCCTGGCCAAGACCAAAAATTACTACATCGCCGGCCTGGTGCCGCTGTTTCCGACCTTCGCGCTGATCGCCCATTACATCGTCGGCAAAGGGCGTTCGGTCGATGACCTGAAGACCACCATCGTGTTCGGCATGTGGTCGATCATTCCTTACTTCATCTACCTGGCGACCTTGTATGTGATGGTCGACCGAATGCGGCTGGAGGCTTCACTGGCGGTGGCAGCCGGGGCGTGGTTGATGGCGGCGACGGTGCTCGTTTCGATCTGGGTGCGTATCCACGCCTGAACATGCCTTCCCTGTGGGAGCGGGCTTGCTCGCGAAGGCGGTGAGTCAGGCGAGATTTTTTTCACTGAAACGCCGCCTTCGCGAGCAAGCCCGCTCCCACAGGATCTCTAAACGGTCAGCTAACCGTGCCGCCCTTCGCTTCACTGATGATCTGGCGAATCGCCCCGACAAAGCTCTCTACCGGTTGCCCGCCCGTCACGGCGTATTGGCCGTTGAACACGACGGTCGGCACCGAGCTGACTCCACGCGTCAGCCACAGCTGTTCCTCGCGTCGAACCTCTTCGGCAAATTCATCCGACGCCAGGATTGCCTCGGCCCGCTGCCGGTCCAGCCCGACGCTTTCGGCGACCTGCGCCAACTGAGCGCGGTCGGAGGGGTTGCCGCCGTCCGTGAAATACGCCTTGAACAACGCTTCCTTCAATGGCAATTGCAGCCCTTCCAGACCCGCCCAGTGCAGCAAACGGTGGGCATCGAAGGTGTTGTAGATGCGGCTGTTGCCATCGGTACGAAAGGCAAAGCCGACTTCGGCGCCGCGGGCGCGGATCATCTCGCGGTTCTTTTGCGACTGCTCCGGGGTCGAGCCGTATTTTTCGGTGATGTGCTCGGTGATGTTCTGCCCTTCAGGGCCCATCTTCGGGTTCAGCTCGAATGGCTGGAAACGGATCTCGGTGCGGACTTCGTCGCGCAGTATCTCCAGGGCCCGTGTCAGGCCGTACAGACCGACAACGCACCAGGGGCAGGACACGTCGCTGACGAAATCGATTTTCAAGGGGGCACTCATCTTTCACCTCGCTGGCGCGAAAAAACCAAACGATACACCCGACAGGCTCAAGCATGCAGCAGATCCAGTGTGGGAGCGGGCTTGCTCGCGAAGGCGGTGTGTCAGGCGAGGTTTTTTTCACTGAAACGCCGCCTTCGCGAGCAAGCCCGCTCCCACAGGGAAATCAGGGGTTAGAGGAGATTGTGCTCGGCCACCGGCTCGATCTGCGCCCAGTGCGAAGTGTCTTCCCGGTGTTCGCGCAAGTACGGCAACACCGCCGCCAGCAACGGTGCCTTGAACGCCTCCTGGAAGCGATGGGCCAACCCCGGAATCAGCTTCAACTGGCTGCCGCGCAAATGCGCCGCCAGGTGCACGCCATGCATCACCGGCAACAGCGGATCGGCCGTGCCATGCACCACCAGCGCCGGTACCCGCAGCTGATTGAGCAACGCCACACGGCTCGGCTCGGCCAGGATGGCCATGATCTGGCGCTTGACGCCCTCGGGATTGAACGCCCGGTCGTAGGACAGGGCCGCCTGATCCAGCAGCGCCTGACGATCATCGCTCACGCTCGGGCTGCCCAGAGCGGCGAGCAGATCGGCCTGTTGTTCCAGCGCCACCTCACGATTCGGCGCGCCACGGCGGGCAAGCAATTGAACCAGGGCCGCGCTCGGCGCCGGCAAGCCTTCGGCCCCGGAGGAGGTCATGATCAGCGTCAGGCTCTCGACCCGTTGCGGTGCCATCGCCGCCATGTGCTGCGCGATCATGCCGCCCATGCTCGCCCCCAACACGTGGAATTGTTCGATGTGCAAGGCATCCATCAGCCCCAGGCCGTCGTCTGCCATGTCGGTCAGCGAATACGGGGCCGACACCGGTAAACCCAGCTTGTAGCGCAGCACTTCGAAGGTCAGGTTGGCCTCGGCGGGCGCTTGTCGCCAGGTCGACAGGCCGACGTCGCGATTGTCATAGCGAATCACCCGAAACCCTTGCTGGCACAGCGCGACTACCACCTCGTCCGGCCAGTGAATCAACTGCCCGCCCAACCCCATCACCAGCAGCAACGCCGGGTCCGAGGCACGGCCAATGCTCTGGTACGCCAGGCTCACCTGCGCCAGATCGACCTGTTCAGTCGGGACATTTACATCACAACGAGACGCCGCCACTGACGGCAGGCTGAACAACGCGGCGAGAAAAATGGCCGCCGACAAAAACAAAGCACGCATGAAAAACACCAAAACGCAGAACCCCAGTAGAGCGCGAGTCTGATGAACTTTGTTCAAGCGCGCTGCCACAGTTCCATGACAGTTTGATGAAGAGTGCCGAGCGGTCGTCGCGATAACTATGTAGTGCCAATGCCCCGCTGAACCTCCCTTAAATGGCGCGCTCAAGGAGTGGACTCTCCGCTCCCCTTACCGAGCCATGACGCCATGACCGATAAGCTGTTATTCGACCTCCCCCTCCCCGCCGACACCGACATCCTCACTCCCCCGCCCCTGCCGAAAAACCACGACGATAGCTTGATGCTCAGCGCCACGGCCCGTTGGCGCGAAAGCAGCGAGGGCTTGCGCGAACTGTTTGCCGGCGTACCGGCCACCCGCGATACGCTTGAGCGCTTGTTGAAACAACGGCTGAATCTGGAGGGTCCGGCAGTGGGCCTGCAGTTTTCCGCCACGAATGAGCAGGGTGAACGGTTCATCCTGCTGACCAATGCCCTGGGCTTTGTCTTCCAGCACCCTGAGCTGGAGAGCACGTTGGACCAGCGCTGTCGGGTCGTAGGGTTGGCCTCGACCCATCCTCTTTTCACCCTCACACCGTTGCAACTGCTCGCGCAACTCAAGGCGCTGAGGGTGGAGCAATCGATCACCGAACGCTGGAATGCCTACTGGGACGCTCGCGCTCCCGGCACGCCGGTGTCTCGCCGTGAGCGGGCCAAACAGCTGTACCTCGACCATCTGGAAGCGACGGCTCAACGGGCCTTCGCTCAACGCACGCTGACCGCCAGACAAGTGCAACCGCTGCGGTTGCTGATGGACGCGCCCACGACAGGTGCACGCCTGGATAACCAAACGGTGAACTGCGAACAACTGGAGTTGGTCCTCAGCAACAACGTTCGAGTGAAACTTCCCGAAGCCTGGGTCATCAGCGTCGGCGACAGCGCATCGGCTGAACAGCTGTTGTACTTGCCGAGCCGGTCGGTGGCACTCAAAGCCTTCGCCCAGCGCAGTGACATGGAGACGTGGCTGGCGCAACAAGCCCTCGTTCCCGCCGGCCTGCCCGCCAGTGGCATGGTGTTCCAGTACACCCCCCGTGCTCTGCCCTTGTCGTCGGGCATGACCGACCTGCTGGCTCACCAGCAAATGGCCCAGCTGCAAACCTTGCGTAACGGGTCAGCCGCAAAACCCGGGTTGGCCGCACAGGGTGCCTGGGCCCTGGACGCTTCGGACAGATTTGACCGCCAGCGCAGCCAAAGCCCGGTGTTTTCCGCACCGCCAGGTATCGACCCGGCGCCAATCGACACGGTTACCGATGACAATGAGGAACAGTCCCTGTTCGGCAGCCTGTATGCCGATACTCCCTGGGCCTTGCGCCAGGCTGCCACCCACGTGCAGCGCGATGCACTGGAAGCGCTGCGGCAGGCAGGCGGCGATCACGTCGATCTGAAACCGCTCAAGGACCTGCAAAACAAACTGGAAGCCGCCGAACAGGCCGCTGACAAGGCCGCAACCGCCATGCTCTATCGGGAGCGATCGCTTGACCTCATTACCCTCAACCGGGAATTCACCGCGCTGCACAACGCTCACAAAGACGGGCTAAACGCCGAAGCAGGGCTGCAACTGGCGCTCAAGCAACTGAGCGATGAAGAATCCAGCCTGCTCAAGGCGCTGCTCGACACGCCCGACGACCCGGGCGCCGACAGGGTGGCGGCCAGCCTGACCCTGTCGTTGACCGAAGCGGACGGTGAGCAATCCAAAGTCGACACCGAGGAACTCAAGGGTCTCTTTCTGATGACCCATGCCGACACGCTGCTTGATCGTCATTCCCCTCACAGCGTACTGCTTTATTGGCCAGGTACCGGCGGTGGCCTGCAACGGTTCGCCAACCGACGCGAGCTTGAACGTCAGTTATTCAAGATCGGCGACAGCGACAACAACCTGGCCCTGCTGCTGAAAAAAATCAGTGGCGACGCGCTGCAATACGCGCTGAACCAGATCAACAGTGATTTCGAAATCCAGGCCAACGGCATACGCCAGCGCAACGCCGCGACAGACCAGCAGGCTCGGTTGGCCGAGCAACTTGAAGCGTTGCGCAAACGAACGCTTGCCTACCTCCAGGTACCGGTGCATGCCGCGCGAAGCCTGGCTTTTGCCCATGAGCTGGAGCAAGACCGCAGCGCCACTCTGGCCACCCGTCTTCCGGACATGCTCGCCAAACTGTCAGCCCCCGAACGCAGCGCACTCAAAGATCTGATCCAGGCGTACATCGCAGCCATGTACCGCAGCCACGCGTTGATGACGGTCAACCTGGAACCGCGCCATGACTTCACCCGTCGCCACCTGCAAGCCCGGTTGCGCCAGGACTTCAACATCAAGGGCGAATTCGATGTGCAACTGCAACTGCCCGACAGCGTTACCTGGGAAAAGCGATTCACCGAAACACCCACCGGAAAGAGGGAAACCTCAGTCATGGTGGCCGGTGCCACGTACAGCAAAATGTCGCTTGAGGACCTGGCCCAGCTCAACATCGACAATGTCCATTCGGTGCAGCAGGACGCCTTTTCACAGCGACTGGTCTTCATGCGGCTGGAGGTCACGGCGACGATTGCGCAGGAGCGCATCACGCTGCTCAACGGCATCAACCTAACCTACCTGCGCAAGGCCCTCCCGGAACTGGACCTGCCCAAGGCCTACGAACAGCAGATCCACCGCGCCTTCCTGGGCTCGGTGGAGGATTCAACGTTTGTCATTGAACACCGTCGCGAATGCCTGATCGAACCCTGGCGCCTGACACTTAAATTGCAGGGTGAGTTTGCGCGCCTGCAACAGCAGGTCAGCCACGACGATCTGCAGATCCTGAACCTCGCCATCGATGCCAACACCCCCGAGGCCTGGGGTACCGGCGGCAAGCGCGTTGTGTTACTGCCGGCCCTCCTCAGCATGGGCGGCAAGGACACGCCGAACGAAGGCGGTGTCACCCTCTCCGGCGTGACCTTCATCCAGGAACAGATCACCGGCGTGACCCTGCTTTACACGCCGGACGGCCCTGACGACCGTTCCCTGCGTCGCTACGCCAGCCTGGAAGACGCGCGCAAGGCGCTGTTCAATCTGTGCGCGCAAGATTCGATGATTGAGTACGTGGCCGGTCGCGCCTTGCAGGGCAACGTCAGGGCCCATGTCAGCCGAATGAATCAGGCACAGCAAAACCGGTTCGACGCCGCGATCGGTGTCGGGATAGCCTGGCCCGCCACCACGTCGCTGGCCGCCCATTTGCTCAATGCACACATGGGCCGCCTGATCGAAGCCCATCGCGGCACGTCCCGCTCCAACGATGCGTTGTACCTGGAACGGTATGCCCTGGAAGGTCCTCGGGCCTTCGCCTACATCAAAATCGCCATTGGCCTGCTGCCCTTTATCGGAACGACGGTTGCCCTCTACGACGCCTGGACCGCTGCCAACCAGGCGGTGGCAGCGTTTTTGCGCGGTGAAGTCGGTGACGGCGTGGACGCCCTGGGTTCGGTGCTGTTGTCGTTGATCGATGCGGCGATGGACCTGCTGCCAGGGGAAGCCATTGCCTCCGCACTGGGTTCGGGGGCTCGCACCTTGACCCGCACCCGCCAGCTGCGCGCCCTGTCAGCCAGCGCGGCTGCGTTGCAGGCGCCGTCCATGCGCCAGGCCCGGCACGTGGTTGCGCGCTTCGCCGGCTACGAATACGAAAAACCCCTGTCGCTGGCCGGGCTGCAACCGGCCACTCAGGGGACTTACCGCCATGTGTACCGCCATGCCGACGGTGATTTCATCGTCCGACAGGGCCGCGTGTTCCAGGTCGAATGGAGCACTGACTCGCGCAACTGGCGCTTGACCGGCAACAGCCGCAAAACCTACAAGCAGCCCATTGCCCTGGACGAAGCCGGCCGGTGGGACACCTGGTATGGCGTCTATGGAACCACGTTCGAAGGCGGCGGGCTGGGCGGCGGGCAAGTGCTCGGGCACCTGGCCGATACGCTGGATCCCCTGTGGCCCGCCGCCATTCGCGAACGGCTGCCACGCTGGTGGGTTGATCGGGCTCATCGGCGGCATCAAGCGCTGACCGACGCCATCGATAATTTTGGCGGTCAACTCGATCAACAGATAACACGTACAGATGCCGCTCTGAAGGCCTATAACCTGGCGGCTGTGAACCAGCGAGCAGGCCTGAGGCAGGTAACCGATTCCGCCTGCATCGGCGATATCGAGATGGCCAAGCGGCACCTGCAAACCGCGTCTGAACTGCTGCCACTGACCCACGGCAACAAGAGGAATGAACTCAAAAAAATTCAAAGCAATGGCGCCTTGATCGTAGCCGACAGGTGCAAACAACGGGTATTCATCGCCAATCACCGGATCCGGACTTTCTTGGACCGTATCGACGCATTGACGGACAGTCTCGATGAAATACTTCAATCCCCCCTCGCCGAACGGCTACGTGTACTGGACGACGTGCGCAAACTGCGCCTGGAAATGCTCAAGGAGTTCGACTCGATCGAGTCCCTTATGCAGGACCTTAACCTCTGGTATCACCGCATCAGCGAACGGGCACAAAGGACCCAATTGACCGACGAAGTCGCCATGTTGAACAAGCGCCTGAGCGAGGCAAACATTCTCAATTTGAGAACGGGCAACTTGATAGAAACGGTGTCACGCTATGACACCATCGACGATTTGTCCTGGTTCATGCTTCAAAACCAGGCGCAAGCCAAAAGAGTCCAGCTCGACCGGGCGCTGTTCAAGCAATTCAATCTGCCAGAAACGACCGCGACCAGGGCCGAGCGCAACCGGATACTTCAGGACTGCATCGAGCAATACGATCAATTTCGTCGTGCAATGAATGCCTGGACAATCAGTTATCCGCAGCATTTCCATCTGGAGAACGTGCCCCCGTTGCTGGACAGCCTCGAAAAAATGACCCAGCGTGCACGCAAGGCACTCGACATCCCGCCACCGCCTGCGCCGGCGGGCACTGCCAGCAAAAAAGTGTTTACCACCGAAAACGACGAACTGCTGATCGGGGTGGAACATTGGGAGCCGGCGACTCAACAGCGGCAATACACGCTGACCGGTCGGGATGGCTACACGGAAATCTGGGAGCCCACCGCGAACAACAGGTTTCGATTGCGCAACCCCAAACCACAGCCCGTCACGACCGCTCGAAGGGACGTTGCGGCATTAGTGACCGAAGCCCGTCAGAAGCTGGCGATGCAAGACACCTATATAACCAGGGTTGAGTCCTACGCCAAGCAAGGCATGCTCCCTGTCGACCTGGAAGACATGATGGTCAAGGAAGCCAATGAGCTCACCGATCGCGCTCGTGGCATCGAAGCCCTTTCACCGCAAAACGCCGTGATTGCGCAGTTGCGCGAGAAGGCCAGCGAGCTGATCGCCACCGGGCGCGCCTTGCGAACCCGTCAATCGCTGCGCAGCAAAAAGCCCACCGACGGCATGCTGGACGACCTTGTTACCCAAGAGGTCGTCGAGGTGCGTAAAACCAACCCGATCAAACACCTCGGCAAACGCCCGGATGGCCGGATCGACTATATGCAGGAGTACGAAGTCTGGGACCTGACGGCCAATCCGCCCAAGGTGCTGTGGTACGCCCACTTCCACTATTCCAAGGCAGCCCCGCGTTTCAACGAATTCGAAAAAGCCCATCTGAAATTGCCGGAACACCGCTTCCTGACCCACGCGGACAACGCCGACCTGCCGTATGCCGATATCGGTAAAAGGTCGACTGCATTGCCGCATTTCGAACATCTCTGAGACCACTCGATCCATGTGGGAGCGGGCTTGCTCGCGAAGAGCGGGTGTCAGTCGACATCAATGTCGTCTGATACACCGCTTTCGCGAGCAAGCCCGCTCCCACCGGTTGTGTATCAAGCCAACTGGCTGCGCAGCTGGCGGGCCGCGGCCACCATGTTGATCAAGGCGGCTTCGGTCTCCGGCCACGCCCGGGTCTTCAACCCGCAATCGGGGTTGACCCACAGGCGTTCTGCCGGGATGTGCTGCACGGCCTTGCTCATCAGCTTGACCATCTCGGCGGTGTCCGGCACCCGTGGCGAGTGAATGTCGTAGACGCCCGGACCGATGTCGTTCGGGTAATCGAACGCCTTGAAGGCTTCCAGCAACTCCATGTCCGAGCGCGAGGTTTCGATGGTGATCACGTCGGCATCCATCGCCGCGATGGCCTCGATCACGTCATTGAATTCGCTGTAGCACATGTGGGTGTGGATCTGGGTTTCGTCACGCACACCACTGGCACTCAGGCGGAACGCCTCCACCGCCCAATCCAGGTATTCCTGCCATTGCGCCCGACGCAGCGGCAGGCCTTCGCGGAACGCGGCTTCGTCGATCTGCACGATCTTGATACCCGCCGCTTCCAGGTCCACCACTTCGTCACGCAGGGCCAGGGCCAATTGCTGCGCCTGGACTTTGCGCGACACGTCTTCACGGGGGAACGACCACATCAGCATGGTCACGGGACCGGTGAGCATGCCTTTCATGACCTTGTCGGTCTGGCGCTGGGCGTAGCTGATCCAGTCGACCGTCATGGCGTTCGGACGGCTCAGGTCGCCGTAGATGATCGCCGGTTTCACACAGCGCGAACCGTAGCTCTGGACCCAGCCGAAACGGGTGAAGGCATACCCCTCCAGCTGCTCGGCGAAGTATTCGACCATGTCGTTGCGTTCGGCCTCGCCGTGGACCAGCACGTCCAGCCCCAGGCGTTCCTGGACCTGCACGGCGTGGCGAATTTCGTGGTGCATGGCGTCGGTGTAGTCGTTGGCCGACAGCTTGCCTTGCTTGAACGCCTGCCGCGCCAGGCGGATCGAGCCGGTCTGCGGGAACGAACCAATGGTGGTGGTCGGGAACGCCGGCAGTTTCAAGCGTGCGCGCTGTTGCCCGATGCGTTGGGCGAACGGCGATTGGCGCTGGCTGTCGGCGGCACCGATGGCCTTGATCCGCGCCTGTACCTCAGCCTTGTGAATACGCGTCGACTCGGCACGACTGGCCTGGATCGCACGGCTTTGCGCCAGAGCTGTCTGTACTTTCGGCGCTTGCGGGTCGTTCAGGGCATCGCGCAGCACGGCGATTTCGCCGCATTTTTGCACGGCAAACGCCAGCCAGCTTTTCAGTTCGGGATCGAGCTTGTCTTCGCGTTCCAGGTCCACCGGGCTGTGCAGCAGCGAGCAGGAACTGCTGACCCACAGGTTGTCGCCGAAACGCTCCTGGGCCAATTGCAGTTGGGCCAGGACCGGCTCCAGCTCGCAGCGCCAGACGTTGCGACCGTTGACCAGGCCTACCGAGAGAATCTTGTAGGTGGGCAGGCGATCGAGCACGTGCAGCAGCTGATCCGGCGCACGCACCGCGTCGATGTGCAAACCTTGCACCGGCAGGCCCACGGCCAGGCCGAGGTTGTCTTGCAGGCCGCTGAAGTAGGTCGCCACCAGCTTTTTCAGCGGCGAATATTGAAGGATGTGGTAAGCGCGCTCGAAGGCGTTTTTCCATGCCTGCGGCAGGTCGAGGGTCAGGATCGGCTCATCGATCTGCACCCACTCCACGCCCTGGGCCGCGAGGCGACCGAGGATTTCACCGTAGATCGGCAGCAGGCGCTCCAGCAGGTCGAGTTTGTCGAAGTCGTTGCCTTTTGCCTTGCCCAGCCACAGGTAAGTCAGTGGGCCGATGATGACGGGTTTGATGGTGTGGCCGAAGGCCTTGGCTTCTTCGACTTCATCGAACAGCTGTTCCCAGCTCAGTTTGAACTGCTGATCTGCGGTGAATTCCGGGACCAGGTAGTGGTAGTTGGTGTCGAACCACTTGGTCAGTTCCTGGGCGTATTGCGCTGTGCCGTGGTCGCCGCCGCAGCAGCTCGCCGTGGCGCCACGGGCCATGGCGAACAAGGTGTCGAGGGTCGGCAAGCCGCGCGCGTCCTTGGTGCTGTCGAAACGCTCGGGGATCACGCCAAAGGTCAGGGAGTGGGTCAGCACCTGGTCATACCAGGCGAAGTCGCCCACCGGCAGCAGGTCGATGCCGGCGTCTTTCTGCAATTGCCAATGGGTGGCGCGCAATTGGCGGCCAACGCCGTGCAGCGCGGTCTGGTCGAGGTCGCCCTTCCAGTAGGCTTCGAGGGCTTTTTTCAGTTCGCGGTCGGCGCCGATGCGCGGGAAGCCCAGGGTGTGTGCCACGGCCATGTCGAATTGCTCCTGTGTAAAAGATGGCGCTATTGTCGACAGCGAACACAACATGAGACAAACTCAACCTTTTCGTGTTGATCACAAGTTTTCCTCATGGAGCCGCCCGGTGCTTGAAATCCGTCACCTGAAGACCCTGCACGCCTTGCGCGAAGCCGATAGCCTGGTGGATGCGGCTGACCGCCTGCACCTGACCCAATCGGCGCTGTCCCACCAGTTCAAGGAGCTGGAGGAACGGATGGGCATGCCGCTGTTCGTGCGCAAGACCAAGCCGGTGCGCTTCACCAGCGCCGGTTTGCGTCTGCTGCAACTGGCCGACGCCACCCTGCCGCTGCTGCGCGCCGCCGAGCGTGACATCAGTCGCCTGGCCGGCGGCACCGCCGGGCGCTTGCACATGGCCATCGAATGCCACAGTTGCTTCCAGTGGCTGATGCCGACCATCGACCAGTTCCGCGATGCCTGGCCGGAAGTCGAACTGGACCTGGCCTCGGGCTTCTCCTTCGCCCCGCTGCCGGCCCTGGCCCGTGGCGACCTGGACCTGGTGGTGACCTCCGACCCGGTGGATCTGGTCGGCATCACCTATGTGCCGCTGTTTACCTATGAGGCGATGCTCGCGGTGGCCAATCAGCATCGGTTGGCGGGCAAGGCGTACATCGTGCCTGAAGACCTGATCACGGAAACCTTGATCACCTACCCGGTGGAACGCGACCGGCTGGACATCTTCACCCGTTTCCTGGAGCCGGCCGATGTCGAGCCGGCGCAGGTGCGCACCTCGGAACTGACGGTGATGATGATGCAACTGGTGGCCAGCGGACGCGGCGTATGCGGCATGCCCCATTGGGCCCTGCATGAATACAGCTCACGGGGCTATGTGAAGGCCAAGCGGCTGGGTGAAAAAGGGTTGTTTGCGACGCTGTACGCAGCGATTCGGGCGGACATGCTGGATGCGCCCTATATGCGCGACTTTTTGCTGACGGCGAAGGACACGTCGTTTTCGACACTGGACGGGGTCAGCGCCGTCCGATAACAACACACCTCCCCTGTGGGAGCGGCGGTGCGACGATTCGACTTGCTCGCGAATACGGTCGCACATTCAACATCAATGTTGGCTGACACACCGCATTCGCGAGCAAGCCCGCTCCCACATGGGGATTTCGGTGATCATTAGATCTCGCGCCACATGTGGATCTTGTCGAAATATTCCTCACCCACCCGCACCGCCATCGGTTCCAGGCCGAACTGGATAAAGCCGCAGCGCCGGTACAGGTTGAACGCCGCCTCATTGCCGGCGGTGACGGTCAACTTGATCAACCGCACCCCCTGATGATGACGAGCCTCGGCCAGAACCGCCTGCACCAGTTGCTGCCCGAGCCCGCGCTGGCGGACGTTGGCGGACACGTACATGCCAAACAGCGTCGCCTTGTGCCGGGCCTTTTCCCTGGGCTCGAAGGCCAGCCCGGCAATGCCCGCCAACCGCCCCTCCTCGAAGGCGCCGAGCACCACGTCGAGCTTGCCGGTCAGGCGCGTTTCCCACCAACTCAAAGGCATTGACGCCCGCTCGCGCACGCTGGACGTGAACGCCTGCGGATGCCGGTCGTAGGCTTCGAGCATCAGCGCCCGGTAGTCCAGGGCATGGCTGGCGTCCAGCCGCTGAATCCACATGATCAGGCCATCCGGCGTTGTTCAAGCATCAGCCGCAGCGCCAGCGCCGACAGCACGAAGCCCATGAAATAACGCTGCATCGCCAGCCACGTCGGGTTGTGGACGAACCACGAGGCGATGCCCGCGGCAAACAGCGCGATCAGCAGGTTGACGCAAAAGCTGACGCTGATCTGGGTCAGGCCCAGCACGATGCTTTGGGTGAATACCGATCCGTGCTCGGGGGTGATGAACTGCGGAAACACCGACAGGTAGAACACCGCGATCTTGGGGTTCAGGGCACTGGTGAGAAAGCCCATGGTGATCAATTTGCGCGACGAGTCCGGCGGCAGCTGCTGGGCCTCGAACGGCGAGCGCGCGCCGGGCCTGACGGCTTGCCAGGCCAGCCACAACAGGTACAGCGCACCGGCCCACTTCAGCACTTCATAGGCCATCGGCACGGCCAGGAACACCGCGGTCAATCCGGCAGCAGCGGCGAACACATGCACGAAGAACCCGGCGACCACGCCCAACAGCGACGTCACGCCGGCCTTGCGACCCTGGCAGATCGAACGGGAGATCAGATAAATCATGTTCGGCCCCGGCGTCAGTACCAGCAGCAGCGCGGTGGCGGCAAAAATCAGCAAATCCTGGAGCGGGATCATGGCGGGTCCTTGCGTGGATGATCAGGCGGTAGCCGTGAGCGAAGTTCGATAAAACGGCAGGATCAGGTCCCGTGTCAATGGCGCCAGGACGAGGTCGCCATCCGTGGCCGGGTCGATCCAGATCACCTCTTCGATCTCGGCGGCCGGGGTGACATCCACATCGATACTCAGCAGAAAAATCTCAGCCTTTACGACAAAACCCGGCTCATTGGCAGCGGGCGCCGAGAACTGGCCAAGGAAGGTGGCATGTGCCGGATCGATGACCAGCCCCAGCTCTTCTTCCAGCTCACGGGCCAAGGCATGGGCCGGTTGCTCATGGGCTTCAATCTTGCCCCCCGGTTGCATGAACGCCTCGGTGCCGCGCTTGCGCACCAGCAGCGTTCGGCCGTCAGGGCCGATCAGCAGGGCGGCGGCGATGTGGATAAGTGCAGGGATGGGCGTCGACATGAACAAAAGGCCTTTGACTCAAAAGCGGCAAGGATCACATGTCATCGAAAACGACGCAAAACTGAAGGAGCTGCCGCAGGCTGCGATCTTTTGATGTTGAAGATCAAGATCAAAAGATCGCAGCCTGCGGCAGCTCCTACGGGGGCGTTATGTGGCTTCCTGGAAATCCATTTCCGGTGGCTGGCGACGGAAACCACCCGTCAACACCGCCAGGTACACCACGCCAATCGCCAGCCAGCTCAGGCCGAGGTAGATCGCCAGGTGATCGAGGCTGACCATCAGCCACAGGTCCGCCGCCAGGCCGATGAACGGGAAGATCAGGAACAGCACCAGTTCGCGCAGGCCTTTCTTCTCGCCGCCGATCCAGTAATGAAAGATCACCGACAGGTTGACCAGGCTGAACGCCAGGAACGCGCCGAAGTTGATGAATGAGGTCGAGGTGGTGACGTCGAGTTTCAGCGCCAGCAAGGCCACGACCGCGCACAGCAGGATGCTGTTGATCGGCGTGCCGAAGCGTTCGTGCAAGGTGCCGAAAAACGATTTCGGCAGCACGCCGTCGCGACCCATGGCGTACAGCAAACGCGAACCGCTGGCTTGCGCCGACAGGCCCGAGGCGAACTGGCCGACGATCAGGCCAATCAGGAAGATCGACACGAACAGGTCGCCGCCGATGTTGCGGGCAATTTCATAGGCCGCCGAATCGACGCTGTCGAACTGGAACGACGGATGGGCGATCTGCACGAAGTACGACACACCGACGAAAATCAGGCCGCCGATCAGGGTGATCAGCATGATCGCCCGTGGAATGGTGCGGCGTGGGTCGCGGGTTTCTTCAGTCAGGGTGCTGACCGCGTCGAAGCCGAGGAACGAGTAACAGGCGATGGCCGCGCCACTCATGATCAAGGGCATCTGCATGTCGCCATTGAAGAACGGCTTGATCGACCACAACGGCGTGCTGGCATCGCCGCCGACGTAGTGCACGCACAGCGCGACGAAAGCGATCAGCACCAGGAACTGCACCAGCATCAGCAGGGCGTTGATGCCGTTGGCCAGCTTCAGGCCAACGATGTTGATGGCGCTGGTGATGCCAATGAAGGCCAGCACCCAGATCCACTGCGGCACGGCCGGGAACGCGGAGTTGAGGTAGGCCGCGCCGATCAGCCAGATCGCCATGGGCAGGAACAGGTAATCGAGCAGCACCGCCCAGCCGGCGATGAAGCCGAGCTTCGGGCTGATGGCCTTGCGCACATAGCTGTAGGCGGAACCGGCGACCGGAAAGGCCGAAGCCATGCGCCCGTAGCTCATGGCGGTGAAGAACATCGCCACCAGCGCCGCCAGGTAAGCGGCCGGCACCATGCCAGCGGTGGATTGAGCGAGGATGCCAAAGGTGCCGAGCACAATGATCGGCGTCATGTAGGCGATGCCGAACAGCACCACCGACCCTAATGACAGGGTGCGTTGCAAACGAGCCATGAGCGACTACTCCGGATGTTATTGGATTTATGGCAGAGCCGAGTTCGGCGCAGGGTTTTCGGGTGTTGCTTTGTTGTTCTTGGGTGAAAGGTCAGGCAGGTGTGTTGTCTGAAAGGGCCTCTTCGCGAGCAAGCCCGCTCCCACAGGTGGTACGCGATCAATGTGGGAGCGGGCTTGCTCGCGAAAGCGTCAGCCCGGTCACCGCAGTATCCGGATCAGCGCGCAGGAATCAGCAGCTCCCGCAGTCCGCCATCATGCTCAACCAACTCCCCCGGCAACTTCAGCCGCTGATCGTCCAGGTACCGATAATCCTGGCGCGCCGCCGTCAACCGGCTCAGGTCCAGCTCCACTGCAAACTGCCCCTCCTCGCGCCCCGCCTCGAACAGCAGCGTGCCCAGCGGGTCGACCAGCGCACTGCCGCCGGCGAACAGCAGCCCGCCGTCGCCCGCTTCCACCCGGTTGACCATCAGCGCGAACGCCTGGTTTTCCTGGGCGCGGGCCATGATCGCGGTGCGGTGGGTCGGGCCATAAGGGTCCATGTTGCCATTGGTCACCAGCAGCAGCTCGGCACCCAGTTGCGCCAGGGCGCGGGCGGATTCGGGGAATTCGATGTCGTAGCAGATCAGCAAGCCCACGCGCACGCCGTTCCACAGGCAAGTGGCGTAACGGTCGCCCGCTTCATAGACGCCGCGATCCGACGCCCACAGGTGGGTCTTGCGGTACTTCAGCGCGATGCCTTCAGGGGTGATCAGCAGCGTGGTGTTGTAGAAACGACCGTTGTCGTTTTCTGCGGTCCCAATGACCACAGCGATATTGCGTTCACGGGCGGCGGCGACAATCGCGCTGACGGTGGGGCCGTCCAGCGGTTCGGCGACCTCGGCCACGGACTCGGCCGAAGGGAAACCCATCAAGTGGCTTTCCGGAAACAGGATCAGCTGCGTATCGGCAGCACAGGCATTGATCGCGGCCAGGGCGCGTTCGAGGTTGTAAGCCGTGTCGTTGTCACGGCCCGCCAGTTGGGCGAGTTCGACTTTCATGGGTGGTCCTTGTTCTAAACGCCGGAAAGATTGCCCGGTCGTTGTCTGTGCGCCAGTATGCGCAGCAAGCAAGCGGCCGGGAAATCACGCCGCTGGGGTAACACGATAGGGGTAGATGCATGACACTCTCGTTGGACGACATCGCCTGGCACCGTTCGGTGGGGCAACTGATCGACGCCCTGGACAAGCCCAACTTCTGGACGCAACTCGTGCGTCTGCTGGACCAATACGTGCCCTGCGACAGCTGGGTGGCGCTGCTGTTCAGCGCCGACCAGCACCCGCAAGTGTTCGCCGAATGCCCAGGCGAGGACGGCAGCCCCGACCAGTTGTTCCAGGATTACCTGCGCGGCTTGTACCTGCTCGACCCCTTCTACATCGCCTGCCGCGAGCAGTCGCGCACCGGTTTGTACCGTTTGTCCGAGGTCGCGCCGGAGCATTTCGAACTCACCGAGTACTATCAACGATACTTTCGTGTAAATGTCGTGGCCGACGAAATCCAGTTTAATTGTCAGCTCGAAGGCGACCGCACGCTGTGCCTGTCACTGGGCAGCAAGCAGCGCTTCAGCGCGCAGCAGATTGCCTTGCTGTCGCTGATCGCGCCGTGGGTGCTGGGCCTGTTGCGCCAGCGCCTGCCCTACGAGATCAATGAAGTGGTGGCCCTGGCACCCGCGCCGGTCCCGGGCGATTGGCGGGTACAGCTGGAAGCCTCGGTGCAGCAACTCAAGGGCGCGCAATTGACCGCCCGGGAACTGGATGTCGGGCGCTTGATGCTCAGTGGCTGCTCCAGCAAGGAAATCGCCCGCAAACTGGAAATCTCCATCGAAACCGTGAAAGTCCATAAGAAACACATGTACAGCAAGCTGGGGATCAAGTCCCAGTCCGAGCTGTTTTCGATTTTTCTCCAGGCACAAAATGCCTGAAAAGATCGCAGCCTTCGGCAGCTCCTACAAAAGCGGGCCATGCACCAACCTGTAGGAGCTGCCGAAGGCTGCGATCTTTACAATTTGAGTCCGAACCCAAGGAAACCGTATGAGCCTGTCACTCCTGAGCCGCTACGCCTTCTTTGCCGTCTGCGTGATATTCACCCTCGCCAGCCTGCCCTTCCTCGAACACGACTGGCTCTGGCCGATCACCGCCGTCACCTTTGTCCTCAGCCTGATCGGCATTGGCGACCTGCTGCAAAGCCCCCACGCGGTGCGTCGCAACTACCCGATCCTGGGCAATATCCGCTACCTGGTCGAAGGCATTCGCCCGGAAATCCGCCAGTACCTGCTCGAATCCGACAGCGATGCCCTGCCCTTTTCCAGGGCCCAACGCTCGCTGGTCTACTCCCGGGCCAAGAATGAAAGCGCCGACAAACCGTTCGGCACCTTGATCGACGTGTATCAGTCGGGCTTCGAATTCATCGGCCACTCCATGCGCCCGGCGCCCTTGAGCGACCCGAGCAGTTTCCGCGTCACGGTCGGTGGCCCGCAGTGCACCCAGCCGTACTCCGCGTCGGTGTTCAACATCTCCGCCATGAGCTTCGGCTCCCTCAGCGCCAACGCCATCCGCGCGCTGAACCAGGGCGCCAAACTCGGCAACTTCGCCCACGACACCGGCGAGGGCAGCATCAGCCCTTATCACCGCGAGCACGGTGGCGACCTGACCTGGGAGCTGGGCAGCGGCTATTTCGGCTGCCGCACCGCCGACGGTCGCTTCGACCCGGAACGCTTCGCCGCCCAGGCGCAAACCCCGCAAGTGCGGATGATCGAAATCAAGATGAGCCAGGGCGCCAAACCCGGCCATGGCGGAATCCTGCCCAAGCACAAGGTCACCCGGGAAATCGCCGACACCCGCGGCATCCTGATGGGCGAAGACTGCATCTCGCCGTCGCGCCACAGTGCGTTTTCCACGCCGATCGAATTGATGCATTTCATCCAGCAGCTGCGTGAGTTGTCCGGTGGCAAACCGGTCGGGTTCAAGTTCTGCCTCGGTCATCCGTGGGAGTTCATGGGCATCGCCAAGGCCATGCTGGAAACCGGCATCCTCCCGGACTTCATCGTGATCGACGGCAAGGAAGGCGGCACCGGCGCCGCCCCCGTGGAGTTCACCGACCACATAGGCGTGCCGATGCGCGAAGGCTTGCTGTTCGTGCACAACACCCTGGTGGGCCTGAACCTGCGGGACAAAATCAAGCTCGGCGCCAGCGGCAAGATCGTCAGCGCATTCGACATCGCCAGTGTCCTGGCCATCGGCGCCGACTGGGCCAACTCGGCGCGCGGCTTCATGTTTGCCATCGGGTGCATCCAGTCGCAAAGCTGCCACACCAACAAATGCCCGACCGGCGTGGCCACCCAGGACACCCTGCGCCAGCGCGCGCTGGTGGTGCCGGACAAGGCCCAGCGCGTGTACAACTTCCACCGCAACACCCTCAAGGGCCTGGCCGAAATGCTCGCCGCCGCCGGCCTTGAACATCCGTCGCAGTTGTCGGCCAAGCACCTGGTGCGCCGTAAGTCGGCGACCGAGATCAAGCTGTTCTCGCAGCTGCACGTGTTCCTCAAGCCGGGGGAATTGCTGACCGGTGAAGTCAATGGCGAGTTTTATTCGCGGATGTGGCAGATGGCGCGGGCGGACAGTTTCGAGCCCAACGAAATCGCCGCGGCCTGACGCTGACGCCGTCGATCAATCGCTTCACCAACGAAGCGATTTGATCGGGGCCGGTTCTTTCATGACGATAAAACCGTAATCGCCGATCAGGTAGATCCGGTAATACGGGCTCTCCACCAATGGTGCGTAATGCTGATAGCCCACCCGCGTCGCATTGCGCCGTTCCTTCTCCGCGACCACGTTAGTGATGCCCACCTTGGGCAGGTTTTCCGCGAGCATGAAAAAATCGATGTTCAGCAAATAGTGCAACACCGGCATCTGCTTGAACGAGCCGGCGGCCCCGCGCAACCAGTGGTCGGAATAGGTCACCGACATGTAGATGCGCTTGGCCTCGCGCAGGGCCCGGTGGCTGCTGATGTCACGTTCAAGGCTGTACAGCGCGCTGGTGGCGAAGGTTTTCTGCACGATCAGCACCCGACCGTAAGCGAACGACAGCGAGAGCATCGCCAACAGTGGCACCAGCAGCAACAACGGCAATCGCTCGTGCACAGAAGCCAGCGCCAGGTGGCTCAAATAGAACATCAGCACCAGCAATACGGCGAAGCCCATCAGGGTCCGGGCGCCTTCGTTGAAGTCGCGAAAGAGCAGCGTCACGCCCGACACCAACAACCACACCGCCGGCACTGTCAGCACACACAGCAGGCCCATCAACAGCCGCTTCGGCCGGCTTTCCCGGCGATCCGCAATGCCCAGGCCCAGGTAGACCGCCCCGGCCAACGCGCACAGCAGCAACCCGGCGAACACCCAGGTCAATCCGCCATGAAACAGCAGGACGACTTTGTCCAGCACCCGGCCGATATTGGTCTGGATCTGTAGCAAGGGTTGCGCCGACAGGTTCAAAAACGCGGCGCGCCCCGGGCCCATGAACGGATAGGCCGTGGCACCGTAAATCAACACGCCCAGCACGACCTGGGCGATTTTCCAGCCCATCAACGCTGCCCATTGCGGCCAGGGCAGCTGGTCATTGGCCGACCTGAGCAACTCCAGGCAACACAGCCCCAGGAACACATTGATGCTCACCTGATACAGCCCCAGTGCCAGGGCAATCAGAAACGCCGGCACCAGCCATTGCACACTGCGCGAAGGATGACGAAAGGTGATGGCGTAGATCACCGCCACCAGGCTCAGGGCCATGGGCGCGCCGTCGTATTGATAGGACAGGTTTTGCAGGAAGAACGGGTTGTACCAGAGCGGCAACAGCACCAGGCAGCTGGCAATGGTCGGCTGGCGGAAGTAATGGAAGGTCAGGCTCGTCAGCGCCCAGGACATGGCCAGCGCGGCGATCAACAACGGCAACGGAAAAATGTTCGGCGCCGCGCCACTGAAGGTCAATGCGTTGTAGAACAGCTCGGCGAACAATCGCCCCTGCTCCGCCCAGGCCATGCCGGCCGACAGCGAGCGCCAGTTGTCATCGATGTAGGGAAAGTCCGCGATAATCAGCGGCAACACATACACAACAATCGCCAGCAGGAAAAACAGCCAGACCTGGCGGCGCCCCAACTCCTTGACGAACAAATCGCTGAGCCGGCCCATGCTAGGCCCCGCGCTGCGGTTTACCGCCGACGATGTCCTTGACCACGTAGCGCGGCCGGTGCTTGGCTTCGATATAGATCCGGCCGATGTACTCGCCGAGGATGCCGATCCCGATCAGTTGCACGCCGCCGAGAAACAGAATGGCGGTCATCAACGAGGGATAACCGGGCACGCTGTTACCGTTGAACACCTTGTCCAGCACCATGTACACCGCATACAGCACAGCGAAAATCGAAATTCCGCCGCCGACATACGTCCACAACCGCAACGGCACGGTGCTGAACGAGGTCACGCCTTCCAGCGCCAGGTTCCACAGTTTCCAGCCGTTGAATTTACTGCGGCCCGCCACCCGCGGGGCCCGCTCGTACTCGACGACCACCGTGTTGAACCCGGCCCAGGACAACACGCCTTTCATGAACAACTGGTGCTCGGGCAACGCGCGAATCACATCGACCACCTTGCGATCCATCAGGCGGAAATCCCCGACGTTCTCTTCGATCCGGGTGTAGGCAATGCGATTCAACAGATGGTAGAACAGCGACGCGCTGTGACGCTTCAGATAGCTGTCGGAATGCCGGTCACGACGCTTCGCCAGCACCACATCCGCGCCCTGCCGCCATTGTTCGATCAGCACCGGGATCACGCTGATGGGGTCTTGCAGGTCGACGTCCATCGGGATCACCGCATCGCCGGTGGCATATTCCAGGCCGGCGAACAGCGCCGGTTCCTTGCCGAAGTTGCGGGAGAAATTGATCAGCATGACCTGATCGTCCGCCTGCGCCAGGGCGGTGGCCCGTTCGGCGGTGAGGTCGGTGCTGCCGTCGTTGATAAACACGATCTCGACGTCGATCACACCAAGCTGCAACTCGCGTCGAACCGCCCGATAAAACACGTCGATCGTCTGTTCTTCATTGAACACGGGGACGATCAGCGAAATCTTCATGCATCACGCTCGCGAAACACCACGTACTTGGAAAACAGGAACCCCAGGACCAGGCTCAAGGCCGAAAACAGCGCCACGGTCAGCAAGCCATGCAGCCGCCACAGGTCACCGGCGTGGCCGACGCCATAGCTCAACGCCCCCATCGCCGCCATGAACAGCAGATAGCCGCCGACCGACAGCTTGCGATCAAAGGTGTAGAGGGCGTTCATGTAGAAGGAAAACGAGGCAGCGACGCAGAAGGCCGCCAGGTTGCTGGGCGCCTGGCGAAGACCCGCGGCCACGCTCAGCAGAAAAAAGATCTGCCAGTGGATAAGGGTATTGGCGACCCCGATCACCGTGTAGCTGGACAACCCTTTCCACAACCGTCGCATGCTGACGACTCCCGGGATAGAACTCGGTCCCCTTCCTTAAGTATTTGAGCTTGTCTACTGTCAGAAATCGCAGGTCGAGGGAGCTTTCAGACCAGCGGTTAAACGCCGCATCAACATTCCGTAATACCCCGACTTTGCAATTACCGGCAAATCGGGCCACCCTGCGCGCCGCCGATGTGCGGCGCGCAACCTTTTGCGCCGTCGACCACTCCTTTGTTCAACACCCGTTTACGAGCCTGACGTCATGACGCTAGCGCGCGATCACCGGATCGACTTCTTTCGCGGTCTGGCACTGATCTTCATTTTCTGGGATCACGTGCCCCACAACCCCTTGGGCCAAATCACCCTGCGTAACTTCGGCTTCAGCGATGCCGCCGAAGTGTTCGTGTTCCTGGCCGGCTATGCGGCGGTATTGGCCTACGGCAAAGTGCTGGCACGCGAAGGCTTCCTGATCGCCTGCGTGAAAATCCTGCGCCGCGCCTGGGTGCTCTACGTCGTGCACATCTTCCTGCTGGCGATGCTGATGGGCATCGTGTTCTTCGCCAACAGCCACGTGGAAACCCGCGACCTGGTCGAAGAAATGGGCATGCATCACTTCATCAGCGACCCTCAGCAGGCCTTGATCGATGAACTGCTGCTGCGCTTCAAGCCGAACCTGATGGACCCGTTGCCGCTGTACATCGTGTTGCTGGCGGGCCTGCCGCTGGTGCTGCCGATCCTGGTGCGCAAGCCCTGGGTGGTGGTGGCCATGTCCCTGGCGGTGTACCTGACGGTGCCGCTGTTTGGCTGGAACCTGGCCGCCATCAAGGATGGCGTGTGGTACTTCAACCCCGTCGCCTGGCAATTGCTGTTCGTCCTGGGGGGTGCCGCCGCGATTCATGCCCAGCGCCCGCGCCTGCCTGACTCCCGGCCCTTGCTGCGCCAGCCGCTGTTCCTCACCGCAGCGGTGTATACCGTGCTGGCCGGGGTGCTGACGCTCGCGTGGCGCTGGCCACACATTCACGACGCCTTGATGCCGGCGAGCCTGAGTAACCTGCTGTACCCGATCAGCAAGACCAACCTGTCGCCTGTGCGCCTGCTGCACTTCCTGGCATTGGCCTACGTCACGGCGAAACTGCTTCCCGATACTGGCTGGACACAGAACTGGCTGGCGCAGCAAAGCTGCCGCATGGGGCGTTTTTCGCTGGAGATCTTCTGCCTCGGCGTGCTGCTGGCGCCATTGGCCGACATGCTCAACGCCCTGACCGACGATGCCTTCGCCATGCAGATCTTTACCGCACTGGTCGGCGCCGGGTTGATGGCGTTGCTGGGGGCGTGGCTGGAATTCAACAAGCGGTTGAATCGATTACCGCAAACTGCACCGGCCTGAGATGAAAAACCACCGACCAATGGACCGCATGATGTAGGAGCGAGCTTGCTCGCCCCTACACGGTCAGCATTACAACCTAGGAAGCCGACCGCACCGCGCCTTGCGACACAGGCCTCGGTTGCAGCTTGAACACGTAGAACAACACCGTCAGCAGCACCAGGAACGCCGGGCCCACGTACAGCGCCACGCGGGTGTCCGGAAAGTACGCCATCAGGCCGACCACCAGCACCAGAAACGCCAGCGCCAGGTACGAGCTGACCGGGTACAGCCACATGCGGTATTTCAGGCCCGCCCGCTCGCTGGCGCTCAGGCCCTGGCGGAACTTGAGCTGGGCCAGCAGGATCATCACCCAGGTCCAGATCGCGCCGAAGGTGGCAATCGCCGTCACCCAGACAAAGACTTTCTCCGGCACCAGGTAATTGAGCAACACGCCCAGCAACAAGGCGCCGATCGACAGCAACAGGGCGCGACGTGGCACGCCGTTGCTGGAGGTCTTGGCGAAACCCGCCGGGGCCTGGCCGTTCTGCGCCAGGCTGTAGAGCATGCGCCCGGTGCTGAAGATGCCGCCGTTACACGACGACAGCGCCGCGGTGATCACCACGAAGTTGATGATGCCGGCGGCAGTCTTGATACCCAGCCGCTCGAAGGTCATCACGAACGGACTGCCCTGGGTGCCGATTTCGTTCCACGGGTAGATCGACAGGATCACGAACAACGCGCCGACATAGAACAGCAGGATCCGCCAGAACACCGAGCCGATCGCATTCGGGATGGTCTTTTGCGGGTTCTTCGCTTCACCGGCGGTCAGGCCGATCATCTCGACACCGAGGTAGGCGAACATGACCATTTGCAGGGACATCAACACCCCTTGCACGCCGTTGGGCATGAAGCCGCCGTGGGTCCACAGATTGGAAAGGCCCAGCGCCACGCCGTCGTTGCCGAAACCGAAGGCAATGATGCCGATGCCCCCGAACACCATCGCAATGATGGTGACGATCTTGATCAGGGCGAACCAGAACTCGAATTCACCGAAGGCCTTGACCGCAATCAGGTTGATCGAGCCCATGCTCACCAACGCCGCCAGCGCCCAGATCCAGCGCGGCACATCGGGGAACCAGATGCCCATGTACACCGCCACGGCGGTGATTTCCGCGACACAGGTCACCAGCCACAGGAACCAGTAGTTCCAGCCGGTCAGGAAGCCGGCCAAGGGGCCGAGATAGTCTTGGGCGTAGCGGCTGAACGAACCGGCGACCGGGTTGTGCACGGCCATTTCGCCGAGGGCGCGCATGATCACCAGGATCGCCAGGCCGCCGATGATGTAGGACAGCATGATGGCCGGGCCGGCCATTTCGATGGCCTTGGCCGAACCGAGAAACAGACCGACGCCGATACAGGCACCGAGTGCCATCAAGCGAATATGCCGTTCGCCCAGTTCACGTTTGAGCGGGCCGCCCTGAGCGGTCTCGCCTTGGGGCAGGTGATTGCCTACAGGCATAGGGGTACAACCTCGTCTTGTTATTGGATATGACCACCGAGTGGCGAAGCGTTGACCGATAAGCCATGGCTTGCCGTCACCGGGCCTGCTTCGTGGGCAGGACCGTCCTGCAGCACAACATCTGCAAGATCAGCGGGGCGTGCAGTATAAAAAGTCAGCGACAGAGATTTTCACTCTATACAGCACAAAAATCAGGGGTAAATCTCGGTAAATTCTGTATTTACGGAGAAGGATTATCTGGGTTTTGCCCGTTTTTTCGCCTTTTGAAACAGCGCCGAGTATTGCACGGTATTGGTGCAGCGTCATGGGCCCGCCGGGGGTTATTGTTGGCTGCGATTGCTCTAACCCGGTCGTTTCGGATTAACTTTCTGATTTACCCCCTGCGATCCCTCGTCGGCGCAATGCGTGCGCCTGCACGTGACGGGGGCATCGCTTTTGGATCCTCACAATTTTTTCACCAACGCCAACCACCGACTAAGCTTCAGACAAGTCCGATCAATCTGCGTGAATGGATCAGTCGACTATGGGCGCTTTATGGCAAACCGATTCGAGTAAAACCGTGGTCCCGACTGAACGAGTGGATGAAGAAGCGCCTTTACCGAAAAAACCTCGCCGCAGCCGGCATGGCTGGAAGGCGTTCTGGTTGCTGCTGCTGATTATTGCGATCGTCGTCGGCCTGGCGGCGTCCAAGGAGATGCGCACCTCGCGGTTTCAAGCCCGGGAAGTCAGCAAGTTCGCCAAGACCTTGAGTTATGAGCTCAAGTCCGGGCCCAGCGATGCGATTCATTATCCGGGGGCCGGCCCGTTCGATCTGCGCCTGGGCTACAGCTCCCTGGGTGAATTCCTCCCTCGGTTGCTCAAGCGCGACTACGTGATTTCCGCCCAGACGCGCTTTTCCCCGGCGCTGATGAACTACAGCGACAAAGGGCTGTTCGTGCCCTATTCGGAGAAGATCCAGGCCGGGCTGTCGATCACCGATTGCAAGGCGGCACCGCTGTACCAGTTCAACTATCCGCAGCAGCTCTATTCCAGTTTCGAGGCGATCCCGCCGGTGGTGGTCAGCAGTCTGCTGTTCATCGAAAACCGCTTTTTGCTCGATCCTCGCCAGCCCCTGGCCAACCCCGCGGTGGACTGGCCACGGTTCGGCATGGCCGCGTACACCCAGGTGGCCAAGCTGCTGCACCTGCCCGGTCAATCCGCGGGCGGCAGTACCCTGGCGACGCAACTGGAGAAGTACCGGCACTCCCCCGATGGCTTGACGGTCTCGGGCGGGGAGAAGATCCGGCAGATGATTTCCGCCAGCGTGCGGGCTTATCAGGATGGTCCCGAAACACTCAAGGCGCGGCAGAATGTAGTGCGTGATTACCTCAACAGCGTGCCTTTGTCGGCCGTACCGGGCCACGGTGAAGTGCATGGCATGGCCGAGGGTTTGCGCGTGTGGTACGGCGCCGATTTCAACCAGGCCAACGAACGCCTGGCCAGCAGCGCGACGGACCCCAAGAGCCTGGCGGAAAAAGGCCTGGCCCTGCGCGAAATGCTGTCGCTGATGATTGCCCAGCGCCGCCCTTCGCACTACCTGACCAAGGGCCGCGATGAACTGGCCGACCTCACCGACAGCCACATCCGCCTGCTGGCCCAGAACGGCGTCATCGATAAGCCTTTCGCCGATGCGGCATTGGCCAGCAAGGTCACCTATCGCGACTGGCTGACCCAACCGACCATTCAACCGATCGAAACCAACAAAGGCATCAGTGTGGCGCGCAGCCGCCTGGCCGGCTTGCTCAATCGTCCGCTGTACGACCTCGACCGCCTCGACCTCTCGGCCACCAGCACCTTGCAGGGCGATCTGCAAACCCAGGCCACGGCCTACTTGAAAAAACTCGCCGATCCGGAATATGCAAAAGAAATCGGCCTGATGGGCGAACGCCTGCTGACCCCGACCAGCACCACCCAGGTGCGCTACAGCTTCACCCTGTTCGAACTGACCCCGGACGGTTCGCGGGTGCGGGTACAGACCGACAGCACCGACCAGCCGTTCGATATCAACGAAGGCAGCAAACTGGAACTGGGCTCCACCGCGAAAATGCGCGTGCTCACCACTTACCTGCAAATCATTGCCGAACTGCACGACAAATACGCGGGGATGGACGTTCCCGAGCTGAAGAAAGTCGAGGTGCCGGAACAGGATCGCCTGAGTCGCTGGGTCGTCGATTACCTGATCCAGAACAAGGACCGCAGCCTGCCACCCCTGCTCAGTGCCGCGCTGGACCGCAAATATTCGGCCAGCCCCGGCGAAGCGTTTTTCACCGGCGGCGGCCTGCACACGTTCCACAACTTCCGCAAGGAAGACAACGGCCGCCTGCCGACCCTGCGCGATGCGATCCGGGAGTCGATCAACCTGCCGTTCATTCGCCTGATGCGCGACCTGGTGCGCTACACCACCTATTCCGGCCCGAACAACAGCGCCGCATTGATGGGCGACGACCGTGATCCGCGGCGCCAGGAATACCTGGCCTCGTTCGCCGACCGCGAGGGCACCTCGTTCCTGCTCAAGTTCTGGAAAAAATACCGCAACAAGAGCACTCAGGAACGGCTCGAAACCTTCCTCGACGGTATGCGGCCGACACCGATCCGCATGGCCGCCGTACACCGTTACCTGCTGCCCCGAGCCAGCCAGGAAAGCTTCAACGCGTTCGTTCGCTCGCACCTCACCGGCGCCAATCTCAGCGAAAAACTCACCGAGAAGCTCACCGACGATCGCCTGCAACGCCTTTACGAGGCCTATGGCCCCGGCGCCTACGACCTGCCGGACCAGGGCTTCATCGCCAAGGTCCACCCCCTTGACCTGTGGATGATGGGGTACCTGCTGAACCACCCCGACGCCACGTTCAAGGACATCGTCAAAGCCAGCCAGTTCGAGCGCCAGGAAGTCTACAGCTGGCTGTTCAAGAGCCGGCACAAGGGCGCGCGCGACAGCCGTATCCGCACCATGCTGGAGATCGAGGCGTTCCTCGACATTCACCAGCGCTGGCAGAAAGTCGGCTACCCGTTCGACCATCTGGTGCCGTCGCTGGCCACCGCCATCGGCAGTTCCGGCGACCGCCCCGCCGCCCTCGCCGAACTGATCGGCACCATTCTCAACGACGGCGTGCGCATGCCGACACTGCGCATCGACAGCCTGCACTTCGCGGCCAATACGCCGTACGAAACCAAACTGATCAATGACCCGGACGTGGGCAAACGGGTCATGCCGTCCGAGGTCGCCACGGCGATGCGCGAAGCGCTTTCACAGGTGGTGGATGCCGGTACCGCGAAACGGGTGGCCGGGACCTTCAAGCTGACCGATGGCACCGCACTGGCCATGGGCGGCAAGACCGGCACCGGCGATAACCGCATTGAAGCGATCGGTTCCGGTGGACGGATTTTGAGTTCCAAGTCGATCAACCGCACCGCCACCTTCGTGTTCTACATCGGCGATACCCACTTCGGCACCCTCACCGCCTTCGTGCCGGGCCGCAGCGCCGAGAGCTTCACTTTCACTTCCGCCTTGCCGGTGCAAGTGCTCAAGGGTATGGCGCCGATCCTTAATCCCTACCTGCAACCGGGCACCCATACACAATGCCTGCCCGTGGAGGTGGTCCGACGTTGAGGGCGCTTCCCGGTCGGGCGGCGCCATAGCGTTATTCAAATAATAATGGGTCATATTTATGTATGACTTCTATTCAAAATCAAAAACAACCCACCCTTTAAATCCTCTATTACTCACAAGAAATACTGACTTTTAATTAAAGTTCGGCGAGATAGGCTACTCACCCCTCTCAACTTGCAAGACAAAGCCAAATGTCGAACTTGAATCAAAACACCCCACCTCTTAACACCCAAAAAAGACCACTCAAGGGCCGTCATTACGACCATATAAAAAACACAGTAAGCAAAGAATTCCTGAATACTTCGCTGCCGCGTGCACACACGTTGAGGGCCACGGAATTCAAGCGGGAAACCTGGTATCAAGGCAGTGGCCAGCCTGCGCTAAAGGCCGCCAACCAGCGGGCCTGGAAAGCGCAGAACGACGCCGACAAACTCTTCGCAAAACTTGAACAAATTGACGCGTTCGCCGAACCACTGCTCAAGGCCAGATTGAAAGAAGCCTATGGTATTGAAGTGGATGTAAAGGCAACTTACCTGCGACTTTACTTCCCCAAGGAAACCCCTTGGTATGTAATTGATACACAGGTGGGTCATGCCAGCCGAACCGTCTCCTTGCTGGAGGCGGCGCTGCACAACTTCGCCACGTCGGAAACCTTTACAGACGACTCCGACTACATCAGCCAACCTGATGCACGCGGACACTTCGAGATTGTTTCCCTCAAAACAAAGATGCCCATCGAACAATTCAAGGGTTTGTGCCGGGAGCTGGACCTCGGCGGCCAGTACGAAAAACACCTCAGTGAGTTTTTACTGACGAAAGAGCCCGTCGCCGAGGCGCTGATCAAGCTCAGGGCCACCCGCAATCAAAAAGCGGCACTGGAAGCTGCCGCGTATATGGCCCTGAAGAAGAAGGACATTACCACCGAGGCGTTCGACGTCGTCATGGGGACGATCGAAAGCAAAACCGGCCTCACGCTGGACGGCAAAGTGATGCAGTGCTGCGAGCTGTCGATGCTGGACGCGTCCTTGACCGGCATCGTGCTGTTCACGGCCAAAGAACAAAGCAATCGCACCGACAAGCTCATCGCCTACGTGCCCCATGACCCCGAACACCCGCTTAAGGAATATGCCTCGGCACAGGCGTTCGTGCAGGAACTGACGCGTCAGTTGCGGGACAACGAAACCATCCCGTCCTCGAAACGCAACTATTGGCAGTTTTTCAGCCAGTTCATCGACCAGCAACAACGCGGGCATTTTTTCGCCGGCCTCGACCAACGCCTGAGCGTGGTCAAATGGCATGAAAAGGATCGCCTCGATCCCGGACCGACCTGGCGCAGTACCCCCGTGGACAAGCCCAACCTGGAGTTCCGGGTCACGCCCATTGGCAGGAATCTCTGGGAACACCTGTACCAAGCGAGCGTCAGCAAAATCATCAATGACGCCCAGAACATTGCGATATCGACCGCCAGGACCGACTCGGCGGCACGCTGGGCCTGGTGGGACAACTTCAAAAAAATCGTCTCGGACATTTTCAACGCCGCCTTGCTGGTGCTGACACCGTTCGTCCCGGGGTTGGGCGAGCTGATGCTGGCGTACACCGCGTATCAACTGGCCACCGAGGTCGTCGAAGGCGTCGTGGACCTGGCCGAAGGGCAGTATGTCGAACTGGCGGAACATGTCGTGGGCGTGGTGACCGATGTCATTCAACTGGCGGCGTTCGGTGCTGCCGGCGCCATCGGCAATGAATTTCGACTCAAGCTTTCACCCTTCGTCGAGAACATGAAACCGGTCACCCTGCCCGATGGCAAGGCGACGCTCTGGCACCCCGACCTCACGCCCTACGAACAAACCGGTTTGTTGCTGCCCGAAACCTCCAGGCCCGATAACCTGGGCCTGCATCGGCACGCAGGCCAGGACATGTTGCCGCTGGAGGGCAAGGTGTACGCCATCAACAAACCTGCCAACACTGATGCAAGCGCAACGCACCGGATCAAACACCCTGGCCGCCGGAACGCCTACTCGCCGAAAGTCGAACCGAACGGCCACGGTGGCTGGGTCCATGAGGGCGAGAACCCTGGTGAGTGGCAAGGTGAAACCCTGATGCGACGCCTGGGCCATACGGTCGAGGGATTCACCCCAATCGAGCGCGAGCAGATCCGCATCAGCAGCGGCACCGACGACAATGAACTGCGGCGGATGCACCTCGAACATGCACCGCCGCCGCCATTGCTGCTCGACACTATCAAGCGCTTGAGCGCCCTGGACGAGACGAACACCGCCATTGCCAACCTGCGCAACGGACAAGCGCTCGCTCCCGCGTCCGTGTGGTTCGAACCGATGCTGACCGGATTGCCGGGCTGGCCTGCCGAACGGGCGCTAAAGGTCTATGAAGGCGTCGACCTGAGCGGCCAGTCGCGTACTTACGGCAACGCCGAGGCAACCGCCGACAATACCCTGAGCCTTGGTCTGCCCGACGTGATGTCCAGTCAGTTTGCCGAGCGCGTCATCGAATTTTTGAACGAGAGCGAAATCAGCTCCCTGCTCGGTCCCGACGTACCGGGCGGCAACCGCGTCCAAACTTTGCGCAATCTATTGGCCGATGCCGTTGACCGGCGCCACGGAGAAATATCCAGATATCTCTACCAGGCTGGACAAGCGTCGCCCCGGTTGGATGTGCAAATGGTGAGACAGGCGTTTGCCGATTTGCCGCTCTCGCTCACGGAAAAAATCCTGGCGGAGGCTACCCCCAGTGAAGAACAGCGCATAGCCAAGGAAAAACACCTGCCCCTGCGCCTGAAAGCCCTGGCCCGCGAAGCCAATTTCGAGGCGCTCACCACCCGTGCCTATGAGGGTTTTTATCACGAAGAAATGCTGAGCCCCGACACCGAGAGGCTGGCGCTGAACACCCTCAAAACCTTCAGCGACAGCTTCGGCGACTTGCGCGTAGAGGTGCGCGATAGCACGCCTGACGGCACACTACGCTGCAGCGTCGGGCCGGACGATGCCTCCACTGTGCGATTAATGATCCGTGATGAGCACGGCCTCTACGAAATAAAGGACAAAAACCACCGGCCGTTGCAGCCTGCCGGTGATTTTTTTGAAGCGATCCTGCACGTTCTGCCGCAAGAAAAACGATCGCAACTGGGCTACCAGACGGGTCAGGGCCGACAGCTTAAACTGTGGATCATGGATCAGACGGCTCCACCGGCCGAGCGTCGCAGGGTGTTGGCACAGCCGCCCATTTTCACGGTCGCCCCGGTTGAAGTGATGAGCCTGGTGCGGGGGCCCTGGTGGTTCTTCGGCGCAAAGACCCCCGAGCAAAGGATCAAGCAGCTGTATCCGAGACTCAGCGAGCGGCAGGTGAACTCCTTTGTCGAGCAATTGCGCGCCCAAGGTGAGGCCGACAAGGCCATTGACGAACTCGAGAATGAACTGGAGCAACTGCGCCATACCCTGGACGCATGGCGGGACGGTCAGCCCCGCGGACTGGATGGCAGCGGGGAAATGGAGGTTGGCGTCAATCTCGACTTCCTGCGAACCGGTGGCCGCCATCTCCAGACCCGACTACTCGAATGTTTCGAACGCAAGAGCGAAGGCTTCGGTGAACGCAATGTGCATCCGGCCGAGGGTTACACGCTGGACCTGTCAAGCGAGTTCCAGGGACCGAACATCGAGCGTTGGTGGACAGAGTTACGCAAGCTGCCCGGCATAGACAACTACCTCGACCGGATCACCGCCCTGAAACTCAACAAGGCGCGTTACTCCAGCAACCCCGGCGGCCTGTTGAGCGACCTGCCCAACCTTCGTCATTTAACCGCCCGCGACGGCGAGTTGACCGGGATCCCGCCCGCCATCGGCGAACTGCATCAACTCAGAACCCTCGACCTGGCCGATAACGATATCCTGCTGGCGTCTGGCTCACTGGAACAGTTGGCTCGCCTGACCCACCTGGAAACACTGAGGCTGGACGGCAATCCCCTGGGCCAGCCGCCGAATGTCGGTGGCATGCCCGAGTTAAACGTGCTGCGCCTGGCCGACACCGGCATCGAGGACTGGCCGACCGGCCTGTTTAGCGACGGCACCGAGGTCAAGTCTCGTCCGCGCCATTTCTCGCTCGACATGCGCCAATGCCCAATCAAAAGCTTGCCGCAGGTCACGGCAGGCTCGGATCAAGCGTTTGTGCTGGCGCGTTCGCGTTTCAGTACCACGGACCTTTCGGCTGACGATCTGGGGCGTTTGGGTGATTATCGCGAGTCCGTGGGCTTTCTGCGTGATCAGCCGCTCTTTCCAAGGGTTGAGAATGAACTGGAACATTGGGCCCCCTCCCCCCCTGACACTTCTCTTTTTAGTCACTCGGAGCAGTTCACGCTATACAGAGAGGAGTCCTGGCACGACGTGCTGGCAGAAGACGGCTCCAGCGATTTTTTCAAAGTCATTCGCCGCCAGCGAGAAAGCCAGGACTACCTCGACCCTCGCGCGCGTGCGCAACTCACGGAGCGCGTCTGGCAAATGATCGAAACCATGGCGGTGGACAGCGACTTGCGCTACGAGCTGTTCAAGCAGGCCGCCGCCCCCCAGACCTGCGCCGACGCCGGGGCGCAATTGTTCAACCGAATGGGCATGAAAGTATTGGTGTCGCGGGCCTACATGGAGTCGACGACCTCCAATGTGCTGGAAAATAACCTGGTCACGCTGGCCCGCAGCGCCGCACGCCTGGAAAGCGTAGGCGACGTGGCCAGAGCCGAGATCAGCCGCCAACTGCAGCAGCACAAGATCAATCCCGCCGCCAACAGTGCACCGGATGACGTGGGAGTTCATTTGGCCTTCGAAACCGGCCTGGCCAGACGTCTTGATCTGCCCTGGCGCTCCGAGGGCATGCTCTATCAAGCACGATCTGGGGTTGATCAGGCCAAAATCGACACGGCCTATATCACGGTTATCGAACGCGAGCGCGGCGACGGACTGGTCAACGGGATGATTGATTTGTTCGACGATCCGTTCTGGGAGCAATTTCTGCGCAGGCGTTACGCGCCTGAGTTAGAGGCCAATGATCGACTTTACGAAGCCAGACACGAGCAACTCGAAACGCTGCGCGAGGCGCAGGAGGAATGGGTCCTGACCCAGGACAAATCACGGTTGAAGCCATTGAAGACGCAGCTGGAAGGCCTGGCTCAGGCGCTGAATATTCCCGAGGCAGATGTGTTCACTGAAGAAGTCACGTCTACGTTTTATTACAACCGGCTGGTGAGGGAAATGAGCGATATGCGCAAGGGTGTGGCCAGAGCCCTGACCCGCAGGTCGCTGAAGAACGCCGGGCTTTGGCCGGCAGATCCCACACCGTTGACCTGACCCTGGGATTCAGACCCGCCGGGGCCCCGCGTTGAAGCATGGCATCACGTCGCGACAGCCATCGGCCGGCCGGTAACCCCGGCCGGTTTCATCGTGACCGGCTCAGACCTCCGAATCCCAGATCACCGTAATGTCGCCCCTGAACGTGTCATTCACGCCAGGGCGCAACACATAAGCGATGGCGTCCGCGGGCATCTCGAAGCGCAAATTGCCCGGCTTTCGGTCCACGTAATGACCTGGCTGGAAGGGACCCAGCCATTCGTTGTTTTTCAGTGTGAGATTCACGACGGGTTTGTTATCCAGACCGGTGATTCCGGCGGGCAAACTCATTTGCGTGAGCACCCAGGTGACGCCGGGATTCGGTATCTGTGAGCCGATCAGCTTGCATTCGGCGCCGTAGAAGCTGAACGAATTACACTGCATCATGACTTTGAAACGAGACGACGCCGACAAGTGAAAGGCCTGGTCCCGGTAGATCCGGCCGGGCCTGCCGCTGTTCGCGATCCAGCTGTGCCAGCCCCCTTCCGGCTCAAGCACAACCTTGCTCCCACCCGGCGGCAAGTCAACCTTGAGGGTGTGCTGCACGTCCAGCACGAAGTCCAGGGTCAGGCTGGCATCATCCGGCGCCAACATCGATCCCAATTGAAAATCACCGCCCGGCCCCAGGCTGTAAGTCAACGAGCCGTTGTACAGCCCGGACGACATGCCCAGCGGATTGGGCGTGCGCAGCTCATAGGCAAAATCAAGGGTGTCGAAATACATCGACGGTATCCGGTAAGCGGCCACCTTGGTGCAGGCCGCCTCTACGGGCGCTTTCCAGAAGAATCTGTAAGTCGCCGGGGTGTAAGCGCCCACACCACTGTATTGACACGGTGACGGGGCATACACCCAGCTGCTGCCGGTCCAAAGCTTTTGATGGCCTTCGAGGATGTCCGACACGCCGACCAGCTGAGCGGCTGAATCGCTCAGATTGAAATTGGAACCGATGCCAATGATACGTACCTCGACGGTTTCGGTTTCCTGGGTGTCGCGGTGGGTGACGGTCAGCTGCCGCCAGTTGGCCGGTACTTTTAAGTCCAGGCCATTACCGGGCGTAATGGCGCGAGTGGAATTGAAACGGACCGGTATCTGAATGCTGAACATGTTGTGCTTGCTGCACTCCCCGGGGTAGTTCGCGCAATACCCGCTGTTCGGCGTCTGGTTGATAAACACGTTGTTCCGGGGCTGTGAGGGATCCGGCTGGAATAGCGCCCGGATCTCCTGATTCGCCGCCTGGGCCGCAGGCAGGCTCAGTGCCGCTAGCAAGCCCATCCAGCCTGTCGTCCTGTTCATGGTTTCATTCCATTGTGATCGGTAGAGAAGGTGTCGCTGCGCTATTCGCCCGGAGCCCTGGCGTTAAACAGCAACACCACATTGCCGTCATAGTCCCCGGGCTTGTAGCCGCCGGACGGCTTGACCGGCTGTATGTCCAGCAACACCCGGGTGCCCACGGCGGCCTCCGCTCTGGACACCACTTCACGGGGGCGAGTATCCGGGCTCAGCTCAACGCCGTTGAAACTGACCTTCAAGCCGATTTCCTCGCCCGGCCTGCCGTTTGACAGATACGGCGAGTTGCCCAGGCGCGCTTCAATGGCACTGGTGTCATGCCGTACGTCAAAATATTTTTGCACGCCGCCCATGGTCGCCGAGGGATAGTCCCAGTTGAGTCGCTGCGGCCGGTGAATCCAGTCCGGCTCCACCGGGATGATGTAAAACGGGCGACTGGGGATGGTCAGCGTGACCTCGAAATTCAGCTCTTCCCGGGCCGCCCAGGTCGGGACACTCATCAGTGAGCCCAAAGCCATCAGTGCGGCGACGGCGCATTGCTTGTTCATGTTCGATACCTACCGCGTCTGTTTATGGAGGCAACCGTTAGCGGCTCGCCACCTTCAGGTCTTTTTTGCTGTCGCCTTCGATCAGCTTGAAACGGTATTCACGGCCTGGCTCCTTGTCGAAAGCGAAGGTCTTGCCGGCCATGACGTGATGTTTGGTGGTCGCGCCACAGTCCGTTTCCTTGGTCAGCGAGCAGCTTTTGAACTCATCGACCACCAGCACGGTGTTGCCGTTGTTGCGCAGTTCATAACGGTCAGGGGTTTCGTTGATCGCCGTGTCATAGCGGGCATCCCTGGGCCGGACGAAGAACACAATGCCAAACCCGGTCATGACGTTGACCCCGGCCGACAGGGTCTTCTTGTAGTCTTCGCGCTCCTCATTGGAGACCACGAATTCGTCTTCCTTTTCCGGCACCACCGGCACGAACCGAACGCGGAAATAGCGCTCGCGGTCACGCTCGCCCATGTACAACAGACGCGTGCCTTGCATGCCCTGGGCCGGCACGATCAACCGGGCGGGGCTGGCCATGACACCGTTGCGCGAGGCACCGTCGACGGCGTTGGCGACCGGAATTTCCTGCGGCTTGCCATCCGCGTCGTAGATGATCTCCAGCACGTTGACCTTGACGAACGCGGTGCTGTCACCGCTGTTGAACACCCGTTTCAGGTAAGTACTTTTGTCGCCGTCGAGATAGTCGTACACCGTGCCGACATTGATCTGCGGCCCGGCATTGGCCGCCATGCAAAACACTGCGCACAGCCACAGCAAAAACAGTCGTGTCATCGTCTTCAACCTCGTGAAAAAAAATGGTCAGGCCCGGACGTTCAGACTTCCGAGTCGAAAATGAGGGTGGCGAAACCGCGCAGCGTGCCGTTCATCCCGGGCCTGAGCAGCGACTCGATCCACCGTGAGGGCATCTGAAAGCGCAAGTTGCCGGGTTTGCGATCCACGTAGCGGGTGGGTTCGAAAGGCCCTATCCAGGTGTTGTGATTGAGCGTGCCAGTCCAGCCGTCAGCACCGCCGGGACCGGCGATGCCCCTCGGCACGGTGAGCCTGACCTGGAACTTGGAAAACCCCACCTCGCTGTTACCGATTTCGCACTCAGAGCCGCCCAGGGAGCTGCAGATCAGCTTGACCTTGAAGCTCGACGACGCCGACAGGAAGAACGGCTGGTCACGGTAAATCTCGGTCGGCCTGCGACCGTTGTCGATCCAGCGTTGCCAGCCACCCTTGGGTTCCATGGCGACCTTGCTCCCACCGGGGGGCAGGTCGACTTTCAGGGTGTGCTGTACATCGAGCTCGAAATCGAGCGTCAGGTGACTGTCACTGGGCTGCATGGCCGGTCCCATCTCGAAATCACCACCGACGCCCATGATGTAGGTCAATGAGCCGGTGTACAGTCCGGACAACATCCCCAAGGGATCGGGCAGGCGCAGCTCATAAGCAAAATCGACCGAATCGAAGGCCATCTTCGGGATCATGTAGGCAGCACGCTTGTTGCAGTACGCCTCGGTGGGCGAATCCCAGAAAAACCCATAGCTGTAGGGCGCGACAACCCCAGCGCCCGTCGTGGCGCAAGGAGGCGGCGCATAAAACCACTGCGACCCCCAAAGTTTTTCGTGCCCTTCCCAGGGACCCGCAGCGTCGGTCAAATTCGCTGCCGTATCGCTCAAAACATATTCAGAGCCGATACCGACAATCCTCACTTCAACCGTTTCAGATTGCCGGGTAATTTGATTGGTGACCGTCACCTGTCGCCAATTGGCAGGCGCCTTGAACCCCACGCCATCGCCAGGCACAACGGCGCGGGTAGAGTTGAAACGAATCGGCGTATTGAAGCTGAATATGTTGCGCTCGGCACATTTCACCGGGTATTTCGCACAGTAGCCCGTGTTCGGCGTCTGGTTGACGAATTCGTTCTTGCCCGGCTGTGGAAAATCCGGCTGAAACCGTAATTTGACCTCCTGGTTCGCCGCTTCGACGCTAGTCAGGGTGAACGCCACCAGCCATCCCAATCCTCTGATCATTCTTTTCATGGCTCAACCCGCCTTCTGATCGGTAACAGTTGCATCGGCCAGTGTGTCCGGTGTGCAGCGCAGGTCACCGATCATCAGCACGTTGTTTTCGCTGCGATGCTCGCTCGCGTTGAGGCGGAACTGGCACAGCAAGCGGTTATCCTGACGCACCTCAAGGGTCGGTGAGCCGGCGTTCATTTCCATCGAGAAGAAACCGTCGACCTCCGTCACCCCGCGGCTGGCGTGGTTGATCACGTGGTGGCCCTTGAGCGGCTGCCCTTGTTCATTGACCAGGCGACCCAACACCGTCAGGGTTTTCATCACCCGGATCTTGCGGTAGTCCACCCCGCCCTTGTTCAGGTGATAGCGGGTGCGCGCGGGCTCGATGGTGGCCGCCGGCACATGGTTGCCTTCGAAATCGAAACTCACCGAGCTGTTCTGGTACGCGGTGATCGGGATGAAGTTGCGTCCCGGTTTCAACGCCGCCATGCCTCCGCTGAAATCGTCGGCGCGCAGGGCAATGTCATCGATGTCCGATTCGACATCGACGATCATCCCGGCGCCGCGCATTTCGTGCTGGCTGGTCATGAGCATCTGCCGGCCGCCCAGCACCAGGGTGCTGTCCAGGTTCAGGCCGCCGGTGAAGTTGCCGTTATAGGAAGAACGCTGGATGAAGCCGTCGCCATTGATCGCATCGGTGCGAAAGTTGGCCAGGCTGGACACGCCCACGCCATAGGTGTCGGTCAGGGCGGTGACCGAGACGTTTTGCAGCACGTGGTCCTTGAGGTCCTTGCGCCAGCCGATGGACGCGTTGTTGTCGCGGCCACCTTCGCGGGCGGTACGCGAACCGATGCTGCCGGTGATCTGCTCGCCCGGCGCGCCCAGGGCCACGTTGATGCTCAAGTCGACCCCACGGTTGCGATCATTGCCGCTGCTGTAGCTGCCTGGCCGGTCGAACAGCGACAGGCGCCAGTTGGCATCGCTGCCGAACAGCGTGGTGCGCTGGGTCCAGCCCAGGTCCACGCCAACGCCTTCAACGTTGCCCTCGCTGTGGGACACCCGCGCGTTGAGCGAATTCTTGTTGCTCAGCCGATGATTAATCGCCAGCGACGAGTTGGTGGTTTCGCCTTTGAAGACATTGCGCTGCCGTACCCGCGTGCCGTCCGGCAAGGTTTCGTACAGGTCGGTGGTGTCCAGCCAGCTGCGGTTGTGGCTGATCACCAGGCTGCCGGCGCCGTAGTTGTAAAGGCTTTGCAGGTCCAGGCCGGTGCCGTGATCCTCGGTTTTATAGACATTGGCGTACAGGCTGACGTGGTTGGCCAGGGTCCAGTCGACCGAGGTGCCGTATTGCAGTTTTTCGCGAATCTGCCGCGCCGACAGGCCGAGAATCACCCGTGGGTGCATCAGGTAGTTGACCGAGGCGCCGGCCGTGGGACTGCCGCTGGCCTGCTGGTCCCAGTTGCTGAGCAGCTTGCTTTCTTCGCCGGCGAACAGGTTGTAGCGCCAACGCTCGTCGAGGTTGCGCCAGTTACTGGGCTTGTACACCAGTTCCTGGGTGGTGGAGGTGATCTGGCCGTCCTCGATCAGGCGCACTTCCACTTCATAAATGCCACCCGGCAACGGACGGGTGTCGAGGGTCTGCAAGCCGGCGGGCACCGACTGGGTATTGATCAACAGGCCGTCGCGATAGATCTCCACCGAGCCCTGGCGATTGGCCGTGACGTAGATCGGATAAACGCTGGGCATCGGGCTGTTGATCGCCAGGCTGTCGGAGCTGCCATACATCACGCCGACAGCGGTGTCGGGGCTGGTGCCGAACGTGCGCGGTTGGCGGGTCAGCCCTTCGGAATTGGGGGTGAAATAGCCCAGGCGAAAGAAATTGCCTTGCAACTCGCGCTGGGTGTAAAGCTCGTGGACGGCGTGGTACAGCTTGTCGTCCGGGCCGCCGAGGCGGGCCACTTGCATGTTGAACGTCTGGCTCCAGTTGCCCAGGCTGCCGCTGGCTTCAAGGCCAAAGCGCCCGCCCAGATCCTGATCCTGGCCGCCATTGAGATTGAGCTGGTTGCGCACCATCAGGCCGCTGCTGCCGCCTGCGGGCTGCTCGAAATAACGCTTGGCTTCAAGGTCGCGCTCAGCGTTTTCGGTGAGGATCGAGACCAGCGAGTTTTCCAGGTTGTAGTGCACCGCCAACACCTGGTTCGGGCAGGAACCGGTGCAATTGCCCAACGCTACGCCAGGTTTTAGATAACTCGCCCACTTTTCCCGCTCGGCGGGGCCGTAGCGGTTTTCACTGGTGTCGGTAAATTCCAGGAGCGTGACGCGATCATCGCGCGACAGCACCACCATGGCCTCCCCTAACGGCTGTTGATCAAGCTCCACGCGCACGGCCAGAGGCACATCAAAAAAATGCTCCTCGAAGTCGGCGGGCAAACCTTTGGCCTGGGCCAACAGACTTCGCGGTGTGGTACCGGCGGAATCGGCAGCCGCCATGGCACCGGCACAAAACAACAGCGCAAGCGCTGCCGCGATGGGGGTCATCGGGAACATGAACTCGTACTCTGATTACGAACAAGTTGAAATCCGGCGGACAAGCCAGCTTGGATGTCCGCCGGGAAACGCTACTTATAGAAATGAGCGCTTAGTGCATGATCGGTCGATCAAGGCGTCACAGCATCGAAAACCATTGCCACCGAACCGGTGTAATCACCCGGGACGAAAGTGGTACCCACTGCCTTGATGTTCAGCGGTGCACGGTAGTTCACGTCGGATTCAGCTTCACCCACGACCATTTGCGGAGTGGTGGTCAATACCTTGTTGTTAAAGGAAACTTGAAGATCGATCGCTTCGGCACCCGCGATCAGCTTCGGCAAACTTTCCAGGCTGGCGTGAACCGAACCGTTGTTATTGCGCACATCGAAGAAACCGTTGACTTCGCCCATCTTGCCGGTGGTCGGCTGGTAGCTCATGTCCTGGTCCTTGTTGACCAGGTCCGGGTCAGTCGGCACCACGTAGAAGCCATTGGTCGGCACATGGGCCACGAGGCTGATGGAATGAGTGGCTTCGCCCGCAGCGAAGGCCATGGAGGAGCCGAGTGCGAGAACGGCCAGGGGAGCAGCGATTGCGAATTTCTTGAACATCATTCAGTACCTGTTTTCTTGAAAGGATTAGTTCATTGAAACTTCAAACAACACAGACCTTCACGATCATGGCCGTTTGATATCTCAACGCCGAAACATCATCGATGCTTCGCAATCGAATGTAAGCAGGCAACTTCCGATGAACGCGTAGTTCAACCACCCCATGATGGGAAAGAAAAAAACACGAATAATAGAAAAGCAAAAAGATGCCTGTAAGTTACGCCTTACATACAGTTTTCCCTAAAAAACCATACAGCAACTTCAACTTTTAAATACGGGGACTTGAGTGGTTTTTAGAATATATACTCCAACAACAATAGAGTAATAGCTCAACTTTCCGACAATTACCCCGAGACGTAAGAAATTATGTCGGATCAGGCCGGAATTGACGTCTCCTCGGCGACGCCACCACTCATCCGGTGAAGCCGCTGCGCCTGAAAAACTCCTTGCCTCCACGTAAAGATATATCTTAAGTTGTATCTAAACACGACGAGAGAGACGAGAAATGAGAGACCATCATTCACCCCATCGAGAACACGGCGACGGCCGTGACGGCTTCGAAAAACGCCCCGCCCGCGAACGCGGCGGGCGCGGGCCACGGGTATTTGCCCCCGGCGACCTGAAGCTGCTGTTGCTGGCGCTGATCGCCGAGCAGCCCTGCCATGGCTATGACCTGATCCGCCAGATCGAAAGCATGTTCGACGGCGCCTACAGCCCGAGCCCGGGCGTGATCTACCCGACCCTGACCTTTCTGGAAGAAAGCGAAATGATTCTGGGCGACGCCGAAGGCGGAAAAAAACGCTACAGCGTGACCGACGCCGGACGTCTTTCATTGCAAGACCAGGCGATTGCGCTGGATGGCGTGCGCATGCGCATCGAGGTCAGCAAGCGTTCGCTGCGCGGTCATGACCGTCCAGCGGAGATCCATGAAGCGGTGCACAACCTGCGCCATGCCTTGCAAATGCACCACGGTCGCTGGAGCCCTGAAGAGATCCTGCGGGTGCGTGACCTGCTCAACAACACCGCCAAAGCCATCGTCGACGGCCCCGCCGTTGCACCTGCCCAGGAGACCGCCGAATGACCGAAGTCATCGATCCGTCGCAATCCATTCACCGCGTCATGCATGAAATCAAACGTCGCCGCCTGGAAGTGCTGCGCGTGGTCGACCTGACCCCGCGCATGCGCCGCATCACGCTGGGCGGACCTGAACTGGCGGGGTTCGTCAGCCTCGGCACGGACGACCACGTCAAACTGCTGTTCCCGCAGAACGCGGCGGAACAGGCGGCGCTGGAAACCCTGGTATTGGGCGGCGGCAAAGACAACGGCCCGATGCCGGCCATGCGCGACTACACCCCTCGACGCTACGACCTGGATGCGCTGGAACTGGACATCGATTTCGTCCTGCACGGCGACGGCCCCGCCTCGACCTGGGCCGAACAGGCCAGACCCGGCCAGTACCTGCACATCGGCGGACCACGGGGCTCGATGATCGTCCCGGACATCTTCGACAGCTACCTGCTGATCGGCGACGAAACCGCCCTGCCCGCCATCGCCCGACGCCTCGAAGGCCTGGCGGCCAATCGGCGTGCGCTGGTGATCATCGAAGTGGAAAACGGCAAGGAGCAGCAAGTGCTGCAAAGCGCTGCCGAGGTCAATGTGATCTGGGTCCTGCGCGAAGGGGGCAAGGATCATTTGCTGACCACCGTGCGCCAGGTCCAGGTTCCCGCTGGCAGCCTATATGCCTGGGTCGCGACCGAGAGCAAGGTGTCGCGGCAGATTCGCCGGGTATTGCTGGATGAGCATGGGCTTGACGATCAGTACGTCAAGGCGGTGGGCTACTGGCGCCTGGATGACAGCGACGAGGAATAACTGCCTCACCGGCCCCTTCGCGAGCAAGCCCGCTCCCACAGTAGATCGGTGCACGCCGATCACATGTGGGAGCGGGCTTGCTCGCGAAGGCGATCCTCCAGGCATTACAAATCCCTGACCCTGCCACCGCACCACCGATCCAGCCCGATCAGCACCAGCGCAACCGCCACAAACCCCACCAATATCCCGCCCGCATTGAGAAACACCTGTGGATAACCCAACTTATCCACATCGATGAACGGATACGGATACGTCGCCAGCAAATGCCCGCGCAACAGCGAATAGGCGAAGTACACCACCGGATAAATCACCCACAGCGCGATGTGCCTTAACCGCAGCGTGCCCTTGGGCACCCGGCCCCACCAATAGATGAGAAACAGCAGCGGCATCACATCGTGCAGCAACTCATCGGCCAGCCATTGCCAGCCTTCGGGATGCCACAAATGGCGCAGCAACAGGCTGTACGCCAGGCCGACCACGGCGATGCTCACCGCAATACCGCTGCTGACCCACGGCTGCAAGAACCAGCGGCGCGCCGCCGATTCGCGGGACGTCAGTTCACAGGTCAGCACGGTCGCCACCAGGGTATTGCTGAGCACGGTGAAGTAGCTGAAGAGGCTCATCAGCCCGCCCAACAGGCTGGCCCCCAGCGTCCAGCGTGAATGGAAAATCAGGTACAGCTGAATGCTTAATCCCGCCCAGCCGAGGACGGCGGCCACGGCAACAAAACGACGCTGCAGGGCAGGCCGGATGTGCATGTTCAGAGCGGTCGCTTGGTACGCATCAGCTTCACGTACAGGCGTTCGACCTTTTCCCGCGCCCAGGGGGTTTTGCGCAGGAAGGTCAGGCTCGACTTGATGCTCGGGTCACTCTTGAAGCACCGGATGTCGATGCGTTCGGCCAGCCCCGACCATTCGTAGTGCTCAACCAGCGCGTTGAGGATGTGCTCCAGGGTGACGCCGTGCAGCGGGTCGTTGCTCTGTTCGGTCATGCCGGGCCTTCAGCGTTGTAGGGATGGAAAACCGCGCACCTTAGCGGAGGGCGTCATTGGGGGGAAGCGGTCTGTTAAATGTAGGTGATTCTGGAATGCAGGAGTCTTGCAGGAGCGAGCCTGCTCGCGATGGTTGTTAACGATGACGCGTGCAGTCTGGATTCACGCGGCGCTCACAGGTTCTTCGCGAGCATGTTCGCTCCTACAAAAAGCATCACCCGGGCGCGCACTGTTACCAAATCCGAAACGATGCATGTCAGTAAAAGCGCTTTCTCTATTTGTAACAGAACATTATCCTTGCGCACATTCCAGCTGAAACGCTTCCGCTACTCCCTTCAATTCTGCTGTTTCCGTTCATTCCCCAGAAAAAGATCAAGAATTTCTTCTCTATGCCCGATTTACGATTTTCGCAAGACAGCGCTGTCTCAACGCCGGTTGCCCGCCAGAAACCCCTGAACCTGATTGGCGGATTCACCGCATTGAGCCTCGCCACCTGCGTACAGGCCGCCCCGGCCTTCGACAGCGACTCGCCGTGGATGCTGGGCGACTGGAATGGCACGCGCACCGAACTCGCGGAAAAAGGCTACGACTTCAAGGTCGATTACACCGGCGAAATGGGCAGCAATCTACACGGTGGCTACGACCACGACCGCACCGCGCGCTACAGCGACCAGTTCGGCTTCGGCACGCACCTGGACTTGCAGAAGATCCTGGGCTGGGACGACGCCGAATTCCAGCTGACCGTCACCGAACGCAGCGGCAACAACATCAGCAACGACCGCCTCAACGATCCGCGCGTCGGCGGCTTTACCTCGGCCCAGGAAGTCTGGGGCCGGGGGCAGACCTGGCGCCTGACGCAGATGTGGTACCAGCAGAAATTCCTCGACCAGACGCTCGACATCAAGGTCGGCCGCTTTGGCGAAGGCGAAGACTTCAACAGCTTCCCCTGCGACTTCCAGAACCTGGCGTTCTGCGGCTCCCAGGTGGGCAACTGGGTGGGTGGTATCTGGTACAACTGGCCGGTCAGCCAGTGGGCGATGCGAGTCAAATATCACCTGACGCCGGAGCTGTACGCGCAAGTCGGCGCGTATGAGCAGAACCCGTCGAACCTTGATCGCGGCAACGGTTTCAAGCTCAGCGGCAGCGGCACCCAGGGCGCCATCCTGCCGGTGGAACTGGTGTGGACGCCGAAACCCAACGGCCTGCCGGGCGAATACCGCGCCGGTTACTACTACAGCAACGCCAATGCCACCGACGCCTACAAGGACAGCCACGGCCAGCCCGCCGCCCTGAGTGGCGAGGCCTACCGCAGTGCGTCGAGCAAACACGGGGTGTGGCTGGGTATTCAGCAGCAGATCACCAGCAAGGCCAGCGACCATTCGCGCGGCCTGAGCCTGTTCGCCAACGGCACGATGCACGACAAGAAAACCAACGCCATCGACAACTATGTCCAGGCCGGCGTCGTCTACAAAGGCCTGCTCGATGCCCGTGCCAGGGATGACATCGGGTTTGCCATGGCCCGTGTGCACGTCAACCCGGCCTATCGCAAGAACGCCGAGGCGACCAATCAGGCCCACGGGGTTTTCGACTACGACGACCCGTCGTTCCTGCCACCCCAGGACACCGAATACAGCGCCGAACTCTATTACGGCGTGCACGTCACGAACTGGCTGACCGTGCGCCCGAACCTGCAATACATCCGCCACCCCGGTGGCGTGGACAAGGTCGATGACGCGCTGATTGGCGGGATCAAGATCCAGTCGACTTTCTAAGCGTCACGCAAAAACCCGTGGGAGCGGGCTTGCTCGCGAAGAGGGCGTGTCAGTCGATGCAAATGCCGTCTGACCCGGCGCTTTCGCGAGCAAGCCCGCTCCCACAAGGGAATGCGGCGCCCCAACCGTTTTTAACTGAACCCTGCCCGCGCAGGATCATCATCTACAGTGAACCTGCGCGGGACTACTTGAAACGTCACGGAGAATCACACTATGAGCACTGATGGTGCTTTGAGTCGAAGCCGTCTGCTGCCGAGCCTGCTCGGCGTCCTGCTTCTGCTAATGGGCCTGGCCATGCTGGCGGGCGGTATCAAGCTGAGCCTGCTCGGCGGCTCGCTGTACTACCTGCTGGCCGGTATCGGCCTGGCGCTGACTGGCATTCTGCTGATCGCCGCCCGCCGCGCGGCCCTGGGCCTTTATGCACTGGTGCTGTTCGCCAGCACGGTGTGGGCGCTGTGGGAAGTCGGCCTCGACTGGTGGCAACTGGTGCCACGCCTGGCGATGCTGTTTGCGCTGGGCATCGTCATGTTGCTGCCGTGGTTCCGCCGTCCGCTGCTGCGCGAAGGCGCCGCACCGATGGGCACCGGTGCCCTGAGCGTGGCCGTTGTGATTGCAGGCGCAGCCGCACTGGCCAGCCAGTTCACCCACCCCGGTGAAATCAAGGGTCAACTGGACCGCGACAGCGTGCCGGGCATGACCAACACCGCCCCGGCCATGCCGGACGGCGACTGGAACTCCTACGGCCGCAGCGCCCACGGCGATCGTTACTCGCCACTGGCGCAGATCACCCCGCAAAACGTGAACAAGCTCGTGCCGGCCTGGACCTACCGCACCGGCGACCTGCCCGGCCCCAACGACCCGGGCGAAACCACCGCCGAAAACACCCCGCTGAAAGTCAACGGCATGCTCTACGTGTGCACGCCGCACAGCCAGGTAATCGCACTGGACCCGGACACCGGCAAGGAAATCTGGCGTTTCGATCCGAAGCTCTCCACGCAGAACGCGGCGAACTTCAAGGGTTGGGCGCACATGACCTGCCGGGGCGTGACCTATCACGATGACGCGGTGTATGCCTCCGAACAGAGCCCGACCGGCAGCGCCAGCGCTCCGGCGGCCAGCATCTGCCCGCGCCGCATCTTCCTGCCGACCGCCGACACCCGACTGATCGCCCTCAACGCCGACACCGGCAAGATGTGCGAAGACTTCGGCGACAAGGGCCAGGTCGACCTGCGCGCCAACATCGGCAGCTTCACTGCCGGCGGTTACTATTCCACCTCGCCGCCCGCGGTTACCAAGGACCTGGTGGTGATTGGCGGCCACGTCACCGACAACGTTTCCACCGACATGCCAAGCGGCGTGATCCGTGCGTTCGACGTGCACACCGGCAAACTGGTGTGGAACTGGGACAGCGGCAACCCGGACGACACCACGCCTATTGCCGAAGGCAAGACCTACACCCGCAACTCGCCGAACATGTGGTCGATGTTCGCCGTCGATGAAAAGCTCGGCATGCTCTACCTGCCGATGGGCAACCAGACCCCGGACCAGTTCGGTGGCGCGCGTACGCCGGAATCGGAACTGCACGCCGCCGGCCTGACCGCCCTGGACATCGCCACCGGCCAAGTGCGCTGGCACTTCCAGTTCACCCACCATGACCTGTGGGACATGGACGTCGGCGGCCAGCCGACCCTGATGGACCTGAAAACCGCCGATGGCGTGAAGCCAGCGGTCCTGGCCTCCACCAAGCAAGGCAGCATCTACGTGCTGGACCGCAGCACCGGCCAGGCCATCGTGCCGATCAATGAAGTGCCGGTGCCGCAAGGCGCGGTGGAAGGCGACCACACCTCGCCAACCCAGCCGAAATCCGACCTCAACCTGATGCCGCCGCCGTTGCAGGAACGCGACATGTGGGGCGTGACCCCGTTCGACCAGCTGATCTGCCGGATCGATTTCAAATCCATGCGCTACGACGGCCCGTTCACCCCGCCGTCGTTGCAGGGCTCGATCGTGTATCCGGGTAACTTCGGCGTGTTCGACTGGGGCGGTATCTCGGTCGACCCCGTGCGTCAGATCGCCTTCGTGAACCCGAGCTACATGGCGTTCAAGTCGAAAATGATCCCGGCCGCCGACATCGCCGCCCAAGGCCCGCGCAAAAGCGAAACCGAAGGCGTGCAACCCAACAAAGGCGCGCCATACGGCGTCGTCCTCGAAGCGCTGCTGTCGCCGATGGGCCTGCCGTGCCAGGCACCCGCCTGGGGTTACGTGGCGGCGGTCGACCTGACCACCCATAAAGTGCTCTGGAAGCACAAGAACGGCACCGTGCGCGACAGTTCGCCGGTTCCGGTTCCCCTGAGCATGGGCGTGCCAAGCCTGGGCGGCACCTTCACCACCGCCGGTGGCGTCGGTTTCCTCAGCGGCACCCTGGATCAGTACCTGCGTGCCTACGACGTGAAAAACGGCAAGCAACTGTGGGAAGGCCGCCTGCCGGCCGGCGCGCAGACCACGCCAATGACCTACACCGGCAAGGACGGCCAGCAATACGTGCTGGTCGTTGCAGGTGGTCACGGTTCGCTGGGCACCAAACAGGGTGACTATGTGATTGCGTACAAACTGTCCGAGTAATTTTTTGCGGCGGTAAAAACCAAAGGCGACTCCCTCACGGGCGTCGCCTTTTTTGTTGCCATGTCGTCCCCCCTGTAGGAGCGAGCCTGCTCGCGATGGTCTCCAAGAACACCGCAGGGCGTCAGATACCCAGCGTCATCGTTGACGTCCATCGCGAGCAGGCTCGCTCCTACGGGGGACGGTGTCGCCCTGAAATCCAGCTAACCTGAATCCCTGCTGAACACACCTTCGAATGATCCATTAACCCCAAGGCATCATTGAAACCACCGCCGACCTGCCCCATCTAAGACCCATACCCATTGCGCAGGTACCCCCATGAGCGACCAGCAGGAATTCCCCGAAGACCCGAGCGAATACGCCGACCCGGAAAACGCCCCGCACGCCTCCACCGGCAAAGGCCTGGCCCTGCCCGGCCAGAACCTGCCGGACAAGGTCTACATCATCCCGATCCACAACCGACCGTTCTTCCCGGCCCAGGTGCTGCCGGTCATCGTCAATGAAGAACCCTGGGCGGAAACCCTCGACCTGGTGAGCAAATCCGATCACCACTCCCTGGCCCTGTTCTATATGGACACGCCCCAGGAAGACCCCCGACATTTCGACACCTCGGCCCTGCCGCTCTACGGCACGCTGGTCAAGGTGCACCACGCCAGCCGCGAAAACGGCAAGTTGCAATTCGTGGCCCAGGGCCTGACCCGGGTACGCCTGAAAACCTGGCTCAAGCACCATCGCCCGCCCTATCTGGTGGAAGTCGAATACCCGCACCAGCCCACCGAGCCGACCGACGAGGTCAAGGCCTACGGCATGGCGCTGATCAATGCGATCAAGGAACTGCTGCCACTCAACCCGCTGTACAGCGAAGAGCTGAAGAATTACCTCAACCGCTTCAGCCCCAACGACCCCTCGCCGCTGACCGACTTCGCCGCGGCGCTGACTTCGGCCACCGGCAGCGAACTGCAAGAAGTGCTCGACTGCGTGCCGATGCTCAAGCGCATGGAAAAAGTCCTGCCGATGCTGCGCAAGGAAGTCGAAGTCGCGCGCCTGCAAAAAGAAATCTCCGCCGAAGTGAACCGCAAGATCGGCGAGCATCAGCGCGAGTTTTTCCTCAAGGAACAGCTCAAGGTCATCCAGCAGGAGCTGGGGCTGACAAAGGACGACCGCAGCGCCGACCTCGAACAGTTCGAGCAACGGCTGGTGGGCAAAGTCCTGCCGGCACAGGTGCAGAAACGCCTCGAAGAAGAAATGAACAAGCTGTCGATCCTCGAAACCGGCTCGCCGGAGTATGCGGTAACCCGTAATTACATCGACTGGGCGACCTCGGTGCCGTGGGGCGTGTACGGCGATGACAAGCTTGACCTCAAGCACGCGCGCAAGGTGCTGGACAATCACCACGCCGGCCTCGACGACATCAAGGACCGCATCCTCGAATTCCTCGCCGTCGGCGCCTACAAAGGCGAGATCAGCGGCTCCATCGTGCTGTTGGTCGGCCCGCCGGGCGTGGGCAAGACCAGCGTCGGCAAATCCATCGCCGAATCCCTGGGCCGGCCGTTCTACCGTTTCAGCCTCGGCGGCATGCGCGACGAAGCCGAGATCAAGGGCCATCGCCGCACGTACATCGGCGCGCAGCCGGGCAAGCTGGTGCAGGCGCTCAAAGACGTAGAGGTGATGAACCCGGTGATCATGCTCGACGAGATCGACAAGATGGGCCAGAGCTACCAGGGCGACCCGGCCTCGGCGCTGCTGGAAACCCTAGACCCGGAGCAGAACGTCGAATTCCTCGACCACTACCTTGATCTGCGCATGGACCTGTCGAAAGTGCTGTTCGTCTGCACCGCCAACACCCTGGACTCGATCCCAGGCCCGTTGCTCGACCGCATGGAAGTGATTCGCCTGTCGGGTTACATCACCGAAGAAAAAGTCGCCATCGCCAAGCGCCACCTGTGGCCCAAGCAGCTTGAAAAAGCCGGGGTGTCCAAAGGCAGCCTGAGCATCAGCGACAACGCGCTCAAGGCATTGATCGACGGCTACGCCCGTGAAGCCGGTGTTCGCCAGCTGGAAAAAAACCTCGGCAAACTGGTGCGCAAGGCGGTCATGAAACTGCTCGATGACCCGAAAGCGGTGATCAAGCTGGGCCCGAAAGACCTCGAGGCCTCCCTGGGTAAACCGGTGTTCCGCAACGAGCAAGTGCTGTCAGGGACCGGTGTGATCACCGGCCTGGCCTGGACCAGCATGGGCGGCGCGACCCTGCCGATCGAAGCGACCCGGATCCACACCTTGAACCGTGGCTTCAAGCTCACCGGGCAACTGGGGGATGTGATGAAGGAGTCGGCGGAAATCGCCTACAGCTACGTCAGCTCCAACCTGAAGTCGTTTGGCGGCGATCCGAAATTCTTCGACGAAGCCTTCGTGCACCTGCACGTCCCGGAAGGCGCCACGCCCAAAGACGGCCCGAGCGCCGGCGTGACCATGGCCAGCGCCCTGCTGTCGCTGGCGCGCAACCAGCCGCCGAAAAAAGGCGTGGCCATGACCGGTGAACTGACGTTGACCGGGCATGTACTGCCGATCGGCGGCGTGCGCGAGAAGGTCATTGCAGCGCGACGGCAGAAGATTTTCGAACTGATCTTGCCGGAGGCGAATCGGGGGAATTTCGAGGAATTGCCGGAGTATTTGAAGGAAGGGATTACGGTGCACTTCGCCAAGCGGTTTGCGGATGTGGCGAAGGTGTTGTTCTGACCGATTTGTAGTGCCTGCTCGATAGCTTTCGCGAGCAAGCCCGCTCCCACACTGGATCTGTGATGTTCACAAAAAATGTGTTCACCGCAGATCCAGTGTGGGAGCGGGCTTGCTCGCGAAGGCGTCGGTACCGACTCCGCCGCCCACGCTGTCACAATTTGTCTCATCTCGGTTATGCTCGCCGTTCGTCGTGTACGCCGGAGCCACTGACCCCATGTCCCCCACCCGCCTGTTTGTCCCCCTCGCCCTCGCGCTGCTGGCCGCGTGCGCCACGCCACCGAAGCACAACGTGACCGTGGAAAAACAAAGCGAATGCCCGGTGAAGCTCACCAGCGGGCAAAACCTGATCCTGACCCTGCCGAGCAACCCGACCACGGGCTATCGCTGGGCCATTCAGGATTCGGCCGGTGGCGTGTTGCGCGCCTTGGGGCCAGAGGTTTACCGCAACCCGGAAGATGCCGGTGTCGTGGGCGCAGCGGGTGTGTCGACCTGGCGCTTCCAAGCCTTCACCGCCGGTAGCGGGCGTCTGCGCCTGACCTCGCAACAGCCCTGGGCACCGGAAGTGCTGCCGGTCGATACCTTCGACTGCGCCATCTCGGTTAACTGACCGTGGGCTGGCTGATCCTGGCCCTGATGGGCGCGGTGACCTTTCTCTACGGCCTGAGCGTGCACGCCGCGCTGCTCTGCCTGCTGGTCAAGCCGCTGCCCGTCCTCGCCCTGCTCGGCTGGCTGCACGACGCGCCGCCCGGCGAGTATCGCCGCTGGATCAGCCTCGGACTGATCTTTTCCCTGCTCGGCGATGTGTTGCTGGCCTGGCCGGGGGATTTGTTCGTGTTCGGCCTGGGGGCGTTTCTGGTCGCGCACCTGGCGTATCTGAAAGCGTACTTGAGCGATTGCCGGCGGCTCGCGGTGCTGCCGCTGATCATCGCCCTGGGTGTCGGTGCGGTTCTGTTGGGGATTCTGATTGCCCATGGGCTGGGGCCGCTGTTGATCCCGGTGATCGTCTACGGCCTGGCCATCAGCGCCATGCTCTGGCGCGCACTGGCGCGGCTCGGCACCGATGTGCCCAAACGATCAGCGTTGCTGGCGGCAGCGGGTGCGGTGGCGTTTGTATTCTCGGACAGCGTGATTGGCATCAGCCGCTTTGTGGTGCCGTTCGAGGCCGCGCCCTATGTGATCATCCTCAGTTATTGGTTGGGGCAATGGGGGATTACTGCCTCGGCGTTCACCCCCGCGAACAGAAAATAAATACCTTACGCCCTTCACTTTCAAAGCGAACCTATCAGTTCTGTCAGGTGTAAAAAGTGCGATAGACGCCGAAACTTATGGCAACGGGATGCTCACCCATGAGCACCAAGATTAGCCAACAGTGAAGGAACGTTTATGCATTGCCACCTGATGGCCAGAATTCTTGGCGCGCTTTCCATCCTGTTGCCAACCTTGGCGCACGCCGCTTCCATTGAAGTAATTGACGACCAGGTAATTGCTTCCGGGGTTCACCGCGAACTCGAATTCAAACGCGGCGAACTGCAACTTGAAGCGAAAGGAGAAGCCATTGCGCTCGCCGGAAAACGATCGGTACAGCGAATGACTCAGACCTACCGAGGCGTGCCGATCTATGGCAATAGCGTTGCCTTTGAGCTCGATTTGCGGGGAAAGGTCATCCATGCCAGCGGCCGTTATCTGGCAAAGATTGAGCAGGACTTACAAAGTGTTGAACCTACGCTGAATCCAGATCAGGCAGTACAGGCATTGCGTGAGCAATGGCGCATAAAAAAAGGCGCAGTTTCCGAAGCGGTGACGCAAACAAGCACCAAACTTTTTGTCTATCAAGCACGCAATGAGACCAAGGCGCGACTGATTTATCGAGCGTCCTATAATCTACGTCCAAAAAATGAGATCCCGTCTGAGCCGACCGGCCTGATTGATGCCGCAACTGGGGAAGTACTCGAATCGTGGGATGGCGTTGCGTCACTGGAAACCCGAAGTGTGTATGGGCCGGGCGGCAATAAGTTGATCGGTGAATATTATTACGGTAACAAACGCCCCACCCTGCCCGCGACACAACGAGGGCAGTCCTGTTCATTCGATCATAATGGCATTCAGGTATTCCTTGGTTACAACTTGATAGACTCTAGCCCTTGGATTTTCCCTTGCCCGTATAGTGCTCAAAAACCGATCAATGACGGCTACTCACCGATCAACGACTTGTATTTTCACACGATCAATACCAGAGACTTGTACCTGGACATACTAGGCATTCCACCAGTAACCGGTGGGATGAAAGTAATCTTCGTACCCTACGGAGCTGACGTAGCGATTTGGTCAAATGCTGACCACGTTGGGTACTTCGCCGCTGGAGCGAATTTCTTTTATCCAGTCGTAAGCCAAGACGTTGTCGCCCATGAGTTCACTCATGGGTTCACCCTTCGAAGTTCAGGCCTGCCACCTCATAGTTTTCTCTTTGAGGCGATTGCGGACATGGCAGGTGAAGCGGCCAAATTCCGCAGGGACGGCAAGAGCGACTTTATCGTCTTGAGTGCCGCCACCAAGCCCGATGGTGACTACGGTTATCTAGGTGGACTGCGGCAAATGTGCCACCAGTCCACCGATGGACATTCCATCGAACATGCCTCGCAGTTTTACACGGGTATGGATTCGCACTACTCCAACGGTGTCTACAACAAGGCCTACTGCTTATTGTCCAAGACTCCTGGTTGGGATCAGCGCAAGGCTTTTCAGGTGTTTGCATTGGCCGACTACAGCTTCTGGAGTGAAGAGGAAAGCTTTGAAACCTCCGCTTGCGGCGCTATGGAAGCGGCAAGGGCATTACGCTATTCCGTTGCGGACTTGCAAGCAGCCCTGGAGGCGGTGGGCGTGCAGTGTGTACCGCGTGGGCAAGGTTCGTGAAGCGAACCTCTCCGACCGGCTGAATCCCGTCGCGGCGCCCCAGCACCTAGGCTAAAATGCCGGCCTTTTCACAGACACCGCCGGAACCGCCGTGAGCAAAGAACCCGATCGCCTTTTCGCCCAGCCATTGGCCCAGGTGCCTGACTTCGCCTTTAACGAGGATGTGGTACGGGTATTCCCGGACATGATCAAGCGCTCGGTGCCGGGGTATCCGACCATCGTGGAAAACCTCGGCGTGCTTGCCGCGCAGTTCGCCCAACCCAACAGCGTGCTCTACGACCTCGGGTCGTCCCTGGGCGCCGTGACTCAGGCGTTGCGCCGGCATGTGCGCACCGACGGTTGCCGCGTCATCGCTGTGGATAACTCCGCGGCCATGGTCGAGCGCTGCCGCGAGTACCTCAACGGTCAGGATTCGATGTTCCAGGAGTTGCTGCCGGTCGAAGTGATCGAAGGCGACATCCTTGCCCTGCAATTCCAGCCCGCCTCGGTGGTGGCGTTGAACTTCACCCTGCAATTCATCGCCCCGGACCAGCGCACCGCCTTGCTCTCGCGCATCCGCCAGTCACTGCTGCCCGGTGGCGCGTTGATCCTCTCGGAAAAGCTGCGTTTTGAAGATGAACAGGAACACACGCTGCTCACCGACCTGCACATCGCCTTCAAACGCGCCAACGGCTACAGCGAACTGGAAATCGCCCAGAAGCGCAGTGCCATCGAAAACGTCATGAAACCCGACAGCCTCCAAGAACACCGCGAACGCCTGCTGGCCGCCGGGTTCTCGAAAGTCGTGCCGTGGTTCCAGTGTCTTAACTTTGCCTCGTTGATTGCCTTGCCATGATTGATCTGTCCCCCCTCGCCCGCCGCCTGGCCGGTACACCGCTGGCCGAATGGGCCAGCACCCTGCAAGCGCAACTCGACAAGAAAATGGAAAAGGGTCATGGCGACCTGGAGCGCTGGCAAAGCGCGCTGGATGCCTTGCCGAACATCCAGCCCAGTGAAGTCGATCTGCTCGACGGTCTGAAGCTGGACACCGATTGCGATGACGCAACCCGCGCGCAAATGCGCACCGCGTTGATGGGCCTGTCGCCCTGGCGCAAGGGCCCGTTCGACCTGTTCGGCGTGCACGTCGACACCGAATGGCGCTCGGACTGGAAATGGTCGCGGGTCGCCCCGCACCTGGACCTGAAAGGTAAACGCATCCTCGATGTCGGCTGCGGCAACGGTTACTACATGTGGCGCATGCTCGGTGCCGGCGCCGACAGTGTGATTGGCGTCGACCCGAACTGGTTGTTCTTCTGCCAGTTCCAGGCGGTGCAGCGTTACCTGTCGCAACCCAATGCCTGGCACTTGCCGTTTCCGTTTGAAGACCTGCCGCCAAATCTGGAAGGCTTCGACACGGTGTTTTCCATGGGCGTGTTCTATCACCGCCGCTCGCCGATCGAGCATTTGCTGGCGCTGAAGGATTGCCTGGTCAAGGGCGGTGAACTGGTGCTCGAAACCCTGGTGGTCGAAGGCGACAAACATCAGGTGCTGGTGCCGGAGGATCGCTATGCGCAGATGCGCAACGTGTGGTTCCTGCCCTCAGTGCCGGCGCTTGAGCTGTGGCTGCGACGTGCCGGGTTCACTCACGTGCGTTGCGTGGACGTGAGCACCACTACGGTGGAAGAACAGCGTGGGACGGAGTGGATGAAGTATCAGTCGTTGAGCGATTTCCTCGATCCCGAGGATCACAGCAAGACTATCGAAGGGCTGCCGGCGCCGATGCGGGCTGTGATCGTGGCTCGTAAGTAAAACCCCGATATCCAAATCACTGGAGATCCACTGTAGGAGCGAGCCTGCTCGCGATAGCGGTTTCAAACTCAACGATGATGTTGGCTGACACACCGCTATCGCGAGCAGGCTCGCTCCTACATTGGTTCGGTGTTTAGTCTGCTGGTTTTGCTCGCCGGGCCTTGAAGAACTCACTCAAGACCGCCCCGCATTCTTCCGCCAACACCCCGCCTTCATACAAAACCCGGTGATTCAAAAAGCCCTGGGTAAAAAACTGCCCCTGGCTCTGCACAATCCCCGCCTTCGGCTCCAGCGCGCCGTACACCACCCGCGCCACCCGTGAATGCACGATCAGCCCGGCGCACATGCTGCACGGCTCCAGCGTGACATACAGCGTGCTGCCGGGCAGGCGATAGTTGCTCACCGCCTGCGCCGCATCACGGATCGCGACCATTTCGGCGTGGGCGCTCGGGTCGTTGCCGCTGATCGGGCAATTGAAGCCACGGCCGATGATTTCACCGTCCTGCACCAGCACCGCGCCCACCGGCACTTCGCCAAGAGCGGCGCCTTGCGCGGCGAGTGCCAGGGCTTCGCGCATGAAGTCGCGGTCACGGCTGCGGTCGATGATCGCGGCGGGTCGTATCTGACGCATCACGCCACCTCGATGGCGGCCATCAGGCCGGTTTCCATGTGGTCGATCACGTGGCAGTGGAACATCCACACGCCGGGGTTATCCGCCACCAGCGCCACTTGCGCGCGCTCGTTCTTGCCCAGCAGATAGGTGTCGGTGAAATACGGGATGACCTTGTGCCGGTTCGAGGCGATGACCTTGAAGCTCATGCCGTGCAAGTGAATCGGATGCTGGTATTGAGTCATGTTCTTCAATTCGAAAATGTAGCTCTTGCCCTTCACAAGCTTGGCAATCGGGCGGTCGGCGCAGGTCTTGTCGGTGATGTCCCAGGCCTTGCCGTTGATCTGCCACAGGCTGGGTGGCTTGCCGTTCTCGACGTTGACCGAGACCGAGCCGACCCATTCGAAATTGAAGTTGAGTTTCTCGGCATTGGCCAGGTCCGGCTCGGCCACCGGGTTGGCGGGCAGCGCGGGTGGCCATTGTGTCGGCGCGTCGGTATTGGCCACCGAACGCAACGTGCCCAGGCGGACAGGCCCGTTGCGCAGGGACAGTTCTTGCCCCGCCGGCGGGGCCTTGATCGCCAGGCAAATGCGCATGCCCGGGCCGAGCCAGTACTCCTTGCCCATGGGCCGGGGCTCGACAGGATTGCCGTCCAGCGCGTAAATCTGCGCTTCGACGCCGGGAATGTTCAGGCGATAGGTCAGGGTGTTATCAAGGTTGAGCAGGCGCACCCGGGTGATCTGCCCGGCCGGCAAGTCGATGACCGCCTGCGCCACGCCATTGATCGTCGCCAGGCGCCCCGCCGTGCCGCCACGGGCCGCTTCGCGGGGAATGCTGAACTCGACGAAATTTCCCACCTCGTCGACATGCCAACTCTTGAGGCTCAAGGTTTTCTCGTACTGGAACCCGGTCGGCTCGCGCTCTTCGACAATCAGCGGGCCCACCAGGCCTCGGCCAAGCTCTTCGCTGCTGTTCACGTGCGGGTGATACCAGTAGCTGCCGGCATCCGGCACACGGAACTTGTAGTCGAAGTATTCGCCCGGCAGCACCGGCAATTGCGACACGTAGGGTACGCCGTCCATTTCCAGCGGCAGGCGAATGCCGTGCCAGTGAATGGTGGTCGCCACCGGCAGGTGGTTGATGAACCGCACCCGCAGCCATTCGCCCTGACGCACGCGCAACTCGGTACCCGGTGCCGACGGGCCGAACGCCCAGGCCTGGGTCTTGTGCCCGGCCACCAGTTCGACATCGAGCGGCGCGGCGATCAGTTCATAGTCATGGCCCGCGTCGGCGTCGGCCATCTTGCCCAGCCAGTAACGCGACGCGCCCCCCGCTCCCACGCCAACGACAACAAGACCGGCCAGGCCACCGAGGATTTGGCGACGGGTAAAGGACATGAACTCAACTACCTCACGTATCAGCGACAGGCCCGCAGGCCCGTAAAGGGCGAATACGATACACCTGCGCTTGAGAAACAGTAAGGGTGGCGCGGCGACTGGACGCAGTCAGCGCTGTCGCTACATCACCGCCGATCACGTCAGGTTGTACATAGGTAATGCACGTTGCGCGAAGCAATCGGGAATCCTCAAACGCCCTTTTTCAAGGAATGAGCCCCATGCACCCTATCGAAACACGCCCTCTGCCCAATGCAGCTGACAAGGCCGCCCTCAAGGCCATCGCCGTCAAGGTGGTCACCGCTTGCCCCAGCTTGCAGGACACCGCCCACGAGGTGGCCAGTCAACTGCTTGGCAAGTTCGGCGTCGTCGGCCACGACCCCGACGAGGTCTGGTTCCACCGTTTCAGGAACGCCATCAGCAGTCCGACCGCCTTTACCGGCTGGGAACACTGTTGCGCAAAACCCACTGAGTCCATGACCTTGACGCAGCTGGTGATCCATCGGTTCCGCGTCCATGATCAGGACAACGCTGATCTGCTGGACTCCGATGCAGGCTTCTATACGGCGGGGCCGGAGACCGAGGATTTCAATGAGACCAATGAAGTGCGCCTGCATGGCGATGAGGTGCTCAGGGAATTCTGGAACATCAATTTCAGCGACGTCTACCGCAACAAGCTGGAAGCGTTCTGGAATGACTACGCCCAGGACTTCCGAACCCTGGCCAAGTGCAATTTCCTCAGCAAGGCCGTTGAAGCACGCGATAGCGGCTTTTTGACTGACGATGACTTTCACACCGTGGTCAGCGCGGTCATCGGCCCGCTGAGCTGGCCCGTCAGCCTGCACCTGCTGCAATCCGAACACCCGACGGGCACCGGGCTGCGTGTCGGCGCGCTGGATATCGACGGGCATGTGGCGACCAACATCCTGCGAATCATTGATCCAGAGGGCCGGCAAATCGTTTATTCGCCGGGCGAAAACGCGCCGTTTCATGTGTTGCAAACCCCTGCCGACCTGCATTGGTGGGCCTTGATGCAAATGAACAAAAAAGCCCCGCGCCAACAGTTCCTCAGCCATTTCCCGCTGGCCGACCGTCATGACATCGAAACGAACATCACCGACCTGATGAACCGACTTGTCGGCACCTGGGGCCATTCCGATCACCACCTGATCAATCTGAACGATCAAAGCGTGACCAACGATGCCTTCAGCTGGATGCGCGACTCGACCCGGGCGGCGATGTCGGCCGAGGCCGATCTGTCCTTGACCTCCAATGGCGATCTCCGAAAAAAACTGTGGATCGGTTACCTCACCGCCGGTTTGAAGGTGTTCGGGCCGATGGCGGCCGTCGGCTGGCCCGTGGCGCTGGTGGTGATTGGCGCCAGCCTCGCCAGCATGGGACTGAACATCGACCAGGCCGTCACCGGCAAGACCGCGGCGGAGCGCAAGCAAGGCGTCATCGGCGCGATCCTCAACGGCATTGATACCCTGTTCAACCTGCCCTTTTTGAAAGGCACCGGGTCGCTGGCGGAAGTCGGAACGCAGGCCGAAGCGGCCGAGACCGTTGAAGTGGCCGGGCAAACGGAGGGCACCGCCCGCGAGGTCCCCCCCGAAGAAACAAACTGGAGGGTGCCCGCGCTGGAACAAGTGCCGCCGACAACCTCGGAAACCGTGCTAACAGCCGAGATCCCGCAGCGGTTTCAAACCAACGAGCTGCTGGACGCCTACACACCTGTCGCTGAACCGGGCAAGTTTGAAGGGATCTACCGGCTGGACTCGGATCCGCCCTACGCCATCCTGATGAACGACACGGCGTATTACGTGCGCTACTTCGCCGACTCGCAAGGCGAGGGTTTTTGGGCGATCGTCGACCCGGAACGCCCCAACCAGCTGATCCACTCACAGCCGGTGCGATTGAATGCCGAAGGCAACTGGGAGCGCATGACCCCATTGGGCCTTAAAGGTGGAGGCCAGTGCATGGGCAAAGCCTGCACGGTCGAGCTGGAAATGGACGTACGCGAACCCGCGCCTGTTGAATTAGAGCAGCCTGAGCCGCAAGCGGGCACATCGCACACCTTGCCGGTCGCCGAGCCGCAACCCTCGTCATCGACCCGCTTGAACCTGGTGAAAACCCCCTATGACGTGGCCTTGGCGCGTCGGGCAGAACTGAGCAGATGGGCCCTGCAACTGCGTGAAACCCACATTCAAGTGCAGATTGGAGCGGATGGCGGTCTGGTCGCACCGGATCGCTATGCCCTGTACTTCGCCGATAAAGCCAGGACGCTGCTGACCACCGCCCTGCGTTTTTACCGAAACCTGCCGTGGAGCAACCTGCCACAACGCCCGGCGATACCCGTGGTTAACGCGTCAACCTCCCTCCCCGAGCTCCTTGCCCAGGTGTTCCAGAATGCACCGGGGCTGGTCGTCAGCGAAACCCTGGGGCGCATCACCAGCATGCGCTTCATGATCGAGAACCTGGCAGACATGGCCCGACACGGGGTCAAGACCCTGTATGTGCGACGCCTGCTCAGCGACTTTGCCCAGACCGACCTGAATGCCTACTTCAAGACCGGCGACATGCCCAAAGACCTCGAACAGTACCTGACCCGCCTCGGGAGCGATCCCTCGGGGCAATTCAATGAACTGGCCCTGGTAAAAGCCGCCCGGCAAAACGGTATTCGCGTGCAGGCCACCGACTGTGCGGCGACCTACAGAAAAACAGTGTCCTTCACGCGCTTTGAAGAACAGGTGAGTACAAACCACCTGACCTCCGAAATCATGACGATGGATAAAGCGATCAACACGGTCGACAAGTGGGTCGTGTTGACCGGTGTCGAAAACACCAACACCTTCAGGGCACTGGCAGGCATCAGCGAACTGGAAGGCGGCATCGGCTTGCGCATTGAAGAGGTCGATCCTGGCCAGGGCGAACGCATTTCGGTAGACCCCGGCATCGACATCGAAAGGGGGCCTTCCGCGCAGAATGAGATGGCACGCGGGAAAGTCGAAACCCTTCACGCCGACCTGCTGCTGGAAATGGAAGCGCCACGGGTCAGCCGCAACGAGCAGCAGATCGGCAGGCTATTGACCCGTCCGGGCATGTATTGCATCGAGCAATCAGAGGGCGTCTACACCCTGCTTCACCGCAGCCAGACCGATCAGATTGTGCGAACACCGATCCAGACCCTGGCCGACGGGCGCTACTCCATCGATCGTCCGTCCTGGGGACCGGTCAACGGCGTTCCGTACGACACCCTCCAGCAACTGTCGCGCAAACTGAATCACATGGGCCTGAGCCTGCAAAGTCGCCTGCCGGCCTGACCGGCTCCGCCTGTACCCGAAATGTTTACGATGACACTCAACCACGCTCAAGGAACGACTGTGGACACATCACAAAGCACTGCACTGCCCAATGACGCCGACAGACTGGCGCTCAAGGGCCTGGTTCCCGCACTGATCCAGGCCTGTCCCGACCTGTACGAAATGGCCTGCTCGGTCGCCAGGGATATTCTGCTCAAACATGGCGTCACCCACCTGGAACCCGAACAGGTTTACTGGCACCGTTTCAGGAACGCCATCAGCAGTTCGCAGACCTTCACCGGCTGGGAACACTGTTGCGCAAAACCCCTGGAGTCCATGACTTTGCCGCAACTGGTGATCCAGCGGTTCCGCGTCGGCGACCAGGACAACGCCGATATGCTGGATGTCGATGGCGGCTTCTACACGGCGGGGCCGGAGGCCGAAGACTTCAACCAAACCAACGAAGTGCGAATGCATGGCAACGAGGTGCTGAAGGATTTCTGGGCGATCAACTTTGCCGATCTCTTCGATCAAAAGGTCGCTTCGTTCTGGAACAAGCACAGCAAGTCATTCCGCACCCTGGCCAAGTGCACCTTTCTGGCCAAAGCCATGGAAGACCGCGAGGGCGGCCGGTTGTCGGATGATAATTTCCGCACCGTGATCAAGGCCGTCGCCGGCAATGTGAGCTGGCCGGTCACGTTGCAGATGCTGGAAGAGGAGGCCTCGCCTGCCGACGGGATGCAGATCAGCCTGCTGAAAGTCGGTGACTTCGTGGCTACCGACATCCTGTGCATCAACGACGGCCACGGCCAGTTGATGCTCTACTCACCCGGTGAAACCTGGGGCCTGCATGCCTTCAAGACTTACCGCGACCTGCATTGGTGGGTGTTGTCGCAGACCCGCAAACCGGCTGACCGCAAGCGCTTCCTGGCGCACTTCCAGGTCGCCGACCACGACATCATGGAGGACACCTCGTGGCGCGCGGTGGCGAAACGAAAATGGCTCTGGGCTTTCGGTCCCGTGGTGGGGCTGGCCTCGACGTTGTGGCGCGCACCGCATATCGAAAATGTCGGGCTCAACCACGTCCTGGACCTGTTGGTCAGCACCTGGGACAGCGCCGATCACAGCCTGATCGAACACACCGGCGACGTGCTGAACGAGGACGCCTTCACCTTCCTGGCCAGCGCCACGCATATGCGCATGATCAGCGACGGCACGTTCATGATGCACACCAATGGCGACCTGCGTAAAAAGCTGTGGCTCGGTTATCTCAATGCCTTCGGGCGTATGTTCGGCCCCATGGCCGCGGTCGGCTGGCCGGTGGCGCTGGCGGTGGTCGGCGCCGGCATCGCCACCGTCGGCTTGCAGATCGATCAGGCGATCAATGGCAAGACCCCCGGCGCGCGCAAGGCGGCGGTGACGGGCGCTATTTTCGCGACCATCGATACCTTGTTCAACGCCACCTTTATCAAGGGCAGTGGCCGTCTGCCGGAAATTGCCGAAGCCAACGCCTTTTTCACGCCGGAAGAAAAACTGGCCGAAGCGGCGATCGCCCGCTCGCCGCTGCCCGCCCTCGAAGAGATCGCGCCGACACGGGTCCTGCCCACGGAGCCGGAGGATTTTCTCGCGTCCTTCAAGACCCGGATCACCGAGGCCACCCGCATCGAAGCCAGTGACCCCAGGTTTCAGGAAATCATCCAGACCGCCTCGGGCAAGCACTACATTTACATGCGTCGCGCCGGCAGTGACGGCTTTTACCAGGTGCGCTATGTCGAGCAATTGCGCGGCTGGGTGATTGTCGATCCGGGCAATCCCTTTTCGTTTTACCGCAATGTCCCAGTGCGCCTGAACGAAGCCCTGAAATGGGAGCCCGGCGCCCGCACCGGCCTCAAGGGCGGGATGAAGATTTTTGGCAAATGGCCCTGGGGACATACAGCCGATCCCCTGCCCGAGGTGGAATTGCAACCGCTGGCGTATGACGTGCCGCCGGCACAAAGAGGGGCACTGCAACCGGTGGCTGAAGCAGAGGTGGATGAATTTCCGCTGGACCCGCAGGACAACAGCGATCGTTTCTACCAAGACTTCAAGACAATGCGTCGCACGCTGTACGACGATGCCATCAACTTCTATGTCGCCCCTGAGTTACCACCGCGTCCGCTCGTGCCGGCCTTCAAACCCAATACGTCATTTGCTGAAATGACCAAGCGCCTGTTCAAGGAGAACCCCGGCCTGGTGATCGGCCAAGACAGTTCCGGTACCGGCACCAGACAGCTGCTGATCGACAATCTGAAGGCGCTGAACAAACAAAAAATCAGAACCCTCTACCTGGATCACCTGCTCACGGATTTCCATCAAGCGGACCTGAATGTTTTCCACAACACCGGCAAGATGCCGCCCGCACTCGAGGGTTATCTGAAGGGCCTGGACATTCGGTTCAAGACCGACCCGGCCGGCCCTCACGCCTACACCGAGCTGGTGAAAACCGCGCAACTAAACCACGTCCGCGTTCAAGCCATCGACAGCATGGCCAGCCGTCGCTTCCCGCAGATGGAGGGGACATCCGACGCCAGCAGCCGGAAAATGATGAATTACTATTCGGACACGACCCTGCGCAACGATCAGGCCGCACGGGGCGCCCATCGTTGGGTGGCGCTGGTGAATGAGGAGCGCGCCAGTCGCTTCGAGCAGGTTGCCGGTGTCAGCGAACTGCAAGGTGTCGTGGCGTTGCGTGTCGAGGAAGGTGCGGTCGGGCAGGCCCAGGGACTGACCGCTGACCCAGGGAAAAAGGTCAAGGACATACTGGGACGGACCATTGATGAACTGAAAAGCGATTTGCGCCTGCATCTGGGCGCACCGCCTGCCACGGTGACAGCCCGCACCCTGGAGGAGGCGCTGCCCAAGCCAGGCATGTTCCTGCTTCAGGAACCGTCCACGCTGATCCACCGCAGTGGCGATGGCAGCCTGGTTCACACGCCCATCCAGCAGGACGCGACAGGTTTGTTTGTCATCCGCCCGAGATGGTCAATGATCAGCGGTCGTCACTTCGACAGTGTGCACGAACTGGCCGCGGCCCTTGAAGATGAGGGGCTGACACACCGGCAGGTGCGCATTGATCCATTGGCCACGCCCGGCGCCTTGCCGGACATTGAGCCACCTGCTCCCGGGCCTTCGGCAGCCCAACCTCCCGATCTGGTGATCACCGACCCGCCGCGTATCACCTCGCCCTATGAAATCCCGAGCGAAGCGCGGGCCGATCTGAAAAGCGCTGCACTTGGCTACCAGGACAGCCTGTTGGACGACGCCGTCGTGGCGGCGAACGGTAATACCTCCTACAACACGTTCAAGACATTGCGAAAACAACTGCACGGCGCGGCCACAGGCTTTTATGCCGAACTGCGCCTCCCGGCGCGTCCACCGATAACGCCCCCGGAGCCCGCATTGCCGGCGCCAGCGTTCATCGAGCGATTGTTCGAGGCATTCCGCGGGCTGGTGATCGGCGAAAGCCATGCCGAAGCCGCCAGCAAGCAATGGCTCATCGACAACATGCAAGCGCTGGCCAACAAGGGCGTGAAAACGCTCTACGCCGAACATCTGCTGACGGACTTCCACCAGGCCGCGCTGGACAACTTCGCCAGGACGTCGGTGATGCCCCGGGATCTGGAGCTGTACCTGACCCAACTCGACGGCGGGCACCTGACCGATCCGATGCAACGCTATACCTTTCTCAACCTGGTCAAGGCGGCCAACCGCAACGGCATACGGGTTCAGGCCATCGACTGCCTGGCCAGTTATCGACTGGCCGGAATGAAAGCCGCCTACCCGCTGGCACGCCAGAAAATGATGAATTTCTTCGCCCACACGGTGATCGAGGCCGACCAGGCGGCACGCGAGCCGCATAACTGGGTGGCACTGGTGGGCAATACCCACTCGAACACCTTTGAAGGCGTTGCCGGTGTCAGTGAACTGGAGGGCGCCGTCGGCCTGCGCGCCGAGGATGTGGCCGAAGGTGCGTCCGGGGGTATCGAACCTGATCCGGGCAGGCGCCTTCCCGGAGAAATGGCCAAGAAAGAGCAGCTGGTCAAAGGCGACCTGCGCCTGCAAGTTGAAACGCCCTGGTACGCCCAAACGACCCCGGAAATTGAAAAGCTGCTGTCCCGACCGGGACGCTACACCTTGAAAAAGGAACCCGGCGGTACTTTCCTGGTACATCGCGGCCGTGACAACGCGCTCGCGTACACGCTGATCCACGCGGAGTCCGGACGCGTCTACATTGAGCGCCCCTCCTGGCCTTCCCTCCATGAAAAACGCTTCGACAGCGTCGAAGCACTGCTCAAGGCGCTGGACAATCTCAACCTGAAACTGGCCGGCTGGTCCAAACCGCTGTAAGCCCTCCCGGAAGCAAAAAAGCCCCGTGAAACATTGTTTCACGGGGCTTTTTGTAGAGCCTGCGCTCAAGCCATCAAGGCTGGCGCGGGATCATTCCCACTCAATGGTCGCTGGCGGCTTGCTCGACACATCGTAGGTGACGCGGGAGATGCCTTCGATTTCATTGATGATGCGGCCGGAAACGGTTTCCAGCAGTTCGTAAGGCAGGTGTGCCCAACGCGCGGTCATGAAGTCGATGGTTTCCACGGCACGCAGGGCCACGACCCAGGCGTAACGACGGCCATCGCCGACCACGCCCACGGATTTCACCGGCTGGAACACCACGAATGCCTGGCTGACCTTGTGGTACCAGTCGGCCTTGCGCAGTTCTTCGATGAAGATGTGGTCGGCGCGACGCAGCAGGTCGGCGTATTCCTTCTTCACTTCACCGAGGATCCGCACGCCCAGGCCCGGGCCCGGGAACGGGTGACGGTAGACCATGTCGTACGGCAGGCCCAGTTCCAGGCCCAGACGACGGACTTCGTCCTTGAACAGTTCGCGCAGGGGTTCAACCAGCTTGAGGTTCATTTCTTCCGGCAGGCCGCCCACGTTGTGGTGCGACTTGATGACGTGGGCCTTGCCGCTTTTCGCGCCAGCCGACTCGATCACGTCCGGGTAGATGGTGCCCTGGGCCAGGTACTTGATGTTTTCCAGTTTGTTGGACTGGGCATCGAAGACGTCGATGAAGGTACGGCCGATGATCTTGCGCTTCTTCTCCGGGTCCGACTCGCCGGCCAGGTTGTCGAGGAACTGGTCCTCGGCGTTGGCGCGGATCACCTTGACGCCCATGTTCTCGGCGAACATGGCCATCACTTGCTCGCCTTCGTGCAGACGCAGCAGGCCGTTGTCGACGAAGACGCAGGTCAGCTGGTCGCCGATGGCCTTGTGCAGCAAGGCTGCTACCACGGAAGAGTCGACACCGCCGGACAGGCCGAGCAGTACGTTGTCGGTGCCGACCTGGGCGCGAACCTGGGCGATGGCGTCTTCAGCGATCTTCGACGGTGTCCACAGCGCTTCGCACTCGCAGATCTCGAGAATGAAGCGCGACAGGATGCGACCGCCTTGCTTGGTGTGGGTCACTTCCGGGTGGAACTGCACGCCGTAGTAGCGACGATCATCGCTGAACATGCCGGCGATCGGGCAGCTCGGGGTGCTGGCCAGGATGTGGAAGTCTTCCGGCATGCGGGTGACCTTGTCACCGTGGCTCATCCACACGTCGAGGCCGAACAGGCCATCGGCGTCGATGTGGTCTTCGATGCCGTCGAGCAGGCGGCTCTTGCCGACCACGTCAACACGGGCATAACCGAACTCACGCAGCTCGGAACCTTCAACCTTGCCGCCCAGTTGCTCGGCCATGGTCTGCATGCCGTAGCAGATACCGAAGACCGGTACGCCCAGGTCCCAGACCGCTTGTGGCGCGCGCGGGCTGTCAGCCACGTGTACCGACTCCGGGCCGCCGGCGAGGATGATCCCCTTCGGTGCGAATTCGCGAATCGCTTCGTCATCCATGTCGAACGGGTGCAGTTCGCAGTACACGCCGATTTCACGCACGCGGCGGGCGATCAGCTGGGTGTACTGGGAACCGAAGTCGAGGATCAGGATGCGGTGAGCGTGAATATCGAGGGCCATGATTCAGTCTCGTCTAAGTCATTCAGAAACAGTCGTGATTCAGAAACAACTCGGGGCTGAATAGAACAGCCCCGGTTGCTTAGCTTTTTGCTGGAAGGCTCAACCTACGCGGTAGTTCGGCGCTTCCTTGGTGATCTGCACGTCATGGACGTGGGACTCGGCCATGCCAGCGCCGGTGATCCGCACGAACTCGGGCTTGGTGCGCATTTCTTCGATGTCGGCACTACCGGTGTAGCCCATGGAAGAACGCAGGCCGCCCATCAGCTGATGGATGATGGCGCTCAGGGTGCCCTTGTACGGAACACGCCCTTCGATGCCTTCCGGAACCAGCTTCTCGGCGCCTGCCGAGGAGTCCTGGAAGTAACGGTCGGAAGAACCTTGCGCCTGGGACATGGCACCCAGCGAACCCATGCCGCGATACGCCTTGTACGAACGGCCCTGGAACAGTTCGATCTCGCCTGGCGCTTCTTCAGTACCGGCGAACATCGAGCCCATCATCACGCAGGAAGCACCGGCCACGATGGCCTTGGACAGGTCACCGGAGAAACGGATGCCGCCGTCGGCGATCAACGGAACACCGGTGCCTTCGAGGGCAGCGGCAACGTTGGCGATGGCGCTGATTTGCGGGACGCCGACACCGGCGACGATGCGGGTGGTGCAGATCGAGCCCGGGCCGATACCGACCTTGACCGCGTCAGCGCCAGCTTCGGCCAGGGCCTTGGCGGCAGCGCCGGTGGCGATGTTGCCGCCGATGACCTGCACTTCAGGGAAGTTCTGCTTGACCCAGCGAACGCGGTCGATCACGCCTTTGGAGTGGCCGTGGGCGGTGTCGACCACCACCACGTCAACACCGGCGTTGACCAGGGCGGCAACGCGGTCACCGGTGTCTTTACCGGTACCGACGGCAGCGCCAACGCGCAGACGACCTTGATCGTCCTTGCTGGCCAGCGGGTAAGCCTTGGCTTTTTCGATGTCGTTGACGGTCATCATGCCCTTGAGGGCGAACTTGTCGTCGACGATCAGCACGCGTTCGATGCGGTGCTTGTGCAGCAGCTCGCGAACGTCGTTCTTGTCGGCGCCTTCCTTGACCGTGACCAGGCGCTCTTTAGGCGTCATCACTTCACGGACACTGGCGTCCAGACGGTTTTCGAAACGCACGTCACGGGAAGTGACGATGCCGACCAGGTCGCCATCGTGCAGCACCGGAACGCCGGAAATGTTGTGCATGCGGGTCAATTCGAACAAATCACGAACCGTGGCGTCAGCCTCGATGGTGATCGGATCCTTGACGACGCCGGCTTCGAACTTCTTGACCTTGCGCACTTCGGCAGCTTGCTGCTCGATGGTCATGTTCTTGTGGATAATGCCGATACCACCTTCCTGAGCCATGGCAATTGCCAGTCGGGCTTCAGTGACGGTGTCCATGGCGGCGGAAACCAGTGGAATATTCAGCTCGATGCCACGGGTAAGGCGGGTCTTGAGACTGACTTCGTTAGGAAGCACCTCGGAATAACCGGGCACTAGGAGAATGTCGTCGAATGTCAGAGCTTCTTGGCTGATACGCAGCATCGCGGGGGCTCCCGAGCGGGAAAATGGAAGCGCGCCATTATAGTCAGACACCCCCTCGGGTTCAATGTAAAACTCTCTGTATTATCGATGCAGTGATCGACGGGGGTTTTGCAACGCAAATCCTTGTAGGAGCGAGCCTGCTCGCGATGAACCTGAGGGCGACGCTTGCTTCCAGAAAGCACGCGTTATCGTTCACGTCCATCGCGAGCATGCTCGCTCCTACAGGGTTCAGAGTTCGACTTTAATCCAGCTCACGGGTTGATCGAGCCAATCGGCGAATTCGTCGAGAAAGCTCTGCTTGAACCCGGCTTCCGCCCAGTTGTTGAAGATGAAACCCAGGTTGGAAAAGCCGCATTCCTGCAAAAACAGAAAGCCGTTGATGTCGTCTTCATGCCCGCATTCGGGGCAGGTGAAGTTATCGGTACGCCCGGGCATCCAGTCTTCCAGGCTTTCAAACAGGGCCTCGCCGATTTCCTTGCGGCACTCGGCACAGCCCGCCTCGCCCAGGAACCCCTTGGCCGGCGTATAGATGCAGCGCTTGGTGATGATTTCCAGGCCGTTGACCGGTTCGCCGAATGGCAACGCTTCCGGGTGCAGGACCACCGCGCGGGCACCGTCACCGATGGCATGGCCCATGCGATTGCCGGTACGGCCGCACGTGGTGAGTTCTTCCTTGATGATGTTCTTGCGCACCAGCCAGCGCACAATCGCCCGGGCCCGGGGCTCGTGCACCGGCAATGTAGAGATTTTCGGGACGATGATGCTTTGCGAATTCATGGGTACAGGCCTGGAGCATTAATAAATGATCGGACGCGAGTTAACTGTAGGAGCGAGCCTGCTCGCGATGGTCGTTAACGATAACGCGTAATCCCTGATTAAACGCGTTGCCCTCAAGTCCATCGCGAGCAGGCTCGCTCCTACAAGGTTCAATAGGCGAGCCCATAGAAGGTATAGGCCCGTCAGAGAGGTTTTTACAGTTCGACAACAACCGCCTGAGACGCACGGGTCGCCTTGGCACGAGCCGCTTCGATCGACTCGTCGCGTGCCAGGGCCACGCCCATCCGGCGCTGGCCGTTGACTTCAGGCTTGCCGAACAGGCGCAGCGCGGTGTCCGGCTCGCTCAACGCCGCGCCCAGGTTGGCGAAAGCGGTCTGGGTCGACTGCCCTTCCACCAGAATCACCGCCGAAGCCGAAGGTCCGAACTGGCGCACCACCGGGATCGGCAAGCCGAGGATCGCCCGTGCATGCAGGGCGAATTGCGACAGGTCCTGGGAAATCATCGTGACCATGCCAGTGTCGTGCGGGCGCGGCGACACTTCGCTGAACCACACCTGATCGCCTTTGATGAACAGCTCGACACCAAACAGGCCACGACCGCCCAAGGCCTCGGTAACGGCTTTGGCCACGCGCTCGGATTCCGCCAGGGCAATCGGGCTCATGGCTTGCGGCTGCCAGGATTCCTGGTAGTCGCCCTTCTCCTGACGATGGCCGACCGGCGCAAGGAATGTGGTGCCGCCGACGTGACGCACGGTCAGCAGGGTGATTTCGTAGTCGAAATCGATGAAGCCTTCGATGATCACCCGGCCTTTGCCGGCACGGCCGCCTTCCTGAGCGTAGTCCCAGGCTGTCTTCACGTCATCGACGCTGCGCAGCAGGCTCTGGCCTTTGCCCGAGGAACTCATGACCGGCTTGACCACGCAGGGGAACCCGAGGTCTTCGACGGCCTTGCTGTAGTCCTCGAAGGTGTCGGCGAAGTGGTAAGGCGAGGTCGGCAGGTCCAGCTCTTCAGCGGCCAGGCGACGGATGCCTTCGCGGTTCATGGTCAGCTGCGTGGCGCGGGCGGTCGGGATCACGGTGAAGCCTTCGGCTTCCAGCTCCACCAGGGTCGCGGTGGCGATGGCTTCGATCTCCGGCACGATGAAGTGCGGTTTCTCGGCTTCGATCACCGCACGCAGGGCCGCGCCGTCGAGCATGTTAATCACGTGGCTGCGGTGGGCAACCTGCATGGCAGGCGCGTTGGCGTAACGGTCAACGGCAATCACTTCAACGCCCAGGCGTTGCAGCTCGATCACCACTTCCTTGCCCAACTCGCCACAGCCACACATCAATACGCGGGTCGCGGTGGGCGACAATGGAGTTCCGATACGGGTCATCTGAGGGTCCTCAAGGAAGCGGATCATCGAGGGAAGCAGCGTCTTGCGCGCATCCCGTGGGAGAAAGCGCGGCATTTTACATGAACCGCGGGGTTTGGCTTCAGCTGACGACGGCCTGTTTGCGCAGACGCCAGGCCATGATCATCCATACGGCGGTGACCCCGGCGAACTTCGAGCCCAGGGCGGTTAGGACCACGCCGGGGGTCAGCGCATCGATCATGCCGAAGAAGATGAAGGTATCAAGGGGAATGCTCAGCGCCGAACTTATCCACAGGCGGTCATGCAGCGGACGTTTGGTGAGGCTGAACACCAGCCAGTCGATGCATTCGGACACCGCGAACGCGGTGGCGCTGGCCAGGGCGATGGACGGGTCGGAGGTGACATAGGACAGCACCAGCGCTGCCAGCATCGCGGCAATCGCGCCGTGGCCGAAGCGGGTCTGCACCATGTCGCGCAAGATGAACACCAGACCGCCCCAGGCCGACCAGATGATGTCCAGGTGCGGAGCGGTGGAAAAGGCGTAGTTGATCAGCACGACGCTGCTGATGTAGGCGATGAGGAAGAGCATGGGCGTACCTGTCAAATTGGCGCACAGGGTACTGCAGCTAAAAACAAAATCAAAAGATCGCAGCCTTCGGCAGCTCCTACAGATGAAGCGCGATCCCCTGTAGGAGCTGCCGAAGGCTGCGATCTTTTGATCTTCTGTTACTGGCCGGGTGTTTTATCCATCATCCACACCAACCCACTGGACTTGGCCCGCTCATGACACAACTCCAGTACCTTGCGGCGTTCCGTATTGTCCATCCGGCTCCAACGGGTGATTTCTTCCACCGTGCGTTGGCAACCGGTGCAGACATCATCGTCATCCAGTGCGCAAATATTCACGCAGGGCGACAGCACCGGGCGTTCTGGCGTGGTCATTCTTCTTGCTCGGCCAAATCACGGGCATAACGCTGCGAGTTATGCACATAGTGAGCGGCGCTGGCTTCCAGCATCTTTTTCTGCGGCTCGGTCAGTTCGCGCACCACTTTGCCGGGCGAGCCCATGACCAGCGAACCGTCCGGGATCTCCTTGCCTTCGCCGATCAGCGAGTTGGCGCCGATGATGCAGTTCTTGCCGATCTTCGCGCCGTTGAGGATCACCGCGTTGATGCCAATCAGGCTGTAATCGCCCACGGTGCAGCCATGCAGCATGGCGTTATGACCGATGGTCACGCCGGTGCCAATGGTCAGCGGGTAACCCATGTCGGTGTGCATCACGGTGCCGTCCTGGACGTTGCTGTTCTTGCCGATCAGGATCAATTCGTTGTCGCCGCGCAGCACGGCGTTGAACCAGACGTTGGCGCCCTCTTCCAGTTTGACCTTGCCCACCAGCACGGCATTGGGCGCAACCCAGCTGTCCGGGTGGGTTTCGACACGGGCGTCGCCCAGGCGGTATTTCATGGTGTTTTCCTCAAGGCATCGCGTGTTCAGGCCATTCGAATGATGGCTTCAGATATTGATAAAGCTTTTCGGCGGTTCATGAAGGCTGATTTTCGCGTCATAGAGCAGGTTGATCAACTCCACGACCATGATCGCCGTCAGCCCCCAGATCTTGTATTCGCCGTAGCGATAGCTCGGCACGTACCAGCTGCGGCCCTGATAATCGATGCGGTGGGTGTGTTCGCGCGGGTCCTTGCGGAAGAATTCCAGGGGCACGCTGAACACGGCGGCAATTTCGGCATCATTGGCCTGGTACTCGACGAAATCCGGAATCACCCCGACATACGGGGTGACCTTGATGCCGTGCAGGGAAATCAGCGGGCTCAGCGGGCCGATCACCTCGACCAGTCCTGGGGGCAGGCCGATTTCTTCCTCGGCCTCGCGCAGGGCGGTGAAAATCAGGTCAGGGTCTTCAGGGTCACGCCGGCCGCCGGGGAAGGCGACTTCGCCGCCATGGGTCGAGAGCCCGCTGGCACGCAGGGTCAATACCAGTTCCGGCTTGTCACTGCGGGTGATGGGCACCAGTACGGCAGCCTCGGGAAAACGTTGGTCAGACTCCAACGTGCGCGGTGTGTGATGACTTACCCGATGCAGTAGCTCGTCCAGCATGAGTGTTCTCGATCTGTGCCTTACCCCGCATCATGCACCAATCGCTTCGGTCGCCCAACCCCCCGGACAGTGGCGTGTCGCTAAACGACAACTTGCCGACAGACACCGCCGCACGCCAAGATAGGCGCAGCAATCAGGAACCCAAGCATGAAATTTTGCAGCCAGTGCGGCAACCCGGTGACCCAACGCATCCCCGAAGGCGATTCGCGCCTGCGATTTGTTTGCGACACCTGCCAGGCCATTCATTACCAGAACCCCAATATCGTCGCCGGCTGCGTAGCGACCTGGGGCACCCAGGTGCTGCTGTGCCGGCGCGCCATCGAACCGCGACGGGGCTACTGGACCCTGCCGGCCGGTTTCATGGAAAACGGCGAAACCATCGAGCAGGCGGCCATTCGCGAAACCGCCGAGGAAGCCTGCGCCCGGGTGCGCAACCTGAGCATCTACACGCTGATCGATGTGCCACACATTAGCCAGGTGCATGTATTCTTCCGCGCCGAGCTGGCGGACCTGAACTTTGCCGCCGGTCCCGAAAGCCTCGAAGTGCAATTATTCGACGAAGCGGACATCCCTTGGGACGAGCTGGCTTTCCGCACCGTGGGCCGTACCTTAGAATGCTTCTTCGCTGACCGGCGGACCGAGGTCTACCCCGTACGGTCCGAATCGATCCCGCCGCTTGCTCAGCCTGCCAACTAAAAAACATCTATAAATAAATAGTCGCGACACCTCCTGGGGAATCGTTTCAATGCGCTGGTTGCTTGCCCTGTTCTGCTTGTCGTTCGTCGCGGTGTCCCAGGCTTCCGCCGTGGAAACGCTCGACGGCAAGGTCATCGAGAAAGTCCTGGTTCTCAAGTCTGCCCACCAATTGCAACTGATCAATGACGGCAAGCCGCTCAAGACCTATCGCATTTCCCTGGGCAAGCGCCCCAAAGGGCCGAAATTGATGGAGGGCGATAAACGCACGCCGGAAGGTTTCTATTGGATTGACTGGCGCAAGGTCAGCGACCGCTTCAACCTGGCGATGCACATTTCCTACCCGAACATCAGCGACTCTGCCCGCGCCCGCCGCGAAGGCGTCGACCCTGGCGGCATGATCATGATCCATGGCACGCCGGACACCGAGGAAAACCCCGAGGACCTGTTCCACACCCTGGACTGGACCGACGGCTGCGTCGCCATGCGCAACGTGGACATGCGCGAAGTCTGGAACCTGGTACCGGACGGCACGATGATCGAAATCCGCCCGTAAATCCCCACGATTGATTCGGGCAATAAAAAACCCGCTGAAATCACTTCAGCGGGTTTTTCATTTCAGCAGCCTGGAAAATCAGAAACCTTCCAGCCGCCATACCTCATAAGCCGGTGTCTCGTAGGGATGGCTCAGTTTCAGCGCCGCCACCACAGCGACGATCAACTCATCGGCCACCACCAGCTCAACTTTCCATTCCTCGACCTTCTCGACCTGCCCCACTTCGCCAATGAACGGCTGGCTGCCGTCCAATGGTCGAAACTGGCCCTGGCCCAACACCTGCCATGAACAGTGATCGTAAGCACCGATCCGCCCGCCACCGGCGGCGAATACGGCACTTTTGACCACTTCGACATGGCTGTCGGGAACAAAAAAGCTGAGCTTGTACACGGCTCTTAGTTCACCCACACACGAGCATTACGGAACATGCGCATCCAAGGAGCGTCTTCGTTCCAGTCGTCCGAACGCCACGAGTTCTGCACGGCGCGGAACACACGCTCCGGGTGCGGCATCATGATGGTCACGCGACCGTCGCGGCTGGTCAGACCGGTGATCCCGCGCGGCGAGCCGTTCGGGTTGGCCGGGTAGGTTTCGGTGACCTTGCCGTGGTTGTCGACGAAACGCATCGCCACGCAACCGGACAGGTCGGCTTCCAGCAAGGCTTCTTCGCTGGCGAACTCGGCATGGCCTTCACCGTGGGCGATGGCGATCGGCATGCGCGAACCGGCCATGCCCTGCAGGAAGATCGAGTTCGATTCCTGAATCTGCACCATGGCGACACGGGCTTCGAACTGCTCGGAACGGTTACGCACGAAGTGCGGCCAGAACTCGCTGCCCGGGATCAGCTCGTGCAGGTTGGACATCATCTGGCAACCGTTGCACACGCCGAGCGTGAAGCTGTCGTTACGCTCGAAGAAACCCTGGAACGCATCGCGGGCACGGCTGTTGAACAGCGCCGATTTGGCCCAGCCTTCACCGGCACCCAGCACGTCGCCGTAGGAGAAACCGCCACAGGCGACCAGGCCCTTGAACTCGTTCAGGTCGACACGGCCGGCCAGAATGTCGCTCATGTGCACGTCGATCGCGTTGAAACCGGCACGGTCGAACGCTGCCGCCATTTCCACCTGACCGTTGACGCCCTGCTCGCGCAGTACGGCAACCTGTGGGCGAATGCCCTTCTTGATGTAAGGCGCGGCGATGTCCTGGTTGACGTCGTAGCTGAGCTTGACGCTCAGGCCCGGGTTGTCTTCTTCCAGCAGCACGTCGAATTCCTGATCGGCGCAATCGGCGTTGTCACGCAGGCGCTGGATCTGGTAGCTCGTTTCGGCCCACTGGCGTTGCAGCAGGCGACGCTGGCCTTCGAACACGGTGTCGCCGTTGAAGGTGATGCTGATCTCGCCGTTGTTGATCGGCTGACCCACCACCGAAACGCAATCGCTCAGGCCGGCGGCGCTGAACTGCGCGAGGATGTCCGGGGTCGCGTCCTGGCGAACCTGGATCACCGCGCCCAATTCTTCGTTGAACAGGATCGCGGCGATGTCGGCCGAGGTTTCGGCCAGGCCGTCGAGGTTCAGGCTCAGGCCGCAATGACCGGCGAAGGCCATTTCCACGGCGCTGGTCAGCAGGCCACCGTCGGAACGGTCGTGGTACGCCAGCAGATGACCGTCGGCATTCAGGCCCTGGATCACGGCGAAGAAGGCTTTCAGGTCTTCGGCGTCATCGACGTCCGGCGCTTGCGAGCCGAGCTTGCCGTGCACCTGAGCCAGGATCGAGGCGCCCATGCGGTTCTGGCCACGGCCCAGGTCGATCAGGATCAGGTCGGTGGTGCCCTTGTCCATGCGCAGTTGCGGGGTCAGGGTCTGGCGGATGTCAGTCACTGGCGCGAAACCGGTGACGATCAGCGACATTGGCGAGGTGACCGCCTTGTCCACGCCTTCGTCGTTCCAGCGAGTGGCCATGGACATCGAGTCCTTGCCCACCGGAATGGTGATACCCAGCTCCGGGCACAGTTCCATGCCGACGGCTTTCACGGTGTCGTACAGACGCGCGTCTTCACCCGGGTGGCCGGCGGCGGACATCCAGTTCGCCGACAGCTTGATGTCGGAGATCTTGCCGATGCGCGAAGCCGCGATGTTGGTCAGGGTCTCGCCGATGGCCATGCGGCCCGACGCCGGAGCGTCCAGCAAGGCCAGCGGAGTACGCTCGCCCATGGCCATGGCTTCACCGGTGTAGACGTCGAAGCTGGTGGCGGTGACGGCAACGTCGGCCACCGGCACCTGCCACGGGCCGACCATCTGGTCGCGGGCCACGAGGCCGGTGATGGTGCGGTCGCCGATGGTGATCAGGAAGCTCTTGCTCGCCACGGCCGGGTGATGCAGGACGCGCTCGACGCAGTCGGCGATGTTCAGGGTCGACGGATCGAAATCGTCGCCCAGCTCGTTTTCACGAACCACCGAACGGTGCATGCGCGGGGCCTTGCCCAGCAGCACTTCGAGCGGCATGTCCACCGGGCTGTTGCCGAAGTGGCTGTCGGTCACGGTCAGCTGCGGCTCGGCCGTGGCTTCGCCGACCACGGCGAACGGGCAACGCTCGCGTTCGCAGATTGCCTTGAAGCGCTCGAAGTCAGCCGGACCGACCGCCAGAACGTAACGTTCCTGGGATTCGTTGCTCCAGATTTCGTGCGGGGCCATGCCCGGCTCGTCGTTTGGAATGTTGCGCAATTCGAAACGGCCACCACGGTCGCCGTCGTTGACCAGTTCCGGGAAGGCGTTGGACAGACCGCCCGCACCGACGTCGTGGATGAAGCTGATCGGGTTCTTGTCACCCAGTTGCCAGCAACGGTCGATGACTTCCTGGCAGCGACGTTCCATTTCCGGGTTTTCGCGCTGTACCGAAGCGAAGTCCAGGTCCGCCGAGCTGGTGCCGGTGGCCATGGAGGAAGCCGCGCCGCCGCCCAGGCCGATCAGCATCGCCGGGCCGCCCAGCACGATCAGCTTGGAGCCCACGACGATCTCGCCTTTCTTGACGTGCTCTTCACGGATGTTGCCCATGCCGCCGGCCAGCATGATCGGCTTGTGGTATCCGCGGACTTCATCGCCATGAGGCGTGGTGATCGATTGTTCAAAGGTACGGAAGTAACCGGTCAGCGCCGGACGGCCGAATTCGTTGTTGAACGCGGCGCCGCCCAGCGGACCTTCGATCATGATGTCCAGCGCGGTGACGATGCGCTCAGGCTTGCCGTACGGCACTTCCCACGGCTGTTCGAAACCCGGGATCTGCAGGTTGGACACGGTGAAACCGGTCAGGCCGGCCTTGGGCTTGGCGCCACGACCGGTCGCACCTTCGTCGCGGATCTCGCCACCGGAACCGGTGGACGCGCCCGGGAACGGGGCAATCGCGGTCGGGTGGTTGTGGGTCTCGACCTTCATCAGGATGTGCACCGGCTCCTGCACCGCGCCGTACTGGCGGGTTTCAGGGTCCGGGAAGAAACGCCCGGCCACGGAGCCGACGATCACCGACGCGTTGTCCTTGTAAGCCGACAGAACGCCCTCGCTGTGCATCACGTAGGTGTTCTTGATCATGCCGAACAGGCTTTTTTCCTGGCTCTGGCCGTCGATGTCCCAACTGGCGTTGAAGATCTTGTGACGGCAGTGCTCGGAGTTCGCCTGGGCGAACATCATCAGTTCGATGTCATGCGGGTTGCGCTTCAAGCCGACGAAGGCGTTGACCAGGTAGTCGATCTCGTCTTCGGCCAGGGCCAGGCCCAGCTCGGTGTTGGCTTTTTCCAGCGCGGCGCGGCCGCCACCCAACACGTCGATCGCGGTCAGGGGCTTGGGTTCGGCGTGGCTGAACAGACCGGCGGCCTGTTCGAGGTTGCCCAGCACGATCTGGGTCATGCGGTCGTGCAGTGCGTCGGCAATCAGCTGAGCTTCAGCGTCGCTGAACTGGCCCGCTACATAGAAGGCGATGCCGCGCTCCAGGCGCTGGATCTTGGTCAGGCCGCAATTGCGAGCGATGTCGCTGGCCTTGCTCGACCATGGCGAAATGGTGCCGAAACGCGGCAGCACGAGGAACAGACGACCGGTCGGCTCCTGGACCGGAACACTTGGACCGTACTTCAGAAGGCGCGCGAGCACCTGCTGTTCGTCGTCGGTCAGGACGCCGGTCACTTCGGCGAAGTGAGCGAATTCAGCATACAGGCCGCTGACAGCCGGGACCTTCTGGCTCAGTTGCTCAAGGAGTTTGCTGTGGCGAAAGGCAGAAAGGGCAGGAGCGCCGCGCAGGATCAACATCTTCGGGACAGCCTCGGGAAGGGGTGTGCTTTGAGGCCGTGCATTCTAGCCTAAACAGCCCGCGACATCACCCGAAACGCTACGCGCGGTTGCACCCGGGCGTCGGCCCGGCGATCCGGACCGGTCAACGGTGCCGATCGAGTCGTTCGCCACGGGATATTTTTGCGCTCAAGAAATGTCGCCAGGGCCCATTCCTGCGGGCTTTGCGCAGGTTTTTCGCGCTCTAGCAGACTAGCCCTTCGCTGTCGAGATATGGCGCTCGTGGTCCTTTGCGTATACTGCGCAAATGTTTTCCCCAACGGCTTTGCGTCCGCGGTACGCCAAATGGCTGATCGCAACCGGACTCTTCCTGATGCTCAGTGGCTGTGTTGATAAACCCAACACCCTGGAGCGCGTAAAGGAGGATGGTGTGCTGCGGGTGGTTACCCGAAACAGCCCCGCCACCTACTTTCAGGATCGCAACGGTGAAACCGGCTTCGAATACGAGCTGGTGAAGCGCTTCGCCGACGATCTGGGGGTGGAGCTGAAGATCGAGACCGCCGACAACCTCGACGACCTCTTCAACCAGGTCGGCAAGCCCAATGGCCCGGTGCTGGCGGCGGCCGGCCTGGTCAGCAGTGAAGCCCGCAAGAAGCAGGTGCGGTTTTCCCACTCCTATCTCGAAGTCACCCCGCAGATCATCTACCGCAACGGCCAGTCGCGCCCCACCGACGCGAAGGATCTGGTGGGCAAGAAGATCATGGTGCTCAAGGGCAGCACCCACGCCGATCAACTGGCCCAGCTGAAACAGAAATTCCCCGGCATCGACTACGAAGAGTCCGACGCGGTCGAGGTCGTCGATCTCCTGCGCATGGTGGACGAAGGTCAGATCGACCTGACCCTGGTCGACTCCAACGAAGTGGCGATGAACCAGGTGTATTTCACCAACATACGCGTGGCCTTCGACCTGGGCGATGCCAGCAACCAGAGCTGGGCGGTGGCGGCCGGCGAAGACAACAGCCTGCTCAACGAAATCAACGAATACCTCGACAAGGTCAAGAAAAACGGCACCTTGCAACGGCTCAAGGACCGCTACTACGGCCACGTCGACGTCCTCGGCTACATGGGCGCCACCACCTTCGCCCAACACTTGCAGCAACGCCTGCCCAAGTACGAACAGCATTTCAAGGCGTACGCCAAAAAGGAAAAAGTCGACTGGCGCCTGCTGGCGGCGGTCGGGTATCAGGAGTCCCTCTGGCAACCGGCCGTCACCTCCAAGACCGGCGTGCGCGGCCTGATGATGCTGACCCAGAACACCGCGCAGGCCATGGGCGTGTCCAACCGCCTCGACCCCAAGCAGAGCATCATGGGTGGCGCCAAGTACCTGGCCTACATGAAAGAACAGCTGGACGAGTCGATCCAGGAACCGGATCGCACCTGGTTTGCCCTGGCGGCCTACAACGTGGGCAGCGGTCACCTGGATGACGCGCGCAAACTGGCGGCCAAGGAAGGGCTGAATCCGGACAAGTGGCTGGACGTGAAGAAAATCCTGCCGCGCCTGTCCGAGAAGAAGTGGTACAGCAAGACCCGTTACGGCTACGCCCGTGGCGGCGAGCCGGTGCATTTCGTGGCGAACATCCGTCGCTACTACGACATCCTGACCTGGGTCACGCAGCCGCAGCTTGAAGGCGACCAGGTGGCCGAGGGCAAACTGGTGGTACCGGGGATCGACAAGAGCAAGCCGGCGCAGGAAACCCCGCAGCTCTAAAGCAAAAGATCGCAGCCTGCGGCAGCTCCTACAGAAAAAACGCATTCCACTGTAGGAGCTGCCGCAGGCTGCGATCTTTTGATCTTAACCCTTCAATGCAGCCGCCAGAATCAGCGCCTTCATCTCTGACACGGCCGACTTGAAGCCGACGAACAGCGCATGAGCCACCAGCGCATGGCCGATGTTCAGTTCGTTGATGCCCTTGATCGCCGCCACCGCCTCGACGTTGTGGTAGTGCAGGCCATGACCGGCATTGACGATCAGCCCCTGGGCCAGGCCAAACGCCACGCCATCGGCGACGCGCTTGAGCTCTTCAGCCACGTCGGCCGGCGTCTCGGCATCGGCATAACGACCGGTGTGCAACTCGATGGCCGGCGCACCGACACGGCGCGAAGCTTCGATCTGCCGCTCATCGGCATCAATGAACAGAGACACTTCGGAGCCGATCTTCGACAGGCGCTCCACAGCGGCCTTGATCCGCGCTTCCTGACCCGCCACGTCCAGGCCGCCTTCGGTGGTCAGCTCCTGACGGGTTTCCGGCACCAGGCAAATGTGCGCCGGACGAATACGCTCGGCGAACGCCATCATTTCTTCGGTCACGCCCATTTCGAAGTTCATGCGGGTTTGCAGCACGTCCTTGAGCAGCAGCACATCGCGCTCCTGGATGTGGCGGCGGTCTTCGCGCAGGTGCACGGTGATGCCGTCAGCGCCCGCCTCTTCCGCATCCAGTGCTGCCTTGACCGGGTCCGGGTAGCGAGTGCCCCGGGCCTGACGCAGGGTGGCAACGTGGTCGATGTTCACGCCAAGAAGAATGCGGGTGCTGGTGGTCACGGAAGCGCTCCAGAAGAAGAGAAAGTTCGGTGCACAGCATACGGTGTGATCAGGGCTTGCGAAACAGCTCGCGACTGACAAGTGGCCGACCACCCAAATGAACCGCCAGCGCCTGACGCATCAAGCGCTTGGCGGCGGACAACGCGCCGGGGGCGCTCCAGTCAGCGTCCGCCATGGCCAGCAACTCGGCGCCATTGAACAGCCCCGGTTGCAACAGGTAGACCCTCTCCAGTCCCGCATCCACTTGCAAGCGGTACAGACCGTCAGGCGCGATGGGCGCGTCATGGATGTCGGTGCTCAGGGCAAAGCCGTAACCCAGGTCATCCAGCAACCGCCATTCGAAGGATCGCAGCAAGGGTTCCAACGGTCGACCTTCGGCCAGGGCCAGCAGTGTCGCGGCGTAATGATCGAAGACACCGGGATGGGGATCTTCGGCAGGCAGCAGGCGAATCAGCAACTCATTGAGATAGAGGCCGCTGAACAGCGTCTCGCCGATGAGCCAGGTGGACACGCCGGCACTTTCCATGCGCCCGACATTCTTCAGTTCGCCACGCCCCCGGAATTCGACCTCCAGCGGCACGAATGGCCGCGCCAGCGTCCCGGCCTTGCCCCGCGCACTGCGCAGCACCGCCCGCAACCGACCTTGCGGCGTGAGGAAGTCCACCAGGGCGCTGTTTTCGCGGTAGGCGCGGGAGTGGAGGACGTAGGCGGGCTGGCTGATGGGTTGGGACATGGGGGTTCTCAATGACGGAACGCAGCTTTACATACAGCCAGAAACCACTGTGGGAGCGGGCTTGCTCGCGAAAGCGGTGTAACAGCCAACATGAATGCTGAATGTTACATCCTCTTCGCGAGCAAGCCCGCTCCCACAGTAGATCTATGTCGGCTTACAGGTCGCCGTAACCCAACGAACGCAGCGCGCGCTCGTCATCGGACCAGCCACCCTTAACCTTGACCCAAAGGTTAAGCATGATCTTGGAGTCGAACAGCAGCTCCATGTCCTTGCGCGCCTCGGTGCCGATGCGCTTGATGCGCTCGCCCTTGTCGCCAATGATGATTTTCTTCTGGCCGTCGCGTTCGACGAGGATCAAGGCATGAATGTGCAGGGTTTTCCCTTGCTGCTTGAACTCTTCGATTTCGACGGTGATCTGGTACGGCAGCTCGGCGCCCATCTGACGCATGATTTTTTCACGCACCAGTTCAGCGGCGAGGAAGCGGCTGCTGCGGTCGGTGATCTGGTCTTCCGGGAAGAAGTGATCGTTTTCCGGCAGATGCCCGGCAATCACCCGCTCCAGCGCATCGAGGTTGTGCCCGTGCTGAGCCGAAATCGGGATGATCTGCGCGTTCGGCAGCTGCTCCTGCAACCAGGACAGGTGCGGCATCAGCTCGGCCTTGTCCTCGATGCGATCGGTCTTGTTCAGCGCGACGATCAACGGGCCGGTCACGTACTGCACGCGTTCGAGGACCATCTGGTCCTCTTCGGTCCACTTGGTGCGGTCAACCACGAAGATCACCACGTCGACGTCTTTCAACGCCGCCGAAGCGGTCTTGTTCATGTAGCGGTTCAGGGCCTTCTCGCCACCCTTGTGCATGCCGGGCGTGTCGACATAGATCGCCTGCACGTCGCCTTCGGTCTTGATACCGAGCATGTTGTGACGGGTGGTTTGCGGCTTGCGCGAGGTGATCGCCAGCTTCTGGCCCAGGATGTGGTTGAGCAACGTGGACTTGCCCACGTTCGGACGGCCGACGATGGCAACATAGCCACAGCGTGTTGCGTTTGAATCAGTCATTGCCATTCTCCACACCCAGGGCAATCAGTGCTGCGGCGGCCGCTACCTGTTCGGCAATACGACGACTCACACCCTGACCTCGGCTTTTTTCATTCAGTAAAGTGATTTCACATTCGACGAAGAACGTCCGGCAATGCGGCTCACCCTGGATATCCACCACTTCGTAACGCGGCAGTTCGCAGCTACGGGATTGCAGGAACTCCTGCAGGCGGGTTTTCGGATCCTTGTTGGTGTCAACCAGCGTCAGGCCTTCGAACTCCCCGGCCAGCCAGGCCAGTACGCGCTCGCGTGCCACTTCCATGCCCGCGTCGAGGTAGATCGCACCAATCAGCGCTTCCAGGGCATCGGCCAGGATCGACTCGCGACGGAAACCGCCGCTTTTCAGTTCGCCCGAACCCAGGCGCAGGTATTCACCCAGATCGAAACCGCGGGCCAGCACAGCCAGGGTCTCACCTTTCACCAGGCGCGCGCGCAAACGTGATAACTGGCCTTCGCGGGCCAACGGGAAGCGATCGAAGAGCGCCTCGCCGGCGACGAAGTTGAGGATGGCGTCACCGAGGAACTCCAGGCGTTCGTTGTTACGCCCGGCAAAGCTGCGGTGAGTCAGGGCCAGGACCATCAGTTCCTGATCCTTGAAGGTGTAGCCGAGCTGACGCTCGAGACGGCTTAGAGAGACGCTCACGGTTTTCCCACGCTGAGTTCGTGGTTGGATTCCACCGCCATCGCCAGGTACTGGCGCAGGCTTGGGACAATTAACGCTGTGTTCAAAAATAACGTCCTGAATATCGTTGTTCATGCTTCTGCCGCCGATTGTGCCGACTCCAGAAATGCATTCGGCGCTGTGTTCAACAGCGCCGTGTGTGATTACTGGATCAGGCCAACCCGCGAGAAATTCGGCAGGTGACTGAGTTTGGGTTCCGGCCAGCTCATCCAGACTGCAAAGGCCTTGCCGACGATATTCTTGTCGGGAACCATGCCCAGCAGATCCTTGGGAATGTTCGGATCATCCCAGTAGCGACTGTCGTTGGAGTTGTCGCGGTTGTCGCCCATCATGAAGTAGTGCCCGGCAGGCACGGTCCACGTACGGTCCGGCGTTGCGCGGTAGCGGCTCATTTCCTTGCGGATCAGGTGCTCGGCGACGCCGAGTTTTTCCTTGTAGAGCTCGGCGCTGCCCAACGTGCCCGGCTCGGAGCCGACCAGTTGCTCGGCAATCGACTCGCCGTTGACGAACAGACGCTTGTCGGCGGTATAGCGAACCTGGTCACCCGGCAAGCCGACGACACGCTTGATGTAGTTGACGTTCGGATCGCTTGGATAGCGGAACACCATCACATCGCCGCGTTGTGGTTCACCGACCTCGATGATTTTCTTGTCGATCACCGGCAGGCGGATCCCGTAGGAAAACTTGCTCACCAGAATGAAGTCGCCGACATCCAGGGTCGGTTTCATCGAGCCGGAAGGAATCTGGAACGGCTCCACCAGGAACGAACGCAGCACCAGCACGATGAACAACACCGGGAAGAACGATTTGCCGTACTCGACCAGCAGCGGCTCCTTGTTCAGCTTCTCGACCACCACGACATCAGGCTGGCTGACGCTGCCCTGATAGGAGGCAATGGCGGCCCGCCGACGCGGTGCCAGGACCAGCAGATCAAGCAACGCCAACAGGCCGCAGACGAACACGGCGATGACCAGCAACAGCGGGAAATTTAGTGACATAGGACCTAACTATCCAACCTGAGCACGGCAAGGAAGGCTTCTTGTGGAATTTCCACGTTACCGACCTGCTTCATGCGTTTTTTACCGGCCTTTTGCTTTTCCAGCAGCTTTTTCTTACGGCTGACGTCACCACCGTAGCATTTGGCCAATACGTTCTTTCTGAGTGCCTTGACGGTTGTACGCGCCACAATCTGACCGCCAATGGCGGCCTGGATTGCCACGTCGAACATCTGCCGCGGAATCAGGTCTTTCATCTTCTCGGTCAACTGGCGACCTTTGTAGTGCGAGTTGTCACGGTGCACGATCAACGCCAGGGCGTCGACTTTATCGCCGTTGATCAGCACATCCAGTTTCACCAGATTAGCCGATTGGTAACGATCGAAATGATAATCCAGCGAAGCATAGCCACGACTGGTGGATTTCAGGCGGTCGAAGAAGTCCAGCACCACTTCGTTCATCGGCAGGTCATAGGTCACCTGCACCTGGGAACCGAGGAACAGCATGTCGTGCTGCACGCCACGCTTCTCGATGCACAGGGTGATGACGTTGCCCAGGTGCTCCTGCGGCACAAGGATATTGGCCCGCACGATCGGCTCGCGCATGTCTTCGATCGACGACAGATCCGGCAGTTTCGACGGGTTATCGACGTAGATCGTCTCACCGGTCTTGAGCAGCAGCTCGAAGATTACCGTCGGAGCGGTGGTGATCAGGTCCAGGTCGTACTCGCGCTCCAGGCGCTCCTGGATGATTTCCATGTGCAGCATGCCGAGGAACCCGCAACGGAAGCCGAAGCCCAGGGCGTCGGAACTTTCCGGGGTGTACTGCAGGGACGAGTCGTTCAGGGTGAGCTTCTGCAGCGCTTCACGGAAGTCTTCGAAGTCGTCGGAGCTGACCGGGAACAGGCCGGCGTACACCTGCGGCTGAATACGTTTGAAACCTGGCAGCACATCGACGTCCGGCGTCGAGCTCAAGGTCAGGGTATCGCCCACTGGCGCCCCGTGAATGTCCTTGATGCCGGCGATGATGAAGCCTACTTCGCCGGCCTTCAGGTCGACGGTGGCGGTGTGTTTAGGGTTGAAGACACCGACGCTGTCCACCAGGTGGATCTTGCCGGTGGACTTGACCAGAATCTTGTCGCCCTTCTTCACGCGGCCGTGGCGTACGCGCACCAGGGACACAACGCCCAGGTAGTTGTCGAACCAGGAGTCGATGATCAGCGCTTGCAGCGGATCTTCGATATTGCCGGTCGGCGCCGGAATGGTAGCGACCAGGCGCTCCAGCACTTCATCGACGCCCAGACCGGTCTTGGCGCTGCAAGTGACCGCGTCGGTGGCATCGATGCCGATGATTTTCTCGATTTCTTCCTTCACGCGGTCCGGATCGGCCTGTGGCAGGTCGATCTTGTTCAGCACCGGCATCACTTCCAGGCCCTGCTCGATCGCCGTGTAGCAGTTGGCAACCGATTGTGCTTCCACGCCCTGGCCGGCATCGACCACCAGCAGTGCGCCTTCACAGGCCGCCAGCGAGCGGCTGACTTCATAGGTGAAGTCAACGTGGCCGGGGGTGTCAATGAAGTTCAGCTGATAGTTGATACCATCTTTGGCTTTGTAATACAGGGTGACGCTGTGCGCCTTGATGGTGATCCCGCGTTCACGCTCAAGATCCATGGAATCCAGTACCTGGGCTTCCATTTCACGCTCGGCCAGGCCGCCGCACATCTGGATGAAGCGATCGGCCAGCGTCGACTTGCCATGGTCAATGTGGGCGATGATGGAGAAATTGCGGATATGACTCAAATCACTCACGGATCAACACTCAAAAAGGCTGCAGGCATAGCCCGCCGAAAAATAGCCGGGAATTGTACCTGATCCACGGCGCAAGCGTCACGTTCGCAGGTCAGACGGCGCGTACAAAAACGCCCCGGTCTCGCGACAGGGGCGTTTTTTCATGGGCCTGGAGCGGTAAAAGCCCCGCCGTCAACCGGCGCGACGCAACAGCCAGAGCCCCGCCAGGGCGCAGACACCGGCCGGCACCAGCACTGCAAACAGCGGCGGAAAACCGAATACCAGGCTCGACGGCCCCAGCAAATCCTGGGCGATACGGAAGGTGAAACCCACCAGCACCCCGGTAAACACCCGCTGGCCGAGGGTCACCGAACGCAACGGACCGAAAATGAAGGAGATCGCCATCAACACCAGGGCGGCGGTCACCAGCGGCTGCAACACCTTGACCCAAAACGCCAGCCAGTAGCGACCGTTGTTCAGCCCCTGATCCGCCAGGTAGTGGATATAACCCCAGAGACCGGTGATCGACAGCGACTCGGGCGCCATGACCACGGTACTCAGCAATTGCGGGCTCAACGCCACGTCCCAGCGCTCGACCGGCGCGCTGACCACTTCGGTGCTCTTTTCATGGAACAGCGTGGTGGTGACGTCGCTCAGCTGCCAGTGATCCTTGTCGAACTCGGCGCGCTTGGCGAAGCTCGATGACAAGATGTGACGCTCGCCATCGAAGCGATAACGGGTCACGCCATACAGCAGACCGTTGGGTTGCACCGAGTTGACGTGGATGAACTCGTCGCCCTGACGGTGCCACAGACCGTGCTTGGCACTTTGCGCATCGCCGCTGCCCTGGGCCAGCGAGCGATTGGCCTGGGCGGTGCTTTCAGTGGCCGGCGCGATGTACTCGCCAATCAGCAGTCCCACCACCATCAGCACCAGCATCGGCTTCATCACCGCCCAGACGATCCGCCCGACCGAGACCCCGGCCGCGCGCATGATGGTCAGCTCGCTGTTGCTGGCCAGGCTGCCCAGGCCGATCAGGCAACCGATCAGCGCGGCCATTGGCAGCATGTCGTACAAGCGACGCGGCGCGGTCAGCAGCACGTAACTCAGAATATCAAGCAAGGTATAGGTGTCGCTGGCATCGCCCATCTCATCGATGAACGCAAACAAGGTCGCCAGGCCCAGAATAATCCCCAGCACGGCCAGGATCGCCATGAACACGCTGCTACCGATGTAGCGGTCGAGCTTAACCACGGGCCACCTCCAGCGCGCTGCGGCGACTCGCCATCTTCAAGCGCAGGGGTTCCCAGTAGAGCAGGCCCAGACCAATGACCAGGAAGATCGCGTGCACCCACCACAGACCGATCGCGGGCGGAATCTTGCCCTTTTCGAGGGCGCCGCGCGCGGCAATCAGGATGGTCAGGTAAGCCATATAAAGAAGAATCGCCGGCAGCAGCTTGAGGAAACGGCCCTGGCGTGGATTGACCCGCGACAGCGGCACCGCCATCAGGGTCACGATGAACACCAGCAACGGCAACGACAGACGCCATTGCAGCTCGGTGCGGGAACGGATGTCGTCGCTACCCAGCAAGGACGCGGTGGTCATCGCATCGCGATCGGTCACTTCATCACTGACATCCGGCTTGGGCAGCAGCACGCCGTACTCTTCGTACTTGATCGCACGGTAATCGGCTTGCCCGGGGTTACCGTCATAACGGTAGCCATTGTCGAGGATCAGGTAACGGTTGCCGTCGGGACGGATCTCCTGGCGGCCCTTTTCGGCCACCAGCACGGAGATCCCGCGGTCCTTCTTGTCGGAATTGATGTTCTTCTGCGAAATGAACACGCCGCCCAGGTTGATGCGGTCATCCGACAACTGTTCGGTGTAGGTCACCCGGGTACCGTCGCGCAGGGCCTGGAAACGCCCAGGCTCCAGGGTATCGAATTCGGTCAGGGCATCTTGCTTGTTCAGCAGCAGCTGGAACTGATTGGCACCTTGTGGCGCCAGGCTCAGGCTCAACCAGGCAACCACCAGCGCCACCAGCGTGGCCGGGAACAGGGTCATGCGAAACAGGCGTTGCTGGCTCATGCCGGTGGCCGAGAGCACGGTCATTTCGCTTTCGAGGTACAGGCGACCGTAGGACAGCAGGATGCCGAGAAACAGGCCCAGAGGCAGGATCAGCTGCAGGAAGCCGGGCAGGCGAAAGCCCATGATCAGGAACAGCGAGCCCGGATCCAGCTGGCCGGAGGCGGCCTGGGCGAGGTATTTGATGAAGCGCCCGCTCATGATGATGACCAGCAGCACGCCGCTCACGGCGCTCAAGGTCAACAGGACTTCGCGGGATAGATAACGGAAGACAATCAAACCAGACACTCCAGGGTTGTCAGGCTAAGGCGGCCAAACAAGCAAACATTTCTGGCAACCCGCAAGGCAGAGCCGCCAAAAAAAGATGGCGCATTATCCTGTGATTGAGTGCGCCTGTCACGGCGCAATGCACGCAGGAGCGAGCTTGCTCGCGATGGTCGTCAACGATAACGCCGGACCTCTGACACCCCGCGCCGTTCTTGGGTTCATCGCGAGCGAGCTCGCGCCTATATTCGTGCAGCCGAGGGTTGTCAGGCGCCGGTAGCGAGGTTCAAACTGCGGCCTTCGTCGCCGGGCACTACCGGCGCCTCTATTTATAAGCAAGCGACGCAGACCACTGTCGAGCGCTTGCGAGTTGACCATCAATTCAGGGACCCGGACATGGAACTGGTTGTAAAAAGCGTTAACCCGGAAACGTTGAAGACCGCCACGCTGGTGGTTGCCGTCGGTGAAGGCCGCAAGCTCGGTGCTGCCGCCAGGCAACTCGACGAACTCAGCGGCGGTGCGATCAGCGCCGTTCTCAAGCGTGGCGACCTGGCCGGCAAAGTCGGCCAGAGCTTGTTGCTGCACAGCCTGCCTAACTTGAAAGCCGAACGCGTCCTGCTGGTTGGCGTGGGCAAGGATGAGGAGCTGGGCGACCGTCCGTTCCGCAAAATCATCGCCGGCGTACTCAACACCCTCAAAGGCCTGGGCGGCAGCGATGCGGTACTGGCCCTCGACGAAATCGTGGTCAAAGGCCGCGACAGCTACGGCAAGACCCGCCTGCTGGCCGAAACCCTGGTGGACGGCGAATACCAGTTCGACCAGTTCAAGAGCCAGAAAGCCGAACCCCGCGCCCTGAAGAAAATCACCCTGCTGACCATCAAGGCAGCCCAGGCTGAAGTGCAACGCGCCGTGACTCACGCCACCGCGATCGCCAACGGCATGGCCTTCACCCGCAACCTGGGCAACCTGCCGCCGAACATCTGCCACCCGACCTTCCTCGGTGAGCAGGCCAAGGACCTCGGCAAAGAGTTCAAGGACCTGAAAGTCGAAGTCCTCGACGAGAAAAAGATCAAGGCACTGGGCATGGGCTCGTTCTACGCCGTCGGCCAGGGCAGCGCCCAGCCACCGCGCCTGATCGTCATGCAGTACAACGGTGGCAAGAAATCCGAGAAGCCGTACGCACTGGTCGGCAAGGGCATCACCTTCGACACCGGCGGCATCAGCCTCAAGCCGGGCGCCGGCATGGATGAAATGAAATACGACATGGGCGGCGCCGCCAGCGTGTTCGGCACCCTGCGTGCCGTGCTCGAACTGAAGCTGCCGATCAACCTGGTGTGCATCCTGGCCTGCGCCGAGAACATGCCGAGCGGCAACGCTTCGCGCCCTGGCGACATCGTCACTACCATGAGCGGCCAGACCGTGGAGATCCTCAACACCGACGCCGAAGGCCGCCTGGTGCTGTGCGACGCCCTGACCTACTCCGAGCGTTTCAAGCCGCAAGCGGTGATCGACATCGCCACCCTGACCGGTGCCTGCGTGGTTGCGCTGGGTTCCCACACCTCGGGCCTGCTGGGCAACAACGACGAACTGATCGGCCAACTGCTGAGCGCCGGCAAGGCTGCCGACGACCGCGCCTGGCAACTGCCGCTGTTCGATGAGTACCAGGAGCAGCTGGACAGCCCGTTCGCCGACATCGCCAACATTGGCGGTCCAAAAGCCGGCACCATCACCGCCGCCTGCTTCCTGTCGCGCTTCACCAAGAACCTGAACTGGGCGCACCTGGACATCGCCGGCACGGCCTGGACCAGCGGCGGCAAGGACAAGGGTGCCACTGGCCGTCCGGTTCCGTTGCTGACCCAGTACCTGCTGGACCGCGCCAAAGCCTGAAACCGATGAACCTGGGCGGCGTCGCTTGCGAGTGGCGCCGCCCAAGGCTCAGGAACCGCAATGACCAAAGTCGACTTCTATATCCTGCCCAGCGCCGATCCTTCGGCACGTCTGGATTTCGCCTGCAAGCTCACCGAAAAAGCCTGGCGCATGGGCCACCGTGTCTACCTGCATTGCAGCGACGCCGCCCAGCGCGAGGAGCTTGATGCGCGACTGTGGGCCTTCAAGGGTGAAAGTTTTGTGCCCCACGGCCCTGCTGAAAGCGAACCGGACAGCACCATCGTCCTGGGGGTTGGCGATGACTGCGGTCAGCACCAGGATTTGCTGGTCAACCTCGACCTGAAGGTCCCGGCCTTTGCCCAACGCTTCGCCCGCGTGGCGGAAGTGGTGGTCGAAGATCCAGTGATCCGCCAGGCCGCGCGGGAGAGTTTCCGTTTCTACCGCGAACAGGGCTATCCTCTGCAAGATCACCGTTTACAGCGACTCTGAGCATTCCGATGGACACTCCAAAACCGCTGCAAAAGTCCGCGCACCTGCTGGACGACCTCGAGTCGATCCGCCAATTGCTCGGCGATGACAACCTGCAACCACCGCTACTGACCGACACGGTCGAAGACGGTGACCAGGAACAGATTCCCATGTTGTTCGACACCGTCAGCGAACCCGCGCCGACCGTCGAGCCGACACCCGCCAAACCTGCCGCCGAACCGGCACAGAGCGCCAACAAGAACGCCGACGCCTTGCTGTACCTCGACAGCGAGCTGCGCGCCGCCGCGCAATTGATCATGCAAGACGTGATCGACGACTTCGCGCCGCACATCGAAACCGAAATCAAACGCCGCCTCAGCGCACGACTTGAGCGTTTGTTGAGTCAATACAACGATTGAATCGATACAGCGCGGCTCTCCTGCAGGAAACGGTCAGGCGCTCAGGTAGCGCCCGATCAACGCAATCCCGCTCGCCAGCACCAGCCACGTCACCAACCGCACAAAGGCCTCGCGGGACAAGCGCCTGGTCAAGCGTCGCCCGATCCACAACCCCAATGCCATTGCGGGCAACAGACACAGTGCCAGGACCAGCAAGGGCAGCTCGGCATACACGCCCGCCACCACAAACAGGCTCAAGCGCACCACCGTGCTGCAACTGATCAGCGCGCTTTGGGTTGCCCGGGCTTCGTCCTTGGGCAGTCGACTGTTCAGATAAATCGCGTACAAAAAGCCGCCACTGCCAAACAACGCGCCGAACATCCCGCCCACCGTGCCCATCGGCACTGCCCAAACGGCAGACAATTGCGCCGGGCGCGCCTTCACCCACAGGCTGTAAATGGCATAGGCGCTGATAAACAGCCCCATCAACAGCAGCAACACGTCGGACTTGAGGTTCAACAGAAAAATCACCCCCAGGGTGCAGCCGACCGCCATGCACGGCAGCAATCGCAGCAGCTCCGGCTTGGCCACGTCCCTTCTGGAAGGTAACAGGTTGCCGAACGCCGCGATGAAATCCAGCAGTACCAGCAGCGGAACGATTTTCGACAGCGGCATGAACAGAATCAGAATTGGCCCGGCCACCAGCGCCGTACCGAACCCGGCAATGCCGAACACGATGTAAGCCAGGGCGATGCCCGTCCCGATCACCAGCCAGTCCACGGCGCCGAAGGGCCATTGGTTTAACAATTCACTCAACATTTCATCCAATCCATGTAGGAGCTGCCGAAGGCTGCGATCTTTTGATTTTTGCTTTCCAGGTCAAAAGATCGCAGCCTTCGGCAGCGCCTACAAGGGATCGTGCATTCAGCTGGAGATTGCCTTTATCATGCGCCCCATGATTAAAGATCCCTTTGCAAGACTCGGCCTGGACCGCGAAGTCCTGACCGTCAGCCAGCTCAACGGCCGCGCACGGGTGTTGCTCGAAGACGTGTTCAGCAACATCTGGGTCGAAGGCGAAATTTCCAACCTCGCCCGCCCGGCGTCCGGCCACGTGTATTTCACCCTCAAGGACAGCGGTGCCCAGGTGCGTTGCGCGCTGTTTCGGCAGAACGCCGCCCGGGTGCGCCAGGCGCTGAAGGACGGCCTGGCGGTCAAGGTTCGCGGCAAAGTCTCGTTGTTCGAGGGGCGCGGCGATTACCAGTTGATCCTCGACACCGTGGAACCGGCCGGTGACGGCGCGTTGCGCCTGGCGTTCGATGCGCTGAAGGAAAAGCTCAGCGCCGAGGGCCTGTTCAGCGCCGACCGCAAAGTGCCACTGCCGGCGCATCCGCAGCGCATTGGCATCATCAGCTCACCCACCGGCGCGGTGATTCGCGACATCATCAGCGTCTTCCGCCGCCGCGCACCGCAGGTGCAACTGACCCTGATCCCCACCGCCGTGCAGGGCCGCGAAGCCACCGCACAAATTGTCCGCGCGCTGAAACTGGCGGACGCCCGTGGCTTCGATGCGTTGATCCTGGCCCGTGGCGGCGGCTCGCTGGAAGACCTCTGGTGCTTCAACGAAGAAGCCGTGGCCCGCGCCGTGGACGCCTGCGTGACGCCGATCGTCAGCGCGGTCGGCCATGAAACCGACGTGTCGATCAGCGACTTCGTGGCCGACGTTCGCGCCCCCACGCCCTCTGCCGCCGCCGAACTGCTGGCGCCAGACTCCAGCGATCTGGTGCGCCGGGTCGAGAGCCTGCACCGTCGGTTGGTAATGCGCATGCGTGACCGCCTGATGCGTGACCGGCTGCGCCTGGAAGGGATCTCACGCCGCCTGCGTCATCCGGGCGAACGCCTGCGCCAGCAAGCGCAGCGCCTGGACGACCTGGACATGCGTCTGCGCCGCGCCTTCGAGCGCAGCCTCAACACCCGTCGCGAACGGCTGATCCGCCTGGAAACCCGCCTGGCCGGGCAGCATCCGGGCCGGCAACTGGCGCTGCTGCGTCAACGCCTCGACAGCCTCGCCGAACGCCTGCCCCGGGCCATCCGCGAAGGCCTGAAAAGCCGTCGCCTGCAACTGCAAAGCCAAATGCAGACGCTGCATGTGGTCAGCCCCCTGGCGACCCTCGGCCGTGGCTACAGCATTTTGCTGGACGAGCGTGGCAACGCCATCCGCAGCGCCGGGCAAACCCATACCGGCCAGCGCCTGAAGGCCAGGCTGGGTGAAGGCGAACTGCAAGTGCGGGTCGAAGACAATCACCTGACCCCCGTCACTCTTTCTTTACTGGACTGATCCATGCCGCGTTTTCTCGCTCCTTTTCTGTTGTTGTGCCTGACCTTCAACGCCCATGCCGACAGTTACATCACGCGCCTGTTGAACAAACCCGTACCGGGCGGCGTGGCCGTGGTGGATCTCGGCGCTGCCGCACAGGCACCGAAAGCCAGCTACCAGGGCAAGCCGGTGTTGGTGATCAAGGAGCAGAACAATTGGCTGGCCATTGTCGGCGTGCCACTGACCGCCAAGCCCGGCGCCCAGTCCATCAGCAGCGGCGGTCGCAACCTGGGTTTCACCGTCGGCAACAAGAAATACCCGGAACAGCGCATCACCCTGAAAAACACCCAACAGGTCAACCCGGACCCGGACAATCTCAAGCGCATCGAGCGCGAACTGGCCGAGCAGATCGCGGCCTATCGCACCTTTAGCCCGAATACGCCCAGCAATGTGTTGCTGGACAAACCGGTCAACGGCCCGCTGTCGAGCAAGTTCGGCGTGCGCCGATTCTTCAATGGCGAGGAGCGCAACCCTCACTCCGGCCTGGATTTCGCCGTGCCGGCAGGTACGCCAATCAAGACCCCCGCCGCGGGCAAGGTCATTCTGATCGGCAATTACTTTTTCAACGGCAACACCGTGTTTGTCGACCATGGCCAAGGCTTTATCAGCATGTTCTGCCATATGTCGAAGATTGATGTGAAGTTGGGGCAGCAACTGGCTCGCGGTGGCGTGGTGGGCAAGGTGGGTGCGACTGGCCGGGCGACCGGCCCGCATATGCACTGGAATGTCAGCCTGAACGATGCGCGGGTGGATCCGGCGATTTTTATCGGGGCATTCCAGCCCTGAATTTGCGGTGCAGCAGCCGGCCTCTTCGCGAGCAAGCCCGCTCCCACAGGGTTTCAGTGATCCTTGTGGGAGCGGGCTTGCTCGCGAAGGCGGCATTGCTGACACCACTATTCCGCTTCCAGATCCTCAATCCCGTGAACCTCCCGATCCGCCAGACAGTGCCTGACCCACTCCTGCGTTTCCACCGAAAACCAGCTCAACTCCTGCGCCGTGATCAACTCCCGCGCACACAACCCCAGCAAGTGCGACCGCGCCTCATGGCGTGAAAACCTGAAAACGCCAAACGCCCAATACAGCTCTTTCTGCCCCCCTTTGAGCAACTCCTCGCTGGCATCAATCCGTTCGTAGGGCGAGATACTCTTGTCCAGCACGATTTTTTCGACGTCTGCCATGATCCGGACGCACATCCGCTCGTGGGCCACCGGCCGCAACACGCAATACTGTTTCCAATCAGACTCGTTCATCGCCGACTCCCGCTTGCCCGTAGAGGCTTTAAAGAAGAATAGCCTCACACAGGGACCCCGCGCCCAAACTTCCGATTGCGCATCGCTCAAACCTCGCGCAAACAACCTCACGTTCAGATCGATGAAGAGCAATAAAATCTCGATAAACAGGTCGTGACGAGTATTCCTCTCAATTTTTTCCGGCTGCTTGCCATCCTTCCCCCTCGCGGTTAGGGTTGAAGGCATGAAAACCTCTCACACCCTCATTCAGCTCCGCCAGCACCGCAGCTTGTGCCTTGTCAGCGCACGACTGCCGGGCTGAATCGCGGTGCCTCGTCCCACGCTTTCCCCCCAGTAAATTTGATCCACCGGCAGGCCGCCTTTTTTCGGCCCACACAATAAGGATTTCCCGATGAGCATGCTCAAAGACCCGTCTTCGAAATACCGTGCGTTCCCGACCATCGATATCCCGGATCGCACCTGGCCGTCGAAAACCATCACGGCCGCGCCGATCTGGTGCAGTTCCGACCTGCGTGACGGTAACCAGTCGCTGATCGAACCGATGGACGCCGCCAAGAAGCTGCGCTTCTGGAAAACCCTCGTGCAGGTCGGCGTGAAAGAGATCGAAGCCTCATTCCCGTCCGCCTCGCAAACTGATTTCGACTTCGTCCGCACCCTGATCGAAGACGGCCATATTCCGGACGACACCACCATCCAGGTGTTGACCCAGGCACGCGAAGACCTGATCGCGCGCACTTTCGAATCCCTGCGCGGCGCGAAAAAAGCCATCGTTCACCTGTACAACGCCACGTCTCCTTCTTTCCGCCGCATCGTCTTCAATCAGGACTATGCAGGGGTCAAGGAAATCGCCGTGAACGCGGCCAAGCTGTTCGTCAAATATGCCGCCCAGCAGCCGGAAACCCAGTGGACCTTCCAGTACTCCCCGGAAACCTTCAGCGCCACTGAACTGGAGTTCGCCAAGGAAGTCTGCGATGCAGTGATCGAGGTCTGGAACCCGACGCCCGAGCGCAAGATCATCCTCAACCTGCCGGCCACCGTTGAATGCGCAACCCCGAACATCTATGCCGACCAGATCGAATGGTTCGGCCGTCACATCAACCGTCGTGACAGCGTGATCATCAGCCTGCACACCCACAACGACCGTGGCACTGGCGTAGCCGCCACCGAACTGGGCCTGATGGCCGGTGCCGACCGTGTCGAAGGCTGCCTGTTTGGCAACGGCGAACGCACCGGTAACGTCGACCTGGTGACCGTGGCCCTGAATATGTACACCCAGGGTCTCGACCCTCAACTGGACTTCTCCGATATCGACGGCGTGCGCAAGGTCGTCGAGGAGTGCAACCAGATCCAGGTGCACCCACGTCACCCGTACGTCGGCGACCTGGTGCACACCGCATTCTCCGGTTCGCACCAGGACGCGATCCGCAAGGGCTTTGCCCAGCAGAAATCCGATGCCTTGTGGGAAGTGCCGTACTTGCCGATCGACCCGGCCGACATCGGCCGCAGCTACGAGGCGGTGATTCGCGTCAACAGCCAGTCGGGCAAAGGCGGTATCGCTTACCTGCTGGAACAGGAATACGGCATCAGCTTGCCACGTCGCATGCAGATTGAGTTCAGCCAGGTCGTGCAGCGTGAAACCGATCGCCTGGGCCTGGAAATGACCGCCCAGCAGATCCACGCCCTGTTGCACAGGGAGTACTTGCAGGCCAACGCCCCGTACGCGCTGGTCAGCCATCGCCTGCAGGAAGAAAACGGCCACAGCGCCGTCGAAGTGGAAGTCGCCAGCCAAGGCCAGGGCGAAACCAACCTTCACTGGCGCGGCAAAGGCAACGGCGCGCTGGAAGCGCTGGTGGCCGGCCTGCCGATCCCGGTGGAAATCATGGACTACAACGAACACGCCATCGGCGCGGGCACCAATGCCAAGGCCGCGGCCTACATTGAACTGCGGGTGAACGGTGAGCGCGCCGTGCACGGCGTCGGTATCGATGAAAATATCACCACCGCCAGCTTCAAGGCCCTGTTCAGCGCGCTGAACCGTTCCCTGAGCCAGCCGGAAGCGAAAGCGGCGTAACCTTCGCCGCCATTCAAAAAGGCCCTGGGGTGTAAATTCCGGGGCCTTTTTGTTTGTATCGCTTGAAGATCAAAAGATCGCAGCCTTCGGCAGCTCCTACAGGGGAATGGATTCCCCTGTAGGAGCTGCCGAAGGCTGCGATCTTTTCAGTACTGACAAAATCTCAGGTGAACTCAAAAGTATCTGCGTCCAGATTCGCCGGAAATCTTGTGCGATAAGCCGCCAGTTCCGCCGCATCCAGCACCACCTTGAACACCCCGTCCGCCTCCCCTGCGCTGAGCAAGGTCTCACCCTGGAAATCCAGCACCTGACTGTCCCCGGTATAGGCAAAGCCCTTACCGTCGGTGCCAACACGGTTCACCGCCGCCACGTAGCACAGGTTTTCGATCGCCCGCGCCGGTAGCAAGCGGTTCCAGTGCTGGCGTCGCGCACCTGGCCAGTTGGCGGTGTACAACAGAAGGTCGGTGTCCTGGGCATCACGACTCCACACCGGGAAGCGCAGGTCGTAGCAAATCAGCGGGCGCACCCGCCAACCCTTGAGCTCGAACTGCACCTGGCGCTCGCCGGGGGTGTAGTGGTTGTGCTCGCCGGCCATGCGAAACAAATGGCGTTTGTCGTAATGCAGCACCTCGCCGTCCGGCCGTGCCCACAACAGGCGATTGCGATGACTGCCATCCGCCGCCTGAACGATGACGCTACCGGTGATCACCGCCTCAAGCTTGGCCGCTTGCGACCGTAGCCACTTGCTGGTGGGGCCGTTTTCCGCCTCGGCGAGCGTCTCGGATTCCATCGAGAAGCCGGTGGTGAACATTTCCGGCAAAATCACCAGATCAGCGCCGCGAGCCTGCTCCAGCAACGACTCGAAATGCTCGAGGTTGGCCTGGCGGTCGTGCCAGGCCAGGGTCGTCTGAATCAGCGCCACGGTCAGGTTTGGAAGTGCACTCAAATCACGCATAGTTTCTCCGCCGCTTCGCACAGGGTCTCTTCGCGCTTGGCAAAACACAGGCGCACCAGGCGTTGGCCTTCGGGCGGAGTCTGGTAGAACACCGAGATCGGAATACTCGCCACACCGTGTTCGCGGGTCATCCACAACGCCATTTCGACATCATTGAGGTCCGGGCGGATCTGCGAGTAATCGACCAACTGGAAATAGGTGCCGGTCACCCGAGTAAAACTGAAACGCGACGGTGCCAGCAGGTCGCAGAACAGATCGCGCTTGGCCTGATAGAAACCCGGCAATTCTTCGACGTGTTCCGGATGCTCGGCCATGAAATCAGCCAGGGCATATTGCAGCGGCGTCACGCCGCAGAAACTGACGTACTGGTGTACCTTGCGCAGCTCGGCCGTCAGGGCTGGCGGTGCGACGACGTATCCGGTTTTCCAGCCGGTGACGTGGTAAGTCTTGCCGAAGGAACTGACCACGAAGGCACGCTGATACAGCTCTTCGTGATTCAGCACGCTGACGTGAGGTACACCGTCGAACACCAGGTGCTCGTAGACTTCGTCGCTGACGAGGTAGATATCGCGATCACGGATCAGGTCCGCCAACTGATCCAGTTCGGCACGGCTGATCAACGCGCCACTGGGGTTATGCGGTGTGTTCAGCACAATCATCCGCGTGCGAGGCGTGATGGCCTCGGCCAGTTTCTGGAAGTCGATGGCGAAATCTTTCAGCCCGAGTTGCACATGCACGCAACGACCGCCGGCCAGCTCTACCGAAGGCTCGTAGCTGTCGTAGCACGGGTCGAACACGATCACTTCGTCGCCGCTGTGGATAACCGCCTGAATCGCACAGAAAATCGCTTGGGTGGCACCGGGAGTGATCGTCACCTCGTGGTCGGCATCGACATTGACGCCGTAGCTGCGAGCGATCTTCGCTGCCACTTGCTGACGCAATGCCGGCAGGCCGGTCATCGGCGAATACTGGTTGTGACCCTTGGCTACATGCCGGCCGACCGCATCGCACAGCGCTTGCGGGGCATCGAAATCGGGGAAGCCCTGGGACAGATTGAGCGCGCCGGTTTGCGCCGCGAGCTGAGACATTTGAGTGAAAATAGTGATGCCGACATTCGGCAGCTTACTGGTGATCATCGGTAGCCCCTTGCAGGTGAGCACCAAGTTTCAAGCTGCAAGCCGCAAGTGGTCAAGCGTCAAACCTCCAGATGCAAAAAAGGGCCCTGAACAGGGCCCTTTCCGCTTTAACTTACAGCTTGTAGCTTGCAGCTGCTTCTATCGCTTATCGCGACGCTTCTTGTCGGCCTTCTTGTGGTGCGACATCAAGCGACGCTTCTTGTTGACCTGGCGGTCGGTCAGCGAGTTCTTGTTGCCTTCGTACGGGTTCTCGCCACCCTTGAACTCGATGCGGATCGGAGTACCGACCAGCTTCAGGACACGGCGATAGGTGTTTTCCAGGTAACGAACGTACGACTTCGGCACCTTCTCGATCTGGTTACCGTGAATCACGATGATCGGCGGGTTCGCGCCACCCAGGTGAGCATAACGCAGCTTGATCCGGCGATTGTTGACCATCGGTGGCGCGTGCTCGCCGACCGCGTCTTCCAGAATCTGGGTCAGGCGGTTGGTCGGCCAACGGGTGACCGCGGACTTGAACGAGTTCTGCACCGAAGCGTAGAGGTTGCCCACGCCCGTACCGTGCAGCGCCGAGATGAAGTGGATGTCGGCGTAGTCAACGAAGAACAGTCGACGTTGCAGCTCGACCTTCACGAAGTCGCGCTCGCTCGGCGTCATGCCGTCCCACTTGTTGATCGCGATAACCAGCGCACGACCGGCCTCGATGGCAAAACCCAGCAGGTTGAGGTCGTGGTCCACCACGCCTTCGCGGGCGTCCATGACGAAGATCACCACGTTGGCGTCTTTGATGGCTTGCAGGGTTTTGACCACGGAGAATTTTTCGACTTCTTCGTGGATCTTGCCGCGCTTGCGCACACCGGCGGTGTCGATCAGCGTGTACTTCTCGTCGTTACGCTCGAACGGGATGTAGATACTGTCGCGGGTGGTGCCAGGCTGGTCATACACGATCACCCGGTCTTCACCGAGCATGCGGTTGACCAGGGTCGACTTGCCGACGTTCGGACGGCCAATGATTGCGATCTTGATCCCGTCTTTTTCGCTCGGGCCAGGAATGCGCTTGGCTTCCTCGCCTTCGGCAACGTCCTCTTCCTCGCCTTCTTCCGGCTCTTCTTCGTCTTTCGGGAATTCGCTCAGGGCGATTTCCAGCATCTGGGTGATGCCACGGCCGTGAGCACCGGCGATCGGGATCGCGTGGCCCATGCCCAACGGGGCGAACTCGGCGCGAGCCATCTCAGGGTCGATGTTGTCGACCTTGTTGGCGACCACGTAGGAACGCTTGTTACGTTTGCGCAAATGCTCGGCGATCATCTGGTCGGCGGCAGTGAAACCCGCCTTGGCATCTACCAGGAACAACACTACATCCGCTTCTTCAATGGCCAGCAGCGACTGCTCGGCCATTTTTTCGTCCATACCATGTTCGTCACCGGAGATACCGCCGGTGTCGACCAGAATGTAGGAACGCCCTTGCCACTTGGCCTCACCGTACTGGCGATCACGGGTCAGACCGGACAAGTCGCCGACAATGGCGTCGCGAGTCCTGGTCAGGCGGTTGAACAAGGTGGACTTGCCGACGTTCGGTCGGCCCACCAGGGCGATTACGGGAACCATGCGGCTCTCCACTTCGTTATTTCAGAAAATACAAAAGCCGCTGCGAGGCAGCGGCTGGTGCTCGGGGCAGCGTAAACAAACGCTGCAAACCCCGGAAATCGGGGCCGCCTGGGGGTTTAACCCCAAGCATAGTCAAACCTTTACTTAATGGTCAGGGCTTCCAGTTTGCCACTGTTGCCATAGACATAAATCGTGTCACCCACCACCAGCGGGCGGGCACGCAGGCCGTCGCTGTCGATGCGTTCGCGGCCGACGAATCGACCGTCCACCTGACTCAGCAGGTGCAGGTAACCTTCCAGGTCACCGACTGCAACATAGCTGGAGAACACTTCCGGAGCCGAGAGTTGACGGCGAGCCAGCGAATCGTTGCTCCACAGGGCCGTGGTGGAACGTTCGTCGACGCCTTCAACGGTGCCCGAAGACAGGCTCACGTAGACGCTTCCGAAACCCTGGGCGACACCGGCGTAGCTGGAAGCATCACGCTGCCACAGCTGGCGACCGCTTTGCAGGTCCAGTGCCGCAACGCGACCCTGGTAGCTGGCGACATAAATCGTCTCGCCGGACAGCAGCAGGCCGCCGTCGATGTCGACCACGCGCTCCAGCTCCGAACGACCTTGCGGGATCGCTACACGCTGCTCCCAGACCGGCACGCCGTTGGAGATGTCCAGGGCAACCACTTTACCGGTCGAAAAGCCAGCCACTGCAAGGCGATTGGTCACGATCGGCGCGCTGGTGCCACGCAGGGTCAGTACGGCAGGCGTGCTGTCATACAACCAGCGCTGGTTGCCAGTTGCGGCATCCAGGCCGATCAGACGGTCGTCCTGGGTCTGGACCACCACCACATCACCGTTGTTGGCCGGTGGTGCGAGGACTTCGCTGGACACGCGAGCGCGCCATTTCTCTTCACCGTTGATGGCGTCCAGGGCAACGATTTCACCCTTGATCGTACCGATCGTCAGCAGACCGTAACCAACGCCAACGGCACCGGAAACAGGCAGTTCGAGATCTTTCTTCCACTTGACGTCGCCGTTGCTGCGATCCAGCGCCATCACCACACCGGTGACGTCGGCGGCATAGATGGTATCGCCATCGATCGCCGGAACCAGCATGTTGTAGGTTTCGCCCTGACCGTCACCGATCGAACGACTCCACTGTTTTTGCAGGACCACTTCTTCCTTGAAATCGGTCAACTCGGCCGGCGGCAGTTCTTTCTTGCTGTTGCTGCTGCAACCCGCGGCCAAAATGGCCAGGGCCAGCAATGCTGCATGTTTCCAACGGATCACGTCACGCATCCCCTTTGGCCAGGTCGTCCAGCTTGATTTGTAGGCCACCGACCGCCGCTTCATCCGACAGTGCCGCCTTGGCTTTTTGATACGCCGCGTGTGCTTCATCGGTACGACCCAACTGCACCAGCAGGTCTCCCTTGAGTTCTTCACGAGTGGCCAGGAAGGCCTTGTCGGCATCGCCTTCAAGCAGTTTCAGGGCTTCATCGGCCTTGTTCTGCGCGGCCAGTACCTGCGCCAGGCGCTGACGGGCGATTTCGCCCAGCGCCGGGTTGGCCGGTTTGGCAACAATGGCTTTCAGCTCACTGGCTGCGTCATCCAGCTTGCCGCTGTCGACGGCGACCTTGGCCACGAACAGGCTGCCGTATTGCGCGTAGGCGCTGCCGCCGAACTCGCTGTTGAGCTTGCCTGCCAGATCCGAAACACGGGCCGCATCAGGCTTGCCATCAGGCGTCAGCGTGGTTTCCAGCAATTGCTGATAGAGCATCGAGGCGCCTTGCGACTGATTGCTCTGATACTTGTGAAAGGCTTGCCAGCCGAACACGATGACCAGCGCCAACAGGCCGCCAGTGACCAGGGGCTTGCCGTTGCGTGACCACCAGTCCTTTAAATCCGCCAGGTTTTCGTCTTCGGTACTCGACACCCCAATACTCCTTAATCGCTAAATCGGCTGTTTATGACAGCTTCAACCCTGCACGACGCAGGTGGCCAGGTGTGCAGCAAGCGCATCCCAGGCAATGCTTTGTTGTTCGCCCTGGCCACGCAGGGGTTTGAAACCTACCACCTGCTGGGCCATCTCATCGTCACCGAGGATCAGTGCATACAACGCACCGCTCTTGTCGGCTTTCTTGAACTGGCTCTTGAAGCTGCCGGCGCCGGCATTCACTTGCAGGCGCAGGTTGGGCAACTGGTCACGCACACGCTCGGCCAGGGCCAGGCCGGCCAGTTCGGCTTCTTCACCGAAGGCGCAGAGGTAGACGTCGACCTGACGGGAGATCTCTTGCGGGATCTGCTCCAGGGTTTCCAGCAGCAGGACCAGGCGCTCGATGCCCATGGCAAAACCAACGCCGGCCGTCGGCTTGCCGCCCATCTGCTCGACCAGGCCGTCGTAGCGACCACCGGCACACACGGTGCCCTGGGCGCCCAGCTTGTCGGTGACCCATTCGAAAACGGTCTTGCTGTAGTAGTCCAGCCCGCGAACCAGCTTCGGGTTGATCACGTAAGGAATGCCGGCGGCGTCCAGACGAGCCTTGAGGCCTTCGAAGTGCAGGCGTGATTCTTCGTCCAGGTAGTCGGCCATTTTCGGCGCATCGACCAGGATCGCCTGCGTGTCGGCGTTCTTGGTGTCCAGTACCCGCAGCGGGTTGGTCTTCAGGCGACGCTGGCTGTCTTCGTCCAGCTTGTCCAGGTGCCCGGACAGGAACTCGACCAGCGCCTCGCGATAACGGCCACGGGACTCGCTGGTGCCCAGGCTGTTGAGCTCGAGCTTGACTGCATCACGGATGCCCAGCTCGCCCCACAGGCGCCACGTCAGCACGATCAGCTCTGCATCGATGTCCGGACCATCCAGGTTGAACACCTCGACACCGATCTGGTGGAACTGGCGGTACCGGCCTTTCTGCGGACGCTCGTGGCGGAACATCGGGCCGATGTACCAGAGCTTCTGCACCTGGCCACCACCGGTGATGCCGTGCTCAAGCACAGCACGCACGCAGGCCGCGGTGCCTTCAGGGCGCAGGGTCAGGGAATCGCCGTTGCGGTCGTCGAAGGTGTACATCTCTTTTTCGACGATGTCGGTCACTTCACCGATGGAGCGCTTGAACAGCTCGGTGAACTCGACGATTGGCATGCGGATCTGCTTGTAACCGTAGTTATCCAGCAGGCGCGAAACGGTGCCCTCGAAATGACGCCACAGCGGAGTCTGTTCGGGCAGGATGTCGTTCATGCCACGAATGGCTTGCAGAGACTTGCTCACTTTAAATCCTTAAATTCGTTCGGCTCTTCAGTCGGGCTTAGCCGCGAGCGATAACCGCTGCTTCAGCCTCGACCTTCTCGGCCGCTTTCTCGCGGATCAAGCGTTCAAGCTCATCCACCAGATTGTCATTCGTCAGTTTCTGCGACGGCTTGCCGTCGATGTAAATCAGGTTGGGCGTGCCGCCGGTCAAGCCGATATGGGCTTCCTTGGCTTCACCCGGCCCGTTGACCACGCAACCGATAACCGCCACATCCAGCGGCACCAGCAAATCTTCGAGGCGCCCTTCCAGCTCGTTCATGGTCTTGACCACATCGAAGTTCTGCCGCGAGCAACTCGGGCAGGCGATGAAGTTGATGCCACGGGAACGCAGGTGCAGGGACTTGAGAATGTCGTAGCCGACTTTCACTTCCTCGACCGGATCAGCCGCCAACGAGATGCGAATAGTATCGCCAATCCCTTCGGCGAGCAGCATACCGAGGCCCACGGCGGATTTCACTGTGCCTGAACGCAAACCACCGGCTTCGGTGATGCCCAGGTGCAACGGCTGGACGATTTCCTTGGCCAGCAGGCGATAGGCCTCGACGGCCATGAACACGTCGGACGCTTTCACGCTGACCTTGAAGTCCTGGAAGTTCAGCCGTTCTAAGTGCTCGACGTGGCGCAGGGCAGACTCGACCAGCGCGGCCGGGGTCGGTTCGCCGTATTTCTTTTGCAGGTCTTTTTCCAGGGAACCGGCGTTGACCCCGATACGAATCGGGATCCCGCGATCACGGGCGGCATCGACCACGGCGCGTACACGATCTTCGCGACCGATGTTGCCCGGGTTGATCCGCAGGCAGTCGACGCCCAGTTCAGCGACGCGCAAGGCGATCCGGTAGTCGAAATGGATATCGGCAACCAGCGGCACCTTGACCAGTTGCTTGATCTTGCCGAAGGCCTCGGCGGCATCCATGTCCGGCACGGACACCCTTACGATGTCGACGCCGGCCGCTTCCAGACGGTTGATCTGCGCCACAGTGGCAGCAACATCGTTGGTATCGCTGTTGGTCATGCTCTGCACAGCGATAGGCGCATCGCCGCCAACAGGCACATTACCGACCCAGATCTTGCGCGATTCGCGACGTTTGATTGGAGATTCGCCGTGCATGACTTATTGACCCAACTTCAGGCGAGCAGTCTCGCCACTGGTGAACGGAGCCACATCAACCGCCTGGCCGTTGTAGCTGACCTGTGCGCCGCGAGCGAAGCCCAGGCGGACCGCGAACGGCGGCTTGCCGCTGACGGAAAGGCTGTCGCCCTTACGCTTGAGACCACTGAACAGCACCTTGCCGCTGCCGTCGGACACCTGGGTCCAGCAATCGGCGGTAAATTGCAGCTGAACCTGGCCCTGGCCGGCAACCGGGGCAACCGCCGGAGTGGCTGGCGCAGGAGCCACCGGAGCAACTGGCGCGGTCACGGTCGGGGCCGGTACGGCAGGAACCGCCGGGGCTGGCGTTGCGACCACTGGTGCCGCCGTGTGTGCTGGAGCAGCGGGCGTTGGTGTTGGCGCTGCCGCGGGTGCAGTCACTTGCGCTTCAACCGGTGTTTCGGCCGAAGTCTCGGCTTGCGGCAATGCCAGAACCGTGGAGTTTTCAGCCTGGCCCTCGGCGACAGCCTGGTCTTCCGGCTCGTCCAGCGGGTGAATCTGGGTGGTGCCGTCAGCGCCTTCGACCTCAACGTGCTCAGGGCTCAGGCTGATCAGATCCTTGGTGCGCAACGACGTTTGATCCTGCCACCAGACAAAACCGCCGCCAATCACTGCCACCAGCAACAACAGGCTGACAATACGTAAAATAGTGTGGGATACCCGGACCGGCTCTTCGATGCGACCCAGGCTATGCACGCTGCTGCCCTGGGAGTCGGTGCCGGTGGATTGGTCGAACTGCTGGACCAGAACGGCCTGGTCCATGCCGAGCAATTTGGCATAGGCGCGAATATAGCCGCGAGCGAAGGTATGCCCTGGCAGCTTGTCGAAAGCGCCGGCTTCCAGATTGCTCAGGGAATTGACGGTGAGGTTGAGCTTGAGAGCCACTTCGGCCAGCGACCAGCCATTGCTTTCGCGGGCCTGGCGCAGAGTCTCACCGGGGTTAACGCGATTCGCTGCTACAACTTCGGGATGCGCCGCTTTCATCATTGCTCCGACAGGTATTGCTGATATTCCGGTGTACCGGGATAGAGTCTTTTTAATTGCAAGCCAAAACTGGCGGCCTTGTCGCGATCTTCAAACACTTTTGCCAGCCGGACGCCGAGCAATAGACTACGTGCATTTTGCTCGGCGAGCAGGCTAAAACGATCGTAATAGTCACGCGCGGGCACATAATGCCTGTCTTCGTAAGACAACTCAGCCATTTCCAGCAATGCGCGGGGTTGTTGTCGATTCAAACGCAGGGCTTTTTCCAGTTGCTGCTGGGCCAGGTCGCGCTGACCGAGCATCGCGGCGGTCATCCCCAGGTTCTCGAACACTCGTGAACGCTCAGGATACAGAGTATCGGCAGCGGCCTGCTCAAAGCGCTCGTAGGCTTCCTTGTAGCGTTTTTGCTCGAAAAGAAAACTGCCGTAGTTGTTGAGGATGCGTGCATCGGCGGGACGTTTGGACAGCGCCTTGCGAAAATGCTGGTCGGCCAGTTCCGGCTCCATCTCGGCCTGGAACACCAGCGCCAGCGCCGCGTTGGCGTCCGGGTCGGTATCGTCCAGCTCCAGCGCTTTCTTCAACGGCACCTTGGCCCGTTCGGTCATGCCCTGCTGCAGATAACCGATGCCCAACTGCACATACGCCTCACGCGCTTCGTCACGGCCCTTGCTGGTCTTCATCGGGTTGTAATCGCCCGAAAGCACACAGCCAGCACACAGGCTGGCCAAAAGCAAAAGCAGCGCAAAGCGCAGGGACATAGAGATCCTCTCTTGGTTACTTATTCGCAGCGTTCTGTGCCATATCGTTCTCGGCGCTCAATTCACGCACGGCGATATAACGTTCGCTGCGACGGGTGCGATCCAGCACCTGCCCTACCAGTTGACCACAAGCGGCGTCGATGTCTTCACCACGGGTGGTGCGGACGGTGACGTTGAAACCGGCATGATGAAGCTGATCCTGGAACCGGCGAATGGCGTTGTTGCTTGGCCGCTCGTACCCGGAATGCGGGAACGGGTTGAACGGGATCAGGTTGATCTTGCACGGGATATTCTTGAGCAACTCGATCATCTCGACCGCATGCTCGACCTTGTCATTGATGTCCTTGAGCAAGGTGTACTCGATGGTCAGCACGCGCTTTTCGCCCAGGGACGACATGTAGCGCTGGCACGACTCGAGCAGCATCTTAAGCGGATATTTCTTGTTGATCGGCACCAATTGGTTACGCAATGCGTCATTCGGTGCGTGCAGGGACAACGCCAGGGAGACGTCGATGTGCTTGGACAGCTCATCGATCATCGGCACCACGCCCGAGGTGGACAGGGTCACGCGGCGCTTGGAGATGCCGTAGCCCAGGTCATCCATCATCAGGTGCATGGCGGCAATGACGTTGTCGAAGTTCAGCAGCGGCTCACCCATGCCCATCATCACCACGTTGGTGATGGCACGGTCGACGGTTGCCGGGACGCTGCCAAAGGATTTGTTGGCAATCCACACCTGGCCGATGACTTCGGCGGCGGTGAGGTTGCTATTGAAGCCTTGCTTGCCGGTGGAGCAGAAACTGCAGTCCAGGGCACAGCCCGCCTGGGACGAAACGCACAAGGTGCCGCGTTTGCCCTGGGGAATGTAAACGGTCTCGACGCAGCTGCCGGACGCCACGCGCACCACCCACTTGCGGGTGCCGTCGCTGGAGATGTCCTCGCTGACCACTTCCGGACCGCGAACTTCAGCAACAGCCTTGAGCTTCTCGCGCAAGGCCTTGCTGACGTTCGTCATGGCGTCGAAATCATCGACGCCAAAGTGGTGAATCCATTTCATTACCTGACCGGCACGGAAACGCTTCTCCCCGATTGAGTCGAAGAATTTTTCCATTTCCTGTTGAGTCAGACCCAGCAGGTTGGTTTTTACAGTCGATGTCGTCATGGATTCACCTTCACTCTTAAGCCAATGCTTAGCGAGTGGTTACTTCAGTAGCTGCGAAGAAGTACGAGATTTCGCGAGCAGCAGCGGCTTCGGAGTCCGAACCGTGCACAGCGTTGGCGTCGATGGAATCAGCGAAGTCAGCGCGGATGGTGCCGGCAGCAGCTTCTTTAGGGTTGGTAGCGCCCATCAGCTCACGGTTCAGAGCGATAGCGTTTTCGCCTTCCAGAACCTGAACGACAACCGGACCGGAGATCATGAAAGCAACCAGGTCGCCGAAGAAACCACGAGCGCTGTGCTCAGCGTAGAAGCCTTCGGCTTCAGCTTTGGACAGTTGCTTGAGTTTCGAAGCTACAACGCGCAGGCCAGCTTTTTCGAAACGAGTGGTGATCTCGCCGATAACGTTTTTTGCAACGGCGTCAGGCTTGATGATGGAGAAAGTACGTTGAACAGCCATGGTGTAACTCCAGAAACGGTAATTTGCGAAAAATTAAACCCGCGAATTATACGCGGGTTCTTAGGTATTGCCTAACCTGCAGCGTGGCTCAGTCGCGTTCTTCGATCCAGTGGGCCTGAATGGCCTCCAGGATCTTCTCGCCACAATGCTCAGGCTTGTCGTCAAACTCGGGCAATTCCATTACCCATTTACGCAGATCGACGAAGTTGACCGACATTGGGTCTACATCGGGCTTGTTTTCAGCCAGCTGGATCGCGATTTCCAGCACATCAGTCCACTTGAGACTCATGACAGTTCCTTGAATCAGTGCGGCGCTTCGGCTGCGTGGTTGAGCGAGTATTTCGGAATTTCGACCGTCAGGTCTTCAGTCCCGACCTTGGCCTGACAGCCCAGGCGCGACTGGGCTTCCAGCCCCCAAGCCTTGTCAAGATAGTCCTCTTCCAGCTCGTCGGCCTCTTCCAGCGAGTCAAACCCCTCGCGGATGATGCAGTGACAGGTGGTACAGGCGCAGACGCCGCCACAGGCACTTTCCATCTCGATGTGGTGCTCATGGGCCAGCTCGAGGATGGACGTACCGGTCTCAGCCTCCACGACCATGCCTTCCGGGCAAAACTTTTCGTGTGGCAGAAAAATGACCTGCGGCATCGTTATTCCTCAATCTCATTCAGGTTGCGCCCCGCCAGCGCGGCTTTCACCGTCGAGTCCAGGCGGCGGGCAGCAAAGGCATCGGTCACTTGCGACAGACGCTTGGTCTGCTGCTCGATGGCGTAACCATCGGTACCTTTCATCAGTTCGGTGAGTTCCTGCACCTGCAGATCGATCACCATGCGCTCATCGGCATCGAGCAAACGGTCGCCGTCGGCTTCCAGGGCAGCCTGCACCGCTTCGATCAGACGCTGGGCATCGACCTGCTGCTCACGCAGCACACGGGCAACCTTGTCGTCGTTGGCATGCTGGAACGAATCCTTGAGCATCTTGGCGATTTCACCGTCGGTCAGACCGTAGGACGGCTTGACCTGGATGCTCGCTTCAATGCCCGAACCCAACTCACGGGCAGAGACGCTGAGCAGGCCATCGGCATCGACCTGGAAGGTCACGCGAATTTTCGCCGCACCGGCGACCATCGCCGGAATGCCACGCAATTCGAAGCGCGCCAGGGATCGGCAGTCACTGATCAGCTCGCGCTCACCCTGCAAGACATGGATAGCCATGGCCGACTGGCCATCTTTATAGGTGGTGAAATCCTGGGCGCGGGCGACGGGAATGGTGGTGTTGCGCGGAATCACCTTTTCCATCAGGCCGCCCATGGTTTCCAGCCCCAGGGACAGCGGGATCACGTCAAGCAGTAGCAATTCGTCGCCGTCACGCTTGTTGCCGGCCAGGGTATCAGCCTGGATCGCAGCCCCGATGGCTACCACTTGATCCGGATCGATTTCGGTCAACGGCTGACGACCGAAGGCTTCGGCGACCGCTTCGCGAACACGCGGGACACGCGTCGAGCCACCGACCATCACCACGGCGTGAACTTCTTCCAGCTCGACGCCGGAATCACGAACGGCACGACGGCAGGCTTTCAGGCTGCGAGCGACCATCGGCTCGATCAGCGCATTGAAGGCTTCGCGGCTCAGCTCGGCTTTCCAGTTGCCGTAAGCAACCTCAACAGCCACGTCATCGGTCAACGCTTCCTTGGCCGCGCAAGCGGTTTGCAACAGATTACGCTGTGCGCCGGGATCGAGGTCGGCGGACAAACCGGCACTCTCGATGATCCAGCCGGCGATGGCGTGATCGAAATCATCGCCGCCCAGGGCGCTGTCACCACCGGTAGCCAGGACTTCGAAGACGCCGCCGGTCAGGCGCAGAATCGAAATATCGAACGTACCGCCACCCAAGTCATAAATCGCCACCAGGCCTTCGGCGTGCTGATCCAGACCATAAGCCACCGCCGCGGCGGTCGGCTCATTGAGCAAACGCAGCACGTTAAGGCCGGCCAGCTTGGCCGCATCCTTGGTGGCTTGACGCTGGGCGTCGTCGAAATAGGCCGGAACCGTGATCACTGCGCCCACCAGCTCACCGCCAAGGGTGGCTTCGGCACGTTGACGCAAGACCTTGAGGATATCCGCCGAGACTTCGACCGGGCTTTTCGGGCCCTGGATCGTGTCGATGAACGGCATGTGCGATTCGCCACCGACAAAGCGGTATGGCAACTGATCGCCCAGCTGCTTGACGTCGGACAGACCACGACCCATCAAGCGCTTGACCGACAGCACGGTGTTCAGCGGATCGGTTGAGGCAGCCAGCTTGGCCGACTCGCCCACCTCGACGTGATCGGCGTGATAACGCACGGCGGATGGCAGGATGACCTGCCCCTGCGCGTCCGCCAGAGGTTCGGAAAGACCACTGCGCAAGGCAGCGACCAGCGAATTGGTAGTGCCCAAGTCGATCCCCACAGCCAGACGACGCTGGTGCGGTTGAGGACTTTGGCCGGGTTCGGCGATCTGCAGTAGGGCCATCGTTATCAGGACTTATCTGTATATCAGGCGTGCGACCGGAGCGGCACTGGGTTAATCGTCGAGGCGCTCTTCTAACTGGCGCACTTCGTAAGTGAGCTTGTCGAGGAACTGCATGCGCCGCATCAGGCGTTCGGCCCGTTCACGTTGCGCGGTATCGTTCCAGCAAGCTGCGAAGCTTTGGTTCAGTTCATCCTGGGCAGATTTCAGGCGGCGCTTGAACGCGGCAACACCCGACAAATCGGCGCTGTCCTGCAGGTCTTCGAGCTCTTCGCGCAATTCCATCTGTTGCAGAAGAAATTCCGGGTCATGCACCGTGACCTCCAGCGGCAGCTCACCACCACTCAAGGCGAGCAGGTAACGCGCGCGCTTGGGGGGATTCTTGAGCGTCTGGTAGGCCTCGTTGAGGCTCGCGGATTGCTCTAGCGCCAGCCGTTGCTCGCGCTCGGAAGCGTCCGCAAAACGGTCCGGATGAACACTGCGCGCCAACTCACGGTAGCGCGTAGCCAGCTGATCGAGGTCCAGATTGAAGCTCGGTTGCAGCTCAAATAAAGCGAAATGACAAGGAGTACCCACAAGAAGCCTCAGATATTGAAGCTTTCGCCGCAGCCACACTCACCGCGCACGTTAGGGTTGTTGAACTTGAAGCCTTCGTTCAACCCTTCCTTGACGAAATCGAGCTCGGTGCCGTCCAGGTAGGCCAGGCTTTTCGGGTCGATGATCACTTTCTCGCCGTGACTTTCGAACACCTGGTCCTCTGCAACCACCTCGTCGACAAACTCCAGCACGTAGGCAAGGCCGGAGCAGCCTGTGGTGCGAACACCCAGACGAATCCCCTCACCTTTGCCGCGCCCGTCGAGGGAGCGTCGCACGTGTCGAGCAGCCGCTTCTGTCATGCTGATAGCCATCGGTGACTCCTTACTCGTCGCCAAATCCTGAAAGTCAGATCAAGCCTTTCTTCTGCTTGTAGTCGCGAACGGCCGCCTTGATGGCGTCTTCAGCGAGCACGGAGCAGTGAATTTTCACTGGCGGCAGGGCCAGTTCTTCAGCCAGCTGAGTGTTCTTGATGGTTTCTGCCTCATCCAGCGTCTTGCCCTTCATCCACTCGGTGGCCAGGGAGCTGGAAGCGATGGCGGAACCGCAGCCATAGGTCTTGAACTTGGCATCTTCGATGATGCCGGCGTCGTTGACCTTGATCTGCAGGCGCATGACGTCGCCGCAAGCCGGCGCGCCGACCATGCCGGTGCCGACATCAGGATCTTCCGCGTCCATCTTGCCGACGTTGCGCGGGTTTTCGTAGTGGTCGATGACCTTTTCGCTGTAAGCCATGATGCTTAATCCTCACTCATCAGAGAGTCGCTCTTGGAACCCCGGGACCTGAGTCCCCGAGGCTGGTTCGCGGCGACTTGAAATCAGTGTGCCGCCCACTCGATTTTCGAAATGTCGACACCGTCTTTGTACATGTCCCACAGCGGCGACAGAGCGCGCAGCTTGGTAACGGCCTCGCAGACCTTCTGCGCGGCATAGTCGATTTCTTCTTCGGTGGTGAAGCGACCGAAGGTGAAACGGATCGAGCTGTGAGCCAGTTCGTCGTTGCGGCCCAGGGCGCGCAGCACGTACGAAGGCTCAAGCGAGGCCGAGGTGCAGGCCGAACCGGACGAAACCGCCAGATCCTTGAGCGCCATGATCAGCGACTCGCCTTCAACGTAGTTGAAGCTCAGGTTCAGGTTGTGCGGTACGCGGGCGGTCATGCTGCCGTTGATGTACAGCTCTTCCAGATGCTCGACCTGCTTGTAGAAACGGTCGCTCAGGGCCTTGATGCGCACGTTCTCGGCAGCCATGTCTTCCTTGGCTACACGGAAGGCTTCACCGATACCGACGATCTGGTGGGTCGCCAGGGTACCGGAACGCATGCCGCGCTCGTGACCGCCGCCGTGCATGGTCGCCTCGATGCGAACTCGCGGTTTGCGGCTCACGTACAGGGCGCCGATGCCTTTAGGGCCGTAGGTCTTGTGGGCGGAGAACGACATCAGGTCGACTTTCAGTTTCTGCAGGTCGATTTCGACCTTGCCAGTGGACTGAGCGGCGTCGACGTGGAACAGGATGCCCTTGGAACGGGTCAGCTCGCCGATGGCGGCGATGTCGTTGATGGTGCCGATTTCGTTGTTCACGTGCATGATCGAAACCAGGATGGTGTCGTCGCGCAGTGCGGCTTCGACCATCTCCGGGGTCACCAGGCCATCTTCACGAGGCTCGATGTAGGTGACTTCGAAACCTTCACGTTCCAGTTGGCGCATGGTGTCGAGGACAGCCTTGTGCTCAATCTTGGTGGTGATCAGGTGCTTGCCTTTGGTGGCGTAGAAATGTGCCGCACCCTTGATTGCCAGGTTGTCCGATTCGGTGGCACCGGAGGTCCAGACGATTTCACGCGGGTCGGCATTGACCAGGTCGGCCACCTGACGACGGGCGTTTTCGACGGATTCTTCAGCTTTCCAGCCGAACACGTGGGAACGGGACGCCGGGTTACCGAAGTTTCCGTCGACCAGCAGGCATTCACTCATTTTTTGCGCGACACGCGGATCAACCGGGGTCGTCGCAGAGTAATCAAGGTAAATCGGCAATTTCATGGACTATCTCCTAAATCAGGCTGGCTGGCACGCCGTTAGCTCTATGGCTGTCATTCGACGGCGGACGCTTCAATCTTGTCCAGGCGTGGCGCCTTGCTGTTGCAACGGCGTTGGTCCTGGCGCTGGGCTACTTCTTGCACCTCACGGCGAGTCACAAGGTCAGCCAAGCTGATACCGCTCAGAAATTCGTGAATCTGCAAGCTCAGATCGCACCACAAGTGATGGGTCAGGCAGGTATCGCCTTGGTGGCAGTCGCCCTGGCCCTGGCACTTGGTGGCATCGACCGATTCGTTCACCGCATCGATCACCTGGGCGACCTGGATACCCTGCATGTCGCGTGACAGCTGGTAACCGCCACCTGGACCACGCACGCTCGACACCAGGTTGCTGCGGCGCAGCTTGGCGAAAAGCTGTTCGAGGTAGGACAGGGAGATGCCTTGGCGCTCGGAGATATCGGCCAGGGACACGGGCCCGTGCTGCGCGTGCAACGCCAGGTCTAGCATGGCGGTCACGGCGTATCGGCCTTTTGTAGTCAGTCGCATGGACAATTACCACGGAGTTCGGAATGGGGCGAGTATGCAATTCCCGAGTATTTAAGTCAACTATAAGACCTAGTACTTTAGTCAGGTTTACCCGCAAAACAGCGGGCGCATGATATCAGGGTCTGCGGCTTAATGGCACACCGCTGAGCGCTGCGCCATTGCCTGAATACGACCTGCGGCAGCTCCTACAAAAGCATCAACTGGCCTGGCTTTGATCTTTGTCTTTTACGCAAGCGAAGTCTTCCTCGCGCAGCTCAGGCAGATCTTTCGCACAGTAATTACTGCCCAGATCCTTCAACGCCCCGCACATCCCCTCCAGACGCCCATCGACTGCCTGCAGGTGATCGAGCAATTGATTGATGGCACGCGCCACCGGATCCGGCATGTCTTCAGTCACTCCGTAGGCATCGAAGCCGATCTTCTCGGCCATGGCCTTGCGCTTGGCGTCCAGCTCCTGGTCGGGCTTGACGATGATCCGCCCCGGAATACCCACCACAGTGGCGCCCGGCGGCACTTCCTTGGTCACAACGGCATTGGAGCCCACCTTGGCGCCGGCTCCAACAGTGAACGGACCGAGCACCTTCGCGCCCGCCCCGACCACCACGCCATCGCCCAAAGTAGGGTGTCGCTTGCCCTTGTTCCAGCTGGTGCCGCCCAGGGTCACACCCTGATAGATCGTGACGTCATCGCCGATTTCAGCGGTTTCGCCAATGACGATGCCCATCCCATGGTCAATGAAGAAACGTCGACCGACCTTCGCGCCCGGATGAATCTCGATCCCGGTCAACCAGCGACCAAAGTTCGAGACCAGGCGCGCCAGCCATTTCAGGTCCGCGCGCCACAACATCGAAGACAGGCGATGGATCCAGATGGCATGCATGCCGGGGTAGCAGGTCAGGACTTCAAAAGCATTACGCGCCGCCGGGTCACGATGGAAAACACTCTGGATATCTTCACGCAAACGCTCGAACATCATTAATCCTTCCGCTTCAGAAGCTCACCACGGGCCGCTTTTTGGGTTTCCGTGAGGATGCCACGCAATATATTCATTTCCGCCCGGCTGACCGAGCTGCGTCCGTACAACCGGCGCAGGCGCGCCATCAAGTGCCGTGGCTTTTCCGGATCGAGGAACTCGATGGCCACCAGGGTTTGCTCCAGGTGCTCATAGAACCGCTCCAGCTCATCCATGGTCGCCAGCTCAGCGCTTTTGACCGATGCCACCTCTTCCTTCTCGACCTTGCTCGGCTGGCCTTGGGCCGCCAGCCAGGACATGCGCACTTCATAACTCAACACCTGCACCGCCGCCCCAAGGTTCAGCGAACTGAACTCGGGGTCTGATGGGATGTGCACGTGATAATGACATCGCTGCAGCTCGTCATTGGTCAGGCCGGAATCTTCACGACCGAACACCAGGGCGATCTCGGCGCCCTGCCCGGCTTCCTCGACCACTTTCGCACCGCATTCGCGGGGATCGAGCAGCGGCCAGGGAATCCGGCGGTCGCGAGCGCTGGTGCCGAGCACCAGGTTGCAGCCGACCAGGGCATCCTCCAACGTGGCGACGACTTGCGCATTTTCAAGGATGTCACCGGCACCGGAGGCACGGGCGTCGGCCTCGTGGTGCGGAAACAGCCGTGGCTCGACCAGCACCAGCCGCGACAGGCCCATGTTTTTCATGGCGCGCGCAGTCCCGCCGATATTGCCCGGATGGCTGGTATTGACCAGGACGACACGAATGTTTTGCAGCAAGGGAGGCGCTCTCGAACATATAGATTGGGAGCAGAATCTTACAGCTCAAACTACCGTTAAGCCATGAAAGCGAACGTCGTCCTTCACCTGTAGAAACTTTCTGATAGAATGCCCGGCTTTCTTTAACAACCTTAGGTGACACATCCATGCAGCCCATGCTGAATATCGCGCTGCGCGCCGCCCGCAGCGCCAGTGAATTGATCTTCCGCTCCATCGAGCGCCTGGATACCATCAAGGTCGACGAAAAAGACGCCAAGGATTACGTATCCGAGGTGGACCGCGCCGCCGAACAGAAAATCATCGATGCCCTGCGCAAGGCTTACCCGAATCACTCGATCCGCGGTGAAGAGACCGGCCTGCACGCCGGTACCGGGATCGAAGGCGAAGAATACCTGTGGATCATCGACCCACTGGACGGCACCACCAACTTCCTGCGCGGCATTCCTCACTTCGCTGTCAGCATCGCCTGCAAATACCGCGGTCGCCTGGAACACGCTGTTGTCCTGGACCCGGTTCGCCAGGAAGAATTCACCGCCAGCCGTGGTCGCGGCGCTCAACTGAACGGTCGTCGCCTGCGCGTCAGCGGTCGCACCAGCCTGGACGGCGCCCTGCTGGGTACCGGCTTCCCGTTCCGTGACGACCAGATGGACAACCTCGACAACTACCTGGGCATGTTCCGCGCCCTGGTCGGCCAGACCGCCGGCATCCGTCGCGCCGGTTCGGCGAGCCTGGACCTGGCCTACGTGGCCGCCGGTCGCTTCGACGCCTTCTGGGAGTCGGGCCTGTCCGAGTGGGACATGGCAGCAGGCGCCCTGCTGATTCAAGAAGCCGGCGGCCTGGTGAGCGACTTCACCGGCGGTCACGACTTCCTTGAAAAAGGCCACATCGTTGCCGGCAACACCAAGTGCTTCAAGGCCGTCCTGACGGCGATCCAGCCGCACCTGCCAGCCTCGCTGAAGCGCTAAGCGTCCAGCGACAGAGAAAGCACCCTTCGGGGTGCTTTTTTTATGCCAGAAATTCGATCGCCAACACCCCACAGATCCAATGCGGGAGTGGGCTTGCTCGCGAAGGCGGGCTGACATCCAATATTGATATCGACTGACACACCGCTGTCGCGAGCAAGCCCGCCCCCACAGGGTTGGTGGTGGCGCATGGATCCCGAGCACAAAAAAAGCACCCCGCAGGGTGCTTCTTCTTAAATCTCTCAGCCGATCATTGACCCTGCTGATTCTCCGACAAGATCAACTTGCCCTCTTTATCCACCGGAATCTGGTTCCCGGGATCGCGATCCATTCGCACTTTCCCCTCTTTGCCGTCCAGCGAGTACCGCACGTCGTAACCCACGACCTTGTCACTGATGTCATTCACCGTATTACAACGGGTTTGCGTCGTAGTGTAGGTGTCACGCTCCTGCATGCCTTCCTGAACCTTGTTGCCGGCGTAACCGCCACCGACCGCGCCCGCCACCGTGGCAATCTTCTTGCCGGTGCCGCCGCCGATCTGGTTACCCAGCAAACCACCTGCCAGCGCACCGACCACGGTACCGGCAATCTGGTGTTGATCCTTCACCGGCGCCTGCCGGGTGACCGTGACATCCTTGCACACTTCACGTGGAGTCTTGATTTGCGTCTTGACCGGCTCAACGGCGAGTACTTGCGCATACTCAGGTCCGTTATTTTTAACCAGGCTGTAGGTGGCCACAGCACCCCCGGCAGTCACACCGACAGCACCCAATACCGCACCAACCAGCATCGACTTGTTCACATGAACCTCCTGACCATCACAGGCGGGACTAACCCGCGCTTCTCCCAGCCTTGGAGCATAAAAAAAGGCGCGAGTTCAACTCGCGCCTTTTTGGACTACATCACTGGAAGAAGCTTCCTTCAAGGACGGTCGTCGACTTCCTTCTCGGTATTGACCGGTGGAATCAGGTCTTCCGAGCTCAGGTTCAGCCAGATCAGCACCACGTTGGCGATGTAGATCGACGAGTAAGTACCGGCCAGAACACCCACCAGCAACGCCAGGGAGAAGCCGTACAGGTTGTCGCCACCGAAGAACAGCAGTGCCGCGATTGCCAGCAAAGTGGAAACCGACGTCGCAATGGTCCGCAGCAGGGTTTGCGTGGTCGAGATGTTGATGTTCTCGATCAGGCTGGCCTTGCGCAGCACGCGGAAGTTCTCGCGAACCCGGTCGAATACCACGATGGTGTCGTTGAGCGAGTAACCGATGATCGCCAGTACCGCCGCCAGCACCGTCAGGTCGAAGGTGATCTGGAAGAACGACAGGATACCGATGGTCACTATCACGTCATGGATCAAGGACACGATCGCACCGACGGCGAATTTCCACTGAAAGCGGAACGCCAGGTAGATCAGGATGCCGCCCAGCGCCATCAGCATGCCGAGGCCGCCCTGGTCGCGCAGCTCTTCACCCACCTGAGGGCCAACGAACTCGACGCGCTTCACGGTCGCCGGGTTGTCGCCGCCGACCTTCTGCAGCGCTTCAGCCACCTGGTGACCCAGTTGCGGGTCTTCACCCGGCATGCGCACCAGCAGATCGGTGGTCGCGCCGAAGTTCTGCACGATGGCTTCGTGGTAGCCCGACGTCACCAGCTGCTCGCGCACCTTGGTCACGTCTGCCGGACGCTCGTAGGTCAGCTCGATGAGCGTACCGCCGGTGAAGTCCAGGCCCCAGTTCATGCCCTTGTGAAAGACACTGAAAATGGCCAGTGCGGTAAGGAACAATGTGACGCCGAACGCGAAGTTGCGAACGCCCATGAAGTTGATTGTACGTAACATGGCAGCCCCTTAAATCCACAACTTCTTGAAGTCACGACCGCCGAAGATCAGGTTGACCATCGCGCGGGTGACCATGATGGCCGTGAACATCGAAGTCAAAACCCCGAGGGACATGGTGACGGCGAAGCCCTTGACCGGACCGGTACCCATGGCAAACAGGATTCCGCCCACCAGCAAGGTGGTCAGGTTGGCGTCGAGAATCGCCGTGAATGCGCGACCGAAACCTTCGTTGATCGCCCGCTGCACGCTCATGCCCGCCGCAATCTCTTCACGAATCCGCGAGAAGATCAGAACGTTGGCGTCGACCGCCATACCCATGGTCAACACGATACCGGCGATACCCGGCAGGGTCAGCGTGGCACCCAGCAGCGACATCAGGGCCAGCAGCAGCACCATGTTCACACCCAGCGCCACCGTGGCGATGATGCCGAAGAAGCGGTAGATGGCGATGATGAACAGCGACACGAACAGCATGCCCCACAGCGAGGCATCGACACCCTTGACGATGTTGTCGGCACCCAGGCTCGGGCCAATGGTGCGCTCTTCAGCGAAGTACATCGGTGCCGCCAGACCACCGGCACGCAGCAGCAGCGCCAGTTCGGACGATTCGCCCTGGCCGTTCAGACCGGTAATACGGAACTGAGCACCCAGCGGCGACTGGATGGTCGCCAGGCTGATGATCTTTTTCTCTTCCTTGAACGACTGCACCGCGACGTCTTTCTCGACGCCATCGACCACTTGCTTGGTGTAAGTGGTGACCGGACGCTGCTCGATGAAGATCACCGCCATGCTGCGACCGACGTTCGAACGGGTCGCACGGCTCATCAGCTCGCCGCCGTGACCGTCCAGGCGGATGTTCACTTCTGGCGAACCGTGCTCGCCGAAGCCGGCCTTGGCGTCAGTCACCTGGTCGCCGGTGATGATCAGGCCACGCTCGATCTGCGCCGGAGGACGGTTGCCCTCACGGAACTCGAAGGTTTCGGAAGTGGCTTTCGAAGCGCCAGGCTCGGCGGCCAGGCGGAACTCGAGGTTGGCCGTCTTGCCGAGGATACGCTTGGCTTCTGCGGTGTCCTGCACGCCCGGCAGCTCAACCACAATGCGGTTGGCGCCCTGACGCTGGACGATCGGTTCGGCAACACCCAGCTCGTTGACGCGGTTACGTACCGTGGTCAGGTTCTGCTTGATGGAGTATTCGCGGATTTCCGCCAGCTTCGCCGGGGTCATCGCCAGACGCAGTACCGGTTGGCCATTGAGGTCGGCCGGAACAATGTCGAAATCGTTGAAGTTCTTGCGGATGATCGAACGGGCCTGTTCGCGGGTCGCTTCATCGGTGAAGCCCAGCTGAATGGCACCGCCCAGTTGCGGCAGGCTGCGATAGCGCAGTTTCTCTTTACGCAACAGGCTCTTGACGTCGCCTTCGTAGACTTTCAGGCGAGCATCGAGGGCTTTGTCCATGTCCACTTCCAGCAGGAAGTGCACACCACCGGACAAGTCCAGACCCAGCTTCATCGGGTGCGCGGCCAGGCTGCGCAGCCATTGCGGGGTGGTTTGTGCCAGGTTCAGCGCGACGACGTAGTCATCACCCAGCGCCTTGCGCACGACGTCCTTGGCAGGCAACTGGTCTTCAGCCTTGACCAGGCGAATCAGACCGCCCTTGCCACCAGCGGCCAGGGTGGCAGCCTTGACGTTGATCCCGGCGTCCTTGAGAGCAGCGCTCACACGGTCCAGATCAGCCTGATTGACTTGCAGCGCAGTGCTTGCACCGCTGACCTGAATGGCCGGGTCGTCAGGATAAAGATTGGGAGCGGAATAAATCAGACCGATCGCCAGCACCGCCAGGATCAGAATGTATTTCCACAGAGGGTATTTGTTCAGCATCACGCCGCCCGCTTATGACGCGGGGCGCCTTGCGCGCCCCGTCGATTGAGTAGAAGTTGAAACTTAGATCGCTTTCAGCGTGCCTTTAGGCAGCGTGGCGGCGATGGCGCCTTTCTGGAACTTCATTTCGACGGTGTCGGAAACTTCCAGAACGACGAAATCGTCAGCCACTTTGGTGATCTTGCCGGCGATGCCGCCGGTGGTCACAACTTCGTCGCCTTTCTGCAGGCTGCTCAGCAGGTTCTTCTGCTCTTTGGCGCGCTTGGCCTGTGGACGCCAGATCATCAGGTAGAAGATGACCAGGAAGCCGACCAGGAAAATCCACTCGAAGCCGCCGCCCATTGGGCCTGCAGCTGCCGGTGCAGCAGCGTCGGCCATGGCATTAGAGATAAAAAAGCTCATTTAGCACTCCAGTTGCAAATGTTGAATCTTGGGGTCAGAAAACTCAGTCCAAAGGCGGAACGGGTAGCCCGCGTTTGGCGTAGAAGGCATCGACAAAGGCGGCCAATGTACCCTGTTGAATAGCCTCGCGCAAACCAGCCATAAGCACTTGATAATGACGCAAGTTATGGATGGTATTGAGCATGCTTCCCAGCATTTCGCCGCACTTGTCCAGGTGATGCAGATAAGCGCGGGAGAAGTTCTGGCAGGTATAGCAATCGCAGGTCGGATCCAGCGGCGAATCATCATGGCGATGGAACGCGTTACGGATCTTGATCACGCCAGTATCAATGAACAGATGCCCATTGCGGGCATTACGGGTTGGCATCACGCAATCGAACATGTCCACACCGCGGCGCACACCCTCCACCAGATCTTCCGGTTTGCCAACGCCCATAAGGTAACGAGGTTTGTCAGCCGGCATCTGGCCCGGCAGGTAATCCAGCACCTTGATCATTTCATGCTTGGGCTCGCCCACCGACAGGCCGCCGATGGCCAGGCCGTCGAAGCCGATCTTGTCGAGGCCTTCCAGGGAACGCATGCGCAGGTCCTGGTGCATGCCGCCCTGAACGATGCCAAACAGCGCCGCCGTGTTGTCGGCATGGGCGTTTTTCGAGCGCTGGGCCCAACGCAGCGACAACTCCATGGACACTCGGGCGACGTCTTCGTCGGCCGGGTACGGTGTGCATTCGTCGAAAATCATCACGATGTCGGAGCCCAGGTCGCGCTGGACCTGCATCGACTCTTCCGGGCCCATGAACACTTTCGCGCCATCGACCGGCGAAGCGAAGGTCACGCCCTCCTCCTTGATCTTGCGCATGGCGCCCAGGCTGAACACCTGGAAACCACCGGAGTCGGTCAGGATCGGGCCTTTCCACTGCATGAAATCGTGCAGGTCGCCGTGCTTCCTGATCACTTCCATGCCCGGACGCAGCCAGAGGTGGAAGGTGTTGCCCAGAATGATTTCAGCGCCAGTGGCCTCGATATCCCGCGGCAACATGCCCTTGACCGTGCCGTAGGTGCCGACCGGCATGAAGGCCGGGGTCTCGACGGTGCCACGGGGGAAGGTCAGGCGACCACGACGAGCCTTGCCATCGGTGGCAAGCAACTCAAACGACATGCGACATTCGCGACTCATACTGTTTCCTCTGGGCCTGGCTCTTTAGGACCGGCAGGCGCGGGGTTACGGGTGATGAACATCGCATCACCGTAGCTGAAAAAGCGGTATCCGTTATCGACCGCGGCTTTATAGGCGGCCATGGTTTCCGGATAACCGGCAAACGCCGAAACCAGCATCAACAGCGTGGATTCGGGCAAATGGAAGTTGGTGACCAGGGCATCGACCACGTGAAACGGCCGGCCCGGGTAGATGAAAATGTCGGTATCGCCGCTGAACGGCTTGAGCACGCCATCGCGGGCGGCGCTTTCCAGGGAACGCACGCTGGTGGTCCCTACCGCCACCACCCGACCGCCGCGCGCGCGACAGGCGGCAACGGCATCCACCACGTCCTGGCCGACTTCCAGCCATTCGCTGTGCATGTGATGGTCTTCAATCTTTTCGACCCGCACCGGCTGGAAGGTGCCCGCACCGACGTGCAAGGTCACGAACGCGGTTTCGACGCCCTTGGCGGCAATCGCTTCCAGCAGCACCTGATCGAAATGCAGCCCCGCCGTCGGCGCCGCCACCGCGCCCAAACGCTCGGCGTAGACGGTCTGGTAACGCTCGCGGTCCGCGCCTTCATCCGGGCGGTCTATATAAGGAGGCAATGGCATGTGCCCGACGCGGTCGAGCAGCGGCAACACCTCTTCGGCAAAGCCCAGCTCAAACAGCGCATCGTGACGCGCCAGCATCTCGGCCTCGCCACCGCCATCGATCAGGATCTTCGACCCCGGCTTGGGCGACTTGCTGGAACGCACATGGGCCAGCACGCGATGGCTGTCCAGCACCCGCTCCACCAAGATTTCCAGCTTGCCGCCGGAAGCCTTCTGGCCAAACAGCCGCGCCGGAATCACCCGGGTATTGTTGAACACCATCAAGTCGCCGGGGCGCAAATGCTCCAGCAAATCAGTGAATTGACGGTGTGCCAGGGCGCCGCTGACCCCATCCAGGGTCAACAGGCGACTACCGCGACGCTCGGCCAAAGGATGGCGGGCGATCAGCGAATCAGGAAGCTCGAAAGTAAAGTCAGCAACGCGCATGATGGGGTTCGTCTAGCAGGGCCGGGAAGTCTAGCGGAAATATCAAAAATTCTCCATGTACCTGATTGACCGACGGTTATCACCTCTCTATACTTCGCCGCCATTGAGCCCTGATGGCGGAATTGGTAGACGCGGCGGATTCAAAATCCGTTTTCGAAAGGAGTGGGAGTTCGAGTCTCCCTCGGGGCACCAAAATTAAGAAAGGTCTTGCTTAGCAAGGCCTTTTTTTTCGCCTATAAAAAAGCACCTGACACCCCACTGTCCCGTGTAGGAGCTGCCGAAGGCTGCGATCAGTTGACCTTGCTTCTCTCTTTTACCATTCACCCCGCCTGACCCTTTCACGAGGACTCCCCCATGGAATCGCAACTGGAAACCGTCGCCCTCTTCTCTCTCAAGCTTGCTTACGAGACTGAAGATCAAAGTCCGATTCTGCGTGACGATCTGGTCATGAGCGACTATGAGCGTGAGGTATTCGGTTTGCTGGTCCGCAAGGGCGATATCGAGGCGATCCAGGCGAAAGTGGAGGAATGCCTGAGTCTGGCGCTGGACGCCATCGGCGGTGTCGATACGGTCCTTGGCCGCGAGCTGCATAAATTGGCAGCGGATCTCAGCGCGGTGCGGACGATGGAGCAGCTTGATGGCCCGCTTTTCGCACTCAAAGGGTATCTGAAAGATATTCAATAAGTGAAAGGGCGGCGATCAAAAAAGTTAGCGCTCGGCAATAACCTGCCCTCATTTCCCCCTGGTCGGGTGTTGGCTGGGCTGGCGCCTTCGCGAGCAGGCTCGCTCTCATGTTTTTTTGCGCTAGCCCATATTTTTCGGAGTATTTGATCGTTCGGCTCAGAGCAGATGCTGGGAAATCAGCTTCGAAATTTCCACCATCGAGGTCCTGCCGGTGAATTCGAATTTCACCTTTCCCAGTGACGAGAAGTAGATCTCCAGTTCCGAATCCAGGTCGAAGGTGCCGGAGGTTTCTACCGAGTAGGCGACGATGTTTTTGTAGGGTAGCGAGGTGAAGTCTTTTTTGCTGCCGGTGATGCCCTGTACGTTGACGGCGATGATGCGTTTGTTGGTGAAGACCACGCCGTCGCGCATGGACTTGTAGGCGTCGATGACCTGTTCCCCTTCCAACAGCAATGCGCTGACGCGTTCTGCGTATTCTTCGTTTTGCTTGAGTTTGAAGAAGCCTTTGTTGTTGAAATCAATCATCTGCTGTTCCCTGTTGTCGAGGTTGGATTCCTGAACCGTGGAGCGGGATGAAGTAGACAATGTCCCTGCTCCAGACACAAGCAGGCCCGAACCGGATGCCGGACAGAGCCGGCACCAGGAGATCGGGGATTGCGATGCTTGATCGAGTGGTATCTCCCCGCTTACCCCTCCAGCCCCCGCGCATAAAAATGCGGGTTATCCAGACCCGGCTTGCCGTAACCCAGCACGTCGCCCGTGAGGGTGCAGACCTGTCCGCCGGCGGCGGCCAGGACGGCGTGGCCGGCGGCGATGTCCCATTCCATGGTGCGGCCCAGGCGCGGGTAGAGGTCGGCTTCGCCGGCGGCCACCAGGCAGATTTTCAGGGATGAGCCGGCGCTTTTCAGGGAACGTACCTTGCGTCCGTCGAGGAATGCGTCCAGGGCTTCGGCATCGCCATGGGAGCGGCTGGCAACCACGTCCAGGCCGTCTTCCGGCACCGCGCGGCAGTGGATGGGCTGGCGCTGTGCGGCCTGTTCGATAAAGGCGCCGCAACCTCGGGCGCCGGCGAACAGGCGTTCCAGCGCGGGGGCGAGGACGACGCCCAGCACCGGTTCGCCGTGGTCGATCAGGGCGATGTTGACGGTGAATTCGCCGTTGCGATTGATGAATTCCTTGGTGCCGTCGAGCGGGTCGACCAGCCAGAAGCGCTGGCTGACTTCGGGCACCTGGCCGGCAGCGGCGGCCTCCTCCGAGATCACCGGGATCTGCGGGGTGCGCGCCGCCAGGGCTTGCAGAATCAGGGCCTCGGCGCGTTCGTCAGCCTCGGTCACCGGCGAGGCATCGACCTTGCCGCGCACCTCGAAATCCGAGTGGTACACCTCCATCACCCGTTCGCCCGCCGCGCGCGCAATACCGATGACGTCTTCGAGCAGAACAGCCAGTGGCTCGTTCATGGGATTTCTCCTGTTTTTGTTCTTCGTATGGTCCATTCGGCCTATGCGCCGTTTTGCGGATCGGAGAACAGTACAGACATCCACCCCATCGCTAATCAGCAACTGGATGTTTAACAGGAGTTCCTGTGTCCCACGGCAATTCGTTACCCGTTGCGCAAATAAACAGGCTGCGCCTGCGGGCCGTGCAGTTGCGCATCGCCGGCAGCACGCTCAAGGCCATCAGCCAGGACACGGGGCTGTCATCGCCGACGATCATTGCCGCCTACAAGGCCTGGCAAACCGGCGGATGGAAGGCCGTGCCGGTGCGCGACCGGGGACGCAAGCAAGGCGAAGGCCGCAGTCTCACCGCACAACAGGAACAACTCATCTACCAGCTGCTGGTCAGCACACCGCCCGAGCGGCACGAGTTGCCCTTCGTGCTGTGGCAGCTGGAGGCCATGCAGGCGCTGGTCAAGCGCCTGCACGGTATCGACTTGCCGGAGCGCACCGCCGCCCACTACCTGCAACGCTGGCAGCTCAATGCGGAGCGCCCGGCCAAGCGTGTCGCCGGCGCTTCGCTGGCCGTGCAACGCTGGTACCGCAGCACCTACCGGCACATCCTTGAACAGGCCCGCGCGCAGAATGGCGAGATCCTCTGGATCGACGACTTCGGTGCGCGCAACGACCTGGGCAAACTCAGTCATGGCGTGCTGCGCGCGGTCAGCAATCGCGGCAAGGTGCTCTGGCTGCCATACGAAGACAGCTTGCGCGCACCCCATCTGCAAGCGTTCTTCGACCGCCTGCATCGCAGCGCCGAACGCAAGGTGTTTGCCCTGCTGTCGGGCATGCACTGGCAACGCGCCGCCACCTTCATCAGCTGGGCGCACGAGCACGCCGACCGCCTGCATCTGTTTCACCTGCCCGAAGCCAGCGCCATGCTCAGCGGCGCCCGCGAGCTGGCGACCGACATCTGCCAGCAGGCCGCGCGCATCGCCCCCGACGGGGCGCTCGACATCCCGGCGCAGGTCGCCGGCGCCCTGCCCCGCCACCCCATGCTGCTGATGCTGCGCCAGATGTTAAAACATCAAGTCGCGCATAAGTCCGAACCGCGCCAGTTGTACGTTGATAAACGACAACAACAAAAAGCGAAGGACAAATCTATGACGCTTACCCACTTGCAACGACTGGAGGCTGAAAGCATCCAGGCCATGCGCGAGGTTGTCGCCGAATCCGACAACCCGGTCATGCTCTACTCCATCGGCAAGGACAGCGCAGTGATGCTGCACCTGGCGATGAAAGCCTTCTACCCGGCCAAGCCGCCGTTCCCCCTGCTGCATGTCGACACCACCTGGAAGTTCCAGGAGATGTACCGCTTCCGCGATCAGATGGTGGCCAAACTGAACGTGGAGCTGCTGACCCACACCAACCCCGAAGGCATTGAAATGGGCATCAGCCCGTTCAAGCACGGCTCGCAAATCCACACCGACATCATGAAGACCGAAGGCCTGAAGCAGGCGCTGGACCACTACGGGTTCGACGCGGCGTTCGGCGGTGCACGCCGCGACGAGGAGAAATCCCGGGCCAAGGAGCGGATTTTTTCCTTCCGCTCCGACCAGCACCGCTGGGACCCGAAGAACCAGCGCCCGGAACTCTGGCACCTGTACAACACGCGCAAACACAAGGGTGAGTCGATCCGCGTGTTCCCTCTCTCCAACTGGACCGAGCTGGACATCTGGCAATACATCTACCTGGAAAACATTCCGATCGTGCCGCTGTACTTCGCCGCGCCGCGCCCGGTGGTCGAGCGCGACGGGATGCTGATCATGGTCGATGACGAGCGCATGCCCCTCAACCCGGGTGAAGTGCCGATGGTGCGCAACGTGCGCTTTCGCACGCTGGGTTGCTACCCCCTCACCGGTGCCGTCGAGTCCGATGCCGACACGCTGCCCAAGATCATTCAGGAAATGCTGCTGACCCGCACGTCCGAGCGTCAGGGGCGAATGATCGACCACGACTCGTCCGCATCGATGGAGAAGAAAAAACAAGAGGGGTACTTCTAATGGCACACGTATCTGACCTGATTGCCGAGGATATCGGCCAATACCTCAAGGCCCACGAGCACAAGAGCCTGCTGCGTTTCATCACCTGCGGCAGTGTGGACGATGGCAAGAGCACCCTGATCGGGCGCCTGCTCTACGATTCGAAGATGCTCTTCGAAGACCAGATGGAAGCGCTGGAAGCCGACTCGAAAAAAGACGGCACCCAGGGCGGCGAGCTGGATTTCGCGCTGCTGGTCGATGGCTTGGCCGCCGAGCGCGAACAGGGCATCACCATCGACGTGGCCTACCGGTTCTTCTCCACCGAGCTGCGCAAGTTCATCGTCGCCGACACCCCCGGCCATGAGCAGTACACCCGCAACATGGTGACCGGCGCGTCCACGGCGGACGTGGCCGTGGTGATGATCGACGCCCGGCGCGGCGTGCTGACGCAATCGCGGCGCCACAGTTACCTGGCTTCGTTGCTTGGCATTCGCAAGGTGGTGCTGGCCGTCAACAAGATGGACCTGATGGACTATTCGGAGAAAGTCTTCAACGCCATCGTCGACGACTATCGCACCTTCGCCAAGCAGATCAACCTGCAGGATTTCACCGCCATCCCGATGTCCGCGCTGCGTGGTGAAAACATCACCGAACAAAGCGAACACATGCCGTGGTATCGCGGCACCACGCTGATGGGCTACCTGGAAACGGTCGAGATCGACGAAGCCCACCAGCAGAAGCTGCCGTTCCGCATGCCGGTGCAGTGGGTCAACCGGCCCAACCTGGATTTCCGTGGTTTCACCGGCACCATCGCCAGCGGCGTGATTCACCCCGGCGACCGCGTTCGTGTGCTGCCGGCCGGACAGGAGAGCCGCATTTCCCGCATCGTGACCCTCGATGGCGACCTGCAACAGGCCGTGGCCGGACAGTCCATCACCCTGACTTTGACCGATGAAGTCGATTGCAGTCGCGGCGATGTGCTGACCACGTCCGAGGACCCGGCCAGTGTGGCCGACCAGTTCCAGGTCAACCTGATCTGGATGCACGAGCAGCCGATGCTCGCCGGTCGCCCCTACCTGATGAAGATCGGCGGCAAGACCCTGCCGGTGACGCTGGCGGTGCCCAAGTACAAGATCAACGTCAACACCATGGAGCACCTGGCGGCCCGGGAGCTTTCGTTGAACGAGATCGGCGTGTGCAACCTGTTCACCAGCCAGCCGATCGCGTTCGACGCCTACAAGAACAACCGCGAAACCGGCAGTTTCATCCTCATCGACCGCCTGACCAACGCCACCGTCGGCGCGGGCCTGATCGAGTTCTCCCTGCGCCGCTCGCAGAACATTCATATGCAGCACGTGGATGTGAACAAGCAGGCGCGCGCGGAACAGATGGGGCAGCAGCCCGTGCTGTTGTGGTTCACCGGTTTGTCCGGCGCCGGCAAGTCGGCCATTGCCAACCTGCTGGAGACCCGCCTGTATGCCCGCGGTCGCCATACCTACCTGCTCGATGGCGACAATGTGCGTCACGGCTTGAACCGCGACCTGGGCTTCACCGATGCCGACCGGGTGGAAAACATTCGCCGGGTGGCCGAGGTGTCCAAGTTGTTCGTGGACGCCGGGCTGATTGTGCTGACGGCCTTCATTTCGCCGTTCCGCTCCGAGCGCGAAATGGCGCGCGGGCTGCTGCAGGAAGGCGAGTTCATCGAGATCTTCGTCGACACGCCGCTGGCCGTGGCCGAAGAGCGCGACCCCAAGGGCCTGTACAAGAAAGTTCGTCGCGGCGAGTTGAAAAACTTCACCGGGATCGACTCGCCCTATGAGGTGCCGGGCCAGCCGGACATCCATATCCAGACCAGCAAGCTGACGCCCGAAGGCGCCGTGGACCGGATCATCGAGGTGTTGATCGAGCGCGGCGTGATCGCCAAGGAATTCTAGCCCCCAGTGCCCGGGCCCGGGCGCCTCTGCGGAGGCGCTCAGGGGCCGGGTTCGCCCCATCAAGAGAGTCTAACAATGACAATCAACTCTATTGACGAACAACAGCTGTCGAGTGGCCAGACCTGGGCCACGTTCTGCGATCACCTCAAGCGCTGCGGCGAGCAGATCCTGCGCCCCGAAGCCCCCGCCGACGCCGCCACCCGCGCCGAGGGTTTCCGCTACCTCACGCGCCTGCTGCGCATCGGCCTGGAGATGCACATCGAGTTTGCCGACCCGGCCTTTCCGAGCTTCTTCAAGACCTCCCACGAGAGCGCGAAGATCGGGGCCGACAACCCGGACAACCTCTACGAATACTCTCGCCTGGACGGCACCCTGCAATACCGCATCAAGGGCCAGCGCGGCAGCGTCGCCTACTTGAGCTTCGGCACCCAGAAAGGCGGTTATGAAACCGACGGCACCCTGGTCCAGACCGGTTTCATCGACGCCAGCCAGCTACAGGTCGATGCCCAGGGCCACTTCGAAATCCTCCTCAGCCGCGAGCCGCAACCCGGCAACTGGCTGAAAATGGAAGACGCCACCAACGCGCTGATCGTGCGCCAGACCTTCCTCGATCGGGCTGCCGAAGTACCGGCCAAGCTGAGCATCGAGCGTATCGGCACCGATGCCAGGCCAGCGGCCCTTGACCCGGCGACGTTCCAGCAAGGCCTGGCGCGGGTCTCCAGCTTCGTGGAGAACACCGCCCGGCTGTTCGCCGACTGGAGCGAGAGTTACCTGCCCCACAGCAACCAGTTGCCACCGGCCAACCAGGCGCTGTGCCAGTCGGTGGGCGGCGACCCGAACATTTTCTACTACCACTCGCACTGGGCGCTGGCGGACGACCAGGCGCTGGTCATCCACATCGACAAGGTCCCGGAATGCGACTTCTGGAACCTGCAGATCAACAACTACTGGATGGAGTCGCTGGACTACCGCTACCACACCATCTGCATCAACAAGCACCAGGCCCGCTACGACGACAACGGCGGCGTGACCCTGGTCCTCAGCGAGCGCGATCCCGGGGTCAGCAACTGGCTGCAAACCGCCGGCGTCCGCCAGGGCACCCTGTGCCTGCGCTGGGTCGGAGCCCAGTCGCAATGCCACCCCACCACCCGGGTGGTCGACCTGGCTGACGTTGCGGAGGCCGTATGAACGCGCAGACGAAAATTGAAGATCTGACGGTCGACACACTGTTGGCCAGCGCCATCGCGCGCACCCACGGCCTGAGCCATTTTGGCGACGACAACTATCGCGAGTCGTTGCAGGCGCTGCTCGATGCCCTGGCCGCCGAAGCCCGGCTGTCGCCGTCCGGCCTGCACTTGCTGGAGGAACGGTTGGTGGGGCAACTGGTCAACCGCCTGGTGATGGAGGACTACCTGCGCCGCTACCCGGAAATCACCGCGATAGCGATCGACGATCCGTTGGTCATCGTCGGTTTGCCGCGCACCGGCACCACCATGCTTCAGCGCACGCTGGCGGTGGATCCGCGCTTCTATTCCGCCGCCTGGTGGGAGACCCGCTATCCGGCACCCCTGCAAGGCGAAACCCTGGCGGAGCCGGCCCAACGCATCGCCCAGGCCAAGGCCGAAGTCGAGCTGATGGCCGAGGTCATCCCGCAGATCCTCGCGATCCACCCGCTGGATGCCATGCTGTGCGACGAAGAGTTCATGCTCATGGAGCACTCGTTCATGTGCGCCATGGACGCCTACGTCAACGTGCCCAGCTACACCCGCTGGCTCGATCAGCAAGACCAGCGACCGGTCTACACCCAGTTGAAAAAAATGCTGCAGTTCCTGCAATGGCAGAAAGACCAGCGGGGGGAACCCGCAGGCCAGCGCTGGCTGCTCAAGGCTCCCCAGCACCTGCACACCCTGCACCTGTTGCTGGAAGTGTTCCCCAAGGCCCAGGTGATTCTGACCCACCGCGAACCGGCCCAGACCATCCCTTCGATGGCCAGCATGGCCCATACCCTGTGGCAGATGTACAGCGACCACCCGGACCCGAAAGCCGCTGGCGCGCAGTGGAACACGCGCATGGCCCGTGGCATCCGCCACACCCTGCAGGTCCGCGATCAACAGCCTGCCGAGCGCTTCCTCGACATCCATTTCGCCGACACCGTCAACCAGCCGATGGCCGTGCTGGAACAGGTCTACGCCTTTGCCCGGCTGCCGTTCACCGACCAGGCCCGCGCCGACGCGCAAGCCTGGCTGGCGCAGAACAGCCGGGAAAAGCGGGCCAGCCACGATTACAGCCTGGAACGCTTCGGCTTGAACGAGGCACAGATGACCCAGGACTACAGCGAATACCGCGCCCGTCATTTGCGCACCCACCACTGAGCGAAGCCGGAGGATTCATGGAAAAAATCATGCTGACCCTGTGGAAGCCGGCACAACCCGGCGCCGAGCAATGGCGTGCGGATTTGCTCGGCCTGCGCGAAGCACTGGCGGCCGCCGGCGCAAAAAACATCCGCGTCATGCTGGTCGATGATGGAGTGGCCGCCGCGTCGGCACAGCGCATCACCAACAGCGCCGTGCCCTTGGACGGACTGCTCTCGTTATGGCTGGACAGTGCCTCGCAATGGCCCGCCATCCAGGCAATCGTGACGCCCTTCACCAGCCGCCTGGAGGCCTATCTGGTGCTGGAATCCGAACCCTACCCCGAAGAACGCCAGGCCCGCGCCGCGCAATACCGGGTGCCGGTTGGCCAGCGTACTCCGGGGATGAATCAGGTGGCGCTGCTGCACAAGCCACACCGGATGAGCTACGAGCAGTGGTACGAGACCTGGCGCAACGGGCACGGGCCGAACGCCTATCCCTTGCAGTCGATCTTCGGCTACCGGCAGAACACCGTGGTCCGCGCGCTCACCTTCGGTGCGCCAGTGCTGCACGCGATCGTCGAAGAAAACTTCCCGCCCGAGGCCATCGGCAATCCCCAGGGGTTTTTCGCCGCCCTGGGCGACCCGGACACCTGCGCCCGGCGCCAGCAGGCCATGTACGAATCGACCAGCCGGTTCATCGATTTCCAGAAGATCGACTGCATCCTCACCAGCGAGTACCAGCTCAGTGCCTGAGAGGCCAAAAGGAGGTTTCCCATGTTGGATCTAGAAGCAATCGAGCTGATCAAGCAGCTCAAGGCGCGCTATTTCCGTGCCATCGACACCGGCAACATCGAGATGCTGCAAGGCATGCTCACCGAAGACGTCGCCCTGTCGTTCAAGAGCCCGGCCTACCAGTTCCACGTCAATGGCCTGGGCGATGCGCTGGACTTCTACCGCACCTCGTTCACCCGGACCCGCCTGGCCACCCACAACGGTCACACCCCGGAAATCGACGTCGATGGCGACCGGGCCACGGCCCTCTGGTACCTGAGCTACGTGTTCATCAACCTCGAGGAAAACACCCACATGCACGGCAGCGCGATCTACCAGGATCGCTACATCAAGCATGGCGAGCGCTGGATGATCGCCGAGACGGGCTACGAAACCCTGCTCGAAACGGTCCAGCCCTTGAGCGAGCAGCTGCAGATCACCTCCCGCCCCATCAATTGAGTGCACAACAGGAGTGAGTCATGGCCAAGGCCGAAAACATCGTGACCTCCATCACCGTGGAGATTGACGCCCCCGCCAGGGTGGTCTGGGAAGTGCTGACCGACCTGGGAAAATACCGCGAGTGGAACAGCTTCTGCCCGGACATCCAGTGCGGCTTGCAGATCGGCGACCCGGTGCACATGCAGGTACTGACGCCCGATACCGGCGAGACCGTTCCGGTCTTCGAATACCTCGTGGCCTGCGACCCGGAGCAACTGTTGTCCTGGGAGCAGCGCCCCGTCCCGGAAAACATGGATGCCGCCCGCCGCGATCAGTACATCAAGGCCATCGATGCCAACCGCTGCCGCTATTTCACCACCGACATTTTCCTGGGGCTGAACCAGGACACCATCATGCGTGAACACGGCGCCTGGGTAAAAATCGGCTTCGACCAGATGGCCCGGGATTTGAAGCGACGCGCCGAGGCACTGCACGCCAGCCGTGCCTGAACAGCCCATTCGCCCCACAACAATAAGAAGGTAATTGCTCATGTTGCTGAAAGATAAAGTGGTCATCATTTCCGGCGTCGGCCCTGGCCTGGGCATCAAGCTCGCCGTGCGTGCCGCCGAATACCAGGCCAAGGCCGTGGTCCTGGCCGCGCGCACCCCGGCCAAGCTGGATCAGGCCGAACAGGCGGTCCGCGACGCGGGCTACAGCACCCCGATCCTGAAAGTCCCCACCGACATCGCTCAGGTCGATCAGTGCCAGACACTCGCCGACCTCACCCTGGAGCACTTCGGCCAGATCGATGTGCTGATCAACTCCGCCTACGCCCACGGCGCCTGGGGCACTTCCTCGGCGTCATCGATGGACGACTGGCGCAAGGCCATGGACGTCAACCTGTTCGGCACCCTGCAAATGACCCAGGCCGTGCTGCCACAGATGAAAAAGCAGAAATCCGGCAGCATCGTCATGATCAACACCATGGCCACCCGCGTTCCCAACCAACTGGAAGCCGGCTACGCCGTGTCCAAGGGCGCGCTGAAAACCGCGGTGCAGTACCTGGCCCAGGATCTCGGCCCGTTCGGCATCCGCGTCAACTCGACCTTCATGGGCTGGATGTGGGGCGCGCCGGTGATCGGTTATTTCGAAAGCGAAGCCAGGCGCTTGGGCGTCCCGATGGAGTCGCTGGTGGACCAGATCGCGCAGCAGATCCCCCTGCGCAAGATCCCCGAAGACGGCGACTGCGCCATGGCCGCCCTGTACCTGGCCAGCGACTACGCCAAGGTCATCACCGGCGCGCAACTGGACGTCAATGGGGGGCACTTCCTGCCGTGCTAGGTCCTTTTTCCCGTAGAGGCAGTTTGCTCCTGCGGGGGATTGTGGACGGGGGGTGTGGTGTCGGCTGGGCTCGGTTAGGGGCTGGGGTACATATCCGTTGCTGCGGTAACGGCTACTAATGGTTCCGCTCTTACAGCGGGTTACTTGGAGAAGCGCCAAGTAACCAAGCGCTCTTTGCCCCACCACTCGGTGCCTCGCTTAGGCTCGGCATGCCCGAACGAAGGCATTGCTCCGTGGGTCGCCGCGATGGGCCGTCCCTGGCCCAGCGCGGCTAAACCGGCGTCCTGCCGGTTTCCCCACTGCGCAATGCCTGCGTTCGGCCAGCGTGGTTTAACGGGGCGCCCAGATCAAAATCAAAAGCCAAAGCGAGGCGGCCTTAAAGCCGACCTGGCTTTAGCTGGTGTACGCAATCCACTGTAGGAGCGAGCCTGCTCGCGATGGTCGTCAACGATAACGCGGGCTGTCTGAATGAACGCGGCGTCTGGGCGTTTTTCGCGAGCAGGCTCGCTCCTACAGGGGGTACGCGTACATCCGCGAATTAGGTCGGCTATCAGGCCGCCTCGCTCTTGCTTTTGATCTTCTTGCCCCCTCGTGAGGCCGAGCGCAGGTTCTGCGCAGTGGGCAACCCGGCATGGATGCCGGGTTAGCCGCCCCCGGCCATGGATGGCCGATGGCGGCGGGCCCACGGAGCAGGACCGGAGCAAGGGCATGCCGAGCATTAGCGAGGCACCGAACGAAAGGGGCAAGAGCGCTTGGTTACTTGGCGCTTTTCCAAGTAACCCGCTGTAAGAGCGGAACCATTAGTAGCCGTTACCGCAGCAACGGATCCACACCCAATCCAATCCAATCAAAACAAGCACCCCCTCCCCCCTCCCACGGGCTTTTCGCCCCCAACTGGCTAGACTTAACAAGAAGTCGCAGACAGAACCAAACACGTCGCTTTGGTGCGAATAAATCAAAGGCCGCGTGGCAATCTGCCTTTTATGCCCTTGCAGAGGTACGGCGAAGACCGCACCCGGGCACAACAAGATGCCCATTCAGGGTGCCCTGGCCACCGGCCTGAAATTGCCACGATACCGTGACGTGGTGTGAATGCCGCAGCCGACACTTTCGGACAACCGACGACCGCCTGGTGTGTCCGTGACCGTGAGGATTGCTGAATGCCTGATGTTGAGTTGCACCTGCCTGTGGTCAACACGCTGCTGGAGCGCCACAAGGGCTCCCCGGGTGCGCTGTTGCCCATTCTTCATGATATTCAGGAACGCATCGGCTACATCCCCGATGCGGCCATCCCCGAGATTGCCCATGCGCTGAACCAGAGTCAGGCCGAGGTTCGCGGGGTGATCAGTTTTTACCATGACTTCCGAACTGCACCTCCTGCCAAACATATCCTGCGCCTATGCCGAGCCGAATCCTGCAAGAGCCGTGGGGCCGAGCAGTTGGCCGCGCAGTTGCGCGAGCGTCTGCAACTGGATGATCACGGCAGCAGCGCCGACGGCAGCATCAGTTTGCGCCCCGTTTATTGCCTGGGTGCCTGCGCCTGTTCGCCAGCCCTTGAGCTGGATGGCCGGGTGCATGCGCGGCTCAGTGCCGAGCGGCTGGATGCCTTGCTCGACGCTTGCCGGGAGGACGCGTGATGCCGACTCTTTATCTGCCCTGTGATTCGCTGGCCCGTGCCGTGGGTGCCGACGAGGTGTCCACTGCCCTGATCACTCAGGCCAGGGAACGTAATCTGCCGCTGGAGTTGCAGCGCACCAGTTCTCGCGGGCTGTACTGGCTGGAGCCGTTGCTGGAAGTGGAAACTCCGCAAGGCCGGATCGGCTTCGGTCCGCTGACCGCTACAGATGTGCCGTCCGTGCTCGAAGCACTGGGCAATCCCTCCTCCCATCCATTGGCCTTGGGCCTGGTGGAAGAATTGCCCTATCTGAAGACTCAACAACGCCTGCTATTTGCCCGCGCCGGCATTACCCGACCGCTGTCGCTGGACGATTACCGCGCACACGGCGGTTTCGAAGGCCTGACAAGAGCCGTCGCCATCGGCGGCGAACAAACCGCCACCGCCGTATTCGATTCCGGCCTGCGTGGCCGGGGCGGCGCGGCCTTCCCCGCCGGGATCAAGTGGCGCACGGTGCGCGCCACCCAGGCTGCGCAGAAATACATCGTCTGCAACGCCGACGAAGGCGACTCCGGCACCTTCGCCGACCGCATGCTGATGGAAGGCGACCCCTTCCTGCTGATCGAAGGCATGGCGATTGCCGGGATCAGCGTCGGCGCCACCTTGGGCTACATCTATGTCCGCTCCGAATACCCCGACGCCGTGGCCACCCTGCGCGCCGCGCTGAACATTGCCCGAGAAAACGGTTACCTCGGCGCCAATGTCGGCGGCAGCGGCCTGGCCTTCGATATGGAAGTGCGCGTCGGTGCCGGCGCCTACATCTGCGGTGAAGAAACCGCCCTGCTGGACTCGCTCGAAGGCAAGCGCGGCATCGTCCGCGCCAAGCCGCCGATCCCCGCCTTGCAGGGCCTGTTCGGCCAACCGACGCTGGTGCATAACGTGCTGACCCTGGCCTCGGTGCCGCTGATTCTGGCCAAGGGCGCGCAGTTCTATCGCGACTACGGCATGGGTCGCTCGCTGGGCACCATGCCCTTCCAGCTCGCGGGCAATATTCGCCGAGGCGGTCTGGTGGAACGGGCCTTCGGCCTGACCTTGCGCGAGCTGCTGGAAGACTACGGCGGCGGTACTGCCAGTGGCCGGCCGCTGAAAGCCGCACAGGTCGGCGGCCCGCTTGGCACCTGGGTGCCACCGTCGCAATTCGACACGCCACTCGATTACGAGGCCTTCGCCGCCATGGGCGCGATGCTTGGCCACGGCGGTGTGGTGGTAGCGGATGACAGCCTCGACATGGCCCAGATGGCGCGTTTCGCCCTGCAGTTCTGCGCCGAGGAATCCTGCGGCAAATGCACGCCGTGCCGCATCGGCTCAACCCGGGGCGTCGAGGTGATCGATCGCCTATTGGCATCCAAGGACCAGGGCGGTCGCGATGAGCAGGCGATCATCCTCAAGGACCTGTGCGACACGATGCAATACGGTTCGCTGTGCGCCTTGGGCGGCATGGCTCCCTTCCCGGTGACCAGCGCCCTCAAGTACTTCCCCGCCGACTTCGGTCTGCAAGCCTCGGAGGCCGAACAATGATCACGCTCTTCGACCCGAAAACCGATATCGACCTCGGCACGCCGGCCCGCGAAAGCGATGTGCAAGTCACCCTGAACATCGACGGCCGCAGCATCACCGTGCCCGAAGGCACTTCGGTGATGCGCGCCGCCGCGCTGATGGGCACCACCATTCCCAAGCTCTGCGCCACTGACAGCCTGGAAGCCTTCGGCTCCTGCCGCCTGTGCCTGGTGGAGATCGACGGCATGCGCGGCTATCCCGCCTCCTGCACCACGCCGGTCAGCGAAGGCATGACCGTGCACACCCAGACGCCGAAGCTCGCGACGCTGCGGCGCAACGTCATGGAGCTGTACATCTCCGACCACCCGCTGGACTGCCTGACCTGCTCGGCCAACGGCAACTGCGAGCTGCAAACCGTGGCCGGCCAGGTCGGCCTGCGGGAGGTGCGCTACGGCTACGAAGGCGAGAACCATCTGGCCGACGTGAAGGATACGTCCAACCCTTATTTCGACTACGACCCGAGCAAGTGCATCGTCTGTAACCGTTGCGTGCGCGCCTGTGAGGAAACCCAGGGCACCTTTGCCCTGACCATCACCGGGCGCGGTTTTGAATCCCGCGTGGCGGCGGCCGGTGGGGACAACTTCCTCGACTCGGAATGCGTGTCCTGCGGCGCCTGTGTGCAAGCCTGCCCCACCGCGACGCTGATGGAAAAAAGCGTGGTCGAACTGGGCCAGCCGGAACGCAGCGTGATCACCACCTGCGCCTATTGCGGCGTGGGCTGCTCGTTCCGCGCCGAGATGAAAGGCGACCAGCTGGTGCGCATGGTTCCGGACAAGAACGGCCAGGCCAACCACGGCCACTCCTGCGTCAAGGGGCGCTTTGCCTGGGGCTACGCCACGCACCCGGATCGCATCACCAAACCGATGATCCGCCAAAACATCAGCGACCCGTGGCAGGAAGTCAGCTGGGATGAAGCGGTGACCTACGCCGCCAGCGAATTCCGTCGGTTGCAGCAAAAATACGGCCGCGATTCCATCGGTGGCATCACCTCCAGCCGCTGCACCAACGAAGAAACCTATCTGGTGCAGAAACTGGTGCGTGCGGCCTTCGGCAACAACAACGTCGACACCTGCGCGCGGGTTTGCCACTCGCCGACCGGTTATGGCTTGAAACAGACCCTGGGCGAGTCCGCCGGCACCCAGAGTTTCGACTCGGTGATGAAGGCCGACGTCGTCCTGGTGATGGGCGCCAACCCCAGCGACGCCCACCCGGTGTTCGCCTCGCAACTCAAGCGTCGCCTGCGTGAAGGCGCGCGGCTGATCGTGATCGACCCACGGCGTATCGATCTGGTGGATTCGGTGCACGCCCGCGCCGACTATCACCTGGCCCTGCGCCCTGGCACCAACGTCGCCATGCTCAACGCGCTGGCCCACACGATCATCACCGAAAACCTGCAAAACCAGCCCTTTATCGACGCCCGTTGCGAGGGCAACGATTTCGCTCGCTGGAGCGAGTTCGTCAGCCGTGCGGAGAATTCGCCGGAAGCCCTTGCTCCTGTCTGCGGGGTCGACGCTGCCGATATTCGTGCCGCCGCTCGCCTGTATGCCACCGGCGGCAACGCCGCGATCTACTACGGTCTGGGCGTTACCGAACACAGTCAGGGCAGCACGGCGGTGATGGGCATCGCCAACCTCGCCATGGCCACCGGCAACATCGGTCGCGAAGGCGTCGGTGTGAACCCGCTGCGGGGGCAGAACAACGTGCAGGGTTCCTGCGACATGGGTTCCTTCCCCCACGAGTTGCCCGGCTACCGGCACATCTCCAACGTGGCGGTGAGGACCGAGTTTGAACAGGCGTGGAACGTCACCCTGCAACCCGATCCGGGCCTGCGCATTCCCAACATGTTCGAGTCGGCGCTGGCCGGCAGTTTCAAAGGTCTGTATTGCCAGGGCGAAGACATCGCCCAAAGCGATCCGAACACCCAGCACGTCACCGCGGCCCTGTCGGCCATGGAATGCGTGGTGGTGCAGGACATCTTCCTCAACGAAACCGCCAAGTTCGCCCACGTATTCCTGCCGGGCGCTTCGTTCCTGGAGAAAGACGGCACCTTCACCAACGCCGAACGCCGTATCTCGCGGGTGCGCAAGGTCATGGACCCGCTGGGCGGCAAGGCCGACTGGGAAGGCACCGTGGCGCTGGCCAATGCCCTGGGCTATCCGATGAACTACAAGCACCCATCGGACATCATGGATGAAATCGCCCGCCTGACGCCGACCTTCACCAACGTCAGCTACGCCGAACTGGAACGCCACGGCAGCCTGCAATGGCCGTGCAACGCCGCCGCGCCGGACGGCACGCCGACCATGCACATCGAGCAATTCGTGCGTGGCAAGGGGCGCTTCATGCTCACCGGCTACGTGCCCACCGAGGAGAAGGTCAACAGCCGCTATCCGCTGCTGCTCACTACCGGGCGCATCCTCAGCCAGTACAACGTCGGCGCCCAGACCCGGCGTACCGAGAACGTCGCCTGGCACGATGAAGACCGCCTGGAAATCCACCCGACCGACGCCGAGAGCCGTGGCATCAATGAAGGCGATTGGGTCGGCATCGGCAGCCGCGCCGGGCAGACTGTGCTGCGTGCGCGGGTGACCGAACGGGTTGCCCCAGGCGTGGTGTACACCACCTTCCACTTCCCGGAGTCGGGGGCCAACGTGATCACCACCGACAACTCCGACTGGGCCACCAACTGTCCGGAGTACAAGGTCACCGCCGTGGAAGTCAGCCGCGTCTACCACCCTTCGGCGTGGCAAAAACGCTTTCAGGAATTCACTGACGAACAGCACCGTTTGCTCAAGGAACGCCGTCAAGGCGCGAAAGCGGAGGTACGTCGATGAGCACTGCCAACCTGATCAAGATGGCCAACCAGATCGCCCAGTACTTCGCCAGCGAGCCGGACGAGCAACAGGCCGTGCTCGGGGTGCGTAATCATCTGCAGATGTTCTGGACGCCGGGCATGCGCAAGGAGTTGCTGGCCTGGCAGGCGGAGCACCCGGCGGATTTGCATCCGCTGGCGCAGGCGGCGGTGAGTGGCGCAGGCTGGGAGGCTTAACTGTAGGAGCGAGCCTGCTCGCGATGGTCGTTAACGATAACGCGTGTCTTCTGGATCAACGCGGCGCTCTTGAGACCATCGCGAGCAGGCTCGCTCCTACAGGGGTTGCGTGCCGTTTGATCCGGGGTCATTCGATCTGAATCGGCCCCCGGGTCCCGGCATCGCTGTCGGTCCAGTAATCCTCATTCTGCAACCGTCGATCCCCTTGAATGGTGAACGTCAGCTTGCCCTGGCGAAACTGCAGCGTGCCATCGGTGCGCTTGGCGTTCACCCGTTTGCCATTGACCCAGACCTGTTCCCTGGCATCGATCCGAATGGTGGCAACGGTTGCGCCGGCATCGCTCTTGGCGACCCATTGCCCGGCATAAGGCGTCTGGGTACTCGCGCCATCGGCAGCAGGATTGGTGAACCCGGCCTTGGCGTTTTCGGCCTTGCTCTTGTGGATATCGCAGCCCTGGGTCTCGCTGACTTGTGTACAACCCGATTGCTCAAGCTGTTTGCGGTACTTGTCGCTGATGGCGTACGCCGGGGATTGCGCGGCGATGAAAATGGCCAGTGCCGGCAGGATGATTCTATTCATGTGGGCTCCCTTCTGATCAATGACGAACGGCATCGCCCATTTACTGTAGCTCGCTAATCACCGCCTCCAACACCCGCGCGACACATTGCACGGCCACGTCTTCATCCCGGCGCTTATGCCAGGCCAGGTGCAACGGGAACCCTTGCACGTCAATCGGCGGTGCCACGGTGTGCAAGGTCCTGGCCATCGACATCGACAAGCAGCGGCTGGGTAACAGGGAAATCAGGTCCGAACCGGCCAACAGGTCCGGCACCATGACGAAGCTCGGCACGACGATGCCGACCCGCCGAGACAGGCCCTGCTCTTTCAACAGTTCATCGAGCGGCCCCCAGGTGGCGCCCTGCCCCGACACCAGCACATGTGGATAACTCAGCCAGCGTTGCAGATCAAAGCCCGGGATTGCCGGATGACCGGGACGCATCGCCACCACGAAATGCTCGTGCAGCAGCAGGCGTCGGGTGAAGTCGGGGCCGAGGCTGGGGAACACGGACATGGCCAGGTCACTCTGCCCACGACTGAGGCTTTCCTGGGCCGCCTCGCCGCCCTGCCAGGGTTGAATCACCAGGTCGATGCCCGGCGCCCGTTGCGCCAGTCGCTGGTGCAGGGGGTGCGCAACGATGATCGCGGGGAAGTCCGCCATCACCACGCGCACGGTCTGTCGCAAGGTGCGCAGGTCGGCACTGGCGGCGCCGACCAACGCACTCACCGAACCCAGAATCTCTTTCAGCGGCCCGCGCAGCGCTTGTGCCTTGGGCGTCAGCAGCATCCCGCCCGGCGCCCGTTCGAGCAGGCGATCCTCGAACAGGTGGCGACAGCGCTCCAGCGCATTGGACGCCGCCGGTTGCGACAGGCCGACACGTTCGGCGGCACGCGAGACGTGGGCTTCGTCGAGCAACGCGTCGAGCACGGTCAACAGGTTGAGGTCCACCGAACGCAGATTCATTGAATCAATACCTAACTAGACAAACCATCCATTGGAGCAATTTACACCACGCTGGCACGCTTGGGCTCCCTTTCACTCACGCCGGGCACGCCATGACCGACACCACCCTGATTCTGTGTTTCCACCCCGACCTTGGCCGCTCCTACACCAACCGCACGCTGCTGGAGTCGGTAAAGGATCTGCCGGGGATCGAGATTGTCGATCTGTATGGCGCTTACCCGAGCGATCAGGTGGACACCAAGCTGGAAGTGCAACGCCTGTTGTCGGCGCAACGGTTGGTGTTGCAGTTCCCCGTGCAGTGGTATTCGACGCCGGCGCTGCTCAAGACCTGGCAAGACAGCGTGCTGACGCGCATGTATTACATCGCTTATGAATCCGAGGGCCGGCACCTTGAGGGACTGCCGGTGATGCTGGTGGCTACCGCCGGCAACAGCCCCGAGTCCTACTGCGAGACCGGGTCGAATGGCTTTGACCTTGAGCAATTGATGCATCCGTTGCGCGCCACGGCGCACCGCTGCCAGTGGTCATGGCATGAGCCGTTCCAGGTCTATCGCGCCAACAAGCTGTCGGTGGCGGAGCTGGACATGATCGCCATTCGCTACCGGGCCCGGATCAAGCGGTTTCAATGCACGAAATTGCGTTGAGCATTCCCCCCTGGCTGCCACCCTGAATGAGTGAAATCACCTCGGCGCAGTGCTGCAATCTGCTTTTTCATTAAGATAAAGCGTCCCCACAGGGGTCTTGGAGATTGCAATCAATGAAGCATGTGGGTTAGCCACTAGAAGGGAATTGGCGACCCCATCATTGGCAAGTAGCCAATAACGAGAGCGCATTGGCATCGGATCACTGTTCGAAATGAAAAAGCTGATTCCGATTCCTGCGGGTATCTCGATCAATTCAGCACGGAAGCTCTCCACACTAATGTTCAGCGTGTTGCACCATGGGTTCTTTTGCATCGGATCGTATTCAAGATGATCCTGCAGACTTTCCTTGAATGCCACTCGATCGGCCTGACGGCTGAGCATCTTGGAATCAATGCGCTCCTGAAACGTGGATAAAACGCCAGGTGAGAAAAGAAGCGCGACCACAACCATCAAGATCAAAGGTATGTAGCGCTTGAAATACAGTAGAACCAGCATACTGAGCAGAAGCTGTGCACTCAGCAGGCGGTAGTCGCGCCAGGACCCCGCGTGATAAAAAATAATACATGCCGCCAATATTCCGCCCAGGCTGAGAAAGTGAAAAACGCCTTCCTGCGGTGTTAGCCATTGGAAGCGCTTGATACCCATCAAAGCGATTGTTCCGAGCCCGAGGACAAATATGAATTGCAGGGTGAACACAATTTCAGCCGGACTTTTCAAAACACTGAAAAAAGCCTCAAGATTGTCGAAGACTCTATGCAAATAGGCACTCAGGGGGTCCCCAATCGCCAAAATCCCCTGCCCACCCAATAGATAAGGTGCACGCACTTTATCAAACAGATACATCGACCCGATCCCCGCGCCAAGCGTCACCACGACCGATATCAGAAACATCTTGCGGGTGGACCCGAGCATAAGCAGCAGACAGGGCAGGAGAATCACCAACCAGGAAGGTCGCAAGAAGGCAATAAAAGCGATGAAAACCAGCATGCACACCTTGAGTGAAAAAGACGCTTGCGGCCCCCGCTGCCAAAGCGGAATCCAAAATGTCGCCAGCGCCACCGCCACCGCAAAATGCAGGGTTTCCAGCATGCTTAGCGGGTAATGCAACAGCCCGGGCCAGAATGTCAGCAGAATAAGTGCCAGCATTCCCAGTTGACGAAGGCTCAAACGCGCCGTCCAGCAAAAAAACACCAGCGCGATTGTCAATGCTGTCAGATTGATTATTGGGAGACTGTAAGGCCCCCATCCAAACAGACTTCCCGGAATGGCATAGATAAAATAGAACCAGGGACCCCAGGCATAAAAATGAAATGCCTCCAGAGGGGCAGGTTGCTCCCACAGAGTGTAGTAACCCCCATCAAATTTAGCCCGGATAGCAGTGGCAACCTGATGCCAGTGCATGATTTCATCACTCCAGGCAGGCATGACGTTCTGCCAATCACCACCACTGGCTATCAGTGTGGCGACGATCGTCATCATCACAGGAATGAGACTGACTCCGAAAATAACCAGCAAGTACAAGTATCGCGGTAAAGGTGCCGTATGATCAGACGCAAGTGGCGGGAGGCTGACGTGACGCAAAGAATTAACCCCTAAAGGTGGCACCAACGGCCAATGTTTTGGATAAATAATCAACTAAAACGAAACACGTAGTACTTACACATGAAAAAGCCGAATATCGCGACAACGATTATAGAGAGTGCTTGAACCACCTGATGTGGATAGCGCAGCACGTCGACAAAAGTAAATAACAGCAAAAAATTCAAAAAATAGCCCGTTACATGCATCTGAACGTATCTAATAAGCGCTCCGCGCCCCTTCCCGTGTTTGAAAGTCCAGTTGCGATTAGCGAGAAACCCGACAGCAACGCCCGTTAAATACATAAGGGTCATTGATAGCTTTGCCCCAACCCCTGCAGATACCAACACTAAATAACCGAGATAAAGCACAAAATTATTTAACACACCGACAACGCCGTAGCGAATCAGCTGAACAATTGACGGAGTAAAAAATGTTTTCAATTTACTTAATAACCTCCAGACCTCAAACCCGAGCAATTAGAATGTTCTTCGCCCAACGATATATAATGGCCGTTTTTTGGTTTCGTCAAATGTTTTTCCGATATAAATACCGACCACACCCTGAATGGAGATAATGACCCCACCAATGAAGAACATCGATACCATCAAACTGGTCCAGCCAGGCACCTCGGCACCGTGCAGCAACGTAGTGCCTATAAGATAGGCGCCATAAAAAAATGACAGAAACGCCATGGTGAATCCAAGCCTTACCGCCAACCTGAGCGGCTTATCTGAATAGGCCATAATAGTTTCCATGGCTAAATTCCAGAGCTTTGAAAATGTATAGCTGCTTTTCCCTTCCATTCTCTCGGAGTGTTCTACCTCGACACCTGCGGTAGAAAAACCCAACCAGTGAACCAAAGCACCAAAAAACCGCAGTTGCTCACGCATTTGGCAAAGGTTATCGACCACCTTGCGGGAAATGATACGGAAATTCCCGCTGTCGCCACTGTATTCAAAGTCTGCCAAATAGCTGAATATTTTATAGAACAGCCAGGAGGTGGCCCGTTTAAGTGGCGAGTCGCGTCGCTTGCCTCGCAATGCCAGGACCACATCGTATCCCTCTTGAGCTTTGGCATATAACCGTGGAATTTCCTCAGGCCGGTCCTGCAGGTCACAGTCCATCACGACCACCCATTGCCCTCGGCTAGCGTCCAGGCCCGCGGTAATTCCATAATGCTGTCCGAAATTCCGGCTCAATTGAATGCCACGCACCCGGGAATCTGCGGCCGCGAGCCGTTCGATTATTTGCCAGGAGCCATCACCTCCGCAGTCTTCGACCAACAAGATCTCGAACTCTGGCGATATGATCTCCAGCGATGTCCTCAGGCGGGAATAAAGCTCATCCAGCGAGCCCTCTGCTTTGTAAACCGGTATAACGATCGAAATAAGAGGTTCTGCGTCTTTGGGTTGCATGATTTTCTGCGCATGTGATTCGGATAGAGGATTCATATAAACCATTACCAATATTGCATATAAGGAAAAAGCAATTCCTGCCTATAAAAGAAGACACCACATCCGACATGCGCAAAAAACAAAATCATACAGACAGTATATTTAAGCTTTCCAAAAAACCCGAGACAACACTGACTCATATTTTCCAGCAGAAAAACCAAGGTGAACAAAAACACCAAATACATGCCTATCTGTCCACTCCACCAAAAATTCCCAGCGTATAGCCTATACCCAGTTTCCGCGAACAAATAAGTGAGTATGATTCCCCCAAAACAACAGATGCCGGACAACAGCACAGCTCGATTTTTAAAATATTCTTTCGGATAGCACAAAAACACTAACAGAGGAAACACGACCGAAAGAAAAAACTTCTCAACCAGAAACCCTGAATAATGCTGCATGCTTTCAAAGGGCAAAAAAGCAATATGACTTTCCTCATTCCCCGTGCCCAACGAAAGACTTTGGTAATAGTACGCATGGAAAAACTGCAGGCCCAATACCAGGAATATGGGAAGAAAAAATGCACCGTACACATACCCATTCGTCAATACGGGCCTGACTCTCCCAATCAGTAGCAAAAACAATACGAAAGCGGGCAGTATAATGATCAGAAAATTGGGCTTCGATATACCGCAAAAAAACAGAGAGAGCGCAAATATGAACGCATTTGGCAAGTCACGCTCTTCCGTAGTCGTGGCGGCTTTCAATGCATAGCAGAACGCAAGGAGAGACAACGGCTTCAACAGTAGCATTGTGGGGCTATGATAGGTTGTGATGCCCACGTAGCCAAAATACAAATGCTTATCCAACGGATAAACAGCCTGAAGCGGCGTAATCAAAAGCATGCAAACCGATAACAAAACAGCCAATATCGGATTTATATACCGTGCCAGAATCCTGTAGTTCAAAATAGACAAGCCGTATATAGCCGCTACCACGATTACTACTGACGACTTCGCATAATCAAATGAAAATAAATTCTTGATCAGCATGACCAGAAAATGATAAAGCGGGTGAGGAAGCAACAATACTTTTTGTTCTTCCATTTCAGCGGCCCACTTTAAGTGCGCCACATAATCCCCTCCAATAGATGATAATTTCGCTATCAAAGGCGAGAAGAGAACGAAAGTAACAATCAGTAAAAAAGCACTTGCGACAAAATCAGCCAGACGATTTGATCTTACATTTGAGCCAGTTTGAATCTGAATCGACACATGTTCTTCCTTATCTGCATCGGGGAATCAACAATGGCCCCCTGGTATTTTTGTCCGCAAGTATACCTATGGAGTAGGCTCATCGTCTTCTGAAGGTAGCCATCAGTTTGAAACCTGTCCACGTCCCCCCCATTGCCGGGAGCTCGCCCTTGATGGTTCATGCGGCTCCCTACCTCTTCAGGCCGGCATCCTTGATAGATTCCCATGCGCTATCATCGCGCACTTCTGAACGTTCAGCTTTTGAATCCGAGTATCCATGTCCTTGCCACTGTCCGTTGATCATCGCCACCTGCCCCCTGTCCTGGCCGGCCCGCTGCTGCGCCGGCTGGAACCCACGCGGCTGGTGTTGTGGCTGGTGGGTTCCCGGGCGCTGGAGCTGACGTTACGATTGCCGGACGTTGGCGATATTCGCCTCGATGCCGGGCAATGCACGGTCATTGCGGTGGGAACCCATGCGTTCGTGCACCTGATCGATGTGCCGCTGGACACCGCCCTGCCCTGCGATGAGGTGATCGACTACGACCTGCTGCTCGATGACGGGACCGGCATCGCCGACTGGGCGCCGCATCTGCTGTACGGCGAGGCGCGCACACCGAACTTCGTCCTGCGCGCCCGTATCGATCAATTGCTGCACGGCTCCTGCCGAAAACCGCATCATCCGGCGGCAGACGGTCTGCTCTGCGTCGATGCCTTGTTGGCCAAAGAACACCAGGCCGAGGATCGCCCGGCGTTGCTGATGATGAGCGGCGACCAGGTCTACGCCGACGATGTCGCCGGGCCTACCTTGCGGGCGATTCATGCCCTGATCGAGCGGCTGGGGTTGTCCGGCGAGCACCTGGAAGGCGCCGTGGTCAGCGACAGCGCCAGACTCTACGAACACCCCGCCAGTTACTACCACCGTGCGGACTTGCTGCCGGCGCTGGAGAGCAACGAGACCCTGCGCGAGCGATTCTTCGGCGGGGCGCGCAAGCCGATTTTCACCAGCAGCAGCGCCGACAATCACCTGGTGACCTTCGCGGAAGTCATGGCCATGTACCTTTTGGTCTGGTCGCCGGCGCCCTGGACCTTGATCGCTCCGCAACCGCCGGTGCTGACACCCGAAAGAAGCAAGCGTTATGCGCTGGAGCAAACGCGCATCGACGGCTTCAAGGCTGGACTTGGCCAGGTCGCCCGGGCGTTGGCGCATTTGCCGACGCTGATGATTTTCGACGACCACGATATTACCGACGACTGGAATCTGTCCGCGCAATGGGAGGAAACGGCCTACGGCCATCCGTTCTCCAAACGCATCATCGGCAATGCACTGATCGCCTACATGCTGTGCCAGGGCTGGGGTAACAACCCGGATGCGTTCAGCGACGTGCTGGAAAAGACCCGGGCATTGAGTGTCACCGGGCATGACGATTACCTCGACAGTCCGGTCCAGGATGCCTTGATCGATGAGTTGCTCAGGTTTCAGCACTGGCATTACGTGCTGCCGACGACGCCGGCCATGGTCGTGCTCGACACCCGCACCCGGCGCTGGCGCAGCGAGATGAACCTCAAGCAACCGTCGGGACTGCTGGATTGGGAAGCCCTCAGCGAACTGCAACAGGAGCTGCTCGATCATCCGTCGGCGATCATCGTCTCCCCGGCACCGGTGTTCGGCGTGAAACTGATCGAAACCGTGCAACGCGTCTTCAGTTGGTGCGGTTATCCGCTGCTGGTCGACGCGGAAAACTGGATGGCCCATCGCGGTGCCGCGCAGGTGATCTTGAACATTTTCCGACACTCACGTACACCGGGCAGTTACGTGGTGCTGTCGGGCGATGTGCATTATTCCTTCGTCTACGAAGTGCTGATCCGACACCGCAAGGCCGGGCCACGCATCTGGCAGATCACAAGCAGCGGCATCAAGAACGAATTCCCGGCCAGGCTGCTGGAGTGGTTCGACCGCCTCAATCGCTGGCTGTACTCGCCGCGCTCGCCACTGAACTGGCTGACCAAACGCCGCCGCATGCGCATCGTGCCGCACATTCCCGAGCATGCTGAAGCCGGCGAGCGGCTGTGGAATTCGGCGGGGATCGGGCAGGTGTTCTTTAATGAAAAAGGGCAGCCGCGGGACATCTTCCAGCACAATTCCAACGGTGCGCCGAAGACGCGAATGGTGGCGCCGAAAGACGATGATTAAACCCTGTAGGAGCGAGCCTGCTCGCGATGGACGCATGGGCGACACGGGCTGTCTGATGCCCCGCGTTATCGTTGACGTCCATCGCGAGCAGGCTCGCTCCTACAGTTGATTGGTGTTGCCATGGATCTCACTCGAACCCTGATCATCGGTAATTCCGGCTCCGGCAAGAGTTGGCTGGCCGAGCGATTGGCCATGCATCTGCAAGTACCCTGGACCGACCTCGATTCAATCCACTGGCTGTCCGACGAACACAGCATCGCCCGCCCCCGCGCCGAAGCGCTGGGCATGGCACGTATAGCGGCCAATGAAGAGCGCTGGGTGATCGAAGGGGTTTACGACTGGATCATCAGCGAACTCTTGCCCCGGGCGACGGCGTTGATCTGGTTGCGTGTCGAGGATGAGCAGTGCGTCGCCAATATTCGCCAGCGCGAGGCGCATCGGAACGAAAACGATGAGTTGCTGATCGCCTTGCTGGAGTGGGCCAGCAACTATCGTGCGCGTGAGGGGGCCAGCGGGTTTGCTGCGCATCAGCGGTTGTTCGACGCGTTTGGCGGTTCAAAGCGCCAGCTGAAAGACCCGACTGAAATCATGGCGTTCGTCAGCGCACATGCATAGAGGACGCTCGCGTCAGATCGGGATTACAGCGATCTCGGAAATGTCCCGAAGCAACTTCGGCAACACTCGTTGCAAACGCGCAGACATCGTCTGCGTCACAACCACTCGTAGGTATCGCCTTGCCATCCTGTACTCATTTCTGTACGTTCTCAGCATCAAGCGAGGACATCAAAATGGAAACCATCAACTACACCAACGCACGTGCGCACTTGGCGCAAACCATGGACCGGGTCAATGAGGACCGGGCACCACTGCTTGTCACTCGCCAGAAAGGCGAGCCCGTGGTGATGATGTCGTTGGCGGAATACAACGCCCTCGAAGAAACCGCCTACCTGCTTCGCTCCCCAGCCAATGCCGAACGCTTGATCAAATCGATCGCCAGCCTACGGGCCGGCAAGGCCAAAGCCAGAAAGCTCATAGAAGAATGAACATCGAGTTCACGCCTGAAGGTTGGGACGACTATCTTTGGTTTCAGCAAAACGACAAGGCAGGGCTCAAGCGAATCAATCTGCTGATCAAAGCCATCCAGAGAGAACCGTTCACTGGTGTGGGAAAACCTGAACCGCTCAAACACAACCTGAGCGGTTTCTGGTCACGCCGGATCACGGCCGAACATCGCTTGGTCTATACAGTCGAGGACGGTGAAGTACGTATCCTGATGTGCAGATACCACTACTGAGAAATCGCCCGGCTCACCCCTCGCACAATCATCTCCACCTCCCGCTCGTCAATCGTCAGCGGCGGCAGCAAGCGAATGGTCTGGCCCCGGGTCACGTTGATCAACAGGCCGTGATCCCGCGCCGCGATCAGGGTCAGGTCGCGGATCGGTTGCTTGAGTTCGATGCCGATCATCAAGCCCTGGCCGCGAACCGCCAGGACGTTCGGGTGATCCGCCAGTTCCATGCGCAATCTGTCGAGCAGCCGTTCACCCTGCCGGCGGGCGTTCTCGCGCAGGCCCTGTTCTTCGATGATGTCCAGCACGGTGCAGGCGACGCGGCACGCCAGCGGGTTGCCGCCAAAGGTGCTGCCGTGGCTGCCGGGGGTGAAGAGTTCGGCGGCTTTGCCGCGAGCCAGGCAGGCGCCGATGGGGATGCCGTTGCCCAGGCCTTTGGCCAGGGTCATGACGTCGGGCACGATGCCTTCGTGCTGGCAGGCGAACCACTGGCCGGTGCGGCCGATGCCGGTCTGGATTTCGTCGAGCATCATCAGCCACCCGCGCCGGTTGCACAGTTCGCGCACGGCCTTGAGATAGCCCGGTGGCGCCAGTTGCACACCGCTCTCGCCCTGGATCGGCTCCATCAGGATCGCCACGACGCGAGGCCAGTGATCCCGCTGCACTTGGTCCAGCGCATTCAGATCGCCGAACGGCACCTTGATGAAATCACCCGGCAATGTGTTGAAGCCCAACCTCACCGCCGGGCCATCGCTGGCGGACAAGGTGCCGAGGGTGCGTCCATGAAAAGCGTTCTCCATGACCACCACCAGCGGTTGCTCGATACCTTTGCGCCAGCCATGCAACCGGGCGATTTTCAGCGCCGTTTCGTTGGCCTCGGCGCCCGAGTTGTTGAAAAACGCCCGGTCCATGCCGGCCAGCGCGGTGAGTTTGTGCGCCAGCCGCTGCTGCCAGTCGATGCTGTAGAGGTTGGAGGTGTGCAACAGCAACCCGGCCTGCTCGCTGATGGCGGCGACGATTTTCGGATGGGAATGGCCGACGTTGGTCACGGCCACCCCGGCGACCGCATCCAGGTATTCACGCCCGGCCCGGTCCCACAGGCGCGTGCCCAGGCCTTTGTCGAAACTCAAGGCCAGGGGTTGGTAAGTGCTCATCAGGCAGGCGGCGGTCATGACATCAGGCTCCATTAATTGTCGGTGTTTTCGCAGTATGGTTATCCACCTGAACTGGATAAACTGCGCAAAACTTCGATCATTTAAAAGCTGGGCTTGATAATGGATTTGTTCCAGGCGATGAGCGTTTACGTTCGGGTGGTGGAAGCCGGCAGCATGACCGCTGCCGCGCAGCAGTGTGAAATGTCCACGACCATGGTCGGCAATCACCTCAAGGCGCTGGAGCAGCGGCTGGGCGTGCGCCTGCTCAACCGTACGACGCGGCGCCAGCGCCTGACGGAATTCGGCAGCGCGTATTACCAGCGCTGCCTGGAAGTGCTCGGACTGGTGGCGGACTCCGAACGCCTGGCGGAGCAAACCCTCGACGAACCGAGCGGCACCCTGCGCATTACCGCGCCATTGACCTTCGGCACCGAACGCCTGGCGCCCGCCTTGAGCGCGTTCAGCCTGCACAATCCACGGGTGAAACTGGACGTGGTGTTGACCAATCGACGGCCGGACCTGCTGGACCAGGGCTTCGACGTGGCCTTCCGCCTGGGTGCCCTCGAACCTTCCAACCTGATCGCCCGCCCGCTGATCGACTACACCCTGACCATGTGCGCGTCGAAGGACTACCTCGCCCGTCGCGGCACTCCGGAAAAACCGGAAGACCTGCAACACCACGATTGCCTGGCGTTCGCCTATCCGGCTGGCGATGACTGGCAATCGGTGGCCCGGCAATGGCGCCTGAACAGCCCGGAGGGCGAAATCGTGGTGGCGGTCAGCGGATCGCTGGTGATCAACAGTTCAGCCGGCCTGCACCAGGCTGCACGCACCGGGATGGGCATCGTCATGGTGCCCGATGCGCTGGTGGAGCAGGACCTCAAGGACGGCAAGCTGGTGCCCTTGCTGCAACGGTATCAACTGCCGAGCCGGCCGATGCACCTGGTCTACGCCCAGGACCGCTATCGCCTGCCAAAACTGCGTCGTTTCGTCGACTTCGCCCTGGGCATGTGGGGCAAGCACTGAGCCCCTATTCCTGCATGCCGGCCTTCACCAGTACTGGTTTGTCCTGGTAGCGATCCGGGTACAGCTGCTTGAGCTGCGCGACCTTCGGCAAATCGTTGATCACGATGTAGGGATACGTCGGGTGCTCGGTCAGGAAATCCTGGTGTTCCTCCTCCGCCGGGTAGAAACCGTTGTAGCTTTCAAGCCTGGTCACGATGGGTTTGCTGAACGAATGGGCGGCGTCGAGCTGGGCAATGTAGGCCTGTGCGACCCGTTGCTGCTCGCTGCTTTTGGTGAAGATGGCCGAGCGATACTGGGTGCCGGTGTCCGGTCCCTGGCGGTTGAGTTCGGTCGGGTTATGCGCCACCGAAAAGTAAATTTGCAGCAAGGTGCCGTAGCTGACCTGGCTGGGGTCGAAGGTGACTTCCACGGACTCCGCATGGCCGGTATCGCCATTGCTGACACGCTCGTACTGAGCCGTATTGGCCGCACCGCCGGCGTAACCGGAGACAGCGTTCTTCACGCCTTTGACATGCTGGAACACGCCTTGAACGCCCCAGAAGCAACCACCGGCAAACACGGCGGTTTCGCTGCGGGCCTGGGTGATTTCGTCGAGGGTCGGCGGCGCCAGTTTCACCGCGTCTTGCGAACCGCCGAGAGAGAACGCCGAGCATTGACCGATGGCGCCGGCAGCGATCAGCCCCAACAAGGTACGGCGCCAGGTGAACAGGTTTTTCATGGGTGGACTCCTGAATGTTGAAAGGTGGTTATCAACCGACGGTAGAGGTCACATGGGGTTACCTGCAAAAACGTAAGTCGAAGGAATCAGGCGGCCCCGGGGATGAACTTCATCGCCAGGCCGTTCATGCAGTAACGCAGCCCGGTCGGTTTCGGGCCGTCATCGAAGACATGGCCCAGGTGACCGCCACAACGCCGGCAGTGGACTTCTTCGCGCAGCACGCCGAAGGAGCGGTCCTGACGAGTGGCCACGGCCTTGTCCAGTGGCGCCCAGAAGCTCGGCCAACCGGTGCGGCTGTCGAACTTGGTCGCCGAGGAAAACAGCGGCAGATTGCAGCCGGCACAGGCGAAGGTGCCCTCGCGGTGCTCGTTGTTCAACGGGCTGCTGTAAGCCCGTTCGGTGCCTTCTTCACGGAGGATTTCATACTGTTCGTCGCTGAGCAGGGCGTGCCATTCGCTGTCGCTGTGGGTCACTTCGAACGCCTGCGCCGCGTCGGCCTCGCTGATCAGCGCGGTACTCGCGGCAAATTTTGGCAATGCACCGATCGCCAGGGCCGCCACCCCCAGCCCGCCGCTGGCCCAAAGAAATTGTCGTCTTGAGAACATGGTTGTCTCCGAAGTCCTGAGGCTTGTCATGGAACACAGCCTAGGCTTGGGGTGATCGCCAAATCCTCACGGGGAGTTAAACAATTCGTGATAACTCGATGGCCGAAAAAACCGCACAATGAACCCCTCGCGCAGAAAGGTTGAATGGGATGGAACAGACCAAACGCGTCCTCGTGGTAGAGGACGACCTGCACATCGCCGACCTGATCTGCCTGCACCTGCGTGACGAGCAGTTCGAGGTGGTGCACAGCGCCGACGGCACTGAAGGCATGCGCCTGTTGCAGCAGGGCAACTGGGACGCACTGATCCTCGACCTGATGCTGCCCGGCGTCGACGGCCTGGAAATCTGTCGGCGCGCCCGCGCCATGGCCCGCTACACGCCGATCATCATCACCAGCGCCCGCTCCAGCGAAATGCACCGCATTCTGGGCCTGGAACTGGGCGCCGACGACTACCTGGCCAAGCCGTTTTCCATGCTCGAACTGGTGGCCCGGGTCAAGGCCCTGCTGCGCCGGGTCGATGCCATGGCCCGCAACCTGAAGATGGACGCCGGCAGCCTCGACATCGATGGCCTGGCCATCGACCCGATCACCCGCGAGGTGTCCCTCGATGGCCGGCGCCTGGACCTCACGCCACGGGAGTTCGACTTGCTGTACTTCTTCGCGCGCCAGCCGGGCAAGGTGTTTTCGCGCATGGACCTGCTCAATGCCGTGTGGGGTTACAGCCACGAAGGCTACGAACACACGGTCAACACCCACATCAACCGCCTGCGCGCGAAAATCGAGGCCGATCCTACGCAACCGGCGCGCATCCTCACGGTCTGGGGGCGCGGCTACAAATTCGCCAGCAGCCAGGAGCCGACACCATGAGGTTGACCCTCACGCAACGCCTGTCACTGGTGTTCGCCGTGCTGTTGCTGGTGTGCTGCGGCACCTCGGCGTGGATGCAGGTGCGCTCCAACCAGATGCATGAACAGGAAGTGGTGCAAGGCTTGTCGCGGGACCTGGCGCAACACATCGCCCGCGACACGGTGCTGATGGACACCCAGGGCCTGATGCCCAATGCGGTGCGTGACCTGTTCAGCAAGCTGATGCTGGTCAATCCCAGTGTCGAGGTGTACCTGCTGGACACCGAAGGCAAGATTGTCGGCAGCGCCGCGCCCGAGGGCCGGATACGGCGCGAACAGGTCGACCTGGCACCGATCCGGCGCCTGCTCAACGGCGATGCCCTGCCGATTCTCGGTGACGACCCGCGCAGCGTCGATGCACGCAAGGTGTTCAGCGCCGCGCCATTGAAGGTCGATGGCAAGCCGGCCGGTTATCTCTACGTGGTCCTGCTCGGGGAAGACCATGACCGCATCGCCGAGCGCGGTGCCACCAGCGCCGCGCTCAATACCGCCCTGTTGTCCATCGGCCTGGTGGCGCTGTTGTGCCTGATTGCCGGCCTCACGGCGTTTGCCCTGATCACCCGGCCATTGCGCCGCCTGACCGACAGTGTCAGCCGCTTCGACATCGACGGCATTCCCGTCACGCCGCCGACCCTCACGCCGATGGAGAAAGCCGCCAGCCACGATGAAATCGCCATCCTCGACGCTGCGTTCCGGCAGATGCAGGCACGCCTCGGTGAGCAATGGCGCTCGCTGACGCGTCAGGACCAGGAACGCCGCGAGCTGGTGGCGAACATTTCCCACGACCTGCGCACGCCGCTGGCGTCCTTGCACGGGTATCTGGAAACCCTGTCGCTCAAGGACGCCACGCTGTCCCCGGCCGACCGCCGCCGCTATCTGGGCATCGCCCTGGATCAAAGCCGCAAGGTCGGCGGACTGGCACAGTCGCTGCTGGAGCTGGTGCGCCTGGAGCACGGTTTCGTGCAACCGGTGCTGGAACGCTTTTCCCTGACCGATCTGGCCCAGGACATCTTCCAGAAATTCGAACTCACCGCCGAAGCGCGCCAGGTCGAACTCAAGGCCACGTTCGCCGCCAATGTCTCGGCAGCCTGCGCGGACCTGGGGCTGATCGAGCGGGTGCTGACCAACCTGTTCGACAACGCTTTGCGCCATACCCCGCAAGGCGGAGAAGTCGAGCTCAGCCTGCGCGCCCAGGGCGCCTTTATCGAAGTGACGGTGAGCGACACCGGCCCCGGCATCGCCCCCGAACTGCGCGAAGGGCTGTTCCTGCGCCCGTTCAACATTGGCGGTGCGCGGCGTGATGGCGGGCTGGGGTTAAGGATTGTGCATCGCATCCTGCAACTGCATGGTCGCGAGATTCAGCTGGTCGATGTGCCTGGGCGGGGGGCGACGTTTCGGTTTTCGCTGGCGGTGGATGAAGCCACGGCGTCTGCCCTGGCAGAGCGCTCAATGAACCTGAACACGCCGGGGCAAGCCTGACACACTTCCCTCCCTTGTGGGAGCGAGCCTGCTCGCGAAGTGGCCAGCACATTCAACATCAATGTCGCCTGACACACTGCCTTCGCGAGCAGGCTCGCTCCCACAGTTGATCCGGGTTGCCACACATATTAGCGCTCGACACCTGACCCCTTGTAGGAGCGAGCCTGCTCGCGAAGAGGCCCGCCGCCTCACCACAGGGTCTGAGTCAGTCCCGATACCCCGGCGCCACCCGCTCCAGCATCCGCAACAACGCTGCCCAGGCCAACTGCATTGCATCCGGATCATTCAGCTCGCCATCATCCAGCGGCCGACCGGGATCATTGAACTGGCGCTCGGTGTGTTCACACACCTCGGCCGGCGGCAACACCAGCTCCCCGGCGGCTTGCGCGGCCAACTGGATGTCGCAGGCTTTTTCCAGGTAATACATGCGCAGGAACGCCTGGCCCACGGTCTCGCCGACGGTCAGCAAGCCATGGTTGCGCAGCATCAGTACCGGCTTGTCGCCCAGGTCCTGCACCAGGCGTTGCTGCTCGCTCATGTCCAGCGCCACGCCTTCGTAGTCGTGATAAGCAACACGCCCGTAGAACTCCATGGAAATCTGATTGACCGGCAACAAGCCACACTTCAAGGCTGCGACGGCGCAACCGGATTTGGTGTGGGTGTGCAATACGCATTGCGCGTCGTCACGGGCGCCGTGAATCGCGCTGTGAATCACGAAACCGGCCGGGTTGACCGGATACGGCGACGCCTCGACGGCTCGGCCCGCCAGATCGATCTTCACCAGGTTGGACGCCGTTATCTCATCGAACATCAGCCCGTAGGGGTTGATCAGGAAGTGATGCTCCGGCCCCGGCAGGCGCACCGAGATGTGGGTGAAGATCAGGTCGGTCATGCGAAAGTGCGCAACCAGTCGATAACAGGCCGCCAGTTCTTCACGCAGCCGTTGTTCGGTCGGGCTCATGTCGGGACGTTCTCCGTCACCTGGCAGGCATCCAGGCCTTGGCGCAACGCGTCCCAGCCGCCGAAGTCCCGGCGTGCGATCAACACCAGGCGCGTGGCGCTGGCGCCGGCCTCGTCGGTGGCCGGCAGAAACTGACTGCGCGTGCCGACGTGTTGCAACCAGTGCGCCTTGGCGCCCTGCGCCAGCACCACCAGGCCCTTGACCCGAAACACATCGCCGGGCAGCGCCTGCAACCAGCCACGCAAACGCTCGACATCCAGTGGCGTGGTGCTCTGCCACAATTCACTGCTGAACATCTGGCTGTGGTCATCCTGCGAAACCAGCGTCAAGGGCTTCACCGCCCGATGCTCGACATCCAGGTCAGTGTCCAGCCACAGCGCATCCGGTAGCTCGGCCTGCACACTGACGTGCACCCGGGTCCTCTCGCCCAATACCGCACGCAAGGATTGCAACTGTTGCGCGTCGACCAGGTCGGTTTTGTTCAACAACAGCAAGTCGGCCGCCGCCACCTGCGCCCGGGCCAGGCGAGCGTACTCACCCTCCAGTTGCAAATGACGGGTGGCGTCGACCACGGTGATGACCATGTCCAGTTGCATCTGGCTGCGCAGTTGCGGATAGGCCAGGGTTTGCACGATGCGCTGCGGATCGGACACCCCGCTGCACTCGATGACGATGCGTTCCAGCCGCGGCTGCAACTGCGCCAGGCTGCCGAACTGCGCCAGCAGGTCTTCCTGCACGGTGCAGCAGATGCAGCCGTTTTGCAGGCTGTACACCGCATCGGTGACTTCGGAAACGATGGCCGCATCGATGTTCAATTCGCCGAAATCGTTGACGATGACCGCCAGCCGGCTGCCTTCGGCACGGCGCACCATGCGGTTGAGCAAGGTGGTTTTGCCGGCACCGAGAAAACCCGATACGACGGTGACTGCGATCCGTTGTCCGTCCATTACGCCTTGCCCTCCAGCACCGGTGGTTCACCCTGCCAGACCGCTTTCAGACCGATCGGCGCCAGCGTCGAATGACGGTCGTAGACCAACTGCCCTTCGACAAACGTCAGCAGCACCTGGGTCTGATGGATGTAGTTGCGCGCCGGCTCGGCGAACAGGTCGCGGTCGATGACGATCAGGTCCGCCGACTTGCCGACTTCCAGGCTGCCGGTGCTGGCCTCCAGGCCCATGGCCACGGCGCCGTTGCGGGTGACCACGTTCAGGGCCTGTTCGAGGCTGATCGGGTCACCGAAGCAGGCCGGGTCGTCGTTCCACGGGTTCTGGCGCGTGACCATGGTTTCCAGGGCCAGCCACGGGTCGATGGACGCCACCGGCCAGTCCGTGCCCATCACCGCCGTGCCGCCGGCTTCCAGCACACCCTTGAAGTCGTAAATGCGCTTCAGGCGTTCCTGGCCATAGCCCGAACGCGCACCACTGGCGAACGGCGTCGGATACCACGCGGCCGGGGAAAACTCGGCGATGACGTTGAGTTCCTTGAAGCGCGGCAGATTGCCCGGGTGCAGCAAGGTGCTGTGGGCGCACTGGTGGCGCACGCCGCTGAAACCATTGCGACGACGGGCCTCGGCCACGGCATCGAGGAACACGTCGGACGCGCCGTCGCCGGTGCAATGGGCAATCACGCGGATGCCCTGGCGATCCATGTCCACCACCATGTCGGTGATGTGTTCAGGGGTCAGGTTGAGCTTGCCGCGCCAGCTCTTTTCCTCTGGCCACGGGGTCAGCAGGTAAGACGATTTTGGCTCGACCGTGCCGTCGAAGTGGAATTTAACGGCGTTGGCGCTCAGGCGCGCGCTGCGGTAGTAGTGACGTTCACCGCTGAGCAATTCCCAGCGACGACGCACCGGGAAAATATCGTCCTGCCAGCTGATCGCGGCTTCGATCCGCACCGTCAGTTCACCGCTGTCGTCGAGTTCCTTCAGCGCTTGCAGGCGCTGTTCACAGACGTGCACGTATTTGCTCGCCGTCACCCCGCGCGAGCTCTGGAAATGCACGCCATCGCGATAGGCACGGCGCAGCACGCTGACCGGGGTCGGCGGCATGGCGGCGTGGATCATCGCGTAGGCACCGTCGATCATCAGGCCGGTCGGCTCGCCGGTCAGTTCATCGCGCTCGAAATAACCGTTGCGCGGGTCAGAGGTGTGGCGGTCGATGCCGGCCAGTTCGAGGGCCTTGGAGTTGACCATCATGGTCCCCCACATGCGGTCGAGCAGCGCCACGGGACGGTCCGGCATGACGCTGTCTAGCCACGCACGGCCCGGCGTCAGGCCGGCCTCGCGGAAGGTGTAGCGCACCCAGTATTGACCGTAGATCCAGCCGTCGCCGGGATGGCTGTCGGCATAGGCCAGGATGCTTTCGCGCAGTTGTTCGGGGGTCGGGTCTTCGATGCCCACGTCGAGGTCGTCGCTGTAGCGCGGCGCCAGCGCGAGGTCGGGGTGCGTGTGCATGTCGTGCAGGCCCGGCATGCAGAACGCGCCTTGCAGGTCATGCACCCGCGTGTTCGGCCCCTTGAAGGCTTCGAGTTCAACGAGGCTGGCGACACCGATCAACTTGCCGTCGCGGATCGCCACGGCCTCGGCCCAGGGGTTCGCCGGATCCTGGGTATAGATGCGACCGTTGCCGAGGATCAGGTCGGCGTATGTTCCTTGTGTGGAATGGGTCGAGGAAAAGTTGTCGGACTCAGCCATGTAAGCCACCTTGATTCTGGGCAGTTTGAGGGCCCGCCGTGCGCTGTGCACAGGAGCGGACCGGAAAATTTTTTTGTTGTTTGAGCGATCCGTGCGGTTGGCGCCGCCCACCATCGGGTGAGCAATTTGTGTCAATGACCGCACTGGTCGCCGATGCGTGAAGCTAGTATTGTTGAATCATCCGATACAACAATCGATTTTTTTTGGCCTGACTGTTCAATTTCCATCACCATACCCGTCCCATCCACCCACAGCGGAATCAGTTATGCGTTTTCCCTCTATGACAGCCCTTCGCGCTCTGGACGCGGTCGCACGCCTGGGCAGCGTCTCGGTCGCCGCCCGTGAACTGAACCTGACCCGCAGTGCCATCAGCCACCAGATCAGCAAGCTGGAGGAATGTGTCGGCTTCGCCCTGACCGAGCGTATTGGCCGGGGCATTGGCCTGACATATCAAGGTGAACGCTATGCGCGTGAGGTGCATGGGATTCTGTTGAACCTGCTCGATGCCGGCCAGTTGATCGACGACCAGGAAATCTCCGGTCGCCTGTGCATCAGTTGCGCGCCGGGGTTCGCGACCTATTGGTTGTGCCACCACATCGGTGCGTTTTTGCGTCAGTACCCGCTGGTGCAGTTGCAGCTGATTTCCCCGCGCACGCCGGACGATACCCACAACCCCAACGTCGACCTGTTCATTGCCTACGGGATTGGTGACTGGCCGGAAATGCTGGTCGAGGAAATCGTCGCGCTGCGGTTTTTCCCGGTGTGCAGCCCTCGGCTCATCAATGCGCTGGGCGGCCTGAAAACCCCGCATGAACTGGACCATTACCCGTTGCTGCACATGACCGACTATTCGGACTGGCGCATCTGGCTGACCGCCGCCGGTGCTTCGGGGGTCAACGCGCTCAGCGGCATTCTGTTCTCTGATGCGCATTGCGCGCAGTCCGCCTGCATTGCCGGCCAGGGCATCGCCATCGGCGACAACCTGATCAGCGGCGACGCCTTGTCCAAGGGGCTGCTGGTGCGTCCGTTCGACATCACCATCGACCTGCACCGTGGCTATTACCTGGCTACCGACCCGCAAAAAGCCGAGCGCGCGGTGGTCCAGGCCTTCAGCAACTGGGTCAAGACCCAACTGCAATCGTCCCACCAGACCTGGCAGGACACCCTCTGACACCGCAAACCCTGTAGGAGCGAGCCTGCTCGCGAAAAAATCCGACGCACCGCGGGGTGTCAGGTTTCGCGCGTAATCGTTCGCGACCATCGCGAGCAGGGCTCGCTCCTACAGGATGGGATTGGGTAAAAAAACTAACCAATACCAGCAAAATAATTCCATTGATGTAGCGATATTTTTAACAATAATGAGCCCAAAGCCCATGTCGGATTTGCATCCGTCCTCGATCGTCATATGGGCAATAAAAAGAGGAACTCGATAGTGTCCAGCCGTTCAGCGATTCAGCTCAGCGCACAAGGTATCAGCCAGTATTACGGTCGTTTCGCGGCGCTGGATAACGTCGACCTTGACGTTCGCCAAGGCGAATTCCTTACCCTGCTGGGCCCTTCCGGTTCGGGCAAGACCACCTTGCTGATGATCCTGGCAGGCTTCCTCAGCCCGACCGCGGGCAAGCTGATGGAGCAAGGCGTCGACATCATCAAGCGCCCCGCCGAGCAGCGTAATTTCGGCATGGTGTTCCAGGGCTACGCGCTGTTCCCGCACATGACCGTGGCCGAAAACGTCGCCTACCCGCTGCGCATTCGCAAAGTCGCGGCCGAAGAGCGCCAACGCCGGGTCAAGCACATTCTCGAAGTGGTCGGCCTTGGCGCACACATGCACAAGAAGCCCGCTGAAATGTCCGGCGGCCAGCAACAGCGCGTGGCGATTGCCCGGGCGCTGGTGTTCGAGCCGGAACTGCTGCTGCTCGACGAACCGCTGTCGGCCCTGGACAAGAACCTGCGCGAACAGCTGCAAACCGAATTGCAACGCATCCACCGCCAGGTCGGCACCAGCTTCGTGTTCGTCACCCACGACCAGAACGAAGCCCTGGCGCTGTCGTCGCGCATCGCGATTTTCAACCATGGCAAGCTGACCCAGGTCGACACTCCGGAAAACATCTACAACCGTCCCGAGAGCCGTTTTGTCGCCGAATTCCTGGGCAAGATGAACCTGTTCCCGCTCGATGGCCTGACCCGCAACGGCCCGACCGCCAGCGGCCGCTGCGGCACCAGCGTGCTGCACGCCCTCGCCCCGTCGCCGCTGGGCAACCAGCCGATCGTGCTGGCGGTGCGCCCCGAACACATGGACTTGCACAGCGAGTGCCCGAACCGCGACGGCTACAACGTGATGCCCGCGCAACTCACCGACAAGGTCTATCAGGGTTCAAGCACCCACCTGGCGCTCAAGGTCGGTGGCGATACCTTGCCGATCAACCTGTCCGTGCCCGGCAATCACCCTGGCGCATTGATGCCCAGCGGCGCGCCGGTCTGGCTGAGCTGGCCGGTACAGCAGAGCTTCCTGCTGCCAGCCTGAAGCCCTGAAAAACTTGCCTCACCCAGCGCTCTTCCAATGACAACAATAAGGCCGGTGCCCCAGGAGGCGCCCGCCGCTTGAGGACTTGCCCCCATGCGCCAGGATCACCAACAAGACTGCATCGAAGTGCTTATCGAAAAGGCCCGTGACGGTCAGATCAACCGTCGCACCTTCATCCAGGCCATGGGCCTGCTGGCGGCGGTGCCCCTGGCGCTGCGCAGCGGTATCAGCTGGTCGGCCGACAAGCCGCTGGTGGTGGTCAACTGGGGTGGCGATGCCCTGAACGCCTTCCGTTCGGCATGGACCGACACCTTCACCAAGAACACCGGCATTCAAGTGCGCATCGACGGCGCCGGCCCGACCGAGGGCGCGATCCGCTCGCAGCTGGCCAGCGGACAGCCGAGCTGGGACGTGGTCGATGTCGAGAGCTACAGCGCCCTGGTGCTGGGCCGGGAAAAGATCCTGCAACCGCTGGACTACAACGTGATCAAGCGCGACCAGGTCGCCCCGGCACTCGCCTCCGATTTCGGCATCGCCAGCTATCAGTTCAGCTACGTGATGGCTTGGGACAGCGCAAAGTTCGGCGACAACGGGCCGAAGACCTGGGCTGATTTCTGGGACGTGAAGAAATTCCCCGGCAAACGCACGCTGTACAAATGGATGAACGGGATGCTCGAAGCGGCATTGCTCGCCGACGGCGTTCCGGCCGATCAGCTGTACCCGCTGGATGTGCCACGGGCGATGAAGAAGATCGACGAGATCAAACCCCACGTGCTGTCGTTCTGGAGCTCGGGCGCCGAGAGCCAGCAACTGATGGTCGACGGCGAAGTGTCGGTCGGCGCGATCTGGCATACCCGCGCCAAGCTGCTCAGCGAAGACACCGACAATCGCGTGCGCTGGAGTTTCGACAACGGCTTCATCAACTCCAGCAGCTGGGCGGTACTGCAAGGCAACCCGGCGGGCACGCCAGCGGCGATGCAGTTCATCCAGTACGCCTTGCAGCCTGAAGGCCAGCTCAAACTGTTCGAAGCGCTGGGCAACGGCCCGTCGAACAGCGCCACCGAGAAACTGATGTCGCCTGAGCAACTGGACGCCAACTGCGCCTCCGAAGCGAACCTGAAAAAACAGATCGCCCTCAATGCCCAGTGGTACGCCGATCACTACTCCAAGGCTCTGGAAGAGTATTTGACGCACCTGTCCAAGTGAGCCATCGATCATGACCATCACAATGACGTCCACCCTGAGCAAGCCCAAGGCCCGGTTCGGTTCGCCGGGCCTGGAACGTGGCTTGCTGCTGTTCCCGCTGCCGGTGTTGCTGCTGGTTTTCTACGTGCTGCCGTTTCTCGGCGTGGTCGGCTGGAGCTTTTCGCTGCCGACCCCCGGCATCGAGCAATACCAGCGCATCGCCACTGACCCGGCGATCCACGACATGCTCTGGCGCACCTTGCGCCTGTGCATGACGGTCAGTTGCCTGGCCTTGGCAATTGGCTATCTGCTGGCGTACTGCTGGGTGTTCAGCCCGCCGTTCTGGCAACGGGTGGTGGAGATCTGCATCTTCATTCCGTTCTGGATTTCCGTGCTGGTGCGCGCCTTCGGCTGGCTGATCGCCCTGCGCAGCAATGGTGTGCTCAACAACGGCCTGATGGGCATGGGCCTGATCGATCAACCGCTGCAATTGAGCCGCAATGAAATCGGCGTGGTCATCGGCATGCTCCACGTGATGATCCCGTACGCGGTGTTCCCGCTGCTGTCGACCATGCGCCAACTGGACTCGCGCGTGCTCATGGCCTCTCGCGGCCTGGGTGCCGGCGCCCTGCGCACCTTTTGGCAAGTGCTGCTGCCGCAGACCGTCCCGGGCATGCTCGGTGCGTTCATCATGGTCTTCGTGTTCTGCCTGGGCTTCTTCATCACCCCGGTGCTGCTGGGTGGCGGGCAAACGGTGATGATCGCCGAGTACGTGTTCCTGCAAATGTTCCAGACCAGCAACTGGGGCCTGGGGGCTGCACTGAGCGTGGTGCTGCTGGCCCTGGTCAGCGCGCTGATCTGGGTGCTGCTGAAAATGACCCGCGTGAACCGACTGGTAGGCTGAGACAACTATGAATACTCATCGCACAAGCCTGAGCACCCGGCTGCTGGCCGTGGTCGCCATGGCCTTCATGCTGTTCCCGCTGCTGACAGTCATTCCGGTGTCGTTCACCAGCAAGCGCTTCCTGTCGATGCCCGAGGGCAACTGGTCGTTGCGCCACTACGAGGCGCTGGTCAGCAACCCTGACTGGTTCCACGCCATCAGCCAGAGCCTGACCATCGCCTTCGCCACCAGCGTCATCGCCACGCTGCTGGCCGCCAGCTTCAGCCTCGGCATCTGGTACATGCGCTCGAAACTGGCCACGGCGCTGATCGGCCTGGTGCTGTTGCCGATGGCGATTCCGCCGGTGATTTCCGCGCTGGTGCTGTACTTCATGGAAACCAGGCTCGGCCGCTTCGCCCCGGGCATGGGCTACGACACCCTGACCGGCGTCGTAATTGCCCACGTGATAATGGTGGTGCCGTATGGCGTGGTGACCATGCTGGTTGCCCTCAGCCAGATTGACCGACGCATCGAACTGGCCTCGCGCAACCTCGGCGCCAGCCTGATGCAGACCACCTTCATGGTGATCCTGCCGAACCTGAAACTGGGCCTGGCCTCCACCGCGCTCTTGGGTTTTGCCCTGTCGTGGGAAGAAGTGGCGGTGACACTGTTCATCACCAGCGTCAACGTCGACACCCTGCCCAAACGCATCTGGAGCGGCCTGCGCGATAACGTCGACCCAAGCGTCGCGGCGATTTCGGTGCTGTTGATCTCGCTGACCCTGCTGGTGTTGATCGGGCGGCTGGTGGTGCAGCATCTGGCGGATAAACGGGCGCAGAAGCTGTTGCATCCGTAGGCATGTCCCAATAAAAAGCCCCGCTTCGTCAAGAACGCGGGGCTTTTTTGTTTTTCTGTAGGAGCGAGCACGCTCGCGATGGACGTCAACGATAACGCCGGCAGCCTGACACCCCGCGGTGTCCGGGCGTTCATCGCGAGCGTGCTCGCTCCTACAGGAGGCAAAAACATGACCAGCCGCCCGTTGGGCCGTGACAACGCCGCCCCGGTCCAATAGATTAGTCGGCCTGAAAAAGCCCCCAAGCTTTCTCGCCTCTATTCAAGCTCAAAGAAGTAGTGAAATTTCAATGTCCGATTCCAACACCGCTGAATCCGTAGTCACCCTGTCGTCCAAAGCGGAATACGAAAACTCCATCAATCTTTCACAACACGTTTCCCAGGCGAAAACCATCAGCGAGATGGTGCTGGACGCTTTCCAGTCCAGCCGCGAAAGCGACCAGATCCGCGAGCTGCGCGTCGCGATCCGCCAGGCACATGACAGCTTCGACGATGACAAGGCCTATGAACTGATGGGCCAGCTCAAGCAACTCAAGGATGCCGAGGCCGCCGACATCGCCGCCCTGGAAGACCTGAGCAGCAAGTTCCCGATCAGCCGCATCCTGTCCAGCTTCAAGGACGATCCGGCGTTTCAGGAAATCGTCTACGGCCTGGCGCTCAAGGTGCTGAACCAGACCCACCAGGCGATCAGCAACCCGAGCGGCGGCAAGACCAAGGCGGCACGGGCCAAGAAAGAAGCCGAAGTGTTCACCATCAGCAAGGACGGCATCAGCGTCACCCTGCCGCTGCGCACACCGCGCTCGCGCCTGAACGTTGATCGCGAAGCCCTGGAATTCCTCGGTTTCACCTTCGTTGGCGAAGGCGAGGAAGCCGAGCTGGAAAGCGAAACCTTCATCGACAACAGCGGCGCCGAACAAGCCGCCAACCGCAAGAACATCATCACCGCCCTGCAACAGCAGACCGCGTTCGACGGCTACAGCATCGCCGCGCAGTAATCCATGCCCCTCCTGTAGGAGCTGCCGCAGGCTGCGATCTTTTGATCTTGAAAAGCAAAATCAAAAGATCGCAGCCTGCGGCAGCGCCTACTGAGGGTCAGGTGACCTGATCGAGGTTGCTGCCCCCCCCCCAAAAAAAGCCCCGCCCCAGTGCGGGGCTTTTTATTGCCCGTGATTCGGGCAAATCCGCGATTACTCTTCCAGTATCCACGACAACACAACACGTCCCTTCACCCACCAGCACCACGGGGCCGCCTGCTCTGAACTAGGTCGTGGAGCGCCATCTCACCGTCCAGCCTCTGACCTCAGTGGTGCGACTGCTGAGGTCACCATGAACACGACCCCTTTATACCGTCAGTTGGCCAACCATTACCTGGACGCCATCCGCAGCGGCACCCTGAAAACCGGTGAGCGCTTTCCTTCGATTCGGCTGATGATGGAGAAACATGCGGTCAGCCTGTCGACCGCGGTGCAGGTCTGCCGCGAGCTCGAAGACTACGGCGTGCTGGAAGCGCGGCCACGCTCCGGCAACTACATTCGCCAGCCCGACACGCCGGCCAAACCTGCCCTTCCTCCGCTCCCCCCAACTCTGGATACCGGCGTTTATGTCGGCATTCACGAACAGGTGTCATCGGTGCTCAAGGCCAGTCAACGGGCGACGATCAAGGTCAACTTCGCCAGCGCCTACTGTGCGCCGGCGCTGTATCCGCTCAAGACCCTGCAGGACAACATGATCAAGGCGCTGCGCCAGGACCCGCAGCTGTTCGGCACCACCAGCCCGACTGGCGGCAACATCGCGTTGCGCCATCTGCTTGCCCGCCGGGCGCTGAACGCCAAGACCCAACTGAGCGCCGAGCGCATCGTGATCACCAACGGCGCAACCGAAGCGATCAACCTGGCCTTGCGTGCAGTGACCCAACCGGGCGATACGGTGGCCGTGGAATCGCCGACCTTCTACGGGTTGCTGCAAATCCTCGAAAGCCTGAACCTGCGGGTGCTGGAAGTCCCCGCATCGAGCCACGGCGGGATCAACCTGGCGGCCCTCGAACAGTTGCTGCAAGGTCCGGAGCGGATCACGGCCCTGATCGTCATTCCCAACCTGCACAACCCCTTGGGCAGCATCATGCCCGACGCCAACAAGGCGCGGCTGGTGCAACTGTGTGCCGCGCACGACACCGTGCTGATCGAGGACGACACCTATGGCGACCTGGTGGACACCGAGCAACCGTTGTCCACGCTCAAGCATTGGGACCGCGACGACAACCTGATCTATTGCGCCTCGCTGAACAAAACCCTGGCACCGGGCATGCGCCTGGGCTGGATCAGCGCCGGCAAATGGCACGACCGCGTGGAAATGCTCAAGCACACTCAGTCCCGTGGCTGCGAAGCGTTATCGCAACGGGCGGTCAGTGCGTTCATGGGCACACCGTCCTACGAACGCTACCTGCGTCGTTTGCGCAAAACCCTGACGCAACAGCGCCAGCAGATGAGCGCGGCGATCTTGCGCCACTTTCCCGAAGGCACGAGCGTGACCGCTCCCCAGGGCGGGACGTTGCTGTGGGTGGAACTGCCCCACGAGTGTTCGTCCATGGTGCTGTTTCATGAGGCCTTGAACGTCGGCATCCAGATTTCACCGGGGGGGATTTTTTCCAATTCCAAACGGTTCGATCACTTTGTGCGCATTGGGTGTGGAGCGCCGTATTCGCCGAGGATTGATGAGGCATTGCAGACCCTCGGCCAGATCCTCAAGACCCAACGCTGACACATCCCCTGTAGGAGCTGCCGAAGGCTGCGATTTTTTGATCTTCAAATTCAAAATCAAAAGATCGCAGCCTTCGGCAGCTCCTACAGGGATTTAAAGGGGGGGCAAGTGCAGGCAGATGATATGGGGGTCATCATTCCAATGCGGAAAGCGCTCGGCGATCAGCGGGTCGTGGCCGGGGATGACGTGGTCTTCGCTGTCGGCCAGGCGCTCGATTTCGCTGAAGGCTTCAAGGGTTTGCGCCATGTCATCGAGGATCGGAAACGGACTGCGCTGGCGAATGTTGACCCACAGGTGCGCGGCATCCGACGCCAGCACGATCCAGCCGCGCTCGGTGTTGACCCGCACCACCTGGCTACCGGGCGTGTGCCCGCCCACCCCATGCAGCGTGACGCCGGGCAGCACTTCGGCGGTGCCACGGTGCAAGCGCATGCGCCCTTCGAACAGCGGCGGCAGGGCCGACATCACGTCTTCGACCTCGTAGGTTTTATTCACCGTGCGATGGGCCATTTTCGGCCCGGTGCAAAAACGCAATTCCGCCTCCTGCAGATGCACCGTCGCCTTGGGAAACAACCCCAGGTTGCCGGCATGGTCCCAGTGCAAATGGGTCAGGATCAGTTGCTCGACCTGCGCCGGATCGATGTCCAGTTGCCGCAGGGAATCTTCCGGCAAACGATACATCTGCCGGTTGCGCCGATCCGCCGTGGCCGGCTGAAAACAGGTGTCGACGACAATCACCGTGTGCCCGTTGCGGATCACCCAGAAGTAATAGTCCAGCGGCATCGGCGCATTCGGATCACCGCAGCAGGCGTCGTAGAGGAAGTTCTCCCGGGCGGTGCGCTGGGCATTGGCGCCGACACGGATGGCGAACACTTCGTACACAGGAACAGACATGCACACCTCCCGGATTCACGCCGCCGCGTTGGCGTTCATGGTCGGACGAAAATCGAAGTCAATCTGCTCGCTGATGCCCAGGTCCTGCGCCAATTTATGCAGGCCGCTGTAGTCGCGCATGATCGTCGCGTTCTTGTTGCTCTCGCGGGTGTCGGCAATGATCAGTGCGGCGTCCGCCACCCCAAGCTGCGTCAGGATCGCTTCCCACATCGAGTAGTCCTGCGCGACAAAGGCACTCAGCGCCACCGACAAATTGCGTGCGAAAAATTCCCGCTGGACAGGCTGCATGTTGCCGTACATGACCTTCGCCACCTCGGCCAGCACCTTGCTGTGGGCGTATTCGTCGCGGTTGTGCATTTGCGCCACGCGACTGTTTTGCGGCTGGATGCTCTGGTCATCGGCCAACAGATCCAGGTACGCGTTGACGCTGATCTCGGCCACCACTGCAAAAGTGATCGCCGCCAGGTCTTTCTGCCATTGCTCGGTCAGTGTTTCGCGCAGGGCCAGCAGACGCAGGTAGGTCACTGATGGCGGCAAGTCCAGATCCTGATCCAGCGCCCGCTCAAGCTTGGTCCGTTCGATCGCCCGCAGGTGCATGAGCGTGTGGTAGTGCTCGTCGATCAAGGTCTGCTGCATGGCCTCGCGAAAGTGCCAGTCGTCCTTGCCAAGGTACTGATTGGCAATGACGCTCAACGCCGGATTGACCACGTGCTCCTCGGCGGTGACGGTGCGCAGGTTGTAGCCGATCCAGCCCCAGGTCACCACGCTGCTCTTGAGCTCATCGCTCAGGGCCTGGAATTTGGGGTGGTGAAAAAACGGCACCATGCACTCCGGATAGTCCGGACGCGCCGGGTCGAATACCTCCAGGGCCGATGCCTTGTCCGGCGAGCACACCGTGGCGCGCCGGGTCCATGCCTGATTGAGCCGCACGATCAGTTGATGATCGACCTTGGCGATCTCGATTGCTGTTTGCATGACGCGATACCTGTTGGACGCGTACCCGCTCAGGGGTACGCCGATGGAATAAGGGACGGAAGATTCAGGCCAGCCAGTAGCGGGTCAGGTTTCGCGCCGGGTCAGTGTATCGGCTGCGCGCGTGAATCATGCGCCAGTTGTCCCAAATCAGCAGGCAGCCGTCGGGAATCAGCACCGGAACGTTGTGCTCGACGAAATACGCTTCGCCCAGCACGGCGAACCTGGCCAGCGGCGCGTCATTGTTGGCCACCAGGGATTGCTGCAACGCTTCCTTCGACGGGTTCACATCGCCGTAGTGAAACTGGTTGTAGCTGAAGCGGAAAATGTCGCCGTCCTCGGTAGGCGTCAGGATGTATTCCTTGACCCGACGCTGGCCCGGTTCGCCGGGTTTGGCGGTTGCAACGAATTCCACGGGCGTGTCATCCAGCCATTCACGCAGCTCGGGGTCACTGCGCTCCAGTGACTTCAAGAACTCATAGCCGTCCACCAGCCCCGTATGGCCGCCACCGCAGGTGGCCTGGCGATGGCAATGCAACGCCAGATAACGCGGTGGCGGGCCATACACCGGTGCTTCGGTGTGCGGGCCGATGCCGTTCATGCTCTGGGAGTACGGCAAGTCTTCGTAGCCTGGCTTGCGGGTGATGGCGAAAGCGGTCTGCCCGTTGAACTGCGGAATGACCGGACCGAACTCATGCAAGGTGCCGACAACGTCGTGGGCAAATTCCCCCGGCGTCAGCACCGTCCAGCCACGGCGCGACAACTCCTCATGGCGATGGCCCAGCGAAACGTAAGGTTGAGACGCAACAATCCCTTGATCTGACATGGTGAGATTCCTGGCGGTTTATCAGGCGTTGACGGTTGAGGTGTAGGCGGCAATCAATTCACGACAGGCCTTGCCCGGTCGGTAGTGCTGCTCGTCGATGCTTTGCACCGGGGTGATTTCGGCGGCGGTCCCGGTCAGGAAACATTCGTCGAAGTCGCCCAGTTGCGCCGGCAGAATCGTGGTTTCGATGACCTGGTAATCCAGGGCCTGGGCCAGTTCGATGACGGTCTGACGGGTAATGCCATTGAGGAAACAATCCGGCAGCGGCGTGTACAGGTTCCGCCCCCTGGCGAAGAACACGTTGGCGCTGGTGGCTTCGGCGACGTGGCCGCGCCAGTCAAGCATCAAGGCATCGTGGTAGCCGTGGTTTTCCGCGTCGTGCTTGCTCAGCGTGGCGATCTGGTAATGCCCCGACGCCTTGGCTTCAAAGGGGCTGCTGCCCGGTGGCGGGCGGCGCCACGTTGCCGTCTTCAAACGGATGCCGGCCATGCGCGCCGCCGGGTCGAAGTAGCTCGGCCATTGCCAGCAGGCAATCGCCACATGCACGCGGTTGAAACGCGCCGAGGTGGAAATCATCTCGCTGCCGCGCCAGGCCACCGGTCGCAGATAACCCTCGACCACGTTGTTGCGTCGCAGCAGTTCATGACTGGCCGCTTCCAGTTCGGCCGGTTCAAACGGGATGGCAAAATCCATCAACTGCGCCGAGCGATACAAACGCCCGGTGTGCTCGCGCAGCTTGAAGATTTTGCCGTTGTAGACACGCTCCCCTTCATACACCGTGCTCGCGTAATGCAAGCCGTGGCTCAGCACATGCAGGCGCGCCTGGGACCACTCGACGAACTCGCCGTCGAGCCAGATCCATCCTTCGCGTTGATCAAACGGGATACCGCTCATGTCCTTGTCTCCCCGAAATTCAAACTCTTTTGTGCCAGAAAAGCCCTACGCCGTTTGCAGCAACACCGGTATCAATTCCGGCGCTGGCGCCAGCAACCGCTCAGGCTCGGTCTGAAAGAAAAACCCACGCTCGCCGAAGGCCGGGCGCAGTTCGTCGAACCAGGTCGCCTGCGGGTCGAAGCGTGCATAGAAGGTGCGCAATACCCATTGCGGGTCCCGGGCCTGGAGGAACTGCAGCACGAAGACTTTTTCCCCGGCGACGGTCTCGATGCCATTGATCAGCACCTTGCCGTAGAAGGTGCTCATGGACGGCCCGCGCACCGTGCGCGCCAGCCCGGACACCGTGCGGTACGCCGCCTGGAAGATTTCGAACGCCCGCGCCAGCGGCATGGCGAAGTAATGACTGGGGCCGGTGTCACGCTCGACGAACATGTAATACGGCACCGCCCCCAGCCGCACGCCTTCGGTCCACAGCGCCGCCCAATCGGCGGGGTTTTCGTTGATGTGGCGGATCACCGGCGCTTGCATGCGCAAGGTGGCGCCCGTGGAGCGAATGCGTTCGACCGCTTGCCGGGCGATGTCCTGGCGAAGCTCCACCGGGTGGTTGTAGTGGCCCATGATCGAGAGGTTTTTCCCCGCCGCGACGATCCGCCGGAACAGGGCCAGCAACTCGGGCGCGTCCTTGTCGCTGACAAAGCGCTGCGGCCAGTACGCCACGGATTTGGTGCCGAGGCGGATGCTTTTCAGGTGCGGCAGTTCCAGCAGTGGCTCGATGTAACTGGCCAGCGAGCGGGTGTTCATGATCAGCGGATCGCCCCCGGTGATCAGTACATCCGTGACTTCGGTGTGCACCCGCAGGTAACTCACCAGCTCCTGGGATTCCCGGGCGTTGAACTTCAGTTCTTCCTCACCGATGAACTGCGCCCAACGGAAACAGAAGGTGCAATAGGCGTGACAGGTCTGACCGGCACCGGGGAAAAACAGCACAGTCTCACGGTACTTGTGCTGAATGCCCGGCAGGACCTTTCCGTCGAGGGTCACGCCGTTGTGCGTCAACTGCCCGGCCGGATGGGGGTTCATGCGCAGCCAGATCGCTTCGATCCGGCGCTTGATGGCCGGGGCGTCGTCCTGTTCGATCAGCTGCTTGAGCGAGGTGTATTCGTCCGGCAGCAGCATGTCCCTGTGGGGGAAGGTCATGCGGAAAATCGGATCCTCCGGGATGTTATTCCAGTCGATCAAGGTGCCGAGTACATATTCATTGGTGCGAAACGGCATGACCCGGGCGACGACGGTCATGGCTTCCTGCAGCGCTGGCGTCAGCTTTAGCCAGTACGGCGTGTCGCGAATGGTCCGTGCGTTATAGGGCTTGTATCTTTCCTGCTCCGACATTCCCTGCATGGCAGCGCTCCTGATGATGGCTGGCGACGGTTACTGGATGACTGGCGCGACGCGCGCTATGTCCATCCATGCCCGGACGCTGTCGCGATCCCACTGGCGGCGGACATAGTCGGCGAGACGCGCCGGCACCGGATCCCCCTGGGCGAGCAATCGGTTGAGCATGATGGCCAGGTCGGTGTCGGCGATGCTCCAGTCACCGAACAGATGCTCGGCGCCCTCTTCCAGCAAGCGATCGGCGACAAAGAACAGGCGCTCGACCGCCGCCTTGGCCTCATCGGACAGCGGGTTGAGGGGCTTGGCGAAGTAGACCCGGTCAAACGGACGCTCCTTGCGCACCACCAGCAGATCGCTGCGCAACCAGGCCTGGAGTTGACGGGCACGGGCGCGTTGCCTGATGTCTTGCGGGAAGAGTTTTGTATGCCCCGGTGAGAGTTCATCCAGGTATTCAGCAATGGCGGAAGATTCCGACAGGGCAAACCCTTCATGAACCAGGGTGGGTATTTTGCAAGTGAGGGAAAGATCACGATAAGTTTCTTGATAGTTCTCCCGCGCCTTCAAGTCCACCGCGACAAACTCAAAAGAAAGTTGCTTTTCCCTGAGTGCAACAAATGCCGACATCGCAAAGGCACTGATGAAATCCGCACCGACATAGAGTTTGAGTTTCGTACTTTCCATAGAACACTCCCTTTCAATGGCCGCATTGATTAACGTGCATTGGAAGTGATCGTAGTAAGTTGATTCGAGGCTGGATAGATACAGAATTTGTCTGTTTCAATCGATACAGAAAGTTGATATTGCACAGCAATTTCCAGCAGCAGGCGGGGCCTGCTGCTGGAGCCAACGGGTAGAAATCGGGAAGGGATTACAGCGCGGAGGTGATCAGCCCGTGGCTGTCGGCGAAGTTGGACAACAGTGCCATTTGCGGCATGTTGCTCAGGTTGAGCATGGCCAGCGGCGCGCTGGCGCTGGTGTTGACGAAGCCGTGTCGGGTCCAGGCCGGCACCAGCAACACGTCGCCACTGCCGACGTTCACCTCGTCGGCCTCGCCCAGGGTCAACAGGCCGCTGCCGGACTGGATGACAAACAGATGCCACCAGGAATGGGCATGCCCGTTGAGCACTTCGCCCGGGTTGAGCCATTGCATGGCAATCCCCATCCCGGGCGTGACTTCGCACCCCGCGATGCTCTTGTCGTGCGCCAGGGCGACGATATCGACGTCACTGTCCGCCAATGCTTGAGGCAAGTTCGCCAGTTCGGCGCCCTTCCACACCTTCGGACTTAGCGACTGATGATGCAAACTTTGACGAAAATCCTTATATAAAAAAAACGCACCTTGAAAGTTATCCACTCGCACGTTCCTTTTTTATATTCAATACGTAAGCGCTGAACCTTAAGTTAACGGTTCAGCGCTGTAAAGCCGGCTGTTTTATTTATAAAACCGATGGACGCAAGGCGGCAATCATGTCCACTTCTATCGCGGCATTTTTCGGCAACTGGTAAACACCGACTGTGGTACGCGTATGTTTCCCGGCATCGCCCAACACATGACTGAAGACATCCGAGGCGCCGTTGGCCACTTCACTGAGGTCAACGAAGTCCGCCGTGGATTTCACATACACCGTGACCCGGATCAGCGACTTGATTTTATCCAGTGAACCGATGGCATCGACGATCAGCGCCAGGCCGCGCATCGCGCTGATGCTGGCCGCCGCTTGCGCATCCGCCAGGCTGAGGTCCAGCCCGACACGGCCGGGGTAGTGAATCTTGCCATTCATGCGCGGCACCATGCCGCTGATGTACAGCTCATCGTGATGACGGATCAGCGGTGCGTAATGGCCGCCCGCGGTATTCTCGCCGTAGATGTCATAACCGAATTCCTGTGCCAGGGCGATGAAGCGTTCATCACAGGTCATGTGTTCAATCATTGCTTTACCCTCTTGCTCAATACTGCAAAAAACATCGATCCCTGCACGTCAGCCTACGGCCCTTGCGGGCGGTGCCAGGCTGGTGATCCCGATCCTTGATTCGATGGCCTCGGCCAGGCGCAACAGGTCATTGCTGAGCTGCCCGTAGTGTTCGTTGAACAACACGATGTGGCCGATGAACGAGAAGTTGTCTTTCACCAGGGCGCTGACCGAATCACCGACGCGCTTGGCGTACTGCCCTTCCACCAGCTCGATGTGCAGCGCCCGCGCCAACGCCTCGATGTCGGGCGTTGTCCGTAAAATGCCGCCGGCCGGCGCCCTGAGCAGGCGAATGCCGCAATAGCCGCGACGCACCGGTTCGTGGTGTTCGACCTTGCCTTCCACGGCCCAGCGAACCCAGCGCTCCCACGGGTTGAAATCGACGAAGGCCCGCCGCGCCAGGTCCCAGATGTGCATGCCGCCGGGGCGCATGTTGGTTTCCACGGCCGAGGTGAATTGGTCGGCCCGGTGGAACACTTCGTTGTGCCAGGCGCCGTTGTCCGCGGACACCAGGTTGGCCATGTGGCGACCGGCAGCCATCAGCCGGCCCTGGATATCCGCCGCCAAGGGTGCGGGCACCACTTGCTGGATCTCGGCGCGGTAAGCGCCTTCGGTGGTGGTTTTTTCGGTGACCCAGGTGCTGCCGGCGACGCAGTCCCAGCTGTATTCCCGGGCGTTCTGGATCAACTCTTCGAGGACGATGCCACCCTCGCGATAGGGTTTGAGCGCGTGCCAGGCGTCATCGCATTCCGATGGATGATGGATCACCCGACAACCGCGGCTGGCGCCCTCGCAGGCGGGTTTGATGAAGGCCTTGCCACCCAGCTCGACCACGCGCTGGCGCAGCTCCGGCAGGCTCTCGACCCGAGCGGAAAACACCGGGCGATAGTGTTCCGGCGAGGTCGCGGCCGTCGCTTCGAGCCGGCGAAAAATCTGTTTGTCCAGGCCGGCCCGTGCCTCGGCCGGCGTAATGCCGGGCAAGCCGAAATGGTTGGCCAGGGCCGCACCCAGCAACACGCCGCGATCCGAGAACGGCAGCACGCCGATCAGCTTCCAGCGGTCGGCATTCAGGCAGCCGACCACCAGTTCAAGGGAGGCCGGCACGTCCTTCTCGGCCAGCGATGTGCTGCAGACGTGGTCGGCGACCTGATCGTCGTGGGGCTGGATCTGCTCGACCAGCAATATCAGCCGGGCGTTATAGAGCGACTTGCACAGCTCGCGCAGCTTCTGGATATCGTGAACCCGGCTGCCGTTGTACCCGACCACTACGACGCATGAAGTCGTATTCATAATGCCCCCGACTTGCAAAGTGAAAACCGAAGCTGCGCTGACTCAGTCGTGCAACGACGCATTGGATTGGCGGTTGAGCCAGTACCAGGCCAGGATCCCGCCAGCGCCAATAGCGGCCAGCATCAGGGCGTTGTACGGTGGCGGCGCGACCCGCATGATCAGCACGGTCAGCCCTGCACCGACGCCCAGGGACACTTCCTTGACGAACATGTTGTTCTGCTTGACCGAGAAGTAATCGAGGTAGCTGAAGGCGCATTCGGCGATGGACAGCAGCGCCACCCAGACCAGCGCGCCGGCCAGGGTTTCGACGTGGAACGCGGCCGGTGACGAGAGCACTGCGAAGCCACCGACAATGATCCCGATCACCGCCACCACCTTGAACCGGCCGGTGCGCTCGATCAGTTTCATCACCGGCACCTGGGCAAAGACCACCACGGCGCTGTTGAGGATCAGCATCAGGCCATACCAGGCGGGCAGCTCACCGGTCTTGAGCAGGATGGCTTGCGGCAGGATCGAGAACACGCCAAACAACTTGATGCCCATGATGATCCCGGCGATCACCCACGGCAGTTTGTTGCGCCAGCCGCTGCCGTCCTGGCTGGCGGGACGGGCGACGGCGGGTTGCGACGTGAAGGTCGCGCCAAGGGCGATGGGCAGGCACAGCAGCACAAAACTTGCGGCGCCGAGGAAAAACATTGTCGGGGTCAGCAGCGGCGACAGCAGAATCAGCCCCGCCACCAGGCTGCCCATGTTCATGGCGACGCGGTTGTAGGCCGCGCCCTCCTTGGTCTGCGCCGCTTCGCTCTTGATCAGGTAACCGGCAATCGCAATGCCGTAGGCGAACAGCGCGGCAGCAAACATCACCATGCCCTGGTGGCTGGTCAGCGCGAGCAACACCAGGCCGAGGGCGGCGCAGAGCAGCGTGACACTCAACGAGCGGCGCCCGAGCACCAGTAACGTCAGGGGCAACAGCAGCAACAAGGCCCGATAACCGAGGGCCAGAATGCTGTTGGTGGCGGTGTCGAGCCAGACGTTGGCCTTGCCCAGCACCGCAAACAGGGACACGGCGGTGATGATGCGGATGGTGAACAAACGCAGGTTGATCACCGGTTTGGCCACGGCGACCGTTGTTTCGACACTCATTCACCACCTCATACACCGACGATGGTCCGACCGGACAGGATCGACCACCAGAAAAGTCTGTAAGGCGATGGTAGTGAGTGGGGCTTGTCCTGATCAGAGCAAGTTCGTATAGAATCCAACGAACTTTACTGCCGGAGAGACCAGTAAAATGCAGGTTCAACGTGCAGTCATCAAAGCCATCGAATTCCAGTCCGGTGTGCCGCTGGTGCAGCAGATCGTCGATCAACTGTCCCAGGCCATCAGCACCGGCGGCCTGCCCCATGGCGCCAAGCTGCCGCCGATTCGCGAACTGTCCGACCTGATGAACGTGGGCAAATCCACCGTGGTCGATGCCCTGGACCGCCTGCGGGCCAAGGGTCTGGTGGTGTCACGCCAGGGGTCGGGGCACTACGTGCATCGCGCCGCCACCTCGCTGCCGAGCGGCACCGGCCCGGACCTGCAACCCCAGGACACCCTCAGCGTGGTGCGCCGCGCCCTGTTGCTGGACAACGGCGCCCTGCGCCCCGGCTGCGGCTTTCTGCCGACCTCCTGGCTGCCCGCCGATGAACTGCTCAAGGCGGTGCGCGGCACGTTGCGCGCGACGTCCCTGCGCATGGGCGAGTACGGCGTGGCCGGTGGTTACCCGCCGCTGCGCCAGGCGTTGCGGGTCAAGCTGGCGACCTTCGGCATCGAAGTGCCGGTGGACCAGATCATCACCACCGCCAACACCATGCAGGCCATCGACCTGCTGATGCGCCTGCTGATCAAGCCCGGCGACACCGTACTGCTCGACGATCCCTGCTACTTCAACCTGCACGCCAACCTGGCGTTGCACGGGGCCAAGGTCATCACCATCGCCCGCGATTGCGACGGCATGGACCTGGACGCGTTCGAGCAACTGGTCATCGCCCACAAACCCGTGCTGTACATGACCAACAGCACGCTGCACAACCCGACCGGGCATTCATTCACCCCGGCGCAGGTGTATCGCTTGCTGGAGTTGAGCCACCGGCATGACTTCCACATCCTCGAAGACGACCTGTACTGCGACATCCAGCAACGTCGCACCCCGCGCCTGGCGGCGAGCGGGCTGGACAACGTCACCTACGTCTCCGGTTTCTCGAAAACCCTGACCGCCAACAGCCGGGTCAGCTACGCGGTGCTGTCGCCGCAACTGGCGGCGCGACTGGTGGCGTTGAAAATGGCCTGCGGCGGCGTGACCTCGGAACTGGCCGAGCACATCACGTGCACCATGCTCAGCGATGGCAGCTACGCCAAACACGCGCGGCGCACCGTGGACCGGCTCTACGAATCCAACAGCCGCGTGGCGGGTTGGCTGGAAGAGGCAGGATGCTCGGTGTCGTCACTGCCGGGGGAAGGGTTGTTTATCTGGACGCGTTTGCCGGATGGGCTGCATGCCGAAACGCTGGCTCGCCAAGGGCTGGAGAACAATCTGGTGTTGGCGCCTGGCACGTTGCTGAGCAAAGGGCCGGACGCCAGTCACTACCTGCGGTTCAACGTGGCGCACAGTGATCATCTGCAAGTACGGGAGCGGTTTTTCCGGTTGCTCGATACTCAAAAGTAAGCAACCGACCGACACGGCCCCTGTGGGAGCGGGCTTACTCGCGAAGGCGGTGCATCAGGCAACGTTGATGCTGAATGTGACGGCCTCTTCGCGAGCAAGCCCGCTCCCACAATGGAACACCGCCCCAACAAAAAACCCCGCACCTTCTCTCGAAGGGCGGGGTTTTTCTTTACGTCGTCCGACGCTTAAGGCGCGTACGTCAGCAGCAACTCGGTCGGCACTTTGAAGTCCAGGGACATCATCACGCTCAACGCGGTAATGGTGAAGATCGAGAACACGAACAGCTTGCGTGCCCAGACCGTGTCATCCACTGCCTTGTAGCCGGTCCAGGCCATGTACAGCCAGTACATGCCCATGGCCGCGGCGACGGCGAGGTAGCTCATGCCGGCGTAGCCGCTGAAGGTCAGCATCAAGGTCGCCACGAGGAAGGCCAGGATGTAGATCAGGATGTGCTTCTTGGCCACCTGGATTCCGCGCTTCACGGGCAGCACCGGAATCGATGCGGCCAGGTAATCGTTGAAGCGGAAGATCGCGATGGCGTAGGAATGCGGCATCTGCCACAGGCTGAACATCACCAGCAACGTCAGTGCGGCCATGTCGAAGGTGTTGCTCACCGCGACGTAGCCGATCACCGGCGGCATGGCGCCCGACAGACTGCCCACCAGCGTGCCGTGAACCGACTTGCGCTTGAGGTACAGGCTGTAGAAGCCGACGTAGATGACGAAACCGATCACTGCGAACAGCGCGGCCAACGGGTTGGCCACCTTGTACAGCAACGCAACGCCGGCGACACCCAGGACAGTCGCATAGGCCAGGGCCAGTTTCAGGGAGATGAGGCCCTGGACCAGCACCCGGTTCTTGGTGCGTTCCATCTTCAGGTCGATGTCGCGGTCGATGCAGTTGTTGAACACGCAACCGGAGGCGACCACCAGGGACGTGCCGATCATCGCGGCCAGGAAGATGGCCAGATCGACATGCCCTTTGGAGGCCAGGAAAAATCCGCCTGCCACAGAAAGCACGTTACCGAAAATGATCCCCGGTTTGGTGATTTGGATAAAGTGCTTAAAGGACATTCGGACTTACCTCACTTCGCCATCATGAACGTGTGGATGCTGAACATGATCCAGATCGACAGGCCAACCAGCAGGAGAATCACGATCGCGGCAAAGACAAACGCAATCACGTTGTTACGTTGCGCCTGCGAACGGTCCAGGTGCAGGAAGTACACCAGGTGCACCAGCACCTGGATCACGGCGAAAGCCAGGACGATCATCAGCGTGATCGATTTCGGCAGCGTCGGGTACATCACCAGGCCGAACGGAATCAGGGTCAGGATGACCGACAGGACGAAACCAATGGCGTAGGACTTGACGCTGCCGTGGCTGCCGTCGTCGTGGCCATTGTGGGAATGAGCGTTAGCCATTTACATAGTCCCCATCAGATAAACAACGGTGAATACGCAGATCCACACGACGTCCAGGAAGTGCCAGAACAGGCTCAGGCAGCTCAGACGGGTCTTGTTGGTCGCCGTCAGGCCGTTTTTCTGCACCTGGTACATCATGATCGCCATCCAGATCAGACCGCTGGTCACGTGCAGACCGTGGGTACCGACCAGGGTGAAGAATGCGGACAGGAAGCCCGAACGGCTAGGACCGTAGCCCTCGGAGATCAGCAGGTGGAACTCGTTGATCTCCATGCCGATGAAGCCCAGGCCGAACAGGAAGGTCATGGCCAGCCAGCCCAGGACCTGCTTCTTGTTGCCCCGGAAGAACGCCAGCATGGCGAAGCCGTAGGTGATCGAACTGAACAGCAGCAGAGCGGTTTCGCCCAGTACGTAAGGCAGTTCGAAGATGTCGTGGCCCGACGGGCCACCCGCTACGTTGTTAACCAGTACCGCGTACGCTGCGAAGATCGATGCAAACAAGATGCAGTCGGTCATCAGGTAGAGCCAGAAACCGAATACGGTCATCTCGCCCGAGTCGTGGTGGTGGTCATCGTGCCCATGGTCATGACCATGGGCGTGTCCAACATTGGTCACTAAGTTCGACATGGTTTAAGCCTGTTCCAACGAGGTTTCAACACGGGTGGCGGTCGCTGGGACTTTCCCGGCCGCTACCAGACGCTTGTGCTGTTCGGCTTCGATGCGCTCGATCACGTCGACCGGCACGTAGTAGCCCTGATCATCACGAGCTGCGTGGATCACGAAGTAGATCACGGTGCCGGCCAGGCTAGCGATTGCCAGCCACCAGATGTGCCAGATCATCGCGAAACCGAACACAGTCAACAGAGCACCCATGACCACACCGGTCGCCGTGTTGTTTGGCATGTGGATCGGTTCGTACTTGGCCGGGGCCTTGTACGCAGTACCGTTTTCCTTGGCTTCGGTGAACGGATCGACCACGTCAGCTTTTGGCAGCACAGCAAAGTTGTAGAACGGAGGTGGCGACGAGGTCGACCATTCCAGGGTGTGTGCATTCCACGGGTCGCCGTGTTCGCACATGTTTTCTGGCTTGTTGCGGTCACGCACACTCACGTAGAGCTGGATCAGCTGGCAAGCGATACCGACAGCGATCATCACCGCACCGAACATGGCCACGTACAGGTACGGCACCCACTCAGGGTTGGTGGTGGCGTTCAGACGACGGGTCATGCCCATGAAGCCCAGTACGTAGAGCGGCATGAACGCGACGAAGAAGCCGGTGATCCAGAACCAGAAGGCTGCCTTGCCCCAACCTTCGTGCAGCTTGAAGCCGAACGCTTTAGGGAAGTAGAAGCCGAAACCGGCGATGTAGCCAAATACCGCGCCGCCGATGATCACGTTGTGGAAGTGCGCGATCACGAACAGGCTGTTGTGCAGAACGAAGTCAGCACCCGGGATGGCCAGCAGTACGCCGGTCATGCCGCCGATGGCGAAGGTCACCATGAAGCCCAGGGTCCACATCACCTGGCTGGTGAAGCGCAGACGGCCTTGGTAAATGGTGAACAGCCAGTTGAATAGCTTCACACCCGTCGGGATGGAAATCAGCATCGTCGCCAGACCGAAGAAGGCGTTGACGCTGGCACCCGAACCCATGGTGAAGAAGTGGTGCAGCCAAACCATGAAGCCCAGGATCGAGATCGCGCCCGATGCGTAGATCATCGAGTGGTGGCCGAACAGTTTCTTGCCCGAGAAGGTCGAGATGACTTCGGAGAAGATACCGAACGCCGGCAGGATCAGGATGTAAACCTCGGGGTGGCCCCAGGCCCAGAACAGGTTGACGTACATCATCGGATTGCCACCAAGTTCATTGGTGAAAATGTGGAAATCCATGTAACGGTCAAGCGTCAGCAGTGCCAGGGTAGCGGTCAGGATCGGGAACGAAGCCACGATCAGGACGTTGGCCCAGGTGCAGGTCCAGGTGAAGATCGGCATGTCCATCAGTTTCATGCCAGGGGTACGCATTTTCAGCACGGTCGCCAGGAAGTTAACCCCGGTTAGCGTTGTCCCCAGACCCGATAGCTGTAGCGCCCAGATGTAGTAGTCCATCCCCACGCCAGGGCTGTATTGCAGGCCCGACAGCGGTGGATAGGCAACCCAGCCGGTCTTGGCGAATTCGCCGACGCCCAGGGACAGGTTGATCAGCACGACGCCGGACACCAGCAGCCAGAAGCTCAGGGAGTTCAGGAACGGGTAGGCAACGTCACGCGCGCCGATCTGCAGCGGCACTGCAAGGTTCATCAGGCCGGTGAAGAATGGCATCGCCATGAAGATGATCATGATCACACCGTGGGCGGTGAAGATCTGGTCATAGTGTTCAGGTGGCAGGTAGCCAGGCGAACCCTCGGTGGCCATGGCCAACTGGGTACGCATCATGATGGCGTCGGCAAAACCGCGCAGCAGCATGACCATGGCGACGATGATGTACATCACGCCGATTTTCTTGTGGTCGACCGAGGTCAGCCACTCGGACCACAGGTAGGTCCACTTCTTGAAATAGGTGATTGCAGCGAACAGTGCCACACCGCCGAGCGCGATCATGGCGATGGTCACCATCACGATCGGCTCGTGGAACGGGACCGCTTCCCAACTTAATTTACCAAACATCGTTTACTCCTCTGCCCCGGCAGCTGAATGCGAGTTCATGTCCGTAGCGGCCACTTCTTTCTCTTTCTTCTCGTGGTGCACCTTCGGACCTGGTTTCATGCCTTCGTACTTGTCGACGATGGTCTGGAACAGGTTCGGGGTAACCGAGGAGTAGAGCTCGACTGGGTTGTTCTGGCTCTGCTTGGCAAGCGCTGCGTATTCAGCCTGTTCAAGCTTTTTAGGTGCCTTTTTGACTTCACTTACCCAGGCGTCGAATTCTTCCTGGGTCGTTGCGGTCGCTTTGAATTTCATACCGGTGAAGCCGGCACCGCTGTAGTTGGCGGAGATACCGTCCATTTCAGCGTTCTCGTTGGCGATCAGGTGCAGCTTGGTCTGCATGCCCGCCATCGCGTAGATCTGGCCGCCCAGCGCAGGGATGAAGAACGAGTTCATCACCGCGTCAGAGGTGATGCGGAAGTTGATTGGCGTGTGCGCCGGGAACACGATCTTGTTGACCGTGGCGATGCCTTGTTCCGGGTAGATGAACAACCACTTCCAGTCCAGCGCGACCACTTCAATGGTCACAGGCTTGACGTCGGACTCCAGCGGCTTGTACGGGTCCAGGGCGTGGGTCGACTTGTAGGTGACGTAACCCAGGGCAATGATGATCATGATTGGCACAGCCCACACCGCGATCTCGATCTTGGTGGAGTGGTTCCACTTCGGCGTGTAGGTCGCGCTGGTGTTGGACGCGCGGTATTTCCAGGCGAACAGGAAGGTCATCACGATGACCGGAATCACGACCAACAGCATCAGCAGCGTTGCGGTGATGATCAGGTTTCGCTCGTCCAGGCCCACCTGGCCCTTGGGATTGAGCAAGGTCATGTTGCAGCCTGACAGCAACAACGTGCCGATCAGCGGCAATAAGCCTAGTAGTCTGGGGTACCTGTTTTTAATCATCTCACGACCTCTAAAGCAGCTTGCGCCATGCAGTTGGGTTTTGATCGCCAACACTTCACCCTGCCAAGGGTTGGCATTTTTCTTGGATTGAATAAGGGCTTGCCCGTCGAGCGTCAGACGCGTTTCGACAAATCCTGGGCCAGCGTTGAGTTCTTATTCGAATTCGTGGTCAAAGGCCTTGTTACAGACCAATTCCATTTGGTGCGGATAGTTGGAGGCACCGACACCTGGAGTCGCGTGAAACCACCTGGCTTCTCGACACCCTGCTTCTGCTCATGCTCCTCAGCGAGGGTGAGCAGTGTCGGGAATTCAGTGCGGGCGATTGTAGATATGTAACGTTTTATAAACCATGTCTCATCCCGAAATAATTTATATCCCTAGCCGCAACAATGCTTCGCGCAACTTGTAAAAGTGGCGCATCTTAACGAAATTGATTCTCAACAAAAACACCAAAAATAGTAGGTCTACCACCGGCATTTCAGACAGTATCGAGGGCTCGATCACTGTTCAAAACCCGGCCTCAGCCCCCATGTGGCAAGGGCTCTGGCAAAACGCCAGCCCCTGTTAAAACTGCCTGATGCCGTTTGGTGACGGCCGGGCTGCCTGTGCGAAAAACAGGCCAATTTGCTGGCGTGAGCGCGCACCAATCCGGCGCCTCGCCAACCAGTGCGACACTCAAGATGTGACAACATGTCGCACACTTGTCGCACCCCCGCTTGCGGCAAATCACGGACTTTTTACCAGGCCTCTGAAAATGCAAAAACGCCCCGGTCCGCTGTGAAAGGACCGGGGCGTTTTTTGACTATCACCGCGTTGCCGCCGATGACCTCAGCGCAGCGCCCTGCGGTTGCGCACCGTGAGCAACGGCACCAGCACCACCACCAGCACGAAGGCCACCAGCGCCCACTGCGCCAGCGACAAACCGAGGATCGGCGGGTACGGGGTGGAGCAGAAGCCGTCGACCTGGAAGCCCAGCGGGAAGATCTTCGCCAGCGGCAAGCCATCGACAATCGGCTGCAACACATCGATGCCGCAACTGACGGCCGGATAGAACTGGGTGAAGACGTGATGCCCCGCGACCCCGACACCTGCCAGCGCGCAGATCACCACCAGGGTTTCAAAGATCGTGATGCTGCGACGGTTGCGCATGGCCGCGCCGATGAAGGCGAAAATGGCAATCAGCAGCAAGGCATAGCGTTGCAGGATACACAGCGGGCACGGTGCCTCGCCCAGCACGATTTGCATGTACAGCGCGCCACCGATCAGCGCCAGGCAGATGATGCCCAGCAACACCAGATAGCGCCGCTCACGCCCCAACCGCATTGTTTCCTCGCTCATCGTGTTTCCCTTAAAGGTATCGATTGCCCGCCAGTCTACACGCTGGCCCGGCTCTTGGAGAGCGTGGCGCGCGCTGGGGGGATGTCGGGGGAATAGACGACAGGCGGGTTAAGAAGGGATTAACTTTCAGGCGGTTTCAGGAATTGAAACCGCGCTGCGGCATTCGCGAGCAAGCCCGCTCCCACAGTGGGTCTTCGCCGGACACAGCACCTGTGTTCGCTGAAGATCCCTTGTGGGAGCAGGCTTGCTCGCGAAAGCAGGCGACTCGGTCTCCCGAGTCGCCACTCATATTTACTCCAGTGCAGCAGCCGGGCCGAAGAACTCGTAGCGGCTTTGCTTCTCTGGCACGCCCAGCGCCTTGAGGTGACGCTTGACCGCCGCCATGAAGCCTTTCGGCCCCAGGAAGTAGGCGTCCAGGTCGCGCTCCGCCGGCAGCCATTCGCCCAGTTGCTCCTGGCTCAACAACCCGACCTTGTGCGCCGCCGGGCTCACACCGTCGTCCTCGTCGTAGCAGTAGAAGCGCTTGAGTTGCGGATGACGCTCGGCCAGCCCGTCGATCCAGTCGCGGAAGGCGTGAACGCTGCCGTTGCGCGCGCAGTGGATAAAGTGCACCGGACGCTCGGTTGCCAGCGCCGCTTCGAGCATCGCCAGGGTCGGAGTGATGCCCACACCGCCGCTGATCAGCACCAGTGGTTTGTCGCTGGCGGTCAGGGTGAACTCGCCCGATGGCGGGAACAGCTGGATGCTCGAACCTGCGTGCAATTGATCGTGCAGGTGGTTGGAGGCGCGACCACCGGCTTCACGCTTGACGCTGATGCGGTACTGGCCCTTGTTCACCAACGCTGACAATGAATAGTTGCGACGGATTTCTTCACCATCGAGGATCAGTTTCATGCCGATGTACTGGCCGGGTTCCGCTGCCAGAATCGGGCCTTTGTCCGCCGGTTCGAAGTAGAACGAGGTGATTTCCGCGCTTTCCTCGACCTTGGCCGCCACGATGAATTCCCGCGCCCCGCGCCAGCCGCCCGGTGCCTGTTCTTTCTGGTCGTAGATGCTGGTTTCGGCACCGATCAGGATGTCCGCCAGTTGACCGTACGCCGCGCCCCACGCCGCAATCACTTCCGGGGTGGCGATTTCTTCGCCCAGTACTTCGGCGATCGCGCGCAGCAGGCAGGTGCCGACAATCGGGTAGTGTTCCGGCAGAATCTGCAGGGCCACGTGCTTGTTGATGATCTTGGCCACCAGGTCGCCCAACTGGTCGAGCTGGTCGATGTGCCGCGCATACATCAGGACACCGTTGGCCAACGCACGCGGCTGGTCACCGGTGGCCTGGTGGGCCTGGTTGAACAGCGGGCGAACTTCCGGGTACTCGGACAGCATCATGCGGTAGAAATGGGTGATCAGGGCTTCACCACCGCTTTCCAGCAGCGGCACAGTGGATTTGACGATGGCACGGTCTTGGACGCTAAGCATAAAGTGACTCCTGAGCAACGAGGGGTTTCTGAACGATTGCCCTATGCTTATCAGTTTCCGTGCCAAGTATTTAATCGTTATATTTCAACAACTTAACAACACGATAGTCATATCGACACATTCTGACTTATAGTCACACCGACTACATGGAGTCACTATGACTGCAAAATCCCTGCTTACCGCCCTGTTACCGCTGGTCTCGGACCTTTCCCGTGAACTCCCGGAAGGCGAGCGATATCGACGTTTGCTGGAAGCCATGCGCGCCTTGCTGCCCTGCGATGCCGCCGCCCTGTTGCGCCTCGATGGCGATTGGCTGGTGCCGCTGGCCGTCGACGGCCTGAGCACCGACACCCTTGGCCGCCGCTTCAAGGTCAGCGAACACCCGCGCTTCGAAGCGCTGCTCAGCAGCCCCGGCCCGACCCGGTTCGCCGCCGACAGCGACATGCCCGATCCCTATGACGGCCTGGTCGATGGTCTCGATGATCACCTGGAAGTCCATGATTGCATGGGCTGCCCGCTGTTCATCGACGAGCGCCCCTGGGGCTTGCTGACGCTCGACGCCCTTGATCCCGAGCAGTTCGAACCGATCGAACTGGACGCCCTGGAAGCCTTCGCCAGCCTCGCCGCGGCCACGGTGAATGCCGCCGAGCGCATCGAACGCCTGAACAATCGCGTCGAGGACGAACACCAGCGCGCCGAGGTCTATCGCCAGGCCAGTGGCCAGCAGGACCGCGAAATGATCGGCCAGAGCAAGGCGCTCAAACGGCTGGTGGAAGAAATCAATCTGGTCGGCGGCAGCGACCTGACCGTGCTGATCACCGGGGAAACCGGAGTCGGCAAGGAACTGGTGGCCCAGGCCATCCACGCGGCCTCGCCCCGGGCCGACAAGCCGATCATCAGCCTCAACTGTGCCGCGCTGCCCGATACGCTGGTGGAAAGCGAATTGTTCGGCCACGTGCGTGGCGCCTTCACCGGGGCGTTGAATGATCGACGCGGCAAGTTTGAACTGGCCAATGGCGGCACGCTGTTCCTCGATGAAGTCGGCGAACTGTCACTGACGGTGCAGGCCAAATTGCTGCGCGTGCTGCAAAGCGGTCAACTGCAACGCCTGGGCTCCGACAAGGAACATCAGGTCGATGTGCGCCTGATCGCCGCGACCAACCGCGACCTGGCCGAAGAGGTGCGCAGTGGCCGCTATCGCGCCGACTTCTACCACCGCCTCAGCGTTTACCCGCTACTCGTGCCGGCCCTGCGCGATCGTGGCCGCGACGTGCTGCTGCTCAGCGGCTACTTCCTCGAACAGAACCGCTCGCGCATGGGCCTCAACAGCCTGCGCTTGAACAGCGACGCCCAGGTGGCTCTGCTCGCGTACGACTGGCCCGGCAACGTTCGGGAACTGGAACACTTGATCGGCCGCAGCGCCCTGAAGGCCTTGGGTAACTGCAAGGAACGGCCAAAAATCCTCAGTTTGAGCGCCGCCGACCTGGACCTGCCCAACGGCAGCATCGAGGTGGTCGCCGAGCAGCCGGCAGCGGCCGCCGTGGCGTTGGTGACCGGGGATTTGCGCGAGGCCACCGAGAATTATCAACGGCAATTGATTGGTGCTTGCCTGGAGCGGCATCACAACAACTGGGCCAGTGCGGCACGGGAACTAGGCTTGGATAGGGCGAACCTTGGTCGGATGGCCAAAAGGTTGGGTATGAAGTGAGGGCCCCTTCGCGAGCAAGCCCGCTCCCACATTCGACCGTGTTTCTCCTGGAGGGATGCGATCAAAGGTGGGAGCGGGCTTGCTCGCGAAATCGGTCTACCATCCAACCGATTTTCTAAAGCCTGCCCCCGCCAAGTCGATAACCCGGCATTGATAGCTGTTGGCGATCCTCGCGCTCGCCCGCCACCTTTTTCCAAAGAAGGTTTTTATGTCCACCACCAAAGCCCGCGCAGATTCACTTTCGCTGCTGCTGTTCACCTTGCGCAGTGGCAAGTTGATGGCAATCAACCTGCTCAAGGTCAGTGAAATCATTCCCTGCCCACCGCTGACCAAGCTGCCGGAATCCCATCCCCACGTAAAAGGCATCGCCACCCTACGCGGGGCCTCGTTGTCGGTGATCGACCTCAGCCGCGCCATCGGCGAACGCCCACTGGAAGATCCGAACGGTGGCTGCCTGATTGTCACCGACGTCAGCCGCTCCAAGCAGGGCCTGCACGTCCAGGCGGTGAGCAAAATCGTCCACTGCCTGACCACCGACATCCGCCCCCCGCCCTTCGGTTCCGGTGGCGTGCGCTCGTACATCACTGGCGTGACCTCAGTCGATGGCACGCTGGTGCAGGTGCTGGACATCGAAAAAGTCATCCACGGCATCGCACCGGTACAGATCGACACGGCACCGACCGAACTCAGCATGGAAGACGCCGAAGTGCTGGGCAACGCGCGGATTCTGGTGGTCGATGACAGCCAGGTGGCCCTGCAGCAATCGGTGCACACCCTGCGCAATCTCGGCCTGCAATGCCACACGGCGCGCAGTGCCAAGGAAGCCATCGATTGCTTGCTGGACCTTCAAGGCACCGCCCAGCAGATCAACCTGATCGTCTCCGACATCGAAATGTCCGAGATGGACGGCTACGCCTTCACCCGTACCCTGCGTGAAACCCCAGACTTCGCCCATCTCTATGTGCTGCTGCACACCTCGCTGGACAGCGCGATGAACAGCGAAAAGGCCCGCCTGGCCGGCGCCAACGCAGTACTGACCAAGTTCTCTTCGCCAGAACTGACCAAATGCCTGATCGACGCGGCCAAGGCTGTGGCCGAACAAGGTCATTGAGTCTTGGCCGGGGCCCCGGAAGAAACATGGTGCTGGCTGATGCGGCGCGATCTCGCTGAGGCAGTGCCCGCCGTCCGCTGGCCAACCGGCATCCAACTGACCCGTTACCGCCCCGGACTCGCCGAAGCCGTGCATCACTTGATGGCGTTGGGTCATCGCGACGGTGGCGGGCGCGTGCCCGTGTTGGTGCAGTGGCAACGGCAGTTCGAGACCGATCCGGAATACGATCCCGACTTGTGCCTGATTGCCCTGGATGCCGACGGCGTGGTCGCTGTTTGCCAATGCTGGACCAGTGCCTACATCAAGAACCTGGTGGTGCACCCGCGGGCTCGACGCCAGGGACTGGGTCGCGCCTTGCTGTTACAGGCGTTCGAGGTGTTTCAACAGCGTCGGGAAGGATTTGTGGATCTGAAGGTGCTGGAGGACAACCTGCGGGCGCGGCGGTTGTATGAAAGCGTGGGGATGTATGCCGTCCGCCGGGAACGGGTTCCTGCCTGACAGACCGCTTTCGCGAGCAAGCCCGCTCCCACAGAGGAGCGCACCTTCACTTGTGGGAGCGGGCTTGCTCGCGAAGAGGCCATCACTACCCTTATCAAACCATCAGGCATACTCCAGCCTTGGTCATCACCCAAGGATCCCTGAACCATGAAAGTCATCACCCTGACCCTCCTCTGCCTCACCACCCTCGCCTCCCAGGCCCACGCCTCCAGCCCCGACGCCTGGGCGGCCTACGACAAAACCGTGCTCGCCAGCTGCACCAAGGCCAGCGGCCTGAAGGATGCCAAACCTGTCGGCAACGCCGCACAGTTCGATGACCGTGTCGGCTACACCGCCCTCCTGCTGCAAGGCCAGTACCCGCAAAAACACATGAAGGGCGCGCAAGGCACCGAGTTGTGCCTCTACAACAAACAAAGCAAAACCGCGTACGTCACCGAATGGGACTCCATCCGTGCGACCGCCAAGGCACGATGAGTGGCGCATAACTTGCTTTGACAGCGGCCCTGGCGGCGGCATTCTGTCGCCGTTTCATGCCCTCGGATACGACTGACCGCTCAATGAATACGACGTTTTCCTGCGTAGGCTGTGGCAAATGCTGCAACGACCATCATGTCGCCCTGACCTTGCCCGAAGCCCGGATGTGGGCCGCCGACGGCGGCCAGGTGATCGTGCTGGTGGAAGCTTTCCTCAACAATGGCCTGGGCCTGCCGGCGCAGCAGCGTGAACACGCGGAACGCCGTTCGGCGGTGGTTCGCAGCGCTGACGCACAAGCCTACGTCGCCATCACCTTTGCCGCCTACAACGCGGGTGCCTGCCGCAATCTTGACGAAGACAACCTGTGCCGCATTTACGAACGCCGGCCGCTGGTGTGCCGCATCTACCCGATGGAAATCAACCCTCACATCCCCCTGAACCCCGCCGTCAAGGAATGCCCGCCAGAGTCTTGGGAAAAAGGTCCGGAGTTGATCGTGGGAGGCGAACTGGTCGACAAGGAACTGTCGCGACTGATCCAGCGTTCCCGGCAGGCCGATCGCGATGACATTCTGATGAAGGATGCGATTTGCGCACTGTTGGGAATTCGGACGACAGCGCTGAAGGGCGACGGATTCACCGCTTACCTGCCGGACATGAACGAATTCGCCACGATCATCGATGAATTGACGGGGCAGACATTGCCGCAATGGAGCAGCGAGTGGGAGTTCCATGTGTCGGGCGAGGAGATTGCCGGCCAGGTGATGGCAGCGGGCGCTCAAGTGGCGACGGATGCGCCGGGCAATTATGCGTTTATTTCGTTGCGGGCGGCGTGACCGCAAAGACGCGTTGCCTGTGATGGCCCTGTCGCAAGCAAGCTCGCTCCCACAGAAGATTTGTTTTCACAGATGTGGGAGCGAGCCTGCTCGCGATGAGGCCGGCACAGGCACTGCAAAAGCCGGGGGTTAACGCTTGCCCATCGACCGTCGAGTCCCCGGTGGCGCCATGCCCGGCGTCTTGGTGTGGCCATTCTTGGCGCCGTTCTTGTACCACGGCTGGTTGGAGCCTTTGGCGCCCGCCAGTTCACCCGGCTTGAACGGGAACTTGAAGGCCGGGATCGCGGCTTTGGTTTCGCCATCGGCGCTGGAGTCGACGCTGTCTGGCAGCTCGGCCAGCTCGTCGCTCAAGGCGTCGGCAACCGGCGGTTGTTTCGGGGAAGTCATGAATGCTCCGGGTGATGCTTGAAGTGTCGGGCCCGGTCAGCGAGCCGCGAAAGGCGCACAGTATAGCTGAGGGGCAGCTACAAGCTTCAAGCTTCAGGCGGCAAGTTCAATGCTTTTAAACTTGCAGCTTGCCGGTTGAAGCTAGTAGCTTGCTAAGCATTCTCCTCCGTCCGACGAGCCCGCCTCCATGAAAAAAACCGTCCTCGCCTTCAGCCGTGTCACGCCTGAAATGGTCGAACGCCTGCAACAAGACTTCGACGTCATCGTGCCGAATCCGAAAAACGGTGACATCAACGCCCAGTTCAACGAAGCCCTGCCCAACGCCCACGGCTTGATCGGCGTCGGCCGCAAACTCGGTCGCGCGCAACTGGAGAACGCCGCCAGGCTGGAAGTGGTGTCCAGCGTTTCGGTGGGCTACGACAACTACGACCTCGCCTATTTCAACGAACGCGGGATCATGCTGACCAATACACCGGACGTACTCACCGAAAGCACGGCCGACCTGGCGTTTGCCTTGTTGATGAGCAGTGCCCGACGCGTGGCTGAACTCGACGCCTGGACCAAGGCCGGCCAGTGGCAGGCCACTGTCGGTGCCCCCCTGTTCGGTTGCGATGTCCATGGCAAAACCCTGGGTATCGTCGGCATGGGCAACATCGGTGCGGCCATCGCCCGCCGTGGCCGCCTGGGTTTCAACATGCCGATCCTCTACAGCGGCAACAGCCGCAAAACGGCGCTGGAACAGGAACTCGGCGCGCAGTTGCGCAGCCTGGATCAACTGCTCGCCGAGGCCGATTTCGTGTGCCTGGTAGTGCCGCTGAGTGAGAAAACCAAACACCTGATCAGCCATCGCGAACTGGCGTTGATGAAGCCGAGCGCCATCCTGGTAAACATTTCGCGTGGCCCGGTGGTGGATGAGCCGGCACTGATCGAAGCGCTGCAAAACAACCGGATTCGCGGCGCCGGGCTAGATGTATACGAAAAAGAACCGCTGGCCGAGTCGCCACTGTTCCAACTGAAAAACGCCGTGACCTTGCCACACATCGGCTCGGCCACCCATGAAACCCGAGAAGCGATGGCCAACCGCGCCCTGAGCAACTTGCGCAGCGCCCTGCTGGGCGAGCGGCCGCAGGATCTGGTGAATCCGCAAGTCTGGAAAGGTTGATTGAAGCGCGGCACGCCTTGATCGGCGTGCCGCTTGTATAGCGTTTCAGGTGTTAGCGCCCACAGCCAGAATCAATCACCCATAACAACTTGTTTAACACTCAAACACGACATAACTCGCAACTCAGTCCTCGGTCACTTTACAAAAAACGGCTATAAACTCCGACAAACAAAAGCACTGATCGTGCATTCGGAGAGTATTTGCATGAACAACTTCACCACCGCCTGCATCATTCGGCGGAGCAAAATCCTGATTGTATTGATGGCGGCTCTGTTCGGACTAATGACACTCACCAACAACTTTACCGATTACGCCGCATACACCGACTATATCGGGCGAATCATCAGCATGAGCGATACGCAAGGAAATGACTCTCGACGTTATCGAGCCATCACTTCCACGATGTACCATCACCGTTTTTACTGGGCAGTCATTACACTAGAGATCATTTACACCTTCAGCTTTCTGGTGGGCATCTACCAGCTGTGCCGAAAACTCTCCGCACCGCGCAATGAGTTCCATGAAGCCAAAAAGTTTGCAATCATTGGTTTCACCACCGCACTTTTCGTCTACCAGATTTTCTATGTCACTCTGCTTAACGAGTGGTTCGATCTGGATTACTCCGCCCATCGCAACGCCTTTGAATGGGCAAGAAGCAACATTGAATACATGTTCCTCGGCCTGATCTATCTACTGATAGCGAAGGACAATTAATTCATCTGCTTCTCAAGCCAACTTGCTCGCCACCGAAGTTACAACGCGCCTGGGTTTGCGAAACACCAGCACATTACCCAACATGACCATCACCAACCCCACCAGCGCCGGAGCCGTCCACTGGTAGCCCTCGGCAAACGCCGAGACATTCAGCGCCACCACCGGGAACAGCACGGTGCAATAAGCGGCACGTTCCGGCCCCATGCGACCGACCAGGGTCAGGTAGGCGGTGAAACCGATCACCGACCCTGGAATGACCAGGTACAGCAGTGAACCGATGTAGCGGGCATTCCACTCCATGTCGAACGGGATGCCTTTGACCAGGCACCATGCCGACAGCATCGCCGCGCCATAAGCCATACCCCACGCATTGGTCGTCAACGGCCTGAGCCCGGCTTTCTGTTGCAGGCTCGAGAGCATGTTGCCCGCCGAGAAACACAGGGTGCCGCACAGGGCCAGGCCCAGGCCGAGCAGGGTTTGCGGGCTGGCAGTGTGCCCGGCCAGTTCCGGCCAGAACAGCAGGCCCAGGCCAAGCAAGCCCAGTGCTCCGCCCATCAACACGTTGCGGGCGATTTTCTGGCCGAAGAACACGCGAGCATTGAGGGCATTCCACAACGTAGCCGTGGAAAACACCACGGCCACCAGGCCGCTGGGAATCCACTGGCTGGCGGTCAGGAAGCACATGAAATTGACGCAAAACAGGCACAACCCCTGTGCCAGGCAGATCAGATGCCCACGCCGGTTCATCACTTGCAGCTTTCGACTGAGCAACAGCATCACGAACAACACCAGCGCGGCGAGACCGAAGCGATAGACGATCGACACGGGAATCGCCACCACGCCCAATTGCCATTTGAGGGCAATCCAGGTGGTGCCCCAGATCAGCACGGTCAGCAAATACAAAGAAAGGTTCATGACAAAGGCTCCTCGATTGGTCCCCAGTGTCCTGCGCCCGGCCTTGGCGCACTTGCATAAACTTGCGCTTTTGTCGCACCACGGGCTGGCAGGCGGACGTCTACGGAGTAGGATGCAAGGCGTTGGAGAGAAGCGATCATGCCCGCACTGGAAACCCTGCAAGTCTTTCAAGCCCTCAACCGCTCGCCCAATGCTCGCCTGGAGCACAGCGCCGAGCTCGGTGACGGCCTGTCTGCAGCCTTGTGGAGCAACCATCACGATGCCCAGGATTACGAAGCGCCGAGCCACCACACGCTGTCGTGCTACATCGCCGGCGGCACCGGCACTTTTCGCCGCGACCAGCCCGGCACCAAGGGCGGCCCGGACAAGCTGTGCATCCTGCCGGCCGATCATCAGTCAGGCTGGGTGATCAATGGCGACATCCGCCTGGCCCACCTGTATTTCAGCCCCGAGCAATTTGCCCTGGGCTGCGTGACGCTGCTCGATCGTGAACCTCGGGAATTGCAGCTGCGCGAGCAAACCTTTCTCGATGACCCACAGCAGGCTGTGCGCTTTCGCCAGTTGATTGCCCTCAACTGGGACGAACCGGGTGAGCGCCTGCTCACCAGCAGCCTGGCCCACGAGATACTCAGTCACGCCCTGTTGAGCCAGGTCAGCAATCGTCCTGGCTTACGCCTCAAGGGTGGCCTGGCGGCGCATCAACGAAGGCTGTTGGTGGAATACATCGACGGCCACTTGGCAGAAGCCATCAGCCTGGGACAACTGGCGGCGTTGTGCGCGCTGTCGGAATACCACTTTGCGCGCATGTTCCGCGCGAGCTTCGGCTTGCCGCCGCATCAGTATGTATTGGCGCGACGGCTGAGCCGGGCCCAGACGCAGTTGCGCTCGACATCCCGGCCGCTGGGGGAGATTGCGCTGGCTTGCGGGTTTGCCAGTGCCAGTCACTTTACCAACCGGTTTCGGCAGACTTTGGGCGGGACGCCGGGGGAGTATCGGCAGGCGTTTTTGCGTTAGGTCCGATTTTTTCGGCGCCTGCAGGGCCGTCTTCGCGAGCAAGCCCGCTCCCACATTCGACCGAGTTGGCATATGTGGGAGCGGGCTTGCTCGCGAAGAACGATAACGCGGCCTGTGATCAGAACTCCAGAGTGCTCGACAACATCACCTGCCGCGAATCCCCCATCGACACAAAGAACCGACTCGCCGCCGAGGTGTAATAGGTGCGGTCAAACAGGTTCTTCACGTTGAGCTGAAACTTGACCTTCTGCCCGTCCAGTCGGGTGTCGTAGGTGGCGAACGCATCGGCGACGGTGTAGCTCGGCAGCTCGAAATCGTTGACGGCGTTGCCCGCGCGCTCCCCGACATAACGCGCACCCGCGCCGACCCGCAGCTGATCGCCGCCGATGAGGCTGCCGAAGTCATACACCGCCGACAGCGAGCCGCTGTTCTTCGCCACGTTTTGCAGTTTCTTGCCTTTGTAGTCCGGGTCCTCCGTCACTTCGGCGTCGGTGTAGGCGTAGCTGCCGATCAGGCTCCAGCGGTCGCTGAGCTGGCCGCTCAGGTCCACTTCCAGACCACGGGAGCGCACTTCACCGGCAGCGCTGTAGATCGTCACCGGGCCTTCGGCGTTGGCGATCAGCACGTTGCGTTTCTTGATGTCGAACAGTGCGACGTTACCCGTCACACGCCCCGGCAAATCAAGCTTGGCGCCGACTTCCCAGGACTTGGCTTCCTCAGGCGCGACACTGCCGTCGAGCACCACGGTGCTACCACTCAATGGCGCGATGGTCGAGTTGGGTTTGAACGACTCGGTGTAGCTGCCGTAGAACGACAAGGCGTCGGTGTAGCGATACACCAGGCCAGCGCGCGGCACCCACTTCTGCCCGTTGCTGTCGGTGTTGGCGTGGAACGGCACGCCTTTGCCGGCGTATTGGTCGTATTCCTGGAAGCGTGCGCCCGCCACCACAATCCACTGGTCAGTCAGGTGGATGGAGTCCTGCATGAACACCGAATCGCTGCGCAGCAAATCGGTCTGGGCACTGTCCGCCGGGCTGACGGTGGTGCCTTGGACTTCACGGCCATACACCGGATTGAGATAGCTGAAGGTGGTCAGGCTCTTCTGGCGAATCAGGTCCTCACGGTAGATCTTGCGGTACTCATCATCGATGCCGAACACCAGGTCATGCCGCATGCCGGCGACATCGACCATGCCTTCGAGACTCACGGTGGTGAATCTATCGGTGCTGATCGCATTTTGCGTGCCGTCCATGCTGCGGGTCAGCGTGCCTTTATTCGTGTCGATGGCGGTCACGCGCACCTGGCTGGCGTCGTAGGTTTCGCGGTTCCAGCTGTAGCCGAAGTGGGCGTTCCAGTTGTCGTTGAGCTCGTGGTCGGCCTCGAAGTGATATAGGTCCGAGCGCCCTTCCATGTTGTTGAACGGTTCGTCGAGCCGACGATCACGAGAGATGTCCAGTGGATGATTGTCACGCGGGTCGATCACCGTGCCACGGTCGAACGGCGTGAGGAATTCGCGATGTTCGTAGGCGAACAACAGCGTGGTGCGCTCGCCGAACCACGCCAGCGACGGTGCGACCAGTGTCTCGCGATGCACGCCGTAATTGCGCCAGTAATCCTCGTCTTCGTGATCCAGCACCATGCGATAGGCCAGCCCGGACGTGCCCAGGGCGCCGGTGCTGTCGAAGGTGCCACCGCTGCCGTTCTTGCCTTCGCCGTAGGTCGAGCCACGCAGGGTCAGGGCGTTGTACTGCTCAAGCTCGGGCTGTTTGCTGACCATGTTCACCACGCCGCCCGGGTCCTGGATCCCGTAGAGCAGCGAGGCCGGTCCCTTGAGCACTTCGACCCGGTCCACCGTGGCGTTCATGCCACGGCCCTGCACGATCGGCATGCCATCGCGCATGATCGAGCCGTTGCGGTTGTCGCCGAAGCCGCGGGTCATCACCGAATCCTGGGTGCTGCCCAGGGTGTTGCCCTGGGTGATGCCGCTGACGTTGGCCAGGGCATCGTCCAGATTACGCGGCGCCTGATCGCGAATGACCTGGGCGGCGACCACGTTGACGGTCTGCGGGATTTCCTGAAGCGGCGCCGAGGTGCGCATGACCGAGCTGACTGGCGGTGGCTGATAGCTGGTCGACTCGTCCATCACCGAGGTGATGTTGGTTGCGCCCAGGTTCAGGGCGCCTTCGGTGGGCAGCGGCTCCAGCGCCATGGTGTGGCTGTCGGTTCGGCGGAAGCTGAAGCCGGAACCGGCAAGCAGTCGTTGCAGTGCCTGTTCGGCGCTCATCCGTCCGCTGACGGCCGGGGCGTTGAGACCGTAGGGCGCTTCATCGGTGTAGACAACGCTGATACCGGTCACCCGGCTGAATTCGCTCAAGGCCTGGGGCAAGGGTTTGGCGACCATCGAAAAACTGAATGGCGTGCTGTCCCGGGCACTGGTTTCTGCTGCCATCGCCGCACTGAGCGGCAGCAGCGCCAATGCCGAAAAACTCAACGCGCAAACACCCAACCACTGTTTGACCGAACCCGATTTTGCCCTGGACTTCATGACTCATGACCTGTGTAGAACCGCAACGGATGCGAATGACTCGCAGTTTCAGTCACTACACGGATGGCGTTCGGTTTTACCTCAGCAGAAAGTTGGAAATATTTTTTCCTCAAAGGGATGCGGTGTTCGATCTGGCCCCTTCGCGAGCAAGCCCGCTCCCACATGTGGAATGCATTGCACATGTGGGAGCGGGCTTGCTCGCGAAGGGGCCGGGAGCCTCACCGCACAATAATCAAATGCCCCAACACCTGATGCTGCTCAAACCCCAATACAGCCTGCAACGAACTCAACACCGCCTGCGGGTCCTTGCTCGGGAAACTGCCACTGACCCGCCGCTTGGCCAGCTCATCATTGAGCAGCACGATCCGCCCCGGGTAATACCGCCGCAGATCCTGCACCACATCGGCCAACGGCGCCTTGTAGTAGTTCAGCCACCCTTCACGCCAGGCCAGCTGCGCCTCACTGTCCACCGCATGCAGCGGTTGCGCCGCGCCTTCGCCATAGGCCACCTGCTGGCCAGCGGTGAGGATTTGCTGCGCGGCGTCTTTATCTGCCGTCACCCCGACCCGCCCGGACAACACCGTGACCTGCGCCCCCTGGGGTTGCAGGCGCACTTCGAATTGCGTGCCCAGCACCCGCGCCTGCCCCTTTTCAGCATCCACCACAAAGGGCTCGCCGGTGTGAGCCACGTTGAAGAAACCGGCACCCCGGCGCACCTGCACATGGCGCTCACCGCGACTGAAATCCACGGCGATCGCACTGTCGGCGTCGAGGGTGACCCGGGACTGATCGGCCAGGATGACCGTGCGGATTTCCCCCGGTGCCGAGACATAATCGGCGCCCAGGTCATCGAGCCAGCGCGACGGCTGCCAACCGGTGCCGAGACTGATCATCAGCACCAGGCAAGCGGCCATCGCCAACGCACCGGCCCCGCGACGAATGCTGTGGCGGCGCGAGTGATTCATCGCATTGAGGTAGCGCTGCAGGGCCAAGGCATCTTCATCGGCCAGGGTGCGCGCCGGCGCTTCACTCAACTCCCAGACCACTTGCGCACGGGCGTAGGCCTCGGCATGCGCCGGGTCAGCCTTCAACCACTGGCTGAACGTGGCCTGGTCACCACTGCTCGGCTGGTCATGCAGCAAGCTCAGCCAGGCCAGCGCGGCCTGTTCCTGAGCGGGCGTCGGGGTGACGCTTTGAACGTTGTTCACGGTGCTTTCCCTGGCGTACGCGGTGACGGTTCCCGCAGGCTGGCCTTGCAGGCTTCGAGCGCGCGCATCATATGTTTTTCCACGGCACTTTGGGACAGGCCCATGGCCTTGGCGATCTCGGCGTACTTGCGGCCATGGATGCGGTTGAGCAAAAAGATCTGCCGCGTGCGTTCAGGCAACGCCCGCAATGCCGCTTCGACATGGCGCAAATCGTTGCCCGCCTCCAGTGCCGCTTGCGGCTCGCCGCCGACACTGTCCGACGGTTGCGACATCAAGCCTTCGCTGGCCCGCGCCCGCGTGCCTTCACTGCGCAAATGGTCGATGGCAATGTTGCCGGCGCAGCGCAACAGGTAGGTGCTCAGTTCCTCGACCTGCACCAGCGGCCGTCGCCAGAAACGCAGGAACAAGTCCTGCACCAGGTCTGCGGCCGTCGCCCGGCAACCCACGCGGCGGCTCACCAGCGCTTCCATTTGCGAGCGTTGCGAGAGGAACACCTTGAGAAAATGCGCACGGTCGCCGCGCGGTTCATCGCGCTCGCTTTCACAGGGCTCGGGAGGATGGCTGATCATGGATTCAATACGGCGCAAGCGCGGCAATCGGACTGGCCAGCAGGCCCAACGCGGCCAGCCATAGCGCCAGGCGCGGGCGATACGGCAGCAGCATCACCAGCAGCAAGGCACTGAGCATCAACACCGCGAACCATTCCACCAGCCCCAATGCCCAGCCTGTCGCCGACACCGCCGCCCACATCGACAGCCCCAGCAGCAACCATCCCGCGCACTTCAACCGTCGACGCACAGGCAGCGATGGCGTGCGTCCCAGCCACTCGGCATGGTGACGATCCATGGACAAGCACAGCGCCGTGAAACCGCCGTAACAGAGCAGGCAGGCCAGCAACATTCAGGTGGTCTCCTGCTCAAGATTGATCGGTTGTGCCCTTTGTCGGCCAGTGACTTCAGCCACCCCGGCCCGCCGCATTTTCCACGCGGCCCAACCGAGGAACAGGCCACTGCCCAGGCATGCCAGATCGAAACCGGCCATCGCCCAATCGCCCTGCGCCAGCGTGACGCCCAGGTGATACGGCGTGGTCAGGGCGTTGAGCAACGGCACTGCGCCAAACAGCAAAGCCGCCAGTGCCAGCTGCTCGACCCATGCCGCGCGTCCTCGACGGAGCATGGCGTGCACCAGGCTCAGGCCCCAGACCATGAAGAAGCCGTTGACCTCCCAATCCGCCCGTCCGGCCATCTCGACCGGCAGCAAGCGGTTGGCCCAGAAGAACGCCGCCACCGCGACGACCAACCCCGACATGCTGGCGATGTTCAGCACTTCCGCCAGGCGCAATTCGAAGGGCATCACGCCAGTCCTGGCATGCTTGAGTTGACGCTTGCCGAGCCAGATCACCAGCCCGGTGCCGATCATCGCGGTGCTCGCCAGGCCACAGATGAAGTACAACCAGCGCAGTACCGGCCCGGCGAAATGGCCCATGTGCAAACCGTAGAAACTGCCGGCGATGGCCATCGGCAGCGGTTGTACCGGGGTCGCGGCGAGCAGTTGCCCGGTCACGCCGTTGAATGTCACGGCGCTGCCGAAATCGTGCACCACGCGGTCAGCGCCCTCGCGCACCAGCACCACCGAAGCGTTCGCATCGCCTGGATGATTCACCGTGAACCGCCCGACATGCCCGCCAGACCACTGCCCCCGCGCCTGGTCTACCAGCGACGACAACGGCAGCAACGGCGCAGGATTGCCAACCGCCTTGGCGGTATTGGTCGCCGGGAACACCTCGGCGTAAAACCCCTGCACATCCCCTTTGTACGCGGCCAGGATGCTGGCCGGCATCACCATGGCCATGAAAATCACCAGGCTGCTGTAGGTGATCATCAGGTGAAACGGCAACACCAGCACGCCCAGCGCGTTGTGCCCGTCCAGCCAGGAACGCTGGCCTTTGCGCGGGCGGAAGGTGAAGAAGTCCTTGAAGATTTTCTTGTGGGTGATGATCCCGCTGATCAGCGCGACGAACATCACCATGGCCGCGATCGTCGACAGCCAGCGGCCCCACGGATACGGCATTTGCAGTTGAAAGTGGAAACGGTAGAAGAACTCGCCGCCACGGGTGTCGCGGCCTTGCACTTCGTCACCGGTTTGTGGATCGAGGCGTTTTTCCGTGAACTGGCCGCGCTCGCCGGGCTTGGCCGGCGTCTGCTGCCAGCGCACCGAGAGGCCGGGGTCACGGGCATCGGGCAAATCGATGATCCAGCGCGAGGCGCTCGCGGCGTGCTGTTCGAGATAACGCTGGGCGAGGTTCAGGCTGTCCTCGGAGGACACCGCGCGCGCCGGGATTTCCGGCTGCATCCAGCGGCTGGTTTCGTCCTTGAAATAGGCGAGTGTGCCGGTCAGGAAAATCGCAAACAGCAGCCAGCCAAAGGTCAGGCCGGCCCAGGTGTGCAACCAGGCCATGGCCTGGCGAAATCCCTCTTTCATGAGCGGCCCATCCAGTACGCAACGCCCGCTGCCACCGCCAGGGCCAGCGCCGGCACGATCAATCCGAGCCAGGCTCGCCAGGCCGTGCGACAGGCGAAGCACCAGATCACCGCCAGCAGATACACCACGAACGAACTCATCATCCCGGTCACCACCGCCTCGGCGCGGGCCATGGGCACCCACAGCGTCAGGCAAACGCTGGCCAGCGCCGTGACAATGTAGCCACCGAGTACCGCCGCCAGCACCCGCGAAGTAACCGCCAGCCGATAGGAAACGGGGAGCGTGCCGCTTTTGACTTTCATGGGGTGACCTTGAACCGGGCGAGCCGCGTGAACGCCACGGGGCAACAAAACGCAATATTAATGATAAATATTCTCATACGCAAAGCTGTCGAGTGAGATCAGCTTGTCAGCTCGATTGCCGCCAACGGCTTCCCGCCACTACAATGCGAACAATTCTTGTTCTCTAACGCATCCAGATGCGGCCGGAGTGGTCCCGTTGCAGCCAGTCAATACCGTAGAAACGCTCTATCACGCCCATCACAACTGGCTCACCGGTTGGCTGCGGCGCAAGCTCGGCTGCCCGGACAGCGCGGCGGACCTTGCACAGGACACGTTCATGCGCGTCCTGACCGCGCGCGAAACCCCGCAGATCATCGAGCCCAGGGCGTTCCTCACCACTATCGCCAAGCGGGTGCTGTTCAACCACTACCGCCGCCAGGATCTGGAGCGGGCCTACCTGGATGCGCTGGCGGACATGCCGGACGTCGTCGTCCCGTCCGAGGAAGAAAAGGCAATCATCCTGCAAACCCTGATGGAGCTGGACCAGCTGCTCGACGGTTTGCCGCGCCTGGTCAAGCGTGCGTTTCTGCTGGCCCAGGTCGATGGCCTGACGTATCCACAGATCGCCGCCGAGCTGGGCATTTCCATTGCCACGGTCAAGCGACACTTGAACAAAGCCGCCCTGCGTTGCTACTTCGCCCTATGAACACGCCGCCAGATTTTTCAACCCAGGTCGCCGAACAGGCCGTGCATTGGTTGATGGAAATGCAGCAAGGGCCGTTGAACCCACGCCAGCAACAAGCCTGGCAGCAATGGCACGATGCCCACAGCGAGCACCGACGGGCATGGGCACATATCCAGCGGGTCAATCAGCGCCTGCGCGGCCTCTCTTCGCCGCTGGCCCATGCCGCGCTCAATGCACCGACATCCGGCAGCCGTCGCCACGCGTTGAAGCTGCTGCTGATTCTGGGCGCCGGCTCGGCGGTGACCTGGGGCATGCGCGAACACCCTGTGCTGACGCCGTTGCTGGCCGACTACCGCAGCCCCATCGGCCAGCGGCGCAAAGTGCCGTTGGGCGATGGCAACCAGTTGCTACTCAACACCGACAGCTCGGCCGATGTTCGCCTCGACGGTCCACAGCGACTGATCCGTTTGCTCGAAGGCGAAATGCTGCTCAGCGCTGCCCAGGCGTTCCAGGTGCAGACTGCCCAAGGCATGCTGAAGACCCAAGGTGCACGCCTGAACGTGCGGCAATTTGCCGATCGCACCCAGGTCGCGGTGTTCGAGGGTCATGTCGAACTGACGCCCGACGGCGGTTCACCGCTCCGGCTGCCCAGCGCCCGGCAGTTGAGCTTCGGTGCAAAAGGCGTCGGCACCGCATTGCCGCTGGACGCCAACAGCGGCGCCTGGGCCGAGGGCATGCTGGTGGCGGCGCACATGCGCCTCGGGGATTTCCTCGATGAGCTCAGCCGTTATCGTCGCGGGCACCTCAACTGCGATGCAAAGGTCGCGAACCTGTTGATCTCCGGCACCTATCCGCTGGATGACAGCGAACGGATTCTGCAGCTTCTGGAAATCAGCTTACCGGTGAAGGTGAAGCGTTTTACGCGGTACTGGGTGACGGTTGAGGCAAAGGTATAAAAGCAAGATCAAAAGATCACAGCCTGCGGCAGCGCCTACACCAAACCCATGTAGGCGCTGCCGCAGGCTGCGATCTTTTGATCTCGAAAATTAAATGAGCCGTTTTTCAGATCTGGCGTGACAGAGAAGGAAAGCCACTTGATTCAACTTCTCAGGATCGCCCTTCATGCAACCCAACCGCCTCACCCCGCTCGCCCGAACCCTGCGTCAACTGCTGCTCGGCGCCAGCCTGAGTTTCGGCGCCCTGCCGCTGGTTCACGCCGCTGACACCAAGGCCTATCACATCGCGCCGTCTTCCCTGGAAAACGCCCTGAACCAGTTTGGTCGTGAAGCCGGCGTGCTGATCACTTTTGGTTCGCAAGTCACCCGCGGCGTGCAGAGCCGTGGCCTGGAAGGCAACTACACCGCCGGGCAAGGTTTGAATGCACTGCTCGAAGGCACCGGCCTGCAAGCCCGGTCCGAAGGCGACAACGCTTTCAGCCTGCAACCGGCAGCTGGTTCGGCGCTGGAGCTGGACACCTCGACAGTGGTCGGCGACTGGCTGGGCGACGCCGCGCAAATCAATGTCTTCGAACATCCTGGTGCCCGGGACGTGATCCGTCGCGAAGAATTCGAACGCCAGGGCGCGACCCAGGCCCGGGACGTGCTCAACCGCATTCCCGGCGTCAACGCGCCGGACAACAACGGCACCGGCAGCCATGACATGGCGCTGAACTTCGGCATTCGCGGGCTCAACCCGCGCCTGGCGTCGCGCTCCACGGTCTTGATGGACGGCATCCCGGTGCCGTTCGCGCCTTATGGTCAGCCACAGCTGTCGTTTGCCCCGGTCAGCATCGGCAACATGGACGCCGTCGACGTGGTGCGCGGCGGTGGCGCAGTGCGCTACGGTCCGCAGAACGTCGGCGGCGTGGTCAACTTCGTGACCCGGGCGATTCCCGATGAGCCAACGGTCAAGGGTGGTTTCCAGACCGAAACCAGCCCCTCCTCCAGCCATGACGGCCTCAAGACCACCGGTAATCTGCTGGCCGGTGGCACTGCCGACAATGGCTTGGGTGGCGCGCTGCTCTATTCGGGAACCCGTGGCGGCGACTGGCGCGAACACAGCGATACCGAAATCGACGACCTGATCCTCAAGGGCAAGTATCAGCTCGACGACGCCAACAGCTTCAACGCCATGGCGCAATACTACGAAGGCAAGGCGGACATGCCCGGCGGCTTGAACGTCGCCGACTACGATGCCGACCCCTACCAGTCGACCCGCCCGAAAGACCAGTTCTGGGGTCGCCGGACGATGTTCAACGTCGGCTATCGCTATCAGCAAGACCGCCGCGAGTTCACCGCCAACACCTTCTTCACCAAGACCCTGCGCAGCGGCTATCTCGACCAGGGCACCTTCCTCTCGTTGTCGCCGCGCGAGTATTGGGTGCGCGGCCTGGAAACCCGTTTCGCCCAAGGCTTCGACCTCGGCGCCACGAGCCACGAAGTCGGCATCGGCTACCGCTACATCAACGAGGCGGGCCACGAATTGCGCTACCGCACGCCGATTGCCAGCAACGAATACCCGACCACCAGCAGCCGCAACGACCGCGATACCCGAGGTGGCACCGAAGCCAATGCGTTCTTTGTCGACGACCGGATCGATATCGGCCAGTGGACCATCACACCGGGTGTCCGCTACGAGATGATCGACTCGCAGCAAACCAACAACCTGACCCACCAAAAATACCAGGGCGACTACAACACCGCGCTGCCGGCACTGAACGTGCTTTATCACCTGACCGACAGCTGGAATCTCTACGCCAACACCGAAGGCTCGTTCGGCAGCGTGCAATACAGCCAGATGCCTAACCGGGTAAGCAGTGGCGAAGTCAAACCGGAGAAGGCGCGGACCTGGGAATTGGGCACCCGTTACGACAACGGTGCGCTGCGGGCGGAAATCGGCGCGTTCCTGATCAACTTCGACAACCAGTACGAAAGCAACCAGACCAACGATTCGGTGATCGCCCGAGGCGAAACGCGCCATCAAGGTATCGAAACCAGCGTCAACTACGCCCTCGAGGACCTGAGCCCGGCGCTGGCGGGTTTCGATGTATACGCCACCTACGCCTATATTGACGCGACCATCCGCGAAGACGGGCCGAACAAAGGCAATCGTGTGCCGTTCTCCTCGAAGCACAAAGGTACTTTAGGCGTGGGTTACACCGAAGGTGCGTGGAAGCTGAACCTGGACAGCAGCTATCAGAGTGACCAGTTCGCCGACAACGCCAACACCTCGGCCGAAAGCGCCGACGGCAGCACCGGCAAAATTCCGGGGTACATGCTGTTCAGCAGCCGTGCGGCTTATGATTTCGGACCGCAATTGTCGGACCTGACAGTGGCGGTGGGGGTCAAGAACATCCTCAATCACCAGTACTTCACCCGTTCGTTCGACGACAACAACAAGGGCAAGTACGTGGGAGAACCGCGGACGGTTTATGTCCAGACGTCTGTGGCGTTCTAGCCCGCGCCGATCGTTCCCGCCTTGCACGGCGATCGTCCGGCAAAACAAAACGGGCCTGCGATGGCAGGCCCGTTTTCATGGGGGAAGTTAAATCAGGCTTCAGGCGTTTTGCGCGGCCTGTTCGTTTTCAAGAAACTCTTCTTCCAGCAGCTTATCGGCATGAGGCCTGCGCTCGAATGGCACTACGGCGGCGCGTGGCTTGCCGCGCAATTTGCCGAACAGGTGTTCCAGTGCATGCTCGAGCTTCTCGGCAGCCCCGTCGATCGCCAGTTCCAGGCTGGCGGCTTTATGGGTGACAGAAATCGGTTGGTGGCCTTTTGGCCTCGCTTCCAGTTGGCAGCGTAGATCGTGGGGACCGGGCTTGTCGCCGTTCTCGTCCCGCAGGTGAACCTCGACGCGGGTCAAGTCCTCCTCATAACGTTCGAGCGTGCTCTCAATGGTGGTTCGTACCCACTCCTCCAGTCGGATGCTGCTTTGAATATGGTTATCGCTATTGACTTGGATTTGCATAGTTCATCCCTTATTTCAGCTAGCTCGCGAGAGGCCGGTCAGCTAAGCCCTTGGGCGTCATCACCGTGACCTCTTGGTTACACAATCGGTCTGTACGCTGAACAATTCAACCCCTGAAAAAAGATAATTTCGTAATCGCAGAAAAAGCCGGACAACCGGTAAAAGCGCTGTTAAGGTCGGGAGTTGGGTCGCCCCGCACCTCTGTCACAAATTCTCACATCTGCTGATCCCCAAGCGGATGCAGTCCACGAAAAATCCCCGCTTCCTCCACCAGCCAGTCATGCACCGCACGCACGCCAGGATGGCTCAGCGCACCCGGCGCATAGAGCACCATGTAGCGCTTGTGATTGGGCACCGCCAGGCCAAACGGCACAATCAACGCCCCTCGCTCTAGCTCATCGTTCAACAGCGTTCGCCGGGCAATTGCCACCCCCATCCCGGCGATAGCCGCCTCGATGGTCAGGTGGTTGCGATTGAACGTGTGCCCGCGCCGCACATCCGCGCCTTCAAACCCGATGGCGTTGAGATAAAACTCCCACTCCGCATATTCGTAGCTGCCGCGCCAGGCGGTGATGTCGTGCAGCAACGGAAAATGCATCAGGTCCGCCGGGCCATGCAGTGGCGGGCGACCGCGCAACAGGCCGGGAGCGCAGACGGGAAAAATCTGTTCATCGAGCAAGGCTGTGGATAACAGCCCCGGGTAGCTGCCGTCGTTCAGGTCGATGGCCAGGTCGAAATCGCCTTCGTGCAGCGGCACGCTGCTGTCCTCGGCCACCAGGCGTAACTGGATGTCCGGAAACCGTTGTTGCAGGCGCGGCAGGCGCGGGGTCAGCCATTTGCTCAGGAATGACGGAATCGACCGAACCCGCAGGGTTCCGCTGATCATGCCCGCGTCCAGCCGGCGCAATTCCGCGTCGATACTGCCGTAGGCTTCGTTGACGGTAATGGCCAGACGCTGGCCTTCGGCGCTCAGCTCAACGCCCCGGGCACGCCGGTGAAACAGGCGAAAGCCCAAGCGCTCTTCCAGTTGGCGGATCTGCTGACTAACCGCGCCCGGCGTGATGTGCAGTTCTTCGGCGCAACGGGTGAACGACAAGTGTCGGGCGGCACAGGAAAACACCTGCAGCCATACATAAGTCTGGGCATGCAATTGACGACTCATCGTTTAGTCCTGCTAAAGGCTGTCTTAGGAAGTTTCGTTGGTCACGTAGGACCGAGGTTGGCAGTATCGCTGAAAGTGCGCTTGTCCTACAAAAATGGCAGCGATTCATCTTCCATTTCAGGAATAGGCTTTAGCATGGCTATCAGTGTTTTCGATCTCTTCAAAGTCGGTATCGGTCCCTCCAGCTCCCATACCGTCGGTCCGATGCGCGCGGCGGCGACCTTCGCCCAGGCGCTGGTCGACCAGGCTCTGGTGTCTGACGTGCGGCGCGTGGAAATCCGGCTTTACGGCTCCCTGTCGGCCACCGGCGTCGGTCACGCCACTGACCGCGCCTGCGTCATGGGCTTGATGGGCGAGTGGCCGGACCGTATCGATCCCACCACCATCGACGACCGCATCCGAACCCTGCGCGAAACCGCCGAACTGTCCCTGGCCGGCCAGGTGACCATCGCCTTTGACTGGTCGCGCGATCTGCTGCTGCTCGACGAGAGCCTGCCCTACCATCCCAACGCCATGTCCCTGACAGCCTTTGGCGAAACCGGCGAGCTGTTCGAGCAGACGTACTACTCGGTCGGTGGCGGTTTCATCATCGAAGCGGCTGAAGCAGAATCCGGTACTGCGCCTGCCAGCGATGTGGTGCTGCCGTATGACTTCTCCAGCGCAGTCGAACTGCTCCAGCTCTGCAACCAGCACGGTCTGCGGATCTCCGAACTGATGATGGCCAACGAACGGGCCTGGCGCAGTGACGAAGACATCCGTCAGGGCCTGCTGCACATCTGGTCGGTGATGCGCGAATGCGTTGAGCAAGGGTTGGAGCACGAAGGCATTCTGCCCGGCGGTCTGAATGTCCCGCGTCGCGCAGCGAAATTGCACCGCAGCCTGCTGGAAATCGGCAAGCCGAACGTCATCACCTCGACCCTGTCGGCCATGGAATGGGTCAACCTGTTCGCCCTCGCGGTGAACGAGGAAAACGCCGCCGGCGGACGCATGGTCACGGCCCCGACCAACGGTGCGGCGGGGATCATTCCGGCGGTGCTCCACTACTACATGAAATTCAATCCGGACGCGTCGGACGATGACGTGGTCGCGTTCTTCCTGGGCGCGGCAGCCGTCGGCATTCTCTGCAAGAAAAACGCCTCGATCTCCGGTGCCGAGGTCGGCTGCCAGGGCGAAGTCGGCTCGGCCTGCGCCATGGCCGCCGCGGGCCTGGCGGAGGTGCTGGGTGCCACACCGGAGCAATTGGAAAACGCCGCGGAGATTGGCCTGGAACACAACCTCGGCCTGACTTGCGACCCGGTGGGCGGGCTGGTGCAGGTGCCGTGCATCGAGCGCAACGCGATTGCCGCAGTGAAGGCGATCAATGCCACGCAAATGGCCCTGCGCGGTGACGGCAAGCACTTCATTTCCCTGGACCGGGTGATCCGCACCATGCGCGATACCGGCGCCGATATGCACGATAAATACAAGGAAACGTCACGGGGCGGCTTGGCGGTGAGCTGGGTGGAATGCTGACCGGCATTCCTGCCCTGAAACGGACCACGTGAGAGCGGGCTTGCTCGCGAAAGGGCCGTGTCAGTCTACCTATACGTACCTGACATACCGCCTTCGCGAGCAAGCCCGCGCACACATTCACGCGTGCCTGCCCCCGACCTCACCCATTTATTGTCCGACAATCTATCCGGCATGCCCCTTGCTACACCCCCTTTGCAAGCATTGATGGCGATGTGGCCTCGAAATGGCCGATGGTCCGGTGTTGCGAACTAATCCCGATATCGACCGGTCAACAACTGCACGTTCAATCAGGCGGTGACGCATCATGGACAACCCTTTTCAGCTTATTACCGATGCCTTTGCAGCGGATTACCAGATCAACCTGAGTATTCAGGGCCTGGACGGCAGCATCATGCTGACCCTGTCCAACAGTGGCCGCGTGGTCGCCAAGCGCATGATCAGCGCCGAGCAACGCAATGACCCCGATCGCCTCAAACGCCTGGTGCAAAGCATTCAGTTCGGCATTGCCATCGAACAGGGTCACAGCGCGGTGGCAATCCTCGAAGCCATGACCGATGGCGGCGCGCGCAACCTGCCGCCACCCCCGGTCAAAGGCCGGCCCCGACCAGCCATGGGCCTTTAAATTTCGCCCTTCTCGACTTCCGGATGTTCACTGGAGCCCGCGCCGATCTTGCGGTGCGGGTTCTCAATCTTCACCGATGGAAATTGCGACGACGCGTAACGCACCACCAGGATCGCAAAGGCCAGCAGCAGGATTCCGCCGCACAGGTAGATGATCCCCAGATCCGGTGGATTGTGGTGCGACACGTTGGAAATCAGCAGGCGGGTCAGCGCGGTGATCGCCACGTAGATCAGGAAGCGCACCGGCATGTGGTTGGTCTTGAAGTAAATCCCGACCATCGCCCCCAGTTCCAGGTAGATGAACAGCAGCAAGATGTCGTCGATCTTGATGTGTCCTTCCTCGATCATGCCGAGAAATTCCATCACCGCCGCCCACGCGGTCACCGCGCCGATGGCGAACAGCGCCAGGTAGTGAAAGGTCTCGACGAACAGGTTGCCCAGGGACTCCGCCAGTTCATGCACGCTTTGCCGCAGGTTTTCGGCCCAGTTGATTTTCACGATGATGCTTCCTTAGGTCGGCTCGGACCGGATAATGCGGGTTGGACATGACGGTTGTTCTGCATGCAGAAACAAGGCCACGCCATCATGGCGAGCCGCCGTAAATTGCGCCCCGTGGCTTTTGGTCGCAGGGGCTGCTCGCTCCCGATGACAAACCCCGAATTCGATCTACATTAAAAAGCCACTACCCAAACCCCAGCGATTCGCTTATCCTTTTCGCTGTATATAGATACAGTAGTCGAATCAGACAACCAAATGTGAAGGCATGTGAGGTGGTGAATGGCCGTCGAAGTGGTATACCGCAGCAGCCGAGATCTGGAGCGCTTGTTCATGGATAAAGCCGAAGCTGACCGTCATGACAAAATGCTCGAGCTGGCCGAGTTGCTGGCCGAAGTGTTGCAAAAAGCCGTTCCGTCCCTGACCGAGCAGCAAGTGGAAGAAGCCGGGATCTACATGGCGAAGAATCGCGATGTGTTTGCCAAGGCCTTCAAGAGCCAGCCGGACGCCCTGTCCGAGTTGCTCACCGCGCCTGTCGAGGTTCCGCGGCCGGTTGAAGTGGCCGCTCCCGTTGAAGAGGCGGTCGTTGAGCCGGTTGCCCCGGCCAAGCCAGCCAAGGCCGCCAAAGCGACAAAGTAACAAACAGCCGAATTGAACAGGCCCTGAGTCGAATGGCTCAGGGCCTTTTTCATGTTCAACACAAACCTGTAGGAGCTGCCGCAGGCTGCGATCTTTTGATCTGGCTTTTTTATAGTGCAAATCAAAAGATCGCAGCCTGCGGCAACTCCTACCGGTACAACACCTTTTCCGCCAACTCGTCAGCCACTCGCGCCGGCGAGCGCTTTTCCGCCTGGGCATGGGCAAACACTTCGGTCAGTCGCGAGCTGATTTTCGACAGGTGCGCGGTGATGGTCGTCAGCGCTTCACCCCGGTGCTTGAGTGAAACGTAGATCAGCCCCCCGGCATTGATCACGTAATCCGGCGCATACAGGATGCCCCGCCGCTCAAGTTGATCGGCGACGTCCAGATGGGTCAGCTGGTTGTTCGCCGAACCCGCCACCGCCGAGCAACGCAATTGCGTCACGCTGTGACTGTTGAGCACGCCGCCCAGGCCGCACGGCGCGAGAATGTCGCACGGGGTGCTGAGCAGCGCATCGTTGGCAATCGGGTGCGCGCCAAGTTGCTCCATGGCCAGTTGCACCTTGCCGTGGTCAATGTCGCTGACCAGCAGTTCGGCACCGGCGGCATGCAGCTGTTCGGCCAAGGCAAAACCGACGTTACCCAGGCCTTGTATGGCCACCCGCAAGCCTTCGAGGTTATCGCTGCCCAACCGCGCCATGGCGGTGGCGCGAATGCCGGTGAATACACCCATCGCCGCATGGGGTGCAGGATCACCCGCCGACGTGGTGCTGGTGACATGCTGGGTTTGTTGCGCGATGCAATCCATGTCCGCCACCGATGTGCCGCTGTCGATGGCGGTGATGTAGCGACCGTCGAGCTGATTGATGCAGCGTCCGAAGGCTTCGAACAGCGCGGCGCGATCGGCCACGTGAACCGGGCGAATGATGACCGCCACGCCACCGCCCTGCGCCAGGCCGGCCAGCGCGGCCTTGTAACTCATGCCCTGGGCAAGGCGCACGGCATCCTCGACCGCGGACTCGTCGCTGGGGTAGGCAAGGTAACGACACCCCCCCAGGGCAGGCCCCAGGCGACTGTTATGAATGGCAATGACCGCCTTCAACCCGGTGGCAGGGTCGACGCTCAGATGCAGCGATTCAAGGCGAGTGCTTTGCATGAGAGCGAACATCGTAAGGCTCCCGAATCACTTCTTGTAGTCGCCAGTATAGGCTTGCGCAAAAAAATTGCCGAAGCGCACGGGAATAAGCGGGAGGGCCATTCAGGTATTTGGAAATAACCCGCAACCACCTCTGTGCGGCACTGGACGAATGGCAGAGAGGAGGCTAAAACGAGGCATTGCCCGGAGATTTTGATGACCCCGCGCCAATCCTTTTTCGCTTGCCTGCAACGTTCACCGCCCGCGCTGTTCGAGGCGGCGCTTTGGATTGGCGCCGAACATGACGACGAGGTGAACCTTGAAACGTTGCTGGTGAACTTCAAGGAACTGCAACAGCGGATCAGTGGCAGCCTGCCGATGTTACCGGTGAGCGAACTGGCGCAACCGCTGCTGCGGCGCATGAATGACCTGGGGTTCGCCCAGGACGATTCCACCCCCTTGCGCCCGCAGGTGGCGCTGCTCCATCGCGTGCTGGAGCGTCGGCGCGGGCAACCGCTGGCCTTGGGCCTGATTGCGCTGGAATTGGCCAGGGGTCTGGAAATCCCCCTGGTCGGCGTCAACTTTCCCGGCCATTTCCTGCTGCGCGTACCGGGCGCCGACCACCTGCTCGATCCCTGCGGCGGGCGTCGCCTCTACCCCAACGATTGTCGCGAATTGCTGCATCGCCAGTACGGCCCCAACCTGAAACTCAGCGCCGAGCACCTGGTCACCGCCGACCCCGTGCAAATGCTCCAGCGCCTGTCGCGCAACCTGCGTCAGCTGCACCTCTCCAACGACGACTACATCGGCGCCCTGGTCGACGCCGAACGCGTGCTGGAGCTGGGCAACGGCACCGCCGCCGACTACCTGGCCCGGGCCAGCCTCTACCAACGGCTGGAATGCCCCAACGCCGAACGCTTCGACCTAGAACACGCCCTGCTCCTCAGCGACGACCCGATCCAGCGGATTCGCCTGACGGAGCGGCTGGGGCATTTGCCGCCCAACTCCATTGTTCACTAAAAGCAAAAGATCGCAGCCTTCGGCAGCTCCTACAGGGTGTACATCATCCCCATGTAGGAGCTGCCGAAGGCCGCGATCTTTTGATCTTGTTTATGGAGTGTCTGGCTGATTCGCCGGGTGCGCCTTGATAAACGCCGGATGCACGGCCGCCAACGCCGCCACTCGACGAATCCGCGGCCAGGCTTCAAGCGAGACGTTGAAGCGCTCGGCCGCGTATAACTGTGGAATCAGGTAGGTATCGGCCAGGCCGGGCTGCGCACCGAAGCAGTAACCCTCCTCCCCGATCATCTGCTCCACCGTCGCCAGCCCTTGGCTGATCCAGTGACCGATCCACTCCACCACCTGCGTTTCGTCGTGGCCCGACTGCCGTAGCCGATTGAGCACGCTGACGTTGTGCAGCGGGTGCACATCGCAGCCGATCACCGCCGCTACGCCACGTTCACGGGCACGGGCAGCGAGGTCTTTGGACAGCAGTGGCACCTGTGGATAACGTTCCTCCAGGTATTCGATGATCGCCGGGGACTGGATCAGCAACGCGCCTTCATCAGTGCGCAAGGCCGGCACGCGGCCTTGCGGGTTAATGGCCAGATACGCTGGCTGGCGATGCTCGCCACCGGGTGGCGCGATCAGGTTGATCGGCAGCGCCTGGTAGTCCAGCCCTTTCAACGCCAGCGCGATGCGCACCCGATAGGACGACGTCGAACGGTAGTACGTATAGAGCTCCATGACCCGTTCCCCTTAGCGCGCCGGCAGTACTTTGCCGCGGCATTCGCCAAAACCGATCGAGGCAAACCCTTCGCGGCTGCAACGGCCACGCAGGATGATTTCGTCGCCGTCCTCAAGGAACTTGCGCACTTCGCCCGAGGCCAGTTCGATCGGCCTTTTACCGCCCTCGGTGATTTCCAGCAGGCTGCCGAACTGACCGCTTTGCGGCCCCGACAACGTGCCCGAACCGAACAGGTCGCCGGCCTGCAACTGGCAGCCGTTGACACTGTGGTGCGCGACCATTTGCGCCACGGTCCAGTACATGTGTTTCGAGTTGCTCAAGGTCAGGCGATGGGCCGGCAGGTTTTGTTCGCGCATGGCTTCGGTCAGCAGCAGCACTTCCAGTTCGATGTCGAAACCGCCCGCCTCCTGGTCGCGCTGGTCGAACAGATACGGCAGCGGCTGCGGATCGCCTTCCGGGCGCGCAGGCTGGGCCCGACGGAACGGCTCCAGCGCTTCGGCGGTCACGACCCAGGGGGAAATGCTGGTGATGAAGCTCTTCGACAGGAATGGTCCCAGCGGCTGGTACTCCCAGGCCTGGATGTCCCGCGCCGACCAATCGTTGAGCAGGCAGAAACCGGCGATGTGATCGGCGGCGTCACCAATGGCAATGGCGTCGCCCATGTCGTTGCCCTGGCCAATCCAGATGCCCAGTTCCAGTTCGTAATCCAGGCGCGCGCACGGACCGAAAGTCGGCTCGGCCTGGCCGGCCGGCAAGGTCTGGCCTTTCGGGCGACGCACGTCGGTGCCGGACGGGCGGATGGTCGAGGCACGGCCGTGGTAGCCGATCGGCACGTACTTGTAGTTCGGCAGCAGCGGGTTGTCCGGGCGGAACAGTTTGCCGACGTTCTGCGCGTGCTCGATGCCGACATAGAAGTCGGTGTAGTCATTGATTTTCGCCGGCAGGTGCATCTCGCAGTCCGCCGCCAGCGGCAACAGTTTTGCGCCTTGGGCTTCAATCTTGCCATGCAGGGTGCTGCCTTCGCCGAGCAGTTCCAGCAAGCGTTCACGCAGGGCCACACGTGCCTCGCGGCCCAGCTCGAAGAACGCATTCAACTGACCGCCACGGGTGGCTTCGGCGGCGGCTTTCGCTGCACCGTCGAACAGGCCGGCATCCAGCGCAGCCTGCAAATCGAAAATATGCTCACCGATGGCCACGCCGCTGCGTGGCGCCGAACCCTTCACGCTGAACACGCCCAACGGCAGGTTTTGCAGTGGGAAATCAGCATGGCCGTTGGCCGAAGCAACCCAGCTGCGAGGGATGGAAGTCTGCGTCATGGGTTATCTCCGGGTCGGGTCGAAAGTGGCGGGCAGCGTGGCCCAGCAAGCGTCGTAGTTGGTTTGCAGTTGTGGGCAATCGAGGGCGAAACGGCTCGGACGCAGCACTTGGCTGGTCTCGAACATGAAGGCCATGGTGTTGTCGATTTTCGTCGGTTTGAGATCGGCATTGATCGCCTTGGTGCAGGTCTCGCCGTCCGGGCCGTGGGCACTCATGCAGCTATGCAGCGACGCGCCGCCTGGGACGAAACCTTCGGCCTTGGCGTCGTACTCGCCCTGGATCAGGCCCATGAACTCGTTCATCAGGTTGCGGTGGAACCACGGTGGACGGAAGGTGTTCTCGGCGACCATCCAGCGTGGCGGGAAGATCACGAAATCAAGGTTGGCCAGGCCGTGGACGCTGGTCGGCGATGTCAGCACCGTGAAGATCGACGGGTCCGGGTGATCGAAGCTGACGGTGCCAATCGTGTTGAACCGGCGCAGGTCATATTTGTACGGGACGTTGTTGCCGTGCCAGGCGACCACGTTCAGCGGCGAGTGATTGAGCTCGGTGCCCCACAGCTGCCCCAGGAATTTCTGCACCAGGGTGGTCGGTTGCCCGAGGTGTTCGTAATGGGCAACCGGCGTCAGGAAGTCCCGTGGATTGGCCAGGCCATTGCTGCCGATGGGGCCCAGGTCCGGCAGGCGCAGCGGCGCGCCATGGTTCTCGGCAATGTAGCCGCGAGCTTGCGGGTCGAGCAGTTCGACGCGGAATTTCAGGCCCCGTGGCAGCACGGCGATTTCCAGCGGCTCCAGTTCCAGCACACCCAGTTCAGTGGCGATCCGCAACCGCCCTTGCTGCGGCACCAGCAGAATTTCGCCGTCGGCATTGAAGAACACCCGCTCCATGGAACGGTTGGCACGGTACTGGAGGATGCTGATCCCGGCCGGTTTATCCGCGCCGGCGTTGGCCGCCATGCTCACCAGGCCATCAATGAAATCGGTCGGCTCGGCCGGGATGTCCAGGGCATTCCAGCGCAGGCGATTGGGGGTGACTTCACCCAATGGGCCGCCGGCCAGTTGCCGATCGAGTTTGACGAACGCCGGATGATTGGCCGAGGGCTGGATGCGGTACATCCAGGTCCGCCGCGCTTCGCTGCGGGGCATGGTGAAGGCGGTGCCGGAAAACAGCTCGGTGTACAGGCCATAGGGGGCTTTTTGCGGGGCGTTCTGGCCGACCGGCAGTGCCCCGGGCAACGCTTCGCTGCTGAATTCGTTGCCGAAGCCTGACTGATATGCCAGCGCTGGCGTCGTTGAATCGAGGTTCATGGTGCCTCCTGAACAGGGAGTAGGCCGTGGCCTTTCACTCTGCGGAAGAGGTCCTGGCACGCCGGAGTTGTTTTTATCGTAATTCAATTACGAATAACGTAATTTGATTGGTAATGACCGTCAAGCTATAAAGACGCCCATTCATCCCCGGAACTCATCCCTTGAAAGACGGCGCCACCATGCAAAAGCCCGCGAGCGACAGTAACGGTAAACAGAAAGTCCGCTCCGCCGAGGTGGGTACCGACATCCTCAAGGCCCTGGCGCAATTGTCGCCATCGACTTCGCTTTCGCGCTTGGCCGAACACGTGCAGATGCCGGCCAGCAAGGTTCACCGCTATTTGCAGGCTTTGATTGCCAGCGGCTTTGCCGAGCAGAATCCGGCGACCAACCACTACGGGCTGGGCCGCGAAGCCTTGCGCGTCGGGCTGGCGGCACTCAACAGTATGGACGTGCTGAAAGTCGCCGCCCTGCCCTTGGCCGAGTTGCGCGACGAGTTGAACGAAACCTGCTTCCTGGCGGTGTGGGGCAACCAGGGCGCGACCGTGGTCCACATCGAGCCGGCGGTGCGCGCAGTCACGGTTGTCACCCAGTTAGGTTCGGTGTTGCCACTGCTCAGTTCTTCGACAGGACTGGTGTTCGGCGCTTACCTGCCCAAGCGCGAAACGGTTGAACTGCGTGAAATGGAATTGCAGGCCCAAGCCGCCCACGCGCTGGCGGACGATCAGGCCTACGCCACCCTCTGCGAGCAGATCCGCGCGCGCAGCCTGCACCATGTGCACGGGTTGCTGATGCCAGGCGTGGATGCCTTGTCGGCTCCGGTCTTCAATGCCGTGGGGAATGTCGTGGCGGTGCTGACGGTGGTGGGTCCGGCCTCGCTGTTCCAGGCCGATGAAGACGGCCCGGCGGCCCGTCGCCTACTGGCCGCCTCCCGTGCAGTGAGCTGGCGCATGGGTCATGAACCCGACACCGGCGACTCTCAGGTTCCACGCACTCCCTTGTAGGAGCTGCCGCAGGCTGCGATCTCTTGATCTTGCCTTTGAAAATCAAAAGATCGCAGCCTGCGGCAGCTCCTACGGGGGAACGCGTCAACCTTGCGCAATCAAGCCCAGCTTCTTCGCCGTGGCCACGGCTTGCGTGCGACGTTCAACGCCCAGCTTGCTGTGAATTCGCCGTGCGTGGGTTTTCACGGTGTGCAACGAGATAAACAGCTGCTCGGCGATCTGTTGATTGGAGTTGCCTTGGGCGATCAGGCCGAGCACTTCCAGTTCTCGCCCGCTCAACGGATTGGCGTCCAGGGTGGCCGCGGGCCCATCGCCCTCCTCGCCGCCCAGGCGACTGAGCAAGGTCGGCTGACGCAACCGCAGTTCGCCCAAGGCCTGTTGCAAATGGCAACGCCTCACCAAATCCAGCCCCGCTTGCAACGCCGATTGTGCCAGATCAGGTTCGCCGATCAGGTCCGCCACTTCACAGATCGCAAACTGCAACTCCGTCTCCAGCGCCAGCATCCCGTGCCGTTGCGCATGATCGAGCAAGGTCTTGAGCCGTTCCAACGGTTGCACGGCCTGGTGCAGATGGCTTTCGGCGAGCACCAGCAAATACTCGACCCGCGCAATCAGCTGCACCGTGGCCGGAGGCGCCTGCCGCGCGTTGGGCCCACGGTAGTGACGCACGACGCGGGTTAACGCTTCACAGGCCAATTGCGGCCGACCTTGTTGCAGCCAGAAGTGACTGCTGATTTGCAACAGCACACCGCGATACACCGTGTCGGGAATCTGCCGCTGCTGCATCAACCGCTCGGCTTCACGCAAGCGGTCAAAGGCCTGGGCGTAATCGCGCTGGTTAGCCGCGACCTGGGCCTGCCCGAGGAAACCATATAACGCCCGTTTGTCCTGACTGTGCAGGCAGTCCTGGAGTCCGCTGTGGAAAAACTCGGCGGCCAATTCGTCCTGCCCCTGGCAAAGCGCCAGACGCCCACGCCGCAAGGCAATGCGACCCAGCAGTGGTGTCGGACGATCGGCCTGTGTGCTCAACAATTCATGCACATCGGCCAGCAGGCTCTCGGCACGCCGGGGAGCGCCGCGCTGTTCCAGCAATTGCGCGTGGTCAAGCTCCAGCAGGCCCTCGAACAGCAACGAACCTTGCGCGCGGGCCAGGCACAGCGCCTCACGGTTGAACGCCTGCGCGGCATCGAGCTCGGCGTTGAGCAGCGCCTGCTGGGTCAGCCCGGACAGGCACAGCAACCGTGCCGACCAGGCCTGCGTTGCCAGCTCCGCCAGCGCGTCGACAAAGTGCCCGCGCGCCGCTTCCCTGCGCCCCTGCAAATGCAGCAGCCAGCCTTGTTGCGCCTGCCAGCGTGCCAGCAGTTGCCGCTGCAAAGCTGCCGTCGGTTGCGGTGCGAAGCGCGCCAGTTGCTCGATGCACACGGCCGCCTGGTCGAAGCGTCCGGCAAACAGCAGCGCTGCCGTGATAAGACCGACCAGGTGCGGCGAGCCGAGGGTCAGTTCCTGATCCTGGCGCTCATGCACATTCAGGAGCAGGCGCACATTTTCGCGGCGGAACAAGTGCTCAAAATTGAAGTGCTGCAACAGGCTGACCGCCACCTCGAACTCTTCGGCCAGCAGTGCCTGCTCGAACGCGCCCTGCCAGTCCTCCTCGGCGCAGAACCATTGGCACGCGCGCCGATGCCAGGCGCGACCGGCCGACCCTTGTTCGTCGCGCATGGCCCGGGCCAGTGGCACGAACACACGCAACCAGTCGGCGGAGTCCTCCCAGGGCTCGATGAAACACCCCATGTCCTGCAAGGCCTGCAACCCTTTCGCGCCTTCACCTGCGCCGAACAGATGCTCGCACAGGCCGGCATTGAAGCGTGGCAGATGCGCCAGCACCTGCCAGGTCTCTACCAGCTCCGGCGACAATGAGTTGAACAGTTCATGGCGCAAATAATCCAGCAAGGTTGCCGAACGCCCCTGTTTGTCCTGCTCGGCGGCCCATTGACAGCCGTCAAGCAAGGCAATGCGCGCGCCGGCGCACCAACCGCCACTGCGCTGCACGATTCGCCTGGCCACGCCGGTCGCCCGCGACGGCTCGACGTGGACCAGCAATTGCTCGACTTCCAGCTCGGTCAGCGCCAGCGCACGTCCGTCGCATTCGTACAACTCGTCATCCAGCAACAAGCGCGGCCAGTTGCAGGACGGACGTCGACGCGAACCCAGCCACCAACTCAACACCGGGCTTCTGATGGCCAGTAAACGGTCGAGCAGATGGTCGAGTTCAGGGTGCGGGACGCGACAGTAATCATCGATGAACAGCCAGGTTGGCGTTTCCAGCCGCGCCAGGGATTCGAGCAACTCAGGTTCATCCCTTGAAGGTAGCCCCAGCGCTTGCGCCAGCCGTTGCCGCAAGTCGGCAGCACTCAAGGGCTCACCCGCCAACGGCAGCCAATACACCCGACACTGCGCCGGCGCGCGCAGCAGGCATTCGGTCAGCAGCGCACTCTTGCCACTGCCCGCCGGCGCACAAAGCAATTTCACCCGCGCCGTAGAGGCCAGCAACGGATCGGCCAGTCGCTCCCGGGACAGGTGATGAGAAGACAAGCGAGGCAGAAGCCCAGGACGGTCCAGACACGTCGTCATGGCAGTCATAGTGGTGCGCCTTTTTATTGTTGTGGCGCCACCCTAGCCCCCTCCGGAGCGCTTGTTGAAGAAGTATTCAGCAGGCTTATCTGCAGCCATAAAAAAGGTGACCGCGAGGTCACCTTTTTGTGTAGATGCCTGTAGGACGATTACCTCACACCCGTACTCCGCAGGGCGGCAGGCGTGTAGTCCCCGGCTTTTGCCGCGATGTTGAATTCGAAGCTGCGTTTCTCTTCGTTCTTCATGCCCAGTGCGATGTAGCGACCGGCAATCAGGTCGTACAGCGCTTCAACCGTATAGGCCGGCACCTGATGATCGTAGTAGAACTGCGCATGCCCTTCGGCCACACGCCAGAGCGCGCCGCGACCGTCATAGTGATCGGCCAGCGCCACCTGCCAGGTGTCTTCGTCGATGTACATATGACGCTTGGCATACACGTGTCGCTCGTTGGGCTTGACCGTGGCGACGACCTCCCAGACCCGGTGCAACTCGTAGCGGGTCAGGTCCTGGTTGATGTGGCCGGCCTTGATCACATCGGTGTATTTGAGGTCAGGCGAGTCAAGCTTGTAGCTGTTGTACGGGATGTACATTTCTTTCTTGCCGATCAGCTTCCAGTCATAGCGGTCCGGCGCACCGGAAAACATGTCGAAGTTATCGGTGGTGCGCAGGCCGTCGGACGAGGTGCCCACGCCGTCATAGGCCACTTGCGGCGCACGTCGCACGCGGCGCTGGCCGGCGTTGTAGATCCAGGCCTTGCGCGGCTCCGTGACCTGGTCGAGTGTCTCGTGAACCAGCAGCACGTTGCCCGCCAGCCGCGCCGGCGCCGTCACTTCCTGCTTGAAATAGTTGAGTACGTTGTCGTCGCTGCCCGGTTTCAAATCCCCCAGCAATGAGGGAACAGCCACCTCGTCCTTGAAGCGGATCACGGTGAAGTCGCCATTGGACTGCGGGGTTGCCTGGGTGATGGTGCGACGCAGATTGCCACCGTGATAACGGGTGATGTGGTTCCAGATCACCTCGACCCCGTTCTTCGGAATCGGAAAGGCGTAGTAGCGATTGCCGGTGAAATTGGCCAGGCCGTTACCGTCGTTCGTCGGAATGACATTCAACGCGCTGCGCTTGGCCGATTCATAGATTTCCGTGGGCAGTGCCGCGGTGCGATGGGTCGGATAAACCGGGATTTTGTAGGTTTCGGGGTAGCGCTTGAACATCGCGACTTGCCCGTCGGACAGCTTGTCCTTGTACTTGTCGACCGTCGCCGCCGTGATGACGAACAGCGGTTTTTCATTGGCGAACGGATCCGCCAGGAAACCCTTGCTGTCCACCGCACCGGCGTTTTTCGGGATGCCACCGGTCCACGGCGGAATCGAGCCGTCGGCGTTGCCGGCCTTCTCGGCGCCCAGCGGGGTTAGGCTGGTGCCGAGCTTGTTCGCTTCTTCCGGAGACACCGCCGCCATCACATTGACGGCCAGCAGGCCAAGGGCCAGGGCACCGCATTGCAGAATCATCTTGCGCATGGAAATTATCCTTCTTTGCCAGATCAGAAGTTCACGCCAAAGCTCAACGCCACAAAGTCGCGGTCTTCGAGCACGTTGTAGTCACCCCCGAAGAAATCGGTGTAACTGAGGCTTGCGGTGTAGGTGTTGCGGTAGTCCGCATCGACGCCGAGGCTGACGGCCTTGGCGCCCTCGTTGAACAGGCCGTTGGGGCCGTAGCCGGCGACGTCATGGGACCACGAGAGGTTGGGACGGAAGTTGATCCCGGCGATCACGTTGTTGTAATCGAGGATCGCCCGGGCGCGATAACCCCATGAGGTTGAAGTCACGAAGCCGTCGGTATCACCGCCAAAACCGTATTGGCCGTAGACCGAATCACGGCCGTAGCGCAGCTTGCTGCGGGCCTCAAGGCCACCCACATGCACCACCGCCGCTTCGCCCACCAGCGTCAGGCGATCCGCGCCCATCACCTGGTCGACGAAGTGCGTCAGGGTGCTCTGGACCTGGGTCACTTCCTTGCGCCGGTAACCTTTGTTGTCGGCGCCGGGCGAAGTGGCAATCGGTGACGCCGCGCCGCCGGCGATCGGGTTGAGCATGGCCAGGGTCAAGTCGTTGGTGTTGACCTGCACGGGCAGGTTGGGGCGATAGCTGATCTCACCGGTCCACGCCGTGCCGGTAGGCAACGTGGTGGAGAAACTGGCGCCGTAGAGGCGAATGTCTTCCGGGTACTCAAGGTAGTACTGGCCGCGTCCGAGCATCACGCTCTGCGCCAGGCCCGAACCGCTGCCGGGTGCGATTCGGTTGGCCGTGGCAACGATTCCCGGAATGCTCGCCAGCGTGGAAAGGCCGGCCGTCGTGGTGCCGACGTTGGGTGTGCGGCTGTGATAGTTCATGAAATACAGACCGTACTCGGTATCGTCCCCCAACCAGCGCAGCGCCGTACCCCACTGCCCCGAATCCCGGGCATCGCGGTCCTGGCCGCGAGGAACGACCACGCCCTCCCGGGTGACCTCGAAGCCCTGGCCAAAGGCCGCGGCAATCGGCTGCAACGGCGCAATGGCCGGGCTGGCGACGGTGTAGTTCTGGTTGCAACCGTCGGCCACCACATCATTACCGAAAAAAGTGCCGCAGTTGTCGACGACGGTCTGGTCCCACTCCAGTTGATAGAAGCCTTCGACCGTCAACTTGTCCGTCAGGCCCTGGGAGGCGAACAGCATATTGACCGGAATCAGGCCTTCCTTGATCTCGGCACCAGGACGACGGAACGCGGAGACGTCGACCGGGTTGATGCTGTTGATCGAGTTGCCGATGAAGGTACTTTCACCCCAGCTGACCACCTGTTTACCGGCGCGCACAGTGCCCGGCAGGTCGGCGATGGAGTAGTTGTGATAGACGAAGGCATCGAGGATTTGCCCGCCAGAGGACTTCGCGCCTTCCTTGCGATTGTGATCGCTGATCGGCTTGAACGGCCGGTCTTCGTCCTTGAGCTCGAAGTCGTACCAGTACTTACCCCGGACAAACACACCGGTGTCGCCGTACTTCAATTCGAGATCGTGAATGCCCTTGAAGATCTTCGAAAAGGTTTCGCCCTTTCCAAAGTTCTGACGCCCGTCGTCACCGGTCGAAGCCTGCCCGCTGCCGCCATTAGGGATCCCCACCAGCGACTTGTCGGCATCGCGCATGCCCCAGCTCGCGCCCACCGACAGCGAAGAGTCGAACGTGCCCTCGATCTCGCCGATGTTGAATGAAACGGCCTGTGCCTGGGCACAGCAACCCAAGGCAACCGCAGCAGCCAGCGCTTGCGGTGTGAAGATGGCGCGCATTGTTGTTTTTGTCATGCGTCTTCCCCGGTGAGTGACAGAAGGCCTCACCCTACTGCCGCCCGCCGGGGGCGATAAGCGCACCAAGGAGGTATTCGTGATGTACCTCCAAAGGATGACTGGCCGCGTGGCACGGGGGATTGCGCGAGGTATGGATTGGCTGGATGGGGACTTATCAGCCGCACGCATGGGCGATGGCCGGGAACGCGGACACTGTTACTCATGCTGCAACAGTTCATGTCATGAACCGCTATTTTTCCTACGGGCTCAAGCCGTTATTCTTGCCGGGCTTTCAAGGCAAATGGCCGGAAAGCGGATAGCGACGGGATGTGCAGAGGCTATTCCATCCGCGACAGATTCAGATGATGTGGAGTTTTTCGACTCATCGCCCCGTGTACACCGACGTTGATTTGTAGCTCCTGGATCCAACGTCTTGCTTTGGCCGCTGCGTTTGCAGCGGCCTTTTTTATGGGCGAAGGGTTTGTGGTGGCAGTCAGTTTCAACCTAATGTTTAACATGGGTCCTACAAGACACTTCCTGCCATCACATAAGAAATATCTTTTTACGCAGAAGATTATCTCACCTTTATTTCAGCGCCTTCGAAATACCTTTCAAAATCCTATGTAAATTCCCGCGCCTTTCTCAGACTCGTTATTTTTCATATTGCTGTAACTTCAATTGGCGCGACAGACCAACATGCAGTTAACGCTCACCAACAAAAACTTGCCTCCAACGACGTGCCAATTCAAAAGGATATGAAAATGCAAGAACCGCCAACAGACATTAAGATAAAAGAGTCGAGACCTGGCTTTATTGAGTTCGAAACAGGTGTCGACATAAGGGGGGAAGCGCCCGACCATCTTATCCCACCCCACCGAAGATCAAATGGTGTCAATGGAGGCCCCTCTAGATGGCAAGGAGGGACCTACAATGAAAATAGAACATTTATCCAGCGCACAAGCAGGGAGCTTGAGCAGGAATACCAGATAAGGCTCGGCCAACTATCTCAAACTATCGAGGCAGACTTGGCTGCTGTCAGGTCAGAGGGACCTAACTACGCAGTAACACCACTACAGTCAACGATCCGCGAACTGGGGGTATTGAATACACTTTACCAACGAAAAACCGCCGACTTTAATAACAAAACGGCAATTGCCAATGCATTTTATGGAGGAGACCCTTTTAACCGGCATGTTAACGAATTCATGTTAACCGCCACGAAGATAGAAAAATGGCCAGGACCGAACGGCGTAGCCATGCAGGCACTGGTTCACTCCCTCAGAGCTGCAAATGATGCAAAAGTACTATCGCAAACTATTTATTGGCTGGGCCAACGTAACCTGCATCTGAATCAAACCCTTAGTACCTTGCAAGCGGCTGAAGAGGCACGATTGGCAGCAGAGCAGCAAGCACTGCACGTCGCTGCCGAACAGGCGCGCATCAGGGCAGAAGCTGAAGCACTTGCCCATACTCAAGAGACGGCCCGATTAGCGGAATTGGCAGAAGCCGAACGAGCGGCTGGCGAACAGGCGCGGCTTGCCGCTGAAGCAGCGGCACAATACATCGCGGCTGAACGGGCTCGTCTAGAAGCCGAGGCCGAGGTTCAACGGCAAGCAGAGCAGTTGCGCCTTGAGATGCAACGACAAGCGGAGGAGCGAGCACTCCGTGAGGCGATGGAAACGCTGAACGCCAGCAAAGGCACTCGCCCGTTTCCCGTCTCGGGCGCGGCGGCTGCAAATGGCCCGGTGTTCGCTGTTGGTGCTGGCACACTGGCCATTGAAACAGCAACCTCGCTTGCAATCAGGACCGCCCTGCGTTCGGCCGCAGCCACTGCTATCACGGCATTGGCAGCCGCTGTCGGAGCAGCATCAGGCGTGGTCATCGTTGTTAGCGTTGCGGCGCTGGTTTACTACGCCCTACGGGACACCAAAGAACCCTATGCCTTGAGCGTCCCGCTTTCGGACCTCACAACCTACGACGCCGAACAACTGCACGATATCGCCCAGGCCAATGGGGACATCGCACTGCCGGTCGCGATCGGATCGCGAACGGTGGATAACGCCATCGAGTTTTCCGTCGCTGCCACCAACGGCAGCACGGTGCCTCGCAAAGTGCCGGTGCGCCTGGCCACCTATGATCCGGCCCTTAACGTCTACAGGACCGAGAGCCCGAACGCTCAAGCCCCTGGCATGACATGGACACCAATTGTCAGTCCAGGCAATGCGTCAACGGCTCTTCCCGTAACACAACCGGACGTGGCCCCCTACACCGGCGCTACCGCAACCGCGCTCGAAGGAAGGATCGACCAAAACCCGGAGCTGGATCTCTACAGTTTTGGAGGCTTTATCTACGTATTCCCAGTCGAATCGGGGATTCCGCCTCAGTATGTGGTTTTCCACAGCCCTTATGAGGGTGCTATAGCCGAGGGTGAGCACAGTGGCCGCGATTTCAACCCTGAGCAATCGGGTGGGCCAATCTTGGATATGAAATGGGACGATGCAATCGTTTCACAAGAAGGATCAAATATCGTGAAACTGCATACGTCAAAATTCAGTCAATCCGATGCCAATAAAGTGATGATTGACCGGCTGGATCGAATCCTCCGTGGGGAGCTAGAGATGACCGATACCGATAAACGCTTCTACACTCACGAGATCAGAGAATTTGAAAGATTTAAGGCTTTGGGATATGGAGACACCGAAATGCCGGATCCCGACTCCCCGGCATGGAACAATGTTCATACTGCAACCTTGGAAGACTTCAAGCTGAAAGATGATCCTTCTCTACTCTATACGCCGGAAGCATTAGCAGCTGCTGCGGAACAGGATGAGCGCGACTATCAACGCTTTTTGAAGGAGATGCTGAAATGAGCAATATTGAGCAGCTAGTTAAAGGTGAGTCTCTGGACGACATCGTTACCGTTTTCGCCTTGATCAAGGCTCCACCTTACCTAGACATGATGATCAATCGATACAAGCCCGGAACAATCAGACACGGGGAACTTCAGCTCACCTATACGCGACTGTTCGAAAAGGGCGTGTTAGAAAAAGGGGAAATGGGGTTAGCGAAAAAAGGCCCTAACTGGAAGGCGCCTAAATTCGTGACAGAAAACAGATACGGCTGATAGCAAAAATGCCCCAAGCCTCACACTGAGGTTTGGGGTTTCCCGGCCCTTACAACGAATACTTCTGCAAATTCCCCATCATTTCCTTCAGCGCTTCAATATTGTCCTTCGGATGCGCCGCCCCCTCGAAATCACAGATCTGTTGCCAGTGCGCCGCCACATCTTCCGGGGAGAAACCCACCCGTGGATCAAACCCGGCACCCAGGCTGCGCTCCCAGCGCACTTTGCCCATCCAGCCGCCACCCACTTCAAACAGTCCCGATGTTTCCTGGCAGGTTTCGCTGCCCAGGTACACCACCAGCGGGCTGACCAGTTCCGGCTTGAGTTGCTCGAACACTTGCGGCGGGATCAGGCCCTCGGTCATGCGGGTGCCGCCGGTGGGGGCGATGGCGTTGACCAGGATGTTGTTCTTGCGGCCTTCGATGGCCAGGGTGCGGGTCAGGCCGTAGAGGCCGAGCTTGGCCATGCCGTAGTTGGACTGGCCGAAATTGCCGTAGATGCCCGAGGTGGACGCGGTGAAGATCACCCGGCCGTAGTTTTGCCCGCGCATGTGCGGCCAGGCGGCGCGGGTGACTTTGTAGGCGCCTTCGACATGGACGCGGTAAACCAGGTCCCAGTCCGCGTCTTCCATTTTGTGAAAGGTCTTGTCGCGCAGGATCCCGGCGTTGTTGACCACCACATCGACGCGACCGAAGGCGTCGAGCGCATGCTGAACCAGCTTGTCGCCGTCGGTGACCGAGTCGTGGTTGGCCACGGCGGTGCCGCCGGCTTCGCGAATCTCCGCGACCACGCGATCCGCCGCTGAAGCATTTGCGCCTTCACCCTGGGCCGAGCCGCCAAGGTCGTTGACCAGCACGTTGGCGCCCTGTTTGGCGAACAACAGTGCATGCGCCCGTCCCAGGCCGCCCCCCGCACCGGTGATGATCACGACTTTATCTTCGAAGCGCACAGACTCATTCATGGGGAACTCCAGCAGGCCAGGGACATTGCCTTGGAGTTTCAGGCACGCCGCTGTGGGTCACAATGAACACGGGGGAGGCTGAATGGTGCGCGATAAGGCTGGGGGATGATGGCGTGGGCGATTCGATGAGTGTCAAAGGATCGTCCGAAGGCCCGGGCTGCATTCGGACAATCTTTTCAGGAGCAAGCCACCTTGAGCGGTGGCGATTCCAGTTGGTCACGAAACGCCAGGTAATGCTTGAGCACCTGGCACGGCGCCTCGATTTGCGGGTAATGGCCGATGTCGCTCAACAACACCACGTCCGGATCGGCAATCAACTCCCGATAACGCGCGACCATGTGTGCGCCGGAGATCGGATCGACCTCGCCATCGATCACCCGCAGCGGGATTTCGCCACGCTGCATCGCACCGACCCAGCGCTCGCGCTGCACGCGCCGCTCGGGAATGTAGGTGATCAGTTTGTGCAGGATCCGTGGGCCATGGTTGCTTTCGATCAGGCTCCAGAAATCATCCATCTCGCTTTCGCTGGGACGGGTGTGGGGACCGAAGATCTGGCGGAAGCTTTTCACCAGTCCATCACGACTGAATGCGCGGCCGATCATCCAGCCCAAGGGACTGAGCAGCAGTTTTTGCATCAGGACCGGCCGATGGGTTTCCGGAAACAGCCCGCCATTGAGGAACACACAGCTCGCGATGTTGATACGCGACTCGTAATGCCGGGCCAACAGCTCCTGGGCCACGCTGTCACCGTAGTCGTGAGCCAGCAGGTGCGTCGGTTCCCCGATATCCAGGTGAGCCAGCAGCGCCTGTTGCAGATCGGCCTGCTCCAGCAGGCTGTATTGATGGTTCACGGGTTTCGCCGAGTCGCCAAAACCGAGCATGTCGCAAGCGATCACCCGATAGCGCTGAGCCAGTGGCTGCCACAGGTAGTGCCAGTCCCAACTGGCGCTCGGGAAGCCATGGATGAGCAGCAGGGGTTCGCCCTGCCCCGCCGTCCAGAATCGGATGGCCTGGCCACGGAACACGAAGGTCTGGCTGCGTTTGCGCCAGACAGACAGGGGAATCTCGGCGAGTGCCATTAGAGTTTATATCCCGGGTCTTGTTTATCGAGTGTGCGCAGCAACGCTGGCCAGGCCAACGCGCCGCCCATGCCTTGGGTACTTTTGGTGACGCCGGCGATCATGGCCTTGGCTCCCGCCAGAATCGGCGGTTCGATGGCGATCAGTTGCGCGCCACCGGTCTGCGCCATGACCTGGATATCGCAGGTGCGCTGGAAAATGAACATCATCAGGAACGTGTCGGCAATGCTGCTGCCGCAGGTCAACAGCCCGTGGTTGTGCAGCATCAGGAAATTGTTTTCCCCGAGGTCGGCTTGCAGCCGGGCCTTTTCTTCGTGATTGAGCGCCACCCCTTCATAGGCGTGATACGCCAGGCTGGACAGGACGAACAGCGACTGCTGGCTGATTGGCAATATGCCCTGTTTCTGCGCCGACACCGCAACGCCGGATGCCGTGTGGGTGTGCAGCACGCACACCACATCGTGACGGACTTCATGCACCGCGCTGTGGATGGTGTACCCGGCCGGGTTGATCTCGTAGGGGCTGTCCATCAGCTTGTTGCCGGCCTGATCGACCTTGACCAGGCTCGACGCGGTGATTTCGTGGAACATCAGCCCGAACGGGTTGATCAGGAAGTCTTCGGTGCCCGGCACTTTGGCGGAGATGTGGGTGAAAATCAGATCATCCCAGCCATGCTGGGCCACCAGGCGGTAACAGGCGGCGAGGTCGATGCGCGTCTGCCATTCGGCGGCGCTGACCAGGTCTTTGACACTCTGTGGCGATGGAACGGGGGCTACGCTCACGGCTCGGAACCTCTGGTTTTTATTATGGAGTGTTTCCAATGACTACCGAGTCTAGTCAGCCCTGCGGGTTCGCGTAGTTGCATTGGCAGCCAGCTTGATGGCCCAACGGGTCAGCGGGCGGGGAAGTCCGGATCCACGACAAATGGCTGCCGCATCAGACGGTGCGGGGCCTGCCGTGAGCGGGCCCGCAGGAATGCCGCAGCGCCCGTTGCGGACGCTGGACGTAAGGCCAATCAGGCCCGAAGCGCGTCAACCAGTTGCGCCAGCCAGGGCTCGGCGTCCGCTTCCGGATTGACGCTTTCACTGGCATCCAGGCGCAACATCGGCAGGACTTCGCGGATGCCCAGTTCACCGAACAACTCACGCATCAGTTCGCCGCCGCCGCAAAACGTATCGCCATAGCTCGCATCGCCCAAGCCGATCACCGCCCCCGGCAAGCCACGCCAGGCCGCGGGCAACTGGTCGCGAATGGCGAAATACAGCGGTTGCAGGTTATCCGGCAACTCGCCCATGCCCGTGGTCGAGGTCACGGCCAGAAAGGCGTCGGGACCGAAGGCCTGAACATCGGCCAGGCTTGCACGCGGGTTGTACCAGGTTTCGTAACCGGCGGTTTTCAAAATGCTCGCGGCATGCCGGGCGACTTCCTCAGCCGTGCCGTACACCGAGCCGGAAATGATGGCGACTTTCATCAATCTGATCCTGAAGCTGAATGAAAAGACCGGGATAGTAACAGCACGCTTTGGATTGTTCTTTTAGAATGCCCCCAGTCAACCAACATGGAAGGGTTTTACCGATGATCAACGCAAAACTGCTGCAACTGGCGATTAACGCCTCCAATGACGGTATCGTGATTGCCGAAAAGGAAGGCGACCAGGACAAGATTCTGATTTACGTCAACCCGGCATTCGAACGCCTGACCGGTTACAACAGCGAAGAAATCCTCTATCAGGATTGCCGCTTCCTGCAGTCCGGCGACCGCGATCAGGAAGCGTTATCGAAGATTCGTGACGCCTTGAACAGTGAAGGCTCGTGCCGGGAAATCCTGCGAAATTACCGCAAGGACGGCACGCCATTCTGGAATGAACTGTCCCTTTCGACAGTCAAGAATCCGAATGACGGGCAGGTTTATTTTATCGGTGTACAGAAAGACGTCACCGTGCAGGTCAAGGCGCAGCAGCGGGTTGTGCAGCTCGAAGCGCAATTGGCTGAAGTCCAGGCCGAACTGGCTGCACTCAAGGCGACGAACGGTTCAAACAAAACCGCGAATTAATTGTCATTAACTACAATCACCAATGACTTTGTAACTATTCCTTTCGAGCTAGCCATGCATCGCGACGCGCTCCTGACCCAGGATGAGCTGGATTTCATCCAGACCATGCAACACAACCCGCAACTCAATGTGCGGGACGCGACGTCGAGCCTGCTCGTCAACGGTGGTTCGCAAATCCGTGACTTGCTCACGCGCCTTGCCGCCCATGAGCAAGTCACTATTCAAGCCAATTTCGAAAATCAGCAAATGACCTTCCCCCTGCACCTGGTGGAGGACGAGTTTCATGCGCTGCATCTGCGCCTGGGTGTTCCCAGCATCTACGAAGACGGGCCATTGGTCCGGCCATGGCGATTGGTGCTCGACGAACCGGTAGCACTGGAAAATGCCAAGGGCCAGCCCGGCACGATGTTCGTCCACGAAGTGTCGTTCAAGGGCGTCCTGCTGGAAGTCCGCAACAAGACCAAGGCACCGAAGCATTTCGCGTTGTGGTTCAGCCCCTCAGGCTACGAGCGGATCGCATTGCGTGGCACGCTCGAGAAAGAAACCGAGCAAGGCTACTTTGCCTACCAGTTGAGCCAGAGCGACAAGGACGAAACCGAACGCCTGCGCCAGTACATCCTGCAGCAGCACCGGTTGACCCATCCTGCCCTGCATTTCTGAATTCAAGTATCCAGGTTGCCCGCCAGAAACTGTTTGAGTCGCTGGCGCATCTGCGTACCTTCGTTCCCCAGGCATCCGATCGACGAGCCGGCCAGGCTTTGCTCGGCCAGATCGGACGCATCGCCCGCCAGCAACACCGGACAATCCAGGCTCATCGCCAGGCGATTCAAGCGTCGCGGCAGTTCGGGGGCCGGTACGTGATTGGAAAACAGCACCAGCGCCTGGGGCTTGATCCTTTCGCACACCAGCGTCAACTCGTCGAAGGGCTGGCCGATGGTCAATACGCGCACACCGGTATGTCCGCTGCTCAGGAACAGCGCGGCAATCAGCAACTCAAGCTCCCGGCACTGGCCTGCCAGGGCGCTGACGATGACTCGACGGGGTTGCTTGTCACGAATCAACAGCAAGCGCTGCAAGACCCGTGACCGCAGGAAACTGTCAAGGAACAGCCATTCGCTGGTCCGGCCGAACGAATCCTGGCGTTGCAGCAATTGCTTCCAGAGCGGGATCAGGATGTCCTGGAATACGACAGGCTGGGCGTACGTGGAAAAGATCTGTCCGTAGATCTGCTCCAGCTGGATATCGTCGAAGGCACTCACCGCCGCCTGGATTTGCGACTGCCATTGCGCGTAGTCAGCCTGGACAAGATCGTTGGGAATAATGTGCGACAGCGCCTGGAGCGGCGCCGTCCTGGCCAGGATCTTGCCGATCTTGCTGACCGCCACGCCGCGCTCGATCCAGTCGAGGATGCTGCGCACGCGTTCAATATCGGTCATGGAGTACAGGCGATGCCCGCTGTCGGTGCGTGTGGGCACGATCAGGCCATAGCGCCGCTCCCAGGCGCGAAGCGTGACCGGATTGACACCTGTCAGCCGCGCCACCTCGCGAATCGGAAAGAGTTCTTCCCGTTCAAGAGTGCGCGCAGGCGAGTCACCAGGAGCAATGTCAGTCTGAACAGGCATCTGGGGGTTACGTCCATGTGTTGGTTGGATCCTATTCTACCTCTCCTGCCCCATCTTCATTCAAGGCATAGATTGTTACGACAGCCACTGACGTCGCACCTGGAATCAGGAATAATCCTTGCTTGTCCCAAGCCGCAGCCCACCACCCCGGCGCTGCGCCTGGCGAGACTCCTACCCGGAGCGACGCATTGTTTATGGAGATACATGATGTCTACCTCCCCCGTCACCCTGATGGTTGCGCGCCGTGTCGCCGACGGGCGTTATCAGGACCTGATCGCCTGGTTGCGCGAAGGCGAACAATTGGCCACCGATTTCCGTGGTTATCTCGGCTCTGGCGTGCTGGCCCCGCCGCCCGACGATGACGAGTTCCAGATCATCTTCCGCTTCGCCGACGAACAGACCCTGCACGCCTGGGAGCACTCCGCGTCGCGGACCGCATGGCTGGCACGCGGCAGTGACTTGTTCGCCCATCCGACGGAACATCGGGTCAGTGGCATCGAAGGCTGGTTCGGCGCTGCCGGTCAACGCCCGCCACGGTGGAAGCAGGCGGTGGCGATCTGGCTGGCGTTTTTTCCGGTGTCGCTGCTGTTCAACTTCCTCTTGGGGCCGCTGCTGGGCGAGATGACCCTGCTCCTTCGCGTCTTCATCAGTACCCTGTGCCTGACGCCATTGATGGTCTACTTCTTCATTCCGTTGTCGACCCGTCTGTTGGCCAATTGGCTGAACAGCACCCCGGCAAGACCATTGCCCACCGAGCCCTCCCCCCAAAACCAATGATTCCCCCACTGTAGGAGCGAGCCTGCTCGCGATGGACGCAAGACCGCCACGGGGTATCAGACGCCCAGCGCTATCGTTCACGACCATCGCGAGCAGGCTCGCTCCTACAGTGGGCATAGGTGAACGCCGCAATGCGCTGGTATAGTTTTGCTCTCACCGCGACGCGAGCCGTTCATGACTTCCTCCGCAGCCCCCATCCTCATCACCGGAGCCGGCCAGCGTGTCGGCCTGCACTGCGCGCAGCGCTTGCTCGAAGACGGCCATCACGTGATCTTCAGCTACCGCAGCGAACGCCCCGGCGTGCAAATCCTGCGCGATCTGGGGGCGACAGCGCTGTTCGCGGACTTCTCCAGCGAAGCCGGCATCCTGGCCTTCATCAGCGAACTGAAAACCCATACCGACCGCCTGCGGGCCATCGTCCATAACGCCTCCGAATGGCTGGCCGAAACCCCGGACAGCGACGCGGCGGCGTTCACCCGCATGTTCAGCGTGCACATGCTGGCGCCCTACCTGATCAACCTGCATTGTGCCGACCTGCTCGAACGCTCCAGCCCGGCCGACATCGTGCACATCAGCGATGACGTCACGCGCAAAGGCAGCAGCAAGCACATTGGCTACTGCGCCAGCAAAGCCGGGCTCGACAGCCTGACCCTGTCCTTCGCCGCGAAGTACGCGCCAGGCATCAAGGTCAACGCGATTGCGCCGGCCCTGCTACTGTTCAATCCTGATGACGACGCGGCCTACCGCGCCAAGGCGCTGGCCAAATCCGCGCTGGGCATCGAGCCCGGCAGCGAAGTGATCTACCACAGCCTGCGCTATTTGCTCGATAACCCTTATGTCACCGGCACGACCCTGACCGTCAATGGCGGAAGGCACATCAAATAAGTGTCCCGCGAGGATTTTCCATGACGTTATCCCGGCCCCAGAACGGCTTGTCCCAGAACTATCGCGAGATCCTCATCGGTCTCGGCGAAGACCCCGACCGCGAAGGCCTGCGCGACACCCCGCTGCGCGCGGCCAAGGCGATGCAGTACCTGTGTCACGGCTACGAGCAAAGTGTCGAGGAGATCGTCAACGGTGCGCTGTTCGCCTCCGACAACGATGAAATGGTGATCGTCGACAATATCGAGCTGTACTCGCTCTGCGAACATCACATGCTGCCCTTCATCGGCAAGGCACACGTGGCTTATATTCCAACGGGCAAGGTGTTGGGCCTGTCGAAGATTGCGCGGCTGGTGGACATGTTCGCCCGCCGCCTGCAAATCCAGGAAAACCTCACCCGGCAAATCGCCGACGCCGTGCAACAGGTGACCGGTGCCGCTGGAGTCGCGGTCGTGATCGAGGCCCGGCACATGTGCATGATGATGCGCGGCGTCGAGAAACAGAATTCGACCATGAACACCTCGGTGATGCTCGGCGCCTTCCGCGAGTCGAGCAATACCCGCCAGGAGTTCCTGCAATTGATTGGACGGAGCAAGTCGTAATGCCACAACTTCAACCAGGCATGGCACGCATCCGGGTCAAGGACCTGTGCCTGCGCACCTACATCGGCATCAATGAGGATGAAATCCGCAACAAGCAGGATGTCTTGATCAACCTGACGATCCTGTACGCGGCCCAGGAGGCGGTGCGTGACAACGATATCGACCACGCGCTGAACTACCGGACCATCACCAAGGCGATCATCGCCCACGTCGAGGGCAATCGCTTCGCCCTGCTTGAACGCCTGACCCAGGAAATTCTCGATCTGGTCATGGCCAACCCATCGGTGCTGTACGCTGAAGTCGAAGTCGACAAGCCCCATGCCCTGCGCTTTGCCGAGTCGGTGTCGATTACGCTCGCGGCCAGTCGCTAGGCTTCAAGCCGCAACCTTCAAGCGGTAAGCTAGAGGCCACCGCCATCCATCTTGCAGCTTGAAGCTTGCCGCTTGCAGCTGTCTCGAAGAGACTCCCATGACCGATCAACAACGCCTCGAACTCGAAGCCGCCGCCTTTCGCCGGCTGGTGGCCCATCTGGACAGCCGCAAGGATGTGCAGAACATCGACCTGATGAACCTCTCCGGTTTCTGCCGCAACTGCCTGTCCAAGTGGTACAAGGCCGCCGCCGATGAACGCCAGATCGAGGTCAGCCTCGATGACGCCCGTGAAGTGGTTTACGGCATGCCGTACGCCGAGTGGAAAGCCCAATATCAGCAAGAAGCCAGCGCCGAACAACAAGCGGCGTTCGCCAAAGGAAAACCCAATGAGTGATTTGAACACCCTGCGCGCCAGCCTCAAGAGCGGCGAACACGCCTTCGCCGATACCCTGGCGTTCATTGCCGCCGGTTACGCTTACCAGCCCCAGGCCTTCAACAACGGCGGCGTGGAAAACGCGGCCGGGCAGAACGAAGGTTCGTGCAAGACGCTGGGCCTGGCGTTGCTGGAAGGCCTGAGCGATGAAGAGGCCTTGCTGGCGTTTGGTGAGCATTACCGTTCGGTGCTGGCGACGCCTGAGGGCAGCGATCACGGCAACATCCGTGCGTTGATCGCTCATGGCCTGGCCGGAGTGAAATTCGCCCAACAGCCCCTGACCCGCCGCTGATTTCGACGCAAAAGATCGCAGCCTGAGGCAGCTCCTACCGGGGCATGTGTAGGAGCTGCCGCAGGCTGCGATCTTTTGATTTTTTGCATATCCCGACTTTAACGATTGACCCGGCGACTTTATTTCGTTTGCCGGCCAGCACTGCTCGCGGCTTAGATAAAAAGAAGTCCTCCTTCTTCCGAGCCGGTCCTCCATGCGCAGCGAAACCATCAGCCAGTCGATCAACATCGTTCACCCTGTCACGCTCAGCCACGGCAAAAACGCCGAGGTCTGGGACACGGATGGCAAACGCTACATCGACTTTGTCGGTGGCATCGGCGTACTGAACCTCGGTCATTGCCACCCGCGCATCGTCGGGGCCATTCGCGAACAGGCCACGCGGCTGACCCACTACGCGTTCAACGCCGCGCCCCATGCGCCCTACCTGGAACTCATGGAGCGTCTGACAGCGTTCATTCCGGTGGACTACCCCATCAGCGGCATGCTCACCAACAGCGGTGCCGAAGCGGCGGAAAATGCGCTGAAGATCGTCCGGGGCGCAACCGGTCGTACCGCCGTGATTGCCTTCGATGGCGCCTTCCACGGCCGTACCTTGGCCACCCTCAATCTCAACGGCAAGGTCGCGCCCTACAAACAGAAAATCGGCGTATTGCCCGGGCCGGTGTATCACCTGCCTTTTCCCAGCGAAGACAACGGCGTGACCTGCGCCGACGCGCTCAAGGCCATGGAGCGCCTGTTCAGCGTTGAAATCGACGTCGATGATGTCGCCTGTTTTATCGTCGAACCGGTGCAGGGTGAAGCGGGTTTCCTGGCCATGGATGCGACGTTTGCACAGGCCTTGCGGCGCTTGTGCGACGAGAAAGGCATTGTGCTGATCGCCGATGAAATCCAGTCCGGTTTCGGCCGTACCGGCCAGCGTTTTGCGTTTTCGCGACTGGGCATCGAACCGGACCTGATCCTGCTTGGCAAAAGCATCGCCGGCGGCATGCCGCTGGGTGCGGTGGTCGGGCGCAAGTCGCTGCTCGACAACCTGCCCAAGGGCGGGCTCGGCGGCACTTACTCCGGCAACCCCATCGCCTGCGCCGCCGCGCTGGCAACCCTGGACGAAATGACCGACGCCTCTCTGCAAGCCTGGGGCGCCCAGCAGGAAGAGGCGATTGTCAGCCGTTACCAATCCTGGCGTGAGCGCAAGCTGTCACCCTATCTGGGGCGTCTGACCGGGGTTGGCGCGATGCGCGGGATTGAGTTGGCCAACGCCGACGGCACACCGGCTTCGGCGCAGTTGACGCAACTGCTGGCCCTGGCACGGGACGCGGGTTTGTTGCTGATGCCAAGCGGCAAATCGCGGCACATCATTCGGTTGCTGGCGCCGTTGACGACGGAAGCTGCAGTGCTGGAAGAAGGCCTGGATATCCTTGAGGGGTGTTTACAGCAATTAGTATGAGCCCACGACCCCTGTGGAAGCGGGCTTGCTCGCGAAGGCGTCATATCAGCAAACATTAACATCGATTGATACACCGCATTCGCGAGCAAGCCCGCTCCCACATTGGAAAGGGCTCACACATTAAATTGCGGGCACAAAAAAACCGGCTGCGAAGCCGGTTTTTTCGTTTCTACAGCATCAAGCGTTCTGCAGATTGTCCAGGTAACGCTCGGCATCCAGTGCCGCCATGCAACCGGCGCCAGCCGAGGTGATGGCCTGACGGTAAACGTGGTCAGCCACGTCACCGGCCGCGAAGATACCTTCGAGGTTGGTGGCTGTTGCGTTGCCGTCGCGGCCGCCGTGCACGACCAGGTAGCCGTCTTTCAGAGTCAGCTGGCCTTCGAACAGCGAAGTGTTCGGGGTGTGGCCGATAGCGATGAACACGCCGTCGACTGTCACTTCATCGAAGCTGCCGTCGTTGTTCTTCAGGCGGGCACCGGTCACGCCCATGTTGTCGCCCAGGACTTCGTCCAGGGTGGCGTTGAGCTTGAGGATGATCTTGCCTTCGGCCACGCGGGCATTGAGCTTGTCGATCAGGATCTTCTCGGCGCGGAAGGTTTCGCGACGGTGGATCAGGGTCACGGTGCTGGCGATGTTGGCCAGGTACAGGGCTTCTTCCACAGCGGTGTTGCCACCGCCGACCACAGCCACTGGCTTGTTGCGGTAGAAGAAACCGTCACAGGTCGCGCAGGCCGACACGCCTTTGCCCATGAACGCTTCTTCGGACGGCAGGCCCAGGTAACGCGCGCTGGCACCGGTGGCGATGATCAGGGCGTCGCAGGTGTAGGTCGCGCTGTCGCCGGTCAGGGTGTACGGCTTGGCCGCAAAATCCACGGCATTGATGTGATCGAAGACGATCTCGGTTTCAAAGCGCTCGGCGTGCTCGCGCATCCGCTCCATCAGCGCCGGGCCGGTCAGGCCGTGGACGTCGCCCGGCCAGTTGTCGACTTCGGTGGTGGTGGTCAGCTGACCGCCGGCCTGCATGCCGGTGATCAGCAGAGGCTTGAGGTTGGCACGGGCGGCATAGACCGCTGCGCTGTAACCGGCAGGGCCGGAACCGAGAATAATCACTCGCGAATGACGGACTTCAGACATGACCTGCTCCTGTTGACCGGCCCGGAACACCTGGCGCGGAACGCCGGATCGCCGGCGGGAATAAAAAAGGACCATTGAAAGCACTTGGGGAAGGCTTGAACTCGACAGTCCTGTAAAAAGATTGGGTGCAGCGTATCGAGGGGGCGAAGATTAAGGAAATACGGTTTAACAATCCAGCTCATAGGTGGTCTCTATGCCGTCGTGAGGCGTATTCGGACGCCTTTGTTACAGTTAATGTCGATACCGCTGCCGCGCTTTCGCACATCAAGCAAAGCCGGTAAGGTCGGCGCGTTTTCCCTCTGCTCGGAGCACGTTATGCCCGCCCCTGTACTGTCCGGCCCGCAATACCTGCGCGAGGGCCTGAAACTGGTACTCAGCCCAAGCCTGCGGCTTTTTGTACTACTTCCACTTTTAATCAACCTGGTGCTGTTCGTCGGATTGATTTATCTGGCCGGCCATCAATTCAGCCTGTGGGTCGATGCGCTGATGCCGTCGCTGCCCGACTGGCTGAGTTTCCTCAGTTACGTGCTGTGGCCGCTGTTCGTGGTGCTGGTGGTGTTGATGGTGTTCTTTACCTTCACCATGCTCGCCAACATCATCGCCGCGCCGTTCAACGGTTTTCTGGCGGAGAAGGTCGAAGTGGTGGTGCGCGGCACCGACGACTTCCCGGCCTTCAGCTGGGGCGAACTGATTGCCATGATCCCGCGGACCCTCGCCCGGGAGATGCGCAAGCTCGGTTACTTCCTGCCCCGGGCGATCGGCCTGTTCATCCTCTCGTTCATCCCGGTGGTGAACATCATCGCCGCGCCGCTCTGGTTGCTGTTCGGGGTATGGATGATGGCGATCCAGTACATCGACTACCCGGCGGACAACCACAAGCTGGGCTGGAACGAGATGCTCGCCTGGCTGCGGCAGAAGCGCTGGCAGAGCATGAGTTTCGGCGGCAGCGTGTATCTGGTGCTGCTGATCCCGGTGGTCAACATCCTGATGATGCCGGCGGCCGTGGCTGGAGCGACCCTGTTCTGGGTGCGCGAGCGCGGTGCGGAGAATCTGGTGACGCAACGCTGATCCGGTCACAAATCCATCATCCGGACGTCACAACGACGACATGACCTCAGTCGACACTGAGGTCATGACGACAGCTCTGCATATCACCCTGATTACCGAAACCTTCCCTCCCGAAATCAACGGCGTGGCCAATACCCTTGGTCGCCTGTGCGACGGTTTGCGCGCCCGCGGGCATCAGGTTGAACTGGTGCGACCGCGCCAGGGTTGCGATCAGTTGGCGGGCAGCGACGATGAGCTGCTGCTGTGCCGAGGCTGGCCATTGCCAGGCTATCCCGGCCTGCAATGGGGCCAGTCGTCGATGCACAAGTTGCTGAGGCGCTGGAAGCGTCATCGCCCGGACGTGCTGTACATCGCCACGGAAGGTCCGCTGGGGTTGTCCGCCCTGCGTGCGGCACGGCGCCTGGGGATTTCGGTGGTCAGCGGCTTTCACACCAACTTCCATCAGTATTCCAGCCAATACGGGCTCGGTTTGCTGACGCGCCTGCTGACCCACTACCTGCGCTGGTTCCACAATCGTTCGACGCTGACGCTGGTGCCGAGCACCAGCCAGAGAATGGAGCTGGAGCGTCGACAATTCGAGCGTCTGGCGCTGCTGTCCCGCGGCGTCGACAGCCAGTTGTTTCACCCGGCCAAGCGCTTGAATACGCTGCGTGAACAATGGGGGCTGGGCGAGAAGGACATTGCCGTCATCCATGTCGGACGTTTGGCACCGGAGAAAAACCTGGGCCTGCTCAAGCGTTGCTTCGACACGCTCAAGGCGACTTATCCACAGCGCAACCTGAAGCTGATCGTGGTGGGCGAAGGTCCGCAACGCCAGCTCATGGAAAGCACAATGCCCGACGCTATTTTCTGCGGGGCCCAACGGGGTGAAGCCCTGGCCAGTCACTATGCGTCGGGGGACGTTTTTCTGTTTCCCAGCCTGACCGAAACCTTCGGCAACGTGGTGCTTGAGGCGCTGGCCTCGGGGCTCGGCGTGGTGGCTTACGATCAGGCCGCTGCAGCGCAGCATATTCGCCATGGCTACAACGGTGTGTTGGCGATGCCGGGAGACGAAGACGCATTCTGCGATGCGGCGGTGTGGATGCTGGAGGAGCGCGAAACCTTGCGATGCATGCGGCTCAATGCGCGCCAGCATGCGAGCCGGCAAGGTTGGGCGGCGATTATCGACCAGTTCGAGGGGCAGTTGCGGGGGGCTTGCGTGGGGGAGTTGGCGGTGCCGAATGCACCGACATTGCCCTGAATTTTCGGTGGATTCAGGTCAGTCTTCGCGAGCAAGCCCGCTCCCACATTTGATCCGTGTCGTTCACAAATCCCATGTGGGAGCGGGCCCGCTCGCGAAGAGGCCCGGCCAGTCGCCGCTTAAACCAGCGTCATCAACGCCTCGCGGCTGAACGGCAGGATGTCTTCCTCACGCCCGTCGCGTACTTTCTGTGCCCAGTCCGGGTCCACCAGCAGCGCACGGCCGACGGCGACCAGGTCGAACTCATCGTTGTTCAAGCGCTCCAGCAGTTTTTCCAGGCTGGCCGGCTGCGCCACCTTGTCAGTGTTGACCATGAACTGCAGGAATTCGCCGTCCAGGCCGACGCTGCCCACGGTGATGGTTGGTTTGCCGGTGAGTTTGCGGGTCCAGCCGGCCAGGTTCAGTTCGGACCCGTCGAATTCCGGCTCCCAGAAACGGCGTGTCGAGCAGTGGAAAATATCCACACCGGCGTCGGACAACGGCTTGAGGAACTCGCCCAAGGCCTCTGGGGTTTGCACCAGACGGGCGGTGTAATCCTGCTGCTTCCACTGGGAGAAACGGAAGATGATCGGGAAGCCTTCACCGACCGCCGCGCGCACGGCCTGAATCAGTTCGATGGCGAAACGTGAGCGGTTGGCCAGGCTGCCGCCGTACTCGTCGGTGCGCTGGTTGCTGCCTTCCCAGAAGAACTGGTCGATCAGGTAACCATGGGCGCCATGGATTTCCACGCCATCCATGCCGATGCTCTGGGCATCCTTGGCTGCTTGGGCGAACGCAGCGATCACGTCCTGGATGTCCTGCTTGCTCATGCCGTGCACCACGACATGGCCATCCTTCACTTTTTCGGACGGACCGTAACCCGGCACGCTGGCGTCCGGCTCGGTGCCGATACGACGCACACTGCCGACGTGCCACAGTTGCGGAACGATCTTGCCGCCTTCGGCATGTACTGCATCAACGACTTTTTTCCAGCCGGCCAGTGCCGCATCACCGTAGAAATGCGGCACGTTCGGGTAGCCGTTGGAGGCCTTGTGACCCACGGTGGTGCCTTCGGTAATGATCAAACCAACGCCTGCCGCGGCACGACGACGGTAGTACTCGATCACTTTGGAATTAGGCACGCCGCCTGGCGAAAAAGAACGGGTCATGGGTGCCATGACGACGCGGGTCGGCAGTTCGAGGGTGCCGAGGTGGAACGGTTTGAACAAGGCTTTGACGGGCATGGGGACGCTCCACGAGGATAGACTTTATGACGACTATAATATGGAGGTTCGCACGGAGTGAACAGCACTATTGATTTGGGTGATTGTGGATCAAAAGGCACAAAGAAAAGATCGCAGCCTTCGGCAGCTCCTACAGGGGATATGTGAACACCTGTAGGCGCTGCCGAAGGCTGCGATCTCTTGATCTTCAGCTCAAGGCTTTTTCAATCGCCTGAACGACACTTGGATCGTCGGGAGCAGTACGTGGCGAAAAACGCGCCAGCACACGTCCGTCTTTGCCCAGCAGGAACTTCTCGAAGTTCCAGGTAATGTCACCAGGGAACTCCGCACCCTCGCCCGCCAGCAGCTTGTACAGCTGATGACGCTCATGCCCGTTGACTTCCAGCTTGCTGGACAACGGAAAGGTCACGCCATAGTTGAGGCTGCAAAACGCCTGGATCTCTTGCTCGGAACCCGGCTCCTGCCCGGCAAATTGATTGCACGGCAGGCCCAGCACACTGAAGCCCTTGCCCTTGTATTGCTGGTAGAGGTTTTCCAGCGCGGCGTATTGAGGGGTCAAGCCGCACTTGGAAGCCACGTTGACCACCAGCACCACGTGCCCCTTGAAAGGCGCCAGAGGGAGCGCCTGACCGTCCAGGCCTGTCAAATTAAGGTCGTGAAAAGCACTCATGACGTACTCCAGATTCCCGTGTTTTTCTCGAAACAACCGCTTGGCGGTGTCGCCTGGGACAGCCGCAGACTAAAAAGGCGCCCTCGGGGCGCCTCTCCAGTCATCGAAAGCTTAGCGCAGAAATCAGTGGTGATGGCCACCTTCGCCATGGACGTGACCATGAGCGATTTCTTCCTGGCTGGCGTCACGGATGTTGATGATCTTGACCTGGAAGTTCAGGCGCTGACCGGCCAACGGGTGGTTGCCGTCAACGGTGACGTCGTCGCCGTCCAGATCACGGATGGTCACGATCTGCATCTGGCCGTCCGGAGCGGAAGCGTGGAACTGCATGCCCACTTCCAGCTCGTCGACGCCTTCGAACATGCTGCGGCTCAGGGTGCTGACCAGTTCGGCCGCGTATTCGCCGTAGGCATCTTCAGGTTCAACGGCTACGGTCAGCTCGTCGCCGACGGCCTTGCCTTCCAGAGCCTTTTCCAGGCCCGGGATGATGTTGCCTGCGCCTTGCAGGTAGACCAGCGGCGCGCCGCCGGCGGAGCTGTCGATGACCTCACCAGCGTCGTTGGTCAGGGTATAGTCGATGGAGACAGCCTTATTGGCGGCGATCAGCATGGGGCGAGACCTTTTGCAAAAGAATAATGAAAGACCCAGTTTAGCGAAGCAATCGCCCGAAAGCGAACACAACCCGGACAGACGGGGTGCGACGGTCACCGGCTTTCATCAGGACGAGGACGGGCACTGGGTGGCCGAACTTTCCTGCGGCCATACCCAACACCTGCGCCACCAACCGCCCTGGCAATCCCGGGCCTGGGTCATGGATCCAGTGCAGCGCCAGGAAAAAATAGGCCAGCCCTTTGATTGCGGTTGGTGCGCACAAGGCGTGGTTAGCGATAACCTTGGCGACTGAATTTCGGTAGATCGCCAGCCATAGGCGATCACCCTTGCCTGCTCCCTCAGAGAATCCGCATGCAAACTTTTTTTATCGCACCCACCGACTTTGGCGTGGGCCTGACCTCCATCAGCCTCGGGCTGGTGCGTACCCTTGAGCGCGCCGGCCTCAAGGTCGGCTTCTTCAAACCGATTGCCCAGCCGCACCCGGGGGACACGGGACCTGAACGCTCCACCGAACTGGTGGCCCGTACCCACGGTTTGAAACCGCCACAACCGCTGGGCCTGGCCCATGTCGAGCGAATGCTCGGCGACGGCCAGCTGGACGAGTTGCTCGAAGAAATCATCACCCTGTACCAACAAGCCGCCATCGGCAAGGACGTGCTGATCGTCGAAGGCATGGTGCCGACCCGCAGCGCCAGCTATGCCGCACGGGTCAACCTGCACCTGGCCAAGAGCCTCGATGCGGAAGTGATTCTGGTGTCGGCGCCGGAAAACGAAGTGCTGACCGAATTGTCCGGTCGCGTGGAATTGCAGGCGCAGCTGTTTGGCGGGCCGAAAGACCCGAAAGTCCTCGGCGTGATCCTCAACAAGGTCAAGACCGACGAGAGCATGGAGGCCTTCGCCTCGCGCCTCAAGGAACACTCGCCGCTGTTGCGCAGCGGCGATTTTCGCCTGCTGGGCTGCATCCCGTTCCAGCCGGAACTGAACGCCCCGCGCACCCGCGACGTGGCCGACCTGATGGGCGCCCAGGTGCTCAACGCCGGCGACTACGAAACCCGGCGCATGACCAAGATCATCATTTGCGCGCGCACCATGCGCAACACCGTGGAGCTGCTCAAGCCCGGCGTGCTGGTGGTGACCCCCGGCGATCGCGACGACATCATCCTCGCGGTGAGCCTCGCGGCCATGAACGGTGTGCCCCTGGCCGGCCTGTTGCTGACCAGCGACACCCTGCCCGATCCACGCATCATGGACCTGTGCCGCGGCGCCCTGCAGGCAGGCCTGCCGGTACTGTCGGTGAGCACCGGCTCCTATGACACCGCCAACCAGTTGAACGGCCTGAACAAGGAAATCCCGATCGACGACCGCGAGCGCGCGGAGATCATCACCGATTTCGTCGCCAGCCACCTGGACGCCAACTGGCTGCACCAGCGCTGCGGCACGCCACGGGAAATGCGCCTGTCGCCGGCGGTGTTCCGCTATCAACTGATCCAGCGCGCACAGACCGCCAACAAGCGCATCGTCCTGCCCGAAGGCAGCGAGCCGTTGACCGTTCAGGCCGCGGCGATCTGCCAGGCACGCGGCATCGCTCGCTGCGTGTTGCTGGCCAAGCCGGCCGACGTCGAAGCGGTCGCCCGGGCCCAGGGCATCGAACTGCCGCCGGGGCTGGAAATTCTCGATCCGGACCTGATCCGCGAGCGCTACGTCGAGCCGATGGTTGCGCTGCGCAAGAGCAAAAGCCTCAACGCACCCATGGCCGAGCAGCAACTGGAAGACACCGTGGTGATCGGCACCATGATGCTGGCGCTGGATGAAGTCGACGGCCTGGTATCGGGCGTCATCCACTCCACCGCCAACACCATCCGCCCTGCCCTGCAGCTGATCAAAACCGCGCCGGGCTGCACCCTGGTGTCCTCGGTGTTCTTCATGCTGTTTCCCGAAGAAGTGCTGGTCTATGGCGACTGCGTAATGAACCCGCACCCGAGCGCCAGCGAACTGGCGGAGATCGCCCTGCAAAGCGCCGATTCGGCAGCGGCGTTTGGCATCACCCCGCGTGTGGCGATGATCAGCTATTCCAGTGGTGAGTCGGCCAGCGGCGAAGAAGTCGAGAAGGTCCGCGAAGCGACGCTGCTCGCCCATGAGCAGCAAAGCACGCTGCTGATCGACGGCCCCTTGCAGTACGACGCCGCCGCCAACGAAACCGTGGCCCGGCAACTGGCGCCGAACAGTCAGGTCGCCGGTCGCGCCACGGTGTTCGTGTTCCCCGACCTCAACACCGGCAACACCACCCACAAAGCCGTGCAGCGCAGCGCCGACTGCGTCAGCCTCGGACCGATGCTGCAAGGCCTGCGCAAACCGGTGAACGACTTGCCGCGCGGCGCGCAGGTCGATGACATCGTCTACACCATCGCCTTGACCGCGATCCAGGCAGCCAACCGACCCATGGATGTTTAAATGCTGGATTTTCTCCCTGCCCCCGTGCGCGGTGCAATCGCCGCGCTGCTGTTGGCGCTCAATACGATTCTGCTCTGCTCGTTTCTGTTCTGCGTGGCACTCATCAAGGCATTGCCGTTCGCCCTCACCCAGCGCATTGCCGGCTGGTTGATGAGCCATACCCATGAAGCCTGGATCAGCCTCAACAAAGGCTGGATGAACCTGGTGCGCCGCACACGCTGGCACATCAGCGGGCTGCAAGGCCTCGACTATCAGCACTCGTACCTGATCACCAGCAACCACCAGAGCTGGGTCGACATTCTGGTGCTGCAATACGTGCTCAATCGACGCATCCAGCCGTTGAAGTTCTTTCTCAAGCAAGAGTTGATCTGGGTGCCGGTGATTGGCCTGGCGTGGTGGGCGCTGGGTTTTCCTTTCATGAAGCGCTACTCCAAGGCGTATCTGGAGAAGCACCCGGAAAAGAAAGGCAAGGACCTGGAAACCACCCGCAAGACCTGCGCGAAGTTTCGCAACAACCCGGTCGGCATTTTCAACTTCGTCGAAGGCACACGCTTTACCCAGGGCAAGCACGCGCAGCAGCAGTCACCGTTCAAGTACCTGCTCAAGCCCAAGGCCGGTGGCATTGCGTTTGTGCTGGATGCCATGGGTGAGCAGCTGGAATCGATCGTCAACGTGACGATCCACTACCCGGCCGGCCGTCCCGGCTTCTGGGACCTGCTGTGCGGGAATGTGGCGGACGTGGTGGTGCACTTTGAAGAGCTGAAGATCCCGCCGCAGTTCATCGGCAAGAACTACGACCAGGATGGTGAGTACCGCTTGCAGTTCCAGGGCTGGATCAACCAGTTGTGGCAGGACAAGGATGCGTTGCTGGGGCAGATGCATCGCGAATATCCGAGATAACAGTGATCCCCTGTGGAAGCGGCGGTGCGACTTGCTCGCGAAGGCAGTGTGTCAGCCAACACACTTGTTGAATGTTAATCCGCTTTCGCGAGCAAGCCCGCTCCCACAGTTGACCGAGTCGAACAAAAAAACCCGCCGATGATCACTCATCGGCGGGTTTTTTATTGGCGGCTAGCGCTTAGATCGCGCCGCGTTTACGCAGCAGATCCAGCACTTGCTTGACGCCTTCCTCCAGCGACACGGACTGAGTGTCGATCACAAGGTCGGCATCCAGCGGCACATCGTACGGGAAGGACTCGCCCGGGATGTTATCCCCGGCGGCCGCGTACAGGCCTTGCGGGTCACGCTCGGCACAAACCGTTGGCGAGGCCTGGACGTAGACCGTCAGCAGACGCTCCTTGCCGATCAGGTCCTTGGCTTGCTCGCGCCCTTCGGCGCTCGGCGCCACGAACGCCGCCAGGGTCAGCAGACCGGCTTCGTTGAACTGGCGCGCCACGTGCGCGGCACGACGCCAGTTCTCGGTACGGCCGGCGCGATCCTGTGGCAGACCTTTGTTCAGGTCGTGACGCAGGTTCTGGCCATCGAGCACGAACACCGCACGGCCCAGGTCGAAGAGCTTACGCTCGACGGCGTAGGCCAGGGTGCTTTTGCCCGCGCCCGACAGACCGCTGAACAACACGGTAGCCGGTTGCTGGCCGAAGCGCTGGGCGCGTTCTTCGGTGGCAACGTGGGCCAGCTTGCCGTGGTGCGTGCTGGTGCCATGGGCCACCGGTTGGGCGACGATCATGCCGGCGCCGACGGTGCCGTTGGTCAGGCGATCGATGATGATGAACGCGCCGGTGGTGCGATTGCTCTCGTAACCGTCCAGGGCAATGGGCGCGTCGAGCGCGATCTTGACCTTGCCGATTTCGTTCAGCTGCAACGCGCTGGCCGGACCTTCTTCCAGGGTGTTCACGTCGACCTTGTTGACGATGCTGGCAATGGAGCCCGGCACGTAGCTGGTGGCGCGCTTGATGTCGTATTTCTTGCCCGGCAGCATTGGCTCTTCAGCCATCCACACCAGCATCGCTTCGAAGCTGTCGGTGACGGGCGGCACGTTGTCGGCATGCACCAGCAGGTCGCCACGGGAGATATCGATCTCGTCTTCCATGGTCAGCGTCACGGCTTGACCTGGGCCGGCGTGTTCCAGTTCACCTTCGAAGGTGACGATGGATTTCACGCGGCTGCTCTTGCCCGACGGAAGAACAACAACCTCGTCGCCCTTCTTGACGATGCCGCTGGCCAGGGTGCCGGCGAAACCGCGGAAGTTCAGGTTCGGACGGTTGACGTATTGCACCGGGAAACGCAGGTCGGTGAAGTTGCGGTCGCCCGCCACTTCCACGGTCTCGAGGATTTCCATCAGCGACTGGCCGGTGTACCACGGCGAGCGCTCGGACTTGTTCACCACGTTGTCGCCCTTGAGGGCCGACATCGGTACGAAGTGCATGCTGGTCGGCTTGAGCTTCAAGCCTTCGGCGAACTTCAGGTAGTCGGCCTTGATCGACTCGAACACGCCCTCGTCGAAGTCCTTGAGGTCCATCTTGTTGATGGCGACGACGATGTGCTTGATGCCCAGCAACGAGGCGATGAAGCTGTGGCGACGGGTCTGGGTCTGCACGCCGTAACGGGCGTCGACCAGGATGATCGCCAGGTCACAGGTGGACGCACCGGTGGCCATGTTGCGGGTGTACTGCTCATGGCCGGGGGTGTCGGCGATGATGAATTTGCGCTTGGCGGTGGAGAAATAGCGGTAGGCGACATCGATGGTGATGCCCTGCTCACGCTCGGCCTGCAGGCCGTCGACCAGCAATGCCAGGTCGATGTCTTCGCCGGTGGTACCGACTTTTTTCGAGTCGCGGGTGATCGCTTCCAGGTGATCTTCGTAGATCATCTTGGAGTCGTGCAGCAGGCGCCCGATCAGGGTGCTCTTGCCGTCGTCGACGTTACCGCAGGTCAGGAAGCGCAGCAGCTCTTTACGTTCGTGCTGGCCCAGGTAGGCGAGGATGTCCTCGCTGATCAAATCAGATTGATGCGACATGACAGCCCCTTAGAAATAACCTTGACGTTTTTTGTCTTCCATCGAGCCTGCGCCATCGTGGTCGATGACACGGCCCTGGCGCTCGGAAGTTCGCGTCAGGAGCATTTCCTGAATGATGTCCGTGAGGCTTTCGGCCTCGGACTCCACCGCGCCCGTCAACGGGTAGCAGCCAAGGGTACGGAAACGCACTTTCTTTTTGACGATGCGGGCTTTGTCTTCATCGCTCAGGTGTTCGAGGATGCGCTCGTCGTCGATCATGATCAGGGTGCCGTTCTTCTCGATGACTTCACGCTCGGCGGCGAAGTACAGCGGCACAATCGGGATGCCTTCGAGGTAGATGTACTGCCAGATGTCCAGCTCGGTCCAGTTCGACAACGGGAACACGCGAATGGATTCGCCCTTGTTGACCTTGCCGTTGTAGACGTTCCACAGCTCCGGGCGCTGGTTTTTCGGGTCCCAGCGGTGCTTGCTGTCGCGGAACGAGTACACGCGCTCCTTGGCGCGGGATTTCTCTTCATCGCGACGGGCACCACCGAAGGCGGCGTCGAAACCATGCTTGTCCAGTGCCTGCTTGAGGCCTTCGGTCTTCATGATGTCGGTGTGCTTGGCACTGCCGTGGGTGAACGGGTTAATGCCTTGCGCCACGCCTTCCGGGTTCACGTGGGTGATCAGGTCGAGGCCCAGCTCGGCGACCATCTTGTCGCGGAACTTGTACATCTCCTGGAATTTCCACTGGGTGTCGACGTGCATCACCGGAAACGGCAGCTTGCCGGGGAAGAATGCCTTGCGTGCCAGGTGCAGCATCACGGCGGAGTCTTTACCGATGGAATACAGCATCACCGGGTTATCAAACTCGGCGGCCACCTCGCGGATGATGTGGATGCTTTCCGCCTCCAGCTGTTTCAGATGCGTCAGTTTGTCGACCATGGCTACTCACGAAATCTTTCTTATGAACGGCCAGCGGGCCGTGTTCGAGCGGGGAATCCTAGCACAGCGACCTCTTCTAATCAGGACGCGGGCTAGATCGAAAGGGTATATGAATATGCCTGCCTGTTTGGCCGCGGAGGACTTTGTGGGAGCGGGCTTGCTCGCGAAGGCGGTGAGTCAGTCAACAGATCCGTTAATGTTAATCCGCATTCGCGAGCAAGCCCGCTCCCACATTTGATCTGTGGTGTTCTTCAGATCGGATTCGGGCAATCGATGAAGATGTGCTCAAGGGCAAATCGTCGCGCCAGGTAATCTCCCAGCGCCTGGACGCCATAGCGTTCGGTGGCATGGTGACCGGCGGCGATGAAACTGATGTCGTTTTCCCGGGCGCTGTGGAAGGTTTGTTCCGAGGCTTCGCCGCTGAGGTACAGGTCGACACCCGCCAGCACCGCCTGGTCGATGTAGCCCTGGCCGCCACCGGTGCACCAGCCAACCCGGCGAATCGTTGCACTGCCCTCGATTAACAGCGGCTCGCGGCCCATGACTTCGCGCACGCGGCGCGCGAAGTCCCTGGGCGTCACGGGTTCGGCCAACGAGCCGACCAGACCGACGATTTTCAGGTTGTCGGGATCCAGCGGGCCCTCGATGGTGATGTCGAGTTGGCGCGCCAACTGCACGTTGTTGCCAACCTCCGGGTGCAGGTCCAGCGGCAGGTGATAGGACAGCAGGCTGATGTCGTGCTTGAGCAGGGTCTTCAGGCGACGCTGCTTCATGCCGGTGATGCACGGGTTTTCGCCCTTCCAGAAATAACCATGGTGCACCAGCACCAGATCGGCATTGGCCTCCACCGCGGCATCGAGCAAGGCCTGGCTGGCGGTGACGCCACTGACGATGCGCATCACCTGCGGCCGCCCTTCGACCTGCAGGCCGTTGGGGCAATAGTCGGCGATTTTCGCACTGTTGAGGTAACGGTCGGCTTCTTCGACGAGTGTGCTCAGGGCGACGGCCATAAAAGACTCCTAAATATCCCGTTCAGAGGCACGCGCGGCCTCGTATAATGCGCGACATTATGGGCGGTCTCTAACCGCCTGCAACCTCTCAGGACGTGCTTAATGCTCAAGGCGCTGCGTTTTTCCGGCTGGCCGTTGTTGGCCGGCGTGCTTGTCGCTCTGTTAATCATCCAGCGTTACCCGCAATGGGTCGGGCTTCCCAGCCTCGACGTCAATCTGCAACAAGCCCCGCAAACCACCAGCATGCAGCAAGGCCCGGTGTCCTATGCCGACGCGGTCACCACCGCCGCGCCGTCGGTGGTGAACCTGTACACCACCAAAGTCATCAACAAGCCCAACCATCCTCTGTTTGAAGACCCGCAGTTCCGCCGTTTCTTCGGCGACAACTCGCCCAAGCAGAAACGCATGGAATCGAGCCTCGGCTCCGGCGTGATCATGAGCCCGGAAGGCTACATCCTGACCAACAACCACGTGACCAGCGGCGCCGACCAGATCGTGGTGGCACTCAAGGACGGTCGTGAAACCCTGGCCCGGGTGATTGGCAGCGACCCGGAAACCGACCTCGCGGTGCTGAAGATCGACTTGAAGAATCTGCCCTCGATCACGGTCGGCCGCTCCGACAACATCCGCATCGGCGACGTGACGCTGGCCATCGGCAACCCGTTCGGTGTCGGCCAGACCGTGACCATGGGCATCATCAGTGCCACCGGGCGTAATCAGCTGGGCCTGAACAACTACGAAGACTTCATCCAGACCGACGCCGCGATCAACCCCGGCAACTCCGGCGGCGCGCTGGTGGATGCCAACGGCAACCTGACGGGTATCAATACCGCGATTTTCTCCAAGTCCGGCGGCTCCCAGGGCATCGGTTTTGCGATCCCGGTCAAACTGGCGATGGAGGTGATGAAGTCGATCATCGAACACGGCCAGGTGATTCGCGGCTGGCTGGGCATTGAAGTGCAACCCTTGAGCCAGGAGCTGGCGGAATCGTTTGGCTTGTCGGGGCGACCAGGCATCGTCGTCGCCGGCATTTTCCGCGACGGCCCGGCGCAGAAGGCCGGTCTGCAACTGGGCGACGTGATCCTCGCCATCGATGGCGAACCCGCCGGCGATGGCCGCCGTTCGATGAACCAGGTCGCACGGATCAAACCAACGGATAAAGTCACGGTCCAGGTCATGCGCAACGGCAAGGAACTCAAGCTCACGGCGGAAATCGGCTTGCGTCCACCGCCCGCGCCGATCAAGGAAAAAGAAGAAAACTAATCCTGGCCCGAGAATCTCGGGCTATTGGCAGACATTCTCATTAGACATGTTATATTGTTTCAATTCTAGCAATTGGAACAACATAACATGTCGTCTCGAACAAAGGCTTCCCTCGCCGGAATTGCCTTCGGCCTGCTGGGGAATCCGGTTTTCGCCGAGGACTCCCAAACCCTCGAACTGGATGCTATCAGCGTCGTTTCCGATTACGAGTCCGCCACCGGCCCGGTCGATGGCTACCGCGCTACCCGTTCCTCCAGTGCGACCAAGACCGACACGGCCATCCGCGACATCCCGCAGTCAATCAGCGTCATTCCCGTCAGCGTGCTCAATGACCTGGGCAGCACCAGCGTCGAACGCGCACTGGACTTTGCCGGCGGCGTGTCGAAACAGAACAACTTTGGCGGCCTGACGCTTTACGAATACAGCGTGCGCGGCTTCACCACGTCGGAGTTCTACAAGGACGGCTTCAGCGCCAACCGCGGCTACCCGAGCACACCGGACGTGGCCAACATCGAGCGCATCGAAGTGCTCAAAGGCCCGGCAGCCAGCCTCTATGGCCGTGGAGATCCCGGGGGCACGGTGAACATCGTCACCAAGAAGCCCCAGGCCGAGGCTTTCGCCACGCTGCAAACCAGCGCAGGCAGCCAGGATCGCTACCGCACCGCGCTGGACGTCAACACACCGCTGGACGACAACGGCGATGTCCTGTCGCGGGTCAACCTGGCCATCGAGGACAACCACAGTTTTCGCGATCACGTCGACAGCCAGCGAGTATTCGTCGCGCCCTCCTTCAGCTGGCAGCTGAATCCCGACACCCACCTGCTGGTGGAAAGCGAATTCGTCCGGCACAGCTCGACATTCGACCGTGGCATCGTCGCACCGAACAATACCTGGAGCGGCGTTTCCCGCTCGACCTTCCTAGGCGAACCGAACGACGGCGACATCGACAATCACAACAACCAGTTGCAAGCGGCGCTTGAACATCAACTCAATGACACCTGGAAGCTGCGCCTGGCCAGTCACTACAAGGAAGGCAAGCTCTGGGGTTTCGCCTCCGAATCGCGCCCGTTGAACGCCGACGTCCACACGGTCAATCGCCGCTACCGCGAGCGTGACAACCACTGGCACGACAGCATTACCCAGCTTGAACTGCGCGGTTTTTTCGACCTCGGCGGCTGGCAGCATGAACTGCTGATCGGCAGCGAGTACGAGAACTACCGCAAGGCCGAGCGGGTGACGACCATTGCCGGCAGCCCCTACGCGATCGACCTCTACCAACCGGTCTACGGCCAGCCGAAACCCGCTGGCGCGCGCTCCGGGACAGATTTTTTCGAGCATGTCGAGAGCCACGCGCTGAACCTGCAAGACCAGGTCATCTTTACCGACAAACTGCGGGGCATGCTCGGTGCGCGCTTCGAGCAGTTCGATCAGCGTATCGATGACCATAGCCGCGACGCCACCAGTCGCCAGCCCCACGACGCCCTGACCCAGCGGGCCGGCTTGCTCTATCAGCTCACGCCTGAAGTCGGCTTATTCGCCAACGCGTCCACCTCGTTCAAACCCAACAATGGTCTTGATGCCGCCGGCAAGTCCTTCGACCCGGAGGAAGGGGTCGGCTATGAAATCGGCCTCAAGAGCGAGCTGTTCGACGAACGCTTGAGCAGCACCCTCGCCGTCTTCCAGATAGACAAGGAAAACGTCCTTGCCCTGGATCCGGGCACCGACACCAGCCGCGCCATGGGCAAGGCCCGCAGCCGGGGTTTCGATCTGCAAGTCGCCGGGCAAGTCTCCGATGCCGTACGGGTCATCGGCGCCTTCGCCTACATCGACGCCGAAGTCACCGAGGGTGACAAGGTCATCCCCACCGGCAGCCGAATACTGGGCGTGGCCAAACGCAGCGGCAGCCTGCTGGGGGTCTATGAGTTCCAGGAGGGAAGCTTGCGCGGCTCGGACCTCGGCGCGGCCTTCACTTACGTTGGCGATCGCTCAGGCGAAGCCGGCACCGACTTCGAGTTACCGGCATACCACACCGTCGACCTGCTGGCCCATTACAAGGCCAGCGACAACGTCACAGTGGGCCTGAACCTGAACAATGTTTTCGATGAGAAGTACTTCGAGCGCTCGTACAGCAACTACTGGGTCAACCCCGGCGAGCCGCGCAATTTCACTGTCAGCCTGACACTCACTCTGTAAAAGGACGTCTGCATGCACCCGCTCAAACCCCTGGCACTACTTGGCCTGCTGTTCGCCACTCAAGTCTCGGCCCATGGCCTGTGGACCGAAGAACGCCGCGGCAACATCGAAGTGATCTACGGCCACGGTGCCGAGGATAATGCGTTCAAGGCCCAGAAAATCAGCGGCGCCTGGGCCTATGACGGCAATGGGAAAATGATACCGGTGACGGTGCAGCGCCTGGCCGATCACGCCCGCCTGCACCCCCTGAAACCACCGGCGGTGATGGCCGTCGCACTGGATAACGGCATGTGGTCGCAGACTGCTGACAAAAAATGGATCAACGAGGGGCGCAGCAAAGTGCCGGGGGCGATCGAATCGACCCAGACCTTCAAGTACAGCCTGGCGATTGATCAGCCGGGCGCAAAGTTGCCGAAACTTGATCAGCTGAAGTTGCTGATACTGCCCGAGGTCGATCCGCTGACCGTTGGGCCGGGCCAGTCGCTGCCGGTCCGGGTGCTACTGGACAGCAAGCCGGCGGCGGGCGTGAAACTGGTGGGCGATTACCGCAATGCACCGAACACCTTGAGCACCGAAACCGACAAGGATGGCCGGGCGCAGGTGCTGGTGCGCAATGAAGGGCTGAATGTGATTGCGGCGCAGGTGGAAGTGCCGGTGAAGGACAGCGCGGATGTGGGCAGTCGGGGACTGTTCAGTTCGCTGACGTTCCTGGGTGAGCCGCATCACGAGTAAGACGTCGAACTGGCGGCGCTCCATTCGCGAGCAAGCCCGCTCCCACACTGGATCTCCATTGAGCACAAATTCTGTGCACGACGAAGGTCCAAGTGTGGGAGCGGGCTTGCTCGCGAAGGGGGTTTAAAGGTCGCCGAGGCCGTCGATCAGTGCCTGGTTCTGCTCTGGCGTGCCGATGCTGATCCGCAGGAACTGCGCAATCCGCTCCTGCTTGAAGTGCCGAACGATCACGCCCTGCTCACGCAGCTTCGCCGCCAGCCCCGCTGCATCATGCTTGGGATGCCGGGCAAAGATGAAGTTCGCCGCCGACGGCAGCACTTCAAAGCCCTTGGCCTGCAACTGCTCGATCACCCATTCACGGTGTTCGATCACCAGCTGACAAGTCTTGTCGAAGTACTCGCGATCCTCGAAAGCCACTGCCCCACCCACATTCGCCATGCGATCGATCGGATAGGAGTTGAAGCTGTTCTTGATCCGCTCCAGCGCCTCGATCAGGTCCGGATGCCCCACTGCCAAACCCACCCGCAGGCCAGCCAGGGAACGGGATTTGGACAGGGTCTGGGTCACCAGCAGGTTCGGATAACGGTCCACCAGGCTGATGGCGGTTTCCCCGCCGAAGTCGATGTAGGCTTCGTCCACCACGACCACCGAATCCGGGCTGGCCTTGAGGATCTGCTCGACGGCTTCCAGCGCCAACAGGCAACCGGTCGGTGCGTTCGGGTTAGGGAAAATGATCCCGCCGTTAGGCTTGGCGTAGTCCGCCGGGTTGATCTGGAACTGCTCGTCCAGCGGCACCGCGTCGAACTGGATGCCGTACAAGCCGCAGTACACCGGATAGAAGCTGTAGCTGATGTCCGGGAACAACAGCGGCTGATCGTGTTGCAGCAGGCCGTGGAAAATGTGCGCCAGGACTTCGTCGGAACCGTTGCCGAGGAACACCTGGTTGCTCTGCACGCCGTAGTAGTTGGCGACTGCGTTTTTCAGCAGGTCGCTGTTCGGGTCCGGGTACAGGCGCAAGTTGTCGTTCAGTTCGGCCTGCATCGCGGCCAGGGCTTTGGGCGATGGGCCGTACGGGTTTTCGTTGGTGTTGAGTTTCACCAGCTTCGCCAGTTTTGGTTGTTCGCCCGGCACATAGGGCACCAGATTCTTGACGAACGGGCTCCAGAATTTACTCATGCTCAGTTCCCCTGCTTGTCGTCAATGATGCGGTATTCGGCGCTACGAGCGTGAGCGGTCAGCGACTCGCCGCGGGCCAGCACCGAAGCGGTCTTGCCCAGGTCCGATGCGCCCTGCTCGGAGCAGAAGATGATCGAGGAGCGTTTCTGGAAGTCGTACACACCCAGCGGCGACGAGAACCGTGCAGTGCCGGAGGTCGGCAGCACGTGGTTCGGACCCGCGCAGTAGTCACCCAGGGCTTCGGAGGTGTGACGGCCCATGAAGATCGCGCCGGCGTGGCGAATCTGTGGCAGCCAGGCCTGCGGATCGGCGACGGACAACTCCAAGTGCTCCGGCGCGATGCGGTTGGCGACTTCGATGGCTTGCTCCATGTCACGCACCTGAATCAGCGCGCCACGGCCATTGATCGAGGTTTCGATGATCCCGGCGCGCTCCATGGTCGGCATCAGCTTGGCGATGCTGGCGGCGACCTGATCCAGAAACGCAGCATCGGGGCTAACCAGAATCGCCTGGGCGTCTTCGTCGTGCTCGGCCTGGGAGAACAGGTCCATGGCGATCCAGTCCGGATCGGTCTTGCCGTCGCACACCACGAGGATCTCCGAAGGACCGGCGATCATGTCGATGCCGACCTGGCCAAACACGTGGCGCTTGGCGGTGGCGACATAGATGTTGCCCGGGCCGACCACTTTGTCGACCTTCGGCACGCTTTCAGTGCCGTAGGCCAGCGCGGCAACGGCTTGTGCGCCGCCGATGGTGAACACGCGGTCGACGCCAGCGATGCAGGCCGCGGCCAGCACCAGCTCGTTGATTTCACCACGTGGAGTCGGCACCACCATGACCACTTCGGTCACGCCAGCGACCTTGGCCGGGATCGCGTTCATCAGTACCGACGACGGGTACGACGCCTTGCCGCCCGGCACGTACAGGCCGGCGCGATCCAGCGGCGTGACCTTCTGGCCCAGCACCGTGCCGTCGGCTTCGGTGTAGCTCCAGGAATCCTGCTTCTGCTTTTCGTGGTAGCTGCGCACGCGTGCCGCGGCTTTTTCCAGGGCTTCGCGCTGCTCTGCGGTGATGCGGGTCAGCGCCAGTTCCAGGCGTGCGCGCGGCAGGATCAGGTCGGCCATGGAGGCAACGTCCAGCCCGTCGAACTGACGGGTGTAATCCACCAATGCAGCATCGCCACGCTCACGCACGGCCTTGATGATGTCCAGCACCCGCTGATTGACCGAGTCGTCAGACACACTTTCCCAGCTCAGCAGATGATCCAGATGATGCGCGAAATCCGGGTCAGCAGCGTTGAGTCGGCGAATTGCAGTCGGTGCGGTCATAGCGAGAGCCTCATAGGAATGGCAAAAACTCAGGCGCCCTAACTTAGCAGTCGTTTCCGCTTGGGCACCTGAGAATTCTGGCTATGAGGCGGATAGACGGGCGCGCCTTACCGGCGCGCAGGTGAATCAGCCGCGGTGTCGAGACTCCACTGCCTTGCGCAGGGTGTCGATCAACGCCTGGATACGGGCGTGCTGCATTTTCATCGAAGCCTTGTTGACGATCAGCCGGGAGCTGATGGCAGCAATGAACTCCTGGGGCTCCAGGCCGTTGGCCCGCAGCGTGTTACCGGTGTCGACCACGTCGATGATCTTGTCGGCCAGGCCGATCAGCGGAGCCAGTTCCATCGAGCCGTACAGCTTGATGATGTCGACCTGGCGGCCCTGCTCGGCGTAGTAACGCTTGGCAACGTTGACGAACTTGGTGGCGATGCGCAGGCGGCCCTTGGGCTCGATGGCGCCGACCTTGCCGGCGGTCATCAGCTTGCACTGGGCAATTTGCAGGTCCAGTGGCTCGTACAGGCCCTGGCCGCCGTATTCCATCAGCACGTCTTTACCGGCGACACCCAGGTCGGCGGCACCATGCTCGACATAGGTCGGCACGTCGGTGGCACGCACGATCAGCAGGCGTACATCTTCCTGGGTCGTGGGGATGATCAGCTTGCGGCTCTTGTCCGGATTCTCGGTCGGCACAATGCCCGCTTCAGCCAGAAGCGGCAGGGTGTCGTCAAGGATGCGGCCCTTGGACAGTGCGATGGTCAACATGGGAAACGTCAGTCCTTATCAGGCTACTGATGCCCGGTCACAAATGGCGCCGGACACACATCGAGGGCATTCTCCATAATGAAAAGACGCCCTCGACTTGAAACAAAACCAATGGGCACGTCCCTGTGCCCCATCTGCAACCACTAGCCCGGAACGCGACGGATCTTGGCGCCCAGCATCTGCAGTTTCTCTTCGATGCACTCGTAACCACGGTCGATGTGGTAGATGCGATCGATCAGCGTGTCGCCTTCGGCGATCAGCGCCGAAATCACCAGGCTGGCCGAAGCACGCAGGTCGGTGGCCATGACGGGCGCGCCCTTGAGCTTTTCGGTACCGGTGACGATGGCGGTGTTGCCTTCAACCTGGATCTTGGCGCCCATGCGGTGCAGTTCGTAAACGTGCATGAAGCGGTTTTCGAAGATCGTCTCGATCACAGCACCGGTGCCTTCGGCAATGGCGTTGAGGGAGATGAACTGCGCCTGCATGTCTGTCGGGAATGCCGGGTACGGAGCGGTGCGCACGTTGACGGCTTTGGGCCGCTTGCCGTGCATGTTCAGCTCGATCCAGTCGTCACCGCAGGTGATTTCGGCGCCGGCTTCCCGGAGTTTTTCCAGGACGGCTTCGAGGATGGTCGGATCAGTGTCCTTGACCTTCACGCGACCACCGGTCACGGCAGCCGCCACCAGGTAGGTGCCGGTTTCGATACGGTCAGGCATCACTTTGTAAGTGGTGGTGTGCAGGCGCTCGACGCCATCGATGGTGATGGTGTCGGTGCCAGCGCCGGATACCTTGGCACCCATGGCGTTCAGGAAGTTCGCCAGGTCGACGACTTCAGGCTCGCGCGCGGCGTTTGCCAGTACGCTGCGGCCTTTGGCCAGAGCGGCGGCCATCATGATGTTTTCGGTACCGGTCACACTGACGGTGTCGAAGAAGAAGTGCGCGCCGCGCAGGCCGCCTTCAGGCGCCTTGGCCTTGATGTAGCCGCCTTCGACGTCGATGATCGCGCCCATGGCTTCCAGGCCACGGATGTGCAGGTCGACCGGACGCGAACCGATGGCGCAACCGCCAGGCAGCGCCACTTCGGCTTCACCGAAACGGGCAACCATCGGGCCCAGCACCAGGATCGACGCACGCATGGTTTTAACCAGTTCGTACGGAGCGATCAGGGTCTTGATGGTGCGCGGGTCGATTTCGACGGACAGTTTCTCGTCGATCACCGGCTCGATCCCCATGCGACCGAACAATTCGATCATGGTGGTGATGTCGTGCAGGTGCGGCAGGTTGGCAACGGTCACCGGACCATCGCACAGCAGCGTGGCGGCTAGGATCGGCAGGGCAGAGTTCTTTGCCCCGGAGATGCGGATTTCGCCGTCAAGACGAGCACCGCCAGTAATAATCAATTTATCCATAAGAATCTCGACGCCCTTGGGCTCAGGTGCGCTCGGCCCAGGCCGCGCTGCTGAAAAATTTCATAGTGACCGCATGAATGCTGCCATCGGTGATCCATGGGTTCAAATGGGCATAGATCTGCTGCTGACGCTTGACCGGGCTCAATGCCGCCAGTTCATCGCTAATCACGTTCAGCTGGAAATTGCAGCCTTCGCCTTCAACTTCCACCTGCGTTCCTGGCAGCTTTGCTTCAAGGAAGCTTTTCACTTCTACGGCCTGCATGCTCAACCTCAATCGGCGCCCTGTGCGCGCGGGTCGGACATCATACAAAAAAGCCCCGCGCCTGCGAACCCCGCGAAGCAGGACTCTGACGGGGGGCTTGTTTATCGATGCGGGTTAGGGATGCGCCAACAGCTCGGTCAATTCACTGACCTGAGCAATTTCGCGCATGTCTTCTGGCATCCCACGGATGCTCAGCGCCTTGCCGGCCGCCTGTGCATCGCGCATGAAGCACAGCAGCAACGACAGCCCGACGCTGCTGGACTTGGTCACCGCCGAACAATCGACCACCAGTGCCTCGGCCTTGCTGGCCTTGATCAGCGCCTGCCCGTGCTCGCGCAGGCCCGGGCCCGTGCGGTAATCCAGCACGCCGCTGAGCCGCAGCTCGCCGGCTTCGTCCATCAGGACGGCCGACTCACTCATTGGGTTTGCTTCTCGGTGGACTGCTCAGCGGTTTCCTTGGCCTTGGCGACTTCCCCGGCCCAACCATTGATGGTCTTGTCCAGGTCATTGCCATTGCGCTGCATCGCGTCGGCGAACTGATCGCGGAACAGCTTGCCGATGTTGATGCCGTTGATGATGACGTTGCGCAGCTTCCAGTCGCCACCGACTTTTTCCAACGTGTAGGACACAGGATAGATCGCGCCATTGCTGCCCTTGACGGTCATGCCGACACTCGTACGGTCGCCCGACTCGTCCTTGGCGGGATCCACGGTGATGCCCTGGTTGTTGTATTCGAGCAAGGCGTTGCCATAGAACTGGAACAGACCCTTCTTGAAGTTTTCTTCGAAGGTCTTCATTTGCGCAGGCGTGGCTTTACGCGAGTACTTGACCGTCATGATGCTCTTGGAAATGCCCTCGGCATCCACCACGGGCCCGACGATGGTGTTCAGCGCCGTATAAAAGTCCTGCGGATCCTGCTTGTACTTGTCTTTGTTGGCGGCCAGATCGGCCAGCAAACGGTTGGTGGTGTCCTGTACCAGTTCGTGCGCGGAAGGCGCCGCCACGGCGTTAGCCATCAACGGCAGGGCCGCGAGTAATACCAACAGGCCACGTCGCAAGGTAGAGATCATTTAAAAATTCCTCATTTGGCGTCTTTGCTAACGGTGTTGAGAAGGAACTTGCCGATCAGGTCCTCGAGCACCAGCGACGACTGGGTGTCGTGAATCGTCCCGCCGTCCTTGAGCAGGGCTTCTTCCCCGCCCACGCTGATACCGATGTACTTCTCGCCCAACAGCCCGGCGGTCAGGATAGATGCAGTGGAGTCGGCCGGCAGGTTATCTACGCGCTTTTCCAGCTGCATGGTCACCCGACCGGTGAAACTGTCGCGGTCCAGATCGATTGCCGTGACCTTGCCGATGGTCACACCGGCCATGGTCACTTTAGCTCTGACCGTCAAACCGGCGATATTGTCGAAGTACGCATAAAGTTTATAGGTATCGGTGCTCGGGCTGGGCGACAGGCCACTGACCCGCAACGCCAGCAGCAACAAAGCCAGGATGCCAGCCAGCAAGAAAAGGCCGACACCGATTTCCAGGGTGCGGTTTTGCATCAGAAATCTCCAAACATCAAGGCGGTCAGAATAAAGTCCAGACCGAGCACAGCCAGTGAGGCATACACCACGGTCTTGGTAGTGGCACGACTGATCCCCTCGGAAGTGGGCTCGCAGTCATAGCCTTGGAATACGGCGATCCAGGTCACGACGAAGGCAAAAACCATGCTTTTGATGATGCCGTTGAGCACATCGTCCGCGAAGGTCACGCTGTTCTGCATGTTCGACCAGTACGAACCTTCATAGACACCCAGCCAGTCGACAGCCACCCACGAACCGCCCCAGATGCCCACCACGCTGAAAATCATCGCCAGCACCGGCAGGGAAATGAAGCCGGCCCAAAGGCGCGGGGCAATGATGTACTTGAGCGGGTCGACCCCGATCATTTCGAGACTGGACAATTGTTCGGTGGACTTCATGTTGCCGATTTCGGCCGTCAGCGCCGAACCGGCACGCCCGGCAAACAGCAATGCCGTCACCACCGGGCCCAATTCGCGCAGCAATGTCAGCGCAACCATCTGCCCGACCGCCTGCTCCGAACCGTAGCTGGACAGGATATTGAACCCCTGCAGCGCCAGCACCATGCCGATGAAAATCCCGGAGACCACGATGATCACCAGCGACATCACGCCTATGGAGTGCAGTTGCTTGACCAACAGGCCGAAACCACCACCGATGCCGCCACGGCCCAGCAGCGCATGAAACAGGAACAGCGTCGAACGTCCGAACACCGCCAGCACATCGATGCCGGCGCTGCCGAAGCGGCGCACGCGCTCTAAAAGTGAAATCTTGCGCATCAACGCTTCCCCAGGAGATCTGCGCGGTAATCCGTCGCTGGAAAGTGGTACGCGACCGGACCATCGGGTTCGCCGGTCATGAATTGGCGAATCTTCGGGTCATCCGAACTCATCAAATCTTCAGGCGTGCCCTGCCCCAAAACCTGCCCGTCGCCCACCACATAGATGTAGTCGGCGATGCTCGCGGTCTCGGCCAGGTCGTGGGACACCACGATGCTGGTGATGCCCAGCGCATCGTTGAGCAGGCGGATCAGGCGCACCAGCACGCCCATGGCGATTGGGTCCTGGCCGACGAAGGGCTCGTCATACATGAGGATCTGCGGGTCCAGCGCAATCGCCCGTGCCAGCGCGACGCGCCGCTTCATGCCGCCGGACAGCTCGTCGGGCATCAGGTCGATGGCACCGCGCAAACCCACGGCCTGCAACTTGAGCAGGACGATATCGCGAATCATTTCTTCAGGCAGCGCGGTGTGGACACGCAGGGGAAAGGCCACGTTCTCGAACACATCGAGGTCGGTAAACAGTGCGCCACTCTGAAACAGCACGCCCATGTGCTTGCGGGCATCGAACAGATCGCTGCGCGAGAGCTTCGGCAGGTTCTGGCCGTTGACCCAGACTTCGCCCCTGGAAGGTCGCAACTGCGCCCCCATCAATCGCAACAGCGTAGTCTTGCCACAGCCGGAAGGTCCCATGATGCCGGTGACCTTGCCGCGGGGAATACGGATATCGACGTTATTGAAAATGCTGCGCGCACCGCGCTTGAAGGTCAGTCCCTTCAGCTCGACCGCGTAGGCGTTATCGGCACTCATCTAAACTCCTTGCGATGCAGCCTCTCACTCGGACGCCTGACTTTCTGACGAAAGCACATACCTCCGGGCGGGCCGAACTGGCGGCGAACTATATCACTGCAAACGCCACGCGCCCAAGGTCATTGCCGGACCTTGTTCCACGACATAGGTAGCAAAAGGCTTCATTTAGAGGGATTCGGTAACAAGGAATGACAATGCGCGACGAACTTGCGTGAGGGTTTCGATCATAACCGCTATAATCGCCGCCTTTTCATCAGGCTAAACGATTTCTGACATGAGCCAATCCAGCGACCTGATTCAATCCGCCCAACGCACCATCCGCCTCGAGGTGGAAGCCGTACAAGGCTTGCTGCCGCAAATCGACGCAGATTTCGTACGCGCCTGCGAGATGATTCTGGCCAGCAAAGGCCGCGTAGTCGTGGTCGGCATGGGCAAGTCGGGGCATATCGGCAACAAGATCGCCGCCACCCTGGCCAGCACCGGCACCACGGCATTTTTCGTTCACCCCGCTGAAGCCAGCCATGGTGACATGGGCATGATCACGCGCGACGACATCATCCTCGCGCTGTCGAACTCCGGCTCCACCAATGAAATCGTGACCCTGCTGCCGCTGATCAAGCGCCTGGGCATCCAGCTGATCAGCATGACCGGCAATCCCGATTCGCCGCTGGCCAAGGCCGCCGAGGTGAACCTCAACGTCCACGTCGAACATGAAGCCTGCCCGCTGAACCTGGCGCCCACCTCTTCGACGACCGCCGCACTGGTCATGGGTGATGCACTGGCCGTCGCCCTGCTGGAAGCCCGCGGTTTCACCGCCGAGGACTTCGCTTTTTCCCATCCGGGTGGCGCACTGGGCCGACGCCTGCTGCTGAAAGTGGAAAACGTCATGCACGCCGGCCAGGAGTTGCCACAAGTCCAGCGCGGCACCCTGCTCAAGGACGCCCTGATGGAAATGACCCGCAAGGGTTTGGGCATGACCGTGATCCTCGAAGCCGATGGCAAGCTCGCCGGGATCTTCACCGACGGCGATTTGCGCCGCACGCTGGACCGTACCATCGACATCCACAGCGTCACCATCGATCAAGTCATGACCGCCCACGGCAAGACCGCCCGCGCCGAGATGCTCGCCGCCGAAGCCCTGAAAATCATGGAAGATCACAAAATCAACGCGCTGGTGGTGGTCGATGACGAAGACCGTCCGGTCGGCGCCTTGAACATGCACGACCTGCTGCGTGCGGGGGTAATGTAATGAGCACGGACCTGATGCAACGCGGCCAACAGATCAAGCTGGCGGTTTTCGACGTCGACGGCGTTCTCACCGACGGACGCCTGTACTTCCTCGAAGACGGCAGCGAATTCAAGACCTTCAACACCCTCGACGGCCAGGGCATCAAGATGTTGATGGCCGCCGGCGTGCAGACCGCGATCATCAGTGGCCGCAAGACGCCGGTGGTCGAGCGCCGGGCTAAAAACCTCGGTATCCCGCACCTGTATCAGGGCCGCGAAGACAAACTGGTGGTGCTCGACGAGCTTCTTGGCCAACTCAACCTAAGCTATGAACAGGTCGCCTACCTGGGTGACGACCTGCCGGACCTGCCGGTGATTCGCCGTGTGGGCCTGGGCATGGCCGTGGCCAATGCCGCCAGCTTCGTGCGTGAGCACGCCCATGGCGTGACCCAGGCCCGCGGCGGCGAAGGTGCCGCCCGCGAATTCTGCGAATTGATCCTGCGCGCCCAGGGCCGCCTCGATGCGGCCAACGCCGCGTACCTGTGAGCCAAACATGCTGAGCAAAAAGATTCGCAACATCCTGGTGTTCGGCTGCATCGCGGCGATTTTCGCCGCGGTCGGCTACTGGAACATCAGCCCCGAACGCTTCCTCGACAAGCCGGTTGCGCCGGTCGACAACAGCGCGATCGACTATTACGCCATCAACGCCCACAGCGTGCAGTTCCTGCCGGACGGCAAGCTGCAATACGAAATGACATCGGACAAGGTCGAACACCTTAAAGCGACCGAAGTGACCTTGCTGACCAACCCCGACCTGAACATGTTCCGCGGCACTCAATTCCCCTGGCACGTCCAGAGCGAAAAGGGCGAAGTCAATCCGGACGGCACCCAGGTCGAACTGATCGATTCGGTACGCATCACGCGTTTCGACGAGAAAAACCGCAGGACCCTGATCACCACCACGCGCATGACGGTGTTCCCGCAGCAGCAATATGCGCAGACCGAGCAACCCGTTAGAATCGACGGCGCCGGCGGTGTATCGACAGGCAACGGAATGAAAGCGTACTTGAAAGAAAGCAGGATACACCTGCTATCGAACGTAAGAGGACAGTATGAGGCTCGTTAAAACCCTCCCTATTTTGCTCAGTCTGGGCGCAGCACTGGGAAGCGTGAGCGCCTGGGCTCTGCCGAACGATCAAGAGCAGCCTATCCGCATCCAGGCCGACGATGCCCAGCTGGACGACAAGAATGGCATTGCCACCTACAAAGGTGACGTGATCATTACCCAGGGTTCGATGAAGGTCACCGGCAATACCGTGACCATCACCCGCACCGCTGCCGGCGATATCGACGTGGTGACCTCGGTGGGCAACCTGGCCTACTTCGAGCAACTGCAAACCCAGGGCGACACCAAGCCTGTACAAGGCTGGGGCGTGACCATCCAGTACCACGCCTCGCAGAACCGCGTCGTGCTGATCGATCGCGCCAAAGTGGTCGACAAGGACAACAACACCACCCAGGGCGAGAAAATCGTCTACGACACGGTCAAGAAGCTGGCCAGCGCCGGCCGCGCCACCGGCAGCAAAGTCACCGAGGCGCGCCCGCGCATCGACATGGTGATCCAGCCGAAAAAGAAAACTGACGAGCAAAAGGCCCAGTAATGGCAACTCTGAAAGCTCAGCATCTGGCCAAGAGCTACAAGAGCCGCCAGGTCGTGCGTGACGTCAGCCTGTCCATCGAGAGCGGTCAGATCGTCGGCCTGCTCGGTCCCAACGGCGCCGGCAAGACCACCTGCTTCTACATGATTGTCGGCCTGGTCAGGGCAGACCAGGGCCGCGTCCTGATCGACGATCTGGACGTCAGCCACCAACCGATGCACGGTCGGGCGAAGGCCGGTATCGGCTATCTGCCGCAAGAAGCGTCGATCTTCCGCAAACTCTCGGTCGCCGACAACATCATGGCGATCCTCGAGACCCGCAAGGAACTCGACAAGGACGGCCGTCGCAAGGAACTGGAAAGCCTGTTGCAGGAATTCCACATCAGCCACATCCGCGACAACCTCGGCATGAGCCTGTCCGGTGGCGAACGCCGCCGCGTGGAAATTGCCCGTGCGCTGGCCACCAACCCGAAATTCATCCTGCTCGACGAACCTTTCGCCGGCGTGGACCCGATTTCGGTGGGCGACATCAAGCAAATCATCCACCACCTCAAGGCCAAGGGCATTGGCGTGCTGATCACCGACCACAACGTCCGTGAAACCCTGGATATCTGCGAAACCGCCTACATCGTCAACGATGGCCAACTGATCGCCGAAGGCGACTCCGCCACCATCCTGGCCAACGATCTGGTCAAGGAAGTGTACCTGGGCCATGAGTTCCGCCTGTAAGCACTGAGGTGCCTGGCTTGTCGACCGAGCGCTTGTCTCGATGAAAAATCAACACTTTTTTATTGTTACAGCGCTCTAGGCAAACACTGCAATTTCGGGCATATAATTTGCTTAAGTTTGGCGCTCCGGCGCTCTGTAGTGGATGGCGCATGTGCGCCGGCGAATAAGGTGTTAAGCCCCTGCCATGAAACCATCGCTAGTCTTGAGAATGGGCCAGCAGCTGACGATGACACCGCAGCTGCAACAGGCCATCCGCCTGCTCCAATTGTCGACCCTGGACCTGCAACAGGAAATCCAGGAGGCCCTGGAGTCCAATCCGATGCTCGAACGCCAGGAAGAAGGCGACGACTTCGATAACACCGACCCCTTGGCCGACAACGCCGAACAGAAGCCCAACACCGATATCCAGGAACCCTCCTACCAGGAAAGCGCCCCGACGGTTGATAACCTCGAGGAAGGCGACTGGAACGAGCGCATTCCCAACGAGCTTCCCGTCGATACCGCCTGGGAAGACGTCTACCAGACCAGCGCCAGCAGCCTGCCAAGCAACGATGACGACGAGTGGGATTTCACCACCCGCACATCGGCCGGGGAAAGCCTGCAAAGCCACCTGCTGTGGCAATTGAACCTGGCGCCGATGTCCGACACCGACCGGCTCATCGCCGTGACCCTGATCGACTGCATCAACAACCAGGGTTATCTGGACGAAACCCTCGAGGAAATCCTCGAAGCCTTCGACCCGGAACTGGACATCGAACTGGACGAAATCGAAGCCGTCCTGCACCGCATCCAGCAATTCGAACCCGCCGGCATCGGCGCCCGCAACCTGGGCGAATGCCTGCTCCTGCAGTTGCGCCAGCTGCCCGCCAAAACGCCTTGGCTGGCCGAGGCCAAGCGCCTGGTCACCGACTACATCGACTTGCTCGGCAGCCGTGACTACAGCCAGCTGATGCGCCGCATGAAACTCAAGGAAGATGAGCTGCGCCAGGTGATCGAACTGGTGCAGAGCCTCAACCCGCGCCCGGGCTCGCAGATCGAGTCCACCGAAGCCGAGTACGTCGTACCCGACGTAATCGTGCGCAAGGACAACGAGCGCTGGCTGGTGGAGCTCAACCAGGAGTCAGTGCCGCGCCTGCGCGTCAACGCCCAGTACGCCGGTTTCGTGCGTCGCGCCGACACCAGTGCCGACAACACCTTCATGCGCAACCAGTTGCAGGAAGCCCGCTGGTTCATCAAGAGCCTGCAAAGCCGCAACGAAACCCTGATGAAAGTTGCCACCCAGATCGTCGAGCATCAGCGCGGCTTCCTGGAGTATGGCGACGAAGCCATGAAGCCATTGGTCCTGCATGACATCGCTGAAGCGGTCGGCATGCACGAGTCAACGATCTCTCGGGTGACCACCCAGAAGTTCATGCATACCCCTCGGGGCATATACGAACTGAAATACTTTTTCTCCAGCCATGTCAGCACCTCTGAAGGTGGCGAATGCTCGTCCACGGCGATCCGCGCGATCATCAAAAAACTGGTTGCCGCGGAAAATCAGAAAAAGCCGTTGAGTGACAGCAAGATCGCTGGTTTACTGGAGGCACAAGGCATTCAGGTGGCTCGCCGCACCGTCGCCAAGTACCGCGAATCCCTCGGGATCGCGCCTTCGAGCGAACGCAAGCGGTTGATGTAGAGCCACGCCACAGCGTTCCAGTGGTAGATCATCGGGTCTACCGCTTTATGCACTGGCAACGAAGGAGAAGCTGTATGCAAGTCAACATCAGTGGACACCAACTGGAAGTGACCGAACCTCTTCGCACCTACATCGGCGAAAAACTCGAACGATTGGAGCGACATTTCGACAAGATCACCAACGTGCAGGTCACGATGACGGTCGAAAAGCTGAAGCAGAAAATCGAAGCCACGCTGCATATTCCCGGCAATGAAGTGGTCGCCAACGCAGAACATACCGATATGTATGCGGCGATCGACGCACTGACCGACAAGCTGGATAAACAACTCAAAAAGCATAAGGAAAAGACCCAGAGCCTCCTCCAGGGCGCTACCGGTCGTTAACACTCCCAACCCATGATCCGACTTGAAAGTATCCTGACCCCCGGCCGTTCCCTCGTGAACGTGCCGGGCGGCAGCAAAAAGAAAGCCCTCGAGCAAATTGCCAACCTCATCCATCGCGAAGTGCCGGATCTGGAGATGCAAGATGTCTTCGAGGCTTTGATTGCCCGTGAAAAACTCGGTTCCACCGGTTTTGGCAACGGCATCGCCATTCCTCACTGCCGCCTCAAGGGTTGCCATTCGCCCATCAGCGCCTTGATGCACCTGGACGCCCCTATCGATTTTGACGCTATCGATGGCGCCCCGGTTGACCTGTTGTTCGTCCTGCTGGTCCCGGAAGCCGCCACCGATGCGCACCTTGAATTGTTACGCCAGATCGCCAGCATGCTCGACCGCAAGGACGTGCGCGACAAATTGCGCAGCGCCCCGAGCAATGAAGCCTTGTATCAGGTTGTCCTAGACGAGCAAAACGGGCAGTAATCATGCGCTTGATCATCGTCAGCGGCCGCTCCGGCTCGGGTAAAAGTACCGCCCTCGATGTACTTGAGGACAACGGCTATTACTGCATCGACAACCTGCCGGCCGGCTTGCTGCCGGAACTGGCGGAACGCGCGCTGATTCACACCGAGCTGTCCCAGCCGCTGGTTGCGGTATCGATCGATGCCCGCAACCTGCCAAGCCACTTGTCGCGGTTCCCGGAGCTGTTGGCAGAGGTTCGCAGCCGACATATCCAGTGTGACGTCCTGTACCTGGATGCCGACGAAGAAACCTTGCTCAAACGCTTTTCGGAAACCCGCCGCCGCCACCCGCTCAGCAGTGCCAATCGCTCGCTGGCCGAGGCGATCAACGATGAAACGAGCCTGCTAGGCCCTATCGCCGACCTGGCCGATCTCAAGGTCAATACCACCAACCTGAACCTTTACCAGCTACGCGACACCATCAAGCTGCGCCTGCTGAACCAGCCGGAGCCCGGAACAGCGTTCCTGGTCGAGTCTTTCGGTTTCAAGCGTGGCATGCCGGTGGACGCCGACCTGGTCTTCGATGTGCGCTGCCTGCCCAATCCTTACTGGAAGCCTGAGTTGCGCGCGCAGTCCGGCCTGGATCAACCGGTTGCCGAGTACCTCGCGGCACAGCCGGACGTTGAAGAGATGTTCCAGGATATTTCCTCCTACCTGCTCAAATGGTTACCCCGTTTTGCCGCCAGCAACCGCGCCTATGTCACCATTGCCATCGGTTGCACCGGCGGTCATCACCGTTCTGTCTACCTGACCGAACGCCTGGGCAAGACCCTGCAGCAATCCCTGAAAAACGTCCAGGTCCGCCACCGCGACCTCAGCTAAAGGATTCACATCGCGATGCCTGCTCTGGAAATCGAAATCATCAATAAATTGGGCCTGCATGCCCGGGCGTCTGCAAAATTCGTTGGGGTTGCCGGTCAATTCAAGGGTTGCACGATCAGGGTAGGACGCACGCCCGAATCCACCGTCGATGGCAAAAGCATCATGGCCATGATGATGCTCGCCGCCGGCAAGGGCACCAAAATCCATTTGAGCACGGAAGGCGAGCAGGAACAGGAAGCGATGGATGCGCTGGTGGCCTTGATCAACAACTACTTCGATGAAGGCGAGTAATACTCGCCTCCTACCCCAACGCCGTATCCATCACCATCATCAAGCAAAACCCGATCAGCAACCCGAGGCTCGCCAGCTTGTCGTGACCGTGACGGCGCGACTCTGGAATGATTTCGTGGGTGACCACCAGCAACATCGCCCCGGCCGCCAATGCCAAACCCAACGGCAGCAACAGTTCGGCCAGGCTCACCAGCCACGCGCACAACAGCGCGAATACCGGCTCGACCAGGCCTGAGGCGGCACCGATCAGGAACGCCTTGAACCGCGACATCCCTGCCCCGGCCAAAACCAAGGCAATCACCAGCCCCTCAGGCACATCCTGCAAGGCGATGCCCATCGCCAGGCTGTCGGCATCCGGCATGCCGCCTCCGGCCGAGACGCCCACCGCCATCCCTTCGGGAATGTTATGGGCAATGATCGCGAACACGAACAGCCAGATCCGCGGCGGAATCACCGGGTGCTCCACGGTGCCAATGAGCATTTCCGGGGAGGCGCCGGACACTTTGCGATCGACCAGAAACAGCCCGAATGCACCGAGCATGATGCCGAAACAGATCAGGCTGCTGGACGCCCACGGGGTCATGCCCAGGTTTTCTGCCGCTGCGATGCCCGGCACGATCAGCGAAAACGCAGTCGCGGCCAGCATCACACCGGCACCAAACCCCAGCAATGTATCGCTGAGTGCCTGGGGCATGCGCCGGATCACCAGCACCGGAACCGCCCCCAGCGCAGTGCCCAAGGCGCAGATGGCACCCCCCTGCAATGCCCGCGACAGCTTCGGTTCAAGGTCCAGCCATTCCAGCCCATGCGCCACCAGCAAGCTCATGCCCGCCAGCATTAACAGCGATCCAAACGCGTAACGAAACATTCGCCCACTTCCGATCGCCAGTGTTTCAGTGCCCATAGTCTGCCTTGAATTGTTTTTTTGAAAACTCAGACCAGCGCAGCCTGATAGCGCGCAGCGACTTCAGGCCAGTTGATCACGTTGTAGAACGCGCTGATGTATTCCGGACGGCGGTTCTGATATTGCAGGTAATAGGCGTGTTCCCAGACATCCAGGCCGAGAATCGGTGTGTTGCCATTCATCAATGGGCTGTCTTGATTGCCGCTGCTTTCCACGACCAGGGTCTTTTGCGGCGTCACGCTCAGCCAGGCCCAACCACTGCCGAAACGGGTCAGCGCGGCTTTGGTGAAGGCGTCCTTGAAACTGTCGAGACCACCCAGTTGCTCATCGATGGCCTTGGCCAGGATGCCCTCCGGCTTGCCGCCGCCATGGGGCGCCATGACTTCCCAGAACAACGAATGGTTGGCGTGGCCACCGCCCTGATTGATCACGGCCGCGCGGAGTTTTTCCGGCAGCTCCTGAACGGCGGCCACCAGTTTTTCCACCGGCCACTCGGCAAACTCGGTGCCCTCAACGGCGGCGTTCAGGTTGTTGATGTAGGTCTGGTGATGCTTGGTGTAGTGAATCTCCATGGTCTGCGCATCGATGTGCGGCTCCAGGGCGTCGTAGGCATACGGCAAGGCAGGCAAGGTAAAAGCCATTTCAATGAACTCCATGATGATGAGGCGCAGGGGGTTGCGACGACGTGGCATCGATGTGCAGCAAACGATGAGTGCGCGGGTATTCGCCGTGTTCGCTGATGAAATTCAGCAGTTCGACATAGGTTTTGCTGCTCTGGCGCAGCGCGGCTTCACGCAATGCCGTCGGCAGTCGGGGGTCCTGCATGGTCTGCAACAACCGTTGGTGGATAGCGCACAGATACTCGGCGCTCTCCTCCGGCTGGTTCAGGCGCAGGTGCAGGTCCGCCAGGTTGTGATGGGAAATCACGCAGGCCGCCACCGCTTCATCGGCATCCGCCCAGCGCTCGAACAACACTTGGGCCAGGGCCAATGCCTGCAAGTAGGCCTCGCGGGCATCGACCAGTTCACCCAGCATGAAAAAGCGATTGGCCCTTTCGATCGTGCGTTTCCAGTGCTCCATGGTGTGCCTCCAAAGCGGTAGCGGGGTTCACACGCCGCCTGCGGTGAGTTTTTCCGGGTTGAGCAACTCTTCCAGCTGGCTACGCGACAGGTCGGTGTGCTCCTGGGCGACATCGATCACCGGTCGACCTTGCTGATAGGCCTTCTTGGCGATTTCGGCGGCTTTCTGGTAGCCAATGATCGGGTTGAGGGCGGTCACCAGAATCGGGTTGCGCGACAACGCTTCCTTCAGTCGTGCGTCGTTGACCTTGAAGCTGGCGATGGCCTTTTCACCCAACAGGCGGCTGGCATTGGCCAGCAACTCGATGCTGCTCAGCAGGTTCTGGGCGATGATCGGCAGCATCACGTTCAATTCGAAGTTGCCCGACTGACCGGCAATGGTGATGACCGTGTCGTTGCCAATGACCTGGGCGGCGACCATGGCTGTGGCTTCCGGAATCACCGGGTTGACCTTGCCTGGCATGATCGAAGAGCCCGGCTGCAACGCTTCGAGTTCGATTTCGCCAAGCCCGGCCAGCGGTCCAGAGTTCATCCAGCGCAGGTCGTTGGCGATTTTCATTAGCGAGACCGCGGTGGCCTTGAGTTGACCGGAGACGGCGACAGCGGTGTCCTGGGAGCCGATCAGCGCAAACAGATCCACACCCGGCGTGAACTCGACCCGGGTCAATTGGCTCAGTTGCTGGCTGAAACGCGCGGCGAACTCGGGGTGCGCATTGATCCCGGTCCCCACTGCCGTTCCACCTTGAGCCAGGGATTGCAGGCTGGGTTGCAAATCCTGCAGGTGACCGATGTTGGCCTTCAACTGTTGTGCCCAGCCATTGAGCACCTGGCTCATGCGTACCGGCATCGCGTCCATCAGGTGGGTGCGTCCGGTTTTGACATGGTGATGAACCTGCCCGGCCTTGCGCTCGATCACCTGCACCAGCCCTTTCAGCGCCGGCAGCAACTGCTCGTGCAAGGCCAGCGCCGCACTGACGTGGATGGTGGTGGGAATGATGTCGTTGCTGCTTTGGCCACAGTTGACGTGATCGTTGGGGTTCACCGGCTCACCCAGCAGCCGGCTGGCCAAGGTGGCGATCACTTCGTTGGCGTTCATGTTGGAACTGGTGCCGGAACCGGTCTGGAAGATGTCCACCGGGAAGTGCTGCATGAAATCGCCTTCAAGCAGGCCTTGCGCGGCATCGACGATGGCTTTGCCTTGCGATTCGCTGATCTGCTTGAGTTCGATGTTCGCGCGGGCTGCGGCTGCCTTGGCCAGGATCAACGCCCGAATGAACTGCACCGGCATCGGTTTGCCGCTGATCGGGAAGTTATCCACCGCACGTTGGGTCTGTGCGCCGTAGAGGGCGTCTTCCGGGACCTGGAGTTCGCCCATGCTGTCGCGCTCAATACGTGTCTTGGTCATCTGAAAATCCTTGCACCAGTTCGTTAAGAGGAATGGAGGGTTGCAACTCGCAGGTCGCCAGTTGCCAGGTGTAGCTCTGCCAGCGCTTGAGGCGGCATTTGCAGAGGGAGAGTCGTTCCAGTTCACGCAGCGGGCGCCAGGCCTGGTCCAGACAGTAGGTGCGCCAGTGCCAGGGCAGCGCGACATCGGCGGCGGTGTCGAGCAACAAACGGAAGGAGGTTTCAGCGACGGTCCAGGGTGAGGTCGCCGTGCAACAGGCCAGGTACCGGCCTTCGGCCAGGTAATGTTCGATCAGGCGAGGTTCGTCGGGGTCCATCGCACAACGGATCTGGCGACTCATCCAGCGCCAGCTTTCGAGGTAAGGCTGCTCGTGCAAGGCAGAACTCATGATCCGGGGCTCATTCGGTAATGAGATTTATTATTAGATGATAATGAGAACCAAAACAACCCCGAAAAGGTGCGACGAACTCCATGTGGGAGCGGGCTTGCTCGCGAATGCGGTATGTCATTGAGCATGGATATCGAATGACACACCGCATTCGCGAGCAAGCCCGCTCCCACATGAGGCTCCTGCAGGGCAAAAAAAAGCGCGCCACCCCGTGGGTGGCGCGCCTCAGTCTACAGCGAGGAGGCTCAGCTACCGGCGACAGTCATCCGCTCGATCAACACCGACCCCGTGCGAATATTGCTGCGCAGCTCCAGGTCATTACCCACGGCAACGATCTGTTTGAACATGTCGCGCATGTTGCCGGCGATGGTCACTTCCTGGACCGCGAACTGGATTTCGCCGTTTTCGACCCAATACCCCGCCGCGCCGCGGGAATAATCACCCGTCACCATGTTCAGGCCCTGGCCCATCAATTCGGTCACCAGCAGGCCGCGCCCCATGCGGCGCAGCAAGGCGGCCTGATCTTCATCGCCATGGGTGACGAACAGGTTGTGCACACCACCGGCGTTCGCGGTGCTCGGCATGCCCAGCTTGCGACCGGAGTAAGTGCCGAGGATGTAGGACACCAGTTCGCCTTTTTCGACGAACGGCTTGGCATACGTCGCCAGGCCATCGCCATCGAACGCCGCACTGCCCATCGCCCGCATCAGATGCGGACGCTCGTCGATGGTCAGCCACTCCGGAAACAGTTTCTGGCCCAGGGTGCCCTCAAGGAACGATGATTTGCGATACAGGCTGCCGCCGGAAATGGCCGACAGGAAACTGCCAAACAGACCACCGGCCAGCTCCGCGGAGAACAGCACCGGCACTTCGCAGGTCGGCACCGGACGCGCACCCAGGCGGCTCGCAGCCCGTTGCGCGGCACGCTGGCCAATGCTCACCGGGTCGGCCAGCAAATTGCCCTGGCGGTTCACGTCGTACCAGTAATCGCGCTGCATCTGGCCGTCGGCCTCGGCGATCATCACGCAACTGAGGCTGTGCCGCGTCGATGCGTAGCCACCGATAAACCCGTGGCTGTTGCCGTAGACCCGGCAGCCCTGATGAGTGCTCAGGGTGGTGCCATCGGCGTTCTTGATTCGGCTGTCGGCAGCGAAGGCCGCGGCTTCACACGCCAGGGCCTGCTCGATGGCTTGCTCCGGCGTGATGTCCCACTCATGGAACAGGTCGAAGTCCTGCAGATCCCGGGCCATCAGTGCGGCATCCGCCAGACCCGAAGCCTCGTCCTCCGACGTGTGCTTGGCAATGGCCAGTGCCGCGGCGACGGTTTCGCGGATAGCATCCGGACCGCTGGCCGAGGTGCTGGCCGAGCCCTTGCGCTGGCCGACGTACAAGGTGATGCCAAAGCCCTGATCGCGATTGAATTCAACAGTTTCGACTTCGCGCTGGCGTACCGAGGTCGACAGGCCCTGCTCCAGGGACACCGCCACTTCACAGGCACTGGCGCCCTGGCGCTTGGCTTCAGCGATGATCTGCTCGACTTGCTCTTGCAGTGCCGGCAATGCTTGTGGGCCGACGCTTTCAACTGCACTCATGCTGTTCTCCACTCAAATTCTGCTTTCGGTAACGGTCATCGAGCGACCGGGCCGGACAAGCGGCCCCCGACTGGTTATCATGGCGGCGTTTTCTTGCGGACGGCCACCATGGTTGATTCTTACGACGACTCCCTCGATACGGGAGAAAAAAGCAAATCCCAGGTTAAACGCGAGCTGCATGCTCTGGTTGACCTTGGCGAGCGCCTTACAACACTCAAGCCTGACTTGGTGGCAAAACTGCCCTTGACCGACGCCTTGCGCCGGGCCCTGGCCGATGCGCCCAAGCACACCGCGAACATCGCGCGTAAACGGCACCTTCAGTTCATCGGCAAGCTGATGCGCGATCAGGACACTGACGCCATTCTGGTGTTGCTCGATCAACTCGATGCCTCCACTCGCCAGTACAACGAGCGCTTCCATAACCTGGAGCGCTGGCGAGATCGCCTGATTGCCGGTGACGATGCCGTTCTGGAAAAATTCGTCGTCGACTACCCTGACGCCGATCGCCAGCAATTGCGTTCCTTGATCCGTCAGGCCCAGCACGAGGTTGCGCAAAACAAGCCTCCTGCTTCCAGCCGTAAAATCTTCAAGTACATCCGTGAGCTGGACGAGACTCAACGCGGTTTGCGCTGATTAACGTCCTTCTCCTGTAGGAGCTGCCGCAGGCTGCGATCATTTCAAGATCAAAAGATCGCAGCCTGCGGCAGCTCCTACGGTTGTTTTTCCTTACGAGCCCGTGCCACCCACGGTGATCGCATCAATTTTCAGCGTTGGCTGGCCGACACCCACCGGCACCGACTGCCCATCCTTGCCACACGTGCCCACACCGCTGTCCAGCGCCAGATCGTTGCCGACCATCGACACCTTGCTCATGGCCTCCGGGCCGTTGCCGATCAACGTCGCGCCTTTGACCGGGGCAGTGATCTTGCCGTCTTCGATCAGGTACGCCTCGCTGGTAGAGAACACGAACTTGCCACTGGTGATATCGACCTGGCCGCCGCCGAGGTTGGCGCAGTAGATGCCCTTCTTCACCGAGGCAATGATTTCCGCCGGGTCGCTTTCGCCGGCCAGCATGTAGGTGTTGGTCATGCGTGGCATCGGCAGATGCGCGTAGGATTCGCGACGGCCGTTGCCGGTGCGGGCCACGCCCATCAGGCGCGCGTTGAGCTTGTCCTGCATGTAACCCTTGAGCACGCCGTTCTCGATCAGCGTGGTGCATTCGGTCGGGGTGCCTTCATCGTCAACGCTCAGGGAGCCACGGCGACCGGACAGGGTGCCGTCATCGACAATGGTGCACAGCTTGGACGCAACCATCTCGCCCATGCGCCCGCTGTAGGCCGAGCTGCCCTTGCGGTTGAAGTCGCCTTCCAGGCCGTGGCCGACCGCTTCGTGCAACAGCACGCCCGACCAGCCGGAACCGAGCACCACCGGCAAGGTGCCGGCCGGTGCCGGAATGGCTTCCAGATTGACCAATGCCTGACGCAGCGCTTCACGGGCATAGCCCATGGCGCGGTCTTCGCCGAGGAAATAACGGTAATCGGTCCGACCGCCGCCGCCATGGCCACCGCGCTCGCGACGACCATTCTGCTCGACGATCACACTGACGTTGAAGCGCACCAGCGGCCGCACGTCCGCCGCCAGGCCGCCATCGGTGGACGCCACCAGGATCCGCTCCCACACACCGGCCATGCTCACGGTGACTTGCTGGATACGCGGATCGAGCGCGCGAGTGGCGGCATCGACACGCTTGAGCAGATCGACTTTCTCGGCACGGGTCAGCACTTCCAGCGGATTGTCCGGCGCGTACAGCTGCGCAACATCCTGGGTGGTGAACGCTTGCACCGTGCCGTTCTGCCCGGCGCGGGAAATCGAACGGGCGGCACGGGCCGCCGCGCCCAGGGCTTCCAGGGTGATCGCGTTGCTGTAGGCGAAACCGGTTTTTTCACCCGATTGCGCGCGCACGCCCACACCCTGGTCGAGGTTGAAGCTGCCTTCCTTGACGATCCCGTCTTCCAGCGCCCACGACTCGGAAATCTGCCCCTGGAAATACAGGTCGGCGGCATCGATACCCGGGCCGGCCAGGTCGCCGAGCACACCTTGCAGGCTTTCGATCGTTACGCCGCCGGGCGCCAGGAGGTGTTCACTGACTGAGGACAACAACTCGCTCATATGCTTTACGCCTTAAATTCGTCGTTCTGATGCAGGTCGCTGAGCGCCCTGCGAGAAAAATCGCCGGTGACTGGACACCGGCATCCGCGCCCGGATGGACGCCTGTTCGCTGCTGTCGCGCTCGGCCAGCAGCACCGCCTCGCCTTGATCCTGTTGCGCCAGCACACGCCCCCATGGGTCGACAATGGCCGCATGGCCCCAGGTTTCCCGTGGCCCCGGATGCGTCCCGCCCTGGGCGGCCGCGAGCACATAACACTGGGTTTCGATGGCGCGCGCACGAATCAGCACATCCCAGTGCGCGGCGCCGGTCACCGCGGTAAAGGCCGACGGCGCGGTAATCAGCTCGGCGCCGGCCGCACGCAATTCACTGTAGAGCTCCGGGAAGCGCAAGTCATAACAGACCGTCAGGCCGACTCGCCCCACCGGCGTGTCTGCGACCACGACCCCACTGCCATAAGCATAGTCATCGGATTCGCGATAACGGCCGCGATTGTCTGTCACGTCCACGTCAAACAGGTGCAGCTTGTCGTAGCGAGCGACCGTTTCGCCCTGGTCATTGACCAGCAACGAGCAGGCATGCACCTTGGCCGTCGGCTGATCCACCGGTGGCAATGGCAAGGTGCCCGCCACTATCCATAACTTGAGGTCACGTGCGGTCTGTTTCAACCAGGGCAGGATCGGACCTTCGCCCAGCGCTTCGGCGCGACCGATGTCGGCGATGTCCCGCCGACCCATGGCGGCGAAATTTTCCGGCAACACGGCAAGCACGGCACCACCAGCCGCTGCCTTTTCAAGCAGGCGACGGGCCTGGGCCAGGTTGGCCAGCACGTCGCTCTGGCTGACCATTTGAATCACCGCTAGGGACATGGCCATTCCTTATCTGAAGTCAACGCAAGCCTGTAGGAGCTGCCGAGTGAAACGAGGCTGCGATCTTTTGATTCTTAAAATCAAAAGATCGCAGCCTGCGGCAGCTCCTACAGGTGAAGTGTACGGCCATGCTACTCCATAGGTCCGAAGGATGGCGTTTCAAAAAGGCTTGTCGAAGGTGATTTTCGGGTCTTTCCACGGCCCTTTGACGGTGTACTTCACGCTGGCGAAACGGGACACGCGATCACCGATCAACTTGTCGATCAGAAACAGTGCCCCGCCAATGGCCGGTGCGCCGACGATCAGTGCCGCAATCGGCAGATTGTTGGTCACCGGCAAGGTCACCAGCAACTTGGCATCAATCTGATCGCCCACCAGGTTCAGGGTGCCGTTGAGTTCAACATTGCTCGACGGGCCGGTCATCTGGATCGGCTCACGGGTGACGTAGACGCCATTGGTCGCCACCAGCAGCCCCTTGACCCGGTCATAGCTCAAGCCTTTACCGAACAGATCGGAGAAGTCCAGGCGCAAACGCCGACCGATGGAGTTGAAGTTGAGCAGGCCGAACACCCGCAACGCCTGCGCTCCGCCTTCGACTTCAACAAACTGGCCTTCCTTCATCGACGCATCGAGGGTGCCGGAGAAGCGCTTGGAGGCCAGCCATGCCGGTGAACCGGGCCAGCGGCCGTCAACATCCATACGGAACTCCTGGCTGGTGACGCTCGGTGCAAAGCCCCAGCCCTTGAGCACATCGGCAAGATTCTTGCCGCTGATCCGCCCCTTGTACCAGCTGGTGCTGGAGCCGGGCGTGCCTTCCCAGCCGCCGCTGCCCTGCAACAGAATGCCCTTGAGGCCCATGTCCAGCGAGTTGAGGGCGATGCCCTTGGCCGTAGGACGCACTTTGAGCGACCACGCACCCACCAGGTCGTTGCCCTGGAACAGCTGATTGATGGTGATATCCAGCGCAGGGATCTTGGTCGGGTCGACCGAGGCCAGTGGATCCGGCGAGTTCTCGTCGGCCAGCACCGTCGGGTCAGGGGCGGGCAGACGCACGGTCTGCAGATTGATCACCATCGGCGCGGCCTTGGCATCGGGGAAGCTGGCGTTGCCCTTGACCTGTTGACTGTCGAGCTGCAATGCCCAGGCAGACGGTTTGCGCGTCAACTGCACGGAAGCCTGATCCAGCGTGGTGCCGAGGGCGCTGAGCTTGCCGACCTTGAAATCCGCGCCGCTGAGCAATTGCTTGGCGCTGCCGCCGGGGTCTTGCCCGGCATACTTGCTGACCAGATCCTGCCATGGGCCGACGTCCAGCTCCGAGAGCACGCCGCGTATCCGCAAGCCCTTGGCACCTGGCAGCACCGCCTCACCCTTGCCCAGGAACAACTCACCGCGCCCGTCGGCGAAATTGGCCGCGGGTGCGGCAAAAGTGAAATTGGCCAGTTCGCCGTAGTTCACCCAATAGCGGCGCTCTGCTCCTTGCAGGGTCATGCGAAACGTCGTGTCACGCCCCGCATCGGCCGACATGCCGAAAGGTGCCGGCAAATCCACGGTGACACCTTTGAGATTGGAATTGACCATCAATTGGCTATCGGCGCCATCCAGGGTCAGCTGCAACTGATAAGGGATGACGCCGCTCACCGGCAAGGGCTGGGTCACCTTCAGCCAGTCGGTGAGTTTCTTGACCTCGACCTGCCCCGCAGCGGTGACCCGGGTGTTGAGCTTGCCCTCGCGACCCTCGGCGAAAATCTGCGCGGTCACCGGTTTGTCGAAGACCCGTGCGGTGATGTTTTGCCCGCTCAGGCCCTTGGCGCTGTCGAAACGGAAATCGCCCTTGAGCTGGGCCAGTTCCAGGGTCGGCTCGGCCAGTTTCAGGCGAGCCTTGGCGGTCTTGAAATCGACGAGGATCTTCGGCTGCTCACCTTTGACCAGCGGAATATCCAGCTTCAATTTGCCTTGCAGATCGCCCTCGCCTTCCCAGCCGGCAAAGGTTTCAGCCGTGCCGATCGGCGCTGTTTGCAGGATTTTCAAGCCATCACCCAAGCCTCCGGCGAATGCGCCGTCGAGCAACAGGTGGGAGCTTTGCCCTTCGGGCACATGGGGAATGTTGACGTAAATGTCGCTGACCTGGGTGTCGAGCAGTTGCCCCTTGCTGGCCAGAATCCGCACGCCACTGTCTTCAACGAAGACATCGCCCGTGACTTTGCTGACATGGGGCCAGCCTGGCTGGAACGCCAGCTCGGCATCGTGCACCTTGAAAAACAGGCTGATGCTGCGCGCTGTGTCGGCCGCACCATGGTTCAACGAGCCCTGGTACTGGAAGAAGCCCTGGTCCACCGCGCCCTTGAGAATCGCCGTGCGCAACCATTCGTCCAGCGCCGGGCTGAGCACCGCTGGCAGGTACTTGGCGGTGTAGCGACCGTCACCGTCCACCAGGCCGACCCGCAGGTCCATGTAGTCTTCCTGGGTGTGATCGAAATGCAGGCGGATCAGGAAGTCGCCGGCAATCTTGCCCTCCTCGCCCAGCACCTTCAGGTACGGCGCGATCAGGGTGAAACCTTCTTTATCGAGTTTCCAGGTCAGGCGGGCGTTGGCCTGGAGGTATTGCCAGGGTTTGGCGAAAATCGGGTCCAGGTGCAGCATGAAATCCTTGCTGTCCATGCGCAACTCGCCGTGCCCGAGGTCACCGCTGATGCTGCCCGTGACATTCCGGGCCGCCGGTGCGCCGTGATAGGCGTTGAAACCCACCTGTTCAAGGTTGGCGGCAAAGCTGAACTTGCTGTCGTCGGTGGCATTGGGCCGCACGTCGATCAGTACATTGCGCAGCCCGCCGGTGACCTTGAGTCGCTCGACCACCGTGGCAAAGCCTTCCGGCAATGGCGCCAGGGCATTGAGCAACGGCGTGAGCGGCGTCAGGTCAAGGCGGTCGGCCTGCAGGTGCCAGAGTTCTTCGGTTTTATCGGTGGCGGCGGTTTGCTTGACCTGTAGTCGGGATTCCCAGCGGGTCTTGCCGAGATTCATGGCCAGGGAATCCACCGTCACCAACATCCCTTGCGCACTGCGCTGGAAATAGCCGTTAAGCGCCAGGTTGTCGATCTTGACCGGCTTGCGCTCGGCATAGGCGCCCTTGAGGTGCGGCGCATTCAAACGCACCGTAGCGCTTTGCAACACACCCTTGCCCCAGGTGACCCATAGCTCGCCACCGGCCTTGATCTCGGAAAAATTCCACTGCTGGCTGATGTTCTCGGGCAGCCATTTCGACCAGTCGCTTTGCGGCAGGCTCAGGTAAACCTCGGCCTCACCGTCTTTCCATTGACTGGCACGCAGGCGGGTACGGACACTCATGGCCAGCGGCTGGCCATCGGGCAGGGTCAAACGGGCATCGAGGCGCTGACGGGTGGCACCGGTTTTCAGGGTCAGGCCGACATAGGTCAACGTCAGCGGCGACGCACCCCACGGCTGCAAGGTGACCTGACTGTCGAGTACCGACAACTGCTGGATCATTTGCAGGCGATTGAGCAATTGTTCGGGATCGAGCGGCTGATCGTCCTTGACCGGCAGGCCTTCCAGCGCCCACTGACCGTCATCGCCTTGCTTGAGGCTGATTTTCAGGCCATTGAGCGCGACATGGGCGATGCGCACTTCGCGCGCCAGCAGGCTGGCCCACAGGTCCGGTACCGCGCGCACGCTCTCCAGGTGCAGGGCATTGGCGCCCTCGCCGAGGGTCACATCGTGCGCCGACAGGATGGGCGCGAAACCGCTCCAGCTGCCTTCCAGCTCACCGATTTGCAGCGGCATCCCCAGGGCCTCGCCGGCCCGGGTCTCGACTTCGTCACGGTACTCGCCCACCAGCGGCGCCAGTTCGCGGCCCAGGCTGACGTACAACGCCATCAACACCAAAACCAACGCGCACAGGCCCAGACCCCAGCGGGTCAAAGCGGCCAAAATGCGTGTCAGACGCTCCATGTCAGTTGGCTCCCATGGCAAAAGTGTTGCGGAAAGCTGAAGCCAGCCGTGCAGGTTTAATCAAGACATGGCGATTCAGAGCAACACCACGTCGTATTGTTCCTGGGAGTACATGGTTTCGACCTGGAACCGAATGGTGCGCCCAATAAATCCTTCCAGTTCGGCGACGTTGCCGGACTCTTCGTCGAGCAGGCGGTCGACAACTTTCTGGTTCGCCAATACACGATAGCCTTCCGCCTGATAGGCGCGAGCCTCCCGGAGGATTTCGCGGAAGATTTCGTAGCAAATGGTCTCCGGGGTCTTCAGCTTGCCGCGCCCCTGGCAGCTGGTGCACGGCTCGCACAACACTTGCTCGAGGCTTTCGCGGGTGCGCTTGCGCGTCATCTGCACCAGGCCCAGCTCGGTGATACCGATGATGTTGGTCTTGGCGTGATCACGCTCGAGCTGCTTCTCCAGCGTGCGCAGCACCTGACGCTGGTGTTCCTCGTCTTCCATGTCGATGAAGTCGATGATGATGATCCCGCCCAGATTGCGCAGGCGCAGTTGGCGAGCGATGGCGGTCGCGGCTTCGAGGTTGGTCTTGAAGATGGTTTCTTCGAGGTTGCGATGACCGACGAATGCCCCGGTGTTGACGTCGATGGTGCTCATCGCTTCCGCCGGATCGACCACCAGATAACCACCTGACTTCAGCGGGACCTTGCGTTCCAGGGCTTTCTGGATTTCGTCCTCGACACCGTACAGGTCGAAAATCGGCCGCTCACCGGGGTAATGTTCCAGACGATCGGCGATTTCCGGCATCAGTTCGGCGACGAACTGTGTGGTTTTCTGGAAGGTTTCCCGTGAGTCGATACGAATCTTCTCGATCTTCGGGCTCACCAGGTCACGCAGGGTGCGCAATGCCAGGCCGAGATCTTCGTAGATCACACTGGGTGCGCTGATGGTTTTGATCTGCTCGCTGATCTGATCCCAGAGCCGGCGCAGGTAGCGGATGTCCATGAGGATCTCATCGGCCCCGGCACCTTCCGCCGCGGTACGCAGGATAAAACCACCGGCTTCCTTGATCCCTTCCTTGGCCACGCAATCGGTGACCACTTGCTTGAGGCGTTCGCGCTCGGCTTCGTCTTCGATCTTCAGCGAAATGCCGACATGGGCGGTACGCGGCATGTACACCAGATAGCGCGAGGGGATCGACAACTGGGTGGTCAGGCGCGCGCCCTTGGAGCCGATCGGGTCCTTGGTGACCTGCACCACCAGGCTCTGGCCTTCATGCACCAGGGCACTGATGCTCTCCACCGCCGGGCCTTCACGCAGGGAAATTTCCGAAGCATGGATGAACGCGGCACGATCCAGGCCGATATCGACGAAAGCCGCCTGCATGCCCGGCAATACGCGCACGACCTTGCCTTTATAGATATTGCCGACGATCCCGCGCTTTTGCGTGCGCTCGACATGCACCTCTTGCAGGACACCGTTTTCAACCACCGCCACGCGTGATTCCATCGGCGTGATGTTGATCAGGATCTCTTCACTCATGGCAGGGTCTCGTTCAGGCATGTTCACGTTAATGGCCGCATCTGGTCCGTACAACGCTTAGCGCGCGTCAGGGGTTTGCCAACAGGGTATGCCGAAATGGCCGAGCAGTTCCGCGGTTTCGCACAGCGGCAGTCCAACCACCGCCGAATAACTTCCATTGAGCCCGGCGACAAACACCGCGCCCAACCCTTGAATGCCGTAACCACCGGCCTTGTCCCGTGGCTCGCCGCTGGCCCAGTAGGCCGCCGCCTCCTCACTGGCGATGGGGCGAAACCGCACCACACTGCGCACCACCCGCGACTCGCAACGCTCACCGTCGAGCAACGCAATGGCCGTCAGGACTTCATGTTCATGGCCGGACAACAGCTTCAGCATGGCGCAAGCATCGGCTTCATCAACCGGTTTGCCGAGAATTTTGCCGTCGAGCACCACGGCGGTATCGGCGCCCAGGACGCAGAACGGCGCATCGGACGCCACACAATCCCGGCCAGCCGCTGCCTTGCCGCGCGCCAGACGCTCGACATAGGCCAATGGAGATTCGTGAGTCAGGGGGGTTTCGTCGATGTCCGCGCTGGTGGCGGTGAACGGCACGCCGATCTGCGTGAGCAGTTCACGCCGACGCGGCGAGCCAGAGGCGAGATACAGCCGTTTCATCAAGACATCTCCCTGTCGAGTTGGAGGCAAATGCCTGACCGAATTAATTGATTTTGTAGCGTCGACGCAATCCGCGCAAACCGAAGCTGATCCACGGCCAGAGCAGCGCGCTGACCAGGGCCGGCAAGACCAGCGCCAGTGTTGGCTGGCGGTTGCCGGTCAACGCGCTGAGCCAGAGTTGAACCAGCTGCGCGAGGCCGAAGATCACCAGGATCACCAGGCTCTGCTGCCACATCGGGAACATCCGCAGGCGTTGCTGCAGCGCCAGCACCAGGTAGGTAATGAGGGTCAGGATCAACGCGTTCTGACCCAGCAACGTGCCATACAGCACGTCTTCCGCCAGGCCCAGGCACCACGCGGTGACCATCCCGACTTTTTGCGGCAGGGCCAGCGCCCAGAATGCCAGCAGCAGGCCGAGCCACAGCGGGCGAAGGATTTCCATGAACTGCGGCAGCGGCGAAACGCTGAGCAGCATGCCGATGGCGAACGTCAGCCAGACCATCCAGCCGTTTCGGGAGGCTTTGACACCGACCATTATTCTCGTCCCCCAGTGGTCGCCGGCGCGGAGGCAGGCGGTTTGGCAGCAGGCTTGACGGCAGCGGGCTGAGCCGCCGGCGGCTTGGCGGCTGCCGGGGCAGTCGCTGGCGGCCTGGCAGCGGCCGGATGGGTGGCGGCAGGCTTGACCGGTGCGGCGGCTGCGGGTGCCACCGCTGGAGCGGCCGGCGTGGCCGGTGCCGCAACGGCAGCCGGAACGATCGCGGGTTTCGGCACGGTCGCCGGGATGATCGGCCCACCGCCTTGCGCATCCAGGGATTCCTGGGCCTGCGCGGCATCGTTGGCCCGCTCTTCAGCCGTGCGGTTGTCGCTGAACACCAGCAGCAGGTAACGGCTGCGGTTGAGGGCCGCGGTCGGCACCGCGCGGACAATGGCGAACGGCTGACCGGAGTCGTGAATCACTTCCTTGACCGTGGCGACCGGGTAACCCGCGGGGAACCGCTGGCCGAGGCCGGAGCTGACCAGCAGATCGCCTTCCTTGATGTCGGCGGTATCCGCCACGTGGCGCAGTTCGAGGCGCTCCGGGTTACCGGTACCGCTGGCAATCGCCCGCAGGCCGTTACGGTTGACCTGCACCGGAATGCTGTGGGTGGAGTCGGTCAGCAGCAGGACGCGGGAGGTGTAGGGCATCAACTCGACCACCTGGCCCATCAGGCCACGGGCATCGAGGACCGGCTGACCGAGGACCACGCCATCACGTTCGCCTTTGTTGATGATGATGCGATGGGTGAACGGGTTGGGGTCCATGCCGATCAATTCGGCCACTTCGACCTTCTCGTTGACCAGTGCCGATGAGTTGAGCAACTCGCGCAGCCGAACGTTCTGTTCGGTCAGGGAAGCAAGCTTTTGCATGCGCCCCTGCAACAGCAGGTTCTCGCTCTTGAGTTTTTCGTTTTCGGCGACGAGTTCGGTCCGGCTGCCAAACTGGCTGGCCACACCCTGCCATAGCCGCTGCGGCAGGTCGGTGATCCAGTAGGACTGCATCAGCACCAGCGACATCTGGCTACGCACTGGCTTGAGCAGTGTGAAGCGGGCATCGACCACCATCAGCGCGACCGAAAGCACGACCAGCACCAACAAGCGCACGCCCAGTGAGGGACCCTTGGTGAAAAGCGGTTTAATGAGCCGCTCCTCCCAGGCAAATGTTCTCTTTATTCATACGGCATCAAACCGGCCTGGATGCAGACGACAGAAGATAAACGCGAACAGGCAGCACTGCAAAGTGCTGCCTGCGCGCTCAACAGCATGGAGGCGATCCGGCGGGTTATTCGCTGGAAAGCAGGTCCATGGTGTGTTTATCCATCATTTCCAATGCACGGCCACCGCCGCGAGCAACGCAGGTCAACGGGTCTTCGGCGACGATTACCGGCAGACCGGTTTCCTGGGCCAGCAACTTGTCGAGGTCACGCAGCAAAGCGCCACCGCCGGTCAGTACCAGGCCACGCTCGGCGATATCGGAAGCCAGCTCCGGAGGCGATTGCTCCAGTGCGCTCTTAACGGCCTGAACGATGGTTGCCAGGGACTCTTGCAACGCTTCCAGCACTTCGTTGGAGTTCAGGGTGAAGGCGCGCGGGACGCCTTCGGCCAGGTTACGACCGCGAACGTCGACTTCACGCACTTCGCCGCCCGGGTAGGCCGTACCGATTTCCTGCTTGATGCGCTCGGCCGTGGACTCACCGATCAGGCTGCCGTAGTTGCGACGCACATAAGTGATGATCGCTTCGTCGAAGCGGTCGCCGCCAACACGGACGGATTCGGCGTAGACCACACCGTTCAGGGAGATCAGCGCGATTTCGGTGGTACCGCCACCTATATCCACGACCATCGAGCCGCGAGCTTCTTCAACCGGCAGGCCGGCACCGATCGCAGCCGCCATTGGCTCTTCGATCAGGAAGACTTCACGGGCACCGGCGCCGAGGGCCGATTCACGGATGGCACGACGCTCAACCTGGGTGGATTTGCATGGAACGCAGATCAGCACACGAGGGCTGGGCTGCAGGAAGCTGTTTTCGTGAACCTTGTTGATGAAGTACTGCAGCATCTTTTCGCAGACGCTGAAGTCGGCGATCACACCGTCCTTCATCGGACGAATGGCAGCAATGTTGCCCGGCGTACGGCCCAGCATGCGCTTGGCTTCGGTGCCGACAGCAACGACACTTTTCTGGTTACCGTGTGTCCGAATGGCCACAACCGATGGCTCATTCAGGACGATACCGCGCTCGCGCACGTAAATAAGGGTGTTGGCAGTGCCCAGGTCAATGGAAAGATCGCTGGAAAACATGCCACGCAGTTTCTTGAACATGGGAAAGGGACCCTAGGCAACGCGTGGGTAAAAAAGTGCGGCAAACTCTAACAACGACAGGGATTTTGGGCAAGGCGCCAATATGTTAAATTGGCCGCTTTTCTGTGCACCAAGCCCCACAATCGCGGCCTTATGACCGTAGAAGTGCGGTAGTGTTCCGACAATCTAACACACGGACGTCGTCCGTTTTGTTTTCCACTGGAGAATCCCAATGGCGCTTGAACGCTCCGACGTGGAAAAAATCGCTCATCTGGCCTGCCTTGGCCTCAATGATGCCGATCTTCCACACATCACTTCGGCCCTCAACAGCATTCTCGGGCTGGTCGACGAAATGCAGGCGGTCAATACCGACGGTATCGAACCGCTGGCCCACCCACTGGAAGCCAGCCAGCGCCTGCGTGCGGACATCGTGACCGAGACCAATCATCGCGAGGCTTACCAATCCATCGCACCAGCGGTCGAAAACGGCCTGTACCTGGTTCCGAAAGTCATCGACTAAAGGGAAAGAGCCTGCAATGCATCAATTGACTCTGGCCGAGATCGCCCGCGGACTCGCCGACAAGAAGTTTTCCTCCGAAGAGCTGACCAAGGTCCTGCTGGCGCGCATCGCCCAGCTCGATCCGCAGCTCAACAGTTTCATCAGCCTCACCGAAGAGCTGGCGCTCTCGCAGGCGAAAGCCGCTGACACACGCCGCGCCAACGGTGAGAGCGGCGCCCTGCTTGGCGCGCCGATCGCCCACAAGGACCTGTTCTGCACCCAGGGTATCCGCACCAGCTGCGGCTCGAAGATGCTCGACAACTTCAAGGCACCGTACGATGCCACCGTGGTTGCCAAGCTGGCCGCTGCCGGGGCCGTGACCCTGGGCAAGACCAACATGGACGAATTCGCCATGGGTTCGGCCAACGAGTCGAGCTACTACGGCGCGGTGAAAAACCCGTGGAACCTGGAGCACGTACCGGGCGGCTCGTCGGGTGGTTCGGCCGCCGCCGTTGCCGCTCGTCTGTTGCCGGCAGCCACGGGGACCGACACTGGCGGTTCCATTCGTCAGCCCGCCGCGTTGACCAACCTCACCGGCCTGAAACCGACGTACGGTCGTGTTTCGCGCTGGGGCATGATCGCCTACGCCTCCAGCCTCGATCAGGGTGGCCCGTTGGCTCGCACCGCCGAAGACTGCGCAATTTTGTTGCAAGGTATGGCCGGCTTCGACCCGAACGACTCCACCAGCATCGATGAACCCGTGCCGGACTACAGCGCCAGCCTGAACGGTTCGCTGCAAGGCCTGCGCATCGGCGTGCCGAAAGAGTATTTCAGCGCCGGTCTCGACCCGCGCATCGCCGAGCTGATCCACAACAGCGTCAAGGAGCTGGAAAAGCTCGGCGCCGTGATCAAGGAAATCAGCCTGCCGAACATGCAGCACGCGATTCCTGCGTACTACGTGATCGCCCCGGCGGAAGCCTCTTCCAACCTGTCGCGTTTCGACGGCGTGCGCTTCGGCCACCGCTGCGAAAACCCGGTCAACCTGATCGACCTGTACAAGCGCTCCCGTGGCGAAGGCTTCGGGCCTGAAGTGCAGCGCCGGATCATGGTCGGTGCCTACGCGCTGTCCGCCGGTTACTACGACGCCTACTACCTGAAGGCGCAGAAGATCCGTCGCCTGATCAAGAACGACTTCATGGCCGCCTTCAATGAGGTCGACATCATCCTCGGCCCAACCACGCCGAACCCGGCCTGGAAGCTCGGCGCCAAGAACAGCGACCCGGTCGCTGCGTACCTGGAAGACGTCTACACCATCACCGCCAACCTCGCGGGTCTGCCGGGCTTGTCCATGCCTGCAGGTTTCGTCGATGGCCTGCCGGTGGGCGTGCAATTGCTCGCTCCGTATTTCCAGGAAGGCCGCTTGCTCAACGTTGCGCACCAGTATCAGCTCAACACTGACTGGCACACACGCACCCCAACCGGCTTCTGAGGAGACACACATGCAATGGGAAGTCGTGATCGGGCTGGAGATTCACACCCAGCTCACCACCCGGTCGAAAATCTTTTCCGGTAGTTCCACCACCTTCGGTTCCGAGCCGAACACCCAGGCCAGCCTGATCGACCTCGGCATGCCTGGCGTATTGCCAGTGCTGAACCAGGAAGCGGTGCGCATGGCGGTGATGTTCGGTCTGGCAATTGACGCCGAGATCGGCCAGCACAACGTGTTCGCCCGTAAAAACTACTTCTACCCGGACCTGCCCAAGGGCTACCAGATCAGCCAGATGGAACTGCCGATCGTCGGCAAGGGCCACCTGGACATCGCGCTGGAAGACGGCACGGTCAAACGCGTCGGCATCACCCGCGCGCACCTGGAAGAAGACGCCGGCAAGAGCCTGCACGAAGAGTTCAGCGGCGCCAGCGGCATCGACCTGAACCGTGCCGGCACGCCACTGCTGGAAATCGTCTCCGAGCCGGACATGCGCAGCGCCAAGGAAGCCGTGGCTTACGTCAAGGCGATCCACGCCCTGGTGCGCTACCTCGGTATCTGCGACGGCAACATGGCCGAAGGCTCGCTGCGTTGCGACTGCAACGTGTCGATCCGTCCTAAAGGCCAGGTCGAGTTCGGCACCCGCTGCGAGATCAAGAACGTCAACTCGTTCCGCTTCATCGAGAAGGCGATCAACAGCGAAATCCAGCGTCAGATCGAACTGATCGAAGACGGTGGCAAGGTGATCCAGCAGACGCGCCTGTACGACCCGAACAAGGACGAAACCCGTCCGATGCGCAGCAAGGAGGAAGCCAACGACTACCGTTACTTCCCCGATCCGGACCTGCTGCCGGTGGTGATCGAGAATTCGTTCCTCAACGACGTGCGCGCCACCCTGCCGGAACTGCCACCGCAGAAACGCGAGCGCTTCCAGGAGCAATTCGGCCTGTCGGTCTACGACGCCAGCGTGCTGGCTACCAGCCGCGAACAAGCCGACTACTTCGAGAAAGTCGCGAGCATCGGCGGCGACGCCAAGCTGGCAGCCAACTGGGTCATGGTTGAACTGGGCAGCCTGCTCAACAAGCAAGGCCTGGACATCGAGGACTCGCCGGTTTCGGCCGAGCAACTGGGCGGCATGCTGCTGCGCATCAAGGACAACACCATCTCGGGCAAGATCGCCAAGGTGGTGTTCGAAGCCATGGCCAACGGCGAAGGCAGCGCGGACGAGATCATCGACAAGCGCGGCCTCAAGCAAGTGACCGACACCGGCGCCATCTCGGCGGTGCTGGACGAAATGCTCGCGGCCAACGCCGAGCAGGTTGAACAATACCGCGCGGCAGACGAAGCCAAACGCGGCAAGATGTTCGGCTTCTTCGTCGGCCAGGCCATGAAAGCCTCCAAAGGCAAGGCCAACCCGCAACAGGTCAACGAACTGCTTAAAAGCAAGCTCGAAGGCTGATAGGAATGGAGCCAGCCAAATACACTGGCTCCATTCCCTTGTGGGAGCGGGCTTGCTCGCGAATGCGGTTCGGCACTCAACTCAGAGTTGACTGTCAGAATGCATTCGCGAGCAAGCCCGCTCCCACATTTGTTTTTGGAAGCTTTCAAATGAAGCGTCTACTTGGATTTTGCGCCCTGCTCTCTCTGCTATCAGGTTGCGCCAGCACCGACACCGTCGACCCACACGGCTACGACAAGACCGGTATAGCGTCCTATTACGGCGCCAAACACCAAGGCAAACGCACCGCCAGCGGCGAGCGTTTCGACAAGAATTCCCTGACCGCCGCCCATCGCCAGCTACCCTTTGGTACGCGGGTGAAGGTCACCAACCTGAACAACGACAAGTCCTGCGTGGTGCGCATCAACGATCGCGGGCCTCACACCCGTGGCCGCCTGATCGACCTGTCCCATGAAGCGGCCGAACGACTGGGTATGCTCAGAAGCGGCACTGCACGGGTTCGCGTGCAAGCCCTCGACTGACACACGGAGCCCAGACCATTTTCGGACTAGCCGATTTACCCCTGATCAGCGTGATCGAATTACTCAGCGGGCTGGTGCTGTTGATTGCCGGCGCCGAACTGATGGTACGTGCCGCGGTGCGCCTGGCTGCGCGCCTGCATGTGCGACCGCTGATCATCGGCCTGACCATCGTCGCCCTCGGCAGCAGTGCACCGCAAATGGCAGTGAGCCTGCAGGCGACCCTGGCGCACAACGCCGACATCGCCGTGGGCAGCGTGATCGGCAGCAGTATCTTCAACATCCTCGTGACCCTCGGGCTGTCGGCGCTGATCATCCCGTTGCGGGTTTCACGGCAACTGGTGCGCCTGGACATCCCGCTGATGATCGGCGCCAGCCTGCTGGTGTTCGTGCTGGCCTGGAACGAAGACCTGACCCGCGTCGACGGCGTGATACTGCTGGCGGCGCTGCTGCTGTACCTGGCCTTGCTGCTGCGCCAATCGCGGCATTCGGCGCGTCCGGTGTCCAGCCACGACCATGCCGGCCAGGCACCGTGGATCAGCAGCCTGCTGATGATCGCCGCCGGCCTGGCCATGCTGGTGTACGCCGGGCATTTGCTGCTGGGGGCGGCGGTATCGGTCGCCACCGACCTGGGGCTGTCGGAACGGATCATCGGGCTGACCATCGTCGCCGTCAGCACCTCCCTGCCGGAACTCGCGACTTCGCTGATCGCCGCCTTGCGCGGTGAGCGGGAGATTGCGGTGGGCAACGTGATCGGCAGCAACCTGTTCAACCTGCTGGGCGTGCTCGGCTTGACCGCGCTGATCGCGCCGTCACCGCTGTCGGTGTCGCCCAATGCCCTGGATTTCGACCTGCCGGTGATGCTCGGCGTCGCGGCGCTGTGCCTGCCGGTGTTCTATTCCGGTTACCGGGTGACCCGCGCCGAAGGCCTGCTGTTTCTGGGCTTGTACCTGGCCTACGGCCTGCACGTGGTGTCGTTCACCACCGGCATGCCGCTGGCGGGCAAACTTGAACATTTGATGTTGTTTTTCGTCCTGCCGGCGCTGGTGGCGTTCCTGCTGTTCACGTCGCTGCGCGCCTGGCGTCGCCAACACTAAAAAGAGGAAATGGCCATGACCGAGCACAAGAAGACCGGCGTTGAAGTACGTCGCCAAGTGATGGGCGACGCCTTCGTCGACCGCGCGCTGGGCAACGCCACCGAATTCACCCAGCCGCTGCAGGATTTCGTCAACGAACACGCCTGGGGCGGCGTGTGGAATCGCGAAGGCCTGCCACTCAAAACCCGCAGCCTGATCACCCTCGCCGCGCTGACCGCGCTGAAGTGCCCGCAGGAACTGAAGGGTCACGTGCGCGGCGCGCTGAACAACGGCTGCACCGTGGAAGAAATCCGCGAGGCGCTGCTGCATTGCGCGGTGTATGCCGGCGTGCCGGCGGCGATCGATGCGTTCCGCGCGGCGCAGGAAGTGATCGATAGCTACCAGAAGCCGGTGTAAATATCCGAATGTTGCAACGACGGGTCTGACGCCTTCGCGAGCAAGCCCGCTCCCACAGGGGAATGCATTCCAAATGTGGGAGCGGGCTTGCTCGCGAAGAGGCCCTACAATTCACCGCAAATCTGCAGCTAGATCCACCCACCCCACTGCAACAAAAAGATCCCGATGTTGGTGGTCACCGCCGCCATCAGCGTGGTGATGACAATGATCGCCGCCGCCAGCTCATGATTGCCATCCGCCGCCCGGGCCATGACGAAACTGGCGGCGGCGGTCGGGCTGCCGAAGTACAGAAACAAAATTCCCAGCTCCGCGCCGCGAAAGCCCCAGAGCCACGCCCCCAACGTCGCCAGGATCGGCAGGCCGAGCATTTTCACCAGGCTTGAACTGAGCGCCATCTTGCCGCTTTTGCGCAACGCCGCGAGCGACAACGTGCCGCCGATGCAGATCAGCGCCAGCGGCAAGGTGGTTTGCGCCAGGTATTGGCCAGAGGTTTCCAGCCAGCCCGGCAAGCCGATCTTGAAATACGCAAACGGCGCCGCCGCGATCACGCTGATGATCAGCGGGTTGCTGAATACGCTTTTGCAGATGCTCCACGGGTCGGACTTGATGATCGGGCTGTACACCGCCAGCACGATGGTCGACAGGGTGTTGTAGAACAGGATCACCAGCGCCGCGAGGATCGCGCCGAGGGAAATGCCGTAGTCGCCGTACATGCTCGCCGCCAGTGCCAGGCCGATCACCCCGTTGTTGCCGCGGAAAGCGCCCTGGGTATAGATCCCGCGGTCTTCACGCGGGCACTTGAGAATCGCCCAGCCCCAGGCAATGGCGAAACACGCCAGGGTCGCGAGGGAGAAATAGATCAGCAGTGCCGGTTGCAGCGCGGCGTGCAGGTCGGCATGCAGGATGCCCAGAAACAGCAACGCCGGCATGGTGACGTTGAACACCAGGGCCGACGCGGTATGGATGAAGTTGTCGTTGATCCAGTCGATGCGCTTGAGCAATACACCCAGAAACAGCATGGCGAACACCGGTGCGGTGATGTTCAGGGTTTCGAGGAAAATTGCCAGCATGCCGGGGGAACCTTGAGATGCGCGTCGTTAGGGGGCTAATGATAAGCCACCGGGCCTGATTTAAGATCAAAAGATCGCAGCCTGCGGCAGCTCCTACATTGGAATTTGCGTTTCCCTGTAGGAGCTGCCGCAGGCTGCGATCTTTTTACAGGCGACGCGAAATCAGGTAATTGGCGCCGGGTTGAACAGGGTGATGTCGTTGTGCAGCTTATGCCGCTCCGCCCACGTCTGCTGTTTGCCGCTGGCCACGTCCAGGTAGTAGTGGAACAACTCCCAGCCCAATTCCTCGATCGACGCCCGTCCGGTAGCAATGCGCCCCGCATCGATGTCGATCAGGTCCGGCCAGCGCTGTGCCAGTTCGGTCCGGGTCGACACCTTCACCACGGGCGCCATGGCCAGCCCGTATGGCGTGCCGCGACCGGTGGTGAAGACGTGCAGGTTCATCCCCGCCGCCAACTGCAAGGTCCCGCAGACGAAATCGCTGGCCGGGGTCGCGCAGAAGATCAGGCCTTTTTCCTTGAACCGCTCGCCAGGGCCGAGCACACCGCTGATCGCGCTGCTGCCGGACTTGACGATCGACCCCAGGGACTTCTCGACAATGTTCGATAGCCCGCCCTTCTTGTTGCCCGGCGTGGTGTTGGCACTGCGATCCGCTTCGCCCTTGGCCAGGTAACGGTCGTACCAGTCCATTTCGCGCACCAGCTCTTGTGCGACTTCCCTGGTTTTCGCCCGGGAGGTCAGCAGGTAGATCGCATCGCGCACTTCGGTCACTTCGGAAAACATCACTGTCGCGCCGGCGCGCAGCAACAGGTCCGAGGCATAGCCCAAGGCCGGGTTGGCGGTGATCCCGGAAAACGCATCACTGCCGCCACACTGCATGCCCAGGATCAGCTCGGACGCCGGCACGGTTTCCCGGCGGCGTTGATCGAGCTTCTTCAGGCGGACTTCAGCCAGCTCCATGATCTGCTCGATCATCTCGGTAAAACCGTGGCTGGAATCCTGCAGGCGGTACAGCCACGGCTCGCTCAAATCCACCGAGCTGTCGTCCTCGTGCATCACCTGCCCGGCCTGCAACTTCTCGCAGCCCAGGCTGATCACCAAGGCTTCACCGCCCAGGTTCGGGTTGCGCGCCAGGTTGCGCACGGTGCGAATGGGGATGTATGCGTCAGTGGCGGTAATCGCCACGCCACAGCCGTAGCTGTGAGTCAGCGCCACTACGTCATCGACGTGCGGGTACTTGGGCAACAATTCGTCCTTGATGCGCTTGACCGCATGATCCAGCACGCCCGTGACGCACTGCACCGTCGTGGTGATGCCCAGAATGTTGCGCGTGCCGACGGTGCCGTCGGCATTGCGATAACCCTCGAAGGTGTAGCCTTCCAGCGGTGCTTGCGCGGCCGGCACTTCGGTGGACAGCGGCAGGCTGTCCAGCGGTGGCGCGGTCGGCATGCGCAGTTGATCTTCCTTGACCCAGCTACCGCGTGGAATCGGCTGCAACGCGTAGCCAATGGTCTGGCCGTAGCGAATCACCTGGCCACCCTCGGGAATGTCTTCCAGGGTGACCTTGTGGCTCTGTGGCACGAAGTCCACGGTGACCAGTCCATCGGCAAACGCGGTACCGGCCGGTACGCCCTGATCGTTGACCACGATCACTACGTTGTCCCGCTCGTGCAGGCGGATGTAGCGCGGCGAGTCGGAATGTTCAATCAACTGCATGACGCCGCTCCTCAGGAATGCGCTTGAGACAATTTGTTGTGGGTTTCAGGACCATTGACCGGTGGCTCTTTGAGCACCACACGCTTGATCGGACCCACGATCACCAGATAGCTGAACACCGCGACCAGGGCGTTGCAACCGACAAATACCAGCGCCCACTTGAACGAACCGGTGGAGCTGATGATGTAGCCGATGACGATCGGGGTGGTGATCGACGCCAGGTTGCCGAAGGTGTTGAACAAACCACCGCTCAGGCCGGCGATCTGTTTAGGCGAGGTATCGGACACCACGGCCCAGCCCAGTGCGCCCACGCCTTTGCCGAAGAATGCCAGGGCCATGAAGCCGACCACCATCCATTCAACGTCGACGTAGTTGCACGCCACGATGCTGCTGGACACCAGCAGGCCGGCGATGATCGGCGCCTTGCGTGCGAACGTCAGCGAATGGCCCTTGCGCAGCAGGTAATCGGAAATCACCCCGCCGAGCACGCCACCGATGAAGCCGCAGATCGCCGGCAACGAGGCGATGAAACCGGCCTTGAGGATGGTCATGCCGCGCTCTTGCACCAGGTACACCGGGAACCAGGTCAGGAAGAAGTAGGTGATGCCGTTGATGCAATACTGGCCCAGGTACACGCCCAGCATCATGCGGTTGGTCAGCAACTGGCGGATGTAGTCCCACTTCGGACCGTCGGTTTTTTTGCCTTTGTCCTGGTCCATGTCGACCATGCCGCCGTTGTCGGCGATGTGCTTGAACTCGGCGTCATTGATCATCGGATGCTGGCGCGGGCTGTAGATCACTTTCAGCCAGATGCCCGAGAAGATGATGCCGATCACGCCCATGACGATGAACACGTGCTGCCAGCCGAAGCTGTAGACGATCCAGCCCATCAGCGGGGCGAACAACACGGTGGCGAAATATTGCGCCGAGTTGAAGATCGCCGAGGCAGTGCCGCGCTCAGCGGTCGGGAACCAGGCCGCGACGATGCGTGCGTTGCCGGGGAAGGACGGCGCTTCGGCCAGGCCCACCAGGAAGCGCAGCATGAACAGCGCCACCACCGCCGTGGACATGCCGAACTCGCCGACATAGCCCTGCAGCACGGTGAACAGCGACCAGGTGAAAATGCTCAGCGCGTAGATTTTTTTCGAACCGAAACGGTCCAGCAGCCAGCCACCGGGAATTTGCCCGGCCACGTAGGCCCAACCGAATGCGGAGAAGATGTAGCCGAGGGTGACCGCGTCAATGCCGAGGTCTTTTTGCAGGCTGGAGCCGGCGATTGCGATGGTAGCCCGGTCGGCGTAGTTGATCGTGGTCACCAGGAACAGCATGAGCAGGATCAAATAGCGGACGTGAGTCGGCTTCTGGGTCGATTGCATGTAGATGTACTCCCACTGATTATTTTTATGCGCGGGTGAATCTGTTGTATTCCCTGTAGGAGCTGTCGAGTGAAACGAGGCTGCGATCTTTCAAAGATCAAAAGATCGCAGCCTCCGGCAGCTCCTACAGGGGTGTTGCGTCAGGAGCCGATGTAGCTGGTTTTCACTACGGTGTAGAACTCCTGCGCATAGCGACCTTGCTCACGTGATCCATAGGATGAACCTTTACGCCCACCGAACGGAACGTGGTAATCCACGCCGGCGGTCGGCAGGTTGACCATCACCATCCCGGCCTGGGAGTGGCGCTTGAAGTGGTTGGCGTACTTCAACGAGGTCGTGGCGATGCCCGCCGACAGACCGAACTCGGTGTCGTTGGCCATGGCCAGCGCTGCCTCGTAATCGGCCACGCGAACGATGTTGGCCACCGGGCCGAAGATCTCTTCGCGGCTGATACGCATCTCGGCTTCGCTGTCGGCAAACAGGGTTGGCGCGAGGTAATAGCCTTCGGTGTCGCACGTCACCAGACCGCCGCCGCTGACCAGGCGCGCACCTTCGGACTGGCCGATGTCGATGTACTTCATGTCCTGTTCAAGTTGCGCCTGGGACACCACCGGACCGATGTCGGTACCGGCTTTCAACGCGTGACCGACCTTGATCGATTTCATGCGCTCGGCCATGGCTTCGACGAACCGGTCGTGAATTCCGGCAGTGACGATCAGGCGGCTGGAAGCCGTGCAACGCTGGCCGGTGGAGTAGAACGCGCTCTGTACCGACAGTTCGACCGCTTGCTTGAGGTCGGCATCGTCGAGAATGATCTGCGGGTTCTTGCCACCCATTTCCAGCTGGACTTTTGCCTGGCGCGATACGCAGCTGACGGCGATCTGGCGACCGACGCCCACGGAACCGGTGAAGCTGATGCCGTCGACTTTCGGGCTGTTGACCAGTGCTTCGCCCACCACACGACCGCTACCCATCACCAGGTTGAACACGCCGGCCGGGAAGCCGGCGCGGGAGATGATTTCCGCCAGGGCCCAGGCGCATCCCGGTACCAGGTCGGCAGGCTTGAGCACCACGCAGTTGCCGTAGGCCAGGGCCGGGGCGATTTTCCACGACGGGATGGCAATCGGGAAATTCCACGGGGTGATCAGACCGACCACGCCCAGGGCTTCGCGAGTGACTTCAACGTTGACGCCCGGACGCACCGATGGCACGTAGTCGCCGGACAGACGCAGGCATTCACCGGCGAAGAACTTGAAGATGTTACCGGCGCGGGTCACTTCACCGATGGCTTCCGGCAGGGTCTTGCCCTCTTCCCGGGCCAGCAAGGTGCCGAGCTCTTCGCGACGGGCAAGGATTTCCGTGCCGACTTTATCCAGCGAGTCATGACGCGCCTGGATGCCGGACGTGGACCATGCCGGGAACGCAGCGCGGGCGGCTTCAATGGCGGCGTTGACCTGGGCCAGGTCAGCCTTGGCGTAGTCGCCGATGGTGTCGCTCAATTCCGACGGGTTGATGTTGGCCGAATAATCGGAACCGGCGACCCACTCGCCGTTGATGTAGTTGTCGTAGCGCTTTGTCACTGGAGTGCCCTCGAATCGTAAAGACTTCACGCAAAAGGCCGCTGAATACTCAGCGGCCTCGTTTAAACGGGTGTGTTACTGCGCACCTTGCTTGTCGATCAGCGCGGCGAGCATTTCGTACTCTTCGCCGGTCAGGTCGGTCAGCGGCGCACGCACAGGGCCTGCGTCATAGCCGGCGATTTTTGCCCCGGCCTTGACGATGCTCACGGCGTAGCCGGCCTTGCGGTTACGGATGTCCAGGTACGGCAAGAAGAAATCGTCAATGATCTTGCCAACGGTGGCGTGATCTTCGCGGGCGATCGCGTGGTAGAAGTCCATCGCGGTTTTCGGGATGAAGTTGAACACCGCCGAGGAGTAGACCGGTACGCCCAGCGCCTTGTAGGCCGCGGCGTAGACTTCGGCGGTCGGCAGGCCGCCCAGGTAGCTGAAGCGATCACCGAGGCGGCGACGGATCGACACCATCAACTCGATATCGCCCAGGCCATCCTTGTAGCCGATCAGGTTCGGGCAGCGCTCGGCCAGACGTTCCAGCAGCGGCGCGGTCAGGCGGCAGACGTTACGGTTGTAGACCACGACGCCGATGTTGACCGATTTGCACACGGCTTCAACGTGGGCGGCAACGCCATCCTGGCTGGCTTCGGTCAGGTAGTGCGGCAGCAGCAGCAGGCCTTTGGCACCCAGGCGCTCGGCTTCCTGAGCGTACTCGATGGCTTGGCGGGTCGAACCGCCTACACCGGCCAGAATCGGCACACTGGTCGCGCAGGTATCGACTGCAGTCTTGATGATTTCCGAATATTCACTGGCCGCCAGGGAGAAGAACTCACCGGTACCGCCGGCGGCGAACAGTGCCGAGGCGCCGTAGGGGGCCAGCCATTCCAGACGCTTGATGTAGCCAGCGCGGTTGAAATCGCCCTGGGCATTGAAATCGGTCACCGGGAAAGACAGCAGACCAGAGGAGAGGATGGACTTCAGTTCTTGTGGATTCATTATTCGAACACCCTGTGCGACGTTTTGTGTGAGAAGACAGCTCAGCCTGCGCTGAAGTTGTAGGTCATCGTACAACTTAAAATACAACCGTCAACTGCATTTCATCGTCGGGGGTGAAAATTGTTGGACACGGATTGTTAATCCGCCGTGTTTACAGGGTCTTCAGGGTGGAGAGGCGGGGGTAAAATCAGGCGACCAACGGCATGACAGAGATACGTTGTCGGAGGATCAGCGGTGAATGTCGAAGGTTTTGTGGAAGGGCTGGCGGCCTCTTCGCGAGCAAGTCCGCTCCCACGTTTGATCCGCGGCGTTCACAAACGCTGTGATCGGCGAAGTTCGAAGGTGGGAGCGGGCTTGCTCGCGAAGGCAATCTGACAGGCAATGTACAACTACGACCGAAAACCTACCCCCGCTGCGCTTCAGCCTCTTCATGGGCATGGCGCAACCGCTCACGGCTGTTGGTCAGGTGCAGGCGCATGGCCGCGCGGGCGGCGTCTGAATCCTGGCGGGCGATGGCGTCGTAGATCTCTTCGTGTTCGCGACTCAGGCGATTCATGTAGTGCTGCTGATCGTCATGGGCCAGCCGCGCGGAATTGAGCCGGGTGCGCGGGATGATGCTGGTGCCCAGGTGGGTCATGATGTCGGTGAAGTAGCGGTTACCGGTGGCCAGCGCAATCTGCAGGTGGAACTGGAAGTCCGAGGCCACGGCATCGCTGGCGTGGGAGACACTTTCATTCAGCGCATCCAGCGCCGCCCTCATCAAGGAAAGCTGCTCGGCGCTGCGGCGTTGGGCTGCAAGGCCGGCGGACTCCACTTCGAGGCTGATGCGCAATTCCAGGATGGCCAACACGTCACGCAAGGTGACCACGGTGGCCGGGTCGATGCGAAAACCGCTCGGGCTCGGGGTGTCGAGCACGAAGGTGCCGATGCCGTGGCGGGTTTCCACCTGGCCGGCCGCCTGCAAACGGGAAATCGCTTCACGCACCACCGTGCGACTGACGCCATGGGCATCCATGATCGCCGACTCGGTGGGCAACTTGTCGCCACGCTTGAGGTGACCGTCGCGGATCTGCTCGGACAGCACCGTCACCAGTTCCTGAGCGAGGCTGCGGCGCTTGCGAGGGAGTCGTGGTGCGGCGTTGGGGTTTTCCATGGTGAACATCTGTCTCGAAAAAATCGGCTGAAAGCCCATCATAGCTCAACGCCGTTGTACGATCACCGTTGAGGTGAACACTGCCCAATCCCGATGTGGGAGCGGGCTTGCTCGCGAAGACGGAGTTTCAGACACCTTTGCCCGGACTGACAGTCCGCCTTCGCGAGCAAGCCCGCTCCCACAGGGATCTACCCCATTCAGGCAGTCACGGCCTGGTCCACCAGATGACCGTTTTCGATACGCACATGCCGCGGATGGAAACGCTTGAGGCTGCTGCGGTGGCCGACGCTGACGATGCTCAGCCCCGGCAATTCATCGATCAGCGCCTGGTACAGCGTGGCTTCATCCTCTTCATCCATCGCCGATGTCGCTTCGTCCATGTACAGCCATTGCGGCGCATAAAGCAGGGCCCGGGCAAAGGCCAGGCGCTGCTGTTCACCCGGCGAGAGCATGCGCTGCCAGTGATTGGCTTCGTCCAGACGCGCTACCAGATGCGGCAAGCGGCAGGTTTCCAGTACGTGGGCATAGCGCTCGTTGGTATAGGTATCGCCAGGCTGTGGATAACTCAGCGCTTCACGCAGGGTGCCAATCGGCAAATAAGGCTTTTGCGGCAGGAACAGATAACGCGCCGCCGGCAGGCGAATGCTGCCGTGACCGCTCGGCCACAGGTGCCCCATCGCCCGCAACAGGGTCGACTTGCCGCTGCCGGAACGCCCGCTGAGCATCACGCGCTCGCCCTCCTCCACGGTCATGTCGGCATTGGTCAGCAAGTGGCGACCATCTGCCAGGTCGAGCCCAAGGTTGTGCACGTTCAACGCATCGCCCTGATTCTGCACGTCGATGGCCGGCGCGCGCTCTTCGTTGTCGGTCATGGCCTGGCGGAAGCTCAGCAGGCGATCGCAGGTGGCGCGCCAGGACGCGAGGCTCTGGTAGGCGCTGATAAACCAGCTGAAACTTTCCTGCACGTTGCCGAACGCCGAGCTGATTTGCATCAGCTCGCCGAGTTCGATCTTGCCGGACAAGTAACGCGGCGAAGCGACGATGAACGGAAAGATGATGGCGGCCTGACTGTAACCGGCGGTGAAGAACGTCAGGCGCTTGGACACCTTCATGATGTCCCAGAAGTTATGCCAGACCATCCCGAAGCGGGTGCTCAGCCGACGATGTTCATTCGGTTCGCCGTTATACAGCGCAATGCTTTCGGCATTCTCGCGAATCCGCACCATGGAGAAACGCAGGTCGGCCTCGAAGCGTTGTTGCTGGTTGTTCAGGCCGATCAGGCGACGACCGATCAAGTGCGTCAGCCAACTGCCCACCACGGCATACACCAGCACGCACCAGAACATGTAGCCGGGAATGGTAAAACCCCACACTTCAATACTGCCCGACACACCCCACAGGATGATCGAGAACGACACCAGGCTGACGATATTGCGAAGCAAACCGATGCCCAGTTCCAGCGTGTTCGAGGTGAAGTTGTTGAGGTCTTCGGAAATCCGCTGGTCCGGGTTATCGGTATAGCCGCCCTGCTCCAGCCGGTAGTAATTCTTGTCGGCGAGCCAGCGGGAAAAATACTGCTCGGTGAGCCACGCCCGCCAGCGGATCGTCAACATTTGCGTCAGGTAGAGTCGGTACACCGCACCGACAATCGCAACGGCTGCGATCCCGCAGAAATACCCGATCAGCCGCCAGAACGCCGCTTCGTCCTTCTGTTGCAGGGCGTTGTAGAAGTCCTTGTACCAGGTGTTGAACCACACCGAGATCCCGACGCTGACCAGCGACAGCGCAATGACCGCGATCAGCAGCGTCCAGGCCTTGACCCTTTCCTCGCTGCGCCAGTAAGGCGTCGTCATCGCCCAGACTTTTCGGAAAAACTGCCCGCGCACGGCATCGTTGACCGCGGAATATTCAGCGTTCTGATTCATGGATAAGGCTCGATAGAAAAAGGTACACGCACGAACCGATCATAGATGATCGGTCCGGATTGTCGCGAGGAGTGGCCCGCATTCGTTCAGCGCAGGTTCAGCGGCGAACGGGACGCTTCTGCAGTTTGCGCTGCAGCGTGCGGCGGTGCATGCCCAGGGCGCGGGCGGTGGCGGAGATGTTGCCTTCGTGCTCGGTCAGCACGCGCTGGATGTGTTCCCACTGCAAGCGGTCCACGGACATCGGGTTTTCCGGCACCAGGCTGTCGAGGTCGGCATGTTCGGACAACAGCGCGGCCAGCACGTCGTCGGCGTCGGCCGGCTTGCACAGGTAGTTGCAGGCGCCGCGCTTGATCGCTTCCACGGCGGTGGCAATGCTCGAATACCCGGTGAGGATCACCACGCGCATTTCCGGGTCCATTTCCAGCAACTTGGGCAGCAGCACCAGGCCCGAATCGCCGTCCATTTTCAGGTCCAGCGCGGCGTAGTCCGGCAGATCGTTCTGGGCGATGGTCAGCCCTTCTTCGGCGGAACCGGCGGTGCTGACGCGAAAGCCACGGCGGGCCATGGCGCGGGCCATCACCCGGGTAAAGGTCGCATCGTCGTCGACCAGCAGCAAATGCGGCAGTTCTTCGCCTTCAACCTGGATATCGTCACTCATGTTGGTCTCCTCGGGCGCCATGGGGCAAGCGCAGCTCGGTGAGCGTGCCGCCTTCCTCATGACTATAGAGTTTCACTGAGCCGCCGGCGCGTGTCACGCTGGCCTTGCTCAAAAACAGGCCCAGGCCGAAACCTTTGCCCTTGGTGGTAAAAAACGGCTTGCCGATCTGTTCGGCAATGGCCAGTGGCACACCGGCGCCGTGGTCGCGGATGCTGATGGTCAAGTCCTCGGCATTCCAGTCCAGGGTCACTTGCAGCCCTTCGGGACAGGCATCCGCCGCGTTGTTCAACAAATTCAGCAGCGCCTGGGTCAGGTCCGGCGGCGGCGCCATGCGCGGCACCGTGCCCTGGCCCAGGCGCTGGAAGCGGTAACTGGCTTCGGGGCGCATCAGGTGCCAGCGATTGAGCGCTTCATCGAGCCAGTCGGTGACGTCCTGCATCTCCACCGCCAGACGGCGATTGGCTTCGGCGGCGCGCACCAGGTGCTGCAACGTCTCTTTGCACAGCTTGACCTGATCCTGCAGCACGCTCAGGTCTTCCTGCAACATCGGGTCGTGGTGGTCCTGGCGCATTTCCTTGAGCAGTACGCTCATGGTCGCCAGCGGCGTGCCCAGCTCGTGGGCCGCGCCGGCCGCCTGGGTGGCCACGGCCAGCAATTGCTGGTCACGCAGGCCCTCTTCGCGGCGGATGGCGCGCAATTCTTCCTGACGACGCAACTCTTCGGCCATGCGCGCGGCGAAGAAAGTGATCACTGCCGCCGCCAGGGCAAAACTCAGCCACATCCCGTACACCTGCAGGTTTTCCCGGGCGATGGGGAAGGTCTGCAACGGATAGAACCGCGCCAGCAACAGGGTGTACATCGTCAGGGCGATGCCCGACAGAATCACCGAATAACGCCACGGCAAGGTCACCGCGGCGATGGTCAGCGGCACCAGGTAATAAGAGACGAACGGGTTGGTCGAACCGCCGGAGAAATACAGCAAGGCACTGTGGATAAACAGGTCGCAGGCCAGTTGCACGGCGTATTCAAGCTCGGTGACCGGCCAGGAGGTGCGCAGGCGAATCGCCGTGAACGCGCACAGCAGCATCGAGCAACCGAGGGTCGCGGCCAGTTGAAACCAGGGCAGCGGCAGCAGTTCGAGCCAGTAGGCCAGGCCCACGGAACCGGCCTGGGCGGCCAACACCAACGTGCGGATGAAGGTCAGCCGCCAGAGGTTCTGGCGCGTGGCGGAAGTGATTTGAACGGGGGCGAGCATGAGCTCTCCTGATGAGCGCTCCAGGCGGATCGCAGGGAGTATAACCAAGCAGCGCCTTCAGAGGCGAAAGTGCGGCAAACGACCACATGTAGGAGCGAGCATGCTCGCGATGGTCGTTAACGATAACGCGGGAGACGAGCAAGCTCGCTCCCACAAAGGGCGTGCGCATCTGTATAGAAGTTGTAACTGTGCGAACCGGATCATTAACGCTAGAGTCTGATGGTTTCACGCAGGCCCGCATTATTCCCTGCGCACCACCCCTAGGAGCCTTCATGCACACAAACCGCCGCAGCGCCGCCCTCCTCGCCCTGAGTATTGGCACTCTCGCCAGCCTCCCGGCCCTGGCGGCCGACGAGCTTCATTACAACCAGATTTCCCTGCGCGCCGAAGTCAGCCAGGAAGTGGCTCGCGACCTGATGATCGTGACCCTCTACACCGAAGAACAAAATACCGACCCGGCCAAGCTCGCCGCCGACGTCAGCACCACCCTGAACAAGGCATTGGCCCAGGCCAAACAGGTCAAGGACATCACCCTGCGCCAGGGCAGCCGCAACAGCTACCCGATCTATGACGCCAAAGGCCAGAAGATCACCGGCTGGCGCGAGCGCGCCGAACTGCGCCTGGAGAGCACGGATTTCGCCGCGCTGTCGAAGCTGACCGGGGAACTGCTCACCGACCTGAAAATGGGCGGCATGGATTTCGCCATCGCCACGCCAACCCGCAAGGCCAGCGAAGACACCCTGCTCAAGGACGCCGTGACTGCCTTCAAGGCCCGCGCTCAGCTCGCCACCGATGCCTTGGGCGGCAAGGGCTACAGAATCGTCAACCTGAACTTCAACAGCAACGGCTACCCGCAACCGTACATGCGCGCACCCATGATGATGAAAGCCGCTGGCATGGACAGTGCTCCGGTCACGCCAGACGTTGAAGCCGGCACCAGCCAGGTCAGCATGACGGCCGATGGTTCGATTGAAGTGCTGATGCCTTGATTCGATAACCCCCGGGCAAAAAAAGACGATCGCCTGCGTGATCGTCTTTTTTTTTGCAAACAGCGTCTATGCTCAATCGGGTAGCGAAAGTCACACCCCGTAAAACGACATCAGTTGCACTTGGTACAACTCACGGCTATCGATCAGGACTCGTGCAACGATAACCACTCCCATTCACCGCCTACCCACCCCCACAGGACGGGTATAAATTGGTAACACCTCGCCCCAGCCACGGGCAACCCATACCCGGCTCGCACCATAAAAGTGCGCCAGTTGCACTGCAAAAATGCCGCGCAAACGGTCAAATGCGTCAAAATTTATACAAATGCGACATTAAGGTACGTTCGTGCCACCGTTTAACGCTTGTAGCCGCTCTGGATCTTGCATTGGGTATGGGCCCTGCATAAGTATCCGCAGGCACGACTCACGAGGTCGTCCTCAAAATCAAAAAATGACAACAAAATCATGAGGCCACCATGCTAAAACACGCGGTCATTCCGTTTTTAGTCGGCGCCAGCTTGTTAGCTAGCGCACCGTTCGCCCAAGCTGCGACTAACCTGGTGTTCTGCTCCGAAGGGAGCCCGGCCGGTTTCGATCCAGGTCAATACACCACCGGAACCGACTTCGACGCCTCTGCAGAAACCATGTTCAACCGCCTGACTCAGTTCGAGCGCGGCGGCACCGCCGTTATTCCTGGCCTGGCGACCAGCTGGGACGTCTCCGACGACGGCCTGACGTACACCTTCCACCTGCGTGAAGGCGTCAAGTTCCACACCACCCCGTACTTCAAGCCGACGCGTACCTTCAACGCGGACGACGTGCTGTTCACCTTCAATCGCATGATTAGCAAGGATGACCCGTTCCGCAAAGCGTACCCGACCGAATTCCCGTACTTCACCGACATGGGGATGGACACCAACATCACCAAGATCGATAAAGTCGACGACAACACCGTCAAGTTCACCCTCAAGGACGTCGATGCCGCGTTCATCCAGAACATGGCCATGAGCTTCGCCTCGATCCAGTCCGCCGAGTACGCTGCCCAGCTGCTCAAGGAAGGCAAGGCCGCCGATATCAACCAGAAACCGGTTGGCACCGGCCCGTTCGTGTTCAAGAGCTACCAGAAAGACTCCAACATCCGCTACACCGGGAACAAGGACTACTGGAAGCCTGATGACGTCAAGATCGACAACCTGATCTTCGCCATCACCACCGACCCGTCGGTTCGCATCCAGAAGCTGAAGAAAGGCGAGTGCCAGGTCACCCTGTTCCCTCGTCCGGCTGACCTGAAGGCGCTGAAGGAAGACAAAACCCTGAAGGTGCCTGACCAGGCCGGTTTCAACCTGGGTTACATCGCCTACAACGTGATGCCGCAGGTCAAGGGTCAAACTGTTCCCAACCCGCTGGCCGACCTGAAAGTGCGTCAGGCACTGGACATGGCGGTCAACAAGCAGCAGATCATCGACTCCGTGTACCAAGGCGCCGGTCAGTTGGCCGTCAACGCCATGCCACCGACCCAGTGGTCCTACGACACCACCATCAAGGACGCCAAGTACGATCCTGAGAAAGCCAAGGAGCTGCTCAAGGAAGCGGGCGTCAAAGAGGGCACGGAAATCGTTCTGTGGGCGATGCCTGTGCAACGTCCTTACAACCCGAACGCCAAGCTGATGGCCGAAATGCTGCAGTCTGACTGGGCCAAGATCGGCCTGAAGGTCAAGATCCAGAGCTACGAGTGGGGCGAGTACATCAAGCGCTCCAAAGGTGGCGAAAACCAGGCGATGCTGATTGGCTGGAGCGGTGACAATGGTGATCCGGACAACTGGCTGAACGTGCTGTTCGGCTGCGACTCGCTGGAAGGCAACAACTTCGCCAAGTGGTGCGACAAGAAGTTTGACGACATCGTCAAGCAAGCCAAGCGCACCTCGGATCAGGCCAAGCGCACCGAACTGTACAAGCAGGCGCAACACGTCCTCAAAGATGCTGTTCCATACACACCTATCGCTCACTCGACGGTGTTCCAACCGATGCGTGCCGAAGTGCAGGACTTCAAGATCAGCCCGTTTGGCTTGAACTCCTTCTACGGCGTCAGCGTCAGCAAGTAAGGTTTGGCAACGGCGACGTTTCTGACGTCGCCGTTGCTTTATCTACCGAGAAAGCAGGAAATCGCCTACATCCAAATCGTCTGCTGACTACAGTAGAGCGCTAGGACGCGTCGTCTTTTCCCACGAGTCTTTCGGACTTTTCGCATTTACTGCCGGGCCCACGGTTCATACCGTCGGGATCCGACCAGCTCATGCGTGGGTCATCGGTTTATTTGCAGCACGTCATGGCTGGATACCAGTGATGCCTTCCACGCCTGCACACGGCACGAAGGCTCATTGCCAAAACACTGAACAAGAGAGAGCGTCATGCGCCATACCTTGGTTTTATCCGCATTGCTGGGCACCGGCCTGTTGGCCGCCACCTCCATGAGCCAGGCCGCCAACAACAGCCTGGTGTTCTGCTCCGAAGGCAGCCCCGCCGGTTTCGATACGGCGCAGTACACGACCGCGACTGACAACGACGCGGCCGAACCGCTGTATAACCGACTGGCCGAGTTTGAAAAGGGCGCGACCAATGTCGTACCCGGCCTGGCCACCAGTTGGGATATTTCCGAGGACGGCCTCAAGTACACCTTTCACCTGCGCCCAGGCGTGAAGTTTCATACGACCAAGTACTTCACGCCCACCCGCGACTTCAACGCCGATGACGTGCTGTTCACGTTCAATCGCATGCTCGACCCGCAACAACCCTTCCGTAAGGCTTACCCGACCGAATTCCCGTACTTCAACGGGATGAGCCTGAACAAGAACATCGCCAAGGTCGAAAAGACCGGGCCGCTGACCGTGGTCATGACGCTCAACAGCGTGGACGCCGCGTTCATCCAGAACATCGCCATGAGCTTCGCCGCGATCCTCTCCGCCGAATACGCCGACAAGCTGCTGGCCGAAGGCAAGCCGAGCGACATCAACCAGAAGCCGATCGGCACCGGGCCGTTCGTATTCAAGAGCTACCAGAAAGACTCCAACATCCGCTACACCGGCAACAAACAGTACTGGGACCCCAGCCGGGTCAAGCTCGACAACCTGATTTTCGCCATCAACACCGATGCGTCGGTGCGCGTGCAGAAGCTCAAGGCCAACGAGTGCCAGATCACCCTGCACCCGCGCCCTGCCGACGTGACCGCGTTGAAGAACGACCCGGCACTGCAGCTGATCGAGAAACCCGGCTTCAATCTCGGCTACATCGCCTACAACGTGCGCCACAAGCCTTTCGACCAACTCGAAGTGCGCCAGGCGCTGGACATGGCGGTGAACAAGCAAGGCATTCTCAACGCCGTTTACCAGGGCGCGGGGCAACTGGCGGTCAACGCGATGCCGCCGACCCAGTGGTCCTACGACGAGACGATCAAGGACGCCGCCTACAACCCGGAAAAAGCCAGGGAACTGCTCAAGGCGGCCGGCGTGAAGGAAGGCACCGAAATTACCCTGTGGGCCATGCCCGTGCAGCGCCCATACAACCCCAACGCCAAGCTGATGGCCGAGATGCTCCAGTCTGACTGGGCGAAGATCGGCCTCAAGGTCAAGATCGTCAGCTACGAATGGGGCGAGTACATCAAGCGCACCAAGAACGGCGAGCACGACGTCAGCCTGATCGGCTGGACCGGTGACAATGGTGACCCGGACAACTGGCTCGGCACGCTGTACAGCTGCGATGCCATTGGTGGCAACAACTACTCCATGTGGTGCGATCCGGCTTACGACAAGCTGATCAAGCAGGCCAAGGTCGTGACCGACCGCGAGCAGCGCACCGTGCTGTACAAACAGGCGCAGCAGTACCTCAAGCAGCAGGTACCGATCACGCCAGTCGCCCACTCGACGGTCAACCAGCCGCTGAGCGCCAAGATCGAAGGGTTCAAGGTCAGCCCGTTCGGTCGCAACGTGTTCTCGGGTGTCGGCATCGAAAAATAAAACCGTGTAGCTGAAACGCCGGGGGCGCATTGCGCCCTCACGCAAGCGTATTGCCGCTATTCGCCGATCTGGCGCTCAGCAAACGTTTGCGATGCGTGAAAGAGTTCCAAAGCAAATAGCCGGATCACCAAAAAAGACCGGCATTAATAATAGAAAGTAAGGAGCTTCACCCATGAAACTGAGCAGCACCGCATTACTGGCCATGGCCATCAGCAGCGTAACCGCCACGGCTTACGCAGAGACCCAGAGCCAGGCCTACACCCCGGTCAGCGTCAATGAAAAAAGCGCCCAGAGCGAAGCCACCGGTTTCCTCGAAGGCCAGTCGATCGGCGGCACGACCCGTAACTGGTACGCCAACGAGCAACTGAAGCGCGGCGCCAACTTCGCCTACAAGAAAGACGGCGTATCGACCCCGACTGACCGTCGCATCAACTGGGTCCAGGGCACCATCGTCAAGTACAACTCGGGCTTCACCCAGGGTACTGTCGGTTTCAGCACTGAAGTGGCGGCCTACAACGCCATCGCCCTGGACCAGGACCGCAAGGACCTGGCGTCGAACAACGGTGGCGCACCGGGCACGCGTCCAGGCGCGGGCAACAACCGTACCCTGACCGAAGAAGGCGGCGACGCGGTCGGCCAGTGGAGCAAACTGGGCCTGGCCAACGTCAAGGCGCGCATTTCCAACACCACCCTGACCGCAGGTCGCCAGAACTTCAGCAGCCCGATGGTCGATGTCATCGGTAACCGTGCGCTGCCGTCGAGCTTCCAGGGTGTGGCGATCCACAGCGAAGAGCTGAACAACCTGCAATTCGACCTGGCCACCTTCGACCGCAACTCTCCGCGTACCGAAGAGAGCCAGCGCAAGTTCCGTACTGAATACGCCAACGGCATCGTTGAATCCGATCACGTCTACACCGGCGGTATCACTTACACCCCGTTCGCCAGCCTGACCACCAGCCTCTGGGCCACCCAGGCCGAAGACATCTGGAACCAGTACTACTTCGGCGCCACCCACGTACTGGGCGACAGCCAGGTACTGAGCCTGACCACCGGCCTGAACTACTACAAAACCCAGGAAGAAGGTAAGGCGCTGATCGGCGACATCGACAACGACACCTACTCGCTGTCCTTCGGCCTGACGCACCAGGCCCACAGCCTGACCTTCTCGTACCAGGAAGTGAACGGTAACGAGTACTTCGACTACCTGCACGAAACCAACGGCATCTACCTGGCCAACTCCCTGCTGTCGGACTTCAACGGTCCGAACGAGAAATCCTTCCAGGTCGCCTACGGTCTGAACATGGCTGAATACGGCGTGCCAGGCCTGAAGTTCAACATCTACCAGGCGCGTGGCTGGGGCATCGACGGTACCCACTACACCGGCAACAAAGGCGTGGCCGACAAAGGCTACGACGGTATCCAGTCGCAAGACGGCGAACACCACTACGAATACGGCATCGGTGCCTCCTACGCGGTACAGAGCGGTCCGTTCAAGGCCACTACTGTTCGCGCGACCTACACCGCTCACCGCGCCAGCGAAAACCAGGCTGACGGCAGCATCAACGAGTTCCGTCTCGTGACCACTGTTCCGTTCAACATTCTGTAATGCACCCGCCCACGGCCGGCTCAGACGTGAGCCGGCCGTGGGTTTTTGTCCTTCAACCGATTGCAGAGGGTTCTTGATGAAAATGCTTCCCCTACGTGCGGCCATCGCGGCCGCGTTGCTGAGTGTCGCGGTGGGTGTATCGGCCAAACCCCTGGTGGTTTGCACCGAAAACAGCCCCGAAGGCTTCGACATGGTCCAGTACACGACTGCAGTCACAGCCGATGCGGTGGCCGAAACCATCTTCAATCGCCTGGCCGACTTCAAGCCCGGCACCACGGATGTGATTCCGGCACTGGCAGAATCCTGGGACATCAGCGAGGACGGCCTGACCTACACGTTCCACCTGCGCAAAGGCGTCAAGTTTCACACCACCGACTACTTCAAGCCGACCCGCGACCTGAACGCCGACGACGTGGTCTGGAGCTTCCAGCGCCAGCTGGACCCGAACCACCCATGGCACAAACTGTCGAGCGTGGGCTTCCCGTACTTTGAAAGCATGGGCTTCAAGGAACTGCTGAAAAACGTCGAGAAAGTCGACGACAACACCGTCAAGTTCACCCTGACCCGCCGCGAAGCGCCGTTCCTGGCCGACATCGCCATGGCGTTCTCCTCGATCTACTCCGCCGAGTACGCCGACCAGCTGCTCAAGGCCAACAAGACCGGCGAGCTGAACAACAAGCCCATCGGCACCGGCCCGTTCGTCTTCCAGCGCTACAACAAAGACGCCCAGGTTCGTTTCAAGGCCAACCCGGACTACTTCCGTGGCAAGGCACCGGCCGACTCATTGATCCTGGCCATCGCCACCGACAACAACGTGCGCCTGCAGAAGCTCAAGGCCAACGAATGCCAGATCGCGTTGTATCCCAAGCCGGATGACATTCCGAGCATCCGCAAGGACGCCAAGCTGAAGGTCGACGAGCTGAACGCGATGACCGTTGCGTACATCGCCATCAACACTCAGCACAAATACCTGAGCGACGTGCGCGTGCGTAAAGCCATCGACATCGCCTTCGACAAGGAAGCGGCCGTCAACGCGCTGTTTGGCAAAGGCAATGCGACCGCGGCGGTCAACCCGTTCCCGGACACCCTGCTGGGCTACAACCATGACCTGAAGAACCCGACCCGCGACCTGGACAAGGCTCGCGCCCTGCTCAAGGAAGCCGGCGTTCCGGAAGGCACGGTGTTCACCCTGTTCACCCGCAACGGCGGGGGTGCGACCAACCCGAACCCGATGCTCGGCGCGCAGATGATGCAGGCCGACCTGGCCAAGGTCGGGATCAAGATCGACATCCGCGTCATGGAATGGGGCGAAATGCTCAAGCGCGCGAAAAACGGCGAGCACGACATGGTGTCCGCCGGATGGGCGGGCGACAACGGCGACCCGGATAACTTCCTGACGCCTATGCTCAGTTGCGAAGCGGCCAAGAACGGCGAAAACTACGCACGCTGGTGCAATGACAAATTCCAGGCCCTGATCGACCAGGCCCGGGAAAAAACCGACCCGGCCGAACGTGCGGCGCTGTACGAGCAGGCCCAGGTTATTTTTAACCAGGACCAGCCATGGATCAGCCTGGCGCACACTAGAATGTTCACCGCGATGCGTAACAACGTAGAGGGCTACCACATTAGTCCGCTCACCACGAATAACTTCGCCACCACCCAGGTGAAGTAAATAAGAAAACTCCCGGCATGCCTGACCCAGGCATGCCGGGCACGCCTAACCGGCTGATGAGGTACACAACAAGATGTTTAGTTTTATTGCCCGCCGACTGGGGTTACTGATCCCCACGTTCTTCGGCATCACCTTGCTGACCTTCGCGTTGATTCGCATGATTCCCGGCGACCCCGTGGAAGTGATGATGGGCGAACGTCGGGTCGACCCCGAGATGCATGCTCAGGCAATGGAACGCCTAGGTCTGAACAAACCCCTGTATGCCCAGTACCTGGATTACATCGGCAAACTGGCCCACGGCGATCTCGGGGAATCCCTGCGTACCCGTGAAAGCGTCTGGAGCGAGTTCACTTCCCTCTTCCCCGCGACCCTGGAACTGTCCATGGCCGCCCTGTTGTTCGCCGGCATCCTGGGCCTGTTGGCCGGGGTGATTGCGGCACTCAAGCGAGGATCCCTGTTCGACCACGGGGTGATGGGCATCTCCCTGGCGGGATATTCGATGCCGATCTTCTGGTGGGGCCTGATCCTGATCATGTTCTTCTCGGTGTCCCTGGGCTGGACCCCGGTGTCCGGGCGGATCGACCTGCTGTACGACATCGAGCCGCGCACCGGCTTCATGCTGATCGACACGCTGCTGGCCGATGACATGGGCGCCTTCGTCGACGCCCTGCACCACCTGATCCTGCCGGCCATCGTGCTCGGCACCATCCCGCTGGCCGTTATCGCGCGGATGACCCGTTCGTCGATGCTCGAAGTGTTGCGTGAAGACTACATCCGCACCGCCAAGGCCAAGGGCCTGTCGCCGTCGCGCGTGGTGTTCGTGCACGGCCTGCGTAACGCGCTGATTCCGGTACTGACCGTGGTCGGCCTGCAAGTCGGCACCCTGCTGGCCGGTGCGGTCCTGACCGAAACCATCTTCTCCTGGCCGGGCATCGGCAAATGGCTGATCGAAGCCATTGGCGCCCGGGACTACCCGGTTGTGCAAAACGGCATCCTGTTAATCGCCTGCCTGGTGATTCTGGTCAACTTCGTAGTGGACATCCTCTACGGCTTTGCCAACCCACGCATCCGTCATCAGCGCTGAGGTCAATACCCATGAGCACTCCAACATCCTCAGTAGCCAACGCCGCGTCCGCCGTGGATCAAAGCCTGCTGTACCCATCGCCGTACAAAGAATTCTGGCAAGCGTTTTCCAGGAACAAAGGGGCCGTCGCCGGCCTGATGTTCATGCTGCTGGTGATTTTCTGCGCCATCTTCGCCCCGTGGGTCGCCCCCCATGACCCAAGCGAGCAGTACCGCGACTTCCTGCTGACGCCGCCCGCCTGGCTGGAAGGCGGGCAATGGCAGTTCCTGCTGGGCACCGATGAACTGGGTCGCGACCTGCTGTCGCGCCTGATCCAGGGTTCACGCCTGTCGCTGCTGATCGGCCTGTCGTCGGTGGTGATGTCGCTGATCCCGGGCATCCTGCTGGGCCTGTTCGCCGGGTTCTTCCCGCGCCTGGTCGGCCCGACCATCATGCGTCTGATGGACATCATGCTGGCCCTGCCGTCCTTGCTGCTGGCCGTGGCGATCGTCGCCATCCTCGGCCCTGGCCTGATCAACACCGTGATCGCCATTGCCGTGGTATCGCTGCCGTCCTACGTTCGCCTGACCCGCGCCGCGGTGATGGGCGAGCTGAACCGCGACTACGTGACCGCCGCGCGCCTGGCCGGTGCCGGCCTGCCACGCCTGATGTTCGTCACCGTGCTGCCGAACTGCATGGCGCCCCTGATCGTTCAGGCCACCCTGAGCTTCTCCTCGGCGATTCTCGATGCCGCCGCCCTGGGCTTCCTCGGCCTTGGCGTACAACCGCCAACGCCGGAGTGGGGCACCATGCTGGCCTCGGCCCGCGACTACATCGAACGCGCCTGGTGGGTCGTCAGCCTGCCTGGTTTGACCATTTTGCTCAGCGTGCTGGCAATCAACTTGATGGGTGACGGCCTGCGCGATGCGCTGGACCCGAAACTCAAGAACGCCGCCTGAGGAGATTCCCATGTCACTGTTAGAAATCAAGAATCTCAACGTTCGCTTCGGCGACAAGAACGCCACGCCCGTCGTCGACGGGCTCGACCTGAAAGTGGACAAGGGCGAAGTGCTGGCCATCGTTGGCGAGTCCGGTTCCGGCAAGTCCGTGACCATGATGGCGCTGATGGGCCTGATCGAGCATCCCGGCATCGTCACCGCCGACTCGCTCAGCTTTGACGGCAAGGACATGCTCAAGCTCAACAACCGCCAGCGTCGGCAGATCGTCGGTAAAGACCTGTCCATGGTCTTCCAGGACCCGATGACCGCGCTGAACCCGAGCTACACCGTCGGTTTCCAGATCGAAGAAGTGCTGCGCCTGCACCTGAAAATGTCCGGCAAGGCCGCGCGCAAGCGCGCCATCGAACTGTTGGAAAAGGTTGAAATCCCGGGCGCGGCCAGCCGTATGGAGGCCTACCCGCATCAACTGTCCGGCGGTATGAGCCAACGCGTCGCGATCGCCATGGCGATTGCAGGCGAACCGAAACTGCTGATCGCCGACGAACCGACCACGGCCCTCGACGTGACCATTCAGGCGCAGATCATGGACCTGCTGCTGGCGTTGCAGAAAGAGCAGAACATGGGCCTGGTGCTGATCACCCACGACCTCGCCGTCGTGGCCGAGACCGCCCAGCGCGTGTGTGTGATGTACGCAGGCCAGGCCGTCGAAGTCGGCCAGGTGCCGCAACTGTTCGACATTCCGGCGCACCCGTACAGCGAAGCGCTGCTCAAGGCGATCCCGGAACACAGCCTGGGCGCCTCGCGCCTGTCCACATTGCCCGGCATCGTGCCGGGTCGTTACGACCGTCCGCAGGGCTGCCTGCTGTCGCCGCGCTGCCCTTACGTGCAGGACAACTGCCGCGCACAGCGTCCGGCCCTTGACCCGAAAAGCAACAGCCTCGCCCGCTGCTTCTACCCGCTGAACCAGGAGGTGGCGTAATGGCCGTCGTACTTACCGCCCGCGACCTGACCCGTCACTACGAAGTGTCCCGTGGCATGTTCAAGGGCCACGCCACCGTGCGCGCCCTCAACGGCGTGTCCTTTGAGCTGGAAGCCGGCAAGACCCTCGCCGTCGTCGGTGAGTCGGGCTGCGGCAAATCCACCCTGGCCCGAGCCCTGACGCTGATCGAAGAGCCGTCTTCGGGCTCCTTGAAAATCGCCGGCCAGGAAGTGGCCGGCGCCGACAAGGCCCAGCGCAAACAACTGCGCAAAGACGTGCAGATGGTTTTCCAGAGCCCGTATGCCTCGTTGAACCCCCGGCAGAAAGTCGGTGACCAGCTCGCCGAACCCTTGCTGATCAACACCAACCTGAGCGCCGCGCAACGTCGCGAGAAAGTGCAGGCGATGATGAAGCAGGTGGGCTTGCGCCCTGAGCACTATCAGCGTTATCCGCACATGTTCTCCGGCGGCCAGCGCCAGCGGATCGCCCTCGCGCGCGCCATGATGCTGCAACCTAAAGTGCTGGTCGCGGACGAACCGACTTCGGCACTGGACGTGTCGATCCAGGCGCAGGTGCTGAACCTGTTCATGGATTTGCAGCAGGAGTTCAACACCGCCTACGTGTTCATCTCCCACAACCTGGCCGTGGTGCAGCACGTCGCCGATGACGTGATGGTGATGTACCTCGGCCGCCCGGTGGAAATGGGCCCGAAGAACGACATTTACGAGCGTCCGCTGCACCCGTACACCCAGGCCCTACTGTCGGCCACCCCAACCATCCACCCGGACCCGAACAAGCCGAAAATCAAAATCGTCGGCGAGTTGCCCAACCCGCTGAACCCCCCGCCGGGCTGCGCTTTCCACAAGCGCTGCCCATACGCCACCGAGCGTTGCAGCACCGAAGAGCCGGCCCTGCGCCTGCTCGACAGCCGCCAGGTGGCCTGCCACCACGCGGAGCAATTCCTCGACGGCGCGGCATAAAAAAGTGGGAGCGGGCTTGCTCGCGAAGGCGTCCGTTCAGTCAACCTCACTGCTGACTGACTGATCGCCTTCGCGAGCAAGCCCGCTCCCACGGGGATGCACCTGACCCCTTCTCTCTCGATTGCGCATCAGTCGGAAAAGAAGGGGTTTTCTTTTGCCTGCGATTTACGTCTGGCTATCGCCATCGTCGGCGTCATCGGAATCCGGTTCATCGGTAGTGGGGTCATCATCATTGGCAGCACCGCCCTGCCCCTGATCACCCGGCTCGGACTCGGACTTGGCCAGCATCAAATCACCCTGCACCACCGACCCGCTCGACGCCTGGGTTTCGTGATCCTCGCACTCGGCCCACACTGCCGAACTGCCGAGGGTCAACATCACCACCACCTTCAACATCAACAACACACGCAGCAACCTGTTCATAGCCGACTCCATCCTTTCGCAGGTGAAACACAAATGCCTGGCTGGGCGCTGTATAAAATCTAGTTCCGAACAGCCAGGTTCTCCAGATAGGACGCTAACGAAGGGACGGAATGCGGTGGTTGTAGAGATTGGTTTTGAATAAGCGTTATGCCGAATAGCAATGTCAAACTCGACGTTGAAAGGGATTACAAGAGCGAACCCGCTCACGAAGAAAAAGCACATTCGATCATGCGAACGGTTACCAAGCCGCCACGAGGCAACGCATGGCACCGATTCGGCGTAACCGTCTGGTAAGTATTCTGGAGCAGCTCAAGCAACAGATTAGTGTTGGCAGCGGTCTGGAGCGGATAGAGCCTCAGCGCTAACGACAAGGCCTTTAAAGATCCCTGCACCATACACGTCAATCTCAGGAAGAGAGCCGTTCTGTGGAAGGGCTTTGAAATCATACAAAACAACGACCTCATCCGTTACAAGGTCTAGCGTCAAGAACTTGATACTCCCTGATATTGGCTCCCAGAGCCGACCGTTGCAGTCCCGATAGCGGGAAGACACAAACTTCCGATCTTGTCCGAGCGGCATTTCCACGCCTACTGCAAGCGTGCTGAAGTCATAAAAATAGTGAGTTATCTGACTTCCTTTATACCCTCGACCTTCCAACCTGAGCGCGCTGGGTGTTCCCTGATCGACGGTAAATTCAACTGTCTTGGTCATAAAGTCGAGCGTGTTATTTACACGGGCAAACATCATTCCAGTCGTCATTCTGTTCGATTTTTCAGTCATAACCGCTCACCTGCAAGTTCAAGTGTCGGGACAATCCCATTGAGCGGTTATAGGGCGTGCCCTCCCTGACGTCTACTGTCAAACCTGACAGTAGACGTCAGGGAGATTTAATGCATCGCAGGCACCGCGTCATGTTCTGCATTTTGACAACACACAAAAAACCCGCTGTTTTCACAGCGGGTTCCTGGATAGAGCTGACACTTGCTCGACGGCCCTATTGAGCCGCCATCGCACTTACACCGTGCACTTGAAAATCAATGATGCTCACGCGTCGCACGGAATTTCACGTCTGGCCAGCGCTCTTCCATCAACGCCAGGTTGACCCGGGTCGGCGCCAGATAGGTCAGGTGACCGCCGCCGTCCAGTGCCAGGTTTTCCACGGCCTTGTTGGAGAATTCCTCGAGCTTCTTCTTGTCGCTGCATTCGATCCAGCGCGCGGAATAGACGGTGATGGGCTCGTAGGAGCACTCGACCTTGTATTCCTCTTTCAGGCGGCTGGCGACCACATCGAACTGCAGCACGCCGACGGCGCCGAGGATGATGTCGTTGCTGCGCTCAGGGAAGAACACCTGGGTCGCGCCTTCTTCGGCCAGCTGTTGCAGGCCCTGGCGCAGTTGCTTGGATTTCAGCGGATCACGCAGGCGTACGCGACGGAACAGCTCCGGGGCGAAGTGCGGGATGCCAGTGAAGCCCAGGACTTCGCCTTCGCTGAAGGTGTCGCCGATCTGGATGGTGCCGTGGTTGTGCAGACCGATGATGTCGCCGGCGAAGGCTTCTTCCAGTTGCTCACGCTCGGAGGAGAAGAACGTCAGGGCGTCGCCGATGCGCACGTCCTTGCCGGTGCGCACATGGCGCATCTTCATGCCTTTTTCGTACTTGCCCGAGCAAATGCGCATGAAGGCGATGCGGTCGCGGTGCTTGGGGTCCATGTTCGCCTGGATCTTGAAAATGAAGCCCGAGAACTTCTCTTCCACCGGCTCCACGGTGCGCTCGTTGGCCACGCGTGGCAGCGGACGCGGCGCCCAGTCGACCACGGCGTCGAGGACATGGTCGACACCGAAGTTGCCCAGCGCGGTACCGAAGAACACCGGGGTCAGCTGGCCGTCGAGGAATTCCTGCTGGTTGAACTCGTGGCAGGCGCCCTGCACCAGTTCCAGCTGCTCGATGAAACGCTCGTACTCGTCGCCCAGGTGGGCGCGGGCTTCATCGGAATCGAGTTTCTCGATGATCCTGGTTTCGGTGCGCTCGTGGCCGTGACCGGCGGTGTAGACAATGATGTAGTCGTCGGCGAGGTGATACACGCCCTTGAAATCACGGTAGCAACCGATCGGCCAGGTGATCGGCGCGGCCTTGATCTTCAGGACCGCTTCGATTTCGTCGAGCAGCTCGATCGGGTCGCGGATGTCACGGTCGAGTTTGTTGATGAAGCTGACGATCGGCGTGTCGCGCAGACGGCAAACGTCCATCAGGGCGATGGTCCGTGGCTCTACGCCCTTACCGCCGTCGAGCACCATCAACGCCGAGTCCACCGCGGTCAGGGTGCGGTAGGTGTCTTCGGAGAAGTCTTCGTGGCCCGGGGTGTCGAGCAGGTTGATCATGTGCTCGCGATACGGGAACTGCATGACCGATGTGGTAATCGAGATACCCCGCTGCTTCTCCATTTCCATCCAGTCGGAGGTGGCATGGCGGTCGGACTTACGGGATTTCACCGTACCGGCCACCGCAATCGCCTTGCCCATCAGCAAGAGCTTTTCGGTGATGGTGGTTTTACCGGCGTCGGGGTGGGAAATAATGGCGAAAGTGCGGCGTTTCGCGACTTCGGCGGCCTGTTTGGTCATGGGAAATCGCCTGGCAGGTGATTCAAAAAAGGGCGCAGATTATAGCCCAACTTCAATCAATAACCGAACCGTTGAGCACATCCGGGGTGGCCAAATGCTGCTTCAGATGGGAACCTTTTAAAGCACGGAGACGTCCACTCCCCTGTTACGACCACTCGTCGGGGGCTGAAACATCGGCAAGTTGGCCTGACGAGGCTGCGCAAATGGCTCAGAAGCCGTACGCCTACCCCTGTAGGAGCGAGCCTGCTCGCGATGGACGTTAACGATAACGCTGAGTACCTGAAAGTACGCGTTGTCTGGACGTTTTTCGCGAGCAGGCTCGCTCCTACAGGGGACCGCGCCCGGCAGGAGCTGCTTCTCGCGAACGTTTTCCGGCAGCCAGGAATGGCATGCCACACGGGACTGCGTTCGCCGACAAAGAAAAAAAGGAGTCCGCCTGTGGCTATCCACTATGGCAAAGGGCTGACAGGAGGCGCGCTGGTAATCGCCCTCCTGGCCCTGCTGGTCCACTGGATCGGCATCAACACGATCGAACACTACCGCGACGATTTGTTGTTTTACCTGCAAGCTCATCTGATCCTCGTCCTCGCCTCCATGCTGGCCGCCCTTGTCGTGGGCATTCCCGCCGGCATCTTCCTCAGCCGTCCGACCCGGGTCGCGCGCGCCGAACGCTTCATGCAAATCTTCAACATCGGCAACACCATTCCGCCGCTGGCCGTACTCGCCATCGCCCTGGGCGTGCTCGGCATCGGCAGCGGCCCGGCGATCTTCGCCCTGTTCCTGGCCTCCTTGCTGCCCATCGTGCGCAACACCTATGAAGGCCTGAAAAACGTTCAGGGCTCGCTCAAGGAAGCCGCCGTCGGCATCGGCATGACCCCGCGCCAGGTGTTGTGGAAAGTCGAACTGCCGAACGCCGTGCCGATCATCATCGGTGGCGTGCGCGTGGCCCTGGCGATCAATGTCGGGACCGCGCCGCTGGCGTTCCTGATCGGCGCCAACAGCCTTGGCAGCCTGATTTTCCCCGGCATCGCCTTGAACAATCAGCCGCAACTGCTGCTCGGCGCGGCCTGCACCGCCCTGCTGGCCCTGTTGCTCGACGGCCTGGTGACGATGGCCAGCCGCCTCTGGCTCGAACGCGGTTTGCGCCCGTCTTAAGCCCCGGCAAAGGAATTCTCATGAAGACATCAAGCTTTTTACTAGGCTGCGTCCTGCTGTTCGCCGGATTTGCCCAAGCCGCTGAAAAACCGCTGATCCGCATCGGCGCCCGGGTGTTCACCGAACAGACCCTGCTGGCGGAAATCACGTCGCAGTACCTGCGTACCAAGGGTTACGACGCCCAAGTGACGGGAGGCCTGGGCAGCAACCTGGCCCGCAGCGCCCACGAGAGCGGACAACTGGACATGCTCTGGGAATACACCGGCGTGTCGCTGGTGGCCTACAACCATGTCACTGAAAAACTCGACAGCGAACAGTCCTACGCCCGAGTGAAAGAACTCGACGCCAAGAAAGGACTGATCTGGCTCACCCCGTCGAAATTCAGCAACACCTACGCCCTCGCCCTGCCGAAAAACGTCGCTGACCAGTACCCGCAAATCAGCACCATCAGCGAGCTGAACACGGTGCTGCACGATGAGGCGAGGACTAACCACCTGGTGGCGCTGGACACCGAGTTCGCCAACCGTTCGGACGGCCTGGACGGCATGGTCAAGCTGTACGACATGAACCTGACCCGCAACAACATCCGCCAGATGGACGCCGGCCTGGTCTACACCGCACTGCGCAACGGCCAGGTGTTTGCCGGCCTGGTCTACACCACCGACGGCCGTTTGAACGCCTTCAAGCTCAAGTTGCTGGAGGACGACAAGCACTACTTCCCGGACTACACCGCAGCGCCCGTGGTGCGTCAGGCGTTTCTCGATGCTCACCCGAAACTCGCCGAAGAACTCAAGCCGCTGGCCGAACTGTTCGACGACGACACCATGCGCCAGCTCAACGCGCGAGTTGATGTCGATCACGAAAGCCCATCCGCCGTGGCCGCCGACTTTCTGCGCCAACACCCCATCAACTGAGGAGGAAAAGCCATGGAATTCCTGAACGCCTTTTCCCATCTCGACTGGCAGCAGGTGATGCACCTGACCTGGCAGCACATCACCCTGGTCGGCATCGCCGTGACCCTGGCGATTGTGGTCGGCGTGCCGCTGGGCATCCTGATGACCCGCTTCCCGAGCCTCGCCGGCCCCTTGCAGGCCAGCGCCACGGTGCTGCTGACCGTCCCGTCGATTGCGCTGTTCGGCCTGTTGCTGCCGTTCTATTCAAAGTTCGGTCAGGGCCTCGGCCCGATGCCGGCGATCACCGCGGTGTTCCTGTATTCGCTGCTGCCGATCATGCGCAACACCTACCTCGCCCTGACCGGCGTCGAACCGGGCATTCGCGAAGCCGCCCGCGGCATCGGCATGACCTTCGGCCAGCGCCTGCGCATGGTCGAGTTGCCCATCGCCCTGCCGGTGATCCTCGCCGGCGTGCGCACTGCCGTGGTCATGAATATTGGTGTCATGACTATCGCCGCAACCATCGGTGCCGGCGGCCTTGGCGTGCTCATCCTCGCTTCCATCAGCCGCAGCGACATGTCGATGCTGATCGTCGGCGCCGTGCTGGTCAGCCTGCTGGCCATCTTCGCCGACCTGCTTCTGCAATGGCTGCAACGTTCGCTGACCCCAAAAGGACTCCTGAAATGATCGAACTTCAAAACCTCAGCAAGACCTTCCAAAGCAACGGCAAAGACGTCAAAGCCGTGGACTCGGTGAGCCTGACCGTCAATGAAGGCGAGATCTGCGTGTTCCTCGGGCCATCGGGCTGCGGCAAGAGCACCACCCTGAAAATGATCAACCGCCTGATCAAGCCGACCTCGGGCAAGATCCTGATCAACGGCGAAGACACCACCGACCTCGACGCCGTGACCCTGCGGCGCAACATCGGTTACGTGATCCAGCAGATCGGCCTGTTCCCGAACATGACCATCGAAGAGAACATCGTGGTCGTACCGAAACTGCTCGGCTGGGACAAACACAAATGCCACGACCGCGCCCGCGAACTGATGAGCATGATCAAGCTTGAGCCCAAGCAGTATTTGCACCGCTATCCACGGGAGCTGTCCGGCGGCCAGCAGCAGCGAATTGGCGTGATCCGGGCGCTGGCGGCCGATGCGCCGCTGTTGCTGATGGACGAGCCGTTTGGCGCAGTCGACCCGATCAACCGCGAAATGATCCAGAACGAGTTTTTCGAGATGCAGCGCGCGCTGAACAAGACCGTGATCATGGTCAGCCACGACATCGACGAGGCGATCAAGCTGGGCGACAAAATCGCCATCTTCCGTGCCGGCAAGCTGCTGCAGATCGACCACCCGGACACCCTGCTCGCGCATCCGGTGGATGATTTCGTCAGCAACTTCGTCGGCCAGGACAGCACCCTCAAGCGCCTGCTACTGGTGAAGGCCGAAGACGCGGCGGACAACGCGCCGTCCGTCAGCCCGCAAACACCGGTGGCCGAGGCGCTGGAACTGATGGATGAGCATGACCGGCGTTATGTGGTGGTCACCGACGCTGAGAATAAGGCGCTGGGTTACGTAAGACGTCGCGACCTGCACCGCCAGACGGGCAGTTGTGGACAATACCTTCGTGAATTCAATGCCACGGCGGCGTACGACGAGCATCTGCGCATCCTTTTGTCGCGGATGTACGAGTTCAATCGGGCGTGGCTGCCGGTGATGAATGCTGAGCGGGTGTTTTTGGGGGAGGTGACGCAGGAGTCGATTGCCGAGTACCTCAGTTCCGGGAAGTCACGTGGCGGGAAGACCAGCATTGTTTCGCCCGCCGAGGCCGTGGTCGCCTGATCTGACGCCTTCGCGGGCAAGCCCGCTCCCACATGGGATTTGTGTCGATCACAATTCAAGTGTGGGAGCGGGCTTGCTCGCGAAGGCTAGTTCATGATCAACACACCCGTTCAGTGAAAGGCCCTTTCGCGAGTCCAGTTTTTCTTCCCGCCCACGCCGATAAGAAATATCAACACCGGATTGCATCAACAACCCTCCGAAATTTCCCGCACATTAAGAAAACCACTGCCCACAGGACCTTTTCTCAGCCATCGTCGCCGAAGTTGCCGCGATCGCAGTTATCTAGAAGTTCGCTGGCAAAAGCATCGAACGTGCAGCTATTTTTAACACTTCGCAATTCTTCGGGAACATCGGCCTGTCATCTGTGTCCAGTACAAAGTGAGCTGACGGCAACGTGCGTCAGACAAGTGCAAAAACGCGACATTTTTTGTTGATCTCAAGCCCCTCACGCCCTAAAGTTCGCGCCGAACGTCCATGCTGGAAACGATCCATCCGGCTCAAGTACTGACGACGAGACAGCAAGGCCAAGGGAAAGCACCGCTTCCCATGGCCTTTTTGCTTTCGGCGACATGCCTTGGGAAGTAGGCGAACCAAAGTGGGGATACGGAGGACGTTCATTTGCACCCATTGATAATTTCAGTTTGCCAGTAGGAGATCCCAGCATGTCGATCCAGGTCGAAGATTATTTCGCGCGCGCCACTTTTGACAAAATGAAGGCGTTCGCCGACAAGCAAGAAACCCCGTTCGTGGTGATCGACACCGCGATGATCAGCCAGGCCTACGATGACCTGCGCGCCGGTTTCGAATTCGCCAAGGTCTACTACGCGGTCAAGGCCAACCCGGCCGTGGAAATCATCGACCTGCTCAAGGAAAAAGGCTCGAGCTTCGACATCGCCTCGATCTACGAGCTGGACAAAGTGCTGGACCGCGGCGTCAGCGCTGACCGCATCAGCTACGGCAACACCATCAAGAAATCCAAGGACATCCGCTACTTCTACGAGAAGGGCGTGCGTCTGTTTTCCACCGACTCCGAAGCCGACCTGCGCAACATTGCCAAGGCTGCACCGGGCTCGAAAGTCTACGTACGCATCCTGACCGAAGGCTCGACCACCGCCGACTGGCCGCTGTCGCGCAAATTCGGCTGCCAGACCGACATGGCCATGGACCTGCTGATCCTCGCTCGTGACCTGGGCCTGGTGCCTTACGGCATCTCGTTCCACGTGGGCTCGCAACAGCGTGACATCAGCGTCTGGGACGCGGCGATCGCCAAGGTCAAAGTGATCTTCGAACGCCTGAAAGAAGAAGACGGCATCCACCTCAAGCTGATCAACATGGGCGGCGGCTTCCCGGCCAACTACATCACCCGCACCAACAGCCTGGAAACCTACGCCGAGGAAATCATCCGTTTCCTCAAGGAAGACTTCGGCGACGACCTGCCGGAAATCATCCTCGAGCCAGGCCGCTCGCTGATCGCCAACGCCGGCATCCTGGTCAGTGAAGTGGTACTGGTCGCGCGTAAATCCCGTACCGCCGTCGAGCGTTGGGTGTACACGGACGTGGGCAAGTTCTCCGGCCTGATCGAAACCATGGACGAAGCCATCAAGTTCCCGATCTGGACCGAAAAGAAAGGCGAGATGGAAGAAGTCGTGATCGCCGGCCCGACCTGCGACAGTGCCGACATCATGTACGAAAACTACAAGTACGGCCTGCCGTTGAACCTGGCCATCGGTGACCGCCTGTACTGGCTGTCGACCGGTGCGTACACCACCAGCTACAGCGCAGTTGAATTCAACGGCTTCCCGCCTTTGAAGTCCTTCTACGTATAAGGGCAGCTGCAAGCGAAAAGCCCATGACGTGTCATGGGCTTTTTTTTATCTGAGGCGCTTTGATATTTCCAGCAAACGCTCAGTCATAGGGTTGACCTCGACAAGTGAGTCGCGGACGAAATTCAGCCTGATACCCAAGCGGACCAGGGTCTGCGCAGGATGGTCAGCCTGCAGTTCACCCCGGGCATCTGCCAGCAAGTACTGGAGCCGATAGCAAAAGTCGGTGAGGTTATCCACCGCTGATGTCGCATGAAGATGCATGCTTCTCAATCGGGCGATATGCTCACGGGCATTGGCCATCCTTTCTTGCTCCGAGTAGGGCCGTTGGAGGTCAAGTTGCATACCTGGCAATTCGACTTTTCCAAGGCCGTAATAGGCTTCGATTTTCGATGTGGTCTTGTCACAAGAGCACAACTCCAATGTCAGCGACTCTATAAATCTGATGAAGATGCCATGGAGCGATATACCAATCGAAGTCACGGCAGACATGAAACTCAGAATCGCTTGTTCAACGTTCAGCAAACCGTTAAAGAGAGCGCGCAAAAGATCACTGACATTAACCGGTGCCTCACGGCCCCATCGATGAGAAGTCGTCAGGCTAAAATGCCCTATATCCATATCGAGAAATCGGGTTTTGCCGTTCACTGGGTTTTTAATATAAATGTGGAACTCCTCAATAAATAACCGGGTGTCTCGCACCGCCTGCCCGACGCCTTGGCCAATCAGCGGAATTGACATTCTAATCGCCTGCCAAGATCCGGCATTTCCCTGCGCAGCCTGTAAAAGCATGTGCGCATCCGGCGGCGCCAGCATCTGATGACCTTGTCTGCGTATACTCTCGGTAAACGCTTCGATTACTTTCAGTGCAGGAGGAAGTTCATTTAAAAAATTGATGTACGCTTTGAGGCTCTTGAAATCTTCTTCATTCAGTAAATAGTCAGGCACAATTATCACCCTCTTTATAGGCAGATAGAATGCCGACAACCCTAAGGATTATCGGCATCCATCAGAAAGAAATCGGCACCTAGGCGCCCGGCGATGTCAATGGCGAAATTCGTGTCAAAAATGGAGGAACTGCTTCAAAGAACTTGTCAACACGCTGAATAACATCACCTGATGCAGGTGCAATGATCGTCAGGAAATTCTTGAAGGCTAAAGCCGTATGCTTGAATTCAGTCGCATACAGCGAGCTTTGATCGTCCATTCGATAGACGGTTTGAATATATTCAATTTTTTTATTCGACGTCACAATACCCGCATCATAACTGGCTATCTTCGCATTGCATTCATTTAAGTTAGCACGAAGCTTTTGACTCTCGGCCAGCATAAACATGAATGAAACGCCTTCAGCAAGGCTGGCGATGGACCTCTGCAATTGCTCGATGGCGAGTTTTACGATTTCAACTTGTGGGGGGGCCATACCCAGGCCGTTGATTTTGTCGATGGTCAAGTTAACTTCCTTGCCCACGTCTTCAAGGCCTTTCTTTTCCAAGGCGCTGATGGCATCCGTGATCACTTTTAAATCCGCGCGAATTTTGGTCGAGGATTCCTCAAGTTCCTTCCTGGTTTTCTCAAGGACAATGACCTCTTCCGTCAATGCAGACATCACAGGCACGGTCTGATCCCTGTCGAACATGACCGAGATCAAAGCGTAGGCACCTTCGATCGCAGCGGCATCCTTCTCCACCGAAGCATAAACAACTGACAGCTCTTCATGACAGTCGTTGATGATTTCATCGACGAGCGAGTCAACGGTTTTCCCTGCCATTTCCCGCGCGAGTTCATTTTTCAGTACCGTTAAAGCTTTTGCAGCTCGCTCCAGCTTTTCATGACTGTTAATCGCCGACTCCTGAAGCGTTCGATGACTGTTAAACACGTTATCCACCAAACCTGCAAAACGCTCATACACACCGGGCAGATAATCGAGAATTTGATATAACGCATCAAGCTTGGCACGATCCTGGCGCATTTGCCGTTTGGCGCCCGACAGTACCTCAGGATTAATCTGCAGATTGTCTGCAGGCCCGGCCGACGTAAGGGCTGCAAACCGCGCCATGCGTACTGCTCCATTGTTGTTTGCTTTGTATTCCTGATCTGCCTGGTCGAAGACCTCGACCAACTGGTCGGCCACGTCGGCAACCTTTTTCCAGGAATCTACGACTTCATTGAACTTTGACATAAACCTTGAAAGCCTCAGACCATCTTTAATGGCACCCATCGACTGTTCGGAATCATCGATGTAACGCTCGATGCTGTTCCAGACGAACCGGAGATTGTTGGTCGCGACTTCCGCGTCAATCGCCACGATCTTGGCATTCTGCAGATCCAACTCCACACGTTTCAAAGAAGCCAGGGTCCTTTCCTTGCTTTCCAGACTCCGTATATCGGCTTCCTGCTCTGCATTGACCCTCTTTCTTTGGGCCCGAATGTTTTCAGCTTCCACGCCGAAATAGATCGCCATTCCCAAGCCGACGATATTTAACATCGCCGCCGCCCCCAAGGATTTTTCAACCAGGGTCCGGTATCTAGAGTTCAGCTCTTCGATTTCAACAGCCCGTTCGGTAATTTTCTTGTCGAGGGCGACTATGTCACTGGGGTACCTATTGCTCCCGATAAGCGCCAATCGGACTTTTATTTCAGGAATGACTTTTTTTTCCAGCTCATCACCAAATGCATCCAAGTCAACTTTTATTGCATCGGCTTTCTTATGATATTCGCGTGCCTTCACTCGAATATCTTGCAGATATTCATTCAACTCCGGAACTGTATCGGCGGCCAGTTCAACCCCGGGAAATACACCAGGCCAGTCGAGCTTCAGTGCATTGAGGTCTTCAAGAGTTCTGACCTTGTGGGTATCAATCAATTGAATGGCCGCATCACTGTTGCAAAGTCCCTGCATGGCCTCACCCCAGATCTGCATCTTACTGCCGAATAGCTTCAGGTCGGTGCCGGTCAACATGATTCGATGCCGCAGCGGTGACCACATCTCGGCGTGCCTGGATATCATTACGAACGTGCTCAGGAAATCTTCCACTGTCAAACCGGGGCCACCGTTTTCAGAAGGCGCGTAGCGCAGAAAATCAGCGACACCTTTGCGGGTAGTGGGAAAGGCCAATCCAATTGCCACGTATTTCTTGATGCTGATGATCTGCTCTTTAGTCAGTATCAACCCGGTCTTGCGTACGACCTCATGACCCACACCTGTAGACACCTGCGCCAAAACTTTCGGCACTTCAACGGCAAACATTGAGATCTTTTCTTGATCGGCACCTTCCAGTGCCTTGTCCCACAACGCTCCATCGTTCATATATAGTCCCTTGACAAGTAATAAAGTACGCCACTATTGAATTTCAATTCAAGACTGATCCATCAGCCTTAAACCGAATTTATGCCACGCCTTTATCACTGTCAAAGCACCAATCAGAACAACCATTAACAAATAATACTAAAGGTCCGCCGTAAAACTTTAGAGGCAATGAAACACGTCAACATTCGAACACTCAATGTTCGAGCAATTCAACCGAGCCTACTTCCGTCAAGATACAGTTCCCGTTCATTGTAGTCTCTGGCTAACGCATCTAAACCCAGTTGCCGCAAAGTGGCCGCAGCGACGCGAAGGAAGTTGGAATTACCGGCCAACAACGCTTTATCAAGCCAATACAAAGCCGAATCGACCTTTCCTTGCTGGAACAGGAGCGTTCCATAACTGAACTGGCCTCGAAAGTCCCCGTATTCGGCCGAGCGCCTGTACCACTCCATGGCGGCTAATGAGTCCGCGACACAAAATCGCCCTTCCTCCAGGTAACGGCCGACCAGGTTCATCGACTTAGCGTGACCCAACGCTGCCGCACGTCGGTAAAGTGCCAACGCTTGCACCTGATCTTCGGCAACACCGCGTCCTGTAGCGAGTAGATTGGCGAGGTTGTAAAGCGCCCAGTCCAGCCCGGCATCGGCGGCCTGGCGGTAGTGCCCGGCCGCGACGGTGGCATCGGCGGTACAGCCCCAACCCTGCTCATGACAGCGACCCAGCATGTTGCGCGCCATCAGGTGCCCTTGTCGGGCGGCGATGTCGAACCAGCGCACGGCCAGCGGCTGATCCCGGGCAATGCCCTGCCCGTCCAGCAGAATCTGTCCGAGCAATGCCTGCGCATCGACAAGCCCCTCACGGGCCGCCAGCAGAATCGCCTGCGCGGCACGCGCCGGGCTTTCATCGAGCATGGCCTTGAGCTGTTGACCGTCAAGGACTTCTTCGCGGCGCAATTGGAAGCTCATACCTCGACCCAGCGACGCAGCAGGTTGTGGTAAGTCCCGGTCAGGCGGATCAGCGAAGGGTGATCCGGAACATCGTGCGTCAGTTGCCGGATCGCGCCGTCCATCTCGAACAACAGGGCACGCTGGCTGTCTTCACGCACCAGGCTTTGGGTCCAGAAGAACGAGGCGTAACGCGCGCCTCGGGTCACGACATTGACCTTATGCAGGCTGGTGCCGGGGTACAGCACCATGTCGCCAGCGGGCAATTTCACCCGTTGCGTACCGTAGGTGTCCTGGATTTCCAGCTCGCCGCCGTCGTAATCCTCGGGCTCGCTGAAGAACAGCGTCGCCGACAGATCGGTGCGCACCCGTTCAATGCTGCCCTTGGGCTGGCGCACGGCATTGTCGATATGGAAGTCGAAACTGCCACCGGCGGTGTAACAGTTCACCAGCGGGGGAAAGACTTTATGCGGCAGCGCCGCTGACATGAACTGCGGATTGTTCCACAGCCGCTCCAGCATGGCTGCGCCAATCTCCTTGGCCAGCGGATGACCTTCCGGCAATTGCAGATTGTGCTTGGCCTTGGCCGACTGGTAACCCGCGGTGATCTTGCCGTCGGCCCAATCGGCCTGCTCCAGGGCCTCACGAATGCGCTGCACTTCTTCTTTGTCGAACAAGCCAGGAATGTGCAGCAACATGGGAAGGACGCCTGAGAACCAAGGGGCGCCAATGGTATTGATTCTTATTGCCTATGTAAAACCCGGTAGACGAACGAAACAGTAAAAACCGTAAGGTTAAATTGTAAAGAATGTAAATTCAATGCAAATAGTAACGTTTCGCAATTGATACAAAGACGCGTCTACCCTATATTTCGCCGCCTCAAATCCTTGGGGAGGGGAATAAAAAATGTCACGTCAGCACCCACAACTACCGGTCAGTTCACCACGCCTGCTCGCCTCTGCCATCGGCGTGGCAATCACTGCCGGCTCTGCGGGCCACATGGTTTTCGCGGCTGAAAAAACCGACGAGAAAGCGCCAAGCACTACCCTTTCGCTGGGCGCTACCGCGATCACCGGCGAAGCCCAGGACGCGACTTCCTACAACGTCGAAAAAGCCTCCTCGCCCAAGTACACCGCCCCCCTGGTCGACACTCCACGCTCGATCACGGTCATCCCGCAGCAAGTCCTCAAGGACACTGGCGCGATGAACATGCAGGACGCACTGCGCACCGTGCCAGGCATCACGTTCGGTGCCGGCGAAGGCGGCAACCCGCAGGGCGACCGCCCTTTCATTCGCGGCTTCGATGCCCAGGGCGACACCTACCTGGACGGCGTGCGCGATACCGGTTCGCAGAGCCGCGAAATCTTTGCCGTTGAATCGATCGAAGTCAGCAAAGGCCCGAACTCGGCCATCGGCGGTCGCGGCGCGGCAGGCGGCAGCATCAACCTGGTGAGCAAGAAAGCGCACCTGGGCAACTCGTTCGACGGTGGCTTTACCTGGGGTTCGGACCAGACCCAGCGCTACACCATGGACGGCAACTATCAGTTCTCCGACAGCGTTGCCGGCCGTCTGAACCTGATGAGCCACGAAAGCAACGTCGCCGGCCGCGACAGTGTCGATTACGATCGCTGGGGCGTCGCGCCATCGCTGGCCTTCGGCCTGGGCACCGACACCCGCGTCAACCTCGATTACTACCACCTGGAAAGCAACGACACGCCGGACTCGGGCATTCCGTACTCGATCCCGACCGCAGGCTCGGCTGCCCGTACCAAGTCCAACCCGGACAAGCCGGAAGATGGCGGCGACAGCAGCAACTTCTATGGCCTGGACAACCGTGACTTCCGCAAAGGCCGCGTCGACACCGCGACCATCGCCATCGAGCACGACCTGAGCGACGCGCTGACCGTCAAGAACACCCTGCGCCACGGCACCAGCATGCAGGATTACATCCTGACCCAGCCGGACGACAGCAAGGGCAACGTCAACAACGGCACCGTCTGGCGTCGGGCCAACACCCGCGTGAGCAACACCGAGACCACGACCAACCAGACCGATCTGTTTGGTGACGTCTACATCGCCGGTTTCAAGAACAGCTTCGCCACCGGTATCGAGTTGAGCCGCGAGGAAAGCAAGAAGTCCTCGTACAACGTCAACACCGACACCACCCCGGCGACCGCCGCCGCGACCACCAACTGCAGCCCTGCGCTGATCGGTCCGCGCAGCGGCTACAACTGCACCTCGCTGTCCAGCCCGACACCGAGCGACCCGTGGAACGGCGCGATCTCGCGCAACTACGCCGGCACCGACACCAAGGCCAACACCTACGCGCTGTATGTGTTTGACACCCTGGAGTTGTCCGAGCAGTGGCTGGTGAACATGGGCCTGCGCTACGACCATTTCGACACCGACTACAAAACCTACACCGCCAACGGCGCGACAACATTCAAAGGCGATGACGTCAGTGAATTCGTCACCGGACAATTCGGCGTGGTCTACAAACCGGCGGAGAACGGCAGTATCTATGCGTCCTACGCCACGTCCGCCACCCCACCGGGCGCCACCCTCGGCGAAGGCCAAGACGGCAACCCGTTGAGTGGCACCCCGGATCGCAGCGGCAACTTGCTGAACAGCGACATGGAGCCGGAAACCACCAAGAACTACGAGATCGGTACCAAGTGGGATCTGCTCAATGATCGCCTGTCGCTGACCGCCGATATCTTCCGCACCGAGAAAGACAACGCCCGGGTGCAAACCAACACCACGACGTACGAAAACGTCGGTAAAACCCGCGTTCAAGGTTTCGAACTGTCGGCCACCGGCAAGCTCACCGACAAATGGCAAGTCTTCGCCGGTTACGCCTACATGGACAGCGAGCAAGTCGATGGTGGTGACCTGGCGGCCAACCGAGCCAACAACGGCAATGAACTGCCGAACACGCCGAAAAACAGCGCCAGCCTGTGGACGACCTATCAGGTCACGCCGAAGCTGACCATCGGTGGCGGTGCGTTCTACGTCGACGACGTGTTCGGCAGCGTGGCCAACACCACCATGGTCGATTCCTACGTTCGCTACGATGCGATGGCCGCCTACAAGCTGACCAAAAACATCGACCTGCAACTGAACGTGCAGAACCTGACCGACGAAACCTACTACGACAAGGCGTTCTCGACTCACTTCGCCAACCAGGCGGCGGGCCGTACTGCCTTGCTGAGCACCAACTTCCACTTCTGATGAAAGGGTGATCACAACTTACTGTAGGAGCGAGCCTGCTCGCGATGGCGGCGCCATATTCAACATTGATGTTGGCTGACACACCGCTATCGCGAGCAGGCTCGCTCCTACAGGAGAAAGTGAACGTTGAAATCAGCAGCAGGCCCCGTTCACCCAGGTGAACGGGGCTTTTGTGTGTAAACAGAATGTTTCTCGACAACCCACGGCATAATGCGCGCCGTGACGATTATTTTTGAACGAACAAGGCGAGCGACGTGTTGAAGAAAACCCTGTTCCAGTTGCACTGGTTTTTTGGCATCAGCGCCGGACTGGTCCTGGCCCTGATGGGCATCACCGGGGCCACGGTCTCGTTTCAGGATGAAATCCTGTACGCGCTGAACCCTTCTGTGTTGCAGGTGCAAAAACAAGTCGCCGGTGTGCTGCCGCCCGCCGAGCTGGTCGAAAAAATCGAAGCGGCCACGGGCAAGAAAATCGCCATGCTGTCGGTGGATATCGACAGCGACATTGCCGCACGCGCGTTCTTCACCCCGCCACCGGGGGAGCGTCGCGGGCCGATGCGCTTCTTCGATCCGTACACCGCCGAGCTGTTGGGCGACGCCACTGGCCAGGACTTCTTCGGCCTGATGCTGCAACTGCACCGCTTCCTCGCCATGGGTGACACCGGCCGGCAGATCACCGGCGCCTGCACGCTGATCCTGGTATTTTTCTGCCTCTCCGGCCTGTACCTGCGCTGGCCGCGCCAGTGGAAAAGCTGGCGCGCCTGGCTGACCCTCGACTGGAAGAAAAAAGGCCGTAGCTTCAACTGGGACCTGCACTCGGTCGCCGGCACTTGGTGCCTGGTGTTTTACCTCCTGGCCGCGCTGACCGGGCTGTCCTGGTCGTACGAGTGGTACAACAAGGGCCTGAACCAATTGCTTTCCGATTCACCGCAGACCGAGCGCGTTCGCGGCGGTCGCGGCCCGGCACCCGGCGGCCCGGCGCCGACGGCCGATTACTCGGCCATGTGGAGCAGCATCTACAGCGCGGCAGGTCCGGGCCTGAGTTTCTACAACACCCGCATGCCACCGGTGGCCGGACAACCGGCCACTGTCTACTACCTGCTCAAAGACTCGCCCCACGACCGCGCCCTGAACCAGATCACCCTCGATCCGGTCACCGGCGTGATCAAGCGCCACGACCGTTACAGCGACAAGAGCTTCAAGGCGCAGTTGCTGACCAGCATCTACGCGCTGCACGTCGGCAGTTACTTCGGTCTCGGCGGACGCATCATCCTGACGGTCTCCGCCCTGACCATGCCGCTGTTTTTCATCACCGGCTGGTTGCTGTACCTCGACCGTCGGCGCAAGAAACGCCAGATCAAGGATGCCCGCAAAGGTCTCGCCCAACCGGGCAGCGACGCCCCCGCGTGGCTGATCGGGTTCGCCAGCCAGAGCGGCTTTGCCGAACAGCTGGCGTGGCAGACGGCCGGCCAATTACAGGCCGCCGGCCTGCCGGTGAAAGTGCAGCCGCTGGCGAGCGTCAGCGAACAGGACCTGCGTGACTCGAACAACGCGCTGTTCGTGGTCAGCACCTTCGGCGACGGCGAAGCGCCAGACAGTGCCCGTGGTTTCGAGCGCAAGGTACTGGGCCGGGCGTTGAGCCTGGAAAGCCTGAACTACGCGGTGCTTGGGCTCGGTGACCGCCAATATCAGCACTTCTGCGGTTTCGCCCGACGCTTGCACGGCTGGCTGGGTGAGCACGGCGGCAAGACCCTGTTCGCCCCGGTGGAGGTCGACAGTGGCGACCCTTACGCCTTGCGTCACTGGCAACAGCAACTCGGCCTGCTGACCGGCCAGGCGCCGGTGGACACCTGGCAAGCACCGAGCTACGACAACTGGACCCTGACCCGCCGCGAATTGCTCAACCCGGACAGCACCGGCTCACCCGTCTATTTGCTCGGCCTCAGCGCGCCGACCAGCAGCAGTTGGCTGGCCGGTGACCTGGTGGAAGTGTTGCCGCGCAATTGCCCATGGGCCATCGAGCATTTCCTCGAAGGCCTGGGGATCGACGGTCGCGCCACGATCACCCACGATGGTTTGTCGCAACCGCTTGAGCAAGCCCTCGCCAGCCGGCAGCTGCCCGAGAACCGCAGCCATCTGGTCGGCCTGCATGCCCAGGCCCTGGCCGATGCCCTCGTGCCGTTGGCCATGCGCGAATACTCCATCGCCTCAATCGCCGCCGACGGCATCCTGGAACTGATCGTGCGCCAGGAACTGCATTCCGATGGCAGCCTGGGGGTCGGCTCTGGCTGGCTCACCGAACACGCGCCGGTGGGTGGCAGCATCAGCCTGCGGGTACGACGCAACAGCGGTTTTCACCTGCCGAACGAACCGCTGCCGATGATCCTGCTCGGCAACGGCACCGGGCTGGCCGGGTTGCGCAGTTTGCTCAAGGCACGGATTGCCGATGGCCAGCAACGCCAGTGGCTGTTGTTCGGCGAGCGCAACCGCGAACACGATTACCTGTGCCGCGACGAGCTGGAGGAATGGTTGATTTCCGGCGACTTGCAGCGCCTGGACCTGGCGTTTTCCCGGGACCAGGCCGAGAAGATCTACGTGCAGGACCGCCTGCGCGAATCGGCCGATGAACTGAAAAAATGGCTGGCGGACGGCGCCGTGATCTACATCTGCGGCAGCTTGCAGGGTATGGCCTCGGGCGTGGATCAAGTGCTCAACGAGGTGCTGGGCGCCGCCGAAGTGGAGCGCCTGATCGAACAGGGCCGCTACCGCCGCGACGTTTACTGACCCCCACATTGCCCCTGTAGGAGCTGCCGAAGGCTGCGATCTTTTGATATTGAAAAACAAAATCAAAAGATCGCAGCCTTCGGCAGCTCCTACAGGGGATCGGTGTTGTCATGCGGGTTGAAGCTTCTGCTCAAACACCAACACCCCTTCCAGATCGCGCAACACCACGCTCAACTCCCCCGTCTGCCCCTCGATATTCACCTCGCCAAAGAATTGAAAACCGGCAAACGGCGAAGCGTTTTGCACGGGCGATGCTTTGTGGAAAACCACTTCAGGCCCAAAGGTCTTATCCAGGATATCCGGGCCGAAACTCCCGGCGTTCAACGGTCCGGCAATAAACTCCCAAAATGGCTCGAAGTCCTGGAACGCCGCGCGATCCGGGTGGTAATGATGCGCCGCGCAGTAGTGCACATCCGCGGTCAGGAACAGGAAATTGCGCACCTGTTGCGCGCGTAGAAATCCGAGCAACTCGGCCACTTCCAGCTCTCGCCCCCGGGCCGGGCCGGGGTCGCCATTGGCCACCGCCTCCCAGCGCGTGACACCGGGACTGACCTCGCCATCCGGCGCCCCGAGCCCGATCGACATGTCGGCGGCAATCACTTTCCATTGGGCCCTGGAGGCTTTCAGCGACGCCTTCAACCAATCCAGTTGTTCGCGTCCGAGGAAAGGTTTGGCATCGCCCAGGTTGTCGTCGTTGGTGCCGCGATAACTGCGCATGTCGAGCACGAACACATCGAGCAATGGCCCGTAGCCGAGCTGGCGATAAATTCGCCCGCCGCCATCGGCGCGCTGCAAGCGCATCGGTGAATATTCGAGCCAGGCCTGCCGTCCGCGATCCACCAGGCTGTGGATATCTTTCTCCTTGTAACGCCCATCCAATGGCTTGCCTGGCGACCAGTTGTTCACCACCTCGTGGTCATCCCACTGCCAGATCTGCGGCACTTCGGCGTTGAAGCGGCGAATGTTCTCGTCCATCAGGTTGTAGCGATAATTGCCCCGGTAATCATCGAGGGTTTCGGCGACTTTGCTCTTGGCTTCAGTGGTGATGTTGCGCCACACCCGGCCGCCCTCGGTGACAAGCTGCGCCGGCACGGGGCCATCGGCGTAGATGGAGTCGCCACTGTGGATAAAGAAGTCCGGCAAGCGCAGGCGCATGGCGTCGTAGATGCGCATGCCGCCGATGTCCGGGTTGATGCCGAAGCCCTGGCCAGCGGTGTCCCCGCTCCAGACGAAACGCAGGTCGCGGCGGGTCTGGGGCACGCTGCGCAGGTGGCCAAACCAGGGCTCGCTGGCGACGCCGCTGCGGGCATCTTCAAAATGCACACGATAGAAAATCGCCTGATCGGCGGGCAGCCCGGACAGCTCGACACGGGCGGTGAAGTCCGTGCCGGCATCGACCGGGGATGAAACGAATCGCCGGGGGTCGGGAAACAGGCTGCGGGTGTCCCACTCCACCACCATCCGCGCCGGACGATCGCAGCGGCTCCAGATGATCGCGCGATCGCCCAGCACGTCACCGGATTGCACACCATCGGTGAGTTGTGGCCGATCCTTGACCGACGCGATCACCGCTGGCGCCAGCCCCGGTAACAACAACCCGGCACCGACCGCTTGCATGACACGACGACGGCCGGGATCGAATTCGCTCATGGTGTCCTCCCCGATGCCTGTGTAAAAACGCGATCCCTGTGGGAGCGAGCCTGCTCGCGAAGGCGTCGTGCCAGTCAAATCCATTTCAATGGCAGGCTGCTTTCGCGAGCAGGCTCGCTCCCACAAGGGATCGGTGTCAGGCGTTGACGGGTTCTACTGCCAACTCCACCGCCTCAGGCCGCTTGACCAGCGCATACACCACCGCCGTCAACAAACTCCCCGCCACGATCGCCAGCAAATACAGCAGCGCATGATTGATCGCGTTCGGGATCAGCATCACGAATAAACCGCCATGGGGCGCCATCAGTTTGCAGCCGAAATACATCGACAACGCACCGGTCAGCGCACCACCGGCGATGCTCGCCGGGATGACCCGCAGCGGGTCCTTGGCGGCAAACGGAATCGCGCCTTCGGAGATAAAGCACAACCCCAGCACCAGCGCCGCTTTACCGGCCTCGCGTTCGGTCTGGGCAAACTTGCGCCGGGCGATGAACGTGGCGATGCCCAGGCCAATCGGCGGCACCATGCCCGCCGCCATGGTCGCCGCCATCGGCGCGTAACTCGCAGACGCCAGCAGCCCCACCGAAAATGCATACGCCGCCTTGTTGATCGGGCCGCCGAGGTCGACGCACATCATCCCGCCCAGCAGCACGCCGAGCAGAATCGCGTTGGTGGTGCCCATGCTGTCGAGGAAATGCGTGAGCCCTGCGAGCATCCCGGCCACCGGCTTGCCGACCACGTAGATCATCACCAGACCGGTGAACAGACTGGCGAGCAACGGGATGATCAGGATCGGCTTCAGCGCTTCGAGGCTTTGCGGCAACCGCGCATACCGATTGATCGCCTGGGCCGCATAACCGGCGATAAAACCGGCAATGATCCCGCCGATAAAACCCGCGCCCAGGGTACTTGCCAGCAAGCCACCGATCATCCCCGGCGCCAGACCCGGCCGGTCGGCGATCGAGTAGGCGATATAGCCCGCCAGCAACGGCACCATCAGCTTGAACGCGGTGTCGCCACCGATCTGCATCAGCGCTGCCGCCAGTGTTCCCTCTTCCTTGAACGCGGTGATGCCGAACACGAACGACAAGGCGATCATCAGGCCGCCCGCCACCACCATCGGCAGCATGAACGACACACCGGTCAGCAGGTGCTTGTAGACCCCGGTCTTTTCTTGCTTCGCCGGTCCCTTCGCCCCGGTGGAGGCGCTTTCCTGCACGCCCTCGGCCAGCGCTTTATTCAGGGTTGCTTCAGCCTGTTTGAGGGCAATGCCCGTGCCGCACCGGTAAATCTTCTTGCCGGCGAAACGCTCGGTGGGCACTTCGATGTCCGCCGCCAGCAGCACCACGTCGGCCTCGGCGATCGCTTGCGCGCTCAAGGGATTGCGCGCGCCGACCGAGCCCTGGGTTTCCACCTGCAGGTCGTAGCCCAGGCGCTTGGCCGCCTGCTGCAAGGCCTCGGCCGCCATGAAGGTGTGGGCGACGCCGGTCGGGCAGGCGGTGACCGCCACCAGTCGCGGGGCGTTGCCAGCAACGGCGGCGGGTTCGGCGATGGCGACGGGCGCCACGTAGACCTGCGCTTGCTCGGCGCCGCGTCGCAGCACGGCGTCGACATCTTGCAGCGATTGCGCGGGGGTGCTCTGGAACACACGCTTGCCGACGAATCGCGACATGTCCACCGGCACGCTGGTCACCAGCAGCACCCACTCGGCCGCCTCGATCGTGGCCGCCGACAGTTGCCTTTCGGGGTGTGCCGCATCGCTGACTTCGACACTGGTGCTCCAGCCCTGGCGCTGGGCCGCCGCATCCAGCAGACGCGCGCACAGCACACTGGTGACCATGCCGTTCGGGCAGGCAGTAACAATGGCTAACTTCATGACCAACCCTCTTATTGTTCTGTCAGGGGGCGCACGCGCACACCCTGTTCGAGCTGCGCCAATTGCGCCGCATCGCCAATGCCGAAACCGATTTGAGTGACCGCCATCGCGGCAATCGCCGTGGCGGTGCGCAGCGTCTGCTCAGGCGTGTCGGCACTGAGCAAGCCGTGGAGCATGCCCGCCAGCAACGAATCGCCCGCGCCCACCGTACTCGCGACGCTGACCTTGGGCGGCGTGGCATGCAGCGCCGAACCGACGCTGAACCAGTTCACGCCCTCGGCACCGTGGGAAATCACCACATGCTCAATGCCCTGGGCGTGCAAGCGGTTCGCCGCCTCCGCCTGGGCCAGGAGCGAAACCACCTCGTCACCCAGCACCTCGGAAAGTTCTTCAGTGTTGGGCTTGATCAGCCATGGGCCGGCCTTGAGCGCCGCCGCGAGGGCCTCGCCACTGGTGTCGAGGGCGACCTTCAAACCGAGGTTTTTCAAGCGCAGGATCAACGCCTGCAACCACTGCGGGCTGACCCCTTGCGGCAGGCTGCCGGCGACGACGACGGCGTCATGGGCCGGGGCAATCTGGTCGAGCAGGTCGAGCAAGGCTTGCTGCGCCGCTGCACTGACCTGCGGTCCCGGTCCGTTGAGGTCGGTGATGCGACCGTCGCTTTCGGCCAGTTTGATATTGCTGCGGGTCTCGCCCGGCACCCGGATGAACTCGTCGATAAAGCCGCGCCTGGCGAACAGGGTTTCGAACGCTTGCAGATTGTCCTCGCCGAGGAACCCGCTGACCGTCAGCTGATGCCCGAGGTCCGCCAGCACCTGCGCCACGTTCACCCCTTTGCCGGCGGCGTGGGTGTGCATGGCGTCGCTGCGGTTGACCTGACCGGGCTCCAGGCGTGACAACTGCACCGTCAGGTCCAGTGCCGGGTTGAGGGTCAGGGTCAGGATTCTGGCCATTACAGGGCCTCCACTAATGCGCGCACTTCATTGGCGCTGCCCACGGCAAGCGCCTCTCGGGCGAGGGTTTGGCTCTGGCTCAGGCTGAGTTCACGAATCCGCGCCTTGACCTCGGCGATGCTGCGCCCGCCCACGCTCAACTCATCCACGCCCAGCCCGACCAGCACCGGCACCGCCAGCGGATCGGCCGCCAGCTCGCCGCACACGCCGACCCACTTGCCATGGGCATGGGCGGCCCGCACGGTGATGTCGATCAGTTGCAGCACTGCCGGGTGCAAGCCGTCGGCCTGGGCCGACAGCGTCGGATGACCACGGTCGATGGCCAGGGTGTATTGGGTCAGGTCATTGGTGCCGACGCTGAAAAAATCGACCTCTTTGGCCAGCACCGGCGCCAGCAAGGCCGCCGACGGCACTTCGATCATGATCCCCAGTTGCAGGTCCGCGACCGGGATTTCCCGGCGCAGGCGTTCGGTCATGTCCCGGGCCTGGCGCCACTCATCGACGCTGCCGACCATGGGAAACATGATGCGCAGCGGACGGTTGTCGGCGGCCCGCAGCAAGGCGCGCAACTGCGCTTCCATGATCTGCGGCCGTTGCAGGGTCAGGCGAATACCGCGCACGCCGAGGAACGGGTTCTCTTCCTTGGCGATCGGCCAATAGGGCAGCGGTTTGTCGCCCCCGACGTCAAGGGTGCGCACCACCAGCGGTCGACCGGCGAGGCCATCGAGCACGCGGCGGTACTCGGCTTCCTGGGTCGCCTCATCCGGCGCTTGCGGGTGGGCCATGAAAATCAGTTCGGTGCGCAGCAGGCCAATGCCTTCGGCGCCCTGCTCCACCGCGCTGATAACGCCGGCGCTCTCACCGATGTTGGCGAACACTTCGACGGCGTGACCATCGGTGGTCAGTGCCGGTTGATGGCGTTGTTCGGCGGCCGCTTTGAGCCGTTGCTCGCGGGTGTCGCGCTCTTCGGTGGCGCGCTGCAACGTCGCGGCGTCGGCGTCCACATGCAGACGTCCGCGCTGGCCATCGATCAGCAGCGGTGTGCCCGGTGCCAGCAGCAGCACCGCCGCACCGGCGCCGACCAGGGCCGGAATACCGAGGGCCCGGGCGACGATGGCGCTGTGGGCGGTGGCGCCACCCCGTGCGGTAAGAATGCCGGCGACGCGGGTCGGATCGAGTCGCGCCACGTCGGAAGGGCCGACTTCGTCCATCACCAGAATGTACGGCTGCTCGGGTTCAGCCGGGGTCTCGATACCGCACAGCTGCGCCAGCACGCGGCGACCGATGTCGCGCAAATCGGCGGCGCGCTCGGCGAGCAGGGCGTCCTGCAACGCTTCCTGTTGCCGGGCGGCGGCTTCGATCACCGACATCCACGCCGCTTCCGCGCTTTCGCCCTGCTTGAGGCGGGTGTCGACTTCGTCGGTCAATTCCGGATCGTCGAGCATTTCCTGGTGGGTAACGAAAATTTCCCGAATCGCCTTGGCCTTGCTGCGCTCGATCAAGCCGCCAATGTCACGCCGCACCTCCTCCAGCGCCTGCTTGAGACGTTCGCGTTCGAGGGCGGCGGACTCGCCACGCAGCGGGTAATCGATGACTTGCAGCACCTGAATGTGCGCCGGACCGATAGCAATGCCCGGCGCGGCGGCAATGGCCTGGACCAGGCTGCCGGACGCCGGGGCCAGCAGCACTTCGGCCAGCTCGACGACTGCTTCACGGGGTGGGTTCAGCGCTGGCAGCGGCTCGATTTCCTCGCCGAGGCCTTCTTCGATGGCCGCCAGCAAGGCGGGCAACGCATCGGCGGCAATGTTCGGCTCGGCGATGATTTCCAGCACCTGACCACGCCGCGCGCCGAGGCTGAGCAGCTTGCTCAGGCTCTTGGCCGAGACCGCGCTGTCCTGGCCATCGACGAGGCGGATGCGAATCTCGCCTTCAAAACTTTTTGCCAGCTGCGCGAGGATTTTCGCCGGACGCGCATGCAGGCCGTGGGCGTTGGCCAGGGCGATGCGTGCGCTCGGCCAGTCCGCCGGCAACTCACCGCCGAGCACTTCAAGCACGGCGCGGCAGCTGGTGGCCCGACCCAGCTCATGGCCGCGTCCTTCAATCAGCAGCGCGCAAAGGCGTTCGAGCAGGGCTTGATGGGCTTCGCCCAGGCTGGCCAGGCAAAACAAGCCATTGAGCGGCTGACCGAGGTAACGCAGTGGCTTGTCGGGGGTGACGAAGGCCAGTCCCGGACGCTTCACCGTTTGCTCGCTGTGCAGCCACCACAGGCCATCACCCAGCGGCAGCGCTTCGACCTGCTGCAACACAGCGGAAAAACCATTGCTGACGCAGTCGGCGTGACGCAGCAATCTTGCGCCACGCCAGACGAGTTCTTCGAAATCTTCGGCGGCGACGCCCAGGCCGATCATTTGCGCATCCAGCGCCAATTCCTGCGGCGCGCCTTGCAACAGTTTCAACAGGGCTTCGGCGGAACTGGCGCGACGCAGCGCCTGGCCCAGATCGGTTTCACCGAGGGCACGGGTCAGCAATTGCAGCAGGCGCAGGTGTTCATCGGATTTGGCGGCGATGCCGATCGCCAGATAGACGATCTGCCCGTCGCCCCAGTCCACGCCCTCGGGAAACTGCATCAGGCGCACGCCGGTGGTGAACACCTGATCGCGGGTTTGCGGCGTACCGTGGGGAATGGCAATACCTTGACCGAGAAAGGTCGAGCCCTGGGCTTCGCGTGCCTGCAATCCGGCGAGGTAACCCTCGGCGACCAGGCCGTCGGCCACCAGATGCCGGGCCAGCAATTGCAACGCGTCGGATTTATCCACAGCCGACTGGCCGATGGATATCTGCTCTACAGTGAGCTCGAGCATGCTTTCTCCTTTTTGGCGCCTGTGGGCACCAGGTATTGTTTTGAATGAGTCAGCTTAGGCGCTTGTCCAGGGACAGTCTTTGGCAGTTTCGCGGCAGAACCGACCAAAGGCGCTAAAACGTAGAAAATACGCCTGCTGAAACGTTTAATCTAGAATGATTGGCACGTTACTCGATAATCTCTCACTCTTGAAGTCCAATTGTCGGATGCGCCGTGACATGGGTCGACTGCCTGAATGGGGTAGCATTGGCGAAAATGTCGGGCCTGCTCGCAAAAACAAGGAATTAACGGGTTGAAACTCAGTGATATCGCCCAGTTGGCCGGTGTGTCCGTTACCACCGCCAGCTACGTCATCAACGGCAAGGCCGAACAGCAACGCATCAGCAGTGCGACCGTGGAGCGCGTGCGCGCGGTGGTCGATCAGCATGGCTTCACGCCCAACCCCCAGGCCGCCGGGCTGCGCAGTCGCCACACGCGCACCCTGGGCTTCATTCTGCCGGACCTGGAGAACCCCAGTTACGCGCGAATCGCCAAGCTGCTGGAGCAAGGCGCACGGGCTCGCGGCTATCAGTTGCTGATCGCCAGTTCCGACGATGCACCGGACAGCGAACGGCAATTGCTGAAACTGTTCCGCGCCCGCCGTTGCGACGCCCTGATCGTCGCCAGTTGCCTGCCAACCGGCGATGACAGCTATCGCCAATTGCAGGCCAAGGGCATTCCGATCATCGCGATCGACCGGGTCATGGAGCCGGAACATTTCTGCTCGGTGATCAGCGACGACCGCGAGGCCAGCCTGCAACTGACCCGCAGCCTGCTCGACCCGCTGCCCAGGCAGATCGCCTTGATCGGCGCCCGCCCGGAACTGAGCATCAGCCAGGAACGGGCCGCTGGCTTCAGGGAAGCGCTGCCCGACTACCAGGGCGAGGTGCTGATCGAACACGGCGAATCGTTCAGCCGTGAATGCGGCAAACAATTGATGGAAGAATTGCTCCAGCGTGTCGGGCATTTGCCCGAGGCGCTGGTGACCACCTCCTACGTGCTGCTCCAGGGCGTGTTCGACGCCCTGCATGACTTCCCGCTGAAATCCCGCCCACTGCGCCTCGGCACGTTCGGCGACACCCAGTTGCTCGACTTCCTGCCGTTACCGGTCAATGCCATGGCCCAGCAGCACCAACTGATTGCCGACAAAGCGCTGGAACTGGCCCTGGCCGCCATCGAGCAGTCCGATTACCAGCCCGGCGTGCAGGCCATCGCGCGCACCTTCAAGCAGCGTATTCGCCAGGACTGAGCCGTGGAGCTGATCGACACCCACACCCATCTGGATTTCCCGGACTTCGACGCCGATCGCCAGGCGCTGATGGACGAAAGCCGCACCTTGGGTGTGCGGCGGATGGTGGTGCTGGGGGTTTATCAGGGCAATTGGCAGCGGGTGTGGGAGCTGGTGCAGAGCGATCCCGACTTGCATGCCGCGCTGGGTCTGCACCCGGTGTACCTGGACGATCATCGCCCCGAACACCTGACGCAACTCGCTGACTGGCTGACAAGGCTGGCCGGTCATCGGCAACTGTGCGCGGTGGGCGAAATCGGCCTGGACTACTTCATCGAAACCCTCGACCGCGAGCGCCAGCAAGCCTTGTTCGACGCACAACTGCAACTGGCGGCGGACTTCAATCTGCCAGCGCTGATCCATGTCAGGCGCAGCCATGCAGCGGTGATTGCCACGCTCAAACGGTTTCGCCTGAAACGTGCCGGCATCATCCACGCCTTCGCCGGCAGCCGCGAGGAAGCCCGGGAATACATCAAGCTCGGTTTCAAACTGGGCCTGGGCGGCGCCGCGACCTGGCCGCAGGCCCTGCGCATGCACCGCGTGCTGGCCGAGTTGCCGCTGGAATCGGTGGTACTGGAAACCGACTCACCGGACATGGCGCCTGCCATGTTCGCCGGCCAGCGCAACAGCCCGGCGCATTTACCGGCGATTTGCACGGCATTGGCCGCAATCATGGGGGTCACGCCGGAGCAATTGGCCCTAGCGAGTACGGCCAACGCTTGCGAGTTGTTTGAGTGGTAGTTATTGGCGTCCACGCCTGATCACTCAGTGTTTATTCAAACCCGAAAGGCGCTGATCAGTTGCTTGAGTTCAACCACCTGCGCCGACAACGCGCGGCTGGCATCTTCGGTCTGGTGCGCGCCTTCGGCGGTGCGCTCGCCGGCCCGGTTGATCTCGACGATGTTCTGGTCGATGTCATGGGCCACGGCGGTTTGCTGCTCCACGGCAGCGGCAATCTGCTGGTTCTGGTCGACAATCATGCCCACCGCGTCGAGGATGTTTTCCAGCGCCTGCTGAACCTTCTCCGACTGCCCGACGGTGCCGTTCGCCATCTCATGGCTGACGCCCATGGCCTTCACCGCGGCGCCGACACCGTTGTGGAGCCTGGCGATCATCTGCTCGATTTCCTCGGTCGACTGCTGGGTGCGCTTGGCCAGGGTCCGGACCTCGTCCGCCACCACCGCGAAACCGCGCCCCTGTTCGCCGGCCCGCGCCGCCTCGATCGCAGCGTTCAGTGCCAGGAGGTTGGTCTGTTCGGCGATGCTCTTGATCACTTCCAGCACGCGGCTGATGGACTGGCTGTCGCTGGCCAGCTGATTGATCACCAACACCGATTGATCGATCTCGCTGGCCAGCGCCGCAATGCTGCCCTGCTGGGATTGCACCAGGCCGCGCCCGCTGAGGGTTTCGTCGTTGACACCGTGGGCGCTGCTGACCGCCGCGGCCGCACTGCGCGCCACCTCCAGGGAAGTGGCGGACATCTGGTTCATCGCCGTGGCCACCTGTTCGATCTGCGTCCGCTGGCCGGCCACGGCCTGGTTGCTTTGCGCGGAGACGTTCTGCACTTGCCCGGCCTGGCGCTCCACCTCGCCGACGGTCTGCCCCACGCGCTCGATCAGGTCGTGGATTTTTTTCACGGTGCCGTTGAACACCTCACCCAGTTCGCCCAGCTCATCACGGCTGTGCGCACTGAAGGTGACCGTCATGTCACCGGCCGCCACTTTATCCATCACGCCGCCCAGGCGTTTGAGCGTGGTGCGGGTCGAGGCGTAGAAGCCGCCATAGAGATAAAAAATCAACACGAACACCACCGACAGCGCCACGGCCTGCAAGATCATGTGCGTGCGGTTCTGCGCCAGGCGCTGCTGCAACTGAGTGTCGAGGAATTTCAGGGTCGCTTCGTTGAGTTGGTAGGTCTGATCCATCAGCCCCGTCACCTGGTCATAAAAAGCCTGCCACGGCGCATCCAGGGTGTCGGCCATCACCACCTGTTCTTCGAACAGCTCACTGGCTTTTTTCAGCGACGACTTGCTGCTATCCGCCTGGGCAGCCAGGGATTCGCGCGCGGCCTTGCTGGAGGCCAACGCGTCCTGCAACTTCAAGCCGTATTCGGCCTGGAGCTTTTCGATCTGCGCCAACAGCTCATCGAAACGGGTGCTTGACGATGAATTGAGAAAGCCTTGCCCCAACGAATAAGAGCCCATAGCCCGACCGTCGCCCAAGGCCTGGGTGACCGATGGGGTGACGCTGGTGATCAGTTCGCTGAGCTGGCGGATATCGCTTTGATTGTCGCGGCTCAGGCCGGCCTGACTGGCGATGATCTGACCAAAAATCTGTGCGCTACCCAGCAACTTGCCGATCATGGCACTTTTGCTTTGCAGGGATTTTTCCGTTTGCTGAGCCTTGAACGCGGCGATCATTTCATCGCGCTTGCCGTCGAACACCAGGATCTGTTCAGGATCGGTGGTCATCGCCGTCAGCCCTTGCAGGCGCGTCAACACGCTTTGCTCCAGCGTGATGATCTGCGACTCGACATTGCCGGCCTTGCCGGACTGACCGAGCGCGACGTTGATCTGCACCAGGTTGTTCAACGTCTCCAGGTCACGCCGAAGCGTCAGGCTGCTGCCCAACAAATCCAGACTTTGCAGTTCGACCCGAGTGCCCTGGAATTCGCGATAGGAATCACGCACCAGGTAGAAATTGGTCACCAGCATCGGCACCAGGAACAGGACACTGATCAGGCTGAACTTCATGCCGAAACTCAAGCGGTTCATCAGCGCGACGGCGGGATAGAGCAAGCTCTTCACTGAAAGTCTCCCTTTGATTTCTTATTTTTATTGGCAGGCGCAGCCGGGCAGCAGATAGCCACTATTGGGCGCTGTCTCTGTATAGCTCAAATCAAGGAAGGGTTTTGTAACTTAAGGTTAACGGAAAAAGATCGCAGCCTGCCGCAGGCTGCGATCTTTAGATTGACCTACCAATCAGGGCAACACGGTCCACAGCGCAAAACCCGCATACCAGAGCACGGCCGAACGCAGCAGCAACTCCCAGATCCGGTCGAGATTGTTGATGCCCTCAGGCCCGGCCACCGGGGCCGGGATTTCGGCGGCCACCAACCCGGCCTTCTCGATCAACAGGGCGGCGCTGATGTTCCAGTTCAGCAGCTCGTGCAACATCACCCGGCTGACCGCGACAAAGTTGCCGACCAGGGCAAAACTCGCCGCCAGCAAGCGCACCGGTATCCAATCGAACGCGTGGCGCAATTGCCCGGCACGCTCGACCAACGCCTGGTTCTGCCCGTGTTCTTCGGCCAGGGCCAACAGCCGATAGCTCAGGGCAGCGACCGGCCCCAACAGGAAATACCAGAAAATCACCGCGAAGAAGCTCTGGTAGGCCTCCCACAACAGATGCCCTTCCACTCGTTCCAGCAATTGCTCGCCGCTGTCGGCGCAGATGTCGAGGTCACGTTTGGCGACGTGCGCCGCCGCTTGCAAGTCTTCCCGCCGCCAGGCGTCGCGAAACGGTCCGAGACCGCCCAGCAAATCGCCGCGCCCCAGGCTGTAGATCACCACCAGCAGGTGCACCGGCAGCGCCAACAGACCGTAGGCCACCGGGTCCAGCACCAGCAACAGCAAACCCAGGAGCGCGACCGGCAACAACACCAGCACCACCAGGACCAGCCATGGACTTTTGGCCATGCGGGGATTGGACTCCAGTTTGTGCAACTCGCGCACCCAACCGCCATCTCGCTGAATCTGGTGGCGCAGGGCCGAGAACTTCTCGATCCACACCGCCAACAGCAACACCAGAAAACTCATTGTTGTTCCTCTTTTTCCTGAGCGGCTGTCGCCAGGGCCGCACGATAGCGCGCCCAGTCAAACGCTGGCCCCGGATCGGTCTTGCGCCCGGGTGCGACGTCGCTATGGCCGCAGATACGCTGGGGGGTGATGGCTGTGAAGGCGCTTTGCAACTGCCGGGTCAGGGCCGTCAATGCCTCGTACTGCGCATCGGTGAACGGCAGATCATCCGTGCCTTCCAGTTCAATGCCCACGGAAAAATCGTTACACGTCTCCCGTCCTTCGAAACTCGAAACGCCAGCGTGCCAGGCGCGCTCAAGGCAAGAAACAAACTGTGTGACGGCACCGTCACGCTCGATCAAGAAATGCGCAGACACCCGCAGGTCGGCAATCCCCTCAAAGTAAGGGTGCTCCGTGACATCCAGACGGTTCTGGAAGAATTCCTGCACCTTGCCGGTGGCGAACTGCGCCGGTGGCAGGCTGATGTTGTGGATGACCAGCAGGGAAATTTCGCCCGTAGGGCGCGCATTGAAGTTGGGCGAGGGGCACAAAGCCACGTCCTGGCACCAACCGCTCGCGGGGTCCAACTGCATACCGATTCCTTCAACGACGACTGTGTTGGTGCCCAGTATGCCGCGATTGGCCCTCTGGAATCGACCAAATGCATACCGCAGATCAATTGGGACAACGTGGATGCCTTGGGTTGCCCGGCGCCATGGCCCTATAATCGGACCACTTTGTTTGTGGAGCCCGTTATGCCGAATCTACGTCTCGCTGATTTGACCGCCGAAATCGAAGCCAACGTGCGCCGTGCGTTGCTCGAAGACGTCGGCAACGGCGACATCACCGCGCAACTGATCCCGGCCGAACGCCTGGCCACCGCCACCATCATTACCCGCGACGCCGCCGTCATTTGCGGTACCGCCTGGGTAGATAATGTGTTCCGGCAACTGGACCCCCGGGTCGCGGTGCACTGGCAGGTCGCCGATGGCGAACGGGTCAAGCCCAATCAAGTGCTGTTCCACCTCGAAGGCCCGGCCCGCTCGCTGCTGACCGGTGAACGTAGCGCGCTGAACTTCCTGCAACTGTTGTCGGGAGTGGCCACTCGCGCACAGTCCCTGGCGGACTTCGTCGCGCAGACTCAGGTGAAGCTGCTCGACACCCGCAAGACCCTGCCGGGGCTGCGCCTGGCGCAAAAGTATGCGGTGACCTGTGGCGGTTGCCACAACCATCGTATCGGCCTGTATGACGCCTTCCTGATCAAGGAAAACCATATCGCCGCCAGCGGAGGTATCTCGCAGGCCATCGCCGCCGCGCACAAAATCGCACCGGGCAAACCGGTGGAGATCGAGGTGGAAAGCCTGGTTGAGTTGAAAGAGGCCCTGGCGGCCGGCGCCGACATCATCATGCTGGACGAGTTGAGCCTGGATGACATGCGCGAAGCCGTGCGCCTGAACGGCGGCAAGGCCAAACTGGAGGCCAGCGGCGGGATCAACGAAAGCACCTTGCTGCCGATCGCCGAAACCGGTGTGGATTACATCTCGATTGGTGCGATGACCAAGGATGTGAAGGCTGTGGACTTGTCGATGCGCCTGAGTCTCTGATTCGAAACTGTAGGAGCGAGCATGCTCGCTCCTACACGTGTGTCAGACCACCAGATTATTCATCTCGCAGTACTCTTCCCATTCGACACCCAGCACCTCGGCCGCTTCCTTGTGCAGCTTCAGACGCTCGGTCTCGTACTCTTCCGGGCTCGAGGTGTACTTGAGCGTCAGCTCCCACGGCTGCAAGCCCTGGGCTTCCGCTTCATCCTCAAAGGCCCACTGGATCTGGTCTTTCTGATCATCGGGTGGCAAGTCCTTGATCTCATCCATCAATTCGGGCGCGTCCAGCACGTACTTGCGAAGGGCTTCTGCGTGTCTGGCTTCCTGGGTCAATTCTTTAACGGTCATGGCGTTCTCGCTGATCTGGGGAATGGAAGATGGATCTGGATCATCAAGGATCTCTCTGACGCAAAAAAACCGCATGAAGCCTGGTTTTTCTGGCCTTCAGAACCATTCGGGATCATCTGAAAACAACGGGTCGCTGGTGCCCGAGACAGGAATCGAACCTGCGACCTTCGCGTTACGAGTGCGCTGCTCTACCAACTGAGCTACACGGGCAGTGGGCTAAACCTAGCACTGACTATGGGGTCAGGCAACTTCGCGTGCCGTAAAAACAAAAGATCGCAGCCTGCGGCCGCTCCTACACAGGACCCTGCCGCAGGCTGCGATCTTTTGATCTTTCTGCACATGGCAAAACGCCCCGAACCAGTCGGGGCGTTCTGTTGTTCAGCAGTCAGGCGCGGGAGTGATTAAACGCCCGAAGCCTTGGCTGCTGCCACGTCTTTGATGGACAGCTTGATACGGCCGCGGTTGTCCACGTCCAGTACCAGCACTTCCACTTCCTGACCTTCTTTCAGGATATCGGTCACTTTCTCGACGCGAGCATCGCTCAGCATGGAGATGTGAACCAGACCGTCCTTGCCCGGCAGGATGTTGACGAATGCGCCGAAGTCGACGATACGCTCAACCTTGCCGACGTAGATCTTGCCGATCTCGGCCTCGGCGGTGATACCCAGGACGCGCTGGCGTGCAGCTTCAGCCGCTTCCTTGGTTTCGCCGAAGATCTTGATCGAACCGTCGTCTTCGATGTCGATCGAAGCCTTGGTCTCTTCACAGATCGCACGAATGGTCGCGCCGCCTTTACCGATGACATCACGGATTTTGTCGGTGTCGATTTTCATCGCGATCATGGTCGGTGCGTTGGCCGACAATTCGGTACGCGACTGGCCAATGATCTGGTTCATCTGGCCGAGGATGTTCAGGCGCGCTTCCAAGGCTTGGCCCAGGGCGATTTCCATGATCTCTTCGGTGATGCCCTTGATCTTGATGTCCATCTGCAGCGCGGTCACACCCTTGGCGGTACCGGCTACCTTGAAGTCCATGTCGCCCAGGTGGTCTTCGTCGCCCAGGATGTCGGTCAGGACGGCGAACTTCTCGCCTTCTTTAACCAGACCCATGGCGATACCGGCTACTGGCGCCTTCATCGGCACACCAGCGTCCATCAGGGCCAGGGAAGCACCGCAAACGGAAGCCATCGAGCTCGAACCGTTGGATTCGGTGATTTCCGATACCACGCGAATGGTGTACGGGAACACGTCAGCGGCAGGCAGCATGGCCTGGACCGAACGACGGGCCAGACGGCCGTGACCGATTTCGCGGCGACCGGCGCCACCCATGCGGCCACACTCGCCCACCGAGAACGGAGGGAAGTTGTAGTGCAGCATGAACGGGTCTTTTTTCTCGCCTTCCAGGGTGTCCAGCAGTTGTGCGTCACGGGCGGTGCCCAGCGTTGCGACGACCAGGGCCTGGGTTTCACCACGGGTGAACAGCGCCGAACCGTGAGTCTTCGGCAGAACGCCAACTTCGATGTTCAGCGGACGAACGGTACGGGTGTCGCGACCGTCGATACGTGGCTTGCCGTTAACGATGTTTTCGCGAACGGTGCGGTATTCGATTTCGCCGAACGCGGCTTTGACTTCGCTAGCGGAAGGCTGGCCTTCTTCGCCGGACAGCTTGGCAACGACCTGATCCTTCAGCTCACCCAGGCGAGCGTAACGGTCGGCCTTGATGGTGATGGTGTAAGCCTGGGAGATCGCTTCGCCGAACTCGGCACGGATAGCGCCCAGCAGAGCAGTGGCTTCAGGCGCAGGAGCCCAGGTCCAGGTCGGCTTGGCAGCTTCGGCAGCCAGTTCTTTAACAGCGTTGATCACAACCTGGAACTCGTCGTGAGCGAACAGTACGGCGCCCAGCATCTGGTCTTCGGTCAGCTCTTTGGCTTCCGACTCGACCATCAGAACGGCTTCCGAGGTACCGGCAACGACCATGTCCAGGCTCGAAGCAGCCAGTTGCTCGTAAGTCGGGTTCAGCAGGTAGCCGGTGCTTTCGTGGTAGGCAACGCGGGCAGCGCCGATCGGGCCATCGAAAGGAATGCCGGAAATGGCCAGGGCAGCCGAGGTACCGATCATCGCAGCGATGTCCGGATCGGTCTTCTTGCTGGTGGAAACGACGGTGCAGACAACCTGCACTTCGTTCATGAAGCCTTCTGGGAACAGCGGACGGATCGGACGGTCGATCAGTCGGGAAGTCAGGGTTTCTTTCTCGGAAGGACGGCCTTCACGCTTGAAGAAACCGCCAGGGATCTTACCGGCAGCGTAAGTCTTTTCCTGGTAGTGAACAGACAGAGGGAAGAAACCTTTGCCTGGATCGGCTTGTTTGGCACCGACTACGGTCACCAATACGCTGACGTCGTCGTCAACGGTGACCAATACTGCGCCGGAGGCCTGGCGGGCGATACGGCCAGTCTCGAGGGTAACGGTCGACTGACCGAACTGGAATTTTTTGATTACCGGGTTCACGGTGTCCTACCTTCTTTGTGGCTCTTGGGGGAACTGGTTTCTTGCGAAATTCTTGGGCAACGCCGGGAATCGGCCCGAGCGGATTGTCCTGATAAAACTGATATCCAGATAAAACTTGAGGCTGGGAGCCTGCCATGCGCCGGCGGGAAACCCGCTGACGCATGACAGACAACCAACCTCTAGCGCAATCGCTTATTAGCGACGCAGACCCAGGCGAGCGATCAGAGCGCTGTAACGGCTCACGTCCTTGCCTTTCAGGTAGTCCAGCAGCTTACGACGCTGGTTAACCATGCGGATCAGACCACGACGGGAGTGGTGATCTTTACCGTTGGCCTTGAAGTGACCTTGCAGTTTGTTGATGTTGTGGGTCAGCAGTGCAACTTGCACTTCTGGCGAACCAGTGTCACCAACAGCTTGCTGGTAGTCAGCTACGATTTGAGCCTTTTCTTGAACGTCGAGAGCCATGAGGCAATCCTTTTATCAGGAAACTGTTTCAGAAAAACAGTTTCAACAGGCCAGGGACAAATCCCTGTATCTAAAAATGAGTAGTGACCGTGCCTGTTAACAGCCACCCTCGTTCGGTCATTCTGACCGAATCAGTCGACGCGGCGCGATGCGCCCGTCTTCGCTCACTTCACCGATACCGATGAAGCGACCATTGTGATCCTGTACCCGCACCATGCCGAACTTCGGAGCATCCGGGGCACGTACCGGCTGGCCGTTGAGCCAGTAGAACGCGCTCGCTTCCGAGAACTGCAGCAGCGGCCAATCCAGCAAGCCGCTGTCCGATGGCATCAGGAAGCGATCAACCGCTTCGTTGCCACCTTCGGCATGTACCGCTTCCAGCTCTTCCAAAGTGACCGTCTGGGCCAGCGTGAAAGGCCCGGCCTGGGTACGTCGCAGTTCTGCGACGTAAGCGCCACAACCGAGTTGTTCACCAACATCCTCCACCAGGGTGCGGATATAGGTGCCTTTGCTGCAATCCACAGCCAGCCGCGCAGTATCACCTTCGAAGGCCAGCAATTCCAAGCGCGCAATAGTAACAGAACGCGGTTCGCGCTCCACTACTTCGCCTGCACGGGCCAGCTTGTACAGCGGCTGGCCATCACGCTTGAGAGCCGAGTACATCGGCGGTATCTGACTGATTTGCCCACGAAAATTCGGCAGTACGGCCTCGATATCGGTGCGACCAACGGTCACCGGGCGCTCCTGCAAAACTTCACCTTCGGCATCCGCCGTGGTGGTGGTTTTGCCCAGTTGCGCCAGGGTTTCGTAACCCTTGTCGGAATCGAGCAGGTACTGCGAGAACTTGGTGGCCTCACCGAAGCACAACGGCAACACGCCGGTGGCCAGCGGATCGAGGCTGCCGGTGTGGCCGGCCTTCTCGGCGTTGAGCAACCAGCGGACCTTCTGCAGGGCGGCGTTGGAGGTGAACCCCAACGGCTTGTCGAGCAGGATGATGCCGCTGACGTTACGACGGATACGTTTGACCTGAGCCACCGATTACTCCTTGGTGTCTTCGGCGTCTGCCGCAACCGGATGCAGATTGTCTTCAGCCACTGCGCGCTCGATCAACGCTGACAAATGCGCACCACGCACGACGCTTTCGTCGTAGTGGAAGTGCAACTGTGGAACGCTGCGCAGCTTCATCTCGCGAGCCAGCTGCATGCGCAGGAATCCCGCGGCGGAGTTGAGCACCTTGATGCTTTGCGCGATGTCTTCAGCATTATCCTGACCCATCACGGTGATGAAGATCTTGGCGTGACCGACGTCACGGCTGACTTCAACAGCGGTAATGGTGACCAGGCCGACGCGCGGGTCTTTGACTTCACGACGGATCAGCTGTGCCAGCTCACGCTGCATCTGATCGCCGATACGTTGGGTACGGCTGTATTCTTTTGCCATGTCTTGTTACCTGTTACTGCCCCACGGTGAAACCCGAAGGGTCTGAAAGCGGCAAACGCCCGGCCTGACAAAAGCCAGACCGGGCGTTGCGTTTAGAGTCCTGACGCTGTGCCGCGCATTTGCATGCGGCGGCTCACCGTGGCCCTTGAAGTGCGCGAGTTAGAGGCTGCGAGCAACCTGAACCTTCTCGAAGACTTCGATCTTGTCACCGACCTTGACGTCGTTGTAGCTCTTCACGCCGATACCGCATTCCATGCCGGCACGTACTTCGGAAGCGTCATCCTTGAAGCGGCGCAGGGATTCCAGCTCGCCTTCGAAGATAACGATGTCTTCACGCAGTACACGGATCGGACGGTTACGGTGAACAGTGCCCTCGATCACCATGCAACCGGCGATCGCGCCAAACTTCGGCGAACGGAACACGTCACGTACTTCAGCCACACCGAGGATGTTCTCGCGAACATCGCTGCCAAGCATACCGGTCAGGGCTTTCTTGACGTCTTCGATGATGTCGTAGATCACGTTGTAGTAACGCATATCCAGGCCTTCCTGCTCGACGATCTTGCGAGCGCCGGCATCGGCACGCACGTTGAAGCCGAACAGTACAGCGTTGGAGGCCAGTGCCAGGTTGGCGTCGGACTCGGTGATACCACCGACACCGCCACCGACCACACGCACTTGCACTTCGTCGTTACCCAGGCCGTTCAAGGCACCGTTCAACGCTTCCAGCGAACCACGGACGTCGGATTTGAGGACGATGTTGAGCGTCTTCTTCTCTTCCTGGCCCATGTTCTCGAAGATGTTTTCCAGCTTGCCTGCGTGAGCACGCGCCAGTTTGACTTCGCGGAACTTGCCTTGGCGGAACAGAGCCACTTCACGGGCTTTCTTCTCGTCAGCCACAACGCTCATCTCGTCGCCAGCGTCCGGAGTACCGTCCAGGCCGAGGATCTCGACCGGGATGGCCGGACCGGCTTCCTTGATTGGCTTGCCGTTCTCGTCGAGCATGGCGCGAACGCGGCCATAGTTCGAACCGACCAGAACCATGTCGCCCTGACGCAGGGTACCGTCTTGAACCAGAACGGTAGCCACCGGACCACGCCCCTTGTCCAGACGGGACTCAACCACGACGCCACGGCCAGGAGCCGAAGGCGTAGCCGTCAGTTCCAGAACTTCGGCTTGCAGCAGAACAGCTTCGAGCAATTCGTCGACGCCAGTACCCATCTTCGCCGAGACCGGTACGAATGGAGTGTCACCACCCCACTCTTCCGAGGTCACGCCGTGTACCGACAGTTCGCTACGGATGCGATCGAGGTCAGCACCTGGCTTGTCGATCTTGTTCACAGCGACAACCAGCGGAACGCCAGCAGCCTGAGCGTGCTGAACAGCTTCGATGGTTTGCGGCATTACGCCGTCGTCCGCTGCAACCACCAGGATCACGATGTCGGTCGCCTTGGCACCACGGGCACGCATTGCGGTAAACGCGGCGTGACCCGGGGTATCGAGGAACGTCACCATGCCACGGTCGGTTTCAACGTGGTATGCACCGATGTGCTGGGTGATACCGCCGGCTTCGCCAGCAGCTACCTTGGCACGACGGATGTAGTCGAGCAGGGAAGTCTTACCGTGGTCAACGTGGCCCATTACGGTCACGACCGGCGCACGGGAAACTGCCTCACCTTCAAACTTCAGGGACTCGGCCAGGGAATCTTCCAGGGCGGTGTCGCTGACCAGGGTCACTTTGTGTCCCAGCTCTTCAGCAACCAGCTGGGCAGTTTCCTGGTCCAGTACCTGGTTGATAGTCGCTGGAGTACCCAGTTTGAACATGAACTTGATGATTTCAGCCGCCTTGACCGACATCTGCTGGGCCAGATCGCCCACAGTGATGGTCTCGCCGATCTTCACTTCGCGCACGACAGGGCCGGTTGGGCTCTGGAAACCGTGGGCGTTGCGCTTCTTCAGCTTGGCCTTGCCGCGACCACCACGACGGAAGCCATCGCTTTCTTCGTCGGTAGTACGTGGGGCAACGCGTGGCGCAGGCGCTTTTTCCTTGACCGAAGCACGATGCGGAGCGTTTTTGCGCTCGCCATCGCCACCACCGCGACGATTGTTATCGTCAGCACGTGGCTTGTCCGGACGACGTGGCTCGTCACGCTTGCGAGCATCTGCCGCAGGTGCCGGAGCTGCAGCCACCACCGGTGCGCTTTCACGCACAGGCTCGGCCACCGCAGCAGGTGCGGCAACAGGTTCGGCTGGAGCGGTGGGCGCAGCAGCAGGCTGGCGACGCGCTTCTTCTTCGGCGCGACGCTTGGCTTCTTCTTCAGCCTTCTGACGTGCAGCATTTTCTACTGCGCGACGTTCATCCATTTCACGCTTGCGCTCGGCTTCGATTTCTTCCGGGCTGCGCTGTACGAAGACTTTCTTCTTGCGTACTTCAACGCTGATGCTTTTGCTGCCAGCAACACGCAGGGTGCTGGTGGTTTTACGCTGCAGCGTGATCTTGCGTGGTTCTTCCACTTTCGCCTTGTGGCTGCTCTTCAAGTGAGTCAGCAGGGATTGCTTCTCACTGTCAGTCACACTTTCTTCGGCGGCGGTGTGCGGCAGACCTGCCTCACGCATCTGCTGCAACAGGCGCTCTACCGGTGTTTTGACCTCATCGGCCAGTTGTTTCACCGTGACTTGCGTCATGCACTTCTCTCCTCAGGCCGCGCCTAATTACTCGAACCAGTGGGCTCGGGCGGCCATGATCAACTTGCCGGCACGATCATCGTCAATGCCGTCGATGTCGAGCAGGTCGTCAATAGACTGCTCGGCCAGGTCTTCGCGGGTAATTACGCCGCGCACCGCCAGTTCCATCGCCAAATCCTTGTCCATACCCTCAAGCGAGAGCAGGTCTTCGGCCGGATGGGCGTCTGCCAGCTTTTCCTCAGTAGCGATGGCTTTGGTCAACAAGCGATCCTTGGCACGAGCGCGAAGCTCGTTGACGGTATCTTCGTCAAAGCCGTCGATGTTGAGCATTTCTTCCAACGGTACGTAGGCAATCTCTTCCAGGCTGGTGAAGCCTTCATCTACCAGCACCTGCGCCAGGTCTTCGTCGACTTCCAGCTCGTCGATGAAGTTGCGCAGGATGTCGCCGGTTTCTGCTTGCTGCTTAGCCTGGATGTCCGATTCGGTCATCACGTTCAGGGTCCAGCCAGTCAGCTGGCTGGCCAGACGCACGTTCTGACCACCGCGACCGATGGCCTGAGCCAGATTGTCTGCGCCAACGGCGATGTCCATGGCATGGGCATCTTCGTCAACGATAATTGCCGCAACCTCGGCCGGGGACATGGCGTTGATCACGAACTGAGCCGGGTTGTCGTCCCACAGGACGATATCAACGCGCTCACCACCCAACTCACCCGACACTGCCTGGACGCGCGAACCGCGCATACCGATGCAAGCGCCCTGCGGGTCGATGCGTTTGTCCTTGGAGCGTACGGCGATCTTGGCGCGCGAACCCGGATCACGGGACGCAGCCATTACTTCGATCAGGCCTTCGGCGATTTCCGGCACTTCGATGCGGAACAACTCGATCAGCATTTCCGGCGCGGTACGCGACAGGATCAGCTGCGGGCCGCGGTTCTCGGTGCGGATTTCCTTGAGCAGTGCACGAAGGCGCACACCAACCCGGAAAGTTTCGCGAGAAATGATGTCTTCACGAGCCAGCAACGCCTCGGCGTTGTTGCCCAGATCGACGATCACGTTATCGCGGGTCACTTTTTTCACGGTGCCGGAGATGATTTCACCCAGGCGCTCGCGGTAAGCGTCAACAACCTGGGCACGCTCGGCTTCGCGAACCTTTTGCACAATGACTTGCTTGGCAGTCTGTGCAGCGATACGTCCAAATTCGATGGACTCAATCTTTTCTTCGACGACGTCGCCCACCTTGGCACCCGGGTGCGTTTCAGCAACCTTGCTTGGCCAGGTTTCGATGGCCGGATCGTCCAGGTCATCTTCTTCGACGACCGTCCAGCGACGGAAAGTCTCGTAAGCACCGGTGTGGCGATTGATTTCCACACGCAGATCAACTTCGTCCTCGAAACGCTTTTTGGTAGCGGTGGCCAGAGCCAGCTCCAGCGCTTCAAAAATTACGTTTGCCGGTACGCCCTTTTCATTGGATACCGACTCAACAACCAGCAGTACTTCTTTGCTCATCGTACGCCTCGCCTTTCGCAAGCCATTGGATCCGCGGGATCCGCGTCTCAGTCAAAACTGGGAATAATGTTGGCCTTGTCGATCATATCGATCGGCAACAGGAACTCATGGTCTTCAACCTGCACCACGACGTCCTGCTCTTCTACACCGCGCAGAAGGCCCTGAAAGTTGCGTCGACCTTCAAAAGGCGAGCGCAGCTTGATCTTCACTTGTTCACCGGCAAATTTTGCAAACTGCTCAAGAGTGAACAGCGGGCGTTCCATGCCAGGCGAGGAAACTTCAAGGGTGTATTCAACGGAGATTGGATCTTCAACATCCAGGACACCGCTGATCTGACGGCTGACGATGGCACAATCGTCCACCAGCACGCCGCCCTCTTTATCGATATAAACGCGCAACATTGAGTGGCGACCTTGAGCCGAAAACTCAATACCCCAGCATTCATAGCCTAGGGCCACGACCACCGGGGCCAGCAAGGCCTGCAACTCTTCTAGCTTGCTCGACACCTGAACCCCCTAGTGCATGTATGTGCATGCTATGCAAAATAAAAAAATGGGCGAAACGCCCATCCTTGAAACGCCGTCGAACAGCGGCGTTGAAAGTGTCCAGCTAACAAAAAGCCCCTTAAAAGGGGCTCCTTAAACTGGTTGCGGGGGCCGGATTTGAACCGACGACCTTCGGGTTATGAGCCCGACGAGCTACCAGACTGCTCCACCCCGCGACAAAGCTGGGGCGGAAGTATACGACCGATCCCCGACAGGGTCAATGTAACCTTCCACCTGCAAGAAAGCCCGCAACAGCGGGCTCTCCTGACTAATTGGTACCGAGAAGGGGACTCGAACCCCTACACCCTATGGGCACAACCACCTCAAGGTTGCGTGTCTACCAATTCCACCACCTCGGCAATACTACGTTTGAAACCCTTCTTACTTCTGCTCTTGAGCTGGAGGTACGTCAGTCGCTGGAGTAGCCGACTTTTGCTCTTGAAGCACCGGGACATCATCAGAAGCCGGTTGTTGCTTTGGAACTTCCAGAACCGCTGGATTTGGGAGACCTACTTGAGTCAGCTGGTGAGCCTTCTCTTTAGCAAAGTAACCTAACCCCAAGCTGGTTATGAAAAAACCTGCGGCAAGTATAGCAGTAAACTTACTAAGAAAGGTAGAGGAACCTTGGCTTCCGAACACAGTATTTGAAGCACCTGCTCCGAAAGACGCGCCAGCATCCGCACCTTTACCCTGCTGCAGCAAAACCAGAGCTACTACGCCCAATGCACCCAGCAGATGAAAAACGACTACGACTGTTTCCAGCATTTTTTCAGTTTCCCGCGGCGCGACAAATCGCACCGAACTCATCTGCATTCAGGGAAGCCCCACCAATGAGGCCCCCATCGATATCCGGCATGCCGAACAGTTCGACCGCATTGGCCGCCTTCACGCTGCCGCCGTATAGAAGACGCACACCTTGTGCGACTTCAGAATTCTCTGCCGCCAACTGCGCGCGGATGGCTGCATGCACATCCTGCGCCTGTTGCGGCGAAGCAGTCAGCCCGGTGCCAATGGCCCAGACCGGCTCGTAAGCGATTACTGCCTTTGCAAATGCTTCAACACCCAGCTCGTCGATGACGCTGCCCAACTGACGCGAGACAACCTCAAGCGTTTTCCCGGCTTCACGTTGTTCAAGGGTTTCCCCTACGCACAACACCGGAATCAAGCCACATGCCTGAGCCGCTGCAAACTTGCGAATCAGCGTTCCGTCCTGCTCGCCCATTATAAGGCGGCGCTCGGAGTGCCCGACAAGCACCAGGGAACAACCTGCATCCACCAACTGACTCGGAGCAATCTCACCGGTCAATGCGCCTTGCCCGGACTCCACCGCAGAGTTCTGCGCGCCGACCGAAATCGACTTTCCTTGCAAGCCATCAATCACTTGATTGATATGCAGGCTAGGCGGGAATACCGCGACATCAACATCGCTCGGCAAGGCCAATTGACCAAGGCCATCGATCAGCTCAGCGACGCTGGCGCGGGTACCGTGCATCTTCCAGTTACCAGCTACCATAGGGCGACGCATGCTGTACCTCGTCGGTCAAAGTGGGCGCAGATGTTACCCAACACAATCATGGCTGGCAAGCCGAAATCAGGCAGAAACTTCAGTAACCAGTTTTGCCAGCTCTTCGGCATAGCCGCGGACCTGTGTTTCATCCTCGCCTTCGACCATAACGCGCACCAGCGGCTCGGTTCCGGACTTGCGCAACAGCACGCGCCCGCGACCCGCCATGGCCTTGGTCACGCGCTCGCTGGCTTCCTTGACCGACGGGTGTTCAAGCGGGCTTGCCCCCCCACCGAAGCGCACATTGATCAGCACTTGAGGGCACTTGCGCAATGCTTGGCGCGACTGGGCCAGCCCTTCCGAACGCGTCTTCAGCGCCATCAGCACCTGCAGCGCAGCAATGATTGCATCGCCCGTGGTCGTGTGGTTGAAGCAAACAATATGACCCGAATTCTCGCCACCCACCAGCCAGTTGCGCTCCAGCAGATCGGCGATCACATAACGGTCACCGACGTTGGCGCGCACAAAGGGAATCGCCAGATCCGCCAGGGCCAGTTCCAGGCCCAGGTTACTCATCAGCGTACCGACTACGCCACCCTGCAGCTTGTCGCGCTCATGCAGATCGCGAGCAATGATGTACAGCAGCTCATCACCATCAACAATGGCACCGGTGTGATCGACCATCAGAACGCGATCACCGTCACCGTCGAAGGCGATCCCCAGATCGGCGTGCTCGGCGAGCACGGCGGCCTGCAGCTGCCCCATGTGGGTCGAACCGCAATTGTCGTTGATGTTCAAGCCGTTAGGTTGCGCGGACAGCACCACGACGTCGGCGCCGAGCTCCCGGAACACGCTGGGCGCCACCTTGTAAGTCGCACCATGGGCGCAGTCGAGCACGATTTTCAGGCCCGAAAAACTGGTTCCGGTCGGCACGCTGCTCTTGCAGAACTCAATGTAACGGCCAGATGCGTCATTGATTCGCGAAACCTTGCCGATTTTGCTCGATTCCACCACGGTCATCGGCGTATCCAGCAACTCTTCAATCATCTGCTCGACTTCATCGGGAAGCTTGGTGCCCTTGCCCGAGAAAAACTTGATGCCGTTGTCATCGTGGGGGTTGTGCGAAGCACTGATCACGATGCCGGCTTCGGCATGGAAGGTGCGCGTCAAATAGGCGATGGCCGGGGTCGGCATCGGCCCCAGGAGCATGACATCGGCACCGGCCGAGGTGAGCCCGGCCTCCAGCGCCGACTCGAACATGTACCCGGAAATACGGGTGTCCTTGCCGACCAGCACCTTGCAGGCGCCCATCTTGCGGAACGCCATGCCCGCCGCCCAGCCGAGCTTGAGCATGAAGTCAGGAGTAATCGGATATTCACCCACTCGACCACGAATGCCGTCAGTACCAAAATATTTCCTAGTCATACGCGCTCCATCATTCTTATTCGGCTGATTCCACTGCGGCGATCATCTTCACCACATCGACTGTTTCGGCTACATCATGGACGCGCAATATTCGCGCCCCTTTGTGCGAAGCCAAGGCTGCGAGGGCAAGGCCACCATATAGACGCCCATCCACCGGGCGATTCAACGCCTGGCCAATCATGCTCTTGCGCGAAACCCCAACCAACAGGGGCCTTCCCAAGGCATGCAAGGCTTCCATATGTTTGAACAAGCTTAGATTGTGCTGCAAGGTTTTTGCGAAGCCAAACCCCGGATCGAGAATGATTTTCTCAACAGGAATACCCGCCGACACGCACTGGGCAATTCGCCCGGCCAGAAACTCGCCGACTTCCCTGGTAACGTCCTGATAGTGCGGATCGTCCTGCATATAGCCCGGCTCACCGAGCATATGCATCAGGCAGACCGGCAAACCCGTTGCCGCCGCCGCATCCAGCGCGCCATCTCGGCGCAACGAACGCACATCATTGATCAACCCGGCCCCCAGCCGCGCGGTTTCACGCATGACGGCAGGCGTGGAGGTATCGACCGAAATGATCACATCCAGTTCGCGGTGAATCCGCTCGACGATCGGTGCAACCCGCTCAAGCTCCTCCAGCGGCGACACCGCCCTGGCGCCCGGTCGCGTCGACTCGCCACCGACATCAATCAGTGTCGCGCCGGCCACTACCATGGCCTCGGCGTGGCGCAAGGCCGCATCGAGCTGGCGGTACTGACCACCATCGGAAAAGGAATCGGGGGTTACATTGAGAATGCCCATGACATGAGTCTGGGCCAAATCAAGAACCCGGTTGCCGCAAGGCAACCGGGTCGAGGACTGAACAGAAGTCATTTCAAACCTTAAACGTCAGCAGCCGGACCGCCGATAGGTGTTTGCGGACGCTCATCCTGCACCGCCGGAGGCGTTCCCGAACTACCGGTGCCGCCTGACCAGTCGCGAGGCTCGCGAGGCGTACGACCCGCCATGATGTCGTCAATCTGCTCAGCATCAATCGTCTCGTACTTCATCAAGGCGTCGGCCATGGCGTCGAGCTTGTCACGGTTGTCCGTCAGGATCTGCTTGGCGGTGCCGTAGCACTGATCGATGATGCTGCGCACTTCGGAGTCGATCAGCTTCGCCGTCTCACCCGAGAAGCTTGCATTCTGACCACCACCGCCGCGACCGAGGAACACTTCGCCCTCTTCTTCGGCATACATCAATGGACCGAGCTTCTCCGAAAGGCCCCACTTGGTCACCATGTTCCGGGCGATCTGGCTTGCACGCATAATGTCGTTGGACGCACCGGTGGTGACACCATCGAAGCCCAAGGTCATTTCCTCGGCGATACGGCCACCGTACAGCGAGCAGATCTGGCTGATCAGGGCGCGCTTGGACAGGCTGTAGCGATCTTCTTCCGGCAGGAACATGGTCACACCCAACGCACGACCGCGCGGGATGATCGACACCTTGTACACCGGATCATGCTCAGGCACGACTCGACCAACAATGGCATGACCCGCCTCGTGATAAGCCGTGTTCTGCTTTTCTTTCTCGGACATGACCATGGATTTGCGCTCGGCACCCATCATGATCTTGTCTTTCGCCAGCTCGAACTCTTTCATTTCAACGATGCGCTTGCCGGCACGGGCAGCGAACAAAGAGGCCTCGTTCACCAGGTTGGCCAGGTCGGCACCGGAGAAACCAGGAGTGCCACGAGCGATCACCGCCGGAGCGACGTCGTCACCCATTGGCACTTTGCGCATGTGTACCTTGAGAATCTGTTCGCGACCGCGAATGTCCGGCAGACCCACCACGACCTGACGGTCGAAACGGCCCGGACGCAGCAGCGCGGGGTCGAGCACATCAGGACGGTTCGTCGCGGCGATCACAATAATCCCGTCGTTCATCTCGAAGCCGTCCATCTCTACCAGCAACTGGTTGAGGGTCTGCTCGCGCTCGTCGTGACCGCCGCCCATGCCGGCGCCACGATGGCGACCAACGGCGTCGATTTCGTCGATGAAGATGATGCACGGCGCATGTTTCTTGGCCTGTTCGAACATATCGCGAACACGGCTGGCACCGACGCCGACGAACATTTCGACGAAGTCGGAACCGGAAATGGTGAAGAACGGTACTTTGGCTTCACCGGCAATGGCCTTGGCCAGCAAGGTCTTACCAGTACCCGGAGGGCCAACCATCAGCACGCCGCGAGGGATACGACCGCCCAGACGCTGGAACTTGCCCGGATCGCGCAGGAACTCGACCAGCTCGCCAACTTCTTCCTTGGCTTCGTCGCAACCGGCAACGTCAGCCAACGTGGTCTTGACCTGATCCTCGGAGAGTAGGCGCGCCTTGCTCTTGCCAAAGCTCATCGGCCCGCCCTTGCCACCGGCACCACCCTGCATCTGCCGCATGAAGAACATAAAAACGGCAATGATCACCAGGATCGGGAAGCTCGCGACCAGGAGTTGAGTCCAGATGCTTTGCTGTTCAGGCTGCTTGCCCTCGACCACGACGTGGTTATCCACCAGGTCGCCGATCAGGCCATTGTCCTGGATTGCCGGACGAATGGTCTTGAAGCTGTCGCCATCGTTGCGCTTGCCGGTAATCACGTAGCCATCAACCGCCACGCGCTCGACCTTGCCATCCTTGACCTGCTGGATGAAGTCGGAATAGTTGAGGGTCTGCGGCTCGTTAGGGCTGGAGAAGTTGTTCATCACCGTCACCAGGACAGCCGCGATGATCAACCACAGGATCAGATTCTTTGCCATATCGTTCAATTAACTACCCTCTGAAGCAAGCACCGCTAATGGCGCGCGCTTCGCATGATATTCACCGGCCTAACTTACTACATTACCTACAACTTGGCAGGCGCCGTCTGTAACCCTTTGTGAAACACTTCCTACACAATATTCGCTAATTCCTACAAGGCGAAATACGAAATTCCTATCGCCCCGCAAAAAAAATCGCTTCATTCACTCCGGCCGCGGTATCCCCAAGCCAGCATGTATTGCTCCCGGGAACTGCCACGGGAAGAGTCCGGCTTGATCATCTGGACCTTGTCGAATTTCTGACGAGCGTCCTTCACGTAAGCATCAAACCCCTCACCCTGAAAAACCTTGATCACGAAATTACCACCCGGCTTGAGTATCCGGGCCGCCAGATCAAGCGCCAGCTCGCAAAGAAACATCGCTTTGGGCATATCTACGGCAGGCGTACCACTCATATTGGGGGCCATATCGGAAATCACAAGGTCCACCGGCGAATTACCCACGGCGTCCAGGATCCGAGCGAGCACTTCGTCCTGGGTGAAGTCACCCTGAATGAAAGTCACGTCCGGAATGCTGTCCATTTCCAGGATGTCCGAGGCGATCAGGCGCCCCTGACCACCAATCAGCCGGCTGGTGACCTGCGACCAGCCACCGGGCGCCGCCCCGAGGTCGACAACGGTCATACCTGGACGGATCAGCTTGTATTTCTCCTGGACCTCCAGAAGCTTGTAACTCGCACGCGAGCGGTAGCCATCCTTCTGCGCCTGCTTCACATAGGGATCATTGACATGTCTTTTCAGCCAGCCAAGGCTTGTCTTGGAACGCGCCATTGGGCACCTCGATGATAAGGGTCGTGATTAGTTGGGCGGATCCACGAACCCTCGGGTAAAATGGCCGCCATTTTACAGAATCCAGACGAAAGGGTCAGATTATGCCGCTCACTCAAGAGCAGAAGAAACAGTACAAATCCATTGGCCACCATCTGAAACCGGTTTTGATTGTGGCTGACAACGGTTTGACTGAGGGTGTGTTAGCCGAACTTGAACGCGCATTGGCGGATCACGAGCTGATCAAAATCAAGCTCAACATCCTGGATCGCGAATCGCGCCTGGCGTCCATTGCAGAACTGTGCAAAGTCGGCAAAGCGGATCTGGTTCAGGTCATCGGGAAGATGGCACTGATTTACCGCAAGAACTTCAGCGTCAACAAACAGCTGTCGAACGTCCATCGCTTCAAGTGATGGCAAGGGTCAAGGGTGTGCTTCGCGCACCCTGCCGCTCCACCCCGGCACTGGCTGCAAAACCAGCACCAGCCCGGAAAAGCCCAGCACAAGATAGCTGAACACCTGCCAACGCAACGCATCCGGCCAGCCGATACGCACCGCGAAGTACATCGCGCACGCATACAGCGCCATCAGCAACACTTGGCCGCGAACATCTCGCCATAGACTGGCACGGCCCTCGGCCTGTACCAGCACCAAAGCCTGGAAAACCACACACGCTGCGGCAAATCCCACCATCAGCGCATTCAGCATGCCTGCAATTTCGTCGATCAGCAGCGGTGCCAGGCCAATATGCCCCAGCACCGGCAGCAGACCGATGTGCAACAACCACAAGCCGCCGACCCATAACATCTGGGTCAACTGCCAAAGCATGGCGCCCGCGCGTAGCGGGCGCCTGCCTTTAGATGTGGCGGACTTCGACAATCTCGTACTCGATGACACCGCTAGGCGTCTTGACCGCGACGACGTCGCCCTCTTCCTTGGCAATCAAGGCGCGGGCAATAGGCGAACCGACGGAAATCTTGCCGAGCTTGATGTCTGCCTCGTCCTCACCAACGATGTGGTAAGTGACGCTTTCATCCGTCTCGACGTTGGCGATTTCAACGGTAGTGCCGAAAATCACCTTGCCGGTGTGAGGAATCGTCGTGACATCAATGATCACTGCATTCTGCATGCGGCCTTCAATGTCACGGATCCGCGCCTCGACCATACCTTGCTGCTCGCGAGCAGCGTGGTATTCGGCGTTTTCCTTCAGGTCACCCAGTTCGCGGGCCGTGCCGATGTCCTGGCTGAGCTTCGGACGTACGACCTTGGTCAGGTGGGCGTGTTCTTCTTCCAGGGCTTTGGCGCCCTGAACGGTCATTGGGTACTTGGTTATGCTCATGCCTTCAATCCTGCGTGTAGATCCTGCAAGCGGCGTACGGTCTTCTCGGGACCGAACTTCAGCGCTTCGCAGATCGCTTCGCCAGCAGCAATGGTCGTGGTGCAGTAGATCTTGTGCTGCAAGGCATTGCGACGAATGGAATAGGAGTCAGCGATCGACTGACGACCTTCGGTGGTGTTGATGATCAGGGTGACTTCGTCATTCTTGATCATGTCGACCACGTGCGGACGGCCCTCGGTCACCTTGTTCACGCGGCGCACTTTCAGGCCTGCGGCCTCAATCAGCTTGGCGGTACCGGCAGTGGCAACCACTTCGAAGCCCAAGTTGATCAGATCACGAGCCACACCTGCAACCAGAGGCTTGTCGTCGTCACGCACGCTGATGAATGCGGTACCGCCAGTCGGCAGCACTTCGCTGGCGCCCATCTGGGCCTTGGCGAACGCTTCGCCGAAGGTGTCGCCCACGCCCATTACCTCACCGGTGGACTTCATTTCCGGGCCGAGGATCGGGTCAACGCCAGGGAACTTGGCGAACGGGAACACCGCTTCTTTGACACTGTAGAAGTTCGGAATGATTTCCTTGGTGAAGCCAATTTCCTTCAGGGTCTTACCGGCCATCACGCGAGCCGCGATCATTGCCAGGGAAACACCGATGCACTTGGACACGAACGGTACGGTACGCGAAGCACGCGGGTTGACTTCGATGACGTAGATGTCATCACCCTGCAGCGCCAACTGCACGTTCATCAGGCCGATAACGCCCAGTTCCAGGGCCATTTTCTTGACCTGCTCGCGCATCTCGTCCTGGATGTGCGCAGGCAGCGAGTATGGCGGCAGCGAGCACGCGGAGTCACCGGAGTGAACGCCGGCCTGCTCGATGTGCTGCATGATTGCGCCGATGACCACGTCCTTACCGTCGCAGACCGCATCCACGTCCATTTCAATGGCGCAGTTGAGGAAGTGATCCAGCAGCACCGGGCTGTCGTTGGACACTTGAACCGCTTCACGCAGGTAGCGCTTGAGTTCTTCTTCTTCGTAGACGATTTCCATCGCACGACCGCCCAACACGTAGGACGGACGCACCACCAGCGGGTAGCCAATCTTGGCTGCGGCGCGAATCGCTTCGTCTTCGCTGCGCACGGTGGCGTTTGGCGGCTGACGCAGGTTCAGGCGCTGGACCATCTGCTGGAAACGCTCGCGGTCTTCGGCACGGTCGATGGCGTCAGGGCTGGTGCCGATGATCGGCACGCCGGCGGCCTCCAGGGCGCGCGCCAGCTTCAGCGGGGTCTGGCCGCCGTACTGGACGATCACGCCTTTTGGCTTCTCGACACGGACGATTTCCAGCACGTCTTCCAGGGTGACTGGCTCGAAGTACAGGCGATCGGAGGTGTCGTAGTCAGTGGAAACGGTTTCCGGGTTGCAGTTGACCATGATGGTTTCATAACCATCATCGCGCAGGGCCAGTGCCGCGTGTACGCAGCAGTAGTCGAACTCGATGCCTTGGCCGATACGGTTCGGACCGCCGCCCAGGATCATGATCTTGTCGCGACCCGACGGTGCGGCTTCGCACTCTTCTTCGTACGTCGAGTAGAGGTACGCGGTGTCGGTGGCGAACTCGGCAGCGCAAGTGTCGACGCGCTTGTAGACCGGGAAGATGTCCAGCTTGTGGCGGTGAGCGCGCAGGCTCTTCTCGGTCACACCCAGCAGCTTGGCCAGGCGCATATCGGAGAAACCTTTGCGCTTGAGGCGGAACATCAGGTCGCGGTCGATGCTGGTCAGACCCAGGGTCTTGACCTTCTCTTCGTCCTTGATCAGATCTTCCATCTGCACCAGGAACCAAGGATCGATCATGGTCATGCCGAAGATGTCTTCAACGCTCATGCCGGCGCGCATGGCGTCCGCCACGTACCAGATGCGCTCGGCACCCGGCACGGTCAGCTCGCGCTTGAGAATGCTCATGCTTTCCGGGCTGCTCAGATCAACCTTCTCGTCCAGCCCACACACACCGACTTCCAAGCCGCGCAGGGCTTTCTGCAGGGATTCCTGGAAGGTACGGCCGATGGCCATGACTTCACCGACCGACTTCATCTGAGTGGTCAGGCGGGCGTCAGCCTTGGCGAATTTTTCGAAGGCGAAACGTGGCAGCTTGGTCACGACGTAGTCGATCGACGGCTCGAAGGACGCCGGGGTCTTGCCACCGGTGATGTCGTTCGACAGTTCGTCCAGGGTGTAGCCCACAGCTAGCTTGGCCGCAACCTTGGCGATCGGGAAGCCGGTGGCTTTCGAGGCCAGTGCCGAGGAACGGGAAACGCGCGGGTTCATCTCGATGACAACCATGCGGCCCGTGTTCGGGCAGATGCCGAACTGGACGTTGGAACCGCCGGTTTCCACGCCGATCTCGCGCAATACCGCCAGGGAGGCGTTACGCAGGATCTGGTATTCCTTGTCGGTCAGGGTCTGTGCCGGCGCCACGGTGATCGAGTCACCGGTGTGCACGCCCATCGGGTCGAAGTTTTCGATGGAGCAGACGATGATGCAGTTGTCCTTCTTATCGCGGACCACCTCCATCTCGTACTCTTTCCAGCCGATCAGCGATTCGTCGATCAGCAGCTCCTTGGTCGGCGACAGGTCCAGACCGCGGGCGCAGATTTCTTCGAACTCTTCACGGTTGTAAGCGATGCCGCCACCGGTGCCGCCCATGGTGAAGGACGGACGGATGATGCACGGGAAGCCCAGCTTCTCGAGGACCGCGTTGGCCTCTTCCATGCTGTGGGCGATACCGGAACGCGGGCACGCCAGGCCGATGGACTTCATGGCTTTGTCGAAACGCGAACGGTCTTCAGCCTTGTCGATGGTGTCCGCGTTGGCACCGATCATTTCTACGCCGAATTTCTCCAGGACGCCTTCGCGCTCCAGATCCAGTGCGCAGTTCAGAGCGGTCTGGCCACCCATGGTCGGCAGCAGCGCGTCCGGACGCTCTTTCTCGATGATCTTGGCAACGGTCTGCCACTTGATCGGCTCGATGTAGGTAGCGTCGGCCATGGCCGGGTCGGTCATGATGGTGGCCGGGTTGGAGTTCACCAGGATGACGCGGTAGCCCTCTTCGCGCAGGGCTTTACAGGCCTGGGCGCCGGAGTAGTCGAATTCGCAGGCCTGGCCGATCACGATCGGGCCAGCGCCGAGAATCAGGATGCTTTTAATGTCTGTACGTTTTGGCATGGGTTTGTCACTCAAATCCGCAGGTCAGTCGGCAAGCCGTCTTGTTCAATCTCTGAAGACTTGAGGGGGCCGCCGGTGTCGGGACCGCCCTCAAGCTTTGCTACATCAGGGCGAGCGATCAGCGTCGCTTGGCCATCTCGTTGATGAAGCGATCAAACAATGGCGCTACGTCGTTCGGGCCAGGGCTGGCTTCAGGGTGACCCTGGAAGCTGAAGGCGCTCTTGTCGGTACGCTCGATCCCTTGCAGGGTGCCGTCGAACAGCGACTTGTGGATCGCGCGGACGTTGGCTGGCAGGGTCTCTTCGTCAACCGCAAAACCGTGGTTCTGGCTGGTGATCATCACCACACCGGTGTCCAGGTCCTGGACCGGGTGGTTGGCACCGTGGTGGCCATGGCCCATTTTCAGGGTCTTGGCGCCGGAGGCCAGGGCCAGCAGTTGGTGACCGAGGCAGATACCGAACACCGGGATCTCGGTTTCCAGCACATCCTTGATCGCCTGGATCGCGTAGTCGCAAGGCTCCGGATCACCAGGGCCGTTGGACAGGAACACGCCATCCGGCTTCAAGGCCAGCACATCGGCGGCCGGGGTTTGCGCAGGCACGACCGTCACGCGGCAACCGCGCTCGACCAGCATGCGCAGGATGTTCACCTTGACGCCGTAGTCGTAGGCGACCACGTGGTACGGCAGCTCGGACGCTTCGATGGTCGCGTGGCTGTCGGTTTTCAGGTCCCAGACCGTCGAGCGCCACTCGTAGGCGTCCTTGGTGCTGACGACCTTTGCCAAGTCCATGCCTTTAAGACCAGGAAAACCCTGGGCGGCGGCGATGGCGGCTTCTTCGGAGATGTTGTCACCGGCCATGATGCAGCCGTTCTGTGCGCCTTTTTCACGCAGGATGCGCGTCAGGCGGCGGGTGTCGATACCGGCAATGGCCACAACGTTGTTGGCCTTGAGGTAGTCGGACAGGGACATCGTGTTACGCCAGTTGCTCGCCACCAGCGGCAGGTCACGGATGACCAGGCCAGCGGACCAGACGCGGTTCGACTCGGCGTCTTCCGGCGTAGTGCCGGTGTTGCCGATGTGCGGGTAAGTCAGGGTAACGATCTGTTGGGCGTAGGAAGGATCGGTAAGGATTTCCTGATAGCCGGTCATTGCGGTGTTGAACACCACCTCACCAACGGTTTGACCGTCGGCTCCAATGGCTTCGCCGCGAAAAATGCTGCCATCAGCAAGGGCGAGTATGGCTGGCTTAGTCAAGAAGACCTCCCGTAAATAAAGCCTGAAAGGGCGATCGCAGGTTGTAAAAAAGCGGAGTGACGTATGGACACGTCACCCCGCTTCTTCACTGAATTATTCTGCGCGCTTTTAGTGGACACACTAAAGCTGTAGCTTACAGAAAAAGGCATTTTTGGTCTACCGCCAATGAGCCTTAAAGGCTGGAGAATGCGACAGGACGTCGCTTGGCGGAGTGAAACCGGGCTCAAACGCTGCGCGCGAGCCCGGTTTCGAGCGCATATTAGCGCAGGTCGAGCACGTCTTGCATGTCATAAAGACCAGGCTCGCGCCCGTCCAGCCACAATGCAGCACGCACCGCCCCCTTGGCGAAGGTCATGCGGCTTGACGCCTTGTGAGTGATCTCCACGCGCTCACCCTCAGCAGCGAACAGCACGGTGTGATCACCGACGATGTCGCCGGCACGAACAGTGGCAAAACCGATCGTTTCGCGGTCACGCGCACCGGTCTGACCCTCACGACCGTAGACCGCCACCTTCTTCAGGTCACGCCCCAGCGCATCGGCAATTACTTCACCCATGCGCACCGCCGTACCCGACGGCGCATCGACCTTGTGCCGGTGGTGAGCTTCAGTGATTTCGATATCGACGTCATCACCCAGCACGCGAGCAGCCGTGTCGAGCAGCTTGAGGCACAGGTTTACACCGACACTGAAATTGGCCGCGAAGACGATTGGAATGTCCTTGCCCGCCTCTGCCAGCAACTGCTTCTCTTCAACACTGAAACCCGTGGTGCCAATGATCATCGCCTTGCCGTGCTTTCGGCAGAAGGCGAGATTCTTCAGGGTCACCGTCGGATGGGTGAAGTCGATCAGCACGTCGAACTCGTCGACGACCCGATCCAGGTCGCCGGACAACGGCACACCGATACGACCCAGTGCCGCCAGCTCACCGGCATCGGCGCCGACCAGCGTGCTATCGGGACGATCCACCGCCGCGGTCAAGCCCGCGCCTGCCGTTTGGTGAACGGCCTCAATCAGGGTTTTGCCCATGCGCCCGGCGGCGCCCATCACAGCTATACGTCGCATGCCTGCCTCCTTACAAATCGCCGAAGAAGCGCTTCACGCCTTCGAACCAGCCCGTGGTTTTCGGGGAATGGCTGTTGTCGTCCGCCAGCGAACTGCGGAACTCTTCCAGCATTTCGCGCTGACGACGGCTCAGGTTGACCGGGGTCTCGACCGCGACACGGCACATCAGATCACCAGCACCGCCACCACGCACAGGCGCGACGCCCTTGCCACGAACGCGGAACTGCTTGCCGGTCTGGGTCCCCTCAGGGATCTTCAGCTTGACCCGACCATCAAGGGTCGGAATCTCCAGCTCGCCACCCAACGCCGCATCGACAAAGCTGATCGGCACTTCGCAGAACAGGTGCTTGCCATCACGCTGGAAGATCGAGTGCTCGCGCACGTTGATCACCACATACAGATCGCCGGTCGGACCGCCCTGGGCGCCCGCCTCACCCTCGCCGGACAGGCGAATGCGATCACCGGTATCGACACCGGCCGGCACTTTCACCGAAAGGGTCTTGTACTCTTCGACACGACCTTCGCCGTGGCAGGAATCGCACGGATCGGAAATGATCTTGCCCTGGCCATGGCAGCGCGGGCAGGTTTGCTGCACCGAGAAGAAACCCTGCTGCATGCGCACCTGGCCGATACCGCCGCAAGTCGGGCAAGTCACTGGCGAGGAGCCTTTCTTGGCACCCGAGCCATCGCATGGCTTGCAATTGACCAGCGACGGCACGCGGATATTCACGGTCGTGCCACGCACCGCCTCTTCCAGGTCCAGCTCCAGGGTGTAGCGCAAATCGCTGCCGCGCTGAGCGCCGCCACGGGAACCACCGCGACCGCCACCGAAGAAGTCACTGAAGACATCGCCAAAGATGTCGGAGAAGTTCTGACCGCCGAACCCGGCACCGCCGCCACCCATGCTCGGGTCGACGCCGGCATGGCCGTACTGGTCATACGCCGCGCGCTTGCTGGAATCGGACAGCACTTCGTAGGCCTCGTTGGCCTCCTTGAACATCTCTTCCGACGCTTTGTCATCGGGATTACGGTCCGGGTGATGCTTCATCGCCAGGCGACGGTAGGCCTTTTTCAGGTCCGCCTCGCTGGTGCCTCGCTCAACACCCAATACTTCGTAATAGTCACGCTTTGCCATAAGTCTTCTGCACTCTTGAGGACGTCCGGCAAACCTCTCCTGAGCCTTGCCAAACTCGTTGAGCCCCAATACAGGCCCGGACCCAACTCACGTCAATTCAACGATCCTGGTCTTTGTTTCGATGAGGCACTTTCGGCGGGGAAGCAGGAGCATTCCCGGCCATGCCAGCAACACGCGAACGCTGTCGCATGCTGTAAAAATTCGCTTACTCCAGACACGCCAACGCGGGAGCAAGCTCCCGCGCGGCGACATCCTACCAGTCACCGCCTGAAGGCAGTCAACCGGCCGACCAACAACTTACTTGTGGTCTTTGACTTCTTCGAACTCAGCGTCGACCACGTCATCCGCCTTCTCGGCCGACTCGCCTTGCGGTGCAGCGCCTTCAGCAGGCTGGGCCTGTTCGGCATACATCTTCTGCGCCACTGGAGCGGAGACCTTGGACAGCTCTTCAACCTTGGCTTCGATAGCGGCCTTGTCGTCGCCTTTGACAGCGGCTTCCAGGGCAACCACGGCAGCTTCGATCGCAGTCTTTTCTTCAGCGCTTACCTTGTCGCCAGCATCAGCGACCATTTTGCGCGTCGAGTGAACCAGCGCATCACCCTGGTTACGGGCAGCGGCCAGCTCTTCGAACTTGCGGTCTTCCTCGGCGTTAGCCTCGGCATCACGCACCATGCGCTCGATTTCTTCGTCGGACAGACCGGAGTTGGCCTTGATCACGATCGACTGAGTCTTGCCGGTGGCCTTGTCTTTGGCGCCTACGTGCAGAATGCCGTTGGCGTCGATGTCGAAGGTCACTTCAATTTGTGGCACGCCACGTGGTGCTGGTGGAATCTCGGCCAGGTCGAACTTGCCCAGGGACTTGTTCTGCGCAGCCTGCTTACGCTCACCTTGCAGCACATGAATGGTCACGGCGCCCTGGTTGTCGTCGGCCGTCGAGAACACTTGCGATTTCTTGGTAGGAATCGTGGTGTTTTTCTCGATCAGCGCGGTCATCACGCCACCCATGGTTTCGATACCCAGGGTCAGCGGGCTGACGTCGAGCAGCAGAACGTCTTTCACGTCACCGGCCAGAACAGCGCCCTGGATCGCAGCACCCATGGCAACGGCTTCGTCCGGGTTCACGTCTTTACGAGCTTCTTTACCGAAGAATTCGGTCACCAGCTTCTGAACCAGTGGCATACGGGTCTGACCGCCCACCAGGATCACGTCGTTGATCGAACCAACGTCAATACCCGAGTCTTTCAGAGCGATGCGGCAAGGCTCGATAGTGCGTTGAACCAGGTCTTCTACCAGCGCTTCCAGCTTGGCGCGGGAGATTTTCACGTTCAAGTGCTTAGGACCGGTCGCGTCTGCAGTGATGTATGGCAGGTTCACGTCGGTCGACTGAGCGGACGACAGCTCGATCTTGGCCTTTTCAGCAGCTTCTTTCAGGCGCTGCATGGCCAGCGGGTCACCTTTGAGGTTCATGCCGCTTTCTTTCTTGAATTCGTCGACGAGGTAGTCGATCAGACGAATGTCAAAGTCTTCACCACCCAGGAACGTGTCGCCGTTGGTTGCCAGTACTTCGAACTGGTGCTCGCCATCGACTTCAGCGATTTCGATCACGGAAACGTCGAAAGTACCGCCGCCCAGGTCGTAAACGATCACGGTGTGATCGCCTTTCGCTTTGTCCATACCGTAAGCCAGAGCAGCTGCGGTTGGTTCGTTGATGATACGTTTAACGTCCAGGCCCGCGATGCGCCCGGCGTCTTTGGTGGCTTGACGCTGGCTGTCGTTGAAGTAGGCCGGAACGGTGATCACCGCTTCGGTCACAGGCTCGCCGAGGTAGTCTTCGGCGGTTTTCTTCATTTTTTTCAGGATTTCAGCCGAGATTTGTGGCGGAGCCATTTTCTGGCCGTTCACTTCAACCCAGGCGTCGTTGTTGTCAGCCTTGACGATCTTGTAAGGGACCATCTGAATGTCTTTCTGTACCACTTCTTCTTCGAAGCGACGACCGATCAGACGCTTCACCGCGTACAGGGTGTTGTGCGGATTGGTCACGGCCTGACGCTTGGCGGACTGGCCGACCAGGATTTCGCCATCGTTGGCGTAAGCGATGATCGACGGCGTGGTACGCGCGCCTTCGGCGTTTTCAATTACTTTTGCCTTGCCGTTTTCCAGCACGGAGACGCAGGAGTTGGTAGTCCCCAGGTCGATACCGATAATTTTGCCCATGTTCACTCTCCCGAAACTTTGGATTTGGTTGCCGCAGCGGTTGTGGCCAACTGCGGTAGCACTTAAACGCTTGACTTCTAAATGGGGGCCTTGCGGCTAATTTCAAGCCTGCTCATCAATAGAGGGCGAAACTGGCGCAGGAGCCTTGCTGACCACGACCATGGCCGGACGCAGCAGGCGACCGTTGAGCTGGTAGCCCTTCTGGAACACCTTGAGCACGCTGTTCGGCTCTAGGTCGGCGCTTTCCTGCATGGCCATTGCCTGGTGAAGGACGGCATTGAACGGTTCGCCCTGCGGGTCGATCGCTTCCAGCTGATAACGCTTCAGGGTGTCCTGGAACATTTTCAGGGTCAGCTCGATGCCTTCGCGCATCGGACGAATGCTTTCGTCATCCGGGTTGGAAAGCTCCAGGCCGCGCTCCAGGCTGTCGATGATCGGCAGCAGGTCGCCGGCGAATTTTTCCAGCGCGAATTTGTGAGCCTTTTCTACATCCTGCTCGGCGCGACGGCGGACGTTCTGCAGATCGGCGGCTACACGCAAAGCCTGATCCTGCGCGCCTGCCAGTTGCTCTTCGAGCACTTGTACACGAGCCGCCAGGTCATCACCCGAAGCCTGGGCTACCTGGTCGGCGTCTAGATTTTGCGTATCCACTGTCTGTTCGTCAGCCATAGAATTCTCCTTTCAATATCGTCCGCGAGCCTGACTCGCGCTTCTGCCCAGCTATATGGGGCCGCAAAAACGAGCTTCAAGGGGTGCCCGTGTATTAACCCTACAAAAAACACCTGCATTGTCATTCCATGGCGCGCTAAGGATTTCGTCGGATCAAGCCAATCGAGCTAACGCCAGGCATTGTCAGCCAGATTCAAAACACTGTATAAATAACCAGACCTAAAGCCTGGGAGCGGCCTTTATGCTGGTTCACCTGTCCGTACACAACTACGCCATCGTTGAACATCTCGATCTCGAACTCGATCGCGGAATGAGCGTGATCACAGGCGAAACCGGTGCCGGCAAGTCGATCATGCTCGACGCCCTCGGCCTGACGCTCGGTGATCGCGCCGACAGCGGCGAAGTCCGGCCCGGCGCAGACAAGGCCGACATCCTGGCCACCTTCGATCTGGCCGACATCCCGGAAGCCGGCGCCTGGCTGGCTGAACGCGACCTCGAGAACGATGGCCCGTGCATTCTGCGCCGGGTAATCACCGCAGAAGGACGCTCGCGTGGCTACATCAATGGCACGCCCTGCCCCTTGGGGGACCTCAAGGCACTGGGCGAACTGCTGATCGATATCCACAGCCAGCACGAACATCAGTCCCTCCTCAAGACCGACACTCACCGCCGCCTGCTCGACGAGTACGCCGGCGCGACGGACCTCGCCCGCCAGGTACAGCTTGCCGCCCAACGCTGGCGCCAGACGCGCCAGGAACTGGAACGTCTCTCCAATTCCGGGGACGAACAGCGCGCTCGCCACCAATTGCTCAGCTATCAACTCGAAGAGCTGGAGAACCTCGGTCTTGGCGACAACGAGCTGGAGCAGCTTGAGCTGGAGCACAAGAATCTGACCAACGCTGAAACCCTGCTGGGCATCTGCCGGCAAGTGGTCGAGCAATGCAGTGAAAGTGATTCCGGTAACGTACTGAACGCGCTGACCGCCAGCCTCAATCGCTTGTCCAGTGTGAACAACTCGATTGGCGCACTGGGCGAGGCCAGCAGCCTGTTGACCAGCGCACAGATCCAGGTGGAAGAGGCCGTGGGCGAGCTGAACCGCTTCCTCGACAATTTCGACGCCGATCCATCGCGCCTTCAATACCTGGAGGAGCGCCTGGATGCGATCTACACCCTGGCGCGCAAGCACCGGATCCAGCCAACCGAAGTGGCTGAAATGCAGCAGAAGCTGCTCGATGAAATCGAAACCCTGAATGCCAATGACGAATCCATCGAGCGACTGGGCGATGAGCTGTCGTCCTATGCCCGCCACTACCAGGAAAAGGCCCGGGAACTGAGCGACTTGCGTCACCAGGCATCCAGCAGCCTGGCCAGCGCCGTGGAACAGGAAATCCAGCGCCTGGGCATGCCCGGTGGGCGCTTCACCATCGAGTTACGCCCCAACAGCGGCAATGAACTGCTGCCTAACGGGCTTGAGCAGGTAGAACTGCTGGTCAGCGCCAACCCGGGGCAACCTTTGAAAGCGCTGGCGAAAGTCGCATCGGGTGGCGAGCTGTCGCGGATCAGCCTGGCCATCCAGGTGATCACTGCGCAAACGTCTCGCGTGCCAACCCTGGTGTTCGACGAAGTGGATGTGGGGATCGGCGGCCCGACGGCCGAGATCGTCGGCCAATTGCTGCGTCGACTCGGAGAGCGGGGGCAGGTTCTGACCGTAACCCACTTGCCACAAGTCGCGGCGCAGGGTCACCAGCATTTGTTTGTGCACAAGGTGCGAGGCGAGGATGCGACGCGCACTGCGGTCTCCAAATTGAGCAAGAACGATCGCGTCGAAGAGGTGGCTCGAATGCTGGGCGGCATCGATCTCACCAAGGAGTCCCTGGCCCACGCCAAGAAAATGGTGGTGACGGCAAAAGTTTGAGGCAGGTAGACAGCACGAAGGCGACCCTGAGGTCGCCTTCGTTCGTTTCGCGAACCTTGCGTTCGCGCGACATGCTTACTTTTTCTTGCGTACGTACAGCACCAGATTGTGATCAACCATCTCGAAGCCATACTTGTCGACGATTGCTTTCTGCAGGCGCTCGATTTCTTCGTCGAAGAATTCGATCACTTCGCTGGTCTCGACGTTGACCATATGGTCGTGATGCTTGCCGTCGTCCAGTTCGAAGACCGCATGGCCTCCGTCGAAGTTGTGTCGCACCACAAGGCCAGCTGCCTCGAACTGAGTCAGTACACGGTAAACCGTGGCCAGACCGACGTCCTCGCCAGCCTCCATCAGTGCCTTGTAGACATCCTCGGCACTCATGTGGCGCTGCTCGGCGGAATCGAGCATTTGCAGAATTTTGACCCGTGGCAGGGTCACTTTGAGGCCGGCTTTGCGTAGTTCGCTATTTTCAACCATGGTCAGCTTTCTCGCGATGCTGCTTCGCAGCTTCTCTTAATGCGGGTATGATCGGCGTTTACGTTGTCCCAGCCAAGATAGTGGAAGTCGCCCACCGATGCAAAACACCAAGCTCTTGCTAACCAGTTTCACCTTTGTGGGACTGCTCGCACTCGCCGGTTGTTCATTCCCCGGGGTTTACAAAATCGACATCCAGCAGGGCAATGTCGTCACGCAGGACATGATAGACCAGTTACGCCCGGGAATGACCCGTAAGCAAGTAAGGTTTATCATGGGCAACCCTCTGTTGACCGACACGTTCCATGCCGATCGCTGGGATTATCTGTACAGCCTGCAACCGGGTGGCGGTGAACGCCAGCAGGAACGCATCAGCGTTATCTTCAACCCAAATGACCAGCTTGTCAGCCTCTCCGGCGATTTCATGCCGGGCGTGAGCCGCGACGAGGCCATCCTCGGCAAGGACAGCGCCACGACAGTGACCGCACCTGCAGAAAACGTCGAGAAGCCGAAGCCGGAAAAACCGGTCAAGCCAGGTTCGTTGCTGGATCAGATCCAGAAGGAAGTGGACGGTGTAGAAACTGTTCCAGTCCCGACTCCGGAACCACTGGATACCTCGCCGCAATAATTTGCGACGCAATAAAAAACCCGGCACGTCCGGGTTTTTTATTGCCTGCGCTTTGCGACCTACTGATTCCGGGCTTTTGCCTCGGCAGCCTTGGCCGCACGCAACCGACGAACTTCCTTGGGATCAGCCAGCAGCGGCCGATAAATTTCGATGCGATCGCCCGACTGAACCAGACGAACATCCGGGTCGGTGATTATCTTGCCGAAAATCCCCACGGGACAAGCGGCCAGGTCCAGCTCCGGAAACGCTTCACCGACACCGGACTTCAGCAAAGCCCCCCGGATACTCGTTCCTGGCGCCACCGTCACCGACAACAGCACCTGACGATCAACGGCGGCATACACCACCTCGACCTCCACCGCCGCCTCAACCATACATGTGCTTGGCCCGCTGGCAGAATGCATCCACCAGCGTATTGGCCGCCTGATTGAACAAGGGTCCGAGAGTCGCGCGAACAATGGGGCCTGCGTAATCAAACGACAGATCCAGGCTGATCTTGCAGGCCTTCTCGCCCAATGGCTTGAACACCCAGACACCGTGCAGCTGAGTGAACGGGCCTTCTTCGAGGTTCATCTCGATCGACTGGCCTGGCACCAGGGTATTACTCGTCACGAAATGCTGACTGAGCCCCCCCTTGGCCACGCCGACGCGAGCACGCATATGCTCGGGAGAGCTTTCCAGCACTTCGGCAGCAGAGCACCAGGGCAGGAACTCCGGGTAACGCGCCACGTCATTGACCAGGTCATACAGGGCTTGCGCCGGGTACGGCAGCAAGGCCGAACGTGAAATGTGTGTCGTCATGTCAGCGTCACTTCCACAGCTGGGCGGCAAACACTACGAGAATGCCGATGGGCGCCACATAGCGCATCAAGAACAAAGACAGGGCAAACAACGCCGGGTTGCGAATCGACAGCTCGTCGCGCACCGCTTCCCGACCCATCACCCAGCCCGCAAACACCACGAAACACAAACCACCGAGTGGCAACATGATCCGCGAGGTGAAAAAATCAATCACGCCGAAGAAATCCAGCCCGCCCGCGCCCCCCCACTGGTAGAGGTGAAACAGACCGCCTTCGTTCACGAAAAACCTGGCTTGCTTCCAGATATTGAATGAAAAAACCGTGCCCAAGCCAACGAACCAGCAGGTAAATGCCAGCCAGAAGGTCACCCAGGCGCGCCTGACTTTCGTGCGCTCTACCAGGTAGGCCACCATCGGTTCGAGCAGCGAGATCGCCGAACTCCAGGCTGCAATCGCCACCAGCACGAAGAACACTACGCCCATCAACTGGCCGAACGCTACGTTGCCGAAGGCAAACGGCAGGCTGACAAACATCAAGCCAGGGCCTTCGCTCGGGTTCAGCGCCGCGGCGAACACTATCGGAAACAATGCCAGGCCAGCCACCAGGGAAACAAAAGTATCCAGCAGCGCCACGCCAACGACGGTCCCGGAAATCGACGACGTCTTCGGCATGTAGGCACCGTAGATCATGATCGAACCGACGCCTACGCTCAGGGAAAAGAATGCGTGCCCCATGGCTGGCAACAGGCCGTCGAGGACTTTTTCCGGATGGAAGTCGAACATGAAGTGCACGCCTTCCATGAAGTGCCCGGTGGTCATGCTGTAGCCCAGCAGGACAATCACCATGACGAACAACAGCGGCATCATGATTCGCAGGCTGCGCTCAAGCCCGGCCACCACGCCCTTGGCGATCACGACCGCCGACAGCAGCATGAAAATCGTGTGCCAAAGTGTCAGGCGCCATGGGTCGGCGATGACGTTGCCAAAGTAGGCGCCGACCTGATCGGCTGTTGCCCCCTGGAAGTCGCCACGCCCCATATCGATGATGTAATCCAGCGACCAACCACCGACGACGCTATAGAAAGACAGGATCAGCAACGCGGTGATCATCCCGGCAAAGGCGCCCCAGGACCATTTGCCCGAATGCCCCACCTCCTGCGCCAATGCTTTCAAGGCATTGGCCGGGCTCTGCCGGGCACGCCGGCCAATCAGGGTTTCAGCCAGCATGACCGGGATGCCGATCAGCGCGATACAGACCAGGAACATCAACACAAAGGCGCCGCCGCCATAGACGCCGACCATGTACGGGAATTTCCAGATACTGCCCAGGCCTACGGCCGAACCGGTCGCGGCGAGTATGAACACCCAACGGCTAGCCCAACTGCCGTGGACAGAAACCTTGTCTGTCGACATCGTCACTACGACCAACCCTTCAAAAAAGAGCGCGCATTGTCCGGGATTCAATCAACCTGCTCAAGCACGCAGCATCACCGTAGCCGACTCGCTTGCAACTCCCTATAATGCCGCCCCTATGGCTAAACAGAAGAAACACCCCACAGGGACCATCGCGCAAAATAAAAAGGCGCGACACGATTACTTCATCGAACATCGGTTCGAGGCTGGTCTGGTCCTGGCCGGCTGGGAAGTAAAGAGTTTGCGGGCGAGCAAGCTGCAACTGGTTGACAGTTACGTCCTGCTCAAGGATGGCGAAGCATGGCTGCTCGGCAGTCACATTACGCCCCTGACGACCGCCAGCACCCACGTCATCGCCGATCCGGTGCGCACGCGTAAATTGCTGCTAAACCGGCGCGAGCTGGAAAAGCTGGCCGCCGCCGTGCAGCAGAAGGGTTACGCCTGCGTGTGCCTGTCCTGGTACTGGAGCAAGCACATGGTCAAGTGCGAAATCGCTCTGGGCAAGGGCAAGAAGGAATACGACAAGCGCGATACCGAGCGCGAGCGCGACGCCGGCCGTGAGTTGCAGCGCGCGGTGCGAAACAAGGGCAAGGAAGATTAATTTTCCTGTTTGAGGTTTGCGGCACCAGCAAAAAGATCGCAGCCCGCGACAGCTCCTGCACAGGAATCTCCCTGTAGGAGCTGCCGCAGGCTGCGATCTTTTGCGATTAAACCCGATTACATCCCTTTGCGCCGCTCCGCCCGAGCCACACGCTGCACTTCCTGACGCACTTCTTCCAGCACTTCCTGCACATACAGAATGTGACGGCTGGAGACTTCCCGCGCCTGCTCCGCCCTGCCTTCGATAATCGCCAGATACAATTCCCGATGCTGCGTAATCAGCATGTCGCGGGTCTCGGTGCGCTGCTTGTACATGCCGCCAATGTTGGTCACCACATTGCGCTTGAGCAAGTCGAACAAGCCGCGGATGGTGTGCAGCAGCACCGCGTTATGACTGGCCTCGGCAATCGCCAGATGGAATTTTGCATCCGCCGCGCCCTCTTCCGCCCGACTGACTTCATCGTGCCGGGAATAGCAGTCCTGCAATTCATTGAACGCCGCCGTCAACCGTTCGCGATCGACATCCGTGGCGCGCAATGCCGCGTAGTAGGCGCAGGACGCTTCCAGCGTATGGCGAAACTCCAACAGATCGCGCTGAGCCTCGGGATTGCTTTCCAGCAGTTGCAGCAAGGGATCACTGAAGGTCGTGCCCAAGGATTCCACCACATAATTGCCGCCACCCTGGCGACTGAGCAGCAAGCCCTTGGCGACCAGCTTCTGAATGGCTTCGCGCAACGACGGGCGCGACACGCCGAACTGCTCGGCCAAGGCGCGCTCGGCCGGCAGGCGCTCACCCGCCTTCAGCGTGCCTTCGAGGATCATGCCCTCCAACTGCTCGACAATATCGTCAGACAAACGGCGCTGACGAACCTGATCAAACCCCATAACTCGATCTCTCCACGACCCGACCGCTCGCCGGGGCTCTATTCTGGCCTATCCAGGCGGTGTCGGCACCTGCCAGCCGGCATTTATCCAAGCGGCTCAGATGCCCCTCGGGGTCAGGCATTCGACAAAAGTTTTAGGGCGGCAAATTGACACACCGCCTACAAGGCTTTTACCCTAGCCAACAGCGTTTGTAAATTGGTATTACCAATTATCCAAACATGCTGATCAGTGCCTGACCAACAACAATTAGGGGCCACCCCATATGCAAACCTGGCAACAGCTCTACAGCCCGCTCGGCAGCCTCGGTTTATCCGCGCTCGCAGCCGTTATCCCCATCGTGTTTTTCTTCCTGGCCCTGGCCGTGTTCCGCCTCAAAGGACATGTCGCCGGCAGCATTACGCTGGCACTGTCGATTCTGGTGGCAATCTTTGCGTTCCAGATGCCGGTCGACATGGCGTTCGCCGCCGCCGGGTATGGCTTCGCCTACGGCCTGTGGCCGATCGCCTGGATCATCGTGGCGGCGGTATTCCTCTACAAACTGACGGTCAAGAGTGGCCAGTTCGAAGTGATCCGCAGCTCGGTGCTGTCCATCACTGACGACCAGCGCCTGCAAGTGCTGCTGATCGGCTTCTGCTTCGGCGCCTTCCTCGAAGGTGCGGCCGGTTTCGGCGCGCCGGTGGCCATCACCGCCGCCTTGCTGGTAGGGCTGGGTTTCAACCCGTTGTACGCCGCAGGCCTGTGCCTGATCGCGAACACTGCCCCGGTGGCATTCGGCGCCCTGGGCATTCCGATCATCGTGGCCGGGCAAGTGACAGGCATCGACGCATTCAAGATCGGCGCCATGACGGGCCGCCAACTGCCGTTGCTGTCGCTGTTCGTACCGTTCTGGCTGGTGTTCATGATGGATGGCCTGCGCGGCGTGCGTGAAACCTGGCCGGCAGCACTGGTGGCGGGCCTGAGCTTTGCCGTCACTCAATACTTCACCTCGAACTTCATCGGCCCGGAACTGCCGGACATCACCTCGGCCCTGGCCAGCCTGATTTCCCTGACCCTGTTCCTGAAGGTCTGGCAGCCGAAACGCGCCGCCGGCCAACACATCGCCGGCGCGGTTTCCGCCTCCGTGGTCACCGCCAGCGTCGGTGGTTTCGGCCAGAAGCGCAGCACCGTGGCGTCGCCTTACAGCCTGGGTGAAATCTTCAAGGCCTGGTCGCCATTCCTGATCCTCACCGTGCTCGTCACCATCTGGACCCTGAAACCGTTCAAGGCGATGTTTGCCGCGGGCGGCTCGATGTACAGCTGGGTATTCAACTTCGCCATCCCGCACCTGGACCAGATGGTGATCAAGGTTGCACCGATCGTGGCCGCGCCGACCGCCATTCCGGCGGTATTCAAGCTTGACCCGATTTCCGCGACCGGCACGGCGATTTTCTTCTCGGCGCTGATTTCGATGCTGGTCCTGAAGATCAACCTCAAAACTGGTCTGACCACTTTGAAGGAGACCTTCTACGAACTGCGCTGGCCGATTCTGTCCATCGGTATGGTGCTGGCCTTCGCCTTCGTCACCAACTACTCGGGCATGTCGTCGACCATGGCGCTGGTACTGGCCGGCACCGGCGCAGCCTTCCCGTTCTTCTCGCCGTTCCTCGGCTGGCTGGGCGTGTTCCTGACCGGTTCCGACACCTCGTCCAACGCACTGTTCAGCTCGTTGCAAGCGACCACCGCGCACCAGATCGGCGTCAACGACACCTTGCTGGTGGCGGCGAACACCAGCGGCGGCGTGACCGGCAAGATGATCTCGCCACAATCGATCGCCGTGGCCTGCGCCGCGACCGGCCTGGTGGGCAAGGAATCGGATCTGTTCCGCTTCACGCTCAAGCACAGCCTGTTCTTCGCCACCATCGTCGGCCTGATCACCCTGGCCCAGGCCTACTGGTTCACCGGCATGCTGGTGCACTAAGTACTACGCGCGACATGGAAAAAACCGACGCCGGACCACGATTCCGGCGTCAGCTATTCACAACCCGGTCTGTAAGGCTGCTGAAAGAATCTCTCTCTATATTCAGCAGCCTCAGCGGACGGATAACCGGGACCACCCGGAGACACGCCTGATGAGCGAGCTTTTTTACAACGCTGTGCCGAATGCGACCCGTGTCGCCCCGCCACTGCCCGAGCCTCGGCAATACCCCAGCGAGAAACCGCAACGGGTGTACCTGTTCGGGACCTGCGTAGTGGATTTGTTCTACCCGGAAGCCGGCATGGACGCGATCCGCCTGCTGGAACGCGAAGGCATCCGTGTCGAATACCCCCAAGGGCAAAGCTGCTGCGGCCAACCGGCCTACACCTCGGGCTACACCGATCAGGCACGGACCGTGGCGCGCTCGCAACTGGCGCTGTTCGCCGGGGACTACCCGGTGGTGGTGCCGTCCGGCTCCTGCGCGGGCATGTTGCGCGAGCACTACGCCGACCTGTTCAAGGACGAGCCGCAGACGCTGAAGCAGGTTCAGGCGTTGGCAGCCAGAACCTATGAGCTGGCCGAATTCCTGTTGTTTGTCTGCAAGGTGCAGCTCAAGGACAGTGGCACACCGGTGAAAGTGGCGTTGCACACGTCGTGCTCGGCGCGCCGCGAAATGAATACCCACTTGCACGGGCGCGAGCTGTTGTCGCAGCTGAGCAACGTGGAACGGGTCAATCACGATCACGAAAGCGAATGCTGTGGCTTCGGTGGGACTTTCAGCGTCCGTATGCCGGACATTTCCGGGGCGATGGTGGCTGACAAGACCCGGTCGCTGAAGGAATCCGGCGCGCACAAGGTACTCAGTGCCGATTGCGGTTGCTTGATGAACATCAACGGCTCGCTGGAAAAACAGCAGGAAGCGTTGCGCGGCCAACACCTGGCGAGTTTCCTCTGGCAACGAACCGGAGGCGCGCAATGAACGCTTCCGCGATTATTCCTACGGTCGCCGTAGAAGAAGACTTCCGCACCCGCGCTCATGGGGCGTTGGGTGACGCGCAATTGCGAAACAACTTTCGCAAGGCGATGGATTCACTGATGACAAAACGGGCAACGGCTTTCAGCGATGCCCATGAAAGAGAACACTTGCGCGCCTTGGGCAATGCCGTCCGCGCCCGCGCGTTATCGAAGCTGCCCGATTTGCTCGAGCAGCTTGAACAGAACCTGACCCGCAACGGTGTGACAGTGCACTGGGCGGAAACGGTGGACGAAGCCAACGGCATCGTCCTCTCGATCATCCGCGCTCACGAGGGGCGGCAAGTGATCAAGGGCAAATCGATGGTCAGCGAAGAAATGGAGATGAACCATGTCCTCGCTGAACAGGGCATTGAATGCCTGGAATCGGACATGGGCGAGTACATCGTCCAGCTCGACCACGAGAAGCCTTCACACATTATTATGCCGGCGATCCACAAGAATGCCGGTCAGGTCGCGTCCTTGTTCCACGACAAACTTGGCGTGGAATACACCAAGGACGTTGACCAACTCATTCAGATCGGTCGCAGGGTCCTGCGGCAGAAATTCTTCGAAGCGGACATCGGCGTCTCTGGCGTCAACTTCGCCGTGGCCGAAACCGGCACCTTGCTGCTGGTGGAAAACGAAGGCAACGGCCGCATGACCACCACCGTGCCACCGGTGCACATCGCCGTCACCGGCATCGAAAAAGTCGTGGAAAACCTGCGTGACGTGGTGCCATTGCTGTCACTGCTGACGCGCTCGGCCCTGGGCATTCCGATCACCACGTACGTCAATATGATCTCCGGCCCGCGCAAGGAGCATGAACTCGACGGCCCGCAGGAAGTGCATCTGGTGCTGCTGGACAACGGTCGCAGCCAGGCATTTGCCGACAGCGAATTGCGCCAGACCCTGAACTGCATCCGCTGCGGCGCCTGCATGAATCATTGCCCGGTCTATACCCGAATCGGTGGCCACGCCTACGGCGAGGTGTACCCCGGCCCCATCGGAAAAATCATCACCCCGCATATGGTTGGCCTGGCGAAGGTCCCGGACCATCCGAGCGCCTCTTCGCTCTGCGGCGCCTGCGGTGAAGTGTGTCCCGTCAAGATTCCGATCCCGTCATTGCTGCGGCGCCTGCGCGAAGAAAACGTCAAGGCCCCCGATAGCCCGCATCAAACCCTGCGCGGCCAGGGCAGCAAGTATTCGCGCAAGGAACGCTTCATCTGGAACGCCTGGGCCAGGCTCAACAGCTCGCCGACGCTGTATCGCCTGTTCGGCTTCTTCGCCACGCGCCTGCGCGCACTGACCCCGAGCAATGTAGGCCCGTGGACGCAAAACCACAGTGCACCCAAGCCCGCCGCCCGTTCATTGCATGACATGGCGCGCGAGCATCTGGCCAAACAGGGAGATCGTTGATGAGCGCCAAGCAAAACATCCTCGGCAAACTGCGTAAGAGTCTGACAGGCACCACACCCGTGGCTGACAACTTCGACGTCGATCTGGTGACCGCGCCTTACACCTACACCCCGGAACAACGCATCCCGCAATTGCGCAAGCTGATGGAAGCGGTGCACACGGAGATCCACCTGACCTCGGCTGAAGACTGGCCGGCGTTGTTGGCAAAACTGCTGCTGGATCGGCAGCTGCCGAGCCTGCTGATCGCGCCGACCACGCTTCATGGTGAACGTGTCACTCAACATTGGGCGAATAATCCGGACCTGCCTACACTCAAGGCCTACAACCGCCCGGTGGAAGAATGGAAAGCCGAACTGTTCAACGACACCCCGGCGAGCCTGACCGGCACACTGGGCGCCATCGCTGCGACCGGTAGCCTGATTCTCTGGCCGACGCGAGAAGAACCCCGGCTGATGAGCCTGGCGCCACCGGTGCATTTCGCCCTGCTCAAGGCCAGCGAAATCCGCGACAACTTCTATCAGGTGCAGCAGGAGTTCGAATGGGCCCAAGGCATGCCGACCAATGCGCTGCTGGTGTCCGGCCCATCGAAGACAGCCGACATCGAGCAGGTGCTGGCCTACGGCGCCCATGGTCCGAAGGATCTGGTGGTGTTGATCCTGGAGGACCAATGAGTCTACCGGCCGCTTTCCTGCGTGATGCGCAGCAACTGATTCCCCAGGAGCGTCGCTTCGACGACCCGCTGTCGACCCTGGCGTTCGGCACCGATGCCAGTTTCTATCGGCTGATCCCGCAACTGGTGATCCGCGTAGAGTCTGAAGATGAAGTGGTAGCGCTGCTGAAACTGGCGCAGCGCGACCAGGTGGCGGTGACCTTCCGCGCCGCTGGCACCAGCCTGTCCGGCCAGGCCATCAGCGACTCGGTGTTGATCGTGCTGGGGGATAACTGGAACGGCCGCGAGATTCGTGGCCAGGGCACGCAAATCCGCCTGCAGCCGGGGGTGATCGGCGCGCAGGCAAACGCCTGGCTGGCGCCGTTCGGGCGCAAGATCGGCCCGGACCCGGCGTCGATCAATGCCTGCAAAATCGGCGGCATCGTCGCCAACAATGCCAGCGGCATGTGCTGCGGCACTGCGCAAAACACTTATCACACCCTGGCCGGCATCCGTCTGGTACTGGCCGACGGCAGTCGACTCGATACCGAAGACGCCGCCAGCGTGGCAGCGTTTCGCAACAGCCACGCAACGCTGCTGGAGCGTCTGGCGACCTTGGGCCGCGAGACCCGCGCCAACGCCGAACTCGCGGCAAAAATTCGTCACAAGTACCGTCTGAAAAACACCACCGGCCTGTCACTCAACGCCCTGGTGGATTACGACGAGCCTGTGGATATCTTGAGCCACTTGCTGGTGGGCTCCGAAGGCACCCTCGGCTTTATCAGCGCAGTGACTTACGACACCGTCATCGACCATCCGAACAAGGCCTCGGCACTGATCGTGTTCCCGGATGTGGAGACCTGCTGCAACGCAGTCACCGTGCTGAAAAGCCAACCGGTGTCCGCCGTGGAACTGCTGGACCGCCGCAGCCTGCGCTCGGTGCAGGACAAACCCGGCATGCCCGCTTTCGTACAGCATCTGTCGAACAATGCCTGCGCCTTGCTGATCGAATCCCGCGCCGCGTCGTCCACGTTGTTGCAGGAACAACGGGCGCAGATCATGGCGTCCCTGGCGGTGTTCCCGGTGGAGAAGCAAGTCGATTTCACCGAAGACCCGCTGGAAAACGCCCGTCTCTGGGCGATCCGCAAAGATACGTTCCCCGCCGTCGGCGCGGTGCGCAAAACCGGCACCACGGTGATCATCGAAGACGTGACCTTTCCGGTGGAACAACTGGCCATCGGCGTAAATCGCCTGATCGAGTTGTTCGACAAACATCACTACGACGAAGCGATCCTTTTCGGACACGCGCTGGAAGGCAATCTGCACTTTGTCTTCACCCAAGGCTTCAACAACCCGGAAGAAGTCGCACGCTACCAGGCGTTCATGGACGACGTGGCGCAGTTGGTCGCGGTGGAGTTTGGCGGCTCGCTCAAGGCCGAGCACGGCACCGGCCGCAACATGGCGCCTTTCGTCGAACTGGAATGGGGCAGCGACGCCTATCAGTTGATGTGGCAACTCAAACGCCTGCTCGACCCCAACGGCATTCTCAATCCGGACGTGGTGCTCAGCGAAGACCCGCAGGTTCACCTCAAGCACCTCAAGCCTTTGCCGGCCGCTGACGAGATTGTGGATAAGTGCATCGAATGCGGCTTTTGTGAACCGGTCTGCCCCTCGAAAGGACTGACCCTGAGTCCGCGCCAGCGCATCGTGATCTGGCGCGACATTCAGGCGAAGAAACGCGCCGGCGTCGACACCCGTGAACTTGAAGAAGCCTATGAATACCAGGGCATCGACACCTGTGCCGCCACCGGCCTGTGTGCGCAACGTTGCCCGGTAGGCATCAATACCGGCGAACTGGTGAAAAAACTTCGCGGCCAGCACGCCACCCATACGAAAACCGCTACCTGGCTTGAAGGAAATTTCGCCACGGCACTGCAAGGCGCGCGTTTCACCCTGCACGTGGCCAATGGCGCGCGGATGCTGTTGGGTGCACCGCGACTGGCCAGGCTGTCGGCGACGGTGACCCGCCTGTCCAAAGGACAGATCCCGCAGTGGACCCACGCCATGCCGCAGCCTGAACGGGCGATTCGCTTCAGCCCGGCCCTGTCGGACGAGCGTCCGCGCGTGGTGTACCTGGCCGCGTGCGTCTCGCGAGCCATGGGACCGGCCGCCGGTGACAAAGAACAGATGTCGCTGTACGACAAAACCCGCGGCCTGCTGGAGAAAGCCGGTTACCAGGTGGTCTTCCCGGACAATCTGGACAACCTCTGCTGCGGCCAGCCGTTTGCCTCCAAGGGGTACGCCGAACAGGCCGAGCATAAACGCCAGGAGCTGATTGGCGCCCTGCTCCACGCCAGTCGTGGGGGACTCGATCCGATCTACTGCGACACCAGCCCCTGCACCCTGCGCCTGACCCAGGACCTGGGCGATACGCGCCTGGACCTTTACGACCCGGTGCGTTTCATCCGCACACACCTGATGGATCGGCTGGACTTCACGCCGCAGGACACCCCCATCGCGGTGCATGTCACTTGCAGCACCCAGCACCTGGGCGAAAGCCAGGCGCTGATCGATCTGGCGCGCAAGTGCAGCAAGAACGTGGTCATCCCCGAAGGCATCCACTGCTGCGGCTTTGCCGGCGACAAGGGTTTCACCACCCCCGAGCTGAATGCGCATTCGCTGCGCACCTTGAAAGACGCGGTGCAGTACTGCGCTGAAGGCATTTCCACCAGCCGGACCTGTGAAATCGGCCTCAGCCAACACGGCGGAATCGATTATCACGGGCTGGTCTATCTGGTGGATCGCGTGACGCAAGCGCGCCGGGCTTAAGGGTCGCGTGAAAAAAAGGGGCGTCTCGCCCCTTTTTTGCGTTTGCATTCATTTTCAGCAAAAAAAACCGAATTCCTGCGTGCGGCTATAGTCATTTGATTAGGCCCTGCGAACGGGCTTATAACCCCCCTCGGCCAGCCGCCCCCCTTTCACCGGCAGCACCGAGCCCTCATGCGCAAGGAGATACCCATGAAGCACTCTGCAATTGCTGGATTGTTTATCACCGCGGCACTGCTGGCATCACCGGCATTTGCGGCGGACAAGGATCTTTGTGCGGCGAACATTCAACAAATAAGCGACTTCGTGGACAGCGCGCCTTCCATTCCGGAGGGCTCCCTGAACAATGTCAAAGATGCCCTGGCGAAATCGAAAGCGGCCCAGGCTGCTGGCAATGACAAGGATTGCGTCGAAATCACCTCCGGCATGATCACCAAAATGCAGATTCGAAATCCCACCCGTAACTGATGCGAGAACGGGCCAACCTTCGGGTTGGCCTTCCGGGCCACATTGCCGTAGACTACACAGGCTTGTTGCTCATCGGTTACACGAGCAATGAGTTCGGGGCCGTTTAGGATTCGACGCCGGTCGCGAAACTTTAGGTGCATGCCGAGTTGGTAACAGAACTCGTAAATCCACTGTTGCAACTACTTATAGTTGCCAATGACGAAAACTACGGCCAGGAATTCGCTCTCGCTGCGTAAGCAGCCTTAGCCCTGAGCTTCTGGTACCTTCGGGTCCAGCAATCATTAGGGGATGTCTGTAAACCCGAAATGATTGTCATATAGAACAGAATCGCCGTGCAGTACGTTGTGGACGAAGCGGCTAAAACTTACACAACTCGCCCAAAGCACCCTGCCCGTCGGGTCGCTGAGGGTTAACTTAATAGACACGGCTACGCATGTAGTACCGACAGCGGAGTACTGGCGGACGGGGGTTCAAATCCCCCCGGCTCCACCAATCAAACATCTAAAGACGTCCACGGACGTCTTTTTTTGTGCCTGAAACCCAGCAAACATGGGGCCTTCAGCGCCATCATGATCTATCAGCGTCCATAGACATCCATGCAAACGTGTATTCCAAGTGGTATTCCAAGCTCCCAGCTGGTAATTTTTGGAATACACAAACAGCATTGGAATACACCATGTGCGCCCAAGCCACGCGTCTTTCAGACATGAAAGTCAAAGCCGCCAAGCCTAAGGAAAAGGACTACACACTCACGGATGGCAACGGCCTCCAAATGCGAGTGAGGATCAATGGCTCAAGGCTATGGAATTTCAACTATATCCATCCCGTGACCAAAAAACGGATCAATATGGGATTAGGTACCTTTCCCGAGGTCAGCCTGGCCCTAGCCCGCAAACGGACCGTTGAGGCTAGGGAGCTTGTCGCCCAGGGACTAGATCCGAAAGAGCAGCGCGATGCTGATCGCCAAGTGAAAAAAGCCGCGACAGAGCACACGTTTCAAAACGTGGCGACGGCATGGTTTGAACTAAAGAAGGACTCAGTGACAACTGCCTACGCTGAAGATATTTGGCGCTCGCTCACGCTCCACATCTTCCCGGACCTGGGCTCAACCCCAATTTCCGCAATCAGCGCCCCTAAGGTCATCAATTTGCTCAGACCTCTTGAGACCAAAGGCAGTTTGGAGACTGTTAAACGGCTGACCCAGCGCCTCAACGAGATCATGACTTATGGGGTGAATTACGGGCTCATCCATGCTAACCCCCTTAGCGGGATTCGCTCGGTCTTTAAGAAACCAAAAAAGAAAAATATGGCGGCACTGCCGCCCGATGAGCTAAATGAGCTCATGGTGGCAATTGCCAATGCCAGCATCAAAAGAACAACTCGCTGCCTAATCGAATGGCAGCTCCACACGATGACCCGCCCCGCAGAGGCCGCCACCACTCGCTGGGCTGACATCGACTTCGAGAAGAAAATCTGGACGATCCCAGCGGAGCGCATGAAGAAACGTCGCATACACATTATCCCTCTCACGGAGCAGTCTCTGGCACTCCTAGAGGCCATCAAGCCCTACAGTGGAAACAGGGAGTACGTTTTTCCTGCAGACCGGAACCCTCGCACTCACTGCAACAGCCAGACCGCCAACATGGCGCTAAAGCGTATGGGTTTCGAAGGACGCTTGGTAAGTCATGGCATGCGATCAATGGCGAGCACCATCCTCAACGAGCAGGGCTGTGATCCTGAGTTAATCGAGGTTGCGCTTGCCCACGTCGATAAAGACGAGGTACGCAGCGCTTATAACCGAGCGGACTACATAGAGCGCAGACGCCCAATGATGAAGTGGTGGAGCGAGCACATCCAGGAAGCTGCCACCGGCAACCTCTCAGTGTCAGCAATCAAGGAAAACAGGGACAGAAAAGTCGTGTCGATACGTTGATCTCCGGCCCGGTGTCGGACAAAACCAATGGTTCCCGGATAGAGAGAACGTCATTGCTTCGACACCTCGTCGCTGGACTCCTCGACATCGGATTTCATCGTTGCGTACATCTTCTTGAGAAGTGGCTCAATGATGCGCTCCGCCTCGTCCCAGTAGTCTTCACGAAGCATCGAGTACTTTACGTCCAAGCGTATCTCTCTATCGAAGGGGAAGTCCCTTGGAGTCTCCATTCCAACAATTAGCTGCATGTCCTCAGGTAACTCTTTAGCGATGAACTGAAGCACAGCGGGAAGATTAATATCGTCTTGAGCCTGCTGGTTCGGCGAGTCAATGACGACTGGTATGTCGTACGTACCGGTCACATCTTGGCATGTTCGCCACAATGCGGCGTAGTAGGCCAAAATCGATCGAGGTCCGCCGCTTCCGGACAGGTCTGGACGGCTGGTGAGCTTCATCTTTGATGTGATCGACTCTCGCAGCAGCTTACGCTCGGCTTCGAACGCCGCGAACGCGCTTTCAGCGCCCATGCTACCAACGACGTCCTGGTACTTGAGCTCTCCTTTGCTCGTACGCAACAACGTGGAGATGCGCTGATAGTTCTCGTTAAGTGTGCTGAGTTCGGCCAACGCAGTTCTGCATCGATGCCGTACTTCGTTTGCGTCATCCCTAAGGCGTCCAGCGAGCTCACGTAGTACACGCGCGTCCTCAGCGAAATTGAGCAGTTCTAGGAATGACTTGGTGTGCTCGGCGTTGAGCTTGGGACCGGTTAAGGGCAGCGTAAGGCTAGCCGTTCGTTGAGCTCATGCCGTTCACTGCGCCGAGTTCTGAGCGATATGCAACATGCGCCTGGATTCCAACTCTTCGAAATAAGTGCTCGCCACCACGTTAAAGTTTTTTCTCTGACGGCCGATGTCCAGATGCCAGCATTGTACCAATGACGCGGGTGATCCACTGAGCTAGCAAGGACGATAAGGTGCTCAACCTGACCGCACTACGCCTCGTCACTTGCCCTTAGTTTGCCACGCTGATTGGGGTGCACCTGCCTGAACACAACTTGCGCAGCCCATGAATTTGGATAGCCAACAGATCGCTGCAGAAAACCGAGCCCATTTAGTCAGATAGGAAGACACCATGACTGCAGCTCAAGACCTCTCCGAAGGCCTCTATCTTAAACTTATCGATCACATCAGCACCTTGCTCAAAGCTTTGGCACGGGGTGCCGACGATCCAAGCCTAGCCTCGGCTCAGGCAGAAGCGCAAAGCAAACTGCAGGAAATCGAACAGGCGCTGACCAAGGCAATTAACGAGCTAAAGGACAACGCTGAACACAAGACCTTCACCGTTGCGTTCTATGGCGAAACCAACGCTGGCAAGTCGACGCTGATTGAAACCTTGCGCATCTTGCTCAGGGAAAACACCAAACGTGAGCAACGTCAGCGCTTCCTCGCCTTGCAGCAGCAGTCGGGGCTGAGCGAAGCGACGTTGCAGGCACTGGAAACCGAAATCGAGTCGCTGGGCAGCCGCTTGGCTCAGACCGAAAGTGCAACGGCCGACGCCGACGCTCGCCATGACCAGCGCCAAGTCGAACAGCAGTTGCAAGAAGACGCCCTGCGCACGCGTATCGAAGAGCAGAAACGAAGCGCTAGTCTGATCCAGCGCATTCTCAACCTGCTGCGCAAGCTTCCCGAAGAAATCGCTCTGGTGCAGTTGCAGGCGGGCTCCTCCGTGCTGTCCGTACAGCGTGAAACCGAACTATCCAAGCTGCGTCAGCAAAGCGAAGAGATTCAGTCCCAGCTAGGCGAAACCTGCCAGCGACATGCAACGGCACTGGATGGTCTACAGCAACTGGCCGCCTTCGAAGACGGCAGCATCATCGGTGATGGCCGCGCTGACTTCACCCGTCAAACCCAAGCGTACGCCTTTGAGTCAGAAGGCCAGCACTTCCAGTTGCTCGATGTTCCCGGCATTGAGGGCGATGAGCGCAAGGTCAGCGAGCAGATAAACAACGCTGTCAAGCGTGCCCATGCGGTGTTCTACGTAACGGCCAAAGCAGCCCCGCCACAGACCGGAGATGCCGGACGTCCTGGCACCCTGGAAAAAATCCAGGCACAACTGGGTGCGCAGACGGAAGTCTGGACGCTCTACAACAAACGCATCACCAACCCAATGGCCCTGCAAAAACCCGCCTTGATCAGCCCTGACGAGCAGGCCAGCCTGGATGATCTTGACCAGATTATGCGCAAGCAGCTGGGCGAGCATTACCAGCGCAGCATGACCCTCTGCGCACTGCCCGCGTTCTATGCAGCAGCCGATTGCCTGGTACCACGGTCCACGATAGCGACCAGCCGCAAGAAATTCCTTGAGGCCATGGCGCCAGACGCGCTGCTGGAAAAATCCGGCGTCAAGCAGTTCTATCGGCACCTGACCCGAGACCTGGTCACAAACGTACAGGCCAAGATACGCCGCTCGAACATGAACAAGGTTCAACTGGCGGTATCCGACGTTTGCTCAGATGTGAAAGCCATCCAGGTCGCGCAGTTCGCTCCGCTGGCGAAAAAACTGCACGAGGAAGCCGAGAATGCCTGCCACCAGCTACAAATTGCGTTCAAGTCTCTCAACAGCCGCCTGAGCAATGCGGGTGAGCAGGCCATCGGCGAATTTGAAGATGCCGTGCGCAAGCGCGTTTACGACCGCATCAATGACGACATCAGCAATGATGATTTCAAAGAAGCACTGGAGCAGGCGCTACAGAGTGAGCAGTCGGCACTGCAGGAAAAACTCCCGACAGCACTCGACAAGCAAGTCGAGCAGTTCCAGAGGAATGTCAGCGAAATCGTCCAGCGTTTCGAGGCTCATGCCAAAGACCTGCTGGCCGGCTACTCGCAGATCGGCAAGGCACGCCTGGCCGGAGACTTCAGCCTGAACGTGAACATCGACAATGGGATCAACGTCGTAGGCTTGTTGGCCAGCCTGGCTGGTGGTGCAGTGTTGTTCTGGAACCCCGCCGGCTGGGTGCTGATGTCCATTGGCGTGGCGACGCTACTGGTCGGTCTCGCAAAGGCGGTGTGGAGCTTTTTCGACAGCGACTACAAGAAAGGCCAACAGCGCAAAGCCACCGACAACAACCTCGAAAACGCTTGCGAAGCGATCCGCGACAGTTTCCGCGAAACCCTCGCGCAGGCGCTGCCGCCGCTGGAAGAGAAAATCGAACAAATCCGTACCGTTCTTCGGCAACCCGCCCTGCAGGCACGGCACATCAACCAAAAACTCGACGCTGCCCACCTCGGCCTGAAAAAGATAGCCAGCGACCTCAAAGCATAAGGAACTGCACCATGAACTCAACCCTTGAGCTCTTTCTGAATCAAAACAACAAGGCTCTGGCACTGCTGGACAAACTGCGAGTGTTCCTCGAAAAAGGCGCGGCACTGGGCGTCAACATCGACCCGACACTGCTGAGCAAGCTCGAACATGCAAGTCAGAACCTGGCCAACGACAAGCTCAAAATTGCCCTGATCGGTGGTTTCTCTGAAGGCAAGACGTCCATCGCTGCGGCCTGGATGGAACGTCTCGACAAATCCAGCATGAATATCAGCCAGCAGGAGTCATCGAACGAGGTGAAAGTCTACGAAGTAGATGACAACTTCGTGCTGATCGATACCCCAGGGCTGTTCGGTTTCAAGGAACAGTTCAACGCCGATATCAATGCGATGGAGAAGTACAAGGACATCACGCGCAAATACGTCAGCGAAGCACACTTGGTGCTGTACGTGATGAACTCGACCAACCCGATCAAAGACAGCCATAAAGATGACCTGAACTGGCTGTTCCGCACGCTTGACCTGCTGCCGCGTACCGTTTTCGTGTTGAGCCGTTTCGACGAAGTGGCCGACGTGGAGGATGAGGCCAGCTATGCGCAGCATTTGCAGGTCAAACGCAGCAATGTCGAAAACCGGCTTCACGAGTCCATCGGCGCCAGCGACGCGGAGGTGGCGGCACTGAGCATCGTCGCAGTGGCGGCAAATCCGTTCGACATGGGCACCGATTACTGGCTCGAGCGGATCGAGCAGTTCAAGACACTTTCGCACATTAATAACCTGCAACAAGCAACCGCCGGCAAGATACAGTCCAGCGGCGGCTCTGCGGTGATCGTCGAGCAAGCGCGAAAGAGCGTGATCCTCGACGTGCTGCACAAAGAATTGCCAGTGGCGGTGGAAAACGACCAACGCCTGGGCGAAGAAGTAGAGCGCCTCAGTGGCGTCAGCCGCACGCTCAGTCGCCAGCTCGATGGTGCCAAAGGTCAGATCGCTGAGGTACGCATTGGTCTGCGCGAATTTGTCACCCGTTATTTTTCCGGGTTGATCATGCGCACTGAAGGGCTGACCCAAGAGACCTTCAAGGAGTTCTTTGAGCGCGAGATTGGGCGCGATGGGGTCATGGTGACCACACGCCTGCAAAACGAATTCGATCGTCAACTCAACGGGGTGAGCCAGGAGCTCAGCCGCATGCGCCTGAGCTTCGACTCCGAAATCGATCACTTCAACACCAACGTGATCAACCTGGGCAAGCAAGGCGTGAACTATGTGATCAAGGGCAACCTGATCAACAACGGCAGCATTCTGGCTGCCCGCGACGGCATCGTCAGCGTGGCCAAGACCCTCGGTGTGGATTTGGGCAAGGCACTTAAATTCAAGCCTTGGGGCGCGGTTAACCTGGCGAAAAACCTCAACGGTATCCTGTCGGTTGCAGGCCTGGCATTGGAAGCCTGGGACAGCTATGAGCGCAAGAAACGCGAGGAACAGTTCAGACAGGCCATTGCAGAGATGGTGGACAACTTCAACAACCAGCGTGAAGAACTGTTGAACATGATTCAGGACGTCTCGTTCGAGGAGCGATTCTTCCCCGACTACGCCTCGCTTGATGCCAATGCTGCTGATGTCCAGGTCGCCATCGATACTCAGAAAAAGCTACGTGAACAATTCCGGGAATGGCGCCAAACCGGGGAATTGATCGAAGCCGAATTCACCCGGATCGAAGGGTAAGATCATTATCAACACGATGTGCTTGAGCCGCTGGTTAATGGTTTCTCCAAAGAGCGTCTAGAATGGCGACCAGGTGCATGTGCGCCAGGGCGATGCCGACGGTGCTTGTGGTCCTTACGCACTGTTGATGCCTGTGGAGTCAGCAAGCGGAAGCGCGAATTACCTTAATCAGCTACATAGACGTTCGTAATGTCGATTGGGCCGCGTCAGCGGCCCAATCGGCTACTAACGGGCGAGCAGGCGTGATTTTATACCCGGATCGCTTCAAGCAGTCCTGCGATGCCAGAGATACTCATAATTCGTTTGAGGTTGTAGGCGAGCACATGAAGGCTAATTTCGGTAGTTACCCGCGGAAGTGTTTTGGTCAGGAAGTGGGTTGCAATCATCCAATATTTGAGCGTTCCAAAAGGATGCTCAACAGTCTGGCGGCCAACCTTCATCTTTCCCGGGGCATGCTCCAGCCGAACCTGCATCGCGTCGATTACCGTTGCGCAGGTGGGTCAATCCTTCACTGCTTCAAGGCTGACGATCTTCTCCTGCAAGGCCGGCAATAATAGGCGCTCACCGGCGAGTTGTTCGCCGTCAAGCATTCCAGGGCGATCGATAACCTTTGTTCTCGTATTGCAAGTAGCATTACTGGAGTCAGTTTTTGTGGCATACGCCAGAATTTCAAAGCTTAGGTCAAAGAACTACCTGCCCCTAAATCCTGTTTGACCCAGGATCGAACGTACTGAGTGCTGGACCATGACTGTTGAATTATTCCGAGCAATCCCCGAAAGCAAGCTGGCCGAATCCTCTGAAGGGTATCGACGCCAGAGTACCCTTCGAATTCCCAGCAATGTTCCTTACGTTGTCGATAACCTTTGGGAGTGGCTACGCCCGGATTCGATGCCATCGCGCCGGCATGCCGTTTATGCCAGTGGGACTCCCGAATTAGCTCTGGAGAACGCCAGCGCCCCGCTTGCCAACGGCGACTGCTACGTTGCATGCCGAGTGGTCGTCGGTGCAAATGAGATTCGCGTGGCACAACTTCAAGTGAGCGATGCTCGTAATCATGAAGACATTCGAATGATTTCTCGCTGGCTGAGTCGTCACAGTCGGGAGTTCACCGAGATATCCTTGGCCGAAAGGCAGGTTTTGGCGCTGTTGTTCAGCCCAGGTCTCCGGCAGAAAGAATTAGAAGAACTGCGACAACAGAGCCAGCTAATTCAGAATCTTTGCGCTCATGTGCAGGAACACTCGACGCTATGGCCCACAGCATCCACAGCACCAAATGCAACGTCAGGAGAGCTGTTCTTTGAACTGCTTGGCTCCGCCCTTTACCGACTCGCCCCACTCCCAGCAGTTAGCCCACAGATATCTACCAACCCAAACATGCGATGAACACCGTGCGCAGCAGGTCAAAGATCGGTGAGGACTGAAGCCCTCCCTGCAGCTCGTTAGTTATCTAGGCTGGCGATAATACGTACCAGCACTTCACCCGCGTTGGATAAAGGGATGGGCGGCCAAGGCATAGAGAAAACACCAGTTGGTAGTCTAAAAAAGAAGTGGTCGACGCTGCCGGAGTTTGTCAGTCCGAAGCAGCGATGCGCTTGCCCAGCTCCTGTTTCATCTCCATGTATTCACGGAAGAACTCGTAGCCCTTCTTGGCGACGACGATGACACCAACAATTGCGAACAGATTTTTCATGTTACGACCTCTTAGGTATACAGGTTTCAGCGGTTCGGATCGTGTAATCCATCGCTCGGCATGCTGATGAGGCGAGCATGAGAAACCAGCACGACGGGGAGTGTCGTGATCGGCCGAACGGCCTCGTGAATAAACGGCCTTTTGCCATATCGCGACTCCACCCTGATCTCACTGGGCAACGCACTTAGAGACGCAGAAGCAACTCTGCTAGCGTCCGCTCAACCCACCCCGCATCGCGCATCTTCAACGATTCGCTCCCGCATTTCGGGCATTGCTTGAACCACTCACCCGGTCCCAACGCATCACTCCGCGGGGCCACCGTTTTCTTCCAACCGCATTCACCACATACAAACGTAAATGGCCTGGGCCTTATAGGCATCGCAGCTCTCCTGAAAATTTATCCATAATCGTCTCCATCAGCCCTCTCAACCAACGGGATACGCCAGCTCGATCTGCTGATCGAACTCTCCACCATTCCCACAGTACTCACGAGGAATGCGCTCAATGTCCTCGGCGATTTGCACAATCACTTCGCGCATCTCCAATTGTTCGAACCACCGAACAGGAATCGCCGCAGCACCATACTGAACACCCAACAAATGCCCGGCGATGAGCCCGGTACTGTCGCTGTCGCCACTGTGATTCACCGCCGTGATCACGCCTTCTTCGAACGAAGGCGCTGCCAGGGCGCACCACAAGCCGATAGCCAGCGCCTCTTCGGCGACCCAACCGCCGCCGAGTTCGCCGATGCGTTGCGGAGTAGGCTGGTAGCCCTCGTAAAAGAAGAAAAGGACGCGCTCAATTATGCCCCGTGTTTCTTCCATACCCGGCACTTGTCCATATTTGGCCAAGCTCTGAGTAACCGCGTGCTCCAAGCTGTCTTGCCGATCGACAATGCGCTGGAGAATATCGGCAAACAACCCGGCCGCCAGGTAGCCCGTAGGATGCCCGTGAGTCAGGCGTCCTGACTGGGCAGCGTAGTCAAAGGCGTTTGCAAAAAAGGCGCAGGGCGCAACGCGCATCAAGGCGCCACAGCCTTTGCTGTTATTTTCGGCAACAACGCCCAGCCGCGGACTGGCCTTGAGTGCATCGAGACAGGTAGTGCCAGGGGCGCGGCGAGACCAGAGCTCTGGTTGATTGATCAGCCAGCCGTCCCCGCTGATCGGCATCTTCGTAGGGTAGTCCTGGGTTTTCAGCCAGCGCAGCAACGAATGATGAATAATGCTGGGGACATGGCAAGTTCCCAGTGAACTGCCGCGCACATACGCCCGAAGCAAGCCTTCTGCGGTGAAAAGCATCATCTGCGTGTCGTCGGTGATGGCACCGGTGATACCGAAAGCAGGGGCAAAATCAACGATACCTTGTGGGCCGAATTTAGCTTCTATTGCAGACCACTCGAGAAACTCCACTGGGGCGCCTAGCGCATCACCGATGGCGCCGCCGAGCAGGCAGCCATTGATCCGTTCAAGTCTGTTCATGTCCTTTCCCTTATCCCTCTGTAGGGATCAATTCCTGCAGAATCACCAGCTTTCTTTGTAACTGCTGGACGTGCTCTTTCTCGGCTCGCAACGCCGAACGCAGTTCGCGGTTTTCCATTTCCCGGATCCGCGCCCAGCGCGCATTTTTTCGGCAGTCCATCGCCATCTGCCAGAGCTCACGCAATCTCAGACACTGATGCAGTAGCACCAGCAGGATTGCCCCCATCATCACCAATGCCCCTGTCGAAACCACTTCCGACATACTCATGTCCACTTCCTTTCGTGACTTCAATTGATTTCGAAGACAGACTCAAGATATGTAGTGATAAGCGACAGGTCTAGAATGTAGACTTATACAGGTAAAGTATTCGCGCACATGGAGAGGGTATGAAACGCAAGCAGTCGATCGAACAGGTTCGCTGGGACCTGGCACTTCGCTATCGTTTAATCGAGACCATTGCCTGGTGGGAGGGTCGGTTGACCACGGGACACTTGATGCAGAGCTTCGGCATCAGCCGTCAGCAGGCGTCCAAGGACATCAACACCTACATCACAGAACATGCGCCTAAAAATCTTACATATGACAAAAAAATAAAAGGTTACGTGCCAAGCAAGACATTCACGCCGCTGTTCATCGACGACAGCGCGAGCGCCTATTTGCACCTGCTTTACCAGAACAACGAACGCGCCCCGCACATTGATGGGCTCGCCCTGGCCTACGCCCACACCAAGGTGCTGGAAGTCCCGGATCGCCCAATTCGACCAGATGTCCTGCGCCCGTTGCTCAAGGCCTGTCGCGATGGCCTGCGCCTGGAAACCGAGTACGTTTCGCTAAATACCCCCAACGTGGAAGTTCGTCTCATCGCCCCTCACACACTGGTCTACACCGGCATGCGCTGGCATGTGCGGGCTTACTGCGAGAAGAACGGCCAATATCGCGACTTTGTCCTCAGCCGCCTGCGAGGGCAGCCGGACTTGCTGGACGAATCGCAGAACACTCGTGAACTGGATGAAGATTGGAATACCGAGATACCCGTCATATTTGCAGCCGACGGGCGATTGAACGCGGCACAGAAGTCAATCATCGAAACCGACTTTGGCATGATCGACGGCCAGCTAGTGGTGCCCAGTCGCAGAGCTCTGGTGAAGTACGTATTGCAACGCTATCAGATCGATCCGAGAAACCAGGCGACTAACCCCGAGGCACAGCAAATCGTGGCAACCAACCTCAAGGAGCTGCGCCCCTGGCTCATGCATGACTGATCCTCAACCCTTTGGGCGAAGGCGTGTTGCCGAGTCGATCGCTGATTGTCAGGCGTTTCGACTCGGCAACTTCCCTGTCCACCCGGCCGACAACTCATGCCAGAGGCGCGTAGCGCTGATGTAGTTGTCGATCTCCCGGATCAACAGCTGCCCTGCTACATCGTGATGGCCGTTGAGGATGGCCAGATTACGAGCGGTGTTGCCTTCGTTGTTCTTCGCATTCATATCCAGCTCGAACATCCGGTAGTTGTCCGTGAAGTACCTGACGGCCTTGAAGTGGCCGTGGATTGCGAGCCAATGGATGGGCGTGTTGCCGTCCATATCACGGTCATTGAGACTCCCGCCTAGCCGGAAACGCGATTCAAGGATTTTGATTTTTCCCTGCTTGGCGGGCAGATGCATGTATTTATCGTGCGGCATGAAGGTGCCGCGACCTTTCCAATCCTGTATGTGTTTGTCGCCCACGGCACCGAGCGCCTCCAGCCTTTCGATCAAGGCGACTCGGTTGAGCCGATAGGCGATGTCCAATGGCGTTTCCCCTGCAAGTCCCCGCTCATTGAACGTGAGCGGGTCGAGCGACGACAGATACTGCGTGCTATCGAGCAGGACTGAAGCGTGCCAGTTCCCCAAGCCGAGCCCCACCCAGTCGTCGACACAACACTTCGTCGTGGCCAGAGTCTTGTGCAACAAAACAAGCAAATCGGGCGTATAGGGCATCACTTCCTTCCCGGTTGCGGATCGAATGACAAGGCCTTTGCAGCCGCTATTCGCACAGCGCGACAGCCGTCGCAGCCGTCCCGTGCCTGACTGCCATGCACAAACCGTTGACCAGGCTCATGTCATGCGGTGTCTGGCAGCGGATGGCGGTCAGATCAGGGCTGGCGACAATACAGGCCAGTGACTTCGCGCGACTGACGGCCACATTTAAGCGGTTCTTCGAATACAGGAAGCCAATGTCTCGGGGCAGATAGTCTTCATTGGAGGTCGCCATCGAAACGATGACAATCTCCGCCTCCTGCCCCTGAAATTTATCCACAGTGCCGACACGGGCGGCCGCTGGCAGTACCTGTTTCAACAACTGCACTTGCAGGTTATAGGGTGCTACCACCAGGATGTTTTCGATACGGATCGCGTGCTCTGCGCCCTTGTCATCCACATACCGCTGCCGCAGGAAGTATGCGTAAAGCGCTTTGACTTGCTCCGCCTCTTCGGTCGAACTCTGGCTGTTGCCATCGTGCTCCACAGGGCAAAACATCAGCCCGCTGGCCGGCACCTCCGGTCGTTGACCATCGAGTAACAACACCCGCCGCTCGGTACCTGGCGCCGAAGAAAGTTGCCCTTCGTAAACGGCTTGCGAAATGAATGAGCAAACGTGGGGGTGCATCCGCCAGGTTTGCGCCAGGAACACCCCACGATCAGGCGCGATGGTAGGCGTACCATCCAGCAGATAGTCGAGGATGGAATCGCCGGAGCGACCCGGATGCACGCCTTGCACCGGTTGCGACAATTGCATCTGATCGCCCATCAGGACGATGTTGCGCGCAGCCATGCCCATCGTGACCAGATTCGCCACACTCACCTGGCCAGCCTCGTCGATGAAGAGATAGTCCAGTTGCTCGGTGAAGGCGGGATCGGCAAATAGCCAGGCGGTGCCGGCCGTCAAGTCAATGTTCGGCCCCCAGGCATCGAGGAATTCCTTTTTGTCCTCGATGGAACGAATGCAGCGGCCGGTGAACTCCGTACCTTCTCCGTCCGAGGACTTTTTCAACCCCGTGAAAGTGACTCCCTCTTCTTGCGCACGAGATTCAACCGCCGCCAGCAGGTTGTTGATGGCGTGGTGCGAATTGGATGTTACGCCGATGCGCTTGCCCCCCTTGAGCAAGTCAACGATGACGTGCGAGCCAGTGTAGGTTTTGCCTGCACCTGGCGGTCCCTGAATAAAGAGCACGCTGTGTTCGAGGTTACGAACCACCTGCTTGATGGCTTCAACCGTCGGCAGGCCTGGATCAAGCAGTGGTGCACCGGGCTCGACATCTTTCACCCGTGGGGCGCGTCGATACAGGAAGTCCGCAACCGCCTGGAAGTGCTGTTCGCCAGCCAAGAGGCTGTCGGCATAACGGAACATCGCCTTGCGCAGAGGCGTAGATGGGATCGGCCTGCCGGGAATCATGTCGAAGTAATCAGGCGGCGCATTTCTCTGGGTAGCCTTGAATGTCGCCAGACCGTTGTCATGGTCCAGATGAACCAGCTGTACGCTGGCCAGGGACTCGGTGATGACGCCCTGAGAACCGGCACGCATTTTGGTTTCCTGGGGTTCGAAACTGTACTCATACAAAAATGACTGTTTGATCGGTTCCGGCAGTGTTTTCGTGCGCTGCAAACCGGCCAGGCTCTCGATGTCCTCCAGCAGCTCCTCAGTTGTCATGTCCTGGCGGCTGAACAGTTGCCACCACGTCGGTTTCTCTGCACGGCGGTGGAAGTCGAGTAGCTGGAAGGTGAGCAACGTGACCTGATCCTCATCACTCATGGCCTCGTCGTCGGTGCACAGATCACCTAGCAAACGATCGCGATAATCTTCCAGACGAATCTCGATCTCCTTCTGCTCCGCCATGGATTTCTCGCTTTCGGCTTCAGGCCTGAGAAAAGCGCCTGCATTCGACGGTTTTATTTCCAACAGCCAGTCACGCAGAAGATAGGTCGATAGCACATCGTCTTCGTTGTAACGCTCGATCTGCTCAAGCAACGCCGGTTCGCCGGTCTCTTTCCACCTCTCATAAAACACGATGCTCGCGCCGGCATTGGTGACGTCGCCGTCGCGCTGATCCATGTAAAAGTGCTCGATATTCTTGATCGAGTAGCTGGGCTCGGACACCCGGATCGCTTCGCGCACAACCTTGTACAGATCGATCAGTTTGCCGTTGCGCAGCAACCAGTCCACTTGTGCTTCACGCGTCCCGTGCTGGCTCATCAGGCGCTTGATAGCTGTCTCTTCGTAACTGGCGTAGTGGTAAATATGCGCGTCGGGGTAACGCTTAAGATGGCTGGTGACCCAGTCGATGAACTGCTCGAAGGCGACCTTTTCTTCTTCTCGGGTATGCGCCCAGAAGGGTTTGAAGATTCGCTGCCCACCCTCGTCGATGTAAAGACCGAAGAGGTATTCCAGGCCACCCTCTTCCAGCGGATTGCCCTCCATATCGAAGAACAGGTCGCCCTCGACCGCCTTGGGCATCCGATAAAAACCACGTCGCTCACCCGACACGGGAAGCAGCTCGAATAGCGGGACATCACTGGAACGCCCCTGGAACTGCAAACGCGCCTGATGCCGCAACTTGCTCAATGACTCTGTCTGCAGTTTTGGAATGCGCAGGTCGTCAGTACTGTCCGCCAGCTGGTGCAATGTGGTCACGCCGGCACTCTGTAACTTCTGGATTTGCGAACGACTGATACCAGCTACCGCCGAGAGGTGATCGTCCTGCAGTCGTTGTTCGTCGCAGCGATCACGCCAGGCGCAGAACCCACAATGCCCGCATGGCTCCGGGTAGGTAACGGGTCGCTCGGCACCGTTCACGAACGCTTCGAAACGCTGTAGCACATACTCCAGATAATCGGCGTAGTCGGCGACCCGAAATGCCTGCTCGGTACACGCAGCATCACCGAGTACGACGTACATGAACTGTGGCTGTACGCCCTGGATCGAGATCAGCATTCGTGAATAAAGCGCAACCTGTACAAGGAACTTGGCCTTGGCCGTTTTCGCCAGCTTGGTGTCGATCACCTCATAGCTGTGGTCGCCCAGCGCCGACACCCGCGGCACTTTGCGCAGGAAGTCGGCATGACCAATAAAGGCGCCTTCCTGAAGCGACGCCTGGAAGATGATATCGGCGCCGGCCTTCATGGCCTGGATGGTCAGTTCCACCCGGCGCGCGAAACTCGGATTGCCCTCGGCAATGTCGACAACGTTGGCGTATTGGTTTTTGAGCCGTTCGAAAAAGGCCGCTTCATGGGCCAGACCTTTGTCCTGGATCAAACGGTTCTGTTCGCTTGCCGCCGCTTTCTCCATAGGGATGACAAGGTTCTGAAGATCCAGCGCCGTGAGGTGCTGGCACTCAAGAAAACCGCAGATGTCTGAGGCGGAGTACAACTGAATTCCGTTTCGGGTTTGCATGGTCGTTTCCAGTCCGGTGAAGCACCCAGGAACGCTTCACGCTAATTCAATGTCGTGTGGGAGTCAGGCGTCGAGCGAGCATCCGCGGAAAAACTGCTCGAATAAGGTCGTCGGCAAATGTTGTGCATCGAGCAGGCTGAAGTGCTTGCCCACGTTACGCCCCAACGCCATCAGCGTCCTTGCAGAGTTCTCTGTACCGGCATATCCGGCGCTCAAGATGTAATCGGTTCGCTCCTTGTCGGTCGTCGCCCGCCGATACGCATTGCCCGTGATCAATACATCCACCAAACAGACACTTACCCGCTCATCACCCACGGTGAACTGCTCTAATGTCTCGCTTGCCAGTGCCGCACACAGTCCATCCTTGCCACCCGCGACGATTCGCTCAAGCTCTGCGAGCGGCCGGCCGAACAGGTCGAACTCCTCAATGGAGAACGCGAAACAGTAGCCCTGCGCCGTAGCACGCGTGAGCGGGTTCTCGTTACGCGGGTTCGTCAACAGCCAGGCAACGAAGGACGCTTTATCGTCGAGCGAACCGCTGCGGCGGAAGGCCAGATAATCCTTGAGGACCTGACTGAAGGGGTGCCCGGTAGGCACCCAGCCGGTGGCGTCACGTTCACTTTTCTGCGAGTCGATCTCTGGCACTGCTGCCTTCGGATCAGTCGCCAGAGTTACACCAAAGCACCGCAGGTCATAGCCGAGCATAAACAGGCTGGCCTCGAAGGCGTGGCATCGCGCGGGCAGAGCCCCTTGTTCGGCAAACCAGCCGGTACGCTCGAGCAGGGCTCGGATAATCCACCCCAACCGCACCTGCCAACGTGCCCATGCGGCATAATCGATCGCCGAAAATTGCGGCGCCGCCAGTCCGTTCAAGAACGCTCCCGGGTTGCGGATCTGGCTGCCACGAGCGCCTCCAGACGGGAAAGCCAGCAGAGGTTTGCCGCTCCCCGTCCATTGCTGGCGAAACAGCGAATACAGCATGCCTATCGCTGCGCCGACGCGACTGTCATAGATGGGTGAACCCGACGGATCGAGCAAGGCGTGAATCTTGGTCAGCCCAGCATCGAAACGCTCGACACTGATCGCGTCGAGATCATTCAGATCATTGTCGCCGTCGAGCGACATGAGCCCGGCCATTTCCCGCAGATAGCTCGACAGCTCGCCCTTTTCGGCCAGCCGGTGCAAAAATGGAATGGCTCCCCGGACACCACCCCAACGAAGAATCTGCAAACACGCCTGAAGCGCTTGTTGTTCATCCCCCCGGTTGACCGCACTCGTCAGCCACTCGCGAAGTTGTCCGAGAGAGCGTTGAGTTTCAGCCCAGGTTTGTGAATCCACCGAATTTTGATGGGTATCTTGCCAGCTTGCTTTCCAGCGGTATTGCTCAAGAATCTGCTCGAAACCCTGGACATCAGCGGTTAAACCGCCCGGCACAAATTTGCTCGCCTTGAAGCGCAGCTTGAACGTCAACGTCGGCAAGTTCGTTGCGAGCCATGCGATGAAGGACTCAACTTCAGGTTGCGCCAGGAACTGTTCGCGCTTCATGCAGACCACCTTGCAGGTAATATCGAATGGCCATACCCTAAGTAAAACCACAGCCCCCGTCCATGTTGTTTGTCCGTACAGGTAAACAAATGGAGCAGGTTCTCAGGCCCTCGATAGAAACTTCTCTACCCATGCCTGGGTTTAATCAAAAATATGTAAGTTTTCAGACGCTCCCAATCTGTTGACGTACTGCCCATGACCTCAAGGATCGGCACCCCATGGACCATCAAGCACTCAAGACCCGTCATCGACAGGAACGTGAAAGTCATCATCCCAACCTCACCTTGCGTGTTCATCGGGCGCTGAGTTGGCTCAATCGTGCCGAGCAAGCTGACGATGTCGATGGGCGTTTTATCTTCCTGTGGATCGCCTTCAACTCGGCCTACGCCACCGATATTGACGAGCAGTACCGCCTTTCCGAGCAGTCCACGTTCAAGGCGTTCCTGGACAAACTCTGCGCGCTCGACACGGCCAACCTGATCGAGAATCTGGTCTGGTCCGCGTTCTCCGGCAGCATTCGCGCGTTGCTGGACAACCCCTACGTGTTCCAGAGCTTCTGGGATTACCAGAACGGCAAGATCAGCGAGCAACAGTGGACCGAGCGCTTTGCCAGCGGTCGGCGAGCAGCGCAGCAAGCGTTGGCCAACCGCAATACCCCAGCAGTGCTCGGCGTTCTGTTCAATCGAATTTATACATTGCGAAACCAGGTCATGCATGGGGGCGCAACCTGGAACAGCAGTGTGAACCGGGATCAGCTGCGCGACTGCTCAAACCTTCTCGGCAAATTGGTGCCGGTGATTATTTTGCTGATGTTGGATAACCCGGAAACGCTATGGGGTGATGCTTGTTATCCGGTTGTTTCTTAGGTCGTGGGACTTTCCAATCACGCGATCACGAACGAAGTGATTCCGCTGGCTGTTTATCCTCATCACCTAACTTGCCACTGTCGAGCATGACATCTTCGTCCTCAATCAGAGGGACTGCGAAAAAGCGGGGACTTTGGGCGCAAACTGCGCCCGTTCCCGCCCACGAACTGTTCAAGGAAAGAATGCAATGATCAAGAAATCGGTATCGGAGCTGTCGTTCGTCAACAAAGGGTCGCCATTGCCCACTGTCGAGGTCGACTCGCACTCCGTCGAAAATGCGGGCTTTAGTATCTACCGCACTGTGATGCAGGTACTGACCCAGTTGGCCGAACAGGACGCATCACTTCGCGCAACCCTTTACATGTACGCTTCTGCCAGCGTCAATTTCCGTGAGCAGAGCTGGTCTGAATTCCTGTTGGTTGCCGGCCCTAATAAGGTTCTACTGGCCTTGGGCGCTGGCTTCGAGCGGTTGCCAGCGGTGAAGTCGCGGTTCAGCGATTACGTTTCGTCCTCCATAGCCCTGCGCACCTTTCATGTCGAGGATGGGCTGGTATGGGAGCAGGAGGACGCCTGCACTTGGTATTCCAATGGTCAGAGCCTGGCTGACCTGACCGAAGAGGCCGAAGAGGCCGATGATGATCCGGAACTTATAGAGGGGGATGAAGAGGACGAGGACTGGGATGTCGAGGAACCAGATGCCGAGGATGAGCAGGGTGCAGACCAGGCCGTGGCCACTGCCGAGCGAAGGGCGGCGCGCTATCGGGCCGCACGTTCGGATGCGAAGGTCAGCAGCATTCGGGCAGCCATCGAGGAAGTCTTTGGTCTACCGGAAGGTTCGGTCGCGCTCTGTGGACCGGATCGGCGTGCGTTGCGGGGGGATGCCCGGATCAGGACCTTGCGCAAACGCTGGGAAGAGAGCTGAGCAGGGGAGCCGATAAATGACGCATGAATCTCCTGTCCGGGTCAGCACCCTGGCATTCGACGATCTGCTAAAGGTAGGTTGGCCATTGGCACTGGACAGTTATCAGCGCGGCTTCGTGTGGGGCCCGGACAAGCTGTTGCAACTGACCAGTGATCTCGCAGAGTTCGCAGGCCAGCCGGACAAAACCTTGCCTTACTACATTGGCGCGGTATTGCTGCATCGCGATGTGCACCAATCGAGAAGGTTCATCATCGATGGTCAGCAGCGCATCACGGCGTTGTCGCTGCTGTATCACCGCGCGACCGGTGCACTGCCAGCGGGCCAGGTGCTCAGCTATTCGGGGCAGTCCGCACGACATATCCGTGAAGGAATTCAGGCGTTGAAGCAGCAAGAGCCGATTGCACCGGAGATCATCGGAAAGCTTCGTCTGACGGTGATCGAGGTGGACAGCAGCGACCTTGCCTTCACCTTTTTCGATACCCAGAACAATCGCGGCGTGCCTCTGCGGGCCACCGACCTGCTCAAGGCCTATCACCTGCGTGCGATCGATCACGCAGACGCTGAGGGCGATCTGAAGACAGCCCTGCAGCAGCACTGCGCCGAGCGCTGGGAGGCGCTGCAACGTCAACCCGCGATACTGTCGCCCGGCCAGGATTTTGCCCCCAACCTGTTCAATCGTTTTCTCTGGCGTGCGCGGCGTTGGCGCGGTGCGCAAACTCCAGCGGGCAGACACGAGACGCTGCTGACCGAGTTCCAGTGCAACACATGGAAACACGTTGCGGACAGCCGCAGCAGCGTCGACAGCGTGCCGCTCTACGCCACCCGACACAATCGGCTGGCAACTGCGTTGACGCTGACGGGCGACGGAGAGCAGGTACTGCACGGCAGTCAACTGCGCATCAGCCACAACCCCGCGAACTTGCCGATGGCACTGCGCCAGCCCATTCATGAGGGCGTGGGCTTCTTTCTCTACGCAGACAAGTATGCCGCCCTGCTGCAGAGGCTGATGAACGATCCTGCGCCGTGCGCGCAGGTGAGTTTTTTCCGCGCGATATATCGACAGCTGCTGTGCAACAACCAGGAGTATCTGCGCGAAATTTTCATGCTCTGCAGCCTGGTGTACATGGATCAGTTCGAAGTCGAGCAACTGACCGCGTTTGCCTTACGCCTGGAGTTTCTGCTGGGCGCAATTCGCCTGGAGAAAAAACAGGTCAAGCAGGAAACCGCCGCCAACTTCTTCAGGTTGGCCGAGTTAAACCTGCTGGATGTGATCGCACAAAGCTACCATCCGAAACAGGTGCTGGACTTTCTGCAAAAGCGCCAACAGGCCGTGGCATCGTTGTATGCCGATGAAACGATTGAAGTGGGGAATGGTGTGCAAGGTCGATACAAACGGGCTGTTCTGGCGTTCTACAAGGTGCAGGCGGATCCTGAATGCCGCAACCTTGCGGACAAATCGCAATGGCTTGAGGTGTTTCTTAAAGCCTCCCATGGAGGTCGCCATGAGCATTGATTCCAGCCTCTGCACTCTGCAACAGCTGGCCAACAGGAAAGACGCTGCGTGGTGTTTCAATGTGCCGATCTACCAGCGCCTGTATGTGTGGGGTGATGAGCAGATCAGAACACTGCTGACAGACATCGCCAATGCTTTCGATCGAGGCGACACACAGTTCTTCCTGGGCGGCACGCTGTTGGTGGAAAAAACCACCGATGAAGATCGCAATCAGGGCATGCGCCGCTTCGACCTGATCGACGGCCAGCAGCGTTTCACCACGTTGTGGATGCTCAGCACGGTGCCGGTATGGAGCCAGGTGATGGAGGACTTCAGTAGGGTTGTGCTGAAGGAAAGGACGACTCCGCGTCTGCACTTCTCAATCCGGGAGCAGGTGAACGACTTCCTTGCCAGCATGATGCCGGGGGGGAAAGCGACGAGCAGCGAAATCATCGACACTCAGAGCATGAGAGAGGCTCAGCAATTGATGGCCTCCTTCGCGCAGACCTACAAGCGTGCGGACGGCGGGCCTGTTGATGATGAATATCTCAAGGCGCTGGCCAGCTTTGTGTATCGCAATGTATCGCTGGTGCTCACGCAAGTGCCTGAGGGCATGGACCTGAACAAGCTGTTCGAAGTCATCAACAACCGTGGTATCCAGCTACAGCACCACGAGATCCTCAAGGCTAGGTTGCTGCAGGACATCCCCGCGGAAAGCCGTTTCCGTTTCGCGGCATTGTGGAATGCCTGTGCCGACATGAGTGGCTTTGTCGAGCGCAATCTGTGTCTGGAAACCCAGCTGGAGGCGCACCGACTGGGGGATCTCTATAACAAGGGGCAACTGCTCCATGCAGGCGCCGTACACGGGTTGCTCGATCGAAAGACCCACTCCGCGCAAACGGATGGCTACGACCGCCTGACCTTGCAGGCCATCGTTGACGGCTCTGTTACCGATATCGGCGCGTCTCCGGCAGCCATCGCCGAGGATGACGGAGAAGCCCCCTGGGCGCGGAGCATCATCGGCTTTCCACTCTTCTTGCTTCATGTGTTGCGTATCTGGCTGAAGGAGCAAGGGCAGGCGGATCTGCCGCGTGTGCTGGATCGGCAGTTGCTCGCCCTGTTTGAAGCCCACTTGCTGGCGCCAGCGGATTCGGCGCAGCGTGTGGCGAGGGCGCAAGGGTTCATTGATCTGCTCTGGCGCATGCGTGTGCTGTGGGACGAGTATGTGATCAAGTGGGTCGATCAGGGCGATGACGAAATCCATCAGGTCTGCCACACCTCGATTTCCGCCAGTGAAGACAAGCGTTACATCAATCGCAGTCGCGACAATGCCGTGCACCAGGGCCTATCGTTGCTGCAGAGCATGCTGTATCACTCGCAGGAAATCACCACCCATTACTGGCTGACCCCCTTCCTGTACTTTATCCACAAGCATGCGCACACCGTGCGGGGTGGTGGCGGTGAAATCGAGCGGTACTACGGCTTCCTATGCCATCTGGATAACCAGCTGCTTGGAGAAGTGACGGATGCTGCGCTGGTCGTACGTAGCCGCCGGTTCATGGACGATCCCTGGCGTACCGCTTCGGCGCTGCAGTTCGAAGCTGTGCTGACGGAGGACCATGGCGTCAGATTTGCGCATTACTGGTTCTATAAACTGGACTTCGTGCTTTGGTATGAACAGCAACGTGATCATGAGTTCTGGGGCAATTTCCGTTTCACCGCGAAGAACTCGGTAGAGCATATTTCGCCGCAGACCCCACAGGCGATCGATACCAACACGGTCTCGCGGGATTGGCTAGACCGCTTTGGCAATCTCGCGCTTGTCTCGCGCAGTATCAACTCGGAGTACGGTAATCTGCCCTACAACGAAAAGCGCCAGCGATTCCTCAACAAGCGGGCGTACGAGAAGCGGCCTGACTCCCTGAAAATGGACTTGATCTATTCGAAGGAAACGTGGGGAGAGGTCGCGGCCGATGCTCATCAGGCTGCCATGCTGGCGGCACTGCAATGCCATTACCAAAGGGTTTTCACCATCGACTAGGGTGACGGTGAAGCAAGCGTTATCAGCGCTATCCATTAAGCGCAACGACGGGTGATAACCCTGCAGCGATGTCGCCCGATGAATCCACAGCCAGGAGCGACGGTTCAGCATCTACGGCGTAAGCAGGATTACACTGCGAACCACTGGGATGATGCCATCGCGTGCAAGCCCGCTCCCGCAAAGCTTGGAGCCCAATCCCTTACTACCGTCCATTTGGGTCGATCTCAGTCTGCCACGACCGGCTAATGACGACCCAAAGTTCCCTTTCGCAGCAGCTAGAAAATCAGGGGAGATTTAGCGTGCCAGATGGGTCTGAGCATATGTTCACTGAGAAGAGCCAAAATTCATTAAAAAGCTGGTCACATAGGCCTGGCAAGACGTGGCCCGAAAACGTGTGTATGGATTAGATTACCCGTCATTTGAGAAGCGCTAAGAGTACATCCAGTGAAATTTCCACATTGGTGTCTGGTTCGTAGAAACAATCATCTAACGGATCCGTCCAAACCAACTCCCCGGTCAAAGGCCGTCGCATGCAGTTACTCAGCCGCAGGTCCATCGACTCAATCCCCGGAAACTCCGCCGCCAGCGCCAGCGTTTCCATCAACCCAGCATACTGCCTGTGAGCGCGCGCCAGTTCACGACATTGCTGTGCAAAAACGGGTAAGTCCCTCGAGCCAGGCTGCCCCTCTTCATCGAATCGCGCAAGCCAAGCCTCAAGAACAGGCTCGCTGCCCACTTCAATATCAACCAGGCGCTCGACCTGCGCTAGCCAGTAGAACTCTACCTCAGGGCCAGACTCATAGGTGTCCGATAACGCCACCGCACCATAGTTGTGCAGTACCCTGACCACGTTTGGGTTACCCGCAGCCGATTGTTGCGCCAGGAAGTTATGGCCACTGCCTTGCAGGGTTAGCCGCAGCAAACTGTCACCCTTCTCGAAGATAGTTGAACTGGAACCGGTCTTGAATACCTTCGCGCCTTTGAGTGGCAAGGTTTCCAGCAGCCGGTCGAAATTCGGGGTCGGGAAACGCACGCAGATGTGTTCGCTCATTGTGTTCTTCCATAACAGATTGATGAGTCTGCCAAGCGCAAACTTCGGCTCATTTTGACAACGACAATTCAGCTTGTAGCCGGTTTTATTTCAAGCAGGCCTTCCAACACAGCATTGACGTCTGCCAGGCCGCCAATGATCACAAGCCAGCCATAAGTGATGGGTTGCTTGCCATTATGCAATTTCGATGGAAACTTCGACATGCTTGAGTGGTGTCGATGGCCTGTGCTGACGGCGATTGCCGCCAGCAGATCTACCAAGTGCCCCCTGATGATGTTGGGGTGAACCATCAGACAGATGTTGTTGATGCGGGTCCTTGCTTTCAATAAATAAACCGTCTGGCCGGCAGCGCAAAACTCTGCAAGGTATTTGCTCTCCCTAACGAGCACGTATCCGCTCTGTTCAATCTGCTTGATCACCTTATTTGTGAATTCATCGCATGGGACAGCTACGGTCTTGCGGGTTGGCTTGGCCGGAGGCGGTGGGGCAAGGGCAGCTTGGGTACTATCCGGTAGAGGGACGGCGCGTGGCGGTTCCGACATTGGCGCAGCGCCGCACAGAAGCAACGCAGTTGCGCCAGCCATTCGCGCATAGGCCCGATCGAGTTTCGCAACTCTGTGACGTACAGGGTCTGCTGGCTTCAGGTCACTGAGTGTTTTATCTCTGATATACACACTCGGTGCGCTGCCGCCACTGGTTGAAGGATGGCAGAAAGAACCCAGAAACTGCCGGGCGTGCAGATACCCGTTATCGACGCACCATTGCAACGCGTCTTCGGGGCAATCGCCCAGGCCGATATACAGGGCGTCTGGGTTAATTTCGCGGAGTGTGGAGACGAAGCAGTCCATGAAGCACTCTCGAAATAAAGGGGAAGCCATCAGGTAGGCAAATGAGCCCGCAAACATGGATTCGCCGCCCTCAGGCGTTGTTGTAAAGGCCGCGTGAGGTATGACCGAGGTTCCGTGGAACAAGTCGGCGTTTTCTTCCCACAGGGACTCTACATTTGGAATGCGCAGGATCTTGTCGAACTTGAAGTGCCGCAGATAGCGCAGCAAGTTTGGGCGCATGGCGCTGCCACCGAATGCACCAAGTCTTTTCACTTCATGAAGCAGCGTTGCAGTCGGGATGCCAACGGCCATTAGTCGCTGGACTTCGCCGTACGCCAATCGCAGCTGGTTGGGGCCTGGGGTGATGCCCACGATGACCAACTTGGCATCAGCGTTGACGTGTTCGAAAGGAATGTACCTGAGGATGTCTCTGCCTGTGTTTTCAATCACGAGCTCGGGACTGTTGGCGCCCGCCATGCCGAGCCTGCGGATGGCAGGTGAGTAGCGCTCGAAAAGTGTGTGGTCCATCGAGTTGTTCTCCTGATCTGTTCGAGCTCGTTCCGTTAGTAGGGCAGTTGCTCAGCGGTGCCGGTGTTGGGCCGGTATTTTCTCGGTCCGAATCAGTCGCTCGCGCTCTTCGACTCGTCCGCCACGGTTGATAGGGGCTTACCTGGATCCTGCCTTGAATCGCGCTCAAATTTGTAGTCATTCCATGACTACTCTTGGCCAATTCTATTGAAAAAAATCCGGCTTGGTTTTCACGGCAGAAAAGTACGAGCCTGAAATGGAGACCCTAGCTTTGAGCAGATCCTCCGGACTCGGATTTCACGTTGTAGCGTGCGAAAGAGATGTTTTCACCCATCAATATTCGAGCATTTTGAGCAAACCGACTTGTCAACAGAATCGGCCGATTGCTGCACTTAATCGTCATGGAGGCCGATTACGATTCGACTCAAAAAAAATTCAGTCCTACATCACTGCCATGACGTCCACCCCATGGAGCTCAGAACCATGTCATTGCATTGTCCTCTATGTAACTCCCCCAAGATCGCATCTTTACAAACAGCCATGAAGATTGGCGCGGCTGTTGGAACCGTAGGCGGAGCCGCTCGTGGTGCGAGCGCCGTTCTGGCAGCAGGCCAGGTGGGCGCCTATGTCGGCGCTATTGCCGGCCCTCTTGGCATCACCCTCGGCACAGTATCTGGTGCCATCCTCGGCGGGCTCGCTGGAGGTGCAGGCGGCTGCACCCTCGGTGCTCAGCTCGGCGAAAAACTCGATCGCCATGTGTTCGCCAACAACCTCTGCCTCGCCTGCAATCATCGCTTCAACCTACCAACCTAATCCTCTTACAACGTTCTTCGGCCAATGCTGCGCGAGCGCAGCATTTATGCCGGCACGCACCCAAAGGAATCACTCCCATGGCTCATCTCGTCGAACAAATGGCATACGTTGGCGCTACCCCTTGGCATGGTCTGGGTAACCGGCTGACGCAAAAACAACCGCTCGAAGTCTGGCAACAGGAAGCCGGAATGAACTGGCAGATCCAGGAAAGTCCTGTTCACTTCAAGGCCGACACTATCGGCAACCTGGGTACGATTCACTCCTTTCCGGAACAGAAGGTGCTGTATCGTTCCGACACCAAGGCCCCGTTGTCGGTGGTTTCCAACCGTTACCAAGTTGTGCAGCCCCGTGAGGTGCTGGAGTTCTACCGGGATCTGACTGAGGTCTCCGGCTATGAGTTGGAAACAGCTGGGGTACTCAAAGGTGGCCGCAAGTTCTGGGCTCTGGCCAGGACCGGGCAAACAACCGTGCTGAAGGGGAACGATCAGGTGAATGGCTATCTTCTATTAGCCACCTCCTGTGACGGTACGCTGGCCACCACCGCGACCCCGACCACCGTGCGTGTAGTTTGCAACAACACCCTGACCATCTCCCTGAACGCCGTTACCCGCGCAATCAAGGTGCCGCACAACACGCGCTTTGATCCTCTGGCCGTGAAGAAACAAATGGGCATCGCCGTCTCGCAATGGGATGAATTTATGTACCGCATGCGCGCACTGGCGGAGCGCAAGGTGCAGTGGCATGAGGCGATGGGCTTCTTCATGAATGTGCTGTGTGAAGTAGCCCCCCATAGCAAACTGCCGGAAGTGCTGCCGAATGAGCGAGCACTGCGCAAAGTCCAAGGCTTGTATGAAGGCCAAGGTCGTGGAGCGACGCTTGAATCAGCCCAAGGAACTGCGTGGGGCTTGCTCAACGCCGTGACGGAGTATGTCGATCACGAGCGACGTGCTCGAAGTACTGAATACCGCATGGATTCGGCCTGGTTCGGCCAAGGTGCCGTCATCAAAGAACGCGCCCTGAACGCCGCCCTGCAACTCGCCGCTTAGTCTCTGCCTGATCCCCCTCTCTTTCTTCTCACGGCTAAACGCCTGGTCAGTTTCTGCTGGCCGGGCGTTTTTTCATGCCGCACAGGAAATCATTATGGCTACGCAAACACTGCAAAACCCCAGCAGCAAACCCCGTCCAGCCTTGCGCCTGGTGGGTACCAAGGAGCTACCGCGTGAAGACTGGTTAGCGGTGCGCAAGCAAGGCATCGGCAGCTCGGATGCCGCCGCTGCCGTAGGGCTCAATCCTTACAAATCCCAACTGGAACTGTGGCTGGAGAAAACTAGCCGTGACAGTTCGCTACCAAAGCTAGATCACAATGATGAAGAGAGCCCAGCTTACTGGGGAAACATCCTTGAACCGATTGTCGCGACCCACTACACCAAGCGCAGTGGTCACCGGGTACGGCGGATCAATGCCGTGCTGCAGCATCCTGATCCTAAATTGCCCTGGATGTTGGCCAACATCGACCGCGAAGTCATCGGCACCGACAATGTACAGATCCTTGAATGCAAAACTGCCGGCATCAACGGCGCTCGCCTCTGGAAAGAAGGCGTGCCGGAGTATGTGCAGTTACAGGTCTTGCACCAGTTGGCGGTGACCGGCAAGCAGGCGGCGGATGTAGCGGTATTGCTGGGGGGCCAACACCTGGAGATCCATCGCATCGAACGGGATGAGTCGATGATTGCTCGATTGATCGATCTAGAACGGTTGTTCTGGGATTACGTGGTCAGTGATACCCCGCCACCGGCCGATGGTACAGCCTCGGCCGAAGCGGCGTTGCGTTGCCTTTACCCCGAAGACAATGGTCAGACCCTGGACTTCAGCCAGCACACGGAGCTGGCCAGCACCTACCTGGAGCTCAAGGCTATTCGCCAGAGCATTGCTCAGCAAGAGACGCGTGAGGCGCAGCTCAAGCAAGTCCTGCAGCAGGCCATGGGTGCAGCCACCCGTGCGGAGTTTACCGAGGGCTATATCAGTTGGAAGAAGTCCAAGGACAGCATTGGTCTGGACGTCGAACAGATGCTCAAGGACAAACCCTACCTGCAGGCCCGCTATCCCAAGATCAAAACAGGCAGCCGCCGTTTTCTGCTTGCCTGAATACCCCTCACTCAAGCCACCGGGACCGTTTACGTCCTGGTGGCTTTTTTATTTCCAGATCAAGGATAACTGTCATGCTCAAAGGTTTAGCAATCACCCCTCCTGTACTCGGGCGTATTTCCATCGGCAGGGTCGTCGAGAAAAACGGTAAACGTCTGCCGGAGAAAGACGATCAATTCACCATCACCTCGCAGGTACAAAGCCGCGACGGCTGGCTGCTGCACCCGCTCAATGAAGAACTGCGTAATGGCCAAGATGGCAAACTGCGCAGCATTCCAATCCGTTTGTTGTTCAACGAGCCCGATTTGAATTTTCGCGCCGATTACAGCCTATTCGACCGCACCACCGGCCGGCCTTTGTGCGTCGGCAATGGCGACATCTGCAAGCGACAGTGTGAAGACGGGATCAAGACCCTACCCTGCCCTTCACCGGATGGCTGTTCACTAGCTCAAGGTAATGCCTGCAAGCCCTATGGCCGGCTGAACGTGGTGATTGGTGCCGACGATCCGTTGGGTAGTTTTGTCTTCCGCACCACTGGGTTCAACAGCATCCGCACCCTGGCGGCACGCCTGCAGTATTTTCAGGCCATCTCCGGCAACCGCCTGGCCTGCCTGCCACTGGAGCTACGCCTACGCGGTAAGTCCACCCGGCAGAGCCATGGCACGCCGATCTTCTACGTGGACATCACGGTGCGCAACGGCCTGAGTATTGAAGATGCCTTGCTGACAGCCAAACAGCTGGAGGAAACCCGACAAGCTTCGGGCTTCGATCAGAGCGCCTTGGATCGCGCGGCACGACAAGGCTTTAACAACGGGGCCTTTGAAGACAGTGAGGAGGACACCGGCGCCATCGTCGAGGAGTTCTACCCCGCGGCTGAAGATCAGCCTGGTAAGGAAGAAGCCGCCCCAAATCCAGCGGCTCCTGCCAAAACATCACTGGCACAAAAGCTGGAATCTAAATCCCTCCAAAGCAGCAGTGACCACTCCGTTCGCGCCCACTGACCAAACTTCCACCATGACCAAGGTCTTCCAATCCAGGAGAGTCCCCCATGAAATATCACAAGCTCAGATCCGGTGAAGAGACCGGAACTTATGTCATGGAATCACCAGTCACCGAGTCCGACATCCTGCAGATGGCTCAACAACTTGCGATGAGTCGTCTATCTAAAGGACGGGCCTTGACTGAGCCCAAGCAAGTATTCAGCCATCTACAAACTCTGCTGCAATACCATGAGTACGAAGTCTTTGCTCTGCTGCTACTTGATACCAAACACAGGGTTATAGGGTTTCGGGAGCTGTTCCGAGGCACGCTGGATGGTGCCAGCGTTTACCCTCGGGATGTGGTCAAGATCGCCCTGGAGCACAACGCCGCGGCAGTGATTCTGGTTCACAACCATCCCTCCGGCGACCCGGAGCCTAGCCAAGCCGATCGTACGCTGACCATAACCCTCAAGAACGCTCTAAACATGATCGGCACCCGGATATTGGATCATGTTGTCGTGGGATATGACGGCTGTGTATCGTTGGCTGAGCGGGGTTACCTATAAGGAAGTGAGTATGAAGCAACTGCTACGGATCTTTGTTGCCGTGTTCATTTTCGCCAGCATCCTAGTCGGCTGCATGATAGCGCTACTGCTGTTGATCCTCATGGTGCGCTTTTCGCCACTACTGATTGCGGTGGTGCTGGCATGCTGGATTTACCGGTGGCTACAAAGCCGCATAGACCAACCATCCCAATGGACGACATAAACCAGCGTGGGCGGCCGAATGGCTGCTCACGCCGGGAATAGTCATCTTCTTTTTTTTGCCAGCTCACTACCTGAGCGTCCACAAGGCCGCTCATCTATAACCGCGGCTCACAATCACGAAGCAAAAGCGTTGAACTACATCTCGTGTTAGGGTGAACCAAAACTCAGTAGCGACAGAATGCTTGACGCTCTCGCTTTGGTATCATTTACACCCTCCAACCACCTTGTACGACGATGAAACTACTCAACACCTACGACGACCGCGACGAAGCTGAAGAAGCCGCCGAGAAGCTAACAGGCGAGAAGCGCCTCGCCAGTGAGCGTGATGCCACTGTTGTTATCTATAACCTGTTCGGTATTCCGAGCTGGGGCAATTTCCACCGCCTAGGCATGTACAACCTTCGTGAGCTGAAGAGCCTGCTGGAGCGGCGAGCGACCTGGCAGCTAACCGATAAAACCCGGCACACAGAGATTACTGCCACACTGAACACCGTTGCGAAAAATTACGGCATAGAAATTCCAGCTCACTGGTTTTAATTAAAAAATTCAACTACCGACGACTATGACGACTATTCAAATATTATTTTTTAGGATACAGATAATTGTCCGATTTTAATTACACGCAATAAGCCGAACCAAAGTAGCTCGAAAACCCAGACACCTGCAGAGAGCCTAGTATCAAAGTCAAGCACACACTGGCGGCCAGCTTACAAATTAAAAGGATTAAAAAATGCCTAACCATCGACTTTCATTTCTGTACTATAAGAAACTAATTTTCTCTCTTGAAAAAAAATTCGTCGATGGAATACCAGCAAAGCACGACCGTCTACTTTGCGACCTGCCAGACTCATCAAAATACTATCAGAAGCTATATCTTGAACAAGTAGAGTCATTTAATCTTGGCGTCCCTGCGATGAAAGGACCGCTCCCGCTAGATGAGAACTGCAAATACTGCTCAAAATTCCACTTAGCTAACCTAAAGACGATTGATAAAGATTTAGACATAAGCACTGGAAAAGATCTCGAAGATAAATTTCAAGATTTCCTTCAAGAAATACTCAGCACAGAATGTCCTGGGGCAACAGTAAAACGAGCAGACAAAAAAAACTTACACAACCCCGACTTTCTTATAGAACATTCCGGAAAGCCAATTATCTGGATTGAGTTTAAAGTGATTTTCAGACCATACCTTACAATTTCAAAGTTAAACCCTAACTATCAATGCTACTCTCACTCGCTAACTCTTGACATTTCGAACGGAAAAAAACTTATCAACCAAAGGGAACTTGTTGAGTCGCAAAATATCGGCATTGATAACTGCATATATGTTTACTGGTACGACCTTCCATGTGTAAAAGGAATTTTCTGGATGGCCGCAAAGCACGTTTACAAACACCAAGACAATCAAACCACCTACGAACGAAGGATTGTCCCCGGAGACAAAACCCCTCAAGGCAAGTTGAGGGCCGCAGTAAAAAAAATATACTTACCACTGCATGAAATGAATGATTTTTACTCAATTTTTTCTTTGATCAGAGCCAAGTTAAGGCATATGCCAAAGAAGTAACTTACTAAAAGCAACAAGCACTTAATCAGAAATCTGAAAACTCTAGCCAGAAGACCGCGAACTTACTGATCATCACTTTCTATAAGCTACTAGAGGGAGTTTCCTCCCTCCAATATTGCAAAGCCATAAAAAAACCAATTACAACGAATCAGGAAATCCTTGCGAACATTTTCCGTAAGTAATTTTCGCCGCCATCCTCCATGAATAGAACATTACGCCCCTCCAGCTCGGACTTCTTCGCCGAGTCACCAATATTGAGTAAATCCGAAAACTTCGTTGGAGACAGCACGAATGCATTCAAAGTCAGGGGGGATTCACCAGACTTGGCATTATTCAAAAGCGTCTCTTCTAATTTTTTTACTTCCTTGTAAAGGCTAAGCTTTGGGTGTGAAAGATCAAGGTTGCGAAGGCCCTTGGGATCGACGAACGAAAGCCATTGTTTACCTGTGACATTGTCCACAAGCCATAGCAAAAAGTCGGGGTAGAAGTTGCCTGCCAGCGCAAAACCCAGGCCCTTTGCTTGACTGTCTGCATTGCGTAGGAGGTAGAGACTACGAGCGCCAATAATAGCCTGGCCATTGGCCGAGTTATAGAACGCTTCCAGGTCGCGAACAAAATCCCACTCGCTTGGCGCATCAAAAGCCAGAGGGCGCATCTTCAATGGGACCGCTTCTTTGTCTTCCAGTGATAGCAACGGATAGTACAGGTGGCGATCAAAACTGATAGCAACCATGTGAGGGGCGTTCCATTTGCTGGCCTCACCAATCTTGCCTTCAGCAACCAGCTTCTTCAGCACTTCCAGCTTCTCCTGGTATGCCAAGCCGTCATCCGTATTTTCGATCTCGAACTGATAGAGCTTCAGCATCGATCCGTGGTCTTCTTCCAGACGTATTACATCGTAAAACTGCCCTTCGTAGCCGGTTTTCAACGTCTTGTAGAAACGGTCAGTGTAATCCGTCAGCAGACGAATAAGGATGTCCTCCTGATTACGGATGTCATTGAATCCCGCCACCGACAACCCCGCCGCAGGAATGAACAGCGTGTACCAGTCAGATGAACCTACGCAGAAATCGATCAGTTTCTGGCGATCCAGCCGCAGGTTGCTCCAACTGCGTTGCAGCTTGTAATCCTGTAAGGCGAGATAGATACGATCCCAGTCGAAGAGCGTGAATAGCGAAACTTTTAGCTTACCCTTATGGCGTGCTTCAACCGTGGCCACCAAAGCTTTATCCTGCGTGGACAGTGCTTCGACTCGCGGATATAGATCAAGTACCACATGCGGAACTTTGATCTTGCCCTTAAACGCTTCGGGAATCTCGTACAACAGCGGGAAGTGAGTACGTTTGAACCCCAACTTCTGGTTGTCCTTGTAGCCATCCTTCAAGGTCAACGTCTTGAGCGTAGAAGCAGGCAGGTTCGGCCTTGTCTCGAATTCCAGGTGCAAGATTTCGTCACTGGGGGAGATGCCTTCTTCACGTAGATAATCCTTGAATGTGGCCATATAACTGGCACGCACCCCGAAAATATTCAACGTCTCCAGCTTGTCCAGATGCAGACCTTTTGGTCGTTCATTTGGCAAGCTCCGCTTGAGCGAAAAACCATTGCCTTTGAGGCGAACGCCGCGCCCAAACAATTGGACGATCTGCGAGCCTTCTCCCTGCCCCATATTAAGCAGGCCCATAGTAGACACACGCCAGCTGCTCCAGCCCTCGGTAAATTTCCGCGAACCGACCAGCATATTGAGCCGGCTATCTTTGTTATTCAGAGTACCAAAAAGCGCGCCACCGAAGTCGTCGCGCTCACTATCGAAACCATCAACATTCTCCGCTATGCCAAAAAAACCTGCATCGTCACCAATGTTGATGAGACCGAAAGGCTCAGCGTCACCCACCCGCAATGCCAACTCACCTTTGCTGCTCTTGATATTAACCAGTTTCAGGCGCTGCTTAGCTGGCGCATTGAACACTCGATGCAGAATGTCGGCATACAGATCTTCCGGCTTACCAACGAAACACATAAGAGGACTAAAACGCCCCTTAAAGATATTGTTACCCTTCGCATCAAGAATCTGAGCTTTGTCCGCAACTAGATCGTCGAGCCATACCTTGATCTGCGCATCACTGTTCAGAAAATAGGCAAGGAAATTTACCACTTCGAGGATGTCCGACTCTTCACCAGATACCCTGTTGCCCACGAACACCCAAAGCGGCTTTTCAATGTTGAAGTCGGTCAGTTTGTCGCGATGAGTTCCCCACAGCCACAGCTGCTGATAGAACGCCAACAGACAGGCCGTGAAGTATTTGCGGGCGTACTCCTCCTGCTCGTAGGCCTCGCCGCTCATGTTCAGAATCAACGACTCTTTGCCGTAGCCGTCCTCATAGAAGAACTTGTAGGAGTAATCGAACAAGATGCACTTGGCGTAGATTTCGCGAGTTGCTGAGATGCGCGCCAGGCGTTTTTCATCGCTGGTCAGAGCAAGCTGCGCCAGCTGGCTGTCATCCAGCTTTTTCAGGCTAACTGTCTCGAACAGCATCTTGGACTTCTTTTTCTGGACATCTTCTTCCGCCGCAGCCACGGTCATTCCCTTGGCTACAGCCTGCCCGAATGTGGCCGAATACTCGAAAGCAAAGCCCCCGCGCACCAACGCATCACGCCGACTCATCCAGGCACCACCTGCTTTGCCTGTACCGGAATGGCCTTCGTCCACCAGAACTAGGTTGTTGCCTTCAAAGGCATCGACAGCAACAACCTTATCCCCCATCTCATCACCAAGTTTGTTGATGTCGATGATCTCAATGGTTCCACGTGCCGGTGTCTGCGACTTGTTGAAGAACTGAGCAAAACCGAAACCCGACAAATGCAGCTCTTCCAAATGCTGGCGTGACAAGCCCTCATTGGGCGTGAGCAAAATGATCTTGCTCGGATAGCTCTCACGCAGACCTGCTTGAAAATAGTGCAGGTACTGCCTGATGTTGACGTGCAGTAGCAGCGTCTTACCACTGCCTGTTGCGTTCCAAAAGGCGATCTTGTTCAGGTCGTCTGCTTCGAAGTCTTTAAATTGCTCCGCACCGACTTCGTCACGATAGCGCAGCAATTCTTCATTTAGGCCATCCAGCAGGGCCTGCCGTTTGTTGAAGTACCAGTCCAGATAGATTTCGGTGAACAGCAGCGACAAATACTGAAAGTACTTCATCTGCAACTCATGGCCTTCCAGCTTATTGCGCTGAACGGTGATGGCCTGCCAGTGATTCACGATACTCAGGTCATAGCGACGTAAATCAGCTTCTGACACACGGTCAACTTGAAACAGATTGCGTATCAACTCATGGAAGAATTTAGTTTGCCCGTCCTCGTCGATCCCTTCGTGTCGATCATCACCCAGGCGCAGCTTCAAAGCTCCCAGACTACCGCCCTTGAAAAAACCCATCATCCAGCGATTGAGTACCAACTCCTGATGAAAGCTGCGCTTTTTTCCGCCACTTCTTGAGCTTGCGGTGGCAACTATTTTGCGAGGAGGCGCCATCAGATGTCCTCCACCGAGAACATGCGCTGCAGAAATTCAGGCTCTATCTGGCGCAGCTTGAATACACGAGTAGCACCACCTTCTTCGGCAGTCTGTGTCACTACGGTCGGGATGTTGTGGTCGCCGTTGATATAGACAACATCGAACTCGTTATCTGCCGGGTTGATGGCAAGTCGGTCGCAGAGTTTGCTCACGCCTTCATAATCCAGAACATCGCAGTCACGCCACAAAACCAGACAGCTTTCGCCGTTGGGCAGCGTGCCAGTGACGGTGACAAATCCACGCTCTGGTTGAGCATCGATATGTTTGACGCGTAGACCGACCAGGTAATTGAAGGTCTCCACCAAGTCGATTTTGCGCGGTTCAAATGCGCCCGCCGAATCGACCGCCACATTCAAGCTGTAGTCGAAGGGTTTGTTGAAATCTTGCACGGACAACAGAGAGTCGCGACTTTCCACGTCCAGCATGTAGTTTAGTAGATAGTCGTCCTTGGCCTCTTGGTCAAGAAGTGAGAGTGTCTCGCCCTGCTTGGCATCTCGGCGCAGTTGTAGGTTATTCAGCGTATCTTCGTAGCTCTCGAGCTTTAGGACTTTGAAACAGAGGGAGATACCCGACTCTGGTGCTAAGGATTTACCATCCTTCCAATGCTCGGAGTAGGCTGCCTTTATGACTCGAGGCTTAGTTACTAACTCGAAATACTCGCCCTGCTCCACCAAAATGAAACCAAGCCTTGGGTCTGTACCTGCAGCTCTCGCCTCACGCCGCAATTCGATAACGGCATGCGCAGTGGTACCGCTCCCGCCAAAATAGTCGAGTACCACAGCGTCCTCGCCGGCCTGTACAGCAAGGGATATACACTTCTTCACCAGATGGATCGATTTCGGAAAGTCGAAACGCTTTTCACCGAGCATGTCGATAAGAAGGCTATTACCGTACTTGCCGGCATCAAACTCGCCGCCACTCCAGACTGTTTTCGGCACTGTCTGCTCATGAGTGACAAACAGATCCCATTCGTTGCCTGCTTTAAGCGCAGCAACACGATCGAGATTCTGCCGAATCGAATCTAGACCGAAGTTCCAGCGACGTTCAACACCATCCTGGTCGATTGGCCAAACCTCAACTCGACCATCGGATAGCTCAACGTTCTTACCAGCCGGATGAAAATCATCATCAGGAACTGAACCCACATCAACGATGCTGCCGTCCCGAACGTAGATTGGATAGAAGGATGGACGGCGATCAATACGCCTAGAGTTTTCACCCCAGCGCCGCATCTTGCGTGGCGTGCCGTTCTCTTCCAAAGTCCTGGCAATACTGCCCGTCCGCCCGTCTCGTGTCAGGAACAAGGCGTACTCATGTGTACGGTTGAAGTTCCTGGTGATGGAGCCCTTAGGGTTATGCACAACGGAAACTTTAGACAGAGTATGGTCTGGAGCCACTTCTTCAAGAACCTTGCAGAGGTTGACCATTTCAGAGTCATCAATGGCCAGCGTCTTCACTCCATCGAGACTTAGTAGCCCCATACCTTTGCGCAAGCGGTCCTGCATCAAGCTCATCCACGATGAGTGCTTATATTCATTTTTGTAGAGAATAGGTGTCGAGTTAGTGTTATACGGAGGATCAATGTAGATGTACTTTATCTGCTCTCGATATTTTTCCTGCAGAAGATTAAGTGCCTGAAAATTATCGCTGTGGATCAGCAAACCATTGGTTGAACCGCTTAGGTCCGGCACATGCTGTAGTAGTTTGGCTTTGAACTCCAACGGAAAAAGAGCCGTATCAACCATTCGATACTTTCCCGCCTTCAGGTCATCAATCGTGCCCTGACCATCACCATGCCATACACCAAACTGCTTCCACTGATCCCACTGCCTCTCGTTACCCACAATTTCTGGCCACAGAGCATCTGGAACCCTATCCAGCGAGATGCAGTAGTGACTGGAAACTACGAATTTCTTTTTCAGCCACAGCTTTTTCTGGAAATCTTCCAGCTGGGCGAGAAACACGATCAGCTCCTGTGCAATGGCGCGCAGACACTGAATCATGCGCAGCGAATTCTCAATATCAGCAAAAGCGCTGGCATTCTGCACATCGTCAAGGTGCAGTACTTCGCTCTTGATATAGAAATCCAGCTCCCGGCGCAGGAAGTCACCCAAGCGTTTATGGATAAAATAATCGGCTGTGTTCTTTGTGGTGTAATCCGTAAGGTGCTTTTCCAGCAGAGTACGTTGCGGATTCTTCTCAGTAGGTGCGCGGCTGCCTAAATTTAGCCAGCGCGCCTTGACGGAAGCGTCATTCAGAACAGCTTGGTTAGCCTTTTGTACCAGTGCGTCTTGCTTAGTGCCCTTGGCGACGGCCTTGTACTCGAAGCGAACGATCAGCTCCTTGCCACTAGCGCCATCCACTTCCTCGATGGGTAGAAGTTCTTCGTCATTCTCGTCGCCCTGCTCATCAATGCGAGTAATGATTTTGTGCTCAAGCAGGGCAAAGCGACGTTCTTTATCATTGTCCTTACGGTTGTCCTTGGCAGTGTCTGCCGACACTAGCCTGAAATGTACTGTGCGGTCTGAGTGCCCGTCCTGGCCAGGTAGCTTAAAGCTGTAGTTGGCGAAGTTTTCGCCGCTCTTCGTGTAGTACTGGTCCTTGTTGGCCCAATGCAGCATCACTTCTTCCCCTGCATAGGGGATGGCATAGGTGTCGCCCTTGTAGCGGCGCTGGCTAATGAAATCGCCGTTGTCGTAATAACGAGAGAAGAACGTGAGCAGGTGTGAGAACACGGAGTTTTCGTGTTCACCATAGCCGGTGGTGGCTGCTTTTAGCTTGTTGCGCAGCTCCTGCACCTTGGGTACGCCATCGGGACTGACGCCCAGCGATAGGGCATTTTTCTCCGCCTCCTGCAGTTCGGCTTGCAACTGCTGGGTGTTGGCGGCATTGCCTACAGCCAGCGCGGCTTGCACTTTCTCTGTCAGGCGGTTCTCAAGGTAATCGTTGATTTCATCGGCCCGGGCATTGAGGATCCTATAGATGCCAAAGTCGAGCTCCGGTCGGTCGATCTGAAATATCTCACGCAGCTTGGTAATGAGCTGCTGGAATTTAACGTTTTGTTTAGCGGTCACGGCTGTGCTCATTATTCAGGCCTTAATTCGTTCGTTTCCGGTGCTCGGTTCATACCACCTGCCAGCGCAGGGTGAACAGCGATTGGGTGTTGGTTTTTTCTTGCAGCCGTTGCTGCAGAGACTCAATCAGCGCATCGCGTTTCTCGATAATTTCGTCTTCCACGGCAAAAATCTCCTGGCGCTGGCGGCGCTGTTTGCGCTCCAACTCTGAAATCTCACGCTGGATGGATTCTTGCTCTTGCAGCGTGGCGGCTTTGCGGGCATCACGCTTTAGTTGGGCAATGCTTGCCTTGGTGTTCTTTAGGGCCTCTTCAGCGGCGACAAGTTTGTCATCGGCCCAGCGCTCCAACTTGTCACGCTCTTCATTGAACAAGCGCTGGTTGGCTTCCAGCACGTCGGAAATGGTGGCCTGTACCAAGCGTTGGCTGTTCGCCGCCAGGGCATTGGGTGCTGCATCATCAATAGCGACGGGCTTATTAGCCGCAGGTATGGTCAGCAGTTTTTCGCAGACTTCCTGATCAAGCAGTTCACCTTCGTCGGTCTGGCCTGAGAACAACAGCGCTTCGGTTGTCTCAAAGGCTGTCACTTCGAGCCGCACTAGAGTGAGCCAACCAGACTTGCCGAGTAGCTTTTCAATAACCGAAATGCGCGTGCCATGCTTGCCGTAGTCGAGCTTGAGCAGGGCTATCGGAGTAGAGGTGTTGAGGCTGGTGGCAATGCTCCACTCACCCAACGGATGGCTGAGTCGGTAGGCGTGCGCCAACATATCGGGTTGAGCGGCACCACGGATGAGCTGATACCGACCAGGCGCTATTTGCAGGGCCTTACCTTCTGGCGGGCTGGTCAGCGAAAAGGCATAAGCCTGATCGTCAAAGCGTGCCCGCGCACTCAGGGCATAGCGTGTCACACCCCAGAACCAACGCCCTACTCTGTCGAGCCGGGCTTCGGCTTCGTCCAGTCGTAACTTGAGTCGGTCGTGAACATCCTCGTCAAAGTTCTCCAGTAACTGTGACTGAGTGTCTTTGATGCGATCATTGATCGCTTCTTCCAGCTCGGTCTGCAGCGCATTGAAGGCAGCTTCAATCTCTTCTGGCTGGCGGCAAGTATCGTATATTTTCTGGATGCGCTTCTCGAAATCCAGGCCGCCTTCGATGCTGCCTAGCACCTCGTCACTGGCACCGAACACTCCGGAAAACAGGCTAAATTTTTCAGTCAGCAACTCCAATACGCGCTGATCTGCCTGATTGCGGGTGTTGAGAAAGTTAATCACCACCACATCAAATTTCTGGCCGTAGCGGTGGCAGCGACCTATGCGTTGCTCAACCCGCTGTGGATTCCATGGGAGATCGTAGTTAATTAGCAGGGCGCAGAACTGCAGGTTCACGCCTTCAGCAGCAGCCTCTGTAGCGATCATGATCTCTGCACCACTGCCATCATCTTGGCGAAAGTGGTCGATTAACGCGGTACGGCGGTCCACCTGGGGGGATCCGGTTACCCGATCAGTGCCTTTATGTCCAGCCAGCCATTGCTGGTAGATAACGGTGGAGTCGGGATGATTGTTCGTGCCACTGAACAACACCAGTTTGCCGTCATAACCGTTGGCAGACAGAAATTGTTGCAGATACTCCTGAGTACGTTTTGATTCGGTGAAGATGATGGCCTTACGCGAGGCCCCAAGCTCAGCCATGCTGGCAAAGCCTAGTTGCAACGCAGTAAGCAGAGACTGAGCTTTAGTATCACTACGCAGCCCGTGTGCAAGATCAATAATGACCGTCAGCTCATCTATTTCTGCCTGAATGAATTGTTTTTTATGCTCCGGCTTTTGAACAATCGGCTCCGAAGGCAGCAGTTCATCCGAGTTGGGCTCTTCCTCTTCCAGATAGTCGGTTTCGAGGTCATCCTCTTCTATCCATTGCTCCAGCAGGTTGACCTGCTCTGCCGAGGCCTCGTCTACCAGCATCTGCTCCAACCGGGCACGGACGGTCATCAGCGTGGCGACAATGGCCGGGGTGCTGGAGGCAAGCAGTTTGCGCAGGATCAGACCGGTGAGATGGCGCTGGCTCTTGGGTAAGGCAAAAGAATGTTCGCGCAGCAGAAAGGTAGATACCTGGTCGTATAGCGCCTGCTCGTCATCTGTGGGGCTGAATGGCTGGGTTATAGCCTTACGCTCGGTGTACTGGATGTACTCCAACACATTCTTGCGCAAAGTGCGTTGAGTGAAGCCAGCTAGGCGCCCTCGCAGCTCCTCCAGTCCAGCGGGATTGTTCAGATATTGCTTGCGGAAGGCTTTTTCATCGCCAAACAGATGCTCATCGATGAGCGTGGACAGGCCATACAACTCCATCAGCGAGTTCTGCATCGGCGTCGCTGTGAGCAGCAACTTCTTGCGGCCTTCCAGCGCCCGGCGCAGGGCCTGGCCGGTGCGATTACTCTGACGGTGAGCATTGCGAAGCTTGTGGGCTTCGTCCAGAACCACCACATGCCAGGGAATGGCGCGCAGCTCAGCCTCAAGCCCGGCAGCAAATTGGTAGGACATAATGAGGACTGACTTGCCAGCCAGATGTTGCAAAGTTTCAAGTACGCTGCCGGCTGTCTGCTTCTTGAGTGCCACAGCATCCAGCACAGTACACGGCACGGCAAATTTCTCTGACAACTCTTGCGCCCACTGCTTGCGCAGGCTGGCCGGCGCGATGATCAGTAGTCTGCGACTGCGCTCCGCCCATAGCTGACAGACAACCAGCGCGGCTTCGATAGTTTTGCCCAGGCCTACTTCGTCAGCGAGCAAGACCCCTTGCTGCAATGGGTTTCGTAAAGCGAACAATGCAGCCTCGATCTGGTGGGGATTTAGATCGACACTCGCGTCGAACAGAGACTGAGAGAGGCGGCCAACACCATCGGCAGCATGGCGTCTTGTCAGTTCGTGCGCATAATACTTAGCGTGATAGGAAGTAATCATTTCTTTGCTCCAGCCGCGCGCCCAGGCTCCGAATAACCCGGAGCCAGCGCAGCGTTTTTCACGCCATAGATAGCCAATGAGTCCCTTAGCCAAAGACGGTACTCTGCCGCTTGTAGACTATGATCCGGAGTACAGTCCACGCCCCATTTGCACAGCACATAGCCCGCCGTTGCAGCGCGCAGCCTCATTCGCAATACGCCGCCCTGCATACCGTAATCCATCTCAGTAATCTCCGGATGCGGCCGGTCCGGGTGCGGAACCAGCTCCAACTCGACAATCCGCGTCCACTGTATGTCCTGATTGCTCAGTTCATGTGGTGCGGACGACTCACCCATGAGCAAACGCGGGCGCTTGATCCGGGTGATCACAAAGTCACGAAACTCTTGGGATTTGCGGTCAAAAGCCCGTACATGCCAGCGCAGGCCGGTGTCTAGCAAAGCAAAGGGCACAATCTCTCGCTTCGATTTACCGCTGGAGATGGAGTGGTATTCGATGGACAAAGGGCAGCCCAGATGGATGGAACGGGTTACGTTCGACAGCACATCCAGATCGGGATTGGTCAAGCGGGACGGGATTTCACTGGGGACCCAGGTTTTGAGCTGCAGCGGTTCACCATCGCCGAAGGCCTGGGTCAGCCACGACATTACTCTTTCCGCAGGGTAGTCGAACAGCGGATGAAAATCATCGCCTAAGACATAGCTTTTACCCTTGGAATCATAGTCAATATTGCCCGGGACCAGCTCTCTATACAGCGCAAGATCTCTGGTAGCCGCAGCGGACTGGATGGCAAACCGGTCTACTAAATCCTGCCTCCGAATCTCCCCGACGAAGCGCACACGCAGCTCGATAAAGGCCAAGCGGTCACGCTGTGGCTGAGTGAGTTCAGTAAGCAAGTTCATGGTCGCCATACGAGTTAATGAAGCCTGATACGAATAGTCGAGCAAAGTATATTGGATGCTTAAAAATCCGTCTACGAATGCATTTTATTTATATGGTGGCGATCATTTTGATCACCTAATTAGGTTACGCCGCAAGGAGCCGCCACGCAGAACTTCGTTGACACCTATCTCAAAGACTCGATGCCGACACTGTAGGGCCGACCCGACGCTTAACATCCGCCCACGCCAATATCGCATCGGCCAGCAAGGAGATATTGTCGCATCTTGCGATAACCGGTGGCTTGAGATCGGCGCGATGACCTTGAGACCAAGCTGGCGACCATCCAACGCGGCGACACGCTGATGGTCGCCATTACACCCATGATGACGAATACTCGCAGGTGGCCATTTCTTGCACTGATCGCAAACCCATTTGCCACGGATGTGAAGTTCGACGACAAACCCGCCGGATGATTTATGAACGGATTAAGTAAAAGAAAACGGGGGGGGCTACTAATGAGCCCCACCTGATCTGCGACAGCGGCTCACCCTCTACTGCAACCAAACACACGACAACGGTTGCCGTACACCTTGGTCGCAGCCTTGAAGATGTAGCTCACACGATGGAAGTAGCGCTCCATCTCCGCCGGATCATCCTGAGAGATGTGGTATTCAGCGTTAGCAGGGACATGCACCAACCCACCTGCATCGTCGACAGAAATTCCCAACGCGCTGGCCCATGCCGACTGGATGCGGCGGTATAGGTTCTCTTGTGCAGAGTGAAAGCGTCCCACGGTGTGGTACGCATCCTTGTTGAGCAGTAAGACGAAGTGGTAATGCGGCCGCCCCTCTCGCCCAATCTCCCTAACCCAGCACCAGCGCACCTGTGTCTGATGTGCAGAACCATTCAAGCGCTTGGAGCGCTCACGTGCTGATTGAATTCTGACGGATAAGGAATCGACAAATCTGGAGATGACGGTGTTGCCTGATTCGAGCGGCAGGTCGTCGTCTGGAAAACGTAGATCGAAACGTACTGCGAATACCCGACGGTGTGCGCTGAGCGCTAGCTGAGTGGTTTCATGAAATCGTTCGAGGTATTCGGCAATGAAGGGGGAGTAGGATGTCATCACGGAAAGCCCCTGGAAAGTATTCTCGTGATGCAGGTGTAGATTGTTGTTACCGGGGTGACGCTTGGGCTGGCGTGTCATTGGAAGGGATCCGCTGAGTAGGTTCATCAAATCAGCGAATTCTGTAAATTTTTACAGTTCGATCTGCCGGTGCAACAGACCTCAGCAACTGCTGCTAGGTGCTTCCTCAGTCACTGGCTGAGCTCACCCCCTCAGGAAGGGGGTGAGCGTGATGGATGGCAGCTGGCTCGAATGTATGGATGGGTAAGGTCTATTCGCAAAGACGAGTATGAGACATGCATGCCTATAACATTGACGAGAAGAATGTCTAATATAGGGATATATAAATAATACTAATACCGAAACCCACCACCCCACTCCTACAAGGGAGTGGGGTGGCAAACGACCAGAGAGCGCGGCAACAATGTGGTAGTTTAAGTATTTTAGGTTCTCTGGAAATAAACCAACGATTCGAGTTATTCGATCAGCCTGAACCCCCGACCGAATGACTTGACGAACGCTCAGCCAATCGGCTGATCCCCCCCACCTTTAGCTACTTCACCTCCGTGAGTGCCTCACAAGCATCACGCGCCTCGATCCTGGACATGACCCAGCTCATAACTTCGCTTTCAACCCAGCCCACAGCCCTGTCACCCAATGATACAGACTTCGGAAAGCTCCCCTCGCTGATGTACTTGTAGATAGTGGAACGGCCCAGGCCGGTGCAGTCGATAACTTCTTTCAGACGGATGATCCTCATGAACTGTCTCCTCATATTCGTTCAGAGGATTCGCAAGGTCTGTAAATAAATACTCGCCACGCCTACTGCTTACCGTTGACCACCCAAGCTCGCAAAAAAACCCATCAAAACGGCAAAGCCTTTGCCACTCAGTTGCAGACTTATTAGCCTTAAAAATCGACTGACGCAACTTAGCTCAGGATCTGCGTCCAGCGGAGACGTAGCATAGGGATGTTCGCCAATATCTTGCACAGGATGCCCGATGACGAATCAACTCGCCCCCAGCACAGAGCATTAATTACATCTGCACGCGATCGACTTCTGCCACCACCTTTACCACAAGCCAAAACCTTGAGGCTGTCTCGGTCAGTCGCTTGAAACAACCGCGATCGCTGCGCACTCCCCGCCTCACTGAAATTGACGGGCGCAACCTATGAACATAAGAAGCATGTTCTGACAATCTCGCCGCCACTCGATATCAGCACCCACAAGACCCCATTTTTCTGATGGACGTTTAACGCGATATGCACCACCAACTCCAGGACCGCGACAAAAACGCCACTGACACCACGGCAGCCTTGAACACCTGGATCGATTCAAACAAAAAAATACTAGGCAGTACTAAAAACCAACCACATCTGGCTACAAAGCCCAGCATCACTGGCCACAATGAGAAATACTATTCTAGAGCATTCCTAGAATAACCATATAATCTCAATTGAACTGCTATAGAATTCATGTAGAACGCGCATAGAGTTCATATAGAATCCTACTAAAACAAGACCCAACGAATTATATTAATATTCAGAGGCTGATAGAGTGTAACTATGATCGAGACTTTTGTAGTTGACGATAGCGGGATTGACGAGCTGAGCCATCTGCTTACGGGACCACGACGAACCACTCGTCATGACGTCTGGTTATGGCTCTACTTGGACGATAACGAAAATGCCGGCTTCGATCCCGCCACGTGCAACGGCATTACTATGAGAGACACCATCGCCGGTTTTCTGAGGAAAAATACCGACAAACTTGCGGCGATAAACTTGAAAAAAGATCAGTTTCTAATTCCGGATATCTATCTCAAGTGGATTGAGGAGGATGAACGCCAATATCAATGGCTACTTGGCAGAATCAAAAAAATCACTGAGTCGAGACTGCCTCGGGGGCTGGTACACCTCACCGGCAGGAATCATCTCATCGCCATGCTCGATCTCTGGAATGTCGAAATTGGAAAGAAAGCAGGAAAAATCGAACGGCTTCGCTATCACTGGCTTAGCCATAAGGCTAAGGACCGTGAGCTCGAGTGGTTCGAAGACAAAAAAGATGGCAACAAACGCTGTAAGTGCGCATCGGAATGGCTGGAGAAGAACCCTCCATCCATATTTAAGAGGCCACCACCTATCAGCAACTACAAAGAGCTGCTCATGTACTTCGATGAAGCGGAGCACGGGCCTCAAGAGCAGAAAGCTATCATCCAAGGCATCAAGAAACGATGGAGCCGCAAGCAGTTCGATGTACGTGCAGCAGACAAGAAGCAGGTTAATGTCATGCTATCGAAAGCCACGATCGAACTACTCGATACGCTGGCAAAAAAGCACGAGCTGAAACGAGCTCAAATCTTGGAGCTTCTGATAACGACGGAGTCTGAGGATGGCGTGTACCTCACAGGCAGGCTGAAAGGCGGCTAGGAAACTACCTTAGAGGATGGAACCAGCAGACACCCTCCTTCCCTCTACACCCTCACCCCAAAGCCTTGGTATTCCAAATGGTATTCCAGATAATTTTTTAACCGATATTTTTTATTTAAAATCAAATATTTATACTGTCGGTTCAGATTACCCCGGCCCCAATTGAAACACCAACGAAGCCCGCCCAGTGCGGGCTTCGCTGTATCTGGCGTTCAGAACGCTACCGCAGGCTGCTGTTGGGTCATCCCGACCATGGATAACAAAACAGCTGAAAAACCTCCAGGCAGCGCCCCCTCGAAAACTTTTCCTCGTATCACATTGCCATCACCCATCAAATCCGCAGTATCATGCGCCCAGAATCCTAGATGGATTCGCTGGCTATTTGACTGTGCCAGCTTCGTCGCCCTCTGAGCGACCACTCAATACACGGATGTATCAGGCCCCAGGCCTTGTACTTATATGGATATTGCCAGCATGGGCTTGCGCCTCGTTAACCACACCCTCTCTTTGCCTGAAGCCGCGCTCAAGACGTGTCGCTTGGGCTTTTGCGTGCCTGTAAATCCATAAAAGTCGCCCCGGGGCTGGGCAGCCCTCTTCCTGGGTCAGTGCGCGGCACGGCTGTCGGATCGACGGGCCAGGGATTGGGAAGAAAGGCATTGGGACGCCTTTGAACGTGTCCATCACATGGAGTTGAACAATGAGTTCGAGAGTAAGCCACTTAACCGTTTTGGCGTTGGCGGTTGCCACCCTCAGCGGTTGCCAGAGTTTGAACAATGGCCTGGACAGTGCCACCAAGACGGTGCGCGAGGTGGGTGCCAAGCACGGGATGGAGATCCTGTGCGGCGTCGGTGCGGTAGGCGGCGCCCTTATCGGCGCGAAGCTGGGTGGTGAGGCACACAGGACGGCGGGCGTCCTGATAGGCGGCGGTTTAGGCGGCGCCCTGGGCTGTTACGCCGGTTCTATCTGGGAAGCGAAGATGAAAGCGCTCGATCAGATCGCCCGTGATGAAAAGATGTCCATCGAGGTTCAACCGCTAAATCTTGAAACACCGGCTGCCAACACGACCACCACCGACGGTGGCCTGGTAGCTCTGGTCCAGGACGAGAGCATGTTTACCTCCGGCTCAGCGCAGTTGAGTGTCTCAGGTAAACGCCAGGCACAAAAACTGGCGCAGGCCTTTGCCCAGAACGCGGGCGATGGCAAGGGGCCTGACCAGCGCCGTTTCCTGGTGGTGGGTCACACTGACGCCACTGGCAGCGCCAGCTTCAACCAGAAGCTCTCCGAGCAACGCGCGCGAACCGTGGGCCAGATTTTCAAGGACGCCGGGGTCAGCGCCGACCGCATTTATTACCAGGGCGCAGGGTCGTCCCGGCCGATTGCAGACAACAGCACCGTCGATGGCCGCAACAGCAACCGCCGTGTCGAAATCAGCGAAATGAATTCCGAAGAGGTCTTGGTCAAGCGCGTTCAAGCTGAATCGTCGAATGCCAAGTATGCGACCTACAGCGCGGGCGCGCCGACAAAGCCCGCGACGTCGGCCAAGACACCGCCAGCCACTAAACCCAAAGCCCCAGTGGTCGCGTCCAAATCGAAGACGCCTGCCAAGACCCCGGCCAGCCCGGCACCGGCCGCTGTACCGGCCCAGACTGAAGAGGCATCGGCCAGTTTGGCCCTGGTCAATTTCGGCGGAGTGCCTGCGGCCAAGGAAGAGAGCATCACCTCGGCCATCCAGCCCAAGTCGGGAGGATTCGCACTGGTGGCTTCCGCCCAGGCCAACAACCTGCCATTCCAGAGCTGTGAAGCCGATGCGCCACGGGAAACCGGGAATGTGCTGAGCCTGGCAACCGGCAAGCCACTGATCGAGTACAAGACCTATGAGTACATGGCCGGCTACAACAACCGGGTATGGGCCGAACGGGTCAATGGCAACCTGTTGACCATCACGCCGGTGTCGATCCTCAAGGAAAACGCGGCCATTGACCGCCAGCCGATTCTTGAAGTGGTCAAGAACTACGATGCGGGCAATCGCACCAGCCTCAAGGCCATTCAAGGCGTGGCTAACACCTATGAAGGTGAAACGCAGGTGCTTTACCGCGTCTTCGCCACCGATCCCAAGGCACCTGTTTCCTGTATCGACGTCGTGTTCGAAAAGAACGCGCCACGTGCGACCAAGGGGCAAGTCTTCTACCCGCGTGGCGAGTCGGCTTATGTAGCCAAATTCGTTCCGATCAAAGCCTCCTAACCTAGAGAGAAGCACATGCAAGATTTCTCACTTTCATCGATGCTCGCATTGATGGTGGCCAACCGGCTGGCGACCGCGTCGCTGATTTTCCTGTTCGTGGCGATCGTGATCGCCGCGTTGAACTGGGACAAGGTTTGCTACTTCGTTCGCCGCGCCTGGCACTCGACCCCCTTGATCGGCACGGTCGCCCGACTGGCGCGCCAGGTCAAAAACGATCATGACGAAGTCAACACCAACGGTTGGCGCAGCGGCGAGATCAGCCTCTGCGAGGAGTATTACAATCGCTACAAGTCGGTGGACAAGGACCCCTCCTACTTCGCCAAGTGCGAAGACTACCTGTCCAAAGTCTGCGAAAAAGGCCGTCGCACCAACCCGGCCTGGGTGGTGCCGCTCATGGCCGCGCTGCTGGTACTGGAGGCCGTGGGTTTCGCCTATGTCATCGGTCCCTTCGTCAACCGTGAAATATCCGCGAACAACCTGCAATACCTGACGTGGTCCGTGGCGTCGTTCCTGGCCTTGATCTCCGGTTTTTTTGCTCACATCGCCGGCCACCAGATCCACCACAACTCGCTGATCAAAAAAGCCCGCCATTGGTGGCGCGGTACGGCTGATCGTGACAGCCAGATCGGCAAGGACATCGTGCAGATCTCTATCGACAACTCGCGCGACGATAACGACGCCACCGGTTACAACAAGATCCTGGCACGCATCAAGACCAACGAAACCGTCACGGCTAAGTACCACTGGATCGCCATATTCGCGATCACCATCGTCATCGTGGCCATCGCCGCGTTCTGGGTGCGTACCGAACAGCTCAATGCGCTGGAAACCGAATGGGTTGCCGGCTATCAGGTCAACCAGTCGTTGAACACCTCGAACAGCCCGTTCGATTTGCCGGCGGCCTCTGCTGACGTTGAAAAGCAGAGCAAGGAAAAAACCTTCGACGACAAGCTCGGCGCCGAACACCGTGCTTCGCTGGTGACCTTTGCCGTGCTGTCTGTGGTGTATGTGGCGATTCAGTTCATCGCGCTGTGGTTGTCGATGGTCTATGGGTTTGCAGGCCTGGCTTCCAGGGAAGCCTATGACATGACCAGCAAATTCAAGACGGCCGACGAAATGATTCGCTGGATGGCCCGTCAGCGCCTGGCCATTCGCGGTCACGCCGACCACAAGCTGCGGATGTTGCAGCGCAAAGTGGCGGGCTTCGACATGGCTTCCGATATCGGTCACAGAAGCACGACCACCGCCCACACCCGGGACTTTGATGCCTTCCTGAAGCTGCGTGCCCAGCAGGTAGAAGCGGAGCGTCTGGCCGAGAAGGCTGTAGAAGATCAGCGCACCATCGCCGCACACCGCGCCAAGCTTGAACTTCAACAGCAACTGGCCAACCTCGACGCCGAATACAGCGCACCTGTCACCGCCCCCATAGCCGACCCGCAGCCGTCGACGACACCCCCAACCCCCGCTCCAGATGCACAAGCCCTGGCGTCAGCGCAGCAACCGGCGCCTGGTGAACCTGCGCCCATCAAGCCAGGCCAGTTCGATGACCTGCGTGAACTCAGCGATGAAGAGCTTGATCTGATGACCGATGAATATGGCCTGAACGTAGAGCAACTCAAACGTATTCGCGCCACTCAAGTCGCCATGGCCAAGACCGGTAAATTCCCGGCGCCTAAAGGAGTGAGCGCCTGATGAAACGCATGCTGCGAAATACCCTGGTCGCAGCCATGCTCTTGCCTGCCGCCGCAATGGCGGCAGAGCGCAACGACATGGCCAGTTGTTACGATGCTTCAAAGCTATCGGAATTCAAGCCTGCCCCCTCCGGTCGCCAGCTGGTCATCGTCGTCGACCAGACCATCAGGATGCCTGAAGACATTCAGCGCTCGGCCTGGGAAAAGATTGACCGATTCGTCCAGGAAGGCGACCAGGTAAAGCTGTACACCTTCTCGGCCTTTGTGCCCGGCGAATACATGCGCCTGCAGGCCGATGTCACGCTGGAAGTGCAGGCGTCCGAGGCGGTTCGCAACGAGATGGGCATGAGCAAGCTTCGCCAGCTCGATACCTGCATGAAAGCGCAAAAGGCCGGTTTTGTTCGCGGGGTCGGGGGGCTGTTCGTCAAGGCCATGCGTGACGCCAACAACGACAATCCGAAGAGCGAAATCCTGCACGCCCTGCGCGAGGTCGGAACGGACATGAGTCAACAGCCCGCCAGGGATCGCGTGGTGTTCCTGATCAGTGACATGCTGGAAAACAGCGATTACGCCTCGTTCTATGCCAACAGCGCGATCCAGAACCTCAACGTCGCCCAGCAGATCCAGAAAGCTTCAGACAAGGCGCTGTTCGCGGATCTGGGCGGGGCACGCGTCTACGTGGCGGGCGCCGGCCTGGTCACCGACAGCATCAAACAGAAGTACCGGTCGGGCAAGACCATGGACCTGTTGAACGAGTTCTGGTCCGCGTACTTCGACAAGTCCAGGGCCACGCTGGAGTCGTTCGGCGCCCCCATGCTGAACGTTGACCTTAAATAGGCTCGGCGGCATTCGAGAGCCGGCTTCAGGACAAGGGCTGTACCTGCGAGCCGGCGCCCGGCACTGCGATTGCGCTACATGAAGCTGTAGCTGTAATTGAAGATCAGCCGGGTCTGATCCTGATCGGCTATACCCGTGCCACTGCCACGATAAGCACCGTGGCGCAACGTGGCACCAAAGCCCTTGAGCGCGCCCGACTGGATAACATAGTCGATGCGCATGTCGCGCTCCCATTCAGACTGATCGGCACCGCCCTTCACACTCTTGATATCCACACCGTGAAGATAGGCGATGGAGGTCTTCAGCCCGGGTGCACCCAGGCCGGCGAAATCATAAGAGTACTGGCCGAACGTGGTGTTTTCGCCAGCACGGGCGAACTGATTGATCATGCTGTCGGTGAACAGGTAGAACGCTGCGCCCGCAGCGCCTTCGTTGGGCAGGCTGCCCTGGTTGGCCCAGACAAAACCGCCGTCGTCACTGACACGCTGGTGACCGACCATGAACGCATTGCCCCCCAGGCTATAGGTGAACATGGCACTCCAGGTCGTGTTGTCGATTTCGCCGGGATGCCTGGCGTAGCCGCCATTGTTATTGAACCGATAGCCCGGCTCGCCATTGGCGCCCTCACCACTGCTTTTGAAGTAACGCAGGTCGGTCTTGAAGGATTGGCCGGCGCCCAAGGGCAGCACATGCACCAGCCCGCCGAAATGCTGATTGTAGTAATCCTCAAGATTGGCGTAGTAGTACTGCAAGGTCAGGTTCGGCGTGACCTTCCAGTCGCCCCCGGCAAAACGGAACTGGTTGCTTTGCTCCGTCGCACCGGCAACCGCCAGGCCTGTCTGGTTACTCGATGCGCGGCCCGTGGCATGTTCAAGCTGGCCGGCCACCACCGTCAGGTTGTCGATTTCTTTGGAGGTCAGCATGGCGCCTTCAAAGGTCTGCGGCAGCAGGCGGCTGTCGGTGGCCACCAGGATCGGCAGATTCGGGAACATTGCGCCGCCATAGTGCAACTCACTTTTGGAAAAACGCACTTTCGCGTTCCCCGCCAGGCGACTCCATGAATCCACGGCCGTGCCATCGGTATCGCTCGGGATGAAGCTGTTGTTGTCCGGGTGATGGTTTTTACTGCTGTCCAGTGGAACCCCCACCAGCGCCTGCACATCCACGCCGAAGCCGACTGTGCCGTCGGTGAAACCGGAAAGGTAATCGAAACGCAGGCCCTGGGCCGTTTCTCGCTGATCGGCTCCGCCGTCGCGGTTGTCATTGTTGTAGTAGAACGTTCTGGCACTGACGGCCGCTTTGCTGTCCGCCAGGAAGGCCGCGTGGGCGGACTGCCCAAACACCAGCCCCACGGTCATGCTGGCCAGTGCGATGGTTTTTGCTCGTGCGTTTCTAGACATGAATACCCCTGTTATTTTTATTGGTTTCTTGATCCGGTTTGGCGCTCGGGCGATCCCTCGGCCTCCCGAACGCGGGCGTAGCGATGCCATCCCGTGCTCGGACACACAGGCGCAAGGAATGAAATGTGTTGTGTTTCTGGCGATCAGGTGATCAGCGGATTCAGCCCGCTGCGTGCCACTCGACTGTGAAGCTCACGCCCCAGCGCGGTTTCGCAAAGCGCGGAAACGGCCATCATTTTTTGCAGGTCGATACCGGTGTTTACCCCCATCGACTCCAGCAGACTGACCCAATCCTCGGTGCTCACATTGCCGGTGAAGCCGGATCCATATTTGACCTTCGCCGGGTGGCCACCGACCCCGCCAAACGCGCAGTCAAAATAACGAGTGCCGGCTTCGAGGGCCGCCAGGTAATTCACCAGCCCGGTGGCACGGGTGTCGTGGAAATGCGCGATGGGCGTTACCTCAGGCAGCTCCTGGAGAACCGTCCCGAACAAACGACGCACGCTGTGTGGCGTTGCGACGCCGGTGGTGTCGCCCAGGGTGACATGCGCCACGCCGAGCCTGCCGAAGGCCTCGACATCCGCCAATACCTGCTGCTCATCGACCGCGCCTTCGAAAGGGCAACCGAATGCTACGGACACGGTGCCGATCAACCTGAACCGACCTTGAGCGGCCTGGACCATCGCCGCAATGTTGGCCCATTGATCGGCGCGACTGCGCTTGAGGTTTTTCTGCGAATGGGACTCGGACGCCGACACCAGAAGGCTGATTTCGTTGGCGCCGAAGCCGGCTTCAAGATCCACGATGGCCCGCTCTACAGCCCGCACATTGGCGCACGTCGCCTTGTAGAAAACCCGCTCGCGTCGCGGCAAGCTGGCCAACAATTCACTGGCATCGGCAAACTGCGGGATGACGGCCGGGTTGGAATAGGACGTGGCTTCCACGCGGGCAAAACCGGCGTCGGCGAATTGTTCGATCAGCTCGCGCTTGCGAGACGTCGGGATCATCACACTTTCGTGCTGCAACCCGTCGCGCGCGAAACACTCGCAAAGTACGACATCGGTCATGGAGACTCCTGGTCGGTAGATGATTGGCATCGTCAATTATGTGGGTAACCGCTAACATGATGCGTTCGTCAGGGGCCATATGGATTTTTCGAGTTTCAAGGCATCCCGGGCAGAGCTGAGTCTCTGCTAATATATTTGAGCATGTCAACTAATTTGAATGAGAAAACAGGCGTGACTAAATCAACCAAAACGGACATTGGCGAGCCGCAGGACCTGCGCGACCTGATGTCGTTCCAGCTGCGTCAATTGAGCAACCTCTACACCAAGAACACCGCCAGCGTTTACTTGCGCAAGTTCTCGCTGACCATGAACGAGTGGCGGGTCATTGCCCTGATCAACACCGCCGGGGAACTGTCCCTCAATCGATTGGCCGCCCAGGCGCAGTTCGACAAGGGCCTGACCAGCCGGATCGTGGTCAAGCTCAATGAGCGCGGATTCGTGGCCCGACAACCCGACCCCAACGATGCACGGGGTATTGCCCTGTCCTTGACCGACCAGGGCAAGGCCCTGGTCGATGAAGTGTTCCCCGAAGCGGTCAAGCTCAACAAACAACTGCAGTCATGCCTGACCAAAAGCGAACGTGAGCTGTTGGCCGTCGCCCTGCAGAAGTTGACTCACCAGGCGCGCGCCATGCTCGACCAGGAGCGTGAAAGCGGCCAGAGTGAGTGAGTCTCAGCCCAGTCCGAACGCCTTGATGGCATGCTCGCGCAGACGGTTCTTCTGGACCTTGCTCGAGCCGGTCATGCCGATGCTCTCGAACCCCTCGACAACGCTCAGGTAGCGCGGCACCTTGAAGTTGGCGCAACGCTCCTTGCAGAAGGCAATCAATGCCGTGGCGTCCACCTGCTGCCCACTGCGCAGGGTCACGTAGGCAGCCGGCACCTCGCCCAGTCGCGGGTCGGGCACACCGACCACCTGGGCCAGTTCTACGCTGGGGTGTTTGAGCAGGACCTGCTCGACCTCCAGCGGCGAAACGTTCTCCCCGCCGACACGAAACATGTCCTTGAGCCGACCGATGAAACGCAGTCGCCCATCGGCCCCCAGCTCACCCAGGTCACCGGTGTACAGCCAGCCTGAACGCAGGGTCTCGGCGGTTTTATCGGGCAACTTGTAGTAGCCCTTCATCAGGCTCCAGCCCTTGGCGCAGATCTCGCCGACTTCACCGGGCGCCAGGGTTGCGCCGGTTTTCGGATCACGGATTTCAATGCTGATCCCCTCATGGGGCAACATGTAGCCGTCGATGCGTTGCTCAAGCGGCTCGCTGGCCGCCGACACCACCAGGTTGGGCGCCGCCTCGGACAAACCGTAGGCATTGCAGATCTCCACCGCCCCCATCAATTCGACCACGTCGCGCAAGATATGCGGACTGGCGGCGGCCCAGCCACCGCGCAGGTGCAGTCGCGAAGGATCGAATCCCGGGTCCGCGAGCATCATCAAGAACATCGTGTCGTTGCCGGAGGTCAGCGTGCAGCGCTCCTGGGCCATGATTTCCAGCGCCTGGCCGGGGTCGAAGGTTTGTGCGGTGACCAGGCAGGCGCCTTCAACCAGGGCGACCAGCAAGGACATGGTGCTGCCGGACACATGGTAGAAAGGCCGCGGGCTGAAGTAACGATCCTCGGGACGCACGCCGATGCGTCGCGCCACCGATTGCGCCACGCCGAGCATGGCCGCATGACTGAGCATGACGCCCTTGGGATAACTGGTGGTGCCGGATGTCAGTTGAATCAGCAACGTGTCATCGGCCTGCACCCGGGCGCGTGCGGCTTGCAGCTCGGCCGGATTGATCGCCTGGCCCGCCGCCAGGAAGTCGCCCTGGCGGCGCGCGCCCGCGGGCACCGCTTCGCCATCGACGATCAGGGTTTGCAACAGCGGCAGCACCTGGCCCGGCAAGGTGCCATCGATGGCCGGCTCGATGTCCCGCAGCATGCCGACAAAGTCGATCTTGTCGAGGAATCGGTCGACGCAAAACAGCGCACGGATATCTTCGTGATCCAGGCCGTAGCTCAACTCTTCGGTGCGAAACCTTGTGTTGAGCGGGACGGTCACCAGCCCCAACGAGGCCGCGGCATACCAATACACCGCCCAGGTGACCGAGTTGCCACGCAACAGGCCGATGTGGTCGCCGTGCTTGAGGCCCAGCGCCAACATCGACCGGGCGACGTCGTCCACGCGCCCGACCAATTGCCGATAGGTGAGTCGACCGTCTTCGGCCACCAGTGCGTCGGCCTCCGGACGTTGTTCGGCGACACCACACAGCACCGCCCACAGCGGAATACGAACGGGGGATTGGATGTCACTCACGGGGCAATATCCTTCTTGAAAGTGGTCATGGCGGCTTTCCAGACACCGGCGTTGAGGTTCTCTTCGATCGCCAGGATTTCCCTGGCCAGCGCGCCATGGCGGCTATCGTCCAGACCGTGGTCCAGGGTGTGCTTGGCACTGCGCATAGCGTGGGTCGGCCCGGCGGCGATTTCCTCGGCCAGCCCCTGGCTGACGGCAAGCAGATCGCCCGAAGCCACGACACGATTGACCAGGCCGATACGTTGCGCCTCGTCGGCATGGACCACGCGGCCGGTGAACATCAGTTCCTTGGCCAGGCGCCGCCCGACGATGCGGGGCAGACGCTGGGTCGCGCCCACGGTGCCCCAACGCGCCTCGGGGTAACGAAAGCTGGCGCGCTCGCTGGCGATGGCAAAGTCACAGGCGCTGGCAATCTCGCACCCGGAACCAATGGCGGCACCATCGATCACCGCGAAGACCGGAATCGGCAGATCCTCAATGGCGGCATACAGCGCAAAGGCTCGCAGGCGCCGGGCGCGGATCTGATCGTCGTCCATGCCCTGACGCTCCTTCAAATCGGCGCCCGCACAGAACACCGAACCTTCGGCGCGAATCATCAGCACGTGCACGTCCGGGGTGTCGTGAACAGTGCGCAAGGCGTGATGAAAATCGCGGCACAAGGCACTGTTCAAGGCGTTGCGCGCGTCGGGTCGATCAAGCACCAGTTCGGCAATGTGGCGTTCGGTGTCGAGGTGCAGACGTACAGTGGAATACGTGTCCATGATCAAATCGCTCCCTGGGCCCGAAGGCCATCGATCTGCTGGAGGGAAAAGCCCAGTTCGGCCAGTACCCGGTCATTGTGCTCACCCAGCAACGGCGGGCGACTGGGTGTCGGGTCGTCGAAGCCGGTGAAGCGAAAGGGCAAGCGAATCGCCGGGAAGGTGCCCGTCTGCGGATGCTCGAAGCTGTCGAACACGCCTCGCGCTTGCAGGTGCGGATCGACCATCACTTCGTCCAGTGTCTTGAGCGGACCGGCCGGCACGCCGAAGGCGTCGCACGCGGCACAGAGTTGGTCGCGCGTCATTTCCTGGCACGCCTGGGTCAGCGCCTGCATGACGTCGTCACGGTGCCGCACCCGCCCACTGTTTTCCTGCAACCGTGGATCCTCGGCAAGTGCGTCCAGGCCCAGCAATTTGCACAAGGGCTTCCAATGCTGATCGGCGCCGGTGATGTGCACGAAGCCACCGTCGGCACAGCGGAAGCTGGCCGAGGGCACGCGCCCCGGATGTTCGGTGCCCAGGCGGGCGGGTATTTCTGCATGGGTAAAGAAGCGCGCGGCGGCCAGCGAGAGCAGCGGGATCTGCCCGTCGAGCATGGAGAAATCCAGGTAAGCGCCCTCTCGACGCCCCTTGGCACCCTGGAGCATGGCCAGTGTGCCCAGCGCGATCCACAGGCCCGAGGTCATGTCCGCCACCGGTACGCCGGGCTTGACCGGTTCACCTTCGCGAGCGCCGGTCATGCTCATCAGGCCGCTCATGGCCTGGAACACCGTGTCATAGCCTTTGCGTTTGGCGTAGGGGCCCGTCTGGCCAAAACCGGTGCAGGAGACATACACCAGCTGCGGGTTGAGCTTTTGCAGGCTCGGCCAATCCAGGCCGTAACGGGCCAGGGTGCCGGTGGGGAAATTCTCGAGCACCACATCGGCCTCGGTCACCAGCTTGCGCACGATGTCCTGGCCTTCGGCGGTGCGCAGATTGACGCTGATCGATTCCTTGCTGCGATTGAACGCGTAGTAATAAGCGCTACGCTCCAGGCCCGCGTCATCGCCCTCGCTTTGCGGGGCGTTGTCGGCGAAAGGCTCGTAGCCCCGGGTTTCGTCACCGGTGACAGGCTGCTCGACCTTGATCACCCGCGCGCCCAGCTCCGCCAGGATCATCCCGGCCAGCGGGCAGGCAAGCACCCGGGCCATCTCGATCACAGTAATACCCTGGAGTGGTTTCATGCAGGGGTCCCCTGGCTTTGACGGAAAGCCCGCATCCGCGCATTGAGTGCCTGGCCGCGCTTCAAACCTTCAGTGAACGGCAACTGCGCCACTTCATGGAAGATCTGTTTGGTGGCCTGCATGGCCTCGACCGAATGACTGGCCAGCGTCGCCGCGAGTTGGCGCGCTTCGTCGAGCAAGCGCTCCGCCGGCACAACCCGATTGATCAGGCCCAGAGCCAGGGCTTCGTCCGCCTGCACGGTGCGACCGCAGGCCACCAGCTCAAAGGCCGCCTTGCGCCCGACATGCTCCACGAGCCCGGCCATGACAATGGCGGCGACGATGCCATGCTTGACCTCCGGGTAACCAAACCGCGCCTCGGGCGTCGCCAGGGCCAGATCGCAGGACAGCACCAGGCCGCTGCCTCCGCCCATGGCGTAGCCGTTGACCGCGGCAATCAACGGCTTGCTCAGGCGTTTGCCCAGCCCCTGCAATTCCGTGGTCAAGGCGGCGCGCTGTTCGACCAGCGCCTGGTTGTCCGGGGTGAGAATGGCGAACTCGCGGGTATCGGCCCCCGCACAGAAACCACGACCGGCACCGGTCAGGATAATCGCGCGGATCGACTCGTCGGCGTCGGCGGCTTTCAGGGCATCGACCAGGGCCTGGGTCAGGGCGAAATTCAGGGCGTTGAGTTTGTCCGGGCGATTGAGCGTCAGCACCAGCACGCCATTATCGACTTCGCTCAGGATCAGGGTTTCGGTGGTCATTGTTGTTCTCCTATCAAGACTGCATGTCGCGAAGACGCTTGAGTGCCCGCTCTGTTTCCTGCACCAGCGTCGCCATGATGCTGGCGGCGGGTTGAATATCGTTGATCAGTCCGGCGCACTGGCCGGCCTCGACCTTGCCATTGGCCGTGTCGCCCTCAAGGCTGGCTTGCTTGAGGGTGGCCGAGGCCAGCAGCGCTTCATACGCCGCCGGATCGTTGATGGCCTGGCCGTCGCGCTCGGCGGCCAGCACCCGGTCGGTGAATGCATTGCGAACGCTGCGCACCGGCAGCTTGCCGCGCCCCACCAGCAGGGTGTCGTCGATGCCGGCCTCAAGCACTTTGCGCTTGTACTCCGGGTGCAGGCGCGCCTCGTCACTGAGAATGAAGCGTGTGCCCAGCTGCACCGCGTCCGCGCCCAGCGCCAGCAAAGCGGCGATGGCGTAACCGTCGGCGACGCCTCCGCCCGCCACCACCGGGCAATCGACGTGCTGTAGCACACTGCGCACATTGACCAGCGTGCTCACCTCATTGGCGGGCGGGTGACCGCCGGCCTCGCAACCGACCACCACCAGCGCATCGACACCGGCCGCCGCTGCCTTGCGGGCATGCTCGACAAAGGCGACGACGTGCAACCAGGTCGCGCCATAGCGATGAAAGCGCTCCAGGTGCGGCCTCGGCGAGCCCTGGCTGGCAATGATCACCGGCACGCGTTCGCGCTCCAGAAGGTCGAGTATGTCCTCGGCGCCTTTGCGGTACAGCGGGATATTGACGGCGTAGGGTTTGTCGGTGAGCGTCTTGATCTCGGCGAGGGTCTGCGCCAGGTCTTCAAGGCGCATGGGGCCGGCGGCAATCACCCCAAGACCACCGGCATTGGAGACTGCCGCAGGCAATGCGGCACAGCTGGAGGCCCAACTCATGCCCGCTTGTATGATGGGGTACTGGATGCCGAGCAGGCGGGTCAAAGGGGTGTTCAACGACATAGGTCACGCCTCGTCATGGGTGTTTATTTACGTTGACAATATCAACTACATAGTTGACCTTGTCAATCACATGCCGACCCTGCAAATCGCAGGCAGCACGTGTAAGCGTATTGACTCGCACGCTGTGTGACGGACGGACTCACCAGGCCAGCCTGGCCTCTGCGGGCCTCTGTCCAGGATCAGCAGCCTCCAACAAAAACAAGACAGGAGTTCCCATGCAACCTTCCACATCCCTGGGCAATGATTCTGCGGTGTATCGACGAATAACCTTGCGGATCATGCCGCTGCTGTTGCTGTGCTACATCGTCAACTACATCGACCGGGTCAACATTGGCATTGCCAAGCTGCAGTTCAGTAACGACCTGGGGTTCAGCGCGGCCGTCTACGGCCTGGGCGCCGGCTTGTTTTTCGTCGGCTTCCTGCTGTTCGAGGTGCCGAGCAATCTGCTGCTGGCCCGCATTGGTGCGCGCAAGACGCTGCTCAGGATCATGCTGCTGTGGGGGCTGGTATCGACACTGACCATGTTCGTGCAGACACCCTGGCAGTTTTATGTGTTGCGGGTGATGCTGGGCGTGGCCGAAGCCGGCTTCTTCCCGGGCATCATTCTGTACCTCTCCTATTGGTATCCGGCCAGCCGGCGCGGACGCATCACGTCGCTGTTTTTTGTCGGCGTGCCCATTGCCGGGCTCATCGGCTCGCCGCTGTCGGGCTGGATCATGAGTTACTTTTCCGGGTACCTGGGGCTCAAGGGCTGGCAGTGGATGTTTCTGCTCGAAGGCCTGCCAGCGATGATCCTGGGAGTGGTTGCATTCGTCTGGCTGGATGACCGGCCGGCGAATGCCAAATGGCTCAGCGACAAGGAAAAACAGCAAGTCGAGCAGGATTTGCAGGTCGAGCAGCAAGCTCACGCGCCATCAGGCCATGAAAGCTCCCTGCGCCTGGCCCTGAAGGAACCCAAGCTCCTGGTGCTGGGGTTGATCTCGCTGTGCAGCTATGTGCTGGCCAATACCATCGCCTTTTTCTCGCCGACGATCATTCATAACAGCGGTATCAGCGACGTGATGCATGTCGGTTTCCTGGCCGCCATCCCGGCCCTGGTGGGCATCGTGGCGATGCTTTGGGTGGGACGCCATTCCGACCGTTCCCGCGAGCGTCGCTGGCACTATGCGCTGCCGTTGTTCGCGGCGGCCCTGAGCCTGGCCTTGCTGCGCAATGCCGAAGGTAACCCGGTGCTGTCGATCCTGCTGCTGAGCATCGCCTCGGCCGGGCATTTCGCGAGCTTGTCGGTGTTTTGGTCGATTCCGCCAGAAGTCCTCTCCCGTCGCGCCGCCGCAGCGGGGATCGCCATCGTCAGCAGCATTGGCGCACTGGGCGGCGCCATCGGGCCTTCGCTGCTGGGTTACATCACCACCGCCACCGGTGACCTGGGAATGGCCCTGCGCGTAGCGGCCGCCATCGTGGCCATGGGCGGGGTCATCATGTTGTTGCTGTTCAGGCGCAGCCAGCGGGCGGAACTGCAACCCGCGACCCAGGAGAACCCCACGGTTTGACGCAATGCCCTGTGTAGGAGCGAGCACGCTCGCGAAGAACTCGAAAGCACCACTGGGCATCCGGGTTTACGCGTTCCCGAACTGCAAAGGCACCGGCGCGAGACGCCAGTGCCTTTGCAGGTACCGCCTGGGGGTCAGCGCGACAACATGAAAGTGTCGTACTCGAGGTCTTCCAGCGCCGTGGTCAAACGGTGCAGCCCCAGCAACACGCAGATCAGCAACGACAGCGTGAAGCCATAGCCGAAGAAGCTCGGGCCCAGGTACATGCTGAGCAAGGTCAGGGTGGCGTTCAACACGGCGAACAGCACGCACAACTCCAGCACCACGGTGCGCTTGTCCAGGTAGAAGAACACGTTGAGCAGCGCCATGAACACCACCTGGATGCTCACCCCGATCAGGTCGATGTAGAACAGCGGCAGGTAGTAACTGGAGATCCCCAGCCAGTCCAGCAAACGGGGGGCGAACAGGAACAGCAGCACCACGGTCAGCCCCTGCACCTTACAGATTTCCAGCAGGCCCTGACGGATCGACAAGGTCATTTCGGTTTTCAGCGAACTGATGTGCTGCAGGGTTTCACCCTCGCGGATCGCCCGGAACAGCCGGTCATACCATTCGGCAAAATCGGTTTCGATGCGCACCAGGAACACCGCCATGCCGGGAATGATCGCCAGGTACGCGAGGAAGATCGGCAAGTCGTACAGGATCGACGCCCGCAGCGGACCGATGACGATGTTCGACGTGCCGGGGTTGAACCAGAACAGGAACTTGTCGATCCAGATGCCCAGGTTGTAGAACAGCCCGGTGGCCAGCAGGCTGACGAACACCTGGCGGCGCTGGAGGAAGTCGAAGGCGATCAGCTTCTCGGCGCGGTACTCGCGCAGGATGTCGTAGAGAAACAGGAACAACAGCGTGGTGTGCCCGATCAACAACGCCAGCAACAGGCCCGGTATCGCCAGGAAAGCCAGCAGGTAGGCGCTGACCACCATCAGCGAGTAGCCCACCAGCATCACCAGCAGGATGCGGTTATAGGCCTTCATCCCCGAGAGGAAGATGATCACCATCCACAGGTTGCACAACACCACGAAGTTGGACAGCACCAGCAATCGGTAGATCAGCGACTGATCGAACAACAGGCTCAGCACGACGATGCCCAGCACCCCGGCACCGACGGTGATGATCAACAACACACCCAGCAGGTTGGGCAGGATCTGCTCGTACTTTTGTTCGAACAGGCGATCAGACACGAAGCGGGTGAAGAACAGCTGCAAGCCGCCGGTGAGGATCAGCGAACTGGCCATCAGGTAGGTCACTGTCACCAGAAACTGCCCGACCAGGGTATTGGGCACGACACGGCTCAGGCTGATGATACCCACCAGCATCACGCTGATGATCGACAACACCCAGGGGCCGGAGCTGATCAGGCCGGCATAGACATAAGCGTGCAAGGTCGCGGTGTAGGAATCGCGCGACAGGATCTTGCGTAGTTCGAAGCCAATACCGGCCATTTAACTGTTCTCCATGGCGGCTTGATACAAGTCGCGATAACGCTGCAGCATCAAGGCTTCGGTGTAGTAACGGGTGACCCGCAGCAAGCCGCTGGCCTGCGCGGCCTGCCAGCGCGACGGGCTGCGCAACAGTTCGAGGATCGCCACGCTGGTGGCTTGTGGATCGGCAATCGCCACCACTTTGCCGGCAAGGCCCAGGTCGCGGTCTTCGGCGCTGCCGCCTTCGATCAGCTCGCGGCACGAGCCCACGTCACTGCTGACCACCGGCGTGCCGGCGGCCCAGGCTTCGAGAATCACCAGCGGTTGCGCCTCGCTGATCGAGGTCAGCACCATCAGGCCCAGTTGCGGCAGGATTTCCTGGATACGCTGGAAGCCAAGGAAATGCACCTTGCCCTCCAGCCCCAGGCTGGCCATCAGGCTGCGGCATTCGCTGACGTATTCCGGGTCTTCTTCTTCGGGCCCGACGATCCAGCCTTCGGCCTGGGGCATGGCGCTGATCACGCCGCGCATCGCCCGCAGAAAGGTCTTTACGTCCTTGATCGGCACCACGCGGCCGATCAGGCCCACCACCGGCGCGATGCCGGGCGCGCGCGATTCCAGCGCCGCGGTCCACTGTGGCAGGTCGATGCCGTTGGGAATGACCCGGGTACGGACCGGATCGGCACCGTCCTTGATTTGCCGCTGGCGGTTACCGTCATACAGCGAAATGATGCTGTCGGCGCTGTTGTACGTCAGCTGGCCGATGCGCTCGAAGAAACGCACCCACAAGGTACGGATATAACCCGAACCGGCGTCGAGGCTGCGGTTCAAGGCCTCGCCGGAACTCTCGGCGATCCAGCTGGCCTGGGCCAGGTCGATCTTGCGTTCCTTGGTGTAGATCCCGTGCTCGCTGAGCAGGTAGGTGCACTTCCAGCGCTGCTTGAGGATGCAGCCCAGGAGCCCGGCGTAACCGGTGGAAATCGAATGCAGCACCCGCGCCCGAGGCATCCGCAACGACGCTTCGGCGAGCATCAGCATCGGCGACTGCATCGAGCGCAGGGTCCAGAAATAGTTGATGAACGAGGGGTCGGCGCAATGCAGGCGATAGCCTTCGCTCAACGCTTCCCAGCTGGCGCGGCTGCGCAGCACGTCGTCCAGGGTCATGCGGCCTTCGGCGATGCAGGCGAGCAGGCTTTCACCCAGCGCAGGTTCCGGCGCGTCCGGGTGATGCAGGAAGCGGTACAAATCCTGAAGCTGCTGCAAATCGGCTTCCCGTGGCGTGCCCCGGGTGTCGGTCGGATGGGTCGCGTCTTCGAGAAAGACTTCTTCGATGTGCAACACGTTCGCCGGAACCTGGTAGCGACGCTCGCCATAGGCCGAGCGCTGTCCACCGATGAACATCACCGAGAAGGTCAATTCCGGCAGGCCGAGGATCATCTGGTGGATCCAGCTCGACACACCGCCGCGCACATAAGGCCAGGTGCCTTCGAGCAGCAGGCAGATGTCGGCCATCGGCGCCTCTTCCTTGTGACTCATGTCCAGCTCCTCACCAGATCAGCGAAGGGAGGTCGCTGGCGGGTTTTTTCGGGGAGGCGAGTGAGCAGCCCCGGAATTTCGTGGTAACGACCGGCCTCGAAGGCCAGCTCGGCGTGGAACGGCAGGATCTGCGCCGCGCCCATGCCGTCTTCCTGGGCCTTGGTCAGCAACAATTCGGCGCGATGGACGTCACCGCGCTCCAGGGCGATACGCCCGGCCAGCAGGAACAGTTCGCCGCCCTCGCCGGCCTGAAGGCCTTGCTCGGCATGTTCGTTGGCTTGATTGAGCACGTGTTCGAGCACGCTGCCCTGCGCCAGGCCCAGATACGCCAGCTCCCAATACCAGCGCGCCAGCGTGCCGTGCAGCTTGCCGGTGGCCTTGGTCGTGGGGCCGTTCAACTGACCGAGGGCGATCTGGATGCGCAGGTTGATGTCACTCTCCTGTTTATCGAGCATCGAGTACGCCAGCAGCCGCACGTCATCGCTCGGGTCGCCCAGCGCCAGTTTGAGGATCGGCACCGCTTCCTTGCCGGGCATGCGCCGGGTGGCCAGCAACGCGGCCAGGCGCTGATCCGGATCGGGGGCATGACGCAGCACGTCTTGCAAGCCGCCATCGGCGAAGATCGGCGAACGTGCGTGCAACTGCGCCCGATAAGGCAGGTCGGGGATGCCGACCGCTTGCCAGACCTGCTTGTCGCGCTTGCGGGGCAGGTACAGCGCCGGGAAGATCGCCGCGACCACGCCCACCGTACCGAGCACCGGCACGAAGAACGCCAGGCTGAAAATGAACAGCGGGCTCCACGGCAACGGCGAGCGGTAACGCGCCGGCAACAGCAGCCAGACCGCCCCGCACAACATCGCGCAGGCCAGTCCATGACTGAGGGTGAACACCAGTAATTGGTGCGCCTCGGGCAAGTCGGTCCATAAGCTGGTCCAACTGCCCGCCTCTAACAACAAGGCTCCGCTAAACAGCCACTTGCTGATCATTCAGACCACACTCGTTGAACAGGAAGTTACGCAGCCCGTTGTGTTCACCAGGCTCCAGGTTGAAAGGCATGACCCGCACACCCAGGCTGTCCATGTCGCTTTCAATGCCAAAGTGTTCGTGCAGCATCAGGTTGATTCGCGCCAGGTAACCTTCGGTGCCTTGCGGGCTGGTCAACGGCAGGAGCACCAGCAACAGCTGATGGTCGCGGTTGTTGCGCAGCGGCAAGTGCAAGTCCAGGCCGCGCTGACTGCGTTCCAGCAGGCGCGTCAGCTCTTCATTCGGACGGGTCATTTCGAAGGCGAACAGGCCGGCCGACAACTTGTGCTTCTCAACGTCCACCACCGAACGCTTGAGTTGCAGGGTGAAGTTCTGCGCATCCGAATCTTGCAGGTGCAGCACTTGCCCGTCATGCAGCAGCAGGTCGGCGATGTGCCCGGCCAACAACGCCAGCAGGCTCAAGGTGCGATCCTGGAAGGCGAAGAACGGCATCTGCCGCACCGCCAGTACCGCCAGCAGGCGCCCGTCGGCATCGATCAGCGGAATGCAGGCCTGCAACGACGAGAACTGCGCCGAGGTGCCGGCTTCGAGCAGTTCCTGGCGCACGCTCACCAGCTCGCCGCGCTCCAGGCACAGCTTGACCAGGCCGTCATCGGTGTCCAGCGAACCCATGACGCCAATGGTGGCCAGCGGCGCGGGCAACACCCGCGTACCCCGTTCGTCCACCCGGTACAGGCCGGCCACCCGCAGCGCGCCGTATTGCCCCAGCACCGCCACGATCGGGTCGGCCAAGGCGCTCAGCGCATCGCCTTCCTCCGGCATCACCCGCAGTTTTTCCCGCAGCCCCAGCAACGAGCTGCGCAGGCTTTGGTCGCTGCCCGCCACGCGCTGCTCCAGCAGGTCGTGGGAGACGCGCAGTATCTGATGCGCCCGGGTGAATTCATCGAGACGATACTGACGGTAATCGTTGGCCATCTGCAGACGCTCCAGGCGTCGCTCCCACAGATCGCGCACCTCACCCACCAGCATCCCGCAGACCAGCACGCCGACAATCCACGACGGCTCAAGCTGCTCGTAGCCGGCATGGCCGATGTAGCGCAGGACGAAGACCGCCGCCACCAACAGAGCGGCGCTGAGCAGGCCGCGGACAAATCCGTAACGCACACCCAACAGCAGCGGCGCCAGAATCGGCCACGGGAAACCGCCGTGCATCTGCATCGGGTCTTCCGGGGTCAACCACAGGCCGAGGAGGATGGCCAGGCCGGTCACCAGGAACGTTTCCAGCCAAGACACCGGGCCGCTGGCGCGAGGCGCCAGGCTGTAATCCATGTGTGGAGAATTCATTGCGATCACTCGAACCGAAGGGCGCCAACAAGTGTGTCGAGCACTTTTTGCGCAGTGCCCGCCAGGCTTTCACGGGACCAGCCGGCGCGTGCGCCGCTTTTGCTCCAGAGCACTTGACCGTTGCTGGCATCGAGTACCCGCAGGCTGATGCCCACCGCCGGTTCGCCGTCCAGACCGTTCTTGTACTGCCACTCTTCGACGCTGCCGGAGACCACGTAATCGAGTTTTTGCTGGCGGGCCCAGTCGAGGGCGCCAGCCAGACGCTCGTTGTCGTCCATCAGCGCTTGTTCGCCCTGGGCGCTGGCCGGGTAGACCCGTGGTTTCAGACCGTGGCTGCTGAGCACGCTGAGCAGGATCTGCTCGCTGCGCTCACCGGCCTGCGGCGTCTGCGAATAGTTGACCATCGGCACGACGCCCCATTGCGCGCTGCGCGGCAGGTTCGGGCTGGCGTCGTTGGTGAAGCTGGTGCAGCCGGCGACGAACAGGACCGCCAGCGCCAGGCTCAGATTACGAATTGCTTGCATACGTTGTTCTCCCGTAGAAATTCCATGATCAGCGTCCGAAACGCACGCCGTAGCTCACACCCAGTGTTCCACCGGCCTTGCCGTCCCCGCCTTGTGGCGCGGATTGGTAGCCGAAGGTGAAGGCCAGTTCGTCATCGCCCAGCACTTCAACGCCGATCCCGGTATTGATGCCGTAGTTAAAGGTTTGATCCGTCCATTGCCAGCCCGCCGTCAGGTCCACCAGCCACGTGTATTGCGGACGCGTGCGTACCAGCGCCCCCGGCAAGCCGCGACGCCAGGAACTGCCGACATACAGTTGGCCGTAGCGGCTTTGCAGCAGGTCATCGGCCGAAACGGTCGGGATGTCCAGCGGGTTGATCGGCTCGGCCACACCGGTGTCAGGGTCGACGAACGGAAGCGGCGGTGCCTCCGAGATGATCGGGCCGCCAAAGTTGCTGGACAGGTCGTTCAGCGTTTTGTCCTTGACCCGGTTCTTCTGGTAATCGACACCGCTGCGCACGGTCCAGTTGGGACCGGCGAATTCCAGGGTGTGGTTGAACTCCATTTTCAGAGCATGGCCGTCGCCCAGGTCGTCGCCGTCCCGGGTGGAGAACGAGCGTTGCGCGACTTCCCAGCTGAACTGGTCGCGAGCGGTCAGGCTATGACGGCCGCCCAGGTACACGCGATCCTGCTGGCCGAACGCGCGCATCAAGCCACTGTCTTCGCTCTTGCGGTGCCAGTCGACGCCGGTTTCCAGTTCATCGCTCACGCCCAACTGCCAGGTCCGGGAAAGACCCAGGCCATTACGGTCGTCGTCGCTGCGCTGGCTGGTGTCGGCGAACAGCTTGTAGCTGCCGTTCTCCACGGCGCGCTGAAGGGTCAGGGTCGCGTTGTGCTCTTCGCCGACTCTCGAGGATTCGATGTCGTCGCCGCTGTAATCGCCCTGCTCCAGCTGGAGATCGGCGTACCACTGATTGCCCAGGTTGTGGGCAATTTCCAGGCGCGGGCCCTTGATCTCGATACCGCCGAAATCCTGTTCGTGCCACGACAACTGCGCACCTTGCGGCGTGCGTTCCTGAATCTCCACCGCCTGGCGGCGCAGCTGATTGCGCACCGCTTCCGGTTGCTCGTCACCCAGTTCCGACGAGCTGATGGCGAGCGCTTCATCGAGGCGCCCCAAACGCGTAAGGGCTTGCACCCGTTGCGCCGCGTTCAGATCATTGCTGGCCAGCAACGTTTCGACGTGGGCCTTGTTGCGGCTGCGCAGGGCCTGTTGAATTTGCTCGTAACGCTCGACCTTCAGGCCCTGGCTGCGCGCCCAGGCCAGCCAGTCGTCCTTTTGCGCTTCCTGGTTCGTGTCATCGAGACGCGCCAACAGGCGCTCGAACCACAGTTGCAGCATTGCCGGCGAACCGTCCTGCCACTTCAGGGCTTCCTGCTGCGCCTTGCGCGGCGAGTAACTGCTGGCCATCAGGCGCAACCAGATCACGAAGCGCTGGGACGACGGCTGAATGTTTTCACCTTCAGGGCTGCGCAACAGCTTCAGGCGCAGACGCTGGGCGGCATCTTCATAACCGGCGCTGTCCAGCGCATCGGCGTAGGCCGCCTGCACCAGCCAGTCGTTCGGGGCGCTTTTGAGGTAGGTGCGGTACCAGGCCAGGGCCTCGGTGTTGCGACCGACCAACTGGCTGGCGCTGGCGAACGGCAACCAGAGGATCCGGTCGTTGCGTGCCTGCGACTTCCATTTGCTCAACAACGGCTTGAGTTCGCTGACGTTGCCGGTGTCGACGTAGAGCCACATCAGGCGCTCGCGGAACAGGTTGTCATCGGGGTACTGCGACAGGCCTTGAAGGTACAGGCGCCTGGCTTCCTCGGGCTGTCCTTGTTGCACCGCCAGCGCACCCCGCGCCGCCAGGACCTGGGACTGATCGTAGGCCTGCGGATACTGCTCGGCATCCTTGAGCAAGGCGATCATCTGCGGCCAATCCTGCATTTGCTGGGCTTGCTGCAACGCTTCGACCAGACGGTCCGGGTTATGGGTACGCTCCCAGACACCCACCATCATGGTCAACGCGCGCTGCGGATCGGTGGTGCGATAGATGGTGATCAGCTGACTCTCGTCGCCCCGGCTGAGCGAACCCTTGAGCGCCAGCACCTTCTCCAGGGCAAGCTGCAGCTCATCGTCCAGTTCCAGGTTCCAGGCCAAAGAAGCCCGGGCGCGCCAGTAGTTCGGATCGTCGATCTTGCGCGTGTCGACCTGCATGACCTTCCAGGCAGAAGGGCTGTCGTACAACTTGAGGTAGGTGTCGGCCCAATCGACGCGCTCGTGGGTGGTCAGCGCAAAGCGTTTCGAATAGTCCCCGTAGGCCTTGGCCTTTGACGCGAACTGCCCGGTGTTTTCGAGATTCTGCAACAGGCGCGTCCAGGCCAGGCGATGGCCGGGGTACTTGTGCACGTAGTTGCGCAACCAGGTTTCGGCCTGGTCCGGGGTGCCCCGTGACTCATGGCCATAGACCAGTGCATCCAGTTCGATGTCGGTCAGCGCGCGCAGGTTCATGATCTCCGCGAGCAGCGGAATCGAGCGGTCGAAGTCGAATTGCTGGCTTGCCAGACGCCATGAGTGCTCGCGGATTTGCGGGTCTTCGCGCAATTTCAGCAAGCGAATCCAGTGATCCAGCGCGGCTTCGTTGTCGCCACGCCATTCGCCAAGGTGGGCCATTTGCTCCAGCAAGGGCTGATCTTCTGGATGATCGAGCAGCAATTGCTGCCCATCCAGCCAGGCGCCTTCCAGATCGCCCAGGGCCAGGCGCATGCGAAAATCCTTTTCCAGGATTTGCGGATTGTCCGGTTCCAGGACGCGCCACTGTTGCAGGAAACGCTGGGCCAGATCGAAGCGCTTGCTCGCGACCGCCACATCGACACCCTGCTCCACCCAGGCCACATCGGTCTGCGGATTGACCAGCAGATCGATTTCATCAGCGAGCACCTGCACCGCCTGATCACCCTGCCCGGAAGCCAGCAGGCTGTTGTACGCCAGCTGCGCATATTCACGCCGCTCGGCCGCCTGGTCGGTGTCGTTTCTCAACTCCAGGTAGATTTGCGCCGCCCGTGCCGGGTTCTCCCCCGCCAGGTACCACTTGGCGGCAGACTTGAGCGCATCGGTGCGCTGCTTGGGGTCGCGGGCAGCGATTTCTTCGAAAACGCCGGCCGCGTAGGCCGGGGACTGCAAGGTCAGCGCCAGCCTGGCCAGGCTCTGCAACTGCGGCAATGGCAGCTTGCTGTGATCGAAGGCTTTCAGGCGTTCGATCAAGGCTTGCTGGGCGATCAAGTCACCGCTGCGCGACGCTTCCAGCGCATCCAGCTCCAGCCGGTAATACGCCTGCAGATCCAGCACCGGCGTGGGCCAGTTCTCCACGTGCTGACGCGCCTTGGCGTAGTCGCCAAGGCGGATCAACAGCTCGATCAGCTGCACGCGCAGGTGATCGTCTTCCGGGTGGGCGGTCAGCAGCAGTTCGGCATAGTTGGCCGACACCGCATCCGGCTCGCGGCCATCGGGCTGGAATACTTCTTCACGCTGGAAGGTCGCCCACAGCAGACCTCCCACGGCAACCGCCACCACCGCCAGTGCCCATGGATTGAGCAGGCGGCTGTTTTTAGTTGCAGAGGAGCTGACCATTACTCACCTGCTTCATTGGTAATTGAAAAGTCCACAGGCCGGCAGACGCCTTGCCTGCAAAGCGCTGTCCATCCACTTCGACCCGACAGGCGCTCGACGAGCGCACCGAGAAGGTCAGGTCGACCTGCCCGGCAAACGCAAAGCTCACGCGCCGGTCATCCAGATACCGCCAGTCCAGCAACGGCAGGTTGGCTTCCTCCAGCGCCGGTCGGTCATCCCGGTCAGTACGCAACACCAGCAAGGCGTGATCGCTGCTCAGGTGCACGTAGCGCCCTTGCGGCAAATCGCGAACCCCGGCGATGCCTTGCGAACGCACCAGGTCCGGCCAGCCCATTTGCGGGTCCAGGCGCACGGTGCGCAACGCGTCCATGCCGCGAATCTGCCAGTGCCCCTCGGCGGTACGCGCCAGGCTCGACTGGTACAGGCCATGCAAGCGGTCGATGTAGTCACTCATCCACAGCGACATCGGCTTTTGCTCGCGCATGTAGCCGTAGATATCGTCCATGGCCTTGATCGAGGCCTGCTTGGTGGCTGAATAGAAGTGGTAGTAGAGGTGGATGCCGCGCAGGCGCCGTGGGCTGTCAGTCAGCTCGAAGGTGTCGATGACATCGCGAAAACCGTAGTAGGGGCCGTGCCACAGGTTGGTGTAGACGTTCTCGTTGATGACCGGCGCGTAGTACTGCAGGCCGACGCTGGTGGGGCGCAACAACGGGTTCAAGCCTGTCAGCGACGGGTTGCTCTTGGTCAGGATGGTCTTGGCGCCATTGACGTTTTTCAGGCCGGCCTCGTAGGCCAGCTTGAGGGTGGCCTCCGACGGCAGCGCATCGCCTGGCCAGAAAATCATCTTCACCGGTTTTTCCGGCGTGGTGAGCTGCTGGTTGATGTAGTCCCGCGAGCCGAACACCTCACGACGGAAATCGATCTTGTCGTAGCCCGGAATCTTCATGTTCTGGCCGTACTCCGGATTGTAGTCCTCGCGTTTGCGCGCCAGTTCCGGCATCAGGAAAAACGGGTGGCTGAAGGTGTGGGTGGCGACTTCGACCTTGGGGTTGGCGAACAGCTCGCGCGCGATGGGCTCCAGCTCGCGCGCCAGGTGCGGAAACGCGCCACGGGGTGAAATCTCACCCTCGATGATCGACACCGAGGTCAGGAACGGGTTGGGCTTGATGAAATCGTCGAGCACCGCCTTGCCGGCATAGGGCGTGCCGCGCACTTCGGCGCGGGAGGGGAAACCGTCGCCATCGATGTGCACCGTGGCGATCCGCCGGCCGTTTTCCGTGGTGGTGTCCGGACGTGGCTGCGCCGGCAAGCGCAGGGCTTTTTGCAGGTACGCCAGGGGGTCGAGGATCCAGCGCCTGCGTTCGTCGCTTTCTTCCAGGATGTAAGGGGTCAAGGCCAGGCCACCCCACTTGGCCACCGCCACCGGCGTCACGGTCTGGCCGTCCGCGGAGTTCAGGGACAAGACAGGCTTGGGACCGTCCGGCAGCACGGAGATGTTCGACAGGCCACGGGTTTTCGGCTGCACGGGGCCTTCGAAGCCGCCGATCAGCGACTTGTCCTGATAGCTGACCGTCATCGCCTGGGTCGCCAATGGCGCCGACAGATTCAGGCCAAGGCGCTTGAGCAGGGCCGAATCTTCAATCGGCAGGCTGGCGAAAAACACCAGTGGCACGTTTTCGTCCAGGCGCTTGTTGAGCCAGCCGTTGAACGCCTTGCTGTCCGCCGGCGGGCCGTAGGTCATCCAGGTCACGATACCGGCATACAAGCCGCTGAACTGGTAATTGGGCAATTTGTCGGCCGGCAGGTAATCGACCCGGTAACCGAGGTATTCGAGCAGGCCGCCCAGCACGATGTGCCCCAGGTTACTGGTCAGGTCATCCTCGCGCGGGTCGAACAGCATGGCGATCCGCCGCGGCTGAATCTCGATGTTGCTGACGCCCATCGAATCCAGGTCCGGCGTGCCGATGTACGGAATGAACCCTTCCTCGCGCAGACGCTTCGCCAGTTTGCGCGCTTCTTCACGGCGCTCCGGCGGCAAATAGTCGATCGCCACCAGCGGGATGCCTTTGGCGCGCAACGGTTGCAAGTGGGTTTCCAGCCACTGGCGATCGGCCTCGGGCACCGGGCGATAACGCTTGGCGGAGGGATCCCAGCCGGCGTGGATCGATTCAACGGCGACCGCCGCGGCCACGCCATCCAGTTCCGGCAGCACTTCGAAACCGCGATTGAAAAACAGCTTCAGGTTCGGCTGGCTCTTGTGCAGTTCGCGCAGGAAACTGGCGAGGGCCAGGCGTTGTTTTTCCCGCTCGCCTTGCGGCAACAGCTGGAAGCTGTCGAGGGTGTCGAGGAACAGTCCGGCATAACCGTCAGCCTGGAACGCCTTGGCGCGGCCGAGCAAATGCTCACGCCAGGCCGGCGACGCGAGGTCCATGACCTGGCTGTCCCAGGCGTCATTGCGCACTGGGCTGACGCCTTTGGCCAGGCCTGCCTTGGCGATTTCGGCCTTGCTGCCACTGAACTCACCGATCGACAGGTAAGCGAACGGCTGGCCGCCCAGCTTGCGCAGGGTTTTGACATCGCCCGCCGCCATGTTCCCGGGCTCGACCACCGCCCAATCGAACTGCGCCAGCTCGGAAATGGGCGGTTCGTCGGCATACCAGAAGGTCACGCTGGAAGGTGGCGTCAGTGCGGCTGCCTGCACGGCGGGCCCACTCACGCACAAAGCCAGAGCGGCTAACAGTCGCTTGGCGACCGAGCGGACACGCGTCCTGCGAAAAACGATTTCCATAACTCACTCTTGAATTGACTGCACCAATACCACTGCACCCGGGCGGTTAAACCAGCCGGCCTACAGACTGCGGATGAGTTTTGCCAGACCCTGGCCGATGGACGTCGGTTCCGGGAGATTGAAGCGCTCGAGCAGGCGAGCATTGTTGGCGCGCGAATGGCGAATATCGCCTTGGCGTGGCGCCTGGTGGTTCACCGTCAAAGGGTTGCCGGTGACGCTTCCCAGCTCAGCGATCAAATCGTTGAGACTGGTGGAACGGCTGAGGCCGATGTTCACAGCGCCTGGACGCGGCTCGTTCGCCTCCACGGCCTGGAGCAGAATGCTCACCAGGTCCTGGACATAGACGAAGTCGCGGGTTTGCTCGCCGTCGCCGAAAATCGACACCGGCTGCTTGTTCAGCGCCCGCTCGGTGAAGATGCTGATCACACCGGAGTACGGCGAAGACGGGTCCTGGCGTGGCCCGAAGATGTTGAAGAAACGCAGGATCACCGGCTCCAGGCCATGTTCACGGCGATAGAAATCCAGGTAGTACTCGCTGGCCAGTTTGTCGCTGGCATAGGGCGTGAGCGGCGACTTGGGGGTGTCTTCGTCGATGGCCGTGCCTTCGCCATTGTTGCCGTAGATCGCCGCGCTGGACGCGAACACCACGCGCTTGATCCCGGCCTTCAACATGCTTTCACAGACGTTGAGGGTGCCGACGAAATTGCTTTGATGGGTCGCCACCGGATCATCCACCGACGCCTGGACCGAAGCCACGGCCGCCAAATGCACGACAGCATTGCAATCGCGCATGGCCTGGGCCACGACGGCGCTGTCCGCGACATCGCCGATGACCAGGTTCAGGTTGGCATTGTCCATCGGCAAATTACTGACTTTGCCTGTGGACAAGTTATCCAGCACCCGGACTTTATATCCCTTGGCCAACAACGCTTCTACCAGATGCGACCCAATGAAACCCGCCCCGCCGGTAACCAGTACTCGCTCAACAAACATGAAATTTCTTCCTGAAGATTCAAGCGGATACCAGTGTTCGAAGTCCGCTAACGGTGTGTGATCGTTTAACCATATACGAATACAAAGCATGTAAAACTACACGGTCACATCCGACAGTTTTATGGCGCAAGGCCATTAAAACCGGGCCGATAATGGGAGATCCGACTGACACTGTCAATAGGTTGTCTCCTCCACCGCCCAATGGCTTGTAATAACGAAAATGAGTCATTTTTTTGACGACATTAATCGGATCCAACCGGAGCCCTATTCATGCATCAAGCCCTGCTCATCATCGATGTCCAACCCAGCTTCAGTCCTCCCCAATGGCTCATCGACGGCATCCGCGCGCTCATCGGCACCCTGCCCAGCGTCGCCACCGTCGAACGGCATGACGAATCCAAAACGCCTTTCCAGAAACAACTTGGATGGCACCCTGCCTCAAACGATAGCAGCCTAATTGAAGCTGACCAGATTTTTATCAAATACGGCTACGCGCCGTCGCCGGAAACGATCGAATACCTGAAAAACCTGAACGTGGATCGCGTGCTGGTGTGCGGCCTGCAAACCGAAACCTGCTGCCTGGCGGCGGGGTTTGCGCTGTTTGATGCCGGGTTGCAGCCGACGCTGATCACGGACCTGACGGTGGGGTCGTCACTGGATCGGTCGGGGGGCTTGGGGGTGAGGCTTTGGGCGCATCATTTTGGGCGGGTGGTGAAGGTGAGCGAGATTTGACAGCGACCCGTCATTCGCAAGCTACCCAAAAGTCAGCACGAAGGGTGCCGCCGACTGCTCAATGGCACTGATGACATGAGGAACCTGCTCACGATGCTGGGGATAACGGGCAATGACCGCTTCAACAGCCGCCAGCATTGTCTGAATGCGCTCCCTGGGTCGATCGATTTCACAGGTTTGCGCAAATTCCAGCAACCCTTGTCGCGAAGCGAACATGGACTTGTTACCCGCCAGATCCAGCGCCAATACATCTTCCGGAATATAGGCAGTGGTGTTGACGAGGTCATAGGCGGGCGCCAGGCGCGCATCGCGTCGTGTTGGCTGCGAATAGAGCAAGCCAAAGTTCTTCAAGTGTGCGTCGCCATTTCCGACGATACAGCTCAAGGCAACACTGTCGAATAATTGATCAAGGGAAGATCGCAGATGCTGCGCAGGGCAGAACAAACGAATGGCCTTGGCGATTGCCGCGTAGCTTTTGCTGTATTTCTGGTCGGCAGAAAGCCCCATCAGGGCCGCCATGTCCTCGAAGCCGATCGGGTTGAGTTGGTCGTCCCGATCGAAGCGGCGCATGACAAACAGCTTCGCGTTATCAGACAGATAAAAGGGCGGAACGGATAAACCTGCTTCCTTGGCGATCGACATGCACACGAACTCATTGACCGCCAGCCCCGGAAACTCGTCACGGCCGCTCTTGATGATCAAGTCCGATGTTTTCGATGTCACACGCGGCAACCCGGCATCCTGCCGTTCCGGCACCAACACCTTGGGTTGAACACCTGAAATGCCCGCACGCAGGATGTAGCGGTCGAGCAGATCGGCAAAAATATCCTCCGTGCCGTCCCACGTCAGAATCTCTTCGAGCCTTTCACCTGCAAAATCCTGATCCGCCAACAAGGCATCGACTGTTTCGGAGCGCACACGAACCCTGCCGATGGGGGAACTGCTCCCGGAAAGCGCCAACAACAGCATGGGGTCGACGTTAGTGGTTTTAGCCAAGCGATTGCGTAAGTGCTCGAGCACATAGCCTTCCGGCAGATTCATCTGGAAAACCGGATGCAAATCCCGCCGACGAAAATCGTCCGGCCGTACCGGCATCGTCAGGCTGATGGCCGCACCGGGCAATGCATCTTCGTGATAGCGAAAAATAAAGTCTTCAGCGCTGGTGAGAATTCGGCCGCTGATGCCTTCAGGTGTATCGACTTTGAGAGAAGTCATTTTCATTTGAACAAATCCCCCAGCTCATCAAGGGTTGGCATGGCTGCCGGGACAACCGTGAACTCACAATCCAGGGCGCCCAGTACTCGGGCATAAGCCGCCATGGCGACAGAAAGGGTGCCCTTCTCTACCGCAATGATTTTCTGTCGAGGCAAACCGGCGAGTTCGGCAAGTTGTGCTTGCGTCAGGCCCCGGCTGACTCGCTTTTCACGAATCTGTTGGCCCAGGCGGGAGATGATCAGCGAGTAATCCATGTCCAGTAACCGTAACATTAGCCTTTGAATGTATAGCATACGTAACATTTAAGCGAACGTTCATCTTTGCATCAACCCTGCTCCCGATTCATCGGATTCATCGCCCTCAAGCACTTGAAGTCAGGGCGCGAAGCCCTTCTACACTCAATCGACATACGCCCCAACCCACTGCCGAAATGAGCCCCCATGACCACCCTCCAAGACCATTTCAAACAAGGCAAGAATGCCCGCAAGAAATGCCCGCGCAGTGCGCAGGCGTCCCTGGGCAAAATCAGTCGCGATCCGATTCCGCTGATCAAGGCGTCGAGCGAGGGGCGGGTCAAGGCGCTGGTCGAGTTGCGGTATGGGCGGATGCTGGTGTCGCCGTTTACCTTCTACCGCGGCAATGCGTTGCTGCAGGCCCACGACCTGGCGGGCACGCCGGACATGGGGCTGGTTTCGCCGATCTGCGGTGACTGTCACCTGATGAATTTTGGCGGCTTTGCCACGCCCGAACGCAATCTGTTGTTCAGCGTCAACGACTTCGACGAAGCGCACCCCGGACCTTGGGAGTGGGACGTGAAACGCCTGGTCGCGAGTTTTCTGGTGGCCGCCCGCGACCTGCGCCACGGCAGCTCGGTTGAAGAAGCGGTCTGCCGTGAAGTGGCGGGCGCCTATCAGCAGACCCTGCTTGAGTGTGCCCAGCAGAGCGCGCTGGACACCTGGTACGAGTCCATCACTTACGATGATCTGCGCGAGCAGGCGCGCAAAGGTGCACTGGAGCACGTGGAGCGCGCCATCGAAAAAGCCGAGCGGCGCACCCACGCCGAACTGTTGCCCAAAATCAGCGAGCGCGACACCCAGGGTCGCCTGATTATCCGCGATGATTTGCCGGAGATCTTCCACCTGCACAGCAACACCACGATGCTCGACGCCGACGATGACTGGTTGCGCCTGTCGGACTGGCGACCGCTGCTGGACACCTTCATGCGCGACTACCGGGGCACCTTGCAAGCCGACCGCCGTGAGCTGTTGTCACGCTACAAGGCTCAGGACCTGGCGTTCAAGGTGGTGGGGGTCGGCAGTGTCGGCACCCGCTGCCTGGTGGCCCTGTTGACCGACGAGCAGGAGTTCCCGTTGTTCCTGCAATTCAAGGAAGCGCGGCGCTCGGTACTCGCCGGTTACGTCAAGGCCAAGACCCGGACCCGGCATGAGGGCCAGCGTGTGGTCGAAGGCCAGCGCCTGATGCAATCGGCCAGCGACCTGTTCCTCGGCTGGACCACGGGCCCCAGCGGTCGCCACTTCTATGTCCGTCAATTACGCGACATGAAAGTGTCGGCGGAGCTTGAAACCTTCGACGACGAAACCTTCATCGCCTACGGCAGGGTCTGTGGTCGCGCCCTGGCACGGGCCCACGCCAAGGCGTCCGGTTACGCCGCGCAGATCAGCGGCTACATCGGCACCGGCGACGCACTGGCCGATGCGCTCTACAAATATGCCAAAGACTATGCCGAACAGAACGAGCGTGACTTCGAGCGCTTTCAGCAAGCCTGCCGCAAGGGCCGTCTGCACGCGCGTTCGGAAGCCGACTTTGCGGCGGATCACTTGCCCTGAACCTGTTAACAATGGGCCTCCTGCAGGAGCGAGCCTGCTCGCGAAAAACCCGAGCGCGCCGCCGGACCTCCGGTTTACGCGCTATCGTTCACGACCATCGTGGGAACGCCGCCCGGAGCAAGCTCGCTCCCGCAACAAAGGCCCACGAGCTTCTTGCCGCCATACCCTGCCGATCTATATGATAAGTATTATCATTTGTGATATTTACTCATCCGGCGCCTTCACCTCATGCCTCCATCCCCCCAAACCGGTTTCTGCGATGTGGCCGTGCTTTACCGTCAGCAGCACAGCTGGTTGCAGAACTGGCTACGGCGCCGACTGAACTGTTCGCACATCGCGGCGGACCTGGCCCACGACACCTTCATGCGCCTGCTGGCCAAGGAACAGGTTGCGCAGCTGCATGCCCCACGCACGTTTTTGGCGACGGTGGCCCAGAGCGTGCTGTCCAATCATTACCGTCGGCAAAAAATCGAGCGCGCCTACCTTGAGGCACTCGCGGCGATGCCCGAACAGGTGGCCCCCAGCCTGGAAACCCAGGCGATTGTGCTGGAAACCCTGATCGCCCTCGACGCCGCCCTCGAGGGTCTGGAGCGTCCGGTGCGCGAAGCGTTTCTGTGGTCGCAGGTGGACGGGCTGAGCCACGGTGAAATCGCCGGGCGGCTCGACGTTTCCGTCACCACGGTCAAGCGCTACATCATCAAGGCGGGCGCGATGTGCATCCAGCTCGATGACAGCCTGGACCCGCCATGAAAGCCAACGACACGCTTTCGATCTCCGGTGACGTCGCCGAGCAGGCGATGCATTGGCACCTGGAGCTTCAGGAACACGATGTCAGCGAAGCGACTCTGGTCGCCTGGATGAGTTGGCGTCAGGCGCATCCCATGCACGAGCGCGCCTGGCAGCGGGCCGAGGCTTTCGCCCAGCGCATGAGTGATCTGCGCAGCCCTGGCCAGCGCCCCCTCGCCCACGCGACGTTGCGGCCAACGCTGTCGCGGCGTGCGGCGATCAAGCAACTGAGTATTTTGCTGGCGGCCGGTGCCGGGGCCTGGAGCCTGAAAGACACCGCACTCCTGCAAGACATGACCGCCGACTACCACAGCCGTATCGGCGAACAACGGCGCCTCGTGCTCGCCGACAACACTCGGGTCGAGCTCAACACCGACAGCGCCATCAATGTGCTCTTCGAGCGCGAAACCCGGCGCATCCGGCTGCTGCGGGGCGAACTGTTGATCACCCGGGACAGCATCGCCGACGGCCGTCTGTTGACGCTGGAAACCGCCGAAGGTCGCCTTGAGGCCACCCTGGCGCGGTTCAGTGTCCGGCAGCGCGCAGGCTTCACTCAAGTCAGTGTGTACCACGGCACGCTGGTGCTCCGCCCTTCCCTGCAAACGGATATTCCTGTCGCACTGAAAGCGGGCGAGCAGCTCAGCTTCAACGACCGGGGCGTGATCGCCCGGCAAGCCGTCGCCCTGACGTCACCGGCGTGGACTCAAGGCATGCTGGTCGCCCAGGGCCAGCGCCTGGCGGATTTCCTCGATGACCTGAGCCGCTACCGTCGCGGGCATCTGGCGTGCGATCCGACGTTGGCCGATGTTCGTGTGTCCGGCACGTTCCCGCTGGCCGATACCGAGCGAGTCATCTTCGCGGTCGCCGACACGCTGCAACTCGATGTGCAGCAATTCACCCGTTACTGGGTCACGCTGAAGCCGCGACTGGCCTGACGCTCAATTTATTTTTCGCTTGGGTGGTCCGTTTTCGATTCTCGCGAGACTTAAACCCCAGACATTCAATTCAATGGGGAACAACTCGTGGATTCCACCGCACGCAAACGCCGGGGCTGGCACTTATCACTCAAGCAAAACCTGGCGGGCGCCGTGGTTCAGGGCATCGCCTGCATGACGGCGGCCGCCCCGCTGCTGATGCTGCCCACCTGGGCCGCCGCCGAGCAGGCGCAGCAGGACTTCGACATTCCGGCCGGGCCGCTGGCGCCAGCGCTGAGCCGATTCGGCGAGACCGCACACATCCTGCTGTCCTATTCCCCTTCCCTGACCGAAGGCCGAGCCACGTCCGGGCTCAAGGGGCGCTACGACGCGGATCAAGGCCTGGCACTCCTGCTCGCCGGCACGGGCCTTGAAAGCAGTCGCGGTGCCAATGGCAATTATTCGTTGCAAGCAAGTACGGGCGATACCTTGCAGTTGGGCGCGGTGTCGATTTCCGGCAAGGCGCCGGGTTCGACCACCGAAGGCACCGGGCTCTACACCACTTACTCGTCCAGCAGCTCGACGCGCCTGAACCTCACCCCCCGGGAAACCCCGCAATCGCTGACAGTCATGACCCGCCAGCGCCTGGACGACCAGCGCCTGACCACCCTGACCGACACCATGGAAGCCACGCCCGGCATCACGGTGGTACGCGACGGGCTGGGTTCTGAAACCGATGCTTACTGGTCCCGCGGCTTTGCGATCCAGAACTATGAAATCGATGGGGTTCCGACCAACACCCGCCTGGATAACTACGCCCAGAGCATGGCGATGTATGACCGCGTCGAAGTCGTGCGGGGCGCCACCGGGTTGATCAGCGGCATGGGCAACCCCTCGGCGACGATCAACCTGATCCGCAAACGCCCGACCGCCGAAGCCCAGGCCAGCGTCACCGGCGAAGCGGGTAATTGGGACCGTTACGGCACCGGTTTCGACGTCTCCGGGCCACTGACCGAAACCGGCAATGTGCGCGGCCGGTTCGTGGCCGACTACAAGACAGAGAAGGCCTGGATCGATCGCTACAACCTGCAATCGCAACTGATCTACGGCATCACCGAATTCGACCTGACCGAAGACACGCTGCTGACCATGGGCTTCAGTTACCAGCGCACCGACGTCGATTCGCCCCTGCGTTCCGGCCTGCCCACCCGCCTCAGCACCGGTGAGCGCAGTAACCTCAAGCGCTCGCTGAATGCCGGGCCGGAATGGTCGTACAACGATCACGAACAGACCAGCTTCTTCACCTCCATCGAGCAGCAGTTGGGCAACGGCTGGAGCGGCAAGATCGAACTCACCCACGCCGAAAACAAATTCGACGAGGCCTTCAACTTCGCCATGGGCGACCTCAATCCGGATGGCAGCGGCCTGACGCAATTGCCGGTGCGCTTCTCCGGCACCCCGCGCCAGGACAACCTGGACGTCTACGTGACCGGGCCGTTCGATTTGTTCGGTCGCCAGCACGAACTGATCACCGGCATGACCCTGTCCCAGTACAAGGAGAATGTGCCGACCTGGGGTGGCTGGCGTTACGACTACGCCAATTCCCCGGCGGGTGTGATCGACAACCTGTTCACCTGGGACGGCAAATCGGTCGACCCGAACTTCACCGAAAGCGGCAAATCGTCGATCGACGAAAACCAGTACGCGGCCTACCTGACCTCGCGCTTCAGCGTGACCGACGACCTGAGCCTGATCCTCGGCAGCCGCGTCATCAACTGGAAGCGCGACACCTCCGACCGCCCTTACGGCGGCGAAGAAACCGAGGTCAATCGCGAAGAAACCGGCGTGTACATCCCGTACGCCGGCGTGGTCTACGACCTCAACGACACCTGGTCGGTGTACGCCAGCTACACCAAGATCTTCAACCCGCAAGCCTCGTGGGTCACCGACGAAGACAACAAACCGCTCGACCCGATGGAAGGCAAAGGCTACGAGATCGGCCTGAAGGGCACGCACCTGGACGGCAAGCTCAACTCCAGCCTGGCGCTGTTCAAACTGGAGCAGGACAACCTGGCGATCTGGCAACACGACAACGTGTACAGCGCCGAACAGGACACCACCTCCAAAGGCATCGAACTGGAGCTGAACGGCGAACTGGCCGAAGGCTGGCAGGCGTCGGCCGGGTATGCCTACTCGGTCACCACCGATGCCGACGACCAACGCATCAGCACCAACCTGCCGCGCAACAGCGTCAAGACCTTCACCACCTACCGCCTGCAAGGGCCACTGGACAAAATCACCGTGGGCGGCGGCGTGAACTGGCAGAGCAAAGTCGGGGCGGACCTGCACACTTTCAGCCAGGGCAGCTACGCCGTTACCAACCTGCTGGCGCGCTATGACATCAGCCAGCACCTCAGTGCGTCGGTCAACCTGAACAACCTGTTCGATCGCGAGTATTACAGCCAGTCCGGGTTGTATGGCGTGTATGGCGCCCCACGCAATGTGATGACCAGCTTCAAGTACAACTTCTGACGCTGGCCGGCACTCGATGCGCGCGTGCACCCCGCAAGGAATGCACCGCGCGTCGATCCGTTGATGAACTTTTCTTCACCCCGCCTTAAACGCGCAACCTGTACATTGGCTTCGCTCATTCAAGAAACTACGGTTTGCCCGCCCTCCCGCGGGCTTTTTTTTGCCTGTAGATTGCTCGTCATTCCCTCCTTCATGGGCAACGCGCCCGGAGCGCCCGATGACGATCTTCACCCTGCCCTGCCAGCGCCTGACGCTGGCGATCCTGAGCCCCGCTCAAGCCGCGCTGGAAAGCGATTTCTACCAACGCAACCACGCGCACCTGGCGCCGTGGACGCCGGTTCGCGCGGACGATTACTACAGCCCGGAAAAAATCCGCTCGCGCCTGGCGCAACAGGCCATGGCGTTCGATGAAGGCTATGCGGTGCACTTCGCGGTGCTGGATCGCGACAGCGGGCAGATGATCGGCGCGTGCAATTTCAGCGGCATCGTTCGCGGGGCGTTCCAGGCGTGTTATCTCGGCTATCACATGGGCGAGTCCCACCAGGGCCAGGGCCTGATGCGCGAAGCGCTTGAGGCGGGCATCGGCTACATGTTCGAAAGCCTGAACCTGCACCGGATCATGGCCAACTACATCCCCGGCAACGAACGCAGCGCGCGGTTGCTGGAACGCCTGGGTTTCGAGCGTGAAGGCTATGCCAGGGATTATCTGAACATTGCCGGGTGCTGGCAGGACCATGTGCTGACGGCATTGGTCAGCAAGGTTTGGGAGGATCCGGAGCGGCAGTGGTCGCGGAGTCTGGGTTAACACGTCCACGACCGCGTTATCGTTCTTCGCGAGCAAGCCCGCTCCCACATTTGACCGCGTTCGCCTGTACGACACCGATCAAATGTGGGAGCGGGCTTGCTCGCGAAAGCTATGTCCCAGGCAACGACAATTTAGAACCTGGGCAAGGTCTCAGCTGCCAACACAGGCTCTTCAACCTTCTGCAGCACTGGCAGCTCAAGCCGCGCCCGCCCATAAAACGCCAGCGCCGTCAGCAAACACGCCAGCCACACGACGATCCCGGCCCAGAACGTGTGGGACATGTAGTGCCAGCCCTGCAACACGCGGGTCGTACCGTAGACAAAACCCAGCCCCAGCGAGCCATACATCAGCGCCCTGGAGTACTGCCAGCGATAACGACGCGCCACGAAGTACAGCGCCAGCATCGTAAAGCCCCCCGAGGCATGCCCGCCCGGCCAGCAGCGACCGTCACCGGCCACCTTGAGCAAATCGAAGTTTTCGTACCACTCCTTGTGCTCGATCTTGCCGCCGTACTGTGTCGTTTCGATCGGGCAATACACGCTGGTGTGGCCCTTGAGGTAGTGGATCAGGCCGGTACTGATGGCAAACGCGAACACCACGTAGAGAAAATCCCGCCGATGCTTGCTGGCAAACCGCAGCACCGGCGCGACTTTGATTTTTTCCAGGAACGCGTTGACCTTCGGATGTTTCCCGGCCTTCAACAGCGGCCAGATTAACGACAACAAAGCGCCAATGATCGCCAATTCCCCGGTCCAGTTCGGGATGATCCGCGCCCATTTGTGGGTGATTTTTTCGAACAGATGCACATGGTCCAGCGGAAAGGTCTGTGTCACCGGGTCAAAAAAGAGATCGTTGAAGGCGATGTCGATTCTGGTCAGGTCGAACATCAGGAACACCACGACCGCACAGGCCAGCGGGATACCGAAGTTCATCCAGTAAAAACGGGAGCGGGAAGGCGTCTGCATGGGGTGTTCCGGTGCGGAGAGTGAATTCATTCGGGGGTCACCGAGCGCCAGTCCGAGGCTTCGATGTAGCCCAGCATGCGGGGAGCCTTGAGAGGATCGGCGGTGATAAACAGTGAAGCGCCGTAACCCAGGGTCGAGGACGGCAAGTCGAGGTCCTTCTCCAGTTGCGACATGCATTCGCTGTGGGTCACCAGGATCAGGTTGCGACCGGCGACCTTGTGCGCCATCGCATCGCGCAGCATGGTGCCCTTGCAGTTGATCAACCACTCGTCCCCGGCATTGACCTTGTTGAACATGTAGCTGGAGGTCTGCGCCGTGCGCATCATCGGGCTGTTGTAGAAGTCGGCCCTGTCCAGGCCCAGTTGCTCGAACTGCGCGCCGACGGCCACCGCGACACTGCGCGAACGGTCGGTAATCCCGTCGTTGCCGCTCAGGCAAGGGGCGCGGGAGTGATCGCAACGTTCGACGTGGCGCACCAACACGATCATGTCGCCTTTGGCCCAGCCCGCCTGTAACGCCCGTGCACCGGCGACGTTGCCATGGGCCAGGTCCGGCACGGCGGCCGGGCGCAGTAAAAACAGCGTCAGGGGAACCACCAAAAGCGCCGAGGCCAGCACCACCGCCGCATTGCGAAAGCGGGCCAAGGGACCCAGATCAATCGAGCGGGTGATTCCAAACAGACTCAGTCTCAATTCCACATCAAGCCGCCTCGCCGGCATACACCCTTTCATTCGATGCGCCGAGGGTAGAGAGGCAGACGTGGGCAGGGGGTGAAACGCTTGTGAAAAAAAGCTGAAAGCAAAGATCGCAGCCTGCGGCAGCGCCTGCAAGGTTGTGCACCCTCCACTGTAGGAGCTGCCGCAGGCTGCGATCTTTTGATCCTGGCCATAAAATCCTTTCAGCTCTCGTGTTTGCTGCCGATAAACCCCTTCTGAATACCTTGCTGGCACCTAAAAACAACAATCTTCCAGCCAACCGACGATCGAGAAGCACTACGTTCCTGGAGGAATTTGATGAATAGCTGGTTCGGCAACATCAGCGTGAACCTGAAACTGGGCCTGGGCTTTGGCCTGGTCCTGGCCCTGACCTGCGTCCTCGCCCTGACCGGCTGGACCAGCCTCGGCAGTTTGATCGACCGCAGCAACTGGATGAGCGACATCACCCAGCTCAACGCCGGCCTGACCAAACTGCGCGTGGTGCGCCTGCAATACATGCTCGCCGACGGTGATGAAACCACCGCGCAGAATGTGCAGACCACCCTCGAAGCGTTTTCGGCGCAACAGCAAGCGCTGCTGGTGAAGTTCAAGAGCCCGGAAAACCTCAAGCTGCTCAAGGAACAAGGCGCCGTCATCGACGCCTACAAGGTATCCCTGAGCAAAATGCGTGGTGCCTACCGCGCCGGCAACAGTGCTCGCGAGCAGATGACCGCCAACGCGGAAACCGCCAGCACGCTGATCAATGACATCAACACCCGCGTGCAACAACTGCCGCCGAGCGATCAACGTTTCGAACAGTTCCAGGCCATCAGCGCCGCCAAGGAAGCCTTCCTGCTGGCCCGCTACGAAGTCCGTGGCTACATCGCCACCACCAACGCCGACACCGAGCAGAAAGCCGTCGCGCAACTGGATGCCGCCATCGCCAGCGTGAAATCCCTCAACGCGCAGTTGGCCGACATTCAGCCACAGGCCCTGCGTCAACTGGAAACCGCGCTGGGCAACTACCGCAGTGCCTTGCAGGCTTACAAGACCGCGAGCAACGAGATCGTGGTGGCACGCAAGGAAATGACTGACGAAGGCGCCGCCATCGTTTCGCTGAGCGAGCAGCTGTACCAGATCCAGCTGGACCGCCGCGATGCCGAAAGCGCCCAGGCCCGCACCCTGCAACTGTTCAGCACTGTACTGGCATTGCTCGTGGGCCTGATCGCCGCCGTCCTGATCACCCGGCAGATCACCGGCCCGCTGCGCGAGACACTGGCGGTGGTCGATCGCATCGCCAGCGGCGACCTGTCCCATGACGTCCGGGTGACCCGCCGCGACGAACTCGGGGTATTGCAACAAGGCATCGCCCGCATGGGCGTGACCCTGCGCGACTTGATCAGCGGCATCCGCGATGGCGTGACCCAGATCGCCAGCGCCGCCGAAGAACTGTCTGCGGTGACCGAACAAACCAGCGCCGGGGTCAACAGCCAGAAGGTCGAGACCGATCAGGTCGCCACCGCCATGCACGAAATGACCGCCACGGTTCAGGAAGTCGCGCGTAACGCCGAACAAGCCTCGCAAGCCGCCGCCGCGGCCGATGGCGAAGCCCGCGAGGGTGACAAAGTGGTCAACGAAGCCATTGCCCAGATCGAACGCCTGGCCAGTGAGGTGGTGCGCTCCACCGAAGCCATGAGCGTGCTGCAACAAGAAAGCGACAAGATCGGCAGCGTGATGGACGTGATCAAGGCCGTGGCCGAACAGACCAACCTGCTGGCGCTCAACGCCGCCATCGAAGCGGCCCGTGCCGGTGAAGCCGGGCGTGGTTTTGCCGTGGTGGCCGACGAGGTGCGTGGCCTGGCCCAACGCACGCAGAAGTCCACCGAAGAAATCGAAGGCCTGGTCGCCGGCTTGCAAAACGGCACGCAACAAGTGTCGGCGGTGATGAACAGCAGCCGCGTCCTCACCGACAGCAGCGTGGCCCTGACCCGCAAGGCCGGCGAGTCACTGGAAAGCATCACCCGCACCGTGTCCAACATCCAGTCGATGAACCAGCAAATCGCCGCCGCCGCCGAGCAGCAAAGCGCCGTGGCCGAAGAAATCAGCCGCAGCATCATCAACGTGCGCGACGTGTCGGAGCAGACCGCTGCGGCCAGCGATGAGACAGCCAAGTCCAGCGTTGAACTGGCGCGGTTGGGGAATCAGTTGCAGATGATGGTCAGCCACTTCCGGGTCTGACATTTACTTTGCGTTGAATGGAAACCCCATTCGCGAGCAAGCCCGCTCCCACAGGTTCAATGAACACCCTGTGGGAGCGAGCCTGCTCGCGAAAGCGATCTAACTCTTACGCGCTGATCGCATTGGTAAACACCAACCGATTGCCAAACGGATCGCTGATGGTCATGTCCTGGCTGCCCCATGGCATGGCCTGGATGTGCGGGCGGGCGAAGGGGTATTCCTTGGCCAGCAATTGCTGCTGGAAGGTTTCCAGTTCGTCGGTCTCGATGCGCAGGGCCGAGCCCGGTGTGGCGTCGCCGTGGTGTTCGGACAGGTGCAACACGCATTCGCCGCGGGAGACTTGGAGGTAGAGCGGGAAGTTGGCTTCGAAACGGTGCTGCCAGTCGATCTTGAAACCCAGGAAGTCGACGTAGAATTCCACGGCCTTGATTTCATCGAAGATCCGCAGGATTGGAGTGGTTTTGCCGAAGCTCATCAAGTTGCTCCCAGACAGAAATAGCCCACAGTGTAGCCGGGCTGTACGTCAGCGAATCGGCTTGGTGATGGCATTCTTTAATCTCAATGTGCCACTATTCCAGAATCAAAGGATCGCAGCCTGCGGCAGCGCCTGCAGGGACATGCGATCCGGTGTAGGAGCTGCCGCAGGCTGCGATCTTTTCAGTCAATTAAACCCTGTACGCAAATCCCCTTCCCGCGCCAGGAACCGCCCTTCCCTGCGCCCGTTCGCCTGGCCGTCGCGGTAGCTCAGCACACCGTTGATCCACACCCCTTCGATACCTTCGGCGGCCCGTTGTGGATCGTTGAAGTCCGCCACATCGCGAATGGTCGCCGGGTTGAACAGCACCAGGTCCGCCCAATGCCCTTCGCGAATTTCGCCGCGCTCCTTCAAACCGAATCGCGCCGCCGACAGCCCGGTCATTTTGTGCACGGCGGTGTGCAGCGGGAACAGCCCAACGTCGCGGCTGAAATGCCCCAGCACCCGTGGAAAGGCGCCCCACAGGCGTGGGTGCGGGAACGGGTCTTCCGGCAGGCCATCGGAGCCGACCATCGACAGCGGATGCGCGAGAATCCGTCGCACGTCGGTCTCGTCCATCCCGTAATACACCGCCCCCGCCGGTTGCAGCTGGCGGGCGGCATCGAGCAACGACAGGTTCCACTCGGCGGCGATGTCCATCAGGTCGCGACCGCCCATGTCCGGGTGCGGTGTCGACCAGGTGATGGTGATGCGGTGGGCATCGGTGACTTGCTTGAGGTCCAGGGTCGAGGAACTGGCCGCATACGGATAGCAGTCGCAGCCCACAGGATGGGTTTTCGCCGCCTGCTCCAGGGATGCCAGCAGCTGCGGGCTGCGTCCCCAGTTACCGGCGCCGGCACACTTGAGGTGGGAAATGATCACCGGGGATTTGGCGTGACGGCCGATCTGGAACGCCTCGTCCATGGCCTCCAGCACCGGTTCGAATTCGCTGCGCAAATGGGTGGTGTACACCGCACCGAACGCCGTGAGTTCTTCGGTCAGTTGCATGACTTCGTCGGTGGACGCCGAAAAGGCGCTGGCGTAGGCAAGACCGGTGGACAACCCCAACGCACCGGCTTCCAGGCTCTCGCGCAATTGCTCGCGCATGCCGGCGATTTCATCGGCGCTGGCGGTGCGAAACAGGTCATCGAGGTGGTTGCTGCGCAACGCGGTATGACCGACCAGCGCGGCCACGTTCAGCGTGGTGTTTGCCGCTTCGACCGCCGCGCGGTAATCGCTGAACTTCGGGTAAACAAACGCGGCGGCTGTGCCCAGCAGGTTCATCGGGTCCGGCGGATCGCCGCGCAAGCTGACCGGTGACGCGCTGATCCCGCAGTTGCCGACGATCACCGTGGTCACGCCCTGGCTGAGCTTGGGCAGCATCTGCGGCTGGCGGATCACCACCGTGTCGTCATGGGTGTGCACGTCGATGAATCCCGGCGCCAGCACCTGGCCCTGTGCGTCGATGTCCTCGGCGGCGCGGGCGTCGCGCAAGTCGCCGATGCACTCGATGCGGCCATTGAGGATCGCCACGTCGGCAGGGTAGCCGGGGCGGTTGCTGCCATCGATGATCAGGGCGTTGCGGATCAGCGTGTCGTACTGCATGTCAGTCTCCCAGCGGCAAGTGATCGTCGCCGCCGCGGTAATCGTCCAGGGCAAGTTTGATCCGCCGCAGACGCTCTTGATTGTCTTGAGGATTGGCCAGTGCCAGCTCGGTGGCAAGCACATCGATGGCCAGCAGCATGCCGTAGCGCGCTGCCGTCGGTTTGTAGATGAACGAGGTTTCCGCGCTTTGCAGCGGCAGCACGATGTCGGCCAGTTGTGCCAGCGGCGAGTCGCCACGGGTGATGGCCAGGATCCGTGCGCCATAGTTGCGGGCCAGTTCAACGGTTTCCAGCAATTCGGGGGTGATGCCGGTCAGCGAGCAGACGATGACCACCTGTTCGGCGCTGAGGCTGGCGGCGGTGATGCGCATCATCACCGCGTCGTGGCACACCGCGATCGGGTAGCCGAGCCGCACCAGGCGCACTTGCAGTTCATCGCTGCACAGGGTCGAGCAGCCGCCCATGCCGAAGGCGTGAATCATCCGTGCCTTGCCCAGCAGTTTCACCGCATCGGCAAAGCGCGACTCGTCAAAGGCGGCCAGGTGCTGGCGCAGGGTCGACTCGATATCGCCCACGATCTGCCCGTAGAACGCCGACTGCTCGGGCGTGCCCGCCGGGTCGAGGAAGCGGCTGCCGACGCCGCTGGCCTGGGCCAGTTGCAGGCGCAGGTCACGCAAGTCGCGGCAGCCCACCGTGCGGGCAAACCGCGACAGCGTGGCGGTGCTGACTTCCGCCCGCTGCGCCAGCTCGTCGAGGCTGGCGGAAGCGGCGAAGCCCACGTCGTCGAGCATCAGCCTTGCGATGCGTCCTTCACCGGCGCTGAAAGAATCCTGGCGGGCGCGAATCTGGTAAAGGATGTCCATGGCAAGCGGCTCCGGCTAAATCAGGTAAGAAAGGCCAACGGTCAATGCAAAGGCAACCACCGAAATGATGGTCTCCAGCACGGTCCAGGTCTTGAAGGTCTGGGTGACGGTCATGTTGAAGTATTCCTTGATCAACCAGAAGCCGCCGTCGTTGACGTGGGAAAAAATCACCGACCCGGCGCCGGTGGCCAGCACCAGCAATTCCGGGTGCGGATAGCCCAGGCCAATGGCGACCGGCGCGACCACGCCGGAGGCCGTGGTCATGGCCACGGTGGCCGAACCGGTGGCGATGCGCATCAGCGCGGCGAACAGCCAGCCCATCAGCAGCGGCGACAGGTGGAATTCGTGGGCCAGGCCGACGATCTGGTCGGTGACGCCGGCGTCCACCAGAATCCGGTTCAGGCCGCCACCGGCGCCCACCAGCAAGGTAATGCTGGCGGTCGGTGCCAGGCATTCGTTGGTGAACTTGAGGATCGATTCGCGGTTGAAACCCTGGGCCAGGCCGAGGGTCCAGAAGCTCAGCAAGGTCGCCAGCAACAGCGCGATCACCGAGTTGCCGATGAACAGCAGGAATTGGTTGAAACCGGTGCCGGGCGTGGAAATCAGGTTGGCCCAGCCGCCGATCAGCATCAGCACCACGGGCAGCAGGATGGTTGCCATGGTGATGCCGAAGCCCGGCAGGCTGTCGCGCGGTTCACGTTCGAGGAACTGGCGTTCCAGCGGGTTTTCCGCCGGCAACTGGATGCGCGGCACGATGAATTTGGCGTACAGCGGACCGGCGATGATCGCCGTGGGAATGCCGACGGCAATCGCGTACAGCAAAGTCTGCCCCACCGACGCCTGATACACCTGCACCGCGAGCATCGCCGCCGGGTGTGGCGGGACCAGCGCATGCACCACCGAAAGACCGGCGACCATCGGCAGGCCGACCATCAGGATCGACACGCCGACCCGCCGCGCCACGGTGAACGCAATCGGCACCAGCAGCACGAAACCGACCTCGAAGAACAGCGGCAACCCCACCAGGAACGCGATGCAGACCATCGCCCAGTGCGCGTTCTTCTCGCCGAAACGGTCGATAAGGGTCCGGGCCACCTGCTCGGCACCACCGGATTCGGCCATCATTTTGCCGAGCATCGTGCCCAGCGCCACCACCAGCGCGATATGCCCCAGGGTCTTGCCGACCCCGGCCTCATAGGCCCCGACCACGCCGGACGGCGGCATTCCGGCGACCAGCGCCAGGCCGATGGAAATCAGGGTGATGACGATGAACGGGTTGAGCCGGTAACGGGCGATCAGAACGATCAGGGCGATGATGGCGATGGCGGCGTACACCAGCAGCCAATAGCCGAAGGACAGGGTCATGCGGTACTCCTCGAGAGGGTCACGTCGAAAGTTTTGTGAAACTCTTAAAACATTTCGAGGCGCGATTATCAAACGAGGTGAAAGTAATTTTCGTGCAGAGGTAAGGGATGTCGTTAATGGACATGTATTGTCGTTAACAATGAAAATCGGACCGGCGAATTTTCATGTTGAAGATCAAAAGATCGCAGCCTTCGGCAGCTCCTACAGGGTATACGCATAACGCTGTAGGAGCTGCCGAAGGCTGCGATCCCTTAGAGGTCAGTCGTGAGCGAAGTGCGCCCGCTTGAGCAGCTTCTTGCAGCGCTCGGACAGGTGCAGCACCCGCAGGTGCTTGCCGGCCTTTTCGTAGCGCTCGCGCAGTGTCTTGAGCGCGGCGATGGCGGAGTAGTCGACGAAGCTCAGGTGGCGACAATCGATCGTCACCACCGACGGGTCATTGGCGGGGTCGAACTGGTTGAGGAACGGTGTCGTCGAAGCGAAAAACAGCGTGCCATGCAACAGGTAAAGCTTGCTGCCGTCGGCTTCAAGGTGGCTGTCGGCGTAGAGTTCGCGAGCCTGCTGCCAGGCGAAATTCAGCGCGGCGATGATGATGCCGCACAGCACCGCCGTGGCCAGGTCGGTGAACACCGTGATCACCGTGACCGCAATGATCACCAACACATCATTGAGCGGCACCTTGTTCACCACCCGCAGCGACGCCCAGGCGAAGGTCTGCTGTGACACCACGAACATCACCCCGACCAGCGCCGCCAGCGGAATGCGCTCGATCAGCGGCGACAGGAACAGGATGAACAGTAGAATCGACACCCCGGCCACCACGCCGGACACCCGCCCGCGCCCGCCGGAGCTGAGGTTGATCACGGTCTGGCCGATCATCGCGCAACCGCCCATGCCGCCCAATGCACCGGACACCACGTTCGCCGCCCCCAGCGCCACGCACTCGCGGTCCGGGTAGCCCCGGCTCTCGGTGATTTCGTCGGTGAGGTTCAGGGTCAGCAGGGTTTCCAGCAGGCCGACCAGGGCCATCAGGATCGCGTAGGGCGCGATGATGCGCAGGGTGTCGAGGTTCCACGGGATGTCCGGCAAGGCCAAGGTCGGCAAGCCGCCAGCGATGTGCGCCATGTCACCCAGGGTGCGGGTCGGCAGGCCGAGCAGATACACCGCCAGGCCTACGCCCAGAATCGCCACCAACGCCGGCGGCACGGTGCGGGTCAGGCGCGGCAATACGTAGACAATCGCCATGGTCACGGCCACCAGCCCGATCATCATGTACAACGGCGTGCCGCTCAGCCAGGTTTCACCGCTCTTGAAGTGCTCCAACTGCGCCAAAGCAATGATGATCGCCAGGCCGTTGACGAAGCCCAGCATCACCGGATGCGGCACCATGCGCACCAGTTTGCCGAGCTTGAGCAAGCCGAACGCCATCATGATCAACCCGCCCAGTAATACGGTGGCCAGCAGATATTGCACGCCGTGCTGCACCACCAGCGCAACGATCACCACCGCCATCGACCCGGCGGCGCCGGACACCATGCCCGGCCGACCGCCGAACAGCGCGGTCAGGGTGCAAATGATGAAGGCGCCATACAACCCCATCAGCGGATTGAGGTGAGCCACCAGCGCGAAGGCGATGCATTCGGGCAACAGGGCAAATGACGTGGTCAGGCCGGCCAGGACATCGGCGCGCAGGTGTTTTGGTTTCATGGAGGACCGCAGGGAGTTGCGAGAAAGGATGTGCGGATGTTACGGAATCGAGGGCTGCCCGGCCAGCTCAGGCGTCTTCAGAAACGCCTTCGCGAGCAAGCCCGCTCCCACCGTTGCACGGTCTAATGTGGGAGCGGGCTTGCTCGCGAAGGCCTCAACGCGGTCTAAAGCACATTCACACCATCTCGTTGCGAATCCACTCCACCACCGACGTGCGCTTGGGCACCCACCCCAACAATGCCCGCGCATGCTGGCCGCGCACCCGGCTATTGGAGCCCAGGCCATAGTTGGCCATTTCATACCCCCACTCGGCCTCGGCGTCCTTGAGCGGCCAGTCTTGCGGCTCGCCCAGGTTCAGCACCTGCGCCATGGCCGTGGTCATGTCGATGAACGAGGCTTCGCCGCTCTCGACGAAATAGAACGTGCCCGGAATATTTCTGGTCAGCGCCAGCAGGTACAGCGCCACCACGTCTTCGATGTGCACGTTGGACCAGATGTTCTGACCGGTGCCGACGTGGCGCACCACGCCACTTTTCTGCGCCTGTTTGAGCAAGCGCGGCAATTGCACGCTGTCGCGATGCACGCCCAGGCTGTGGCCGTAGATCAGGGTGTTGCAGATGACCGCCGAGTTCACCCCGTCTTTCGCGGCGGCAAGGATCAGGTTGTCGATAGCCACGCGTGGCGCCTTGTCCACGGTCGGCTCTGGCAGGTTGTCTTCGACGTAGATGACATCACTGGATTTACCGCCCGACGCATCACCGACGATGCTCGAACCGCTGGTGTGCAAAAAGACTTTGTTGGAGCCGCGCAAGGCGTCGAGCAAGGCCTCTACCGCGCCACGATGGTCGCTGCTGGCGGCGTTGATCACGGCGTCAGCGGCCCGGGCCTGTTCGGCCAGGAGCGAGCTGTCGTCCAGCGTGCCGATCACTGGGGTGATGCCCAGCGCTTTCAGCTCATCCGCCTGTTCAGCGTTGCGCACCAGGCCGGTGACGTGGTGGCCGGCCTGGATCAGGCCCGTGGCGATGGAACCGCCGATAAAACCGGCAGCGCCGGTAACGAATACGTTCATGGAGAAACTCCCTGCGTGGGTAAGTGATGCAACGAGTATCAGGCCGTGGCCCCCGACGAAAAATCCCCGCCGGCCCAATTCACTCTTGCGCAGGGATCACGAATCAGTCCTTGAAGTCCGTGCTCGCGTAGAGCGCCAGCTTGCCCTGGATGAAGTCCAGGAAACACTGGATCCGCAAGGCCAGTTGCGAGTTACGGTAGTACACCGCGTTGATCGGCTGGCGATAGCCACTGTTGAACCCGGCCAGCAGCACTTTCAAGCGCCCGGCACGAATGTCTTCGATGGTCATGTAGTGCGACAGGCTGGCGATGCCCTGGCCTTCCAGCGCCAGGTGGCGGATGGTCTCGCCGCTGGAGGCGCTGAGCGACGCCTGGATCGGCCAGCGATCGCCGTGCACATAACGCAGCGGCCATTGGTTGAGGCCTTCGTTCTGGGTGAAGCCCAGCAGCGTATGGTTGGCCAGGTCAGCCACTTCGGTCGGCGTGCCGTGCTGTTCCAGGTACGCGGGGCTGGCGACGATGTGAATCGGACTGCAACCCAGGGAGCGGGCGTGCAGCGTCGAGTCGGCGAGGGTGCCGATACGGATGGCGATGTCGGTGCTTTGCTCAAGCAAGTCGATGATCAGGTCATTGCTGTTGAGTTCGAGCTGGATTTCCGGATAGAGCCGACGGAACTCATCGATGTAGGGCACGATGGCGTGCAGCATGAACGGCGAAGCGGCGTTGATGCGCAAGCGCCCGGACGGTGTCTGCTGGCGGGAGGACAGGCGCTCTTCGAGTTCGTCCATCTGGTCGAGGATCAGCTTGGCGTGCTCGAAGAAATACTTGCCTTCTTCGGTGAGGTCCATGCGCCGGGTAGTGCGGTTGATCAGCGTCGTATCGAGCTTGGCCTCCAGCCGCGACAACGTACGGCTGACCGCCGACGGCGTCTGCCCGACCTGCTCGGCGGCCGCGGAAATCGACCCGCATTCAATCACGCAGACGAAAATCTGCAATTCATCGGATCTGGCTTTCACGGGTGTCCTCATTCGCGAATCGGCGGTGCATGAATCGCAAAGATCGCAGCCTTCGCAAGCGCCTGCAGGTGTACGCAAAGTCTGTAGGCGCTGCCGCAGGCTGCGATCTTTTCAGCCGTTGCGACCGATAGTAGCCGAGCCTCAGGCCTTAAGGCCAAACACCTCGGTCAAATGCTGGCCATAACGCGCCACATCACCTTCGATGTCCGGGCGTTTCATCACATCTACAGCCAGGAAGGTCGGCAAACCGGTCATGCCGAGGAATTCGTTGGCCTTGTGGAACGGGAAGTACACCGCATCCACCCCCTTGCCTTCAAAGAAGTCGGTCGGGTCGTCGAAGGCTTGTTGCGGGGCGTTCCAGGTCAGCGACAGCATGTACTGCTTACCCTGGACCAGACCACCGCTGCCGTATTTCTGCGAGGCATCGGAGCGGGTGCGGCCGTCGCTGGCGTAGAGGCTGCCATGACCTTCGGTGAAGACTTCGTCGATGTACTTCTTGACGGTCCACGGCGCGCCCATCCACCAGCCGGGCATCTGATAAATGATCACGTCGGCCCAGAGGAACTTGGCGACTTCTTCAGCGATGTCGTACCCCTCGTCGATAAACGTGGTTTTGACATCCACGCCGCCACGGTCCAGCACGCTCAATGCAGCTTCATGGAGGGTGGCGTTGTAGCGGCCGTCGGAATGGGCGAATTTTTTGCCGCCATTGAGCAACAGGACTTTTTTCATGGGGGATCTCGGGAAGGTCAGGAATTGGATGGCGGCAGAGTAACGATCCGCCTCGCGCGGAATAAGCATCCTTTTCGCAAAAATCATTTGACCCACACGCACGAATCGATCAGCGATTGTTGCCTTAGACTGATGCCAATTCTGACCTGAGGAACACTGTTCATGAGCGAACTGCAAGGCTTCATCCTGCACGCCAAGACCCGCCCGGAAAAATCCGACGCCTTTGAAGCGTTTTTCAGCGGTTACGTGGAAGCGAGTCGTGCCGAACCCGGCTGCATCGAGTACCACATGTTGCGCGACCAACAGGACCCGACCCTGTTTATCTTCTTCGAGATCTGGCAGTCCCAGGCCCACCTCGACGTGCACTCGAACCTGCCACACATGAAGCAGTTCCTGGCGCAGCGCGATGAGTACCTGGAACGGGATTTCGAGATCCGCGCCATCGAGATGATCAGCCAGCCGTCCGCTAACCGTTGATCAGCAAATGGCCGCCGAGCAATCCAAGGCCAATGAAGAACACCCGCTTGAACAACACGGCGCTGATCCGCTGGCGTAGCCACTGCCCCAGCCACATACCGAGCAACGCCGGGATCAGCACCAGCAGCGACGCGCTCAACTCGCCACCACCGAGGGCGCCGCGCCATAACAGGCCGCCGGCCAGGGCCAGGGTCGAGACGGTGAACGACAGCCCCAGCGCCTGCACCAGCTCATCCTTGCTCAAACCCAATGCTTGCAGATAAGGCACGGCGGGAATCACGAAGACGCCGGTGGCCGAGGTGACGGCGCCGGTCAGCAGGCCGCACAGCGGACCGAGCCAGCGCTCGCTGGGTACGCTGACGCGCAGGGTCGGCAGGAACAGGCCACTCAGTGCATAGAGCAACAACGCCGCCCCCAATCCCCGCACCACCCAATGCCCGCCCACCATGCCAATCCACAGCGTTCCCGCACCGGTGCCGATGAAGATGGCCAGCAGCATCGGCCACAACCGCTTGACCAGCCCCGGCAGATGACCACCGAATGCCAGTTGCCAGACATTGGTCAGTGTCGCCGGGATGATCAACAGCGCCGCAGCCTGCGACGGCGCCATAGCCAGGCCGAGCAGGCCCATGGCAATGGTCGGCAGGCCTAGGCCGATCACACCCTTGATGGTGCCGGCCAGCAGGAAGGTGGCGATGACCAGCAGGGACAAGGCCAGGCCGAGGTTTTGGTAGAACGTGGCGAGTGTATTCATGGGGCTATGGTGGGCCTGGACTGGCCGGTTGGAAATCTGCCATATACTGAGGGTGCCTCTTCCATGACAAGAGGCTGAAGCATGAGTTGAGGCTACCGACGCCTTCGCGGGCAAGCCCGCTCCCACATTTGAAACGCATGCCCCTGTGGGAGCGGGCTTGCTCGCGAAGGCGTCCGTCCAGACAACACAATCCCAGAGACTGCCGATGCACTTCGACCTCACCGACCTGCGCCTCTACCTGCACATCCTCGACACCGGCAACATCACCGCCGGCGCCGCCCGCAGTCATTTGTCGCTGGCGGCGGCGAGCGCGCGTATCCGGGCGATGGAAGCGTCACTGGGCATTGATTTCCTGGAACGCGGCCGTCGCGGCGTCACCCCCACGCCAGCGGGAAAGGCCCTGGCGCAGCACGCCCGCACCCTGCTGCAACACGCCGAACGCATGCAACAGGACCTGGCCGAATATGCCAAAGGCGTCAAAGGCCAGGTGCGGTTGCTGTGCAACACCACGGCCATCGCCGAGCACCTGCCGGAAGTGCTGGCGGACTTCCTGTGCCGCCACCCCAACCTGGACATCGACCTGCAGGAAATGCCGAGCCTGCGCATCGTCCACACCTTGCGCCAGGGTGCGGCGGACCTTGGCATCGTCTCGGACGCCGTGGACACTCACTCGCTCCAAACCCTGCCCTTTCGCGACGACCCGCTGGTGCTGATCATGCCGCTCGGGCATCCATTGGCCGACGGCGTAACGCCCCTCTTCAGCGATACGTTACGTCACGACTATGTGGGCCTGGCCAGCAATAGCGCCCTGGCGGTGTACCTTGAAGAACAGGCCTTGCACGCGGGCACCCGCCTGCCAATCCGCATCCGTGCCGAAGGCTTCGACGGGGTGATCCGCATGGTCGCTCGCGGCGCCGGGCTGGCGATCGTGCCACTGGCGGCGATCCAGCGAAGGGGCGCCGATCAACCGTTCAAAAGCTTCCCCCTGGAGGAACACTGGGCCCAGCGCAAACTGCTGATCTGCGCCCGCGACTTCGCTGCGCTGCCCGCTTACGCCAAGGCCTTGCTGCACGCCTTGACTCTCCCCTGAGGATCAATGCCGGCTCGGCAGTCGTTGAAGACCACCGTCCGGCAATCAGGCCCGCGGGCTACGCCTTCGGCAGTGGGCTCAACGCCGCGACAGCCTTGGGCTTGCGGAAAAACAGGCCGTAGACAAGCGTCAGCAACAGCAGGAACGGCACACCGAACACCAAGGTCATCTTGAAGGCTTCGGTGAAGTAGGTGGTGAGCATCACCGCACCCATCAGCACCAGGCCCAGCAACGTCGTGTACGGAAACAGACGCATGCGGAACGACAGTTTGCGCTCGCCGTGGCGCTGGTGATAACGACGGAAGCAGTAGTGCGTCAGGAAGATCATGAACCAGGTGAAAATGGCGCCGAACATGGAGATCGCCATCATCAAGGTGAACGAACTCTCCGGGTAAAGGATGTTGAGCAGGGTCGCCAGGGCGATGCCGGAACTGGACAGCAACAAGGCGTTCAGCGGGATACCGCTCTTGCTCAACTTGCCCATGGACTTGGGCGCGTAGCCGCCACGGGACAGGCTGAACATCATGCGCGTGGTGATGTACAACTGGCTGTTCATCGCCGACAACGCCGCGATCAGGATCACGAAGTTCATCACCCCGGTGGCACCGGGAATACCGATGGCCTGCATGACCGTGACGAACGGGCTCTGGGTGTGACCGGCCTGGACCCACGGCACAATCGCCAGCATCAGCGCCAGGGTCAGCAGGTAGAACACCACCAGTCGCACGATGGTCGCGCGAAAAGCCTTTTTCACCGCCTGCTCCGGGTCCTTCGCCTCACCGGCCGCCACCGCGATCATTTCCACGCTGAGGTAGCTGAAGATCGACACGATCACCGCCACCCACATGCCTTGCAGGCCATTCGGGAAAAAACCGCCGTGGGCGGTGTAGTTGTGCACGCCGTACTCCGGGTTGCCGGAGCCGAACACCACGTAAACCGCCAGAATGATGAAGCCGACAATCGCGCCGATCTTGATGGTCGAGAACCAGTACTCAAAGGTGCCGAAGGTCTTCACGCTGATAGCGTTCAGTACGATCAGCACACTGGAAAACGAGACGATCCACACCCACTCCGGCACATTGGCGAACCAGTACTTCATGTACATCGCCACCGCTGTCACCTCTGTGCCAACCGCCAGCACAATGGCCGCCCAATAGGCATAGCGCACCAGGAACCCGGCCAGCGGGCTGACGTAGAATTCGGCATAGGCACCGAACGAACCCGAGGTTGAATGGGCCACGGTCATTTCCGCCAGGCAACCCATCAACAGCAACGTGATGATGGCGCCGATGGCGTAGCTGAGCAGCACGCTCGGCCCGGCATACCCGATCGCGTAGGCACTGCCCATGAACAACCCGGTACCAATCGCACCGCCAATGGCGATCATGCTCATCTGCCCCGACGTCAACTGACGCCGCAGCCCCTGCTCACGGTTGGATATCGTTTCAAAACCGCTGTTATCGGTCATTTTTCTGGCCTCTGAATATTATTTTTCTTGAAGAGAGCAGTATCAGGTGACGCTGTGGCGAACCTGGAATTGCGCTTGCGCCCAGGTTTTTTCATCAAGAATCTCGCCCAGGATCTGCACCGCGTCCCAGACCTCGGTGAAGGTCGTGTACAGCGGGGTGAAGCCGAAGCGCATGATCCGCGGCTCGCGGTAATCGCCGATCACGCCACGGGCGATCAGGGCCTGGATCACCGCATAACCTTCGGGATGCTCGAAGCTGACGTGACTGCCACGCTTGGCGTGTTCGCGCGGCGTGATCAGGGTCAAGTCATGGGCCGCGCAGCGTTGTTCGACCAACTCGATGAACAGGTCGGTCAGGGCCAGGGATTTGCGCCGCAGGCTGGCCATGTCGGTCTGGGCGAACACATCCAGGCCGCACTCGACCATCGCCAACGAGGTGATCGGCTGGGTGCCGCACAGATAGCGCGCGATGCCTTTGCTTGGCTCGTAGCCCGACTCCATGGCGAACTGCCGCGAATGGCCGAACCAGCCCGACAGCGGCTGAGGCACCAAATCGCACAACAGCGGCGATACCCAGACAAACGCCTGCGAGCCGGGACCGCCATTAAGGTATTTGTAGGTGCAACCAATGGCGTAATCGGCACCTGCCTGATGCAGGTTGACCGGCACTGCGCCGGCGGAGTGAGCCAGGTCCCAGATCGTCAGCGCCCCGCACTCGTGGGTGAGTGCGGTCAGGGCTTGCATGTCGTGCATGTAGCCGGTCTTGTAGTTGACGTGGGTGAGCATGACCACCGCGGTGTCCTGGTCAATCGCCTGCGGCAGCTCTTCAGGACTGTCGACCAGTCGCAGGGTGTAGCCCTGTTGCAGCATCTGCGTCAGGCCTTCGGCGATGTACAGGTCAGTGGGGAAGTTGCTGCTTTCAGTGACGATGACCCGGCGCGTTGGCGATCGGCTGGCCTGGACCCGCAGCGCGGCGCTGAGCACCTTGAACAGGTTGATCGAGGTGGTGTCGGTCACCACCACTTCGCCGTCACCGGCGCCGATCAGCCCGGCCAGGCGGTTGCCCAGGCGCTCCGACAGGTCGCGCCAGCCCGCGCTGTTCCAGCTGCGGATCAGGCCATTGCCCCACTCCTGGGCGATCACCGCCTGAGCCCGGGCCAGTGCCGCGACGGGCCGCGCCCCCAGGGAGTTGCCGTCGAGGTAAATCACGCCTTCAGGGAGCGCGAACTGCTGGCGCAGCGCCGCCAGGGCATCCTGGGCATCAAGTGCCAGGCAATCGTTTCTTGTCGTCATGCAGAGTCCTGTTTTTTTGTAAGACGTGCCGCCCGGGCGGATCGCAGCCACCGGGACGAGCGGAAGGCGCCTGTCCAGCGCCTTTTCGGTACAGAAATAATGAACGAAACATTGGAGAATTTTCGTGCAAAGTCAGCGGCCTTATAGTAGTTATCTCGCAGAAAATTCGAACCCGACGCCCATTACCGCGAATTTATTTCAACCATGAACCTCGACTCGACAGACCTGCGCATCCTGCATCAACTGCAACAGGATGGCCGCATCAGCAACCAGGAACTGGCGGAGAAAGTCGCCCTCTCGCCGTCGGCCTGCCTGCGCCGTTTGCGCCTGCTGGAAAGCGAGGGAATCATTACCGGCTATCGCGCCGTGCTGAATGCCGAACGGCTGGGAATCGAGCTGGAAGCCATCGTCCATGTGTCATTGCGACAGGACGTCGAGGACTGGCACGAGACCTTCATCAAGAAGGTCCAGTCGTGGCCGGAAGTGGTCACGGCGTATGTGATCACGGGGGCCAGCAACTATGTGCTGCGGGTCCAGGCGCGCAACCTCAAGCACTTCTCGGATTTCATCGTCAACCACCTGAACCGCACGGCGGGCGTCACCGATATCCGCTCGGAAATCGTCCTGCAGAAAATCAAGGAGCAGGACGAGTTGCTGGATCTGGTTGTGCGCAAGTAAAGCGCGATGACGTGCACCTGTATGACCAGAAGTTCACTGAGAGTAATATCTGACCCCTCAATTCAGGCCTGACGACAACAATCAAAAGGGAACGCGATGGCGGACGAAATCTTGCAACAGGGAACACTCAAGCGGGGGTTGAAAAACAGGCATATTCAACTGATCGCCCTGGGTGGCGCGATTGGTACCGGGTTGTTCCTGGGCTCGGCCGGGGTACTCAAGTCCGCCGGGCCTTCGATGATCCTTGGCTACGCCATCGCCGGCTTCATTGCCTTCCTGATCATGCGCCAGTTGGGCGAGATGATTGTCGAAGAACCGGTCGCCGGCTCTTTCAGTCATTTCGCCCACAACTACTGGGGCGGCTTTGCCGGCTTCCTGTCCGGCTGGAACTACTGGGTGCTGTACGTGCTGGTGGGCATGGCCGAGCTGACGGCCGTCGGCAAGTACGTGCAATTCTGGTGGCCGGAAGTGCCCACCTGGGTCAGCGCGGCGGTGTTCTTCGTGCTGGTCAACCTGATCAACACCCTGAACGTCAAAATCTTTGGCGAGATGGAGTTCTGGTTCGCGATCATCAAGGTGGTGGCGATCATCGGCATGATTGCCCTGGGCTGCTACATGCTGGTCAGCGGAACCGGCGGCCCGCAGGCCTCGGTGAGCAACCTGTGGAGCCACGGCGGGTTCTTCCCCAACGGTTACAGCGGTTTGCTGATGGCGATGGCGTTCATCATGTTTTCCTTCGGCGGCCTGGAACTGGTCGGCATCACCGCCGCTGAAGCCAGCGAGCCGAGGAAGGTCATTCCCAAGGCCATCAACCAGGTGGTTTACCGCGTGCTGATTTTCTACGTCGGCGCCCTCACCGTGCTGCTGTCGCTGTATCCCTGGGACCAGCTGTTGCAGACACTGGGCGCTTCCGGCGATGCCTACAGCGGCAGCCCGTTCGTGCAGATTTTTGCCTTGATCGGCAGCGACACCGCCGCACAAATCCTCAACTTCGTGGTGCTCACCGCCGCATTGTCGGTCTACAACAGCGGCGTCTACTGCAACAGCCGCATGCTCTACGGCCTGGCCGAGCAAGGCGATGCACCCAAGGCCCTGATGAAACTGAACAAGCAGGGTGTGCCGTTGCTGGCGCTGGGCGTCTCGGCGTTGATCACGATGCTGTCGGTGCTGGTTAACTACCTGGCCCCGCATGAAGCGCTCGAACTGCTGTTCGCACTGGTGGTTGCCTCGCTGATGATCAACTGGGCAATGATCAGCCTGACCCATATCAAGTTCCGCAAGGCCATGGGGCAACGCGGCATCGTGCCGAGCTTCAAGTCGTTCTGGTTTCCGTTCAGCAACTACCTGTGCCTGGCGTTCATGGCCATGATCATCATCGTCATGTGGATGATTCCGGGGATACGCGCCTCGGTCTTCGCCATTCCGGTCTGGGTACTGGTCATCTACCTGTTCTACCGGATGCGCATGGCAAGGCACCGCGACTTGCCCGTGGCGCAATAACCGCGCAAAAAAACGCCCCGGCCTTCAATGAAGGCCGGGGCTTTTTTTTGTCCGGTTTCAGAGCGTCGAGCGTAGCCGCCACAACTCGGGGAACAGCACGGTATCGAGCATCTTGCGCAGGTAACCCACCCCTTCAGTGCCGCCGGTGCCCGGTTGAAAGCCGATGATCCGCTCAACCGTAGTGACATGCCGGAAGCGCCATTGGCGGAACGAGTCTTCGAGGTCGATGAATTTTTCCGCCAGCTGATAGAGGTCCCAATAACGCGAAGGGTCGGTGTAGACCTCACGCCACGCGGCCTCGACCGAGCTGTCATGCTCTGTCGGGCGGGCCGGATCACGCTCGAAGCGTTGCGGGTCAATTTTCAGGCCGGCACTGGCCAACAGGCGAATCGCCTCGTCATACAGCGAAGGGGTGGCAATCGACTGTTCCAGCGATTGCAGCAGCTGCGGACGATGGGCGTGAGGCCGAAGCAGGGTCGCGCTTTTGTTGCCCAGGATGAACTCGATTTCCCGGTACTGGAAAGACTGGAAGCCCGACGACTGTCCCAGGAATGGCCGGATCGAGTGGTACTCGGTGGGCGTCATGGTGGCCAGCACTGTCCAGGCATGCACCAGCTGATCGAAGATGCGCGAAACCCGCGCCAGCATCTTGAATGCCGGCGGCAACTCGCCGAGCCGCAGGTGTTCCCGCGCGGCCTTGAGTTCGTGCAGCATCAGCTTCATCCACAGCTCGGACGTCTGGTGCTGGATGATGAACAGCATCTCGTTATGGTCCGGTGACAAAGGGTGCTGGGCACTGAGAATGCGCCCCAGGTCCAGGTAGTCGCCGTAGCTCATGGCATCGGAAAAATTCAGCTCGGCGTTATGCCATTCCTCTGTAGCGTTGGCGGATGAGTAAGGGCATTGGCTCATCAGGCAGCCTCCTCGGATGGCGTCGAAGTCAGTGGTCGCAAAATGGCCCTCACCGGGCTGGCGTCGAGATGGGCAAAGCGCAGCGGCAGGGCGATCAATTCGTAATCCCCTTCCGGGACTTCATCCAGGACGATGCCTTCGAGGATGGCCATGCCGTGACGGGCTACCGCGTTGTGCGAATCCATGGTCTTGGATTGTTGCGGGTCCAGCGACGGCGTATCGATGCCGATCAAGCGCACGCCGAGACCGGCCAGCAGATCGACGGTTTCCCTGGCGACCGCTGTAAAGTCGGGGTCCCAGGCACTGAGCGGCGCTTGACGATAGGTGCGCAACAGCACGCGCTCGGGCAGGTTGGCCAATCGGCCTGTCAGTTGCTCCGGCTGCACCAGCCGACCGCTGTCCAGGCAATGCAAGACGCGACAAGGCCCGATGTAGATATCCAGCGGCACCTCACCAATGGCTGCGCCGTCCGCGCTGTAATGCAGGGGGGCATCAACGTGGGCGCCCGTGTGCGGCGACAAGGTAATGCGCCCGACATTCACCGGGCACTCTGGCCCGAAGGTCCAGACACGTTCTTCCTGGAACGGCGTATCCCCCGGCCAGGTCGGTGTGGCGGTACTCAAGGGCGGGCTGATGTCCCACCACGGCACTGTTTTTTTCATGACAACGTTTCCCGGATTTTTCCGAGATGAATGATACGAGTGATGCTTGTGAATAATCTTGCAAAAACCTCCACTCACACCGGCTGTTTTCGCAAAAAATGCCAGGAAACCCGGGTTTATCAACAGAAAATATCAACGAGGATGACCGCCGTTTTCATCCGCCTGACGCTGCCCGGCCAGACGATGGCCACTGCGCTTCTGGATACTTCAGTGTCGAGCACAGACAACTGGTGCAGTGCCAAGCCCGATAGGGTGCGTCTTCAGCTCTCCCCCAACGCCGGAGTCATCATGACCGCAAACGCACCGATCACCGTTCTTCGCGACACCCACCCGCTGCCCGTCCTCGACGCCTGCAAATGGGAAAAACTCGAAGGCGACCCGCACACCGTCAACCTCAACGCCTACACCAGCGAAGACGGCAGCAAGATCATGGGCACCTGGATCTGCACGCCGGGCAAGTGGTATGTCGAATACGTGAAGTGGGAATACTGCGATTTCCGCGAGGGGTATTGCATCATCACCCCCGAAGGCAAGGAGCCGATTCACCTGCGTGCCGGTGACATCTTCGTCATCGAGCCGGGGATGAAAGGCACCTGGGAAGTGGTCGAGACCGTGCGCAAATATTTCGTTTTCGCCTGATCTGTGCAGACCGCCAACCCGTAGGAGCGAGCATGCTCGCGATGGTCGTCAACGATAACGCGGGCAAACTGACTGCCCGCGCTGTCTGGGCCTCCATCGCGAGCATGCTCGCTCCTACAGGTCTCGGGCTTCAGTGTTGCAATATCTTTGATAAAAAGCTGCGCGCGCGATCCGAGCGCGGCGCACCGAAGAACTCTTCGGACTTCACATCCTCGATAATCTCTCCCCCGTCCATGAACACGATGCGATCGGCCACTTTGCGGGCGAAGCCCATTTCGTGGGTGACGCACATCATGGTCATGCCTTCGCGCGCCAGTTCGACCATGACGTCCAGCACCTCGTTGACCATCTCCGGGTCCAGCGCCGAGGTAGGTTCGTCGAACAGCATGGCAATCGGGTCCATGGCCAGGGCCCGGGCGATGGCCACCCGTTGCTGCTGACCGCCGGACAACTGGATCGGGAATTTCTGCGCATGGCTCTTGAGGCCGACGCGCTCCAGCAACCCCATGCTCTTGCTCGTGGCGGTGTCGACGTCCCGGCCCAGCACTTTGATCTGCGCCAGGTTGAGGTTGTCGATAATGCTCAGGTGCGGAAACAGCTCGAAATGCTGGAACACCATCCCCACCCGTGCACGCAATTTCGGCAAGTCGACACCCTTGCCGGTGACGGGCTGGTCCTCGATGAAAATCTCGCCCTCCTGCACAGGCTCAAGGCCATTGACGCATTTGATCAGGGTGCTCTTGCCCGAGCCTGATGGCCCGCACACCACCATCACTTCACCGCGCGAAAGCTCGGTGGTGCAGTTTTTCAGCACCTGGAAATTGCCATACCACTTGCTCAGGTTTTTCATCTGGATCATGCGGTTCTCCCCATGTTTCTTTTCATGCGTTTGGTCAGGTTGGACAGCAGATAGCAGATCACCAGGTAGACCAAGGCAACGAACAGATACAGCTCGACCAGGCGCCCGTCACGCTGTGCGAACTTGCTCGCCGCGCCGGTGAAATCGGCGATGGACAGCACGTACACCAGCGAGGTGTCCTGGAACAGAATGATGGTCTGTGTCAGCAGCAAAGGCGCCATGCGCCGCAACGCCTGCGGCAGGATCACGTACATCATCGCTTGCGTCGGCCGCAGGCCAAGCGCCGCGGCCGCCTGCTTCTGGCCGCCGCTGATGCTCTGGATGCCGCCACGGATGATTTCGCTGTAGTACGCCGCCTCGAACATGCAGAAGGTGACGAAGGCGGTGACCACCGGGCCGATCTGCACGGGTCGTTCCGTTCCGAAGGCCATTTGCAGCAGCAAGGGCATCAGGAAGTAGAACCAGAAAATCACCAGCACCAACGGGATACTGCGCATCACCGTGACGTACGCCAGGGCGAAGCCGCGCATCGCGCGGTTGTGCGACAGGCGCATGAGCGCCAGCAAGGTGCCGGCCACGATCCCCACCGACATGGCCACCAGGGTCAGCAGCAAGGTGAATTTCAGGCCGTTCCACAGGGCCGGCATGGCCCTGACAATGACACTCGGGTCCAGGTCAAACATGGCTTACCTCGTCGCACCGCGAATGGTCAGGGACCGCTCGATGCGCCCCATGACGAACGTCACCAGCAGCGAAACGACCACGTAGATCAGCGTCGCGGCAGTGAAGGCTTCGAACGTATTGAATGAATATTCACTGACGTTGCGCGCTTGCGCGGTCAGCTCCATCAGGCCGATGGTCAGCGCCACCGAAGAGTTCTTCAGGGTGTTCAGCGCCTCGGACGTGAGTGGCGGAAACACCACGCGGATCGCCTGCGGCAATAGCACCTGCAGGTACATCTGTGTCGGCCGCAGACCCAACGCCAGCGCCGCACCGCGCTGGCCCGCGGCCACCGACTCGATGCCCGCCTTGAACAGCTCCGACAGCTTGGCCGAGGTGAACAGCGTCAAGGCCACGACGGCGCTGAAAAACGAGGGATACGGCAAGTCCTGCTTGAGGTAATCGCCCAGCGACACCGGCAGCAGCTCGGGCACGACGAAGAAACAGATGAACATCTGCACCAGCAAGGGAATGTTGCGGAATACCTCGGTGTACAAATTGCCCAGCCACACCAGCGGGCGCAGCGTGCTGGTGCGCAAGGTGCCGACCAAACCGCCGATCAGGAACGCCAGGGTGAACGCGGCGAGTGTGGTCGCCAGGGTCCAGCTGGTGCCGGTGATCAGCCAATACAGGTAAGACGAACTCTCTCCGGGCGCGGCGTCCCAGAAGATGCCCCAATTCCAGCTGTAATCCATGAAACACCAACCTTTGAGCAGAAGCAGGGTCGGAACAAATGCCCCGCCCTGCCCGGTGACGGGATGGAATCAGACGCCGGTATCGTTCGGGTGAGCGATGGCTTCCTTGAGTGCTTCACTCATTGGCAGGTTGATGACCGCGCTTTTCGGCGGGATCGGCTGCTGGAACCATTTCGGGTACTGGGTATCGATCACACCGCTGCTGTACAGGTTGCGCAGCACGTCGTCGGCGAAGGTCTTGAACTGCGGATCGTTCTTGCGGATGCCGATGGCATAGGGCTCGGCCGACATCGGCTCAGGCAGCAGGGTGTAGGCGTCCGGGCTGCGGCTTTGGGCGATGGTCGCCATCAGCTGCACATCGTCATTGATGTAGGCCACCGCGCGACCGGTCTCCAGCATCAGGAAGGCTTCGCCACCGTCCTTGGCATTGAGGATCTTCAGGCCCAGCGCTTTCTCGCGATCGAGGTTCTTGGTGATCCATTCGCCGCTGCCACCGGTGATCACCACCACGGACTTGCCTTTGAGATCAGCCACGCTGTTGATGCCCGCGTTCTTTTTCACCGCGTATTTGGCGCTGGCCACGTAGCTGGTGAGCAGGAACCCGATCTGCTTCTGACGCTCGACGGTGTTGGTGGTGACGCCGCACTCCAGGTCGATGGTGCCATTGATCAGCAAGGGCGTACGGGTGGCCGCCACCACCGAGACGTACTCGGTCTTCAGATTGGGTTCGCCGACCTTGACCTTGATTTGATCGACGATCTTCTGGCACAGATCGATGCTGTAGCCGATGGGCTGCTGGGCATCGTTGAGGTAGGAGAACGGCAACGATGCATCGCGATAGCCGAGCGTGACGGTGCCCTGTTCCTTGATCTTTTTCAGCGTTCCGGTGAGCTCATCGGCCTGCGCGGCGCTGGCGCTCAGGCAAGCAGCGACGACGAGGGCAAGCAGCTTTTTCTTCTGATCGAACATGGGGATCTCCGATATTGTTATGGCAGCTTTGGCACAGCGAAGGGCGAAGGCTTCAGCGCAAGGCTGCAAGCGCTTCACGAATACGTACGACCGCTTTTGTTATTTGCTCGCGGGACGTGGCAAACGACAGCCGGAAATACCCCGGCAAGCCGAATGCCAGGCCCGGCACTACCGCGACACCTGCCTGATCGAGCAGGTAGGCAGACAATTCGACGTCATCGGTCATCACCCGTCCCTGGGGACTGACCCGGCCCAGCAACTGGCTGCATTCGGGAAAGGCATAGAAGGCCCCGGCCGGTGCACTCACGCGCAACCCCTCGCACGCGCTCAGGCCCTCCACCAGCAAGCGACCGCGCTCGCTGTATTCGGCGGCGCTGCGGCTGACAAAATCCTGCGGGCCGTCAAGGGCCGCGCGGGACGCTTCCTGGGAGATCGCGCTGGCCCCCGAGGTGCTTTGCGATTGAATCTTGCTGATGGCCGCGATCAGGGCTTTCGGCCCGGCGGCGTAACCGATGCGCCAGCCGGTCATGGCATAGGCCTTGGCGACACCATTGATCAACAGCGTGCGTTCACGCAGTTGCGGGCACGCGTTGCCGAAGGACACGAAGGGTTGGTCCGCCAGCAAGACGTGCTCGTAGATTTCGTCGGACATCACCAGCACGTTGGGAAAATCGTCCAGGACGTTGCCCAGCGCTTGCAGCTCTGCCTGGGTGTAGATGGCCCCGCTGGGGTTGGACGGCGAATTGAGGATCAACCAGCGGGTTTTCTCGGTCAGCGCCCCTTGCAACACCTCAGCAGTCAGCTTGAAACCGACGTCGATGCCGCAAGGGATGACCCGCGGGCTGCCGCCGTTGAGCGTGACAATATCGGAATAGGACACCCAGTACGGCGCGGGGATGACGACCTCGTCGCCGGGCTCCAGCGTGGCCATGAAGGTGTTGAAGATGACTTGCTTGGCGCCATTGCCGACGGTGATTTCATCGACGTTGTAGCTCAGGCCGTTTTCGCGCTGGAATTTGCTGACGATCGCCTGGCGCAGCGCCAGGGTGCCCTGGGGCGCGGTGTAGCGAGTGTGACCGTCACGCATGGCCTGACTGGCTGCTTCGATGATATGCGCCGGGGTATCGAAGTCCGGTTCGCCGAGGCTCATGTCGACAATGTCGCGGCCCTGGCTGGCCAATTCCTTGGCTCGCATGGAAATGATCATGCTGGGGGATGAAGAGATTTCTTTGACGCGTCGACTTTCGAAACTCATAAAAAATACCCGCCTTCCGTGGAGGTTCGCCGAGGACTTATCAGCGCCTCTTGTTGTTGTACGACGTAGTATGACATCAGAAAAAAGTTTTTTGCAATCGACAGGAAAGGTGAATTTTGATGAGGGGAAAGGTGCTTGAAACCGCGCACTTGAGCTGTTTAGCGGGCGAGCGGATGGCAATAGAGGTGGCACGTTTTTTTAAGAGATACGATGAGTCGATGAGGAGTGCAAAGAGAGGAAGTGATTGAATACTCGAAGAAAAACCTGTTCGTCAGAAACAAAAAAACCGGTAAATCACCCGACGTGATTTACCGGTAAGTGTCGATGCGCACACGCCTCAAACTGTAGGAGCGAGCCTGCTCGCGAAAAACCCGAGAGCAACGCGGGGAACCTGATATCCCGCGTTATCGTTGACGACCATCGCGAGCATGCTCGCTCCTACAGGGGTTACTGCGGTTTGCGATAGCCGTTGATGATCGCCGAGAAGTCGCTGCCCCCTTCCCCGCGCAAGCTCATCGCCTGGTACAACTGCTGGGCCACCGCGCCGAGTACCACCGGTTGATGCGCCTGGCGTGCGGCCTCCGTGGCCAGCCCCAGGTCCTTGAGCATCAGCTCGGCACCGAAACCACCGGTATAGCCGCGCGAGGCCGGCGCCGTCTCGACGATGCCGGGCCAGGGGTTGTACATCTCCGAACTCCAGCAACGTCCGGTGGAGCTGTTGATGATGCCCGCGAGCACCTTGGTGTCGATGCCCAGGGCATCGCCCAACGCCATGGCCTCGCTGACGCCGACCATGGAAATCCCCAGCAGCAGGTTGTTGCAGATCTTGGCGATCTGCCCGGTGCCAACTTCGCCGCAATGGACGATGTTGCGGCCCATCTGCGCCAGCACCGGTTGCAGGGTGGCGAACAGTTCAGGGGTGGCGCCGACCATGAAGGTCAGTGTCCCGGCCGCTGCACCACCCGTACCGCCGGAAACCGGCGCATCGGCCATGGCCACACCCTGCTTGGCGGCGGCGGTGGCCACGTCACGGGCGGTCTGTGGATCGATGGTGCTGCAATCCACGGCCGGCACGCCTTTGCCGATGCCGGCGAGCACGCCGTCTTCACCCAGCCAGACGCTGCGCACATGCACGGCGGCCGGCAGCATGGTGATCACCAGTTCCGCGCCCTGCGCCGCTTCGCGGGCCGACGCGCTGATGGTGCCGCCCAGTTGCTCAAGTTCCGCCAGCACGGTTTTGTTCAGGTCGACCAGATTCAGCGAGTGACCGGCCTTGATCAGGTTGCGCGCCATCGGCGCGCCCATGTTGCCCAGACCGATAAAAGCGATTTTCATGTCCCGCTCCTTAACGCAAGTTGATGGTGGTGTTCACACCGTCGTTGACGCTGTCATCGTCAAACCAGCGGCTGGTGACCGTCTTGGTCTGAGTGTAGAACTGCACCACTTGCTTGCCGTACGGGCCCAGGTCGCCCAGCTTGGAACCACGGGAACCGGTGAAGCTGAAGAACGGCACAGGCACCGGGATCGGGATGTTGATACCGACCTGGCCGACGTCGATTTCGCTCTGGAATTTACGCGCCGCCGCACCGCTCTGGGTGAACAGGCCCGTACCGTTGCCGAACGGGTTGGCATTGACCAGGGCAATGGCTTCGTCGAGGGTGGCGACTTCCAGCACCACCAGCACCGGACCGAAGATTTCCTGGGTGTAGATCTGCATGTCGGTGGTCACGCCGGAGAACAGGGTCGGGCCGACAAAGTTGCCCTTCTCGTAACCGGGAACCGAGATCTCGCGACCGTCCAGTTCCAGCTTGGCGCCTTCCTTGATGCCGCTCTCGATCAGATCGAGAATCCGCGCTTTGGCCTTTTTCGAAATCACCGGGCCAACGTCGGTGCCTGGCTCGCTGCCGGCGTTCACTTTGAGTTTCTGCGCCAGCGCCTTCAGGTCTGGCAGCCATTGCTTGGCCGCGCCCACCAGCACCACCACGGAGGTCGCCATGCAGCGCTGACCGGCCGCGCCGAAACCGGCACCCACCAGTGCGTTCAACGCTTGCTCGCGATTGGCATCCGGCAGCACCACGGCGTGGTTCTTCGCGCCCATCATCGATTGCACGCGCTTGCCGTGTTTGCCGGCCAGGTCGTAGACGTGCGTCCCGACCGCGGTCGAACCGACGAAGGACACCGCCTTGATGTCCTTATGCGTGCAGAGCCCGTCCACCACGTCCTTGCCGCCGTGCACGACGTTGAGCACTCCGGCCGGAATGCCGGCCTCGATGGCCAGTTCCACCAGCAGCATGGTCGACATCGGGTCCTGTTCGGACGGCTTGAGCACGAAGGTGTTGCCGCAGGCGATGGCCATCGGGAACATCCACAGCGGAATCATCGCCGGGAAGTTGAACGGGGTAATGCCTGCGCACACACCGATCGGTTGGCGCAGGGTGTAGGTGTCGACACCGCCGGCGACGTTCTCGGCGAACTCGCCCATTTGCAGGGTGCCGATGGAGCAGGCGTGCTCGACCACTTCCAGGCCACGGAAAATGTCGCCCTCGGCGTCAGCGATGGTTTTGCCCTGCTCGGCGCTCAGAACGGCGGCGATACGCTTGGAGTGTTCGCGAATCAACGCCTGGAGCTTGAGCATGATGCGCATCCGCGCGCCGATCGGGGTCAGCTTCCAGGTCTGGAAGGCGCGATGGGCCGCGCTGATCGCCGCGTCGACTTCTTCAGCGGTGGCAAACGGCACTTTGGCCAGTACTTGCTGGGTAGCCGGGTTGACGATGTCGTGCCACTCGGTGGTCTTGGATTCGACCCACTCGCCATCGATCAACAGCTTGACCTTTTGTACGGTGGTTTCGGTAGGCGTAATCGGTGCGTTCATGGTGGGTCTCCTGGACGTTATTCTTGTTGAAGAGAGCTATCAGGGGAGCCAAGGCGGGAAAGTCGCCTTGAGATGAGGCGTGTGCCGCGAATTGGTTGTCGGGCTGTTTTTGGAGTATAGATGTGCAAACTTCTAATAAGAACGCACATAAAAGCCGGTCCAACATGCAAAAAAACATCACATCTCTAGGCTCGCTGAACTGGGACGACCTCAAGTTTTTCCTCGAAGTCGCCCGCACCCGCAAGGCCAGCAGCGCCGCCAAGCGTCTCGCCGTCGACTACACCACCGTGTCGCGGCGCATCAGTTCGCTGGAAGCCTCATTGGGCACGTTGCTGTTCGAGAAATCCCGGACCAACGGCTTCGTCCTGACCGCCGAGGGCCAGCGCCTGCTGGGTTACGCCGAGTCGATCGAAAGCACGCTGCACATGGCCTGCGAACAAGTGTCCGGCTCCGGCGTGGCACTGTCCGGCCATGTGCGCATGGGCTGCACCGAAGGCTTCGGCAGCTTCTTCATCACCCCGCAACTGAGCCACTTCGTCGACGCCTACCCGGCGATCTCGGTGGACATCCTGCCCCTGCCGCACTTCATCAGCCTGTCCAAGCGCGAAGCGGACATCGTCATCGCCCTGGAGCGCCCGGAACATGGCCCGTATGTCTGCTGCAAACTGACGGACTACCGCCTGCAGCTGTACGCGACCCAGGCATACCTGGACAAGCACCCGGCCATCCGCCGCCCGGCCGACCTGGGCAAACATTCATTCATCAGTTATGTCGACGACCTGGCGTTCAGCTCGGAGCTGCTGTACCTGGCCAACGTATTGCCCGGTGCCAGCGCCAACTTGCGCAGCACCAGCGTCATTGCCCAGTTCGTGGCCGCGCAGCAAGGGCGATCGCTGGCGATCCTGCCGTGCTTCCTGGCCGCCCAGGACCCGCGTTTGCTGCCCGTGCTGCCGGAAGAGATCAACATCACCCGCCAGTTCTGGATGTACTGCCGCGAAGACCTGAGGAAGCTCAAGCGGATCACCCTGTTGTGGGATTACATCCGCGCGGTCACCGAGCAGAATCAAGGCTTGTTGATGGGCGTCAGCCGCGAAATGCTGTTCGCCGATTAATCGGCGCTCACCACGATCGACACCCGGCGGTTTTCGGTGCGCCCCGACGCGGTGTCATTGGAGGCCACGGGGTGGCCGCTGCCAAGCCCGCGCAACTGGATGTTCTCCTGTTTCATCCCGGCAGCGGCCAGAACGGTGCCGACGCTTTTTGCGCGGCGCAGGGAAAGCTGCGAGTTGTAGGACTCTTTGCCCGACGCGTCGGTGTGGCCATCGATCCTCACCCGGTCGATCCCGACCCCAAGCAACGACTTGCCGATGCGCTCGACAATTTCGCTGCTCTGCGGGTTCAAGCTATCCACGTCACTGCCAAACAGTACTTTGCCGGACAGGCCAAACGCCCAGCCCTCGTCGGTCGGTTGGAAACCTTGCTGCTTGAGCACGGCGATCTGCGCCGCCGTCAGGCCTTTTGGCGGCACCGACTGGCAACCGGTCAGGCTCAGCACGGCCATCACCAGGGTGATCGTGAACAATCGAAGGGAACGCTGGATGAGAGAGGACAAAGGGAATTAGCTCCTGATTGGGACATCGGCGACAGGGTGCTCCGACCCTGCCGTGTGCTGTGCGCCTCGGGCGAGGCGCTTGGCTTGATACATCGCCCCATCGGCAGCATTGAGCAGAGTGCCCGGCGTGGCCCCATGATCGGGGTACACGGCGATGCCGATACTGAGCGAGGTCAACACCTCACTGGTACCCGGCAACGCAATGGGTTCTTCCATGCTGGCAATGATTTTGTCGGCGATGCGTTCGGCGTCTTCGGTCTTGTGCAGCGGCGTCAGCAGCACCGCAAACTCATCGCCGCCCAAGCGTGCCACCAGGTCCTCTTCACGCAGTTGTGCGCGAACGCGATTGGCCACGGCCACCAGCACGGCATCACCGGCCGCATGGCCGAAGCTGTCGTTGATTTCCTTGAACCGGTCGCTGTCGAGGAACAGGACGGCCACTCGCTCGTTCAGCTTATTGGCGCTGCGCAATGCACGCATCAGGCGACCTTCGAAAAAGGCCCGGTTCGGCAGGCCCGTGAGGCTGTCGTGATTGGCCTTGTGCGCCAGGGTTTCGTTTTCGCTTTGCAGGTGGGTCTGCCAGGATTCGAGTTCATCGAGCAGGGCATTGAAGTCGTTGCCCAGGTCGTCGAGGTCAGCGATGGCCGTGGCGGGGACTCGCTGGTCGAAGGCACGCTCGCTGCGCGCGGCATGCGCCACCGAGGCCAGGCTGCGCAACGGCCCGGTGATCCTGCGCAATTGCTGGCGAGCCAGGTACAGCGCGACCCAGGCGCTGATCGCCGTGCACAGCACAATGCCCACCAGCCCGCTGAACAAAAAGCGCATCAGGCTGCCGCCGTGCCCGGTGAGCACGATGCTGCCAATCTCCTGGCCCTGATGAATGATCGGCAGGCTGACGGGCTCTTCCAGGAAGGCCTTGGCCATCTGCATTTCCAGTTCGCTCAACCACCCGGATTCCGGTCGCTGCCAGCGCGCCAACAACTGTCCTTTCATGTTGAGGATCCGGACATCGGCCACTTCTTCGGTGGAGGCGATCAACGCCAGCGCTTCGGTGGCCGCGGCCCGGTCGTTGAACACCACGGCGGCTTCCACGGTGTAGTTGATCGAACGCGCGATCAGGTGCAGGTTGTGATCGGCATACACCCGCAAGGCCAGAACGCCGAGCAGTGTCAGTGACACACTGGCCATGGCCACGCCCACCAGCGCGACGATCAAATGACCGCGGCCGATGACCGAGCGCAGGGTCGGGCGAGTCCACGGCTTGAACACACTCATGGCGCCGCCGGTTTGCGACGGGACAATTGCAGCACGCTCGGATGGATGCGCACACCGCTGCGGGCAACGGAGTCGAGGTTGACCTCGAAGGACACCTGGTCATCGCTGACCCGCAGGCAAAACAGGCTGCCGACGGTGCATTGATCATCGCTTTCGCTGATGCTCAAGACCGGCTTCCCGGTCAGCGAATTTAACAGCCGATTGCGCTCTTCACCGGTCAACTTGCCGATGTACGCCGCATCGCATTCCGTGGCGATGGCCGGGTTGTCGGCCAATAGCCGTTGCACCGTCACGGGTCGCCCCGTCGCCTGGGTCGTGCCCTTGAGCAGATCGTCGGTGTATTCGGTAGGGCCGACGACACACAGGCGAAGTTGCCCCGGTTCAATCGGCCAGCGGGCATAACTGAGAATCCCCAGGACCACCTGTGTGACCGATCTGGCGCGTTGATCGGCCATGCTCGCTGGGGTTTGCGGTTGAGCGTGAACGGCAACCGAGAGCAGACAGAGAAGGCCGGCAAGCAGTACCTGCTTGCAACCCACGACACTCCTTGTCGCCCCGCCAACCTCCCTCATGCAGTGATTCTCTTCGATCGCAGCCCAATGATGCCGCAACGATAGCACAGCACAATGCTCTTGTAGGAGCGAGCACGCTCGCGATGGTCGTCAACGATTACGCGTTTCAGTTGGATAAACGCGGCGCAATTGAGTCCATCGCGAGCGTGCTCGCTCCTACAGTTACAGCCGCATCCTTCAGTCGGGCGTCTCGCTGCCTTCTTTCAGCTCCAGCATCAACCCGCTCAAGCGCTTGACCTTGCGCCTCACCGCCTCTTCAAAAACGCCGGCACGCGGTTCGATCAAGGTGAACCAGTCCTTGGCGCGGGTAATCCCGGTATAGATCAGTTCCTTGGTCAGCACCGGATTCAGGGCATCCGGCAGGATCAGCGCGGTATGGGCGAATTCCGAGCCCTGGGATTTATGCACCGTCATGGCGTAGACGGTTTCGACATCATTGAGCCTGCTCGGCAGGACGAACCGCACCCCGCCCTGCCCGTCATTGCGCGGGAACGCCACGCGCAACACCTGCTTGCCCGCCTCCGGCCCCTCACGCTCGGGCAGCTTGAGGGCGATGCCGATGTCGCCGTTCATCAAGCCCAGGCCGTAATCGTTGCGCGTCATCAGCACGGGACGCCCTTCGTACCATTGCTGGTCGCTGTCGATCAGCCGGGCCTTCAACAACGCGTCGGTCACTCGCTGGTTCAGTCCCTCCACGCCCCACGGCCCTTTGCGCACCGCGCACAACAACTGGAAAGCGTCGAAGGCTTGCAGCACTTGTCGCGCCCAATCCATCCAGCGCGAATCATCCAGTGGCGCGTCGAGTGCAGGACGCCGGGCCCGCAGCAGACTCAAGTAATGCCGATAACCCTGCGGTCCTTCGCCGTGACCCTCCAGCAGCAAACGCTCCAGCGCCCGGTCCTGTTCACTCTTGAGTGACAGGCAAAACACATCGTCATGGCTTCGAGCGGCCAGCAACTTGCGCGCCTCTTCAGGCTGTTGCTGGTTGACCCAACGGGCCAACTGACCAATCCCGCTGCCTTCGCCGAACCGTCGCGAGTGACGCAGCATCACCACTTGCTGGGCCAGCGGATGAGCGCCCTGGGTGTCTTCCTGCAACCCGCTGGCTTGCAGATGTTCACCACTGACCGACTCCAGCCACTGACGTGTCTGCGGGCTGTACCAGCCGGCCTCGGCATCGCGGCACAAATCGCCCAGCACCGCACCGGCCTCCACCGAGGCCAGCTGGTCCTTGTCGCCCAGCAGCACCAGGCGGGCATGGGGCGGCAGCGCATCCAGCAGATTGGCCATCATTTCCAGGTCGATCATCGAGGCTTCGTCCACCACCAACACGTCCAGCGGCAAGCGATTGCCCCCATGGTGGCGGAAATGTCGCGTACCGGGACGGCTACCGAGCAGGCGGTGAACGGTGGTGACGTCCGACGGGATTTTCTGGCGGATGTCCTCGGAGACTTTCAGGGTTCGAACTTGCTGGCTGATGGACTCGGTCAAGCGTGCAGCCGCTTTGCCGGTCGGTGCCGCCAGACGGATGCGCAGCGGCTTGCCGGCCTCCACCGCCGGCGCCTGGAGCAACGCCAACAAGCGCACCACCGTGGTGGTCTTGCCGGTGCCCGGGCCACCGGTGACGATGCTGAAGGCGCCACGGGTCGCGAGGGCGCAGGCGAGCTTCTGCCAGTCTATGACGTCGCCAGGGCTGGCCGCACCGAACAAGCCGGTCAGGCGCTCGGGCAAGTCATGCGGCGTGGCTTCGTGCTGCGCCAGGCGTTCACGCAGCGAATGGTCGATACGCCGCTCGTACGCCCAATAGCGTCGCAGGTACAGGCGCTTGCCCGACAACACCAACGGCCGCTGCTGCACGGACTCGCGCCCGTCGGCCGCCAGCGCGACCAGGCTACCGGCGGCCAGCACCTTGCACCAATGGGCGCCGTCCAGCGTCTCCAGCAGCTGCGACGGCAGGACCATGGCGCCTGTGTGCAGGTCACCTTCGGGCGGCAGCGACAGGGCGAAGTCCGGCTCCTTCAGCGTCTCGAACAGATCCAGGCAGACATGCCCGTGGCCCAACTGGTGACTGGTCAACGCCGCCGCCAGCAGCACCAACGGATCATCGTCCGGGGCCAGCTCGTGGAGGAAGGCAACGAACGCTTTGTCCAGCGCACGCAGCCAGCCCCGTTCGACCCAGCGCGTGAGCAACAGCAGCAAGTCGTCGGCGCGATTCAGGGGATCGAGGCCCGCCAGGCTATCGGCGTCCAGCGAGGTCGGCAGCAAATCGGCGAAGGTGCGGCTCATAGCAATTCTCCCTGTACCCAGGCCGGCTCGGCCTTGGGTTCTGCCTTACCTTGAAACAGTCGGTCCAGTTGCTCGATCAGCGCCCTTGGCGGACGGGCAAAATACACGCCCTGACTGGGCGCACGCGTGCCGCGCAGGAACAGGTACAAGGCACCGCCGACATGCCGGTCATAGTCGTAGTCGGCCAGCCGGGCCTTGAGTTGGCGATGCAGGGCCAGGAGGTAAAGGACGTATTGCAGGTCATAACGGTTGTCGAGGATCGACTGCTCCATGGCCTGCTCGGTGTAGGCCGAGTCATCGGTGCCCAGCCAGTTGGACTTGTAGTCAGCGACGTAATAGCGGCCATCGTGCTCGAACGTCAGGTCGATGAAGCCCTTGAACATGCCATTGAGCAACACTGCCTCGGCGGCCACCCGGGGCACGCCGTTGTGGGTGTGCTGGCGCACCAGCGCGTCAAGCTTGAGCACATCCACCTTATGGCTGGCGAACCAGAATTCCATTTCGACCTGGTAGTGGCTCAGCCGCTCGAAAACCACCGGCGCCTGACCGCCCCCGACCGGCAAGGGTGATTTGAGCAGATGCTGCAACCAGTCGCTCAGCGTGGTGATCCAGCCTTCCCAGCCGCGACGATTGCAGCGACGGGCGATGGCGTCCTCCACGGCTTGCGGCGTGGCGCAGAAACCTTCATCGCCCGCCCATTCGAGCAACCCATGGAGAAAGGTGCCCGGGTTCGGGCCACGGGGGAATCGATGGATATCGGCGCCGCCAGCGACCATCTCCCGCGGTGCCTGCGGATCGAGACGTTCGTCGTCGAAGAGCTTCTGTGCCTGCGGACTCTCCGGCGCCTCGTCACTGCCGATGCTCAGGGTATCGCTCAGGCGCAAGGCGCTGTAGGAGGCAATCCACCAGTTTTCACTGGCCTTGCGCTTGGGAATCAACGGAGCACGCAACGCTGCTTCGTTCTGCGGTGGATGGTAGTGCCCGGCAGTGGCTTCAGGCATTTCGCCGTAGCCCAGCGCATCACAGTCCTGCTGCAAGTCTTCCAGCCAACGCTTCAGGCCTGCCGATTCGGTCAAGGTAGCGCCACCACCCAACAGATAACCCAGGGCCGACAGGTGCAACACCGAGCTGTTGTGATTGCCGCGCTTGAGGTCGGTCACCCCCAGCCAGCAGGCATGCTGGGCCCGGGTCAGCGCCACATAGAGCAAGCGCAGGTCTTCAGCCAGTCGTTCATCATCGGCCAGGGCAATCAACTCGGCAGTCGGGTTCAAGGTCACGTGGGCCTTGCCGCCGGCATCGTGGTAGTGCAACGGCAGCCGGCTGCCATCCACCGGTTTCGCCGAGCAAATGAACGGCAGGAACACCAAGGGGTATTCAAGGCCCTTGGACTTGTGAATGGTCACGACCTTGACCAGTTGCTCATCACTTTCCAGGCGCAGAATCTGCTCTTCGCCGGCCTGGCCGGACAGCGCCAGATGCTCGGACAAGTGACGGATCAGGGCCTGCTCGCCATCCAGTTCGGCGGCCGCCTGCTGCAGCAACTCGCAGAGGTGCAACAGGTTGGTCAACACCCGCTCGCCATCGTGGCGCGCGATCAATGCCTGGGGCAGCTGGAAGTCATGCAGCAGGCAGCGCAACATGGGCAACACGCCCTGCTTGCGCCAGATCTCGCGATATCGGCGAAACTGCATGACCCGGGCTTCCCAGGCCAATTCATCCTGATTGAGCCGCTCCAACTCTGCCAATGACAGGTTCAGCGTGATGCAGGCCAGCGCGGCCCGCAGGGGGCGCTCGACATCGGGTTCGGCGCAGGCTTTGAGCCAGGTCAACACGTCGTGGGCTTCCTGGGCGGCGAACACCGAATCCTTGTCCGACAGATAGACGCTGCGCACCCCGCGCGCGGAGAGTTCGGCACGCACGGCCTGTGCTTCCTTGCCATCGCGGACCAGGATCGCGATGTCCGCAGGCAACAGGCCCTTGAAGCCTTCGCCGTCGCGCACAAAACCCGCCTGGCCTTGTTGCCCGCCATTGAGCAAGGCGGTGATTTCACTGGCGCAGGCGGCGGCCAATTGTTGGCGGTACACCGCTCCGGACAATGGCTGCTCGGCAGGCAGTTGCCAGATGTTCAGCGCGGGCACGGCCTGGCCGTCGATGTGCAGGACCTCTTTGCGGCCCTGGGATTCGACGGGAGAAAACGGCACCGGGTTATCGCCGTTGTCCTCACGGAACAGGAAGGCACCGCGTCCGGCTTCGCGAGTCTCGGCCCGCTCGAAGACATGGTTCACGGCACTGACCATGCCATGACTCGAACGGAAGTTGGTGCCCAGGGTATGCAAGCGGCCGGCGGTCGCCTGGCGAGCGCGCAGGTAGGTATAGATGTCGGCGCCGCGGAAAGCATAGATCGCCTGCTTTGGGTCACCGATCAGGAACAGGCCGCTCTCGGGGTTGTTATCCTCGATGCAATAGATGCTCTCGAAGATCCGGTACTGGACCGGGTCGGTGTCCTGGAATTCGTCGATCAGCGCCACCGGAAACTGCTCGCGGATCAAGGTCGCCAGGCGCTCGCCTCCCTCGGCTTGCAAGGCCGCATCCAGGCGCAACAGCATGTCGTCGAAGCCCATTTCCGCACGACGACGTTTTTCTTCTTCGAAGCGCGCACCGACCCAATGGGCAGCATGTTGCAGCACGGCGGCATCAGGCGTCGGCAAGGCGTCGAGACTGGCTTTCAAGCCGGGCATTGCGTCCAGCCCCGGATGGTTGGGAGCGTTGCCTTTCTTCCAGGCCTCGGCCATTCCATCGGGGGTCAGCCGGGTGAAGCCGGTGCCGATGTCCAGCTGTTCGAGGGTTTCATCCTCGGACCAGGCCTTGATCTTTTCGAACCAGGGCTCGAAGTAACGCGCCTGCATCTTGCGACCGTCGACACTCTTGCTGGCAACCCCTTCATGACAGAGGGCGAGCAGCTCATCCGCCCACTCACGCCAGGGCCGTTTGAGTTCCAGCAACACTGCCCGCCGCTCCTGCAAACACTCGGCGATCAGCTCGGCAGGTGCCTTGCCTTCGACATTCTCCCGTTCACTGGCAAACAGCCCGCGAACCCTTGGCAACAATGCCGCCGGCCCGCCCAAGTTGCTACGCACCCAGTTCAACGCATCGCCTTGCATCGGATAGCAGAACAGCCGCCAGTAGTCGCGCAGGACTTCACCGAGCAAATCGCTGTGGTCGGTTTCAAGGGTCTGGGTAAACAGGCTGCCGCTGTCGAAGGCGTGTTCGCGCAACATGCGCTGGCACCAACTGTGGATCGTCGAAACGGCCGCTTCGTCCATCCACTGGGCGGCGATGTCCAGGCGGTTGGCGCAGCCGGCCCACTGTTCGGGCACGTACTGTTCGCGCAGTTCGGCGATCAGGCCGTCGGGGGCCGGTGTTTCATCGCGAAAAAACCGCGCGGCCTCGGCCAGGCGCGTGCGAATACGTTCGCGCAGCTCTTTGGTCGCGGCATCGGTAAAGGTCACGACCAGGATTTGCGGAGGCAACAGCTCGCGTCCGAAGCCACTGACATCAGCACCATGGCCAAGGACCAGGCGCAGGTACAGGGCGGAAATGGTAAAGGTCTTGCCGGTCCCGGCACTGGCTTCGATCAGCTGACTGCCACGCAGCGGGAATGCCAGGGCCAAGGGTGTCTTGCGAGTCATGGGCGGGCCTCCTCGCTGGACATCGAACGCCAGGGGGCTTCGAGCAATGGGCGGTACAGCGCGTTGCACCAATCGACGAACGTCTCGTCGGCGACCAGCGCATCGTAATCGGCAAATTGACGAGCCAGCGCCACGCTTTCGCGTCGCTCTCCGTCAGTGGTCAATCCATCGCCCTCATAGGCCTTGCGCGCAGCCGCTTCGGCCTTGCCCGGCTCGGTTTGGCCCAGCCAGGCGAAAGCCGTCTTGACCGCGATCGGCAGGGGTTGGCGCATGCCCGATTGCCAGGCCAGCAACAGGTCACCCAGAATCCGTCGTGCCGATGCTGCCTCGGTTGGAGCGAGCACCAGACTGTCATCACTGGCCACCAACGCGGTGGTCATCGCCAGGCCGCTGGCGCAAGCGACCAGATGGTTGACCCATGGCCGCGTCAGGCGATGCCATTTGCGCGACTTGATCGAACCGATACTGTTGGGGATCGTGGTGATCGACAGCAAGCCGCCATCGGCCCGTTGGTGCAGGCCGCTGAGCCAGCCTTCAAGACGCAGGTCATGCAATGCCAGGTTCACCGGCAGCGCGCTGGTCAAGGGCGTTGGCCACAGCGCCAGAAGCTGTTGATAGCGCTGCAGCAGATCCGGTAGCGGCTCGATCAGTTCGCGCTGAAGGCATTCGCCAAACCCGGCCATCGGCAGCAGCCCGCTGTTTTGCAGGCGCCGGGCCTGTGCCTCAAGCGCCTTCTCCGGGGCGTCCGGATCTGCCAGGGCAGCCTCCAGCAAACTGTCGCTGAGGCTATAGCGTTGCAAGGCGTCGAGAACGAAGGGCTCCTCATCCGCCAAAGGCACTTCGGCTGCCTCAAAGAACACCTTCAAGCGCTGACTGAAGAAGTGCCGCACCGGGTTGCGCAGGAAATCCTGGAGTTGACCGAGGCTCAGCGGCTCCTCCTGGACGTGGGGTTCAAGGATCTCGGTATCCGTCGCGTGTTGTGTGGCGTGGTGAAGCACTTGCCACTCGTTGGCGTAGCTGAACAGCTCATTGCCTTCATGGAAGTAACGGGCGCTGAAGGGTTGCAGCGGGTGTTCCTGGGTTATGGCCTCAAGCAAGCCTTCTGCGGCATCGCTCAGTCGCCAGCCGCTGGCCAGATGGTCACGGAGCTGACCGATCAGCACCGACGCCGGACGCTCACTGTTGTCGCGAATGCTGCGGCCGACCCAGCTGATGTAGAGCTGGTCGCGTGCCGACAACAACGCTTCCAGCAACAAGTAGCGGTCATCTTCGCGCCGCGAGCGATCGCCTGGGCGGTAGTCACTGCCCATGAGGTCGAAGTCCAGCGGCGGCTGCGCACGCGGGTAGTCGCCATCGTTCATTCCCAGCAAGCACACCAGCTTGAATGGAATCGCCCGCATCGGCATCAAGGTGCAGAAGTTCACGGCACCGGCGAGGAAGCGCTGCGACAACCGTCCCTGATCGAGCCCTGCAAGCCAGGCTTCACGGACGACGGTCAGCGGCAGTTCGTCTTGCAGGCCGACCGACTCGCAATTCTCCAGCCAGGTTTCCCGCAACACGTCCAGCTGGGTCAGCAGGAAGTCGTCGTGCTCGTTGCTGGCCTGGAAGAACAGGGCAACCAATGCCTGCAATCGCACACTCCATTGTTGCGGCGATGCGGGCTGGGTGAGTTCCTGGTGGGCGATTTCCAATGCATCGAGCAGCGCAACCAACGGACCGATCAGGGCGGCATCCAGGCCACCGATCTCGTCGTAAGGTTCGATACCGCCGCAGGCACTGGCACTGCCCACGGCATAGCCCAGCAACATGCGCCGCAGACCGAAACGCCAACTGTTTTGCTCCAGCGCCGCCGGCAATCCGAGCCCCGCACGCTGCTCGGCATTCATGCCCCAACGGATACCGGCGCCTTCTATCCAGCGATGCAGGGTTGGCAGGTCGCGTTCCTCTACACCGAAACGCGCGCGTAGTGCGGGAACGTCGAGCAGATCGAGAATCTCGCTGACCGGGAAACGACTGTCAGGCAGTTTGAGCAAATGTTCAACGGCGATCAGCAGTGGATCACGGCCGCGCTGGCCCTGGTCGGCCAGCGTGAAGGGAATGAATCGAGGGTCGCTGCGATCGAGTTGGCCGAACACCGCGCGAATATGCGGCGCGTAGCTATCGATGTCCGGGACCATGACAATCACATCCCGAGGACGCAATTGTGGGTCGGCGCTGAAGCGCGCGAGCAACTGATCATGAAGGACCTCAACCTCGCGCTGGGCGCTGTGCGTGATGTGAAAACGGATCGACTCATCCGTCTGCGGATTCATCGCCGGCCAACGGTCACGGGTCTCGGTCAATGGACGTAATTCGAGAATGTCATCCTGCAACTGATTGAGCATGTTCAGTGGAAGGCTGTCGCTGAACAGGTCGATGCGGCCATCGCGAAAGGCCGAACGATAGCTGTTGGGATCGTCGTAACTATCCAGCAGGCTGATGTAGTCGCGGCCTTGCTTGCCCCATGCCGCCAGTAAGGGATGGGCATGTTGATGAAGGGTTTGCGGGTCGAGCACAACCGGCATGCCACTCTTGCGCGCCTGTCGCTTGTATTGATGCCGTAGCAGGTCTTTATCGGCGACGATGTCTGCCCAATGGTGACGACACGGGTTGTGTACGCACAGCAGCACCTGACTGAATCGAGCCAGCCCGGCCAGTGCTTCCAGGGCTTGGGCGGGCAGGGAGGAAATCCCGAAAACGATCACTCGGGAGGGTAATCCCTTGGGCGCTACTTCGAGGTTGTTGATGCGTTCGATAAACCGCTGGTGGACACCGGCCCGGCTTTGCGCCATGCCTTCTTCACCGACGTCCAGCAACAGCGCACGCCATAATTCCGCCTGCCAGCAGTTCGCTTCGGGGAGCTTTTTGACTTCTCCTCTGCCGCTGCGCAACTGATGGCGACCTTCCGCCCAGTCTTCGAGCCAGTCCGCCCGGTATACCTGGTATTGGTCGAACAAATCGGCCAGTCGCTCGGCCAGCTGATAGCGCTTGCGCAAATCGGGGTCATTGGTCAGAAAGCGCTGCAGGGGTTCGAAGTGCGGTTGATTGATCAACTGCGGAAGCAGGCGCATCAGGCGCCAGGTCAGCGGGGCTTTATCGAGCAACGATTTGACTGGAATCTCGTCACGCCCCAGGACCATGCGATAGAGCTGCCACATGAAACTACCCGGTAACTGCACGTCGATGGCCGCGGCGATTCCGCATCCTCCCATGTCATCGTCTTCAGCGTCTTCGGCCAGGGCCAGTTTGAGCCACTGGGCAATGCCGTTGCTCTGCACCAGGGCGATCTCATTCTCCAGGGGAGCCAGCGGGTAGCGCCGCATCCAGCTGACCACCAGGCTGCGCAACTCGTCCAGGCGGTTGCCGTGAACCACCATAAAACCAGCACTGAGAGACGTCGCGTCCGGCATAAAGGCTTCCTTGGAAAATACAAATGCTAGGGCCGAACCTTAACATTCTCGGGAGACGGTGACAGCGCGGACCTGCCCGTTGCCGCTGTTCGAACTTTTCTGCAGGCAAAAACAAAACCCCAACTGCTTTCGCAATTGGGGTTTCGGAATTTAATCTTGACGATGACCTACTCTCACATGGGGAAACCCCACACTACCATCGGCGATGCATCGTTTCACTTCTGAGTTCGGGATGGGATCAGGTGGTTCCAACGCTCTATGGTCGTCAAGAAATTCGGGTACTGAGTCGTGGCCAGCGGGCCTCGCTTCAGCAAATTGGGTATGTGATGGAAATCGGTGTTTTGTGAGCGTCGAACTTTCGGTTCGTTTCGTCTTCACACACCGCAATCTGGCCTCTTTCGAGTTCGCAAATTGCTTGGGTGTTATATGGTCAAGCCTCACGGGCAATTAGTATGGGTTAGCTCAACGCCTCACAGCGCTTACACACCCCACCTATCAACGTCGTAGTCTTCGACGGCCCTTCAGG
>NZ_CABVIY010000001.1 GCF_902498195.1 Pseudomonas fluorescens | reverse complement strand
GGATACCGGGTACGACCGAGATCCTTGTGGGAGCGGGCTTGCTCGCGAAGGGGCCGGCACTTTCAACATCTTCATCGCCTGACACTCCGCCTTCGCGAGCAAGCCCGCTCCCACAGGGGGTTGGGTGGATGCGGATACCGGGTACGACCGAGATCCTTGTGGGAGCGGGCTTGCTCGCGAAGGGGCCGGCACTTTCAACATCTTCATCGCCTGACACTCCGCCTTCGCGAGCAAGCCCGCTCCCACAGGGGGTTGGGTGAATGCGGATACCGGGTACGACCGAGATCCTTGTGGGAGCGGGCTTGCTCGCGAAGGGGCCGGCACTTTCAATATCTTCATCGCCTGACACTCCGTCTTCGCGAGCAAGCCCGCTCCCACAGGGGTTTACACGTGGGCCGCGTAACGTTCGCAATGGAAATCCCGATCGCCCAGGCAGCTCTGGGCAACCCGCACGTGCTTGAGGTACAGGCCGACGTCGAGCTCGTCGGTGACGCCAATGCCGCCGTGCATCTGCACCGCTTCGTTGGCCACCTTGATCGCCGTGTCGCCGGCCTTCCATTTCGCCAGGCTGACCAGCCGTGCGCGTGCCTTGGCATCGACGCTGGCGTCATCCAGGGTCGCCAGTGCGGCCATCAGTGCGCTGCGGCTCAGGGCGAGGTCGATGTACATCTGCGCCGCACGGTGTTGCAGGACCTGGAAGGTGCCGATCGGCGTGTCGAACTGCACGCGGGTCTTGAGGTAGTCGAGCGTGGTGTCGAACAGTTGTTCGGCCATCCCCAGCAACTCGGCCGCCAGGCAGGTGCGACCACGGTCCAGCGCGACCTCCAGCGCCGCCCAGCCCTCGCCCGGGGCCCCCAGCAACGCTTCGTTGCCCAATTGCACCTGGTCCAGTTGCAGGCGGGCGCTGTTGCGCGCATCGATCAGCGGCAAGGCGCTGACGGTCAGGCCCGGTGTATCGGCCGGAACCAGGAACAGGCTGATGCCCCGGGTGTCGCCCGGTTGACCGGATGTGCGTGCCGCCACCACATAGGCATCGGCGCCGAGGCCGTCGACCACCCAGTACTTGTCGCCGTGCAGGCGATAGCCCTGCCCCTCGGCCCTGGCCTCAAGGGCAATCCGGCTCGGGTCGTGGCGCGAACCTTCATCCACCGCCAGGGCCAGGCGTTGTTCGCCGCCGATCACGGCTTGCAACCAGTGCGTCTGCTGCGCCGAACTGCCCGCCAGGTGCAGCAGTGAACCGCCGAGCACCACGCTGGACAGCAGCGGTGTCGCCGACAGGTTGCGGCCCATGGATTCAAAGATCGGCCCCAGGCCCTTGCAGCCAAAGTCCAGGCCGCCGAACGCCTCGGGAAACGGAATCGCGCTCCAGCCCAACGCTACCGCTTCGTGCCACAGGGTCGGCTCAAAGCCCAGGACCACCGCATCATCGCGCAGTCGGCGCTGGGCGCTGACCGGGCTGCGGGCGGCGAGAAAATCCCGGGCGCTGTCGGCCAGCAAACGCTGTTCATCGCTATAACGCAGGCTCATGACGGTGCTCCTGTTTTCTCGACCGCTTTCTTCACTTCAGGTAAACCCAGCACGCGCTTGGCAATCACATTGAGCTGGATTTCCGAGGCCCCGCCCGAGATGGTCAGCGCGTAGCTGTTAAGCCAGGCGCGGGTGATCGCCAGTTGCTGTTCGCTGAACGCGGTGCTCTCCCAGCCGAACGCGTGCCCGGCCATGGCATCGAGCAACACCTCGAACTTGTCCCGCTCCTGTTCGGTGTGCACCAGTTTCATGATCGACATCAGGCCGCCGATGTCATCGCCGGCCCGCGCCTCTTCCCCCATTCGCTGCACGGTGAGGTTGTAGGCGTGCTCGTTCATCGCGCACGCGGTGGCCCGTGCCTGCAAGGCGTGATCGCCCTGGGACCGGGGCGCCGGCAGGTACTCGCGCATCAGGGCCAGCAGGTCGAAGTGCGAAGGCAGGCTGAACTCGCCGAATTTCGACATTGCCTTGCGTTCGTGCTGCAACAGGTATTTGGCCAGGTTCCAGCCGCCGTTCAACGGCCCGATCAACTGGCTCTTGGGCACCTTGACGCCATCGAAGAACACCTGGCAGAACGCCGATTTGCCGCTGATCAAATCGATCGGCTGCGGCTTGACGCCGGGGCTGCGCATGTCCAGCACGATCAGGCTGATGCCTTCGTGTTTCGGCGCGCTGAAGTCGGTGCGCACAAGGGCGTACATCCAGTCGGATTTGTCGCCGTAGGACGTCCAGATCTTGCTGCCATCGACCACGAAATGATCGCCGGCATCGCGGGCGGCCATTTTCAGGCTGGCCAGGTCCGAACCGGCGTTCGGCTCGGAGAAGCCCTGGCACCAGCGCACTTCGCCACGGGCAATGGGAGGCAGCAAGTCACGTTTCTGCTCATCGCTGCCGAAGGCCAGCAACACCGGGCCGAGCATCCAGATGCCGAGGTTGATCTGCGGCGGCCGGCACTTGAGGCGGCGCATCTCGCTTTCCAGCACGGCCACTTGTTCGTCACTCAAGCCCGCCCCGCCGTATTCCTCGGGCCACTCCGGGCAGAACCAGCGCTTGTCGCGCATGCGCTCGAACCAAAGGCGCGCGTCTTCACAGGGAAATTGCGGGTTCTGGCTGCCCCACACCACGTCGCCTTCAGCCATGCCGGTGCGCATCGACGGCGGGCAGTTGGCCTCCAGCCAGGCACGGGTGTCGTGCCGGAATTGCTCGATAGTGCTCATGAAGTCCCCTTGGACCCGCCCCGATGGTGGGGCGAGTACGGTTTTTGTTGTTGATGGACCCGCGTCAGCGTTGGGTGCGCGGCATGCCCAGGCCAAACTGGGCGATCAGCTCGCGCTGGATTTCATTGGTGCCGCCGCCGAAGGTCAGGGTCGTCGCCGAACGCAATTCGTACTCCAGATCCCCCTCCAGCAGCGTCGCCGCCGAACCGCTGCGCATCGAGCCATTGGCACCGACGATCGCCGCCAGCTTGCGCAGGATCTCGATGGCCGACTCCGAACCGAACACCTTGGTGGTCGAACTCAGCGCGACGCTCATGCGTTCAAGTTCGAGATCGGCGGCAATGCGCATATTGATCAGGCGCATCGCTTCCAGGCGCGCATAACACTCGGCCAGCGAGCTGCGCACCCAGGCTTTATCCATCGCCCGGCGACCCTGTTCATCCCGCGCCCGGGCCCACAGGTAGACCCGGCGAAACAGTGCCACCACCTTGTCCGACCAGGTGCCCAGGCCGAGACGCTCGTGGTTCAACTGCGAGGTGATGAGTTTCCAGCCACCGTGCAACTCACCCACCAGCATCTCGTTGGGCACGCGCACGTTGTCGTAGTAAGTGGCTGCGGTCGGCGTGCCGACGGTGTGGATCAGGGTGTGGGAGAAGCCCGGGGTCTTGGTATCGACGATCAGCAGGGAAATGCCCTTGTGCCGTGCCTGGGCCGGATCGGTACGGGCCGCCAGCCAGACAAAGTCGGCGGATTCGGCGCCCGAGGTCCACAGCTTGTTGCCATTGACCACAAAGCCCTGGTCGTCCTGGCGGGCGCTGGTTTTCAGCACTGCCAGGTCGCTGCCCGCCGCGGGCTCCGAGTAACCGATGGCGAACATGATTTCGCCGGCGGCGATACCGGGCAGGAAGCGTTCTTTCTGCAACGCGCTGCCATGGGCCATCAAGGCCGGGCCCACGGTGCTGATGGTGACGAACGGCAGCGGCGCCCCGGCGATGTTGGCTTCTTCGAAGAAGATCAACTGTTCGGTGGCGGCGTAACCCTGTCCGCCATGGGCCTTGGGCCAGCCGACGGCGAGCCAGCCGTCGCGGCCCATCTGGCGGATGGTCTGGCGATACAGCTCGCCCCCCTCCTTGCCGCGCAACTGGTCGCGCATCTCGGGGGTCATCAGCGCCTGGAAATAATCCCGCACCTTGTGGCGCAGGGCGTGTTGTTCGGGAGTGAGGTCGACGAACATCTGCTGCTCCTTAGGCTGCGCCGAGAATCAGGCCGCTGGTGGGGACGCCGGTACCGGCGGTGACCAGCACGTTCTGTACATCCGCCACCTGGTTGACCGCCGTGCCACGGACCTGGCGCACCGCTTCGGCGATGCCGTTCATGCCGTGGATATAGGCTTCGCCCAGTTGCCCGCCGTGGGTGTTGATCGGTAGCTTGCCGCCACGGGCGTGGTGCCCGGCGCGGATGAATTCCTTGGCTTCGCCACGCTTGGCGAAGCCGAACTCTTCCAGCTGGGGCAATACGAAGGGCGTGAAGTGGTCGTAGATCACCGCGGTCTGGAACGCTTCCGGGCCCAGGCCCGACTGGCGATACAGCTCGCGGGCGACCACGCCCATTTCCGGCAGCCCGGTGATGTCGTCGCGGTAGAACGAGGTCATGCTCTGCTGGCCGTGGCTGATGCCCTGGGAACCGGCCTTGATGGTCACCGGCTTCTGCCGCAGGTCACGGGCACGCTCGGCCGAGGTGATGATCATTGCCACCGCGCCATCGGATTCCTGGCAGCAGTCGAGCAGGTGCAGCGGTTCGCAGATCCAGCGCGAGGCCTGGTGCTCTTCGAGGGTGATCGGCTTGCCGTGGAAAAACGCCTTGGGGTTGCTGGCGGCGAAATCCCGCGCGGCGACCGCGACCCGCCCGAAATCCTCGGAAGTGGCGCCATAGGTGTGCATGTAGCGCTGGGCGAACATGCCGACCCAGGCGGCCGGCGTATGGAAACCGTGGGGCATGTACCAGCCGTAGTTGACGTTGTCGAAGGTCGGCGTCGACGCGAAACCGTAGGCGCCGGTGCCGAAGCGGTACCACGAACGCTCGTTCATGGCCCGATAGACCACCACCACTTTCGCCACCCCGGTCGCCACCGCCATCGCCGCGTGCATCACCGGCCCGCAAGCCGCGCCGCCGCCATGGGGCACCTGGGAGAAGAACTTGACGTCCTTGCACCCCAGCAGGCGGGCGATTTCATACTCGGGGACCTTGTCCACCGAGTAGGAACTGAAGCCCTCGACCTCGCTCGGGTCGATGCCGGCGTCCTTGAGCGCACTCAAGGTGGCTTCCAGGGCCAGGCGCAATTCGGTGCGTCCGGAGTTCTTGGAAAATTCGGTCGCGCCCAGGCCGACGATCGCGGCGCGCCCGGAAATCGATGAATCAGTCATCTGTGTCTCTCCGGCTGTCAGGGCAGGACCAGCGCGACCGTGCCGGTCACGTGGTTGCCCATGGAATTTTTGCCGCTCAGGGTGATTTCCACCGCGCGGGTGTCGGCGTCGAGGCCGCTGACGGTGCCGCTGAAGGTCATGCAGTCGCCGGGGTAATTCGGCGCCCCGAGCTTGATTTTCAGCGCGGTGAATTGCGCCAGCGGGCCGCTCCACTGTTCGATGAAGCGCTGCACCAGCCCGTTGGTGGTGAGGATGTTCATGAACACATGGGGCGAACCCAGGGCACGGGCCGCGTCCGCGTCGTGGTGGCCGGGAAAGTAGTCACGGGTGGCAATCGCGCCGCCGTTGATCAGGGTCACCGTGATCGGCACCGCCAGTTCCGGCAGTGCTTCGCCGGGGCGCACGTCTTCAAAGCGCTTGGTGTTCTTCGAGGTCATATTTCCATCCCAGCTTGTCGTTATCGTTGAGCCAGTCGCCCAGGCGTTCCAGGCTTGCCGCCGAGCCGCCCAGGGCAAGGGACAGGCCACGGCTCCAATAGAGAAAACGGTGGATCGGGTACGTCAGGTCGACCCCGATGCCGCCATGCACGTGCTGCGCGATATGGCCGATGCGGTGCCCCGCTTCACAGGCCAGCCACGCGGTGGCCAGGGCTTCGGACGGTGCCGGCAGGCCGGCATCGACGCGGTAGGCCAGTTGCCACAATGCGGTGCGCAAGGCTTCGACGGCGATGTGGGTGTCGGCCATGCTCATCTGCACCGCCTGGAAACTGCCAATGACCCGCTCGAACTGCCGGCGCTCGCTGACATAGGCCACGGTGCGGCGGATCTGCTCTTCACTGACCCCCAGTTGCAGGGCCGCCAGTGCCGCCACGCTGCGCAGTTCCAGCCAGGCGACGGCCTCGGCCGGCAGCAACGCCCCGGCGCTTACGGTCAAGCCCTGGACGTGCAGGTCGGCCACCGCTTCGCCGTGGGTCAATACCGCCGAGACCCGTTGCACTTGCGGCGCGCACAGGTCCAGCAACAGCAGGCGCGGCTGGCCCTCGGCCTGCACCAGCACCAGTGCCGCCTGGGCCTGATCGCCCAGTGACAGGGCCGTGACCCGGCCGTCGATCGCCCAGCCCCCGGCACAGGGACGTGCGTGCAACTCGATGCCCAGCGCACTGCTCAAGCCATCGACGGACAGGCTCAACAGCACCTCGCCGGACGCCGCCTGGGTGACCCACTGCGCGCTGTTGCCGGCGTCAAAACGGGCCAGGGTCGCGGCCGCCAGTTGATGGCGCCACAGCGGCACCTGGGCCAGGGCCTTGCCCTGCGCTTGCAGCACCAGCATCAGTTCGGTCATGCCCAGGCCGCTGCCGCCGTGTTCTTCGGGAATGGCCAGGGCGTGCAAACCGGTCTCGATACACAGTGCCCACAGCGGCGCCATCATCGGCTCGCCGCTGGTGTCCCACTGGCGCATGTAGTCGTCATGGCAATGGTCGACAAACAGGCCGTCGGCCATCTGCGCGATGGCGCGCTGGTCTTCGCTCAATTCGAAATCCATGGGGGCTCCTATGCCTCTACCGGCCGGAACATCGGCAGGGTCAGCTGGTCATCGAAGGTCTGGAACTCGACCTGCAAACGCTGGCCGATCTGCAATTGCCCGCGCTCGATGCCGACCAGGCCGGCGATCAGGCGCACGCCCTCCGCCAGCTCGATCAGGCCGATGGGGTTGGGGTAATCGAATGGCGGCACTTCGGGGTAATGCATCACCACGAACGAATACAAGGTGGCGCGGCCGCTGGCCTCGACCGTGTCCCACTCGAAACTGTGGCACTGGATACAGACCGGCGCCGGTGGATGACGCAGGGTCTGGCAGGCGGTGCAACGCTGGATCAGCAACTGGCCCTTGTCGCAGCCTTCCCAGAAAAACCGCGTGTCATCGCTGATGCCCGGCAGCGGGCGCTTGGGCTTGAGCGGTGCGGCCTCAACCTTGGCCGGTGCCTGGGCATTGGCCGCGCGGAACTTGAACACGCGGAACAGCAACTCGCCCACCGGTTCGTCGCCGCCCTTCTTTTCAACGAAATGGCTCATCACCAGGGTGACGAAGAAGCCGGTGCCCAGGGCGGTGGTTTTCTCGTCGCCGACTGAATCCAGGCGTGTGGTGTAGTAGAGCTTTTCGCCCAGGCGCACCGGGCGGGTGAAGCTCAGTTCCGAGTTCACCGCCACGGTGGAGGCATAGCCGTAGGCTTCCATTTCCTTGAGCACCTCGTACGGGTTCTCGTCGGTGGAGCCCGGCGGGTAGTTGTTGGCGTGCAGGCCTTCCATGGTCCACACCTGCAACATCGCCGGCGGGGCGATGAGGCCTTCATGTACGTTGGCCAGGGCAAAGGCCGGGTCGGTGTACAACGGGTTGTCCACGCCCATGACCTCGCACCACTGGCGGATCATCGGGGCGTTGACCTCGTCCCAGGCATACACGCGGCCGTACTGGCGTCCCACCAGGGCGCGCACATTGGATAGCAATTGTGGATCAGCCAAAGTCGTCTCCTTCACATTGAAGGCGGCCACCGAACCCGGTCGCCGCAATAGGTCGATCAGGTGGGCAGCACCTGCGCGGCATCGAGAAATGCCGGGCGTTCACCACCGCCATGCAGCAACAGGTTGCAACCGCTGGCGTAACCGGCCAGCGGCGATGCGATATAGAGGCAGGCATTGGCGATGTCTTCGGCGACCGCCATGCGGCCGGCCGGAATCCCCGCAGCGACCGCAGCGATACCGGCTTCGGAGCCATAGTGCAGATGAGCCTGCTCGGTGCGCACCAGCCCCGGGCTGACCGCGACCACCCGCACCTTGGGGCCCCACTCCACCGCCAGCGTTTGCACCAGCGCCAGCACCCCGGCCTTGGCCGCGCCGTAGGCGGCGGTGCCGGGCGAGGATCGCAGTGCGCTGATGCTGCCGATAAAGACAATGCAACCGCCCTGCGCCTGGGCGTGCATCAGCCGGTTGGCGTGCTGGGCGACGTTGAGCGGGGCGATCAGATTCAGGCCGATGATGCTTTCATGGAACCTTGGCGAGGCCGTGGCCGCGTCGGCGGCCGGGCTGCCGCCGGCGTTGTTGATCACCACGTCGAGGCGGCCGAAATCGCGCTCGATGGCGGTAAACAGGCGTTGCAGGGAATCGTGGTCACGCACGTCGGCGGCCATGAAAATGGCGCGCTTGCCATCGAGCGTCGGTACCTGTTCAGGCTCGCGCCGGGCACAGACGATCACCCGTGCGTTCGCGGCCAGGAACCCCAGCGCGATGCCGGCGCCGATGCCCTTGGTGCCACCGGTGACCAGCACCACCTTGCCGCTGTAATCAAGACCCGAATGCAGCTCCATCATGTGCTCCTCTTGTTCTGACAAGGATCACTCTAGGGACGAATCCGGGGCCAAACTACGTCTGAACGGACGATGAAAATTTAACCGCGCGAGCAGGACACTGGCGGCCATTCACACCTTGTCTGGTCTTTAGGGATGCCCATGTCCGACTCATCCGCTGCACCGGTTCTGCTCGAACACCCCTTGCCGGGCGTGGCCCTGCTGCGGCTCAACCGCCCGCAGGCGACCAATGCCCTGAGCCTGGAATTGCAGGCGCTGCTGTCGCGTCATTTCACTGAGCTGGCGGTGGATCCCCAGGTGCGCTGCATCGTGCTCACGGGCGGTGACAAGGTGTTCGCGGCCGGTGGCGACATCAACAGCATGGCCGGGGTCGGCGCCATCGATATCTACAAGCGCCACACCGAGCGGGTCTGGGCGCCGATCCAGCACTGTCCGAAACCGGTGATCGCGGCGGTCTGCGGTTATGCCTACGGCGGTGGTTGCGAACTGGCGATGCACGCCGACCTGATCGTCGCCGGGCGCAGCGCGCGCTTCTGCCAACCGGAAATCCGCATCGGCATCATGCCCGGCATCGGCGGCACGCAACGGCTGGTGCGGGCGGTGGGCAAGGTCAAGGCCATGCGCATGGCGCTCACCGGCCAGCCCATCAGCGCCGAAGAAGCCTGGGTGGCCGGGCTGGTCAGCGACCTGGTGGACGACGACAAGGTACAGGCCCATGCCCTGGAACTGGCGCGCGTCATCGCGGCGATGCCGGCGCTGGCCGCCGAACAGATAAAGGAAGTGATCCTGGCCGGCATGGACGCCCCACTGGAAGCCGGCCTGGCCCTGGAGCGCAAGGCCAACGCCCTGCTCTTCGCCTCCCGCGACCAGAAAGAAGGCATGCAGGCGTTCATCGACAAGCGGGCGGCGCGGTTTGAAGGGAATTGATAGTTGCGGATAACCCTGACCCCCTTGTGGGAGCGGGCTTGCTCGCGAAGGCGGTGTGTCTGCCAATACATGTATCAACTGACACAGCGCCTTCGCGAGCAAGCCCGCTCCCACAAGGGAATTGGGTACATCAACAAGAGCCATCGCGGCGACCCACGGAGCAATGGCTTCGTTATGGCATGCCGAGCAAGGGCGCAACCAATAGCCGCCCGTCACAGCAACAACGGATCTGCCCCCACAACCACCCATCAGTGGTTATAAGCCCGCTCATTATGCTCAGCCAGATCCAGCCCCATCTCCTCCACCGACTCATCGGCACGCAGGCCAACCAGCGCATTCACCACCTTGAGAATGAGCCAGCTGATGACAAAGCAGTACACCGTCGTCAACAGCACGCCCTTGACTTGCGCCAACACCTGGCCACCGATGGTCACCCCTTCCACCAGCCCACCCAGGGACGGTACGCAAAAGACACCGGTCAAGACCGCGCCGATCATCCCGCCGATCCCGTGCAAGCCAAACACATCAAGGCTGTCGTCATAGCCGAAACGGCGTTTGAGCACGGTCACGCTCAGGTAGCAGAACACCCCGCACAGCAAACCGATCGCCAGGGCGCCGCCGACACCGACGTAGGCGCACGCCGGGGTGATGCCCACCAGGCCGGCCAGGGCACCGCTGGCCAGACCCAGTGCACTTGGCTTGCCGACCTTGAACCACTCGGTGAACATCCAGCCCAGGATCCCGGCGCAGGCGCCCAGCTGGGTATTGAGCATGACGACACCGGAGGTGCCGCTGAGGCCGCCGCCGGAACCGATGTTGAAGCCGAACCAGCCAACCCACAGCATGGCCGCGCCGGCCATGGTCAGGCTCAGGTTGTGCGCCGGCATCGGCGTGTTTTCGTAGCCCTTGCGCTTGCCGAGGATCAGGCACGCGGCGAGCGCGGCGACACCGGCGTTGATGTGTACGGCGGTTCCACCGGCAAAATCGAGGACGCCCCAGTTATGCATCAAGGCACCCGCGCCGCCCCAGACCATGTGCGCCACCGGGGCGTACACCAGGGTGAACCACAGCGCCATGAACAGCAGTGCCGCCGAGAATTTCATGCGTTCGGCGAAGGCACCGGCGATCAGCGCCGGGGTGATGATGGCGAAGGTCATCTGGAAGGTCACGAACACGCCCTCCGGAATATCGCCGACCAGACTGTCCGGGGTCATGCCGGCCAGAAACGCCCGGCTCAGCCCGCCGACGAAACTGTTGAAACTCACCTCCCCCTCGACCATGCCCGTGCTGTCGACCACCATGCTGTAGCCGTAAATCACCCACAAGACACCCACCAGACCGGCGATGCCAAAGCACTGGGTGAACAACGACAACATGTTTTTCGCCCGCACCAGGCCGCCGTAGAACAACGCGAGGCCCGGCAGGCACATGAACAACACCAGCACTGTCGCGGTGATCATCCAGGCCGTGCTGCCGGTGTTCAGCACCGGTGCTTCAGCCGCCTGCGCCAGCGGCACCAGGGCGCAGGCGGCCAGCAGCCCGAGAAGTGATTTGCCGAGAAGTCGATTGACCATGTTCAAAGCTCCTGCAAAAGAAATGGGAAGTGTCGGACAGTGGGCAAGTGGCAAAGCGACGGACCTTTTCGGTCTCTTGGAATAGCTGACACGCTTACAGGCGGGCAGGAGCCGGATAACCCGCTCCTGCCGCCTTACACCTCAGTAACCGGAACCCGGAATCCAGTTGGTCCCTGCCAACGGCACCCGGGCCATCGCCGCCGACTCCACCGTCAGCGCCACCAGATCCTCCGGATCCAGGTTGTGCAGATGCGACTTGCCGCAGGCCCGCGCCATGGTCTGGGCTTCCAGCACCAGCACCCGCAGGTAGTTGGCCAGGCGACGACCGCCTTCCACCGGATCCAGGCGCCGGGACAGCTCCGGGTCCTGGGTGGTGATGCCGGCCGGGTCACGGCCGTTCTGCCAGTCGTCATAAAACCCCGCGGCTGAACCAATCTTGTGCAGTTCCTCATCCAGACGCGGGTGGTTATCGCCCAGCGCAATCAGCGCCGCCGTGCCGATGGCCACCGCGTCCGCGCCCAGCGCCATGGCCTTGGCCACGTCGGCACCGTTGCGAATCCCGCCCGAGACAATCAACTGAACCTTGCGGTGCATGCCCATCTCTTGCAAAGCCTGTACCGCTTGCGGGATGGCCGGCAAAATCGGAATGCCGACGTGTTCGATGAACACTTCCTGGGTCGCCGCGGTGCCGCCTTGCATGCCGTCGAGCACGATCACGTCGGCACCGGCCTTCACCGCCAGCTTGACGTCGTAGTACGGGCGGCTGGCGCCGATTTTCACGTAGATCGGTTTTTCCCAGTCGGTGATTTCGCGCAGCTCGGCGATCTTGATCGCCAGGTCGTCCGGGCCGGTCCAGTCCGGGTGACGGCAAGCACTGCGCTGGTCGACACCGATCGGCAAGGTGCGCATGCCGGCCACCCGCTCGGTGACTTTCATGCCCAGCAACATGCCGCCGCCACCGGGCTTGGCGCCCTGCCCCAGCACGATCTCGATGGCATCGGCCTTGCGCAGGTCATCCGGGTTCATGCCATAACGGGACGGCAGGTATTGATAGACCAGGTGCTGCGACTGGCCACGTTCTTCCGGGGTCATGCCGCCGTCACCGGTGGTGGTGCTGGTACCGGCGATGGTCGCGCCTCGGCCCAGGGCTTCCTTGGCATTGGCCGACAGCGCGCCGAAACTCATGCCGGCGATGGTCACCGGGATCTTCAGGTGAATCGGCTTCTTGGCGAAGCGGTTGCCGAGAATCACATCGGTGCCGCACTTCTCCCGATAGCCTTCGAGGGGGTAACGCGAGACGCTGGCACCGAGCAGCAGCAAATCGTCGAAGTGCGGCACCTTGCGCTTGGTGCCACCGCCGCGAATGTCATAGATGCCGGTTTCGGCGGCGCGCTGGATTTCCTGGATGGTCAGGCGGTCGAAGGTCGCGGACTCGCGCAGCACCGGAGGGTTCTTCTCACTCATATCTATTCTCCTCGCGTGGATCAGTACGCGGACGCGTTATCGACTTTGAAGTTGTACAGCTGACGGGCCGAGCCGTAGCGCTTGAAGTCAGCCGCCTTGTGCTCGAAACCGGCGCGGTTGAGCAGCACTTGCAGTTCTTCCAGGTGTTCGGCGCGCATCTCTTTTTCAATGCAATCGGAGCCCAGGGAGGCGACGCTGCCCTTCACGTAAATGTGGGTCTCGTACAACGAATCGCCCAGGGCGTCGCCGGCATCGCCGCACACCACCAGGCGCCCGGCCTGGCCCATGAAGCAGCTCATGTGACCGATGCTGCCGCCGACCACGATGTCGATGCCTTTCATGGATATGCCGCAGCGCGCACCGGCATCGCCTTCGATCACCAGCAACCCGCCATGGGCGGTGGCACCAGCGGCCTGGGACGCACTGCCCTTGATCCGCACCATGCCCGACATCATGTTTTCCGCCACGCCGACCCCGGCGTTGCCATGGACGGTGATGCAGGCTTTCTGGTTCATGCCGGCGCAGTAGTAGCCGGCGTGCCCCTGGATATCGATGGACACCGCCTGGTTCACCCCGACCGCCAGGTTGTGCTTGCCGTTGGAGTGGGTCACCACCCACTCGCGGTCTTCCAGGTGGCTGACCTGGTCATGCAGCGCCTGGTTGAGGTCACGCACGGTGGCGGTGGAAAGATCGATGGTTTTCATGTGTGCGCTCCTTAAGCTGACTCGCGTTCCCAGATGTACAGGGTGGCCGGTGCCGGCTCCCAGATCCTGGCGTGTTCGATACCTGGCAGGCTCGACAGCGCCTGATATTCCGAAGCCATGGCGACGTAGTCGTCGGTCTCGGCGAGGATCGCCGGCTTGCAGGCAATCGGGTCGCGAATCACCGCGAAACCGTTGCGGGTGCCGATGGCGAAGGTGTAGAAGCCGTCGAGGTCTTCCAGCGCATGATCCAGCGCCTCTTTCAGCGAGTCGCCCTGCTGCAGGCGCCAGGTCAGGTAACCGGCCGCCACTTCGGTGTCGTTGTCGGTTTCAAAGTGAATGCCTTCGCGCTTGAGTTCCTGGCGCAGGCGAAAGTGATTGGACAGCGAGCCGTTGTGCACCAGGCACAGGTCGGCACCGGTGGAAAACGGGTGGCTGCCTTCCATGGTCACCGCGCTTTCGGTGGCCATGCGGGTATGGCCGATGATGTGGCTGCCCTTCATGCCGGGCAGGCCGAAGCGCTGGGAAATTTCCTTTGGCAAACCCATGCCCTTGAGGATCTCGATGCTCTGCCCGGCGCTCATGATGCGAACACCCGGTGCCAGTTCGGCGAGGGCCAGGCGCACCGGTGCCTCTGCGGCGTGGATCTTCAGCACCGCCGCGCTGGCGTTCTGGAACCAGTCCAGCGAACAGCCCAGACGGCCTTCGAGTTCGCCCATCAGGGTGTTCCAGTCGAAGCCTTCGGTGGTCGCCTGCAAGGTCAGCTTGACCCAGCCATCGGCCACTTCATCGCCATAAATGGCGAAGCCGGCACTGTCCGGACCCCGATCGGTCATGGCCTGCAGCATTGGTTCGAAGAGCTGGCCGAGCCGGGATTCCAGCTGCGGGTTTTTCAGGTAAAGGCCTACGATTCCGCACATAAAGACAGTCCTCACTGTGTTCGGCAGCCGTCAGTTTCCAGCTGCGAGATGGTTCGTTTGAGTACGCCGCTGGCGCCTAGAAGAATTCGGTGTAGCGCTGCACTTCCCAGTCGGAAACGTGGCGGCTGTATTCCACCCACTCCATGCGCTTGAGCTTGATGAACTCGCCGACGATCTGCGGGCCCATGACCTCGGCGAACAGCGGGTCGGCTTCCAGCGCGTCGCAGGCTTCCTTGAGCGATTGCGGCAGGGTCTTGATGCCGCGCGCGGCGATCTGCTCCAGGCTCAGGCTGTAGAGGTTTTCGTTGCAGACGTGGTCGATTTCCAGCTGGCGGTCGATGCCATCCAGGCCCGCGGCGATGATCGCCGCGCTGACCAGATAAGGGTTGCAACCGGCGTCCGGCAGGCGGAATTCCAGGCGACCGTAGGGCACCCGGACCATGGCCGAACGGTTGTTGGCACCGAAGGCGATGAAGGCTGGCGCCCAGGTCGCGCCGGACAACGAGTTGCCCACCACCAGGCGCTTGTAGGAGTTGACCGTCGGTGCGGCGAAGGCGCACAACGCCGGGCCATGGGCCAGCAGGCCGGCGGCAAAGTGGTAGGCCATTTTCGACAGCCCCATGCCGCTCGGGTCGCTGGCGTCATGGAACAGGTTCTTGTTCTCGGCGCTGCTGATCGACAGGTGAAAGTGCATGCCGTTGCCGGCGCGTTTCGGGTCCGGCTTGGGCATGAACGAGCAGATCATGCCCAGGTCATTGGCAATCTCGCCGGCGGCCATGCGAAAGAAGGTGAAACGATCCGCCGAAGTCATGGCGTCGCTGTAGGTGTAATTGATCTCGAACTGGCCGTTGGCGTCTTCGTGGTCGATTTGATAGACCTCGAAATCCACCGCTTGCAAGGCTTCGGTCAAGCGTTCGAGGAACACCCGGGAGCGCGACAGGCCTTTATAGTCGTAGCAAGGCTTGTCCAGGTTGTCGCTGGCATCGACCAGCTGCAACTTGCCCTGCTCGTCGCGGCGCATCAGGTTGAACTCGGGCTCCAGACCGGTGTTGAGCGTCCAGCCTTTGTCCTCCAGGCGACGGACCTGCTGCTCAAGCACGTAGCGGCTGTCATAAGGATGGGGCTTGCCGTCGACGTGGCCGATGCACACGATCCGGCCATACCCCGGTTGCCACGGTACGGGCATCAAGGTCGACAAATCGCCCCGGGCCATGAAGTCCGGACCGTGGGGCTCCATGCCCATGCCGCTGATGGCGAACCCGGCAAAACCCGCACCTTCCTCGGCCACGGCCTTGAGCCCGCAGATCGGCACCGATTTGGTCTTGGCCGATCCATGGATATCGACAAACTGCGCAAGCACGTATTTGATCCCGTGCTTGTCGATGATGCGCTGGGTTTCTGCTGGCAACATTGCTCGTCACTCCTCGCGAAAAAGGGCAAATCGTTGTGGATAGGCCGTCACTTTCTTTCTGATATTCCTGAAAAGAAAGTTAGTTTCCCAATAGGAATGCAAGGCCCTTGCCAGAATCGCGAGTGAAACGTTGAAGTGCCATAACCAGCGCTTTTGTGCTGTATATATGGGAATATTCTTTTCCCAGTGGGAATACCGCCCAAGGGACTGGACTGAAACGCCGTGATTTGCACTTTCTCAGTGCGAAACTAATATTACTGAACAGAAAGTGTGCAGGATCCGAGACTATGCCGACCGATACCGCCCCGCGCCTCAAGCTTGAGCAATACCTGGGTTTGCAGATCAAACGCCAGCGCCAGGCGCAGGACCTGAAACTGTCCGACGTGGCGAAGATTGCCGACATCAGCCAAGGCATGCTCAGCAAGATTGAAAACGCCCAGGTCTCCACCAGCCTCGATACCCTGAGCCGCCTGTGCGACGTGCTCGGCCTGCCCTTGTCGAAACTGTTCAGCGAATACGATCAGCAAGACGGCAGCGCGCAACTGGTCAAGGCTGGCCAGGGCATGGAAGTGGTTCGTCGCGGAACCGAGAAAGGCCATACCTACCATCTGCTTAACCACACGCGCGGGCCGAAGAAGAGTTTCGAGGCCTACATGGTGAGCATGGACGACGCCAGCGAGGAGTTTCCGACCTTCGCCCACCCGGGCACCGAGTTTCTGCATTTGCTCGAAGGTGAATTGATTTATCGCCACGGCAACCAGCTGTACCGCATGGAAGCCGGTGACAGCCTGACCTTCGAAGGGGAAATCCCCCATGGGCCGGAAGCACTGGTGCAGGTGCCGATTCGCATGCTGTCGATCATGAACTACGGCAACGACAAGGAATAATCCCCGCCCCGCCCGCCCTTCGATCCACGCCCTGAGGCCGACCCCTGTCGGCCTCAGTCGTTTTCCTGCCAGTTAAAAAACTTTCATAAAAATTCTGGACGCGGCGCGGGCATTCCCCTATAAAGCCAACTTCAGGAATATTTTATTCCCCATAAGAAAACGCCCTCATGGACGAGAGGCTGTCTACCGATGTTTTTTTCGCCATGCGACGAGCTGCCACCATCTTCCCGAGGACGTGTCATGCAACACGAAAAAAACCATTTCATCATCAAGATCAGCTGTCCTGCGGTGTCCGGCATTGTCGCCGCCGTCACCACTTACCTGGCGGACAACGGTTGCTACATCGGGGAGATGGCGCAATTCGACGACGACTTCAGCGGCCGCTTTTTCATGCGCGCAGTGTTCCGCTTCAACGACGATCACAGCGGTGATATCCAGCAGATCAAGGACGGGTTCAGCGACATCGCCCAGGCATTCGACATGAACTGGGAACTGCATGACACCCGCGAGCCGATGCGCGTGCTGCTGATGGTCAGCAAGTTCGACCACTGCCTGACCGACCTGCTCTACCGCTACCACAAGGGCGAGATGGACATGACCATCACCGCCATCGTCTCCAATCACCTGGACCTGCGGCCCATGGCCGAGCGCGAGGGCATCCGCTTCATCTATTTGCCCGTGACCAAAGACACCAAGGCCCGGCAGGAAGCCGAGCTGATGAAGATTGTCGACGAGACCGGCACCGAACTGGTGGTGTTGGCCCGCTACATGCAAATCCTCTCCGACGACCTGTGCAAGCAACTCTCGGGCCGGGCGATCAACATTCACCATTCGTTCCTGCCGGGTTTCAAGGGCGCCAAGCCCTATCACCAGGCTTATCAGCGCGGGGTGAAACTGATCGGGGCCACGGCGCACTACGTCACCAGCGACCTGGACGAGGGGCCGATCATCGAGCAGGAAGTGCAGCGCGTCGATCACGTGTACCTGCCGGACGACCTGGTCGCCACCGGCCGTGACACCGAAACCGTGGCCCTGTCCAAGGCGGTCAAGTACCACCTGGAGCACCGGGTTTTCCTCAACCAGGACAGAACGGTGATCTTCCGGTGAACACGCCCAAACTGATTGACGGCAAAGCCGCCGCCGCCCGCGTGCTGGTGCAGGTCCGCCAGGACGTGGACGCGCTTCGCGGGCAAGACATCCAGCCGGCCCTGGCGGTGATTCTGGTGGGCAGCGACCCGGCCAGCCAGGTCTATGTGCGCAACAAAATCCTGCGGGCCGAAGAAGTCGGCATTCGCTCCGTGGAGTATCGGCAGTCCACCGACACCAGCACCGAACAACTGCTGAACCTGATCGGCACGCTCAACGCCGACCCTTCGATCAACGGCATCCTGCTGCAACTGCCCTTGCCGGCGCACATCGACGAACTGCGCGCCCTGGAGGCGATTGCCCCGGACAAGGACGTCGACGGCTTCCACAGTGAAAACGTCGGCGGGCTCAGCCAGGGGCGTACGGTGCTCGCGCCCTGCACGCCCAGCGGCTGCCTGTATTTGCTGGAACACACCTGCGGCGATCTGCGCGGTAAACACGCCGTGGTGATCGGCCGCTCGAACATCGTCGGCAAACCCATGGCGGCCCTGCTGCTCAAGGCTGATTGCTCGGTGACCGTGCTGCACTCGCGCAGCCCGGACCCGCAGGCCTTGTGTCGCCAGGCGGACATCGTGATTGCCGCCGTCGGCCGCCCGTTATTGATCGACGCCAGCTGGCTCAAGCCCGGCGCGGTGGTCATCGATGTCGGCATCAACCGCATCGACGACGCGGGCCGCAGCCGCCTGGTAGGCGACGTCGACTTCGCCAGCGCCCTGCCCCACGTCGCCGCGATCACCCCGGTTCCCGGCGGAGTCGGGCCGATGACCATTGCCTTTTTGATGAAAAACACCGTCACCGCAGCCCGGATGCAACATCAGGCTCGATGCAGCCAATCGGAGGCCGTATGCCATTCAATCTATTGAAGTACGGGCTGAGTTCCGAATACCCGGTGGAGGTGGACCTGCCGCCTCCCAAGGAACTCAAATCGAGTTATGACGTGGTGATCATCGGCGCCGGCGGCCATGGCCTGGCCACCGCTTACTACCTGTCCCGGTATCACGGCATCACCAACATCGCCGTGCTGGAGAAATCCTACCTGGGGGGCGGCAATACCGCGCGCAACACCGCCGTGATCCGCTCCAACTACCTGACCAGCGAAGGCGTGCGTTTTTACGCCGAGTCGGTGCGGATGTTCCAGGGGCTGTCCAACGAATTCGATTTCAACATCATGTACTCCGAGCGCGGCCAACTGACCCTGGCCCACACCGATGCCACGGTGCGTTCGTTCCGCCAGCGCGCCGAGGTCAACAAACACTTCGGCGGCCGCACCGAAATGATCGACCGCCAGCAGATTCGCGAGCTGGTGCCCAGCCTCAATCTCGATCCCGGGCACCTGCCGGTGATCGCCGGCCTGTGGCACATCGACGGCGCCACCGCGCGCCACGACGCCGTGGCCTGGGGCTACGCCAAGCAGGCGGCCAAGCGCGGCGTGGAGATCCACCAGCTCACTGAAGTGCAGGACCTGATCATCGAGAACGGCGCGATCACCGCGGTCAAGACCAATCGCGGCACCATTAAATGCGGCTGCGCCGTGCAGGCGATTGCCGGGCACAGTTCGCTGCTGATGGCCAAGGCCGGCATCCGTTCGCCGATCCAGACCTTCCCGCTGCAAGCGATGGTCACCCAGCCGTTCAAGCCCTTTCTCGATCCGTTGGTGAGTTCCTCGGCCCTGCACTGCTACGTGCAGCAGACCAGCCGTGGCGAAGTGGTGTTCGGCGGCGGTTCCGACCCTTATCCGTTGTTCAACACGCGCTCCACGCTGGATCTGAAGGAAAGCCTGCTGGCCCATGCCATCGAGATGTTCCCGTTCCTGGCCAACGCCAAGCTGATGCGCCAATGGGCCGGCATCACCGACATGACCCCGGACTACAGCCCGATCATGGGCCTGTCGCCGGTGAAGAATTACTACCTCGACGCCGGTTGGGGCACCTGGGGCTTCAAGGCCACGCCCATCTGCGGCAAGACCATGGCCGAGCTGGTCGCCAGCGGCGGCAAGGTGCCGGACCTGATCAAGCCTTTTGGCCTGGAACGTTTTTCGACCTTCCAGCAAGTCAACGAAATGGGCGCCACGGCGGCCAGTCACTGACGGAGAGCGGACCATGAAAATCATCAATTGCCCGCTCAACGGGCCACGCAACATCAGCGAATTCACCTATGGCGGCGAGTTCAAGCCGATGCCCGACCCCGTTCGTTGCAGCGACGCCGAATGGGCCGACTACGTGTTCAACACCGACAACCTTGCCGGTGTGGTGTGCGAGTGGTGGATGCACACGCCGTCGAGCTACTGGTTCCTGGCCGAGCGTCACACCGTCAGCGATGAAATCCTTCGCACATTCGACCCCAAAGAACGCTTCACCGCCCGCGTCGACTTCAGCGCCGCCAAGGAGATCGCAGGATGAACCGCCTACCCGCCCCGATGGGCCTGCTGATCGACCGTGATCAGCCGCTGGACTTCAGCTTCGACGGCGAACGTTACCAGGGCCTGCAAGGCGACAGCATCGCCAGCGCCCTGCTCGCCAACGGTCGCTTCCTGATCTCCCGCTCGTTCAAATACCACCGCCCGCGCGGCCCGTTGACCATGGCCGGCCAGGATGCCAACAGCCTGGTGCAACTGCCCCGGGAACCCAACGTACTGGCCGATGCCCACGCGCTGTCCGAAGGCTTGCAGGTCACGGCGCAGAACGTCAACGGCTCGCTGGACAACGACCGTGACGCCTACCTGGGCAAGCTCTCGAAATTCATGCCGGTGGGGTTTTACTACCGTTCCTTTTATAAGCCCAAGGGCATGTGGAAAGTCTGGGAACCGCTGATTCGCAAGAAAGCCGGCCTCGGCGTGCTCGACCTGAAGTTCCAGCCTGAGTACTACGACAAGGCCTATCTGTTCACCGATGTGGCCGTCATTGGCGCCGGACCTGCCGGCTTGCATGCGGCGCTGACCGCGGCCAATGCCGGGGCCAAGGTGTTGCTGATCGAGCAACAACCGATCCTCGGCGGCTCGCTGACCTATGCCCGCTTCGATATCGCCGGCCTTCGCGCCGAGGCCCTGCGCCGCGAGCTGCTCACGGCGGTCGAGCAACACGCCAACATCCGGATCCTCACCGAGGCGACCTGCAACGCCTGGTTCACCGACAACTACCTGCCGGTGATCCAGGGCAAGCGGATGTACAAGGTGCGCGCCCGCCAATGCCTGGTGTGCAGCGGCGCCTTCGACCAACCGGTGGTGTTTCGCAACAACGACTTGCCCGGCGTCATGCTCACCAGCGCCGCGCAACGGCTGATGAAGCTCTATGCGGTCAAGCCCGGCAAGCGCGCCGTGGTGTTGACGGGCAACGACGACGGTTACCTCGCCGCACTCGACCTGCATGACCAGGGGGTAAAAGTCGCGGCCGTGGTGGACCTGCGTCATGGACCGGGTGATGAGTCCCTGCTGCAAGCCCTGGCGCAGCGCAAGATCCCTTGCCAGCGCGACAGCACGGTGTATGAAGCGCTGCACGAAAAAGGCATGCGCCATGTCAACGGCGTCGACGTGCGCAAGATCACCGCCCAGGGTCAGGTGGCCGACAGCGGCCAACGCCTGGACTGCGACTTGCTGTGCATGTCGGCCGGCTACATGCCGGTCTACCAACTGCTCTGTCAGGCTGGCGGCAAACTGGCCTACGACGATCAGCGCGCCGAGTTCACCCTCAGCGGCCTGCCGCAGAACCTCGCGGTGGCCGGCTCGATCAACGGCCGCCACCGCCTCGACAACGTGATCGCCGACGGCGTCAATGCCGGGGCGGATGCCGCGCAGGCCCTGGGCCTGGCGGTCGGCGAACAGCGCGCGCCGCTGGGCAGCGAAGTCCGGGTCAACTTCAACTGGCCGATCTTCCCCCACCCCAAGGGCAAGGACTTCGTCGACTTCGACGAGGACCTGCAAGTGGCCGACATCGTCAATGCCACCCGCATCGGCTATCGCGACGTGCAACTGGTCAAGCGCTACTCCACCGTGGGCATGGGGCCATCCCAGGGTCGGCATTCGGCCTTGCCCACCGCGCGCCTCGTGGCCTGGGCCACCCAGCGCAACATCAGCGAAACCGGGGTCACCACGGCGCGCCCGCCCTTTGTCGCCGAGAAACTGGCCCATGTCGCTGGCCGCGCATTCGACCCGTACCGGCAAACGCCGATGCACGCCCGGCATGTGCAAGCCGGCGCGAAGATGATGCCCGCCGGCATCTGGCAACGCCCCGCCTACTACGGCAGCGCCACGGACCGCGATGCCTGCATGCAGGCCGAAGCGCTGCACGTGCGCAACAAGGTCGGGATCATCGACGTCTCGACCCTCGGCGGCCTGGACGTGCGCGGCCCGGACGCCGCCGAACTGCTGAACCGGATGTACACCTTCGCCTTCCTCAAGCAACCGGTCGGGCGCTCCCGCTATGCGTTGATGACCAACGAGCAAGGCGTAGTGATCGATGACGGGGTGTGCGCACGCCTGGCCGAGAACCATTTCTACGTCACCGCCACCACCAGCGGCGTCGACCGGATTTACCAGCAGATGCTCAAGTGGAACGCGCAATGGCGCCTGGACGTGGACGTCGCCAACGTCACCGCGGCGATCTGCGCGGTCAACGTCGCCGGGCCCGACTCGCGCAAGGTGCTGGAACAACTCTGCACCGACCTCGATCTCGGCCCCGAGGCGTTCCCCTACCTCGGCGTGCGCCAGGGCACGGTTGCCGGGATCAAGGCCCGGCTGTTGCGGGTGGGGTTTGTCGGCGAACTGGGTTACGAGATCCATGTGCCGGCACGCCATGGCCTCCAGCTGTGGGATGCGCTGATGGACGCCGGCAAAGCCTGGGATATCCGCCCCTTCGGCGTCGAGACGCAACGCCTGCTGCGCCTGGAAAAAGGCCACGTGATCATCAGCCAGGACACCGACGGCATGACCCACCCGGCGGAAATCGACATGGGCTGGGCGGTCAGCCGCAACAAGCCGTTCTTCGTCGGCCGCCGCTCGGTGGACATCCTCGAAGCCCAGCCGCAGAAACGCAAACTGGTGGGTTTCACCCTGCCCAAAGGCAGCCTGCAACCGCTGGAAGGCCATCTGGTGCTCGACGGCCCGGACATCAGCGGCAACGTCACCTCCTGCGAGTACTCCGCCAGCCTGGGCAAGATTGTCGGCCTGGCTTATGCCGGTATCGACCAGAGCACGCCGGGGCAGCGCATCCCGATCCGCGTCGAAGGCGGCCTTGTGGTCCAGGCCGACGTGGTGACCCTGCCTTTCTTCGACCCCGACAATCAACGCCAGGAGCTTTGACCCATGACCAGCCTGAGAGAACAACCTGTCGCCGGCCAGCCCGCCCTGGCCCTGATGTCCAGCTGCACGCTGACCGACCTCACGGACCTGCCACGGGTCGGCTTTCGCGGTGCCCACAGTGCCGAGTACCTGCGCGGCCGCCACTTCCTGTTGCCGGACGCGCCCAACCGCGCGGTCATCCAGGATGACGGCGGCTGGGTGGTGCGCTTGTCCCAGACCGAGTACCTGTTGCTCGGCAGCCTGGAGGATCAGGGCGAACGGATCGCCGATGAAGAGGCGCGCTGGGAGCTGGACCACCAGGCCAACTACCTGCTGCCGCGCCAGGACAGCCATGCCTGGTTACAGCTCAGTGGCGAGCACCTCGCCGAGGTCATGGCCAAACTCTGCGGCGTGGACCTGAACCCGGCGGTGTTTGCCCCGGGTGGGGTCGCGCAGACGTCGGCGGCGCGCATCAACGTGATCGTGATCAACGCCTCCACCCCACGCCAATCGAGTTTGCATATCCTCTGCGATCGAGCCTCGACAACCTACTTTCACGCCGCGTTGCTGGATGCCATGCAGGAGTATTCAGGCCGGGCCGTTTGACGCCGGGGCGTTGCACGCCGCGCATGACCGGTCGGCCTGACCGTTCATGCGCGGCGCAGTGCCGGGCGCGCCCTTCAGCTCGACTCAGCCTGGCGGATGCACTTCTTGTCGATCTTACCGACGCTGGTCCTGGGGATCTCGGCGACAAACTTGAACTGCTTGGGGATCGCCCATTTGTTGATCCGGCCCCGCTCGACAAAGGTGTGCAAATGCGTCTCCAGGATCTTGCGATCCAGAAAGTGGCCCGGCTCGCAGACCACCAGCGCCATGGGCCGCTCACCCCATTGTTCATCGGCGACGCCCACCACCGCGACCGCGCGGACCGCCACGTGCTCGCTGATCAGGCTCTCCAGTTCCAGGGAGCTGATCCACTCCCCGCCGGTCTTGATCACGTCCTTGATCCGGTCCTTGATTTCCACGCCGCCCTGCGGGTCGATCGACGCCATGTCGCCGGTGTGCAGCCAACCGCCCTGCCAGAGCTCGGCGCCTTTTTCCGCTGATTTCCAGTAGCCCTGGGTCAGCCACGGCGCGCGCACCACGACTTCGCCCAGCGATTCACCGTCATGGATCACGTCGTCGCCGTTGGCGTCGATGATTTTCAGATCGACCAGCGGGATGGGCGTGCCGGTCTTGATCCGGGTCGGCAACTGTTCCGACATCGGTTTTTCCCGTTCTTCATCACGCAGATAGGTGAGACACAGCAACGGGCAGGTTTCCGACATGCCATAACCGGCGTGCATCAGCATGCCCCTGCCGCTGGCTTCAGTGGCGAGGCCCAAGGGCAAGGCGCTGCCACCGATGAGAATCTTCCAGCCGTCGAAGCGGGTCTTCGCCCCCTCCTCGCAGTTCAGGATCATTTGCAAAATGGTCGGCACGCAATGGGAGAAGCTGACCTTCTCCTTGCGGTACAACCGCACCAGGCTGTCGGGTTCGTACCGACCCGGATAAACCTGCTTGAGCCCCATCAACGTCGCCACATACGGCACGCCCCAGGCATGCACGTGGAACATCGGGGTGATCGGCATGTAGACGTCGTCGGAGTGCAGCAGCGGCTGGCCCTGATACACCCCCAGGGTGCCGACGGCGTTGAGGGTATGCAGCACCAGCTGGCGGTGGGTGAAGTACACGCCTTTCGGCTCGCCCGTGGTGCCGGTGGTGTAGAACAGTGTCGCCACCGAGTGCTCGTCGAAATCGGGGAAGTCGTACCGGTCCGAGGATTGGGCCAACAGATGCTCGTATTCCCCAACGACCGGCAGGGAGGTCTCGGCGATACCGTTGTCGCTGAGCTGAAGGAAGCCTTTGACGGTGGTGAGTTGATCCTGGATCTGCTCCAGCAGCGGCAGGAAATCATCATGCACCAGGACCAGGTCGTCCTCGGCGTGGTTCATCGTGTAGAGCACCTGATCCGGCGACAGGCGAATGTTCACCGTGTGCAACACCGCGCCGATCATCGGCACGGCGAAGAAGCATTCCAGGTAGCGATGGCTGTCCCAGTCCAGCAGGGCAACGGTATCCCCGGCCTTGACCCCGGCGGCGGTCAGCGCATTGGCCAGGCGGCGGATGCGCTGGTTGAGCGTCTGGTAGCTGTAGCGCAGCTTGTCGGCGTAGACGATTTCCCGGCCCGGCTCATAGCGCACGCCGGAGAGCAGCAATTGCTTGATCAGCAAGGGATAGGCATAGGCGCCCTCGGCGGGCGGGATTATTTTGGTTGCCATCATGGTGTTCGGGTCCTTGTTCTATCAGAACTGATCGGCTTGCAAGGCAAAGAGGCAATCGCTGCCTGCCTTGACCGACGCGCTCAACGAGTGGATACGCGGCAGCAGTCGGGCAAAGTAGAAGCGCGCGGTGGCCAGTTTGCCGGTGTAGAAATCGTCCGGGGAATCCGCGTACAGGGCGGCCCTGGCCATCTGTGCCCACATGTAGGCGTAGGCGGTGTAGCCGAACACGTGCAGGTACTCGACCGAGGCCGCACCGATTTCATTCGGGTTGTGCTGGGCGCGGTCGAGCAGCCAGGCGGTCAGCTCGTCGAGCAGGTCCACGGCAGCGTTCAGCGGTTTGGTGAACTCGCCCAGTTCGGCGCCGGCATTGGCGCTGAAGTTGCGAACCTCAGAAGCGAACAGACGGTAAAGCGCCCCGCCGCTGCCGACGATCTTGCGCCCGGCCAGGTCCAGGGACTGGATGCCATTGGTGCCTTCGTAGATCTGGGTGATGCGGCAATCCCGAACAAGCTGCTCCTGGCCCCACTCGCGAATGTAGCCGTGACCGCCGAAGACCATCTGCCCGTGCAAGGTGGTTTCCAGGCCCATGTCGGTCAGGAAGGCCTTGGCCACCGGGGTCAACAGCGCCACCAGTTCCTGGGCACGATTGCGGGTCGCGGCATCGTCGCTGTACCTGGCGGTGTCCAGTTGCAGCGCAACGTAGCTGGAGAAGGCCCGCCCGCCTTCGTTCAAGGCTTTCATGGTCAGCAGCATGCGCCGCACGTCCGGGTGCACGATGATCGGGTCGGCGGCCTTGTCCTTGTGCTGCGCGCCGCTTGGCGCCCGGCTCTGGATGCGGTCCTGGGCATAGGCAAGGGCGTTCTGGTAAGAGCGTTCGCCCTGGGCCAGGCCCTGGATACCGACGCCCAGGCGTTCGTAGTTCATCATGGTGAACATCGCCGCCAGGCCTTTGTTCGGCGCGTCGACGATCCAGCCAGTGGCGCCGTCGAAGTTCATCACGCAGGTGGCGGAAGCCTTGATGCCCATCTTGTGTTCGATCGAACCGCAGGACAGCGAATTGCGCTCACCCAGCGAGCCGTCGGCATTGACCAGCACCTTGGGCACCAAAAACAGCGAGATGCCTTTTGGCCCCGCCGGTGCATCCGGCAGGCGCGCCAGCACCAGGTGAATGATGTTCCCGGTCAGGTCCTGCTCGCCGCCAGTGATGAAAATCTTGCTGCCAGTAACCTTATAGCTGCCGTCGGCCTGTGGCTCGGCGCGGGTGCGAATCAGGCCCAGGTCGGTGCCGGCATGGGCCTCGGTCAGGCACATGGAGCCGGACCAGGTGCCAGCGTACATGTTCGGCAGGTAAGCGGCCTTCAGTTCCTCGCTGGCGTGGGCATTGATCGACAGGCAGGCGCCGGCCGTCAGCATCGGGTACAGGCCGAACGACAGGCTGGCGGCGTTGACCATTTCCTCGACCTGCGCGGAGATGGCCTTGGGCATGCCCATGCCGCCGAACCGCGGATCGCCGCCGACACCGACCCAGCCACCTTCGGCAAATGCCTGGTAAGCCTGGGCAAAACCCTCCGGCGCCTTGACCGTGTCTTTGCTCCAGGTGCAGCCCTGTTCGTCGCTGGTGCGGTTCAGCGGCGCGATCACTTCGCCTGTGATCTTGCCGGCCTCTTCGAGGATCGCGGCAGCGGTTTCTTCATCGATCACCTCGGCCAGGCCGGGCATGCTCGCCCACAGCCGGGAGACCTGAAAAACCTCGTTGAGTACGAAGCGCATGTCGCGCAGGGGGGCTTTGTAGTCAGACATTGTTGGCTTACTCGGAAGTGGTCAGGGCATGCGGCACGCCCGGACGTTCAGTGGTTTCGATGGGTTCGGGGGTTGTGACGGCGCCGGGCGCAGGCACCCGCTCGCGCAGCAGAAAGTACGACAGGGCCGGAATCAGGATCAGCGCGCCGAGCATGTTCCACAGGAACATGAAGGTCAGCAGGATGCCCATGTCGGCCTGGAACTTGATCGGCGACCAGACCCAGCACACCACGCCGGCGGCCAGGGTGATGCCCACCAGCCCGACCACCCGCCCGGTAAAGGACACGGCGTTGCGATAGGCCTGGGACAGCGGCAGCCCCTGGCGCTGGTAATGCAGCTGCACGCTGAGCAGGTACAAGGCGTAGTCGACGCCGATCCCCACGCCCAGGGCGATCACCGGCAAGGTCGCGACTTTGACCCCGATGCCCATACCGACCATCAGTGCCTCGCAGAGAATCGACGTCAGCACCAGCGGCAACAGCGCCACCAGGGTGGCGCGCCAGCTGCGGAAGGTGATCAGGCAGAACAGGGTCACCGCCGCGTACACGTAGAGCAGCATGGTGTGATTGGCTTCGCGCACCACGATATTGGTCGCGGCCTCGATCCCGGCGCTGCCGGCGGCGAGCAGGAACTGGCGATCAGGGGTGCTGTTTTCCCGGGCGAACCTGTCGGCAATCGCGACCACCGCGTCGAGGGTTTCAGCCTTGTGATCCTTGAGGAAGGTAATCACCGGCATCATCGAGCAATCGGTGTTGAACAGCTCCGGTGAGTTCACCGAGGCCTGCTGCGCGGCGTAGTTCAGCACGTCCTGGTTGCGCTGGATGCTATTGAGCTTGGGGTTGCCTTCGTAAGTGCCGGCGGTGATCTGTCGCACGGCGTTGACCAGCGAGGCCGTGGCCTGCACGCCCGGAGACTGTTGCAGCTCCCAGGCCAGGCGATCGGCGAGAATCAGCGTCTTGTAGTTCAGGCAGCCTTCCGGCGCGGTCTTGATCATCACCGCGAACAGATCACTGGACAGCGCGTAGTGGCTGGTGATGTAGGCGTTGTCGCGGTTGTAGCGCGAGTCGGCGCGCAGCTCGGGCGCCCCGCTGTCCAGATCGCCGATCTTCAGCTGCTGGCTGACCATGAAGCCACCCACCCCCATCAGCGTCGCCACCAGCACCGCCGCGGTCGCCCATTTGGCGCCGGTAAAGCGGTCGAGCAGATCCCAGAGCCTGCCGAAACCGTTGTTCTTTTCTGCACGGGTATCGATTTTCAGCGCCCGCTCGGCGGCCTTGGCACCGACGCCGATATAGGACAACGCCACCGGCATCAGCAACAGCGAGGTGAAGATCAATACCGCGACACCGATGCTCGCGGTGATCGCCAGGTCCTGGATCACCGGGATGTCGATCAGCATCAGCACCGCGAACCCCACGGCGTCGGCCAGCAGCGCGGTGACCCCGGCAATGAACAGGCGGCGGAAGGTATAGCGCGCGGCGATCAGCCTGTGGGTGCCACGGGCGATGTCCTGCATGATCCCGTTCATCTTCTGTGCCGCGTGGGACACGCCAATGGCGAAGATCAGGAACGGCACCAGCACCGAATACGGATCGATGGCATAGCCCAGCCAGGCGACGATGCCGAGCTGCCAGACCACCGCGATCAGCGAACAGCCGACCACCAGCAACGTGCTGCGCACGCAACGGGTGTAGGCGTAGATGATGACCAGCGAGGTGACCACGGCCAGGCCGAAGAACATCATCACCTGGATCAGGCCGTCGATCAGGTCGCCCATCAGCTTGGCGAATCCGATGACCCGCACCTTGTACTGGCCCTTGCCCTCCTCCCCGGCCTTGCGCGCCGAAGCGTCACCGGCGAATTCGATCTTGTCGCGCAACTGCTCTTCGAGCATCTGCGAAAAGGCGTGGTAGTTAATGGGCTGGCCACCGGCGGCGGCTTTGTCCAGCAGCGGCACAATCAGCATGCTCGACTTGAAATCGCTGGCCACCAGGCTGCCCACCAGGCCGGCGCGGGCAATGTTCTGGCGCAGCTGCTCGATCTGCCCGGGCTTGCCCGAATAGGCGTCGGGCATCACCGGGCCGCCCTGGAAACCCTCCTCGGTGACTTCGGTCCAGCGTACGCCCGGGCTCCACAGCGACTTCATCCAGGCGCGGTCAACGCCTTCGGTGAGGAACAGCTGGTCGTTGACCTGCTTGAGGACGTCCAGGTAACCGGGATCGAAAATATCGCCCTGGGTGTTCTCGACCACCACCCGCACCGAGTTGCCCAAACCACGCAGCGAGGCGCGGTTTTCCAGGAAGTTCTGGATGTACGGCTGGCTCTGCGGAATCATTTTTTCGAAGCTGGGACGCAGCTCCAGACGCGTGGCGGCCATGTAGCCCAACAGCACCGTGGTCAGTGCCATCAGCAGCATGAACAACGGGCGGAAGTTGAACACCAGCCGTTCAAGGAGGTTGCCGGAGCGCTGATCGAAATCGCGCAGATCGCGGATCACCGGCATGGCGTCTTGTTTGATATTGCCCATGTCTGGGTTCTCGCTCTTAGGGTTCGATGGCGGCTGATTTGGCGGGCTCGGCGTCCAGTGTCCGGGCGCCACGGCTGCCCGCCAGCACCAGCTTGCCGTCCACGGATTGCGTGGCACCGGCGACCGGGGTCGGGGCCGGTTGCCTTACCAGATGCAGTTGCGCGCCCGTCCCCTGGCTGACCAGCATCTGCCCGCCCTGGGTGAACAGGCGGTAGTTACCACGGGCATCGACCAGGCCGGCGGTGATGCTCACGTGCAGGCCGCTGTCGAGGGCGGTCCAGTTCCGGCCGCCGTCGGTGCTGCGCAGCACGTTGCCGCGCAGGCCATACACCAGCACTTCGCCGGGCTTGCCGAGCACGCCAAAGAAACTGCCCTGATAAGGCGTCGGCACGGCAACGAAGCGTTCAGCGCTGTCGTCCCATTTGAGCAACAGGCCCTGCTCGCCGGCGATGTACAGACCGTCGCCCGTGGAGGCGATGGCGTTGAGATGGAAACCCTGCGGGTTGTCGGTGCGGTCCTGGAACGGGGTCCAGGTCTGGCCGCCGTCGTCGGTGCGCAGGATCAGGTTGAACACGCCGACCACATAGCCGGTTTTTTCATTGGCGAACCAGACGTCAAGCAGCGGTTTATCCGCGCCTTGATCGACCAGCCGCTGGCCCTCGCCGACCAGCAGCGGCCATTGCTCGTTGGCTGGCTCGGCACCGGCCAGGGCCGAATAATGCCTGACCAGCAAGCTGCCGATCTGGCGACCATCGAGTTGCTTGTGCCAGGTCGCGCCGCCATCGCTGCTGTGCAGCACCACGCCGTCATTACCCACCGCCCAGCCTTGGGTCGCGGTCGGGAAATTCACGGCGGTGAGGTCGGCACTGACCGGCACGGAGGCCTGCCGCCAGTGCAAACCCGCATCATCGGAAAACAGAATATGGCCGCGCTGGCCGACGGTAATCACGCGCTCGCCGGCGCGGGTCATGCCGGACAACGGGCTGCTGATGGACAAGGCACTGACCGTGGCGGGCAGGTCCAGCACATCGACGTAATCGGCCGCCAGGCTGATGCCTTGCAAAAGGCTCAACGCAACGCCACAGGCCAGCTGTAGATAATTATTTTTATACGAACCCATACCGCGTCCTCTTCGGAAAATCGCTCGGTTCCACCGTCCTTGTGGGAGCGAGCCTGCTCGCGATGGTCGTGAACGATGACGTGGGCTTTCTGGATGCCCGCGTCGCTCTCGGGTTCATCGCGAGCAGGCTCGCTCCTACAGTGCGGCTGGTTTAGCGAATGCCGGCACCGGCCAGGGATTCCGAGGACCACTGGGCCTTGGAGAGCGGATCGATGTACTTGATGCCGCCGTAAGGGCCGACCACACCGTTGATGTTGTAGGAACCGCCGACCAGGTCGTAGATCATGAAGGGCGTGGAGTCCGGCACCTGCTTGTCGTAGCTCTGGCTCAGGAAGGCGAAGGAGCCACGGTAGAGCTGGCCACGGGCGTCATACTGGTCCGAGGCCAGAGCCGTCCAGCTGTCTTCGTCGAGGTAGAAGCGACGCTTGGCGTAGATGTGACGGGCGCCGGCCTTGAGCGTGCCTTCGACGACCCAGACGCGGTGTTTTTCCCAGCGCACGAAGTCCGGAGACAGGTGGTTGGCGGTGGTCAGCGACTTGGGGTCCTGGGCGTAGGTCAGCTTGTAGGTGTTGTAGGGCACGATCATTTCCTGCTTGCCCTTAAGCTTCCAGTCGTAGCGATCCAGCGCACCGTTGAACACAAACACGTCGTCGTAGGTGCCCGCGCCGGCGGTGCCGGGGTTAGGCGTGTCGTAGGCCAGGTTCGGTGCCAGTTTCACCCGACGCTGGCCGGGCAGGTATTGCCAGGCGCGACGCGGTTGTTGCAGCGGGTTGGCCGCATCCTTGAGCATTACCGCTTCACCGGCGCGGCGCGCAGGGCCGGTGTAGGCCAGCTTCATCTGGTAGTACACGTCGGCGCTGCTGATCGGCTGCGTGAGGTTTTCGTAGATCGGGTAGGAAATGAACGCTTGCCCGGTGATCGCCAGACTCGGCACGCCCGCGGCGTCCACGTTCCACGAGTCGTACTTGGAGCTGATGCTGACGCCCTGATAACGCAGCAGGAAGTTCCACATCGCTTCGTTGCCCGATTGTGGAATCGGGAACGGCACGCCCGGCAATACGTTATCGATGGCCAGGCCCTCTTCGAGGGACTTGGCGCCGCTGGCGTTTTTCACACCGTTATCGAGAATGGCCTGGGGCAGCGAAACGGTACGGTGAGTCGGGTACAGGTCCACACGGAAAGTCGGGAAACGCTTGGCCAGTTCCACGGTGGTGGCGGTGAGCATGCCCTTGTACTGGTCGAGGTTCTTGCCGTCGATCGTCACCAGCGGCTTTTCACTGGCAAAGGGGTCCGGACGCATGCTGTCACCGGACTTGAAGCTGGCCGGTGGCGTGGTCAGGCCACCGCTGTAGGCCGGGATGGAACCATCGGCGTTGCCGGCCTTTTCGGCGCCCACCAGGGTGAGACTGGTGCCCAGTTTTGCGGCGTCCTGGGGTGAAACGGCGGCCTGTGCCTGGGCGGTCAGGACAAGGGCCACGGATGCAGCCAATACGGTTTGTGCAAATTTCATCTTGATATTCTCCTGCTTGCGTCGAGCAAATCAGTGGTGAATCAAAAAGTGGTTTTCATCGTCAGGTACAGCGCGCCGCGATCCTCAGTCGTGGCACCGCCTCCGGAGAAGGACGAGTAGCCACCGGCGTAACAGGCATAGTTTTCGTTGCCGCTGAAGGCGTTCGGGGTGGAGCCGTCACCGCCGGTCGGGCCGGTGCTGACACCGCTGACGTTGCATTTGTCGGCCTTGCCGAAGGAGTCCACGTACTTCAGGTCGACGAAGTACTTGTTGTACGCAACGGCCCCCAGGCCGATGGCGTAGTTGCCGGTGTCCTTGGCACCGCCACCGGAGACCGGGGACACGCCATCGAGGCCGACGTTGACCGACATCGGTGCGTTGAGGTCGACACCGGGGAACACCTGGTACCAGGTGGGTGTGAAGTTGATCGCCAGGCCCCAGTTGTCCCGGGTCGGCGCGTCGATGCCGCGGTAGGAATCCTTGCCCTTGTAGAGCGCCTCATTCTTGCTGTCGAGCTTGAGCAGGTTGCTGTAGTACAGCTCGGCGAGCACGGTCGCCTGATCGAAAACCGGGGTTTTCGGCAGGGTCACCAGGCCGTTGATCGTCCAGTGCAGCGTGTCACCGGTGGCGGCCATGCTGTCGCCCTTGTGCGGGGTGTCGTACACCACGCCGGTCGCCGCCGTCCGCGCCGGCAACAGGCCCAGCCCCTGGCCCAGTCCCAGCGGGCTGTTGGTGCTGACGATCGCCGGAATACTGGCCAGCGGCATGTTGTGGCGAACGTTCAGGTCCGAACCCACGCTCACGCCGCCCACGTCCTTGGACAGGCTCAGGCCGACGATCTTGATGTTGTCGGCATAGGCCATCTGGTAGGTGGCGGTGCTCAGCGAGTTGAGCGTGTTGACCACCGCCGGCACCTGGCCTGCCGGGCGGGTGCCGTTGGCGTTGGCCGAGCTGAGGCCCCGCGCGTCCAGCCACGCTTGCGGCAGGATCTCCGAGGTTTCGCGGTAGTAAACGCCAAGCGTGCCGTCCAGCCAGGCGGGCGACCACTTGGCCATGACGCCCCAGTCGCCGTGCTTGTCCGGCGTCAGGTCATGGCCGCGACGGACGTTGGTCAATGCGTTACACGGCGCCAGGCCGCACCCCAGAGGACTGCCAGGCACGACAGCATTAGTGTTCCCCAGCAGGAACGACTGCGCGCCGAAACCGACCAGGTCGGAGCCGCCATAGTAGGTGCCGGCTTCCGGGAGGCGAGCGGCGTCCCAGTCGAGAAAGTACTGGGCGCCCAGGGTCAACTCCGGGTTGACCGTGAACGACATCGACAACTGATTGCGCGGCACGAACAGCTCCTTGGCCTCAGTGCCGGGCGACGCCGCCAGTTTGGCCAGGTCCAGGCCGGATTGGCCGTAGCTCATCGAATGCACCGGGTTGAGGATGGTCTCGCCCCAGAACACGTTGTGCTGGCCGGCCTTGACGCTGAGCATCGATTCCTCGCCCACTTCGGTGCTGTAGAACACGAAGGCATCGAGGATTTCCCCCGAGGGACCGGTGTAGTAACGCTGCGCGTAGTTGCTCAGGTGCGGGCTGCCGTTGCCGACGTTGTCCCGGGTGACGGGCGCCAGGCGCGGGTCGTTGGCGACCAGACCCGAGGTCGAGCCATTGCCGTTGACGAACGGGTTGGAGTTGGAACCGGTGTTTTCGTAGGCCTTGTCGTACCAGCTGGCGGCGCTGATGCGAAAGCCCATGGCGTTCTGGTAAACCACGTCCATCTCGGTCAACAGGTCGATACGGTTGGTGATGTTGGTACCGGCCTTGCGGAAGTTGTAATCGCCGTCGTTGTTGTTCGGCGTTCCCAACATGCGTTTGTCGGCACTTTCGGTGCGCACGCCGTAGTTGTACTTGATGGTGTTGTCCACACGCATCGTCCAGTCCGGATTCCCCGTATCGATCTCGACCCCATGGGCAGCCGGCACGATGGCGGCCAGGACAGCCGACGCCAGCAAGCTGTAGCGTGGAGCGGTGAAGCCGTGACTCTTGGTGTTGTGCATTGCGTTGTCTCCGCCTTTTTCTATTTGTTTTAAGCGCAGCCGCCCTCTCGCAAGCATCGATGTGCCTGCGTGTTCAGGAGTGAGGGCAATTGCCGGTGGCGTGATGCCGGTCCGGCTCCTGTATTAGCGATCCAGCTGCAGGATGAGTGCCTCGGCTTGCTGCCATGGGCCAAATCCTGCGGCCGGATTGAGATGGCCGACATCGCCCAGATCGAGCAATTCGGCGCCCCAGTTCTGCGCCATGCGGGTCACGGCGCAAAAACTGGCAAGGTGATCATTGGTGCTGCCGGCCACGATGCTGGGGAACGGCAACGGACCTTGGGGAAGAGGATTCCAGCCCTGGTGTTTCAGGGTTTCGGACGAGGGATAGTTGGCCGGCCAGATCGCGTCGAGGTCCGGCGGCGCGGCCAGCAAGGCGCCCTTGACCGGACGGCTGTAGTGCGCCGCCCAATGGGCGACCATCAGCACGCCGGCGCTGTGGGCCACGAGAATCACCGGCCCGTCGATCTGCTCGATTTCGTGCTGGATCGCCCGCACGCGCGCCATGCAGTCGAGTTTGTCGGTTTCCAGCGGTGGCACACTGCGTACTTTGCCCAGTCTTGCCGCCAGCAGCGTTTGCCAATGTTCGGCAACGTGCTCGCGCAGGCCCGGTACGATCAGAACGGTTGCGGCAGTTTGCAGTTTGTCCACGTCAACACCTTCGCTATCACGGTGACCCGGCTGACTCTGTGGTCAGCACTTTCTTGTAGGTGTGACATTAAAGAGCGCCCACCCCGGGCGCTTTTCATTGGACGTCAGGCACTTTTCTTTTGATGACAAATGGGCACTGGCCAGCGCTGTGCTACCGTTGGTCATGAAATCCCACGGATGCCTTGCAGGCCGCTGTAATCAATGGGTACGCGTCAGCCAAGGCGTCAGGGAACGGTGATTTGCGAGCGCCGGGAACGACCGCTGCCAACGAATTGGCAACTGTTCAACCGATGATGTGCTGGCTATAGTCGCCGCGCTTGTTTCCACCGCAACCGGCCCAGGAAAGACCTTCGCATGCCCAAGCTTGTTCGCGCCGCCGTCTTGACCAACTACCTGGAGGTCACCCAATACCTGTCGTTCAACCCGCGCGATCAATTGGCGGCCGTGGGCCTGAGCAAGGCCCAGTTGCAGGCGCCTGAAACGCGCATCCCCATCGACGCCGCCGTGCGGCTGCTGGAAGACTCGGCGGCCGCCAGCGGTTGCCAGAGCTTCGGCCTGAGCATGGCCGAGTCGCGCCAGTTGTCGGACTTCGGCGTAGTCAGCCTGTTGCTCAGCCACCAGCGCACGCTGCGCGACGCCTTGCAGGTGGTGGTGAACTATCGGCATCTGATGAACGATTCGCTGGCCATCTTCATTGAAGAGGCCGGCAAGATGGTGATCATTCGCGAAGAGGTGGTGACCGAGACGCCCATGCCCTGCCGGCAAGCCAATGAACTGGCCATCGGGGTAATGTTCCGCCTGTGCGCGGCCCTGCTCGGCGCGCACTGGCATCCCTACAGCGTCAACTTCACCCACCAGCCACCCGACAACCTGCAACTGCACCGCCGCCTGTTTGGCTGCACCCTGGAATTCGGCAGTGAGTTCAACGGCATCGTCTGTTCCGACGCCAGCCTCGACATGACCAACCCCCATGCCGATCCGGCCATGGCGCGCTATGCCCAGAGCTACCTCGACTCGTTGCTCAATCACGAAGGCCCCTCGATGCTGTTCGAGGTGCGCAAGGCCATTTACCTGCTGTTGCCCATGGGCCGCGCCACCATCGAGCAGATCGCCCAGACCCAGGGCATGAACGTGCGCACCCTGCAGCGCCGGCTCAAGGACGACGGTTGCGCCTTCAACGACCTGATCAATGACGTGCGCCGCGACCTGGTGCTGCGCTACCTGGAAAACCCCAACTACACGCTGGGCCGCATCGCCGACATGCTCGGCTACTCCATGGCCAGCTCCTTCACCCGCTGGTTCATCAGCCAGTTCGGCATGCCACCGGCGGCCTGGCGTGCTTCGCACAAACAGCCCAGGCCAACGACGCCACCGCCCGCCTTGTCTGACAGCAGTGATTCCTGATTCACCATTGTCTTTTACTGAGTACATATCCATTGCTGCGGTAACGGCGGCTCGGGGTTTCGCTCTTACAGCGAATCACTTGTAGGAGCGAGCCCTGCTCGCAAAAAACGCCCAGACACCGCGATCATTCAGACAGCCCGCGTTATCGTTGACGTCCATCGCGAGCAGGGCTCGCTCCTACAGTGGAAACAACCCGCCTGTGCCTACGCAAGGGGGCGAGCACCGCAACAGCCAGAGTGACAGCCGACCTGATTTAACGGATGTACACGTACCCCTGTAGGAGCGAGCCCTGCTCGCGAAAAACGCCCAGACACCGCGATCATTCAGACAGCCCGCGTTATCGTTGACGTCCATCGCGAGCAGGCTCGCTCCTACAGGGGGTCGGGGCACCAACCAAAGCCAGGTCGGCTGTCAGGCCGCCTCGCCTGGCTTTTGATTTTGATCTGGGCGCCCCGTTAAACCACGCTGGCCGAACGCAGGCATTGCGCAGTGGGTAAACCGGCAGGACGCCGGTTTAGCCGCGCTGGGCCAGGGATGGCCCATCGCGGCGACCCACGGAGCAATGCCTTCGTTCGGGCATGCCGAGCCTTAGCGAGGCACCGAGTGGTGGGGCAAGAGCCTTTTGGTTCCTTTTGGGCTTTTCAAAAGGGACTCGCCGTAAGGGCGAAACCATTAGCCGCCGTTACCGCAGCAATGGATATGTACACCGTCAAAAAGCAACCAACCACGCAAAAAAAAACGGCGACTGCTGGTACAGTCGCCGCGAAAAGCCGGTGTTTCTGGCACCGGCCGTCAGCCCCATCACGTCAGGAGTCACCGTGATGCAGCCCTGCCCTTTGGCGTAGCCGAAAGCGGGTTCAAGCGCCCCAGTGCAGCAACAACAACACCAGCACCACCAGGAACACCGTCTCCCCCACCATCAGTAAAATCGGTTTGATGCCCACTGACGCCAGCTCCTTGAGCCGGGTCTTCATGCCCAGTGCACTGATGGACACCACCAGGCACCAGCGCGACAGGTCATTGACCGCCCCCTGCACCGCCGGGACCACCCAGCCGGTGCTGTTGATGCACGCCAGCACCAGGAAACCGACGGCAAACCATGGCAACAACGGCGGGCGCTTGCCGGTCGGGTCGGCACCCTGCATCCGGGTGATCATGGCGGCGGTGACGATCACCGGCAGCAGCATGGCAACCCGCATCAGCTTGACCACCGTGGCGGTGTCGCCGGTCTCGGTCGACATGCTGTAGCCCGCGCCCACCACCTGGGCCACGTCGTGAATGGTCGCGCCGAGAAACACCCCCGCCAGTTGCGGCGAGAGCTGCAGCCAGTTGGCGATCATCGGGTAGACAATCATCGCCATCGTCGACAGCGCCGAGACGCCGATTACGGTGAACAGGGTCGCGCGTTCTTTCTGCGGATGGTTCGGCAGCGCCGCCGCCAGCGCCAACGCCGCCGACGCGCCGCAAATGGCCGTCGCGCCTCCGGTGAGCATGCCGAACAGGCGCTGAAAACCCAGGGCCTTGGCCGCGATCACCGACACGCCGATGGTCACCACCACCAGGATCACCACCAGCGCAATCGGCTTCCAGCCCAACGCAGCCATCTGCTCCAGGGTGATGCGCATGCCCAGCAGCGCCACGCCAATGCGCAGCACCGTACGGGCGGTGAACTCGACACCGGCCTTGCACGGGCCGTCATCGGCAAGAAAATTCAGGGCCATGCCCAGCAACAGGGCGAACAGCATGACCGGCGCACCGTAGTGCTCGGACAAAAACGATGCGGCGGCGGCCACGATCAGGCTGACGATGAACCCCGGCGCCAGTTCGCGCGTGCGACTGTGGATACGGGTGAGAGCAAGGGCGCTCATGGCGCGGACTCCTCTGAAGCGATGACGATAAACGCCTGGTCGTCGATGATCTCGACCGGGTAGTTGTTGACTTTCACCAGGCTGGAATTGAGCAGGTAACCGCTGCGCAGGTCGAAACGCAGGCCATGGGCGCAACACTGGATCACCCTGCCGTCCAGGCGCCCGCCACACAGCGAGGCGCCCTGGTGCGGACAGCTGTCGTCAATCACGTACAGCTCACCGTCGACGTTGAACAACGCCAGGCTCTTGTCTTCGAATTCGAACAGCGCCCGGCCACCGGCCTGCGGATGTTTCGCGGCCGGCACGGGAATGCGCCGGGTCATACCGATTGCCGCTCGCGGTCACGTTCCTTGAGGGCTTCGTTCATCGCCACCAGAAGCGCCTGGGCCGGTTGCGCCCCGACCACCGTCATGCGGCGATCGAACTGAAAACTCGGCACGCCACTGGTGCCACCGGGGAAACCGTCAAAGGGCGTGGCATCGCCCTTCAGGCAATCGGCGACGACCTCTGGATCGATGCCACAAGAGCGGGCGATCGCGAGCAGGGTTACACGACATCCCAGGTCTTCACCCTTCTGGAAATACGCGGCGAACAGGCGTTCGAGCAACGTATCGCACTGAACCGCATTTCCCTGTGCACTGACCCGTTCCAGCAAGCGATGGGCGTCCGCGGTGTTGGGCATCGTCGCGATGTTGCTCAGGTCGATGGTCAGCCCGACCGCCGCGGCCGCCTGCTGGACCTGTGCCTGGCGCATGGTCACGGCGTCGGCATTGCCCAGGCGCTTGCGGTAGAAATCAGCAAAGGATTCACCCTGCACCGGTATCTGCGGCAGCAACTGCACGCCGTGCCACATCGTGGTGATCTGCACATCCGGGTGACGACTGCGCAACTGCACCTGGGCATGCTCCAGCTGGCGCTTGCCGATCAGGCACCAGGGGCAGATAAAATCGAAAAACACATCGATACGTAAACGACGACTCACAGCTTCACCTCTATTGCAGATTCACTCATCGGGTCATTGACCTGCTCACCCCTGAGCCGGGCGATGTCCTTGTGGTAATGACACCGGGCATAAAAGAACACCGCCGCTGCCGCGAGGCTGACCAGTGGCACCAGCTGGAACGCGGCATGCAAACCGATGAGGTCGGACACCTTGCCGGTGATAAACGGTCCGGGTGCAAGCCCGAGCATGTTGTTGACCAGGGTCAGGGTGGCGAAGGCCGTGCCATGCACCGAGTAGTGGGTCAGGTTGGCAACCATTGCCCCGGCGGGGCCGGTGGTGCCAGTGGCTATCAGCATGCCCAGGCAAATCAGCGCCAGTTGCACGGGACCCGCCTGCAAGGCGAAGGCCGCCGACAGCAACAGGCAACTGCCCAGGCAAAAAGCGATGGCCAGCGCGACCTTGCGCTGGGGCGAGTGCCGACACAGACGGTCACTGAGCATGCCGCACAGAATCATGCCGACGCCGCTGCACAGCACGATGACCGCCGCCATGCCCCCGGCCTTGTCCGTGCCCATCTCGTAATAACGATTCAGGTAGCTGGGCATCCATACAATCACGGTGCCGCCCACGAACAGCTGCAAACCGCTGCCGATGTAGGTCGCGATCACCGAGCGCGTGGCAAACAGCGTTCGCAACGGCTGCCTGACCTTCGCCGTCGCCTTGTTCAACACCGCAGATGCGCGCTGCGGAGCGATGCGGGCTTCCTTGACGATCAGCGGATACAGCGCCGCCAGCACCAGGCCAAACAGTGACATGCCGGCAAACGACCAGCGCCAGCCCAGCTTGGCGGCAATGGCCCCGCCCAGTGCCATGCCCAACACCGAGCCAAACATGCCGCCCGCCATGAAGGCACTGGCCAGGGTGGCCCGCATGTGTTTGGGAAACACCGAAATCACCACGGCGATGCCGACGCTGCCGTACGCGGCTTCGCCGACCCCGACCATGAACCGGGCCATGAACATCTGCTGGTAGTCCTGCGCCAGCGCGCAGCCCAGCGTGGCCAGGCTCCACAGCAGGGCCATCAGCGCCAGGCTCTTGACCCGGCCGAAACGGTCCGCCAGCAAGGACAGCGGAAAGGTCAGCAGGCCGACCATCAGGGCGACGATGCCGCTGAGCAGGCCCAGCTGTCCGTCGCTCAGGGCCCATTCACCCTTGAGCATCGGAAACACTGCGTTCAGCACCTGGCGCGACATGTAATCGGAAATCAACAGGCCGAACGTCAGTGCAAAGACGATCCAGGCATACGGACGCGCGACAGCGACGGCGCCGTCATCATCGTCTGCGGCGATTGGGTGAAAGGCCATTGGGCCTCCTCGATTCTCTGTTTTATTGTTGTTATCGAGCGTTTTTGGGTGGCAACGAGCGGTCACGGCCTCTCGTTGCGTCCCGTGGGCAGCCGCGATCAGCCGCGCTGCGGCACACCCTTGTGCCCGGCCTTGCGGTTGGGGGCCATGCCGTTGGCCAACAGGGTCTCTTCGATGCTGTTGTACTTCACACCGATGCGATAGATCTCACGGGCTTCCTTGCCGGTGGCGATGTCGCGACCCAGTTCGTGGGCGATGCGCACGGTTTGCCTGATCTGATCGACCGAGCCGAAACGATCGCCCTTGTGATCAATAATAGTGTCTTCGTTGCCCACGCGCGGGTGCAGCCCCATGGCCATCGACATGGTGTTGAACGGCATGACGTTCTTGAGCAGCGACTCGGAGGTCAGGGTGCAGCCGTCCGGCGCGCGGTGGATGAAGTTGAAGAAGTTGAACGGGTTCGGGCCGTCGAAACCGCCACCGATGCCGATCCAGGTCAGGTTCAGCGGGCCCTGGTAGACGCCACGGCGCACCAGGCGTTCGAGGGTTTCCAGGGCGTGCATGCCGGTCAGCTGGAAGTGCGGCTGGATGTTGTTGTCCATCAGGCGTTTGAGGTGCTCGGCCACCCAGGCCGGGCCCGCCGGCACGGTCATTTCGCTGTAGGCGGCATGGACCAGCGGGTTATCCAGGGAAGTGCCCTTGAGGTACTCCGGATACAACAGCTCCATGATGTTCATCTGGGTGGTATTGATCGCCACCGTGACCTGATCCGGTTTCGGCGTCAGCTCGGCGAGCATGTGCCGGGTATCGTCCGAGAGCCATTTGGCCGCTTCACCCTCGCCTTCAGGGGCAAAGGAAATCGAACCGCCGACCTGGATGATCATGTCCGGCACGGCTTCGCGCACGCCGGCGATCAGTTCGTTGAACTTGGACAGGCGCTTGGAGCCCTTGCCGTCCAGCTCACGCACATGCAGGTGCAGGACAGTGGCGCCCGCTTCGTAGCAATCGACCGCCTTCTGCACCTGTTCGTCCATGGTCAGCGGGATGTCTTCGGGAAAATCTTCCGGCATCCACTCCGGGCCGTACGGGGCCACGGTGATGACCACCTTTTCCATGTTTTCCGGGTGCAGGGAATCGTCGAAGAATTGCATGGGTTACTCCTGTTTTTATGGTTTTTGCAGCCAGCCGGGAGCCTGCCCGGCGGGCGCTTTTACGAGTTCGAATGCAGAGGGGGTCGATCAGTACGTCTTGTCACCGATGATCCCGGCACGTTCCATCTTGCGATGGCACGGCGGGTAATCCATGACGGCATAGTGCTGGGTACTGCGGTTGTCCCAGATGGCCACGCTGTTGGGCTTCCAGCGCCAGCGCACTTGATACTCCGGGATATAGGCCTGGCTGATCAGGTAGCGCAGCAATTCACTGGCACCCGGATTGGCGTCCTGGCCGAAGCGCACCCGGTCGGGGGTGTGGTAGTTGCTGAAATGGGTGGTGAAGGCGTTGACGAACAGCACCTTCTCGCCGGTTTCCGGGTGGGTGCGCACCACCGGGTGCTCGGCATCCGGGTACATCGCCTTGAGTGCCAGGCGTTTTTCCATCGGCATGGCGGCGCCGAAACTGGCTTCGATGCTGTGGCGCGCGCGCAGGTCGGCAATCTTCAGCTTGATGTCTTCGGGCAGGCGCGCGTACGCCTCGACCATGTTGGCCCACATGGTGTCGCCGCCCACGGGCGGGCACTCCACGCAGCGCAGCACACAGCCCATCGGCGGCGCCTCGCGCCAGGTGGCATCGGTGTGCCAGGCGTTCTCATAGCGGTCCATCGGCTGGTCCGGGTTCTTGTAGATACGCACCAGGCCTGGGTGGTCCGGATCGCTGCCGGCCACCGGATGATCCTCCAGTTCGCCAAAGCGCCGGGCGAAGGCCACGTGCTCGGCGCGAGTGAGGTCCTGGTCGCGCAGGAACACCACCCGATGCCGGAGCAACTGGGCACGAATCTCGGCGAAAAGACCGTCATCGTGGATCGCATCGGCAAGCTTCACGCCGATCAGTTGCGCGCCGATGCTGCAGGTCAATTGTTCGACTTTCATGGCAGACGACTCCCTTAAATGACGAAAATCGACGAGCCCGTGGTCTTGCGTGACTCCAGGTCGCGATGGGCCTGCACGGCATCCTGCAAGGCATAATGCTGGTTGATCTCGATCTTGATCCGGCCACTGCCGACGTGGTCGAACAGCTCGCCGGCCAGGGCGGACTTTTCCGCCGGGTCGGCGATGTAGTCGGCCAGCGCCGGACGGGTCAGGAACAGCGAGCCCTTCATCGCCAGCATCACCGGATCGAAGGCCGGGATCGGCCCGGATGCCGTCCCCACGCAGACCATCAGGCCGCGTCGCTTGAGCGAGTCCAGCGAGCCCATGAAGGTGTTCTTGCCGACACTGTCGAACACCACGTTGACCCCCACGCCATCCGTCAACTCGCGTACGCGCCCGGCGACGTCTTCGTGGCTGTAGTTGATGACATGGTCGCAGCCGTGGGCCCTGGCAATCTCACCCTTGACCTCGGTGGACACCGTGCCGATGACGGTCAGGCCGAGCAATTTGGCCCATTGCGAAACGATCAGCCCCACTCCGCCGGCGGCGGCATGCAACAGGATGCTGTCGCCCGCCTTGAAGTCGTAAATGCGGCGCATCAGGTACGAGGACGTCAGGCCGCGCATGGTCATGGCGGCGGCCGTCTCGAAGCTGATGGTTTCCGGCAGCTTGATCAACGGCGCGGCCGCGATCAGGCGCTCGGTGCTGTAGGCGCCCAGGGTATTGAGGAAACCGGTGTAGGTGACGCGATCCCCCACTTGCACGTTGCTCACGCCCTCGCCGATGGCCTGGACCACGCCGGACGCTTCGACACCCATGCCGTTGGGCATCGGGATCGGATAGGTGCCGTTGCGAAAGTAGGTGTCGGCATAGTTCAGGCCAACGGCCACGTGCCGCAGCCGGACCTGGCCCGGACCGGGTTCACCGACTTCGACCTCTTCATAGCGAAGGACCTCGGGACCACCGGTTTCGTAAAAGCGTACGGCGTTGGCCATTATTTTGTTCCCCAGTCAGCATTATTATTGGGTGCGTCGAATTGCGCTGATTGGACTGTAGGACGCCACCTGGCCCGCCGCTTCTCATCAGACGACAACGGCTTTTCATTTCATGACAGTGGACGCTGGCACCCCCGCTCCTGTAGGAGCTGACGAGTGCAACGAGGCTGCGATCGTTTGACTTCAGAAAGCAAGATCAAAAGATCGCAGCCTTCGGCAGCTCCTACAGGGGAATGCGGCTTCGTTCGCGGTTCGCGCTGCATAAGGTTTGTGACTACGCTTCTGATCGGAGACCGTCAGGAAGCGTGGGCATGGGCGTGAAAACATTCGTTGTCAGGCAGCGTGTGGGCGTACCGATGGCGGTCCTGATCGGGCTGTCGGGCTTGTTGGCCGGCTGTGGAAAGGAGCCCGTCGCCCCGGCTCGCCAGGCACCCGATGTGACCGTCATGACGGTTACCGCGCGCGATACCCCGGTCACTTTCGAGTTCGTCGCCCAGACCCAGAGTTCCCGGGAAGTGGAGATCCGGGCACGGGTCGCCGGGTTCCTGGACAAGCGGCTGTACACCGAAGGCGACCTGGTGAAGACCGGGCAAGTCCTGTTCCAGATGGACCGTAAACCCTTCGAGGCCGCGCTGGCATCGGCCCAGGGGCAAATGGCCCAGCAACAGGCGCGCTGGGAAGTGGCCAAGGCCACCCTCGCCCGCGTCCGCCCGCTGGCGGCGCAGAACGCCGTGAGCAAGATGGACCTGGACAACGCCGTCGGCGCGGAACGCGAGACCAAGGCCGCCGTCCTGGCCGCCGAAGGCGCGGTACGCACCGCACAACTGAACCTGAGCTACACCACCATCAACTCGCCGCTCAACGGCCTGTCCAGCGATGCGAAAAAACAGGAAGGCAGTTACGTCACGCCCGGTGAATCGGGGCTGCTGACGTCCGTGTCGCAAATGGACCCGATGTACGTCAACTTCAGCCTCTCGGAAAACGAAAACCTGAAATACCGCGACGAAATCGCCGCCGGACGCCTCAAGTTTCCGCCACGCAGCGACTTTGTCGTGGAAGTGGTCCTGGCGGACGGCACGCTGGTGCCCGAGCGCGGCAAGGTGAATTTCCTGGCGCCGTCCTACAGCCAGGACACCGGCACCTTCCTGGTCCGCGCCGTGCTCGCCAACCCCGATGGCCTGCTGCGTCCCGGCCAGTTCGTGCGCGCCCTGGCCAAGGGCGCCACGCGGCCGAACGCGATCCTGGTGCCGCAGAAGGCCGTGCTCGAAGGCGCCAAAAGCCACTTCGTCTGGGTCATCAACGCCGAAGGCAAGCCCGAGCAACGGGTGGTGGAAGTGGGCGAGTGGCAAGGCGATGACTGGTTTATCAGCAAGGGCCTGCGCACCGGCGAGCGCATCGTGGTCGATGGTGCACTGCGCGTAACACCGGGCGGGCCGCTGAACATTGTCGAGGCGCCTGGCGCCGCCCCCGCCGCGCCACCGGCCAAAACCGTTCCGTCGGGTGCAACGGGCGGAAAAAATCCATGAGCATTTCCCACTATTGCATCGACCGGCCGATCTTCGCGTCGGTGATCTCGATCATCATCACCCTGGCCGGCGCGGTGGCCATGCTCCAGCTCCCCGTGGCCCAGTACCCGGATATCACGCCGCCGCAGATCACGGTGGCGGCGACCTACCCCGGTGCCGATGCCCAGGTCGTGGCCAATAACGTCGCCGCGCCCATCGAGCAGCAGGTCAACGGCGCGGACAACATGATCTACATGAACTCGTCCAGTTCGGCGACGGGCAACATGACCCTCAACGTGTTCTTCGAGATCGGCACCGACCCCTCCCTGGCCCAGGTCGACGTGCAGAACCGGGTCAACCTGGCGTTGCCGCAACTGCCCTCGGCGGTGCAGAGCCAGGGCATCCAGGTGCAGAAGAAATCCTCGGCGTTCATGATGGTGCTGGCCGTGTACTCCGCCGGCGACCGCTACGACAGCACCTACGTCGCCAACTACGCCAACCTGTATATCCTGGACGCGATCAAGCGGATCCCGGGCGCCAACCAGGCCAGCATCTTCGGCACGCCGGACTACGCCATGCGCATCTGGCTCAAGCCCGACCGCATGGCGCAACTGGGCATCACCAGCGCCGATGTGCAGAGGGCCGTGGCCAACCAGAACCAGCAATTCGCCGTGGGCCGCGTCGGCCAGTCGCCCACCGGGGCGCCCGTGGAGCAGTCGTTCGCGGTGACCACCAAGGGTCGCCTGACCGAGCCCGCGGAATTCGAGAACATCATCCTGCGCGCCAGCAACGAAGGCGCGGCCATCGTGCGACTCAAGGACGTCGGCCGCGCCGAACTCGGGCAGAAAGACTACTCGCTGCGCAGCACCTACCAGGGCAAGCCGGCGACGCTGATTGCGGTGTATCAACAGCCCGGCGCCAATGCCCTTGATGTCTCGGCGGCGGTCACCCAGACCCTGGCAGACATGAAGACCACCTTTCCCGAGGGCATGGAATACAAGATCGTGATGGACACCACCGCCTTCACCCGGACATCGATCAACGAGGTGATCCACACCTTCTTCGAAGCCCTGGTGCTGGTGGTCGTGGTGGTCTACATCTTCCTGCAGAGCCTGCGGGCCACCTTGATTCCGGTGCTGGCGGTGCCGGTGTCCATCGTCGGCACCTTTATCGGCATGTCGGCCCTGGGATTTTCCGTGAACATGCTGACGCTGTTCGGCATGGTGCTGGCCATCGGGATTGTGGTGGACGACGCGATCGTGGTGATCGAGAACGTCGAGCGCAACATGCACGTGCACAAGATGAACCCCAAGGACGCCGCCAAACGGGCGATGGACGAAGTGGCCGGCCCGGTGGTGGCCATCGTCCTGGTGCTGTGCGCGGTGTTCATCCCGGTGGCGTTCATGGGCGGTATCACCGGCCAGCTGTATAAGCAGTTCGCGATCACCATTGCCATTTCCGTGGTGATTTCCGGCCTGGTCGCCCTGACCCTGTCACCGGCGCTTGCGGCGCTGCTGCTCAAGCCGCAGCACGGCGATAAAAACGCCTTCTTCCGCTGGTTCGAACGCAGCTTCGAGCGCATGACCGAGGGTTATTCGCGCTCGGTGGCGTTCATGATCAAGCGCTTCGTGCTGGCGCTCTTGCTGTTTGCCGGCATGATCGTGCTGATCCTGTTGATGGCCCAGCGCATACCCAGCGCCTTCCTGCCCCCGGAAGACCAGGGCTACCTGCTCGGCGCGGTGATCATGCCCGACGCCGCCAGCCTGGACCGCACCGGTGCGGTCGGCAAGGTGGCCAGTGATTTCTTCATGAACGACGAGGCCGTCGAAGGCGTGGCCATCGTCAACGGCTACAGCCTGCTGGACGGTCAGAACAAGAACAACGCCGCGACGCTCTTCGTCGGCTTCAAGGATTTCGAGGAGCGCTACAAGGACTCGGACACCATCAAGCAACAAAGCGCCCCGGCGGTGATCCAGAAGGCGGCGCACGCCTTTTCCACCGTGCAGGAAGGCATCATTCTGCCGGTCAACCCGCCGTCCATTCCAGGCCTCGGCACCACCGGCGGCATGGAAGTGTGGGTGCAGAGCAAGGGCGAGGCCAACGTCGACCAATTGGCCGAGCTGGTCGGCACCCTGCTGGCCAAGGCCAAACAACGCCCGGAACTGGGCGCAATCACTTCGACGTTCAACGTGTTTTCCCGACAATTGATGGTCGATGTCGACCGGGAAAAAGCCGAGAGCCTCGGTGTACCGGTCGAGGATGTCTACAGCACCATGCAGACCATGTTCGGCTCGCTGTACGTCTCGCAATTCAACAAGTTCAGCCGGCTTTGGCAGGTGATCCTGCAGGCCGAGCCGTCCTATCGCCTCAAGGCCGAAGACCTGCAACAGATCTATGTGCGCAGCAAAAACCTCGGGATGGTCCCGCTCAAGGCCCTGCTGACCACCCGCTACGTCACCGGCCCCGACCTGCTGACCCGCTTCAATAACTTCCCGGCGGTCAAACTCACGGCCAACCCGGCCCCCGGCTACAGCTCCGGCCAGGCGCTGGCGGCGCTGGAAGAGATCAGCGCCGAGATCATGACCAACGACTACGCCTTGGCCTTGAGTGGCGAGGCGTTCGAGGAGAAAAAGAGCGGCGGCGCCTCGTCCCGGGTGTTTATCTTTGGCCTGGTGATGGTGTTCCTGATTTTGGCGGCGCAGTACGAAAAATGGTCGTTGCCCGTCGGTGTGCTGCTGGCCGTGCCGTTTGCCTTGTTCGGCGCCCTGCTCGCCGTGCTGATCCGCGGCCTGAGCAATGACGTGTACTTCCAGATCGGCTTGACCATGCTGGTGGCGTTGGCGGCCAAGAACGCCATCCTGATTTTCGAGTTTGCCGTGCTCAACCGGGAAAACGGCATGTCGGCCTACGACGCCGCCATGACCGCCGCCAAGGAGCGCCTGCGCCCGATTGTGATGACCTCGCTGGCGTTCATCCTGGGTTGTGTGCCGCTGGCGATTGCCGTCGGCGCCTCTGAAAACAGTCGTCATTCCATCGGCACGGGGGTGATCGGCGGGATGCTGGCCGCGACCGTCATCGCGATTTTCTTCATTCCGCTGTTCTACTACCTGGTGGAGCGCCTGTTCGGGGACAAGGACCCCGCCCCAAAAGCGGTGCAGCCGGGACCGGCGACACCTGCCGCGCAGATCCCCGACGGCGCGGCGCAACACCGGCATGAGGGCGATTGAGATGCGCGACCCCTCACTTGCGCTGATGCTGTGCCTGGGCCTGACCGGCTGCATGGTCGGCCCGGATTACCAGCCGCCGCCGATCGATACCCCGGCGGCCTACCGCTACGCGGACAAGGAAGCAAAAAATTTATCCAACACGCTGTGGTGGGAGCAGTTCCAGGACCCGGTGCTCAACGCGCTGATCCGCAGCGCGTTGCTGGAAAACAAGGACATCAAGATTGCGGCCGCGCGCGTGGAGCAATTCCAGGGGCGCTACGGTGAAACCCGCTCCCTGTACTTTCCCCAGGTCGGGCTGGGCGCGCAGGGTCAGCGCACCCGCTCGCCACGGGACAACGGGCCGGTGCCCCTGGATTCGTCGGTCGATCCGGTGTTCAACAACTACCAGGCCGTCCTCAATGTGAACTGGGAGCTGGACGTCTGGGGTCGCCTGCGGCGCCTCAACGAATCGGCGCGCGCCGACCTGCTGGCCTCCGAGGAAGGACGCCGCAGTGTCATCCTCAGCCTGGTGTCGTCGGTGGCGACCAGCTACGTGACCCTGCGTGACCTCGACCGGGAGCTGGAGATTGCCCGCACCACCGCCAAGGTCCGGGGCGACTCCTACGGGATTTTCAAGCAGCGTTTTGATGCCGGGGTCATCTCGGAAATGGAACTGGCGCAGAACCTGTCCGAATACCAGCGGACCCTGGCGTCGGTCGCCCAGTTCGAGCCCCTGGTCGCGCAACAGGAAAACGCGCTGGCGGTGCTGCTGGGGCGCAACCCGGGGCCGATCCTGCGCGGCCGTGAACTGGCGCAACTGGCGCTGCCGTCGGTGCCCGCCGGTTTGCCATCGGACTTGCTGGAACGCCGCCCCGACCTGCGCCAGGCCGAGCTGAACCTGATCTCGGCGAATGCGCAGATCGGCGCGGCCAAGGCCCAGTATTTCCCGACCATTTCCCTGACCGGGCTGCTGGGCTCGGTCAGCAACCAGCTGTCGAACCTGTTCACCGGGCCGGCCGCGACCTGGTCCTATGGCGTGGCGTCGAGCATGCCGATCTTTACCGGTGGCGCCATCGCCGGGCAGGTCCAACAGGCCGAAGCCTTCCAGCAACAAGCCCTGCTGTCCTATCAAAAAGCCATTCAATCGGCCTTCGGCGATGTGGAGAACGCCCTGGTCGCGTCCAGCAAATCCCGCGAACAGATGACGTTCCAGGCCGGCCAGGTCGAGGCGCTAAGGACCTACGCACACTTTGCGCGGCTGCGCTACGACAACGGCTACACCAGCTACATCGAGGTGCTGGACGCCGAACGCAGCCTGTTTGACGCCGAGTTGAACTACACCCGCACCCGGGGCGCGGTGTTCACCACCATGATCGATCTGTACAAGGCCACCGGCGGCGGCTGGGTAACCGAGGCCGACACGCTGACGACCACGGCAGTACCGGGGCGCTAAATCGACACCTGCCCGCTTGCTCACTCGCGACCCTGATCCTGCCCGTCCCTGGACACCGTTGGATGGGCCTGGAGATAACTGCTGACCGCGACGCCCAGGGTCGGAAAAAACACCCCTTCACCAAACCGTGCGAACAGTCCGAAGCGCTTCATCTTGTCTTTGACCGGGTCCTTCATCTCCGCCATGCACAACTCGATGCCGGCCGCGTGCAAGGTTTCGTCCAGTTCGGCCAGCATGTCGGCGGAGGTCACGTCCACGCTGGTGACCGGTTCGGCGGCCACGACCAGCCAGCGTACAGGGGTGGGCGATGCCGCCACGGCGTCCAGTACTCGGTCATGGAACAGTTCCGCGTTGGCAAAAAACAGCGGTGCATCCCAGCGAAACAGCACCAGGCCGGGAATCAGCCGTGCATCCGGATAACGCTTGATGTCGTGATAGCCCTGGATGCCTTCTACGCGGCCGAGCACCGTCGAATACGGGCGCCAGCCATCCCACAGGAACTCGATCACCGCGATGACAATGGCCAGGCCAATGCCCTCGATGGCGCCGAACACCGCCACACCGGCGGTACAGGCGATGGATAACCAGAACTCCCAGCGCTGCATGCGATAAATCCGCAGCAGGTCGGTGACTTCAATCAGGCCGATGGCCGAGGCGATGACCACCGCCGCCAGTGCGCTGGTCGGCAGGTTTTTCAGCAAATCCGGGGCGAACAGCAGTAACAGGGCCACCGCCAGCGCACCGACCACGCCGGCCAGCTGGGTGCGGGCACCCGCCGCCTCGGCCACGGGCGTGCGTGATGAACTGCTGCTGATCGGGAACCCCTGGAACAGGCCGCCGGCCAGGTTGGCCACGCCCAGGCCCACCATCTCCTGGTTCGGATCGACGTAGGTCTGGGTCCGCGCCGCATAGACACGCGAGAGCACGCTGGTGTCGGCGAACGAAACAAGGGCCACGGCACAACCGCCGATCAGCACCGGAACAATGTCGGCACGGCTGATCCACGGGATGGCAAACGCCGGCAAGCCCTGCGGCAGCGAACCGAGCACCGCCACGCCCTGGGTGGCGAGGTCCAGCACGCCCACGGCGACGGTGGCGCCTGCCACGGCGATCAGGATCCCCGGGACGCGCTTGTGGTTCTTGAGCAACAGGATCACCGCCAGGGTGGCCGCGCCGATCATGAACGTGGTCCAGTTGGTTTTTCCCTCCAGCACCGACGAGCCAATGGCCCACAGGTTGCGCAACGGCCCGTCGGCTTCGATCGAAAAGCCGAAGAACTTGGGGAGCTGGCTGATCAACACCGTCAGGGCGATGCCGTTCATGTAGCCATAGCGGATCGGCTTGGACAGCAGCTCGGTGATGAAACCCAGGCGCGCGACCCCCGCCAGGATGCACACCGCCCCCGAGACGATCGCCATCATGCCGGCCAGGGCAATCGCACGTTGCGGATCGCCACCGGACAACGGCAGGACGACCGCGAGAATCACCGCGGCCAGGGAAGAGTCCGGCCCCAGTACCAGGATTCGGCTGGGGCCGAACAGCGCGTAGGTGAGCAACGGCACAATGGTGGCGTACAGGCCATAAATGCCGGGCACCCCGGACGCCACCGCGTAGGCGATGCCGACGGGCACCAGCATGGTGGTGAGCACCAGCCCGGCCACCAGATCGTGCTGCAACCAGGCCAGCCTGTAATTGCGCAACGTGCGCAACCCCGGCAGCCAGCGACCCCAGCCGGCCTGGTCGGCGGTATCGCTGCGCCTGATCCGGCCCGGTTCGGGTACGGGAGGCGAAACATCCGGTTCGCTCATGGGACTTGGGTCCTCGGGGGGCACAGGCACCGTCAGAATTTTTCAGGTATGTGCCTGAACGGATAGTCCGGCTCGCGATAACCCCCGGGTTTCTGCCGTTTGGGCAGGGTCACTTTGGCACGCGCCACGGCCTTGTAAGGGATGCGGCTGAGCAGGTCGCTGATGATATTGAGGCGGGTGCGCCGCTTGTCGTTGGAATTGGCCACGAGCCACGGCCCGTACTCGGTATCGGTCGCCTTGAACATCGCGTCACGCGCCCGCGAATAGTCGTACCAGCGGCCGTAAGACTTGAGATCCATGGGGGACAGCTTCCAGATTTTACGGCCGTCCTCGATTCGCGCTTCCAGTCGCCGGGTCTGCTCCTGCTGGCTGACGTCGAGCCAGTACTTGAGCAGGATCACCCCCGAATCGACGATGGCCCGTTCCACCAGGGGCACCGATTTGAGGAACTTGTCCGCCTGCTGTTCGGTGCAAAAGCCCATGACCCGCTCGACCCCGGCGCGGTTGTACCAACTGCGATCGAAGATCACCACTTCGCCAGCGGCCGGCAGGTGGGGCAGATAGCGCTGCAAGTACATCTGGGTCTTTTCGCGCTCGGTTGGCGCAGGCAGGGCCACCACGCGAAACACCCGGGGGCTGACCCGCTCGGTCAGCGCCTTGATCGTCCCGCCCTTGCCCGCCCCGTCGCGGCCCTCGAAGATGACGCAGACCTTGATGCCTTCCTGCTTCACCCATTCCTGCAACTTGACCAGCTCGACATGCAGGTCGCGCAGTTTGGACAGATAGTCTTTGTTCTTCAGTTTCGCACGTTCGGCGGGCTGCTTGGCGAGGGAGCCCTTGCTCTTGCCTTTGGCCATGACACACCTCCTGGATTCAAGTGGCTGACGATCGGTGACGGTTTATCCGCCGAGGGCGATGATCGCCAGGATCAGCAACGCGCCGGTGACTGCCAGCGCAACGGCGCCCTGCCAGGGTTTCGCCCCGGCGTACCGCGCCAGCATCCAGCCGGCCACGAACAGCACCACCAGGCCGATGAGGTTGGACAGGCGTACGGCAAGCTGCGTCTGGTCCAGCAGCAGGAACGGCACCACCAGCGGAAAGGTCGCGGCCACGACCAGCAGGAACACCCCGAGCGCGCCTTTGCAATCATCCAGGTCCAGCAACGACCGGGGCGGCAGCGCCGGCGAGGCGATCAGGCGCAGGCGCAGGGCTTCCAGGCCCTCGGGACCGGCGGCCGCGGCGATTCGCGGCCCCAGCGCATCGGCCACCAGCGCCTGCCCGGTGGCCGCATCGGCGCCGCTGCACAGGCCGGCAAACAAAGTGCGGTTACGCGTGCGTTCGATCAACGCTCGCAGCAGGTACATCACCGCATCGGCAAGGCCCCAGGCCAGGTTACAACCGAGCGCGGCAATCATCATGGTGCGCTCGGCCTCCTGGTCGGCGGTGGCCACGCTGATGGTGCCGGTAAAGGTCATGGCCATGAGCAGGCCGAAAATCACTTCGGTGATGCGATCGACCGGATCGAGCACCCGCGCCGACGGTTCTCCAGGATTGTTCTGCATGCGGCCAACCTTTTGCAGATTCGACCTGGCGGGTCTTTGCCAGGCCCAGTTGAGTGTAGATTCAAACAATCGCGCCGCCACAATCGTTGGTGGCGTGGTGGCCGGCAGAAGCCGGCGCCGACTCGCTTACAACGACAGCAAGCCGCTGTACAAGCCGTAAGCCGCCAGCCCGGCACCGGCGACCACACAGGCAAAAATCCCCTTCTCGACAGTCGTGAACAACGGCAAGCCCTGCTCATGTTTGGCCTTGGCGAACAGAATCACTCCGGGCGCATACAACAGTGCGGATAACAGCAGGTACTTCACCCCGCCGGCATACAACAACCAGGTCGCATAACCCAGCGCGACACCACCGATCAACAGGTCCTTGGTCCGTTCCGCCGGGGCCGACTCGTAGCTTTCGCCGCGTCCGCTCAGCAGCACCGCATAGGCCGCCGACCACAGGTAAGGCACCAGAATCATCGAGGACGCAAGGTAGATCAGGCTGGTGTAAGTGCTGGCGGAAAACAGCGTGATCAACAGGAAGAGTTGAATCATGGTGTTGGTCAGCCATAACGCATTGACCGGCACATGATTGGCGTTTTCCCGCGTCAGGAAGGCCGGCATGGTCTTGTCCCTGGCCGTGGCGAAGAGGATTTCGGCACACAGCAGCGCCCAGGACAGCAGTGCGCCCAACAACGAGATCGCCAGGCCGACGCTGATCAGCCACGCCCCCCACGGGCCGACGATGTGCTCCAGCACGGCCGCCAGCGACGGGTTCTGCAGGTTAGCCAGTTCCGGCTGGCTCATGATCCCGAGCGACAACACGTTGACCATCACCAGCAGTGCCAATACCCCAAGAAACCCAATGACCGTGGCCCGGCCGACATCCGAACGCTTCTCGGCCCTGGCTGAATAGACGCTCGCGCCTTCGATACCGATAAAGACGAAAACGGTGACCAGCATCATGTTGCGCACCTGATCCATGACACTGCCGAAGTTCGGGTTACTGCGACCCCACAGATCGCGGGTAAATATGTCGGCCTTGAAAGCCACGGCAGCGATGACGACAAACATGAGCAACGGCACGATCTTGGCCACGGTCGTCAGTTGATTGATGAACGCGGCTTCCTTGATGCCGCGCATCACCAGAAAGTGCACGGACCACAGCAGCACCGAGGCGCAGCCAATGGCAACCGGGGTATTGCCCTGGCCAAAGACCGGAAAGAAATAGCCCAGGGTGCTGAACAACAACACGAAATAACCGACATTGCCCAGCCAGGCGCTGATCCAGTAGCCCCAGGCCGAAGAAAAACCCATGTAGTCGCCAAATCCGGCCTTGGCATAGGCATAGACGCCGGAGTTGAGTTCCGGCTTGCGGTTGGCCAGGGTCTGGAACACGAACGCCAGGGTCAGCATGCCCACGGCCGTGATCCCCCAGCCGATCAGCACGGCACCGGCATCGGCCCGCTCTGCCATGTTCTGTGGCAAGGAAAAGATCCCGCCGCCAATCATCGATCCCACCACCAGGGCAATCAGCGCGCTCAAGCGGAGCTTTTGCGTCGGTTGCGACATTGCACCCTCTCCGTCTTGTCATGAGAAACATGTATAGGCCGACCCAACTGAACTAATGAAGCGTAATTACGTTTATTAACCAACGCCACTGTGCATCATTGTTTATATCCAAACAGTCTATCAATGGGGACTGGAAATTGCGGATCAGTCTGTAATTGTACAAGTACCTTTAGAAGCCAAAATACAGTTCTTTACCCACCACAAAATGAACTAGCGCCTAAAATTAAATGGACTAACATTATCCTCTCCCTGCTCTACAAGCGTTCTTTAAAAAGGCTTCACGACTATAAATGTATTGGTCTGACTATTATCAGGCCACTCATTAGTCATCAGATGCTACCCGCCGTTGATCCAAGTCAGTTGATTGAATAGCAACCCAAATCCACCTGCTTTCACTCTTCTCCCACTCTGGAGTCATGCCATGTCTGAATCCCCTGGAAAGTTGCGACTGGGTGCACTTGTCGCCTTGGTCGTCGGCTCAATGATCGGTGGCGGGATTTTCTCTTTGCCGCAGAACATGGCCGCCAGCGCCGATGTCGGCGCCGTGTTGATCGGCTGGGCGATTACCGCGGTCGGCATGTTGACCCTGGCCTTCGTGTTCCAGACCCTGGCGAACCGAAAGCCTGACCTGGACGGCGGTGTCTACGCCTACGCCAAGGCCGGTTTCGGCGACTACATGGGCTTCTCGTCCGCCTGGGGTTACTGGATCAGCGCCTGGCTGGGCAACGTGGGGTATTTCGTCCTGTTGTTCAGCACTTTGGGCTACTTCTTCCCGGTGTTTGGTGAGGGCAATACCGTGGCGGCGGTGGTCGGGGCCTCAGTACTGCTGTGGGCCGTGCATTTGCTTGTATTGCGGGGAATCAAGGAAGCCGCGTTCATCAACCTGGTGACCACGGTCGCCAAAATCGTACCGCTGCTGCTGTTTGTACTGATTGCGATTTTTGCCTTCAAACTGGAGATCTTCACGGCAGACATCTGGGGCCTGAAAAACCCCGACCTGGGCAGCGTGATGAACCAGGTGCGCAACATGATGCTGGTCACCGTGTGGGTGTTCATCGGTATCGAAGGCGCGAGCATTTTCTCGGCACGCGCGGAAAAACGCAGCGATGTCGGTAAAGCCACGGTGATCGGTTTCATCACCGTGTTGCTGATACTGGTGCTGGTGAACGTGCTGTCGCTGGGCATCATGACCCAACCGGAGCTGGCGAAACTGCAGAACCCGTCGATGGCCGCCGTGCTCAAGCATGTGGTGGGTGAATGGGGGGCGGTGTTGATCAGCGTCGGCCTGATCATCTCGCTGCTGGGCGCCTTGCTGTCGTGGGTGCTGTTGTGTGCGGAAATCATGTTCGCCGCCGCCCGCGACCACACCATGCCGGCGTTCCTGCGCAAGGAAAACGCCAACCATGTGCCGGTCAACGCCCTGTGGCTGACCAATGCCATGGTGCAGCTGTTCCTGATCATCACGCTGTTTTCGGCCAGTACCTACCTGTCGCTGATCTACCTCGCCACCTCGATGATTCTGGTGCCGTACCTGTGGTCGGCGGCCTACGCGTTCCTGCTGGCGGTGCGTGGCGACAGTTATGAAAACGCCGCGGCCGAACGCCAGAAGGACCTGTTCATCGGTGCGATCGCCCTGCTGTACGCGATCTGGCTGATCTATGCCGGCGGCGTCAAGTACCTGCTGCTGTCCGCCCTGCTCTACGCCCCCGGCGCAATCCTGTTCGCCAAAGCCAAGCTTGAAGCCAACAAACCGGTGTTCACCCACATCGAGAAACTGATTTTCGCTGCCGTCGTCGTGGGCGCCCTGGTGGCGGCCTATGGTCTTTATGACGGCTTCCTGACCCTGTAACGACCGCTTTTTCGTTTGGAGGATTACTGTAATGACCACGGAAAAAGTTAAGTACGGCGTCCACTCCGAGGCCGGCAAACTGCGCAAAGTCATGGTGTGTTCCCCCGGCCTTGCCCACCAGCGGCTGACCCCGAACAACTGCGACGAGTTGCTGTTCGATGACGTGCTGTGGGTGGCCCAGGCCAAGCGCGACCATTTCGATTTCGTCACCAAAATGCGCGAACGCAACATCGATGTGCTGGAAATGCACAACCTGCTGACCGATATCGTAGCCATCCCCGAGGCCCTGGACTGGATTCTGCAACGCAAGATCACGGCCAACTCGGTCGGCCTGGGCCTGATCAACGAAACGGGCTCCTGGCTGCGCAGCCTCGAACCCCGCCAGATCGCCGAGTTCCTGATTGGCGGCGTGTCCGCCGATGACCTGCCGGACAGCTTCGGTGGCAAGACCATCCAGATGTTCCGCGACTTCCTGGGCAACTCCAGCTTCATCCTGCCGCCACTGCCCAACACCCAGTTCACCCGCGACACCACATGCTGGATCTACGGCGGCGTGACGCTCAACCCGATGTACTGGCCGGCGCGCCGCCAGGAAACCCTGCTGGCCACGGCCATCTACAAGTTTCATCCGCAGTTCACCAACGCCGACTTCCAGATCTGGTACGGCGACCCGGACAAGGATCACGGCAACTCCACCCTCGAGGGCGGCGACGTGATGCCGATCGGTAATGGCGTGGTGCTGATCGGCATGGGCGAACGCTCATCCCGCCAGGCCATCGGCCAACTGGCGGTGAACCTGTTCCAACACAAGGCCGTGGAAAAAGTCATCGTCGCCGGCCTGCCCAAATCCCGCGCGGCGATGCACCTGGACACCGTCTTCAGCTTCTGCGACCGCGATGTCGTGACCATCTTCCCGGAAGTGGTGAACCAGATCGTCGCCTTCACCCTGCGCCCGGACGAGAGCAAGCAAGGGGGCATCGACATCCGTCGCGAAGACACCAACTTCCTCGACACCGTGGCCCAGGCCCTCAACCTCAAGGCCCTGCGCGTCGTCGAAACCGGCGGCAACAGCTTCGCCGCCGAACGTGAACAGTGGGACGACGGCAACAACGTGGTGGCGGTGGAGCCCGGCGTGGTCATCGGCTACGACCGCAACACCTACACCAACACCCTGATGCGCAAGGCCGGGGTCGAGGTCATCACCATCAGCGCCGGCGAACTCGGCCGTGGGCGCGGCGGCGGCCATTGCATGACCTGCCCGATCATCCGTGACCCGATTGACTACTAACCTGTAAACCCTGGTTCGCGTGGCCAGGGGTTAACCAAAACCTTAGGAGATCCAAAATGGCGTTCAACATCCATAACCGCAATCTGCTGAGCCTGGAACACCACACTGCCCGCGAATTGCGCTATTTGCTCGACCTGTCCCGCGACCTCAAGCGCGCCAAGTACACCGGCACGGAGCAGCAGCACCTCAAGGGCAACAACATCGCCTTGATCTTTGAAAAGACCTCGACCCGCACCCGCTGCGCCTTCGAAGTCGCGGCCTATGACCAGGGCGCCAACGTCACCTATATCGACCCGAACTCCTCGCAGATCGGCCACAAGGAAAGCATGAAAGACACCGCCCGCGTGCTGGGGCGCATGTACGACGCCATCGAATACCGGGGCTTCAAACAGGAAATCGTCGAGGAACTGGCCAAGTTTGCCGGCGTGCCGGTGTTCAACGGGCTGACCGATGAGTATCACCCCACGCAAATGATTGCCGATGTGCTGACCATGCGCGAACACGCCGACAAACCGATCCACGAAATCAGCTACGCGTACCTCGGTGATGCGCGCAACAACATGGGCAACTCGCTGCTGCTGATCGGCGCCAAACTCGGCATGGACGTGCGCATCTGTGCCCCTAAAGCCCTGTGGCCGGCCGATGACCTGGTGGCGCGCTGCAAACAATACGGCGCGGAAAGCGGTGCCCGCATCACCCTGACCGATGACCCGAAAGCGGCGGTCAAGGGCGTGGACTTCATCCACACCGACGTTTGGGTGTCGATGGGCGAGCCCGTCGAAGCCTGGGCCGAGCGCATCCAGCAACTGCTGCCCTACCAGGTCAACGCCGAACTGATGAAGGCCTCCGGCAACCCGCGCACCAAGTTCATGCACTGCCTGCCGGCGTTCCACAACAGCGACACCAAGGTCGGCAAACAGATTGCCGAACAGTACCCGCACCTCAAGAACGGCATCGAGGTCACGGATGACGTGTTCGAATCGCCGGCCTGCATCGCCTTCGAGCAAGCGGAAAACCGCATGCACACCATCAAGGCGATTCTGGTGTCGACATTGGCTGATCTGTAAAGAGCGATCATGACTCTATGATCAATCACTGACCTGTAGGAGCTGCCGAAGGCTGCGATCTTTTGACTGTGTTTTTTGAATATCAAAATCAAAAGATCGCAGCCTTCGGCAGCTCCTACAGGATCACCGAACTCAGAAGGACTGCATCATGCGTATCGTCGTTGCACTGGGCGGTAACGCCCTTCTCCGCCGGGGTGAACCCATGACCGCGGACAACCAGCGCGCCAATATCCGGCTCGCCACCGAACAGATCGCCAGGATCCATCCCGGCAACCAGTTGGTGATTGCCCATGGCAATGGCCCGCAAGTCGGCCTGTTGTCACTGCAAGCGGCGGCCTACACCTCGGTTTCACCTTACCCGCTGGACGTGCTCGGTGCCGAAACCGAAGGCATGATCGGCTATATCATTGAACAGGAACTGGGCAACCTGTTGGCCTTCGAGGTGCCGTTCGCCACCTTGCTGACCCAGGTTGAAGTCGACGCCAACGACCCCGCGTTCCAGAACCCCACCAAACCCATCGGCCCGGTCTACACCAAGGCCGAGGCGGAAAAACTGGCCGCCGAAAAAGGCTGGGCGATTGCCCCGGATGGCGACAAGTACCGCCGTGTAGTCGCCAGCCCCAAACCGAAACGCATCTTTGAAATCCGTCCGATCAAATGGCTGCTGGACAAGGGCAGCATTGTGATCTGCGCGGGCGGTGGCGGCATTCCGACCCTGTACGATGAAAACCGCAAGCTCCAGGGGGTGGAAGCGGTGATCGACAAAGACTTGTGTTCGGCGCTGCTGGCCGAACAGCTTGAGGCCGATTTGCTGGTGATCGCCACCGACGTCAACGCGGCCTTCATCGACTTCGGCAAGCCGACGCAGAAAGCCATTGCCCAGGCCCACCCGGATGAAATTGAACAACTGGGCTTCGCCGCCGGCTCCATGGGTCCCAAGGTCCAGGCAGCCTGCGAGTTTGCCCGCCATACTGGAAAGGTTGCGGTGATCGGCTCGCTCGCGGACATCGAAGCCATCGTCCAGGGCAAGGCCGGCACCCGTATCAGTACGGCGAAACCCGGCATCAGTTACGTATAAAAAAGAAACTACGGGGGCAGATCCAGGGTCTGCCCTTCTCCAAGCCTTCGAAGGAGAAACGACAATGGCCACGTTCGAGCCCGGTCACCTGCACATCGAGCGCCATGCGCTGAACAAGGATGATGTCAGCTACAACCTGTGTATCGACTATGAAGTCACCCAGGACCCCAAGGAAGGCAAGGGCATGCTGTTCACCATGCACGGCAGCATCCAGGGCAAGGAGCTCAAGGAGACCTTTTACCTGCCCAAGGACCAGGCGTACAACTTCGCCAGCAACGTGACGAAGATCGCCGAGAAATACGGCATTCCCAAGGCGCAGAGCAGCATTGGCTCGATACACAGCCACTACGACGCCATGTTCGAAGACGTGCGGGTCCAGCTGAATATGAAATCGGGGGACCCGGTGAAACCCGAGCACCTGGTGTGATCACTCGCCGGCCAGGCCCTCAGGTTTCAGGGCCTGGCGCGAGCGCCGCTCAGGCCCTTGCCGCATCGAGTTCGGGCAAGTGGCTGGCACCTTCGAGGGGGTAGCGCTGGCCAGGGACGTCGGCCAGCAGCGCACGGGTGTAGTCACTGGCCGGGAACTGGAAGATCTGCTCGCAGGCCCCCTGCTCCACCACGCGCCCGGCTTGCATCACCACCACCTGATCGGAGATTTGCCGCACGACCGCCAGATCGTGGGAAATGAACAGGTAGCTCAGGCCCAGCCGCGCCTGCAATTCGCCCAGCAATTTGAGTATCTGCCCCTGGACCGAAGCATCCAGCGCCGACAGCGGCTCATCGAGCACCAGCAGTTCCGGCTCCAGCGCCAGGGCCCGGGCAATCGCCACCCGCTGGCGTTGACCGCCGGACAGTTCGCCAGGGCGGCTGTCGAGCAGCCTCGCCGGCAACTCCACCTGTTCCAGCAGGGTCGCCGCCCGTTGCCGGCGCCCGTTGGCATCGCCGATCGCGAAGGCTTGCAAGGGTTCGCTGATGATCTGCGCCAGGGTCAAGCGTGGATTGAGCGACGCGTAGGGGTTCTGGTAGACCACCTGAATCCGCCGCCGCAGGGCCAGCCACTCGCGACTCGACACCTGGCTGATGTCCTGGCCGTCGAACGTCACCCTGCCGGCGTCGCGCCGTTCCAGGCCGAGGATCAAGCGCGCGGTGGTGGATTTGCCGGACCCCGACTCCCCCACCAGGCTGGTGGTGCCGCGCCGGGGCACATGGAACGACACGCCATCGACCGCCGCCGGGCCGGGGTTGCGCCAGCTGGAAAAATCCTTGCTCAGGTGCTTTGCCTCCAACAGGGGGGCCTCGCCGTGCGCGGCCACCGCAGGATGGCGCCGTTGCTGCACCACGCTGCTCGGCGCCGCCTGCAGCAATTGCCGGGTGTAGGCGTGTTGCGGCGCCTGGAACACCCGCCGGGCGTCACCGGCCTCGACGATCCGCCCCTGATGCATCACCAGCAACCGGTCGGCGCGATCCAGTGCCACCCCCAGGTCATGGGTGATCAACAACACGGCGGTGCCGCGTTCCCGCGCCAGTGCCTGCAAGCGGTCGAGAATCTGCCGTTGCACGCCGACGTCCAGTGCACTGGTGGGCTCATCGGCGATGATCAGTGGCGGGTCATTGGCCAGGGCGATGGCGATCAACACCCGCTGGCGCATGCCCCCCGACAGTTGATGGGGATAGCCGCGAAAGACCCGCCCGGCATCCGCCAGGCCGACCTCGCGCAACAATTCCAGGCTGCGCAACCGCGCCAGGGCTTTGGGCATGCCGTGCAGGGTCAGCGCTTCGATCAACTGACTGCCGATGCGCTTGACCGGGTCCAGCGACAGGCCGGGGTCCTGGGGCACGAAGCCGACACGGCGGCCACGAATCGCCTGCCACTGCCGCTCGCTGGCCTGGGTCAACTCCTGCCCCGCCAGCCGGATGCTGCCGGCTTCGATCCGCGCATTGGCGGCCAGCAACCCCATCAAGGCGGCGGCCGTGGTGGATTTACCGGAGCCGGACTCGCCGACAATCGCCAGTATTTCCCCCGCCCGCAGCTGGAAATCGATGCCCGCCACGCCTTCTGTGCGCCCGTCGCGGCCGTGGTAGGCAATGCGCAGGTCGCGCACGTGCAGCAAGGGTTGCGGTTGATCACTCATCGGCTGACTCCCTGATTATCCTGAATGGCCCTGGCCAGTTGGTTGGTCGCCACCACCACGGTCGCCACCACCAGCCCCGGCAAACTGGTGTACCACCAGGCCGACACCATGTAGTTGCGCCCTTCCGACACCAGCAGCCCCCACTCCGGTTGCGGCGGTGGCGCGCCGAAACCGAGAAAGCTCAAGGCCGACACCGCCAGCACCGCGCTGCCGAACTCCAGCGCGGCCAGGGCCAGCACCGGCGCACTGGCGTGGGGCAGAATGTGCCGGGCAATGATGGTCCAGGGCCCGACCCCGCAGGCGGACGCCGCCTCGACGAAGGTGCTGGCGTTCCAGCGCAGCACCTCGCCCCTGACCAGTCGCGCAAAGGTCGCCACCGATGACAGCCCGACCGCCAGGGCAATGTTCAGCGTGCCGAAACCCAGCACGGTGATGACCGCCATGGCCAGCAGCAACGCCGGAATCGCCATCAGCACATCCACCAGGCGCATCAGCGCGGCGTCCAGCCAACCGCCAAAAAAACCCGCCAGCACACCCAGCACAATGCCGCTGAACAAGGCGATGACCACCGCCAGCAGCGTCGCCCGCAACGACAGCGCCGCGCCGTGCACCGTGCGGCTGTACAAGTCGCGGCCCAGATGGTCGGTGCCGAACCAGTGCGCCAGCGACGGAGGCTGCACGGCCTGGGCAGGCACCCCGAGCAATGGATCGTAGTGAGTGAACAGCTGCGGCCACAGCGCCCAGCCCAGCACCCACAGCAGCACCAGAAGGCCCAGCGGCAGCAGCGGTCGGCGACGCACGACGCGCCACAGCGTTGCCGAGCCGCCCGAAAGCAGCCGCGTGCGGCCCGGGATCGGCAGTGTCTTGATCGTTCCTTCGCTCATCCCCTGGCTCCTGTAGCAGTGGCGCGGATACGCGGGTCCAGCAGCGGATACAACAGATCCACCAACAGGTTGACGACAATGAAAATCAGCGCTGCCAGCAGCACCACACCCTGGACCACGGGAATGTCCTGGGTGCTGACGGCCGCTTGCGCCAGGCGCCCGACGCCTTCGCGGGAAAACACGGTTTCAGTCACCACGGAACCGGCCAGCAGTGAACCGACGATCACCCCCGACAGGCTCAGCACCGGGATCAGCGCGTTGTGCAGCAAGTGCACCAGCAATAGGCGCACCGGCCCCAGCCCCTTGGCCCGCAAGGCTTCGACAAACGGCTGGCCACGGGTCGCCGCCAGCGAGCGGGCCAGGACCTGGGCGATCACCGCACTGGTGGGAATGGCCAGCGTCAGGGTTGGCAGCACCAGCGAGGCCAGCCCCTGATTGCCCATCGCCGGAAACCAGTGCCAGCCAAAGGAAAACCACTGCAACAGCAACAGCCCGACCCAGAACGTCGGCAACGACACCGACAGGGCCGGCAAGCCCAGCAGCAGATCGCGCAACCACTGCCGGCGCGTCACGCTGGCGGCCAGGGCCAGGCCGGTTCCGGCGACCAACGCCACCGCCAGGGCCAGGAAGGTCAGTGCGGCGGTGGCCGGCAAGGCGTCGGCCAACGACCGCGACACCGGTTGCCCGGTCTGGATCGAATCACCGAAATCCAGCTGCACCGCCCGCCACAGTGCAATGCCGTACTGCACCGCCAGAGGCTCGTCGAGGTGGTACTGCGCCCGCAGCGCCGCCACCTGTTGCTGATTGACCGTGCTCTGCTCGCCGCTCTGGTTGAGCATGATGCTCACCGGATCGCTGGGCAGCGCGTAGAGAATCAGGAACGACAGGCTGAACGCCGCCCACAGCACCACCAGCGCCTGCCAGGCACGGGCCAGCAGATATCGCCAGAGACCCGAGCCCCGGCGCCGTGCCAGGGCCGGGTTCGCGACCGTCAGGGAATCACTCATCGCCTTGCCCTCATCGCTGCAACCAGGTGTCGAAGAACTGCAACCGCGATGACGCCTCGTAATGCAGGCCGTGCACCGCTTTGCCGTGGGCCATGACCGTCGCCAGCTCAATCAGCGCAATCGCATGGCCGTCGCGCAGCAGCAACTCGCTGGCCTGATCGATCAGGACCTGGCGCTTGCCGCTGTCGAGGGTCTCGGCGGACTCGCGCAGCAGCCGATCCACCTCGCCCGGCGGGCGCTGGTTGATGTTGTAGCCGGCCGCGTCGTACAAGGTGCGCAGCACGTCGGGATCGGCGCGCGTCAGATTGAGGAAGCGCAGGCTGAAGTCGCCGCTGGCCTGGAGCGCGGTGACCTGGCTGATGGTCGACTTGTTCAGGCGCAGGTCGATGCCCACCCGCTTCAACTGTTGCTGGACCAGTTCCAGGATCGGCGTCGGCTGCCAGTAATCGAGGCGGAACGACAGCTTCTGACCGTCCTTGGCGCGGATGCCGTCCGCCGCCGGTTGCCAGCCGGCTTCGTCGAGCAGGCGTCGGGCGCCGTCCGGGTCGTAGGCCAGCAGGCTGGAAAACTCGCGGTAGAACGGCGTGCTGCTGGCCAACAAGGCGCTGGCCGGTTTCTGGTAGCGGGAAATGATGCTTTGCAGTTCGGCCCGGTCAATCGCCTTGTTCAGCGCCTGGCGCACCTTGATGTCGGCGAACAGTGGCGTCGACTCGTTGAGCGCCAGGTTGTACACCACGCCGGGATTGGCCCGGGTCAACAGCACCAGGCCCTGGCGCTCGATGCTTGGTTCATCCTGCGGCGCCACCCCGGTGTTCACATCGATCTGGCCGGACGCGAGGCTTCCCAGGCGCACGCCGGACTCAGGAATGATCAGGTATTCAATGCCGTCGAGCCAGGCTTTGCCGGTGTGCGAGGCCAGCGACGAAGCCCAGTCATAGGCATCGCGCCGTTGCAGCGAAACACTTTGGTTGTGCACGAAGGATTTCAGGACGAAAGGCCCCGAGCCCACCAATTGACCCTGGCAGCGTTCGCCCGCCGCCAGGCCCAGGGTCGCTTTGGACAACAGGCCCAGGGTCATGGTCGAGGTGGCCTGGAGGAACTGTGCGTTCCGTTGCTCGAACTCGACCACCACCGTCTGGCTGTCCGGTGTCTCGATGCCCTTCAGGCCGGCCAGGTAGGTCGAGCCGAGGACCGAGCGTGCGCCAAGGGCGGCAACGCCTTCGAAGTTGGCCTTGACCGCCGCCGCATCCACCGGCGTGCCGTCGCTGAAGCTGGCGCCCCCGCGCAGGTGGAAGGTGAAGCGCCGGGAGTCGGCGTCGACTTCCCAGCGCTGCGCCAGCCACGGCACGATCGCCCCGTTGAGCGGGTCCTGGTCGGTCAGCGAATCGACCAGTTGCCGCCCGACATTCAGCGCGGTGTTGTTGCCGGCCTGCTGGGGGTCAACGCATTGCGGATCGCCTTCCAGCGCCACCCGCAGCGTGCCGCCACTCTGGGGTTTGGCCGCCACCGCGCTGCTCGCGGCATCTGGCGGCGCACCGCAAGCGCCCAGCAACAGCGCCAGCATCGGCGCCGAGAATTGCAGCCAGCGCGCGGGTTGGCTGTCCTTGAACCGCTCACTCATGACTGAACCTCTGCAAGCGGTTGCAGGCTCTGCCCGGCATGGCGGTTGGCGATGTAGGGCAAACCGAGGTTTTCGCGCAGGGTCTTGCCCTGGTACTCACGGCGGAACAAGCCGCGCCGCTGCAACTCCGGCACCACGCCGTCGACGAAATCGCCAATGCCCTGCTGCAAGCCGGAAAACATCACGTTGAAGCCGTCGGCGGCACCGTTTTCGAACCACTCCTGGAAATCATCGGCAATGCTTTGCGGGGTGCCGATCAAGATCCGGTGGCCACCGGCCGTGAGTTTGTTGAACAACTCGCGCACCGTCGGGCGCTCCCGGCGGATCAGGTCGAACACCAGTTTCTGCCGGCTTTTGTGGGTGTTGGTGTCGAAGTGCTCGGGCGGCAACGGCACCTGCGAATCGAACGGCAATTCGGACAGGTCGAAGCCCAGGCTGGTAAAGCGCGAGATCGAACGCAGGAAGGATTTCGGGTCTTGCAGCTCCTGCAGCCGGTCGTATTTGTCTTGCGCCTCGGCCTGAGTCTTGCCGATGACCGTGGACACCCCCGGCAGCACCTTCAAATGTTCCGGGTTGCGCCCCAGGCGCTGGGCACTCTGCTTGATCTCGCGATAAAACGCCTGGCCCTGCTCGACCGTGTGCTGGGCGGTGAAAATCAGCTCCCCGGCCCGCGCCGCCAGGCGTTTGCCGGAGTCCGACGAACCGGCCTGGGCGATCACCGGGTAGCCCTGCACCGGGCGCGCCGCGTTCAGCGGGCCCTGGACCTGGAAGTACTTGCCGTGGTGATTGAGCACATGCAGCTTGTCGACGTCGAGCCAGCGCCCGGACGCCTTGTCCTGGACAAACGCATCGTCCTGCCAGCTGTCCCACAGGCCGGTGACCACGTCGTAAAACTCCTCGGCGCGCTCGTAGCGGTCGGCGTGCTGGATGTGCGCGTCGAGGTTGAAGTTTTCGCCACCGCCCAGCGACGTCACCAGGTTCCAGCCCGTGCGCCCGCCGCTCAGGTGGTCGATGGAGGCGAACTTGCGGGCGATGTTGTAGGGCTCGTTGTAGGTGGTGCTGGCGGTGGCGATCAAGCCGATATGGCGGGTCGCCAGGGCCAGCGCCGGCAGCAGCACCAACGGGTCCCAGCGCACACTGTTGGGGCCGCTGGCGAGGGCCAGCGGGTCGAGGTCGACGTTCACCGTGTCGTTGAAAAACAACGCATGAAAACGCGCGGCTTCAAGTTTTTCGGCGATCCAGCGATAGTGTTCGAAGTCGCGGAACGAGTCGCCCGCCGCCGTCGGATGGCGCCAGGCGGAACCCTGGATACCGGCGCTGGGAATGAAGGCGCCCAGAATGATTTGTCTGTTGTCCTGGCTCATGTCGGGATCCTCATCAGAAGTTGTAACTCACGCGGGTGTACCAAAAGGCCCCGTAGGGATCGAACGGCGAAATGCTGCCGAACTTCGGAAAACCGTTGATATCGCCGTTGGGGTAGGCGTTGTTGTCGGCCTTGACGTTGAACAGGTTGTTGGCGCCGACGGCGAGGTTCAGGCTATCGGTCAGGTTGTAGGCGACTTCCAGGTCGGTGAGCCACTTGGCGCCATAGGTCACGTCGAAATCGGGGTTCACGTCCCGGGCGATGACTTTGTCGTAGCGGCTGACCGAGGTATTGATGTCGAAGCGGTCGATCTTCCAGTTGGCGCTCAGGATCAGCTTGGTCTTGGGGTTGGCCACCGTCAGGTAACCCTGGGCCACCCGGTCGAACAGCTCCAGGTTGCTGCCCACGGCGGTGAGCGCGGCCGGCGTCGACTTGATGCTGTCGATGTCGGTTTTGTTGTAGTTGAACGCCAGGCCGTACTTGACGTTGCCCCAGGCGCCGTAATCGACGCGGTAGTCGGTGACCAGGTCGACGCCGCGGGTGGTGGTGTCCGCCGCGTTGGTGAAGTACTTGACCCGGTAACCCGGGCGGAACCCGTTGGCCACCAGGATCTGGTCGACCCCGTTGCCGAACAGGAAGCCGGTCTGGGCGATGCGGTCCTTGATTTCGATCTGATAGGCATCGAGCGTGACGCTGGCTTCCGGCAACGGCTTCCAAGCGAAGCCGACACTGATGTTGCGCGACTTCTCCGGGCTCAGGTCTTCAGCCCCCAGTGCCTTGGCCAAGGGTGAGTCGACGCGCACCGACTTGGCCTCGACGAACTGCGGCACGCCATTGACCGTGGTGTACTGGTTGGCCGTCTGGGCATACACCGACTGTGACAACGACGGTGCACGGAAACCGTTGCTCAAGGTGCCGCGAATGGCGAACTCGGGCGTGAAGTCGTAGCGCAGCGACAGCTTGCCGCTGGTGGTGTTGCCGGCGCTGTCGTCATAGCTTTCGAAGCGCCCCGCCACGCCGACGTAGAATTTTTCGGTCGGGTTGAGCCCGACATCCACATAGGTCGCATAGCTGTTGCGGCTGGCCTGGCCTTCGTCTTCCGGCGTCAGGGTGATCGCGCCCTGGGCGCCGACCGCCGCCGGCTGGCCACGCAACGGGCCCGAGGGGTAGATGTAGCCACCGTTGATGAACGACAGCGGATCATCGGACTCGGTCTTGTAGCGCTCGTGCCGGTGTTCCAGGCCGGCGGACACTTGCAGCGGTTTGCTCAACCCCACCTCGAACGCGCGGGTCAGGTCGAAGTTGTTGGTCCACTGGTCAAAGTAATTGGTGTAGCTGTCGAAGCGCGTCGGGCTCAACGGGCCCAGGGACGCGTTGAGGGTTTCATCGGCGCCCGCCTCGCCCTTGTCACGGCCGAAGGTCGAGCTCAAGTCCCAGTTCCAGTCGGCCACCGCGCCCTTGGCGCCGGCGGCCACCTGGTAATCGGTCTCGTCGAGGGTGTAGAACGGCGCGGTGCCGTCGGGGTAGATCTCGGGAATGATGTTGGTCGAATTGGGCCGGCGGAAATTCTGCCCGCCCCGCGCATCACGCCGGGTCAAGGTCGAAAAGGAGTACAGGGTGACGTCATCCAGCGGCAGTTCGGCGTTGTAGGCCACGCCCACGGCCTTGATTTTCGGCAGGCCGTTTTTTTGCACGTCCTTGTCGGCGGTCGCCTCACGGGGGTCGGCGGACCCGTCAGGTTGCCGGTAGTAGAACGAGCCGGTGGCGTCGCGCGCGCGCACGGCCGTCTGTTGTGACTTGGCGTCCAGGGAAACGTTGAAAAAGCCGTCGTTGGGCAGCTGGAAACCACTGTTCAGGGTCTGGCGGATGGTGCCGCCGTCGCCTTTGGTGTACTCGCCATACGAGGTGCTGGCCGAGCCGCCGTTGTCGTTTTGCTTGAGGATGATGTTGATCACCCCGGCGATCGCATCCGAGCCGTATTGCGCCGAGGCACCGTCACGCAGCACCTCGATGTGGTCGATGGCGCTGATCGGAATCATGTCCAGGTCGACCGGGTTGGTGCCGTAGGCCGCCGTGGAATCGAGGTTGATTACCGCACTGTTGTGCCGGCGCTTGCCATTGACCAGCACCAGCACGTTCGAGCCATTGAGGCCGCGCAGGCTGTAGGGCCTGGCGATACTGTCGTTGGAGGTCCCCGATGGCCGTTGCGAAAAGGACGGCAGGGTTTTCTGCAAGGCCGTGCGCAAACTGTTGGCACCGGTTTTTTCCAGTTGCTGCGCGCTGATCACATCGATCGGCGAAGGGCTGCTGGTGACGGTGCGCGCCTCGCTGCCGCGCGAGCCGGTGACAATCACGGTGTCCAGGGTGTCATTGGTGGCGGCATACACCGGCAGTAAGGCAAAGCCTGCAAACACCAGCGGTGCGCGTTGCAGCGTCGAAACGAAAGCGTTGGATTTCATGGCAGTTCAACTGTTCAGAAGAGGATTGAAGTCGTTGCGCCACAGCGGTCGGACATCGACGCTCTGGCGAATCAGGCGGTTTTCGAAAAACAGGTCGGCGACCTGTTGCTGCGAGGCGATGGCGCTGTCGTCGATGCCGACCAGCCGCGCCGGCTGGCTGCGCTGGCGGAACTGGCGCAGGTACAGCGTGCGGTCGATGCCGGTCAGCGCTTCACTGCGTCGTGCCCATTGCTCGGGGTGGGCGTCGACCCAGGCCCAGGTGGCCTTTTCGCGCTGCAGAAAGTCGCCGATCTGGCTGCGCCGCAATGGGTCGGCCAGTACCTGCTCGGTGGTGGCGATCACGTAATTGCCGGAGTAGTAGCGACTGACGTTTTCCAGCAGTTCGCCGTCCATTTGGGTGGCGGCCTGCAAGGCACTGATCCCGCCGGTGGCCAGCGCGTCGATGTGGCCGTTGCGAAACGCGGTCAGGGCGTCCTGTACCGGCAACGGCACGGCGTTCACGTCGGCCAGGGACAAGCCGTTCTGGCGCAGCATGTTGAGCACGAAGTAGTGGGTGTTGGTGGCCCGCACGTAGCTGATGGTCTTGCCCTTGAGGTCAGCGATGCGGCGGATCCCGGAGCCCTTCTTGACCACGATCCCGCTGTCGTTGTTGTCCCCCTTGAACACGGCGACCAGCGCCAGCGGCACCTTGGCAATCGAGGCGAAAATCGGCGGGATCTCGCTCATGAACGCGTAGTCCAGGTGGCCACTGGTCAAGGCTTCGAGCACCAGGTTGCCGCCACCGATGTCCACCCACTCCACCGGGTAAGGCGTGTCGGCCTGCCCGGCATCGGCGAGGAAGGACGCGGCCGAACCCTTGTAGCGCCAGACCCGCAACGGCGCCGGCGCGGCCTGGGCACCGAGCAAGGTGCCGGCGGCCAGGACGCCAGTGGCCAGCAGCATTTGCCGACGAGAGAGCATGTGCATGGCCAGGTCCTCAGTCGAGCAGATCGGGTTCTTCGGTGCGGATCAGGTCCCACAGCGGCAGGAAGTTGAGCCAGCCGAAAAACTCGTGACGGGCCTTGTCGATGCCGCCTTCGAGGGCGTCCGCCGCCGGAATCGACGGCGTACCGGCCGAGTGCGCCAGCAGATGAGCGCGGGCGGTGTCTTCAGCGAGGATGAAGCGCCAGGCCGCGCTTTCCACCGTCCCGCCGGTGACCCACAGGCCGTGGTTCTGCCAGATCAGCAAATTGTTGTCGGCAAAACGCTCGACGAAGGCGCGGCTGACGATGTCCCGGTCCTGCTCAAGGGCTCCGCTGGCGGTGCGCAGGTCGTGGCGGCGAAAGATCACCTGGTCGTTCTGAAAGGCACCGGCCTCGGCCGTGATCGGATCGAACAGGCGATCCAGCGACGACCACACCCGGCCATGAAACGAATGCAGATGGGCGATGCCCACCACGTCCGGACGCGCCTGCTGCAAGTCATGGTGCAGTTCCAGGGCGCTGGTATTGAGCAGGCCATCGCCCTCCACCACCTGGCCGTGACTGTCCACGCGCAGCAGATGGGAAACGGTGATCTGCGAAAACGGCACGCCGAGCGGGTTGATCCAGTAGTGCGAGGGATGGATCGGGTCGCGGGCGGTGAAATGCCCGGCCACGCCGACTTCGTAGCCATAGCGTGCGAACAGCCGGTAGGCGGCGGCGAGCCGCTGCTTGCGGTGCAGGCGCTCCTGCAGCGGGTCTTCGTGGCGGGGCACGCCCCCCAGGGTCAGGCGGTTGTTGTCGGAAGGCAGCGTGTAGATGCTTTGCGGAAAACGCTTGGTCGTACTCATTCGGGCAAACCTTGATCAGGCACTCGGCGGGCGAGCGGTTTTTCTCAGGCGAACGAAGCCCTGGCTCGGGCGTTGCCGGCACGGGGATCGCGAGGGTGATCGTGGCGGATGGCGGCGCCGGGACGTTCGGCGAGAGCCGTGCGCGGCCATATCGGGAAATGAGGTCAGGTGGTCATGGTCAGGCGCCCTCGCAGGTGGTTCAGGTCTTGGCTCTCCTCCACCGTGCGAGGGGTCGGGTCGAGTTGTCTTCAGAGAAAGATCTCTTGATTCAAAGATATTCGTCTAAAAAACTTCTGTAAAAGTCTTAATAGTTATATGTTAATAATTACTTTATTTAATATTCACTGATTCTGTTATCAGTTAAATGCATTTTTATTTTCGTTCGGCCACGGCGTACAAACCGGCGCCCGCCGCACCGCGCAAACGGCGAAAAAGCCACAGTGAAGACCCGCACACCACCCCGCTGAACAGCATCACCAGGCCGATGTCCTCGACCGTCACCTGGGCGTGGCCGCGCCAGCGCTGCACCATCCCCAGAAAGGTGGCGGCCAGCCCCACCGACAGGCTCAGGCTCAGTTGCATGGACATTGCCGCCAGGCTGCTGGCCCGGCTCGACAGCGCCGGCGGCACATCGGCATAGGTCAAGGCACCGAGGGTGCTCATTTGCAGCGAACGGGCCAGCCCACCGACAAACAGCAGGCCAATCACCAGCCAATACGGGGTGTCCACCCGGAACACGGCACAGACCGCCACGGACAATCCGCCCAGCACCGCGTTGCCCACCAGCGTCTGGCGGAAACCGAATCGCTGCACGATGGGCGCGGCCAGAAACTTGATCGCCAGCGCGCCGGCCCCACCGGCAAACGTCAGCAGGCCGGCCATCAACGGGCTGAGTCCCAAACCGAGTTGAAACAGCAGCACCAGCAAGAACGGCAAGGCGCCACTGCCCAGCCGGAACAGGTTGCCACCCCAGATCGCGATGGAAAACGTTGGAATATCGAGCAATGCCAGGTCGATCAAGGGCCGTTCACAGCGCCGCGCATGGCCGACGTACAACCAGGCGAACAGCGTACCGGCCAGCAACAGCAGGGCAATCGGCACGGCTGGCAGCAGGCCATGACCCAGGGCTTCGAACGCAAACACCAGGCACGCCAGGCCTGCCGCGCTGAGCAGCAGCCCCTTGCCATCCAGCGGGCCTGCCTCGCCGGGCGGGTAATCCGGAATAAAGCGCCACACCAGCCACAGTCCCAGCAGGCCGATGGGCAGGTTGATCAGGAAAATCCAGTGCCACGAGGCGTAGGTCACCAGCAACCCGCCCAGCGGTGGCCCGACCACCGGCCCCAGCAGCGCCGGCGCGGTCAGGAAGGCCATGGCCCGCAGCAGGTTGCCCCGGGATGACCAGCGCAGCAGGATCACCTGCCCCACCGGCACCATCATCGCCCCGCCCGCGCCCTGGGCCAGGCGCGCCAGCGACAGCTGCACCAGCGAGCCAGACAAGGCGCACGCCAGGGACGCGCAGGTAAACAGCGCAATGGCGAACAGGAACACCCGCCGCGGCCCGAAACGATCCGCCGCCCAACCACTGGCGGGCACGAACATCGCCGCCGCCAGCAGGTACAACGACACCACCAGGTTCATCCGCAATGCCGGCTCGCCGAAGTCCTCGGCCATTTGCGGCAACGCCGTCAGGACCGCCGTGGCGTCCAGCAGCTCCATAAATAACGCACAACCGGCAATCGCCGGCACCCGAAAATCGAAAGGCCGGCTTGCCGACATGCAGGATGCTCACAGAGGTAAAGGTCATGTAGCGAGGGCGCTTGCCCTCCTACAGGGTGGAGGGCAAGCCACGCGAGATTTATGCCCGCCTGGCCTCTAAAGGTTCACGCGCCGCACTATAGCGATTGACCGGCACCGGCAAGCCGAGGTGCCCGCGCAGAGTGCTGTGGCTGTACTCACTGCGGAACAGGCCGCGTTCGCGCAGCAGCGGCAGGACTTCGTCAGTGAACCGGGCGAATTCGCCGGGTGCGCCGACCCGGATGTTGAAGCCGTCGACGGCGCCCTCGACAAACCAGCGTTCGATCTCGTCGGCGACGGTTTTCGGCGAGCCGACGAAGTTCGAAAACGGTGCGGCGAAGCGCAAGGCGGTCTGGCGCAGCGTCAGCCCCTGGTCACGGGCGACGCGCTTGATGTGTTCGGCATGGCCGCGATAACCGTTGCTGCCCAGGTCGCCCAGTTCGGGGAAGGCTTCATCGAGCGGGTATTGGGTGAAATCGTGATAGTTGAACGGGCGCCCCAGGTGCACCAGCGCCTTGTGCAGGTCCAGCTCGCCATTGCGTTCGCGGTCGATGGCCTGGGCCTGCTCGTCGGTGTCGGCAATGATCGGGGCGATCCCCGGCAGGATGGTCACGTGATCGGGGTTGCGCCCGGCCGCTGCGGTGCGTTGCTTGATGTCCTGATAATAAGCGCGGGCGTCCTCGAAATTGTCCACGCCGGCGAAAATGCCTTCGGCATAGTTGGCCGCCAGCTGGCGTCCGGACTCTGAAATCCCGGCCTGGAATATCACCGGCTGGCCCTGTGCCGAACGCGCGATGTTCAGCGGCCCGGCGACCGAAAAGAACTCACCCTGGTGATCCAGGCGGTGCTGGCGCTGCGGGTCGAGGAACACCCGGCTCTGTTTGTCGCGCACAAAGGCGTCGTCTTCATAGGAATCCCACAAGCCTTGCACCACTTGCAGGTGTTCGCCGGCCCGGCGATAGCGCTCGGTATGGTCGATGTGCTGCTCGCGCCCGAAATTCCCGGCGGCGCCTTCAAGCCCGGTGGTCACCACATTCCAGCCCGCCCGGCCGCCGCTGATCAAGTCCAGGGACGCGAATTGCCGCGCCACGTTGAAGGGTTCGGTATAGGACGTGGTCAAGGTGGCGACCAGCCCGATCTTCGACGTCGCGCCAGCCACGGCGGACAACAGGGTCAGGGGTTCCAGCCGGTTGAGAAAATGGGGCGCCGAGTCCGGGGTGATGTAGGGGCTGTCGACGATGAAGATCAAGTCAAACTTCGCCGCCTCGGCTTGCCGGGCCTGCTGGCGATACCAGTCGATATCGATACTGGCATCGCCGGGTATTTCCGGGTGCAGCCATTCATTCTGGGCGGTGCCGACACCGGTGAGGATGGCGCCGAACTTGAGTTGTCGTGGTGCAGTGGTCATGGGCATCTCCCCCGTTTGATAGCGGCGCTGCTGGCCTGTGGGGGCTGACCTTATGCGTTGCAAATACACCTGTGAAATGCTTTGTTGATCTAACCTAATAATGCATTTGTTTAATATTCTGAAAAACGAACATCAGTTAATTTAATATCGTACTTATAACCAAAGAGCATTTCACAGCGCCTTTTTATGGAGATAGCTTTATCTCCAGACCGACCCCCTTACTCCAGGCGGAGGCAAACCCACTTACCGATAATCTGCCTGGAGCCTGCTTGTCATGACGATCCCCCTCGCCTCCCGTACGACCCTCGACCTGGTCGCCGATGTGCTGATCATCGGTGGTGGCCTGGCCGGCACCTGGGCTGCCGTCGCCGCGGCCCGTGAAGGCGCCCGGGTGATCCTGGTCGACAAGGGCTATTGCGGCACCAGTGGTGTCACGGCCACGGCCGGCCCGGGCCACTGGTGGGTGCCGCCGCTGCCCGGCGCGCGCGAAGCGGCCATCGACAAACGCCTGGCCACGGCCCATGGCCTGGCCGATGCGCGCTGGATGGCGCGGATCATCGACACCACCTGGACCAGCCTGCCGACCCTCGCCGGCTACTACGATTTCCCGCAGAACGAGCAAGGCGTGACCCAGTATCGCGGGCTGCGCGGGCCGGAGTACCTGCGCGGCATGCGGCGGCTGGTGCTGGACAGCGGCGTGACCATCCTCGATCACAGCCCGGCCCTGGAACTGCTGCGTAACGAGCGTGGCGAAGTGGCCGGCGCCCGAGGCTGGCGCCGGCAAGCAGGCGGCGACTGGCAGATTCGCGCCGGTGCCGTGGTGCTGGCCAGCGGCGGTTGCGCGTTCCTCTCACGCTTGCTGGGGAGCCACACCAACACCGGCGACGGTTACTTGATGGCCGCTGAAGCGGGCGCGGAGTTGTCCGGCATGGAGTTCTCCAGTTATTACTGCATCGCGGCGGCGGGCAGCAGCATGACTCGCTCGATGGTCTACAGCTTCGGCGAGTATTTCGATGCCGCCGACCGTCCGCTGAACATCTCCACCGGCCCGGACTTTACCGATGCCCTGGCCAAGGCGTTGCTCAACGGCCCGGTGTTTTGCCGGCTCCATCGCGTGCCCCCGCACATCCGCGCCCAATTGCCGGTGATTCAACCGAACCTGATGCTGCCGTTCGACCGGCGCGGCGTCGACCCCTGGCGCGACAGATTCGCCGTGACCCTGCATCCCGAAGGCACCATCCGTGGCGTCGGCGGCCTGCGGGTGATTGACGACGACTGCCAGACCACCGTGCCCGGTGTGTTCGCCGCCGGGGACGCCGCCAGCCGTGAGTTGATTGCCGGCGCGACCTCTGGCGGTGGCGCGCAGAACTCCGCCTGGGCTTTGTCTTCCGGCCAGTACGCCGGGCGCGGCGCCGCGCGACGGGCCCTGGGTAACCCCGAGCGCAATGTCGCGCTGCAAGGCTTTGGCGGCGCGGGTTTGCAGTCCCGACTGTCTTGCACCGCGACCCGGCCGAACGAGCTGATCCAGCGCATCCAGGCCCAAGTCCACCCATTGGAGAAAAACCTGTTCCGCTCAGGCAGCGGGATCGGGCGCTCCCTGCAAGCGCTGGACAGCGTTTGGGATGAGGTGCGCGAGGGCTTGTCGGTCGATCAGGACAACCCGCTGCGGGCCCGGGAAATCGCCGCGATGGCGGCCACCGCCCGCTGGTGCTACAGCGCCGCCGAGCAGCGCAAGGAAAGCCGCGGCATGCACCAGCGCAGCGACACTCCTGAACAGAATCCGCAGTTCGACGCCCACCTGCGGATCGCCGGCGTCGACCAACCCTGGATACGCCACGACCCGCTGCCCTCCTCCCTCAACCCATCGCCACAAGGCAACGCCCAATGATTGAGCTGATTTACCAGGACCTGTGCAACGATTGCGGCCAGTGTGTCCAGGTGTGCCCCACCAACGCCCTGCGCCTGGATGCCGGGGGCAAGCCGCAGATCGCCAACCAGCAAGCCTGCCAGACCTGCTTCATGTGCGAGCTGTATTGCGCGAGCGATGCGCTGTACGTCGACCCCGACTGCGAACAGCCCCGTCATCCCGACCCCGATGTGGTCCGCAGCGCCGGCCTGCTCGGGCAGTACCGCCGCGACTCGGGTTGGGATGAGTGGGCGGCTGACCCGTCACTCACCAATCAGCACTGGCGCATGGACGGCATCTTTGCCCTGGCTCGCGGTGCTGTCGAGAGCACGGTCGCTCCCGACAAACCGCAATAAAAGGACGGGGCCAACTACCTGGACGGCCTCACCGACGGAATCGGGGAATCTCCAGCCCCAGGCTTTCGCGCAAAGTCGTACCCTCGTAGGCCGTGCGGTATAACCCGCGCTCCTGCAACAGCGGTATGACCTCTTGGGTAAACCGGCGGAACTGCCCTGGGTGGCCAATGTAGATGTTGAAACCGTCCAGGGCCCGCGCCTCGAACCAGTCAGCCATTTTTTGCGCCACCGTCTGTGCCGATCCCACGAAGGCACCGGGGCGCAATTGCCGCCCGAATTCCACGGCCTGACGCAGGCTGAAGCCTTTCTCAAGCGCCTGGTCGGCGATGCGCTTGGCGTTGGTGAAGAAGCTGCTGCGCGCCGACTCCAGGCTTTCCTGAGGAAAAGGCGCATCCAGGTCGTACTGGGTGAAATCGTGCCAGCCAAAGTTGCGGCCAAATTCCTTCAATGCCAGTTCGAAGCTGTGGTCGGCCTGATGGTAGTGCTGCTCGATCTCGCGGGCGTGCTCGTCGGTGTCACCGACATGGATCTCGGCGCCGGGCAGCACCAGCAGTTGTTCCGGATCGCGGCCAAGGCGCGCCGCCCGGGCCTTGATGTCGCGGTAGAAGGCCTGGCCCTGTTCGATGCTCGCCGCATGGGTGAACACCACATCGGCCGTGGCGGCGCCCAATTCGCGGCCCTGCTCGGAATCACCGGCCTGGAAGATCACCGGCTGGCCCTGGGGCGAACGCTGAATGTTCAGCGGGCCGACCACGGAGAAGTGTTCGCCCCGGTGATCGAGGCTGTGCAGCTTGCTGGCATCGAGGAATTGCCCCGTCGCCCTGTCACGCACGAAGGCATCCTCCTCATAGGAATTCCACAACCCCTGGACCACCTGGACGTGTTCCTGCGCGCGCCCGTAGCGGGTGTCGTAGTCGTAGTGCTCTTCGCGGCTGTAATTGCCCGCAGTGCCCGCATCGCCACTGGTGACGACGTTCCAGCCGGCGCGGCCTTTGCTGATCAGGTCGAGCGAGGCCAGGCGCCTGGCCACGTTATAGGGCGAGTTGTAGGACGTCGTCAGCGTGCCGACCAGGCCCAGGTGCCGCGTGCTGACCGCCAGCGCCGAGAGCAGCGTGAGCGGCTCCAGGCGATTGAGGTAATGGGAAGGCGACCCCGGGGTGATGAACTGGCTGTCGACGATGAACATCAGGTCAAACAATGCAGCCTCCGCCTGGCGTGCGATGTCGATGTACCAGTCGATGTTGACGCTGGCATCGGCCGGCAGCTCGGGGTCGAGCCACAGGTTATGCCGGCCGGGTCCGCCGCAGCCCATGGTCAGGGCGCCCAGTTTGATCTGTCTGTTGGTCATGTCCGAAGTATTCCTTGTCAATCGGGGAAACGGCCGCTGCCAGCCGAACGCCTTCACGGCAGTGCGCGGGCAGTGGCCGGCTGCAGGGACGCCGCGAATGAATCGTCGAACAGGCTGGCCGCGGGATAGGCCTTGATCAGGCCCAGCCCAGCGAAGAAGTCCACGGTCTTTTGCGCGTCGCCCGTCGCTTGCGGGCTCACGGGCTCGACGCTGGTCCGCGCGCGGGCAAACCAGGCCCGTGCGATTTCACCCTCGGCCCGGGTGCGCTTGGCCCATGCATCGGCATACGCCTGGGTATTGGCGGGGTTTTGCAGCGTCCACTCACGGGCTTTCTTCAAACGCTGGAGAAAATCATTGATCTGGCTGCGCTTGGCCTCCACCGCCCTGGCGTTGGCGGCTACGAAGCTTTGCGCCGCGATCAGCCCTTGCGCCGTGGCCAACACCCGGGCGCCCTGGCGTTCCTGTTGGGTGACATAAGGTTCCCAGGTCGCGATGACATCCACTGAGCCACCGTCCAGCGCGTGGGAGGCATCCAGCGCGCTGATGTAGCGCATGTCCAGGGAATCCCGTGGGACGCCGGCTTTATCCAGCGCGGTCAAAAGCAGTTGCTGGCTCCACGAGCCTTTCCAGACGGCGGCGCGCTTGCCGCGAAGGTCCGCCAGGCTGTGAATGCTGGAGTCCTTCCTGACCAGAATGGCCACGCCATCCAGGTTCTGGCGGCCCACGGCAATGATCTTGATGGGGGCGCCCAAGGCGCCGAGGAACAGCGCCGGGGCATCGCCGAGCAAGCCGATATCCAGGCTGCCGACATTCAATGCCTCGGCGACAGGCGAGCCTGCGGTGAATTGCTTCCACTCAAGGGTGTAGGGCAGATCGTCCAGCACACCCGCCGCTTCCATCACGGCCTGGGCGTTGTAGCTCTGGTCGCCGACCACCAGCGTTTGCGCGTTCGCAGCCAGGCACATCCATGCGGCAGCCATGCCGGCCGCCAATTTCGTCAGGTAACGCACGTTCGTCTCCAGATGCCTTATCAAGGCAGTTCGGGTCGATCCGCGCGCGCGGTCTCGTGGGGTATTTACGGGGAAAGGACAAGACCGATAGGGCTCACTCGATAGGCCGCAGCCTTGAAGCGACTGAATCTGAGGAGATCTCCTTTGAGCAGGATAAGATGCCGAGCGCGCCCTGCAAAATACCATTTACGCATATGTTAATGCTATTAAAATGCATGTTAATCATATTAAGCCGCCTTGGCAGCCTTGCGACAAATCAACGAGTCGCCACAAAACCTGCGGCTATCGATCCTCGCGGGTGTGCCATAGGCGCAGCAGGTAGACAGTGGAACCCACGATCTCGTATCGCATCTCGTAGTGACCGATCTGAATTCGGCGCACATTCCGTGGCTCGAATTCTTCCAGGCGTTCACCCATGCGCGGATTGCTCAACAACATGACGAGTGCGGCCGTGAGTTGCTGCACTGTACGTGCGGCGGCAGGCTGATTCACCGATGCGAGAAACTCGTACAGCCGGGAAATGTCGGAAAGCGCCTTGTTCGTCCACTTCAATTCCATCAGCGCGGCACCGGCAACGGCGTGTCGGTGCCGAGGCTATCGGCCCAGGCCTGGACAGCCTGGTGATCAATTACCCGACCTGCATCAACATCATCCAAGGCTTCGCGGGTCAGGCGGCTGCGCTCTTCTTCCTGCTCTATCCAGGCGGTCAGGGCCTGCTTGACGATCCAGTTTTTGGAGCGCTCCAGACGCTCGGCCATCAAATCGACCTTTTGCGCCAATTGCTCAGGAACGTGCGCGGTGACAGATCGGGTTTTCGTAGTGGTTGCCATGATCAGAGGGACTCCTGCTCGCTGCTGCTTGAAGTGGGTATCGCCGGGTTGTGCAACGAATGACTTCATCGGTTCATTCTTGACTATTAACACTGATCGGTTTATTAGCATACTGAATCAACATTAATCATTATGAATAATCTTGCATCATCCAGCGAACTGCCAAGTCGAGCTGCGCCGCAGCCTGCCAACCGAGGAACCGCATTCAAGCCTGTTTCGTGCATATTGAAGAACAAACATAATTCAACAAACACATAATTAGCTTAGATCAAAAAAGCCTTTTACAGCCATCATCCATAAGATTACGGTCTTAGAAAGTCTGCCACGCCAGCCCTGACAGGGCACTCACTTTCTGCAAGACAAGGACAAATCCATGGACATCCCTGGCTCACCACACCGCTGGCTCGCGATTCTGGCCGTGACTTCAAGCCTGGTCGGCTGCTCGCCTTCAGTGGATCAACACACGGACAACAAAACCCTGAAAATCGGATTTTTCCGCGATAACACCACCCTCGTCAGCCTCGATCCCTTCCAGGTTTACTGGCTGGAACACCGGGTGGTGCTGCGCAACGTTGCCGAGTCCCTGACCGATCAGGACCCGCAGACCGGCAACATCATCCCCTGGCTGGCGACAACGTGGGACATCAGCCCGGACGCCCTGGCGTATACCTTCCACCTGCGCAAGGACGTCACGTTCAGCAATGGCACGCGCTTCGACGCCCATGCCGTCAAGGCCGCCTTTGATTCCAACAAGGCCTTCGCCGCGCAACTGCCGGCGACCTTTGGCGCCACCTACCTCGCGGGCTACGACCATGCCGAGGTCGTCGACGATTTCACGATAAAACTCGTGCTTGCACGTCCCAATGCCGGCTTCCTGCAAGCCACCTCCACGACCAACCTGGCCATCCTGGCGCCCGAGAGCTACGCGAAATCGGCCAAGGAGCGCTCGCTGGGGGCCATCATCGGCACCGGGCCGTTCGTGCTCGACCGCTACACCCCGGAATCCGGCCTGCGCCTGGTCAAGCGGACCGGCTACGCCTGGTCTTCGGCCAATTCGCAGAACCGTGGCGAGGCGCACCTGGATGAGGTCGACGTCAGCTACATTCCCGAGGAAAGCGTGCGCAATGGCCAGTTTGTCCAGGGCCAGCTCGACATCCTCTGGCCCCGCGCGCCGTTCTCCGAAGTGGACACCCAACTCTTCACCTCGAAAAACGCCACCATCCAGAGTCGCTCGCTGCCCGGCCCGGCGTTGAACTGGTTTCCCAACACCCGTGGCGAGCGCCTCCTTGCCGACACGGCCCTGCGCCAGGCGCTGCAGAAGGCCATCGACCGCAAGACCTATGCGTCGACCGTCTACAGCCAGCAGTTTCCGGTGGTCAGCGGTCTGTACGACACCACGACGCCGTTTTTCAAAAGCCAGGGCAACAAGCTGGCCTTCGACCCCTCGGGCGCGCGCAAACTGCTCGATGACGCGGGCTGGGTGGCCGGTGCGGACGGCTACCGGACCAAGGACGGCAAGCGCCTCAAGCTGACCTATAACCTCCAGGTGGCGGAAACCGCCGGTGATGTGCTGATCCAGGACCAACTGCGCCAGGTCGGCATCGATCTCAAGCTCAACGTCCTGACCACGGCGGACTGGGCCGCCGCGAATGCCGCCGGCAACTATGACCTGACGTCCACCTACATGACGCGCGCCGACCCGATCATCCTGCAAACCATCATTGATCCGCGCACCGCCAACAGTTCCACCGTGGCCACCAACCTGTACACGCCGCAAACCCTGCCCAAGGCCCAGGCGCTGTTCGACGCCGGCATGACCGCGACCTCCAGCGACCAGCGCGCCCGGGCCTATGGCGACCTGCAGGACCTGCTGATCGACGAGGGCTCGGTGTTCCCGATCTATGAGCGGGTCTGGCAAGCCGCGACCAGCCCTCGGGTGCATAACTTCCGCTGGACGGCGGAGGGCTTTGCGCTGCTGGGCGACATTGAGCTCAAACAGCCATGAGCCGCTACGTGATTGGCCGAATCGGCCAGGCGCTCTTGGTGTTATGGGGCGCCTACACGGTCGCCTATCTCATTCTTTACCTGCTTCCGGGCGATCCACTCTCGATCATGTTGAGTGCCTCCGGCGTCGAGATTGACTCACTCTCGGCGCCGGACCTGGCGAAGGCCCGCGCGTACTACGGCCTGGACCAGGGGGTGCTGGAGCAGTACCTCAACCTGCTGTCGGGCGCGGTGCACGGTGACTTTGGCCAGTCGATCGCGCTGAACCGTCCAGTGGCCGAGCTGCTGCTTGAACGCCTGCCACAGACCCTGGCGCTGGCGGGGGTGGCGATCCTGTTGTCGCTGGCGGGCGGGATCGGGCTGGGGTACCTGGCGGCCTATGTGCGCTGGCGTCCCCTGCAAACGGCCCTGGCCCGGGTGCCTTCGCTGGGGTTTTCCGTTCCGGTGTTCTGGATGGGGTTGCTGCTGATCCAGGTGTTTGCGTTCAGCCTTGGCTGGCTGCCATCGACCGGCAATCAAGGGCCCGCCAGCCTGGTGTTGCCGGCGATCACCCTGGCCATCCCCAGCGCGGCGGTCTACGCCCAAGTGTTGATCCGCGGTTTCCAGGGGGTGCGTCATGAGCCCTGGCTGGCGACCGCCTACGCCAAAGGCCTGAGCCGTGCACAGGTGCAGCGGCGCCACGCCTTCAAGAACGCCGCCCTGCCACTGCTGACCCTGATCGGACTGCAAGTGGGCAACACCGTGTCCGGTGCGGTGCTGGTGGAGACCATCTTTGCCCGCAGCGGTATCGGTCGCCTGGCCCAGGAGGCCGTCCTGCGCCAGGACATCCCGGTGGTCCTGGCCATCGTCAGCGTGGCGGCAGCGGCATTCGTGCTGGTCAACCTCATCGTCGACCTGCTCTACCCCCTTCTGGACCCACGCATCACTCATACGCCGAGGATTGCCTGATGCCTGTCACCACACCCGCCTTGACTGAAACCTTCCCCGGCCACCTCAGCCCCGCCGCCGTCTGGCGACCGCGCAGCCGCTGGCAACGGGCGCGCATCGCCCTGGCGCCGTTGCTGCGCCGGCCGGGCTTGCTGCTGGCGCTGGCGATCGTCGGCTTCGCGCTGTTGTCGGCCATCGCCCCGGGGCTGCTGAGCCACGCCGATCCTTATGCCACCGCCCCGATTGCCAAGCTGGTGTCACCCAGTGCCGCCCATTGGTTTGGTACCGACGAACTCGGGCGCGATTTGTACAGCCGCGTCGTCTACGGCGCGCGCCTGTCGGTCACCGCTGCCCTGCTGGCCGTGGGCATTGCCCTGGTCGGCGGCCTGGGGCTGGGCATCCTGGCCGGCTTTGCCGGTGGGCGCGTGGACACCGTGCTCATGCGCCTGATTGACGTCATGCTCGCCCTGCCCGGCCTGCTGCTCGCCCTGGCCATCGTCACGGCCATTGGCTTCGGCACCGTGCCCGTGGCCATCGCCGTCGGCGTCGGCATCGTCCCCGGCTTCGCCCGCACCACCCGGGCGGAAGTGCTGCGCATCAAAACCCTGCCGTATGTCGAAGCGGCGCGGCTCGGCGGCGCCAGTTGGACACGCACCCTGCTGCGCCACGTGTTACCCAACGCCTGGGGCCCGGTGGCGGTACTGGCGACCCTGGATTTCGGCGCCGCGATTCTCGCCACGGCCGGCTTGAGCTTCCTCGGTTTCGGCGCGGCGCCACCGGCCGCTGAATGGGGCACGCTGATTGCCAACGGCCGCTCTTTCCTGATGACCGCACCCTGGGTGCCGTTGCTCCCCGGCCTGTTTCTGGTGGCCGTGGTCTTCAGCGTCAATCACATTGCCCGTACGCTGGAGGAAAGCCCGCGATGAATGCCCCCGTGCCCCTGATTGAAATCGCCGACCTGCATGTCTCATATCACGCCCGTGGCCAGTCGACACCCGCCGTGCGTGGCGTTTCGTTCACCCTGGAGCGTGGCGAGACCCTGGCCATCGTTGGCGAATCCGGCTCGGGCAAATCGACCCTGGCCAATGCTTTGCTGGGCTTGCTGCCAGACAACGCGAGCATCCACAACGGCCATTTACGCATTGATGGCCGGGACGTGACCCAGGCCAGCGAGCGTGAATGGCAAGCACTGCGCGGCCGCACCGTGAGCCTTGTGCCGCAAGACCCGATGGTGGGACTCAACCCGACCTTGCGGATCGGGCAACAGATCGGCGAGGCGCTGATTCAGGCGCAAGGTCGCCGTTACCCCGGGGTTGACGCGGACATCATTGAGCTGCTGGAACAGGTCGGCCTGGACCAGCCGTTGCTGCGCGCGCGTCAGTATCCCCACGAACTCTCCGGTGGCATGCGCCAGCGTGTGTTGATCGCGATCGCCCTGGCCGGCAACCCGCGACTGATCATCGCCGACGAACCCACCAGCGCGCTCGACGTCACGGTGCAACGCAAGATCCTCGATCACCTGCAGCGCCTGGTGTCCGAGCGCGGCATTTCCCTGCTGATCATCACCCACGACCTCGCCGTGGCGGCCGATCGCGCCGATCGACTGCTGGTGATGAAAGACGGTCTGCTGATTGAACAGGGCCCTCCGGCAAGTGTGCTGGCGCACCCTGCGCAACCCTATACCCGGGCGCTGATTGCCGCCGCGCCGGCCTTCGGCACGCGTGCGCGCCCACTGCCGATAACGGCGGCCAACAGTGCCCGGCTGTTGTCGGTGGAGGGCATTGGCAAGAAGTTCCAGCTGCCCGGGCACAAAGGCCAACCGAATGTTTTCCAGGCGCTCCAGGGTGTCGGTTTCGACGTTTACGCCGGCCAGACCCTGGCGATCGTCGGTGAGTCGGGCTCTGGCAAGAGCACGCTGTTGCGCATTGCATTGGGACTGGAACGCCCCACCGAAGGCCGTGTGATCTTCGACGGCAAGGACGTCACCGACCTCAGCTGGCGCGAATTTCGCCCGCTGCGCCAGCGTATCCAGCTGGTGCAGCAAAACCCGTTCGCGGCACTCGATCCGCGCATGACGATATTCGAGAGTGTGATAGAGCCGCTGGTGTCGTTCGGCCGACTCAAGGGACGCGCCCTGGAACAGGCGGCACGCCAACTGATGGATCGTGTCCATCTGCCCCTGGCTTTTCTGGATCGGCTGCCCCGCGAGCTTTCCGGCGGGCAGCGCCAACGCGTCGCCATTGCCCGCGCCCTGTCGCTGCAACCGGACTTGTTGCTCCTGGATGAACCGGTGTCGGCGCTGGACGTCTCGATCCAGGCACAGATCCTCGACCTGCTGGGCGAGTTGCAGGCCGAACTGGGGCTGGCCTATCTGCTCGTGTCCCATGACCTGGCGGTGGTGGCCAGCGTGGCGCATCAGGTGCTGGTGCTGCGTCACGGCAAGGTGGTTGAACGAGGCACGACCGACGAAGTGTTCAACAGCCCCCAGGCCGCCTATACCCGGGAACTGCTGGCCGCCGTGCCGGGGAAAAAACTGAGCGCCTGATGGATCGGCCGCCGCGGTTCGTTCGCCGGGCCGCGGTTCCCCCCTCCCACACCCTTCTTTTTGCACGTCCGACCCGAACTTTGCCAGATCCGACTTTCCCCCCTGCTTGCCCAAAAGCGGCCTGTGCGTAGCTGATTCACCGGTCAGAAACGCCAAATTAGAGGGTGTTTTGTCATTTACGGGTCGGATTCAGACAAGTTGCCCGCCTCCCTATCTGATCGAATTGCTCTCGCCCCCACCTCGATTTCCGCCATCGCAGGAGAGGGTCACATAACAGGCAAACGCCCCCCCACCACCGGTTAAACAACCCGCAAACGGTCAATCACTTTCAAAGGGTGTGCAGATGAACAACAGCGTCGTCATTGGAGAACTCACCTGGCCGGAATATGCACAAAAGGTGGCCACCGGTTGCCCTGTGTTCCTGCCAGTGGGCGCACTGGAGCAGCACGGGCATCACATGTGCATGGAGGTCGATGTCCTGTTGCCCACCGCGATTTGCAAGGCGGTCGCGCAAAACGTCAGCGGGCTGGTGCTGCCGGCCCTGGCCTACGGCTACAAGTCCCAGCAGAAATCCGGCGGCGGCAATCATTTTCCAGGCACCACCAGCCTCGATGGCGCCACGCTGACCCGTACGGTGCTGGACATCATCCGCGAGCTGGCGCGCCACGGCGCCCGCAAACTGGTGCTGATGAACGGGCATTTTGAGAACTCGATGTTCATAGTCGAGGGCATCGATCTCGCCCTTCGCGAACTGCGCTACGACGGCATCACTGACTTCAAGGTGGTCGTGCTCTCCTATTGGGACTTCGTCAACGATCCCGCCGTCATCGCCAAACTGTACCCCGACGGATTCCTCGGCTGGGATATCGAACATGGCGGTGTGTTCGAAACCTCGCTGATGCTGGCCCTGCACCCGGACAAGGTCGACCTGAGCCGCGCGGTCGACCACCCGCCCGCAAAATTCCCGCCTTACGACGTGTTCCCCATCATCCCGCAGCGCACACCGGCCTGCGGAACGCTGTCATCGCCCAAAGGGTCGAGTCGCGAAAAAGGCGAGCTGATCCTCGAAGTGTGTATCTCGGGCATCAGCGCCGCAGTGCGCGAAGCCTTTGAACTGGACACCTGAACACCTGAACACCACACGGACGTGCCGAAACGATCACCACGGTAAACGCTTCACCCTCCCCCATAGAATAAAAAGGGTAAGTCTAATGTCCAGCAGCTCAAACCTGGCCCCCGGGCTCAAGCAGCGTCACGTCACCATGCTCTCCATTGCCGGCGCCATTGGCGCCGGCCTGTTCATCGGTTCAGGCCACGCCATCGCGTCGGCGGGACCGGCCGCGATCCTGGCGTACATTTTCTCCGGCACCCTGGTGGTGCTGGTGATGCGCATGCTCGGCGAGATGGCCGTCGCGTCACCGGATACCGGTTCATTTTCGACCTACGCCGAACGGGCAATGGGGCGCAGCGCCGGATTCACCATCGGCTGGCTGTACTGGTGGTTCTGGGTGCTGGTGATTCCCATTGAAGCCATCGCCGCGGCGGCCATCCTGCACGCCTGGTTTCCCGGCATCGAGACCTGGGAATTTGCCATCGCGGTCACCGGCTTGCTGACCTTGACCAACCTGTTCAGTGTCGCCCGTTACGGGGAGTTCGAGTTCTGGTTCGCCATGCTCAAGGTCATCGCGGTGCTGGGGTTCATCGCCCTTGGCGCGCTGGCCCTGATGGGCGGACTGCCGCAGACCACAGTGAGCGGGGTCGTTCAGCTGAGCCGTGAGTTCGGCGGCTTCATGCCCAATGGCATGACCGCCGTGATCGGCGCGATGCTGACCACCGTGTTCAGCTTCATGGGCACCGAAATCGTCACCATTGCCGCCGCCGAATCGAAAGACCCTTCCAGGCAGATCACCCGCGCGACCAACTCGGTCGTCTGGCGCATGGGGATCTTCTATATCGTCTCGGTGTTCCTCATTATCTCCATCGTGCCCTGGAACGACCCCATGCTCATGGCCGTGGGCTCCTACCAGCGCGCGCTTGAGCTGATGAACATTCCACACGCGAAAATGATCGTCGACATCGTCGTGCTGATCGCGGTCGCCAGTTGCCTCAACTCCGCGATCTACACGGCGTCGCGCATGGTCTACTCCCTGAGCAAGCGCGGCGATGGCCCTCGCGTCCTGCAGAAGACGTCGTCTTCCGGGGTGCCCTATATCGCGGTGCTCGCCAGCACGGCGGTGGGCTTCCTGACCACGGCCCTGAATTACTTCGCCCCCAACGAAGTGTTCTCCTTCCTGCTGGCCAGCTCGGGCGCTGTTGCGCTGCTGGTCTACCTGGCCATTGCGGCTTCGCAGCTGGTCCTGCGCAAAAAGATGAATGCTTCAGGTCAGCCGATCGCCTTCAAGATGTGGTTGTTCCCCTGGCTGAGTTACCTGGTCATCGCCTGCATCCTGAGCATCCTGGGGGTCATGCTGATACTGCCGGAGCACCGCATGGAAGTGATCGCCACGGGGGCATTGACCCTGTCCATCGTCTGCATGGGCGCCATCTTCAATTCCAGGAAGAAGACCGCTCAAACCCTTGGCGTGGCGCAAACCGAAAACCCCTGATACTGCGATTCCTGTAGGAGCGAGCTTGCTCGCGAAAGAACCAGGGGCACCGTTGGTTAACTGGTGTTACGCGTAATCGTTCACGATCATCGCGAGCGAGCTCGCTCCTACAGGTTGTCACCTTCCCGTTCACCTCTTTCCGGCCACTCTCCACCACGGAGCTGGCCGGTTTTTTGCTTATGCCTTACGGACACTCCCTGTAAAACCCTGAAGCCTGTCAACAGGGCTTACAATCACAAAAACGAGATGACGATGCCCGTTGCGGCAGCTTGCCGCAGCGCACGTCACTGATGCAGTCGAGGAGCGGTAACAATGGCCAAACTCCAGGTGGCGAAACCCGCCGCAGGACGCTCGGCGAATGAACAACAGCCAGTGAAAACCGTGGGTTTCCTGATCATCCCCAACTTCACCACCATCGGCTTCGCCTCCGCCGTGGAAACACTGCGCATGGCCAATCTCGCCGCACGCAGACCGATGTTCCGCACCGTCATCATCGCCGCCAGCCTGGACCCGGTGATGGCCAGCAATGGCATGCGCGTGCTGCCCGATCACAGCATCAGCGATGCACCCAAGCTGGACATGCTGTTCGTGGTTGGCTCAAACCCCATCGTTTCCAACCACAGCAGCCGGCCCCTGCTCAACTGGCTGCGCAAGCAGGCCCATGACCAGGTGCCATTGGGCGGCATCTGCACGGGCAGCCACTTGCTGGCGCGCGCCGATTTGCTCAAGGGCTATCGCTGCACGATTCACTGGGAGGACATCGAAGCCCTGAAGGAGCGGTTCCCGGGGATCATCATTTCCAACCAGTTGTTCGAGCTGGACCGTGACCGCTACACCTGCTCAGGCGGCGTGGCGTCCATGGACATGACCCTGCAGCTGATCGCCCGCGAACCGGGCGGCCGGGACATCGCCGCCCATGCAGCCGAGTTGCTGTTGTGTGATCGGGTACGGGGTGCCCAGGAACAACAGCGCGTGCCGTTGCGGCAGAAGCTGGGCACTTCGCAGCCCAAGCTCAGCCAGATGGTGGCGATCATGGAAGCCAATCTTGAGGAGCCGGTGAGCCTTGAGGAACTCGCCCGGTTGAACGAGGTGTCGGTGCGGCAACTGGAGCGCCTGTTTCACAAGCACCTGCAACGCACGCCGAGTCAGTACTACCTGGAACTGCGCCTGGCCCGGGCGCGGCAATTGTTGCTGCGTAGCGAATCGCAGGTCCGGGACATCGCCCTCGCCTGCGGCTTCGTTTCGCCGGCGCATTTCTCCAAATGCTACAGCCGGTTCTTTGGAGTGTCGCCGATTGGTGAGCGTAAGCAGGTGGCTGCCTTGCATTGATTCGATGTGGAACTGACTGGCCTCTTCGCGAGCAAGCCCGCTCCCACATGGATTTTCAGAGTCACTGAAGATCCTGTGGGAGCGGGCTTGCTCGCGAAGGCGTCGTTGAGGTCACCTCAGTCCTGCAAGGCCCTGTGCGCCGTCTCCCGACTCGCCAGCATGGCAATCAAGGCCACCGCCGCGGCCGCCAGCAGATACCAGGCCGGGGCCATTTTGTTGCCGGTCAGTTGAATCAGCCAGGTCGCGATGAACGGTGCGGTGCCACCGAACACCGCGTTGGCGATGTTGAAGCTGAAGGCAAAGCCGCTGAAGCGCACGCGGGTGGGGAAGATCTCGGCGAGGAAGCACGGCAAGGTGCCGTCGTTCATTGCCAGGATCGCGCCGAAGGCTATCTGGATCATCAGGATCACGATCAACGGCTGGTTCTCCAACATCCCGAACAGCGGGAACGTCAGGGCCAGGAACAACACCGAGGCGGTCAGCAGCATGGTCTTGCGCCCGAACCGGTCCGACAGTTTGCCCATCAGGAAAATCAGGCCGATGTAGGTCGCCAGCGACACCGTCGAGGCCAGGAACGAATCACTCTCGCTCATGCCCATTTCAGTCGACAGGTAGGTCGGCATGTAGCTGAGCAGCAGGTAGAACGCCACGGCATTGAGGCAGGTCGCACCGATCCCGATCATCACGCTGCGCCGGTGCACGGTCAGCAACTCGCGAACCGGCGCGTGGGTCGCGCACTCCTTCGCCTCCAGGCGTTTTTCCATTTCCAGGAACTTGGGCGTGTCCTGCAAGCTCATGCGGATGTAGCGGCCCACCAACCCGAAGGGCGCCGCCAGCAGGAACGGCAAGCGCCAGCCCCAGCTGTGCAGGTCCTCGACGCTCATCCACGCATGCAGGCCGGCGACGAACACGGCGCCGAACAGCAAGCCGGCCGCGGTGCTCGCCGGCACGATGCTGGTGTACAACCCGCGCTTGCCCTCGGGGGCATACTCGGCGAGAAAGGCCGAAGCCCCGGCGTACTCCCCGGAGGCCGAAAACCCCTGGAACAAACGAATCAGCAACAGCAGTGCCGGTGCCCACAGGCCGATATGGTTGTAGGTCGGCAGGATACCGATGCAAAAGGTCGACACCGACATGATCAGGATCGACCAGGACAACGCACTGCGCCGGCCGTATTTGTCACCGAAATGCCCCCAGACCAGTCCGCCCAGCGGGCGGACGATGAACGACAGCGCGAACACGGCAAAGGTCGCCAGCAGCGCGGTGGCCTTGTCGGTTTGCGGGAAGAACGTCAACGCGATGACGGTGGCCAGGTAGCCGTAGGCCGCGTAGTCGAACCACTCGACGAAATTGCCCATGAAACTGGCACTGGCGGCGCGGCGCAGGGCCTTGCGTTCGGCGGTCTGTTCACGTTTGTCTGCCATGGTTGGCGTCAGGCTTGCGGTTTGGGTGCTCATTGTGCACCTCCGGGGTTGGAGGTGCGGTGATCGAAACGAAACATCGGGACGTGGGACATGACAAAACCCTCTATTGTTTTACTTGGGCAGGGTTAAGGCTCCGTAGGAGCTGCCGAAGGCTGCGATCTTTTAAGATCAAGATCAAAAGATCGCAGCCTTCGGCAGCTCCTACGGGGTCAAATGCTGCGCGTTCTTGGGCGCGCATGCGTCGTTTTTTCTGGTGAACAAAGTAAAACGCCGCACAGGGTCACTGTGCGGCGCAAGGTCTTACTTCCTGATGATGTTGTGTTCAGGGCCATACGGGAACTTGGTGATGTTTTCCCCGCCCTGTTCGTTGACGATCAGGATGTCGTGCTCACGATAGCCACCGGCACCGGGAAGGCCTTCGGGCAACATGATCATCGGCTCGATCGACACCACCATCCCCGGTTCCAGCACCGTGTCGATGTCTTCGCGCAGTTCCAGCCCGGCTTCGCGGCCGTAGTAATGGCTCAGCGTACCGAAGGAGTGGCCGTAGCCGAAGGTGCGGTATTGCAGCAGGTCGTGTTCCAGGAAGATCTCGTTCAATTGCAGCGCGATGTCGCAGCAGCGCATGCCCGGCTTGATCAGCTTCAGCCCGGCCTCGTGCACTTTTACGTTGACTTCCCACAGGCGCAGGTGCTCGTCGGAGCAGTGGTCCAGGAACAGGGTACGTTCCAGTGCGGTGTAGTAACCGGCGATCATCGGGAAGCAGTTGAGGCTGAGGATGTCGCCCTTGTTGACCTTGCGCGACGTCACCGGGTTGTGCGCGCCATCGGTGTTGATGCCGGACTGGAACCAGGTCCAGGTGTCCATCAGTTCGGAATCCGGGAAGGTGCGGGCAATTTCGCGCACCATCGCCTGGGTGGCGTGCAGGGCCACTTCGTACTCCGGCACCTGGTCACGCAAGGCTTCGACGATGGCCGCACCGCCGATGTCCGCGACCCGTGCGCCATGGCGGATGATCGCGTGTTCTTCGGCGGACTTGATCATGCGCATGCGCATGCAAGGCGCGGCGATGTCCACCAGTTCAGCCTGCGGGTAGCGGTCGGCCAGCTTGTCGCGGTTGAGCAGGTTCAGATGGTCGAACTCGATGCCGATGCGCCCGGCCCTGGGCAGGGCCTGCTGGATCGCGACGAAGTAGTTGTCGCGCTGCCAGTCGGTGTAGACGATGTTGTCCGTGCCGACCGTGCGGCGCCATGGCTGGCCGCCATCAATGTTGGCGCTGATGGTCACGGCGCTGTCCTGGGTCACGACCAGCGCGTAGGGACGCCCGAAGGAGCAGAACAGGAAATCGCTGTAGTAGTTGATGTTGTGGTAGGAGGTGAAGACGGCCGCGTCGATATTGTTCTGCGCCAGGTAGGCCCGCAACTTGGCCTGGCGGTTGGCGTATTCCTGGGCCGAGAACGTCGGGCTGACCTTTTCGCCGTTCTTGATCTGGATGGTTTTCGGCATTTGCATGTCTCTGATCCTTTTCATTGTTTGAGCTACAGATGGCGCCAGTCTGGCGGGCCGCTGAAGATCATTCGAACAGATGCGAACCGAGGTTTTTTGTGCGAATCCGACCTGTAGTTGATCAGATCCGCTGTTTGCCAAAGTGCCTCGCAGAAACACCAATGCCCCCGGCAGGCGGGGGCATTGGCAAAGGCTGGACCGGTCAGTGTGGGAGCGACGGTGCGACGATTCGACCTGCTCGCGAAGAGGCCGGTGCTTTCAACCGGGATGCCTGCCGACTGTGCGCCGTAGCCGCCACATGGTCCCGAGGGTGTACACCGAAGTACTGCCGATAACAGCGAAAGAAATGCTGCAACGAGACGAATCCGCAGGCCACGGCCACTTCCGCCAGCGCCGGGTCACCGGCCCGCAGCAGCTGCCGCGCCTGTTGCAGCCGCAAGTCCAGGTAGTGCCTGGACGGTGAACAACCCAGGCTGCTTTTGAACAACCGCTCCAGATGTCGACGGGAAATGCCCAGGGTCCGGGCCAGTTCGTCGATCCCCAGGGTTGGGCTCAGGTGCTGGTTCATCAAGGCGACGGTCGCCTGAAGCTTCGCTGGGGCGTCATGCACCGGCAGCAGCGGCCGGGCCTGGCGGGCGGCATGTTTTTCCATGCGCAGGATCAGGCCACGGCCGTGGGTCTGGGCGAGCAATTCGTGCATCAAGCCCTGGGCCGCCTGCGGGCCGACGCAGGTCAGGCGCTGGCGGTCGACGCAAAAAGGCGCCGCCACCGGCGTCAGCTGGCTGAACGCGCTGAACGTCAGCGATGCGGTGGGCTCCGGCAAACTGCAACGGAAACCCGCCAGCGCGCCTGTCTGCGCCAGCAGCCAACCTGCCCCGCCCAATGCCCCCAGGCCGACGGGCTGCGCCGCCCAGTGAATCAACTGCGGGCGCAGGTCCGGATGCTCCGGCTGAAGCGGCAAGCTATCGCCACCACAGAGGATCAGCACATCGAACGCGGGCGCCTGGTCCAGTCGTGCCGTGGCGGTGGCGATACCGTTGCTGGCGTTCAATGCCTGGCCGTCCAGGCTCAACATCTGCCATTGGCAGACATTGCGCCCCGCCAACTGGTTGGCCAGGCGCAGTGGCTCCAGCGCGTTGGCCAGGGCGTACATATCGAAGGCGTCGAGCAACCAGAACCCGATTCGCAACACCGGCGGTTGGGCACGGTCGCAAACGTCAAGAATATTGAGGACCATCGTCGATCTCCGCGCCGTTTCAAAGAGCTGATTGTCGGCGTGGGGGATCCACGCGGCGTGTCAGAAATCGACCCCTGAGTGCCCGTCGCTACCGATATGGCCTGCGGACGATGTCATTCAGGTTATCCTTGGCGCTGAACACGCATTCGTGAACTGGCGAACGCCGGATGTCATCAGCCGAAGGTAGCGACCCCGATTGAACATCGATACCCGCATCAAATTCCGTCATCTGGTGTGCTTTCTCGAAGTGGCGCGCCATGGCAGCCTGGCCCGGGCCTGCGACAAACTGGCCATCAGCCAGCCGGCCCTGTCCAAGACGCTGAAGGAGCTTGAGACGCTGCTGGCGGCGACGCTGTTCGAGCGCAGTAAAAAGGGCTCGACGCTGACCGAGGCCGGCGTGGCCTTCCTGCGCTATGCCGGCCCGAGCGTGCAATCGCTGCGTGATGGGGTCAACAGCTTGCGTTCGGGGGTCCATGAGCCGATTACCGTGCGGCTGGGCGTGCTCTCCACGGTGGAAAGCCTGCTGATTCCCGAAGTGGTGTGCCGCCTGCACGATCGCCATCCGGCGCTGGCCGTCAGTGTGGTGACCGGGCCCAGTGCCTATCTGCTGTCGCAACTGCGGGTCGGCGAGCTGGACCTGGTGGTCGGCAGGATGACCGACAGCCCCTTGATCCAGGGCCTGGCCTTCGAGCACCTCTACAGCGAATCCATGACCCTGGTGGTTCGTAAGGGGCACCCGCTGCTGACCGATCCGCTGGGGCCGAAAAACCTCGAAGACTACCCCGTGGTCCTGCCGTTGGCGGGGACGACCATCCGCAAATTTGCCGACGGCCTGTTTGTGCAGCACGGCATCACCCCTTCGCGCCAATCCCTGGAAACCCTGTCGGTCGCCCTGAGCCGACGCTACGTGCAATCCAGCCAGGCGGTGTGGGTCGCGCCTTTCGACGCGGTTCGCCAGGACTTGAAGCAAGGCGAGCTGGTGGAGCTGGACCTGGGCATGCGTGAACCCGGCGGGTCATTGGGGCTGTGCACCAACCCCGTACTGCCGATGACCCCGGCGGCGCTGTGGTGCGTCGAGGCCCTGCGCGAGGTGGGGCAAGAGTATCGCGAAGGGCATTATCCATAACCTTTTGGATATGTATCCGGTCGGTTTTTTCACTTTTGGGCAAGGTCACACAAGAGGAGACTGTGCTGCAAGTCGCCGCCAACCGGCGCTTGTCTCTGACTAACCATAAGAACAGGAAAAACGACATGTCTGATGCGCACGACAGCCGCTTCGTCATTCGTGACCGTAATTGGCATCCCAAGGCCCTGACCCCTGACTACAAGACCTCGATCCTGCGCTCCCCGCGCCAGGCACTGGTGAGCATTCCCCAATCGATCTCGGAAACCAGCGGCCCGGATTTTTCCCATCTGCAGATGGGCCGGCACGATAACGACCTGCTGCTGAACTTCAATCACGGCGGCCTGCCCGTCGGTGAACGCATCATCGTCGCGGGCCGGGTCTGCGACCAGTTCGGCAAGCCGATTCCCCATACCCTGGTGGAAATGTGGCAAGCCAACGCCGGTGGCCGCTACCGGCATAAAAAAGACAGCTACCTGGCGCCCCTCGATCCGAACTTCGGCGGTGTCGGCCGCGCCTTGACCGACCGCGATGGCAACTACAGCTTCCGCACGGTCAAGCCGGGTCCCTACCCTTGGCGCAACGGTCCCAACGACTGGCGGCCGGCCCACATCCATGTCTCCATCAGTGGTCCGTCCATTGCCACGCGGTTGATTACCCAGCTGTATTTCGAAGGTGATCCGCTGATCCCGATGTGCCCGATCGTCAAGTCGATCGCCAATCAGGACGCGGTGCAGAGCCTGATCGCCAGGCTCGACATGAGCATGGCCAATCCCATGGATTGCCTGGCTTATCGCTTTGATATCGTCCTGCGCGGCCAGCGCAAGACTCACTTCGAAAACCGCTGAGGAGGCCCGCACATGCCCGTTCAACTTCTGCCTGAAACTCCGTCGCAAACCGCCGGCCCCTATGTGCACATCGGCCTGGCGCTGGAAGCAGCCGGCAACCCGCCGCGCGAGCAGGAAATCTGGAACCTGATGGCCAAGCCTGGCGCGCCCGGCGAGCATATTGTGCTCAAGGGCCAGGTGTATGACGGCAATGGCCAGCTGATTCGCGATGCCTTCCTGGAGGTGTGGCAGGCCAACCACGAGGGCGTCTACGACAGCGACTACAACCTGGACAAACCCTTCAACTGTTTCGGCCGCACCGCCACCACCGATGTCGGCGAATGGACGATCAAAACCGTGAAGCCCGGCCGGGTGAACAACGCCGCGGGTGTGCCCATGGCGGCGCACATCAACGTGTCGCTGTTCGCGCGGGGCATCAACATCCACTTGCAGACCCGCCTGTATTTCGACGACGAACCCGAGGCAAATGCCGTGGACCCGGTGTTGAACCTGATCGAACAGCCGCATCGGCGTGAATCGCTGATCGCCAGGCGTTGCACGGTGGATGGCAAGCTGGCCTACCAGTTCGACATTCACCTTCAGGGCGAAGCCGAAACCGTATTCTTCGACTTCTGACGCCCCGCTACCCTCACCACCTGTTCGTGCCCATGCGTGGGAACGAACAGGTGGAAGGTGCATCTATGATCGCTGCAACACCGACTCCCCCGCGCCCGGCGGCAACCGCAGGTTGTCGAGCAAGGCGATCGCCGCAATCACCGCCACGCACAGAAAGGTCAACTGGAAGTCGACGGTCTCGGCATGCTCGGCATGCCCATGGATGTTCATCGCAAGACGCAGCAGCAACGCACCGATCGCCACCCCCATCGCCATGCTCAACTGGAAGAACATGCTGAACAAGGTTGAAGCGTCGCTCATCTGCGCCTTGGGAATATCGGCAAAACCCAGGGTGTTGAACAGGGTGAACTGCATGGAGCGCGACAACCCGCCGACGAACAGAATGAACGCAATCATCGCCCAGCTCATCCGCTCATCCAGCAAGGCACAGGCTGCAATCGCGAGGACGCCGAGCAGGCCGTTGACCATCAACACCGGACGAAACCCCCAGCGCTGCATCACCGCCGTGGTGAACGGTTTCATGGCCAGGTTGCCGGCGAACACCGCCAGCACCAGCAGTCCTGCATCGAAGGCGGACAGACCGAACGCCAGTTGAAACATCAGCGGCAACAGGAAGGGCAAGGTGCTGATGGCGATGCGAAACACCGACCCGCCACACAGGCAGACACTGAACGTGCGCACCCCGATGACACCCAGCGCCAGCAGCGGTTGCGCATGCCGACGCATATGGCGCCAGGCAAGGACACCGAGCAGCAGGCCGACAGCGCTCAGCGACAGTCCCTGCACCAGGTTTGCCCGGCTTTGCCCCAACATCTCCACGCCGTACAGCAACGCTGCACTGGCGATGCCGACCAGCAGAAAACCGCTGAAATCGAACGACCTGGCACTCACCTCGTCACGTTTGGGCAGCAACACCCGCGCGGCAATCAGGGCCAGTACACCCAGTGGCAGGTTGAGGTAGAAAATCCACGGCCAGGACGCGTGGGTGACGATGAAACCACCCACGGGCGGCCCAAGGATCGGAGCGACCAGGCCGGGCCAGGTGATGAAGGAGATCGCCCGCACCAGGTCTTTTTTCTCGGTGGCGCGCAGCACCGCCAACCGCCCTACCGGCACCATCATCGCCCCGCTGATACCTTGCAACACGCGCGCGGCGACGAAGGTTTCCAGGTTTGCGCTCAGCCCGCACAGCAACGACGACAGGCTGAACAACACGATCGCCCCACTGAAGACCCGGCGCGTGCCCAGGCGATCCGCCAGCCAGCCGCTGATGGGAATGAACACCGCGACCGCCAGCAGGTAGGCGCTCATGCCAATGTTCACGTCCACCGCCGCGACGCCGAACGTCCTGGCCATGTCGGGCAACGCGGTCGCGATGACCGTGGCGTCGAGGTTCTCCATGAAGAACGTGACGGCGACCAACAGGGCAATCAAGGTGGATCGGCGTGGCGACATGACGCTCATCGCTGTCCGGCGGCGCTGACCGCCCGCCACAAATCGATATCAACCTCAGCGGCCCGCATGATGAATTCGCTCTTGAACTGAATGCCCGCCACAGTATGCGCCTGGCTTGTGGCTGGCAAACGCTTGATGGGAATGGGGATGTCAGCGAAATATTGTGGGTTGTGGGGTAGATCCGTTGCTGCAGTAATGACGGCTGGGGGGTACATATCCATTGCTGCGGTAACGGCGGCTTATGGTTTCGCCCTTACGGCGACTCCCTTTTCCAAACGCCGAAAAGGAAGCAAAAGGCTTTGCCCCACCACTTGGTGCCTCGCTTGGGCTCGGCATGCCCGATCGAAGGCATTGCTCCGTGGGTCGCCGCGATGGGCCGTCCCTGGCCCAGCGCGGCTAAACCGGCGTCCTGCCGGTTTACCCACGGAGCAATGCCTGCGTTCGGCCATCGTGGTTTAACGGGGCGCCCAGATCAAAATCAAACGCGAGGCGGCCTTAAAGCCGACCTGACATTGGCTGGTGTACGCGATCCCCTGTAGAAGCCAGCCTGCTGGCGATGGAAGTCAACGATAACGCGCCCTGTCTGGATGAACGCGTTGCCTGGAAGTCCATCGCCAGCAGGCTGGCTCCCACAATGGGATCGCCGACAGACCTGCAATCAGGTCGGCTTTAAGGCCGCCTCGCTTTTGATTTTGATCTGGCTTTTGATCTTCTTGCCCCATCGAGAGGCCGAGTGGAGGTTCTGCGCAGTGGGCACCTCGGCATGGATGCCGAGGTAGCCGCCCCCGGCCATGGATGGCCGATGGCGGCGGGCCCACGGAGCAGGACCGGAACGAGGGCATACCGAGCCTTAGCGAGGCACCGAACGACAGGGGCAAGAGCGCTTGGTTACTTGGCGCTTCTCCAAGTAACTCGCCGTAAGGGCGAAACCGCCAGTCGCCATTACCGAAGAAACGGATATGTACCCCACCCTACAATGGAAGAGCCTTTACTCCGTCACCCCCACAATATCCTCAACCACGGGCTCCGCACTGCCAATCGGCGCATTCAGCAGCAAGTAGTACGCCAGCGCCGAACACAACGCCACCACCGCACTGATCATGAACGCCGTATTGAACGACCCCGAATACTGGATGCTGAACCCGGTGACGATCGGCGCAACAGACCCGGCGATGTAGCCACCGAAGTTCTGGATCGAGCCGAACGAGGCCACCCGGCGACTGTCAACGATGGTGTTGACGATCATCCAGGCCGTGGCACTGGCCATGTTGATGCTGAACAGCGCCAGGCACAGCAGGATGATGCAACCGGTAAGCCCGCTGACAAACGACAGCGGCAAAGTGAACAGCGCCGCCAGCACCAGGCCGGTGATCACGCCGAACTTGCGGCTGGCCAGGATGCTCATGCCACGGCGTACCAGCCTGTCGCAGAAACGCCCGGCGACGATGGTGCCCAACGCGCCGAACCCATAGGCCAGCGACACCAGCCACGCGGTCTTGTACAGGTTCATGCCATGTTCGCGCTCGAAGTAGCCAGGCAACCAGGTCAGGTGCAGCCACAGCATGTAGATCACACCCATGAAGCCCAGCACTGCGCCCCAGGTGCTGCGATGCTTGAACAGGTCGAGCCAGCCGGCAAAGTAGGACACCTTCGGTGCCTGCGAATCGGCCGCCTGCACCTGCGGTTGTTTCTCGGTCGGCAACGGCTTGCCTTCAGCGGCGAGTTCGGCCAGGTATTGCGCCTTGCTCTTGTAGAAGGTCAACCAGCACACCGCCAGGACGATACCGATCGCGCCGGTGATGATGAACATCCCGCGCCAGCCGAAGTTGACCATGAACAGCGTCAGCAAGGGCGGCGCCAGGCATGGGCCCAGGCAGGTCGAGGACCAGACGATTCCGGTCGGCGTACCGCGCTCGTTGGCATCGAACCATTCCGACAGCGCCTTGGCCGCCGAAGGGAACATCGGTGCTTCGCCAATCCCCAGCAGCACGCGCAGGCCCATGAAGCCGGCAAAGCTGTTGACCATGCCGAACGTCGATTGCGCCACCGACCAGGCCAGCAACGAGGCGCCCAGGGCGATCTTGCTGCCCAGGCGGTCGATGATCATGCCCATCGGCAACTGCGCAAAGGCATAGGCGATGGAGAAGGCCGACAACAGAATGCCCATTTGCGAGGGGCTGATCATCATGTCCTTCTGGATCGAGGTATTGGCGATCGACAGCGCGCTACGGTCCAGGTAGTTGACGATGCCGATCAATAGCAGGAAGACAACGGTGATGCTTTGATACTTCTTCAGTTTGTTCATCGGGTGGCCTTTATTATTGTTATTGCAGCGGTTTCAAAGCCGGGGCGATCCTTCAACCGGTGCCGCATTCATCCCTGGGAGAAACGAAAAATCAGGGCTGACGCGCCGTCACCGCCGCTTCGAGCAGGCCACGCCGGCTCAGGCTGTCGATCAGCGAACGCAGGCCGAAGTCCCACTGCGGCGCCTGGTCGCTGGTGGTCACGCGGTTGCACAGGGTGCCCAGTTGCGCATTGCTGATCGCCACCACATCACCCCGCTTGTGGGTGAAACCGTTTCCCGGCTGGTCGCGGTCCTGCTTGGGGGCGAACAGGGTACCGAGAAACAGCACCAGGCCGTCGGGATATTGATGGTTTTCATTGAGGGTCTGCTGGACCAGGTCGAGCGGATCACGGCTGATCTGGCGCATGGAACTGCGGCCTTCAAGGATGAAGCCGTCCTGCCCTTCTACACGCAAATCCACTTCAGCGCTGCGCACGTCATCCAGGCTGAACGTCTCGTCGAACAGACGCAGCAAGGGCCCTACTGAAGTGGACGCGTTGTTGTCCTTGGCCTTGGACAGCAGCAAGGCGCTGCGCCCTTCGAAATCGCGCAGGTTGACGTCGTTGCCGAGCATGGCGCCCTGGATCGTGCCGTTGCTCGACACCGCCAGCACCACTTCCGGCTCCGGGTTGTTCCAGCTGGACTTGGGGTGAATACCGATGTCGGCGCCATGGCCGACGGCCGACAGTGGCTGGGCCTTGGTGAAGATTTCGGCGTCCGGGCCGATGCCCACTTCCAGGTACTGCGACCACAGGCCCTGCTCCACCAGCACTTTGCGCAAGGCCTCGGCCTGGGCCGAACCCGGGACGATTTGCGAAAGGTCGGCGCCAATGCGGCTGGCCAGGGTGTCGCGGATCGCGTCGGCCTTGGCCGGGTCGCCCTTGGCCTGCTCTTCGACCACCCGTTCCAGCAGGCTGGCGGCGAAGGTCACGCCGGCGGCCTTGACCGCCTGCAGGTCGATCGGTGCCAGCAGCCACGGCCGGTTTTCATCGCGCAGGCCCGGATCGCTGTTGTCCAGCAGCGCGGGCAGTTCGATCAAGGCCTCGGCCAGGGGCAAGGCGCGCAGGTACGCCACCGGGTCGGCCAGTTCAAGCAAGGCCGAGACCGTCGCCACGTGGGCGCTGATATCGTGCACGGCGCCGGCCTTGACCAGCACCACGGCGGGCCCCTGCCCTGGCAGCCAGACGCGTCCGACCCAGCTGCCGGTGTTGAAGACATCGGCATTTTTGCTCAATTGCAGCGGTGCTTGTGCGTTCGATTGGTGGGTCATGTCTGCACTCTTGTTGTCGTTTTCAGTCATTGATTAAGCGCGGGCAATTGCAACTGCCCGGCGGTCTGGTTGAGGTCGTCGACCAGCTTCTGCGACAGGCTCACGCCGTCGAGCAGCGCTTGCTTGCGCAACTTCAGGCCGGCCTGGCCCGGCAAACGCACCGGGCGCTCGGGATCGACCGGGCGGCTGGCCAGGATCAGCTGGCTCAGGAACGAACTTTCGTCGGTGAAAGCCTCCAGCCCGCCGAAGAAGCGCGGGTCGATCACCACCGCCGTGGCGGAGGCGCCCCACTGGTCCGGGGCATCCTTGCGCCCGTGGCCGGCCAGCCCCGAGGTCAGGGCCTCAACCAGAATCGCCAGGGCGAAACCCTTGTGCCCGAAGGCCTGGCCACCCAGGGGCAGGATGCTGCCCGGTGGCGTGGTGTAGAAATCGGCCGGGTCGTCGCTCAGCCGGCCCTCGTTGCTCATCAATACCGGGTGCGGCAGTGTGCGGCCGGCATCGCGGCACTGGCCGACCAGGCCCAGGGTCACGGTCGACATGCTGACGTCCAGCAGGATCGGCTCGCCCCGGGTCGGGATGCCGGCGGCAATCGGGTTGGGTGTGTAGATCGGGTCGATCCCGCCATGGGCGGACACCAGGCCCACCGACGGGTCCGAGGAATACACCATGGCCACCAGGCCCTGGTCGGTGAAGGGTTTGAGGTAAGCGGCCAGGCAACCGATGTGCGAGGCACGACGCACCACGGCGATGCCGATGCCCTGCGCCGTGGCCCCCTTGGCCGCGCAGTCCAGGGCACGGCTGACGCAATAAGGGCCGAGCACATAGTGGCCATCGAACAGCGCCGAAATGCCGCTGTCCGAGACCTGTTCGAGCAAGCGGGCCTGGGACTTGACCTGCCCGTCGAGCATGCCGCCGATGTAGCGGCTCACCAGGTTGAGGCCATGGGTGCGATGGCCCAGCAGTTCACCTTCGAGCAGGACCCGGGTCACCACCTGGGCGACCTCGGCATCGGCCCCGGCTTTTTCGAACAGTTGCTCGACGAACGTGGTGAGCGATTGTGTGTCGTAGCGTTTGGCGTCAGTCATGCTTGCCACTCCGTGATCCATTCAAGGCCGCTGTGCTGTGCTTGCCATCGACCAGGCGCTGGATGCCCAGTGGGTTGGCGTTCTTCAAGGCATCGGGCAACAACGGGTCCGGCACGTTCTGGTAGCACACCGGACGCAGGAAGCGGTCGATCGCCAGGGTGCCCACCGACGTGCCACGGGCATCGGAGGTGGCCGGGTACGGGCCGCCGTGGACCATCGCGTCGCACACCTCGACACCGGTCGGGTAGCCGTTGAGCAGCACACGACCGACCTTCACTTCCAGCGCACCGAACAGTTGGCCGAAAGCGGCCAGGTCATTCTGGTCGGCCAGCAACGTGGCGGTGAGTTGACCGTGCAAGGCGCCGACCGCGCGCAGCAATTGCGCCTCGTCGGCCACCTGGACGATCACCGTGCACGGGCCGAACACTTCTTCCTGCAGCAGCTCATCCTGCTCCAGCAACAGGCTGACATCGGCCTCGAACAGCTGTGGCTGCGCCTGGTTGCCCTTTTGCGCCAGGCCACTGAGGTGTTTGACGCCCGGGTGCGCCAGCAATGCCTCCAAGCCTTTGCCGTAGCTGTTCAACGCGCCGGCATTAAGCATGGTCTGCGGCGCCTGCTCGGCCATGTGGCCGGTCAGGCGCTCGATGAAGCTGCTGAACGCCGGCGAACGAATCCCCAGCACCAGACCGGGGTTGGTGCAGAACTGGCCACAACCCTGGACCACCGAGGCGGTCAATTCCTTGGCCAGCTGGGCGCCGCGGTTGGCCAGGGCCTGTGGCAGGACCAGCACCGGGTTGATGCTCGACATCTCGGCGAACACCGGAATCGGTTGTGGCCGGGCGGCCGCCATGTCGCACAACGCGCGGCCGCCCTTGAGCGAACCGGTAAAGCCCACCGCCTGGATGCCCGGGTGCTTGACCAGCGCCTCGCCAACCCCGGCACCGAAAATCATGTTGAACACGCCGGCCGGCATGCCGGTGCGCCCGGCGGCGCGGACCAGCGCTTCGGCGACCCGCTCGGCCGTGGCCATGTGGCCGCTGTGGGCCTTGAACACCACCGGGCAGCCGGCAGCCAGTGCGGCGGCGGTATCACCACCGGCGGTGGAGAATGCCAGCGGGAAGTTGCTGGCGCCGAACACTGCCACCGGGCCGACACCGATGCGGTATTGGCGCAGGTCGGGGCGCGGCAGCGGCATACGGTCCGGCAGCGCCTGGTCGATGCGCGCACCATAGAAGTCGCCACGACGCAGCACTTGGGCGAACAGGCGCATCTGGCCGCTGGTGCGGCCGCGTTCACCCTGGATACGGGCACTCGGCAGCGCCGTCTCGCGGCAGGTCAAGGCGATGAAATCCTCGCCCAGGGCGTCAAGCTCGTCGGCGATGGCTTCCAGGAATTCGGCCCGGCGTACCGCCGCCAGGTTGCGAAACAGCGGGAACGCCGCGCTGGCCGCTGCCACCGCCGCATCGACTTCCGCCAGGGTGGCCTGATGAAAAGCGCCTGGCAGGCGTTCGCCGGTATGGGCGTCGACGCTGTAGACCAGGGTGTCGCCCAGCGCGCTGCGCTGGCCCGCGACAAAGTTGTGTCCGGAAACTTGCATGTTTTTTTCGCCTTATGAATGTTGCGGGGCTGTCAGTCAGGTCACGGCACCGATCTGCCAGGGCACGAACTCGTTCTGCCCATAGCCGTGTTGTTCGCTCTTGCTGCGTTCGCCCGAAGCGATGCGCAGCATCTGTTCGAAGATGTAGGCGCCGCGCTCTTCAATGCTGGTGGAACCGTCGGCGATGCCGCCGCAGTTCACGTCCATGTCCTCTTCCTGGTGCTCGAACACCCGGTTGTTGGTGGCCAGCTTGATCGAAGGGGCCGGCGCGCAACCGTAGGCCGAGCCCCGGCCGGTGGTGAAGGCGATGAGGTTGGCGCCGCCTGCCACCTGGCCGGTGGCCGAGACCGGGTCGTAGCCCGGGGTATCCATGAACACCAGGCCCTTGGCCCGCACCGCCTCGGCGTACTGGTAGACCTCCACCAGGTTGCTGGAGCCGGCCTTGGCCACCGCACCCAAAGACTTTTCGAGGATGGTGGTCAGGCCACCGGCCTTGTTGCCGGCCGAGGGGTTGTTGTTCAGTTCGGCGTTCATGCGCTGGCAGTAGTCTTCCCACCAGTGGATGCGCGCAATGAGTTTCTCCCCCACCTCGCGGCTCACCGCGCGGCGTGTCAGCAAGTGCTCGGCGCCGTAGATCTCCGGGGTTTCCGAAAGGATCGCGGTGCCACCGGCCGCCACCAGCCGATCGACGGCATTGCCCAGCGCCGGGTTGGCGGTGATGCCCGAGTAGCCGTCCGAACCGCCGCATTGCAAGCCGACGACCAGGTGGCGCGCACTGACCGGCTCGCGCCGTACCTGATTGGCCTGGGGCAGCAAGGCCTTGACCTGCTCGATGCCGCTGGCGATGGTTTTCGAGGTGCCGCCCACCCCCTGAATGGTGAAGGCGCGCAGTTGATCGCTGGCCTTGAGCCCCTGGGTTTCGAGCAGGCTCTCGATCTGGTTGGTTTCACAGCCCAGGCCGATGATCAGCACCGCGGCGAAATTAGGGTGTACGGCGTAGCCACCCAGCGTGCGGCGCAACAACCCCAGGGCCTCGCCACTGGGGTCCACGGCGCAACCGGCGCCGTGGGTCAGCGCCACCACGCCGTCGATGTTCGGGAAGTCGGCCAGCGCCTGGGGGTGGATGTCGCGGCGAAAGTGGTCGGCCACGGCCCGGGCCACGGTTGCCGAACAGTTGACCGAGGTGAGAATGCCGACGTAGTTGCGGGTCGCGACGCGGCCATCGCTGCGCACGATGCCCTGGAACACGGCTTCGGCGCTTGGCGTGGCGTGGGCATCGACACCGAAGGCGTAGTCACGGGCGAAGTCGCCCATCTCCACGTTGTGCACATGCACGTGCTCGCCCGCTTCGATGGGCTGTGAGGCAAAACCGATGATCTGTCCGTAGCGGCGCAGGGGCTGGCCTTGCTCCACATGCCGGGTGGCGACTTTGTGCCCGGAGGGGATCGGCTGGCGCACGGTGATCGCTTCGGCTTCCAGGCTCAGCCCCTCAGGCAGGGCCTGCCGTGCAATCACTACGTTGTCCAGGGGATTGAGGCGGATCACGGCAGGGTCGCCGGTCCGTGTTCTGGCAATCAGTTGCATGGGACCTCTCAGGGCAGAACGGCTGTCTTCTTGTTATGGCGTCGTCCGTTTCGTGACGGGCGAATCTGCGATAACTGTAAGGAGCCAGCCTCCACATTCCCAATGAGATGATCCGATCAATCGATAACCTGGCGTTATCAAATTGCCTGATCGAGCGGGTTTAATTAATCACTCGCCGCGCCTTCCTCCCGGCGCTGGCGCGCGAATGCCAGCAGGATGTCGACGAACTCCCGGGCCGAACCGGTCAGCGGCTCGTCCTTGCGGCTGATGATGCCGTACTCCAGCGGCGCCAGGTGCAGGGGCGTCTGCAGCTCCTTGAGCTGGCCGCTGTTGAGCTGCGCGGCCACCATCGAGCGGGGCAACATGGCGATGGCCGATCCCGATTGCAGCAATTGCAGGAACATCTGCATGGAAATGGTATCGACGCTGTCGGCGGGCGACGGGATGCCGGCCGCCTTGAAGGCCAGCTCCAGGCGATCGCGAATCGGGGTCCCGACCGGGTACAGCACCCACGGCCACTGGCCCAGGGCTTCGAGCGGCGTACAGTCCAGTTCGTTGAGCGGATGACTGCTGTTGACCACCAGGCTGAAAGGCTCGGGCTCCAGTGGCTCGAAGTCGAACAGCTGGCTGTAACGCTCTTCGGTAAAGCGGCCGATCATCAGGTCCAGCTTGTTTTGTTCGAGCATCGCCAGCAGGTGGTCGCTGGACTGCTCCACCACTTCGATCGACAACAACGGACTGCGCGCCTTGATCGCGACAATGGCCTCGGGCAGCACCACCGAGGTGGCGGCAAAAATCCCCCCCACCTTGAGAAAGCCATGCCCGCCTTTACGCAGCCGGTTGACCTGGTCGACGAACTTGTGCGAGTCGGCCAGCGCCCCCTGGGCATAACGCACCACATACTCGCCCAGCTCCGTGGGCGGCATGCTGCGTGGCAGGCGTTCGAACAGGGCAAAGCCAAATTGCTCCTCCAGGTCGCGCAGCATCTTGCTCAAGGCGGGCTGGCTGAGGTTCATCCGAATGGCGGTGGCGTGCATATTGCGCGTGCGCGCCAGGGTGTCGATCAGCACCAGGTGCTTGAAGCGTACCCAGTTGCAAAAGCTGGAGTGGGTAATGTCCGACGGCATCGGGGGGTAGTGCCTCGTCTTTGTGGTGGGGTTCGTGATCCAAGGGGACAGTGTACATATCCGTTGCTTCGGTAACGGCGGCTTATGGTTCCGCTCTTACAGCGGGTTACTTGGCGCTTCTCCAAGTAACTCGCCGTAAGGGCGAAACCGCCAACCGCCGTTACCGCAGTAATGGATATGTACTCAGTCAACAAAGACAGATCGCCTGTCGAACCGATGTGGGGCTGGATCTGGCTGCGCATAGTGAGCGGGCTTATAACCATTGATTGCTGGTTGTCGGGGCAGATCCGTTGCTGCGGTTACGGCGACTATTGGTTCCGCTCTTACAGCGGGTCACTTGGAAAAGCGCCAAGTAACCAAGCGCTCTTGCCCCACCACTCGGTGCCTCGCTCTGGCTCGGCATGCCCTCTCTCCGGCATTGCTCCGTGGGTCGCCGCGATGGGCCATCCCTGGCCCAGCGCGGCTAAACCGGCGTCCTGCCGGTTTACCCACTGCGCAATGCCTGCGTTCGGCCAGCGTGGTTTAACGGGGCGCCCCAGATCAAAATCAAAATCGAGGCGGCCTGACAGCCGACCTGACGTTGGCTGGTGTACGCAATCCCCTGTAGGAGCGAGCCTGCTCGCGATGGCCGTCAACGATAACGCTGGCTGTCTGGATTAACGCGGTGTCTGGGCGTTTTTCGCGAGCAGGCTCGCTCCCACAAGGCGGGGGGCGTACGGAGCAAAAAGCAGGTCGGCTATCAGGCCGCCTCGCTTTGGCTCTTGCGGTGTACGCCCCCTCGTGAGGCCGAGTGGAGGTTCTGCGCAGTGGGTAAACCGGCAGGACGCCGGTTTAGCCGCGCTGGGCCAGGGATGGCCCATCGCGGCGACCCACGGAGCAGGACCGGAGCAAGGGCATGCCGAGCATTAGCGAGGCACCGAACGACAGGGGCAAGAGCGCTTGGTTACTTGGCGCTTTTCCAAGTAACTCGCCGTAAGGGCGAAACCCTAAGCCGCCGTTACCGCAGCAACGGATATGCCCCCCCATGACAGCCCACCCAAACATTCAAAACGACTGCTCACGCAAATACCGCAACAACGTTTCCAGCGCCACCGACCTCGGCCGGGAACGCAAGGTCAGCAAGCCAAGGTTGACCATGGAAACCGGCAGTTCCACCGGCAGGACAGCGACCATGCCATAGCCCGCATAATGCTCGGCCACGTCATTGGGCACCACCGCGATCATGTCCGAGGCTTCGAGCATCGCCGTGGTCGCCAGGATCGAGGCGGTTTCGACAATGTCCAGCGCCTGCACCATGCCGCCGGCCTGCAGGGCACTCTCCACCCGGCGGCGCATGGGGCTGCCGATGGGGTGCAGGATCCAGGTCAGCGTGACCAGGTCGGCCAGTTGCAAGGGCGCGGCGCCCGCCAACGGGTGTCCGGCCCGGCCAATCACGCGCATCTGCTCGCCGTTGTCGAACAGTTCGATGTCCAGGTCCTGGCTGTCGCCCTGGTCCGGCAGGCGTCCCAACACCACATCCAGATCGCCGCGCTGCAAGGCCGGCAGCAAGGTGTCGCTGGTACCGACTTCGATGGAAATCCGCACCTTGGGATGATCGCGCTTGTACGCCAGCACCGCCGTGGTCAGCAACCGGGGCACCGGCCCCATCACGCTGCCGACCCGCACCAGACCCATCGCGCCGCGTGCCAGTTCGGCAATCTGCGCCTGGGCATGCTCAAACTCATGCAACGCGCCCTGGGCGTAGCGGATCATGACCTCGCCATACAGGGTCGGCTGCATGCCCCGGGGCAAGCGTTCGAACAGGCGCACGCCGAGGCGCTCTTCCAGTTGCTGCAGCAGCAGGCTGGCCGCCGGTTGCGTGGTGTGCATCGCCGTGGCGGCCCGCCGCAGGTTGCCGAACTCGCCCAGGGCATTGAGCAAGGTGATCTGCCGGCTGGAGATTTTCAGGGCGCCGAGATGACGTGGCGTGGGCGGAACGGCTTCGGGCGTGCCAGACATATCGAATCCGATATCACTGATTAGGAATTCGCGATTATGCCTGTATCGGTCGACGACCTAAAGTCGAGTCTCCCTGTGGTCACCGAGAACAAGCATTCGCCATGAGTATTCGAATTACACACCTGAGCGTTCGCGACATCCGTTTCCCCACCTCCCTGTCACTGGACGGCTCCGATGCGATGAACAGCGCACCGGATTATTCCGCGTCTTACGTCGTGCTGCACACCGACGCCGTCGACCTGCAAGGCCACGGCCTGACGTTCACCATCGGCCGCGGCAACGAGATTTGCGTGGCGGCGGTGCAATCCCTGGCCCCCATGGTGGTCGGCCTGAGCCTGGAGGACATCGTCGCCGACATGGGCGCCTTCTGGCACAAGATCACCGTGGGCGACAGTCAATTGCGCTGGCTGGGGCCGGAAAAAGGCGTGATCCACCTGGCCACCGCAGCCATCGTCAACGCCGTCTGGGACCTGTGGGCCAAGCACGAAGGCAAGCCGGTGTGGAAACTGCTGGCCGACATGACGCCGGAACAATTGGTGCGTTGCCTGGACTTCAGCTACGTCACCGATGTGCTCACCCCCGAGGAAGCCATCGCCCTGCTGCGTCGCCAGGTGCCCGGCAAGGCCCGGCGCGAGGCGCAGATGCTCGAAGAAGGCTATCCCGGCTACACCACCGCGCCGGGCTGGCTCGGCTACAGCGAAGAAAAAATGCGCCAGCTGGCCCGCGAGGCGGTCGCGGATGGCTGGACCCACATCAAGCAGAAAATCGGCGCCAACCTCGAAGACGACATCCGTCGGGCGACCATCTTGCGCGAGGAAATCGGTTGGGACCGCACCCTGATGATGGACGCCAACCAGGTCTGGGGCGTCGATGAATCGGTCGCCAACATGCGCCGCCTGGCGGCGTTCGAACCCTTGTGGATCGAGGAACCGACCAGCCCCGACGACATCCTCGGCCATGCCAGCATTCGCCAGCGCATCGCGCCGATTGGTGTCGCCACCGGTGAGCACTGCCACAACCGGGTGATGTTCAAGCAGATGTTCCAGGCCGGTGCACTGGACTTCTGCCAGCTCGACGCGGCACGCCTGGGCGGCCTCAACGAGGTTCTGATCGTATTGCTGATGGCGGCGAAGTTCGACGTACCGGTCTGCCCCCATGGCGGTGGCGTCGGGTTGTGCGAGTACGTGCAGAACATTGCCCTGTTCGACTACATCGCCGTCTCGGCTTCGCTGCACAACCGGGTGCTGGAATACGTCGACCATTTGCACGAGCACTTCCTGGACCCGGTGGTGATCCGTCGCGGCCGCTACATGCCACCGCAGCGCCCTGGCTACAGCATCGAAATGCACGCCGAAACCCTGGAACGCTATCGATACCCTGATGGCCCGGTGTGGCTCGACCTGCCTCGCTCCTGATCGCCACCCCGGCGTGGCTGCATCGACCGCCATTGTTCAGCGCTCAACCCAGCCGTCAGGCGGTGTGGCAAGTTTCGAGCGCTGACTTACACTGCCTACACCCAACGCGAATGAATGTCCGTTCAACGGATCGATAGTTCCACGTCGATCCGGTATCACGTAATGACCTGGGTGAAGCCAACATGAAAACGGTCACCGCCCTTTTCACCTGCGTGCTCGGTGCCAGCCTGTGGCTGGCGGCGTGCACCTGCGCCCAAGCGGCATCCTTCACCACCAGTTTCGACTGCGCCAAGGCCACCGCCTCCATCGAAAAACTGATCTGCCGCGATTCGCAACTGGCGCAGATGGATCTCGAACTCATGCGCCTTTATCGCCTGGCGCTCACGGATGAACACTCGGTCCCGCGTCCCGACAAAATCGTGATCGACCAGAAATTCTGGCTGCTCGACCGTGATCAGTGTGCCTCTCAGGCCGATCCCAGGGCCTGCACGATCAGCCGTTATGCCGAACGCGCGCACCAGTTGCGCCAGGGTTCGGCCATTGTCAGGACCAAGGATCCGGACCGGCTCACCGAAGGGCCCCAGGCGTTTCGATGCGCAGGGCTGAACGCGCTGCTGGCGGCGACCTACTACACCACGCAGCCGGGCGTCCTGTACCTGAAATGGGCGAACACCTCGATGACCCTGAACCAGGTGCCGAGCGAGACCGGAAACGAATACGTGGGCAAGGATTTCCAGGGAACCTACAGCTTCCGGCAAAACGGCAACGCCGTGTTTTTCCAGAAGCCGGGCGCCCGGGAAATGAGCTGTACGGCTGAACCTGTGCGCTGACGACAATCCGTGCCGGACATTCGGCAATTGATCGGTCAGGGCGCACCCTCCTCCGGCGGTCGATCCTGCACCCACTGCCAGAACAGTTGATAGCCGAGGGCAAGCACCACGGGGCCTATGAACAGGCCAATGATGCCGCTCGTGACCATGCCGCCCAGGGCGCCGATGAGCACGACGGGCATCGGCACGTCGACCCCTCGCCCCAGCAGCAAGGGCTTGAGCACGTTGTCCACCAGGCCGGCCACGAACACGTAGACCGCAAACACGATGGTCGTCGTACTCGCGCCCTCGGTGGCGAAGACATAGGCGATCACCGGCAAGGTGATCAGCGTCACCGGCAGTTGCATGATGCCCAGCAACAGCACCGCCAGCGCGAGCAGGCCGGCGCCGGGTATGCCCTTGAAGACGAACCCCAGGCCCACCAGCAGCATCTGGATAAAGGCGATGCCGACCACCCCGAGGGCGACCGCGCGGATGGTTGCGGTGCAGAGTTCGGCGATTTTCGGCCCCTTGGCCGGGCCGCTGACCCGCGAAGCGATCTGCACCGCGGCGCGACTGCCGGCTTCACCGTGGGCCATGAAGATCCCGGCGATGATCAACGCGAAGATAAAGGTCAGGAATCCCATGCCGACGCCGGCCAGCTTGCCCAGCAGCGTCAGGCTGACGCCTTTGATCTGCGGGATGTACTTGGCGGTCAGGCCGGGAAGATCGGTGGCGGCCTGCAGCCAGATCGCCGATATGGGCTTGCCGATCAACGGCCACCCGGCCACGGCGTCGGACGGTGGGGGAATATGAAAGCCTTCGTTCCTGACGACCGTCATGGCCGTTTCCACCGAGTCGGCAATCGAGGTCCCCAACAGGTAGATCGGCACCATGAGAATCACGATGGACACCAGCACGATCAAGGTGGCGATACGCCCTTCCCTTTGCCCAAGCGGGCCCATGAGCTTTTTCTGCAACGGATACAGGGTAATGGCGAGGATCACGGACCACAGCATCAGGTCGCGGAAGGGACTGAATATTTCGAAGCAGAACAACACCAGCACCACAATCAGGCCGGCGCGGATCAGGACATCGAGCAGCCCGCGAGACCAGGTCTTCTCTGTGAGTGGAATGGGCACCATGGGGGGGCTCCTGGCAGTTCATTGCAAAGATGGGAGTCGGTTTGCCCAGCATAGACGCTGATTTCGATCAAGACGGGGCGAGAGGGTGTACAGAGCCGTTGCCTGGCCAGCAGCTCACCCGCAGGCGCGAGCTCGCGCCTACGGATGCCCTGTCGAAAAGGCGCAATGGACAGGCATTATCCGGGGCTAACTGCGACCACACTTGAGCAACAAACTCGCATTGGCCTGACCCACTGCCTGACAGTCCAGCGCCTCCAGCAGCCCCTCGGAAATGCTGCTCAAACGCAGTGAAAGGTAAAACCTGCCATCGCCAGGCAAGGCTTCAATGTTTTCGACTCGCCGGGCCCTGCCGGCACTGTAAAATTCTGCCGAATACGATCTTCTGGCCAGGTAAACCAACTCTCCGGGTGCATCTGCATCGTGCGCTTTCCACAGGGCCACGATGTCGCGCTGGTTTTGCGCCCTTTCACCGAGCGAGCCGTGCAGTACCAGGGTCCCGCCCATGACTGGAAGGCAAGCGGCCAGCACGTAGACGACTGTTCGACGCTTGTACATGGAAAGGCTCTCGGCCAGCAAAATGGCCCAGGCCGGTAATGCAGGCAACACGTAGGTCCAGAGAATATTGCCGGCCAGCGTGAAGAACAGCGGCGTTGCCAGTGCCCAGCCCCAGAGGAAAATGTAGAAATCGGCATTCCAGCTGTAGCGTTTGCGCGCCTTGTGCAGCGTCCACAGGCAGAGTGTCCATGGAAACAGGCTACCGATCAGGTAAATCCAGATCGTCCCTAATGTTTGCGCATGCGCACTGCCATAGAGATCACCCTGCCATTTCGAAATGACGTATCGACTCCAATGCTCCCCGACAAAGAAGTAGTTCAGGAAGCCAGGGGTCTTGTTTTCGGCCAGGTAGTACCAAGGCACGCACACCACAGCCACTAACATCAACCCGGACAACCAGGGTAAACGAAGGAACCGCTTCCAGTTCCGGGTCGAGGCAGCCCACACCGTAACCAGCATGCCCACGAGCACAATGGATAATGGACCTTTGGCCAGCATGCCAAGGCCCAGGCCGATAAACCCGATTCTGGCCCACGTCACGTCGCCATGGGAAACGCCTCTCCACAAACCATAGGACGCAAGCACGATGGCGAAACTCAGCGCGGGATCCGTCAACACCACCCCACTCGACACAAATCCAAGCGCGCAGCTGGAATAGATGATCGAAGCGATCAGGCCGGTCTTCAGGTCACGTTCTTCACGGCAGAATTTTATGATCACGGCACAAATGGCGACATGGATAAGCCATGCAGGGAAACGGCTGGAAAACTCACTAATGCCCAACACTTTCATGCTGAGCGCCTGCGTCCAGAACGACAGCGGCGGTTTACCCCAGAATGGCACACCATGATCGAACATCGGGGTGATCCAGTCATTCAGGACCACCATCTTGCGCGCGACCTCGGCATATCGCGCCTCCGACGTATCCATCAATGGATAAAAGGCCAATCCCGCAAGCCTCGCCAGGCATATCGCAATCAAAATCAACCAGAGCAGGCGGTTCTGATCAGTCTGAGTCATGCCGGCCGCTCCAGCGATCCATTTTCCGGGGCCCTGGAAGTCGGCTTTCTCAGAAAATAGTGCGGCCTGCCCTTGGCTTCCACTTTCAAGATGCCCACGTACTCTCCCAGCAAGGCGATCCCGCACGTCATGAACGCCAGAACCACCAGTATGAAATTCTCATAACCTAACTCGCCCACGATCAGGGCAACGACGAAGGCGATAATGGAGACCAGCATGACCAGGGCGGCGCAATAGCTGAACCAGCGCAGCGGACTGTGTGAAAAAGAGAGTGACGAATCAATGGCAAGGCCCAGGAGATTTGGCATGTTCCACTTTGTCTTGCCGGCCTCCCTGCCCTCGCGATCGTATTCCAGGCAAATGCTCTTGAAGCCGATCCAGCCGGCCAGCCCCTTCAGTACGCGCGACCTTTCCGTGAGCTCGTTGAGTGCTGCCAGCGGCGCGCTGCCCAGCAACCTGAAATCGCTGACCTGCGAAGGGAACGAGAAATCCTTCACAAGCACACTCATGATCCGATAGTACGCAGTAGCCGTTGTTCGCTTGAGCCAGGAGTCGCTGTGGCGCATCCGGCGCTGCATGTTGACCACGTCGTAACCTGCGACCCAATGCACGATCATTGACGGTATGAGTTCCGGAGGATCCTGCAGGTCGGCATCTATGAACACGATGGCACGGGCCTCTGCGTGTTCCATCCCGGCCCACATGGCGGCCTCCTTTCCAAAGTTCCTGCTCAGATGCAAACAACGCACATCCACTTCTCGCGCAAACTCATCCAGCAGGTCAGCGGTGCTGTCCGTGCTTCCATCATTGACATACAGCAGCCCGATTCGCATGTTCAATCCACGTACGACGTCAGTGATGCGCTTGTGAAACATGGGCAGTACATCTTCCTCATCGAAACAAGGAATAATAACTGTCAAGTCATAACAAGGCGGACTACCCGAGTTTTGTTTCTGCATGTTTGAATACCAAGTTATTAGAAATTGTGAAATTAAAGATCATCACCAAACCAGAAGAAACCACCTGGGCTGGTAATGCGCTCACGCCCAGTTTTAAGATCGCGGCCATAAACAGCGTGTTGAAAAAAACACTCAACGCACACAACGCAACGTAATTGCCGGGTTGGGCTGTTCTATGTCGAAAAACCCAAAGTTTGAGAATCCAATAGTTCGCGACAGCACCCGCTATCGCGCCGACGGCGCTGCTGGATAGCCAGCCGATACGGGGTGCCAAAAAGACCAGCAGCGCAAAGTGCACAGCGGTCGCCGTGACACCCGACACCACATAGCGGGGAAGTAATCGGTTGAGTAATGTGTTCATCGGCCAGACTGTACAAAAACAGGTGTGAACCGATTGTCACCTTAATGTTGCGTTCATCTCAGTTCACTCAAGATGCCCGCCGAACATCCTCCGAGAGCCTTTCCTGTGCATGAAATATTATTGGTTGAAGACGACATCGCATTGGCGGGCACGTTATATGACTATCTTTCAGAGTTTGAACTCGACATTGATCATGCCTGCGATGGACGAACCTGCCTCGAACTGCTGAAGTCCAATCATTACGACGTCATCATTCTGGATGTCACGATGCCGCGCCTGAATGGAATCGACACCTGCAGGCTGATCAGGCACCAAGGCAACACCGTCCCCATCCTGTTCCTGACCGCCCGCGACACCCTGGCAGATAAACGCGAAGGCTTCGGGGCTGGTGCTGACGACTACCTGGTAAAGCCCTTTGAACCTGAAGAACTCAGGCACAGGATCAACGCTCTATTACGGCGTAATCGCCCACATGCACCTTCGACTTCCCTGTCGTGTGGAGATCTTGAGTTGAATGAAGCAACGTGCATGGCCACTCGTGGAGAACTTCGCATCCAGCTGCCGGATATCCAGTTCCGAATAATGAAGATGCTTGTCGAGGCCGCCCCCGGCCCCCTCGGCAGACGACAGATTGAACTCGCCATCTGGCCTGACTCAGAAATACCCGAGAGCGATCCACTGCGCACTCATATCTATCGCCTTCGACGGTTGCTGGCCAAATTACAACTGGGTAACTCACTGGTTACCCTTCATGGAAAAGGGTACAGACTTGCTATCCCCCACTAACTCCTTTTTTATTCGGATCCTCTACATACTGATCCCCTTTTCGACTCTCGTTGCAATCATTTACAGCGTGTTGATCTGGGCATCGGTTTCGATGACAGAGGACTACATCGTCAAATATTACCTGAAGCGTGAATTCGAGGAGTTTGAACGCGAGTACGCGCAAGATGGAAGTTCAACACTGATGCCCAATACCAGTTACCTGCACACTTTCTGGAGCGACCACCCTGAACTGCCCGGGTTTGTCTCGTCACTGGCCGAAGGACTGCACGAGATCGGTGATACGCATGTACTCATCAAGAACATCCCGGGTGCACACAACAAAATTTACATGATACTTGACGAGTCCAGGATGAGTTCCCTGGACAGCTTTGCGCCCCTCACGATAAGTCTGCTCTGGACATTGGCCGGGCTGATAATAATTGCGGGCGCAGTGGTTTCGATTTTCATGGCGCGAATCATCTCCGGGCCGGTTGTCCAGCTCGCCAGGGATCTGTCCCGACATCCCCTCAGAACCCGACAGCTCAAAAGTAATCATCGCAAGGATGAAGTAGGCGTACTAAGCCGGGTCATCAGTGGAGCACTGGAACGCCTGGAAAACGCACTCGATAGAGAGTCAGCCTTCACCCGGCATGTGAGCCATGAATTAAGAACGCCACTGAGCATCATCAGAAACTCCCTGGCCGTCATTAAGCTTCCTCACTGCGATGAGACGAAAAAAGCCCGAAACATCGAGCGCCTCCAGCAAGCCTCAAAGGACATGGAAGCGTTGATTGAGCTATTCCTTCGTCTAAGCCGCGAAAAGGTCGCTCCCAAACGAGTCGACGTCGGTTTATCTGATCTGCTGAAGGGCGCACTGCTGCGACACAAACCCAGGATCGACACGCTTCACGTTCGACTGCACGTTGCACAAGGCCTGATGATCAGTGCCGATCCAATACTGTTGAACAGCTTGATTCACAACCTGATCAACAACGCCATTCAACACGGCGGGCAGCGCCTGCTGATTGCCGCCAATCCGGACAGCCTGGTTATTTCCAATACGCTGACGCAAGCCCAATCGGTCGAAGGCTATGGCTTTGGCCTGGAAATCGTTTCGAGAATATGCCGATATGCCGGCTGGCATTTACACATACGGTCTACCTCAACAACCTTCTGCGCCAGAATCAGCCAACTTGGCTAGCGCACCGTCCCTGGGCACTGTCGGATAAAACTGGCGGAAGGTAGCCGGAGTCGAACCTGCCCGGGAACGGATGCCGTCCCCCACCGGATTTGAAGCCCGGCCGCGCCACCGGGCGCGATTACCTTCCTGAAAAATCAGCGATCCGTGCGCCGCGCCAGCGCATTGTCCGGCCGGATCTGACGCTTGTCGCCCAACCGCCGTGTCAGCCCGAGCCGGTCGAAGTATTCGAGAATCTGCACGCTGCGCTTGCGCCCCAACCCCAGCGCATCGCGAAACGCCGCCACCTGAATCACCGGGTGATCGTCGGCCAATTGCAACAGCATAGTCGCCAGGCAACGAATCATCGTGTCGGTGTAGAACAGATCCCTGACCACCTGGTGCAGCAACCCCAACCGGGCCATTTTGCGCAGCAGCGCGCGCACCCTGGCTTCGTCATGCCCCAATTGCCGCACCCACGGCGGATCGAACCCGGCCGCCTCGAACAACGGTTGCAACTGCTGCCACAGTGCTTCGTCCGCTTCATTGAGGCGTACGTGATGATCGGGCAAATGCAACCAGGGCCCGCTGGCGGTGACGGCACCGCAGGCCAGCAATTCGTCGAGCAGGCTGATGAAACGCGGGCGGTCCAGGGCCGTGCCGGCGAAACGGCGCAGACGATCACGGTCCGGGCCCATCTGATCCGGCTCCTGCTCATGAAAGCGCGCCAGGTGATGCAGTAATTCGGCCTTCAAGGCTTGCCAGCGGCCAGCGTCGAACAACACCGGCCCAAGCCGCGTTTCGATCAATAGCACGTCCTCCGGCAACACCCAGGTTGCCCGTGGATGATTGAACTGGCGCTCCAACTGTTGCGGATCGAGCCCGCTGTCGCTGTGGGCCAGCAACACCGGCAGCAGGGTTTCCAAACGCGTGGCGCTGGCCAATGCCTTCAACTGTGACAATCGTTCGGGACTGCGGCGGTGCCGGGCCGGCGCGAACGGGTCGAGCACCCGCCCACCGCCAAGGGTGCGTTGAGCGCTCTGGTCGCGCAGGATCAACGGATCGCCGTTCACAACCTGCACCGGAGCATTGAGCAGCAGTTGCGCAAACATCCGCTCACCCGGCCCCAGGCTCGCGCCCTCCAGCAAGGCCACTCGGCCAGTGACGTCCTGAGTGCCGACATGCACGTGCACCGGCTGAAAATGCTCGAAGGCGCGGGGCTCGCTCGCCAGCACTTGCAGATCGATGTCCACGCGCTGGGTCGCTGCATACAGCCACTCGGCCACCAGCCACTGACCGCGATGAATCTGCTCCAGCGCCAGGCGTTCGCCACTGAGGTTCAAGGCGACCCGCTGCCCGGCCACGGCGGTTTCGGCGGCTTGATTCTGCGCATGCAGGCCGCGCACGCGCACCCGTTTGTCGAGGGGGCCGAGCACCAATGTATCGCCCACTGCCACCTCTCCCGACAGGGCCGTGCCGGTGACCACGATGCCCGCGCCCGCCACGCTGAAGGCCCGGTCGATCCACAGGCGAAAGCCCCCGTCGAGGCGGCGTTGCCGCACGTCACGCTGGGCATCCAGCAAGGCTTGCCGCAGGGTTTCGATGCCCTCCCCGGTCACGCTCGACAACGCCACCAACGGCGCATCGGCGTATGGGCCTGGCGCCAACAACTGAGTGATCTGCGCCCGTACGGCTTGCACCCGGGCCGGCTCGACGCGGTCGCATTTGCTGATGGCCACCAGTGCCCGGGCAATCCCCAGCAACTCGACGATGGCCAGGTGTTCCCGGGTCTGGGGCATCACACCGTCATCGGCAGCGACGACCAGCAGCACCAGATCGATGCCCTGGGCGCCGGCGAGCATGTTATGGGTGAAGCGCTCATGACCGGGCACGTCGATGAAACCGGTCAGGGGCGCGCCGGGTTCCAGTGCCGCGTAGAGGTAGCCCAGGTCGATCGTCATGCCCCGCTCGCGCTCTTCCCGGCGTCGGTCACCGGCCTGCCCGGTCAAGGCCTGGAGCAACGCCGTCTTGCCGTGATCGATGTGCCCCGCGGTGCCGACAATCAACCCGGCACCTGCAATTGATCGAGCTGCGCCAGCCACGCCGCCTCGTCGTCCAGTTGCCGCAAATCGAGCCACAAGGCGTCGTCGTCGATACGCCCGAGCACCGGAATCGGCAAGCCGCGCAGCGCGGCCTCCAGCCCATGCAGGCAACGCCCGCGCAGACGCTTTGAGCTGAGTGGGCGCAGGCACAGCGCGGCACTCGGCAAGCGCGCCACCGGTTGGCTACCGCTGCCGATCATGCCCAGCGCGGGCACTGCACTGACGGACCAGCTGTCACCCAAGACCCGCGCCAGTGACGGTTGCAAACGTTGAGCCTGGCCGAGGATGTCGGCCCGGGTACGCGTGAGCAGGCGCAGACTCGGTAGCCGTTCGGCCAGTCGATCCGGGTTGCGGTACAGGCCCAGGACCGCTTCGAGGGCGGCCAGGGTCAGCTTGTCGACCCGCAGCGCGCGCTTGAGCGGGTTTTTCTTGATCCGCGCAATCAAGTCCTCGCGCCCGACAATCAACCCCGCCTGCGGGCCACCGAGCAGTTTATCGCCGCTGAAGGTGACGATGTCGGCGCCATCGAGCAAGGCCTGGCGTACCGTGGGTTCGGCGGGCAGGCCCCAGCGCGTGAGGTCCAGCAGGCTGCCGCTGCCCAGGTCTTCGAGCAGCGGCAAACCGTGTCGGTGCGCCAATTGCGCCAGTTCCGCGGTCGGCACGCGGGCGGTGAAACCCTGGATGTCATAGTTGCTCGCGTGCACGCGCATCACCAGGCCGCTGCGCGGGCCGATGGCGGCCTCGTAGTCGCGGGCATGGGTGCGGTTGGTGGTGCCGACTTCGTGCAGCTTCACCCCGGCACGAGCCATGATGTCGGGAATGCGAAACGCGCCGCCGATTTCGATCAGCTCGCCCCGGGAAATGATCCCCTCCTTGCGCGCCCCCAGGCTGTTGAGGGTCAGCAGCACCGCGGCGGCGTTGTTATTGACCACAGTGACCGCTTCGGCACCGGTCAGCTCGCGGATCAGGCCTTCGATCAGATCGTCGCGGTCGCCGCGCTTGCCGCTGTGAAGGTCGAACTCCAGGTTAAGCGGATAACGCGCGGCCATTTGCACCGCAAAGATGGCTTCCTGCGGCAGCAACGCCCGCCCGAGATTGGTGTGCAGAACGGTCCCGGTGAGGTTGAACACCCGGCGTACGTGACTGCGGTGCTGATTGGCCAGGCGCTCCGCTACCCGCCCCGCCAGTACCTCGGCGCTGACCTCCACCGCTTCGACCTGGCTCAGCCGCACGCTGTCGCGCAGCTCATCGAGCAACTGTCGCAAGGCCGCCAGCAAGGCATCGCGCCCATAACGCTCGGTCAAGGGTTGGCACGCCGGGTGGCGCAGCAAGCTGTCGATGGAAGGCAGGCGCGGCGTTGGGCTGGCGGGACTTGCGGGCATCAGGCGCTCCGGAATACCAAGGAATTGGCAGTGACTGTCCCGGCGTTTCCCTGTAGGAGCGAGCATGCTCGCGATGGTCGTGAACGATAACGCAACCAGTCAGAAAGAACGCGGCGCTCGGACCACCATCGCGAGCATGCTCGCTCCTACAGGGGATCGGGCAAGGACCGTTGCGCCAGAGTGTAGACCCTGTGCTCACTCGTCTCCCGGTGCCAGCAACAGATTGGGGGCCAGCCGTTGATAGCCGTCCTGGGCCAGGCGCATGTCCAGCATCAGGCTGCCCAGGTCGGCCGAGAGTGCTTCGGCGTGGGCATCGTTCTCCAGGTAGAGCAGCTTCAGATAACTGTTGCAGCCCGGACAGACCTCGGCCCGCAACGGCGCCTGGCTGGCGGCGTGGCGATCATCCGCAAGGCTCAGGTATTCAAGGCCCTTGCTCTGCTCGCAGTACACGCATTTGACCCGCACCACGTGCCATTCGCAGGCGCATAAAGAACAGACCAGATAACGCAAACCATTGTGCTTGCCGCGATTGCGAATCACCCCGGCCATCGCCGGCGAACCGCAAGCCGGGCATTGGCTGAGGCCGGGGCCTTGGGCCAGATTCAGATTCGCCGTGCTCAGCAACCAATGGCTCCAGGCCGTTTGCAAGGCTGCGCCGAGGAACGGCACCAGGGCCGGCGGCACCAGCGAATACTGGCCACTGACCAGCGCCACCGCCCAGGCGCGGCGTTGTCCGGGGTCGGCTGCATGCAAGGTGTCCAGCGCCTGCGTCACGGCCGGTTGCTCGGGGGCGGCATAGCGTCTCAACAAGGTATCGAGAAACGCCTGCCAGTCGTCTTCACGGCTCAGGCTGTCGGCCGCGAATGGCGGCAGCCCGTGCTGAAGGCACAACTCGATGCGTTGGCGGTCGAGCGGCTCGCTGGACGGCGGATCGTCCAGCACCTGCTGTTGCGTGCGGCACAACCCGGCCAACAGGCGCAGGTAATCGGCCAGCGCATGCCCTTCGGCCAGCCGGTCGAGGCGCCCGGCACGCAAGCTGAACAGGTTGTGCGGCGGCAGGTGCAGGAACGGCGGCGAACCGGCCGCCGCTTCGATTTGACCGGGTTCGAGGATGGTCGCCAAATCAATGTCCTTTTTTGCGCATCGGCGGATCGGGGCGTTCGTCGCGCGTCACTTCCCGATACCACAGCTCATGGTGCTTGCGCGCCCACGCCCGGCTGACCCAGCCGTGCATCATGGCGCTGACCGAGCCCTTGATCCAGATGCCGGCGTAGATGTGCACGATGATGCTCAGGATCAGCACGAAACCGGCCAGCGCATGCAGCAACATGGCCCAGCGCAGGCTGGTGATACCGAAGTATTCGCTGAAGTAAGCACGCCAGATCACCAGGCCGCTGAACAGCAGCACCAGCATGCACAGCAGTAAAGTCCAGAACAGCAGCTTCTGCCCGGCGTTGTACTTGCCCACCGGCGGCACGCTGTCTTCATCGTTGACCAGCACCCGATCGATCCGGCGCAGCCAGGTCCGGTCATTGGCGATGAAGTAATTGGCGCGCCAGAATCGAAACACCAGGCCGAGGAACAGCACAAACATCAGCACGCCCATGAACGGATGCAGGATTCGGGTCCATGGCCCGCCGCCGAACAGGTTGCTCAACCAGAACAGCGCCGGATGAAACAGCGCCAGCCCGGACAGCCCGGCCATGAAGAACAGCATCGCCACCAGCCAGTGATTGGTGCGCTGGTTGGCGGTATAGCGCAGGATCGTCTTGTTGCTCATGGCCGGTCCTCCCCGCGTGGATCAAAGGTATGCACGGAAGGATCGACGGTGTGCACCGAGGTGTCCGGCGGGTCCGGGTGCTCATCTTCCTCGACCCGGTTCGGCCCGACGCGCACGTAGTGGAAGAACCCGGCCAGCACCGCCGCGCCCATGGCCAGCAACGCCAGCGGCTTGCTCACGCCTTTCCACAGGCTGACCAAGGGGCTGATGGCCGGATCGCTCGGCAACCCGGCATACAGTGTCGGCGTGTCGGCATGATGCAGCACGTACATCACATGGGTGCCACCGACGCCGGCCGGGTCATACAGACCGGCGTTATCGAAGCCACGGCTTTTCAGGTCGACGATGCGCTCGGCGGCGTGTTCCTTCATGTCTTCCTTGGAGCCGAAGACGATGGCGCCGGTCGGGCAGGTCTTCACGCAGGCCGGTTCCAGCCCCACCGCCACCCGGTCCGAACACAGCGTGCATTTGTAGGCCTTGTGATCCTTCTGCGAGATGCGCGGGATGTTGAACGGGCAACCGGTGATGCAGTAGCCGCAGCCGATGCAATGGTCCTGGTTGAAATCGACGATGCCGTTGGCGTGCTTGATGATCGCCCCGGGGCTGGGGCAGGCGGCCAGGCAACCGGGTTCGGCGCAGTGCATGCAGCCATCCTTGCGGATCAGCCATTCCAGGTTACCGGCATCGGTTTCGTGCTCGGTGAAGCGCATCAGGGTCCAGGTTTCAGCTGTCAGGTCCTGCGGGTTGTCGTAGGTTCCGTGGTTATGCCCCACTTCATCGCGCAGTTCGTTCCATTCCGAGCAGGCGACCTGGCAGGCCTTGCAGCCGATGCATTTGGTGGTGTCGATCAGCTTCGCCACTTCCTCCAGGTTGCGCACCGACGAGGGCACGGTGGTGGTGGCCGAGCGGGCAACGATGTCTTGGCTGGCCATTCAGATTTTCTCCACGTTGACCAGGAATGACTTGGATTCCGGGGTCTGGGTGTTGCCATCGCCGAGGAACGGCACCAGGGTGTTGGTCAGGTAGCCGTGGCGCGTGAGGCCGGTGAAGCCCCAGTGCAGCGGAATGCCGATCTGGTGCACCACCTGATTGTTCACCTGCAACGGCCGGATCCGCTTGGTCACCACCGCCACTGCCTCGATATGCCCGCGCTTACAACTCACCCGTACGCGGTCACCGGCGACGATGCCTTTCTCCTTGGCCAGCACCTCGCCGATTTCGACGAATTGCTCGGGCTGGGCGATCGCATTGAGCTTGCAGTGCTTGCTCCAGAAGTGGAAATGCTCGGTCAGCCGGTAGCTGGTGGCGGCGTACGGGTAATCCTTGGCGACGCCGAGGGAATCCCAGACCGAATCGAAGATCCGCGCCGCCGGGTTGCTGGTGGCCTTCTTGTTTTGCGGGTGCAGCGGGTTGATGCCGATCGGCGTCTCGAACGGCTCGTAATGCTCGGGGAATGGGCCCTCGTTCATCTTGTCGACGGCAAAGAAACGGGCAACGCCTTCAGGGTTCATGATGAACGGATTCATCCCGGCGTCCGGTGCCGAGTCAGCCTTGAAGTCCGGCACATCGGTGCCGCCCCAGGCCTTGCCGTTCCACCACACCAGGCGTTTTTTCTCGTCCCACGGCTTGCCTTGCGGGTCGGCCGAAGCGCGGTTGTAGAGAATCCGCCGGTTGGCCGGCCAGGCCCAGGCCCAGCCCTGGTGCTGATGCATGCCGTACGGATCGTTGTTGTCGCGCCGGGCCATCTGGTTGCCGGTCTCGGTCCAGCTGCCACAGAAGATCCAGCAACCGGACGCCGTGCTGCCGTCGTCCTTGAGCTGGCTGAACGCGGCCAGTTGCGCATTGGCCTTGATCGCAGCGCCCGTGGCGTCGGTGAAATCGGTGGTGGCGCTGCCGTTGATTTCCTTCGCCAGTTCCTCCGGCGAAGGCTCGTCGGCGATCTTGTACGGCCACGACAGCTTGAGGATCGGCTCGGCGTAAGCGCCGCCGTTGGCCTGGTAGCGCTGGCGCAGGCGCAGGAACAACTCGCTCATGATCCGCACGTCGGTGCGCGCCTCACCCGGGCCGTCGGCGCCTTTCCAGTGCCATTGCAACCAGCGGCTGCTGTTGACCAGCGAACCATCCTCTTCGGCGAAACAGGTGGTCGGCAGGCGAATCACTTCGGTCTGGATGTCGGCGCTCTTCACATCGTTGTACGGCCCGACATGGCGCCAGAACTCCGAGGTCTCGGTGGACAGCGGGTCCATCACCACCAGCCACTTCAGCTTGGCCAGCGCCGCCATCACCCGGTTCTTGTCGGGCAGCGCGGCGATGGGGTTGAAGCCCTGGCACATGTAGCCGTTGACCTTGCCCTGGCCCATCAGGTCGAAGACCTTGAGGATGTCGTAGTTGGGGATGTCGAGTTTGGGCAGGTAGTCGTAGGCCCAGTTGTTTTCGGCCGTGGCATTGGCGCCGTACCAGGCTTTCATCAGGCTGACGTGGAACTTGCTGTAGTTCTGCCAATAGGACAGCTGCCCCGGGCGCAGCGGGGTTTGCGTACGTTTGACGATATAGGCGTGGTAATCCTGCTCGGCATCGCCGGGCAGCGTCAGGTAGCCCGGCAGCGAGTTGGACAACAGGCCCAGGTCGGTCAGGCCCTGGATATTGGAGTGCCCGCGCAAGGCATTCACGCCGCCGCCCGGCATGCCGACGTTGCCCAACAGCAATTGCACCATCGCCGCGCTGCGGATGATCTGCGAGCCGATCGAATGCTGGGTCCAGCCCAGGGCATAGAGAATCGTCATGGTCTTGCCGGGTGTCGAGCAGGTGGCGATTTCCTCCCAGATCTTGTGCATCGCATCAACCGGCATGCCGCAAATCTGGCTCGCCAGTTCGATGTTGTAGCGGCTGAAATGCTGCTTCATCAATTGATAGACGCAGCGTGGGTCTTGCAGGGTCGGATCGACTTTGACGAAGCCGTCCTCACCCAGCTCATAGCCCCAGCCGGACTTGTCAGTGTAGGTGCGCTTGGCCGCGTCGTAACCGCTGAAAATGCCATCCTCGAAGCCATAGCCGGCTTTGACGATGAACGACACGTCGGTGTAGTTGCGCACGTATTCGTGCTGGATCTTGTCCTCGGTCAGCAGGTAATTGATCAGCCCGCCCATGAAGGCAATGTCGGTGCCGGTGCGAATCGGCGCGTAATAGTCGGCCACCGAGGCGGTCCGGGTAAAACGCGGATCGACCACGATCAGCCGCGCCTTGTTGTGCGCCTTGGCTTCGGTCACCCATTTGAAACCGCAGGGGTGCGCTTCTGCTGCGTTGCCGCCCATCACCAGAACCAGGTTCGCGTTGGCGATATCGGTCCAGGTATTGGTCATGGCACCACGGCCGTACGTCGGGGCAAGACTTGCCACCGTCGGGCCGTGTCAGACACGCGCCTGGTTATCAAACCCCAGCATGCCGAGACTGCGAATGACCTTGTGGGTGATGTAGCCCGCTTCGTTGGACGCCGCCGAGGCCGCGAGGAAACCGGTGGTCAGCCAGCGGTTTACCGTCTGGCCCTGGGCGTTTTTCTCAATGAAGTTGGCGTCGCGGTCGGCCTTCATCAGGTCGGCGATGCGGTCCAGCGCTTCATCCCAGCCGATGCGCGTCCACTCGTCGCTGCCGGGCTTGCGCACCTGCGGGTATTGCAGGCGGCCGGGGCTGTGAATGAAGTCCAGCAGGCCGGCGCCCTTGGGGCACAGGGTGCCGCGATTGACCGGGTGGTCGGCGTCACCTTCGATGTGAATGATGCTTTGCGCGACATTCTTCGCCGTATCGCCCTGGCTGTACATGATCAACCCGCAGCCGACCGAGCAATACGGGCAGGTGTTGCGGGTTTCATGGGTGTGGGCGAGCTTGAAATGACGCACCTGTTCGGCAAAGGCTGCCGTCGGGGCCATGCCCAACGCGCCCAGGCTAGAGCCTGCAAGGCCGATACCGGCGACCTTGAAGAACTGACGACGGCTGAGGTCCATCGTGCACTCCTGATCAGGTGGAGATCCGCTGCTTTGGCGGATTTTTCTGGACAATCACGGTCGCGGCAGACGGGCTGCCGACAGTTGAACTTTAGCTAACGCTGTCGAATTCGAGATGAAAACCGACCGTCGGGCAATTGACAGTCAGACACAGAACATGTGGGAGCGGGCTTGCTCGCGAAGGCGGAGCGTCAGCCGACGTTGATGTCGACTGACACGCCCTCTTCGCGAGCAAGCCCGCTCCCACAGGGTTTATGTTGTATAGGCCATTGAGCAAGCTCGCTCCTGCAGGGGGTTGGCGCTTATCATGGCGGGCATGATCAACCCCGCCTTCACGAGACCCCGCATGACTTTCGATTTCGATCAGGTGTTCGACCGCCACAACACCGGCAGCACCAAATGGAGCCGCTACCCGGCCGACGTGTTGCCGATGTGGGTCGCCGACATGGATTTCGCCGCGCCACCGATGATCATCCAGGCCCTGCAAAAGCGTCTGGAGCACCCGATGGTCGGCTACAGCGTAGCCCCGGACAATCTGCGCGAGGCCATCGTCGCCGACCTGTGGAACAAGTACGCCTGGCGGGTCGAACCGCAGGAGCTGATCTTCCTGCCGGGGGTGGAGTCGGGCTTCAACATGGCGCTCAAGGCGCTGGTCCAGCCGCAGCAGACGGTCGTGGTGCAAGTCCCCAACTACCCGCCGTTGCGCCACGCGCCGGGCCATTGGGGCCTGAACAAGGTCGAACTGAATTTCGACGCACAGGCCGACGGCACCTACAGCACACCGCTGGACACCCTGAGCCAGTCGCTGCAAGGCGGTGGCGCCCTGCTGCTGAGCAACCCGCACAATCCGCTGGGCAAGGCGTTCGCGCGGGAAGAGCTGCAAGCCATCGCCGACATTTGCCTGGAGCACGACGCCTGGATCATCTCCGACGAGATCCATGCCGAGCTGTGCTTCGATGGTCGCCGGCACATTCCGATGGCCACCCTGAGCCCGCAAGTCGCCCAGCGCACCATCACCCTGATGTCGGCCAGCAAGGCCTACAACATCGCCGGCCTGAAAACCTCGTTCATGATCATCCAGGACCGCCACCTGCGCGAGCGGGTCAACCACGCCCGTTGCGGCATGGTCGACAGCGTCAACCCGCTGGGCCTGGAAGCCACCCGTGTCGCCTACAGCGAAGCCGGGCCCTGGCTGGCCGAGCTGAACACTTATCTGCAAGGCAACCGCGACTACCTGGTCGACGCCGTGCGCACCCGCTTGCCGGGCATCACCATGAACGTGCCGCAAAGCACCTACCTGGCCTGGCTCGACTGCACGGCACTGGCGCTGGACAACCCGCAGCAGTTCTTCCTCGATGAGGCCAGGGTCGGCTTGAGCCCGGGCCTGGACTTCGGTGATGACTGCAAGCAATTCGTGCGTTTGAACTTCGGTTGCCCGCGTTCGCTGCTGGAAGAAGGGATTGCCCGGATGGAGCGCAGCTTGCGTCACCTCAAGGGCTGATCCACCCACCAAAACAACACCCTCCCCTGTAGGAGCTGCCGCAGGCTGCGATCTTTTGACCTTGAACGTCAAAATCAAATGATCGCCGCGTGCGGCAGCTCCTGCAAAGGCCCCGACCGGTTCTCCATTGAAAAATGGAACCGTGGGCAGCGCCAGCACTCCACACCTAAAGGCCCGGCCAACCGTCCCTTTGTTACGTGGAGATCGTCATGCCCGCACCTTCGCAGCCATGAGTTTCGTTGCCTGGGTTGCCGTGCTGGGCGCCGTACTGCTCACGCTCGCGCTCACCTCCTCCTATCTGCGATGGATGCCCGTCACCACCTCGGCCGTGTGCCTGGCGCTGGGCGTGGCCATCGGTCCGGCGGGCCTGGGCTGGCTCCGGCTGGATATACAGGAGGCGGCGTTCTGGATGGAGCACCTGACGGAAGTCGCGGTGCTTTTTTCGTTGTTCGTCTGCGGCTTGAAGCTGCGCCTGCCGCTCAGGGATCGCAAATGGCGCGTGGCGTTCGGGTTGGCGGGGCCGGTGATGCTCCTGTCCATTACCGGCGTTTGCCTGTTGTTGCATTTCATCTTCGAGCTGGCGTGGGGACCGTCATTGTTGATCGGCGCGATTCTGGCACCCACCGACCCGGTGCTCGCGTCCCTGGTGCAGGTCAACGATGCCAAGGATGACGACCCGGTCCGCTTCGGGCTGTCCGGCGAGGCCGGCCTGAATGACGGCGTCGCCTTTCCCTTTGTCATCCTCGGTTTGCTGTTTCTGCAACAGGGCGACAGTACGTCCAGCGCCTGGCTGGATGACTGGGCACTCAAGCGCCTGCTGTGGGCCGTACCCGCCGGCTTGCTGATCGGCTATTGCATGGGACGCGGCATCGGGCGCTTGACCCTGTCGATGCGCATCCGCAATGCCGACAGCACCCTCTCCCCCAACGATTACCTGACCTTCGCCCTGATTGCGCTGGCCTATGTCGCCGCCGAATCGGTTCACGGCTACGGCTTTCTCTCGGTATTCGCCGCCGGACTGGGCCTTCGTCGGGCCGAAGTCAAATCAACGGGGCATGCCCAGCCACCGGCCGAGCACCTGGTGCAAGCGGTGGTCGGTCACCAGCATGTCGAACCCGCCGATGCGGTGCACGGCGACGTGGAAAACCTCGAAGACACCCAGGTGGCCGCTGGCATCATGATTGGCGACATGCTGTCCTTTGGCAGTCTGGTCGAGCGGGCCATGGAGGTGTTCCTGGTGACTCTGCTCGGGGTGGTATTGATCGGACACTGGGACTGGCGCGCCCTGGCCATTGCCCTGGTGCTGTTCTGCGTGATTCGCCCCGTGAGCGTCGCACTGGTGCCATGGGGCAGTTTGCTCAATGTCCGGCAAAGGCTGTTGATCGGCTGGTTCGGGATTCGCGGCATCGGCAGCTTTTACTACCTGTTCTACGCCTTGAACCATGACCTTCCCACCGCGGTGGCCAGCCTGTGCACCGACCTCACGCTGTCGGTGGTGGCGCTGAGCATCCTGCTGCACGGCATCAGCACGCAGCCGATGCTGGCGCGCTATGAACTCACTTCATCGCCGAAGCGATGATTTCCACCAGATTGATTTGCGTAAAGGGCTTGGGCAGGCGCGGCAGTGCGGCGGCGAAACCCTCCAGGCGCTCCGCGTACCCCGTGGCCAGCACGATCGGCAACGTGGGCTTGAGGATGCGGATGGCCTGCGCCAGTTGCGCGCCATTCATTTGCGGCATGGCCATATCGGTGATGACCAGGTCGAAGTGCTGCGCGCTCTCACAGAGCAGCAACGCTTGTGCACCGGACTCGGCAACCGTCACCCGGTGACCCAGGTCTTCCAGCAACAGGCAGGTGCTGGTCAGTACCAGGCTGTCGTCATCGACCACCAACACATTCAGCCCTGGAACCTGCGGTGCCTCGGGCTCGGTTGCCAGCGGTTCGGCCACCGAGCCTGACTTGGCCACAGGCAACCAGAGTTCGGCGGTGGTGCCTTTGTCTTTCTCGCTCTTGAGGATGAAACGCCCGCCCATCTGTTCGATGAAACCATGCACCATCGACAGCCCCAGGCCCGTTCCTTTGCCGACCCCCTTGGTGGTGAAAAACGGATCCATCGCCGACGCGAGCGTCGTGTCATCCATGCCTTCCCCGGTGTCAGTGATCGCCAGGCACACATACCGCCCGGGCGCCAGGGTCGAATGGGGCTGGTCGAGAATGACCTCGGCGCGGGTACCGATCACGATTTTTCCGCCATTGGGCATCGCATCACGGGCATTGGTCGCCAGGTTGAGCACCGCCAGCTCAAGCTGGTTGACATCGGCCAGGACCGGCTCGAGTTCGGGTGAAAAGCGCGTTTCGATTTTCACCGCCGGGCCAAGCGAACTGCGCAACAGCCCGGTGATGCCCTCCACCAGCGTCGGGATGTCGACCGCTTCGGCCTTGAGTTCCTGGCGCCGGGCAAAGGCCAGCATGCGCTGGGTCAGGGATACGCCACGCAAGGCGCCTTGGGTGGCATTGTCCAGCAAGCGGCCCAGTCGCGGATCGTCCCCAATGCGCTTGCGGACGATCTCCAGGTTGCCGAGGATGACCGTCAGCAAGTTGTTGAAGTCGTGGGCAATGCCGCCGCTGAGTTGACCGATGGCCTGCATCTTCTGCGCCTGGAACAGCGCTTCGCGGGTTTGTTCGAGGGTCTGCTGCGCCTGGGCCGCCTCGGTGATATCGCGGGTGATCTTGGCGAACCCGAGCAACGTGCCCGTGTCGCCCCAGATCGGGTCCACCACCACATGGGCGAGGAATCGCGTGCCATCCTTGCGCAGGCGCCAGCCCTTGTTTTCAAAGCGCCCTTCGCGCGTTGCGATGTCCAGTGTCCGTTGTGGCTCGCCGGCCTCACGGTCTTGCGGGGTATAGAACATCGAGAAGTGCTGGCCTATCACCTCGTCGGGACGATAGCCCTTGATGCGCTGGGCCCCCGGGTTCCAGTTGGACACCCGTCCGTCCGGCGTGAGCATGTAGATGGCGTAGTCGGTGACGCTTTGCACCAGCAGGCGGAATTGCTGCTCGCTTTGCTTGAGGGTTTCCTCGGCCATCTTGCGGTCGGTCAGGTCGCGGGTGATCTTGGCAAAGCCCAGCAACTTGCCGTTGGGATCGCGAATCGGATCGATCACCACATGGCACCAGAAATGCGTGCCGTCCTTGCGTACGCGCCAGCCCTCGCCTTCGAAACGCCCTTCGCGAATCGCCGTGTCGAGCGCCCTTTGAGGCAAGCCGGCCTGACGATCCGATTCCGTGTAGAAGCGCGAGAAGTGGTGACCGAGGATTTCGGCTTCTTCATACCCCTTGAACCGCCTGGCGCCGGCGTTCCAGCTGGTAATGATGCCGTCGGGGTCGATCATGTAGATCGCATAGTCGACCACCGCATCAATCAGCAAGCGAAAGCGCGATTCCTCGCTCTCGTCCACTTTGCTCCGATCCTCACTCATTGAATTCTCGCGTCAGCACTGTTTTTCAGGAGTATGCGACAAACTGCCGAATTGGAAAGGCGAATCTTCGGCGCTCGCCCCGTCCATCTCCGGCCCCGGCGCCAGCGGGTCGCGGATCGACCACCAGCGCGGCAGCAGTTGCCTGACCTTGCTCTCGCCAAAACGGTCATCGATCAGCATCACCACTCCTCGGTCCTGCTGGGTGCGAATCACCCGCCCGGCGGCCTGCACCACTTTCTGCACGCCGGGAAACAGGTAGGTGTAGTCATGGCCGGCGCCGAAAATCGCCGCCATGCGCCGTTTCATCTGCTCGTTGACCGGGTTGAATTGCGCCAGCCCGAGCGTGGCGATGAACGCGCCGATCAACCGCGCACCGGGCAAGTCGATGCCTTCGCCGAACGCCCCGCCCAATACCGCAAAGCCGATGCCCTCGCCGCCCTCGGTAAACTGATCGAGAAACTGCTGTCGCTGCGCTTCACCCATGCCACGCGATTGCGACCACAGGTTGATGTGGGGATGACATTCGGCCAGCAACTGCGCCACCTGCTGCGAATAGTCGAAACTGCTGAAAAACGCCAGGTAGTTGCCGGGGCGTTCGCTGAATTGTCGGGCGATGAGCTCGACGATGGGCGCAAGAGACGCCTGGCGATGGGCGAAGCGGGTCGAGATGCGGTTGACGATATGGACCTGCAGCTGATCGGCGTGAAAAGGCGATTCGACGTCGATGCACACGGTGTTCGCCGGCGTACCCAGCAAATCCGCGTAATAGTGGCGCGGGCTGAGGGTCGCCGAGAACAGCACGGTGCTGCGTGCCGCCGTCAGGCGCGGGCCGATGAAACCGGCGGGCACCACGTTACGCAGGCACAGTTGCGAGAGCGGTCGTTTGCGATCGAGGTCGCGCTTGGCGATATCAAACAGGAAGTGCTCATCGAACAGCTCGGCCACCCGGCAGAACTGCAGCATGTCGAAGTAAAAACCCTGGAGTGCGCTGTCCAGGCCTTGAGGGTGATCGTTGAGGTAGTCGCCGATGCTGGCGCTACAGGATGACAACGCTTGCAGCAGTTTTTCCGGCGCCTTGGCGTAGGCCTGATAGACAGCCAATTGCTGGCCATGCAAGGCATTCCATTCACGGTTGACCCGTTGCAGGGGCTTTTTCAACGCCTCGGGCGCGATTTTGCGGACCGCGTTGAGTGCCCCCTGATCGAGCGTGGCGCTGTACATCTGGCGGCCGCGCTCCACCAGGTTGTGAGCCTCGTCCACCAGCACCGCGACCTTCCAGTTGTTCGCTTGAGCCAGCCCGAACAACAAGGCGCTGAAGTCGAAGTAGTAGTTATAGTCGGCCACCACCACGTCCGCCCAACGGGCCATTTCCTGGCTCAGGTAATACGGACAGACCCCGTGCGCCAAAGCGACCTCGCGCAAGGCACGCTGGTGCAGCAGGTTCAGCCCGCTGGCGGCCTGGCGCGCAGCCGGCAAGCGGTCATAGAAGCCCTGGGCCAACGGGCAGGATTCACCGTGACACGCCTTGTCCGGGTGCTCGCAGGCCTTGTCCCGGGCAATCATCTCCAGAACCCGCAAGGGCGGCGCCTCGGCGCGCTCAAGGATGACCCGCGCCGCGTCCAGGGCCAGTTGGCGTCCCGGGGTCTTGGCCGTGAGGAAAAACACCTTGTCCAGCTGCTGCGGCGCCAGGGCCTTGAGCATCGGAAACAAGGTGCCGACGGTCTTGCCAATCCCCGTCGGGGCCTGGGCCATCAGGCAACGACCGGTACTGACCGCCTTGAACACCGATTCGGCGAGATGACGCTGCCCCGGCCGAAAATCGGCATGGGGAAACGCCAGCTGCCCGGCCGCCCGGTTGCGCGCTTCGCGATGGGCCATCTCCTGCTCGGCCCAGAGCAGGAAGCGCGCGCAATGCGCCTCGAAAAACAACTGCAATTGCGTGGCGCCGAACGTCTCGACCAGGCAGGTTTCCTTTTCGCTGACGATGTCGAAATACACCAGTGCCAGATTGATCTGCGCCAGGTCCAGTTTGCGGCACATCAGCCAGCCATAGATTTTGGCCTGGGCCCAATGTAGCTGGCGGTGATTGGCCGGCTGCCTGCTCAGGTCGCCCCGGTAGGTCTTGACTTCTTCCAGGCAGTTTTGCGCAGGATCGTAGCCGTCCGCCCGGCCTTTGACTTTCAGGCTCAGGTACTGGCCTTCGAGGGCGACTTCGCTTTGATAATCCTCGCTGCGCCTGGACGCCACGGTGCGATGCCCGACGATGCCCTCCAGCGCGGTTGGCGACGGTGTGAAGCGCAGGTCGAGGTCGCCGGCCTTGGCGGTGAATTCGCACAGCGCCCGCACCGCGATGCTGTAGCTCAAGCGTCCTGCTCCGCCCACTGCACGTAGCACACGGCGACCGGCATGCGGTGCTCGTGGCAGAACTCCAGCCAGCGCAACTGGTTATCCTGCAGGCGATCCCCCGGGCCCTTGACCTCGATCATGCGGTAGGTCTTTTGCTGCGGCCAGAACTGGATCAGGTCCGGCATCCCGGCGCGGTTGGCCTTGATGTCCAGCAACAAGCGGCTGAACCAGTGCTTGAGGTGCTCGGCCGGCAGGCAGTCCAGCGCCTGCTCCAGCAATTCTTCACTGAGCGCTCCCCAGAAAACGAAGGGTGACTGCACGCCCCACTTTTCGACATAGCGTTCGCGCACGGTCTGCCGATAACGGCCATCGTCGAGTTCCGCCAGGCAAGCCTGGAACAGCTCGGCCCGACGCTCGTGGAAGTCTTCGTTGAGCAGGTCCACCGGACCGCGCTGGAACGGGTGGAAGAAAGCCCCCGGCAGCGGCGCGAAAATCGCCGGCCAGCACAGCAGGCCGAACAGTGAGTTGATCAGGCTGTTCTCGACGTAATGCACAGGCGCCGACGCTTGCGCCAGGTGTGCCTGAACGCAGTACTCCACCGACATCACCGGGTCGGTCCGGGGCAGTTGCAGGTCCAGGCGCAGCATTTCCCTCGGGGATGGGCGTTTTACCGCCGGCCCGCCCAGCTTGCGGCGCAACCTGGGCAGCATGCGCAGCAATTGCTGGTGTTCGGCGGCGCTGTGTGGCGAGCGCTCGGCCTCGGTGGCCAGCGCCAGGGCCAGCTCGAATTGCGCGCAACGCTCCAGCACCCGGATCAAGCGTGCACGAGCACCGGGGTAGGCACATTGGCGGTACAACCCCAGCGCCGTACTGAAATCCGCCACGCGTTCGCAGTGCTGGGCCATCTGGAACAGCAACTTGTCGCGGCGCCTTTGCAACCAGGGATTGTCCAGCGTCAACCCATGGATATGCTCGACAATCTCCGCTAGCGCTTCACCGGCCTCGAAGCGCTGCTGGCATTGATGAAGGAACATGCAGGCATCCACGTCCTCGCGGCTGCGCAAACCTCGGGAATCGGCGCAGAACTCGACCTTCTCGTAGGTAAAGATGCCAAGGTCGGCGAGCACGAATTCGGACCAGTCCTGGTAAAGATTGCCGAAAAACATCAAGCGCAAGCGGTCGCACAAGCCCATGATGGTCAGGCTGAACAAACGGTCGTTCAGCGAAGGACACCAGTCACTGAAACTGCGCATGTCGGGAAACCGCTCGCTCAGTGCCGGCAGCCAATCGGCTTTTTTGCCTTTGGGCTGTTCGATCAGGTGGCCAAAACATTCGACCACTTCGGCCTTGAGCAGTGCATCGAACAGCGTCTCGATCGCCAACGGCAGCCGCTCATCGATCCAGCCCCGTGCCACGAGCGGTTCGACGGCGCTGGCGATGTCACCGATTTCGCCGTAGTGCAGTTTACTGGCCCTGAAATGAATGCCCTTGCGCATGACCATCCGGACCAGCAACCCCCGGGATTCACGGGGCAAGCCATTGAACTCGGCGATGAACCGCTGCTCCTCGACGCTCAGCACATCGCCATAGCGTTGCTCAAGCCAATCAATGACTTGCATGAAGTTATTAAGGTAATAGAACGGATCGTCGAGCGGGTTTTCAGTCACGGGATCAATGGGCCATGGCGAGCGAATACTGGTTATGCGTACAGATACCAGCAACGCCCTGCCCGATGCAATCGGAAAAGGATGGGCGGAGGCGCCGCCAGGTATTTTTTCCGGCGCGTAGAACTTTCTGCCATTGCATGGCACCAACCGCGATAGAGGTGCTGTCGGGCTCGACAGTCTCAGCGAATTTTTAAAGCGTTAGAGGTGGTTATGAACATCAAGACCCTGGGTTTTCCGTTGGCTGCGGCGGCTTTCATGATGCTGACGGGCTGCTCGACACCAACGGTGGTGACCCTGCAGAACGGCACCCAGTACCTCACCAAGGACATGCCGAAAACCAAGTCCAAGGATGGCTTCTTCGAATTCGAGGACATCTCCGGGGCGAAAGTCAAAGTACGGGCCGATGAAGTGACCACGATTCGCAAGGAAGATTGAAGACCGCGTTATCGTTCTTCGCGAGCAAGCCCGCTCCCACGTTTGACCGAGTCGAGCACCTGATTTCGTGTGTGGGAGCGGGCTTGCTCGCGAAGAGGCACTTACAAACACCGCAGGTTTCAGTTACCGATCGACGTTCAACGCCATCGCCTCCAGTGCCCTTGGCTACATGACACGAACCGGCTACTGCATGAAACCTTCCATGAACCCCGCCACCCCGCTTGCCAGTTTGCGCCGCCAAGGGGCGGAAGCCGGGTTGGCCAGGGTCTGGTCTTCGTGGGCGAAGCTGCGAATGATCGCGTTATAGCCGAGCCAGCGGCAGGGTTCGGGCTCCCAGGCCTTGAGCGCATCAAGACCGCGCCGGGGGATGACCCAGGGTTGGCGAACCAACCCGGTGTCACGCTCCAGGATCAAATCGGCCAGGGTTCGCCCGCCCAGGTTGCTGGCGCCCACGCCCTCCCCGCCATAACCACCGGACAAGGCAATGCCGCTGGCCCGGTCACAGAGCATGTGCGGTTTGAAACGCCGGGACATGCCCAGGTTGCCGCCCCAGCCGTGGGTGATCTGCACGTGTTTGAGCGGCGGGAACAGCTCGCCGAACAGATAGCGCCGCAGTTCGGTTTCGCTGCGGGTCAGGTCGAAGTCGTGGCGCAGCCGGCCGGCAAATTGATACCCGCCCCGGGCGCCGAAAATCAGCCGGTTGTCGGCCGTGCGCTGGCCGTAGGTCACCTGGCGGCTGCTCTCACCGAAGGCCTGGCCGTGGCTGAGGCCGATGTCGTCCCAGGTGGCGGCGGACAGCGGTTCGGTGGCGACAATCAGGCTTTGCACCGGCAATTGATAGCGCCCAAGGGGAGGCAACGTGGCGGCATAGCCTTCTACCGCCGGCACGATCCAGTGGCTGCGAACCGAGGATTTTGCGGTGCGCAGGCTGCCGGACTGCCACTGGGTGACCGGGCTGTTTTCGTAGATCCTGACGCCCATGCGCTCGACCGTGCGCGCCAGCGCGCGCACCAGTTTGGCCGGATGCAGGGTGGCCACATGGGGGGTGTAGATCCCGCCATAGGGCCTGGCAATGCGGATCTGTTGTACCAATTGCTCCGGGCTGAGCCAGCGGTAATCGCTTTCATTGAGGCCCTGGCGGTACAGCTTATCCAGGTACTGACGCAGGCTGGCTTCCTGCTCCGGATAGCGGGCGGCGCAGTACAGCGCCCCGCCTTTGCGATAATCGCAGTCGATGCCTTCACGTTCGAGTACGTCCGCGACTTCATCGGGGATGTTGTGCAGCAAGTCCCAGGAAGCGCGGCGCTGTTCGGGCGACGCATCGGCGAGTAGCCGGTCCTCCCCCAACAGATTGCCCATCAACCAGCCGCCGTTACGCCCCGAGGCGCCAAAACCGGCGGTTTGCGCCTCGATGATGGCAATGTTCAGCTCGGGCGCCTGACGCTTGAGGTAATACGCGGTCCACAGCCCCGTGTACCCGGCGCCGATGATTGCCACGTCGATGTCCAGATCCTGTTCCAGCGTCGCCCGCGCCTGTAACGGCTCGTCGAGTTGGTCCATCCATAAACTGATAGTGCGCCACGCCGCCATGCAAGACTCCGCCACTCAAACTTCGATGGCGTTGATCCTAGTGCGTGGCATCAGGGTCTGTCTTGCGCGCGTGCACGCAAGGACATTTGTTTGACGTAGCCCTTGGGTGACTGGCCCGTATGCTGGCGGAAGCAGCTATAGAACGCCGACAGCGAATTGAAACCGGCGGCGAAGGCCAGTTCGTCGACGCGCAACGGTGGCATGGCGTGATCCAGCGCGGCGAGCACGTGCTGCAAGCGGGCCTGATTGACGTAGCGATAGAAGCTCTGCCCGAGCACCTGATTGAGCAGATAGGACATCTGGTTGCGGCTGTACCCGCACGCCTTCGCCACCCGTTGCAGGTCCAGCCCGGGGTCGAGGTAGGGTTGCTGGCGCTGGAAATACTGTTGCAGGTCATCGGCCATGAAACTCAGCTGGCGTGGCGACAAGCCGAGGCGACTGACCGCCGGGCGTGACTGGCCGGTTTTTTTGCTGACGGGTTGCTCATGTACCAGCGAGGCGTACTCATTGACCCGCCAGATCAGCCCGTCCCTGACGGTGATCGCCTCGCTGGCCCGGAACGACACCAGCCCTGCGCCGCCGCGCAGGGTGATGCGGTACTGAATGAACGCGGTATTGCCGTCCAGGCGGATTCGGTCCGAGTGTTCCAGTGCCTCATCGGGATCGCGGGGCATGCTGCTGCGCACGTAGTCGCGCAACTCATCCAGGCCCATCACCCGGTTCTGGAAAAAGTCGCTGTACTGGATGTCCGGGTGATAGAGCGCCATGACCCCGTCCAGATCCCGATGCTTCCAGCGCAGGTGATAACGCATGACCGTCTCGGCCGTGGCCTGGGTTTGCTGCGGGCCATCATCCTCGGCGTGCATAGGGCTCTCGACGAAAAAAACCGAGCTTGCCCAAGTTTCCCCTCGCCTTCAATGGCGGCCTGTATGGCACTGCAAGCTCAAACAGTGACCTGAATCAAAAAAATAGAAGCAATCGCCAAACGGCCTGAAAAAAACACATTATTTTCACATCCGGATGCTACTTTTAAAGTCTGTCACTGGTTGAACCAATGAAGGTTCTTCCCTCCTAACAGGGCTAACGGAAGCGCTCGATGAAGAAGGCGGGCAACACATGAATAAAGGGTTCAGCAAGGTAACTTTTCCAAATGCCTGCCAGCTGATGCGCTGGCATTTTCATCCCATGGGATTCGAGGCGAGCATGGATGCGCCGGGCAGCATGATTGCCCGTCTGTTTGACCGGGCCAGTGGCGAGACCATGATCGCCATTGCCGGCATTCCTTGCGCGACGGTCATGAACGCCGCCGATGTCGAGCGAATAATCGAAGCCGTGGAGGATGAGCTGGAAGCGTTCATTCCCCCGGTGGCCCTCAGGAGTTATGCCTGACGGTCGCAGGATAGTCAGTTAAAAGCCCACTTTCGTGGGCTTTTTCATGACTTTCACAAAAACCTGTAGGAGCGAGCCTGCTCGCGATGGACGTCAACGAAAACGCACCCTGTCTGGATGAACGCGTTGTCTGGACGTTTTTCGCGAGCAGGCTCGCTCCTACAGTGACTTATGTCTTGGCCTGCCGATGATCGGCAAAGAACGCCTTGCCCTTGCCGATCCGGTCCGACGCCTTGGGCATGTTGGCGGCCTGGGTGTCCTGCCCGTCGACATACCAGTAGCAATGACTCACGGCCCGGGTGATGCCGACATAGGCCAGGCGCAGGATTTCGTCCTTCTGCGCATTGTCGTACGGCTCGCTGTCACCGGCCTTGCCCAGGCCCGCCATGCGGTAGACCTGATTCTTGTAGGGCGAACTGGTCAGGTGCTGGCAATCGCCCAACAGGAATACCGCGTCGGCCTGCAGGCCCTTGGCACTGTGGTACGTCAGTTGTTTCAAGCGTCGCGCTTCGTGCGGCAAGCTAGAATCAACATTAACTACAGACTGAATATGCTCTTCTATCAATGACTTATCGCTGCTTTTTCGATAAAGCATCAAGATTGAATCACCCTTGCGATAGTGCTCGATCAACCGTTTCGCCATGCCTGGGTCGTCGCGATCCAGCACGTTCACCGGCAGCAAATCCTTCGGCTCGCCGCTGGCCTTGGCCTTCTTCCCGGCAATCGCCGGTGCTGCGCGAACGATATGCTCAGCGGCGTCAATGATGTACTGGTGGCTGCGGTAGTTGTCACTGAGCATGACTTTGGTGGTGCTCGGCGAGGAAAACTCCTTGTTGAACGCCATGAAGTAACTCGGTGAGCTGCCACGCCAGCCATAAATCGATTGCCAATCGTCACCCACACAGAGCAGCGAGGAGCGCTGGGCACCGCGCCCCACGTGCATCGCCGGGCCACGACTGCGGATCTCCGTCAAACTGGCGCGAATCCACGAGACAATCTGCGGCGAGACGTCCTGGAATTCATCGATCATCAAGTGCGACAGCGGCCTGAGCAGCTCATCACTGAGCAGTTTGAGGTTCTCCGGGGAATGCTCGCTAAACAGGGCGAACATCCGGTTGTAGGTCATGATCGGCGGCTTCTGGTCCAGCAGATGATCTTCCAGGGCACGCCAGTACAGGCTCAGGGCCTCGAAGAAAAAGCGGTCCGGGTCGTCCTTGGCGAAGCTCATCTGACTCACCGCGTTCGGCACATCCAGGCCCAGGTTCTCTATAAACCCGGCAGCCGCGACAAAGCAGTCCAGCAACGGCGCGGCCGCAAGTTCGCCCTTGACCTTGTAATCGAAGCCCGGCCCGGCGCTGGCGTCGCCGGCCAGCGAGGCCAGAACACGCTTCGATGAATCGTAACTATCAAGCCAAATCAATGGCTTACGACAGAAAGCTTGAAACAGGGTGCGTTTCACCGCCCATTCGGCACGTACCGTCAGCCGGGCATTTGGCCGGGTGACCTGAGGGTTTTCCCGGGGATCGAACCCCAGCACGACCCAGGCATCCAGGGACGGAATGTAACCGTGGCAATGGAAGGCTGCGCCGTTGATATCGAAGGTCTGGCGATTGGGCTCGATACCCTTGATCGGCCAGGCTCCCGCCTGAAGCCACAAATCTTCAATCGTGTCGCAGAGTTCTTCGTCGCGCTTTGCCGCCAGCTCGGTCACGGCCATGCGTTTTTGCACGTCCGGGTGATCGCGCTCCAGCTCCTTGAGCTGCAAGGCATGGCGCGACAACGGCTGGATCAACGCGCGGAAACGCTCATCACGGGTATGCAAGGCGTGATAGCACGCGTTGAGTTGCTGGCGCTGGGCGTCGTTGATGCGCAGGTCGAACGGGTTGCTGTCGACCTCTTCGTCGCCATTGGGTGCGCGCAGGCTGAGGTTTTCGAAGGCTTGCAGGCGTTCGAAGCCCGGCAGGCTGCGAACCATCGGCAGAATGCGTGAATGGAAAGTGCGCACCAGATCGCGCGCCTCCTTGAAACTCAGCACCCGCCCCCAGAGTGCGAAGATCTCAATCAGTTTATTGATGAAGTCCTTGCGCGATTCGCGGGTGAAGGTCACCACGGTCATCGAGTTCAATTCGAACCCCAGATACTGCGTCAGCAGCACGATGCGCAGCACCAGCGTAGTCGATTTGCCCGCACCGGCGCCGGCGATCACCGAGGTCGAGGGCGTATCGCTGAAGATCATCTTCCATTGGGCGGCGCTGGGTTGCGCATGGGCCGGCAGCAAGCGGGCGACATCGGCCTTCATGCGCTTTTTCAGTTCGGCATTGAGCGGCAGGCGCCAGTCGTCGAACAGATGATCGTCGATGGTCGGTGGCCGGTGCTCGGTGGAACGCGAGTCACGAATCAGCAACACCTGTCGGCCTTCTTCCAGCCCTTCGAGCTTGCCTTCCTTATAGCCGTATTCCACACCGGCACTGTGCCCGCTGCGAAAACCGTCGGCCTGGCCGTGCAGCCAGGAGGCGCGGTGTTGTGCGCGCAGGCGCGTCAGGCCGTGGCCAAAGAATCGGGCGGCCAGGCGCTTGAGCAGTGGCATCTCGGCCAGCGGACGAAGTTCAGGCGGAAGATCGGGGGTGTGTTGCGACACGCGGACGGACTCCAGGGTGAGAGGCTGTTGGCGGCTATGGTGTCTGCATTTGCCGTTGAGTTCTAGTGAAATGCTTATGACTCATCGGCTTATGGGATTAACTGAAAGCTGGGTGAGACTATTTCGCCCCTCATTAATATCAATCAATTCGATGGTAATGAGGCATTTTTTACGCTTTTTATCGATCGTTAGCTAAAGGATGATGCCCGTCATCAACCACCGGTCTCTTCGTGGCTCAGGCGCCTTGCCCCATGACGAACCTTTTCAGGAGACGATCATGCTTGAACTCAGACCTTTCAACTCGCTCGGTGGCGCACACCACGGCTGGCTGGATGCCCATCACCATTTTTCGTTCGCCGAATACCATGACCCCAAGCGCATGAACTGGGGCAACCTGCGGGTCTGGAACGACGACGTGATCGCCCCCGGCACCGGTTTCCCGCAGCACCCGCACCGAGACATGGAAATCATCACCTATGTTCGCGAAGGCGCCATCACTCACCAGGACAACCTGGGGAACAAGGGCCGCACCGAAGCGGGTGACGTTCAGGTCATGAGCGCTGGCACCGGCATCGCCCACAGCGAATACAACCTGGAGGCGACGCCGACCAAGATCTTCCAGATCTGGATCATCCCCAATGAATCCGGCCTGGCGCCGTCCTGGGGTGCCAAACCCTTCCCCAAAGGCCAGCGCGAAGGTTTCGTGACCCTGGCCAGCGGCAAGGCCGGCGACGATCAAAGCCTGCGCATCCGTGCCGATGCGCGGTTGGTGGCGGCAAGCCTCAAGGCAGGCGAAAGCGCTGAGTATCTGCTGGACAGTGGCCGCCGGGCTTACCTGGTGCCGGCCACCGGTGTCATTGAAGTCAATGGCTTGCGTGCTCAAGCTCGAGACGGGGTTGCGGTGGCCGATGAGCAGGTGCTGCGGGTGACGGCGATCGAGGACAGTGAGATTGTGCTGGTGGATCTGGCCTGATCCTCTAAACGCAGGACAAAAAAGGGGGCGACCGTGAATGGTCGCCCCTTTTTTTGATCCGAAACTCACGCCACGCGTAAGTCCGACATCCGTTACTTCGCGGAAATGGCGCCATCCACCAAGGTCTGGGCCTCAGCCACCAACTGCTTGAGGTGCGCATCGCTGACAAAGCTTTCGGCGTAGATCTTGTAGATGTCCTCGGTCCCCGACGGACGCGCCGCGAACCAGCCGTTCTCGGTCATGACTTTCAGGCCGCCGATGGCCTGGTCGTTGCCCGGTGCGTGGCTGAGGATGCTCTGGATCGCTTCGCCCGCCAGTTCAGTCGAAGTGACCTGATCCGGTGACAACTTGCCGAGCAGGGCTTTCTGCTGCGGATTGGCCTTGGCGTCGACCCGCACGGAGAACGGTTCGCCCAGCTCATCGGTCAGGGCACGATAGGCCTGGCTTGGGTCGCGACCGGTCCGGGCGGTCATTTCGGCCGCCAGCAGGGCCGGGATCAAACCGTCCTTGTCGGTGCTCCAGACGCCGCCGTCCTTGCGCAGGAACGAAGCACCGGCACTTTCTTCACCACCAAAGCCCAGGGAGCCATCGAACAGGCCATCGGCAAACCACTTGAAGCCCACCGGGACTTCGTACAGGCGACGGCCCAGACGCCTGGCCACGCGATCGATCAGGCCGCTGCTGACCACGGTCTTGCCCACGGCGGCATCGGCGCGCCAGTGCGGACGGTTCTGGAACAGGTAATCGATGGACACCGCGAGGTAATTGTTCGGTGCCAACAGGCCACCGGACGGAGTGACGATGCCGTGGCGGTCGTGGTCCGGGTCGCAGGCGAAGGCCACGTCGAAGCGCTCCTTCAGGCCGATCAGGCCCTGCATGGCGTGAGTGGACGACGGGTCCATGCGGATCTGGCCATCCCAGTCGACAGTCATGAAACGGAAGGTTGGATCGACCTGCTTGTTCACCACGTCCAGATCCAGGCGGTAATGCTCGGCAATCGCCGACCAGTAGCGCACCCCGGCGCCGCCCAGCGGATCGACACCCAGGCGCAGCTTGGCGTCACGGATGGCGTCGAAGTCGATCACGTTGATCAGGTCGGCGACGTAGGTGTTCACATAATCGTGACGATGGGTGGTGCTGGCCTTCAGGGCCTGTTCGTAGCTGATGCGCTTGACGCCGGCGAGCTTGTTACCGAGCAGCTCGTTGGCCTTGGCTTCGATCCACTTGGTGATGTGGGTGTCGGCCGGGCCGCCGTTGGTGGGGTTGTATTTGTAGCCACCGCTTTGCGGCGGGTTGTGCGAAGGCGTGATGACGATCCCGTCCGCCAGGCCCGAGGTGCGCCCGCGGTTGTAGCAGAGGATCGCGTGGGAAATGGCCGGGGTTGGCGTGTATTCGTCGCCTTCGGCAATCATCACCGTCACGCCGTTGGCGGCCAGCACTTCCAGGGCGCTGGCACCCGCCGGGGTCGACAGTGCATGGGTGTCGATGCCAACGAACAGCGGACCATCGATGCCCTGGGCCTCGCGGTACAGGCAGATCGCCTGGCTGATTGCCAGGACATGCCACTCGTTGAAACTCAGGTCGAAGGAGCTGCCTCGGTGCCCGGACGTGCCGAACGCCACGCGCTGGGTCGGGACGGCGGCATCAGGCTGGCCGGTGTAGTACGCCGTGACCAGTCGCGGGATGTCGACCAACAATTCTGCCGGTGCCGGTTTACCCGCAAAATGACTGAGTGTCATGCAAAACCTCTGGAATAGAGTGGTTCAGGAATTGGAACGCAGTTTACTGGCAGTTTGACCACGGCGCGACGTTATCGATCCGCACGGCTATAAATCCCGCACAGTCGCGCTCAATCGAACGCCTCGCGGCGCAACGCATCCCCTAGCAAGCCCAGCGCGGTGGTCAGGTCATAATCGCTGGCGAAGCTGTGGCTCAGCCGCAGATGTTGTGCATGCAGGCCCTGGAGACTGAACAACTCTCCCGGCGCGATCACCACCTGTTGCCCGAGCAGGCGCTGGAACAGCTGGCGCGCATCGACTTTGCGCAACGAACGCACCCAGACGGTGGCGCCACCTTCAGGCTCGACAAACTGCAGGGCATCGTCCAGTCGCTCGCACAGCAGCTGGATCATCTGGGTCTTGCTGTCCTTGAGCCTGCGCCGTAGGGATTGCAAGTGCTGATCGATGCGTCCATTGCTGTATAGACGGGCAATGGCTTTCTGGCGAATCGAAGACAGGCGGAAAGCCCGCAGCAGGAAATGCCGCTGCCATTCACCGCTCAGATGACGCGACAGCACATAACCATAGGGGGCTTCCGGCCCGATGATTTTCTCGAACGTGGAAAAAATCATCAGCCGATCCGGCGCCAACAGATCGCGAAACCGCAGGCCCGGCGCCTCGAAGCCAAGCTCACCGTAACAGTCGTTTTCCAGGACCCAGCAGTCATAGCGGTCGAGCAATTGCGCGACCGCTTGCCGATCTTCATCCGGCGCCTGGCTGCCACGGGGCATGTTCACACCGGAGGAAACCATCACCAGGCGCACCGGTTCGGTTTCCAGCAGCTCCTTGAGATGCTCGTGGTGCAGCCTTCCGCCAGCCCGCAGGGGCCATTCGATCACCCGCACGCCAGCCGCCTGAAACAGGCGCAGGATCACCCAGTCGCAAGGCGATTCAACCACCACCGCGGCGTCCTTGAGACCTAACACCGCAATCAGGATTTCCAGCACGCCACGAAGATCCGCGCCGATGTAGACATCATCGGCGTGCCAGCAGCGCACGGGCGACGTGGTGTAGCGCGCGGCCAATGCCATGCGCAGTTCCAGTTCGCCGCAAGGTTGCGAATTGGGTTGCGGCTGGCGCGGGTACTGGCGAAGCAGCTCTCTTTCCTGTAGCAACAACGGGCTGTCGATGGGCTGCAACAAGGCCGGTTCATCGCCACTCAGGACCAGCATGCCAGGGCGGCGAGCGTTGACGTACACGCTTTCGAGCAAGTCGCTGCCACTGTAGGGCGTGGTGATGGTCTGTGCCGGCAGCGCGTAATAACCCGACTTGGCCACCGAGTACACACGACCTTCTTTCTCCAGCAGCGAGTACGCATATTGAATGGTCGAGATCGACACGTTCAGCCGCTCGGCCAGATGACGCAACGAAGGCAGGCGAACCCGCGCATCCGTGGCGGTTTCCCCGATGACGCTGGTCAGATATCGGTACACCGCCTGGTAGGCGAAATCAGTGTCACGGGCGTTTTTCATGGCAAGCAACCCTGGACCGGGTCCCGCCTGTCGCGTGGCGTCAAGGTCGTTGTCAGGTCACGCACTGTCAACGACCTGCTGACTGTTCACCGGCCATGGACGTGTCATCGTCGGCTTCGATTTCTTCGTCCTGATCGCCGGTTGCCGGCTCAACGGCCCTGCCCGCAATCGCCGCCACCGGCGCCAGGCGATAGAGTTCGCCAAGGAGATGGACCGGCAACCCGCTGACTTCAACCATCCATTGCACGATCTGATCCGCAACCGAATGCCCTTGCAGCGCCCGGTGCAACTCCGGAATGGCCACCAGCATGCCGGGATGGCACTGGCGCAGAAAATGTTCGAGGTTCGCGCCGCCGTCATTAAAGGGCGCAAACAACAGGCAGACCATTTGCGCCTCGCTCAGGCCAAGGCTGCGTTGCGTCTCGGCTGCCGCCCGTGCCCGCAATTCCGCGAGGGTCATCGGGTTGCCGAACGCTTCCACCGCCTGTTCGCACAAGCGCTCCGGCAATCGCTTGCGGCGCATCATCACCAGGGCCCGCTGCAAGTATTCGGCAACGCCCGCCTCGTAGGTCCGCCCCTGGATGAAGCAGGCTTGCAGTCCGCGCACGTGTGCCGACACCGGAAGGCTGACGTACTCGTTGTCACTGAGCTGTGCCGACAATTCGTCCGCCTGGAATTTGAGAAACTCGGTAAGCAACGGCCAGCGTTCTTCCCTGTTGCTCACCATCATGTCGTGGATGTCGACAAGCGTCGCGCGGCGACAGGTTTCAAACTGCTCGGCCGGACGCCATGGCCCCTGCTCCTCCTCGGTGTAGAAGCGTCGATAACCCTGGCCGCCGAGTTCATCGAGCAACGGGAAAAACCCTGCGCTGCCTGGCTCATGGTGGTTCGAGGCCTGAAGACCGGCCTTGGCTGCTGCACGTCTCAAGCCCTCGATGAATTGCTTTTGCCGGCGCGCAGAGTCGCTGCAGATATAAGCATCGACGCCATGGTTCCAGCGAGAGATTTGCCCGTAGAACTCACCGCTGGCCAGGTAACCGTCATCCCACAGTTCCAGCGGTCCGTCCCAGGCCCGGCGATGCCCCAGCATCAGCAGATTGATCCGACTGGCTTCACATCCTGCCGGTGAAATGGGTGCCGAGTGGTCGAACGACAGCACTTCCCTGTTATCGGCCATCAGGACTTCGACCCGTGGATCGTCATAGACGAACAGCGCGTTGTAGCTGCGATGGATGTTTTCCAGTGCCGTCGGGTTGCTGCCATTGAGGCGCAACGTCGCCACCCGCAACTGAAATGTCGCCGGTGATCGACTGGCGATCGTCAGTTGCGCGGCGCGCAGCAGCGCCAGGGTGTAGCAGCTGTCGCGGGAACCGGACTGGATCGCCAGCACCTTGTAGCCACCTATTCGCTCCATGCCCCCGGCGGCAACGCCCAGGCGTTGAATCAACAATTGCAACGCCGTGCGTTCGGCACGGGAAAAGAATCCCAGCAATCGCTGCAATACTTGTTGATAGACATTGTTCATCGCTTGGACATGAATGTTAGTCATCGTTATTTACCTGATGCTCATAAGTTCGGTATTGCACAAACAACTGCACGCACAGCGCAGGGCTTGGCCTGGATATGTTGTGAGGTTGGGATTCTATTGCTGAATGTTAACACTTAAGTGTCAGGTCAACCTTTGAGTTGCAGCGCAGCGACGCAGACCCTGCAAACACTTGACCGACTGGAAAGCCCCGATATTGACGGCTCGCGACGACCGAAACCGACGTCCTAGGAAACGTCCGACAGCGTCCCACGGATGTTTAATACAAGAAATAAAGAAGGAAGTTTCGGACAATAGTTCTGCAACTGCGTAAGAGTGCGCCGTCCGAATGCACAATTGTGCAGCGCCGTGATAAGTATCGGCCTGATACCCGCCCATGACTCATTCCTTGAGATGAAAGTAATCATTCAATTATCAGGGCTTAGTTGCACAATAGAAGATACAGATCGCGCGCAAAAACCAGTTCAGTTGCTGAACCGTCCATGGGGAAAAGCGCAGAAAGCAAAAGAGTCCGTGGGGGCACGGACTCTTCGGGGGGTGCAGCACTTGAGGGGTGAATCAGGCCGGTTCGACCTGCAGCGCTACCCTTTCGTAGCAAGGGCATTCGCCCATGTAGCGGTGCGCTTCGACAAACTCGTCAAACGGGAAGACCCGAGTCTTGAGCGGCAGCAGGACGCGGTCGGCGGTCAGCTGGTTGATATCACGCAAGGCGCGCTGCAGGGCGACCTGGTCCTGGATGATGCCCAGTTCCGGCTTGCCGGTGAAGTTGCCGATGCAGTGCACGAAGAACTGGATGTTCTTCTGGAACGCCGCGCAGGCCGGGAAAGGCGTCTGGTTGCCGCCCTGCAGGCCGTACAGGACCAGGCTGCCACGCGGTGCCAGCACATCGCCGAGCAGCGACATCTGCGGGCCGCCCAGGCCATCGAACACCACATCCACACCGCGGTTGTCGGTGATTTTGTTGATCCGCATCAGCAGATCTTCTTCTTCGGTGACGATGACTTTCTCGGCACCCAGGGACAGCAGGTACTCACGATCATCCGGCGACTTGGTGGCCGCAATGACCCGGACACCCAGGGCCTTGCCCAGTTGCACAAACGATGGGCCGGCGCAGTGACTGGCATCGGTGACCAGGGCAAATTGCCCGGGTTTGACCCGCGCCAGATCGACGTAGGCGAAATAGGCAATCAACAGCGGCGTGTAATGAACGGCCGCTTCAATCGGGTTAAGGACGTCCGGATAGCGGGTCAATGCCGAGCGAGGCAGAACAATCTGCTCGCCGTACACCGGATAGTCGTTCGGGCTTTCGGCCGGGAAGCTGGCAACCTTGTCACCCACCGCCAGGTCGTCGACACCCTCACCGACAGCGGTGACGATACCGGCCATTTCATGGCCCAGGCCTGAAGGCAGACGTGCCTGGGATGACGCCAGGTTCTGACGCCAGAGAATGTCGTACCAGCTGATGCCAATGGCTTCGACGCGCACCTGCACTTCGCCGGGTGCAGGCAAAGCCGCCGCATGCTCTTCGCATTTGAGCACCTCGGCTGAACCAAACTTGTGAAAACGGATCGTGCGGGACATCGCAAACCTCGCCAAATGAACCTCTAATGCCATGAACTCTAGCTGGGCTTTCGACCCAACACTATCAGTGGCTATTAATAGTCGACATGCCTGTCATTGATTCCGCATCAGCGGCAACATCGTCAAATGTCGTAAGAAACCGAAGCAGCCTTTGTAGGAAAACTGAATTACTCGGTGCAGAGTACCAGCCTTTCCCCGTAATATTCTTGCTGGCCATTGTTCTCATATGGCTGCTCACGTCAAGTTTGCTGACTCTGCCAGGACTCCAGATGAATCGTAATGACCTGCGACGTGTCGACCTGAACCTGTTAATCGTATTCGAAACCCTGATGCACGAACGCAGCGTGACCCGCGCGGCGGAGAAGCTGTTCCTGGGCCAGCCGGCCATCAGTGCGGCGCTCTCGCGCCTGCGCGGGTTGTTCGATGACCCCTTGTTCGTGCGCACCGGCCGCAGCATGGAGCCGTCCGCGCGCGCCGTGGAAATCTTCGCCCTGCTCTCACCGGCACTGGATTCGATTTCCACCGCCGTCAGCCGCGCGGCGGAATTCGACCCGGCCACCAGCACCGCGGTGTTTCGCATCGGGCTGTCGGACGACGTCGAATTCGCCCTGCTGCCGATGCTGCTCAAGCGCCTGCGCGCCGAATCCCCGGGGATCGTGCTGGTCGTGCGCCGGGTCAACTACATCCTGATGCCGGGATTGCTGGCCTCGGGGGAAATTTCCATTGGCGTCAGCTACACCGCCGATTTGCCGGCGAACGCCAAGCGCAAAGTGCTGCGCCGCAGCTCGCCGAAACTGCTGCGTGCCGACACCATGCCGGGGCCGCTGAGCCTGGATGACTTCTGCGCGCGGCCCCATGCGCTGGTGTCGTTCGCCGGTGACCTCAGTGGCTTTATAGATGAAGAACTGGAAAAACTGGGGCGCAAACGCCACGTGGTGCTCGCCGTGCCGCAGTTCAACGGCCTGAGCACCCTCCTCGCCGGCACCGACATCGTAGCCACCGTACCGGACTACACCGCCGACGCGCTGACGGCGGCAGGCGGTGTGCGGGCTGAAGACCCGCCATTGCCGGTGCGCAGTTTCGAGCTGCACATGGCGTGGCGCGGGTCCCAGGACAATGATCCGGGGGAGCGATGGTTGCGGTCGCGGATTCAGATGTTTTTTGGCGATCCGGATAGCCTGGCTTGATCCGGGTGAAGTATCGACGCTGATGGCCTCTTCGCGAGCAGGCTCGCTCCCACATTGGTTTTTGAGGTCCTGGGGAGCGAGCCCGCTCGCGATGGCAACAACACGGTCCCAGGCCCGACCTTTAACACCATGGAAAAACAGTATTTCCATCAACCCTGTTGATCTCCCTCTCGCGAAAGGCGCAGGCTAGAGAGCTACCCGCGCTCTCCTATCATTCCGAATGATAGTTACCTTCGCCCCATTCGATTCGTGCGATACCCACCCGCCGAGCATCATTCGCCCATCTCAATACATTGGCGGATGCATTCCATGGAACAGTCACTCAAACATTTGCGCTTCCCCTTGGCCCTGTTGGCCGTCGTGGTGATCAGCGCTTGCGGCAAAGCCCCGGAAACCGCCGGCGCGCCGCCCGCCGCCAAGGTCAGCGTGGCCAAGGTGCTGGAGCAACCGGTCAACGAGTGGGACGAATTCACCGGGCGTCTTGAAGCGCCGGAAACCGTGGAGATTCGCCCACGGGTCTCCGGGCAGATTGATGAAGTGGCCTTCACCGAAGGTGCGCTGGTCAAGAAAGGCGACCTGCTGTTCCAGATCGACCCGCGTCCGTTCCAGGCTGAGGTCCGCCGCCTCGAAGCGCTGGTCGCCCAGGCCCGTGCCAATGCGACCCGCAGCGAAAACGAAGCCCAGCGCGGTGAGCGCCTGCGCACCAGCAACGCGATTTCCGCCGAACTCGCCGATTCGCGCACCAGTGCATCCCAAGAGGCTCGCGCCGCCGTTGGTGCCCTTCAGGCACAGCTTGATCTGGCGAAACTGAACCTGAGCTTCACCCGTGTCACCGCACCGATCAGCGGCCGCGTCAGCCGTGCGGAAATCACCGCCGGCAACCTGGTCACCGCCGACACCACCGCGCTGACCAGCCTGGTGTCCACCGACAAGGTCTACGCCTACTTCGACGCCGATGAGCGCGTGTTCCTGAAGTACACCCAACTCGCCCGCCAGGGCAAACGCGGCGCCACCACGCCGGTGTACATGGGCCTGTCCAACGAAGACGGCAACCCGCACCTGGGCCAGATGAACTTCGTCGACAACCAGGTCAACCCGAAAACCGGCACCATCCGCGGTCGCGCCGTGTTCGACAACAGCGACGGCAGCTACACCCCAGGCCTCTATGCACGCCTGAAGCTGGTGGGCAGCGGCACGTACAACGCCATGCTGATCAACGATGAAGCGGTCGGTACCGACCTTGGCAAGAAGTTCGTGCTGGTGATGGATGCCGACAACAAGACCGCTTACCGCGCGGTCGAACTGGGGCCGAAGATCGAAGGCCTGCGCATCGTGCGCAACGGCTTGAACAAGGACGACACCATCATCGTCAAGGGCCTGCAACGGGTACGCCCAGGTTCCCCAGTGACCCCTGAAGTGATCCCGATGGCCACCGAGCAGACCCTCGCGGCCCTGGCACAACAACGACAAGCGCTGGAAGCCAGCAACCTGCCCCAAGTCGCACCTGCCAAGGTCGCGCCGGGCACGGCTGTGAAACTGGCTGCAGCGACCCCACGCGGTTAAGGGATAACGACTCCGATGAATTTTTCCCAATTCTTCATTTCACGGCCGATCTTCGCAGCGGTGCTTTCGCTGCTGATCCTGATCGCCGGTGCCATCTCGCTGTTCCAGTTGCCAATCAGCGAATACCCGGAAGTGGTGCCACCGACCGTGGTGGTCCGTGCCAACTTCCCTGGCGCCAACCCCAAAGTCATCGGTGAAACCGTGGCCGCTCCGCTGGAGCAGGCGATCACCGGCGTCGAGAACATGCTGTACATGTCCTCGCAGTCGACCGCCGACGGCAAGATCACCCTGACCATCACCTTCGCCCTGGGCACCGACCTGGACAACGCGCAGGTGCAGGTGCAGAACCGCGTGACCCGGACCGAGCCGAAACTTCCCGAGGAAGTGACGCGCATCGGTATCACCGTGGACAAGGCCTCGCCCGACCTGACGATGGTTGTGCACTTGACCTCGCCGGACAAACGCTACGACATGCTGTACCTGTCCAACTACGCGATCCTCAACATCAAGGATGAGCTCGCTCGCCTGGGCGGTGTCGGCGATGTGCAGCTGTTCGGCATGGGCGATTACTCGCTGCGGGTGTGGCTCGATCCGAACAAGACGGCTTCGCGTAACCTGACCGCCACTGACGTGGTCACCGCGATCCGCGAGCAGAACCGCCAGGTCGCGGCCGGTCAACTGGGCGCGCCCCCTGCACCGACGGCCCAGAGCTTCCAGCTGTCGGTCAACACTCAGGGCCGCCTGGTCTCCGAGGAAGAGTTCGAGAACATCATTATTCGCGCAGGCGACAACGGTGAAATCACTCGCCTGAAGGACATTGCCCGGGTCGAACTGGGGTCCAGCCAATACGCCCTGCGCTCGTTGCTGAACAACCAGCCGGCCGTGGCGATCCCGATCTTCCAGCGCCCGGGTTCCAACGCCATCGAAATCTCGAACGAAGTTCGCGGCAAGATGGAAGAGCTGAAGAAGAACTTCCCGCAAGGCATGGACTACAGCATCGTCTATGACCCGACGATCTTCGTGCGCGGCTCCATCGAGGCAGTGGTTCACACCCTGTTCGAAGCGCTGATCCTCGTGGTGCTGGTGGTGATCCTGTTCCTGCAAACCTGGCGCGCCTCGATCATTCCGCTGGTGGCCGTGCCTGTTTCGCTGATCGGTACGTTCGCCGTGATGCACCTGTTCGGCTTCTCGTTGAACGCCCTGTCACTGTTCGGCCTGGTACTGGCCATCGGGATCGTGGTCGACGATGCGATCGTGGTGGTGGAAAACGTCGAACGGAACATCGGGCTGGGGCTGACTCCGGTCGAAGCGACCAAGCGCGCCATGCGAGAGGTAACTGGCCCCATCATCGCCACGGCGCTGGTGCTGTGTGCGGTGTTTATCCCGGCGGCGTTCATCTCTGGCTTGACCGGTCAGTTCTACAAGCAGTTCGCCCTGACCATCGCCATTTCCACCGTGATCTCGGCCTTCAACTCGCTGACCCTGTCGCCAGCGCTGGCCGCCGTGTTGCTCAAGAGCCATGACGCGCCGAAAGACCGTTTCTCCCGGGTGCTGGACAAAATCTTCGGTGGCTGGCTGTTCCGTCCGTTCAACCGCTTCTTCGACAAGGCCAGCCATGGCTATGTCGGCACCGTGACCCGCGTGATCCGCAGCAGCGGGATCGCCCTGCTGCTGTACGCCGGCTTGATGGTCCTGACCTTCTTCGGTTTTTCCAGCACCCCGACCGGCTTCGTACCCGGCCAGGACAAGCAGTACCTGGTGGCGTTCGCGCAATTACCGGATGCGGCGAGCCTGGACCGCACCGAAGACGTGATCAAGCGCATGTCCGACCTGGCCCTGAAACAGCCTGGCGTGGAAAGCGCGGTGGCCTTCCCTGGCCTGTCGATCAACGGTTTCACCAACAGCCCGAACGCCGGCATCGTGTTCGTGACCCTGAAGCCTTTCGACGAGCGTAAAGACCCGAGCATGTCCGCCGGGGCGATTGCCGGTGCCTTGAACGGCCAGTACGCCGGGATCCAGGAAGCCTACATGGCGATCTTCCCGCCGCCGCCGGTACAAGGCCTGGGCACCATCGGTGGTTTCCGCCTGCAAATCGAAGACCGGGGCAACCTGGGCTACGACGAGCTGTACAAGGAAACCATGAACATCATTGCCAAGAGCCACAACGTTCCGGAACTGGCCAACCTGTTCACCAGCTACACCGTGAACGTGCCGCAGGTCGATGCCGCCATCGACCGGGAAAAAGCCAAGACCCACGGCGTGGCCGTCAGCGACATCTTCGACACCCTGCAGATTTACCTGGGTTCGCTGTATGCCAACGACTTCAACCGCTTCGGTCGCACCTATCAGGTCAACGTCCAGGCCGAACAGCAGTTCCGCCTCGAATCCGACCAGATCGGCCAGCTCAAAGTGCGTAACAACAAGGGCGAGATGATCCCGCTGGCGACCTTCATCAAGGTCAGCGACACCTCGGGCCCGGACCGCGTCTCGCATTACAACGGTTTCGTCACCGCCGAAATCAACGGTGCCGCCGCCCCCGGCTACAGCTCCGGCCAGGCCGAAAAAGCCATCGAGAAACTGCTCAAGGAAGAACTGCCGAACGGCATGACCTACGAATGGACCGACCTGACCTACCAGCAGATTCTGTCCGGCAACACCGCGCTGTTCGTGTTCCCGCTCTGCGTATTGCTGGCGTTCCTGGTGCTCGCGGCGCAGTACGAAAGCTGGAGCCTGCCTTTGGCGGTGATCCTGATCGTACCGATGACCCTGCTGTCGGCCATTACCGGGGTGATTGTCTCCGGTGGCGACAACAACATCTTTACCCAGATCGGCCTGATCGTACTGGTGGGGCTTGCCTGTAAGAACGCGATCCTGATCGTCGAGTTCGCCAAGGACAAACAGGAAGAAGGCATGAACCCGCTGGCCGCGGTGCTCGAAGCCTGCCGCCTGCGTCTGCGGCCGATCCTGATGACCTCCTTCGCGTTCATCATGGGTGTGGTGCCCCTGGTGTTCTCCAGCGGCGCCGGTGCCGAAATGCGTCACGCCATGGGTGTGGCGGTGTTCTCCGGGATGCTCGGGGTGACCTTCTTCGGTCTGTTGCTGACGCCGGTGTTCTACGTACTGATTCGCAACTTTGTCGAGCGTGGCGAGCAGCGCAAAGCCGCCAAAGCGCTGAAATTGCAAAAGCCGCTGGAGTCGCATTGATGAGTTTGAAAGCCTTTCTGCCGAGCCTGCTGGTACTGGCGCTGAGCGCCTGTGCCGTCGGCCCGGACTACAAGACCCCAGCCACTGAGGCGGCTAACATCACCACGGCCACCGATGGCGCGGCCGGCCAGAAGAACTTCGACCGTTCGCGCTTCGAAGGGATCTGGTGGCAGCAATTCGAAGACCCGACCCTCAATCAGTTGGTGACCGAATCGCTCAAGGGTAACCGTGACTTGCGCGTCGCTTTCGCCCGCTGGAAAGCGGCGCGGGCGATCCGCGATGACGTCAGCAATGACGCCATGCCGACCATCACCAGCCGTGCCAGCAGTGACCTGGGCAAGGGCCAGATTCCTGGCCAGACCACAAATCGGGTCAACAGCGAGCGTTATGACCTGGGCCTGGACATGGCGTGGGAGCTCGACCTGTTTGGCCGCATCCAGCGCAACCTGGAGTCGGCCGATGCCGAGCAACAGGCGCTTGAGGCGGATCTGTATCAACTGCAAGTGACGATGATTGCCGAGTTGGTGGACGCCTACGGTCAGCTGCGCGGTGCGCAGCTGCGGGAAAAAATCGCCCTGGCCAACCTGAACAACCAGCAGGAGTCGCGCAAGATCACCATCAGCCTGCGCGACGCCGGTGTCGGCGATCAGCTTGATGTCGAGCGCGCCGATGCGCGCCTGGCCTCGGTCGAAGCCAGCGTGCCGCAATTGCAGGCGGAACAGGTGCGGCAGAAAAACCGCATCGCCACCCTGCTCGGCGAGCGCCCGGACAAGCTGACCGTGGACCTCGGCCCGAAAGACTTGCCGGCGATCGCCAAGGCCCTGCCGATCGGTGACCCGGGCGAGTTGCTGCAACGCCGTCCGGACATTCTCAGCGCCGAACGCAAACTGGCCTCGGCCACGGCGCGCATCGGCGTGGCCAAGGCGGACCTGTTCCCCCGCGTCAGCCTCAGCGGCTTCCTCGGCTGGACCGCCGGGCGGGGTTCGCAGATCGGTTCCTCGGCGGCCAACGCCTGGGCGCTGGGCCCGAGCATCACCTGGGCGGCATTCGACCTGGGCAGTGTGCGTGCCCGTTTGCGCGGCGCCGACGCCGATGCCGAAGGCGCCCTGGCGACCTACGAGCAACAAGTGTTGCTGGCCCTGGAAGAATCGGAAAACGCCTTCAGCGACTACGGCAAACGCCAGCAGCGGTTGATCTCGTTGATCCGCCAGAGTGAATCGAGCCGTTCCGCAGCCGATCTCGCCGAGATCCGTTACCGCGAAGGCACGGCGGACTTCCTCGTGCTGCTCGACGCCCAGCGCGAACGCCTGGCGGCCGAAGACACCCAGGCCCAGGCCGAAATCGACCTGTATCGCGGCATCGTCGCGATCTACAAGGCCCTCGGTGGCGGCTGGCAACCGGAGACCGTCGCCAGCCAATAACCGTTTTGACAGAGCTCCTTTGGTTGGCCGCAACCAACCAATTCTTTGCCCCGCGCCCCTTCGGTCGCGGGGCTTTTTTTTGCCATGCCACCAGACAACACCCCCTGTAGGAGCTGCCGAAGGCTGCGATCTTTCGATCTTGTTTTTTAAGATCAAAATCAAAAGATCGCAGCCTTCGGCAGCTCCTACGGGGAATTCGGGGTTTGATGGACGGTTACGGTAGCGGTTGTGCCGGCCCGCAGCTTGTCCTTGCCGGCATAGTCGGCATCGATCCGTATCCGCACCGGCACCCGCTGCGCCAGTTTGACCCAGGTATAGCTGGGGTTGATGTTGGCCAGCAAACGCCCGCCCGGCAGGTTTTCACGGTCGGCGATGGCAAAGGCGATGCTTTGCACGGTGCCGCCAAAACGCTCGCCACTCATCAATTCGATGTCGACCCGATCGCCCTCGTCGATGCGCGGCAGCTTGGTTTCCTCGAAGTAACCACTGACATAAAACGAGTCGCTGTCCACCAGCGCCACCAGCGGACCGCCCGCCGTCGCGTAGTCACCCTGGCGGGTCAGCAGATTGGTGACATAGCCGCTGACCGGCGATTCGACCCGGGTGCGCTCCAGGTCATGCTCGGCCTCGGCCAGCGCGGCGATGGCCAGTTGCACGTTGGCCTGGGCAAACCCCAGGTTGGCCTGATTGCGCAACAGATCAGCCTGGGCCACCGACACCTCGGTACTGGATTTTTCCCACTCTTCGCCGGAAATCGCCGAGCGCTCCTTGAGCGTGCGGCGCCGGCGCTCTTCACTTTGACGCTGGCGCAGCAGCGCCTGGCTGGCGACGATGGCCGCTTCCGATTGCCCCAGCGAGGCTTTGGCCACTTCCACCGAACGCCTGGCGTGGTCCACCGCCAGGGCGTAGCGCGAGGGATCGATTTCCAGCAGCAACTGGCCCTTCTCCACATGCTGGTTGTCCTGCACGCCAAGGCTCACGATGCGCCCCGCGACGTCGGCGGACAGGGTCACCACATCGGCACGCACCCGAGCATCCCGGGTCCAGGGCGCGCGGGTGTAGTGTTCCCAGGCAAACCAGCCGAGGACAAAGGCCAGCACCACCACCGCCACGGTGCAGAGTTGGGCAAGGATCTTCTTCAAGGCATCAGGCTCCCATCACCAGAATCAGGGTCGCGCACACGCAAACGTACAACGCCCCTTCGAACAAGGCTTCATGCCAGACGAACTGCAACACGCCCAGGCGCCGCAGGACCCAGTCCAGCACCAGGAAAACCGGCAGGCCCAGCAGCAGCGCCTGGGCAATCGGCGGCAGGTAGACCCCGCCTATTTCAAGATCAATGGGCAAGCGTCGGTTCTCCTTGCAAGGGGTCAGGTTCGAAGTGGCCACGGTGACGTTCCAGGAACGACACCACGATCAACAACGCCACGCGCATGCGAAACACCGACCACAAGTGTTCATGGACGCTGGAGTGCAACGTGTCCAGTTCATCGCCCAGGGCGTGCAGGTTGGCGAGCACACTGTCCACGCCGACGTCGGGCCGTCCGGCCACCAGCCGCCCGGTTTCGCGAACGGTGTTCGACAGCCGGGTTTGCGTCGAGGGGCTCAGCAATGCGTTGTTTTGCGCCTGTTGCCGCAGCTGATTGAGGGCGATGCCCAGGGCCAGGCAGCCCAGGCTGACCTGGAACAGTTCGCGGGATTTCTCGTCCTGGATGGCAGGCAGCAGCCCCAGCATCATGGTCAGGCGGTCGACCATGCGGCTCTCGAAGGCGAACTGGTTTTCATCGGTGGCCGGGATTTTCAGCAAGGCGTAGACCTGCTCGCAGTTTTCCTGATGCAGGCGGCGTATGCGCAACCCGGGCCGGAAGGGGAAAATCAAGGCGTACACACTCAACGCCAGGGTGGCGGCACAGACGTAGGCGCCGGCAAACTCGAACCACTGGATCGCGCTGTTCTGCCCTATCCCGGTATTGGTCGGGCCCAGCAATAAAAACGTCGACAGCCCCAGGCCAATCCCCGTGCCCGTGGTCGGCGGGCTGGACAGCCCCACCGCGACGGCATAGAGCAACGGCGCCAGCAACAGGGCCAGCAGCTCGAAACTGCTGATCATCGGCACCAGCGCGAACTGCAGCACCGCCGACACCACCAGCGCCAGGCCAAGCCCCCGGGCATAGCTTTGCGCCGCCAACAGTGGCCGGGGGAACGTCGCCATCAGCGAGCAGAGAATACCCGCCACAATCATCCCGCCCCGGGCGCCGTCCCAACCGGTTTCGATCCAGATCAGGCCCGCCACCATCAATGCGCAATAGGCGCGGATGGCATTCATGGCCGCCAGGGTGAAATCCAGGTGCAACGGATTGGCCTTGCCGCGATACAGGCTGCTGGCCTTGCGCCCGCTCTGGATGGCATCGCTCAGCTCCAGAATCGTTTCCAGCTGCTGGAGCATGCGCGCCTGTTCCCAGCGCAAAGACCATGACAGCGAGCGCAAGGTGGGCTTCAAGGGTTCGGTGAGCTGTTCGGCACGGTAAGCCAGTGCGTCGAAACGCTGTTGCAGCGCCGCAAACTGATGCCGCTGCTCGCTGGACAGCGCGCGCCCCTGCCGGGCCAGTTCGTCGAGGAACACCAGCTCCTCGGTGAGCAAATGCTGGATTTCCTCGGGGATCTTGCCCTGCCAGCGTTCGAGCAACAGTTCGCGCTGATGGCGCAATGCAGTGAGCCGCGCCGTGAGCAGCAGCAGCTGGTTGCCGAGCAACTGCACCAGATCGTCGGCTTCGCGCAAACGCGGCGCGTCGTAGTACAAATGCCGGCGCACCCCCTCCAGCGCGCTGATCTGCCCCAGCAGCTGCATTTGCCGCCGATGGAAGTCGGCCTCGCTTTCCTCGGTGCGAATCACCGCGCTGGCGTGGGTGGCCAGCAGCTTGATCACCTGATCGATCCGGGCGAAGTAATCCTTGGCCACCGCTTCCGGGCGCGCGGTCAGCAGGCTGACGACACACACGCAGGCCACCGCCAGCAGCGTCTCGGTCACGCGGGTCACGGCCAGCAGGAAGGTGCCGTCCTGATCGGGCACCGCCAGCAATCCGACCACCACCGCCGTGTAGCCGCTGAGCACGAACGCCTGGGAACTGGTGTAGCGCAGCAGCGTGCCGCCCGCGGTACACAGCGCCAGCCAAAGAGACAGGGTAATCAGGAACGGCACCGGCGCCTGGGGGAAGATCGCCATGATCACCACCGCCACCACCGCCCCCAGGGTGGTGCCGATGACCTGGCCAAAACTGCGGGCCAGCGTCATGCCGGCCAGGGGCTGGCTGACGATGACCACGGCCATGATCGACCATTTGGGCTGGTCGAGGTCGAACACGAAGGCCAGGTACAGGGTCAGCAGACCGGCGGCGATGGTTCTCAAGGCGAACAGCAACACCCCGGGGCCGGGGTGGATGATCGCCTTGAAATACTGCAGCAGCGCTTGCATGGAAACGCTCGTGGACTGTTATCCAGCAAGCGTAGTCACTGCCGGGGTCGCTCGACAGGTTTCGAAGTCAAGGTTTGACTCACGGCCCTGCCTGACCGAAGCTGCTCACTTTGCAAAAGATTGCCAGCCCCGGATTCTGCATGCCCAAGTCCCGCCGTTATGTGCTCATCAGCTTCTGCGCCTTGCTGGTCGTCGGCCTTGCGTGGTTTTTCCTGCGCAGCACCGCACCGGTGGTGCCGGAGGCGATCAAGCGTGGTTACAGCGAAGCGCTGGCCCAGGCCCGCAACGGCCAACCGGGCGCTGCACGGGTGCTTTACCAGCAATTGGCCCGCCCGGACATTTCGCCCAAGCGGCGCGTCTGGCTGCATGCCGAACTGCCCAATTACCCCAGCTCCGTGGCCCTTAAACTGGCGGACGCGGACTTGCAGCACGAGGCGCCAGAGGTGCGCATTGCCGCGATCAAAAGCGTCAGCGGCCTGGTGCCCAGCGGCCAGCGCAGCCTGTTGCTGGGGCCGATGCTCGACGACGGCGATCAAAACGTGCGGCTGGCCGCCGTCAATGCGCTGCTGGGCTTGTCGCCAGATGACCTGGGTTTGTATTTCGGGCCGCTGGAGCAGGCCATCGACGCCTGGCAGCAAGTGCTGAAAAACGCCCCGGAAAGCGCCGACAATCACTATCAGCTGGCCCGCCTGCATTTGCACAATGCCGAATTGAAAGAGGCACAACAGGAACTCGACCACACCTTGCGCCTGGCCCCCGACAACCTGCCGGCGCTGGTGATGCAGATCGAGGTACTCGACAGACAGGGCCAGAGTGAAGCGGCCCGTCAGCTATTGGCCAAACAGCTGAAGGCGCAACCCGATTCCGCCTATCTGCAACATGCCCTGGGGCTCTGGTTGCTGCACCACGGACAAAGCGAGTTTGCCCTGCTCGGCCTGTCCAAGGCCGTGGAGCTTGAGCCGGATAACAAGGATTACCGCTATGACCTGGCCACCACGCTGCATGGCGAGCAGGAGCTGGAGGCGGCGCAGAAACAGTTGCAGGAAATCGTCCAGCGTCATCCCAATGACCGCAGGGCCCGGGTGCTGTTGATCAATTACTGGAAGGAAAGTGGCCAGTTGCAGAATGTGCAGATTCTGCTGGCGCAGCTTGAACAGCTCAATCCGGACGATCCTGCGCTCCAGCAGGGCCTTTGAAATTAAAGATCGCAGCCTTCGGCAGCTCCTACAGGAGTACGCATTCCCCTGTAGGAGCTGCCGAAGGCTGCGATCTTTTGCTTGTGCGTGCAAATACACATCTGAACACAAAAGGTTGAACGCTCGTCGCGACCAAAGGTCAAGTGAACAGGCAGCCCGTTAAGGCTCATTGCGCCGGCTGCCTCGTTTCCCCTGGTCATGAGAGGGCATTCTTTGTCTACATCCAACGAGTTCATCAGCGTTAAAGCCGCCACCGGTATCGAAGGTCTCGACGACATTCTTGACGGTGGACTGTCCCGTGGCCATGTGTTCCTGCTGGAGGGCGAGCCAGGAACCGGCAAGACCACCGTTGCACTGCACTTTCTGTTGGCTGGCGCCCGTGCGGGCGAACGCTTGTTGTACATCACCCTGTCCGAAACCGAGCGCGAACTGCGTCAAGGCGCCCGTTCCCACGGCTGGGAGCTTCCTGAGAACGTCTACATCTTCGAGCTGACCCCGCCGGAAAGCCTGCTCAATGCCGAGCAACAGCAGACGCTGCTGTACTCCTCCGACCTGGAGTTAGGCGAAGCCACCAAGCAGATTTTTGAAGTGGTCGAGCGGGTCAAGCCTACCCGCGTGGTCCTCGACAGCCTGTCGGAGATCCGTTTGCTGGCCCAGAGCTCCCTGCGTTATCGCCGACAGATCCTGGCGATCAAGCACTATTTCGTGCGTTACGACGCCACGGTGCTGCTGCTGGACGACCTGACCACCGAATCCCTCGACAAAACCGTACACAGCGTGGCCCACGGGGTGATTCGCCTGGAGGAGCTGACGCCCAATTACGGCGCCGAACGCCGGCGTATCCGCGTGGTGAAGTACCGGGGACAGAAGTACCGCGGCGGCTTTCATGACTTCACCATCATGGCCGATGGCGTGCACGTGTTCCCCCGGCTGGTCGCCGCCGAACACCGCGGTGCCTACCTGCGGCAGCAGTTGACCAGCGGCATCCGGGAAATGGACGCGCTGCTCGGCGGCGGCATCGAGACCGGGTCCAGCACCTTGATCCTCGGCCCGGCCGGCACCGGCAAATCCCTGATATCGATGGTCTTCGCCGCCGCCGCCGTGGCCCGGGGCGAAAAAGCCGCGCTGTTCATTTTCGACGAAGAGCTGGGCTTGCTCTTCGAACGCATGAAAAACCTGGGCATCGACCTGCAGGCGCTGCAAGACACCGGCAACCTGATGATCGAACAGGTCGATGCGGCCGAACTGTCCCCCGGCGAGTTTTCCCACCGGGTACGGCGCTGCGTGGACCAGGCCGATATCAAGACCGTGGTGATCGACAGTATCAACGGCTATCAGGCGGCCATGCCTGAAGAAAATGCCCTGGTGCTGCACATGCACGAGTTGCTGCTGTACCTCAATCGCAAAGGCGCCGCGACCTTCATGACCGTGGCCCAGCATGGACTGGTCGGCGATATGCAGGCGCCAGTGGACATTACCTACCTGGCCGACACGGTCATCCTGCTGCGCTACTTCGAAGCGCTGGGCAAGGTGCGCCGGGCCATTTCGATCATCAAGAAACGTACCGGCAGCCATGAGTCGACCATCCGTGAATACCGCATCAGCTCGCAGGGCATGACCATCGGCGAACCGCTGGAAGCTTTCCAGGGCGTACTGCGCGGGGTGCCGACCTATCACGGTGCGAGCATGCCCCTGCTCGCGGATGAACACCCGTGATGCTGCAAAAGGCGACATCGGAGCGTGCGATCATCCTCGCGCCGCTGGGTCGCGACAGCCAGATCGCGCTGATGATGCTCAATGAGGCAGGGTTCGACGGCGTCATCAGTCGAAGCCTGCCCGAGCTTTGCAGCGAACTGGAGCAAGGCGCCGGCCTGTTGCTGGTGTCTTCCGAAGCCCTGCTGGGCCATGACCTTGAGCCATTGCTCGGATTGATTGAGCAGCAGCCGGCGTGGTCCGACTTGCCGATCGTCCTGCTCACGCACCATGGCGGCCCGGAACACAACCCGGCCTCGCGTTTCGGCCCGCAACTGGGCAACGTCACTTTTCTCGAGCGGCCCTTTCATCCGGTCACCCTGATCAGCCTGGTGACCACCGCCCTGCGCGGACGCCGACGACAGTACGAAGCCAGGGACCGGCTGATCGATTTGAGTGAAAGCGAACAGCGCCTGCAAACCACCCTGGAAACCCTGGAACAACAGGTTGAAGAGCGCACCGCGCAGTTGCGCCACAACGAGGAAGTGCTGCGCCAGTCGCAGAAAATGGAAGCGGTCGGCCAGCTGACCGGGGGCATCGCCCACGACTTCAACAATATGCTGACCGGCATCATCGGCAGCCTGGAGTTGCTGCGCCGGCGTCTGGCCCGGGGGCGTCTTGAAGACCTGGACAGTCTGATCGACCTCGGCGTGACGTCCGCCAACCGCGCGGCGGGCCTGACGCACCGCCTGCTGGCGTTTTCCCGCCGCCAGTCGCTGGACTCCAAACCCGTGGAGATGAACGCGCTGGTGGTGTCCATGGGCGAACTGTTGCAACGCAGCATCGACGAAAGCATTCGCCTGGACATGCAATTATGCGAGCAATTGTGGGTGGCCGAGGCCGATCCCAACCAACTGGAAAGCGCCCTGCTCAACCTGGTGATCAATGCCCGCGACGCCATGCCCGATGGCGGCCGCCTGGTGGTGAGCACCTCCAACCGGCATCTGGACGCCGACTTCACCGACCTGCAAAGCAATCTCGATCCGGGCGATTACGTGGTGCTCAGCGTGACCGACAGCGGTTGTGGCATGCCGCAAACCACCATCAACCGCGCGTTCGACCCGTTCTTTACCACCAAGCCCATCGGCCAGGGCACGGGGCTGGGGTTGTCGATGATCTATGGCTTCACCAAGCAATCGGGCGGCCATGTCGCCATCGAGAGCGAAGTTGGCAAAGGCACCACCGTGAGCCTGTACCTGCCGCGTTTCGGCGGCGATGTGCCGCAGGACCTGCCGGTGGACAACCCGCACCCGCTGTTCGCCCGCAACGGCGAAACGGTGCTGATCGTCGAGGATGATCCGGCGGTGCGGGTGCTGGTCAGTTCGGTACTGAGCGAGCTGGGCTACGCCTTTGTCGAGGCCGGCGATGCGGACGGCGCGATGCCGATTCTCGATTCGGGGCAACGCATCGACCTGATGATCAGCGACGTGGGCCTGCCCGGCATGAATGGCCGGCAACTGGCGGAAATCGGCCGGCAATACCGGCCCGGGCTCAAGGTGCTGTTCATCACCGGCTACGCCGAGCACGCGGCGGTGCGCGGTGGCTTCCTGGATTCGGGCATGCAGATGATCACCAAGCCGTTCACCTTCGACCTGTTGACGGCGAAGGTGCGGGAGATGATCCGGATCTGAATGCCCACCAGGAGCGTGGCAACACCCTGTGTAGGAGCTGCCGAGTGCAACGAGGCTGCGATCTATTGATTGTTGAGCAAGATCAAAGGATCGCAGCCTCGTTGCACTCGACAGCGCCTACAGTGCTTGCAACGGTTGTTACGAAAGCAGGTCCTGCATGATGTCCTGCAACACATCCAGGTCGAACGGTTTTTCCAGGATCGGCGCCTTCAGCGTGATCGGGCTGCCGGTCTCGCGGATTTCCTTCGCATAGCCGCTGATGAAAATCACCTTGAGGTCCGGGCGCAGCTTGACCGCGGGTTCGGCGATCTGCACCCCGGAGATACCGCCCGGCAGGCGATAATCGGTAATCAACATATCCAGATGGGGCTTGCTGGCGAGAATCTCGAAGGCCTGTTCGCCGTTTTCCGCCTGTAGCACACGATACCCCTGGCCCGACAGGTAATCGGTCAGCACCATCAGGATCACTGGCTCGTCCTCGACGACGAGGACTACATCTTGTGCATCTTCACTCATGGGAAGCCTTTGTTCGGTCAATAGCTGCTGATACGACCGTGGGGTCGTTCAGAGGTTGCGTTTTTCTGGCTGTTTTCCTACAGCGGCAGACAAACGCGAAACAGGGCGCCTTCGCCAATCCGGCTTTCGACGGTAATGGTGCCGCCATGGGCGGTCACTATCTGTTCGGAAATAAATAACCCCAGGCCCAGTCCGGCGACGGCATGCTTGGCCGACACCCGCTCGAACTGCTGGAAAATCCGTTGCTGGTTTTCTTCGCTGATGCCAATCCCGAAATCGCGCACTTCCACCCGCGCCTCAGCGTTCTCACTGTACACCTTCACCTGAATCGGACTCTTGGCACCGTAGCGCAAGGCGTTGGTCAACAGATTGGAAATTACCTGTTCAATACGGAATTCGTCCCAATTGCCGACTACCGGCTGCTCGGCGTCCAGGGAAACAGAGGCTTCGGCGGCATCGATCTGTGGGGCGAAATTTTGTAACAAGGCACGAACGAGCACCGTCAGGTCGAAGCACGATGGCCGGATCGACAGTTTGCCGGTGCGAATGCGCGACACATCGAGCATGTCTTCGATCAGGCGGATCAGGCTTTTGATCTGCCGTTCGTCGCGGTCGACCATGGCGTGCATTTTGTCGAGGGTAAACGCGGCGGCGTTATCGCGCGCCAGGTGCATCTTGCGCAGCTGGGTTTCGAGAATCAGGCCATTGAGTGGCGTGCGCACCTCGTGGGCGACAATGGACATGAAGTCATCGCGCATGCGCACCGCCTGTTCCAGTTCCCGCTGCGTACTCTGCAACTGCGCCAGCAACGCTTCCTGTTCGCGACGGCTCTGCTCCAGCGCTTCCACCTGCTGTTTCATGGCCTTGCTCTGGCGGTACAGCTCGACGAACACATTGACCTTGCTCTTGACCGCATGGATATCCAGCGGTTTGTGCAGGAAGTCCACGGCGCCACTTTCATAGCCCTTGAACGCATAGTTCAGCTCACGGCCGGCGGCGCTGACGAACACAATGGGAATGTTCTTGGTCTTTTCCGTGCCACGCATCAGCTCGGCCAGTTCAAAGCCATTCATGCCGGGCATCTGCACATCGAGAATGGCCATGGCGAATTCGTGTTGCAGCAGCAGCGACAAGGCTTCGTCGGCCGATTGCGCCTTGAACACGGTACGGTCTTCGCGCTTGATCAGCGCTTCGAGTGCCAACAGATTCTCCGGCAGATCGTCGACGATCAGCAGTTTGGCCTGGATATTACTTAGCATGCGATTCGTTCCAGCTCGACAAGCAAGCGGCCGATGCCGCGGACAGTGAGAATGTGGTCGGGTTGATGAATGTCCAGCGCCGCCTGGGGCATGGTCGCGACCTGGGCCTCGTCCGGGTCCTGCACGACCGTCAATCCGCCATGGCGCTTGACCTGCGCCAGGCCATGGGCGCCATCGCGATTGGCGCCGGTCAGCAGCACCGCGGCCAGTTTCGGGCCATAGGCATCGGCCGCCGATTCGAACAGGTAGTCAATGGCCGGTCGCGAGTAATGCACGCGGTCTTCCAGGCTCAGGGAAAAGCTGCGGTCCAGCTCCACCGACAGGTGATAACCGGGCGCGGCGAAATACAGGGTGCCGGCTTCGATCGGGGTCTTGTCAGTGGCCTCCAGCACCGGCAGGGCTACCCGCCTGCTGAACACTTCAGTCAACTGGCTGCGGCGCTCGTTCGGCAGGTGCAGGACCACGATGATCGGCAACCCGAAGCCTTCGCGCAGCGGCCCGAGAATGCTCAGCAGCGCCTCGACGCCCCCGGCCGAGGCACCGATCACGATCGCTTCTATGGCAGGCAAACCTGTTGCACCGTTCATGATTTGCGGTAGATCCGTTCTTGTTTGACCAACGGTTCGAACTGATTGCCGAAGGACGAAAAATCCGGGGTTTCCTTGCTGCCCAGGACCAGGAAGCCCCGGTGGCACAATGACTCGTGAAACAGTCCGAACGCGCGATCCTGCAAGCTTTTATTAAAGTAAATCAATACGTTACGACACGAAATTAATTGAGTTTCTGAAAATACACTGTCCGTGGCCAGGCTATGGTCGGCGAAGGTCACGTTTTCACACAGTGACTTGTCGAAAATCGCGTAGCCGTAGGCCGCGGTGTAATAGTCGGAAAACGCTCGCTGGCCACCCGCCTGCTGGTAATTAGCAGTGTAGGCGCGCACGTTCTCCATCGAGAAAATCCCTTGCTTGGCCTTTTCCAGCGAGCGCGGATTGATGTCGGTGGCGTAAATGATGGTGCGATCGAGCAGGCCTTCCTCACGCAGCAGGATGGCCATGGAATAGACCTCTTCACCGGTGCTGCAACCGGCAATCCAGATCTTGATCGACGGGTAGGTCTTGAGCAGCGGCACCACTTCCTGGCGAATCGCCAGGAAGTGCGAAGGGTCGCGGAACATCTCGCTGACCGGAATCGTCAGCAATTGCAGCAGCTGCATGAACGCGGTCGGGTCGTGCAGGACCTTTTCCTGCAGCGCCGAAATGGTGTTGCACTCGAACTGGCTCAACGCGTGGCTGACCCGGCGCTTGATGGACGCGCCGGAGTAATCGCGAAAATCGTAGCTGTACTTGAGGTAGATCGCCTCGATCAGCAACCGCAGTTCGATTTCGGTGTTCTTTTCCACTAAAGGCTTTCCACTAGATACGTTCCATTTTCGGTAGCCACACGCGGATCAGCGAAAACAGCCGGTCCAGGTCGATGGGCTTGGCCAGGTAATCGTTGGCGCCCGCTTGCAGGCAGCGCTCCTGATCGTCCTTCATGGCCTTGGCCGTCACCGCAATGATCGGCAGCTTGCGCCAGCGCGGGTCCTTGCGGATTTCCAGGGTGGCTTCGAAGCCGTCCATTTCCGGCATCATCACGTCCATCAACACCAGATCGATGTCTTCGACTTCGTTCAAGCGATCAATCGCCTCACGCCCGTTGCGGCCAATGACCACGACGGCGCCTTTTTGCTCCAGCGCGCTGGTGAGGGCAAAGATATTGCGCACGTCGTCATCCACCAGCAGCACCTTGCGCCCCTCGAACACCTTGTCGCGGCTGCGGGCGGTCTTGAGCATGGTCTGCCGGTCATGGGACAGCCGGGATTCGACTTTGTGCAGAAAAAGTGTGACCTCGTCGAGCAAGCGCTCGGGCGAGCGCGCGCCCTTGATGATGATCGAGCGGGAGTACTTGCGCAGTTCCGCCTCTTCGTCCCGGGTCAGGTTGCGTCCGGTGTAGACGATGACCGGCGGGAACGAGCAGATTTCCTCGGTGGACATGCGCTTGAGCAAGTCACCGCCGAGCATGTCCGGCAGCTTGAGGTCGATGATCATGCAGTCGAAAATCGTCGTGCGCAGCAGGTCTAGGGCTTCCTGGGCGAAGCCGACGGCAGTGATTTCGATGTCATCGTCGCCGATCAACCGGGAAATGCTGTCGCGCTGCAAATCGTCGTCTTCCACCAGCAGCACGCGCTTGACCTTCTGGGTCAGCTTGGCTTCCAGGCGGGCGAACACGTCCTTGAGCTCTTCACGGGTAGTCGGCTTGACCGCATACCCCACGGCCCCCATGTGCATCGCCGCTTCCACCCGGTCCTCGACCGAAATCACATGCACCGGGATGTGCCGGGTCTCGGCGTGTTCCTTCAGGCGTTGCAGCACGGTCAGGCCGGAATGGTCCGGCAGGCGCATGTCCAGCAAAATGGCATCGGGCAGGAATTGCCGGGCCAGGTCGTAGCCTTCGTCGGCACCGTGGGCCACCAGGCACTGATAACCCAGCTCATGGGCCAGGTCGAAGAGGATGTGCGCAAAGTTCGCCTCGTCTTCCACCACCAGGATGCAGCGGGTGGTAAAGGGCGCCTTGGCGCGGTCATCGTTGAAACGCGGAATATCGACGTCGGCGATCAATGGCTTCAATTGGGTAGTCACGACGCTCGGCGCTGGCACTGCTGGCGGCGCCCGCAGCGGTTCAACGCGCACTTCATCCGACTCGACGTACTCTTGCGGCAACACCAGGGTAAACACACTGCCCTGCCCCGGTGTGCTTGTCACATTGATGGAACCGCCGAGCAGCGCCGCCAGGTCGCGGGAAATCGACAGGCCCAGCCCGGTGCCGCCGTAACGGCGATTGGTGGTGCCGTCGGCCTGGCGGAAGGCTTCGAAAATGCTGTCCTGCTGGTCTTCGGCAATGCCGATCCCGGAATCGCGGACGATGAAGGCAATGCCGTCGTTTGGCGCCGTGGCCACGCTGAGGCTGACCGTGCCTTTTTCGGTGAATTTCACCGCGTTGGACAGCAGGTTCTTGATCACCTGCTCCAGGCGCTGGCGGTCGGTGAACAGCATGGCCGGCGAGCCGTCCTGCAAATCGACATGGAACTGCAACTGTTTATCCGCCGCCAGCGGCTCGAACATCCCGCGCAGGCCGTCCACCAGCCGCGCCACGCTGGTGTTTTCCGGGCGGATTTCCAGCTTGCCGGCCTCGACCTTGGAAATGTCGAGGATGTCGTTGATCAGGTTGAGCAGGTCGTTGCCGGCGGAATAGATCGACTCGGCAAACTTGACCTGTTCGGCGCTGAGGTTTTCCTGGGGGTTTTCCGCGAGCAACTTGGCCAGGATCAGCGAACTGTTCAACGGCGTGCGCAGTTCGTGGGACATGTTGGCGAGGAATTCCGACTTGTACTTGCTTGAGCGCTGCAACTCATCGGCGCGCTCTTCGAGCTGGGCCTGGGCCTGATTGAGTTCAGTGTTCTTGAGGTCCATGGCGTCGCGCTGCTCGGCGAGGATCTCGGCCTGTTCGGCCAGTTGCTCGTTGGTCTGCTCAAGCTCCACCTGCTGGGTTTCCAGGTGGGCCTGGGATTCCTTGAGAATCCGCGACTGCTCTTCGAGCTCTTCGTTGGCGGTCTTGAGTTCTTCCTGCTGCACCTGCAGCTCTTCATTGAGTTGCTGGGTTTCCGCCAGCACTTCCTGCAAGCGCTGGCGATAACGCGCAGCCTCGATGGAGGTGCCGATGTTGCCGGCGATCAGTTCGAGCAACTCGATGTCACGCTCGTCCAGCGGGCGCAGGAAGCCCAGCTCGATAACGCCGTTGACCCGGTCGTCGTCGCTGGTCGGCACCACCAGCACGCTGCACGGCAACCCTTCGCCGAGCCCGGAGCTGACCTTGAAGTAGTCGCCCGGCACGCTGTCCAGGCGAATCAGCCGCGCCTGCTGCGCGACCTGGCCGACGATACCCTCTTCGTTATAGATCTGTTGATCCAGCGCTTCCTGTTCACGGGAGAAGCCGTAAGACGCCACGCGGCGCAGGCCACCGTGTTCCTCGCGGACATAAATGGCCGCCACTGCGCTGCCCAGGTACTGCGCACAGAATTGCAAAATATTGCGGCCCAGCAGATTCAGCGACAGCTGCCCCAGCACTTGCTCGGCCAGCTCGGTCTGGCCGTTGCGCAGCCAGGCCTGGCGCTCAAGCCGGGTGGCACTGGCCTGTTGCGCGGCCAGGTTGCTGGCGTAGTTTTGCGACAGATTCAGCAGGTCGCGGCGCCCGATGTAAGCGAGCAACCCGCTGATCGCGGCGATGAACACCAGATAAAGGGCGATGCTCCAGACAGTGGTGCGACGCACTTCTTCGTTGCGCGTGGCGCGCAACTGCTGCTCCATGTCGATCACGTCTTCGAATTGCCGGCGGATCTCGTCCGTCAGGCGCTTGCCCTTGCCGGCCCGCACCGCGCCGCGGTAGTCACCGCTGGCTCGCTGCAAATCGATCATGGTTTGCGCGTAGCTGGCCCACTCGCCCTGCAAGGCCTGCAACCGGTGCAAGCGATCAGTCTGCACCGGGTTGTCGGCGGTCAGTTCGAGCAGCGTGTTGAGCACGACTTCGATGCGCGGCTTGGCCGTTTCGTAGGGTTCGAGGAACTTGTCGTCGCCACTGAGCAGGAAACCGCGCATGCCGGTTTCCAGGTCGACCGTCAGCTTGACCGCTTCATTGGTGTTATTGATCACCCGGTCCGTGTGCTCGACCCACTGGATCGTCGACAGCAGATACAGGATCAGCGAAACGAAAAAAACCGCACTGATGGCGCCAACGCCCAACGGCAGGCTGATGTTGCGGCTCAGGAGTTTACGGAATCGTTGCTCATCAACCGAAGACACGGAGGTCATAATCAAGCCTTGTTGAACGGGTGAAAAACAAGGAGTTTGCCCCAAAACCGACGCATTGATCCAATTTTCTCACGCGTTTCGGCTCTTAGTCCTACATTCGCCTGCTCTGAAGCCTACGGAGCGGTTATCCTTTCCTTATTCTTTTTATAGCGCACCGGGAACTTGTCGGGATCCGCCACTTACTCATGCAGTAGGGTCGGCGATATCGATCGACCGACCACCGCTCATCCATTGTCGAGAAACCCACTATGCCTGCCACCGCCTCCATCATCCTCGTCGTCGAAGACGATTCCATTGTGCGCATGCTGATTGTCGATGTGCTGGAGGAACTGGAGTTCAACGTACTGGAAGCCGATGGCAGCGAGCAGGCACTGGAATTCCTCAAGGACGAGAACCAGCTCATCGACCTGATGATGACCGATGTCGGCCTGCCGATCATGGACGGACGCGAACTGGCCACCCTGGCGCGCTCACTGCGCCCCCAACTGCCGATCCTGTTCGCCAGCGGCTATGCCGAAAGCATTGAGGTGCCCGAGGGCATGCATGTGATTGGAAAACCGTTTTCCATTGATCAATTGCGGGACAAGGTCAAAAGCATCCTCGAGTGAGAAGCTCCGCAGCGTCAGTCACCTGAACGCTCGACAGTAAACCCATGATATTCAGTGCCAGGTCGCCTGCCGGTACCCCGCGACACTGGCCTGATTATATTGACCTGTTCAGGCATGTTTACTGCTCACGTCTCGATAGGCTCCTGCAAGCCAGTATTGAACATTGTCCCGGTCAATTCGCTCGCTTTTTGCAAACATCCCTCTCAATGTTTCTATTTTCGGCGGTTAATTGCCAAATCGCAGCAACGCCTGACCACGTAATAAAAAGCACAACATATCATCTCGCCAATTGAACATTATTACACCTAGTCTTCTTTTCGCACTTATTCGCCTTGAGCTTACTTGTCAAATCATCAGAAAAGGACTTACAGATGAACACCAGCCAATACGACCACCGCAAACCATCGACCATTGAAACCTTGCAAGCCGATATACAAAGCCTACTGGACAACAATAAATCAGAAAAACTATTAGTTATCGCAGGACTCCAAAGATACTTGGCCGACCCACCCGACACCAATGCAGAATTTGTACTGTCCAACCTGATCGTTTCAAGCACCCACGAAAGTTCGCTACAGATGGCTCATCGAGCAGGCCAATCCAGACTGAATGCACTGTTGCAAAGTACCGAATTCCTGAGCCTGAATGAGCTTTCTCATCTACCCGACACCGCTGAATATGTCTGTGACTCAAAGAAGAACATGCATGTATGGGTGGAGGACACCCCCATGCAAATTGACGATCTTCTTACGGAAAACGAAATTCTCAACCAACACCTGGATGAACTCAGCGGTTATGCAGACGAGGCTGGCGGATATATTTCCAGCGCTGGCGACATCAATGTCGAGCAGTGGCTACGATTCTATGGACACCCCTTACCCTCTACGGTCCAGCATCTACAAAACTTCCTTGACCTTATCAAACTCGACCACCTGGCGTTATCTGTAACGGAGAACAGGTTCGAACTGCTCAAAGACCCGGGCCTCTACCCCACAGAACTTTCCCCAGCACAGCGCCAGCAAATACAGGCCCTAACCCATTCATTTGGCTCACGCAATACCGGTCATCTACTTGATCGTTTGGTCGAAGAAGTCATTGGCACAGCGATTGATTCACTGAGATTCTCCCCCCTACAACACATCAATACTCTGCTGAACAGTGTTAATGGGAACATCTGGGCGAAGGGCTACCTTGAAGCCCTGGGATGGTACGGCACTCGGTCGGGAGAAACGCCATCCCCCGACGATCTCCAACTGCTGCTCATGACAGCTATCCTGCTAAACCTTGATCCTGAAACCAGTGTGCTCGAAAGCAAGAGCGATGTATTAGGCTATGAACTTTACAAGCCTGAAAGATTGGAGTTAACCCCCGCTCGAATTTTATTAGAACTGGAACAGCACCTTATTGCCAAACAAGTCATCAGCGTAAATTCAGCGCCCTTGGCCGCCTACATCCTGATCGCCAACGTAGCGCCGGAATTCCTGGTTCAAAAAATCCCGGAAGAACTGACTATAGGTTCGCCCCTATGGGTAGTTCACAGTCTGGCGGTTGCCAAAATCGAGTCTATCGCACCAGGTTCGTCGGGCAACATGACCTACGAACAGGTTCAGTCATATGCCGGCATCGGGGCCTTTGACGAGCACACCGAGCAATTATTCGGTTTGACTGTGATTACCCCAATACTGAATTGGGCCGCCTTGAATGGCCTTATCCCCTACAGCGCGACAGGCGAATACTCGGGCGAGCAATTTACATCGGCCCAGGCCTATTACATCGAGTACACCGAGGCGTTGGAGCAATGCAGCAATGCAATGAATTCCCAACTACCCATCCGGGAAGAAACGGCGCTAAACGAGCTTAAAAGAGTCATTCCAGATGAGCAGTACCTGACCCGGAAAGTGTTCGTCCACTATCACCATCGCGACCCAATATCAATTCATGAAATATTCATGTCTGGAGATCTTATCGAGGAAGGATTGACAGGAAACACGTTATCAACGGCTGTGACCACAAACCATGACCTGAGCATGCTTGACCTGATCAAGCGTCACTTGCATGAACTTCAGAACATCGAAAACTTGTATAAATCGGAATTTGACGACTACTTCAAAAATCTGCGGGCAGGTACTGGCACATTATTGAAGCTTGCCATATCGAAAATGCCTGCACGTGACCGAATCCGTATCGAGTACGGCCAACTCAGTTTCTATACCGTACGAAAAAAATTCTCCGACGCGGCAACCCACGAAACGCAACGGCTCAGAGATAAACACAGGGGGCGTTATGGCATCATCCTCTGTGCCAAATACAAATCGGAGCTTTATTACTACGAACTGTTTACATTGCAAGCCGAATGCTACAGTCGCCCAGACTTGCGTTCCGTTTTCGGTGCAACTGCAATCGAATATTTTGAACCCACAGAGTCCGCTGAGAAGGACGAAAAACAGTGGCAAACACAGGCCCTTGACTGGCCGCTCGATATCAATGCGTACCTCAACGGAACCAAACCGGTTAAAAATGTAACCCATAAAGTAGTGGTCGAGAAACTATGGGAGTCCTATGAGGCCGAGCGCCTCGCACCCGCCACCAGAAGCGCACTGGAAATTTTCTTTTCGCAGACCATCCAAACCTTAGTAGACAACCTCATTAAATATTCGCCCCCCGCGACCTATGACGAACTCTACAATGCAGGCTATGGCGTTGCGCCCATTGAAGCGGCAAAAAAGAACAGTCAGGAAAATGTGGACCTTATTCTCAATCTGGTCATTCCATTCAGAAGTTGCATTGCAGATCTGACTTCGGGTGACCCTTCCCGTAGAAACTCAGGGATAGTGGGCTGCACACTGGACGCATTGGCAGTGGTTGGATCGGTAGCGGGGGTTGCAACAAAGTTCGCCAGCATTGCCCTGAAATCCGGCAGCCTTCTGACCAAATCCCTGAAACTGGCCAGAGTGACGGCTAGTTTTGCCTTGAGCCTGGTCAATCCACTGGATGGTGTTCCAGACCTCCTGAAAAAAGGTGGGTCTCTGACCAAAAAATGCGCATTACTCATCACGGGACGAGGCTTGAAAACCTCTGGCAAAGCCACACGACAACTGCGCAACGCCGGCGGAACACTCGATGCCTTTAATGCGGCGAAGTCATTGAGCTGTACGGACGTTAAAATTGCGGATCTGGTCGTTGCGGGTGAACTCTCCGATGCAACTCAAGTACTCATCATGAAGCGAGGGGTCGACTGGTATCAGCTGTCGCTGAATAACCACAAGGCACGAGGGGCGAAAATAACCCACTTCCAGCCAATTGTGTAAAACGGGAGTCCTTGACAGGCATAGCCTCAAACTGTCGAAGATTTCTCCGGGCGGCGCGCTGGAACAGTTCGCCGCTCGTTGGCCCGACGGCCAAACGCCCGCCCCCCGCCTGTGATTTAATGCGCCCGTTTTTCCCAGCCTTCCGTCCGCTCCAAGGAATTTGCGTCATGAATCAACCCCACTCCACCAAAGTCCTGGTCATAGGCTACGTCTGGCCAGAACCGCGATCCTCGGCGGCCAGTGGGCATGTGATGCAAATCCTCGAGGCGTTCCTGCAACAAGGCTGGGACATCACCTTCAGCAGCCCGGCCGGCTTCGGCGAGCAGCGTGCCGACCTGACGGCCCTGGGCATTCGCGAAGTGCCGATCGAGCTGAACAACAGCAGTTTCGACAGGTTCATCACGGAACTGGCCCCTGACATCGTGTTGTTCGATCAATTCATGATGGAAGAACAGTTCGGCTGGCGGGTCGAGAAGCATTGCCCCGAAGCGTTGCGTGTGCTCGAAAGTTGCGACCTGCAAAGCCTGCGACAGGAACGGCACCAACGCCTCAAGGAGCGCTTGAAGGCCAGTGATGACAACAATGACTTTGCCGGGCTGTTCGCACCGGCAATGCGCGAAGAATTTGAACACATGGCCGATTCCGACCTGGCCAAACGGGAAATCGCCGCGTTTTATCGTTGCGACTTGACGCTGATGGTTTCCGACGTGGAAATCGAGTTGCTGGTCGAGCAGTTCAAAATGCCGCGCGACCTGCTGCACTGGTGTCCGCTGATGGTCGATCTGCCTACGACGGCTCCCGTGCCGTTCGAAGACCGCGCTCACTTTCTGCATATCGGCAACTTTCGCCATGCGCCGAACTGGGACGCGGTGCTCTGGTTGAAAACCACGATCTGGCCGCTGATCCGCGCGCAACTGCCGGGTGCGCAACTGCACATCTATGGCGCTTACACACCGCCCAAGGCGACAGCCCTGCATAACCCGGCGCAGGGTTTTCATGTGATGAACTGGGCGGAGGACGCCTTGCAGGTGATGTCCGCCGCACGGGTGTGCATGGCGCCCCTGCGTTTCGGCGCGGGGGTCAAAGGCAAGATTGTCGATGCGATGCGCTGTGGCACGCCCAATGTCACCACACCGGTTGGCGCGGAAGCGATGCATGGCGAGGAGCCCTGGCCGGGGGCGATCACCCAGACCGCCCGTGCGTTCGCCGACAACGCGGTGCAACTGCATCAAGACAAGAATCGATGGCTGAATGCCCAGGCCCAGGGGCTACAACTGTTGGCCAAGCGTTACCAGCAAGCCATACATGGCCCGGCCTTGATCGCCCGGATCGAACAGTGCCTGCAACATCTGCCAGCGATCAGAAGGGATAACTTCACCGGCAGCATGTTGCGCCATCACCACCACAAGAGCACGCAATACATGTCGCAATGGATCGAGGCGAAAAACCGCCCGTAGGAGCGGGATCACTCGGCTGGCGTTGATGGGGCGGAACGAGGCATGATCAGGCGGCGATAACAACAAAAGCGCCCTGACATGAACCGTACCGCCAGAGTCACCGACCCTTCCTACGAATTGATGGACGACCACAACGGGTTATCCATCATCTATCGCCAGCATGGCTTCCCCTGCCCCCTGGTGCGCTGGCACTTCCACAAGGAATACGAACTGCACCTGATCGTCGCCAGCTCCGGCAAGGTATTTATCGGCGACTACATCGGTAACTTCTACCCCGAAACCCTGTTCCTCACCGGCCCCAACCTGCCCCACAACTGGATCAGCCAGGTGGCTGAAGACGAGGTGGTGGCCAAGCGCGACATGCTGGTCAACTTCACCGACGAGTTGTTCGACAGTGGCTACCAGGTGTTCACCGAACTCAAGACCCTGGCGCCGTTGCTGGAGCGTGCGCAATACGGCATCGAGTTTCGCAGCAAGCACACCATTCGCAAGGCGATGGAATTGATGCAGCGCATCGCCGACACCCAGGGCGTGACCCGGCTCGGGCACTTTTTCATCCTGCTGGAGTTGTTGGCGGCCTGCGACGATTACCAGTTGCTCTCCGGCGCAACGACCTCGCAACTGGCGGACGAGCACAACATCGACCGCACCAACCGGGCGGTGGATTACATTTTCGCCCACTACGCCCGGGACCTGACGCTGGAGGAAGTCGCCGAGCACCTGGGCATGAAGGCGACCTACTTCAGCCGGGTGTTCAAGCAGGCCACGGGGCGCACCTTCATCGAATTCGTCAATCGCCTGCGTATCAGCAAGTCCTGCGAGTTGCTGGCCGATGGCGACAAACCGGTGACCGATGTGTGCTTCGAGTCGGGCTTCAACAACATTTCCAACTTCAACCGACGCTTCCAGCAGCTCAAGGGCATGACGCCGTCGCATTATCGGCGGTTGGTGGTGCAGCGGCTGACCGAGCAGAACCTGGGTTAAACACCATCAAATGTGGGAGCGGGCTTGCTCGCGAACAGGCCGTGTCAGTCAATACAGGTATCAACTGACACACCGTCTTCGCGAGCAAGCCCTCTCCCACCCGTGCTGCATTTGCAGCCTGAAACCTGTACGGATTCGAAGTCGCACCATCGCTGAAAACCCCTTCCCTGCGTTTCCCCTTACAAACTCCAGTGCAAAAAAGTATCAATCCAAGTGTGATGGATGATTTGTCTCGTCCTCGATTGAAGGCTGTAATCAGCGCAGATTCTTCCTGCATGCGGAAGACACAAAAACAATAACTGTCCTTCTGTATCCCTGCGGGTGCAGAAAAGGAGTGCACGATGCAACCTTCTGTAAAAGCTCTGCTTGCCCTCACCTGCATGACCCTCAGCAGCGTCAGCCTTGGCGCCCAGACCCTGACCATCGCCACCGTCAACAACAGCGACATGATCCGCATGCAAAAGCTCTCGAAAACCTTCGAGGCCGAGCATCCCGAGATCAAGCTCAACTGGGTGGTCCTGGAAGAGAACGTGCTGCGCCAGCGCCTGACCACCGACATTGCCACCCAGGGCGGGCAGTTCGATGTGTTGACCATCGGCATGTACGAAGCCGCACTGTGGGGTGCCAAGGGTTGGCTGGAGCCGATGAAGGATTTGCCGGCCAGCTATGCCCTCGACGATGTGTTCCCGTCGGTGCGTGAAGGCCTGTCGGTCAAGGGTTCGCTGTACGCCCTGCCGTTCTACGCCGAAAGCTCGATCACCTACTACCGCACCGACCTGTTCAAGGACGCCGGCCTGACCATGCCCGAGCGCCCGACCTGGACCCAGATCGGCGAATTCGCCAGCAAACTCACGAACAAGGATAAAGAACAGTACGGCATCTGCCTGCGGGGCAAGGCCGGCTGGGGCGAGAACATGGCATTGATCACCACCGTCGCCAATGCCTATGGCGCGCGCTGGTTCGATGAGAAATGGCAACCGGAATTCAACGGCCCCGAATGGAAAAACACGCTGAATTTCTATGTCGACACCATGAAAAAATCCGGTCCTCCGGGGGCGTCGAGCAACGGTTTCAACGAAAACCTGGCGCTGTTCAACAGCGGCAAATGCGCGATCTGGGTCGATGCCAGCGTCGCCGGCTCGTTCGTCACCGACAAGACCCAGAGCAAGGTCAGCGATCACGTCGGCTTCACCTACGCGCCCCATGAAACCACCGACAAAGGCTCCGCCTGGTTGTACTCCTGGGCATTGGCGATTCCGACCAGCTCCAAGGCCAAGGACGCGGCAAAAACCTTCAGCGCCTGGGCGACCTCCAGGGAGTACGGCGAACTGGTCGCCAAGACCGACGGCATCGCCAACGTGCCGCCAGGCACCCGGGCCTCGACCTACAGCGAGGCGTACATGAGCGCGGCGCCGTTCGCCAGGGTCACGCTGGAGTCGCTCAAGGCGGCGGACCCGAGCAAGCCAGGCGCGCGTCCGGTGCCGTACATCGGCATCCAGCTGGTGACCATTCCCGAGTTCCAGGCGGTGGGCACCCAGGTCGGCAAACTGTTCTCGGCGGCCCTGATCGGCCAGACCACGGTCGACCAGGCCCTGGCCGCGGCCCAGCAAACCACCGAGCGCGAAATGAAGCGTGCGGGTTATCCCAAGTAACCCTTAGCCTCACCGCTCTCGCCTTATGTGGGAGCGGGCTTGCTCGCGAAAACGGTTAATCAGTGACCCATGCATTGGCTGACACGACGCCTTCGCGAGCAAGCCCGCTCCCACATGGGATCTTCTCAGGTCTGTATGACTCGGTTCTGAATGCCATGACTACTTCAACTGCCAAAGCTCACATGGACATCCCCCAACCGCAGCGTAAAAGCCGGTTGGCCAATCCTGGTTGGTTCCTGGTCAGCCCATCGGTGGCGCTGCTGCTGTTGTGGATGATCGTGCCGCTGGGCATGACCCTGTACTTTTCGATGATCCGCTACAACCTGCTCTACCCCGGCGAAAACGAGTTCGTGGGGCTGGAGAACTTCAGCTACTTCCTGACCGACTCCGGTTTCATGCCCGGGGCCACCAACACCCTGTTGCTGGTGGGCAGCGTGCTGTTGATCAGTGTGGTGCTGGGGGTATTGATCAGCGCGCTGCTGGAGGCCAGTGAGTTTTTCGGTCGCGGCATCGTGCGGGTCATGCTGATCTCGCCGTTCTTCATCATGCCCACCGTCGGCGCGCTGATCTGGAAGAACCTGATTTTCCATCCGGTGTCGGGGATCCTCGCCTACGTCTGGAAACTGTTCGGCGCGCAGCCGGTGGACTGGCTGGCGCACTACCCGTTGCTGTCGATCATCATCATTGTTTCCTGGCAATGGCTGCCCTTCGCGATCCTGATCCTGATGACCGCCATGCAGTCCCTCGACCAGGAACAGAAAGAAGCCGCGCGCCTGGACGGTGCCGGGCCCATCGCGATCTTCTGGCACCTGACGCTGCCGCACCTGGCGCGTCCGATTGCGGTGGTGGTGATGATCGAAACCATCTTCCTGCTCTCGGTGTTCGCCGAAATCTTCACCACCACCAATGGCGGCCCCGGCTACGCCTCGACCAACCTCGCCTACCTGATCTACAACCAGGCGCTGGTGCAGTTCGATGTCGGCATGGCTTCCGCGGGCGGCTTGATTGCGGTGGTGATTGCCAACATCGCGGCCATCGTCCTGGTGCGGATGATCGGCAAAAACCTGACTGACAAAGCCTGAGGCCCGCGCCATGACCCTTCAACAATCCCGTCGCCTGCAAAGCCTGCTGCTGGGCACCCTGGCCTGGGCCATCGCGATCCTGATCTTCTTCCCGATCTTCTGGATGGTGCTGACCAGCTTCAAGACCGAAATCGACGCGTTCGCCACGCCGCCGCAGTTCATATTCACCCCGACCCTGGAGAACTACCTGCACATCAACGAGCGCAGTGACTACTTCAGTTTTGCCTGGAACTCGGTGGTCATCTCGTTCAGCGCCACCGCCCTGTGCCTGCTGATCGCGGTGCCGGCGGCCTACTCCATGGCCTTCTACGAAACCCAGCGCACCAAGGGCACGCTGCTGTGGATGCTCTCGACCAAGATGCTGCCGCCGGTGGGCGTGCTGATGCCGATCTACCTGCTGGCCAAGAGTTTCGGCCTGCTCGACACACGCATCGCGCTGATCGTCATCTACACGCTGATCAACCTGCCGATCGTGGTCTGGATGATTTACACCTACTTCAAGGACATCCCCAAGGACATCCTCGAAGCCGCCCGCCTGGACGGCGCCACCCTGGCGCAGGAGATGCTCCGGGTGCTGCTGCCGATCGCCAAGGGTGGCCTGGCGTCCACCGTGCTGCTGTCGCTGATCCTGTGCTGGAACGAAGCGTTCTGGTCGCTGAACCTGACCTCGTCCAAAGCCGCGCCGCTGACCGCCTTGATCGCCTCGTATTCGAGTCCCGAAGGATTGTTCTGGGCCAAATTGTCGGCGGTCTCGACCCTGGCCTGCGCGCCGATCCTGATCTTTGGCTGGATCAGCCAGAAGCAACTGGTGCGTGGCCTTTCGTTTGGTGCCGTGAAATGAATAGCGTTTTATTTCCCTGTGGGAGCGGGCTTGCTCGCGAAAGCGGTGTGCCAGTCAATGTTGATGTCGACTGACACACCGCATTCGCGAGCAAGCCCGCTCCCAGAGGGTGCAGCACCGTTTCCGGCAGCCCGGTTCAATTGAATAAAAACAAGTGGAGGCCCATCACCATGGCCAACCTGAAAATCAAGAATCTGCAAAAAGGCTTCGAAGGCTTTTCCATCATCAAGGGCATCGACCTTGAGGTGAACGACAAGGAATTCGTGGTCTTCGTCGGCCCGTCGGGCTGCGGCAAGTCCACCCTGCTGCGCCTGATCGCCGGCCTGGAAGAAGTCAGTGGCGGCACCATCGAGCTCGATGGCCGCGACATCACCGAAGTCAGTCCGGCCAAGCGCGACCTGGCGATGGTGTTCCAGACCTACGCCCTGTACCCGCACATGAGCGTGCGCAAGAACATGTCGTTTGCCCTCGACCTGGCGGGCGTATCCAAGGCCGAAGTCGAGAAGAAAGTCGGTGAAGCGGCACGCATCCTCGAACTGGGGCCGATGCTGGAGCGCAAACCCAAACAGCTGTCCGGTGGCCAGCGCCAGCGGGTGGCGATCGGCCGGGCCATCGTGCGCAATCCGAAGATTTTCCTGTTCGACGAACCGCTGTCCAACCTCGACGCCGCGCTGCGGGTGCAGATGCGCCTGGAACTGCTGCGCCTGCACAAGGAGCTGAAGGCGACGATGATCTACGTGACCCACGATCAGGTCGAAGCCATGACCATGGCCGACAAGGTGGTGGTGCTCAATGGCGGCAAAATCGAGCAGGTCGGCTCGCCACTGGACCTGTATCACCAACCGGCCAATCTGTTCGTCGCGGGTTTTCTCGGCACGCCGAAGATGGGCTTCCTCAAGGGCACCGTCACTCGGCTCGACAGCCAGGGTTGTGAAGTGCAACTGGACGCCGGTACGCGCATCAGCCTGCCGCTCAGCGGCGCCAGCCTGAGTGTCGGCGGTGCCGTCACCCTGGGCATTCGCCCGGAACACCTGGAACTGGCCAAGCCGGGCGACTGCACCTTGCAGGTCACCGCCGATGTCAGCGAGCGCCTGGGCAGCGACACCTTCTGCCACGTGCGCACCGCTTCCGGTGAAGCCCTGACCATGCGTGTGCGCGGCGACCTCGCCAGCCGTTACGGCGAAACCCTGAGCCTGCACCTGGATGCCGAACACTGCCATTTATTCGATGCCGACGGCGTGGCGCTGACCCGCCCGTTGCGCGCTGCCGCCTGACCTTTCGAGTGCTTGTGATGAAACTGAACAAACAAAACCTCAACCGCCTCGCCCCCGAGGTGGTCCTGCCCGCCTACGCCCTGAGCGACACCCGCCAGGGCATCGCCCACATCGGCGTCGGCGGGTTCCATCGCGCCCACCAGGCGTATTACACCGACGCGTTGATGAACCTGGGCGAAGGCCTCGACTGGGCCATCTGCGGCGTGGGCCTGCGTGCCGAAGACCGTCGCGCCCATGACGACCTCAAAGGCCAGGACTGCCTGTTCACCCTGTTCGAACTGGGCGACAGCGACGACACCGAAGTGCGGGTCATCGGCGCGATCCGCGACATGCTGCTCGCCGAAGACGGTGCGCAAGCGCTGATCGACAAACTCGCCGACCCGCAGATCCGCATTGTCTCGCTGACCATCACCGAAGGTGGCTACTGCATCGATGACAGCAATGGCGAGTTCATGGCCCACCTGCCACAGATCCAGCACGACCTGGCCAACCCGGATGCGCCGAAAACCGTGTTCGGCTTTCTCTGCGCCGCGCTGGCCAAACGCCGCGCGGCGGGGACGCCCGCCTTCACCTTGATGTCCTGCGATAACCTGCCGCACAACGGCGCCGTCACCCGCAAGGCGTTGCTGGCCTTCGCCGCGCTGCTCGATGGCGATCTGCGGGACTGGATCGCGCGCCACGTCAGCTTCCCCAATGCCATGGTCGACCGCATCACGCCGATGACCAGCACCGAACATCGCCTGCAACTGGCCGACCAGCATGGCGTGGATGATGCCTGGCCGGTGGTGTGCGAACCGTTCGTGCAATGGGTCCTGGAAGACAAGTTCGTCAATGGGCGCCCGGCCTGGGAAAAGGTCGGTGTGCAATTCACCGACGACGTCACGCCTTACGAAGAGATGAAGATCAAGTTGCTCAACGGCAGCCACCTGGCCCTGACGTACCTGGGTTTTCTGAAGGGCTATCGCTTCGTCCACGAAACCATGAACGACCCGCTGTTCGTGCGCTACATGCGTGCCTACATGGACCTGGACGTGACCCCGCAACTGTCGCCGGTGCCGGGCATCGACCTGAGCGACTACAAAGACACCCTGGTCGCGCGCTTCTCCAACCAGGCGATAGCCGATCAACTGGAGCGGGTGTGTTCGGACGGCTCGTCGAAGTTTCCCAAGTTCACCGTTCCCACGATCAACCGCTTGATTGCCGATGGCCGGGAAACCAAGCGTGCGGCGCTGGTCGTGGCCGCGTGGGCCTTGTATCTGAAGGGCGTGGATGAAAATGGCGATACCTACTCGATCCCCGACCCGCGTGCGGCGTTCTGTCAGGCGCTGGTGGCGGAAGATGGATTGATCAGCCAGCGGTTGCTGGGTGTCGAGGAGATTTTTGGCACGGCGATACCGCGCTCGGCGGAGTTTGTGGCGGCGTTCGAGTGGTGCTGCAACAGTTTGCGCGAAGTCGGCGTGACGCGGACGCTGGAGCGGGTGCTGGCCTGAGCTCAGCAATGAATGCACTTGCGTCTTCGCGAGCAAGCCCGCTCCCACTTTTGAACGCATTCCAATGTGGGGGCGGCAGTGCGACGATTCGACTTGCTCGCGAATGGCTTCACCGAGATTGATCCGAGATACCAAGGACTTACCATGGCAACCCAACAACTCTTCCTCGGCATCGACTGTGGCACCCAGGGCACCAAAGCCCTTGTCCTCGATGCCCTGAGCGGCCAGGTCCTGGGCCAGGGTGCCGCGACCCACAAGATGATCAGCGGCGCCAATGGCCGTCGTGAACAAGACACCGCGCAATGGCGGGACGCGTTCACCCTCGCCACCCGCCGCGCCTTGCTGGCGGCCGGCGTCGATGGCCAGGACATTCTCGGCATTGGCGTCTCAGGCCAACAGCATGGCCTGGTGTTGCTCGACGATCAGGGCCAGGTCTTGCGCCCGGCCAAGCTCTGGTGCGACACCGAAACCACCGCGCAAAACGATCGACTGCTGCAACACCTGGGCGGCGAGCACGGTTCGCTGGAACGCCTCGGCGTGGTCATCGCACCGGGCTACACGGTATCCAAGCTGTTGTGGACGAAAGAGCAGCACCCGGAGATCTTTTCCCGAATCGCCCGCATCCTGCTGCCCCACGACTACCTCAACTTCTGGCTCACCGGCCGCAGTTGCAGCGAGTACGGCGATGCATCGGGCACCGGTTATTTCAATGTGCGCAGCCGTCAGTGGGATGTGCAGTTGCTACGCCACATCGACTCCACCGGCCGCCTGCAAGCGGCGCTGCCGCAACTGATCGACGCCCACGCGGTGGTCGGCACCGTGCTGCCGGACATCGCCGAACGCTTGGGCATCAACCCGCAAGCGTGGGTTGCCAGCGGCGGTGGCGACAACATGATGGGCGCCATCGGCACCGGCAACATCCAGCCCGGCGCGATCACCATGAGCCTCGGTTCGTCCGGCACGGTGTGCGCCTATGCCGACTCGCCGGCAGTCAGCGCCGATGCCGCCGTCGCCACCTTCTGTTCGTCCACCGGCGGCTGGCTGCCGCTGATCTGCACCATGAACCTGACCAATGCCACGGGAGCGATCCGGGAGCTGTTCGAGCTGGACATCGAGTGTTTCAACGCGCTCGTGGCCCAGGCCCCTATCGGTGCCGAAGGCGTGTCCATGCTGCCGTTCCTCAATGGCGAGCGCGTCCCCGCCCTGCCCCACGCCACCGGCAGCCTGCACGGCTTGACCCTGACCAACCTGACCCGGGCCAACCTGTGCCGCGCGGTGGTCGAGGGGACGACCTTCGGTTTGCGCCATGGGCTGGACCTGCTACGCCACAATGGCTTACAAAGCCTGCGCATCTGCCTGATTGGCGGCGGTTCGAAAAGCCAGGTGTGGCGGCAGATCGTCGCCGACATCATGGACGCGCCGGTGATTTGCCCCGAACAAAGCGAAGCCGCCGCCCTTGGCGCAGCGATTCAGGCGGCGTGGTGCACGTCCCGGGCAAACGGGCAGGAAGACTCCCTGGCCAGCCTGTGCGAGCGTTGCGTGAAACTCGACATGGCCAGCCAAACCTTGCCGATCGCAGAGCATGTGGCGGCCTCGCAACAGGCCTATGAACGCTATCGACAGCATGTCGCAACCCTTTGAAGAGTGAACAACTATGTACCTGGTGTGTGGCGAAGCGCTGTTCGATTTTTTCAGTGAAAACGACCCCAGCGGTCTGGCTTCAAAAGTGAATTTCAAGGCCATTGCCGGTGGCTCGCCGTTCAATGTCGCCGTGGGCCTGCGACGTTTGGGCGTGGACGCGGCGCTGTTCGCCGGGTTGTCCACCGACCACCTGGGCCGGCGCCTGCTGCAAGTGCTGCAGGACGAGGGCGTGCGCACCGACTATCTGCTGGAGGTCGCCGCGCCCACGACCCTGGCGATGGTCGCGGTCGGCGCCAATGGCTCGCCGCAGTACAGTTTCCGTGGCGAAGGCTGCGCCGACCGGCAGTTGACGCTGGAGCACCTGCCGACGCTCGGGCCACAAGTACGCGGTCTGCACATCGGCTCGTACTCGCTGGTGGTGCAACCGATTGCCGACACCTTGCTGGCGTTGGTCCGCCGGGAAAGCGGCCAGCGCCTGATCAGCCTCGATCCGAATGTGCGGCTCAATCCTCAACCGGACATCGAGTTGTGGCGTTCGCGGATTGCCACGCTGGTCGAGCATGCGGACCTGATCAAGGTCAGCGATGAGGATTTGAGCCTGCTGTATCCCGGGCAGGATCCTGCGCGAGTGATTGGTGGCTGGCTGGAGCAGCGTTGTCAGCTGGTGTTGCTGACCCGTGGCGGTGAAGGCGCGACGGTGTTCAGTCGGGCTCATGGTTCGTGGTCGGTGCCGGCGTGTGCGGTGCAGATTGCCGATACCGTGGGGGCCGGGGATACGTTTCAGGCGGCGCTGATTGCCTGGTTGACCGAGCAGCAGATGGATTCGGTCGAGGGGTTGCAGCGCCTGGAGCGTGAGCAGATTGATGCGATGGTGCGGTTTGCGGTTCGGGCAGCGGCGTTGACCTGCGGCAAGACCGGGCCGGATTTGCCGTATCGGCAGCAGTTGAATCTTCGCTGAATGTCAGGACTTCTTCGCGAGCAAGCCCGCTCCCACATTTGAAATGCATTCCAGTGTGGGAGCGGGCTTGCTCGCGAAGGCGGCGTGTCTGCCACCACGAATCCAATGCTTACAGCACCGAGAAGTTGTAGCTGATGATCAACCGGGTCTCATCCACGTCCCGGGCATATTTCTCGTAGTTGGTGCGGTAGGTCGCGTTGCGCAGCCGCAGGCTGACATCCTTGAACGTTCCACTCTGCACCACGTACTTGAGTTCGCTGTCGCGTTCCCATTCCTTGCCTTCCTGATCGCTGCCCGGCACCTTGATGTGATCGCCGTTCACATAGCGGGTCAGGAATGTCAGGCCGTTGAGGCCGATGGCCTTGAAGTCATAGTCGTAACGCAACTGCCAGGAGCGCTCTTGCGCGGCGGCGAAGTCGTTGACCTGCACGTAGTTGACCAGATACGGGTTGGTGCCATCCAGGTACGGCATCGAGTTGTCGCCGTTCATGCGCTGCCAGCCGGCGCTGAAGGTATGACCGCTGATGGCGTAGGCGAGCATCCCGCTCAGGGCACGGTTGTCGATGGACCCGGCACGGGCGTCGCCGCTGTCGGCACTCTTGAGCAAGCGCAGATCGGCCTTGAGCACGCCGCCGCCCAGTGGCTGGTTGGCCAGCAAACCAAGGAAGTGCTGGCGGTAGATGTCTTCCAGTTCGGCGTAGTGATACTGCCCGGTCAGCCGTTCATTGATCTTGTAGTCAAAGCCGTACATATCGAAGTGATCGGCGGTGATGTTGCAGGCATAGCGCTTGTTCTTGCAGTGCACGCGGATGTCCTGGGCATCGGTGGAATCCCGGGCGGTGTACTTGTCCAGGCGCGCGGCCATGAACGACAAGTCCTTGATCTCCCTGGAGATGAGCATGGCGCCGTTGAACATTGTCGGCAGCAGGCGACCGTCGTTGTATTTGAGCAGCGGCACATCCGGTAACAGCGCGCCGTACTTCAACACGCTTTGCGAGACCCGGACCTTGGCCGTCAGCCCCAGCTTGGCGTATTGGTCTGCCGAACCCCGGGGGTTTTCCCCACTGGATGGCAGCAACCCGCTGTTGCTGCTGTCGGGGCTTGAGTCCAGCTTGAAACCGAGCATGCCCAAAGCATCGACGCCGAAGCCGACCGTGCCCTCGGTGTAGCCCGATTGCAGGTTGAGAATGAAGCCCTGGGCCGATTCCTCACGCTTGGAAGCGCCCTGTTCGGTGGCCGTGTGCCCGTCACGAAAATCGCGATTGAAATACACCGTGCGCGACTCGACAGTCGCCCGGGTGTCATCGATAAAACCGCTCGCCTGGACCGGCCCGATAAAACCGGCGCACAGGACTAAAGCGCCGAAGCCCAATGACTGGCGCGCGGTGATCAAGGTAAAGGGGGGACGCATGAAAAACTCCAACAGTGCTGCGCTTGCACTTGGGCGAACGCAGCCAAAAATAGCCTTCACCCGGAACCGTGACCGGCCGGGGAAGTGAACACGCGGGGGTGAGTGACAATGATGGCAGAAGGCTGGTTTGCGCTGCAGACGACTTTAGTCTGAACCACATCGCGCCTGCAGCGGGCCGCCGGACGGTAGTGGCAAAGCGACAGGTGGCGTCAACCAATCCTTGATTGCGCAGTCCAACGCGTACTGGACCGCACGCCCTCAGAGTCCTCTGACGCCCAGTGCGGCTGGTTCGACGACACGTCGAGCTAACTTTTGCCTGCACTGGAGAACGCCCCATGAACTCGCGCGCCCTGCTCGTTTCCGCTGTCTTCGTCTGTGCCCCGTTTGCCGTGATGGCACAGACCACTGACAACACCGCCACTGACGCCATCCCCTCCTACCACTACGGCATGCCCTTGCATGTAGGCAAGATCATCGCCTTGTCCGAACCCGATACCCTGGACTGCAAAGTGGTCACGGCGAAGATGCAATACATCGATGAGCAGTCGGGCCAACCGGCGGAACTCGCCTATCGGAAACTGTCAGACGCCTGCACGTATCAAAACTGACGGAAAAGTCTGAAATAACACCTTGCGGTATTCGGGTGAGGGTTCTGACGCTATGCTCTAGCGCCTTCCCTCACTGCCGCAAGGATTAGCCATGCAGTTATCGTTCAGGACGCTGTCAACGTTCACCGCCGCATTGTGTTTTCTATTGGCCTTGGCCTGGGGCCTGGCCCCTGAATGGATGCTGGCCACCTGGGATATCGAATACTCCCTGGCATCGGGCCTGCTTGCACGCCGCATGGCGGTGTTGTTCCTCGCACTGGGGGTGATGTTCTATCTGGTTCGCCATCAAGCGCCCTGCGTGGCCCGCAGTGCATTGAGCAACGGCTTCATGATCGGTTGTTGGGGTTTGGCGATGCTTGGCTTCGGCGAATGGCTCAACGGCCATGCCGGCCCGGGCATCCTGCTGGCGGTGGGAGTGGAACTGGCGCTGGGCCTGGCGTTTTTCCAGACCCGGCGCGTGTCGGTGGAACTCGAGACCGCAGGTTAAAGCGCTTTGCGGATCCCTTGGGTATGAGCAGGTTCTACGTAGTGTTGCTCAAGATCGGTACGCAATTCGGCGATCAGGTCGTTGATTTCCCGACAACCATTGAGTCGTTGGGCATTGATCCCCGTCTTCAGTAGCTCAAGCTGATCGGTTTCCCCATCGGCGTACACTTTTACGGTCATGGACATGTCAGGCGACAGCGTGCATTGGCAGCGTTTCGGCAGGAAACTGCTTTCAATGATATTGCGAAGTTCCAGGGCAGAAAGAAACATGGCGAACCTCTCCTTTTATGAGACTGCCAATCAACCATCGACACTGACTCATTTGAAATCCCGGCCAGCTCAAGAACAGCTACAGCATAAAACATGCCTGTAATCTCGCTGTGCAGTTCATCGGTAAATCAAGGGTTTGTTCGAATGGACAGTGAAAACTGTCGTGCACTTTGCAAAAAACGCCCCCGGCAGCCCTGCGAATTGCACGCCGCGACAACGCATTTGCGTTTGCCGCTGCCGGCGTCAAAAATAGATTGCAGCCGATCCAGTATCCGCTGACCCCTCACATTCGCAAGGAGGCATCATGGGTTCTCTGACCTGTAGCACCACCGTCGGGCTGATTGTTGCCGCACTGTCGGGCGTCGCGCACGCGGCAACACTCGAAGACGTCGCGCCGTTCCCGAAAGCCGACAGCGGCTTCACCCGTCAGGTCATACACCTGGCCCCGCAAACCCGGGAAGACGACTTCCAGGTCGAGATCCTCGCGGGCAAAACCTTGAGCGTCGACTGCAACCGTCAGCGCCTGGGTGGCATCCTTGAAGAGAAAAACCTCGAAGGCTGGGGTTATCCCTTCTACCGCCTGGAAAAAGTCATCGGCCCGATGAGCACGCAAATGGCCTGCCCTGACGGCAAGCGCCGACAGGATTTCGTACCGGTGGTGGGTGACGGCTTCATGCTGCGCTACAACAGCAAGCTGCCGATCGTGCTCTACGCGCCCGAAGACGTCGAAGTGCGCTACCGGATCTGGTCGGCGTCGAGCAAGGTCGACAAAGCCGTTTCCGAGTAATCGCTTCACCCAGGCGCAGCGGACGTTCACAGGTCCGCCGCCTTCAAGCCGGTGCGTCGCTCAACGCGGCGCGCTCGGCCACATGCCGCAAGCTGTCGAAATTGATGTTGGCGCCGGAGTCGATGGCCACGAACGTCTGCCCGCGAACACCGGCTCGCGCCACGTACTTCTTGATCCCGGCCACCGCCAAAGCACCGGAAGGCTCGGTGATCGAGCGGGTATCGTCGTAGATGTTCCTGATTGCGCTGCACAATTGATCGTTGCTGACGGTCAGCACCTCATCGACGCAAAACCGGCACACGTCGAAGCCGTGGGCGCCGATCTGGGCGACCGCCACGCCATCGGCAAAGGTGCCCACCGCTGGCAGTACCACGCGCTCGTCGGCATCCAGCGCTGCCTGCAAACAGGCGGAATGTTCAGACTCGACACCGATGATGCGCACCTCGGGGCGCAGGTATTTGACGTACGCCGCAATACCGGCGATCAAGCCGCCACCGCCCACCGGGACGAAGATCGCGTCCAGCGCCCCCTGATGCTGGCGCAGGATCTCCATGGCGACAGTGCCCTGCCCGGCGATCACATCCGGATCGTCAAAAGGCGAAACAAAGGTCTTGCCGGTTTGCTGTGCCAGGTCCAGCGCATGGGCCAGGGCGAACGGAAAGCTCTCGCCATGCAGCAGTGCCTCGGCGCCACGCGTGCGCACGCCCTCTACCTTCAACGCCGGTGTGGTGGCGGGCATGACAATCGTCGCGTCGATGCCCAGTTCCCGCGCGGCCAGCGCCACGCCCTGGGCATGGTTGCCGGCCGACGCGGTGATCACGCCCCGGGCTTTTTGCGCAGCGCCAAGGTTCACCAGTTTGTTGTAGGCGCCACGGATCTTGAAGGAAAACGTCGGCTGCAGGTCTTCGCGCTTGAGCAGGATCCGGTTACCCAGCGCTTCGGACAACGCAGGCGCCGGTTGCAGCGGTGTCCGCACCGCCAGTTCGTAGACCGGCGCGGCGAGGATTTTCTTGACGTAATGCTCAAGCAGGGCGTGTTGGGCGGTAGTACTGCTCATGGTCGTCTCCGGTGGTACAGCGTCCGTGCAGGCACTGTGAGGGTCAAAACCCGAGAGACAGAAAATGAAAACCCGCCTCTAGGGCGGGTTGGGTGCTGCAGTCGTGAGCTAGCCCGCCAAATGAGGAATGGCGGTAATAATGCTTGGCTGGCAGCGCAATACGGTGGAAGTCATGCCTGGAAATTAGCCGGGTGCCGAAGGCAAGTCAATGGCCAATTGATACTGGTCGCGGTACGCTGGCCATCCTGCTCATTGTCCCAAGGAAGGAAACATGAAGTCTGTCGCCCTGCCCCTCATTGCCCTGATTGCCTTCGCCGGCTACACCCTTTCGGTGATGCTCCAGGCCGAACAGTCGCTGATCGATTTCGGCATCAGCCTGATGTCCCGCCCGGATACCGCGCAAGTGGTGATCGACCTGTACTTGCTGGCGACGCTGGCGGGTATCTGGATGTACCGGGATGCGCGCCAGCGTGGCGGCTCGGCCTGGTCTGTGGTGCCTTACTGGCTGCTGACGGCGGTTTTTGTGTCGGTTGGGCCGTTGTTGTACCTGGTGGTACGCGGACTGCAGGATCGGAAGAGGTCGGGGGCTGAGACTCAACAGATCTGATCCGCAAATTGTGTTGAGTTTGAAATCGCTTTCGCGAGCAAGCCCGCTCCCACATTTGACCGTGTTCTCAGGAGCTACCCGGTCTAATGTGGGAGCGGGCTTGCTCGCGAAAGCGGCAGGACAGCCATCCGATTCATTTCGCCAGGCGCTTGAGCCCAAGCACCATCACCCCTGCCCCCAGCATCATCGCGGTCAAGAACAGTGGATACGACACCCACCACGGCGTGCCCGCCGTCATCATGCTGAATTCCGACATGCCGCCAATGCTCGCAATCAGGTTCAACGGCAAGAACACCACGTTGATCAGCGTCAACTTGCGCAGCAGGTTGTTCATGCTGTTGTTCATCAGGTTGCCCCGCGCGTCGATCAGCCCGGAAAACACCGTCGAGTAGATTTCCGCCTGCTTGTAGCACTGGTTGTTCTCGATGATCAGGTCGTCGATCTGGCCGATGGCATGGGCGTCGAAGTGTTCCTTTTGCGCATGATTGCGCAGTCGGGTCAGGACCGCGCCGTTGCTGTGGATCGCGTTGATGTAATAGATCAGGCTTTCGCTGAGGTTGAACATCTGGATCAGGTGCTGGTTCTGCATCGAGGCATTGAATTTCTGCTGCAACTCCCGCGCGACCAGCTTGATGACCTTCAGGTGGCCCAGGTAGTGATGGATGTTGTTGAACAACAGGTCGAGCAATACATCCTGCGGCGAGTTCAGCGCCTTGCCCCTGCCCAGGCCACTGAGCGGGGCGTCGTCGGTCGCAATCACCAGCAGGCGATCCGGGCAAAACAGCAGGCCACAGGACGACACTTCGAACGACAGGCTGCCCGCGCCCGAGTAGTTTTCCGGGCGTTTCCAGATCAGGAACAGGTTGTCGGGATGGAACTCGATACGTGACACCTCGTCGGGGTCCAGTGCCGAAGCGAGGGCATGTTCATCGAGTTTGAAGTGACTGTGCAGCAAATCCCGCTCGGCGGCATCGGGGTTGCTGAACAGCATGACGTCGGCGTCCAGGCGCTCGACGGCGTGCAATGCGCCGTGAGCCAGTTCGAAGCTCTTGATCATGGGCCGTTCACCAGGCCTGGCCACGGCGCTTGAGTTCCAGGCGGCGGACGAACTCTTCCAGCACCAGCGAATACAGATCGTCCTGCAGGTAGGCGTCTTCGATGCCGGCGTCCATGTTCGGGTTGTCGTTGACCTCTATCACCACCACGTTGTCGCCGGACTGCTTGAGGTCGACCCCATAGAGGCCGTCGCCGATCAGGTTGGCGGTTTTCACCGCCAGTTCCACCACCGCCCGTGGCGCTTCGTGCACCGCCAGGGTCCGGCATTCACCGTTGACGTCCTGGCCCTTGGCCTTGTGGTTGTAGATCTGCCAATGGCCCTTGGACATGAAGTATTGGCAGGCAAAGATCGGCTTGCGATTGAGCACGCCGATGCGCCAGTCGTACTCGGTGTAGAAGAATTCCTGTGCCAGCAACAGCACCGAGTGTTCGAACAGCTCGGCGGTGGCGTCGAGCAGGGCCTGCTGGCTTTCGACCTTGATCACCCCCTGGGAAAAGCAGCCGTCAGGGATCTTCAGCACCAGCGGAAAACCCAGGCGCTCGCCCACCCGTTCGAAGTCTTCCGGTCGTTCCTTGTAGAGGATTTCGGTGGCGGGCATACCCAGTTGATGACTCTTGAGCAGGTCCGTCAGGTAGACCTTGTTGGTGCAACGCAGAATCGACGTCGGGTCGTCCATCACCACCAGTCCCTCGCTTTCGGCTTTCTTGGCGAAACGGTACGTGTGGTTATCAACGCTGGTGGTTTCGCGGATCAACAAGCCGTCGTACTCGGCAATCCGCGCGTAGTCCTTGCGCTCGATCAGTTCGACGTCGATGCCCAGCGTCCTGCCGACCCTGACGAAGTTTTCCAGCGCCCTGGCATTGGACGGCGGCAAGGCTTCCTGCGGATCGTGCAGGATGGCCAGGTCGTAACGGGCCAGCCGGCGAGAGCGTGGCAGGCGCCAGATCTTGCGACTGAAACTGTCCAGGGAAAGGGCAAACTGATCTTCCTGGTCTTCGCGCAACTTATGCAACGCACCGGACTTTATACCTTCGATGTGCCAGCCATTGGTTCGACGAAACTCAACTAACAAGATCGGGCAAGCGAATACTTCAAACAACTGCCGGGCCAAATCCTGCAAGGGTTCTATATTGGTTTTGCCAAAATAAAGCGTCAGGGTAAACCCTTCGGTATCACTGTAAGCATGATGACTGAGGGCTTTTTCCAGGGCTTTATCCAAATCATCCAGCGCCAAACCGTAAAGGGACTTGCGCGTCAGCTCACTGATGGTTTTCACCGACGGAATAACCTTGTGCCCACGGGCTTCGGCCAGCAGCGAGCAGTAGTAACCGTGCCCGAGGTACTTGTAGCTGCGGCACAGGTTGATCACCTGAACCCTTTTTCCCTGCTCATGGTCGCGGGTTTGCTCCAGGTATTCCTGGGCCGTGACAATGTCTTCGCTGGGGAAGTAAGACGCCCAGTCTTCCTTGCGTTCGACGATGATAATCAACTGGCTGGAAGTTCTGTTCGAGTCATTTAAATAAGTTGCTGCCGGCAAAGTTTGCTCGGATACTTCGCGCCAATGACCTTGTACCGCTGACATAGTGATCGATCCGTTGGAGAACAAGACCTTTCCTATTAAGCACGAACTTTTTCGAAAGTCCCGTTTCGTTACGCAACTTTTACGGCGGTCATATGAATACGCTTTTTCGTTTGGCGGTACTGGAAGATTTGCCCGCGCTGTTGGCACTTGAAGAACAATGCTTCACCACCGATCGGCTCAACAGTCGCAGCTTTCAATGGATGATCAATCGCGCCCACGGGCAGCTGCTGGTGGCCGAACGCGGCGGGCACCTGCTGGGTTATGCCGTGGTGCTGTTCCACCGGGGTACGTCGCTGGCGCGCTTGTATTCCATCGCCATCGCGAACCAGGCCCGGGGCAATGGATTGGGCAAGCAGTTACTCGATCGCGTTGAAGCCTGCGCCATTGAGCACGATTGCGCTTATCTGCGTCTGGAGGTGCGTATCGATAATCCGGGGGCGATTGCCCTGTATGAGCGCAACGGTTATCGACGCTTTGCAGTGATTCACGACTATTACCAGGACCACGCCGATGCGTTGCGCCTGGAAAAGCGCATTCTCCAGCACCGCGACTCGCGCAACATTCAAGTGCCTTACTACCCGCAGACCACTGATTTCACCTGCGGCCCGGCGTGCCTGTTGATGGCCATGGGCGCGCTGCAACAGGGCCGCTCGCCGCAGCGTCGCGAAGAACTGCAGATCTGGCGCGAAGCGACCACCGTGTTCATGACGTCCGGCCACGGCGGTTGCAGCCCCCAGGGCCTGGCATTGGCCGCCTGGCGCCGCGGGTTTCGGGTGCGGCTGCAACTGAGCAGGGTCGGGCCGTTGTTTCTTGACGGGGTGCGGGACGCGCATAAAAAAGACGTCATGCGCCTGGTGCACGATGAGTTCACCGCGCAATTGCTTGAGAGCGATGTCGAGCAGGAGATCGGCGGGCCCCTGGAGCTGCCGCACCTGCTGGCACATGGCGGCCAGCCGCTGGTGCTGATCAGCAGCTATCGCCTGACCCGCTCCAAATCACCGCACTGGGTGATCGTTACCGATTGCGACGACGAGTTTGTCTATCTGCACGATCCCGATGTGGATCACAGCCAGCATCGTCAGGCCATGGACTGCCAGCATCTGCCGGTCAGCCATGGGGAGTTCGAGAAGATGTGCAGTTTCGGGCGGGACAAGCTGCGGGCGGCGGTGGTTCTGTATGGATCAGGCTAGGCACTCGCTTCTATCGTGATTCTTCCGGCGCCTTCGCGAGCAAGCCCGCTCCCACATTCGACCCTATTTCCATGATGGTACTCGGTCGATGTGGGAGCGGGCTTACTCGCGAAGGCAGCGTTTGAGTTTCACTTCAGTCCAACTTTATACAAGGCTCCATCCTCTTCATCGGTCAACACGTACAAATAGCCATCCGGCCCCTGCCGCACGTCGCGGATGCGCTTGTTCAGTTCACCCAGCAAACGCTCTTCATGGACGACCCTGTCACCGTCGAATTGCAGGCGGATCAGTTCCTGAGTCACCAGCGCGCCAATGAACGCATTGTGCTGCCAGGCCTTGAAACGATCCCCGTCGTAGAACGCCATGCCACTCAGCCCTGGGGATTTTTCCCAGACATGGCGGGGCCCGACGGTGCCTTCGGCGGTCTTGCCATTGGCTTCGGGAATCGGCTGGCCGGAATAGTTGATGCCGTGGGTAGCCAGCGGCCAACCGTAATTCTTGCCGCGTTCAATGATGTTGACCTCGTCACCGCCTCGGGGCCCGTGCTCGTTTTCCCACAGCGTGCCGTTCCACGGGTTGAGCGCCGCGCCTTGCGGATTACGGACGCCGTAGGCCCAGATCTCCGGACGCACCCCGGACTGACCGACAAACGGATTGTCGTCCGGCACTTTGCCGTCCGGGTAAATCCGCACGATCTTGCCTTGCAGTTTGTCGAGGTCCTGGGCGGTCGGCCGGTCGTTGTTTTCACCCAGGGTGATGAACAGATAGCCGTTGCGGTCAAACACCAGTCGCGAACCGAAATGGTTGCCGACCGAGAGTTTGGGCTCCTGGCGGAAAATCACCGTGAAATTCTTCAGGGTCGTCAGGTCTTCGGACAATTGCCCGCGACCGACGGCCGTGCCGGCCTTGCCACCCTGGCCGCCCCCCTCGGCGTACGACAGATAGAGCGTGCGGTCCTGCTTGAAGTCCGGGGACAACGCGACATCCAGCAAACCGCCCTGCCCTTTGGCCCAGACCTTGGGCACGCCGCCGATGGGCGCGGAGAGCTTGCCGTCAACGCTGACCACCCGCAGGTTGCCGGGTCGCTCGGTCACAAGCATGCCCTTGCGGTCGGGCAGAAACGCCAGGGCCCACGGATGGTCCAGGCCGTTGACGATCGACGTGACCTCCAGCGTGCCCTGTTCGCTGTTCATTTCCTGGGCCGGTGCCGCCTGGACAGGCAGCGTGGCGGTCATCAATGCACTGGCACAGACCGTTGCCAGCAGCGGTTTCAAGAGGGTTGGACGCAACATGCACGATTCCTTTTGTCATGCGAATGGCCGGCAGGACCGCTGCCTTGCCGCTCAACGATTGCTGTTGTTTCGAGGGGGTGGATTGGGGATGAATTTGGGTGGGCTGCCGGGCGCTGTTCCTTGCGGATAGCGATTGCCGATGCCGCCGTTGTCGAGGGTCGGCGGTCGCGGTACCGGCACGGTGTTCGGGCCCCGAATGGCCGGGGCGCCGGGTTGCGTGCCTTGCATGCTGTTGGGGTTGGCCCGGTGAATCGGACTGTTGTAGGGATTGTTGTTCCCGCTGTTCGGCAGGTTCTGCGCCTGGACCTGTTGGCCGAGAGCGCCGCTCAAGGCCAGCAGGATGAGGCCGGGGATGCATCGGTTCATGGGGTGCCTCTTCATGGCAAGCCTTGCGACATACGCGTTTACAAGGTCTTCGATAGCACGCTACGCCCAGGGTTCGGATTTGTTAACCAAAACCTCCAGGGGGAGATGTAACACGAAGTGATAGACCGCCGCAGGCCGCTGAAACTTTTGCGCGAGGCCGCGGGTCACCTGAACATCACTTTCGAGTAAACGACCATGGCGCGGGCAATCTGGAAAGGTGCGATCAGTTTCGGGCTGGTACATATTCCCGTCGCGCTGGTCTCGGCGACCTCGTCGCAAGGCGTGGATTTCGACTGGCTCGACAGCCGCAGCATGGACCCGGTGGGCTACAAGCGCGTGAACAAGGTCACGGGCAAGGAAGTCACCAAGGAACACATCGTCAAGGGCGTCGCTTACGAAAAAGGCCGCTACGTGGTGCTCAGCGAAGAGGAAATCCGCTCGGCGCATCCGCTGTCGACCCAGACCATCGACATCTTTTCCTTTGTCGAGCGCGAGCAGATCCCCTTGCAGAACATCGACACGCCGTACTACCTGGCGCCGGATAAACGCGGCGGCAAGGTCTATGCGTTGCTGCGCGAGACCCTGACCAAGACCAACAAGGTCGCCCTGGCCCGCGTGGTGCTGCATACCCGGCAATACCTGGCGGCCTTGATGCCGCTGGAGTCCGCCCTGGTGCTGGTGAAACTGCGCTGGCCGGCGGAGGTGCGCGGCCTGGATGAACTGGCGCTGGGCCCGGACGTGACCAAGGCCGACCTGGCCAAGGGTGAACTGGACATGGCCAAAAGGCTGGTGCAGGACATGAGCGCCGACTGGTCGCCAGATGATTATCGGGATGAATTCGAAGACAAGATCATGGCGCTGGTAGAGCGCAAGGCCCATGAAGGCAAGATCGAGGATGTGGAGACGGACACCGGGGAAGAGGCGCGCAAGACGGCGGATGTCATCGACTTGACCGAATTGCTCAAGCGTAGTTTGGGGGGCAAGGGGGCCGGTAAGCCTGAGGCCAAGCCCAAGGCGGCGAGTAAGCCCGCGCCCAGAAAAAAAGTCAGTAAGTGATGTGTTGAATGTTGCGGCTTATTCGCGGGCAAGCCCGCTCCCAAAGGGTCTGCGCAGACCTGTGGGAGCGGGCTTGCCCGCGAAGGCGTCCTCAAATCAGGATGAAGATCGCCAGCAAACCACCAAAGATCGCCCACTTTTCCAGGTAATAGAGCTTGCGATTGCGTTTTTTCAGCTCTTTGCCACGCAGGCGAATCTTGTAGATCCTGCCGAACAGACGATTGATGCCCCCGGTCTTGTCGCCCGCCTCGTTCGGCGCGCCGGCCGCCGACATCACATTGCGGCTGAACCAGCGATTGAATGCTGCCGCCCAGCGGTACTTCATCGGACGCTCGACATCGCAGAACAGAATGATGCGGTTCTGCTGGGTGGTGTTTTCGGCGTAGTGAATGAAGGTTTCGTCAAACATCACCGCTTCGCCATCGCGCCAGTGGTAGTTCTCGCCATCGACGTTGATATAGCAACCGGCATCGTTGGGCGTGACCAGGCCCAGGTGATAGCGGTAGGAACCGGCGTACGGGTCGCGGTGACGCACCAGTTTGGAACCCGGAGGCAGTTCGGCGAACATCGCCGCCTTGATCGAGCCGATGCTCTGCACCAGTTCGGTGGTGCGCGGGCAGAGTTTCATCGCCGAGGGGTGGCTGTCGCCGTACCACTTGAGGTAGAAGCGCTTCCAGCCAGTCTTGAAAAATGAGTTGAAGCCCACATCGTCGTATTGGTTCGAGCGCTTGATCTCGCCGGCCTGCAGCAGGCTCTGGCCTTCGGCGCGGATCTCCTCCCAGTGCGCCTGCAACGGGCTCAAGTCAGGAAAATCCGCCGGATTGAGGTAGGGCTTGTTGGGGATTTTCGAGAACAGATAGAGGAAGCAATTGATCGGCGCAAGAAAGGTCGAGTGATCGCTCAGCTGGCGGCCCAGTTTATGGCGCACGCGACCGCGCAGGTGAACGTACGCGATGGATACAACGTAGATAGCGGCAATGATGAGTTTCACGGAAATCGTCACACGTCAGAAGTGAACAAACTGCGCCCCCTGCCGGCCAGCGGCCTGTGGGTCTTGAGCAGCGTCTGAAATCGGAACAGCGGTGCCGGTGGCCATCCTTGAGCCGTGCCGATTATCGGCATCAGGTGAAAGATGGCATTTTAGCCAGCGTCTGTAACCAAATGTTAGCCTTCTACTGTGAAAATCTGTCCACTGGTGCCGCCAAACTGTCCCTGCGGCCTTATTGCCCTATCGTTTAAAGAGCCAGACCAGTACAATCGCCGCCAAACTTTACGCGCCCCCCCAGGTTGATGACGGGTATCACTCCGGCCTCAGCGCACTTCGACTCGGCCGCAACCCTGGCTTCTCTGATTGCTTCGCAGGAAAAACCTTTGATCTCTACAGCTAACATCACGATGCAGTTCGGCGCCAAGCCGCTTTTCGAAAACGTTTCGGTCAAGTTCGGCGCGGGCAACCGCTACGGCCTGATCGGCGCCAACGGCTGCGGCAAGTCGACCTTCATGAAAATCCTCGGTAGCGACCTCGATCCGTCCGGCGGCCAGGTTATGCTCGAGCCGAACGTGCGCCTGGGTAAATTGCGCCAGGATCAGTTCGCCTACGAAGAATTCACCGTGATCGACACCGTGATCATGGGTCACGAGGAGCTGTGGAAGGTCAAGGCCGAACGCGACCGCATCTACTCGCTGCCGGAAATGACCGAAGAAGACGGCATGGCCGTGGCCGAGCTGGAAACCGAGTTCGCCGAAATGGACGGCTACACCGCCGAATCCCGTGCCGGCGAGCTGTTGCTGGGCCTGGGTATCGGCATCGAGCAGCACTTCGGCCCGATGAGCGAAGTGTCCCCGGGCTGGAAACTGCGTGTATTGCTGGCTCAGGCGCTGTTTTCCGATCCTGAAGTGCTGTTGCTCGACGAACCGACCAACCACCTGGACATCAACACCATCCGCTGGCTGGAAAACGTGCTGACCCAGCGCTCCAGCCTGATGATCATCATCTCCCACGACCGTCACTTCCTGAACAGCGTGTGCACCCACATGGCTGACCTGGATTACGGCGAACTGCGCCTGTTCCCGGGCAACTACGACGAGTACATGACCGTGGCGACCCAGTCCCGCGAGCAGTTGCTGTCGGACAACGCCAAGAAGAAAGCGCAGATCTCGGAACTGCAATCGTTCGTCAGCCGCTTCTCGGCCAACGCCTCGAAAGCCAAGCAGGCAACCTCCCGCGCCAAGGCGATCGACAAGATCCAGCTGGCCGAGGTCAAGCCTTCGAGCCGCGTGAGCCCGTTCATCCGTTTCGAGCAGAACAAAAAGCTGCACCGTCAGGCGGTCATCGTCGAGCGCATGGCCAAAGGCTTCGACGGCAAGGAACTGTTCAAGGACTTCAGCTTCCAGGTTGAAGCGGGCGAGCGCGTAGCGATCATCGGCCCGAACGGCATTGGTAAAACCACCCTGCTGCGCACCCTGGTCAACGAACTGACCCCGGATGCCGGCAGCGTGAAGTGGACCGACGCGGCGGAGCTGGGCTACTACGCCCAGGACCACGCCCATGACTTCGAAGACGATGTCAGCCTGTTCGACTGGATGGGCCAATGGACCCAGGGCGAGCAGATGATTCGCGGCACCCTGGGCCGGATGCTGTTCTCCAACGACGAGATCCTCAAGTCGGTCAAGGTCATTTCCGGTGGTGAGCAAGGTCGCATGCTGTTCGGCAAGCTGATCCTGCAAAAGCCGAACGTGCTGGTGATGGACGAACCGACCAACCACCTGGACATGGAATCCATCGAGTCGCTCAACCTGGCGCTGGAAAACTACCCGGGCACGCTGATCTTCGTCAGCCACGACCGCGAGTTCGTGTCGTCTCTCGCTACCCGCATCATCGAGCTGAGCCCGAATGGCGTGACCGACTTCAGCGGCACCTATGACGATTACCTGCGTAGCCAGGGTGTGGTGTTTTAAGACCACCTCGCCGCATTTGTAGGAGCGAGCCTGCTCGCGATGGACGTCAACGATTACGCGTGCAACCTGAATGAACGCGTTATCCCGACGTTTTTCGCGAGCAGGCTCGCTCCTACAGTAAGGCTACAATCGAAAGATAGTTAGCCTGCTTTCTTTTATCCCGGCGCCGCGCCATGATGCAGTTCTCCCACCGCCGCCCGCGAACGAGCCCTCATGTCTGCGCAGCAACAGCCACCGCAAAGCTCCATGGCGATCACCCTGCAGATCGTTTCCATCGTTTTCTATACCTTTATTGCCTTCCTCTGCATCGGCCTGCCGATAGCGGTGTTGCCGGGCTATGTCCATGAACAGTTGGGGTTCAGTGCGGTCATCGCCGGGCTGACCATCGGCTCGCAATACCTCGCGACACTGCTCAGCCGGCCCATGGCCGGGCGGATGTCCGACACCATCGGCACCAAGCGCGCGATCGTCTACGGCCTGGCGGGTATTGTGCTGAGCGGCGCACTGACGCTGCTGTCGACCCTGCTGCAGGGCCTGCCGGTGGTGAGTTTGCTGATCCTGATCGCCGGTCGATTGCTGCTCGGGATCGCCCAGGGCCTGATCGGGGTCGGCACCATCAGCTGGTGCATGGGCCAGGTGGGTGCCGAACACACCGCGCGTTCGATTTCCTGGAACGGCATCGCGTCCTATGGCGCCATTGCCATCGGCGCGCCGCTGGGCGTGGTGATGGTCGATCAACTGGGCTTCGCCAGCCTCGGGATCGCCCTGTCGGTGCTGGCCGCCGTGGCACTGGTGTTGATCCGCAACAAACCTTCGGTACCGGTGGTGCGCGGTGAACGCCTGCCCTTTTGGGCGGTGTTCGGGCGCATTGCGCCTTTCGGGGCAAGCCTGAGCCTGGCGTCCATTGGCTACGGCACCCTCACCACCTTTATTACCCTGTATTACCTCAACCGCGGCTGGAGCGGCGCGGCGTATTGCCTGACGGTGTTCGGCGTGTGCTTCATTCTGGCGCGGCTGCTGTTCATTTCCAGCATCAGCCGCTTCGGCGGGTTCAGCTCGGCCATTGCCTGCATGACCCTCGAAACCGTCGGCCTGGGCTTGCTGTGGCTCGCGCCGTCGACGGGGTACGCCTTGATCGGCGCCGGCCTGACCGGCTTCGGCCTGTCGCTGGTGTATCCGGCGCTCGGCGTCGAGGCGATCAAGCAGGTGCCCAACGCTAGCCGTGGCGCGGGGTTGAGTGCTTATGCGGTGTTTTTCGATTTGGCGCTGGCGATTGCCGGGCCGTTGATGGGCGCCGTGGCTTTGAACCTGGGGTATTCGTGGATTTTCTTCTGTGCGGCGCTGTTGTCGGTGGGTGCGCTGGGGTTGACCTTGCTGCTCAAGCGCCGGGCCATGGCTTGATAGCCCCGTAGGAGCTGCCGAAGGCTGCGATCTTTTGACCTTGCCTTATCAAGCAAAAACAACAGATCGCAGCCTTCGGCAGCTCCTACCAGGGGCGAAGCCCTATTGATCGGCGGTCTGCATCCCGGCCCGGGTCGCTTTGCCCAGGGTATGGGCAAAGAACCGCCCGGCTTCGGAGATCAGGTTGCGGTGAATGTCTTCACGGTCGACGCCATCGGCATCGGTGCACAAGGCCGGCATGATGACGATTTGCTCGTCGTTGCACGGCGCCATGAACACAAAGTGCCCTGCCCCGGCCAACAGCTTGAAGTCCGGCGCCACAGGCAGTTTGCGCGCCAGTGCGGCGGCGTTCTTGTCAAACGGCACCAGCTTGTCGCCATCACCGCTGTAGAGCAGCACCGGGACATGCACGTCCGCCAGGGTATGGCGACCGAACTTCAGGCTCAGCGGCGCCATCAGCATCAGGGCATGGACCCGCGGATCGGCCACCGGCTGCAAATCATCACGATCGACGATCAGTTCGCCCTGGGTGTTGCAGGCATCGCGGTCGTCCGGGCGTTCCTGACAGTAACGGCGCAAGCGGTCGAGATCCGGCGTCGCTCCGGACAGTATCAGTGCCGTTTCCCCACCCGCCGAATAACCGATGACCCCGACCTGATCGGCATTGACGAACGGCGCCAGCATGCGGTCGCCCAGGGTCGCGGTAATGGCTTCGGAAATCTGGATCGGCCGCCCATAAAGGTTGCTCAAGGTGCCGAGACGGCTGTGGTCCCTGGAGTTGTCGCCGGGGTGAATCACCGCCACCACCACAAACCCCTTGCGCGCCAGGGACGTGGCCAGGTCATGCAGGGCCAGCGGGGTGCCGGTGTTGCCATGGGACAGCATCAGCATGGGAAAGCGGCCCATGGCGACTTTCGTGTCTTCGCCGGCCTCGACGGTGTAGCCCTCCAGCTTGCTGGAATGCTCTTTGTCGCTGGAAGGATAGAAAGCGATGGCCCGCATCGGTTGCAAGTCGAGCGGGTCGAGGAAGCTCATCTCGTGGTAGCCGACGCTCCAGTGAGGATGGGGCGCAGGGGCGGCGTGCACCGGATTCAGGCTGCTGAACAGGCAAATCAGTAAGGTTGCACAAAGACGCATCATGGGATGCCCCACCTTGTTACCGGATCGAAGACGTTTCCCCTCGACTGCATAACCCGGGCCACCATTTTACAAAACTTGTAATGGCCAGAAACAAAAAACTCCGTACCTGACCCTTGCGTGATCAGAATACAGAGTTTTTTGGGTATTGACTGCGTCGTTTGACGACTTTACGCAAGCCTTACGCGGCGGCGAACAATTGCTCGCTGATTTGCGCCTGGGCATCGCTCATGGCCTTAGTGCGCACTTCGTCACCGTAAGCCAGGCCGTGGGCGCGGACGAATTCGATGTCGGTGATGCCGATGAAGCCGAACAGCACCTTCAAGTACTCTTCGTGGGCAACGCCGGTTGCCTGGCCGGCGTGCAGACCGCCGGAAGTCGACACGATCACCACTTTCTTGCCGCCGCACAGGCCTTCAGGGCCGGCTTCGGTGTAACGGAAGGTCTGACCGGCCACCGCGATGCGGTCGATCCAGGCTTTCAATTGGGTCGGGATGGTGAAGTTGTACATCGGTGCTGCAATCACCACTGCATCGGCGGCGAGGAACTCGGCCAGGGTCGTGGCGCTCAAGTCGGCTTCGTGCTGTTGGGCGGCGTCGCGCAATTCAGCGGTCGTGCCGGCGGCCACCAGGGTGGTCGAAGAGAAGTGGCTGATGGCATCGGCGGCCAGGTCGCGGTAGGTCACCACGGCGGTCGGCTCGGCGGTTTGCCAGGCTTTGACCACTTCGCTGCTCAGCAGGCGGGATGCCGAGTTGTCACCAAGAATGCTCGAATCGATATGCAGCAGTTTCATGTGGGATCTCCAGGTGAGGATCGCCGCCAGGGCGATCTGATGGGAACAATCCTACAGGCGAAACCAATAGCTGATTAGACTGCAACAATGCGATAGTTTGTCCCACTGATAGAACGATTGAGAGCACGCTCATGCAAGACCTTAACGACCTCTATTACTTCGCCAAAGTCGTGGAGGCCGGCGGCTTCGCGGCGGCCGGGCGTTTGCTGGGGATTCCCAAGTCGCGATTGTCGCGTCGCATCGCCGAACTGGAAGAGCGCCTGGGTGCGCGCTTGCTGCAACGCACCACCCGCCAGCTCAAGCTGACGGCCGTGGGCGAGCGCTACCTGCGGCACTGCCAGGCCATGTTACTGGAGGCGGAAATGGCCGACGAAGCCGTGGCCAGCATGTCGAGCGAGCCGCGCGGGCGGTTGCGGGTGTCCTCCCCTGTCGGCCTGGCCCACGAAATGCTGCCCGGGGTGATCAGCAACTTCCTGGAGAAGTACCCGCAAGTGCAACTGGAGGTGATGCTGGTCAATCGCCGCGTCGATCTGGTGACCGAGGGCGTCGACGTCGCCCTGCGCGTGCGCGAACCGGGCGATGAAGACCCGTTGCTGGTGACCCGCCGTCTGCGTCAGGCGCAGATGCTGGTGGTGGCCAGCCCCGCGTTCCTGCACGGCCAGCACATCCATCATCCGGACGACCTGAAAAGCCTGCCGGTACTGGGCGCCCTGGAACCCGATCGCATGGTCCACATCCGCCTCGTCGATGGCCAGGGCAAACACTACGATCTGTCCCTGGAGGCACGCCTGGGCATCGACGATTTCATCGTGCGCAAGACCTGCGCCCTCGCCGGCCAGGGCTTCACGACGCTACCCATGATGTATTGCGAGCAGGAATTGGCCAACGGCTCGCTCGTGCAATTGTTGCCCGAATGGTCGCTGCCCGGGGGCTGGCTGCAAGCGGTGTATCCGCATCGACGCGGCGTGATGCCTGCCGTGCGCGCCTGGCTCGACCATCTGATCGAAACATTCAATGCCTGCGGGGATCGTTTGATATGAAGGCCGGACGTATGAGTGAAACCGAGGTGGCCGCGTTTTGCCTGGCGCTGCCCGGTGCACGGGAAGACTACAAGTGGGGTGGCGTGCGGGTGTTCTCGGTGGCCGGGAACAAGATGTTCGCCTTGCAGAACCTGCGGGGCGACTCTTTGGCGTTCAAGGTCGACAAGGATCTGTTTCTCGGTCACTGCGACCGTCCGGGCATTCACCCGGCGCCTTATCTGGCGCGGGCCCAGTGGATCATCATGGCGACCCCCTACCCGCTCGGCGCCCGGGAGCTGCAAGGTTTGTTGCAGCGCTCCCATCAACTGGTGGTCAGCAAGTTGCCCAAGCGTACGCAAGTCGGGTTGTTGTTGTAGGAGGCATCGTCAGAACCAGGCCAGCAGGTTCGCCCCCAGGAACAGCATGTCGATCCAGAACACCTGGTGCAGCAGCACGATCAGCCAGAACAGCAGTTGAAACGAAACCTTGCGCGTCTTGTGCCGAAACACCTGCTGTGCCAGCAAGGCGCCCGGCCAGCCGCCGGCGAACTCCAGCGCGTGCAGGACGTTTTCCGGGGTGCGCCAATGGTCGGCGCGCGCCTTGCGCTTGTCGCGCCAGTACAACAGGAACGCCAGTACACTGACGATGCCGTAGGCCGCCAGGGGAATCAGCGACACCCCTCGCAGCCACAACGACAGCGAACCGAACAACGGCAGCGCGCACAGCAGTCCAAATACCAACAGCTTCAAGCGAAGGTGGCGGATATCTCCCCCGGAGTTGCGCCCGGGGTTGTTGCGCGCACTGGCATCGTTCATGGCTTGACGGCGGTCCAGTCGACCCAGCCAAACAGCCAGGTCGCCAGGATGAGCAGGCCGAACGCAATGCGATACCAGGCGAACACCGCGTAGCTGTGGCTGGCGATGAACTTGAGCAAGCCCTTGACCGCAATCATCGCGAAGATGAAGGCCGTGACGAAGCCGACCGCGAACACCGGAAAATCGGACGGCACGAACAGCTCGCGGTATTTGTAGCCCGAGTAGACCGCTGCGCCGACCATGGTCGGCATGGCCAGGAAGAACGAGAACTCGGTGGCGGTCTTGCGCGACAGCCCGAACAACAGGCCGCCGATGATCGTTGCACCGGAGCGCGAAGTCCCCGGAATCATCGCCAGGCATTGGGCGAAGCCCACCTTCAGGGCATCTTTCCAGTTGATGTCATCCACCGTTTCGGCATGCACCTCGTGTTGCCGCTGTTCGGCCCACAACATGACGATGCCGCCCACGACCAGCGCCGTCGCCACCGTGATCGCGTTGAACAGGTAGTGGTGAATCAGGTCGGCGAAAATCACCCCCAGGACCACGGCCGGCAAAAACGCAATCAGCAGGTTGGCGGTAAAACGCCGCGCGCTGGGCTGGGTCGGCAAGCCGACGACCACGTCGAAAATCTTGCGGCGAAACTCCCACACCACCGCCAGGATCGCCCCCAGCTGGATAATGATGTTGAAAGCCATGGCGCGCTCGCCACCGAATTCCAACAGGTCAGCGACCACAATCTGGTGCCCGGTACTGGAAATGGGCAAAAACTCCGTCAACCCCTCTACAACCCCAAGAATCAATGCCTGAAAGGCAGTCCAAAGATCCATCAATCCCCCAAAGGCTCTGCATCGAAACAGGCCCCGTTAGTATTTTTCAAAACGTTCAGCGTAGTCGAAAACTCGCGCGCACAAGATACCCGCCAGCCACGGAAAACTCCGTGAAACTTTAATTTGTATTCAGGTTTTTCCGCGCGGGGCCGAAATCCTATCAGACAAGCCTGAATAGCGCTGCCGCGTTATCGGGCCCGGCAGGATGCTGGCGAGCATTAAATACAAAAACAAGAAATGGGAGCATCGCGTTATGAACAGCTTGCGCAATATGTCGATCAGCCGGCGTTTGTGGCTCATCTTGATCGTGGCCGTCATGATGCTGCTGACCCTGGGCCTGCTGATGCTCAAGCAGATCCACGACGACCTGCTGCACGCCAAGGTGCAGAAAACCCAACACGTCGTGCAGACCGCCAGTGGCATCCTCGGTTATTACCACGACCTGGAGATCGCCGGCACCCTCAGCCGTGACGCGGCGCAGAAGCAGGCCATGACGGCGGTTCGCGGCTTGCGTTACGACCAGAACGATTACTTCTGGATCAATGACCTGACCCCCGTGATGGTCATGCACCCGGCCAACCCGAAACTCGACGGTCAAAACCTCTCGGCGATCCGCGACCCGGACGGGTTTCAGGTGTTCAACGAAATGGTCGCCGTCGCCAAATCCAAAGGCGCCGGTGTCGTCAACTATCGCTGGCCGAAGCCGGGTGCCGACGCCCCGGTCGAAAAGACCTCCTACGTGAAACTGTTCGAACCCTGGGGCTGGGTGATCGGTTCGGGCGTCTACATCGATGACATGCAGGCCGAGTTCTATGGCCAGGTCTGGAAAGCATCCTCCATCGGCCTGGCCATTGCCCTGGTCATGGGGCTGCTGGTATTCGTGATTGCCCGCAGCATCGCCCAGCCCCTGCGCGAGACCGTGAACGCCATGGCCAACATTGCCAGCGGCGAGAGCGACCTGACCCGCAGCCTCGATACCCATGGCCAGGATGAAGTGACGCAACTGGCGCGTCACTTCAACGCCTTCACCGCCAAACTGCGACTGGTCATCGGTGAGCTCCAGGTGTCCGCCAGCGCGCTCGGCCAGTCCTCCAGCGAACTGGGCAACGACGCCACCCAGGCCCAGCAGCGCAGTCAACAACAGTCGCAACAGATGGAACTGGTGGCCACGGCTATTAATGAAGTGACCTATGGCGTGCAGGACGTGGCGAAGAACGCCGAACAAGCCGCCAGCGAAATGCGCGATGCCGAGGCGCAGGCGCAGCAGGGCCAAATCAATATCGACGGCAGCCTGAAGCAGATCGATACGCTGTCGGGCACCATCGACCAGGCCGTGGACGTGATCCGCACGCTGGCTGCCGAAAGCACCCAGATCGGCAGTGTGCTGGAAGTGATCCGTTCCATTGCCGAGCAGACCAATCTGCTGGCCCTCAACGCCGCGATCGAGGCGGCACGGGCCGGTGAACAAGGCCGCGGCTTTGCGGTGGTGGCCGATGAAGTGCGCCTGCTGGCCCAGCGCACCCAGAAGTCCACGGCAGAAATTCAGTCGATGATCGAACGTCTGCAGAACCACTCCGAGGCAGCGGTCAAGGTCATTGGCGACAGCAGCCGGGCCTCGCAACTCACCATTGAACAGGCCGGCCTGGCCGGAGCCAGCCTGGATGCCATCAGCCAGGCATTGCGCAACCTCAATGGGCTCAATACATCGATCGCCAGCGCGACCCTGCAACAGGCGCATGTGGTCGAGGACATCAACCAGAATGTCACCCAGGCCGCCGGGCTCTCCCACAGCACCGCATTGGCAGCGGAACAGTCCAGCGCGGCGAGCCTGCGGCTCAAGGGGCTGAGTGAGCAGTTGAACGGATTGCTCAAACAGTTCCGCGTTTAATCAATGCAGGAGCGAGCGCTGCTCGCTCCTGCAGGGTATGGCGTACACCTTGCCTGAGGGTACAATCCGCCCCCTCTTCGATTTCTCCAAGGAACCCCCATGTCCGGGCTTGAACTGTTGGCCGCCATCCTCGGCGTCATTGCCGTCTGGTTGACCGTCAAACAGAACCCCTGGTGCTGGCCGATCGGCCTGGTCATGGTGCTGATCTACAGCTGGATCTTCTTCGAAGTGAAGCTGTATTCGGACATGCTGTTGCAGGTGATCTACGCCGCGTTGCAGCTTTATGGCTGGTGGCAGTGGACCCGCGCGGGCCAGGCCCATCAGGGGCGCGAGGTCAGCCGGCTGGACGCACAGGCGGTGGCGTCAGGGCTGGCCCTGGGCGCGATCGGCAGCCTGTTGCTGGGCGCCGGCATGGCGCACTGGACCGACGCCGCCCAGCCCTGGCTCGACGCAGCCCTCACGGCCTTCAGCCTGGTCGCACAATGGTGGATGGCGCAAAAACGCCTGCAGTGCTGGCCGCTGTGGATTGTCCTGGACTGTGTTTTCGTCGGCCTGTTCCTGTACAAGTCGATGTACCTGACAGCCGCCCTGTATGGCCTGTTCACCCTGCTGGCCATTCAAGGCTGGCGAACATGGCGCAGCGATCCGGTGCTGTGCCGATGAAGGTTCTGGTCCTGGCGGGGCCGGAATCGAGCGGCAAAAGCTGGCTATCGAACGAGATATACGCCAATTTTGGCGGCATATTGGTCGATGAGTACGTTCGGCATTTCATCGACAGCAAAGCGCGTGAAACCCGCTATGATGACATTTCTTCCATAGCACATGGCCAGCTGGCTTGGGAGGATGAGGCACGCGCCAGGCAACCTTCACTGTTGATTCTCGATACTCACCTGTTGAGCAATATCCTGTGGAGTCGCACGTTATTTGGTGATTGCCCGAGGTGGATCGAGCAAGCCTTGCTGGCCCGGCACTACGATCTGCATTTGTTGCTGAGCCCTGACACCGTGGCCTGGCATGACGACGGTCAACGTTGCCAACCGCAATTGGCGCAACGCCAGGCGTTTTTCCAGGCCAGCCGCCAGTGGCTTGACCTGCACCGCCAGCCCTACCAGGTGTTGGACGGTGACTGGCAACAGCGAAAGGACGCGGCATTCGAGGCTGTGACACGCTTGCTCAACGCCTGACAGGGAGCACCTTTGCTGGCAAATATGTCCATTCCTGAAACACTCCCCCCTGCGCAAACCCGCGAGCTAAGGCGCTTCGGACCATTCAACCCAAAAATGTTAAGCCACTGATACAACCTGCCTGGCGAGCCCCCTGACGAGCACTGCTGCCCGTCTGGACCGCGGTTTTGAGCGACCCTGTCTCAGTGGCGTTACAAAATTTTTTGACCTGCGCGACAATAAAAAACCAACCCACTGATTTTCAAAGGAAATCAAAAATCGGCACACCTTCTGCTTTGTCCCTTGTATCGCTGATAAGGGCCAGCGTACCAATACAGAAGGAATTGCCGCCGTGGGGACATTCAATAAAAATTTTTATACCCTCCTGCTGATCGGATGCGCACTGGGCTCAACCGTATGCCTGCCAGTTCAGGCCGAAAACGGCATCATCGTCATCCTGCGTGATGTCCAGACGCGCAACGCCACGCGTGCGCCGGTCATTCCCGACCCGAATCCCACCACCGCCAATGCCAACCCGTCCAACTATGTCCTCGGGGCAACGAACGAGTTGAGCGACGGCGACTTTGCCAATGTCGCCAGTGGCGCGGGTATCTCCAGCCTGGTCAACCAGGGCACCAACAACAACCTGACCGGCAACATCACCAACCAGACCCAACTTTCCAACCTCCCTGCCGGACGTTCGGGAAACTCGGGCAACGGTATTGCCAACATGGTCAATTCAAACGTCCAGCGCGGAATGGGCGCTCTGAATATCCTGACCGGAGACCGTTAAGATGAATCGTACGCTGCTGATGATCGCCATGTTTTGCAGTGCATCGACCTTTGCCCAATCTCCCGTCACCAATAACGCCGACATCGACAACTCGGGCATGCAGTACCAGGGCAACCTCGCGGTCAACCAGGCGGCGGGCGATCTGCAGCAGCAGGCCAACGCCCGGGCCATCGCCAGTGGCACCCACGCTGTAGCCACCACACAGATTCGACAACGGTTACGTACGCAGGTCGACCCCGGGATTGATGCGAGCGCGAGCATTGGCGGCGCGTCCTTCAGCCGTGGCAACGGCGCACTGGGCGTCAACCAGAGTTCAGGCGCCAGTAACCAGCAAGCCAACGCACTGCGTATCAACATCAGTACGCAGCCGCAAAGTATCGACGACAGCGTCCTCATGCAACAGAACGTGGCGCTGCTCAACAACTCCGATCCAACCGACTCTGCACCAGGCTATCGCCAGGTCACTACCAGTGACCAGGCCTTCACCGGTAGCCGCGGGGTGATTCAGTTGAATCAGAGCGCCGGGGTGGGAAACCGCATGGCTAACACCCTGAGCGTACGGGTCGTGGATTGACCCAAAAGGTAATAACAACACTTAACCTAAAATAAGTACGGAGAATCACCATGAAACCTTCGATGGCATTAAAGCCTCTGGTTTTCGCAATTGCTGCGGTCATGGCTGTTGCTGTACAAGCTGCAAACGAAAGGGGCGGCCATGGGAATGGCCACAACAACAATGGTCACCATAATGGCAACCAGCACACTCCTCCACCTACAAAGATCCCTGTTTACGCGACTGCCAATGCTTGGGATAACCAAAGCAGTACCAACAACCGCATCCGTAACGAAGGGACTCAAAACGAAGCAGAGATGAGCAGCTCTGCCACTGGCACCAGCGGCAACGTGGGCGTCAACGTGGCGGCAGGCGCAGGCAACCAACAAGACAACGCGGCTGCCATCGCCAATGCTGCCTCAGACTCCAGTCTGGATAACAGCTTCGTGTTCGGCACTGCCTCCGCTACTGCTAGCGTGCGGCAGTACAGCAACAACAACCGGGTCGACAACTACGGCAGCACCAACTCGGCCAATATGAGCGGATCGGGTAACAGCGGTAGCGGCAACATGGGGATCAACATTGCTGGCGGCGACCTGAACCAGCAGAAAAACACCATGGCCATTGCCAATACCAATGCGCCACTTGGTAATGCAACAGCCACCGCTTCTGCCGATCAAAACGGCCCTGGCCTTGTTGTGAACAACAACGCCGATCGTACTTATCGCGTGGATACACTGACCGTCACCAAATCGGCCAGCGGCAGTTCCAACTACGATAAGACTGTCTCGGCCAGCGGAAGCAAAAGCTCTTCCTCCAGCTTCGAAGTCAGTGGATCGAAAAGCTTTGATGCAAGCGGCTCTAGCAACTGGGAAAAAGCAGGTTCCTCCAGTGCTTCTCTGACCGCTTCGCTGGACGCTACGCTGGAAGCGGCGGCTGATGCATCCAGGACTGTTAGTTGGGATTATGGCCGTCACAACAACGGCGAACGTACTGATTCCTCCGAAGCCAACCTGAACGCATCGCTCAATGCGACCCTTGATATCGATGTTGAAAAATCGTACGAAAAATCCGGCAGCAAGTCGTTCGATAAATCGTTCGAATCCTCGTTCGAAAAATCGGGCAGCAAGTCGCACGAGTCTGAGTACGACAAAACCAAAACCTACAGTGAGAGCAGTTCGTTTGATCTGAGTAACACCTACTCTTATCAAGTGCTGACTCCTACTGGCTGGGCCAACCCTGTGACCAACACTGCAACCCTGAGCGGTTCGGTGAATGGCGGCAGCGGCAACCTGGGCGTCAACGTAGCGGCCGGTGTGGGCAACCAACAAAGCAACTCGTTGGCCATCTCCAACAACTCGTTCTAACGGCTGTCTCTGGGAGGCCCCCGCAAGGGGGCCTTTTTCAACACTTCCAGGGGGCGTCCCACCATGCGCATTATCGCCTTGGCATTCCTGCTTTGCGTGGCCAGTGTGATCGAGGCTGCACAGTTGCCGCTTTCCATCCTTCCGGGTGGCGCGGTGGTGTACAAGCCGATCCAGAGTGTGCGCGAGCGTAAGTTTGCCGACCTGGTGCAGCAGAAAACCGATTTCAGTTGCGGCGCGGCTGCGCTGGCAACCGTATTGCGTCAGGCCTATTGGCTGGACGTCAATGAAGAACAGATCATCGAAGGGATGCTGGCACATTCCGATCAGGATCTCGTCCGCGTCCAGGGCTTCTCCATGCTCGACATGAAACGCTATGTCGAAAGTATCGGCATGCGAGCCCGTGGTTATCGGGTTGCGACGGAAACGTTGAACGACATCAAGATTCCGGTTGTGGTGCTCATGGATATCCGTGGGTACAAACATTTCGTGGTCATGCAAAGGGTCCATAACGGCTGGGTGTACATCGGAGATCCGGTACTCGGCCATAAACGCTTCAAGGTCGAAGACTTTGTCAAAGGCTGGAACGGCATCATCTTTGCCGTCATCGGCCAGGGCTACGACAAGAACAATGCGCTGCTCGACCCGCCTATGCCCCTGACCGCCAGGAACCGCGTCAACGCGTTCAGCCCGGTGCAAGACGCAGAGTTGATGGACTTCGGATTTATCCAAAGCGACTTCTTCTAATAACAAGGGAGCATGACGCTCCGGGAGCATCTCATGAAGACTCCAACCTGGCTGGTCGTTGTTTGCATGACCGCCAGCCTGCCGATTCAAGCACAGAGTTTCAAACCCATCGAACTGAAGGATCAGGAATTGGCGACCCTGCGAGGCCGTTTCGTCATGCCGGGCCGCATTATCAGCTTCGGCATTGCCATGACCAGCACCTGGGAAAATGCCAAAGGTGAAGTGATCGGGGCAACGTCCTCGATGCAAATCCAGCAATCGACCATCAAGCCACAGTTCTATGTGTCGATGATCGACAACGATAAAGGTTCTCGCTCCTCGCGTTCGCAAGGCGCGGCCACTGGCACCGGCACCGTCACCGGCGGGAGCGGCCTCAATACCACCGAAGGCGTCACCCAAGTCGTGCGTGCGGCGGGCGACAACAACACGGCCTACAACAACGTTGATATCAACGTCAGCAAGGCTAACCAGGCGCCGGCAATACGACAGGAAGGTCAGGCATTGACCTCGGGTTCGACGCTGAGCGGCGCCAACGGCGCCGGCTCGATGAGCATTTCCTCGACGGGTACGGGTGTGCAACTCAACATCGTGGCCAACAACAACCAAGGCAATACCGTACAACGCCTGGCCCAGGGTGGGCTGATGCAGAACACGACATTGCTAGGCAGCAGCAACCAGGTCCGCAACCTCACGTCCTTCAATGTCGTGCTGCGTGACAACGTGACGGCACCCGGGTCTTACAGCGGCAACCTGGACCAGCTCAAAGGTCTTCGCAATAACGGATTCTGATCTACGCTCAGTCTCATCAGAAGTAGTCAGAAGGGACGGCTAACCCATGCACCGATCGTTAACGTTCAGAGCTATCGTTTGTTTAAGTAGCCTGGCCCCGGCAACAATGCTCTACGCGGCAGCGGATCCCCAGGTTGAAGCACTAAAACAAGAACTCATGGAGTTGAAACAGCGTTACGAAGCACAGCAGAACGCACTGATGGTACTCGAACAACGCGTTCGCCAAGTTGAAGAAACACCCGCCACACCGGCTCCCAAACGCCTGACCAAATCCCCTGCTGAAACGCCCAAGGGAGGTCAGGCGGTGGCCGCCGGTGCCCCCGGAACCACCGGCAGTTCATACGGGCAGTCGCTCAAGGATGACTCGGAACCGGCACAGAGCGTGTCCAACCTGTACGACGAAGCCAGTGGGTTCTTCGGCGGCGGCAAGTTCAGCGTCGAAACCGGCCTGACCTACACCCACTACGATACCCGTGCACTGACCCTCAACGGCTTCCTCGCACTGGACTCGATTTTTCTCGGCAACATCAACCTCGACCGCATCAAGGCCGACAACTGGACACTGGACCTGACCGCTCGCTACAACCTGGCGCAGCGCTGGCAGTTCGACATTAACGTGCCCGTGGTCTATCGCGAATCGACGTACTCCTCCGGTGGCGCCGGCGGCGCAGGACCAGTGACGTCGGACGCTACCGTCACCCGCGACCCGACCATTGGCGACGTCAACGTGGGCGTTGCCTACAAATTCCTCGATGAGTCGGTCAACCTGCCCGACGCGGTCGCTACCTTGCGCGTCAAGGCGCCGACCGGCAAGGACCCTTACGGCATCAAGCTGGTCAATGACCCTGGCAACGATAACCTCTCGGTGCCCGAGGACTTGCCGACCGGCAATGGCGTCTGGTCGATCACCCCGGGTCTCTCGCTGGTGAAGACTTTCGACCCGGCAGTGCTGTTCGGCAGTCTGTCCTATACCTACAACATGGAGGACTCTTTCAGCGACATCAGCCCTCAGGTCGGCTCCAAGGTCAAAGGCGACGTGAAGCTGGGCGACTCGTGGCAAGTCGGCGCCGGTATTGCATTCGCCTTGAACGAGAAGATGAGTATGTCGTTCTCCTTTACCGACCAGTTCGCCCGCAAGAGCAAGATCAAACCGGACGGTGGCGATTGGCAATCGATCTCCAACAGCGATTACAACGCCGCCAACTTCAACATCGGCATGACCCTGGCCGCCACCGACAACCTGACGATCGTGCCCAACCTGGCCATCGGCCTGACCGAAGACTCGCCTGACTTTTCCTTCAGCCTGAAATTCCCGTACTACTTCTGATCCGCCACCCACAAAAAACCCGCTGCGATGCAAACCGCAGCGGGTTTTTTACTCCTGTAGGAGCGAGCCTGCTCGCGATGGATTTGAGGACGCCGCGGGGTTTCAGGTTTCCCGTGTCATCGTTAACGACCATCGCGAGCAGGCTCACTCCTACAAAAGAGTGGTTTTAACGAATCTGATGCTTGTGCAACAACCGGTAGAAGGTAGGCCGGGAGATCCCCAGCACCTTGGCGGCAATGCTCAAATTATCGCTGTGGCGGTTCAGCACATCGCACAACGCCTGGCGTTCGGCCCGGTGCTTGTACTCTTCCAGCGTGCCCATCGGCGGGGCAATGCTCTGATGACTGATCAGCCCCAGGTCTCGCGCTTCGATCTGCCGGCCTTCAGCCAGTACCAAACCGCGACGTACCCGGTTGGCCAGCTCGCGAACGTTGCCCGGCCAGTCATGCTTGCCCATGGCAATCAAGGCGTCTTCGCTGAAGCTGCGCGGACGACGGCCGGTTTCATGGCTGTAGAAATGGGAAAAGTGGTTGGCCAGCATCGACAGGTCGCCATTGCGCTCACGCAGGGGCGAGGTCGCGACCTGCAACACGTTCAGGCGATAGTACAAATCTTCGCGAAAACGTTTTTTCTCGATCGCGGCTTCGAGGTCGACATGGGTCGCGGCCAACACCCGTACATCCACGGGAATCGGCTGACTGCCACCCACCCGTTCGATGTGTTTTTCCTGGAGGAAACGCAACAGATTGGCCTGCAGTTCCAGGGGCAGATCACCAATCTCGTCGAGAAAGAGTGTGCCGCCGTTGGCCGCTTCGATGCGCCCCACCTTGCGTTGGTGAGCGCCGGTGAAGGCACCCTTCTCGTGACCAAACAGTTCGGACTGGATCAGGTGCTCGGGAATCGCGCCGCAATTGATCGCCACGAAGGATTTACTGTGACGCTGGGACTGTCGGTGCAGCGTGCGGGCCACCAGTTCTTTGCCTGTTCCGCTTTCGCCGCGAATCAACACCGGCGACTCGGTGGGTGCCAGCTTGCTCAATAACTTGCGCAATTCGCGTATGGGCTTGCTGTCGCCCAGCAGTTCGTGCTCGGGCTGATCGATATGGACCGTGCCCTGCCCGCGCAGGCGCGCCATGCCAAAGGCCCGGCCCAGTGTGACCTGGACCCGGGACACGTCGAACGGCAAGGTATGGAAGTCGAAAAACCATTCACAGACGAAGTCCCCGACATTCTGCAGGCGCAGCACTTCCTGGTTGAGCACGGCGATCCACTCGGTGCCGCTGCGGCTGATCAGTTCCTTGACGGCATCCGGGCGCTCCAGGTGAAAAGGCTGCAGGCGCAACAGGCCCACATCACAGGATCGGTCGGCGGCGTTTTCCAGCGAACAGCTGTCAACATCCCAACCCACGGAGCGTAATCCCGGCAATACACGACGGCAGTCGTCACAGGGATCAACCACTAATAGACGTCGCAAGGCAGGCGCTTCGCTCATGATGATTCCTTGGCGCCAAATTATAGGAAATTTTATTAAAAACAGTCATTTGGCGGACCTGGCTGTAACATTAGCAAGAATTTGACGGGGCCTTGTATCGTTTGACTATAGCGTTGCCATGTAAATAGTTATAAGAAAGGGCATTGTTAGTTACCTAACGACTCTTACCTTTCAATCAGCTTTCAAAACATGGCCTTACGACAGGCATTTGAAAGAAAGCTGAAATTTCTTTTGTTAATGTGTGACCCGAACCCCGGTTGCGGGCATCAGTACAAGTAACTGCCGAACGGTAAGCCCAACTGTCGGCACATCACTTGATTGGGCCTATTGAGAGAACATCCTATGAACGCCCCGCTCCGTATCAACGAAGCTCTTTTGATTGCCGACCGCGCATTCAAGCCTTTCCAATGCGTGGCCTGGGCGCCACAGGACGGCAACGGCGAACTCAGCCTGACTGTCATCGACCGCACCAACAACAGTATAGGCCGCCAGCAGATCCCGAGCAGCGCCTACACCGACCCGCAACAGCTTGAGCGCCTGCTTGAACAGGCCCGCGAAGCGTTGAGCAAGGAAGGCTACACACTGCAATCGTGGTCGATGCCGCACTGATCTTTTTGCGGATTACTCCGGAGTAATCCGCACCCTTCCCCTGTCGTTAGTTGTTGTGGTTTTTAACGGCTCATTGAACTTTCGATACAGCTAACTTGAACTTGTACAAGCCTGAATTCTTTGCAGGCTTGGCAATGGTTCGAAAAGACACTGTTGTGGCACACAACGACGCACCACCTGTTAGTTCTGTCAGTTGTGCATCCCGGCATTCAGGGATTGAATGTTCTTCTTATATAGTCGCCATCCCCACTTCTGGACCAGGACGACTCGCAAGGAGACGCGTGCATGTCAACCCAGTCCGTTTTGAGCTTCCCGACCCCTTTCACTCGCCACGGGACACTCGACCCCACCTTCGCCACCCACGGCAAAACCCAGGTGTACTTCGCCAGCAGCCTCTCCAGCATCACCAATGGCGTCGCCATTGATTCGCACGGCCGCCTGCTGGTAGCGGCGAAGGTGGGAATGGCGGGTGGCAGCCGCTTTGGCCTGGCTCGCCTGCTGGCGGATGGCTCGGCAGATCTCTCGTTCGGCAATCAAGGCAGCGTCATCGGGCAATTCGAGCCGGGCTTCGAAGCCATGGCCGGCAAGGTTCACGTGCTGCCCGACGGGCACATTCTGCTCACCGGCCTGCACTATGAAAATGCCCATCGCACCCTCCCCGCTGTCGCGCTGTTCGATCCGCAAGGGCGTCCCGCGCAGCGGTTTGGCGACAATGGGCGGTGTGTCGTGCGCTTGCCCGGCAACTTGTCCCACGGGGTTCGCGACGCCTGGTTGCCGCCCGGGGTGCCAGGGGCCGAAGCCTGTGACGCCGGGGTCCAGGCAGACGGTCGAATCGTGCTGATCGCCAATCATCATTTCGAACTGGCCGATCATGCCGGCATGCTCATCCGGCTGGACACTGACGGCACGCTGGACAGCACCTTCAATGGCCGCGGGTTCGTGGTCGTCAGGCACTTGCTGATGAACACTTGGCTCAACTGCGTGCGGGTGCAACACGACGGCCGGATCCTGGTGGGCGGCTCGATCAACTTCCCGGAGGAAGGCTTGCTGGCCCGTTATAACGCCGATGGCACCCTCGACGATCGTTTTGCCGTGGATGGCTTCATGACCTTCAAGGCCCAGGGGCAAAGTGCCCATGTCAGCCAGATCGTCCAGCAGGACAACGGCGACTTGCAGTGTTTCGGCAGCAGCCGTGATCCGATGCGCTGCCTGTCCCTGAAACTCCACGGCAACGGGCGCCCGGTCATGCATTGCCATGGCGGACAAGCCCGGTTGCTCGACATCGGCCGCAGCGGCTGCCAGTGGACCGCGGCCCAGACGCAAGCAGACGGCAGCGTGGTCACGGTCGGCGCAACCATTGGCGGCGTCGAGGCCGACTTTATCCTGGGTCGCTACCTGACTGACGGACAACTCGATCATGCACTTGGCGACGGTGAAGGGTGGATTCGCACGCGACTGGGTCGCAGTCTCGATACCGCCACTTCAGTGGTCGTCCAGGCCGATGGAAATATAGTGGTGGGGGGTTATTCGCTGGACGGAAACTATCACGCGGTGGTTGCACGCTATTTGGCCTGATTCAACTTGTTATAACTGCGCTTGATCTTCGCTTTCGCTTACGGCAACTTGCGCGCTTCTTAAAACAAGGAGTAGCCGATGTCCGGTTCCATGGCCCAGGCGTTCGCGCATAACTTTCTCGGCAACTCACCGCGCTGGTACAAGATCTGTATTGTCGGTTTTCTGGTACTCAATGCCCTGGTGCTGTGGACCGTCGGTCCCGTCGCGGCAGGTTGGCTGCTGGTGCTGGAATTCATTTTCACCCTGGCCATGGCCCTCAAGTGCTATCCGCTGATGCCCGGCGGCCTGTTGCTGGTCGAAGCGCTGTTGCTGAAAATGACCACGCCCCAGGCGCTGTATGACGAACTGGTGCACAACTTTCCGGTGATTCTGCTGCTGATGTTCATGGTGGCCGGCATCTACTTCATGAAAGACCTGCTGCTGTTTCTATTCTCGCGCCTGCTGCTGGGCGTGCGCTCCAAGGCCATGCTGGCGTTGATGTTCTGCTTTTTGTCGGCGTTTCTGTCGGCATTTCTCGATGCCTTGACCGTGACTGCGGTGATCATCAGTGCCGCCGTCGGCTTTTACTCGGTGTATCACCGTGTGGCCTCGGGCAGCGATCCACGACAGGACAGCGCGTTCAGCGATGACCAGCACCTGACCAAGCTCCATCACGAAGACCTCGATCAATTTCGTGCCTTCCTGCGCAGCCTGCTGATGCACGGTGCCGTGGGTACCGCGCTGGGTGGCGTCTGTACGCTGGTGGGCGAGCCACAAAACCTGTTGATCGGCCATGAAATGGGCTGGCACTTCGCCGAATTCTTCCTGAAAATCGCCCCGGTTTCGCTGCCGGTCCTGGTGGCGGGCCTGGTGACGTGTGTGCTGCTGGAGAAACTGCGCTGGTTTGGCTACGGCAACCTGCTGCCGGACAACGTGCGCGCCGTGCTCGGCGAATACGCCGCCCAGGACAACGCCGAACGGACCGCACGCCAGCGGGCAGCGCTGATCGTCCAGGGGCTGGCGGCGCTGGTGCTGATTGCCGGGCTGGCCTTTCATGTGGCGGAGGTGGGTTTGATCGGCTTGATGGTGATTGTGCTGATCACGGCCTTCACCGGGATCACCGACGAACACCGTCTCGGCGCCGCATTCAAGGACGCGATGCCGTTCACCGCCCTGCTGGTTGTGTTTTTTGCCGTGGTGGCGGTGATCCACGACCAGCAACTGTTCACGCCGCTGATCCAGTGGGTACTGGCCCTGCCGACCGATCAGCAACCGGGCATGCTGTTCATTGCCAACGGCCTGCTCTCGGCCATCAGCGACAACGTGTTCGTGGCGACGATCTACATCACCGAAGTGAAACAGGCCTTCCTGTCCGGGCACATGAGTCGCGAGCACTTCGAGACGCTGGCCATCGCCATCAACACCGGCACCAACCTGCCGAGCGTGGCCACGCCCAACGGCCAGGCCGCGTTCCTGTTTTTGCTGACCTCGGCGATTGCCCCGCTGATCCGCCTGTCCTACGGGCGCATGGTGTGGATGGCGCTGCCGTATACGGTGGTGATGGGGGTGCTGGGCTGGTACGCGGTCAGTTACTGGCTGTAAAGACAAACCCAATGTGGCAGCGGGCTTGTTCGCGAAGACGGTGTGTCAGGCAACATTTTCGTCGACTGATACATCGCTTTCGCGAGCAAGCCCGCTCCCACAGGGTTTTTATGTGTGGTTGGTGGAATCAACCCAGTCCATGCCAGACCCGTCCATCGCGAGCCAATAACGCTTCGGCAGCCTCTGGCCCGTTTTCGCCGGCGGCGTAGCCCTGCACCGTGGCGTCCTCCTGCCAGGCATCGAGGAACGGTTGCACCGCGCGCCAGCCGTTCTCGATGTTGTCGGCACGCTGGAACAGGGTCTGATCGCCGGTCAGGCAATCGTAGATCAGGGTTTCGTAGCCGGTGGACGGCTGCATTTCGAAGAAATCCTTGTAGGCGAAACCGAGTTCGATGTTGTCCATCTTCAGGGCCTGGCCCGGCCGTTTGGCCAGCAGATCGAACCACATGCCTTCATTGGGCTGGATCTGGATCCGCAGGTAGGTGGGCGCCAGCTCATCCACCTCGGTATCGCGGAACTGCGCATAAGGCGCCGGCTTGAAGCAGATGACAATCTCGGTGTCCCGCACGCTCATGCGCTTGCCGGTGCGCAGGTAGAACGGCACGCCGACCCAGCGCCAGTTGTCGATCATCACCTTGAGGGCCACGTAGGTTTCGGTGTTGCTGTCCGGTGCGACCCGCTCTTCCTGACGATAACCCGGCAGGGTTTTGCCATCGACTTCACCGGCCGTGTACTGACCGCGCACCGAATTGGCCCGGGCCTCTTCGACCGACCAGGGACGAATCGCGCCCACCACCTTTGCCTTCTCGCCACGAACCGCATCGGCGCCGAAAGCGGCCGGTGGCTCCATGGCCACCATCGCCAGCAACTGGAACAGGTGATTGGGCACCATGTCCCGCAGGGCGCCGGTGTTTTCATAGAAACTGCCACGGGTTTCGACGCCGACGGTTTCGGCGGCGGTGATCTGCACGTGGTCGATGTAGTGATTGTTCCAGAACGCTTCGAACAGGCTGTTGGAAAACCGGCTGATCAGGATGTTCTGCACGGTCTCCTTGCCCAGGTAATGATCGATGCGGTAGATCTGCTTTTCCGACATGACCTTGAGCAAGCAGGCGTTCAAGGCTTCAGCCGTTGGCAGGTCGGAACCGAAGGGCTTTTCGATCACCACCCGCCGGAACGCCTCGGGGCTCTCTTCGAGCAAACCGGAAGCGCCGAGGCGACGGACCACTTCACTGAAAAATCGCGGCGCGGTGGCCAGGTAGAACACCGCATTGCCGGTGCCGCTGTCGGCGATTTTCGCCGCCAGCGCTTGATAAGTGCTGTCGTCCAGGAAATCGCCCTGGACGTAGCTGATGTTCTTCGCGAGTTGGGCCCACAACTCCGGGTCAAGGGATTGATCGCCCTTGCCGACTTTGCTGGCCACCTCGCTGCGAATGAAGTCTTCGAGTTTTTTCGCGAAGCCCTCATCGCTGATGGCGTTGTGGTCTACGCCGACGATCCGCAGTCCATCCCCGAGCAAACCGTCGCGCTTGAGGTTGTACAGCGCCGGCATCAGCAGGCGCTTCACCAGATCGCCATGGGCGCCGAACAGAAACAAAGTGGTCGGTGGCGCCGGTTCAGTCTTGGATTTCCTGCGGATCGCATGGGTCATTTTTTAGGTGTCTCCACATGGCCGCCGAAGCCGAAGCGCTGGGCCGAAAGAATCTTGTCGCCAAAGCTGCCCTGGCCACGGGAACGATAGCGGGAGAACAGCGAGTTCGACAGCACCGGTACCGGCACCGCTTGTTCCATCGCGGCTTCGATGGTCCATTGACCTTCACCGCTGTCCGCTACCGAACCGGAGAATCCGTCGAGATCCTTATCACTGGCCAGGGCGTCGGCCGTCAGGTCGAGCAACCACGACGAGACCACACTGCCACGACGCCAGACTTCAGCGATATCAGCCACGTTCAAGTCGAAGCGCTGGTCTTCCGGCAGGCGGTCACTGGCCTTGGTCTTGAGGATGTCGAAGCCCTCGGCGAAGGCCTGCATCATTCCGTACTCGATGCCGTTGTGGATCATCTTGACGAAGTGCCCTGCACCGGCGGGACCGGCATGGATGTAACCGCGCTCGGCACGGTCGTCATCGGACTTGCGGTCCCTGGTACGCGGGATGTCGCCCATGCCCGGGGCCAGGCTGGCGAACAGCGGGTCAAGACGAGTCACGGTCCCGGCATCGCCGCCGATCATCATGCAGTAGCCGCGTTCCAGGCCCCAGACGCCGCCGGAGGTGCCGACGTCGATGTAGTGCAGGCCTTTTTCCGAGAGGGTCTTGGCCCGGCGGATGTCGTCCTTATAAAAGGTGTTGCCGCCGTCGATGATGGTATCGCCGGCTTCGAGCAAGGTGCTCAGGGTGGCGATGGTGTCTTCGGTCGGTGCGCCTGCCGGCAGCATGACCCACACCGCTCGCGGTTTGGCCAGGCCAGCGACCAGGGCGGGCAAATCGGCGACGCCAGTGGCGCCCTCTTCGGCCAGGGCCTCGACGAAGGCGGTATTGCGGTCGTACACAACGGTGGTGTGCCCGTTGAGCATCAGGCGCCGCGCAATATTGCCGCCCATGCGGCCCAGTCCAATAATCCCGAGTTGCATGTGCTGATGCTCCCTACTACAAATAAATGTGTGTCAAAGGTTATAGCCCAACGCGACTAATGTGGGTTAGTCCAGAGCGCTGGCATGAAGTTTCCGGGCATTGTGCCCGATCCAGACAGATAACGTCGGGAATCACTGCCAAGACACAGCGACAATGAAAAATAAAAAAGTTCCCTTCACGGGCAAAAGAAATCAAAATTGGCGCCGATAGTAATTCTGGCTCCGATGTCGGGGCAGATTTACAGTTGAGACACGCCATTTGCGAGGTGAGCAATGGGCACAGTACACACCGCACTGCCAGTACAAACCCTTTATGTCACAATCCGTCGCGACGAATTGCGCCAGTTGAAAGACGAACGCGACCAGTTGAAGCAAGAGCTGGCGCAGCTGCGCCTGATGATCCACGGCCAGCAACCTTTACCCGTGACCCGCCGCGCGCCCCACGCCTGAATCCCTCGCTTGTATCGGAAGCGGCACTGTCCCGCTTCCGCTCCGCCCTCGCCTTTCACCCAGCCGCAACTCACGAAGTTTTCACATCGAATTGCTGATACTCCGGTTCATTGTTGCCGCATGTTACATGCGCGCCCCCCGTTCGTCGGCGCCTTATAGCCTGGCGGTGGATGTGATCTTTGGCTGGAGCATCGAATGGCTTGGTTCAAACGCAGCGAAACGTCTGCGAAAGGTTTCGATTGGGCAGGTTTTCTCTGGCTGTTCCTGTTCTTTTGGTATTTCTCGGGCATCACTCAACTGCTGATCCAGTTGACCGGCACGTCCGGTTTCGCCGGATTCCGCCAGGCTTTTGTGATGAGCGCCGTCTGGCTGGCGCCGATGTTGCTGTTCCCCAAGCAGACACGTGTCTTGGCCGCACTGATCGGCGTGGTGCTGTGGGCCTGCTCCATGGCCAGCCTGGGATACTTCTTCATCTATCAGCAGGAATTTTCGCAAAGCGTCATTTTCATCATGTTCGAGTCGAACGTGTCGGAAGCCGGCGAGTACATGACGCAATATTTCGCCTGGTGGATGGTGGTGGCGTTCCTCGCCCACACCGCATTCGCCTGCTTCCTCTGGACCCGTTTGCGCCCGGTGTACCTGCCCCGTGGCCAGGCCCTGGTGGCGGCGACCGCTATTGTGGTGGCGGTGGTCGGTTACCCGTTGCTCAAGCAAACCCTGCGCACCGGCAATTTCGCCGACGGTTTCGAGAAGTTCGAAACGCGAATCGAGCCCGCGGTGCCATGGCAGATGGCCGTGGCTTATCACCGTTACCTGGATACCCTGGCCGGCATGCAGGACATGCTCGACAGCGCCAGCAAGATCCCGCCATTGCACAACCTCAAGGATTCGATGGCCAACCAGCCGGCGACCCTGGTGCTGGTGATCGGCGAGTCCACTAACCGCCAGCGCATGAGCCTCTACGGCTATCCACGGCAAACCACGCCGGAGCTGGACAAGCTCAAGGATCAACTGGCGGTCTTCGACAACGTCATCACGCCGCGCCCCTACACCATCGAGGCGTTGCAGCAGGTGCTGACCTTCGCCGACGAAGACAACCCGGACCTGTACCTGTCGACGCCGTCGCTGGTCAGCATGATGAAGCAGGCGGGCTACAAGACCTTCTGGATCACTAACCAGCAGACCATGACCAAGCGCAACACCATGCTCACGACTTTCTCCCAGCAGGCCGACGAGCAGGTGTACCTGAACAACAACCGCAACCAGAACGCCGCCCAGTACGACGGCGATGTGATCGAGCCGTTCAACAAGGCCCTGGCCGACGCGGCGCCGCGCAAGTTGATCGTGGTGCATTTGCTCGGCACCCACATGAGCTACCAGTACCGCTACCCTGCGACCTTCGACAAGTTCAAGGACCGCAATGGCGTGCCGGCCGGGGTAAACGACGCGCAGTTGCCGACCTACAACAGCTACGACAACGCGGTGCTGTACAACGATTTCGTGGTATCGAGCCTGATCAAGGATTACGCCAAGTCTGATCCGAACGGCTTCCTGCTGTACCTCTCGGACCACGGCGAAGACGTGTTCGATTCCGCGGGTCATGACACCCTGGGCCGCAACGAGAGCAAACCGACGGCGCCGATGTACACCATTCCGTTCATGGCCTGGGCCTCGCCGAAATGGCGCGAAACCCACGACTGGAGCTTTGCCGGCGACCTGGGCCGGCCGTACAGCAGCTCGCACCTGATCCACACCTGGGCGGACCTGGCAGGCCTGAGCTTCGATGAACTCGACCACAGCAAGAGCCTGGTCAGCGACAGCTTCAAGCCGCGCCCCTTGATGATCGGCAACCCGTATTTGCGTGAGCAGCGGCCCTTGATCGACTTCAGCCTGATCAAGCCCAAGGTGAAGCCGGACACGGCGGGAGTCGTGTCGAAGTAACGGTTCCAACACCATCAAAACCTGTGGGAGCGGGCTTGCTCGCGAAAGCGCAGTGTCAGTCGACCAATAGGGGCCTGACACCCCGCTTTCGCGAGCAAGCCCGCTCCCACAGGAGATCCTGGCGCCAATATTAATAATTATTCTCGTTTGGCCCTAAATTCCTCCCCCCTCCTTCGTCTTTGAACAAACGGATTTTTTCAACGACGACAAGGAGTCGGCTGCGATGTTCGCGCCTATCACCCGTTCCATGACTTTTACCCTCGGCCTGTGCGGTGCCGCATTGAGCCCGGATCTGCTGGCCGAAACCGACCCTGAAACAGCGACACCGGGGCCCACCCTCATGCTCGGCGCCACCCAGGTGAACGCCCAGTCCTTGGGCAGCACCACGGAAAATACCGACGCCTACACCACCGGCTCCATGAGCACGGCCACCCGCCTGAACCTGTCGATCAAGGACACCCCGCAATCGGTGTCGGTGGTCACGCGCCAGCAAATGGACGACTTCAAGCTCGGCACCCTGTCCGAGGCCATGAGCCAGACCACCGGCATTGTGGTCCAGCACAACGACTCGGACCGGGTCAGTTATTCCTCGCGCGGCTACTCGATCAACAACTTCCAGGTCGATGGCATGTTGAATACCTTCAGCTACATGAAGTCCGATTCCGACACCATCATTTATGACCGCATCGAAGTGGTGCGCGGCGCCACGGGCTTGACCACCGGTGCCGGTGATCCGTCGGCCACCATCAACATGGTGCGCAAACGGCCCACTTCGCAGTGGGAAGCCAGGACCGGCGTCAGTGGCGGCAGTTATGACGATTACTACAGCTACCTCGACGTCGGCGGCCCGCTGGCCTTCGACGGACGCCTGCGCGGACGCGGCGTGGTGGCCTATCGCGACAGCGATTCGTACCGCGACAAGTACCAGCAGCAACGCGAAGTCGGCTACGGGGTGCTGGAAGCAGACCTGACCGACGACACCCTGCTGGCCGTGGGTTACGACTATCAGAACAAACACGTCCAGGGCACGTCCTGGGGCACCGTGCCTTACTGGAATTCCGATGGCAGCAAGGCCCACCTCGGGCGCTCGACCAACATGGCCACGTCCTGGAGTTCCTGGCCGCTCAAGGACAAGACCGCCTTCGCCAACCTCGATCAGCAACTGGGCGGCGGATGGCAACTCAAGGCGGCGTACACCCATCGCGAAAGTGACACCGACGGCAAGATCTACTACGGCGGTGGCGGGTTCCCGAACGCGGATCGCAGCGGCATGGTCGCCAACGTCAGTCATATGATCGGCACCCAGAAAATGCAGGCCTATGACTTCAACGTCTCGGGCCCCTACTCGCTGTTCGGCCGGGATCATGAACTGATGGTGGGGTATGGCGAGGCCGAGCGCCGCGAGGATTCGCCCTACACGGTCGACGGCCCGCGAGCGGCGAATTACGAAAACATCCCCGACTGGAAATACATGGGCGATATCGGCAAGTTCCCCGACACCGTCACCGGCCTGACCGGCTCGAAAGACTCTACCCGGCAGAAGGCCGGTTACCTGGCGACGCGCCTGAACCTCACCCATCAACTGCACGCCGTGCTCGGCAGCCGCTACGGCAGCTGGAAGACCTCGACCACCACCAACAGCTACGACGACAACCTGCAACTGAGCGGCGTCGACCACAGCAGCCAGCAACAGAACGACATGTGGACGCCCTACGCCGGGCTGCTGTACGACCTGACCCCGCAATACACGGTCTATGTCAGCTACACCGACATTTTCAAACCGCAGACCAACCGCGACAGCAGCCGCCAGTACCTCGAACCGGTGGTCGGCAGCAACTATGAGCTAGGCCTCAAGGGCAGTTTGCTGGAAGAGCGACTGAACCTGGCGACCGCGCTGTTCTGGAGCAAGCAGGACAACGTCGCCGAGCTTGACGACTCGGTGCCGCCGGACCCGGTCACCGGTGAGGAGTTCTTCAAGTCCAGCGGCAAGGGCAACAAGGTGCAAGGTTTCGAGGCCGAGCTGTCCGGCGAGGTCATGGCGGGCTGGAACATGAGCGCCGGTTATACCTACACCCACTCGGTCGACGGCGAAAAACAGCGCATCAACACGGTCCAGCCGTTGAACATGTTCCGCTTCTCCACGGCCTATCACTTGCCCGGGGAGTGGCAGGCGCTGACAGTGGGTGCCGCGGTGAACTGGCAGAGCGACGTCTACCGAGGCGCCAATCGGCCAGTCGGGCGCCGCGCCAATGGCAGCCTGATCACCGAACGCACGGACATCCGCCAGGCGGCCTACACCGTGGTCAACCTGATGTCGCGCTATGAATTCGACCGGCACCTGTCGGCGTCGCTGAACGTCAACAACCTGTTCGACAAGAAGTATTACGACAACGTCGGGTTTTACAACGGTGTGTACTGGGGAGACCCGCGCACGGTGACCCTGAGCCTGGACTGGAAGCTTTAAGCGATGTTAATTCCCAAATAACAGAATCGGCGGATAATGAGCTTTCGACTTTGATCCATTGATTCACTGACTCATGGACGAAAGGCATCCGACATCTGTAAGTGGGAGGCACACCATGAAACGTACTACGCTGATCCTCGCCGTCCTCATGACGTTAGGTTCCACCGCCGCCTTCGCCGAAGGCGGGGCTGAACGCATGAGGTACTACTACGAAACCCTGCGCTACAACCAACAACTGGCACAGGGCAACATCACGCAAAGCCAGGCTCTGGAACTGCGGGTTCCGGACGATCAAACCGCACAAATGACCGAAACCTACAGACCGAAATGATTGTTACACCTCTGGCTGCTTGCTCTATCAGTCAGAGAGATCCGTTGGGCGTCCTGATGGACGCCCTTTTTTTTGCCTGGATCAAAGTGGCTTGATCCAGAACATCATCCGCCCGTGCGCCGGATCGAATTCGCCCGGGGCAAAGCCGAACTTGCTGTAAGACGCCTGCGCCACCGCGTTGCCTTCCAGCACCTCCAGGGTGATTTTGCAGCAGCCGCGCTGACGGGCAATTTCCTCGACCTTCTGCAGCATCCGCTGGCTCAAGCCCAGCCCGCGAAACTTCGGCACCACCGCTACGTCGTGCACATTGACCAATGGCCGGCAGGCAAAGGTCGAGAACCCCTCGAAGCAATTGACCAGACCGGCCGGCTCACCACCGACAAAGGCCAGCACGCTGAATGCGTGGGGTCGCTTGGCCAGCTCACCCGGCAATTGTTCCAGCACATCCGCGGGCAAGGCGTGCCCGCCGCCCATCGGGTCCTGGGCGTAACTGTTGAGCACCAGGCCAATCGCCTCGGCGTGCACCGGATTGGTGTAGCTGGCCTGAAGTACCAGTATTTCTGCGGAATCCATTTCCATCCTCGATCACGTTCAATAGCCCCCAGTGCGCACTACGCCCTGTAAGGCCCGGTGACGATATCGCGAGCGCGGGTGGAAAATCAAAAGATCGCAGCCTGCGGCAGCTCCTACAGCAAATTCACGTATACCCGTAGGAGCTGCCGCAGGCTGCGATCTCTTGATGTTAGTGCCCCCAGATCAACGCCTCAGTCCAGCCCAACTCGGCAAAATCCTCCGCCCGCAAATGCGACTCGCCCACACAGAAAAACTCGTCCAGCTGCGGCGGTTTCACCGACGTGCCACTGAGCATGGCGTGGACCTGGCCACGGTGATGGAGCTGGTGCTCGAACAGATGGGACAGCAGGCGTAAACGGCTGTCGTGTTGCGGCGTATCCCGGGCGATGGTCACGACCTTGCCCAGCTCGGCGTCGCGCATCTGCTCGCAATAGGCGATCAGGCGCCGGTCGACCTGAGCCTGCTCATGCCGCAGATCCGGGCCCTGGGTGAACGGCTCGTCGTCCTTGAAAAACACATGGCAATCGGGATGCGGATCATCGCCGCGCAATTCGCGCTCCAGGGCATCCACATAAAACCAGTCGCAAGTCAGGATGTGATTGAGGGTTGCGCGAATACCGGGAAAGAAACTGACCCGAGGCGCCGACAGCTCCTGCGCAGTCAATTGGCACCAGGCTTTGGCCAGCCGGTGATTGGCCCAGGCGTTCTGGTAAGCCATGGTCAGCAAATGGTGCGACAGGGGCTGATTCATGCTGATTGCTCCTCAAACTCATGCCTGGGCGAATCGCTCCAGCTGCATCTCCTGCAAGCGACTGAGGGTGCGGCGGAACGGGAACTCCAGGTAGCCCTCGGTATAGAGCGAATCCATCGGCACCTGCGCTTCGAGGTACAGCGGCACCTTGCGGTCGTAGCATTCGTCGACCAGGGCGATGAAACGCCGCACGCCGTCGTCATGCACCGACAGCTGCGGCAGCTCGCGATCCCCCGCGTCCACCCGCACCGCACCGTCCTCGGTGCCACGGGCGATGCGCCCGGCACGTTTCTGTGCGCTCAGGTTGGGGACATCACTTAACAGGATAGCGCTGTAGGTGTCGCACAGGGCCATGAAATCCATGGCGGAAAACGGCTGCTCGCACAGATCGGCGTATCGACACCAGAGCACGCTTTTGCTCGCCTGCACCACGTCCAGCGAACGGTAACCGACCTTGACCGGTTCGCGCGATACCGCCTGGCCCACCGTCAGCAGCGTGAACACGTCCTCCAGTGCGCAGGGTTGTCCCGCTGCTGCCACCCAGTAACGTTGCAGGCCCTGCCCCGGATGCAGGCGATGATCTTCGCCGCCGTCCACCGCGATCACCTGCATGTGCTGTTTGATTGCCGTGATCGCGGGCAGGAAGCGGTCGCGGTTGAAGCCATCGGCGTACAACTGGTCCGGCGGCAGATTGGAGGTGCAGACCACCACCACGCCCTGTTCGAACATCACCTGGAACAAGCGCCCGAGAATGATCGCGTCACCGATATCATTGACGAACAACTCGTCAAAGCACAGCACCCGCACTTCCTCGCTCAGTTCACGCGCCAGGGCCTTCAGCGGGTCGGCCGTGCCGGTGAGCTGGAACGAGCGCTGATGCACCCAGCCCATGAAGTGATGAAAGTGTTGACGCCGCGCGGGAACCCGCAGATGTTGGTGGAACTGGTCCATCAACCAGGTCTTCCCCCGCCCCACCGGGCCCCAGAGGTACACGCCCATGATCGGCGTGCGCCCCTCATGCAACGCTTCATGGCACTTTTGCAACGCCCAGACGGCGTGTTCCTGAGCTTCGTCCTGGACGAAACCCTTTTGTTCGATGGCGTGCTGCCAGGCGCTGAGGGGAGAGTCGACATTCATGCGCGGCAGTATAGGCCCGCATCGAATCCTCCGGTCGGCCGATTTTCAACGAAGTGCCTTGACGATATATATGATTGGCATCATATTTAATAGATGACGAATAGCATTTATTAATAACACCACCGTTTCTTCAGGAGTCATCCCATGCATTACAAAGTGTTCGGCCGTAAAACCGGCCTGCGGGTTTCCGAACTGGCGTTGGGTGCCGGCAACTTTGGCACCGGTTGGGGCCACGGCGCCGAGCGAGACGAGGCCAAGGGCATTTTCGATGGCTACCTGGAAGCGGGCGGCAACTTCATCGACACCGCCAACGGCTATCAGGGCGGCCAATCGGAAGCCATGCTCAGCGAGTTCATCGCCGCCGAGCGCGATCACCTGGTCATCGCCAGCAAATACACCCTGGGGACTACACCGGCGGCCGGCATTTCCCACACCGGCAACAACCGCAAGAACATGGTGCGCGCCGTGGAGGAAAGCCTGAAACGGCTGAAGACCGATCACCTCGATCTGTTCTGGGCGCACATGAGCGATGGCGTTACGCCAATGGAAGAAATCCTGCGCGGCTTCGACGATCTGGTACGGGCCGGCAAAATCCATTACGCCGGGCTGTCGAATTTCCCGGCGTGGCGCATCGCCCGTGCCGACCTGTTGGCCGAAGTACGTGGCTTCGCCCCGATTGCCGCGATCCAGGTCGAGTACAGCCTGGCCGAGCGCACCGCGGAACGCGAGCAACTGCCGATGGCCGAAGCACTGGGCCTGGCCGCAACCTTGTGGTCGCCCTTGGGTGGCGGCTTCCTCACCGGCAAATACCGCAACAGCGAGGGCGACAACCGCGCCACTAAACTCGGCATGCTGGTCCACGCCGAGAAAAGCGCCCGCGAAACCGCCCTGCTCGACACCCTGCTGGCCGTCGCCGCGGAACTGGCAAGCAGCCCGACCCACGTGGCCATTGCCTGGCTGCGCGAACAGGCCAGGCGCTCCACCACCACGCTGATACCGATTCTGGGCTCACGGACCCGTGAACAACTGGATGCGACCCTGGGGGCGTTGAACGTGCAGTTGACGGCGGAGCAACTGGCGCGGCTCGATGGCGTCAGCGACGTGGCCAAGGGTGTGCCCCATGAATCGATCAGCGGTTCGTTTGCGCGGTTCAGCGGTGGCGTAACCCTGGACTTGCCAAAAATCCCGGTCGCCTGACGTTGACCAACATGTGGGAGCGGGCTTGCTCGCGAAGGGGCCGTATCAGTCAATACCTATGTCGACTGACACAGCGCTTTCGCGAGCAAGCCCGCTCCCACATTTGGACGGCGTACTACCTGTCGACCTTATGCCTGGCCGCATACAAACACAGCATCTCCATCGCCAGCGTCGCCGCCGCCAGTGACGTGATGTCCGCGCTATCGTAGGCAGGCGCCACCTCCACCACGTCCATGCCCACCAGGTTGATCCCGCGCAGTCCGCCGAGGATTTCCAGCGCCTGCACCGTGCTCAATCCCCCACACACCGGCGTTCCGGTGCCCGGGGCGAAAGCCGGGTCGAGGCAGTCGATGTCGAACGTCAGGTACACCGGGTGGTCACCGACCCGTGCGCGAATTGCCTCGACAATCGCATCCACCCCGCGCCGATGGACCTGTCGCGCGTCCAGCACGGCAAACCCCTGGTGATCGTCGTTGGTGGTGCGCAGGCCGATCTGCACCGAGCGCGACGGATCGACCAGCCCCTCCTTGGCCGCATGCCAGAACATGGTGCCGTGGTCGATACGCTTGCCCTCCTCGTCCGGCCAGGTGTCGCTGTGGGCGTCGAAGTGGATCAAGGACAGCGGGCCGTGCTGGCGCGCATGGGCCTTGAGCAGCGGATAGGTGATGAAATGATCGCCGCCGAAGGTCAACATCGCGCTGCCCGCGTTGAGGATGTGTTCGGCGTGGGCCTCGATGCATTCCGGGGTCGACTGTGGCGAGCCGTAATCGAAGTCGCAATCGCCGAAGTCCACCACCGCCAGATGATCGAACGGGTCGAAGGTCCAGGGCCAGTGGCGTTCCCAGGCAATCCCGGTGGAGGCAGCGCGTATCCCCCTGGGTCCGAAGCGTGCGCCAGGGCGGTTGCTGGTGGCGGTGTCGAACGGCACGCCGCTGACCGCCACGTCGACACCGCGCAAGTCGCGGCTGTAGCGACGGCGCATGAAACTGGTGATGCCGGCGTAGGTGCTTTCGGCGGCGGTGCCATACAGGCTGTCGCGGGTGATGGCCTGATCGTTTTGCATCGGGACGTCCATCTCGGGTTCCTTATTATTGGCGGCTACGGAAAGCGGTCCACACGCGGGTGCGCTGGCGCATGTCCTTGAGGCTCATGCTGCGGTCGGCGTACAGCCGCCCGCGCACATCGGCGGGCGGGTAGATGTCCGGGTCGGTGCGCACCGCCTCATCGACCAGCGGTGTCGCGGCCTGGTTGGCGGTGGCAAAGAACAGGGTGTTGGTCAGCGCGGCCACGGATTCGGGACGCAGCATGAATTCGATGAACTGGCGCGCGGCTTGCGGGTGCGGCGCGTCCTTGGGGATCGCCAGGTTGTCCTGCCAGACCAGGGTGCCTTCCCTGGGAATCCGGTAGGCAATTTCATAGGGTTTATTGGCCTTGCGTGCCTGATCGGCGGCCATGCTCGCGTCACCGTTGTAAGCCAGTGCCAGGCAGACACTGCCGTTGGCCAGGTCGTTGATCTGCCGGCCGCTGGCCACGTACAGCACCGAAGGTTGCAACTGGTGCAACAAGGCCTGGGCCGCTTCGAGATCGTCCTTTTGGGTGCTGTAGGGATCTTTGCCCAGGTAGTGCAACGCCAGGCCGATCACTTCCTGGGGCGAGTCAATGATCGCGATACCGCAGTCCTTGAGCTGGCTGGCGTATTCGGGCTTGAACAGCAGGTCGAGGCTGTTGAGCGGCACATCCGGCAAGCGCTTTTGCACCGCCTCGACATTCATCCCCAGCCCCAGGGTGCCCCAGGTATAGGGCACGCCGTATTGATTGCCGGGGTCGACCGCCGCCAGTTTCTCCAGCAGGTCCGGGTCCAGGTTGGCGTAGCCTTTGAGGCCCTCATGGGGAATGGCCTTTAACGCGCCTGCCGCCAGGCCACGGGCCAGTACGCTGGATGACGGCACCACCACGTCATAGCCGCTGCCACCGGTGAGCAGCTTGGTTTCCAGCACCTCCGGCGCATCGAAGGTGTCGTAGCGCACATGAATGCCGGTTTCCTGTTCGAAACGCTGCAAGGTTTCAGGCGCGACGTAATCGGCCCAACTGTAGAGATTGACCACCTTGTCCTCGGCCTGGGCCGCCGCGGCCATGGCAAGGAACAGCGCGGGTAAACACATCTTGAATGGGGAATTCATGACGAACACCTGACCGGAAGAAGTGGTTGCAGCGTGCGCCGTCGGATACATTAGTGAAATATCAAGATTATTAACCTGACATTATCCAGGAGTAATGTTTAATGCTCGGTCAACTCCACGACCTCGACCTGCATCTGTTGCGCCTGTTTGTCAGCGTGGTGGAGTGCGGTGGCTTCAGCGCGGCGCAGGGTGAACTGGGCTTGAGCCAGTCGAGCATCAGCCAGCAAATGGCCAGGCTGGAAACCCGCCTCGGCTACCGGTTGTGCAGCCGTGGCAAGGGCGGGTTCAGGATTACCCCCAAGGGCGAGCAATTACTCAGCGCCACCCGTGGGCTGTTCGAGTCCATCGAAGCGTTCCGCCATCAATCCAACGGCGTGGCCGGACGCCTGATCGGTGAAGTGCGCCTGGGCTTGTCCGAAGCGCTGGACCAGTCGGTGCTGCAACGGGTGGCAGGGGCGATCCGGCGTTTTCGCGAGCGCGACGAGTCGGTGCGCATCGAGCTGATGAGCGCGATGCCCGGCGAAATGGAGCGCTTGCTGCTGCAACAGCGGCTGGATCTGGCCGTCGGTTACTTCTCGCAAGTGCAAAGCGCCTTTGATTATCGGCAACTGTTCAGCGAAACCCAGCACTTGTACTGCGCCGCCGGCCATCCGTTGTTCGACGATGACGCACCGGATGATCACGCGCTGCAAGCCTGCGACCGGGTCGATCACCCCTACCGCTTCCTGCGCAGCGACGAGCCGTTTCAGGGAAAACTGTGCTCGGCGCGCGCGGAGCAGGTCGAAGGCACCCTGGCCTTCATTCTGTCCGGCAAACACATTGGCTATCTGCCCGAGCACTTTGCCCGGGCCTGGGAGGACAAGGGGTTGCTGCGGGTGGTGCGTCGCCAGGGCATGAGTTTCGAGGTGGCGTTTCACCTGGCCCGCCATCGGGCGCAGGTGCCGGGGGATGCGCAGAAGGCGTTCGAAGAGGACTTACTGGCGGCGTTTGCCTGAAGCCTGCGGTTTCCTTGCCACCAATGAACCCTGTGGGAGCGGGCTTGCTCGCGAAGGCGATGTGTCAGTCGACACTTTATTGCCTGACACTGCGCCCTCGCGAGCAAGCCCGCTCCCACAGAGGGAATGTGGTGGATGCGGGGTCCATCGCTCGCCACAAAAGGGTGTTTCTGGCATCCTGCGCCTCCATTTTCTGACCCGGCCCGCCTCCTGGCTCGCACATCACCATGACCGCCTCTGAAAAACCCCCGGCCCCGCGCCACAATGACCTGATCTACGGCCTCGACGACCGTCCGCACCTGACCGCCACCGTGTTCGCCGCCCTGCAACATGTGCTCGCCAGTTTCGTCGGGATCATCACCCCGACGCTGATCATGGGCAGCGCCCTGGGCCTGCAAAGCGAAATCCCCTACCTGATCAGCATGGCGCTGTTCGTCTCGGGCCTGGGCACTTTCGTGCAAGCGCGGCGATTCGGGCCGGTCGGTTCCGGCCTGCTGTGCCTGCAAGGCACCAGTTTCTCGTTCATCAGCGTGATCCTCAGTGCCGGTTTCATGGTCAAGGCCCGGGGTGGCGGCACCGATGAGATCCTCTCGACGATCTTCGGCGTGTGTTTTTTCGCCGCCTTCATCGAGGTGGTGTTGAGCCAGTTCATCGGCAAGCTGCGCATGCTGATCACCCCCGTGGTGACCGGCACCATCATCACGCTCATGGGCCTGTCTTTGATCAAGGTCGCCATGACCGACATTGCCGGCGGTTTCGGTGCCACCGACCTCGGCGCGGCCGGCCACCTGGGCCTGGCGGCACTGGTACTCGGGACCATCGTCGTCTTGAACCGGGTGGACGTGCCGTTCCTGCGCCTCGGGGCGATCGTCATCGGCCTGACATTGGGCTACGTCGTCGCCTGGCTGCTGGGGCACGTCGATTTCGCCAGCCTGCCCGCCGTCCCGCTGATGAGCGTTCCGGTGCCGTTCAAATACGGCTTCTCCTTCGATTGGGTGGCGTTCGTGCCGGTGGCGGTGATTTTCCTGGTGTCGCCACTGGAAGCGGCGGGCGACCTGACCGCCAACTCGATGATTTCCCGGCAACCGGTCAAAGGCCCGGTCTACATTCGGCGGATCAAGTCCGGGTTGCTGGCCGACGGCCTCAACTCGGCGATGGCCGCCGTGTTCAACAGCATGCCGATGGTGACCTTCGCCCAGAACAACGGGGTGATCCAGCTGACCGGCGTCGCCAGCCGCTACGTGGCGTTTTTCATTGCCGGCCTGTTGGTCCTGCTCGGGCTGTTCCCGATGATCGGCGCGGTGCTGCAATTGATGCCCAAGCCGGTGCTCGGCGGCGCCGAGCTGGTGATGTTCGGCACCGTGGCCGTGGCCGGTATCAAGATCCTCGCCGAAGCCGGCCTGCACCGTCGCAACATGCTGATCGTGGCGATTTCCATCGGCATGGGCCTGGGTGTGGCGGCCGTGCCAGAGGTTTTGCGTGAGCTGCCCAAGGCGCTGCACAACATTTTCGAGTCGCCGATCACCGTCGGCGCGCTGTGCGCGATCGTTTTGAATATCTTCCTGCCCGAGGAATTCATCGAGCTGGAAGAAGACGATTTCGATCCGGAAGCCTCGATCCTGCAGGTCATGGAAAACCCGGATGTCCCGGCCAAGGGTGAACCCGTCACGCCGCCAGGTGTCGCACAGATGAACCGCTAGACAAATGCTCAAGGGCTGAGCCGCTGGCGGTTCAGCCCTTTTGCTTACGAGTGTACGTCCATGCGCAACTTCCCCGGGTTCATCCTTTCTCTTTTGCTGCTCACCCTGAGCGCCTGTGCCGTTTACCCCAACAACGACCCGCTGAACATCAACGTGGTCGGCCTCCAACCGCTGCAAAGCCAGGACATGGAAGTACGGTTTGCCGTGAAGATTCGCGTGCAGAACCCCAATGGCACCAACATCAACTACAACGGCGTGGCGCTGGATCTTGATATCAACGGCCAGCCCTTTGCTTCCGGGGTCAGTAACGAGTCCGGTTCGCTCGCGGGTTATTCCGAAACCGTGTTGAGCGTGCCGGTCAGCGTCTCGGCGTTTTCCGTGCTGCGCCAGACCTTCGGCCTGAGCCAGGTGCAAACCCTGAACAACATGCCTTACGTGCTGCGCGGCAAACTGGCGGGAGGGTTGTTCGGCACCCGGCGATTCGTCGATAGTGGCAAGCTCAGCCTGCCGGAGCCCACGTCCGGCAATCGTTAAGTCCGCTCCAGGGAGCTGCAAAGAACATGGATGCCACCCCCCTCCTTCACACCGAACGCTTGATCCTGCGCCCGCTGGAATTGGCCGACGCCGAAGCCATCCAGCAACAATTCCCGCACTGGGAGGTGGTGCGTTACCTGAACGCCCTGGTGCCATGGCCGTATCCCGCCGACGGTGCCCTGACCTACCTGCGCGACATCGCCCTGCCGGCGATTGCCCGTGGCGATGAATGGCATTGGTCGATTCGCCTGAAATCGGCGCCCGGGCAATTGATCGGCAACATCAGCCTGATGAACGAGCAGGACAATAACCGTGGCTTCTGGCTCGGTCCGCAGTGGCAGGGCCGGGGCTTGATGACCGAAGCCAGCGAAGCCGTGACCCGGTACTGGTTCGAGACCCTCGGGCGTGACGTGCTGCGCGTGCCAAAAGCGGCACCGAACGCCGGATCGCGCAAACTGTCGGAACGTACCGGCATGCGCTTGATTCGGACCGATGAGGGCCAATTTGTCGGTGGGCGATTTGCCAGCGAGGTCTGGGAAATCACCCGGGATGAGTGGCTTCGCCTACGATGAAAGACTTTGTGGGAGCGGGCTTGCTCGCGAAGACGGCGTGTCAGGCAACATGGATGTCGACTGATACAACGCCTTCGCGAGCAAGCCCGCTCCCACAGGGTTATGCGTTGAAACGCACGCCCGGTCTGGCCCGCTCATCCACGCTCAACTCGAACACATCCGGCCGCGCATAGTGACCGACCACGTCGAAGTCATAGCGGGCGCGGATCAAGTCGTCGGTGTCGATTTGCGCCGTGAGCAGACCGGCCTCACCGCGCAACGGCCCGGCCAGGATGTCGCCCATCGGCCCCACGATCAAGCTGCCGCCGGCTATCAACGGACGATCCGCCGGCCAGTTGGCGACCTCCTGGCCCAAAGCCTGCGGCGAATCCTGCACCTGGCAGGCACTGACCACGAAGCAGCGGCCCTCATGGGCGATGTGACGCATGCTGACCTGCCACATTTCACGCTCGTCCACGGTCGGCGCGCACCACACCTCCACGCCTTTGGCATACATCGCCGTGCGCAGCAGCGGCATCATGTTTTCCCAGCACACCACCGCGCCAATCCGCCCGACCTGGCTGTCGATCACCGGCAAGGTCGAGCCATCGCCCTTGCCCCAGATCAGCCGCTCCGTGCCGGTCGGCATCAATTTACGGTGCTTGCCCACCAGCCCCGCCTGCGGATCGAAATACAGCGCGGTGCAGTGCAACGTGCTCCCTGCGCGCTCAATCACACCGATCACTAAGTTGGCCCCGGTACGCGCCGACAGCCCCGCCAGCGCGTCGGTTTCCGCACCGGGCACATCGATGGCATTGGCAAAATAGCGGGCAAAGGCTTCGCGGCCTTCCGGCAGCCGGTAACCCAGTTGCGTGCCGAACGCCTCGCCTTTCGGATAGCCGCCCAGCAGCGCCTCGGGCATCACCACCAGGGCGGCGCGCGATTCAATGATTGCGTTTTCCCAGGACAGAATCAGTTCCAGGGTGTCGGCCTTGCCGCCGGGCAAGGCGCCGATTTGCAGTGCGGCAACAATGGATTTTGGCATCACGACAGCTCCGTTGGCATCAGGTGTTGCTCATTCTCGAACGCCACGGGATCATGAATAAAGCCCCATTCACTGCTGAATGATATGAACACCATGAATATCGCCGATATCGATCTCAACCTGCTCAAGGTCTTCGAAGCGCTCCACGAGGAGTCCAGCGCCAGCCGTGCCGCACTGCGCCTGGGCGTGACGCAGTCGGCCGTCAGCGCGGCGTTGCGCCGGCTGCGCGAGGTGTATGGCGATCAGTTGTTTGTGCGCACCGGCCGCGGCCTGGCGCCCACCCTCAAGGCCAATCAACTCAAGCCGGTGGTCAGCGATGCGTTGAACAAATGCCGCCAGAGCCTGGCGATGGTCGACCCCGGTGCCCACCATTACGACGGACGCTCCGTGACCCTGGGCATGTCCGATGATTTCGAGATTGCCTTCGGTCGGCGACTGATCGAGGCAGTCGCCCGCAGCACCCCGAAACTGCGTCTGATCTTTCGGCAGACCCACAGCCAGATCGTCGCCCAGGCGCTGATGGAGCGCAGCATCGACCTGGCCATTACCGCCGGCGGATTTGCCGAACGCCTGCTCAGTCGCCAGGTGTTGGGTGAAGGCGATTACGCCTGTCTGGCCGACCCGCTCAGCCTGGCCGCTGGGCAGCACGGCATCAGCCTTGAGGAGTTTGTGGCGCGCGAACACATCCTGGTGTCATCGGGGGGATTTATCGGCATCACCGACGAGGGGCTGGCGGCACTGGGGTTGAGCCGGCGGGTCTGTGCCTCGACCACGCATTTTGCGGCATTGCCTTACCTGCTCAAGGGCAGCCGGGCGGTGGCAACCATTCCCGCCCATGCGGCACGCAGCATCGCGGCGCTCAGCGGTCTGGCGCTGCTGCCCTGCCCGTTGGCGTTGCCGCGCTACCCGATCGAACTGGGCTGGCGCACCAGCACCCAGCTCGACCCGGTGGTGGTGAAGGTACGCGAGGCGATTGTCGCGTGTTTTGCGTAACCGTTACTTGTTGGCCGCCATCAGGCGATTGACTTCACTGCGCACCATGTTCGAGAACTCTGGCGGCGACATGCCATCCAGTTCGGCGCGGACCCACTCCGCCCATTTGCCCTTGCGCTTGGCGCGTTCGCCAAACAGCCGGGCCGCTTCGCCCTTGGCTTTGCCCAGGTTGTTTTGCCAGAGTTCGAACAGACGGGATTTTTCATCTTCCAGCGCCGCGCGCTCGGCAAGGGATTTGTCGGCCAGGTTGAAGCTCATGGGAATGTCCTGCTGCGTAAAATAGGCGACATCTTACACTGTAGGACGAAACGTCCTGCGCTGGATTTTCATCGGGATCGCGGCGGCACGCAAAATCGCTGCAACTTTTTCAATCCCGGCGCACTCCATTGTTCACTGTCACTTACCTGCAAGGAGTACTTCAATGGCCCGCAAAACCGCCATGCAAGCCGCCGAAGATCAAATCAAGGACCAGGCCTTCAGCGAACTTCAGTTGCTGATCGAAGAGTCGGAAAAATTGCTCAAGAGCAGCGCCTCACTGGTGGGTGAGGAAGCAGAGACACTGCGTGGGCAAATCGCCCTGAAACTCCAGCAGGCCAAGGACTCGGTGACCAGCGTGCGCGATCGGACGCTGCCTGCGGTCGAGGCCACCGAAACCTACATTGGCGGTCATCCTTGGCAAACCGTTGCGGTGTCGGCGGGTTTCGGGCTGGTAGTGGGTTTGTTGCTGGCCCGGCGCTGAACATAAAATCAAACGCGGTACCTGTGGGAGCGGGCTTGCTCGCGAAGAGGGCGTATCAGGCAATATGGATGTCGACTGATACAACATCTTCGCGAGCAAGCCCGCTCCCACACTGGATTGCGTTTAACTGACGCCCGCCAACTCCCGCAGATTCGCCAGCGTCTGCGCCTCCAGCTCGATACCGTTGGCTTGCGACTTGCCACGTTGACGATGACGGCGATCCCCCGGCAACCGCTTGAGTCCCACCCCGTGCATCTGTCGCACCAGTTCCTGGCTGCGTTCGGCGAAGCTCTGCCCGGCGGCCTTGCTCGGGTCGATGACGATCAGCAATTGGCCGGTCCACGGAGTCTTGGCGCCGGGGTGGTTTTTCCAGTCGAACTCGAACGAAAAGTTGCCCCCGGTCAACGCGGCGGCCAACAGCTCCACCATCATCGACAGCGCCGAGCCCTTGTGCCCGCCGAATGGCAACAGCGCACCGCCTTCGAGAATCGCTTTCGGGTCCTGGGTCGGCTGACCGAGGCCATCCACGCCCATGCCCGGTGGCAAACGCTCGCCCTTGCGTGCGGCAATCTGCACGTCGCCATGGGCAATGGCGCTGGTGGCCAGGTCGAACACGATCGGCTCGCCGTCGGCACGCGGTGCGGCAAACGCAATAGGGTTGGTGCCGAACAGCGGTCGATCGGCGCCGTGCGGCACCACGCAGGTCATGCTGTTGACCACGCTGAGCGCCACCAGCCCCTCATAGGCGAAGGGCTCGACATCCGGCCACAAGGCAGCGAAATGGTGGGAGTTGCGGATGGCGAGCACCGCGATGCCGGCGCTGCGCGCCTTTTCCACCAGCAGGGCCCGGGCCGCCGCGAGCGCCGGTTGCGCAAAGCCGTTGCCGGCATCGACCCGTACGAAGCCCGACGCCACGTCCTCGACCACCGGCACGGCCTTGCCATTCACCCAGCCGCTTTGCAACGTCGAAACATAACCAGGGATGCGAAACACCCCGTGACTGTGCGCGCCGTCGCGTTCGGCGCCGGCGCAGTTTTCGGCCAGCACCCGGGCGACATCGGCAGAGGTGCCATGACGCAGGAATATCTTCTCAAGCAATGCTGTCAGCTCAGCGAGGGACAGGTTTTGCGAGACAACAGCAGACACATCATCGAGTGGTGCGGACATCTGAAGCTCCAGACTAATTATTGGAGGGAACAACAGCGTTTGTAGACCGCCGATTAACAACGCTCGGCGAGCGACCTGTCAACCCTTCGATAGGGCCTGTTTGCATGAGCATCGGCCACCCGTGCTCTAACTATCTACCACCTGCGACTTGGCGACGGATTTTAGTCTCGAACCTCAACCTAACGCCGCTTTGAGCGGCGCCCCGAGTGAGATTCGACGATGTCTACACCTACCCCTCCCCTGTATTTCCCGCAGGCCCGGCACGCACCCGGGCAATGGCCTGACCTGGGCAAGGCCCACGGGCTGACGCAAAAGGATTTCCAATGGATCCGCCACGTGCAATGGGCCACCGATGCGTTACGCGGTCAGCAAACCCCACCGATGCGCGCCGAGTCCATCCTGCTTGCCACGGGAGCCCTGGCCCTGCCCCTGGCGGGCAGTTTTGTATTGAGCGCACTGCCCGATGACAACGGCGAGATTCTCTACACCCCTTACGCGGGCATTAAAAAATTCGCCGACCGCACGACGTTATCCGCGCACTTGAAAAGCCAGCTGGACAACGCGGACGAAGACGATGACTTGCTGGCCTTCATGTCATTGGCCGCGCGCAAGGCCCTGGCCGAAGCCAGCGACATCCGGGTGACCTTCCAGACCATCGACGGCGACATTTTCGACGATCAACGCACCGTGATCGAACACAACCTGCGCAGTAACGATCAGGCCATGGTCGACGAACTGCAAAAACTGCCGACGCTCGACGCGCTGCTCGACAGCGTGCTCGAAGCGCTGCTGAAAGCCGATTTCCCCGGGCTGGATCAGCGTCGGACCCAGGTCGGTTTTTATGCCGAAACAGCCACTCCTGCCGACGCACAGCCTGCAACGGCTCGACGCTGGATCAACTCCCTGTCCCTGAGGGACGCGGTGCTGGCGTATTACCGCCACCAACGATGGCCGCTGGGCCAGCCTGAGTTTTCTCATCCGCAAAGGGCGTCGCAGCCGGCTGACCAGCAACGCTGGGAAACGGCGCTCAAGCGCGCGGCGGATGAACTGATCAGCCAACTGTCCACGCAACTGCACCGCTACTGGAACGAAGCGAGCGTCGACGGCGCCACGCGCCGGGCATTCTTTGCCCGGGCCCTGGGCGAAAAGGCCCGGGCCGACCTGCTGCTCAAGCGTGAAGCCGAAACCATCACCCCGGAACACAGCAGCGCCCTGCACACCTTGATCAAGCCGATCACCGACAGCGCCTCCACGCTGACCCTCGAAACCGTGCGCCTGTGGGAGTACGAGCCCAACTTCGTGGAGCTCGCCGGTTCGCTGATGATCAGCCAGGACAGCGCCCATGCCTTCCTTTACACCCCCGCCGTTGGCTTTCAGGTGCTGAAGGACTATCAGGACCTCAAAGCCACCCTGCAGAACAAATCCACAGTGGCCGGGCACGACGATGAACTCTATGACCTCATGAGCCTGGAGGAACGCCAGCGCTTCATCGGTTTCCATGAGCCGCAGGTGTCCGGCGCCGTGATCAGCGGCGCGGTATTCCCGGCGCTTTTTGAAGCGATCATCAGTAAACAGCTGCAAAACCTGGACTATGCCTTTCAGGTGTTCCGCCACAGTGACGGCGCGGTGAACATCCAGGCCTACTTCGACAAGGCGCTGGACATCCGTGCACTGATCAACGCGCAACAGCCGACACTGGATACCAAGGATCGCTGGAGCACCCGGATTATATTGGCGGGCGAACAACCCTCGCTGGTGCTGGGGGACACGGTGGACACTCACGCGAAGTCGTTTCACTCGGTCGACGCTGCAGTCCGAAGCGAATTTACCGGGCAACCACTGGCCACTCTCGCGCAACAACGGGCATACCTGGAGGACATGAAACCGCGACTGTCCCACGCCCTTTCCGTCGGCGTGCGTGGCGAAGCCACCCTGCGGGAGCTGGGTGGCACGCTGCGCAATGCCGATTGGCACATTGTCGATACGGTCTTCAATCCGGACCGGCCAGACCGAAAAAGTCGCCCGGCGATCCGGGGGTTCCACCCGGATGCCTTCTCCCTGGTCCTTGAGTGTTCGGGTGAAAAGGACGTGATGCCCTTGGCCAATTGCGTCCTGCTGACCGAGCGTGGGGGCCTCGACGTCCAGCATTCCGGGCGCGCAATCCTGTGGACACCCGCAGCGGGACTGGAAGTGTTCAAGAACGTCGCCAGCGCACGGCAACAGCTGAACCTGCGCCTGCTCGATGCCGATAAATGCCTGGGGCTGCTGGAGAACCTCACCCCCGCCCAGCACAAGTTCCACCGACGCTATTCGCTCCATTCGTTGCGACTGATCGAGGGCAATATTTTGCAGGCCCTGGCACAGTCCGGCATTGACCTCTTCCTGGCACGTTGCGAGCGCGTGTACGACTCGACGCTAGCGTCCCCCAAAAAACACACGGCGCTCCAGGCGTTGACCCAAATCCCCATCGACATCAACTTGCCCAGGGCCACCTTGATCGCGAAGGCCATGAGCCAACGGCAATCCCTCCCCGCCTGGCTCGGTATGGCCCCTGTCAAAGAGCAGCAATTTCATCTCGAGTTGCTGGAGCAATACCTCAACAGTGTCACTGACGACACGGACTACCTGCACGGCATAAAACCACTGAAAGACTACGCCCGCGAAACCTTGAAGACGCTGCTCAACAGCCAATTTGCCGAAGCCCTGCTGAACCCCGACGACATTGAGATCACCCCCAATCTGTCCCTGGCAGGCCCCGCCCAATCCTTGACCGACTTTGCCTTGAACCATATCAACGTGGCCCAGGGCACAAGCTTCAAGGTTGCCTCAAAAACCAGCAAACCGTTACCTGCAACCCTCGACCCATCCGCAATCAAACGACTGCTGTCGTCGCTGGACATTCAGACAAGCTTCACAAAACTCGTGACGGACGCCCTGGTGACAGACAGCACCCAGGCGGTGCCGCGCTGGAATCGTTTTGTGCAACAAGTACCGTGGCAACTCCTGCATCACGCCCACGAGTTGAAGCTGCAACAACGCCTGTCCGACGGTGCCTTCGACCTGATTCGACAGGTATTGGATATGCCGGACGCCGTGGCCCGGGCTGCGGTTGAGGGCGCCCACGCCATCGTTCGACCGTTGCAACTGATCAAGACAGCCGGCGCCACTGCTGTCGCGGCGCAGGGTCTGTATTTGATCGGCCCGGGGCCAGGACAGGAGGGCCCACAAGTGTTGTATGCGCCTTACCGTAGCGGTGCGGCATTCACCGAATTCGACAATGACGCCGGCGTGGTCGCGGCGCTCAACACGCCCGGACCCTTGCAGGAATGGCTGCTGCGGCGCGTGCCGGACAATGAACGCGCGGCCTTGCGCAGCCTCTATCAGTCCACGGTCGGGCAAGTGAGTAAAATCAGCCTCGGAGCCAATGTCATAGGCGGCCATTTGCTGACCCATTTGTTCAACGACAACACCGTCCTGCTGCCGCGGATGCTCGCCAGTCAAGCCGATACCAACGGGTTTATGGAGTGGGAAACGGTCAAGCATCTATTCACCGCCGGCATCAAACTGATTCCGGGCGTGTTGCCCGGCAAACTCGCCTGCGGCAGGTTTCTCTGGCAAGCCTTCGAAGACTTTAAAGACTCGGCCGAAGCGCTGCAGGATCAGCACTGGAAAAAAGCACTGCGCGATTTCATCGACGGTGCAGCACAGATGATCACACTGGGCAGATTGTCCCTGGAAGACCAGGTCGAAACCACAGTGACAACCCCGCCCCCCGCTGCGCCGGTCGCGACGCCCGTGGCCGCGCTGCCATGGTCGCAGGTGGATACCACCGCACCGTCGCGCACCCTGCTGCGGCACTTCGAAACCTCGACCGTGCAGTTGAAGGACCTGCTAAAAGACAACAGCGACGGAACGTACCTGGACACCAACAGCCAGCGTCAATACGCCCCCATTGCAGGCAAGGTGTACCCCGTGAAAAAAACCGGGGCCGTATGGCGGATGATCAAAGACCGGCAGGAAGGGCCCGGACTGCTGGAGACGGCCGACAGGCAATTGGTCATTGATCCGGACATCCATACCGTGCACTACGGAAAAAACCTGTCGAAAATGCACAACCGGTTTGTCGCCAGCCACGAAGCACGACGGGTGTTGAACATACAGGCGCGAGGCATGGCCGACATTCGGGAAAAATTCCCCAACGAGGCCCACCAGATTGTGAGGGCTCTCGATATGGCGCGCTATTACGCCTTCAACAGCCTGCATAACCTTGCCTTGCTCAGGTCTTTTGTCCCAGGCACGCGGCTGGAAACCTTTTTCAAAGCCTTCTTCGATGTCGACGACGTCGATGCCGACCTGCTCGACAAAGTCAAGGCGGTCATCGTGCCTGTCTGCAATGCGCTGGTGGACCCTGAAAATGACTTGCTCAGCGGTCATCGACTGATCTTGGGTTCAACCAAGCACCAGGCAGCCGACGTGGGTGCCTTCGTCAATGCCGCCGATCCAGACAAGCGCGTGCACATCACCGACAGGTTTTTTAACCAGCAACTGGAACGGTATAACAACCATTTGACCCAACCCTTTGAGATCGACGCCCACGGCCAGGCCGCCACGCTGATCCACGAGTTGGTCCATCAGGTTGCAGATGCACTGGATTTTGCCTACCTCGAGTCAAGGCGTCCGTTCAGCGATCTTATCGAGACGGTCACTGGACCTGGACAGGCACTTAAACGAGACCAGATCGAGTTCCAGCGTAATGCGCTGTCGCTGAGCACCCCAAGGGAGGAGTTGTTTGCCCGCTGGAGCGCCAGTTCGAAGAAATGGATCAGCTTCGAATCGCTGACAAACGTTTATGACGAAGCAGAGGCGATTCTTGACATCACCGACTGCCCAACCATGGATCAAGCTCGAGATGCCTTCCTGAGCCAGCAAAATGCAGAGCCTCGTATCAAAATCATCTTACGCAATGCCGATTCGGTATCGCGCCTGATATGCGAAATGGGTCGACAACTGGACCGGCCGCCACTGGCACCCTGAAGAGAAAAGTGCGCAGAACCAGGGTTCTGCGCAGCCTTCATCCCGGTCTGAACGCCGCTTCACACCCAGCAATATGTACCGCACCCCCGCCATGGGCTGCCCGTAGTGTCCTCGCTCCCATCCCCGCGATCACCGCTGGATCGCGCACTTCGAGGACCTGCCATGATGGCTACCGAACTTCCCTATTTCTTTGACGAAGCGCTGCTTGCGTCAAAAGCCAAACAGCCAGGCGAACGCGAGAAAGCGCTGAATTTCACCCTGGATGACCTCAACTGGCTGAACACTGTTTACCTCGCCACACAAGACGCGCGCCAAGCCGACGCCAGGCCGATGCATGCCTGGCAGTTGTTACTGACGCCGGCAGGCAGGCCGGGCATTGCATTGGCCGGCGCGTTTGTCATGAGCCGTCCGGACGATGGCGAGGCCATGCTCTACACACCGTGGAAAGGCCTGATCAAATTCGCTGACATAAACGACCTGTTAATCAAACTCAAGGCATGGCTCAAAGAGGACATCGGCAAGCGCGAGCTCTTGCGTTTTCTTTCCATCGAACAGCGCAGCGCGCTGTCGGCCGACACCGCGCCGGGCATTTCCACGCAAGCCATCGTGGGGGCCGTGTTCGAACAGCAGATGCTGACCCTGGAGCGCAACGCGGCACAGAACATCACGACCATGATCGGCGAACTGGTCAAGATGCCGACGCTACAAACGATGCTTGACGAAACGCTCAAGCATGCATTGTTCAAAGCCTTCCCCAAACTGGACCAACGCCTGACCCGGTTTGTCAGAACCGGTTCAACCGACGCTGAACACACGCTTCCCTCTCTGTCACTGAGCGACACTCTGCTGCATGTCTATCTGACCAACGACTGGCCAACAGGCGGTTCCAGGGTCTTTTCCAATCCCGTGCACGGCGTGAGCAGCGACGACGATAACCAGGCATGGGAAGGTGCGGTCAAAGAGATCGCGCAAAGTTTTACCCCTCACCTGCGAAGCCTGGTCGAGACTTTCTGGAATACGCCCATGGACCATGGGCAGCCACGCTCGGCGTTTTTTGCCGAATGCATGCGCGACACCTTTCACCTGAAACTGTTGCAGCAGCGTCAGCAGAACGTTTTAACGACACAGGAATACCTGCGACTGATGAAGGTCAGTCTCGCACCTGGCGCCACTGATCCGCTTCGTATCGAAAAAGTGCGTATCAGCGCGCCCCTCAGGCATTACGCCGACCTTGCCAGCAGCTTGATGATCGGCAACGCCGATACCCTCGGCTATCTGTACACGCAGTCCAGAGGCATTGAAGCCACGAGCGACCTGCCGGCGGTCAAAAAGATCGTGCTGCAGATGCTCAACAGCGAAGGGCATGAAGACACCCTCCTCAACTTTACGTCGCTGGACGAGCGCCGCACCCTTCTTTCAATCGAGCCGGATGAACGTGAGATCAGCGGTGTTCCCATCGTCGGTTCGGTCTTCGAGCAATTGATGGCAGACATTCAGCAAAAGCAACTTCATAACCTGAGCCATGCCTTGCGTCGCTATCGTGAAAGTGAAGGCACGCTGGCGCCGCATGCCTTGATCGACAACGCACTGGATGTCCGCGCACTGATTGATGACCGGCTATTGGCCGCCAACGCAGAGGGGCGCTGGAGTCCCCATGTGGACCTGCGCTGGAGTGCGCAACCGGCTACCGTACGCGGCGAATCGGCCAAGGCGCAACTGGCACTGCTCTCCACCCTGGAACGGGCACTGGAACAGAGCCTTGAAAAGCACCCTGCGATCCCCGCCACGACCACCACCTTCGCCGACGCGCAACGGATCGTCGATTCGTCGCTGCAAACGTTGCAATCGTCCTTCACGCATATCTTTGCCACGGCGTTGCGCAGCGAACTGAAATTGAGAACAGCCGCCCGCACCCTGGGCCCCACGGAACAGGCCATCATCAACAGCGTGCTCGACACACCGGTGCGGCTGCAGCGTGCCGCCGTGAACGGCTTCCTGCCGGACATATTTTCCCTGGCATTGAAGACGGGTAATTCAACGAACCTGATGAAGCTCGCCAGTTGTTTTGTGCTGACAGAGCGCGGTGGCCTGGACCCGAACCATTCGGGCAAGGCCATCGCCTGGACCCCGGCACTGGGGTTTGAAGCGTTCCCGTCCTTGACACCCTTGTTGACTGAGTTCCAAAGACGCCTTAACGATCAGGACGCACGCTCCGTCCTTCTGGAAAACCTCGAACGTGGCGAGCGACTGGCTGCAAACACTTACACCCTGGCCCCCTTGCAACGCATCGACGGGCATTTTCTCGATCTGATACACAAACCCTATGTGCAACTGGATCAGTCGAGCGTCACTGCCGCGCTGGGTTCGAAGCTCCCGCAAGCGACGCTGACCAGCCTGCTGAACCTGGTGGCGCTGCGCCTACCGAAGACGGGATTGCGCCGTGCAGCGGATATTGCCCTGTCACTGACCACCCAGCAAAGACTGCCGGCATGGCTGGCCAAGGCCTCCCACAAAGATCTGGTATTGCATGCCGAACTGCTTCAGCAGTACCTCAATAACGTCAGTGAGGACAAGGACTACCTCACAGGTGTTCGCTCCCTGGCACGCACGGCTCACCATGAACTGCAAAAGCAACTCAAGGCGGATACCTTCGACCTTGATCCGGACAAGATCCAGGTCAAACCACGCCGGATGCTCGCGGCACGCCCGCAAACCCTGACCGACTTTGCATTGATCCATCTCAAGGACCTGGATCAGGTTCGATTCGACCTGGTGAGCCTGGATACCACGCCGATTCCCAAGGCGATGAACGAGGCCTATATCAAGAGCCTGATCCGAAACCTGAAACCTGGCCATCATCACCAGTCGATACTCAACGCAGCGTTTGCCGATACCGCCCCCCAGGCCGCGGAACGCAAGGAGTGTTTTTACGCCCAACTGCCCTGGCAACTGATGCATTACGCCCACAGCGAAAAACTTCAGGAACGCCTCAGTCAAACCGGGTTCGATCTGATTCGCCAAATCATGGACATGCCTGATGCCACCGCCCGAGCCGCCATCAACGAGGCGAATGCAATTATTCGCCCTCTCGAACTCACGGGTATCAAGAGCGGGCACGCGATCAAGGTGCCAGGCACCTGGTTGATTGGGGAAAAGGACAATGCCGCCGGGCCACAGGTGCTTATTGCGCCGTGCAGCCCGACACATGGGGTAAAGGAGTATGACGGCGAAAACTTGCTGGTAAGTGAACTGAAGGTCCGGGGCGCCCTGCAAGACTGGGTGCTCAACAGCTTGCCGGCGGCTGATCGCACTCTGTGCAAGGCGCGGTTGACGTCCACGGACAATACGTCCGGCACCTTCAGCCTGGCATCCAATCCAGTCAGGGGAAACCTTTTCAGGCAGCTGTTCAATGAAAATGCCTCATTGCTCGGGCGCCTGCTGGATAGCCAGTCTGACAACGAAAAACAGAGCGATTGGGAAGCCATCAAGCATGTACTGGGCGAAGACCTGGATCAGGCCACCTCATTCTTCATGGGCAAGCTGAAGTATCCGGTCACCGTGTGGCGCAGCTACCGGGATTTCAAGGAATCGGCCGAAGATCTTCAATTACACAAATGGGGGCCGGCGATCGAGGCATTTATCAACGCGATTGCGCAACTCGCCAACTTGCGAAAATCGATGCAAACCGGGACGACGGTGGTTTCGGCTTCCAGCGAGCACAGCGCAGAAACACCCGAAAGCCCGATCAAATGGCAAGACATTAACCTCACGGCACCCGATCGCGCGCGCTTGAAGCGTCACGAAAGCACGGATACCGACCTGGGTTCGTTGACCCTGGACTCGACGCTGGGGCTCTACACCCACCCCACTACAAAAAAACACTACGGCCCGGTCGAAGGCAGAGTCTATCCAGTGGTAAAGAGCGGCACTCGCTGGCGCATTTGCGACGACAAAAAACAGGGCCCCTACCTGCGTCAGAACCCAGCGAAGCAATGGACGCTGGATCGCCAGGCACCGCTTGCCCGATTCGGCATGCTCAACCGGATAGAGACCGCTGTTACGGCCTGGGGGGGCATGAACGTCGAAGCCAGTGGATTGCCCCAAATCCGGTTACTGTTTCCGCAAAAGGCGCGCTTGATTGATGAAGCACTGGACCTGGCGACCCACTATGTCTGGAACAGTGTTCGAAACCTGCAACTCCTCAATGCTAATAGCAGTCGGCATACTCCGGTGCATGGGATCATCACGGACTTTTTGGGTGTGTCGACCGCCCTGCCCGAGCATGTGACGATGATTGAACAAGTCGTCAGCGACATGTTTGCCGGATTGCTTGACCCCAGCCTCAGGCATCCCAATTCCAGGCGTTTTGCGGTCGGAAGGCTCGTCGAGGGAAGAGATGACACGTTCGCCTTTACCGTCGATCGGGACGAAAGGCGCCGAATCTATCTGGCAGAAAAATTCTTTTTCCCCAATTTCGACCACTACCGCAACTACCTGTCAGACCCTGCCTTTGCGATCAGGCCCCACTCTCGCGCATCGACGTTGATCCATGAGCTTTCGCACATCCTCCTCAAGACCCTGGACCTGGCTTATCTCGACACCAGCAGACCCTTCGCCGAACTGATAGAAACAACGACACTGCGTGCCGTGCAGCTCAAGAATGAATTGACCGACCTGCAGCGCTGCGCACTGTCGATTCATACTCCCCTGTCGGAACTGTTCAGCATCCATGATCCTGATACCGATACCTGGGTGGATTGGGACAGAAGTTCTGATGACTACGCTGGCGAGCTAAACACGCATGTCCTGAAACTAACGGGTAAGACCACCCTGAAAGATGCCCGCGACAGCTTCATTAATGACCCGACGATCAGACTGAAGGTGCAACTGAGCAATGCCGACAGCGTGACCTGGCTCATCACGCACCTTGGACGCCAATTACACACCAACACCCCTTGATCCAGCATAAAACCGTGGATGTCAGCAGCCTTTGCGTAACCCATCCCAAACAACCGAAGGCCGCGCCTCTTATGAGGTGCGGCCTTCTTCCATCGTCAAACCTCCATGACTTTACTGCACGACCACCTTCGCGGCCTGCTCATCCTGTTCGCGAATTGTCTGCGCCTGGTAGTTCGGATCCGACGTGATCTGCTGCTCGGTGAAGGGCAGCACGCCCAACTGCTTCTTCGAGAACGCCAGGGTCTGGTCATTGGCGTACTTCGAGGCCGGGTCGCTGGAGAGCGAGAACGCCAGCAGCCCCCTGGCCTGCGGGCCCTTGTCATCGAAGGTCACCACTTGCAGGTAGCTGGTGCCGCTGACCACTTCGCGCTTGCCATCGGTCCGGGGCACACTTTGGATCGCGTTGTAGACCCCCAGCGAGCCCGGCCCGCCGTGGATCGGTGTCTGCTGGCCACCGCTGCTGACCACCTGGATATCGCCCCAGCGGCTGTCCGCCTTGACCCCTGACGCCTTGACCTGCTCGACCGACGCCAGCATCGCCTGGCGCAACGCCTGCGCCACTGGCGGCCGATCGACCGCCAGGCCTCGCGGGGTATGTTGCGGGTCTTGCGGATCGAACGCCACGCGCCACACATCCGGGACCTGTTCCAGAGGCTCCATGACATTCTGGAAATGCACGAAACCCAGGCCGCTGTCGAGGTTAGCCTTGCGATCCCAGGCCTTGAGGCTGGCACACAACGGCGCGAGGGTTTTCGCATCAGCGCCCAGATCGTCGGCGCAGAATTGCAACAGGTCCGGCATGACTTGCGCGGCCTGATAGACCTGGTCGTCCATCACCATCTGTTGCAGATCCGCGGCCTTGAGCGGGCCGGACTTGGCCAGCGTGCCCAGGCGATCCAGGGCGAAACGCGCGCGCAGGCCCAGCGGCTGGCTGTCCTGGCTGATCAACGGGGAAAAACCGGCCAGCGGTTGTGCCGGATTGGCCATCCACGCCGAATCGTTGGCGTGCTGCACAAAATCCTTGCGCAACAGTTGCGGCAATTGGTCCGCCGCGAAGATCCCCTTTTGCGCCGCGCGCGGGTCGATGCCCCAGGCGCAGGCGCTGTTGGAACCGTCGAGCACGATCATCTGCAAGCCGATGCGCGGGTCACTGCACTGCGCCAGCTTGTCGGCACTGACGTTGGGCACCACCGACAGGTTCATGTACAGGGTTTGCCCCTGGTCGTCCGCGGCCAGGGTATTGACCCACGGGATGCCCTGGATCTTGTGGACCGAGTCCTGAAAATCCTTGAGGTTGCCGGCACGGTTCATGGCGTACCACTGCTGCAATACCCGGTCGTTATCGAGGTTGGCGTCGCGCAGGCTGTAGGCGAACTGGTTGTCCCAATCGAGCTTGCCCGGCCATTGCACGATCGGGCCGAATGGCGAGCTGTAGATCACGTGGGATAGCGCCTTGACCGATCCGTCCGGCTGCTTCACGTCGACTGTCAGCGTTTGCTTGTCCAGGGGCAAGGATTGGCCGTCGAGCAGGTAACGGGTCGAATCCTTGGGGTCCAGTTGCAGGCGGTACAGAGTGAAATGTTTGGATGAGTCGACGGTGTGGGTCCAGGCCAGGTGCTGATTGAACCCGATGTTGATCATCGGCAGGCCGGGCAGCGCGGCGCCCATGACGTCGAGTTTGCCGGGAATGGTCAGGTGCATTTGATAGAAACGCATGCCGCCGACCCATGGGAAATGCGGATTGGCCAGCAACATGCCACGACCGTTAAAGGAGCGCTCGCTGCCGACCGCCACGGCATTACTGCCACGGTCGAGGGCAAAACGCTGCAGGCGCATATCAGCTACCTGGAACGCGCTCTGTTGACCGGTGTTCCCGGCCACGGCGGCTGGCGGTGTGGCCCCCGCCAGCGCTTCGGCAAACTGCCCCACCCCCCCTTCCACCAGCAGGCGCCGGGTCAACTTCACCAGATCCCCGGCGGTGATTTCCCGCACCCAGTCGCCCTGGCACTGCGGCGGCAACCCTTGCGCCCGACGCTCTGTCAGGGCGCGGTTGAAGCCAGCCACATAGCCGTCGATCAGCTCGCGCACTTCAGGGGGCTGCGCCTGCCAGAACCCGGCGACCGCCTGCGGAGTGTTCAGCCAGGTGAAAAACAGGTCGCTGACGAGGTTCTCGCGCTCTTCGACCGTGAACTGGTCCGGCCCGAAAATCCGTGACCGTTGACCGTTCACCGTGGCGATCTCATTGGCCAGCAAACACAGGTTATCCTGAGCGTAGGCATAGCCGATTCCGTAACCAAGCCCCCGCTCGTCTTCGGCACGAATATGCGGCACGCCGAAACTGGTCCGGCGGATATCGGCACTGGCCTGCTCAGGCTGACTGCGCGCATTCGCCGCAAGACTCAGCCCCACCAATACACCCGCCAGGCTCAACCTGGTCAACTGGCTGGAAATATTCACACTCGCTCCTGATCGAAAATCGATGGTCACGGCCCTGCGTACGGGCAGGCGCTGCGCATCCTTTCAAGGACGAAGCAAAGAAAAAAAATTTAGGTTGTTGGACCGCGATTTAGAGGCTTCTGACGGACTGCCGACGCCATGACGACGAAATTTCTACATTTAAGTCTTCATGATTTGCGTCGTTCATACGTCTTGTTATGTAAGAGCGCCCATTTTTCCTGATCAGGCTCTGAAAAGGAGTTTTTGCAATGTACAACTCGCAACTGCCAACGGACGGTAGCAACGCGCCAAAGGGCAATTCCATTGGGGTCGGTGTTTTCGACCAGCGTACCGAGCGCCACGGTAATGAGCGGATTCGCTTCCTGCTCAAAAGCTTTGGCCTGCGAACCAGTCTGATTCGACTCAAGGTCATCGACGCCCTGCTCGACGCTGCCGAACACGATCGCAGCCTGGGGGTGCGGGGCGTGCACGCTCATTTGCTGGAGCTGGATATTCCGCTGTCGTTCCTCAGTGTGCGCGAAGTGTTGAAGCGCCTGTGCAGCGAAGGCGTGATCGTGCTCAACGCCGACAAAAGCTACAGCCTGGACCCACGGGCCACGGCCGTTCTGCACCATCACTGACGGGCCTGTCTTCCCTGTAGGAGCTGCCGAAGGCTGCGATCTTTTGATCTTGCTTTAATACAAGATCAAAAGATCGCAGCCTCGTTTGCACTCGACAGCTCCTACACAGCTCCCGCGCAGGTAGCGGGAGCGCCATCAATCGTCAGGGCTTGACCTTGCGCCGCATCACGCCATTGATGACCACCACGATCACCGCCACGCCAATGGCGATGTACTGGAACAGTTTTTCGCTGATGACGCCGATGTTCTGCAAATACGACAGGCCAAACATGATCCCCAGCACCACGAGGGCGATCAGAAGGGAATATTTCAAACGTTGCGACTGGGTCATTAGCCTTTCCTGAACTTAAGCCTGAAACTGAAAAAATGTATCCGCTTTGTATCCGGATGCATGCCAAACCCCTACCGTTTCTCGGGGATGGGGCGCAGCAAACAGGGTCACATGTTACAGCCGATGAAGCGTTTTGGCTTCATAGCGGCGATAACCATGAGGATTTTCAAATGTTGCGTCGAATCACACTGCTGATTCCCCTGCTGGCCCTGCTGTCCCTGAGTGGTTGCATCGTTTTCCCCCACGGTGGCTGGCACCATGATCATCATTACGACGACCGGGGCGGACCGGGTTATTACCCACATCGTTGATACACCCACCCAGCCAACACCCTGAGCGCCTGATCCGGCGCTCAGCGGCCAACCTGACAATTTCGTCATGTCCCGCTCATCTGCCTGACAGCCCTGGTCCGGGATCATACGACTGCCAGCTTGTAGTAATTAGAAACACTCCTTGAAGGTCTGGCCGGGAAAACCGGTCAGAATGCGTTTTTTCGCCCGCAATCCGAGACATATTCCGACATGCGAACCTCTCTTCGTCTGACTGCCTTGAGTGCCCTGCTCATTTCCTCGATGGCCCAGGCCGCCGACCTGATCCCCATCGAAGTCCACCGCGACGCCAACTGTGGCTGCTGCAAGAAGTGGATCAGCCACCTGGAAGCCAACGGTTTCAAGGTCGAGGATCATGTCGAAGCCAACATGAGCGAGTTCAAGCAACAGCACGGCGTGCCACCGCGCCTGGCGTCCTGCCATACCGGCCTGATCAATGGCAAATTCGTCGAAGGCCATGTGCCAGCCGAGCAGGTACTGGCGCTGAGCAAACGCGATGACCTGTTGGGCGTGGCCGCCCCCGGCATGCCCATGGGTTCGCCCGGCATGGAAATGGACGGTATGAGCGATGCCTATCAAGTGATCGGCCTGAAAAAGGACGGCACGGACCTGGTCGTGGCGGACTACCCCGCCCATTGATTTTCGGCGCCTACCTCGGCTTGTTCGTGGCGGCCTTCGGCGCCGCGACCCTGCTGCCCCTGCAATCGGAGGCCGTGCTGGTCGGGCTGCTGCTCAGCGACAAGTACTGGCTAGGGTCGCTGCTGGCGGTGGCGACGCTGGGCAATGTCCTCGGCTCGCTGGTGAACTGGTGGCTGGGGCGCGGCATCGAACGCTTCCGGGACCGGCGCTGGTTCCCGGTCAGCGAAGCGCATCTGGAAAAAGCCCGAATCCACTATCAACGCTACGGACACTGGTCGCTGCTGCTCAGCTGGCTGCCGGTGATCGGCGATCCGCTGACACTGGTGGCCGGCGTGATGCGCGAGCCGCTGGGGCGGTTCCTGCTGATCGTGACCCTGGCCAAGGGTGCCCGTTATGGCGTGTTAGCCCTGGCCACGCTGGGCTGGATGGGTTGAACCAACCGCGGTGGCGATTGCCTGTTTAATGTCGCCCTAATCATGCCGGTCCAGCATCGGCAGATTTTCAACGGAGTTCACCCATGCCCTTGACCCTCACCCGCTGGCTGCCCGGCCTGCTGTTGACCGCCGCCCTGCCCGTCATCGCTGCCGAAGGCCCGGAGTACGGGCCGCAGCTGGAAGGCTTCGAGTATCCCTACACCGTCAAGCACTTCGCCTTCGAGTCCCAGGGCAAATCCCTGCAAATGGGCTACATGGACGTCGCCGCCCATGGCAAGGCCAACGGCCGCAGCGTGGTACTGATGCACGGCAAGAATTTTTGCGGCGCGACCTGGGACACCTCGATAAAAGCGCTCAGCGACGCCGGCTACCGGGTCATCGCTCCCGACCAGATCGGTTTCTGTACATCGAGCAAGCCTGATCACTACCAGTACAGCTTCCAGCAACTGGCGGCTAACACCCAGCAATTGCTCAAGGCCCTCGGCATCCAGAAGGCCACCCTGCTGGGCCACTCCACCGGCGGCATGCTCGCCACCCGCTACGCCCTGCAGTACCCCGAACAGGTCGATCAACTGGCGTTGGTCAACCCCATCGGCCTGGAAGACTGGAAGGCCCTCGGCGTGCCTTATCGCACGGTCGATCAATGGTACGCGCGCGAACTCAAGCTCAGCGCCGACGGCATCCGCGCCTACGAACGCAATACCTATTACGGCGGGCGCTGGAAGCCTGAGTTCGATCGCTGGGTGGACATGCTCGCCGGCCTCAATAAAGGCCCGGGGCATACGCAAGTCGCGTGGAATTCGGCGTTGATCTACGACATGATCTTCACCCAGCCGGTGTACTACGAATTCCACAACCTGAAGATGCCGACCCTGTTGCTGATCGGCACGTCCGATACCACGGCCATCGGCAGCGATATCGCCTCCCCCGAGGTCAAGGCGAAGCTGGGTCACTACGACGTGCTCGGTAAACAAGTGGCCAAACTGATTGCGCAATCGACCCTGGTGGAATTCCCCGGCATGGGCCACGCGCCGCAAATGGAAGAACCGGCGCAGTTTCACAAGGCGTTGCTTGACTGGCTGAACAAAACCAATCCCGTGCGTGAATGAGGTAAGGCTGATGGCGGTGCAGATTGCAGTGATTGACGATTGGCAGGATGTGGCCCGTGACGTGGTCGACTGGTCGTCGCTGGACGACATCGGGCAAGTGAACTTCATCCACGACTACCCCGCCGACAACGCAGCGTTGGCAGAACGCCTGGCCGGGTTCGACGTGATTTGCGTCATGCGAGAGCGCACCCGCTTCGACGAAGACCTGCTACGGCGCTTGCCCAGGCTCAAGCTGCTGGTGACCGGCGGCATGCGCAACGCCGCCCTCGACTTCAAGGCCGCCGCCGAGCTGGGCATCCAGGTGTGCGGCACCGACAGCTACAAGCATGCCGCGCCGGAACTGACCTGGGCCCTGATCATGGCCGCCACCCGCAACCTGGTGGCCGAAGCCAATGCCTTGCGCGCCGGTCAGTGGCAACAAGGCCTGGGCGGCGACCTGCATGGCAAGACCCTGGCGATCCTCGGCCTGGGCAGCATCGGCCAGCGTGTCGCCCAGTTCGGCCAGGTGTTCGGCATGCGTGTGATCGCCTGGAGTGAAAACCTCACGGCAGAACGCGCCGGGGAAGTGGGCGTGACCTATGTCAGCAAGCAGGAACTGTTCGAGCAGGCCGATGTGTTGTCGGTGCACCTGGTCCTCAGCGACCGCTCCCGAGGGCTGGTGAACGCCGAGGCGCTGGGCTGGATGAAGCCCACTGCGCTGCTGGTCAACACCGCGCGCGGGCCGATTGTCGATGAAGCGGCGCTGATCAAGGCTTTGCAGAAACAGCGTCTGGCGGGGGCGGCACTGGATGTGTTCGATGTCGAGCCGTTGTCGGCCCATCATCCGTTCAGGACGCTGGAGAATGTACTGGCCACGCCCCATGTGGGGTATGTGAGCCAGCAGAATTACCAGCTGTTTTTCTCGCAGATGATCGAGGACATTCGGGCTTGGTCCGCCGGGGAGCCGATCCGGCTGCTGAACTGATACCGCGTTATCGTTCTTCGCGAGCAAGCCCGCTCCCACATTGGATCTGTGTTGCACACAAAACCGGTGTTCAATGGAGATCCAATGTGGGAGCGGGCTTGCTCGCGAAAAGGCCCTCACGAACACCACACCACGCAAAATCATGCACCGCAATGGTGCAAACCAACTGTTCACCCACGCACACCGATGTGACAGTTCTGCTTCTTTTTCATTCGTTTTCACAAAAAAACCTGCCCTTCGTCGGTGCGTTCGCCCCTCTATCCGGCACGTCCGTACCTCTTTGAACCGATTGTCGAACAATTTTGCCATTCGGGCTTTACCGCTCTAAGTTCTGGTCTAGGCTCACTTTCGCGAGGCAAAACCGGTCGGTCACAAAGCGGAAAAATAATCGAAACTTTCGCTATTGGTGATCGGTCGACTGAAAGGTAAGTGCGTTGCGACTGGTGCAATCCTTGCAATGGCTACTCCACCCATTCTGCTTCAGCGCATTGGGCAGCGCCTGCCACTGATGTGCAGCGCTTTTGCGCCCGGCCACAGGACGTGGTCATGAAACACCGTTTGCCAGAGCTAAGAATTAGATCAACAACACGGGAGATTCATATGATAAGTGCGGCTTTAGATGTTCAGGGAGAACGTGCTCATCAGCATGTCGGCGAATCGAGCGCCGTCAGTGCTCCCACTGCCCAGTCGATCAGCGTGACCGGCACCAGAACGCTGACACCAGTGGCCCATCAGAATCCCAACCGGAAAAAAGTGTTGTTCGTGACCTCGGAGATCGCCGACCTGGTGAAAACCGGCGGCCTGGGTGACGTTTCCGCCGCCCTGCCCCGGGCCATGACCCATCTGCACGATGTGCGAGTGTTGATCCCCGGCTATCCGCAGGTGCTGCACAGCGAAAACCCGATCCACATCATCGGTGAACTGGGCGGGCATGCCGCGCTGCCACCGTGCAAGATCGGGCGCATGGACATGCCCGATGGCCTGGTCATTTACGTGTTGATCTGCCCTGAACTCTACGAGCGCGAAGGTTCGCCCTACGGCGCCAACAATGGCCGCGACTGGCCCGACAACCATATTCGCTTCGCCCGCCTGGGCCTGGCGGCCGCCGACATCGCCGCCAACCTGGCACAAATCCACTGGTGCCCGGACCTGGTGCACGCCCACGACTGGCCGGCCGGCCTGGCACCCGCCTACATGCACTGGCGCGGGCAGCGCACGCCGACCCTGTTCACCATCCATAACCTGGCGTACCAGGGTGTCACCAGCCTGGGGTCCTGCCCTGAACTGGGCATCCCCCATCACGCGCTGCAACAGGAAGGCATGGAGTTCTACGGCAAGATGTCGTTCCTCAAGGCCGGCATGGCCTATTCGAGCCACATCACCACGGTCAGCGCGACCTACGCCCAGGAAATCACCACCCCTGCCTTTGGCTGCGGCCTGGACGGCTTCCTCGCCGCCAAGACCCAGCAAGGCCTGCTCAGCGGCATTCCCAACGGCATCGACGAAAGCTGGGACGCCGCCACCGACGCGCACCTGTTCCGTCCTTTCAGCATTGGCGACTGGGAAGGCAAGGCGGTCAATGCCGACCACGTGCGCCAGCTGTTCGGCCTGGAAGACTCGCAAGGCCCGCTGTTTGCCGTGGTCTCGCGCCTGGTCTACCAGAAAGGCCTGGACCTGACCGAAGCGGTCTCCGAATACATCGTCAAATCCGGCGGGCAAATCGCGATCATCGGTCGCGGCGAGCCGGAGGAAGAACAAGCCATGCGCGAACTGGCCCTGCGTTTCCCCGGGCAGATCGGTGTGCGCATCGGCTTCAATGAAACCGACGCCCGCCGCATGTTCGCCGGCAGCGATTTCCTGCTGATGCCTTCGCGTTATGAACCTTGCGGCCTGAGCCAGATGTACGCCCAGCGCTTCGGTTCGTTGCCGGTGGCGCGCAATACCGGCGGTCTGGCCGACACCATCGAAAACGGCGTGACCGGTTTCCTGTTCGACGAATCGACGGTTGAGAGCTATCAGGAAGCGCTGAGCCGCGCCTTCAAGGTATTCGCCTTCCCGGAACTGCTGAACGCCATGCGCTGCCGGGCGATGACGCAACCTTTCAACTGGTGCCAGGCGGTCGAACCCTACGCCGAACTCTATGAACAACTGGTGGCCAAAGCACTGGGGAAATCGCACAAACAGTAAAGAGGCTTTCAAGATGCCGTTACGGACCCTTGAGACCTGGCCCCACGGCGCAATCATGCTGGACGCGGAACACACGCAATTTGCGTTGTGGGCGCCAGATGCGTTCTACGTCAGTGTCGAACTGGAAAATGGACAGTCCTTGCCGTTGTTGCCTCAGGCTGACGGCTGGTTCGTGATCAACACCCGCTGCCCGGCGGGCACGCTCTACCGATTCAACATCGACGGAGAGCTGGAGGTGCCCGACCCGGCCTCCCGTGCCCAGGCCGGAGGCATCGACCAGCCCAGCGTGGTGGTCGACCCCCACGCCTACCCGTGGCAACACAGCCACTGGCTGGGGCGACCGTGGAACCAGGCGGTCATTTACGAGCTGCACGTCGGTGCGCTCGGCGGTTTCCAGGCCGTCGAGCAGCATCTGACACGCCTGGTCGAGCTGGGCATTACCGCCATCGAACTGATGCCCATCGCGCAGTTCCCCGGTGAACGCAATTGGGGCTACGACGGGGTGCTGCACTACGCGCCCCAGGCGTCCTATGGTTCACCCGAACAGCTCAAGCACCTGATCGACACCGCCCACGGCCATGGCCTGGCGGTGATCCTCGACGTGGTCTACAACCACTTCGGCCCCGATGGCAATTACCTGCATCGGTACGCCAAGGGTTTCTTCAACGAAGACAAACACACACCCTGGGGAGCGGCGATCGATTTCCGCCGGCGCGAGGTGCGCGATTTTTTCATCGACAATGCCTTGATGTGGTTGCTGGAGTACCGCTTCGACGGCTTGCGCTTGGATGCCGTGCATGCCATCGAAAGCCCGGATTTTCTCCAGGACATGGCGCAAAGGATTCGCCAGCAGACCGATCCGGCGCGGCACGTGTGGCTGATGCTGGAAAACGAACACAACCAGGCCAGCCTGCTGGAGCAAGGCTATGACGCGCAATGGAATGACGACGGCCATAACGCCCTGCACGTGCTGTTGACCGGCGAAACCGATGCCTATTACGCCGACTTTGCGCACAACCCCACCGAACAACTGGCCCGCTGCCTGAACCAGGGCTTCGTGTTTCAAGGCCACCTCAACCGCCATGGCCAGCCACGCGGCGAATCCAGCGGACATCTGCCGCCCAGCGCGTTCGTCCTGTTTTTGCAAAACCACGACCAGATCGGCAACCGCGCCTTTGGCGAACGCCTGAACCAACTGGCGCCTCCCGACGCCTTGACAGCCGCCACCGCGCTGTTGCTGCTGTCACCGATGATTCCGCTGATGTTCATGGGGGACGAGTGTGGCGCCGAGCAGCCGTTCCTGTTTTTCACCAGCCACCACGGTGAGCTGGCGCGCCTGGTGCGCGAGGGCCGGCGCAACGAGTTTGCCGCGTTCAGCGCCTTCGCCGACCCCAATAAACGTGAACAGATTCCCGACCCGAATGCGCCCCGGACGTTCGAGGCGTCACGGCCCCGGCTGACCGCGAGCGAATCATCGAGCACCCACGACCTGTACCGGCACCTGTTGCAGATTCGCCATCGGCACATCATCCCGCGCTTGCCCGGCGCCCAGGCATTGAATGCCGAAGTGCTGGCCGACGGCGCGGTATCGGCGCGCTGGCTGCTCGGCGATGGCAGCCTGCTGCGCATTGACCTGAACCTCGGCGACACACCGGTGGTCCACACCCCACAGGCCGACGCGATTGTGCTGTTCGAGCACCCCGCGCAATCTGCCGACCTGCTGGACCGGGGCACGCTTGCCCCGTATTGCGCGATCGTCACCCTCAAGGCCGCGGCCCCTTTGCTACCCCCGGATGGAGAGCGTCTATGAGTGATGCGCAGCTTGAAATACTGGCGAGCCGTGCCGGCCTGGCCGTCGACTGGATCGACGCCAACGGCCGCCCGCAAAAAGTCGCCCCCGCTGTCTTGCGCAATGTCCTGACCGGCCTCGGTCACCCGGCTGGCAGCGCCCAGGAAATCGACGCCAGCCTGCTCGAATTGCTGCAGGTGCAACAGACCCGCCACCTGCCGCCCCTGATCACCGCCGACGTCGGTGTCGGCCTCAACCTGGCGCACTACTTCGAGCCGCTGACGCCGTGCGAGATTCACCTCGAAGACGGTGCACGACTCCACCTCAAGCTGGACGCCGAGGCGACATTGCCGGGGCTGATTCCGGTCGGTTACCAGCACGTCAGCATCGATGGCCAGAGCTTCACCCTGGCCGTGGCGCCCGAGCGCTGCTACAGCGTGGGGGATGCGGTCGAAAACCCGACGCCGCGTGCCTGGGGCCTGAGCGTGCAGCTGTATGCCTTGCGCCGTGCCGGCGATGGCGGTTTCGGCGACACCCAGGCCCTGGAGGATCTGGCCCGGGTCGCGGGTGAGCGAGGCGCCGAAGCGCTGGCGATCAGCCCGCTGCACGCCATGTTCGCCAGTGACACCCAGCGTTACAGCCCCTACTCGCCCTCCAGTCGCTTGTTCCTTAACAGCCTGTATTGCGCGCCGGGGGCGATCCTCGGCGAGCGTGCGCTGCGCGCGGCCATCGATGCCACCGGCCTGGCCGCCGAACTCCAGCAGCTTGAAGAACGGCCGCTGATCGACTGGCCCACCGCCGCCGACGCCAAGCATCGGTTGTTGCAAGCGCTCTACGAAGGCTTCGTGCAGGGTGAGCATCCGTTGCATGCCGACTTCAGCAGCTTCCGCCATGCCGGCGGCGAAGCCCTGGAAAACCACTGCCGTTTCGAAGCCCTGCAGGAGGCCCGGGCCGCCCAGGGAGAAAACCTCGACTGGCGGCAATGGCCCGAGCAATGGCGCAACCCGCGCAGCGCCGCCCTCGCTGAATTTGCCGAAGAAAATGCCGGGCGCATCGGCTTCTTTGCTTTCTGCCAGTGGCTGATCACCCGCTGCCTGGAACGCGCGCAAGCTGCCGCCCGCAGCAGCGGCATGGGCATTGGCCTGATCGCCGACCTGGCCGTCGGTGCCGATGGCGGCGGCAGCCAGGCCTGGAGCCGCCAGGATGAATTGCTGGCCTCGCTCACGGTCGGCGCACCACCGGATATTCTTAATCGCAGCGGACAGGGCTGGGGGATTTCCGCGTTCTCCCCCGAAGGCCTGGTGCGCAACGGCTTTCGGGCCTTCATCGAAATGCTGCGCGCCAATTTCGCCCACGCCGGGGGCCTGCGCATCGATCACGTCATGGGCCTGCAACGCCTGTGGGTAATCCCCAACGGCGCACCGCCTGCCGATGGCGCTTATCTCTACTACCCGGTCGACGACCTGCTGCGCCTGCTGACCCTCGAATCCCATCGCCATCAGGCCATCGTGCTGGGCGAAGACCTGGGCACCGTGCCGGACGGCCTGCGGGAAAAACTCATCGCCCGCTCGATGCTCGGCATGCGGGTGTTGCTGTTTGAACAGGACAACACCCACTTCAAGCCAATTCTCGACTGGCCGGACAACGCCCTGGCGACCACCAGCACCCACGACTTGCCGACCCTCAACGGCTGGTGGCATGGCCGCGACATCGACTGGAATGCCCGCCTGGGCCTGATCGATGCCAACACTGAAATCGAGTGGCGCCACCATCGCGAGCGGGAGCGCGAAGGGTTGCGTCGCACCTTGAGCCAGGACCCGCAGAATTTTCGCGAAGAGTCCCATGAAACCGATCAGATCCTCGATGCCAGCGTGCGTTTCCTCGGCCATACCCGCGCGCCGCTGGTGTTGCTGCCGCTGGAAGATGCCCTGGGCATCGAACAGCAGGCCAACCTGCCCGGCACCATCGACACGCACCCCAACTGGTCGCGACGGCTGCCCGGCGACAGCGAAGCCCTGCTCGACAACCCGGACGCCGCCCGGCGCCTGGAGTTGCTCGCCTGCGCGCGGCTCCAGGCGGCCGAGCGTGATCAATGACTCAACAGCCAGCGCCAACCCTGCGCGCCACCCTGCGCCTGCAATTTCATAAAGGCTTCACCCTCGACGATGCAGTGCCGCTGGTGCCGTACTTCGCCCGCCTGGGCATCAGCCATGTCTATGCCTCGCCGCTGCTGAGCGCCCGCGCCGGCTCGATGCATGGCTACGACGTGGTGGACCCGACCACGGTCAACCCGGAGCTGGGCGGTGAACCCGCCTTGCGGCGACTGGTCAGCGCATTGCGCGGCCAGCACATGGGGCTGATCCTCGACATCGTGTCCAATCACATGGCCGTCGGCGGCAACGACAATCCCTGGTGGCTGGACTTGCTGGAATGGGGCCGGCTGAGCCCTTACGGCGAGTTCTTCGATATCCAGTGGCATTCGCCCGATCCGTTGATGGAAGGCCAGTTGTTGTTGCCGTTCCTCGGCAGCGACTACGGCATCGCGCTGCAGGACGGCACCCTGTCCCTGCGCTTCGATGCGCGCCAGGGTGCGTTTTTTGTCGAGCACTACGATCATCGCTTCCCCATCTGCCCCAGCCATTACGGCGAACTGCTCAAGTCGGATGCCGAGCCGCTCAAATCATTGGCGGAGCGCTTCAGCACCTTGAGTTATCAGAGCGATGCCCACCGTCTGGCCAGACCGCTTAAAGATGAATTGCACGCATTGGCCCGCGAACCGGCCCTGGCCAAGGCCATCGAAAACAACCTGAAACGTTACGACACCTTTACCCCGGATGGTTTCCAGCGGTTGCACAATCTGCTGGAGCGCCAGAGCTATCGGCTGGCCAGTTGGCGCACCGCCGCGGACGATATCAACTGGCGGCGTTTTTTCGATGTCAACGAACTGGGCGGGCTGCGGGTTGAACGTCCCGCGGTGTTTGAGGCGACCCATGCGAAAATCTTCCAGCTGGTCGCCGAAGGCCTGGTCGACGGCCTGCGCATCGACCACATCGACGGCCTCGCCGACCCTCGGGGTTACTGCCGCAAGCTGCGGCGGCGCATCGACCGCCTGGCGCCGGGCCGGCACTTGCCGATCTATGTCGAGAAGATCCTCGGCGAAGGTGAAACCCTGCACCGCGACTGGTCGGTGGACGGCACCACCGGCTACGAATTCATGAACCAGGTGTCGCTGTTGCAGCACGATCCCCAGGGCGAACAGACCCTGGGCGAACTCTGGCAGCGGCACAGCGAACGCCCGGCCGACTTCCGCCAGGAAGCACAGTTGGCCCGCCAGCAGATCCTCAACGGTTCCCTCGCCGGGGATTTCGAAAGCGTCGCCCAGGCCCTGCTGCAAGTGGCCCGGGATGACCTGATGACCCGCGACCTGACCCTCGGCGCGATCCGCCGGGCGTTGCAGGAGCTGATCGTGCATTTCCCGGTGTACCGCACCTACATCAGCCCCCTGGGGCGTTCAGCCCAGGATGAGGTGTTTTTTCGCCAGGCCATGGACGGCGCCCGGCAAACCCTCGGCGAAGCCGACTGGCCGGTGCTCGATTGCCTGGCCGGCTGGCTGGGCGGCGAGCCCTGGCGCCAGCGCCCGGCGGGACGCGCGCGCAAGCGGCTCAAGCATGCCTGCGTGCGGTTCCAGCAGCTGACTTCGCCGGCAGCGGCCAAGGCCGTGGAAGACACCGCGTTCTATCGTTCGGCGGTGCTGCTGTCGCGCAATGACGTGGGTTTCAGCACCGAGCAATTCAGCGCGCCGGTGGCCGACTTCCATGCCGCGTGCGCCCAGCGCCTGGCCGAGTTCCCCGACAACCTGCTGGCCACCGCCACCCACGATCACAAACGCGGCGAAGACACCCGCGCGCGCCTTGCCGTGTTGAGCGAACGCAGCGCCTGGTATGCCGACCAGATCGGTCTGTGGCGCGCCCTCGCCCGTCCGCTGCGCCATGACGAGCAGACGCCGTCTGCTGGCGACGAGTTGATCCTCTATCAGGCATTGCTCGGCAGCTGGCCGCTGGACCTGGGCCCTGATGATCAGGCCGCTTTTGAGGATTACTTCGAGCGCGTCTGGCAGTGGCAACGCAAAGCCCTGCGCGAAGCCAAGCTGCAAAGCAGCTGGAGTGCGGCCAACGATGCCTATGAACAAGCGAGCGAAGCCTTTCTCCAGCGCCTGCTGCTGACGCCCGACGGCGAGCTGCTGCGCTCGGCCCTGGGCAAAGCCGCGCACGCCATCGCCGCCCCCGGCGCACTCAACGGATTGGCGCAAACCTTGCTGCGCATGACGGTGCCAGGGGTGCCGGATCTCTATCAGGGCAATGATTTCTGGGACTTCACGCTAGTCGATCCGGACAACCGTCGGCCGGTAGATTACACCCGCCGCCAACAGGCCTTGCAGCCAACAACGGAGGGGGCCGACCTGCTGGCGAACTGGCGTGACGGACGTATCAAGCAAGCCTTGGTTGCCGGGGCCCTGAACCGGCGTGTCGAACACACTGAGCTGTTTCGACGGGGGACCTACCAGCCTCTGGAAGTGCTCGGCAGCCAGGCGCATCGGGTACTGGGGTTTGTTCGCGAGCACGGGGGTAAACGGGCGATCGTGATCGTGCCGATTCGCTGTGCATCGCTGCTGGAAAACAGTGCCGTGCCGCAGGTGGGCGCGCCGCAGTGGGGCGATACGCGGGTCCGGTTGCCGTTTACGGCCGCCGAGGAAAATCTGAAGGGACTTTTTTCGAGCACCGCAGTCACAAAACACAAGGAGCTGTTTATCAGCGCCGCGCTGGGGGACTTCCCGGTCAATCTCTTTATCCAAACTACCGACACTTGAGTTGATTCAGGAGCATTGCGATGAGTATCGACGATAAACGCATCCGCGAGTTTGCCTATCAGATCTGGGAGTCCGAAGGAAAACCCGAAGGCCAGGAAGCACGGCACTGGGAGATGGCCCGCAAGCTGGCCGATGCCGAAGCGCTGGCGCCGAAAAAGGCACCGAAAGCGGCGGGCAGCAAGACCGCAGCCAGCAAACCGGTCGTCAGTAAAGCGCTGAACGGCAAGGCTGGCGAGCCAAAAGCCAAAGCCAAGGCAAAGCCCGCCGCCGCTTCCAAAGTGATTCCACCGGGCGAGAAGCCCGCAGAGAAAAAGCCTCGCGCGGCGCGCAAACCACCTGCGGTCTGACGCTTTACACGATTGACCTGAATCACTGCGTGGCGGGCTTGCTCGCCACCACGGGCTCGCTCGCCCAGAGAAACTCCCTGTGGGAGCGGGCTTGCTCGCGAAGGGGCCATCAGCTTCAACATCTATGTCGACTGACACCCCGCCTTCGCGAGCAGGCTCGCTCCCACAGTTATCCCATTTGCAGGAGCACCTATGACCCGTCCAAAGAAAGACACGCCGACACCTCAAGAACCGTCGCGTATCCGTGAGGGCCTGCCCTTTCCATTGGGTGCCACCTGGGACGGCCTGGGGGTCAATTTCGCCTTGTTTTCCGCCAACGCCACCCGCGTCGAACTGTGCATTTTCGACGATGCCGGTGAAGTGGAAATCGAACGCATCGAATTGCCTGAATACACCGACGAGATCTACCACGGCTACCTGCCCGATGCGCACCCGGGACTCATCTACGGCTACCGCGTGTACGGCCCGTACGACCCGGCCAACGGCCACCGCTTCAATCACAACAAACTGCTGATCGACCCCTACGCCAAACAACTGGTGGGCAAGCTGAAATGGTCGGAGGCGTTGTTCGGCTACACCATCGGCCACCCAGACGCCGACCTCAGTTTCGATGAGCGCGACAGCGCGCCCTTTGTGCCCAAATGCAAGGTCATCGACCCGGCGCACACCTGGGGCCACGACCATCGGGTCAGTGTGCCGTGGGACAAAACCATCATTTACGAGACCCACGTACGCGGCATCAGCATGCGTCACCCCGCCGTCCCCGAGAACGTGCGCGGCACGTTCGCCGGGTTGATGGTCGATGACGTGCTGGAGCACATCCGCAAGCTCGGCGTCTCCACCGTGGAATTGCTGCCGATCCATGCCTTCGTCAACGACCAGCACCTGCTGCACAAGGGCATGACCAATTACTGGGGCTACAACAGCATCGCGTTTTTCGCCCCCGACCCGCGCTACCTGGCCAGCGGCAAGATCGCCGAGTTCAAGGAGATGGTCGCGCACCTGCACGAAGCCAATCTGGAAGTGATTCTTGACGTGGTCTACAACCACACCGCCGAGGGCAACGAACAAGGCCCGACCCTGTCCATGCGCGGCATCGACAACGCCTCGTACTACCGCTTGATGCCCGACGACAAACGCTTCTACATCAACGATTCCGGCACCGGCAACACCCTGGACCTGAGCCACCCGTGCGTGCTGCAGATGGTCACCGACTCCCTGCGCTACTGGGCCTCGGAAATGCACGTGGACGGCTTCCGCTTTGACCTGGCGACCATTCTGGGGCGTTACCACGATGGTTTCGACGAGCGTCACAGTTTCCTCGTCGCCTGTCGCCAGGACCCGGTACTGCGTCAGGTGAAACTGATTGCCGAACCCTGGGACTGCGGTCCCGGCGGCTACCAGGTCGGCAACTTCCCGCCCGGCTGGGTGGAATGGAACGACAAGTTCCGCGACACCGTGCGCGCCTTCTGGAAAGGCGACGACGGGCAAATCGCCGATTTCGCCAGCCGCATGACCGCCTCCGGCGAGATGTTCAATCAGCGCGGTCGGCGTCCCTATGCTTCGGTGAACTTCATCACCGCCCATGACGGCTTTACCCTCAACGACCTGGTGTCATACAACGACAAGCACAACGAAGCCAACGACGAGAACAACCAGGACGGCAGCAACAACAACCTGTCGTGGAACCACGGCGTCGAAGGCCCTACAGACGATCCCGAGATCAACGCCCTGCGCCACCGGCAGATGCGCAACTTCTTCGCCACGTTGCTATTGGCCCAAGGCACACCGATGCTGGTGGCCGGCGACGAATTCGCCCGCACCCAGGACGGCAACAACAATGCCTATTGCCAGGACAGCGAGATCGGCTGGGTCAACTGGGACCTCAGCGAAGACGGCAAGGCCCTGCTCAAGTTCGTCAAGCGCCTGATCAAACTGCGCCTGGCCTACCCGATCCTGCGTCGCGGGCGTTTCCTGGTGGGCAATTACAACGAGGACATCGGCGTCAAGGACGTCACCTGGCTGGCGGCGGACGGCAGCGAGATGACCACCGAGCATTGGCACGATGCGCACAACCGCTGCCTGGGCATGCTCCTTGACGGGCGCGCCCAGGAAACCGGCATCCGCCGCAAAGGCGCCGACGCCACGCTGCTGCTGGTGGTCAACGCCCACCACGACATCGTCAACTTCCTGTTGCCGCAAGTGCCGGATGGCGGTTTCTGGACCTGCATGATCGACACCAATCAACCGTCGATCCGTGGCCAGGAGCGCTTCGAATTCGGCCGCGAATACTCGGTCACCGGCCGCTCGCTGCTGCTGTTCGAACTGCAGCACGAGGAGGAGGACTGAACGGTGACGGGTGTGGCCCGGTGAATAAACTCACCGTTCGGAACATCGGGGCGACGAATAGCGTTAGATGAGCAATACTCTGCACGCGGCGATTCCAGGGTTCGGAACGCCGCGCATTGCTATCAACGAGAACAAGGACGTTGCCATGAAACCGGTCTCCCTGCTCGACAACAGCCCGCTGGCACAAATCTGGAACAACGCTCCACAGCTGGACAATATCCCGGTCATCGGCACTCAATCCCTGGTTCCAGCCGGCGCCCGCGCCGTGGTCATTGCCCCGCATCCGGGCGATGAAGTGCTGATGTGCGGCGGCCTGCTGCAATTGCTCAGCGCCCTGGGGCACCCCTTGCAATTGATCTCGATAACGGATGGCAGCGCCAGCCATCCGGGCTCGCAGCAATGGTCGGAAAAACGCCTCAGCGTGTTTCGCGCCCAGGAAAGCGTCGAAGCCTTGCGTCGGCTGGGGTTGCCGATGCACAGCCTGAAGTGGATTCGCGGCGGTTTCACCGACAATGCCCTGGCCGAGCATCAGCTGGAACTGACGCAGTTCATCACCCGCTACCTGCGGCCCGGCGACGTGGTGTTCAGCACCTGGTCCGAAGACGGCAACAGCGACCATGATGCCGTGGGCCGTGCCAGCGCCAACGCCGCGACCATCGCCGGCGCTGTCTTCAACGAAATGCCGGTACGGGCCTGGCACTGGCCGACCCGCGATCGCGGCCTCATCCCCTGGCATCGCGCCCGCAAGCTGCGCCTGGACACCTGGACAGTCGCACGCAAAAGCCATGCGACCCATGCCTATGCCAGCCAGCTGGACGGCGAACCGGCCATCGGTCTGGCCCCGCTGTTGCCACGGGTGCTGCTGGAGCGGATGCGGCTACCCTATGAAATCGTTTTCGTCTGAACCCCACCCACCTTCAATTGTGGGAACGAACAGGCTCGCTCCTACAGGGGGCGGGATACTCCAGACGGAACTGCCCGCTCCGACATCAGTCGCATACATAAGTCAGCCTTGATTCAGAGGAGTGAAAGTGACCAGTACTTCCAAGCCGCAGAAGGTCGAATCAGTGCCGTTGGCCACACCCCCGGCCATCCATCGACTGCGTGTGCTGACCGTCAATACCCACAAGGGATTCACCGCCCTCAACCGACGGTTCATCCTGCCGGAGCTGCGTGAAGCGGTGCGCAGTACGTCGGCGGACCTGGTGTTTCTGCAGGAAGTGGTAGGCGAACACGATCGCCACTCTTCGCGCTACAACGATTGGCCAACGACCTCGCAATATGAATTCCTCGCGGACAGCATGTGGAGCGATTTCGCCTACGGCCGCAATGCGGTCTACCCCGATGGTCATCACGGCAACGCGCTGCTGTCCAAGTACCCGATTCGCGAATACCGCAACCTCGACGTGTCCATCACCGGCCCGGAACGTCGCGGCTTGCTGCATTGCGTCCTGGACGTCCCGGGCCACGCCGAGGTCCATGCGATCTGCGTTCATCTGAGCCTGCTGGAAAGCCACCGCCAACTTCAATTGCAGTTGCTCTGCCAGCTGCTCGAATCCCTGCCCGACACGGCACCGGTAATCATTGCCGGCGACTTCAACGACTGGCAGTTGCAAGGCAACGCCGCCCTCGCCCGCCGCGACTACCTGCACGAAGCCTTCGAACGCCATCACGGCCGTCCCGCCAAGACTTATCCGGCGCGATTTCCGCTGTTGCGCCTGGACCGTGTTTACCTGCGCAACGCCACCAGCCATGAACCGAAAATTCTCGGGACCAAGCCCTGGACGCACCTGTCGGATCATTTGCCGCTGGCCGTTGAAGTCCACCTCTGAGCCGCTTGCCGACCCGGCAAAAGGCCTTCACCACTGAAAGCTTAAACGTTTAACCTGTTACTTTTGACAGTAGCGACAGCCTAAAACTGCTGATACGTTGCACTCGTCCCTGCAGCCGAATGCATGGACGTGCGACTCATAGTGGCCGTCGTTGCTGAAGTTTTCGTTTCCGGGTATCTGCTGTCCCGCTGCTGTCTCGCAACCTGCGCTGCCGAGGGCGACTGAAGCCTTGCCATTTTTGACACGTGGCCACTCAGTCGCCGACCCACACGCGGAGACGAGCATGAAGTTTGCCTGCGATTTTCCCAAGTACAGCGCCTGCGCCGTTTCGATCTGGTTATGCGCCGGCTGGCCGCAACCTGTGCAAGCTGCCTGCACCCTTACCCCCACGGCCGGCAACGATAACTTCACCTGTGACAGCGCCAGCAACGGACCGCTGACTGATCTTGCGGGCAACAACACCCTGACCTTTCCCGCCGGTGGTACTGGCTCGATCAATGGCAACGTCCGATTCGGCGCCGGCAGCGATACCGTCAACATGGACTCCGGCAGCATTGCCGGCACGCTCGATCAAGGGGATGGGTCCGATACGCTCACTATCAGCGCCGGGCAGATCACCGGGGCGGTCCTGCAAGGAAACGGCGTCGACAATTTCACCCTGCGTGGCGGCAGCATTCAGTCGCTGGCCCAGGGTGACAGCCGCGACTTTTTCCTGATGACCGGTGGCAGAATCATCGGTGCTTTCGAGGACGGCGATACCGCCCGGATGACTGGAGGCCGGATCGGTCGGGTCGATATGAAACTCGATAACAACCTGTTCGACATCTCCGGCGGCGAGGTCGATGGCAACGTGGTAACCGGCTTCGGCACTGACACCATCATTGTGTCCGGCGGCAAGATTGGCGGCTTCATCAGTGTCAGCGGGGGCGACGACAGCGTCACCGTGACCGGTGGCGAGGTCGTCGGCGAGATTCGTACCAGCGTCGGCAACGACACCTTTGTCTGGGACGGCGGTGGCATCCTGCACTCCGCCATCCTGATGGAAGGTGGCGATGACAATGCCACCCTGCGCAATCTCAATGAGAGCATCCTGGCCCAGACCCCGAGCCTCAACGGGGGCGCGGGCAACGATGTACTGACCTTCGATCAGACCACCACCGCCGGGGCCGGCCGTTACCTCAATTGGGAAACGGTCAATCTGAACAAGGGCTCGCGGCTCGATCTGGCCGATAATTTCATACTGGGCGACAGCGCCAGCGGCACCGGCGTGTTCAATATCGATGGCAGCAGCATCCTGACATCCACACAAGGCAGCATCACGCCCTTCACCGCCGGCCAGCGAGCCACGTTGAACAATGCCGGGATCATCGACCTCGCCAGCGGCAACACCCGCACCAGCGACACGCTGACCGTGCAGGGCAATTACGCTGGCAGCGGCGGCCAATTGAGTGTGCAAAGCGTGCTCGGTGATGACAGTTCGCCCAGCGACAAACTGGTGGTGATTGACGGAACCTTGACCGGCACCACCGCGATCAGTGTCAGCAACCTCAATGGCACTGGCGCCGAAACCTTGCAAAACGGCATCCAGGTGGTCGAGGCCAGAGGCGCGGCCGTCAGCGACAACGGCGCGTTTGCGCTCAAGGCCCCGGTGGAGGCCGGCGCCTTTCAATACGCGCTGTACAAGGGCGGCGTCACCCCGGGCAGCGAAAACAGCTGGTACTTGCGTTCGGCCGTCGTGGCACCGCCCCTGGTGGCGGTGACCGTGGCCAACCCCGACCCGGCGCTGCCGCCCGTGGTGCAACTGGTACCGCTGGTGGCGACGCCGGTAGCGGCTGCCGGCAGCCCGCCACTGCCCACGCCCGAGCCCGGTGCCGCGCCGATTACGTTGTACCGTCAGGAAGTGCCGGTCTGGTCCGTCTTGACCCCCGCCGCTGCACAACTGGCCCTGACCGCCCTCGGCACCTTCCATGATCGCCAGGGTGACCAGCGTCTGTTGAGCGAAACCGGTGCCTTCGGCGCAGGCTGGGGCCGGGTCTATGGCAAGGACTTCGACCAGACCTGGTCCGGCACCGTCACGCCACGGCTCGACGGCTCGCTCAAAGGCTTCCAGGTGGGCAACGATCTTTACGCCTCGCAAACCGCTGGCGGGCACACCCAGCGCAGCGGCTTCTTCGTCGGCCACAGCCGCTTGAAAGGCGATGTCGACGGTTTCAACCAAGGCTTCCAAGGCAAGCGCGCCGGCAAGGTCGAACTGGAAGGCGACAGTCTTGGCGCCTACTGGACCCTGACCGACCCCAGGGGCGGGTACGTCGATACGGTGGCGATGTACACCTGGCTCGACGGTGACAGCCATTCCGATCGCGGCCTCAAAATCGATAACCACGGTCACGCCCTGACCCTGTCGGCGGAGGCCGGTTATCCGTTGGCGCTGGCGGGCAACTGGGTAATCGAACCCCAGGCGCAAGTCATTCACCAGCAGGTCAGGCTCGACAGCCAGGACGACGGCATTTCCCGGGTGTCGTTCGATTCCGACCCGGCCTGGACCGGGCGTCTCGGTGCGCGAGTCAAGGGCCGCTACGCCCTCGCCGGCCTGCCGCTGGAACCCTGGCTGCGGGCTAACCTCTGGCAGACTTTTTCGGGCACCGACACCGTCACCTTTGCCGGGAGCACCGATATCGACACTGAACAAAAGAGCGCGTGGGCCGATCTCGGCCTCGGCGCCAACCTGACGCTCGCCCCTGGGGTCAGTGTGTATGCCAGTGCCGATTACAGCAGTAATATCGACAGCAATCAGCAGCGTGGAACGGCCGGCAACCTAGGCATCAGAATCAGCTGGTGATACCGAGCAAAGGCTCTAGCCCGTGACTTTTTTGACGATTTTTCCAATAAACAAGAACTTAGAGAGGTGTCGTAAATCAGTCACTTACAAGCTCCAAAATAACCCTACCACTTATCGGCCATTTTCTTGACGCAGGGGCGACGGTCCTCTTGACTTCACGTTACTACCCCCGGCAGTAACTATCAGGGGCAAGCCCCCAAGACACCCGCGCAATCGGGCGGCCGCCGGCTTGCCCCCCTACATTCGGTCGCCCCTCATTCGGGGTAGGAGAGACGCCAAGGCAAGTACGGTACGCGTTCGCAAGGTAGCCCCCCATGAAAACTTCACTCACCCAACAAGAGATCAAAGTCACCTTTTGCACTGTCTCGAGTTCACTCCTGCTGTGCTCCTCCATGGAAGTGCAGGCTTCACCGGCCGAAGAAGAAACAACGCCCTGGTATCGCCAGGACGTTCCGGTGCTTAGCCTGTCCGCCAGCGCCATTGCCTACCCTGGTCGTTTCAGCCCTGCCCCTGATCTGCGAAGTAGCCACTTCACCACCGAAGACGCGACACCCTACGCCTGGGACCAGGTCTATGGCCAAGCCTCACGCCAGGCGCAAACCGACGCCCTGAGCCAGGGCTTTTCCAACCCCGGTTCCGGCGAACTCAAAGGCCCGGCGATCCTCACCCTGCAAAGCAACAGCGGCCATACCCAGCGGGTCGGCCTGATCGGCGGCACCAGCCAGTTCCAGGGCAACAACAATGGCGTGCTGATCAACCGCGGCATGTCCGACCCCCACACCGACACCCTCAACCTGCAAGGCCAAAGCCTCGGCGCCTACTACAGCCTGACCGGCCCACAGGGCTGGCACGTCGACCTGTCGGCCAGCGGTGGCCGCGTCAACGGTTTCAGCCGTAACGAACAGGGTGCCCGGCAAATCACCGAAGGCAGCGCGGTCACGCTGTCGGTCGAAGGGGGTTTTCCGATTGGCATCAGCGAAAACTGGGTAGTGGAACCCCAGGCGCAATTGATCAATCAACGGATCACCCTGGATACACCCTATGCGGGCTCGGGCAACGCCTCCTCCAGCGACCTGACGTCGTGGAGCGGACGGGTCGGTGCGAAATTGAAAGGCAGCTACGACATCAACGGCCTGCCCATCGAACCCTATGTGCGAACCAACTTGTGGCACACGGTGTACACGGGCAACACCGTCACGCTCGATCAGGTCGACAAGATCAGCAGCAGTCGCAACTCATCGACGGTCGAACTGGGTTTGGGCCTGGTCGCCAAGGTGACGCCAGCCTTGAGCCTGTATGTCAGCGCCGACTACAGCAGCGACGTGGATGACAATGACCTCAACGGGTTGATTGGCAGTTTGGGTGTGCGGATGCGGTGGTGAGGGTCCGACCGCGAGAGATGTAGTGCCTGTTCCGGCCTATTCGCGAGCAAGCCCGCTCCCACAGGTACAGTGTGATCCCTGTGGGAGCGGGCTTGCTCGCGAAGGAAGCGACGCGGTTTCGGATCAGCCTTGCGGGCTGAGCATCAACACCGCCAGCGGCGGCAGGTTCAGCACCAGCGACAACGCCTGCCCGTGGCTCGGCGCTTCCTCGGTTGAGGTCCCGCCGCTGTTGCCATAGTTGGAACCGGCATAGGTCGCCGAATCGCTGTTGAACAGTTCGGTCCAGCGCCCGGCGAACGGCACGCCAATCCGATACGCCTCACGCGGCACCGGGGTGAAGTTGGCCACCACCAGCACTGGCTTGCCTTCCTTGCTCCAGCGCAGCCAGGCGTAGACGCTGTTGATCGCATCGTCGCCGATCAGCCACTGGAAGCCCTGTGGCACATCGTCCTGCTCGTGCAGCGCCGGCTCGTCGCGGTACAGCCGGTTGAGGTCGCCGACCAGCTTTTGCACACCCTTGTGTTCCGAGTACTGCAACAGGTACCAGTCCAGTTGCTGATCGTGATTCCACTCGCGCCACTGGCCGAACTCGCAGCCCATGAACAACAGTTTCTTGCCCGGATGCGCCCACATGAAGCTCAGGTAGGCGCGCAGGTTGGCGAATTTCTGCCAGCGGTCGCCGGGCATCTTGTCGATCAGCGAATGCTTGCCGTGCACCACTTCGTCATGGGAGATCGGCAGGATGAAGCGCTCGGACCAGGCGTACACCAGGCCAAAGCTCAGCTCGTTGTGATGATGGGCGCGGTAGACCGGGTCCTGCTGGATGTAATGCAGCGAATCGTGCATCCAGCCCATGTTCCATTTATAGGCGAAGCCCAGGCCGCCCTGTTGCGTGCTTTGGCTGACGCCCGGCCAGGCCGTGGATTCCTCGGCAATCACCAGCGCGCCCGGCGCTTCGAGGGCGACCACGTCATTGAGATGACGCAGGAAGTCGATGGCTTCGAGGTTTTCCCGGCCGCCGTGACGGTTCGGCACCCACTCACCGGCCTTGCGCGAATAATCGCGGTACAGCATCGACGCCACCGCATCGACCCGCAGGCCGTCGACGTGGAAGTGCTTGAGCCAGTGCAGCGCCGAGGCCAGCATGTAGCCGTGCACCTCGGTGCGCCCCAGGTTGTAGATCAGCGTGTCCCAGTCCTGATGGAAGCCTTCCTGGGGGTTGCCATACTCGTACAGCGCGGTGCCATCGAACTGGGCCAGCCCGTGGGTGTCGGTGGGGAAATGCGCCGGCACCCAGTCCAGGATCACGCCGATCCCGGCCTGGTGGCAGTCGTTGACGAATGCCGCGAACTCATCACCGCTGCCGTAGCGGGCACTGGTGGCGAACTGCGACAGCAACTGGTAACCCCACGAACCGCCAAAGGGATGCTCCATGATCGGCATCAGTTCGATGTGGGTGAACCCCAGCTCCTTCACATACGGAATCAGCCGCTCGGCCAATTCGGGCCAGGTGTACTGGCGGGCCACTTCGCCCAGGTCGTCCAGCTCGCATTGCCAGGACCCGGCGTGCAATTCGTAAATCGACAACGGGGCCGTGGGACGATGCCGCTCGCCCCGGGACTGCATCCAGTCCTGATCCTGCCAGTCGATTTTCAGCGGCGAGGCCACCTTTGAAGCGGTGTCAGGCGGCAGGCTGGTGGCCAGCGCCATGGGGTCGGCCTTGAGCGGGAGAATCCCCTGCTGGCCGAGAATCTCGTATTTATAGGTCTCCCCCGCTTGCAGGCGCGGGATAAATATTTCCCAGACTCCGGTCGGGTGACGCAGGCGCATGGGATGACGACGACCGTCCCAGCCGTTGAAATCCCCCACCACCGACACGCGCCTGGCGTTCGGCGCCCATACGGCGAAGCGCACGCCTTCGACCCCGTCCACGGTCATCAACTGCGCACCGAGGCAACTGCTCAGGTCGCGGTGATTGCCTTCGGCAAACAGGTACAAATCCATCTCGCCCAGCAGCGGACCAAAGCTGTAGGGGTCTTCCGCGGTCAGTTCGCCGCCGGCCCAACGGGTGCGCAGCACATAGGGTTGCGCCCGTTCGAAATGGCCGACGAACAGCCCGGGGGTCTGGGTCGCTTCAAGGTTGCCCAACTCCTCCCCGGACGCCTTGGCCACCACCTGCACGCTCAGAGCGTCCGGCAGGTAAGCCCGGATGAATTGCCCGCCGGCACCGTCGCCGTGGGGACCGAGAATGGCGAAAGGGTCGTGATGCTCGGCGCGCACCAGTGCATCGATATCCCGCGCCCTGGGCAACAGCGCTTCTTTGTGATGATGACCCTGTTCCTTGTTCGAGAAACTCATGACTACTCTCCACCAAGATCGGAAAAGGGTTTGAGCCCACTCAATAACCCGTAAAGGCCGTGCAACGGCACGGACAGCCAGGTGGGGCGATTCTCTGCCTCATAGGCCACTTCATACGCTGCCTTCTCCAGGCCGAACAACGCCAATGCGGCGTCCTCGCCCTCTGGATCTTGCCATGCATGGCCAAGCGTAGCTGCCGATTGCCGATAAGCGACCACAAATGCATGTTTTGCTTCATTTAAATAACGATCGGCGACCCGACGGCGAGCGGCTCGCGCGGCCTCGGTGTGGTCGACATTCTGTACGTTGATGGTCATGGCCGCCGCATAGTCAAACGAGCGCAGCACGCCGCTGACATCTTTGTACGGGCTGTGCTTGCCCCGCCGTTCATGCAATGGGCGGGCCGGCTCGCCTTCGAAGTCGATCAGATAGGCGTCGCCCTTGATCACCAGCACCTGGCCCAGATGCAAGTCGCCGTGAACCCGAATGCGCAAGCCACCGGCCGTCTGCCGGGCCAAGGCCTGCACGTGGCTGAGGATGGCTTTTTTGTTGTCCAGTAACTGGCTGACCAGGTTTTTGTCCGCCGGGTTCAGTTCATTTTGATGCTGCTTGAGCAGTTTCAGTGCGTGTTCGATTTGCCCCGAAACATCCTTGGCCGTTGCCAGCGCATCCTTTGGCGTGGTGGGTTGCGGGGCAAAGTCCGGGTTGTCGCTCGGTGCCGCCAGCACCTGATGCATTTCACCCAGGCGCTGGCCGAGCATCGCGGCAAAATCCTGCAATTCGCCGAGGGCGTTGTAATGCTGCTCCTGCTCGGACATGGCGTCCGCCAACTCGTCGCGCAACGCCCGTTCGAGGTTGTTCTGCGTCCACTCCCAGGCATCGCCCTGATTGCTCAGGTAGCCTTGGGCGATCATCAGCAGGTTGTCTTCGCCCTGGGCATCGCGACGGACCACCGAACCCAGCAGTGGCGAAATATTACGGAAACCGGCCTGGGTCAGGTACGCGCTCATTTCCAGTTCCGGGTGCACACCCGAAGCGACCTTGCGGATCAGCTTCAGCACCAGGCTGTTGCCGACCACCACCGAACTGTTGGATTGCTCGGCCGACAGATAACGCACCTCCGACTCGGCGCCAAGGCCCAGCTTGGCCAGCTCGGCGGTCGGTTCGAAGCGGATCTCGCCCCCGTCGGACGGCAATACCGCACTGTCCTGGATGCGCTGCAACACCGTGCGAATGAAGTTTTCCAGGCTGAAGGCATCGGTGATCAAACCCACCTGCGGGCCACGGCGCACCCTGGAAAGCGCAAGCTGCTGCGGCAGCGCCGTACCAACCTGATCTTCGGCGATGAAGCCAAACGGCAGTTGGTAACGGCTGACCTGGCCGGCGCTGGTCACTTCGATTTCGCTCAACAACACCGGGTGCTGCGCATCGCCGAAGCGCACACCGTAGGCCAGGTTGACCCGGTCGATGGCCGCGTCCTTGCCGGCGAACCAGCGGCGGTTTTGCAGCCAGTTCGGCAAGATGTCCTGCTCCAGGGTGTCGCGGGTGGGCGCTTCGAGCAGTTCTTCCATGCGTTTTTTCAGCACCAGGGTGGTGAAGTCCGGCAGGCTCTGCGCCGGCTCCACGTGCCAGCTCGGCATCTGGTTTTCCGCCGCCAGCACAAACCAGTAAAACCCGTAGGGCGCCAGCGTCAGGAGGAAATTCAACTGGCCGATGGGCGGAAAGGCGTTACCGCCCAGCATCTCCACCGGCACCATGCCGACGTAGGCCGACAGGTCCAGCTCCGCCGCCTGGGCACTGCGCGAGACATTGGCCACGCACAGAATGATTTCGTGCTTGCCGTCGGTCCCGGTGAATTCACGGGTGTAGGCCAGAATCCTGCGGTTGCTCGGCGAGAGCATTTTCAGGGTGCCACGGCCAAAGGCCTTGGATTGCTTGCGCACCGCGAGCATGCGCCGTGTCCAGTTGAGCAGCGAGTGCGGGTCGCCGGACTGAGTCTCGACGTTGACCGACAGGTAACCGTATTGCGGGTCCATGATCGGCGGCAGGACCAGACTGGCCGGGTCGGCGCGGGAGAAACCGCCGTTGCGGTCGATGGACCATTGCATCGGCGTACGCACGCCGTCGCGGTCGCCCAGGTAGATGTTGTCGCCCATGCCGATCTCATCGCCGTAATACAGGGTCGGCGTGCCGGGCATCGACAGCAGCAGGCTGTTGAGCAGCTCCACCCGACGCCGGTCGCGCTCCATCAACGGCGCCAGGCGCCGGCGAATGCCCAGGTTGATCCGCGCCCGACGGTCGGCGGCGTAGTAATTCCACAGGTAGTCGCGCTCCTTGTCGGTGACCATTTCCAGGGTCAGCTCATCATGGTTGCGCAGAAAGATCGCCCACTGGCAGTTGGCCGGAATCTCCGGGGTCTGGCGCAGAATGTCGGTAATCGGAAAGCGGTCCTCCTGGGCCAGCGCCATGTACATGCGCGGCATCAGCGGGAAGTGGAACGCCATGTGGCACTCGTCGCCGTTGAGGCCTTTTTTGTCGGTATCGCCGAAATACAGCTGCGTGTCTTCCGGCCATTGATTGGCTTCGGCCAGCAACATGCGGTCGGGGTAATTGGCGTCGATCTCGGCGCGGATCTGCTTGAGGACGTCGTGGGTCTCCGGCAGGTTTTCGTTGTTGGTGCCGTCGCGCTCGATCAGGTACGGAATCGCGTCCAGGCGCAAGCCGTCGATGCCCATGTCGAGCCAGTAGCGCATCACCGACAGCACGGCCTTCATGACTTGCGGGTTATCGAAATTCAGGTCCGGCTGGTGCGAATAGAAGCGGTGCCAGAAGTATTGGCCGGCCACCGGGTCCCAGGTCCAGTTGGACTTTTCGGTGTCGAGGAAAATGATGCGGGTGCCGTCGTACTTTTGATCGTCATCGGACCACACGTAGAAATCCCGCGCCGCCGAGCCTTTCTTGGCCTTGCGCGCGCGCTGGAACCAGGCGTGCTGGTCGGAGGTGTGGTTGATGACCAGCTCGGTGATCACCCGCAAACCGCGCTTGTGCGCCTCGGCGATGAACCGCTTGGCGTCGGCCATGGTGCCGTAGTCGCTGTGCACGCCCCGGTACTCGGCGATGTCGTAGCCATCGTCGCGGCGTGGCGAGGGGTAGAACGGCAAGAGCCAGATGGTGTTGACGCCCAGATCGGCGATGTAATCGAGTTTGGCGATCAGGCCGGGAAAGTCGCCGATTCCGTCGTTATTGGAGTCGAAATAGGATTTGACGTGAACTTGATAAATGACCGCATCCTTGTACCAGAGTGGGTCCTTGATGAATGTGGCTGCCTTGGGTTTCTTCGCCATTTGAAACTCCTGTTGAATCCGAAAATGCTGTCGCCCCCCTGTGGGAGCGGGCTTGCTCGCGAAAGCGGTGCGTCATTCGACATTGATGGTGGCTGACACAACGCCTTCGCGAGCAAGCCCGCTCCCACAGGAGACCTGCGCTTATGGGGTAATCCGCCAAATCCCGAACGGCTGATACGCCGGGTCGATGCGCATGAACTGGTACTTGCCGTGCCAGGTCCAGCGATGGCCGTTCATCAGGTCTTCGCCCTGGGTGCTGGCGTCGTCGGACAGGCCCATTTCCCACAGCGGCAATTCGAAATTCGCCTCCTGCGGGTTATGCGGGTCGAGGTTGACCGCCACCAGGATGAAGTTGCTGCCATCAGCGCTGCGTTTGCCGAAATACAAAATGTTGTCATTCCAGGCGTTGTAGATTTTCAGGCCCAGGTGCGTGTGCAGCGCCGGGTTCTGTCGGCGAATCCGGTTGAGCTGGGCGATCTCGGCAATGATGTTGCCGGGCGCGGTGAAGTCCCGTGGACGGATCTGGTACTTCTCGGAATCGAGGTACTCCTCTTTGCCGGGCACCGGCGCCGATTCACACAGTTCGAAGCCGGAATACATGCCCCACAAGCCCGATCCCATGGTCGCCAGCACCGCGCGGATCAGAAAACCGGGACGCCCGGACTCATGCAGGAACGCCGGGTTGATGTCCGGCGTATTGACGAAGAAGTTGGGCCGGTAGCATTCACGCCAGGGCGATTCGTTGAGTTCGGTGAAATAGGTCGCCAGCTCCTGCTTGGTGTTGCGCCAGGTGAAGTAGGTGTAGCTCTGGGAGTAACCGACCTTGCCCAACCGCGCCATCATCGCCGGCGTGGTGAAGGCCTCGGCGAGAAAGATCACGTCGGGGTACAGCGCCCGCACATCGGCGATCAGCCATTGCCAGAACGGCAACGGCTTGGTGTGCGGGTTGTCGACACGAAACAGCTTCACACCCTCCAGCACCCAACCGACGACGATGTCGCGCAGTTCAACCCACAGGCTGGGAATCGCTTCCACGGCATAGAAGTCGACATTGACGATGTCCTGGTATTTCTTCGGCGGGTTTTCCGCGTATTTGATCGTGCCGTCCGGCCGCCAGTTGAACCAGCCCGGATGCTGCTTCAGCCAGGGGTGGTCCTGGGAGCACTGGATGGCGAAGTCGAGGGCGATTTCCAGGCCATGATCGGCGGCCGCCGCCACCAGCCGGCGAAAGTCTTCGCGGGTGCCCAGCTGCGAATGAATCGCCTCGTGCCCGCCCTCCTCGCTGCCGATGGCATAGGGACTACCCGGATCATCGGGGCCCGCGGTCAGGGAATTGTTCGGCCCCTTGCGATAGCTGCGCCCGATCGGATGGATCGGCGGGAAATACAGGACGTCGAAGCCCATGTCCTGAATCATCGCCAGCCGTGAATGCACATCGTTGAAGGTGCCGTGCCGCGCCGGATCGTCGGTGATCGAACGCGGGAACAATTCATACCAACTGGCGAACTGCGCCAGTTCACGCTCGACATCCACCGGGTACTCGGGGCTGAGGCTCAGGTAGGCGCGATGATCGGCCTGGGCCATCAGTTCGGCGCTACGTTGGTGCAGAAACAACGCGACCTGCTCGGTTTCCAGCAGCCCGGACAGCTCGTGGTGCAACGCCGACAACTGCTCGCTCAATTCACCTTCCGCGCGTTCGGCGGCTTGCTGAACGTAAAGCCGACCTTCCTGCAGCTCCAGGCTGACAGGAACGGCGGCGGCATGCTTTTTCTCCAGTTCATAACGGAAACTGGCGAACTGGTCGATCCAGGCTTCGATACAGAAGACATGACGACCCTGGGCCTCAACACGAAACCGGCCCTGCCAGCCATTGTTGCCCAGGTCGGTCATGACCTCGCTGCGCCAGACGTCGTCGCCCTCGGCTTGCCAGCGCAGGCGCACGGCCAGCTTGTCATGGCCGTCAGCAAACACCTTGCTGGTCACCACCACGTCCTGCCCTGCCACGGCCTTGATCGCGAACTGCCCGCCCTCAAGGGTCGGCATGGTGTCTTCGATGGCGATTCGCGGCAACAACAAGGCCTGCGACAATGGAATATGCGGGTTGTAGCTCAACTCACCAGGTTTTTCAGCCGTCATCGAGCATCTCTCCTGTACGCCCCAAGGACGCTCTCGTGTCTGATTGTCATCCACATCGGTCAGTCCCTCACCGAATGAACTCACTTAGGTTCCGAGCGACAGCCGCCTGCAAAAGTTCATCGGCAATTGACTGGAATCAAATCCTTCGCGCAGTGGTCAATCCACTTAAGCACGACTCACGCCATGTGCCACCGGAGGCTTGAACGATGAACAACCCCTTCCCCGCGGAAACCCCCGATCCGAACATCGACGACCCCGTAATCCCGCCGAGCGACCCGCAACCAGTGCCTGAAGAAGACCCACCCGGCAGCAACCCGCCACCGAGGGAAGAACCGCCGACGACGATGCCGCCGGTGATTGTCCAACCCTGATACCGTGCCCCAAACTCATGAAGATTCAATGTAGGAGCTGCCGCAGATAGCGATCTATTGATCTTGCTTTTTTGATGTGTCGAAGAGGGCAAAGATCAAGATCAAAAGATCGCAGCCTGCGGCAGCTCCTACGGGGGATCGCGGTCTTTCTCGAACATTTTCACGATCCTTGGCATGACGCTGAAAATCGCGAGCGCCAGGAAGGTGCTGAACAGCGCCGTCGCTTCCCTGCCCAATCCGGCGGATACGCCGATGGCGGCGGTCATCCATAGGCCGGCGGCGGTGGTCAGGCCTTTGACGTGGCCTTCGTCGCCCTCCTGGTTTTTCAGGATGGTGCCGGCTCCCAGGAAACCGATCCCGGCGATCACGCCTTGCACCACCCGGCTCATGGCATCGGCCTGGGCGCCGGACATTTGTGGTACCAGCACGAACAACGCCGCGCCGAGCGCTACCAGCATGTGGGTCCGCACGCCTGCCGCCTTGCCCTTGTGCTCGCGCTCGAAACCGAGAATGCCGCCCAGAATGGCCGCCATCAGCAGGCGCACGGTGATACGCGTCAACTGCGAAGCATCGCCAATGTCGGCGAATTCCGCTTGCAGGGTCACCCAGACTTCGTGCCACCAGGCGTTCATGGTGAGGTCCTTGTGAGGGGGCTATGGAGGATGGACCGCATCGACCATTAATCGGTTGCACAGAACGAAGCCCGGTGCGTGCGCCCTAACGTTTAACCCGTCGCAAAAAAGGATCACGTCATGCCCGTACGCATCGAGAACCAGACCTGCTTCTTCACCGTTGAACATGGCGAGGAAATTCGCCTGTGCCCCGATGTGACCATCATCACTGACGGCGCCAAAGCCATGTCGGCGGTCGACCTCAATGGCCAGCGCATTTACATCACCGAAGCAGAAGCCGACGCATTGACCGTAGCAGGTGCCGTTGACGGTCGCCGGCATTTGAAGGCCACGGACAGTGATTCGGTGATTTGACTGACCCGCATCAACATCACCCGCCAGCGCCTGAGGCAGGCATTCGCATCCCGCCGCGCCAAGTGCTTCAACTTGTCGCAGGCGGGGCCTCAGCAGGCATCTGATCCGGTTTTTATTCAAATACCTGAGTCTGTTATGCAAACAGATCGACGCTCATAGTGCTCATGCCTGATGGAGGCTGATGAGCGAAAGACCATGAGCGAGAGAATCCCCGTCCGAACCGTAGAAACCTTTGAACCTTCACGCCCCAACAAGATGAAGGTCAAGACCAGCGACAACCTGATCCACACCCGCAGCTTCACCGGCCTGTTCCGTACCCTGCGCATCAGCGGCGCAGGCGTTCTGTTCCTGCTGTTCTTCGGAACGGTGTGGTTGAACTGGGGTGGCCGCCAGGCATTACTCTGGGACCTGTCCGAAAGCAAATTCCACATCTTTGGCGCGACCTTCTGGCCGCAGGATTTCATCCTGCTGTCGGCGCTGCTGATCATCGCCGCCTTCGGCCTGTTCGCCATCACCGTGTTCGCGGGCAGGGTCTGGTGCGGCTACACCTGCCCACAAAGCTCCTGGACCTGGATCTTCATGTGGTGCGAGAAAATCACCGAAGGCGAGCGCAACCAACGGATCAAGTTGCAAGCCGCGCCCTGGGGCCTGAACAAGTTGCTGCGCCGCTCGGCCAAGCACACCCTGTGGCTGGCGATCAGCCTGCTGACCGGCCTGACCTTCGTCGGCTACTTCACGCCGATCCGGCCGCTGGCCGAAGAGCTGCTGACCTTGCAGATGGGCGGCGTCAGCCTGTTTTGGGTCTTGTTTTTCACCGGGGCCACCTACATCAATGCCGGCTGGCTGCGCGAAGCGGTGTGCATGCACATGTGCCCCTATGCACGGTTCCAGAGCGTGATGTTCGACAAGGACACCCTGACCATTTCCTACGATGTCGCCCGCGGCGAAAACCGTGGCCCGCGCAAACGCGACGTCAAACCGGCCGAGGCCGGCCTGGGCGATTGCATCGACTGCCAGCTGTGCGTGCAGGTCTGCCCCACCGGCATCGACATCCGCGACGGCTTGCAGATGGAGTGCATCGGATGCGCGGCGTGCATCGACGCCTGTGACTCGATCATGGACAAGATGGGCTACGAACGCGGGTTGATCAGTTACACCTCGGAGCATCAGTTGCAGGGTGGCAAGACGCACCTGCTGCGCCCCCGCCTGATCGGCTACACCGCCGTGCTGCTAGTGATGATCGGCGCACTGGTGGTCGCTTTGATGGAGCGGCCGATGGTGTCGCTGGACGTGAGCAAGGACCGTGGCCTGTTCCGCGAGAACAGCCAGGGGCAGATCGAGAACATCTACAGCCTGAAGGTCATCAACAAAACCCAGCAACGCCAGGACTACCGCCTGACCCTGGTCGACGGCGACGGCTTCCAATTGCAAGGCAAGACCGATTTGAGCCTGGCACCCGGCGAGATTGTCGATATCCCGGTGTCGGTGGCGATGACCACGGAACGGGCGAGCAGCAGTTCGCAGGGCATCAGCTTCAAGATTGTCGACAGCGATGAGCCGGGCGTCTCCAGTGTGGCCAAGAGCCGGTTTGTTGCGCCGATGAATCGTTAACGCTTTAGACTGCGGTGCGCCATTCGCGAGCAAGCCCGCTCCCACATCGGATCTCCAGTGTTCAAAAATCCAATGTGGGAGCGGGCTTGCTCGCGAAGAAGTCACCTCGATTTTTCTGAACAATACCAATCGGGCACTCGATGAAACGCTACGAAAAATTCGCCGACGACATCGCTGAACTGATCCGCTCCGGCGTCCTCGGCCCCGGCCAACGCGTGCCGTCGGTGCGCTACGCCAGCCAGACCTACGGGGTCAGCCCGTCCACGGTGTTCCAGGCCTATTACCTGCTCGAACGCCGTGGCCTGATCCGCGCCCGGCCGCGCTCCGGCTACTTCGTCAACGCCCATGCGCCACGGCCGTTTTCCGAGCCGGTGATCAGCACCCAGGTCAATGAATCGACCGAAGTCGATGTCAGCGAACTGGTGTTCTCGGTCCTCGACTCGATCAAGGACCCGAACACCGTGCCGTTCGGCTCGGCCTTCCCCAGCCCGACCCTGTTCCCGCTGCAACGGCTGTCACGCTCGCTGGCCAGCGCCAGTCGCGAGATGGACCCGCGCATGGTCGTGACCGACATGTCGCCGGGCAACCCGCAACTGCGCCGGCAAATCGCCCTGCGCTACATGGTCGGCGGCCTGATGCTGCCGATGGAAGAACTGCTGATCACCAATGGCGCCCTGGAGGCGTTGAACCTGTGCCTGCAAGCGGTCACCGAACCCGGCGACCTGGTGGCCATCGAAGCCCCGGCGTTCTATGCCTGCCTGCAAGTTCTGGAACGGCTGAAACTCAAGGCCGTGGAAATCCCGGTGCACCCGCGTGACGGCATTGATCTTGGCGTCCTGGCGCAAACCCTGGAACGCCACCCGATCAAGGCCTGCTGGTGCATGACCAGTTTCCAGAACCCCATGGGCGCGACCATGCCCGAGGCGAAGAAACAGGAACTGGTCGAGTTGCTGCGCCACCACCAGGTGCCGCTGATCGAGGACGATGTCTACGCCGAGTTGTACTACGGCCAACAAGCGCCAAAACCGGCCAAGGCGTTCGATACCGAAGGCTTGGTGATGCACTGCGGTTCCTTCGCCAAAAGCCTGGCCCCGGGCTACCGGGTGGGTTGGGTCGCCGCCGGGCGCTACGCGCAGAAGATCGAACGCCTGAAACTCATGACCTCGCTCTGCGCCTCGATGCCGGCCCAGGCCGCCATCGCCGATTACCTGCAACACGGTGGCTACGATCGGCACCTGCGCAAACTGCGTTACGCCCTGGAAGAGCAGCAAAGCGCCATGCTCGCGGCCATTGCCCGCTATTTCCCGGCAGAAACCCGCGTCAGCCAACCGGCCGGCGGCTACTTCCTGTGGCTGGAACTGCCGGCGCAGATGGATTCGTTGAAGTTGTTCCAGATGGCGCTGGCGCAAGGCATCAGCATCGCCCCGGGACCGATTTTTTCCCCGGCCCAGCGCTTCAGGCATTGCATTCGGTTGAATTACGGCAGCCCGTGGAGCGAGGCTGCCGAGAAGGCGATGGAGACGTTGGGACGGATTGTGCGTTCGTTCTGACAGCTCTGCGTCGCCCGTTCCGGCCTCTTCGCGGGCAAGCCCGCTCCCACAATGGACGGTGATGGACACAAATTCTGTGTACGACAAAGAACCCTGTGGGAGCGGGCTTGCCCGCGAAGAGGCCAGTGCTGGCAACGCAAATCCAAGGGACTAGCGCCCACCCCCCAAATCAACAAAAGTCCCGGTGGCATAAGACGCCTTGTCCGACAACAACCACACAATCGCCTCGGCCACTTCATCTGGCCGCCCGCCCCGGGCCATGGGGATCGCCGATTCCAGCTTGCTGACCCGATCCGGATCGCCGCTCAGTGCGTGGAAATCGGTGTAGATGTAACCCGGTCGCACCGCATTGACGCGAATCCCCTCGCCCGCCACTTCCTTGGACAGACCGATGGTGAAGGTGTCGAGCGCGCCCTTGGAGGCGGCGTAGTCGACGTATTCGTTGGGCGAGCCCAGGCGTGCGGCGACCGAGGAGACGTTGACGATGCTGCCGCCCTGCCCGCCATGCTTGGGCGACATGCGCAGGATGGCGTGCTTGGCGCACAGCACCGGCGCCAGCACGTTGGTCTTGAGAATTTTGAGAATGCGGAATTCGGACATTTCGTCGACCCGGGACTTTTGCCCGACGGTGCCGGCATTGTTCACCAGTGCCGTGACGCGGCCCAGTTCGCTGTCCACCCGGTTGAACAGGGCGATCACTTCATCTTCGATGCTGACATCGGCGCGCACCGCAATGGCTTGTGCGCCCCGTGCGCGGACTTGCTCCAGCACGCCTTGCGCCGCCTCTTCATCCGACTGGTAGTTGATGCAGATCCGATAGCCAAGTTCAGCGGCCAACAGGGCTGTAGCGGCGCCAATGCCGCGACTGCCGCCGGTGATGACGATGACTTTTTCCATGCAGGCTTTCCCCGTTTCAAGCGTATGCGGTCGGGGGCAAGAATAACCGGCCTTGGCGGTTTTTGCATGATGTGACGGTGACTTCGCCGTACCGCCGCGCAGAACGATAACGCGGTACGTCAGGCCAGTGCCAACTGCTCCGAGCGATGAATCTCCATCATGAACCGCTCGGCCGGCAACGGATGCCCCAGCAGGTAGCCCTGCAACGAGTTGCACCCCAGTTGCGTCAGGAAGTCCTGCTGGACATCGGTTTCCACGCCTTCGGCGACGATGCGCAGCCCCAGCGCCTGACCGAGGGCGACAATCGCCGAAACGATGGCCGCGTCATCGCTGTCACGCTCCAGGTCACGCACAAAGCCCCGGTCGATCTTCAGTTCATTGGCCGGCAAACGCTTGAGGTACATCAGGCTCGAATAACCGGTGCCGAAGTCATCGATGGACAGGTCGACGCCCATATCCGACAGCTCCTGCAGCACCGTCATGCTCGCATCGGCATCGCTCATGGCCGTGGTTTCGGTGATTTCCAGGGTCAGGCTGTTGGCCGGCAAGTGATGCGTGGACAAGGCCTTGGCCACGCTTTTCACCAACCCCGCATGGCAGAACTGCAAGGCCGAAAGGTTCACCGCGATGCGCCAGTCGGTGTAGCCCAGCACGTACCATTCGCGCATCTGCCGACAGGCTTCGTTGAGCACCCAGTCGCCAATCGGGATGATCAGCCCGGTCTTCTCCGCCAGCTCGATAAATTTGTCCGGCAGCAGCATGCCCTGGGTCGGATGCTCCCAGCGTAACAGCGCCTCGGCGCCGACCGGCTGACCATTGGCGGCATCGAACTTGGGCTGGTAATGCAGGCTGAACTGTTGCTGCTCGACCGCGTTGCGCAAGTCTTGCAGCAGTTGCAGCTGCTTGCGCGCGTTGCTGTTCATCGAGGCGTCGAAGAAGCTGTAGCCGTTTTTGCCGGCGCCCTTGGCGTGATACATCGCCGCATCCGCGTTCATCAGCAGTTCGTGGGCGTTCTGGCCATTGCCCGGATACAGCGAGATGCCGACGCTGGCGGAGATCTGCAGATCATGCTCAGCGACGCGGAACGGACGGGCGATCAGCGCGACCTGGCGGGCGGCGAGGCCCATGGCGTCATTCTGGTCACTGAGTTGCACCAGCAGCACGAACTCATCGCCGCCGATGCGCGCCAGGGTGTCCTGGCTGCGCAAATCCTCACGCAGGCGCAGGCTGACTTCGCGCAGCAACTGGTCGCCCATGTGATGGCCAAACGCATCATTGACCGGCTTGAAGCCGTCCAGATCGATGAACATCAGCGCAAAACAACCGCCTTCGCCATTCACCCGGGAGATGGCCTGGTCGATGCGGTCGGCCAGCAATACCCGGTTCGGCAAGCCGGTCAGGGTGTCGTGCAAGGCCAGTTGGGTCAGTTCACGGTTGGCTTCGGTCAGCGAGTGGGCAAGGCTGGCGGTACGGGCTTCCAGGCGCGCGTCAAGGATCGAGGTCAGCAAGGCGATGCTCAACACCGCCAGCGTGGTGATCAGCACCAGGTTGTCCAGGCCCTTGCCGCTCAAACCGTCTACCGCCGCACCGCAAAAACTGCCGTCCGGGAAACGTGCGGCGGCCATGGCCGTGTAATGCATGCCGACGATGGCAATCCCCATGATCACCGCCGCACCGCCACGGATCAGGCGGACATAAGGCGCGTGCTGGCGCAGGCGGAAAGCAATCCACAGCGCAGCCCCCGACGCCCCGGCCGCAATCAACAGCGAGGTGCCGAACAACGTCGGGTCGTAATCGATGCCCGGTTGCATGCGCATGGCGGCCATGCCGGTGTAATGCATGGCGCTGATCCCCGCGCCCATCACCAGGGCGCCGAACGCCAGTTGCCAGGCCGGCAATCGGGGCTGGCTGACCAGCCACAGGGCGAATCCGCAGGACAGGATGCCGATCAGCAGCGAAAGCAAGGTAATGGTGAGGTCGTAGCCGAGGTCGATCGGCAGCTTGAACGCGAGCATGCCAATGAAGTGCATCGACCAGACGCCGACGCCCATGGCGAATGCGCCGCCGGCCGTCCATAAATGCACGGCTCGCCCCTTGGCAGTGGCAATACGCCCGGTCAGGTCGAGCGCAGTGTATGAGGCGAGGATCGCGACGCAAAGTGAGATGACGACCAGCGTTGGAGAATAGCTACCGATGAGCATAAGGAGTCTCGCCACCGCCCCCCGTACTGCTTCCCTTCTCGGTGGGGCAAATTTGGCGATTATATTGATTCCGCCATTTAACGCACTGAAAAAGTTATCATTTCGCCATCAAGCCGATGAAACGCTTGTTTGATCTACCGTAGATGCTCTATCCCGGCACCTGTCTGTGTAGGAGCTGCCGAGTGAAACGAGGCTGCGATCCTTTCCCGATCAGCGAAAATCAAGATCAAAAGATCGCAGCCTTCGGCAGCTCCTACAGGGACAATGCTTCACTGTTTGTCGCTCACCTGAAGCTGCCCGTCCCAGCCGCCACCCAGTGCGGCAATCAGATTCACGCTGGCAATCAAGCGGCTCTGCAGCAGACTCAGCGCACTGCGTTCGTTGCTCAATGCCGCCGCCTGAACCACCACCACATCCAGATAGGCAATCACCCCGGCCTTGTACTGGTTCTGGGTCAGGCGCAAGGATTCGCGCGCCGCGTCCAGGGCTTGCTGGCGAACCACGGCTTCGTTTTCCAGGACCTTGAGCTGAACCAGGTAATCTTCCACTTCACGGAAGCCGTCGAGTACGGTCTGGCGGTACTTGGCCACGGTTTCGTCGTAGGCCGCTTCGCTGCGGTCGACTTCCGCCGAACGCTGGCCGCCGTCGAACAGGGTCATGGCCAGTTGCGGGCCCACCGACCAGAAGCGGTTGGGCAGGCTGAACAAATCCTTGGAAGTACTGCTGCTGTAACCGCCGTTCAGGCTCAGGGTCAGGTCCGGGTAGTAGGCCGCCTTGGCCACGCCGATGTTGGCATTGGCGGCCATCACCGAGCGCTCGGCGGAGGCAATGTCCGGACGCCGTTCCAGCAACTGCGAAGGCAAGCTCAGCGGGACTTCGGGCAAGGCCGGGATGTCCTCGCTTTCAGCCAGTTCGAACTCGGCCGGCGGCAGGCCGATCAGTACGGCGATGGCGTTTTCGAACTGGGCGCGTTGCCAGATCAGGTCGACCATGTCTGCTTCGGTGCCCTTGAGCTGCGTCTGGGCCTGGGCCACCGCATCCTTGCCGGAGACCCCGGCGCGGTACTGGTTTTCGGTCATTTTCAACGAGCGCTTGTAAGCCTCCACGGTTGCTTCCAGCAGGCGCTTCTGCTCATCGATGACCCGCAATTGCAGGTAGTTCTGCACCAGCTCCGACTGCTGGCTCAAGCGCATCGCCGCCAGATCGGCGTAGCTGGCCTGGGCATTGGCGGTGTCCGCTTCGAGGCCACGGCGTAATTTGCCCCAGATGTCCGCTTCCCAGCTGACGCCGGCCTGGGCGGTGTAGGTGTCGCGAATACCGCTGGAAGAACTGGTCAGGCTGGAACTGCTGCTGCCGGTGCCCTGGCTGGAGCGGTTTTTTCCCATGCTCAGGTCCACGGTGGGGAAAAACGCGCCACGGGCACTGCGCACCAGCGCCTGGGCCTGACGGTACTGGGCCTCGGACTGGGCAACCGTCTGGTTGGCGCTGTTGAGTTGTTCGATCAGGCCGTTGAGCTGGCGGTCGCCATACAGCTCCCACCAGGCACCCCGGGCCAGGGAATCGCTCGGATTGGCCTGACGCCAGCCGGCCGCTTCCTTGTACGCCATCGGCGCGGCGGCTGGCGGGCGCTGGTAATCCGGGCCGACGGCGCAGGCACTGAGCATCGCCATGCACAGCGTCAGGCTCAGCAACCGCGAGCCTCGGGCCTTGATCAACGATGTGGCCAGCGGCGTGGCCAGGTTGAATAGCGATGTGTCAGTCATAGCGGAGTTTCCAGAGCAGCATCGGTACGCACCCCACGCCAGTGGTTGAAGCGATGGCGCAGTTTGTCGAGATAGAGGTAAACCACCGGGGTGGTGTAAAGGGTCAGCACCTGGCTGAAGATCAGCCCGCCGATGATGGTCAGGCCCAGCGGCTGGCGCATTTCCGCCCCTTCGGCACGGCTGAGCAGCAATGGCAAGGCACCGAGGATCGCCGCCAGGGTGGTCATCAGGATCGGCCGCAGGCGTTGCAGGCACGCATTGCGGATAGACTCCAGCGGCGCCATGCCTTGCTGACGTTCGAGCTGCAACGCCAGGTCGATCATCAGGATGGCGTTTTTCTTCACCACGCCGATCAGCAGGAACAACCCCAGCAACGAGATCAGGCTGAACTCGCCCCCCAGGGCATAGATCGACAGCAACGCGCCGACACCCGCCGACGGCAGGGTCGAGAGGATGGTCAGGGGGTGGATATAGCTTTCGTACAAAACACCCAGCACCAGGTACACCGCCACCAGCGCGCCGAGAATCATCCACGGCTGGCTTTTCTGGGTGGCGGCGAAGGCATCGGCGGTGCCGGCCATTTTCGCGATCACGTCTTCCGGCAGGCCCACCGAGGCAATCGCCCGCTCGATGGCGGCACCGCCCTGCTCCACCGTCACGCCTTCGGCCATGTCGAAGGCAATGCTTTCCGAGGCGAACTGGCCTTCGTGGCTGACGCGGTCGTCTTCCAGGCTGTTTTCGTAATGGGCAATGGTCGACAGCGGAATCCGCGCGCCGTCGGCGGTGATCACCTGCACCTGTTTCAGGGTGATCGGGTCCTGGGCGTATTTCGGATTGACCTCCATCACCACCTGGTACTGGTTGAGGCTGTCGTAGATGGTTGATATCTGCCGCTGGCTGTAGGCGTTGTTCAGCACCGCCGTGACCATGTCCATGTCGACGCCCAGGCGCTTGGCCTGGTCGCGGTCGACGATCAGCGTCACCTGCTGGGCGCCACGACCTTCACGAGCATCGATTGCGGTCAGCTCCGGCAGGGCCTTGAGCGCGGTCACCACCTTCGGATACCACTCGCGCAACGCACCAAGATCACCGCTTTGCAGGATGTAGGAATACTGCGACGAGGTCTGCTCGCGACCGCCGCCGAACTGCAGGTCCTGGTCGGCCATCAGCATCAACTGCGCACCGGCGACCTTGGGCATTTCCTTGCGCAAGCGCTCGATGACCTTCTGCGCGGAAATATTGCGTTCCTTGATCGGCTTGAGGCGCACCAGCATGAAGGCGTTGTTGGTGCCGTTGCTGCCGCCAATGAAGCCGGCAACGCTCTGCACGGCGTCATCCTTGAGCACGGCACGGCGGAAAATCTCCATTTTCGGCTGCATCACGCTGAACGACAGGCCGTCGTCGCCCCGAACGAAGCCGATCAGCTGACCGGTATCCTGTTGCGGTAAAAATGTTTTAGGAACAACAACATACAGCGCAATGTTAACGCCAACCGTGACAATCAGGCTGAGCAGCGTCAGCCGGCGATGACGCAGGACCCAGTCGAGGCTGGTGGCGTATTTGCCGACCATCCAGTCGTTGGCGCGGCGGCTCCAGCGTTGCAGGCGGTTTTCCTGGCCCGGTGTGTGTGGCTTGAGCCAGCGGGCGCAGAGCATCGGGGTCAGGGTCAGGGAAACCACCAGCGAGACCACGATGGACGCCGCCAGGGTGATGGAAAACTCGCGGAACAGGCTTTCGATAATCCCGCCCATGAACAGGATCGACAGGAACACCGCCACCAGCGACACGTTCATCGACAGCAAGGTAAAACCGACTTCCTGGGCGCCGAGATAGGCAGCCTTCATCGGTTTGACGCCCTCATCGATATGCCGGGAAATGTTTTCCAGCACCACGATGGCGTCGTCCACCACCAGCCCGGTGGCCAGGATCAGCGCCATCAGCGACAGGTTGTTCAACGAAAAACCGTACAGGTACATCACCGCGAAGGTGCCCACCAGCGACACCGGCACCGCCAGGGTCGGGATCAGCGAGGCGCGGAAATTGCCGAGAAACAGGAACACCACCAGGATCACCAGGGCCACGGCGATCAGCAGGGTCATTTCCGCTTCGTGCAGCGTGGCCTTGATCACCGGCGAACGGTCCATGGCTAGGTTCAGCTTGACGCTGGCCGGCAGCACCGCCTGCAACGCCGGCAACTGGGCCTTGATCTCGTTGACCGTCTCGATGATGTTGGCGCCGGCCTGGCGGTTGATCACCAGCAATACCGCCGCGTCGTCGTTGAAGAAGCCGCTGTTGTAGCGGTCCTCGACGCCATCGCTGACCTTGGCCACATCCTTGAGGCGCAACGCGGCGCCATCGGCGTAGTGGATGATCAGCGACTCGTAGTCCTTGGCTTTCTCCAGTTGATCGTTGGCCTGCACCTGCCACAGCCGCTGGCCGTCTTCCACCGACCCCTTGGGCCGGCGCACGTTGGCATTGGCGATGGTATTGCGCACGTCATCGAGCGCCACGCCGTACTGGTTCAGGGCCTGCGGTTCGAGTTCGATGCGCACCGCCGGCAAGGAGCTGCCGCCGATCTGCACTTCACCGACGCCCTGCACCTGCGACAGGCTTTGGGACAGGATGGTCGAGGCCAGGTCATACAGCTGGCCTTTTTCCAGCACGTCCGAGGTCAGCGACAACACCATGATCGGCGCCTGGGACGGGTTGACCTTCTTGTAGGTCGGCATGCTGCGCATGCCGCTGGGCAACAGGTTGCGCGAGGCGTTGATCGCCGCCTGCACTTCCCGCGCCGCGCCGTTGATGTCGCGGTCCAGGTCGAATTGCAGGATCACCCGGGTCGAGCCCTGGCTGGAACGGCTGCTCATGGTGTTGACCCCGGCGATGGCGCCGAAGGAGCGTTCCAGTGGCGTGGCCACCGTCGAGGCCATCACTTCCGGGCTCGCGCCGGGCAGGCTGGCCTGGACCACGATCACCGGGAAGTCCATTTGCGGCAGCGGCGACACCGGCAACAGGCCGAAGCTCACGCCGCCCAGCAACATGATCGCCAGGCTCAGCAGCATGGTGGCTACCGGACGCTTGATGAAAGGTCCCGAGAGGTTCATCGACGGCGGCTCCCGACATCCATCCCTGAAGGAGCAAGCATGCTCGCGATAGCGGTCGATCTGCCAGCATCGATGTCGCCTGCCATGACCCCTTCGCGAGCAAGCCCGCTCCCACAGGAATCGTGAGTGTGCAGGGTCATACCGCCACCTCTTCGGCTTTGGATTTGCCGAAGCGTCGACCAAGACGGTCGAAATACAGGTAGATCACGGGCGTGGTGAACAGCGTCAGCACCTGACTGACCAGCAAGCCCCCGACCATCACCAGACCCAGCGGCTGGCGCAGTTCCGCTCCGGAACCCGTTGCCAGCATGAGGGGCACCGCGCCGAACAGCGCGGCCAGGGTGGTCATCAGAATCGGCCGGAAACGCAGCAGTGCGGCTTGATAGATCGCCGTTTGCGGGTCCATGCCCTGATTGCGCTCAGCGTCCAGCGCAAAGTCGATCATCATGATCGCGTTCTTCTTCACGATGCCGATCAGCAGGATGATGCCGATGATCGCGATCATCCCCAGGTCATTGCCGCTCAGCAGCAACGCCAGCAAGGCGCCGACCGCCGCGGACGGCAGGGTCGAGAGGATGGTGATCGGGTGGATGTAGCTCTCGTACAGCACGCCCAGCACGATGTACATGGTCACCACCGCCGCCAGGATCAGCAGCAAGGTGCTCGACAGCGACGCCTGGAAGGCCTCGGCGGCGCCCTGGAACTGGGTCTGCACGCCAATCGGCATACCGATGTCCTTCTGCACCTGCTCGATGATCTCCACCGCATGCCCCAACGCCACGCCGGGCGCCAGGTTGAACGACATCATCACCGCCGGGAACTGGCCGATATGGGTGATCGCCAATTGCGCCTGGCGCTCCTCGATATGCGCCAGGCTGGACAAACGGACCTGGCCGCCGTCGGTGGTCTTGACGTGAATCTGGTCCAGCGCCTTCGGGCCGATCTTCTCGCCGGACTGCGATTGCAGCACCACGCGGTATTGGCTGGCCTGGGTGTAGATGGTGGAAATCTGCCGCTGGCCGAAGGCGTCATACAACGCATCGGTGATGTTCGACACCGATACCCCGACCCGCGACGCGGCATCGCGATCGATCACCAGATAAACCTGCAAGCCCTTGTCCTGCAAGTCGCTGGCCACGTCGGTCAGTTCGGGGCGCTGCGCAAGCGCCTCGACCAGGCGCCCGCTCCACAGGCTCAGCAGCTCGGAATCCGGCGACGACATGCTGAACTGGTACTGCGTGCGGCTGACCCGGTCCTCGATGGTCAGGTCCTGCACCGGCTGCATGAACAGGCGGATGCCGACCAGTTTGTCCAGTTCCGGCTGCAAGCGGGCAATCACTTCGGTTGCACTCAGGTCGCGGTTGCCGTGGGGCTTGAGGTTGATCAGCAATCGACCGCTGTTGAGCGTCGAGTTATCGCCGTCGACACCAATGTAGGACGACAGGCTCTCGACCGCCGGATCGGCCAGGATCACCTTGGCCAGTTCCTGCTGGCGCTCACTCATGGCGGCGAAGGAAATCGACTGCGGCGCTTCGGAAATGCCCTGGATCACCCCGGTGTCCTGCACCGGGAAGAAGCCCTTGGGCACCACCATGTACAGGAAGACCGTCAGTGCCAGGGTGCCGATGGCCACCAGCAACGTCAGCGGCTGGTGCTTGAGCACCCACTGCAACTTGCGCCCGTAGGCGGCAATCATCCAGTCGATGACAGCGCCGCTGCCGCGGTAGAAACGGCCCTGTTCCTCTTCCTTCGGCTCACGCTTGAGCAGGCGCGCGCACATCATCGGCGTCAGGGTCAGGGACACCACCAGGGAAATCAGGATCGCCACCGCCAGGGTGATCGCGAATTCGCGGAACAGCCGCCCCACCACGTCGGCCATGAACAGCAGCGGAATCAATACCGCAATCAGCGACAGGGTCAGGGAGATCAGGGTAAAGCCGATCTGCCTGGCGCCTTTGAGTGCCGCATTCAGCGGACTGTCGCCCTCTTCGATGAATCGGGAAATGTTCTCCAGCATTACGATCGCATCGTCCACCACGAAACCGGTGGCGATGGTCAGGGCCATCAGGGTCAGGTTATTGACCGAGAACCCGGCGAGGTACATCACGCCAAAGGTGCCGATCAGCGACAGCGGCACGGCCACCGACGGAATGATCGTGGCACTGGCCCGGCGCAGGAACAGGAAGGTGACCATCACTACCAGGGCAATGGCGATCAGCAATTCGTGCTGCACATCCTTGACCGAGGCGCGGATGGTCTGGGTGCGGTCGGTCAGCACGATGACGTCGAGGCCGGCCGGCAGGTTGTCGGTGATGCTCGGCAGCAAGGCCTTGATCCGGTCCACCACCTCGATGACGTTGGCCCCCGGTTGACGCTGGATGTTCAGCAGCACCGCCTGGTTTTCGTTGGCCCAGGCGGCCAGCCGTTCGTTTTCGGCACCGTCGACGATTTCAGCCACGTCCTTGAGCCGCAACGGCGCACCGTTGGCGTAGGCCAGGATCAGGTTGGCGTAGTCCTCGGGCGAGGTCAGTTGATCGTTGGCATCGAGCATCGACACCCGGGTCGGGCCGTCGAAGTTACCCTTGGGCTGGTTGACGTTGGACGCGCCGATCAGGGTGCGCACGTCCGACAGGTTCAGGCCGTTGGCCGCCAGGGCCTCGGGGTTGACCTTGATCCGCACCGCCTGACGCTGGCCGCCGGCGATGCTGACCATGCCGACGCCGCTGATCTGGGCGATTTTCTGCGCCATGCGCGTGTCGACCAGATCGTTGAGCTTGGGCAGCAACATGGTCTTGGAGGTGATGGCCAGGGTCAGCACCGGCGTATCGGCCGGGTTGACCTTGTTGTACACCGGCGGCGCCGGCAGGTCCTTGGGCAGCAGGTTGGTCGCGGCGTTGATCGCGGCCTGCACCTGCTGCTCGGCGACGTCCATGTTGATGTCGAGGCTGAAACGCAGGGTCAGCACCGAGGCGCCGCCGGAGCTGGTCGAGGCCATCTGGGTCAGGCCCGGCATCTGCCCGAACTGGCGCTCCAGCGGCGCGGTCACGGCGCTGGTCATGACATCGGGGCTGGCGCCGGGATAGAGGGTCATGACGCGAATGGTCGGGTAATCGACCTGGGGCAATGCCGACACCGGCAGCAGTCGATAGGCGATCACGCCGGCCAGTATGATGGCCAGCATGCTCAAGGTAGTCGCTACCGGGCGAAGGATGAACAGCCGCGAGAGATTCATGCGCCGCCCTTTTTCGCCTTGCCGGCAGGTGCCGGTTCAGTGCTGTTGGTCGCCGATCCGCCTTGCAGATGGCCGGCCGGGCTGGTCGGCACTTGCTGCGGGTCGTTGACCACCTCCACGTCGCTGCCGTCCTTCAGGCGGTCGGTGCCTTCCAGCACCACCCGATCACCGGCGACAAGGCCTTCGGTGACCACGGTGTTTTCACCGTCGCTGGCGCCGATTTTCAACTGACGGATCTTGACCTTCCGGTCGCCGTCCAGGGCATAGACAAAGGTGCCATTGGTGCCGAACTGGATCGCCGCGGAAGGCGCGAGGATCACGTCCTTGAGGGTGTCGGCCAGCAGGCGCACATTGACGAACTGGTTGGGGAACAGCGCCTGGTCGCGGTTATCGTAGCGGGCCTTGAATTTCAGGGTGCCGGTGGTGACGTCGATCTGGTTGTCCAGGCTCTGCAATACCCCGGTGGCTTGCAGCTTGGTGTCACCGCGATCCCAGGCTTCGGCAGGCAATTTGGCGCCGCTGCGATAGCGCGCCAGCACCACGTCAAGGCTGTTCTCCGGCAAGGTGAAAGCGACGCTGATCGGCTGGGTCTGGGTGATGATCGCCAGCGCGGTGGCGTCGTTGGCCGCAACCAGGTTGCCGACGTCGAGCTGGCGCAGGCCGACGCGCCCGGCGATAGGTGCGCGGATCCTGGTGAATTCGAGATTGAGCTTGGCGTCGTTGACCGCCGCCTGATTGGTCTTGACCGTGCCCTGGAACTGACCGACCAGCGCGACGGCGGTGTCCAGGGTCTGCTTGGCGATACTGTCTTCCTTGTACAGGCCGGTATAACGCTCCACATCCACCTGGGCATTTTTCAGCTGTGCCTGATTCTGCAGCAAGGTGCCTTCGGCCTGGAGCAAGGCGTTCTGGTACGGGCGCGGGTCGATGTCGGCCAGCAAGTCGCCCGCCTTGACCATCTGTCCTTCCTCGAAATAGACCTTGACCAGCTCGCCGCCAACGCGGCTGCGCACGTTGATGGTGTTCAGCGCGGTGACCGTGCCCAATGCCTTGTAGTAGAGCGGGAAATCGCCCTTGACCGCCGGTGCCACGCGTACCGGAACCGGTCCGGAAGCGCCGCCGAATCCCGGACGCATCGCCCCTGACCTGCCCGTGTGGCCGGCCACGGCTTTCTGCTGCGCGCCCTCTTTCGGCGCAGCGCCACCTGGCCAGAATTTCCAGCACAGGGCGGCGATGACCAACAGGACAAGCAGGCCAAACAGCCAGCGACGGGGACTACGGGAAGCGGAGGATTGCATTGAGAGATCAACCATTGGGCGCGTGGGCTTCTGTTACATGTGGCTGAACGATAAGCACTGGAGGGTCTTAAGCAAAGCGCCTTTACCGGCAATTTACTTTCGGCTTACGTAACAGGAGATTTATCCAAGATACTGAAACACAAATGAAAACGGCCTGGACAGGGCCAGGCCGTTAACAATTGTAATTGCTACTTATTTCAAGACAGCAAGGGCTGCTTCGTAGTTCGGCTCTTCAGCGATTTCCTTGACCAGTTCGCTGTGCAGCACGTTGTCGTTTTCGTCCAGTACCACCACGGCACGGGCGGTCAGGCCCTTGAGCGGGCCGTCGGCGATGGCCACGCCGTAGTTCTCGATGAACTCGGTGCCGCGCAGGGTCGACAGGTTCTGGACGTTTTCCAGGCCTTCGGCGCCGCAGAAACGCGATTGGGCGAACGGCAGGTCGGCGGAGATGCACAGCACCACGGTGTTGGCGATGTCATTGGCCTGGGCGTTGAACTTGCGCACCGACGTGGCGCAGGTCGGGGTGTCGACGCTTGGGAAGATGTTCAGCACTTTGCGCTTGCCGGCGAAGTCTTTCAGGGTGACGTCGGACAGATTGCCGGCAACCAGGGAAAAGGCTGGCGCCTTGGAACCGGCTTGAGGCAGCTGGCCGTTGACTTGAACCGGGTTGCCTTTAAGAGTGACTTGAGCCATGAACGGAGTCCTTCTGAACGTTGTTGTGGAGAATGGTGAAGAGGCCGAAGTTAACCATGAAATCGGTCGGCGACCTACTGCGGTTACAAAACTTGCAGCGCCCCCGATCCCCTGTGGGAGCGAGCCTGCTCGCGATGGCGCCGACACATTCACCACTTCAGTGACTGACCGATTGCATTCGCGAGCCTGCCGACTGTCCATGTAGGAGCTGCCGAAGGCTGCGATCTTTTGATCTTCGATGCGCTTTCAATACCGTCATAAAAAGCGAAATCAAAAGATCGCAGCCTTCGGCAGCTCCTACAAGGGTTCGGGGGTATAACAAAATTTGTTACGACTTTCCCTGACTGCGCTGTCGATCCGGCCCAAGCTCATTCGACTATAAGTGAACAATCCCAATCCAGCGGAGTGAACACCATGCGCTTCATGATCATCATCAAAGCCAGCCAGGACTCCGAAGCCGGCATCATGCCCGACACCGAACTGCTGACCGCCATGGGCAACTACAACGAAGAACTGGCCAAGGCAGGCATCCTCCTCGCCGGCGAAGGCCTGCACCCCAGCAGCAAAGGCGCCCGCGTGCGCTTCAGCGGTGACAAACGCACAGTGATCGACGGCCCGTTCGCCGAAACCAAGGAACTGATCGCCGGCTATTGGCTGTGGCAGGTGAAATCCAGGGAAGAAGCCATCGAATGGGTCAAGCGTTGCCCCAACCCGATGCCGGGTACTGAGGCCGAGATCGAGATTCGTCAGGTGTTTGAGGCGGCGGACTTTGGGGAGGAGTTCACGCCGGAGTTGCGAGAGCAGGAAGAGCGGGCGTTCGGGAAGAAGTGTTAAGTACCGAATGAATCAGGGGCGTTGCCTGCGCAGACAGTAACCTGGCTGATCGTTTACTCCCGCACGGGCACGATCAGCGCGCTCTACAAATCTTGCCACCTGCGCGCTCGCGCTATCTGGGCTGTTGGGTTAACGCACGCAACCCGCTGATCCTTATTAACTTTTCAGTACATACAAAAACCGGAAATCTTGTACAAAAAAACCAAGGAATTAATCCCTTCGACTAGCTAACCCCCATTTAGCTGCTAGCTTCAAGAGACGTGTCCTACAGGCTTGGTAGCAAAGAGACTACGTCGCAACGGCCGCCAAGTGCCGAGTCGTCCAAAATGAGCCACCAGGGAATCGGGGAATCATGTTCAACAAATTGGGGATGCACGCCGGTCTTCTGATGATGTCGCTCGCGCCTTTCATCAGCGCCTACGCGGATAACGCCGAGACCGCCAACAAGAGCAACAACCCGCTGAACCTCGCCCCGGGGATGAACCTGCAGGATTACTACACCCCAAAGTATTACGACTCCAACATCCATACCAATGACCTGCTGGTGCGCGGCACGCTGCCGATTGCGCCGAATGACTACATTGGTGTGCCGCAGTTGCTGCGCGCCACGGCGCCGATCAGCACGCGTCCGGACCCGAGCAGCGGCTACAGCACCGGCGAGGGCGACCTGAACCTGTTCGATATCTTCCTGCTCAAGACCGAGGGCGTGCAGTTGGGCATCGGGCCGATGATCACGGCACCGACCGCCGACCAGGACGAACTCGGTACGGGTAAATGGCAGGCCGGCCTGGCCGCCGTGGCCATCGATTCGTCACCGCGCGGCCTGCTGGGCGCGCTGGTGCAATACCAGAGTTCGTTTGCCGGCGACCACGACCGCGAACACGTCGAAACCGCCACGATGCAACCTTTCATCATTCACAACCTGGACCAAGGCTGGTACCTGCGCTCCACGGGCACCTGGACCTTCGACCTGAAGAACGACACCCACTACATCCCGCTCGGCCTGGGTGTCGGCAAAGTCTGGAAAGACAGGTCCAATATCCTCAACGCCTTCATCGAACCGCAGTGGACCGTCGATCACAAGGGCGACGGCCTGCCGAAGTTCACCCTGTTCGCCGGTCTCAACGTCACGTTCGGGAAATGAGGTCTCTGCCATGCACATAGCCATTCGCGCAGCCGGTTTCGGCCTGATGACGATGTTCGTGAGTTGCGGCGTGGGTGCCGACTTCACCGCCACCCCGCAACAAGCCCGGGCCATCGCCAAGGAAGCCTATCTGTATGGCTTCCCGGTGGTGGAAATGTACAAGACCCTCTACACCCAGGCGGTGGACAGGCACAGTTCGAACTTCAAGGCGCCGTTCAACCAGATCGGCAACACCGCCAAGGCCTTCACCGCCAAAGACACGGCATTCGTCACCCCCAATGCCGATACGCCCTACTCCTTCGTCTGGATGGATTTGCGCGCCGAACCGGTGGTGCTGACCTTGCCCCCCATCGAGGAACACCGTTACTACTCGGTGCAGTTGATCGACGCCTACACGCAGAACTTCGCCTACCTGGGCACCCGCAGTACCGGCAACCATGGCGGCCATTTCATGATTGCCGGGCCCGGCTGGCAAGGTCAGCAGCCGCAGAACATCGACCGACTGCTGCGCAGCGAGAGCAACATCGCCTATGCGCTGTACCGCACGCAGCTGTTCGATGACAAGGACCTGGGCAAGGTCAAGGAGATCCAGAAAGGCTACAAGGTCGAACCCCTGAGCCAGTACGACAAGCACAAGGCGCCACCGGCCGCGCCGAAAATCGACTGGCCCAAACCCTCGCCGACCATGAGCGACACGCCGGATCTGTTTCGCTACCTGAATTTCATGCTGGCCTTCGCCCCGCCCCAGGACGTGGAAAAGGATCTGCTCGCGCGCTTCAAGACCATCGGCATCGAGGCCGGCAAACCGTTCAACCTCACCCGACTGAGCGCCGAACAGCGTAAAGCCCTGGAAGACGGCATCAGCGACGCCAAGGCGCAATTCGCCCAGTTCAAGAAAACCAAAGTCGACACCCACGAAGTCAGCAGCGGCGACCTCTTCGGCACCCGCGATCACCTCAAGGGCAATTACCTTTACCGCTACGCCGGCGCGAACATGGGGATCTTCGGCAACTCCAGCGAAGAGGCGGACTACATCGGCTATTTCGTCGACAAGGACGGTCAGCCGGTCGACGCCTCAAAACACGACTACACCTTGCATTTCGACAAGGACGCGCTGCCCCCGGCGCAGGCCTTCTGGTCGCTGACGATGTACAACGCCAGGAACAAACTGCTGGTGGCCAACCCGCTCAACCGCTACCTGATCAACTCGCGCATGTTGCCGGACCTCAAGCTCGACAGCGACGGCGGACTGACCCTTTACGTGCAGAACAAGGCCCCGGCCACTGACCTGCAAAGCAACTGGTTACCCGCCCCCAACGGGCCGTTCTACGGCGTGCTGCGCCTGTATCTGCCTACGCCTGCGGTGGCCAGTGGCGAATGGAAAATGCCGTTGTTGACGCCGGTCAACCAAAAAAATCAATAAGCGGAGTCGGTCATGATCAAGCCTTTCATAGTGCGCCCCTTATTGGTGCTGAGCATGGTCACCGGCAGTCCTCTGCTATTGGCCGCCGAAGGCGGTGTCGGGCGGCCGATCACCGGCCTGCAGGTATTTTCCAACGCCGGGGTGGTGCCGCCGGCACCCGGCTGGGTCATGTCGTTGACCAGCTTCTGGTACGACGGCGACCTCAAGGGCAACGTTCAGGTCCCCATCGCGGGTGCCTTGAGCGCCGGCGTGGACATGAAGGTTTCCTACACCCTGGCCAACTTCACCCACGTCTGGGACACGGGTAAGGGTGCCTGGAACTTCGCATCGGCCATCGGCGTGCCGGTTCAGTACACCGACGTCACCGCCAGCGTCACCGGCCCGCGCGGCAGGACACTGGGCACCGAGGACAAAGCCACCCAGTTCGCCGACGCACTGGTGACGCCCATCGCCGCCGGCTACCACTTCGACGAGGTCAACCACATCTCGTTTTCGCTGCCGATCTACGTACCCACCGGCGCCTACAACCAAAATCGCCTGGCCAACGCCGGACAGAACAATTACACCTTCATGCCCACCGTGGCCTTCAGTCATCTGGACGGCAAGGGCGGTGAATTCACCGTGATGAGCAGCCTGGAGATCTACACCGAAAACGACGACACGGACTATCGCACCGGCAACATCTTCACCCTCGACGCGCTCTGGACCCACGGCTTCGGCAATGGCTGGAGCGCCGGCATGGCGGCCGGCTACATCCAGCAGGTCACCGACGACTCGGGCAGTGGTGCGAACGGAGGCTTTCGCGGGCGATCGGTCGGGGCCGGGCCGGCAGTGGGCTGGAGCGGCAAATTCGCCGACGCCCAGGCCAACCTGAGCGCGCGCTGGATCCCGGAGTTCGACACCAAGAACCGGCCCGAAGGCAATGGCATCAGCGTCAACATGACGCTGGCATTTTTCTAGGAGATCGCCAGGGATGGCCATCAGCACTCGATTGACCCTGTGCAGCGTCCTGTTCAGCGGTTTCGCCTGCGCCAGCGGTGATCTGCCGGCCCTCGGCACCCCGCCGAAACCGCCCGTGGCCAAGGGCGACGCCGAAACCTGCCAGCGCCTGCAACAGAACTTCGACATCGACCTCAAGGACGTGGTCAAGGCCGGCTGCGATCCGTCCACCGAGCAGATTGCCAAGCTCATGGACAACCCGGTGGGCAACCTGGTGCTGCTATTCAACCAGTTCGACTACACCGCGCTCAAGGGCCCGAACAGCCACGGCACGCGCATGCTGGGCAAATACAGCTTCATGCCGACCTTCCCGATTGCCCTCGGCGAAGACTGGAACCTGATCAACCGCCTGCCCATCAGCTACGTCAGCGCGCCGGTCAACCACCGGGCCGGCAACCTGATCGGCATGGGCCCCAACGAGATCCTCAGCGACCGCAGTGACTTCATCTCGGTGGTCCAGGACCCGTTCGATCGCACCAGCGGCTTTGGCGACCTGGCGTACGTCGGCGTGTTCTCGCCCAAGGAGCCGATCCGCTTCGCCGGTGGCGGCAAAATGGTCTGGGGCTTTGGCCCGACCGCGATGTTTCCCACCGCCGAAGAAGACGTGCTGGGCACCGGCAAATACTCCCTGGGCCCGGCGTTCGTCGCCGCCTACCTGGGCGAAGACTGGACGTTGGCGCTGTTCCCGCAGCATTGGTGGTCGGTGGGTGGCGACAGCCAGCGCAAGGACGTGAGCCTGACCAACATTCAATACTTCATCCAGCGCAGCATTCCCGGTCCCGCGCAATGGCGGGTGGGCATGACGCCCAACGTCACGGTCAACTGGAAGGCCGAAGGCGGCAACAAGGTGACCTTCCCCATCGGCCTCGGCGCCGGGCGGATCTTCAATCTTGGCAAGTTGCCGGTGCGGATTTCCGGGGAGATCCAGTATTCGGCGATTCACCCCGACGACCTGATCAGCAGCCGCTGGAACTTCCGTTTGTCCTTCATTCCGGTCATTCCGACCTTCATGTTTTGAGCGAGGAACCGTTCATGAGCGCACGCGATGACCTCAACGCCCTGCAAGCCAGCATCGCCGAAGCCGTGCTCGGCCAGGACCAGGTAATCCGGCAAATCCTCCTCGGCCTGCTGGCCAATGGTCACTTGCTGCTGGAGAGCCTGCCGGGGCTGGCCAAGACCCGGACGGTCAAGGCGCTGGCCAGGCACCTGGACGCGAAAATGAGCCGCATCCAGTTCACTCCGGACCTGCTGCCGTCCGACATCACCGGTGCCGAAGTGCTGCATCAGGTCGATGGCAAGAACGAGATCCGCTTTCAGCCGGGGCCCTTGTTCGGCAACCTGATCCTCGCCGACGAAATCAACCGCGCGCCGGCCAAGGTCCAGGCCGCGCTGCTCGAAGCCATGGAAGAACGGCAGATCACCGTCGCCGGCAACAGCCATGCGCTGCCGGAACTGTTCATCGTGGTCGCCACCCAGAACCCGATCGAACAGGAAGGCACTTACCCGCTGCCGGAAGCGCAAATGGACCGCTTTCTGATGAAGGTGCTGCTGGACTACCCGAGCCCGGACAACGAAAGCCAGGTCCTGCGCCTGTTGCGTGAAGAAGAGCAGGCGCTTGGCGCCCGCACGGCGGCGGTGCAGGGTTTCGCCCTGGCCCAGGACGTGATCTTCGCCGCCCGCCAGGAAGTCAGCGCGGTGCACGTCTCCCCGGCCATCGACCGCTACCTGATCGACCTGATCAATGCCACGCGCCACCCGGCCGACTATGACGCCGACCTCGGCCGCTGGATCGCCATCGGCGCCAGCCCTCGCGGCGGTATCGGCCTGGACCGCTGTGCGCGGGCCGATGCGTGGTTGCAGGGGCAGGATTTCGTTTCGCCGGACAACGTGCGCGCCGTGGTGCACCCGGTGCTGCGCCATCGCCTGCACCTGAGTTACGACGCGGTGGCCGACGGTGTGACGGCCGATCAGGTGCTCGACCGTCTGCTCGATAAAGTGGCGATTCCTGCATGAATGCCGACGGTCTGGTCTATGTCTCTCTGGCGCAGTTGATGGCGCTGGAGTTCCGGGCCCATGACCTGAGTTTTCTCGCGCGCCAGCCCCGGGGCAGCATCCTCGCCGGCAACCACGCTTCGCGCCTGCGCGGCCGTGGCTTGAATTTCGATGAGTTGCGCCGCTACCAGCCCGGCGATGATTTACGTCACCTCGACTGGCGTGCATCGCTGCGCACCGGTAAACCGGTGGTGCGCACGTTTACCGAAGAGCGCGACCGTCCGGCACTGATCCTGGTCGACCAGCGCATGAGTATGTTCTTCGGTTCGCAACGCAGCCTCAAATCCGCGCTCGCCGCCGAGCTCGGTGCCCTGGCGGCGTGGATGGTGTTCAACGCCGGCGACCGGGTCGGCGGGCTGGTGTTCAACGACCAGCGCATCGACAGCGTCGCGCCGCTGCGCAGCCGCAAGCGCATCGAGGCGTTGTGCAGCCGCATCGTCCAGCAAAATCAGGCACTGAACGCCGCCAACCCGGACGCCGAAGGCGAAGACCAGCTGGACAAGGTGTTGCAGCACTGCCTGGCCCTGGCGGGGCATGATCACTTGATCTGCATCGTCAGCGATTTTGCCGGTGCCGGTGAACGCACCTTGCAGTTGATGCGCCAGCTGGCGGCGCACAACGACGTGATCGCCATGCAGGTCTACGATCCCTTGGCGCTGAACCTGCCGAAAAACGGCCGGTTGCTGATCACCCAGGGTCAGTTGCAGGTGGAACTGGCGGTGGAGCGTCGACAGGTGCATCAGCCGTTGGGCGACTATCTCAGCGGCCGGCTCAAGGACGTCGCCACGCTGCTGCGTCGCAGCCAGGTGCCGTTGATGATGTTCAGCACTGCCACCGAGGCCCACGAACAACTGCGCGCCGAACTGGGCAAGCGTGCCGGGGTGCGGCCATGAACCCGAACATCCCGGACATCGCGCAACTCAAGGAAATCGCCCTGCCGGCACCGGTCAGTTATGCGCCGCAGACCTGGGGGTGGTGGGTGTTGCTCGGGTTGTTGGTGCTCGGCGCGGCGATCATCGCCGCCCGGCGCTACTGGCAATGGCGGCGCGATCGCTATCGGCGCGAGGCGCTGGTGCGGCTGGCGCAATTGCAAAAGCGCAGTGATGACCTCAACGCACTGCGCGAACTTCCAGAGCTGCTAAAACGCGTGGCAATTTCAATTCCTGTGGGAGCGGGCTTGCTCGCGAAGGCGTCCGGTCAGACGACATCAGTGTTGAGTGTAAGGCCCTCTTCGCGAGCAAGCCCGCTCCCACAGGGACCTGCGGCGTTGGGGAAAGAGGACTGGCAAACCTTCCTGCAGCAGCACTGCAAGCAACCCCTGCCCGCTGACTTCAGCCAGCAACTCGCCCAACTGGCCTACGCCCCGGACGCCACCCTGCGCGCCCTGCCCGCCGAACACCGCCAACGGCTGTTCGACACCTGCAAATACTGGGTGGAGCATCACCATGTGGCAGCTTGATTATCCGTGGCTGTTACTGCTGCTGCCGTTGCCGTGGTTCGGTTATCGCTACCTGCCCGACTACCGCGAGGCGCGCAGCGCGGTGCGGGTGCCGTTTTTTGCCGCCATGAGCCGCGCGGTCGGCCAGGCGCCGAGCGCGGCCGGCACCCGCGGCAACCGATGGCAACTGGCCTTGAACCTGCTGGTGTGGGTGCTGTTGCTGCTGGCGGCGGCCCGGCCGGTGTACGTGGAAAAACCCATCGAGCGCCAGCAACCGGTGCGCGACCTGATGCTGGCCATCGACTTGTCCCAGTCCATGGAAACCACCGATTTCACCGATGCCGGCGGCCAGAAAATCAATCGCCTGGCGGCGGTCAAGGAGGTGGTCCACGGCTTTATCGACAAGCGCAAAGAGGATCGCCTGGGGCTGATCGTGTTCGGCAGCGGTGCGTATCCGCAAGCACCGCTGACCCTCGATCACGCCAGCCTGTCGCTGCTGCTGGACGACACCGGTATCGGCATGGCCGGCCCGAACACCGCCATTGGCGATGCCATCGGCTTGAGCCTGAAACTGCTGGACCAGGCCCATGAACAGGAAAAAGTCGTGATCCTGCTCACCGATGGCAATGACACCAGCAGCGCCATCACCCCCGATCACGCGGCGCAAATGGCCGCCGCCAAAGGCGTGGTGATTCACACCATCGGCATTGGCGACCCGGATGCCGATGGCGAGGCCAAGGTCAACCTGCAGAGCTTGCAGCAAATTGCCCAGGCCACCGGTGGCCAGTTCTTCCGCGCCGAAGACCGCAACGCGCTGGACCGGGTCTACAGCACCCTCGACAAACTCACGCCCCATGAGGTGAAAACCCTCAGCCATCAACCGAAAAAGGATCTGTTCTGGTGGCCCTTGGGCGCGGCGATTGCCTTGCTGGCGCTCTATCACCTGGGGGCCTTGCTGCGTCCGCGCCTGTCCATCGCCCGCCAGCGGCAGGAGGCCTGAGATGGACATCAACCTCAGCGACTTCCACTTCCTGCGCCCGCTGTGGCTGTTGCTGCTGCCCTTCGCCGCCGCGTTGCCACTGCTGTGGCGGCGCAGCCGCGACCTGCAGCGGCGTTTGCGCGGCAACATCGCCGGTCACTTGCTGCCGCACCTTTTGATCACCCCGCAGGACCGGCAATGGCTGCGCCCGGTGCATCTGGTCTGCGCGATGCTGATCCTGGGCGCGCTGGCCGCTGCCGGGCCGACCTGGGAGCAGGACCGACCGGATTTCCTGGAAAACCGTGCGCCGCTGATCATCGCCATCGATCTGTCGCCATCGATGGACGCCACCGATGTGCAACCGACGCGCCTGGAAGCGGCCAAACACAAGGTTCATGACCTGATCCAGCGTCGCGCCGGGGCGCGCAATGCGCTGATCGCCTATGCCGGCAGCGCGCACCTGGTGTTGCCACCGACCGACGACCCAGCCTTGCTCGACACCTTTATCCAGGCCCTGGGCACCGACCTGATCGGCAAACCGGGGAAAGATGTCGGCGCGGTGATCGAACAGGCCAAACGCCTGCTGGCGGCGGAAAAATCCCCCGGCACCCTGCTGCTGCTCACTGACGGCGCCGACACCTCGGCACTGGCCGGCCTCGACAAACAACTGGAAGGCAGCGATTTGCAAGTGCTGGTCCTGGCGGTGGGCAGTGAAGACGGCGGGATCATCCGCGACGCCAGCGGCCAGCCGCGCACCGACAGCAATGGTCGTCCGGCGCTGGGCCGTTTCGACCGGGCGGCGCTCAAGCAGCTGGCCTCCACCCTGGACGCACCGCTGGGCAGCCTGACGCTCAATAACGACGATCTGGACTGGGTCGATTTGCACGCCCAGCAGCACTTCCAGAGCGCCAGCGACGAACAGCGCGAATTGCACTGGAAAGACGCCGGCTACTGGCTGTGCTGGCCGTTGCTGTTGCTCGCCTTCTTCAGTGTGCGCAAGGGTTGGAGCCTGAACTGGATGCCCGCTGTGCTCCTGGCGATGGGGCTGAGTGTGCAATCGACACCGGCCCAGGCCAATGCGCTGGCCGACGCCTTTTTCACCCCGGACCAGCAAGGGCGCTGGGCCTTCGAGCATGAGCATTTCCCCCAGGCCGCCGCGCACTTTGTCGACCCGTACTGGAAAGGCATCGCCGCCTACAACGCCGCCGATTTCGACCTGGCCCTGGCCAGCTTCGCGCGCCTGCAAACGCCCCAGGCGTATTTCTACCTGGGCAACATCTACGTGCGGCGCTTCAAGTTCAACGAGGCCATTGCCGCCTACACCCAGGCGTTGAAGCTGCAACCGCAATTCCCGGAAGCCACGGCCAACCTGGCCCTGGCCATCGCTTTGCAGAAAGACACCGAAAGCGCCGAGCAGAACGCCCCCGAGGTAAAGCCCGACGAAATCAAAATGGACAAGGCACCGGGCAAGGGCCAGAGCAAACCCGTGGAGACCGAACAGGCGGCGTCGGACGAGCAGTGGTTGCAAAACCTGAGCACATCGCCGGCGAAATTCCTCAAACAGAAGTTCAGTTTGCAGGATCAGGCGGGGGTCAAGCCATGACCCTCCTCAAAGACCGAGTCACGGCCTTCGCGAGCAAGCCCGCTCCCACAGGGGGAATGCATTCCAAATGTGGGAGCGGGCTTGCTCGCGAATGCGCCAGATCAATCACCACAAGATTCGGCACCTTGCTGTTTTGCCTGATCAGCACAGCAACCCTCGCCGCCGAACCCGAACTGCGCGTCCAGGCCACCCTGCAACCCACCACCCCAGCCATGGTCGGCAGCCTCGTCGAACTGCAACTCGACGTCCTCACCGACAGCTGGTTCACCGACGCCCCCACCCTGCCCGACCTGAAACTGCCGGGCGCGCTGGTGATGCCACCGGACGGTCATGCCGAACACCTGAACCAGACCCTCGACGGCAAAGCCTTCAACGGCATGCGCTACACCTACCGGATCACACCGAATCTGGCGCAGGGTTTCGACATCCCCGCACTGACTGTGCATGCCACACCGGGCCAGGCCAGCACGGCGCTGAGTGCGCAAAGCCAACCCTTGCATTTCAACGCGGCGCAACCACCGGGATTCAAGCCCGGTGAGCCGGTCCTGGTCGCACAGGGGCTACGTTTCACCCAGGACATCACCCAGGCGGCCAGCCCATTGAAAGTCGGGGACAGCCTGACCCGACAATTGACCCTGCAAGCGGACGGGGCCCTGGCCATGTCGTTGCCGACACCCACCCTGGGCGATGTCAGCGGCTTGAGTCGTTACCCGAAAAATCCGCAAGTCAGCGCCCTGGACGACGGTCGCGGCCACTTCACCGGCGGACAGCGCATCGACAGCGTCACTTACCGGATCGACCGCGAAGGCCATCACCGCCTGCCCGCCATCGCACTGAAATGGTGGGACGCCAGCAGCCAGCAGGCGCGCACCGCGCAAGTCCCCGCCGTGGACTTCGACGCCGTGGCCAACCGTGCCTACCAACCGGTGTTTTCGATCAGCGAAGACCTGAAAAAACTTGGCCAGCAGCACCGCCTGCACCTCTCAGGGTTGGCCTTCGGCTTACTGGCGCTGCTATTGGGCCTGGTGCTGCTGGTGTGGTTTGCGCGGCCCTTCATTCATCGCGTGTACCTCGACTGGCAGCGTCGGCGCCAGGCCAGGCACACCGCCTGGCTGCAATCCGCCGACTACGCCTGGCGCCAGATCCCGCCACAACTCGACGGCAAACCGCCGCAGTTGAGCGCCCTCTACCTCTGGACCCGGCGCCGTGGCAGAGGCCTGAAACTCACCGGCCTGGGCCCACGCCTGCAAGCGCTGTTGCGCGCGCTTTACGGTCGTGAGCCGACCGAAGATCAGGCGTTGCACCAACTCAAGAATTCCTTGACTACGCTGCATAGTCAGGCCGAACACAGCACGCACTCGACCGCGCCCGCGCTGCGGCCACTGAACCCCGTTCACGAGAAGGATTTCCCATGACCAGCCCGATATCGATCCGCCAGCATCCCGGGTTCAAGTTTCTGCTGACACTGGCTTTGAGCCTGCCGCTACTGGTTCAGGCGGCCGAGCCGTTGCCCTCGTGGAACGACGGGCCATCGAAAAAGAACATCATCGAATTCGTCCAGGCCGTGACCGACCAAAGCGGCAAGGACTTCGTCAAGCCCGAGGACCGCATCGCCGTGTTCGACAACGACGGCACCTTGTGGAGCGAGCAACCGATGTATTTCGAGTTGCTGTTCGCCTTCGACGAAGTCAAGCGCACCGCAGCGCAACACCCGGAATGGAAAACCACCCAGCCGTTCAAGGCCGTGCTGGAAAACGATCACCAGGCGCTGGCGGCGACCGGCATGGACGGCCTGCTGAAAATCGTCGGCGCGACCCACAGCGGCATGACCACCGAAGCCTTCGACGACTACGCCAAGACCTGGCTGAGCCAGGCCCGCCACCCGAAAACCGGCAAGCCCTACACCGAAATGATCTTCCAGCCGATGCTGGAAATGCTCGACTACCTGCGCAGCCAGCACTTCAAGACCTACATCGTCTCCGGCGGCGACACCGGCTTCATGCGCGCCTTTGCCGAAAAGGTCTACGGCATCCCGCCCGAGCAGGTGATCGGCACCACCTTTGTCACCGCCTACTCGTTCAAGGACGGCAAGGCGTCGATTGTGCGCATGCCGAAACTGGCCCACAACGACGACGGACCGGGCAAACCGGAGAGCATCGACGCCGTGATCGGGCGCCGGCCGATTCTCGCTTTTGGCAACTCCGACGGTGACCAGCAAATGCTGCAATGGACCGCTGCGGGCCCCGGCAAGCGCTTCATGGGGCTGGTGCATCACACCGACGCCAAGCGCGAATGGGCCTACGACCGCCAGTCGCAGATCGGTCGCCTGGACAAAGCCCTGGACGAAGCGAAATCACGTGGCTGGACCGTCGTGGACATGGCCGCCGAATGGCGCCGGATCTACCCCTACGACGCCGCTACCACCGAGCAAGTGCAATAACAAAGCGTGACGCAGGACCGCAATGAATGTTTGTCGCACCGAGCGACGTCAGTAAAAGGAGCAAGTCAGATGACTCGCATACGCAAATGGTTACCGAAGTTGGCCCTGGTGGCGACCTCGGTGATGGCGATCTCGGCAACTGCCGGGGCCGCTGATAAACCCAATATCCTGGTGATTTTCGGCGACGACATCGGCCAGACCAACATCAGTGCCTATTCCATGGGCGTGGTCGGCTACAAGACGCCGAACATCGACCGCATCGCCAAGGAAGGCATGTTGTTCACCGACTACTACGCGGAGAACAGCTGCACCGCCGGCCGGTCTTCGTTCATTACCGGCCAGACGCCGTTGCGGACCGGTTTGTCCAAAGTCGGCGTACCGGGCGCACCAGTCGGCCTGCAAAAGCGTGACATCACCATTGCCCAAGCACTGAAATCCCAGGGTTATGCAACCGGTCAGTTCGGCAAGAACCACTTGGGTGACAAGGATGAATACCTGCCGACCAACCACGGTTTCGACGAGTTCTTCGGCAACCTGTACCACCTCAACGCCGAAGAAGAACCCGAGCGTCCGTACTGGCCCAAGGACGACCCCGAGTTCGTCAAGAACATGTCACCTCGTGGCGTGATTCACAGCTACGCCGACGGCAAGATAGAAGACACCGGCGCACTGACCGTCAAGCGCATGGAAACCATCGACGACGAAACCACGGCGGCGGCGCAAGCGTTCATCGAGAAACAGGCGAAGGCGGACAAGCCGTTCTTCGTCTGGATGAACACCACCCGCATGCACTTGTTCACCCACGTGCGCGACTCGATGAAGGGCCAGAGCGGCATGCCCGGCAACGACTATGCCGATGGCATGCTCGAACATGACGGCGACGTTGGCAAACTGCTGAAAACCCTCGACGACCTGAAAATCACCGACAACACCATTGTCGTCTACACCACCGACAACGGCCCGAACCAGTTCTCCTGGCCGGACGCGGCGACCACGCCGTTCCGCAACGAGAAGAACTCCAACTGGGAAGGCGCCTATCGCGTTCCGGCGATGGTTCGCTGGCCAGGCAAGATCAAGGCCGGTGAAGTGTCCAACGAGTTGTTCTCGGGCATGGACTGGTTCCCGACCCTGCTTGCAGTGGCGGGTGAAACCGACGTAAAAAACAAGTTGCTCAAGGGCTGGGCACCGACTTCGGGCGGTACCAACTTCAAGGTGCACCTGGACGGTTACAACCAGCTGCCTTACCTGACCGGCCAACAGCCTAAAAGCGAGCGCAAGGAGTTCTACTACTTCAACGACGACGGCGTGCTGGTGTCGATGCGCTTCGATAACTGGAAAGCGGTATTCTGCGAGCAGCGTGCACCTGGCGGCTTTAAAGTCTGGAGCGAACCGTTTGTATGCCTGCGCGTACCGAAAATCTTCAACCTGCGGATGGACCCGTATGAAAGGGCCGACGTGGTTTCCGACCAATACTATGATTGGAGCACCAAGAACGTTTACCTGACTGAAATTGCAGTAATGAAGTCCGCTACGTTCCTCCAAACCTTCATCGATTATCCACCTAGCCAGAAACCGGCCAGCTTCAGCGTTGACCAGGTACGGGCGGCCGTGGATGCAAAAATCGCGGAAAAAATGAAGAACCAACCTGCCCAGTAAGACCGCTTGACCGCCGCTCGCCCTCATCGGCGAGCGGCCTTGGTGCAATGCGAACACCTACCCCGCAGGAGCTGCCGCAGGCTGCGATCTTTTGATCTTCAGCCTTTGAAGATCAAAAGATCGCAGCCTGCGGCAGCTCCTACGGGGTTGTGTGTTGAATTTGAATTTTGTGCAAGGCAATGACCCTATGTCCTCACGCGTCGCCAGCAAGTCGTCGGCCATGACTGCCCCCCACGTCGCCTCCCCGGCGCTGTTGATCCCCGCCCTGTTGCTGTTCGTCTCCGGTGCCGCGGCGCTGGTGTATCAGGTGCTGTGGATCAAGCAGCTGTCACTGGTGGTGGGCGTCGAGGTGTACGCCATCACCACCGGGATCAGCGCATTTTTTGCGGGGCTTGCCCTGGGTGGATTGTTGTTTGGGCGCTGGGCTGATCGCTTGCAGCAACCGGTGTTGCTGTATGCCGGGCTGGAGGTATTGGTAGCGGTACTCGGGGTCGGCGCGACGTTCGCCATGAGCCTGGCGGCCAGTCCGTTTGCCTGGCTCGAACAACAGATCGGCCTGCTGGCCTGGGTGTTGCCGTTTGCACTGGTCGGCGTGCCGGCGTTGCTGATGGGCGGCACCCTGCCGGTGCTGGTGCGCTCCCTGGCCGCCGACCCGCAACAATTGGGCAAGGCCGGTGGTCAGCTGTATGCGGCAAACACCGCCGGCGCCATCGCCGGCACCTTGCTTGCCGCGTTCGTGCTGATTGCCACCCTGGGTGTACGCGGCAGTGCCCTGGCCGCCGCGATGCTCAACCTGCTGGCCGCCGCCGGTGCCTTGTGGTTCCAGCGCCAGCGTCCGCTGGCAAACGAAGCGCCGGCCAGGCATCACGCCGACAACGCGCCAGACCGCCTGGCGCTGTGGCTGTATTCGATCGCCGGTGGCGTGGCCCTGGGTTACGAAGTGGTCTGGTCGCAATCGATCGTGCAGTTCATGAGCACTCGCACCTACGCCTTCGCCGTGGTGTTGGCGACCTACCTGACCGGGCTGTTTATCGGCAGCGCCCTGCTCGCCCGTCGGGTCGATCGCCTGCGCGATCCCTGGGGTGTGTTCGGCCTGCTGATTGCCGGTGCCGGGCTGATCGCCCTGCTGGAAATTGCCTTGCTGGGTCGCTGGCTGGTGCTCGCCCAGAGCGTGGTCGAGGCGTGGGTATTGTCGCTGGGCGCCAGTGAACTGGCGGGCATGAGCGCACGTTTTGCGGTGTCGGCCTTGAGCATCGTGTTTGTGCCAACAGTCCTTCTGGGCGCGGCATTCCCCGTGGCCCTGCGCTTGAGCGTCGGCCGCGAGCAGGTGGGGCGCAATGTCGGTGAAGTGGTGGCATTCAACACCCTGGGCGGGATCATCGGCGTGATGCTCTGCGGCTTTGTGCTGATCCCGTTGCTGGGGCTGGTACGTACCCTTGGACTGCTGGCGATCATCGCCGCCGCGATTGGCTACTGCGCGGTGCGCAAGGGGCATGGCGTCAAGAAAGGCCGGCGTCAGGGGGTGATCGCGGTCGGGTTGCTGTCGTTGGCCCTGGCGATACTGACGCCGGTGGACAAACTGGCCAGCCTGCTGCCCGGCGCACGCAACGCAACCCTGGCCTTTTACGAGGAGGGTCGCGGCGGCACCGTTGCCGTGGTCACCCAGGGCAAGGGGTCAAAGGCCTTCCAGCGTTTGTACATTCAGGGCGTCTCGAACACCGGCGACGCCATGCCGTCGCTGCGCTATATGCGCATCCAGGCGCTGCTGCCGCTGCTGATCCACAACGCCGAGCCGCGTTCGGCGCTGGTGATCGGCTTCGGCACCGGTATTACCGCCGGCGCCCTGACGCGTTATCCGGGGCTGGAGCATCGGGTCGTCGCCGAGCTGCTGCCGTCGGTGGTCAAGGCCGCGCCGCTGTTCAAGGGCAACTTCAATGCCGCTGCCGATCCGAGCGTCGACGTGCGCCTGCGCGACGGTCGCCAGGAGCTGCTGCGCAATCCGCAGCGCTACGACCTGATCACCCTCGAACCGCCACCGCCCTCCGCGGCCGGCGTGGTCAACCTCTATTCCCGTGACTTCTACCAACTGGCCGCCAGTCGTTTGCACAAACAAGGGCTGGTCGCGCAGTGGCTGCCGTTGCCGACACAGAACATCGACGACTCGCGCTCGCTGGTGCGCAGCTTCCTCGATGTCTTCCCCTACGCCACGCTCTGGACCAGTGAGTTCCACGAGATGCTGCTGGTGGGCTCGCTGGAACCGATCGAACTGGACGCCGCGAAAATCAGCCAGCGCTTCCAGCAGGACAGCGTGCGCAGCACCTTGCAGGATGTCGGTATAGGCTCGGCCGCCGCGCTGCTCGCCACCTGGGTGACTGACCGCGCCGGCCTGGAACGCTTCGCCGCCGACGCGCCAGCGGTGACCGATGATCAGCCACGCATCGAATACGCACCGTGGGTACGGGCCAGGGAAATCACCCGGGTGCTGCCAGCGCTGCTGGACCTGCACATCGCCGCGCCACTGGTGAATGCCGACGAGGGTTTCAACCAGCGCATGAACGTACACCGGCAACGCCTGATGCAGTTTTACCGCGCGAGCCTGCACGCCTACGACGGCGACCGCGATGCCTGGGCACGGGATATACGCGAGGTGATGGGTGGGGATGGGGGGAATCCGTATTACCGGTGGTTTGTCGGGGAGTGATGTGGCACCTGACGGACCGCTTTCGCGAGCAGGCCCGCTCCCACAGGGGAATGGGTTTGTGCACATATTTTATATACGGCACAGAACCCATGTAGGAGCGAGCCTGCTCGCGAAGGGGCTATCAAATCCAACGCATTATTTGGATTTGAGTTTGAGGTAGGACTGATGCATATCCGCCGCCCAGCCATCGATCACGCTTTTGACATCATCGGCCTTCATCACCTGGGCATCGTTTTCCAGCGGTTTGCCGATGCCCTTGCGCACGACCTGGGCCAGCACATGATTGTTACCCCCATCAAGGAACACCGCTTCGGTGGCCAGGTCGGTTTCCTGGTCGCGGATACCGCTGGCGGTGCTGACCGCCGCGGCCACCAGGGCAATCGGGATCACTTCATAGGGCTTGAGGCCTTCGGTCTTGCTGCTGACGGCGGTGATCGCCGCACGCACCACGATCACACCCGGGCCGGGGCCGCTGGCCAAGGGCAAGGACTTACCGATCTCACGCTTGAGGGCCTGGTCGTAGTAGCCGGTAATCCCGTTGAGCGTCGCCTGGGGAATTTTCACGGTGGGCTGGGGCTTGGGATAGAGCTGGGTCGGTTCGACGTAGACACTCGTGAACTGGTTGATATCGAGCTTGGGATCGACCCAACGCATGACGGTGGCGCCGGAGGGCGACTGGGCCTCCTTGAGCTGGCTGTAATCCTTGAGGAACCCGGAATACTGGTCCGGCTCCACGACCTTGCTGGCGCAGCCGGTCAAGGTGATGGACGCGACGCAGACGGTGCTCATCAGTAACGCTAACTTCATGCGGTAACTCCTGTAAGAAGATCGACAGCGGCAGGAACAGAGGTGTTACAGGTATAGCCAATTATGAGCCCCGCGCTCTCGAATATCGCAATATTCATCTAAAGCTGCACAGCAGATCACAACCGTCATTTGACAGACGCCGGCCATACGGCAAAGCTGCATCGAGCATGATCGCGCGCCTGATGGCAAACGCACCTGGACTACGGAAGTCGCAATGCCGAAAGATAAAAATAAAGCGGTAAGCCCCAACCCTGATTCGCCACCGACCCCGATCAATCGCTACCTGTTCCCCGTCACCATCGGCATCCTGCTCCTGGCGGTCGCGGGCATCGGCTGGTTTCTGCTGAGCAGTCAACCGGCTCCCGTGGCCTATGCGCCGGCCAGCACGCCTGTGGCTCAAGCCGCCAAGCCGAAACCAGTGGTTGCATTGCCGACATCAACGCCGCCGACCATGGTCGACGAACAGCAATGCCAGGGCTGCCACAGCGCCCAGGTCAAGGACTGGCAAGGCTCCCATCACCAATTGGCCATGCAGCAAGCCAACGCGCAAACCATGCTCGGCGACTTCAACGACGTCACGTTCAAGGCGGAAAAGGAAACCACCCGTTTCTCGCGCAAGGGCGACGAATTCTGGGTCAACACCCCCGGCATCGATGGCAAGAACAACGACTTCAAGGTCGCCTACACCTTCGGCATCGCGCCGTTGCAGCAATACCTGATCGAGGTGGGCGAAGGTCGCTTGCAAGCCCTGGGCGTGGCCTGGGATACCGAGAAGCACCGCTGGTTTCATCTTTATCCGGGCCAGGGCGTGACCTTCAAGGACCCGCTGCACTGGAGCAAACCGAGCCAGAACGCCAATTTCATGTGCGTCGAATGCCACACCACCGGTTACAAGCGCAATTTCGATGCGGCGAAAAACACCTTCGACAGTCAGTGGAACAGCCTCGGTGTCGGCTGTCAGGCCTGCCACGGCCCGGCGTCCAGTCACCTGGAATGGACCGCGAAGAAAACCGACCTGATCCACGCCGGTTTTGCCGTCGACCTCAAGGACAAGGACGCCACCGTCGAAATCGAAACCTGCGCCCGCTGCCACGCCCGCCGCGCGCCGCTGGGCGATGGTTTCACGGTCGGCAAGCGCCTGATGGATGACTACCTGCCGAGCCCCCTGACCCGCGAGTTGTATGCGCTGGACGGCAAGATCAAGGATGAAGTGTTCGAACATGGCTCTTTCGCCCAAAGCAAAATGTTCGACAAGGGCGTGCGTTGCAGCAATTGCCACAACCCCCACAGCACTGAACTCAAGGCACCGGGCAACGGCGTCTGCCTGCAATGCCACAACACCGCGGGCAAGACCTCGGTGGAGGGGGTCGACGGCAAGGGCCTGCAAGCAAAAAACTACGATTCCATCGAACACACCCGCCACACCCCGGGCCAGCCGGGCTCGCAGTGCGTGGATTGCCACATGCCCGGCAAGTTCTACATGGGTAACGACTTCCGTCATGACCACAGCTTTAGCATTCCCAACCCCGAGCGGGCGAAAAAACTCGGCACACCGGACGCCTGCCTGACCTGCCACCAGGGCAAGGCCGGGGACAAGGTCACCGAGCAGTTCAAGCTGTGGTCGACCACCAGCGCGGCACAGGCGCCACGCTACGACGAAAGCCTGTGGCTGATACGCAATGGCCAGCCGGGCGCGGCGCAAGCCTTGTACGAGCAGTTGCAACGCAGCAACCTGCCGGCGATTCAACGGGCGACCCTGCTCAACGAATTGCCGTCGTACCCGAGCGAGCAGGCGCTGAAACTGGCCACCCGGGATTTGGGCAACCCGGCGCCGCAAGTGCGTGAAAGCGCCGTGCACGCGGTCAGCGCCTTCCTGCCGCCAGCGGAACGCGCGTCGCTGCTGGCGCCGTTGCTGAGCGACCCGGTCAAGGCCGTGCGCATCGCGGCAGCGCGGGACTTGCTCGGCGTGGCGCGTGACGGCCTGGGCACCGCCCGGGACAGCTGGAACAGCGCCATCGGCGAATACGAAGCCGTGCAAAAGAGCCTGGCCGAACGCGCCGAAGCCAACCTCAACCTGGCCATGCTGTATCAGGCCAGCGGTCGCAATGGCGAGGTCGAGGCGCTGTTGCGCACGTCGTTGCAGCGTGATCCGGATTTCCACCCGGCGCTGGTGACGCTGGTGCAATGGCTGGAAGCCAATGGCCGTAGCCCGGAAGCCCGGACGCTGCTTGCACAAGGGCTGAAAGAACACCCTGACGCCGCCCTGTTGCAACACACCCAGGGCTTGTCGCTGGTGCGTGCCGGGCAAACGGCGCAGGCCATGCCGTTCCTGCGCAAGGCCGCGCAACTGGAGCCGCAGGCTACGCAATATGGGTATGTGCTAGCGGTGGCGCTGCATGACAGCGGCAAGGTGGATGAGGCGTGCGAGGAACTGGAGCGGTTACTGAAGGTGCAACCTACGAACCGTAATGCCCGTCTGGCGCTGATCCAGTACTACCTGGATAACGGGCAGGAGCCCAAGGCCCAGGTGCTGTTGCAGGGCTGGAAGAAAATGAACATGGGGGATCCGGCGTTGAAATAAGCGGGGGGATCCCCTGTGGGAGCGAGCCTGCTCGCGATAGCGGTGTGTCAGTCACATCAATGTTGAATGAACTGCCGCCTTCGCGAGCAGGCTCGCTCCCACCGTTCAGGTGGCGCAATGTCATCGCCGCCGAAACAAGGGGCGCGGCTCAATCACCGACCGCCCGTACAACACACTCATCCCCGCCAGCCCCTTCAACGCATCCTCGGCGGATTTGTCTTCACGCACCGCGAAGCTGTCGAAGCCGCACTGACGCATGTGGCTGAGCTGATCGCGCAGCACATCGCCGATGGCACGCAATTCGCCGCGCCAGCCCAAACGCGTGCGCAGCAGGTACGCCTGGCTGTAGGCACGTCCATCGCGAAAACTCGGGAAATCCAGGGCGATCATGGGCAGCTGCTCAAGCCATGGCTTGAGACTTTCCACTTCATCGTCCGGCCCCAGCCACACGCCATGGTGCTGCGGGTTTTCCAGCCAGCGTGCCAGCGGCAGGATCACGGCCCCCAGGGGCACCGATGCATCAGCGTCCCGGAGCAGCGTCCATCGATCATCCGCGTCAATCCGCGCCACGCCCTCCTCCAGCCGCAGCAGATTGATCATGCCGATACCTCCGGCACTTTCGGGTAAACCGACTCCTTGAACGGCTCCAGGCCGATGCGCCCGAAGGTGTCGACAAACAGTTCTTCACTTTCGCGATAGCGCACGAAGGTCTCGATGATGCGCTCGACGACCCCGGGCACTTCGGCGGCGCTGAAGGACGGGCCGATGACTTTGCCCAGCGCGCTGTGCTTGCCCTGGGCACCGCCGAGGGTGATCTGGTACCACTCGCTGCCGTTCTTATCGACCCCGAGGATGCCGATGTTGCCGATGTGGTGGTGACCGCAGGCGTTCATGCAGCCCGAGATATTCAGGCTGATGTCGCCCAGGTCGTGCAGGTAGTCGAGGTCTTCGAAGCGCGCCTGTATGCCCTGGGCAATGGGGATCGACTTGGCGTTGGCCAAAGCACAGAAGTCGCCACCGGGGCAAGCGATGATGTCCGTGAGCAAACCGACGTTGGCGCTGCCCAGGTTGTGTTCGCAAGCCAGGCGCCACAGCGCGAACAGATCGGCCTTGGGCACGTCCGGCAGGACCACGTTTTGTTCATGGGCAATGCGAATCTCGCCAAAACCGAAGCGTTCGGACCATCGCGCCACGGCCTCCATCTGCGTGTCCGTGACATCCCCCGGGGGCGCGGCGATACCGGGCTTGGTCGACAGCACCACGCTGGCGTAGCCCGGCACTTTGTGCGGCTGCACATTACGCAGCACCCAACGTGCGAACGCCGGGTTTTCGGCCAGACGGGTTCCGAAGTCCAGGTCAGTGTCGGCGAGCGCACGATAATCCGGCGCGACGAAGGCACTGGCGACACGTGCGTACTCCTGCGCGGTCAATTGCGCCGGTCCGTCCTTGAGGTATTGCCACTCGTCCTCGACCTCCCGGGCGAAGGCCTCGATACCCAGGGCCTTGACCAGGATCTTGATCCGCGCCTTGTACTTGTTGTCGCGCCGGCCATGGCGGTTGTACACGCGCAGCACCGCCTCGACGTAGGACAGCAGGTGCTGCCACGGCAAGCCTTCGCGGATCTGCAAGCCGAGGATCGGCGTGCGCCCCAGGCCGCCACCGACGATCACCCGCAGCAGCATTTGCCCGTCGTCGCCGGGATAAAGATACAAGCCGATGTCATGCATCATGATCGCCGCACGGTCCTGCTCGGCCGAGCAGATGGCGATCTTGAACTTGCGCGGCAGGAACAGGAATTCCGGGTTGATGGTCGACCACTGCCGCAGGATCTCGGCCAATGGCCGCGGATCGATCATCTCGTCCGCCGCGACCCCGGCGAAGGCTTCGGTGGTGATATTGCGCACGCAGTTGCCGGAGGTCTGGATCGCGTGCATGTTCACCTCGGCCAGACGCTCAAGGATGTCCGGCACCCGGGCCAGTTCGATCCAGTTGAACTGCATGTTCTGCCGGGTGGTGAAGTGACCGTAGCCACGGTCGTAATCCCGGGCGATGCTCGCCAGCGTGCGCATCTGCCGGGCGCTCAGGGTTCCGTAGGGAATCGCCACCCGCAGCATGTAGGCGTGTTTTTGCAGGTACAGGCCATTCTGCAGGCGCAGCGGCAGGAACTCTTCTTCGCTCAGTTCACCAGCCATGAAGCGTGCGACCTGATCGCGAAACTGCGCAACCCGCTCGAACACCAGCGCCCGGTCATAGTCGTCGTACTGATACATGTGGCTACCTCATCAGGATTGATCGCAGGCTCCTGTGGGAGCGGGCTTGCTCGCGAAAACGGTGTGTCAGGCGACATCAATGTCGAGTGGGCCGACGCCTTCGCGAGCGAGCCCGCTCCCACAGGGTTTGTGCCAGGGTCGGGCTCTGCGGCCCGTTTCAAGGGGCGACTATGAACGGGTGGCGCAGTGCGTTACAGATTCACATGAACGCTAAAAAACCGTATCAGATCGAGGTACATACCCACAGGCAGGCCCTGCATCTGATCCGCACAAATCAGTTTTTCCTGAGTCTGTTTTGTGTTTGCCGGTGTTTTTACAGTGCACGCCATTGCAACCGTGGAAGCATTGAGCATGAGCACAACAACTATCGGACAGGCCTATAACTACAAGGTCGTGCGCCAATTCGTCGTGGCAACCGTGGTCTGGGGCGTCGTGGGGATGGCGATGGGCGTCTGGATCGCGTCGCAACTGGTGTGGCCCGAGATGAACCTCGACCTGCCGTGGACCAGTTTTGGCCGCCTGCGACCGTTGCACACCAGCCTGGTGATTTTCGGGTTTGCCGGCAGTGCGCAATTCGCCGCCAGTTATTACGCGGTGCAGCGTACCTGCCAGGTCCGGCTGTATTCCGACAAACTCGCCGCGTTCACCTTCTGGGGCTGGCAGTCGGTGATCGTGGTGATGCTGGTCAGCCTGCCGCTGGGCTACACCACCACCAAGGAATACGCCGAAATCGAGTTCTCCGGGGCGGTGTGGATGACCGTGGTCTGGGTGGCCTATGCCATCGTGTTCTTCACCACCGTGGTGCAGCGCAAGACCAAACATATCTACGTTGGCAACTGGTTCTTCGGTGCGTTCATCGTGGTCATCGCGATGCTGCACGTGGTCAACCATCTATCGATCCCGGTGGACTGGTTCAAGTCCTACCCGGTGTATTCCGGGGCCACCGACGCCATGGTGCAGTGGTGGTACGGCCACAACGCCGTGGGCTTTTTCCTGACCACCGGGTTCCTCGGCATGATGTATTACTTCGTGCCCAAGCAAGTCGGCCGCCCGGTGTACTCCTATCGTTTGTCCATCGTGCATTTCTGGGCGCTGATCACCCTGTACATCTGGGCCGGTCCTCACCACCTGCACTACACCGCCCTGCCGGACTGGGCGCAATCGCTGGGCATGGCGATGTCGCTGATCCTGCTGGCGCCCAGCTGGGGCGGGATGATCAACGGCATGATGACGCTGTCAGGCGCCTGGCATAAGTTGCGCACCGACCCGATCCTGCGCTTCCTGGTGCTGTCCCTGGCGTTCTACGGCATGTCGACCTTCGAAGGGCCGATGATGGCGATCAAGACGGTCAACGCCCTCTCCCACTACACCGACTGGACCATCGGCCACGTCCACGCCGGGGCACTGGGCTGGGTGGCGATGATCACCTTCGGCGCGACCTATCACATGGTGCCGAAAGTCTTCGGCCGGGAGCAGATGCACAGCACGCCGCTGATCAACCTGCACTTCTGGCTCGCCACCATCGGCACCGTGCTGTACATCGCCTCGATGTGGGTCAACGGCATCACCCAGGGCCTGATGTGGCGCGCGATCAACGACGACGGCACGCTGACCTACTCCTTCGTCGAGGCCTTGCAGGCCAGCCATCCGGGGTTCGTGGTGCGTTTTGCCGGCGGCGTATTGTTCCTCACCGGCATGCTGGTGATGGCCTACAACGTCTGGCGGACGGTACGGGTGTCAGACCTGAAAATGGCCGAACGCCAGGCGCAGATCGCCTGATGATCGAGATCCTGCTCAATGTACTGGGGGTCGCGGGCCTGTGGCTGGCGGTTGAGTGCTGCTTGAAGCACCAGACCGCAAAGGGTCTTGAGGAGGCGAGCCTGATTCCGTTTGCGGACGATCCGGAGGTGGCGCGGCGGGTGGAGGCTGCGACCGGCAAGACCATCGATGCGCTAGCGCCGGAAGAAGCGAAACCGGGTTGGGGCAATCTCGATATGTGATGTACCACTCATCCAATGTGGGAGCGGGCTTGCTCGCGAAGGGGTCGTGTCAGTGGACTTCAATATTGACTGACACGGCCCCTTCGCGAGCAAGCCCGCTCCCACGGGGTCTGTGTCAGTCTCAAAGGGTTTAGACGCGCTCGCGGGGAATCAGGCTTTGCAGCTGCTGGGCGAGGAAGTTCGCATCGAACACGAAGGTATCCGGGTCTTTCAAGCCATTGGTCTTGCGCCATTGCCAATCGGTGGACGGCGGCAGGCACACCAGTGAAACGCTGCCGTAGCGCGCCGCGGTAAAGCCCATGACCGCCAGGGAAATCTGGCCAGCGACACCCATCACATCCGGCACGAACTCCACGGGTTTTCCGGCAATCACGATCGACAGCTTCTCGGTCTTGAATGTCGATGTCTCCACCGGCACGCTCGGTCCGAACGCAACGTACGGCTCCCGGCTGACCTCCAGAAGATTTGGCGCCAGCACCGGTTCCAGCCATTGCTGGATCTGATCGAACAACTCACCGATGCGCGACGCCCACACCGTCGATTGCGCCTCGAATACCTGCTTTTTGTGCGCTTCACTGTCTGCGTAATGGCGAAGCATCTCGCCCAGTTGCTGTACGTCGTCCATTGCGGTGTTCCTATGGTTGAAACCGTGCTGCGGACATCGAGCATGGCAGAAGCGCGCGCGTTGCGTACGACTAAACGCCGGGAGGTCGCGTCGCGGTGAGATCAATCAGCCCCGGGCATGCGACGCAGGCGCGCCATGCTCAAGACGTCGACCCACCGGCCTTCACGCAGCCCGTAGTCGCGCAACAGCCCTTCGGTTTCGAAACCGAATTTTCGGTACAGGCCAATGGCGGCTTCATTGTCCGCATACACGGTCAGCTCGACGCGGCGCAGATTCATCCAGTTGTCGGCGATATCGAGCGCCGCCGCCAACAGTTTTGAGCCAACGCCTTTGCCCTGCCACGCCCGCGCAACGCCCATGCCGAAACTGCCGGCGTGGCTGCGGCGGATGCGCGAAAACTGTTCCAGCGTAATGTTGCCGATAACCGCCCCCTCGTGCAGCGCCACCAGTTGCATCACCCGCTCGTCGTTCGCCTCCAGGCGCTTGCGCCAGATCTCGGGGGACAAAAACGGCATTTGCAGGGTTTGACGGGTGACAACCGGTTCACGGTAAAGCGCGGTGATGCCCTCGAGGTGGGAATCGTCGAGGCGTTCGAGGGTGATAACAGCGTCAGTGACAGGCATGGGTGATTCATCCTTGAGGCAGACATGGCCGCTCACTCTATAACGCCAACCTCCCTGCTGGCGAGCGCGCGCACCACGGATGGATTGGGCTCAGGTCTCGAACCACTCCCGCCGCTCATTGAAGGTGTGATGGATCAACGCCACCAGATTCTGCACCGCCGCGGCGCCCCGGGTCTGGGCATTCACCGCCATCCACACCTGACGCTGCATCGGCTGGCTGAACAGGTCCGGCAAGCCGATCAGCCCGCGATCGAAGTGGCGCATGTAACCGGGCAACAGGCCGATGCACGCGCTGCTGCGAATCATCTCCAGCATCAGGTCATAGGCGTGCAACTGCACGACCCCCGCCAGGCGCTGATCCACCAGGTCGTTCCACGGCTGAAAACTGTCGAGTTGCCGCTCATGCTGCCATTGCACCAGCAGGAAATCAGCGAGGTCGTCGAGGCTGCCGGGGCGCGAGGCGACCCGGCAATAGCGCTTGGCGATGTGCGGCAGGTAGTCCAGCCGTGCCAGGCGTTCAGGCTCGGTGATGGCGAAACTCGGGCCCGGCAGTGGTGAGTCGCCGTCCGCCAACCACACCACCACATCGGCGCTGACCGCTTGCAGGGACAACTCGCTGTCGAGGCTGATGATATCCAGGCGCACGCCGGCATTGCGGCGCAGCATCGCCACCAGATCGCGGCCGAGAATGTCGTGCAAGACCGACTCGGCAACCGCAAGGCGAACCCAGGGTTGCTCGATCACCGCAAGGTCACGTTCGTGAGCCAGGGCGATCAACTGCGATTGCAGCTGCAAGCCGTCGCGACTGAGGACCACGCCATGCTCGCCAGGGCTGAACAATGAACACTGCAGCTGCGCTTCAAGCTGCGCCAGGTGCTTGCGCAGGCCGGTCGCCTTGATGTTGAGGCGCCTGGCTGCCTGCATGAAACAGCCGCAACGGGCACTGACGCTAAAACACTGCGCCAGCAGCGGATCGATCGCCAGCGCGCGGGTGCGCCAGGACGGGGGGTTATCGAGGGGGGCGCGGTACTCGGCAAGCCGCCGGTGGCCGGGGGTTTCCATGAATGACATCGATGACTCCCTGTCGATCTATCACTGGGAGTTCCATCTTGCGCATCATTCATGAAACGGCTGTGACAGCCACTCAGGTGCTGGGGCTCTGCCGAAAACTCACGGCCAGGCGATTCCAGCTGTTGATGGTGGTGACGGCGATGGTCAGGTCCACCAGTTCGCTCTCGCTGAACTGCCCCCGCGCCTGTTCATAGACATCGTCCGGCACATGGTCTTGCGACAGCAGCGTCACGGCTTCGGTCCAGGCCAGCGCGGCACGCTCGCGCGGGTTGAAGAAGTTGCTGTCGCGCCAGACCACAATGGAGTACAGGCGCCGATCGGTCTCACCGAGGCGCCGGGCATCCACCGAGTGCATGTCGGTGCAGAAGGCACAGCCGTTGAGTTGCGAGGCGCGGATCTTGATCAGGTGCAGCAGCGCCTGCTCTATGCTCAAGCTGCTGGTCAGTGCCTCCATGGCGATCATGGCTTTCATCGCTTTGGGGGAAGCGCTGTAGTAATCCAGTCGAGCAGTCATGGCAGGCCTTTCGAATCAGGTGAATGACCAGAAGATTGGCACAAGCACCGACGAATGCCAGATCCAATTATGCGGAAAAACGGTGGACCACTTTTCATCAGTCGCCATTCAACTTAGCCCTGACTTCGCCTCCTCGCCCCGGCACCGCCAATAACGCTCAGGAAACAACTTCCAAACTACACATTGGTCACTGCAATAAGTGCCAAATTGGATATTCCCAGAAAAACCGGCCACTCCCTAAACTGGCCCCGTCATCCAGACATTCAAAACTTTAGATCAAAGGTAAACATCATGAAAAACCTGGTTATCGTGGGCAGCTTGTTGTGCACTGTTTTCTCTGGCCTGAGCTTCGCCGAAGGTGGCAGCGATCGTCTGATCGAGCGCGCAAATGCCCGTTCCCAAGCACTCGCCGCGCAAAACGAACGTATTCAGAATGACAAACGGAACACCGCAGAACGTGCCGAAAGCATTCCAGTCAAGTCCAGCTGAAGTGCCTGACTGCCAATGCGCCGTGCACTTACTCATCCTTGCCGGAGCCAAAAATCCGGCAAGGATGAACATTTAAACAACAATAAGGCAGACATAAAAAAAGCCCTGCAATACTCATTACAAGGCTATGGCGGAGCAACACCAAAACGAATAATCCGTTACTGGTAAATAGATATTTGGCAACTCACATTTGCCTGTTCAATCAGGCCGGCAGGCTAAAGGATTTCACCTGCTCGACCTATAGCCAATTCTGCGTTTTCCCCACAGACCAATGCCCACTAGTCCAATCCGGCGTTTTTTCCCTTCGCAACTTCATCCCTGCCGATAATTCCGGGTAATCTTGCGCAACGCACGCCGCGCAGAAGATCACCCGCCGCAGGAGCTTGCCGGTATGGAACTACATGTTGTCATTAACGGCCGCAAGGATCTGGCGGGGCAGTTGTACAACCAACTGCGCAGCGCCATCGAATCGGGTCGCCTGGCGGCAGGCACGCAACTTCCTCCCAGTCGCTTGCTGGCCGAGCAGCTGGGTATTTCGCGCAAGACCATTTCCGACACCTACGCCCAGCTGACCTACGAAAATTTCCTCACCGGGGTGATCGGCAAAGGCACCTACGTCAACGCCCGCGCCTCGAAAGTCGAGCGCAAGCAAAGCCACTCCGAGCTGGCAGGTTTCGAGGTGATCGAGTCCTGGCGCAACCTGCCGGTGTTCCTGCGCCACCCGACGCTGGAAGGTTCGCTGCGTTATGACTTTATCGGGGGGGCCACCAGCAAAGGCCAGTTTCCCCAGGACGATTGGCGGCGCTGCACCTCCCACGCCTTGCGCCAGATCGCCGCGTCCAAGGGCTTCTACAGCCTGGCCGAGGGTCTGCCGGCACTGCGCAATGCCATCGCGCGGCACATCTCGTTTTCCCGCGGGGTCAATTGCCAGGACGAGGACGTGGTGGTGTGCAACGGCGCCCAGCAAGCCCTGGACCTGATTTCTCGCGTGCTCGTACGCCCTGGCAGCATCGTGGCCATGGAAGACCCCGGTTACCCGCCGGCACGCCTGCTGTTCGGCACCCACGGCGCCACGGTGATCGGGGTGCCGGTAGATGCCGAGGGCATTCAGGTGGACAAGATCCCCCTCGGCACCCGGCTGATTTACGTCACCCCTTCGCACCAGTTCCCCCTGGGCATGCCCATGAGCCAGGAACGGCGGGTGGCGCTGCTGGCCAAGGCCCAGGAACTGGGGGCCATCATCATCGAGGACGATTACGACAGCGAGTTCCGCTACGAAGGCCGGCCGACAGACTCGCTGCAGAGCATGGATGAGCGCGGGATCGTGGCCTACGTCGGGACCTTTTCGAAAACCCTGCTGCCGGAGTTGCGCCTGGGTTACGCGATCCTGCCGCCGGCGATCCTCGAAGCGGTGGTCCGCGCCAAGCAGCTCACCGACCTGCACACCTCCACCCTACCGCAATGGGCGCTGGCCAAATTCATCGCCGAAGGCTGCCTGCTCAAGCACATTCGCCGCTGCCATACGATTTACGCGAGCCGGCGCGAGCGGATCCTGGCGCGCATGGCCGGTGACCTGTCGCCCTGGCTGGAGGCGGTGCCGACCAAGGCCGGTTTCCACATGGTGGTGCTGTGCAAAGTGCCGATCGACGTACCACTGGTGATCGAATTGGCGAAAAAGGTCGAAGTCGGGTTGTATGCCATCGACAGCTTTTTCTACCAGCAAGCGCCACAAGCCGGGTTTTTCCTCGGTTTTGGCGCCATCGAAACCCTGGACATCGACATCGCCCTGGATCGTTTTCGAGACATTTTGCAACAGGTAGCCTGACGGATTGGACTGCGATTTTATCCGGCGATTGGCTATTGGTGGTCCGGGGGTGCAGGCCTATCCTGCATAGGCGTAATCCCTCAATGAGCAGGATTCGTCCCGCCCGATTCAGGAGTGTGAGCAATGTCCTACAAAGTGATCAATACCTTACAGGTGCGGGCCGTCGCCGGCCGCTCGGAAGAGCTGGGTAAGCAACTGCAAAAGATTGTCGACACCCTGCGCGAACTACCGGGCTGTGACGCCTATATGGTCGACCGCTGCCCTGAGGACAGTAACCGCTGGACCGTCAGCGCCCACTGGCAATCGGAAGCGGCCATGCAATCGCATTTCAACAGCCCGCAGGTGCAAGGTTTTATCGACCTGATCGATTGCCAGCTGGCCAATGCCGTGGACTTCAATAGCTTTCCGATTCGATAGCAATCGGTTAAAGATCGCAGCCTTTTGTTCGTTCCCGCAGAGTATGGGTACCTCTGCAGGCACTACCGAAGGCTGCGATCTTTTCGTTTCCGGGTTCGCGCATTGGTCCCCTGTCCTTCTCGAATATTGGCTGTTTGATTGTCCTGGTTGGCGCACTAGATTGGTTCCTGACCTCTCAACCCTTGCAGGTATGAACCATGAACGTTTTGCGCTTCTGTGCCACTTCCCTTGTCGCCCTGACCCTGTCCGTTTCCGCCTTCGCCCATGAAGCCGGTGACCCTTCGGAGAAAGTAACGGTACTGCAGGATCAAATGCTGAAGAACGTCCCGGGTAAAAAAGCCCTGATGATCGAAGTCGACTACAAACCCGGTCAATCGTCGATTGCCCACAAGCACGACGGGACCGCCATGGCCTACGTCCTGGAGGGCTCCATTACTTCCCAGGTAAAAGGCGAGAAAGAGGTGACTTACAAGGCGGGAGAGTTCTGGTACGAAGCGGCGGGGTCCGAGCATCTGGTTTCGAAAAATGCCAGCGCCACCCAGCCGGCCAAGTTGCTGGTGTTCATGGTCTTGTCGCCGGACGAGAAAGTGTTGGTCCCCCTGAAAAACTGATCGCTGGACCATCAGCCATAAATAAAAAAGCCCAAATCATCGATTTGGGCTTTTTTATGTCGACGGGCAATTAAGCCGGGTTCTTTACAGCAAACAAAACTATTGGCCACCTGTTAATGACGGATATTGGCTATTGGCTTGTGCGCTGAGCGGTTTAGTCTGAATGCACTGCCGGTTACTTGCGGCTCGATCACTTTCCGACTGAAGTTGTTTCACTGGAGAAACACCATGAAACTTGCGCTTGTCAGTACGTTGACGATAACGGCTTTATTAACCGGCTGTTCAATTCCCACGGCACCTTCATCGGTGGCTTCGCTGGATGGCATCTTCAATCAATCAGTAGGCCGCAGCAGCGCCACCCGTGTCCCCAGCGGGGCCAATGTTTCCCTGGGCGTGGTGTACAGCCGCAACACCCAGGCCAACCGCGCCTATTTGCAGGATTACCAGGCCAATGCCGGTACGGGTTTCGGCCAGAGCCTGTTGGTGCAGTCAATCCATGACGCCTACGTAGCCACCTCCAACCCCGATCTCGCGGTGGAGGGTGTCAAAACCTCCCTGCAGCGCCAGTTCGGCTCGGTCACGGTGTATCCGGACATGCAAAGCCTCAAGGCCGCCAGCCCGGACGTCGTTGCGGTGGTCGACAGCCGCAGTCAACTCATCACTTCGCGCAGTTCGGATATCGAAGCGGATGTCAGTGCACACTTTTACGACAGGAACCTGAATTACATCGGCAGTGCGCAAGGTCGCGATGCGAAAGCACTGAGCCCTGTTTGGGCGGACTATAAACGCAGTGAAGAGATTGTTGCCGACATTAACGAACAGCAAAATGTGCAAGTAAGGGCATTGCAGAAGTTTGACCAGTCGCTCAGTAATTTATTGACCAGCCCGACAGATAAAGTGTCGATGATCGATAACAAAACAGGCAAAGAGTTGTATTGATATTAATGACGCCTTCGCGAGCAAGCCCGCTCCCACATTGGTTCTGCTTCGTTGCTCGCGAAGGGGCCCGACCAGCCATCAACCATCAGACAAAAAAAAGCCCCGCATCTCTCAATGCGGGGCTTTTTCATTCAGCGCCTGATCAGGCCACAGGCTCCAGCTCTTCGCTGGCGACAGCAGTGGCAGGCACTGCCGGTGCCTGACCGCTCAACGCCACGTCCAGCAACTCACGGTTGGCCACGGCATACATGGCGTAATCCGTGCCGCTGGCGGCACGAATTTCCACCAGCATGGCGCGCCAGCGTTCGATCGTGCTCTCGTGCTGCGCCAGCCACTGCAACAGGCGTGTTTCCACGTCCTGACTGCCGTCGCCCTGTTGCAGGACGGAGATGGTGATCGCACGTTGCTGCCAGTCGACGTCATCGCGGAACGCTTCACGGGCCAGGGCCTGCCAGTTGTTTTCAACCGGCAAGGCACTGATCTGTTGCAGGTACCAGGTGATGTCCAGCGCGCTGCCCACGGCGAAGTAGGCCTTGGCCACGTCCGCTGGGTCCTGGCCGGTCACGTCGGAGGCCTCGATGATCGGCAGCAGCGTGTACAGGTGCGTGGTGCCTGCAACCATGCGCGCCAGCAACTCCGGCACGCCAGCCGCGACGTATGCCTGATAACGGGCCTGCCAGGTTTCGCGGATCTCGCCACTGAGCAACTCGTCGAGCTTGAGGCCCAGCGCCGCCAGGTGCGGACCGAAATGCGCGACGTCACGGGCAGCATTCTGCTCGTTGCGACGGGCACGCAGGAACCAGCGCGTGGCGCGACGGCCCAGGCGCATCAGCTCGTCCATCAGCTCCAGTTGCACGTCGGCGGAAACCTTGTAGTCCAGGGCTTCAATCTGACGGAACCAGTGCGGGAGGTGGAAAATGTCACGCACGATCACGTAGGCGCCGGCCACGTTCGCCGGGCTCATGCCGGTCGACTCTTTGAGTCGTTGAACGAAGGTGATGCCCATGTGGTTGACCAGATCGTTGGCGATCTGGGTGCTGACGATTTCGCGCTTCAGACGGTGACGACGCATGGCTTCGGAGAACTTGCTCACCAGGGTCGGCGGGAAAGCGGTTTCCATGTCGCGGGTCAGGTAGTCGTCGTCCGGCACCAGGGAGCCCAGCAACTGCTCCTTGAGGTCGATCTTGCTGTAGGAAATCAGCACCGACAGCTCTGGACGGGTCAGGCCATGGCCCGCGGCAACGCGCTCGTTGATCGCGTCTTCGGCCGGCAGGAACTCGATGGCGCGATCCAGCTTGCCGCGGCCCTCCAGGTCGTTCATCAGGCGCTTGTATTCAGCGATCCGCGGCAGTGCGCGACGGGCCGCCAGGGACAGGGCCTGGGTCTGCTTGTAGTTGTTGCCCAGCACCAGGTTGCCGACTTCGTCGGTCATGCTCGCCAGCAACTCGTTACGCTGCTTGGCGGTCATGTCACCGGCCTGAACCACTTCGTTCAGCAGGATCTTGATGTTCACTTCGTGGTCGGAGCAGTCCACGCCACCGGCGTTGTCGATGAAGTCAGTGTTGGAACCGCCGCCATTGAGGCCGAATTCCACACGACCCAGTTGGGTCATGCCGAGGTTGCCGCCCTCGCCCACCACCTTGCAGCGCAATTCGTTGCCGTTCACGCGCAGCGCATCGTTGGCCTTGTCGCCGACATCGGCGTGGCTTTCGCTGCTGGCCTTGACGTAAGTGCCGATACCGCCGTTCCACAACAGATCCACCGGCGCCTTGAGCAAGGCATTGAGCAGTTCGGTCGGGGTCAGCTTGTCAGCCTTGATGTCGAAACGCTCTTGCATCTGCGGGGAAATCGCGATGCTTTTCGCGCTACGGGAGAAGATCCCGCCGCCTTCGGACATGATGCTGGTGTCGTAATCCGACCACGCCGAACGTGGCAGGTCGAACATGCGCTGACGCTCGGCGAAGCTGGTCGCCGGGTTTGGGTTCGGGTCGATGAAAATGTGCAGGTGGTTGAACGCCGCGACCAGTTGCAGCTTGTCGGACATCAGCAAGCCGTTACCGAACACGTCACCGGCCATGTCGCCGACGCCCACCACAGTGATGCTGTCTTCCTGGACATTGATGCCGCGCTCGCGGAAGTGACGCTGTACGCCAACCCACGCGCCCTTGGCGGTGATGCCCATTTTCTTGTGGTCGTAACCGGCCGAACCGCCGGACGCGAACGCGTCACCCAGCCAGAAGCCGTAGTCGATGGCGATGCCGTTGGCGATGTCGGAGAAGGTCGCAGTGCCCTTGTCCGCCGCGACCACCAGGTACGGGTCGTCGTCGTCATGACGCACGACGTTGGTTGGCGGCACCAGCGCGCCATCCTTCAGGTTGTCGGTGATGTCCAGCAACCCCGAAATGAAGATGCGGTAGCAGGCGATGCCCTCGGCCGCGATCTCGTCCCGGCTGCCGCCCAATGGCAGGCGACGCGGCAGGAAGCCGCCCTTCGCGCCCACCGGCACGATCACCGAGTTCTTCACTTGCTGGGCTTTTACCAGGCCCAGGACTTCGGTACGGAAGTCTTCTTCACGGTCCGACCAGCGCAGGCCGCCACGGGCAACGTTGCCGAAGCGCAGGTGCACGCCTTCGACGCGCGGCGAGTACACGAAGATTTCGAACTTCGGCACAGGCTTGGGCAGCTCAGGGATCAAGTGCGGGTTGAACTTGAAGCTGAAGTACGACTTGTTATGGCCGTTGGCGTCGGTCTGGTAGAAGTTGGTCCGCAGGGTCGCCTTGATCAGGTCCAGGTAACGACGCAGGATGCGGTCTTCGTTGAGCACCTGGACGTCGTCCAGAGCGGTCAGGATCGCGTGTTCCAGACGCTGTTCGAGGTCGTCGCTGCTTAATTTGCGCGCCAGGTAGAAACGGGTCTTGAACAACCGGGTCAGTTCGCGGGCGATGTCGGTGTGGTTGTTCAGGGTGCTGGCGATGTAGCCCAGGTCGAAGCCCAGGCGGATCTGCTTCAGGTAACGGGCGTAGGCACGCAGCAACGCCACGTCGCGCCAAGGCAGGCCAGCCGTCAGTACCAGGCGGTTGAACGCATCGTTCTCGGCATCGCCGCGCACGATGTGGACGAACGCGTCCTGCAGGGTGTCGTTGAGTTGCTGGATGTCCAGGTCCAGGCCTTCGGCGGCGGTGAACGCGAAGTCGTGAATCCAGAACTCGCGGCCGTTGTTGTGACGCAGGCGGTACGGGAACTCACCCAGCACGCGCAGGCCGAGGTTTTCCAGGATCGGCAGGACGTCGGACAGCGCCAGCGGGGTATCGGCGTGGTACAGCTTGCAATGCAGCTCGCGCTGGCCGGACACCTGGCCCAGCGGCTGATAGAAGCTCATCACCAGCGGGTTCTTGTCGCTGAGGTTCAGCAGGTGCTGCATGTCGACCACGGCCGAATGCGCGGCGAAACGCTCACGGTAGCCAGCCGGAAAGCCTTTCGGGAAGTCGGCCAGCACGTTGGTGCCCTGGGCTTCGCCGAAGGTTTCGACCGTCAGGGCGGAGTAGTCGTCCTGCCAGCTGCGGCAGGCCTGCACCACTTCTTTTTCCAGCAGCAGCGGGTCGATGTCGAGGCGGTTTTTCGGGTCGACGCGCAGGATCAGTTGCACGCGCGCCAGCACGGACTCGGAGAAGAACGTCCAGAACTCGCAATCCGAGGCTTTCAGGCGATCCATCAGCACTTGCTGGATCTTCTGGCGCACTTCGGTGGAGTAGATGTCACGCGGCACGTAGGCCAGGCAGTAGCAGAAGCGGCCGTACGGGTCCTTGCGCAGGAACACGCGAATCTTGTTGCGCTCCTGGATCTGCACGATCGACATCACGGTGCTGAACAGCTCGTCCACCGGGGTCTGGAACAGATCGTCGCGCGGCAGCACTTCGAGCACCTGCGCCAGCTCCTTGCCCAGGTGAGCCTTGGCCTGGAAGCCGGAACGGCGTTCGATCTCGGCAACCTTGCGGCGAATGTACGGAATGACCCGCACGCTCTCGCCGTACACCGACGAGGTGTACAGGCCCATGAAACGGCATTCCTTGATGACCTTGCCGTCCGCGTCGATTTCGCGGATCGACACGTAGTCCGGGTAAGCGGGACGGTGTACACGGCTTGGGTGCGCGGCCTTGGCGAACGACAGCAGGGTCGGTTCGCGCAGGTAGTTCACGGCGTAGTCTTCGATGCGCAGGTCATCGTAGGTCAGGCCGGCACGCAGCAGCTTGGTCAGGCCGAGGAAGGAGTCCTTGTCGTAGACGATGTGGCCGCCATCGGCTTCGTCGCTGACCACGAACTCTTCGTAACCCAGGAACGTGAAGTGGTTGCCCACCAGCCATTCCAGGAAGCTCTTGATTTCGGTCTTTTCGTCGGCATCGACGGCAAAACGGCTGTTGTCCAGGTTGGTCAGGATTTCCTGGACCTTGGCCTTCATCGGCTCGAAATCACCCACCGCGACGCGCACTTCAGCGAGCACTTGCTCCAGCTCTTTGGTCAGTACGTTCAATTCAGCGGTGTTGGCGCAACGGTCGATTTCCAGGTACATCAACGACTCTTGCAGCACGTCGTCGCCCTGGGTGCCTTTGGGCAGGATTTCCAGCAGCTCACCCTTGCTGCCGCGACGCACGCTCAGCACAGTGGTTTGCAGGGTGTGAATGCTGTAGCCGCGACGGTTCAGCTCGGTACGCACCGAGTCCACCAGGAACGGCAGGTCGTGGTGCAGCACTTCGACCGCGGTGTGGGTCGACTGCCAGCCATGACGCTCGTAATCGGGGTTGTAGACGCGCACTTGCGGTTGCGCATGGTCGAAGCGCTCAAGCAGGCGCCACGCAGAAAGGGTACAGCCAGCGAGATCGGACAACCGACGCTGGGTCAGTTCGTCCAGGGAAATGATGCCGAAGAATTGTTCAGCGAACAGCGCCACTTGTGGCAGTGCCTGTTCACTGATGTGCTGCGCCAGTGCCGCTTGCAGTTGGTGCTGGAAGTCGGCTTTGCTGGCTGCGGTGAAGAACGCCATCTGTGGTACTCCGCTTGGGCTTGTTATTGATGGAAGCGTCGCGTGCAAAACCCCTGTCAGGGGCTACCCGTCACCCTGTTCCTGATTCTCGGGCAGAGGAAACAGGGGGACAGGTGGGTGAAGCTGGACGAGACACTCGGGTCACATTCACCTTCCATGAATGGGCATCTGCAAAAACGACTGGGCTGCGCGCAGCGCAATGCCTTTACAGGTGCTCATCCGTTGCGCAGCTTAACGAGTGCGGCAAGGCCCGTGCTTGCGATGCTGCGACATATTCGGTCATCGGTATGCAGGTTGGGGGCTGGAGCATCGGATAACATTAGCAGCCGTGTGGGAAAATGGCGTTTTTTTGCCCAACGTGCAGAACGAAAGTACCAAAAGCATCACTGAGTTGGACAAATTATCGAGAGGGAAAATAATCGTAACGGCATTAAATATGATTACTCATCAAACCTGTGAAGAACCAAAAAAGCACCACCAGTCCTTTTCGAAAGTTAGAACCCTCCATTCAACTCATCCGTATTACCGAACTAAAAATGACAGGGTTATAATTGCCAGCGACTGTTTTATTTATTCCATGATGATAATTACTAACATTCCCCGCGCGCGGATCACCAAAATTCTCAAATACCTGTCCCTTATACCCCTTAACAGGCAGCCTCGTGATATCAGCAAACTCCTGAGCCAAGGGGGTTACACTGCGACCGTAAAAATCCACGCTATCTGCTGAACTACAAATCACCAATCGCACACTACTGTATTTGTTAAAGTCAATCCCAGAATCCTTAGCGACGTTATATAAACCTTTCCCACCAAACTGATAATTCGGGTATCCATCAACAACCCCTGGCTCACCATGCGCACTTATGTTGATTCGAGGCTTTCCCTTATAAACATCATCAAACGCCACCACACCATCAATAAGTGAACTAACGTTGAAAACGGGCTTAACAGGTACATCTGGCCTAATCACCAACCTAGGTGTAGCGTAATATGATGATACATATTTGGCTTTGCCGCCATTACTCAATCCATAGCCCTGGAATGCGGATCCTAATCTGGAAAAGAAGTCAGATACCGCAGCAAAAAAATGCCCCGTAGGGTCGCGACGATTAATCGGGTCTCCTTGGCAATACGCATACGGATTTATCCCACCCTTTCTAAACGGACTCAAATTATCAGGACTATTGAATCGCATTAGCACCGGATTGAACGCACGATAGCCATTCCCCAACAGATAGCATCCAGTCACTCGCTCTAGTCGTTGACCGTTGAACCCCAATAAACTGATTAAACTACTGTTCTCAGGGCGATGACCGTAGGGCAAATACGAGCAGGTTTGTTTCAAGTTCTCTTGGAGCGACCGAATGATAGAGCCAGACAAATCACTGGCCAATAACGTGCATGCAACCCCGTGACCCTGACGCCATTTTTGCGCCAACAATCGATCGTAACACTGAAAAACCGACAACTGTTCGTCGCCTGCCAGCTCGCTGGCCAAAAGGTTGTCGCAGTAGAATCGCTGACATCCGGAATCACTCAGCTGACCATGACTGGTCAAGCGATCCAGCGCGTCGTAGCGATAACGGATTGGAAGTGTTTTCTGTATTCTGGGCATTCAGAAGACTCCAACTGAGATCAGTAAACACCGACGACTGTTGACCACTTTGCTGCCATTGGCAACTAACAGAACTGTTAGGCTCAACTCAGCCCAACAAAATCCCGCCAACACTGGCAAAATCACACTTTACCCGCCAACACCGCGCCCAGCGCCAGGACTTCCCCCATGCAAATGACCACCGCCCTCTTGATCGTCAACCCGTGCGATGACGAAGAAGACAACATGGCCATGCTCTGCTGCCACAGCGACCAGGGCGAAATGTTCCTGATGACCCGCTATCCGGACGAGGACGAGCTGGAAATCACCCTTGACGGCGAGCCTTCGACGCTCGATGGCGTGAAAGTCACCCTCAGCCCTACCCTGCTGAAAATCGAAATCGCGGCGGCGGATGCCGATGCGTTGAATGGGGATGATGTGCTGGAGATCACCCACAGCACCGATGCGAGTGATCTGGCTGAGGTGGAAGAGACGTTGCAGAACATTCTCAAAGGGACCGGGGCTTACATCAGCCAGCTTTGAGGGTGTCTGGCCTGACGCCTTCGCGAGCAAGCCCGCTCCCACATTCAACCGCATTCTTTCAGGAAGAATGCCCTCAATGTGGGAGCGGGCTTGCTCGCGAAGAGGCAAGAAAGAACGACGCAGCTTTCCCGGCCGTACAAACTTCCAGCCGTTTCCCCGATCATTCCCGCACTTTGCACAAAATGCCGTTAGTCGCCGCCCCCCGCGATAGATTAAAGTAACGCCCCCAGCCCTGGCGTTATATGAACGTCTTCGGTCACCCTTTCCAGGAACAGTCATCGATGGAACATCGTGAAGCGCTGCTTGCGCTGCGAACCTTTCTTTCAACGCAGATTCTCGGCCAGGAAAAACTCATCGAGCGCTTGCTCATCGCCCTGCTCGCCGACGGCCATATGCTGGTCGAAGGCGCCCCTGGCCTGGCCAAGACCAAGGCCATCAAAGAACTCGCCGAAGGCATCGAAGCCCAGTTCCACCGTATCCAGTTCACCCCCGACCTGTTGCCTGCCGACATCACCGGCACGGAAATCTATCGCCCGGAAACCGGCAGCTTCGTGTTCCAGCAAGGCCCGATTTTCCACAACCTGGTGCTGGCGGACGAAATCAACCGGGCCCCGGCCAAGGTTCAGTCGGCGCTGCTCGAAGCCATGGCCGAGCGCCAGGTCAGTGTCGGGCGCAGCACGTATGAGCTGTCGCCGCTGTTTCTGGTGATGGCCACGCAAAACCCCATCGAGCAGGAAGGCACCTATCCGCTGCCCGAGGCGCAGCTCGACCGCTTCCTGATGCACGTGAAAATCGGCTTCCCGGACGCCGCCGTCGAGCGCCGCATCCTGCAACAGGCCCGGGGCGAAGCCCTGAACGGCGAGACCAAGCCCGAGCGCCGGGTCAGCCAGCAGGCGATTTTTGCCGCGCGCAAGGAAATCCTCGGCCTGTACATGGCCGATGCCGTGGAGGAATACCTGGTGCAACTGGTCATGGCCACGCGCACACCGGCCAAGTTCGACCCGGAAATGGCCGAGTGGATCGCTTGGGGCGCTAGTCCTCGCGGTTCCATCGCGCTGGACCGTTGCGCCCGTGCCCACGCCTGGCTTGCCGGCCGCGACTTCGTCAGCCCCGAAGACATTCAGGCGGTGCTGTTCGATGTGTTGCGCCATCGCATCATTCTTTCCTTCGAAGCGGAAGCCGCCGGCATCGATCAGGACCGGGTCGTCCAGCGGATCCTCGACGTCGTCGCCGTCGCTTGACCCCGATGAACGCCCTCCTGCCGCCGCAACCAGGTATTCGCGTCACCCTCGCCGATCTGATCGAGATGCGTCATCGCGTGCGCGAAGTGCAACTGTTCTCCACGCCGAGCCAGCGCAGCCCGCTGATCGGCCTGCACCACTCCAAGCTGCGCGGCCGTGGCGTGGACTTCGATCAGGTGCGCGTCTATCAGGCCGGCGACGACGTGCGGACCATCGACTGGCGCGTCACCGCGCGCACCCAGGAGCCGCACACCAAACTGTTCCACGAAGAGCGCGAACGGCCGATTTTCATCATGGTCGAGCAGAGCCGCCGGTTGTTTTTCGGCTCGGGTCTGATGTTCAAGTCGGTGCTCGCCGCCCAGGCCGCGAGCCTGATCGGCTGGGCGGCCCTGGGCCATAACGACCGGGTCGGCGGGCTGGTGTACGGCGACAACGAGCACTACGAAATCAAGCCCCGGCGCAGCAAACAGAGCCTGCTGCAATTGCTCAACCGACTGGTGCGGGTCAATCAGTCGTTGCACACCGAAAGCGAACCGGACCGCGATGCGTTCGGCATTGCCCTGCGCCGTGCCCGGGAAGTGTCGCGCCCCGGCAGCCTGGTGATTGTGATTTGCGATGAGCGCGCCTTGACCGAGAGCGCCGAACAGCAATTGAGCCTGCTGTCGCGCCATTGCGACCTGTTGCTGTTGCCGCTGTCCGACCCGCTGGATCACGCCCTCCCCGCTGCCGGTTTGCTGCGTTTTGCCGAGCGCGGCGCGCAGCTGGAGCTCGACACCCTGAATTTCGAACTGCGCCAGACTTACCGCGCCCAGGCCGAGGCACGCATCGCCCGCTGGGAACTGCTGGCGCAAAAACTGCGGGTGTTGTTGATGCCGTTGAGCACCCAGAGTGAAATGGTCGAGCAACTGCGCGAGTACCTGAACCCTCAGAAGCCGGGGAAAGGTCGATGAACGGTCTCGAACAATTGCAACCGCTGATCTCTCCGCCGGCGATCGGTTTCTGGCCGCCGGCACCGGGTTGGTGGGGCCTGCTGTTGCTGGTGCCCGCCCTGGGCTTCGGCCTGTGGAAACTGCGGCGTTATCTTCCGCAAAAGCACGCGGTGGTGCGCGCCGAACAACCGCTGGACCCGGTGCGCCTCGCCGCGCTGGCGGAACTGGCGCTGATGCCCAAGCCCTACGACGGTGCGCCCGCGGGCGCCTGGCTGCAGCAACTCAACGGCCTGCTCAAGCGCCTGTGCCGCAACCATTACCCTTACAGCCAAAGCCACACACTCAACGGGCGCAAATGGCTGGCCTTCCTCGACAACCGCTGCCCCGCAGCCGGTCTGACCCGCTGGATGGTGCTGGTCGAAGGCGCCTACAAACCCGAGTGCAAACTCGACGACAAGGCCATCGCCGGCCTGACCCAGGCTGTCGACACCTGGATTCGCAAACATGTTTGAGTTCGCCTGGCCGTGGATCTTCGCCCTGCTGCCATTGCCGTGGCTGATGCGTCTGGTGCTGCCGGTGGCCGACAGTGGCGAGCCGGCGCTCAAAGTCAGTTTTCTCAGCGACCTCGAAGGCCTGGCCCGGCGCCGCGCCCGCGCCAACCTGCCGGCCTGGCGGCAACAGGCGCCGTTCCTGCTGCTGTGGTTGATGCTGCTGAGCGCCGCGGCGCGCCCGCAATGGCTCGGCGAGCCGCTGCCGATCGCGGCCAGTGGTCGCGACCTGCTGGTGGCCGTGGACGTGTCCGGCTCCATGGATTTCCCCGACATGCAGTGGCAGGACGAAGACGTCAGCCGCCTGACGCTGGTCCAGCACCTGCTCGGTGACTTCCTCGAAAGCCGCGATGGCGACCGGGTCGGCTTGATCCTGTTCGGCAGCCAGGCCTACCTGCAAGCCCCGCTGACCTTTGACCGCCACACCGTGCGCGTCTGGCTCGACGAAGCGCGCATCGGCATCGCCGGCAAGAACACCGCCATCGGCGACGCCATTGGCCTGGCCCTCAAGCGCCTGCGCCAACGCCCGGCTCAGAGCCGGGTGCTGATCCTGGTGACGGATGGCGCCAACAACGGTGGTGAAATCGACCCGCTCACCGCGGCACGCCTTGCTGCCCGGGAAGGGGTGAAAATCTATCCAATCGGTATTGGTGCCGACCCGGAGGAAGCTGGCAACCTGGGATTCCTTGGCATCAATCCGAGCCTGGACCTCGATGAACCATCACTGATAGCGATTGCCGAGGCGACCGGCGGCCGTTACTTCCGGGCCCGCGATGGCAAGGAGCTGCAAGCGATCAAGACCACCCTCGACCAACTGGAGCCCGTGACCCAGCAACCCACCCAGGCGCGCCCGGCCCGGACACTGTATCAATGGCCCCTGGCGATGGCGCTGCTGTTGAGCCTGTTGCTGGTGGCGCGCGCACTCTGGCCGGACAACCTGCTGCAACGCCTGTTTACCAAGGACCTGTTTTTGCAAACACAACGGCCTGACTGGCGCCAGCGTCTCAAGCGCCTGCGGCTGCGGAGGCGTCGATGAGCGCGCTCTGGCCTTACTGGTTCCGCCCCTGGTGGCTGCTGTTGCTGCCGCTGCTGGGCTGGTTGCTGTGGAAACTCTGGCACCGGCAGAAGCGTGCCGGACGCTGGCAGATGATCCTGCCACCGGCCTTCCATGGGGTGCTGCTCAGCGGTGGCAGCGGGCGCGACAGCAAACTGCCGTGGGTCGCCCTGGGCGTGGCGTGGCTGCTGACCATCCTGGCGTTGCTGGGTCCGAGCTGGGAACGTGTCGAACAACTGAGCCAGAAACCCGCCGACCCCTTGGTGGTGATCCTGGAGCTGACCCCGGAAATGCTCGCCACCGACGTGCAGCCCAACCGCCTGGAACAGGCCCGGCGCAAGCTCTTCGACCTGCTGCAAAACCGCAGCGACGCGCAGACCGCCATCGTCGTCTACGCCGGCAGCGCCCACACGCTGGTGCCGCTGTCGGACGACCTGACCACCAGCCGCAATCTGCTGGACGCGCTCAAGCCGTCGCTGATGCCCGAAGCCGGTCATCGCGCCGATCTGGCGGTGGCCAAGGCCCTGACCCTGCTGGAGCAAGCCGCCCTGGGCGATGGCCGGATCCTGCTGATCGGCTCGTCGCTGACGGAACAGGAACGCCTGGGGATTCGTCGCGCGTTAAGCGGCAAATCCACCCAGTTCCTGATGCTCGGCATCGGCACCGCCGAGGGCGCGCCGATCACCCAGGAAGACGGCAGTTTCCTGAAGGACGAACAGGGCGCGATTCTGGTGCCGCACCTGGACGAGCCCGGCCTGAAAGCCTTTGCCAATGATCTGGACGGGCGCTATCGCCATGCGCGACTGGGCGACAGTGATCTGCGTGCGCTGGGCCTGCTCGATGGCCCGCGCCACTTGCGCAACGACGGCCAGACCCTGCGCCTGGACGCCTGGGCCGACCAGGGTTACTGGCTGTTGTTGCCACTGTTGCTGCTGGCGGCCTGTGCCGGTCGGCGTGGCTGGTTGCTCTGCCTGCCGCTGCTCCTTGCGCTGCCACAACCCAGCCATGCCTTCGATTTCCAGGACTTGTGGCTGCGCCCCGATCAACAGGGCCAGCACCTGCTCAAGCAGAAACGCCCGGCCGAAGCCGCGCAGCACTTCGAAGATCACCAGTGGCAAGGCGTGGCGCTGTACGAGGCCGGCGATTTCAGCGGCGCCGCCCAGCGGTTCGCCGAGGGCAACGATGCCCACGCCCACTACAATCGAGGCAACGCCCTGGCTAAAAGCGGTGAACTGGAGGCGGCGCTGGACGCCTATGACCAGGCCCTCGAACGCCAACCGGACCTACGCCCGGCGCTGACCAACAAGGCCCTGGTGGAAACCCTGCTCAAGCAGAAAACCACCCCGCCCACCGCTGAGCCGGACAATTCCGCCAGCGAGGAGAATCCAGCGTCCGCACAAGAACCACCGCCCGGTGCGGCCACCCAGGCGCAGAGCCCAGGCGAGCCGAAAACCGCGGATTCGCAGACAGACGCCAATGCCGAACCCTCGCCTGCCAGGCCGCCGAAACCGGGCAGCAATGAAGTCCCGGGCAGCGAATTGGGCGACGAACAACACACCACGCCGCCCATGCGCCCGGCCACCGACAGCCTCGACGGCGAGCAGCAGCAGGCGCTGGAGCAATGGCTGCGGCAGATCCCGGATGATCCGGGCGAGTTGCTCAGGCGCAAATTCTGGTACGAACAGCAACAACATCAGGATCAGGGAAAAACTCGATGACCCGCTTCACCGCTTTCACGTTCGCCTTTGTGTTGTACACCGTTCAGGCCCAGGCTGCGGAGCTGGTCGCCAGTGTCGACCGCACGCGCCTGAACTCCGGCGAGACCATCGAGCTGATCCTGGAATCCAACGACGTCACCCAGTTCGGCAAGCCGGACCTGACGCCGCTGGAACCGCTGTTCGAAGTGCGCGGCACCCGCCAGGTCAACCAGTTGAACACCCTCAGCGGCGAAAACCGCGCCACCACCCGCTGGATCGTTACCCTGCTACCGCTGCAGACCGGCAGCGTGGTCATCCCGTCGTTGAAGCTGGGCGACGTGGAAAGCCAGCCGATCACCGTGCAAGTGGTCGAGAGCCAAACCCAGGAAAACACCCACAAACTGGCCCCGGTGTTCATCGACGCCAGCCTCGATCAAACCAGTGTGTACGTGCAGGCCCAGGCGATCCTGACCTTGCGCATTTACCATTCGGTGTCGCTGTACGACGACAGCAGCCTGCCGCCGTTGCAGATCCCCGATGCGCGCATTGAACAGCTGGGCGAATCGCGCACCTATGAAAAAGACATCAATGGCGTGCGTCACGGCGTGATTGAAATGCGCTACGCGATCTACCCGCAGCACAGCGGTGAGCTGATCATTCCGGGACAGATCTTCAATGCCGCGCTGGTGGATGCGCAACCCGCCCAGGACGCCACGTCGCCGGCACCGAAGTCCGGCAAACTGATGCGGGTCAGCTCCGGCGAAATCCTCCTGACGGTCAAGGCCAAGCCCATCACTTACCCCGCCGACCTGCCCTGGTTGCCGGCGCGCAGCCTGACGCTCAGCGAGACCTGGAATCCGGAGCCCGAGCACGTGCAGGTCGGCGATTCGCTGACTCGCAGCCTGACGGTGAAGGCCGAGGGCCTGGCCAGCTCGCAACTGCCGCCGCTGCCCGGCACCGAAGTCAATGGCTTGCGCCGCTATCCGGATCAGCCGGTGCTGGGCAACCAGAACAGCGACCGTGGCCTGGTTGGCAGTCGCGAGGACCGCGAAGCGCTGGTGCCCGCGCGCAGCGGTTCAATCGAGCTGCCGTCGGTCGAAGTGATCTGGTGGAACACTTTCGAAGACCATTTGGAGCACAGCAGCCTGCCGGCCCGGACCCTGCAGGTCGCGGCCAATCCGAGCCTGATGGTCGACACGCCAGCCGGCACCGCGCCCCTCAACGCGACGGTCGACAGCGAAAGCCTGTGGCGCTGGAAGCTCAGCACCTTGGTCCTGGCGTGCACCACCCTGCTGGGCTTCGGCCTGTGGTGGCGCGCACGCTGGCAACCGGCAATCCTGCGCGCGGCGCAAACCGGCCCGAGCCCGCGCACAGTGCTCGACGAGCTCAAGCGCGCCTGCCAGGCCAATGACTCCCACGCCACCCGCCAGGCCCTCGACGCCTGGGCCCGGCAGCAACCGGAAACCCTGGCCGACATGGCCGCCCGCTTCGTGCCACTGTCCGATGCCCTGGACGGCCTGAACGGCGCGCTGTACAGCGAAACCGGCCAGCACTGGCAAGGTGACGAGCTGTGGCGGGCGATTCGGGCGATCCCGATGGCCGAGCGGGTTCAGGACCCGGTGGGCGACAGCGGGCTGCCGCCGCTGTATCCCAAATAGAATCAAAAGATCGCAGCCTGCGGCAGCTCCTACAGGGTGTACGTCGAACCATTGTAGGAGCTGCCGCAGGCTGCGATCTTTTTTGCCTTTCGGCATTCCCGACTGTTTACCAGTAAACTCCCTCCCCTTTAGCCACAATCCATTTCCCATGTGGCCATCACCCAATTCCTACGGAGTTCGCCTTGCGTCTGTTCCACACCTCCGACTGGCACCTCGGGCAGAACCTGCACGGCCAGGATCGCGATTTCGAGCACGGCTGTTTTCTCGACTGGCTGCTGCGCCAGCTCAAACTCGATCAGCCGGATGTGTTGCTGATCGCCGGCGATATCTTCGACACGGTCAACCCGCCGGTCAAAGCCCAGGAACGCCTCTACGACTTCATCGTCAGCGCCCACGAACAGCAACCGAAGCTGACCATCGTGATGATCGCCGGCAACCACGACTCCGGCTCACGGATCGAGCTGCCCGCACCGCTGATGCGCCGTTTGCGCACCCACGCGCTGGGGCGGGTGCTGTGGCTCGATGACGGTCAGCTGGATGCCGAGCGCCTGCTGCTGCCGCTGCCCAATGCCAAAGGCAAGGTCGTGGCCTGGTGCCTGGCGCTGCCGTTCCTGCGTCCCGCCGAAGTCACCGGTGCGCACCTGGGCGACAACTACCTGCGCGGTATCGGCCAGGTTCACGAATGGCTGATCGAAGCCGCCAACGCCAAACGAAAGAAAGGCCAGGCATTGATCGCCATCAGCCATGCGCACATGGCCGGGGGCTCAGTGTCCGAAGACTCCGAGCGCAGCCTGATCATCGGCAACGCCGAAGCCCTGCCGGCCAGCCTGTTCGGACCGAGCATCAGCTATGTCGCCCTGGGGCACTTGCACAAACCGCAGAAGGTCAACGGCGAAGAGCGAATTCGCTACTGCGGCTCACCCATTCCGCTGTCGTTCTCCGAGATCGGCTACAAGCACCAGATTCTCGACATCACCCTCGACGGCGAAACCCTGGTCAGTGTCGAGCCCAGACTCATTCCTCGCGCGGTCAATCTGCAACGCATCGGCCCGGCCCCGCTGGCGGAGATCCTGCTGCAACTGGCCGAACTGCCGATCATCGACCTGTTGGCCGACTACCAGCGCCAGCCCTGGCTGGAGGTGCGGGTACGCCTCGACGAACCGCAACCGGACCTGCGCAACCAAGTGGAAACCGCCCTGCAAGGCAAGGCCGTGCGCCTGGTGCGCATCGCGGCGGAATACGCGGGCGCCGGCAGCCGTGACGGCACCGATGACGATACGACGCTGATCGAGCTGGACCAGCTCACGCCCCAGGAACTGTTCAGCCGCGCCTGGCACGACAACTACGGCAGCGAGGTCGACGAGCAAACCCTAAAGGACTTTGCCGAGCTGCTACACGATGTGCAGATGGAGAGCGAACAGCCATGAAGATTCTCGCGATCCGCCTGAAAAACCTCGCCTCGCTGGCCGGCCCTTTCGAGATCGACTTCACTGCCGAACCGCTGGCCAGTGCTGGCCTGTTTGCCATCACCGGCCCGACTGGCGCCGGCAAAAGCACCTTGCTCGATGCCTTGTGCCTGGCGCTGTTCGGCACGGTGCCGCGACTCAACAGCGTGCAGCCCTCGGCCAAGGCGCCGGATGTCGATGGCGAAATCGGCACCGGCGATCCTCGCACCCTGTTGCGTCGCGGCACCGGTGAAGGTTACGCCGAGGTCGATTTCGTCGGCATCGACGGCCGTCGCTACCGTGCCCGCTGGGAAGCCAACCGCGCACGGGAAAAAGCCGCCGGCCGGCTGCAAGCCAGTCGCCAAAGCCTGCGCGACATCGACCAGGACCAGCTGCTTGCCAGTCAGAAGCTTGAATTCAAAACCCGGATCGAAGCGGTACTGGGCCTGAACTTCGAACAGTTCACCCGCGCCGTGCTGTTGGCGCAAAGCGAGTTCAGCGCTTTCCTCAAGGCCGATGACAACGACCGCAGCGAACTGCTGGAAAAGCTCACCGACACAGCCCTCTACACCCGCTTGGGCCGCCGCGCGTTTGACAAGACCAAGGAAGCCCGCGAAGCCCACAAACTGTTGCAGGATCAGGCCAGCGGAGTCACGCCACTGGCACCCGAAGCCCGGGCCGAACTGGACGCGCGTTTCACCGCGGCGCAGCAACAACTCAAGTTGCAGCAGGCGCAGCTCAGGCAGCTTGAGTTGCAGCACACTTGGCTCAAGGAACTGCGTCAGCTGCAGGACGCGCAACACAGCGCCACCGAACAACGGCAATCGGCGCAGGCCCACTGGCAAAACCTGGCCGGCGAACGCCTCAGGCTGGCGCGCCTGGAGCAACTGGCGCCACAACGGCACCAGTTCGCCCGCAAAGCCCAGATCGATACGCTGCTGACACCTTTGGCGGCGCAAATCGCCCAACATACGCAGCAGCAAGGCGAACTCGTCGAGCGACATACGCAGCTTGAGCAACAGCTCAACGCCGCACGAATCGCCTTGAGCGAAGCGCAACAGCGCCAAACCGACAGCTTGCCGTTGCTGCGTCAGGCCTTCGAAGAACAAAGCACCCTCGCCCGCCTCGCCAGGGACACAGCCCTGAGCGCTGAATCCAAGCACAACGCCGAACAGGCCTGTGCTCAAGGCCAACAGGCGATTCAAGGCTTGCACGAACGGCAGGCTCAAGTGGCCGAACACCTGCAGCGCATCGCCACCGAACTGGAGCAAAGCGCCCATCTGGCGCCGCTGAGCGATGCCTGGAATGCCTACCGCGATCGCCTGCAACAGTTGATGCTGATCGGCAATCGACTCAATCAAGGCCAGGCCGAACTGGCCAGCCTCGAACAGAACGCCACGCAGACCGCACAAGCACTCACTGCACAAAAACAGCAGCTGGAAGTGTTGTTCAAGGAGGCCGACGCCGAGCCCGATGCGGTCGCCGAGCAGATCGGTATTCTCGGCAACCTGTTGCAGGACAACCGCAAGCAACTGCGCGCCATCGAAGACCTGACGCGGCTGTGGGCCAGCCAGCAGGAGCTGGACAAGCGCGCTGCCGAACTGCAACAACGCCAGCTCACCGCCCAGCAGGAACGCGAGCGCCTGACCCAGGATGGGGTCAAGGCCAAGGCTGAACTGAGCGTCGCCGAACAGACCCTCAACGTCACCCGAGAACTGCTGGAACGCCAGCGACTGGCGCGCAGTGCCAGTGTCGAGGAATTGCGTGCGCAGCTGCACGACGATCAGCCTTGCCCGGTCTGCGGCAGCCACGAGCATCCGTACCATCAGCCCGAAGCGCTGCTGCAAAGCCTCGGACGCTTCGACGAGAGCGAGCAAGCCAACGCGCAGAAAGCCGTCGACTTGCTCAAGGAAAAGCTCACCGACCTGCGCGCCGAAGTCGGCGGCCTGATCGCCCAGCAAAAGGAGCTGCTGCAACAGCAGGAGCAACTGGCGACCCAGCAACAGACCTTGGCGCCAAGCCTTGAAGCGCATCCGCTGGCAGCGCAACTACTGGATCAGGACGCCGACAAACGTGACGCCTGGCTCACCCGGCAAACCAGCCAGCTGAATCAGAGCATCACCCAGGACGAGCAACGGCAAACCACCCTGCTCACCCTGCAACAGGACGCCGCGCGCCTGACCCAGCAACTGCGCCAAGCCGAAACCGCGCACCAGCAAGCGGCCCGGCAACTGGACAACCAACAGCGCGAACTGGGCAGCGACCGTCAGCGTCTGGACGAAGAACTCACCGCGTTCGCCAGCCTGTTGCCCGCCGAGACCCTCGAAGCGTTGCGCGTCGAGCCGGCAGCGACCTTCATGCAGTTGGATCGACAGATCACCGAGCGCCTGGCGCAACTCGATCAGCAGAAGGAAGAGCTTGCCGAGCAGCAACAGCGCCAGCAACAGCTGGAAAAGGAACAGGATCGGCAGCAGACTCGCGTGCAACAGTCGCAGGTCGCCGAACAGCAGTTCAATGCGCTGGCTGAACAACAGCAGGCGAGCCAGCAGACGCTCGGACAATTGCTCGGCGACCACAGCAGTGCCGAACATTGGCAGCAGCAGCTTGAGCACAACGTGGAAACGGCACGCAGCGCTGACACCACCACGGCCCAGGAACTGCAAAGCGTCCTCACACAACAGGTGCGCGTCGCCACCGAACTCAAGGCGCAGCAGGAACGCCTGCAAGCGCTGGAAAGCGAAGACACGCAACTGGCCGGCAACATCGCCGACTGGCGCGCCCATCATCCGGAGCTGGATGACGCCGGCCTCGAAGATCTGTTACGGGTTGATGACGCGCAGGTCAGCGAGCTGCGCCAACGCTTGCAGCACAGCGAAAAAGCCATCGAACAGGCGAGCGTCCTGGTGCAGGAACGCGATCAGCGTTTGCTTGATCACCAGGCGCAAAGCAACGGCAACCTGGACGCCGAACAACTCGATGCCGCTCTCACCGACCTGCAAAAACAGTTTGTCGTCAGCGAACAGCAGTGCGCCGAGTTGCGCGCCGAGCAGGCGGAGGATCAGCGCCGGCAGAACGCCAATCAGGCGCTGGCCCGGCAAATCGCCGAGGCTTACACCGAGTATCAACGCTGGGCGCGCCTCAGTGCGTTGATCGGTTCGGCCACCGGCGACACCTTCCGCAAGATCGCCCAGGCCTACAACCTCGACCTGCTGGTGCACCACGCCAACGTGCAACTGCGCCAACTGGTGCGCCGCTATCGCCTCAAGCGGGGCGGCAGCATGCTCGGGCTGCTGGTGATGGACACCGAGATGGGCGACGAGCTGCGGTCGGTGCATTCGCTGTCCGGGGGCGAAACCTTCCTGGTGTCGCTGGCCCTGGCACTGGGCCTGGCCTCGATGGCGTCGAGCACGCTGAAAATCGAATCGCTGTTCATCGACGAGGGCTTTGGCAGCCTCGACCCGGAATCTTTGCAATTGGCCATGGACGCCCTCGACGGCTTGCAGGCCCAGGGGCGCAAGGTCGCGGTGATTTCCCACGTGCAGGAAATGCATGAGCGGATTCCGGTGCAGATTCAGGTTCACCGCCAGGGCAACGGCCTCAGTACCCTGGAGGTGAAATGATCACGCTCTACTCCTTCCGCCGCTGCCCCTACGCCATGCGGGCGCGCATGGCCCTGCGTTACTCGGGAGTGGCCGTGGAGATTGTCGAAGTCAGCCTCAAGGCCAAGCCCGCCGAGATGCTCGCGCTGTCGAGCAAGGGCACGGTGCCGGTGCTGAGCGTTGAAGGCCGGGTGATTGATGAAAGCCTGCAAATCATGCATTGGGCGCTGGCACAGAATGATCCGCAGGATTGGTTGCTCAAGGATGAGCCGCAGGGACAATGCGCCATCGCGGCGTTGATCGAAGAGAACGATCAGGCGTTCAAGGTGCAGCTCAATCGCTACAAGTACGCCGAGCGCTATCCCGAACAGCCGATGGAGCATTACCGCGCCGAAGGTGAAATATTTCTGCGCAAGCTGGATGAGTTGCTGGAGGGTCGGGATTATTTGCTGGCCGACCATCCCAGCCTGGCCGATGTGGCGTTGATGCCGTTCATACGGCAATTCGCCCATGTCGATCGCGAGTGGTTCGCGCAGACGCCTTATGGACGGTTGCAGGCCTGGTTGCAGCGGTTTCTGGATTCGGATTTATTCACATCGATCATGAAGAAATAACCGCTTTTCTGTAGGAGCGAGCATGCTCGCGATGGTCGTTAACGATAACGTGGGGAATCTGACACCCCACTGCTTTCTCGGGTCCATCGCGAGCATGCTCGCTCCTACAGGGGGCCGTGTGGTTTACGCCAGCACTTCACACATGCCGATCACCGAGCAATCGACCTGGAACGGCCCGAAAAACCCGCTATCGGGTTTGAGCGGCGGGTTGCCGGCCAGCATGCCCATGGCCTTGGCGATCTCGATGTTGCGCGCGATGTTGTGATTGGCCTCCATGGCCCGTGCCACCCCGCCTATCGAACCTTGCCCGATGCCCAGCAAGGAAAAGCCATTGGTGATGAACGCCAGAAAGGCGATAACCAGGAGTTTGCAACGGTTCATGCTCCGCCCACTCCCGCCAGATCAGCCTGATCGACCAGCGCCTGTTGTGCGCGGTGTTCAAACTGGATGCCAGGGTGTGCGACTTGGATAGGCGCTTCGAAGGATTGTTGCGATTGTGGCGAAAGACTGACAACCAGCACCATGACCAGGTAAAGACCGATAGCCACATAGGCGCCGCGTTTGGCAGAAGTGATGATTGCGCTGGCCATGATGAACTCCGTGGGCATGTTTCAGAGCCCACAGAATCGGTCAAAAAAGCATCAGCGACCAACCACCCTTGTCTATAGCGAATATCATCTGCGTTGATCATTGAAGAAGACTATTTCAGTCTTCGATAAAACTAATCATGCGCTCGCGGGCAGCGTCGGGCTCCCCGGAAAATGGCTCGGCAGCGGACAGAATTGGAGTGGAATAGAGGAACAGCAGAACCACGGCCAGACGCATCGCCATCTTGTCGATCCTTTTCTAGTGAAGGAGTCAAAAAATCCGCGTCAAATTTAAACCGATGGCCATGTGATATCAAGCGCTACATGAATGGCTAAATGATGTTGTCGTAAACGCGTTATGCAGGAGCGACATCTGTTGCAGCTCGCGAAGCCCGCTTCCATGTAGGAGCGAGCCCTGCTCGCGATTGAAGTCCAGGCGCTGCGGGCAATCAGGCTGTCCGCGTCATCGTTGACGACCATCGCGAGCAGGGCTCGCTCCTACACGGAAGCGGGCTTCGCCAGCTGCTACAGGGATTGCGGGGATAAACGCTCAGTGCTGGGCTTTGTGATCCAGCGCGGCGTAGAAGTTGGCACTTTGTTGCAGGTATTTCGGGGTGTAGCTCTGGGTGTGGGATTTTTTGTCGCTGATTTCAACGTTGGCACTGGCTGGCAGGGCCACGGTGGCAGAGATGGCGGAAGCGGCGATGATGGAGAAGAGATTGAAGTTCATGGTGTATTCCTCGAAGTCAGTTGGCTTGCTTGCCCGGTGGGGCCGTGAAGCAAACTTAACCTTCGAGGAACGACGCCTTGAAATCTTTTGTAGCACTACCAAATATCAGGCTCATTGATAGAAAGCTACAGGCCCCGCGAACCGAGGCCTGCGGTCTATTGTCGCAGCACAAACTTCAGGTCGCTTGGCGCGTCCATCGGCAGTTTCTGCACGGTTTTGCCGAGCAGACCGCTGTTGGCATCACGTTCGACGACGACGATCTGGTTGCTTTTCTGGTTGGCGATCAGCACGAACTTGCCGCCGGGATCGAGGCTGAACTCCCGTGGATGGTCGCCCTCCACCGACCTGCGCTGCAGCTCCTTGAGATGCCCGCTCAGCGGATCGATGGCGAACACCAGCAACTGATTGGCGGTGCCCCGGTTGCTGACGTAGAGAAACTTGCCATCGCGGGAGGCGTGCAGCGCGGCGCCCGCCTTGTCGGACACTGGCTGGCCGGCCGCCAGATCGACCATTTGCGTCTGCTCAAGCGTGCCGTCCCGGTAATCGAACACCGCGACCCGGGCGCTCATTTCCATGGTCAGCCAGGCGTGTTTGCCATCAGCGCTGAACAGCAGATGACGCGGGCCGCTGCCGGGTGGCAGCTGGACGAATGCCGGCGTGGCCGGGGTCAACGGCAGGTCGGGATTGGCCTTGGGGTCGAAGCGGTAGACGAAAACCCTGTCCGCGCCCAGGTCATTGGAGAACACGTACTTGCCATCCGGCGACGTAATCGTCGAATGCACATGCGCCGACATCTGCCGTTCGGGATTGACCCGGCTGGCGGGATGGCTGCTCATCTGCACCACCGGCTTCAGCGTGCCATCTGCCGCCACCGGCAACACCGCCAGGGTGCCGCCCGGATCTTCGGCCACTGAGTAATTGCTGACGAACAGATGGCTGGCATCCGCGCTGAGGCTCGAATGCGTTGGCTCGTTGCCCAGGCTCTGCACCTGATTGATCAGGCTCAGTTCATGGGTCTTGGGGTCGATCGCGTAGCTGCTGACCCGTCCGACCGGTTCGGCCTGGCCCGGGCCATTTTCATTGACCACGAACAGGCGTCGCTGATCCCCGGACAGGGTCAGCCAGGACGGGTTTTCGCTGATGATCACTTGCAACGGCCTGGGGTTGATCTGCCCGGTCGCGCTGTCGAAATTGAGCCGGTAAATGCCCTGGCTTTGCCCGGCGGTGTACGACCCCACGAGCAATGAATACTCATCGGCGCAGGCGCCCTGAACGCCCATCGCGCCGATGCTGGCGGCGATCAGCAGCGGCCAGAGGTTACGCATCCTCTTGTTCGTCGTCTTCGTTGTCGCCGCTGATGACATCGCCGAGGCAGACCAGACGGTGTTCGCCGCCGTCATCCTTGATCAGCCAGCTCTGCAACGTCGTATCGAAGGTCGCCGCCTGGATCTGTGCCGGGGTGAACTCCCAGTGCTTGGCCGCTCGACCGTCCATGCATTCGATATGCAGGTTGTCGTCGACATCAAGGGCGAATTCGAAGGCATGCAGCCCATCGATTTCCACCATACCGCAGTGTTCGAGGGCATTGAGCAAGGTATCGGTTACAGCAGTCATGGCAGTCAATCTTTGAATGGGAAAGACGCAATGATAGCTCATGCACCACATTCCCTGTGGGAGCGGGCTTGCTCGCGAAGGCGGCGTGTCAGTCAATGATGATGTCGACTGACATGCCGCCTTCGCGAGCAAGCCCGCTCCCACAGGGGTTATGCGTGTGTTGGTCAGATCGGGGCGCGCGACGGGTTGCCATCCACCAGCCGCTGGATGCCCAGCGGATTGGCGTTCTTCAGCGCGTCCGGCAACAGGTTGTCGGGGTAATTCTGCAAGCACACCGGGCGCAGGAAGCGATCGATGGCCAGGGTGCCCACCGACGTGCCACGGGCATCCGAAGTCGCCGGATACGGCCCGCCATGGACCATCGAATCACAGACTTCCACGCCGGTCGGATAGCCATTGAGCAGGATCCGCCCGACCTTCTGTTCCAGCAATGCGGTCAATTCGCCGAACTGCTCGAAATCCGCCTGTTCGCCGATGATTGTCGCCGTTAATTGGCCGTGCAAGCCATTCAACGCAGCGCTGAGTTGCGCCTGATCCGCCACTTCGACCACCACCGTGGTCGGGCCGAACACTTCCTCTTGCAACACCTCGTCGCCCTCGATCAGCAAGCCCGCATCAGCCTTGAACAGCTGAGGCTGCGCCTGGCGACCCGACTGGGTTTGCCCCGCCAGATGCTCGATACGCGGATGATCGAGCAGTTTCTGCAAGCCCTTGCCATAGCTGCCCAGGGTCCCGGCGTTGAGCATGGTTTGCGCCGGCTGGTCGGCCATCATCTGCGTCAGTAATGCCAGGAACGCGCTGAACTGCGGCGATCGGATGCCGATCACCAGGCCGGGGTTGGTGCAGAACTGGCCACAGCCTTGAACCACCGAAGCCGACAGGCCACGGGCAATGGTGTCCGTGCGTGCTTGCAGCGCCTGGGGCAGTACGATCACCGGGTTGATGCTCGACATTTCGGCGAACACCGGGATCGGTTGCGCACGCGCCGCCGCCATGTCGCACAGGGCTCGACCGCCCTTGAGCGAACCGGTAAAGCCCACCGCCTGGATCGCCGGGTGCTTGACCAGCGCCTCGCCGACCCCGCCGCCGTAGATCATGTTGAACACGCCGGCCGGCATCGCGGTTTTGTGCGCGGCGCGCAGGATCGCATCGGCCACCTGTTCGGCGGTGGCCATGTGGCCGCTGTGGGCCTTGAACACCACCGGGCAGCCGGCGGCCAGGGCTGCAGCGGTGTCGCCGCCCGCCGTGGAAAACGCCAGGGGAAAGTTGCTGGCACCGAACACCGCCACCGGCCCGAGGCCGATGCGATGTTGGCGCAAGTCCGGACGCGGCAAGGGTTGGCGCTCGGGTAACGCGCGGTCGATGCGCGCGCCATAGAAATCACCACGACGCAACACGCTGGCGAACAGACGCATCTGGCCGCTGGTGCGCCCGCGCTCACCGATGATCCGTGCCGCCGGCAACGCGGTTTCGCGACACACCAGGCTCACGAAGTCATCGCCCAGTGCGTCCAGCTCATCGGCAATCGCTTCGAGGAACTGGGCACGACGCTCGCCACTCAGACCGCGATAGGTCGGGTATGCGGCCGCGGCAGCCTTGGCCGCGGCATCGACTTCTTCCGGCGTGGCCTGGATGAAATCATGGGGCAAGGCTTCGCCGGTTTCAGCGTCGACGCTGTGCAATTTGACGTTGCCCAACGCACTGCGCTGGCCACCGATGTAGTTGTGACCAAGAATCGGGGTCATGAAAAGCTCCTCAAAGTGTGCCGACGGTGCCGGGTTCGAACGCCGCTGCAACGGGGGCAATGCCATTGATCAACGGCGCGCCGAATTCGGCCTGGCTGATCTCGAACACATCGCCCGGTTGCGTGCGAATGCTGTCGGCGAACGACAGGGTCGCGGTGCCGAAGAAGTGAATGTGCACGTCACCCGGACGCAGGAACTGGCTGTACTTGAAATGATGGAATTCGAGGTTCGCCAGGCTGTGACACATGTTGGCTTCGCCGCTGAGGAACTCGTTCTGCCACAGCACTTCACCGTCGCGCAGGATGCGGCTGGTGCCGGCCAGATGCTGGGGCAATTCACCGACCCGCAACTCCGGGCCGTAGCTGCAACTGCGCAGTTTCGAGTGGGCCAGGTACAGGTAGTTCTTGCGTTCCATGACGTGATCGGAGAACTCGTTGCCCACGGCGAAGCCCAGGCGATACGGCTTGCCGTCGTGGCCAATAACATACAGGCCGCTCAGTTCCGGCTCCTCCCCGGCGTCTTCGGCAAACGGCGGTAACGGGAACGGCTGGCCCGGGCGCACGACAATGCTGCCGTCGCCCTTGTAGAACCACTCCGGCTGCACGCCGGCCTGCCCCGCTGCCGGCTTGCCGCCCTCCACGCCCCACTTGAAGATGCGCATGGTGTCGGTCATCGCCGCTTCATCGCCGGCCTGCTGATGCATCTTGTCCCGGGCCGAAGCGCTGCCCAGGTGGGTCAACCCGGTGCCGCTGACCAGCAGGTGCGCCGGGTCCGGGTGGTCCAGCGGCGGCAGAATGCGCAGTTGGGCCAGCAGTTCGGCGTAGTCGTGGCTGATACCGAGCCCCAAGGCTTGCACCTGTTGTTCAAGATTGACGCCCGCCTCGATCGCCGCCAGGGCCAGGTCGCGCACCGTGCGTGCGGCCTGCACTTCGCGCACCTGCTCACCCTCGACCACCCCGACCCGGCGCTCGCCGTTACTCAATTCGAATTGCACCAAACGCATGAATTTTCTCCTTTAAGCAAAACTTGAAAACGCCGCAGTCCCCATGTGGGAGCGGGCTTGCTCGCGAAAGCGGAATATCCGTCGCCATTGATGTTGGATTTGGCGGCCTCTTCGCGAGCAGGCTCGCTCCCACAGGTGTTGTGTCAGGTACGGGAGGCGCCGCGCGCACTCGCCGCAAACTCATCCGCCGGCAGCACGTGCTTGCGTTCCAGCAGGCGATAGACCACGCCGGTCAGCACCAGGCCGAACAGCATCACGCAGGACAGGAAGTACAGGCCCGACGCCAGGTTGCCGGTGTACTCCTTGAGCGCGCCGATCACGAACGGACCGATGTAGCCGCCGAGGTTGCCCACCGAATTGATCAGGGCAATCCCCGCCGCGGCACTGGCACCGGCAAAGAACCGGCCAGGCAAGGTCCAGAACACCGCCGTGCAGGAAAACAGGGCGAAGGCGACCAGGCACAGCGCCATCAATTGCAATACCGGGAACGTCAGCCAGGCACTGAGGAACAGGCCGATGGCGCCCAGTACATAAAGCACTGCCAGGTGGCCGTAACGATCATTCAAGCGATCGGAACTGCGCGGAATGATCAGCAGACCGATGATCCCGAAGATGTAAGGCACGGCCGACACGAACCCGGTCACCAGGTCGCTGCCGCCGAACTGTTTGATCAGGGTCGGCAACCACAAGCCCAGGCCATAGATGCTCAAGGTCACCGGCAGGTAGAACAACGCCAGCAGCAGCACGCGTTTGTCCTTGAGCGCATGCAGCGGGTTGCCATGGCGGGTCTGGCCGTATTCTTCGAGGTCTTTTTTCAGCTCACCGCTCAGCCAGTCCTTTTCCGCCTGGCTCATCCATTTCACCTGTTGCGGGCCGTCGGGCAGGTAGCGCAGCGTCGGCCAGGTCAGCAGGATCGCCGGGGTGCCGATGACGATGAACAGCCATTGCCAGCCGTGCAGCCCCAGCACGCCGTCCATGCCCAGCAAACCGCCGGATACGGGACCAGTGATCATCATCGCGATCGGTTGCGAGAGGATGAACAGGCCGAGGATCTTGCCGCGATGGCGCACCGGGAACCATTGGGTGATGTAGTACAGAACGCCCGGGAAGAACCCGGCCTCCGCCGCACCCAGCAGAAAGCGCATCAGATAGAAGCTGTTCGGCCCCTGGACGAAGGCCATACCGATGGTGATGGCGCCCCAGGTGACCATGATCCGCGCGAACCAGCGTCGCGCACCGAAGCGGTCGAGCATCAGGTTGCTGGGGATTTCCAGCAGGAAGTAGCCAATGAAGAACAGCCCCGCGCCCAGTCCGTAGGCCGCGTCGCCCAGGCCGATGTCGGCGCCCATGTGCAACTTGGCGAACCCCACGGCGGAGCGATCCACATAGGCGATCAGGTACAGCAGGATCAGGAAGGGAATCAGTTTCAGCGTGATGCGACGAATAAGCCGCAGTTCCTGGCTCATGAGATCGGTCTCCGATTGTTGTTTTTATAGAACCTCGGGGGACGCCTCTCACGGTAAACCGCCAGGGCCATCCCTCCGCTGAAAACGACTATATAGTAATACTAATTACCCAACAACACTTCCAAATAGGCAAATTTACGCTTATGTTACGCATCAGCTCGAACAATATAGTCATACAATAAGAGAATCGATCATGTCTGATAAGAAACCCACCCTGCGCTCCGCCTCATGGTTTGGCACTGCCGACAAGAACGGCTTCATGTACCGCAGCTGGATGAAGAATCAGGGCATCGCCGACCACCAGTTCCATGGCAAGCCGATCATCGGCATCTGCAACACCTGGTCGGAACTGACCCCGTGCAACGCGCATTTCCGCCAGATTGCCGAGCACGTCAAACGCGGGGTGATCGAGGCCGGGGGCTTCCCGGTGGAATTCCCGGTGTTCTCCAATGGCGAATCCAACCTGCGCCCCACCGCCATGCTCACCCGCAACCTGGCGAGCATGGATGTCGAGGAAGCGATTCGCGGCAATCCGATTGATGGCGTGGTGCTGCTGACCGGTTGCGACAAAACCACCCCGGCACTGCTGATGGGCGCGGCCAGTTGCGACGTGCCGGCCATCGTCGTCACCGGCGGGCCGATGCTCAACGGCAAGCACAAGGGCAAGGACATTGGCTCCGGCACCGTGGTCTGGCAGCTCAGCGAGCAAGTGAAAGCCGGCACCATTACTATCGATGATTTCCTCGCGGCCGAGGGCGGCATGTCCCGTTCGGCCGGCACCTGCAACACCATGGGCACGGCCTCCACCATGGCCTGCATGGCTGAAGCCCTGGGCACGTCCCTGCCCCACAACGCGGCAATTCCGGCGGTGGACGCACGTCGTTACGTGCTGGCGCACATGTCCGGCATGCGTGCGGTGGAGATGGTTCGCGAAGACTTGAAACTGTCGAAGATCCTGACCAAGGAAGCCTTCGAAAACGCCATTCGAGTGAACGCGGCGATTGGCGGCTCGACCAATGCGGTGATCCACCTTAAAGCCATCGCCGGGCGCATCGGCGTGGAGCTGGATCTGGACGACTGGACCCGCATGGGTCGCGGCATGCCGACCATCGTCGACCTGCAACCGTCCGGGCGCTTCCTGATGGAAGAGTTTTACTACGCCGGTGGTTTGCCAGCGGTATTGCGTCGCCTGGGCGAAGCCAACCTGATCCCCCATCCGAACGCCCTGACCGTCAACGGCAAGTCGATCGGCGAGAACACCAAGGACGCACCGATCTATGGCGAAGACGAAGTGATCCGCACCCTCGACAACCCGATCCGTGCCGACGGCGGCATTTGCGTGTTGCGCGGCAACCTGGCGCCATTGGGTGCCGTGCTCAAGCCGTCCGCCGCCACGCCGGAACTGATGCAGCACCGTGGCCGTGCGGTGGTGTTCGAGAACTTCGACATGTACAAGGCGCGCATCAACGATCCGGAACTGGATGTCGATGCCCACTCGATCCTGGTGATGAAAAACTGCGGGCCCAAGGGTTATCCGGGCATGGCCGAAGTCGGCAACATGGGCCTTCCAGCCAAGCTGCTGGCCCAGGGCGTGACCGACATGGTGCGCATTTCCGATGCACGCATGAGCGGCACGGCTTACGGCACCGTGGTTCTGCACGTGGCGCCGGAAGCGGCGGCTGGCGGACCTTTGGCAGCGGTGAAAGAAGGCGACTGGATCGAACTCGACTGCGCCAGCGGCCGCCTGCACCTGGACATCCCGGATGCCGAACTGGCCGCGCGCATGGCCGACCTGCAACCGCCGCAGCAATTGCTGGTGGGGGGTTATCGCCAGCTGTACATCGACCACGTACTGCAGGCGGACCAGGGTTGCGACTTCGACTTCCTGGTCGGTTGCCGTGGGGCTGAAGTGCCCCGCCACTCTCACTGATTGCACAAAACCCTGTGGGAGCGGGCTTGCTCGCGAACGCGGTGTTTCAGTCGATGCATGTGTTGGCTGACACACCGCGTTCGCGAGCAAGCCCGCTCCCACATTTGCCTTCCACCCGCCTCAAGAATGCGCCGTGCCTGTTATCATGGCCGGCATCCCCCCGCACAGGACCGCGCCGTTCCCCATGGATTACCGCAAACCCTCCGATCGCAAAAGCATGCACTCGCGCATCGTCCAGGAACTGGGCATGCAGATCGTCTCCGGACGCTTCCTGCCTGACGACAAACTGCCCGCCGAAGCCCTGTTGTGCGAAGAATATGCGGTCAGCCGGCCGGTCTTGCGTGAAGCCACCCGGGTACTGGTCGCCAAGGGCCTGGTGTATTCCCGTCCGCGAGTCGGCACGGTGGTCAAGCCACGCAAGGACTGGCACATGCTGGATCCGGACGTGCTGCACTGGCTGATGCAAAGCAGCCCGCAGAATGAATTCTTCGATCTGCTGACCAGCGTGCGCAGCATCATCGAACCGGCCGCCGCCGCCCTGGCCGCGCAGTTCGCCACCGAGGCGGATATTGCCTTCATCGGCGAAGCCTACCAACGCATGGAAGCCGCGCCGACCCCGGAAGCCCTGCTGCAACCGGACCTGGACTTCCACAGCCGGATCGCCGATGCCACCCACAACGACCTGTTGGCCAACCTGTGCAACATGCTGTCTGTGGCGATTGCCGAAGCCTTGAAACATTCCAACCAGCGCCCAAACCTGCATGAACTGGCGCTGCCACGGCACAAGGCGATTCTCACGGCGATCGAAAATCGTGATGCACTGGGGGCGCGGCATGCGACGCTGGTGCAGCTGGATGATGCGCGAAGCGCGTTGAATGTGGTGCTGGGTAGCGATCCATCATAAAAGCAAAGTCAAAAGATCGCAGCCTTCGGCAGCTCCTACAGTTGGCAGTGTGTCCCCCTGTAGGAGCTGCCGAAGGCTGCGATCTTTTTATCTTGACCCCATAAAAAAGCCGCAACCCTGAGGTTGCGGCTTTTGTGTTTCTGATCGCGGATCAGTGGGCAAACAACGAATTACCCTTCTGCCCCGCCAGTTTCTCCGGCTTGATCAGGAACCGTGCCAGCGCTGGCAGCAGCCACAACGCACCGAACATGTTCCACAGCAACATGAAGGTCAGCATCAGGCCCATGTCGGCCTGGAACTTGATGGCCGAGAAAATCCAGGTGCACACGCCGATGGCCAGGCACAGGCCGGTGAACAATACGGCTTTACCGGTGGACTTCAGCGTCTGGTAGTAAGCCTCTTGCAGTGGCAGACCGGCACGCAGGAAGCTTTCCAGGCGACTGTAGATGTAGATGCCGTAGTCCACGCCAATCCCTACGCCCAATGCCACCACCGGCAGGGTCGCGACTTTCACGCCGATGCCCATGAAGGCCATCAGGGCGTTACCCAGAACCGAGGTCAGCACCAGCGGCAGCACAATGCACAGGGTCGCCGCCCAGGAGCGGAAGGTGATCATGCACATGACCGCCACGCAGATGTACACCAGGATCAGGATGGTCAGTTCGGACTTCTTGATCACCTCATTGGTGGCCGCCTCGATACCGGCGTTACCGGCCGCGAGGATGAACTCCAGGCCTTCCTTGTTGTTTTCCCTGGCGAATTCCTGCACCGCGTGAACCGCACGGTCCAGGGTTTCAGCCTTGTGATCGTTAAGGAACACCAGCACCGGCGCCAGCGAGCAGTTGTTGTTGTACAGGCCATCGGCGCGGGCGATGGAGTTGTTCAACACGTCCGGGTTACGCGACAGGGTTTCCCACTTCAGGTTGCCCTCGTTCATGCCCTTGATCATTTGCTTGGACACGGTCACCAGGGAAATCGCCGACTGCACGCCCTCGGTGTTCTGCATCTTCCACATCAGCTCGTCGATCGGCCCCATGGCTTCGTATCGCGAGCAGCCCTCGGATTTAGTCTTGACCATCACCACCAACACATCGGAACTGGTGGAGTAGTTGCTGATGATGAAATTGTTGTCCTTGTTGTAGCGCGAGTCCGGACGCAACTCCGGCGCACCCTGGTCGAGGTCGCCGATCTTCAGGTTCTGGCTGTACCAGAGGCCGCCGCCAAAGGCGATCAGGGCCAGCAGGATCGAGACGGGGGCGACTTTCGCGCTGGCAAAGTTCGACAGCAGGCGCCAGAACGGGTGTTCGCGGGTCGCATCTTTCTTGCTGCGGGCCACGGCGCGCTTGCTGATGCCGACGTAGGAAATCGCCACCGGCAGCAGGATCAGGTTGGTGAACACGATCACCGCCACGCCGATGGACGCGCCGATGGCCAGCTCACGGATCACGCCGATGTCGATGATCAGCAGCGTGATGAAACCCACCGCATCGGCGAGGATCGCGATCATCCCCGGCAGGAACAATTGCCGGAAGGTGCGCCGTGCCGCCGTCAGGGCGTTGTCCGCTTCACTGGATTGCAGGGCGATACCGTTGATTTTCTGTACGCCATGGGAGATGCCGATGGCGAAGATCAGGAACGGCACCAGCATCGAATAGGGATCCAGCCCGAACCCGAAGAAGTGCATCAAGCCCAGCTGCCAGACTACCGCCACCAGCGTGGTGCTCAACACCGCCACCGTGCTGCGCAGGCAGTTGGTGAACCACAGCAGCAGGATCAGGGTGATGACGAAGGCGATACCGAAGAACATCACCACCATCACCAGGCCATCGATCAGGTCACCGACCTTCTTGGCGAAACCGACGATATGGATCTTGACGTTGGGATTCTGTTTTTCGAACTTGTCCCGGATCTTTTCTTCAAGATCGTGGGAGAACTTGCGGTAGTCCAGCGCCAGCAGCTTGCCCTGGTCCTGCGGGTCCGGGTAGGACTCCAGCAGCGGGATGTCGACGATGCTCGACTTGAAGTCGTTGGCCACCAGCCGCCCGATCTGTCCGGACTTGAGTACGTTGTTGCGCAACATGTCGAGGCTTTGCTGCGAACCGTTGTAGCTCTGCGGAATTACCTCGCCGCCGGCGAAGCCCTCCTCCGTCACTTCGGTCCAGCGCACGCTCGGGCTCCACAGCGACTTCAGGCCGGAACGGTCGACGCCGGAGATGTAGAACACCTCGTCGTTGATCTGGCGCAGGGTCTCCATGTATTCCTTGGAGAAAATGTCGCCGTCGGTGGCTTCCACGGAAATCCGTACGGTGTTGCCCAGGTTCGCCAGATCGTTACGGTGCTCCATCATCTTCTGAATGAAGGGATGTTCCAGCGGGATCATTTTTTCGAAACTGGTGGACGGCCGGATCAGCGTCGCCTGCCAGAACAGGAAAATGCTGACCAGCAGGCAGATCGTGATCACCGCCGGCCGGTTGTTGAAGATCAGGCGCTCAAGAAACGTCGCCTTGTCCTGATGATGAGTGCTCAAGGAAGTCATAGCTGCGCCTTCTTATTATTAACCTGGCTCATTTACCCAACTCTGCGCCGTTTGGCGATGTGGCGCGAACGCCGCCCTGCCCACCCAGAATCAGATTGCCATTTCCCGCGCCGACCACCGACGAGATGGAGATACGGTCTCGACGGTTGAAGACGCTGAAGGTTTCGCCGTTGTCACTGCTGCTGATCACCGAACCACCGTTGCCGACGATCACGATGGAACCATCGTCGAGTAACGTGCCACCGGACAGCCCGAACTCCAGGGCGCCGCGTTCAGCCTTGAGCTTGATGGGTTCCCAGGTACTGCCGAAGTCGGTGGAACGGAAAAGATTACCGCGCAGGCCATAGGCCAGGAGGGTATTGGGTTGAGCCGTGCCGATCACACCGAACAGGGAGCCTTCGTACGGGCCTTCGAGTTTCTCCCAGGTCTGGCCCCAGTCGGCGGAACGGAACATGCTGCCCTGCTCGCCGACGATGAACAGCCCGGCATCCTTGACCGCGGTGATCGCGTTGAGGTGGTACTGGTCTTCGTTGTCCAGCCGGTCGCTGACATCTTCCCAGTTTTTTCCACCATCGGTGGTGGCCATCAACGCGCCGTAAGCGCCCACGGCAAAGCCGCTGTTGGCGTCCTGAAACCAGACGTCGAGCAGCGGCGATTCGCGTTTGAGGTCTTCAAACTGTTTGGTCCAGGTGACGCCACCGTCCTCGCTGGCGAGGATCTGTGCGTCATGGCCGACGGCCCAGCCGCGCTTGTCATCGACAAAGAACACCGAGGTCAGCAGTTGCCGGGTTGGCACCTTGGCCTGGGTCCAGGTCGCGCCCTGGTCATCGGAATACAGAACGTGCCCGCGATCCCCGACCGCCACCAGACGCTTGCCTGCGTGCACGACATCGAGGACCAGGCTTTTGCTGGCCTTGGCCGATTCAACGGAATAAACAACGTCGGATGCCGGCGCGTCAGCCGCCAGCACAGGTGCCGACCACACGGCACAGCCCACCAGCGAGAGCGCTGTAGCCAGCAACGCGAGTTTGCGTAATGCCGGCGGGCGGCAGATACCCACACCCATGACAGGCTCACTCATAGACCTTCCCTCATTATTATTGTTAGGCCATTCAACCTTTCAGGGCGCCGCCAGGGTGCATGTCGGGATGGCCTGTTCCAGAGCATAGTCCTGAAACCCGCAATCCAGAGCCCCTTCGGAAGCTGGCTTATCCTATCGGTGTTTTTCGACAGCTGACAATCGACGGCACGTTATGTTTTGTTAACCGGAGGGGGTATGAGGGGATGCTGAATGATGGGGTATTTGTTGGGGTGATTGGGCTTTGAAAGGTTGGTGTCTATTCCCGTTTCTGCGGAAACGGCCACCCAGGGTTTCGACTTTGCGGCGAGTCACTTGACAACCGGCCTGATTTTCGCGGTTGTACCCAATTCCCTGTGGGAGCGGGCTTGCTCGCGAAGGACGTCAACGATAACGCGCCCTGCCTGAATGGACGCGTTGCCGGGTCGTTGTTCGCGAGCGAGCTCCTACAATTGGACATCCTACATTCGTTAAATCAGGACGGCTGTCTGACCGCCTTCGCGAGCAAGCCCGCTCCCACATTCGAATGGGGCAAGAGACTGGATCGGCTATGCAGTCGTTATCGCTGGCAAGCCATCTTCCACGAGATCCGGGTAGACACCCGTGGAAGCGGGAACCCGATCAGGCCAGGCTTTTGCTGACCACTTCAAACACATCGCTGGACAGCTGCCCCGAAGCCCGAATCCGCTCCAGTTCGCCTTTCATCAACGCCTGACGCGCATCGTCATACTTGCGCCAGCGTGTCAGCGGGGCCAACTGCCGGGAAGCAATCTGCGGATTGAACCCGTTCAGCTCGATCACCAGATCCGCCAGGAAGCGATACCCGGAACCATCCGCCGCATGGAAGTTGATCAGGTTCTGCCCGGCAAACGCACCGACCAGCGCCCGCACCTTGTTCGGGTTCTTGATGTTGAACGCAGGATGCTGCATCAACGCCTTGACCCGCTCCAGGCCACCCGGCAAGACACTGCCGGCCTGGACACTGAACCACTGATCCATGACCAGCGGGTTGTCGCTGAAGTGCGCGGCGAAGCTGGCCAGGGCCTTGGCTTTGGGCTCTTCGAACGGCGAGTTGACCAGCACCGCGAGCGCGGTCAGGCGCTCGGTCATGTTGTCGCAGGCATCGAACTGCTCAAGCGTCGCCGCGAGGACTTCCGGTTTGCCGCTGAGCATCAGGTACGACAGCGCGATGTTCTGCAAGGCACGACGGGCGAAGTGTTCGGCCTCGGCCACGTACGGAGTCCGCTTCGACAGGTCGCGATTGGCCTGATAACGCAGCCACAGGCCTTCGAACAGGGCGTCGGCCAGTTGCTTGCGGGCAAACTCGCGGGCGGTGTGAATGGCTTCGACGTCCGCCACGTCGCTGATTTCGGTCAGGTACGCTTCGCTCGGCAGCGAGAGCATTTCGGCGACCATCGCCTGGTCCAGCGACTCATCGGACAGCACGGTACGCAAAGCCGACACCAGGCGCTGATCCAGCACCAGCGCTTCGCCCTTCTGCTGCTGGGCGATCAGTTCCTGCAATACCTGCACCGACAATTGCTGGCCGGCGTCCCAGCGATTGAAGCCATCGCTGTCGTGCTGCATCAGGAACATCAACTGGTCGCGGTTGTACGGGAAGCTCAGTTTCACCGGTGCCGAGAAGCCACGCAGCAGCGAAGGCAGCGGTTGTTCGGCGATGTCGACGAAGGTGAAGGTCTGCTCGGCCTCGGTCACCGAGATCACCCGGGTCGTGCCCTGGGCGCTGTCTTCACCGGCCAGACGCAGGGCAATCTCACCCCCCTTGCTGTCGAGCAGGCCGAGTTCGACCGGAATCACGAACGGCAGCTTCTCTACCTTGTCCGGAGTTTGCGGGCAGCTTTGACGGAACGTCAGGCTGTAGGTTTTCGCCGTCGCGTCATAGGACTCGCTGACCACCAGGCGTGGCGTGCCGGCCTGGCTGTACCAGCGTTTGAACTGGGTCAGGTCGACGCCATTGGCATCTTCCATGGCCTTGATGAAGTCATCGCAGGTCACGGCCTGGCCGTCATGGCGCTCAAAATACAGGTCGCTGCCTTTACGGAAGCCTTCGGCGCCGAGCAAGGTGTGGATCATGCCGACCACTTCCGAGCCCTTTTCGTACACGGTCAGGGTGTAGAAGTTGGAAATCTCGATGAAGCTGTCCGGGCGCACCGCGTGGGCCATGGGGCCGGCGTCTTCGGCGAACTGGTGGGTGCGCAGGTAGGCGACGTCCTGGATGCGCTTGACCGTGGCCGAGTTCATGTCGGCGGAGAAATGCGAATCGCGGAATACGGTGAAGCCTTCCTTGAGCGACAGCTGGAACCAGTCGCGGCAGGTCACGCGGTTGCCCGACCAGTTGTGGAAGTACTCGTGGGCAACGATGGCTTCGACCCGCTGGTGCGCGGCGTCGGTGGCGGTCTCGGCCTTGGCCAGCACGGCGCTGGAGTTGAAGATGTTGAGGCCCTTGTTCTCCATCGCGCCCATGTTGAAGTCGTTCACGGCGACGATCATGAAGATGTCCAGGTCGTACTCGCGACCGTACACCTCTTCGTCCCAGCGCATGGATTTCTTCAGGCTGTTCATCGCGTGCTGGCACTTGTCGATGTTTTCCGGCTCGACATAAATGCGCAATGCCACGACGCGATCGGTCATGGTGGTGAAGGTGTCTTCTACGCACCACAAGTCACCGGCCACCAGTGCGAACAGATAGGCCGGCTTCTTGAACGGGTCTTCCCAGGTCGCCCAGTGCCGGCCGTCTTCGCCGGGACCGGAAGCAATCGGGTTGCCGTTGGACAGCAGCACCGGATAGCTGTGTTGTTCCGCGACCACGGTGGTGGTGAAGGTGCTCATCACGTCCGGGCGGTCGAGGTAGTAGGTGATCTTGCGGAAGCCTTCGGCTTCGCACTGGGTGCAGAACATCGTGCCGGACTTGTAAAGGCCTTCCAGCGCGGTGTTGGTTTCCGGGTGGATGCGCACGCTGGTGTCGACCGTGAAGCTCGTGCTGGCCGGGTGCAACGTCAGGTGGTTCTCGGTCAGCTGGTAGTCGGCGTCCGTCAGTTCTCGATCGGCCAGGGTCACGGACAGCAGGTCGAGCTGCTGACCGTCCAGCACCAGCGGCGGCAGGCCCGGGCCACGCTCGGGGTTGCGGCGCATCACCAGTTGCGCATGGACCAGGCTGTGGTCCTCGAACAACTCGAAGGTCAGGTGCGTTTCGTCGATCAGGTACTCGGGCGCCTGATAGTCCTTGAGGTAGATCATCTTCGGTTGTTCGGTGCGCATGCTGGAGTCCTTACTGATGCACGGCGAGCTGGTAGGCCGTGTATTTACGAATGTTGATCACGCCGGTATCGAAGATCAGGTATTGGCCCTTGATCCCCATCAGCGTGCCTTCGGCAATCGGCTGCTTGTCCAGGTTGAAGCTGACAATCTTGGCCGGGTATTGCTCGACCGGGTAACGGATTTCGAGCGGTTCGACATCGGCAATGGTCTGGATCGCCTGCAAGCCGAATCGTTCCTGTAAACCTTGCAGGCCTTCGGCGCAGCTGTCGAACAGGCGGTCGCGAACCTCGGCGAGGTCCACCGACGCCGCTTCGCCCTTGAGCAAGGCCCGCCAGTTGGTCTTGTCGGCGACCTGGCTACGGAACAAATCTTCGACGAATCCAGACTGCTGGCGGGTTGAGACGCGCATGATCGGCAGCGCCTGACGCGCACCCTGATCGATCCAGCGGGTCGGCAGCTGGGTGGCGCGGGTGATACCGACTTTCACCCCGGATGAATTCGACAGGTAGACAATGTGATCAGTCATGCAGAACGTCTGGCCCCACTCCGGCTCCCGGCAGGTGCCGGCGTCGAAATGGCAGCGTTCCGGGCTCATGATGCACACGTCACACTGGGCCAGCTTGGTCATGCACGGGTAGCAGTAACCCTGGCTGAAACTGGTTTTGGTCTTGCGTCCGCAATGGGTGCAATGGATCGCCCCCAGGTATTCCAGTCGCACCGTAGTGCCGATCAACGGATTGACCGGAACCTCGGTGTCGCCCAGACGAAATGCGTACTGCACGTTCGGCCCGTCCAGGCGCGCCGACATTTTACTGATTGCACCGCGGCCAATCTCGATCAATGGATGGCATCCGACTTGAACAGGATATTCGGCACCTGGATCGACTTGGAGCTGCACTCCTGCGGGCCCATGTAGCCGGTGCGCTCTTCCTCGGGCAGGTTCTGGATTTCCCAGGCGATCATCGCTTGCAGCGACAGTTCGCGTTGCTCGGCGGTGAGTTTGCCACCGTCCGACCATTTACCGATTTCCACCGCCAGTTTCAGGCTCTGGTAGATGTCCGGGGTGATGTTCTTGATCATTTCGTTAAAAGAGGACATTGGGTCTCCGCGTTCTCTATCTGCATAACTGTTTCAGGCGGCCAGTTTACGGCGGTTGTACAAACCACCCAACAAACCGGTCAAGCATCCGACGAGCAACCCGCTGACATGGGCCGCGTTGGCAATTTCTCCGAAGCCGATCATCGAGACCAGCCCGGACAGGCACAGCAACAGCCAGACCAGCATCATCACCAACACGCCACGAGGCAGGCGATAAGCGGCGTTCGGCGCCAATAACTGGAAGATCCAGCAATGTCCGAGCAAGCCGTACAGCACGCCGGACAACCCGCCGAACAGGGTCGGGCCACTGAACAGGTATTGGGTGTAGTTGGAGGCCAGGCTGAACAGCAAGGTCAAACCGATCAGGTTGATGCTGCCCTGGCGCGACTCGATGCGCCGCCCCAGCTCCCAATACCACATGCCGTTCATGGCCAGGTGCAGGATGCCGAAGTGAATCAGCATCGGCGTGATCAGTCGCCACCACTGCCCCGCCGCCAGGCTGTCGGCCAGGGGGGTGAAGTGGATGTATTCGCCGACGATGCGAAAATCGAGGAAGGTCAGCCAATGCATCGTGGCCAGGTTGTCACCCAACTGCGTCAGCGCGCCGACCAGCAGGCTCAGCACCAGCACCACCGCTGTCGCTTTGGCATGGCGAACCTGCTCGACGAAGCCTGGCCGACGCCGGGTTTGTGCCACCGGTATATCCAGTTGCTGATCGGGATCGCCCGCCGGGAAACGCTGGTACAAGGCACGCACGTCTTCGCTGATGTTGTCCGGCACCCACAGCACCTGCTCGCCCGCCTCTTCGCTGACCCGATGCGGCACCTGCATGCGCTGCAGCAACTTGACGAAACCGCTCAAGTCCACGGCGAGCGGCAGCCGCAATACCGCGACAGTACTCATTGCAAGATCTCTCTCATTGCAAAACCTCTGGCCGTTCGACATCGACCCAGACGAATTTATGCGGATCGAGCCGCGTTTCCTGATCCAGGCGATAGGCAACCAGTTTTCCGTAGAGCACGGCGCTGTAATCGAGGCACGCCAGGTTCGGACGAATCGGCACCGGTTTGCCGCTGCGCCAGTAATGGCCGACGAACAGCAACGGTTCGTCGATGCCATAACGCAACAGGTTGTTTTTTTCACTGGACGACAGCGGCGTCCGCGCCACCGGATCGGGCAGCGCGTCGGGCTGGAACACGATGTCGCCGTAGGTTTGCGGGTCGTCTTCCCAGAACTTGGTGCGGAAGAACGAACGGGTCAGGCCATCGCCGCTGGTCATGGTCAGGCCATGGGGCAGGCGCATGTCGGTGCCGCGCAGCAGGCGGTCGAACACGGTGCAGGCAAAAGTGCCCGGCAGCGCCGATTCCTGAAGGAAATGCTCGTCGACGCAGCCATTGGGGAACAATGCACGCAGCGGTTCGATCAGGCCGGCGTCCCAGCACGCATGGACCACGCGGAAGCGCCCGGCATCGACGAACAGCGGCAGCTCATAGAACCATTGCTGGAAGTCATGCCAGTCACCGGGGTGATGCTCGAACTGGGTCAGGGTTTCATGCAGCAAACGGGCATGACGCGGCGTGTGTTCGCGCACGAATTGCTTGCCGCTGCCGGGCAATGCCGGCGTGACCCAGCCCAGGGCGTTGAATTCATGGTTGCCCATGATGCACAGCGCCTGACCGGCCTCGACCATGTCGTGGACGATGTGCAGCGCCTCGCGAATCCGCGGGCCGCGGTCGATGATGTCGCCGACGAACACCGCCATGCGCGAGGCATGGCGCCAGACGCCCCCTTGTTTGTGATAACCGAGCCGGTCGAGCAAATGCTCAAGGGTCAGAGCGCAACCGTGCACGTCACCGATCAGGTCGTAGCTACGCGCGGGATCGAGCATCAGTCGCCTCCACCACCCAAGCGGCTGCCCCAGCCGAGCTTGGTCCGGCAGACTTCATAATAGTTGTGGTCGAGCGGATGGATCAGCCGCAACTTCTGGGCTTTCTTGCTGACGGTGATGGTGTCGCCGGGCGCGCAGGTGAAGTGGTTCTGCCCGTCACACGAGACTTGCGGGTAAATCTGCATATCCTTGGACACGACGATTTTCAGCTCACTGTTGCCATCGACCACAATCGGCCTGCCCGACAAGGTATGGGGGTACATCGGCACAATTACAATGGCGTCGAGCTTGGGGTGCATGATCGGGCCACCCGCCGACAGCGCATAAGCGGTGGAACCGGTCGGTGTCGCCACGATCAGGCCGTCGGCCTTCTGGCTGCAGACGAACTGGCCGTCGATGTACAGCTCGAACTCGATCATCCGCGTGGATTTGCCGGGGTGCAGCACCACATCGTTCAGCGCATCGCCCTGGCCGATGGCCTCGGCATGGCGACGGACTTCGGCTTGCAAGAGAAAGCGGTTTTCCACCAGATAGTGGCCGTCGAGCACTTCGGCGACCTTGATTTCCAGCTCGTCGGGGCGGATATCGGTCAGGAAACCCAGGCTGCCACGGTTGATGCCGAGCACCGGAATGTTGTGCCTGGCCAGCGCACGGGCGGCGCCAAGCAGGCTGCCGTCTCCGCCAACCACAATCACCATGTCACAGACTTCGCCGAGCATCTTGCGCGACGATGTCTGCAGGCCGTGGCCCGGCAGCACTTCGGCGATGGTGTCTTCGAGGATCACGTGCAGGTGACGATCGAGCAGAAACCGTTTCAGTCGGCGGACGGTATCCAGCACCTGAGAACTGCCCAGGCGTCCGATGATGCCGATATTACGAAATTGCTCCATGGGGCTCCTAATTGGCACGCGGGGGCCTGCGACGGCGAAAAGCACGATTATGGGCGAAAGCCCCGGATAGACAAAATCCTTTCAGCGCCAGGGATGTACTCCTGTTAGAGGCTATGCTCGCAAGATGATCCTATTTCCAGAGTTGCTGCAATTGCCCCACCAGTTGCGCCACCCCGAAGTGCGCGACCTGGCGTGGGTCATCCTGGCGCCGCCGATGCTGGGCGACACGCCGTGGCCGCAGCGCCATCCGCTGGCCGGCAGCGACTGGGTACAGGCGCCGGAACGCCTGGAACACTGGCTGCGCCGGCTGGACCAGGACAGCTACGGCCTGCTGCACTGGCTGGCGCAGGCCCGGACCCGGCGCCTGGGCCTGTATTACGAGCGCCTCTGGCAATTTGCCGTCGAACACGCACCGGGCATCGAACTGATTGCCGCCAACATGCCGATCCGCCGCGAAGGCCATACCCTGGGCGAACTGGACATGTTGCTGCGCGATCGCGACGGCGTGCATCACCTGGAACTGGCGATCAAGCTGTACCTGGGCCCGCAGAATGGCGATGGGCGCGACACGGCGCAGTGGCTCGGCCCCGGTTGCCACGACCGGCTGGACCGCAAACTGGCGCATCTGAGCCAGCATCAACTGCCGATTTCCGCGCGCCCGGAGAGCCGGGAAGTCCTGGCGGCGCTGGACATCCAGCAATTCAGTGCGCATTTGTGGCTGGGGGGCTACCTGCTTTATCCCTGGCCGGGGCAAGCGGCGCCGCCGCGTGGCGCGCATCAGCAACATTTGCGCGGTCGCTGGCTGCATCAAAAGGATTGGGACGAATTTGTCAGGCAAAGCCCGCCCGGCCGCTGGCAACCCCTGCCCCGCCACGCGTGGCTGGCACCGGCGCACTACCCCGCCGAACAAGCCTGGAGCACCGGGCAATTGCAGGCGTGGCTGGAGGAGTTGTCACCCTTGGCACCGGCGCAATTGCTGGTGCGGCTGACGGAGAATGCCGAGGGCGATTGGGAAGAAGCCGAGCGCTTGTTTCTGGTGGCGGATCTTTGGCCGGACGTGCCGGGGCAGGGTTGAGATTTTGTGGTGACTGGGCGTGCCCCTTCGCGAGCAAGCCCGCTCCCACAGGGAAATGCATTCAAATGTGGGAGCGGGCTTGCTCGCGAAGGGGCCGACCCGGTCTAGAGGGATAACCGCAAAGCCAAAGCCGCCAGCGTCACCAGCAACACCGGCACCGTCAACACAATCCCGACCTTGAAGTAATACCCCCAGCCAATATGAATGCTCTTGCGCTCCAGCACATGCAACCACAGCAACGTCGCCAGGCTGCCGATCGGGGTGATTTTCGGCCCCAGGTCGCTGCCGATGACGTTGGCGTAGATCATCGCCTCCTTCACCACGCCCGTGGCCTGGCTGGCATCGATGGACAACAGGCCGATCAGCACCGTCGGCAGATTGTTCATGATCGATGACAGCAGTGCCGTCAGCACCCCGGTGCCCAGCGCCGCGCCCCACACGCCGTATTCGGCGAAGCCGTTCAGCCACCCTGCCAGGTAACCGGTGAGCCCGGCGTTACGCAGGCCGTAGACCACCAGATACATGCCCAGGGAGAAAATCACGATGTGCCACGGCGCTTCTTTCATGACTTTGCGCGTGGAAATCCTGTGGCCACGGGCAGCGATGGCCAACAGCAAGGCTGCGCAGACCGCCGAGATCGCACTGATCGGAATGCCCAGCGGCTCCAGGGCAAAACAGCCGAGCAACAGAATCACCAGCACTGCCCAACCGGCGTAAAACGTCGCCTTGTCGTGGATCGCCGACGCGGGGTGCTCCAGTTGCTCCGGGTCATAGTCCCGGGGAATGTCCCGCCGGAAAAACCACATCAACATCGCCAGGGTCGCGGCCACGCTCACCAGGTTGACCGGGATCATCACCGCGGCGTAGCGGTTGAAACCAATGTTGAAGAAGTCCGCGGAAACGATGTTCACCAGGTTCGACACCACCAGCGGCAGGCTCGCCGTGTCGGCAATGAACCCGGCGCCCATGACGAACGCCAGGGTCGCCGCCTTGGAAAAACGCAAGGCCAGGAGCATGGAGATCACGATGGGTGTCAGGATCAGTGCCGCGCCATCGTTGGCGAACAGCGCCGACACCAGCGCTCCGAGCAGCACCATGTAGGCGAACAACTGCCGTCCGCTGCCTCGCCCCCAACGGGCCACATGCAGCGCGGCCCAGGCAAACAGCCCCGCCTCGTCCAGCAACAGGCTGATGATGATCAGTGCGACAAAGGTGCCGGTGGCGTTCCAGATGATCTGCCACACCAGCGGGATGTCCGCCAGGTGCACGACGCCAAAGATCAGCGCCAGCACCGCGCCGAGGACCGCGCTCCAGCCCACGCCGAGGCCTTTGGGTTGCCAGATCACCAGGGTGATGGTCAACAGGAAAATCAGGGACGCTGCCAGCATGAATGTTCGGCCTTACGGGAATGAAAGAGGATCAGCAGCAGCGTACCGGTCGGTCCGCCATCGCTTGCAGGCGCGCCAGATCGGCGCCGAGCCATTCGAGGTTGGCCGCCAAGGCTTCGTGCAACAGGTTGGTGACCCAAGGTGATAACTGGGGGTGCAACCGGTAATACACCCATTGCCCCTGACGACGGTCTGCCAACAGCCCATGGCTGCGCAATTGCGCCAGGTGACGGGAGATTTTCGGTTGGCTCAGGCCCAGCGCGCAGGTCAGCTCGCAGACACAGAGTTCCCCTTCGCGAGCGATCAGCAGCGCCACTCGACTGCGGGTGTCATCGGCCAGGGCCTTGAAAATATCGACGGGACTGCGCGAATCGGACATGAAGAAGCACGCCTCGGAACAAACGAGGCGTGAATATATGGAATTTCGAATATGCAGTAAAGCGCTGCCTCACACCTTCTTGTGCTGCTCTACCCATTGTCCGTAGGCATCAATGAATTTCTGCAGGAAAGGCCGCACCGACCCGGACAACTGGCCGCCCTCGTCAAACGCCGAACCGGCGCCGCCCAGGTAGGCTTCCGGCTGCTGCATCATCGGCACGTCGAGAAATACCATGGACTGGCGCAGGTGATGGTTGGCCCCGAATCCACCGACCGCACCCGGCGAAACACTGATCACCGCCCCTGGCTTGCCGCTCCAGGCGCTCTTGCCGTACGGACGCGAACCCACGTCGATGGCGTTCTTCATCGGGGCCGGCACCGAGCGGTTATATTCCGGGGTCACGAACAGCACTGCGTCGGATGAGCTCACTTGTTGTCGGAAAGTGCTGTAGGCTGCCGGCGGTGAAGCACCATCAATGTCTTCGTTGTAGAGCGGCAGGTCGCCGATTTCGACAATGTTCAGCTTGAGATTGGCCGGCGCCAGTGCCGCCAGCGCAAGCGCGACCTTGCGATTGATCGATTCTTTGCGCAGGCTGCCGACCACTACGGCGACGGTATAGACATTGCTCATGGGAAACGCTCGTTTGTCCGTGGGTGAAGCTAGTAGTTATAGATGATCAGGCGACGGTTCAACCATTGAACACAGGTATATCCGCGTCCTGATTATTTTTTTTATGCAGGAAAACTTACCGTGCTTGATGGCGGTCTACACAGCCGCAAATCAAGCGTTTTATCTCCAGAGGTTCTAAGCAGATGGCAGCAGTACTCGTCGGTCAGTTCCATGCAAGAGACGCGGAAGGCCGCATTTATTCCGTGCATGAGTTCCAGGAATCCACCCCGTCTGCAGACGGCGTGCCTGTCATCACGTACAAGCTGGCTATTGGCGACCGCGTCAACAAACTCGATGACAACGAATTCCAGCTGGTGCAAACCGGCGTCACGCTGACCCGCGAACCGGAAACGATCGTCGCTTCATAACGCCGCGTTATGAGCGGAAGTCATATGCACAGACTTGGGTTAGGATTCAGCCACTGACTCCTTCACCTGCTGAACATGGACTTCACGCATGCGTTTACGCCATATCGAAGTGATCCAGGCGCTCCTGCAGACCGGTCACCTGGGCACCGCCGCCGAATGGCTGCAGTTGCCCGTGACCGAGGTCGAACGCATTTTGCGTGAAACCGAGGATCAGTTGGGGTTCATGCTGTTCTCCAGCGTGCGCGGGCGTTTGCAGGCCACCCGTGAGGCGCGGGAGTTACAGGTTGAAATTGCCCGCGTCTACGACGCACTCGAACCGGTGCAGCGCCTGGCCAGCAGCCTGCGGCAATACCTGGCCCCGCCACTGCGCATCATCTGCACCCCGCCCCTGGCCCAGCAACTCTTGCCGCACAGCATCGCCGCGTTGCGTCGACGCCTGCCTGATGCGCCCTGCACCCTCCTGAGCCAACCCACCCGCGACATCGTCAGAAGCCTGTTGCTGCGCGAAAGCGACGTGGGCCTGAGCCTGCACGATCCGGATCGCGCCGAGATCGACTGCCAGGCGATTGCCCACGGCAAGCTGCAACTGCTCGCCCCCCACGGCTGGCTACAACCGAAACAGAAGTACATCTCGCTGCAGGACCTGGCCGGCCAGGCGATGGTCGGCCTCGAAGGCCATGACCCGCTCAGCCCGGCCCTGGAGCACAAACTGCACGCCCTGCGCCCGGCGCCGGTCATCCAGACCCGGGTCCAGACGCACCAGATGATGCGCAGCATGGTCGAGGCTGGCGAGGGTCTGGCGATCGTCGATCCTTTCACTGCCCTCGGCGCCAAAGCCGCCGGGCTCGATGCCTGCCCATTGGCCCCGGCGGTGCCGGTCAGTGTCTATGCCCTGAGACTGAAAAACGGCGCGCCCTCGCCCGCCGTCCAGACCCTGCTGGAAATCATTACGGAACAAGCCGTGGCGATGATGGCGAACTGATCGGACTTTCCAGCGGGTTATCGAACACTCGATACCAGAACAGCGCCACCTCGGCGGTATTGGGGTCGATGGCGCGATAGCGCATGTGATCGATACCGCCGATCACATAGCCGCAACGCTCATAGAGCCGGCACGCGCCCAGGTTGTTGTTCTGGGTTTCCAGCATGATGCCCGGCAGCTTTTTCTTGCGACTCCAGAACTGCGCCACATCCAGCAACGCCTTGGCCACGCCATGGCGTCGCGCCGGGGCATGCACCGCCAGCTCGTCGATATGGGCAAAACCGTTCCAGTTGGTGCTGATCACCAGGTGCCCCACCGGCTCGTCGTCCAGCCAGGCCATGAAAATCGCACTGTCGGCAGCGTCGCGAAAACTGCTGAATTCTTCAGGATCGATGCCATAGCATTTACGGTAAGGCGTGATCGGCGTGACCGTCCACTGCTCCACTGGCTGGCCTATTTCGGGGGCACCGTAGGCCGTCACTTCAAAACTGAAATCGCTGCCCCAGATGTAGGCGGCAAAGCCTTCGTCGGCAACGCGCACCGACAATCCCGGGTAATTCGGATTCATGACAGGTTGCATACTGGGAAAGGTCCTCATTCCTTGATGCAATCGACGGTGTAATGCCGTCCATTGCCCTCATCTTCGTGTTGCAAGCCGTGCACATCGGCGACGAACCCCGGGAAACTGCTATCGAACGTGCGAGCAAACGCCAGGTAGTCGATGATCGAGCGGGTCGACTCGGTAAAACGCTCGCCAGGCATGATCAACGGGATACCCGGCGGATACGGCACCAGCATCACGGCCGCGATACGCCCCTCCAGCGCATCAATGGATACCGCTTCGACTTCGCCACGCACCAATTGATCATAGGCGTCAGCCGGCTTCATGGCGATTTCCGGCAGCACCGTGTACATGCGCTTGAGGTGTTTGGCCGTGGCATTGGCGCGATAGCAGGCGTGCAGCTGGTCGCACAGATCGCGCAGGCCCATGCCCTGATAACGCGCGACATTCTGTTGCGCCACGCACGGCAGGCAGCTTGCCAGGCTGACGTTGGCGTCATAGCTGCGCTTGAATTCCAGCAGCTCGGTGAGCAAGGTGCTCCATTTGCCCTTGGTGATGCCCATGGAGAACAGCACCAAAAACGAATACAGCCCGGTTTTTTCCACCACCAGCCCGCGTTCCCAGAGGAACTTGCTGACGACCGCCGCCGGGATTCCGCGCTCGCTGAGCGCACCGCCTGCTGTCAGGCCTGGCATCACCAGGGTGACCTTGATCGGGTCGAGTAATACGTAATCGTCTGTCACACCGCCAAAGCCGTGCCAGTCATGTTCCGGTTGCAGCAGCCAGTCCTCGGTCACCACCCGGTCGATCCCTTCCGCCGACGGCGGCTGCCAAATGGAAAACCACCAGTCATCGGCGGCGATGTGCTGACGCAGATTGGCCAGTGCCCGGCGAAAGCTCAGGGCTTCATCGAACATTTCCTGCAACAGCGAACGCCCGGCCCCGCCTTCCATCATCGCCGACGCCACGTCCAGCGAGGCGATGATGCCGTATTGCGGCGACGTGGAGATGTGCATCATGAAGGCTTCGTTGAAGCGATCACGGTCCAGCTGCCGGGCGCCGCCGTCCTGCACGTGAATCATCGACGCCTGGCTGAAGGCCGCCAGCAACTTGTGGGTGGAATGGGTGGTGAACACCAGCGGGCTGTCTTCGCTGCGCGCCGTGCCCATGCCGTAGCGTCCGGCGAAAAACTCGTGAAACGCCGCATAGGCGTACCACGCCTCATCGAAATGCAGCACCTCGACACTGTTGCCCAGTTGCTGCTTGATCAGCTCGGCGTTGTAGCAGAGGCCGTCATAGGTCGAATTGGTCACCACCGCCAGCTTGACCTTGGGCGCCCGGCCCTGGGTCAGCGGGCTGGCGTCGATCTTGGCGCGGATCGACTCCAAGCTGAATTCACTCAGGGGAATCGGACCGATGATCCCCAGTTCATTGCGCTCCGGGCACAGGTACAACGGGATGGCGCCGGTCATGATGATCGAGTGCAGCACTGACTTGTGGCAGTTGCGATCCACCAGCACCAGGTCATCGCGTGCCACCATGGAGTGCCAGACGATCTTGTTCGCGGTCGAGGTGCCGTTGATCACGAAGAACGTGTGGTCGGCGCCGAAGTTGCGCGCCGCCCGGGCTTCGGCTTCTGCCAGCGGCCCGGTGTGATCGAGCAACGAACCGAGTTCGGGCACCGACACCGACAGGTCCGATCGCAGGGTGTTTTCCCCAAAGAACTGGTGGAAGGCCTGACCCACCGGGCTTTTGTGATAGGCCACGCCCCCGCCATGACCGGGGGTGTGCCAGGAATAGTTGGAATCTGCGGTGTGCTGCACCAGCGCCTTGAAGAACGGCGGCAGCAGCCCGTCCAGGTACTTGCGCGCCGCCCGCGCCACCTGCCGGGCGAGAAAGGGCACAGTGTCTTCGAACAGGTAGAGAATGCCGCGCAGCTGATTGAGCTCGGCCATGGCGTCGGCGGGTGCGTTTTCCAGGGTCACTTGCTCGCCGAGGGCGAAGATCGGCAAGTCCGGGGCGCGCACGCGCGCGAGGCCGATCAATTCAGCCATATTCTGCAACAAATGCGAGTGGGCGCTGGCGTCTTCGGCGGCGATCAACATGCAGGAGAGACCGTGATGCGTCGAGGCGACCAGGCGCCCTTCGGTGTAATCCACCGCCGAAACGATGCTGAAACCTTCCTGTTCCAGCTCCCGGGCGATGCCCCGCACGCGATCGCCGGCGACGGTGTCGGCCTTGATGTCGCGGTGGACGATCAGGACCGGGAATTTCAGATCTTTATACATGTGGCTCAGTGTCCTGAGGCGGCAGAACAGAGCCTGCCAATCACCTCAGGGTAGAGGGTTGAAGCGGATGTGGCGAGCATCGTGCCCCGAAATGGGTCATCGGTGCGCCAAAGAGATCGCAGCCTCGTTTCACTCGACAGCTCCTACACAGCTCCTACAGGTATTCGCATTCCCCTGTAGGAGCTGTCGAGTGAAACGAGGCTGCGATCTTTCCCAAACGACCTAAACCTGCGCTTCAGCCTCGGCCAATTGCAACCACAGCGCCGGAGCCCCGGCCGACTTGCTGATGATTTCCAGGCGCGCCGCGTGCCGCGCCAGATCGTCTTCGCTGGCGTGAATGATGCGGGTGCGGTTGCGGTCCGCCGGCAGGCGACGAATTTCGGTGGCCGAGTTGTCCGCGCCTTCACCGGAGCCGTTGCCATCGGACGCGTTGCCGGCCAGGGACAGGCTGGTCTGGCCGCCGGTCATGGTCAGGTAGACGTCGGCGAGGATCTCGGAGTCGAGCAAGGCGCCGTGCAATTCACGGCCGGAGTTGTCGACGCCATAGCGTTTGCACAGGGCGTCGAGGCTGTTGCGCTGCCCCGGGTGACGTTCCCGGGCCATCATCAGGGTGTCGAGGATCGAGCAGTGCTGCGTGATGTCCGCGCGATCGTGCTGGCCCATCAGCGCGAATTCGTTGTTGATGAAACCAACGTCGAACGCCGCGTTATGGATGATCAGCTGCGCGCCCTTGATGAACTCGAAGAATTCTTCGGCCACCTCGGCGAAACGCGGCTTGCCCACCAGGAATTCATTGGTGATGCCGTGGACGCCGATGGCGCCTTCGTCACTTTCGCGGTCCGGTTGCAGGTAAACGTGAAAATGCCGGCCCGTCAGGCGCCGACCGATCAACTCGACACAGCCGATTTCGATAATCCGGTGGCCGTCGGTCACCGGCATGCCGGTGGTTTCGGTATCGAGTACAACGGATCTGGTGGCCATCAGTGCTCAGCTCTCAATCATTCAGTCGTGCAAAAAGCGGAATGTTAACACGCCCCCTGTAGGAGCTGCCGAGTGCAACGAGGCTGCGATCTTTTGTTTTTGAGTGGACAAAGATCAAAAGATCGCAGCCTGCGGCAGCTCCTACAATCCGCGCACTTCATCCACGCCACGGTTGGCCAACTGGTCGGCCCGTTCGTTGCCATGGTGGCCGATGTGCCCGCGCACCCACTTCCAGGTGACGTTGTGACGGTTGACCTGCTCGTCGAGCATCTTCCACAGGTCGGCGTTTTTCACCGGTTCCTTCGCCGCCGTTTTCCAGCCGCGCTTTTTCCAGTTGTCCATCCACTCGTTGATGCCCTTCATCACATACTGTGAGTCGGTCACCAGCAGTACGTCGCATGGGCGCTTGAGTTCTTCCAGGCCGCGGATCGCGCCCATCAGCTCCATGCGATTGTTGGTGGTGTTGGCTTCGCCGCCCCAGAGTTCCTTTTCAACGCCCTTGCACACCAGCAACGCGCCCCAGCCGCCGGGGCCAGGGTTGCCCTTGCAGGCGCCATCGGTGAACAGTTCTACGCTATCGCTCATGCCAATCTATCCAGAAAAATGCCGTGGCTCATCGATCCATGATCGACGACGCCCGAGACCGGGGCACAACCCCGGCCGGGAATATAAAGAAGGTATTACGGTTCGATGCGGCGACGGTTGACCTTGGCCATCGGCAAGGGAATCAGCTTGCCCATCGGTTCGCGACGCTCCTGACGGACCGGCCGCAGGCCCACCACGATCTTGCGCGCCACCAATAAATAGAAACCGCCACCGGCCAGTTGCCAGTCACCGGCCTTGCGCTCCCATCCGGCCAGGCGGGTTTGCCAGGCCGGGGAAGCGAGCGGCGGACGATAGCACCCGAAGCGCCGTTTCTCCAGCGCGAAGCCCAGCAGGTTCAGCCAGTCGGCCACCCGCGACGGGGAAATGCAGCGCGCCTTGCGCAATGCGTCATGGGCAAACACGTGACGCAGGCCCCAGCTGCTCCAGGGATTGATCCCGATGATCACCAGATGCCCGCCAGGCCGCACGCTGCTCGCGGCTTCCCGTAGCAGGCCGTGGGGCGACAGGCAGAAATCCAGTCCATGCTGCAACACCACCACATCGGCGGCATGCTCGCTCAACGGCCAGGCTTGTTCCTCGCAGACAATCTCGACCCCTGGCAACGGTGCCCCCAGGCGCACATTGCGCTGGACCTGCGGCGCCGGCGGCGGCGTCTGGGCCGACGGGCCGTAGTGCACCAGATAGCCGCCAAAAAAACGACCCAGCTCTTCCTCGAGCATGCGTCGTTCCTCATCCAGCAAAAACTGCCCGAGAGGGCCGGACAGCCACTCCCGCGCAGCGCTGATCAACGCCAGCCAGTCAGGATCAGCCTGAGCGAACGCTTTATCGGTCATTGCATTCTCCAACGCGCCAGGAAGTTCTAAGATGCGCCATTGTTTTCCGCTTGGCGAATCCGACGATGATACAGATCAGTGCCCTGCCCGCCTTTACCGACAACTACATCTGGTTGTTACAAGATCACCACACCCGCCGCTGCGCCGTGGTCGACCCCGGCGATGCCGCGCCGGTCCAGGCCTGGCTCGCGGCTAATCCGGGGTGGGTGCTGAGCGATATTCTGATCACTCACCATCATCATGACCATGTCGGCGGCGTCGAACAGCTGAAGAAAGCGACGGACGCGAAGGTCTACGGGCCGGCCAGCGAAAGCATTCCGGCGCGGGACGTCGCGCTCAAGGATAACGATCGCATCGCCGTGCTGGGCCAAGACTTCGAGATCATCGCCGTGCCCGGCCATACCCTGGGACACATCGCCTACTATCACCACGGCCTGCTGTTTTGCGGCGACACCCTGTTCGCCGCCGGTTGCGGGCGCCTGTTCGAGGGCACGCCCCTGCAAATGTACACCTCGCTGTCGCGTCTCGCCGCCCTGCCCGAAGACACTCAGGTGTACTGCACCCACGAATACACCCTGAGCAACCTGCGCTTCGCCGCCGCCGTCGAACCGGGCAACCCGGACACCCTCGAACGCCTGGCCACGGTGACCCGCCAGCGGGAAGCCGGGATCATCACGCTGCCGTCCACGGTCGCCCTGGAAAAGCGCACCAATCCGTTTTTGCGCACCGGTGAAACATCCGTTAAAGAAAAAGCGGACGAACGGACCGGCACCGATAACTCTGCGCCCGATATGGTTTTTGCGACGCTGAGGGCTTGGAAAGACACGTTCTAAATAGCTTGGACGATGGTGCAAAAATCATGAATGGTTGACCGTTAGGGGTGCGCTTTCTAGAATCGCCCGACATTTTTGCCCGGAACTCACTTCCAGCCAATGTCGTCATCTATTCGCAAAGCCATCAATTCGGACGCCTTGACCCGCCTGGCACAAGCCATAGCGGTGGTTGTGTCCGCGACATTGGCAGGCTGTTCCAGCCATGTGCCGCAGACCGATGCGGCGCACACTCCGAATATTGCCGCACGTGCCAAGCAGAAGCCCGTCTGGATCAGCGAAAAGCCGAGCCCGCAGGTGCCCCAGGACGTCTGGGAACGCATGCGCCAGGGCTTCCAGTTGCAGGACGGCGTCGGCGTCAACCCGCGCATCGAACAGCAGCGCCTGTGGTTTGCCAGCAATCCGTCCTATCTCGAAAACGGCGGCGAACGCGGCAGCCTCTACATCCACTACATCGTCGAACGCCTTGAAGAACGCAACATGCCGCTGGAACTGGCGCTGTTGCCGATGATTGAAAGTTCCTACAACCCCATGGCCTACTCCCGGGCCGATGCGTCGGGCTTGTGGCAATTCATCCCGTCCACCGGGCGTTATTACAACCTGCGTCAAACCCGTTTCTATGATGGCCGTCGCGACATCACCGCTTCGACCACGGCCGCAATGGACTACCTGTCGCGCCTGCACGACATGTTCAACGGTGACTGGCTGTTGGCCCTGGCCGCCTACAATGCCGGCGAAGGCACGGTCAGCCGGGCCATCGAGCGTAATGAAAAGCTCGGCCTGCCCACCGACTACTGGAACCTGCCGCTGCCTTCCGAGACACAGGCCTACGTGCCCAAGCTGCTGGCACTCTCGCAAGTGGTGATGTCGCCCGAAGCCTACGGTGTGAACCTCAACCCGATCGCCAACGAACCGTATTTCCAGGTCGTCGAAATCAACCAGCGCATGGACCTGTCCAAGGTTGCCGCGGTGGCCAACATCGACGAAGACGAACTGTTCCAGCTCAACCCGGCCTTCAAACAGCGCACCACCATCGACGGACCCCAGCATCTGCTGGTGCCGACGTCCAAGGCACAGCTGCTGACCACCAGCCTGCAGACCATGCGGCCTGAAGAGCTGATCAGCAAGAAATCGTTCAAGCCGGTGTTCGATGGCGCGGACAACACCGCAGTGGCGAGCCTCAAGCGCAGCTACCGGGTCAAGCGCGGCGACAGCCTGGGCTCCATCGCCAAGGCCAACGATGTTGAGGTCAAGGACCTGCAACGCTGGAACAAGTTGAGCGGCAAGAACCTCAAGCCCGGCCAGACCCTGGTCATGCAGGACACCAGCAAACGCGGCTCGGGGCGCATCAATACCGTGGTCGCGGCCAAGAGCAAGGGCGAGAGCAAGAAGCCTCAGTCCCAGTACAAGGTTCAGCAAGGCGACTCACTGTACATCGTGGCCAAGCGTTTCAACGTTGAAATGCAGCACCTCAAGCGCTGGAATCCGCGCGTTGGCCAGGCACTGAAACCGGGTCAGATGCTGACGGTTTCCAACCCGCACTAAAACGAGCCCCTCAAACGAGGGGCTTTTTTTGGCTCCGCACCTGCCCCCGATCCTCGTAGCCGCTGGCAAGGCCTGCGGCTACGAGGCATCTGCGGGTGCAATTAAGCGCGCATTAAACCGCCGTCTTTTTCCTGTCCATACAAGCTGTTACTGTACGGGCCACTAGCCCAAGCCGCCTGGATCGGATTCCTTACTTGAAGCGTCCCCTCCTCTCGCTCCTGATCAGCCTGGCCTTGAGCTCCACCGCAAGCGCGACGATCAGCGAAAGCCATGGTTACGCGCAGTTCGGCATGCTCAAGTACCCGGCCAGATTTACCCACTTCGACTGGGTCAACCCGCAAGCGCCCAAGGGCGGCACGTTGCGGGTCATGGCGTTTGGCACCTTCGATACGCTCAACCCCTACACCTTCAAGGGCACCAGCCCGGTGGCCACGCCGAATTTCTTGCAATACGGCATCAACGAACTCAACGAACCGTTGATGGTGGGCACAGGCCAGTACGCGCCTTCCGGGGACGAACCCACGTCCAGCTATGGCTTGATCGCCCAATCGGTGGAGTACAGCGAGGATCGCAGCTGGGTGGTGTTCAACCTGCGCCCCGAGGCGCGCTTTCACGATGGCACGCCGATCACCGCCTACGACGTGGCGTTTTCCTACCGCTTGCTGCTCAAGGAAGGTCATCCGCAGTACCGCACCAGCCTGCAGGAAGTCTTGCGCGTCGACATCCTCAACCCGCAGCGCATCCGTTTCGTGTTCAAGCGTGCCGGCAATCCCTTGCAGATCCTGCGCCTGGGTGAGTTGCCGGTGCTGCCACAGCATTACTGGAAAGGTCGCGACTTCAAGGCCACCACCTTCGAACCGCCGCTGGGTAGCGGGCCGTACCGCATCACCTCGGTTACGCCAGGGCGCCAGCTCGTGTTCGAACGGGTCAAGGATTACTGGGGCAAGGACCTGCCGGTCAATCGCGGCAAATACAACGTCGATCGCATGGAGGTCGAGTTCTACCGCGACAGCGACGTGGCATTCGAGGCGTTCAAGGCCGGCGAGTTCGACATCTATATCGAGCATCAGGCGAAGAACTGGGACACCGGCTACAACTTCCCGGCGATACGCCGTGGCGACGTGATCAAGGCGCAGATCCAGCATCAGATCCCGACCCAGACCCAGGGCCTGTTCATGAACGGCCGGCGTCCGACATTTTCCGACAGCAAAGTCCGTGAAGCACTCGGGTTGATGTTCGACTTCGAGTGGACCAACCGCACCCTGTTCAGCGGTGCCTACAAACGCGCCATGAGCTACTACCCCAACAGTGAATTTTCCGCCACCGGTCTACCGGTCGGTCATGAATGGCTGCTGCTCAAACCGTATCGCGAGCAGTTGCCGGCCAAACTCTTCACCGAACCTTTCAGACTGCCGCAGACCCAGGGCACCGGCATTCCCCGGGACACAATGCGCAAGGCCCTGGCCCTGCTCGCCGAGGCCGGCTGGAAACTCAACGGCCAGCGCCTGCAGAACGCCGCCGGACAACCGTTGCGCCTGGAAATCCTGCTGGTCAATCCGAACCTGGAACGCATCCTCCAGCCCTACGTCGAGAACCTCGCCAGCATCGGCATCGACGCCAGGCTGCGCACGGTCGATCGGGCGCAGTACAAACAGCGCCTCGACCAGTTCGATTTCGACATGATCCTGATGACCCTCAACCAGACCCTCAGCCCTGGCCTGGAACAGTGGCAGTACTTTCATTCCAGCCAGGTCGGGGTCAAGGGCAGCAAGAACTACGCCGGCATCGCCAACCCGGTGGTCGACCATTTGCTCGATCAATTGCTCGCGGCCAAGACCCGCGACGAGCAAGTGGCCGCCGGCAAGGCGCTCGACCGGGTGCTGCTGTGGCAGCACTACATCATTCCCAACTGGTACCTCAATTATCACCGCCTGGCTTACCGCAACCGGTTCGCCTTCGTCACCACGCCGCCCTATACCCTGGGCCTGAGCGCGTGGTGGCTGAAATCTTCGGAGAAAGATCGATGAAACCCATCAGCGCCCTGCTGTTGCAGGCCAGCGCCCTGTTGTTCGCCGGGTGGGCCTGTGCCGCCCCGCAACATGCCCTGACCCTGTACAACGAGCCGCCTAAATACCCGGCCGATTTCAAGCACTTCGACTACGTCAACCCGGACGCGCCCAAGGGCGGGATCTTTCGCCAGGCCGGTTTCGGCGGCTTCGACAGCCTCAACCCGTTCATCAGCAAAGGGGTGTCGGCCAACGACATCGACCTGATCTACGACACTCTGGCCCGGCAGAGCCTGGATGAGCCCTTCACCGAATATGGCCTGATCGCCGGCAAGATCGAAAAGGCCCCGAACAACGACTGGGTGCGTTTCTACCTGCGGCCCGAAGCCCGTTTCAATGATGGCCACCCGGTGCGCGCCGAGGACGTGGTGTTCAGCTTCCAGACCCTGATCAAGGATGGCGCGCCGATGTACCGCGGCTACTACAACGACGTCGAAGACGTGGTTGCCGAAGATCCGCTGACGGTGCTGTTCAAGTTCAAGCACAGCAACAACCGCGAACTGCCGTTGATCCTCGGCCAGTTGCCGGTACTGCCCAAACACTGGTGGGCGACCCGCGATTTCAGCAAGGGCAACCTGGAAGTGCCGTTGGGCAGCGGCCCGTACAAGGTCACCGAAGTGAAGGCCGGGCGCTCGGTGCGTTATGAACGGGTGAAGGACTACTGGGGCAAGGACCTGCCGATCAACCGCGGGTTCTACAACTTCGATGTCATGACCACCGACTACTACCGCGACAATACCGTGGCGCTGGAAGGCCTCAAGGCCGGGCAATTCGATTACTGGCTGGAGATGACCGCGAAGAACTGGGCCAACGCCTACAACATCCCGGCCGTGACCGAAGGCCGGCTGATCAAGGAGCAGATTCCCAACGGCAACCCCACCGGCATGCAAGGCTTCGTGTTCAACCTGCGCCGCCCGGTGTTCCAGGACGTGCGCGTGCGCCAGGCCCTGACCCTGTTGCTCGATTTCGAATGGACCAACAAGCAGCTGTTCAACAGCGCCTACGCACGGACCCGCAGCTATTTCGAGAACTCGGAGATGGCCGCCACCGGCCTGCCGGACGCCGATCAGCTGGCGATCCTCGACCCGTTTCGCAGCAAACTGCCGCCACAGGTGTTCAGCGAAGCCTTCGAGAACCCGACCACCGACGGCAGCGGCATGATCCGCACCCAGCAACGCCAGGCCTATCAATTGCTGCAAGAGGCCGGCTGGCGCATCGTCGATGACAAGATGGTCGACGCCACCGGCAAACCGGTGAGCATCGAATTCCTGCTGGCCCAGACCGAATTCGAACGGGTGCTGTTGCCCTTCAAGCGCAACCTGAGCGACCTCGGTATCGACCTGGTCATCCGCCGGGTCGACGTTTCGCAATACGTCAACCGCGTGCGCTCGCGGGACTTCGACATGATCGTCGGCAGCTTCCCGCAGTCCAACTCGCCGGGCAACGAGCAGCGCGAATTCTGGATGACGGCGGCCGCCGACAAGCCCGGCAGCCGTAATTCCATGGGCCTCAAGGACCCGGTGGTGGACCAGCTGGTCGAGCAACTGATCAACGCCGATTCGCGCAAAAGCCTGGTGGCCCACGCCCGCGCACTGGACCGCGTGCTGCAATGGGGTTATTACGTGATTCCCAACTGGCACATCAAGACCTGGCGCGTGGCTTACTGGAACCACATCGGCCATCCGAAGGTCTCCCCCAAATATGACATTGGCACCGCGACCTGGTGGATCAAGCCCGGTGCCAAGCCGGCCATAGAGATCGAAACCAAACTGCAAGCCGACCCTGCGGGCACGGAGTAATCAGATGCTGGCGTATATTTTTCGGCGACTGCTGCTGATCATTCCGACCTTGTTTGGCATTTTGCTGATCAACTTTGTGATCATCCAGGCCGCTCCCGGCGGGCCGGTGGAACAGATGATCGCCAAGCTCGAAGGCTTCGAAGGCGCCACCAGCCGCATCGCCGGCGGTGGCGCGGAAGTGTCGGTGGCCGGTTCCGCCTATCGCGGCGCCCAGGGCCTGGACCCCGCGCTGATCAAGGAAATCGAGCACATGTACGGCTTCGACAAGTCGGCGCCGGAACGCTTGTGGATCATGGTCAAGAACTACGCCGCGCTGGACTTCGGCGACAGCTTCTTCCGCGACGCCAAGGTCATCGACCTGATCAAGGAAAAGATGCCGGTGTCGATTTCCCTCGGGTTGTGGAGCACCCTGATCATGTACCTGGTGTCGATCCCGCTGGGGATCGCCAAGGCCACGCGGCACGGTAGCCATTTCGACGTCTGGACCAGTTCCCTGATCATTGTCGGCTACGCGATCCCGGCGTTCCTGTTCGCCATCCTGCTGATCGTGGTGTTCGCCGGTGGCAGCTACCTGGACTGGTTCCCCTTGCGCGGGCTGACGTCGAACAACTTCGACGAGCTGAGCATGGGCGGCAAGGTCCTCGATTACTTCTGGCACCTGGCGCTGCCGGTGACCGCGCTGGTGATCGGCAACTTCGCGACCATGACCCTGCTGACCAAAAACAGCTTCCTCGATGAAATCAACAAGCAGTATGTAGTGACCGCGAAGGCCAAGGGCCTGACCAATCACCGCGTGCTGTACGGCCACGTGTTCCGCAACGCCATGCTGCTGGTGATCGCCGGCTTCCCGTCGGCCTTCATCGGCATCTTCTTCACCGGCTCGTTGCTGGTGGAGGTGATCTTTTCCCTCGACGGCTTGGGCCTCATGAGTTTCGAAGCGGCGATCAACCGCGATTACCCGGTGGTCTTCGGCACGCTGTTCATCTTCACCCTGCTGGGGCTGGTGGTGAAATTGATCGGTGACCTCACCTACACCTTTGTCGATCCGCGCATCGACTTCGAAAGCCGGGAGCATTGAGATGAACCTGTCCCCTCTCAATCGCCGGCGCTTCGAACTGTTCAAGGCGAACAAGCGCGGCTGGTGGTCGCTGTGGCTGTTCCTGATCCTGTTCGGCGCCAGCCTCGGCGCCGAACTGATCGCCAACGACAAACCGCTGGTGGTGCACTACGACGACGGCTGGTACTTCCCGGCGCTCAAGCGCTACCCGGAAACCACCTTCGGCGGCGAATTTCCGCTGGAAGCCAACTACAAGAGCCCGTACATCCGCGAACTGCTCAAGGCCAAGGATGCCTGGGTGCTGTGGGCACCGATTCCGTTCAGCTACCAGAGCATCAACTACGACCTGCGGGTCCCGGCCCCCGCGCCGCCGTCGGCGGACAATCTGCTGGGCACCGATGACCAGGGCCGCGACGTGCTGGCCCGGGTGATCTATGGCTTCCGGGTGTCGGTGCTGTTCGCCCTGACCCTGACCATCCTCAGTTCGATCGTCGGCGTGATCGCCGGTGCGTTGCAGGGCTTCTACGGCGGTTGGGTCGACCTGGCCGGCCAGCGTTTCCTGGAGATCTGGTCCGGGCTGCCGGTGCTGTACCTGCTGATCATCCTCGCCAGTTTCGTGCAGCCGAATTTCTGGTGGCTGCTGGGGATCATGCTGCTGTTTTCCTGGATGAGCCTGGTGGACGTGGTTCGCGCCGAGTTCCTGCGCGGGCGTAACCTGGAATACGTGCGTGCGGCCCGGGCGCTGGGCATGCAGAATGGCGCGATCATGTTCCGCCACATCCTGCCCAACGCCATGGTTTCGACCATGACCTTCATGCCGTTCATCCTGACCGGCGCCATCGGTACGCTGACCGCCCTGGATTTCCTCGGCTTCGGCTTGCCGGCGGGCAGCCCGTCGCTGGGTGAGCTGGTGGCCCAGGGCAAATCCAACCTGCAGGCGCCGTGGCTGGGCATGAGCGCGTTTGCCGTGCTGGCACTGATGTTGAGTTTGCTGGTGTTCATCGGCGAGTCCGCTCGCGATGCCTTCGACCCGAGGAAGTGAAATGAATCAGGACAATCTGATCGAAGTGCGCGACCTCGCCGTCGAATTTGTCGTCGGTGATCACTGCCAGCGCGTGGTCGAGAACGTCAGCTTCGATATCAAGCGTGGAGAAACCCTGGCGCTGGTGGGCGAAAGCGGCTCCGGCAAATCGGTGACCGCCCACTCGATCCTGCGCCTGCTGCCCTACCCGCTCGCCCGGCACCCGTCGGGCACCATCGAATATTCCGGGCAAAACCTGCTGGACCTGAAAGAAAAAACCATCCGCCACATCCGCGGCAACCGCATCGCGATGATCTTCCAGGAGCCGATGACCTCGCTCAATCCGCTGCATTCGATCGAGAAGCAGATCAACGAGGTGCTGGGCATCCACAAGGGCCTGACCGGCAAAGTCGCGACCAGGCGCACCCTGGAACTGCTGGAAATGGTCGGCATCCCGGAGCCCGAGAAACGCCTCAAGGCCCTGCCCCACGAATTGTCCGGCGGCCAGCGTCAGCGGGTGATGATCGCCATGGCCCTGGCCAACGAGCCGGAACTGCTGATTGCCGATGAACCGACCACCGCGCTGGACGTGACCGTCCAGCTGAAAATCCTCGAATTGCTCAAGCAATTGCAGGCCCGGCTGGGCATGGCGCTGCTACTGATCAGTCACGATTTGAACCTGGTGAAAAGAATTGCGCATCGCGTATGTGTCATGCAGCGCGGTTGCATCGTCGAACAGGCATCGTGCGAAGAGTTGTTCCGCGCGCCGCAGCATCCGTACACTCGGCTCCTGCTGGCCGCGGAGCCCAGCGGGACGCCCGCGACCAACGTGGTCGGCCCGCCCTTGCTGACGGTCGAGGACCTGAAAGTCTGGTTCCCGATCAAGAAAGGCTTGCTCAAGCGCACGGTGGATTACGTCAAGGCGGTGGACGGCATCAATTTCAGCCTGCCCCAGGGCCAGACCCTGGGGATCGTGGGCGAAAGCGGTTCCGGCAAGTCGACGCTGGGCCTGGCGATTTTGCGCTTGATCGGCAGCCAGGGCGCCATCCGTTTTGAAGGCAAGCAGCTAGACTGCCTGACGCAGCAACAAGTCAGGCCGCTGCGGCGGGAGATGCAGGTGGTGTTCCAGGACCCGTTCGGCAGCCTCAGCCCACGGATGTGCGTGAGCCAGATCGTTGGCGAGGGCCTGCGGATCCACAAGATCGGCACCGAGGCCGAACAGGAACAAGCGATTATTGCGGCACTCAAGGAGGTAGGCCTGGACCCGGAAACCCGGAACCGCTACCCCCACGAATTTTCCGGCGGGCAACGGCAGAGAATCGCCATTGCCCGGGCATTAGTGCTAAAACCGACGTTGATCCTGCTGGACGAGCCGACTTCGGCCCTCGACCGGACAGTGCAGCGCCAAGTGGTGGAGCTGCTGCGTTCACTGCAAAGCAAGTACAACCTGACGTATCTGTTTATCAGCCATGACCTGGCTGTCGTCAAGGCGCTGAGCCACCAGCTGATGGTGGTCAAGCAGGGCCAAGTGGTCGAACAGGGAGACGCGCAAAGCATTTTTGCCGCCCCCCAACATCCGTATACACAGCAGTTGCTGGAAGCCGCTTTCCTGGTTCCAGACACTGCGCAATAACCTGAAAGAGAGGAGCAACACATGGGTTTTCTCGCCGGTAAGCGCGTACTGATCGTCGGTGTCGCCAGCAAGCTGTCCATCGCATCCGGCATCGCTGCCGCCATGCATCGCGAGGGCGCTGAGCTTGCCTTCACTTATCAGAACGACAAACTCAAGGGTCGTGTCGAAGAGTTCGCACAAGGCTGGGGTTCGAGCCCTGAGCTGTGCTTCCCGTGCGACGTGGCCAGCGATGCCGAAATCGCCAAGGTCTTCGAAGAGCTGAGCAAGAAGTGGGACGGCCTGGACTGCATCGTGCACTCCGTCGGCTTCGCCCCGGGCGACCAACTGGACGGCGACTTCACCGAAGCCACCACCCGTGACGGTTTCCGCATTGCCCACGACATCAGCGCCTACAGCTTCGTGGCCCTGGCCAAGGCCGGTCGCGAAATGATGAAAGGCCGCAACGGCAGCCTGCTGACCCTGTCGTACCTGGGCGCCGAGCGCACCATGCCGAACTACAACGTAATGGGCATGGCCAAGGCTTCCCTGGAAGCGGGCGTGCGTTACCTGGCCGGCTCCCTGGGCCCGGACGGCACTCGCGTCAACTGCGTATCGGCAGGTCCGATCCGTACCCTGGCCGCTTCCGGCATCAAGAACTTCCGCAAGATGCTGGCCGCCAACGAAGCGCAAACCCCGCTGCGTCGCAACGTCACCATCGACGAAGTCGGCAACGCCGGCGCGTTCCTGTGCTCGGACCTGGCGTCCGGCATCAGCGGCGAAATCATGTACGTGGACGGTGGTTTCAACACCACGGCCATGGGCAACATCGAAGAGTGATTTTCGGTTAGCCATCAAAAAACCCGCCGCTTCCGGCGGGTTTTTTTTTGCCTGCAATTTCAAGCCTGGATGAAATCCAATGTGGGAGCGGGCTTGCTCTCGAATGCGGTTGATCTTTCAACATTGATGTCGACTGACACGACGCCTTCGCGAGCAAGCCCGCTCCCACAGGGTTATTCGGTGCTCAGGCATTTGGCAAACAATTGCTGGATCGGCTGCTGCCGCTGGCTGTAGCGCTGCAACAGCACGATTTCACGGTAGAAGGTCAATTCGCCCAGGCGAACAACCCTGACCTTCGCCCCATGCTCCAGCCACAGCCCCGCCTCGGGCAGCAGCGAAATCCCCAACCCGCACTCGACCATTTTCACGATGGCTTCCAGCTCATCCAGCTCCAGGGCGACATGCACGTCGATCTGTCGCTCGCGCAGGAACTTCGTCACCAGCCGCCCGCCGAACGAGTTGCGGTCGTAGCGCACGTGGGGATGCTCGGCGAGCAATTGCAGCGGATCGTCGCCGTCGAGGTCCGTGGGCACGATCAGCACGAAGGGCTCGCGGCGGATCACTTGCGCCGACAGCTCCTTGGGCAGTTCGAACGGCGGCTTGATCAGGATCGCCAGGTCCACCTCGCCCGTATCGACCTGGCTCAACAGGTTCAGGGACACGCCCGGCACCAGTTTCGCCTCCAGCAACGGCGCTTGCTGGCGCAACTTCAACAATGCCTGGGGCAGCAGGCCGGTCTGCACCGTGGCCACCGCGCCGATCTTCAGCTCGCCACGGTACTCGCTGACGTCATCACTGACCGCCATGCGGCTGAAGATCTCCAGCATTTCCCGGGCCATCGGCAACGCCCGCTGCCCCGCCGCATTGAGCAGCGCCTGGCGCCCGGTGCGGTCGAACAGGCGAATGCCGAGCGCCTGTTCCAGATTGCGTATTTGCGCGCTGACTGCCGACTGCGTCAGGCCGATGTGCATGCCCGCCGCGGCGAAGGTGCCGTAGCGCGCCACCGCGATGAAGGTTTTCAGTTCGCGCAGCATGGCGGCCCTCGTTTGATCGAAATAATTTGTGCTCGACGCAAAAACTATCGTCTTTTAATCGAAAATCACAGGGCTAAACTGAGCTTCATCTTCCATGACCGAGGCACGCCCGATGCAACTTTCCCCTTTTCACCTGGCCATTCCGGTGTACGACCTGGCCGCCGCGCGAGACTTCTACGCCAGCGTGTTCGGGCTGGAGGAAGGCCGCTCCAGCGATCATTGGGTCGACTTCAACTTCTTCGGTCATCAACTGGTGATTCACCTGGCGCCGAAAAATGCCTCGCAGGAAGCCGCCCACACCAACGCCGTCGACGGCCACGACGTGCCGGTGCCGCATTTTGGCGTGGTGCTGGGGATGGCGGAATGGGAAGCCCTGGCCGAGCGCTTGAAGTCGCGGCAGACGCGCTTCGTGATCGAGCCTGGGATTCGTTTTCAGGGACTGGTGGGGGAACAGGCGACGATGTTTCTGTTCGATCCCTGTGGCAATGCGCTGGAGTTCAAGGCGTTCAAGGATATTGGACAGTTGTTTGCCAAGTGAGAGACGCACCGTCTGTCAGGGCCCCTTCGCGGGCAAGCCCGCTCCCACACTGGCTTGGGATGATCAAAAACTTCGCGTACACCCAACAACCCTGTGGGAGCGGGCTTGCCCGCGAAGAGGCCAGTCGTCACACCCCAAAATCAACGGCCCAAGGCGGTTTCGGCCTCCACTAACAGCGCTTCGACCGAGCCATGCGCCGCTGGGTCATGCTCGATCTGCCCAATACTGAAGCGAATGTCATAGCCCTTGCGCGCCGTGACATTGCGTTCATCGAGCATCTCTACGAGGCGCGCCCTGATCGCCGAGATGTCCACGCCACACGACCCCGTCAGCAAGGCCACGAAGGTAGCGCCCTCCAGCCGGCCAATCACATCGCTTTCCCGAAACCCGATGCGCAACACGTCGGCAAAGGTTTTCAGCGCGTTGTCGCCCTCGCGGCGTCCAAACAGATAGTTGACGCGCTTGAAGTCATCCAGATTGAAAAACAGCAGGGTCGCCGGCCTTTGCAGTTGCATGCAGGCCTCCAGTCCCAATTGCGCCAGCGCCATGAAACCGTGCCGGTTGGGCAGCAATGTCAACTCATCCATGCTCGCCATCTGCACGCCGATCAGCGCTTGCTCGGCCTTGCGGGCAAGATCGCGCAGCAGTTCGCGCTCCTGTTGTGGCGTCCCTGCACATACACCTGTTTTGTGCGGTTTGCCTGGGATCAGCATCACATACTCCCGTGGAGGGTATGTTCTTTAGAGTCCTCGATACCGGTTTGACTCCCTGTCCATTGACCGATGGTCAAGTACCCAGCACCGGGCAAGGCCCTCCTGCCTCGGCCCAGCGCTTGAACTGGCTGACAAAAATGTCGTGCGGCACCGGCACCGGTGCGCGATTGCCGCCGGGGTTCCAGCCCCAGAGCACCAGTTTGTCTTCGCTGACGTGCTTGATCAGCGCCGCGAAATCCCGGTCGCCATTGCTGGCGCGGTCCTTGATCATGCTGCACAGCCTGTCCGGCGGCAGGCCGATCCAGGCCATTTTGTGCGCCGCCGGAGGCAGGCTCCAATGGGGCGCGCCCGGTGGGGCCTTTGGCCCGTAGCTGGCCGGCGGGTTGGCTTCGGCGTGGCAACTGGCACAGGGCAAGCCCGCCGCGCCTTTGCCGTCCATGCCCCTCACTACGTTCATGGCATGGGGCGTTCCGGCGTCGAATTGCAACGGCGAGTCGCCGGGAATGTGACAGTTCTGGCAACGGGGGTTCTGGAAGACCTGGCGTACCGTGTCGAATGCCTTCAGTGCTTCTTTGTCACCGGCAAACAGCTCCGTCGCATAGATGAACAGGCAAACCAGCAGCACCCCGCCCAGCAACCAGTGGTGGCGTCTCATCTCACACCCCCGAGAGCTGCAACGGCAGCTCGCGCAGGCGTTGCCCGGTCAAGGCGAACACCGCGTTGGCCACGGCCGGCGCCGTGGGCGGCACGCCGGCCTCGCCGATGCCGCCGGGCTTTTCGCTGCTGGGCAGGATATGCACTTCGACCACCGGCATCTCGTTGAGCCGCAGCACCTGGTAATCGTGGTAGTTGGACTGCACCACCTGTCCGTCCTTGATCGTCAGTTTGCTGTGCAAGGTGAAACCCAGGCCGAAGGCGATGCACGACTCCATTTGCGCCTCAATACTCTTGGGGTTCACCGCAATCCCGCAGTCCACCGCACACACCACCCGATGCACGCGAATCGCCAGGTTGTCCTGGGACACCTCGGCCACCTGCGCCACGTAACTGCCGAAAGACTCGTGCACCGCCACACCCAAGGCATGGCCGTCCGGCAGCGGCGCTTTCCAGTTGGCCTTCTCCACGGCCAGGTTCAACACGCCCAGATGCCGCGGATGGTCCTTGAGCAGGGTCCGCCGGTATTCCACCGGGTCCTTGCCGGCCGCCGTGGCGAGTTCATCGATCAGCGATTCCATGACGAAGGCGGTGTGGGTATGCCCCACCGAACGCAACCACAGCACGCTGATACCGGTCTTCGGCGAATGCAGTTCAACCTGGTGGTTGGCCAGCCCTTCAAGGTAGGGACTGTCCGCCACGCCTTCCACGGAGGTCTTGTCGATGCCGTTCTTGACCATGGAGGCTTCGAGCGAGGTGTCGGCCATGATCGACTGCCCGACCAGCACATGCTTCCACGCCATCGGCAGGCCATCGGCCCCCAGCCCCACCCGCGCCTGATGCAGGAACGCCGAGCGGTAATAACCGCCACGGATGTCATCTTCCCGCGCCCACACGGTTTTCACCGGCCCGCCCGCGGCTTTGGCGACCTGCACCGCTTCGGCGACAAAGTCCGAGGTCGGGTTGGCCCGCCGGCCAAAGCCGCCGCCGAGGAACTCGGTGTGGATCTCGACCTGCTCAGGTTTGAGCCCGGTGATTTTGCCGGCGATCATCTGGTCCAGGGTCTGGAACTGCGTACCGGTCCAGATCTCGCATTTATCCTGGGTGATCTTCACCGTGCAATTGAGCGGCTCCATCGGCGCGTGGGCCAGGTACGGCACGCTGTACTCGACGTCGAGGGTCTTGGCCGCTTTGCCCAGCGCCGCCTTGGTATCGCCGGCCTGGCTGGCCGGGAGGCCGGGGGTGGCGGCGAGTTTGCGAAAGCTTTCCAGCAGTTTGTGACTGTCGAGCCCGGCGTTCGGCCCCGGGTCCCATTCCACGTGCAGCGCATCGCGCCCCAGTTTCGCCGCCCAATAGTGATCGGCGATCACCGCCACGCCGGTCGGCACCTGCACCACTTTGTGCACGCCCGGGATTGCCAGGGCCCCGGCGCCTTCGAAGGATTTGACGCTGCCGCCGAACACCGGCGAGCGGGCGACCATCGCGGTCATCAGGCCATCGAACTGCACGTCCATGCCGAACTTCGCGCGACCGGTGATTTTCTCCGGCGTATCCAGGCGCTTGGTAGGCCGGCCGATGATTGTCCAGTCCTTGGCATCCTTGAGTTTGATCGACGCCGGGTCCGGCACCGGCAGCTTGCCGGCGTCGTCGGCCAGTTCGCCGTAAGTGGCCCGCTGGTCGCCGGCCATCACCACACCCGATTCGGTGCGAATCGTCGAAGGCGCGACGTTGAAACGCTTGGCGGCCGCCTCGATCAACATCAACCGCGCCGCCGCACCGGCCTGGCGATAGCGGTCGAACTCCATCCAGGTCGAGGTCGAACCGCCGGTAATCTGCATGCCGCCAAACCCCGCCAGACCGTAATCCTTGGCCGAGGCCGGGGAATGTTCGACGCGGATTGTCGACCAGTCGGCGTCCAGTTCTTCGGCAATCAGCATGGTCAGGCCGGTCCAGATGCCCTGGCCCATTTCCGAATGGCCGAGCAACACGGTCACACTGTTGTCATTGCCAATACGCAGGAAGGCATTGGGGGCGAACACGTTGCCCTGGTTCTCGGCGCCCACGGCAAAACGATGGGCTCCGGGGATGACGAACGCCACCACCAGCCCGCCGCCGAGCACGGCACCGGCCTTGAGAAACCCCCGTCGAGAAAGCGGATTGAGGCTATTCATGGCCATCAACCCAATTGCGCGGCGCGTTTGACCGCCGCACGGATTCTTGGGTAGGTGCCGCAACGGCAGATATTGCCGGACAACGCCTGATCGATATCGCTGTCGGTCGGCTGCGGGATCTTCGCCAGCAAGGCCGCCGCCGACATGATCTGCCCGGACTGGCAGTAACCGCACTGGACCACATCGAGTTCGGCCCAGGCTTGCTGGACCGGGTGTGAACCGTCCAGCGACAGGCCTTCGATGGTGAGGATTTTCTGGCCATGGGCCACGGCGGTGACGGGCGTGATGCAAGCGCGTAGCGGCGTGCCGTCGATGTGAACGGTGCAAGCGCCGCATTGGGCCATGCCGCAGCCGAATTTGGTGCCGGTCAGGTGCGCGACATCGCGCAGGACCCAGAGCAGCGGCATGTCCGCGGGGACATCCAGTTCCTGGTCCTTGCCATTGATATTGAGGGTCAGCATTGCGGCGGTCCTCAGACTCACGGTGTTCTGAAGGGGGGCGTCGCTGTGGCCACAACACACCTACGCGCGCCTCGGGTTATCCCTACAGCTAAGTCCAATTTGCCCCGCAGGCCGAGGCGTATCGACCACCGGTCACCGCCAGGCGCGAACTCGCTCGCGTCTACAAGGCCCTCGGTTTCAACAAAATATCGCTGTAGCGCAGGAGAAACAGCCCGAACGCACAACACCAGAGCAGCGCCGACAGCGCCAGCCCAAGCCCGGAAAACGGCACCAGCAACACCCGCGACAGCCCTGCCAGCAGCACCAGGGCAAAACCGGCGACAATCGCTTTCGAAGGCTGCAACGCCCGTCCGGTATGCCCCAGGCTGACCCGCGCAATCATCGCCAGGATCAACCCACCCACACCGCCCACCGCCAGCGAATGGGTGGCCAGGCTTTGTTGCGGCATCCAGCCCGCATGCCACATGGCCATGGCAAAAACCGCCACCACCAGCCAGACGTAGGACAGGTACAGCGACCACAACAACGGCACGCGCCACAGGCCCCGGTCATGCCAGCGCCACAACCGCACCAGCTGCAAAGTGCCCATCAGCACAAACAGCGCCGCCAGCCACAGCCTGGGAACATCATCCAGGCCCAGGGCGAAGGTCAGCGCGGCCAGCAAACCACTCACCATCAGAATCCGCGTCGGCCATGGGCTGGCCGCAGGCTGCGCCGGACGGTTCAAACCACGCTGGATGAAGAACGGAATCACCCGCCCGCCGATCACACTCATCATGGCGCCCACCAGCCACAGCGCTGCCAGTACGCCACGCCGTTGCAGGCCGACATCGTCGGTCCACAGGCCCCACAGCGTCATGGCCTGACAACCGGCCAACAGCGCGACCATCAACAGGATCGGGTAATTATCGCGCTTGCCGGCCGCGATCAGGTCGCGACCCAGCACCCCGGCCAGCAGCGGCAGAAAAGGCATCTGCAGCACCAGCAAAAAACCCGGGGACGCCGGCATCAACCAGGCCAGTCGCGCCAGCAGCCAGACCAGCACCAGCCCGATCAGCGGCCAACCCTTGAGCCCCGGTCGACCGGTCCAGTTTGGCACCGCCGTCAGCAGGAACCCGGCGATGATCGCCACCGCGAAGCCGAACGGCATTTCGTGTCGATGCCAGGCGAGCATGCCGCCCACCGGTTGCGCGCCGGGCAAGCGGCCGTACAGCCACAAGGCCCAGATCGCCACCGCCAGCAGGGCGAATGCGGCGCCCGCCAGAAAGAACGGGCGAAAGCCCAGGCTGAAGACGGGGGCAGCGGCCAGTTTGCGCATCAGGCCAGCGCCCCGGCCAAGGGTTTGCTCAACCGGTGCTGGGACAGCAGGCGCATGACGTAGCCGATTTTCAGCAGGGTCGGCCCGACAATGGTCATGGCGTGCAGCGCCACCAGGGCGACGATCGACAGATGACCGTCGTAGAGGTAAGCACCGTAGATACCGGCCAGCAGCATCGCCAGGCCGACGCCGAGTACACGGCTGGACAGTTGCAGAACATTCTGAGGATTGCTGAAGAAATGGAACATTTTCCGTACTCCTGTAGCAGTTCAGTTGTACGAGGGATGTAGCAGGTCTCGTGCCAGATATTTGCACGCTATGAATCAAGCACTTGAGATGGCAGATGTCAAAACGACTCCTCAACGAAATAGTCATTACGACCTATTAAGCAGTCATACTGACTAATCGAGACCCTGTAGGAGCGAGGCTGCTCGCGATGGCGGCCAACGATGACGCGGGGCACCTGAATCACCTCGCTGGCCTCAGGTTTTTCGCGAGCAGTCTCGCGCCCACAAAAAGAGCAAAGAGCGCTTTGGCGATCTACGGCACAACCGGGCGAGCGCAGGCTGTCTACGCTGATAGTCCAGCATTGCAAAAACCTGCCAGGGAGACCCGCCATGCTACACGTTCAAAAACTCACACCCTGCCTGTGGTTCGACGGTCAGGCCGAAGAGGCCGCGAAGTTCTACTGCGCGATCTTCGATCACGCCAAAATCACCGCCATCACCCACTATGGCAAGGCTGGCCAGGAGATCCACGGCCACGCGGAAGGCTCGGTGCTGACGGTCAGCTTCGAACTCGACGGGCAGAGTTTCACCGGCCTGAACGGCGGCCCGAACTTCACCTTCAATGAAGCGATTTCGTTTCAGGTCAATTGCCAGACCCAGGAAGAAGTCGACCACTTCTGGGGGCGGCTGTCCGCCGGCGGGCCGTTGGAAGCGCAGCAGTGTGGCTGGCTCAAGGACAAGTTCGGCGTGTCGTGGCAGATCGTGCCGGTGGCGATGATGGAGATGCTCAAGGACCCCGACACGCACAAATCCCAGCGCGCTATGGCGGCGATGATGCAGATGAAAAAACTCAATATCGCCGAACTGCAACGAGCCTTTGACGGCGAGAGCTAATACACTCCGAGGCTGACCTGCCGAGGACTGACCATGAAGCCTTCCAAGCCGAAGGACACCGACAAGGCCCCGCGCTTCTGGCGCGATGACGCCCTGCCCTTCATCGAGGCACGCGCCATCGCCGACGGGCGCGAGGTCTGTTACACCCGGCATGCCCACGCGCACTTCTCCATCGGTGCGATCACCGCCGGGCGCAGTACCTACGTCCACGAGCAGTCGCAGTGGGAAGTCAGCACCGGCACCGTGGTGCTGATGAACCCCGGCGATGTCCACGCCTGCAATCCGATTGACGATCAACCCTGGTCATACCTGATGCTGTATGTCGATACCGCGTGGCTCAGCGACTTGCAGCATCAGCTCGGGTTCAGCGACGACCTGGCGTTTCGCCGCTTCGCCGTCACCCACACACCGGACTCCGGGCTGTTCGAGGGCTTGAAAAGGTTGTATGAAATCCTGGTCGATCCGCATCAGGATGTCCTGGGCAAGCACAGCGCGACGGTGGAGTTTTTCACCGAGGTGCAGCTGCGGCTGAACCCGGTCGATCAACCGCTGCGCGAGCCCAACTTCAAGCTGGAGCGCGCCGCCGACTTCATCCGCGACCACTGCACCCGAATGCTCAAGCTCGAAGACATTTGCGAAGCCGCGCAGTTGTCGCCGTCCTACCTGATCCGCGCCTTCAAGCAGCATTACGGCATGACGCCCCACGCCTTCCTGGTCAACCAGCGCATCCAGTTCGCCCGGGACCAGCTGCGCCACGGCAAACTGATCGCCGACGTCGCGCTGGAAGCCGGATTTGCCGACCAGGCGCATTTCCAGCGGGCGTTCAAGCTGCACCTGGCGGCGACGCCGGGGCAGTATCGCGGCTGACCAGGTGATCACGGCAGGATCAGGTACACCGCACTCACCGCCAGCATCAACGCCATCACCCGGTTGAACCAGCGCATCCCCGCCGGGTTGTTCAAGTAACCGCGTAAAAACGTCCCGGCGTAGGCCCAGCAACCGACCGATACGTAGCAGATCACCAGGTACACCGCCGCGAACTGCCACACCAGCCGCGCCTCGCCATCGGCGACAAACGCCCCCATCCCGGCCACGCAGGCCAGCCAGGCCTTCGGGTTGAGCCACTGCATGACCGCGCCGTACAGCATCGACGGCGCGCGGCCCGCGTCCTTCGCCTCGAGCTGCCCGTTGTCGGCGGCCAGCCTGAACGCCATGTACAGCAGGAACGCCACACCGGCCCACTGCACCACCCGGGTCATGGCCGGCCACATTTGCAACAGCTCATGCAGCCCCAGCCCCATCAGCACCAGCAGCAACACGAACCCCAGGGTCGCCCCGGCCACATGCCGCTGGCTGGCGCGAAAACCGAAACGCGCCCCGGCACTCAACGCCACAATGTTCACCGGCCCCGGCGTTATCGAAGCAGCCAGCGCAAACGCCGCCATGGACATCATCAGACTCATCGCACACCTTCTTCCTGTCAGTTGAACCAGGCCTCAAGGTAGAGCGCCGACGGGTGTCCGTATTGAACAAAACTGCCCTGCGTGATCGCTATGAGTAAAAGCCCACCACCCGCTTCACTTTCACCAACGCCTGGCGCAACGAGTCCATGTCCACCGAACCCAGCGCCAGGCGAATGGCATGCGGCACATGGGGCGTAACGGCGAAGGGCTCGGCGGGCGACACCGACACCTGTTCGCGCATCAACGCCATGGCGATCTGGTCGGCCCGGGCGTCGTCGGCCAGTGGCAGCCAGATGAAATACGAGGACGGGTGGCTGATGGTCCTGAGCCCCGCCAGCACCTCGCGCGCCAAGGCTTGCCGGGCCTGTGCGTCGGCACGCTTTTGCGCCTCCAGCCGGGTGACGGTGCCGTCGTCGATCCAGGCCGTGGCGATGGCGGTCATTACCCCGGGGGTGTTCCAGGTGGTGGCCATGATGGTGCGCTCGAAGCCCGCGATCCACTGCACGGGCGCGGCGACAAAACCGACGCGCAATCCCGTGGCGACATTCTTCGATAAGCCGGACACGTAGACCGTTCTTTCCGGCGCCCTATGAGCCAGGGGTGAAGGGACGTCCCCGGCGAGAAACGCGTAGGCGGCGTCCTCGATGATCATCAGGTCATGCTGGCGTGCGATCGCCACCAGGCGCTCGCGCTGGTCGGCGTCCATCACCCAGCCCAGCGGGTTATGCATAGTCGGCATCGAGTAGACCGCCCGAACCGGTCGATGCCGGCAGAGTTTTTCCAGGGCCGACAGGTCGGGCCCCGTGTCGGTGACCGGAATGGCCAGGACTTCCAGGTGCAGGGTTTCGGCCAGGGTCTTGAACCCCGGATAGGTCAGGGCATCGGCCGCGATGACATCACCGGGCTTGAGCAGCGTCATCATCACCACCGCCAGGCCATGCTGGGCGCCGCTGACGATCAATACCTGTTCGGGCGGCACGTTCAGCCCGCGCTCCATCAGGTGACGCGCCACCGAGGCCCGCTCATGCATGCGCCCCGCGTGGGGCTGATAGCGCAGCAAGGCTTCGAGGTCGCCAGACAACGCCAACTGGCGCAAGGCCGTGCGCAATAGATCCGCCTGGCCGGGCAACGACGGGTAGTTGAAGTTGAGGTCAATCATCCCTGCCGCCACCACGGACTGGGAAATGCCCTGCCCCGGCGGCAACGCTGTTTCCCGCACAAAGGTCCCGCGCCCGGTTTCGCCGCTGATCAGGCCCATGGCCTCAAGCTCGGCATACACCCGGCTCGCGGTGACCAGCGCCAGGCCGTGCTCGGTGGCCAGTTGTCGGTGCGTCGGCAGGCGTGTGCCGGGCGGCAAATGCCCTGAGCGAATGTCGGCGGCAAAGGCATCCACCAGTGATTTGTAGCGGGAGCGCGGCATGTCGAGATGTATCCATGACAATTTTTTGATTGTATCGATACTCAGCCATAGGATGACTTCATGCAACCTGACAATGAGCGTGAGTGACATGGAACGGACGTCGAATATGCAAAACCAGGTACTGGAAAACAGCGCAAGCGGGTGGATCAATGGCCTGATCGGCGTGGTGATTTTCAGCGGCTCGCTGCCCGCCACCCGGGTGGCGGTGCTGGAATTCGATCCAGTGTTCCTGACGGTGGCCCGCGCGACGATCGCGGCAATGCTCGCGCTGGCTCTGCTGCTGTTGTTCAAGGAAAAACGTCCGGCACGCCAGCAACTGGTGCCACTGGCCATCGTGGCCCTGGGCGTGGTGGTCGGGTTTCCGTTGCTGACTGCGCTGGCGTTGCAGTACGTGACATCCGCGCACTCTATTGTGTTCGTCGGCTTGTTGCCGCTGGCGACCGCGGTGTTCGGGGTCTTGCGTGGCGGGGAACGGCCGCGTCCGGTGTTCTGGATTTTTTCGATACTGGGCAGTCTGCTGGTGGTCGGTTTCGCCGTGGCCCAGGGCCTGACCGCCTCCCCCCAGGGCGACATCCTGATGCTGCTGGCGATCCTGGCCTGTGGCCTGGGCTATGCCGAAGGGGCGAAGTTGTCGCGCACGCTCGGCGGCTGGCAGGTGATCTGCTGGGCATTGGTGCTGGCGTTGCCGGTCATGGCAGCCCTGACCGGGTGGCGGATGCCGGCGTCGTTCAGCGGCATCAGCACGCCGGCCTGGTTCAGCCTGGCTTACGTGTCGCTGTTCAGCATGCTGATCGGTTTTGTGTTCTGGTATCGCGGGCTGGCCCAGGGCGGCATCGCCGCGGTCGGGCAACTGCAACTGCTGCAACCGTTTTTCGGCCTGGCGCTGGCGGCGACCTTGCTCCATGAACACGTGAGTATCGGCATGCTCGGGGTGACCGTGGCGGTGATTGCCTGCGTGGCCGGGGCGAAAAAATTCGCACGCTAGCCACTGTCATGGCGCTTGTCATCATGACTGTACGGGGCCATTCGCCCGGGCCCCGTGTAAAAATGCGGCTCTCGTAACAGGAGCCTGCCCATGGACCTCGCCACCCTCACCTTATTCCTTCCGGCCTGCTTCGCCCTGAACATGGCGCCCGGCCCGAACAACCTGCTGTCGGTCAGCAATTCGACCCGCTACGGCTACCGCACCGCGTGCATCGCCGGGGTCGGCCGCTTGCTGGCGTTCGCCGCCATGATCGCCCTCGCCTCGGCGGGCCTGGCGGTGGTGCTGCAAACCTCGGAATTGTTGTTCTACGGGATCAAGATTCTGGGAGCGGCGTACCTGTTCTATCTGGCCTGGCAACTGTGGCGCGCCGACCCTGGCGTGGAAAACACCGTGACCGGCGCGCCGGTGGGGATGCTGGCACTGGCCCGGCAGGAATTCCTGGTGGCGGCGGGCAACCCGAAGGCGATCCTGATCTTCACCGCTTTCCTGCCGCAATTCGTCGACTCGACCCGCGCCATCACACCGCAATTCGCCGTGTTGGGCGCGTTGTTCCTGGTGCTGGAGTGGATCGCCATCGCGGCCTACGCCTACATGGGCCTTCACATGCGCCGCTGGTTCGCCCGGCCATCGGGCAAGCGGATCTTCAATCGCTGCTGTGCGGGACTGCTGTCGGCGGCGGCTTCGGTGCTGCTGATGGCGCGGCGGGCCTGAAATTGATGTAGGAGCTGCCGAAGGCTGCGATCTTTTGATCTGGCGCATAAAAATCAAAAGATCGCAGCCTTCGGCAGCTCCTACGTGATCGGGGGGCACAGAAGGAAATTCCCTGTCGATTTTCCGGTGGAGGCGACCCCTGCCCCGTTCTATGCTGCGTGCATGAACCTACAACACACGCTGCTTCCGCCCCATGCCGAGATGGTCCGCGCCATGCTTGAGCGAGACACCGCCTACGAGGGGGTGTTTTTTACCGCGGTGAAAACCACCGGGATCTTCTGCCGCCCCAGCTGCACCGCGCGCAAGCCCAAGCCGGAGAACGTCGAGTTCTTTGCCCAGGCCGAGCAATGCCTGTCTGCCGGCTACCGCGCCTGCCTGCGCTGCAAGCCGCTGGACGCTGCCGACAGCGCGCCGGAATGGGTGCAGAGACTGCTCCAATCGGTAGACGCCGATCCCGAGCAACGCTGGACCGACGCGCAATTGCTGGCCGCTGGCATCGAGCCGCTGAAGTTGCGCCGCTGGTTCAAGCAGCATTTGGGCATGACCTTTCATGCCTGGCTGCGCACCCGGCGCCTGGGCATGGCATTGGATGGCATCAAACAGGGCGACTCCATCGACAGCGCGGCATTCGACTCGGGCTACGAGTCCCTGAGCGGTTTTCGCGATGCCTTTCAAAAGTCCTTCCACATCACGCCCGGCCGTGCCGCCAACAGTGAGCCGCTGCTGTTCAGCCGCCTGACCACGCCGCTGGGGCCGATGATCGCCATGGCCGAACGCCGTGGGCTGGTGTTGCTGGAGTTCCTCGATCAGGCGTCGCTCACCCGGGAAGTCGAGACCCTGCAAAATCGTTTCGGTTACGCCGTGGCGCCAGGGCACAACCTGCACTTGCAGCAGATTGAAGCGCAACTGGCCGAGTATTTTGCCGGCACCCGCACTGAATTCAGCGTGGCCCTGCACCTGCCCGGCAGTGAGTTCTCCCGCCAGGTCTGGGCCGAACTGGCGAAAATCCCTTACGGCCAGACCACCACCTATGGCGCCATCGCCGCCCTGCTGGGCAAACCCGGTGCCAGCCGCGCCGTGGGCCTGGCCAACGGTCACAACCGCCTTTCCATCGTCGTGCCCTGCCACCGCGTGATCGGTGCCGACGGCTCGCTGACCGGCTACGCGGGCGGCCAGCCGCGCAAGGCGTTCCTGCTGCGGCTGGAACACGCGGCGGTGCCGCTCACCGATCAACTGCCATTCTGAACCCGCGTAATTTTCATGAAGGAAAGCCTGAACCATGCCTGACCGCTACCAGCCGGCCAGCCGCTTCCTGTCGTCGCTCGACGAGGACTGGCGACGCCACATCGACGCCGTCGGCCCCTGCCTGCATCAACCCCACCCCGCTCGCGATCCTTATGAATCGCTGGTGCGGGCGATTGCCTATCAGCAACTACATGCCAGGGCGGGCGATGCGATCGTCGGGCGACTGCTGGCGCTGTTCCCGTCGGCCTCGTTCCCGAGGCCGGAACAGATCGTCGCCAGCGATTTCGATCAACTGCGCAGCTGCGGGTTTTCCGCCAGCAAGATCGCGACGATCCAGGGCATTGCCCAGGCGACACTGGACGGCGTGGTGCCCGACTATGCGAGCGCGCTGGCGATGGACGATGAAGCCTTGATCGAGCGCCTGGTCACCCTGCGCGGGGTGGGCCGCTGGACCGTGGAAATGCTGTTGATCTACAGCCTGGAACGGCCGGATATTTTGCCGGCCGATGATTTTGGTGTGCGTGAAGGCTATCGACGGCTCAAGGGCCTGGAGGTGCAGCCGACGCGCAAGCAGATGATTGAGATCGGGCAGGCGTGGAGCCCGTACCGGACGGTGGCGGCGTGGTATTTGTGGCGGGTGGCCGGCAAGTAGGCCGTGTCGGCGTTCCTCACCGGAACGCCGCCCGGCGCCAGCCCACACTCGCAGGGTGTGGGCCGCTGGACCGCTATTTGTCCGACTTGATCGCCGTCCACACCCGCGTGCGCACCCGTTCCAGCTTCTGCGGCAACGGCTGCACGACATAGAGCGTTGCCAGCGCTTCATGGGTCGGCGTCAGGTTCGGGTTGCCCGTGATGTCCTTGTTAATCAGCGCCAGCGAGTCCTTGTTGGCATTGGGGTAGCCAAGGAAGTCACTGATGGGCGCGATCACTGTCGGATCGAGCAGGTTGTTGAGAAACGCGTGGGCTTGCTCAACGTTCTTCGCGCTTTTTGGAATGGCGAAGGTGTCGAACCAGATCGGCGCGCCCTCCTTCGGCAAGCGCCAATCGACCACCACGCCGTTACCCGCCTCCCTGGCGCGATTGCCGAACTGGTAGAAGCTGCCGGAGTAACCGATGGCCACGCAGATGTCGCCATTGGCGATGTCGGTCATGTACTTGGCCGAGTTGAAGTAGGTGACGTAGGGGCGGACCTTGAGCATCAGCGCCTTGGCTTTTTCGTAGTCCTCCGGCTTCTGGCTGTTCGGGTCCAGCCCCAGGTAATGCAGGGCCAGCGGCAGGATTTCCGAAGGCGAGTCGAGCATGGCCACGCCGCAGGACTTGAGCTTCTCCATGTTTTCGGGCTTGAACACCAGGTCCCAACTGTCCACTGGCGCATTTTCACCCAGCGCCGCCTTGACCTTGGCCGGGTTGAAGCCGATCAGCACGGTGCCGTACATGTAGGGCACGCCGTACTGGTTGCCGGGATCGTTGGCGTCGAGCAACTTGAGCAGCGCCGGGTCCTGATGCTGCCAGTTCGGAAGCTTGGACTTGTCGAGCTTCTGGAACACACCGGCCTTGATCTGGGTTTCGATGAACTGGTTCGACGGCACCACCAGGTCGTATCCGGAGTTGCCGGTCAGCAGCTTGGCTTCCAGGGACTCGTTGGTGTCGAAGGTGTCCCAAGTGACTTTGATACCGTTTTTCTCGGCGAAGTCCTTGGGCACGGACGGCAGGATGTAATCCGCCCAGTTGTAGACCCTCAACTCGGGCTGTGCGGCGTGCACGGCGCCGGCCAGCAGCGTCAGCCCACATGCCGTGGCGCCCAGGATGCGTTTGATGGTTTCCATGGATCAGTTCCCCAATGTCAGCTCGTTGGTTTTTATGTTGTAGACGGCAGCGGCCTGCAAAACAGCCAAGGGCAAGGAAGATCACGTTGCTGGTTATGGATTTGGTCGGTGCGGCTGAGTCAGCGGCCCGCCTTGATTCTTGCTGAGCGCCTGGCGGGTTCACAGCGTGAGGCAGGCCAAAAGGAGATGGATATGGCCAATATCGGTGTCCGGATGGATCTGGAGGGGCCGGAGGGTGTACATATCCGTTTCTTCGGTAACGGCGGCTTACGGTTTCGCCCTTACGGCGAGTTATCTGGAAAAACGGTACGCCGCCCGGCGCCCAGTAACCAAGCGCCTTTGCCCCACCGCTCAGTGCCTCGCCATGGCTTGGATTGCAGGTGCGTCCGCGATCCAATGTGGGAGCGGGCTTGCTCGCGAAGGCGGTGTACCAGTTGACACATGTATTGACTGACACGGCCCTTTCGCGAGCAAGCCCGCTCCCACATTGGAACTGGGTACATCAGCAAGAGCGAGGTCGGCTTTAAGGCCGCCTCGCCTTGTTTTTGATCCGGGCACCCCTTTAAAGCATGCCGAGACAAGGCGAGGCACCGAGCGACAGGGGCAAAGGCGCTTGGTTACTGGGCGCCGGGCGGCGTACCGCTTTTCCAGGTAACTCGCCGTGAGGACGAAACCGCCAGCCACCGTTACGCAAGAAACGGGTCTACCCCCAATCCAAATGGCACGGGGACAATCTACAGGCAAAAAAAAACGCCAGTCCCGTTCGGAACTGGCGTTTCTTGAAGATGGCAGGGGCGGCTGGATTCGAACCAACGCATGGCAGGATCAAAACCTGCTGCCTTACCGCTTGGCGACGCCCCTGCAAATGTTGCGACGAGTGTCTGACACTCGATCCCAGATTCACACCCTGTTTAAGGCGCTGTGCTGGAATGCGCGGAAATTTACCAACTTTTGTTTCGCCTGGGAAGCCCCCCACGCACAATTTTTCTTTTAAAACAGCGACTTGTTAGTAAAGAGGTTCCCGACCGGTAAAAAAAATTAACGCCAAGGTTGAAATCCCCCTTCTGTCGCGTAAGGCTGTGCAACCAGTAACGTTATGAAAAACCTTTAAAGAGAAGTGAAGTTCCTGTGCTCAATATCCCGCCAGGCAAACACTCACCGTATGTCCCCTCTACTGCCGGTACTGACCGCATGATCCAAGTCACTGAAGTTTCCATTGCCCAACTGCGCGCCGCGCTCGAATCCGGCGAGACTACGTCGGTCGAACTCGTCCAGGCTTACCTCGCCCGGATCGATGCCTACGACGGCCCCCACACCCCGACCGCGCTCAATGCGGTAGTGGTGCGCAACCCGCAGGCCTTGAAAGAGGCGCAGGCCAGCGATGCCCGTCGCGCCAAAGGCGAAACCCTTGGCCCGCTCGATGGCATTCCTTACACCGCCAAGGACAGCTACCTGGTCAAAGGCCTGACCGCCGCGTCCGGCAGCCCTGCCTTCAAGGACCTGGTTGCCTATCGCGATGCGTTCACCATCGAACGGCTGCGTGGCGCCGGGGCGATCTGCCTGGGCAAGACCAATATGCCACCCATGGCTAACGGCGGCATGCAGCGCGGGGTCTATGGCCGCGCCGAGAGCCCGTACAACGCCAACTACCTCACCGCGCCGTTCGCCTCGGGTTCGTCCAACGGTGCCGGCACGGCCACCGCCGCCAGTTTCGCGGCCTTCGGCCTGGCGGAAGAGACCTGGTCGAGCGGTCGCGGCCCGGCGTCGAACAACGGCTTGTGTGCCTACACGCCTTCGCGCGGAGTGATCTCGGTGCGTGGCAACTGGCCGCTGACCCCGACCATGGACGTGGTCGTGCCGTTTGCCCGGACCATGGCCGACCTGCTCGAAGTGCTCGATGTGGTGGTGGCCGAGGACACCGACACCCGTGGCGACCTGTGGCGCCTGCAACCCTGGGTGCCGATTCCGAGCGTCGCTTCGGTGCGTCCCGCATCCTATCTGGAACTTGCCGCGAAGTCCGATTCACTCGCCGGCAAGCGCTTCGGCATTCCGAAGATGTACATCAACGCCGACCCCGAAGCGGGCACCAGCGAAGCGCCGGGCATCGGTGGCCCGACCGGGCAGCGCATCCACACCCGCCCTTCGGTGATCGGTCTTTGGGAACAGGCGCGCAAGGCCCTCGAAGCCGCCGGCGCCGAAGTGCTCGAAGTCGATTTCCCGCTGGTGTCCAATTGCGAGGGCGATCGACCTGGCGCGCCCACCGTGTTCAATCGCGGGATCGTCTCCAAGGAGTTCCTGCACCATGAACTGTGGGATCTGACGGCCTGGGCGTTCGATGATTTCCTGCAAGCCAACGGCGACCCGAAACTGAACCGCCTGGTTGACGTCGACGGCCCGCTGATTTTCCCCCACGACCCGGGCACCCTGCCCAACCGCGAAGGCGACCTGGCCGCCGGCATGGACGAGTACGTGAAGATGGCCGAGCGCGGCATCACGCCGTGGGACAAGATCGACACCGTGCCCGACGGCCTGCGGGGGCTTGAGCAGACCCGGAAAATCGATCTCGAGGACTGGATGGATCGGCTGGGCCTGGATGCAGTGCTGTTCCCGACGGTGGCCGATGTGGGCCCGGCGGATGCCGATGTCAACCCGGCGTCTGCGGACATCGCCTGGAGCAACGGTGTGTGGGTGGCCAACGGCAACCTCGCCATCCGCCATCTGGGAGTGCCCACGGTCACCGTGCCGATGGGCGTCATGCCCGACATCGGCATGCCGGTCGGCCTGACCTTTGCCGGCCGCGCCTATGACGATTCGGCCTTGCTGCGCTTTGCCGCGGCGTTCGAGTCGACCGGCAACAAGCGCCTGATTCCGCCGCGCACCCCGCCATTACCTGCCAATGGATAACTGATGTGGGAGCGGGCTTGCTCGCGAAGGGGCCGTGTCAGTCACTCTTCAGGGTGAATGTTCCGGCCTCTTCGCGAGCAAGCCCGCTCCCACAGTTTTTTGCAGTGATGGGGGTTTGCATGTGCCGTGTCAGAACGGCACGGTCAGTTTCATCCAGTACGCATTACCCTGCGCCCGGTTGCGCACTTCGGTTTCCTGCTCCCATTTCCCCGTGACGAACCATCCCGAATTGCTGGTGTATTTGATCGATGGCCCGATGGCCAGCGAGCGTCCCTTGTTGTTTTCGATGGTCTCGCCGTTCTGGCGGTCGTCGGTGGTCTGTCGGTAGTAATAACCGCCGACACCCAGCACCCAGCCATTGCCCAGCCCCCACCCGACGGCATAGTCGACATGAAATTCCTGGCCCGAACGGTAGTCGGTCGCCGGGTTTTCACGGTTGAAGTCGTACATGATCTTGGCATCGAGGTTGAGCCCGTTGGGGTCGATGTAAGACAGGGCGTAGACCGGCTCGATCACCCAGTAATTGCGCCCGGTGTTGGCCAGGTCGCCACGGTCGTAGCGGCCGGTCGGGGCGATCATGTCCAGGGAAAGAATGCTGTGGAATTTTTCACTGTGGTGAAAGCCCAGCGCGGCCCCGTAAATCACATCCCCCAAGCCTTGCTTGTTCTGCGACTGGCCATTGAGTTCGACCTTGAGATCCACCAGCGGCACGATCGCGTGCAGCGCCACGCTGGCGCCGAACAGGGTGTAGTCGCTGACCCAGATCAGCCGCGGGGTGATCGCGTTGGCACGCACGCGAAAATCCAGCGGGAGTTTCTTGCCGTCGTTGCCACGCAGGTTGTCGGCTTCATAGTGGGTAACGAACAGTTGGCCGTAGAAGCCCGGTGGCGGCATCGCGCCGGACATGTAGTTCTCGGCGCCTAATGGATAAGAGGTGCCGCCGCCTTCGGTGGCGTTGGCCGCCAGAGGCCAGGATGCGACCAGGGCAGTGGAGATCAGGAGCTGCTTTGTTGTTCTACGAGTCATGCATTTCAACCTTTATTGTTGTTATTGGTCGGGCACACCCTGTGGGAGCGGGCTTGCTCGCGAAGGCGGCGGCACATTCAACATCTCAATGCCTGACACCCCGCTTTCGCGAGCAAGCCCGCTCCCACAGGGGTTTTCGGGTGACTTCAGATGCGCTTGAACAGCGCCGAACGCTGGGTCGATTCGCCTCCGTCGGCGGCGCTGTAGAAGCGCTCCATGAAGATGTCGCGCTCGAACAGCCGTCCCTGCATCAGGCAGGTAATGGCCGAATCGATCATCACCGGCGGCCCGCACAAGTAGGCCTTGCGCTGGCTGAAGCGGCCGTCGAAATGCTGCTTCGCCGCGTCATGTACATAGCCCTTGAACCCCGTCCACTCGGGGTCCTCGACCGCCTGGCTGAGCGCCGGCACGTAGGTGAAGTTGGCGTGGTCCCGGGCCAGGGCCTCGAACAGCTCGCGGTTGTACAGTTCGGCACGGTTGCGCGCGCCCTGGAACAGCACGATCTGCCGCGTATCGCCGGCCTCCAGCAGGTCGAGGATCATCGACTGCGGGCTCGACAGGCCCGAGCCGCCGGCGATGAAAATCAGGTCGCCGCTTTGCGAGCCCCGGACGAAAAACTGCCCGTACGGCCCGGACAGGTCCACCGTGTCGCCGACCTTCAATTGATCGTGAATCATGCCAGTGGCGACGCCGCCGTCGACCCGTCGCACGTGCAGTTCGACCTCGTCGGCACGACTTGGTGGATTGGCCAGCGAGAACGCGCGCGTGCCTTCGACCCCGGGCAATTGCAGGTTGATGTATTGCCCGGCCTGGAACGCCATGGGCCGGTCGAGCTTGAGGTGCACGCCCTTGATGGTCGGCGACAGGTCGACCAGGGCGCTGACCACCGCGCGGTAGTCCTCGACCGGATGGCCAAGGAAATCCGGATCGGCATCGATGTCGGCCTCGATCACCATGTCGCTCTGCGGGATCGCGCAGCACGCCAGGACCTTGCCTTCATCGCGCTCCATGTCCATCAGCGCAAAGGACGACGCCGCGCCCAGGTCCGCCTCGCCTTCCAGCACCTGGACCTTGCAGGTGGCGCAGGTGCCATGCCCGCAGGCAAACGGCAACCACACGCCCTGGCGCAGGGCGGCCTGGAGAATGGTCTGCCCCTCTTCCACTTCGATCTGCTCGCCAGTGGGTTCGATGGTGACTTGGTAACTCATGGCCGTGTCCTCAGTTGAAGCTGCCGGCAATGCCGTTCAAGCCTGGGGTGTCGAGGTGCAGCAGGCTCTTGTGATCGATGCCGTTGGCAATCAGGCTGCCTGCGTTGTCCGGGATGAATGGCTGGTCGTTAAGGCGCCATTGCGCCTGGCTGAAATCGACCCGTGCTGCATCCGGGTGCTGGGCGATAGAAGGCTTGACCACCTGTTCGATGAAGTCGCTGAACGGCATGGCCGGTGGCAGTGGAAAGGTGAACGGCGCGCAGAACATCAGGTGTTTTTCCCAGCACAGGTACACCAGTTGCAGGCCGTGGAAATTGTCCTGGCGGTCCAGGGGTTGGGCGTTGTAGGCGCCGATGGCGGTCACGGGCATGATGGTTTTCCTTGTTTTTGTCGGTTGACCTGTAGGAGCGAGCACGCTCGCGATGGTCGACAACGATGACGCGGGGCAACTGAATGCATGCGTTGCCCTGACGTTTTTCGCGAGCGTGCTCGCTCCTACATAGGATCTTGGTTGGGTCAGCCGGCCTTGGCCGGGTGCCAGTCCTGCCAGCGTCGATGCTCGGTGGAGCCCAGGTATTCGAAGTTGTCCTGGCCGGGGTTGATGTTGTAGTAGTCGCGCACCACCGACTCGACGTCGCCGCCACCGCAGTTGCCCTGCAGGATCTGGTGCACCGGCAACCAGGCCTGGATGTACTTGGTCGGCTCGTATTCGAAGATGTCGCAGCAACCCTGGGAGCAGAAGTGATAGCGCTCGCCTTCATGCCCGGCGCTGCGATGGCTGAGGGTGGTCGGGTCGTCCGGCTCGCCGAAGGACAGCGGGATCTGGCAGATCTGGCAGAGCATCGGCAGGGTCGGGTTGTAGAAACGCTCGCCCTTCTCTTGCAGGGCGCGCCAGTGTTCGAAGCGTGGGCGGTAGATCTTGTCGAAGGTGTCCGGGTATTTGGACGACAGCCAGTCCAGCTCCTCGTCGGTGGGCATCCAGGTGTGGAAGTTGGTCGCCTGGCTGTACTGGTAGAAGATCGACCAGGCCTGGTGGCTGACGTGATCCTTGCCGATGTTGGCTTCTTCGACATGCTTGGGCGGACGGATGCCGTAGCGCTCCAGGTCCTTGAACAGCGCCCCGCCCGCCTCTTCGAAATACACGCCCCAGGCTTCCGACCAGGACATGACTTTGTTGGGCAGCATGTAGTCCATCATCATCCCCACCAGCGTAAGCAGGCGGTAGCCGCGCCAGAACCACTTGTCGATCCAGCGCTGGATGATCGGCACGTTGTCTTCGTGCTGCTCCAGCAAAAACTTGATGACTTCCAGGCCCAGGGTCATGTGCCGGGCTTCGTCGGACTGTGCGGAGAAGCCGAAGGTCACCGTGGCCATGTCGCCGTTGAACGCCGCGCCGGACATGAAGGGCACGAACAGCAGGTTGGTCAGCACATACTCGAAGGAGAACGAGATCGCCGTCAGGAACTCGAACGGACCCGCCGTGCGCGCGTCTTCGAAGAACGACTTGGGCACCGAGAGGAACCACACGCGGTCGTGCATGTGGGCGAAATCGTGCAGGCCATTGAAGTGCTTGTTGTAGTGACTCATGGCGTGGATCTGGGTCTGCACGTGGCGCAGTTCATCGATGGCCTGCATCTGGCAGGCGATCCGCGCCCCGGCGCCGCTGAATTGCCGGCCGACCCGGGCGAAACCTTGATAGGCCTGGTATTCCAGCGGCGTGACGCCGGACAGGAACAGCTTCAACGCGTTGACATAACGGGCGTCCGACAGCGTGGTATGGCCGTTGTTCTGCGAGAAGGCGTCGAAGATCGCGTAGAGCTTTTTCTCTTTCTCGGCCTGGTATTTCCAGTAGGTGTCCATGGTCAGGCGGAACGGGTCTTCCCACTTGTCCCAGTCGGTGATCTTGATCCCCTCGAAGCGTTCGTGCGGGTAGATATCCTCGTGGGTCTGGTAGCTCGGCTCCCAGTCCAGGTCACGGGTCAAGCAGCGGTATTTTTCTTTGGCATTGAGGCGTTTTTTCACGGCCATGATGGCGCTCCCGAATTCTTGTTATGGATCAATCGCAGCGGGTTCGATCAGCTGTTCCAGTACAGCGAGAAGCTGTCGTCCTCTTCCACGACGTTGCCGCCGAGGGTGATCACGTACATCAGCATTTCCTGGATGTCCCAGACGCTACCGGTGAGCGCCTCGACCGTTTCCCGGCGAATGTCGAGACGGCCCTGGGCCTCGATGCGGATCATCGAGGGCTGGTGCTGGATCTCGGCGTGGGGGTTGTCCTGCACGATGGCGTCGACGATCGAACGGGCGTAGTCGGTGTCTTGCAGGTTCATGTAGACGAGGGAAGTCATGGGCGGGCTCCAAGTCCGATTTTCTTGAGGCGGGCGGCGAACTCGGTGCACACGGCATCCAGCGCCGAGTCATTGAGGCCGAGGCCGGTCAGAGGACGCAGTGCATCGACAGAACGCTGGCTCCAGTGATCGATCCAGCCCTGTACCAGCGCCTTGTTGGCCGCGCTTTCGTTGATCACGGTCTTGAGCAGCGCATCGACCCAGCGCTGGCTCTCGGCGAACCACAGGCGCATGAATTCGGTGAGCATGCCGACCTGGCCGGCGCCGTTGGCCGTCAGTTGCTCGTCGAGTTTGTGGAACAGCAGCGGGTACACCAGGCCGTCGCTGACCAGGTTTTGCGCCACGGTCAATTCGAACCAGTCGCGCACCACCAGGGTGTCCTCGACGTAGCGGCGCATGCCCTGCCACGCCGGATCGTTGAGCCACTGCTGCTTGGCCTGGGCCAGCAGCAGGACGTCGCCGTCATCGAGCATCAGGCCGATGCGCGACAGGTACTGGGCAATGCCCAAACGGTCCATGGCCTGGAACATGTGCATCTGCGTGACGCTGGTGCCAAAGCCGTCGGCGGCGATGTTGCTGTTGTTCATGTTGGCGCCCATCTCGGCGTGGCGCAGGGGCAACAGCAGCTGGCTGATCAGCTGGACATTGGCGCTGGACAGGCCGGCGAGCATGTCGCGCTTTTCGCAGAAGGCGTAATCGTGCTCGGCGTTTTCCTGCATCTTGGCCCGGGCCCCGACGTACGCGCCGTAGTAGTACTGGCGCGGGTCACTGACCGCGTACCAGTCGGCCATGACCACCGCGGTGCGGGTGGCATCGTTGAGCAGCTTGTCCGGCTGCCATAGCGGCCGGTAGTGGAAATTGGTCGCCGATTCCAGGTCGAAACTGGCTTCCTGGTAACGGCTGGCGGCCTTGTCGCCAAACCGGCGACGGGTGTGGCTGAAGGTGTTGCGGATCGTCTCGACGGTGGTCGTCTTGATCTCGACGCTCATGGAGTGGACTCCTGTGGTTATTGTTCTGTGGGGATGGCGTTGTGCATGCCGCCGCTCAGTCCGCGTCGCGGGTTTCGCCGTAGCGCCACTTGCGCGCATCGGCGTCGAGGGCCTCGGACATCTGCGCATCCATGTGCTGCACGCGGTTGTTTTCGCAGAACTGGAGGAACGCCTGGCGCGGCAGCACCAGCTCGACAAACAGGTCGGGAAAACCGATGGCGAAATCGAATTCGACGAAGTTGTCGTCTGGCCCGCTGCGCACGCGGATGTAGCGCGGCATCTGATCGAAAGTGCTGCCAGGTTGGCTCATGCTCGGGTACTCCCTTGTTATGTCAGGGGTACGGAGCAACAAGGGTGCCAGTGCAGCAAATCGGTTTTGAATTGATTTTTTATTCGTTTAAAAACAATTAGTTAAACCTGATGGAATGCCCCTGCCCTCGCCTGCAATTCGCGTGATGGACGAGGATCCGGGAGCGACGGATTGATCATTTGATCAATCCTTGCCGACGCCTTCGAGCAAATGGATGAATCACGCAATCATTGACTTTTCGCTCGCTTTCAGGCCGCTTAGAAAAAGAAAAACCGACCTTGCCTTGCCTGAAAAACACGGGTCGCTACGATGCGTACACACACCGCCATCGCCTGAGCGGAACGCGTCACCACCCCAATAACTACAAATCAGGGGCGCAACAAATGATCACCACGTACAAGGCTTCCCAGCACCCGCCGTCGCTCAAGGACCTGAGCGACCAGGTTCGCTTTCACGGGAGCGAAGGGAAGATCTGGCTGGACGAGCAACGCATGTTGTTGATCCAGGTTTCGATGATGGCGTCGTGCAGGCGCGAGTTGATAGAGATGCTCGGCGTCGAGCGCGCCAAGGGATTTTTCCTGCGCCTGGGCTATCAGTCCGGGCTCAAGGACGCCGAACTGGCGCGCAAGTTACGCCCGCAGGGCAGTGATCTGGAAATGTTTTTCACCGGCCCGCAACTGCACTCGCTCAAGGGCATGGTCAATGTCATCCCGCAGACCATCGACATCGATCTGGCTCACGGTCAGTTCTACGCCGAGATCGAATGGCAGGACTCCTTCGAAGTGGAAAACTGCCAGACCGAAAACCTGCACTCCGACCAGCCGGTGTGCTGGATGCTGCTCGGGTATGCCATCAGCTACAGCTCGTTTTTCCTCGGCCGGCAGATCATCTACAAAGAGGTCAGTTGCCGTGGTTGCGGCGACTCCCATTGCCGCATTGTCGGCAAGCCGGCCGAGCAATGGGACGATGCCGAAGACATCATGCGCTACTTCCAGAGCGACCCGATCATCGATGAGCTGCAGGCGCTGCAAGTGCAAGTGGCAAACATGCGCCAGCGCTTGCAGATCGAGGCCGGCAAGTTCTATGGCATCGGCCAGTCGGCGATCTACCGCCGCACCTGTTCGCTGATCGACAAGGTGGCCCCGGGCAAGGCATCGGTGTTGCTGCTGGGCGAGACCGGCGTGGGCAAGGAAGTCATCGCCCGCAGCCTGCACTTGCGCAGCGAGCGCGCCGGCGGGCCATTCATCGCGCTGAACTGCGCGGCCATCCCGCCGGACCTGATCGAGGCCGAGTTGTTCGGCGTGGAGAAAGGCGCCTACACCGGCGCCCAGCAGTCGCGCATGGGCCGTTTCGAACGGGCCAATGGCGGCTCGCTGTTCCTCGATGAAATCGTCGAATTGACCCCGCGCGCGCAAGCCTCGCTGCTGCGCGTGTTGCAGGAACAGGAACTGGAACGGGTGGGCGACTCACAGACGCGCAAGGTCGATGTGCGCGTCATTACCGCGACCCACGAGGACCTCGAAAATGCGGTCAGGCAAGGGCGTTTTCGCGCCGACCTGTTCTATCGCCTGAACGTGTTCCCGGTGCGGATCCCGGCCTTGCGCGACCGGCGCGAAGACATCCCGCTGCTGATCGAGCACTTCCTGGAAAAGCTCCATGCCAGCTACCGGAAAAAGACCCTCGGCCTGTCTGACCGCGCCTTGCAGGTGTGCCTGCACTACGACTGGCCCGGCAACATCCGCGAGCTGGAAAACCTGATGGAACGGGGCGTGATCATCACCGATGAAAACCAGAGCATCACGGTCGACGCCCTCTTCCCGCACTCGCCGCCACTGGCCGATAGCATCGGCCTGGCCAGTGACGGGCGACTGGTGAAGTCGACCCAGGCATCCGATCAGACGTGGGTCGACAAGATCATCGACAGCGGTATCGCGCTGGATTCGGTGGAGGATGCACTGATTCACGCGGCCATGGAGCGCGCCCAGCAAAACGTCTCGGAAGCGGCGCGCCTGCTGGGCATCACGCGTCCGGCGCTGGCTTATCGCTTGAAAAAAACCGGTACGCAGAACCCACTGTAGGAGCGAGCCTGCTCGCGATGGACGTCAACGATAACGCGTGCTGTCTGAATGAGCGCGTTGTCTGGACGTTCATCGCGAGCAGGGCTCGCTTCTACAGGGGATGCGTTGATTACAACAACGGGATCGCGTAGTTGATGATGAACCGGCTCTGATCGACATCGCGGCCCGCCTCGGTGTTCGACTGGCCGTTGCGCAGCGAGAAGCCGACGTTCTTGAACGTGCCTGACTGAATCACGTAGTCCAGGGTCATGTCGCGTTCCCACTCCGATTGGTCCCCGGTGTTTTGCGCCTTGATGCCGGTACCCTTCAGGTACACGATCGAGGCCTTCAGGCCCGGCACGCCCAGCGCGACGAAGTCGTAGGTGTACTGACCGAAGGTGGTCTGCTCGCCCGCCCGGGTGAAGCTCTGGATCATGCGGTCGGTGGGCAGGTAGACGCTGCCGCCACCGGCGCCTTTGTCCGGCAGGCTGCCCTGGTTGGGCTGGACGAAGTTACTGCCATCCCCTACCCGCTGATACCCCAGCGCCACGGCGTGGCCGCCATTGGCATAGGTGATCATCGCGGCCCAGGTGCTGTTGTCGATTTCACCGTCGTTGTCCTGGGTGTAGCCCGACACCCGATAACCCTGCGCCCGGCCCGCGGCGGAACTGTTGGCACCGCTCGATGTAGTGCGGAAGTAGCGCAGGTCGGTGGTGATCGAACTGCCGCCATCGAGTGGCAAAAGGTGGGTCAGGCCGAAGAAGTTCTGGTTGTAGAAATCCTCCAGTTGCGCGAAGTAATACTGGGCCTTGAGGGTCTTGGTGACCTCATAGTCGCCGCCGGCGAAATAGAACTTGTTGCTGTCGCGGGTGGCGCCAGCGACCGACAGCCCGGTGCGGTCCGTCGAGGCACGCCCCACGGCTTGTTCCAGCAATCCGCCGGTCAGGGTCAGGCCGTCGAAGTCTTTGGAAGTGACCTGGGTGCCGGTGAACGACTGCGGCAGTACACGGGCGTCGTTGGAAATCAGGATCGGCAATTTCGGCAGCAGCGTGCCGTAGCGCAACTCGGTTTTGCCGAGGCGCATTTTCGCGGTCGGGCCGAAGCTGCTCCAGGTGTCGGCGGCACCGTCTCCATCCGACGGGATCATGCCGCTGCCGACGTGGCGCCCATTACCGCTGTCGAGCGTCACGCCCAGCAACGCCTGGGCATCCAGGCCGAAACCGACGGTGCCCTGGGTGAAACCGGATTCGTAGCGCAACACGAAACCCTGGGCGGTCTCTTCGGTTTTCGACGGGGCCGCGGTGCCGTCGCGGTTGTCGCTGTTGAAATACAGGGTACGCATCGACAACGTGGCCTTGCTGTCCTCCAGAAAACCGTGGGCGCCGGTTTCTGCCGCCTGGGCGCAGATTGAACCGGTGGCCAGGATGATCGCGGTGGGGATTGCTCGTTTGAACATACGGGGGGCTCCTGGGGTGTTTCTTATGGTTATTGGGGTCGTGCGTTAGCCAATCGGGCGCGCACGGCGACGTGCCCGATGGGTGTCGAGGTTTCGTTTTTTTAGCGACTGGTTCGTTTATGGATTGGTTGAATATCCATTCCTGCAGCAACGGCGGCTATCGGTGCCTCGCCTGCATTCGGCCAGCGTGGATTAACGGGGCAAGCCAGCGCGAGTCGGCCTTGAAGCCGACCTGTTTGCAGGCGGGGCCGCGGTCCAAATGTGGGAGCGGGCTTGCTCGCGAAGGGGTCGTGTCAGCCAATTCATGTATCAACTGATACACCGCTTTCGCGAGCAAGCCCGCTCCCACAGGGGATCGCGGTCAGGTCGGCTTTAAGGCCCCCTCGCGAGGGCATGCCGAGCCATGGCGTTCCGTTTCACCAGGTGACTCGTCGTAAGGGCAATTCCATCCCCTAAAAGGCTCACATCGAAATCCGTGAAACTCTTAAAACATTTCAGCCAGCGATTATCAAACCAGATGAAACTAGTTTTCGTGCAGGGATATGGGTTGTCGCACAGAGGCACGACCCGAGGTCGTAACTGAAAATCCGCCCCACAGGTTTTCATCGATTTCCCTCCACAACATCGAAATCGCAACCAGCCCGATGATGGTCAATACTGCCCTTTCCGCCCCCCATACCGAGGAGATGAAGCATGACCCTCACGCTCTACTACCACCCCCTCTCATCCTTCTGCCACAAAGTGCTGATCGCGCTCTACGAACACGGCATCGAATTCGAAAAGCGCCTCATCGACCTTTCCAGCGCAACCGACCGGGCGGAGCTCGAAGCGCTCTGGCCGCTGTGCAAGTTCCCGGTCATCCGCGATCACGCGCGCCAGCGCAACGTGCCGGAATCGAGTGTCATCATCGAGTACCTCGACCAGTTGTATGCCGGCCTGCATCAACTGATACCCGACGATTGGGACACGGCTTTGCAGGTGCGGCTGTGGGACCGGTTTTTCGACCAGTACCTCCAGGCGCCGATGCAACAGATCGTCGCCGACCGTTTGTCCGCCGCCGATGGCGACCTGACCCAACAACGCAGCACCCTGCTGACCGCCTACGCCATGCTCGAACGCCAGCTGTCCTCAAGTACCTGGGCCGCCAGCCCGGACTTCAGCCTGGCCGATTGCGCCGCGGCCCCGGCCCTGTTCTATGCCGGCACCGTCGTGCCGTTCCCCGACGAATGCCGGTACTTGAGCGCTTACTTCGAGCGCTTGACCGAGCGCCCGTCGTTCCAGCGAGTCATCGACGAAGCCAGGCCGTGGTTTGCTTACTATCCGTTTGCCGAGGCGATTCCTGTACGGTTTCGCTAGCCGCTGTACACGTTTTATCGACGATTTCATGACGATTGGCCCGTGCCTTGCTTCGGCTGGTTTCGCCGGGGAATGTGGGTCACCTCCCTGTGGCGCAATCGACTGCGGAGGTGTGCATGGCGGGGCAAGCAACGCAGGCAGTGGTGATGGCGGTGCTGCTGGCCATCGTGATCATCGTGGTCGCGGTATCCGCAGCCGCCGCAGCCGCGCTGGTCACGTCGGCGACCTGCACGGCCATCGGCCTGGCCGAACGGGTCCTGCCGCAGATTCAGCCCCTGGCGGCCCTGGCCCTCACGCCGAACCAGGCACTGATCATGGCGGCCATGCAGGCCGGGAGCCTGTCGACCATTACCGAGCTCATGCAACAGATCAATCTGGTCATGATCACGGCCACGCTCTAGCCACTTTTCCACCCTCAACCCTCCCCCACCACGCCCGCCCGCCACAGGGAAATTCCCCAATGTCGGGGGTACTTTCGCCGGGCCGGTTGCGCGTGTGGCGATCCGGGCCTATGGTCGAGACGAAGCATTGCCATGACGGCGTGAGGGTTCACCACCCACCGATGGCAATCCACCCAGGATCCCCGCAGCGAGGTGACGACATGCCAAACGACTCCCGCCCTGCCGTGCTCGAATTGATCGGCAACACGCCGCTGGTGCGTGTCAGCCGTTTCGATACCGGTCCCTGTACCCTGTTTCTCAAGCTCGAATCACAGAACCCCGGCGGTTCGATCAAGGACCGCATCGGCCTGGCGATGATTGACGCCGCCGAGCGCGATGGCCGCCTCAAGCCCGGCGGCACCATCGTCGAAGCCACCGCCGGCAACACCGGCCTGGGCCTGGCCCTGGTCGGCCGGGCCAAGGGTTACCGGGTGGTGCTGGTGGTGCCGGACAAGATGTCCACCGAGAAAGTCCTGCACCTCAAGGCCATGGGCGCCGAGGTGCACATCACCCGCTCCGACGTCGGCAAGGGCCACCCGGATTACTATCAGGACGTTGCCGCGCGACTGGCCGCGGAAATACCCGATGCCTTCTTCGCCGATCAGTTCAACAACCCGGCCAACCCCCTGGCCCACGAATGCAGCACCGCGCCGGAGATCTGGGCGCAGACCCAGCATGATGTCGACGCCATCGTCGTCGGCGTCGGTTCGGCCGGCACGCTGACGGGCCTGACCCGGTTCTTCAGCCGCGTCCAGCCGAACCTGGAAATGGTCCTGGCCGACCCGATCGGCTCGGTGATGGCCGAGTACAGCCGCAGCGGCACCCTCGGCACGCCCGGCTCCTGGGCAGTGGAAGGCATTGGCGAAGACTTCATCCCGTCGATCTGCGACTTGTCCAGCGTGCGCCATGCCTACTCGATCAGCGACGAGGAAAGCTTCGACCACGCCCGCCAACTGTTGCGCGCCGAAGGCATTCTCGGCGGCTCGTCGACCGGCACCCTGCTGGCGGCGGCGCTGCGTTATTGTCGCGAACAGACCGAACCCAAACGCGTGGTCAGCTTCGTCTGCGACACCGGTACCCGTTACCTGTCGAAGGTCTACAACGACCAGTGGATGTCCGATCAGGGCCTGCTGGCGAGCAAACACTACGGCGACCTGCGCGACCTGATTGCGCGGCGCTTCGAGGATGGCCGGGTGATCAGCGTCGGCCCCGACGACACCCTGCTCACCGCGTTCCAGCGCATGCGCCTGGCGGATGTGTCGCAATTGCCGGTGCTGGTGAACGGCAAGCAATTGGTCGGGGTGATCGACGAGTCCGATATTCTGCTGAACGTGCAGAACGGCGAGGCGCACTTTCGCATGACCGTGACCTGCGCGATGACCGACAAGCTGCAAACCCTGCCGCCCGAGGCCAGCCGCGCGCAACTGCAAGACGTAATCGACCGCGGGCTGGTGGCGATCATTGCCGACGCCTCGGGCTTCCACGGCCTGATCACCCGGGTCGACCTGCTCAATCACTTACGGAGAACCCTTGCATGAGTCAGCACGATAAAAACGCCGCGCCCCGCGGCTTCGCCACGCGGGTGATCCACGCCGGACAGACGCCGGACCCGACCACCGGGGCGCTGATGCCGCCGATCTATGCCAACTCCACCTACCTGCAAGACAGTCCCGGCGTGCACAAGGGATTCGACTACGGGCGCTCGCACAACCCGACCCGCTTCGCGCTGGAACGCTGCGTGGCGGACCTCGAAGGCGGCACCCGGGCGTTTGCCTTCGCCTCCGGCCTGGCGACGATCTCCACAGTGCTCGAACTGCTCGATGCCGGCTCGCACGTCGTCTCCGGCAACGACCTGTACGGCGGGACGTTCCGCCTGTTCGACAAGGTGCGCCAGCGCAGCGCCGGGCACCGTTTCAGCTTTGTCGACCTGACTGACCTGGCCGCGTTCGAAGCGGCGCTGCAAGACGACACGCGCATGGTGATGATCGAGACGCCGAGCAATCCCCTGCTGCGCCTCTCGGACCTGGCCGCCATCGCCCGGATCTGCCGCGCGCGCGGCATCATCAGCGTGGCGGACAACACCTTCGCCAGCCCGTGGATCCAGCGTCCGCTGGAACTGGGTTTCGACATCGTGCTGCACTCGACGACCAAGTACCTCAATGGCCACTCCGATGTGATCGGCGGCATCGCCGTGGTCGGCCAGAACGCCGAGCTGGCCGAGCGCCTGGGCTTCCTGCAAAACGCGGTGGGTGCCATCGCCGGGCCGTTCGACGCCTTCCTCACCCTGCGTGGCGTGAAGACCCTGGCCCTGCGCATGGAACGCCACTGCAGCAATGCCCTGGAACTGGCGCAATGGCTGGAACGCCAGCCGCAAGTGGCGCGCGTCTACTACCCGGGCCTGGCGTCGCACCCGCAGCACGAACTGGCGCGCCAACAGATGCGCGGCTTCGGCGGGATGATCGCCCTGGACCTGAACACCGACCTCGCCGGCGCCAGGCGCTTCCTGGAAAGCGTGCAGATCTTCGCCCTGGCCGAAAGCCTGGGCGGCGTGGAAAGCCTGATCGAACACCCGGCCATCATGACCCACGCCACCATCCCCGCCGACACCCGTGCGCAACTGGGGATCGGCGATGCGCTGGTGCGCTTGTCCGTGGGGGTCGAAGATGTCGAGGATCTGCGCGCGGACCTGGCTCAGGCGCTGGCGACGATTCAGCTCTGAAGCAGACAGTGCATTCATCCGTTTATGGCGCGGGGATTGATCCCCTCGCCACAATGGGCACCTACCCCTCGAAGCGCCCCGCCGTTTCCCGATCCTGCTTGTAACGTCTGGCGAGTGGAAAAACCGGCAACCACGACTCACGACGGACGACCCAGCTTTCATAGGTCGGCATCAGCTGGTCAGGGGCATCCAGCGACCCCAGGTTCACTTCGATTTCATCGTCGGTGCGCGAAAACACCGATGAGCCGCACCGGGGACAGAAAAACCGCCCGGCGTAGTCGCGGGTTTCACCCTCGATGGTCACTGCCTCCTGGGGGAATATCGCGGACGCGTGAAACAGCGCCCCATGGTGCTTGCGACAATCGAGACAGTGACAAAGGCCGACCCGGTAGGGGCGTCCCGAGGCCACAATCCTGACGTCGCCGCACAGGCAACCGCCGGTGAATCGGTCCATGTTGTGTCTCCTCTACGAGCGATGGTTCTGATTGCCGATTTCACGACTCGCCATCGACGAGCCGCAGCCTGTGGCAGTCCGACGGTCCGAGTTTCTGGCCGTTCATGGCGCGAACCTCCATTGGCATCAGGGGCTGCCGGGATTCGTTGTCCAGCAGCACCGAACGGGTTTCTCCCGGCTGGAACAGGAAACGCTCGCCCCACTGCCGCATGCAAACGATAACGGGAAAGATCTCGCGCCCTTTGTCGGTCAGGGCGTATTCCTTGTAGGCGCTTCCATCCGACGCTGGCCGGACCTCGAAGACCCCGATGTCCACCAGGGTTTTCAGGCGCGATGCCAATATGTTCCTGGCCACGCCCAGGCTCTTTTGAAATTCGCTGAACCGGCGAATGTCGTCAAAGGCGTCGCGGATGATCATCAGCGACCAGCGATCCCCAATGACCTCCAGCGTCCTGGCGACCGGGCATTCGCTGCCTGGCGGTGAGGTGTCTTCGACCATCGTATTGACCTCTGGAAAAGAATTGCCGGACCTGTCGACCGGAGCAATCTGGTTGCAATTTGAAACTTGATCCGGCAATACTTGATACAAGTTTTAAATTGAAACCAGTTTAACGCCATGGAGGCGTGTATGACAGCAGAGGCCGATTCAGCCACCCAGGGTTTCTCCGCACAGACTTCGGGGTTGCCGCCTCCGGATAGCGGAGAAAGCCCGTCGGTGGGCCTCTCGGCGTCGCTTACGCTGTTGTTTTCCATTGCCAGCGCACTGGCAGTCGCCAATGTTTATTTTGCCCAACCCTTGCTCGCCTCCATGGCTGAAAGCCTGGACGTCGCCCCGGGCGTGATCGGGGTCGTGGTGACGGCCACTCAGGCTGGATACGCGCTGGGATTGCTGTTCATCGTACCGCTGGGCGACAGGGTTGACCGTAAACGGCTGATTTTGACCCAAGTGATACTGTCCGCCCTTGCGCTGGCGGCCGTCGGCGCATCACAGCAATGGCTGGCCCTGCTGGGCGGCATGATCGCGATGGGCTTGCTGGCGGTGGTCGCTCAGGTGCTCGTGGCCTATGCCGCCATGCTGGCGACGCCCTCGCAGCGTGGTCAGACCGTGGGAACCGTCACCAGTGGGATTGTCCTGGGCATTCTCCTGGCACGGTTCACCTCCGGGCTGATCGCCGACCTGGCGGGTTGGCGCGCCGTGTATTTCATGTCCTCGGGATTGATGCTGACCCTGGCGGCGGTGTTCTGGAAAGTGGTGCCTGGCGCCGTGTCGCCACGCGATCAACAGACCTACCCGGGACTCATCCGGTCGCTCTTCATGCTGTTCCTGACCGAACCGGTCCTGCGGGTCAGGGGCCTGCTGGCCTTGCTGATCTTTGCTGCCTTTTCCGTGTTATGGACGTCCATGGTGCTGCCGTTGAGCGCCCCGCCACTGTCGCTGTCACACACGGCGATCGGCCTGTTCGGCGTCGCTGGTGTCGCCGGTGCCCTGGCGGCCAGGCGAGCCGGTCGCTGGGCCGATCAAGGCCTGGGGCAACGGGTGACGGGCATTTCGCTGGGTCTGCTGACGCTGTCCTGGTGGCCCATCGCGTTTGCCGAATCGTCGCTGATCGCACTGGCCTGCGGGGTGATCCTGCTCGACTTCGCGGTGCAAGCCGTCCACGTCACCAACCAGAGTTTCATTTTTGCCGCACGACCCGACGCGCACAGTCGCATGGTCGGCGCCTACATGTGCTTCTACTCGCTCGGGAGCGCGCTGGGGGCGGTCGCGGCGACCCAGGTGTATGCGCTCTGGGGCTGGATGGCGGTCAGTGTGCTGGGCGCCACGATCAGCGTTGCAGCCTGGGCGCTGTGGCTTTTCACCCGTCATGTCTCAACCCACCTTCAAGGACGACCCGCATGAAACCCGCGCACCTGTTACTCGCGATTTCGATTACCGCCATTTGGGGTGTGAACTTCTCGGTGATCAAACTGGGCCTGACCACCATCGACCCGCTGATACTGGCTGGCGTTCGCTTCACGCTTTGCGCGCTGCCCGCGATCTTCTTCATTGCAAAACCGGATGTGCAGTGGCGCTACCTCATCGGTTATGGCCTGGTCTTCGGCGTCGGTTTGTGGGGCGTCGTCAACCTGGGCATCAAGTCAGGTTTATCGGCAGGCATCGCTTCGCTGGTGCTGCAATTCAGCGCGTTTTTCACCATCCTGCTCGGCGCGTGGGCCTTCAAGGAGGCGATCTCTCGCTATCAACTGGCGGGCATGGGTATCGCCCTCTGCGGGTTGTTGAGCGTGATTTGCATCACAGATGGAACCGTAACCATGGCCGGGCTGATGCTGGTGCTGCTGGGGGCGGTCGCCTGGAGTGCGGCCAATGTAATCAGTAAAAAGGCAAGGACCACGCAAGTCTTCGCGTTCCTGGTGTGGTCCAGCGCCTTCTCGCCCATCGCGCTTTTCGCCCTGGATTACGCGGTCAACGGCTCGACGGGTTACAGCGCATTGGTCAGCCAGCTCGACCACCGCGCCATCCTGTCGATTCTGTTCCAGGTCTACCCCAATACGTTGTTCGGCTACTGGGTATGGAATTCACTGCTCAGACGCTATCCAGTGTCCACCGTCGCGCCGTTGTCGTTACTGGTGCCGGTGTTTGGCATGCTCGGTTCCGTGATGATTTTCGATGAGACGCTGTCGCTCGGCAAAATCGTTGCGGTGGTGCTCATTGTCTCGGGACTGGGCGTCGGTCTGTACGGGCAACGCCTCCACCATGCGGTTTCCAGGGGCACCGTCCGGATGGGCTGAGGTCATGAGCAAAAAAATACTTGCCCGCCCCCGGACTTTCCGCCTCACCAGGCATCCAACCTTGATGGCCGACGTGGTGTTGCAACCCCAGACAGCTGATCCCGGCCAAGGAGCGATGATGACCTTTTTTGTTTTTCTATTAGCCTGTGCGGCTGCGGCGAGCACCGGCATCATTTTCAAACCGGGTCCTTGGTATGAAGCGCTCAACAAACCCGGCTTCACTCCGCCCAACTGGCTGTTTCCCGTGGCCTGGACGATCATCTATCTGCTGATCGCCTGGGCTGGCTACCGCCTGACCCTGATACCTGGAAGCCAAGCGCTACTTGCGTTATGGGCGGCGCAAATTGCGCTCAATACGCTGTGGACACCGGTGTTTTTTGGCGCGCACCGCATTGTCGCCAGCATGGTCATCCTTGCCCTGCTCTGGCTGGTTGTCGCTGCCATGGTGGTGATGGCATTGCGTATCGACGTCATCACGGCCTTCATCCTGTTGCCGTACCTCCTGTGGCTCTGTGTCGCCGCGGCGTTGAATTTTTCTATCCTGCGCCATAACCCGTGATGATGCGCCCCTGGAACACAGAGCAGCACCGGCCACGGGCATTGCCAAGCCCCGTTGTCAGGCGGCGGCCAGTCCGCCATCAATCAGGTAGATCGCGAAGGAAAACGTCACGATCGACAGCACGGTGCTGACCAGGATGGTGGTCGCGGCTTCGCTCTGATAGGCCCCGGTCTGGTTGGCAAACATCGCCGGGATCGTCGCCGAGGGCAGCGCGCACAGCAAGATCATCTGTTGCGCGTACAGACCATGGGTGCCCAGCAATACGGTGGCGGCGAACATCAACACCGGGTGAATCAGCAACTTGAGCCCGAGGTTGCCCCAGACCTCGCCGGACATTTTCAGTTTCTCCGACGACATGATCAGCCCCAGGCACAGCAGCGATACGCCAGGCGTCGCCTTGCCAAGAAGGTTGAGCGATTCCGCCGCCAGGGGCGGCAACTTGACCTGAAGCAGGGAGAGCAGAATGCCCAGGGCCGGCGCCCACATCAGCGGACGGCGCACCGCCCCCGACAGGCTCGACACGAACGCCTGGGTGCCGCTGCCCTTGCCATCGGCGATGGTGAGCAACATGGTGGTCAGCGGGATCATCACCAGGCTGGCGACGAGGTTCAGTACCAGCACCGAGTAGATGCTGCCCGCTCCGAACATGGCGCCGAGGATCGGGATACCCATGAAGGCAGCGTCAGGGTAACCGTTGACGAAGCCCTTGAGCGTTGCAACCTTCAGGTCCCGCGAACGCCACCAGCCGATCGCCAGCGCGATCGTGTACATGCCCATGATGCCGATGAACGTGGCCGCTATGAACTTGAGGTCGAACAGCTGTTCACGGGGCGTGCTCGCCATCCCGACAAACAGCAGCGCCGGGAATATCCAGCCGAGCACCAGCCGGCTGATCAGCAGGCTGTCCGAGTGGGTGAGCCGTCCGCGCTTGCCGGCGATGAAGCCGAGCGCGATTACAAAGGCGACGGGCAAAATGGGCCCTACGATCCTGTCTAACATTTCGTCAATCCTCGTATTTATTTTTATCAAGAATGTCGCCATGGCTGATCGAGGCCGATGCGAAGGCCCCGATCAATGCGGCAATGACCCGGTGGTCGGTGTGGTCAGGGTTCGAAGCGGTAATCGCGAATGACGTCCTCATCCGGCTCGATGCCAAGCCCCGGGCCTTGCGGTACGTCGATGCGGCCGTTACGCGGAATGATGGCGTCGCCATAGAGTTGGGCTTCGAGGTCGAAGTAGCGCCACTCGACCAGTGACTTCGCACCGCCCAGGGCGGCACTGCCATGTACGGCGGCCAACAGGCCGGGACCGTCATAAAAGGCGTGGACCATCACGGTGACGCCATGGGCGTTGGCCAGGGCATAGACTTTTTGCAGTTCGGTGATGCCGCCCATTTTCGCCGGGCTGGGCTGGACGAAATCGACCGCGCCGGCTTCCAGCAGGTGCTGGAAGTCCATCAGCGTCGACGCATTCTCGCCGGCCGCCACGGGAATGCCGCCCTGCTGGCGGACCGTCGCCAGGCCCGCGTAGTTTTCCGGCGGCCACACCGGTTCTTCGATCCAGCGCAGATTCAACGGGCGGAGTTTCTCGGTCATGTCCAGCGCTTCGCGCACGGACCAGGGGGCGTTGACGTCGAGGGTGATTTCCACGTCGGGACCGGCGGCTTCGCACGCGGCGCGGATGACCTCGATATCCACTTCATGCAGCTTGAGGTGGCGGAAGCCGCTGTTGACCGCGCGCTGCACATTGATGCGGATGAGTTCGGGATCGGCATAGCGGATCAGGCTGGCATACGCCGCCAGCGAAGTGGCCTCACTGCCGCCCAGCAGCTGGTAGATCGGTTGACCGGCCGCTTTGCCAGCGATATCCCACAGCGCGATATCAATCGCCGACAGGCCGTAGATGAACGCGCCGCTGCGACCAAAGACGTGAAACTTCTTCTGCAGGTCGCCCTGCAATTTCTCGCGCCGCGTGGCGTCACTGCCAATCAGCTCGGGGGCCAGGATCGTATCGATCACCCTTTTCACTGCCGGTATCGCGGTGAAGCCGAAGGTTTCGCCCCAACCGACGATGCCGTCATCGGTGGTGATCTTGACCACGAGGGAATCGACCATCTGAAGGTCTTTCGGCCCCCAGACCCCACCGGCCGACTTGCCACCCGTCGTGAAGGGAATTCGCAGAGGAATGGTTTCAATGCTGGCAATTTTCATAGGACTTCGCCTCAAGCAGGTTGCAAAGGTGGCGCGGCGACTGGTTCTCGACCGCGTCCGGTTGAGAACAACCTACATGACGTTCTGTTGTCCTTCAACTGAACAACTACAACCCGCTTGCAGACTTTCGTCTATATTCATCCTATCCAATTGATTTAAAAGGTTTTATTCTGAAATATGGATTTTACATTTCAGTTTTAACTGACGGGAACAAGTCGCCTGATGTAGATTAAGTAGACAAGTGAGAGGGACGAACGAACATGAGTGAAATGAATGTGCAACCCGTGGCGCGGCGACCTCATCTAGCCGAGCACATCGCCCGCTCGTTGAGCGACGAGATCGCCTCGGGACGACTGCGTCCGGGTGACCGCTTGCCGACCGAGCAGTTTCTCGCGCAAAACTTCGGCGTGAGCAGGAACGTCGTACGGGAGGGCATCGCGACGCTGCGGGCGCAGGGGCTGATCCAGTCACGCCAGGGCGTGGGCGTCTTCGTCTCGGCCGCGACTCAATCGCCGGAGCCCTCAGCGCCGCGTGAGGCTGCGCCGGTGCTGGACGGTGACAATACGATTCGCAACATGTTCGAAGTACGGGCCGTCCTGGAGAGCCAGGCCGCCGCGCTGACCGCGGCGCACATGACTGCGCGCAAGCTCAAAACGATTCAGGAAGCCGTCCTGCGGATGCAGTACGAAGGTGAACCAACGCTGGACACCGTCAACGCGGACCTCGACTTTCATCGGGCGGTGGCGGCCGCATCAGGCAACGATTATCTCGAGACCATGATCCGCACGGTGCTCGAACCGATGCGGGCACTGATCACCATGAACTTTGCGCGACGAGGCCCCGCCTACAGCAATATTCCCCATGCGGCGCGCGGAGAACATGAAGAACTGGTGCAGGCGTTCATCGACCGCAATGCCCCGGCGGCGCGCCAGATCATGGGGCAGCATATCGTCAGCGCAGCCTCGCGATTCGGTTACGAGATCAAGTTTTTCTAGGGTTGGGGGGCGGGAAAGAGGTTGTTTCTTTGTTCTACAAGTAAGACACCGATTGCGCCCTCAGACACCCGGGCACCGGTCAGCAGGACAATGGCCGGAATTTCCGGGCCCTCCGCCCGGCCGCTGGCTGCACCGGCCTGGACGGAGGACCTGACCCTGCAAGCGGTCAGTAGTCCCAGAAACCCGCTACCCAGCGAAAGGCGTCACCGTCGATGGCTACCCGGCCAACGGAGGGGAACGGCAGATGCGTGGCGACGAACCACTCGCCGCTCGCCGCCGCCTCCTGCATGAGGCGGACCCGAACGCGAACCGACTCCTCGGGATCATGCTCGAAACCGTTGTGCCAGTCGGGGTGTTCGAACGCGACGGGGAACAGCGCATCGCCGGCGAAGGTCAAGCGCTCGCCGCCGGACGTCACGTAGACGACGCTGTGCCCTGGGGTGTGGCCGCCGGTGAGTTTGACGACCACGCCCGGCGCCACCTCATGCTCTTGCTCGAAGGTGCGCACCTGGCTGCGATAGTCGTTGATGAACTGCTGCGCGGTTGCCCGCAGGACGTCCGGCACTGGCGACGGCATCTCGGTCATGGAGAAATCCGGCGACTCCCAGAACGCGACCTCGGTCGCCGAAACATGGATCCGCACGTCCGGACGCAGCCGGTTCTTCACTTCGTCGACCAGCAGCCCGCCAATATGGTCCATGTGCATGTGGGTGATCACAATGTCGGTCACCGACGCCAGATCGATGCCGGCCGCTTCCAGCCGTTTGGGAAACTGCCCGGCCCGCGGAAAGCCCGGGAACTGCCCGCCCAGCCCAGCGTCGACCAGAATGGTCTGGTTGCCGCTGCGCACCACCAAAACGTTCAGCGCCCAATCGAACGCGTCCGGCCCCAGGAACATGTCCTTGAACCAGGCTGCGCGGGCAACGGGGTCGGCATTGGTCGACATGGTGGCGGTCGGCAGCGGCAACACGCCGTCGCTGACCACCAGCACATCAATCTCGCCAACCCGCAGTGCGTAGCGCGAAGGCACCAGCTCCTCGAATCCCGCCACACCCTGATGCGGGGCATTGTGCGCGCTGATGGCCGGCGCATGTTGGGCGTTGCTTTGGGTTGGGTAGTCCAGATGCGTTGTCATGGTCGCTCTCCTGTTTTGTGGGTCAAGATGCTCAGGCAAAAGGCCTTCTCTCGGCGCGAGAGCGACGGATCGCCCTGAGAGAGAGTGTGCATCGCGGCGCACCGGGTTTGTAACCATACGGGGGTATAGCGGGCATGCACTTAAGCTTGATCGTTGCCAACAGATGGATAGGCGGGGTTGTGTGGGGGGGGGACGCTCACCGCGAAAAGCAAAAACGAGGCGGCCTTAAAGCCGACCTGATTTCAGGTGCATCCGCGATCTAATGTGGGAGCGGGCTTGCTCGCGAAGGCGGTGTGTCAGCTGACACATGCATTGACTGACACACCGCCTTCGCGAGCAAGCCCGCTCCCACAGGGATTGAGGGCAACTGCAAAATCAGGTCGGCTTTCAGGCCGCCTCGCAACCTGTGACTACCTCCATCCGCCTCAAAAATGCAGGCCCCCATCAAAGACCGCGCCCAACCCCCAATGCCTCCGCCATCCGCACCAGGTCGGCAAACGACTTGGCGTGCATCTTCTTCATGGCATGGGCCCGGTGAATCTTGATGGTGATTTCGCTGAGGTTCATCTGCCCTGCGATCTGCTTATTCATCAGCCCCTTGACCGCCAGTGCCATCACCTCTCGCTCACGCGCGGTCAGCGACTGGTAGTGCGCCTGCAGATCCGAGGATTGCCGCTCGATCTCCCGGCGCCGGACATCGGTCTGGAGTGCGGCGGACACCGCGTCCAGCAGGTCCTGTTCACGAAAGGGTTTGGCCAGAAAGTCCACGGCGCCCGCCTTCATCGCCTTGACGGACATTTCGATGTCCCCATGGCCGGTGATGAAGATAATCGGAATACGGGTGTTTGATTCAACCAGTTGGCGCTGGAAGTCCAGGCCGCTGTTCCCTTGAAGTCGCACATCCAGCACCAGGCAGCTGGCGCCGTCGCTCGTCGGTTTGCGCAGAAACTCCGCGGTGGAGGCGAACGTCTCGACTCGAATGCCGGCAGATCGCAACAGGTTGCTCAATGCCTCGCGGATGGAGGCATCGTCATCCACCACGAACACCATAGAACCATTGCTTTGCGGCTCATTGAACGGAGCGTTCATGCACGACACTCTTCGGAAATGGACGGAAAAAAAAGTGTAGCACAGCGTAGTTTGCTGTCCCGAGTGGCGCCAGGTGCAACAGCTGGCCTTGCAAACGCTACGCAATAAAGCAGGTTTTCAAGGCCCGGATCATGGAAAAGAAATGCCGGGGTGAATGCAGAAGTGCGTCGACCTGGACGCTGTAACTTTTCCCACGCGTGCACCAACTACAAAAATGTTCGCAGTTGTTGGATAGGATTTTGTAGCTGTTTTCACCGACTCTCGAATACGCACGATTGACGATTTCATCATTGGAGTAATTGCACGGCTCTTGAACTATCCATACGGGCCTGCCATTGGCGAAACTTTCAAGATCGGTGACCTCGACGGGCCCCGGCCTGAATGAACCGCTGTACCCGCAATAGTGGGCGACGCGCCCGCCCCCCAGGTGTATCCCGTGATGAATGTAGAATCGACGCGGACTGATCAGGTGCGAACCCACAGGCAAGCGCATCAATGCCTGATCGACCGCCAGCGGACTCAGTGAATTCTTCCACGACTCTGCCAGGCCACTGCCAATGCGCGGGAGGGCAAGCCAGTCACAGTGGAACAGACGAACGTCTGAACAACACCCTGCGGCTGTCATCATTGACGCGGCTACCACCCGCGCCGCCTGACGAAGTAATACAGCACCTTCAATAAAATGGGCCATTAAGCTTTTCACGATAAAAGCCTCCGCAATCCTTGATGCGGACTGTATCTCCTGGATGGCAGCACTTCATTTGTACAAGCGATTGGTTCATTCGAACCATTAATATGCGCCCGTTAAACCTAAGTATGATTTATACGCACTCAACCCTGGGCAATGGGCAGCGTGAATTGCACCGTGGCGCCGCGAGGCTGGTTGGCGCTGGCCCACAAACGCCCCCCGTGTGCCTCGATGATCGAGCGACAGATCGACAACCCCATCCCCATGCCCGTGGGTTTGGTGGTGTAGAAAGACGCGAAGACCTGTTCGGTGTTGGCCGCCGCGAATCCGGGGCCCGAATCGCTGACGCTGACCAACAGGCAATCCGCCTCCTCCCGCACCACGCTGATATGCAACTGGCGCTCGCCCTCCCCTGTACTGCTCATGGCTTCAAGCGCGTTCATGATCAGGTTCAGCAGTACCTGTTGCAGCTCCACCCGATCGCCTTCGATGAGTGGCAGGCCGTCCGTAAGGTGCGTCTGCAGCGAGGCCCCGCTCTTGATGATCTGGCCACGGGTGAACTCGATCATTTCGCCGATGGCCGCGTTGATGTCCACCGGCCCTTTTTGTGGCGGTGCCTTGCGAATATGCCCACGGATCCGGCCCAGCACGTCGGCCGCGCGGTTGGCGTCGATGATGAGGCGACCGAGCACATGACGGACTTCGTCGAGTTCGGGCGGCTGAATGTTCAGCCAGCGCTGTGCGGCGTTGGCATTGAGAATCGCTGCGGCGATGGGCTGGTTGACTTCGTGGGCGATCGACGCCACGAGCTGGCCCATGGTCGCGACGCGGTTGGCATGGGACAACTCCGTCTGCACCTCGCGATAGCGTCGTTCGCTCTCGCGGTTTTTTTCCTCCGCCTGCTTGCGCTCGGTCAGGTCCAGCACGAAAGCCACCCCTTCCTTGCTGCTGGCTTCGAACATGGCCAGGCCGACGATGACCGGCAGGCGACTGCCATCCTTTTTGAAATACTCCTTCTCGAATGGCCGGGCATGGCCCGTGCGCACCGCCTCCAGCATGGAGCGCTCGCTGAGTTCGCGAAACTCCGGCACCGTCAGGTCCCGCCAGCGCAAGCGGCCCGAGACCACGTCCTCGCGGGCGTAGTCGAGCATGCGCAGGAACGCATCGTTGGCCTCGACAATGCCACCGTCAGCATTCCAGACGACGATGCCGATGATGTTGGCGTCCACCAGGCGCCGGATCTTCGACTCGCGCTCGGCGACCTCTCGGTACAAACGGGCATTCTCCAGCGAGATGGCCGCCTGTGACGCCACCAGCTTGAGCACGGCGATCCGGTTCTGGCTGAAGACACCCGCGGCCAGGTTGTTTTCCAGGTAGAGCGCGCCCACCAGCTTGGCCTGGTTCATCAACGGCAGGCAGAGAATCGAGCGGGCGCGGTGCTCGCGGATGTAAGGGTCGACGGCGAACGGCTGAGCGGCCACGGCATCGTCCAGGAACACACTCTCCCGGGTGCGCAGGACGTGGTAGAGCACGGATTCGGGCAGCAACTGCGAACTGATGGGGGCATCGCGCAACTGCGTCGCGTGGTCGCCGGTGGTCACTTGTGCAGCAATCCGGTGTTCACTGGCGTCCGACAGAATCAGCAGGCCACGCTCGGCGCCCGCCTGTTCGATGGCCGTGCACATGATCATATCGATCAGCTGTTCCAGGACGATTTCGCCCGACACCGCCTGGGACACCTTGAGCACAGTGGCCAGGTCGAGGTGCTCGACCGCGGTGGCCATGGTGGTCGTCGGGCCGGGTGCAGGCTCCTCGGTCCTCAGCAGCGGGTGCCTGGCTTCAAGCTGCCGCACCTTGCCATCCGCGCCCCAACGCAGGTAGGCGTAGCGGGCATCCTGCAAATAGAGACGGGCGATTTTCCCAAGGCCACGGGTCGCGTAGAAACGAGCGGCCAGTTCGTTGGCCAGCGCCTCGACATGGATGAAACCGCTCTCTTGCGCCAGGGTGATGGCTTGCTCGTAAAGCAACTCGGCATCCACCACCCGCCCTTCGACACGGGCCATCTCGGCACCGACCAGCGCGGCCCTGCTGGCAAAATTTTCCGGGCACTGTTGCGCCCAGGACTGGAGCTGCCAGTGATCGCCAGCCATGGCCTCAAGGTGCCGCCCGTGCTCGTCTGCCGGCAGGCCGTCGCACCAGGCCGCCCGGGCCAGGGCGTCATAGAAGTAAAATTCGGCCTCCTCGAAGAACGACTCGCAGACCCAGAGCAACTGCCGTGCCCTGGACGCGGCGTACATGGCCGCCGCCGGCTCGTCGGCCATGTAGCGGGCCTGCAGTTTGCGGACCCAGTACAGACACTCAGCCAGCACCAGGTCCGGGCTGCTGGACAGGTGGGCTTCGATGCCCGCCTCGTTCAGCTCGCCTTCGTCCAGTCGACCGAAGGTGGGGGTCAAGCCTCGCAGCATGCGGATCAGCAGCAATTGCGTGACGATAAAATCAACCACCAGGCCGAAGCGCACCTTCCTGGCGTACGCCAGGCCCTGTTCGGCTTCGCCTTGCACCTCGGCCAACGGCTCGCCGGCGAACAGCAGGTCGGCGGTGAGGTTATTACCCGCATAGGCGCCATAGGGCAGATCGCCGACCCGGTTCGCCGCCGCAAACGAACGGCGCAGCAAGTCCCGGCATTGCCCCACCGGTTTCATCCAGCGCACGGCGAAACACGAGAAGCACAGGTAGGTGCTGGCCTCGAATCGGGTCAGGCCCCGTCGCTCGACCAGGTCGCAGCCCAGCTGGCCGAACCGGAACCCTATCTGGTAGTCGCCAAACCGCCGACCGGCCACCCGGAACACATTCGCGTAGAGCACACAGGAGGCATCGCAATTGCCCCACTCCAGGCTCAGGCTCACGGCCTTGCAGATCGTCAGGCACGACAGGTTGGTGTCCGTCTGCAAGGCCGGGGCGAAGAGCTTGCCCAGCGCATTGACGGTCACCAGGGACGTCGCATCCTCCATCAACGGCAGGTCAATGAGATCCTCGATCGCCCGGTCCCCCAGCATCAAGCCGATCTGCTCGTACTCGCGACGCACTTCATCGTCGCCCGGATGGGCCGACCACTCGATACCGACGTGCCGCAGGTAGTCGAGGCAGACAGCAACCGCGCCGTCGCTGCGATCCAGCAGCAAGTAGACGTCCATTTGCAGGCACGCCACGCTGGCGCGTTCGATCACGGTCCTGGCGCGGCCGGACAAGGCGGCCAAACGCTTTTCGGCGGTGGCGAGCTGGCCGGTCAGGAGTTCGCATTCGGCCATGTCCAGCGACAGCGCGAAGATCAGCCCGTGCCGGCGCGCCCAGCAGTCGTCGTGCAACAACTGCGCACCCGTGGCCAGGTAGTTGAGCGCCGAAGCGTAGGCTGTCGAGGCCTTGGCGCGCTGCCCGGCCATCAGGTTGAATTCGGCCAGTTGCTCGCGCTCGCCCTGCTGCGTAATCAGCACGGCGCCGCGATTGAGCTGCCCGACGATGTCAAAAATCGCCTCATCCTGCTGCTGCGCAGAAGTTTGCGCGGCGAGCAGCCGTCCGATTCGCAGGTGCGCCCCGGCGCGGGCGTCCTTGGGGATCAGCGAGTAGGCGGCTTCATGAATGCGGTCGTGCACGAATCGATAGGCCTCCTCCACCCGCTCGACCAGTTCCTGGCGGATCGCCTCCCACAAGACCCCGCGGATCTGCGCCTTGGGCATGCCCAGCACGGTCGACAGCGCGGCGATACCGGCGACGTTGCCCAGGCAGGCAAGCTGCTGCAACGCCTGCTGTGTCTCGGCCGGCAAGCGCGTCAGCTTGTCGACCATCAGGTCCACCACGTTGTCGGTGTAGCCCTTGGCATGGATGCGATCCGGGTCCCAGCACCAGCGGCGCGCGTCATGATCGAACGCCAGCAGCTGCTCCTCGGCGAGCGCTTGCAGAAACTGGATGACGAAAAACGGATTGCCGGCGGTCTTGTCCAGCACCAACTGTGCCAGGGGCTCGATGTACGCCAGCTCGTCATGCAGTGCCTCGGCGATCAGTTGCTCAATGTGCCCCTTGGCGAGCGGCGCCAGCGTGATCTCCTCAATCCTGCCCCCCGCGTTGCGGATAGCCTGGAGTTTTCCGGTCAACGGATGGGTGACGTCCACTTCGTTGCTGCGATAGGCGCCTACCAGCATCAGGTGCCGCACCTCCGCGCTGGTCAGCAGATCTTCAAGCAGGTCCAGCGTCGCCGCGTCGAGCCACTGCAGGTCATCGAGAAACAGGGCCAGCGGATGTTCGGCCCGGGCAAAGACGCCGATAAACCGCCGGAACACCTGCAGGAACCGGTGTTGCGCCTGCTGCGGTTCAAGGGGCGGAACCGGGGGTGGCTCGCCGATGATGAGCTTGAGCTCGGGGATCAGATCCGTCATCAGCCGCGCATTGGCGGCCAGCGCCTGCTGCAACGCCTCACACCAGTGCGCCAGTTCCGTGTCGGGCTTGCCAAGCAGTGTGCGGACCAGGCTTTGAAAGGCCTGTACCAGCGTCGAGTAGGGAATGTCGCGCCGGTACTGATCGAATTTTCCGCAAGCGAATAGCCCTCGCGGCGGCACCAATACCTTGTGCAGCTCATTGACCACCGAGGATTTGCCAATCCCCGAATAGCCGGTGACCAGCACCAGCTCCGGCGCGCCACTGCCAATGATGCGATCGAACGTGGCCACCAGGGTCTCGACTTCAGGCTCGCGCCCATAGAGTTTCTCGGGGATCAGCAGCCGATCGGACGTGCCGTGCTCACTCAGGACAAACCCGTTGATATGGCGAGATTGCTGCCAGTCCGCCAGGCAGCGACGCAGGTCCTGTTCAACACCCGCGGCGGTCTGGTAGCGCTCCTCGGCGGTTTTGGCGAGCAGCTTCATGACCATGTCGGAAAGCGCCTGGGGGACGCTTTCAACCCGCTGGATCGGTGCCGGCGGCTTCTTCGCGATGTGGCAATGCACCCATTCCATCGGGTCTGAAGCCGCGAACGGCAGCGTGCCCGTCAACATCTGGTAAAGGGTGACGCCGAAGGAATAAAGGTCGCTGCGCGAATCGATCGAGCGATTCATCCTGCCGGTCTGTTCAGGGGCCATGTAGGCCAGCGTGCCCGCGATCGTCTCCGGCGCCTGACGCTCACGCGGCAGGCGCGAGGCCAGGCCGAAGCCAGTGAGCCGGGCCTGACCGTCGGCGCAGTTCACCAGGATATGGCTGGGCTTGATGTCTTTATGGATCAGGCCGCGCTGGTGCAGCTTGCCCAGGGCCACCGCGATGCGGATGGCGTGGTGCAAAAACGCGGTCGTGTCCAGGGGCGCGACCAGCAGCGGCTCCAGAGGCTCGCCACCGGCATCTTCGAGCACCAGTGTCATCCGCCCGTTTTCGCGCACGAGCTCAAGCGGTCGAACCGCCCAGCCGCCCTCCAGCTCGTCCTTCAGGGCAAACTCATGGGCAAGACGGCCCAGGCAGGCCGGCAGCGGATGCTCGGCAGCGGGCCGCGCCACCAGGACATGGCAATCACCTTCTGCTCCCGAACGCACTTCCCGACTGAAGATACGTTCGCCATCACCCCATAATATTTGCATGCGGTTATCCATGTAGCGGTTGCCCCGGGATCCAATACGGGTCGTGTAGCCTTGCAGATTAGCTTCTCATTGCCACAGGCCAGGAAAAACATCACCCAACGAACGACCGGATACGCAGCACCATGTCATTGATTGGTCATGACGACATCACGCTTAGATCTTAGCCAGTCATACATAGATATAACTTTTCCACTTTTGAGGACCGCGTATCGTGTACTGACGCCAGTGCTGTCACGAGAGAACACATGACGCAAGACACCCGGATACGCACTGCAACCATTGCCATTGTCGATGATGACGATTCCGTTCGCAGTGCCCTGGAAAGCCTGGTGCGGTCCGGTGGTTACAAAACCCGAATCTATGCCAGCGCGCTGGAGTTTCTCGACGCCAACGTCTCGGCGCAAACAGATTGCCTGATTTCCGATATCCAGATGCCAGGGATGAGCGGTGTGGAAATGCTTGAACGGCTTGCCGCGACGGGCGTCCACATTCCGACCATCCTGATCACGGCCTATTTTGCAGCGGCACCCTCCGTGGCTGCTCAGATGCCGCAGCTGATTGCCTGCCTGCCCAAGCCCTGCGATGCGGACAGGCTGCTGGACTGCATCGAAACCGCCCTGCTGCGGCGGGATGTCGTTCACTGAAGCACTTTTCAAGACGCCGTTGCGATTCCTGGCGAGAGATACCTTCGAGGAGAAACGCGTCCCCCTGTAGGAGCGAGCTCTGCTCGCGATGGGCGTCAACGATAACGCGCGCTGTCTGGATAATCGCGTTGTCTGGACGTGCATCGCGAGCAGAGCTCGCTCCTACAGGGAAACGCCTGCGTAGCTTGCCGTTGGTTACCGCTGGAACAGCGTCAGGTTCTGATTAATGAGCTATACCCGTTAATCTTCCATGGCAGTTCTTCAACGCAGGAGATTGGCGATGATGTTCAGACACTCACTCGCGGCGTTCATGTTCTGCGCCAGCCTCTTGGGCTGCGCCACGCCTTCAAACCCGAGCGTGACCCTTCCTCTGACGGCCACCGGGCAGAACACCGGTCAGATCGGCAGCGTGGCAATGTCGGATTGGGGCCAGCAAAAAACCGGGTTCAGTTTCATCATCAGCGGTGTGCCCAACGGTGCCTCCCTGCCCTTGCGGCTCAACGCTTTTATCTACAAAGGCAGCTGCCGGCAACCCGGCGCGCTCGCCTATGACATGAACGATCAGGTCACCACCGAACGCCAGGCCATCCGCGGCTGGACGTTTTCAAGAAGCGCACCGGTCGCCATGCCGGTCCTGCTGGCCGGTGATTACTCCGTCATCGTCAGGAGCGCCGCGACCGATGGCAACGGCGATATCTTCTGCGGTGATATTCCGCGCTCAGGCAGCGTGAAATAGCCAGGCGCCCCTTGCCCAACCCTCAATGTGCCCCGGACAAGGCCGTTGCGGTTTCCACCAGCAGCTGTCGAAACCACTTGTGCGCCGGATCGTTGCGATAACGAACGTGCCAGGCGATCTCCACCGGGAAGGTGCCAAGATCGACCGGCGCCGGCACCACCTTCAGCCGTGGGTCCCTGGCAATTTGCTTGCAGATGAGCCGGGGCAATGTGGCGCAGTAATCGGTGACCGCGATGATCTCCGGCACCGCCAGGAAGTGGGTCACCGAAATCGCCAGCTCGCGCTTCAGGCCTTGCCGGTCCAGCGCCTGGAACAGCCCCGCCCTGAGGCGACCCGGCGGCTGGATATTGACGTGCCGCAGCTGCTCGTATTGCTCGCGCGACAGGCTGTCGCCGATATCCGGATGATCGACACGCACCACGCACGCCAGGCCGTCATCCATCAAATGCTGGGCAACCAGATTGTCCGGCGGATCGATGAGGCGGCCCAGCACCATGTCGGTGGTTCCTGACATCACGCCGGTTTCCGCCAAATCGTTGCCGTAGGGCGTCAGCGACATTTTTATGCCAGGCGCCAGCTGTCGCAGCCTGGCGATGATGCCTGGCATGAGCACGATTTCCACATAGCTGTTCGCGGCGACATTGAACTGCCGGTTGGCGGTGGCAGGATCGAAGTGTTGCCGGCCGATAAGGGCTTCATCCAGCCTGGCCAGGGTGTCGACGATAACGGGCGCGATTTGCTCCGCGAACTGCGTCGGCCTGATGCCGTAGCGTTCACGGATAAACAGCGGGTCTTGCAACGTGTCGCGCAGGCGATTGAGCGCGTTCGACAACGCCGGCTGGGTGATGCCCAGGCGCAGTGCGGCACGGGTCACGCTGCGCTCCTCGATCAGCGCAATGAAGACCGGCAGAAGATTGAGATCGTATCGCATGAGTTCCCACCGCTGGATTGACCTGATGTCGCGGCAGTCATAATGCCATATGAATATCTAACATCCAGCAAGTAAATTTCTCGAATATCTGGCCTTGAATCATAGTTGGGCCATCCGAAAGGCACTGCCAGATCCGGCAGTTCCCTTGACTCGCCCAACTTTTATCAAGGTAACTTCCATGACAAGCCCGGCCCCATTGGCAGGTGACGCTGAGCGCGCGCCTGGCCCCAACACGGCAACTGCAACCCGTTCCCTCCCGGCTTCATCCAGCAACCTTTCCCGCGCCCTGGCGCTGTTCGCGCTGGCACTGGGCAGCTTCTGCATCGGGACGTCCGAATTTGCCAGCATGGGCATCATCCAGCTGTTCTCCGCCAGCCTGGGAATCGATGTTCCGCAGGCGACCAACGCCGTCACCGCTTACGCACTGGGCGTGGTCGTCGGCGCGCCGGTGGTCACGCTCGCAGCGGCCCGGCTGAATCGAAGGACGCTGCTGCTGGCGTTGATGGCGCTCTTCGTGGCCGGCAATGTTCTCTCGGCGGTCGCCAGCAACCTGCCACTGCTGATGGCCGCCCGATTCATCAGCGGCTTGCCGCAAGGTGCCTATTTCGGCGCGGGCGCCATGGTCGCTTCCTACCTGATGGGGCCGGGACAGTCGGGCAAGGCTTTCGCCATCGTCATGACCGGCCTGACCGTGGCAACGATCATCGGCTCGCCGCTGGCCACCTTCCTCGGCCAGCATCTGGGATGGCGTGAAACCTACCTCGCCGTCGCCGCGCTCTCTGCGCTGGCATTGCTCGCGATCCGCCAATGGCTGCCGCGCAGCGCGGCCCTGAACGGTGTCCCTATCCGCCAGGAGTTGTCCGCCCTGCGCGAAGGTCCGGTCTGGGGCGTCATGGCGGTGGCCACCGCCGGCATCGCCAGCCTCTTTGCGATCTACACCTTCGTCGGGCCCATTGTGACCGATGCGGCAAGACTGGCCCCTTCGATGATCCCGGTCGCACTGGCCATCTTCGGCATCGGCATGACGCTCGGTAACACCCTGGGTGGCCGTCTTGCCGATCGCTATCCGATGCGCGGCATCGTGCTGGGATTTGGCGCAGCGCTCGCCATGCTCGTGATCATCGCCAAGGGCGGCCAAACGCCGTGGCTGCTGTTCCCCGCCTTGTTTGCCCTGGGCGCTGGCCTGATGGCCTCCATTCCGACCCTACAGGTACGGCTCACCACACTGGCGCCAGCAGCCCCCTCACTGATGGGCGCCATGACCCTGGCCGCTTGCAACCTCGGCAACGCCATCGGCGCCTGGGCCGGTGGCGTCACGATCGACGCTGGCTACGGCCTGCTCTCCGTGGGCTGGGCCGGCTTTGCCCTGACGCTGACCGGCCTGGCGTTTTTCGGCCTGACCCTGATCAACCAGCGTCGCCCTGCCCTCGTGGCCGGTGTGGCGCCGTCCGCCTGAACCCGACACTGAACGTTTTTTCCCTTGAAGGAGTTAGCCATGAGCCTCAAACACGTCCTGTTCATTTTGACCAACGCCGCCGAAATCGGTCCGAACCACCGTCGCACCGGGTACTTCTTCCCTGAAGTCGCCCACCCCTACGAAGTCTTCGCGCAAGCGGGCGTCGCGGTCGAATACGCCTCGCCGCTGGGCGGCACCCCACCGCAAGACGGTTACGACGAAAGCGATCCTTCGCAACGGGCCTTTCTCAACAGCGCTGCGTTCCGGCGCATGGCCCGCAGTCGCAAACTGTCGGAGGTGGATGTCCTCGACTACGACGCGGTCTTTTTCCCGGGCGGGCTGGGCCCGATGGTGGACATCGCCACGGACCCCGACGTGAAGCGTGCCGTGGAACGCGCCTGGAACGGCGGCAAGATTGTCGCTGCCGTGTGCCATGGCCCGGCCGCCTTCCTGGGCGTCAGGCTGGAAGACGGCGCCCCGCTGGTTCGCGGTCGCCGGCTGACTTCGTTCTCCAACGAAGAAGAATCCGGCTACGCGCAGGCTGACGTGCCGTTCAACCTGGAGGATGCACTGCGTGCCGAAGGTGCCGAGTATTCGGCGGCGCCGGTCTGGCAGGAGCAGGTCGTGGTCGATGGCCGCCTGCTGACGGGCCAGAACCCGGCGTCGGGTGGCCCGCTGGCAACAGCGGTGATTGAAGCCCTGCGCTGAAAAGCGTCATCGGCGAGCCCGGCCGGATCACTGGATTGGCAGTGGCCGAGCCGGGCCCTCTTGCGTGACGAAACCAGGCTCTACATTTCATATATATCGAGGAGTTCATTGTGTCCGCTTATGTTATTTTCATCCGCGAAGCGACAACGGACGACGCGCAAATGCAGCTGTATGCGCAAAAGGCACCCGCCGCCCGCACCGGCCACGACATTACCCGGCTCGCCTTCTATGGCCCGTTCGAAGTGCTGGAGGGGCCGTCTGCGGAGGGTGTAGCGATCCTGCGCTTTCCCGACATGAATGCCGCGCGCGCGTGGTACAACAGCCCTGCTTATCAGCAAGCGCGTCAACATCGATTCAATGGCGCGCAGTACCGGATGCTGCTGGTCGAGGGCAGCGACGTCACACCGGCTTAAGGCCCGGGAATGGGTGCCTTCGAGTCCGCGACCCACGTGATCACAGCACACCAACCATGAGGTCCATTTCGTGAGCAAAGCGTCCTACGTTCCCCCCAAGGTCTGGAAACACGATGCCCCGTCCGGCGGACAGTTCGCCAGCATCAATCGCCCGGTTGCCGGGCCGACCCACGACAAGACGTTGCCGATCGGCCAGCACCCGTTGCAGCTGTATTCGCTGGCCACGCCCAACGGCGTGAAGGTGACCATCCTGCTTGAAGAGCTGCTGGCGCTGGGGCATACCGACGCCGAGTACGACGCCTGGCTGATCCGGATCGGCGAAGGCGATCAGTTCTCCAGCGGCTTTGTCGGGATCAACCCGAACTCGAAGATCCCGGCATTGCTGGACCGCAGTGTGCAGCCACCGATCCGCGTCTTCGAGTCCGGCTCGATCCTGCTCTACCTGGCGGAAAAATTCGGCGCCTTCCTGCCCACCGACCCCGCCGGACGCACCGAGACGCTGAACTGGCTGTTCTGGCAGATGGGTTCGGCGCCTTACCTGGGCGGCGGCTTCGGCCACTTCTACGCCTACGCGCCGGAAAAGTTCGAATATCCGATCAACCGCTTCACCATGGAAGCCAAGCGTCAACTGGACGTCCTCGACCGTCGCCTCGGCGAAAGCCGCTACCTGGCCGGTGATGACTACACGATCGCCGATATCGCGGTCTGGCCGTGGTACGGCCAGCTGGTGCGCGACAACGTGTACTCGGCCGCCGAGTTTCTATCGGCCCACCAATACACCCACGTGCAGCGCTGGGCGGAAGACATTGCCAAGCGGCCCGCGGTCATCCGTGGCCAGCGCGTGAACCGCACATGGGGCGATGAGGCGAGCCAGGTGCCCGAGCGGCATCAGGCTGGTGATCTGGATTGAAGGTGATCACAAGACTGGCTCCTTGATCCATCGGGAACTCGCGACTACAGGGTATGGTCAGGCCCCGCCTGACCGTATTTCGCGCCGGTCACACCACGAAGGATGATCGTCGCCGCCGAGATTCCGGTTACGACACCCAAGGCTGCATCAAGCTCTGGAGATCAAGCATCACCTGCCTTTCCCGGCGGCTGCATCATTCGGCACTCACAAGGCTCATGAAGGGCGAGCCGGCCCTTACTCATGCCACATCAATCGTTCTGCCTCCCATCATGCTCAATTCATCCATGAGAAGTCGGTACTGACTACGCGGATGACTCCTTTGAAATAAGCCGCCCGAGTGACTGCCCCGATAATCGAAAGCTCATTGATGAAATGTCGAGGTCAAGCATGACGAGTGCATCCACAGAGCAAGTCAGCCCCAAAACCCTGAGAAAAGTGATTGTGGCGGCCGGCATCGGCAATTTCGTCGAATGGTTCGACTTCGCGGTCTATGGCTTTTTGGCCACGACCATCGCCCAGCAGTTTTTCCCCAGCGGCGATGCCAGTGCCGCATTGCTCAAGACCTTTGCGGTCTTTGCCGTGGCCTTTGCGTTTCGTCCCCTTGGCGGGATTTTCTTCGGCATGCTCGGCGACAGGATCGGCCGCAAGCGCACCCTCGCGATGACGATTCTGCTGATGGCCGCCGCGACCACCTTGATCGGCCTGCTGCCCACCTATGCCGCGATCGGGGTCATGGCGCCGATTCTTCTGTCCCTGATTCGTTGTGCCCAGGGCTTTTCCGCCGGGGGCGAATACGCCGGTGCCTGCGCCTACCTGATGGAGCATGCGCCCAGTGATAAACGCGCCTGGTACGGCAGCTTCATTCCGGTGTCGACATTTTCCGCCTTCGCGGCGGCAGCGGTGGTCGCCTATGCACTCGAGGCGTCACTGTCGGCCGAGGCAATGGGCAGCTGGGGCTGGCGCCTGCCGTTCCTGATTGCCGCGCCGCTGGGCCTGGTGGGTCTTTACCTGCGCTGGAAGCTGGACGAGACACCGGCGTTCCAGGCGGTGACCAAGGAACATGCCGTCGCCCATTCCCCGCTCAAGGAAACCTTGCGCAACCATGGTGCGGCGATCTGCTGCCTGGGCGCCTTTGTCTCGTTGACGGCGCTCTCGTTTTATATGTTCACCACCTACTTCGCGACCTACCTGCAAGTGGCCGGTGGCCTGAGCCGCGCATCAGCGTTGCTGGTGTCACTGATTGCCTTGATGTTTGCCGCCGCGTTCTGCCCGCTGGCCGGGTTGTACTCGGACAAGGTCGGACGCCGGATGACCGTGGTCACCGCGTGCGTCCTGTTGATCGTGGCGGTGTATCCATCGTTCCTGATGGCCAGCTCGGGATCGTTCGGCGCATCCATCGTCGGCGTGATGCTCCTGGCGATCGGCGCGGTGCTGTGTGGCGTGGTGACGGCGGCCTTGCTCTCGGAAACCTTTCCTACCCGGACTCGATACACCGCGTCCGCGATCACCTACAACATGGCCTACACCCTTTTCGGGGGCACCGCCCCGCTGGTCGCTACGTGGCTGATCACCACCACCGGCAGCAACCTGTCGCCGGCGTTCTATCTGATGGCGGTTGGCGTGTTGGGGCTGGTGGGGGGCTTGGCATTGCCGGAGACTTCGCGGATTTCACTGCATGATGTGCAGGTCCAGGATAAAGGCGTCGCCGTGAGCACCGCAGCCGGGAAAGCTTGACGAGCAGATCCGGTGGCCTGGGGGGTGGATTCGTTACCGTAGCAACGGATCTACCCCTTAAGCTGCGTCACATCGATACCGAACTTCCTCATGCTGGTTGTCTGCGCCACATACCCGGAGACATCCCAAACTGGCGTTTGAACGCCCGACTGAACGCAGCCTCTGATTCGTACCCCACCGCATAACCGATTTGCCCCACGTTACCGCGCCCTTCGCGCAGCTGTTGAGCCGCCAGGTGCATGCGCCAGAGCGTCAGGTATTGCATCGGTGGCTGTCCGACCAATGCCGTGAATCGCTCGGCGAAGACCGAGCGCGACATGCCCGCTTCAAGCGCCAGGGCTTCGGCTGTCCAGCCCTCGGTGGGACGAGCGTGCAGCAGCGTCAGCGCACGCCCGACAAACGGATCCCGCAGACCCGCCAGCCACCCGCGCCGCTCGGCGGGGAGGCTGGCGACGTACTGGCTGACGGCTTCGACGAACAGCAGTTCGGAGAGCTTGGCGATCACCGTTGAGGAGCCGACGCGCCCCGCGGCGAGTTCACTGACCGCGAAACGGAACGAGCTTTCGATCCAGGCGCCCGAAGCCGTCGCGCGCAAGTCCAGTTTCAACAAGGATGGCAGCGACGACAGCAGCGGATTGAACGGCGTTTCAGAGCCGAGGAACCCACACAATAGCTGCGTGGCCTCGCCGTCCCCGCCGTACTGGATGCGCGCAAGGCCGCCGGCTTCCGGCGGCTGGATAACGTCGCGCGCCGGCATCGGCGCAAGGCTCAGGTCGCTGCCAAAGGTATGGATATCATTGCGAGGAAGCAGAATGAGTTCACCGGCCCCTACGTCGATAGAAGCGCCACCGTCGATTCGCAGTTGCATGTGCCCCGCCGCGACAAAATGCGAGGCGATGACATGTCGAGGGGCCGTCAGGAACGGTTTGCAATCGTCGGCAGAGATTCTTCCGCTGACGCACCAGGGCGCGGTGAACTGCGCCTCGAGAAAGACCCCTCCGGACAGCCGGATGACACGCAAGACATCTGAAAGCGCATCCAACAATTGCCAACCCTCCTTTGCGGAGCCTGGAGCAGGTAATCAGGCGCACGGAGCATTCACCGCCTGGACGGCGAGGCCTAGATTAGCACCAACGTCGAGGCGATTCCCGGATGCTTCACCCAGGTTCATTGGCTCCGACGCCCCACCTCCCCACTCGACCAGGGCAGCAGGAGATCGACATGAACACCATTGCCACCCTACCCGGTACAGATTCGGGCAACGCCGCCCGCTATGCGCAAATCGTCAGATCATCGAAGAAAACGGAGTGGCAGATCGATCGTGATCTGTTGCAGGACCGCCGCTTCGACTTCTCACGCAAATTCCTGCCCGACGGACTGTCGCACATCGATCGATTGAGCTTCCTCACCGCGCAAGACGCACGCCTGCTCAGTCAGATTCAGGGCCGGACCTATGCGTACATTTTCGGCCTGGTCGAGCGTTTTATCAGCGCAAAAATGCTCGATCAGGGCCGCGCCCATGTCTTTGACGATCAGCTCGCCCTGGAAGCGCTGGTGCGTTTTTCCAATGACGAGATCAAGCATCAGGAATTGTTCCGGCGCATGGAGACGATGATGAGCGCGCAATTCCCGGCGGGATATCGCCAGGTCGCCGATCCAAACGAGGTGGCGCGCGCCGTACTGGCGGCCAGCAACTGGGCGGTGCTGGCGCTGACCTGCCACATCGAGCTGTTTGTTCAAACGCACTACGCGCACAGCATCGCCCCGCGCGAGGAGTTGTGCCCTCTGTTCAAGGATGTCTTCAAGTTTCACTGGCAGGATGAATGCCGGCACGTCATCGTCGATGAACTGGAGTGGGAAGCGGAGCACGCGAAATGCTCGACGGCCGAGCGCGACCGGGCAGTGGACGATCTGATTGCGCTGGTGGCCGCCGTCGACGCGATCCTCCAGGCGCAATCGGCTGCCGATGCGGAGTATTTCCTTGGCCATGCTTCAGCGTCGTTCAGTGTCGATGAAACGGCGCACATCAAAGCCTCGGTACTGGGCGCCTACCGCTGGCAATACATCATCTCGGGCGTTCAGCACCCACACTTTGGCCGATTGCTGGCGCGCATGACGACACCCGCACAGATGTCCAGGATCCAGACCGCACTGGCCCCCATCATGACTTGATCGAACGGGCGCGACCGATCACCCGTCGGCCGCGCCACGGTGGCAAGGCCGGCGAAACCGGCTGGATTGAGGATGGCAACCATGACGACGCCGATGTGGATGTTGCTCGGATTTACGACCTGGACGTTGCTGCTGTTGATGGCAACCGTCGGGGTGTACCGCTGGGTCAGAATCCTGTTCTCGAATGTTCCGATCGCCTCGTTCCGCAGCGACCGGCCCGAGGGTGAGGACTGGTATCGGCGCGGGATGAGAGCACACGCGAACTGCGTGGAAAACCTGCCCGTCTTTGCCGCCATCGTCTGGGTGATTTCTGCCTTGGGCATCGACGGCCCGGCAGTGAGCTACCTGTCGATCATCGTCCTGATTGCTCGCGTGTGCCAGTCGCTGGTTCACGTATCCCATGTGCAAACCGATCCGTTCGTGGCGGTCCGGTTCAGCTTCTACTGTGTTCAGCTGGTCTGCTTTTTCGCGCTTATTGCGATCGCTGCCAGTTTCGCCCCCTGACGTATCGAGAGCGGCGCCACAGGCGCTCCGCCACCATACCTCTCAGGTATCGTAAAGCACTCAAATGATATTAGACCCTGTCGAACGACACCCTTAGCCTGTCACTCGGCGGGCTCTGCCTGTGCGCGAAACTATAAAAATATCTTTTGATTGGAGCGGACATGAGTACGCACTATTCCATTCCCGAGTTGCTCGACAGCACTCGATTGAGCGCCTTTCAGTGGCGCGTCTTTATCCTCTGCTTCCTGGTGGCCATTCTGGATGGCTTCGATACCCAGGCTATCGCCTTCACGGGCCCTTCGATCATTCAGGCCTTCGGACTGGGCGCCGGCGCATTGGCTCCCATTCTGACCGCCGGCATTGTCGGCATGGTGCTCGGTGCGATGACACTGGGCCTGATGGGCGACAAGTTCGGCCGGCGACCGACGATTATCGGTTCGGTCGCGTTGTTTGGCATCGCCTCCCTGGCGACCGCTTTTGCGCAGACCACCGAGCAGATCCTGGTGTTGCGCTTTATCGCCGGGCTTGGAATGGGCGGTGCGACACCGGTTGTCCTCTCGCTTGCCGCCGAATATGGCAGCGCCAGGCACCGTGGCACGATCATGACCACGGTGTTGCTGGGGTTGCCGGCCGGCGCCATTCTGGGAGGGTTGCTGGCGGCCCGGATGCTGCCCTTGATCGGTTGGCAAGGCATCTTTGCGGTCGGCGGGATCGTGCCGCTGGTGCTGTTGGTTGTACTGATGTTCGCCCTGCCGGAGTCGTTGTTTTTTTTAACCAGGCACCGCACCGAAGCCCGTCGCAACACGATGGACGGCATCATCGCCAGAATCACCCGGAACACCCCGCCTTCGGACAGCACCTACAGTGTTCCGGAGATGGATGTAAAAACCAGAGTGGCCTCGCTGTTCAGTGACGGGCTGGCGCGCAATACCTTAGGGATATGGACAGTCTATCTGTTCAACTGGGTGGCCTGGTTCATGTTCCTGTCCTGGCTGCCCACGGTGCTCAAGGCGACCGGGCTGCCCGTGGAACAGGCGCCCATGGGCACTGTCGCGGTCAACGCGGTGTTTGTGGCCTGTGCCATTCCGCTCTCGATCATCCTGCCGAAAATCAATACGCGATTGTTGCTGCTCGCCCTGTTTCTGTTCGGCATCGTGCTGTGCCTGGGGCTGGCCAACAGCGGCAACAACTGGACCCTGGTGTTCATCCTCGCCGGCTGCGCGGGCCTGGGCATTGGCGGTCAGCAGATCGTACTGAACTACATGGTCGCCCAGGCCTACCCCACCGCCTTGCGCGCAACGGCCACCGGCTGGGCGATTGCACTGGGCCGGGTCGGAGCCATTATCGGCTCGGCCAGTGGCGGCTGGTTCCTTGAGCACGGTGGCCCTGCGGGCTACTACTCGGCGCTGATCGTGCCGTTGGTGATTGCGGCGGCCGGGCTCCTCATCATTCGGCCGCAGAAAGAGGTGATGCAAGGGCAGCCGCTGGCTGTGCATTGAGGGTATTCAATGTGCACCTGTGCCGCTCGGTGGGGTGCTTATCCATTATTTAGGTGATGGCGGCTGGCGGTTTCGCCCTTACGGCGAAGCGAGGCGGACTGATAGCCGACCTGATTCGCGGATGTACGCGTCCCCCTGTGGGAGCGGCGGTGCGACGATTCGACTTGCTCGCGAAGGCGGTGTGTCAGTCAATACATGTGTCAACTGACACACCGCCTTCGCGAGCAAGCCCGCTCCCACATTTTGAACGGTGTACATCAACAAGAGCCAGGTCGGCTTTCAGGCCGCCTCGCTTGGTTTTTGATTTTGATCTGGGCGCCCCGTTAAACCACGCTGGCCGAACGCAGGCAGTGCGCAGTGGCTAAACCGGCAGGACGCCGGTTTAGCCGCGCTGGGCCAGGGACGGCCCATCGCGGCGACCCACGGAGCAATGCCGGAGAGTGGGCGTGTACCTCAACAGCCCGCGTTATCGTTGAAATCCATCATCACTGGGGCCAAAGATCAATCGGGAAGTACTTCTGCGAGATCTGCGTGTACTTGCCCGACGCATGCAACTGCGTCAGCGCCTCATCAATGCGCGTCTTGAGTGCCGTGTCACCCTTGCGCATCCCCGCCCCTACCCCCAGGCCATATTGCAGCGGATCCATCTTGACGCTGCCCGTGCCTTTTTCCTCGTAGGCCAAACCATCCTGGGACTTGAGGAATTCGATATCGCCGAGTTTGTCGAGGAACATCACGTCGATACGGCCCGCCAGCAGGTCGGCATTGCAGTCGTCCTGGGTGTTGTAGATGCGGATATCCGAGGTTTTGCCGTAGGCGGTGCGGATGAACTCGGCGTTGGTGGTCGAGCCCTGCACGCCGATGGATTTACCGGCCAGGCCTTCCGGTGTCAGCGTCAGATTGACATCCTTGGCCGCGACGAAGATGCCCGTGGTCTCATAGTACGGACGCGAGAAGGCAATCACCTTCTGGCGTTCCGGGCTGATGCCCATGGAGTTGAACAGCACGTCGAACTTGTTGGCGATCAGCGCCGGAATGATGCCGTCCCACGAAACTTCCTTGATCTCGCATTCGGCCTTCATCTGCTCGCAGAGCGCGCGGATCAGGTCCGGCTCGAAACCGGTGAATTGCCCGGTGGGGGTCTTGACCAGAAACGGCGGGTACGGCTCGGCGGCAACACCGAAACGCAGCGTGTCCTGCGTGGCGTTGGCGGGGGCCGTGAAGGAACACAACGTCATGCCGATCGAGGCCAGCAAAGTCAGATTGCGGAACATTCGTTTCATGATCGATCCTTTCTTGTTCTGGAGGAGGTTTCAATGAGACCGGTTCAACTGCATGCATCGATTCAACGCAACAGGCCTACGCCGCGGGTGCGGGCAACGGCAGCCATCCCTGGATCGCCTGCCAGTCAGGTTCCAGGGACGAAAAACGTGAGAGCGAGAAGGTAGAAAGATCGGCGAAACTGCACGTCCCGTCCACGACAAGATCGCGAATGGCATGCCCGCTCGCCGGAGAAAGTCCGAAGCCGACACCGGACATGGTCGCCACCGTGACGTTGTCCAGGGTGGCGGGCCGATCGATGACAGGGCGACCGTCCGGGGTGTTTTCGATGAACCCCGCCCAGCTGCGAATCACCCGCTTGTGAGCGACCTTGGGGAACAGCTCGGCCAGGCGCCTGGCGATGTTGCATTGCAGCGGCGTCGACTGCGCCCGGGTGCCACGCAGATCCGCCAGGTCCACCCATTCATGCGGGCCGCCGCCATACGCCAGGTTGCCGCGCAGGGTTTGCCGACCATACAAGCCATTGCCATCCACCCCGCCGATCTCGAGCAACGGCAGCGGTTCGGTCACGATCATTTCAGCCCGCGCGGTGACCAGCGGAATTTCCACGCCGAGCCGGGCGGCCAGTTCACCGGTGTGCGGGCCAGCGGCAATCACCAGCTGATCGCAGGTGATCAGGCCCTGGGCGGTGCGCACGCCCGTCACCTGGTCGCCGTCCCTTACGATATCGACGACGGGGGTGTGTTCGAGCACCCGGCCGCCGAGATTTTGCAGGGCCCATGCATAGGCTTGCAGGGTACGGTGCGGGTTGGCGTGGCCGCCGAAGTGGTAGTAGAAGCCAGCCAGCACGTTGTCACCCGCGAAGGGCACGAGTTCGCGAACCTGTTGCGGGTCCAGCAGGTCCACGCGCAATCCGTACCAGGCCGCCTCGCCCACGACTTTTTGATCGAGGGCAATCTGGTGTTCGGTGAGATCGATGCTGATGCGGTCCGGGCGATACTCGGTCGGGTAACCGAGCAGTTCGTCCATCATCGGCCACAGCCGTTGCTCTTCGGCAAACAGCGGGCTGTGGTGATGCGAACAACCGCCGCCGTTACGGCCCGAGGCGCCCCAGCCAATCAGGCCGGCTTCGAGCACCAGCACATCAATGCCATCGCGGGCCAGCCACCAGGCGGCGCTCAATCCGGTCACGCCGCCACCGATGATGACGACGGTCGCGCTGTCGGACGACTTGTTGAGTCCCTGCATGGTGTCAGCCCTCGTGATGTGGCGCGTTGGTGTGATGGGCGCTGTCCTGCGGGTGCCGGGCGACGGTCGGCTGACCGTTGCACAGCCAGAACGGCGTCCACTGCGACGGCATGTCGAACCATGCATCCCAGCGATTGCGCATCGCCGGCGTTTCCTCGATCTGTCCCGCCTGTTGCAAGGACAACGGGCGCACCGGCGGGCGAAACGAAGCCAGTGCAATGTCGTCGACACGCTTGCCGGCGCCGATGCCGAGCAGGGCCGCCACCTGTTCGCGGCAACGCCGCCCCTGGCACGGGCCCATACAGGCCCGGGTGAGCCGCTTGGTCACATCCGGGTTGGGCGCGCCGTTCTGCTGCGCCGACATCGCGTTCTCGAACGCCGCATCGGCGGGTGTCCAGCCCAGGTAGCGAGGGGGCTGCAGTCCGAGGATTTCGCTGGCGGTGACCTCTTCGCACTGGCAGACGAAGGGCTGGTTCTGTGCATGCACGGTGGACGCGCGCACCCACGCCGCGCGATCGGCCGCGATGTCGCAGACAGGCGCGTCGGGCATCGGCGCTGTGTCGTCCTGAGCGATGTCGACGCCCAGCGTGGCCAGCGCGGTGCGGGCGGCGATCCGACCTTCGCGCCGCGAAATGTTCTCGTCGAGGCTTTTCGAGGCCCAGACGCCGGCGCAGTCGCCCGCCACCAGGATCAGGGGCAACGACGTGCGCTGCACAAGGTCCGCGTCGGGTACATGACCGCCACGGTCAGCCTGGAATGACGTGCGGCACCCTGCTGCCTCCACCAGTTCGATCGCGGGAATGGCGGCCACGCCCAGCAGTACCGTGTCGCACTCGATCGCCTGCAAAGATCCGTGTACCGGCAGACCCGCCTCATCGACCGCGACAGCCGTCACGCGCTGGACGCCCAATGCGTCCCCGGCCGCCTCGCGCACGACATGCCCGGTGAACACCCGGGCACCCTGCTCCACCAGCAGGCCGAGCAGCGCGGGATCGCCGCTCACCTGATCGGCCTGTTCAATGATTGCAGCGATCCGCACGCCCTTGCCGATCAGTGCATGGGCCGACGCCAGCGCTTGCGTGTCGCTCCCGACCAGCACGGCACGCTTGCATTCCAGCGCCTCGTACACCGTCGCCAGCCGATGTGCGGCACTGACGCCCATGACGCCGGGGCGATCCCAACCGTCAAACGCCAGGCCCATGTCCCGCCGTCCGGCGGCGACGATCACCTGCTTGAAGCGCAGCAGCCAGGCGTTTTGATCATCCGCAAGGCCGGCAACGGCGCCCTCGATCCACGCCGCCGTGGGTTGCTGTGGAAACAGTCCCCAGACCGCCGTGCCGAGCCGCACATCGACACCGGCTTCAAGCGCCTCGGCAATCTCCGGACGGGCGTCGAGCAAGGTCTGCAGCACGCTGTTGCGGTTGGACACCGCCGCGCCCATCCTTGCGCCGAAATGCAGCGGCACTTCTTCGCCCATGGTTTCGATAGGCACCGGGTTTTCGTCCACCAGGGTGACGTGCAGGCCATGCCCGGCCGCGGTCAGTGCGGCAGCGAGCCCCGCCGGACCCGCGCCGACGATGAGGATATCGGTCTCGTCGTTGATCGGCGGCGCTTTGCCTGCCACTGAGGCGGGATCGTAGTAGATGTCGTGTGTGGTCACTGTGTTTCCCCCGAGATGTGGGCGCGTGAGCGTTGACCCTGTGGGTATCGGCTAGAACAACGAGGAAGGCGGCTTGACGTCGCCCTCGGCGAATCGCGACAGGCGCAGCTGGCGCATGTCCAGCCCCGGATCGCCGGAGTCGATCCAGTCCGCCAGGGTTTTGCCCACGATCGGCCCCATGGCAAAGCCGTGGCCGCAGAAGCCGGTGGCGACGGCCAGGCCGTGCGGTGAGGTTTGCGCATCGATCACCGGAATGCCGTCCGGCAAGACATCGATCGCGCCCGCCCAGCGGTCGGCAATCTGCGTATTCACCTGCCCGGGAAAGGCCGCCTTGAGTGCGCGCATGGCCGTCCCCAGCCCCTTGTCATTGGGTGCAATGAGCGGGTTGCGCTGGTGGATACCCGCGCCCAGTCGCGAAGATTCCGACCACGGCATGCGTTGGTGCAGATCCGTCAGGCAGGCACCGTTGAGGTTAAAGCGAAAGGACTTGCGGTGCGCCCAGAGCGACGGCGCATACCAATGCAGTGCGCGCAGATGGCCCAGCGTCATGTCGACATCGACATGGGCGTCGTCGGCGATGTTGAAGCTGCCATCCAGCCGTTGCCGAAAGCCCACGCCGTTGGCAATGGTGGAGATGCCGCTCAGGGTCGGCCCGGACGTGGTTCGCGCCACCGTGCCCCTGACCAGCTGCTGCGGCAGGGAGATGCCAAGCATTTTCAACAAGCGAAACGTGGTGACACCCGCGGCGCACACCACGGTTTTCGCCTTGACGTAGCCGCGCTCGGTTTCCACGCCCACCACCTGGCCGGCAGCAACGTCGATGCCCTTGGCGCCACAGTGTTCGACGATGCGCGCCCCCAGTTCACGGGCGCGCATCGCAAAGGCACGCGCCACGAGTGTGGGCTCGGCCTGACCGTCACTGGCGGTAAACAGGCCACCCAGTTGCGGGACGGCGTAACCCGGCAGTTTCTTCTCCACTTCTCGCGGCGACAGCATCACGGTGTCGACCGAAAAACTGCGCGCGACGCTCAGCCACGATGCGTATCCGTCACGCTCGGCCTCGTTGGCCGCGACGAACAGGCAACCGTCGTTGCGCCACCCCAGGTCGGCCTGCAGCTCGTGTTCCAGGGCGCGCCAGATTCCGATGCTCGCTTGCATCAGCGGCACCTCGGCTTCATCCCGCGATTGCTGGCGAACAAAGCCCCACGCCCGTGACGATTGCTGCCCCGCCAGGGTGCTTTTTTCGAGGAGCAACACCTTGGCGCCCGCTTTGCTCAGGTAGTACGCGCACGCACACCCCATCAGGCCGCCGCCGATGATTGCCACATCGACTTCACCGGGCAGAGGGTTGTCCCGGGGCGCCGACACGCTGGCCAATGCTGCTGCTGGAATATTCATGAGGGGGACCGTCAGGTGGTGAATGACGCGTAGCGCCGCGTCGGGGTTTGAGCTAAGAATGTGCCCCGATCCTTCGAAATTACAGCGATGTATCTGCATTAATCCCATGCGAGGAGCGCATAGAAAGATGAGCCGCCAACTGCCATCCATCGAGCTATTGCAGGCATTCCTGACGGTTGCCAAGACCGGTAACTTCGGCAAGGCAGGCGAACAGCTCAACCTGAGCCAGAGCGCGGTGAGCCGGCAGGTCGCGCAACTGGAGGCGCGCCTGGAGACGCGCCTGTTCGAGCGGCACACGCGCAAGATCGTGCTGACCGACGAGGGCAAATCCCTGGTGCCGGTGGCGGAACAGGTCATCGGCCTGCTGTCGGACGCCTCGCACATGCTCGCCTCCGTGGGGCGCAGTGTCAGCCTGCGCGCGCACCCAACCATGGCGGCGCGCTGGCTGATTCCACGGTTGACCGCCTTCTATCGCTTGCACCCGCAAGTGACCGTCAGTGTCGACACGGTGTACCACCGCTTTCCCGACTTCGCGTTTGAGTCGATCGACGCCATGATCGCCTACGGCACCGCCACCTGGCCCGACTTCGAAGCGCTGGAACTCTGGGAAGAGGAACTGATCCCGGTGTGCTCGCCGGAGTTGCTCGCCGGGACCACCGCGCAAGAGGTCCTCAAGACCGCGCGACTGGTGGACGCGAGCATGGATCGCCTGGACTGGCGCCGCTGGGAAGAGTACTACCCGGGCTCGACCGGGCCGGACAACGCGCACCTGACCTTCGATACGCTGGAGTCCGCGATCGTCGCCGTGAAATGTGGCCAGGGCCTCGCGCTCGTCGACGCGGTGCTGACACGCGATGAATTGCTCACCGGACAACTGGTGCGACTGCACCCCGGCCGCATCGTGACCGGCGGACGCTATACGCTGGTCTATCCAAAACGGGTGAAGCGCTCTAGCGGCTTTTCCGAGTTCCTTGAGTGGCTGGGGCAGGAAGCGACCGCAGGCGGCGCCTGACGGTCATGACGGCTGGGGACGGCCTCCTCCGGTCAAGCGGTCAAAGCGCTTGCAAAGGCCTCTGGCGTTGGGCTTTGCGGCCATTGCGCTGTCCCTTCCGGCAGCGACAGCCAAGGCTGTTTACGCTTGACCCAGATGTGGGCCAGTGGTGTCATCTGCCCTGCACCGTCGAGCACTCCCGCGCGCACCACGCGCATCCCCGGGGCCGCGGTGGTTTCATTGAACAGCCGGGTGAAGCAAGCACCGCAGGCAAACTGGGTCGACCACTGTCCCTCATGCTCATGGCTGTAGCTCGCCACCTCGCCCGACACCACTACCGCCTGCGCGCTGCACAGCACATGCAAGGCGAAGGCGCTGCCGCTCCAGCGCTGACAGTTCAGGCAATGGCATGCGTACAGGGGCGGCAGGGTTGGCGTCTGCAATCGAAGCGTTACTCGCCCGCATCGGCACTGACCGGTGAAACTCATGGTGTGACTCCTTACAATGGTGCGCTACACAGGGATCGGACGTGCATGATCCCTGTTCCTCACGACCGGCAGAAGACCGAAAACAGCGCAACCGTTGCTAAGGAATGTATGAACGCCCTCGAATGGGAAAGTCAGCGGGTCTTCCTCGCTGTGCTACGCAGCGGCAGCCTGTCCGGCGCCGCGCGGCTACTGGGTATCGCGCAGGCCACGGCGCGTCGGCGCCTGGAAAGCCTTGAAGCCAGCCTCGGCCTGAGCCTGTTTACCCGGACTCCCACAGGGCTGACGCCGACGGCTTCGGCACGCGGGCTGATTCACCATGTCGAGTCGATGGCGATCGCTGCCGAGGCGTTCAATCGCATGGCCAGCAACGAAACCGAGCCATCCCGGGGCACGGTCAGGCTGGCCAGCAGCGACTTGCTCGGGGTCGAGGTGTTGCCTGCATTGATGCGCGAGTTCCACCACCGCCATCCTGAGTTGAAACTCCAGATGAGCATCAATGATCAGCTGGAGGACATCGCCCGCCAGGAGTCGGACATCGCCGTGCGCCTGCTGCGCCCCACCGAAGCCGCCATCGTTGCGCGGCGTACCGGTGCCCTGCGCATCGGCGTATACGCCAGCGACGCCTGCCTTGAGCGCTACGGTGAGCCGACGAACCTCTGCGCCTTGCGACGCGCCCCGCTGATTGGTCCCGACCGCCGTTGCGCCGACCTGCGTCGGTTGGTCGAAGTCGGACTGTGTGAAGCGGACCAGCACTTCGCAATTGCCACCGACAACCACCTGGCCCAGATCGCCGCACTCAGGGCGGGGCTTGGTTTCGGTTTGTGCCCCGCCACTGTCGCCGCCGCGCATGGCCTGATCCCTATCCTGCCGGAGCAATTTGGCTTCGAGGTCGATGTGTGGATTGCCATGCATAACGACCTGCGCAAAGTCAGACGCATCGCCCGAACATTCGACATCCTGGGGGACGCGCTGAGTGAATATCTCGCCGGCTAGCATCAGCAGCACCCGTGCACCCTCTGCTTTCCATGCGTTCCCGACATGGCATTAATGCAGAGACATCACTGTAAATTCAGATGAAAGCGCCACACTCTTGGCCAGTCGTTTCTACCCAGGAGAGCTACAAAAATGAGCGTTTTCACTCACGTGACAGTCGGTACCAATGACCTGAACAAAGCCCGCGGTTTCTACGATGAGGTACTGGCCGAGCTCGGCCACAAACGCCTCGCCGATCTCGGGGACAATGGTTCCATCTGGGGCGAAACGGCACCGGCCTTTTTCGTCCTGAAACCGGCTGACGGTGCCCCCGCCAGCGTCGGCAATGGTGTGACCGTCAGTTTCGAGGCACCGACCCGTGCCGCCATCGACGCCTTCCATGCCGCGGCCCTGGCGGCTGGCGGTCGCTGTGAAGGCCTTCCCGGTCCACGGGGCTGGGCACCGAACGCCTATGCAGCCTATGCCCGTGATCCGGACGGCAACAAACTGGCTGCCTATTGCTTCAAAGCCGACTGAACCCGGCACGAGGCCAGCCTAGGTCGGGTTGGCCTCCGTTCATATTTCATCTATTCACAAGTCGTTTCTCGACCCATTGATCTTCGCCCACTTTAAACATTCTGATGTTGCTTGATTTTCGGCGGCCGAAGTCCACCGAACTGCACAGGCGTTTTCATATAACAATAAAAAGCCCTGAGGCCTTTAATGAAAAAGCGTCCACTGTTGGGTCTGTTTGTCGTTTCGATATCTGCAAGTGCTCTGCAAGCGCAGGCTGATGAAACCCAGGAGGGTTTTATCGAGGGTGGAACTGCGAAACTGCTAGCACGCAATATGTATTTCAACCGCAACTCCCTGTCCGACTATCCCGATGCACGAGGCTGGGGCCAGGGTTTGCTGATGGACTATCAGTCCGGTTTTACCCAAGGCGAAATCGGATTTGGTCTCGATGCAAGTGCCTATACCGCCTACAAGCTCGATGGCGGGCGCGGCACCGTGGGCACGGGGATGTTTCCCGCCGAGGGTGATGGCGAAAGAACGGAGTCCTCCACCCTCAATGCCTCGGTCAAAATAAAATGGTCGAACACGGTGCTCAAGTACGGCGATCTGCGTCCTTACAATCCCGTCTTCGCCACCCCCGATCTGCGGTTGATGCCGATGACGACCCGAGGCATTCAACTGTTAAGCGATGAGATCGACAAGGTCAGTATCGACATCGGCCATTTTTACTCCTCCCGGGGTTACACCAGCACCAGCCATGACGGCGGGTTCATGGCCGGGTACGCCGGGGTCGACGCGGGTGACGTGGACTATGCCGGGCTGACCTACCAGCCCGTCGAACAGGGTGGCGTCGGCGTGTACGTGTCGCGCGCACAAGACTTGTGGCGCCAGTTCTATATCAATGCCAACTACAGCTGGGCACTGGAACAGGAGCAATCACTGAGCCTGGATTTCAACCTCTATCGCTCCCTCGATGAAGGCCAGGCCCGCGCTGGTGCAATAAACGTTACAGCCTGGTCGCTGGCGACCGCCTATGCCAATGGCCCACACACTTACACCTTGTCCTATCAGAAAATCCAGGGTGATCAACCATTCGACTATTTGATGGCGTCGGACGGTACTTACATGGACTCCATCTACCTCGCCAACTCTTCGCAATATGGCGATTTCAACGGCCCTGGCGAGCAGTCCGTGGGGCTTGGTTATGCCTATGACTTTGGAAGTACCGGCGGACTGCACACCACACTCGGCTTTCGTTATGTCTATGGCTTCGATATCGACAATGAACGGGTCGACCCGGATGGCTTGTACGCCTATTTCGCCCATTCGGACAAACAGATCGAGCGGGATATCGATCTGAAAACCGTGGTTGAAACGGGTGCCCTGAAGAACTTGTCCGTGCGTGTCCGCTATGCCGAACATGACTTTACCGGCGACAGCGTCAAGCAACTAAGAATCATCACAGAGTTCCCGCTGGACCTGTTTTGAAGTGATGTCCCTGGGTTTATAACAAGAGGTCTTACATGAACAAATTTTCTATAAAGTGCATGGCGCTGGCCATTTCACTTTCATCGATGGCATTGAATGCTCAAGCCGATACGCTCTACATCCACGCCGGGCACCTGGTGGACGTCGAGCGCGGCAAGGTACTGACCGATCAACGCATCAAGGTCGAGGGCGAGCGCATCGTTGCCGTCGAGCCGTGGAGCGCCCCCGCCGCCGACAGCAAAGTCATCGATTGGTCGACCAAGACCGTGTTGCCGGGCCTGATCGACATGCACACGCATATCTCCGACTGGGACATGACCAACAACGTCGCCGAGCCGCTCCTGCACTCCCCGCAAGACGTCGCGCTGATGGGTGCCAAACATGCCTATCAAACCCTGCGCGCGGGTTTTACCACGGTGCATGACCTGGGCACCTATCGCGCATTCACCGATGTCGCGCTGCGTGACGCGATCAACGCCAACCGGGTGCTGGGGCCGAGAATGAACGTGGTGGGTGCGTACATCACCGTGGCGGGCGGTGGTGGCGAAGTCACGGGATTTGCGCCGGGCGTGGAGATCCCGGCGGATATGCGGGTGGGGGTTTACCGCGATGCCAATGATGCGAAATTGAAGACCCGCTACCTGTTCCAGCACGGCGTCGACACCATCAAGATGATGGCCACCGGCTCGGTACTGGCCGTAGGGACTGAGCCCGGTCAAATGGAAATGACCGAGGATGAAATGCGCGCGGTGGTCCAGGAAGCCAGGATTCACAAAAGCTATGCCACCGTGCATGCCCATGGTGCAGAGGGCATCAAGGCCGCTATCCGGGCCGGCGTGAAATCGGTTGAACATGCTTCGCTGCTGGATGACGAAGGCATCAAAATGGCCAAGGAAAAAGGCACCTACCTGGTGATGGACATCTATAACGGTGACTACATCGATGAAGTCGGTCGCAAGGAAGGCTGGCCGGAGGAATACCTGCGCAAGAACACCGAGACCACTGAAGTACAGCGCGAGGCCTTTCGCAAAGCGGTCAAGGCCGGGGTGAAGATTGCCTATGGCACCGACGCCGGCGTGTATCCGATCGGCACCAATGCCAAGCAATTCGCCTACATGGTGAAGTACGGCATGACGCCCATGCAGGCGATCCAGTCCGCCACCGTGGTCGCCGCCGACCTGCTCAACTGGCAGCAGGACGTAGGCGCCGTCAGTACGGGTCGCTTCGCCGACATGATCGCCGTCGACGGCGACCCGATTGCCGATATTTCGATTCTCGAGAAACTGCCCGTGGTGATGAAAGGCGGCGTGATTGTGCAGCCCGATCTGTTGCCCGGCCTGTAGACGCTAGGCCCCCGGGCCCGCAGGCCTGGCCTTGCGCTTTGGTCGTGCCTGTTCGTCCTCCGCCAGTGCCTGGCGAACGAGCGCCCGCGCCGCCCATGCGGCGGTGTCGAGTGACTCTTCAATGCTTGCGCGACTGATGTCGCGCACGGCAATCAACGCCTCGGTGCCCATGACGATCGACAGCGCCTGCTTCAATCGCTTGCGGGCCCTGGGTGAAAGCACGTCCTTCATCGAGTCGACAATCGGCTCGATGTAGCTCATGCGTCGGCCCGGCCGCAGGGGCTCGTGAGACTCGCCTTCGAGCCACACCGTCATGAACGAGCGTTCCATCACGTGCAGGCCGATCTCGTCGTCGATCAACAGCCTGTTCAACGCGTTGGCCGCCAGGCCAATGCCCTTCACCGGATCATCCCCCGGACGCCAGAGGCGCTCCAGCGGCTGCATGTCGCGATCGGCCGCCGTCTCGCTGATCAACGCCTCCATCGAAGGAAAGTAGCGATACGCCGTGGCCCGCGACACCCTCGCGCGCTCGGCCACTTGCGCAACCGTCGGATTCTGGCCCTCTGCGCGCATTGCAACGGCGGCCTCGACCAGCGCCTGGCGCGTTCGCAGCCGCTGGTTGACGCGGCCTTGGGAATCGCCGTCGCCGATGGACGGGCTTGACTTGGAGGTCGACATGGAATAAATGATACTCCGTCTTGTAATGAGACACGAGTCTCATAATAGACACGCGACCACCCGTCCACAAGGGGTCGCCCAACAGGAGTACAGCGCGCAACGGCAGGCGATTTTCACATCGATCATCAGCAACTGAACGCGCCCCGGGGCGCATGAGGTGAATGCCATGAATCACAATCCCCGTTCGCAAACCTGGTTTCGGCTCGCCGCCCTCTACTTCGCCCTTGGCGTGGCGCTGGGCGTGACCATGGGCGCTTCCGGCGACCATTCGCTCTTCGCGGTCCATGCCCATGTCAACCTGTTGGGATGGGTGTCGATGGCACTGTTCGGACTCATCGGCACCGTCTACCCCGCCACCACCGAAGGCCGCGCTGCCAGCGCCCAGTTCTGGCTGTACAACGTCGGCGTGCCGGTGATGCTCGGCGCACTGACGCTGCGCCTCAAGGGCTTCCCCGCGGTCGAACCTCTGATCGGCGGCGCCTCCCTGCTCATTGGTTGCAGTGTGCTGCTGTTTGTGTGGCTGGCGTTCACGCGCATCGGGGGAAGGCCCAGGGACTTGAGCCGTGCGGCGGGCGAGTCGCACCTGTCATAACGTGGGTAACCGCTAGATGCTTCCGGGCAGCGTGTCGGTGCGCAGGGCGCGCTGTTTCGGATCGATGGCTGCCCTGCGCAACGGGCCGGTATCCGCTGTGGGTTCAACCGGCCGATGCGCGGACTGGCTACAGCTTTCAGCCATCCGATTCGGGAGGTGTCGGGACGTCAAGTGACTGTGTCCTGTATGTCTTGTAGATCTGCTGGACTGCCGGGTTGTCGAGGCTCTCGTACGTAATGGCTTCCTTGTCCAGGCCATCCAGGCCGCTTATGCCACTGATAGTTTCTGGCCACTCGTCACGGCTGGATATGTCCACTATGAAAGGTTTCAAATAGGTATCGAGATATCCCTTACTTGGTTCTCGAATCTCGTCGCTGAGTGCAAGCAGGTAATCATCCTTGCGGGTCCTTGACCAGTCGATGGCGAACCCGGCCCGATAGCAGAGCTCCATGAAAACCAGAAGAATCGTGCGCCCGTTGCCGTCCAGGAAAGGATGTGAAAACGCGAGCTGCCCCATCACCTCGCCAGGGCACGCCCGAAAGCGCTTTTTGTCCGCAGCCAGCTTAAGCGCATAGTCGACAGACATCTTGATGAAGTCAGGCCGCTCGAAGGCGGTGCTGCGCGGATCGTCGTGTGAACCCTTGAAGACTGCAAGGTGAGGTATCAACTCGTTGCGATCCTTACCCGCCCAAGGGTAGAAATCGCAAAACAGGATCTCGTGGATCTTGAGAACTGTTTCATAGTCGATGAGCTTGCTTTTGGCTAAATGAGCGAGAGCGTCTTCGATACTCGATTCGAACGAAAGATGTTCTGACTCTTTGACTTCAACGGGATCCTTCAGCTGGAGCGAATTTTGAAGGTATCCAGCCGTTTCGAAATCGCCGAACGGGTCGAAATTCACGCGCTATGTTTCTCTGAACACCGCTTCTCTTGAAGATAGCGTCCCTGGAGCGTCAGGATCTGCGACTTGCTCAGAACGCCTTTGCGCTTGAGATTGACGAGCAACTGTTCGATGCCATCCAGTTCGACTGCATCGCCAGCCAGACGGGTAATGGTTACAGCCATACGACTCATGCCGTCGGCTTCAGCAGTGACCTTGTTGTCTCTGGCAAGCCTGCGGATTTGACTGGCAACACTGACATCGGCTGATGGGGTCATTGGAAAGTCCTCTATTTGCGGTTAAATCATAGCATGGCGACGGCGTTGCATTTCCACGGGCGTGCGGTGCGTAAACGCTGCCCCTGCGAAAAACCGGCCCAACGCTTACAATCCTGTCTTTTCAGCGAAAATCAGGCAGGCAGTACGTATATGGCGCTAGACCCTCCCACGATGTTGACCCTCTCGATCGCCCTCGCAGCAGCCGCCGCACTGTATCTGGCGGTCGAATGGCGCAGCATTCGTGAAACCTCGCTGCTCTGCTGGAGCGCGGGTTTTGCCACGATCACGGTGGGCTCGACGCTGGCCTTGTTGCGCATGAGCGGCCTGTTGCTGATCGGCATCTGGTTCGCCAACGGCCTGCTGGTGCTGGCCCACTGGTTTTTCCTGTTGGGCGTCGCGCGTTTCACCAAGGCACGCCTGTCGCGTGCCTGGTACCTGATTTTCGTGGCCTGGCTGGCGCTGCTGTTACTGCCGGACGAACCGTCATGGTCAAAGATCATGCTGCTGGCCAATTCGCTGCTGGTCGCCCTGTTGTCGATCAGGGCCAGCTTCCTCCTGCGCCCCCACGGCAAGTCGTTGAGCGTGGGGGCGGTCCAGTTGCGGTATGTGCTGCTGGTCCACGGGCTTTTCTATGTCGTCAAGGCAATCACGGCGGTGATTCCGGGCACCTTGATCGATCTGGCATCGCTGCGTGGCGAAATCATTCAGATTTCGCTGGTCGAGGGCGTGATGGCGATCATGTTGATCGCCCTGTCGATGACCGGGACCGAGCGTTATCAGCGCGAGAAGCAGATTGCGCGCCTGGCCGAACGCGATCCGCTGACCACCCTGTACAACCGCCGCGCCCTCGAAGTGCGGGCACCAAGGCTGTTGGGCGACGTTTCATCGGCTCGACCGGGCGCCTTGCTGCTGATCGACATCGACAATTTCAAACTGGTCAACGACCTGTACGGCCATACCGCCGGCGACCGGCTGCTGGTCGCGTTGAGCGAGATGATCCGCTCGGTACTGCCCGACGGCGCCCTGGCGGCCCGGCTGGGCGGCGACGAATTCGTCATCCTGCTCAAACAGGCTTCGCGCGCGCAGATCGTGGCATTGGGCAGCGAACTGCGAGACCGGTTTCACGCCACGGCCTCACAGACATTCACCACGCCCGAAGCCGTGACCCTGAGTATCGGCGCCAACCTGTTCGACCAGCCGCCCGCCAGTCTGGCGGCGTTGATCGAGCAAGGCGACGTGGCGCTGTATGAATCCAAGCGCGGCGGGCGCGACAGCATCCGCCTGGTTGACCGCACCCATGCGAGCGGCGAGCCCCTGCGGACCGAGTGATTCGCTGTAAGTTTTACTTACATATGCAGCCCGCCTAACACTCAAGTTCCATACGCTTCATGACGACGTAGTCCTTACAACCCCAAGGAGCGCACGCCATGAAGATCACGTATCTGCCCGTCGTCATCAGCCTGTTCTCGACTGCAGGCTGGGCGGCCTCGCCCGTGGTTCAAAACACCATTCGCTTCGAAGGCCGGGTCGTCGAACGCAGCTGCACCGCCGGCGGTGTCGCGCCCTCCTCGTTCGACTCAATACCTGCCCTGCGTCCAGCCGCGCCAGCGTCCTCGAAGTGAGTCACATTGGCCCGTGCAGTGCTTGCAGCAATGTCAGGGTCAAGCTGCTCGCGGACAGTGGCCAGGGCCGCTATTACAATCAGCGGTACGGGTTGGTGGATGGCACGGGGGCGCCGGTACGGTCCGGTAATTACCTGATTACCTTGACGGTGCCCTGAGGGTTCTGCTGATGAATGAGGCCGGTGGCGTAGGATTGTTTGCCCGGTAAACGACATTTTCATGCGTCCAAATTGGGGGGCTTATCCATTCCTTCGGTAACGGCGGCTTATGGTTTCGCCCTTACGGCGACTCCCTTTGGAAAAGCCCCAAAGGAAGCAAAAGGCTCTTGCCCCACCACTCGGTGCCTCGCTCTGGCTCGGCATGCCCGAACGCAGGCATTGCTCCGTGGGTCGCCGCGATGGGCCATCCCTGGCCCAGCGCGGCTAAACCGGCGTCCTGCCGGTTTACCCACTGCGCAATGCCTGCGTTCGGCCAGCGTGGTTTAACGGGGCGCTTAGATCAAAATCAAAAGCCAAAGCGAGGCGGCCTTAAAGCCGACCTGACTTTGGCTGGTGCCCCGATCCCCTGTAGGAGCGAGCAGGCTCGCGATGGTCGTCAACGATAACGCGGGCTGTCTGAATGATCGCGGTGCCTGGGCGTTTTTCGCGAGCAGGCTCGCTCCTACAGGGGGATGCGTACGGAGCGAAAAGCAGGTCGGTACCCCAACCCGCCCGCCGAACGGCCCCAAGCCCATCCACAACACCGACTAACCTCAATAGACAACCCCCACACCAATGGCCACTAGCTCCAGGGGATACGGGATGACCGCAAACACAGCACACCCATCCCTCTTCGCGGTCCTGCCCTCTGTGCTGGTCATCATGGTGGCGCTGACAGCCGGATGCGCAGGCAAAGCCGCAACCGCGCGTTATTCCACCTCAGGCACCGGTTCGAACTGCTATGCAAAAGCGCTCCCCTCTGCCGGCGAAGGCGGCCTGGCGTTTGGCTCCACCTTGAGCATCGCCCGGCAAAAATCCCTGAACAATTGCATACGCTATGCCGGCCGCTCCGGTGGCACACCCAATACCTGCCAGGTGGTGTTGTCGGAATGCAGAAACTAAAAATGCGCCCCCGCCTTTCGGCGGGGGCGCAATCGGCGCATGGCACTGATCAGAAGTCTTGCGACGTCGGCCGCAGGACGATTTCGTTGATGTCGACATCAGCCGGTTGTTCGATCGCGTAGGCGATGGCCCGTGCAACCGACGCCGCGGGTATGGCTTTCTTGTAGAACTCACCCACTACCTCGGCGCTTGGCTGGTGGCCACTGCCGAACTTGAGCTCGGAATCGACCGCACCCGGCTCGATGGTCGTGGTGCGGATGTTGCCGCCGACTTCATGGCGCAGGCCCTCGGAAATGGCGCGCACGGCGAATTTGGTGCCGCTGTAGACCGATCCCCCGGGGCTGAACACCTTGATGCCGGCGACCGAGGATATGTTGATGAAGTGCCCGGCGGCCTGTTTTTCGAACAGCGGCAGCGCTGCCGCGATGCCATACAGCACGCCCTTGATATTGATGTCGATCATGCGGTCCCACTCATCGACACGCAGCTGCGCGATCGGTGATATCGCCATCAGCCCCGCGTTATTGATCATGACATCAATGCGACCGAACGCCTCGACAGCCTTGGCGACCAGTGCGGACAAGTCCTCCTGGCGCGTGACATCAATCGGGTGGGCTATCGCCTTGCCGCCGGCTGCCGTGATCTCCCGGACAATCGCGTCCAGACGATCCTGGCGGCGGGCGCCAAGTACCACGTGGGCACCGAGCGCCGCCAGATGACGCGCCGTTGCTTCGCCCAGACCGCTGCTCGCACCGGTGATGACGACCACTTTACCCTGGATGTTTTTACTCATGTTCAGCGCTCCTGTTGAGGCTTGCTTGGGTTGATGGGTTCAGTTTGCACTGGCATTACCGATCAGAAAATGGAACAGTTCGGATTTGAGAATTCCATTTTCTGGAACAGGAGTTGACAGCCATGCTCAACCGTATGGAGCTGATCCGAATCTTTTCGGTGGCGGCGCAATCGACGACGTTTCGCGAAGCCGCCACCCGCCTCGGCACCTCCCCCCAGACCGTGACCCGGGCCATCAAAGAGCTTGAGCGCACCTTTGGCGAACTGCTGTTCCATCGCAGCACCCGGCAAGTGCACGTCACCGCCTTTGGCGCCGGCCTCGCCTTGCAAGCCCGGGAAACCCTCGAACGCGTCGACCAGTTGTTTGTCGCCAACAGCAAACAGCAGGACCAGGGCCTTGTCGGTCGCGTCGGCATCACCGCGCCGCACGCCATCGGCAAGCTGTACCTGACCGAATTCCTGAAACCCTTGATGCGCGAGCACCCCGGCCTGAGCATCGACCTGAGCCTGGATGACCAGCTCACCGACGCGGTGGCCAGCAAGATCGACATTGGCATTCGTATCGGTGCGGTGCGGGATCGGCGCTACATCGCCCGAACGGTTGCCCGTGTCGAGCTGAAAATCGTCGCGGCCCCGGCACTGGTCGACGCGGTCCAGCGCCCCGACAGTATCGAAGCGTTGCAGCGCCTGCCCCTCTCAATGCTGATGGACCGCAATAACGGCCGCCCCTGGCCGTGGGTACTGGCTGACGGCCAGGCGTTCCTGCCTGCATCGCCGGCCTTCACCTGCGACGACCCCGAAACCGAGCGTGAAATGGTCCTCGCGGGACTCGCCTTCGGGCAAATGCCGAGCTATCTGGCGCAGCCGTTCCTGTCCGAAGGTCGACTGGTCGAGGTCATGCAGAACGCCGCGCCGGCACCCTCGGATCTGATCATGTACCGGCCGCAGTCAGGGCCGGTGCCACCCCGGGTGAGGCAGGTGTACGACCATCTGGTCAACAGCTTCTCCAATCCGCAGATCTTCCCGCAGGGCAAACACTGATTCGATCAGGGGCACCGCCGGTTTTTTTCGACTAACGTAATCGGACGCGTTTGCACCCTTCACTTCCCCTGAAAGCTGGAGCCCGATCATGAAAACCACCGCTTCCTGGCTGGCGATTACGTTGATGTCCCTGGTCCTTGGCGCTTGCGTCGCGGTCGATGCCGGGAGCGGAGGCGCCGGTGAAATGGAGATTCGCTCGGGCAAGATCGAGCAGATTACCCAGACGCAAATGCAGACCAACCACGACAGCGGCGTCGGGGCCATCCTGGGCGGGCTCGGCGGTGTCGGGCTCGGCAGCCTGATCGGCCGGGGCACCGGTCGCGACGTGGCCATGATCGCCGGTGCGCTCGCGGGCGCGGCGGGCGGTAACTACGCGGAGAAAAAACAATACGATCAGCCACGGGACGCCCAGCAAATCATCGTGCGGACCAACAGCGGCGTCCTGGTGTCGGTGACCCAGCCGATCAACCCGGCACTGACCAAAGGCATGAGCGTGTATGTCGAAGGTGCCGGCAGCGAAGCGCGGGTGGTGCCTCAGGGCTAGTCCCGGCGTCCGCGGACAAGCGACGAGCGGGTTGGCAATGCCTGGCCTTTGCACCTACTTTTTGTCGACCGGTCTGTCGTTCCTTCGTGCCGCCTCGGAGCAATCACCATGATTGCCGATTTCATACGCCTGGTCCTGACCAACATCCCTTTGGCGGGCTTCCTCCTGGCGCTGCTAATCCCGACCTTGCTCCCCGACAAGACAGGCCATCGCGCCGAGCAATACCTGTCCTGGCTCCTGCTGCTGTCGATCGGTTTCACATCACTGTGGGCCGGGCTCTACCACACCCTGGCGCCGCAAACCGCGGCCGCGTTCATTGGCTGGCAGGTCAGTCCGTTCCAGTTCGAAATGGGCGTGTCGGACATCGCGCTGGGCGTCGTGGCCATGGTCGCGTTCTGGCGTTCGCTGGCGTTCAAGTCGGCGGTGGTGCTGTGGGTGGTCATTGAGTTTGTCGGGCTGGTCTATGGGCATCTCCAGCAGATCCTCGACGCCGGCAACCATGCGCCGGGGAATGCGGGGATTTTGCTGGGGCTGACCATCGTCCATGTGCTGCTGTTACCGCTGCTGCTGTTCATGGCTCGCCGTCATCGGCTCGATGTGGCGGTGCAACCGACCTGATTCACGTGAACACGCGGCGGGGTTGGCATCGAGCGATTGAGCGTCGAAGGGCGTGCCTTGGCTATCGCTGCCCCAGGTCCTTGGGTTCCTGCGCCGGAGGAGTGAACCACTTGTCCTTTGGCACACGCTTGTCTGTCTCGGGGTCACTGAGGTAATGCGGCGACAGGATCTGCACGCCGTATTCGTTGAAGACGTCCTGAATATTGGCGTGCAGCATGCTCAGCAGCACCGCGCGCGGCCTGGGCTGGCTGGGGATGGCCTGCGCCACCAGGCGATATTCGGGATAGAAATCGGACAGCGCGGTCTGGAATACCTGCGCCGGCGGGGTTTCAAGAATGCCGGGGGTGCGCCTGGCGGCTTCCAGCAGCATGGCCTCCACCTGGCGCCAGGGTGTGTCGTAGCCGATGGTCATCACCGTGTCCACCACGTAGCCCGGGCCTTGCACTGTGCGCGAGTAGTTCTTGGTGACCGTGCCGGTGATCATCGAGTTGGGCAAGGTCAGCACTTCTCCCAGGCCCGTGCGGATGCTCGTGGTGAACATCCCCAGTTCGGTCACCGTGCCTTCGTACTCGCCAATGCGCACGAACTCGCCGGGGCGCAAGGTCCGGGTGTACGTCAAGATCAAGCCGGCAGCGGCCTGCCCGACCACGCTGGTGGCACCCAGCGAAATCATCAGGCCGACCAGTACCGACAACCCTTTGAAGGCATCGGTGCCGGCCCCGGGCAGGTACGGATAGGCCATGGCCAATGCGAACAGCCAGATCGCCAGGGATGTCAGGCGCTGGGTCGGTTGCAGGGTTTCCTGGTTCAGCCAGCTGAAGGTGCCCGGCATTGCCATGCGCCTGAGCACACGACGACTGAACGCCGTTGCGCCACGGGCGATGAAAAAAATCGCCAGCGCCACGCCCAGCCCCGGTATGGCCCCAATGATCGCCTGGAACAAATAGCTGGCCACCTCGAACAGGTAGCTGTTGAGGCTTTCGCCCCAGGGCCGGGTATAGGGAAAACGCGACAGGACAAACCCCAGCCACTCGTAGGTCAGCAGCAGCAAGACCAGCCAGCGCAGCAGCCAAAACAGGCGAATGACCAACGGGTACAGGTAGTTGGCCTCGATGACCTGGACCCGCCCCACTTTCAGCGCCCGCGTGTGCCGATCCATCAACTCGGGCAGTCGCTTGAGCAAGCGGCGGCGCAGACACGCCACGCCCCAGAGCAACGCGAAGTAAATGGCCGTGGCGATGGCCGCCGCGCCGAGCGAGCGAAGAATCAGTTGCAAGTTTCGCGCTTCCCGGGTTTCCGCCACCACCTGGCGCAGTTTGCCTGCCGCTGCCTCCGCAGCCTGCTGGACAGAGGCGTACTCGCCGTCGTCGACATCCCCGGGCGAAACAATGAATGCACGCCGGTGGCCCAATAGCACCATGTAACTGTTCTGGACCGGGTCTACGGCCACCGTGAGATTGTCTGACTCATCCAGCTCTTCGCTGATCACCGCCTTGGCCCGTTTGACCCGCGAAGCCGGTGCCTCACCCAGGAGCGTGGCACGGAACACCATGATGCTGCGGTTGGCCACCTTCAGTTCGGCGGGGTCTACATTGGGCTTCACCGCGTCTTCAGCACATAGCAGCATTGACCAGAACAGGCTGAAAACGGCTATCAAGACGGCAGGCAACCTGCTCCGCATGTGTCTATTCCTTAGGTCACAGGGGTGAGGACGGGTGTTCAGATCGCAGCGTAGTTCAGTGAGGGGGGGTTGTCAGATTGGGCGTGGGGGATTTGGACGGGTACATATCCGTTGCTGCGGTAACGGCGGCTGGCGGCTTCGCCTTACAGCGACTCCTTTTGGCTGGTGTCCCGTCCCCTGTAGGAGCGAGCATGCTCGCGATGGACATCAACGATGACGCGGGCTGTCTGGGATGACCGCGGTGTCTGGCCGTTCATCGCGAGCATGCTCGCTCCTACAGGGGGACGCGTACCTGCGGGAAAGCAGATCGGCCGTCACGCCGCCTCGCAGGTCAGCCATGACTCACGCCAGCAGCTCGGCGATCCACCGCGCCTGCTGCGCGACGTCCTGCACCTTTTCCTCGGGCACGGCCTGTCGCGCCCGGGTGAGGTTGTTCAGGGTTTTCTGCTTCTGGCGCAGCATGCGCTGCCACTTGGCCAGGAACGCCGGGCTGCGTGCCTGCATCTGCAACGGGCCGAAGTACAGCTGTTCGGCGGTGTATTCCACCGGCCCGGCGCGCTCGGCGACGATGATTTCGTAATCGAAACGGTTTTCCCGCAGCAAGTCCTCGCAGAGAATGCGGTAGCCATTGTCCATCAGCCATTGGCGCAGCGGCTGCTCGCCACCGTTGGGCTGCAGGATCAGGCGTTCACGGCCGCTCAGGCGCGCCTTGCCGCCGTCGAGGATGTCGCGGATGGTCTCGCCGCCCATGCCGCAAATGCTGATGGCGGTGATCCCGTCTTGTGCTTCGATCGCCGCCAGGCCGTTGGCCAGGCGCACCGTGATCCATTGCCCCTGGCCGCTCTCGCGCACGGTGCGTTCGGCCGCGCGAAAAGGCGTCAACGCCACTTCGCCGGCCACCGCCGCCGCGATAGCGCCGCGGCGCATCAGGGCCACCGGCAGGTAGCCGTGATCCGAGCCGATATCGGCCAGGCGCGCGCCCGCCGGGATATGCGCCGCCACGCGCTCCAGGCGCATGGACAATGTCTGTTCGTTCAACTGCTGCCCCTTTTCACCACACACGTCCGGCACAGCTGGCTGGACCGGGGCGCGATTGTGTCGGGCAATGCCAGGCATTTCAAATTTATGCGACCGCTGATCATCGAACCTGTAGCGCTTTGCGCATGAAAACCCGTGCGAAACCCTCCTCCGTAGCCCTGTGGGTTTCCTGATAGCCCAACTTCTTATAGATGTCGATGTTCTCGACCATCAACTCATGGGTGTAAAGCCGTACGGCTTCGCACCCTGTGCGCAGCGCATGGCGTTCACAAAATGCCATCAGCCGTTTGCCCAGGCCCCGGCCCTTGTAGCGAGGCGACACCGCGACGTTGATCAGCAGCAGTTCCGTCTGTTCCTGGCTCATCACCAGTACCCCCGCGATAGCCGTCCCGTCGGTCAGCACATAGGTCTCGGTGTCGAGCAGCACCTGCCGATAATCATCCAGCATGGGCGCCGGCTTTTTGCCGATCCTGGCGATGTAGGGTGTGTAGGCCTCGGTGACGAGTGAAGCGATGCATGCGGCATCGTCCTGTCGAGCGCGGCGAATGGTCTGCAATGGCGGTCTCCCCAACAGATAATGATCGTTCCAGCCACGCATGAAGCAGCCAGTACAGCGGGCTGCCGGGCCTGTGTTAACGTGCGGGCATCATGACCTAGAAGTTACAGCCCATGTCTATCGCCGACAATCTCCTCGCGTTCACCCTCGCCGCCACGCTGCTCACGCTCACACCCGGCCTCGATACCGCCCTGGTCTTGAGAACCGCCACGGTGGAAGGCAAGCAACAGGCCTTTCGCGCGGCCCTGGGCATCAATGCGGGCTGCCTGCTGTGGGGCGCCGCAGTCGCCTTTGGGCTGGGCGCGCTGATTGCGGTCTCGGAGCTGGCGTTCAACCTGTTGAAATACTGTGGCGCCGCGTACCTGGCCTGGTTGGGATTGAACATGCTTTTACGCCCGCGAAGCTCGCTGGCGCCTCTCGAAGCGGACGCAAGGCCAAGCGCCAACTGGTTCCTGAAGGGCATGATGGGCAACGTTCTCAACCCCAAGATTGGCATTTTCTACGTCTCGTTCCTCCCTCAGTTCATTCCCCAGGGGCACAACCTGATCGCCTGGACATTCGGCCTGGTCAGCATTCACGTGGTGCTCGGCTTGATGTGGTCGTCGACCCTGATCGGCGCTACTCGCCCCCTTGCCGGCGTTCTGAAGCAAGCCAAAGTGCTCAAGTGGATGGATCGCACGACGGGCATGCTCTTCGTTCTGTTCGCCGCCCGGCTGGCGTTCAGCAAGCGCTGAGCGCGGCACGCCAACCCGGGGGATATGAACGCAGGCTGACAACGCCCGGAGCGGATGAGCCAATGGCAATTGGCTATCCCCGGTCTCAGGAAAAACTCCCCCATAAATGGGCAGTGTGACCCGCTTCCCTTATCCAGTTTTTAATCAACGCAACGGCCACGGCATCAGACCGCACCGTCTCATGCGCGAAACACTTTCAATCACGGGCCCTTGCGCCAGAAATCCGTCAGCCCCCGATCGTCTGGCACAGAGCATGCTATGCCTTCATCCACGCACGCTTTAGCGGATGGAGCCGCTACCACGGTATAGCAACCCACCCGGGGCCATCCTATGCACGCAACCGCCGCATTGTTCAGACGCTTGCGCCGAAGTTCGGCTGACTCGATTGCGCCGACCCGGCAATTCAATCTCCTGCGCTGGTTTTCGGTCGCCAGCTTCCTGCTGATAGGTGTGATTGCTTTTGGGCTCGGTTCGGTGTCAACGCGTTTTCTCGTCACCGAAAGTCTCGAACGCGATGCCCTGATGTCCGCGCAGTTCATCCAGACCATCGCCAAAGGCGAGATTCGTCATCATGGCCTGGCCGGGATGCCGTTCGGGGATGTCCAGCATTTGTCCCGGGACATGGCGCACGACCGCCAGCGCGTGCGTTCCGAATTCCTCGATTACCTCACGCGCCTGCCGGACTCGCTCTTGATCTCCATCTACTCCCCGCTGCGCAAGGTGGTCTGGTCGACCAACTCGCAGTTGGTCGGCAAACAGATCAGCAACGACGAGCTTGAAGAGGCATTCAGCGCCAAGGACCGGGTGTCCACCAAATACAATCAGGTTGATGAAGAGCGGATCGAGCAGAAATTTTTTCGCGCACCGAAGATGTTCTTCATCGAAAGCTACATCCCCCTCGTGGATGACCACGGGAACATCGTGGCGGTGGTCGAGATTTACCGGGAGCCCCTCGACCTGATTGATAGCCTCAAGCGCGGGCACTGGATCATCTGGCTGTCGACCATGGGCGGGCTGCTTTTTTACTTCGGCGTTTACTGGATTGCCCGGCGCGCATCGCTGGTGCTGGCCTCCCAGGAAGACCAGGTCGTTGCCAACAGGACCTACGGTGGCCTAGTCGAATTGTCCACCGCAGTCGCCCACAGCCTGCGCAACCCCCTGGCCTGCATCCGCTCTAGCGCGGAGCTGGCCAAAGACATGGACGGCCAGCCCGCGAAGAAGAACATCGACGACATCGTCGGTCAGGTGGACCGGATGTCGCAGTGGGTGCACGAACTCCTGCTGTATTTGAGCCCGATCCGTGGCGAAGCGCAGCGAGTGGAACCGATGGCGGTGGTACAGGCCACGCTCAACCGCTTCAACTTGCAACTGACGCAATCGAGAATCCAGGTCGAGTTCGATAATCAGCCCACGCCGAGGATCATCAGCCATCCGCTTTTACTGTCCCAGCTGCTCAACAGCGTCATTGCCAATGCCATCGAGGCGATGCCGGCAGGCGGTCAACTGTCCATCCACGCCAACGTCGACCAAGCCCGGCAATGGCTGCAACTGACCATCCGCGACAGCGGGGACGGAACGTCACGGGAGCAGGAAATGCGGGCGTTCAAATCCTTCTACACCACCCGGCAAGGGAGGCTGGGCATCGGGTTGGTCATGGTCAGGCAGATCATGGAAAACCTGGGGGGCGAAGCCTGCCTGATCCGTCATGAAAAGCAGGGCACGTCGGTGCGATTGAGTTTCAGGGTGAGGGAGTGAGGTGTGTGTCCACCGAGACGGCCTTGCTTTGGCGGGTGTACGCGATCCCCTGTGGGAGCGAGCATGCTCGCGATGGAGGTCCCGACACCACGTTCATCCGGACAGCCCGCGTTATCGTTGACGTCCATCGCGAGCATGCTCGCTCCTACAGGGGTGTTCAGGAGCCACCCAGCAGCGAACTCGCCAACAACGCCTCCAGCCCCATCGGCCGGGCAAAATAGTAACCCTGGGCCTGCCCGGCGCCCATTTCGCGCAGCAGGTCCAGGGTCGCTTCATCCTCGACACCTTCGGCCACCACGCTCAGGTCCAGCGATTCGGCCATTCGCACAATCGCCCGGACAATCGCGCGACTGCGGGCACTGGTGGTCAGTTCGAGAATGAACGACTTGTCGATCTTCAGGCCGCTGAAACGGTATTGATGCACATAGCTCAGGGACGAAAACCCTGCACCGAAGTCATCGAGCACCACCGACATGCCGTTGTCAGCCAATTGCTGCATGGTCTGGCGGGCAATCGCCGGCTCGGCGACCAGCGCGCCTTCGGTCAGCTCCAGGCAAATCCGCGACGGCGAGACCCCGTGCCGTGCCAACAGGGCAAGCACTTCAGTGGCGAAGTCCGGGCGCGTCATGCTGTAGCTGGAGCAATTGACGTGTACCGCTGGCCAATGAGCGTGCTCGGGCTGGGCGAGGATCACGGCAATGCTGGTCAGCATGTACAGGTCCAGTCGACCGATCAGGCGCAAACCCTCGACATCCGGCAGGAACTCGCCCGGCGCAATCACCCGGCCGCCCGGCGGGTGCCAGCGGATCAGCGCTTCAAGGGCCAGCAGCTCACCGGTTTCGACACTGACGATCGGCTGGAAATACGGCAGCAGTTCATCGGTCCGCTTGAGCGCATTGCGCAAGGCCCCTTCCCGCTCGACCTGGTCCGAGACTTCACGGCGCACTTCCTGGTTGAACACCGCGTAGCTGTCGCGCCCGGCGCTCTTGACCCGGTACATCGCCGCATCGGCATCGCGCAGCAAGTCGGCGGGTTCGTGATGGAACTGACTGTCGGCGCTGACGATGCCGATACTGCAGGACGAAAACACTTCATGGCCATTGATGAAAAACGGCAGGTCAAACGCCACCAGGATCCGTTCGGCGATACCGATCACCACGTCCAGCGGCGCCTCCGGCGCCAGCACCGAAAACTCGTCGCCCCCCAGGCGCGCCAGCATGTCGGTGTCGCGCAGGCAACCGCGCAGACGGTGGGCGGCCTGCATCAACAGCAGGTCGCCAAAGTGGTGGCCGAGGCTGTCGTTGACCATCTTGAAACGGTCGAGGTCGATGAACATCACCGCCAGGTGCCCGCCTTCGCTGCCGAACCGCGACCAGGCCAGATTCAGGCGCTGTTGCAGGTAGGTACGATTCGGCAACCCGGTCAGTGCGTCGTGGGAGTTTTCGTGCTGCAACTTGGCATTGGCATGATCGAGCTCGCGGGTGCGATCCTGTACCCGGCCTTCCAGCTTGAGGTTGGCGGCATGGATCGCCTCGGCGGCCGTGCGTCGCGACAACGCGGTGTCGATGTGCCGCGACACGAACGTCAGCAGTTCCTGGTCGCGCAGGGTATAGCGCACCTGCGAGGTATAGCTTTGTACCGCCAGCACGCCACGCACCACATCGCCGTCGAACAAGGGAATGCCCAGCCAGGAGTAGGAGCGGACATACGCTTCGGCCACTTCGATTTCGCCGTGCGCAGACAATCGCTCAGCCTCTTGGGCGTCGATCAGGCAAGGCCGGCGCTGACGGATCACGTACTCGGTCAGGCCCCGGCAGCCGCGTCGTGGCAAAGGACGGGTGGTCTGGCGCTCATCGACATAGTAGGGAAAGGTCACCTCACTGGTCGCGTCGTCGAACAGCGCGATGTAGAAGTTCTGCGCGAACAGCAGATCGCCGACGATGCCATGCAGGGATTGAAACAGCTCGGCCATGTCACCCGGCTGGCTCGACAACTCGGCAATCTGGAACAGCGCGCTCTGCAGGTGTTCGGCGCGCTCGCGTTCCGCCACTTCCTGGCGCAGTGCGTCGTTGAGTGCCGAAAGCTCCAGGGTGCGACGCATCACCGTTGCTTCCAGGTCCTCCCGGTGCAGTATCCGGTCCAGCGCCATGGCCACGTGGCGGGCCACCACCAGAAACAGCGCGCGGTCTTCCGCGCTGTAGGTGCGGGAAACGTCGTAGACCTGCATGGCCAGCATGCCGAACACCTCATCGGAGGCATTTTTCAAAGGTGCGCCCATCCAGAATTCGGGACGATCGCCAATGCAGTAGAAACGCCCCTCGGCCTGGGCCGCAAGAATGCCGGCGGCGTCGATCAGCAACGGCTGGCCACTGGTCAACACCTGGCCGGTCAACGACAGGTGCGTAAGGTCAAGGTATTCGTAGTGCTCGGACTCCACGGCATCCACGTCGATGATGTCGACGTAATAGGGGTATTCGATCTTGCCGCTGTGCGGGTCATACAGCGCGAGATAGAAGTTCTCGGCGTCGATCAGGCTGGCCAGCAGCCGGTGAACCCCCACCAGAAACACCGCACGGTCGCGGGTCGAACTGGCCAGGTAAGTGATTTCATACAGCACACGCTGGGTAATCTGCGCGCGGGCAAGGGTATGGGTCTGCACCTCAATGCCCAGGCGCCGGGCAAACCCGGCGAGCGCCGGTTCCTCGGCTTCGTCGACTGGCGCCAGTAGCCAACCCAGCACGCTTTCGCCCTGACCGGTCGGCCAGCGGTGCAAGCGCCAGCTCAGGCAAAAGGCCTCGAACGCTTCATTGGCAATGGTCGATGGCCACTGCACGCGGGGGTCGCCCTGCCCCACCAGATGCATTTGTTCACCGGCGCGGTAAACGACCCACTGGGTGGTATGGGCCCAGCCACGCGCCGAGTCCAGCAATTGTTCGATCCTGTCCTCGCTGCCAGCGGATCCGGTGCCGGCAGTTTGCGAGGCGACAGCGTCGTGGTTCAAGGGTGGCAGGGAGTCGGACAATGGACGAAAACTCATCAGCGCTCTCCCTGAGCCAAAGACTGGCGGTACTGTTTTTTTTGGTTGCTGGCAAAATGCCGGTGAGCCTCTCATTTAAAGGTTATGACATTTTTTTTCAATCGTTTTATTCGCTTTGTGCCAACTGGGACACAGGACGAAATCCAGCTGGCCGATGACTCAGCAGCACCGCGGAACCACCCTTACGCGATATCAGCGCATGGGAACTGCGCTGTCCCTCGTAAATCGGGAACCAGTCCTGGATGTCGTCCCGACTGACCGATGATTGCCCTACATTTACTGCGGTTCAAAGAAGGACTCGACGCTACAGCGACAATTTTGTCCAATTTGTGACCGCTCAACACCCGGCAACTCAGCTGTTGCAGGGGAGGTTATATCCACGAGATTATTGAAAATCCCTGCAACACTCATCGCAACCGAGGGACCATCAGCACTGTCGACCTTATCGATAGTGCCGTCCGCCTTATAGCTAACTGATATTTTTCCAAGCCCCGGAGACTCGACAATAGCGGGCTTACCGAAACGAGGCTCATAAGATACAAGCGCCGCTTTGCCAGTGCTGCTGTCACTGATAGCTGCAATGCGACCTTTTTGATCATAGCGCAGCATTAATTGACCATAGGGGGATTCAACTCTTGATAAATTACATTGTGCATCATAAGAAAACTGGAAACTTCCACGATCATCAACTACGTGAGAAATAGCGCCGCAGTTTTGGTCATATTCATACTTCCGACTGACCTGACCCATTGTCACTTCAGACACGCGACCACCTGCGCTAAACGTGTAGTGATACTCGTCACTCACAGTCTTGACAAAAATGGGGCGCTGATAAATCGGGTGATAATTAACATCCACAACATCAGCACCTGCAATGACGCGTGAACTGGCAAGTATTCTGCGGGTACCTAATGTATTTATTTTAACCCTGTATTCATAAACAGTTTCATCGGCCTCATTCTTCCCCTTGCATAATGAGTTACGTTTAACGCGATATGAGCCATCCGGGTCAATTTTATCTGGGTAAGCAAGTTTTTGCAGACAGCCCGCAGCGGCAAGCTCATCAATTCGCGATGTATCCCCGTTTATTTTGAATTTCACCAACTCGCCTTTGGCTTTCGAATAACTCGATAATTTACCGGCAGGAGTGTATTCATATTTTATAGTTTTATCCGGCGCACTAACAAGAATCAGCTTATTATTTCTATACGTATAACGCACAGATTTAGCTCCACTTTTTACTGAGGAGACAAGACCATTTTCACCCCGCTCAACCGCCGCACTCAATCCATTTTCAGCTTCGATAAGCACCAGCTTTCCACCTGAGTAATTGAACAGAAGAACATTGCCTTGATTGTCTCGTATTTTGGTTAGATGCCCCTCGGAATCAAAACTGGTTACTTGCCCCGACTCATACAATTCATGGCCAGTCGGCGTCTTTATCAAGTAATTCAAACCTCGGCCGTACTCATACAATCGACCCTCAGGCTCAGGTAGAAATTGAACATTTTTTTCTTTCGCCCATTTCCAGCGAAGCAAATGATCATACATTAATCGAGAACGCAAATTATCGTCCGCGCCTGCTTCGCCCAATACATCTGAACTCCATGCATTTACCGCCTTCACAATTCGATCATCCGCCTCCCCTAACGTGCCATAAAGCACCGCCTGGCCAGCACCGCACTCGACGACGAGCGCATTACCCTCAGGCAACACAAACAACTGGGTCTCCAAATTAGAGCACCACCCCTTTCCGAAATAACCTACATGATCTGATAATGAATTATAGGTTCGCATAACCCTGATGTCCCAGCCGGAACCGGGCCATGTCGTGTCGACAACCAGGACACTTAAATTACCGTTCTTTGGATCTACTACTACCCCCTCAACGCCAGTCTCATTGCCCAAGACACTAAAAGCCGAGAACGTAATCAACAATAAAACAGGAACCCTCAGAAATTTTATAAATCTCATCACGGCACCTCATTCTGCCCTTTCAGCAGTTTTCAATTTATCCAATGAACGAAGTCGATCAACGAACTCATACAAAATAGTGCTATCGCGCACGACTGTTGCTTTGAGCGCCAGTTGCGAGAGTAATAAAGTGGCATCTTCTACTGCCAGCTTTTCTGCCAACAAGGTATACACCCCCACAAAGCGAATGTCGTCAAGGTACTCAAACTGCAGATCTGCATGTGTCAGCAAGTGTTGGGCAACCAAATAATCTTGCACGCGGTCATGACGAAAGATTCGCTGATTGGGATCACTGAGACTTCGGAGGACAATTTTTTCCTCCATCAAAAAATCAACGATACTGGGAGCAAGCGCCATATGGTCAAGTATTCGTGAACCTTTCATCTTCGCGAAGTAAGCAAGGCTGGAAAGCTGCTCAAGCGGAAAAGGTGCTCCAGCCTCTTCCTCATGACGCCGTACCACGTACTCGAAATACTGTTGCTGGATATCAAAAGCATTAGGCAATACGCCATTTCTCAATAGACGCGAGACAATCGATAAATCGTAAGGCGTGGTCGAGGCCTGGCTGTCATATCGCTGATCTGTGTTCTCATTCTTGCGCCGGCTTAAATACACGCCCACCGCCTTTGTGTAGTTCTCGGTGTCCGGCCCCACACGCAAGAGGTATTGTTCTATTCGCTGCTGACTTAATGGTTGTAGATCGAAAGACGTTACAGTACTTGGAGCATTCCATTTGAAGCGCTGTGTCGAAATGACGACGCACGCCTTGGGGAAAGACTGCATGAAACTACTGATTCGCTCCCTTATTTCTGGACTGACCTCGTTGAGACCATCGATATACACGTCCAGCGAACTGTGGAAGATGAGAGATTCCACTAACCCGAAATCACGCAATTGAGATGGCAGTTTCTCTGCAATGGCTTCCAGTACTCCATTGCTGCAGGCTCGCGCTGTTAAAAAAACAGCTTGCTGTTTACGGTGCAAAATCAAGTACCGCAATAAATGCGTTTTACCCGCACCTGAAGGTCCACGAACGATGGTGTGGCCACGCAACGTTGCCGCTAACTGGGCGGGATTACAAATAGTTCCCTGCGCGTCATCCCTTATTTCAATATCTTCGAAATAATTTTCACACAAGTCGAGCCGGGCATCGCCCTTCATTGAACTGGCAAAAGGCTGAATGAGCCGTTTTCGCGCATAAGGAACCGCCAGCAGCAATACTTCCACGTACCACAACGACATCGATTTACGAACCGAGCGATTCCAGAATACGCTTGCCTGCAAGGCTGGAGAGTAGGGATAGAGCATAAGCAGGCCGCACCATAGCGCCATATGCGCGCCTATGATCCAAGGTACTTTGACGATGAAACCAGTTAAATAACCTTCCGCCACGGTAGCGACTGGCGCTGGCATCTTGAGTGGCGTGCTGGTGGTATCTCCTAAATGATAAACATCACCATATTCATTTCTTACTTCGGCACTGAGAAACATCTTGGAACCGAAGGAGACGGGTACTGAAATCTGTGCCTTCCCGGCGATCAGACGAATCGTTTGATCGCGATCGAAATCCGTGGGCGAAACACTTAATGAATAGTGCAAATTTAAATTACTATCCGTTAGCTCCTCTTCTGGCAAATCAAGTCGAACAGAAGCCGTTCGCGTCTCTGGATTAACATCTTCCAGTAGCAATCGCCCCTTTGACGCGACATATTCGGTAAAGCCCGTTTGCGGGGAGTCAAACAAATAACTATTGGCCTCCAACCGCAATACTGTACGAACGATTGGATCTGCAAGAGTGCGTATTTTAAATCGAGACCAACTACCATGATTATAGCGATAAAAACTATTTAATCCTGAGACCCAGAGCGATCCATCCAGAGTATTGCTAACGCTCAGCGGCGCGCCCTGCAAACTAACGATATCCGAAAAACGTGTGCCTTCAAGCACCTGCAACGTCCCGTCTTTACCATATATCAAATAAGCAGAAGGCCCGACCGTTTGAACCCGGACAACTTCACGCACTGACAAGCCGCCCAGGCTCAAGGTATAGACTTTTGCCGAGTCATCTTCAAACAGTGCTAAACCAGCAGTACCTAGTGCCAAGACTACCCCGGTCCCGTCGTAGCTTCCCGAGATAGAATTGACAGACTCCAACTGCTGTGTCCCTCCAGGGACTTGCCACACGTGCCATTCGCCGTTGCTGAAAATACGAATGCCGCCTACTTCCATTTGTACCAATACATCGCCGTTTTTGCGCTGGACCATGTCCAGTGCCGGGCCACCCAAATCATGCTGATTCAATTGCCCGTTCGCTGCCTGCAGCCAATAGACCTGGTTACCACGCCCCGCCAGAAACCAAAGATCGCCGTTCGATGAAAGTAGGTGCTTGCCAATTGACTGCGGGTCTTCATCTTTGGTCTTAGTCCAATCAACCAAAACATGGATACCTGACGTACTCGCTAGTGCAACCTGCATGGGAAGCACTATCCAGTACGAATCCGCATTATTCATGACGGGATAAACATGAGTGACAGCGCTGGCTGACAGAGGCTTCTTCAATGTGATTTTTTTCAGCGCCTCCTCCCCTTCACTCAACCCATATAGCGAGCCCCCTGCGGACAGCCAAAGCTTGTCACCGCTTACACCGACGACCCTCAGTTTTTCCGTGCTCGCCGGTAGATTCTTGCCGAGGTCGGTAACCTTTCCGCCAAGGGCTAAATAGATCGATTGCCCAGGTTGAACAATCCAAACTGCACCACTCGGCGAAGGCCGTAATAACAGCCTGCTAAAGTTGCCCAATGCATTTTCTTCGTCATTTGCGGACTTGCCACCAGCAGACTGAACCTTGGAGTCGAGGTTACCGACGCCTAGCTCCACCTCCTTGAACGCTCCCGAGTCGTACAGGAAAAGACCTTCATCAGTACGTATTAAAGTGGTTTTGGGGGTGTTGACGGAGTCAATGATGTTGCTACCCGCCAACGGGGCAAGCGCATCGAGGTTTTTGAATGAGCCGCTAAAGCACACAGACGGGAGCAAAGCCAGGAAAACCACCCCATAGCGGAGTGCCCTCAATCTGTCCACCCCGAGCCACTTCGGGCTCCAAACCAGGTGCCTCATAGTCTCTCCAATAACGCATCTATACCTTCCCGTTATAGCTCCATGTTGAGGGTTCCAGAGTTTTCGTTGAGATTGCGAATGTACTCAGCCTGAAAAGATTAAACAGTGAACACGAAAAACGTAGAGCCCGCGAATATAAGAAAAGGTTACTCCATTGGAAAAGTCAAATAGTCAGACTTGATAGTAATTGGCTTAGCCTGTGTCGACACCCATGCGCCTAAGCCAAATAACACGAGTGGCCGATGCGCCAATAAATCAACATTAGCTATATACATTATTGCAAAACAAAAACACTCTAACGCAGTGACTCACTGTCCTCACCCACGCCCGCTTGACTTATAGTCTTTTAGATTCTTCCGACTCAAACAGCTGTGGCTAATCGAAGTGGGTCATTGCGACGCAAGTAAACACTAAACGCTATTCAGCTTGATCTAGACTTGCATGACATCACGCGGGAGAAAAACACCATGCCCCTCGCTCTCGGAGATTTATTGGCCTTTGCTTCGGGCGTCTGTTTTTGCGCGGCAGCGTTGGGCCAGGGCGCAGCAGATTCCCTTCAGCCTCCAGCCCTGCTCCCATTGGAATCCGAAGCTACGCCACAGCTGATTGCCTATCCGCCGCTTGCCGAGCCGCTCGCCCGGGGTGTGGTGATTATCCAGTATCGAACCGAGCACGCCAGGATCATGCCGGTATTCGGTAAGGCGGCGGTCGAGGTTTCACCCCGCCTGGGTCACCTGCACGTGACCGTCGACGACTGGAAAGGCACCTGGGCGCACACCAGCGAAGACCCCATTATCCTGGTCGGGCTGACGCCCGGCGCGCATAAGGTGCTGCTTGAAGTGGCCGACCCCACTCACAAAATCCTCACCAGCGCGACCGTGAGCTTTACCGTTCCACAGAAACAACCCACCGGGACGGCTCACCGTGACGAGGCTCACGCGGTAAAACCATAACGGTTGATTTTTCTAGCAGATGTAGGGATCGCACCCTGCGATCTGCCAGCACAAACCGGTTAATCCAGCATTTTGCCGGGTCCCGCCCGGCATTTCGCACACCCATAATTGGCTTACAACAACAAAGGGGCACACCCTGAGGTACGTAAGCCATGTACAAAGACCATATCGTCAAGGCGCGCATGACGGACAGCGCCTTGTTCATGGGGGCGGTCGCTGCGGTCATTTTCATCATCACGCTGGCCTGCGGTGTGGGTGAAAGCCGGCTTTCCAGCCTGATGGGGCCCATCGTCCTTGACTTGAAAGCCCCGCTGGCGCGCGACATCGCGGTTGGCGGGACCTTCACTCTCACGGTCGTGCTGAACCTGTTCATCCTTGGCCGGTTCCCCTTGCGGGCACAGATCATTACGGTCTGGTGCGAATTGCTGGTGCTGTTCCTGCTGTTCTTCGACACCTTCAATCTTTCCTACAGTTTCATCGCGACCAAAGTGGGTTTCATGATTACCCAAGGGGTTTTCACCACGGTCTACGTGTCCGCGATCTCCATTGCCATTGCCTTTGTCCTGGCCTTGCTGGGCGCCACGGCCCGCTTGTCTTCGAACGGTTTCGCGATTGCCATCGCCAGCTTCTACACCTCGTTTTTCCGTGGCGTCCCGCTGCTTATCCAGATCTATCTGATCTACCTGGGCATTCCCCAGCTCGGTTACGTGGTCGGCGCCGTCCCGGCCGGGATCCTGGCGCTCTCGCTGTGCTATGGCGCCTACATGACGGAGATCTTCCGTGCGGGGATCAGCAGCATTTCCCGGGGCCAGTGGGAAGCCTCCCGGGCGATTGGTCTCAATCCTTTCCAGACCATGACCCGGGTGATTCTTCCGCAGTCCATGCGCCTGATCATTCCACCGACCGGCAACCAGTTCATCTCGATGCTCAAGGACAGTTCGCTGGTGTCGGTGATCGGCGTCTGGGAGCTGATGTTCCTGGCCCGAACACAGGGACGCGCCGAGTTCCGCCACCTGGAAATGCTCATCACCGCCGCCGTGCTCTATTGGCTGTTGTCGATCGTGCTGGAAACCGTGCAGTCGCGCCTGGAAAAGCACTTCAATCGCGCCCACCGCTGAGTCAGGAGCCTTAGGATGAATCAGCCGTCAGCTTCAGCAATCATTGCGCCGTACCCCGCCGTCTCGATCCACGAAATGCACAAATGGTATGGCGATTTTCATGTGCTCAAGGGCATCGACCTGCACATTGCCAGCGGCGAAATCGTGGTCGTCTGCGGGCCGTCGGGTTCCGGCAAGTCGACCTTGATTCGTTGCCTGAACCTGCTGGAAGACTTCCAGAAGGGCAAGGTGTTCATCGACGGTGTCGAGTTGACCCGCGATGCCGCCTGCGTGGCGGGCATCCGCCGTCAGGTCGGCATGGTCTTCCAGCAATTCAACCTGTTCCCGCACATGACGGTGCTGGAGAACCTCATGCTCGGTCCGCGCCTGGTGAGCAAGCTCAGTGAATCCCAGGCTCGGGAACTGGCCCGTGAATACCTCGATCGCGTGCGCATCGGCAACCAGGCGGACAAATACCCCGGCCAGCTCTCCGGCGGCCAGCAGCAGCGCGTGGCCATCGCCCGCGCCCTCTGCATGCGGCCACGGATCATGCTGTTCGACGAACCCACCTCGGCGCTTGACCCCGAGATGGTCAAGGAAGTGCTGGACGTGATGGGCGAACTGGCCGAGGACGGCATCACCATGGTCTGCGTGACCCACGAGATGGGGTTCGCCCGGCGGGTCGCCGACCGGATCATCTTCATGGACCAGGGTTGCATCATCGAGCAGGCCAAACCCACCGAGTTTTTCGACAACCCGCAGCACCCTCGCGCCCGGGAGTTTCTGTCACAGATTCTCAGCCACTGAGAAGCATCGTCGTACCTTCCAACGTCATCGAAAAAAACAACAAAATACCTGGAGGCTTACTCATGATCTCGATCACTCGTCTGTTCACCGCAGCCGCTGTCACCACCGCCGTCACGCTCGGCAGCGTCGCCGCCTGGGCGGGTTCCACCCTCGACCGCATCCATGAAACCAAGGTGATCAAGGTGGCCACCGCGGCAAACTGGCCACCGCAATCGTTCCTCGGCCCGGACAACAAGCTGCAAGGTTTTGATATCGATGTCGCCACCGAAATCGCCCGGCGCCTGGGCAGCAAAGTCGACTTCGTGACCCCCGAATACGGGATCATTACCGCCGGACGCTGGTCCAGTCGCTGGGACTTGTCGGTCGGCTCGATGACGCCTACCACCGAGCGCGCCCGGGTCCTCGACTTCCCTGCCATCTACTACTACACGCCCTATGTGTTCGCCGTGCACAAGGATGCCGCCGGGGCCAAGGCCACGGACCTGAACGACAAGATCATCGGCGTCGAAGCCGGCACCACGTCGGAGGACTACATCAATCGCCGGCTCAAGATCGACGCCGCCGATGTGCCGGCGTTCACCTACGACGTCACGCCCGGCGAGGTGAAGACCTATGGCGACAGCATGGGGCCGCTGGATGATTTACGCATGGGCAACGGTGTCCGCCTGAACGCCACCTTGTCGGCGCTGCCAACGGTTGTTGCGGCCGTCAAGAATGGTTATCCCATCGTCCGTGTGGAAGGCAAGCCCGCCTACTACGAACCGCTGGCCATCGCCGTGGACAAAGGCGACGAGGCGTTCAACAGCGCGCTGACCAAGACCGTGACCGAGATGAAAGCCGACGGCACGCTCAAGCAGCTTTCCGAGAAGTGGTACGGCGCCGACCTCACCGCCATTCAATAATCCCGGCGCACCACAGCCTTTGCCTGGCAGGCGCCCGTTCCCGACGCGGCGCGCTGCCTGACTGCGCCCGAAAAAAGGACCACGGACTACATGTACAACTACAACAACAATTACTACACCGCGACGATGAACGACACGACTGAGCGCGCGCCGCTGTCACGTCATGTCCAGGCCGATGTCTGCATCATCGGCGCTGGCCTGGCGGGGCTGAGTACCGCCTGGGAGCTGGTGTCGCGAGGCAAGTCCGTGGTGCTGCTCGAGGCAGGCCGCGTGGCCTGGGGTGCCTCCGGGCGCAACGGCGGCTTCGTCCTCCAGGGCTGGTCCGAAGGCTTGTCATCCATCGAGAGCCGCTGCGGCAAAGCGACCGCCGCCGCGCTGTTCAAACTGTCGCTCGAAGGCGTCGATACGGTGCGTGACATGATCGCCCGTCATCAATTGCCAGGCTGCTCGCCAACCCCTGGAAAGCTGAGCGTGGTCCGCTACGAGGATGGCGATAACCTCAAGCGCCTGCGTGACCGGATGGCGACGGATTTTGACTTCCACCTCGAGTATCTGGATCGCCACGCCGTGTGTGAAAAGCTCAAGACCGAGCGCTATTTCCAGGCGCTGCGCGACACCCATGGCTTTCACTTCCACCCCTTGAACTATTGCCTGGGCGTGGCCGGGCTCATCGAGCGCAGCGGCGGCACCATCCATGAGCATTCCCCCATGGTCCGGGTCGAGAGCCGCGACGGACGTCACCGGGTCATCACCGACCAGGGCAGTGTCGATTGCGCTCACGTGGTGTATTGCTGCGGCGGCTATGGCGGTCCGGAATTCGGCAAACTGCGCCGTGCCTTCCTGCCGATCGCGACCTACGCGGTGCTGACTGAACATCTGGGCGAGCGCCTGGCCGATACGGTCCGCACCACCGATGCGGTGGGCGACAATCGCCGGGCCTCGGACTACTACCGGATCGTCGAGGGTGACCGCCTGCTCTGGGGTGGCCGTATCACCACCCGCAACCTGCAGGATGAAAAGCGCCTGGGGCAGTTGCTGACCGACGATATTCTCGACGTCTACCCGCAATTGCGCGGCATCAGGATCGACAAGGCCTGGTCCGGGCTGATGGGCTACGCGCGGCACAAAATGCCCCACATCGGCCCGCTCGGCAAAGGGCTGTGGGCATGTACATCATTTGGTGGCCATGGTATGAACACCGCCCCTATTGGCGGTCGCGTGATCGCCGAGGCCCTATGCGGCGAGACCGATCGCTACCGTCTGTTCGATGCCTACGGCCTGGAATGGAATGGCGGCCCTCTCGGCCCGGCAGCGGCGCAAACGGTGTACGCCGGCCTGAAGATGATGGACAGGTTCCAGGAAACGCGTTCGCAACGCAGGGCGGCCCATAAAAACTGAATTCCACGAGATCAAGGACGTGTTCATGGATGCGCAGAATCCCGGCCCGTTGTTCAACCTGACCGACAAGGACCGGCAATTGCTTGGCCTGTTGCAGGCCAACGCACGCGAGCCCACCGCGTCGCTGGCACGCAAGCTCGAAGTCTCGCGCTCCTCGGTACAGGAGCGCATCGCCCGCCTGGAAAAGGCCGGCGTGATCACCGGGTACAGCGTGCGCATCGACCAGACCCGGCTGCAGCAGACCATCAACTGCTTCACCATGACCTCCTGTACCAACAAGAGCTACACCGACGTCATGACCTCGCTGCGCAAGATGGACTCGGTGCAGGCGGTGTATGCCGTCTCCGGTGAATCCGACTTCATCATTCATCTGGTCACGCCGACCCTGAGCGAACTCAACGCCGAACTCACCCGGATCAACATGATCAAGGGCGTGGCGCACACCGCCTCGCACATCGTGATGGAAACCAAATTCAGCCGGAAACTGACGGTGTGAAGACCGGTCGGTAACGACCGGTACTTTCAGCCGGGAGTGAGGCCTACTCAAGAACCCGTGGGTCGCGGCGGATTTCTTCGCGCGCCATGGCTTCCCAGAGGAACGGGAAGCCATTGGCATCGGTGCGCTCGCCGGTGGCGAGCACGACGCTGGCGGGCAACGGTGAGCCGCCGCCGAGGGTTTCCACATGCCAGGCCAGACGGCTGCGCCACTCCAGGGTGATGGCGCGCAAATGCGCCTGGCGAATCCCGTTGGCCACCACCAGCACCCCGTGGTTGGCGAGCAACGCCCACTTTTGCGCACCGAGCGCGTCGACCACGGCGCGGCCTCGCTCAGTGTCTTCGACCGTGCCCTGATACTCGTCATAGAGCACCGGGTCCGTATCGACCAGGGCCGACGTCTGGTCATAGATCGGTGGGACACGCCCAGCCGCCGACCACACGGAGCCCCACTGCGGATGGTTGTGGATGACCACGCCGACATCATGCCGGGCGGTGTGCACATCAATGTGCAGGTTGATGGCCGGGGTGATGTTCCACTGCCCCTCGATCACCTTGCCTTGCTGATCAAGGCGCACGATATCCGAGGCGCTTACTTCACCCCAGGTCAGTTCCCACGGGTTGGCCAGGTAAGTGCCGTCGTCCTGGCGGACGGTGATGTGGCCGGCGATGTGGTCGTTATAGCCCTCGCGATACAACACCCGGCACAGCAAAGCCACGCTCTGCCGGGGTGTCAATTCAGGCAGCAGGGCATGACGACCTGGCCTGGGCGCGTAGCGGGCCAGCAAATCCTTGTTCAGCGTATCCATCAACATGGCTGTTTCCTCTTGAGCGACTGGCTCGAATCAATGAATTAACCGTGGAAAGACCCGCGCGCGAAAACCGAAGTGCGCTGCATCCGTCGTTGGTGCGGTTGATAGTCCAGGATGGCGTTGTGGAGCACGCTGCGGTTGTCCCAGAGCACCATGTCGCCGACGCGCCAGCGATGGCGGAAACCGAATTGCACGTGTTGGCAATGCGCATGCAGGTAGGCAAGGATGGCGTCGCCCTCGGTGCTGGCCAGGCCGTCGATATGGGTGGTGTAGGTCGGGCTCAGGTACAGCGCCTTGCGACCTGTCAGCGGGTGTTGAATGACCAGCGGGTGCAGGTGCCGCCGGTTCGCTGTGATGACCTCGACATAGCGCTCGTGCGTGACGACGTTGTGGCGCAGCGCCGTGGTCATGGGGCCGTTCATGTCGTGCCAGGCGCTGAGGCCTTCGAGGTAGTGCTTCATGCGCTCGGACAGCGCGTCGTAAGCCGTGGTCATGCTGATCCAGCAGGTGTCCCCGCCACAGGGCGGCAGGATCTGGGCGTGGGTCATGGTGACAATCGGTGGGCTGGGCAGAAAGCTCTCGTCGTGATGCCACATATCCGCGCGATCGCCCAGTTTGGAGTCGATCACCGTGATCTGTTCAAAGCCCTCACCCAGGTTGGGATAGAAGGTGTGTACTTCCGGCTCGCCGAAATAGCGTGCGAGCGCCAGGTGTTGCTCGGGCTTGAGCCCCGGGACGTGCAGTACGACGGCTTCGTGCTTGACGAGTACCGCCTCGAGCGCCGCCAGGGTTTCTGGCAAAACGACTGAAGCCGGATCCAGATCAAGCACTTCGGCACCCAGGCTGGGGCCAAGGGGTCGGACGGTGAAAGATGAAGGCATGGGCAATCTCCCGGTAGGGTTGGAACATCCGAACTTGTGGGGCGCATCACTACGCATTCAGACGATGTCTGATCGACGAAAACGATCATACTCAGGTCGGGATGGCCGAGATATTCGCATTCGGAGAGCGACCATATCAGCCACTAACCAATTGATTTAATTGATAAATATCGGACATTCAGTGCAACGATCGATGTCGCACTCGGATTCCCATGACCAAGCGAGGCGATGAACCACGATGGGCCCCAAGTCTTCGCCGGAGCAGCTTCCCGCGTTACGCAAGCGTCCGACCCAGTCACGCTCTCGCGCCCTGGTCGATGCCGTGGAGCAGGCGTGCCTGCGGATTCTCGATGAGGCCGGAGAACACGCGCTGACCGTCGCCCGCATCGCGGACCTGTCAGGGGTCGCCGTCGGCTCGATCTACCAGTATTTCCCCAACAAGGACGCGATCGTTGCCTTGCTGTACGAGCGCGTTCTCGACGAGGAATCCGAGGAGTTGCTGAGGGTGCGCGAACGGCTGGTGGGCGTGCCATTGAAATCGGCACTGCGCGATATCCTGGCCAACATCATTCGTGTCGAAACCCGGCTGTTCAAATTGAACAAGGCCTTTCACTTGCGTTACCACTCCGCCCTTCACCTGGGCATGTGGCGCGGGCCCTACCACACGACCGGTGAATTCATCGAAGCGACCTGGCTGCCGCTCCTGCACCTGTATGCGCACGAGATCACCACGCAGCACCCTGCCCTGGCGGCATATCTGCTCGGGCAGGGATTGCGCAGTGTCATCCGCTCGGTATTGCAGGACATGCCGGCGCAACTGGAACAGCCGGCCCTGCTCGACAGCCTGGTCGCCATGGCCCTGGGTTGCCTGCGCCCCTGCGCATTCGATTGACAGGCGCCCCATCCAGCCAGGGCCCGCCGCGAACACACACCGATGCTCATACTGAAACGGACAGATTTATTTGTGCGAACAGGGATAGATCGGGTAAGAACGTCCATCCACTCCCCGCCCCTGCGCCAGGTCTACTTATGCCGCTGAGCTTTCATAAAATGCACGCCAATGGCGATGATTTCGTTATCGTGGACTCGCGACACACGCCCAATCCAGTCACAAGCCAACTGGCTCGGCGAATGGGAGATCGCAACAGAGGCATCGGCTTCAATCAACTCGCGGTGGTGCTCGATTGCGATGATGCAGATGCGCGCTTGATGTTCTGGAATGCAGATGGCTCTCCGCTCGACGCTTGCGGCAGCGCAACGCGTGGGGCCGCGGACAGGCTGATGCGCGAATCCAATATGACGTCGGTCGTCCTGCGAACCAACCGTGGCCTGCTGACTTGCCAACGAACTTCGACCGGCGCCATTTCCGTCAACATGGGAAAGCCGCTGTTCGACTGGTCGGAGATTCCTCTGGCCCTGGCAATGGAAACGTCAGTGTTACCCCTTGCCGGGGACCCGGCAGCGTGCAGCATGGGAAATCCGCACTGCACCTATTTTGTGGAAGACCTGAAAAGGGCTGAGATAGCGACCATTGGACCCGCCATTGAAACCAACCCCCTGTTTCCCCGCAGGACCAACGTGCACTTCGTCCAGATCATTGACCGGGCGCACATCCGGTTGCGTATCTGGGAGCGCGGAGGGGGTATTCCATTGGGTTCAGGTTCCTGCTGTTGTGGCGCCGCGGTTAACGGCATTCGACGGGGCTTGCTGGACCCTTGCGTTGAGGTTGAATGTGACGGCGGAGCTGTCACGGTTCAGTGGGATGGCGAGGGGCCCGTCTTTCTCACCGGGCCGGTGGAGACGATTTTTTCGGGAACGATCGGGGATGCTTTGTTGAAAGCTTGAGCCGGGACAGGCGGCAATCAGCTGGGGATTCAATCGGCACATAGAACCTTGTGGCCGGCAACGAACGCAGCAAACGTTTTCATTTTCCGTTCCCGGCCCTTCAATTGACCTTGTTCAATTGCGGTAACTGCCATTTGCCCGACAGCACATCCTGCGAAGGCTGGTACAGGCGCAATAGCACGTAGAACCCGCCTTCAGGTGCCGGCAGCCAATTGGCGGCATTCTCGCCCTGGGGTTTTCCATGGGATATGGGGATGGTGATCGAGCCGTCGGCGGCGACTTTCAATCCCGGTGTATCGGTGCCGACCTTGTAGCGACCGATCTCATTGTCGACCAGCATCTTGTCGCTGGCGTCGTACATGGTCAGCGACCAGAAGGCGTTCACCGGCGGCGCCGAAGCCAGTTTGACCTGGTACTGATGGGCGCCCGTCAGCGGTTGGTTTTGGCTGTCGGTGAAGCGGATCGGATACATCGCTTCCTGTTCACCCTGGCCGCCGAGATACGGCCCGGCCACCATGGCGCGCAGCGGGTAGTTGTAGCCGAAACTGTCGAGGCCGGTCACCCAGTTCCAGCCGTTGCGAATCGACGAGGTGCTGGCCAGCGACGCAATCGCCACGTAGGGCGCATCTTTCAAGCCTTCTTCCAGGCCCTTGCGCGTGGCTGGATTCAGCTTGTCGGCGGAAAAGCCCTTGTCTGTCAGGCCGATACGGGCGAACTGGGCAAACAGTGCTGCGTCAGCAGGTTTGACCGGATTGTCCTTGAGCGCCGCCGCCAGCTCTGTGAAGAAACCGAGCGGGTCATCACCCGTTTGCGGTAATGCGGGCAACATCTGATCGGTATGCGCTTTGCCGCTCAATGGCTCGACACTGAACTGTTTTTGCAGTGCCAGGATCGGCGCGACATCTTCGCCCTGCTTGACGTGGATGCGCCCCCACAGCCAGATCTTTTGGGTCGAGACATCGAGGCGCTTGGCGTCTTTGGGCAGATCGCCCTTCCAGCCCGGCGGCACCAGCACGAACTTGCCGGCCTTGGTACCGGTGGTACGCCGCCCGACGTAGTGTTCAAGTTCCTGCCACATGTTGAATACATCGACCACGTAATAACGGTCGTGGGTGTCGGGCACGGTCAACACGTAGGGCTCGGTGAGGTCCAGCACCGCGCTCATGTAGTACGTGTCATTGTTGGCGGTGGGCATGTCCTTGGCGGACGGTGACGCCAGCGAAGTCGCCCAGCCGATCCGGTTCAGCCCTGCGCGATAGCTGGTATCGGGCTTGGGCGACGCAACCGTGGTGTATTCACGCGCCACCCGCTCCATGCGAACCAATGGATAGCCCCAGTTGTACGCCGAGATTGCCAGGCTGTAACCATCGGCCCGCATACCCTTTTCCACCACATCGGGTGTTGCGGGTGTGGTCAGCAATACATCCGGCGTGCTGGCTTGCGCGTGCGTTGTGCTGCCGAGTGCCACACACAGCGGCAGCACACACACCAACAATTTGCGTGATGAAGTCATCGCGAGCGTCCTTTCAAGAAAGAGTGCGACAGGTACAACCCGTCATGAGCACCGGCCTTGTACAGAATGTCTGCAAGAACCCTAGGCACAGGGTTCGCCTGCGTCAAACGGCCCCGGACCAGCTGTCTTGTGCCTTGGCTGCGAGCCTCGACGAAGGCATCCTCCAGGCGATCAACCCCGCCTGCGCCGCTGCGATGGGGCATCCCGGCAATCAATGTCTATGCTTTGACCTGGGTGCAAAACACGCCCACCGGTCCCCCATAGCGCTGTTCTACCTGCCGATGAAGGAAAAACAGGCCCATGAAACCGATCCCCGCCCTTGCCGTTGTTGCCCTCGCCTCGATCTTGGCCGCGATCGGCTTTACCGCCCGTGCAGCCGAAGTGCCGTTGGGCAGCCATTCCATGGAGGGTCACCTCGTCACGCGGGTGCTGGCCGTTGATCCGGCCAATCATCAGGTGACCATAGAAGACGCCAACAAAAACCCGGTATCCCTCCAGCTCACGGAAAAAGCCAGGACCCTGAACACACTGAAGGTGGGCGAAAAGGTCGATATCCATGTTGTCCGCTCGGTCGCCTATGTGCTCGACACGAATGTCGACGCTGCGCCAGGGATCAGCAACGAATCAGTGACTGTCCGCGCCACCCAGGACAATCCCGATCCGGGCGGTGAGGCGGTTCGAAAGGTCAAGGTCACGTCCAGGATCACGCGCATTGACTTGAAAAAGCATGAAGTGACCTTGCTTCCGCCGGAAGGCGAACTGACCGTCCTCAAGGTCGAAGACCCGCAGCTTCAGGCCCGAATGAAGAAGCTCCAGGTGGGTCAGACCATCAATGCCATCTACACCGAGGTCATGAAGATCGACATCTCGCGTTAAGGGGGCCTGACAAGCAAAGACCCATGAAAAAGGCAACTGCGGACGCTTCGCCATGACAGATTTGTTGAATGCTATCGCGCTTGGATTGCTGGCGTTACTGCCACTGACCAACCCGCCTACAACAGTGGCTTTGTTTATCGCCCTGAGCAAAGGCCTGACCCAGAAAGAAAAAAACCAACAGGCGCTGGCCACTTCGTTCTATGTTTTTCTCATCATGGCACTGACCTATTACATCGGTGAGTTCGTGATGGACGCTTTCAACATCTCCATTCCGGGCTTGAGAATGGCAGGCGGCGGCATTCTCATCATCATGGGCTTGAAGATGCTCTTCCCGCCGCCTGCCCAGGCTTCTGCCGCCGCCAACAGCGCAAAGGAACAGGCCAATTTCGCCTTCATTCCGCTGGCCATGCCCAGTACCGCGGGGCCCGGCACCATCGCGATGATCATCAGCTCCTCGGCGACCATTAAGCACAGCACGTTATTTCCGGCCTGGGTGCTATTGACCGCGCCGCCGTTAATCTTCTTGTTCACGGCGATTATTCTCTGGATCTGCCTGCGCAGCTCAGGGTTAATCATGAAAATAACCGGGGAGTCAGGCATTGATGCGATATCGCGCCTGATGGGCTTTTTACTGGTCTGCATGGGTGCGCAGTTCGCCATCAACGGGTCGGTGGAAATAGTACAAACCCTCATTGACAAAAACGTTCATCTACTCGGACCTCAGTAGTTCTATCTGCAGGCTACGGGCAGCTTGAACGTGAGGGTCTGCTACCCTTAGTGAGTCATCGAAGTCGGCTGTTTTCACTCCCTGTAACTGATCCCGGCCTTCTCAAGCCAGCCTGACCACATGAGGTGGGGCGATGCGCAATTCTCTACTTTACGCAGTGTCCGTTGTACTGGCCCTCAGTGGATTTTCTTGCCTGGCGCAGTCGCCGCAGGCACCCGCCAATGCTGCCGACACTGCGCCCCTGGTGGCACCGGCCAAAGATGCGGTGTTTACCCAGGAACAGCTGGATCAGATGCTGGCGCCCATTGCGCTCTACCCGGACCCGCTGTTGGCACAGGTGCTGATGGCCAGCACCTACCCCGGGGAAATCGCCGAGGCGGTCACCTGGTCCAAGGCCCATCCGGACGCCAAGGGCGATGAGGCGGTCAAACAAGTGTCGAGCCAGACCTGGGACCCGAGCGTACAGGCGCTGGTCGCGTTCCCGCAGGTCCTGGCAACGCTCGGACAGGACCCCGTCTGGGTGCAGCGCCTGGGCGATGCCTTCCTGGCGCAACCCGACGATGTCATGAACGGCGTGCAGCGCTTGCGTCATCAGGCGCAGGCAGCAGGCAACCTGCAGAGCAACCAATACCAGAACGTGACGGTTCAGACCGCACCGGCACCGGCGCCGGCACCCGCTGCCCAGGCCCCTGCCCCTGCCAGCAGCTCCACCACCATCGTCATCGAGCCTGCCGACCCGCAGGTGGTGTACGTCCCCACTTACAATCCGACCACGACCTATGGCACCTGGGCCTACCCTGCTTCGCCGCCCGTTTACTATCCACCGCCCCCGGCGTATTACCCCGGATCGGCCTTGATGGCCGGGCTGGCGTTCGGGACCGGCGTGGCGATCGTCGCCTCGTTGTGGGGTGACTGTGACTGGGGCAACAACGACATCGACATCGACGTCGACCGCTACAACAACATCAATCGCAACACCCAGATCAACCGGAACCAGAACAAGTGGCAGCACAACTCCATTCATCGAGATGGCGTTCCCTATCGAGACAACAGGAGCCGTCAGCAATACGGCCGACAACTGGACGGCGCCAACCAACGTGAAGCATTTCGCGGGGATAATGCCCAGCGCGCCCAGGCGCGTGAAAAGGCCCGCAGCTCAATGGACAGGCACGGTATCGAACGGCCGGCCACCACCAATCGCCAGGCCCGTGATCAAGCACGCAGAGCGCAGTCTGCACCCTCGGTCGGCAATCGCATGCAAGCCGGGGCAGACAGACCGAAGGCGTCCGACAGGAGCCAAGGCGCGGGCAGGAATATCCGGGACAATCAGCAGCCCAGACACCAGACCGCCCAGACGGGACAGCGCCGCCAGGAATTTTCCCAGGCACGCCAGGGAACGCAAAAACGGCCGGCCGCCAGCCCGGGCAGTGCCCGCAACAACGCATTCGCTGGCGCTCGTTCACCTTCGCAGACCAGCATGCAAGCCGCCCGCGGCCGGGCCAGCCAGGCATCCGCCCAACGCCCGAATTTCGAGCGATCTGCCGGTCGTCAGATCAGCAGGCCGTCGGCGCCCCCCATGCGACAACGAGGGGGGGGCCGGCGTTGAATATCCATCTTCGAGTGAAGTTACCCATGGACTTGCTCCCTCATGTCCTGGCAATCATCGTCGGCCTGGCAGGGTCATGCATGGCCATGGCACAGCAAGCCTTTCCAACCCCGGAAAAGGCCGCTCATGCGTTCGTCGAAGCACTGGGAACGGAACGCGCCGACCAGGCACGCCTGACAGAGTTGCTGGGCGAAGACTGGCGCAGTTACATACCGCGAGGCGGCGTGCAGCGCAGTGACGTGGATGCGTTTTTGAAGCTGTACCGCGAGCAACATCAAATCGAAAGACCCAGCAAGCACAAGGCAGTGCTGGCGGTCGGCAGTGACCACTGGACACTGCCGATCCCCATGATCAAAGCCAAAAACGGTTGGCGTTTCGACATCAAGGCCGGCAGCGCCGAAATCCGTACGCGGCGAATCGGCAGCAACGAACTGGCCGCCGTGCAATCGGTGCTGACCTATCACGACGCCCAGATGGACTATGCGTCCGTAGACCGTGACGGTGACGGCGCTCTCGAATACGCGCAGAAAATCTTCAGCACTCCCGGCCAGCACGACGGGCTGTATTGGGCAGACGATGACAGTGGCCAGATCAGCCCCTTGGGCCCCCTGTTCGGCTCAGCCAAAGCGGGCGAAGACTGGCACGGTTATCACTTTCGCATCCTCAAGGGACAAGGCCCCTCGGCACCTGGCGGCGCCTACAGCTACCTCATCGGCGACAAGATGAGCCGTGGCTTTGCCCTCATCGCCTGGCCGGCGAAATACGATGACACCGGGGTGATGAGTTTCATGATCAGCCATGAGGGCCAGGTGTTTGAAAAAGACCTGGGACCCGAGGGATCTAAACTGGCGCAGTCGATGAAGCTGTTTGATCCCGATGACAGCTGGCAGGAGGTCACCGAAGATCAGACGCCGTAAGCGTTGCCTTGATTTCGCTAGCACGTCGTCAAAGCCAGGCTTTACCGCTCATCTGCACAGTCAGCAATCGGGCGTGGATTCAACCGGTCGATGCAACACCGTGTAAGAAGAAGCCGTGCACATCGCCCCATCATTGATTACCCAGTGTAATAACTGAAAATCAATTCAGGGACTCTATCACTGTCTACTCTAGTAATAAGATGGCTCCATCATCCTTCCTGCTGGAGCCTCCCGTGAAAAAAACCATTATTGCCGCCCTGCTCGCCGCTGCCGCCAACTATGCCAACGCCGGCACGGTATTGATCGTACTGTCGGATCAGGCTCAACTGGACCTGAAAGACGGCAAGGTCATGCAAACAGGGTTCTTCCTGAACGAATTGATGCAACCGGTGCAGACCTTCATCGCGGCGGGTCAAACCGTCGTATTTGCCACCCCTAGCGGCAAGGCGCCCACCGCGGACCAGAAATCCAATGATGTGAGCTTCTGGGGCGGCGATGAAAAGGCCCGTCAGGAAAGTCTCGCGCTGCTGGACACCCTGAAGCTGACCTCGAAGAGCGGCTCGCCGGCAATCAGCTTCGCGCAGGTCCAGAAAATCGGCTACGACAAGTTCGATGCCGTCTTCGTGCCTGGCGGCCATATCCCGATGCAGGATCTGCTGAAGGACAAGCAACTGGGCCAACTGCTGACCCACTTCCATGAAAACGGCAAGGTCACCGGCTTCACCTGCCATGGCACCATCGCCATGTTGTCGGCGATCCCCGACGCGCACGGTTTTGTCTCCGCGCTGGAATCGGGCAAACAGCCGGCAGCGCCAGCCAACTGGATTTACAAGGGCTACAAAGTCACCGCCTTCACCGACGCGGAAGAAGAGCAGGCCAAAGGTTTCCTCGGCGGCGGCCATATGAAACTGTTCCCGCAGGATGGCCTGACGGCCGCCGGTGCCAACTTCTCCGAAGCCAAGCCATGGAGCGAGAACGTGATCGAAGACCGCGAAGTCATTTCCGGCCAGAACCCACAGTCGGCCAAGGCAGTCGCCGTGGCCATGCTGGCGAAACTGAAGTAATCCCGGGCGGCCGCGCCAGGCGAGCCGGGCCTCAGGTGCTGCGGGTCAATCTGCTTTGGCTCCAGCACCACCGTCTATGCCAACGACGTTATCTCTGGATAGAGGGCCTTGTACAAAATACCGGCTGGGTCAAAAAAGCTCGACCGGGCGCTCCTGCCTTCCTGAACGTCGTATGGCCTAACGCCCAGGCAAAACACCAGAAAACCCTTCGTGGCTAAATGCCCATGAGCACTTCGATGTCGCCTGTGCGCCAGACGTTGTCGACCGTTACCCGCTCAATACCCCATCCCTCACCGAGCCTCACCAGATCGACCTCGTAGCGGTTCTTCATGAGGTAGTGGCGTGCAGGATCGTTCCTCAGCACATGTTGTGCCTCAACCAGCGCATCCAGATGCGCCTTGTCACCCTCAATGCTCACTCGGGGATTGCTGACCGAATGGGTGGTATCGACATGCCCCAGGGCACTGGACAAGGCAGCAACGATGACGTCTCGCCCTTCAAGTACAGGATATTCAAAGCCGGCCTTTGCTGCGGCAGGCCTGAAGTCGGAAACCGCATCCTGCGTAAAGGCAGAAGCGAGAAGTGCGTTGTCACGCAGATCGATTCCTGCGGCAAAGCGGTAGAGGGTTTCAACGACCGCGAGCTGATCGGCGGCGTCTGTCTGGCGTGTAGATGACATGGGTAACTCCGGATAGGTAGAAACCCAATGGTATATTGTGTATACCTAATATCAATTACGCACTTTGAAGTCATCAGGTATACCCGAGGAAACCCCATGCGTGAAACTGCCGATAAGTCCGCAGCGAAGATCGATCCGGCCTCTGCGGATCGGGGCGTGGATTGCTCCAGCCGCTTCCTGCTCGACCAGATCGCGGACAAGTGGTCGGTGCTGATACTCGCAGCACTGTGCAAGAAGCCACTGAGATTCAATGAGCTCAAACGATGCCTGGACGGGATCACCCAAAAAGCCTTGACCCAAGCCCTTCGTCGTCTTGAACGCAACGGCATTTTGGCGAGGCGCGTCATCCCCTCCTCGCAGGTGGCGGTTGAATACAGCATCACCCCGCTGGGCAGGACGCTCGAACACCCTTTTAACGCCTTGTATCTCTGGACACTCGATCACCTGGAAGCGGTGATGAAGGCCCAAGCCGATTTCGACGCCCGGGCAATCGAGGCGGAACAGGTTTAACCGCCGATGCGGCCCGGCCAGGCACACGCTTGCGTGCGCCTGGGGTTCAAGCAGTCGTGTCAGTAACCCACACCGCGAACACCGCCAGCAGCGCGGATGGATTCGCCGGTCACCCAGTGCGAATCCCCAGATGCCAGAAACACAGCCAACGGTGCGATGTCTTCAGGCTCTCCGAACCGCCCCAGCGGGGTTCCAGCAAGAAGTGTCTCACCCAGGGCGCCGGCGAAATTTCCGTCCGTGGCCGGTGTGTTCGTGTGCCCTGGCAGGATCGAGTTGACCCTGATGCCACGCACGCCCAGCTCCCTGGCCAGTGCAAAGGTCAAGGTGTCGACCGCACCCTTGGTCGCCGAGTACACGCTCGAAGCCAAATAGGGATCGGTGCTGAGGATCGAGCTGATGTTGATGATGCTGCCGTTGCGCCCCAGCAGTTTGACGGCTTCACGGACCGCGAGCAGATAGCCCAGCACATTCAGATTGAATTGCGTGTGGAAGGCCTCTTCGGTCAGGTCATCGATCATCTGGAACACCGCGACACCGGCATTATTGACCAGCACATCCAGGGTGCCGTACTTCGTGCGGACCGTTTCAAACAAGCGCACAACATCAGCCGCCTGGCTCATGTCTGCCTGTACGGCAAAGGCTGAGCCGCCGTCTTCCGTGATGTGGGCAACCACGGCATCCGCATCGGCCTTGCTGGAGGCGTAGTTGACAACGACTGTCGCGCCCTGCGCGGCCAGAGCCTTGGCGATCCCGGCGCCTATGCCTTTCGACGCACCCGTTACAACCGCTATTTTTCCTTCGAGTTTCATGTCTTGCCCTTTTGGAGTTGCCTGAAAGAAGACTTCGTTGCGATCGGGTCGTGAACAACCGCCATGCAACGAGCGAGTGTCATCAGTATTCGGGCATCGAGGGCGCGGACGTTTGCCGGTTACTCGCACATGCTTGCCTATTCTTCTCGGTTGGCTTGCTAAGCCCTGGGATATGGCTCACGGTGGGAAGCATGGAAAAACCAATGGCAGAACTGCGCAGCCTCGTGATGCGTGCACAAGACAAGTGGACCGATACCGGATTGCCCCGTGTTGAGATGGTCCGCGCCGAGGCCTGTGCGGATCAGGTCTATCAGCCCATGCTGCATCTGGTGCTACAGGGCACCAAGACCCTGTCGATAGGGGAAGATGTTTCGAGGTACTCGGCAGGTAGTTATTTTCTGGTGCCTGTCGATGTACCCGCCACGGGGCAGATTCACTCCGATGCAGCGGATCAGCCCTATCTAGCGGTCAGCCTGACACTGGCCCCCGAGGTGATCGCGACCCTGCTGATGGACGAAGGCAAGGGGCCAGGGGCGTCGCAGAACTCGTGTTTCGAAGGTGTTCTCGCACCCGCCGAGATGATTGACGCATGGTTACGCATGATGCGGCTCATGGATCGCCCGCATGAGGCTGGGGTGCTGGCGCCGATGATCGAGCGCGAGATCCTGTTCCGCGCGTTGCAGGGGCCGCTGGGTGGCATTCTTCGTGACATCGCGCGACCGGATGGCCGGATGACGCAGATCCGCCGTGTCACGCAGTGGATTCGCGAGCACTACACCGAGCCTTTTCGCGTCGAGCCGCTCGCGCTCATGTCAGGCATGAGCGTTGCGGCCTTCTACCGGCACTTCAAATCGGTAACGGCGATGACGCCGATTCAATATCAAAAGCGCCTGCGCTTGCTGAGGGCTCGCTGGTTGCTGTTGTTCGATACGCTGGACGCGACGTCCATCGCCTATGCCGTAGGGTATGAAAGCGCTTCGCAATTCAACCGGGAGTACGCGCGGTTGTTCGGCCTGCCACCGGCGCGGGACGCGGCGAGATTCCGCTCGCCCGTCCCCGCACGAGAACCCGTAACAACCGCTTGAGCAAACCGCTCCGGCCTTAGAAATCGGTGATTTCTGTCCCGGCAATGCTTTCGGCAAACCCACCGCCGAAGACCCTGGACGGGGTGGCAAAGCCCGGCTGCCGCTCACCGGTCAATACGCGGCGCGCAGCTTCCACGGCCGCCAGTGGCGTGTAGGAGTAGCCGTTCACGGTTTCGATCATTGACCGTGCGATTGCGCCATCTGCCCCTGTGACCTCAACCACGGCACGTGCCCGATGAGCATCACGCTCCTCTGGCGTCGGACCATCAGGCAATTGCGACAGATCCCCTCCTGGAAATGCGTCGCCCGCGATATGCACGAACATCGCGATATTCGGGATGCCGGTCGAATGCCAGCCCGTCACCAGATCACCGAAAGACAGCGGCGCGCAAAGGACCGGGCCCTCGCCGAAGTCGAATTGACGAGGGGTCGCATCGGGTGTTGCGACCAGTTCGCCATCGACCCTCGCCAGCACGCCTGCGCCAATGATTTCACTGACACTCATGGCCGAGCCTCGGGACATCGAGCCTGGAACCTGAAGCGCGATGCTCAGCGCGCGGGGTTTTTCGACACGCTTGGCGACATGCACCGCCAGCGAGTCGGTAGGCACGACATCCCAACCGACACCCGGCAACAACATGACCCGGTGTACAGCCGCGTCAGCGCCCAGCCGCTCGGCCAGCCGGTAAACGTTGATCTCGGCGGTGATGTCCAGATAGTCGACACCCGCCTTGATGCAGGCACGCATCAAGGCCTCTGCCGTGTGCGCGAACGGCCCCGCGACATTGAGCAATACCGAGATGCCAGATAACGAGCCCTGGGCATCCGCTGCGGTATCGAACACGCGAAACGGCACGTCCAGATGCGCTGCGAGTGTCGCCAGTCCCGAGTGATTGCGCCCGGCGATTTCGAAGTTCAGACCGAGCGCTTTCGCCCGCGATGCTGCCATGCGACCGGTATAGCCCGTGGCGCCATAAATCAGAAGTGTGCTCATTGGGCGTGCTGCCATTTTTTATAGACGAATTCGAGGCTGTACCCATCCGGGTCCAGCACATTGGCGGCGTAGTAATCAGGGTCGTAGTGCAAACGCGCGCCGGGCGCGCCATTGTCGACGGCGCCCTGATCCATGGCAGCGGCATAGGCGGCGTCCACTTCAGCCTTGCTTTTGGCGACAAAACCTAGGTGAACGGCGCGCCCTTCGACGACCCCTTCACGCAGCCAGAAGAACATCCGGCCATGGGCACCAAAGCCTTTCAGGTCAGGATGACCCGGCGGGCCGTCCTTGCCGTCGTAGTCCAGGCGCGCGGTGATGCCCAACGGGATCAGGGCCGCTTCGTAGAATTGGATGGACCGTGCGATATCGCTCACGGACAAAAAAACATGATCCAGCATGGCAAAATCCTCGTTTATGGTCAGATGGTGTAGCCGCCGGCGACTTCGAGGGTCTGGGCATTGATCCAGGCGCCCTCCTCCGACAGCAACATGGCGATGACGCGCGCGACGTCTTGCGGCTCGCCGACGCTGCCGAGCGCTGTCTGCGCCGCCAGCATCGCCTCGAACTCATCGCTCAGCCCGCCACCCAATTCGGTCCGGATGGCGCCGGGCGAAACAGCGTTGGCCCGTATGCGCCGCTCGCCAAATTCCTTGGCCATGTAGCGGGTGAGCACTTCGAGCCCGCCCTTGAATGCCGCATAAGGGGCGACGCCCGCTGTAGCAACGCGGGTCGTGGCACTGGTCACGTTGACGATACTGGCGTTTTCCGCCAGCAGCGGCAGCAGTGCCTGGGTGAGGAAGAACGGTCCTTTGAGATGTACATTCAACAGGCCATCGAATTGCGCCTCGGTGACGGTTGCCAGGGAATTGAACAGCCCGTAGCCCGCGTTGTTGACCAGTCCGCCCAGCGTGGCGGTGTCCCAGGTTTCCCGTAAGGTCAATACCACCGACTGGCGAAACGCCTCAAAACTACCCACGTCAGCTACATCGAGCTTGAGCGCTACCGCCTTGCCGCCCGCGTGTTCAATGCGTGCAACGACCGTAGCGGCGGCGTGCGGGCTGGCGTTATAGGTGAGGATGACTCCCATTCCTCGCCGGGCGATATGTTCGGCGGTACTGGCACCGATCCCGCGACTGCCACCGGTAATGACGATTACGCTCATGCGCTATTCCTCTGAGGTTCAAATGTCGACCCAGCGTACTCATCGCCCCAGCCCGGCCCCCACCCGTTCCTGCTCGAAACCTGCCTGTTTCTGCTTTTCGCTTGCAGGGCGTCAGCATCTACCCTCAGCATGCGCGGCATGGACAATCAACTGAACGAACTCAGGTCGCTCGCGGCCAAGGCTGAAAATCGCCGTACCGAAACGGGCATCCCTCGCGTGGCCATGGTGCAGGGCAAAATCCCCGAGCACCTGCTGGCGGCGGTGTATGACCCGATGATCAACGTGATTCTGCAAGGCAGCAAAAGCATGACCGTGGGGGATCGGACGCTTCGGTATGACCCTGCGACCTATTTCGTCATGTCCATTGATTTGCCCGCGGTGGGGTCTGTGCACCCGAGCGTATCGGGAGAGCCTTACCTGGCTGTCAGCCTGACGCTTGATCCGACAGTGTTGTCGACGCTATTTGCTGACCTGCCAAAACCTCTCGGGCGCATTGAAAACAACCTCGGGTTTTCAGTAGCGCCAGTCACCTGCGAGCTGATGGATGCGTGGGTGCGAATGCTGCGACTGATGGGCGACCCGGACGCCATCGCCGCCCTGGCCCCGGTTTACGAGCGAGAAATCATCTTCCGCGTACTCCAGGGGCCCCTTGGCTGGATGTTGCGGGAAATCGCAGTGCCGGATAGCGCGATGGCCCGGATCAACATGGCGATCCAATGGATCCGCCGTGATTTCGCGCAGTCCATTGGCGTGGAGCGCCTGGCGGAACGAGCCTCCATGAGCGTCTCGGCGTTCCATCGCCACTTCAAGGCAGTCACCAATCTGAGCCCGTTGCAGTATCAGAAACGGATTCGCCTGCTCCAGGCCAGAACACTGATGGTCGCCAATGCCAAGAGCGTCATGGCTGCTGCCTTCGAGGTCGGCTATGAAAGCGCGACCCAATTCAGTCGGGATTATGCACGCGTGTTTGGGCTTCCTCCCTCGCAGGATGCCGGCAGGATCCTCGACCAGACGAAGGCCATCGCAAGCGAGTGAGAGGATGGACTGGCTGGATCGAATTGCAGGCCCTTGTGACGGGCAGCTATCGGCTGTGGATTCAACCGGTTGATGCAGCACCACTCAATTCTGTGGCGCGGTTGCCCACCAGCCTTTAACTGACCTGGCAAAACCTGCACAATTGCCGGCTTTTTGCGCGACAGGACGTCCCCATGCAACGGATTGTAATTCTAGGCAATGCCGGTAGCGGCAAATCTACCCTTGCCCGCGCCTTGGGCAAGCGCCTCGGTCTGCCCGTGGTGCATCTGGACACCCTGTTTTGGGAGCCCGGCTGGATCGAGCCCGACGCCGGGCAGTTTCGCGCACGCGTCAGCGAAGCGATCGCCGCGGATGCCTGGATCTGTGAAGGCAACTATGCCCGGCGCACATTCGACCTGCGCCTGCCCCGTGCCGACCTGATCATCTGGCTCGATACCCCGCGGCTCACCTGTTTCACCCGGGTGATCATGCGCAGCCTGATGAACCGCCCTCGCGCGGACCTTCCGGCAGGCTGTACCGAGAAGCTCGACCGGGCGTTCCTGACCTTCCTGAACTTCGTATGGCGTTTCGATCGTGGCTACCGCCCGGGTATCGAGGCCGTGCGTCAAGCCATTGGCCCGCGTATTCCTACGGTGCACTTGCGAAACAGGCGGCAGATTGGCGCATTTCTGCACAGCTTGCCCGCGACACCCCCTCCACAACTGCGCGCCAACTGAGAGCATTGCCGTGTCCAGTCATCGACCTGATGCTGCCCGCCGCCCGACAGAAGTCGCCATTGACTCCCGGGCAATCTTGTCATTTGCCAAGGCTTAGGGCAGGGTCGATACCACTGAGATTTCTGCCAAAGGAGTCACCCATGTCAAAGCTATATCCCAGTATCGATCCCGAGGGGCTGGTCGAGTACTCCGTGGTCTACACCGACCGCTCGCTCAACCACATGTCGCAGTCATTTCAAGGCGTGATGAAGAACATTTCCACGACCCTGAAACAGGTCTACAACGCCCAGGCCGTGGCGGTGGTCCCGGGCAGCGGCACATTCGGCATGGAAGCGGTGGCGCGACAGTTTGCCACCGGCCAGCAATGCCTGGTGATACGCAACGGCTGGTTCAGTTATCGCTGGAGCCAGATCCTTGAGATGGGCAACATCCCGGCGGCCACCACGGTGCTCAAGGCCCGACCGGTCGACACCGGTCGCCAGGCCGCCTACGCCCCCCCTCCCCTGGACGAAGTGCTGGCAGCCATTGCGGCGCACAAGCCGCAGATTGTCTTCGCCCCCCACGTTGAAACCTCATCCGGGATCATCCTGCCCGACGAGTACCTGCGGGCCGTCGGCGACGCCGTGCATGCCGTGGGTGGCCTGTTCGTGCTGGACTGCATCGCCTCGGGCACGCTTTGGGTGGATATGCACGCATGCGCCGTCGACCTGCTGATCAGCGCACCGCAGAAAGGCTGGAGCGCCTCCCCTTGCTGCGCGCTGGTGATGTTCAGTGCTTTGGCCCTCGAGCGCATCGAACAGACGCAAAGCAGCAGCTTCGCCTGCGACCTGAAAAAGTGGCTTCAGATCATGCAGGTCTACGAACAGGGCGGCCATGCCTACCATGCGACCATGCCCAGCGATTCCCTCGCGCGATTCAACGAAGTGATGAAAGAGACGCAAGCCTACGGTTTCGACAAGGTCCGCGACGAACAACAGGCGCTGGGCGATCGGGTGCGCGCCATGTTGACCGGCAAAGGCATCAAGAGCGTGGCCGCCGCCGGCTTTCAGGCCCCCGGCGTCGTGGTGAGCTACACCGACGATGCCGACATCAAGAACGGCAAGAAATTTGCCAGCCACGGCCTGCAGATCGCCGCCGGAGTGCCGTTGCAATGCGACGAGCCGGCCGACTTCCAGACCTTTCGCATCGGTCTGTTCGGACTGGAAAAGCTGCACAATATCGAGCGAACGGTCAGCACCCTTGAGCAGGCGCTGGACGAGGTGATGGCTAACTGAGCCCTCGATGGCGACCGGTTGCTCGTCGATTGATGGCCAGGTTGACGGTGCCCGCTGCACAGCGGGCACCCCTTCCTGTGCGGGAAAAAGGCTTACACGCCGGCTTACCAGTTGTAACTCACTTTGGCGGTAATTTCGCGACCCGGGTTGTAATAGTTCGCCGTGCCGGAACCGACCACGTGTTGCTCATCCAGCAGATTGTTGACATTCACGGCCAGGTCGGTGCCCTTGGCAATCCGGTAATTGAAGGCGGCGTCGAACAACGTGGTGCCATCGCTTTTGCTGGTGTTGGCGGCGTCCATGTAATAAGCGCCTACGTAGCGTGCGCCGAGGCCGACGCTGACGTCAGTGCCGGGCAAGTCGTAGTAACTCCACAGCGAAGCGGAGTGCTTCGGTGCCGTGGTGAACTGGTTACCCTTGAGGGAGCTGCCGTCGTACAACGTGCCGCGTAGCACCTCGGACTTCATGTAGGAATAGGCGCCGATCAGGCTGAGGTTCTGCGTCACTTGCGCCTTGGCCTCCAGGTCGAGGCCGCGCACCCGCGACTCCCCCACCGTCTGCTGCTCAATGATGCCGCTCGGCAGCACCACAGCGATGGTGACGTTTTCCTGGGTCAGGTCATAAACGGCTGCCGAGAACAACGCGTCCATCGCCATCGGCGAATACTTCACGCCGACTTCGTACTGCTTGCCCGTTTGCGGTGTAACGCCCACCTGAGGGGGCGAGACGGATTCCACCATGCTGACGTAGGTGGACACCTCATCGTTGACGATATAGGTCAACGCACCGCGATAAGAGGTTTCGGAAAAGTTGTCCTTGTCATCAAATTGCACCGGGCTGGAGAACTGGTTGTAGCCCTTGCTGGACAGGTCCATGGAGTCGTTGCGCACACCGCCGGTGACGATGAAACGCTCGTAGAACGACAGGTTCTGCTGGAGGAATACCGCCTTGGTGGTCGCGTCGCTCTTTTTGGCGGTATACGGCGTGAGTGCGCTTGAAACGCCAGTGAACACCGGGTTGGCAATGTCGATCGAGGACGCCAGGTCGTAGACCGAGCTTTCTTTGGTCGACGAGTCGAGATATTCCACGCCCACCAGGGTGCTGCTGTCGATGTTCTCGAAACGGGCATCGTATTGCAGCATCAGGTTGCCGTTGAACTGGTCGGCATCGCTGTCCGTCCCCAGCAGATAGCGGGGGACCGTCGTGCCGACACGCGAGGCGTTATCGCTCAGGTAAACGTAGCCGTAGTCATCGGTCAGCTTGCTGTAACGCAGGTTGCTGCGCAGCACGAAGCCGTTGTCGAAGTCATGGGTGACGTTGCCGCTGAGGCTGGTGCGCTCGACATCGTGAAAATTGTAGCTGGGCTCACCAAAAAATTTGCTGCGGTCGTATTCCTTGTCCAGCGGATAGCCACCGCTGTTCGGCGAACTTTCGGTTTTCAGGTAGTCCAGAATCATGGTGGCCGACGTGTAATCCGTGGGTGCCCAGGTGAGGCCCCCCATGAACAACTGGTTATCGTCCTGTGAGTGGTCGTACTCGCGGTCGCTGTTTTGCCCTTTGGCGGTAAAGCGGCCGGCCAGGGTTTTTTCGTCGTTCAGCACATCCCCCACATCGACGCCTGTCTCGACATGGTCAAAGGAACCGTAGGTCACATAGCCCTGGCCAAACTGCTCGAAGCGCGGCTGCTTGGTCACGAAGTTCACCGAGCCCCCCGGGTCCGCCGGGCCAAACAGCGTGGAGTTGGCGCCACGCAGAATTTCGATGCGCTCATAGGCAAAAGGATCTTCGCGGACACCGCGCATTGAACTCAGGGTCAAGCCGTCACGGTAGGTGGTGGCCTGGAAGCCGCGGATCTGGAAATAGTCGTTGCGGTCGTCCGTACCGTAAAAGTCGCTGACCACGCCCGGCGTGTACTGAAGCGCCTCTTCCGTGGTGCTGACGCTGCGTTGCTCCATTTCCTTGCGGGTCACCACCGACACCGAGGCCGGCGTGTTGAGGATGCTGGTTGCCACCTTGCCGCCGACCCAGAGTTCCTTGGCGACCACCGAATGGGTGTCGTCGTCGGCATTGACCTTGACCTTGGCATTGATGATAAGGGGCGCGAGGCGGTAGTCCTCGATGTCGGTTGCGCCGATTTCGAGCGGGCCGGCAGGCTTTTGCCGAGGTATCAGCAGGTAAGCGTTCGGGCCTTGCTGCTCGATCTGCAATTCGCTTCCCTGCAACAACGTTGACAGCGCTGCCGATGTATCGAAGGTGCCGTTCACGCCTCCCGTAGTGCGGTTCGCTACGCTCGGGGCATCGAAGGAAAGACTGATGCCAGCCTCGCGCGCAAAGCGGTCGAGCGCTGGCGCCAGTGGGCCGGCAGCGATATTCCATTGCTGGACCTGGTTGTGGTGTTCAGCGCTCGAAGATGCTGCCTGCGACGGTAATGCGTAGCTGCTGACGATCAAACCCAGGATCGCGCCGTGTACGGCACGATTCAATGGATGGCGCTGTGTAACCGGGGACGAACTCATTTTCTCGCTCCATGGAAGGGTATCGGCAGATTGGCCTGTAACGTCGGCCTTCCTTACAAGTCGAACGAGAATGAGAAACTACCTCATTAATTTTTTCAGGCAGGAGAAAAGTACGCATGGACTCAGCTGGCGGCGGTCAACGTCACCCAGTAACGGGTCCGGAAATCAACGCGCAAGCGCAGCGACTGCGCGACCAATGCCAGTACCTGATCGTTGTCGGCGAGCTGAAAGGTGCCGGAAACCCGACGATCTGCCACCTCTGCGGCGCAGCGCAATACGCCGGGGCGATAGCGCGACAACTCCACAATAAAATCACTGAGGCGCATATTGCGCGCACTGATCACCCCGTCACTCCAGCTCCAGACATCAAGGCCGTTATCCCTGAACTCACGGCTGCCACTTGAGGTGAACAGCAGCTGATTGGCGGCCTGGATACTGCTGCTTTCGCTACCGGCAAGGGTTTGCCTGGCGCCAGGAAACACGGTGACCGAGCCTCCCTGAACCGCCAGCAGGGTGCCGTCGTCACGCTCGCGCGCCAGCAAGCGGGGACTCTGGGCGCGCATCACCCCGTCGCGTGTTTGAACCCAGAAAGGTCGCGTTTGCGCCGAGCGTTCATCCGCGCCGACATTCACGATGATTTCGCCACGCCGCAGAATGATCAGGCGTCGCTGTGCGTCGAAATCGCTGTCGACAGCACTGTCGCTATTGAGCTGGATAAGGCTGCCGTCATCGAGCTGGACACGTCGTTGCTCGCCGGTGCTACTGCGCTGCTGCGCAAGCATGGCCGGCACGAGTGTGTAATCCCGGCCGAGCCAGGCGGCTGCGCCAACGGTGGCCAATAGGCCCAGCAGCTTCAGGCTTTCCCGTCGACGCATGCCATGGTGGGTGACATCAAGGGTTTGTCGGGCCAATTGCGCTGGCACGCCCGCGAACTCATCCCCGAGCGCTTCCACACGCTGCCACGCCAACACGTGCTCCGGGCGCTGCTGCAGCCAGTGCTCGAAAGTGCGCTGTGTTTGCTCATCTGGCTGATTGAAGCGAAGCCGCACCTGCCAGTGGATCGCCTGGTCGACAACGGCCGGATCCAGCGCCTGCGGCTCACGCCTCGACATAACGCAAGCGATAGCAGTGTTGCAGGGCCATGGCCAGGTCGCGTTCCACTGTCGCGCGGGAAACACCCAACTTTTCGGCTATTTGCGCGCAGGTCAAGCCGTCGAGCCGGGCAAATAAAAACGCCTGGCGAACTCTCGGCTTAAGCATGTCGAGCATGCGGTCTATCCGCTCGAGCGCATCAAGAATCAGCAGCCGGCTTTCTTCCGAGGGAACCTCATGTTGAGGCAGCGACGCGACGCTCTCCAGGTAGGCACGTTCGAGTTCGCGCCGACGATACTGATCAATCATCAGCCCGCGGGCGATGCTGCTCAGATAGGCACGGGGTTCGCGCAAGGGGCTTGACTGACGGGATTTGAGCAGACGCACGAACGTGTCTTGCGCCAAGTCTGCTGCGTTTTCGCGACATCCAATGCGTCGGCTTAGCCAGCCGTGTAACCACGAGTGGTGGGTGCGATAGAGCAACCCTAGATCTGCAGTACCTAGTGTATCGTCGCTGCGCATCGGCATCCCGCAAGTACATAATTGATAATGAATCGCATTCTACCCACGCGATAGGCCTCAGGCAAATGCGTGGCGCTTAGCGTGCGTTTCTGGTCGTCAGCTGCCTTCCTCGAAAGGCCGCTTTGGCTCGATCGCGACCCTTCTCAAAGACCACCTTCAACCACATACCGATTGCTCAAGAGCCTGTTCAACGCGCTTTACAGGTCAACCAGGCGCCCCAGAAAAGGCTGCTGAAGAACCGGGTTGCATCGCCGAACCCGGCTTCATGCAAAAGCCTTTGAACCGCCGCCTCGGAATGTGGAGGATCCGCGCCCTGCAGGATTTTCCCCAGCTTGACCTTCACTTCATCCGGGCTGGCCCCCTGTTGGCGCCACCGCTGCCCCCAGGCGGCCAGCAGCAGCGGCTGGCTGGCGTAGGCGTAGTGATTGCCCGCGACAATCAGCGGCGCACCGGGCTTCAGCCGGGCCTGAATGGAGCGCAGGATGTGTCGCTTGGCATCATCCCCTTCGAGATGATGGAGAACGCCGATCAAGGTGGCGGCGTCGTAGGACGCGTCTGCTGGCAGATCTTCGACGTACCCGGGATGCAGGGTCGTACGGTCGAGCAGGTGGTGGGCGGCCAGTTGCTGTTTCGCGGCGTCCAGCATCGGCTCGGAGGGGTCAACGGCCGTGAAGCGCCAGGCCGGCTCAAGCCTGGCCATGGCGATGATTTCCTGCGCTGTACCGCCCGCGCCCACCACCAGGATTTTTGCCCTGCCCGTATCGCCAAGGCTTGCCGCCAGGATGCACGCCGCCAGGTCCTGGCAGGCGTCATAGCCGGCGAGTGCAATACGGCTCTGCCGACCTTATTCATTGGCGCGTGAGGTATCGAATTTTTCAGCTGCATTGAGGGGGGATGATTTCAAGGCGGTTCTCCATGTCCTCGAATCAACCTACGTCACCGCCACCAATAATAAAAATTCATTAATTTCATGCAATGCATTCCCATCAGGAATACCAAGACTCACCCCATCCACACGCCTCGGGGCGGGTTGGAAGGCGGCCGGTGACCACCCATCAGTTGGATCCCCTGCGCGCAGCCGGCCACTAAACTCCACAGGGGGGAAATCCACGCACCTCTAATCAGGAGATCTGTGATGAACAGAAGATCTTGGCTGGCGTTGGTCGTGGCGACCGGGGTGATTTCAGGCTGCGCAAGCAGGTCTGAAGTCATCGATGTTCCCCTGGTGGCTACCCCACAGAACGCACAGCATATCGCTCGCGCCACCCTCAGCCCGGTGGGCGATCACACCAGCATCTGGCTCACCGTCGGCGGGGTCCCCCACGACATGGCGGTCTCCAGCCGCCTCGACACTGCTCTCTACGCCGGCACCTGCGAGCACCTGAGCGCACAACCGGCGTACGAGACCCGGCAGGCCAACAGCGTCGACTACCCTTCGCTGGCCCCGCGAACCCGGCATTGGGCCCAGGCCCCCGTAGCACTGGGCAAACTGACCCAGGGTGACTACGCCTTGCTCGTTCGCAGCAGTGCGGCAGACGGCAGCCGTCCTCTTTTCTGCGGCAACATCAGCGCCGGCTAGGACGCGCACCCGTTCGGGACCGTGGCCTGTGCAGCTTTCGCCAGGCCATGGCGACGCCTTCCCCATCCCGCTTCACCGCCGCCAGCCAATCAACGTTATCCGCGTGCAGCCTGTGGCAGCGGGCGAAGGACCTCGCGCGATCCCAGTTCATGACTGATGTCCATGCGCCGATGGGCAATACGCCAACCCCGGGCCGTTGATACCCAGCGATCCTGATACTCAGCCAGGGTTTCATAGGTCATGTCCTGCAGGCTGCCCGCTCCGCGATGCGCGGCACGCACGTACACCCGGCTCTCGACCGACGATTCACCGGCATCCACCCGCAGGTTGCCGAGCAAATGCTGGGAAGGCCCGCAACCGTCCAGGTGCATACGGACCATGGCCACGATCGGCGCGCGTCCTTGCAACAGGTGTACGCCGCCGTAGTCAGCGGTGGCCTCCTCCACAAACACATCGTCCAGCGCGGACCAGTCCCGCTGGTCGCAGGCGCGCGCATAGCGGCCAAGGACCTCGTTGAGTTCGCGCTCAAGCAGCAGCGTCTTGATGTCCATCGTGACCTCCGTGTTTTTTGTCCCTGGACGATAGCCCTCCGTGCGGGCGCCAACATCGTCCGTTTGGAGGGCTGCACCCGTGTTCGAACGCGTCGCTAGGACACCCTTGCCATCGGCTTGAGTAGCGGTGGTCTTTGCAGATCCAGCGTCGCCGCCGCCAGTATCTGCTCCCGTCCACCTTGACGAGGTGGGTAAATCCGCTCGCGGTTGATCACCGATTTGGTGTTTTTGGCCTGGGCCCCTTCTGCTACAGCCTCTCGCGCCCACCCCTGCGTATAGACCGCCCCCCAGGGACCCAGGTCGACGATGTTGGTGTACCAGTCGATGTTCAGAGGCTGCTGGGGCCGCCCGAACAGTTCGTTCACAGCGTTATGTCCGGCAAAGCGGCCCATGGGGCGTGCATGCTGGCAGGACATGACGGACGGATGTTCGCCATCGATCAAGGCGTGGGCTACATCGCCCGCGGCGAACAGGTGGTCGATGCCCGCGACGCGCATGCAGTTGTCGACCTTGAGCCGGCCCTGGCTGTCCGGTGTCGCCGCCACGCATTGCGTCAGCTCACTGGCCCGCATGCCCGCACACCACACGACGGTTGACGCCTCGATGCGCCGGCCATCGCCGAGGGTCACACCACGGCTGTCCACCGAGGCCAGGGCGAAATCCGCCCACAACTCGATCCCCAGTTCGCGGCACGCGCGCTCGATGACCGGCTGCCCTCCTCCCAGGCCACGGGCAATCGTCGGCCCGCGGTCAGCCAGGATCACCCGCACCTGGGCAGCGGCTTGCGAACCGTCGCCCCCGCCAGCCGCCGCGCGCAGTCGAGCGGGAAGTTCGCAGGCAATCTCGACCCCCGTGGCCCCGGAACCGACCACCAGCGCGGTGAAGTGGCCGGGCGTGGCCGGTGCGCTCGCCAGGTTATCGATATGGCGTTGCAGCTTGAGCGCGGCGCCGTAAGAGTCGACATCGAAGGTGTGTTCGGCCACGCCGGGTGTCGATGGACGCACGAGGTGACTGCCGCTGGCGAGAATCAATTTGTCGTAGGGAAGACTCAATGTCGATCCTTGCACCTGTGCCGTGACGACCCGCTTACCGGTATCAATGAAAGTGGCCTTGCCTATCAGCAAATTGACGCCGATCGGCGCCAGGACCGAGGACAGGTCGACCCGGGTATCCGACAGGTCGGCCTCATAGTTGCGCACGCGAATGCTGTGCCACGGATCAGGGTTGATCAGGGTGATTTGCGCAATCTTCCCCAGCTCTTCAAGTTGCCGGGCGGCGGAGGCCGCACTCCATAAACCCGCAAAGCCACCGCCGATTATCAAGATGTGTTTCATGGTGATCCTCTGTCAGTCCTGCCTTCGTTGCGTTGACGCAAGGCAGTGGAGAACCAATAATACGAGCCATCACTCGCATTCACTACTCGCGCCAGACCATGCCCGACCTCAACCTGTCAAAACCTCGCAAACTCCCGCGCCAGAGCCGTTCAGTGGCAATGGTCGATGCCATTCTCGAAGCCAGTGCTCGCGTTTTACTGGAGCGCGGCTATGCCGGCATGAGCACCAATGTCGTGGCGCAACAGGCAGGCGTGAGCGTGGGCTCGCTCTACCAGTATTTTCCGAACAAGGAATCCCTGCTGGTGGCCTTGCACAGCCGCCATGCCGAGCAGATGGCCCACTCCATCGAAGCGATTCTGGCCGCCCCCGGCGACGGCGGCTTGCGTGGCGAAATCGTGCGATTGGTGCGCGCGGCCATGGCCGCCCATGAGGTCGAGCCGCAATTGCATCGCCTGCTGGAACACGAACGACCGTTTTTTGAAGACAACGACGGCGCTCACGCCGTGCAAGCGGATATTCACCGCCATATTCAGCGCCTGCTGGCGGATCATCCCCACGACGTCAAGCATCCGGACCTCGCCATGGCCGCGTGGATGACCCTGCGCATGACCGAATCGCTGGTGCATACGGCGGTCCTGCATCCACCCCATGACCTGGATGTCAGCCGGATCGAACCAGCGATCGTCGACGCCATCCATGCGTTCCTCACGTATGACGGTCGGGGCGGCTGAACGCAAAGGCTGTCGACTACTCACGCAGCGGGGTCCTAGAACTTTTCGCTATTTATCGGTCTATGTGGATAGGCACATCCGCTCGGGAAACGCGACCTCGCAGTCTTCCCGCCGCTGGATGGCCACACGTCCATTTGTCAATCAGAGGTTGTCTTCGCTCATGAAATTCCATGACCCACGGAGGGTGATCTTCGGCCTGTTGGCGTTCGCGGCAATGGGCTCGGCATCCGCCACACAAATGAAGACCGCAACCCCTGTTTTCGCCACTGAAGTCGCAGCCGTTCAATCTCCGGTACAGGCTGCCGGCAACCCCTGGCCGACCTTGGCCACTCGCGCCGGCCAACAGCCGGGCCCGTTGCTGGCCCATGACGACCGAGACTGGCATGACGACCGCTGGCATGATCGCCGGGACCATTGGCGCCGAGACGACTGGCGCAGAGAACAGTGGCGTAGGGAGCAAGCCCGCCGAGAAGCCGAACGCCATCGTGACTGGGAACGCCACCGGGATCGAGCCATGCGCCACCGCTACGAGGACGACCGCCGCTACTACCGTCGCTAGCGCGACGCCCCCATCCATCCGCCTGCAACGCGCCTGGTGCCGACACAGGACCGGGTCGTGTTGCAGCGTCAGGAAAAGCCGGGGCAGGATTGGCGCCCGCCCCCCGTTGCCTAACCTCGCAGGAAAGCCAGCAAATCGGCGTTGATGGTATCGGCGTTCGTTGTGGGCATGCCATGGGGGAAGCCCGCGTAGGTTTTCAGCGTGCTGTTTTGCAATAGCTTCGCTGACAGGGGCGCGGAGTTTTCATAAGGCACGATCTGATCATCATCACCATGCATCACCAGCACGGGGATCGTGATGCGCTTCAGGTCGTCGGTAAAGTCGGTCTGGGAAAAGGCCACGATCCCGTCGTAATGGGCCTTTGCACAACCCATCATGCCCTGGCGCCACCAATTCAGGATGGTGCCCTCGGACGGTTTTGCACCCGGGCGGTTATAACCGTAGAAAGGTCCGGCCGGAACGTCATGGTAGAACTGTGCGCGGTTGCCCTTCAGCTGTGCCTGCAAGTCATCGAAAACCGACTTCGGCAAGCCGCCCGGATTACCTGGGGTCTGGACCATCAAGGGTGGCACGGCACTGATGATCGCCGCCTTCGACACGCGGTCTTCACCGTGGCGGGCAATGTAGTGGATGACTTCACCGCCGCCGGTGGAGTGCCCCACATGGGCCGCACCCTGCACGCCAAGATGGTCAACCACGGCCGCGACGTCATCGGCGTAGTGGTCCATGTCGTGCCCGTCCCACACCTGACTGGATCGCCCGTGGCCACGCCGGTCGTGTGCAACCACCCGGTAGCCGTTATCCAGGAAAAACAGCATTTGCGCATCCCAGTCGTCGGCGCTGAGCGGCCATCCGTGGTGAAAGAAGATCACCTGGGCATCCCGTGGACCCCAGTCTTTGTAAAAGATCTCGACACCGTCCTGCGTAGTGACATAACCCATGTTCGCATCTCCTCTCTTCAGGTTTAAAGTCAGCTTCAAGGTCAATGGTTTCCCGGAGTGGAATATGAGAATAGGCGAACTGGCGAAAATCAGCGGACTGGCGCCTTCACGCATCCGTTTTTACGAAGCGAGCGGCCTGATCAAGCCTGCCGCGCGCAAAGCCAACGGGTATCGGGATTACGCACCGGATACGGAGTGGGTCCTGGAGATCATCACCGGCGCCCAGGCGGCGGGCTTTTCATTGGAGGAAATCCGACAATTACTGCCGATGAATGCGAACGGCTGGAAGCAGGAAGCGCTGCTCGGCGGGCTCAAGCGCAAGGTTTTGGAAATCGAAATTCTCCAGCAACGGCTGGCCCTGAATAAAGCGCAACTGCTGCTGGTGATCGAAGGCGTTGAAAGCAAGCCCGAAGGCATGGCTTGCGCGGACAACACGCAGTTGTTATTGCATCGCCTGCGCGAGGAAGGTGTGGCGCCAGTAACAGAATGACCCGTTCCGTGCCCAAAGGAGCGGCCGGCAGCGCCACCAGCAAGCCTGCCAGGGGCCATCGCCAGAAACCGGACTCAAACGCCCAAAAGCCGTTTCGTCATCGCCATCGACGTGCTCAAGGACTGTCCGGTACGTTGCAGCTTGTTCAATAGACTGGCCCCAAGCCAGAGCTGGTACAGGGTTTCCGCCAGTTGCCGGGCGTTGCCGTCAGGCAGGCTGTTTTCGGCCTGACCCTGCTCGATGCATTCGGTGATACGCATCACCACTTTCTGGGCGCCATCACGCAAGGTAAGGCGCATCGCCTCGGACAGGTCGGCGACTTCAGCGCTGAGCTTCACGACCAGACACTCGTCACCGTGCCCTTCCAGGGTGCAACGATCTTGCCACCCCTGCCAGTAATCCATCAGCCGTTCGCGGGCGGATAACCCTGGAAGCGTCAGCCGGCGCTCCATGTCCGCGAGGTAACCGACAAAGTAGTGCTCGAGCAAAGCCTGGCCGTACAACTCCTTGGATTTGAAGTAGTGATAAAACGAGCCCTTGGGCACGCGTGCGGTTTGCAGGAGTTCATTCAAGCCGACACTGGTGAAGCCTTTTTCGGCCATCATCCGGTAGCCGGTTTCGAGCAGGTGTTGCCGGGTATCGTCGTAGGTCGTTTTCATGGGGGCGCAAAGTACCGAACAATAGACCAGTCGTATATTTCGAATAAATGCGAGTTTGCCACACCTTCCCTTGAAAAGCCCTTCTGGAAAAAATCAACTAGACGACTGGTCTAATGGAAGTCTATGCTGCGCCCGGACAGACCTTCCCCCTGATATCGACAGCGTGCACATCAGGCCTCCTTGCACTGAACCGAATACGAACGTCGCAAGCGTGCGGTAGAACGATTTTTTTAACCCGGAAATAGTCGACTGGTCTAATAGATCCGGAAACTCCACTTCACCAAGGTACGACCGATGAACAACGACAGTTTTTTCAAGCCCGCCACCCTGGGGCTTCACACCCTGAAAAACCGCATTGTCCTGCCGCCACTCACCCGCCAGCGCAGTACCCAGCCGGGCAACATCGCCAATGAACTGATGGCCGAGTATTACCAGCAACGTGCCGGCGCCGGCTTGCTGGTGACCGAAGGCACCCAGATCGAACCCCGGGGGCAGGGATATGCCTGGACACCCGGCATTCATACCCCTGAGCAAATCGCCGGATGGCGCAAGGTCACCGAAGCAGTCCATGCCAGGGAGGGTGTGATCTTTGCCCAGCTCTGGCACGTCGGCCGCGTGTCTCACACCGCGTTGCAACCCGACGGAGCGGCGCCGGTCTCGGCGTCCGCAGTCGCCACCGACCGGGTCAGCGTGTTCATTGAAACCGCCCCTGGCACCGGTGCGCTGGTCCCTCCATCCGCGCCTCGGGCGCTGACGACCGATGAAGTCCAGGCGCTCGTGCAGCTCTATATCCAGGCCGCACGAAATGCGATGGCCGCCGGGTTTGACGGGATCGAACTGCACTGCGCCAACGGCTATCTCGTGAATCAGTTCATTTCCGCGCACAGCAACCTGCGCAACGATCAATACGGTGGCTCGTTGCAGAACCGCTTGCGCTTTCTGCGCGAAGTGGTCGCGGGCGTCGCCGAGTGCATCGGCAAAGAGAAAGTTGGCGTGCGCTTCGCGCCTTTGTTCACCACCACCGATGAGGCGCGGACGTACCTCGGCATGGTCGAGGAAGACCCGCACACCACTTACATTGAAGCGATCAAGGTGCTGGAGGACGTGGGCATTGCCTATTTGTCTATCGCTGAAGCCGACTGGGACAATGCACCCGCCATGCCGGAGACGTTCCGCCGAGCCGTACGCAGCACCTTCAGCGGCGCAATCATCTACGCCGGGCGCTACAACGCGCAAACGGGTGCGCAATTACTCGACTCGGGATTGGCGGACTTTGTCGCCTTCGGCCGGCCGTTCATGGCCAACCCGGACCTGCCTGCGCGAATCGCCAATGACTGGCCGCTGAACGCACTGAATCCGGCCACGGTGTACGGCGGCCATGCCGAAGGCTATGTCGACTACCCTGCCTACGACGGATAACGTCAAGGTTTCGGCAATCGCAACAAGTGCTCCCCGATCCTGGGGAGCGCATGTCAGCGCAAATGGCAATCGCCACAGATTTTCAAGACACCGCTGTACCGGCCTGGCACGCCATCAACCGCGCTCCAGCCAGGCACGGGCGATCTCTTCGCGGGTGGCAAACCAGACACCACCGTGCTGTTTGGCGTACTCGATGAATTGCTTGATCGCCCTGACCCGGCCCGGGCGCCCCACCATGCGCGGGTGCAGCCCGATCGACATCATGCGAGGACCTTCGGCCGACTCTTCATACAGCACGTCAAAGCTTTCCTTCATGTACTCGAAAAAATCCGAGGCCTGCGACAGCCCAGGGGAGTTCCAGTAGCGGAAGTCATTGACGTCGGCGGTGTAAGGCACCACCAGGTGGCGCTTGCCCTCGACGTCGACAAAGTACGGGACATCGTCGTTGTAGGCATCGGAATCGTAGAGAAAGCCCCCCTCCTCGGCGACCAGGCGCCGGGTGTTGACGCTGGCGCCATAGCGGCAATACCAGCCAACGGGACGCTTGCCACAGGTGCGTTCGAAGGACTCGATGGCCAGGCGCATGTGGTCACGCTCCTGTGCTTCGCTCAGGCGGAACACTTCTTCCCAACGATAGCCGTGGCTGCAAATTTCATGGCCACCAGCGACGGCGGCGCGCGCCACGTCGGGGTTCTGTTCGAAGGCTACCGCGCAGGCATGAAAGGTCGATCGCACCGATTGCTGGTCGAGGATATCCAGGATGCGCCAGATCCCGACGCGCGAGCCGTACTCATACATCGATTCCATCGCCAGGTTGCGTGTGCCGTCGGGGATCGAATAGCTGCCCCACTCGGTCATCGACTCCTGGTCCGGATCGCCCATGGCCAGCGAACGCTCGGAACCTTCCTCGTAGTTGATCACCAGGCTGATGGCCAGTCGGGCGCCATTGGGCCAGGTGCCTTGCGGGCGTTGTCTGCCGTAACCCACTAAATCGCGTGCAGGTGAAACCATCGGGATCTTCTCCTGAAGTGACGGGTTGAATAAGTACGTGGCGAACGTCGCGACCTAACAGTCGATATCTTCCAGCCGGTCGTGGCTGAGGGTGCCGCTGTCCGATTGCCACTCGCGAAAGGCCAGCCCCATTGCCAGGGTTTGCGCAATGCAGAACGAAGCGGTGAGCGAACGAAAACCCAGCAGTTCGGCGTCGTTGACCTCAATCACCGTATCGGCGATCTGCCCGATAGGGCTGAGCACGCTGTCCGTGATCGCCACCAGCGTCACCCCGGCCTCCCGCGCCTGGCGGCAGGCTTCAATGGTGTCGCTGGCGTAGGGCGGGAAGCTGACGGCGATCAGCAAATCATCCTCGGCAATCGCGCTGACCTGCTCGGGCAACGTGCCCCCGGCGCCGCTGATGTGCACCGCCCGGCGACCCACGCGACTCAACGCGTAGCTCAGGTACGCGGCCACCGGAAAGGCGCGGCGCATGCCAATGACGAACGTGGTGCGGGCCGCTTGCAGGTGGACGATGGCCGCTTCGATATTGGCCTGTTCGCCGCCTTCGGCCAGGTGCTCCAGGGAAACGATATTGGCCTGGCTGAACTCGCGCAAAATCCCGCCGACATCCGTCGGATCCTCCAGCAACGTCTCACCGCCGTAGTGGCGAATCCGCTCGCTGTAGTGGGTGTCGGCAGCCTGTTGCAACGGGGCGCGAAACAGCCGCTGCAACTCCTTGAAACCTGCAAAGCCCAGCGCCTGGGCCAGGCGAATATAGGCCGAAGGCGCAATGCCCGAGCGCTTGCCCAGTTCGGCCACCGTGTTGAGTGCGATCTCATGCGGGTTGTCGATCAGGAATCGGGCGGCATCGCGCAGGCGACCGGTCAGTTGTTCATGCTGGGCCGCGATACAGTCACGCAGCTCGGCAAGGGTTTCAGGTAAGGCCATGGGCAGGGCTCGAAAAATGAAAGTGTGGGCGCCGGTCAACGCAACGCATTGATGGCTTGATCCAGCGCCGTGATGAGCCGCTCGACTTCTTCCAGCGTGTTGTAGTGCGCCAGCGACACCCGCACTACCCCGCCAAACCGCTCAAGCTTAAGGGCTTCGATAAGTCGCCGCGCATAGAAGTCACCAAAGCGAATGCCAATGCGATGTTCATCGACGCGGCGCACCAGCGCCTCGGACTGAATGCCCTCGACCACGAAACTGATGGTGGGCACCCGATTGCGCACATGCGCCTTGCCGATGATGCGCACGCCCTCGCGCTCGCGCAAAAAGGCCAGCAGGCGCTCGGCAAGCAAGTCCTCCTGCACTTCAAAGGCATCGAAAGCGGCCTGCATGCGCTTGCGCTCGCTGCCTTGCGCGCCAAGCCGGGCGCTGATGTCGAGCAGGTAATCGGTAATGCCGATGCAGCCGAAGGACAACTCATAGTTGACGTTGCCCGGCTGCAATTTGTAGGGCACGACGTCCTGGCCGATGAAAAAGTGATTGAGGCTCGGCAGTTCCAGCAACAGGTAGCGCCGGCCCCAGAGCACGGCAAAGTGCGGGCCGAAGGTCTTGTAGAAGCTGTAGACGTAAAAATCGGCGCCGCTGGCCTGCACATCCACCAGGCGGTGGGGCGCATAGGCGACGGCGTCCACGCACAACCTGGCCCCCACCGCATGGACACGTCGCGCCACTTCGGCCACCGGATTGACCGAACCGAGAATGTTCGAGGTGTGGGTCATGGCCACATACCGGGTGTTGGGGTTGAGCAAGACCTGCAGGTCATCCAGCTCAAGCTCGCAACTGGCCGGGTTGACCTGCCACACGCGCAGGGTCGCGCCGCGGCTTTCGCACAGCTTGACCCAGGGGCCGATGTTGGCCTCGTGATCGCAGTTGGTGACGATGATTTCATCGCCCGCAACGATGGACGGGGCGATGGCGCGACACAGTATTTGCAGCAGGTGGGTGGTCGAGCCGCCCATGATCACTTCTTCGGGATGCTCGGCGTTGATCAGCTGCATCACCGAATGACGCGCCTGCATCACGCGCTCGCCAGCGTCGACCGAAGGCTGGTAGGACGCGCCCAGTTGCACGCTGCTGTTGAGCAGGTAGTCGCTGACCCGTTGCGCCACGGCGCTCAGCACCATCGAGCCACCGGCGTTATCCATGTAGGCATAGCCACCGGCCAGACCTGGAAATTGCTTGCGAACGTAATCGATATCGAGAGATTCCACTCTACTGTCTCCAGCCGGATTCAATGATGCAAGATGGCCTGCAGGAACGCTTGCGTGCGAGGTTCCCGAGGGGCGGTAAAAAACGGTTCAGGAATGTTCTGCTCAACAATCCGGCCACTTTCCATGAAGATCACCCGGTCGGCGACCCGCCGGGCAAACCCCATCTCGTGGGTGACCACGACCATCGTGACGCCAGAGCGGGCAAGGTTCTGCATGACGTCCAGGACCTCACCGACCATTTCCGGGTCCAGCGCCGACGTCGGTTCGTCGAACAGAATCGCCCGCGGCTCCATGGCCATGGTGCGGGCAATGGCCACGCGCTGCTGCTGGCCGCCAGACAACTGGCTCGGGTATTTGTGCGCGTGATCGCCCATGCCCACCTTCACCAGCAATTCCCTGGCCCTGGCCTGCGCATCGCGCCGGCTCAGGCCACGCACGCGGATCGGCGCCAGTGACACATTGTCCAGCACGCTGAGGTGCGGATAGAGATTGAAACTCTGAAACACCATGCCCACTTCACTGCGGATCGCGGCCAGTCGCGGACCGTTCTCGACCCGCTCGCCGGCCACGCGGATATGCCCTTGCTGGTAGTCTTCAAGCAGGTTGATGCAACGGATCAAGGTCGACTTTCCCGAACCGGACGGCCCGAGGATCACCACCACTTCACCCTCTTCCACCTGCAGGTTGATATCGCTCAGCGCTTTGAAATTGCCGTAGTACTTGTCGAGCTTTTCGATGTCGATCAGCGTGCTCATGCGGTTTTTCCTCCGGAGGCGTTCCGACGTTCAACCCAGCTGACCATTTGCACCAGCGGCAACAGCAGCAACAGGTACAGCAAGGCGGCCCCTACCAGCGGCGTCGGGTTGGCCGCCAGTGCCTGCGCCTGGGTTGCCTGCTTGAGCAAGTCGGGCATCGCCACCACCGAGGCCAGCGCCGTGTCTTTCATGACGTTGATGCAGTTGCTGGTCATGGGCGGCATGACGATGCGCACCGCCTGCGGCAGGATGACGTCGCGCAGGGTGTTGAAAAAACTCATGCCCTGGGACGCCGACGCTTCGAACTGGCCACGGGGAATGGCCTCGATGCCGGAACGGAAAATCTCCGCGCTGTAGGCGCAGGAAACCAGTGAAAGCGCCATGGTGGCGGCCGCAAAGGACGACAAGCGAATGCCGACAAAGGGCAGCGCGTAATAGATGAGTACCAGCAGCACCAGCAAGGGAATGGAGCGCATGATATCGATGTAGATCCGTGCCAGCGCCCGAACGGGTGCGTAGGAATACAACCGCAGCAACGCCAGCAACAGCCCGCCCACCAGGCCCAGGACAATACTCACCGCCCCGAGCAAAATGGTCACGCCCAGGCCACGTATCATCAGCGGAAGCGACTCGACGAGCACGTTCCAGTTGAAAAATGTCTGCAAAAGATCCATGGGATACCTCGGTCAATACAGTGGCGAACGGGTGTCGCCACTTTCTTGCATCATCGGCAGGGCTTACTTGAGGACAGCGGTCACCTGCATCGTGCTCGATGCTTTATCGGCTTCGGCGCCGAACCACTGCTGGTGGATTTTCCCGAGGGTGCCGTCTTCTTTCATCTTGCTGATGATGTCGTTGACCTGATCGCTCATCGCCCAGCCCTTGGCGTGCATCAGCGAGTAGCGCTCCCCGGTGGGAATGCGCGCGACGATGGAATATTGCGGCTTGTCCTTGATGTAGTAGAGCACCGCCGGAATATCGCTGAGGTAGCCGTCGATCCGCCCGGAAGCCAGGTCCAGCATGGCCGGCGACAATCCTTCGTAGCGCGAGACATCGGCAAACTTGTACTCGTCCTTGTGCTGGCCGATCCACATGTCGCCGGTCGAGCCGGTGTCGACGCCCACCACCTTGTCAGCCATGTCGGCCAGGCCCTTGACCTTGGAGGTGGTCAGCGCGGTGAGCGACTGGTCGCTGTCGAAGTAAGGCTGCGCAAAGGCGACCGATTCCAGCCGCTTGGGGGTGATGGTGATCGATGAGATGGCGATCTCGACGCGCTTGGACTGCACGGCGCTGAACAGGCCGTTGAAGGGGATATTGATGAACTCGACGGTTTTGCCGGCGCGCTTGGCCACCTCTTTCACCACATCGACTTCGAAGCCGACGAACTCGCCCTTGGCGTCCTGGAACTCCCAGGGCACGTTGCCGACGTTAGCACCTACGGTCCAGTCGGCTGCCCAGGTTGGCAGGGCGACGGCGGCCGTCATGAACAATCCCAACATTACTTTCGCTTTCATGTTTGCTCCCGGTTCTTGATTTTTTAGGTGCTAACAGCGGTTGATCCCGTACAACGCAGGTCGAGACTAAACCAGCGGATTAAATAATTCAACATGCAGATTGAATGAATTATTTGCTCCAAAGCGGTGCGTGTTTTTCCTGATCCGTGACGTTCAGAGCGCCGAAACGGGCGCGCGGTCAGCGGCAATGAACCGTCCACAGCTGATCCAGCCGGGTCGTGAAGCTTTGGCTCATCATTTCTCGCCGCATGCCCCACGCTGGATGGCTCGGCACACTGGCGGTGCGCAGCGTCCCCCTGCCCCATCGCCCATTGATCTGGTCCAGCACCGCCATGACCCGGGTCGCCTCGGTCGGCTGCGACACCGCGAACAGATCATCGGTGTACTCACCCGGCTGGCAAAGATTGAGCAGCAGGACCTCGGCCTTGCTGTACCTGAATCCGGGCCGGTACACATGCTCGAGCGCATCCACCGCGGCCCCGGTCAACAGCCGCACATCGTCGGTGGGATACGGCAGCTCGACCACCATGCCATTGGCGAACCTGGCCTCGTCGGGGTTGAACATGCCGGTGCGGATGCTGACGCGGATCTTCTTGCACAGCGAGCCCTGGGCACGGAGCTTTTCCGAGGCGCGCATCATGTAGGTCGCCACGGCCTCCCTGATCGGCGGCAACTCGGTAAGGCGCTGGCCGAACATGCGGCTGCAGCAGATTTCCTGCTTCGGCGGATCAGGCTCATCCAGTTCCAGGCAAGGGGTGCCGGCCAGCTCCCGGGCCGTCTTCTCGATCACCACGCTGAACTTCTTGCGCAAGGTCCAGGGGTCGGCCCTGGCCAGGTCCATCGCCGTCTGGATGCCCATCGCCCCCAGGTGCGTTTTCATGCGCCGGCCTACGCCCCAGACGTCGGAGACGTCCGTGTTGCGCAGCACCCAGTCGCGCTTGAACGGATCGCAGATATCGACCACTCCACCGGTCTGCGCCTGCAAGCGCTTGGCCGTGTGATTCGCCAACTTGGCCAGGGTCTTGGTGGGAGCGATCCCGACCCCGACCGGTATGCCGGTGCACCGCAACACCTGGCTGCGAATCCGTCGCCCCAGGGCATTGAGGTCGGCAATCCCCGTCAGGTCGGCAAAGGCTTCATCGATGCTGTAGACCTCCACCGCCGGCACCATCGATTCGATCAGTGACATCACTCGCTCGCTCATGTCGCCGTACAAGGCATAGTTCGAGGAGAACGCAACGATGCCGTGCTGCTTGAGCACGTGTTTGATCTGAAAATACGGCGCGCCCATTTTCACGAACGGCTTGGCGTCGTAGCTACGGGCAATGACGCAGCCATCGTTGTTGCTCAGCACGACGATGGGCACGCGCGCCAGGTCCGGCCGGAACACCCGTTCGCAACTGGCGTAGAAGCTGTTGCAGTCAATCAGCGCGAACACCGGTGGTGGCTGTTCAGTCATGGCTGTGCACGTTGTGGGTGATCACGCCCCAGATGGCCAGTTCGTCACCTTCAAGCACATAGCGCGGCGGGTACTTCGGATTCTCGGAGAGCAAAATCATCTGGCTTTCGCGTTTGCACAGCCGCTTGCACACCGGCTCATGGTTCAACAACGCCACCACGATGTCGTTGTGGGCCGCTTCCAGCGCGCGGTCGACGATCGCCAGGTCCCCGTCAAAGATGCCGGCCCCCTGCATGCTGTCCCCGGCGATGGAGACCAGGTACACATGCGGGGCGCGGATGTTGAGGACCTCGTCCAGCGAGATGTGCTGTTCGATGTGGTCTGCCGCCGGCGAAGGAAAGCCGGCCGGGACGCGGAACGAACAGCGGGGAAGCTTGAGGCCCCCTGCGGTGAGTGGACCGATGATGCTGAAGCTCATGGTGACGCCTTCTACAAATACTGTATTTATGTACAGTAAACGTCGAAGGCGCGTGGCGGTCAATTTTTCATGTAGGAATTTTCGACAAACGGGGGATATCGCCCCCCGAAAATTCCCTCACAACTCCAGCACCCGGGGTGCATCGCCCTCCCCGGCCTGGGCCGGCACTGCGCAGCAAATCAACACCCCCCTTGCGCCGGCATCTGCGCGGACAAATTCAGGTAATGCACCTGCCCGCTGACCAGTCGGGTGCGGCATGTCCCGCAGGATCCGCCCCGGCAACTGAAGTCTGGATTCAAGCCACGGCTTTGCGCCAGCTCCAGCAAACTTCCGCCACCGGGCTCCCAACGTGCGTCTAGACAGTCTGGACAGATGGCACTTGTGGCGTCGCGTACCAATCAGGATCGGGGGTGGCGAAGCGCATTTTCTGGCGGATATGAGCGGCATTTTCGGCGCTGGTCAGCTGTTCCAGCAGCACAAACGCCACTTCAGTCGCCGTACCCGGCCCGCTGGACGTGATGATGTGGCCATCGACGACGACGGGTCGATCAACGAAGCAGGCGCCGGTTTCAACCAATTGGTTTTTCCGCTTGCCGCCTTCCTGGTGGTAGGTCGTTGCGTTTCGGCCATGCAATACGCCCGCTACCCCCAGGCACACCGATGACACACAGACACTGGCCACCAGTTTTCCGGCTTCCACGAAGTGCCGGATGGTCTCCAGGAAAGGTTCGCTCAAGGCTTCCTCATAAAAGCCTGCCGGTTCAAACCCACCGGGCAGCGCCAGGGCATCGAAGCTGGCCGGATCCAGATCGCTGAGTAAAAACCGTGGATTGATCGTGAGTCCAAAGGTGCTAACGATCTGGGTGCGAAGGCCGGCGTTGACCAGTTCCAGAGGCTGGTCACCGAGCAAATCGGCCCAGCCGAGGACGTCGGTAAACGCCGCCATTTCCAGGGGTTCAACACCATTGGCGAGTAACATGAGCACGCGTTTCATCGGGAAGTGGCCTCTGATAAAGGGCGTTGAAGTCAAAAGAGTGTGTGAACGCATGCTCCGCTGTAACCGTCATCCAGAGAACGCCCAAAAATTACAATCCACTGTTTCGCTGACTGAAATGCCCGGGTGGCGTTTGAATCGCGGCACCCTGCCTTCGCTCAATGCGCATCCGGTTGCAGGGCCGGATGCTCACGCAGGCCCTCGATCATGTAGTCGACGAAACTGCGTACCCTCATCGACGCTTTTCGCCTTTCCCGGTAAACCACGTGCACTGGCAGCGCTGGCAGCTCGTAAGGTTGCAAGACCCGACGCAATCGCCCGCTTTTCAACGCGTCATGAACGGGATAGCTCAAACAGCGCGTCAGCCCGGCCCCATGAGCCGCCGCGTCGATCGCCGCCTGTACCGTGGCGCAGCTGACGCGCGAGCGTGCCTTGATCGTGCTTGGCTCACCCTGGACCTGAAAATCCCACTGCACGCTTTCTCGATAGGCTTGCGTTGCCACCAGTCGATGCTGCATGAGGTCCTCCGGCACCTGCGGTTCACCGTGAGTGGCCAGGTAGCCGGGGCTGCCGCAAATGATTGAGCGAACGTGGCCAACCGGTCGCGCAATCAATGACGAACTCGGCAAATGCCCCACCAGCACGGCCACGTCCAGCCCCTCTTCATTCATGTTCGGAAAGCGATCGTGGTAATGGGCGAACACGGTGACCTCGGGATACTCGTCCATGTAATCCGCCAGCAAAGGCGTCATGACATGACGGCTGAACAGCAGCGGCAGCAGGACCGTCAGCTTGCCCTGGGCCTGAACATGCAAGCCTTTGGCGCAAGCCTCTACTTCATCGATCTCTTTGAGGATGCGCGAGCAATCGGCCATGAAGGCTGCACCCGATTCCGTCAGCACCACCCCTCGCGTGCTTCGTTTCAACAGGGGCACACCCAGACGCGCCTCCAGTCGCGCAATGGCCCGGACCACCGTCGGACCGGACACACCCAGACGACGAGCGGCCGACGCGAGGCTCGGACGCTCTGAAAGCGCTTCAAACATGATCATTTCATGGTAGCGATCCATCAGGCACTGCCCTTGGCGACAGGTTTGAGCGCGGCATCATTGCCCAACCGGTCCGTGAGGAAATCCACGAAGGTCCGTACCTTGGCCGGCACCCGGTTACTCTTGGCGTACACCACCTGAATCGGCAGCGCGGGTGGTTCAAACGCCTGTAGCACCACCTCCAGTTCGCCGGCGGCTACCTGGCTCGCCACTTGATAGGACAGCACCCGGGTGATTCCCCAGCCCAGGCAGGCAATGTTGATGGCCGCCTGATTCGCAGTCACCACCAGGCGCGGGTCGAAGCGAAAGCTCAGGGCGTTACCGTTGTTTTCAAATTGCCAATCGCTCAACAGATGGCTGGCAGAGGACATGACAATGTTGGCCGAACTCAACTCGCCAGGGTGCCCCGGCCTGCCGTAGCGCTCAAAATAAGCGGGGGACGCGCAGATCACCTGCCGCACCTCGCCCACCTTGATGGCGTGCTGATTGCTCTCGTGCAAATGGCCGATGCGAATGGCGACATCGATCCCTTCGTCAGCCATGCTCACCACACGGTCAACCAGCAAGGCATTGAGATGCACTGACGGAAACCGGTCCAGGTACTCGGCCAACAGCGGCGCGATGAACAACTCGCCAAACAGCACGGACGCCGTCACCGTCAAATGACCGCAGGGTATGGAGTAGCTGCCGGCGGCCGCCTCCTCGGCTTCATCGACCTCACTCAGGATCCGCCGGCAATCCTCCAGATAACGTTGCCCCGCTTCCGTCAGGTGCAGGCTGCGGGTTGTGCGCGAGAGCAGCTGGGTGCCGATTCGCTCTTCCATCGCGGCGATGGCACGGGTCACGCTCGGTGGCGAAATGTTCAAGCGACGGGCGGCGGCGGCGAAGCCTTCCTCTTCGGCAACCGCCATGAATATCTGCATTTCCTGAAAGCGATCCATAGGCGACCCTTGATGAACAGACGACGAGGTACCTGACCGCTTGCGCGCGCAGACCCGATTGCCAGTATTGTCGGCTGCCGCGACTTTCGCACGTTCCGTAGGCATGATCGCCGCTTAAGTCACCGGCCACTCACCGGTGTACGCAACGTCACAAACTCTTCCGCCGAGGTCGGGTGCACGCCGATGGTTTCATCGAAGAGGCGCTTGGTGGCGCCGGCCTTGAGAGCAATCGCCAGGCCTTGAATGATTTCTCCAGCGTCCGGCCCGACCATGTGCGCACCCAACACCCGGTCGGATTCGGCATCCACCACCAGCTTCATCAACGTTTGTTCCGGCGACTCGGTGAGGGTCAGTTTCATGGGCCGGAACCGGCTTTCGAACACCGCCACTTTGTGGCCTTGCTCCAGTGCCTGCTGCTCGGTCAGCCCCACCGTGCCAATGTTCGGCTGGCTGAACACTGCGGTCGGAATGTGGCGATAGTCCACTGGACGATACTGCTCGGGCCTGAACAAGCGACGGGCAACCGCCATGCCCTCTGCGGTGGCTACCGGCGTCAGTTGCACGCCACCGATCACATCACCCAGCGCCAGGATCGAAGGTTCGCGGGTCTCGAAATGCTCATTGACGGCGATGTACCCGGCCTCGTTGAGTTCAACGCGAGTGTTTTCCAGCCCCAGGTTATCGAGCATCGGCCGGCGCCCGGTGGCGTAGAAGATGCTGTCGGCTTCCAGCTGACGACCATCCTTGAGGATCGCCAGAAGGCTCCCGTCCGGCTGCTTGTCGATCCGCGCGATGTCGGCATTGAAATCCAGTCGCAGCCCGCGCCTGGTCAACTCTTCGGCCAAATGAGTACGCACCGATTGATCAAACCCGCGCAGGAACAGATCACCGCGATACAACAGGCGCGTGTCAGCCCCGAGCCCGTTGAAGATCCCGGCGAACTCGACGGCAATATAGCCACCGCCCACCACCAGCACGCGCCTGGGCAGTTGCTCCAGGAAGAACGCCTCATTCGAGGTGATCGCATGCTCGCGCCCCGGGATGTCCGGAAGCTGCGGCCAGCCACCCGTTGCAATCAAGATGCGTTCGGCGCTCAAGCGCTGGCCGTTTATTTCTACATGATGGGCATCGGTCAGGCGGGCGTGGCCTTCGAGCAAAGTGACGCCGCTGTTAACCAGTAGCTTGCGATAGACACCGTTGAGCCGTTCGATCTCACGATTTTTATTGGCGATCAATGTTGCCCAGTCGAACTGCGCTGTCGGGCCGGTCCAGCCAAAGCCTTCGGCCTGGTCGAAGTCGTCGGCGAAATGGGCGCCGTAGACCAGCAGTTTTTTCGGTACGCACCCCACATTGACGCAGGTCCCCCCCAGGTAACGGCTTTCGGCGACCGCCACTTTTGCACCGAACCCGGCGGCAAACCGCGCCGCACGCACACCGCCGGAACCGGCACCAATAACAAACAGATCGAAGTCGTGGTTCATTTCAATGCTCTGCATGGATTGCCCAATGGATAATCGAGAGCGCTGCATCGACCGCAAAGGCTCGATCGCGTCCACCGTCAGTCTCACCAGCAATCGGGTTTCAGAGAATGGGCAGGGATAGAACGACTTAATTGTCCTGGGTGAAACAATCCGCGATGCGCACGTCCCGGCCATGGGCTTCTTCGATGGAGCAATGCCCTGGAGGTACGCGTTGCCGGATTGAATCGAGCACAACACCGGTCGCATACGCTAACCTGACCCAGGACTCGCCGGGCGCTGCCCTCACCCATCAGATCAAGGCCTGCACGTTATGATCATCTCTTCTGCATCGGACTACCGCGAAGCGGCACGTCGCAAACTCCCCCGTTTCCTGTTCGACTACATCGATGGCGGAGCTTATGCAGAGCATACGCTGAGGGCTAACAGCGCCGATTTGAGTCACGTCAGCCTGCGCCAGCGGATCCTGAAGAATGTCGAAACCCTGAGCCTTGAAACCACCCTCTTCGGCCAGCGACAGTCGATGCCCATCGTGCTCGCCCCGGTCGGCTTGACCGGGATGTTCGCCCGCCGGGGCGAAGTGCAGGCGGTCAAGGCGGCGCAAAACAAGGGCATCCCGCTGTGCCTGTCGACGGTATCGGTGTGTTCGATCGAGGAAGTCACGGCCAACGCTCAACAGCCGATCTGGTTTCAACTGTACGTGTTGAAGGACCGGGGCTTCATGCGCAACGCGCTGGAGCGGGCGAAAGCCGCGGGGGTGCAGAACTTGGTGTTCACGGTCGACATGCCGACCCCCGGCGCGCGATACCGCGATGCCCATTCGGGCATGTCCGGCCCGTTCGCCTCGTCGCGCCGCATGCTCCAGGCCATGACCCGACCCAACTGGGCGTTCAACGTCGGCCTGATGGGGCGCCCGCACGACCTGGGCAATATCTCCAACTACCTGGGCAAGGCCGTGACGCTTGAAGACTACATGGGCTGGCTGGCCAACAACTTCGACCCTTCGATCAGCTGGAGCGACCTGGAGTGGATTCGTGAGTTCTGGAAAGGCCCGATGATCATCAAAGGCATTCTCGACCCCCAGGATGCCCGGGACGCGGTGAGTTTCGGCGCCGATGGCATCGTCGTCTCGAACCATGGCGGCCGCCAGCTCGACGGCGTGCTGTCGACGGCCAACGCGTTGCCACCAATCATGCAGGCGATCGGCAACGACTTGAGCGTGCTGGTCGACTCGGGCATCCGCTCGGGGCTGGACGTGGTGCGCATGCTGGCGCTCGGCGCGAAAGGCGTTTTGCTGGGCCGTTCGATGGCCTACGCATTGGCCGCCGATGGGCAACGCGGGGTGGAGAATATGCTGGATATCTTTGCCAGGGAGATGCGGGTGGCAATGACGCTGACCGGCGTGACCTCGATTGATCAGATTGACGAGTCGATTCTGGTGCGCGCTCAACCGACCTGATTCTTGCGGATACACCCAGTTCCCTGTGGGAGCGGGCTTGCTCGCGAATGCGGTGTCTCATTCAACCTACATGTCGACTGAAACGGCCTCTTCGCGAGCAAGCCCGCTCCCACATTGGAACATTTGCAGGACGCGGGATTGACCTAAGCCAATAGGTGTAAATCCAGCTGCGCAATATGCTCAGGCCCGATCCCGCAACACCCACCCACGATACTGGCCCCGGCCGCCACCCACGCCCGAGACCAGTGCAGATAAGCCTCCGGCCCCAGGTCGCGACGGATCTCCAGCAAGGTGCTGTTGGCCTCCGCCTCGGCGTTGACCGGCGGGAAAGCGTTGGCGTAGACGCCCAGCTCAACCGCCTGGCCGAGCGCCACAATGACCTCACGGGCCTCGGCCAACGCCGCCGCCATGACTTCCGGCTGGCTGCAATTGAACAACACCGCCGACGCCCCAAGGCTGGCCGCCGCGCGTACCGCGTCGGCCACCGGTTCCGTGGAGCGCAACCGCGGCGGCCCATCCACGTCATCCAGCAGCGTGAAGGACAGCCACAGCGGTTTGATGGCGATATCGAGATCGAGCGCCTCCACCACTGCCCGCACTTCAGCGATGGAGCTTTGGGTCTCCGCCAGCCAGACATCCACGTGCGCCTGCAATCCGGCGATCAGCTCGCGGTGGATCGCGACCGAGCGTTGATGATCAAACAGGTCCGGTCGATACGACCCGAGGGCCGGCGGAAGCGAACCGGCCACCGTGACCGCTTCGACGCTGCCAGACGCCGCCTGACGGGCCAGGCGCCCCGCCCGCTCAGCCAGGGTTCGCCCCTGCGCGGCAAAGCGCTCCTCACCGATGTGAAAAGGCACCACGGCGTAGCTGTTGGTGGTAATGATTCGGGCGCCGGCATCGATGAACGCCTGGTGTGCCTGCTGCACAAACTGCGGCGCTTCGATCAGCGCCAGCGCCGACCATTCCGGCTGGCGAAATGGCGCGCCGATGCGCTGCAACTCACGTCCCATGCCGCCATCGAGCAAGCGCAAGGAAGTGGCACTCATTGCGCGGCACTGACTTTCGGCGCCGAGGCGGTCAGCCATTGATCGACGGTGGCACCGTTGGCCTGGACCCAGGCCTTGGCGGCGACGTCAGCCGGTTGTTTTTCCTTCTCGATCTTCAGGATCAGGTCGTTGAGTTGCGCCGGCGCGATGGCGAAGTTGTGCAGGAACTCGGCAATTTTCGGTGCGCGCTTGTTCAAGGCCGCCGACGCCAGCACGTAGACTTTGGCATCCGGGAAGGCGCAGGTGATCTGGCTCTTGTTCAACCAGTCCGGGTCGACCGTCGGGCTGATGAACTTCCAGCAGCCATCGGCCTTGTACAGCGGGTCGCCTTTTTTGTTGTCCTGGGCATAACCGTCGAACGCGGGTTCTTCCAGGCGACGCAGGTCGAACGCCGAGAAGATCCAGTCCGGGGTGTAGGCATAGAACACCACGCCGCGCTGGGCCTTGTAGGCCGCCGCCAGCTTGGAGTAAGTCACCGCGGCTTCCGTGGACACCGATTCGAATTTATCGGCGAAGCCGTAATCCTTGGCCTTGATCTGGCCAATGTACGTTGACTCCCAGCCCGCAGGCCCGACCAGCAACTGGGCCTTGCCGCCACCCAGCGGTTCGAAGAGCTTGGCCACTTCCGGTTTTTTCAGGTCATAGATGGACTTGACCCCGTACTTGTCCTGCAAGTAGCCCGGGATGTAGAACCCTTGCTCTCCCGCATAGGGTTGAACGTTGGGGACCAATGACTTCGTGCCGGCGGTGACGTATTTGGCCCAGGCGGCCGACTGGTTCGGCAGCCAGATGTCGGTCAGCACGTCGACCGAGCCATCGCCTTTGGCAGCGGCACTGAACAGCACCGGGACATCCCCGGCCAGGTACGAGACGTCGCCATCGAGACGGGTCTTGATCACCTCGCCCAGGATGTGCTGAATGGCGATGGCACCGGTCCAGTTCTGCTCGCCAATGACGATTTTGTCCTTGGCCATGACGGTTGCTGGAAGAATCAGGGAAGTCAGCAGCGCAGCCGCGCCAAGCGTACGAGAGAAATGTGTCTTCACGATAAGTCTCACTGTTGATTGTGCAGGTGATCTTGCTTGCGCAAGCTCGATTGAATGATTCGATCCGGTATCAGCGCGCACAGCACGATCGCCACGCCGGCGAGCATGCCCTCGCCGCCCTTGATGTTGCGCAGCGCGGTCATCACGTCGTAACCCAGGCCGCCGGCGCCGATCAGGGCCGCCACCACCACCATCGACAGGCTCATGACGATGGTCTGGTTGATCCCCAGCAGCAATGAGCGGCGCGCCAGTGGCAACTGCACCTTGATCAGGGTTTGCCAGGGGCTGGCACCGTGGGCGACCGCCGCTTCGACGGCATCCTTGGGCACTTCCTGGATACCCAGCGAGGTCAGGCGGATCATCGGCGCCAGGGCAAAAATCACCGTCGCGATCACGGCCGGGGTCTTGCCGACCGAGAAAAACGCCACGGCCGGAATCAGGTAAACGAAGGTCGGCAGTGTCTGCATCACATCCAGCAACGGCGTGAACAGGCGACGCACCAGCGGCCGCTTCGCCAGCAGGATGCCGGTCGGCACGCCAAGGACCAGGGCGATCAGCACCGATGAGCCGACCAACGCCAGGGTGGCGATGGTGTGTTCCCAGAAACCGAACAGGCCGATGTACAACAAGGCCGCGCCGCTGGTCAGGCCCAACGCCGCGCCCGCCGAACGCCAGGCGAGAAACACCACGGCCAGCGCCGACACCGGCCAGGGCAGCCAGCCGAGCAGGTTTTCGATGCCTTCGATGACCGTACGCACGGCGACGATCACGCCGACGAACGCGCCCTCGAAGGTCACCTGGGACCAGCCGATGAATTGGTCGATGCTGTCCGCCGCCAGCAACAGCGCCTGGCGGTTTTCCGGGAACTGCAGCAACGCATGGGTGGTGTCAGGGGTGATCACGCGCCAGATCACCAGGGCCTGGCTCACCAGCAGCAGTGCCAGGGGCCAGCCCCAGCCCGCCCCTTCGCGCCGTGATGGCTGGCGGGTCAGCGACAGCGCCACATAGCGACTGGCGCCCAGCACGATCAGGGCCGCGAGCACCGCCAGCCAAGTCCCGCTGACAATGCCTTGGCCCAGCACGGCGAAGGCCGCGAGCTCGGCGGCAAACGTCAGCCAGAACGCCCCGCCCTTGCCTCGCGCCGCCAGGGCTGCCGGCCCCAGCAACAGCGCTTGCCAGCGCGACAAGCTGTGAACGGCGGATGGCTCACGGGGCTGGCGTGGCGCCGTCGCCGCACGAGCGCTGGCCGGGCTTTGCAATGGCGAAGGCGATGCCGTTGGCTGGCAATCGCGGAAAAACTCGGCGACTTCGGCGTCCGCAGGGTGCTCAAGCAATTGATCGGGGGTGCCCAATTGCACCAGGCGCCCCTGGCGCAGCACGGCGATGCGATCGGCGAGGCGGATCGCTTCGAGCGGATCGTGGGTGACCAGCAAGGTGCTGATGCCGCGTTCACGGGCCAGCTTCAGGAAATGCGTTTGCAGGTCGCGGCGGATGGTCGGGTCCAGGGCGCTGAACGGCTCGTCCATCAGCAGGATGTCCGGCTTGGTCACCAGGGCCCGGGCGAATCCCACCCGCTGTTGCATGCCACCGGACAGTTCATGGGGATAGTGCTCGCCCCAGCCGTCCAGGCCGACCGCCTGCAATTGCTCGGCGGCCGCCGCATGGCGCACCGACTCGGGCTCGCCGCGCAGCTCAAGGGGCAGCGCGACGTTGTCGAGGATCGTGCGATGGGGCAACAGGCCAAAATGCTGGAACACCATGCCGATGCGCCGCGACCGCAGCGCGCGTAGCGCCTGGTTGCTCAAGCCGCTGATGGCCTGTCCGTCGATCAGCACCTCGCCGCTGGTGGGCTCGATCAAGCGGTTGATGTGGCGCAGCAACGTCGACTTGCCGCTGCCGGACGTGCCCATCAGGCACAGCACTTCGCCGCGACGCACTTTCAGGCTGACGTTGCTGACCGCAGGCGCTGCCGACTGGCCTTTGCGCACATAGGCCTTGGTGATGTCGCGCAGTTCGAGCACGACATCGCTGTCATTGACGGGGTCGTCGACGGGTGCCGGAAATCTCTGCGAGGACTCGATCCGGTCAGTCGACAAAGAGGTTTGTATGATGGTCACAGGAGCTCCCGGCCCAGGGTAGGAAATTGGCCAAGCGCCAGGGTGTTAAACGTAGCGCTCTCAAGAACGCATAAAGCTAATCGATCTTAAAAAAGTTAAATAAATATCTTTTTGGAATTAGCTTAGGCTTCGCAAGCTTGATCAAGGCTGACCTGTGCCGTCCGGGGAGATACAGTGAGGCATCCACTCTGCACAACGCTGTCCAGTAGCCAACACACAAGGAATTGACCCGTGCGCATCGCCTTGCTCTCTGACCTCCACTTGTCCGTCGACCTGATGCCTTTCCCCGACGTGCAGGCCGACATCGTCGTGCTGGCCGGTGACATCGCCCGGCCGGCCAGGGCCATCGAATGGGCCAGGGCCTGCCCGGCCCCGATCCTGTATGTGGCGGGCAATCATGAGTTCTATGGCAGCGATCTGGCTTCAACCTATGAACAGCTCGACAGCCTGGCGCAAGGCACCGGGATCCGCGTGCTGGAGCGCTCGGAATACCTGCACGACGGCGTGCGTTTTCTGGGCTGCACGCTGTGGTCGGACTATCGCCTGTTCGACGATGCGCAGGATCGGGCCCGGGGTGTTGACCTGGCGACGCAGCTGATGCGCGACTTCAGCCACATCAGGATTTCGCCAGACTTTCCCGACTTGTTTACCCCGGCGCTGTCCCAGCTGATTTTCCTGCAGACCGTCGCCTGGCTGGACGAGTGCTTTCGCCGGGACAGCACGACGCCGACGGTGGTGATCTCACATTTCGCCCCGACACGGTCGAGCATCAGCCCGCAGTTTGCCGGCTCACCGATCAATGCCAGTTTCGTTTCGGATCTCCAGGCACGGATCCTGGAATGGCAGCCAGCCCTGTGGCTGCACGGGCATACCCATGGCAGTTTTGATTATCGGGTGGGTGAAACCCGAGTGGTCTGCAACCCGCGCGGCTACGCCAAAAATGGCGTGAACGAGAACCCCGGATTCGACAGCGCGCTGGTGATCGAGCTGGACAGCTGAAGCATCACACCCGGTGATTATTCATCCGGCTGCCAGATCAGGCCGTCGGGGCCCTGCTTCACCCCGTGCGCAGGGATCTTCGAGCTTTTGCGCACGATCAATTGCCCGCGCACCACGTCCTGGATCGCCGCCGTGTCAGGATTTTCCAGTTGCGCACAGATGATGCCGACCGCGCGGCTGACCATGGCGTGCACCGGTTGAACATAGGTGGTCAGGGAAAACACCGGCCAGGCGGCCATGCCGATGTCGTCGAAACCAACGATTGAGAGATCTTTGCCCGGCTGCAGCCCGAACTCTTCGCGGGCGACGTTGATGGCGCCCAGCGCCATGATGTCGTTCGCGCAAAAAATCCCGTCAGCGGGATGCGCGCTCGACAACAGGCGCCGCGTGGCCTCCATGGCGCCGTCGAACGTGTAGTGCCCCACTTCACGCGCTGGCGCCGGTTGCCCCAGTCGTTGCAGCGCGTCGATGAAGCCGCGCTCGCGATCACGGCTGGTCGAGGAGCTTTCCTTGCCGGCGATGTAGGCCAGCCGACGATGGTTGCCCGCCGCCAGGAATTGGGCAATTTCCATGCTGCCCTGGGCGTTGTCGCTGGTCACGCTGGAAATGCTGCTGCTGTCATTTCGACGATTGAGCAGCACCACCGGCAAGCCGGTCTGCTTGCACTCCAGGGCGAAGCGCGACGACAGGCTGGCCGAGACCAGGATCAATGCTTCAACGCGATAGCCCAGCACTTCTTCGAGGACCGGATCGGCGTCTTCGTGGTTCGCCGTGGAAAACAGCAGGACCCGATAGCCCAACTCCTCGAACGCCGCCGATAACGCTTCCAGCACCGCTGAATAAAAGGGGTTCTCCATGCTCGGGGCGACGACGCCGATCAGGTTGGAGCGGCGCTTGATCAACGAGCGAGCCCATTGATTGGGCCGGTAGCCGAGGGCGGCGGCGGCCTCCTCGACCTTGCTGCGCGTCTTCGCCGAAACACTGGCGCCCTTGGTGAAGGTTCGCGACACCGCCGACTGCGACACACCCGCCAGCCTGGCGACATCGTGGGCCGTGATCGGGTGCCGTTGGGGGTCGTTGGAATCAGCCATTTGCATCTCAGCCCGGAGTTGAAAGGCCGATCATACCTGCCATTCAAACCGAGGTGTGCGCCCTGCCCGTTTCGCCGCTGAACAGGGCAAACCCGTCCGGGAAATTTCAAGAGTTTTCGACTCCCCCCTTTTCATCCGCCCAGGGAATGGCTTAGCATTGCCTCGAATTGCATACGTATGCAAAAACCCAAAACAACAACGTGCAGGACTCCATCACATGGCAATCTGGCTCAAAAAAGGCGCAGAAGCGTCCGTCATCAAATCGGCTGCCCGCGAAGTACGCGACACCGTTGAAAAGACCCTGGCCGACATCGAAGAACGTGGCGACGCCGCCGTACGTGAACTGTCCATTCGCTTCGACAATCTGGATCGCGAGGACTACCGGCTCACCAGCGCCGAGATCGATGCCTGCATGGCGCAGCTGACCAAACGCGACATCGCCGACATCGAATTCGCCCAGACCCAGGTGCGCAATTTCGCCCAGCACCAGCGCAACAGCCTGCGCGACCTGGAAGTCGAAACCTTGCCGGGCGTGGTCCTGGGCCACAAAAACATCCCGGTCAATGCCGCCGGTTGCTACGTGCCGGGCGGCAAGTACCCGCTGCTGGCTTCGGCGCACATGTCGGTGATCACCGCCAAGGTGGCCGGTGTGCCGCGCATCATCACCTGCGCCCCGCCGTTCCACGGCAAACCCGCACCGGCCATTGTCGCGGCGCAGCACATGGCGGGTGCCGATGAGATTTACTGCCTGGGCGGCATCCAGGCGATCGGCGCCATGGCCCTGGGCACCCAGGCCATCAAGCCGGTGGACATGCTGGTCGGCCCGGGTAACGCGTTTGTCGCCGAGGCCAAGCGTCAACTGTTCGGTCGCGTGGGTATTGACCTGTTCGCCGGCCCGACCGAGACCCTGGTGATCGCCGACGAATCGGTCGATGGCGAAATCTGCGCCACCGACCTGCTCGGCCAGGCCGAACACGGCCCGGATTCGCCGGCGATCCTGCTGACCACCTCGGAAAAACTGGCCCGCGAGACCATGGCCGAGATCGAACGCCTGCTGCAAATCCTGCCGACCGCAGGCATTGCCCGCCAGGCCTGGGAAAGCTTTGGCGAAGTGATCGTGGCCGAGGACGAACAGGAAATGCTGGCCATCGCCAACGACCTGGCGTTCGAGCACGTGCAAGTGATGACCCGCGACCCGGACTTCTTCCTCACCCACATGCGCAACTACGGCGCGCTGTTCCTCGGCCCGCGCACCAACGTGTCCTACGGCGACAAGGCCATCGGCACCAACCACACCCTGCCGACCAAGAAAGCGGCGCGCTACACCGGCGGCCTGTGGGTCGGCAAATTCATCAAGACCTGCACCTATCAGAAGGTCATGACCGACGAAGCCAGCGCCCTGATCGGTGAGTACTGCTCGCGCCTGTGCGCGCTGGAAGGGTTCGCCGGCCACGGCGAGCAGGCCAACATCCGCGTGCGTCGCTACGGTCACAAGCACGTGCCGTACGCCGGCATCGCCGAGTAACACCCGCCTGGCTAAAAAGGGCCGCGCCACGGGCGCGGCCCTACAACAATAAATCACAGCCAATGCGCAGTCCGTCGCTCGCTTGCTCTGCGCTGCAGGCTCAGCCTCAAAGGACATCCCATGAGTGTCATCATCGCCCTGTTGGCGCTGTTCGCGTTAATGCTCGCTGCCTACCGGGGCTATAGCGTCATTATCTTCGCGCCCCTCGCGGCGCTCGCTGCCGTTTTGCTCACTGACCCCAGCGCGGTTGCCCCGGCGTTCAGTGATATTTTCATGGACAAGATGGTCGGCTTCATCAAGCTCTACTTCCCGGTGTTCCTGCTCGGCGCCGTGTTCGGCAAGCTGATCGAGTTGTCCGGTTTTTCCCGTTCCATCGTCAAATCCGTCATTCATGTGCTCGGCAGCAGCCAGGCCATGCTGGTCATCGTGCTGGTCTGCGCGCTGCTCACCTACGGCGGCGTTTCGCTGTTTGTCGTGGTGTTCGCGGTCTACCCCTTCGCGGCGGAGATGTTCCGCCAGAGCAATATTCCCAAGCGCCTGATGCCCGCGACCATTGCCCTGGGCGCCTTCACCTTCACCATGGACGCGTTGCCGGGTTCGCCGCAGATCCAGAACATCATCCCCACCACCTTCTTCGGCACCACGTCCTGGGCAGCGCCCTGGCTGGGCGTGCTGGGTTCGCTGTTCGTACTGATCGGCGGCATGCTGTACCTCGAACACCAGCGTCGCAAGGCGCAACGCGCGGGTGAAGGCTACGGCCACGATCTGCGCAACGAACCGGAAACGCCGCAGGACATCGCCCTGCCGCACCCGCTGGTGGCGCTGCTGCCGCTGCTGCTGGTCGGCGTGATGAACCTGGCCTTCACCCACTGGATTCCGCACTGGTACGGCAGCGTTTATGAAATCGACCTGCCCGGGCTCAAGGCGCCGATCCAGACCCAGGTGTCGAAAATGATCGCCATCTGGTCGGTGCAGGCGGCATTGCTGGTGGGGATCGTCACGGTCTTCCTGTTCAGCTACCGCACCATCGTGCGCAAACTGGCCGAGGGCAGCCGGACCGCCGTGAGTGGCGCCATGCTCGCCACCCTCAATACCGCCTCGGAATATGGTTTCGGTGCGGTGATCGCCGCACTGCCCGGCTTCGTCGCGGTGGTCGAGGCGCTGAAGGTGATCCCCAATCCCCTGGTCAACCAGGCCATCACCATCAACCTGCTCGCCGGCATCACCGGATCGTCGTCCGGCGGCATGAGCATTGCCCTGGCGGCCATGTCCGACACCTTCATCGCATCGGCCAACGCCGCCCATATCCCGCTGGAAGTCATGCACCGCGTGGCGGCAATGGCCGCCGGCGGCATGGACACCCTGCCCCACAACGGCGCGGTCATAACCCTGCTGGCGGTCACCGGCCTGACCCACCGCCAGGCCTATAAAGACATCTTCGGCATGACCATCTTCAAGGTACTGGCGGCGTTTTTCGTGATCGGCGTGTACTACGCGACCGGGCTGGTCTGATTCGCCAACGCACAAAAAACGGCAACCCCAGGGTTGCCGTTGTTGTTTCAGATGCGGTTGCCGGGCAACTGGCTCACGATCCGGCCGCCGGGTGCAGCAGCATCACATCGACATGCCGGGACGTAGCCAGACCTGAACACGCCACAAATCCCCTGTAGGAGCGAGCAGGCTCGCGATGGTCGCCAACGATAACGCGCCCTGCCTGAATGAACGCGGTGTCTGGCCGTCCATCGCGAGCCTGCTCGCTCCTAAAGGGAATCGGCTTGAGTCAAATGATCACGGGCCGTCTCCAGGATTTGCGCTGAAAGTGCCGGGCGCGAGACCATTCTGGAAAAGGTCAGCGCCCCCATCATGGTGCAGAAGGCGACAATTGCCCGGGCCCGTGCCGTGTCGCCCTCCTCCGTGGCCGAGTGTGCAGCCAGCAGTTCGATGACCCGTTCCAGCCCCGCCGTCGCCACTTCCTTGACCGCCTCGTGACTGCGGGCCAATTCGCAGCCCAGCGCCGCATAAGGGCAACCGGTTCCCAGCGCCTCCCGGTGTTCGGTTGAAAGGTAGGCACTCACCACCGCATCGAATCCACCGTCGCCAGCAACCTCCTCCAGCCCCGACACCAGCGTATCGACCGCCACCTCGCACGCTTGCGCCACGACCTGATCCTTGGATTCGAAGTGCTTGTAGAAACCGCCATGGGTCAGCCCCGCCGCCGCCATCAGGCCCGAGAGGCCCGTGCCGTCTATGCCGTTCTGGCGAAACTCGACGCTGGCGGCCTCTACGATCCGCTGCCGGGTTTCGGCTGTTTCCTGCCGTGATTTGCGCATGCAAAGCATCCTGATGAATGGTGTTTGACTTTAGATGTTGATCAGCATCTAATTTGAATTACGAACATAATATATTTCATCCAGCATCGCAAACCGAGGTGATCAACATGACCCAAGCCACTATTCTCGTCACCGGCGCCACCGGAGACACCGGTCGTAGAACCATCGAAATCCTGACCGCCAAAGGCGTGCCGGTCAGGGCACTGGTACGCCAGGAAGATGAGCGCAGTGCAGCGCTTCGCGCAATGGGCGCCGAGGTTGTGCCCGGTGATCTGCTGGATTTGAATGCCGTGCGCAGTGCCCTCGAAGGCATTCGTACCGCCTACTTCGTCTACCCGATCGCTCCGGGCTTGATCGACGCCACGGCACGCTTCGCCCAAGCGGCGAAAGAGGCTGGCGTCGAAGCGGTCGTCAACATGTCGCAGATTTCCGCACGGCGCGTGGCCAAGAGTCAGGCGGCGCTGGATCACTGGACGGCGGAACGGGTGTTCGACTGGTCCGGCCTGGCCATGACCCACCTGCGTCCGACCTACTTCGCGCAGTGGCTGCTCTACCCGCACTGGCGTGCCCATATCCTGGAACAAGGCCAGATCCGCCTGCCCTTCGGTGAAGGCCGTCACGCCCCGATCGCCGCCGAAGACCAGGCCCGCCTGATTGCCGCCATTCTCCTGGATCCGCTGCCGCACCAAGGCAAGCGCTACAACCTTCACGGCCCGGTGGAACTGAGCCAGCAAGGCGTCGCCGATGCCATCGGTGAAGTGCTCGGGCGTAAGATCAGCTATCAACCCATCAGCCTTGAAGCGTACAAACAGGAACTGCTCGACGCCGGTTTGTCGGCGTTCCTCGTCCAGCACCTGGGGGAAGTCGCCCTGGACTACCAGCATGGCGTGTTCGCGGGCGAAGACAGCATCATCCGCGAGGTGACGGGCGAGGCGCCGATGACCGTGCAGCAATTCGTGACCCTGCACAAAGAACTGTTCAATGCCTGACGCAGCCAGGGTGAGTGCCTTGATCGGGCACTCACCCTGGCGGCAATGCCTGAGAGGAACGTGCGATGAACCCTGAGATTGAGTTGTACGGCGCGAACACCGGCAACAGCGTGAGGGCGGCAATAGCCCTCGAAGAAGCGAACATTCCTTACACGGCGCGGCCTGTGGATCTGCGTGCGGGCGAGCATCGCGACCCGGCGTTCCTGGCGCTGAATCCGGCCGGAAAAGTCCCGACCCTGATAGACCGGACGTTGACACCCGCGCAGGTGATCAACCAGTCCAACGCCATCATCCAGTACGCGGACAGCAGAGCCCCGGGGCGACTGTCGCCCGCGCAGCATGGGCCCGGGCGCGACAAGGTCATGGATCGCTATTTCTTTTTCGTCACCGACATCATCGCCCCCAGCCATGCCGCTTTTTTCCTGCGTCAGGCTGGCCTCAACGATGCTGCCAACCTGATTGATCGGCGTGTGATCGAGCAATTCGGCCTGGCGGAAAGCTTTCTCACAGGAGCATTCATGGCGGGCGATCAATTTTCCATGGCGGATATCTCGGCCTTCACACTGGCCACATCAATCCGCGACCGACTGGACTGGAGATCCCTTGTGCGCCTGGCGCGGTGGTTCGATACCGTTGAGGCCAGGCCGGCGGTGCAGCGGGGGTTGAATGTGTTTCGCGATCTGGCGGGGTGAGTGGGTTTTGGCTGGGGCTTGGGATGGGATGGTGTGTATATCCGTTGCTGCGGTAACGGCGGCTTATGGTTCCGCTCTTACAGCGGGTTACTTGGAAAAGCGCCAAGTAACCAAGCGCTCTTGCCCCACCACTCGGTGCCTCGCTCTGGCTCGGCATGCCCAAACGAAGGCATTGCTCCGTGGGTCGCCGCGATGGGCCATCCCTGGCCCAGCGCGGCTAAACCGGCATCCATGCCGGTTTCCCCACTGCGCAATGCCTGCGTTCGGCCAGCGTGGTTTAACGGGGCGCCCAGATCAAAATCAAAAGCCAAGCGAGGCGGCCTTATAGCCGACCTGGCGTTGGCTGGTGTACGCAACCCCCTGTAGGAGCGAGCCCTGCTCGCGATGGACGTCAACGATAACGCGCGCTGTCTGAATGATTTGCGGTGTCTGGACGTTTTTCGCGAGCATGCTCGCTCCTACAAGGGGATGCGTACGGAGCGAAAAGCAGGTCGGCTTTAAGGCCGCCTCGCTTTGGCTTTTCGCGGTGAACGCCCCCTCGTGAGGCCGAGCGCAGGTTCTGCGCAGTGGGTAAACCGGCATGGACGCCGGTTTAGCCGCGCTGGGCCAGGGATGGCCCATCGCGGCGGGCCCTGTAGGAGCGAGCATGCTCGCGAAAAACCCGAGGGCACCACGGGGTGTCAGGCTCTGCGCGTCATCGTTGACGACCATCGCGAGCATGCTCGCTCCTACAGGCTTCTCCAAGTAACCCGCTGTAAGAGCGGAACCCTAAGTGGCCGTTACCGCAGCAACGGATATGTACACAAACCCAAATCCAGATGAACAGCCTCCCCCCTCAAATCAACAACGCCAACGTATCAAACAACGCCACATCCTCCGCCCGCGCCGACCGCGCACGACGGCGAATCACCTGCAGCAGGCAATCGACAAAACACTGCGCAGCCACCCCCAGCTGCGCATTGCGCGGCGTGACGATACCGATGACGTCAGTCGCGAAGGTTTCGGCCAAATCCAGCCGCGCGACGCGCTCCCGATAGATCGGCACCGTGAGCATGGGCTCTGGAAAGTAGCTGAGCATGTCGGTCTGCTCGATCAGCGACAACGTCAGTTGCGGCGAATGCGCCCGGTGGATGTGCTGCATGTCGATCTGCGCGCCGTGCTGCCAGAACAACTCGGTCATCAAGCCTTCGTGACTGGCATCCGGGTAGTTGACCACCCAGTCCTGATCCAGCAATTGATGGATGGAACGGCTGGCGCGCCGAGGATGATCACGGCGGGCGACCACGGCCATCCGGTAGGAAAAGATCGGCTCGCTGACGAACTCCGGGCGTGGCAGCAGCGACGACACCAGCCCGACCGCAAACTCCATGGTGCCGTCGCGTAATCGCGGCAACGTCACCGCCATCAACCCTTCGAAAATCTCCAGGCGTACCTTCGGCATCCGTTGGCGGAACAGGGTGACGACGTCCGGCAACAGCGTCATGCCCATCCACGGTGAAATGCCCAGGCGCAGCTGCCCCTGTGCCTGGTCGCTCAGGTGCGCCAGCTCCAGCTGCGCACGCTCGAGTTGGCTGAGCATCTGCCGCGCATGCTGCAACAGCGACTGGCCGTACTGCGTCAACACCACCCCGCTGGCATTGCGCACCAGCAATGGCAATTGCAGCTGTTCCTCCAGCTCACGCAGCGCCTTGGCCACCGCCGTCTGCGAGACCTCAAGTTGCCGGGCCGCCGCACGAATGCTGCCGCAGTCGGCAATCATCACCAGCGCCCGCAGTTGATGCAGCTTCATCCCTTCCTCCTGACTCCAGGGTGTAAACCAACGGTTTTCAGCCCCGCTTTTTTGCGACTGCCGCGGCATTCGCCAACTCATTAGGATCGCAGGGTAACAGTCGGACACCCGAAAAAGACCCATAAAAAAGAGGATTTCCTGATGCTCAACCTGCCTGCGCTGCCCGGTATCCGCGCGCTCGAAGAAGAGATGATCGCCCTGCGTCGCCACATCCACGCTCACCCGGAGTTGAGTTTCGAAGAGTTCGCCACGGCCGATCTGGTGGCCGGCAAACTCGAGGAATGGGGCTACCAGGTGCACCGTGGCCTGGGCGGTACGGGCGTGGTCGGATTGTTACGCCAGGGCCAGGGCGACAAGATGATCGGCCTGCGCGCCGACATGGACGCGCTGCCGATCATCGAACAAACCGGGTTGCCCTACGCCAGTCGCCACGAAGGGGTGATGCACGCCTGTGGCCACGACGGTCACACCGCCATGCTGCTGGCGGCGGCAAAATACCTGTCCGAGAGCCGCGCGTTCGACGGCGCGCTGGTGGTGATTTTCCAGCCGGCCGAGGAAGGTGACGGCGGCGCCCGGCGCATGCTCGATGACGGGCTGTTCGAGCTGTTCCCGTGCGATGCGGTGTTCGCGATGCACAACATGCCGGGCCTGCCCGTCGGCAAACTCGGCTTCCTGCCGGGGCCGTTCATGGCCTCGACCGACACGGTGACGATTCGCGTCGACGGTGTCGGCGGCCACGGCGCCATGCCCCATAAGGCGGTGGATCCGGTGCTGGCGGGGGCGGCGATCGTGATGGCGCTGCAAAGTATCGTCGCGCGCAATGTCGATCCGCTGGACACGGCGGTGGTGACCGTCGGTGCATTCCATGCCGGGATCGCCGCCAATGTGATTCCCGATCACGCCGAGTTGCAGCTGAGCGTGCGCGCCCTCAAAACCGAAGTACGCGATGAGCTGATCGCCCGCATCACCGCCGTGGCGCAGGCTCAGGCGGCCAGCTTCGGGGCGCGTGCCACGGTCGATGTCGACGAGGCGCAACGCTTTCCCGCGCTGTTCAACCATCCGCAAAGCACCGAATTCGCGCGCCAGGTGGCGCTGGACTGGCTCGGCGAAGCGGGACTGATCCCGAACATGAAACCGCTGACCGGCAGCGAGGATTTCGCGGTGATGCTGGAGCGCTGCCCCGGCTGTTACCTGCTGATCGGCAACGGCGATGGCGAAGGCGGTTGCATGGTGCATAACCCCGGCTACGACTTCAACGACGACTGCCTGGCGACCGGCGCCAGCTATTGGGTTCGCCTGGTCGAGACCTTCCTCGCCTGATCCCCGCCCTCGCCTACTGGAGTTCGTCCCATGTCCACTGCCGCTTCGACTGCCCTGCCTGCAACCGATGTCAGCCGCCGTCCGATAGGCGCACGCGCCATCGCCGCCATCACCATCGGTTCCGGGCTTGAGTTCTACGATTTCTCCGTCTACAGCTTCTTTGCCACGCTCATCGGCCGACAGTTCTTCCCGGTCGAGAGCACCCTGGGGCAATTGCTGCTGTCGCTGGCCACCTTCGGCGTTGGCTTCGGCATGCGCCCCATCGGCGGCCTGGTGCTGGGCGCCTACGCCGACCGGGTCGGGCGCAAGCCGGCGATGATGCTGACGCTGTGGCTCATGGCCCTGGGCTCGCTGATGTTCGCCATCGCGCCCACCTACGCGCAGATCGGTATCGCCGCCCCGGTGATCATCGTGCTGGCGCGGCTGATCCAGGGCTTCGCCATCGGCGGTGAAGTCGGTGCCTCGACCGCGATGCTGATGGAGTACGCCGACGACAACAATCGCGGCTTCTATGGCAGCTGGCAGCTGTTCAGCCAGGGCCTGAGCTTCCTGCTAGGCGCGCTGGTGGCGCTGGCCTTGAGTTCATCGTTGCCTGCCGAAGCCCTGGAAAGCTGGGGTTGGCGCTTGCCGTTCGTGCTGGGCATCCTGGTGATACCGGTGGGTGTCTACATCCGCCGCCATCTCAAGGAAACCGCCGCCCAAGCCACGCACGAAGAAGCATCCGGCATTCGCCTGATCTTCACCCGCCATCGCCGAACCATCATCACCGGTGTGTTGTTGGTGATTGGCAGTACCGCGTCCAGCTACATCGTGCTGGACTACATGACCAACTACACGGTCACGGTGCTGCACCTGCCGATGACGATGGGCACCATCGCCGCCTGTCTCGGTGCGCTGGTGCAGATCAGCCTGTCGATCTGGGCGGGCCGGCTCAGCGACCGCATCGGCCGTCGCCGCACCATCGCCCTGGGCGCCGTGCCGATGCTGTTGCTGATCTATCCGGTGTTCATGCTGATGAATCAGTACCCGACGCTGCTGACACTGCTGGGCGTCTCGGTGTTCACCACCCTGCTGCTGGTGTTGATCACCGTGCCGACACTGGTGCTGGTGACGGAACTGTTTCCGCGCTCGATCCGGGCGACCGGCCTGTCGATTGTCTATTGCCTGGGCGTCTCGGTGTTCGGTGGTTTCGCGCAGTTCTTCGCCACCGGGCTGATCAGCCTGACCGGCAACAATAACGCGCCGGCGCTGTACGTGATGCTGTGCCTGAGCCTCACGCTGGCGGGCCTGGCCATGGTCAGGGAAACCGCCGGCAAGCCGCTGGCCAACTGAGCACCTGACGCCGTCGAGGGCGGTGTCGGGCACGATGTCCTGCTGGACCCGGATATCATGCGCCGCAAGGTTGCGCGCCAGCATCACACCGCCGCTACTTGAAAAAATGACTGGGCGTGGTGCCGAACTGCTTTTTGAACATGGTGGTAAACGCGCTGGGGCTGTCGTAGCCCAGCGCCCCGGCCACATCGATGATTTTCTCGCCGACGGCAATGCGTTCCAGGGCCAGCAACAGCCGCGCCTGCTGGCGCCACTGGCCGAAGGTCATGCCGGTTTCCCGATGAAACAGGCGCTGGATGGTCTTCGCATCCAGGTTCAGCCGCCCGCTCCAGTCCGACAGCGTCGAACCGTCGCCCGGGTCCTGTTGCAGGGCCCCGCAGATCACCTGGATACGGGGATCGGCCGGTTGCGGCAGGTGCAGTGGCAAGGTCGGCAACAGCGTAAGTTCGTCGACGATCAAGCGCAGGATCCTGGCTTCGCGCGAGTCGGCATCCACCGGTGACGCGATGGTCACCGAGGTCTTGATCAGCTCGCTCAGCAGCGCGGAAATGCTCACGGCCCGGGTTTCAACGGGAAGTTCTGGAAACTGGTCAGGCCGCACGAAGACGCTGCGCATCTTCAACGCGCCAACGCAGCGAATCGAGTGCACGTGCCCGCAGGGCATCCAGATCGCACGACTCGGCGGCACCGTCCACTGGTTCAGCCCCGAGTGCACCACCATCACGCCCTCGATCGCGTAGATCAGCTGATGCTTGGCGTGACTGTGGGGTTCGATGAACCAGTTTTCCGGGTAATCGGTGGCACTGGTGCACACCGCCCAGTCCACTTCGTCCATGGCGACCAGAAATTCTTCAAGTGATTGGATCATGATTCCCTTTTTGCGATAGGAGTCGCCCGGATTGCGCGAGACAGGCAATTTTTCGAAATCTAGCATAGCGCCAGACCTACGCAATGCCCTTTTTTCCTGACCTGGATGATGTGCGATGTCCTCAATGACGACCCCTTCGGCCACCGCCCCGGTGGCCAGCCAGACCAGCCCCCTGGTGATGCGCGTGATCACTGCCTGCGCCCTGGCCCACCTGATTAACGACCTGATCCAGGCCGTGCTGCCTTCGATCTATCCGATGCTCAAGGCCAGCTACGGCCTGACCTTCACCCAGGTGGGCCTGATCACCCTGACCTTCCAGCTCACCGCTTCGCTGCTGCAGCCCTGGGTCGGCTACCACACCGATCGCCATCCAAAACCCTGGTTGCTGCCGACGGGGATGGTCTGCACGTTGATCGGCATCCTGATGCTGGCCTTTGTCGGCAGCTTCCCGGCGATCCTGGTGGCCTCGGCGCTGGTGGGCATGGGTTCCTCGGCCTTTCACCCGGAAACTTCACGCATTGCGCGCCTGGCCTCGGGCGGTCGATACGGCCTGGCGCAGTCGACGTTCCAGGTCGGCGGCAACGCCGGCAGCGCCTTCGGTCCCTTGCTGGCGGCGGCGATCATCATTCCCTACGGACAAGGCAACGTGGCCTGGTTCGGCCTGTTTGCGGCGTTTGCCATCCTGGTCTGCTATGGCCTGAGCCGCTGGTATCGCAGCCACTTGAACCTGTTCAAGCTCAAGCAGGGCAGCAAAGCCACCCACGGCCTGTCGAAACAACGCGTGACCTTCGCCCTGGTGGTGCTGGCGCTGCTGGTGTTCTCCAAGTATTTCTACATGACCAGCTTCACCAGCTACTTCACCTTCTACCTGATCGAGAAATTCGACCTGTCGGTGGCCAGTTCGCAGCTGTACCTGTTCCTGTTTCTCGGTTCTGTGGCGGCGGGCACCTTCTTCGGCGGTCCTATCGGCGACCGCATCGGGCGCAAGAAGGTGATCTGGTTCTCCATCCTCGGCGCCGCCCCCTTCACCCTGGCGCTGCCCTACGTCGACCTGTTCTGGACCGGCGTACTGAGCATGATCATCGGCTTCATCCTCGCCTCGGCGTTCTCCGCCATCGTGGTCTTCGCCCAGGAGCTGGTACCGGGCAATGTCGGCATGATCGCAGGGGTGTTCTTCGGGCTGATGTTTGGCTTTGGCGGTATCGGCGCGGCATTGCTGGGGCATCTGGCGGATATTCATGGCATCGAGTACGTGTATGCGCTGTGCTCCTATCTGCCGTTGTTGGGGATCCTGACGATCCTGTTGCCGTCTACCAAGGGGGTTTGAGGCAGCCTGGAAGCGGACCTGGTTTTGGCGGGTGCCCGATCCCACAGGAAATGGGGCCGATGCCGGCCGGGGGGTACATATCCATTGCTGCGGTAACGGCGGCTTATGGTTCCGCTCTTACAGCGGGTCACTTTGGAAAAAGCCCCAAAGTAACCAAAGGGCTCTTGCCCCACCACTCGGTGCCTCGCTCTGGCTCGGCATGCCCGAACGAAGGCATTGCTCCGTGGGTCGCCGCGATGGGCCGTCCCTGGCCCAGCGCGGCTAAACCGGCATCCATGCCGGTTTCCCCACTGCGCAATGCCTGCGTTCGGCCAGCGTGGTTTAACGGGGCGCCCAGATCAAAATCAAAAGCCAAAGCGAGGCGGCCTTAAAGCCGACCTGATTTCACGGATGTACGCGTTCCCCTGTGGGAGCGAGCCTGCTCGCGAAGGACGTCAACGATAACGCTGGCTGTCTGAATGAGCGCGGTGTCTGGGCGTTTTTCGCGAGCAGGCTCGCTCCTACAGGGGAACGCGGCCCCACCTGCAATCAGGTCGGCTATCAGGCCGCCTCGCTTTGGATTTTGCGGTGCACGCCCCCTCGTAAGGCCGAGTGGAGGTTCTGCGTAGTGGGTAAACCGGCATGGATGCCGGTTTAGCCGCCCCCGGCCATGGATGGCCGATGGCGGCGGGCCCACGGAGCAGGACCGGAACGAGGGCATGCCGAGCCTTAGCGAGGCACCGAACGACAGGGGCAAAAGCGCTTGGTTACTTGGCGCTGTTCCAAGTAACTCGCCGTAAGGGCGAAACCACCAGCCGCCGTGACCGCAGCAACGGATATGTACCCCACCCCACACCGCCCCGCCATGTATCGAAATGTATCTACCCCCCCACCCCGATACATAAGCTTTCACCCGCCCGCTTTTCTGAAACAGCCCAGACACCTCCCCACGCTTAACTGTGCGCCAAGGTTGAAGACACTCGATACCCGGCCTTCAACGCGAACGACAGGCTATACCTGTCGGTACCTCTTTCCACGCCCCCCACGTTTGACAGGAGAACCCCACATGCAAGTGCAGTCGTCGAAAGGTCATTCCGGCAAAACACGCCGCCACCTGGTGGGCCCTTCTGTCCTCGCGTTCGCTTTGATGCAGCTAGGCGCACTCGCCGCCACCAACGCTCACGCCAGCGCCGCCACGCCTGCGGCCGTCACCGCGCCGGCCACCGCGGACGCGCCGTTCGGCCCGCTCAAGCACGTCAACGCCGGGCTGCTGAACGTGGCCTACGCCGAAACCGGCCCGGCCGATGGCCCGGTGGTCATTCTGCTGCACGGCTGGCCCTACGACATTCACAGCTATGACCAGGTCGCCCCGTTGCTTGCGCAGAAGGGTTACCGGGTGCTGATGCCCTACGCACGGGGCTATGGCGATACCCGTTTCCTGTCGGACAAGACCGTGCGCAACGGCCAGCCCGCCGCACTGGCCAGCGATGTCATCGACTTCATGGACGCGCTGAAGATCAAGCAGGCCGTGCTCGGTGGCTACGACTGGGGCGCGCGCTCGGCCGATATCGTCTCGGCGCTCTGGCCTGAGCGGGTGAAGGCGCTGGTCTCGGTCAGCGGCTACCTGATCGGCAATCAGGCGGCCGGCAAGAATCCGTTGCCGCCCAAGGCCGAATTGCAGTGGTGGTACCAGTTCTACTTCGCGACCGACCGTGGTCGCGCCGGCTACGAAAAAAACACCCACGACTTCGCCAAGTTGATCTGGCAGCTGGCTTCGCCGCAATGGGCGTTCGATGACGCCACCTTCAATCGCAGCGCCGCCGCCCTGGACAACCCCGACCATGTCGACATCACGGTCTTCAACTACCGCTGGCGCCTGGGCCTGGTCCAGGGTGAAACGAAATATGACGTCCTTGAGCAGAAACTCGCCAAGGCGCCGTCCATCAGCGTGCCGACCATCACCATGGAAGGCGACGCCAACGGCGCACCGCACCCCAAAGCCGAGGATTACCGCCAGCGCTTCACCGGCAAGTATGAGTATCGACTGATCAGCGGTGGCATCGGCCACAACCTGCCGCAGGAAGATCCGCAGGCCTTTGCCAAGGCCATCATCGACGCCGACCACCTCTGATAGCGCTTCGGCAGCCGACCTGGGCGATCCGTGGTTTTTCTCGAAAACTGAATAAACGCTTCTGAATTATTCAGTTTTCGAAATGTTCGCTCAAGACTACCTTGGCGCGATGTCCGGCAGCCCTTGGGCGGATCGACAGATCGCAGCCTGCGGCAGCTCCTACAATGTCCGGGTGCAAACCCGATTCTGTAGGAGCTGCCGCAGGCTGCGATCTTTTGATCTGCCAGGGCTCGCTAAAACGGCAACCCGTCAATGTACGATTCGAGGTAACTCCCATGTCTGAACAAACCCTGGCTGTGCACGCGCCCTACACCGGTGCGGTCATCGGTCATGTGGCCGTTTCCAGCGAAGCCGAAGTCGAGCAGGCCTTGAGTGTCGCCCATGGCCTGTTCCGCGACCGCGGCCAGTGGCTGTCCATGCCTCGGCGCATTGAAATCCTCCATCGTGCCGCCGGGTTGATTGCCGAGCGCAAGGTCGAGATCGCGACGCAAGCGGCCAGCGAAGGCGGCAAGCCGTTCAAGGATTCGCTCGCCGAAGTCGAGCGCGGCATCGACGGCATCCTCAACAGCATTGAAGTGTTGCGCACCGAGGGCGGTCACGTGATTCCCATGGGCGTCAACGCGGCCTCGGCCAACCGTGTGGCGTTCACCCAGCTTGAACCGATCGGCGTGGTGGCGGCCGTCTCGGCGTTCAACCACCCGTTCAACCTGATCGTGCATCAGGTGATTCCGGCCATCGCCGTCGGCGCGCCGGTGATCGTCAAACCGGCCGCCAACACCCCCCTCAGCTGCCGGACGCTGATCGATATCCTGGTCGAGGCCGGCCTGCCCCAGGGTTGGGCACAAATGGTGCTGCCGTCCGACAACGCCATCACCGGCAAACTGGTGTCCGATGCCCGGGTGGGTTTCTTCAGTTTCATCGGTTCGGCCGCAGTGGGCTGGATGCTGCGCTCGACCCTCGCCCCGGGCACCCGCTGTGCGCTGGAGCACGGCGGTGCGGCACCGGTGATGCTGGCCGCCGATGCCGACCTCGATGACGCCCTGCCGCGCATCGCCCGTGGCGGGTTCTTCCACGCCGGGCAGGTTTGCGTCAGCGTGCAACGGATTTTCTGCCACCGCAGCATCGCCGAACAGGTCGCCGAGCGCCTGGGCCAGCTGGGCGTTGCCATGGTGGTCGGTGACCCGACCGACCCGCGCACCGACGTCGGCCCGCTGATCGCCGAGCGTGAAGTCAAACGCGTGGGCCAATGGGTCGATGAAGCCGTCGCCGGGGGCGCGCGCCTGGTTTCCGGTGGCCGGGTACTGGACAACAACTGCTACGCGCCCACCGTGCTGCTCAATCCGTCCATCGATTCGAACGTGATGCAAAAAGAAGTGTTCGGCCCGGTGGTGGCGGTGTACGCCTACGACGATCTGGCCGACGCGATCCAGCTGGCCAACGCCCTGCCCTACGCCTTCCAGGCCGCGGTATTCACCCAGGACCTGGACACCGCCATGCAGTGCTACCAGGACCTGGACGCCACGGCGGTGATGGTCAATGAAAGCAGCACCTTCCGCGTCGACTGGATGCCGTTCGCCGGGGCACGCCTGTCCGGGCATGGCGTGGGCGGGATTCCCCACACCATGAAGGACATGCAGGTCGAGAAGATGATGGTCTGGCGTTCTCGGGCGGTGCGGGGGTGAGAGCCGCGATGGGTCAAAGCGAGACGGCCTCAAAGCCGACCTGACGTTGGCTGGTGTAGACGTTCCCCTGTAGGAGCGAGCCCTGCTCGCGATGGACGTCAACGATAACGCGCCCTGTCTGAATGATCGCGGTGTCTGAGCGTTTTTCGCGAGCAGGGCTCGCTCCTACAGGGGAACGCGCATGCCCGTGAATCAGGCCGCCTCGCCAGGCTAAAGTGAACGACCTCCGGGGTTTGACACGAACGGCAATGGCGCCACAAAAGAGACCCGCTACACTTCTCTGGCTCCGCCGCCGCTGCACATGAGCTGCACATGAGCGGCCAATCCCGTGTCTCCTGATCTGGAGGTCTCCCATGAGCGACAGCAGCGAACTCACCACTTTCACCGGCTGGGCCGCCACCGCGGCGGGCGCCCCGCTGGAGCGCTACAGCTACGATCCCGGGCCCCTGGGTGAAGAAGAGGTTGAAGTCGCCGTGGAGTATTGCGGCGTTTGCCACTCCGACCAGTCGTTGATCGACAACGATTGGGGCATCAGCCAATACCCCTTTATCCCCGGCCACGAAGTGGTGGGCAGTATCGTGCGGGTGGGCTCGCAGGTGCGCGGCCTGGAGGTCGGTCAACGGGTGGGCATTGGCTGGTTCAAGGGCAGCTGCATGCATTGCGCCTCGTGCATCGAAGGTTCGCACCAGCTCTGCGGCACCGCCAGGCCGACCATCATCGGCAGCCACGGTGGTTTCGCCGATCGGCTGCGTTCGCACTGGGCCTGGGCCCTGCCGATTCCCAAGGAGATCGACCCGGCCCTGGCCGGCCCCTTGTTCTGCGCCGGTTCCACGGTGTTCAACCCGCTGGTGCAATTCAACGTCAAGCCCACTGACCGGGTCGGCGTCGTGGGCGTCGGTGGCCTCGGTCACCTGGCGTTGCGCTTCCTCAACGCCTGGGGCTGCGAGGTCACGGCGTTCACCTCGTCATTGAGCAAGCAGGAGGAAGCCAGGCGCCTGGGCGCGCACCATGTCGTTGCCTCGACCGACAGCAACGCGCTGAAGGCCATCGCCGGCACCCTGGATTTTGTGCTGGTCACCGCCAACGCCAACCTCGACTGGGCCGCGATGCTCGCCACCCTGCGCGGCAAGGGCCGCCTGCATTTCGTGGGCGTGGTGCCCGGCGCGATTCCGGTGCACGTGTTCGACTTGCTCCCCCAACAAAAAACCCTGTCTGCCTCCCCCGTGGGCTCGCCCGCCACCACGGCAAAAATGCTGGAGTTTTGCGCGCGCCATCAGATTTTGCCGCAAGTCGAACAGTTTCCGATGAGCCGGATCAACGAGGCCATCGATCATTTGCGCAGCGGCAAGGCGCGTTATCGGGTGGTGCTGGATGCGCGGAAATGACCTGAATGACCTGTAGGAGCGAGCACGCTCGCGATGGAGGTCAACGATAGCGCGGGCTGTCTGGATGAACGCGGTGTCTGGGCGTTCATCGCGAGCATGCTCGCTCCTACAGGGGAACGCGTGCATCCGGGAAAGCAGGCCGGCTTTAAGGCCGCCTCACTTGGTCGACTGAACAGCCGCCTGCAGCCGGTTCAGCAATTCGCTGGACTTGTCCTCGTCCGCCTCTTTCTTGTCGAACCAGCTGGTGCCGTTCTGCAGGATCTCGGCGAGGATCGGGAAGTACAGCTGTTTTTTCTTCGCCAGTTCCACCGGGTCGGCCGCGGTGGCCTGGCTCAGTGCGGTCTGGATGGTCGAGCGCTGGGTCAACCATTGCGGCGTGGATTTTTCTTCGGGGCTCATGTTGTCCAGGAAGTTCAGCGCCGCCTTGGCACGGCCGACCGGGTCGTTGGCGAACGGGTCTTTCCAGTTCTTCTTCTGATCTTCCGGCCCGACGTAGTAGCCCGTGGCGAGTTGCGCTTGCTGGCGCATCAGGTCTTGCGCCGCGGTCTGCTCTTCCTTGCTGAACTTGCCGCCTTCGTTGGTGGAAATGGCGTACAGCGAACGCCGGTCCAGGTCGCCCATCAGCGCATTGCGATCCTGCACGCTGTTGTCGTACGGCTTGCCGCTGTCCTTCATCAACGCGTATTTCTCGTCCATGCGCTTGCGGGCATCGAGGGCCACATCGGCGAAGGTTTTGTCCTTCGAGCTGGAAATCGCGCCAGGCTTGGCGACGCCCAGGATCAGCGCGTCGGCGTTCATCCCCGCGCGCACCGGAAAGTACGGCGCGTTGCTGGCAATGGAATCGCTGTAATCGGTGGCCGTGCTGGAAAAATTCACCGAGTCATCATTCTGCGTTTTGCCTGTCGCCTGATCGCTGCTGGCGACGTTGCCCCGGGCATCCGTCCCCCGGGTATTGGCGGCAGAGGTATAGGCAGCGATCAGTGCGCTGGATGAAGACGAGGATGAGTTGACGTTCATGAATCTTCCTTGTTGTGAGGCCGGCTGGTCGACAAACCGCTGCCTAATCTACTGGCGTTGGCTCCGTAAATAAACCATCGTCGTGACGAGCATGTGTCGCTTGCGCCAAATGCTCATTTTGTACAGAAAAACCCGCCCCGGCCTTCATACCAAAGCATTAATCACAGACACCCATGTCTGGTGGTCAGTGCACGTCTTTGCCCATAAATTTCTCACCACTTCCAAAACTCAAGTGGGTGTTGATGATGAACGATGAGACAAGCGGAACCTCCCGTCGCGGCCTGATCACAACCGGTGCCATGGCCGCCGCCCTGGTCGTGGCGGTCCCTGCGCTGGCAGCGCAGCAGGCACCCTCCGCGTCCGGCGCGGACCGCAAACCCGCCGGCAAAGGCAAAGGCTCGGGCATGATCACGGTCAAGGACGGCACGCGAATTTTCTACAAGGACTGGGGCACGGGACAGCCCCTGGTATTCCATCACGGCTGGCCCCTTTCCAGCGACGACTGGGATGCGCAAATGCTGTTTTTCCTCAGCCAGGGCTTCCGGGTCATCGCCCACGATCGCCGTGGTCATGGCCGCTCGACGCAGACCGCCGTGGGCAACGAAATGGACACCTACGCCGCCGACGTCGCAGAGCTGATGGCGTACCTCGACATCAGGAACGCCGTGCACATCGGCCACTCCACCGGTGGCGGTGAAGTGGCGCGCTATGTCGCGCGTCATGGTCGTGGCCGGGTGGCCAAGGCAGTGCTGATCGGTGCCGTGCCGCCGATCATGCTGCGCACCGCGAACAACCCGGGCGGCCTGCCCCTGGAAGTATTCGATGGTTTGCGCAAGGCCGTGGCCGACAACCGTACCCAGTTCTACCGTGATTTCCCGTCAGGGCCGTTCTATGGCTTCAACCGCCCAGGCGCGAAAGTCTCCGAAGCGGTCATCGATAACTGGTGGCGCCAGGGCATGAACGGCGGGATCAAGGCGCAGTACGACTGCATCAAGGCCTTCTCGGAAACCGACTTCACCAATGACCTGAAGAACATCGACGTGCCGACCCTGGTGCTGCACGGTGAAGACGACCAGATCGTACCGATCGCCGATTCCGCGCAACTGTCGATCAAACTGCTCAGGCACGGCACGCTGAAAACCTACCCCGGCCTGCCCCACGGCATGTGCACCACGCACACGGAGGTCATCAATAAGGACCTTCTGGCGTTCATCAAGGCTTGACCTTGGAGCCACGACGCGAGCGCACCGCAGGGGCCGGATCATGATTGACATCAGGTCCGGCGCCCTGCGTTCCAGCGCGGCATGCCTGGGACTGTGGGCCACCACCCTCGCGATATTCATCGTCGATACCCTGACCGAGCTGGATATCGCGGTGGCTGTCCTGTACGTCCTGGTGATCATGATCGCCATGGGTTCGTGCACCCTGCGCGGGTTGCGTCGGGTTGCGCTCATCTGTGGCGCGCTGACGCTGGCCGGTTTCTTCGTGTCCCACCTCGAACACCCCTTCGGCACCGCGCTGGCGCGTTGCCTGATCAGCCTGACGGCCATCGGCATCGCCACCTGGCTGGCTGTCAAGAACCGGCGCACCAGTGATGAATTACAGGAACAACTGAGTTTGCTAGCCCATACCCATGACGTCGAAGCGCAGCTGCATCGCGCGCAACTTGAACTGGCCCACATCAGCCGCAATACCACGATGGGCGAAATGGCGGCGTCCATCGCCCACGAGGTGAATCAGCCGCTGGCCGCCATCGCCTCCAGCGCCGAATCGGCCAGCCGCTGGCTCGATCGCCCGATTCCCGACCTGGACGAAGCCCGTGTCGCTATCAAAAGAGCCGCCAGCAATGCCCATCGGGCGAGCGAGGTGATCCGGCGAATTCGCAACCTGACCCGCAAAAGCGATTCGCACTACGAAGATCTGGATCTAGAATCGGTAGTAGCAGACTCACTTGCCCTGCTGGACCGGGAAATCCAGAGCCAGCAGGTGCAATTGTTGCGCAAGGTCGAAGGCTGCTCACCCAAGGTGTCGGGTGACCGGATCCAGCTCCAGCAGGTGTTGATCAACCTGATCATGAACAGCCTGCAGGCCATGACGGGCCGCAAAGACTTGCCCAGGGAGCTGCACGTACGAATTCACGGGAAGGAGAGTCTTGCGGTAGTGGAGGTTCGCGATAACGGCCCAGGGATTGACCCGCAACACCTTGCGCTGCTGTTCGATGCGTTTTTCACGACCAAAGAAGATGGCATGGGAATCGGTTTGTCCATCTGCCGCTCAATTATCGAGTTGCACGGTGGGCGCATTTGGGCAGACAGTCAGCCCGATGGCGGCGCGATTTTTTCATTCTCACTCCCGGCTTCGACAACGGACACCCAACGATGGACATAGCACCACGCTTCATCATCCATGAGACCGCTCACTGGATACTCAATCACCACATGTCGTCCAAGCTTCCGGGTTATCTGGTGCTGGGGACCCGACACCCCGTGCGTTCATTGTCCGACCTGCCGGAAGAGGCCTTGGTCGAAATGGGGGTCTTGCTCGCCCGCGTGCAGAAAATCCTGCAAACGGAACTGCAACCCAAATGGCTCTACATCAGTCGATTCGGCCATGACCCTCGCTTCCCCATCCACTTTCACTTCATCCCGGTATACCCCTGGGTCGAGGCGCTGTTCTACCAGGATGAGCGCTACAAGGTGCTGAAGAACTTCGGCGCGGGCGCCGACGCCCACCCACTGACCGATGGCGCGGAATTGACCCTGTTCATCTGGCGCGAATTCGGCGAAAGCCCGGAGCCGCCGAGCATTCAGGGGGCTTCGATCGAGCAGACGATCGGGCAGTTGCGGTTGGCCTTCGGGCGGGAAATCTAGTTTGATGTGTTGAGCCGATTCCAGTCTGCCTGCACGCTGGAATCGGCCATTGAGCCAATAGTCGTCACGCAAAAAAGGAGTTTGCACCATGACCGAAGATCAAAAAGTAAAAGGACCGGCGTCCTACTTCCCCTCCATTGAAAAAAAGTATGGGCAGCCCATCACCCATTGGCTGGCGCTGCTGGGCACAGTGGCCGGCAAGAAGCACATGGAAATGGTGGCTTGGCTCAAGACTGAGCACGGCATGGGCCATGGCCATGCCAATGCGTTGGTGGCGTACTTTTTAGCGAGCAAGCAAGGCGCCTGACGTTAGGGGCCCCGCACAGCGCCCCCTCCCGGCTTCGCTGTGGTCACCCACTCACAAGCGAGGACGATGATGTCTTTTGTCGACGATTTCGTAGCCAAGATCATCAGCCTGGAAGTCTCCCTCTATCACGCCCGCGCCCGGTTGCAAGCCGACAGCGACCGCGAAGCCCTGCATGACCTGAGGATTTCGGTGCGCAAAATACGCAGTCTGTTGCGCCCGCTGCGCATCATGCCCGAGGTCGCCGCGTTGAATCAGGCGGCCGCTGAAGTCGGCCGCATGACAACGCCCACGAGGGACCTGGAGGTCATCATCGGTGAACTGCAGGAAAGGGGTTATACGCGCCAGGCGACGCGTCGAAGCGCCACCCTGGCGGGCCATTATCGGAACCTCGCCGGCAGCCCTGTGCTCGACAGATTGTTTGTCGAGCTGGATCGATGGCCTGAGTTGTTCCGGACCGCCGAGCGAGCGGGCGCGCTGGCGGGTGTCAAACGCCAGGTTCACAAAGCGCTGAGGAAAAGACTCAAGCAGCTGATCGACGGACTTCGTGACCCGCATTTTGACCGGCACGAGCTGCGAATCATCGTCAAAAACGCCAGATACCTCACCGAGGCGTTTCCGGCATTGTCGCCGCTCAAGGGCAAATCCAGGGCTCAACTGAAGTCGGTCCAGGCCTCGCTTGGCTCTTGGCACGATCACCATCAATGGTGCCTGCGGGCCGAGGCTGAAGGTGATCTGCTGGAAATCGCACCCTTCTGGGAAGTCGCATCGGAACAGGCCCTGGCCGACGCCGAGCTGAAACTGGCGTCGCTGCTTGATCACCTTGAAAAAGACCTGGGCACGCCTGAGCGGGCCCGGCGCACTACAAACCCGCGTACTTGAGCAGCCACAACACGCCCATCCCCGCCGCCAGCGTCAGCACGGTGTTGCGCGTCCGCCAGGCGACCCAGGCGGCAATGATGGCGGCGGGTATCTGCGGGTTGGCGAGCACGAATTCGCCGTGACCGTTGGGGTACACCACGGCGGGCAGCACGAGGGCTGCCAGGACGCTGGCCGGCACGTACATCAAAGCGCGACTCAGTAGCGGCGGGATGCGCAGGCGGCCATAGAGTTCGACAAACGAAAGGCGCATCGCGAACGTTCCCAGGCCGATCACCACAAACATTCCCCACAAGGACCAGTCGCTCATGGTGCCTCCCCCTCGATGTCACGGGCCAGGGTCGTGGTCAACGGGCTTTTGCGGGCGCTCTCGATCAACAGGCCCGCCACGACACCGCCGATGGACGCCGTGACCAGCCCGAGGTTGTAGGGCATGTTGACGGCCAGCACGGCAATCGCACCGCCGACCACGGCGGCCCCCAGGCTGGCCGCATTGCGTATGCCGGGAACCAGTAGCGCCAGGAATGACAGCGGAATGGCGAAGCCCAATGACCAGGTCTCGGGGATACTCGCCCCCACATAGACGCCCGCCAGCACCGAGACCTGCCAGCACAGCCACATGGAAACCGCAGTGCCGGCATAGTAGTGATGGGCGAATCGCCCCAGCTCGCCGGACGACAATTTGAGCGTGCACAAAGCGTAGGACTGGTCGGACAGCATGTAGGACACCGGCCAGGTCCAGCGCCGGGGCAACGCGTGCAGGTGCGGCGCCAGCGAAGCGCTGTACATGATAAAGCGCAGGTTGATGACCAGCGCCGTGACCACGATCGCCATCGGCAACACACCGTTGTGCAGCAGTTGCAGGGCGACCATCTGCGCGGAGCCGGAGTAGAACAGCAGCGTCATGCCCATGGTGGTGCCGGGCGACATCCCCATGTTGATCGCCATCACCCCCGTCAACAGGCCGAACGGTATAACGCCGGGGATCAACGGTAGTAATGCCCGGACACCGCCCATGAATGCTTTCCTGCCTGTCGGGTACGGCATTGCCTTTCCTTTTTTTGAACAGTGGTCCGCAGCGCTGCGTACGGTAGAGTGTGGACCCCGGACTGGACGGGCAGAACCAACTTTTTTTACGAGAAAACAGGTAGTTTTTGTTATGGCTAAAAGCGCCTCGCCGGACCAGGCCCTGATCGCAATGCCGTCGTTCAAGGCCATGAGATCGTTCGTGGCAGCCGCCAAGTATCGCAACTTCACCCGGGCGGCCGAAGCCTTGTGCGTGACCCAGGCGGCAATCAGTCGCCAGATTCGTGAGCTGGAAAGCCATCTGGGCACGGAACTGTTCACCCGTACGGGCCGGGAAATCAGGCTGACCACGGCGGGCACCGCACTCTTCGATGCGGCCCAGTTGTCACTGCTCAACATCTTTCAGGCAACCGAGAGAATTCGCCGGGAAAAGAGCGACAAGCGCACGCTGACGCTGTTCTGCTCGCCCGCCTTCTCGGCGCTTTGGTTATCCCACCGGCTCAAAGACTTCTTCAGCGCCCATCCCGATATCGACCTGAATGTCATCACCACCCAGCACTTCCAGGTCATGGAGCCGGGCATCACGCCTGACATCCTGATTACCAAGACGATTGACCTGGGTCCCGGCTATCAGCGAATCCCGCTGTTTCATGAAGTGGTCTATCCAGTGTGCACGCCCCGCTACCTGGAGGCACATCCCGAATCGGGAACGCCGCAAGGCATGCGCAACGGCGTGCTGCTGGATCTCAACCCTTATGGCCGTTCCCAGCTGACGGAACAGGTCGACTGGAATGTGTGGTTCGCCTTCCAGTCCCACGACCTGCAAATCCCGGCCTCGGACAGCCCGCAGTATTTCAGTAGCAATGACTACGGCTTGCTCATGCAAATGGCGCTGGATGATCAAGGGCTTGCCTTGGGCTGGGATCATCTGGTCAAGCCTCTGGTGCAGCAGGGGCGCCTGGTTCGGCCGGTGCCGGAAGAACTGGCGCTGAGGGAGGCGATTCAGTATTTGATGATCAACGAGAAAAAAGCCGGGGATCCGGCGTGCCAGCGGCTCAGGGATTGGTTGATTGGGCAGTTTGCGTGAGGGTGTGGTGTTGGCGTTGGATGAGGCGGCCCTAAAGCCGACCTGGCGTTGGCTGGTGCCCCGATCCCCTGTAGGAGCGAGCCCTGCTCGCGATGGACGCCAACGATAACGCGGGCTGTCTGAATGAACGCGGTGTCTGGGCGTTTTTCGCGAGCAGGCTCGCTCCTACAGGGGAACGCGTACATCCGGGAAAGCAGGTCGGCTAAAAATCCGCTACCCCACCACATCCTCCACCCAACTGACCGCCGCCACCACCGTCGGAAACCCGATCGTACTGGTCAACGCAATCAAGGCATGCCGGATCTGCTCCGGCGTAGCCCCCGCCTCCAATGCCCGACGTGCATGACTGTGCACGGCACCTTCGGAGTGGATCGCCGCCGCGGCGCCGAGCTGGATCAACTGCACCGTTCGCTCGTCCAGCGGCCCGGCGTGACGAACAGCCGCCCCCAGTGCCTCGACGGCGTCCAGATAAGCGGGGTATTGCTGCTTGAGGTTTTCGTAGGGTTTGTGCTCTTTCTTCTTGGCCATTTTCATCTCTCCGCGAGCCTGTAGAGGCCTGAACCGAGGGGCGCAATCCCGGCAATGTTCCTCCCGAGCGGCACGACTCGACCAGCAAAAACTTGCGAAAAGCGACAGTAGGCTAAGCTATGTTCAGCTAATTGCTCACGATGCTCGCGTCTGCAGGTATGGGTTGTTTCTGGAGAGCGTCTGCAACAGCTATTTCAGACAGGCCCACACCATTTGCGCAGGACTTGCCGTGATGACCGAGCCCCTTCTCAGTTTTGACGAACTCAAGCGTGCTGCCGCCTCCGGCGAAATCGACACCGTCCTGGTGTGCATGGTCGACATGCAGGGGCGACTGGTGGGCAAGCGATTCCAGGTCGAGTTTTTCATCGACAGCGGTCATGAAGAAACCCACTGCTGCAACTACCTGCTGGCCGACGACATCGACATGGAACCGGTGCCCGGCTACGCCGCCGCCAGCTGGAGCAAAGGTTACGGCGACTTTGTGCTCAAGCCCGACATGCGCACCCTGCGCAAAGTGCCCTGGCTGGAATGCACGGCGCTGGTGCTGTGCGACGTGCTCGATCATCACCATCGCCGCGACCTGCCCCACAGCCCTCGGGCGATCCTGAAAAAACAGGTCGAGCGCCTGCGTGAGCGCGGCTACACCGGCATGTTCGCCTCCGAGCTTGAGTTCTACCTGTTCGACGAAAGCTACGAGGCCATCCACAAGCGCAACTATCACAAACCGAAAACCGCCGGGCACTACATCGAGGACTACAACATTCTGCAGACCACCCGCGAAGAGCCGGTGCTGCGGGCGATTCGCAAGCACTTGCAGGCCAGCGGCATTCCGGTGGAAAACTCCAAGGGCGAATGGGGCCCGGGCCAGGAAGAAATCAATATTCGCTACGCCGATGCCATGACCATGGCCGACCACCACGTGATCATCAAGCACGCCTGCAAGGAGATCGCCCAACTGCAGGGCAAGGCGATCACCTTCATGGCCAAGTGGCGCTATGACGCCGCCGGTTCCAGCAGCCACATCCACAATTCGCTGTGGGACAAGAACGCGAAAAAGCCGCTGTTCTTCGACGCCAAGGCCGAGTTCGGCATGTCGAAACTGATGCGCGCCTGGGTGGCCGGGCAGCTCAAGTACGCCAACGACATCACCTGCTTTCTGGCGCCCTACATCAACTCCTACAAGCGCTTCCAGGCCGGCACCTTCGCACCGACCCGCGCGGTGTGGAGCCGCGACAACCGCACCGCCGGCTTCCGCCTGTGCGCCGAGCAAAGCAAATCCATCCGCATCGAATGCCGCATCGGCGGCGCCGATCTCAACCCCTACCTGGCCTTCGCCGCGCTGATCGCCGCGGGGCTGGCGGGCATCGATGAAAAACTCAGCCTCGACCCGCCCTATGAAGGCGATGCCTACGTTGACGAGCATCTGCCGGAAGTGTCCAAGACCCTGCGCGAGGCCAGTGCCGCGCTGAAGTCCTCAAGCATGTTGCGCGAGGCCTTCGGTGATGAAGTGGTCGACCACTACGTGCACACCGCCGAATGGGAACAGAAAGAGTACGACCGGCGGATCACCGATTGGGAACTGCAGCGCGGCTTCGAGCGTTATTGAGTCAACCCCGATGGCAAAAACCAACGCTGAGAACATCATGCCTGAGAAGATTCAGCTCATCTCCCCGGTCGATGGCCGGGTCTACGCCGAGCGTGAATGCGCCGACGTTATCCAACTCGATAAGGCACTGGACGTGGCCGCCACCGCCCAGGCGCAGTGGAAACGCCGCCCCCTGAGCGAACGCGCGGCTTTTTGCAGCGCAGCGGTGAACGCGATGCTGGCCATGAAAGATGAGATCGTCCCGGAACTGGCCTGGCAAATAGGCCGCCCGGTGCGTTACGGTGCCGGCGAGCTGCGCGGGTTTGAAGAGCGTGCGCGGCATATGATCGCCATTGCGCCCGAGGCGCTGGCGGACGTTGAACCCACGCCCATCAACGGTTTTCGCCGGCATATCAAACGCGAACCACTGGGCACGGTACTGGTGATCGCCCCGTGGAATTACCCCTACCTGACCGCCGTCAACACCCTCATTCCGGCGCTGATGGCCGGCAACAGCGTCATCCTTAAACACGCCTCGCAAACCCTGCTGGTGGGCGAGCGTTTCGCCGAAGCTTTTCGCCGCGCACAGCTTCCCGAGGGTCTGTTCCAGAATCTTGTACTCAGCCATCTCTCTACGTCAGCCGCCATCTCATCGGGAAAGCTTGATCAAGTGAACTTTACCGGTTCGGTGAACGGCGGCAGGACCATGGAACACGCGGCCGTCGAACGTTTCATGGGCCTGGGCCTGGAACTCGGCGGCAAGGACCCGGCCTACGTTCGCGCCGACGCCAACCTCGAACACGCCGTGGAAAACCTGGTGGACGGCAGCTTTTTCAATTCCGGGCAGAGCTGCTGCGCCATCGAACGCATCTATGTCGATCAGACCCTCTACCCGGCGTTTATCGAACGCTTCGCCGCCTTGACCCGCCAGTACGTGTTGGGCAATCCGCTGGACGAAGCCACTACGCTGGGTCCACTGGTGAATGCAAAAGCCGCTGATTTCGTACGCGGCCAGATCGCCGAAGCGCTGACTCAGGGCGCCAGGGCGCTGATCGGTCCGCAGGACTTCCCCAAGGATGTGCCCGGCAGCGCCTACCTGGCCCCGCAGGTGTTGGTCGATGTCACCCATGACATGTCAGTCATGCGCGATGAAAGCTTCGGTCCGGTGGTCGGCATCATGCCCGTGACCGGAGACGAGCAAGCCATCGCCCTGATGAACGACAGCGAGTTCGGCCTCAGCGCCTCGATCTGGACCCGGGATCTGGCCGCCGCCGAACGCCTGGGCAACGAGATCGAGACCGGCACGGTGTTCATGAATCGCTGCGATTACCTGGACCCGGCGCTGGCCTGGACCGGGGTGAAGAACAGCGGGCGCGGCGTGACGTTGTCGCGCCTGGGCTACGAACACCTGACCCGCGCCAAATCCTTCCATTTGCGCCACGAGATCTGAGCCATGAGCCTGACTGGAAACTGGAACTACCCCACGAGCATTCGCTTCGGTGTCGGCCGCATCAGCGAGCTGGCCGAAGTCTGTCGCAGCCAGGGTATCCAGCGACCGTTACTGGTCACCGACAGCGGCCTGGCGCGAGCACCAATTACCACGGCTGCGCTGCAATCGCTGCTCGATGCGGGGCTGGGCGCTGCGCTGTTTTGCGACCTCAAGCCCAACCCGGTCGAAGCCAACCTGGCCGGCGGGCTCGACGCCTGGCGCGCGGGCAAGCACGATGGCGCGGTGGCCTTCGGCGGCGGCAGCGGCCTGGACATGGGCAAGCTGATTGCGTTCATGAGCGGGCAAACCCGCCCCGTGTGGGATTTCGAGGACATCGGCGACTACTGGACCCGTGCCGATGCAAGCCGCATCGCGCCGATCATCGCGGTGCCGACGACCGCAGGCACCGGTTCTGAAGTGGGCCGGGCGGCGGTGATCATCGACGATCAAACCCACACCAAACGCATCATCTTCCACCCGAAAATGATGCCGCGCGTGGTCATCAGCGACCCGGCCCTGACCGTCGGCATGCCGCCGAAAATCACCGCCGGCACCGGCATGGATGCGCTGTCGCATTGCCTTGAGGCGTACTGCGCCCCCGGTTTTCACCCGATGGCCGACGGCATCGCCGTGGAAGGCATGCGGCTGGTGACCGATGCGCTGGTGCGCGCGGTACACACGCCTTCGGACCTTGATGCTCGGGGAAAAATGCTCGCGGCGGCGGCGATGGGCGCCACCGCCTTCCAGAAAGGCCTGGGCGGCATGCACGCCCTCGCCCACCCGATCGGTGCGCTGTACGACACCCACCACGGCATGACCAACGCCACGTTGATGCCCTATGTCCTGGCGTTCAATCGCCCGGCCATCGAGGAGCGCATTACACGCCTGGCGGCTTATTTGCATTTGCCCTCCCCGGGTTTCAACAGCTTCCTGGCCTTCATCCTGAAATTGCGCAAGGACATCGCCGTGCCCCATACGCTGTTCGAGCTGGGCGTTGACGACAAGCAGGCCGACCTGATCGCGGACATGGCGATTGTCGACCCCTCGGCCGGCGGCAACCCGCTGCCCCTGACCCGGGCCGGCGTGGCGGATATTTTCGCAGCGGCATATCACGGCCGCCTGTAGGCGCGAGCACGCTCGCGATGGACGTCAACGATAACGCCGGGAACCTGACAACCCGCGGTCGTCTGTAGGAGCGAGCCCTGCTCGCGATGGTCGTTAACGATAATGCGGGGGAACCTGATACCCAGCGTTATCGTTAACGACCATCGCGAGCAAGCTCGGCTCCTGCAAGGGTCGAAATGGACAGGTTCAACGGTGGCAAACAGGAGCAGTACGACAAGGGGTTGAAAGCCAACTCGTCCGGGGGTCCGGATGGATGCGTATCAAAACCTGAAGGGGCACACATGATGAACCCAGCAAGCCAGCCCGGCACCGACGTGCACGACGAAGACGTCAAAGCGCTGCACAGCATGGGCTATGCCCAGCAGCTCTCGCGACGAATGGGGGTTTTCTCCAACTTTGCGATTTCCTTCTCGATCATCTGCATCCTCTCCGGAGGCATCAACTCACTCGCCCAGGGCACCTCGGGCGCGGGCGGTGCCTCGATCGGCATCGGCTGGCCGATCGGCTGCCTGATTTCCGGGGTGTTCGCCCTGGCCATGGCGCAGATCTCCTCGGCCTACCCGACCGCGGGCGGCCTGTATCACTGGGGCTCGATCCTGGGCAACCGCTTCACCGGCTGGCTCACGGCCTGGTTCAATCTGCTGGGCTTGGTCACGGTGCTCGGCGCGATCAACGTCGGCACCTATTACTTCTTTTTCGGCGCCTTCGGACCGACCCTCGGCATGGAAGACACCACCACGACACGGGTGATCTTCCTGGCGATCCTCACCGGGCTCCAGGCCCTGTGCAATCACCTGGGGATCGGCCTGACCGCCAGGCTCACCGACTTCTCCGGCTACCTGATCTTCGCCACGGCACTGGCGCTGACAGTGGTCTGCCTGATTTCGGCGCCCAGCTACGATTTCTCCCGGCTGGTGACCTTCGGCAACTATTCCGGCGAAGCCGGCGGCAATGTCTGGCCACAGGTGTCCAACGGCTGGATCTTCATGCTCGGCCTGCTGTTGCCGATCTACACCATCACCGGCTACGACGCCTCCGCGCACACCTCCGAGGAAACACGCAACGCGGCCATGTCCGTGCCACGGGGCATGGTCATGTCGGTGATCTGGTCGCTGCTGTTCGGCTGGGTCATGCTCAGTGCGTTCGTGCTGATGCTGCCGAGCATGGACGAGGCCGCCAAGCAAGGCTGGAGCGTATTTTTCTGGGCCATGAACACCCAGGTGAACCCGTTGCTCAAGGACGCGCTGTACGCGGCGATCTTCGTCTCGCAGGTGCTCTGTGGCCTGGCGACCGTGACCTCGGTGTCACGCATGATCTTCGCCTTCTCCCGCGATGGCGGCCTGCCGTGCTCCAAGGCCCTGGCCTCGGTGTCGCCGACCTTCCGCAGCCCGGTGGCCGCGATCTGGACCGGTGCCACCCTCGCGGTGCTGTTCGTCTGGGGATCGTCGGTGATCTCGATTGGCGAAACACCGGTCTACACCATCGTGGTGTCCTGCACGGTGATCTTCCTGTTCTTCTCCTTCGTCATTCCCATTGTGCTGGGGCTGTTTACCTACGGCACCTCGAAGTGGCCGACCATGGGACCGTGGAACATGGGGCGATTCTGGTACTCGGTGTTTGCCATTCTCTCGGTGCTGTCGATGGTGATCATCTTTGTGATCGGCATTCAGCCACCCAACGATTGGGCGCTGTACATCACCATCGGGTTCCTGGTGTTGACCGCCATCGTCTGGTTCGGCTTTGAAGCGCGACGGTTCCAGGGGCCACCCGTGGGCGACATGATTGTCCGGCGCCAGGCCGAAATTGCAGCGGCCGAGGCGGCTTTGGACAAACGGACGGGCGTCTAGATTGCAGGGGCGAGCCCGCTGCTACAAGGGACGGATCTTCAACCTTCGAGACGGCCCAGGGCGGTGCATGGATCGAACCGGACACGCATGATCGGGGCAGCCAGAGCGCGTTCAATCGCGGCGACTGCCCTTACCCCTCACGTCGGCGAAATCGTCGCCAGCACACCGATGAAAATAGTCAGCACCAGAAAGCCACCCAGAAAAATCGCCATCTTGCCCATAAGGCCCCCTACACGTTGAGTTTTGCGGTGCACCGCAATCCAGGTTGCGGAACTTGCCGTTATTGTGCGGCGCAAACTGAGTGCATTACAGAGGCAGAAAGCGCTGAAAAATACGGATCAGATGGAAACCGGGCATGAAAAGCCCGCTGACGGTTAATGGTCCAGCGGGCTTGCGACTACGCATGGCGATGCATCGACATCCTCGCCTACTCCTGCGGATCCACGTGATCCAGCACGCGGTTCACCGATAACTCCGCCAGCGCAATCATCTGCTGAATGCCCAACGCCAAATTGCATTTCGGGCCTTCAAGGATAAACGCCAGCTCACTCGCCATGACACTGGCCGAGGCCAGGGTTTCACAGGCGTGAACCAGGAGAGTTTCGTTATTGACGTCGGGGGCGATGGTAAAAATGGGGTTGGGGCGGCGTTCGGCCATGGCTGGCTTTGGTGGTGGGGATATTGGATCAGTGTCAGTGTTGCTGTCCGCGTTCGGGGGATTCGGAGTTACCTTGAACATAGTGAAGCTCCTATGAAAGTGAGCCTCTCCCCATCTGCTACCACGCTAAATAGGGAGACGACTGTACACGGGGTGGTAGACCGGTCATAGGAACCCGGCAGGCCGAAGCCTCCCATGCACAGCCGCCACAAAGCAGCCAGCATGAAAAAACGCCCTGAGGCGTTCTGGGTCCTATAACAACACCGGGCTACCACACCCGATCGCTGAATTGGCAGCGACGGCGGGAAGGTTAACCAGAGGGCCTGGCAAGCGCAAGCCCGGCGGGTGCGCGTTATCGTTGACGTCGCCATCGCCATTGCGAGCAGACCCCACACAAGGGATTAGGTACATCCGCAAAATCAGGTCGGCTATCAGGCCGCCTTCGCGAGCAAGCCCGCTCCCACAGGGGATTGGGTACACCCGCCAAACCAGGTCGAGTGTCAGCTCGCCTCGCCGGCTTTTGATTTTGATCTTCCCGCCCCATCGGCAGGCCTCGTTCCGGTGTTTATCCGGGGAGTGGCGCGCAGCGCCGTTCGACGCAGTCGAACACGCTGCATGTAGGTGCAGCGAAGCCAACCGGAGGGCAGTGTCCCCGGATGAATGCCGGAGCGAAGGAACCCCGAGCCTTGGCGAGGGGCCGGACGCCGGGGCGAGACCTTTGCTTCCTTTGGGTTGGGCCGGCACTCCGGCGTTTGCCAAAGGGAGTCGGCCGTCAGGGCGAAACCATACGTAGCCGTTACCGCAGCAATGGATATGTACTCCGTCAGCGAGAGACAGGTCGGCTACCAGGCCGCCTTCGCGAGCAAGCCCGCTCCCACAGGGGATTGGGTACACCCGCCAAACCAGGTCGAGTGTCAGCTCGCCTCGCCGGCTTTTGATTTTGATCTTCCCGCCCCATCGGCAGGCCTCGTTCCGGTGTTTATCCGGGGAGTGGCGCGCAGCGCCGTTCGACGCAGTCGAACACGCTGCATGTAGGTGCAGCGAAGCCAACCGGAGGGCAGTGTCCCCGGATGAATGCCGGAGCGAAGGAACCCCGAGCCTTGGCGAGGGGCCGGACGCCGGGGCGAGACCTTTGCTTCCTTTGGGTTGGGCCGGCACTCCGGCGTTTGCCAAAGGGAGTCGGCCGTCAGGGCGAAACCATACGTAGCCGTTACCGCAGCAATGGATATGTACTCCGTCAGCGAGAGACAGGTCGGCTACCAGGCCGCCTTCGCGAGCAAGCCCGCTCCCACAAGGGATTGGGTACATCCGCGAAAGACAGGTCGGCTGGCAGGCCGCCATCGCTGCGATGCGGCGACCCGACAAGCCAGCTCCCAAAGGTACTGGTGAGCTCATGAAAACCCATATAGAACAAAAAAGCCCGCTGACCGTCACCGGTTCAGCGGGCTTTCTTTACTGCCGTTCAGTCAGCCCCGTCGCAATGGCAGGTCAACCGGATTACAGCGCCATATCAGCCGCAGCACTCTCTTTCACCGGCTTGGCTTGTTCAGCCTCGACAGCCGGAGCCGCCGCCTGACCAATCACCGGCGGCGCCGGCAGTTCCAGCACCTTGGCGGTGTAGGCCCACTCCTCGGCCACTTTCGCCGGGTCGCTGTTCAGCTGGGTGCCATAGCTCGGCACGATCTTGTGCAGTTTTTCCTGCCACTCAGGGGTCGCGACCTTGTCCTTGAACACCTTCTGGATCACGGTCAGCATGATCGGCGCAGCAGTCGAGGCACCCGGCGAGGCGCCCAGCAGACCCGCGATCGAACCGTCCGCAGAAGCAACGATTTCAGTGCCCAGCTTCAGCACGCCACCGGCGGCTTCGTCACGCTTGATGATCTGCACGCGCTGGCCCGCTTGCCACAGGCGCCAGTCTTCGGCCTTGGCGTTCGGGAAGTATTCCTTCAAGGCGTTGAGGCGGTCTTCGTCAGACAGCATCAGCTGGCCGGCAAGGTATTCCACCAACGGGTATTCCTTGATGCCGACACGGGTCATCGGCCACACGTTGTGCGTGGTGGTGGTGGTCAGCAGGTCCAGGTACGAACCTTCCTTGAGGAACTTGGTGCTGAAGGTCGCGAACGGGCCAAACAGGATCACGCGCTTGCCGTCCAGCACGCGGGTGTCCAGGTGCGGAACCGACATCGGCGGTGCGCCGACGGAGGCTTTGCCGTAGGCCTTGGCCAGGTGTTGCTCGGCGATGGCCGGGTTATCGGTCACCAGGAACGAGCCACCCACCGGGAAGCCTGCGTATTCGCGAGCTTCAGGGATGCCCGACTTTTGCAGCAGGTGCAGGGCACCGCCGCCGGCGCCGATGAACACGAACTTGGCGTCGGTTTCGGACTTGCTGCCGTCTTTCAGGTTTTTGTAGCTGACGCGCCAGCTGCCGTCGTCGTTCTTGGTGATGTCCTGGACTTCAGTGGACAGCTTCAAGTCGAATTTCGGCGTGGTTTGCAGGTGGGCAACGAACTGGCGCGTGATTTCGCCGAAGTTCATGTCGGTGCCCAGCGGGCTCCAGGTGGCCGCGATTTTCTGGTTCGGGTCACGCCCTTCCATCATCAGCGGGACCCACTTCTTGATCACGGCCGGGTCTTCGGAGTACTGCATGCCGGCGAACAGCGGGCTCGCCTGCAGGGCTTCGTAGCGCTTTTTCAGGAACTTGATGTTGTCATCGCCCCACACGAAGCTCATGTGCGGTGTGGCGTTGATGAACGAACGCGGGTTTTTCAGCACGCCTTGCTGAACCTGCCAGGCCCAGAACTGACGGGAAATCTGGAAGGCTTCGTTGATTTCAACGGCCTTGGGGATCGAGACCTTGCCGTTCTCGTCTTCCGGCGTGTAGTTCAGCTCGGCCAGGGCGGAGTGCCCGGTGCCGGCGTTGTTCCAGCCGTTGGAGCTTTCCAGGGCGACGCCGTCGAGACGCTCGATCATTTGCATCGAGGTGCCCGGTTCCAGCTCATTGAGCCACACACCCAGGGTGGCGCTCATGATGCCGCCGCCAATCAGCAGCACATCGACTTTCTTGGCTTCTTCCGCCTGGGCTGTCGTCATCCCCAACGACAACGCCAACCCCAGCAGGGCCGTGTTCACTTTTTTAAACATCTGTAGCACCTATGATAAAACGTCATCCGCCCTTCGATCCTTGTCGAGGAGTCCCTTGATCACGACAGGCAGGCACCTGTCCCGGGTTCTCGCCCGCGAGGATTGGAGGATGGGCACACAAGGCCGACTGACTGCATCGACCCCAGTTATATGTCCCTACTGAACTGACTTCTTATCTTTTTTGGCTTCAGCTACTTGAGCGACAGTGATTCTGTTCGCCCGCCTTAGCGGCAGGAAAACTGAATAGGTCAAACCAAGTTGTTGCCAAGAATATCACGACATGGCAAACCCGCGCGTCTGTTCGCGACTGGTTAGTCCGGGGCGCCGCGCCTGGCCTTCTATACTCATTCTGCTTTTTCCGAATAGAGCGTGCGAGGAGCCAGCAATGAGCGACAAAGACGATCTGCGCAAGTATTCCTCAGAAGTGATCGATGGCGTCGAAGCCGCTCCGGCCCGGGCCATGCTGCGTGCCGTGGGCTTTACCGATGAAGACTTCACGAAGCCGCAGATCGGCATTGCCTCCACCTGGGCAATGGTCACGCCATGCAACATGCACATCGACAAGCTGGCGATCGAAGCGGAAAAAGGCGCGAATGCCGCCGGCGCCAAAGGGGTGATTTTCAACACCATCACCATTTCCGACGGCATCGCCAACGGCACCGAAGGCATGAAGTATTCACTGGTGTCCCGCGAGGTGATTGCCGACTCCATCGAGACCGTGGTCGGCTGCGAGGGCTTTGACGGGCTGGTGACGGTGGGCGGTTGCGACAAGAACATGCCGGGCTGTCTGATCGGCATGGCGCGGCTCAATCGGCCGTCGATCTTCGTCTACGGCGGCACCATCCGCCCCGGTGCCGGCCACACCGACATCATTTCCGTGTTCGAAGCCGTGGGCCAGCATGCGCGCGGTGACATCAACGAGATCCAGGTCAAGCAGATCGAGGAAGTGGCGATCCCCGGCCCCGGTTCCTGCGGCGGCATGTACACCGCCAACACCATGGCCTCGGCCATCGAGGCGCTGGGCATGAGCCTGCCCGGTTCCAGCTCCCAGGAGGCGGTGGGCAGCGACAAGGCCTCGGACAGTTATCGCGCCGGGCAACAGGTGATGGAGCTGCTCAGGCTCGACCTCAAGCCACGGGACATCATGACCCGCCAGGCCTTCGAAAACGCCATTCGCGTGGTGATCGCCCTCGCCGGCTCGACCAATGCCGTGCTGCACCTGCTGGCCATGGCCCATGCGGTGGATGTCGAACTGACCCTGGATGATTTCGTCGAGCTGGGCAAAGTGTCGCCGGTGGTGGCCGACCTGCGCCCCAGCGGCAAATACATGATGAGTGAACTGGTGGCCATCGGCGGCATCCAGCCCCTGATGAAACGCATGCTGGCCGCCGGCATGCTGCACGGCGATGTGATGACCGTCACCGGCAAAACCCTGGCGCAAAACCTCGAAAGCGTGCCCGACTACCCTGCGGGCCAGGACGTGATCCTGCCCTTCGACCAGCCGATCAAAAAGGATTCGCACCTGGTGATCCTGCGCGGCAACCTCTCGCCCACCGGCGCGGTGGCCAAGATCACCGGCAAGGAAGGCCTGCGCTTTGAAGGCAAGGCGCGGGTGTATCACGGTGAGGAAGGTGCGCTGGCCGGCATCCTTAACGGCGAAGTGCAGGCGGGCGAGGTGATTGTGATTCGCTACGAGGGGCCCAAGGGCGGCCCGGGCATGCGCGAAATGCTGTCGCCGACCTCGGCGGTGATGGGCAAGGGGCTGGGCAAGGACGTTGCGCTGATTACCGACGGGCGTTTTTCCGGGGGTTCCCATGGTTTCGTGGTGGGGCATATCACGCCGGAAGCCTTTGAGGGCGGGCCGATTGCATTGGTCGAGGATGGCGACAGGATCACCATCGATGCCGAGACCCGGCAGATCACGGTGGATGTAACCGATGCTGAACTGGCCAGGCGCAAGGCGTCCTGGGTGCGGCCGGAATCGAGGTACAAGCGCGGGGTGCTGGCCAAGTATGCGAAGACCGTGTCCAGTGCTTCGGAAGGGGCGGTGACCGACAAGTACCTTTAGGCATTTGTTCTGCGCTGACTGGACTGACGCCTTCGCGAGCAAGCCCGCTCCCACAGTTGAAATGCGTTTCACTGTGGGAGCGGGCTTGCTCGCGAAGAGGCCGTCAAATTCACCGAAAAGAATCGCTAGGCGGCCGGCTCATAACCAAACATCGACTTCACTTCCAGATAATCCTCCAGCCCGTGCACCCCCCACTCGCGGCCATTGCCCGACTGCTTGTAACCGCCAAACGGCGCGCCGTTGTCAGCCTTGCTGCCGTTGAGGTGAACCATGCCTGTACGCAGGCGCCGTGCCACCGAACGGGCCCTGTCCAGCGTGCCCGCCGTGACATACCCCGAAAGGCCGTAAGGACTGTCATTGGCAATCGCCACCGCCTCGTCTTCGGTGTCATAGGGGATGATCACCAGCACCGGCCCGAACACTTCCTCCCGGGCGATCGGCATGTCCGGATGGACATCGGCGAACACCGTCGGCCTCGTGTAATAACCCCGGCTCACACCGTCCGGGCGCCCGACGCCGCCGCATACGGGGTGCGCCCCTTGATCGATGGCGGCACCGATCAACGCCTGCACCCGTTCAAATTGCGCGGCATTGGCCAGCGGCCCCATGGCACTGGCCGGATGGCTGTCGTCGAAACAGATCTGCGCCGCGACGCTGCGGGCGATGTCCACGGCCTGCGCCTGCAACGCCCTTGGAATCAACAACCGGGTCGGTGCGTTGCACGATTGCCCGCTGTTGCGAAAACAACTGGTCACGCCGTGCCGGACCGCGCTGTCGATGTCGGCATCGGCGAGGATCAGGTTGGCTGACTTGCCGCCCAACTCCTGGGACACCCGCTTGACCGTATCCGCCGCGGCCTTGGCCACAGCGATGCCGGCGCCGGTCGAGCCGGTGAACGAAACCATGTCGATGTCGGGATGGCGGGCGATGCCGTCGCCAAGGGTCGGGCCATCGCCATTGACCAGGTTGAACACGCCCTTGGGTACGCCGGCCCGGTGCAGAATGTCGGCCAGCAACATCGCTGACAACGGCGCCTTCTCGCTCGGTTTGAGCACCAGGGTGCAACCGGCCGCCAGGGCCGGCGCGAGCTTGCAGGTCAACTGGTTGAGCGGCCAGTTCCAGGGCGTGATCAACCCGCAGACGCCAATCGGCTCGCGACTGATCAGGGTGGTGCCGTGCGGCTGGTCGAACGCGTAGTTGCGCAGCACCTCGAAGGCCCGTTGCAAGTGCCCAAGCCCCGCCGGCACATGGGCACTGCGGGCCAGCGACAGCGGCGCGCCCATCTCCCGGTGCACCAGTTCCACCAGCGCTTCACTGTGCTGGCGATAGCCTTCGATGATGGCGGCCAACAGGTCCAGGCGTTGCTCCCGCGACCATGCCGCGTACAGCGGGAAGGCACGTCGGGCCGCCGCCACGGCCAGATCAAGGTCGGCACGGCTGCCCAGGCTGATCACACCAATGGCGCCCTCGGTGGACGGGTCGATCACCGCCAGGGTGTCGCCGCCCAGGGGCTTGACCCACTGGCCGTCGATATAGAAGTCCTGGTAATTCATCGGGCCTCCTCAGGCGACTTGATCGAGCACACGCTGCAAGGTGTCGAAGATCAGCGCGATCTGCTCTTCGCTGATGATCAGCGGCGGCGACAGCACGATGTTCTCGCTCGAGGCGCGCACCAGCAGCCCGGCGTCGAAACAGCGCTGCGCGACCTCGGCGGCACGGGCGCCTGGCGCACCGTCGCGTGTCTTGAGTTCCACGGCGCACAGCAGACCGATGGCGCGCACGTCCTGCACCAGGGGGCTGTCACGCAATGCCAGCGCCGCATTCTGCCAGACCGGAGCGACCTGCCGAACGTGAGCGTTGATACCCAGCTCCTCATGCACCGCCAGGGTCGCCAACCCCGCCGCACAGGCCAGCGGATGGGCCGAATAGGTGTAGCCGTGCATCAGCTCGATGGCTTGTTCGGGACCTTGCATGAACGCCTCATACACCGAACCGCTGACCAGCACCGCACCCATGGGCACAGCGCCGTTGGTCAGGCCTTTGGCCAGGGTCATCAGGTCGGGCGTCACGCCGAAGGCCTGGGCGGCGAACGAATGCCCCAGGCGACCGAAACCGGTAATCACCTCATCGAAAATCAGCAGCACGCCATGGCGGTCGCAAATTTCCCGCAGTTTTTGCAGGTAACCCACAGGCGGCGCGTACACCCCGCCGGAGCCGGTCACCGGCTCGACGATCACCGCCGCGACCGTTGCCGGGTCGTGAATTTCCAGCAATTGCAACAACGCCTCGGCATAGTGCGCGCCCTGCTGCGGCTGGCCGGCGCTGAAGCGCAGGCTGGCGTCATAAGGCAGCGGCAGGTGCGCCACATCGCCCAGCAGCGGCCCGAAGTCGCGCTTCTGCCGTCCGATACCGGACACCGACAAGCCGCCAAACCCCATGCCGTGATAACCCTTGGCGCGGCCGATCAACTTGGTCCGGCGACTGTCGCCACGGGCCTGGTGGTAGGCGCGGGCAATCTTCAGCGCGGTGTCCACCGCCTCGGAACCTGAGTTGGTGAAGAACACCTTTTCCAGCCCGCCCGGTGCGATCGCGGCCAGTTGATCGGCGATGCTCAGGGCCGCCGGATGGCTCATCTTGAACGAGGACACGAAGTCCAGGCGCCCCGCCGCTTCGCGGATCGCTTCAACGATGCGTGCCTGGCCGTGGCCGGCGTTGACGCACCAGAGTCCGGCCATGGCATCGAGCACCCGGCGGCCTTCGGTGGTGGTGTAATGCATGCCCTCGGCGCTGTCGAACAGCATCGGCTGGCGATTGAACGGGCGCATCGGGGTAAACGGCGCCCACAGCGCCGAAGAGGAAATCGGGTTCATTGCGTGTTATCCATCCAGTTAATCAGGGTCAGATCCGGGTAGCGGTGAGTGTCGGGCGTTGCATCGACCCGGCATTGGTGTTGACGCCTCGGTCGAACAGCAGCCGGCCCTCCTCCAATCGGCAACTGACGTGATCGCCGAACGCGGTTTCGACGAAACGCCACTCCATCCGCCACTCGCCTTGCGCGCTCCAGCGACCCTGGGCGATAACCGGGGTCTGCTCCGGCTGGTACTGGTGATGCAGGTAGTTGCCGGTGAGGCTGGTCTGCGTTTCGACGGGCTGCTGCAAACCGACCCGCAGGCTGTGGCGCCCACGGTGATCGACCAGGGTGAAGTCGCAGTAGTCGTCACGAAAATCGAAGCCCAACTCCAGCACACCGTCTTCGTTCGGTTCTACGGCGAAGCGTCCTTGCAGGGCAGCGGCTTGCGGCGAGGCACTCAAGCCTTGCAGCACGGGCAGGCGCAAGCCATCGATCAGCGTGTCGAGCTGCTGCTGGCTGGTGTGGGGATCCGCGGCCTCACGCCCCAGCGCCGGGAACAAGTGTTCCCAGATCGCCGCCTGCAAGCGTCGTTCACCCAGGCGCAGGCCGCAGGTGAAGGCGATCACCGTGTCCTGGTCCGGCAGCACCATGCAGTACTGGCCGAAAACGCCAGAGGCGTAGTAACCGCCGTGCTTGGTCATCCACCACTGGTAGCCGTAACCCTCGCGTTGCGCCTCGGCGTTGCTGTCCTTGTTGCGCGGCAGGTACTGCTTGCCGTCGAACTCGCCCATCCACACATCCTCGACCTGATTGCGGCCGGCCTCGGCGATCCACTGCGCAGACAGCAATTGCCGGCCCTGCCACTGGCCCCGGTTCAGGTGCAGCACACCGAACTTCAACGAGTCTTCCGTGGTGCAGCTCAGGCCGTTGCCGCCAGAGTTGTAGCCACCGGGCGCCAGGTCCCACTCCAGCTTGTCCAGGCCGAGATAGTCGAGGACCCGCTCTTGCAGCAAGGCGTGCAGGGTCTGCCCGGTGACCTGGGTGACAATCGCCGACAGCATGAAGCTGGTGGCGCTGCTGTAGATGAACGACTGGCCCGGCGGCTCATCCACCGGCTCATGCAGGAAGGCCTCGACCCAGCTGGTTTTCAGGTTGCGCCAGTCGCCGCCGGAAATGCCCCGTTGATGGCCGGTGCGCATGGTCAACAAGTCTTCCACGGTCATGGCCGCCAGGTTGGCGCTGATGTCCACCGGGCACAGCTCGGGGAAGAAACTGACCACTTTGTCTTCGAGCTTCAGGCGCCCGTCGTCGATCAGCAGGCCCACGCCAGTGGCGGTCCAGCTCTTGGTTGCCGAGTGCTGCACGTGCATGCGCCGCGCCGAATACGGACGCCAGAACGCCTCCGCCACCACCGCACCCTGGCGATAGAGCATGAAGCTGTGCAGTTCCAGGCCGGCGCTGGCGACGGTCGAGAGGAAATCGACGATCCCGCGAGGGTCGACGCCTCGTTCATGGGGCAAGGCTCTGGGCAAGGGTATGTAGGTCATGGCGCAACATCCTCAAAAATTGCCGTTTTTCTGCCCGGCAATGTTTTTATATATCAAATAATACACACATTGGTTTAACGATCACTGCTTAAATGTATTTGCGCGGCTTATAATTCAGTTTTCGGCGACCTCCTGGCTCCCCGCGCTTTTCGGGTATGCTTCCCTCCCCTGTCACAGGAACCACTACGCGCCATGGCTCAACTCACCTCGCTGCAGACCAAAGTCGCCGGCCAGATCCTTTCCGCCATCCAGTCCGGCGACCTGCAACCCGGTACCCACCTCAAGGAAGTGGAACTGAGCCAACGGCTGGGCGTGTCGCGCTCGCCGATCCGCAGCGCCCTCTCCTACCTCGCCGAGCAGCAGCTGATCGAGCCATTGCCGCAACAGGGCTTTCGCGTGCCGCTGCAAACCACGGGCGTTTTGCCGGAGCAGTTCGACGAGCTGCACAACGAGGAAGACGCGCTGTACACCCGGCTGATCGATGACCGGCTGAACCAGGTCCTGCCCGACCAGATCTCCGAAAGCGATCTGCTCAGGCGCTACGGCGCCGGCAAAAGCGTGTTGCGCCGCTGCCTGCTGCGGCTCTCCGATGAAGGCGTGATGCAGCGCAAGCACGGTCACGGCTGGATGTTCCTGCCGACCCTGAGCAGCCCGCAGACGCGCTTCGAGAGTTACCGCTTTCGCATGCTGGTGGAGCCGGCCGGGCTGCTGGAGCCGACCTTCAAGATCAACGCCGAGCAGTTCCGTCGCTGCCGCCAGCGCCAGCTCGAACTGCTCGAAGGCCAGGTCGACGGGCAGCGTTTTTTTGAAAGCAACGCCGAGTTTCACGAACTGCTCGCGGCGGCGTCGGGCAATACCTACATCCTGCAAGCGATCCAGCAGCAGAACCGCTTGCGTCGACTGACCGAGTTTCATTCGGCGAGCAACGTCGAGCGCGTGAAGGTGTCCTGCCGGGAGCACCTGGCGATTCTCGATGCGCTGGAGCAAGGGGATAACGAATGGGCTTCGACCTTGCTGCACCGGCACCTGGAGGTGGCCAGCAAGATGGGAGTGGCGCGCAATAAGGCTTGATGCACTCGGTTGTGCCGCAACAGCCAAGCGAGGCGGCCTGATAGCCGACCTGACTTTGGCAGACGCGTCTGATCCCTTGTAGGAGCGAGCCTGCTCGCGATGGACGTCAACGATAACGAGCCCTGTCTGAATGGCCGCGTTGCCTGGACTTTTTTCGCGAGCAGGCTCGCTCCTACAGGTATTGGGTAGCTTTTGATTTGGCTTTAGATCTTGATCTACCTGCCCCGTTTCCAGAGGCCGAACGCAAGCCTTTTTGGGTACTTTTTTGGCGTTTGAAAAAAGTGCCTCGCCGTAAGGGCGAAACCCTAAGTGGTCGTGACCGCAGGAATGGATATGTACACCTGACAAACAATCGTCGCCTGACACAAAGCCTTCGCGAGCAAGCCCGCTCCCACAGGGGATAGGTGCACAACCCACCAATCCTGCCGGCCACATGTTCATCACCAAAGCGCCACGGTGTAACCCAGGATCACCCGGTTTTCGTTCATGTCCCGCAGGTAGTTGGCCTTGCTCAGGCCGTTGCGCCAGCGCAGCGAAACCCCCTTGAGCGCCCCGGACTGGAACACATAGCCCAGGTCGATATCGCGCTCCCACTCTCGCCCCTCGCCGGCAAAGCCCAGCACCTGGGCCTGGTCGCCCTTGGCCCAGCGGGTCGAGAACGTCAGCCCCGGAACCCCCAGCACCGCAAAGTCGAAGTCGTAGCGCGCATGCCAGACCCGCTCGTTGGTCTGGGAGAAGTTGCTCAGCTGATACTCCGAGAACAGGTAGGTGTTGGTGCCATCGACATAGGTGAAAGGCGTATCGCCGAATTGCTCCTGATAGCCGCCGCCCAGGCTGTGGCCCTTGTAGCTGTAGGCCATGCGTGTACTCAGGGCACGGTTGTCGACCTTGCCCGCCAGGCCGGCGCCGGCCTTGTCCGCGTCGAAGTAACGGATGTCGGTTTTCAGCGTACCGCCACCGAGGGCGAAGCTGTTTTTCAGGCCCACGTAGTGCTGCTGGTAGATGTCTTCCAGTTGCGCGAAGTGATAGGTCAAAACCAGGTTCGGCATGAGCTTGTAATCGCCGCCCATGAAACGGAACTGGTCACTCTTGGCCGAACTTTTATAGGCACCGCTCTGGCTGGTCAGCCCCATGTCTTCGTAGTCGGTGGACTCACGCTGTTTGGTCCGGTCGATCTGGCCGCCGGTGAGGGTCAGGTCCTTGATGTCCGCCGATGTCAGCTGAGTGCCGCGGAAGCTCTGCGGGAACAACCGGCTGGTGTTCGGCTGCAGGGTGGGCAGGTCCGGCAGCAGATAGCCGCTGCGCAACTCGCTTTTGGCCAGGCGCATTTTCCCGGTCACGCCCAGCTTGGAATAGTCGTCGTGGGCGCGCTTGGCGTAGCTCGGCTTGCCGGGCTCGGCCTCGTTGTCCCGCGACAGCAGGCCGGAGCCGGAGCGGTCGGGGCTGGAATCGAGTTTCAGGCCGAGCATGCCGACCGCGTCGACACCAAAACCGACCGTGCCTTCGGTGAAGCCCGACTTCAGGTTGAGGATGAACCCCTGGGCCCATTCCTCGCGTTTCGACTGCCCGGCGTCTTCACGGTAATCGCGGTTGAAGTAGTAGTTCTTCAACTCCAGATCGGCCTTGCTGTCCTTGATGAATTCAGCCTGGGCCTGGGCACTGAACAGGCCCCCGCCCATCAGGCTGACACCGGTCATGATCAGGTTCAGGTTGCTGTTGTTGCTCATTGCTTGGCTCCTGGCAGTCGTCGTGTATGAGTGGGTCTTATTGTTTTTCGGACATGACTTGCCCCTTCGCGCCAATCTTGGACGGGCGCGCGGGGTGCAATCAGGGTGTTAAATCAGGCGGTTACTTCAATGGCTGGCCGGTCGTATCCGGTAACCGCCATCGGCGAGTTTTTCCAGCGGGCTGGCCGCCGCCAGCAATTGGCGCGTGTACGGATGCCGCGGGTGGTCGAAGACCTGTTCGCGCCCGCCGACTTCCACCACCTCGCCCTGGTGCATCACCGCCACCCGGTGGGCGATGCGCTCCACGGCCGCCAGGTCATGGGAGATGAACAGGCAGGCAAAGCCGTACTGGGCCTGCAAACGCTCGAACAATTCGAGGATCTGCTTCTGGATGGTCATGTCCAGGGCGGAGATCGGTTCGTCGGCGATCACCAGTTGCGGATGGCGCACCAGGGCCCGGCCGATGGCGACGCGCTGGCGCTGGCCCCCGGACAGCTGATGGGGAAAGCGCTCGACAAAATGATCGGCCAGGCCGACATCGCGCAGGGTCTGCGCCACCCGTTCGCGGCGCTGGGCGGCGTTGAGGCCCGGTTCGTGGCGCAACGGTTCGGCAAGGATCTCGCCGATTTTCATCCGTGGATTAAGCGACGAATACGGGTCCTGGAAAATCATCTGGCATTGCAGGCGATGGGTACGGTTGGCCGCCTTGAGGATATCGACGCCCTTGAAGCGGATCGAACCGGCGCAAGGCTTGATCAGCCCCACCAGCGAACGGCCGAGGGTGGTCTTGCCCGAGCCACTGCCACCGACCAGCGCCAGGGTTTCGCCCGGTGCAATCGAAAGGCTCGCCGAATGCACCACACGCTTGTGCTGGCGCTTGCCCCAGAACGATGGCGGACCGGGGTGTTCGATGCACACCTGGTCGACCTCCACCAGCGGCCCGTTGCTCGCCGGCAGCGGTGCCAGTGCGCCGCGCCGGGGCAAGGCTTCGAGCAACTGGCGGGTGTACTCGGCCTTCGGCGCCAGCAGGATGTCGTGGATCGTGCCCTGCTCCACCGATTTGCCGTGGCGCATCACCACCACTTTGTGGGCATAGCGCGCCACCAGGGACAGGTCATGGCTGATGAACAGGATCGCCGTGCCCTGCTCGCGGGTCAGTTCGAGCATCAACTCGATGACATCAAGCTGCGCCAGGCAATCGAGCGCCGTGGTCGGCTCATCGGCAATCAGCAGCGCCGGGCGCAACAGCATCACCGAGGCCAGCATGATCCGCTGGCGCATGCCGCCGGAGAACTGGTGCGGGTAGGCCTCCAGGCAGCGCTCGGCATCCTTGATGCCGATGCGCCGCAACATGGTCAGGCAGCGTTCACGGATCTGCCCGGCATTCAGGTCCGTGTGCAGTTGCAGTGCTTCGCTCATCTGCTGGCCGATTTTCAAGGCCGGGTTGAGCGACACCATCGGTTCCTGGAACACCATGCCGATGCTTGCGCCACGGATGGCCCGCAGCCCGGCGGTATCGGTGGTCACCAGGTCGCGGCCCTGGAAATCCAGGCGTCCGCCGCACACCTGCATCGGCATCGGTAGCAAACCGATGGCCGCCCGCGCGGCCATGGTCTTGCCGCTGCCGGACTCGCCCACCAGGGCCACGATCTCGCCCGGCGCGACGCTGAAGCTCAGGTCATCGACGGCCAGCGGGCCATGCTCGCCCACGCGAATCTTCAGGTTTTGCACGTTCAGCAACGCAGTGTGGGATGACATGCTCATTTCCTCATCCGGGGGTCGAGACGATCACGCAGTGCGTCGCCGAACAGATTGATAGCCAACAGCGCCAGGCAGATGAACAGCCCCGGGAACACGCCCAGCCAGGGGGCCGAGGCGATGTAGGGGCGGCTCGTGGCGAGCATGTTGCCCCAGGTGGCCGCCGGCGGCGGCACGCCCAGGCCGAGGAAGCTCAGCGCACTTTCCGAGAGCAGCGCCCAGCCGAACATGCTGGTGGCCAGCACACAGAGCGGTGCCAGGCAATTGGGCGCGATGTGCCGCAGCATGGTGTACAGCTCGGAGTTGCCGATCACCCGCGAGGCTTCGATGTACTCCAGCTCACGCAGCGACAGCACCGTGCCGCGCACCACGCGCACCACCGACGGCGTGTAGGCGATGCCCAGCGCCAGGACGATGCCGTACTTGCTGGCGCCGATGATCGCCATGATGCCCAGGGCCATGAGGATCCCCGGAAACGCCAGCAACGCATCGTTGAACATCATCAGCAACCGGTCGGTCCAGCCGCGCAAGTAGCCGGCGAGCATGCCGATCAGCGTCCCGGCGACGACGGCGACCGTGACGGTCAGCAGGCTGATCCACAGGCTGGTGCGGGCACCGATCAGCAAGCGGCTGAGCACATCGCGACCGAACTCGTCGGTGCCCAGCCAATGCACGGCCGAGGGCGACTGAAAGCGCGACACCAGGTCGATGCGCAGCGGATCGAACGGGGTCCAGACCAGCCCCAGCAGCGCCAGGACAATCAGGATCAGCAACAGGCCGCCGCCGATCAGCGCGTTGGCCGGTGGCCAGGCGCGCGGTTTCTTGAGCGGTGGGCTCGCGGCGCCCACGAAAGGGGCCGAAGGGATATTCGAACTCATAACTTCACCCTTGGATCGAACAGTGGGTAGAGCAGATCCACGCAAAGGTTGACCAGCACATAGATGAAGGTGATCAGCAACAGGCACCCCTGCAGCACCGGGTAGTCGCGGGCGAAAATCGAGTCGACCATCAGCCGGCCGATGCCCGGCAGGGTGAACACGGTTTCCAGCACCGCAATGCCGCCGAGCAGGTTGCCGAGGATCAGCCCGACCAGGGTCCAGGTCGGCGCAAAGGCGTTAGGCAAGGCATGCCGCCACAACACCGCACGCTCGGACAAGCCCTTGGCACGGGCATGGGCGATGTACTCCAGGCGCAACACTTCAATGGTGCTGGCCCGGGCCATGCGGGTGATCGCGCCCAGCTCCACCAGCGTCAGGGTTACCACCGGCAGCACCAGGAAGCTCATGGCTTGCCACGGCGCCTGGGCAAAACTCACGTAACCCACCACCGGCAACCAGCCGAGCTTGATGCCAAAGGCGTGAAGCAACAGCAGCCCGAGCCAGAAGCTGGGGATCGACAACAGCAAGGTGGCCGTGGTCACCAGCCCCAGGTCCAGGGCGCTGTTCTGTTTCCAGGCGGCGATCAGGCCGACCGGCACCGCGATCAGCGTGGCCAGCAACACCGCCACCAGCACGATGACGGCGCTGACACTGAACCGGTCCAGGATCAGCGGCAATACCGCCTGCCGGGTGCTGATCGAGAAACCCAGGTCGCCGCTGAGGACGGCCTTGAACCAGATCAGGAACTGGGTCACCAGCGTGTGATCCAGCCCCAGGTTACGGCGCATGTCGGCCAGGCTCTGCGGGTCGGCCATATCGCCGAGCATCAGCAGCGCCGGGTCGCCGGGGATCAGGCGAATCAACGCGAACACCATCACCGAAATCAGCAACAGGGTCGGTATCGCCATCCCGAGTTTTTGCAGGATAAAACGCAACATGATCAGGCTCCGCCTTACTTGGCCGCGAGGCTGACGCCCCACAGTCGCGGCTTGGCCACCGGCCAGGAGTGGTAGCCGCGCACGCTGTCGCGCAGCCCGCCAATGATGGTGCCGTTGTAAATGATCACCATCGGCGCGTCCTGCATCATCATCCGGTGCAACTGGTCGAACAATGCCTGGCGCTTGCCGGTGTCGCTCTGGCGCACGGCGTCACGCAGCAACGCCTGGGCCTGCGGGTTATCCCAGACCTTGCGCGGCTCCTTGCTCTTGTCGCCCATCAGCGAATCGAAGCCCAGCGCCGGGTCCAGTCGCGACGAATAGGAGAACGACATCATCTGGTAGTTGCCGCTCTGGTAACGCTCCAGTTGCGTGCCCCACTCCAGGGTTTCCATCTCGATGTTCAAACCGGTGGCCTGGGCCATGGCCTGACTGAGCACGCCCATGTCGAACATCTGCTGGTAGCGTTTGTTGACGATCATCTTGATCGGCTGGCCGTGGTAACCGGCCTCTTTCAGCAGACGCTGGGCCTCTTGCGGGTCGTAGCGGTAGCCCTGTCTGGCGGCGGTGTCATAGAACGGACTGGTTTGTGGGATCGCCGAGTTGTTAGGCTCCGACAGGCCGTTGGACAGGGCGGTGACCATTTGCCCGTAGTCCAGCGAATGGGCGATGGCCTGGCGGATGCGCACGTCCTTGAGCAGGGGGTCGTTGGTCTGGAACAGCAGGCCGCAGATCGCCATGATCGGGCTGACCGACACCTGGATGCCCGGCAGCGCCTTGACTTCCTGGGCGTCACTGGCGGTGATGTCCGGCAGCAGGTCGATGTTGTTCGACAGCAAGGCCGCCTTGGCCGACGCGGCATCGGGAATGATCATGAAGCGCACGGTGTCGACCAGTGCCTGCTTCTTGCCGGTAAAACCGTCGGGGCCGGCCTCGTCACGGGCGCTGTAATCCTTGAAGCGCGCCAGCTCCACGGACTGGCCCGGGTTCCACTGTGCGAGGCTGAACGGGCCGGTGCCGATCGGCGCCTTCCAGCGCCCGTCCGCCGCGACCGAATCCGGGTGCAAGATGCCGCCACCGCCGCAATCCGGCCGGGCCATCGACGCCAGGAACAGTCCGCTGGGCTGGTCGAGCTGGAACACCACGGTCAGCGGATCGGGGGTGGTGATGCTGGTGATTTTCGCCCCGCCGCGACCATCGAACTCCGCCAGGCAGCGCCATTGGGTCTGCGGGTTGAGGTAATGCGACCAGGTCCATTTGACGTCGGCGGCGCTCATCGTCGCGCCATTGTGGAAGCGCACCCCTTCGCGCAGCTTGAAGGTGTAGGTCAAGCCGTCATCGGACACCTGAACCTCCCTGGCCAACAGCGGGCCGACGGAGGCGTCCTCGCGATGGGCCACCAGGCCTTCGACAATGTGCAGCATGACGGTATCGGTGTTTTCGTCACGGTTGACGCCCGGCTCGGTGCTGCGGATGTCGGCGTTGAGGCCGACGCGCAATGTGCTATCGGCCTGGGCCTGCGCCACGGCGGCGCTGAGCGCGACCACGCCGAGCGCTTGCAGGGTGACACTCAGAGATCTGTTGAGTATGCGATTCACGGGAGAGGCTCTCCTTCGCTGAAAAGTCCGGCCAGGGGCAGAGCCGGCTTCAAGCCTGTGTTTATGTCGTTTTTGTTATGGCCTGACCGGGATCAGCGCCGCATGCGATTTTGTTTTTTTGAATTCGCACGAACATATTCACAGCATGCAGATCGCATTGCAATGTTTTTTTCATCACATAAAAACATTGTCGTGAATTTCAGACGAACAGGAAGCTTCCGTGTAGTCCGTGAAATCCGGGCATTCACGGACGGCCCCTTCGCGAGCAAGCCCGCTCCCACAAGGGTCCTGTGTTCACAAGTCCACTGTGGGAGCGAGCCTGCTCGCGAAGGAGGTCTTAAGGGCAATACACATTGAAAGGATGGATCAGAGCCTGAACCGATCCACCGACTGCGACAGCTTCCCTGCCAATAAAGACAACTCATCCGTGGTCGAAGCGGTCTGCCCGATCACCTTGCTGTTGCCTTCGGACATGCCGGCAATCATCTCCACCTGATGGGCGATTTCATTGCTGGCCAGGCTCTGTTCGCCGATGGTGCGGCTGATGTCGTTGACCAGTTGCGTGGTGCTGAGCGTGGCGTCGAGGATTTCGCGGATGGCGCGTTCGACGTCGGCGGTCACGGCCATGCCTTTGTCGACCTGAGCCACGCCCGCCTCCATGCTGGTCACCGCTTCGCGGGTGCTTTGCTGGATGCGCGAGACCATGCTGGCGATTTCCTGGGTGGAGGCGCTGGTGCGTCCGGCGAGGCTGCGCACCTCGTCGGCCACCACGGCAAACCCGCGTCCCTGTTCACCGGCGCGGGCGGCCTCGATGGCGGCGTTGAGCGCCAGCAGGTTGGTCTGATCGGCAATGCCCTTGATCACCTGGATGATGCTGAAAATCCCTTCGGACTCCTTGTCCAGCGTGCGGATCACCTGCGCCGACTGCTGCGCCGAACGGGCGATGCCGTCCATGTCGTTGACCACCTGATGGATCACCCGTCCACCGTCCTTGGCCAGGGCTTCCGCCTGATTGGCCATGTTCAGCGCGCGCTCGGCATGCCGGGTGATTTCCTCGATGCTCGCGGTCATTTCGCTGGCGGCGGCGGCCATGGTGCTGGCGGCGACGCTTTGTTGCTGGCTGCTGCCCGCGACCTCGTGGCAGCCGTCGCTCAAGCGCTCGCTCATGCCACTGACGCCATGGGCGTTGCTGCGCACCACTTCGATCATGCCGCGCAAATCGCGCTGCATGGTGGCCAGGCTGCGGATCAAGCGGCTGGCTTCGTCCTGCCGATCGGTCTCGACAATCGGCTCGCTCAGGTTGCCATGGGCGATGCTGTCGGCGATGCGGCTGGCCGTGCGCAACGGCCCCATGATGCTCAGGGTCACCCAGCGCCCCTGGGCCAACAGCAGCAACAGGCTGACGATGAGCACGACACCGAGGGCGATGTTGGCGTTGCTGATGGCTTGCCGGGTGCCCTCGCTGGTCTGCTGCGTGTTGCTTTCAATCAATTCGCTGAGGGCCGCCATCTGGTCTTCCAGCTGGCTGAACGCGCTGTTGAAGTTGCTCAGTTCTTTCTGTGCGGCGTCGGGGTTTTCCAGGGCCAGGCCGACGATGCGCTCGGCGGCGCCGATGTAGGTATCGAGGCTGGGCTTGATTTGCTTCAGTGCGGTCTTGAGGGTGTCGTTGACCGGCAACTTGAGGTTTTCGCCGAGCACTGCTCGAAAGTGTGCGGTGTGCTCGTCGATGGAGCTGCGCACCTCGGCCTGGCTGCTGGTGCTTTTGCCCAGGCCCACGAGCATCGCCGACAACACATCGGCACGCAGCGCGTCATGCATCATGTCGGCTTCAAGGTGATTGCGCAGCGCGGCCATGCCGACGTCATTGTCCTGCACTGCTTCGGCCATCTGGCCATTTCCCAGGTAACTGACCAGGCCCATGATCAGGGCAGTCAGCACGCTGGTACCGATCAGCAACAGTAAACGCAGTTTTATGGACACTCTGTGGTTCCTCTTTTCGCACGTTTGTCAGGTGGCCGAAGCCCATTGCTGAAAAGGTTATCGGCGGGGCCCGACAGTTACTGAAAGAACGGCCAGCGGTTTTGGCGATTAGGCGACATGCGGTAGGTGTCGCCCGCGATCAATCCCCCACCTGCCATCTTCCAATCCAGGCGAAATCTGTTAGGTTGTACGACAACCTACAACAACAAGGAAACACCCATGAAAAAAGTTAAAGTGCTGGTCGGTTTTCTCTGCCTGTTCAGCGGCTATGTCGTCGCCGCCTCCGCTTCGAGTGACAAGGATGTGGCGCAAGCCGTCGACCACCTGACCGACGCGATGCTGCACAAGAACATCGCGCAGCTTCAGGCGCTGACCGCCGACAACCTGACCTACGGGCATTCCAGCGGTAAAATTCAGGGCAAGAAGGATTTCATTTCCGACATCGAAACCGGCAAAAGCGCGTTCAAGAGCATTGAGACGCAGAACCAGACCATCACCGTTTCCGGGGACGTTGCACTGGTTCGCCATCACTTTTCGGCGCAGGCGATCAAGCCCGAAGGGCTGGTTCCAACCGAAATCGAGAACTTCCAGGTCTGGCAGAAACAACACGGGAAATGGGTACTGGTAGGACGACAAGCGTTCAAATCCTAAGGTTGGTTTGAACGCTCTTCTGTAGGAGCGAGCCTGCTCGCGAAAAACGCCCGGACAACGCGCTTATCCAGACAGGGGCGCGTTATCGTTGACGTCCATCGCGAGCAGGCTCGCTCCTACAGGGGGATCACATGACTGCGACCTCCACCCTGCCCTCGTTCAACCGCACCGGCCAGACCCGCAGCTGCTGTTGCGGGTATTCCAGGCAACTGCCGTCTTCCAGGCGAAAGTGCTGCTTGTAGATCGGCGACGCCACCACCAGGTCGCCCTTGATGCTGCCGACCAGGCCGCGACCGATCACATTGGCCCCGGACTGCGGGTCGTGGTTATCGATGGCGAACAGGTTTTGACCCTCCCTGCCCGGCAGGTAGAACAGCGCCACCTGCGCGCCGTCCAGCCACACCACCACGCCCGAATCGTTGACCAGGTCCTGCTGGTTGCACACCGATTGCCAGACCGCCGACAAACCGGTTTCTACGCGTTGGGTATTGGACTGATTCATCAGACGCTCTCCTCGGTAACAGGGATCAGGTTGAGTTCGGCGGCCATGATCGGGCGCCGTTGGCCGCGTTCCTGGACAAAGTGGATGTCCGGGTCCGCGCGTTTGTCGTTGACGAAGGTGCGGAAGCGCTTGAGTTTTTCCGGGTCCTTGAGGGCGTTGGCCCACTCGCACTCGTAACGGTTGACCACCAGTTGCATCTGCGACTCGAGCTCATCGCCCAGGCCCAGGCTGTCGTGGATGATCACGTCCTTGAGGAAATCCAGGCCGCCCTCCAGGCTTTCGCGCCACACCGAGGTGCGCTGCAATTTGTCGGCGGTACGGATGTAGAACATCAGGAAACGGTCGATGTAGCGGATCAGCGTCGCGTCGTCCAGGTCGGTGGCGAACAGCTCGGCGTGGCGCGGACGCATGCCGCCGTTGCCGGCGATGTAGAGGTTCCAGCCTTTCTCGGTGGCGATCACGCCCACGTCCTTGCTTTGCGCCTCGGCGCATTCACGGGTGCAACCGGACACCGCGAACTTGAGCTTGTGCGGTGAGCGCAGGCCCTTGTAGCGATCTTCGATTGTCAGCGCCATCTGCACGCTGTCCTGCACGCCGTAACGGCACCAGGTGCTGCCGACGCAGGATTTCACCGTGCGGGTCGACTTGCCGTAGGCGTGGCCGGTTTCGAAACCCGCCTCGATCAACTCGCTCCAGATGTCCGGCAATTGATGCAATTGCGCGCCAAACAGGTCGATGCGCTGGCCGCCAGTGATCTTGGTGTAGAGGTCGTATTTCTTCGCGACGACGCCGATGGCAATCAACTTGTCGGCGGTGATTTCGCCACCGGGAATGCGCGGCACCACCGAGTAAGTGCCGTTTTTCTGCATGTTGGCCATGAAGGTGTCGTTGGTGTCCTGCAATGGCACCAGCGAGGGGTCCATGATCGGCTGGTTCCAGCACGAGGCCAGAATATTGCCCACGGCCGGCTTGCACACATCGCAACCGGTGTGGCCACGGCCATGCTTGGCCAGCAGTTCTTCGAAGCTGATCACCCCTTCCACGCGCACCAGCGCATACAGCTCCTGGCGGGTGTAGGCGAAATGTTCGCATAGGCTTTTATCGACGCTGACGCCACGGGCAATCAGCTCATGTTCGAAGACTTGCTTGAGCAGCCCGGCGCAGCCGCCGCAGCCGGTGCAGGCCTTGGTCTGCGACTTGAGCAGGCCGAGGTCGGTGCAGCCGCCGTCGATGGCCGAGCAGATGGCGCCCTTGGTCACGTTGTGGCACGAGCAGACGGTGGCGGTTTCCGGCAAGGCGCCAGGGCCGAGGGTCGGCGCGCCTTCGGACGATGGCAGGATCAGCGCGGCCGGTTCGGCGGGCAAGGCAATCGCGTTCTGCATGTATTGCAGCAGCGTGTCGTAATAGCTGTTGTCACCGATCAGCACTGCACCGAGCACGTGCTTGCCCGTGGCGTCGACCACCAGGCGCCGATAGCTGGCAGTGGTCTCGTCGATGAACTGATAACTGCGCGCGCCCGGCGTGTTGGCGTGGGCATCGCCGATGGAGCCGACATCGACCCCCAGCAGCTTGAGCTTGGTCGACATGTCGGCGCCCCGGAACGGTTCGGCGACGTCGTCACACAGCCGCGCCGCGACGCTGCGCGCCATCTGGTAGCCGGGGGCAACCAGGCCGAACAGGCTGCCGTTCCATGAAGCGCATTCACCAATGGCGTAGATGTGCGGGTCGCAGCTCAAGCAAGTGTCGTCGATCACCACGCCACCGCGCGGGCCGATCTCCAGCGCGCATTGACGGGCCAATGCGTCCTGGGCCCGGATGCCGGCGGAGAACACCACCAGGTCGGTTTCGAGGAACTCGTCGTTGGCAAAATTCATCCGGTAGCGATAGTCCTCGCCCGCGCTGATCGACTGCGTGGCGCGGGACAGGTGCACGCCGACGCCCAGCCGCTCGATCTGCGCCTTGAGCGCCAGGCCGCCCAAATCATCCAGCTGCACCGGCATCAGGCGCGGGGCGAATTCCACCACATGGGCTTCAAGGCCCAGGCTTTTCAAAGCGTTGGCCGCTTCAAGGCCGAGCAGGCCACCGCCGACCACCACACCGCGCCGCGCATGGGTCGCCGCCACGCGAATGGCGTCGAGGTCTTCCAGGGTGCGGTAGACCAGCCGCGAATCACCTTCGGCGCCTTCAATCGGCGGCACGAACGGATAAGAGCCGGTGGCCAGCACCAGTTTGTCGTAGGCCACGCACCCCTGGGCGGTGATCACCTGGCGGCGCTCGCGGTCGATTTCCAGTACCGGCACGCCCAGGTGCAGGGTGACGCCGGGCGTCTGGTACAGCGAGGCGTCACTCAGTGCCAGCGATTCGGCATCGCGCCCGGTGAAATACTCGGACAGGTGCACACGGTCGTAGGCACGCATCGGCTCTTCGCTGAACACGTGCAAGCGATACCGCCCAAGGGCCCCGCGCTCGATCAACTGTTCGACACAATGGTGTCCGACCATGCCATTGCCGATCACGACCAGCGTTTGCTGCTTGTTCAACGTGGCTACATTGGAATTCATATTCGACCCTGCCCATCACGGTTCAAAAAGCAAAAAAAACGCCTGAAACCTTGCGGTTCCAGGCGTCTTTGCCTGTTCTTTTGCGGTGTTGAAACCAGACGGCCATGCCTGATCCACCGATATTGCCCACGACCTGTGCGGTTGATCGATCGTCGTTGACCGAGAGGGCTGCCCATCGCGTTCGGATGGGCTTGAGAAGGTGAATGCAGTGTTTGTGCCAGTCGGTGCCGAGCGGCGCTGCCTTGTGCAATCAGCAGCGCGGGTGGTGCGCCGGCAAACCCTTTGAAAGCCCTGTTCCAGAGGCCTGTCCGGGCGCGATCCGCAGGGATGACACCCCCCGGCACCGCAACGGCAAATCTGCTTGAAGGAAGAGCCCGTTGAGAGGCCAGCCGCTTCTGACTGGTGCACCCTGCCCTTCACTGCGCTTTATAAAAGTGCATGGGCAGTGCGCACCCATGGCCATTCATCTCTGAAATCCGTCTTCCAACTCTGAAAAAAAAAGGCTTTTTTTCAAATCCCAATGATCACACCTCGCTCAAAAAAAGTAGTTATCTTGTTGTTTTACATCAGTATTTTCTTGAATAACGGATCCGGACATCCCCTTCTGAGCGCTTGGCATACGCATTGCTCCGGTCCCCCTTCACATTCCATCAGCCCACAGGCTGATCGATGCCTGAAACCTGTCCATCAAACCGGAGACGCAACCATGAACCTTCCCATAAACCTCTCGCGCAGGGATGTGCTGGTCACCGCGGGGGTCGGACTGGCCGCCGCTGCGAGCCCCCTTTTTGCACAGTCATCGGTGGGGAGTTCCACGGGAGGGATATTCCTTCCAGACTCGATTGGCGGAACACCGCTGACGCCGGAAGGCGTGCGCCAGAAAGCGTTTGCCATGCCCCTTCACGCACCCGCCTACGCCCAGCCGCCCAGTGCCTTCCTCGACCGCCCCTCGCTCACCATCAGTTATCGAACGGACCTGGACCTGGTACGCGCGCTGGTGCCCGAGCCGCTGGTGGTCAAGGACCCCATCGTCAGCCTTTCGTTTCTGTCCATGGTCGCCCCGGGGATCGGTGACTATTACGAGTTCGCCCAGAGCATCTCCTGTTTCCTGGGGGATGAAGCCGTGAGCTTTCGTCCGCTGATGGTCGCGGAGAATGTCACTGCCATCATGCTGGGACGGGAGGTCTGGGGATTGCCGAAGAAATTCGGTCACCCGCGGGTTGGGCAAAACAACGAATCGTATATCGGGACCCTGGAATACGATGGCGCAGTGGTTGCCCGCGCGAGCATGGCCTACAAGTCCAGGAAGGTTGATCTGGCCGAGGCGACCAAAGCGATGCGGGTACCCGGCGTCGTACTTAAAATCATTCCCGACGTCGACGGCAAGACGCCAAGGATCGCCGAGCTGGTCAGGTTCGAGTATTCGACTGTCGATCTGAAAGAGGCCTGGACCGGCGCCGCGAGCCTGGACCTGTTCAATCACGAAGCGGTGCCGATTGCGGCGCTGCCCATCCGGGAGATTGTCTCCGTGCGCCACACGCTGGGGAACTATCTGCTGGAACCGGGCAAGGTGGTTCACGACTACCTGAAACGGACCTGATCAGGCGCAACGAATTGGAACCGGCCGGGAGAGAACGACTACTCTCTCCCGGCCGTCCATGGCACGGCCTGTCGGCGTTCAGGGATGGCGGCAGGCGCCGGGGGTATTGTCCACCACCACCGGCGTGGAAAAGTACTGCACGCTGGGCACGGAGCCATAGCGCTGTTCCACCAACGCTCGCCAGCCTGGCGAGTACTGCGCCTCGGCTTGTGCGCGGCTCTCCCAGAGGTAACAGCCACCGACCGTCAACCCGTCGTCCGACAACAAGTAATACTTGCGCAGCAGACCCTCGACCCCCCGGTAGTTCGGCGCACTGGCCTCAAACAGCTGCTGGGCCATGGCAGGGGTCAAGGGCGTATCGACGGTGAACTGAACAATCGCGGTGATCATTGACTTTCCCTCTTCCACAACACGCTCACAGGCCTGAGCAGGCATGGCCGCCGTCGACGGTGATTTCTGTCCCGGTCATGCCTTTGCCTGCCGCTGAAGCCAGCAACAACAGCGCGCCGTCCAGGTCTTCGCACTGGCAAAAAGTGCGCGAAGGAATGCGCGCGCGCAGCCGCTCGCCCGCCTCGCTGCTCAGAAACCCCTGATTGATTTCGGTCGCCACGTAGCCCGGTGCGAGGGCGTTGACCCGAATGCCGTGACGCGCGAGTTCGAGCGCCATTGAGCGGGTCAGGTGGCTCAAGCCCGCCTTGGCGGCGCAGTAAGGCCCCACCCCGCCCCCGACCCGGCTGGCCAGGATAGAGGTGATATTGATCAGGCTCCCCGGCCGGCCTGCGGCAACCATGCGCCTCGCGGCCTCTTGGGCGACCATCCAGGCGCCCTTCAGGTTGGTGTCGAGGATGGCCTGCCAGTCGGCATCGGTGTATTCGAGGACACGCTTGGTGTCGCTGATGCCGGCGTTGTTGACGACCACATCCAGCCCGTCCCAGTCAGCCACGATCGCGTCCAGGCACTGGATGACCGATTCCCGCGAGGTGACGTCCAGTTCGTAGGCGCGCGCCTGGTGGCCCTCGAACTGCAGATCGCGGACCAGCTCTTCAAGTCGGTCAACCCGCCGTGCCGCCACGGCCACTATGGCGCCGGCGGCGGCCAGGGTCTTGGCGAAGTGCCGGCCCAGCCCGCTGGACGCCCCGGTCACCAGTACCACTCGCCCACTCAGATCGAACAACTGCAAGGGATCGCGGTTCATAGGGAGGCTCCTTGCTCGCCACGGGCCAGGATTTTCTTCGCCAGACTCATGCGATGCACCTCGTTGGGACCGTCGTAGATGCGGAACCCGCGAGCGTCGCGGAAAATCCGGTCGACGATGGTTTCCCCGGTCACCCCTTGGCCACCCAACACCTGGACGCTGCGATCGATCACCCGCCAGATACCTTCGGAGCTGATGACCTTGGTCATGCTCGACTCAACGTTGCCCCGCTCGCCCTGGTCCAGGACCCAGGCGCAATGCCACACGGCCAGGCGAGTGGTCAGCAGGTCCATTTCATTGTCGGCCAGCATGAAACCGACCCCCTGGTGTTCGCCCAGCACTTTGCCGAATGATTCCCGACGCCGTGCGTGCGCGCAGGCCACGTCGTGGGCACGTCGCGCCTGACCTAGCCAGCGCATGCAGTGCGTCAGGCGTGCCGGCGCCAGGCGCACCTGGGCATAGCGGAAGCCCTTGCCGATTTCGCCCAGCACGTCGCTGGCCGGTATCCGCAGGTTTTCGAAACGCAGCACGGCGTGTCCGCCGGTAAAGCAACTGTCCAGTGAATCCATCATACGTTCGAGGATGAATCCCGGTCGGTCGGTGTCGGTCAGGAACATGGTGGCGCTGCCGTCTTCCATCCGCGCCATGATGATGGCGAAACTGGCGCCCTCGGCACCGGTGATCAGCCACTTGCGACCATTGATGAGGTAGTCGTCACCGTCGCGCACCGCGGTCGTGGCCAGCATGGACGGATCAGAACCGGCACCGGGTCCCGGTTCGGTCATCGCGAAGCAGGAGCGGATATGGCCCTGGACCATCGGCAGCAGCCAGCGCTGTTTCTGCGCTTCGCTGGCCACCACCTCCATCAGGTGAATGTTGCCTTCGTCCGGCGCGTGGATATTCAGCGCCGTGGGGCCCAGCGGCGAGTAGGCCGCCTCTTCGAACAGGATCGCCTTGGCCACATGAGACAGGCCCAGCCCGCCCATGTCACGGGACGCATGGGGTGTCAGCAGCCCATGGGCGCGAGCCTTCTCGACCAATGCCTGGCGCAGCGCCTGCGAGGGGCCGTGGGCGCTTTGGCGCGGGTCGTTTTCCAGCGGAATGATTTCATTGGCAATGAAGTGTCTGACCTTGGCCTGCAGTGTCAGAAGCTCGTCAGAAAGTGCGAAGTTCATAGGGTTTTTCCTTGGGTACTGGCTGTGCTTCAGGCCTTCAAGCCATTGGGTTGAATGGCGCTGAACAGATTTTCGAGAACCGTGTTGCGAATAGCCGATTTGTGCGGGTCGTACGGGGTGAAGTTGAGTGTGCGAATGATTGCCCCCGTCACCTGATGGCCCTGCATGTCGATGTCCAGGACGTTCAGGCAGGCGGTGTCTTGCTCGAAGGCGGCAATGCCCGACAGGCCTGAACCACTGGCCCACCCCAGCAGGATCCGGTTGACCGCGTCGTGACTGACGATCAAAGCGCTGTCCCATTCGGGCTCGTCGATAAGGTCGAAGAAAACCCCCAGCACCCGTTGCTCGAACGCGTCCCAGCGTTCACCGCCAAGAAACGCGGCGCCGGGCTGCGCGGCGAGTCGGTAGGCGCCGGTGACGGCAGCGAACAGCGTGTCAGCAGGCAGTTCACGCAAGCGCCCGGCGCGGATCTCGCGCAGTTCCGGCTTCGCCTCGAACGAAAGGTTGCTGTCGGCCAGCAGCAGGTCCAGGGTCTGTCGCGCCCTTGGATAATCCGAGCACAGGACTCGATCGAACGTGAGCGCCTGCAGGACCTGCCCGAGCGAGCGCACCTGCTGCTCGCCGGCGCGGGACAGCGGCACCAGCCGAGGATCGAGCGGCCGGCCATCGGCCGCGAAATACTCGACATGGCCGTGGCGGACCAGGTAGCAGCGGCGACGGCGGATGGGCAGCTCAGACCGGGCGTTCATCGGCCACCACCTTGGGATTGCTGATTGCCAGACGGGTGCGGGTGATCTCGCTTAACGCCCGCAGCAATGTCTCGCTGGAATCGCCGGGCGGGTCGTACAGCCCCTGGCGAATGAACTGGCTGAGCAGCGCCCGCGCATCCTGTGGCGTAAGCCCGGCCAGGCTGTGAATGCCGAGCACATCCGCCAGGCGCTGCTCTTCCAGCAACTCCAGGGTCGTTGCCAGGTCGATTTCCCGCGCGGCCATCGCCATCGCACTGGCGATCATCCGGCATTCGTAACGCAGGCCTTCCGGCAGCGCCGGCATCAACTGCTTGAGCAAGACATCACGGGCCGTTTCCATGAGTTGCACTGCATTGGGATCCGTCATGACCGTCCTCCACTGAGCGCCAGGATTTCATATTCAAGTTCCGGCACCATGCGACCGGTGAGCGCCAATTCGAGGGAGCGCTGCTGACCCGACAAGTGACGCTGTGCCTGCTGCACCGCCACCACCGCCCAGCGCACATGGGCCATGAGCTGCCAGAACTTCAGCTCTTGAGCGGTGGGGCTGTATCCGGCAACGGCCTGGTAACCTTGCAGAAAGTCGCGCAACTCGCCCATGCCGCCGGCTTCCCGGTCCGGACGGGCAAAACGCCAACATTTGGCGGTAAACCAGCCCAGGTCTTCGCGAGGATCGCCCCAGCAGGCGAACTCCCAATCCAGCACCCCGCTCAGGCGCCCCTGGTCGACCATGTAGTTGCCCGTGCGGTAATCACGGTGAATCAGGCAGGCGGGCATGGGTTCGGGTCGATTCAACTCGCACCAGCGCAGACCCCATTCAATGACCGGGTGGCTGCCCGGCAATGCATCGAGGTATTGCCGGTACAGATCGATCGTGGCCTGGATCGGGTCGCCTTGTGGAGCCGGCAGGAACGCCAACCCCGGGTGATCCGGGGTGATCCGGTGCAACAGGGCCAGGCTTCTTCCCAGTTCCCCGGCCAGTTCCTGGCGTGCGGCGTCCAGGTGTTTGTCCGTGGTCAGGCGATGGCCGCTGGCCGTTCCGCGCAAGGCCTGCATGATGAAAAAGTCGCGGCCGATGACCCCGGCGTCCCGGCATAACCACAGCGGCTCGGGCACCTTCACGCCGGCCTGGTGCACAGCACTGAGTACCGCGAACTCCTGGTCACGACTCATGCTCGCCGCGACGGACGAGGGCGAATCCGTGCGCAGCACCCACTGGCGCCTGACCTGGTGTCCACCTTCGGTGACCTGAGCATGTAACAGCCAGTTCTCCTGAATGGCGCCGCCGGACAGGCGCTCACTTTTTTCAATACGCAGCTGGTCGCAATCGAGCCGCGCTTTGAGAAATTCCGCCAATGCCTGATGGGCATCGGGTATATCGATCCGCGTGTCCAGGAAACCTGGAGATTGGAGGGGCGTCATGGTTGGCTCTGTCCCATCGGTATTGACCTGACGGGGTGAGAGCAAGAGCCGCGCCAGAGTCAAAACCTTCGCCGGCACTTTATTTTTAATCTTTTAAAAACAATCACTTAAAACATTACAGCGAAGGCGTTTGGACCCCTGTCGTCAGGCATCGATTGCAGAGTTGAAATCTTTATTTCAACATGGAAAAGAACTATCACGATCAACAAGCGCCTTGAATCCGGCTTGTCCAAGAGAGCGCAATACCGCATGCCTAGCGAACACTACCTGCCCCGCGTCGTCGCCCTGATCACCCACCTACGCCCCCCGGAAGGCCCAAGCCGCATGGCGCGGATCGTCCAGCAGGTCGTACCGGACTACCTGAACCGCACGCAACTCGAAATCGTGGAGACCACCGTCACCGGGCTGCTGGCCACGGGACGGGAGCTGGAAAGCCGGGGTGATGTCGACATGATCATCTGCTCGGGCGCCACCGCCGATTACCTGCGCCGGCACCTGTCGACCACCATCCTTTCAATCCGCATGGGCGAGTACGATCTGATCCGCGCGCTGGACCTGGCAAGGGCCAGGGCCACCAAGGTCGGCATTCTCAGTTTCCAGCACACGCACCCGGAACTGGAAGCCATGGCGTCGCTGTTCACGGTCGATATTCGCCAGGCCACCTACACCAGTTTCGAGGAAGCCCGCCAGCAAATCCGCGTGCTGATGGACGCAGGCTACGGGGTGATTGTCGGCTCCTCCACCGCCGTCGAAGTGGCCGAGGAAGCAGGCGCCCAGGGCGTGCTGGCGCTGAACGTCGATGCCGTGCGCAGGACCCTGGACGATGCCTTGGCCATTTGCCGCAGCCGCACGCTGGCGCTGATCCAGCAACAACGCCTGAATGCCGTGTTGCGCAACCTGACCGACGGGGTGATCGCGATCGACGCCCATGGCCGGGTGCAATCGCTCAACCCCAAGATGGCGAGCCTGCTGGGCATCTCCAGCGAATGGGCCCATGAACGGCCGATCGGCGAGGTGCTGCCCGACCTGAACATTTCGCAAGTTCTTATCAGCGGCGAAACCGAAGAAAGCCGCATCCTCAAGGTGGGCAACAAAACCCTGGCCGCCAACGTCAGCCCTATCATCGAGAATGGCAAGACCGATGGCGTCATCATCACGTGCCAGGAAACCACGGTCATCCAGCGCGCCGATCGCCGTATCCGTGCCCAGGTGCGCCCGCGGCAGTTCACGGCTCGTTACCGCTTCGACCAGATCCTCGGTGACACGCCGGCCTTTCGCGACATGCTGCGCCTGGCCCAAAGCTACGCCCTGACCGATTCCACCGTATTGATCACTGGGGAAAGCGGCACGGGCAAGGAACTGCTCGCCCAGAGCCTGCACAATGCCAGCCCGCGCCAGCCCGGTCCCTTTGTCGCGATCAACTGCGCGGCCTTCCCCGAGTCCTTGCTGGAGAGCGAGCTTTTCGGCTACGAGGAAGGTGCCTTTACCGGCTCCCGCAAGGGCGGCAAGATCGGCCTGATCGAAACCGCGCACACCGGCACGCTGTTCCTGGACGAAATCGGCGACATGCCGGTGTCCCTTCAGACCCGTCTGCTGCGCGTGCTGCAAGAGCGCGAAGTGTTGCGCCTCGGCGCCTCTGAACCGACCCCCGTGGACATCAGGGTCATTGCCGCCACCCATTGCGACTTGCGCGAACGCATCGGTGACGGTCGTTTCCGGGAGGACCTGTATTACCGGCTCAACATTCTGCGCCTGGCCGTTGCGCCGCTGCGCGAGCGTCTCCAGGATATCGCGCCCCTGGCACAGGCCATCCTGCAAAAAATCCCCCGGCGTCCCGAGGCCATGAGCTTCGACCAGCAGCACCTCCAGCACCTGATGCCGTACCTGCTCAAGCATCGCTGGCCGGGCAATATTCGCGAGCTGGAGAACATCATCGAACGCGCCGCCTTGTCGGCCCACGAACTCAATGACCGACAATCGGCGGGGACACTGCCGGCCCTGTTCCCCGAACTGTTTGAAGGTGACGACCTGCCAGCACGGCCTGCCAGCCTGCAACTGCCGGGTGCCGACCTGCGCAGTGTCGGCAAAGCCAGCGAAGTGGCGCATGTCAGGCAAGTCGTGGAGGCCTGCAACGGCGATCTGGATGAGGCGGCCCGACGGCTGGGCATCAGCCGCACCACCCTCTGGCGACGACTGCGCACGGCGCCTGCGGGGTGACATCGAGGCAGGCGTTGATCGTTTCAAAGATGAAAACGCATCTTTGAAATGTCGTTCCAGCTTTGAAATTGCCCGGGCTGTCAGGCTCGGGTCCGGGAGTGGAAGCTTTTCGACAACACAATCTATCTAATTGATTTTAAACGTTATTAATCAGAAAAAACGACCTGCATCGCCGATTGGCACAGCCATTGCTCTCCCACTGGAGAGGGTCCGGTTTCGAGTTGGAAACCCATGGCCCATACCAATAAGAACAAGGCAGGAGGTCGCCTGTGCTAGGCATGATGATGAACTTCAACCTGGGTATTGCCGCCATCATGCGGCACGTCGAACAGGTTGCTGCCCATAGCGAAATCGTTTCGCTGTCCGCCGATGGACGTGTCCATCGGTACACCTACACAGAGGCCTTCGCTCGCGCTCGTCGACTGGCCAATGTACTCGATGATCTCGTCAGCCCTGCCGGTGCCCGCGTGGGCACCCTGGCATGGAACGATCACCGTCACTTCGAGCTGCATTACGCGGTGCCGTGTTCGGGCCGTGTGTGCCACACCATCAATCCCAAGCTGTTCCCGGAACAGATCGCCTACATCATCGAGCATGCACAAGATGATGTGCTGTTCATCGATCCGCAGTTCATTCCCTTGGTTGAGAGCCTTCAGGCCCGGCTGTCTTGCGTCCGCCATTTTGTGGCCCTGTGCGGCCTCGACGAACTGCCGCCAAGCAGCCTGCCCAACCTGCTGTGCTATGAGCAATTGCTGGAAAACGCGGCCGACCGCTACACCTGGCCCGAACTCGACGAGCAGCTGGCCTGCGGACTGTGCTACACCTCCGGCACCACCGGGAACCCGAAGGGCGTGCTGACCAGTCATCGCAGTACGGTCCTGCACGGCATGGCACAGAACATGGCGGACAATGTCGGGCTGCGGGCCCTGGACGTCGTCATGCCAATGGTCCCGATGTTCCATGTCAATGCGTGGGGAATGCCCTACAACGCGGCCATGGTGGGCGCCAAACTGGTGTTGCCGGGCGCGCGCGTGGGCGATGCCGGGGCCATGGTGAAGCTGATCAACGATGAAGCGGTGACCTTCTCGCTGGGTGTCCCCACCCTTTGGGCCAACATCAGTCAGTACCTGCACGCCAACGATCAGCAGATACCCAGCCTCAAGCGTGCCGTCACGGGCGGGGCCGCCTGCCCGCTGTCGCTGATCCGGGCGATGAGCGCGCACGGCGTGGCCCTGGAGAACGGCTGGGGAATGACCGAGATGAGCCCGATGGGCAGCTATAACCGCTACCAGCCCTGGTACGACACCCTGGGCGATGAGGACCAGGGCCAGCAGGTTCTCAAGTCCGGACGCGCACTGTTCGGCGTTGAAATGCGCCTGATCGACGAAGCCGGCGAGCCGGTGGCCCATGACGGGATCGCCTCCGGCGCGCTGCAAGTGCGCGGGCCGTGGGTCAGCAGCGGTTACTACGGCCAGGAAACCCGCGAGGGCTGGTTCGACACCGGCGATATCGCCACCCTCGATGCCCATGGCTACCTGCAAATCACCGACCGGATCAAAGACATGATCAAGTCCGGTGGAGAATGGATCTGCTCGGTGGAAATCGAAAACGCGATCATGGCTCATCCGGACATTGCCCAAGCCGCGGTCATTGGTGTGGCGCATCCCGTCTGGAGCGAGCGCCCGTTGCTGGTGATCGTCTGCCGACAACCCGATAACGCCCCCAGCCATCAAGCGCTCCTGGCGTTCCTCGAAGGCAAGATACCCAAATGGTGGCTGCCGGATGCCAGCGTGCATCTGCGCGAGCTGCCGCACACCGCGACCGGCAAGGTCAGCAAGAAAACCCTGCGCGCGCACTTCGCCGATTTTGTCTGGCCTTAACCGGCTCCCCTCCTTTTCATCCCTTCACGGCCTGGTGCACGCCAGGCCGCAGGGCAGCCCCACAACAAAAATAAACGGAGGCACCATGTCCAATACCGCCGAGCAGCTATGCGATCACTACAGCCGCATCCGCAACAATCCGCGCTTCATTGTCCTGAGCAGGTCTCGCTCACGCACCTCCTGGCTACTCAGCGCCCTGGTGCTGTGCGCCTATTTCGTGTTCATGGCGGTCGCGGCCTGTCTGCCCCAAGCCCTGCATGCGCCGCTCTATCCCGGTAGCCACCTGACATTGGGACTGCCGCTGGGCGCCTTGATCATCCTGGTGTCCTGGCTGCTCACCGGCTGGTATGTCCATCGCGCCAACACCCGCTTCGACAGCCTCAGCGAGCAAATCGTCCAGGAGTGCCGCCCATGAACCGTTGCTTGTCGTTTGCGCTTGCCATTGGCCTGCCCGCCCTGCCGTTGCTGGCCCGCGCCGATACGCTCAGCACCACCCGGCAACCGATGAATCTGCACGCCATCGGTATCTTCCTCGTCTTTGTCCTGGCGACACTGCTGATTACCTGGTGGGCGTCGCGCCGCACCCGGTCGGCCCACGATTTTTATACCGCCGGTGGCGGTATCAGCGGCTGGCAGAACGGCCTGGCGATTGCCGGTGACTACATGTCCGCCTCGACACTGCTGGGGTTATCCAGCCTGGTGTTCACCAAGGGCTATGACGGTTTCATCTACGTCATTGGCTTCTTTGTCGGCTGGCCGGTGCTCACCTTCCTGATGGCCGAACGCCTGCGTAACCTGGGGCGCTACACCTTTGCCGACATCGTTTCGTTCCGCCTCGATCAGCGCAAAATCCGGGTGCTGGCCGCCTGCGGTTCGCTGACGGTGGTCTGCTGCTATTTGCTGTTGCAGATGGTCGGTGCCGGGCAACTGATCAAGCTGCTGTTCGGGCTCGACTACGCGGTCGCCGTGGTGGTGGTCGGCGTGCTGATGCTGGTGTATGTGGTGTTCGGCGGCATGCTCGCCACGACCTGGGTGCAAATCACCAAGGCTGTCCTGCTGCTGGCCGGCGGCACGACCTTGATGCTGCTGGCCCTGGCTCAGTTCGACTTCAGCCTGGAGACACTGGCCCGGCGTGCCGTTGAGGTACACGCCAGCGGCTGGAACATCATGGGGCCCGGTTCCATGCTGTCCAACCCGGTCAATGTCGCCTCCATGGCGCTCGGCCTGGTGTTCGGCCTGGCCGGACTGCCGCACATCCTCATGCGCTTTTTCACGGTCGCCAATGCCAAGGAAGCGCGCAAATCGGTGTTCTATGCCTCGGGCTTTATCGGCTTCTTCTTTCTGATTGTTTGCGTGCTGGGCTATGCCGCCATCGTTATCGTCGGCACCGATCCGCACTACTTCGTGGACGGCAAGCCGGGGGGCGCACTGGTGGGCGGCAGCAACATGGTGGCCATGCACCTGGCCCAGGCCGTGGGTGGGGACCTGTTTCTCGGTTTTCTGTCGGCGGTGGCGTTTGCGACGATTCTTGCCGTCGTCGCCGGCCTCACCCTCGCCGGGGCCTCGGCCATCTCCCACGACCTTTACCTGACGGTGTTCAAACGGGGCAATGCCACCGAAAAGCAGGAGATGCGCGTCACGCGCCTGGCGGTCATCGGCCTCGGGGTGATTGCCATCGGCCTGGGCATCCTGTTCGAACAGGTGAACATCGCCTTCCTGGTCGGACTGACCTTCGGCATCGCCGCTTCGGCCAACTTTCCCGTGTTGATCATGGCCATGTACTGGAAAGGCCTGACGACGCGCGGGGCCATCTGCGGCGGCCTGGCCGGGCTTGCCTCGGCACTGACCCTGGTGATTCTCTCGCCGACGGTCTGGGTCACAGTGCTGGGCCATGCAAAGGCCATCTTCCCGTATGACCACCCGGCCCTGTTTTCGATGCCGGTGGCCTTCTTCGTGATTGTCCTGGTGTCCAGGCTCGATCGCAGCGCCCAGGCGCAAAAGGATCGGGACGGTTTCGACGACCAGAGGATCCGCGCCGAAACCGGGCTGGGCATCGCCACGGCCTCCTCCCACTGACCTTCGGGGGCTGTCGCGCCCCCTTTCCACCGCCGAGATACCGAACATGAACACCTACAACGCCCCACTGCGCGACATGCGCTTTGTCCTGCATGAAGTCTTCGACGCGCCGGCACTCTGGGCACGCCTGCCCACACTGGCAGAACGGGTCGATGCCGATACCGCCAATGCCATCCTTGACGAAGCGGCGAAAGTCACCGGTCAGCTCATCGCCCCGCTCAACCGCAGCGGCGACGAAGAAGGCGCACAGTGGCACGCGGGAACCGTCACCACCCCGACCGGCTTCAAGGAGGCCTACGCCACTTACATCGCCGGTGGCTGGGTGGGCCTCAGTGGCAACCCCGACCATGACGGCATGGGCATGCCAAAGATGCTGGCTGTGCAGGTCGAGGAAATGCTCTACGCCGCCAACACCAGCTTTGCCCTCTATTCGACGCTTTCGTCCGGCGCCTGCCTGGCCATCGATGCCCACGCCAGCGCGGATTTGCGAGCCACCTACCTGCCGCCGATGTACGCAGGTCGCTGGGCCGGCTCCATGTGCCTGACCGAACCGCACGCCGGGACCGACCTGGGCCTGCTGCGCACCCGGGCCGAGCCTCAGGCCGGAGGTACTTATCGCATCAGCGGCAGCAAGATTTTCATCACCGGGGGCGAGCAGGACCTGACCGAGAACATCATTCACCTGGTGCTGGCGAAGTTGCCGGACGCGCCGGCCGGAGCAAAGGGCATTTCGCTGTTCCTGGTGCCCAAGGTCCTGGTCAATGCCGATGGCAGCCTGGGCTCGCGCAATGCCCTGAGTTGCGGCGCCATCGAACACAAAATGGGGATCAAGGCCTCGGCCACCTGCGTGATGAACTTCGATGGCGCCACCGGCTACCTGCTGGGTGAAGTCAACAAAGGCATGGCGGCGATGTTCACCATGATGAACTACGAGCGCCTGTCCATCGGCCTCCAGGGCATCGGCTGCGCGGAGGGCTCCTACCAGGTCGCCCTCCGCTATGCCCGGGAACGCTTGCAGAGTCGGGCGCCGGGCGGCGCCGTGGCCATCGACAAGGCCGCCGACCCGATCATCGTCCATCCCGACGTCCGGCGCATGCTGCTTGGCATGAAAGCACTCACCGAAGGCGGCCGCGCCTTTGCCTGTTACGTCGGCCAGCAACTGGACCTCGCCCGCTTCGCCCAAGACCCCGGGGAACGTCAGCGCTCTGCCGCCCTGGCGGCATTGCTCACCCCGGTGGCCAAGGCCTTCTTCACTGACACCGGGCTGGAAAGTTGCGTGAACGGCCAACAAGTCCTGGGGGGGCACGGCTACGTCCGCGAGTGGGGCCAGGAGCAGTATGTGCGTGACGTGCGCATCGCCCAGATCTACGAAGGCACCAACGGCATCCAGGCCCTCGACCTGCTGGGCCGCAAGGTGATTGCCGATGGCGGTGCCGCACTGCGCCTGTTTTGCGCCGAAGCCCTGGCGTTTGCCGATGGCTGCAAGCTGCCTTACAGCCGCGAACTGGCCGTTGCCCTCGAACGCTTGATGGCCGTCAGCGATGGGCTGATGGATCACGCCAGGACCCATCCGAACGAGCCAGGCGCCGCCGCCGTGGAGTACCTGCACCTGTTCGGCTATGTCGCCTATGCCTACATGTGGGCACGGATGGCTGCCGTGGCCGAGGCCCGGCGCGACGAAGACCCGGCGTTCCATGACGCCAAGCTGGCGACCGCGGCGTTCTATTTCCAGCGCCTGCTGCCGCGAACGCTGGGGCTCGAAGCCAGCATTCGCGCCGGCAGCGCCACACTCTTCGGATTGGCTGAAGAACAGTTCTGATGAATTTTCAAGGCGCGGTCCTTGCACCTTCGGACCGCGTTTTTTTTATTGGCCAGCACCACGCGATGTGACCGGGGCAACCCGGGCATATCCCTCCCTTGATAACCCCTCTGATCGGGACGATGCGTCCCGAACGAACCCGGCTGTTCCATAAAAACAACAAGAGGCAACAACCATGCGCCGAACGACCCTCAAGACCCCTCTATTCCTCGTCAGCGGCACGGTGGCCCTGTCGGCACCGGTCAACGCCGAGTTGATCGCCGACAGCAAGGCCACGCTGGAGCTGCGCAACTTTTACATGAACCGTGACTTCCGCCAGCGGGGTGCGCCCCAGGCAAAGGCCGAGGAATGGGCACAGGGTTTCCTGTTGCGTTATGAATCCGGGTTCAGTGATGGGCCGATCGGGGTCGGGGTCGATGCCCTGGGACTGCTGGGCGTGAAGCTCGATTCAGGCCCGGGACGCAGCGGTACTCAATTGCTCAAGCAGGACCGGGAAACCCGCCGCGCCCAGGACGAATACGGAGAGTTGGGTTTGACCGCCAAATTCAAGGCCTCTCGAACGGTGCTCAAGGTGGGCACCCTCTTGCCCCGGCTTCCCTCGGTGACCTACAACGATGGCCGTCTCCTGCCGCAAACCTTTCGCGGCGTTCATCTGAACGCTCAGGAATGGGCCGGCCTGACACTGGACGCGGGCCAGTTGCAACAGGTCAACCAGCGCAACTCATCTGACTATGAGGACATGGCCGCCAGCAATGGCAGTGCCGGCGCCATCGGTGTGAAGGCCGGCAAGACCAGCGATGCCTTCAACTTTGCCGGCGCCGGCTACCAGTGGAACAGCCAATTGAGCACCGCCTGGCACTACGGCGAGCTGACAGACCTCTACCGGCAACACATCCTGAACCTGGTCCATACCCAGCCGCTGGGCGCCCTGCAATCACTCAAGACCGAGCTGCGTGTCGCCCAGGCAAACGATGCAGGCGACAGCGGCATCGACAACAAAGCCTACGGCGCCCTGCTGAGCTACAAGCATGCAAGCCATACCCTCGCCGTTGCCTATCAACAGATGGAAGGCCGGACGGGATATGCCTACATCGCCGGCAGCGATCCGTACCTGTTCAACTATGTGCAATTCGGTGATTTCGCCAACCGTGACGAGCGGTCCTGGCAACTGCGCTACGACTTCGACTTTGTGGTGCTGGGCATGCCGGGCCTGACGTTCATGACCCGCTATCTCAGCGGTGACCACATCGACCTGGGCCCCGGCCAGCCGGCAGGCACCGAGTGGGAACGCGATACCGACATTGCCTATGTCCTGCAAAGTGGCCCGTTGAAAAACCTCGGCATCAAATGGCGCAACGCCACAGTGCGTACCCGCCATTTCGGCAATGACCTTGACGACAATCGCCTGATCCTCAGCTACAGCCTGCCGCTCTGGTGAGCCAACGGCCGCTAGCCGGTGACGCGCTGATACTTGACGATCCGCGCGTCACCTTGCAGCAGGTCCGAGGCCTGGGCGAGCGCTGCCTGGAGGTGAGGGGTTTGCCAATGCCGTGCCTCGGAGTCCGGGTCTTCCCAGACTTCAAAGGAGGAAAACTCCAGGGGGTTGGCAAGGGATTGATAGTAGGCGTACTCCAGGCAGCCCGGCTCCAGGGCCGTCTGCCGGCTGAGTTCGGCCAGTACGCCGCGCATGGTCTCAAGGCCTTGCGGTTTGACCACGAAGCTGGCCATCACATACACACGGGAACTCATCTCTGCCAAAGCCTCCAGTTAAAACCGGCCGCCCCGCGCTTTGCGTGGAAGCAACGAGGCGACCGCAAACGCAGCCCTTAGCGGGCCAGTTCTTTGAGCACCAGATCGGCAACAGGACCGCCGGAGGCCGGGTTCTGACCGGTGATGACACGCCGGTCAGCAACCGCAAACGGTGCCCACGGCTCGGCGGCTTTCTGGTAGATGGCACCTCGCTTGACCATCTCGTCCTCGGTCAGGTAGGGAACGTATTGGTCCAGCTCGGCAATCTTCTCTTCATTATTGGAGAAACCCGTGACCTCCTTGCCTTCAATCAGCAGCGAGCCATCGGACAGTTTGATGTTCAGCAACCCCACCGCACCGTGGCAGACAGACGACACGATGCCGCCACTTTCATAGATGCTGCGGCTGAGGGCTTGCAGCGCTTCGTTATCAGGGAAATCCCAGACCACGCCATGCCCCCCGGCGTAATAAATGACCGAATAATCCGCCGGGTTGACCTGGTCTGGCTTGAGTGTCGCGCCCAACCGGTTCATGAAGGCCTTATCCTGATACCACTGCCAATCCCCCTCATCAGCCATTGCCAGGCTGTGCGGATCAATCGGCGTGTACCCGCCCTTGGGGCTGACATAGTCGACCTGGTAACCCGCGTCCTGGACTTTTCTGACGAAGTGCACCGCCTCGCCAAGCCAAAGGCCAGTGGCGCGTGCCAGGTTGGGATACTTGGGAAAGCTGGTCAGCACCACCAGCATTTTCTTGCTCATGTTTCACCTCACTTTTTTGTGTTGCCAACGACAGGGGTAGCCCCTCGATCCGAGAGGTCTCCCCTTCCCTATCACAGAGGACATTCGCCATGACTGGCATCCCGCGAGAGCACACCTTAATCCGCACCTCCCGGTCTCGGTAGGCGCCGACTCGCAATTGACTATTTCAACTATGGAACACCTGTGCGATGTATGACCTGAACGAGCTGTACCTCTATGCACAAATCGTCGAGCACCAGGGCATCGGCGCCGCCAGTCGCGAGCTGGGGATCCCCAAGTCCAGGCTCAGCCGCCATTTGTCGGCGCTTGAGGAGCGCCTGGGCATTCGCCTGATCAATCGCTCCACACGCCAATTCCAGGTGTCGGAGCTGGGCCAGGAGTACTACCAGCACTGCCTGGTGATGCTCGACAGCGCCAGCGCGGCGCAAGCGTTGATTGACAACAGCCGCTCGTCGCCCAAAGGCATTGTGCGCATTGCCTGCCCCACGGCCCTGCTCAACTTTCTGGTCGCCGGCATGATCGCCCGTTTCATGCGCCGCTACCCCGAGGTCGAGGTCCACCTGGAAAGCACCAACCGCACGGTTGACCCGCTGCGCGAAGGCTTCGACATCGTCCTGCGCGTCGGATTTCCACCGTTCGAGGACAGCGGCCTGACCATGAAGACCCTGACGCGCAGTCCCCATGCGCTGGTGGCAAGCCCGGGGCTCATCGAACGCGTGGGCCAGGCCACGTCACTGGCCGACCTGACGCATTATCCGAGCCTCGATATGGGACCCTGTGCGCGTCAGTATCAATGGAACATGGAGGGGCCGGGCGGTGTACAGGCGACGGTGCGCCACAGTCCACGGCTGATCACCGATGACATGATCACCTTGCGACGGGTAGCGCTTGAGGGGGGCGGGATTGTCCAGTTGCCGGAACTGGTGGTGTTCAAGGACCTTCGAAGCGGCATGCTCACACCGGTCCTGAAAGACTGGAAACCCAGGAGCGCCATCGTTCATGCGCTGTTTGCGTCAAGGCGCGGCCTGATGCCATCGATCAGGAGCCTGCTGGATTTCCTGGCGCAGAGTTTCGCAGCGCTGGACGTTGACAACCTGTATGACGGCTATGCCCTCAGGGGCGACGAAGACGCCTGTTTTCTCACGGGTTCAACGCTGGCCGGCGAAGGCGATCTCAAGGACGCCTTCGCTGGCAAGCGTGGCGCCTGCGAAAGTTGATTCGACAGGCCAGGCGTGGGGCTCAGCAGCAGCGCGTGTTGCACTTGCCCCGGCCAAACCGGGCTTCCTGGCGCTCGCGGAAAAACGCCTCGTAGCTCATCACCGGCTCGCCCGGGGACTTGAGCGCCATCTGCGCGACGTAGTTATCGTAATCGGGGACGCCCACCATCAACTGTGCGCTCTGGCGCAGGAACCGGGCGGCCTGTTGCAGTTTATGGAACATGGCAATGCTCTCTATGCGGGATGGGATACGCCCCATGGAAGCGCATTCATGTATCTGCAATGTGTCGGCGCAAGGCGTCTTTGTATGTTCGTGTAGGCAAGCCCCGCGACCTTTTGGCGCAGTACCTTCGGGCGACCGATTAAGCGCGATTGGGCAACAGTTTGTTAACATCCCTGCGCTTTTTTCCGCCTGGTTCGTCAGGCACTGTGTTTTTTCTGTCGCTACACAGGAAGCTTTATTTCCATGAGTACGTTGTATTCCCGTCGCACGGTCCTGCAAGGCATGAGCCTGCTGAGCCTTGGCCTGCTGGCCGGCTGCGATGACAGCAGCAAGCTGTCGTTCAAGTACGGCAAGGATCTGAGCGACAAGATCATGGGACGCTCCTTCAAGCTCAAGGACGCCGAGGGCGAGACCCGGATGCTGGGCAGCTACCAGGGCCTGATGCCGATGATCTTCTTCGGCTTCACCCAATGCCCGGCGGTCTGCCCGACGACGCTGGCCCGCGCGGCCCAGGCGAAGAAGCTGATGGGCCGCGACGGCGAGCGCTTGCAGGTGATCTTCATCACCCTGGATCCCGAGCGCGATACCCCGCAAATGCTCGACAAATACGTCAAGGCCTTCGATCCGAGTTTCGTCGCGTTGTCCGGCACGCTGGAAGAAACCGCCGCCACCGCCAAGGAGTTCGGGGTATTCTTCGAGAAGGTCCCGAGCGGTTCGACCTACACCCTGTCCCACACCGCGACCAGCTATGTGTTCGACTCCCGGGGCAATTTGCGCCTGGGCCTGTCCGCGTCCCTTACCGCTCAAGAGTGCGCAGACGACCTGCTCACCGTCATGGAGGTCTGTTGATGACTTTGTTGTGCACAACCCGTATCAAACAGGTGATCCTGGGCCTTTCCCTGGCCGGCATGGCGTGGCAGGTGTCCGCGCAGACCCAGGTCAGTGATGCCTGGGTCCGTGCCACGGTGGCCGGCCAGCCTTCGACCGGCGCTTTCATGACCCTGCAGGCCGACACCGACAGCCAGCTGCTCAGCGTGCAGTCGCCGGTGGCCAAGACGGTGCAGATCCACCAGATGAGCATGAAGGACGATGTCATGCGCATGGGCCAGGTCAAGTCCCTTCCGTTGCCGGCCGGCCAGGCGGTGAGCCTCGATCCCCAGGGCTACCACATCATGCTGCTGGACCTGACGGCCCAGGTCGCAGAAGGCAGCAAGGTGCCGCTGACCCTGACCGTGGAAAACGCCAAGGGCGAGAAAGAGACGATTCAGGTCGAGGCCGAAGCGCGTGCACTGGGCGCGATGGATCACGGCAAGATGGACCACAGCAAGATGGATCACAGCAAAATGCAGTGATGCCCTGGCTACCACTGACTGGAGGTGCGCACCATGACGACGAACACTGAAACCGCCATCCTCGCCGGCGGTTGCTTCTGGGGCATGCAGGACCTGCTGCGACGCTACCCCGGCGTGCTGGCCACGCGGGTCGGCTATTCCGGCGGCGATGTGCCCAATGCGACCTACCGCAACCATGGCACCCACGCCGAGGCGATCGAGATCCTGTTCGATCCCGAGCAGATCAGCTATCGCCAGATCCTCGAATTCTTCTTCCAGATCCACGACCCGACCACCCTCAATCGCCAGGGCAACGACCTGGGCACGAGCTACCGCTCGGCGCTCTACTACCTGAGCGATGAGCAGAAGCGCATCGCCCAAGACACCGTTGCCGACGTCGAAGCTTCGGGCCTCTGGCCCGGCAAGGTCGTGACCGAGATCGAGCCCGCCGGGCCGTTCTGGGAAGCGGAACCTGAACACCAGGACTATCTCGAACACTATCCCAACGGCTACACCTGCCACTTCATCCGGCCAAACTGGACCCTGCCAAGGCGCGGCTAGTCGTCGAAGAGGGATGTGCCTTCCCTGTAGGAGCGAGCACGCTCGCGATGGTGGTGAACGATAACGCGTGCTAACGGGTAATCCACGTTGTTCCGGACACCCTCGTCGGAACGCCGCCCGCAGCCATGCTCGCGCCTACAGGGGGGGGACGGTCCTCTGCACACATTCCCGTCGCTGCGGATTCAATCCCCGAGTAAGGCACAGCAAGGTGCTGCCTGCCATGTCATCCGTCGTCTAAGAAGTCGCGGATAACTCTGCGTTCTTCCTGATCATTTTCGGCCATCAAAATTCCATTCGCGATCTAGACTTGATTTACGGCGAGAAAGAGCACTCGCCCGTTCAACCGGCAGACCAATAAAAATACAAGGAAACCCACCTTGAACATGTCAACCCTCTATCTCTTGGGGAGCCTGATGGTTTCCGCCGGGGCCTGTGCCAACGGGCTTATTCCTGTCCTCGAACTGGACTTCACCAGGGCGGCCACTGAAACCCTGAAAAAACACGGCATCAATGACGCGTGCATCATCGCCGCCGCCAACCCCGGAGCGTTCACCTATTGCCGGGAGGGTTCGCCAACGCTCTGGAAGTACCAGGCGCTGGACCTCAACCAGCAGGCTTCGCCCGTCAAGGACACACGGCTGGCTTCGATGGACGACGGACGAATTACCGTCGCTGAAGCCGAGAGTCCTGTCTGTGAAGAAGATTTTTCCAAGCCCCTGGTTAACCCGGCAGTGACCCGGACGGCGGCCCTGGGCCTGATCTTCCTGTTCCTGATCCTGGGCTTGCGCTACACCTACCGGGCAACCATGGACGGATTCTTTGTCCGGACCCTGTCTACGGGCACACACATGCACCGGTCGACGGGCGAATCCTCGCGCTCGAACCGAGCGACGACGAAGGCCCTGGGCGCCTTTGCCATCGCCGCCGCCGTGGCCTTCATATACTTCGGCTACAGCGCGTTTTGAGCAGGCCGGCAAAAAGCCGGCCCCTCTCGCCCACCCTTGGCAGCCGCTATTTGCAATGCACCTGATACCTCACTCGTGCAGCCTGCATGGGCGCGCTCCCCATCACGTTCAAACAACCCATTGATTGCACAACACTTTGCAGCGTCCATTCGCTTGGCACAGCAAATGCTGCTTCCTCCTGGGAAATCCGAGGGCGCCGGCGCAGACCGGCCGATCACCATCCGTGAGAGAAGAGGCAAAACTATGAACGCCATCGACATCCTCAAAGCCGACCATGAACGCGTGAAAGCCATCCTGACTCAACTGGAAGATTCAACCGAGCGGGCAGTCAAGAAACGCACCGAACTGCTTGCGAAACTTGAGATGGAAATTTCGATCCACACCAAACTCGAAGAAGAAATCCTCTATCCGGCCTACAAAAAAGCCGGGGGCAAAGAGCAGGAAAAAATGTATTACGAGGCCAAGGAAGAACACCGCACGGTCGACTCGCTGGTGCTGCCGGACCTCAAGGGCACCGACCCTGGGAGCGTGGAGTTTTCCGGCCGCGCGAAAGTGGTCAAGGAGCTGCTGGAACATCACATCGAGGAAGAGGAAACCGAGATGTTTCCCGAAGCCAGGAAGCTGCTGGGCAAGGCAGCGCTGGACGAACTGGGCAAACAGATGGAAATGATGAAGGCGTCCTTCAAGAAGGAACTGAGTGGCGGGAACATGGCGGCCTGACCTGTAGGGGCCAGTCCAGCATTCACGTGACAGACGCTTTTCGGTTGCCTGGAAACGTTGAAGCCCGCCCTCCTCGGCGGGCTTCCCGATTCATCACCCGCAGGATGGAGAATCCCACCATGATTGCCCCATTGACCGGCATGAAACCCGGCGAACGCTACATCGTCGAAAGTGTCGAGCGCGCACAGCATTTCCCCGGCTTTTTTCTCGACGGCAAATACTATTTGGGCCCTGAACTGCAAACCGCCGTCGGCTGGCTCGAAGGCCAGCACTTCCTTTATGACCTGCTCGGCCCGACAGGCGAACCGGTATTTCCCGAACGGGTGGCCGGCATCATCGACGACCTGACCCTGATCATGGCCGATGGCGCTCGCCTGCCGCTGAGCGAGGAACCCTTCCGTGCCCAGGCAGACCGTCCCTTACACGTGATCGATGCCCGTCCTGTTCGCCGGTTCGAGCAACGCCCCTCGCCGCTGCTGGTGGCCGCGGCGGCATTGCTGTTCGGCGGTTGCCTGCTGGCGCTCAATCGCCTGCGCGGCCGCCATCGCTGAGCGGCCCCAGGTCACTCCTTGGCCAAGGCGCCCGGCAGCGCGGCGCCTTGCTGGAAGATCACCGTCTGGGCCGGCATCGGTGCCGGGAAGCCGGCTTCACCCAAGGCATCCTTGATGGTGCGGTTGGTGTCGAAATACACCTGCCAGTAGTGCTCGTTATGGCAGTAAGGTCGCACCGCCAACACCGGGCCGACCAGGTTGAATTCCAGAATTTCCACGTCCACCGCCGGGGTTTCGAGCACATTGGGAATGGCGGCGATTTTCTCTTTCAGCAAGGCCGCGGCGGCTTTCCAGTCGGCGGCGCCGGACAGTTGCGCTTTGAGCTCGACGCGACGGAACGGGTTGTGCGTGAAGTTCTGGATGTTGTCGCTGAAGATCTTGTTGTTGCCGACCAGGGTCAGCACGTTGTCCGGGGTGTTGATCGCGGTCGCGAACAGGCCGATTTCGGTGACGGTCCCGGTCACTCCGCCAGCGCTGATGAAGTCGCCGACCTTGAACGGGCGCAGCACGATAATGAAGGCGCCGGCCGCGAGGTTCGCCAGCAGTCCCGACCAGGCCATGCCGATCGCCAGGCCAACCGCCGCGAGCAGTGCCGCGAAGGTGGTGGTCTGCATGCCGAGGAAACCGAGGATGGCGATCACCAGGATGATGTTCAGTGTCACGGTGATGACAGAGCCAACATAGCGCAGCACCGTCGGGTCAACCTTCTGCTTGCCCAACGATTTCTGGACCAGGCCTACGGCAAAGCCAATCAGCCAGCGGCCGATGATCCAGAAGGCGATGGCGCCGAGGATCTTGACCGCGAATGCCACGCCATAGGCCTGCACCACGGCAAGGATCGCGTTGAACTTCTCGGTGGTTACATTAACGATGGTCTCGTCCATGGCAGAAGCTCGCAAATGAGGGATGACCTCAAGACGCTAGCACAGCCTTGGCGGGCTGCCAGTGCGGGGGCGCGTTTGCTTTTGCGGGGATTGATTTCGAATTCGACAGATGACCAATGTGGGAGCGGGCTTGCTCGCGAAAGCGTCGGGTCAGTCAACAATGAAGTTGAATCTGATGCCGCCTTCGCGAGCAAGCCCGCTCCCACAGGTTTTGCCTCCGCCCGAACTCAGTGCGGGGCGCGGGGGATGGTCTTGAGCAGGTCTTCGGGGCTGATGTGGCCGACGACCGGCTGCACGCTGCCCGGTAGCGGCAAACCGAGGATGTGGCCCTTCATCTTGCCGATCACGTGCATCTCACACGGCTTGCAGTCGAACTTCAGTGTCAGCACTTCATCGCCGTGTATCAGCTGCATCGGCGCCACCTTGGTGCGCACGCCGGTCACGCCCTTGGCCTGTTTCGGGCACAGGTTGAAGGAGAAACGCAGGCAATGCTTGGTGATCATCACCGGGACTTCGCCGTGCTCTTCATGGGCCTCGTACGCCGCATCGATCAGCTTGACCCCGTGACGGTGATAGAAATCCCGGGCCTTCTGGTTGTAGACGTTGGCCAGGAACGACAGGTGCGATTCCGGGTACACCGGCGGCGGACTGGTCTCGGCCTTGCGGCCTCCCCGTGGGTGAGCCAGCACGCGGGCGGCGGTCAGCGCTTCGATCACTTCGCGGCGCAAGGCCTTGAGCTGCGAGTTGGGGATGAAGAACGCCTGGGGCGCATCGAGCTTGATGTCGGTGGCGTGATATTCGGTGGTGCCCAGCTGCCCGAGCAGGTCGCGCAGTTGCTCCAGCGCCTGCTCCGGCTTGTTGGCCACACCGAACGGACCGTCCAGGGACACGCTGGCGCTGACGCCCTCCTCGCTGGTGGCGGTCAGTTGCAGGCGCTGTTCGTCCAGGCATGCGACCCAGGTCACGCCGATGCGACGTTCGGCGGAGGTCTTCTGCAGGGCTTGCTGCCAGTTGTGGTCCAGGTTGCGATTCAGCGGATGATTCGGGCGTAGCTGGTGCAGGCCCTTGGGCATCTCGTTGGGCTCGACGCGGTAGCGATAGCGTTTTTCGCCATCCTCTTCGAACTCGCCCTTGGGTTCGGCGATGTTGGTGCGCCAGCCCACCACCTCACGCTTGACCAGCACATTGAGGCCGTCGCCGTTGGACAACGGCTCCTGGGTGACCACGATCAGGTCGCGCTTGCCGACTTTTTCCACGACGCCCACCGGCAAGCCGGTGAAGGTCGGCGAGTCGAACGCGCCGATGTCGATCTTGCGGTCGCTGACGAAGTAGTCGGTGCTGCCACGGTGGAAGGTCTTGTCCGGGTCGGGCACGAAGAAGTGCGCGGTGCGGCCGCTGGACGCGCGCGCCAGGTCCGGGCGGTCTTCGAGGACGTCGTCCAGGCGCTGGCGGTAGTAGGCGGTGATGTTCTTCACATAGCCCATGTCCTTGTAGCGCCCTTCGATCTTGAACGAGCGCACGCCGGCTTCCACCAGAGCGCGGATGTTGGCGCTCTGGTTGTTGTCCTTCATCGACAGCAGGTGTTTTTCGTAGGCGATCACACCGCCTTTTTCGTCCTTGAGGGTGTACGGCAGGCGGCAGGCCTGGGAGCAGTCACCACGGTTGGCGCTGCGCCCGGTCTGCGCGTGGGAAATGTTGCACTGGCCGGAGAACGCCACGCACAGCGCGCCGTGGATGAAGAACTCGATCGCCGCCTCGGTTTCGTCGGCGATGGCTCGGATTTCCTGGAGGTTCAGCTCGCGTGCCAGGACCAGTTGCGAGAAACCGGCCTGGTCGAGGAACCTGGCCCGCGCCAGGGTGCGGATGTCGGTCTGGGTGCTGGCGTGCAGCTCGATCGGCGGAATGTCCAGTTCCATCACGCCCAGGTCCTGGACGATCAGCGCATCGACGCCGGCATCGTACAACTCGTGGATCAGCTTGCGCGCCGGCTCCAGCTCGTTGTCGTGCAGGATGGTGTTGATGGTGGTGAACACCCGTGCGTGATAGCGATGGGCGAACTCCACCAACGCGGCGATATCGCTCACTTCGTTGCAGGCATTGTGGCGGGCGCCGAAGCTCGGGCCGCCGAGGTACACGGCGTCGGCGCCATGCAGGATGGCCTCGCGGGCAATGGCGACATCGCGGGCGGGGCTGAGCAATTCCAGGTGATGCTTGGGCAGGGACATAGTTTTTTTTAGTCAGGCTGTCACGGTCGAGGTGCGCATTGTAGCGGCGAAATGCCTGACCGGCACCCGTGTGCTGCCGGGTGGCAGCCGGATTGCCCAATTCCCTGTGGGAGCGGGCATGCTCGCGAAGGCGGTGTGTCAGTCAATGTTGATGTCGACTGACACACCGCTTTCGCGAGCAAGCCCGCTCCCACAGGGTTATGCGTATGGCAGGGGAATCAGGCCTTGGCCGCCATGGCGACGACTTCCACTTTCATGCCTTCAACCGCCAGGGCGGCCACGCCGACGGCGGCGCGCACCGGCCATGGCTTGGCGAAGTAGCGCTTGTAGACTTCGTTGAACGCGGCGCGGTCGGCCATGTCGGTGAGGTAGATGGTCAGGTGCATGACGCGGTCCATCGAGCTGCCGGCGCGCTCCAGCGCGACCTTGAGCGCTTGCAGGGTGCACTCGCTTTGCAGGGTGATGTCGCCCAGTTCCAGGCTGCCGTCGGCGCGGGTCGGGATCTGGGTGGACATCAGGATGCCGTTGAAAGCGGCGACGTCGGAGGAAATGGAGTCCTGGTCGGGATCGGGCGTGAAGACGATGTCTTGGTTGGCCATGGGGCACTCTTGTCTGGGGAGGTAATAGGCGCCGGCAGTTTACCAGACGCCTGCGCCAGCGCCGCACACCCGCCTCGGCTAGACCCGTGGCTGGTGACTGGTCACGCAGTGGATACCACCGCCACCGGCCGCAATGGCGTCGATGTCGAGCTGCACTACCTCACGGTCGGGATAGAGTCCGGACAGCAGGTCAAAGGCCTTGCGATCCGCCGCCTTGTCGCCGAATTCAGGCGCGATGATCGCGCCGTTGATCACGAAGTAGTTGATGTAGCCGGCGGCAAAATCCGGGTTGCCGCGGCTGAACCGGCTCTTGCGCGGGTTCAGTGGCGGCGACACGGTGTGCACTTGCAGCTTGCGGCCATCGGCATCGGTGGCGTTCCTGAGAATCTCCAGGTGCGCACGGGTGACCTTGTTGTCGTAGGACTCGGGGTCGGTGTCGAGGTTGGCGATCACCACGCCCGGCCTGACGAAGCGGGCATAGAAGTCGACGTGGGCGTCGGTGATGTCCTTGCCCTTGATGCCCGGCAGCCAGATGATTTTGCGCAGGCCCAGGCGCGCCTTCAGTTCTTGCTCGACCTCGGCCTTGCTCCAGTCCGGGTTGCGGTTGGCATTGATCCAGCTGCTTTCGGTCATGATCCCGGTGCCGTGGCCGTCCACTTCGATCCCGCCGCCCTCGCCCACCAGCTCGCTGCGGATGTGATCGGCTTCTTCGCGGCGGGCAATCAGGGCCGCGACCTGCGCATCCTTGGCATGCCGCTGTTTGTTGCCCCAACCGTTGAAGTTGAAATCCACAGCGCCCAGCTCGCCTTTTCCATCCACCACAAAGTTGGCGCCGATATCGCGCATCCAGATGTCATCGAGCTCGGTAATGACGTAGGTGATATTGGTGCTACCGCACTGTTCTTCGGCCAGCTCCCGCTCGCTGTCGCGACAGAACACGGTGACCGGCTCATAGCCGGCGATGGTCCGCGCGATCCGCCCGAGGGCGGCCTGCACGTCCGGGGTGAAGTCTTCCCAGATGGCATCCTGTGCGCCGAACGCGATGAACGCCTGTTCATGCGTGTCGCCCTCATCCGGCATGTACCAGCGGCCCGCGCTGGCCGCCAGCGCTGATAACGGGCCCAGGCCCATGAAAGCGGCTCCCGCAGCGGCAATAACCGATGCCTGTTTGATGAATTCACGACGCGTGGACATGCAATGGTTCCTGAAAATGAATAAACACCCGATCAACAACTCTGGACCCTGTGGGAGCGGGCTTGCCCGCGAAGGCGGCCTGCCAGCCAACATCAATGTCACTGATAGACCGCTTTCGCGGGCAAGCCCGCTCCCACAGGGACACCATTGTTTTTATTGGCCGGTAGCGGTCTTGAACTTGGTCCAGGTGCGCATGCGCGCGCGCATGTCGGCCTGGGGGATGTCTTTGCCCGGGATCAGTCGAGCATAGGTGGCTTCATCGATGTAGATGTCCGGGTTGTCGCGCATCGACGCATCGACACTTGGCCGCGCCTTGGCGTTCGACGTCGGGTAACCGGTGAAGTTACTGATGGCCGCCATGTTCTGTGGACGCATGACGAAGTTGATGAACGCATAGGCGAACTCCGGGTGTTTGGCATCGACCGGGATCGCCATGGTGTCCATCCACACCGTGGTGCCCTCGCGGGGAATGCGGTACTGGAACGAGGTGTTCTTGCCGGCCGAATCCGAAGTGCGCTGGGCCTGGGTCATGTCGCCGCTGTAACCGAGGGACAGGCACAGGTTGCCGTTCACCAGGTCAGTCACCGGCTGCGACTGGAACTTGCGAATGTACGGCCGCACTTTGGCCAGCAGTTCACCCGCGGCCTTGAGGTCGTCAGGCTTGGCGCTGCGCGGCTCGCGACCGAGGTAGTTGAGCACCACCGCCAGCACTTCGTCCGGCGAGTCGATCATCGAGATGCCGCAATCGGCGAACTTTGCCGCCAGTTCCGGCTTGAACAGCATGTCCAGGCTATTGACCGGGGCATCGGGCACCCGCTGCCTGATCTGCTCGTCGTTGAAGGTCACGCCGATGGTGCCCCAGGTGTACGGGACGGTGGCCTGGCTCGAATGCTCGTATTGCCGCCGCAGCTTTTGCAAGCCGGGTTCGATGTCCGCCAGCTCCGTGAGTTTCGAGCGGTCCAGCGGCTGCAGGCTGCCGGCACGCACCAGGCGCTCGGCCACGGTGTCGCCGGGGAAGATCAGGTCGTAGCCGCTGCCGCCGGCCAGCATCTTGGCCTCCAGCGTCTCGCTGCCATCCATCACGTCATAGATCACCTTGATCCCGGTTTCGGCGGTGAACCGGCTCAGGGTGTCCTCGGCAAAATAGTCGGCCCAGTTGTACAGCCGCAGGGTTTTCTCTTCGGCGTGCAGCGCGGGCATTGCGCAACTGACGGCCAACCCGAGGACTGCGGGCAACAGCTTGTTGAAGGTAGGCATGTCAGACCCCTTGGGCATTCCAGCGTGAATGGATGTGGCGGCCGTCCTGGCTCAACAGGGCGCCGTACATCTCCGGGCGGCGATCACGATAGATGCCCCAACTCAGGCGCTCTTCGCGCATGGCCGCCAGGTCCAGGCTGTGCACCAGCACACCGGTGCTGTCGCGGTCGGCCTCGGCAAGCAATTTGCCCTTGTGGTTACAGATGAACGAGGAGCCATAGAAACTCATCTGCAAGGTCGGATCGGTGGTTGCCGCTTCCCGGCCGACGCGATTGGACGCCACCACCGGCAGGATGTTGGCGGCGGCATGACCGCGCATGGTCATCTGCCAGTGGTCACGGGAATCCAGGCTGGCGCACCCCGGCTCCGAGCCGATGGCGGTGGGAAACAGCAAGACTTCGGCGCCCATCAAGGCCAGGCAACGCGCGGTCTCGGGGAACCACTGATCCCAGCAGATGCCCACGCCGAGGCGCCCGAACGCGGTGTCCCAGACCCGGAAACCGGTGTCGCCGGGGCTGAAGTATTCTTTCTCCTGGTAGCCGATGGCGTTGGGGATGTGGGTCTTGCGATAGACCCCCAGCAAGCGCCCATCGGCATCGGCCACGCACAGCGAGTTGAAATAGGCGTTGCCGGCCTTCTCGAACCAGCTCAGCGGCAACACCACACCCAACTCCCGGGCCAGCGCGGCAAAGCGTTGCAGCACCGGGCTGTCGCGAAACTCCTGGGCCAGCGCCAGGTGTTGATGGCTTTGTTCGATACAGAAATACGGCGTGGCGAACAGCTCTTGCAACAGGATGACCTGGGCGCCTTTGGCCGCGGCCTCACGCACCAGCTGCTCGGCCTGATCGAGGTTGTGTGGCAGGTCCCAGGTGCAGGGCATTTGGGTGACCGCAATATTCAACAGGGTCATGGCATCAACCCTCCACCGGCCAGGCCGGCTGTTGCTGGGTGATGCAATGCACGCCGCCACCGCCATGGGCGAGATTGTTGATGCGCACGGGCACCACTTCGCGTCCGGGGAATGCTTGCGCGAGGGTGTGTGCCGCCACGTCATCGGCCGCAATGCCGTAGGCCGGCATGATGATCGCGTCGTTGACGATGTAGAAGTTGGTGTACGAGGCGCAGAACACTTCGGCTTGCGGGTCCACGGCATCGCTGGCCTCAAACAGCTCGATCATTTCGAACTTGCGCCCTTTGGCATCGGTGGCCAGTTCCAGGGCACGGCGGTTCTCCCTGGCGACTTCGGCATATACCGATTGTTGGTCGTGGGTGGCGTCCACCAGCAACACGCCGGGGCGGGCGAAGGCGCATACGCCATCGACATGGCCGTCGGTCATGTCGCCGGTGACATAGTCCGGGTCGCCCGGCAGCCAGATGGTCTTCTTCACGCCCAGCAAGCGCGCAAAGATTTCCTCCATCTCGGCCTTGTTCATGCCCGGGTTGCGATTGGGGTTGAGCAACACCGATTCGGTGGTGATCAGCGTGCCTTCGCCGTCGACATGAATCGCCCCGCCTTCGTTGCTCAGGGGCGTGCCAAAACACGGCAGGCTCAGGTGATTGAGTGCGCGGCGCGCCAGGCCTTCGTCCAGGTCGTGGGCCGACTTGCCGCCCCAGGCATTGAAGCGCCAGCTGACCCCGGCCAGGCCTTGCTGCGGATGGCAGACGAAACTCGGACCGGAATCACGGCACCAGCTGTCGTTCACCGGCAGCTCGATCAGTTCGATGTTCGGCCCGCACAGGGCTTTGGCACTGGCCACGGCAGACGGGTCGACGACCATCTTCACCGGTTCGAAACGGGCAATGGCGTTGGCCACGCCGGCGAAATCCGCTTGTACCTGCGCCAGGGTCACCCGCCAGCCCGACTCCCAGAGGGCCTGATTGTGTGGCCAGACCATCCAGGTCGCCGCGTGGCGGACCCACTCCGCCGGCATCATCCAACCGCTGTTTAGATTTTCATTGCGCAGCATGATAAAAAGCCCTTTCAGTTAAGCCATTGTGTTCAACAAAAACCGTCTTGTTGGTCATGGCCTGCATGCTACGGCTGTAAAAACGGGCAAACAAACGATGGATTTTGCAGAAAAGTGATTAGAGGAACTTATCAGTATGCTTAAGCACTGGCCGCCACTGAGCACCCTCCGCGGCTTCGAGGCTGCCGCCCGCCTGGGCAGTTTCCACAAGGCTGCCGCCGAGCTGCACCTCACCCAGTCGGCCATCAGCCAGCAGATCCGCAGCCTTGAGGCGTACCTTGAGCAACCGCTGTTTTTCCGCAGCGGCCGCAGCGTCAGCCTGACCGACGCGGGGCACGATTTGCTCAGCACCACCCAGGCCATGCTGCAACAACTGTCGGTGGGCATTCGCCGGCTGGGGCAATACCAGAAACCCAACCAACTGGTGCTCAACACCACCCCGGCGTTCGCCCGCCATTGGCTGCTGCCACGCCTGGGGGATTTTCGCCGCCTGCATCCGCAGGTCGACCTGTGGATCTACAGCACCGATGACGTACCGGACATGGCCACCCAGACCATCGACATTGCCGTGCGCGATGACATCAGTTCCCAGGCCGAATGCAGCTTCAAGGTGCTGTACGCCGACCGCCTCTACCCGGCCTGTCACCCCGACCTGCTGGCGCAACCACAGGCACAGCGCACCACGCTGCACGGCGAGCGGGAAATGGACTGGAGCCACTGGGCGGTGGAGTCCGGCATCGACGTCGGCCAGCAGGACCAGGGACTGAACTTCTCCGACCCCGGCCTGCTGCTGGACGCCGCGTGCGCCGGGCTCGGCATCGCCCTGATCAGCGAACTGTTGAGTCGCCAGGCCCGCGCCAACGGCGTGTTGCAGCCCTTGGTCGATCAAACCATCCGCGGCCCGAACTGGGCCTTGCTGACCCATCGGGACAGTGAGAGCAACGCAAGAAGCTTCAGTGAGTGGCTGATCAACCAGCTGGAAGCGGACTGATCAACCGGTGGACATCGCCACGGTGATAAACCCCGTGGTGATGGTGGTCAGCGTCAGGCCGAGCAGAAACAGCGCGTCGGCCACGCGCTCCAGGCGATGGTTGCGCTTGGCCTTGCGCGTGCGTAGCGCCCAATAGGCGATCAGGCAGGTGGTCAGGTAAATGATCGCGTTGATCGCCAGCAGGTTCTGCCCGATCACGTCTTCCTGGCGGATATTGATCACCACCCGAAGAATCCCGACGACGGTGAGGCACACGCCCACCATCGCCCCTGACGAGGTGAAGATATGGACACAGATGTCATCGTCGAGCGTCGTGTTTCGATCAGACATCGTCGAGCCCCTCGTCCTCCTGCGGTCAATTGAAGAGCGTAAACCACCCGCCTGGTTCGGCATTCTTCGCGGCGTGATTTCTGATAGCCGGCGCCGTGCGGCAAGTGACCAGCGGGTTGGAAATTATTGGCATTTGCACCTATTTTTCATTTCTGCAGTAAACGATGGCGCTGACGAAAAAACGGGAGGCACCTGATGCGAATGCTCAAGGCGATTGTTGTCGCAGGCCTGTTAGCCGCAGGGTTGATGGCGCATGCGGGCGTTGCGAGTGCCGAAGGGGATGTTGCCAAAGACGTCCGCGATGGGGTTCGTGATGTGGACAAGGATATTGATCGGGATGGGAAGGATATCGATAAGGAGGCCAAGGAACTGGATAAGGAACGGCATAAGGAAGACAAGCATCTGGATAAGGAAGAGAAGAAGCATCTTTGAGGGTTGTGGTGTTTGGGTTGGGTGAATATCCGTTGCTGCGGTAACGGCGGCTATTGGTTCCGCTCTTACAGCGGGTTACTTGGAAGAGCGCCAAGTAACCAAGCGCTCTTGCCCCACCACTCGGTGCCTCGCTCTGGCTCGGCATGCCCGAACGCAGGCATGGCTCCGTGGGTCGCCGCGATGGGCCATCCCTGGCCCAGCGCGGCTAAACCGGCGTCCTGCCGGTTTACCCACTGCGCAATGCCTGCGTTCGGCCAGCGTGGTTTAACGGGGCGCCCAGATCACAATCAAAAGCGAGGCGGCCTTGTAGCCGACCTGATTTTGGCGGGTGCCACGACCCACTGTAGGAGCGAGCCCTGCTCGCGATGGACGTCAACGATGACGCGGGCTGCATGGATGAACGCGGTGTCTGGGCGTTTTTCGCGAGCAGGGCTCGCTCCTACAAGGGGATCGCGTACATCCGGGAAAGCAGGTCGGCTATAAGGCCGCCTCGCTTTGGCTTTTCGCGGTGCACGCCCCCTCGTGAGGCTGAGCGCAGGTTCTGTGGAGTGGGTAAACCGGCAGGACGCCGGTTTAGCCGCGCTGGGCCAGGGATGGCCCATCGCGGCGACCCACGGAACAGGACCGGAGCAAGGGCATGCCGAGCCCTGGCGAGGCACCGAACGACAGGGGCAAAAGCGCTTGGTTACTTGGCGCTCTTCCAAGTAACTCGCCGTAAGGGCGAAACCGCCAGCCGCCGTTACCGCAGCAACGGATATACACACCTGACAAAAACCGATCCCCAACTACAGTAGTGTTTCACCCATGAGAAAACACACACTTCATCGCTTTATATGATGCCCTGGATCCAAATAACTGGCACACCCTCCCACCTGTTCTACACTGCGAAAAGTTGCACGCAATCGTTCTCATTTCCACTCAAGACGTGGCGGATTGCATTGCGCGGTGGCTCTTGCGGTCGCCTTCGGCAACTAACAGGCGAACTACCCCGTAGTTCATCGCCACGCCATCGAAGGTCGCGATCATGCCCAGAGCTTTCAGCGTCCGCCCCTTTGCCCTTTGCGCGAGCTGGGTGGCTATCGCCCTGACCGGTTGCGCGACACAGCATTCCAGCGAGCCGGCGTCACAGCCCCTGCGCCAGAATCCCGAGTTCACCTACGATGCCAGCGGCGTGACCCACGCCACGCTGACGGCGGCCGAGCAGCCGGTCAACGTCGGCAATGAGCGCTATGTGTCCCTGGTGTTCAACGGCGATTACGATTCGCCGCTGATCAGGACGCGGCCGGGCGGGACCATGGCGATCCGCCTGGACAACCGCATGGACGAGATCACCAACCTGCATTTCCATGGCATGCAGGTGTCACCCCTGGACCAGGGCGACAATATTTTCCGCGTGACCCAGCCCCATCAGGTCGGTGAGTACAACGTCAAGTTGCCGAAGGAACACAGCCCCGGCGCCTATTGGTATCACAGCCATTTCCATGGCGGTTCCCAACGCCAGGTGTCGGCGGGGATTGCCGGCCCCATCCTGGTCGACGGCATGCTCGACCCCTTTCCCGAACTCAAGGGCATCAAGGAACAAGTCCTGGTCCTGCGCAACTTCCAGAAAACCCTGACCGGCAAAGTCGCCAGCGAAATCATCACCAGCGCGCCGTCGATCCGCACCATCAACGGCCAGGAAGTGCCCACCATCGACATCAAGCCCGGGGAAACCCAGCTCTGGCATTTCATCAACATCGCCGCTAACCAGTACTTCCGGATTCGCATCAATGGCCAGTCGATGCAGGTGCTGTCCCGCGATGGCAATACCGTTACCCGCCGGGTCGACACCGACCAGGTGCTGATCGGGCCGTCGGCGCGTTTCAGCGTGCTGGTGGTCGGGCCACCGGCCGGCACTTATGAAGTCGAAACGGGCTCCGGCAACACCGGGCCGGCGGGTGATGATTACCCGGCGGCGAAGCTGGCGATTCTGCGCTCCAGCGGTCAGCAGGTCGCGACGAAGCAGATCACCAGCGCCTATCCGCCCGCCGAGGACTTCAGCAAGATCGCGGTGAACAAGACCCGTCAGTTCGCCTTTCAGGACTCGGACACCGACCCCAATGCCTTCCTGATCAACGGCACGCGCTTCGAACTGGACCGGGTCAACACCACGGTGAAACTGGGCGATGTCGAAGAGTGGCGACTGTTCAATCCCTCCCAGGAACTGCACCAGTTCCATATCCACCAGGTGGATTTCCAGGTCACCCGGATCAACGACAAACCGGTGGAATTCAGCGGCTATCGGGACAATGTGTTCATCCCCGCCACCGGCTCGATCACGGTACGCATTCCGTTTCGCGATCCGGTGATCCTCGGCAAGTTCGTCTACCACTGCCACATCCTCGAACACGAGGACGGCGGCATGATGCAGGCGATCCAGGTGGTCAAGCCCGAGGACTACGAGCAGGCGGTCAAGCTCGAACCCCTGGGCGGGCTGTACGGCGAAAACAACCAGTTGTGCTCCTACCTGCGCAACACCGGACAGGACCCGAAAGCGTCCAGCCCGTTGATCCCGCGAACCAACTAAAGGGGGCGCGCCATGAGCAACTATCGATTGGCAGTGTTGTTGGTGGGGTCGGTGTGTGCCGTTGAGTCGGCGCAGGCCGATGACGGGCAATACCCCAACGTCGGCATGGACTACGACGCGACCTTTCAATATGACCACGTGCACGCCGATTCGCCCCAGGGCGGCAATCGCAACAGCACCGACGCCTACCCGGACATCAACACCACGTTCTACTTTCGCTTCAGCCACGACCAGCAGATCCAGCTGGCCACCGAGATCAATCCCGTCGCCGGGCCGGAGCCCGGGCAGAAGCGATTCTTCGAGGACGTTGGGCTGGTGATCAATGACCTCAACTACTACCAGAACAACGCCAACTCGGCGTTCTCGGTCGGCAAGTACCACGTGCCGTTCGGCCGCGCCCAGGATCAGGCGCCCGGTCTCTACACCAATGATTACGTCAGCACCTACGACCTCGACGGCATGCTTGGCGGCACCGTGGCCTATCGGTTTTTCGACCAGAAGCTGGGCATGATCGAACCCAACCTGAGTGTCTACACCGCGGACAATTCGTTTCTCGGCCGCCCCTATCTGCGCCATGGCGACAAGCTGCAACGCAGCGACGGCGGGCCCTCCAATACCGGCAAGCTCGACTCCTGGGCGGTGACGGTGAACTGGATTGCGATCCCGGCGGTGCCTTACCTGGAGATGCAGGCCGGCTACATGTTCAACAAAAAGGCCGAGGACGCGACGCAACCCGATCCGCCCGGCGAAGACGACGAAACCATCAAGATCGCCTCCGCCCGCTACATCTGGGCCTATGAACCGAGCACCGATCTTGAGCCGACGCTGGCCGGGCGCTACTTCGATATCGTGCCCTTCATCGAATTCGCCGACGTCGACAATGAAGACGGCATCAAGGGCAACGACACCCGCTACCTGACCACCTCGCTGACCTTCGATTTTGGTGACTGGTCCCTGGGCGCGACCCGGACCGACAAGCATCGTGAATCGACGGGGGGCGCCGACCGCCAGGATTACCTCAACGAGTTGAGCCTGACCTACAACATCACCGGCCAGATCAAGCTCGGGCTGTCCGCCGGCACCCAGAAAGAGGACGGCCAGATGTCCGAACTGGTTGGCCTGGCGCTGACCTATTCGGGAGGTTATTGAGCAATGAAATGGTTAATGGTGCTGCTATGGGCGGCAATGGCCGCCAGCTCCACGGCCGCGACCCGCACCGACATCGGCGGCCCGTTCCAGCTGACCAACCAGAATGGCCAACGCGTCACCGAGCGCAGTTTCGGCGAACCGGCCTTGCTGTACTTCGGCTTCATGACCTGCCCGGCCATCTGCCCCACGGACCTTTCGAAAATGGCCCGCATCAGCCGGCAACTGCAACAACAGCAAGGCATCACCGTGCGGCCGGTCTTCGTCACCATCGACCCGGAACGTGACACGCCGAAAAAGCTCAAGGCCTACGTCAACTACTTCGCCAGCGACTTCGTCGGCCTGACCGGCTCGGCGCAGGAAATCGCCCGCATCACCGACGCCTATCACGTGTACTACAAGAAAGTGCCGACCGGCGATCAACCGGGGCAGTACATGATGGACCACTCGACCCTCCTGTTCCTGCTCGACAGCCAGGGCCGCTACCTCAAGCATTTCGGGCGCGGACTGGATGAAAAGGAGATCGAGAAGCAGGTGGTGGCGGCACTGGCGGATGCCGCGGCCGGACGTTGAATGCCTTCACAGGATACTTTCTTTGTAGGAGCTGCCGAAGGCTGCGATCTTTTGATCTGGCTTTTGAACAATCAAAAGATCGCAGCCTCGTTGCACTCGACAGCTCCTACAGGGGGCTTGTCCGTCAGTGCCGGGACATCAGGCCATGCAGCACCCCGAGCCTCAGACCCGGTTCCGACGGCGTCATGTGCGAGATGCCGAAGACCTTGAACGCCGCCAGCATCAGCACCAGGCCACCCGGCAAGATGCTCAGGCGATGGGCTTGCAACCCCGCCAGCCGAAGCTTTTTGACATGCCCGACTTCGATCAGCCGCAGCGACAGACGCAGCAGGCCGCTGTAGGTAATGCCGCTTTGGCCCGGGTCGTTCAACCCGTTGGCATTGAGTATCTTGGCCAGCATGCGCGCCGTGCCCGAGGAGCCAATGGTCTGCTGCCAGCCCTGGGCGCGATAACGCCGGGCCACCTTGTCGAACTCAAGGGTGGCGACCAGCTCGGCCTCAAGCAGCGCCTGGGCGGTGATGCGTCCGCCCGCAAAGTAGCGCGCACCAAAGGTGCCGCTGCCAATGGCGATGCTTTCGGTGACCAGGGGCTGGGGGCCGCGCCCCAGAATCAACTCGGTCGATCCGCCACCGATGTCCACCACCAGGCGCCGGCTCTGCGGGCACGCAATGCTATGGGCGACACCGGCGTAGACCAGATGGGCCTCTTCCTGCCCGGAAATGACGTCGATCCGAAACCCCAGGTGGCGCTCCGCACTGGCCAGGAACAGCTGCGCATTATCCGCTTCGCGCACAGCACTGGTGGCCACCGCCCGCACTCGCCCGGCGTCGAAACCGCGCAGTTTCTTGCCGAATCGCGCCAAGGCCTGCCATCCCCGGTCCAGCGCCATTTCATCCAGGGCCCCGCCTTGAAAGCCTTCGGCCAAACGCACGGGCTCACGCAGGGTTTTCACTTGCTGAATCATCAGTTGCCGGTTGCGTTTGACCGATTGGCCAATCATCAGGCGAAACGCATTGGAGCCCAGGTCAATGGCCGCAAACAGGGAGGCGTCGCCTTTCATGGTAGGGATTCCTGGCAGGTTCATCAGCGCGCAAACGGCGTTGCACCGCACGCCCAAGGCGGTTTGCGTCGATCCTGCCATGCGCTCGGTGACACCACGATGACAGCCCGATGAATTTCGCCATCACCGCAACGTCACCACTTCGTCATACCCGGGGGCCTGGCATGAGCACTTCCAACATCGTCGGGAGGCCTGACCCTGCTGTTGACCAACGACACCCTGATGCAACGCATCCACCGCGAACTGCTCGATCACAGCGACGAAGAGCTTGAGTTGGAGTTGCTGGAGGACGACCACGATCTGAACGCGCTGTTCAGCGACCACCTCGGCGAAAGCCCCGAGCGGCAGGAACGGCGGCATTGCTCGAGTACGCCAGGAAGACTACACGCGCAGCCCGACGCCACAGGACATCATCGTGCCGCAGGTTTACTGACCCTGCTCCCTGTAGGAGCTGCCGCAGGCTGCGATCTTTTGACTTGAACAGGATCAAAAGATCGCAGCCTCGTTGCACTCGACAGCTCCTACACAGCTCCTACACAGTTCCTGCACAGCGCCGGCAAGGTGGTATTTACGGGTCCACCTGCCCCATCAGCTCGGCCACCGATTCCTGGCGCTTGGCATAGCGCTGCGCCAATACCGCACAGACCATCAGTTGAATCTGATGGAACAGCATCAGCGGCAGGATCAGCACGCCAATGGTGCTGCCGGCGAACAACACCTGGGCCATCGGCACGCCGGTGGCCAGGCTTTTCTTCGAACCGCAGAACAGGATGGTGATGCGGTCTTCCTGGTTGAAGCCGAAGGCCTTGCCCAGCACGGTGGCGGCCACCAGCACCAGTGCCAGCACCACGCAGCAGGCCACCACCAGCCCCGCCAGGTCACGCAGCGGGATCTGATGCCAGATGCCTTCGTTCACCGCCTCGCTGAACGCGCCGTAGACCACCAGCAGGATCGACCCCTGGTCCACGAATTTCAGCCAGTTCTTGTTGCGCCCCACCCAGGCGCCGATCCAGCGCCGCGCGATCTGCCCGGCGATGAACGGCAGCAGCAGTTGCACGCTGATTTTCACGATGGCGTCGAGGGTCGAGCCGCCGTCGCCGTGCACGTTGAGCAACAGCGTGACCAGCAGCGGCGTGAGGAAGATGCCGAACAGGCTGGACGCCGCCGCGCTGCAAATCGCCGCCGGAATATTGCCGCGGGCCAAAGAGGTAAAGGCAATCGCCGACTGCACCGTGGCCGGCAATGCGCAGAGGTAAAGCATGCCCATGTACAGGTCGGCACCGATCATCGGCGACAGCACCGGCTTGAGCGCCAGCCCGAGCAGCGGGAACAGCACGAAGGTCAGGCTGAACACCAGCAGGTGCAGGCGCCAGTGCCCGGCGCCAGCGATGATCGACTCGCGCGACAGCTTGGCGCCATGCAGGAAGAACAGCAGCGCAATGGCGATGTTGGTCAGCCAGCCGAAGCCCACCGCCACCTGCCCGCTGGCAGGCAGGAAGCTGGCGAGAAGGACCACGCCGACCAGGGTCAGGGTGAAGTTGTCGGGGAGGAAGCGAGGGCGAGTCATGGGGGTCATCCGGGTTTGCCAGGAACGTGGGCTCGACTCTACTCCGCCGCCAGGGTGCCGGCTAACGCTAGTAAGCCAGTACATGTCGCGTAACGGACAAATCCATCGCATCCACCGGGTACGGCAAATGAAACTGTGGGAGCGGGCTTGCTCGCGAAGGCGGTGTGTCAGCCAGCATCAATGTCACTGGCATAACCTCTTCGCGAGCAAGCCCGCTCCCACAAGGGCCGAGCACATCCCAGACCTGGCACAAGCCGCCACAAGCGCCCACCCCCAAGCTTTTCATCGCCTCCCGACCAGAAACCCCTTCAAGCCTCTTGCACAACCTATATTATGGTATACCATCATACGCACAGACACTTCTCACCCTGATACGGAGCAGCTCATGAGTTTCGAAATCCGCAAGATCGTCAGCTATGTCGAAGAAACCTTCATCGAAGGCGGCAAGGCCACCGATACCCCCGTGACCATGGTCGGGCTGGCGGTGGTGATGAAAAACCCCTGGCTGGGCAACGGCTTTGTCGAAGACCTGAAACCGCAGATCCGCGAGAACTGCTCCGACCTCGGCGCGCTGATGGTCGAGCGTCTGGTGGGCATCATCGGCGGCGCCGAGAAAATCGAGGCCTATGGCAAGGCGGCCGTGGTCGGCGCCGACGGCGAAATCGAACACGCTTCCGCCGTGATCCACACCCTGCGCTTTGGCAACCACTACCGTGAAGCGGTCAAGGCCAAGAGCTACCTGAGCTTCACCAACAAGCGCGGCGGCCCGGGCACCTCGATCCAGATCCCGATGATGCACAAGGACGACGAAGGCCTGCGCTCGCACTACATCACCCTGGAAATGCAGATCGAAGACGCCCCCCGCGCCGACGAAATCGTGGTGGTCCTGGGTTGCGCCGACGGCGGCCGCCTGCACCCACGCATCGGCAACCGCTACATCGACCTGGAAGAACTGGCGGCCGAAAAAGCCCAGTAACCGGCCAGGGCCACTACAACAAAAAGGTATGCAGGAGCGCTCCATGATTCGGCTCACCGCTGAACGCACCCCGGCTGGAACCAGTTACCTGGCGACCGGCCAAGGCCAGCCCGTGGTCTTGATCCACGGCGTGGGCCTGAATAAAGAAATGTGGGGCGGCCAGATCGTTGGCCTGGCCACCCAGTACCGCGTGATTGCCTACGACATGCTGGGGCATGGCGCCAGCCCGCGCCCGGAAAACGGCACGCCCCTGCTCGGTTATGCCGACCAGTTGCTGGAGCTGCTCGATCACTTGCAATTGCCCAAGGCGGCGGTGATCGGTTTTTCCATGGGCGGCCTGGTGGCGCGGGCCTTCGCCCTGCATTACCCGCAACGCCTGCAAAGCCTGGTGGTGCTCAACAGCGTGTTCAACCGCACCGCTGAACAGCGCGCCGGCGTCATCGCCCGCACCAGCCAGGCCGCCGAGCACGGCCCGGACGCCAACGCCGAAGCCGCGCTGTCGCGCTGGTTCAGCCGCGAGTACCAGGCGGCCAATCCGGCACAGATCGCCGCGCTGCGCCAGACGCTCGCCGATAACGATCCGCAGGGTTACCTGACCACCTATGAGCTGTTCGCCACCCAGGACATGTACCGCGCCGATGACCTGGCCAGTATCCAGGTGCCGACGCTGGTCGCCACCGGCGAACTGGACCCGGGCTCGACCCCGGACATGGCTGAGCAATTGGCCAAACGCATTCCCGGCGCGACGGTTGCCGTACTCGCCGAGCAGCGGCATATGATGCCCGTAGAATCGCCGCGCCTGGTCAACCAGCTGTTGCTGGAGTTTCTCGACACCGCGCACTCCCGACAAAACCCTCTGAAGGGGATCGTTGCATGACTCTCGCACGCTTCCAGATGTGCATCGGCGGAGAATGGGTCGACGCCCTCTCCGGCAAGACCTTCGAAAGCCTCAACCCGGCCCTGGCACAGCCCTGGGCTGAACTGCCCGATGCCGCTGAAGCGGACGTCGAGCGTGCCGTGCAAGCCGCGCAGGCCGCGTTCGACAGCCCCGCCTGGCGTGGGCTGACCGCCACCGCGCGCGGCAAACTGCTGCGGCGCCTGGGCGACCTGATCGCTGAAAACAAGGAACAACTGGCGCAGCTGGAAAGCCGCGACAACGGCAAGCTGATCCGCGAGACCCGCGGCCAGGTCGGCTATCTGCCGGAGTTCTTCCACTACACCGCAGGCCTGGCGGACAAGCTCGAAGGCGGCACCCTGCCGCTGGACAAGCCCGACCTGTTTGCCTACACCGTGCATGAAGCCATGGGCGTGGTCGCGGCGATCATTCCGTGGAACAGCCCGCTGTACCTGACCGCGATCAAACTGGCCCCCGCCCTGGCGGCGGGCAACACCATCGTGATCAAGCCGTCCGAACACGCCTCGGCGACCATCCTGGAACTGGCGCGCCTGGCGCTGGAAGCGGGCATCCCGCCGGGCGTGGTCAACGTCGTCACCGGTTACGGCCCCAGCACGGGCGCGGCCCTGACCCGCCATCCGCTGGTGCGCAAGATCGCCTTCACCGGCGGTGCGGCCACGGCCCGGCATGTGGTGCGCAGCAGCGCCGAGAACTTCGCCAAACTGTCGCTGGAACTGGGCGGCAAATCGCCGAACATCATCTTCGCCGACGCCGACCTCGACAGCGCGATCAACGGCGCCATCGCCGGGATCTATGCCGCTTCCGGGCAGAGTTGCGTGTCCGGCTCGCGCCTGCTGGTGCAGGACGAAATCTACGACGAATTCGTCGGGCGACTGGTGGAACGCGCCCAGCGCATCCGCATCGGCAATCCTTCGGATGACAGCAGCGAAATGGGCCCGATGGCCACCGCGCAGCAACTGGCGGTGGTCGAAGGGCTGGTCGCCGATGCGATTGCCGAAGGCGCCCGTCTGCGCCTGGGCGGCAAGCGTCCACAGGACTTGGGCGACGGCTGGTTCTACGAGCCGACGTTGTTCGAGTGCGACCGCAACTCCATGAAGATCATGCAGGAAGAAGTGTTCGGCCCGGTGGCCTCGGTCATCCGCTTCAAGGACGAAGCCGAAGCGCTGGCCATCGCCAACGACTCGCAGTTCGGCCTCGCCGCCGGCATCTGGACCCGCGACCTGGGCCGCGCCCACCGCCTGGCCCGGGACGTGCGTTCGGGGATCATCTGGGTCAACACCTACCGCGCCGTGTCGGCCATGGCGCCGATCGGCGGCTTCAAGAACAGTGGCTATGGACGCGAAAGCGGCATCGATTCGGTGCTGGCCTACACCGAGCTGAAAACGGTGTGGATCAACCTCTCCCAGGCGCCCATGCCTGACCCGTTTGTGATGCGCTAGGAGTCCCGCGAAATGATCGAACCCGGCATTTACAAAGACGTCATGAGCTCGTTCCCGTCCGGCGTCACGGTGGTCACCACCCTGGGCGCGGACGGCGAAATCGTCGGCATCACCGCCAGCGCCTTCAGTGCGCTGTCGATTGATCCGGCCCTGGTGCTGTTCTGCCCCAACTATGGCTCCGACACCTACCCGGTGCTGCGCGACAGCAAGCAGTTCGCGATCCACCTGCTGTCCGCCGACCAGACAGCCGAGGCCTACGCCTTTGCCGGCAAGGGCAAGGACAAGGCCAAGGGCATCGACTGGCACCTGAGCGAACTCGGTAACCCGCTGCTGGCCAAGGCCACGGCGATCATCGAGTGCGAACTGTGGCGCGAATACGACGGCGGCGATCACGCCATCATCGTCGGCGCGGTGAAGAACCTGATCCTGCCCGCGCAGCCGGTGACACCGATGATCTACCACAAAGGCAAGCTGGGCCCGCTGCCCGCGCTGGCCTGACAAATTCACGCAAAACCCAATGTGGGAGCGGGCTTGCTCGCGAAAGCGGTCATTGATTCAACATTGATGTCGACTGATGCGACGCCTTCGCGAGCAAGCCCGCTCCCACAGGGGATCCGTGGTGAGAGTGAAGATGATGAACAACGAAAAGTACCAACAGGGCCTGAAGATCCGCACCCAGGTGCTCGGCCAGGCCTATGTGCAGCGTTCCATCGAGAACGCCGACGATTTCACCCGTCCCTTGCAGGAGATGGTCACCGAATACTGCTGGGGCCACGTCTGGGGTCGTGATGGCCTGTCGCTCCAGGAACGCAGCATGATCAACCTGGCGATGATCTCGGCGCTCAACCGCCCGCACGAACTCAAGCTGCATGTGCGCGGCGCCTTGCGTAACGGCTTGAGTCGTGAGCAAATACGCGAAATTCTGCTTCAGGTCGGTATTTATTGCGGCGTCCCCGCCGCCGTGGACAGTTTCCGGCTGGCCCGTGAAGCCTTCGCCGAAGCCGATGCCGAGGCCTCCAGTTAACCCTCGGCTGTTTTGTTGCCCGCCCGGCATGGACAGCCACCTTTAGAGCGTACCCCATGAAACGCCTGCCACTCGACGACAGCTTCAAGGTCAATCGCAACCCCGTTACCCTGCGCGAAATCGTGCTGGATAAACTGCGAAGCGCCATCATGAACTTCCAGCTCCTGCCGGGAGACCGTCTGGTCGAACGCGATCTGTGCGATCGCCTGGGCGTGAGCCGCACGTCGGTACGCGAGGCCTTGCGTCACCTGGAGTCCGAAGGGCTGGTGGAGTTCGCCGACGCCAAGGGCCCGCGGGTGGCGATCATCACCCTGGCCGATGCCGTCGACATCTATGAACTGCGCTGCGTGCTCGAAGGGCTGATCGTCCAGTTGTTCACCCTGCGTGCCAAGGCCAAGGACATCAAGGCCCTGGAAAAGGCCCTGGAGGAAAACCGCCAGGCGCTCAAGGAAGGCGAACTGCAACAGGTCATCGATTCCGTGCAAGGTTTCTACGACGTGCTGCTCGAAGGCTCCGGCAATCATGTCGCGGCCACTCAGTTGCGTCAGTTGCAGGCGCGCATCAGCTACTTGCGCGCGACCTCGGTGTCCCAGCAGAACCGCCGTGGCGCCAGCAACCAGGAAATGGAGCGCATGGTCGAGGCGATCAAGAGCGGCGACCCCCTCGCCGCCCACCAGGCTTGCGTCGACCACGTGCGTGCTGCCGCCGCCGTCGCCCTCGATTACCTCAAGCGCAAGCAGGAAGAGACCGGGGCGATCCCCGAGATCACCCTGCCGATCGCGCTGAAAGAACCGCGCATAGGTCGCTGATCATGTTCAGCCCGAGCTTTTGTCCGAAGTGCGGCAGCCCTGACCTCAAGTCACAGCTGCCACCGGGCGATACGCACGAGCGCCTGATGTGCCGTGGTTGCGGCTATATCCACTACGTCAATCCGAAAATCATTGCTGGCTGCATCATCGAGCAGGACGGCAAATACCTGCTGTGCCAGCGCGCGATCCCGCCGCGCCCCGGCACCTGGACGCTGCCGGCGGGCTTCATGGAAGCCGGCGAGACCACCGAGCAGGCGGCGTTGCGCGAGGTCTGGGAAGAGAGCGGCGTGCGCGGGGAAATCCTCTCGCCCTACTCCATCTTCAGCGTGCCGAAGATCAGCGAGGTGTACATCATCTTCCGCGCCATCGCCCTGGAAATCACCGGCCAGTTCGGGCCGGAAACCCTCGACTACAAATTCTTCGCGCCCGAGGACATTCCCTGGGACAGCATCTATTACCCGGCGATCCGGCAGATCCTCGAACGCTACATCGAGGAACGCCAGGCCGGGGTCTACGGCATCTACATCGGCAACGACGACAGCGGGAAAATCCACTTCATCCGCTAGCCTGACTCTACACACACTGTGGGAGCGGGCTTGCTCGCGAAAGCGGCGTGTCAGGCAATAGAGTGCCGACTGACACACCTTATTCGCGAGCAAGCCCGCTCCCACAGTTTGTCCGAGTTCACCCTGTAAGATTTATGCTGGCGCCACGCCCTCGACGATCACAATCTGCGCGCTCCCCGCCCCCTCCCGGTGCCCTTTCGCCTCCTGATATTCCTCTGACCGATAACAGGCCAGCGCCTGCTCGTACGAGTCAAATTCAATCACCACATTCCTTTGCGCCCCAGGCCCGCCTTCCAGCGCCTCACTGCGCCCGCCCCGGGCCAGCATGCGCCCGCCGTACCGGGCAAACGCCGCCGGCGCCCGCTGGGTGTATTGGCTGTATTGATCGGGGTCGGTGACATCCACGTGAGCAATCCAGTACGCCTTCATAGTGACCTCTTGGGTTGTTTTGTATTATGGTATACCACAATAAATATCCATCAAACACTGAGAGTCCAGCATGGCCTTCAATAGCATCGAAGAAATCATCGAGGATTATCGCCTCGGCAAAATGGTACTCCTGGTGGACGACGAGGACCGGGAAAACGAAGGCGATCTGCTGCTGGCTGCCGATTGCTGTACCGCCGAGGCCATCAGCTTCATGGCCCGTGAAGCGCGTGGCCTGATCTGCCTGACCCTGACCGACGATCATTGCCAGCGCCTGGGCCTGGAGCAGATGGTGCCGAGCAACGGCAGCGTGTTCAGCACCGCGTTCACGGTATCGATTGAAGCGGCCATCGGCGTGACCACCGGCATCTCCGCCGCCGACCGCGCACGCACCGTGGCGGCCGCCGTGGCCCAGGGAGCAAGCCCTGCCGATATCGTGCAACCGGGCCACATCTTTCCCTTGCGCGCCAGGGAAGGCGGCGTGCTGACCCGCGCCGGCCATACCGAGGCCGGTTGCGACCTGGCGCGCCTGGCCGGCTTCACCCCGGCGTCGGTGATCGTCGAAGTCATGAATGACGACGGCACCATGGCCCGGCGCCCCGACCTCGAAGTGTTCGCGCGCCGGCACGGGATCAGGATCGGCACCATCGCCGACCTGATTCACTACCGCCTGAGCACCGAGCACACGGTCGAGCGCATCGGCGAACGCGAGCTGCCGACCGTGCACGGCACCTTTCGTCTGATCACCTTTGAGGATCGCATCGAAGGCGGTGTCCACATGGCCATGGTCATGGGCGAATTGCGCCGCGACGAGGCGACGCTGGTGCGTGTGCACGTGATCGACCCGTTGCGCGATCTGGTCGGCGCCGAATACAGCGGCCCTTCCAACTGGACCTTGTGGGCGGCGCTGCAACGGGTGGCCGAGGAAGGTCGCGGCGTGGTGGTGGTGCTGGCCAATCATGAATCGTCGCAGGCGCTGCTGGAACGGGTCCCGCAACTGACCCAGACGCCACGGCAATTCAGCCGTTCGCAGTCGCGGATCTATTCGGAAGTCGGCACCGGCGCGCAGATCCTGCAAAACCTGGGGGTCGGCAAGCTGCGCCACCTTGGGCCGCCGCTGAAATACGCCGGATTGACCGGGTATGACCTGGAGGTGGTGGAGAGCATCCCGTTTGCCCAGTGATCGCGCCATCGCGCAGTCCCTGTGGGAGCGGGCTTGCTCGCGAAGAGGGAGTGTCAGTCGACACGCTTGTTGCTGACGCACCGCTTTCGCGAGCAAGCCCGCTCCCACAGGGATGACATTGATTGGTCTCGGGCAAGGCTGCTGAAAATCTCACTGTCCCCGGATAGCCGGTAAGGCAAAGTGCTTGCACAAAGTTTGGAATACCATAATATGATATTCCATAGACCGGGCAGTCAAAGCGACTCGATGGACCTACTGCTCCCGATACGCGGGCACTGAAAGCCCCGCTCAAAAACACAACAAATGAGGGCGTGAAAATGGTGTTGAACAAACGTGTATCCGCCGTGCTGTTCGCGGGCCTGATTGGCGTGACCAGCCAGGCGTTGATGGCCGCCGAAAGCGTCAACTTCGTCAGTTGGGGCGGTAGCACCCAGGATGCGCAGAAGCAGGCCTGGGCCGATCCGTTCAGCAAGGCCAGCGGCATCACCGTGGTTCAGGATGGCCCGACCGACTACGGCAAGCTCAAGGCCATGGTCGAAAGCGGCAACGTGCAGTGGGACGTGGTCGATGTCGAAGCCGACTTCGCCTTGCGCGCCGCCTCCGAAGGGCTGCTCGAACCCCTCGATTTCAAAGTGATCGAGCGCGACAAGATCGACCCACGGTTTGTCTCCGACCATGGCGTCGGCTCGTTCTTCTTCTCCTTCGTCCTGGGCTACAACGAAGGCAAGCTCGGCGCCAGCAAACCCCAGGACTGGTCCTCGCTGTTCGACACCAAAACATACCCCGGCAAACGCGCCCTCTACAAATGGCCAAGCCCTGGCGTGCTGGAACTGGCGCTGCTGGCCGATGGCGTCGCCGCCGACAAGCTCTACCCGCTGGACCTGGATCGCGCCTTCAAGAAACTCGACACCATCAAGAAAGACATCGTCTGGTGGGGCGGCGGCGCCCAGTCGCAACAGCTGCTGGCCTCGGGTGAAGCGAGCATGGGGCAGTTCTGGAACGGTCGCATTCACGCCCTGCAAGAAGACGGCGCTCCCGTCGGTGTGAGCTGGAAACAGAACCTGGTCATGGCCGACATCCTGGTCATTCCCAAAGGCTCGAAGAACAAGGACGCGGCGATGAAGTTCCTGGCCAACGCCAGCAGCGCCAAGGGACAGGCCGACTTCTCCAACCTGACCGCCTACGCCCCGGTCAACGTCGACAGCGTGGCGCGCCTGGATTCGGTGCTGGCGCCTAACCTGCCGACGGCCTACGCCAAGGACCAAATCACTCTCGACTTCGCGTACTGGGCCAAGAACGGTCCGGCCATCGCGACACGGTGGAACGAATGGCTGGTCAAATGAAAATGACGGCAACCGCGTCCCGTCCATCCACGGCCACCGGGAGCGCCAATGGCGCTGCCGGTCCGGCTTCTCCCAAGGCCGCCACGATGGCGCAAACCCCGAGCCTGGCACAGCGCTGGCGTGGTTCGAGCAACCTGATCCCCGCCCTGCTGTTCCTTGGCCTGTTTTTCCTCGCGCCGCTGATCGGCCTGCTGCTGCGGGGCGTGCTGGAGCCGGTGCCGGGCCTGGGCAACTACGAGCAGCTGTTCGCCAACTCGGCCTATGCCCGGGTCTTGCTCAACACCTTCTCGGTGGCCGGCCTGGTGACGCTGTTCAGCCTGCTGCTGGGCTTTCCGCTGGCCTGGGCAATCACCCTGGTGCCGCGTGGCTGGGGTCGCTGGATCCTCAACATCGTGCTGCTGTCAATGTGGACCAGCCTGCTGGCGCGGACCTATTCCTGGCTGGTGCTGCTGCAAGCCTCGGGGGTGATCAACAAGGCGCTGATGGCCATGGGCATCATCGATCAGCCGCTGGAGATGGTGCATAACCTCACCGGCGTGGTGATTGGCATGAGCTACATCATGATCCCGTTCATCGTGCTGCCGTTGCAGGCGACCATGCAGGCCATCGACCCGATGATCCTGCAGGCCGGTTCGATCTGCGGCGCCAGCCCCTGGACCAACTTCTTCCGGGTGTTCCTGCCGCTGTGCCGGCCGGGGCTGTTCTCCGGTGGCCTGATGGTGTTCGTGATGTCCCTCGGTTACTACGTGACCCCGGCGCTGCTGGGTGGCGCGCAGAACATGATGCTGCCCGAGTTCATCATTCAGCAGGTGCAGTCGTTCCTCAACTGGGGCCTGGCGAGCGCCGGTGCCGCGTTGCTGATCGTCATTACGCTGGTGCTGTTCTACTTCTACCTGAAGCTTCAGCCGGAATCCCCGGTTGGCGCCAGCAACGCGAGGTAAGCCGTCATGCTCCTGACCCCCAATGCCATGAGCCGCCGGATGCGCTTTGGCCTGTACGCCACCACCGGGCTGATCGGCCTGTTCCTGTTGCTGCCGATCGTGTTCATCGTGCTGCTGTCGTTCGGATCGTCGCAATGGCTGGTGTTCCCGCCACCGGGCTGGACGCTGAAATGGTACGGCCAGTTCTTCTCCAACGCCGACTGGATGAACGCGGCCATGGCCAGCCTCAAGGTCGCGGTGCTGACGACCTTCTTCGCCGTCGCGCTGGGCCTGCCCACCGCGTTCGCCCTGGTGCGTGGCCGCTTCCCCGGCCGGGAAATGCTCTACGGGCTGTTCACCCTGCCGATGATCGTGCCGCTGGTGATCATCGCGGTGGCGGTGTACGCGCTGTTTCTCAAGCTTGGCTACACCGGGACGATGTTCGCGTTCGTGGTCAGCCATGTGATCGTGGCGCTGCCGTTCACCATCATCTCGATCATCAACTCGCTGAAGCTGTTCGACCAGTCGATCGAGGATGCCGCGGTGATCTGCGGCGCCTCGCGCCTGCAAGCGGTGTTCAAGGTGACCTTTCCGGCGATTCGCCCGGGCATGGTCGCCGGCGCCCTCTTCGCCTTCCTCGTGTCCTGGGATGAGGTGGTGCTGAGCGTGATGATGGCCAGCCCGACCCTGCAAACCCTTCCCGTGAAAATGTGGACCACCCTGCGCCAGGACCTGACGCCCGTGATCGCCGTCGCCTCGACGCTGCTGATCGGCCTCTCGGTGTTGGTCATGGTCATCGCCGCAGCCTTGCGCCGGCGCAACGAAATCAGCGCCTGAGCGCCCAGGAGTACGACATGAGTGCAGTGATCAAAGATGCCGCGCAGCAAAATGACCAACCCCTGGTGAGCCTGCGCAACCTGAACAAGCACTACGGCGACTTTGCCGCCGTGGACAACATTTCGCTGGACATCAAGGACGGTGAATTCCTGACTTTCCTCGGTTCCAGCGGGTCCGGCAAAAGCACCACCCTGTCGATGCTCGCCGGCTTCGAAACGCCCAGCAGCGGCGAGATCCTGGTCAACGGCCAGTCGCTGGTCAACGTGCCGCCGCACAAGCGCGACATCGGCATGGTGTTCCAGCGCTACTCGCTGTTCCCGCACCTGTCGGTGCGCGACAACATCGCCTTCCCGTTGCAGATCCGCAAACTGGCCAGTGCCGAACGCGAACGCCGGGTCGATGCAATGCTCAAGCTGGTACAACTCGAACAGTTCGCCCATCGCCGCCCTTCGCAACTTTCCGGCGGCCAGCAACAGCGCGTCGCCATCGCCCGGGCGCTGGTCTACGAACCACGCATTCTGCTGATGGACGAACCCCTCGGCGCGCTGGACAAAAAACTGCGCGAAGACTTGCAGGATGAACTGCGCCAACTGCATCGGCGCCTGGGTATCACCATCGTCTACGTGACCCACGACCAGGAAGAAGCCATGCGCCTGTCCCAGCGTATTGCGATCTTCAGCCACGGCAAGATTGTCGGCCTGGGCAGCGGCTACGACCTGTACCAAAACCCGCCGAACGCCTTCGTCGCCTCGTTCCTGGGCAACTCGAACTTCCTCAAGCTCAAGGCCCAGGGCAATGCGGTGGCGGCGTTTGAAGGGCAGCCACTGTCGATCCGACTGACCGCGGGCCTGCAAACCGACCAGGATGTATTGCTGATGGTGCGCCCGGAAAAGGCCCTAGCCCTGAGTGCCGGGCAAGCAGCGCTTGAGCCCTTGGCGGCCGGCTGGAATGAGGTGTCGGCCAAGGTCGTGGAAGTGTTGTTCCTCGGCGAGAGCCAGACCTGCAGCGTGGTGACCTCGGGGGGTACGTCGATGACGGTCAAGGCGTTGTCCGCCGCCGGCATGCCGCTCAAGGCGGGCGACCCGGTGCGGGTGCGCTGGGCGACGGCGGATGCCTGTGTGTATACCGAATGGGCGGAGAGTGATTTGAACAAGGCAGCTGGGGCGCATTGATTGTTTGCAGTCCATGCCAGTGGGCTGCTGGGTATGTGTCACCCTCGGGTCGCCGCAACGTCGGGTTGCGGTGGCCTTTTTTTTCGCCTGTACCGTTGCCTTCGCGGGCAAGCCACGCTCCCACAGGTTCCTGTGATGTTCACAAATGCGGCAACCGACACAAAACCTGTAGGAGCTGCCGAAGGCTGCGATCTTTTGATTTGAAAAAGCAAGATCAAAAGATCGCAGCCTTCGGCAGCTCCTACATAGCGCTTGCAGAAGCAAAAAAAATCCCGCCCGGAAAACCCGGGCGGGATTCGCTCAAACCACAAGCGTCATGGGAGTCATGATCAGGCGATCGGAATCAAAGGATCCGCTGCAGCCCAGGCGACGTCACGATCAGCCACCGGCGGGTAGATCCACACGGTGTTGATCTGGGTCTTGAGCTCCTTGCCTTCCTGTTTGGTCAGCTTCACCTGGCGATCCCAGCCTTCGGTGTAAACCGCGCCCCAGGCGCCGAGGTCCAGGCACGTCACGTATTTCGGCTGACGGTAAGGCGTCGGGTCCACACCGAGGATGTGCGCGGCCACGTTGTTACCGGCATGACGGCCCAACACAATGGCGTGCTGGCAGGTCATCAGCGCGTGGTTGCCGATGTCATCGGTGGCGGCGTAAGCGACGTCGCCGGTGGCGTAGACATCGTCCTGGCCAATGACTTTGAGGTGCTCGTCAACGTGCAGACGGCCCAGGTGGTCACGTTCGCCGGGGATTTGCTCGGTCAGGGAGTGAGCGCGCACACCGGTGGTCCAGACCACGGTGTTGGCCTCGAGATGCTGGCCATCGGACAGGGTCACGCCGTTTTCATCGACGGCGACCACCGAGGCGTTCAGGTGCCATTTCACGCCGGTTTCCAGACTGGCTTCGGCAATTTTCTCGGCGATTTGCGGGCCCATCGAACCACCGACCTGGTTGCCACGATCCACGATGATCACGTTGATGTCTGCGCGATCACCCAGGATGGCACGCAGGCGGGTCGGCATTTCAGTCGCCGTTTCGATCCCGGTGAAGCCGCCGCCGGCGACCACGACCGTGTTGCGTGCCTGGCTTTCTGGCTGGCTGGCCAGGGATTTGAGGTGGTTCTCCAGGCGCACGGCCTGTTCGATCTGGTCGACGTCGAATGCATGTTCAGCCACGCCCGGCGTGCCAGGCAGTGCCAGGCGGCTGCCGGTGGCCAGAACGAGTTTGTCGTAGATCACCACTTGCTGGTTGCCCGAAGCGTCAATGTAGCCAACACGTTTTTGCGCGACATCGATGGTCTCGGCGGCGCCTTTGATGAACTTCACGCCGACCGCATCGAACAGCTCGCCAATCGGCGCGGCCAGTTGGTGTGCGTTCGGCTCGTAGAAGCGCGGACGTACACGCAGCTCGGCCTGAGGCGCCAGCACCGTCACATCAACATCGCTGTGATCATGGATGTTGAACAGACGCGTGGCGCTGATTGCTGTCCACATGCCACCGAAACCCGCGCCGATTACCAAGATGTGTTGTTTCATTTTTAACTCCAGGGAAGAACGAGTTTTGTTAAAGGGCAAGGAGCTTGGGGCCACTCTGTCTTCGAGAGCGCCGTTCACTGCCGACCTGACAACGGCGACTATATTGATCCGAGTTAAGCGCTGCAACGATTTTTTTTCAATGGTTCGCATCGATGAAATCGATACCCCTTGAAAACCAGGTCAAACCCTCTCATCCAAAGGGCTATCGCAAAAAAAGAAAAGACCGGCGGGTGCGTTGTCCAGCGCAGTGTCAGCTGATATCATTTGCGACAATATTAGTCGGAGATCGAAATGGCTCTTTACAGCGCAGGCGTCGAATACGGCCTTCACTGCCTGACTTTCCTGGTGGGTAATGGCGGCGACACACGCGAAGCGAGTGTGCGTGACCTTGCCGAGCTGCAAGGCGTGCCTCTGGATTACCTGGCGAAAATCTTCACCAAACTGGCCAAGGCAAAACTGGTGGTTGCCACTGAAGGCGTGCGTGGCGGCTTCAAGCTGGCCCGGCCTGCGGACGAAATCACGCTGCTGGATATCGTCAACGCCATCGACGGGCGCAAGGCGATTTTCGAATGCCGGGAGATCCGGGGACGGTGTGCGTTGTTCGAAGGCGAGACGCCGGAATGGGCCGTGGACGGACGCTGCTCGATCCATGCCGCGATGCTGACCGCGCAAAAACGCATGGAAGAGGCGCTGGCCCAGCAGACCATCCTGGACATCGCCCGCCGGGTCGGGCGCAAGGCCCCGACGGAATTCAACGTGAAGGTGGATAACTGGATGAATGATCGCCGGGAAAAGAAAGGCACGGGCAGTGCCCAGGCCGGTGACGATCAACGCATCCAGGTCACCGAAATCCCCGGCTGATGGCTACAGGCAGTCGCGCACTGCCTTGCGCATGGCGCCTGACTTGGCCCAGGGCGGTCCCTGGTACAGCGAAACCCGGCTGCCGTCCTTGGACTTGACGATGTCGAGGATTTCATCGGCCGTGATAATGCTCGGCGCGGTGATCCGGTAGCCGTTGGAAATCGACGTTTGGGTCGATTTGGGTACATCTTTTTGCCAGGCGGGCAATACGCACGCGGCCACTTCCTTGGGTGGTTTTTCACTGTACTTGCTGACATTCGGCTCACCCGGTACCAGTGACGCTGGCAACGAACACCCCGCCAGCAACGCCAATACCACTCCCCCCATCCACATCCGGTTCTGCATGAAACGCCCTTAATCCTGAAAAAATAAACTGTAGCCTGCCGTCACCCGCACATCCACGGGTTCCAGCGGACTTCAGCGACTGACGTTGTGATCGCCGGGCCCCGGGTATGACTGCTCATTCAAATAGGTCATCCATCGCTCATAGGCTTCGTGCTGCCACTGACTGACCTGCTCCCATTCCGGCCCGCTGAGCTGGTGTGCGCTGATCAGCTTCATCATTTCGCTGGTGGCCGCATCCAGATCGGCAATCAGCTCATGGGCACGCGCCCTGAAGTCATCGGTAGTGGTCATATTGAACGGACCCGCCCTGGCGAAAAACCGGAAAAAAATCCGGTACTGGACTACGACAGCGAATTTTCCCGATCGCGCAAATTTCCCGACCAAAGGACGTCGCCCAGGATCGGACGAACACAAGCGCCCGCCCGCGTAAATGGGACTAGAATTTTGTAGCGCAAGATGGCAGGAGGTGACCATGTGGCTTAACGAATCGGAACAAGCGCTTCGGCGCGACTTGCAGGGCCTGGCGTCGGACCTGCGGTGGTCGGCGGTGGAACTGTTGCGCATCGCGCAGCAGCTGCGCCAGGCCGGGAATGAGGTCGATGCCCAGGCCGTGCAGAGACTCTGCGATTTGTTTCAGGGCGATGAAGAACGGCTGACGGGCTACGCGGAGGAAGTGAAGGCCAAGGTCATCAGCCGAAACAAGGCTCAATAACGGGAGCACGGCCATGCACAAGCTTCTGTCCACGGTTGTCATCGCACTGACGGCGTTGGCAGGCTGCAACACCGATTCTCAAGTCTTTCGCGACCAGCCGCTGGTGGCCAGGGTCGAGACCGGCATGAGCCAGGAGCAAGTCCAGCAAATCGGCGGCCCACCGCTGGCCACGACCGCCCGCACCGTCGAACCCGGCATTTGCTTCGACTACAAGCTGCTCCAGCCGGGCTATCGGCAACCTTACAACGTCAGCTTCGACAGCCGGGGCAAGGTTGATCACAAGGGCTTCATGACGTGCGCCGAATGGAGCAACGCGCAGCAGAAAGCCAGGGAACCCTCCCGTTCCAGTGGCGGCGGCGGGTATTGACCCTGCAAAAATAAAGCCCCGGGCATGCCGGGGCTTGAAGGTGTCGAGGACCAGGCTACTGACTGCGCCCCTGCTTGCTCGACCGCGATCGGTAGCCGGGCAGGGTCGCCGCAAAGGCCAGTGCTTCTTCCCGGCTGCCAAAAGAGCCGAGCCGATCACCCTTGGTGCAGACCCGCCATGGGCCGTTGTTCACGCTGAGTACGTCATAACCGTTCATGTGCATTTTGTTCAGCATCGGAACACTCATGGTCACCTCCATCGGCAATGATATCCAAGGCTAACGTGCCTACCTTACACCTACCCTTGGCTGAAAGGCCGACCAGACGTCGTGTCAGGAGGACGGCATTCAATTGCACTTTCAGGCCGTTCATCCACTCAAAACAGCTACATCCGGCGAATCGGATCCGGCGCGAATATTGCAGTTTTGTTACTGTTTCATGACAAACGTCAAACAGGTCACACATGAAAGTACGCGCCACCGTCATTTGCGAGCAGGACCGCCACATTCTGCTGGTGCGCAAACCGAGAGGCCGCTGGGCATTGCCCGGTGGAACCGTCGAGCCCGGTGAAACCACGGCCGACGCGGCTACGCGCGAACTCCAGGAAGAAACCGGGCTTGACGCCGACGACATGCTGTACCTGATGGTGCTGGAAACCCGCGGCACCCGACACCATGTCTACGAAGCCTCGGTGATCAATCTGGATCAGGCGCGGCCACAGAATGAAATCTTCGATTGCATCTGGTTTCCGCTGGACGCGGTGCAGAACCTGAGCACCAGCGACGCCACACTGAGGATCGTCAGAGCGTTTCAGCGTCGCTTGTAGCAGCCGGTGACTCAGCCCTGATCGCCGCCGCCCACCGGCATGACCATGCCGGTGATGTACGACGCGTCGTCGCTGGCCAGGAACAAAATAGCCCCTGCCTGCTCATCCAGCGTGCCATAACGCTTCATCAAACTGCTGTCCAGGGTCTGGTCGACAATTTGCTGATACCAGACTTTCTCCTGCGCACTCTGCTCGGCGCTGTTGCGCGGAATGACGCGCGGCGGCGCATCGGTGCCACCGGGCGCGGTGGCATTGACCCGCACGCCACGACCGGCGGTTTCGAACGCCAGGCACGCGGTCAGCGCATTCACCCCACCCTTCGCCGCGCCATAGGGCACGCGATTGACGCTGCGGGTGGCGATCGACGAAACGTTGACGATCGCCCCGCTGCCCTGCTCCAGCATGAACGGCAGCGCCGCGTGGCAGCACCACAAGGTCGGGAACAGCGAGCGGCGGACCTCGGCCTCGATCTGCGACGCCTCATAGTGCTCGAACGGCTTGGCCCAGATCGTGCCGCCGACGTTATTGACCAGCACGTCGAGCCGACCGAAGCGCTCGACAGCGGTTTGCATCACCCGGCTGCATTCTTCGTATTGCTCAAGGTCGGCGGTCAGCGCCAGGACCTGGCTGCCCTGCCCCAGCGCCTTCTGCACCTCGAACACCAGGTCGGAGCGGTCGACCAGGATCAACTTCGCCCCTTCCGCGGCCATGCGCTCGGCCACGCGCCGACCGATGCCCTGGGCAGCCCCGGTGATCAGCGCGACTTTGTCTTGGAATCTGTTCATGTAGAACCTCTCTTTGTCGTGCCCGGTATCAGCGTGCGACATCGATCAACTGTGGGAGCGGGCTTGCTCGCGAAAGCGGTCTGACAGCTAGCACCGATGTTGAATGTTCCGCCGTCTTCGCGAGCAAGCCCGCTCCCACATTGAATCGTTGCCACCCCTCAACCGCACGATTCACGCCGCGCTGGCGGCAAATTTTTCGTAGTAGAAGTTCGCCGGCTGGATGCCTTGCTCGCCGATGTACTGGCTGACCGCTTCCACCATCGGCGGCGGGCCGCACAGGTAGACGTCGACGTCGCCATCGTTCAGGTGCCTGGGCTCGATGTGCTGGGTCACGTAGCCCTTGAGCGGGTGCTGGCTGTCGGGGCTGGCCACACACGCGCTGTAAGTGAAGTTAGGGATACGTGCGGCGAACGCTTCCAGTCGATCCATTTCCACCAGGTCGAAATCGTGGGTCACGCCGTAGATCAGATGCAGCGGATGCTCGCTGCCCTGCTCGGCGATTTTCTCCAGCATCGCGGTGAACGGCGCCAGGCCGGTGCCGCCGGCCAGCAACAACAGCGGACGACGAATGTCGCGCAGGTAAAAACTGCCCAGGGGCCCGGCCAGGCTCATGCTATCGCCGGCCTTGGCCATGCCGGTCAGGAAGCTGCTCATCAGGCCGCCCGGCACGTTGCGGATCAGGAATCTGACTTCGCCGTCGCGCTGCAACGAGCTGAACGAATAGGCGCGGGTCTGCTCGCTGCCGGGAATCCCCAGGTTCACGTATTGCCCCGGCAGGAACGCCAGCTTGCTCAACGATTCACCCTTGATGGAGAGCGCGATGGTGCTGTCGGACAACTGGCGCACGGCGCTGATGGTGGCGTCGTAGCTGGCCTGGCGGGTGCGGCAGACTTCCGAGGACGTCGGCACGCGCACCACGCAATCGCTCTTGGCGCGCATCTGGCAAGTCAGGACAAAGCCCTTTTCTGCCTCTTCAGGGCTGAGGGCATCTTCGATGTATTCCTCGCCCAGGTCGTAGGTGCCGGCCTCGGCGAAACACTTGCAGGTGCCGCAGGCGCCGTCACGGCAGTCCAGCGGGATGTTGATGCCCTGGCGGTACGCGGCATCGGCCACGGTTTCGCCGGCATTGGCGTCGATGAACCGGGTGACGCCGTCTTCGAAATTGAATGCGATGGAATGGGTCATGACGGCAGCCTCACAAGTGGTAAACATCGATGACCTGGCGAACGTAGTCGTTCTTCAGGATCACTTTCTTGGCCTTGATCAGCGGGTTTTCACCGCGCACATCAAGGGTGTAGAAGCTGCTGCCGAAGTAGCTGTCGACGGTCTTGTAGCGAAAGCTCAGGGTGTGCCAGTTGAAGCGCACCTTGCATATACCGTCGGCCTGTTCCAGCAGCTCGATGTTGCTGATGTTGTGAGAGGTGCGCGTATCCGGGACGCTCGCGCTGGAACGCTCGGTCTTGATGCGGAAGATGCGGTCTTCCAGGCCGGTGCGGTTGCCGTACCAGATCAGCGAGATTTCCCGCTGCGGGTCTTCGGTCAATTCGTCGTTGTCGTCCCAGGACGGCATCCAGAACGTGGCGTCCGGGGCGTACAGCTCCAGCCACTCGTCCCATTGCCGGTCATCGAGGTAACGCGCTTCGCGGTAGAGGAAGTCGCGCACGGCATCAAAGGAAATGGTCATTGCACGTCCTCCACGGCGATCAACGTCGACTGCTCGGCCGCCAGGGCCTTGAGCATGGTCTGCTGCCAGTATTTGTGTTGCAGCACGAACAGGCCTTCGTCTTCGGTGCGCACGCCGCTGAGCAACGGGTGCAGGTCGATTTCCTTGGCGGCGTCATCGGCGCCTTCGATCCAGTGCTCGGCGCCGCGAGACATGTCGTTCCAGGTGGTGACGCTGCCCTGGTAGCTGGTCTGGCAGGAGCGGAACTCTTCCAGGTCGTCCGGGGTGGCCATGCCGCTGACGTTGAAGAAATCCTCGTACTGGCGAATCCGGCTGGAGCGCGCGTGATCGCTTTCGCCTTTGGGGGCGATGCAATAAATGGTGATTTCCGTGCGGTCGACCGAGATCGGCCGGGCGATGCGGATCTGCGAGCTGAACTGGTCCATCAGGTACACGTTCGGGTACAGGCACAGGTTGCGCGAGTTCTCGATCATCCAGTCGGCGCGCGCCTGGCCGAAGTCCTGGGCCAGTTCGTCGCGACGTTCGTACAGCGGACGGTCCTCGGGGTTGGCCCAACGGGTCCAGAGCAGCATGTGGCCCTTGTCGAAGGAGTAGAAACCGCCGCCCTGCTTGGCCCAGCTGCCGGCGCTCATGGTCGGGTTGGCATCACCGGCCTCGCGCTGCTTGCGCTGGTTCTGGGTGGCGGCGTAGTTCCAGTGCACCGAGCTGACGTGATAGCCGTCGGCACCGTTTTCGGCGGTGAGTTTCCAGTTGCCTTCGTAGATGTAGCTGGACGAACCGCGCAGCACTTCCAGGCCGTCGGCGGACTGGTCGACGATCATGTCGATGATCTTCGCCGACTCGCCCAGGTGCTCGACCAGGGGCAGCACATCAGCGTTCAGGCTGCCAAACAGGAAGCCGCGATAGGACTCGAACCGCGCAACCTTGGTCAGGTCGTGGGAGCCTTCGCAGTTGAAGCTCGACGGGTAGCCGGCGTTCGCCGGGTCCTTGACCTTGAGCAGCTTGCCGGAGTTGTTGAAGGTCCAGCCGTGGAACGGACAGGTGTAGGAACTCTTGTTGCCGGACTTGTGCCGGCACAGGGTCGCGCCGCGGTGACTGCAGGCGTTGATGAAGGCGTTGAGCACACCGTCCTTGTTGCGCGCGATGAAGATCGACTGGCGCCCCATGGTGGTGGTGTAGAAATCGTTGATATTGGGGATCTGGCTCTCGTGGGCCAGATACAGCCAGTTGCCTTCGAAGATGTGTTTCATCTCCAGGTCAAACAGGCGCGGGTCGGTGAACATCTCACGCTTGCAGCGATAGATGCCTTGGGCAGGGTCGTCTTCAAGCAGGGACTCAAGGTATTCGGGTCGCAGGGTCATGGCCGCCGCCTCCATTGTTATTGTTCAGGCAAGGCTCATGCTAGGACGGGGCAATGGGGTGGACTATCCGCGGGGTGCAGACCTCTATCCGTTTTGTGCAAGGGCGCCGACGCCCTGTAGGAGCTGCCGCAGGCTGCGATCTGTTGATCTTGTCTTTTAAAAACAAAATCAAAAGATCGCAGCCTGCGGCAGCTCCTACAGGGGGGCCTTGTGTTTCAGTGCCGGCGCTTGAGGGTGTCGGACGGCAATTCGCCGAACTGTTTGCGATAGCTGTCGGAGAACCGTCCCAGGTGCAGGAAGCCATAGTCCATGGCGATTTCAGTGACGTTGCGCACGTTGCAGGTCGGGTCGCTGAGGCACGCGTTGACCCGCTCCAGGCGTTTCTGGCGGATGTAGTTTTTCGGCGTGGTGCTCGCGTTGCGCTCGAACAGGCCGTACAACGAGCGCAGGCTCATGCTGGCCTGGCGCGCCAGTTCTTCGCTGTCGATGTCTTGCTTGAGGTTCCTGGCAATGTAATCGGCAATCGCGTCGAACGTGGCGGCCTGCGAGCCGATTTCCAGCCGGCTGACGTTGGTCTTCATCAGGCTGAGCATCTTGCTGACGATGATCTGCGCGTAATGCTCCTGCACCCGGGGAATCTGCTCGGTGGCCTCGGCCTCCTGGCAAATCATCGCCAGCAGGTTGACGAAACCTTCCAGCTCGTTGAGCTGATAGCGGTTTTCCACAAACCGCACGCCCTGCCCCGGATAGCGCCAGCGCTGCTCGTTGCAGACGGACTCAAGCAGGGACGTGGGCACCTTGAGGATGAATTTTTCGCAATCGTCGGAATACGTCAGGTCGACCGGGTCGTCGGGATTGATCAGCAGCAGCTCGCCGGGGGCGAAGTAATGCTCCTGACCGTGACCGCGCCACAGGCAATTGCCGCGCAACAACACTTGCAGGTGATAGATGGTTTCCAGCGCGCCCGAAGTGACGCGAACGCTGCCGCCGTAGCTGATACGGCACAGGTCGAGGCTGGCGAATTTGCGATGATTGAGGCTGGCCAGGGGGTGCCCGGCGCGAGGCATGAGGATGCAATGATTACCGACATGCTGATTGACGTACCCCGACACCGCGTACGGGTCGGCATGGTCGAATATGGCGCTGCGCTGACTCAACAGTTGCGCTTGCATCATCGGGTCACTCTCGTTGTTGTTATAGGGTGTATCAGGTCATTCTAGAGCAGTAAGGGTGGCGTTGTGTCATTGGGCTGATATGTGGACCTTATGGCCTTTTCGCGAGCAAGCCCGCTCCCACATTCGACCGTATTTCTTCAGGAGCAATAGGGTCAAAGGTGGGAGCGGGCTTGCTCGCGAAAGCGGTGTATCAGTCAACATCAATGTTGAAGCCGATGCCCACATCGCGAGCAGCTCAAGGAATCAATCCTCCAGCGCACGTACCCGCTCGTGACGCTGCTGCTCTTCAGGCTGGGCGGACGATTGCAGGGTGAAATCGAATTCGATCTCGGCAAAACGACCGCTGACACCGTAGGCCGCTGCACGGGCCTGGTCTTCGCTGAAGGTGATCTTGGCGATCAGCTCGTCGCGGGTGGCGTAGGCGAAATCGTCGTGCAGGTACTTCTCGCCATCCAGGTTGATCTGGGTGGTCAGGTGGCGATGATCCGGTGCGGAAATGAAGAAGTGCACGTGCGCCGGACGCTGGCCGTGACGGCCCAGTTGATCGAGCAGTTGCTGGGTCGGACCGTCCGGCGGGCAGCCGTAGCCCGACGGTACGATGCTGCGGAAACGGTAGCGGCCTTCGGCGTCGGTGACGATGCGGCGGCGCAGGTTGAATTCCGATTGCGATGCATCGAAGTACGAGTAGGTGCCGCCGGTGTTGGCGTGCCACACGTCCACCACGGCGCCCGCCAGGGGTTCGCCAGCGGTGTTGAACACCCGGCCTTGCATGAACAGGGTCACACCCGGATCGACGCCGTCATCCAGACGCGCTTCGCCTTGCGACAGCGGCGCGCCGGCCACGTACAGCGGGCCTTCGATGGTGCGCGGGGTGCCACCGGATTTGCCGGCCTGCTCGTCTTCGGCGTCCATCAGCAGGTCGAGGTAGTGTTCCAGGCCCAGCCCGGCCACCACCAGCCCAGCCTCCTGGCGCGCGCCCAGCACGTTGAGGTAGTTGACCGCTTTCCAGAACTCTTCCGGGGTCACGGCGAGGTCTTCGATGATGTTCACCGAATCACGCAGGATGCGGTAGATCAGGGCCTTGGTCCGTGGATCGCCGGCGTCGTTGTGCAGGCCGCTGGCTTCTTCGAGAAATTTCTGGACTTCGGCAGTGTGGGAAATCTTGACGTTCATTTCAGGGGTTCCTCATCTTGTAATTATTGGCATAGCGAACTGAACAGGCTGGGTTCAGCGGTCATCCTCGCGAATCGACGAAGGATGCCGGCACATCGCGGTGACTTCGATCGCCATGTACGGATACAGCGGCAGTTGCATCAGCAAATCGTGCAGTTCCTGGACGCTGTCGACATCGAACACGCTGTAGTTGGCATACAGGCCGGCGATGCGCCACAGGTGACGCCACTTGCCCTGATCCTGCAGGCGCTGGGCCAGGGCTTTTTCGTCGGCCTTGAGCTGCGCGGCGCGTTCTGGGTTCATGTCGACCGGCAAATTCACGGTCATCTTTACGTGGAACAGCATAATGCTCTCCTCAGGCTTGATGAATGGTGGATGTCTTGTCGCGACGGAAAAACGCCAGGCGTTCTTCGTCCAGGCTCAGGCCCAGACCCGGGGTCTTCGGCACATGCAGCTCGAAATCGCGGTAAACCAGCGGTTCGCTGAGAATGTCTTCGGTCAGCAGCAGCGGGCCGAACAGCTCGGTATCCCACGCCAGTTTGTTGAGGGTGACGAACGCCTGGGCCGAGGCCATCGTGCCCACGCCCCCTTCGAGCATGGTGCCGCCATACAGACCGATACCCGCCGCTTCGGCAATCGAGGCCGTGCGCAACACGGCACGCGGGCCGCCGTTCTTGGCGATTTTCAGGGCGAACACCGAGGCCGCGCCTTCGCGGGCCAGGTTGAACGCGTCTTCCACGCACTCGATGGACTCGTCGGCCATGATCGGCGCCGGGCTCATGGCATTGAGGCGCGTCATGCCGGCGCGGTTGTTGCGCGAAATGGGTTGCTCGATCAGGTCGATGCCATTGGTGCCGAGGATGCGGCAGGCGCGCAAGGCGACGGCTTCGTCCCAGGCCTGGTTGACATCGACCCGCACGCTGGCGCGGTCGCCCAGGGCTTTCTTGATCGCAATCACGTGGGCCAGGTCGCGGTTGACCTCGCCTGCACCGATCTTCAGCTTAAAGATACGGTGACGGCGCAGGTCGAGCATTTTTTCCGCTTCGGCGATGTCCTTTTCAGTGTCGCCGCTGGCCAGGGTCCAGGCCACCGGCAGCGCGTCACGCACGCGGCCACCGAGCAATTCGCTGACCGGCAGGCCGAGGCGCTTGCCCTGGGCGTCGAGCAGTGCGGTTTCGATACCCGACTTGGCGAACGTGTTGCCCCGGATGCTGCGCTCCAGGCGCAACATCGCGGCGTTGACGTTGGCGCTGTCCTGGCCGATCAACAGTGGCGCGAAGTGCGCGTCAATGTTGGTCTTGATGCTGTCAGGGCTTTCATTGCCATACGCCAGGCCACCGATGGTGGTGGATTCGCCGATCCCCTCGATGCCATCGGCGCAACGCACGCGAATGATCACCAGGGTCTGGTTCTGCATGGTGTGCATCGCCAGCTTGTGCGGGCGGATGGTTGGCAGGTCGACGATGATCGTTTCGATCGACTCAATGGCGGACGCAAGCATTTCAATACCCATCAGGTTCTTGGAGTTCTGGGGTCGATTCTCGTACGGCTTTTTTCGCGACGCCAATATAGAATTGGTCTGACTTGATACCTTAAAGGTATGCAACCACTGAGCAACCGGAGGCTCCATGGAACTGCGTCACCTGCGTTACTTCCAGGTACTGGCGAAAACCCTCAACTTCACCCGCGCCGCCGAATTGCTGCACATCGCCCAGCCGCCCCTGAGCCGGCAGATCCAGCAACTGGAGGACGAACTGGGGGTGATGCTGCTGGAGCGCGGGCGGCCGTTGAAGCTGACCGATGCCGGACGGTTTTTCCATGAACACTCCACCGCCCTGCTTGAGCAACTGAACAAGGTCTGCGACAACACGCGGCGCATCGGCCTGGGCGAAAAAACCTGGCTCGGCATCGGTTTTGCGCCGTCGACGCTGTACGGGGTGCTGCCGGAACTGATCCGCCGCCTGCGCAGCGGCGAACCGCTGGAACTGGAGCTGGGCCTTTCGGAAATGACCACCCTGCAACAAGTGCAGGCGCTCAAAGCCGGGCGTATCGACATCGGCTTCGGCCGTATCCGCATCGACGACCCGGCCATCATCCAGACCGTGTTGACCGAAGACCGCCTGGTCGCCGCCCTGCCCGCCGGCCACCCGTTGCTGGCCGGCCCGATCAGCCTGCGTGACCTGGCCAAGGAACCCTTTGTGCTCTACCCCGGCAACCCGCGCCCCAGCTACGCCGACCACGTGATCGCCCTGTTCGAGTCCTACGGCGTGAGCATTCACGTGGCGCAATGGACCAACGAACTGCAAACGGCGATCGGGCTGGTGGGGGCCGGGATCGGTGTCACGCTGGTGCCGGCCTCGGTGCAATTGCTGCACCGCGACGACATCGGCTTCACCCCGCTGCTGGAAGACAACGCGACCTCGCCGATCATCCTTAGCCGTCGGGTGGGCGATGTTTCGCCGGGGTTGAACCATTGTTTGCGGATGATTGAGGAACTACAGCCAGGCGGCTGACACCGGAGGCTTCACCTGTAGGAGCTGCCGCAGGCTGCGATCTTTTGATTTTGCTTTTAAAAACAAGATCAAAAGATCGCAGCCTGCGGCAGCTCCTACAGGGGACCGTGCAGGCTTTGCTAGCCAGCAAACGCTCGGCGGCCGGCGCTCATCTCGGTGCGCAACTCGCCCACCAGCTCGGAAATGGCCCGCACGCTGGTCAATTGCTCGGTCGAGACGCCGCTGATCAGCAGCTCTACCCGACCGCTGGCGGGTTCGTACACCTCAATGCGCAGCAATCCCCCACTTTCCGTGCATTCGCAGGCCAGCGGGGTAAATCCGGACTCGACAATGTTGCAAAGGACTGAGATGGGTAGCATGACCGGTCCCTCGGACGGCTGATGATCGGATAGGATCCGGTTGAGAATAGATGGGCTTTGCCATTTCTGCGCCGGCAGAAAGTGTTATCCGCGTCGCAAATCCAAGCGCTTTCTCACTCGGCATTTCTTTTCCAGATCCAGTTCCAGAAGCCCGGCAGCTTCACCGGCTGCGCACTGTCGCGCACGGTCCGCGCCATCGCGGCCCGTTGCAAGGCGGCCGTGTCATCGTAAAACGGCTGCTGCGCGACCTTCACCCCGGTCGCCCCGGCGCTGTCGAGGAGGATTTGCAGGTACTCGCGGGTATGCCGGGCGGTGTATCGATTAAGGTCATGGAAGGTCACCACCACTGGAATCACCCCGTCGACCACCGGCAGTTCGCCCAAAGCGATGCGCTCGCGCACCTCCGACATCGAGCGCAGGAAGTGCGCCCGTCGCCGGGGGCTGGCGTTGAACCCCCAGATCTTGCCGTCATTGGCGCTCAGGTCGGTCAGCAGCACGTGCAGGCCATGTTGCTGATACGCGGCGAAGGTACGCTTGTCGTAGTTCCAGAAAGGCGGGCGCAGCAGGGTCGGCGGCGCCCCGGTGATCGCCGCGATATCGGCGCAGCCCTTGGTCAGCGCATCTTCAAGCGCCTGCGGGTCAAGGGAACGGTGATTGGTGTGCGAAGGCGTGGCGGTGTGGAAGCCAAGTATATGCCCGGCATCCCGCTCGCGGTGCATGACGGCGCGGCCGATGTCACTGTTGCCGGCGCGTGTGGCACGGGTCTGCACGAAGAACACAGCCTTGATATCCGGCTGCAGCGGATTGCGCGCCAGGCTGTCGAGTACGGTGTCGGTGGGGTTCCAGAAACTCGATGCGCTCGGACCGTCATCGAAGGTCAGCAGGAAGCGAATCGGCGGTTGGGTTTGCAGACGCTGTTCGGTCTGCGGCGTCATTTCGATGGGAGCGGCGATACAACCCAGCAGACTGACTGCCATGGCGCACGCCGATAAAACCTTGACCCACTGTTTCATGTTTTGCCTTAAGCCAGACCTCTACGAGGCTGCCATCTTACCCTGTAGGAGCGAGCATGCTGGCGATGGTCGCGAGAACGCTGTGGGGTGTCAGCCGACCAGAGTTATCGTTGACGACCATCGCGAGCAGGCTCGCTCCTACAGGGGTGCCGCTTAGTTCGCCAGCGCCTGCTGGAACGAGCTGTCGATGATCGGTGCGGTCGCCAGTTCGCTCGGCAGCGCCTTGACCTTGAACAGGAAATCCGCGGTGCTCTGCAAGTCCTTGGCCGCCTGGGCGTCCACCGGGCCGACCGTCATGTGCGCCTGGCGCAACCAGTGGCGCGAGACGTTCTGGTCGAGGTTGGCTTTCTTCGCCCACAGGTCCGCGTATTCGTCAGTGTGGCTGTCGACCCAGGCCCGGGCCTTTTTCAGGCGGCCGAGGAAGTCGGCGATGGCTTCGCGCTTGCTGTCGATCGAAGGTGTCGACGCGGCAATGGCACTCAGGCCGGGCATCAGGTTCTTGGCGGTCAGGATCGGCCGCGCGCCGGAGAACAGGATCTGCTGGGAAATGTACGGTTCCCACACCGGGAAGGCGTCAATGCTGCCCTGGGGCAATGCGGCGGCGGCATCGATCGGCATCAGTTTGATGAAGTCGACGTAGTCTTCCGGCAGGTCGGCTTTTTCCAGGGCGCGCAAGGTCAGCTGCTGGCTCCAGGCGCCAGGCCAGTAGGCGACTTTCTTGCCCTTGAGGTCGGCGATGGTTTTCACCGGCGAGTCCTTGGGCACCAGCAAGGCGATGGTGTCCGGGTTCTGCCGCGACACACCGATCAGCTTGACTGGCGCCTGCTTGGCGGCGAGGAACAGAAAGCCCGAATCACCGAGAAAACCCAGGTCCAGCGCACCGGTGTTCAGCGCTTCGGCCAGCGGCGCAGCGGCCTGGAAGTGCTTCCAGTCAACGGTGTAAGGCGCGTCCTTGAGCACGCCCGACGCTTCGACCGAAGCGCGAATGTTGTAGTAGTTCTGATCGCCGACGTGCAGGACGACCGGCTCAGCGGCATGCGCCAGAGGTGCGGCAAACAGGGCGCTGGTCAACAGACGGCGCACGAATCGGGACAGGTTCATCAGGGGCTCCAGGGGGTGATTTACATAGACCATAACGCTCTTACAATGAGTTATTTAAATTCTATTTTTGCATAAGCTCATCACCCTTCCTGCGCGGTGTTGGCCCTGCAACAGCGGGTCAACAGACTGTTTTCTGGCGTACATCTATGCTGAAAATTCCAGCGGAGGATTCGGTCATGTGCGGACGCCTGTCGCAATACCGGGGCATTCACGATTTCGTCGCGGTGCTGAGCATTCCCGACGCGTTGATCAACCACGTCGGCGATCAGCCTTTGGCGCGCTACAACGCCGCGCCCACCACGCAACTGGCGCTGTTGCATCGCGAAGACGACGGTGTGCATGCCGATTCGCAGCGCTGGGGCTGGCGACCGCACTGGGCGAAGGATCGCGCGGCGCCGATCAATGCGCGGGTCGAGAAAGTGGCCCACGGCCCGTTCTTCCGGGCGATCTGGCCCCACCGCGCAATCTGCCCGGTCGACAACTGGTTCGAGTGGGTCGACGCCGGGGATGGCACCCGGCAGCCCTGGCTGATCCGCCGCCGTGACCGGGGGCCGATTTTCTGTGCGGCGATCGGGCAGTTTCCCATCGGCAGCGCGATGCCCCGGGAGGACGACGGTTTCGTCATCATTACCGCCGACAGCGCGGGCGGCATGGTGGATATCCATGACCGGCGACCGGTGGTGTTATCGGCGCAACTGACGCTGGAATGGCTTGACCCCGCCACGCCCAAAGAGCGCGCCGAACAAATGGTGCTGACGGGAGGAGAGGACAGTGATGTGTTCGAGTGGTACAGGGTTGGCAAGGCGGTTGGCAGTGCCAGGAACCAGGGGCCGGAGTTGATTGAAGAGCTAACTTGAAACGTAATGTCAACCCATCCAATGCTCTATGTAACAAGATTACGGCGAAAAACAGTACAACTACTGTTTCAACTATTTAACACTGATAAGTGTCTTCGCTTCGTGGATTACCGCTTGTCCGACAATCTTGTCGCCATAGATACATTTTCAATGACTACAGCTAGCATTCGCGCCGCCTTCAGAAAGGCTTCATACAGCTGACCAAAGAGTCAGCAATTAAGGACATCCCATACAACAAGCCTTGCAGAGAATCCAATTGCGCAACGATTTTACGAACAATCAAGTCGTGACGCTGGCGTGTGTTTATCTAACAAAGAACGAACACTACCCACTCGACTGTTATATCGGGCAATACATCAATACCCGTAACCTGCGATCCGTCCCGGATATCGACACACTGTTGAGCTCGACCCTGGAAGGCTATCCGGGCCGACCACCGGTGATGGTCAATGAGTTGAATGCCTGGATCGACAAGACCTTGGGTTACCGGGCGGCTCACCCTGATTTTCTGTCGCTGTTAGACGTTTGAGCCTTGTGCGGGGGCTTTCGGCAGAAAGACTGAACGAATCCGCCTTCGCACCACTCTCAAGCGTAGAGGCTCGTTGAGCCTCTTTCTTTTTCAGCCGTACTATTTCTGCACATCCCGTTTATAAAATACGTGCACCGCAGATCTCTCTGAATCCCCTAATCGACTACTGAGCCCATGTTCCGGCTCGCCTCAGGAGGAATACATGAGTGAACTCGTGACTTATGCCGTGCATTACGTTTTTGAGGGTGTGCGCCAGCACTTCTTCAAGTTGGCGGTGAAGTTTTCGGATGGCGAGGCTATTCATTCGGCTGCCATTCATGCTTTTCCCCAGCGTAATCATTCCATGTGCCCAGATATCAGCCTTGAGATTGCCCGTGAGCAGGCGCAGCAACTGGGTATTACGCAGATTCGCTGGAATGAGGCGGTTTGATTGGGTTTGGGGGGAATGATTGCGCTTTTACAGCGGGTCAACCTGGAAGAGCCCCAAGTAACCGAGCGCTCTTGCCCCTTTCGTATTGAGGCCCTGTCCGCGGTCCAAATGTGGGAGCGGGCTTGCTCGCGAAGGGGTCGTGTCAGGCAATACAGGTATCAACTGACACACCGCTTTCGCGAGCAAGCCCGCTCCCACAGGGGATCGGGGGCATCTGGGTAGAAACCGGAGACATCCTTTACGTTTTAAACCGGAGCCCTCGATTACCTGGGGCTCTTACCAAGTGATCCGCTGTAAAGCGCAACCATTAGCTGCCGTTACCGCAGCAATGGGAATTCACACCAAACCGCATTCAAAGAACCTTCAGAACTTACGATCAGGCTCCGACAATTCAGTCCCGTCATCCGGATGCTTCCAGTCCGGCACCGAACGCTTCTGCTGCTCAATCTCTTCTTCCGTAGGCTCATCCACATCTTCGTCCGGGTCCGGACGTTTGGGTTCGTTCGCCATGTTCACCTCTCTTCCTGAAGGGATCGGTCATCCGCTTTAAGCGTAGAACAATTTGCCAACCCCGGTTCACAGCCACCAGCGAAGTAGAAAGAAAAAACCCATGCTTAACAGCATGCTGAGCAAGGTGTTGCGGGTGTACAGCACCAGGCCGACGGCCACCAGCGAACTGATCAGGTAGGGGTTATCCCATTGCAGGTTCAGCTGTTTCTCGGGCATGAACACAATCGGCCCGCAGATCGCGGTCAACATGCCTGGCACGGCGAAGCCGAGGAACTGCCGGGCATTGCTGCTCAGGCGCACCGGCAGTCGTGGCTCTAGAAAGACATAGCGGTTGAGGAACACCAACACGCCCATGCCGATAATCACCGCCCAGACCATCATGTGCGCGCTCCCCAGAACTTGTTGCAGACAAACCCGGCGGTCATGCCCGCCAACCCCGACAGCACCAGCGCCGAACCCCATTGCCAATAGCTGAACAGCACCGAGCAGAACAGCGACACCGCGACGCAGACCACGGTCGGCACATTGCGCACCACCGGGGTGATCAGGGCGATGAAAGTGGCGGCGATGGAGAAATCCAGCCCCAGATGCTCAAGGCCCGGAATGCTACTGCCGAGCACGATCCCGGCCAGGGTGAACAGGTTCCAGGCGATGTAGAACGTCAGGCCCACGCCCAGGGCATACCAGCGATCGAACTGTTGCTTGTCGTGCTGGCTGGTCAGGGCGAACAGCTCATCGGTGAGCAGGAAACCCAACCCCACCCGCCAACGCCCCGGCAAGGGCGAGATCACCGACCGCATGCTCATCCCGTAGAGCAAATGCTGGGACGTCAGCAGCAAGGTGGTCAGCAGGATCGAAAAGATCCCCGCCCCGCCCTTGAGCATGCCGATGGCCACCAGTTGCGCGGCGCCGGCAAAAACGATGCTCGACAAGCCCTGGCCTTGCAGGGGTGTGAGATTGGCTTCGATGGCCATGGAACCGGCCAGCAAGCCCCAGGGCGCGGTCGCGAGGGACAGCGGCATGATCGCCGCGGCGCCGCGCAGGAACGCGGTGCGCGGCAAATGTGAGTTGGACATAACGCTCTACAACCAGGAGAAAGACCCGAGACTTTGCCAGCCGCCGCAGCCAATGGCTTGAACAATCTTGCGCATATTACCTGTCATCGACTACCCGCTTTGCTGATTTTGCTGATTGACAAATACCGCGCCGGCTTTTAAAACTGGGCGCCTCATTCAGGGTGTAAGTAAAAATGTCCGCAACCTTCAACCTCAACACTGTCGTCATTGGCTTGATTGCCAAGGCGCAAGGTTGCGTTGCGCACGCCCTCAAATCGAAGAAACAGTCGCTCATGTGACCGGGGCGCGCTGTCCCGTCAGATGAGCTGACAGGACATTGAGCGCGACGGACCACACGCCCCTTGCTCGCATCCTTCTACGCTCCTGACGGTGACGAAATCGGTCAACCATCAGGAGAAAGTGCATGTCATCGTTCCAAGGTATCTGGGTTCCCCTCGTCACGCCGTTCCACAACGGTGCCATCGATTTCGTCGGCCTGCGGCGGCTGGTCAGCCATTTGCTGGAACAAGGCGTCGACGGCCTGATTGTCTGCGGCACCACCGGCGAACCGGCCGCCATGGCCAAGCATGAGCAACTGGCGGTGCTCGATGCCGTACTGGAACAGGTGCCGGCGCATCGCGTGGTCATGGGCCTGGCCGGGAACAACCTGAGCGAGTTGTTGCAATTCCAGGGCGAAATCCTCAAGCGTCCGCTCGCCGGGTTGCTGGTGCCGCCGCCGTATTACATCCGCCCGTCCCAGGCGGGGCTCGAAGCGTTTTTCAACACCGTGGCCGATGCTTCCAGCGTGCCGCTGATTCTCTACGACATCCCCTACCGCACCGGCGTGGCCTTCGAGCAGGCGACCCTGCTCGACATCGTCGCCCACGAGCGCATCGTCGCGATCAAGGACTGCGGCGGCAACCTGGGCAACACCCTCGCGCTGCTGTCCAGCGGCCAGGTCGATGTGCTGTGCGGCGAAGACAACCAGATCTTCAGCGCCTTGTGCCTGGGCGCCACAGGGGCGATCGCCGCGTCGGCCCATGTGCATCCCGAGCGCTTTGTCACGCTGTACCGGCAGATCCGCGACAACCAGTTGGCCGCCGGCCGTCGCACCTTCTTCGAACTGCTGCCGTTGATTCAAAGCCTGTTCATCGAACCCAATCCCGCTCCGGTCAAGACCGCCCTGGCCCTTGAGGGCCTGATCGGCGATGAACTGCGCGCGCCGATGCAACGCAGCAGCGAGGCCATGGTGGCGCGTTTAAAGACGGTACTCGGCGCGCTGAACAATCGATAGAGCGCCAGCCACCCGCCCGCGTACCATGCAGTGATTCGCCTGACGCCCGCGGGGGTCGCCATGCTCTACCGTATCGCCGCCGATGGGCTGGTGCTGTTTCATCTGTCGTTCATTGTGTTCGTGGTGTTCGGCGGGCTGCTGGTGCTGAAATGGCGCCGCGCGATCTGGTGCCACCTGCCTGCCGCCGCCTGGGGTGTGGCGGTGGAACTGTTCCACCTGCCCTGCCCGCTGACCCGCTGGGAAAACCTGATGCGCCACGCCGCCGGACAAAGCGGCTACGGCGCCGGGTTCATCGAACATTACGTGTGGCCGGTGATTTATCCGGCCGGGCTGACGCCGGCCATTCAACTGTGGCTGGCCGGTTTGGTGCTGGTGGTCAACGCATTGGTCTATCTTCGAGTGATCAGGGCACCGTGAAAATTGTCCGAACGCAACCCGGTAGGAGCGAAGCTTGCTCGCGATGGACTTCCAGACAACGCGCTCATTCAGGCTGCACCCGTTATCGTTGACGTCCATCGCGAGCAAGCTTCGCTCCTACACAAGGATTGGATAAACATGCTGTCGATTGAAGACCTGGCCTTGCTCGAAGCCATTCGCGAAACCGGCAGCCTGTCACGGGCCGCGGTCCGGCTCGGCAAGGCGCCGTCCACGGTGTCCTACGCCGCGCGGCAACTGGAGGAGCGTTTCGATGCGTTGCTGTTCGACCGCCGTCGCTATCGCCTGCAACTGACCCCGGCCGGCGAGTTGCTGGTCAACGAGGCGTCGCGGCTGATGGAAGACGTCTCGCGCCTGACCCAGCGGGTGCAGCAAGTGGCCAATGGCTGGGAGAGTCGCTTGTGGATCGCCACCGATGAACTGCTGGAGTTCGAAAGCCTGCTGCCGATGATCCAGGCATTCGATGCCCTGGGTTCCGGCGTGCCGCTGCGGGTCACCCACGAAGTGCTCAAAGGCGTCTGGGAAGCCCTGCGCGAAGGCCGCGCCGACCTGGTCATCGGCGCCACCAACGAACCGCCGGCGATCCCGTCATTGCGCTGGATGCAGCTGGGGGAAATGGAATGGGTGTTCGCCGTGTCGCCCAGGCATCCGCTGGCCAAGGCCAGGGAGCCGATTTCCCGGGCGACCGTGACGCAGCATCGGGCGATCGTGGTGGCCGACTCGGCCAGGACCACCGAGGGCCGGACCTATGGCGTCTCTGGCGGGCAGCCGGTCATGGCGGTGCCGACCATGCGCGCGAAAATTCTCGCCCAGTGTGCCGGCCTGGGCGTGGGCTGGTTGCCGAGGCATCGGGTGGGGTCGTTATTGACCAACGGCACGCTGATTGAAAAACAGATGGTCGACCCCCGCGAACCGAACGTGCTGTACGCCGGTTGGCGCGGCGACCAGGATGGCCGCGCCTTGAACTGGTGGCTGGAACAGCTCAAGCAGCCAAGCCTTGCCAACCGGCTGGTGCAGGGCATCGACCTGTTCGTTTGAACGGGCGCCGGTCAGTTGGCAATCACGCTCATGTTGCGGCCGCTGGCCTTGGCCACGTACAGCGCCTTGTCCGCCGCCCCGATCAAATCCTCGGTTGCGCTTTGTGACGCCGGGTCGTAGCCGCACACGCCGACGCTGACCGTGATCACGCCCTCCGGGCTTTCACTGTGCGCAAGGCCGGCCGCCAACACCGCGCGACGGATTTTTTCCGCCACCAGGAAGGCCCCCACGTAGTCGGTGCCGGGCAATACCACGGCAAACTCTTCGCCACCAAAACGCGCGGCCAGGTCGCCGGGGCGCTTGATATGGTCGGTGATGATGGCCGCGATGCTGCGCAAGCACGCATCACCGGCCAGATGGCCGTAGTGATCGTTGAACGCCTTGAAATGATCGACATCGATCATCAGCAGCGCGAGGCCGCTCAGGTTGCGCCTTGCGCGGCCCGTCTCGGCCTGGATGAACAGGTCGAACTGGCGGCGATTGGCCAGCCCGGTGAGCGCATCCTCCAGCGCCAGCAACTCCAGGTTGCGATTGAGCTCCAGGAGCTTTTCCTGGGACCCGAGCAACTCGACCTGAATGCGGTTCTGCTGCTTCATCAACTTGATCAGGCGATAACCCAGCACGCCCAGGAAACCGAGCAGCAACGACACGATCAGCGCACTGAGCATCGATTCCTTGCGCCAGCTGCCCAGCACTTCTTCCTTGTTCAGCGCGGCAAAGACGATCAGCGGATAACCCTCGACCCGGCGATAACCCACCACCCGCTCGACGCCATCAATGATCGACTTGATCGTCGCCGTGCCGGCGCTGGCTTGCGGCAGCAACTGGGTAAACAGCTGGCTCTTGGCCAGGCTGCTGCCGATGTCCGCTTCGTTGAACGGCCGACGCACGACAATGCTGGCATCGTCGGCGATCAGGTTGATCACGCCGTTTTTGCCCATGTCGATGCTGTCGTAGAGCTGCAGGAAGTGCGAGAGATAGATCGTCGCCAGCGCCACGCCGGCAAAGCGGCCGTCGGGGTGATTGACCCGCCGCGACACGGTCATGATCCATTCGCCGCTGGAACGGCTTTTGATCGACGGGCCGATGTGCGGGCCACGATCCGGATGATCGCGGTGATAGATGAAATATTCGCGGTCGGAATTGTTGGCGACGCCGACCTCGGCACCATTGGAATTGGCCACCCACTGCCCGGTTTCGTCATACACGAACAGGCCATGGATCTGGCTCAGCTCACTGCGCTGGGCGCTGAGCAGGCGTTGCAGGCGATGCAGCCGGGCCCCTTCAATACCGTCGTTTTCCAGGCGATCGACCAGGCTGAACAGCAGCGTATCGGCTTGCTTGATCGACGCCTGCGCCTGTGACGCCAGGGTCTGCGCCAGGTTGGACATCGCCACCTGCTTGTCATGCAGATGGTACTGGCGCGAACTCCAGGCCTGCCAGGTGACGATCACCGCCATCGACAGGCACACGGCAACCAGCAGCGTGACTGCCGAGCGCACCTTGAGCCTGGCGACGGCTGGCCGGTTTTTCTCGATACGGTCGTAAATGGCCGGATGCCCCATGACGCTCCTCCTTGATGTTGAACGTGTTCCCCCTGTAGGAGCGAGCTCTGCTCGCGATGGTCGTCAACGATAACGAGTCCCGTCTGATTGAACGCATTATCGTTGACGACCATCGCGAGCAGAGCTCGCTCCTACAGTCAAAGCGATAAAACTACCAATACTAGCCCGATGTCCGCTTCACGGCTTCCAGCCACGCCGGATCCAGTCGCGGCTGGTCAGGATCAATCCCCAACGCTTGCATCCGTGCCTCATGCTGTTCCATTTCCCGACGCAATTGCCCATGGTCGCTGGAGTTCCCGTCCAGTTGGTGCATCTGGCTCAATCCCAGGTGGTAGAAACGCAGCAGCTTCATGGCGCCCGGATCACCGCCTTCCACGGCCGCCGTCACGTGGTGCATCACGTTGGTCACGCTCATCAGGTTGCGCTTGAGCTGCCAGCTGTAGACCGCCGGCGCCATCCACGCCTGGGTCCAGAACACCTTGCGCATCAACGCCGCCATCACCAGCACCGCGGCAAACACGCCGCCGATGTTGAAACGCAGGTTGTCCCCGCCCGGCTCCCCGAACAATGCCACTGCCGTGGTCGACAGCACCATCGCCAGCGCCAGGAAAATCAGCGCGATCATCAGCGTGCTGCGCCGCGTCTGTTGCCGATAGCGTTCGGCGTTCATCGGCTGGATTTCAAACATTACGTCGGGTTTCCTTCAATCGTAGGCAAAAACAGTGCGGGCATTATCGCCTCTGCGAGGGATTTAGCTATGCTGGAGCTCCTTTTCATCTTTTCATCGTCACACGGGGACATGGCGAGACCGCGCAGTTCGTGCCATCTTCTTTCATGGATACACACTATTCGGATGCCCTTCGTTGTTTCTTCAGGAATGGCATCGTTTTAAGGATCATTGAATGACCCAACGACAAGTAATCAACGCTTCGGTCAGCCCGAAAGGCAGCCTGGAAACACTCTCCCAACGGGAAGTCCAGCAACTGAGCGAAGCCGGATCCGGCAGCACCTACGACATCTTCCGCCAATGCGCCCTGGCCATCCTCAACACCGGCGCCCACGTCGATAACGCCAAGACCATCCTCGAAGCCTACAAGGACTTCGAAATCCGCATTCACCAACAAGACCGCGGCGTACGCCTGGAACTGCTGAACGCCCCGGCCGACGCCTTCGTCGACGGCGAAATGATCGCCAGCACCCGTGAAATGCTGTTCAGCGCCCTGCGCGACATCGTCTACACCGAAAACGAACTCGACAGCCAACGCATCGACCTGAGCACCTCCCAGGGCATCAGCGACTACGTGTTCCACCTGCTGCGCAACGCCCGCACCCTGCGCCCGGGCGTCGAGCCGAAGATCGTGGTGTGCTGGGGCGGCCACTCGATCAACACCGAAGAATACAAATACACCAAGAAGGTCGGCCACGAACTGGGCCTGCGCAGCCTGGATGTGTGCACCGGGTGCGGCCCCGGCGTGATGAAAGGCCCGATGAAAGGCGCCACCATCGCCCACGCCAAACAGCGCATCCACGGTGGTCGCTACCTCGGCCTGACCGAGCCCGGGATCATCGCCGCCGAGGCGCCGAACCCGATCGTCAACGAACTGGTGATCCTGCCGGACATCGAAAAACGCCTGGAAGCCTTCGTCCGCGTCGGCCACGGCATCATCATCTTCCCGGGCGGCGCCGGTACCGCCGAAGAGTTCCTGTACCTGCTCGGCATCCTGATGCACCCGGACAACGAAGGCCTGCCCTTCCCCGTCATCCTCACCGGGCCGAAACATGCCGCGCCCTACTTGGAGCAACTCGACGCCTTCGTCGGCGCCACCCTGGGCGACGCGGCCAAGCGGCACTACCAGATCATCATCGACGATCCGGCGGAAGTCGCCCGGCAGATGACCCTGGGCCTGAAAGCCGTCAAACAGTTCCGCCGCGAGCGCAACGACGCGTTCCACTTCAACTGGCTGCTGAAAATCGACGAAGGCTTCCAGCGCCCGTTCGACCCGACCCACGAAAACATGGCCAACCTCAAGCTCAGCCGCGACCTGCCGGCCCATGAGCTGGCCGCCAACCTGCGCCGCGCGTTTTCCGGGATCGTCGCCGGTAACGTCAAGGACAAGGGCATCCGCCTGATCGAACAACACGGGCCTTACCAGATCCGTGGCGATGCCGCGGTCATGCAGCCGCTGGATCAACTGCTCAAGGCCTTCGTCGCCCAGCACCGGATGAAACTGCCCGGTGGCGCGGCGTATGTGCCGTGTTATCGAGTGGTTGCCTGATCGCTAACGGATGGACACACGAGCCGAAGCGATTGCTTCGGCTCTTTGCTTCAAGGGACAGAGAAAAACCATGCGCCAACGCAATGCCGCCAAACTGCTCGTCATCAATCCTGCCCGTGAAGTCCTGTTGTTTCGCTTCCAGCACAAGGGCGACGCCCTGGACGGAAGCGACCATTGGGCCGCGCCCGGTGGCGGGCTGGAAGCGGGTGAAACCTTTGAAGCCGCGGCGGTCCGTGAACTGCTTGAAGAAACCGGCCTGCGCGTCGATAACGTGGGGGCTTGCGTGACAGAGCGCAGTTTCTCGATGATGCTGCCCAGTGGCGAAACGGTGTGGTCGGTGGAGCGCTACTTCGTCGTCCACACCCAGGATACCCAGCTGTCCCGGGAGGGCTGGACGGCTGATGAAATGCGGGTGATGACCGACCATAAATGGTGGTCCGTTGCCGAGTTGCAGAGTACGACGCAGACGGTGTGGCCGGAGCGGTTGATCGAGATGCTGGGGAAGGCTTGAGGATTGGCTGGCTGGCAGGCCGCCAAGACAACACGCAAAAAAAAACCAAAGCGTCCATAGAATGCACAATACGCGAATAACAATGAGGATCGACCCATGGACCACGTCAACCACATCCTGATCGTCGACGACGATCGCGAAATTCGCGAACTGGTCGGCAACTACCTGAAAAAAAACGGCCTGCGCACCACCGTCGTCGCCGACGGGCGGCAAATGCGCAGCTTCCTGGAAGCCAACCAGGTCGACCTGATCGTGCTCGACATCATGCTCCCCGGCGATGACGGCCTGGTGCTGTGCCGCGAATTGCGTTCGGGCAAGCACAAAGCCACGCCGATCCTCATGCTCACCGCGCGCAACGACGAAACCGACCGCATCCTGGGCCTGGAAATGGGCGCCGACGACTACCTCACCAAGCCTTTCGCCGCCCGTGAACTGCTGGCGCGGATCAACGCCGTGCTGCGCCGCACCCGCATGCTGCCGCCCAACCTGCTGGTCACCGAAAGCGGCCGGATGCTGGCCTTCGGCCGCTGGCGCCTGGACACCACCGCCCGCCACTTGCTGGACGAAGACGGCACCCTGGTGGCCCTCAGCGGCGCCGAATACCGCCTGCTGCGGGTGTTCCTCGATCACCCGCAACGGGTGTTGAGCCGCGACCAGCTGCTCAACCTGACCCAGGGCCGCGACGCCGACCTGTACGACCGCTCCATCGACCTGCTGGTGAGCCGCCTGCGTCAACGTTTAAAAGATGACTCGCGGGAAGCGGCCTACATCAAGACCGTACGCAGCGAGGGATACGTGTTCTCCTTCCCGGTGGAAATGCTCGATGCGCAGGCGTGAGCCTTGGCAGGAAGTGCGTGGGTTTATTGCTGAAAACGAATCTCCCGATAGCGCGGGACAGCCAGGTGCCAGCCCAGGTTGCCCTGCCATTGCCACTTGAAGGCTTCGGCACAGCGCATGACCTGCTCGCGTAAAACACCGTCACAGTGGAACCGTTCCAGTTCGACAGGTAACCGGGCCTGAACCTCAAGAAACTGTTCGACCCAGCCCTCGATGCGACCACTCACCTCTGCCGCCGCTTCGTCAGGGGAATAACCTCGATGGTGCCTCAGGTGAGTCAGCAGGTTGTAAACGTCTTCATCGGGGTTTTCCATGATGCTGAAAGACAGCAGATCGTTGACGGCCTTGAGCAGGTTCAGGGTCAACCTGCGCAGTTCCTGCCACACCGGGCTGTAGTAAATAGAGGATGGCAATTGCACCTGTGTCGCGAAGTAAGTGAACTCGACACACACCTGAAAACCGCCGGCATTGCGCCAGACACTTTCGTAGTCCTGGGTTGAAGGCTGTGTTCCTTCAAGACGATGCATCGCAGCGCTCAGGCATGGATAGAGATAACTGGCGTACTGTTCGAGCGTGCGTTGCGTCCACTGTGCCGACATGCCAGCGTTTGCCGCACGACGGAAAATCTGCGCCAATCCACTCGCGAGTGCTCCGCCAGGCTTGCCTGCGATATCGGATACAGCGTCATACACCTCGCGAATCGCACTTTCCAATGCTTCAGGCGCCCGGCTTAGATCTTCGTCGGCCAAATCATCCTGACAGCTGAACCAGCCTGTCAGGTCGGAAAGCACATACAAGGTGTCGCGGGTTGCGTAAGGCCACATGAAGCCTGCGTACTTGCCCGGCATGTAGATATCCAGCTGATGGCTGGCATGTGCGCCAGCCTCCAGCCCGAGTTCTTGCAGCCATTGGCGCGTGTGTAACTCCGCATCGTTGGCATAGGGGCTCAGGGTAATGGAGAGATTCTGCAAGGATGCTGGAAGTGCGTTTCTCACTGGACCCTCCTCAGGTCATCAAGGCGAACCCACAAGCGTTTTCCAGGTGCCTATTCCCGCGACACCTTGTTGCTGGAGAATTGTCCGGAACCACACGGTATATCCACCAGGTTCAGCCCTCACATCGCGCTCGATATCGGTCAGCGCGACCCATTTCCAGTCGAGTGCTTCCTCTGGATTGGCGACCGGATCCACGCGGCTGAGTCCGACATAAACATGATCGTATTCATGCTCGATCAGTTCATTGGAAACCTGTTCGCGATAGACGAAAGCGGTGACTTCGATCATCGGCTGGCAATCGAGGCCCATTTCTTCACTCAATCGGCGTTTGGCCGCTGCACGGGTGGCTTCACCATGGCGTGGATGACCGCAACAGGTATTGGTCCAGAGACCCGCAGAGTGATACTTGCCCAGCGCTCGCTGCTGCAGCAGAAGACGCCCCTTTTCGTCAAAAATGAATATCGAAAAGGCGCGGTGCAAAAGCCCTTCGCGATGAACCCGCATCTTCGGCGCATGGCCGGTCGGGTTATCCCGGGCATCAACAAGGATGAGTTGTTCTTCCATGGCGAGGCTCCAGAGTAATGCCTTCGCTACTGGACGAGATGATTGACCAGACTTCGTAGTGACTACATCGGCAAGTAACAAAGATAGTCAAAAACTGCATTGCACATCGAGAATTGCCAGAACCCGCTTGTCGATATAACGGTCAGGGCAAGTGTTATATCCATTACGTCTATTCGTGCATGGCAGAGCACAACGCCATGGCTATCCTTTCGCTAACCGGCCTATTCTGCGGTACAGCCTCAATGACAAATTCAGCCAGACGTGTGCAGTTGGCGACCACCCTCAGGTATAGCTGCCATGTCACTGTCACACGCCACTCAATACGCCTCGGCCAAATCAAGCTGGGCTTCTCCCTTCGAGTATCAGGAGCAGCATGCCGGCAAGAAAGTCCGAACGGATCTGACCCTTGCGCTGGCTGCCTTGTATCGCGTCGCCCCCTCAACCGCGCAAGTTCTCTGCCATGTCGTAGAGAAGTTCAATACCGCTTCACTGGTGCATGATGACATTGTCGATCAGGACCTGATGAGACGCGGAGCGCCCTCCGTCTGGGTTAAATACGGTGTGGGCACTGCCCTGATTTCGGGCATGTACGGGTATATCCACGGACTTCAAAAACTGGGTGGACTCCATAACATTGACCTGATGGACGCTGGTCTGAAAAGTCTTGAAGCGTTGCACGTCGGGCAATACCTGGACACCCAAGTGAGTGATGGCACGGTATTGCCGACATTGGAGGAATATCGCTTTATTGCCCAAACCAACACCGGATGCTTTTTTTTGTTCATTCTTGAGTCACTCCAGCGCCTGCATGCATTGGACAAGTGCATCTATTCAGAACTCAAGGCGATGATGATCGAACTGGCGGTCTATTACCGCTACGTCAATGACTATTGCGACATCAACCATATTCCGCACTTCCAGAAAAAAGGTTTCGCGCCCGATCTTGAGGGCGGCCCGAAATCCTTCCTCATGATTCTTGCCAACACAGCACTGCCGAAGCAGAAAAGGACCGACCAGCAAAAGCGCCAGATCATTCTTGAGTTCGGTCGCGCCGGTGTATTTTCTGCCGCGATAGCGGTCATGGAAGGCAGCTTCAAGCAAATGCAGCGGTCCCTCGAGGCGATTCGAAATCTATCGCCGGATCAAAATTTCGCTCCGCTGGAAGTCTTCTTGCAGAACGTGCATTTTCAGCAAAACCCCGCGGACAATTTTTACGAAAACCTGAACACGTGAAAGATAACGACCCGCCCCATAAATCCTCATCTCTGACACAAAAGCCCCGGAGATAGTCCGGGACAGTGGCACTGTGCCTGTACTAAGATTTGCCCTTGAATTCATCAAGGACGATTCATGAAGCGCTTTGCCGGTTGCCTGCTGTCGTTCCTGGCGCTCAATGCGCTGGCGGCCGATCTGAACCTGCTCACCGACAACCATCCGCCCCTGCATTTCCAGCAAGGTGGCCAACTGGTGGGATTCGGTGTGGAGGTGGTGCAGGCGCTGGCCGAACGTACCGGCGATCACGTGAACCTGCAACAAGTGCCCTTGCTGCGGGCCTTGCACGTGGCCAGCAGCGAACCCGCCACCGGGGTGTTTACGGTCCTGCGCACGCCCGAGCGCGATGGCCAGTACCAGTGGGTCGGGCCGTTGCTGGAAGTGGAAACCGCGCTGTACTCGGCCGACAGCGCCAGGTCGCCGGTGCGCAGTTTGTCCGAAGCCGCCAGCCTGGGCCGGATTGTCGTGCCGCGTAAATGGCTGGTCTACAGCTACCTGCAGCAACAGGGGCTGATCAACCTGTACGGCGTTGCCTCACCCGAACAGATGATGCGCCTGGCGCGCATGGGCCGTACCGACTTCGTGGTGGCCGATACCCTGTCCATTGCGGCCCTGGCCCGCGAAGAAGGCCTGGCACCCAGTCATTTGCATTACCAGATGCCACTGATGCGCCAGGGCAGTTACATCGCGTTTTCCCCGCAGACCGATGCGCGCCAGGTCCAACGCTGGCAACAGGCGCTGGACGAGATGACCCGCGATGGCCGCCTGGAGCAGATCAAGCAACGCTGGCTCAGTGACATCCCGCCCCGCTGAGCATGCATCATCGTCCTCGATAACAACTATGCGTAAGGGTGTTTTCTCATCGCGACGCTCCAGCACTACAGTGGCCACACCTTCTCCCCACGCTCTGGAGCAACATCATGAAAAGCATCATCGGTATCGGTTTCGCCCTTTCGGTCCTTGGCGCCACTTCCGCCATCGCCGCCCCTCATGCCACCACGCCCATCGTCGCAGCGGCCACCTCCAGCCAACCGGCCACGCTGAACGTGAACACTGTCAGCATTGACCGTCAGGACACTCAGAAAGCAAAACTCTACGTCGCGGAAAACCGTCCTGAGTTTGGCTCCAAATATCAGCGCTATTGATTATCGGCCTTGGGCTGCTTCAAACGGGAAACCCCGGATAGATCTGGTCTATCCGGGGTTTCTTCATTTTTCGGGTTCATTGAAAGTAAACTGAATTCGCGCAACAGTGGAGTTTGTACATTTTGATCTTTACAAAGCCGATCAAACTCTCTCTGAACAACTGACATTGTTTTTGGGCTTTAACCACACCGTTAGCCTCTTAGTTTTAACCTCGTAACACCATGTTTTTGAAATGATTTTTGCCTACCACAGTTCTAAATCCTATCGATAAGATCCGGCCGCTTATAACCGAAATCCTATTGAAGGAAACAGCATGAATAATTACAAGAAGATCACACTCAGGATTATGACGGCCCTGCTGCCGCTGGCCATTACGGCCCCGGCAACCGCGCAGGACAAGACCTGGAGTCAATTGATCGACTACCCCGCGCTTGAACGCGCGCAAAGTGAAGCCAATTCACAACCGGGACCACGTCACGTGCCCGCAAAGACCATTCCGTTGCCGTCCACCGTAAGTCCGCGCCTGAGCGAAATGGTGTCGGCGCCTTATCAATACCCGAAATGGACAGGCAACCACCCCCAGGACACGAATGACTGGAAGCCTTTTGTCGCCACGCTGGCGGCGGATATCGTTGCCAGGCTCGGGGCACTGCGCGATCGTCTTGGGGTGACCATTGAACCGGCGACTATGGGTGGCGTCCCGGTGTTCGTCCTGCAGCGTCGCGTACCGGCGGCCGAGCACCGCAATCGAGTGCTGCTCTACATCCATGGCGGGGGCTTCTTGTTCAACCCTGGCGAATCCGGAACGATGGAAGCCACACTGATCGCCGGCCTGGAAGGGTTCAAGGTCGTGTCGGTTGACTACCGGATGATTCCGGATTTTCCGGCTCCCGCCGCGCTAGATGACGTCACAGCGGTCTACAAAGCGCTGCTCTCTCAATACGACGCCGATCGAATTGGCGTCGTGGGGACCTCGGCCGGGGGTAATCTGACGTTGGCACTCATGCACCGGGCGAAAGCCGAGAGGCTACCTCTGCCTGCGGCAATTGCGCCAGCTACGCCCTGGGCCGATCTCACCGAAGAAGGGGGGGGCGACACCATGGAAACTCTCGAATGGGTGGACAACACACTGGTCAGCTACAAGGGTTATCTGAGTGACGCCGCCCCTGCCTATGCCAATGGGCAAGACATGGTTGATCCCTTCCTGTCGCCTCTGCGCGGCAACTTCACTGATTTCCCACCCACGATCCTGACCAGCGGCACACGGGATCTGTTTCTGAGCCAGACGGTGCTGACGCATCGCAAACTTCGCCGGGCCGGGGTCGAGGCACAACTGCATGTGTTCGAAGGCATGTCGCATGCGCAACACATGGACGCTGATGCCCCGGAAGCGAAAGAGGCGTACATGGAAATTTCATCGTTCTTCGATAAACATTTGCGACGCTGACAAAGGATTGATGCATCCGGCAATCCCCATGGAAGCCGGCAGGCCGGCGATAGCGGTGGGTCAATCCACACCGTTATCGCCGGGCAGGACGCCATCGCCGGCAAGCCGACGCCTACAGGAAAATGCGCAGGTAGCGGGTATGCGCAGAAACGGACAGACGCCCATCATCAAGCCTGCTCATTAACCAAGCGAGCGGCCAATGCCTTTGCCTGGCTGGCCACATCCGTCACCGCCGTACTTTCCCACCACATCCCCCGCAACGGCGGCCCCATGGCAAAGAGCCGCACGGCAACCTGCCCGTCCTTGTCCAGCACCGCGCCATCCACAGCCGCCGCAATTCCCAGCGCCAGCGGTCCCGGCCGCACCATTCCGCGAGCCAGCAGCTGCCGGGGCAACGGTCGCGCCACCCGCCGCCAGTCATATTCGATGCCACTGGAATTGATCAAGGCCGCACCACGGATAACCACCGTTTCAGCCTCACCACGACGACGAATCAGAATGCCCACGTCACGGCCCGAAGCAGGCTCAAGGCCCTTGAACGACGCGGCCTGAATCCGCAAGCGCCCTTCTGCGTGCAAGCGCGCCACCAATTGCGCGCTCAAGGGCGGCGAGCGGTGATGGTGGCTTTCCCACCATGGCCGCACATGCCGTACGAACTGGCGGCGTTGCACGTCGGTGGCCTGACTCCACAAGCGACCGATATGCGCCCGCACCGTGTCCAGTGGCGCCTGCCAGTCGATGCCTTGGGCGATGGCGTCGCGGCACTGCCGGCGCAGCTCGTGCAGCAATTGTCGCGGGGTGCGAATGCGGTGATCGGCGGCGAGGAAATCCGCCCAGGCCGGTGGTTGCCGCCGCACATGGGGCAGCAAGCCGTGACGGGAAAACACTTCGATTGGCCCGCGATGTCCGGCCTGTTCCAGCGATACCACGGCATCGACCATGGTCAGCCCCGAGCCGATGATCAGCACCGTCGACTGCGGATCGAGCTGCCGCATGGCCGCCACATCCCAGGGGTCGAGTGCCGCCGCGTTCAAGCCGCTGGATTCGATTTGCGGCGTGCGCGCCGCAGGGAACATCCCCGTGGCGAGTACGGCAAAGTCGCCCCGCAATCGTTGCCCGTCGCTCAGGGTCAACCGCACGCCATCGGCATCGGTTTGCAGGTCCACCACTTCGGCGCGTACGTGCTCGACCGTCGAACCGTTCAGCGCGCCCACCGCTTGCGCCTGCGCCAGGCGCTGCTGCACGTACAGGCCGAATAGGCCCCGTGGCGGGAACAGTTCGCTGATCGGCACATGCTGCTCATCCGATTCCGGCCAGCCCCCGGCGGCGATGTAGTCGGTCAGCCACTGGGTCAGGTCGTCGGCGTTGTCCGGGTCGACGCTCATGCGCGCCGCATTGCCGTTGAGCGTATGGCCCAGTTCCACGGCGCTGTAGGCCTCGCCCCGGCCGAGTTCGGCGCGGGGTTCGATCACCAGCACCGAGCGCCGGCCCGGCAGGCGCAACAATTGTGCCGCCAGCATCGTGCCGCTGAGGCCGCCGCCGACGATCAGGATGGTCGCGTGACGCAGGGCAGCGCTCGCCTGTCCGTGTTGGATTTCACTCATGCCGTTCTCACTGGTCGGTGTTTGCCTGTAGGCGTTCTGGAAAATCGCCTGGACGATAATAAGCGCCAACACCATGGAAGACTCATCGGACAGTACCAAAGTAGGACAGGATGGAATCGATCGTGGTCAAGCGAGGTCCCGTTTCAAGTCGGCAAGCCAGCCCGGCTCGGGTGGTGTCTGTGCCGTGCCCGTGGCTTGCCAGATGAACCGCAGGTTGTGCAAACCCAGCGCTCGGCGAACGCGCTGCCTGACCAGAAACTGCACGCTTTTTTGCGGGTGCGCCAGGGCCCAGTCGAACAGGCGCCGACGCCAGGTCCCCGGCAAAGCCAGATGGCTCTCCCATTGCGCCCCAAGCCGTTGCAGGCGCTCGGCGGAAAGCAGCAGGCCGGAAGGCGCCACTTCCCGGCGGTCATGCCTGGCGCTGCCGGGACTTTGCGCCAGGGCCAGGGTTTGCCCGCGATGCAGCCATTGCTCCAGCACCACGCGCAGGCCGTCCTGCCACTGCGTACCCTCCTCGCTCCATAGCTGTGCGCCAGAGAGCCCCAGGCGCAGGCGTTGCGGGGGCTCGACCGGCCCCAGCAGCCCGGCAAAATCGAGCAGTGACTGGCCCTGGCCGAGCCAGCGTTGCCGCGCCTGTCGGTCCGGCACAAAGGCATGGGTGGGACGGCTGTGCCACAGGACCTTGTGCAACGCGGACGGGTCGAGATTGTCCGGGACGCTGAGCAATTGGCCCCCCACCTGTTGCGCGGCCAGGGCCAGCAACAGCAGGTCCGGTTCGAAGGCACCGCTGACGGCCAACCGCGAATCCTCGCTGAACCCCTGCTGCCGCAAACCATCGGCCAGGCGCTCGACATCACGCAGGACATCGATCCAGCGCCAGACAAACCACTGCCCATGGCGCTTGTGCCGCAAGGCGGGTTGCAAGGGACTGACCTGCGCCCAATGGTTCAACTGCTCCAGCGCCCTGGGCACGCTGACCTGCCATTGCGCGATGTCCACCGTCGACGGACGCTTGAGTTCGTGCACGCTCATGGGGGGAACCTCCTGTTCATGGGCAAAGGCGTGCGGTGGTCCGCCGGGCTGTTCTATTGCTGATCAGCTTCCTGTGGGAGCGAGCCTGCTCGCGAAGAGGCCGGCATATACGACATCAATGTCGTCGGATAGAGCGCTTTCGCGAGCAGGCTCGCTCCCACAGGGATGTATGGTGTGCCCGGTTTTCTAGGCCGACAGCACTTTCTTTTGCTGCCCGCGCAATGCCGCCAGGTCGCGATAACCTGCCCCCGGATGAATCTCCGGCAATCGCGGCCCGGCCCCGAACAACTTCTCGCGCAAGGTCCCCGGTGCATACTCGGTCTTGTACACACCGCGCTTCTGCAACTCGGGCACCAGCAATTCCACGGCATCGATGAAGGTTTCGTGGGTCAGTGCATAGGCCAGGTTGAAGCCGTCCACGTCGGTCTCCTCGACCCATTCCTGCAACAGGTCGGCGACGGTTTCCGGGCTGCCGACGAACAGCGGGCCAAAGCCGCCGATCCCCACCCAATCGGCCAGTTCGTTGGGCGTCCAGACCTTGTTCGGATCCGCCGTGGAGAACGCCTCCACCGCCGACTGGATGGCGTTGGTGTGCACATGCTTGAGCGGCTCGTCGGGTTTGAATTGGCTGAAGTCGATGCCGGTCCAGCCGGAAATCAACGCCATGGCCCCTTCATAGCTGACCCAGGTTTTGTATTCCTCGAACTTGGCCTTGGCCTTGGCGTCAGTCTCGCCAAGGATCACCGTCTGCAAGTTGAAAACCAGCACCTTCGACGGATCGCGCCCGGCCTCGGCGGCACGCCGGCGAATGTCCGCGACGGTTTTCTTGAGCAGCACTTTCGAAGGCGCGGCGACGAACACGCACTCGGCGTGTTCGGCGGCGAACTGCTTGCCGCGGCTCGATGCGCCGGCCTGATAGAGCACCGGGGTGCGTTGCGGCGAGGGTTCGCACAGATGAATGCCCGGCACCTGGAAGTGTTTGCCGACGTGCCGGATTTCGTGGATTTTGCTCGGGTCGCTGAACACCCGACGCTCACGGTCGCGCAGGATGGCGCCCTCTTCCCAGCTGCCTTCCCACAGCTTGTAGCAAACCTCCAGGTACTCCTCGGCGAAGTCGTAACGGGCGTCGTGCTCGGTCTGGGTTTTCTGCCCGAGGTTCTTCGCGCCGCTCTCCAGGTACGAAGTGACGATGTTCCAGCCGGCGCGGCCCTTGGTCAGGTGATCGAGGGTCGACAGGCGCCGGGCGAACGGATACGGGTGCTCGAACGACAGCGAGGCGGTCAGGCCAAAACCCAAATGCTCGGTGACCAGCGCCATCGGCGGGATCAATTGCAACGGATCGTTGACCGGCACCTGGGCCGCCTGCCGAATCGCCGCCTCACCGTTGCCGTTGTAGACGTCATAGATACCCAGCACGTCGGCGATGAACAAACCGTCGAACTTGCCGCGCTCAAGGATTTTCGCCAGGTCGGTCCAGTACTCCAGGTCCTTGTACTGCCACGAGCGATCCCGTGGATGGGCCCACAGCCCCGGGGACTGGTGGCCGACACAGTTCATGTCAAAAGCGTTGAGACGAATTTCACGGGCCATCAAACGGCACTCCGAAAGCATTGGGAAGGAATACCCAGTGCGGTTGCAGGAGTCGTGCCTGATATTAAATTCGTTTTATTTCAGTATCTTAGGAGTAAAATCCAGAAACACTTATAGCTTTGGAGCAGCAAAGTGTTTATCCGCTGTTGACTGGCCAACAGTTCAGATCACCACGTTGCGCACGAACCGCACCGCCACCGTCCCCTCGTTGCGATAGGAATGCGGCTGGTTGCTGGCGAACATGAAAAACTCGCCGGCGCCGATGCGGTGCGGGACATCGCCGACCATCAGGGTCAGGCAGCCTTCAAAGACATAGAACTGTTCACTCCAGCCATCGGCATCCGGCTCCGACGGGTAATGGTCGCCCGGTTCCAGGCGCCATTCCCAAAGCTCGACTTCACGACTGGCATTGGCCTTGGCCAGCAACACCGCCTTGCTGCCGGGGATGGTCCCGGCCCAGGCCAGCTCGTTGATGCGGCTGTGGTCGCGCACTTCGGGGGCCTGGATCAGGTCGCTGAACGCCACGTCCAGCGCCTCGGCCACACGGTCGAGGGTGGTCAGGCTGACATTCTTTTCGCCGGCCTCGATGGCCACCAGCATGCGGCGGCTGACACCGGACTTTTCCGCCAGGGCGGTCTGGCTCATGTCGGCGGCATGGCGCAAACGACGAACGTTCTGGCTGACGTGCTGCAGGACAGAAGCCCGTTGCGTGGAATCTTTGTGCACTATATTGCTCACTGGGTGGTATTGGGCAGTATACTGCCCAACTTCCGGCGCATTGTGCGTCCCCCACTCGATAGTGTGCAAGATCATGACGTCGGTGAACTCCCCCCAGGCTTCCTCCCGTTTCCTGCGGCTCAGCAAGGCTGAGTGCGTACTGGTGCTGATCACCATGATCTGGGGCGGGACCTTTTTGCTGGTCCAGCATGCGATGACCGTCAGCGGACCGATGTTTTTCGTCGGCCTGCGCTTTGCCGCCGCCGCGAGCATCGTCGCCCTGTTCTCCTGGCGCAGCCTGCGCAACCTGACGCTGTTCGAGCTCAAGGCCGGCGCCTTTATCGGCGTGGCGATCATGCTCGGCTATGGCTTGCAGACTGTCGGCCTGCAAAGCATTCCCAGCAGCCAGTCGGCCTTTATCACCGCGTTGTACGTACCTTTCGTGCCGTTGCTGCAATGGCTGGTGCTGGGGCGCCGTCCGGGGTTGATGCCCAGCATCGGGATCATGATGGCGTTTACCGGGTTGATGTTGGTGTCGGGACCTTCCGGCGCGTCGTTCAATTTCAGCCCCGGTGAGATCGCCACCTTGATCGGTGCCATCGCCATTGCCGCGGAGATCATTCTGATCAGCAACTTTGCCGGTCAGGTCGATGTGAAACGGGTGACGGTGGTGCAATTGGCGGTCACCGCGCTGCTGTCGTTCCTGATGGTGGTGCCAACCCAGGAACGGATACCGGACTTTTCCTGGCTGCTGCTGTGCAGCGCCCTGGGGCTGGGCGCGGCGAGTGCGGCGATTCAGGTGGCGATGAACTGGGCGCAGAAGAGCGTTTCGCCCACCCGTGCGACCTTGATCTATGCCGGCGAGCCGGTGTGGGCCGGGATAGTCGGGCGGATGGCCGGGGAGCGGTTGCCGGCGATTGCCTTGCTGGGGGCCGGGTTGATTGTGGCGGCGGTGATTGTCAGTGAGTTGAAGGCCAAGGGTAAGAGTGTCGAGGCTGAGGACGCGTTGGAACAAGAAACTCAAGGTTAACCTGCGAAATCATCGGTGCCTGGACGATAGCCTTCGCGAGCAAGCCCGCTCCCACATTTGGAATGCGTTCCCCCGTGGGAGCGGGCTTGCTCGCGAAGGGGCCAGACCTGCCAAATACAATCCCCTGAAACAATGTTAAACAGGCTTTTTCCAACTACCTTGTAGGATTCTGCGACAGCTTGGCGTTTGGCGATCCGGGAGCTGGCACGTATGATGCTTCACAAACTTCCGCAGATTAGAAGCCTATGTCCCTGATAGTTCTACTGCTTCTGCCTTTTTTAGGCAGCTGTCTGGCAGCGGTGCTGCCACACAACGCGCGTAACACCGAATCCCTCCTGGCTGGCCTGGTGGCCTTGATCGGCACCGTTCAGGTCGCGCTCCTGTACCCGCAAATCGCCCATGGCGGCGTGATCCGTGAAGAGTTTTTCTGGCTGCCGAGCCTGGGCCTGAACTTCGTCCTGCGCATGGACGGCTTCGCCTGGCTGTTCTCGATGCTGGTGCTGGGCATCGGCACGCTGGTGTCGCTGTACGCCCGCTACTACATGTCGCCGGACGATCCGGTGCCGCGCTTCTTCGCGTTTTTCCTGGCGTTCATGGGCGCCATGCTCGGGCTGGTGATCTCCGGCAATCTTATTCAAATCGTGTTTTTCTGGGAGCTGACCAGCCTCTTCTCGTTCCTGCTGATCGGCTACTGGCACCACCGCGCCGATGCCCGGCGCGGCGCCTACATGGCGCTGATGGTCACCGGGGCCGGGGGTTTGTGCCTGCTGGCGGGGGTCATGCTGCTTGGCCATGTGGTCGGCAGCTATGACCTGGACAAGGTCCTGGCCGCCGGCGATCTGATTCGTGCCCATGCCCTCTACCCCATCCTGCTGCCCCTGATCCTCATCGGCGCCCTGAGCAAAAGCGCGCAATTCCCCTTCCACTTCTGGCTCCCCCACGCCATGGCCGCACCGACACCGGTCTCGGCCTATCTGCACTCGGCCACCATGGTCAAGGCCGGGGTGTTCCTGCTGGCAAGGCTGTGGCCGTCGCTGTCGGGCAGTGAAGAATGGTTCTACATCGTCAGCGGCGCCGGGGCCTGCACCCTGTTGCTCGGCGCTTATTGCGCCATGTTCCAGAACGACCTCAAGGGCCTGCTGGCCTACTCGACCATCAGCCACCTCGGGCTGATCACCCTGCTGCTGGGCCTGAACAGTCCGCTGGCGGCCGTGGCCGCGGTGTTCCACATCCTCAACCACGCCACGTTCAAGGCCTCGCTGTTCATGGCCGCCGGGATCATCGACCACGAAAGCGGCACCCGCGACATCCGCAAGCTCAGCGGCCTGATCAAGCTGATTCCGTTCACCGCCACCCTGGCGATGGTCGCCAGCGCCTCCATGGCCGGCGTACCGCTGCTCAACGGTTTCCTGTCCAAAGAGATGTTCTTCGCCGAAACCGTGTTCATCAACGCCACGGCCTGGATCGAAACGACCCTGCCCATCGTCGCGACCATCGCCGGGACCTTCAGCGTCGCCTATTCCCTGCGTTTCACCGTGGACGTGTTCTTCGGCCCGACCGCCACCGACCTGCCGCACACCCCGCACGAGCCGCCGCGCTGGATGCGCGCTCCGGTCGAATTGCTGGTGTTCGCCTGCCTGGTGGTGGGGATCTTCCCGGCGCAGGTGGTCGGCCCGTTGCTGGCCGCCGCCGCGCTGCCGGTGGTGGGCGGAACATTGCCGCAATACAGCCTGGCGATCTGGCACGGCTTGAACGCGCCGATGATCATGAGCCTGATCGCCATGTCCGGCGGCATCGTGCTGTACCTGCTGCTGCGCAACCAGCTCAAGCGCGGGCGCTTCCGCTACCCGCCGCTCATTGGCCGGTTCAACGGCAAGCGCCTGTTCGAACGCAGCCTGGTGATCATGATGCACCTGGGCCGACGCCTGGAGCGGCGGATCAGCACCCGGCGCCTGCAAACCCAGCTGTTCCTGATGGTGCTCGCCGCCGTCCTCGCCGGCTTGATCCCGATGCTGCACAGCAGCCTGAGCTGGGGCGACCGGCCGAAAATTCCGGGCTCGATCGTGTTCGTCATCCTCTGGCTGCTGGCGATTGTCTGCGCCCTCGGCGCCGCCTGGCAGGCCAAGTATCACCGTCTCGCCGCCCTGACCATGGTCAGCGTCTGCGGCCTGATGACCTGCGTGACCTTCGTCTGGTTCTCGGCGCCCGACCTTGCCCTGACGCAACTGGTGGTCGAAGTGGTGACCACGGTGCTGATCCTGCTGGGCCTGCGCTGGCTGCCGCGACGGATCGAAGAGGTGTCGCCCTTGCCGAGCAGCCTGCGCAAGGCGCGTATCCGGCGGATCCGCGACTTGCTGCTGTCGACCGTGGTCGGCGGGGGCATGGCGGTGTTGTCCTATGCGATGCTGACGCGCCAGACGCCGAACGACATTTCCTCGTTCTACCTGAGCCGCGCGCTGCCCGAGGGTGGCGGCAGCAACGTGGTCAACGTGATGCTGGTGGACTTCCGCGGTTTCGACACCCTCGGCGAGGTCACCGTGCTGGCGGCCGTGGCGCTGACCGTGTTCGCCCTGCTGCGCCGTTTCCGCCCGCCCAAGGAAAGCCTGCAACTGCCGGCCCAGCAGCGCTTGCTCGCGCCCGACGTGGTCACCGACCTGGTCAACCCGCGTCACGCCAGCGACACCGCGCTCGGTTTCATGATGGTGCCGGCGGTGCTGGTTCGCCTGCTGTTGCCGATTGCCCTGGTGGTGTCGTTCTACCTGTTCATGCGCGGGCACAACCAGCCGGGCGGCGGTTTTGTCGCCGGGCTGGTGATGTCGGTGGCGTTCATCCTGCAATACATGGTGGCGGGCACGCAGTGGGTCGAGGCGCAAATGAGCCTGCGACCGCTGCGCTGGATGAGCACCGGCCTGCTGTTCGCCACGGTCACCGGACTGGGTGCGATGGCGGCCGGCTATCCGTTCCTGACCACTCACACCTGGCATCTGGACCTGCCGCTGCTGGGTGACATCCACCTCGCCAGCGCGCTGTTCTTTGACGTTGGCGTGTATTCGGTGGTGGTCGGTTCGACACTGCTGATCCTCACCGCCCTCGCCCACCAGTCGGTACGGGGTCATAAAACCTCGGCCCAGCCCAAACCCGTCGCCATCAAGGAGGCCGTCTGATGGAAGAAGTCATCGCAATCGCCATCGGCGTCCTGGCCGCGTCCGGCGTCTGGCTGATCCTGCGGCCCCGGACGTTCCAGGTGGTCATGGGCCTGTGCCTTTTGTCCTATGGCGTCAACCTGTTCATCTTCAGCATGGGCAGCCTGTTCATCGGCAAGGAGCCGATCATCAAGGACGGCGTGCCGCAGGATCTGCTGCACTACACCGACCCGTTGCCCCAGGCGCTGGTCCTGACCGCGATCGTCATCAGCTTTGCCATGACCGCGCTGTTCCTGGTGGTCTTGCTGGCCTCTCGGGGCCTGACCGGCACCGACCATGTGGATGGCCGGGAGCCTAAAGAATGAATGCGATGACGCACCTGATCGCGGCACCGATCCTGCTGCCGCTGCTGACCGCCGCCATCATGATGATGCTCGGCGAAAAGCACCGTCCGCTCAAAGCCAAAATCAACCTGTTCTCCAGCCTGCTGGGCCTGGGCATCTCGCTGCTGTTGTTGCAATGGACGCAAACCACCGGCGTGCCTGGCTCCATCGGCGTGTACCTGCCCGGCAACTGGCAGGTGCCGTTCGGCCTGGTGCTGGTGGTCGATCGCCTGTCGGCGCTGATGCTGGTGCTGACCGGGATCATCGGCGTCAGCGCCCTGCTGTTCGCCATGGCGCGCTGGGACAGTGCCGGTTCGAGCTTCCATGCGCTGTTCCAGATTCAGTTGATGGGCCTGTATGGCGCGTTCCTGACCGCTGACCTGTTCAACCTGTTCGTGTTCTTCGAAGTGCTGCTGGCCGCTTCCTACGGCCTGATGCTCCACGGCTCGGGCCGGGCGCGGGTGTCGTCGGGCCTGCATTACATCTCGATCAACCTGCTGGCCTCGACCCTGTTCCTGATCGGTGCGGCGCTGATCTATGGGGTGACCGGCACCCTGAACATGGCCGACCTGGCGCTGAAGATCCCGCTGGTGCCACAGGCCGATCGCGGGCTGCTGCATGCCGGCGCGGGCATCCTGGCAGTGGCGTTCCTGGCCAAGGCCGGGATGTGGCCGCTGAATTTCTGGCTGGTGCCGGCGTACTCCTCGGCGAGCGCGCCCGTGGCGGCGATGTTCGCGATCATGACCAAGGTCGGCATCTACACCTTGCTGCGCCTGTGGACCCTGCTGTTTTCCGGCCAGGCCGGGGCCTCGGCGTATTTCGGTGGCGAGTGGCTGATCTACGGCGGCATGGCCACGATTATCTGCGCAGCCGTGGCGATCCTCGCCGCGCAACGCCTGGAACGCATGGCCAGCCTGAGCATCCTGGTGTCGGCGGGGATTCTGCTGTCGGCCATCGGTTTCGCCCAGCCCGACCTGATCGGCGCGGCGCTGTTTTATCTGGTCAGCTCGACCTTGGCCTTGAGCGCGCTGTTCATGCTGGCCGAGCTGATCGAACGTTCGCGCTCGGCCAACGAAATCCCCCTGGAAGATGAAAACGAAATGCTGCCACGGCCGCTGGAATCGTTGCATCCGGCCAAGGGCGTCAACCTCGACGATGACCAGAAAGCGGTGGTCGGCCAGGTGATTCCCTGGACCATGGCGTTCCTTGGCCTGAGCTTCATTGCCTGCGCACTGCTGATCATCGGCATGCCGCCGCTGTCGGGGTTCATTGGCAAGCTCGGCCTGCTCAGTGCCCTGCTCAACCCGCTGGGCCTTGGGCATGAAGCACCGATCTCGAACGCGGCGTGGGGCTTGCTGGCGCTGCTGATCCTTTCTGGCCTGGCCTCGCTGGTGGCCTTTTCGCGACTGGGCATCCAGCGCTTCTGGACGCCAGCGGAACGACCGTCGCCGCTGTTGCGCCGCCTGGAATGCGTGCCGATCTTCGCGCTGCTGGGCTTGAGCATCGCGCTGACCTTCAAGGCCGAGCCACTGCTGCGCTACACCCAGGCCGCCGCCGACGCCTTGAACAATCCCGAGCAGTACGTGATGGCCGTGCTCGGCACCCGCGCCGTTCCGAGCCCGGAAGCGCGGGCGGCGATGCTGGAGGTGCGCCCATGAAGCGTCTGTTTCCCGCACCGTGGCTGTCGCTGGCCCTGTGGTTGTTGTGGCTGGTACTGAACCTGTCGATGAGTCCCGGCAACCTGCTGCTGGGTGCCGCGCTGGGTTTCTTCGCGCCCTTGATGATGCGCAAGCTGCGACCTTTGCCGATCCGCATTCGGCGGCCAGGGGTGATCCTGCGCCTGTTCCTGGTGGTCGGTCGCGATGTCGTGGTGTCCAACCTCGCCGTGGCCTGGGGCGTGCTCAATGCCGGGCGCCGGCCACCGCGCTCGCGGTTCATCAAGGTGCCGCTGGACCTGCGCGATGCCAACGGCCTGGCGACGCTGTCGATGATCTGCACCGTGGTGCCCGGCACGGTCTGGTCGGAGCTGGCGCTGGACCGCAGCATTCTGTTGCTGCACGTCTTCGATCTGGATGACGAAGGGCTGTTCATCGAGCACTTCAAGTCGACCTACGAACGACCGTTGATGGAGATCTTCGAATGAGCGCCCTGCTGTCGAACGCGATTGTCCTGAGCCTGTTCCTGTTTTCCGTGGCGATGATCCTGACCCTGATCCGCCTGTTCAAGGGGCCTTCGGCCCAGGACCGGGTCCTGGCGCTGGACTACCTGTACATCATCGCCATGCTGATGATGCTGACCCTGGGCATCCGCTATGCCAGTGATACCTACTTCGAGGCGGCGCTGCTGATCGCGCTGTTCGGCTTCGTCGGCTCGTTTGCCCTGGCGAAATTCCTGCTGCGTGGCGAGGTGATCGAATGAACGCTGAACTGTCCTTGTGGGTGGAAATGGCGGTGGCCATCCTGCTGGTGCTCAGCAGCCTGTTTGCGCTGATTGGCGCCATTGGCCTGGTGCGGATGAAGGATTACTTCCAGCGCATGCACCCGCCGGCACTGGCGTCGACATTAGGCGCCTGGTGCGTGGCGCTGGCGTCGATCATCTACTTTTCCGCGCTCAAGTCCGCGCCGGTATTGCACGCGTGGCTGATTCCGATCCTGCTGGCGATTACGGTGCCGGTGACCACCCTGCTGCTGGCCCGGGCGGCGTTGTTCCGCAAGCGCATGGCCGGGGATGATGTGCCGGCGGAGGTCAGTAGCCGCCGTACCGAAAGCGGGGGTTGAATCCGGGATTTGTATTGAATGGGCCGACGCCTTCGCGAGCAAGCCCGCTCCCACCCTGGAATGCGTTCCCCTGTGGGAGCGGGCTTGCTCGCGAAGGCGTCAGCGGGGACACCTCAAACCCAGGCCACGGCCAACAACCCGCCCCCCAGCACCACACACAACGGCGAATACACCCAGGTATCCCATCGGGCAAACCTGGAGCCTTTGACCTCCTTGAAAAAACCCACCAGCTCCGAATCGCCAATCGCCCGGGCGAACAGCAATAGCGCAATCGCGCTGATCACCCACTGCAACACCCGATGCTGCACCTGTGGCAGCCACCAGCCGACCCGCAAACACACCAGCACCGCAATCGCCAGCAAGGCAGCGGCCACCAGCAAGGTGATCCAGCCTTGTGGTTCGAAGGCCGGCTGCAACTGCACACCGCCCTCCACCGGCACCTGCGGCACGGCGGCCACCGCCGCCCACTCACCGCCAAACGCCCAATACACGTGCACCAGGCTGATCGCCGCAAATATCGTCACCAGCCATTGAGCCAACGCAAAGGTCATGGTTGAAGATCCTTGAAAGGGATTTGGACAGAATCATCCTAGTCGGCATTTTTTGAAGTGCACGACCGGTCGGCGGTGGAGTAAAGTGCCGCCCCATGAAATTCTCCCGCACCGATCGCTCACTGCTGGCCTGGACGCTCTACTGCTGCGTTCTGTTCAATGTGTTCGCCTGCAGCATCGGTCACGGGCAAATGGTCGGGATGCAACTCAATGGCATCGGCGGCCAGTTCTGTACGGTCGACCCGGCCACCCAGGCACCGGCTTCGACCCACTCGTCCCAGGAACAACTGCCGACGCTGTCCAAGGCCTTCGGCTGCCCACTGTGTTCCACCGGGGGCATGGGCCCGGCGTTCAACTCCAGCCTGACCCTGGCGATCCTGCCCGAGCAACACAGCCCGCCGCTGGCGCCGATCGCCAGTACCGACCTCCCTGCCCGCTTCACCTGGCCCTCGGCCAACCCGCGCGCGCCGCCGCTCGCCTGAATCTCTTCGTCGCTATCGTTCAGCCCACTTCGCCAACGCGAGGCGTTTGCGTGTGCGCTGCTTGCTAACCAAGCATTCAGGATTCATCAATGAAACACGTTCCTTTACTGGCGAGCCTGTTCGGCTGCCTGTCCGTCAGCGCCTGGGCACAATCCACGGTCGATCTGGCCCCGATCACCATCGACGGCGAGCAAGGCGCCGCACCCGGCCTGAACCTGGACCAGTCCAGCGGCATGGCCTCGCGCCTGGGCTTGAGTGTGCGGGACACCCCGGCCTCGGTGGCCATCGCCAACCGCAACGACATCGAACGCCGTGGTGCGCAGAACTTCCAGGACGCCGCCAACACCCTGCCCGGCGTCAATGCCAGCGCACCGCCGGGCTTCGGCGGTTTCGTCTCCTATCGAGGCTTCACCAGCAGCCAGATCACCCAGATGTTCAATGGCGTGAACGTATCCGGTGGCCTCGCCCGGCCCGTGGATGCGTGGATTTATGACCGGGTGGAGCTGGTCGGTGGCCCGTCGTCACTGATCAATGGCGCCGGCTCCGTGGGCGGCTCGCTGAACTACGTCACCAAACTGGCGAGCCGCGACGAGCAGGCACTGGAAGGCAGGGTCAGCTACGGCACCTACGACGCCACCCAAACCGCCTTCAGCCTCAATCATGCGTTGAGCGAAGCCGGCGCGAACGTGCAGCATTACGCCCGCCTCGACGTCAGCCACAACACCGGCAACGGCTACATCGACCGGCAGGAGCGTGATGCCTGGAGCGTCGCGTTTTCATTGCTCAGCGACCTGACGCCAGACCTGTCCCACACCCTGGCCCTGGAATACCAGGACGAACACGAAGACAGCCCCTACTGGGGCACGCCAGTGCTGAGCCCCAAGGCTGGCGAACTGAAGATCGACAGACACAACCGCTTCAATAATTACAACGTCGAAGACGGCCGCTACGAACAGCGGACGATCTGGGTGCGCTCGATCATCGACTACCGGATCAACGACAGCACCACCCTGCGCAACATGCTTTACCACCTCGACAGCCAGCGCGATTACCGCAACCTGGAAACCTACCAGTACAACGCCGACAACAGCGCGGTGAACCGCTCCACGGCTTATCAGGTGCGGCACCAGGGCGAGCAGGACGGCAACCAGTTCGAACTGCGCCACGACAACACGCTGCTGGGGCTGGCGACGACCTGGTCCGGCGGCTTCGAGTACAAGGTCAACCAGACCACCAACTCGCCGCTCAACGTCAAAGGCGCCAGCACGGTCGATCCAGACAACTATTCGCCGGGGCACTTCTACGACATTCCTGGCACCCGACAGGGTTTCGTCAGCGACAAGACCAACGAGGTCACCACCAAGGCCCTGTTTGTCGAGAATCGCCTGGCATTCACCGACAAACTGTCGCTGCTGACTGGCCTGCGCTATGACGACATCGACCTCGACGTGACCAACCACCGCGTCGTCACCGCCAGCAATCCACGGCACCTCAAGCGCCGCTGGGAACCGCTGACCGGGCGCGTTGGCCTGACCTATCAGGTATTGCCGTCAGCGAATGTCTACGCGCAATACAGCACCGCCGCCGAGCAGCCCAATGGCACCCAGGACTTCGACGTGTCCACGGGCAAGCAGTGGGAAGTCGGCAGCAAGTTCGACTACCTGGACGGTCGCGGCTCGGCGACGGTGGCGGCGTACAGGATCGAGCGCAAGGACTTCGCGGTGACCGACCCGCAAGACCCGACCCTGAGCATTCCGGTGGGCCAGCAAACGTCGCGGGGCATCGAAGTGGCCAGCTCGCTGCGCATCACCGACCAGCTGCTGGCCGAAGGCAACTTCGCCTGGGTCGATGCCCAATACGATGAATTCACCGAGAAGAATACCGCCGGCGAGGTGGTTTCACGCCAGGGCAACACGCCGACCAACGTCCCGGACCGGGTCGGCAACCTGTGGCTGACCTATGATTTCGCGCCGCAATGGCAAGGCGGAGTGGATGCACGCTACGTGGCATCGGTGTTTGCCGACAGCGCCAACACCCTGACCGTGCCGTCGTACACGCTGTTCGGTTCGTTTCTCAGCTACAAGGTCGACCGGCACACCACGATCACCGGCCGGGTGCGCAACCTGACCAACGAGGTGTATGCCGAGTTTGCCCATGTGTCGCCGGCGTATTACCTGGGATCGCCGCGAACCTTTGAGTTGGCGGTGCAGACAACGTTTTGATATCTCCCTGTAGGAGCTGCCGCAGGCTGCGATCTTTTGATTTTGCTTTTTAAAAAACAAGATCAAAAGATCGCAGCCTGCGGCAGCTCCTACACGGCGCCTACAGACCGGCCGACACCTTGTCCGCCACCTCCTTGGGCACCCAGGCCTTCCACACATCCGGATGCTTCTTCATGAAGTCCTCCGCCGCCTGACGCGGCGCCGTGTGTTTCTCGCTCATGTCCGCCAGGGCCTTGTTCAACGGGTCGATGGGAAAGTCGACCTTGGCGAAGAACTCGGCAATCTGCGGATACTGCTTCTGGAAAGGCGTGGACACGCCGATGGACAGTTTCGAAGCCAGGGAACGGGTGGGTCGCGGGTTTGGATTGTCGGCGTCGGTCAGGGTTTTCCAGGCCTCGGCATCGAATGGCGGCTCTTCCAGCTGAATCAGTTTGAAGCGACCCAGCAGCGGCGTGGGCGACCAGTAATAGAACAACACCGGTTTGCCGCGACGGATCGACGAACTGATCTCGGCGTCCAGCGCCGCCCCGGAACCGCTGCGGAAATTCACGTAGCTGTCTTCCAGGCCATAGGCCCTGAGCTTCTGCTTGTTGACCACTTCCGATGTCCAGCCGATGGGACTGTTGAGGAACCGCCCCTTGCCGGGTGCTTCCGGGTCCTTGAACACGTCCTTGTACCTGGGCAGGTCGCTGACACTGCGCAAGTCCGGCGCCAACGGCTTGATGCCCTTGGCCGGGTCGCCCTTGATCACGTATTCCGGCACCCACCAGCCTTCGGTGGCGCCCTTGACTGTATCGCCCAGGCTGACGACCTTGCCTTCGGCTTCGGCCTTGACCCACACCGGACTGCGCCCGGCCCACTCTTCGCCAATCACCTGAATGTCATTGTTGGCCAATGCGGTTTCCAGGGTAATCGTGGTCCCCGGCAACGTGTCGGTCGGCAGGCCGTAACCCTTTTCGACAATGATCCGCAGGATGTCGGTGATCAGGCTGCCGCTTTCCCAGTTCAGGTCGGCGAAATGGATCGGCGCCTGGGCGGCCAGCACCGGAACGGGCGACGCCCATACACCGCAAGTGACCAGGACAGCAGCCAGCAACCGTCGAAAACCTTTCATGCTTTTGCACCTCGTGCTGTTCACAGCAATAGCAGGATGGCCAGGCAGATGACCACGAAGCCTCTGAAACTTCAGTCATCTGACTGTAGTAGAGGTTCCTGCTTTCGAGGGGTTCGGACTAATTTTCGGAAATGTCCTGCAAACGCTGAAGTTCTCTCCTGACCATGCTGGCGTATTCCGCCGGGCGCATCGTGTAGAGCTGTGACGCCACCCAGTTCAGCCAGGCGCCCTGCAGAACGGCCTTGTGCTCGAATAACCGCAGGGCTTCGGCTTGAGCGTCAGCCTGGTGCTGCTGGTGGAAATCGGCGCGGGTCACGCTCATTACTCGCTGGCCTTGAACGTCACCAGCTCGCCCTTGCGCCATTTGGCGGCCTTGGCGGTCACGGCCTTGAGCGTCTTGGTCAGGCCTTCCTGCAATTGCTGGTGGGCGGCGAACACCGTCACCGCGCTATGGCCTTCCTTGAACACAATGGCCTCGCCGTCGGCGGTAGTCACGAAGGCGTAATCGCCCAGGCCATACACCGTCAGCTTGATATCGCGGAATTTAATGTCCAGCTTGCCGCCTTCGCGACTGGGCAGGACCGAGGCACTGAAATGATCGCCGACCTTGAGCTTGAGGCCCGGCTTGTCGTCCACCACCAGCGCCGATTCGGTATCGATTTCGGCAACATAGATGCCTTCGGCGTTCTGTTCGGTGATGTAGACGAAACGCGATTGAAAGAGTTTGACCAGCTTTGCGCGCAAATCGCCCAGCACAAACAAAGCATGCATATCGAGATTACTTACTGCCAAGGAACCATCCCCACATCTGAAAATGACGCCGCACGCCTGAAAAGCGCACAGCCGAAAAAAGCGGCAATGCCGAAGGTAAAGCTAAAAAACCCGGGTCGAGATCCCCGGATGAGCAGAGGGCTCATCCATCACAAGGCTTGAGCAGACTACTGGACGTCGCTCGCCTCGTCTTGCCTGGCATTCGTCAAAGGTTGAAGGAAAACACCCTTCCTACGCCCAGAAAATACGGACTATCAACTTCAGGGAAAAAACTCTTGAAAAAAAGCACTTTTCCGACATATCGCCCGGAAAAAATTGCTTTAGATAAACATCGGTCACCCACCAGTGAGGGTGATTCTAGAGCAGCCATGCTCGCCGAGACTACCCATACCGACGTGCATACGTCGGTTAAACAACGAAAAGGACTTCATATGTGCACGCTGACACACTTCGCTTCCCCCTTGGCACCGACGCCGACTTCACCTTCGCCGGTGTTACAGCACCCGCAATACCAGCCCCAAGCCCCCGACTCTCCGAAGTTTCAGGTGATATTGGCCGGTATTTCGTTCTTTCATATCAAGGAAATTTCCACCGGGCATGTAAGAGGTTTCCGCGCCGATCATAACGAAGCTTGCGCCCTCGCCCGCTCACTCGAGTCACACATTTGACGAAACCTGTCTTGCTCCCCCATAGAAACGTTTGTCATGCCGGCGACTTAACTCAGCCGCCGGCAAGCAACTACTGCCATACTGCCCGCCCAATCAAACGCGTCCTGCCCACGGCGGGACGTCGTTGAACACAACAATATATTTCCAAGGGAAGGCTGCAACGTGACGGAATTTGATATCGGCGAGTTTTTCATCCGGGGCGAAGCCAGAGAGGTCGACGGCGAGTTCCAGGCCGTGATTGTCATGCGCGCCAAGCCACCCCTGAAAACCGTGACCTATCATCAGGTCGAGAAAGACCGCTGGTTCAAGTCCTCGGACATCGCGGCCGTCGCCGCCCAGGAATCGGCGAAGGAGCTCAAGGCGGCGGTCGATGCCGGCGCATTGAAAGCCTGAAGATCAGGTTTGCGGTCTATGCTCACTTCTGCGTTTGAACTTTGATTTGCACAGTGTTTTCGAACGCTGAAAGCGCAGTTGCCTCAGAAGTAGCGGAACCGGACTTCAAACCTCGAACTCGCCTCACCCTGCCAGGAGATGAACATGGAATCACCGACCCACGACTTGAAAGGTTTGTTCGACCAGCTCGGCCTGGACTCCACCCAGAAAGCTATCGACGATTTCATTGCCAGCCATTCACCGCTGCCCGACGACAAAAAACTCATCGACGCCGAGTTCTGGACGCCGCAGCAAGCCGGTTTCCTGAAAGAACAATTGCGTGAAGACGCCGACTGGGCGCGGGTGGTCGACGACCTGAACCTGCGCATGCACCAGGTTCACTGACCTGGACTCAATGCAGGCTGTCCGGGGTTTCGGCATCCAGTTGCGCCAACCAGGCAGCCCTGCACTCCTCGGCTTCATGGCGACTGGCAAATGCCGTGCCCCGGCGTTCGCCGTTCAGTAACACAACCCAGCACACACTCTGGCCCAAGGCTCGCAAACTGGCGGGTACGCCGCTGCCAATCATCACTGCGACATCGACTTTGCTTTGCATGATGGTCTTCGACTCCGTTAGCAGCCTAACTATGTAGGCATGGTAATGAGTCTGTGGATGGGGATACAGCAGCGAACTTGTACAGCTTCGTTGCCGGCGGCGTAACAATCCCCAGGGTGTAAACGGATAGGTACTCATTCAAGAAGCCTGAACCACTTCCGGCTTATACCCCAACCGCAACCCGCCCCAATGCCGCCCCCTGACCACAATCGGCACCGACAAATCATGCATCAACTCCCCCGTATCACGGGTGTAGGTCTGCAACAACACTGCCTGTTGATGACTCCCACAACGAATCCCGGTGCGGTCGGTGAACTTGCGCTTGGTGCGGTTTTGCAATGTATCGACCTGCACGTCCCCCGTCAGCGGCTGGCTGAAAACAGTGTTGTGGGTCGGCACATACCCCTGCTGGGTGCAGGCAATGGCGAACACCAGGCCTTCATGGCGCGGCAGCAACGGTTCCTGGATCGCCGGCAGGACCTGATCGGTGTAGCGGTCGAAGCGCGTCTGGTACTTGGCCGGGCTGGTGTTCGCAATCGTCTGGTAATTGCGGTCGAACAGGTCGTCGAGACTGATACGGCCCGCGTCGATGTCCGCTTCGAAACGCGCCGCGATCTGGCTCGCGCCTTCGCGGGCCAGGTCGTAGATGCGCTGGTGATAGTCATCGAGCCCGACCTCGGCCAGACGCTCACTGATGGTTTCGGCCTGACCCTCCATTTGCACGGCCGCCTCGGCCAGGCGCCGGGTCTGTTGATCGCTGATGGCCAGGTCACTGCGCATTTGCTCGATGGCGTGAAACAGGCTGTCGAGTTGTTCACGGTTAGTGTCGGCACCCTGGGCGATTTCCCCGACCTGGCGTTCGACACTGGCCGCCAGCCGGGCGATGTTTTCCAGGTGCTGGCCGGTGTGCTCGACCTGCTGGACGCCGGTGTCGAGGTCACTGGACAGCTGGCGAATCTGCTCCACCACTTGCGCCGTGCGCTGCTGGATATCGGCCACCATCTCGCCGACTTCGCCGGTGGCGGTCGCCGTGCGTGCGGCCAGACCGCGAACCTCGTCGGCCACCACCGCGAAACCGCGACCGTGCTCCCCGGCCCGCGCCGCTTCGATGGCCGCGTTCAAGGCCAACAGGTTGGTCTGGCTGGCGATGGACTGGATCACCAGGGTCACGCGCTGGATATCGTCGCTGCGCAGGCTCAGGGCTTCGATCAGTTCCCGGCTGCTATTGGCCCGGGCGCTGAGCTGATGCATCCGGGCAATCGACTCGATCAACTCGGTGCGTCCGGCGGCGCCACTCTGATGCGCCTCGCTCGCGGCGCTCAGGGCCTGGCGACTGAGGGTCGAGGTGGCCTGCTCGGTGGCAATCATCACTTCGGCGTTGCTGACGATTTGGGCGGCGGCACCGAGTTGCGATTGCAACTTGTCAGCCAGTTGCCTGACCGAAAAGGCCACGCCGGCGGCGGACAGCGCGTTATGGCTGGTGGTGTAGGACAGATCGCGCGTCAACGCAGAAATCGCGCCGCCCGTATCGACAGGCACGGCTTCGGGGGTTTTCCGCGATCGCAGGCGAGGCAGCCAGACAATCAGCACGGCCATCGGCAGGCCCACATACAGCGGCCCGTTCCCGAGTGTCATGCCACACAGCAACAGCATCAGGGCGATGCTTTGCAGCGTGGGTGTCAGCCAACGGTTTTTTGGCAAAAGCACTGGCGCAGGCACTGCCGCAACCGGAGAGCCGTCTCTCGTCATCGTCGTCACCCCAAAGTTCTTCTATTTATTGTCTTCGCATTACACGCCACTAAAAAGCCATTATCCATGAGCCTTTAGTCGCGGGTGTTGCGGCAGATCAATCAAAGAATTTTCGGACGACAAAAAGCATCGCGGGCAAGCCCGTTCCCACTGGAGGGTGGAAACGGGCTTGCCCGCGATGCGGACGCTACCGAATCAGGCCTGACGCTGATGCTTGTCGATCTGCTCGTGGCGCTCTTGGGCTTCGATGCAGTACTTGGTGGTCGGGCTGATCAGCAGGCGCTTGAGGCCAATGGCCTCGCCGCTGTCGTCGCACCAGCCGAAGCTGTCTTCTTTAATACGTTCCAGGGCTTGTTCCAACTGAGGCAGCATGCGCTGGTCGCGATCGATGGCGTTCACCAGCCAGGTGCGCTCTTCTTCGACGGAAGCCGCGTCAGCCGGGTCAGCCGGGGTGTCCAGGCTTTCAATGGCGATGCGGTTCTGTTCGATGCGCTCATGGGTTTCGACTTTCATGTTCTGCAACAGCTCGGAGAAAAAAGCATGTTGCTCGGCATTCATGTAGTCATCCGCCGGCATGGCCAGCAACTTGTCCTTTGTCATTGATATCTCTATAAAAAAACGTGCATTAAGGCGAATAAGGGAGCGTTCCGGCGGACCTGGGCAGGCCATCGGAAAGGCGCCGTTTGTTCCAAGCGCCACCCGGCACTCAATTTACGAGGGGCGGCAGTCTAAGGCCGAGTTGAGGCCTCAGCAACTGAAAAGACAGCGAATTTGTCCGACAAGGCCTCGAAAATGCTCTATGGCGGGCATCCAGGCGGTTATCGGAGTGCGTTTATAGCAAGAAATTCAATCGAACGGAGCTATATAGAAGACAAACGGCCGGGCAGCAGGCCGTCGTTTGCAGGTCGCGCTGGCTCAGCTAAGGTTGTCGCTCCCGCAAAGGGCCATCTCAAGGAGCGGTTAAATGAAGCTGATCGGCATGCTGGATTCTCCCTACGTACGACGCGTCGCCATTTCTGCCAAACGCCTGGATATCCAGCTCGCCCACCAATCGGTGTCGGTGTTCAGGACTTTCGAGCAGTTCCAGCAGATCAACCCGGTGGTCAAGGCGCCCACCCTGGTGCTGGACGATGGTGAAGTGTTGATGGATTCCACCCTGATCATCGATTACCTGGAAGCACTGGCCGGCCCCGACCGCAGCCTGATGCCGGCCGACATCGACCAGCGCCTGCGTTCGCTGCGCCTGATTGGCCTGGCACTGGCGGCGTGCGAAAAATCGGTGCAGCTCTATTACGAACGCAACTTGCGCCCGGCGGAAATTCAATATGAACCCTGGGTCGCGCGAGTCGAAGGGCAATTGGCGGCGGCGTACAACGTGCTGGAGCGGGAGCTGGAACAGCAGCCGTTGAAAACCGACGGGGCGATTGATCAGGCGGGCATTACCCTGGCGGTGGCGTGGAGCTTTACCCGCTATGTAGTGCCGGATCAGGTCACGGTTGAGCGGTTTGCGCGGATTGCTGCCTTCACTGACTATGCCGAAGGGCTTGAGGTGTTTGTCAACACACCGATTGATTAACAGTTCAAGATTAAAAGATCGCAGCCTGCGGCGTAGGAGCTGCCGCAGGCTGCGATATTTTGGCTTTTAAACGTTCAATGCATGAACAGCGCAATCAGGATAATGATCGGGATCGGTACGCCAAGAAAGAACAGTAGTAGTGAGCGCATGATGACTCTCCGGGGTTAACGAACAGGTGGGGTGGTCACATAGGTGTCGGTTTCCAGATACACCACGGCATCCCGACGACGACCGCCGAACGTGGCGGCAAAGCTGGCGAAAAACGCACCGAGCAACAATGCAACGAACATCCACAAGGTGGTCCAGGCGGCAACCTTGGCGGCGGTGTCGGCCGCTTGTTGTGCCGCGAGTTTCGCGTCGGCCACGGCTTTTTGCGTGCGGGCATAGACTTCATCGACCCGACGTTCAGCATCCGCCTGGGTCAGGTTGGTCCGCTGTGCGACCAGTTGGGCCAGGTAGGTGCGGTCTTCGGCGGCCAGTTGACCGTCGTTGCCCAAGGAGCGGACGAAGATCCGGGTCACCGTGCCTCGGGCGGCGTCATCGCTGACGGCGGCCGGACGATCATCGCGAAACAGGCTGTCGATGTAGTAGCCGTACTGATCGCTGTCGGTATTGGCCGCAGCCGTGCCGGCAACCTGGGTCATGGCGCTGGCGGCACCGCCGGCGACCTGCGCCCCGGCCTGCACACCACCGCTGATCAGGCTGCTGACCGAGCCCGCGATCAGGGTGGCCGTTACCAGGGTCGCGACGCACCAGGCCAGAAAGCCGTGTGCGGTGTCGCGAAAGTAGACTTCGTCACCATGCATGTACGTCCATTTGACCCGCAGGCGTCCGGCGATGTACCCCCCGAGCCCGGAAGCCACGATTTGTGTGAAAGCGAGCCAGACAATCGTCGTGATGCCCAGCCCCTTGGCGCTGATGCCTTCATTGGCCCACGGCGAGACCGCCGAAAACCCGAGGCCGAAACCCAGCAGCACCAGAATCAGCGACAACGCCGCCGCAGCCGCGGCCCCGGCGAATATCGCGCCCCACGACACGCCAGAGAGCGTGGTCGATTCATCTATGGCGGGATAGAAACCATCAGAGGATCTATTCATTGTGATGTCGCTCCAGGCAGAAAAACGATGTTACAACTCTTCAAATCCACAGTTGCAGTCACCGTGCCAGTCGCGCGTTATTAAAAATGTGTTGGAAGTCAGCAGGTTACAAAAATTGAACTTCCAAACCCCATGCAATATGCAACGAATGGCCAGTCGCGGCGGGTTTTATGCATTAAGGATCAAAAAATCGCCGCCTTCGGCAGCTCCTGCATTTACAACGCGATCCCCTGTAGGAGCTGCCGAAGGCTGCGATCTTTTCAGCATGCATGAACTTTTATTTAGTAAGCCTGCGATCATTTCTTGGCAAAATGTCGCCTATTGTTGTGAACACTTACTCAGGCCAGCCCCATGACCCGCATCTTGACCATCGAAGACGACGCCGTGACCGCCCGGGAAATTGTCGCCGAATTGAGCAGCCACGGCCTCGACGTCGACTGGGTCGACAATGGGCGCGAGGGGCTGGAACGTGCGGTCAACGGCCACTATGACCTGATCACCCTGGACCGCATGCTGCCCGAACTCGATGGCCTGGCGATCGTCACCACGCTGCGGACCATGGGCGTGGCCACGCCTATCCTGATGATCAGTGCCCTGTCGGATGTCGATGAGCGCGTGCGCGGCTTGCGCGCCGGGGGCGACGACTACCTGACCAAACCCTTTGCCACCGATGAGATGGCCGCCCGGGTCGAAGTGCTGCTGCGCCGGCAACACACCGGCACCGCCCAGGCCACGACGCTGCGGGTGGCGGACCTGGAGCTGAACCTGATCAGCCACGAAGCCAGCCGCGACGGCCAGTTGCTCACGCTGTTGCCCACCGAATACAAGCTGCTGGAATTCCTGATGCGCAACACCGGGCAAATCCTGTCGCGGATGATGATTTTCGAAGAGGTCTGGGGCTATCACTTCGACCCCGGCACCAACCTGATCGACGTGCACATCGGCCGCCTGCGCAAAAAAATCGACCCACCTGGCAATGTCCCGTTGATTCGAACCGTGAGAGGCTCGGGTTATGTCATTGCCGAACCCGTCTAAAGGCTGGCGTTCTTCCAGCAGTCGCCTGCTGGCGCTCTACAGTGCGCTGTTCGTGGCCTGGAGCGGCATTCTCATGGGCGTCATGTATTACGAGGTGTCCGCGTACCTGGACAACCTGGCCAAGCATTCGCTGATGCAACGCCAGCATCTGTTTTCGCGCTTTTCCGGCGAGCAACTGGTGGACGCCCTCGCCGTCAGCATGACCTTCGACATCCGCGGCATCGACGCCTATGGCCTGTTCGACGCCGAGCACCGCTACCTCAGCGGCGCCCTGCGCCACATCCCCCAAGGCCTGGCGCTAGACGGCAAGATCCACATGCTGAACGATTGCGCCGAGTCCAATGACCCGACCCTGCCCGCCGACAGCTGCGACGCAGTGGCCACCCAGACCCGCGATGGTCGATGGCTGGTGCTGGTGCGGGACAACGGCTCGTTGTTCGCCGTGACGCGCATCATCCTGCACGCCTTGCTCTGGGGCATGACCCTGACGATCCTGCCGGGCATCATCGGCTGGCACCTGCTGCGCCGCCGGCCGCTGCGGCGCATTCGCGGGATTCAGGCCAGCGCCGAAGCCATCGTCGCCGGTGACCTGACCAGGCGCCTGCCCCTGTCCAACCGCCGCGATGAGCTGGACATGCTCGCCGCCATCGTCAACGCCATGCTCGAACGCATCGAGCGCCTGATGAACGAAGTCAAGGGCGTGTGCGACAACATCGCCCATGACTTGCGCACGCCGCTGACCCGTTTGCGCGCGCAGCTTTACCGCATGCAACAACAGGCCGGTGAAGGCTCGGCGCAAGCGGCGCAACTGGATCTGGTACTGGGCGAAGCCGACACGCTGATGGCGCGCTTTCGCGGCTTGCTGCGGATTTCCGAACTGGAAGATCGTCAGCGCCGCTCCGGCTTCGTGCAGCTCGACCCGGTGCCGTTGCTGCAAGAGCTGCATGACTTTTATTTGCCCCTGGCGGAGGACGACGGCCTGGCCTTTCACTTGCTGCTGCCGGCGTCCTTGCCATCGCTCAATGGCGATCGCGCCTTGTTGTTCGAAGCGGTGGCGAACCTGTTGAGCAATTCGATCAAGTTCACCCCGCCCGGAGGCCATGTGATTTTGCGCGGGGTCAATGAGGGCGGGCATACCCGCATCGAAGTCCTCGACTCCGGCCCCGGCATTCCCGAGGCAGAACGCGCGGCCGTGTTCCAGCGCTTCTATCGCGCCGAGGCGGGCAATCTGAAAAGCGGTTTCGGGCTGGGCCTGTCGATCGTCGCGGCGATTGTCAGCCTGCACGGGTTTACGCTGGAGGTGGGCACGAGTGAATTGGGTGGGGCGCGGCTGGTGCTCGATTGCCGGCAGAGCTTGATTGCCCCGACCTGACACAGAACAAAATGTGGGAGCGGGCTTGCTCGCGAAATCGGTGTGCCAGTCAATAAATGTGTCAACTGATACACCGCGTTCGCGAGCAAGCCCGCTCCCACAGGGACTTGTAATTTATGTCACGCCGGGTAATTGGCCCGCAGCGCCTCAAGCCCACCCTGATAGATCCCGGTGAACAACGCCACCACTTCCTCATCACTCACACCCACCGGTTCGAACCGCCCGGACCAGGTCACCCGGGCGCCCTGCCCCTGCGCTTCGACGCGAATCGTCGCCAGGTAGTCAGTGGCCGGAAACGGCGCCTGCAGGATCGAGTAGCTGTAGCTTTTCCCCGCATTGTCGAACGCTTGCAGGCGTTCGATCACCACCCCACCGTCCGCCGTTTGCAGGCTGCGCACGCGGCCGCCTTCGCTCAGCTCGCTCTTGGGAATGAACGGCAGCCAGTCCGGCAGCGAGTTGAAACCGCCGATCAATTGCCAGACCTGATCGGCCGAGGCCGGGATGTCGATGGATGCTGATGTTGTTGCCATGAAAAATGTTCTCCGGATTCAAAAAAGGTTCAGATGGCCAGGCTGTCGACGACACCGCCATCGACCCGCAAGGCGGCGCCCGTGGTGGCCGAGGACAGCGGCGAAGCGATGTACGCCACCAGGTTGGCGACTTCCTCGACTTCGGCCACGCGCTGGATGATCGAACTCGGCCGGGCCTTGCGCACGAAGGCGTCGGCTTCTTCGCGAACGCTGCGACCGGAGGCGGCGATGGCCTCCTTGAGCATCTCCTCCACACCGTCGGTGAGGGTCGGGCCCGGCAGGATCGAATTGACCGTCACCCCGGTCCCCGCCAGGCGCTTGGCCAGGCCGTGGGACACCGCCAGGTTGGCGCTTTTGGTCACGCCGTAGTTGATCATCTCGGCGGGAATCGCCACGCCGGATTCCGAAGACAGGAAAATCACCCGCCCCCAGCCCTGCTTGACCATGTCCGGCACGTAATGCCGGGCCAGGCGTACACCGGAGATCACGTTGACTTCATAGAAGCGCGTCCACTCGCTGTCCGGGGTCTCGAAGAAGTCCACATCATTGTAGATCCCGAGGTTGTTCACCAGCACATCCGCACGGGGTTCGGCGGCAAACAGTTTTTCGGCGCCTTCAGCGGTGCCCAGGTCCGCGGTCAAACCGCGCAACTGTGCACCCGGCACGCTCTGGCGAATGCTCGCCAGCGCCTGCTCGACCTTGGCCGAATCGCGACCGATCACCACCACCGTGGCGCCGGATTCGGCCAGCGCCTTGCTGATGCCCAAGCCAATGCCGGCGGTGCTGCCGCTGACAATCGCCAGTTTTCCACTCAGATCGATTTTCATGCTCATGCTCCAATGATGGGCAACGGTGCGCGTTCGCTGACCAGCTTCGCGTCACGCAGTGCCTGCCAGAAAGCGGCGGGAATGACCGCCGACAACGCAGCGACATCTTCGGCAATCCGTCCAGGACGGCTCGCCCCCGGAATCACCGCCGCCACCGCCGGGTTCGCCAGCGAGAATTGCAAGGCAGCGGCCTTGATATCGACACCGTGGGCGGCGGCGATGCGCTTGATCTGCTCGACCTTGTTGATGATCGCCGGGCTGGCCTTCTGGTATTCGAAGTGCGCGCCACCGGCCAGGATCCCCGAGCTGTAGGGACCGCCAACCACGATCTCGACGTTCTGCGCCAGCGCCGCGTCCATCAGGCGCTGCAAGGCGCGGTCATGGTCGAGCAGCGTGTAGCGACCGGCCAGCAGAAAACCGTCCGGCTGCGCTTCGCTCAGGTCCAGGGTCAACTCGCAAGGTTCGACCTTGTTCACGCCCAGGCCCCAGCCCTTGATCACCCCTTCTTCACGCAAGCGGGTCAGCACTTTGAAAGCACCGGTGCGCGCCTGGTTGAAGTACTCCAGCCATTGGTCGCCGTAGAAATCCTGGGCGATGTCATGCACCCAGACAATGTCCAGGCGATCGGTTTTCAGGCGCTTGAGGCTGTCTTCGATCGAGCGCAGGGTCGCGTCGGCGCTGTAGTCGTTGACGATCTTGTTCGGGCGACCGTGTTCGAACACCCCGCTCTTCTCGCCCAGATCGCGGGCGGCGGCGTCTTCGACTTCGTCGAGAATCACCCGGCCGACCTTGCTGCTCAGTACATAGTCGTCACGGTTGTAGCGCGACAGTGCCTCGCCGAGGCGAATTTCCGACAGGCCCGAGCCGTAGAACGGCGCGGTATCGAAGTAACGCACGCCGGCATCCCAGGCGGCGTGCACGGTGGCTTGCGCTTCTTCTTCAGGAATGGCGCGGAACATGTTGCCCAGGGGGGCGGTGCCGAAACCCAGGGCGCCAGGCAGTTTGTCTTTCAAGCTCATGGTTCGAATCCTCGTAGGTAGAGAGGTCATTGGCTGACCGTTGAGCAGATCCTAGATTGCGACAGTCGGACCGTCCAAGACATAATGTGCAGCACTTAAGTCCCACGAGGTCTGACATGATCGACATCCGCCAATTGCGCTACTTCGTCGCCGTCGCCGAGGAAGAGCACGTCGGTCGCGCCGCCGAACGCCTGCACATTTCCCAGTCGCCCCTGAGCCGGCAGATCGCCCAGCTCGAAGAACGCCTGGGCCTGACGTTGTTCGAGCGCAGCCAGCAACGCATCCGCCTGACCCGCGACGGCCAGACCTTCCTCGCCGAAACCCGCGCCCTGTTGACCCACGCCAATCGCCTGGAATCCCTGGGCAAACGCCTGGGTCGCGGAGAAGAAGGCGGCCTGTGCATCGGCTACATCGAAAATGCCATGCACGCCGGTGTCCTGCCCAATGCCTTGCGCGTACTGCGCGTCGACCGGCCGAACGTGCATGTGGCGCTGTACAACCTCAGCTCCGCCGAACAACTCGAAGGTCTGCGACAGCGTAGTCTGGATATTGCGCTGGTCAGTGAACCGCCGACCGATGACGACCCCGACCTGCTCGGTTTCCAGGTGCTCGATGACCCGATGTTGCTGGCCTTGCCCGAGGATCATCCACTGGTGCACCAGGCCCTGTTGACCCCCGCCGACCTCGCCGGCCAGGAATGGATCGGCGTGCAGCACCACCAGAACCTCACCAACCGCGAAGACTTCGTCAGCGCCTGCATCCGCGCCGGCTTCACCCCGGACATCCGCATGGAAGCCACCGGCCCCTTCACAGCCTTTGCCCTGGTGGCGTCTGGACTGGGGATCGCGATGATTCAAAAAGGCTTGAGCCGCAACGCCCCGCCGGGCGTGGTGCTGCGGGAAGTGCCGTGGATCTGCTTGAGCAGACCGCTGTGGGCGGCGTGGCACCGGGTCAATTTGCGGCCGTTGGTGGAGACGTTCAGGAAAATGCTTACCGAACCCGAGCCCGTCCATATCCTCTGAATTTTGTACCGCTTCGACTGGCCTCTTCGCGAGCAAGCCCGCTCCCACAGGGGCATGCATTCCAAAGGTGGGAGCGGGCTTGCTCGCGAAGAGGCCCGCCGGCGCACCCTAAAAACAACAGGCGAGCCGAGTACAACAACTCACATCTAATCGGGGAAATGTGCGATGCCAGACAGCAAAACCGGGGTGCCCGCCAGCGTCGCGCTGACACTGGCCATTTGTTGCGGCTTTTGCGTCGCCACCATCTATTACAACCAGACCATGCTGCCGCTGATCGGCACCACGTTCGGCATCTCCGGCGCCCACGTCGGCCAAATCGCCATGCTGACGCAACTCGGCTACGCCCTTGGCCTGTTGCTGTTCGTGCCGCTGGGCGACCGAATCACCCGCCGTACGCTGATCCTCGGCATGCTCAGCCTGAATTTCCTCAGCCTGATCGCCTCCGCCAGCGCACCGGGTTATTCATGGCTGCTCTTGGCTAGCATGGGGGTGGGCCTGTCGGGGATCAGCGCGCAAATCATCATTCCCGCCGCTACCGCCCTCGCGGGGCCGGACCAGCGCGGCCGCGTATTGGGGATGATGGTCAGCGGTCTGTCCGCCGGCGGTTTGCTTGCGCGTGCGTTGAGCGGCGCGGTCAGCACCTGGATCGGCTGGCGTGGCATGTTCTTCGCCGCAGCCGGCATGAACGTGCTGCTGTTCGTGGCAATCCTGATGCGCATCCCGGCGACCGCACCGTCCAGCAGCCTACCCTATGTCGAGCTGATGAAATCGCTGTGGGAACTGGTGCGCGATCACCCGACCTTGCGCCGCTCCTCCTTGACCGGCGGCCTGATCTTCGGGGCTTTGAATGTGTTCTGGGGTTCGATGGCATCGTTGCTGGCGCTGGAGCCGTACCAGTATTCCAGCGGTCAGGCCGGCTTGTTCGGGCTCTCGGCAATTGCCGGGATAGTCGCTGCCTCTTCGCTCGGACGCCTGACCCAGCAATACGGCATCAAGCTCAGCTACCTGGGAAGCGGCGCGGTGCTACTGGCCTTTGTCGCCTTGTACCTGGGCGGCGCGACGGGATTCTGGTGGCTGATCCTGATTTGCGCCACCGCGCTGGACATCGGCAACCGCGCCAATCAACTGGCCAACCAGGCGCGCATCCTGGCGCTTGCACCGGAGGCGGTGAGCCGGTTGAACACGGTGTTTATGGTGACCTACTTCACCGGGGGTGCGCTGGGTTCGGCGTTGGGGGCCAGTGCTGCGGGTTACTTTGGGTGGCAGGGATTGGCGTTGGTCGGCATTGCTTTTTCGGCCTGAGGGTTGCTGGCAATTGCTTATTCAAGACGCGCTGACCTGTAGGCCGGACTGCAAAGATCTTTGTGGGAGCGAGCCTGCTCGCGAAAGCGGTCTGTCAGGCAGCAAGGTGTTGACTGACCCGACGCCTTCGCGAGCAGGCTCGCTCCTACAGTGGATGGGCCGAAACTATCAGTTCTGTTAGTACACAGTTTCGGCAGCGGCGCAGATACTCAAGCTCCCTGCCCTTGAAAACCGGGAGCGCCCCAATGTCCTCAACCACGCTATTGGCAACCGATCAGCAGCGCTCAGTCGTTAACACTCTCAAGGCGAACCATCCGCCACAACCCATCGCCTATTCGCCCTACGGCCACTGTCCTGCGATTTGCGGATTTTTCAGCCTGTTGGGGTTTAACGGCGAACTACGAGACCCGGTGACCGGGCATTATTTATTGGGAAAAGGGTATAGGGCGTTTATTCCGGCACTGATGCGATTTAACCGTCCGGACAATCTCAGTCCGTTTGACGAAGGAGGATTGAATCCGTATGCATATTGCTTTGGAGACCCGACAAATCTGCAGGATCCCAATGGGCGTTCGCCTATAGGTCACTGGCGTGCAATTACACGCCGCCTAATGGCGACTACTGATTTCAAAAGCCGCATTGCAGAATTACAAGCCACAAGGCTTATAGCAGAGCAACCCAATCTGTCAGCACTCATAAAACTCAAGCACCAGAAGATCTTTGAAGAGCTCCATGCCAACGCGCAAAAAACTTACAACCCCAACACCAAAGTCCAAAAACTTGAACTTTAGCGTTGGAGAAATTTCAGGATTTACCAAAGAGTGTGAAATCAACCGCCCCCCCGAAATTCATAAACGCACCAAACATCTCCAAAGCAAAAAAGGATTTGAATGATTTCAACAAGGCTGCTCTTCGAGATCAGAGCGGTGAAATAACCGGCTTTGACATGCGTTTTCTTCGCCGAGCTCACCTGAACACCATGCAACAGCATCCCGAAGTGGCGCTCGCCCGAAAACTTTTATCGAACGTGTCTCAGAAAATCCTGGAACTCAGAGGTGGTTGAACCAGGCATTCGGGATGCCAGTCTGCGGCTGGCGAGGTGAGCTTGCCCGCGAAGGTCATGAACGATTACGCATAAAGCCAGATATCTAGAGGTGTTCCCGCTTTTTTCGCGAACGAGCTCTCTCCTGCAGGGCATCGCGTGATTCCGCATAAGTGGCGTTTGCTGCTTTACTGAAGAAACTCGGTAGCCAGCGAGAGCCCCACCATGAACCGCAACGACCTACGCCGCGTGGACATGAACCTGTTGGTGATTTTCGAAACCCTGATGTTCGAAAAAAACCTGACCCGCGCCGGGGAGAAGCTGTTCCTCGGCCAGCCCGCCGTCAGCGCGGCGCTGGCACGCTTGCGCGATCTGTTCGATGACCCGCTGCTGGTGCGCAACGGTCGGGTGCTGGAGCCGACCCAGCGGGCGCTGGCGATTCTCCAGGAATTGAAGCCGGCGATGGACACCATTTCCGGTGCGGTCAGCCGGGCCAAGGATTTCGATCCGTCCACCAGTCGCGATGTGTTTCGCATCGGCCTGTCCGACGACGCCGAGTTCGGCCTGTTTCCGCCGTTGCTCAAGCAGATTCGCGAGGAGGCGCAGAACGTCGTGGTGGTGGTGCGGCGGGTGAATTACCTGTTGATGTCGTCGATGCTCGCCACCGGCGAGATTTCCGTCGGCATCAGTTACACCACCGAGCTGCCGGCCAATGCCAAGCGCAAGAAGCTGCGGGATTTGAGTGTGAAGATCCTGCGGGGCGATGACCGGCCCGGCCCCCTGACCCTGGATGAATTCTGCGAACGTCCCCACGCGCTGGTGTCGTTTTCCGGGGACTTGTCCGGAGCGATCGATACCGACCTGGCCCGCATCGGCCGTTCGCGCCGGGTGGTGCTGGCGGTGCCGCAGTTCTCGGGGTTGCGCGCCTTGCTGGCCGGCACCGATATGCTCGCCACGGTGCCGGATTACGCGGCGGCCGCGCTGATCGAGGGCAGCAGCCAGTTGCGTGCCGACGACGCGCCGTTCGAGATCAACCTGTCCGAACTGTCCATGGTCTGGAACGGCGTCAACGATAACGATCCGGCAGAACGTTGGTTGCGCTCGCGAATTGCGCAGCACATGTCGGCTCCACTGCCGGGGCATTGAGCGAATTGAAATTCGGGTCGGTCTCGCGCAGGTAGATCGGCAGGTCCGTCATGGGCGGCATGGCCGGGATTTCGAAGTACATCTGGATGATCCAGCCACGGTGATAGCTGGCGTGGTTGACCACGTGCAGCAGCATCGCGCCGGCGCTCATGGTGCCGCTTTCCCCGGAAATGAAGGTGAACCGCACGGGCCGGTCGAGCGAGGCATCGGTTTGTCGGGCGGTCCAGTCGCAATACCAGTGATCGACGTCCTGTTGCGCCAGGCGCAAGTCCGTCAGTGCGGGATGGACGACGTCATGGGAAGTGGTGAAGCCGTGCCCCCGGCCTTCGAGGTGGGCCTGCCAGAGACAGTCCACCACATAGAGGTGATTGAGCGTGCCGATCATGTTCTTGAAGATCCCGGCGCGTTCCTTTTCGACTTCGCCCGGCGGCAACTGCGCCAGGTTGTCGAACAGGCGCCGGTTGGCCCATTGCTTGTAATCGGCGAGCATGCGGGCAGTGCGTGCGTTGATCATCAGAATTCTCCGATGGCGAAGAGCGCATCTCCCAAGGATAGCGCTATCTGCGCGCAGCGGCGCGGGCGCTGATCATCGGTACAACCGCTCCCCTGCAGGAGCGAGCCTGCTCGCGATGGTCGTCAACGATAATGTTGGGTGCCTGACACCCCGTGGTGTTATGGGGTTCATCGCGAGCATGCTCGCCCCTACAAGTGACCCTTTACGTGCTCGGCCAGCGCCAGGCAACTGGTCAGGCCTGGGGATTCGATGCCGAATAGATTGACCAGCCCCGGCACGCCATGCTCGGCCGGGCCGCTGATACGGAAGTCGGCGGCCGGCTCATCAGGGCCGCTGATTTTCGGGCGAATGCCGCTGTAGGCCGGTTGCAGGCTGTTGTCCGGCAGGCCCAGCCAGTAACGCCGGATGGCCTCATGGAAACCATCGGCCCGCGCTGGATCGACGCGATAATCAATGCCGTCGACCCACTCCACGTCCGGCCCGAATCGCGCCTGGCCACCGAGGTCGAGGGTCATGTGCACCCCCAGTCCGGCGCTTTCCGGCGCCGGATAGACCAGGTGACGGAACGGCGCCCGGCCACTGAAACTGAAGTAGCTGCCCTTGCACAGTCGCGCCGTGGGGACGTGTTGCGGTGGCAAACCGACGATACGGCTCGCCACCTCGGGCGCGGACAATCCCGCACAATTGATCAACTCGCGGCAGCTCAAGGTCATGGGCTCGGCACCGCCCATGTGCAACTCGAAACCCTGTTCGATGGTGCGGGCCGACAACAGCGGCGTATGGAACACCAGCGACGCGCCATGGGCTTCGGCATCGCCTTGCAGCGCCAGCATCAGTCCATGGGAATCGATGATCCCGGTGGACGGCGACCACAACGCGGCGACGCAGGACAGCTCTGGCTCCAGCTCCCGAGCCTGAACAGCGTCCAGCCATTGCAGGTCATCGACACCGTTTTGCCGGCCCTGCTCCAGCAAGCGTTGCAGGGCCAGATGCTGCGTCTCATCGGTCGCGACAATCAGCTTGCCAAGCCGCTGATAACTGACACCGCGCTCATCGCAAAAGGCGTAGAGGCGCTGCTTGCCCTCCACGCATAACTGCGCCTTGAGGCTGCCGCCGGGGTAGTAGATGCCGGCGTGGATCACTTCGGAGTTGCGCGAACTGACGCCAATGCCGATGCCTTCACCGGCCTCGACCACAATCACCTCGCGCCCGCCCATGGCCAGGGCCCTGGCCACCGCCAGCCCGACCACCCCGGCGCCGACCACCACACAGTCGATATCCACCCCTGCTTCCATCACACCAGCCCCCGCTCCCGGTAATCGATCAGGCTGGAGAATATCGCCAGCAACATGGCCATGACCACGAAGAAGATCAGCACCAGGAAATACGAACCGGTGAACTGCACGATCAGGCCGATCAGGATCGGTACGATCACCCCGGCCATGTTGCCGCAGAAGTTCATGGTGCCCGCCAGCACGCCGGTTTTCGAAGTGCCGCCGAGGATCGACGGAATGCACCAGTACATGCCGCACCAGCGGATGAAGAACATCGCCACGCACAGCAGACCGATCGCCTGACTGGCCTGCGAAGCGTAGGCCGTGCCGAGCATGCACAGTGCCGCCACCAGCGCCGAGCCGCTGAACATGCTGCGCATCACCAGGTTGGGCGAGGCGCCGCTGGACTTCCATTTATCGCCCAGGTAACCGCCGACCAGTTCGCCGACGAAGCCGCACATGAAGATCAGGAAGGTCGCGCCGCCCATGCCCGAGATGTTCAGGCCGTGGGTCTGGTGCAGGTAGCTCGGCATCCAGGTCAGCAGGCCGTAGAACACGCTGAGGATGCAGCAGTAACCGGCGAACATCGCCAGCACCGAACGGTCCTTGAGCAGCTCCTTGAAGGGGATGCTGATGACCGCGCCGGGCTGGCTGACCGTGGCATTGCCCGCCGTGATGTGCGCCAGTTCCGCCGCGTTCACCCCTGGATGCTCGCTGGGGTGGTTGCGGATGTATTTCCACGCCAGCACACCGGCAAGCATGGTGCCCACGCCGGCAATCACAAAAGCAATGCGCCAAGAATCGAACCAGCCGATCAGCCCGGCAATGATGATCGCGCCGAAGGCACTGCCCAGCGGCGCTCCGCCATCGACCAGTACGGCACCGCGCCCGCGTTCATTGGGGGTCAGCCAGGCGCCGTTGAGCTTGGCCCCGGCGGGCATGATGGGCGACTCGGCGACACCCAGGCCCATGCGGGTGATCAGCAGGGTGATCCAGTTATGCGCGCCAGCGGCCAGGGCCTGGAACGCGCCCCAGGCCACGGTCGCGACGACGATCACGCGGCGGGTGTGGAAGCGATCCAGCAGCATGCCGCCAGGGATCTGCATCAAGGCGTAGGACCAGAAAAACGCGCTGAGCATCAGGCCCTCAAGGGCCGGCGGGATCTGGAATTCGCTGGAAATCAGCGGCAACGCCACCGACAGCGAGGCTCGGTCGATGTAGTTGATCGCCGTCAGCAGCAGCATGATGAGGAAAATTCGCCAGCGGACGTTGGTGGCTCGCACCGTCGCGGTCGCAGCGGGTAATACCAGACTTTCGGCACTCGGATTGTTCATGTGGTGGGCGCTCTTATTGTTGTGGAAACAAGCGGCCCCACTCTAATCACGCCTCCGGGCGCTGAATAATGATGGGATCTGATTGGGGGATCACCGATTGTCATCCCCCCGATTACCCGAATGAAGCCAGTCTCCTGTAGGAGCTGCCGAAGGCTGCGATCCTTTGATGTTGCCTTTGAAAAGATCGCAGCCTCGTTGCACTCGACAGCTCCTACACAGCTCCTACACAGCTCCTGAACAGTTACGACGCTGGATAAATCAGAACGTCCCCGGGTAGCTGCCACCATCGAGCAACAGGTTCTGCCCGGTCAGGAACCCGGACTGTGCGCCACAGATAAACGCGCAATACGCGCCGAACTCATCGGGCTGACCAAAGCGCTGGGCCGGGACATGCTTGCGCCGTTGCTCGGCGATGCTCTCAACGCTGGTGCCATTGGCCTGGGCGGCGGCGTCGAGGGTCTTATGCAGGCGCTCAGTCTCGAACGGCCCCGGTAACAGGTTGTTGACCGTGACGTTGTTCCCCGCCAATCGCGCCTGGCGCGCCAGCCCGGCGATGAAACCGGTGAGGCCGCTACGAGCGCCGTTGGACAGGCCGAGCACATCAATCGGCGCCCTCACCGCGCCGGAGGTGATGTTGACGATGCGCCCGAAACCGCGCTCGGCCATGCCGTCGACGCAGGCCTTGATCAGCTCAATGGGCGTGAGCATGTTGGCGTCCAGCGCCTTCAGCCAGTCCTCGCGCTGCCAGTCGCGGAAGTCACCGGGCGGCGGCCCGCCGGCGTTGTTGACCAGAATGTCCACCTGCGGACAGGCCGCCAGCACCTGGGCACGTACCGCCGCCTCGCTGATGTCCCCAGCCACGGTACGTACCTCGATGGTCGGCGCCAACTGACGCAACGCCACGGCGGCGGCCTGCAACGTTTCGTCGCCACGGGCGTTGATCACCAGGTTCACACCCTCCTTCGCCAAGGCCCGCGCACACGCCAGGCCCAAGCCCTTGCTGGCCGCGCAGACAATCGCCCAGCGCCCCGAAATACCCAAATCCATGACCCTGCTCCTGACGTTTGAAAACGCCCACGTTAACACTGCACAGCTGCTGGCCGGGGGATGACAAAGGGTGATCGGCGGATCAGACCTTTTCATTATCGGCTGCCCGCGACGCTCATTACTGTTGCGGAACGAACAAGAACCAGCACCCAAAACAAAAAGCGCGGAGACACCCTATGAACCCCTTTCAGTTTTACTTCCCCACGACCCTGAAAAGCGGCAACGGCCTGGTGCGCCAGGCCGGTGCGCTGCTCAAGCCCCATGTCCGAAAGAAGCTGCTGGTGGTCACCGACGAAGGACTGATGGCCTCGGGCGTGATGGAATCTTTTTTTGCCTCGCTGGCTGAAAGCGAGATTGCCTACGAAGTGTTTGCCGGCGTCGAACCCAACCCCACGACCGATGTGTTGGAACGCGCCGTCGCGTTCCTGAAAAACCATGAGTGCGATTCGGTGATCGGTGTCGGTGGCGGCAGCAGCATCGACACCGCCAAGGGCGTCGCGGCCATGGCCACCAACCCCGGCAACATCCTCGACTACGAAGGCTACGACAAACTGCTGCACCCGCCGCTACCGGTCTTCGCGATCCCGACCACCTCGGGCACCGGCAGCGAATGCACCGCGTCCACGGTGTTCACCAACACCAAAACCCTGTTCAAGACCGTGATCATCAGCCCGGCGCTGTTTCCGAAACTGGCGATTCTCGACGCCGAACTGACCCTCAAGCTGCCGCCGTCGATCACCGCGGCCACCGGCATGGACGCCCTGACCCACGCCATCGAATCCTACGTCTCCAAACAGGCCAACCCGATCAGCCAGGCCCTGGCGCTGCAAGCGATCAAGATGATCTGCACGCACCTGCCCAAAGCCTTTTTCACCGGGTCCGACCTGCACGCCCGCGAGCAGATGCTGCTGGCCTCATTCCTCGCCGGGGTGGCGTTCGCCCAATCGAAACTGGGCAATGTGCATGCGATCTCGCACACCTTCGGCGGCGTGTTCAACATTCCCCATGGCATCGCCAACGCGACGCTGCTGCCCTACGTCATCGAATACAACCTGCCGGCCTGCCCGGAGCTGTTCCGCGACATTGCCCTGGCCATGGGCGAAAACGTCGACGGCCTGAGCCCTGCCCGCGCCGGCCGCAAAGTGGTCGAGCATGTGATGGCGCTGAACAAGGCCATCGGCATCCCCGACACCATCAAGGACCTGGGCGTGGACCTGGACTACATGCCGCAAATGGTCAGCGACTCGATGCGCAGCGGCAACGTGCTGGTCAACCCGCGCCTGACCCGCGCCGCGGATGTCGAACTGATCATCAGCAACGCCTTCCATGGCATTCACTCCTGAAGAGATGCACACCATGTTTTACGAAATGCGCACCTACACGATTCAGATCGGAAAAATGCAGACCTACCTCAAGCACTTCGAGGAAAACGGCCTGCCGGTGATCTCCCGCTACACCACGCTGGTGGGCTGGTGGTACACCGAAATCGGCGAGCTCAACCAGGTGATCCACATCTGGGCCTACGAGAGCCTGGACGAGCGCATCAAGAAACGCACCGCCCTGTACCAGGACCCGGACTGGCTCGAAGGCTTCGTGCCGATCGCCTTCCCGATGCTGGAGAAAATGGAATCGAAACTGCTGATGCCGGCGGCGTTTTCGCCCATCAAATAACTCCCGACACACATCGCAAAAAACTGTAGGAGCGAGCCTGCTCGCGATAGCGGTGTGTCAGGCTCATCAAAGGTGACTGACACGCCCTCATCGCGAGCAGGCTCACTCCTACAAGGGAATGTGTCTCTGCTTAAAACAAGGAAAACCCCATGTGCGACCACAATAACAACACCGCCGCCGACCGTTCTCCCGACATCAAGGCCCTGCTCGAGGGCCTGCCCACCAACTGGGGCAAATGGGGCCCGGACGATGAAGTCGGCGCCCTGAACTACCTGCAAAGCGCCGAGATCCTGCGCGGCATCGCCGCCGTGCGCCAGGGCAAAACCTTCACCCTGCAAGTGCAGATCGGCCACCCCAAGGGCGAACCGCTGTGGCCCGGACGCCGCCCTTCCATGCGGGTCAACGTGCTGGACAAGGGCCATTTCCTGGCCGGCAAGACCCACTTCGACGGCCACGTGGAATACGCCGACGACGTGATCTTCATGCACCTGCAAGGCTCGACCCAATACGACGCGCTGGGCCACGTCTGGCACGACAATCAATTGTGGAACGGCTACGACGCCATGAGCACCATTGGCGCCATGGACAAGGCCAGCATCCTGCCGATTGCCGAGCGTGGCATCGTCGGCCGCGCGGTGCTGATCGACATGGCGCGCCATCGCGGCAAAGCGGTGCTGGACAAAGGCGAGACCTTCAATCACCACGACCTGCTGGCCGCCGCCAAGGCCCAGGGCATCGAAATCCACAAGCGCGACATCCTGATCATCCGCACCGGCTGGATCGGCTCGTTCTACGAGCGCGAGCCCGAGGAGTTCTACAAGGATTTCGCCGAGCCCGGCCTGACCTTCAGCCGTGAACTGGTGGAGTGGTTCCACCAGATGGAAATCCCCAACCTGGTCACCGACACCATGGCCAACGAAGTGGCGGTCGACCCGGCTTCGGGGGTGCTGATACCGCTGCACAACGCGCTGATGCGCAACCTCGGCGTGACCTTCACCGAAGTGGCGATGCTCGACGACCTGGCCACCGACTGCGCCGAAGACGGCCAGTGGCAATTCCTCTACACCGCCGCGCCGTTGAAGATTGTCGGTGGCACCGGCGCGCCGGTGAACCCGATCGTGATCAAGTAGTCAGGTCACGTTGCAATGCGTTGATCAGCAGGGTCGCCGCCGGAGACAGATTGGCACCGGCCCTGCTGATCACGCCGTAAGGCTCGATCAACGCGCGCAGGGACACCGGCAGCTTCACCAGCAAGTCGTGCTGTTCGCAGAATTCGGCCACTTCCACCGGGATCACCGCCAGCAGCGTCGGGTCCTGTTGCACCAACAGCATGGTGGCGAAGGTCGACGAGGTTTCCAGCGGGTAGCGCGGAATCTCCAGCCCGGCCTCATTCAGTTCACGCTCCAGCGCCTGGCGCATCGGCATGTCCTTGGGATAGACCACCCAGCGGTAATCGCTCAGTTGCGACAGCTGCAACGTCTCGGCGCTGGCCAGCGGATGATCCTTGCTGGCGACCACGGCCAGGGGTTCTTCACTCAGTTCGATGCAGTCATAGGCGTCCGAGCGCTGGCCGACGCTGGTGCGACAGATGGCCAGGTCCAGGCGCCCCTGATCCAGCAGGCCGAGCAAAGTCGCGCTGGTGTTTTCCACCAGTTCCACCGACAGCTGCGGTTGCTTGAGGCGCAATTCGGTCAGGGCACGGGTCAGCAAAGGCACCGCGCCCATGATCACCCCCACCGACAGGCGCCCGCCCTGCCCGCTCATGATGCTCAGCATCTCCTCGCGCAGATGCTCCACGTCGCTGTAGATCAGCCGCGCGTAACGAATCATGCAGCGCCCCATTTCATTGGCCACCAGGCCTTTGGGCTGACGCTCGAACAACGGCATGCCGAGCAGCGACTCGACTTCGTGCAGGGCCTTGGTGGCGCCGGACTGGGAGATCGAAATCTGCTCGGCGGCCTTGTGCAGCGAGCCGCGATCATCCAGGGCGATCAGCAACCGCAGTTGTTTGAGACGCAGACGCGAAGCAATGCTGCCAAGGGAAGGAACCATATCGTGGGGTGCTCGATTCAAGGTGCAAATCCGTAAAAGCCCACGCCGAGGCTGTGCGTAAAAAGAGCCGCCGGCGTGGGCGGAGGTTCAGCTCAGGGGCGACCGGCTCCACTGGCCGTCGACCAGTCGATTGAGGCCCAGCGGGTTGCTGTTTTGCAGCGCTGGCGGCAAGTACTCATCAGGATAGTTCTGGTAGCAGACCGGGCGCAGGAACCGATCGATGGCCAGGGTGCCGACCGAGGTGCCACGGGCATCGGACGTCGCCGGCCAAGGGCCGCCGTGGACCATCGCGTCGCTGACTTCAACACCGGTGGGGTAACCGTTGAGCAACAGTCGCCCGACCTTGTCTTCCAGCAGCGGCAACAGCTCGCTGAAGCGATCCAGATCCGCCGGGTCGGCAATCAGCGTGGCGGTCAGCTGACCGTGCAGGCTGTCGAGTACCCCGCGCAGTTGCTGGTGATCGGCCACTTCCACCACCACGGTTGCCGGGCCGAAGATCTCTTCCTGCAACAGCGGATCGCCGTCGAGCAGCAGCTGCACATCGGCCTTGAACAACTGCGGTTGCGCTTTCGATTCACCCTGGGCCTGACCCGCCAGATGATCGACGCGGTCGTGAGCGGCGATGTGTTGCAGGCCCGCGCGGTAGCTGTGCAGGGCGCCGGCATTGAGCATGGTCTGCGCCGGTTGGCCGCCCATGTTCTGCGCGAACGCGTCGAGGAACGCGCTGAATTGCGGCGAACGCAGGCCGATGATCAGGCCGGGGCTGGTGCAGAACTGGCCGCAGCCCTGGTTGACCGATGCGGTCAGTTCCTCGGCGATCTGGCGGCCACGGCTGCTCAAGGCGTCGGGCAGCAGGATCACCGGGTTGATGCTCGACATCTCGGCGAACACCGGGATCGGCTGCGCCCGCGCGGCGGCCAGGTCGGACAAGGCCCGGCCGCCCTTGAGCGAACCGGTGAACCCCACCGCCTTGATGCCCTCGGCCTTGACCAGCGCCTGGCCGACACCCGCGCCGTAGATCATGTTGAACACCCCCGTCGGCATGCCCGTGCGTTGCGCCGCGCGCACGATGGCGCCGGCCACCCGGTCGGCCGTCGCCATGTGCCCGCTGTGGGCCTTGAACACGACAGGGCAACCGGCCGCCAGCGCCGAGGCGGTGTCACCGCCGGCCGTGGAAAATGCCAAGGGGAAATTGCTCGCGCCGAACACCGCGACCGGGCCGACGCCGATGCGGTACTGACGCAGGTCCGGCCGTGGCAGCGGCGTGCGCGCTGGCAGTGCCTGATCGATCCGCGCCCCGAGGAAATCCCCCCGGCGCAGCACTTGGGCAAACAGGCGCAATTGACCGGTGGTGCGGCTGCGCTCACCGCGAACCCGCCCCTCGGGTAGCGCGGTTTCCTGGCACACCAAGGCGATGAAATCGTCGCCCAGCCCGTCGATTTCCTCGGCGATGGCGTCGAGAAATTCGGCGCGGCGCGGCGGTGGCAATTGACGCAGCGGCGCAAAGGCACGGGTCGCCGCGGCGACCGCAAGCTCGACTTCCTGCGCGGTGGCCTGATGGAAAACATAAGGCAATGCCTGCCCGGTGCTGGCGTCAAGGCTTTGCAAGGTTTCGCGGCCCAGGGCGCTGCGCTGCCCGTCGATGAACTGCTGGCCCAGAATATCGGACATCAAAAAACTCCCTCGCCTGCGCTCGGCAGGCGATGACTCGAATGAAAGGGATGCGCCCAAGGCGCACCGTCACTCTAGGGGCCGGGATCAGGGACGAACAAATGACAACATCGGGCCAGGGGATGAGCATTTGTCATCCCCCGGCCTGCCGAAGATCCCTGTGGGAGCGGGCTTGCTCGCGAAGGCGGAGTGTCAGTCAATAAATGTAGCAACTGATACACCGCGTTCGCGAGCAAGCCCGCTCCCACAGTTGATGGATCGTGAAGCCTGTCAGCGAATCGCCACCGGGTTGATGTTGACCTGGGTCGAGCCTTTGTACAGCGGCTGCCCGAGCACGAACATGAAGGTCCAGGCCTTGTCCCGGACCAGCGCGCGGCTGTCGATCAGTTCCAGGTTGTAGATGCCGTTTTTGGCGAGCATGAATTGATTGACCGGGAACTCCTGGCCATCGGTGCCCGGGTAGATTTCCGAGGCCCAGGTGTCGCCACCGAAGGCGACGATCTGCTTGTCCGCCAGCCACTTGGCCGCCGCCATGCCGATCCCCGGCTCCACCGCGAGGAATTTCTCGTTGTCCTTGCCCAGCAGTTCCAGCCAACCGGTGTTGAACAACACCACGTCGCCCTTCTCGATCGTGATGCCTTGCAGGTCCAGGGCTTTCTGGATGTCGGCCACGCTGAACTCGGTTTTCTCCGGCACGATGGCGCTGCCGTACACCGCCGTCATGTCCAGCACCACGCCACGGGTGACGATCGGCGGGACTTTTTCGATGCCCAGTTTCTGCACCCCTTCCACGGTCACGAAGTCCGCCGCGCGGTTGCCGTTGTAATAGACGTTGTCGATACCGATGTGGCCGATGCCGTTGAGCTGGGTGCCGACACCGGTCCAGCCGACCACCAGTTCATCGTTGAAGGTGAACTTGTTTGGCCCCATCGTGGTGCCACCCGCCTCACCCGGCTGGACGTTGGTCAGGTGAAAACTGCGATGACGGAAGGCTGGCAGGTTTTTGTCGATAGGCACCGCCAGCGGGTAGGTTTTGCCGGTCTTGATCAACTTGGCGGCGTTGAGCACCGATTCGGCATCGAGCAGGTTCAACGCACCGATTTCATCCTGGGCGCCGTACCGGGACGGGTACCACTTTTCGGCCTCGGCGGCGTGGGCGGCGTTGAGGGTGAACAACAGGGCAAAAGGCAATGCCAAGCGGCTGAGCATGAGGAGGTCCTTGTCTGGTTTCGGTGGACCCCAAGGTACGCAGCCCTTTTGTGCGGAAACAGACAGGGATGGACAATACAATTGTTCCGGATTTTCACGAGTGCTCCCACCAGCACAAACCCCTGTAGGAGCTGCCGCAGGCTGCGATCTTTTGATCTTGTTTTTTAACAAGCAAAATCAAAAGATCGCAGCCTGCGGCAGCGCCTACAGAGGGTCTGTTCAGAAGGAAGCCAGCGGATCACCCGCCGCCAGCGCATCGGCACGGTTCGCCGCCGGCGGATAGATCCACTGGGTGTTGATCATGCGTTTGCGCTCCTTGCCCTCATCATGGGTCAGCACGATCTGGCGATCCCAGCCCTCGGTGTACACCGCGCCCCACTCGCCCAGGTCCAGGCAGGTCGCATAGAAAGGTTGACGGTATGGGAGCGTGGGCACGCCCAGCAGGTCGGCGGCCACGTTGTGCCCACCAAAGCGCCCCATGATGATCGCGTGCTGGCAGGACATCAGCGCGTAATGCCCCTGATCGTCAGTCAAGGCCAAGGCCACATCGCCCGCGGCAAACACCTGGTCGGTGCCGATTACGCGCAAGTCGTCGGTGACTTCGGCGCGCCCCAGGCGATCGAGTTGCGATGACACCTGGGAGGTCAGACTGCTGGCCACCAGCCCCCCGGTCCAGATCACGGTCTGGGCATCGATGCGCTGACCGTTGGCGGTTTGCACGCCATTGGCATCGATGGCGACCACCCCGGAGCCGACCTGGAATTCGATGCCCATCTGCTCCAATGCCTCAATGATCAACGGCCGTGGGTTGGCCCCCAGGTCCGGACCGATGTCATCGGCGCGCTCGACCACCACGACCCGGATCGCCGCATCCGCGCCGAGGATTCTGCGCAGTTTTTCCGGCAGTTCAGTGGCCACTTCCAGCCCGGTGAAACCGCCGCCCACCACCACGACGGTGTTGCGTTCCGGCGAGTCCGGCAGTGTGCGCAGCCCGATCAGGTGTTCTTCCAGCTCCACCGCGTCGGGTAACTGATCCGTGGCGAAAGCGTAATCGGCCAGCCCGGGCACCGGTGGTCGATTGAGCTGGCTGCCGCTGGTCAGCAGCAGTCGGTCGTAAGACAGGTCGATGCTGCGCCCGTCGGCGGTCCGGGCATGCACATGGCGGGCCGACGTATCAATGCGCTGGACTTCGGCGCCGACGAATTTGACGCCTATCGCCTCCAGCACCGGCAATAGCGGCGCCGTCATTTCGTGCGGTGAGGGTTCATACAAGCGCGGGCGAATGACCAGTTCCGGTCGCGGCGACACCAGCGTCACCTCGACCTCGCCGCGCTTGCCGTTGATGTCGAGCACGCGCGCCGCGCCCAGAGCGCTCCAGACGCCGGCGAAACCGGCGCCCACAATCACAATATTCCTGGACATGATCTCTACCTTCGTTCAATTGATAGAAGAAGACAGCGAACAAATATCCTACAACCAAGTGCCGCTCGCGGGGCTAGACTGTGCGGGTCCATCGGACAGAAACCCCTGAATTCCTGACAGCCGATCAGCTGCAATCACGTTTATACCGTTTGCGAATTATCATTATTCCAACTCGCTAAAACAGAAGCTTATGAACGCATTTCCCAGTCCTTTCGAATCACCGGAACTTCCCGTTGCCCAACCGCGCCTGATTGTCTTCCTCGCGTACCCGGACATGGGCCTGCTGGACCTGACGGGAGCACAAACGGTGTTCTGGGCGGCCTCGCGATACATGAATGGCCGCGGCTTGCCCGGTTACGCGCTGCACACGGCCAGCGTGGCCGGTGGCTTGATGGCCACCGCGGAAGGCCTGGCGGTGCACACGCTGGCGCTGAGCGAATTCGACGAGCAATCGATCGACACGCTGATCGCTCCCGGCGCACCAAATATCCTGCACGCCATGAACCAGTCGCTGGACCTTGTCGCGTGGCTGGCCGAGGCATCGGGCAAGGCCAAGCGCACCGCGTCGGTGTGCAGCGGGACCTTTCTGCTGGCCGAGGCCGGCTTGCTGGAAGACCGACGCGCCGCCACCCACTGGAAGATGTGCGACATGCTCAAGGAGCGCTACCCGTCGATTGAAGTCGACAGCGATGCGATCTTCGTCAAGCACGACTCGGTCTGGACCTCCGCCGGTGTCAGCGCCGGTATCGACCTGGCCCTGGCGCTGGTCGAGGAAGATTGCGGGCGTGAAGTCGCATTGCAGGTCGCGCGGGAGATGGTGGTGTTCCTCAAGCGTCCCGGCGGCCAGGCCCAATACAGCCAATTGCTCAAATCGCAGACCGATGACGGCGCGGCCTTCGACGACCTGCACCTGTGGATCACGCAGAACCTGGCCGGCGAAAACCTCACGGTCGAGACCCTCGCCCAGCAAGTGCAAATGAGCCCGCGAAACTTTGCCCGGGTCTACAAGCTCAAGACCGGGCGCACCCCGGCCAAAGCCGTGGAAGTGCTGCGGGTCGAAGCCGCCCGCCGCCTGCTGGAAGACTCCGAGCGCAACATCGACCAGATTTCCCGGCTGTGCGGCTTTGGCGATGAAGAGCGCATGCGCCTGACGTTCCAGCGCAACCTGGGGGTCTCGCCACGGGATTACCGCAGCCGGTTTTCGCGCTGAACGGCTTCCACGAATCCGACAGGGGAACTCTGGGCGATCGCCGTGCATCCTAAAAGGTGAGGCACTTCCTTTTTGCTGCACGCTTTCAGAGGACACCGTCATGCGCCGTCTGATTATCGTTTCTTCCCTGCTACTGTGTTTACCCTTCGGCTCTGCCATGGCCAAAGTGGACGCGGGCGACGTCGCCACCTCGGCCGGCGTTTCCGCTTCGCTGTATTCGACGTTCAAGGATGACAAACTGATGATCCCCGCCCGGGATGACGCTTCCAGCTTCGTGGCCAGTGGCGGTGCGATTCGTGGCGTTTACCTGGAGCAGGTTTTACAGCGGATTCGTCAACAACACCCCGACCTCAACAACGCCAGCGACGAAGACCTGGCCCGCGCCATCCTCGTCCAGGACGGCGTTGCCGCCGGTCAATGAACCACGCCAACCTCAGCGGTGGGGCTTGTGAAACCCGGATCGCGTTTCCAGCCCTGCCTTGCTTGAGACACCCGGCAGCGCGGGTTTAACGCGCCCATCCCGCCACCAGCGACGCGCTGATGCTGACCCCGCCGCACACGATAATCACCACGTCATGGACTTCGGCAATGGCCGGGTGGTCCAGGTAGGCGACGGCCAGCGAAACGCCACAGGCGGGTTCGACCAGCTGGCGCATATCGCTGGCGTAGCGCACCACGCCCATGATCGCCTCCTCGTCGCTGAGCACCACGCATTCGTGGGGGAAATCGACAATGTGCTGGACCGGCCACGCGGCCACCAAGGTGGCGCCGAGCGACCTGGCGACCGTGTCGATCCGGGAGAACTTGACGGGGTGCCCGGCCTTGACAGCGGCGGCAAAAGACGCCGAGCCCTGGGTTTCGCAGGCGATGATCCGGCAGTCCAGGCGCTGGTGGCGGATCAGGCCGGTGAGGATCCCCGCCAGCAAGCCACCGCCGCCCACCGACGTCACCAGCGCATCGACCTGCGGACACTCCTCGAGGATTTCATCGATCATCGTGCTATGCCCTTGCCACAGCACCGGATGGTCGAAGGCCGGCACGTACTCGGTGTCCTGGCCCTGTGCCAATTCTTTCGCCCGCAGATTGGCCTCGTCCCAGACCTTGCCATGGACGATCACCTCGGCCCCGGTTTTGCTGATCTTGGCACGGGTGGATTCGGGGGTCGTGTGCGGCACCACGATGCAGGCCTTCAATCCCAGCCGGGCAGCGGCCACCGCCGTGGCAAAGCCGGCATTGCCGCCGGAAGGACAAATCACCTTGCGCTTGCCCTGCGCCGCCGCCTGACTGCACAACAGCCCGATCCCGCGCAGCTTGAAGGAACCGCTGGGTTGCAGGTTTTCCAGTTTGAGCCAGATTCGGCGGGATGGCGTCGACAGGTCTGGGTGCAGGATCAAGGGCGTTCGGATGTGAAGCATGTTGGGCGCCTACCGTGGTGAACGGTCCTTCATCAAGCGTAGTTCATGCAGACGCCAACCCCTGTAGGAGCGAGCAGGCTCACGATGGGCGTCAACGATAACCCGTGAGCCTGACAGCCCGCGTTATCCGAACCTCCATCGCGAGCCTGCTCGCGCCTACAGGGAGGGCGTCCATCGGATCTAACGGTAGCGCGGTGCCGGGACGCAATTGCCGAACAACCCGGACAGCACCTGCCGCTGCGCTTCGTATTGATCCCATTGCGCGCCGTCATGCAGCCCCGGAATGGTCACCACCTCACCACTGGCCAGCCCCGCCAGCGCCGCATCAACCATCTCCTGGGCAGACATGACGATTTCCGGCGGCAGGTTTTCCACCGGGTGTCCGGCCTCGCTCCAGAAGTCCGTGGCGGTAGCGCCCGGCAACACCGCCTGCACACGCACGCCTTTGTCCGCCAGTTCGTGGTGCATCGATTGGCTCAGGGCCAGGACGAACGCCTTGGTCCCGCCATACACGCCGTTGAGGATTTCCGGGGCGATGGCGACGATCGAGGCGATGTTGATCACCGTTCCCGCGCCACGGGCGACGAAACCGGGCGCCACCGCGTAAGCCAGGCGCGTCAGCGCGGTGATGTTGAGGTTGATCATGTCTTCCATGTCATCCACGGGGCTACCGAGCAGCGGCATCACCGCGCCGACCCCGGCGTTGTTGACCAGCAGGGTGATGCTCGCGTCGCTGCGCAGGATCTGCTCGACCCGTCGCACGTCGGCCTTGTCCGTCAAATCCGCGGCCACCACCTCCACGGTGCGCCCGGTTTCATCGCTCAGGCGGGTGGCCAGGGCGTTGAGCTTTGCCTGGCTGCGCGCCACCAGAATCAGGTCGTAACCCAGGCGGGCGAGTCGGTCGGCATACACCGCGCCAATGCCCGACGAAGCGCCGGTGACCAATGCAGTACCTTTGGATGAGAGTGTCATGTTCAATGTCCTTCACGGTGCGGCGAGGGATTCGCCGGGTGTGAACCGTTATAAAGGGACTCGTAGATGTCGCAAATGACGTTTAAAGTACGTTTTTCGGACATGACCATGGGAGTTGCTCGATGATCAGCGTGGCGTTTGTGGTTTTCGACGGGTTCCAGTCCATGGCGCTGGCGGCGATGCCGGTGTTCGAGTACGCCAACTTCAGTGCGGGCGAAACCCTGTACGAGGTGCGCGTGCTGTCCGAAGACGGCCGCCCGCTGCGCGCCTCCGGCGGGTTGACGGTCGGCACCGAGGCCTTCGATGAGCGGGTGATCGATACCGTGATCGTGGTCGGCGGCGATACGATCCTCGAACAGGCCCCCGATGCGGTACTCGACTACGTGCGTGCCAGTGCCGTCACTGCGCGGCGCACGGCGTCCATCTGTTCGGGCGCCTTTGTCATGGCCCAGGCCGGCTTGCTCGACGGACGGCGGGCGACCACGCACTGGGCCTATGCGCGGCAATTGCAGGAACGCTTTCCCTCGATCCAGGTGGAAGCCGACCGTATCTACGTGATCGACGGTTCGATCTGGACCTCCGCCGGGATGACCGCCGGCATCGACCTGGCGCTGGCCATGGTGGAAAAGGACCACGGCGCGGAACTCGCCCGCTCCGTGGCCCAGAAACTGGTGATGTACCACCGCCGCGCCGGAGGCCAGTCGCAACACTCGGCGCTGCTGGAGCTGGAGCCGAAATCCGACCGCATCCAGACCGTGCTCGGCTATGCCCGGGAGCACCTGGCCCAGGCGCTTTCGGTGGAGCAGCTGGCGGACGTGGCGCGCCTCAGCCCCCGGCAATTCAGCCGCGCCTTTCGCGCCGAAACCGGCCAATCGCCGGCCAAGGCCATCGAACACCTGCGCCTGGAAGCGGCACGGCAAATGCTCGAACGCGGGCGCCTGAGCCTTGACCAGATCGCTATGGAAACCGGCTTCAGCGACCGCCGCCGCATGCGCGAAGCCTTCTTGCGAGCGTTCGGGCAGCCACCGCAGGTGATCCGCCGTAGCGCCCGAACAGACTTGTAGGCGCTGCCGCAGGCTGCGATCTTTTGATTTTGAAGAGCCAGATCAAAGGATCGCAGCCTGCGGCAGCTCCTACAGGGGAAGGGGTGCGTTGGCTCGGGGCGCTGCTTCCCGGGTCTACTGAAATACCACACCCCTATGGGAGCGGGCTTGCTCGCGAAAGCGGTGTGTCAGCCCATGCAAATACCGACTGGTCTTGCGCCTTCGCGAGCAAGCCCGCTCCCACCTTCAGAGGGTGTGCAGGCGGATAAAGCCGTCTGTATCGACCTTCGTGACAACCGCGTCATAACCACCCAAGGTCCCATGCAGCGTCTTGATGGGCCGCTCATGCGTCGCCGTCACGATCAGCAAATCCGCCCCCGCCGCCTCTGCCGCGAGGATCCCCACGGTCGCGTCTTCGAACACCAGGCAATCGCCGATCTCCACCCCCAGTCGCCGCGCCGCCAATCGATACCCCGCCGGGTCGGGCTTGCCGACGCTGACGTCCTCGGCGGTGATCATCACGCCCGGCTCGGGAATCCCGGCGGCGGCCATGCGCCGCAGTGCCAGCGTCCTCGGCGCGGACGTGACGATTGCCCATTGATGGGGCGGCAATGAATGGAGAAACCGCGCCGCACCGGCCACCTCTTCAACCCCTTCGACGTCCTCGATTTCCGCCTCGGTGATCCACGCCGCCTCGGCCTCGGCATCGACACCGGGCAACGCCAGGCGGTTGATGGTATCGATGGCGCGGGCGCCATGGATGGTCGGCAGGAAAGCCGCGACGTCGACCCCATGGCGCAAGGCCCAGGTGGCCCAGACCCGCTCGGCGGCGGCAATGGAGGTGAGGATGGTGCCGTCCATGTCGAACAGGAAGGCGCGGTACGGGACATTGAAGACGGGTGTGGGAGAAGACAAAAGGGTTCTTCCTGTCTCAAGGAGCTGGCGAGTGTCTTGAGAAATGTACACGATCCCCGAAGGCGCTGCCGCAGGCTGCGATCTTTTGATTTTTTTAAAAGATCGCAGCCTGCGGCAGCGCCTACAGGGTACGACGCGATTTGAAGGCACCGTCCACGCAATCGAGCAACTGCCCCAACGCCCAGGGTTTCTTGATGAACGAGACGTCGTGCCGCACACCCGAACTCTCGGGGGTTTCGAAGCCCGACATGATCATGATCGGCTTGTCCGGCCAGCGATCACCGAACAGGTTGGCCAGGTCCGCGCCGTTGAGCGTGCCGGGCATGGTGATGTCCGTCAGCAATAACCCGACGTCCGCTGCGTGGCGCTGCAAGTACACCGAGGCGGCGTCCGCACTGGCCTGGGAATGCACCGCGTAGCCTTCTTCCTGAAGAATTTCACAGAGAAATTCGAGGATCAGCGGGTCGTCCTCCACCACCAGAATCAACCCGCCAGGAAGATTTCCACCTGCAGTCGGTACTCGACTCATGACCTTGCCGCTCCCTGTATGCATCAATGATTTCGCGGGCTCTGTTCCGCTACCTACAGGTATGAGCAGCGGTACTGGAGGAAATTCATTTTTATCCCCCCAGGCGATGAAATCAGCCGTCGTGCACGCTGGACCGGTATTTTTTGCACGCCTGAAACAATACTTGCATCCGCTCATTGCCAATAGTCAGATAGGCGCTACAGCACACCCTCTTGAAAATGAGCCCCTCCGATGCGTCAACTGCCCTCGCTCAACATGCTGCGCGTCTTCGAAGAGGTGGCGCGCCATCGCAGTTTCAGCCAGGCAGCCCTGGGCCTGAACGTCACCCAGGGCGCGGTGAGCCGACAGATCAAGCAACTCGAAGACTACCTCGGCGTGGCGTTGTTCATCCGTACACCGCAAGGGCTGTCGCTGACCGAAGCCGGCATCGCCCTCTCCCCGCCACTGAGCGATGCCTTCGACCAGATCGAACGTGCCCTGCAAGGCGTGCGCGTCCCCAACCTGCGCCAGCGCCTGCGCGTTGTCGCGCCACCGACCTGGGCGACGCGCTGGTTATCGGCGCACCTGCGCGCGTTTTGCCAGCGCTACCCGGACATCAGCTTGAGCGTGACCAACCAGGCCAGCCACGACAACCTCGCCGAAAGCGATTGCCACATCCGCTTCGGCCTCGAAGCGGCCACCCATTGCCACAGTCAGTTGCTGGTGATGGAACGGCACATCGCCGTCGCCAGCCCGGAACTGTTCTCAGGCGGTCAGTCACCGGACCTGCAGCAATGGCCGTTGCTGCACATCCTGCACAACGGCAAGCGCTTGAAGGTCTGGGAAAACTGGCTGGCGGCCATCGGCCGCGACGATGTCGATGCCGGGCAAGGGCTGGAATTCAGTACCCTGGACCAGGTGATCCACACCGCGCTGGCCGGTGGCGGGCTGGCAGTGATCGACCGGCAGATGATCGAGAAGGAACTGGCCAATGGCAGCCTGTTGCCAATCACCCCGGTGGAGGTGATCGGGCCATACGGCTATTGGCTGGACGTAGCGAACGACAAATGGGGATTGTCGAAAGTGCGGTTGTTTACCGAATGGCTGGAAACGGTCAGCAATCCATAGCACACCGCCCTCCCCTGTGGGAGCGGGCTTGCTCGCGAAGGCGGCGGGTCAGTCAATTTCAATGTCCACTGACACTCCGCTTTCGCGAGCAAGCCCGCTCCCACATTTGACCTGTGACAGCCTCTCAGATTGGTGTTGCGGCTTTCACGGCCACATGCTCACCCGCCTCCACCGGGCTCTGCGCCTTGCACGCCTGGCTCAGGGTCAGCGACTTGGTTTCCGGCGCCCACGCCCAGGACAGCAACGCACCGATCGCCAGGATCGCCGCCAGGATGCCCATGGTCGGGCTCAGGCCGATCCCCGCCACACTCACCGGCAGCAGGAAGGTGCTGACCGCCGAGCCCAGGCGGCTGACCGCCGTCGCCAGGCCGATGCCGCTGGCGCGCACTTCGGTGGGGAAGCTTTCAGCCGGGAACACGCCCACCAGGTTACTCACCGCCGACAACACCAGGGTGAACAGCCCGAACACCAGCACCATCAGGAACGCCGCGCTGCCCGGCAGTACCGCCAACAGGAACAGGGCGATGGCGAGGATGATGAACGAGTTGATCAGGAAACCGCGACGGGTGAACTTGATGGTGCACCAGATGCCGATCAAGGCGCCGAGGATCAGCAGCATGTTGAGCATCAACTCGGTGCCGAAGCCTTCGGCCAGGCCCATCTTCTGCAGGATCGACGGCAGGAAGGTGTAGATGGCGAAGTACGGCATGACGATGCAGACGAAGAACAGGCAGTTGAACGCCGTGCGCTTGCGGTATTCACGGCTGAACAGCACCGCGTAGCCGGAACGGGTTTCGGTGGAGCGGGTTTCGTCGAGCTCGACGTTGTCGCCCAGGTGTTTCTTGACGATCGCCCGTGCCTCGGCGATACGCCCCTGGTTGACCAGCCAGCGTGGCGATTCCGGGGTGCCGATACGCGCGATCAGGATCAGTGCCGCCGGGATCGCCGACGAGGCCAGCATCCAGCGCCAGGCATCGTCGCCAAGGCTGAGCATGGCGGTGCCGACGAAGGTGGCCGCCACGTAGCCGAAGGTCCAGATCACGCTGAACGAACCGAGCAACACCCCACGGTGCTTCTTCGGCGCGAACTCGGCGAGCATGGCGTGGCCGACACTGAAGTCGCCGCCCAGGCCGATACCGATCAGCACCCGACAGAGGAACAGCGCCATGGCCGATTCAACGTAGAACTGCATCACCGACGCCAGGGTGATCAGCACGAAGCTGACCAGGAAGATTTTCTGCCGCCCGACCTTGTCGGAGATCCAGCCAAAGAACAGGCTGCCCATGAACAGACCGATCAATGCCGAAGCGCCGATCAACCCTTGCCAGAAGGCATCGAGCTGCATCTGTGGGCTCAGCAGGGTAAACGCGATACCGATCAGGCCAAGGATGTAGCCGTCGGTGAAGTGCGCACCGAAGGTCAGGCCGGCAATCTTGATGTGAAAGCGCCCGATGGGCAGGTCGTCGATTTTTACCGGTTGTACGGACATGTAAGTCTCCAATTGTTGTTATTGACGGAGAAATGAAACCGATGGCTTTTGCTTTTTGTGGGAGCGGGCTTGCTCGCGAAGAGGGCGTGTCAGTCGCCGTATTCATTGCCTGACACACCGTATTCGCGAGCAAGCCCGCTCCCACAGGGGGGTGGGTGGTGGGGTTAGAGCCCCCCCATCAACAGGTATTTGAGTTCCAGGTAGTCATCCAGACCGTACTTGGAACCTTCGCGACCCAGGCCCGATTCCTTGATGCCACCGAACGGCGCCACTTCCGTGGAAATGATCCCTTCGTTGATCCCGACCATGCCCGCTTCCAGGCCTTCGGCCATGCGCCACACGCGGCCGATGTCGCGGCTGTAGAAGTACGCAGACAAGCCGTACGGCGTGTCGTTGGCCCGTTGCAGAACCTCGGCTTCGTCCTTGAAGCGCAAGCACGCGGCCACCGGGCCGAAGGTTTCGTCCTGGGCAATCAGCATGTCGCCGCTGGCTTCGGCGAGAATGGTCGGCTCGTAAAAGGTGCCGCCCAATGCGTGGCGACGGCCACCGCACAGGACCTTGGCGCCCTTCTCCACGGCGTCGCTGACATGCAGCTCGACCTTGGCCAGTGCCGCCGCGTTGATCAGCGGACCCTGCTCGGTCTCACCTTGCAGGGCATTGCCGACGCGCATCGCTGCCACGGCTTCGGCGAGTTTCCCGGTGAAGGCTTCGTACACGCCGTCCTGGATGAAGAAGCGGTTCACACAGACGCAGGTCTGCCCGGTGTTACGGAATTTCGAGGCCATCGCGCCCTTCACCGCCGCGTCGATGTCCGCGTCGTCGAAGACAATGAACGGTGCGTTGCCGCCCAGCTCCAGCGAGACCTTTTTCAAGGTGTCGGCCGCCTGGCGCATCAGCAATTTGCCGGTGCGGGTGGAGCCGGTGAACGACAGTTTGCGCACGATGCCGGACGCTTGCAGTGCGCCGCCGATGGCCACGGCGTCGCCGGACACCACGTTGAACACGCCGGCCGGAATGCCGGCCTGCTCAGCCAGTACCGCCAGGGCGAAGGCCGACAACGGCGTTTCTTCCGAAGGCTTGAGGATCATGGTGCAACCGGCCGCCAGCGCCGGGCCGACCTTGCGGGTGACCATGGCCAACGGGAAGTTCCACGGCGTGATTGCGGCGACCACGCCGATGGCTTCCTTGACCACGATGATCCGCGCATCGGCCTTGTGGCTCGGGATCACGTCGCCGTAGGCGCGCTTGGCTTCTTCGGCGAACCACTCCAGGAAGCTCGCGGCGTAGACCACTTCGCCCATGGCTTCGGCCAGCGGCTTGCCTTGTTCGCGGCTGAGCAAGGTGGCCAGGTCCTTCTGGTTGCCCAGCATCAACTCGCCCCAGCGCTTGATGCGCTGGCTGCGTTCCTTGGCGGTCAGCTTGCGCCACGCCGGCAAGGCGCGGTTCGCCGCTTCGATGGCCAGTCTGGTTTCTTCGGCGCCGGCCTTTTGCACGTCGGCGATCAGCTCGCCGGTGGCCGGGTTCAGCACTGGATACGTTGCCCCGCCGCTGGACCCTTCACCAGTAAACCAGTGCCCATCAATGAAATTGCCGTGACGTATCAACGCGCTCATGCCACGGCCTCGGTCAGGGTGAAGCGTTCCAGGCCGGGACGGGCCGAACGCAGGATGCGTTTACCGGCGGTGTAGTCGTTGATCACGTCGCACGGGGTGTAATTGCGTTCCAGCTCATGCAGTTCTTCGGCATCGAGTTTGGTTTCCAGCGCGGCGAGGGCGCTGTCGAACTGCTCGGTGGTGTCGGCGCCGACCAGCATGCAATCCACGCCCGGATGATTGGCGACCCAGGCCTGGGCGATCTGTGCGTTGGACACGCCACGGGCGCGGGCCACGCGCTGCACCGAATGGGCGATTTCGAACGAGGCTTCGTCGCTGTACATCTGCTGGGTGAAAAAGTCGGTCTGGTTGCGGGTCGACTGCGCGTCACCGGTCAGCAGGCCACGGGCCAGCGGGCTGAACACCGACACGCCGAGACCCTGGTCACGGCAGAACGGGATCATCTCGCGCTCTTCTTCGCGGTAGGCGCAGTTCAGTTGCAGCTGCATGTTGATCGGCTTGACCCAGCCATTGCGCTCGCACGCCATGAGGATTTTCGCCAGTTGCCCGGTGAGCATGGTCGACACGCCGATGTAGCGTGCCTTGCCGGAACGCACGATGTCGTTCATCGCGCTCATGGTTTCTTCCACCGGGGTGTTCACGTCGAAGTAATGCAGCATGAAGACATCGACGTAATCCATGTCCAGGCGTTTGAGCGAGGCGTCGATGCTGTCCATGATGTGCTTGCGCGAATGACCGCTGGCGTTGATTCCGGTGCGAGTGCCGTAGCCGACCTTGGTGGTGATCACCAGGTCTTCGCGACGGGCCAGGCGCTTGACGATGCGCCCCACCACTTCTTCGCCGACACCGGCGGAATAGAAGTCTGCCAGGTCGATGAAGTTCACGCCGTTGTCCAGCGCGTGCTTGACGATCGGCTCGCTTTTCTTCTCATCGAAAATCCACGGTTTCCAGTCCGGGGTGCCCATGTTCATGGTGCCCAGGCACAGGCGGGAGACTTGCAGGCCGGAGTTGCCCAAACGGATGTATTGCATGGCGCGGACCTCAGGCTTTTAGCGTGTAGAAAGGGTTGCTGATGTGATTGACCACGTCCGCCAGTTGCGCGGTTTCCGGCTTGCCGGTCAGGGCGGCGCGGATCGCGGTGCGGCAGGCGTTGTAGTTGTTCAGGTACACCGCATCGAGGTCGTCGCAGGCCGGGTTGACCCAGTTGGCCGTGACGATGGCCCACTCGTCTTCGGCTTCCGGCGGCAGGGTGCCGTCGAGCAGTGCTTCGAGCACCGCCTTGGCGATACCGGCCTGGGACGCGCCCCAGGTGGCGTTGCCGTGCAGGTCGCTGCCGATCGCGGCCTTGTTCACGTACAGGGTCATCGGCTTGACCGGGATGTTGGGCTGGGCGATCACCATGAACGGGCAATGGCCCTGGCTTGGCGAGGCCAGGCTGTTGGCGAAGGCTTGCCCGGCCGGGCCGTTGCGCGGACCGATCAGGATGTTGATGTGCGCGGCGTTCACGCCAGGGCCTTCGAAACCTTCACCGATGTACAGGTCGAGTGCTTTCATGGGTCGTTACTCTTCAGGGATTTGGTCAGGGATTTGGGTTGATCAGAGGTGCACGCAAACCGTGGGATTGGCGTGGCGGGTGTCGGGGTTCGAAGAGCGCAGCAGGTCGCTGGCGAGGGCGCGGCAGTGAGGATGAGTCATGGTTGCAAACGCTCTTTTTGTTGTTGATGAGCTGGTTTGCGATTTTTTAACACCGGGGGTTGGCGGGGCTGTAACCATATAAAATCATGGGGGTATGACTTGAAGTCATACCCCTGACGTCGCCACAAAAAAAACTGTGGGAGCGGGCTCGCTCGCGAAGGCGGTGTATCAGGCAACTCATGCGCCGACTGACACACCGCTTTCGCGAGCAAGCCCGCTCCCACAGGGGATTGTGGTGTTTGGGGTTATTGGGACATGGCGTCCTTTTTCATCGCGTCCTTGGACATGGCGTCTTTTTTCATGCCGTCCTTGCTCATCGCATCCTTGGACATGCTGTCCTTTTTCAGGGTGTCCTTGGCCATGGAGTCCTTCTTCATCGCGTCCTTGGACATGGCGTCCTTGGACATCGAATCCTTGCTCATGGTGTCGGCAGCAAACACGCTGGCGGCGCCGACTGCCAGGCACATGGACAGAACGACGGTGGTCAACTTTTTCATGATGAAACTCCTTGAAGCAGAGGTGGTGGACGAGCGAAATAGCCAGGCGGCCCCGTCAACTGCCACCGAACCAGTTGTAGCCCTGGTCTTCCCAGTAGCCACCGCTGTAGGTGTTGCTGACGAAAATCGCCTGGATGTGTTTGGGGTTCTTGTAGCCAAGCTTGGTGGGCATGCGCAGCTTCATCGGGAAGCCGTACTCGCGCGGCAGCACGGCGCCGTCCCAGGTCAGCGCCAGCAGGGTTTGCGCATGCAGCGCGGTGGCCATGTCGATGCTGGTGTAGTAGTCGTCGGCGCACTTGAAGCCGACGTATTTGGCGTCGGTGTCGGCGCCGACGCGCTTGAGGAAGTCACTGAAGCGCACGCCGCCCCAGCGCCCGATCGCGCTCCAGCCTTCGACGCAAATGTGCCGGGTGATCTGTTCGGTCTGCGCCATGGCGCGTAACTCTTCCAGGCGCCAGCTGCGCTTGTCCGCCACCAGGCCGGTGACTTCCAGGCGATAACCCTCCTCCTCCACCGTCGGCGCTTCGTCGATGCCGTAGAAGGCATTGAACGGAAACGGCCGGGTGATCATCGACGCCGGGTAGGTCGGCGCCATGGCGTTGGGGTTGAACAGCCAGCCCTGCACCCGATCGTTGAAGCGCGACATCGACGACAGCGCGGTCTCGACGCTTTCGCTGTCGGTCAGGTTGCAACCGGACAACATCGCCACGCCGCCGAGGGTCAGGCCACGCAGCAGGAACGAACGGCGTGAGCGGTCCTCGATCTGCGGCGCGAGGATTTTGCGGGCGTCGGCCAGGATGGATGACTCATCAAGATCGGGCTTTTTCATACGGGCTCCTTGCGACCGACAATCATCGCCACCAGGGTTTTGGGGACCAGCGCGACCATCAGCAGATGCACCGCCACAAAGGCGACCAGCAGCGACATGGCGATGAAGTGCACATGCCGCGCCGCTTCGTAGCCGCCCAGCAACTCACGCAACAGCGGGAACTGCACCGACTTCCACAGCACCAGCCCGGAGATCACCAGCAGCGTGATGTCGAGCATCACGAACAGGTACGCAAACCGTTGCACCTGGTTGTAATGACTCAGGTCGGCGTGGCCGAGTTTTCCGCGCAATGCGGCCCACAGGTCATGCAGCACGCCTTTGGGTGAAACCGGGAAAAAGCGACGCTTGAGGCGACCACTGAACAGATTGAAAGCCAGGTACACGAGACCGTTGATCGCCAGGAACCACATCGCCGCGAAATGCCATTGCAGCGCCCCCCCCAGCCAGCCGCCGAGGGTGATCGAGGCGGGAAAGCTGAAATCGTAAAGTGGCGATGCGTTGTAGATGCGCCAGCCGCTGGTGACCATCACCAGCACCGCCAGGGCGTTGAGCCAGTGGGTGAGCCGCAGCCAGCGTGGGTGGCTGGCCTTGGGTGAAGCAGGGGTCTGCGACATGTCCGGGCTCCTGTTGATTGTTCGTTGGAGCCGAGTATGGGAGCGACAAGATCGCCAAATCCTCACGCAGAGTTAAATTATTCGTGATAACTCACAACCCTAAAAACCTGTTGCGCCCCCTGTGGGAGCGGGCTTGCTCGCGAAAGCGGTGTATCAGTCAACATTGATGTCGGCTGTCATGCCGCCTTCGCGAGCAAGCCCGCTCCCACAGGGGTTATGTGTGATCCGCTGAGGGTGCAACTATGGTTAAATGCCGCCCCCTCAAATCGCCGACCCTTGACCGATGAACCCAGACGCCCTCGCCACTCTCAACCAGCATGTGCTGACCGCCCTGGCGGCCGCCCCCGCCGAAACCCGCCGCCTGTTCCACGGCCGTGGCCGCTGCTGGCCGGGGCTGGAGCAAGTGACCGTCGACTGGTTGCAGGGCGTGGTGCTGGTGGCGTTGTTCAAGGAGCCGGAGCCTTCGCAATTGGAGGACCTCAAGCAGTTGCTGATGGCGATCACCCGGTCGGCGCAGTGGGCGCAGTCCGGCGCGCATACGCTGTTGCTGCAACATCGCTACCTGCTGCAAAGCACCACCGAGTGGCTGCTGGGGGCAGAAATCGACGAACTGACCATCACCGAGGGCGGCCTGAAATATCGGGTGGACCTGGGCCGCAAGCAGAACACCGGGCTGTTCCTCGACATGCGCTATGGCCGCGATTGGGTACGGGCCAATGCCCAAGGCAAACGGGTGCTCAACCTGTTCGCCTACACCTGCGGCTTTTCGGTGGCCGCCATCGAAGGCGGCGCGACCCACGTGGTCAACCTGGACATGTCCAGCCCGGCCCTGAGCCGTGGCCGCGACAATCACCGGCTGAACGGGCATGACCTGAGCCAGGTGACGTTCCTCGGCCACGACCTGTTCAAATCCTGGGGCAAGGTGATCGGCAAGGGCCCGTACGACCTGGTGATCATCGACCCGCCATCGTTCCAGAAAGGCAGCTTCCTGCTGACCAAGGACTACCAGCGCGTGCTGCGCCGCCTCCCGGAACTGCTCAGCCCGCAGGGTATGGTGCTGGCGTGCATGAACGATCCGGCGTTTGGTGCGGACTTCCTGATCGAGGGTGTCACCCGCGAAGCACCGGGGCTGCGGTTCGAGCAGCGGCTGGAGAATCCGCCGGAGTTTCCGGATGCCGATCTTGAGTGTGGGTTGAAGGCGTTGGTGTTTCGGCAGTAAATCCGAGTCACCCCCTTCGCGAGCAAGCCCGCTCCCACATTTGATTGGCGAACACAGGTCAAATGTGGGGGGACTCGACTAGCGGTACTTGAGGCCGCCCCCCCATGTTTCTACGATGAAGTTGCGCAGCCGCTTGCTTGCCCAAGCCGTTGCGCAGGTGGTGAGTGTACTGAACCCCTATCAAGCTCACCGCCTGCTTCATGCGCATCTTGAGCCTCAATGGCTCCACTTCTCCCCATCAAAGAGCTTTGAGGCTCTTTTTTAACCTTCTGATAACCAACCCATCCCCGGGTGGGAGGGGCTGGAGATTGAGATCAGGCCAACCGCTCGCGCACAAACTCACTGGCCTTGCGCGTCAGTTGGTCCAGGTGCCGGTCGCGCTGTTTTTCCGCATCGATCATGGCCCGCTTGCCGTGTTTTTGCAGCAGATAGGTATGAATCTGCCGCACCTCCAGCGAGCTGTAGATCGACGCCACGTCCAGCAACGCCATCAAGCCGTCGCTGCCGTGATCACGGGTGTTCATCAACACCTGGGTGGCCCGCGTGCCCACCACCTGGAAGCCCATCGCCTCGAAATACGGCACCTTGGCCACCGCGCAGGCCAGCTCGGCGTGCGGGTAGCGAGCCACCATCTCGCGCAGCATCCGACGCGCAATGCCCTGGCGCCGATGGCCGGCGTGCACCGCCATGTACGCCACGCCGCACGCCTGGGAATCGTCCTTGACCGGCAGGTACAGCAGGAACCCCGTGACGTGCTCCGGGTCGTCGGGATCGGTGGCGACGATCAGTTCCACATCGATCCCTTTCGCCCCGTTCAACGCCTCCAGGTACAGGTGCACCTCAAAGCCGATCGCGTACTGGTACACGTTGTACAACAGGTTGCTTGGCGGGATCGCGACCATGCTGATGTCGGTCAGGTTGTCGACCACCATCTGCAGGATCTGGCTGTTGAGGTGCTCGGGGCACGGGGTTTTGAAGTGGGTGATCTGGGGCATTGCGGGGGTTGGCTCCGGTACAAAGCGAAGGTGGTGCGTCTGCCTATGATAGCGCGACTGGCCGGATGACTTGCTTTGATGTTCCGGCCTCTTCGCGAGCAAGCCCGCTCCCACACTTGATCGCATTTCTTCTGGAGAACCTCGATCAGATGTGGGAGCGGGCTTGCTCGCGAAGAGGCCAACTGCCTCACCGCAAAACTGCGCTGGCGGGTAAAAACTACCAGTCGTACGTCATCTCTACCGACGCCACCCGCTCCTGCCCATAGTAACAACCGAACGAGTAGTTGCAGTCCGACACGTATTCACGGTCGAAGAGGTTCTGCACGTTCAGGCGGGTCTGCAAACCGCGCAGGCCAGGGTCCAGCTTGCCCAGGTCGTAGCTGACGGTGGCGTCGTAGACGACCCAGGACGGGACGTCGAACGAGTTGGCCGCGTCACCCGGCTTGCGTCCGGTGTAGCGCGCACCCGCACCGAAGGTCAGGCCGTTGAGGGTGGCCTGGGTGAAGTGATAGTCGACCCACAGCGAAGCCGCCACCGGCGACTGGGCTTCGTTGCGGTTGTCCTGGTTGCCCCAGGTGTCCTTGGTGTAGAACGAGTCCATGTAGCTGGCCGCCGCCATGACGTCGATGTTGTCGAGGCTGGATTTGACTTCCAGTTCCACGCCACGCGAACGCATTTCGCCGCTCTGGGACATGTACTCGGGGTAGTCATCGTCGCCGGTCAGGACGTTCTTCTGCTTGACCTCATACACGGAAGCTGTGATCAGGGTTTTCTCGAACGGCTGGTACTTCACGCCCACTTCGTATTGTTGCCCCTCGGTCGGCTCGAAGGCCTTGCCGCCACGCTGGGGGGCGGCGGTGCCCAGGGTCGGCAGGAACGACTCGGAGTAGCTGATGTACGGCGCCAGGCCGAATTCGGTGACGTAGGTCAGGCCCACGCGGCCGGTGAATTTGTTATCGCGCTTGGCTTCGTGGGTCGAGGCCAGCAAATCCTTGTTGTCGATTTCCGACCAGTCCTGGCGACCGCCGATGGTCAGGATCCACTGGTCCAGCTTGATCTGGTCCTGCACGTACACACCGGTCTGGCGCAGGGTGTTGTCCCACTTTGTGGTCAGGGTCGGCGTGACGCTGCGGGTGTCGTAGTTGTTCTTGCCGTACAGGTCGACCGGCAACACGTTGTTGGCGTTGTAGCCGTCGTACTGGCGGGTGAAATGGCGATAGTCGACGCCCACCAGAGTCGTGTGTTCCAGGGCGCCGGTGTTGAACCGGTATTCCAGGTTGTTATCGACGGTGTAGGCGATGTTGTGCTGGCGCCAGTCGACCTTGGCGCGGTTGGCCCGGGTGAAGTCGGTCACGCCGTCGGCATCGGTGACGAAGCTGCGCAGGTAGAAACCCTTGTAACGGTCGCGCACGTCGGTGTAGCGCGCCGTGGAGCGGTACTTCAGGTCGTCGCTGAGGTCGTGGCTGAAGTCGTAGCCGAAGACGTACTGGTCACGTTTGTAGTCGTTGAAATGCGTGTCGCCGGAGAAAAAGTCGCGGTCGATGTGCTCGCCGTTGGGGCCACGGTCGAGCGAGCCGATCCGGGGCAACGACTGATAATCGGGCACGCCGTCATCGCGCTGGACCTGGGCCAGCAACGTCAGGGAGGTAGCCTCATTGATCGCCCACGTCAGGCTCGGCGCCAGCAGCATGCGCTCGCTATTGTTGTGCGCGACCATTTCGTTGCCTTTGTCCGCGACACCGACCAGGCGATAGCTGAATGCCTTCTGCTCATCGATCGGGCCGCTGGTGTCGAACGCGCCGTTGACCCGGTTGTAACTGCCCGCCCCCAGCTTGACCTGGCTGCGCTGCTCGGTGGTCGGGCGCTTGGACACCATGTTGATCAAACCGCCCGGCTGGTTTTGCCCGTAGAGCACCGACGACGGGCCCTTGAGCACCTCGATGCGCTCCAGGGTGTAGGGATCGATTTGCGGCGCGCCACCGAGGCTGCCGGCATAGGGGATGTAGGCACCGTCCAGGTACAGCGGCGTCGGCGCGAAGCCCCGGCTGGTGATCTCATCGGCAATCGAGTTGCGGTCGGTGAAGCCGCCGGTGTTCAGGCCCGGCGTGTAGCGCAGGGCCTGGGTCAGGTTGCGCGCGCCCTGGGTTTCGACCTGGTCGGCGGTGACCACGTTGATGGTCTGGGGGATTTCCAGGATCGGCGTATCGGTCTTGGTGGCCGTGGCGCTGCGGGTGGCGACGTAGCCGTCCACCGGGCCGTAGGCCGACTCCACGGCCGCCCCGGAAATGCTGGTGGCGCCTAACTGAATCGCCGCCCCCGAGCCCACGATCGGCAACAGCGAATAACTGCCGTTGTCGTGCAGCACCGGCTGCAATTTGCTCCCGGCCAGCAGCTGGCGCAGGCCCGCATCCACCGTGTAGCGGCCCTGCAACCCGGCGGTTCTCTGGCCATTGGCGTTGGCCGGTTCGAAGGACACGGTGACCCCGGCCGTACCGGCAAACTGGGTCAGTGCCGAACCCAGGGGACCGGCCGGGATATCGAATTGGGTTTCGCCCGTGGTCTGCGCCCAGGCCGGTTGCGCCACCCCCGCCATGCCCAGGGGAACCACCAGCGCCATGCCGAGCAGCGCGGCATGCACCGCACGGGTCAAGGGTCTGACGGATGGCTGGTGGGTAGAAATGCTCAGTTGGCAATTGCGAGGGGTCATGCAGTGTCCTTTCGCCCGGTGGCAGTCAATGGCGGCGTCTATGTGCGCCTCTATCACCTAAGTCGAACGAGAATCGAAATCAGTAACCCCTGCGCAGGTTTTTTTTCAAATCGCGCTCAAACCGGCTCCACACTCGCCCAGAAACGGCTGAATCGGCGGATCCGTACCGGCAAGGTCGAGGTCAGGTTGTCGAGGATGGTCTCGGTACTGGCCAGGTGAAAAGCACCGGAGATGCGCAGCGCCGCCACCGAAGGATCGCAGCCCAGGTGGCCGGGACGGTAGCGCTGCAATTCGTCGACGAAATCACCCAGGCGCCAGTCGTTGACCACCAGCATGTCCCGGGTCCAGGCATCGGCCTGGGGGATGGCCGGTTGCACAGGATCGATGGCGTCCCGGCGAAAACTCAATTGCTGGCCGGCGTCGACCCGCACGGCGCTGTCCAGCCCGTTGGCCGGGCGCACTTCGACCGCATGCGCCTGCACACTGACCCGCGTCAGGTCCGCTTCGTGGCGCACGACAAACTGTGTGCCCAGCGCGCGAATGCTGCCTTCGGCGGTGTGGACCACGAAGGGCCGCGCCCGGTCGTCGCGCGCGGTTTCAATCTGGATTTCGCCCTGGAGCAGACGGATTTCACGCAGGGTGTCGCTGTAGCGAATGTCCACCGCGGTCGCGGTGTTGAGTTGCAACTGGCTGCCGTCGTCCAGTCGCACGCGCCGACGTTCGCCGGTGCCGGTGCGCTGGTCGGCCATCAGGGTCGGCAAGGGCGTGGTCGTCCAGGCCAGGGTGCCGGCGCCGCCTGCCATCAGCAGGATCGACAACACCTTGAGCACGTCGCGGCGCTTGGCCCGGGCGCCGCTCAGGGTCGGGCGGGCGATGCCCGGCGTGACCTGCTCCAGCTTGTCCTGCAAGCGCGCCAGGCGTTCCCAGGCCTGGCGGTGCCGTGGGTCGTGCTCCAGCCACCGTCGATGTGCCTCGCGGACGGCGTCGCTGGGGACCTCGCCACGCAGGTCGACGTACCAGCGTGCGGCGGCTTCGAGGGTCGCGTGATCCAGCGGTTGCCCCAGGGATTGAGCGTGCGCCACGGCTCAGTCCTCGATCAGCAACAGGCAGTGCGTCAGGGCGCGCACCGCGTGTTTCTTGACCGTGGTCACCGACACATTCAGGCGCCGGCCGATCTCGACATAACTCAGGCCGTCGAGCTGGGCCATCAGGAAAATCTCCCGGGTCCGCTCGCCCAGGCCATCGAGCAAACGGTCGATTTCCATCAGGGTCTCGATGATCAGCGTGCGGGTTTGCGGGGAGAACGCCACCGGCTCCGGCAGGTTGGCCAGGGTGTCCAGATAGGCCTGCTCCACCGCCCGGCGCCGGAACATATCGATCATCAGGCTGCGGGCAATGGTACTGAGGTAGGCGCGCGGTTCGCGCAGCTCAAAGGTCTTGCGCTGGGTCAGCACCCGAATGAAGGTGTCCTGGGCCAGGTCCGCCGCATGGTGATTGCACCCCAGGCGTTTACGCAGCCAGCCACACAGCCAACTGTGGTGGTCCTCGTAAAGCGTCTGAACGGCGTGATGCGGCGAGAGATCGGCGGAGGACATGGAAAAGGCCCGAAACAAATTTATTTGATAATGACTCTCATTTTCTTCCAAGCCGACACATTTTTGCAAGAGCACCCACGAATGGTGAAAGCAACCCAATGAAATAAGGGGTTTTTCCCCGCAAGTGAGGACTTTCCCCCACCGCTGCCTGCAACGCCACTGAAACAGTCTGAAACAACTTACTCATTAATCAGCACTTTATATCGGCCTCTGAATGATGGCCCAACAGTTGCACCGGCCCCTTTACCGCACTAGCAGTCGTCCCCGTTATCGGGCATGGCGGGTTTCGCCAATTTGGCAGCGTAAGGGGAAACCAAATGAAAATCGCAACACCAGCGTTCAGATCATTCAGATTCTTGCGGGGGTCGGGCATGGCCTCTGTGATGCTGATCACCGCCAGCCTGACCCCGGTCAGTGCGGCACCCATTGACGACGTCAGCCAGCCGCCACCGACAGACCCCTCGGCCTACTCCAACCCCCCTGCCGATCCAGTGGCAGCGGCGGCAGCGCTGGAGGCCTTGAAACTGATGCCCGAGGCCAACCAGGGCTCGCTGGCCCTGCCCAACGGGGTATTTGGCGACCGGGACACACCCCGCGCCGACAACGTCTTGCCGCCAGCCGCGCAGACCTCGTTCAACTTCCCCACCAACGGCAAACCCAGCCCGTTGTTCGGGGCCGCGCCGTATACCCAGCAACTGTTGTTGTTCGAGGAATTCGGCCCGGAAAAACTCGACCCGACCATCCCGCCACCAGCCCTGACCTTCCCGGTCCCGACCATTGGCCCGGCACCGCAGCAAGACCCGGACAATGTCGCACGCAGCGGCCCTTCCAGCGCCGCGCTGGATGCCTTCATGCGCCAGCCGGGGCTGTTTCCGTTCCCGTCGCAGTTCTCCAACGTGCTGGATCGCAACCCCTGGAAGGCGCAGATCGAAACCTTCCTCAACCGCCACCCGGTAGGTTCGCCGGCGGAAGGCCGGCCACCGGGAAAAGGCTGGTCGCACCAGCGCTGGAACGAGTTCTACCCGCAGACCGCCTACAAAACCGTGCAAGCCGGCGCCCGGACCAACCTGGGGTTGCGTGACCGCAAGCAAATGCACAACTACGCCGTCGGTGAATTCGGCCCGGGCGGGCTCTACTACCAGACCTCGGACATCCCGACCACCACGGGCACGACTAAAGGGATCGACACGCGTTTCCACCCCAATTTCCCGCTGCAAAATCACAACTCGATGTGGACCTTTGACGGCACCTTTCCACCGAAATTGCTGATGGTCCGTTACGGCCAGCCACTGCTGATGCGCCACTACAACGCCCTGCCCATCGATCCTGCCGCCAACATGGGTTTCGGTCTGCACACCATCAGCACCCACGAACACAACGGCCACTCCCCCGCCGAGAGCGATGGCTATGCCAACGCGTTTTTCTTTCCGGGGCAGTACTACGACTATCGCTGGCCGATGCAACTGGCCGGCTACGACACCATCAACACTGACGCCCACGACCCGCGCGCGGCGTTCCCTTGCGCGCCGGGCGAAACGCTGTACGTCAACGACACCACGCCAGGCCTGAAAACCTGTCAGAACGGCACGATCAAGATCCGCGGCGACTGGCGCGAAACCATGAGCACCCACTGGTTCCACGACCACATGCTCGATTTCACCGCGCAGAACGTCTACAAGGGCAACGCGGTGATGATGAACTACTACAGCGCGCTGGATCGCGGCAACGAAGCGGTCGAGGACGGCGTCAACCTGCGCCTGCCCAGCGGCTCGGCGCTGCCCTGGGGCAACCGCGACTACGACGTCAACCTGGTGGTCGCCGACAAGGCCTGGGATCAGAACGGCCAGCTGTGGTTCAACCCGTTCAATACCGACGGCTTTCTCGGCGACCAGATTCTGGTCAACTGGCAGTACCAGCCGAAACTGAAAGTGCGCGCGCGCAGCTATCGCTTCCGCATTCTCAATGGCTCGGTGTCGCGCTACTTCAAGATTGCCCTGGTGCGTGAAGTCGCCGGCAATGGCGGCGAATTCCCCGGGCCGTCGGGTTCCGGGGTGTCCTACACCCGCGTGCCGTTCCACATGATCGCCAACGACGGCAACCTGATGGAACACGCCGTGCCGTTCGACGGCAGCATGGACCTGGACGCCGATGGCGATAAGCAAAACCACAACGCCATCCTGCCGACCCAAGGCATCGCCGAACGCTTCGACATCATCGTCAACTTCGCGAAAAACGGGATCAAGACCGGCGACAAGCTGTACTTCGTCAACCTGATGGAGCACAAGACCGGCAAGGGCCCGGAAAAGAACGGGCTGAGCCTGGCCGACGTGCTGTCCGAAAAATACAAGGCGGTGATCAAGCAAGGCAGCAAAGGACCGGAGTGGGACAAGGGCGACCCGGTGGTCGGCAAGTTCCTTCAACTGATCGTTCAGCCTTACAGCGGCACCGATGTCGCCATGAACCCGGCCGATTATGAGCCGGCCAAACCGGGCAAGGCCGCAGGCAAGGTCATGATCCCGCTGACCATCGATCGCGACAGCGTGGCGGACCAGGCCAAGCTGAAGGTGGCGCGGCATCGCGAGTTCATTTTCGGCCGTTCCGACGGCACCGACGAAGCCCCCTGGACGATCAAGACCGACGGCGGTTTTGGCTACAGCATGGACCCTCGCCGGCTCAACGCGGCACCGCAATTGGCCAACGGCCCGACGGACGCCGGGTTCTCCGGTGACGGCACCCTCGAAGTGTGGAAAATCATCAACGGCGGCAACGGCTGGAACCATCCGGTGCATGTGCACTTCGAGGAAGGGATCATCCTCAGCCGCGACGGCAAGGCACCGCCGGAATGGGAAAAAGGCGCGCGTAAGGACGTCTATCGCATCGGCCAGGGCATCGACAGTTCGGTGGATGTGGAAATGGCCATCCACTTCCGCGAGTTTGCCGGGACTTACATGGAGCACTGCCACAATACCCAGCATGAAGACTCCTCGATGCTGTTGCGCTGGGACGTCGAGCATCCGGGTCAGTTCCAGTTGATGCCAACGCCCCTGCCTGGCTGGGACGGTGTCACCTACGTGAACTCCGCGGCGCTGCCGACTTTCCGCAACGGCGACGGTGGCAATGGGGATGATGACGATGACGACAACGAGGACCAGAACAAAAAACCCGTGGCCAACCCTGACAGCGCCGCCAGCGCCAACGGGCAGCCGGTGACCATCAACGTGCTGGCCAACGACACCGATCCGGACGGGAACCTGCCGCTCAAAGTGGTGGGCCTCAATCAACCGGATTCGGGCATGGGCACGGTCAGCACCGACGGCTTGCGTGTGATCTACACGCCACCGGCCAACATCCCCGCGCCGTTCACCGCGACCTTCGCTTATCAGGCCAGCGACGCCAAAAATGCGGTCTCGGAACCGACCACGGTGTCCGTGGCCGTGACGCCGGCGCCGGCGGTCAACGAGGACCTGGTGGTGACCAGTGCGAGCGTCACGGTGCGCAGCAACAACCGCTACACCTGGGACCTGGCCGGCACCACGTCGCGCGGCACCGGCAACACGCTGACGGTGACCGCATCGACCACCGCCGGGCCACTCAACCTGGGTAATGCGATCCTCACGCCAACCGGCACCGGGGCTCGCTGGCGGGTATCGGTCAGCACCACCGGCGCCGGCCCGACGCCGAACCCGACCGTCACCATCACCTCGACCTTTGGCAAGTCGGTGACGGCGCCGATCACCGCGAAGTAAGGTCGTTCGATTGGCGCCCGGTCCATGCCATGTGGGTCGGGCGCCGGTCGATTACACAGAGTCGCTTTCGCGAGCAAGCCCGCTCCCACATTTGATCTGCGTCGTACACACATCAAATGTGGGAGCGGGCTTGCTCGCGAAAGCGGTCACTCGGGTTTTACAGGCAATCAGAACGTAATCCTGATCTCCACCCACAAACCCGTCGGGTGATAGTCCAGCACAGGCCGGTTTTTGTCGGCGCCCTGGTGCTTCATGAAGGTCGCGGTTTCCTCGGCGATCTCGCTGTCGCCGATGACCACGCGTTCCTTGGTCATGGTTTTCAAGGCGTCATAGAGATCGGGATACGGCATGTTCCATTGGTTATCCAGGGCGACTTGCGTGACCACCGGAATCATCGCCACCAATCGCTCGTCGGTCATCTTCTCCAGCCCCAGCTGGCGCAATGTGGCGTTGTGGCTGCAATGGTGACCGACCTTGTACAGCGTCACGCGCGCCAGGATGTCATCCACGGTGAGCGCGCCGCCCTGGGTCGGGTCCGGCGTTCGCGGGTAGGTCTGGTCGGCCCATGACAGCCAGTTGCCGACCTGGGCGTCGCCCGGAAACAACAGCACCTGGCCGTCCGGCAATTCGAAGGCCAGGACCAGGCTGGTGTTATTGGTGTCGGAGTCCATCTTCAGCGCCAGGGTTTCGGCGCACGAGTACCACTCGTCATCGATCTGTCGCTGCGACTCGGCGGGGTCAAAGTACAGCCGTTGGGTCAGCGTACGGTCCCTGGGCTTTTGCTGTTTCACCGTCTCCAGTGGCCGATAATGGGGGCGCGCAAAGGGGACGTCACAGGGGTCGACGCACGGGTTATCGAGCTGGTTGAGGTGCAGGCTGATCGCGCCGGCATCCGCCTGGTCGCTCAGGTACACCTCTTTGGCCGCGCCCCGCGAGGGCAGATCCTTGCGCAGACGCTTCTCGTCCCTCGGGGGCCCCAGGACGTAGGCCTTGAGACCGGCAATCGCGGTCGGCGTGACAACATCGCCCGGTTCCAGGTAACGGGTTCGCGCCGGTGTCGCCTTGTCCTTGAGCATGCGCAGCGTGCTGGCCCCGGTCGGACGCCCGGCTTCGTCGAGGCCGATGAAAGCACTGAGCTCCATGACCGTGCGGATGTGAAAGTCACGGTCTTTCAGAGCGGCCATTTTGGCATGGCTGGCCAGCGCCGACAGCGCCTGCTTGGCCTTGTCAAACCGCTCATGCAACGCAACGGCCGTGGGATCGTTGGGATTTTCCGTCCAGGCCAGCCAGAACTCGGCGATTTCGAAATTTTTCTGGAAGCTCTCCCGTTCATAGAGGAACCCCGACAGGTGATCGTGGTGCTCATGAGTCACCACCAGCAGGTCAAGCCGCCCGCCCGTGGTTTCAAGCAGATCGCGGACAATCCCGGCCATCCGCTCCCTGGCATTCTTGACCCCCTGCAGCACACCGCAATCAATCAGGATGTGCTTGACCGCGCCACCGTCCAGCCCATGGCGCAGCAAAAAACAGTCGCCGAGAATGCCGCGGTACATGCGCACCGACACCGAACCTGATGAAGCACCCATGGCCATGGCTTCAGACTCCACGATGGGTCATGGCAAACGGATTATCCCGGGCATTCGCACGACGGTAGGTCAGCGCCAGGCTGCCTGATCCCGACTCGAGGAAATGACGCTGGCACTGGAGCCGTACATCATCATCGATGCGCTTGCAAATGACGTAGCGCACCTTGCCGTCGCGCAGGTCGATGATCAGCGTCGCGCCGCCGCGAAACTGGAAGTCGCCGGTCAACGGCTCGGTTGTACTGACCAGGTCCTGCCGGTCCTGGATCGCCTGCCTTTGCGGGTCCAGGAAACCCTGGCGTTTTTGCGTGACCTCGATCACCAGTTGGCGCAGGTCCTGGCCATCCGGACCGGCGCGGCGGCAGGTGCGTACCGAATGCACCTCGACCGCTGGCCGGCTGAGATCGCGCCCAAAAAACAGGCTGCCCGCGATGTAGTCCTGGGTGCGTTCGCCATTGAACACCACACCCAGCGCTCTTTCCCAACCCGTGCCCGGATTGCAGACCTTCATCATCCAGTGCCAGACAGCCTTGCGATTACGCTCGGCCTGGCGAAAGCCCTTGTGCCGCTGGTATTGCGGGGTGATATCGAGCGCATCCTGCGCTTTGGAGGCATGCAGCAGTTCGGTGACCGCCAGGGCAACCTGTGGCGCCTCCCACAACAGGCTGTCCGGCGCCAGCGACAGGCAGTTTTCCGGCAGAATGCCGCGACGGCGGAAGGCCTGGATCATCGCCAGGCGATACTGCAGCGGATCGTCGGGGATCAGGTCGGCGTCCGCGGTGACGATGCCCCGCAGGAACTCGCCAAACCGCACGTCCACCGGCGGCAGGTAATCCAGCGCCCGAATGCACATGCGCAAGACATGGTCCGCCGACTTGGTCGCTTCACGGGTCAGGCGCTGGACCAGTTCCGGTGGCAGGCGACTGCCTGCGCGCCCCGTGCCATCGGCCAGGCGCAGGAGATCGGCGGAACGCTGCTCGTAGATACTGATGAAGGCGTCGAAGACCGCGGCCACCAGAATCGCACCGCGCGCGTGTGGCTCATGGGTGCGCGACAACAAGGTCGGGTCGGGCAACTGCTGGCTGTCCTTGTCATCGATGGCTTCGCGCAAGGCCGCATAGCGCCCGGTGGCTTCGCCGAACTGCCGGGCCAGGCCACTCATCCAGGAGCGCTGGTTGAGGTTGCCGCCATTGGCCGCCACGTGCATGGAGACCGCCTCGGGCAGCATGAAATGCATCATCAGCGCGACGATGTCGGCAAAGGCCTCGTGAAAGGCCAGGCTGTCCGCACTGGTCGCCTCACTGTAGCGACGGTGCAAGCCATCGAGAATGGCGTGGGTGGTTTCGTGGGCGATGATGTCGTGGGACAAGGCGGTGAACACCCAGCTCCCGGGAAGATTGACGCCGGGATCGCTCGTCGAGGCCTTGAAGTAACCGAACAGCAGGGCCTTTTTTTCCTTGCTGTAGTACGCATTGGCTTCGCGCAGCGCATGGGGGTAAATGCGCAACTTGCGCACCTGTTGGTACGACCCTGTTTTCTCGTCCCATTGCGGGCACCAATACACCTTGCGCCCCAGCGCCCGCTCGAACAGTTTCACGGTCTTCATCGCCACCGCGAATACCATTTGCTGATGGAACCGCGGGTCGCCTTCAGACGGCGTCAAACCATCCTGGGCCAGCAGATGACGATCGTTGAGGTCCACCGGATCGTAAAACTGGCCGCTGCCGGGATCGATGTCGATGACTTCAAAATACTCGTTGACCGGGCCGGGCTGCATCCTGGCTTCCCAACGCTCTTCCCAGGGAATCTGGATGGTCGCGTGACTGATGCGCGCGGTGTCCAGCTGCGTGGCGGCCTGCGGGTCGAAGGCATACACCCGAAGCTTGCGCATGGCGGGCGGTGGGTAGTCGTTCATGGGCACTCCCTTTGTCGCGCGCGTCACACCACCCGCCGCTAGAGCAGTTCCGGGGCGTAGGCCGCCAATCGGGCCTGGACCAGCGCGGCACCATGGCGGGTCAACACGGCCATTTCTTCCGGCGACAACTGTCGAAGGTTGGTATCGATCGCCGAGGCAAAGGCCGCGTCGCCCTCGCGGGCCTCACCGACCTTGCTGTCGATCGAGAACCACATCGGCTTGGGCCCCTTGCCGGACAGAAAACGATACTGCAGCCGGTCAAACTCCAGGCCCCGTATTTGCTCCATCATGATGTCCAGCCCCGCCTTGAGCACGATGGCGCCGGACTCGGTCGGCCGGTTGTCGTTGGCAAAGGGTTTTCCGCCGTCGCTGACAATGATGTAGTCCAGGTCGTTCCGGTCGCGCACCAGCGGGTTGACCCCCATGTTGTCGTAGACGCCGCCGTCGGTGAGCGTGACGTACTCGACACGGGTGGCATGGGGGTAGGTATTGGCATCGAGCCGCAAGGGAGGAAACACCGGGGGAAACGCAGACGAAGCCGCGACGGCCCGGCAGATGGGGAAATCCTGAGCCGGGGCGACCCCGAGGTCATGATCGCCCATGACACAATCCTTGCCCTCGCCGCAAACGAAGAAGAATAAATTGCCGGTCGCCAGGTTGGTGGCATTCAAATAGATGCGAGGACCATTGCCCAGGGCCGACAGGGTTTTCTTGTGGAACAGGTCCTTGTCGTAGGAGTCCGCCAGTTTCTCAAGTCGAGACTCGAATGGATCAAACGCGCCGGCAATGAATGACGACACCGCAATTGAACGGGTGCGCAGATAAGTATCGAGCAACTCCAGTTTGTTGGCAGCGCTCCAGTTCAAGGCAACGGTGGCCCCCGCGATACTGCCGCCGCTCACGCAACTCAATAGATCGATTTTGTCGAGCAGTCCGTGACGCTTCAGCCCCTGCATGACCCCCAGGTGGAACGCGGCGGCCCTGAACCCTCCCCCCGACATGGCCAGACCGATGCGTTTGGTTTTGCCGTCAATGACCAGTGCCATGATGAGCTCCCTTGACTTGAGAAGTAACTCCACTCAATCAGACTGCCGTACACATATTGTCCAAAGACTAGCTGAATTCTGGCTATACCAGGAAAGGCAATAGCGATTAAGCCATCAGGCTTTATTCCCAAACATTAGAACAAGCAACTAACAGAAAGCTAACTTAATAACTAACGCCCCCATTAATAAATATCATCTTAATTACTGTAAGCCTGCAATTACAACAACCGTAACACTTGCTTAACACCTGTCCCAGACGTTCGCCACAGTGTTGTATCACACTGCTTACATCAAACAACCGGAAAGGAATCCTCTTTGGAACCTTCATCACGACTGGAGCAGCAAGATGAACATTGAAAGGCTGATTCGCGCCGTGCAAAAGGAGATTGGGGTCGAAGTCGACGGCAAGGCCGGGCCACAAACCTGGGAGGAAATTGCCAGGCGCCTGATCCCCGACCAGGCACCGACACTGGCGAGCCCTGCATTGACTGGCCTGGACAGCAGGAGCAAGAAAAACATCGAAAGCCTGTTGCCGCAAGTTCGCCCTTACGCCGTCGCCCTCATCCAGAAAGCCGCACTCAACGGGATAAAGATCAAAATCATCAGCGGACACAGAACTTACGCCGAACAGGATGCCCTGTATGCGAAAGGCCGTCCGGACAACCCGCCAAAGGTCACTAATGCCAAAGGCGGGCAATCGAACCATAACTTCGGTATTGCCTTTGATATCGGAATATTTGAAGGCACTGAATACCTGGGCAGTTCACCCAAGTACAAAGCCATCGGTGTACTGGGCACCGACCTGGGCCTGGACTGGGGCGGTAACTGGAAGAGTTTTAAAGATGCCCCGCACTTTCAACTGCGCCCTGAATGGGCCAACGGAATGCTGGAGAAAGACATGTTGGCCGAACTGAGAAAACGCAAGGAGAACGGCCAGGACGCTTTTGCCTGAGTGCGCTGTCGCGCGGCGCCACCGTCATCAATGCTCCGGCGCCACCATCCGGAAACGGATGTCGATGTCATCGGAAACCATGCTGTCGGCCCACTCGCCAGCACCAATCCTGAAGTCACTGCGCTTGAGCACCAACTCGCCGTCGAAAATGCCAATGGCGCGCTCTGACTTCAGGTGCACCGGCACCGCCACTTCCCGTGTCAGCCCCCGCAGCGTGAGATTGCCGGTGAACTGATAGCGGTTGTCACCGAGGTCCTTGATGCGGGTCGAGGCAAAGGTCGCGACCGGATAACTCGCGGTATCGAACCACTCGGGCTTTTGCAGTTCGCTGTTGGCATCCTCACTGCCGGCGTCGATGCTATTGAGCTCAATGACCAGTCTCGCGTGCGCCGCTTCGGGGTGGAGAGTATCGAAAGCAAGGTTGCCTTCGAACTTGCCGAAGGTGCCATACACCCTGGACCCCATCTGGTTGTAGGTGAAACTGATGGTGCTGGCCGTGGGATTCACGTCGATGTATTCGACCGCCCGGGCGCCCGGTAGAACACCGAGTGCAACGAGGCCTAACAGTGTGGTGAAACGCGTAAATCGAGAGCTCATGAAACGCTCCGGGCCAGGGCCTTTCGTGGAGTGAGGTGCCATACGCACGGTGGACTAAAGCAAAGAACCGCCGTTTATTCCACCCGTCGTCGATCAGCTGCCCTCCCTCTCCCACGCCCGCCGCAACAGATCCATGACCTCGCGGTCCGACGTCTGGGAAAAATCCATGTACCAATAACCGATCGACATCATCCAGTCGGGGATCAGCGGGCAGATCAGCTCATCCACCTCGCTGCGCAGCGCCTCGGCGGTTTCAATCGGCGCCACGGGCACGGCGACAACGATGCGCGCAGGCGCGTGTCCCCGCACGGCCTGGATCGCCGCCATCATCGAGGCGCCGGTCGCCAGGCCGTCATCGATCAGAATCACCACCTGGTCCTTGAGTTGCAGCGGCGCGCGCGAGCCGCGATACACCTGCTCGCGGCGCTTGAGCTCCTGGGCCTCCCGGGCGACCACCGCGTCGAACGCGGCCTTGTCGATCGGGTGCGCCCGCAGCGCCTGCACATTGAGAATCTGAATGCCGCCACTGGCAATCGCACCCATAGCGAACTCCTGGTGCGACGGCACCCCGAGCTTGCGCACCAGCATCAGGTCCAGGCGAACCTCCAGCGCCCTGGCCACTTCGTAAGCCACCGGCACCCCGCCACGGGGCAAGGCCAGGACGATGACATCCGGTCGGCGGGCATACGCGAGCAGCGGTTCGATGAGGCGTCGACCGGCGGCGGCGCGGTCCTGCAGGATGGTTTGCGATGAGGGACCCATGGAACACCTCCTCAGGCGAACACGCCTTGTGGTCCCTCATTTTACATGCACGCGGTGGGAGCGAGCCTGCTCGCGAAAGCGGCAGTCCGTTCACAACTCACTTCACTTGCCTGCTGTCCTCACGTGCCTGTCGAGAAAATCCCCCACCAACCCTGCAATCTGCGCCGGCTGTTCATCCAGGGCAAAGTGCCCCGCCTCCAGCACATGTATCTCGGCGTTGGGCAAATCCCGCCGATAAGCCTCGGTTTCAGCCACGTCAAAAGACGGGTCGAACTTGCCCCACACCACCAGTGTCGGCGGTTGATGCTCGCGCAACCACGCCTGCCACTTCGGGTAACTGGCCACATTGTTGCGGTAGTCATAAAACAGGTCGCTCTGGATATCGGCCTGGCCTGGCTGATTCAGAAAGTTGAATTCGTCGGTCCACAAGTCCGGGTTGAAGATTTCGACATCCGGGTTGGCGCCGACATGCCGTTGCCGGGTGGTCGCCAGGGAGAAAAAGCTGGCCCGCAACCCTGCCTCGTTCGCCTCGCGATGAGCCCAGAACTCGCGGCGCTTCTGCCATAGCGGCCCCAATCCGTCTTCGTGGGACACCGCGTTCTGCACGATCAACGCCTGCAACCGTTCGGGGTGGGCCAACATCATTCTGAAGCCGACCGGGCCGCCGTAATCCTGCACATACAACGCGTAGCTGTTCAGGCCCAGGGCCTCGGTGAAATGCTCCATCACGCTGGCCAGGTGATCGAAGGTATAGGCAAACGCCTTGGCGTCCGGGGCGTCGCTATGGCCGAACCCCGGGTAGTCCGGCGCTACCAGGTGATAGTGCCGGGCCAGGCGTGCCAGCAACGGGTCATACATGCGCGAAGAGCTGGGAAAACCGTGAAGCAGCAGCAAGGTAGGCGCCTCCGGCCGACCGGCTTCGCGATAGAAAATCGTCAGGCCATCGACCTTGATACTGCGGTAGACAACCGACAGCTGCTCGGTGGAGTAACCGGCCGGTTCAGCGGCGTGGGCCATGTTGGCGAGTGAAAGGCCCAAGGCACAGCCAAGGGTCAGGGCAGGCAGTAATTTAAGCATCGGAGGGCTCCGATCAAGGGTGGAAAAGAGGTGTGGGCAAACAGTGCCACCTCGATGTATCCACCCCGTATCGGATTTGTATTGGGCTGTATGTTCGCCACCAATCTTACACAGCGATACACAAGCCCCTGCCGCCTACACCAGCCGCTCGATCTTCTGATGCTGCCACACCCGCTTGTAATACAGCGTCTGCAACGCCAGCATGCCCAGGTACGCCACCGGAAACGCCATCCACACCCCTTGCAGCCCGAACCGCGCGTCCAGCAGATACGCCACCGGCAACTGCACACCCACCACGCACACAATCGAAATCGCCACCGGCACCATCACCGTGCCGCTGGCGCGCATGATGCCGCCGATGATCGCCTGGAAGCCGAACACCAACAGGCTCCACAGCATGATGTGCAACAGGTGCTCGGCCATGCTGCGCGTCGCGTCTTCGGTGAGGAACAAGCCCAGCAGCCAGTGCGACAGCAAATACCCCAACACCACCAGGCCACCGGTCAGGCACACGTTGATCAACAGGCCCGTGCGCAGAATCGGCCCGATGCGCTCGATGCGCCCGGCCCCGATCGCCTGGGCACCAAGGATCGACGCGGTGATCGCAATCGACAACGCCGGGAACTGCACGTAATTGACAATCTGCGTCACCGCCCCGTAAGCCGCCGTCGCCTGGGAACCGTGCTGGTTCACCAGCGCCAGAATCACCAGCTCCGACAGCGACAACACCACCATCTGCAACCCGGTGGGCAAGCCGATGCGCAACACCTTGCCGAGGATCGCCATGTCCAGCTTCATCGCCGCAAAAAACTCGCGGTCCGGCGCCAGCGGATGCCCCTTGCGAATCAACCGCCACGCCAGCCACCCCATCGCCGCGAGGTTCCCCGCCAGCCCGGCAAACGCCGCACTCTGGATCCCCAGCATCGGCAAGCCGAACCAGCCGCGAATCAACGCCGGCGTCAGCGCCAACCCGATGACCGTCGACACCACCAGCGCCAACAACGGCGACAAGGTGTCACTCACCCCGCGCAACAACTGCGTGAACAACACGAACACCAACAGCGACGGCATGAACCACAGCATCACATGGGCATAGGCCACCGCATCGTCCAGCACATCCCCGGGCGTGCCCAACCCCATCAACGACGACCGCGCAAACACACTCCCCACCACCGCCGCCACCAACCCGATCAACAGCCCCAACAACAACGTCGCCCCGGCAATGGCCTTCACCAGATGCGGCTCCCGCGCGCCCCAGGCCTGGCCGATCAACACGCCGGCACCCGCACCGAGACCGATCACCAGGGCGATGAAGAAAAACACGATCGGGAACATGCCGGACACCGCCGCCAGCGCCTGGGTGCCGAGCATCTGGCCGATGTAGATGCTGTTGACGGTGCCGGACATGGACTGGAGGAAGTTCGACAGGACCATGGGGGCGAGGAACAGGAGGTAGGTTTTCCAGAGGTGGGGTTGGGCTTTGGTTGGGGTTTGCATTGAGGGTCCGTCTCGGGTGCTCGGGTGTGGGTTGAGGATAGCTTCGGTGAGTTGCGAGCAAGGGGCAATGAACATTTCAGCGCTGTGTTTAATTTCCCGGGGAAGTGAAATGAAAGCTGGTTCCAGCTCCCTGCTCATCGACACCCAAGCCCCATTCGAAGTCCTGCAAGCCACCGCGGATTACCGCATTCGTGCAGTTACGCAGGTGCTGGAGAACATTGCCTTTCGTGCGGAGATTGGCTGCGACACGGTGGTGTTGTCGGACTTTTCCAAGCTGCTGGCCATTCCGTTAAGGGATGGGTGTGACTTGATGGATGTGATCGGGCGGCGTTTGCGGGCGCAGGCGGCGCAGTGAATGAAAACGGGCGCCGATGGCGCCCGTTTCTTGATAACCATCGTACCCTAAATAGATGGGCACTTCGTAACATCAGTCGAAGGTGTATTTACCTTCTAACATGAATGCAGGCTCTCTCCAGTTAACACCCCTGGTAATCCGGGCACCATTATTTTCTATGAACCCAGCTACACGCATTTCCCAAAGAAGATTCAACAACCCTATATTGTCTCCCACATGCGCCCATCCAGCCACATTGTAAAGTCTATCCAGTTGAGGAAGGGATATACCTAACTCATTTTTTGTGAAAAACAGAACTACCTCTTCAGGTTTCTCGTTATAGATAATTTTATCTAGGACACTCATTATTTCATCACTCCCAACTGTTTGTACTCTCGTTCCCTTTGTTGTTTATCCGCAGCTATAGCGTCAGGTGTATAGAGTAACTCTGCAACATCCTTGAGCTTGTAGTCCTCTAGGGTCGCCGCATGGGTATTATTCCAAACAGCACCTTCATCCTTCGGATTTACGCCATCAGCCACTCCTACCGCCCTGAAACGTTCAAGCTCTCTAAGCTCATGAGTATAGAAACGTTTGTCGATGGCCGTGACTATTAATTTACCCTGAAGAATTTTCTCCAAACGTTCAATCATGATGGCATTGCCATCCGAAGGGTCGAAGCGCCCCGTATGCAATTTGACTAGATCAATACCCGCTTGAGTTACCTTAGCACTCGTCCAATCGAGATCCAGGATTGGGCCGCCTGCTTTGGCGGGATTGTACAATCGACCGCTATACTTTCCTCTCGTGCTAGCTCCTTCATAAGGACTATTGAAAACTACGTAAATAGGCGGTAGACCGCTTTCGATCGGAAAGCAGTAAATACAATCTCTAAAGTCCGGCGACTCGAAAGCAGGCAGGGTTTCGGGCTGCACGAGCAATGGCGTCAGTTCAACCCCTGTATAACTCGGAATATCCGCAGGGCGAACTGGCGAAGTGGTTGAGCTGCCCCCCTGGTGAATGACAGGAAAGCCGAGGGTAATGGGTGGTGTGTCGTGTGACGCGAAACTGTAACTACTTGTGTTACGGTCGAATACTAAAGCTCGTACGGGTACTGCTGGAGAAATACGCCCTCCATTCGGCGTTGCAACCAGTGTGTATTGCCCAGGATCACCATAAATCCTATAGGGAAGATCGATTGTGCCTCCGGCAGAGGCGATTTCATTCAGGTTAGTTGTTGCATCGGGCAAAAGTTTACTGCCAGATAGTTTAAGAGCTGTCTGAGGATAACGCTCGCCGTTACCCAGCGCGGGGGAATAGAGCAAAGTCCCGAGCCCGACTGCCATTGCTCGACTAAGCACTGCTTCCCCCAATCCCGCCAACAACTGAAGGCTTCTATGGATTGCTACCTCAAAGCCCCAACCGTTTGTGCTGTTAAGCGTAGCGGCACCCGCCACAGTAACCACTTCGACGGGCTGATTAAGGCTCAAGTTGAAGTTGTTAGCAGTTTCACCTCTGGCCAAGGCTGAGTGGATTTCAGCATCTATGGAGAGTGAAGCGTCCTCCAAAATGGAAACAGCCTTGACGAGGATTCGTTTAAAGTGGGTGGATGTCAGATGTAACAGAAAACCTTCATAAATGCCTAGGCGTTCTTCCTCGTGTTCCAGGGTATCCAGACTAGTGAAAAAATAAGCGAAGTCCGTTCTGTCTAATGACAATGCGTCTACGCCAAAAAAATGATCCGCCCCACTCCAAGCCTTACTCCATGTAATCCGCTGCACTAATTTGACAATAAATGCTTTCTTTTTTAGGGCAATCTCCAACTGATTGAATGATCCGGCATCAGCAGCTGAGCTTATTAGACTCTCAACCTCACTCCGCACGCTCGTCGTGTCATTCGAAAAAACGCTACTTATCTGGTCGTGTAGCGAATACCCTATAGCGAGATATCTTTCATATGCATCAGGCTCTTCAGCGACGCTTTCAATACTGGCAGTCAAAGTAACCGGCGGAATAGCTCCATCCCATTTCAGAGCACTGTCAAAGCTTGAATTAAACCCGAAAAATCGAGCGTTCGACGACTTCACAGGCGGAGGAAAAATAATTGATTCTTGCATGCAGCATTCCTTGCATTAATTAAGTTCCACGTAAAAGAAGCACTCAACTAATGCCGCGACAGCGCACACCTATCAACAGCAAAACATTTACTAAATATACGGTGACTAAAAACCACCCAAGCAACCCTTATTACACACAGAGAAATTTCCCACATCAGAAATTCTGATTTCAGGCGAATGTTGTGGCGCGCCTCGTAGGGGAGTGTGACCCGGGATATCAGCTAGTGCCGGCGTCGGTTTGAATAAATAAACGGGCGCCGAGTGCGCTCGTTATTTCCCCGCCCACTCAATAAGCCCGCCCCCGGCTTTTGCTCCCGCTGTGACGCCTTGACCTTCATAAACACTTTCGAGTCGCGATGGGCACTTAATAAAACCCTGTACCGGCGGCCTGAATTCCTTAAAACCGCGTCATGATCTCGCCCATAATCCGATTCTGAGTTTCAACACTTGGTCTGTGGCGATAAGCCACGGCGAAAAAAGCAACGCCTTCGTAGTCGCAGCGAATTGAAAACGTCATGCCTTCACGCAACCCAAAGATAGAGCGTTCCCCTGCGTCAACAAAATATTTCGCTTGTGTCAGAACGGCTTTGGCGTGCTCCATGCACCCCACTTTGCTAAGCCCGTGCTCTTTCCAATTGGTAGTGATACGCACAGTGGAAGTTTCACTGTCATCCTCAGGTGGCCGAATGATTTGTTTAGGGGGGGCGGTGCTGGAGCAAGCGGTCAGCCCCATTGTTACAACACTCACTAAACAACAAAAACAAAGTCTCGAATGCACAAGTGAACTTCGCATCATCAAGCCTCCCTTTGACAACCTGCCATCAGTGAACTGTAGATGACTAATGCAATAGCAGATTTCCGTTTTTTTTGCGGTGAGGCTGTAGAGCAGGTCAATTCGCACGAAGGACCTGGCCTGATCAGCCGGGTTTTTCATGACTTTTGATGGGCGCTTTCGCTTCAACGGCCACAAGAACACCTGAGGCCCGTCACAGCATCAGCCACTGGCATAACGCATAGCCTGTAGCAGCGGGCTTCACCAGCTGCTACAAAGCGTCCGGTTTTTGCATCCATTGACTGCATCAATAGTCACCATCAACTCAATGAAGTTCTCTTAATAATCCTGCGGCGTAACATCAGCTCCATACCAACCAATAACACCCCGGAGCACACGATCATGAAATGCCAGACCCTCCTCCGCATCGCTTTCTCGGTTTTCGCAGTTAACGCTTTCGCCGCTACGTCTGCTCAACCTGTGGTCGCTGAAGGCGGCTCGGATCGTCTGATCGAAAGCCGTGTGGCCGAGGGTGGCTCGGATCGTCTGATCCAGAATCGTGTGGCCGAAGGTGGCGCTGATCGTCTGCTGGAAAAACGCGCTGTTGCAGCGGATGGTTCGGATCGTTTGAAAGGCAACACTGTTGCAGCCGATGGCTCAGATCGTCTGCACGGCAACACCGTTGCCGCCGATGGTTCGGATCGCCTGAAAGGCAACACCGTCGCCTAACTGAATCGCGACACTGCATTACCCAAAAAGCCCGGCCTGATCAGCCGGGCTTTTTTGTGGGTGCTCGGTTGCTACCGAACCACCACCGTCCTGCGCGTTCCCGCAAACGCACTCGTCCCCAACCAGCGCCACACACTCTGCGCATCCTTCACCGCCCCATCCACCCGCAGCTCCCCCGACTCCAGCACCTCCCGTGGTGTCCGGTCGCCCGCCCACACCTCGGTCAACGCGCGCACGCTTGAGTCCACGACCAGGGTCAGTTCGCGTCCGGGGTCGTCGCGGCACAGGTCCGCCACGCCCTGCTCGACCACCAGCCACCAGGCTTGCTCGCCGGGGCGCGCGTCGCGGAATGTGAAGTGGATCACCACCGGTCGCGGCGGGAACGTTTCGAGGCGCACGAAACGCCGCACGTCCCACATGAGCAGGCCGGCGTCGAGCTCGTCATCGCGAAGGCGGCTGCCGACCCAGCGTGCGCCCCAATGACCCAGTGCCATGATGATGGGACGCAGTTCCTCGCCCGCCTCGGTCAGGCCGTATTCCCAGACTTTGCCCACGGCCGTGCGATGGACGACGCCAATCGCTTCCAGATGGCGCAGCCGCTGTGCCAGCAGGCCGGTGGACATCCGGGGCACGCCGCGGTGCAGTTCGTTGAAGCGCTTGCTGCCGCACAGCAGCTCGCGCACAACCAGCGGTGTCCAGCGCTCGCACAGTGCTTCAGCGCCGCGTGCGACTGTGCAGAACTGACCGTAGCTCTCTTCCATTGCCTGCACTCCGCGACTGCAACGCTTCAGATTCTGAACTAGTCCCGCCCCGTCCTTGCGCGCAGGCTCAAGACTTCGAAGCCAAGAGCCAAGGAGCATGCCATGACCAAGGTAGCCATCATTCAGCGCCCGCCCGTGCTGCTCGATCGCAGCGCGACAATCGCCCGGGCCGTGCAGTCGGTCGCTGAGGCCGCGGCGGCGGGCGCCTCGCTGATCGTTTTGCCCGAATCGTATATTCCCGGTTATCCGTCGTGGATCTGGCGCCTGGCGGCAGGAAAGGATGGGGTTGTCATGGGCCAGTTGCACGCGCGGTTGCTGGCCAACGCTGTTGATATCACCCACGGTGACCTGAGCCCTTTGTGCGAGGCCGCCAGGCTTCACGCCGTGACGATCGTGTGCGGCATCAATGAATGCGACCAGCGCAACGGCGGTGGCACGCTCTACAACAGCGTAGTCGTGATCGGCGCGAACGGCGCGATGCTCAACCGGCACCGCAAGCTCATGCCCACCAATCCCGAGCGCATGGTGCATGGCTTCGGGGATGCGAGCGGGTTACGTGCGGTCGATACACCGGTCGGGCGCCTCGGTGCGCTTATCTGCTGGGAAAACTACATGCCGCTGGCACGCTATTCCCTGTATGCCCAAGGGGTGGAAATCTACGTCGCCCCCACGTACGACACGGGCGATGGCTGGATCAGCACGATGCGGCATATCGCGCTCGAAGGCCGCTGCTGGGTGCTCGGCAGTGGCACTGCGCTGCGCGGCGAGGACATCCCCGACGACTTCCCGGCGCGTGCTCAACTGTTTCCCGATCCGGACGAATGGATCAACGACGGCGACTCGGTCGTGGTCAATCCCCAAGGCCGGATCGTCGCCGGTCCATTGCGGCGGGAGGCCGGCATTTTGTATGCGGACATCGACGTCGCCCTGGTGGCGCCAGCGCGACGCGCCCTCGACGTGACCGGCCACTACGCGCGCCCTGACATTTTTGAATTGCAGGTGCGGCGCACAGCGGCGAATGCGGTGCGCTACATCGACGCGTGAAGTCATCATTGATCGAGGCTTCATGGCGGCTGGCAGGCCGCCTTCGCGAGCAGGCTCGCTCCCATAGGGATCAGCGGACGACACAACTCACCATTGACTGCGTCAATAGTCACCATTAACTCAATGAAGTTCTCTTAAAAACCGTGCGGCGTAACAATAGCCCCATACCAACCAGATACCCCCGGAGCACACGATCATGAAACGCCAAATCCTCCTCAGCATCGCTTTCTCGGTTTTCGCAGTGAACGCTTTCGCCGCTGCTTCTGCTCAACCTGTCGTCGCTGAAGGCGGCTCGGACCGTCTGATCGAAAGTCGCGTAGCTGAAGGCGGTTCGGATCGTCTGCAACAAAATCGTGTGGCTGAGGGTGGCGCTGATCGCCTGCTGGAAAAACGCGCCGTGGCTGCCGATGGATCGGATCGCCTGAAAGGTAACGAGGTCGCCGCCGATGGATCGGATCGCCTGAAAGGTAACGAGGTCGCTGCCGATGGTTCGGATCGCCTGAAAGGCAACGAAGTCGCCGCCGATGGTTCGGATCGACTGAAAGGTAACGAAGTCGCCGCCGATGGTTCGGATCGCCTGAAAGGCAACGAAGTCGCCGCCGATGGTTCCGACCGCCTGAAAGGCAACACCGTCGCCTGACCCAATCGTTCCACCGCGCCACCCGAAAAGCCCGGCCTGATCAGCCGGGCTTTTTCGTGTTGGTTGGGCCGCGCCTTCCCGCCTCACCGTTCAAGCGAAAACCGCGCAACCGTGCCCCCTTTTCAAAAAAAAAGCGCTCTGTCGATAACGACGAGCGCTAAAACCCGGCTTCGGAAAGGAGGTACCAAAACCGGGGCGTTAATTTGATGCGCAAAGCGAGCCCAGGGCAGTCGAACGACCGCGACACGTTCGCTCACTCAGAGATCGATCAAGGTCAATCCATGGAATAGTGGCCACGAATATCCATTCCCGAGCCATAGACAACACCGACATCCGCCACCCGGCGCTCGATCAAGCGGTCGGAACCCCCTTCAGCGATACGACGCTCGCTGCGCTCGATCAGCCGATCCGATCCACCTTCGGCGACACGGGTGGGTGCCGACCGCGCGCGGTTCTGTTGCACAGGGGCTGACAAATCATCCGGAGCGCTGTTTTCCCGGTTTCTCGTAACGTTCGTTTCGGAGTAACTTTCAGCCGCAACAGCGTGCGTGGCGATATATCCGGTCGCAGCGTAAAAGGTAATGGCCATGGCCAATACGGAAGTATTCATTAGGTTCACCCTGAGTCATTGTGAGGTGCTGCGGATGAGATAACCGGACTGACCCGGACGCACTTACCTACGTCAAACAATCGCCGCCCTTGATCCCCTTTACAGTGCACACTTCAAATAATTGCTACTGCCCAGATAATAAACCTTTCAACACTTTTGTAACTTATGCCCAGGGCTTGCTTATAGACATATTCGTATCGAGCACTAATCCCTAAGTATAAGTTCTTATTAACATCCATCTCTTTTAGTGGGATGACAACACCATTGAGAAACCACTGTCACCGATATAGGGGCAGTGGCTTTATTGCGAGGTCCAGGGGTTTCAATGGCTCAGACGATCAGAATCGCAGAGCCGGTGGTGCGGCGTTCTTCAAGATCGCGGTGGGCATCTATCAGCTGTTCGAAGGGATAAACGCGGCTTGGCTCAACCTCAATCAACCTGGTTTCGATGGCGTCAAACAGGTCCCTGGCCGCGTCGGCCAGTTGTCGAGGCGTTGCGACATACACCGGCAAAACCGGCCACGTCAGGCTGAGCGATCGCGGCGCCAGATCAAACGGGTTGATCAGCGGTGGATTACCGGACGCCTTGCCGAACACAACGAGCGTGCCCCTGGGTTGCAGAACCGATAACGAGTCGACAAAGGTGTCCTTGCCCACGGAATCGAATACCGCTTTTACCCCGATTCCCCCGGTGAGTTCCATAACCTGGCTGGCGAAGTCTTCCGTGCGGTAGTTGATGACCTGCGAACAGCCTGACTGCAGGGCAATGGTCATTTTTTCCTCGGAAGACACGGTGCCGATGACCCGAATCCCTAACGCCGTGGCCCATTGTGTGAACAGCTGGCCGACCCCGCCTGCGGCGGCGTGATAGAGCACCGTATCACCCGCTTCGAGTTTCACCGTTTCCTTGAGCAAGTACCGTGCGGTCAGGCCTTTGAGGAAACTGGACGCAGCCTGCCTGTCGCTGATGCCGTCGGGCACGATGGCGACGCGATCCGCAGGATAGAGGCACAACGTGCAATAGGCGCCGTGCACATCATCGGAGTAAACAACCCGGTCCCCGACCTTGACCGTCGTGACGCCCTCACCCACGGCCTCGACCACGCCTGCCGCTTCATTGCCGAGAACAGCGGGGAACGCGGGCACCGGAAAAGTCCCGCGCCGGTAATATACCTCCACGAAGTTCAAGCCGATGACCGTGTTGCGGATCAAAATCTGGCCCGCACCGGGACTCGGCACTTCGACCTCTTCAAAGACCAGGACTTCCGGGGGGCCATAACGATGGATACGAGCGGCTCTTGCCATATTGGACATGCTGATATTCCTTCTTCCAGGCACGCAGCCGCTTGATTGATCAATGGCGTCGTGGGAGGGGCGATGATCCGAGGTGTGTGTATGCCGGACGAATAATAAGTTTTAACGTTGAAGCGATCATCGACTGGTCGGCGCACGGACTGTGCCGCCATATTTGACAATAGTCCGCCGGCCAATTGCCCGGCCAGTTGGCGCGCTGTAATCAAGGTTGACCTTAAAAGCGTTCATACTTTCATATGACTCAACTAAACCTAGGTATTCAAAGAAGCCTCCCGGTATCTGGCACTATGGCGAAAGTTAAATAATTCCAGGTTTTATACATGCATCCATGCCATTAAAACCGACTGCCGAGGTTTGTTTAAATGTTTAGAAGTCGGGCTGCCAGCCCTTGCGAGATGACGGGATTTGATTCGCTGAACAGATGGGTAATCTGGGGGCCCGTTCTGGTGACCGTCGTTTATCCGTTTTTACTCAATGGCTTCCATTCGCTGGTCTCAAGCGCCGCACCGGATACGTCGCTATCCCCAGCCTCGATATTCATGGCGGTACTGCTGATGCTGGCCGCTTTCGCGGTGCCTGCCCTGGGTTTCGCGCTAGCGTGTCGCACGATCACGCGCCGGCAAAACGCGAGGATTCAGTTGCGGGTTCGGCGCCTGGCGCTGTTCCTGATTTGCGCGCCAACGCTTTACTGTTTTGTCGGGGTCAATCTGATCATGCTGGGCAGTCCGGTCCCGGATGAACTGTTCTGGGCGGCCCTGTGGATAGGCCTGGGGTTCTATCTGTCCAGGGGCGACGGCGGCGATGAGCGGCCCATTGCCCCGATACGCAGCCTGCCGGCGCTGCGCGTGGCCCACGGTATCGCGGGGATCATCGTGTTGCTGTTTGTGGCATTCCATCTGTTCAACCATCTGTTTGGCCTCGCGGGGCCGCAAACCCATGCCGAGGTGATGGAACTGGGGCGCAAGGTCTACCGCCATCCGGTGGTCGAACCCATTCTGGTGCTCGCCCTGCTCTTTCAAGTGGTCAGCGGACTGCGTCTTGCCTGGAACTGGAGTTCGATCGGTAGCGACCATTACCGAATATTCCAGATAGGTTCAGGCGTGTTTCTGTCCGTATTCATTCTGGGCCACCTCAACGCGGTGTTCGTGTTCGCCAGGACTTATGCGGGAATCGAAACCGGTTGGGATTTTGCCTCCGGTGATCCCGTGGGGATGATTCATGACCCTTGGGGCATTCGCTTGCTGCCCCACTATGCCATTGGCGTTTTTTTCGTCATCGCACACCTGTTTTCAGGACTGCGGGTGGTGTTGCTTGCACACGGTGTTTCGCGAGTCACGGCTAATCGTGGCTGGTGGGCGGGCGTCGTCATCGGTGTGTTGGTCAGCGTGATGATCATGCTGGGCATCACGGGTCTTCGCTTGATCTGAAGCCCTGTCGCGCGTTCAAGGTGGATTTCTTTTGACAATCGAAACCGATGGATTCGAACTCTTGACGGTGTTCGTCTGCGTGGCCGATACCCGCGGCTTTACTGCCGCCTCGGTCATGATGGGCGTGAGTAAATCGGCGGTCAGCCATGCGATCCGCCAGCTGGAAAAAAGGGTCGGGGTACGTTTGTTCAACCGAACCACACGCAGCGTAGGCCTGACCGAAGCGGGCGTTGCGTTCTACAACAAAGTGGCGCCGCTGGTCAGGGAGCTCAAGGGCGCTTTCGGTGATTTGGCGCAGGTGGCCGCCACGCCGTCGGGCACCCTGCGCCTGACTATGTCACGCAGCGCTTATGTCATGTTTATCGAGCCGCTGCTGCCCCAATTCCTGGCGGCTTATCCGCAGATCAACCTGGATATCGGCATCGAGAGTCGTTCGGTGGACATCGTCAATGACGGGTATGACGCCGGCATACGGGTGGACCGGATTCTGCAACAGGACATGGTGTGCGTCCCGTTGGGCACCGACATTCGCATGGCGGTGGTCGCCTCACCGGACTACGTCGCTCGCCACGGCGTGCCGCAGGTACCGGTGGATCTGTTGCGTCATGACTGCATCCGTTACAACAGCGCTGTCACCGGGACCTATGAACGGTGGGTGTTTTCACGGGATGGCCAGGACGTTGAAATCGATACCAGGGGGCGCATTTCCAGCAATGACGGCATGACCATGCTCAAGGCGGCGCTCGATGGCTGCGGCTATGCCTATTTTTACGACCGCTACGTTCAGGAATATCTGGCGGACGGCCGCCTGGTCAGGGTCCTGCAAGACTGGAGCCCCAGGCGCAACTTGTCGCTGTATTACTTCAGCCGCAGCGCAATGCCGCAGAAACTGCGGGTTTTCATCGACTTCCTGAAGCAGCACGAGCGTTAAGTACAGGCGTGCGTCTGTGCGCAGACGATTGTGCAATGCGGCGCGACAGCCCGTATCACCGCCCGCTGATTATCTTTCCAATCAGAACCCCTAGCATTCTCATATCGCTCCAGCCCTGTGTCGTTTTCGCCAGGGCTCATTTCGTTCACCCGTTAAGCCGGACATGTTCATGACGCCATTGACGCTGAAAAAATCCTATCTTCAGGTCGATACGGTTGCCCTGCTCGTCGCCTTGTCAGTCGCCTGTTTCGTGGTGCTTTTCAAGTTCGCCACCGACTTGAGTGTTGCGACGACGGTGCTGTATGTGACCCTGGTATTGATGTCGGCCAATGTGTTTTCGATCCGTATCGTCATCACCGTTGCCCTGGCGTGCCTGTTTATCCTGACGGTGATCTTCATAGTCGATCGTGACTACCTGGACACAGGGGCGATAGGTGCCTATGTGCGCTGCATCGTTTCGCTATCGGCGATTACCTTCCTGGCGGTGCGCAGCAAACGGCTGTCGGACACCTTGCGGCGCAACGAGGCGTACCTGGAGGGTGCTCAACGGCTCAGTCAGGTCGGTAGCGTGGGCTTCCGGGTCGGTCGCTCGGAGCTGTTCTGGTCCGCGGAAGCGGCGAGGATTTTCGAATACCCCGTCCATGAGCGTCCGACGATGCTCAAGATTCTGGAGCGCACACACCCCGATGATCGCCACCTGGCCGAAAGCATCTTCGATCAGGCCACAAACCATGTGCCCCGACTGGAAGTCGAACATCGCCTGCTCATGCCGGATGGACGTATCAAGCACATCCACCTGATCGCCAACCCGCTGGAAACCCATCACGACGGCTTCGAATACCTCGGGGCCGTGATGGATGTGACCGCCGCGAAGGAGGCCAAGAACGCGCTGTTTCGATCCCAGTCGCAACTGGCTCACGCCTCGCGCGTGACCTCGCTGGGCGAATTGGCCGCGTCTATCGCCCATGAAGTCAATCAGCCCCTGGCAGCCATCAGGACCAGCGGGGAAGCCGGTCTGCGCTGGGTCGACCGCAGCGAGCCCGACCTGGCCGAGGTCCGGCTGTCGCTCGATCGCATGATCAGCGCCTCTATCCGCGCCAGTGAAGTCATCCGGCGCATCAGGACCCTGTCGCGTAACTGCGATCCGGAGCGCCGGCGCGAATCCTTCAATGAATTGGTCAGCGATACCCTGGGGCTGGTGCAATACGAGCTGAGCCGTAGCCACGTGAAGTTACGTGTCGAACTGGACGTGACCGCGACCTATGTCAGCGCTGACCGCGTGCAACTGCAACAGGTGATACTCAACCTGATCATCAATGCTTGCCAGGCGATGACCGAGATTGACCCACGTACCCGGATCCTCAAGATCCGTACATGGACGCATGGCGACGAAGCCATGCTGGAGATCAGGGATTGCGGCGTCGGCATTTCAGCGCAAGTGATGGAGTCGCTGTTCACACCGTTTTTCACCACCAAAGCCGATGGGCTTGGCATGGGCTTGTCCATCTGCCGCTCTATCATCGAATTTCACAAAGGCAGAATCTGGGCAACCGGCAACGAGAACGGTGGCGCGGTGTTTTCAATTGCACTGCCCGTGCTGGACAACCAGCTTGCCAGCGTTTGATGCCCCGCCCGGCCCGTGGATTTTTCGCGAGCAAGCCCGCTCCCACAGGTGGTCAGGCCGACATCGCGAGCAAGCCTTGTACCTATTGGGCGTTGCGCGGGTCATCGTGGCTGTCGATGTATTCGAGGCCCAGCGGGCCTGTTCCGTAGACTTGCGAGATGTACTCGCCTGACCTGGCCCAGTGGAAATGCGGCGTGTTGGCCGGGAGTATCACAACGCTGCCGGGGCCGTAGGCGACCAGTTTGTCCGGATCGAATACCGAGCCGAAGCCGATGTAGAAGACCCCGGACATCACGGTGTAGATGCGATCTTCAGGGTGGGTGTGGGGCATCAGCTTGGTGCCGTTTGGCACTTTGACCCGCACAACGTAGGGCGCTGGCTTGCTGGGGTCGCCGGCCAGCACCGCCAGCTTCACTTCTTTGGGGAACGCCGCAAAGCTGCGCCACTCCACGTCTTCATTATGCAGGGCACCGGTTTTATCCAGTGGCAAGGGTTGTGCCTGGGCCAGTGGCAGGGCTGCACTGGCAACCAGCAGTGCGGTCAGGCAGGCGGTTTTCATCAGGTTCGCAATCATGTGAGGCACCTTGGCTACGCGGTACGGAAAAGTCCGGTTCAGGGTATTGGCCATCGGGGTAAATGATAACGGCGCGACTGGGCATTTCAGTTGATACGCAATGTAAACAATGCCCCGGCCTGATCAGCCGGGCTTTTTGTTGCCCGTACTATTTTGAGTTGAGTGAATCCATGGTGTGGGAGCGGGCTTGCTCGCGAAAGCGGCATTACATTCAACACCAGCGCTGACTGATCCGCCGTCTTCGCGAGCAAGCCCGCTCCCACAAGGAATGGGGGGCTCCCGCAGAATAGTGCGCGGCGGGGAGACCTGCGCCTACATAGAGCGGTTTTGATTGAACGGGCGTCCAGGCAGGACCGCCCGTTTTTCATGCGTGCTTTGCATGCCGCACGAAGGCGATCTTGATGGCGACCAGCAGGGGCGCGGCGACGGCGAACAGCAGGGTCACGGCGAAGAACGCCGAGTCGAAGGCGATCACGCTCGCCTGGCCTGACACGGCCCGCCCCAGAAGGCTCGCTGCCCCTCGACCGGCGGCCAGTGCGTCCATGCCTTTGGCCGAGAGCAAGCTGGCGCTGATCGTGAGTCGTTCGATCACGGTGGCCGCGCCCGGGGTGATATAGGTGCCGAGGACGGCGACGTTGGCCGCGACCTGGTGTTCGATCAGGGTCTGCAATCCGGCGACGCCCATCAGCCCGCCCAACTGGCGACCGGTGTTGAACAGGCCGATGCCCGCAGCGAGGTGGCGCGGATTGAGGTCGCTGAAGGCGATCAGGGTGATCGACAGGAACAGAAAGCCCAGCCCCAGGCCACGCAGGAGGATGGCAACCATCATGTCATCGCCACCGCTCTCGCTGGTGGAGCCCGACAGCAGCCACATCGCAACCATGATCATCAGGATGCCAAAGGGCACGGTGGCAAACGGTGCTACCCGGCGCACCTGGAATAAAAACGCGGCCACCAGCAATGCCGCGACGAACAGCGCACCGCTGGGCAACAGCAGCAGACCGGCCTCGGTGGGCGTGAAACCGAGGACCGACAGGGCGAAGGCCGGGATCAGGAACGCGCTGCCGAACAACGCCGCGCCGGCGACAAAACTGACGATCAGCGCGAAGGAAAAATCCCTCGACTGGAACAGGCTGAAATCGAGCATCCCCTGCCCCTTGGCCAAGACTTGCTGGCCAAAAAATGCCAGCAGCGTGGCGACACCGATCACGCTCAGCCACAGGATGCGCGGTTCCTCGAACCAGTCCCAGCGTTCGCCCTGGCTGAAGACGTAGGTAAGGCAAAACAGGCTGGTAGCGATCAGGCAGAAGCCGAGCCCGTCAAACGGTCGCCGCTGGCCCCTGGCGGGTAGCGGACTGTCCGCCATCAGCAACAGTCCGCTGGCCGCGAGCGCCACCGGCACGACACTCAGGAAGATCCACGTCCAGTCCTGGCTGTCGATTAACCAGCCTTGCAGCGCCGGGGCCAGGGTCGCGGGCGCGACCACCGAGCCCATGGCAAACAGCGCCTGGAGGATGGGTTGGCGCGATGACGCAAAGACGAAAAAAATCAGCGCCTGGCCACCCACCAGCAAGGTGCCGCCGGCGAAGCCCTGAAGGATGCGCAGCGCAATCAGCAGGTCGAGGCGCGCGGTGATGGCGGCCATGCCGCAGGCCAGGCCCATGACCAGCACGGCACCGATCATCACGCGGCGCGGGTCGAAACGGCCGAGCAGCCAGGCCGCACTCATGAAGCCGATCAGCTTGAACGCGGTGTAGCCGACGTCCAGCCAGGCGAATTCATCCGGCGTGGCATAAGTGTCGCCGAGGATGTCGCTGCGACCGAGAGCCAATACCGTGCTGGCAATCGCCTCCGTCAGCGCGGCCAGCACGATGCCCGCCAGGAGCAGCACGCCGGGCGTGGCACGGCCAATGCCCTGCAAGGTGGCGGCCTGCGTGTTCATGACCCCGCCCCTTGCGCCACCGTGGCTGGCGCCACCTCCGCTGGCGCCACCTCGACCCGTGCCGACAAGCCGGGCACGATGCGCCCCGGTAGCGGATTATCGGTCAGGCGGATCTTCACCGGCACGCGCTGCACGACCCGCACAAAGTTGCCGGTGGCGTTGTCGGCGGGAAGCAGGCTGAACGCCGAGCCGCTGCCCGGCGCGAAGCTGTCGACCACCCCGTCGAGGGCCGTGTCGGGGTAGCCGTCGACCGTGATGCTCACGCGCTGCCCCGGGCGGATATGTTCGAGCTGAGTTTCCTTGAAGTTGGCCACGACCCACACGTCATGGACCGGCACGATATCGAGCAAGGCCGCGCCCGGTGTCACATAGCGGCCGATGCGCACCTGGCGGTTGCCGATCACGCCGTCCACCGGCGCGCGAACCACGGTGCTGTCCAGATCGATCTGCGCCAGGTCCCGTGCCGCCTGCGCCTGGGTCACGGCGGCAACGGCCGCTTCGCGTTGGGCTTCGAGCACGGCGATGCGTTGCTGCTGTGCATCGACCGTGGCCGAAGCGGCCGATACCGACGACTCGGCCCGGGATCGTGCCTCGTCGCTTTCATCGACCAGCGCCTGGCTGACCGCGTTACTGACGATCAGTTTGCGGCTGCGATCATGGGTCTTGGTGGCCAGGTTCATGCTGGCCACCGCCGAACGTCGCTGGGCTTGTGCCTGGCGAATCAGCGCGTGTTGCAGCCTGGTTTCCGCGTCGACATTGCTCAGGCGCGCCTGGGCCGCGCTGACGTTGGCCTCGGCTTGCGCCAGTTTCGCGCGGTAGTCGCGATCATCGATGCGAAACAGCACATCGCCGGCGCGCACGGCCTGGTTGTCCTCGATCTGCGCCGCCGTGACATAACCGGCCACCTTGGCGGCGAGCGAGGTGACGTCGCCGCGCACGTAGGCGTTGTCGGTCGAGGTCGCGCCATGGGTCAGCGACAGGGCCCATCCCGCTGCCACGACCACCACGGCGCTGACGCACAGCAGCAGGCCGATGAGTTTTGTCTTGCTTGGCCGCCCCCCTTTGACAGGGGTTTCGGCGCTGGCGCCGGTGGCCATCGCGGCCTTGTCCTGGGGCAAGTTCATGGTGTTGTTTCCTGATCAATCCAATGGCCAGCGGCAACGTCCGGGCCGCCAACGCCGGCTGCCGGGACGCTGCGACGCCGGAAGTTTCAGCGGCCCGACGCAGCCACCGACTGACCGAGCCAGTCTTCGAAGTGGATGACACCGAGGCGCGGGTGTTTGCCGGGGGTCAGCGATTGATCGTCGAGCAGCGCGCCGAAGTAGCGTGCGTGTACGTCTGGCACCACCTTGCGTGAATCCCGGGTGATCCGCAGGAAACGCCGGACCAGTTCATCGAGCGGCATGGCCTCGGGACCGGCGACTTCCAGCGTGCCGTTGACCGGCGCTGCAAGCGTGACATCGGTCAGCGCGGCGGCCACGTCATCGGAGGCCATTGGCTGGATCAGTGCCGGCGAGAGGAAAATTTCCTCGCCAACCGTGGCCGATTGCGCAATGCCGCCGACAAACTCGAAGAACTGCGTGGCCCGCAGCAGGGTGTAGGGAATGGACGAGGCCTTGATCAGGTTTTCCTGGGCGACCTTGGCGCGGAAGTAGCCGCTTTCGGGCAGCCGTTCGGTGCCGACGATCGACAGCGCCACGTGATGGCGCACCCCGGCCGCCGCTTCGGCCGCCAGCAGGTTTCGGGTTGAGGTTTCAAAGAAATCGAGCACGGCCTGGTCTTCCCACACCGGCGCGTTGGCCACGTCGACCACCACATCGGCGCCATCCATCGCCTGGGCCAGGCCCTCGCGGGTGATGCTGTTGACGCCCGTGTTGGGCGAGGCGGCGAGCGCATCATGACCGCGCTCACGCAGGTTTTTGACAAGTTTCGATCCGATGAGGCCGGTGCCTCCGATGACGACGATCTTCATGGGTTCTCTCCGCTTGTCGGCGGCAACATTGCCGTCGGGGTAGCTGCAGAGTGCCTGCGCGGGCCCGGCAAGTCCTTGCGCCGGGCTTGAGTTTTCCTTGGCACAGGCTTGGTTTTTCGTCCAGGCCATGGACGGTGCAGCCTGCAACGGGCTGCCGTATCATCGACCCATCGCCCACCCGGACACGGAGTCGAGGGCATCCGTCCAGGGGATTGTCACCGTGCCATTCGCGTTTGAAGACTACGTACTCGACCAGGAGCGCCGGGAATTGACCCTGCGTGGCCAGGTGGTGACCGTCGGGCCGCAGGTCTTCGATCTGTTGCTGCTGCTGGTCAGCCAGCACGAGCGCGTCGTCAGCAAGGACGACTTGCTCAAGGCGGTGTGGGCCGGGCGTATCGTCTCGGAATCGACCATCACCAGCCACATCAACGCGGTGCGCAAGGCCATCGGCGATACCGGGGAAGAACAACGGCTGGTTCGCACCATTGCCCGCAAGGGTTACCGCTTCGTCGGCCCGCTCAAGGCCGATCAGCCCTTCGCAGCGCGGCCATCGGCAGCGCCCGGCATGGCTGATCCCGGGACAGCCGAACCCTCCACGCTTAGCCTGCCGGACAAGCCCTCCATCACGGTCCTGCCCTTCCACAACCTCAGCGGCGATCCGGAGCAGGAGTATTTCGCCGACGGCATGGTGGAGGACATCATCGCCGCGCTGTCACGCATCCGCTGGCTGTTCGTGATCGCGCGCAATTCGAGCTTCACCTACAAGGGCCGTGCGGTGGACGTCCAGGGCGTGGGTCAGGAGCTGGGCGTGCGCTACGTGCTCGAAGGCAGCGTGCGCAAGTGCGGGAACAAGGTGCGCATCACCGGGCAACTGATCGACGCCAAGAGCGGCACGCACATCTGGGCGGAACGTTTCGAGGGCCTGCTCGACGACATCTTCGAGTTGCAGGATCAAATCGCCGAAAGCGTGGTCGGCGCCATCGCACCGCAACTCGAACGGGCGGAAATCGAGCGTGCCAAACGCAAGCCGACCGACAGCCTGGACGCCTACGATCACTACCTGCGCGGCATGGCCAAGCTGCACAACGGCACCCGCGAAGCCATCGAGCAGGCGCTGCCGATGTTTTACAAGGCCATCGAGCTGGACCCGGAGTTTGCATCGGCCTATGGCATGGCTGCCTGGTGTCATTTCTGGCGCAAGTTGAATGGCTGGATGGCCGACCGCCCGCAAGAGATCGCCGAGGGCGTGCGGCTCGCGCGGCTGGCGGTGGAACTGGGCCGCGATGACGCGGTGGCGCTCACCCGCGGTGGCCATGCGCTGAGCCATCTGGCCGGCGATGTCGATGGCGGCATTGCCTTGCTCGACCGGGCGCGCCTGCTCAACCCCAACCTCGCCCCCGCCTGGTACCTGGGCGGCATCCTGCGCGCGCTGCGCGGTGAAACGGAGTCCGCCATCGAGAACCTGACCCATGCCGTGCGCCTGAGCCCGCTGGACCCGGAGATGTTCAGGATGCAGGTGGGCATGGCGCTTTCGCACTTCTTTGCCGGGCGCTTCGACTGCGCCACCGACTGGGCGGAAAAAGCCTTGCGCAACCTGCCGACCCTGCTGCCGGCGGTGGCGCTGCTGGCGGCCTGTCATGCACTCAGCGGGCGGATGGACAAAGCCGCGCAGGCGATGCAACGCCTGCACGAGCTGGACCCGTCCTTGCGCCTTTCCCGGATGAAGGAATGGCTGCCGATCCAGCGGCCCGAGGATCTTGCGCGGTTCGTCGATGGACTGCGGCTGGCCGGGTTGCCTGAGTAACCGTCCCCGCGAGCGGCCACCTGCCGGTTTGATCGGCCAGTGGCGAAACAAGACGATCTGCATCGAACCCAATACGTTCAAGCCCCCCGTCCGTGGCAGCAACGGCAACAATGATTCCACGCCCAACGCCACCCGCGTCGGGTTTCGAAAGCCATTGAAAACGCTCGTTACCCCACTACTGGAAGCCTTGATCATGAAAACCCTGAACATTGAGCAGCACAGCCCCCAAGACCTGTCCGCCAGTCAATCGCTCGGCACCCGAACCACCGCGCTGGGCACCTACGGCGTGTACGTTGCGCTCGCCGTCATCTACTTCTGGTTCGGTGGCATGAAGTTCACCCACTACGAAGCGCAGGGACTGGTGCCACTGGTGAGCAACAGCCCGTTCCTGGGCTGGGTGTATGCGCTGTTCAGTGTCGACACTTTCTCCAGCCTGCTGGGCGTGCTGGAGGTTTCGATCGGTGTGCTGATTGCCGGTCGCCTGCTGTCACCCAAGCTCTCATTGATCGGCGGCGCCTTGTCGGCAGGCTTGTTCTTCACGACCCTGAGCTTCATGTTTTCGACGCCCGGCGTGATTGAACCCGGTCTCGGCTTTCCAGCCATTACGGTAGCGCCGGGGCAATTTCTGCTCAAAGACATCGGCTTGCTGGCGGCCTCGATCTTCATTGCCGGCCATTCGCTGACCGCCCTGGAAAAGCGTTAACCCCCCGGTGTCTGTTCCCGCAATGGCCTGGATTCGTTGAACGTGTTCAGGCCGTTGGCACGCCCTTTTCACCTTGCAGGTCCTTCATCCAGTCCCGTGGGCTCATGCCGGTCTTGCGACGAAAAGCGCGAGCCAGGGCCGAAGGGCTTTCATAACCGACTTCGGCAGCAATCAGGGTAATCGGCCGCCCCTCACGCAGGCGCTTTTGCGCCAGGCTGATGCGCCAGCTCAACAGATAATCGGCCGGTGTCTGCCCGGTCACGGATCGGAAATGCACGGCATAGGCAGCGCGAGACATGTTCGACTCGCTCGCCAGCTGCGCGATCGACCAGGCGCGCTCAGGCGCTTCGTGAATCTGAATCAGCGAGCGCGCCAGGCGCGGATCGGCCAGCCCGGCCATCATGCCGGTACGCAGTTGCTGCTGGTCGAGCAGGTGCCGGAACAACAGGATGATCAACAGCTCGAACAAGCGATTGAGCGCGGCCTCCCGGCCACAATGCGTGCCAGCCGCCTCACCGAACATCCACTTCAGCGTGTCGGCCAATTGCGGCAGCTCATCAAGCGCCAGCACCAGGACATCGGGCATCGACGCCGCCAGCGGGTTATCGACACCGCCCTCAAACACCATGGACGCGCACAACAACTGCGCGCCCTCGGGCTCCCCGGCGAGCAGCTGATGCCGGCTCGGGCGTGGCAGAAAAACCAGGCTGGGGCGCGTGAGCAGCAGGTCCTGGCGGCCGGGTCCACGCAAGGTCATGGTGCCCGCTTGCAACAGGTGAATATGTCCGCGCTGGTCAGCCCCCTCGTAGGACGCCATGCCGCAGAGTTTGCCGTTGTAGAACAGATGGGCGCGCACGCCGAACTGCGACAACAACGTGGACAGACGATCCATGGAGCGTTACCTGGCGAGGAAGGGTTTGGCCATCCTATCACTGAGTGTGCCGAGGTCACGGCGCCTGACGGTTTCGCCCTTGCGGCGGCCGCCGGGCACCAAGTGGGAGCGGGCTTGCTCGCGAAGAGGCCGTGTCAGTCGACATCTATGGAGAATGTCATGGCGCATTCGCGAGCGAGCCCGCTCCCACAGGGGATTGGGGGGATTGTAAAAATGAGGTCGGCTTTAAGGCCGCCTCGCTTTGTTTTTGATCTGGGCGCCAGACACCGCAAGCCCTATCACTCACAACACCCCCTCCCCACCCTGCAAAAACACGACCCGGTAATCGCCACATCCGCGCGCGCCATGGCCAGGTCAAGACGGGTTTGCACCGCCGCCGCTTCGGCATCGCGGCCCAGGCGTTTCAGGCATTCCACATAACCGTGCAGGCTCCACACATTGTCCAGGTGCCAGGAGGCGCGGCTGAGGGTGTTGTCCAGGCCGAGGTCGGCGCGATAGGCCTGCAGGGCTTCCTCCACCCGTCCCTGCTCCAGCAGCAGCGCGCCCAGTGCATGGCGCACCGGTTGCATCCAGCCCCAGGGTTCGTCGTAGGGCAGGTTGTCATCCAGTGTCTGCGCCTGGCGCAAGTGTTCGAACGCGCAGTCGTGGTTGCCCTTGCGGTATTCGATCTCCCCGCTCAGCATCGCCCCGGCCACGGCCAGGATGTCGATGCATTGATTGTTGAACAGGTAGCGGGTTGGCGGCACGCGGGCCCAGGCTTCGAGGAACAGGTGCTGCTCGGTGTCGGCCGCGGCGACTTGCCCGGTGGCGGCCAGGGCCACGCCTTTGGCGTAGTGCAGCATGGCGGTGGTCACGCAGTACAGCGCCTGATCCCCGGGCAGCGGTGTGGCGAGGATGTCGTGCCATTTGCCGAAGCGGATCTGCACGTGGACCTTCATCGACACGAAGCTTTCCAGCCAGTCGGCCATGGGCGGTTGTTCCACCCGCAGCAACTCGTCCTTGATGGTGTCGATCAGTTGCCCGGCGGCTTCCAGGGCCGGCTGGTACTGGCCGAGGAGCATCGCCGAGTAGAGTTTGAAGTGGTAGTTGTGGCTGCGGTACAGGGTGTAGAAATTGATCGGTCCTTCCTGTTCCAGGTATTTGCGGTCGGCCTCGATCGCCCGGTGGTTGGTGACCATCGCCCCGCGATAATCGCCGCAGAGCACGTCGATGTGCGACGGCATGTGCCGCAGGTGCCCGGCATCCGGCACCAGGTCGCGCAGGACATCGCCGGCGCGCAAGGCGCGTTCCGGGTAAGGCGACATCTCCAGGGTGTGGACGTACATGTGCAGCACGCCGGGATGCGGTGCGTCGCCGTGTTGCTCCATGCGTTGCAGGGCTTTTTCCAGCACGGCCACCGTTTCCAGGGTGTCGGCGCCCACGGCGGGCTGACCGCTTTTCAGGTCCCACAATTGCCAGGGCGTGCGGTCGATCAACGCTTCGGCAAACAGCGCCGTCACGTCGGGATCGTCGGGAAAGCGCCGATAAACATCACGCATGGACGCGGCGTAGGCATCGTTCCAGGTGAAGAGTTGCTCGACACTGGCGGCCTGATCGGCCTGGTAGCGTTGCTCCAGCGCGCGGATCAGCGCCTGCTCCACCGGTGAGGCGCCGTGCAGATGCGCCAGCGCGGTTTGCGTCGCCTGTCGGGCCTGGGCCACGGCGTCTTTGAGTTCCTGCTCGATGAATGCATCCCAGCGCTTGTTGTAGTTGGGGCCTGACGCGTAGGCGATGCCCCACCAGGCCATGGCGCAATCGCGGTCGTGTTCCAGGGCCTTGTGGAAACAGCGGATCGATTCGTCATGGTTGTAGCCGTAGCACCACACCAGCCCACGGTCGAACCAGAGCTGGGCCAGGGGCGAATGGGTGGTCACGGGACGGCTGTAGGTGCCCAAATCGTAATAGTCGTGCATCGGTTTACCCTCTCGATCAGAGCATTGAATTGCAGATGCCCAGCATACCCCCGCGCTCCTGGCCGGGTGGCAGAGCCGACGACAGGCCGGGCCGTATCATCACGCCCGCGAGGGGCATCCCGCCGGCCCTATCAATAGCGTCGATGTTCGCAATCACCTCAATCAAGTTCTGTTAAAAATCCTTCGGCGTAACATCAGCTCCATACCCACCAAACACCCGGAGCACACGATCATGAAACGCCAAATCCTTCTCAGCATTGCTTTCTCGGTTTTCGCAGTGAACGCTTTCGCCGCTGCTTCTGCTCAACCTGTCGTCGCTGAAGGCGGCTCGGATCGCCTGATCGAAAGCCGGGTGGCGGAAGGCGGTTCGGATCGCCTGCAACAAAATCGTGTAGCTGAGGGTGGCGCTGATCGCCTGCTGGAAAAACGCGCTGTGGCGGCGGATGGCTCGGATCGTTTGAAAGGCAACACCGTGGCCGCTGACGGCTCCGACCGCCTGCACGGCAACACCGTCGCCGCCGATGGCTCCGACCGCCTGCACGGCAACACCGTCGCCGCCGATGGCTCCGACCGTCTGCACGGCAACACCGTCGCCGCCGATGGCTCCGACCGTCTGCACGGCAACACCGTCGCCGCCGATGGCTCCGACCGTCTGCACGGCAACACCGTCGCCGCCGATGGCTCCGACCGTCTGCACGGCAACACCGTCGCCGCCGATGGCTCCGACCGTCTGCACGGCAACACCGTCGCCGCCGATGGCTCCGACCGTCTGCACGGCAACACCGTCGCCGCCGATGGCTCCGACCGTCTGCACGGCAACACCGTCGCCTGAACACATCGCTCCAACGCTCCACACATAAAGCCCGGCCTGATCAGCCGGGCTTTTTCGTGCTCGCGGCCTTCCGGCCCGATCGACTATCCTGTGCCCCCGCTCAATCCCTGCCACAACCTGCCGGAGACACTGGTGCCCGCTCTTACTGCCCGCGAGGTCTACCAGCAGCTGCGTGACGCTGCCCTCGACCTGCGCCCCTTCAAACGCCTCGATCAGCAGCCCGGGCTGGTACAGGTCGACATCGAAGGCTGGCGCCTTACGTTCGATGTCGACAGCCGTCACCTGCGCCACTGCCTGCATTGCCAGAGTCCGGATGGCCGGGTGTTTGATGGCGGGCATCGCTACGGCACCGACCCGGTGAGCCTGCTCAGCACCTGGGAGCTGGCGCAGCTCGAACGCTTGCTGGCCACCCAGTGAACGGCCCAGGTGAAAGGTGACACTGAACTATCGTTCATCAGGCCCGGCTGTGTTACATAAGACCGATGCGCATCCCGTGCCCAAGAGGTTTGCTTATGCTCCACTGCCCACATTTGCCGCGACTGCTGTGCTGTTCGCTACCCACGTTTCTGACGGCGGGTTTACTCGCCGGCGTCGTCCACGCCGCCACGCCCTCCCCGGCCCCTGATGCCTTGCAGCCGTTGCTGGCGACCATCAACGAGCGCCTGAACATCGCCGACCAGGTGGCGCTGACCAAGTGGGACAGTGGCAAACCGATCCAGGATACCGCCCGTGAAACCCTGGTGATCGCCAACGCCAGGAAGCAGGCCGCCGAGCGCAAACTGGACCCGGATGAGGCCGCCGACCTGGTCGCCGCGCAAATCGAAGCCAACAAACTGGTGCAATACGGTTTGATCGCGCAATGGCAAGCGGCGCACAAGGCGCCCGATGTGCCACGGCCGGACCTCAATCAACTGCGCCCGGCGCTGGACAAGTTGCAAGTCCAGTTGCTGCAGCAATACGCCGACTTCGTGCCCTATCGCCTCGACCCGGAATGCCCGGCCTGGCTGGCCGCACAGCGCTCCGGCCTGATCAAGGATGCCCTGCACGGCCAGGCGTTGATCCGTGCCACCGGGGAATTGTGCGTCACGGATCAATGACGGCCCGGTCCCACAGGGATCACCCAACCATCCATTGACTGCGTCAATAGTCACCATTAACTCAATGAAGTTCTCTTAAAAACTGTGCGGCGTAACATCAGCTCCATACAAACCAACAACACCCCGGAGCACACGATCATGAAACGCCAAATCTTCCTCAGCATCGCTTTCTCGGTTTTCGCCGTGAACGCTTTCGCCGCTACTTTCGCTCAACCTGTCGTCGCTGAAGGCGGCTCGGATCGCCTGATCGAAAGCCGGGTAGCTGAAGGGGGTTCGGATCGTCTGCAACAGAATCGTGTGGCTGAGGGTGGCGCTGATCGCCTGCTGGAAAAACGTGCGGTGGCCGCTGATGGCTCGGATCGCCTGCAAGGCAACACCGTAGCGGCTGACGGTTCCGACCGTCTGCACGGCAACACAGTTGCTGCCGATGGTTCCGATCGTCTGCAAGGCAACACCGTCGCCGCCGATGGTTCGGATCGCCTGCAAGGCAACACCGTCGCCTGAATAAATCGCTGCACCGCTCTACACAAGAAGCCCGGCCTGATCAGCCGGGCTTTTTCGTGAACGGTGAATCAACGTTCAACACCATCGGCTGTTTCACGCACTGGAATGGGACGCTTCCCTGCCAGGAAAGAGAACCGGGCTGATATTCATGGCGATTGGAATCAAGTTGAATATCGGGAGGGTTGGCTCCCTTTGAAACCGCCCATCACGCTCAAGTTGACCTGAAAGTCTCCACTCAATCAGAATACTGAGGTAGCGCCAATGTAGCTACAAATCGACAGTGAGGTTATTACCATGGGTGCATTACTGAAAACCACTGATGTGCGTTGCCGCATTGATGAGGATCTGAAAGCGCGTGCTACTGAAGTGTTGAGCGCTTGTGGCCTGAGCATCAGTGATGCCATGCGTCTTTTTCTTCGTCAGGTTGTTGCGACTCAGGGCCTCCCGTTTGAGGTGCGCGTCCCTTCGGAGAAAACGGCCCGCGCGATGATGCAAGCAAAGGACATTCGTCAGCGGTTCGATTCTGTAGACGAAATGCTGGGGGACGTTGATGACGAAACCGGGGAAAAAACAAAAACGCGCTGAGCTTCCCAGGCAATGCGCACAGACATCGGAATTCAAGAAATCGTGGGAACGCTACAAGCGCGCCGGGCGTCGTGACATGAATGAAGTACGACAGGTGATGGTCATGCTTTTTCTGGGAGATCCGTTACCCGCGCAGTATCTGGATCATGCGTTGTCCGGGGACTGGAGCGGTTTTCGAGAGTGTCACATCGGCGGTGATTTTTTGCTGATTTACGAACACACACGCTCCGACCTGCTCACATTTGTCGATCTTGGAAGTCACTCAGAGCTGTTCAAATAGCACCGAATAATGCCCCCCATAAAGCCCGGCCTGATCAGCCGGGCTTTTTGTCGCCTGTGCAATTCTGAGCGGCATTCAGCGCTCACCCACTGATCGTTAACCAGTGGCCCCCCCGAAAAACTTCTATGTAAAACACCCTTTACATCGGTGAGAAGCTCAACGAATATGTAAAGGGACTTTTACATCAGGAAGATGCAATGAAACGCTACTACATCGAAATGGGTTCGGCGCTGGCGCTGTACATGGTGTTTTTGATCCTGTCGCTGAACCTGCTCAAAGACCCCGAAGGCCTGGGTACGGGGTTGCGGATAGTCATCACGTTGTTACCGGTGATTCCGGCAGCGTTGATGTGCTGGGCGATCGTCCGGCAGTTACGCACACTCGACGAGATGCATTTGCGCATTCAGTTCGAGGCCCTGGGCTTTGCCTTTGCGGCCTCAGCCCTGCTGACGTTCAGCTACGGGTTTCTGGAGAATGTCGGCTTTCCACACATTTCCTGGACCTGTGTCTGGCCGGTGATGGGCTTGATGTGGATCATCGGGCTTGCCCTGGCCAGGCGCCGTTATCAATGAAAAACCGACTCAAGGAACTGCGTGCCGAACGCAAGTGGTCGCAGGTGGATCTGGCGGCGTTGCTCAATGTCTCGCGCCAGACCATCAATGCCATCGAAAACGGTCGCTATGATCCAAGCCTGCCGCTGGCGTTTCAAATCGCCCGGGCGTTTGCGCTGCCCATCGAAAGCATTTTTGATGATGAGTTTGCGGGGTGAGTCTCGTTAGCTTCCACGGATGTGCACGTTCCCTTCTGCAAACCAATCCTCAAGTAAACGGCACTGGGCCTGATCAGCCGGGCTTCTGGTGGCCTATTCAATCTTCAGATAGTGGTAGACCGGCTGGCTTGCACAATGGACTTACGGCCGGTTTTTGAGTGAATCTACGATTCCCTTCACAGGAACCCTCGCATGAGCAAAACCGAAACGCTGGCCAAACTCATGCTCGGCCCCGTGTTGCTGATGCAGGGCCTGTACACGCGCAAGGTCACGCCGAAATTGCCCGAGGCCCCAGGTGAGCGCGAAGGCCTGGCCGGGCATGGCGAAACCCTGCGCTTATTGATTCTCGGCGACAGCGCCGCCGCGGGCGTTGGCGCATCGACCCAGGCGCAAGCCCTCAGCGGCCAGTTGGTCAGCCGCCTGGCCAGGGCGTATCAGGTTGGCTGGAAACTCTGGGCCCGGTCGGGCCTGGACTCGCAATCGCTGCTGGACCTGCTCGACCAACACCCGCCCGAACCCTTCGAGGTGGCGCTGCTGTCCATCGGCGTCAATGATGTCACCGGCTCCCTGAGCGCTACGCAATGGATCGCCCGGCAACAGCAGCTGATGGAGGTGCTGGTCGAGAGGTTCGCGGTCAAGCTGATCGTCCTCTCCCCTCTGCCGCCGATGCATCTGTTTCCCGCCCTGCCGCAACCCCTGCGCTGGTACCTGGGCAACCGGGCGGCGCGTTTCAACGCACAACTGGCGATACTGGCGCAGCGCACGGATCGCTGTACGCTGCTGGCAACCCGCCTGGCGCCCGTGGCCGGTTCGATGGCGCGGGACAATTTCCATCCGGGCCCGGCGATCTACAGTCTCTGGGCCGACGAGGCCGCCCGGGTCATCGCCCGACACTTCGATACACCCGCCGCAGGCAAGCTTTGAACAACAACAAAAAACAGGAGTTGACGATGTCTGAACTGCAACTGCACCCCAAAGCCGCAGAATCCCTGAACCTTTGGCACGCGATGATCCGCACCGGCGACCTCAAGGCCCTGCCCGGCCTGCTGGACCCGCAAGCGGTGTTCCGCTCGCCGATGGCGCACACGCCGTATCCGGGCGCGCCGGTGGTTTCGATGATTCTCAATACGGTGTGCAAGGTGTTCGAAGACTTTACCTACCACCGCGAACTGGCGAGCGCCGATGGCTTGAACGTCATCCTCGAATTCAGCGCCAGGGTTGGCGAGAAACAGCTCAAGGGCATCGACATGATCCGCTTCAACGAACAGGGAAAAATCGTCGATTTCGAAGTGATGGTCCGGCCCATGAGTGGCTTGCAGGCCCTGGGCGAGGAAATGGGCAAGCGCCTGGGCGCTTACCTGGCCGCCAGCAAAGCCTGATCGTTGTGCAAGGCCGGTCGAGACTTGGGCACCACCTGCAACTCGATCGGCTCGCACAGCAACGTACAACACCGCGCACGCAGCCAGCGCTGGCCAGGATCGTTATGCGCCGCGGCGCGCCAGACCATGGAAAGCTCGTGGGCCGGCAGTTGCAGCGGCGCCGGTTCCACCCGCATCCCCGCCACCGACGCCATGGCCTTGGCCACGTAGTCGGGCACGATGGCCAGCATGTCGCTTTGCGCCAGCAACCCCGGCAACGCACTGAACTGCGGGACAGTCAGCACGACTTTGCGCTGCCGGCCCAGCGCGTGCAGGACGTGGTCAGTCTCATCCGCGGCATTGCCCATGGACGACACCACCGCATGCGGGCGCCGGCAAAACTCCTCCAGCCCCAGGGGGCCGGGCCGGTTATCGCAGCGCAGCAGCATCGGCCGGATCGGCCGCAGGCCTTTGCGTCGGGCGTTGGCCGGCAGGTCGAGGGTGTGACTGATGCCCACGGAAATGTCGCCATTGACCAGCCGCTGGGACATCTGTTGCTGGTCGACCCGGCGCACGATCAGCGTGGTGTTCGGCGCTTCGATCCGCAACTGCCTTAACAAGCGTGGCAGCAACGCGTATTCGACGTCATCGGAAAGCCCGACATGAAAGGTCGCCTCGCTGGTACGCGGGTCGAACGACTGGCAACGGCTCAAGGCGGCAGCGATGCCATCCAGGGCCGGCGCCAGGTTGGCGAAGATTTCCTCGGCCCGCGCGGTCGGCTCCATCACCCGGCCCGAACGAATGAACAACGGGTCATCGAACAGCACCCGCAAACGGCCCAGGGCACCGCTGATGGTGGGTTGCCCGAGGAACAGCTTTTCACCGACGCGGCTGACGTTTCGCTCATGCATCATCGATTCGAAAACCACCAGCAGGTTGATGTCGGCACGACGCAGTTCGTTTCTGTTCATGAGGTTCGCTACCCGGCACGCGGCCATTGAGTTCGGGAAGGTGCCTGCACAGATTAGGGGCGTGCGTGAAAAACGTCTGTCGTACATGGGGACATCACGCTCATGCGTTAGGCGACCCCACTGATACTTGGGTATAGGGCGCGTGGGCGCTGCCGGGGTGCGGGGCCGGTGCTATAACACCTGACCCATGCCTGTCGAAAAATCCAATGTAATAAAGGGCTTACGAACGCCATAAAGCATTTGACGGTGCCCATAACTGGCAGAAAAACCGGGTTATTTGTCCTAACCAAATAAGAACCGTTGCTCCTAGGATAGCGATGAGATTCTCCGCCCACCCCGAACAAAAAACGAGGCGCGCATGATCGAACCGAAAACCAGCGAGCCTGCCGACAAACGCAGTGCGCCTTCTTTTTTGCCGTCCTTTTTCAGGGTGACTTTCAGCAAGATGCTGTTCAACTCAGGCCAAAGGCCCCCTCGCCCCTCGGACGCCAGCCGCCAGAAATCCCTGGAAAACTGCCTGGTATGGGTGATGGGCCTGATCGTGGCAGCCGGGATCATCGTCAATACCGAAACCCGCGCCGACCTCCCCACCGCCACGCTGTGCATCGCGTTGTTGCTGATGGCGATCAACCTGTTTTCGATCACTGCGGTGATCGTGGTTGCCCTGTTCTGCATGCTGATGTTGACCGCGTTGTTTCTCTACCACGGCGGGTTTGAGCGTTGGGAAACGACGGCGGATTTTCTCGGCCACCTGACCGTGCTGGCGGCGATCACGCTGCTGGCGCTGCGCAGCAAAAGTGACTGCGATGGTTTGCGCCACAAGGTCGTGTATTTTTCCGGTTCACAGCAACTGAGCCAGACCGGCTGCCTGGGTTTTCGCGGGGGTCGCGAGCAATTCTCCTGGTCGGAGCAGTCGGCACGAATCTACGAATACCCGGTGGACGTCAAGCCGACGGTGTCACTGCTCCTGGCGCGCACCCATCCGGGCGATGTGGCGCTGGTGCAGGCCGGTTTCGAGAAGGCGGCGCGCCATGAGCCGCTGATCGAAATCAGGCATCGCCTGTTGATGCCTGATGGTCGCATCAAGCATGTGCACATGACCGCCACGCCCCTCTCCCCCCCGGGCTGCGGCAGAAACCGCCCGGTCGATTATCTTGGCGCGGTGCGGGACGTGACCGCCAGTAAACAGGCCGAGGAAGCGCTCTGCCGGGCCCAGACTCAATTGGCCCATGTCACCCGCGTGACCTCGTTGGGCGAACTGGCTGCCTCGATCGCCCATGAGGTCAACCAACCCCTGGCGGCGATCACCAGCAGCGGCGAAGCCTGCCTGAACTGGCTCGGTCAACCGGCTCCCGACCTGGCCGAAGCACGCCAGGCCCTTGAACGAATCATCGCCAGCGCCAACCGGGCGACCGAAGTCACGCGCCGGGTCAGGGCGTTGTCGCGCAAGTCCGACCCCCTGCGCCAGACCGAGTCACTCAACGACATTGTCAGCGAGACCCTGGGCCTGGTGCGGTATGAACTGGCTCACCACAAGATCAACCCGAGCATCGAGCTGGCGACGTTCGTCGGGCGGGTCAGTGCCGATCGCGTGCAACTGCAGCAGGTCATCATCAATCTGATCATCAATGCCTGCCAGGCCATGGAGACGGTCCAGGCCTCGGAGCGCAGCCTTTACGTGCGCACCTGGATGAAGGACAGCGAAGCCGTGCTGGAGATCACCGACCGCGGCTCGGGGATACCCGCCGAGATCCTGCCGCAGCTGTTCACGCCGTTTTTCACCACCAAGGAAAACGGCCTGGGCATGGGGCTTTCCATTTGCCGCTCGATCATCGATTTCCACAATGGGCGGATATGGGCGACCCCTGCATCCGGCCAGGGCAGCTCGTTTCTGTTTGCATTGCCGGTACTGGTCGCCAACGAACCGGATTACGCGGCAGCCATTTAATACATCGGTATCGGGTGGATAAACCAAAGTATTAAACGACCTTCCACAAGCATGAATGCCTCCTGTCGGAGAGGCGTTTAATGTAGCCCCTTTTTTGCCAGGAACACCGGGGGCAGCGGTATACAAAAAACCTTGGGAACCCGTAATGAAAGAGCATCAACTCATCAACAAGCACACGGTCTGTGAACCTATTGTTTTCATCGTCGACGACGACGCGCCCTTGCGCGAAGCCCTCGGCAGTCTGTTGCGCTCCATCGGCTTGCGGGTCGAGCTGTTCGGCTCGGTGGCCGAGTTCATGAACTACAAGCGCCCGGATACCGCCAGTTGCATGGTGCTGGATGTGCGGTTGCAAGGCAGCAGCGGCCTGGACTTCCAGAATCAGCTGGCCGCCGCGGGCATTACCGTGCCGATCGTATTCATCACCGGGCACGGCGATATCGCCATGACGGTGCGGGCAATGAAGGCCGGGGCGGTGGATTTCCTGACCAAGCCGTTTCGCGAACAGGACCTGATCGATGCCGTGAGCACCGCCCATGCGCGGGACAAGCAGCGCCGCGAGTCCGAGCGCTATGCCGATCAATTGCGTGAGCGCCATCAAACGCTGACCGCGCGCGAGCAGACGGTGATGGCGTTGGCGGCGTCGGGGTTGATGAACAAGCAGATTGCCGGGGAAATCGGCCTCAGCGAAATCACCGTGAAAATCCATCGCGGCCAGGCCATGCGCAAGATGGGGGCGCGCTCATTTGCCGATCTGGTGCGAATGTCCGAGGTCATTTCGGCCCAGCCCGTTATCCGGTGACTATACCCACGTATAGTGTGTGTATTGCTCGGCGACGGCGTATCTTGCAATGATGGCGGAGAGCCTCTAAGTGCTTTCCGCTTCGACGCAGGACACAACTATGCGCAGTGAGGCAATGATTGCCGTTGTCGATAATGATGAATCCGTCCGAATGGCGCTGGACAGTTTATTGCGCTCCAGCGGTTATAAAGTACGCACCTTCGCCGGGGCCCATGAGTTTCTCTTCTGCGATAACCCGGGCCGTACTTCGTGTTTGATCTCGGATATACAAATGCCCGAGATGGACGGCATTGAAATGTATGAAGCACTGGCCGCCATGGGCATCCATATTCCGGTGATCTTTATTACCGGCAACCCCGACGCACAGCGCCCGCTGAGCGCAAACACGCTGAAACCGCTGGCTTTTTTCCCCAAACCCTTTTCAACCGAAAAGTTGCTGGACTGCATCGAGAGCGCGCTCACCTCGCATAACTAACAGGTGATCAAAGAGCGCAACTAAACCTTGGTATAGCCTGGTAATACTTAGTCATACTTCGATTGACCCTATGTAGAAGTGCCAGATACAAGTCCCTGGAATAACATTTGTTCCAGGTCAAAACCAAACTCGCCTGTCCGGCGTGGTTTGTTTAAGTCGCAACATTCTTTCATGCCCTCGATGATTCTTCAGGAGCTAAAACAATGAAACAGATTTTGATTATCGGTGCAGGATTCGGTGGTGTCTGGAGCGCGTTGAGCGCTGCCCGTCTGCTGGACAAGCACGATCGCAATGACGTCGAGATCACCGTTCTGGCTCCTCAGGCCGAGCTGCGCATCCGCCCGCGTTTCTACGAGCCCAACGTACACAACATGAAGGCGCCGCTGACCGACTTGTTCAATGCCGTGGGCGTGAAGTTCGTCCAGGGTTCGGCCGACGCGATCGACGAGACCCACAAACAGGTCAGCTACACCAAGGCCTCAGGCGCCCAGGGCCAGCTGAGTTATGACCGCCTGGTGCTCGCTGCCGGCAGTCAGCTGATGCGTCCTCCGGTGGAAGGCCTGAAGCACGCGTTCGATGTCGATCAGATCGAGTCGGCGAGCACACTGGAAGCCCACCTCAATTCGCTCCGCGACTTGCCCGCCAGCGCGGCCCGCAACACCGTGGTGGTGGCCGGCGGTGGTTTCACCGGTATCGAGACCGCGACCGAAATGCCGGCGCGCCTGCGGGCCGTGCTCGGTGAAAACGCCGACATCCGCGTGATCGTGGTCGACCTCGCCCCGCAAATCGCCGCGAGCCTGGGCGATGGCATTCGTCCTTCGATTGTCGAAGCGTCGGAGCACCTGGGCATCGAGTGGATTCTCGGCACCAGCGTCGCCTCGGTCGATGCCGGGGGTGTCACCCTCGCCGATGGCCAGCGCATCGAATCCAGCACCGTGATCTGGACCGTCGGTTTCCGCGCCAGCCCCTTGACCGAGCAAGTGCAAGGCACCCGTGATCGCCAGGGCCGCCTGCATGTCGACCAGCACCTCAAAGTGCGCGGTCATGCCGACGTGTACGCCAGCGGCGACGTGGCTTACGCCGCGACCGATGACCTGGGCAACTTCGCCGCGATGTCCTGCCAGCACGCGATTGCCCTTGGCCGCTATGCCGGCAACAACGTGGCCGCCGAGCTGCTGGGCGTGGAACCGATGGCGTACAGCCAGCCCAAGTACGTCACCTGCCTCGACCTCGGCGCCTGGGGCGCGGTGTTCACCGAAGGCTGGGATCGCCAGGTCAAACTGGTCAAGCACGAAGCCAAGGAACTCAAGACCCAGATCAACACCGTGTGGATCTATCCACCGGCGGCCGATCGCGCCGCTGCGCTGGCCGCGGCCGATCCGCTGATCCCGGTGGCCTGATACGCCCGTGGTTGGCCGCTAACGGCGGCCGACCACGTCAGCCGCCAGCCGTCGGCCCCCTTCAACACGCTCACCGCAGGTAATCGATATGTTTGATTTTTTTGATGATCCGTACCGGGTGTTGAAGTTGTCTGGCGCACTGCTGGTCGGCGGGCTGATCGCCTTGATCGTCGGGGCCATCGCGGCGTACGGCCTGGACCAGTACCTGACGCTGCCCAGTGTGATCGTTGCCCACGCCATGACAATTCTGGGCCCGACCGCCATCAAGCTGGGCTATGTCATGCGTCTGCTGTCATTCAATCGACTGCGAAGACAGGCCGCGCCACACCTGCCTGGTTTCGCCCAGTGATCTCAAGTTGAAGGTGAACTGTTAATTACCCGCTTCCCGGACAGCCCACTCCTTGCTGCGCCGGGACATTTCCCAAGCGCCCGCCACTCGTTTTTTTGGCGGGCGTTTTTTCTTGCAGGAGCCGTTTCGCACGTAAACCTCATGAAGAGTTTGCCCGGTCTCAACAGCACCGAGCGAGTTGCCGTTAGATAGCAAAAATCCGGAAGAACAAATGTCTATCATTAAACGCTGCAAACAACTTTTTTTATCGGATGCAATAGCCTGGCTGGCCGCCATCGCGGTGGGCAGCATGATCTTTATTATTAATTCACTACTGGACGCCGATGTCGCGCCGACGCTGCTCTACATCACCCTGGTGTTCATGTCGGCCAATATTTTCTCCGTTCCCGTCTTCGTCGGTGTCGCGGCCAGTTGCGCGGCCTTCCTGACGTTCAGTTTCATCGCCGACGCCGGCTATCGTGACGAAAGGCTCATCGCCGGATTCGTGCGTTGCCTGATCGCGCTGACCACCATCACCCTGCTGGCCCTGCGCAGCAAACGCTCCTCCGAAAGCCTGCAGCGCAAGGAAGCTTTTTTTCTGGGCGCACAAAAACTCAGTCGCACCGGCAGCATCGGTTTCATCATCGACAAGGATGAAACCGTGTCGTGGTCGGCCGAGTCGGCGCGCATTTTCGAGTACCCGCTGGACACCACGCCCACGGTTGCCTTGATCAAGGCCCGCACTCACCCCGATGACCTGCACATCGTCGACAGCGTCCTGCAGCGGGCCGCGCGCCAGGAAAACCATCTTGAAGTGGAACATCGCCTGGTCATGCTCGACGGGCGTATCAAGCACGTGCACATGATCGCCAACCCGCTGTTCAATCATCACGGGCGCGTGGAGTATGTCGGCGCCGTGATGGACGTGACGGCGGCCAGGCAGGCCGAAGAAGCGCTGTTTCATTCCCAGGCCAAGTTGGCGCATGTCACGCGCGTCACCTCCATGGGCGAACTGGCCGCCTCCATTGCCCATGAGGTCAATCAGCCCCTGGCCGCGGTGATCACCAGCGGCGAGTCGTGCAAACGCTGGATCAACCGCCCGGAGCCGAACCTGGATGAAGCACGCCGGTCACTGGACCGGATGATCCAGAATTCCTGCCGGGCGTCCGAGGTCATCGCCTGCATCCGCGCGCTGTCGCGCCAGAGCGATGTCCAGCGCAAGACCGAAGTGTTCGACACGATCGTCAGCGACTCGTTGAATCTCATGCAGCACGAGATTTCCAGTCATCAGGTCCGGCCATCCCTGGAAGCGGGCACCGGTGGCGCCTGTGTGAAAGGCGACCGCGTTCAATTGCAGCAGGTCATCATCAACCTGATCATCAATGCCTGCCAGGCGATGGCCGAGGTCCATGACCGGCCGCGCACCCTGCGCATCCGCACCTCGCGCCAGGACAACGAAGCCGTGCTGGAAGTCGCCGACTGTGGCCACGGCATCGCGCAGGACATCCTCGCCACCCTGTTCGATCCCTTCTTCACCACCAAACAGAATGGCCTGGGCATGGGGCTGGCGATCTGCCGTTCCATTATCGAATTCCATGGCGGCCGCATCTGGGTCGCCAGCACGGTGGATGTCGGGACGCAGTTCATGTTTGCGATACCGCTGACCACCTCCAGCGACGATGAATAACCGTTCTTCCCTGCTGTTTCGGTCTGTGAACTCACACGAGGAAATCAAACAGTGTCAATCAACGACAAGAATAAATGCCCCGCAAGCGCCGGCGATGACGGGCTGTCACCGCGCATCGTTCTGTTTTTCGCCTATCCACGGATGGGCCTGCTGGACCTGACGGGGGCCCAGACTGTTTTTTTTGCCGCCAATAACGCCCTGGTCGAACGCGGCCTGCCGGGCTATGCACTGCACACCGCGAGCCTGGACGGCGGACCGATCCAGACCGCCGAGGGCCTGGTGGTGGAAACCCAATGCCTTGACCGGTTTGCCGACGCCGCGATCGATACAGTGCTGATTCCTGGCACGCCAAACGTCCGCCAGACCCTGGGCGAACACAACCCGCTGGTGGAAGCCCTGCGCAATATCGCGGCCCGGGCCCGGCGCACGGCGTCGGTGTGCAGCGGCACTTTCCTGCTGGCCCGGACCGGCCTGCTCGACGGTCGACGCGCGGCCACCCACTGGGTGGTGGCCGATCTGTTCGAGCGGCTGTATCCGCAAATCGAACTCGACCGCGAAGCGATTTATGTCCAGCAGGGCTCGATCTGGACATCTGCCGGGGTCAGCGCCGGTATCGACCTGGCCCTGGCCCTGGTCGAGGCCGACGTCGGTCGCGAGATGGCAATGCAAGTGGCCCGGCGCCTGGTGGTGTTCTATCGCCGACCGGACAACCAGGACCAGTGGGGCTCGCTGCTCAATTCGCAGTACCCCGCCAGCGCCTGATCGCGAAAGCCTGTGGCGAGGGTGTTCGGTGACAGGCGAGGTCACCTTCTTTGCAGCAACCACTGGAACAAGCTGCTTTTCTTGATCTCCACAGGCTTTTGCATGACCAGGGTCTCGCGGATTTCCTGGCGCTGGTCCTGCAAGTTGCCCAAGGCGGTTTTCAGCTCGCCCAGGTGTTCCAGCTGGTTGCCGAACACGGTTTTTTCGATACGAAACAGTCGACCGCTGGTGATGCTGCGGAACTCGCCCCGCGACGGACTATCGGTGAGTATGCCCTCCTCGCCCATGACTTCACCCGGCCCCATGCGCCCCGCTTCCACCAGTTTTTCATCATCGTGGATCGACACGGACACCACCCCGGTGCTGATGATCATCAGGCAATCGGCAACCTCGCCGAACGCCAGGATCACTTCGTCGGCCTGGTAGTCCACCGGCGTCATTTCGTCGGCGAGCCGGTCGCGCTCGTCGTTGCTCAGCGAGCGAAAAATCCGCACATCCTCCAGCAGCCGGCGCTGGCGGTTCCAGCGCTGTTCGTCCTGGCCATGGCCCCAGCTGACACCCGCGGCTTCGAGGTGACGATGGGCCAGGTCGAACATCAGGTTGCACACCTCGTTCTTGTTCTTGGCGGACGCGATGAACCCCTTGAGTTCGTACTCGGTGTAGTCCAGGTGGGAGCTTTTGACCGAGACTTTGGCCGAGCGCGATTGCAGCAGCGCCCGGGTCCCGTGCAAGGTTTTTTCCAGGGCGTCGATCGCCCGGCGCGGGCGCACGCTGCTGGGCACGGCAATGATCACACTGATGCCGTTCACATCACCGGGCCGGCTGAAATTGATGATCCGCGCTTTCGCCGCCACCGAATTGGGCACCACGGCGATGCCGCCCATGTCGGTCATCAGGTGGGTCGAGCGCCAATCGATCTCGACCACCTTGCCCTGGGTGCCATCGATGGAAATCCGGTCGTTGAGTTGGTAGGGCTTGGTGGTGTTGAGCACGATCCCGGAAAACACATCGCTCAAGGTGCTTTGCAGCGCCAGGCCGACAATGATCGCCATCGCCCCGGAGGTCGCCAGCAAGCCCTTGACCGGCAACTGCAGGACATAGGCCGCGGCGGCCACGATGGCGATCAGGAAAATCACCGCACCCATCAAGTCGTAGAGCAAGCGTGCGCTGTGCCCGACGCGGGACGTCAGGCCATAGCCGAGGATGATGGTCAGGGTCCTGGCCGCGAACAGCCACCAGCCGATGCCCAGCACCGTGCCCATCAGGTTGAGAATGGCGTCGTCCGGCCACAGCGGCGGTTGCAATGGACTGATGCCGGCCGCGGTCATGACCCAGCTGAAGGCCACGAAAATGCCGAGGCGCACACTCAGGCGCAGATTGTGCCGGGTGGCGCCGATCAACTGCCAGGACGCCAGGTCGATCAGGATCAGGATGACCCCGCAGATCAACGGATGAGCCTGCAAGAACGTGAGCATCGATGATTTCTCCTCAGTCCTGGTGCAGGACTACGCACTGTAAGTCGTCCCGCAGGCGCCAGGCACTCCTACCTCAGTGCTAACCGCTCATACCCGGGTATGAGCGCCATAGCCCCATGTGCTAGGCCGCCGTCTTGAGGTAGGAGTGTTATCCAGACCCCGTCGATTTACGCTGGTCACCTCGAACTTCAACTCATCGCGCCGGCGTGCTGGCCAGGGGGACGGTTGTCATGAACGCAGTACAAAGGCTCTACCTTGTCAGCCATCCGCTGCGCATCAGTCGTTATGGCGCGCATTCCTCCCTGTCGACCGCCGAGCGTGTGGAAATCATAGACGTTCTGACCCAGACCCTGGGAACCGCGCTGAACCTCCAGGCGCTGCTCAAAGGGAGCCAGCAGACCCTGCACACTGTCAGCTTCCTGCCGGTGCAGCAGTTGTTCCATCGACTGGTGCGCGCCAATGCCGACTACACCGGCTTTCTGGTCGAGGCCATCACTGACCTGGGCGGCCATGCGCAAGCCGAGGCGCTGTACCGTCTCAATGAGATCCAGCAACCGCAGTGCTTCGCCGAGTGCCTGAGCGGCATTTCCAGGGGCGCGCGCCGACTGCGGGCCGTCGACACCCTGCTGCGCGATTACCGCGAATGCGCCGCTGCCAACAAGGACACCGCCAGCAAACGCTTCTTTGAAGAATGCACACGGCACAACGCGCGTTTCCTTTCGCTGATCGAGGACCATCTGTCGCAATGAACAGCCAGGCTGAATGCCCCACAAACCGCCCACGGTGTAACAAGGCTCTTGCAGGAGCTGCCGCAGGCTGCGATCTGTTGATCTTCAGCGGTATCAATATCAATAGAAAATCAAAAGATCGCAGCCTGCGGCAGCGCCTACACAAGCGGCGTCAAGCCATCGCAATTAACGAGAAACAAACAAACATACGCAAGTATACTTTTCCGCTTTCAGGGAGCGCGTATCTTGCAACTATGGCGGGCGCCACTTAGCGCCACTCGCAATGACGCAAGGTTTTTACATGCTTAACGCACCTATTATTTCAGTTGTTGATGATGACGAACTCATTCTTATCTCAATGGACAGTTTATTGCGTTCTTACGGTTACACAGTAAAAACCTACAACAGTGCCTATGCGTTTCTTCAATCCAATGGACCCGAGCAGACCGATTGCCTGATATCGGATATCCAGATGCCCGGCATGTGCGGCGTGCGGATGTACGAGGCACTGGCGGCCAGGAACACCCACATCCCCACCCTGTTTATCACCGGGCAGTCGGGAATGCCGCCGAAATTCAGCGCCAATGTGCGCCAGCCCGAGGGTTATTTCGCCAAGCCATTCGATACCGGTGCGTTGCTGGCCTGCATTGAAGCGGTGTTGAAACGCCGGGTTTGAACGCCCGGCACTTTCTTAACACCTTGGTATGACCGGGTCACGCCCAGGCATGTATTTGTTTACCGTTAGCAGCCATGCATCGCTGCGTTGAAACCCATATTATTTTCGTTATCGCTAGTTTGCTTAGTTCAATACTTCCACTCTTTCCGTGTAACTAAAAACTTAACCGGGATACACCGTGCCATGCCAAAAAACAAACTGACTTCCGCCAACGGCGCCCCCGTCGTCGACAACTACAACACCCAGACCGCCGGCCCTCGTGGCCCGGCCTTGCTGCAGGATGTGTGGCTGCTGGAGAAACTCGCCCACTTCGACCGCGAAGTGATCCCCGAGCGACGCATGCACGCCAAGGGTTCCGGCGCGTTCGGCACCTTCACCGTGACCCACGACGTGACGCGCTACACCAAGGCCCGACTGTTCTCGGAGGTAGGCAAGCAAACGCCGATCTTCACCCGTTTCTCCACCGTGGCCGGCGAGCGCGGCGCGGCCGATGCCGAGCGCGACATCCGTGGTTTTGCCCTGAAGTTCTATACCGAACAGGGCAACTGGGACCTGGTGGGCAACAACACCCCGGTGTTTTTTTTCCGTGACCCGTTGCGTTTCCCGGACCTCAACCACGCGGTCAAGCGTGATCCGCGCACCGGCATGCGCAATGCGCAAAGCAACTGGGATTTCTGGACCTCGTTGCCCGAAGCCCTGCACCAGGTGACCATCGTCATGAGCGAGCGCGGCATCCCGCGCAGCTACCGGCACATGCACGGTTTTGGCAGCCACACCTTCAGCCTGATCAATGCCTACAACGAACGGCACTGGGTCAAATTCACCTTCAAGTCGCAGCAGGGCATTGCGAACCTGAGCGATGAGCAGGCACAGACGCTGATCGGCCAGGACCGGGAAAGCCATCATCGGGACCTGTACGACAGCATCGAGGCGGGCAATTTTCCGCGCTGGACCTTCTACATCCAGGTCATGTCCGAAGACCAGGCCCACGACCACGCGGTCAATCCGTTCGACCTGACCAAGGTCTGGCCGCATCAAGACTTTCCGTTGATCGAAGTGGGTTATTTCGAACTGAACCGCAACCCGGAGAACGTCTTCGCCGACGTCGAGCAAGCGGCGTTTTCACCGTCGAACGTGGTGCCCGGCATCGGCTTTTCGCCGGACCGCATGTTGCAGGCGCGGCTGTTTTCCTACGGTGACGCCGCGCGTTATCGACTGGGCGTGAATCATCACCAGATCCCGGTGAACGCCCCTCGCTGCCCGGTGCACAGCTTCCACCGCGACGGCGCCATGCGCGTCGATGGCAACCACGGTGGCCAGCTGGCGTATGTGCCCAACAGCCAGGACGCCTGGGCCGACCAGCCGGACTTCCGTGAGCCGCCGTTGAAGATAGCCGGCGCGGCCGGGCATTGGGACCATCGCGTGGACGAGGATCATTTCGAACAGCCGGGCAACCTCTTCCGCCTGATGACGGAAGCGGAAAAACAGGCGCTGTTCGACAACACCGCGCGCTCGCTCAGCGGCGTGAGCCAGGAAGTGCAGCAACGCCACATCACCCACTGCACCAAGGCTGATCCGTTCTATGGCGCGGGGGTTGCCCGGGCGCTGGCTGCGATAGATCGGTAAAAACACTCCCCCTGTGAGAGCGGGCTTGCTCGCGAAGGCGGTGGGTCAGTGAGCATGGATGTCGGCTGACACTCCCTCTTCGCGAGCAAGCCCACTCCCACAATCGACGCGTGCCGGCCAGTCCCCCCGGCCGTCAATGTAGGAGCTGCCGAAGGCTGCGATCTTTTGATCCTGGTTTTAAAAGATCAAAAGATCGCAGCCTTCGGCAGCTCCTACAGAGGTTGTTCAGCGCCGATCAGATCTCCCAGATGACGTTCACCGCACCGTAACGCCCCGGCTGGGTCAGGCGACCGAGGCCGGTGGCGTTTTCATCGCGGCCCTGGACGTCACCCCAGCTCCAGTACTTTTGATCGGTCACGTTGAACAGCCCGGCGTTGATCGAGACCTGCTCGGTCACCTGCCACCAGGCGTTGAGGTCGAGCGTGCCGTAACCCGGGGTTTCGAACTGGCGGTTGATCAGCAGATCGGCATCGCCCGTGTGGTCGACGCGGTCCTTGGCCTGCACCAGGGTCCAGGTCAACTGGCCGCCATACACCCCGCTCGGCGCATCGTAGCCCAGACCCAGCACGGCCTTGAGCGGGTCGACGGTGTTCAGCGCCTGGCCGGTTTCTTCGTCCTTGCCACGGGCATAGGCAATCGAACCCAGGGCACGGGTGCCGGCCGGCATGAAGGCGTCGAGCTTGATGTCGCCCTTGGCTTCGGCGCCACGAATGGTCACCTTGCCGATGTTGCGTGGCTGGAAGGTCAGCAGGCCGGTGCCGTTCGGGTCCGGCACGGTGTCGGTGTCGATGAAGTCCTTGTACTTGTTGTAGAACAGCGCGATGCCGAAGCTGCCCAGGTCGTAGCGCCCGCGCAGGCCGAATTCGTAGCTGTCGCTGGTTTCCGGTTTCAGGTCCGGGTTGCCGATCTGCTGGTAGCCAAACTGCGGGTTGCTGAATTCGCCGAACATGTTGATCGCGCTCGGCGCGCGGAAACCGGCAGCGTACTGGCCGTACACGCTTTCGTGTTCGGTCAGCTGATAGGTCACGGCGAATTTCGGCGAGATGTGATCGTCGGTGATGCGCGATGGATCGGTTTGCGCCGGCAGGCCATTGAGGTACTCATCGGTGACATGCGGCGTCTGGCGGTAGTAGTCGTAACGCACGCCGGGCAACAGGGTCCAGCGGCCGATCTCGATGCTGTCCTGCACGAACAGGCCCAGGGATTCGCTGGTCGGGTCCGGGAAGTCACTGACCGGGAAGTTCTCGGTGGCCGGCACGGTGGCGCCGGTGTCCAGCCGCACTTCACTGCCCTTGCGCAGGTTGCTGGCCTCGATGCGCTTGACCTCGGCGCCATAGATCAGGTGGTGCCGGGTATCGGCGAGGGCGAATTCTTTATCCAGTTGCGTGTTCAGGCTCCACAGGCGCTCGTCGTATTGCGAGTCGCGGGTGCGCACGCGGTTCACCCGGGCGGTGGTCTGGCGCTGCTGGAAAGTCTTCTGGTTATTGCCGCTTTCCTGATAGTTCAGCTGCCATTGCAGCTGGTCGGCCAGCAGGCTGTCCAGGCTCAGGGTATGGGCCAGGCTGTAGCGGGTGCGGTCGATGCTGTCTTTGGCCGTGGAACCGAGAATCGCCGGGCTGGTCAGGGTGGCGCGGGTGACCACGTCGCTCAGCAGGTTGCTATTGGCGTCATCCTGATAACGCTCGTAGGTGAACTGCAGGCGGTCGCCTTCGGCGTAGTCCCAGCCCAGTTTGGCCAGCAGGTTCCGGGTGGTGTAGTCGAGCGGATTGGCCTCCTCGCGGGAAGCGCCGACGCCACCGGTGCCGCCCCAGGTATCGGTGGACTGGCCATCGCGACGCCCCAAATGCAACAGGCCGTCGACCGAACCTTCACGGGCCGCGAACGTGGCGCTGCGCTGCCAGCTGTCGTCGCTGCCGTCATAACCGGTCTTGAAGCGGGCGTAGGTGTCGTCGCCCGCTTCCAGGTAGTCGCCGGCATCCTTGGTCAGGTAGCTGACCGCCCCGCCGATGGCGTCGCTGCCGTACAACGAAGACGCCGGGCCCCGAATGATTTCCACCTGCTTGATGGTGTCGAGGTCAACGTAGTTGCTGCGCACGTCCTGGAACGGGCTGAAGAAGTTACTCTGCGGCATGCGCACGCCGTCGACCTGGGTCAACACGCGATTGCCGTTGATGCCGCGAATGGTTGCGCCCGTCGTGCCGAACCGGCTGCCCGTGCCTTCCACCGACACGCCCGGCTCATAGCGCACCAGGTCCTTGAGGTCCTTGTCGTTGTGTTGGTCGATTTCCCGTTCGTTGTGCACCGACACCGTGCTCGGCACTTGCAGCAGGGTCTGCTCGGTGCGGGTGGCGGTTACGCTGACGGTGTCGAACTGGGTAACGGGCTCTGCGGCCAGGGCCAACGATGGCGACAGCAACAGCAAGGACAGCCAGGGACGTTGGGCGAATGGCGGGCGGATCGACATCTGGGTTACTCCTGGTGGTCAGACAGCCGTCATGCGTTGCAAGGCCCTGGGACGGGCGTTTTCCAGCGGCTGGAGCTGTCCGGCATGTGTTTGATTTTGTTGGAAATGCGGCGTTTGAGGCCCTTCTGTGAAGGCCTGAACCAAACGCTTGCTTGGCAGCGGGGGGCGAAGATAAACGAGCTTGACACGCAAATGCAAATTATTATCATGTGCGTTCTTTTTAAGAATAAGTACGAACGTACATGAAGCACTTTGGGGGCTATCTGCTGCTGTCGGTCGCGCTGCATGTGAGCGCTGGCTGGCTATTGCGTGAGCTTCAGGCGGCGCCCGAACCCTTGGCCTGGCAGCCGCCGATGGCGATTCAGCTGGTCAGTCTTGAACCGCTGCCCCAACCCGTCGCGGCCCCCTCTGTGGTGCAAGAACCGACACCTCGGCCAGTGCCGCAACCGGTCACGTTGCCCAAGGCCTACGTGCCGGCCAAAGCGCAGTCCCTGCCCGTAAAACCCCTGCCCGTCAGCGCCCAACCGGCGATCGTCAAGACATCCCCATCGGCAAAGCCGCAGCCAGCTTCACCGCCACAACATGCCGAACCCCGTCCGGTCCAGCCCGCCAGCGCACCCGCTTCAACCGCGCAAACCGCCGCGCCGGCCCCGGCCAAACCGGCCGTCACCCTGCCTCCCGCCATGATCACCCCGGCACCGCCGCTCACGCCGGTGGTCAGCCTGCGCCCCAGTTTCGTGACCCCGCCACCGGCGCCGCGTTATCCGAACACGGCGCGCCGGCGCAATCAGCAAGGCATCGTGCGGGTCGAGGTGCACCTGGATGAACGCGGCCAGCAGCTCAAGCGCGTGCTGAGCCGTTCCTCAGGCGTGGACAGCCTTGATCAAGCCGCGCTGGAAGCGGTGGGCAACTGGCGGTTTCGCCCCGAAATTGTCGATGGCCGGGCCGTGCCCAGCCGCGTGGAAATACCAATAGAATTCGCCCTCACGGCGAACCGATGACCCTGAAGGAGTTCACATGACCGCTCAATCCACTGCCCTGTCCGAAGCCCCGGCGCTGTACCAGCAATGGCAACAGCTGCGCGCCGGGCAATCGGGCCTGCGCGCCCGCGATGCCGCCGCGGAACTGGGTGTCAGCGAGGCCGAGCTGACCGCCAGCCGCCTGGGCACCGATGCCGTGCGCCTGCGGCCGGAATGGGCGGCGCTGCTGCCGGCACTCGGCGAGCTGGGCTACATCATGGCGCTGACCCGCAACGAGCATTGCGTGCACGAGCGCAAGGGCGTGTACGCCGACGTGACGGTGATGGGCAGCGGTCAGATGGGCATGGTGCTGTCGCCGGACATCGACCTGCGCCTGTTCCTCAGCGGCTGGGCCAGCGTGTTCGCCATCGACGAGGCCACCGCCCGTGGCCCGCAGCGCAGCATTCAGGTATTCGACCGCCAGGGCGTGGCCGTGCACAAGGTATTCCTCACCGACACCAGCGAAGATGCCGCCTGGGCGCCGCTGGTCGAGCGTTTCCGTGCCGAGGAGCAAAGCGCCGAACTGAACCTGCAACCCCTGCCGGACGCCAAGGCCCCGCGCGCCGATGCTGACGTTGACGCTGCCGCCCTGCGCAGCGAATGGTCGCAACTCAAGGACACCCACGATTTCTTCGCCCTGCTCAAGCGCAACGACGTGGCGCGCACCCAAGCCCTGCGCCTGGCCGGTCACGAATGGGCCGAACCCTTGGCCACCGTCGAGCTGACCCACGTCATCGAAGCCGCAGGCAAGGGCGAGGTGCCGATCATGGTGTTCGTCGGCAACAAGCACTGCATCCAGATTCACTCCGGGCCCGTGAGCAACCTGCGCTGGATGGACACCTGGTTCAACGTGCTCGACCCGCACTTCAACCTGCACCTCAAGACCACCGGGGTGACCGAGCTATGGCGTGTGCGCAAGCCGAGCGTCGATGGCATCATCACCAGCTACGAAGGTTTCGATGCCGACGGTGAACTGGTCATCCAGCTGTTCGGCGTGCGCAAGCCGGGCATTCCGGAGCGTGACGACTGGCGTGCCCTGGCCGAAACCGCCACCGTCCTGATCGACTAAGGAAGTCTTGCGATGCGAATCAAATCACTGCTGGCCTGCGCCGGCGTGCTCCTCAGCCAGATGGCCGTGGCCGACGGCCTGCCCCAGCGCTGGGTCAGCGCCGGCGGAGCGTTGAGCGAATGGGTGGTCGCCCTCGGTGGCGAGAGCAAACTGGTGGGGGTCGACAGCACCAGCCAGTACCCGCGTTCGCTGCACAACCTGCCGGGCATCGGTTACCAGCGGGCACTGGCGGCCGAAGGCATCCTGGCGCTGAAGCCGGACATTCTGGTGGGCAGCGCCGAAATGGGCCCGCCGCCGGTATTGGCGCAACTGAAGGCCGCCGGGGTGCGTATCGAATTGCTGTCGGCCAAAGCCGATGTGCCTTCGCTGCAACACAACCTGACCGAGCTTGGGCAACTGCTCGGCAAGCCTGATGAAGCCAAGGCGTTGATCGCCGGTTATCAGCAGCGCCTGGAAACTCAGGCCGCGTGGGTCAAGCAGGCGCAACAGCAAAACCCTGCGCCTCGGGTGTTGATGCTGCTCAGCCATTCCGGCGGCAATCTGCAAGCGGCCGGCAAGGACACGCTGGCGGCCTGGATGATCACTCAGGCCGGCGGGCAGAACCTCACCGAACACAACGGCTACAAGCCCGTGTCCAACGAGGCGATGCTGGCCCTGAACCCACAGGTGATCATTTTTGCCGGTGGTCGTCTTGAAGGGGATGCGGCGCGGGCGGCCCTGCTGGAGCAGAATCCGATCCTCGCGCAGACACAGGCCGGCCGTGAAGGCCGGGTGCTGGTGATCGATCCGACGCTGTTGGTCGGTGGTCTTGGCCCACGGATTCCGGATGCCCTGACGAGATTGTCGAAGGCGTTCTATCCGTCGACAGCGATCCAGACTGCCGAGAACAACCGATGACGGCCATCGTTCGGCCCCGGCCGATGCTGATCGCTTTGGGTCTGTTGTTGCTGCTGGTGTTCTGGCTGTCGCTGGCCCTCGGGCCGGTCAGCCTGCCGTTGGGCGATACCTTGCTCGCCGGGTTGCGCCTGCTCGGGCTGCCGGTCGGCGGTGGCGATACGCAACAGGCGGAGCTGATCCTCGGTCAGATCCGCCTGCCGCGCAGCTTGCTCGGCATCGCGGTCGGCTCGGTGCTCGCCCTGTCCGGGGTGGCCATGCAAGGGTTGTTTCGCAACCCGTTGGCCGATCCGGGGCTGGTCGGGGTGTCCGGCGGTGCGGCACTGGGCGCGGCGTTCGCCATCGTTGGCGGCAGTATGCTCGGCGGTGTGCCGCCGGCGATCGAACCGTATCTTTTGTCGGTGTGCGCCTTTGCCGGTGGCCTGGTCGTCACGGCGGTGGTCTATCGCTTCGGTCGCAGCAATGGCCAGACCAACGTCGCCACCATGCTGTTGGCGGGCGTGGCGATGACAGCCATGGCCGGTGCCGGCGTCGGTCTGTTCACCTATCTGGCGGATGACGCCACCTTGCGCACCCTGACCTTCTGGAACCTGGGCAGCCTCAACGGCGCCAGCTACCCGCGCCTGTGGCCCTTGCTGATCGTGGCGGTGGGCGTGGCGCTGTGGTTGCCACGGCGCGCGGCGGCCCTCAATGCGATGTTGCTGGGAGAGTCCGAAGCGCGTCACCTGGGTTTCAATGTCGAGCGGATCAAGCTTGAGCTGGTGTTGTGCACGGCGCTGGGGGTCGGTGCCGCCGTCGCTGCCGCAGGCTTGATCGGTTTTATCGGGCTGGTGGTGCCACACCTGATGCGGCTGCTGGTCGGCCCGGATCACCGGGTGTTGCTGCCGGCGTCCCTCCTCGCCGGTGCCAGCCTGTTGCTGCTGGCCGATCTGGTCGCCCGCCTGCTGTTGGCGCCGGCCGAGCTGCCCATCGGTATCGTCACCGCACTCATCGGTGCACCCTTCTTCCTTTATCTGCTGGTACGGGGGCGTTCCTGATGCTGCGCGCCAACAATCTGCTGGTCCGGCGCGGCAGTCGCACGGTGCTGGCGGACATCGATATCGAGTTGCACCCGGGGCAAGTCCTTGGCGTCCTGGGGCCCAATGGCGCCGGGAAAAGCACCCTGCTCGCCGCCTTGTGCGACGAGCTGCCGGCCAGTGAAGGCAAGGTCAGCCTCGACGAGCGCCCACTCGCCGACTGGCCGGGCCAGGAGCGGGCCAGACGCCTGGCGGTGCTGCCGCAGAGTTCGAGCCTGAACTTCGCGTTTTCGGTCAATGAAGTGGTGGGCATGGGTCGCTTGCCCCACGCCAGCGGTCGGGTGCGCGATGCCGAAATCGTCGCCGAGGCACTCGGTGCCGCCGACGCCCTGCACCTGGCCGGGCGCAGTTACCTGGCCTTGTCCGGAGGCGAACGCCAGCGCGTGCACCTGGCGCGGGTCCTCGCCCAACTGTGGCCGGGCGCCAAGGGGCAGACGCTGCTGCTCGACGAACCGACCTCGATGCTCGACCCGCTGCACCAGCACACCATTCTGCAAGCGGTACGCGATTTCGCCGGGCGCGGCGCGGCGGTGCTGGTGATCCTCCATGACCTCAACCTCGCCGCCCGTTACTGCGATCAGCTGTTGCTGTTGCAGGACGGTCGGCCACACGCCTACGGCACGCCCGATGACGTCCTGACCGCCGACGCCCTGGAGGCGGTGTACGGGCTGCAAGTGCTGATTCACCGGCACCCGGAACGCGGCCACCCGTTGATTATCGCGCGCTGATACCGGCCCCCTCCTGTATGAGGGGGCACCGTCTAATAAGGAAAACCGATGCGCATTCTGCTGTTATGCCTGTTCAGCCTGCTGGCTGCCTGCCAATCCCACACCGTCTCGCCGCCCCCGGCAGCGATTGCCCCGGGTCGGGATCATGCCGATCTCGGCGTGATCCGCGAACTCGCCAGCGGGCGAACCCTCACGCCCCAGGAGCTGGTCGAGCGTCTGGCGGTCGCACCACGGGTGCTGGTCGGTGAACAACACGACAACCCCGACCACCATGCCCTGCAACTGTGGCTGCTGCGCGAACTGGCCAGCCAGCGTCCGCAAGGCAGCCTGCTGATGGAAATGCTCAACCCCAACCAGCAGGACAAAATCGACGCGGCCCAGGCCGCGACCCGTGCCGGCCAACCACCGGCCGACCCTTACCAGGCGCTGGCCTGGCAAGCGAACTGGGATTGGGGCGTCTACGGCGCACTGGTCACCTATGCCCTGCGCCAACCCTACCCGTTGCTGTCGGCCAACCTCGATCGGGCGCAGATCATGCAGATCTACCAACAGCGCCCGACCCTCACCGGCGAAGCGTCCACCACCCGACAGGTGCAAGCGACCTTGCTGGACGACATCCGCGAGTCCCATTGCGGCTTGCTGCCCGAAGCGCAAATGCCGGCGATGCTCGCCGTGCAGCAACAGCGTGACCGGCGCATGGCCGAGCGCCTGCTCGCGGCACCGACGCCGGCGGTGCTGCTGGCCGGGGCGTTCCATGTGCGCAAGGACCTGGGGGTGCCGCTGCACTTGAAGGACCTGGGTGCTGGCGAGGGTAACGTGGTGCTGGTGTTGGCTGAGGCAGGCAAGACGGTCAGCGCCGAAAGCGCGGATTATGTCTGGTATACGGCGGCGCAGCCGGAGCAGGATCACTGCGCCAAATTGCGGCGTTAGTCCGTAAACTGATCCAAAGTTTTTGGCGAGACAACCGTCGCCTTCGCGAGCAAGCCCGCTCCCACATTTGACCGTATTCTCCTGAAGAAACGGGATCTGATGTGGGAGCGGGCTTGCTCGCGAAGGCGGCGCCAGACTCAACACATCGAGTACTGACTCACGGTGTAGGAAAGGTCTCCAGATACGCCAGCAAATCATCGATCTTCTCCTGATCGCTGATCCCCCAGAAAATCATCCGCGTGCCCGGCACCACCGTCTTCGGTGCCTCGATGTACGCCGCCAGCTTCTCCCGGCTCCAGACAATGCCCGAGGACTTCATCGCGTCGGAGTATTGATAGTCCGTGGTGCTGGCGGCCGTCCGCCCCACGACACCGTTGAGTTGCGGACCAAAAAACGCCCTCGCCGACTCGCCGATCTGATGGCAGCCACTGCACATGCGCTTGAACAGTTTCCCGCCCGCCTCGGCATCACCCTGGGCGCTCGCGGGTGTGGCGAGCAGGCCTGCACCCAGGGTCAGGACGAGGGTCATCACGAGCGTTTTGTTCATTTACAGCTCCCGCGTGCAGCGAAAAAATGGCCGCCATTTGATCATGACCAGGGCGCCAGGCCCAAGCCCGCCGTCCATCCCGCCGATCCACGCCGCGCTTTCGCCCGCCTAGACTAGGCTACTCACAACGTACGTGACATGACCCCTCGCCACCCCACACCCACAAATGGAGGCACGATCATGAAAGTTGTCGTCATCGGCGGTACAGGCTTGATTGGAAAACAGCTGTGCACACTCCTGCGCGAAGGTGGACACGATGTCGTGCCCGCCACGCCAAGCACCGGCGTCAACGCGGTGACCGGGGAAGGCTTGCAGGCCGCGCTGCAAGGTGCCGACGTGGTGGTCGACGTCGCCAACTCACCCTCGTTCGAAGACGCCGCGGTGCTCGAATTCTTCGAAAAATCCACGCGCAATCTTGCCGCCGCCGAGCAGGCCGCCGGGGTCAAGCACCACGTTGCACTCTCGGTGGTGGGCACGGAGCGCATGCTCGAAAGCGGCTACTTCCGCGCCAAAATGGCCCAGGAAGAACTGATCAAGAAAGCCGGCGTGCCTTACTCGATCCTGCGCGCCACGCAGTTTTTCGAGTTCATCGGCGCCATTGTCCAATACAGCATGCAGGGTGACACCGCTCGCTTGACCTCGGCGGCCCTGCAGCCGATTGCCTCGGCCGATGTTGCCGCGGCACTGGCCAGCATCGCGGTGGCGGCCCCCACGGGCAAGACCGAGGAAGTGGCGGGCCCCGACAAGCAACCGCTGGTGTCGTTTGCCAAAACCTATCTGCAACACACCGGGGATGGGCGCGAAGTGATCACCGACGATAACGCCGGTTACTACGGCGCGGTTATCAACGACCAGTCGCTGACGCCGGGCGCCAACCCGATCCTCGGCAAGATTCACTTCGATCAATGGCTCAAGAGCACCAGCGCCTGACAGGCAGACACTGGCCCCCACCCTCTATCCTCATCAGGAGCGTCCCATGCGAACCCCCGTTCTTTTCGCCCTGCTTGCGCTGCCATTCACCGCCACCGCACCGGCCCTGGCTGCCGAAGCGCCGCACCCGGATGTCAAGGAAGTGTCGGTCACGGCACTGCCCGATTACCCCGGCAAGGAAGTCATGATCCTCACCGTCGAGTACCCGCCGGGCGGCGCCGACCCGGTTCATCGGCACGACGCCCATGGCTTCGTCTATGTGCTCGAAGGCACCATCGTCATGGGCGTCAAGGGTGGCAAGGAAGTCACGCTGACGCCGGGGCAAAGCTTCCACGAAGGCCCCGAGGACATCCACACCGTGGGCCGCAACGCCAGCCAGGACAAACCGGCCAAATTCGTGGTGTTTCTGTTGAAGGACCAGAAAAAACCGCCGGTGCTGCCTGCCGAATGAACATGACCGGCCATACCTGCGTATGGGCCGTTAATACCTGGGTGTTTGCCTGGACAACCTATGCATAAGTGACGGGATTTTTAAGCCAATTAAGATGCAGGCATCGAATGTCAGGGCTGCGAAAGCCGGGCATTCATGCCTGCCCGATTGTTGCTTGAACCCACCCCTGACTCATTAGGTGAACATGATGAACACCCCCAACCTTGTATTAGGCATTGCGCTCTTTTCAGCCCTCGGTTTTATCGCGGCGAACGCTCACGCGGCCGAATCGGGCGCCGGAACCAGCGGTGCCGATACCGCCGTGCACAACGTTGCCGAAGGCGGCGCCGACCGCATCAAGGAAAGACAACTGGCCGCGGACGGTGCGGACCGTCTCAAGGGCAATCAGGTGGCTGAAGGCGGTGCTGACCGTTTGAGAGAACGGCAACTCAAACAGAATCAGGTCGCTGAAGGTGGTGCGGATCGCCTGAAGGAACGGCAACTCGCTGAAGGCGGGGCCGATCGCCTCAAGGAACGTCAACTCGCCGAAGGCGGCGCCGATCGTCTCAAGGAACGCCAACTCGCCGAAGGCGGGGCCGATCGCCTGAGAGAACGGCAGCTGGCATCGGACGGTTCCGACCGCTTGAAGCAGAACAGCGTCGCAGCGGGCGGCTACAACTCAATGCGCGGTACACGGGTGGCGGAAGGCGGGTCTGACCGGCTGCGGCAGAATCATTACGCCGATGGCAGCAATGGCTACGATGCCAGCTCCGACGTGATGCCCTATTTCTGCCTGGAATGCCGCTGATCAGTCACCCAAAAAACCTGTAGGAGCGAGCCTGCTCGCGAAGGCGGTGTATCAGACAACAATGTCGTTGCCTGATGTACCGCTTTCGCGAGCAGGCTCGCTCCTACAAGTTTGGTGTGTTGCTGTCAGTCCTTGAAGTCCGTCGACAACGCCAGCTCATTCCACTCGGCCAACTCCTGTGCGACAAAGCGGTTCTTCGCTTCGATCCGCGCGATGGTGTCGCTGCCCAGGGCCAGGCGTTGCGGCGGATTCGGTGCATTGACCAGGGCCAGCATGGCCTCGGCGAACTTCTGCGGATCACCCGGCTGGGCGTGGTTGGCCGCCTCGGCATGCTTGCGCATCGCACCCACCGTCTCGTCGTAGTCCGGCAACTCCAGCGCCGTTTTCACCAGCGATTGCTCGTCGAGGAAGTCGGTGCGGAAGAACCCCGGCTCCACCACCGTGGCATGGATGCCCAGTGGGGCCAGTTCCTGATGCAGCGCTTCGGTGATGCCTTCCACCGCAAACTTGGTGGAACCGTAGACGCCCCAGCCCATGTAGGCCTGATAGCCGCCGATGGAGGAAATGTTGATCACATGCCCGGACCGCTGGCGGCGCATGTGCGGCAGGACTGCGCGGGTCACGTTGAGCACGCCGAAGACGTTGGTCGCGAACAAGCGCTCGGTTTCGCTGGCGCTGGTTTCTTCCACCGCGCCCAACACACCGAACCCTGCATTGTTAATCAGCACGTCGATCCGCCCAAAGCGCTTGATGCCTTCTGCCACCGCCTGGTGCGCTTCCTCCTCGCGGGTCACGTCCAGGCGCACGGCCAACAGGTTCGGATGATCGCCCAGTTTGGCGATGACGTCTTCGGGTTTACGGGCCGTGGCGATCACCGCGTCGCCGGCACGCAGCGCCTGTTCTGCGATCAGAGTGCCAAAACCACGGGAAGCGCCAGTAATGAGCCAGGTACGCATATCAACTCCTCCTGTCAGCGACCCGAGCGTGATTGCCGGGCCTTCTTGATGAGTTGACGCCACTGTAGATCTGCTCTACTGATGTGATAATCCCAATAATTTTGCATGGCTTTGTGAAAGGTGCTCACAAATGAAAACGCCCTCGGCGGCTGATCTCTCGATCTTCCTGTGCGTCGCCAGCCACCTGAACTTCAGCCGCGCGGCGGTCGAGCTGGGCGTGACGCCTTCGGCGCTCAGCCATTCGGTGCGCACCCTGGAGAACCGGCTGGGCGTGCGGCTGTTCAACCGCACCACCCGCAGCGTTGGCCTGACCGAGGCCGGTGATCGCCTGCATGCGCGTTTGAAACCGGCCTTCCGCGACATCGACGATGCCCTGGAAGACCTGAACAACTACCGCGACAAGCCCTCGGGCAGCCTGCGCATCACGGCCGGGCGCCAGGCGGCCGAACTGGTGCTGTTGCCGCTGGCCTGCCGGTTCCTGGAGGAGTATCCGGACGTGAAACTGGAGGTTGTGGCGGACGACGGCCTGGTGGATGTGGTGTCCGGCGGTTTTGATGCGGGTGTGCGCTTCGGCGCGCGGCTGGAGGCCGACATGGTGTCGTTGCCCATCGGTGCCTACATGCGCTCGGTGGTGGTGGGCTCGCCGGTTTTTTTCGAGCGGCACCCGGTCCCGCACACACCCGAAGACCTTCACGGCCTGCCGTGCATCCGCCATCGTTTTCCGAGTGGTTCGCTGTACCGCTGGGAGTTCGAGCGCGGCGGTATCGCCCAGGAAATCGAAGTCGACGGACCGTTGACCCTGGGCGACGTGAGCCTGATGGTCGGCCCGGCGCTGCAGGGCGTCGGTCTCGCCTACGTTTTTGCAGACATGGTCCAGGCGCCCATGGCCGATGGGCGCCTGATCCAGGTGTTAAGTGACTGGTGCCCCTTCTACCCCGGCCTGCATCTGTATTACCCGAGCCGCCGCCATGTGCCGGCAACGCTCAAGGCATTCATCGAATTCGCCCGCGCCGCCCGGGAGGACCATCCACGATAACCCTTCAATGGCCGTACGCCTTCCCTGTAGGAGCTGTCGAGTGAAACGAGGCTGCGATCTTTTGATTGTTTGAATGCAAGATCAAAAGATCGCAGCCTGCGGCAGCTCCTACAGGGACCGGGTAATCGGGAGGACCATCCACGGTAACCCTAATTGGCTGTACGCCCTCCTGTAGGAGCTGTCGAGTGAAACGAGGCTGCGATCCTTTGATTGTTTGAATCCAAGATCAAAAGATCGCAGCCTGCGGCAGCTCCTACAGGGGCAGGATGTTCAAACCTTGAGGTAGTCCAGGGTTTGCGCCGTGGTCCACAGGGCGTTGGCGATGTAGCGGTAGTTGATCAGCGCCGCCAGGTAACCGTCGCCTTCGGGGGTGGTCGGGCCGGCGGTGGCGTCGCGGACCACGGCCACTTCGAAGCCCTGCTCCAGCAGTTCACGCAAGTGCGACTCGACACAGAGGTTGGCCGCCATGCCCGCCAGGATGACCTGCGACACCCCGTGCTTGCGCAGTTGCAGCGCCAGGTCGTTGGTTTCCGGACCGTACACCTTGTGCGGCGAGGCAATGATGGTTTTGCCGTCGAGGATGTACGGCTTGAACTCGGGCATGAAGTCGGCGCCGGAGTTTTCAAAACCGTCGAGGGTCAGCGGCCCCTTGCGATCGAACATGCAGATGCTGTGCATGACCTTTTCCAGCGGCCCGCCGAAATGCCATTCGTGGTCGCACGGGTAGTAGTAATGCGGGGAAACAGCGACAGTGATGCCCGCGCCTTTGGCCGCGGCAAACAACTGGCCGAGGTGGTTGACCACGTCGTGCTCGACGATGCTCTTGCCGAACACGCTCCAGCTCACGCCTTCGGGGCTGAGGAAGTCGATCTGCGGGTCGATGACCACCAGCGCGGTGCGCGACAGGTCCAGCTTCATGCCCGGATCCGGCAATGCCGGCTCTGCCGGGTCGGCGTACGGGGAAGCGGTGCGAATCGAATCGTTGCTCATAGCGGTGGACTCCGGTCGTGGACGAAAAAATCGCTCAGTGCCATGGCACCCGCAAGGGGCGTTGATTACCATCGGCGAGCACTGCATCCTACGACCGCGCCCTGCCGCGCTTTTGCCAGGACGTGCAGAGTCTTTACCCGGGCGTCTCCAACATGGATATCCTTTCCGAATTCTTCGAACGCACGCACCTGCAGGGCCGACTGTTTTTCGCCGGTCCCGTGGACGGCACGCTGGTGCTCGACAAGCCGCCGGGCATGGCGTTTATCCATGTGATCAGTCACGGCACTGTCGACATGGTGCAGCCGGGGCTGCCGAAAATCGCCATCAGCGAACCCAGCGTGCTGTTTTGTCCCAGCAGTTGCCGTTATCAGCTGCGCTCCCGTTCCGCCCCAGGCGCGGAGCTGATCTGCGCCTCGTTCCGGTTCGGGCGCAATGCCCTGCAACCCTTCCCGCTCGGGCTCAAGGAAACCCTGGTGTTTCCCTTCCGCGAACTCGAAAACCTCGCGCCGCTGCTCGGCACCCTGATCAATGAATTCCAGGACCAGGCCCCCGGCCGCACCAAGGCACTGAACCTGCTGCTCGAATACATTTTTGTACTGCTGGTGCGCCGCTCGGTGAGCGAAGGCAAGATCGCCAGTGGCCTGCTGTATGCGCTTCAGGACGGACGCCTGGCAACGGTGTTCAACCGCATTCACCAGGCACCGGAAGCACGCTGGACGGTGGAAGAACTGGCCCGGCTGGCGAACATGTCGCGGTCGAAATTCTCGGCGTGCTTCACCCGGATCATGGACATCTCGCCGATGGGCTACGTCACCGCCTGGCGAATGAAACTGGCCCAGGACCTGCTGCGCGAAGGGGTGCAAATCAAGGTGATCGCAGCCTCGGTGGGCTACAGCTCGCAAGCCTCGTTCTCCCGCACCTTCCTCAACGTGGTGGGAGCGCCACCCGCCGAATGGCTCAAGCGCGATGCCTGTGGCGAGGACCTGCCGCAACTGACGGTGCGGGTGCTGCCCGATCCACCCAACGACTCAACCCATCACTAACCAATCAGAGAGAAAACCGATGGTCACGTGCTACCTCAAATATGTGCTCGACCCGTACAAGCTCGAAGCGTTCGAGCACTACGGCAAGCTGTGGATTCCCCTGGTGGAAAAATTCGGTGGCCAGCATCACGGCTACTTCCTGCCGTCCGAAGGCGCCAACAACATCGCCCTGGCCATGTTCACCTTCCAAAGCCTTTCGGCCTATGAAACCTACCGGCAACAGTCGGCGAGCGACCCGGACTGCATCGCCGCCTTCAAGTACGCCGAAGAAACCCGCTGCATCCTCAGCTATGAGCGCAGCTTTTTCCGCCCGGTGTTCGGGGACGCAAAACCCTGAAGTGGCTCAAGGCGCATCACTTGTGGGAGCGGGCTTGCTCGCGAAGGCGGTGTGCCAGGCGACATATAGGCTGAATGTGCCGGCGTCTTCGCGAGCAAGCCCGCTCCCACATGGGATGGGGATCTGCTCGTTGATCGAGTCCTGCGGTTTTTTTCAGCTAGCCTTTCAAGCCACAAGCAAGGCGGCCTTGTCGTCGACCTGATTGCAGGCTTGTCCACCCATTGTGGGAGCGGGCTTGCTCGCGAAGGCGGTGTGTCAGGCGACACATAGGCTGCATGTGCCGGCGTCTTCGCGAGCAAGCCCGCTCCCACATGGGATGGGGGTCTGCTCGTTGATCGAGTCCTGCGGTTTTTTTCAGCTAGCCTTCAAGCCACAAGCAAGGCGGCCATATCGTCCACCTGATTGCAGGCTTGTCCACCCATTGTGGGAGCGGGCTTGCTCGCGAAGGCGGTGTGTCAGGCGACACATAGGCTGCATGTGCCGACGTCTTCGCGAGCAAGCCCGCTCCCACATGGGATGGGGATATCGACACCCGATCCATAAACGCGCCTGAAGGAGCCCAGGATGTTCAAGTTCATCAAAACCACCGTCCTGGGCGGCCTGCTGTTCATTCTGCCGTTGGTGCTGATCATTGTCCTGATCGAAAAAGCCATTCACTTGCTGCAAGGGCCGGTGCAGAAACTGGTGCCGATGTTCTCCGGCTACAACGTCGCCGGGGTCACGCTGGTGAGTGTCGCCACGCTGGTCGGGCTGGTGGTGATGTGCTTCCTCGCCGGGCTGTTGGCCAGGACGGCCATCGCCAAGCGGGCCGTTGACGCCGTGGAAGACAAAGTGCTTGGCAACTTGCCCGGTTATCAGTTGCTCAAGGACGCCACTGCACGCATTGCCGGCATGGACAATGAAGAAGGCTCCCGGGTTGGCATGATTGCCGAAGGCGAAGGCTGGCGGTTGTGCCTGGTGCTGGACGCCGCGGGCGACTGGCTGGCGATTTACATGCCCGATGGCGGGCCGGCGGGCGGCACGGCCGGTGAAGTCAGGCTGATTCCCGCCTCCCAAGTGGTGATCACCGACCTGCCCTGGCTCTCGCTGCTCGGCTGCCTGCGGCGCGGTGGTCGCGGCACGCTGGACATCATGGCGCCCTGGTTGCCCAAGTGATCGCAGGGCGTCAAAAACTACAGGCCAACCCCACCGACACGCCGGAAACGTGATCGCCCATCACATGCCGCACCACCAGCCGCGTGCGGGTGATAAAAACGTCATAGGCACTGGAGTCCAACTCCAGCCCCACCCCGACGCTCGACAGCCGGTCAAACCCCAGCACCCCACGCTGATCGCCCAGATACTCCGAGTGGGAAAACTCCAGCACATAACGCAGCGGCCGCTGCAACGCCATCAAACCGGTGGGCGCGCGCCAGCGGCTATAGAGGTTGACGGAGTCGGCGATGGCCTGGCCGCCGATATCGTTCTTGCCCCCGACATTGCGCAAATTCATGTAGCTGTAACGCAACTCGACGTCGAGTTCGTATTCGGGCCGCACGCGCTCCAGGTCCAGCATCAGCGCCCCGCCCAGGCCCACGGCGGTCATGTGTCCGTTATCGAGAAACTGGATGTCGCGATCAAAGCGGCGATTGATGAACAGGCGCGCAGCGTTGATATCGCTGGTCAGGTAGCCCGCCGCAAAGTTGAAAATCGGACGCAGGGCCAATTCGTCGGTCAAGGGAAAATCCCAGCCGACACCCCCGGTGGCGGAGATGGAATTCCATTTCACCGGGATGGTTTGGGTCTGCTCGCCATCCGTGGCGACAAAGCGCGGGTCATAGCGGCTGTAGGCGAGCGCGCCCTCCAGGTAGAGCGGCGTGTCCTTGCTGAGCGTGGCACCGCCGCCCATCTGAGTCATGGCCAGGCTTGGGTTGCCGGCGCTGTTGTCGTTGATGCTCAGCGAACTGGAGGTCAGGTCCGGCGTCATGGCGTAGGACAGCATGGCGAGCATGCCATTGGCGCGCTTTTCCAGGTCCACGTCACGCAACCGTGACGTGTCCTCGGCGCTGACAGCGGTCGCCATCAACAGCCCCAGTATTTGAACGGCATAACGCGAGTTGCACATAAGCAGGCACCGGCGGAACGCGAGCTGTCCGCTGACCAGAAAGGCCATCAGGAAAAGTTAGGTATAGCCAAGAAATTTCCCGGCACCACGACCTGAGAGTCATCACGGGACGTTCTCGATGAATGGCCTGTCAACAATCGTCGCGAGGCACGCCACTTCTATCGCGATTTAAACCATCCACCGGCCACCTTTCGGGGCGGAAAATGGCCAGCCATTGGCCATACTGCAAGGTGACCCCCTCCTCCCTGCCGATCCCGGTGAGCAACCATGAACACTGTATGGCGCCGTTTTCACGCACTGACCCTGTTGCTGATGCTGTGCTGCCTCAACACCGCGCTGGCCCAGACCCCACCCGAACTGCCCGCCGTCGAGTTGACCCCGGCCGAAGAGGCCGAAGTACAAAAAATGGTGCTGCCCGTTCTGCCGGACTGGGTCGGGGATTTCGAAGGCATGCGCGAGCGCCGGTTGATCCGGGTGCTGGTGCCCTATAGCAAAACCTTTTTCGAACTGGATCGCGGACGGCAGCGCGGGCTGAGTTATGAACTGGGCAAGGGCCTGGAAGCCTGGCTGAACAAGACCCAGCCCTACGGGAAAAAATCCATGCAGTGGCGGGTGATGTTCATCCCCACCGCCCGCAACGAATTGATGCCCAAACTGCTGAAAGGCGTGGGCGACATCGCCGCCGGCGGCCTCACCGTGACCGAGGCACGCCTCAAGGACGTGGATTTCGCCGACCCCTTCGCCGTGAACATCCCGGAAATCCTGGTGACCGCCCCCGGCAGCAAACCCATGGAAAAACTGGAAGACCTGTCCGGCCAGGAAATTACCGTGCGCGCCTCCAGCAGCTACTACGAGCACCTTGAAGCCTTGAACGCCGCCTTCAAGGAGCAAGGCCTGGCGCCCATCGACCTGAAAGCCGCCGACGAAAACCTCGAATCCGAAGACCTGCTGCAAATGGTCAACGCCGGCTTGCTCAAGGCCACGGTGGTGGATCGCTACATCGCAAAAATCTGGGCGCCGCTGTACACCGACATGCAGATTCACGAAAACATGGCCGTGCACGAAAACTCCGAGTTTGCCTGGGCGATTCGCAAGGACAGCCCGCAGCTCAAAAACCAACTCGACGCGTTCGTCAAAACCCACAAGATCGGCACCACGTTCGGCAACAGCCTGCGCACCAAGTACGTCACCAACAGCAGCAAGCGGGTGCTCAACGCGACCTCCGAAGCTGAAATGAAGAAATTCCAGGAGATGGTGGAGATCTTCAATCGCCACGCCAGCACCTATGGTTTCGATCACCTGATGCTCATGGCCCAGGGTTTCCAGGAATCGCAACTCGATCAGAAAGCCCGCAGCCCCCGGGGCGCAGTCGGTGTCATGCAATTGCTGCCGACAACGGCCAGGGACCCGACGGTGGCCATCGGCGACATCGACAAGAGTGCCGACAGAAACATCGAGGCGGGCAGCAAGTACATGCGCCTGCTCGCGGACAAGTACCTGAACGACCCGCAGTTGACGCAGATGAACAGAACCCTGATGACCTTCGCCGCCTATAACGCCGGGCCCGGGAACCTGCGAAAATTTCGTGCACTGGCAGAAAAGTCCAATCTGGACAAAAACGTCTGGTTCGGTAATGTAGAGCAAGCAGCGGCACAGGTGGTCGGCCGGGAAACCGTGGATTACGTCGGCAACATCTACAAGTACTACGTGGCCTACAAACTTGTAGAAGAAAAAACCGCCTCTACCCCTGCAAAGGCCACTCCATGATGGCAGATGGCTGCTGCACCGCAGGTCAAGAACCCCCTTAAATAGCGCCTTACAGCCTGGAAAACGCTAAATATCGACCTACGCTAAACGTGTCCAATAGTGGGCTATTTGTACAAAGGATTGGTTCAACACGCTGTTTGGTTGAGGACTTCCACTATGCAGGGTTTACCGCGTCTTTTTACCGGCCTCCACCTGCGCCCGCAGCGCCAGGCCCTGGCCCTTGAGCCACGGATTCTGTTCGACGGCGCCGCCGCCTCGGCCGCCGCCGATCAGCATCACAGCGATCCCGCCGAAGCCGCGCACCCGGCCACCGACCCGGCCGCCACCCCTGCCACCCCGACCGAAGGCCGGCCCGCCACCGAGCAAGCCCCTTCGGCCGCGCGCGCGTTGCTGGTGCTCGACAGCCGCATCGAAAACCGTGAGCAACTGCTGGCGCAACTTCCGGCGAACGTCACGGCCATCGTGGTCAATGTCGGCGAAGACGGGCTGGCGGCGATTTCCGCGGCCCTGGCCCAGCTGGGCAAGGTCGACTCGATCCAGGTGTTGTCCCACGGCGCCGCCGGGCAATTCACCCTGGGCAACCGCACGATCACCTCGGACAACGTCGACCAACTGGGCCAGACCCTCCAGCAGTGGCGCAACAACCTGACCCAGGGCGCCGACATCCAGCTCTACGGTTGCGACATCGGCGCCGGGGCGGCCGGTAAAACCCTGGTCACCGAACTGGCGCGCTGGACCGGCGCCGACGTGGCGGCATCGAACAACGACACCGGCGGCTCGGCCGCAGGCGGCGACTGGACCCTGGAAACCCGGGTCGGCGATATCGACAAGCTCATCGCCCTCAGCAGCACCGCCATGGCCAATTTCCAGGGCCTGCTGGCCGACGCCGCACCCACCGTGACCTTGCCCGCCACCGGCGCAGACGTGTTGCTGGGCGATCGCTTCAACTTCACCGTCAACTTCACCAACACCTCCGGCCAGGAAGGCTATGCACCGTTCCTGACCCTGTTCATGCCCACCAGCGGCAAGGACGGTGACGACGGCGTGAGTTTCATTTCCGCCAGTTACCTGGGGCAAAACCTGGTCACCCACGTGGTGACTTTCGACGCGGCGGGCAATGCCACCCACCCCGTGGCCAAGGACGCCACCGGCAACTTCCTGACCATCAGCGCCTCGGCATTCGGCATGCGCCCGGGCGATCAACTGGTGGTCATCGAACTGCCATTCGCCAGTGTCTCCACCGACCAGCCGGTGATCTCGGTACAAGTCAGCGCCAGCCTGAGCAACCTGGCCGACACCAACTTTTCCAATGGCAGCCCGGACCTGACGATTCGCGCCAGCGGTGGCTTCCAGTTCGGCAACGACGCACTGGACAACCCCTTCGACGACCCCGCCCTGATCCAGGCCGGCACGTCGGCGTTTGTCGTGCACCCGACAGTCATCACCTTTGACGAAACACTCACCACCCCGGAAGGCGAAACCGCCACCGGGCCGAACTACGGCCGTACCCTGACGGTCACCGTGACACCCGCGCCGGGCCAGACGCTGTCCCATGTCATCGTCACGCAGCCGCTGCCGGACAATATCCAGGTCACCGCGATCACCCCCGGTGCCGGCGGGCGCCTGACGTCGATCACCTTGCATGACGGCACCGTGGTCACCGACCCGAGCGCCATCGCCACGCTGATTGCCTCCGACACCGTGTACATCAACTCATTCACGGTCGAATACGACACCCTGACCGCCGCGACCAACACCCAGGTCGCGTTTTATGTGCCCGAAGTCGACGCCAACGGCCAGCCGATCATCAACCCGGTCACCGGCGACGCTGTCACCATCACCCTCGGCGCGCCGACCGCCAGCGGCCAATGGGCACCGCTGGATCCGCGCGATGTCGTGGCGCCGAACACGGTCATCGACTTTAGCGGCACCGGGCAGACCACCGACTTCATCGCCAAGTCCATCACCCTGCTCAAAACGGTGACCTTGCAGACCGACGTCGGCCAGACCGGCATCACCCCCGGCGACACACTCCAGTACAGCCTGAACCTGGCGATTTCCGACTACTTCGCCTTCGGCAAGGACTTCTTCAATGAAGGGCAGCTGATCATTCGCGACCAGCTCAGTGACGGGCAAACCCTCATCGGCACGCCGACACTGGCGGTCACCCTCAACGGCGTCACGCAGACCATCACCCTGGTGAGAACCACCGCCGTCAATGCCGACGGCACCACGTCGATGGCCTTCGATATCGCCCAGTCGCTGCGCAACGCGTTCTCCAACATCCGTGGCTGGCTCAACGGCGACCTGGCCTTTGATGACCGGCTGGAAGGCGCGGTGCTGGCGGTGCTGAGCTACTCGGCCATCGTCGGCCAGACCTACAAGCCGCCCTCGGGCAACCCCCACAGCGAAATCAACGAAGGCGACGAGCTGGGCAACAGTGCCGTGGTCGATGGCACGCTGCTGCAAGACATCTTCAACCTGACCGGGCAAAACGAAACCGACGGATCAACGACCACCAGCGTGATCCCGACCAACACCGTCGACATCCAGATCGTCGAGGTCAATGACGGCACGCCACCGGCCAGCGGCGAGCTCAAGCCCGGCGACGAAGTGACGTTCGAGCTGAGCTACAACCTGGTCACCGGCGACTACGAGCAGTTCTCCCTTACCGCCTACCTGCCGCTGCCGTTGTTCGACGTGAACGGCGTGGCCTGGGCCCTCGGCGACGATCCGGGGCAATGGCAGATCGGCCCCGGCAACACCAATGCCGGTGGCGTGCTCACGGTGACCAGCGGCGCGGGCAACTCGATCACGTTCGACTTCGGCAGCTTTGTCACCGCCGACACCAACGGCAGCCGCATCGTCGTGCGTTTCACCCTGCGGGTGGGCGACCAGCCGTTCGCCGACCAGCGTTCGCTGGATGTGCTGGCGCAATCGAGCCAGCAGACCACCCTCACCGACCGCACGCTGATTTCCTCGGACGTGGCCGTCATTGTCTCGGTGGCCGAGCCGGTGCTGTCGATCAGGCACGGCGTGGTGTCGAGCACCAACGGTACGGTCAGCAACACCACCGGCAGCTGGAAGGCGCCGGGCACTGGCGGTGTGCCGTTCAATGGCAGCGTCACGGATCTGGCCGCCGTGGATGGCAACATCACCGGCATCGACGGCAGCGACGTGTTGCGCATGGTCACGGCCATCGAAAACAGCGGCGGTGGCGGCGCGTACGACGTCAACACCAGCATTACCCTGCCCACCGGCCTGAGCTTTGTCGGCGGCAGCCTGGCCGCCGCCAACCTGCAGATTTTCCGCGGCGACGGCACGGCGCTGGTGCTCGGCGTCGACTACAGCGTCACCGGCAACCAGATCACCTTCCTCGATGCCGGCGGCCAGGCCACCCTGCTCGCCGGGCGCAACGGCACCGCCGCCGACACCAGCGGCGCCAACCTGGTGGTGATCAGCTACGACGTGGTCGTCAGCGCCACCATCGAAGCCAGCCGCAGCCTGCAAAGCACCGCCACCCTGAGCAACTACGCCAGCGTCAACGGCGGCAGCGACTTCACCCCCACTGACCTGACCGACCTGGCCAGCGAGCAAGTGGCGGCGCCCGTGATCAGCAAGGTGTTCGCCGACGGCACCCTGGACAATGGCGATTCCAGCGCCACCCACACCACCGGCAGCGACCTGGTGATCGGTGAAAGCATGCGCTACGACATCGTCGTCACCCTGCCCGAAGGCAGCACGCAAACCCTGCGCATTGAAGACCTGATCCCGCCGGGCATGCGCCTGGACACCAGCTTCAACGGCGGCCTGGGCTACCAGATCATCACCACCCGCGCCGGCAGTGCCGCCCTCGGCGCCGACTTCGCCGGCAGCATCGTGGTCAGCGCGCTGGCCGGCCAGGGCGGCGCCCTGGGCGACGACGGCGTCGATGCGCGTTGGACTTTCAGCGTGTCCGGCGCCACGGCCGACAACCAGACCGGTAACAACAGCTTCGTGATCCGCCTGCAACTGGTGGCCAACAACGTGATCGCCAACCAGGCCAGCAAAGCCCTGCAGAACAGCGCACAACTGCTGTTCAGCGACCCGGACTCCGACACCCCCAACGGCAACGTGGCGGTGGACCGCACGGTCGCCCTGAACGGCGGCCAGCCCACGGTCACCGTGCGAGAACCGACCCTGGCCGTCACGCAAGCCCTGACCTCGACCTCCGGCCTTGGCGGCTACGATCAGGGCGACACCGTGACCTTTACCATCACCCTGAGCAACGGTGCGGGCGGCAGCGACTTCAATGCGTTCGACATCAGTTTCCTCGACAACCTGCCCACCCAGTTGAGCAACATCACCCTGACCGGCGTGCTCTACCAGAACGGCGCGACCAACAACGGCGGCGTCGATTTCGAACTGGTCAACGGCCAGCTGCGCACCGTCAATGGCGCCAACATCGACATCGCCAAGGGCGGCAGCATCGTGCTGAGCCTGTCGGGCGTGGTGAATGCCACGGCGGCGTCCCAGTCCAATTTCGCCAACATCGCGACCGTGCAATGGACCAGCCTCGACGGCACCCAGGGCGGTGAGCGAACCGGCGTGGATGGACTGCTCAATGGCGGCACCCTGAACGACTATCGCAATGCCTCGACCCTGATCGTGCCGGTGGCCCAGGCGATCCAGATCTCGCGGGTCGGCGGCTTGCCCGACACCGCCGCGCCGGCGCCGACCACGGCGCCTCAGGAAGCGGTGACCATCGGCGAAGTGATCCGCTACCGGGTGGTGGTGCTGGTGCCGGAAGGCAACAACCCCAACTACCAGATACAGATCACCCTGGCCAACGGGTTGCAGTTCATTTCCCCGGATGCGCTGGTCAACGCCCTGCGCATCGGCTTCATTGCCGACGGCGGGCTGACCAGCGATGCCAACCTGATTGTCGGCGGCACGCTGAACATCACCGGCAACGAGAACAGCCCGCAGGCCTTGCCCATCACCCCCGACCTGCTGGGCCTGAGCCCCACCGGCGTGTTCGACCCCAGCCGCCTGACCGTGGTCACCAATGGCGACGGCAGCCAGGTGATCACCTTCAACCTTGGCAACGTGGTCAATGGCGGTGGCACGGACGCCGACCTGGAAGGCGTGGTGCTGGAGTTCAACGTGCGCGTCACCAACCAGGCGAGCAATCTCGCCGGTGTCCAGCTGGGTGCCAGTGCGCTGGAGATCGTCAACGGCGCGGGCCGCGCCGCCAGCAATACGCTGCTGGAGCGAATCGTCGAGCCGAGCTTCAATGGCCTTGATAAACAGATCGTCGGCTTTGATCCCAACCCGACCGGCGTCACGGGTACCGCCACGGTGCAACTCAGTTTCACCCAGAACGGCGGCTTGCCGGCGTTCGACGCCCAGCTCAGCGACAGTTTTGCCAGCGGCAGCAATTACACGCTGGTCAGCGTCACGATCAACGGCGTCACCTTTGGTCCGGGCAATCTTCCCAGTGGTGTCACCTTCAGCACCACCGGTGGCGTGAGCGTCAATTTCGATCAACTGGACGTCGGCGCCCAGGTCCAGGTGCGCTACCAGGTCACCCTGCCCAACGCCACGGCCATCGCCAGCAGCAACGCCACGCTGACCTGGAGCAGCCTGCCGGAAGACTTCACCAGTTGGGGCGGCAACAGCGTCGGCACCGACGGCGCCCTCGATGGCGAACGCACCGGCAGCACTGTCGGCCCCAACCAGTACATCCTGCGCGACAACGCCGGGCTCGGCGTGATCAGCGGCACCTTGTGGAACGACACCGCTTCGGCCGACGGCAGCACCGTCCCCGATGGCGCCGGCCTGGCCGGGCAGACCGTCACCCTGACCTGGGCCGGCGCCGACGGCCAACTCAGTACCAGCGCCGACAACCTGGTTTTCAGCACCGTGACCGACGCCAACGGCCAGTACCGCTTCGGCGTGCTGCCCTTGGGCGTATTCCGCATCGACGCCCCCCAGGGACTGGTCAGTTACCCGCAACCGGTGGGCGACCTGCGGGTGCGCATCGACAGCGATGGCGGCACCTTCGGACAGATCACCATCACCCTGGGCGATGCCGATACGCAAACGGCCAACGCCGGCTACGTCGAACAGAACGATGCGCCGGTCAACACCCTGCCCGGCAACCAGCAAGGCCTGGAGGATGTGCAACTGAGCATCGGCGGCATCAGTGTCGCGGACATCGACCTCGACCGTGACCCGAACGTGGCCGACCGCACCATCAGCGTGACCTTGAGCGTGCTCCACGGCACCTTGTCCCTGGGCACGTCGCTGCCGGGCGTGACCGTCACCGGCGCCAACTCGGCCAGCCTCACCCTCAGCGGCACCCTGGCCGACGTCAACTCGGTGCTGGCCAGCCTGCTCTATCTGGGCAACGCCAACTTCAATGGCAACGACACCCTGACCGTAGTCAGCAATGACCTGGGCAATTTCGGCGACGCCAACGGCGACGGCACGCCAGGCACCCTCGCCGACGCACTGACCGACACCGACACCCTGCAAATCATCCTGGCCCCGGTCAATGACCCTCCGGTGGGCGTCGATGACAGCGCCACCGCCGTGGAAGCCGGCGGCACCAACAACAACGTGATCGGCGTCGACCCCACCGGCCAGCTGCTGAGCAACGATACAGACGTCGACATCGCCACCAACGCCGATCGCCTGCACGTGCAGTCCGTTGCTTCAGTCAATGGCACCGGCGTGCAAACGCCGGTGGCCGGTGTATTGCTGATCAACGGCCAATACGGCCAACTGCTCGTCGGCAGCAACGGCGCCTACCAATACATCGTCGACAACAGCAATCCGCTGGTCCAGGCCTTGCGCCTGTCCGGCCAGACCCTGACCGACCGCTTCGACTACGTGCTGTCGGACCTGGCCGGCGCCACCGACACCGCCCGGTTGACCGTGACGATTCAGGGCGCCAACGACACTCCGGTGGGCGTGGACGATGACGGCACCGCGATCGAGGCCGGTGGCGTGTTCAATGGCACGCCGGGCAGCGATGCCGTGGGCAATGTGCTGGGCAACGACACCGATGTGGACAGCGTGGCCAATGGCGAAACCAAAACCGTCACCGCCGTGCGCCCGGTCCCGGAAGCAGGCAGCGGCCCGATCACACCGGTCACCGGCCCCACCAACGTCGTCGGCCTGTATGGCACCTTGACCATCAATCCCGATGGCAGTTATCGCTACGTGGTCGATAACGCCAACGTCACCGTGCAGCGCCTGAGTGCCGGTAATCAGTTGATCGAATTCTTCAGCTACCGGGTGACCGATGCCGGTGGCCTCAACGACGTCGCGCAATTGCGCATCGTCATCCAGGGCGCCAACGACAACCCGGTGGCCAGCGATGACGCCGCCCAGGCCCAGGCGGCCTCCACCAACGGCAACGCCGCCGAAAGCAACCCGACCGGCAATGTGATCCTGTTCCCCAGCCGCCCGGGCACCATCGGTCAGGTGGGTGGCAATGGCGTCGACCAGGACGTCGATGCGGCCGACCGGCCCAGCGAGCAGTTGCAGGTCAACGGCGTGATCAATAAAAGCGAGGCCACGTACGACCCGGTCAATGATGTGCTGAGCGGCGTCACCACCGGCACCACGCAGGCCAACGGTACGGTGGTGGCCGGTTTGTACGGCACCCTGCGCATCGGCGCCGACGGTTCGTTTTTCTACGATGTCGACAGCACCAACGCCACGGTCCAGGGCCTGCAAGCCGGGCAGACACTGACCGAGTTTTTCACCTATCGCGTGGTCGATACCGCCGGGCTGACGGACATTGCGCAACTGGTCATCACCGTGCGCGGCGTCAACGATCCACCCGTGGCGCAGAACGTCATCGCCCTCGCCACCGAACGCGGCGGCGTGAACAACGGCACCGCTGGCGTCGATCCGGTGGGCGACGTGACCGCCACGGCGTTCGATCCGGATGGCGACCCGCTGACGGTCACCTTCATTCGCGCCGGCGCGGAAAACGCGGCAGACACCCCCGTGGCGGTGGTGGCGGGCGGCACGGTGGTCAACGGCGTGTATGGCACCCTGACCATCAATCCCGACGGCAGCTACAGCTACGCCGTGAATAACAACAACCCGGACGTCCAGGCGCTGCGCCGCGGCACCGACCTGCTGCTCGAACGCTTCACCTACACCATCAGCGACGGGGTCAACCCGACGCCGGAAACCGACACCGCCGAAATCATCGTGCTGATCCGTGGGCAGAACGACAACCCGGTGGCCAGCGATGATGCTGCCATCGCCATCGAGGCTGGCGGGCTGAACAACAACCTGCCAGGCCAGGACCCTGCGGGCAATGTGCTGAGCAACGACAGCGACGTCGACGGCGGTGAAATCCCCGCCGACCTCCCCGCCCATGACTACGGCGAGACCCGCGCAGTGGCGTCGGTGCGCACCGGTGTCGAGGGCTCGGCGGGCACCGCCGGAACACTGGGCAGCGAACTGCGCGGCACCTATGGCTGGCTCACGCTGAACGCCGACGGCAGCTACAGCTATCGCCTGGACAACAGCCTGCCGGCAGTCCAGGCCTTGCGTGCCGGCAACACCCTCGCCGACAGCTTCAACTACAACGTGATCGACGCCAGTGGCGCGCAGGACACCGCGACCCTGACCATCACCATCCAGGGTGCCAACGACAACCCGGTGGCGCAAAACGATGCCGCCACCGCCATCGAGGCCGGTGGCCTGAACAACGCCACGCCGGGGATCAACCCCAGCGGCAACGTGTTGGCCAACGACAACGACGTCGACGGCAACGGCGAAACGCTGAGCGTCATCGATGTGCGCCAGGGCACCTCCGTCGGGGTCATCGGCGCCGGCCTGACCGGCGCTTTCGGCACCCTCACCCTCGGTGCCAACGGCAACTACACCTACGTGCTCGATAACGGCAATCCGCAGGTCCAGGCCTTGCGCACCAACGGCGATGTATTGACCGAAACCTTTACCTACCAGATCCGCGACCTGGCCGGCGCCACCAGCACCGCCACCCTGACCATCATCATTCGCGGCAGCAACGACAACCCGCTGGCGGTCAATGACAGCATCGTGGCCGTCGAGGCCGGCGGCACCGCCAACGCCACGCCGGGGATCAACCCCAACGGCAATGTGCTGACCAACGACACCGACGTCGATGCCAATGACACCAAGACCGTCACCGACATTCGCACCGGCGCCGAAGCCGCCGGCGGCACGTTCACCGGTGTGACCACCAGCCAGACCCTCAACGGTCTGTACGGCACGCTGACGATCAACGCCAACGGCACTTACAGTTATGTGATCAACAACAATCTGGCGGCCGTCCAGGCGCTCAAGGTCGGCGATTCGCTGGTGGAAACCTTTACCTACCGGCTGCGCGACACCGCCGGCGCCACCGACATCGCGCAACTGAGTATCCGCGTCGACGGCGCCTGGGATGCGCCGGTGGCCACCAATGACGTGGCGGTGGCCGTGGCCGACAACGGCGCCGGCAACAGCGTCAACCCGACCCGCAACGTGTTGCCCAACGACTCCGATGTCGACCAGGGCGATGTCCTGCACGTCAGCGGCATACGCGTTGGCACCGAAGCGGCGGGCGGTGCGCTGGATGCGGTCAATCCGGGCACCAATAACACCAACGGCACGCTGGTCACCGGTCAGTTCGGGCAATTGATCATCGGCGCCGACGGCAACTACACCTACATCATCGATTCCAGCAACCCGACCGTTCAGGCCCTGGGCCCGTTGCAATTCCTCGATGAACACTTCACCTACCAGGTCACCGACCTGGGCGGGCTCAGCGACCTGGCGGAGATTCACATCATCATCCGCGGGCGCAATGACGCCCCCGACGCCAACACCGACACCGGCACCGCCGTCGAAGCCGGCGGCCTGAACAACGCCCAGGCGGGCGTCGACCCCGGCGGCAATGTCATCGGCAACGACACGGACCTGGAAGGCGATACCCTGACCGTGACGGCCCTGCACACCGGCGGCCTGGGCGAAACCGGCAACAACGGCGTGGTCGGCACGGCATTGCGCGGGCGCTACGGCGACTTGGTCCTGCTGCCCGACGGCACCTGGCGCTACACGCTGGACAACAGCCTGCCCGAGGTCCAGGCCCTGCGTGTCAGCGGCCAGACCCTGAGCGACGTGTTCACCTACACCCTGACTGACATCTTCGGTGCCTCTTCGAGCGCCGAATTGCAGATCACCGTCGACGGCCGCAATGACACGCCCGTCGCCCTGGACGATGGCAGCACCGCCCTCGAAGCCGGCGGGGTCAACAACGGCACGCCGGGCACCAACGCCACCGGCAACGTGCTGGACAACGACAGCGACGTCGACAGCGTGGCCAACGGCGAGAGCAAGCAGGTGCTCAGCGTCAGCGCCCAGAACGGCCAGAGCAGCGCTGCCGGTCAGGCCCTGATCGGCCTCTACGGGCAATTGATCCTCAATGCCGACGGCAGCTACACCTACCTGATCGACAACAGCAACCCGCAGGTGCAGGCCCTGCGCACCGCCGCCAACACCCTGAGCGAGACCTTCACCTATCGCATGAGCGACACCTTCGGGGCGACCTCGGATGCGCGCCTGACCGTCGTCATCCAGGGCGCCAACGATGCCCCCGTGGCGCAGAACGACAGCGCCATCGCCAGCGATCAGGTGCCGCCACCGCAAGCCACCGGCAACGTGCTGCCCAACGACGGCGACGTGGATGCCAACGACGGCTTGCAAGTGGTCGCCGTGCGCACCGGCAGCGAAGCCGGCACCGGCACGCCGGGGACGATCGGCCAGCCAATCCTGGGCCTCTACGGCACGCTGGTCCTGAACGCGGACGGCAGCTTCACCTACACCATCGACCAGACGAACCCTGCGGTGCTGGCCGCCGCCGGGCTGGGCCAGGTGCTGCAGGACGTCTTCACCTACACCATCAACGACCTCAACGGCGCCAGCGACCAGGCCGAACTGGTGATCACCCTGGACGTCGCCACGCCGTTCATTCCGGCGCCGCAGGGCAACTTCTTCGACAACGACCCGAACAACCGCAATGGCAACCTGCGCCTGCCCGACCCGACACCGGCGATCTTCATCACCCCGGTGGTGGAGCGCGAGGCGCGTTTCCTTGAGGTCTCGGCCTGGAATGCCGGGGGCGCCAGTTTATACCTGGGCAGTGTCGGCCAATTGCAGAGCGAGTCGCTGGCCGCCGGGCTGGGCCTGGTGCCGGGGCAATTCGTCGCCCAGGCCGTGCGCGAAAGCCGCCTGGAAAGCGATCTCGACCTGGCCTGGATCCTTGGCCGTCAGGGCCGGACCAGCCTGAGCGCCGATGGCCTGTTGAGCGATCCGTCGCTGTTCACCATCGACAGCGCCCACATGACCCAGGGGCCGGCACAATCCGAACCGCCAGCGGAACCCCGGCAGGGCCGGGGCTTCAGCGCCCAGTTGCGCAATGCCGCGAACCGTCTGTACCCGGTCAACCGGGAGCCCCGTAACCCGACCTACTGAATAAAACCGGTAAACGCAAAGGATTGAACATGCCCAGAACCGCGACCAGGCTGTTGAGTACCGCCCTCGTTTCGACGCTGCTGCTCAGCGCCTGCTCATCGCTGGAGCCCAAGCCTTCCACCGATGAGGAAAACCGCCAGCGCATCCTCGCCGATCAGTCACGCATGTACGCCGGCCAGGAAGCGGTCACCGCGCCCATCACCTTCTACGAGGCGGCGGCGCGGGCACTGAAATACAACCTCGACTACCGCCTCAAGCTCATGGAAAGCGCCCTGGCCTCGGACCTGCGCGACGTGTCGAGCCACGAAATGCTGCCACGCCTGGTGGCGTCGGCCGGGTATGCCGGGCGCAACAACGATTCGGGCGGCACCTCCATCGGCATCGAGGACCGCCAGGTCAGCTTGCGGCCATCGACCTCCGAAGAACGCTATCGCGAACTCTACGGTTTGGGACTGAGCTGGAGCCTGCTGGATTTCGGCGTGGCCTATTACCGCACCCAGCAGAAATCCGACCAGATCCTGATGGCCGAGGAACGCCGGCGCAAAGTCGCGCAGAACGTCTTGCAGGATGTGCGCAACGCGTACTGGCGGGCGCTCGGCGCCCAGCGGTTGATGCCGGAAGTCGACAAACTGCTGACCCGCACCCAGAGCGCCCTGACCTCGGCCCGGGAAGCCGAAGGCCGTGGCCTGCTGCCGCGCCAGGAAATCCTCGCCTACCAGCGCGCCCTGCTCGATTCCATTTACCTGCTGACCGTGCGCCGCCAGGACCTCGAATTCGCCCAGGCCGAACTGGCGGCACTGATGTCGTTGCCTCCGGGCTCGAAAATGGTCCTGGCCGACACCACCGAGCCGCCCTTGCCGGAACTGCACCAGAGCATGGCGCAGCTCGAACAGCTGTCCATGGAAAACCGCCCGGAGATCATGGAAGAGTGGTACCGCAAACGGGTGAACCAGAAGGACCTGGACATCGCCAAGGCGCAGCTGTGGCCCAACGTCAGCGTCGACTTCGGCTACAAGTACGACTCCAACAAATACCTCTACAACAGCGACTGGATGGGCACCGGCCTGCAAGTCTCGATGAACCTGCTGCGCTTGCTGCAATTGCCGGCGTTGAACGCCGCGGAGAAATCCCAGGGCGAGACCGACGACACCCGGCGCGTGGCCCTGTCGATGGCGATTCTGACCCAGGTGCGGGTCGGCACCCTGCGCTATCAACTGGCGCGCCAGGAGGTGGAATTCACCGAAGAGAGCCTGCGGGTCGATCGCAGCCTGCTCGATTACGCCCAGGCGGCCAAGACCGGCGCCCTCGGCTCCGAGCTGGAAGTGATCCGCGCCGAAGGCCGCTACCTGCTCTCGCGTTACCAGCGCGAAGCGGCATTTTCCAGCGCCCAGGCGGCCTGGGGCCGGCTGTACAACTCGGTGGGGCTGGACGTCCTGCCGAACGAAATCGACAAGCACGACATCAAGACCCTGGCCCGGGAAATCCAGAACACCTTGAACCAACAGGAGCAGCAACGCCTGCTCGTCACCCAGCAAGGAATGCCGAATGTTCAGACCCGCCCGTGACTCGCGATGGTTGTTGCTCCTGCTGACCGCTGCCGCCCTCGGGGCCCAGGCCGACGACCCGCCCGCGCCAGGCGCGTCGACGATCCGCGTGTTGCTCGCCGCCGAGCTGGAAACCACCCTCTCCAGCCAGATGAACGGGACGCTCGGTGAGTTGAAAGCCACCTTCGGCGAGCATGTGGCCAAGTCGGCCCTGCTGGCGCGCTTCAATTGCAACGAGGCCGAGGCCCGCAGCAAGGTGGCCGTGGCGGAACTGGCGATGGCCAGGCAGAACCTGGAGGCGAAAAAACAGCTGCGCCAGCTCAATGCGGTCGGCGACATCGAAGTGTCGATGGCCAATACCGAGGTGCAGAAAGCCGAGGGCGCACGGGCCATGGGCGTGGCCCAGAGCGGTTACTGCCAGGTGCTGGCGCCGTTTTCCGGGACCGTGGCCAAGGTCTACGTCAAGCCCTACCAGACCGTCAGCGCCGGCACGCCGCTGTTCGACCTGGTCAGTGACGGCGCCTTGAAGGTGCGCCTGAACGTGCCCTCCAACCTGCTCAAAACCCTGAAGAAGGGCATGCCGCTGCACGTGAGCATTCATGAAACCGGCAAAACCTACGCGGCCCATGTGACGGTGGTCAATTCACGGGTCGACGCCGTGGCGCAGACCGTCGAACTGGAAGCCCGGCTCGACGAAAAATTCCCCGATCTGATGGCCGGCATGAGCGGCACGGCGCGGTTTGATCATGACAATGAATGAGCCCCTGCCCCACCCGCATCTGTTGCTGGAACTCGATGCCCTGCGCGACAAGGCGATCGCCGCCGACTCGCTGAACGCCCTGGCCTTCAGCATGGCCAACGACCTCTATCCGCTGCTGCCGTTTCACCAGGCGCTGGTGTTCGCCCAGCGTGATACGTCACTGGAACTGCTGTGCGTCTCCGGCCTGTCGCGCCCCAGCGAAGACTCGCCCTATTTGGTGTGGTTAGGTCGCGCCAGTCGCTGGATCGCCACCCAGGTGCCGGGCGGCGAACCGGTCTGGTTGACCCAGGACAGCAGCGCACCGCCGCCGGACATCGCCGAGGGCTGGAGCGAATGGTGGCCGTCGGGCCTGTGGTGCGTGCCGATACAGGATCGCGAGCAGCAGCGCCTCGGCCTGTTGTTGCTGCTGCTCGAACAGGAACCGCCCGCCCTGTTGCGCCAGGTGCTCAGCGGCCCGATACAGACCTGGGCCTATTGCTGGGCCGCGCTGACCCGGCGTCGGCGTTTCGGCCGCTGGTGGCCCAACCGCAAACAAACCCTGCTCGGCCTGTTGCTGCTTGGTGGGTTGCTGTTGCTGCCAGTGCGGCAAACCGCCCTGGCACCGACGGAGATCGTCTCGCGCCAGGCGCAGATCATCAGCTCGCCCATCGATGGCGTGATCGAGCACATCCGGGTCCGCCCCAACCAACCGGTGGAGGCCGGCACGCCGCTGTTTTCCCTCGACGAAACCACCCTGCGCAGCCGCGCCGAAGTGCTCGGCAAAGAGGTGGCGGTGGCCGATGCCGAGTTGCAGGCCGCCAGCCAGCGGGCGTTCGACAACCCCCAGAGCAAAGGCGAACTGACCCTGCTCGAAGGTCGCGCGCAACAGCGCCGGGCAGAACTGGCGGCGGTGCAGGCACAACTCAAGCGCACCCGGGTGCTGTCGCCCCGCGCGGGCGTCGCGGTGTTCAGCGACCCCAACGACTGGCTGGGCAAACCGGTGGTGACCGGCGAACGCATCATGCAGGTCGCCGACCCGAGCCAGCCGGCCATGCTGATCCAGCTGGCGGTGGCCGACGCCATCGCCCTGGAGCCCGGCGCCGAGGTCACGCTGTTCCTCACCGCGTACCCGCTGACCCCGCTCAAGGGCCAAATCCTCGAAACCAGCTACCAGGCCCGGCCCAGCGACGAAGGCGTGGTTGCTTATCGATTGCTGGCGAGCATCGACGGCACGCCGGACCACGCGCGCCTCGGCTTGCACGGCACCGCCAAGCTGTACGGCGGCCGGGTGATGCTCGGTTACTACCTGCTGCGTCGACCGCTGGCGACGTTGCGCGCCTGGAGTGGCTGGTAATGCTCGATCCGGCCGACATCCCCCTGCCCCCGTTGCGCGAGGACCTGCGCCTGAGCGAGGCCGCCCACGGCAGCAGCGGCGAACCGGCCTGGGTGATTCAGGACACGGTGATCAACCGCTTCTACCGCATCGGCTGGCTGGAGTTCGAATGCCTGCTGCGCTGGGGCCAGTCGCCCCGGCAGATCAGCCAGCAGATCGCCGAAGGCACCGCGCTCAAACCCGACGTGGAGCAAATCCTCGACTTCCGCCAGTTCCTCGAACAGCACCAATTGCTGCGCGCCGGCCCCGCGGCACTGGCGCGCTTGCAGGCCAAGGGCGACGAAGGCAGTTGGCTGAGCTGGCGCTGGTGGCTGCACCACTACCTGTTTTTCCGCATACCGCTGCTGCGCCCGCAGCAACCGCTGCAACACCTGGCCCATGCCCTGCGCTGGCTGTTCCATCCGCTGACGGCGATCCTGGTGGTGAGCCTGAGCGTGCTGGGGGTGATCCTGGTCCTGCAACAATGGGACAGCTTCACCCACGCGGTGGTTGAGTCCTTTTCCACCGAAGGCCTGTTCAGTTTCGCCCTGGCGCTGATCGTCGCCAAGACCCTGCACGAACTGGGGCACGCGCTGGTGGCGACGCGCCTGGGGTTGCGCGTCGGGCACATGGGCATCGCCTTCGTCGTGCTGTGGCCGATGCTCTACACCGACACCGGCGAAAGCTGGAAGCTCAGCCGCTCGCGGCAACGGCTGGCCATCGCTTCGGCCGGGATCGTCACCGAGTTGTCCCTGGCCGGGCTCTCGACCCTGGGTTGGGCGCTGTGCGATCCGGGGCCGTTGCGCAACGCCCTGCTGTACCTGGCAACCACCAGCTGGTTGTTGTCGCTGGCCTTGAACGCCAGCCCGTTCATGCGTTTCGACGGGTATTTCATCCTGTCCGACCTGCTGGATTTTCCCAACCTGCACGAACGCGCTTCGGCGCTGGCCCGGGTCACCCTGCGGCGCAACCTTTTGGGGTTGCAGGAAGACTGGCCGGAGGTGTTCCCCACCGGCCAGCGACGACTGCTGGTGGCCTTCGCCATCGTCACCTGGCTGTATCGCCTGGTGCTGTTCCTGGGGATCGCGTTGGCGGTCTACCTGTTCTTTTTCAAACTGCTCGGGATCATCCTGTTCATGGTCGAACTGTCCTGGTTTATCGCCCTGCCGGTGATGCGCGAGCTGGGTCACTGGTGGGCCCGGCGCGCCGCCATTCCACGCCTGCGAAAAGTGCTGTTCTACTCGGTACTGGGCATGATCCTGCTTGTCCTCGCCCTGCCCTGGCGAACCCAGATCGACGCGGTGGGCGTGGCCCGCGCCGAACATCAGCTACGGGTCTATGCGCCCTACCCGGCACGCCTGCAATCGATCCACGGCGAGGGCCCGGTCAAGGCCGGCGAGGTGCTGGTGGTGCTCGACGAACCGGACATCGCCTCGCGCCTGCACAGCAGCGAAGCCAATGCCCGCAGCTACGAGGCGCGCTTGTCCGGATTGCTGGCCGACCCCGGCGGCCTGGCCGAAGACGCGGTCACCCGCCAGCGCCTCAATGTGCAATTCGAGGAAGCCCGGGCGGCCCGCTCGGAAATGGCCCGGCTCAACCTGCAAACGCCCTTCGCCGGCCTGTGGCTGGACGTCAATCCGGACTGGAAAACCGGCCAGTGGATCGGCCGCCAGGAATCCCTGGGCATCCTGATCGACCCGCGCAGCTGGCAGGTGGACGCCTACGTCGCCCAGGACCAGGTGCATCGCCTGGTCGCCGGTGGCCGTGTGCGTTTCTATCCCGACGGCCAGACCACGCCCTTGGCCGGCAAGGTGTTGGCGATCGGCAGTACCCGCGCCAGCCAGTTGTCCCATCGCATGCTCTCGTCACGCTTTGGCGGCCCGGTGCCGACCACCGCTCAAGAACATGAGCTGGTGCCAGGCGAGGCCCTGTTCCAGGTCCTGGTCCAGCTCGACGAGCCATTGCCGAGCCTGCGTGAAACCCGTGGTCATTTGAAAATCGAAGGTGAGCGACGCAGTGTACTGGCCGATCTTGCGACCCGCTTTCTTGCCGTATTGATGCGCGAAAGCGGGTTTTGACAGTTGCTTTCCCGACCTCCTGTCACCGGGAGGATGGCGGCTGTGCGGCGTTGCACAGCCACTACAAAAAAATCGACGAACGACGTCTATTCCACGGGTTTCGCCCGCGCCACGCAGGATATGTCAACTAACCTTTCACGACTGCGTTGACAGTCAACAGGAAGTCTATTGCTTCATTGGAAGGTTTCCTTGAACGCTCCAGACGCAGGGTTGGGTGGTCCGGCAACTACGATCAACTCTTGAGAAAGGAAACCGGGTATGAATAGGCTCTCGCATCGCACCAGGTTCTATGTGGCATGTTCATTGGTCATGGCCCTCAACGGCATTGCCCAGGCAGCACAGACAGAAAAACCCAATATTCTGTTCATCGTTTCCGACGACACCGGCTACGGTGACCTGGGGCCTTATGGCGGCGGCGTGGGTCGCGGGATGCAAACGCCGCGCATCGACGAACTCGCCGCCGAAGGCACCACCTTCTATTCCTTCTACGCCCAACCCAGCTGCACACCGGGCCGGGCCGCGATGCAGACCGGGCGCATCCCCAACCGCAGCGGCATGACCACGGTGGCCTTCCAGGGCCAGGGTGGCGGCTTGCCGGCGGCGGAATGGACCCTGGCGTCCGTGCTGAAAACCGGCGGCTATGAAACTTACTTCACCGGCAAGTGGCACCTGGGCGAGGACGACTACGCCCTGCCCAACGCCCAGGGTTACGACGTCATGAAGTACGTCGGCCTGTATCACCTGAACGCCTACACCTACGCGGACCCGACCTGGTTCCCGGACATGGATGACGAGACACGGGCGATGTTCACCAAGGTGACGCGCGGCGCCTTGTCGGCCAAGGCCGGGGAAAAACCGGTCGAGGACTTCAAGATCAACGGCCAGTACGTCGACACGCCCGTGGTGGATGGCAAGCCCGGTGTGGTCGGTATCCCGTTCTTCGACAACTACGTCGAAAAAGCCACGATGGAATTTCTCGACACCGCGGCAAAATCCAGCAAACCGTTCTTCATCAACGTCAACTTCATGAAGGTGCACCAGCCGAACATGCCGGCACCGGAGTTCGTCCTCAAGTCGATCTCCAAGACCAAGTACGCCGACTCCATCGTTGAACTCGACACCCGCATCGGGCGCATCATGGACAAGCTCAAAGCGCTGGGCCTGGATAAAAACACCCTGGTGGTTTACACCACCGACAACGGCGCCTGGCAAGACGTCTACCCCGACGCCGGCTACACGCCCTTCCGGGGCACCAAAGGCACGGTGCGCGAAGGCGGCAACCGGGTGCCGGCGATCATGTCCTGGCCGGGCAAGATCAAGCCCAATACCAAGAACCACGACATCATGGGCGGGCTGGACCTGATGGCGACGTTCGCCTCGGTGGCCGGCATCAAACTGCCGGACAAGGACCGTGAAGGCAAACCGATCATCTTCGACAGCTACGACATGACCCCGGTGCTGCTGGGTACGGGCCCGGACCCGCGTAAGGAATGGTTCTACTTCACCGAAAACGAACTGTCGCCCGGCGCTGCCCGTGTCGGCAACTACAAAGCGGTGTTCAACCTCAGGGGCGACAACGGCGCCGCGACCGGTGGCCTGGCCGTCGACTCCAACCAGGGCTGGAAAGGCCCGACCAAGTATGTCGCGACGGTGCCGCAGGTGTTCGACCTGCTGCAGGATCCGCAGGAGCGCTATGACGTTTTCATGAACAACTACACCGAGCACACCTGGACAATGGTGCCCATCAGCGCGGCGATTACCAAACTGATGAAAACCTACGTCCAGTACCCTCCACGCAAACTGCAAAGCATGAGCTACGACGGTCCGATCGAAATTTCCAAGTACCAGAAATTCCAGTCGGTTCGCGAAGACCTGGAGAAGGAAGGCATCACCCTTCCAGCGCCTAACTAGCCCCGGGGTGGCAGCCTCGCCGAGGCTGCCACTTCATTGAACTCAGTCCTGTTTCAAATCCAGGCAGTAGGTGTAGTAGCCGGCATCACGCACCCAACCCAGAGACTCATACAGCCGCTGCGCGCTGGCGTTGTCGGTGGCGGTTTCCAGGGTCATGCCCTTGGCGCCCATCAGCCGCGCAAAGTCCCGGGCGGTGCTCATCAGCAAGGTCCCGACGCCTTTGCCCCGGGCGGCGGGCGTGGTGAACAAGTCGCCCAGCAGCCAGGTGCGGTGCGCGTCGATGGAGGAAAACGTCGGGAACATCTGCACAAAACCGAGGGTTTCGCCGCTGGCCTCCTCGGCCAGGAAAATCACCGACTCGTCCCGGGCCAGGCGCTCGGCGATGAAGGCACGGGATTGCGGCAGGTTCGAAGGCTGGCCGTAGAAGCCGCGATAAGCGTCGAACAACGGGGCGATTTTTTCGATGTGGGAAGCGTCGGCGCGCAGGGCCTGGATGGGCATGGGGGTGCTCCATTGCGGTGTAGGGGATTTAGAGCCTAGCAAAGAAAAAGATCGCAGCCTGCGGCAGCTCCTACAGGGAACCGTGCCAACCGTCAGCTCGAGTGTCAGCTCGCCTCGGCTGCTTTTGATCTTGATCCACCCGCCCCTTCGGCAGGCTGAGTGGAGGCGTTCATCCGGGGGGAAGGCGCGTAGCGCCGTGCGGCGCAGCCGCACACATCGAGAGGAGGTGCAGCGAAGCAAACCGGAGGCGATGCCCCCGGATGAATGCCGGAGCGAAGGAACCCCGAGCCTTGGCGAGGGGCCGGACGCTCGGGGCGAGCCTTTTTTTGCTTATCTTTTTTTTGGCGTTTCGGTTTGAAAAAAAAGTAAGTCGCCGTAAGGGCGAAACCCTAAGTGGCCGTTACCGCAGCAATGGATATGTACACCATCAAAAAATTCATCGCCTGACACGAAGCCATCGCGAGCAGGCTCGCTCCTACAGGAGACTGGGGGAGTCCGTGAAACCAGGTTGACTGTGAGGCCGCCTTCGCGGGCAAGCCCGCTCCCACAGGGGATTGGGGTGCCCGCGAGATCACGTCAAACCCGCACATTACGCCCCGGCAACGCCGACCGCTGGCTGTTCTCCCAATTCTCCACCAACCCCACCGCCGCCTCCGACGCTGGCAGCATCGCCACCCCGCGCACCAGGTCCGACGCGCGTTCGGCCAGCATGATGGTCGGTGCATTGAGGTTGCCGTTCGGTTCGGTCGGGAACACCGAGGAGTCGATCACCCGCAGCCCGGCAATGCCATGCACCCGCAACTCGGAATCCACCACCGCCCTGTCGTCCTCGCCCATGCGGCACGAACCACAGGGGTGATAGGTGCTTTCCAGGTTCGCACGGACGAAGGCATCGATTTCCGCATCGGTTTGCACCAGCGGACCCGGGGCGATTTCGCCGTCGCGGAAGCGGTCCATGGCTTTCTGGCCGATGATCTCGCGGGTCAGGCGGATGCAGCGGCGGAAGCCTTCGCGGTCTTCCTCGCGTTGCAGGTAGTTGAAGCGGATTTCCGGGTGCTCATAGGGATCAGCCGAGCGCACCCGCACATAGCCACGGCTTTTCGGTTTGTTGGGACCTGTGAGCACCATGAAGCCATGGCCCTTGATCGGTTTGTTGCCGTCGTAACGCATGGCCGCCGGCAGGAAGTGGAACTGGATATCGGGCCAGCGCAGGCCCTTGTCGGAGCGGATGAACCCGCCGGCCTCGAAGTGGTTGGTGGCGCCCAGGCCGTCCTTGAACAACAACCAGCGCAGGCCGATCAGCAACTTGCTCAGCGGGTCCATTTTGCTGTTGAGCGTCACCGGTTCCTTGCAACCGAACTGGATATACACCTCGGCGTGATCCTGCAGGTTCTCCCCTACCCCCGGCAGGTCATGGCGCACCTCGATCCCGGCTTTGCGCAGGACCTCGGCCGGGCCGATGCCGGAGCGTTGCAGCAGGTGCGGCGAGCCGATGGGGCCGGACGAAATCAGCACTTCGCGGTTGCAATACACCTCGTGGGTCTGGCCATCGTGGTCATAGCGGATGCCCACCGCGCGCTTGCCTTCGAGGATGACCTGGCGGGTCATGGCGTGGGTGATCACGGTCAGGTTCGGGCGACCCATGGCCGGGCGCAGGTAGGCATTGGCGGTCGAGCAGCGCACGCCGTTTTTCACAGTCATGTGCATCGCGCCGAAACCTTCCTGCATGAAGCCGTTGCAGTCGTCGGTCTTGATGTAGCCCGCTTCGGCGCCGGCTTCGACCCAGGCGCCGTACAGCGGATTTTTCATGTGGTTGCCGTTGGTGGTGTGCAGCGGCCCGGTTTGCCCGCGATAACTGTCACCCCCCGACTCGTAACTCTCGGCCCGCTTGAAATACGGCAGGCAGTTTTTATAGCCCCAGCCCTGGGCGCCGAGGGTTTCCCATTCGTCGAAGTCATAGGCGTGGCCACGGATGTAGACCAGGCCGTTGATCGACGACGAGCCACCCAGCACCTTGCCGCGCGGGCAGTGAATGCGCCGGCCGTCGAGCCAGGTTTCCGGCTCGGTTTCGTAGCGCCAGTTGTACTTTTTGGTGTTCATCGGGATCGAGAACGCACTGGGCATCTGGATCACCACACTGCGGTCACTGCCGCCGAATTCCAGCACCAGCACAGACGTGGACGGGTCTTCGCTCAGGCGGTTGGCCAGCACACAACCCGCCGAGCCTGCGCCGATGATGATGTAGTCGTATTTTTGCTTGGTCATGATTTATCTCCGGACCGCCGAGTCGTTGAACACGCTGAGCGAGTCGCCGGTGGTGTATTGCGGGCAGGTTTTTTCGATGTGCTGGATCACGGTTTCTTCGCGCTTGAGATCAATCGAGCGGCTCAGCCAGTAGTACGCCAGCCCCGAGACGATCAGCCCGACCAGCCAGGCGATGTCGATGCTGCCCAGTGCCTTGGCCAGCGGGCCGACATACACCTCGCGCTGTTCGACGCCGTCGTAGATGTAGAAGAACGGGATCATCGAGATGAAGCCGATGGCGTACGCGGCGATGCCTCGCAGGCCCCAGTTGCCGTAGAGGTTGCCGTGGGGCATGAAGAAGTGCGGGATGGCGTAGCGGCCCTTGCGCACGAAGAAGTAGTCGGTGAGGTTGACCGAGGTCCAGGGCACCAGGAAGTACAGCATCACCACCAGATAGATGCCGAGCACCGACAGGCCCTTGCCGGAACTCTGGATACTCAGGGCCACGCCCAGTTGCAGCAGGATCACGAAACCGATCGCGAGGATGCGCGCCTTGCGGGTCGGCTCGATGTGCTTGATGGAATCGACGCAGGTCAGCGTGGTCAGCTTGGCGCTGTAGATGTTCATCGCGATCACCGGCAGGAACGCCAGGATGGTAATGACCACCACCGCCGTGCCCATCAGCGGCGACACGGTGTTGCCCACTTGCCCCAGCGCCACCAGCACGTCGGTGGAGTGCAGGTGGTCGGCGAGCCAGCCGCCGACGGAAATCATCCACGCACCGGACAACGAAGCCCCCAGGAACACCACCGCGATCAGCTTGCCGCTGGAGGTGTTTTTCGGCAGGTAACGCGAGTAGTCGGACACATACGGCGCGTAGGCGATGTTGTAACTGGCCGCCGCCGCAAACTGCGCGATGAAGCCGGTCCAGTTGAAGCCCAACGGCGCCGGGGCCACTTCGCCTTCCGCCAGTGGCGGCAGGACGGCATCGGGCACCCAGCCCATCACCACCGCCAGGGTCACCAGGCCGTACAGCGGCAGCGACAGGTACAACGCCCATTTGAAGCTGCGGTGCATCCAGTCATGGCCGAGGATCGCCAGCACCGCCGCCGGAATGGTCACCGCCACCGCGATCACCGCGGGGTTGAACCCGAACAGCGTGTGCAGCCCCTGCATCATCAACACCAGGTTGACGATGTTGAAACCGGCGAACACGAACAGTGTCGCCAGCAACACCAGGATCACCCCGCGATAGCCGAACTGCGCCCGGGACTGGATCATCTGCGGCAGGCCCAGGTGCGGCCCTTGCGAACCGTGAAAGGCCATGAACAGCGTGCCGAACATGATGCCCAGCGTACCGGCCAGCGTGGTCCAGAGCGCGGTCAGGCCGACGCTCGGGCCGACGAAGCCGATGGTCATGGTGAAGAAGGTGAAGTTGCCGAGAAACCAGAACGGGCCCTGGCTCGACAGTTTGTCGGTGCGCTCGCTCTCCGGGATGAAGTCGATGGAATGACTCTCGACCACGGATTTGTCGTCGAGGATGGATACGTTCGCAGCAGGCTTGGCGTCTATGTTCATGATGGACTCTTGTTCTTGGAAGATCATGACGAGATAACCGCATTCATTTTTTGAACGCCGCTCCCACAGGGAAATTGCGTCAGCCGGGCAATGTGATCCACACCGCCTTGGTTTCGAGCAGGTAATCAAGCTGCTCGGCGCCCAGGTCCTTGCCGAAACCGGACTGCTTGTAGCCACCGAACGGCATCGACGGGTCGAGGGTGCCGTGGGCGTTGACGTAGACCGAGCCCGCTTTCAACCGTGGAATCAGGCTGTGCACCTTGCCCAGGTCGTTGGAGTACAGGGCTGCCGCCAGGCCGTAGTCCGAGTCGTTGGCCAGGGCCAGGGCCTGTTCTTCATCGTCGAAGGGCGCGGTCACCAGCACCGGGCCGAAGATCTCTTCCTGGACGATGCGCATGTCGTTGTGGCAATGGGCGAAGATGGTCGGCTCGACGAAGAAACCCGGCCCTTCCACAGGTTGCCCGCCGTAGACCAGTTCGGCGCCTTCGCGCTTGCCGGTCTCGATGTATTCGGTCACGCGCTGCTTCTGCTGGGCCGACACCAGCGGACCGATGAAGCAGTCCGGGTCCAGCCCTGGCGCGATCTTCAGCGTGCGGGTGTAGGCGACCAACTCGCGCAGGAACTCGTCGTAGACGCTGCGATGCACATAGGCCCGCGTACCGGCGTCGCACACCTGCCCCGAGTTGAAGAACACGCCATTGGCGACCGCTTGCGCGGCGGCCGGGATGTCCGCATCGGCCAGCACGATTACCGGTGATTTTCCTCCGAGTTCCAGGGTTAGTCGCTTCATTTCGTCCAGCGCGGCGCGGCCGACGGTGCGGCCCACCGGGGTCGAGCCGGTGAAGGTCAGTTTGTCGATGCCGGGATGGGTCGCCATGGCCGCACCGACCACGCTGCCGCGCCCGGTGACGATGTTGATCACGCCGTCGGGGATGCCGGCTTCTTGCACCAGTTCGGCAAACCGCAAGGCCGACAGCGAGGTCAGTTCGGCCGGCTTGACCACCACGGTGCAACCGGTGGCCAGCGCCGCGCCGAGTTTCCAGGCCATGGTTTGCAGCGGGAAATTCCACGGCACGATGGCACCGACCACGCCCACCGCTTCCTTGCGCGTATAGGCCAGGTAATTGCCCGGCAGCGAAGGTTCGACGGTGCGCCCGTGGAGCTTGGTCGCCCAACCGGCGAAGTAACGCAGGGTGTCGACGGTGCCCTGGATGTCGACATCCTTGGCGAAGGCGACGGACTTGCCCATGTCGATCGATTCGATTTGCGCCAGTTCCTCGGCGTTTTCTTCGATCAGGTCGGCCAGACGCTGAATCAGGCGTTCGCGTTCAGCCGGTTTGGCCTGGCGCCAGGCACCGCCATCGAACTGTGCGCGGGCGGCTTGCACGGCGCGATCCAGATCCTCGACGGTGCCCATGGGAATGCGGGTGATCAGGCCTTCGGTCGACGGTTCGATCACTTCGGAAACCTGGCCATCGCTGGCCTCGACCCAGGCCCCGCCGATGAACATTTTCTGCACCTTGCCGAGGAAGGTCTGGGTGGCTTCGCTGACGCCGTATTTCTGCAGGTAGCTTTTGACGATCGTGTCCATTTTCATCTCCTCAGGCCGGGGTGGCTTCGTGGATGGACTGCCGCGCCTGGGCGCGCTCGTGGAAGATGAAACCGATGCTGTTGAGCAGCAGCTGCGCGGCGAGGATCGAGGTCATGCCGGTCGGGTCGTAGACCGGTGCCACCTCCACCAGGTCCATGCCGACGATGTTGCCCTGGCTGCGCTTGGCCAGCGCCTGGATGATCTCCAGCACTTCGTAGTAGAGGAAGCCGCCGTGGCTGGGGGTGCCGGTGCCGGGGGCGATGGACGGGTCGAAACCGTCGATGTCGATGGTGATGTAGTAGTTGATGTTCTGCGGGATCAGCGCCAGCACCCCGTCGACACCAAGCCGGCGCACGTCGCGCACCGAGAGGATTTTCGAGCCGGCCGCGTGGGCGGCTTCATAGTCGTCGCGGTTGGACGACGACACGTTGCGGATGCCCATCTGGGTCATGCCGACGATGTGGTTCATTTCCGAGGCACGGCGCAGCGGGTTGCCGTGGCCGTAGCGCACGCCGTGGCGCTCGTCGACGAAGTCCAGGTGCGCATCGAAGTGGATGATGTGGATCGGGCCGCGCCCTTCGAAGGCCTTGATCACCGGCGCGTGCACCGAGTGATCGCCGCCGAGCACCACCGGCATCACGCCGGCGTCGAGGATCTTGCGCACCGCGTATTCCGTGTTTTGGTTACTGGTGACCATGTCGGTGTGGACGATGTCGGCGTCCCCCACATCGACCATGCGCACGTCGGCGGCGGTCAGGTACATCACGTCATCTTCGTGGTCGTAGGCGCCGGCATGGCCGAAGGAAAACAGCGTCGAGGCCTCGCGGATGCCCCGTGGCCCGAAGCGTGCGCCGGAGCGCCATTGGGTGCCCATGTCGTTGGGCACGCCGAGCACCGCCACGTCCGCGTCCAGCGCATCCCAGTCGGTGCACACCGGGGATTTGCCGAAGGTGCAATGCCCCACGAATGGCAGGTTCAGGCGACCGGATTCATAACCGTTGTTCGACATTTCAAGCCTCTCCACTTCTTGTTATCGGCTTGGCGGACTGCAAGGCGACCGCCGTTGAAGAGACTATGGGCGCAGCTTTTCGTGGAAAAAATGCTAAACATCAGATACTCATATCGGCATTACCGATGCATCCACAGGCAGGAGGTTCCAGGTGATTCAACTGCACGATGTCGACCTGAAGTTGCTTCGGGTGTTTGCCACAATTGTCCGCTGCGGCGGTTTCTCTGCCGCGCAGGCGGCGCTGAACGCTGGCCAGTCGACCATCAGCGAACAGATGACCCATCTGGAAACCCGGCTCGGGGTCAAGCTCTGCCAGCGCGGGCGCAGCGGCTTTCGCCTGACCGAGCAAGGGGTGGCGATCCATGAAGCCACCCAGCGCCTGCTCTCGGCGGTGGAGACCTTCTGCATGGACGCCGACGTGCTCAAGCAGCACATCAGCGGCAAGCTCAACCTGGGGATCATCGACACCACCATCACCGACCCCGATTCGCCGATCCCGCGCACCACCCAGCGCTTCGTCTCGCGCGGGCACGATGTGCACCTCAGCGTCTACGTCGGTGAACCCGCCGAACTGGAAGAACGGGTGCTCGACGGCCGCTTGCACCTGGCCATCGGGCACTTCCCGATCCACGTGCCGGGCCTGCTGCATTCGCCGCTGTATCAGGAAGCCCTGGGGCTGTATTGCGGGCGGCGGCACCCGCTGTTCGGCAGCCAGGCCGAGGGCGATGAACTGCTCGAAGAAATCAGCACCAGTCGCATCGTCGTGCGCGGTTACATGCAGCAATACGACCTGGAACATTTGGGTGTCAGCAAGGCCGCCGCCACCGTCGACAACATCGAGGCCCTGGCGATCCTGATCATCTCCGGCGCGTACCTGGGCTTTCTGCCGGCGCATTTCGCCGCGCAGTGGATCAAGACCGGCGAGATGCACCAGCTTGGGCCGATGAGTCTGCAACTGGCGTCGCCATTCGACGTGATCACCCGTCGTGGCACGGCGCCGCCGCCGATTCTCCAGGCATTCCTTGAGGACCTGGCGGCCTGTTCGCGTCAACCGTCGACAGCGCAAAAGCCCTGACGACGGCGCTCGGCGAATTCGACATACTCCTCTGCGCTTCACAACTTTTTCGGGCCACTTATGCGCATCCACGTCACCTTCATCGACCGCGTCGGCATCACCCAGGAAGTCCTGGCGTTGCTCGGTCGACGCAGCTTCAACCTGGACGCCGTCGAGATGGTGCCGCCCAACGTCTACATCGATGCCCCGACCCTCGGCGCCGACGTGCTGGAGGAATTGCGCGAGGCGCTTCTTGAAGTCAAAGGCGTGCAAGCGGTGACCCTGGTCGACATCCTTCCGGGGCAGCGCCGGCGCCTGCAACTCGATGCCTTGCTCGCCGCCAGTTCCGACCCGGTGCTGGCGGTGGATGTTCGCGGTCACGTGCTGCTGGCCAATCCGGCGTTGATCGCCCTGTGCGGTCGTGAGCCGGCCGGCGAATCGCTGGGCGCGCTGTTCGATGATCCGGACTTGCAGCCCGCGCTGATCGAGCACGGCTTTCGCCTGCCCATGCGCGAGGTCAACCTGGGCGGGCATACCCTGCTGCTCGACGCCATGCCGATCACCGAGGCCGGCGCGCTGCTCACCCTGTATCAACCCAACCGCATCGGCGAGCGCCTGTCGGCGCTGCACCATGATCACGCCGAAGGCTTCGACGCATTGCTGGGCGAATCGCCGCCGATCCGTGCGCTCAAGGCCCGGGCGCAACGGGTGGCCGCGCTCGATGCGCCGCTGCTGATCCAGGGCGAAACCGGCACCGGCAAGGAACTGGTGGCCCGCGCCTGCCATGCCATCAGCGGCCGCCATGACGCGCCGTTCCTGGCGCTGAACTGCGCGGCGCTGCCCGAGAGCCTGGCCGAGAGCGAACTGTTCGGCTACGCCCCCGGCGCCTTCACCGGCGCGCAGCGCGGCGGCAAGCTCGGCCTGCTGGAGCTGGCCGATGGGGGCACAGTGTTTCTCGATGAGGTGGGGGAAATGTCGCCCTACCTGCAAGCCAAGTTGCTGCGTTTCCTGAGCGATGGCTGCTTCCGTCGGGTCGGCGGTGATCGCGAAGTGAAGGTCAACGTGCGAATCCTCAGCGCCACCCACCGCGACCTGGAAAAAATGGTCGGCGAAGGGCATTTTCGCGAAGACCTGTTCTACCGCCTCAACGTGCTCAACCTTCAGGTGCCGCCACTGCGCGAGCGTGGCCATGACATTTTGCTGATGGCCCAGCACTTCATGCAGCACGCCTGCGCGCAGATCCAGCGACCGGTGTGCCGCCTGGCGCCGAGCACCTTTCCCGCCCTGCTGGGCAACCGCTGGCCGGGCAATGTGCGGCAACTGCAAAACGTGATTTTTCGTGCGGCGGCGATTTGCGAAAATCCACTGGTGGATATCGGTGACCTGGACATTGCGCGCACGGCGGTGGAACGCAAGAACGACGGCGAGGTGGGCAGCCTGGAAGACGCGGTCGGCGATTTTGAAAAGAACCTTTTAGAGCAGCTGTACCGCAGCTATCCGTCCAGCCGGTTGCTGGCGGCGAGGTTGCAGACATCCCATAGCGCCATTGCGATCCGGCTGCGCAAGTACGGCATTCCCAACAAATCGTAAGCCTCCTATCGCGGACTCAACACCCAATCACTGTAGGAGCGAGCCTGCTCGCGAAAGCGGTGTGTCAGCCAATAATGGTGGCAACTGACACTCCCTCTTCGCGAGCAGGCTCGCTCCTACAGTGGTTTTCTGCTGGAACTCGTTTAAGCCGTCTTGCAATCAATACAACGTAATAAAAACAACACACCCCTCCCCCACGGCCTATTCACGGTGTTTGGCCGCGCGCCTGTATTGATTTAAATACACACCCACCACGCCAATCATCCATCCTCAAACATAAGTCACTGTTTATAAACAAAAAACACACCCTGGCACTGCCCTTGCTATCTCTGGTAAACAAGATCAACCAAGGGGATTCACCATGTTCAGCAAGCACGACCAGATCCAAGGCTACGACGACGAACTGCTGGCAGCGATAAACGCCGAGGATGCACGGCAAGAACACCATATCGAGCTGATCGCCTCGGAAAACTACACCAGCCGACGGGTGATGCAGGCCCAAGGCAGCGGTTTGACCAACAAGTACGCCGAAGGCTATCCGGGCAAGCGCTATTACGGCGGCTGCGAGCACGTCGACGTGGTCGAGCAACTGGCGATTGATCGCGCAAAACAGCTGTTCGGCGCCGATTACGCCAACGTCCAGCCGCACTCCGGCAGCCAGGCCAACGCTGCGGTTTACCTGGCGTTGCTGCAAGCCGGGGACACTGTGCTGGGCATGAGCCTGGCGCACGGCGGCCACCTGACCCACGGCGCCAGGGTGAGTTTTTCCGGCAAGCTCTACAACGCCGTGCAGTACGGCATCGACACCACAACCGGGCTGATCGACTACGACGAAGTCGAGCGCCTGGCCGTCGAGCATCAGCCGAAGATGATCATCGCCGGGTTCTCCGCGTATTCGAAAACCCTCGACTTCCCGCGCTTCCGGCAGATCGCGGACAAGGTCGGCGCGTACCTGTTCGTCGACATGGCCCACGTCGCCGGGCTGGTGGCGACCGGTCTGTACCCGAACCCGATTCCGTTTGCCGATGTGGTCACCACCACGACCCACAAGACCCTGCGCGGCCCGCGTGGCGGGTTGATCCTGGCCAGGGCCAACGCGGAACTGGAGAAAAAGCTCAACGCCGCCGTGTTCCCCGGCGGCCAGGGCGGTCCGCTGATGCACGTGATCGCTGCCAAGGCCGTGTGCTTCAAAGAGGCCCTGGAGCCGGCCTTCAAGACCTATCAGGCGCAGGTAATCCGCAATGCCCAGGCCATGGCGCGGGTCTTTGTCGAGCGCGGCTATGACGTGGTGTCCGGCGGCACCGACAATCATCTGTTCCTGGTCAGCCTGATTCGCCAGGGCCTGACCGGCAAGGACGCCGACGCAGCCCTCGGACGCGCCGGCATCACCGTGAACAAGAACGCCGTGCCCAACGACCCGCAATCGCCCTTCGTGACCTCCGGCCTGCGCCTCGGCACACCGGCCATCACCAGTCGCGGTTTCAAGGAGGCCCAGAGCATCGAACTGGCAGGATGGATCTGCGACATCCTCGACCACCTGGGCGATGCCGATGTCGAAGCCCGGGTTGCGCAACAAGCCGCGGCGATGTGCAGCGACTTCCCGGTTTACCGCAGCTAAACAGTGTGGGAGCGGGCTTGCTCGCGAAGGCGGTGTGTCAGGCAACAGGGATGTAGCCGAGACACTGCCTTCGCGAGCAAGCCCGCTCCCACAGGGACTGTGCTGTGTCAGATGCCGGGGCGTTCGTCCTGGCAGTTCGACCGACATCTTCATGGAGGTGCAGCGGTTTTCAAGCCATGATGAGCTGACTTGTCACTCATATTCAGAGTTCTTGCCCGATGCCATATGCAGCTCGCTCACTGCTCCTGTTGCTGAGTCTCGGCGTCCCGTGCATTGCCAGCGCCGAACCCAGGCCCGGGCACATGGTGTATCTGCGCACCATCGACCCCGGCATCGAGCAGGACATCCGCTACGCCAGCGCCCACAACTTCACCGGTCACCCGCTCGACGGCTACGACGCGCCCGAGTGCCTGCTGGCGCTGGACGCCGCCCAGGCTCTCGCCCGGGTGCAGGCCGCGTTGCGGGCGCAAGGCTATGGCTTGAAAGTGTTCGATTGTTATCGCCCCAGCCGGGCCGTCGCGGACATGGGGCGTTTCGCGACCGAACCGGGCGACCCGCGCAAGGCCGAGTTCTATCCACGGGTGGACAAGCAGGACTTCTGGCGCCTGGGCTACGTGGCGCGGGTGTCCAATCATTCCAGGGGCGGCACCGTCGACCTGACACTGACCGGTCCCGGCGCCCTGCCCGCCGAGACCTGGACGCCCGCCGCCACGCCTGTCGATTGCACTGCGGATTATGGCCAGCGCTGGCACGACGGCGCCGTCGACATGGGCACCGGTTTCGATTGCTTCGATGAGCGCGCCCACACCGACACGACATTGATCAACGCCACTGCCATGGACAATCGCCAGCGACTCACCCGCGCCATGGCGCAAGAGGGATTCACGGGCTATTCCGCCGAGTGGTGGCATTTCACATACAACCGGGATCCGGCGTTGAAGACCGTCATGGATTTCCCCATTACCCCGCTTGAACCCCAGCCATGAACCGCCTGGTCAAGGCGTGCGTCCTGATGCTGTTGCCCTGTGTCGCCATGGCCGAGGGGCTCGACGGCAGCCAGCAGCTGATTGTCGTCACCAGCGCAAATTGGGACGCCATTGAGGGCACCGGCCAGCGCTATGAACGGCACGGAAGCACCTTTGCAAAAACCGGTGAAGCCTTTGCCGTGGTGCTCGGTAAACACGGTATGGGCTGGGGCAAGGGACTCGCCGGCCTTGAACAGGCACAGGGGCCGATCAAACAGGAAGGCGATGGCAAGGCCCCGGCCGGGATCTTCACACTGGGCACGGCGTTCGGCTACGACCCGACAGCTGAAACCCGGCTGCCTTACCTTGCGTTGACAGCGGCCATCGAATGCGTGGATGACAGCCAGTCGAATCGCTACAACCAACTGCTCGACGGCTCGACAGTCACCAGGGACTGGAGCAGTTCCGAACGCATGCGACGCACCGATGAGTTGTATCGCCAGGGCATCGTCATCGAGCACAACACACCGGCCTCCCCCGCCGCCGGCTCATGCATTTTCTTTCACATCTGGCGCGGCCCCACCACGCCGACCCGTGGCTGCACTGCCATGGATCCAGCGGACATCGCACGCCTGCTCAGTTGGCTGGACCCGCGCCAGTCCCCGTTGCTGGTGCAATTGCCCGAGGACGAATATGACCGCTTGCGCGCGCGCTGGCAGCTTCCCGAGCGCTGAGCCTGTCGCCGTTCATCGGTGCAATAACGCTACTGAGATCCCCTGTGGGCGCGAGCCTGCTCGCGAAGACGCCCTCACATCCAACACCCATGTTGATTGACCCAGCGCTTTCGCAAGCAGGCTCGCTCCCACCGTTTTTTTGACCGGTGATTGGAGGGCGTTTTGCCTGGCGAACCTTGTGTGCGGTTTCGATGAAGGGCGTCACGATCAGGCTGTAGAGCGTCAGGTAACGCGCCTGGTCCGCCTCGCCAGTGCCGAAGCGGATGGCTTCCGGTTGGGACTGCGTGACGTAGAGCGTGCCGAACATCCAGTCCCAGAGTGACAGGTTGACCCCGAAATTTTTGTTGTGATGACGGGCCGCGTCGCTGTGGTGAACCTGGTGCTGCGCCGGGCTGTTGAGCACATGCTCGACCACCGGCCCGAATGACAGCCAGACATGGCTGTGCCGCAGGTTGGACGCCAGGGCGTTGAGGATGAACACCATGTAGGTCACGCCGAACAGGGTGTAGCGGCTGATCTCCCCGCCGCAGGCGTACCAGAAGAGACCGGCGAAGGCGCTGATGAACACGATGTCGATCAGCCGCTCGACCATTTTCTCGATGAAATGCACGCGGCTGGCCGTGGCCGGCACCAGCACGGGCGCCGAATGGTGGACTTTGTGGAACGCCCACAGGTAACGGGAATGGTAGGCGCGATGGGCCCAGTAATGGAGGAAGTCCTGCAACACAAACACGCCCATCCCGTACAGCAATGACAACACCAGGTGCTCCTCCACCTGCACCCGCGCGCCCCAGAGTTGAGTGAAAAAGCGCACATAGTCGCCCGAACGCAACACGTAGGGATCCACCAGGCCGACGATGGGCACCACCAGCATGACTTTCAGGATTGCGCGCACGAAGTAGTAACGGTAATCGAGCAACGCCGAGGGATGGAAATGCACGCGGTTGCCGCCGAGGAATTGCCAGAACGTAGGGGCGTCGGTCAGCCCCCGGGATTGGCGCCAGCGGAACAGGCCGTAGGCGACGAGGTAGGAGGTCAACAGAAAAGCCACGCAGAGGCGGCCATTGAGGTCGAACAGGCCAAGGAACTGCTGGCTGACAGGGGCGATCACCCACCTGAACAAGTATTGGTAGAGCGGTGCGAGAACATCCATGGAAGGCTGCCCCCCGAAGGCAGTGCATCGTCGGTTGGTCAAGAGAACGACGCGGATACTAATGATCCGTCCCTTTCCAGCCAACACCCTTCCACTGTCGTCGGGCTTGTGCGCCCGTCTTGCCGGTGATTGCCGTATCACCGAGTGTAGACGCTATTGCGGATGTTTCTTGTTCAAACCTGCGAACGGCGTTCCACCGCCACCCTGTTTTGTGGGAGCGGGCTTGCTCGCGAAGGCGGTGAATCAGGCAACATTTACATTGGCTGACACAGCGCCTTCGCGAGCAAGCCCGCTCCCACCAGAGATCGAGTACACCCAGGTCAAGGATTTTTCGCCGCCAGCAGCGCGGCTTCGATTTCCTCCGCCACCAGGCTTTCGATGCGGCTCATGTTGCTATCGCGGATACCTTGCTCGCGAAGCATGGTCACCGTGCGAAACAGATACTGCGCCGCCGACCCCCAATGCCCCGCCGCGCGGGCCAGGACTTGCGCGACCTTGTCCATCGGCAACTTGCCGGCATAGGCCTTGCCGTCCCGCGCAGCGACGAAGGCCAATGCACGCAGGGGCCCGGACGGGGTTTTCACGGTAATCCAGCGCGCCACATTGGTCGGCGGGTTGGCGTCGATTTCCCGGGCCAGCAACAGCGCGATCTGTTTGAAGTGATCCTGCGCGGGCAACCGGTACGCCAGGCCCTGGCAGCTCCCGCCCCGGTCGAGGGCAAGCATCAGCGCCGGCAACTCGCGGGTGCCGCGCCAGCGGGTCAGGGTCAGGCAGAACGAACGGTGCCAGCCATAAGCGGTGGCACTGCGACGCTCGTCGAATTCGAACTCCGGGTTCCAGATCAGCGAGCCATAGGCGAACACCCACAGATCCCGCGGCGTGTATTCGCGCAGGAGGGTCTCCACCATCGCATCGACCTCGGCCGGGGTGTGTTCGCGGGTGCCGGGGTCGGGCCCGGGATCGGGCTCGAACCGTTCGACCCGGGCGACCAGTTCCGCCGTCAGGTTACGTCGGGGGAAGGCTCGGGTTTTGCCAGTGTCCATATCTGCCTCTCAATATGGATCCAACGCGTCGTTGATCACCCTGAAAGACTAGCAGCGAGTGCCGGATTTGGTTCTGGCGCACGTACACCAACCTCGGTTGGCAGATGGCGCATATCACCGGTCGTGACACCCCGGAAAATGTGGATTATCAGCAGGCGGCGGCGACCATTACCCGGTTGGTGTTGGGGGGTGTGATGCCGGAAGTGGTGGTTGCACCCAAAGTGCTGAAGTTTGCGACGTAAGAGGGGGTGGGAGCGGGCTTGCTCGCGAAAGCGCTGTGTCAGTCGGCATATGTATTGACTGATACACCGTTTTCGCGAGCAAGCCCGCTCCCACAGGGAATTGGGTGTTATCAGAATTGGATTTCTTTTGCCGGGATCACGTCGATCCGCGCCACCGAACTGCTCAAGTCCGCCCAATCCCTGTTGTGTTCGGCAATGATGTCTTCGGCCGTCGTGTTGCCGTTGTCGACGGTGGAATGCGCGTCGGCGGCCAGCACTACGTCATAACCCAATTGATGGGCCTGGCGCAGGGTGGCATTCACGCAGTAATCGGTTTGCAGGCCACAGATGACCAGGCGTTCGAAGTCTTGCACGGGCACCAGTTTCTGCAGGGGGGTCTGATAGAACGAGTCGCCCGTGGTCTTGCGCACGCGATGATCACCGGGGGAAGTGAGCAGCCCTTCGGCCAGTTGCCAGCCCGGGGCACCGTGTTTCAACAGATCGCCCTCTTCTTCGTGCTGGATCAGCACCACCGCAACCCCGGCCTTTCTCGCCCGGGCGCTGAGGTCGTTGAGGGTGTCGATGACGCGTTTGATCTCATGGCACTCGTATTCGCCAGCGCACAGGGCTTGCTGGACGTCGATGATCAGCAGGGCAGTGGTCATGATTCCTTCCTTGAATGGGTGATAAATCAGGGGACGAACATAAGTCCGCCCCCGATTAAACACAACAGTCAGTAACCCAACGACAACCCGGTGTTACGCCGTGGATCGTTGGCACCATAGAAACGGTTCTTGCCCACCGGCTTGCCATCCAGCGAAGGGGCGCCGACCAGGATGGCGGCCAGGTGGTTGGCATCCTGGGGCCCGGCAAACTTGTGGCCCCAGCTTTCGAGGATCTTCACCGTGTCCGGGCTGGTGGTGAAGGTCTCCAGGTTGGTTTCCTCCGGCAGCCATTGCTGGTGGAAACGTGGCGCATCGACCGCTTCCTGGATGTTCATGCCGTAGTCGATGACATTGAGCATGGTCAGCAAGGTGGCGGTGATGATGCGACTGCCGCCGGGAGTGCCGACCACCATTACCACTTTGCCGTCCTTGGTGACGATGGTCGGGCTCATGGACGACAGCGGTGCCTTGCCGGGCGCGATGGCGTTGGCCTCGCCCTGCACCAGGCCGTACATGTTCGGCACGCCGATCTTCGAGGTGAAGTCGTCCATTTCATCGTTGAGGATGACCCCGGTCTTGCTGGCCATGACTCCGGCACCGAACCAGTCGTTGAGGGTGTAGGTCACCGACACCGCGTTGCCCCATTTGTCGACGATGGAGTAATGGGTGGTGTTGCTGCCTTCATGGGGCGCCACGCCAGGCTTGAGATCCTTGGACACGCCGGCCTTTTGCGGCTGTATGGCTTCACGCAGCTTGGTGGCGTAGTTTTTATCGAGCAGGTGGGCAATCGGGTTCTTCACGAAATCCGGGTCGCCCAGGTAGCTGTTGCGATCGACATAGGCGTGACGCATGGCTTCGATCTGGTAGTGCATGCCCTGGGCCGAGTGATAGCCCAGGTCTTTCATCGGGTAGCCTTCGAGGATGTTCATGATCTGGCAGATCACCACGCCGCCAGAGCTCGGTGGTGGCGCCGAGACCACATGATAGCCGCGGTAGTCGCATTCGATCGGCGCCAGTTCGCGGGTCTTGTACTTGTCGAGGTCGGCCTGGGTGATCATGCCCTTGTTGGCCTGGCTAGACGTGACGATGGCGTCGGCCACCCAGCCTTTATAAAAACCGTCGGCGCCCTTCTCGGAGATTTCCCGCAGGGTTTTGCCGAGGTCTTTCTGCACCAGTTTCTGCCCGACCTGCATTGGCTCGCCGTTGCTCAGGAAGATCGCGCCGGAGTCCTTGATGTCCTTCTTGAACACGTCGGTGGCGTACTCCAGCAATTCGACATCGCCCTGCTCCAGCACGAAGCCGTCTTCGGCGAGTTTGATCGCCGGCGCGATCACCTCCTTGCGGGGCTTGGTGCCGTATTTGCTCAGGGCCAGTTCCATCCCGGACACGGTGCCTGGCACCCCTACGGCCAGGTGGCCACGGGTGCTCAAGTCGGGAATAACGTTGCCCGCCTTGTCCAGGTACATGTCGGCGGTGGCGGCCAGCGGGGCTTTTTCACGGAAGTCGAGGAAGGTCTTGCGCCCGTCGGCCAGTTGAATGGTCATGAAACCGCCGCCGCCCAGGTTGCCCGCCGCCGGGTACACCACCGCCAGCGCATACCCCACCGCGACCGCGGCATCGACCGCGTTGCCGCCGTTCTTGAGCACATCCACGCCAACATGGCTGGCCAGGTGCTGCGCCGTGACCACCATGCCGTTCTCGGCCGCGACCGGGGCCACGGAGGCCGCATGGGCCATCAGGCAGCTGAGCGCCAGGGAGGTCGCTATCAGCGATTTGGCAAAAGGTTCGTACTTCATGAGTCGGTCTCTTTTTGTTTTAGGGCTCTGTCAAAACAGAGGGAACGCTTCAAGAGCAGTACGAAGTATGGTCAAGATTGCGTATTGCGCCTCCCCGGCGAGGCAGTATCCTTAACACCTGTTCAACAATTCGGCGCGGCTTCGGCATGACTTATACCTGCATCACCATGGTCTCCCCGGTCGGCGAGTTGACGCTGGTCGCCAATGACGCACGACTGGCAGCCATCCTCTGGGAAAACGACAAACCCGGGCGGGTGCGCCTGGGTCCCATGAGCGAAGCGCCGGACAATCCTGTTCTAGTGCGCGCTGCCGAACAACTGCGCGAATACTTTGCCGGCACGCGCCAGCGGTTTGATCTGGAGCTGGACTTTGCCGGCACGGACTTTCAGAAGAAGGTCTGGGCCGCGTTGCTGACCATTCCGTTTGGCGAGACGCGCAGCTACAGCCAGATCGCCGAACAGATCGGCCACCCGAGCGCGGTGCGGGCGGTGGGGGCGGCGAACGGCAGGAATCCCATCTCGATCATTGCGCCCTGTCATCGGGTGATCGGCGCCTCGGGCAAGCTCACCGGGTTTGCCGGCGGGCTTGAGGCCAAGGAATTGTTGCTCACACTTGAAGGGGGCGATTGGTCGGAAGTTGGCAGGACGGGGGATTTGTTTTCAAGTTAACGCCCCCTGCAGGAGCAACCCTCAGGAAATCTGCGCCTTGTATTCCTTCTCGTACTGACTCGCCAGCGACTCCTTCTGTTTATCGTCGAGCAGCTTGCCGGCCATCTGGAAGAATTTCTGCTCTTCCTCCTTGAGATGGTGATGGACCTTTTCGGAGAGTTTCTTCGCGGTCGCCAGCCAGGCCGGGCTGGACATTTCGGTCTCGTCCAGCTCTTCCATCATTTCGTCCATTTCATGATGCTCGGCAATCGCATGGCGACTGAGGTCGACACCGTTGTCGAGTTCCATCAGCGGGATGTAGAAATAACGTTCTTCAGCGGTCTCGTGGGCCTGCAGTTCGGACTTGAGCTGTTGGTACGCCTCGACCCGCTCGGGGGTGTCGCCGCTGGTCTTGATCAGCGCTTTGGCATAGGTACGCTGGCGTTCGTGGCTTTCGCGCAAGGCTTCGAAAATATTCACGGAGTGTCCTCATGGGCCGCGTTCTGGAATGACGCTTCTTGAGGCTAGACATCTGCGCGCGGGCGACGGTTCCACATTTGCCGGGGGGATGGATCAATCGCCATGACCCGGATAGTCTGCGACTTCACTGCCATAAGGACATTGCCATGACCCTGCGTATCGAGTTCTCGCCAAACCCCACGGAAGAAGAACGCCAGGCCATCCTGCTGCCGCTGCGCGCCTACAACGCTTCGAAGGCCGACGGCGCCATACCCGAGAGCATCGCGCTACTGGTCCGCGACGAAAACGACGAGATCCTCGGCGGTCTGTACGCCAAGTTGTTTTATCAGTGGCTGTTCATCGACCTGCTGTCGGTGCCGGAACAGGCTCGGGGACAAGGCATGGGCACGAAGCTGATGCAGATGGCCGAAGACCTGGCGCGGGAGAGAAAATGCGTAGGGCTGTGGCTCGATACCTTTTCGTTCCAGGCACCGGAGTTCTACAAAAAATGCGGCTACAGCGAGATCGGGCACATCGCCGACTACCCGCCGGGGCACAAACATTTCTTCTTTCAGAAGCGATTGAGCGACTGATCATTACGCAAAGTGTGTAATCAACACGACCCCGAGTGGGAGCGGGCTTGCTCGCGAACGCAGTGTGTCAGTCGAGATCGGTATTGACTGATTCACCGCTTTCGCGAGCAAGCCCGCTCCCACAGGGGATTGCGTTAGCCCTTCAAATCACAGGCACGTCGCCAGCGCCGCCAGCCGGCGCTTGGCGACGAAGTCGTCCTGCTGCGCGTAGTAGCTCAGCACGGTCCCGGACGCATCGGTGGTCACATCCACGAAGGACTCCGCCGAACGCGTGTACACCGTTGTACCGCCCTTCTCCCCCGGCTGCAGATAGCCGCTGGCATCGACACCGAACACCGCTTCGTCCTGCCAGGAAAACTGCACGCACTGGGCCACGACTTTTTCCGGTTTGTCCGAGTTGAGAGTCTTGTACGGGGGTTTGCTGCGGGCGTCGCTCATCACCGAGCCGGCACAACCGGCTAGCAACGTGACGGCCAGCGCCACCATCAGAATTCGCATTGCATTCGCTCATCGGGAAAAAGCGGACTGTATCACCCCGACAGCCCGTGTCGTTCTGCTTTACTTCATTTATACCGCGACATCGCGCCACGATTCGCGCACCCTGTCGCCCCCCTGCGCCGCTTCAACTTTCTTTCTGGAAACCTGATGACCCCCAACGCCGAGTTTTACAAACCGACCACTGAATATGCCGACAAGCTGATCAGCCAGATCGGCCAGACGCCTTCCTGGATCGCCAAGCGAATCGGCGTCACCGACAAGCGCATTCGCTACATCCTCGACGGCGAAAGAACCGTCAAGGGTGAAACCACGCCGATTCAGATGACCTACACCGAGCAGTTTGCCCTGGAATGCCTGGCGGCTGCGGCCAAGGCTGCCAAGAAGCAGTCTGCGTAATCCCTCTCAAGGAGCGACCATGGCGGCATCCGAGCTGCAACACGAACAGGCCCTGAAAAGATTTCTCGATGAGCGTCCCGGGCTGCGCGTCGAGCTGGACAACCTGAACCCGCTGCTCGCCCAGGCCAAGGGCGAAACCGTCGCACAGTTTCGCGACGAGCGATTGCACGAAGCCTTCGAGGCCGAAGCCGAGCGCCTTGGCCTGTTTGCCTGGGAATTGACGCTGCAACTGACCGCCGTCACGCCTGAGGACTACGAGGCCCAGCGCCTGGAAGTGCACAGGGAAGTGGCCGAGATGGCCGGGATGGAATGGCTGGAATATTGCGAATTGTATGGGTTGGCCAAGTCATCCTGATGATTGATGCGCCAGACAGTCCGCCTTCGCGAGCAAGCCCGCTCCCACATGGGAATGCATTTCAAATGTGGGAGCGGGCTTGCTCGCGAAGGGGGTGCCCCAGTCTTCTGTCAAACCCCCTTCGCCGCCCCGCCGATAAAGCTTTATCATGGCCGCAGTTTCACTGATCGAGTCTGTCATGAAGTTCGCCATCGCCGTGTTTTCCGCCGCCCATGCGCCCTCCTCGCGCCGTGCCTTGCTGTTTGCCCAGGCCGCGCTGGCCGGTGGGCATGAGATTGTCCGGCTGTTTTTCTACCAGGATGGCGTCTACAACGCGTCCGCCAGCGTGGTGACGCCACAGGATGAGCTGGATTTGCCCAGGCAATGGCGCGCCTTTGTCAGCGAACATCAACTGGATGGCGTGGTGTGCATCGCCGCCGCCCTGCGCCGGGGTGTGCTGAACGAGGAAGAAGCGCGGCGCTATCAACGCGACGCGGTCGCCGTCGGCGCGCCGTGGGAGCTGTCCGGCCTCGGCCAGTTGCATGACGCGGCGCAGGACGCCGACCGCCTGATCTGTTTTGGAGGCGCGTGAGATGGCCAAATCCCTGTTGATTATCAGCCGCCAATCCCCGTGGTCCGGACCCGGTGCGCGGGAAGCACTGGACATCGTGCTGGCCGGCGGCGCCTTCGACCTGCCGATCGGCCTGCTGTTTCTCGATGACGGTGTGTTTCAGCTCGCCGCCAAACAGGACGCCAAGGCCCTGCAACAGAAAGACCTGAGCGCCAACTTGCAGGCCCTGCCGATGTTTGGCGTCGAAGAACTGTTTGTCTGCGCCGAAAGCGTGGCACAGCGTGGCCTGGACTCAAATGCGCTGTCACTGGAAGACGCCCGGGCGCTGAGCGCCCAGGAAATCACTGCACTCATTGACCGTTACGACCAGGTGATCACCCTCTGATGTCGACTTTGCATGTGTTGTCTCATTCCCCCTTCGGCGACGACCGCCTGACCAGTTGCCTGCGCGTGATCGGTGCCGACGATGCGCTGCTGCTGTGCGGTGACGCCGTCTACGCCTTGCAACCAGGCACCGCGCCGTTCACCACGCTGCAAGCTCGCGGCCTGAAACTCTACGCCCTGGACGAAGACGCCCGGGCACGGGCCATCGCGATTGCGGATTGGGCCGAGGCCGTGGATTATCCGGCCTTCGTCGAACTGTCGGTTCACCATGACAAGGTCAACAGCTGGTTATGAATGTATTGACCGTCGGCGCACGCGCCATCGAATTGGACAAGGACGGTTTCCTGGTCGAGCTGAGTGACTGGTCGACCGACGTCGCCAGCGCCCTGGCCGCCGCCGAAGACATCGAGCTGAGCCCCGAACACTGGGAAATCCTCGACCTGCTGCGCCGTTTCTACGCCGAATTCCAGCTGTCGCCGGCCACCCGCCCACTGATCAAGTACACCGCCTTGAAGCTCGGCCCGGACAAAGGCAACAGCCTGCACCTGAACCGACTGTTCAAAGGCACCCCCGCCAAACTCGCCGCGAAACTGGCGGGCCTGCCCAAACCGACGAATTGCTTATGACCGACTACCCCGCGTTGACCCTCGAAACGCCCGCCGAACACCCGTTCGCCCAGTTCGTGCGCATCCTCGGCAAAGGCAAGCGCGGCGCCCGCGACCTGACCCGCGACGAAGCCCGCCAGGCCATGGGCATGGTGCTCGACGAACAGGTCGAGGACACCCAGCTCGGTGCGTTCCTGATGCTGTTGCGGCACAAGGAAGAAAGCGCCGAGGAAATGGCCGGTTTCACCGAGGCCCTGCGCGAGCGTTTGCAGGCCCCGGCCTTGAAGGTCGATCTGGACTGGCCGACTTATGCCGGCAAGAAGCGTCACCTGCCGTGGTATCTGCTGGCGGCCAAGTGCCTGGCACAGAACGGCATACGGATTTTCATGCATGGCGGCGGCGCACACACGGCGGGTCGGCTATATAGCGAGCAATTGCTGGACGCGCTGCAGATCCCGCTGTGCCGCAACTGGCAACAGGCCGGTGCGGCGCTGGATAACGGCGGCCTGGCCTTCATGCCGCTGGTGGACTGGGCGCCACAACTGCAACGCATGATTGACCTGCGCAACACCCTGGGCCTGCGCTCGCCGATCCACTCCCTGGCACGGATTCTCAACCCGCTGGGTGCCCGTTGCGGCCTGCAAAGCATTTTCCACCCCGGCTACCAGGCGGTGCATCGTGATGCCAGCGGCCTGCTCGGCGACAACGCGATCGTGGTCAAGGGCGACGGCGGCGAGATCGAGATCAACCCGGACGCCGACAGCCATCTGTACGGCACCACGGGCGGCGCAAGCTGGGACGAGGAATGGCCGCAACTGTCGAGCCAGCGCCACGTGAAACCCGCTTCGTTGGAGATCGAACACCTGAAAGCCGTCTGGCGCGGCGATGTAGTCGACAGCTATCCGCAAATGGCCCTGATTTCCACCATGGCCCTGGCCCTGCGTGGTCTCGGCCAGCCCCGCGAGCAAGCGTTCGAAACCGCCCAGCAATACTGGGACGCGCGAGACAAATCGATTTAATCGATAATGACTCTTCAGTATTTGCGCTTTTTTATCGAACCTATAGGAATAGACTCCTCTCCAACGCTTATCGGTTGAGGAGTTTCGGACATGGGTTTGCTAGTCGAAGGTCAATGGCAGGACAAGTGGTACGAAAGCAGCAAGGACGGCGCGTTCCAGCGTGAACAGGCGCAACGGCGCAACTGGGTCACCGCCGACGGCCAACCCGGCCCGAGTGGTGTCGGTGGCTTTGCGGCCGAGGCCGGCCGCTATCACCTCTACGTATCCCTCGCCTGTCCGTGGGCCCATCGCACGCTGATCCTGCGCAAACTCAAGGGCCTGGAAAGCCTGATCGACGTGTCGGTGGTCAGTTGGCTGATGCTGGAAAACGGCTGGACCTTCGACAAGGCACTGGGCTCCACCGGCGACCAGCTCGATCACTTCGACTTCATGCATCAGCGCTACACCGCCGACACCGCCGACTACACCGGCCGCGTCACCGTGCCGGTGCTTTGGGACACACAGCAGAATCGCATCGTCAGCAATGAATCGGCGGAAATCATCCGCATGTTCAACAGCGCTTTCGATGACTTGACCGGTAATGATCTGGACTTCTACCCGCAAGCGCTGCGGGCCGAGATCGACGCGCTGAACGAGCGGATTTACCCGGCGGTAAACAACGGTGTTTATCGTGCAGGGTTTGCCACGTCACAGCAGGCTTATGAAGAAGCCTTCGATGACGTGTTTGCGGAACTGGATCATCTGGAAGCGTTGCTGGGTGCCAATCGTTACCTGGCAGGCGAATACCTGACGGAAGCGGACATCCGCCTGTTCACCACACTGATTCGTTTTGATGCGGTGTACCACGGCCACTTCAAGTGCAACCTGCGGCGGATTGCCGATTATCCGAACCTGTCGAACTGGCTGCGGGAAATGTACCAGTGGCCGGGGATTGCCGGGACCGTGGATTTCGAACACATCAAGAACCACTACTACGGCAGCCACAAGACCATCAACCCGACCGGTGTCGTGCCGAAAGGGCCGGTGCAGGATTTTACGGCACCCCATGATCGGGCGCGGTTGAGCGGGAAAGGGGTTTGGCGCAGGGTTTAAGACTGTCGCAGGTTTTGAGGGCCTCTTCGCGAGCAAGCCCGCTCCCACATTTTTGACCGCGTTCTAACTCAAGAATACGGTCAAAAAGTGGGAGCGGGCTTGCTCGCGAAGGGGACGACTCGGTTTCTAGACCTGCCCCTGAGCCCCTTCAAACCACGCCAGCTTCTCGCGCAGTTGCACCACTTCCCCCACGATCACCAGCGTCGGCGCATGCACTTCATGCTCCGCCACCAGTGTGGGCAGGTCCGCCAAAGTGCCGGTAAACACCCGCTGATTGACGGTGGTGCCCTGCTGGATCAGCGCCGCCGGGGTATCCGCGCCGCGACCATGCCTGATCAGCTGTTCACAGATGATCGGCAAGCCCACCAGGCCCATGTAGAACACCAGGGTTTGCGCCGGGGCCACCAGATCCGCCCACGGCAGATCGGTCGTACCGTCCTTGAGGTGACCGGTGACGAACCTTACAGACTGCGCGTAATCGCGGTGGGTCAGCGGAATCCCGGCATACGCCGCGCAACCGCTTGCCGCCGTGATACCCGGCACCACCTGGAACGGGATGCCATGGGCCGCCAGTTCCTCGATCTCTTCCCCGCCACGGCCGAAGATGAACGGATCACCGCCCTTCAACCGCACCACGCGCTTGCCCTGCATTGCCAGATCCACCAATTGCTGGTTGATCTGGTCCTGCGGCACCGCATGGTCGGCACGACGCTTGCCGACGTACACCCGCTCGGCATCGCGACGGCACAGCTCAAGGATCGCCGGCGCCACCAGACGGTCATACAGCACCACGTCGGCTTGCTGCATCAGGCGCAAGGCGCGGAAGGTCAGCAAGTCCGGATCACCGGGACCTGCGCCCACCAGATACACCTCGCCGGTCGCCACCGGCGCTTCGCCATCGACCTTGGCCTGCAACAGACGCTCGGCTTCGGCGCCCTGCCCGGCCAATTGCCGGTCGGCGATCGGGCCCTGGAACACGTCTTCCCAGAACGCGCGACGCTGCTGCACATCCGGGAACAGGCTTTTCACCTGATTGCGGAAACGCGCCGCGAGACCGGCCAGTTGGCCGTAGGTGGAAGGAATCCAGGTTTCGATCTTGGCGCGAATCAAGCGCGCCAGCACCGGCGCATCGCCGCCGCTGGACACGGCAATGATCAACGGCGAACGGTCGACGATCGCCGGGAAGATCACGCTGCACAGGGCCGGCGCATCCACCACGTTGACCGGCACGCAACGCCGATGGGCATCGGCGGAGACTTGTGCGTTCAGCGCTTCGTCATCGGTGGCGGCGATGATCAGCCCGCAACCCTCGAGATCCGCCTCGACGTAACCGCGCACCACGCACTCGCCGCCGCTGGCGGCAACCAGTTCACGTAGTTGCTGTTCGATTTCAGGTGCGACCACCCGCAGCAGCGCACCGGCATCGGCCAGCAGGCGGGATTTGCGCAAGGCAATCTCCCCCCCACCGACAACCAACACACGACTGCCGCGCAGGTTATGGAACAGCGGCAGATATTTCATTTAGCCGATGACCTCAAGGCCACCCATGTACGGCTTGAGCACGTCCGGCACACGGATCGAACCGTCGGCCTGCTGGTAGTTCTCCAACACCGCCACCAGGGTACGACCGACCGCCAGGCCGGAACCGTTGAGGGTGTGTACCAGCTCCGGCTTGCCGGTTTCCGGGTTGCGGAAACGCGCTTGCATGCGACGGGCCTGGAAGTCGCCGCAGTTGGAGCACGACGAGATTTCACGGTACTTGTCCTGGCTCGGAATCCACACTTCCAGGTCGTAGGTCTTGACGGCGCTGAAGCCCATGTCACCGGTGCACAGCGCCAGGGTGCGGTAAGGCAATTGCAGCAGCTGCAGGACTTTCTCGGCGTTGGCGGTCAGGCCCTCCAACGCTTCCATGGAAGTCGACGGCTCGACGATCTGGACCATCTCGACCTTGTCGAACTGGTGCTGGCGAATCATGCCGCGGGTATCGCGACCCGACGCGCCGGCTTCGCTGCGGAAGCACGGCGTGTGGGCGACGAACTTGATCGGCAGCAGTTTCGAATCGACGATTTCGCCTGCGACGATGTTGGTCAGGGACACTTCGGCGGTCGGGATCAGGTACAGGTCGGCTTCGCCTTCGCGAGCGATCTTGAACAGGTCTTCCTCGAACTTCGGCAACTGGCCGGTGCCTTGCAGCGCCGGGGCCTGGACCAGATAAGGCGTGTAGGCCTCTTCGTAGCCGTGCTCGGTGACGTGCAGGTTGATCATGAACTGCGCCAGGGCGCGGTGCAGACGGGCAATCGGGCCGCGCAACAGGGCGAAACGCGCACCGGACAGCTTGGCGGCGGTTTCGAAGTCCAGCCAGCCGAACTTCTCGCCCAGGGCAACGTGGTCCTGGACCGGGAAATCGAAGACCGTCGGCGTGCCCCAGCGGCGCACTTCAACGTTGCCGTCTTCGTCTTCACCGACCGGCACCGATTCGTGCGGCAGGTTGGGGATGCCCAGCAGGATCGAATCCAGTTCGGTCTGGATCGCGTCCAGTTCGGTCTTACCGCAAGCCAACTCGCCCGCCATGCGCTCGACGTCCGCCATCAACGGCGCGATGTCTTCGCCGCGCTGCTTGGCCTGACCGATGGACTTGGAACGCGCATTACGCTCAGCCTGCAGTGCTTCGGTGCGGGTCTGGACGGTCTTGCGCTGTTCTTCCAGCGCTTCGATGCGCGCGACATCCAGGGCAAAGCCGCGGGATGCCAGGCGGTCCGCTACGTCCTGAAGGTTGCTACGTAACAGTTTGGAATCGAGCATGTCGGTCTCTCGTTTATCAAAGTTTGGTCAAGGACAGGCCAGCCCAGGTGGCGAGCAGCCCGCCGAATACGCTGATGGCCAGATAACCGAAGGCTATCAGTGCCTGCCCGCTTTCCAGCAGGCGCAGCGTATCCAGTGAAAAGGATGAAAAGGTCGTCAGACCCCCTACGAAACCCACAATCAGGCCGGCGCGAATTTCGATCGGCACTTCAGGGCGTGTCAGAAACAGCCCGTACAGCACGCCGATGATCAGGCAGCCCACCAGATTGACAGCCAGGGTCGCCGTATAAAAATGCCGGGGCCAATGGGCGTTGACCCAGTTGCCGGTGGCGAAACGCAGTAATGTACCAGCGATGCCGGCCACGGACACCGCAAGAATAGTCTGAATCACTACTTTCTCCGCTGCCGGGGGCTTAAACGATCGAGTTGCGCCAAATGATTGAGCTTTTCACCGATCTTCATCTCCAGGCCGCGGGGCACGGGCTGATAGAACGGAATCGGGTCGAGCTCTTCAGGGAAGTAATCTTCGCCGGCGGCATAGGCGTCCGGCTCGTCGTGGGCGTAACGGTATTCGTCGCCGTAGCCCAATTGCTTCATCAGCTTGGTCGGGGCATTGCGCAGGTGCAGCGGCACTTCCAGCGAGCCGTGCTCGGCAGCGCTGCGCAGCGCGGCCTTGAAGCCCATGTACACCGCGTTGCTTTTCGGCGCGCAGGCCAGGTACGTAATGGCCTGGGCCACCGCAAGTTCGCCTTCGGGGCTGCCGAGTCGTTCCTGCACTTCCCACGCCGCCAGGCACAGGCTCAGGGCGCGGGGATCGGCGTTGCCGATGTCTTCGCTGGCCATGCGCACCACGCGCCGGGCCAGGTACAGCGGATCGCAACCGCCGTCGATCATCCGCGCGAACCAGTACAACGCGCCGTCGGGGTTGGACCCGCGCACCGATTTGTGCAGTGCGGATATCTGGTCGTAGAACGCTTCGCCACCCTTGTCGAAACGGCGGCGGGTATCACCCAGCAGGCTTTGCAGCAGCTCGACGCCGATCTCACTGTGGTCTTCGGCCAGGTCCGAGGCGTTTTCCAGCAAATTCAACAGACGCCGGCCATCCCCGTCGGCGGCGGACAGCAGCATCTGGAAACCTTCATCGCTGAGGCTCAGGTGACGCTTGCCCAGGCCGCGCTCTTCGGTCAGCGCGCGATGCACCAGTTTGCGCAGGGCGGTTTCGTCGAGGCTTTTGAGTACATAGACGCGGGCGCGGGACAACAAGGCGTTATTGAGTTCGAAGGACGGGTTTTCGGTGGTGGCGCCGATGAAAATCAGCGTGCCGTCCTCGACGTAGGGCAGGAACGCATCCTGCTGTGACTTGTTGAAACGGTGCACTTCGTCGACGAACAGGATCGTGCGCCGACCGTACTGCGCCGCTTGCTGCTTGGCGATTTCCACCGCCTGACGGATCTCCTTGACCCCCGCCAGCACCGCCGACACCGTCTCGAAATGCGCCTCCGAAACTTCCGCCAGCAACCGCGCCAGCGTGGTCTTGCCCACACCCGGCGGCCCCCAGAAAATCATCGAGTGCAGGGCACCCTGCTCCAGGGCTTCGCGCAAAGGTTTGCCGCGAGCGAGCACGTGCTCCTGACCGACGTACTCATCCAGGTTGGCCGCACGCAAGCGGGCGGCCAGGGGTTGAGCGATCGGGGTGCTGCGAAACAGGTCCATCACTGCTGTTGAAACCTCACGGGGTTCTGGTGCTGGTCAGATCCCTGTGGGAGCGGGCTTGCTCGCGAATGCGCAGTGTCAGTCAACCTGGTGGTATCTGACACTGCGCATTCGCGAGCAAGCCCGCTCCCACAGGGTTTACGGCTTATTCCTGGATCACGTCCGCACCCTTGGGGATGTCGAACTTGAACTTGGACGCCGGGATCGGCTCGTTGGCCTTCACCCCGGTGAACAGGATGTTGGTGCGCTGGCCGACGCTGTCGATCAGCTGCATATCATTGACCAGGCCGTTGCGGAACGACAGGCGCAGGCTGTCGAACAGGGTGTCCTTGGTTTTAGGCTTCAGGGTGAAGTCGATCACGCCCCCGGCTTCCTTGGCGCTGATATCGAAGCTCTGGCTGATCTTGGACACGTCACCGGACAACAGCAGCGCCGGCGTCTGGGTCAGGCGTTGATCGAGGTTCTTGATGGTGACTTGCTCCAGGTCCGGGTCCCACAGGGAGACCTTCTTGCCATCGGACACCATCAGTTGCTCCTGCGGTGCATCGGTGTGCCAGTAGAACAACCCCGGACGTTGCAGCGACATCTGGCCGGCGGTTTCCTGCAACTGGGTGCCGGTGCCATCAAGGGTCAACTGGGAAAAGCGTGCGCTCAGGGTCTGGGATTTTTCCAGCAATTGAGTCAGGCGCGCCACGTCCTTGTCATCGGCGTGGGCCGAAAGCGTGGTCAAAGCCAGTACCGGCAGCAACAGCATGCGGATAAGACGCATGGGAGTCCTCATAACATTCGTGGGAGTGCGGGTGGCGCTTCAAGGCGCCGCCCTTTCAATTCGGGGTCAGTCGCGCACCGGGCCAGGGGCCAGGACTTCGCGCGAACCGTTGGTGTTCATGGACGTCACGACCCCGGCCATTTCCATGGCCTCGATCATGCGCGCCGCGCGGTTGTAGCCGATTTTCAGCTTGCGCTGGACGGCGGAGATCGAGGCGCGACGGCTTTCCAGGACGAACTGTACTGCTTCGTCGTACAGCGCGTCGGCCTCCGGATCATCGCCATCGCCGCCACCGCTGCTGCCTTCAAAGCCGCTGCCGGCCTCTTCGACACCGTTGAGGATGTCGTCGTTATACTCCGGCGCCCCGCGCAGTTTCCAGGCTTCCACCACACGGTGGACCTCATCGTCGGACACGAAGGCGCCGTGGACCCGGATCGGCAGGCTGGTGCCCGGCGGCATGTACAGCATGTCACCGTGACCCAGCAATTGCTCGGCGCCGCCCTGGTCGATGATGGTCCGGGAGTCGATCTTGCTCGATACCTGGAACGCCATGCGGGTCGGAATGTTGGCCTTGATCAGGCCGGTGATCACATCCACCGAGGGACGCTGGGTCGCGAGAATCAAGTGGATACCGGCCGCCCGTGCCTTCTGGGCGATACGGGCAATCAGCTCTTCAACCTTCTTGCCGACGATCATCATCATGTCGGCGAATTCGTCGACCACCACGACGATGGTGGGCAGTTTCTGCAACAGCGGCGCTTCGTCGTGGATGCTCTCGCGCTTGTACAGCGGATCGCTCAACGGCTCACCGGCGTCCTGGGCTTCCTTGACCTTGGCGTTGAAGCCCGACAGGTTTCGCACGCCCATCTTCGCCATCAGCTTGTAGCGCCGCTCCATCTCGGCGACGCTCCAGCGCAGGGCGTTGGCCGCATCCTTCATGTCGGTGACCACCGGGCACAGCAGGTGCGGAATGCCTTCGTAGATCGACAGCTCCAGCATTTTCGGGTCGATCATGATCAGCTTGGCGTCTTCCGGGCCGGACTTGAACAGGATCGACAGGATCATCGCGTTCACGCCCACCGACTTACCGGAACCGGTGGTACCGGCCACCAGCAGGTGGGGCATTTTCGCCAGGTCGGTGATCACCGGCTTGCCGCCGATGTCGTGGCCCAGGGCCAGGGTGACCGGCGACTTGAAGTTGTCGTACTCGGGGGTCGACAGCACCTCGGAAAACCGCACGATCTGCCGGTCTTCGTTGGGAATCTCGATACCAACCGTAGTCTTGCCCGGAATCACTTCCACGACCCGCACACTGGTCACGGCCAGGGAACGCGCCAGGTCCTTAGCCAGGTTGGAGATACGGCTGACCTTGACCCCGGCCGCCGGCTGGATTTCGTAACGGGTAATCACCGGGCCCGGGTGGATCGAATCAACGGTGACTTCGACGCCGAATTCCTTGAGCTTGATTTCCAGCAGATGGCCGACCGCCGCCAGGGATTCCGGTGAGTAATTGAGTTGTTTCTTTTCCGCGGGATCGAGAATCGAGATCGGCGGCAAGGTGCCTTCCACGGCGCTGTCGACGAACAGCGGCGCCTGCTTCTCTTTTTCCACGCGCTTGCTGGGCGCGGCCGGCTTGGGCGGCGCTGGCGCGATGACCGGCGGCACCTGCTTCTCACGCTCGGACATGTGCTTGCTCAGGGCCTGCTCACGTTCGATCAGGCGCTCCTTGACCTTGGCCTGCTCGCGCTTGTCGGTGACGGTCGGCGCGACAACGTCATGCACCCGATCGTCGACTTCACGCAATTGCGCGACCAGCTGCTTGCGCTCGGTACGCGCCGCCCACCAGCGATTGGCCGCGCCCTGGAACAATTCGAACAGGTCGAGGGTGATCTTGCCGGTGACGTCCATCACCTTGAACCACGACAGGTCGGTGAACACCGTCAGCCCGAACAGGAACAAGGCGATGAACAGCAGTGTGCTGCCCTGAATGTTCAGCGCATTCTTTGCCAGATCGCCCAGGCTTTCGCCCAGCGCGCCGCCTGCGCCAGCCGGCAGGCCGGTCGCGGCATGGAAATGAATATGGGCCAGCGCCGCGCCGGACAGCACCAGGAACACCAGGCCGATCAGGCGCCAGGAGAACAGCCAGCCACTCCACTGCCACGGTTCGTGGCGCTGGCGGAAGATCTGATAAGCCTTGACCGCCAACAGCAGCGGGAAGATATAGGCGAAATAACCGAGCACCATGAACAGGATATCGGCGCTGTAGGAGCCCGCCGGCCCGCCGAAGTTCTGCACGTCGTCGATCTTGCTGTTATGGCTCCAGCCCGGATCGTCCTTGCCATAGGTCAGCAAGGCCATCATCAGGAACAGGCACAACGCGCCGATGGCGATCAATGCACCTTCCTTGAGCCGGTAGTGCAAATGCTGACGCCAGAGCGGAACGACTGTCTTGGGTGCTTCGGTGGATTTCTTCAAAACGCTTCTTTTCCTGCGCCTGGGGCGCGTCCATCTGTTGAATGACTATAAAAAATGCCCGTTCCAGGCAGGTAAAAAAGTTAACAGGCGCAACCGGGTCTACTTTTAACACTACGCCCCGGTTTTTATAAACAGGTGGCGCAAGGCTTCTCTTGTTACAAACACTGTTACAACCAGGCATTGTACGGGTTTGTTCGCCTGATGCCATGCTTGGAATACTAGTATGCAGCATAGTCAAAAGCACATTACATGCGACTCAATTTGAGCATGCATTCTCTTTTGTGACAAAGGCTTATGAGGTGTTTTTATGAGCGAAGCGCAGCATCACCGCTTGATCATTCTGGGTTCCGGCCCCGCCGGTTACAGCGCAGCCGTGTATGCCGCCCGCGCCAACCTCAAACCCGTTGTCATCACCGGCATACAGGCAGGTGGCCAGCTCACCACCACCGTCGAAGTCGACAACTGGCCAGGTGATGTGGAAGGACTTACCGGCCCGGTCCTGATGGAGCGCATGCAAAAACATGCCGAGCGCTTTGATACACAGATCGTTTACGACCACATCCATACGGCCAAGTTGCAACAGCGCCCGTTCGAATTGGCCGGCGACAGCGGTACGTATACGTGCGACGCACTGATCATCGCCACCGGCGCTTCGGCGCAATACCTCGGATTGCCCTCGGAAGAAACCTTTGCCGGCAAGGGTGTTTCCGCCTGCGCGACCTGCGACGGTTTCTTTTATCGCAAACAAGTGGTCGCGGTGGTTGGCGGCGGCAATACCGCGGTTGAAGAAGCACTGTATTTATCGAACATCGCCCGGGAGGTTCATTTGATTCACCGGCGCGACAAACTGCGTTCGGAGAAAATCCTTCAGGACAAACTCTTCGACAAGGCCGCCAACGGCAATATTCGCCTGCACTGGAACCAGAACCTGGATGAAGTGCTGGGCGATGCCAGCGGCGTGACCGGCGCCCGCCTGCGCGACAGCCATACCGGCGAAATCACCGAGCTGGCGCTGGCCGGCGTGTTCATCGCCATCGGCCACAAACCCAATACCGACCTGTTCGTCGGCCAGCTGGAGATGCGTGACGGCTACCTGCAGGTCAAGGGCGGCAGCGAGGGCAATGCCACCGCGACCGCCATCGCAGGCGTGTTTGCCGCCGGCGACGTGGCCGATCATGTGTATCGTCAGGCGGTGACTTCCGCCGGGGCTGGCTGCATGGCTGCCCTGGACGCGGAAAAATACCTCGACGACATTCCCGCTGTTTAACGGCACACTGGGTGGCGGGCCTCCTGCCCGCTACCGCCCTCCCCTTCTGCAAGCCCGGACGCCATGCTGACTTGGTTACAACGCAACTCCCTGACTTTCCCGCCGCTGGAAAAAGCCATGCGCGACCCCAACGGCCTGTTGGCCGCCGGTGGCGACCTGTCGGCCGACCGGCTGATCCAGGCCTATCGCCACGGTTGTTTTCCATGGTTTTCCGAAGGCCAGCCGATCCTCTGGTGGTCACCGGACCCGCGTACCGTCCTGTTTCCCGACGAACTGCACGTTTCCCGCAGCCTGGGCAAGTTGCTGCGCCAGCAACGCTATCAGGTCAGCTTCGACCGGGATTTTGCCGCCGTCATCCGCGCCTGCGCCGCCCCACGGGAATACGCTGACGGCACCTGGATCACCGGCGCCATGCAGGATGCCTACCTGGAACTGCACAAGCGTGGTTACGCGCATTCGGTGGAAGTCTGGGACCAGGGCGAGCTGGTTGGCGGCCTGTACGGCCTGGCGATGGGCCAGCTGTTTTTCGGCGAGTCCATGTTCAGCCGCGCCGACAACGCCTCGAAATTTGGCTTCGCCGCCCTGGTGCGACATCTGAAAGAGTCGGGTTTTGTGCTGATCGACTGCCAGATGCCCACCGACCACCTGCACAGCCTCGGCGCCCGGGCGATTCCGCGCAGCGCGTTTGCCGGGTATCTGGCGCAGTATCTTGACCAACCCAACCGCGCAACCTGGGTTTGCTGAGCGTCTTTTGCGCGCGTGGCTTACACTTAGAGACGCCCCTAATCAAAAGCTTATTCCGAGGGTTGATCATGACCGAGTTGGCGCGCTTGAAGTTCTATGCCACTCAGCCCCACTCTTGCAGTTATCTGCCTGAGGAGCAGGCCACGACCCTGTTTCTCGATCCTAGCCAGCCCATGGATGTGCATGTCTATGCGGATCTGTCGGAAATGGGTTTTCGTCGCAGTGGCGACCACCTGTATCGACCCCATTGCCAGAACTGCAATGCGTGCGTACCGGCGCGCATCCCTGTGGCGCAATTCACCCCCAACCGCCAGCAGAAACGTATTTTCAAACGCAACGCCGACTTGCAGGTACGCCCGGCCAAGCCAGGGTTCAGCGAAGAGTATTTCGATCTATACCAGCGCTATATCGAACAGCGGCATGCCGATGGCGACATGTACCCGCCGAGCCGCGACCAGTTTTCCACATTCCTGGTGCGCGACCTGCCGTTTTCACGGTTCTACGAATTCCGTCTCGACGGCCGGTTGCTGGCAATCGCCGTGACCGACCTTCTGCCGAACGGTCTTTCGGCCGTCTACACCTTCTATGAACCCGACGAAGAGCGACGTAGCCTGGGGCGTTTTGCCATCCTCTGGCAGATTGCCGAGGCCCGGCGCCTGGGGCTCGACGCGGTCTACCTGGGCTACTGGATCAAAAACTGCAAAAAAATGAGCTACAAGACCCAATATCGCCCCATTGAGCTGCTGGTTAACCAGCGCTGGGTCGTCCTGAACTAGAGCCCGCCCTAAACCCCTTGGCTTGAACCCCATTTTTCGGGCACAATGCACGCCGCTTTTGCCTGGCGCAGTTGCACCGGGCCATTCACTGGACACCGAGGGCTTTACTGCATGTCGAAAGAAGACAGCTTCGAAATGGAAGGCACTGTCGTCGACACCCTGCCCAACACCATGTTTCGCGTGGAGTTGGAAAATGGGCACGTCGTAACCGCGCATATTTCCGGCAAGATGCGCAAGAACTACATTCGTATTCTTACCGGTGACAAAGTGCGCGTCGAACTGACGCCCTATGACTTGAGCAAAGGGCGCATCACTTACCGCGCCCGCTAATCAAGTCAATACAAGACGCCCGGCATAGCCGGGCGTTTTTGTATGCCCGCGATTCAGCACTCTCCCCTGTAGGAGCTGCCGAAGGCTGCGATCTTTTGATCTTAATGTTGAAAAAACAAAATCAAAAGATCGCAGCCTTCGGCAGCTCCTACAGAGGTCGGCGGACAGCAAAAAGGCGCCCGAAGGCGCCTTTTTGTTTTGTTACGTCAGCCTCAGGCCATTTCGGCCGTCGTCTCGAACTCGAAGGTCAGTTCGCCGTCCTTGATGTCGATGTGCACCACACCGCCATGTTCGGCCAGTTCGCCAAAGAGAATCTCCTCCGCCAGCGGACGCTTGATCTTGTCCTGGATCAGGCGAGCCATTGGTCGCGCACCCATCATGGCGTCGTAACCACCGGCCGCCAGCCAGCTGCGGGCCGCATCGGTGACTTCCAGCAGGACACGCTTGTCTTCCAGCTGCGCCTGAAGTTCGATAAGGAACTTGTCCACCACGCTCTTGATAACCTCATGGCTGAGGCGACCAAACTGGATGATGGTGTCCAGACGGTTGCGGAATTCCGGCGTGAAGCTCTTCTTGATCACTTCCATCGCATCGGAAGAGTGATCCTGAAGGGTGAAGCCGATCGAAGCACGCGCCGCGGTTTCGGCACCGGCGTTGGTCGTCATGATGACGATAACGTTACGGAAATCCGCCTTGCGCCCGTTGTTATCGGTCAGCGTACCGTGGTCCATGACCTGCAGCAGCAGGTTGAAGACTTCCGGATGCGCCTTCTCGATCTCATCGAGCAACAGCACGCAATGTGGCTGCTTGGTGATGGCTTCGGTCAGCAGACCGCCCTGATCGAACCCGACATAACCAGGAGGTGCACCAATCAGGCGCGATACGGTGTGACGCTCCATGTACTCGGACATGTCGAATCGAACCAGCTCGACACCCAGCGCCTTGGCCAATTGCCGAGCCGCCTCGGTTTTACCGACACCCGTAGGCCCGGCGAACAGGAACGAACCGACTGGCTTGTCAGGCGACTTCAGGCCGGCGCGAGACAGCTTGATCGCAGTCGCCAGGGAGTCGATCGCCGCATCCTGGCCAAACACCGTCAGCTTCAGGTCACGCTCGAGGTTACGCAGCAGCTCCTTGTCGGAGCTGGTGACATGCTTGGGCGGAATCCGCGCGATTTTCGCGACGATGTCCTCGACCTGAGGCACTTCGATGCGTTTTACGCGCTTCTCGATCGGCTGCAGGCGTTGATAGGCACCCGCCTCGTCGATGACGTCGATCGCCTTGTCCGGCATGTGCCGGTCATTGATGTAGCGCGACGCCAATTCGGCGGCGGCACGCAGGGCTTCATCGCTGTATTCGATGTTGTGATGAGACTCGAAACGCCCCTTCAGGCCACGCAGGATACCGATGGTGTCTTCCACCGACGGCTCCGACACATCGACCTTCTGGAAGCGCCGGGCCAAAGCGCGGTCTTTCTCGAAGATCCCGCGAAATTCCTGGAAGGTGGTCGAACCGATGCACCGGATATCGCCGGACGACAGCAACGGCTTGAGCAGGTTCGAGGCATCCATGACACCACCGGACGCGGCACCCGCACCAATGATGGTGTGGATCTCATCGATGAACAGGATCGCTTGCGGACGTTTTTTCAGTTCATTGAGCAGCGCCTTGAAGCGCTTCTCGAAATCACCGCGGTACTTGGTACCTGCGAGCAAGGCGCCAAGATCGAGGGAATAGACGACACTGTTGGCCAGCAGGTCCGGCACCTGGTTGTCGACGATGCGCTTGGCCAGGCCTTCGGCAATCGCGGTCTTGCCCACGCCGGCCTCGCCCACCAGCAACGGATTGTTCTTGCGACGACGCGCGAGGATCTGTGCAACGCGCTCGACTTCCAGCTCACGACCGACCAATGGGTCGATACGCCCCTGGCGCGCGAGTTCGTTGAGGTTGCTGGCATACGCATCCAGCGGATTGCTTGAAGAAGAAGACTCACCGCCCTCGTCATCCTGCATATCTTGCTCGCCCTCGGAGTGATCGCCGTGCCCTGGCACCTTGGAGATGCCGTGGGCGATGTAATTGACGACATCGATACGCGCAACGCTCTGCTGTTTCAGCAGGAACACTGCCTGACTCTCTTGCTCACTGAAGATCGCGACCAGCACGTTGGCGCCAGTCACTTCGCGTTTGCCCGAGCTCTGTACGTGAAACACAGCACGCTGCAGGACACGCTGGAAGCCCAGGGTTGGCTGGGTTTCGCGATCCTCGTCATGCACGGGGATCAATGGCGTGGTGGAGTCGATGAACTCCTGCAGGTCATGCTTGAGTTTGTCGAGGTTTGCGCCGCACGCACGCAAAACGGTGGCGGCAGCCTCATTATCCAATAGGGCCAGCAGGAGATGCTCGACGGTCATGAATTCATGACGCTTCGAACGGGCCTCCTTGAAGGCAAGATTGAGGGTGACTTCGAGCTCGCGGTTTAACATAGCTTCACCTCATACCCAAGTGTCCGGCGATTAACCGTCCTTCTCGATTTCACAGAGTAGCGGATGCTGGCTTTCCCTGGCGTACTGGTTGACCTGCATGGCCTTGGTCTCGGCGATGTCGCGGGTAAACACTCCACATACTGCCCGTCCTTCCGTATGGACGGCCAGCATGACCTTGGTCGCCAGCTCGCGATTCAGGTTAAAAAACACCTCGAGCACTTCGACGACGAAATCCATCGGTGTGTAGTCATCATTAAACAAAACCACCTTGTACATCGGCGGCGCCTGTAAAGCAGGCTTGGCCTCCTGAACAGCAATGCCTGCTGAATCGTCGTCGTGCTCCTCCGGGTGGTCCTTCTGGAGAAACGGGCGATCCTGATTGAATGTTAGTCGAATCTGGCTGATTGCATGCATGGAAAGAAAGGTTCGTCAGTTGTGCAAATACAGTGGTGGGGGCGGTCTTGTGCGATTTCAACTCCGACTGCCTGGTCACCTTGACTATCGGCAAAACGGTGTTACAACCAATAGAGCCCACAGTGGGTAAAAAAGGTCCGCGGAGTCAACTTTTTTTACAAGAAGTGACTGCGGATTAACTGGATGATACTCCAGTGATGGAGTCTGTTGCAGAGGGATATGGGTATGTCAGGCGTCAAGGTCAGTGGCAAAGTGAAATGGTTCAACAATGCCAAGGGGTACGGTTTCATCAACGAGGACGGCAAGAGCGAAGACCTCTTTGCCCACTACTCGGCCATTCAAATGGATGGCTACAAAACCCTGAAGGCCGGGCAAGCTGTCGTGTTCGAGATCATCCAGGGGCCTAAAGGCCTGCATGCCGTCAATATCGGCGCCCCTGTAGATGCTTCGAAAGCCCCGACACCTGCCCTGCAACAGACCGTGTCGGTTTAACGCCGCACCGTCATCCAGACATAAAAAAACCGCCCGACTCAATCACTGACCCGGGCGGTTTTTGTGCGTCCGTCTTTCGCTTACATGTGTTTGATCAGCGCCTCACCGAATCCGGAAGACGAAACCAGCGTGGCGCCCTCCATCAGGCGTTCGAAGTCATAGGTCACCGTCTTGGCCTTGATCGCGCCATTGGTGCCCTTGATGATCAGGTCCGCCGCCTCGGTCCAGCCCAGGTGACGCAACATCATCTCTGCCGACAGGATCACCGACCCCGGGTTGACCTGGTCCTTGCCGGCATACTTCGGTGCAGTACCGTGGGTGGCCTCGAACATGGCCACGGTGTCGGACAGGTTGGCGCCCGGCGCGATACCGATGCCGCCCACCTCTGCCGCCAATGCGTCGGAGAGATAGTCACCATTGAGGTTCAGCGTGGCGATCACGTCGTACTCGGCCGGACGCAGCAGGATCTGCTGGAGCATGGCGTCGGCGATGGCATCCTTGACGATGACTTCGCGGCCGGTTTTCGGGTTCTTGAACTTCATCCATGGGCCGCCGTCGAGCAGCTCGGCGCCGAATTCTTCCTTCGCCACCTCATAGCCCCAGTCCTTGAAGGCACCTTCGGTGAACTTCATGATGTTGCCCTTGTGCACGATGGTCAGCGACTTGCGATCGTTGTCCACCACGTATTGCAGGGCCTTGCGCACCAGACGCTTGGTGCCTTCTTTCGAAACAGGCTTGATGCCGATACCGCAATCCTGGTCGAAACGGATCTTGGTAACGCCCATTTCTTCTTTCAGGAACTTGATGACTTTGGTGGCTTCCGGCGAGCCGGCCTTCCATTCGATACCGGCATAAATGTCTTCGGAGTTTTCGCGGAAGATCACCATGTCCACGTCGCCAGGCTTTTTCACCGGGCTTGGCACGCCTTCGAACCACACCACCGGCCGCAGGCACACATAGAGGTCAAGCTGCTGGCGCAGGGCAACGTTGAGCGAGCGGATACCGCCACCGACCGGCGTGGTCAGCGGCCCCTTGATGGAGACGACGTAATCTTTAACGGCATCCAGGGTTTCCTGGGGCAGCCAGGTGTCCTGGTCGTAGACCTGGGTGGCTTTTTCGCCGGCGTAGACTTCCATCCAGGAAATCTTGCGCTTGCCCCCATAGGCTTTTTCTACGGCAGCATCGACAACCTTGATCATGACGGGACTGACGTCGACACCAATGCCGTCGCCTTCAATGAACGGAATGATCGGATTATCAGGAACATTGAGAGAATGGTCTGCATTGACGGTGATTTTGTCGCCGACGGCTGGAACCTGAATCTTCTTGTAACCCATGCTGAACTCCATTGATTGGATTGAACATCTGGCTTGGTTCGAGCGTAACCCAGTTAAATCGGCGCGCAAACCCTCTGTTCCATGCATCTGCCGCAAAGCGCTGCGACTGGCGGGCTACAAGCCTGAAAGCAAAGGGAAAAGCGCCAAACTCAAGCACGACGAATGACCCCGCGCCCCACTCGCCCCTGCGACCTTTAGACCAATGGACGAGAATCGATTCACATGAACCATCGGCAGATTGCCAGCTACCTATGTATAATGCCGCCCGCTGACCATAGGGTCACGACGGCCGACCTCTCCTTGCTACCCAAAACGTAGCCGAGACTTTCCGCCCATAGCCGGCCTGTTATCGCAGTCCGACTGCTTGACGCTCTACTGATGCACCCAACATCACCGCGAAGAAACCTCGAAATTCGGCTCATGGATGACTTTGAACGAACGCGCTTACCCGGCGCCCCTCGAGTTTCTGCGCACGCTTTAGCAAAGAAGAGAGAGTTAATCCGAATATGCCCACCCGCTCGAAGATCATCTATACCTTCACCGACGAAGCCCCAGCCCTCGCCACCTATTCACTGTTGCCTATCGTAGAGGCCTTCACCGCCTCCGCTGATATCGCCGTTGAAACCCGCGATATCTCTCTTGCAGGGCGCATCCTGGCCAGCTTCCCCGAGCAACTGGGTGACAAAGCCGTAGCCGACCACCTCGCCGAACTGGGCGACCTGGCCGTTACGCCTGAAGCCAACATCATCAAGCTGCCGAACATCAGCGCCTCGGTTCCGCAGCTGCAAGCCGCGATCAAAGAACTGCAAGCTCAGGGTTACAACCTGCCGGAATACCCGGAAACCGTGACCAGCGACGCCGACAAAGAAGCCAAGGCCCGCTACGACAAGATCAAGGGCAGCGCCGTGAACCCGGTCCTGCGCGAAGGTAACTCGGACCGCCGCGCACCACTGTCTGTCAAGAACTACGCACGCAAGCACCCGCACAAAATGGGCGCCTGGGCTGCCGACTCCAAGTCTCACGTTGCGCACATGAGCACCGGCGATTTCTACGGCAGCGAAAAAGCCGCCCTGATCGACGCCGCTGACGCCGTGAAGATCGAGCTGATCGCCAAAGACGGCACCACCACCGTCCTGAAAGAAAAAACCAGCGTTCAGGCCGGCGAGATCCTCGACTGCGCCGTGATGAGCAAAAACGCCCTGCGCGCCTTCATCGCCGCTGAAATCGAAAGCGCCAAGCAACAAGGCGTGCTGCTGTCGGTTCACTTGAAAGCCACCATGATGAAGGTCTCCGACCCGATCATGTTCGGCCAGATCGTTGCCGAGTTCTATAAAGACGCACTGGCCAAGCACGCTGACGTGCTGGCACAGATCGGCTTCAACCTGAACAACGGCATCGGCGACCTGTACGCTCGCATCAAGGCCCTGCCGGCCGAGCAGCAAGCCGCCATCGAAGCCGACATCCAGGCGGTGTACGCCGTTCGTCCGTCGCTGGCGATGGTCAATTCCGACAAGGGCATCACCAACCTGCACGTGCCGAGCGACGTCATCGTCGACGCCTCGATGCCGGCCATGATCCGTGACTCCGGCAAGATGTGGGGCACCGACGGTCAGCTGCACGACACCAAGGCCGTGATTCCGGATCGTTGCTACGCCACGATCTACCAGGCCGTGATCGAAGATTGCAAAGCCAATGGCGCTTTCGATCCGACCACCATGGGCAGCGTGCCGAACGTTGGTCTGATGGCGAAGAAAGCCGAAGAGTACGGTTCCCACGACAAGACCTTCCAGATCAAGGCTGACGGCGTGGTACGCGTGACCGACAGCAAAGGCACCCTGCTGATGGAACAGGCTGTTGAAGCCGGCGACATCTTCCGCATGTGCCAGACCAAAGACGCGCCGATCCAGGACTGGGTCAAACTGGCCGTCAACCGCGCTCGCGCGAGCAGCACCCCGGCCATTTTCTGGCTGGACCCGATGCGCGCCCACGACGGCGTGGTGATCGAGAAAGTTCAGGCTTACCTGAAGGATCACGACACCGCTGGCCTGGACATCCAGATCATGGCCCCGGTCGACGCCATGAAGTTCACCCTGCAGCGCACCCGCGAAGGCAAGGACACCATTTCGGTGACCGGCAACGTTCTGCGCGACTACCTGACCGACCTGTTCCCGATCATGGAACTGGGCACCAGCGCCAAGATGCTGTCGATCGTGCCGCTGATGAACGGCGGTGGCCTGTTCGAAACCGGCGCTGGCGGTTCGGCTCCGAAGCACGTTCAGCAGCTGCTGGAAGAAAACTTCCTGCGCTGGGATTCCCTGGGCGAGTTCCTGGCCCTGGCCGCTTCCCTTGAGCATTTGGGTGTGAACTACAACAACCCGAAAGCCCTGGTACTGTCCAAGACCCTGGACCAGGCCACCGGCCTGTTCCTGGACAACAACAAGTCGCCATCGCGCAAAGTCGGCAACATCGACAACCGTGGCAGCCACTTCTACCTGGCACTGTACTGGGCCCAGGCCCTGGCCGCCCAGACCGAAGACACTGCACTGCAAGCGCAGTTCGCGACCCTGGCCAAGACCCTGACCGAGAACGAAGCAACCATCGTTGCCGAGCTCAACGCCGTCCAGGGCAAGCCAGTGGACATCGGCGGTTACTACCACGCCAATGCCGAGCTGATCAGCAAGGCCATGCGCCCGAGCGCCACGCTCAACGCGGCGATTGCTGCGCTGGTGTAAGGTTGTAAAGATGTAAAGAAGCCCCGGCCAAGTGCCGGGGTTTCTGTTTCTGGTACACCAATGTGTACGCCAGACAAATGTGGGAGCGGGCTTGCTCGCGAATGCGGTTTATCATTCAACATCCCCAATGACTGACCCTCCGCTTTCGCGAGCAAGCCCGCTCCCACATTGACCGTGTTCCAACATTTGCATTCGAGGACGCTTCATGGACTGGAAACCCCACATCACCGTCGCCACCATCGTCGAAGACCACGGCCGCTTCCTGATGGTCGAAGAACTCAAACATGGACGCACAGTACTCAACCAGCCCGCGGGCCACCTCGACCCGGACGAAACCCTGACCGAAGCCGCCGTGCGCGAAACCCTCGAGGAAACCGGCTGGGACGTCGAGCCGACCGGCGTGCTGGGCATTTACCTGTATACCGCGCCAAGCAACGGCGTGACCTACCAACGGGTCTGCTTCATCGCCAAAGCCCTGAAATACAACCCGGAGTATCAACTGGACGACGGCATCGTCGGCGCCAAGTGGTTGACCCGCGAGGAATTGATGCAACAGCGCGAACACTGGCGCAGCGAGCTGATCATCCGTTGCATCGACGACTATCTGGCAGGTATTCACTTCGGCCTGGAACTGATCCGTCCTTCTCTTTAGCCTTGCGGGCTGGAGCCTGTTAGAATCGCGTCCTTTTTCAAGACACTCATTGAATCCCTATGCGTGATCCAGCCCCTTCTGACACACAAAAGAAGCGCGTCATTGTCGGCATGTCCGGCGGCGTGGACTCTTCCGTTTCCGCTCTCCTGCTGATCGAGCAGGGTTATGAGGTGGAAGGCCTGTTCATGAAGAACTGGGAAGAAGACGATGGAACGGAATACTGCACCGCCATGGATGACCTGGCGGACGCCCAGGCCGTGTGCGACAAGATTGGCATCAAGCTGCACACCGCCAACTTCGCCGCCGAGTACTGGGACAACGTGTTCGAGCACTTCCTGGCCGAATACAAGGCCGGTCGCACCCCGAACCCGGACATCCTGTGCAACCGCGAGATCAAGTTCAAGGCGTTCCTCGACTACGCCATGGTGCTCGGTGCCGACCTGATCGCCACCGGTCACTACGTGCGTCGTCGTGACATCGACGGCCGCACCGAACTGCTCAAGGGCCTGGACCCGAACAAGGACCAGAGCTACTTCCTGCACGCCGTCGGCGGCGAACAGATCGCCAAGACCCTGTTCCCGGTGGGCGAACTGGAAAAACCCCAGGTGCGGGCGATTGCCGAGAAGTACGAACTGGCGACCGCGAAGAAAAAGGATTCCACCGGGATCTGCTTTATCGGCGAGCGCCGTTTCACCGACTTCCTCAAGCAGTACCTGCCGGCGCAACCGGGCGAAATCAAAACCACCGAAGGCGAAGTCATCGGCCGTCACCACGGCCTGATGTACCACACCATCGGCCAGCGCCAGGGCCTGGGCATCGGCGGCTTGAAAGACGCCGGTGAGGAGCCGTGGTACGTGCTGATCAAGGACCTGGAGCACAACGAGCTGATCGTTGGCCAGGGCAACGACCATCCGTGGCTGTTCGCCCGCGCCCTGCTCGCCTCGGACATCTACTGGGTCAACCCGATCGACCTGAGCCAGCCGCGCAAACTGACGGCCAAGGTTCGCTATCGCCAGAGCGACCAGCCTTGCACCCTGGAAAAGACGGCCACCGGTTATCGTGCGACCTTCGACGACCCGCAACGCGCAGTCACGCCAGGCCAGTCCGTGGTGTTCTATGACGGTGAAATCTGCCTCGGCGGCGGTGTCATCGAAGTTGCTGAACCCTGGACCAGCAAAGGCCAGCAACAATGAGCCCCACTCAGGAGCAACTGACGGCGCTGGGCGGCGTTTTCCTCGCCGCCGTGCTGGTCGACAAGATCGCCAAGACCGGCCAGACCAACGAGGCCGGTCTGACCTGCATGCTCGGCAGCCTGCTGATCCGCGACCCCAAGGACACCCTGGAAGTCTACGGCGGCGACGACATCAATCTGCGCGAGGGCTATCGCGCCCTGATCGGCGCCCTCGAGCGCGACCCCAGCGCCCTGCAGCGCGAACCGCTGCGCTATGCGCTGGCGATGCTCGGCCTTGAGCGACAGCTGGCCAAGCGCGAGGACATGCTGGACATCATCGGCAAGCGCCTGCCGCAGATTCAGTCCCAGGTCGAACATTTCGGCCCGGCCCACGAAAACGTGATCGCCGCCTGCGGCGCGCTGTACCAGGACACCCTGAGCACCTTGCGCCAACGCATTCAGGTGCACGGTGACATGCGCAACCTGCAGCAGCCGAGCAACGCCTCGAAAATCCGCGCCCTGCTGCTGGCCGGCATCCGTTCGGCACGCCTGTGGCGGCAGTTGGGCGGGCATCGCTGGCAGCTGGTGATCAGCCGGCGCAAATTGCTCAAAGAGCTTTACCCGCTGATGCGCAGCAGCTGAAGCACATCTGTAACACCGTTTTGTAGTCTGTAACGCGTAATACGCTGGTCAGTTGGCAACGGACCGGCGGATTTTTTCATGTATGATACGCGCCCCATTTCGTTGCCCGACTGTCCGAGAACACCCCATGCAGCTTTCTTCGCTCACTGCGGTTTCCCCTGTTGACGGCCGCTACGCCGGCAAAACCCAGGCCCTGCGCCCAATTTTCAGCGAGTACGGCCTGATCCGCGCCCGCGTCCTGGTTGAAGTGCGCTGGCTCCAGCGCCTGGCCGCTCACCCTGCCATCAGCGAAGTGCCGGCGTTCTCCGCCGAAGCCAACGCTGTATTGAACACCCTGGCGGAAAACTTCTCTCTGGAGCACGCCGAGCGCGTCAAAGAGATCGAGCGCACCACCAACCACGACGTCAAAGCCATCGAGTACCTGCTCAAAGAGCAAGCAGCCAAGCTGCCGGAACTGGCCCAGGTCAGCGAATTCATCCACTTTGCCTGCACCAGCGAGGACATCAACAACCTGTCCCACGCCCTGATGCTGCGCGAAGGCCGTGATGACGTGATGCTGCCGCTGATGCGCCAGACCGCCGAAGCCATCCGCGAACTGGCGATCCGTTTCGCCGACGTACCTATGCTGTCGCGCACCCACGGCCAACCGGCCTCGCCGACCACCCTGGGTAAAGAGCTGGCGAACGTGGTTTACCGCCTCGAGCGCCAAATCGCTCAAGTCGCGGCCGTTCCGCTGCTGGGCAAGATCAACGGCGCTGTCGGCAACTACAACGCCCACCTGTCGGCCTACCCCGAGATCGACTGGGAAGCCAACGCCCGCGCCTTCATCGAAGACGAGCTGGGCCTGGGCTTCAACCCGTACACCACGCAGATCGAACCGCACGACTACATCGCCGAGCTGTTCGACGCGATCGCGCGCTTCAACACCATCCTGATCGACTTCGACCGCGACATCTGGGGCTACATCTCCCTGGGTTATTTCAAACAGCGCACCATCGCTGGCGAAATCGGTTCGTCGACCATGCCGCACAAGGTCAACCCGATCGACTTCGAAAACTCCGAAGGCAACCTGGGTATTGCCAACGCACTGTTCCAGCACCTGGCGAGCAAACTGCCCATCTCCCGCTGGCAGCGCGACCTGACCGACTCCACCGTCCTGCGCAACCTCGGTGTCGGCTTCGCCCACAGCGTGATCGCGTACGAAGCCAGCCTCAAGGGCATCAGCAAGCTCGAGCTCAACGCCGACAAAATCGCTGCCGACCTGGACGCCTGCTGGGAAGTCCTGGCCGAGCCTATCCAGACCGTGATGCGCCGCTACAACATCGAGAACCCGTACGAAAAGCTGAAAGAATTGACCCGCGGCAAGGGCATCAGCCCTGAAGCGCTGCAGACTTTCATCGACGGCCTGGACATGCCAGCCGCGGCCAAGGCCGAGCTGAAACTGCTCACCCCGGCGAACTACATCGGTAACGCTGTAGAGCAAGCCAGACGCATCTGATCGACCGCTTGACCCTTTTAAGACGCCCGGCCGCGCCGGGCGTTTTTATTCCCGTATGAAAAGTAATTTTTTTCAATAGGTTACACATGAATCCTGACATTCCTCTTCAACTCTTGGGCGGCATCACGGCACGGGAATTCCTGCGCGACTACTGGCAGAAAAAACCGCTGCTGATCCGTCAGGCGATTCCTGATTTCGAAAGCCCGATCGACGCCGACGAACTGGCCGGCCTGGCACTGGAAGAAGAAGTCGAATCGCGCGTGATCATCGAGAATGGCGAGCGCCCATGGGAACTGCGTCGCGGCCCGTTCGCCGAAGATGATTTCAGCAAATTGCCGGAGCGTGACTGGACCCTGCTGGTTCAAGCCGTCGACCAGTTCGTGCCGGAAGTCAGCGAACTGCTGGAGCAATTCCGCTTCCTGCCGAGCTGGCGTATCGACGACGTGATGATCAGCTTCGCCGCACCGGGCGGCAGCGTCGGTCCGCACTTCGACAATTACGACGTGTTCCTGCTGCAAGGCCACGGCAAGCGCAACTGGAAAATCGGCCAGATGTGCAACTCCGAGAGCCCGCTGCTGCAACACGCCGACCTGCGCATCCTCGCCGACTTCGAAGCCACCGACGAGTGGGTCCTGGAACCGGGCGACATGCTCTACCTGCCGCCGCGCCTGGCCCACTGCGGCGTGGCCGTCGACGACTGCCTGACCTACTCCGTGGGTTTCCGCGCGCCGAGCGCCGCTGAAGTACTGACCCACTTCACCGACTTCCTCAGCCAGTTCCTGACGGACGAAGAACGCTACACCGATGCAGACGCCCTGCCGGCAGCCGACCCGCACCAGATTCAGCACGATGCCCTCGACCGCCTGAAAAGCCTGCTGGCCGAGCACATGAGCGACGAGCGCCTGCTGCTGACCTGGTTCGGCCAGTTCATGACCGAGCCGCGCTATCCGGAACTGGTGACAGGCCTGGAAGAAGTTGAAGAAGCCGACTTCCTCGCCGCCATCAAAGACGGGGCGATTCTGGTCCGCAATCCAAGCGCCCGACTGGCCTGGTCCGAAGTCGACGACGATCTGTTGCTGTTCGCCAGCGGCCAAAGCCGTTATCTGCCCGGCAAACTGCGCGAACTGCTGAAGATGATCTGCGCCGCCGACGCGCTGCATGCTGATAACCTTGGCTCATGGCTGAACGACGAAGACGGTTGCGGCCTGCTGCACGAACTGGTCAAACAGGGAAGCCTGGGGTTCGCTGACGATGAATAAGATTCACGTACGTGTCGCAAACTGGCAAAAGGACAACGCCGAGATCCGGCGCATTCGTGAAGCGGTGTTCGTTGCCGAGCAATCCGTTCCGCCTGAACTGGAATGGGACGCGGACGACGTGACGGCCGTGCACTTCCTCGCCCTGGAAGGCGACTTTCCGATTGGCACCGCACGCCTGCTGCCCGACGGTCACGTCGGCCGGGTGTCGGTACTCAAGGACTGGCGCGGCCTGAAAGTGGGCGATGCGCTGATGCAAGCGGTGATCGGTGAAGCCGAGAAACGCGGGCTGAAGCAGCAGATGCTCAGCGCCCAGGTACAAGCCACGGCGTTCTATGAGCGCCTGGGCTTTCGCATGGTCAGCGAGGAATTCCTGGAAGCAGGCATTCCGCACGTAGACATGGTGCGCGAGTCCGCCTGAAACCGCGTCGCGGCATTCGCGAGCAAGCCCGCTCCCACATTAGAACAGTGAGTTGCCACAGATTTCGGCAACACCATCAATCGAGTGTGGGAGCGGGCTTGCTCGCGAAGAGGCCCTGAAGAACACCCCAAAACGCCCCGCCATTTTCGAATGCCGGGGCGTTTTGCCGTCTAGGATTCAACTTGCCCCACCGCGAGCCGACAAACTGGCAATATCAACACTTTGAAGTTGGCGGAGATAACGGATATGTCCCTACGCACCCTGCTCACCACCCTGTTGGTGACCTGCAGTCTTTCGGCCATGGCCGCCACCGAAATCGTGCCACTGAACTACCACACCAGTGCCTATATGTTGCCGGTAGCGCAGGACTTCATCGGCAAGGATGGCCAGGTCAGCGCTTATGGAAACCAGCTCATCGTCAACGCCGATCAGCGCAAAATCGACGAACTCAAGGCACTTTTATCCCAACTCGATACCGCCCCCAAACGCCTGCTGATCACCGTCGACACCAACGAAAACAACTTTCAGGGCGATCAGGGTTATTCGGTGAACGGCGCCAAGCCAAGCCAGACCCGCATCATCAATCGCAGCACCGACAGTCGCGATGGCGGCATCCAGCAAATCCAGGCCACCGATGGCATGCCCGCCCTGATCCAGGTCGGCCAGAGCGTGCCGCTGACCAGCACCCAGGTCGACTCCTACGGCGACCTGCGCAGCCAGACCGAATACCGCAATGTTACCCAGGGTTTTTACGTCACCGCCAACGTCACGGGCGAGATCGTTCACCTGTCGATCAGCACCAATCGTGACCGCATGAGCCAGGAACGTCCCGATGTAGTGAACGTACAAAGTACCGACACAACCGTCACCGGCCGCCTGGGCGAATGGATCTTGCTGGCCGGGGTGAATCGCCAGACACAGGCCGACAAACAGGGCCTGACCCGCAACTACGCTACCCAGGGGCGCGATGACATGACCTTGCGAGTGAAGGTCGATGCATTGGACTGAAGCACCGAATACTGACTGACGAGTCGTATTAGACCAAAGATGTAGTGCTCCAAAAAAAGCACTACAAAACGTTTGACGAGTCAAAAAAGCAAAGGCATGATGGCCTCGCTCCCGCTAATCAGGGGCCCTGGCAAGGGCCTTCGAGGCGATGTTCGCACCTACCCCCGCGAACCGCTTCGTGTCTGTACCGCCCACAAGGTGTGTTTGACGAGGTTGTCGACTGGAACGAAGTTGTCCCGAGGGACGGAAGCGTTATTAGGTAACCCGGCACCACACTGATGTTCGTACCAAGGCCCACGACGCCCGAATGCGCCCGCAGTTCGCCTTTACCTGCTCACTTCCCCTCGAGCCCATCGTTCATCCCGTCGCCCTCCCCGCCGAATCCGACTTGACCGCCTAAGCTTCTGGTCAGCGAGCGCAGGACTTTCCACCGCAGAACAACTTTTCATACAAGACGCGACGAGGTTTATCTCCATGGCACTGACACGCGAACAGCAAATTGCAGCCCTCGAAAAAGACTGGGCTGAGAACCCACGCTGGAAAGGCGTGACACGCGCTTACTCCGCTGCTGACGTCGTCCGCCTGCGTGGCTCGGTTCAACCTGAGCACACCTTTGCAAAACTCGGCGCCGAGAAGCTGTGGAACCTGGTCACCCAGGGCGCCAAGCCATCCTTCCGTCCTGAAAAAGATTTCGTCAACTGCATGGGCGCCCTGACCGGCGGCCAGGCTGTACAACAAGTCAAAGCCGGCATCCAGGCGATCTACCTGTCGGGCTGGCAAGTGGCTGCGGACAACAACTCGGCCGAATCGATGTACCCGGATCAGTCGCTGTACCCGGTGGACTCGGTTCCAACCGTGGTCAAGCGCATCAACAACTCGTTCCGTCGTGCCGACCAGATCCAGTGGAAAGCCGGCAAAGGCCCGGGCGACGAAGGCTACATCGACTACTTCGCGCCAATCGTGGCTGACGCCGAAGCCGGTTTCGGCGGCGTACTGAACGCCTACGAGCTGATGAAGAGCATGATCGAAGCAGGCGCCGCTGGCGTTCACTTCGAAGACCAACTGGCTTCCGTGAAGAAATGCGGCCACATGGGCGGCAAGGTACTGGTTCCTACCCAGGAAGCCGTACAAAAGCTGACCGCTGCCCGCCTGGCCGCTGACGTTGCCGGTACGCCGACCATCATCCTGGCCCGCACCGACGCCAACGCGGCTGACCTGCTGACGTCCGACTGCGACCCGTACGACCAGCCATTCGTGACTGGCGAACGCACCCAGGAAGGCTTCTACAAAGTGCGCGCCGGTCTCGACCAGGCAATCGCTCGCGGCCTGGCTTACGCGCCGTACGCCGACCTGATCTGGTGTGAAACCGCCAAGCCGGACCTGGACGAAGCTCGCCGCTTCGCCGAAGCGATCAAAAAGGAATACCCGGACCAACTGCTGTCGTACAACTGCTCGCCTTCCTTCAACTGGAAGAAAAACCTGGACGACGCGACCATCGCCAAGTTCCAGCGCGAACTGTCCGCCATGGGCTACAAGCACCAGTTCATCACACTGGCCGGCATTCACAACATGTGGCACAGCATGTTCAACCTGGCGCACGACTACGCCCGCAACGACATGACTGCCTACGTGAAGCTGCAAGAGCAGGAATTCGCTGACGCCGCCAAGGGCTACACCTTCGTGGCTCACCAGCAGGAAGTGGGCACCGGCTACTTCGACGACATGACCACTGTGATCCAGGGTGGCTCGTCTTCGGTGACCGCGCTGACCGGTTCGACCGAAGAAGAACAGTTCCACTGATCGGCTTCGCCTGAGTCAACGGCCGTTGCGGACCCTATAGAAACCGCAACGCTGCACATCTAACGCCCCGACTGGTTCGGGGCGTTTTTTTTGCCCACGACTCCACCAACACCCCCCAAAACCTGTAGGAGCTGACGAGTGAAACGAGGCTGCGATCTTTTGATATTGCTTCTAAGAAAAATCAAAAGATCGCAGCCTCGTTTCACTCGCCAGCTCCTACAGTAACCCCCATATAAGACAACTTCCCGACCCTCATTCCGTTAAACAGTTTAAAAACCGCCGCAAACAATATTGATTATCATTTAGTGGCAAGTCTATTCGTTGCACTGCATGAAAAACATATTTCCCAAAAAGCCGCCTAATGCCCGCAACGCAAGGCCTACGGCGCTTTTCGCCCGCGCTATGTCCTTATTCCTATAAATAATTTCGCTATAGGAATTTTACTTGCAGGGTGTTGTGCCATAAAATCAGCGGGATTGATTGCTGCGACATATCGTCACTGCTTTGTTTCTATTCAAGCTCAGAGACCCTTGCTCTCTGTTAAGGATTACCAGCATGCCCGAAGCGACAGGACTCATGGCCCACAACTGGGGCTTTGCCATTTTCCTTCTGGGCGTTGTCGGCCTCTGTGCCTTCATGCTTGGTGTCTCCAGCCTCCTCGGGTCAAAAGCCTGGGGTCGCAGCAAAAACGAACCGTTCGAGTCCGGCATGCTACCTACAGGTGGCGCCCGCTTGCGGCTCTCAGCCAAATTCTATCTGGTCGCGATGCTGTTCGTGATCTTCGATATCGAAGCCCTCTTTCTCTTTGCATGGTCTGTGTCCGTCCGCGAAAGCGGCTGGACCGGATTCGTCGAAGCTCTCGTTTTCATAGCAATTCTGTTGGCAGGCCTTGTCTACCTATTCCGAGTGGGCGCCCTTGACTGGGCTCCGGAAGCTCGGCGCAAGCGGCAAGCGAAGCTGAAACAATGAGGCTTTGGCAATGCAATACAATCTCACCAGGATCGACCCCGATGCTCCTAACGAGCAGTATCCGATTGGCGAACGGGAAACCGTTTCCGATCCGTTAGAAGATCAAGTCCACAAAAACATTTTCATGGGCAAGCTGGAAGACGTGCTTAACGGCACGATCAACTGGGGGCGCAAGAACTCCCTGTGGCCGTATAACTTCGGTCTTTCGTGCTGCTACGTGGAAATGACCACCGCCTTCACGGCGCCCCACGACATCGCGCGCTTTGGCGCCGAGGTTATCCGGGCATCGCCGCGCCAGGCGGATTTCATGGTTATCGCCGGCACCTGCTTCATCAAGATGGCGCCGATCATTCAGCGTCTCTACGAGCAAATGCTCGAGCCTAAATGGGTCATCTCCATGGGTTCGTGCGCCAACTCCGGTGGCATGTACGACATCTACTCGGTCGTTCAAGGGGTGGACAAGTTCCTGCCCGTGGACGTCTACGTGCCTGGCTGCCCGCCCCGCCCTGAAGCTTTCCTGCAAGGCTTGATGCTGTTGCAGGAGTCGATTGGCCAGGAGCGTCGCCCACTTTCCTGGGTCGTTGGCGATCAAGGCGTGTATCGCGCCGAGATGCCTTCCGAGAAGGAAAAGCGCCGCGAACAGCGTATCGCAGTCACCAACCTGCGCAGCCCCGACGAAGTCTGATCCAGTTCCGCTGTTTCAAAGAAACGAAAAACTGGCTTCATTCTTTACGTTGACCGAAAGCGATAAATAACCATGACTACAGGCAGTGCTCTGTACATCCCGCCTTATAAGGCAGACGACCAGGATGTGGTCGTCGAACTGAACAACCGTTTTGGCCCCGAGGCGTTCACCGCCCAGCCTACCCGCACCGGCATGCCGGTGCTTTGGGTTGCCCGCGCCAAACTCGTCGAAGTCCTGACCTTCCTGCGCAACCTGCCCAAGCCGTACGTCATGCTCTATGACCTGCACGGCGTGGACGAGCGTCTGCGCACCAAGCGTCAAGGGCTGCCAGGCGGCGCCGACTTCACCGTGTTCTATCACTTGATGTCGATCGAGCGTAATAGTGACGTGATGATCAAGGTCGCCTTGTCCGAGAGCGACCTCAGCGTGCCGACCGTCACCGGCATCTGGCCGAACGCCAACTGGTACGAGCGTGAAGTCTGGGACATGTACGGCATCGACTTCAAAGGTCACCCGCACCTGACCCGCATCATGATGCCGCCGACCTGGGAAGGTCACCCGCTGCGCAAGGACTTCCCGGCCCGCGCGACCGAGTTCGACCCGTTCAGCCTGACCCTGGCCAAGCAACAGCTCGAGGAAGAAGCCGCGCGCTTCAAGCCTGAAGACTGGGGCATGAAGCGTTCCGGCCCGAACGAGGACTACATGTTCCTCAACCTCGGTCCCAACCACCCTTCGGCGCACGGTGCGTTCCGCATCATCCTGCAGCTGGACGGTGAAGAGATCGTCGACTGCGTTCCGGACGTTGGCTACCACCACCGTGGTGCCGAGAAAATGGCCGAGCGTCAGTCCTGGCACAGTTTCATCCCGTACACCGACCGTATCGACTACCTCGGCGGCGTGATGAACAACCTGCCGTACGTGCTCTCGGTCGAGAAGCTGGCCGGCATCAAGGTGCCCGAGAAGGTCGACGTCATCCGCATCATGATGGCCGAGTTCTTCCGGATCACCAGCCACCTGCTGTTCCTGGGTACCTATATCCAGGACGTCGGCGCCATGACCCCGGTGTTCTTCACCTTCACCGACCGCCAGCGCGCCTACACCGTGATCGAAGCCATCACCGGTTTCCGCCTGCACCCGGCCTGGTACCGCATCGGTGGCGTTGCCCACGACCTGCCGCGCGGCTGGGAAAAGCTGGTCAAGGATTTCGTCGAGTGGATGCCAAAGCGTCTGGACGAATACCAGAAAGCCGCCCTGGACAACAGCATCCTGCGTGGCCGGACCATCGGCGTCGCCGACTACAACACCAAGCAAGCCCTGGAATGGGGTGTCACCGGTGCCGGCCTGCGTTCGACCGGTTGCGACTTCGACCTGCGCAAGGCACGTCCATACTCGGGCTACGAGAACTTCGAGTTCGAAGTGCCGCTGGCGGCCAATGGCGATGCCTACGACCGTTGCATCGTGCGCGTCGAGGAGATGCGCCAGAGCATCAAGATCATCGACCAGTGCATGCGCAACATGCCGGAAGGCCCGTACAAGGCGGATCACCCGCTGACCACGCCGCCGCCGAAAGAGCGCACGCTGCAGCACATCGAAACCTTGATCACGCACTTCCTGCAAGTTTCGTGGGGCCCGGTCATGCCGGCCAACGAATCCTTCCAGATGATCGAAGCGACCAAGGGCATCAACAGTTATTACCTGACGAGCGATGGCGGCACCATGAGCTACCGCACCCGGATTCGTACTCCAAGCTTCCCGCACCTGCAGCAGATCCCTTCGGTGATCAAAGGCAGCATGGTCGCGGACTTGATCGCGTACCTGGGTAGTATCGATTTCGTTATGGCCGACGTGGACCGCTAAGCATGAACAGCACGCTTATCCAGACAGACCGTTTCACCTTGAGTGAAACCGAGCGCTCGGCCATCGAGCACGAGCTGCATCACTACGAAGACCCGCGCGCGGCGTCGATCGAAGCCCTGAAGATCGTCCAGAAGGAACGTGGCTGGGTGCCGGACGGCGCCTTGTACGCCATCGGCGAAATCCTCGGCATCCCGGCCAGCGACGTTGAAGGCGTGGCGACGTTCTATAGCCAGATCTTCCGTCAACCGGTCGGTCGTCACATCATCCGCGTCTGCGACAGCATGGTGTGCTACATCGGCGGCCACGAGTCCGTGGTCAGCGAAATCCAGAGCAAGCTGGGCATCGGCCTGGGCCAGACCACCACCGATGGTCGTTTCACCCTGCTGCCGGTCTGCTGCCTCGGCAACTGCGACAAGGCGCCGGCGCTGATGATCGACGACGACACTTTCGGTGATGTGCAGCCTGCCGGCGTTGCCAAATTGCTCGAGGGCTACGTATGACCCTGACTTCCTTCGGTCCTGCCAACCGCATCAAGCGTTCGGCCGAGACTCACCCGCTCACCTGGCGTCTGCGTGACGACGGCGAAGCCGTATGGCTCGACGAATACCAGGCCAAGAACGGTTACGCCGCTGCGCGCAAGGCCTTCGCCGACATGGCCCAGGACGACATCGTCCAGACCGTGAAAGACGCCGGCCTCAAGGGCCGCGGCGGTGCAGGCTTCCCCACGGGCGTGAAGTGGGGCCTGATGCCCAAAGACGAATCCATCAACATCCGCTACCTGCTGTGCAATGCGGATGAAATGGAGCCGAACACCTGGAAAGACCGCATGCTGATGGAGCAACTGCCCCATCTGCTGATCGAAGGCATGCTGATCAGTGCTCGCGCGCTGAAAACCTACCGTGGCTACATCTTCCTGCGTGGCGAGTACACCACCGCCGCCAAGCACCTGAACCGTGCCGTGGAAGAGGCCAAGGCAGCAGGCCTTTTGGGCAAGAACATCCTGGGCAGCGGCTTCGATTTCGAGCTGTTCGTCCACACCGGCGCCGGGCGTTACATCTGCGGTGAAGAAACCGCACTGATCAACTCCCTCGAAGGCCGCCGCGCCAACCCGCGCTCCAAGCCGCCCTTCCCTGCCGCCGTTGGCGTGTGGGGCAAGCCGACCTGCGTGAACAACGTTGAAACCCTGTGCAACGTGCCGGCGATCATTGCCGACGGCGTGGACTGGTACAAATCGTTGGCTCGCGAAGGCAGTGAAGACATGGGCACCAAGCTCATGGGCTTCTCCGGCAAGGTCAAGAACCCGGGCCTGTGGGAGCTGCCGTTCGGCATCACCGGTCGCGAGCTGTTCGAAGACTACGCCGGCGGCATGCGCGACGGTTACCAGCTCAAGGCCTGGCAGCCAGGCGGCGCCGGTACCGGTTTCCTGTTGCCGGAACACCTGGACGCACAAATGTACGCCGGCGGTATCGCCAAGGTGGGCACCCGCATGGGTACCGGCCTGGCGATGGCGGTGGACGACAGCGTCAACATGGTGTCCCTGCTGCGCAACATGGAGCAGTTCTTCGCCCGCGAATCCTGCGGCTTCTGCACCCCTTGCCGCGATGGCCTGCCATGGAGCGTCAAGCTGCTGATGGCCATCGAGAACGGTGAAGGGCAAGCCGGCGACATCGAGACCCTGCTGGGTCTGGTCGGTTTCCTCGGCCCAGGCAAGACCTTCTGTGCTCACGCACCGGGTGCCGTGGAGCCGTTGGGCAGCGCCATCAAATACTTCCGCCATGAGTTCGAAGCCGGCATCGCGCCTACCCGCGCCGCCGTCCCGCCTCTGGCAAGGCCGATCGTAGTCGGCGCGTAAACGCTTAAAAAAGGCGAAGGGTCCGTGCCCTTCGCTTTTCGCGCGATGACGCCTTTACCGGCTGTGTTGATTCGCGCGGATAACAAGATTCCATTAGCCACGCCCGCTGACACCGGGCCAACGAAGAACTTTGAACCATGGCCACTATCCACGTAGACGGCAAAGCGCTCGAAGTCGACGGGGCAGACAACCTGTTACAGGCATGTCTGTCGCTAGGCCTCGATATTCCTTACTTCTGCTGGCACCCCGCCCTTGGCAGCGTTGGCGCTTGCCGCCAGTGCGCGGTCAAGCAGTACACCGACGAGAACGACACCCGTGGTCGCATCGTCATGTCCTGCATGACCCCTGCCACTGATGGCACCTGGATCTCCATCGACGATGAAGAGTCCAAGGCCTTTCGCGCCAGCGTTGTTGAATGGCTGATGACCAACCACCCTCACGACTGCCCGGTCTGTGAGGAAGGCGGTCACTGCCACCTGCAAGACATGACGGTAATGACCGGCCACAACGAGCGCCGTTACCGCTTCACCAAGCGTACCCACCAGAACCAGCAACTGGGCCCGTTCATTTCCCACGAGATGAACCGCTGCATCGCTTGCTACCGCTGCGTGCGCTTCTATAAGGACTACGCCGGCGGCACCGACCTCGGTGTGTTCGGCGCCCACGACAACGTGTACTTCGGTCGCGTTGAAGACGGCACCCTGGAAAGCGAATTCTCCGGCAACCTCACCGAGGTCTGCCCGACCGGTGTGTTCACCGACAAGACGCACTCCGAGCGCTACAACCGCAAGTGGGACATGCAGTTCTCGCCGAGCATCTGCCATGGCTGCTCCAGCGGTTGCAACATATCCCCGGGCGAGCGCTACGGTGAACTGCGTCGTATCGAAAACCGCTACAACGGTTCGGTCAACCAGTACTTCCTGTGCGACCGTGGCCGTTTCGGCTACGGCTACGTCAACCGCACCGACCGCCCACGCCAGCCGCTGCTGGCCAACGGCGCCAAGCTGACCCTCGACGAAGCGCTGGATAAAGCCGCCGACCTGCTCCGCGGTCGCAACATCGTCGGTATCGGTTCGCCACGCGCCAGCCTCGAAAGCAACTACGCGTTGCGCGAACTGGTCGGTGCCGAACACTTCTACTCCGGTATCGAAGCCGCCGAGCTGGAACGCATCCGTCTGGTGCTGCAAGTGCTGAAAGACAGCCCGCTGCCTGTACCGAACATGCGCGACATCGAAGACCACGACGCCGTGTTCGTCCTCGGTGAAGACCTGACCCAGACCGCTGCGCGCATGGCCCTGTCCCTGCGTCAATCGGTCAAGGGCAAGGCCGAAGACATGGCCGACGCCATGCGCGTCCAGCCCTGGCTCGACGCCGCGGTGAAGAACATCGGCCAGCACGCGCTGAACCCGCTGTTCATCGCCAGCCTGGCTGAAACCAAGCTCGACGACATCGCCGAAGAGTGCGTTCACGCCGCTCCCGACGACCTGGCCCGCATCGGTTTCGCCGTGGCGCACGCCCTCGACGCCAGCGCCCCTGCCGTTGAAGGCCTGGACGCCGAAGCCCTGGAGCTGGCCAAGCGCATTGCCGACGCCCTGCTCGCGGCCAAGCGCCCATTGATCATTGCCGGTACGTCCCTGGGCTCCAAGGCCTTGATCGAAGCCGCCGCGAACATCGCCAAGGCCCTCAAGCTGCGCGAGAAGAACGGTTCCATCAGCCTGATCGTGCCGGAGGCCAACAGCCTCGGCCTGGCCATGCTCGGTGGCGAATCGGTCGATGCAGCCCTGCAAGCCGTGATCGATGGCAAGGCCGACGCCATCGTCGTGCTGGAAAACGATCTGTACACCCGCACCGACAAGGCCCGTGTCGATGCTGCCCTGACCGCCGCCAAAGTGGTGATCGTGGCTGACCATCAGAAGACCGCCACCAGCGATCGCGCGCACCTGGTCCTGCCAGCCGCCAGCTTCGCTGAAGGCGACGGCACCCTGGTCAGCCAGGAAGGCCGCGCCCAGCGCTTCTTCCAGGTGTTCGACCCGCAATACATGGACGCCAGCATCCTGGTTCACGAAGGCTGGCGCTGGCTGCATGCCCTGCGTGCCACCCTGCTGAACCAGCCGATCGACTGGACCCAGCTGGACCACGTTACCGCTGCCGTTGCTTCGAGCACGCCGCAACTGGCCGCTATCGTCGATGCCGCACCGTCCGCCGCGTTCCGCATCAAGGGTCTGAAACTGGCCCGTGAACCGCTGCGTTACTCCGGTCGTACCGCCATGCGCGCCGACATCAGCGTGCACGAACCGCGTACCCCGCAGGACAAGGACACCGCGTTTGCCTTCTCGATGGAAGGTTACTCGGGCTCCGCCGAACCACGTCAGCAAGTGCCGTTCGCCTGGTCTCCGGGCTGGAACTCGCCGCAAGCCTGGAACAAGTTCCAGGACGAAGTCGGTGGTCACATCCGTGCTGGCGACCCGGGCACCCGCCTGATCGAAAGCACCGGTGACTCGCTGAACTGGTTCGCCAGTGTGCCGCGCGCGTTCAACCCGGCCCCGGGTACCTGGCAGGTCGTGCCGTTCTTCCACCTGCTCGGCAGCGAAGAGAACTCTTCGAAAGCCGCGCCGGTCCAGGAACGCATTCCGGCTGCTTACGTCGCTTTGGCCAAATCCGAAGCCGACCGCCTGGGTGTCAACGATGGTGCCATGCTCAGCCTGAACGTGGCGGGCCAGACCCTGCGTCTGCCACTGCGCATCAACGAAGAACTGGGCGCCGGTCTGGTGGCACTGCCTGCGGGCATCGCCGGCATTCCGCCAGCCATCTTTGGCAAATCCGTTGACGGTCTGCAGGAGGCAGTGCAATGACCTTGTTCACTCCTGAAGTGATCGACATCATCATCGCGGTCCTCAAGGCCGTGGTGATTCTGCTCGCCGTGGTGGTCTGCGGAGCCCTGCTCAGCTGGGTCGAGCGTCGTTTGCTCGCCCTCTGGCAGGACCGTTACGGTCCGAACCGCGTCGGCCCGTTCGGCGCGTTCCAGATCGCCGCCGACATGATCAAGATGTTCTTCAAGGAAGACTGGACCCCGCCGTTCGCCGACAAGATGATCTTCACCCTGGCACCAGTCGTGGCCATGAGCGCCCTGCTGATTGCCTTCGCGATCATCCCGATCACCCCGACCTGGGGCGTGGCGGACATCAACATCGGCATCCTGTTCTTCTTCGCCATGGCCGGCCTGTCGGTCTACGCGGTGCTGTTCGCCGGTTGGTCGAGTAACAACAAGTTCGCCCTGCTGGGCAGCTTGCGGGCCTCGGCTCAGACCGTGTCGTACGAAGTGTTCATGGGCCTGTCGCTGATGGGCATCGTGATCCAGGTCGGCTCGTTCAACATGCGTGACATCGTTGAATACCAGGCCCAGAACCTGTGGTTCATCATTCCGCAGATCTTCGGTTTCCTGACCTTCTTCATCGCTGGCGTGGCCGTGACTCACCGTCACCCGTTCGACCAGCCGGAAGCGGAACAGGAACTGGCCGACGGCTACCACATTGAATACGCCGGCATGAAATGGGGCATGTTCTTCGTCGGCGAGTACATCGGCATCGTGTTGATTTCGGCGCTGCTGGTGACCTTGTTCTTCGGTGGCTGGCACGGTCCGTTCGGCCTCCTGCCGCAGATCCCGTTCATCTGGTTCGCACTGAAAACCGGGTTCTTCATCATGATGTTCATTCTGTTGCGCGCCTCGATCCCGCGCCCACGGTATGACCAAGTGATGGATTTCAGCTGGAAGTTCTGCCTGCCGCTGACCCTCGTCAACATGCTGGTGACCGCTGCGATCGTGTTGCTCAACACGCCCGCCGTCGCGGCTCAGTGAGGATAGAGAATCATGAAGTACATATTTGACATCGTGCATGGCCTCTACACCCAGCTTCGCAGCCTGGTGATGATTTTCGGCCACGCCTTCCGCAAGCGCGACACGCTGCAGTACCCGGAAGAACCGGTCTACCTGCCGCCGCGCTACCGTGGCCGTATCGTCCTGACCCGCGACCCCGACGGCGAAGAGCGCTGCGTAGCCTGCAACCTGTGCGCCGTGGCATGCCCGGTCGGTTGCATCTCGCTGCAGAAAGCTGAAACCGAAGACGGTCGCTGGTACCCGGACTTCTTCCGCATCAACTTCTCGCGCTGCATTTTCTGCGGCCTCTGCGAGGAAGCCTGCCCGACCACCGCGATCCAGCTGACACCGGATTTCGAGATGGCCGAGTTCAAACGTCAGGGCCTGGTTTACGAGAAAGAAGATCTGCTGATCTCCGGCCCCGGCAAAAACCCTGATTACAACTTCTATCGTGTTGCAGGTATGGCGATTGCCGGTAAGCCCAAAGGCTCCGCGCAGAATGAAGCCGAACCGATCAACGTGAAGAGCTTGCTGCCTTAAGGAAGAAAGATGGAATTCGCTTTCTATTTCGCATCGGGTATCGCGGTGGTGTCCACGCTTCGCGTGATCACCAACACCAACCCTGTGCACGCCCTGCTCTACCTGATCATTTCGCTGATTGCCGTGGCGATGACGTTCTTCGCCCTCGGCGCGCCGTTCGCCGGTGTACTGGAAGTGATCGCCTACGCTGGCGCCATCATGGTGCTGTTCGTGTTCGTGGTGATGATGCTGAACCTGGGGCCCGCCTCGGTTCAGCAAGAGCGCGTCTGGCTCAAGCCCGGTATCTGGGGCGGCCCGGTCGCCCTCGCTGCCTTGCTGCTGGTGGAACTGCTGTATGTGCTGTTCTCCCACCAGACCGGCGAAGCCATCGGCCACACCACCGTAGACGCCAAGGCCGTGGGCATCAGCCTGTTCGGTCCTTACCTGCTGGTGGTTGAACTCGCCTCGATGCTGCTGCTCGCCGCAGCCGTCACGGCGTTCCACCTGGGCCGCAACGAAGCCAAGGAGCAATGACGATGCCTGCTATCCCTATGGAGCATGGTCTGGCGGTCGCCGGCATCCTGTTCTGCCTCGGTCTGGTCGGCCTGATGGTCCGCCGCAACATTCTCTTCGTGCTGATGAGCCTGGAGGTCATGATGAATGCCTCCGCCCTGGCGTTCATCGTTGCCGGCAGCCGCTGGGCGCAGCCGGATGGACAGATCATGTTCATCCTGGTGATCAGCCTGGCAGCCGCCGAGGCCAGTATCGGCCTGGCGATCCTGTTGCAGCTGTATCGCCGCTTCCACACGCTCGATATCGACGCTGCCAGTGAGATGCGCGGATGAACCTACTCTTTCTGACTTTCGTATTCCCCCTGATTGGTTTCCTGCTGCTGTCGTTCTCCCGTGGACGCCTCTCGGAAAACCTCGCCGCCCTGATCGGCGTCGGTTCCGTCGGCTTGTCTGCCATCGTCACGGCCTACGTGATCTGGCAATTCAACGTCGCGCCACCGGAAGGCGGCCACTACACCCAGGTGTTATGGCAGTGGATGGCGGTGGAAGGCTTCACGCCGAACTTCGCGCTCTACCTGGATGGTCTGTCCCTGACCATGCTTGGTGTGGTGGTCGGCGTCGGCTTCCTGATCCACCTGTTCGCGTCCTGGTACATGCGCGGTGAAGACGGCTATTCGCGTTTCTTCGCCTACACCAACCTGTTCATCGCCAGCATGCTGTTCCTGATCCTGGGCGATAACCTGTTGTTCCTGTACTTCGGCTGGGAAGGCGTGGGCCTGTGCTCGTACTTGTTGATCGGTTTCTACTACAGCAACCGCAACAACGGTAACGCCGCACTCAAAGCCTTCATCGTGACCCGTATCGGCGACGTGTTCATGGCCATCGGCCTGTTCATCCTGTTCGCCCAGCTGGGCACGCTGAACGTCCAGGAACTGCTGGTGCTGGCACCGCAGAAATTCCAGGCCGGCGACTTCTGGATGGTCATGGCCACCCTGATGTTGCTCGGTGGTGCGGTCGGTAAATCCGCGCAACTGCCGCTGCAAACCTGGCTGGCGGATGCGATGGCCGGTCCTACCCCGGTTTCGGCACTGATCCACGCGGCAACAATGGTAACGGCGGGTGTCTACCTGATCGCCCGTACCCACGGCCTGTTCACCCTGGCACCGGAAATCCTGCATCTGGTAGGCATCGTCGGTGGCGTGACCCTGGTACTGGCCGGTTTTGCAGCCCTGGTCCAGACCGACATCAAGCGTATCCTCGCCTACTCGACCATGAGCCAGATTGGCTACATGTTCCTGGCCCTGGGCGTTGGCGCCTGGGATGGCGCGATCTTCCACCTGATGACCCACGCCTTCTTCAAGGCCCTGCTGTTCCTTGCTTCCGGTGCGGTGATCGTTGCCTGCCACCACGAGCAGAACATCTTCAAGATGGGCGGCCTGTGGAAAAAACTGCCATTGGCCTACGCCAGCTTCATCGTCGGCGGTGCGGCCCTGGCGGCCCTGCCACTGGTGACCGCGGGCTTCTACTCCAAGGACGAAATCCTCTGGGAAGCGTTCGCCAGCGGCAACCACGGCCTGCTTTATGCCGGTCTGGTCGGCGCGTTCATGACTTCGCTGTACACCTTCCGCCTGATCTTCATCGCGTTCCACGGTGAAGCGAAGACCGAAGCCCACGCCGGTCACGGCATCGCTCACTGGCTGCCACTGTCGGTGCTGATCGTACTGTCGACCTTCATCGGCGCGATGATCGTTCCACCGCTGCACGGTGTACTGCCGCAAAGCGTCGGCCATGCCGGCGGCGAAGCCAAGCACAGCCTGGAAATCGCCTCGGGCGCCATCGCCCTGGCCGGTATCCTGCTGGCCGCGCTGCTGTTCCTTGGCAAGCGTCGCTTCGTCACGGCCATCGCCAACAGCGGCATCGGCCGCTTCCTGTCGGCCTGGTGGTTCGCTGCCTGGGGCTTCGACTGGATCTACGACAAACTGTTCGTCAAGCCTTACCTGGCGATCAGCCACATCCTGCGCAAAGACCCGCTCGACCAGACCATCGGTCTGATCCCGCGCATGGCCAAGGGGGGTCACACCGCCCTGAGCCGTACCGAGACCGGTCAACTGCGTTGGTATGCCGCCTCGATGGCTGCTGGTGCCGTGCTGGTAATCGGCGCCGTCGTGCTGGTAGCGGTCTGATATGAACCTTGCGAACTTGCGAAAGGAATTGAGCCCGTCATGATTCTGCCTTGGCTAATCCTGATCCCCTTCATCGGCGGCCTGCTGTGCTGGATGGGTGAGCGCTTCGGCGCCACCCTCCCCCGCTGGATTGCGCTGATCACCATGTCCCTGTTGCTCGCCCTCGGCCTCTGGCTGTGGGCCCATGGCGACTATTCGTTGGCCCCAAAACCTGGCGCCGATCCGGCCTGGGTGCTTGAGTTCAAGCACACCTGGATCCAGCGTTTCGGCATCAGCGTGCACCTGGCCCTCGACGGCCTGTCGCTGCTGATGATCCTGCTGACCGGTCTGCTGGGTGTTCTCTCGGTACTCTGCTCGTGGAAAGAGATTCAACGTCACGTTGGCTTCTTCCACCTGAACCTGATGTGGATCCTGGGCGGTGTCGTCGGCGTGTTCCTGGCCCTCGACCTGTTCATGTTCTTCTTCTTCTGGGAAATGATGCTGGTGCCGATGTACTTCCTCATCGCGCTCTGGGGTCACAGTTCTTCGGACGGCAAGAAAACCCGGATCTACGCGGCGACCAAGTTCTTCATCTTCACTCAGGCTTCCGGCCTGATCATGCTGGTGGCGATCCTGGGCCTGGTACTGGTCAACTTCAACGACACCGGCGTGATTACGTTCAACTACGCCGACCTGTTGAAAACCAAGATGTCGGTGACCACCGAGTACATCCTGATGCTCGGCTTCTTCATCGCCTTCGCGGTCAAGCTGCCCGTCGTACCGTTCCACTCCTGGTTGCCTGACGCTCACGCCCAGGCACCGACCGCCGGTTCCGTCGACCTCGCCGGTATCTTGCTGAAGACCGCGGCCTACGGCCTGCTGCGTTTCGCCCTGCCGCTGTTCCCGAACGCGTCGGCCGAGTTCGCGCCGATCGCCATGACCCTGGGCCTGATCGGGATTTTCTACGGTGCATTCCTGGCGTTTGCGCAAACCGACATCAAGCGTCTGATTGCCTTCTCGTCCGTTTCCCACATGGGTTTCGTACTGATCGGCATCTACTCCGGCAGCCAACTGGCGCTGCAGGGCGCGGTGATGCAGATGCTGGCGCACGGTGTCTCGGCCGCCGCACTCTTTATCCTCAGCGGCCAGCTGTACGAACGCACCCACACCCGCGACATGCGTGAAATGGGTGGCCTGTGGTCGAAGATCGCTTACCTGCCGGCCCTCAGCCTGTTCTTCGCGGCCGCGTCCCTGGGCCTGCCGGGTACCGGTAACTTCGTCGGCGAGTTCCTGATCCTGATCGGCACCTTCCCGTTCGCGCCGTGGGTCACGATCATCGCGACGTCCGGCCTGGTGTTCGGTTCGGTCTACTCGCTGATCATGATCCACCGTGCCTACTTCGGCCCGTCCAAGTCGGACGCGGTGCTGCATGGCATGGACGGTCGCGAAATGATCATGGTGGTCGGTCTGGCAGCACTGCTGATTTACCTCGGCGTCTACCCGCAACCGTTCCTCGATACCTCTGCCGCTACGATGCATGGCGTGCAGCAATGGCTCGGCACCGCCTTCACTCAACTCGCTTCGGCCCGGTAAGAGCGCTATGGAATTCACACTTCAACACTTTATCGCGCTGGGGCCGCTGCTGATCACCAGCGCCACGGTCATCGTGGTGATGCTGGCCATCGCCTGGCGCCGCAACCACTCCCAGACCTTCCTGCTGTCGGTGGCGGGTCTTAACCTGGCTTTGCTGTCGATCCTGCCAGCCCTGAAAGTCGCGCCATTGGCCGTGACCCCATTGCTGCAGATCGACACCTTCGCCTGCCTGTACATGGCGCTGATCCTGGTCGCCACCCTCGCCTGCGTCACTCTCGCCCACGCCTACCTCGGCGACGGCGGTTCGGGCTACCCGGGCAACCGTGAAGAACTGTACCTGCTGATCCTGATGGCCGCCGCCGGTGGCCTGGTGCTGGTCAGCGCGCAACACCTGGCCGGGTTGTTCATCGGTCTGGAGCTGCTCTCGGTACCGGTCTACGGCCTGGTGGCCTACGCCTTCTTCAACAAGCGTTCGCTGGAAGCCGGCATCAAGTACATGGTGCTGTCGGCCGCCGGCTCCGCGTTCCTGTTGTTCGGCATGGCGCTGCTGTATGCCGACTCCGGCAGCCTGAGCTTCGTCGGTATCGGCCAGGCCCTGGCCGCCACCGGCCTGCCAAGCTCGCTGGCGCAACTGGGCCTGGGCATGATGCTGATCGGCCTGGCGTTCAAGCTGTCGCTGGTGCCATTCCACCTCTGGACCCCGGACGTCTACGAAGGTGCTCCGGCACCGGTCGCAGCCTTCCTGGCCACCGCTTCCAAAGTGGCGGTGTTCGCGGTGATGGTGCGTCTGTTCCAGATCTCGCCGGCGGCAAGCAGTGGTGTCCTGAGCGACGTGCTGACCATCATCGCCATCGCGTCGATCCTGTTCGGTAACCTGCTGGCCCTGACCCAGAGCAACCTCAAGCGTCTGCTGGGTTACTCGTCCATCGCCCACTTCGGCTACCTGCTGATCGCCCTGGTGGCGAGCAAAGGCCTGGCCGTGGAAGCCATCGGCGTGTACCTGGTCACCTACGTGATCACCAGCCTCGGCGCGTTCGGCGTGATCACCCTGATGTCCTCGCCGTACAACGGCCGTGACGCGGACGCCCTGTACGAATACCGCGGCCTGTTCTGGCGCCGTCCGTACCTGACCGCCGTCCTGACCGTGATGATGCTGTCCCTGGCCGGTATCCCGCTGACCGCGGGCTTCATCGGCAAGTTCTACATCATCGCCACCGGCGTCGAGTCGCACCAATGGTGGCTGGTCGGTTCCCTGGTACTGGGCAGCGCCATCGGCGTGTTCTACTACCTGCGCGTCATGGTCACCCTGTACCTGATCGAACCGAACCTGCGTCGCCACGATGCACAGCTGCACTGGGAACAGAAGGCAGGCGGTGTGATGCTGCTGGCCATTGCCGTCATGGCGTTCTTCCTCGGCCTGTATCCACAGCCACTGCTGAACCTGGTTCAGCAATCGGGGTTGGCGGGTTGATCGCTTAGCGGTACTTGGTAGAAAACAGAAACGGCACCTTTGGGTGCCGTTTTTGTTTTTGTAGGATTCAACTTCAAAAGATCGCAACCTTCGGCAGCTCCTACATGAGGATGAGATACATCCTGTAGGAGCTGCCGCAGGCTGCGATCTTTTGATCTATATACATTTGGCAGTCCATTAGAAATCGATTGTCAGAAATGGCCTCTTCGCGAGCAAGCCCGCTCCCACAGGGACCGAGGGTGAGCGGACACCTGCGATCAACTGTGGGAGCGGGCTTGCTCGCGAAGAGGCCTTACCAGGCGCCAAAAAAAACGGCACCTTCCGGTGCCGTTCGTATTTCTCATTCCAGCCGTTTACTTAGGCGCGTTTGCCCAGGATTTCAGCAGATCGTTGTAGTTCACGGTTTCGCCTTTCGGCTTTTCGTTCGCCAGTTTCGGTTTCGGTGCGCCCGGTTGATCGAACCAGTATTGCGCGTCGCGCTCGGGGTTCATTTTCGGGGCGCAAGTAGTTTGCGCTTTCGAACGTTCCAGGCGGGACATGATGGCGTCCTGATCCTTGGCCAGGCCGTCGAGTGCCTCTTGCGGGGTTTTCTCGCCGCTGGCGGCTTCGGCGATGTGGCTCCACCACAGTTGCGCCAGGCGTGGATAGTCCGGCACGTTGGTCCCGGTCGGGGTCCATTGCACGCGGGCCGGGCTGCGGTAGAACTCCACCAGGCCGCCGAGTTTCGGTGCCAGGTCGGTCATGGCTTGCGAGTTGATGTCCGATTCGCGGATCGGCGTCAGGCCGACGATGGTTTTCTTCAGCGACACGGTTTTCGAGGTCACGAACTGCGCATAGAGCCAGGCCGCGAGTTTTTGTTTCTCAGGCGTGGACTTCATGAACGTCCAGGAACCCACGTCCTGATACCCCAGCTTCATGCCCTCTTCCCAGTACGGTCCGCGTGGAGACGGTGCCATGCGCCATTTCGGCGTGCCATCGGCGTTCATCACCGCCAGGCCTGGCTTGGTCATGTCCGCGGTGAAGGCGGTGTACCAGAAGATCTGCTGGGCAATGCTGCCCTGGGACGGTACCGGTCCCGACTCGGAGAAGGTCATGCCCGCCGCTTCCGGTGGCGCGTACTTCTTCAGCCAGTCCACGTATTTGGTGGTGGCGAACACCGCCGCCGGACCGTTGGTGTCGCCGCCACGGGTCACGCTGGAGCCGACCGGGTGGCAATCCTCGACGCGGATACCCCACTCATCCACTGGCAAACCGTTGGGCAGGCCCTTGTCGCCGCCACCGGCCATCGAGAACCAGGCATCGGTAAAGCGCCAGCCCAGGGACGGGTCTTTCTTGCCGTAGTCCATGTGCCCGTAGACGCGTTTGCCGTCGATTTCCTTGACGTCTTCGCTGAAAAACTTGGCAATGTCTTCATAAGCCGACCAGTTCACCGGTACGCCCAATTCGTAGCCGTACTTTTCCTTGAACTTGGCTTTCAGGTCCGCGCGTTCGAACCAGTCGGCGCGGAACCAGTACAGGTTGGCGAACTGCTGGTCGGGCAGCTGATAGAGCTTGCCGTCCGGCGCGGTGGTGAACGAGAGACCAATAAAATCCTTGAGGTCCAGGGTTGGCGACGTGAAGTTCTTGCCTTCATTGGCCATCAGGTCGGTGATCGATTCAGTCTTGCCGTAGCGGAAGTGCGTACCGATCAGGTCCGAGTCGTTGACCCAGCCGTCATAGATGTTCTTGTCAGACTGCATCTGGGTTTGCAGCTTTTCCACCACGTCGCCTTCCTGCAGCAGGTCGTGGGTCAGCTTGATCCCGGTGATTTCGCTGAACGCCTTGGCCAGCACCTTGGACTCGTATTCGTGGGTGGCGATGGTTTCCGAGACCACCTTGATGCTCATCCCGCGAAACGGCTCCGCCGCCTTGATGAACCACTTCAGCTCTTCGAGTTGTTGATCGGCCGTCAGGGTGGACGGCTTGAACTCACTGCCGATCCACTTTTTCGCCGCGTCCTCGTAGGCATCGGCCCAGGCCGAAGCGCTCAAACCGCTGAGTGCCAGCATGGCTGCCAATGAAATGCTATGTCGCAGCTTATTGTTTTTGTCGAACATAGAGACCTCCTTATTAGATTTCGGAGCAACATTGCCGAGCGATTCGACTAGCCCCAACGCATCACAGCCAACAGCCACACCAGGGACAACGCGAACGCTATCCAGATGCTCCAGTCGGTCACGCCGATTACCAGCAAATGCAGGTAGGCGCTGCCGAGAAGACCGATGAACAGCCGATCGCCACGGGTGGTGGCAATCGGCAAAAAGCCACGCCGAAGAATGCTCGGCGAACGCAACTCCCAGGTGGTCATGCCCACCAGGATCAAGCCAATCACAATGAAGAATGCCGCCGTCGGGACGGTCCAGCTCATCCATTCCATCATCAATTCCTCATACCCGGCCCAGGGCAAAGCCCTTGGCCACATGGTTGCGAACAAACCAGATCACCAGCATGCCGGGCAGGATGGTCAACACCCCCGCCGCCGCCAGCACGCCCCAGTCGATGCCGGACGCCGACACGGTGCGGGTCATCACCGCCGCGATCGGTTTGGCGTTCACCGAGGTGAGCGTTCGCGCCAGCAGCAGTTCGACCCAGGAAAACATGAAGCAGAAAAACGCCGTGACACCGATGCCGGAGCCGATCAGCGGGATGAAAATCTTCACGAAGAACTTGGGGAAACTGTAGCCGTCGATGTAGGCCGTTTCGTCGATTTCCTTCGGCACACCGGACATGAAGCCTTCGAGAATCCACACCGCCAACGGCACGTTGAACAGGCAATGGGCCAGCGCCACGGCGATGTGGGTGTCGAACAGACCGATCGAGGAATACAGCTGGAAGAACGGCAGCAGGAACACCGCCGGCGGCGCCATGCGGTTGGTCAGCAGCCAGAAGAACAGGTGCTTGTCGCCGAGAAAGCGATAGCGCGAGAACGCGTACGCCGCCGGCAACGCCACGCTCAGGGAGATCACCGTGTTCAGGCTCACGTAATACAGCGAGTTGAGGTAACCGGTGTACCAGGCCGGGTCGGTGAAGATCACCTTGTAGTTATGGAAGGTGAAATCCTGGGGAAACAGCGTCAGGCCGCCGAGGATTTCGGTGTTGCTCTTGAAGGACATGTTCAGCAGCCAATAGATCGGCACCAGCAGGAACAGGATGTAGATCAGCAGCGGAATCAGCTTTCTCTTGCTCATGGCGGGCCTCAGCGGTTGGCGTCAGAGTGAGTCATGGCGGTGTAGAACAGCCAGGACACCAACAGGATGATCAGGAAGTACACCAGCGAAAACGCCGCCGCCGGGCCGAGGTCGAACTGCCCGATCGCCATCTGCGTCAGGGTCTGGCTGAGGAAGGTCGTGGCATTGCCCGGCCCGCCACCGGTGAGCACGAACGGCTCGGTGTAGATCATGAAACTGTCCATGAAGCGCAGCATCACCGCGATCAGCAACACGCTCTTGAGCTTGGGCAACTGAATGTGCCGGAACACCGCCCAGGCCGAGGCCCGGTCGATGCGTGCCGCCTGGTAGTACACATCCGGAATCGCCCGCAGGCCGGAGAAGCACAACAGGGCGACCAGCGAGGTCCAGTGCCAGACATCCATCACCAGTACGGTGACCCAGGCGTCCATGGTGTTGGCCGCATAGTTGTAGCTGATGCCCATGGCGTTGAGGCTCGAACCGAGCAAGCCGATGTCGGCCCGGCCGAAGATCTGCCAGATGGTGCCGACCACGTTCCACGGGATCAGCAGCGGAATCGCCAGAATGATCAGCACCACCGACGACCAGCGACCCTTGGTCGGCATGGTCAGGGCAATCGCGATCCCCAGGGGGATTTCGATCAGCAGCACGCAGGCCGAATAGATGAACTGGCGCAGCAACGAGTCGTGCAGACGCGGGTCGAGCAGCACCTGCTTGTACCAGTCGGCGCCGACGAAGTAGCGGCTGGACTGGTCGAAGATGTCCTGCACCGAGTAGTTGACCACGGTCATCATCGGGATCACCGCACTGAACGCCACCAGCAGGAACACCGGCAGCACCAGCCACCAGGCCTTGTTGTTCTGCACCTTGTTCATGGCTGCACCTCACCGATAGCTTGCGGCTCCAGCAGGAATTCGTCGGCATAGACCATCAGCCATTGAGCTGGAAAACTGATGTACGCCGTGCCTTCAGGCACCGGCTTGTCTTCGGCCAGGCGTACTTTGAGCGGCACGCCGTCGAGGCTCAGTGTCATGATTTTGTAGGTGCCAAGGTCTTCGACGTGTACGACTTGTGCCCGCATCGCGTCATCAAACGGCTCGTCCCACACGTGCACGAACTCCGGCCGAATGCCGACCTTCAAGGTGTGCCAGGTCGACTCGGCGATGCGTTTTTGCATGGCCTCTGACAGCGGCAAATGGGTTGAGGCGAACCCGACACCGCCCGGTTGCGGCTGCACCTCGATCAGATTCATGCCGGGGCTGCCGATGAAATAGCCGACAAAGGTGTGGCTCGGCCGCTCGAACAATTCCCGCGGCGTGCCGAACTGCACGATCTGGCCGCCGTACATCACCGCGATCTTGTCGGCGAAGGTCGAGGCCTCCAGCTGATCGTGGGTGACGTAGACCATGGTGATGTTGAACTGCTCGTGGATCTGCTTGAGCTTGCGCCGCAGCTTCCACTTCAGGTGCGGGTCGATCACCGTCAGCGGTTCATCGAACAGGATCGCCGACACGTCGTCGCGCACCAGCCCACGGCCCATGGAGACTTTCTGCTTTTCGTCGGCGGTGAGGTTGCGGGCTTTTTTGTCGAGCAGGTTCTGCAGGTCGAGGACTTCAGCGATTTCCTGCACCTTGGTGTGAACTTTCGCCTCGGCCATGCCCTGGTTGCGCAACGGGAAGGCCAGGTTGTCGAACACCGTCATGGTGTCGTAGACCACCGGAAACTGGAAAACCTGGGCGATGTTGCGTTTCTCCGGCGTCAGGTCGTTGACCGCCTTGCCGTCGAACAGCACATGGCCCTGGGACGGGCTGAGCAAGCCGGAAATGATATTGAGCAAGGTCGACTTGCCGCAGCCCGACGGCCCGAGCAAGGCGAAGGCGCCGCCCTGCTCCCAGATATGATCCATCTCGCGGATCGCGTAGTCCTCGGGACCGCTCGGCGTCTTGGTGTAGCTGTGGGCGAGGTTCTGCAAACGGATTTCGGCCATCAGGCAACCCTCGCGATACGCCGGCCCGGCGCCTGGACCAGCCGCCCCTGCGTATCGAACACAAACAGTTTATGGGTCGGGATGTAGATGCGGATCGGCGCATCGACGTCGTATTCGTGAACGCCGGGCAAGTGCAGCACCAGCAGGAAATGCTCGTTGCGCACGTGCAGGAAGGTTTCCGAGCCGCTGATTTCCGCGACTTCGACGGTCACAGCCAGTTCCAGGTCATCGTCGTTGCTCGGCACCAGCGAGATATGACTGGGGCGCACACCGAAGCGGAACTCGCCCTCGCCCACCGGACGCAAATCGACGTTCAGCGGGAAGTGCACGAAATTGGCGAAACTCACCTCGTTGCCGGCAATGCGACCCGGCATCAGGTTGATCGGCGGCTCGGAGAACAGTTCGGCTGCCAGCACGGTCTGAGGCTGGTGATAGACCTCCGACGACTTGCCACTCTGAATCACCCGGCCCTCATGAAGAATGGTCGTGGTGCCGCCCAAAGCCAGGGCTTCGTTGGGCTCGGTGGTGGCGTAAATGGCGATGGTGTGGCGGGCCTTGAACAGCTCGCGCATTTCCTGGCGCAGCTCTTCACGCAACTTGTAGTCGAGGTTGACCAGCGGTTCGTCGAACAGGATCAGCTCGGCGTCCTTGACCAGCGCCCGGGCCATGGCCGTGCGCTGCTGCTGGCCGCCGGAGAGTTCGAGGGGATAGCGCTTGAGGAATTTCTCGATGCGCAGCATCTTCGCGGTTTCCAGCACCTTGCTCTGGATCAGCTCGCTGGACACGCCGGCCTGGCGCAAGGGCGAGGCGATGTTCTCGAAGACGGTCATGGTCGGGTAATTGATGAACTGCTGATAGACCATCGACACGTTGCGCAGGCGTACCGGGCGCTGGGTGACATCGACGCCATTCATCAGGATGCGACCGCTGTCCGGCTTGTCCAGCCCGGCCATCAGGCGCATGAGACTGGTTTTGCCGGACAGCGTGCGCCCGAGCAAAACGTTGAAGGATCCGGGTTCGAAACTAAGGCACGCATCATCGATCCAGGTCTGGCCCTCGACGGTGCGGCTGACATGCTCCAGGGTTAATGACATGGCTCGGCCTTTTTTATTTTTGGAGTCAAGCGACCGGAGCTGTATAGCGACATTTGTGCCAGAAATTTCAAGCCATTGATCTGTTTGGAAAATCTTTTGAATCGCAAAAAATTCGCGTTCGATGCTGAACACAAATGAACAATCGAGGCTGAACAACTGAACAGTTCAACGATTGACAATGAACATTAGTGAACAACACTCTATGAACTGTTCGCGGCCCTTGTAGGAGCTGCCGAAGGCTGCGATCTTTTGATCTTGCTTCTAAAAATCAAAAGATCGCAGCCTTTGGCAGCTCCTACACGTGTTGTTCCGCGGCGAACAAAATAAAAACAATAAGAGCTGGTTCAGAGATCAACTGCCATGGCCGCACCTGCCCCCGCGTTATCCCACGACGCCATCATCCAGGACTCCTGGAAACGTTGCCGCGCATTCGGCCTTAGCCACCAGAGCACGCCGGCCTTCGATCAGCTGCCAGCCGAAGGCATTGCCCAGTTGCTGGAAAGCCAGCATTCACTGGTGCAGACCACCCATCAGGAAGTGCTGCCGTACTACGAGAACATCCTGAGCAACTCCAATTGCCTGATCATGCTCGCCGACAATCAGGGCCAGGTGCTGACGTCCTGGGGCACCCAGCGTTTTATCGAGCCGAGCCTGACCCGCGGCTTCAGCGCCGGTGCCAGCTGGATGGAGCGTTGCAGCGGGACCAACGCCATCGGCACGGCCCTGGCTTGCGAGCAAGCGGTGCATATCGAGCACGACGAACACTTTCTCAAGGCCAACCGTTTCATGACCGGCTCCGCCGCGCCGATTTTCGATGCCGAGCGCAAGGTCATCGCCGTCCTGGACGTGTCCAGCGACAGCTACCTGCCGCCGTCTCACACCCTGGGCATGGTCAAGATGATGAGTCAGACCGTGGAAAACCGGCTGATCCTCAACCTGTTCCACGGCCAGCATTTCCAGCTGACCTTCAACACCGGCCTGAACAACCTCGACAGCCAGTGGGCCGGGTTGCTGATCTTCGACGAGAGTGGCCAGGTGCTCTCCGCCAACCGGCGCGCCGACAATTTGCTGGGCGTGCGGCTGTCCCGAGTCAGTGTCGAGAGTCTGTTCAAGGTCTCGTTGCTGGAGCTGTTGAATCAGCCCGAGGGGTTGCCGTTCTCCCTGCAAACCTCCGGGCGCAATCGTTTCCAGTGTCTGCTGAAACGGCCAAAGCAGGTCGCCATTCAGGCAAGGGTGTTCACTGAACCCGTCGTCGCAGCACCGGCCGCCATCAGCCTCAGCACCCTGCACTTCGGTGACAGCCGCGTGGAAAAAGCCGTGCGCCAGGCCGAGCGCCTGCTGGAAAAAGACATTCCACTGCTGATCCACGGTGAGACCGGCGTCGGCAAGGAAGTCTTCGTCAAAGCCCTGCATCAGGCCAGTTCGCGCAGTAAACAACCGTTCATTGCCGTCAACTGCGCGGCGATCCCCGCCGAACTGGTGGAATCTGAGCTGTTCGGCTACGAAAAGGGCGCGTTCACTGGCGCCAACCAGAAAGGCAGCATCGGCCTGATTCGCAAAGCCGATAAAGGCACGCTGTTCCTCGATGAAATCGGCGACATGCCACTGCCGACCCAGGCCCGGCTGCTGCGCGTGTTGCAAGAGCGTTGCGTGCAACCGGTGGGCAGCAGCGAGTTGTTTGCGGTGGACATCCGCATCATCTCGGCGACCAACCGTTCCTTGCGCGAACAAGTGCAATTGGGGCGTTTTCGCGAGGATTTGTATTACCGCATCGGTGGACTGACCCTGGAGTTGCCGCCGCTACGCGAACGCAGCGACAAGCAGGCGCTGTTCAAGCGTTTGTGGGAGCAACATCGCGAACCAAGCCAGTGGGCCGGTTTGAGCCATGAAGTGCTGGAGCTGTTCGATCGCCACCCGTGGCCGGGAAACTTGCGCCAAGTCAGCAGCGTGATGCAGGTGGCGCTGGCCATGGCCGAGGAGCAACCAGTGCGGCCGGAGCACTTGCCGGATGATTTCTTCGTGGACATGGAGATGGAGCCGGTGGATACACCGCAGCCGTTGGCGGTGGATCTGGATGATGCGGAGGATTTGAATCGGCAGTTGCAGGCGGTGGGGGGGAATATTTCGCACTTGGCGCGGCGGCTGGGAGTTAGTCGAAATACCCTGTACAAGCGGTTGCGCCAGGCGGAATGACAATTCAACCGCACCTGTTTTAGCCGGCTTAAGACCATTCGCGAGCAAGCCCGCTCCCACATTGGATCTGCGTCGTGCACAAGACCCATGTGGGAGCGGGCTTGCTCGCGAAGGCGCCAGCCGGGGCACCGCTAACCTTGCGCCTGGCCCCAAAACAAAAACCCGCACAAGGCGGGTTTTGTTTGGTAAGCACTACAACAATCAGTCAGCCAATCGCCAGGTCGTCCCGCCCTTCCCGTCTTCCAGCACCACGCCCATGGCGGTGAGCTGGTCGCGGATGCGGTCGGATTCGGCCCAGTCCTTGCCGGCACGCGCTGCCAAGCGTGCAGCAATCAGCGCATCGACTTCGGCTGCATCCACGCGCCCTTCGGCACCGGCTTGCAGGAAGTCTTCAGCTTCGAGCTGCAACACACCGAGTACGCTCGCCAGTTCTTTCAAACGGGCGGCGAGACCGGCAGCGGCGTTCAGATCGCTCTCGCGCAGACGGTTGATCTCACGCACCATCTCGAACAGCACCGCGCAGGCTTCCGGGGTGCCGAAGTCGTCGTTCATCACCTGGGTGAAACGCTCGACAAAGGCTTCGCCGCCGGCCGGCGCCACGCTCGGCAGGCCTTTCAACGCGTGGTAGAAACGCTCCAGGGCGCCCTTGGCGTCCTTGAGGTTGTCTTCCGAGTAGTTGATCGCGCTGCGGTAGTGGCTCGACACCAGCAGGTAACGCACGACTTCCGGGTGGTACTTGTCGAGTACGTCGCGGATGGTGAAGAAGTTGTTCAAGGACTTGGACATCTTCTCGCCATTGATGCGGATCATGCCGCAATGCATCCACGCGTTGGCGTAGGTCTTGCCGGTGGCCGCTTCGCTCTGGGCGATTTCGTTTTCGTGGTGCGGGAACTCCAGGTCGCTGCCGCCGCCATGAATATCGAAGGTCTCGCCCAGGCAGCAGGTCGACATCACCGAGCACTCGATGTGCCAGCCCGGACGCCCGGCGCCCCACGGCGATTCCCAGCTCGGCTCGCCCGGCTTGACGCCTTTCCACAATACGAAGTCCAGCGGATCTTCCTTGGCTTCGTCGACTTCGATCCGCGCACCGATGCGCAGGTCTTCGATCTTCTTGCGCGACAGCTTGCCGTAGCCCATGAACTTGCCGACGCGGTAGTACACGTCGCCATTGCCCGGGGCGTAGGCGTAACCCTTGTCGATCAGGGTCTGGATCATCGCGTGCATGCCAGGGATGTGGTCCGTGGCGCGCGGTTCCATGTCCGGCTTCTGGATGTTCAGCCGCGCTTCGTCTTCGTGCATCGCCGCGATCATGCGTTCGGTCAAGGCTTCGAACGACTCGCCGTTCTCGTTGGCCCGGTTGATGATCTTGTCGTCGATGTCGGTGATGTTGCGCACGTAGGTCAGGTCGTAACCGCTGAACCGCAGCCAGCGGGTCACCAGGTCGAACGCGACCATGCTGCGGCCGTGGCCCAGGTGGCAGTAGTCGTACACGGTCATGCCGCACACGTACATGCGCACCTTGTTGCCATCCAGCGGCTTGAAGACTTCTTTGCTCTTGGTGAGCGTGTTGTAGATGGTTAGCACGTTAAATCCTTTGAATCACTGGCCCCACGAATCACGCAGGGTCACGGTACGGTTGAATACCGGCTGGCCTGGTTTCGAGTCCTTGATATCCGCGACGAAGTAGCCTTCGCGCTCGAACTGGAAACGGTCTTCCGGCTGTGCGTTGCCCAGCGAAGGCTCGGCACGACAACCGGTGAGTACCTGCAGCGAATCAGGGTTGATGTTGTCCAGGAAGCTGGCGCTGTCTTCAGCCTTTTCAGGGTTCGCAGAGCGGAACAGGCGATCGTACAGGCGCACTTCACACTCGACGCTGGCCGCAGCCGGCACCCAGTGGATCACGCCCTTGACCTTGCGGCCTTCCGGGTTCTTGCCCAGGGTGTCCGGGTCGTACGAGCAACGCAGCTCGACGATGTTGCCGTCGGCGTCCTTGATCGCTTCGTCGGCGCGGATCACGTAGCTGCCACGCAGGCGCACTTCGCCGGCCGGTTCCAGGCGCTTGTAGCCTTTTGGCGGCTCTTCCATGAAGTCTTCACGGTCGATGTAGATCTCGCGGGCGAACGGCAGCGCGCGCACGCCCATGTCTTCTTTCGGGTGGCACGGCAGTTCGAGGTTCTCGACCTGGCCTTCCGGGTAGTTGGTGATCACGACCTTCAGCGGACGCAGTACGCACATGGCGCGTGGCGCGCTGTGGTCGAGGTCGTCGCGGATGCTGAATTCGAGCATGCCGAAGTCGACCACGCCGTCGGAACGGTTGGTGCCAATCATTTCGCAGAAGTTGCGGATCGATTTCGGCGTATAGCCACGGCGGCGGAAACCCGACAGCGTGGACATGCGCGGATCGTCCCAGCCATTGACGTGCTTCTCATCGACCAGCTGCTTGAGCTTGCGCTTGCTGGTGATGGTGTAGTTCAGGTTCAGGCGGCTGAATTCGTACTGGCGCGGGTTGGCCGGCACCGGCAGGTTTTCCAGGAACCATTCGTACAGCGGACGGTGGCTTTCGAACTCCAGGGTGCAGATCGAGTGGGTGATGCCTTCGATGGCGTCCGACTGACCGTGCGTGAAGTCATAGTTGGGGTAGATGCACCACTTGTCGCCGGTCTGGTGGTGATGGGCGTGGCGGATGCGGTACATGATCGGGTCGCGCAGGTTCATGTTCGGCGAGGCCATGTCGATCTTCGCCCGCAGCACGCGTGCGCCGTCCGGGAACTCGCCGGCGCGCATGCGGGCGAACCAGTCGAGGTTTTCTTCCACCGAGCGATCGCGGAACGGGCTGTTCTTGCCCGGCTCGGTCAGGCTGCCACGGTATTCCTTGGCCTGCTCGGGGCTCAGGTCATCGACGTAGGCCTTGCCGGCCTTGATCAGCTCGACCGCCCAGTCGTGCAACTGGTCGAAATATTGCGAGGCGTAGCGCACTTCACCGGACCACTCGAAGCCCAGCCACTTGACGTCGCTTTCGATCGCGTCGATGTATTCCTGGTCTTCCTTGGCCGGGTTGGTGTCGTCGAAACGCAGGTGCGTGACGCCACCGAACTCCTGGGCCAGGCCGAAGTTCACACAGATCGACTTGGCGTGACCGATGTGCAGGTAGCCGTTGGGCTCAGGCGGGAAACGGGTGACGATCTGCGTGTGCTTGCCCGAGTCCAGGTCTGCCTGGATGATCGGCCGCAGGAAGTTGACCGGCACGGCAGGGCCGGTCTTGGCATTCGAGGTAGGGTCGACAGTGGGCTTGCTCATAGGATCCTTGGCGTACAAGTGCATGGCCTGCTAAGGGCCGGACAAAACAAAGCCGCTATCATAGCCGATGCCGTCAAGCCGCTGACAGAGCAGGCCCGAAAACGGCTGCATTTAATCGGATGCCAATGAAAAACAGCCTCGAAATTCGCGGCCGTCGCGCTAAACTGCGCATCTTGGTCGACGCCGACCAACACGGTTGAGGGCCTTGTTGCCCCGAAACCCACGAATTCCTCAAAGAGTAGCCAACATGACCCAAGTCAAATTGACCACCAACCATGGCGACATCGTCCTGGAACTGAACGCTGAAAAGGCACCGATCACCGTTGCCAACTTCGTCGAATACGTCAAAGCCGGTCACTACGAAAACACCGTTTTCCACCGCGTCATCGGTAACTTCATGATCCAGGGCGGCGGTTTCGAGCCAGGCATGAAAGAAAAGAAAGACAAGCGCCCAAGCATCCAGAACGAAGCCGACAACGGCCTTTCCAACGACAAGTACACCGTCGCCATGGCCCGTACCATGGAGCCGCATTCGGCTTCCGCGCAGTTCTTCATCAACGTGGCTGACAACAGCTTCCTGAACCACAGCGGCAAGAACGTTCAAGGCTGGGGCTACGCGGTATTCGGTAAAGTGACCGCGGGCCAGGACGTTGTCGACAAGATCAAAGGCGTGGCCACCACCTCCAAGTCCGGCCACCAGGACGTACCCGCAGACGACGTGATCATCGAGAAAGCCGAGATCATTGAGTGATATTGCTGATTTCAGACTTGCATCTGGAAGAGGAGCGCCCGGACATCACCCGGGCGTTTCTGGATTTGCTCGCCGGACGCGCCCGCTCGGCCAGTGCGTTGTACATCCTGGGCGACTTTTTCGAGGCGTGGATTGGCGACGACGCCATGACCCCCTTCCAGCGTTCCATCTGCCAGGCCCTGCGCGAATTGAGCGACAGCGGCACGGCCATTTTCCTGATGCACGGCAATCGCGATTTCATGCTCGGCCAGGCCTTCTGCAAACAGGCCGGCTGCACCCTGCTGAAAGACCCGAGCGTCGTGCCGTTCAACGGCGAACCCGTGCTGCTGATGCACGGCGACAGCCTCTGCACCCGCGACGAAGCCTACATGAAGCTGCGTCGCTACCTGCGCAACCCCGTCACCCTGTTCATCCTGCGGCACCTGCCGTTGCGCACGCGGCATAAACTGGCGCGCAAACTGCGCAGTGAAAGCCGTGCGCAGACGCGGATGAAGGCCAATGACATTGTCGATGTCACGCCGGAGGAAATTCCGCGGATCATGCAGCAATACGGGGTGAAAACCCTGGTCCATGGTCACACTCACCGTCCCGCCATCCACAAGCTGCAGATTGGCGATCAGGCGGCCCGGCGCATTGTGCTCGGGGATTGGGATCGCCAGGGCTGGGCGTTGCAGGTGGATGAGCAGGGGTTTGCGCTGGCGCCGTTTGATTTTGCCCCGCCGCCGCAACTTGCTGCACCCACTCTCTAACACCGAACGCAAATCTCCTGTGGGAGCGGGCTTGCTCGCGAAGGCGGAGTGTCAGCCACATCTATGTTGTCTGACACCCTGCATTCGCGAGCAAGCCCGCTCCCACATTGGTCCTGCGGTGTTTAATGGCCGGCGGATGCCGCAGGGCCAGCCTTGGCGGTAAATGGCGGCTTGGCCAGCCACACGATCAGGATCAGGCCCATGAACATCCAGCCCATCAGGGTGAAGTAATCCACCGTGGACATGATGTACGCCTGGCTGACCACCGTCTGCTCCAGCTGCGTGTAGGCCTTGGCCCCTGCCCCGCCCAACTGCGCCAGCGCCTCGCGGGTCGCCGGATCGTACTGGGTGATGCTTTCGGTCAGGTAGGCGTGGTGTTGATCGGCACGACGGATCCAGATCCAGGTGGTCAGGGAGGCCGCGAAGCTGCCGCCCAATGTACGCAGGAACGTGGCCAGGCCGGAGCCGTCGGCAATCTGGTTCGGTGGCAAATCCGACAGCAGGATGGTCAGGGTCGGCATGAAGAACAGCGCCACGCCGATGCCCATGAACAGTTGCACCATGGCGATGTGCTGGAAGTCCACTTCATTGGTGAAACCGGCGCGCATGAAACAGCTCAGGCCGATGGCCAGGAATGCCAGCCCCGCCAGCAGCCGCATGTCGAAACGCGGCGCGTATTTGCCGACGAACGGTGACAACAGAACCGGCAGGATACCCAGCGGCGCCACGGCAAACCCGGCCCAGGTCGCGGTGTAGCCCAAGCGTGTTTGCAACCATTGCGGCAGGATCAGGTTGATCCCGAAGAAGCCCGCGTACCCCAGGATCAGCACGATGGTGCCGTAGCGGAAGTTGCGGTGGGCGAACAGCCGCAGGTTGACCACCGGGTGTTCATCGGTCATTTCCCAGATCACGAAGAACGCCAGGGCGACCACGGAAATCACCGAGCCGATAATAATGAAGCTCGATTCGAACCAGTCGGCGTCGTTGCCTTTGTCGAGGACGATCTGCAAGGCGCCGACGCCGATGATCAAGGCGATCAGGCCCACGTAATCCATGGGTTGGCGGCTGGTGACCACCGGACGCTTCTTCATCTGTTGGGTCACCACCCACGCGGCGAACAGGCCGATGGGCACGTTGATGAAGAAGATCCACGGCCAGCTGTAGCTGTCGGTGATCCAGCCCCCGAGAATCGGCCCGGCAATGGGCGCCACCACCGTGACCATCGCTAATAACGCCAGGGCCATCCCCCGTTTCGCCGGTGGATACACTGCGATCAGCAGCGTCTGGGTCATCGGGTACAACGGCCCCGCCACCACCCCTTGCAGGACCCGGAAACCCACCAGTTCCGGCATCGAGGTGGAGATCCCGCACAGGAACGAGGCCAGCACGAACAACAGCGTCGCCCAGACAAACAGCTTCACCTCGCCGAAGCGCCGGCTGAGCCAACCGGTCAGCGGCAGGGCAATGGCGTTGCTCACGGCGAATGAGGTGATCACCCAGGTGCCCTGCTCCGAACTCACGCCCAGGTTGCCGGAAATCGTCGGCAACGCCACGTTGGCGATGGTGGTGTCGAGCACCTGCATGAAGGTCGCCAGCGACAGGCCGATGGTGCTGAGCAGCAGGCTGGGGGGCGTGAAAGAGGCGTTATTGCTCATCGCGAATCCTATGAAACTAGACGGGGGCCGCGCCCGTTACAGACACAGCTAACCCTGTGGGAGCGGGCTTGCTCGCGAATGCAATGCAACATTCGACATTGTTGTATCTGAAACTCCGCATTCGCGAGCAAGCCCGCTCCCACAAGAGGTCGGTATCAGCGGTTCGCGGTCTTGCTGACCGCGGCGCTGTTGTCGTGAATCAGTTGCGTGATCATGGCGTCGGCTTCGGCCAACTGGCGGTCATAGATGTTGGTGCTGAACGACGCCTTCTGCGGCGGCTGTTGCGCCAGCACCGGGCCGCTCTGGTCATGCAGGTCCACATCGACCACGGTCGACAGGCCCACCCGCAACGGGTGTTTGGCCAGTTCTTCAGCATTGACGTGAATCCGCACCGGTACCCGCTGCACGATCTTGATCCAGTTACCGGTGGCGTTTTGCGCCGGCAACAGGGCAAACGCACTGCCGGTCCCGGCGCCGAGGCTGTCGATGGTGCCGCTGTAGGTCACGTCGCTGCCGTAGAGGTCGGCTTCAATTTCCACCGGCTGGCCGATGCGCATGTCGCGCAGTTGGGTTTCCTTGAAGTTGGCATCGATCCACAGCTGATCCAGCGGGATCACCGCCATCAGTGCCGTGCCCGGCTGCACCCGTTGACCCAGCTGCACAGTGCGCTTGGCCACGTAACCGGTGACCGGCGCGATCAGGGTGCTGCGGGCATTGTTCAGGTAGGCCTGACGCAATTGCGCGGCGGCGGCCATCACATCAGGATGGGACGAGACCACGGTGTCATCCACCAGGGCGCTGGTGGTCTTGAGCTGCTGTCTGGCGTTGGCCAGGGCGTTCTGCGCCGAGGTCAGGTCGTCACGGGCGTGGGACAGTTCTTCCTGGGAAATCGCCCCGCCGGCGGCCAGGTTTTTGCGCCGGTTGAAGTTGTCCTGGGCTTTCTGCACCTCGGCCTGTTGCGCATTGACCTGGGCTTTCATGCCGTCGACGTTGCTGTACAAGCCACGCACCTGGCGCACGGTGCGCGCCAGTTGGGCCTGGGCATTCTGCAAACCGATTTCGGCGTCGTTGGGGTCGAAGTTCACCAGCACCTGGCCTTCATGGACCAGATCGCCATCGTCGGCGCCGATGCTCACCACCGTGCCGGTGACCAACGGGGTGATTTCCACCACGTTGCCGTTGACGTAGGCGTCATCGGTGCTTTCGCTCCAGCGACCGTAGAAATCGTGGTAAGCCCAGACAGCCGCGCCGCCCAGCGCGACCACCACGGCGAGGGCCAGCAACATGAACTTTCGCTTGCCCGCGTTGGGATTGCCCGGTGCGTTTTCAGGGGTTTGAGTTGTATCGGCAGTGGCCATGACAAATACCTTGAATTAGTGAGTCAGCGTGGCTGGAGTAACGTCAGCCGAGGCGACGGCCTCAGGCTGAAAACCGCCACCCAGCGCCTGCATCAGTTGGATCGACAGGTCGATCTGCTCGGCATTCAGGTTGGCCAGCTGACGCTGGGCCTGGAGCAATTGCTGCTCGATGCTGAGCACGTCCAGGTAGTTACCGATGCCGGAACCGTACCGCTGGACCACGGTGTTGTAGGAATCCTGGGCGATGTCGGTGGCGTGCTGCTGGGCAGCGATCTGCCGGCCGATATCGCGCAACTGGTTGATGCTGTCGCTGACATCCCCCAGCGCCCTCACCAGGCTTTTGTTGTACTGCGCCACCGCGAGGTCATAGTCGGCGTCGCGGGAATCGAGGTCGGCGCGCAGGCGGCCACCGTCGAAAATCGGCAGGGAAATGGTCGGCGCGATGTTGAAGAAGCGACTCGCCGAACCGAACATCGCATCGCCCAACAAGGATTCGGCACCGGCCGCGGCGCTGAGGTTCAAGTTGGGATAGAAGCGGGTCTTGCCGGCGTCGATGTTCTTGCTCGCCGCCTCGACCCGCCAGCGCGCCGCCACCAGGTCCGGACGGCGACCCAGCAACTCGGCCGGCAGCACCGACGGCAACGCCACGGCGCTGGCCATGAGGATGTGCGGACGGGCAATCTCATTGCCGCGATCCGGGCCTTTGCCGAGCAGCACGGCCAGGGCGATTTTCGCGCTTTGCAGGCGTTTCTCGGCGTCGATCAGGTTGGCTTGGGAGGTGGCTTCCAGGCTTTCGGTCTGCTGGAACTGATACTGGCTGTCGATCCCGGCACTCAGTCGACGCTTGCTCAGATCGAGCATTTGTCGGGTGCGCTTGAGGTCTTCGGCAGACAGGTCGTAGACAATGTGCGCCTGCCCCAGATCGCTGTAGGCGCGGGCGACATCGGCGGACAGGGTGAGCTGCGCCGCCTGTTGATCGACTTCGGCGGCACGCGCCTGACCCAAGGCGGCTTCCCAGGCGTCACGCTGGCCGCCCCAGAGATCGAAGTTGTAGTTGAAGCTGACGCCGAGGCTGCGCAAGGTCGAGTAGCGGTCGCCCTGCCCGCTCGGGTCCTGATCGCGGGCCAGACGCGAACGGCTGACGCTGGCGCTGGCATCGAGGGTCGGCATGCGTTCGGCGTCGGCAGCCGACGCAGCAGCGGCGGCCTGGTGGGCGCGGGCATCGGCGATCTGCATGTCCGGGCTGTCGTGCAGGGCTTCGCGGATCAGACCGTCGAGCTGCGGATCACCGAGACTTTTCCACCAGTCGCTTTTCGGCCAGGCCGCCGGCGACAGCGTCACGCCGCCAAGGGATTGCCCGGCCTTGAGGTTTTTCGCATCGAGGCTGACGCCTTCGGTGCTCAGGCCACTGTAGCTGGCGCAACCGGCCAGGCTCATGGCCAACAGCACCAGACTCAAACCGGTGCGCAGGGTTTTACTGTTCATGGTTGCCACCTAAGCGCAGCACCGTGATCGAGTCACCGGCTGCCAGCAGTATTTTCTTGAGGATCTCTTCCAGGGTGCGCAGTTCTTGCGGAGTGACAGCGCCCGCCAGCTCGTTCATGGCCTCGGCGCCGATGTGCGGCAGGCGATCGGCGAGCTTCTGGCCCTCTTCGGTCAGCACCAGGCGCACCTGACGGCGGTCTGCTTCGGAGCGTTGGCGCACGAGAAAGCCTTTCTGTTCCAGACGATCGAGCATGCGGGTCATCGAACCGCTGTCCAGGGACAGGTGCCGGCACAGCTCGCCCGGCGAGTCGACGCCGTACTGGGCCATGATGATCAGCACCTTGAACTGCGCGGCGGTGATGCCGTGGGGTTCCATGTGCGTGTCGATGATCCGGTCCTTGAGCAGCGCGGCGCGCCCGAGCAACAGACCGAGATGGCAATTGTGGAAATTGTCCGGAGAGAAATGCTTCATCTGACCACCCGTTAGCTGCCTAGGCAGTGAATGTATGTCGAAATATTACTGCCTAGGCAGCCAATGTCAACGTAATAGTTAGGTTGCTTGGTAATTAGTTGACCGATGGTGTCGGGATTTGTGGCGACCGCGCTGACGCCTTCGCGAGCAAGCCCGCTCCCACATTTGATCCGCGGCGTACGCAGAATCAGTGTGGGAGCGGGCTTGCTCGCGAAGGGAACTACCCGGTTTCTGGAGGGAATGCGGGCCTAGAAATCCCGTTTGTAGAAGATGTCCAGCGAACTGGCCACACCGCCCGCGGCTTCGAGGTAGACCTTTTTGCTCAGCTTGTAGCGCAAGGCAATGGTATTGGCCGGCTCGAACACGCCGACGCCATAGCGCAGGCTGAGTTTCTCGGAGAGGTTGCCGCTGGCGACCACGCTGGTGGTGTTGCCGCTGCCCTGGGTATCGAGTTGGAAGTCCTCGATGCCGAGGTTCTTCGCCAGGCTGCCGGTCACCCCGGAACTGCCCATCAGGCCCAACCCGAGCGCGGCCTGGGCGAGCATGTTGTTGTCCTCGCCGTTGGTGCTTAACGGCCGCCCCAGCACCAGGTAGGACAGCGCCTGCTCCTGGCTCATGGCCGGTTCGGAGAAAATCTGCGTGGTCGGCTGTTCGGCGCTGCCGCTCAAGCGAATGCCGGCGATCACGTCGTCGGTCTGGCGAATGGCTTCGATATCCAGATACGGCTGGTCGATGGGGCCGGCAAACAGCAGGCGCGCCCGGCGCACCGTCAGGCGCTGGCCGTAGGCGCGATAACGCCCATCGTTGAGCCAAAGCTCGCCACGGGTGTCGAGGTTATCGCCGATGTGCACATGCCCCTTCAGGTTCGCCGTCAGGCCAAACCCGGCGAAACTCAGCTTGTCGTCGCCCACCACCACATCGATGTCCATCACCGTGGCCATCGGCGGCTTGCCCTCCTCGGTCTGCTGGCCGACGATGACCGTGTCATCGGACACCTTGACCGTCGAGGGCGGCAACTCGCGAATGGTGATGTCGCCCTTGGGCACCAGGACTTTGCCGGCGACCGCCAGCTTGTCGTCCTTGATCGAAATCTTCAGGTCCGGCGCCACTTCGAGCTTGGCGTAAGGCTCGACGGTGACCGGCAACTGCGCGCCCTTGAGCGCCAGGTCCACCACCAGCGCCTGGCCCCAGGCAATGTTGCCGTTAAGGCTGCCCTGGCCCGCCTTGCCACTTTTCCAGCCGCCGCTGAGTTGCACAGTTTCGCCGGCAATGACTGCCTGAAGCCGCAAGGCTTCGATCTCCATCGGCAATTCAGGGCCGGACACCTCGCCGTCGCTGAGTAACAAATTGCCGTTGACCTGCGGTGCCAGCAGCGTGCCTGCAATCGTGCCGCTGCCGTTCAAGCGCCCGGTCAGCTTTTCGACCATGGGCACAAACGGACGCGCCACCGACAGATCCAGGCCATTCAAGCGGAATGAACCGCTCAAGGGTTTGTCCTTGGCCAGCGGGTTGATCTGCGCCTGCACCATCAACTCGCCGAGCTTGCCGCCGACGAAATTCAGGTCAGTGTCGATACGCTTGGGCGTGAGTGTGCTGGTGAGTTTCAGGGTCTGGTACGGGAAGTCCAGCCACTGGTCTTTGTCCTTGATCCGCAACGTGCCCCCGCTGGCATCGATGCTGATCTGACCGTTCGGGCCGCTGGCCGGTACGTCCAGTTGCACGTCGGCATTGAGCCGGCCCTTCCAGGCAAAATCCTTCGGCAGCCACTGGGCGAGGCTGTCGATCGGGAATTGCTTGAGGTGATAACGCAGCTTCGGTTCGGGCATCAGGCGCTGGTCTTCACCGCACAGGCTGGCGGTGCCGGACATCCAGCAATGGGCGCCGAAGTTGATTTTGCCATCCGCCAGCCGCTCCAATTTTGCCGGCCCTTGCAGCCGCCAGTCCTGGCCACCGGCCTGGATATCGCCACTGGCCAGGCGTCCGCGCCAGTTGCCCTTGTCCAGCGCGCCGTCCAGCCCGAGAGCCAGTTTCAGCTTCGGCCCTTGCAGGTCGAGGCTCAGTTTCTGGTTCCTGATGTCGCCCTGGCCGCTGGCGGTCAAGGTACCGAGCGAGGTGTCACCGGTCTGGATGCCGCTGCCCTTGAGGTCGATTTTCGCCCGTTGCGCACTGTCGAGGGTGGCATCCAGGTTCAGGCTTTGCAGGCGATTATCAGCAAATGCCAGTTGCGAACCTTGCAGCCCGAGCTTGCCCTGGGGCGCCTTGAGCGTGCCGGCGACGTCGACCCGGCCATTGATCTGGCCGCGTAATTGCGGCCAGAGCTGGGCCAGTCGCGGCAACTTGATGTCGATCTGCCCGGCCAGTTTCTGTTGCAGGCTGCCCTTGCCATGGATGCTGTTGTCGCCCAGGCGGATTTGCAGGGCATTGAGGTTCCATTGCTCGCCGCCACCATCGGCCTTGGCTTGCAGGACGGCCGGCTGGCCACGCAACTTGCCCTTGAGGTCGAGGTCGGCGGTCAGGCTGAGTTTCTCATTCTTCATTTCGCCTTTGCTGCGCAACGGTCCGGCGAGGGTGCCCGGCAGCTCCGCGACCCAGTACGCCGGGTTGATCGCCGACAGGTCCAGCGCGGTGTCCCAGGCGATGCCGTCGGCGAATTGCAGGTTCAGGTGCCCTTCGGCCTTACCCTGCCCCGCAGTCAGTTGAATCTGTTGCAGGTAGATTTTCGTCAGGTCGCCGGCGAACGGGCTGCTCAGGCTGAACGCCCCGGCCGGGCCGTCCGCCTTAGCGTCGAAGTGGCCGAGGTACTTGCCGTCGGTGTAGGAAACTTCGCCCTTGAAGGTGCGCAAGGCGACTTCCGGTTCGTCGATCAGCGGATAGAGGCGGTGCCAGGGGAAATCCAGCCAATCGACTGTGGCCTCGGCATTCAAGCCTTTGCTCCAGTCCAGTTGCCCCGTCAGCTTGAGGCTTTGCTTGTCGTTGGCCGTCAGGTCCAGCGCGGCGATCTGCGCGCCGCTGGCGTCGACCTTGCCTTGTAGCGCCAGCGCGACCGGGCCCTGTTCGGCGGGCAGCGTCGCCTTGGCGTTCAACTGGTAACCGTTTTTAAGATCGCCAGCGCCCGTAAGTTCCAGCTGATTGAGTTGCAGGGTGTCCGGCAGATCGGCGCCGGGCTTGAAGCCGTCAGCGGTGATACGCACCTTGGCCGGCAGGTTTTCCACCAGCGGTTGCAGCTCGCCGGTCAGTTGCCCGTTCAGGTATCCGCTGCTGTCGGCGGTCAGGTTCAGGGTTTTCAGCAGGTCGCCATCGACCTTCAAAGCCAGCGCCCACGGTTCGGTGCCTGGCGCAGGCAGCGTGAGTTTGCCTTGAGCCTTGAGCGGCCAGTGGCCGGTGGGTTGCAGCAGGCCGGACAGGTTCAGGCTCAGCTCGTCGCGTTGCAGGCTCACCGAGTCGATCTGCAAGCCGTTGGCCGTCCAGTGCGCCGCCAGTTGCAGGCCCTTGAGCTGTTCGCTGCCGTTGAACAGCAGGCTGCCGACCTTGACATCGCCCAGTTCGAGGGCCACGGGCAGCCGCACATCCGGAAGGCTGATCGGTGCGCTGCTGTCTTCTTCGACACCCGGCGCAAATTGCAGGCTGACCCGGTCGGCCTGCAATTGATCGATGCACAGCGTCATGCGCGTCAGGCACAACGGCGACCAGGCGAAAATCACCTGGTCCAGCTCGACCCGGCTGCTGTCCTGCTGCCACAGCACATGGTCGGCACTCCACTGCCCGCCCAAGCGTCCCTGGAAATTGTCCAGGCTCAGACCCGGGACGAATCCCAGCGCCCAGCGACTGCCCGTCGCCGTCCCCAGCACCGTGGCCAGCGTCAGAACCAGCAGCATCACCAGCGTCAGAATCGCCAGCAGCGTGATTGCCAGGCCACGCTTTACAAAAACAGGCTTCACAGCTCAGGCCCCATGGAAAAGTGCAATCGGATGCCGCCATCGTCGTCCAGCGCATGGGCCAGGTCGAGGCGAATCGGCCCGACCGGCGAGACCCAGCGCACGCCGATACCGACGCCGGTCTTGAGGCTCGGCAGTTCGAGGGTATTGAAGGCATTGCCCTGGTCGACGAACGTGGCGACCCGCCATTTCTCGGCGACCGAATATTGATATTCGACGCTGCCCGCGACCATGTACCGGCCGCCGATGCGGTCGCCCTGGTTGTTTTCCGGGGACAGGCTCTGATAATCGTAACCGCGCACGCTCTGGTCGCCACCGGCGAAAAACCGCAGCGACGGCGGCACCGACGTATAGCCGTTGGTGGCACTGCCGCCGACCTGCACCCGACCGAGGAAGCGGTGCTTGTCGAAGACCGTGGTCAAGCCTTTGACCAGTGCCGTGCCGTACAGCAAGTTGTTGTCCGAACCCAAGCCTTCCTTGGCCACGCGGGTTTCAAATGCCAGGCGATAGCCGTTGTGTGGATCGATGCGATTGTCACTCTTGAGGTACGTATAGCTCACGCCGGGCATCAACAACGTACTGAGCCCGGAGTCGTCGCCCAGCCGATATTCCTCGCGTTGCCACTTCAGCGACACCACCCGCTGCCAGCCGCTGGGCAACTTGCTGTGCCATTCCGGCCCCACCGTCAGCAGTTTGCTGAGGCTGTCCTTGTCGGCGATTTCCTCGTTCTGATAGCCGCCGGCGAAACGCAGTTTGTCGGTCAGCGGCGGGTCCAGCGGGATGTCGTAGAACACCCCGACGTTTTGCCGTGGCGCAGAGACTTCGGTCTCCCAGCCATAGCTATGCCCCTGCGGATTGACCCAGTGCCGGGTCCAGTTGGCCTTGATCCGCGGACCGACGTCGGTGGAGTACCCAAGGCCCAGCCCCATGGTGCGCGGCTTGCGGGTTTCAAGCTTGACGTCGACGGGGATCACATTGTTTTTCGAGGCTGTCGGCGCGGCATCGACCCGCACGCTTTCGAAATACCCGCTCGACTGCATCGCCTGGCTGAGTTCGGCGATCAGCTCCGAGTCATACGGCGTACCTTCCTTGAACGGCACCATGCGTTGCAGCAGGTCTTCGTCGAACGGGGTATCGCCTTCGAAACTGATCTTGCCCAGCGAGTAACGCGGGCCGCTGTCATAGATCAACTCGATATCGGCCACGCCGGCCCGGGGGTCGACCGACAGCTTCGAGCGGGTGAAATGGCCGCTGAAAAAGCCGTAGCGCGAGGCCTGGTTCTGGATCAGCCGCTTGGCGTCATCGTATTGGCCATGGTTGAGCACCGCACCGGTTTGCAAGGCATGGCTCTTGGGCACACGAAAGGATTTGAGGGAGGCCGCCGGGCCATCGACACGGATAGTGACGTTGCGCAAATGCACCGGCTCGCCGGGGTCGATGTCGAGGATCAGGTGCGGGGTCTTGCCTCCCGTCACCTTGCTGTCGATCTGCGGCTGGTAATAACCCAGGGCCTGGGCGGCCTTGCGCGCCTGCTCTTCGGCACCCCGACTGAAGCGCAGCAAGGCCTCTTCGTCACGATCGCCGAGACTGCCGATATAGCCCTCTATATTGGCTTTCAGTGCATCGTTGGACGGTTTGATCCGCACATCCAATTCACTTTGGGCCAGTGCCGCGCAGCTGCTGATCAGCATGAGCACGCCACTGGTAATTCTTCCTGGAAACTTCATAGGCGCGGATGCTATCACGTGCATGGTTGATCAACATGGGAGCGTGATAGAGCCTGGCGCGGCCGAGAAGTTCTCGCTCTTATGCCGTGGCGCTCTGCACGACTTGAGGGTTGGGGTGGAAAAATACGTGCTCGCGGATCGGTCCTACGGCCACCTCTCCAATTTCCTCATAGCCCTGACGCTTGTAAAACTCCAGGTAGCGCGGATTGCCGGTGTCGAGAATTACCCCCTGAGAGTGTTCATCCACCGCGCACCAGTTATGCACCGCTTGCAGCAGCTGCTCGCCAAAGTGTTTGCCCTGGAATTGCGGATGGACCCCCAGCAACGGCAGGACATGCACCGAATCCGACGGCACGCACGCCGCGACCGCATCGTGATACTCAAGGTAGCGGCGGGTGCAGCGAAAACCGGTGCTGAGCACCATCCGCAAGCGCCAGGCCCAACTTTCGGTGATGCCCAGCCGCCGTTGCGGCGGCGCGATCAGGGCGATGCCGATCAAGCGGTCGTTGACCAGCAGGCCAATGGCCGGCAAGTCCTGCAGGAAGTGTTGCTTGACCAGTTCCCGCACCGTGGCGCGCACGCGCTGTTCATAGCCTGGGCGCTCCGACTCGAACAGGTAGCCGAATGTCGGCTCGTGCCGGTAGGCCTGGTACAGCAGGGAACGCGCTTCGCGGGAATAGCCGCTGTCGAGCATGTGGATATCGGCGATGGCGGTGGAGGTTTCGGGCATGACGGTTGATCTCCCCGGCGCGGCTCGGGTGGCTGCGCTCTTTCTTATGGGTACGAGCCTGGCGGTGCCTGCACAGTTCCGTTGTGATCTGAAATCAGCGTGGATCGGGCGGCGCCTTCGCGAGCAAGCCCGCTCCCACAAAGGTATAGACCAGACTCGAACCCTGTGGGAGCGGGCTTGCTCGCGAAGAGGCCGGAACAGTCAATAAAGATCTGACTGAAGACCCCATCCCGACACTGGCCCCAACCCCGCATGTCAGCTAGCATCGCCCTTTTGCCAGGACTGCCGACCATGAAGATTGTCTCCTTCAACATCAACGGGCTGCGCGCCCGTCCCCATCAGCTGGCGGCGCTGATCGAAAAGCACCAGCCCGATGTGATCGGCCTGCAGGAAACCAAAGTCCACGACGACCAATTCCCACTCGATGAAGTCAGGGCCCTGGGCTACCACGTGTATTTCCATGGGCAAAAGGGCCATTACGGCGTTGCCCTGCTCTCGCGCCAGGAACCGCTTGCCTTGCACAAGGGCTTCGCCACCGATGAAGAAGACGCGCAACGACGCTTCATCTGGGGCACCTTCGCCGATGCCAATGGCGTGCCGGTGACCATCATGAACGGCTACTTTCCACAAGGCGAAAGCCGCGACCACCCCACCAAATTCCCGGCCAAGGAACGCTTCTACAGCGACTTGCAGCAACTGCTGGAAAGCCAGTTCAAGAACGACCAGCCGCTGGTGGTCATGGGCGACGTGAACATTTCCCCGGAAGATTGCGACATCGGTATCGGCCCGGACAACATGAAACGCTGGCTGAAAACCGGCAAGTGCAGCTTCCTGCCGGAAGAGCGCGAATGGATGGCCCGATTGAAAAACTGGGGCCTGGTGGACAGCTTCCGCCACCTCAACCCGGACGTGGCCGATCGCTTCAGCTGGTTCGACTACCGCAGCCGCGGGTTCGAAGACGAGCCCAAGCGTGGCCTGCGGATCGACTTGATCCTGGCGTCCCACGGCTTGCTGCCACGGGTCAAGGATGCGGGCGTGGACTACGAACTGCGCGGCATGGAAAAGCCCTCGGATCATGCGCCGATCTGGCTTGAATTGAGCTGAAAGTAAAAGATCGCAGCCTGCGGCAGCTCCTACAGGAGCTGCCGCAGGTTGCGATCCTTTGATCTGTCATATTTCGGAAACCTTACTGACTTAATCTCCCGACACCTCTTTCGCTATGTAAGGTGCCGGCATGACGCTGCGCGGGTTGTTCCTGTTGATGCTCTGGTTGCCGCTCACGGTTCTAGCCAGCAGCCTGCCCCTGCCCGAACGGGGCCCGGTGCTGCGCATCCAGGGTTCCAATACCATCGGCGCGGCATTGGGCCCGGCGCTGGTCGAAGGCTTGCTGCGCCAGCAGGGCCTGGTCAACGTACACCGCGAGACCCCGGACACGGCCAATGAATTGCGCATCGTCGGTGAAACCGTCCAGGGACGCCGGGTCGAGGTGGAACTGGCGGCCCACGGTTCCAGCACCGGTTTCAGTGCACTGAAGACCGGCCGCGCCGATCTCGCCGCTTCTTCGCGCCCAATCAAGGATCGCGAGGTGGCGGACCTCCAGGCGCTGGGCGACCTGAAAAGCCCCGGCGCCGAACAGGTCATCGCCATCGACGGCCTGGCGATCATTGTTCATCCGGACAATCCACTGAACCAGCTCGACACCGAGCAACTGGCGCGCATTTTCAGTGGCGACGCCAACACCTGGGAAGACGTCGGTGCCAGCGGCGGGCCGATACATCTGTATGCGCGGGACGATCAGTCCGGCACCTACGATACGTTCAAGGAACTGGTGCTCAGCGGTCGCGGGAAAACCCTGGGCAGCGCCGCGAAACGTTTCGAATCCAGCGAGCAATTGTCCGACGCGATCAGCCTCGACCCGCAAGGCATCGGTTTCATCGGCCTGCCCTACGTGCGCCAGGCCAAAGCCGTGGCGATCGTCGACGGCCAATCCCAGGCCATGTTGCCGCAGCGCAGCCTGATCGCCACCGAAGACTATCCGCTGTCCCGCCGATTGTTTCTTTACTTGCCGCCGAACGGGAAAAACCCCTGGGCCGAGGCGCTGGTGACGTTCGCGCAAAGCAGCCAGGGTCAGGCGATCGTGGCCGCCAACGGTTTTATCGCCCAGACCGTGCAGGCCATGGCCGTCGTCCCGAATGCGCTGATGCCCGAGGGTTACCAGGGACTGAGCCGTCACGCCCAGCGGCTGACGGTGAACTTCCGTTTCGAGGAAGGCAGCGCCAGCCTCGACAACAAGGCCCGGCAGGACCTGTCGCGGGTGCTCGACTATATAAAGCAGCATGACAAAGCCGACCGGCAGGTGACGCTGGTGGGATTCGGCGATGCCAAGAGCGACCTGGCGCGGGCCGACCTCTTGTCGAAACTGCGGGCCATGGCCGTGCGACGGGAGCTGGTGAAAAGCGGCGTGGTGTTGCGCGAGATTCGCGGCTTCGGCGCGCAAATGCCGGTGGCGGCCAACAGCGCGGATGAGGGGCGGATCAAGAATCGGCGGGTTGAGGTTTGGGTGTATTGAATCTGATGTTTCTGTGGTGATGGGCCTGACGTCTTCGCGAGCAAGCCCGCTCCCACAGGGCTAGCGTAAATCCTGTGGGAGCGGGCTTGCTCGCGAATGGCAGGCGACTCGAACTTACTGGCCGCTACGCAACATCTCTTTGGGCACGTACTTGCCGATCTCGAACTTGCCGATCGCCGCGCGGTGCACTTCATCCGGGCCGTCGGCCAGGCGCAGGGTGCGCTGCATCGCATACATGTACGCCAGCGGGAAATCGTTCGACACCCCTGCCCCGCCATGAATCTGGATCGCCCGGTCGATCACCCGCAAGGCCACGTTCGGCGCCACCACCTTGATTTGCGCGATTTCGCTCTTCGCCACCTTGTTACCGACGGTGTCCATCATGTAGGCCGCTTTCAACGTCAGCAGGCGCGCCATGTCGATTTCCATCCGCGAGTCGGCGATCTTGTCGATGTTGCCGCCCAGGCGCGCCAGGGGTTTGCCGAACGCCGTGCGGTTCACCGAGCGTTTACACATCAGTTCCAGCGCGCGCTCCGCCATGCCGATCGAGCGCATGCAGTGGTGAATCCGGCCAGGGCCAAGGCGACCCTGGGCAATCTCGAAGCCGCGTCCTTCGCCCAGCAGGACGTTTTCGTACGGCACCCGCACGTTGTCGAACAGCACTTCGGCGTGACCATGGGGGGCATCGTCATAGCCGAACACCGGTAGCGGACGCAGGATCTTCACGCCAGGGGTATCGACCGGCACCAGAATCATCGAATGCTGGGCGTGACGCGGCGCATCAGGGTTGCTCAGGCCCATGAAGATCAGGATCTTGCAGCGCGGGTCGCAGGCGCCGGAAGTCCACCACTTCTTGCCATTGATCACCCACTCATCGCCATCGCGCACCGCGCGGGCCGCCATGTTGGTGGCATCGGAGGAGGCAACGTCGGGTTCGGTCATGGCGAACGCCGAGCGGATCTCGCCGCGCAGCAGCGGTTCGAGCCAGCGCTGTTTCTGTTCTTCGTTGGCGTAGCGCACCAGCACTTCCATGTTGCCGGTGTCCGGCGCCGAGCAGTTGAACGGCTCCGGACCGAGCAGCGAGCGGCCCATGATTTCCGCCAGCGGCGCGTATTCGAGGTTGGTCAGGCCGGCACCCAGTTCCGACTCAGGCAGAAACAAATTCCACAGGCCCTCGGCCTTTGCCTTGAGTTTGAGTTCTTCCATGATCGCCGTCGGCTGCCAGCGGTCGCCCTCGGCAACCTGACGCTCGAACACGGCTTCAGCGGGATAAACGTAGGTGTCCATGAACGCGGTCACGCGCTCACGCAGTTCCTGAACCTTGGGCGAATAAGCGAAATCCATGAGCAGCTACCTTCTTGAGGGAGGTTGTTTAGGTCATGCAATCGATGCTAGAACAGCCATGAAAATTTACCTAGCCTATTCTCGGCGTGTATTAACATTCATCACCGATATATGATCGACTGATAGCCACGGCTACCCGTCCACACAATAAGAGAGCCGCGTATATGAATCTGAGCAAGGTCGACCTCAACCTTTTCATCGTCTTCGACGCGATCTACACGGAAGCCAACCTGACCCGTGCCGGGCAGATTGTCGGCATCACTCAGCCAGCGGTGTCGAACGCCCTGGCCCGCCTGCGCGAGACCTTCAACGATCCATTGTTCGTGCGCACGGCCCAAGGCATGGTGCCCACGCCGATGGCACAGAACATCATCGGCCCGGTGCGCAACGCCCTCTCGCTGCTGCGGGTATCGGTGCAGGAAAGCCGCATTTTCAACCCGCTGCAGGCGGTCAAGACCTATCGCATCAGCATGACCGACCTCACCGAAGCCGTGATCCTGCCGCCGCTGTTCCAGCGCCTGCGTCGCCTCGCGCCGACGGTGATCATCGAGAGTTTCCTGTCCAAGCGCCGCGAGACCACCAAGGAACTGGCGGCCGGTCGCCTCGACTTCGCCGTGGATGCGCCGCTCAACACCGACCCGCAGGTACGCCACGTCAAGTTGATGGAAGATCGCTACGTGTGTGCGATGCGCAAGGGGCACCCGCTGGCGGCGAAAGAAAAATTCACCCTTGATGATTACCTCGGCCTGACGCACATCCATATTTCCAGCCGTCGCAGCGGCCTGGGCCATGTCGACCTGGCCCTGGGCAAGATGGGCATCCAGCGCAAGATCGCCCTGCGCTCCCAGCATTACCTGATGGCTTCGCAAGTGCTGCAACAGACCGACATGGTGATGACCGTGCCGGAACGCTTCGCCCGCCGAAACGATCTGCACGCCTTCAGCCTGCCGGTCAACGATGTGCCACCGGTGGAAACCCACCTCTACTGGCACGAAAGCACCGACCAGGACCCGGCCAACCGCTGGATGCGCGAGCAGATGATCGAGTTGTGCCAGCAAGTGACGGCGCATGAGAAGAAGCTGGAGAAGGTGTAGGACGCTCCACCGCGCTGCCCCTTTCGCGAGCAAGCCCGCTCCCACACTGAACGCGTTCTTTCTGGAGGAGCGCGGTTGAATGTGGGAGCGGGCTTGCTCGCGAAGAGGCCCGCGACGACACTGAAAACCCCTGCCCCTTGACGTAAACGTCAACCTGCCATTAGCTTAGCGCCATGACCTTTTGCGAGCGCGCCCATGAGCAGCCAGACCTACAGCATTTCCGACCTCGCCCGCGAGCTCGACATCACCACCCGGGCCATTCGCTTCTATGAAGAGCAAGGCTTGCTCAGCCCCGAACGCCGAGGCCAGGAACGCATCTATTCGCCCCGGGACAAGGTCAGCCTGAAGTTGATCCTGCGGGGCAAGCGCATCGGCTTTTCGCTGGCCGAATGCCGCGAGTTGATCGAGCTCTACGACCCGTCCAGCGGTAACACCAAGCAACTGCACAGCATGCTGGCAAAAATCAGCGAGCGCCGGGAACAGCTGGAACAGCAGCTGCTGGACATCGAACAGATGAAACTCGAGCTGGACACGGCTGAAGAGCGCTGTGTGCAGGCGCTGGAGCAGACCCTCAAGAATCAACAGGCCATTCAATAATCATACGACGATCCCGTGTGGGAGCGGGCTTGCTCGCGAATGCGGCTTTTCATCCAACAGGGATGTCGACTGACCCACCGCTTTCGCGAGCAAGCCCGCTCCCACACGGGATCGTCGTTCACCCATTAATACAGGTGAATTACCCATGTCCCTTCCCACCCACGTACGCCTGGTCGAAGTCGGCCCCCGCGACGGCCTGCAAAACGAAGCCCAACCCATCAGCGTCGCCGACAAGGTGCAACTGGTCGACGCGCTCACGGCCGCGGGCCTTGGCTATATAGAAGTCGGCAGTTTCGTCTCGCCCAAATGGGTGCCGCAGATGGCCGGTTCCGCCGAGGTCTTCGCGCAGATCCAGCGCAAGCCCGGCGTCACGTATGGCGCACTCGCGCCCAACCTGCGTGGCTTTGAGGATGCCCTTGCCTGCGGGGTCAAGGAGGTGGCGGTGTTCGCCGCGGCGTCCGAAGCCTTTTCCCAGCGCAACATCAATTGCTCGATCAGCGAAAGCCTTGAGCGTTTCGTGCCGATCATGGACGCCGCCCGACAGCACGGCGTGAGTGTGCGCGGTTACGTGTCCTGTGTGCTGGGTTGCCCTTATGAAGGTCAGGTCGCCCCCGAACAGGTCGCCCGGGTCGCCCGCGAGCTCTATGCCATGGGCTGCTACGAAGTGTCTTTGGGCGACACCATCGGCACCGGCACCGCTGGCGCCACCCGCCGGATGTTCGAGGTGGTATCGGCCGATGTCCCCCGGGAAAAACTGGCCGGGCATTTCCACGACACCTACGGCCAGGCCATGGCCAACATCTACGCCAGCCTCCTCGAAGGCATCTCGGTGTTCGACAGCTCCATCGCCGGGCTCGGTGGCTGCCCCTACGCCAAGGGCGCCAGCGGTAACGTCGCCACCGAAGACGTGGTTTACCTGCTCAACGGCCTGGGCATCGACACCGGCATCGACCTGGACGCGCTGATCCTGGCCGGTCAGCAAATTTGCTCTGTGCTGGGGCGCCCGACCGGTTCACGTGTGGCCAAGGCCCGTAACGCGCAGTGAGTGTGCGGGTGTGTCCGGGTGTTACCGCCCACGCTGAAAATGTGGGCGGCAGCGAGTAACACGGAAACAAATTGTCAGGGATTCCCTGAGAGAAAAATCCCACAAAATACTAAGTTGTTGATTTTAAAGGGTTTTTAAAAGTTGGCACGGGAACTGCTATCTCTATGGCACAACAAGAATAAAAAATTGCGACACACCTAATAAAAACAAGACGTAACGACTCTGACATAACAAAAACAACACGGCAGAGACGCAGCTAACAGATTTTTTTGGAGAAGATGTGCTTTTCAGGGTGCTTTTCGGAGTAACCCGCAACCGGGCAGAGAACAATAAAACTACCTTCAGGTAGCTCCCGAACTGGTTGGATCGCTCAGCGAAAAAGTAGATCAGCGCTCAAAAAAATACGTTTGCTCTTGATCCCGGATGGGGATCGCCAAAAACAGCGGTAAAGGGCAACGGTTGCCAAAAACAAAAACAGACCGCCCCTCAATAATAAAAAAAGAGCACGCGCAACGACAATTAAAGGGGAGCCTCGGCTCCCCTTTGTGCTGTCTGCGATTTAGATAATCATGCAAAACCCTGTGGGAGCGGGCTTGCTCGCGAATGCGGAGTGCCTGCCAGCGCATGTGTCGACAGGTATACCGTATTCGCGAGCAAGCCCGCTCCCACAGGTTTTGGGTCATGCCTTATTAATGCGCAACTCCTCGATACTAATCTCGCGCATCTTGAATTTCTGGATCTTGCCGGTCACGGTCATCGGGAATTCTTCCACGAACTTGAAGTAACGCGGCGTCTTGAAGTGCGCGATGCGCTCTTTGCACCAGGCTTGCAACTCCTGTTCGCTCGCGCTGTGCCCCGGGTGGAACTTGATCCAGGCGACAATCTCTTCGCCATACCGAGAGCATGGAATACCGATCACCTGCACGTCGGCCACGGCCGGGTGGGTGAAGAAGAACTCTTCCAGCTCTCGCGGGTAAATATTCTCGCCGCCACGAATGATCATGTCCTTGTTGCGCCCGGCGATGCACACATAACCCTCGTCGTTCATGCTCGCCAGGTCACCGGTGTGCATCCAGCCCGCCTGGTCGATCGCCTCGGCGGTGCCTTGCGGGTTGTTCCAGTAGCCGAGCATCACGCTGTAGCCCCGGGTGCACAGTTCGCCGATGGTGCCGCGCGGCACCAGGTTGCCCGCTTCGTCGATAATCTTGCTTTCCAGCTGCGGCTGAGTGCGGCCCACCGTGGTGACGCGCAGCTCCAGATCGTCGGACGGCCCGGTCTGCAACGACACCGGGCTGGTTTCGGTCATGCCGTAGGCAATCTGCACTTCGCTCATGTGCATTTCATTGATCACCCGGCGCATCACTTCGATAGGGCACGTCGCCCCCGCCATGATCCCGGTGCGCAGGCTCGACAGGTCGAATTCCGCGCGTTGCGGCTGATCGAGCATGGCGATGAACATGGTCGGCACGCCGTACAGCGCGGTGGCTTTTTCTTCGGCGACAGTATTCAGGGTCAGCAACGGATCGAAGGCGTCATTGGGATAAATCATGGTGCTGCCGTGGGTGATGCAACCCAGATTGCCCATCACCATGCCGAAGCAGTGATACAGCGGCACGGGGATCACCAGGCGATCAGCGGCGGTAAGGCCGAGGCTTTCGCCAACCATGTAACCGTTGTTGAGGATGTTGTAGTGGCTAAGGGTCGCGCCCTTGGGGAAACCGGTGGTACCGGAGGTGTACTGAATGTTCACCGCCTGGTCGAAATGCAGGCTCTCCTGACGTTCGTGCAGTTGTTGGTCCGATACGCTGCCGGCCAGATCCGCCAGTTGCGCCCAGGGCACGAAACCGCCTGGGGGCTGCGCATCCAGGCTGATGACGCCACGCAGTTCGGGCAGGCGCTCGCTGTGCAACTTGCCGACGGGTTGCTCCGCCAGCTCGGGCACCAGGCCCTGGAGCATCGCGTGGTAGTTGGAGGTCTTGAAAGCCCCGGCGCACACCAGCCACTGACAGCCGGATTGCTTCAACACGTATTCAAGTTCGGAACTGCGGTAGGCCGGGTTGATGTTGACCAGGATCACGCCGATTTTCGCCGTGGCGATCTGGGTGATGCACCACTGGGCGCAGTTGGGTGCCCAGATGCCAAGACGGTCACCGGCCTGCAGGCCCAGCGCCAGCAGTGCCCTGGCGTGCAGGTCCGCGGCGTGCGCCAGTTGCCGCCAGGTGTAGCGCAACTGTTGATGCCGCACGACCAGCGCCTCCCCGTCCGGGTACTGCGCGACCGTGTTCTCGAACGCCTGGCCGATGGTCATCGCCAGCAAGGCTTTGTCCTGGGAACCACGGGTGTAACTGCGTTGCGGGCTTGCACTGGGTTGATCCATGACGACCCCTATTGTCTTTATTTATGGGCTACCGGCGGTGCCCCCTGTGGGAGCGGGCTTGCTCGCGAAAGCGCTGTGTCAGTCGACATCAACGTTGAATGACACAGCGCTTTCGCGAGCAAGCCCGCTCCCACAATGGTGGCCCGCGTTCTATCTTGAACTGCCTCTACTCTCGCTCAAGTTGACGTTAACGTAAAGGGTGATTGACAGCCATTCGTCACAGGCTTACGTTAACGTAAAGGTGAGAGCTGAACCACCGCCCTCCCCACCCGACAAAAAAGCCAAAAGGTGACCCATGAGCTACCCATCCCTGAATTTTGCCCTCGGTGAAACCATCGACATGCTGCGCGATCAGGTTCAGTCCTTCGTCGCCAAAGAGATCGCCCCCCGCGCCGCTCAGATCGACATCGACAACCTGTTCCCCGCTGACCTGTGGCGCAAATTCGGCGACATGGGCCTGCTGGGCATCACGGTTCCAGAGGAGTACGGCGGCGCCGGCCTGGGTTACCTGGCCCACGTGGTGGCGATGGAAGAAATCAGTCGTGGCTCGGCCTCGGTGGCGTTGTCCTACGGCGCGCACTCCAACCTCTGTGTCAACCAGATCAACCGCAACGGCAATCATGAGCAGAAACTCAAGTACCTGCCGAAGCTGATCAGCGGGGAGCACATCGGCGCCTTGGCGATGAGCGAACCGAATGCCGGTTCCGACGTGGTCTCGATGAAGCTGCGCGCCGATAAGCGCGGCGACAAATACGTGCTGAACGGCAGCAAGACCTGGATCACCAACGGTCCGGACGCCAACACCTATGTAATCTACGCCAAGACCGACCTGGAAAAAGGCCCCCACGGCATCACCGCCTTCATCGTCGAGCGCGACTGGAAAGGCTTCAGCCGCAGCAACAAGTTCGACAAGCTCGGCATGCGCGGCTCCAACACCTGCGAGCTGTTCTTCGATGACGTCGAAGTGCCGGAAGAAAACATCCTCGGCGTACTCAACGGTGGCGTGAAGGTGCTGATGAGCGGCCTCGACTACGAGCGCGTGGTGCTCTCGGGCGGCCCGACCGGGATCATGCAGGCCTGCATGGACCTGATCGTGCCGTACATCCACGACCGCAAGCAGTTCGGCCAAAGCATCGGCGAGTTCCAGCTGATCCAGGGCAAGGTCGCCGACATGTACACCCAACTAAATGCCAGCCGGGCCTACCTGTACGCCGTGGCCCAGGCCTGCGAGCGCGGCGAAACCACGCGCAAGGACGCCGCCGGCGTGATCCTCTACAGCGCCGAACGCGCCACGCAAATGGCCCTCGACGCGATCCAGATTCTCGGCGGCAACGGTTACATCAACGAATTCCCGGCCGGTCGCCTGCTGCGTGACGCCAAGTTGTATGAAATCGGTGCTGGCACCAGTGAGATCCGTCGCATGCTGATCGGTCGCGAACTGTTTAACGAAACCCGCTAACGGAGCTGCCCATGGCTACCCTGCATACCCAGCTCAACCCCCGTTCAGCGGAATTCGCCGCCAACAGCGCGGCGATGCTCAAACAGGTCGACGCCCTGCACACCCTGCTTGCCCAAGTGGCGCAAGGTGGCGGCCCGAAGGCGCAAGAACGCCACACCTCGCGGGGTAAATTGCTGCCCCGTGAGCGGATCAATCGCCTGCTCGATCCGGGTTCGCCATTCCTCGAAATCAGCCAGTTGGCGGCCTACGAGGTGTATGGCGAAGACGTTCCGGCCGCTGGCGTGATTGCCGGGATTGGCCGCGTGGAAGGCGTCGAATGCATGATCGTCGCCAACGACGCCACGGTGAAGGGTGGCTCGTACTACCCGCTGACCGTGAAAAAACACCTGCGCGCCCAGACCATCGCCCAGCAGAACCGCCTGCCCTGCATTTACCTGGTGGACTCCGGTGGCGCCAACCTGCCGCGCCAGGATGAAGTCTTCCCGGACCGTGAGCACTTCGGCCGGATTTTCTTCAACCAGGCCAACATGAGCGCCCTGGGTATCCCGCAGATTGCCGTGGTCATGGGCTCCTGCACTGCGGGCGGCGCCTATGTGCCGGCGATGGCCGACGAAGCGATCATGGTGCGCGAGCAGGCGACGATTTTCCTCGCCGGCCCGCCGCTGGTGAAAGCCGCGACCGGTGAAGTGGTCAGCGCCGAAGACCTCGGCGGGGCCGACGTGCACTGCAAGATTTCCGGCGTGGCGGACCATTACGCCGAGAGCGATGAACACGCCCTGGCCATCGCCCGTCGCAGCGTAGCGAACCTCAACTGGCGCAAGCTCGGTGAGGTGCAGCAACGCACGCCCATTGCTCCGCTCTACAGCAGCGACGAGTTGTACGGCGTGGTGCCGGCCGATGCCAAGCAACCCTTCGACGTGCGCGAAGTCATTGCGCGGCTGGTGGACGGCTCGGTGTTCGACGAGTTCAAGGCCTTGTTCGGGACCACGCTGGTGTGCGGTTTTGCCTACCTGCACGTTTACCCGATCGCGATCCTGGCCAACAACGGCATCCTCTTCGCTGAAGCGGCGCAGAAAGGCGCGCACTTTATCGAACTGGCCTGCCAGCGCGGCATTCCGCTGCTGTTCCTGCAAAACATCACCGGTTTCATGGTCGGGCAGAAATACGAGGCCGGCGGCATCGCCAAGCACGGCGCGAAACTGGTGACCGCTGTGGCCTGCGCCAAGGTGCCGAAGTTCACCGTGATCATCGGCGGCAGTTTCGGTGCCGGTAACTATGGCATGTGCGGTCGAGCCTACGACCCGCGTTTCCTGTGGATGTGGCCGAACGCGCGCATCGGCGTGATGGGTGCCGAACAGGCCGCCGGCGTGCTGGTGCAGGTCAAGCGCGAGCAGGCCGAACGTAGCGGCCAGGGTTTCAGCGCCGAGCAGGAAGCCGAGATCAAGCAGCCAATCCTCGATCAGTACGAAGAACAGGGCCACCCTTACTATTCCAGCGCTCGCTTGTGGGACGACGGCGTCATTGACCCGGCACAGACCCGCGATGTCCTGGGACTGGCCCTGTCGGCGTCGCTGAACGCGCCAATCGAACCGAGCCGCTTCGGCGTGTTCCGGATGTAATTTTTTTTGTGGGAGCGGGCTTGCTCGCGAAGGATTCACCGCGGTTTATCTGATGCACCGCGTTATCGTTCTTCGCGAGCAAGCCCGCTCCCACAAAGACCGTGGAGAACGGAAGAATATGAGCGACTTCAACACCCTCGAACTGCTGACCGACCCACGGGGCTTTGCCACCCTGTGGCTTAGCCGCGAAGAAAAGAACAACGCGTTCAACGCCGAAATGATCCGCGAACTGATCATCGCCCTGGACCACGTGTCCAGCGATGCCAGCCTGCGTTTCCTGCTGGTACGGGGTCGCGGCAAGCATTTCAGCGCCGGCGCCGACCTGGCGTGGATGCAGCAATCGGCCGAGCTCGACTACCACACCAACCTCGACGACGCCCGGGAACTGGCGGAGTTGATGTACAACCTGGCCAAACTGAAACTCCCGACCCTGGCCGTGGTGCAAGGCGCAGCCTTTGGCGGCGCACTGGGCCTGATCAGTTGCTGCGACATGGCCATCGGCGTCGATGACGCGCAGTTCTGCCTGTCGGAAGTGCGCATCGGCCTGGCCCCGGCGGTGATCAGCCCGTTCGTGGTGCAAGCCATCGGCGAACGCGCCACGCGCCGCTATGCCTTGACCGCTGAACGCTTCGACGGCCAACGGGCGCGGGAACTGGGTCTGCTGTCGGAGAGCTATCCATCGTCCGAGCTGGAACAGCGCGTCGAACAGTGGATCGACAACTTGCTGCTCAACAGCCCCGCCGCCATGCGGGCCAGCAAGGACTTGTTGCGTGAAGTCGGCGACGGCTCGCTGCTCCCGGCGCTGCGCCGCTACACCGAGAACGCCATCGCCCGCATCCGCGTCAGCCCCGAAGGCCAGGAAGGCCTGCGCGCCTTCCTGCAAAAACGTGCGCCGAGCTGGCAAGCCGCAATCACCCCCAAGGAGTCGCGTTGATGAGCGCACCCGTCCTCACTACCCTGCTGGTGGCCAACCGCGGCGAAATCGCTTGCCGGGTGATGCGCACCGCCAAGGCCCTGGGCCTGACCACCGTGGCCGTGCACAGCGCCACCGACCGTGACGCACGGCACAGCCGCGAAGCCGATATCCGCGTCGATCTCGGCGGCAGCAAGGCCGCCGACAGCTACCTGCAAATCGACAAACTGATCGCGGCGGCCAAGGCCAGCGGCGCCCAGGCGATCCACCCCGGTTATGGCTTTCTCTCGGAGAACGCCGGGTTCGCCCGCGCGATTGAAGCGGCCGGCCTGATCTTCCTCGGCCCGCCCGCCTCGGCCATCGACGCCATGGGCAGCAAATCCGCCGCCAAGGCCCTGATGGAAACCGCCGGCGTGCCGCTGGTGCCGGGTTATCACGGCGAAGCGCAAGACCTCGACACCTTCCGCGATGCCTGCGAACGCATCGGTTACCCGGTGCTGCTCAAGGCCACCGCCGGGGGTGGCGGCAAAGGCATGAAAGTGGTCGAGGACGTCAGCCAGCTGGCCGAAGCCCTGGCCTCGGCCCAGCGTGAAGCGCAGTCGTCGTTCGGCGATTCGCGGATGCTGGTGGAGAAGTACCTGCTCAAGCCGCGCCACGTGGAAATCCAGGTGTTCGCCGATCAACACGGCCACTGCCTGTACCTCAACGAACGTGACTGCTCGATTCAGCGCCGGCACCAGAAAGTCGTCGAAGAAGCGCCGGCGCCCGGCCTGAGCCCGGAACTGCGCCGCGCCATGGGCGAAGCCGCCGTGCGTTCGGCCCAGGCCATCGGTTACGTCGGTGCCGGCACCGTGGAATTTTTGCTGGATGCGCGCGGCGAGTTCTTCTTCATGGAGATGAACACGCGCCTGCAGGTCGAACACCCGGTCACCGAGGCCATCACCGGCCTCGATCTGGTGGCGTGGCAGATCCGCGTGGCCCGTGGCGAAGCGTTGCCGATGACCCAGGACCAGGTGCCGCTGATCGGCCATGCGATTGAAGTACGGCTGTATGCCGAAGATCCGGGCAATGACTTCCTGCCGGCGACCGGTCGCCTGGATCTGTACCGTGAATCCGCGCCGGGCGCGGGTCGCCGGGTGGACAGCGGTGTCGAAGAAGGCGATGAAATTTCGCCGTTCTACGACCCGATGCTCGGCAAGCTGATTGCCTGGGGCGAAGACCGCGAACAGGCACGCTTGCGCCTGCTGAGCATGCTCGATGAGTTCGCCATTGGCGGCCTCAAGACCAACATCAACTTCCTGCGCCGGATCATTGCGCATCCAGCGTTCGCCGCCGCCGAACTGGATACCGGGTTTATCCCGCGCTATCAGGAACAACTTCTGCCGGCGCCTTCGGACCTCAGTGATGAATTCTGGCAAGCCGCCGCCCAGGCATTTGCCCAGAGCCAGCACCGCGCACCGCGTAGCGATGACTCGAGTTCGCCATGGGCCGTCGGCAACGGCTTCCGGGCCGGGTTGCCAGCGCAAATCACCCTGCACCTGAGTTGTGAAGGCCAGGACCGCGCATTGACGCTGGGCGCGCCCGACAGTCACGGCGCACAACTCAAGGGCGAGCATCTGCTGACCGAACACGACGGCGTGCGCCGCCAGCACCGGGCGATTCGCCGTGGCGAATTCGTATACCTGCAATGGGAAGGCGAACTGCGCCGCATCGAGCCCTATGACCCGATCAGCGCCGTTGAAGCCAGTCACAGCCATCATGGCGGGCTGGCCGCGCCCATGAACGGCAGCATCGTGCGCGTGCTGGTGGAGGCCGGGCAAACGGTCGAAGCCGGGGCGCAACTGGTGGTGCTGGAAGCGATGAAGATGGAGCACAGCATTCGCGCGCCCCACGCCGGCGTGATCAAGGCGCTGTATTGCCAGGAAGGCGAGATGGTCAGTGAAGGCAGTGCGCTGGTCGAGTTGGAAGAGGCCTGAAATGAAGATCGGTCCTGCACCCGCCGAGGACCGATCTGATCAGAACTTGACGGTCGCCTGAACCACCACGCCGATGATTCGGCACTCTTCGGTGTACAGGGCTTTCGGGTATGTCGGATTGAGCGGGACCAGGTAACGCTGCCCGCCCTCTTCGATCAGCTTGCGAAACATTGCCTCGCTGCTGTTCGCCCATTGGGCGATGACCAGTTTGCCGGGCTCGACTTCCACATCCGGGTCCACCAGGATCAACATGCCCTCGGCAATGCTGAGGCCACTGGGCGCTGTCATCGCATCGCCCACCACTGTCAGCCAGAACGCCGCGCCTTGTGCGTGATAGTCGGACAGTTCGAAACGGTATTGCCCCTGTTCGCCATCGCGGACCTCACTCGTTTCCCGCCAATCGCTGACCGGGTAGCGAAAGTACGGATTGTATTTTTGCGTCAGGGACAGTTCCTCGTCCTGGGCGTCCTGAGGTTCCCTGATCACCAGCGCCACTTCCAGAAACCCCAGGCCCAGCGCCTGCAGGACGCGATTCATGTCGTCGATGCCTGGCTGGCGGCGTTTCGTCAGCCAGTGCCCGACGCCACCCTGGGACATCCCGAGGCGCTCGGCGAGTATCTCTTGAGTGACTTTGAGTTCACTCATCTTGGTCTTGACCAATTCAATCCATTTATCCATGTGCGGCACGATACGTGGGCGCCTCCGGCCATCAAAACACAAATTGTAGTATTTAATTTATGGTCACAAATACAGATCGTATTAGTATGAGCTTACGGATCTGAACCTATCACGGAGCTTTGCCATCATCATGACCCAACCTGCCAACGAACTGCCGGATATACCCATCGACACGTCCCTCACCTCCCCCCAAGGGTCGGCGGCCGCACAGCGCGCGCTGGACTACTACTTGAAACCAGTTGTTTCAGAGGAAGAGGTCGGGGCGCGTTTCTTTGATGTGAACCGAAATATCAGCAGCGAGGAGGCGCTGGTCCACGCCTCGGACCTGTTGCGTTGCGCGGCAGCCACGGCCTATGAATCAGCCAGTCACCTGCACGGAACAAACCGGGACCTGGCGTTTTCGGCGGTGCATATGATCGACATGGCCAAAGCCATGGTGGACCGGTCGCTGGAGAGGCATCAGAACGGTTGAAGCGAAGATGCAAAAAGAGAGGACTGGAAAGAATTTTCCGATCGCGCAGATAAAAATGTTTGACTTGCAAACGAGAATGATTATTATTGCATCAGCTGGTCGCGAGATCAGTCGATGGACCAGGGACCTTAGGTCGGTCTCCTGGACTATCTCCTCATCAGGCTAATCACGGTTTTTGACCCGGCTTTTTGCCGGGTCTTTTTTTGCCAGTTTTCTGGCTTATGGCTTCAGGCTAATGAAGTCTTTAGGTGCCGCAAATTCGATGGCGCGGATCATATCAAAAGAATATTTGTTGGCAAGAGATGCCTTTGATCAATGGGGCAAAGTAATGGCAAATAGCACTTGAGAATCAATCGCATAATCTCTAAGCTGCGTCGGCGTCAAGGACGACGCCCCCCGTTCCCCCTGCCTCCGCCCCGCACATTGCGGTGATCATTCATCATGAAATGCTCGCTGCGAGGCAGGTGAAGGCATCGCACCCTCACCGCCCTTTCCTCCCTCAATACACAGCAATATGTGAATCCGTACGCGGTTCGGTACCCCCGCATAGCACACCCGTTTCAGGATCGCGCAGGATGATCTGTCCCCGCCCGTAACTGGTGACGTCGCAGGCCACTTCCACCGCATGCCCCCGGCGTGCCAATGCCGCCGCCAGGTCTCTCGATGCGTCCTGTTCGATACCGACCTTCAGTCCACCCAGCCATTGCCAGCGCGGCGCATCCAGGGCCGCTTGCGGGTTGAGCCCGAAGTCCACCAGGTTCATCACCATCTGCACGTGCCCTTGCGGCTGCATGTAGCCACCCATGACGCCAAACGGCCCCATCGCCTCACCGTCCTTGCTGAGGAACCCTGGAATGATGGTATGGAAGGTTTTCTTGCCCGGGGCCAGGCAATTGGAATGCCCGGGATCAAGACTGAATTCTTCTCCCCGGTTCTGCAGGGCGATACCGCTGTCGGGCAGCACCACGCCGGAACCGAAACCGTGATAGTTGCTCTGGATGAAGGAAACCATGTTGCCTTCGCCATCGGCGGTGGCCAGGTACACCGTGCCGCTGGCATGGGGGTCGCCCGGCTGCGGCGCCACGGCCCGCTCACCGATCTGCCCCCGGCGATGAGCCGCATAGTGGTCGCTCAACAAGTCGTCCACGGCAACCCGCATGTGCGCAGGATCGGTGATGTAGTGCAGGCCATCGCAGTAAGCGAGCTTCATGGCTTCGAGCTGGCGGTGCCAGGTTTGCTGGCTGTCGCGATGATCGAAGTCGAAGCCCTCGAGAATCTTCAACGTCATCAGCGCCACCAGCCCTTGGCCACTCGGTGGAATCTCCCAGACATCGACACCGCGATAGTTGACCTTGATCGGCTCGACCCATTGCGCGCGGTAATCCTTCAGGTCACTGGCACGCAAGTAACCGCCCGTGGCCCGGGAGTGGGCATCCAGCCGCTGCGCCAGCGCACCGCGATAAAAACTTTCACACCCCGTGGCGGCCAGTTCACTCAAGGTCCGGGCCTGCGCCGGGTTGCGAAACAGTTCACCGGCACGGGGCGCGCGGCCGTCGATCAGAAAGGTCTCGAACCAGCTCTCAAGGACTTCGCTACGGTCCGGCGTGAAATCCTCCAGCGCGGTTTGCCACTGCAGGGCAACCACCGGTGACACCGGAAAACCATCCCGCGCCAGGTTGATCGCCGGTTGCAGCACATCGGCAAACGGCAGTCGGCCAAAGCGCGTGGACAATTCCGCCCAGGCCGACGGGCAGCCTGGGACGGTCACCGGCGTCCAGCCATGCAACGGCATCTTTTCATGGCCGGCGGCTTTCACCGCGTCGATGCTCAAGGCTTGCGGGGCCGCACCGTTGGCGTTCAAGCCGTGCAATTTGTTTTGCGTCCAGACCAGCGCAAAGGCATCACCGCCGATGCCACAGCCAGTGGGCTCGACCACGGTGAGCGCCGCGGCCGTGGCGATGGCGGCATCGATGGCATTGCCACCGCGACGCATGATTTCGATCCCGGCCTCGGCGGCCAGCGGCTGTGAAGCGGCGACCATGCCACGCTTGGCGAAGACACTTTGACGTTGTGAGGCGTAGGGATACTCATGGGCAGAAAATTTGAACATGGCAGACTCACACAAAAGTTTTTGACGGGTTCACAACACGCGGCTGAGGAACGCCCGCGTACGGGCATGGACGGGCTGGCTGAAGATCTGCTCCGGCGGGCCCTGTTCGATCAGTTCGCCCTGGTCGAGCACCACCACCCGGTCGGCCACTTCCCGGGCAAACCCCATTTCGTGGGTGACCACGACCATGGTCATGCCCTCCTCGGCCAGCTCCTTCATCACCTGCAGCACTTCGCCGACCGTCTCCGGATCCAGGGCACTGGTGGGTTCGTCGAACAGCATCGCCTGCGGTTTCATGGCCAATGCCCGGGCAATCGCGACCCGCTGCTGCTGGCCACCGGACAACATCGACGGATAGTGATCCGCCTTCTCCGCCAGCCCGACGCGCTTGAGCAAGGCGCGCGCCTGCTCGACCGCCGCCGCGCGGGCCACCCCCAGCACCTGGATGGGCGCTTCGATGATGTTTTCCAGGGCGGTCATGTGCGGGAACAGGTTGAAGCGCTGGAACACCATGCCGATGTCCCGGCGCTGGCGGGCGATGTTGCGTTCCGAATCACGGGCCAGGCTGCCGTCGGCCCGGGTGCGATACCCCATCGGCTTGCCAGACACACGGATCTGTCCGGACTGAATGTCCTCCAGCAAGTTGATACACCGAATGAACGTGGTTTTGCCGGACCCGGACGCACCGATCAGCACCACCACTTCGCCCCGTCGCACTTGCAGGGAAATGCCCTTGAGAATTTCCAGGTCACCGAAGGACTTGTGAATGTCCAGCGCTTCGATGACCAGCTCTTCACTCATGTGCGCCATCTCAACGCCCCCTCAACAGTTTCATGGTGTTACGACCGAACATCCGACTGGCGGCCGGCGCCGGACGATCCGACTGACCGAAACGCGCTTCGAGCCAACGCTGGAAAAAGCCCCAGAGCGTGGTCAAGACCAGGAAGTAAATGGCCACGACCAGGTACAACTCGAACACCCGGAACGTCGCCGACGTCACCATCTGCGTACTCAGCAACAACTCCTGCACCCCGATCACGCTGACCAGCGTGGTGTTTTTCAGCATCACGTTGAACTCGTTGCCCAGCGGCGGCACGATCACCCGGAACGCCTGGGGCAACACGATTCGGCGCATCAACTTGGCAAAGGTCATGCCCAGGGAACGGCCCGCTTCGTACTGGCCCTTGTCCACCGCGCCGATGCCGGCACGGATGATCTCGGCCATGTACGCGCCTTCATTCAGGCCCAGGGCGATGATCGCGGCCTGGATGTTGCCGGGCACGATGAACCAGCCAAGGTCGAGGTCTTCAAAGCGGAAAATGCCCCCCGCCGCCAAGGCCGTGTACAGAAACACGATCTGCACCAACAGCGGCGTGCCGCGCATCAACCAGACGTAAAAGCGCACCGGATACTGCAACAGCGGGTTGCTCGACAGTTTCATCAACGCGGCGATCAGCCCCAGCACGCAACCGAGCAACATCGCCGACACACTGATCAGGCAGGTCAGCCACAACCCCGTCAGGTACACATCGCTGGGCTGCAACAGGTACTGCCAGAACACATCCCAATTGAAATTCATTCGGTTTGCCCTCAGTCCAGTTTGTCGCTGTCGACATGCCATTTGCTGAGGAGCGCGGCGTAACTGCCGTCGGCGCGCATGCCTTGCAACACTTCGGTCAAGGCCACCGTCAGCTGCGGATCGCTTTTACGCACGCCGAAACCGGTGAGGATGCGATTGAATGCCGGCACCGCCGACTGAAACAGGTCCGGGGCCAGTTGCTGATAGTGGCCGGCGGATTCGACCGTGGTGCCGAAGGCGTCCACCTGATTGATGCGCAAGGCCTGGAAGGCATCGGCGTCGACGTTGTACACCACCAGTTTCATCGGTGCCTTGCCGGCCGCTTCGAGTTTTTCGTTTTCCTTGCCCAGCAACACGCGGATGGTCGAACCGTTGCTGACAGCGACCTTCAGCCCGGACAGATCCTCCAAAGTGTTCACCGCTTTCGGGTTGCCCTTGGGCACCACGATGGACTGGCTGGAATACATGAAGTTGACGATGTCGATCACCTCGCGGCGTTCGGGCTTGTCGAACAACTGATCGACGATCATGTCGCACTGCTGCGCCAGCAAGGCCGGGATCAGCCCGGCGAAGGGCGAGATGCGCCATTCGACTTTCTTGTCGCCCAGGCGCTGGGCAATGGCTTGCCCCATGTCGACTTGAAGCCCGACCGGTTGTTGCTTCATGTCGAATGACACCAGCGGTGGCGAATCCATGCCGGAGCAATAGACGATCTTTTCACTTTTGCTCAGACGCTCGGGTAACTCGGGGGCGGCGAGCGCCCATTGCGAACACAGACTCAAGGACAGGACAGCAGCTAACGCGCAAGGCTTGTGCATGGCAAAACTCCAAGTGGCTGCAACGTAAACCCCCGTAGGCGCTGCCGCAGGCTGCGATCTTTTGATCTTGTCTTTGAAAGTCAAAGGATCGCAGCCTCGTTGCACTCGACAGCTCCTACACAGCTCCTACGGGGGATGGGGTTGTTCTATTGGTGGGCTTCGAGAAACTGAATGAGCCGCGGAATGGTGCCCTCGATGTGTTCGCACACCACGGCGGCGGCTTTGTCCGGGTCGCCGGTACGCAAGGCGTCAACGATCGAGGCGTGTTCGTCCCGGGCGCTGCGGGGTTTGTCGGCGTGTTGCAGCCACAGGCGCATGTGCGGCTCGATCACCGAATACAGCGCCGAGATTTGCCGCATCAGGCGCGGGCGCTCACTGAGGCTGCACAGGTACTCATGGAACGCACGATGTCGGCTGACCCACTCGGCACCGTCTTCGCGGTAGTCGTCCATTTCATCGAGCAGGCGCTCCAGCTGGCTGAAATGGCGCTCGGTGAGTTTGGTCACGGCGACGCGGATGGCCAGGCCTTCAAGGGCGCTGCGCATCTCGAACACTTCCCGCATTTCATCGATGTTCAAGCCGCGCACGATGGCACCGCGATTGGGTCGCAGCGTGACCAAGCCGTCGGCATCCAGACGGCGGAAGGCTTCGCGCACCGGCATGCGGCTCATGCCGATTTCCCCGGCGATGTCCTCGGCAATCAGCCGTTCACCGGTGCGGTAACGTCCTTTGCAAATCGCTTCCAGGAGAAAGTTGTAGGCCTCCTCTTCGGCGGTCACGGGCTGGCGCTCGGTGTAGACAGGGGCGAATTTCATCGTAAGCACCTTTTGTATTTTTGTATCCAATTATCCATAAAGCCAAAAAAGCACATTGCATGCCAGAATCCACACATGGGATGCAGGTGTTTGATTGGATTGACTTATCAGGAATGGGTGGCGCCATGTGCAGCCTGCGATACCGGACGGTAACGAGTTGAAACGCCCCACGCTGTCACCACAGCGCCACAAAAGGGTGCGGGTGGTAACACGCCCGATAGCTATGCTGTGACGGTGGACTTTCCGGCAAAGGGTGAGCCGCGAATCAAATCGGCGGCATGGCGGGTGAGCCGGTTTTTCTACGCTCCTAACCCCCTGCTCTTGCGTGTAAAGTAGCCGCCATAAAAATCTTAATCAGGAACCCTGACCGTGGCTAAAACTCTCGACATCACTGCCAACTTCGACAGCGGCAACATCCAGGTGATCGATGTCAGCGACCCTCTCAAGCCCTTGCTGGCCATGCGACCCGACACCAAAAGCAACCACTTTCAATGGTTCCACTTCAAGGCCAGCGGTCTGCACGTCGGCCAGGAACACTGGTTTCGCCTGAACAATGCCAGCCAGTCTTCGTACAACAAGGCCTGGGACGGCTATCAGGCCCGGGCCTCCTATGATCACGTCAACTGGTTCCAGGTGCCGACCATCTTCGAAGGCGACTGCCTGCGCTTCTGCCTCGAAGCCACGCAAACCCATGCCTGGTTCGCCTACTTCGAACCCTACAGCCGGGGTCGCCACGACTGGTTGATCGAGCAGGCGCTGAGCAAGGCCGGCACCGAACTGCTGGCCACCGGCAAGAGCGTCGAAGGGCGTGACATTCAACTGCTGCGCAAAGGCACCGGTGCCGAAGGCCGGCGCAAGGTGTGGATCATTGCCCAGCAACATCCGGGCGAACACATGGCCGAGTGGTTCATGGAAGGCGTGATCGAGCGCCTGGAACATCACGACGATCCGGTACTGAACACACTGCTGGCCAGCGCCGACCTGTACCTGGTGCCGAACATGAACCCGGACGGCGCGTTCCACGGCCACCTGCGCACCAACGCCATGGGCCAGGACCTGAACCGCGCCTGGCAGAGCGCCAGCCAGGAAATCAGCCCGGAAGTCTTTTTCGTCCAGCAGCAGATGGAAAAGTACGGCGTCGACCTGTTCCTCGACATCCATGGCGACGAAGAAATCCCTTACGTCTTCACCGCCGGCTGCGAAGGCAACCCCGGCTACACGCCGCGGATCGCAGCACTCGAAGAGCACTTCCGCAGCCACCTGAAACACCTGACCAAGGACTTCCAGACCAAACACGGCTACACCCGCGACGAACCGGGCAAAGCCAACATGACCCTGGCGTGCAACAGCGTCGGCCAGAAATACGACTGCCTGTCGTTGACCCTGGAGATGCCGTTCAAGGACAACGACGATGCGCCGAATCCGCTGACGGGTTGGTCGGGCAAGCGGTCGAAGCAGTTGGCCAAGGATGTACTGACGACCGTGACCGAGATGGTCGGCTCGTTGCGCTGATTGCCCTTTAAGATCAAAAGATCGCAGCCTTCGGCAGCTCCTACAGGTAAACGCCGATCCCTGTAGGAGCTGCCGAAGGCTGCGATCTTTTGTATTTCCAGCTTACAGCCGGCTGCGATCCTTACCCCGCAACATGCTCTCCAGCACCCCATCCCGGCGCACCCAACCGTGATACAACGCCGCCGCCAGATGCAGCAACACCGTCAAAAACAGCAAATACGCCAGATACCCATGGGCCTTGCGCAGGAATGCGAACACCTGCGCATTGGCCGACACAATCGACGGTAACTGCAACGAACTGCCGAGCATCACCGGCTCGCCTGATGCCGAGATCATCGCCCAACCCAGCAACGGCAAAACCAGCATCAAGGCGTACAGCAATACATGCGACGCCTTGGCCGCCAGCGCTTGCCAGCCCGGCAGGTCGGCGGGCAAGGGTGGTTGCTTCGTGGAGAAGCGCACTACGAGACGCACGATCACCAGCAACAGAATCGCCACGCCCAAGGGTTTGTGCAGGTGGATCAGCCATTCATGGCGTTCGGACACCGAGGCGACCATGCCCGCGCCGATGAACAGCATGGCGATGATCATCAGGGCCATCAGCCAGTGCAGCAGGCGCGCCAAAGGAGCGAAGTGGTTAGGTTGAGTGCTCATTGCTGGGCCTCCTGTTGGGCGGCGGGCAACTGGCTGACTTCGCTGGTGCGACGCAGGTAGGAAGTGGCATAGGCGGCCGAGCGTGCGGCAAGCAATGGGTCGTCGGAAGCCTCGATGCCGGAGGGCAACACCAGTGGGTCATAGTTGATGTCGCGGCACTCTCCGCTGAGTTGCGGCTGCACGCTTTCCAGCACCAGAGTACCGGCGTTCAGCACCTTGCGGCCTTCGGGCCAGACCTTGGTGGCGTCGTTGACCGGGTCACCGGGGTTGGCCAGGGTGATCATCAATTGCCAGCGCTGTGGGCCCGCAGCGATACGTTGCACCAGATCTTTATCCAGATAATCGCTGCCCTCTGGCGCTGCTGCACCCGGTGCATCCTGGGCGACCGGCACCATGTTCCAGCGCACCGCCTGTTTTTGCCCGGCGGCATTGACCAGATAGAACGCGTTAACGCTGTTGTAAGTTTCCGTCACGTAGCTGGCCGAAGGTTTCGCGGTTTTCACCCATGCCAGGAACGCCGCGGCTTCGGGGTGCGAACCGAAGAATGCCGGCACTGCCGCAGGGTCCGGTTTACCGGTCGAAGGCAGTGGCGATTGGGCTTGCTGCAACTGATAGAACGCCTCGGGCGTGGCCACCGGGAACACCGGCATGCTGTTCATCCCGGTCCGCCACTGCTGGCCGTTCGCCTGAGTGAAGCGCAGCGCCAGGCTGCGGATCGGTGCCGCGCTGTCCGGCGCGTAAGGATTGCCGGGGGGCACCGCGAGACGGCCAACCACCGGCGTGCGCGGTTCGTTGAACACCTGTGCGCTGGAATAACTGCGCGCCTCGCCGCTGCTCTCGAAATGGCCGATCACGCACACGCCCTTGGCGTGATTGCGGCGGAATCCGGGGTGCACGCCGTTGTTGGTTTCCAGCACATTGATCAGTTTTTTCGGCGTCAGGCGCTGTGGGTCAAAGGTGCCGTTGACGTAGGCAAATGCCCCGGCCACGACCGCGACGACCACGGCAATGCCGGCCAGACGCAACGTCAGGCTGGCGGCACTCAAGGGTGGCGGTGATGATCGATCTACCATGAAAGACTCCAGGGCCATCGGCCACAAGTGAGAAGAATCAGGCAGACGAACCCCACGGCGGTTTATTCCATCGCCTGGTGTTTATTTTTCCGGGCGTGGAATAACCTCGGATGCCGGGCGTCTTCCTAGTCCATAGCGTAGTGACTAGCCAGAACTTCATGAACGAGATCGACGAACAACTGAGAGAAATCATTCCCAGGTTGCGCCGCTTCGCCGTATCGCTGACGCGCAATGCCAGCAGCGCCGACGACCTGGTGCAGTCGTGCCTGGAGCGTGCGCTGTCGAGCTGGGGCGATAAGCGCCCCGAAGGCGACTTGCGCGCCTGGCTGTTCGCAATTCTGTATCGACAGTTTCTCGACGCCCACCGACGCTCCCGGCGCTATGCGCGAATGCTCGAATTCTTTACCGGGCGCGATGATGCGCAACCTTCGGTGGAGCGCACCGTGATCGCCCAATCGACCCTCAACGCCTTCGACCAATTGCCCGCCGAACAGCGCGCACTGCTGCTGTGGGTGTCGGTGGAAGGCCTGAGCTATAAAGAGGTCGCCGAGATTCTCGACGTCCCCACCGGCACCGTGATGTCCCGCCTGTCCCGGGCCCGCCAGGCCCTGCGCCAACTCAGCGATGGCGAAATCACCCGCCCTGCCCTGCGGAGACTCAAATGATCAGCATGCCCCCCAGCGAGCGTGACCTGCACGCTTATGTCGACCACCAACTCGGCGAAGACGACCGGCGTCTGGTGGAGACGTTTCTCGCCAGCCATCCGCAGACGGCTGCACAGGTTCGGGCCTGGCAACAGGACGCCCAGCAACTGCGCGCGGCCCTGAGTGGCGCCTTGCAGCAACCGGCCAATCCGGACCTCGATCCCGCGCTGATTCGCCAGCGCCTCAAACGCCAGTCCCGTCGTCACCTGGCCAGTGCCGCCGTGCTGTTGCTGGCCGTCAGCGTCGGCGGCTTCAGTGGCTGGCAGGCCCGGGAAATGACCCTGCTCAGCGCGGCGCAACCAATGGCCGATGCCCTGCAGGCTTACCGTTTGATTGCCGAGCAGGGTCTGCTGCCGGCGGACTACAAGGCCGGCGATGACGGCGACATGCAGGGCTGGCTCGATCGCTACTTCACCCAGGCCAATCGCTTGCCCGACCTTGCCGGCGCGGGCTTCAAACCGGTGAGCGGGCGCTTGCTCAGCACTGAACAGGGGCCGGCGGCGATGGTGGTGTATGAAGACCAGGGCGGACACAAGATCAGCTTCTACGTGCGCCCGCCGGGACCAAAGAACTTTATGTTGCCCAGGGGCAGTCGCAGCGATGGCGGATTGCAGGCCGAGTATTGGTCCGGGAGTGGCTACAACTATGCGATGGTCAGCCCGACGGACACGCCGGCGGCGCGGATGCTCAGGCAGACCCTGAACTTCTGATCACCATCACCCCCTGTGGGAGCGGGCTTGCTCGCGAAGGCGGTGTGTCATTCGGCAAAAAGGTTGACTGACACGGCCTCTTCGCGAGCAAGCCCGCTCCCACAGGGGATCGAAGGCGCCTGAACATCCGGCGGTCAGTTCAAAACCCCACATCCAGCACCACACTGTCCAGGTAAGTGCCGGCCGGCGGCGTCGTCTGGTCGGTATAAATCCTCGCGTTGTAATTGAAGACCTGGCTGCCGTTTCCCAACCCGTTCCCCGGATTGACCTCCGCATCCGAACTGGCCCGCCGCGCGGCGCCAACGCTGCCCCAACGGGTGGTGCCGGCGCTCTTGAAGATGTCGTAGGCCAGATAATTGCTGCCGGAAATCATCCGTCGACGTCCACCGACACTGAGCGGATTCTGCCCGTCGCTCAGCCCGACAGTGTAGGCACTGCCCTTGGTGCAGGTCAGGTTGATGGTCTGGCCGGTGACCGGGGTGAAGGCGCTGACCACCGGCGCGCTGCCAAAGGCGATATTCGGTGCGGTGATGATGCAGTCGTTGGCCACGGTGAGGTTGACCGTCAGCGTCGTGGTGCCACTGCTGATATCGCGGCCAATGCACACGGCGCCGATACCGATGCCCGAGCAATAGTTCCAGTTCCAGAAGATGCTCAGGGTTTCACTGTAGACCCCGGCCGCGACGTTACTGCCCAGGGTGGTGCCGAAATACAAGGGTACGGTTTTCGGCACCGTTCCATTGAGCAGGCCAAGGGCGTCGATGATGCCGTTGCGGGCAAAGTCGTAGGCGGTGCCGCGGGTCAGCGGGTAACTGGTGCTGTTGTTGGCGTAGATCGTGTAGCCAATGATGTCGCCGGTGGGCCCGCGCAAACCGCCCTGGGTCGAGGTGACGGTGGCCCAGAAGTGGTCGTTGCTGGTCAGCAATGACAGCAGCGAGCCGGTGCAGCTCAAGCCTGCATTGAGCGTGGAACCGGGCTGCGACGTCGTCCGCACGGCGATGGAACTCAGCGAGCCGAAGCTCACGGGCGCAGTCGTGACCACCGAGCACAGGGCCCACGCCGAACCCGGCAGCCAGAGGGCCAACAGCATCAGCCCCTTCATCGGCACACCAACGGCCCGATCAGTGGAATCTGATCCTGCTTCATGTCGACAGAGAATTGCACATGGCAGGTTTTCCCATCGGCCAGGGTTACCTGCAAACGGTTGTCGGCTTGCAGGTTTTCCAGGTACACCAGACCGTCCCAGCCGACCACGGTCTGCGTGCCACTCTGCTCATGCACCACGCCGCTGCCCAGGGGCAATTCCTGCTGCCGGGCATCCACCAGCACGATGCTCGCGGCGATCACCCGGCTGAGCGGGAACTCCAGCAGATAACCGCTGCCCCGCCGTACCGCAATGCGTTGTTCGACGTTCGGGCTGCGCACGTTGGACGGCAGGTTGAGCGGGTCGATTTCGTATTTGCCACGGTAGTAGGCGCTGCTCCAGGGCACCAACAGGTGGCCGTTGCGATCGGTCTGGCCGACCTGCTGGTTCTCGTAGCGCACCGGGATGTCGGCGTAGCCCTCGGTGCTGACCACCACAAAGGCATCGTCGATGCGATTGGCGGCGAACACCTGGCGGTCCATCCACACCAGCGACCCGCTGGCATCGGCCCAGCGGGTCTGGGCATCGCGGGTGCCGTAGACGCCCGCCTGCAACTGCACCGATTGCAGGCGCCAGGTCAGGTCGGCCTGGCGATAATCCGGCCCGTCACCCTTGGCGTAACCGAGGTTGAAGCCCACCCCGCCCTCGGTTGGCACGGCGCGGCTGTAGTTGACCCGCTGCCGGGTCTGCCCGGTCTTGCTGCGTTCGCTGCTGATCGCCAGGCTGCCGCGCAGGTCGAACGGAATCACCAGTTGCGCCTGCACCGCCCAGTTGCTGTCGCCGATCTCGCGGTTGGCCGACAGGTAGAAACTGCTGCTGCGCCACAAGGGTTTGCTCCACGTCAGGTTGAGCAGGCGGGTACGCGAATCGTCCGCGGCGCGCACGTCGAAGTACCCGGCGCCCAGGCTGCCCCAGGTATCGAGGTTGAGGCTCAGCGTCGCCTGCTCGCTGCGCTTGCTCAGGGTGGTGAAGGCGCTGTCGATCACGGTCAGGTCGGCGTATTGATCACGCCGTTGCAGGCGCTGCCAGGAAAAACTGTAGCGCTGGCTGCTGTACTGATAACCGAGGCTCAGTTGTTGCCCGCTTTGGCCGTCGAAACGGCTTTGGCTGACGGCACTGTTGAGCACCCCGAAATTGCCCAGGCGCACATTGCCGCCGACGCCGCCGAGGGTCAGGGAATCGGAGGCTTCGGCGTGGCTTTCCACAGTGAAGTTGTCACTCAGGCCGTAGCGCAGGCTGCCGGAGGTGACACCGGGGCCGTAACTGAAATCGCGCAAGCCGTAGTCCTGGCGCAAGGTGCCCGCCGCCACGGAAAAGTCCGACAGGCCTTTTTGCAGCAAACTGCTGGTGACGTAGAACGGCACCGTGGTCGACACCTGTCGCCCCAGTGCGTCGGTGGTGACCACCACGGCTTCGCCGGCGCCGTTAATGAACGGAATATTGGTCAACGTGTAAGGACCGGGCTGCAAATCGGCGCTGCTGGATTTGTAGCCGTTGATGAACAGGTCCACCGAGGACGGCACGGCCGCTTCACCGGCAAACTGCGGCAAGGGGTACGTCACCAGGTCCGGACGCACGCCGAAGTCCCGCGACCATTGCACACCGCCCAGGCGCACCGAACTGCTCCAGGGCAAGGCACCGCTGACCAGGTCGCCAGCCTCGTAGGTCAGCAGCCGATCATCGTCGGAGTAACGCCAGGTGGTGTCGTAGCGCAGGTAGCCATTGTTCAGCGTGTTGAGTTCACCACCGGACAAGGTGCGACGATATTGCCCGGTATTGGACAGCGTGCCCCAGCCGTCGAACAGCCGCACTTCATTCCACGCCGCCAGGTAGGTGCCGGCGTCATCGGTGTCGTTGAGGTACAGGCCATAGTTGAGCAAGGCGCCGAAACTGCTCAGGGCCGGGGTGCGCGGATACACTTCGCGACGGCCGACAAACTGCTCGGGCAGCCAGTCTGGCGGCACGTCCAGCAACAGGCGCTGTGCGTGACTGTCGTACTCGCTGTGCAGGCCCGGCAGGCTGTCGAGGCCGACTTCGGCGCCGATGTCCTGTGGCAGTTTCATGCCGGTTTCACGCAACGCGCTGGCGGGCACGAAGAACTGCCCGTTGCGCTGCTCGACCGCCACGACCCGTCCGGTGTTCATCTGGTTGACCACCAATTCCAGAAACAACTGCGCATCGGCCACCGCCTCCATGCCACTGGGCGGAGGCGGCAGATCGCCGGCCTGCGCATGATGAATGAGTGCCAGGCAACAGACACAGCCAACGACCCACCACGGACGCTGCAAACTGCGAGCCTTACCCTGGCTCATTACCGCTGTACGTCCGTCAATGGACAATTACCTCCGTGTGCCGCCGGTAACGATCGCAGCCTGCGCCAGCGCCTACAGATAAAAACGCTTGTTCATTTTGCCGGTGGAATGCTCTGCACCTGTGGCCCGCCATTGACCCGCACCTGCAGCGCCGGGTCGCCAGCCACCGGGCCGGGCGCGGGCCAGCGCATGATCGCGCCGGGCAACACATACCCCAGCAATCCGTCCACCAGCGGTTTGCTCTGGCTGCCCTGCTTGAGTGCCACATCGGTCAGGCGCGCGTGCACCGCTCCCTGGTTGCGCACCTCGACATAGGGACGCCCGTCCACCGCCACCGTGCGCCAGCTCAGGTCCGGCAGGCCAACGCCTTTCGGATCGCGCGGGCGGGTGGTGTCTTCCTTGCTCCACAGCCCCGCGCCATAGGCAAACAGCGGCACCGAATAGCGCATCTGGAAACGAATGGCCGCCGCGGTCTTGCCGTCGTCGGCCTCGGGTGGCCTGGCCGAAGGAATTTCATCGATGATGATGCGGTAGGCCAGCTCCTGCCCCGGCGGGATGTCCCGGGTGCGGGTCAGGCGCACCAGTTGTTTCTGGCCCGGCTCGATCTTCGCCACCGGCGGGCTGCCGATCACGTCGCGCTGGTTCTGGTATTGATCGCTGAAGCCGCTCTGGCTCCAGGCAAACACCCGGATTTGCAGATTGGCGGTCTCGTTCCCGCGATTTTCCAGCCACAGGGCGCTGGCCTGTTGATCGGCCTCCAACACCGGATCGATCGGCCAGATCAGCACCGAACTCGCCGCCTGCACCTTGGCCGCCCCCAGCCACAGCAGGGCCAGCAACGCGTGACGTACGACCGAAGGCCGTTGCGATGGTGAACTCATGTCCCACTCCTTATGCCCGTCGGGCCTGATCCGTTCGCCCCGTTACCACGACAGCTGCACTTGCAGTACGTCGCTGTAGGTCCCCACGGGCTGATTGCCCGGTAACTGCACCTGACCGTAAATCGGCAGGCTGATGTTGTTCGCGTTGCTGTACGACACCGCCACGCTCTGCCCGATTCCCAGGCTCTGGCTGAACGCCGCGTCGCGAAACAGCTGGTACGCCAACCGGTTGCTGCCGGTGGTGAGCTGCAGGTGTCGCCCGCCGCTGTTGTACTGACCGCCATCGACACTCATGTTCAGCGTCACGCCCGGCGTGCATTGCAACTGCACGCCGCCAGTCAGCGCCACCTGCACCGTGCCGGTGGCCTGGGCCGGGCGACTGCCGAAGTTCAGGCTGCCGTAACTGGACACCCCGCCGACCACCAGGCACCCGGGCGTCACGGTGGCGCTGACCTGGAAGCTCTGGCTGGTCACCGCCGCCAGCGGCAACGGCACGCAGCCCGCACACAGCAGGAGCAGCGCCGCCCGGCCATGTCGGGCCATGGCGCTAGAACGTCAGTTCAACGGAAATGGTGTCGGTGTAGGTGCCCGCTGGCAGACCGGCCTTGCCCACCGCCTGACCGTAGATGTTCACGGTCTGCGCCTCACCGGTGCTGGCCGCGAGGTTGATCACCCCGTCAATGGCCAGGATCTGCGAGTGTCCCGCGTCGGTGTACAAGTCGTACGGCACATAGTTGGCGACACCGTCGTACAGCGCCCGGGTGCCGCCCGGCGATTGTCCGTCGTGGGCGCCAGCACGCACCTTGACCGTTGGCGTGGTGCCGCTGGAGCACAGAATCGACAGCGCGCCGCCGCCACCGCCCAGCACCTGTCCATTGGCGGTGGTGAACTGGGTGTTGTCGGTGCCGAAATTCAAGGCACCGAAGTTCAGGCCCGTAGCACCGCTGGACCCGTTGACCTGACAACTGCTGGTCAGGACCAGGCTGGAGGTGATCTGGCCGGTGACCGTGGTGGCTGCCTGGGCGCCGGACGCCAGGGTCAGGCCAAGCAATGACAAACCTATCCTTGATGCAAACGTACGCATGGTGTCCTTCCTCTACGGGGTTACCAGTCGAGCGTGACCGTCAGGGTGTCGGTGTAGACACCAGCCGGTAACGCGCGGGTGTTCGCCACCACCGAGCCGAATACCGGGATCGGTATCTGCGCCCCGCTGGTGACAGCGAAATTGTGATGTTGGCCGATGCTGTAACGCTGGTTGCCGGAAGCATCGAGGAACAATTGATAGGCAATGGTCTGGCTACCGTTGCTCAGGCGTCGGGTGGTGCCGTCGCCATGGCTGCCGCCATCGATGGTGACGGTGAAACCGGTGACCGAGGGATTGCAGGCCACGTTCAACTTGCCGCTGGCTTCATCACTGAGACTGGCCCTGATCGGGTTGTTCCAGGTCGGCCCTTGCTGGCCGAAATCCAGCGTGCCGAACTCGCTGAGCGGAACGCCCGGACTGGCAGCGTTGCTCACTTCGCAACCGGCGATCAGCGTCAGCCGGGCCTGGATCTGCCCGCTGACGGCCGCCTGCGCGATACCGCTCGACAGCACCAGCGTTCCCACGGCGAAAACCATCCAGAACCTTGTCATCACACCCATCCCAATTCCTTCAGGATCAAACACACGGTCGTTCGTTCGCGAACGCCCCCTTCCTTGCACAACCCGGATCCGCCAGGTTGCCTGTTGCTGTTGCGCTTACCAGGTCAGGGTCACCTTCACCAGGTCCGAATAACGGCTGACCCGGGGAATCTCCGCCAGGGGCTCGATGCGGGCATACAACGGCAAATCCACCGAGCCGCTATCGGGCACGCGACCGCTCACCGGCACATCCACCGCCAGCGGAATGCGCCGGGCCGGGTCCTGGTAGAGGCGATACGGAATGGGTTTGCTGTGTTCGGCGTCGCCCGCCATGTAGCGCACGTCGCCGACGCCACCGTGCAGGCCGCCATCGACGCGTAATTGATAAGGGGTATCGGGGTTGCATTCGAGCCGTGGCAAGCGCTCGTTCATCAGGGCCGCCCCCAGCGGCCCGGTACGATCATCCAGGCGCGCGCTGCTGCCGAAATCCAGCATGCCCAGTTGCTCGCCGCCGGCGCTGCGTTGTTGCCCGACCAATTGACAGCCACGCTGCACGTCGACCCGCACCTGCACCAGCAGATCAGCGGCCGACACCGATGCACAAAGCCCTACGCCCAAGACTGCCACTGCCACATGTCCATTCACGGCCCCATTCCTTTTGAGGGAGGTCTTGTGAAAAAAAGATTAGCAAGACATCGAAATATCGCCAGTCGCACGTCAAAATTGGATCCGTACAAAAGCAGTGATTTCGTATGGCCATTACCGGAAAACACTCGGATTGCAACGGGCAATAAGCTGTACACACCGCAGTATTCTGTCTAACAATCCCTCGCCCTCGTCGACACAACTGGAAGCAAATTGCCCCTTTTGGTTAAACTGGCCGCTGTGGCTCGGGGAGCCTGCCTGAAGATTACGGGGTGACATCACAGTGGCCGTTCGACCGCCCAACCGTTCGCGACTCGCACCGCGCTGGTCATCGTTGCGCCGTCTCTTTGGCAAGGCATCGAACCCCGGCACGCCGAATGGCCGGGTCATCCATGACTACTTTCATCACAAGGCTCATTCCCAGGGCTACACCCTCAGCCACAGCCAGCAACGCGTGATCGACTGCATGGCGCAGCACGCCATGACGCTGCAGGGGGTCGGGGCGAAAACCCTGCCGGGTCTTTACCTGCATGGCGCCGTGGGCCGGGGCAAGAGCTGGCTGCTCGACGGCTTTTTCCAGGCCATCCCCCTGGCGGAAAAACAGCGCCTGCACTTCCACGAATTCTTTGCCCGGTTGCACCAGGGGATGTTCCGTCATCGCGATCAACCGGATGCGCTGGCGACCACCCTCGATGAATTGCTCAGCGATTGCCGGGTGCTGTGCTTCGACGAGTTCCACGTCCACGACATCGGCGATGCGATGTTGATCACGCGGCTGTTCAAGGCCCTGTTCCGCCGCGGCATCCTGTTGCTGGTGACCTCCAATTACCCGCCGGAAGGCCTGCTGCCCAATCCGCTGTACCACGCGCGCTTCAAACCGGTGATCGACCTGATCAATGCGCGCATGCAGGTGATGGAAGTCGGCGGCCCCCATGACTATCGCAGTCAGGCCAGAACCCACGCGCAGCAACTGTTCACCCAGGGCTTGTATGTGTGGCCCGCCACCCAGGCGCAGCGACGTGCCTCGAACCTGCCCGCCGCCGACGCGCCGGCCATCGCCCTGCCGGTCGGCACGCGCCATCTGCCCGCCCGCTACTGTGAGGGGCGCACCATCGGCTTCACCTTCAGCGACCTGTGCGACCACCCCACGGCGGTCATGGATTACCTGGAACTGTGCCGGCGCTTCGATCACTGGATCATCGACGAACTGCCCAGCCTGGCCGACTGCTCGATTGCCGCCCAGCAGCGCTTCATCAATCTGGTGGACGTCTTGTACGACCAGGACAAGCACCTGATCCTGCTCGGGCAGCGTTCGTTGCGCGAAAGCCTGGGTGGCGATGCCATTGACCTGGCGCGCACGCGCAGCCGGTTGGGGCAGTTGGTCGAGGTGCGAGAAGCTTAGTTTTCTGGTGTGGTTGAACGCCTCTTCGCGAGCGAGCCCGCTCCCACAGTAGACCGAGTCGTTTGAAAGAACGCGGTTAACTGTGGGAGCGGGCTTGCTCGCGAAGGCGCCCTGACAGGCAACACAGTCACCCGCTATCATGCCGCCCATTCTTGAATCGATAGCGAACTCCGCTCATGCACACCCTCGCACAACTGCGCGCCGGCTCACTGGCAGGCATCACGCGCCTGGACCTGAGTTGCGGCCTGACCGAGTTCCCCCGGGAAATCTTCGACCTGGCCGACTCCCTGGAAGTGCTCAACCTCAGCGGCAATGCCCTGAGCAGCCTGCCCGACGACCTGCATCGCCTGACTCGCCTGCGCGTGTTGTTCTGCTCCGATAACCGGTTCACCGAACTGCCCGCCTGCATCGGCCGCTGCGCGGCGCTGAGCATGGTCGGCTTCAAGGCCAACCGCATCCAGCACGTACCGGGTGAAGCATTGCCGCCGCTGCTGCGCTGGCTGATCCTCACCGACAACCGAATCGAATCCCTGCCGACCGAACTGGGTGAACGCCCGCACCTGCAAAAACTCATGCTCGCGGGCAACCGCTTGCAAGGCTTGCCCGAGAGCCTGCGCAATGGCCATCGACTCGAACTGATCCGCCTCGCCGCCAACCGCCTGACCGAACTGCCGCAATGGCTGCTGTCACTGCCGAGCCTGGCCTGGCTGGCCTACGCCGGTAACCCGCTGGAAACCGAAGCCACCCTTGAACCGACGGCGAGCATCCCCTGGTCGCAGCTGCGGCTGGAACAGCAACTGGGCCAAGGCGCTTCGGGCGTGATCCATCGGGCCAGCTGGGCGCAACCGGGACGACCCGTCTCACCCGTCGCCGTCAAACTCTACAAAGGCGAAATGACCAGCGACGGCTCGCCGCTGCACGAAATGAACGCCTGCATCACCGCCGGCCTTCACCCCAACCTGATTCGCGTTGAAGGCCGGATTGTCGATCATCCGCAGCACACCGCCGGGCTGGTGATGCAACTGATCGAACCGGACTTTCGCAACCTCGCCGGATTGCCAAGCCTGGCGTCCTGCAGCCGCGACATCTATGCCGACGACACGCGCTACAGTGCCGGTGTCGCCCTGGCTATTGCCCGAGGCATCGCTTCGGTGGCCGGGCATTTGCACCGCCAGGGCATCACCCACGGCGACCTCTATGGCCACAATATTCTGTTCAACGAGCACGGCGCTTGCCTGCTGGGCGACTTCGGCGCGGCGTCTTTCCATGCCATGGCGGACAGCCTTGAAAGCCGTGCATTGCAGCGGATCGAGGTGAGGGCGTTCGGGATTCTGCTGGGGGAGTTGCTGGAGCGGATTGATTCGGGGCTGGCCGATGGACAGCGTGTTCAACTGGAGGCGCTGCAACAGCGCTGCTGCCAGCCGGATGTGCTGGCGCGGCCGGGGTTCAGCGAGATCGTTCAGGTATTGGAATTACAGGCGTAAATAACAGATCGCAGCCTCCGGCAGCTCCTACAGGTGTGCGCGTAACCCTGTAGGAGCTGCCGGAGGCTGCGATCTTTTGATGTTTAACCCGCCAACCCGACAAACATGTCCTGCACGTCGTCATGGTTATCGAGACCTTCAAGGAAGGCTTCGACTTCAGCCATCTGCTCGTCGCTCAGGCCGCTGACCGGGTTTTTCGGCTGATAGCCCAGCTTGGCCGACAACACGGTGAACCCTTGCTCAGGCAGGGCTTTCTGTACCGCATCAAGGTCCGTTGGCTCGGTCAGGAACAGGGTCGCGCCGTCTTCACCGGGCTCGAAATCCTGGGCACCGGCTTCGATGGCGGCCATTTCCGGATCGGCATCCGGGGTGTCCGGCGAGGCTTCGATCATGCCGACGTGGTTGAAATCCCAGGCCACGGAGCCGGAAGCGCCCAATTGGCCCTTGCGGAAGGCAACGCGGATTTCAGCGACAGTGCGGTTGATGTTGTCGGTCACGCACTCCACGATCAGCGGCACCTGATGCGGGGCAAAACCTTCATAGGTCACGCGATGGTATTGCACGGTTTCGCCCAGCAGGCCCGCGCCCTTCTTGATGGCGCGATCCAGGGTTTCCTTGGGCATCGACGCTTTCTTGGCCTGTTCGACCACCAGGCGCAGGTGTGCGTTGGTGGTGATATCAGCACCGTTGCGCGCAGCAATGGTGATTTCCTTCACCAGTTTGCCGAAGATCTTGCCCTTGGCATTGGCTGCCGCTTCTTTGTGTTTAACCTTCCACTGTGCGCCCATTACTCACTCTCTTGTCTATGGCGCCGAGACATCTATTGGCCGACGCATGGCGCCAAGTTTATACGGCCTAAAGTTGGCAATCGACCAAAAATTCTCACCGCCAATCGACAACTTCACCGGCCGTTGTAGGGCGATTCTGAAACTGCGAATTGCGATGACAACAAAGCCCTGGGGTTTCGTACCCTCTGCGCCCGTCCTCCATGGCAGAAGCGCATTCGATGCACAACGACAAGGAAAGTCCCTTCACCCTGACCCTCCTCCACGACGTCCTGAACCTGCCGGTGCTGCAGTTCAGCGGACACGAGGCCCTCAACCAACCCTATCGATTCGACCTCGAAGTGCTCGGCCCGGCACCGGCCATGGACCTCGAACACTTGCTGCAACAACCGGCGTTTCTCAACCTCGGGCACGGGCATGGGGTCCATGGCGTGTTGCACAGCGTCAGCCGCGAACATCGCGGGCCTCGGCGGATCGCCTACAAACTGGTACTGGTGCCCGCGCTGCAAGCGCTGGATTGCCATCGATCGCGGCGGGTATTCCAGCACCTCAGCGTGCCCATGATCCTGCGCCAGTTGCTGTTGGAAAATGAACTGTCCGACAGCAGCTATCGCTTTGAATTGGCGACCGGGCACTATCCGCCGCGACCGTTTTGCATCCAGTACGAGGAAACCGATCTGGCCCTGCTACAACGGCTGTGCGAGGAGGAAGGCATTCACTATCACTTCGAACATCAAAGCGACGCGCACATGCTGGTCTTCGCCGAAGATTGCCTGAGCTTTCCGCAAGAACCGCTGCTGATGCCGTTCCATGGCGATACCGGCGACGCCGGCGACTCACCCACCATCAGTGAGTTGTTCCAGCGCCATGACGCGCCACCCTCGACTGCCCGACTGGACAGCAGAAATCGCGGTGCCAGCGGCGGCGACAGCGCGGCCAATCATCCCTTTGACCCGATAATGCCGCCCCTGCCCCGCCCCGCCCTCGAACAGCGCCATCGCGACCAACTCGCCCGTCGGGACCTGGAGCGCCTGCGGTGTCGCCCGTTACAGATCCACGGCCAAAGCAATCACGACCGATTACGCAGTGCTCATATCGTGCAGGTGTCCGACCATCCGCTGCCGGGGTTCAATGATCAATGGCTGATAACCCAGGCACGGCATCAGGGGTCGGCACTGGCGTCGGATACGCCCGTCATGGCGCCGCGTTACCGCAATCAGTTCACCGCCATTCCATGGTCGACGGTGTTCCGCCCCGAGCTAACGCAGGCCAGGCCGAACATCCCGGGCCTGCAGCCCGCCCGGGTGAACGGCGCGGTCGGGCAGCCAACGACGCTGGATGATAGAGGCCGGATCCAGGTCAGCTTATGGCCCGCACCGGACGCTGATCCCGAGGCGCCCGGCGGTCTGTGGGTACCGGTCGCCCTGGCCACGCCCGGCACCGCTTTCGACCCGTCGCAGCTGCCATTGGCCGGCAGCGACTGTCTGGTAGGTTTTCTCGACGGTGACGCTGACCGACCGGTGTTTTGCGCCAGCCTGGCGGAGCGCCCCGCCCCCCGCTCCAGCCGCTCCCGCGAACCGCAAGCCGATACCCGCCTGCTGCTCGACTGGCTGACCAGGCCCGCGGATCCCGCGCCCTGACACAGGGGCATCAGCCCTTGTCCGCCTTCCCCGCCGCCGCGGCGAACTTCGCCAGGCGCACGTCCAGGTGCCGTGGCCTGCGCCCATGATCCTCGGCGCGTTCCTTGCGGCGGATGGCGTTGCGGACCATCAGCGAGCCCAGGTAACGAATCGGTTCCGGCGGGAAAAAACCCAGGGGTCCGTTCACCAGCGGCGAACGGGTCCAGGGGTTGTCGAGGCCCTGGACCATCGACGCCAGAATCTGCCCGCCCATATGGCACGGCCCGACTCCGCTGCCGGAATAGCCGAAGCCGTAGAACACGTTGCCACTGGCGCTCATTTGCCCGAAAAACGGCAGCCCCGTGACCGAACGGTCCGACGGTCCGTTCCAGGTCGCCTCGACCTTGACGTCGGCAAAGGCCGGGAAAAAATCCGCCAGGCTGCTTTGCAACAGTCCGGCATAAGGCGACGGCTGATCGAACACCGGCAACATGCGCCCGCCGTAGGCAAAGGTATTTCCGCCTTTGCCGAGCATGATCCGGCCGTCCGGGGTGTTGTGGTAGTAGTGCACGAAAATCCGTGAATCGAGCACCGTGACGCCGCTGGTCAACCCGATTTCATCGAGCAGGTCGGGCCGGGGCTCGGTGATCGCCATGTCGCTGGAAACGATCGCCACGCTGCGTTCGAACTGCGGGAACGCCCGGGCCATCCAGGCGTTCATCGCCAGCACCACGCGATCGGCGCGAACGGTGCCGTTCGCGGTTTGAATCCCCGCCGGCTTGCCTTCTTCCAACCCGGTCATGGCGGTGTTCTCATGAATTTTCACCCCCAGTTGCAGCGCCACCCGGCGCAAACCGCGCACCAGTTTTCCCGGCTGCACACTGGCGGCCGCCGGGGAAAACCAGCCTTCGAGGTGTTTGCCGGAGCCGGCCATGCGTTGCACGTCAGCCAGCGGCCGTTGGCTGAACGAGTTGATGCCATGGCGCTCCAGCGCCGCGATCACCGCATCGGTCGAGCCCACCTGGGCGCGATTGGTCGCGGTGTAGAGCGTGCCGTCGAGGCGGTAGTCCGCGTCGACGCCGTACTGCTCGCAGAAGGCACCGATGGCATGGATGCTGCGCTCGGATTCCTTGACCAGGCGCACCGCTTCTTCGACGCCGAACAGCCGTTCCAGGGTGAAATACTTGGCTGACCACGACAACGCGCAACCCCCGTTGCGCCCGCTGGCACCGGCGCCGCAGATGTCCGCTTCGATCAGCAGCACATCCAGTTCCGGGTTCTGCTCCTTGAGCATGATCGCGGTCCACAACCCGGTATAGCCGCCGCCGACGATGCACACGTCGGCGCGGGTATCGCCCTGCAATGGCGGACAGCTGTCGCTCGTTTCTGCCTTCAAGGCCTGGTCCAGCCAAAAGGGTCTCATGGGGTCGATCTCCGGTCAGATGTCCACACGCCAACCTGCCGCAGGCGCAGCAGGCCGCGAGGGACAGGGGTCAGGTACGCAGCGGTTTAACGTTCATCGGCCCGTTAGGCACGAACGGATAGTTGGTTTTCAGGCCGCCGGGGCGGCTGTTCCAGTGTGGGATCAGGACCAGCGCGGAGAACATCGCGCAGCCGGCGAAGACGATGAACACGGTCACGGTGTCGAAGTAGCCCGGCAGCAACCCGCCGAGAATCGCCCCGACCGAACCGCAACCGTTGACGAAGCCCGCCGCCGTGGCGCCCGCCTTGGCCGTGCCGAAATCGATGGCGGCCGCGCCGCTGATCATCGAGTCCGGTCCATAGAGGGTCAGGCCCATGACAAACAGCAAGGCCACCACCAGCGCCACGCTGCCGGTGTGCAACGCCCCCATGAAGAAGGCCAGCGACACGGTCAGCGCCAGCAGGCTGATCACGCAGGCCGGCATGCGTCGGGCGCCGAACAGTTTGTCGGAGGCCAGGCCGATCATGATCGGCCCCAGCAAACCGGCCAGCTCGAAGGCGGTAGGAATGATCGCCGCGCCCACCTTGCCCACCTGTGGCATCTGTTCGAAAACGATCACCGGGCCCCAGAGCAGAATCGCGTAGCGCGCCGGTTTCAACATGAAATACGCGAGGCCGAGAATCAGTACGGTCCGGTTGCGCAGGATCTCCTTCAAAGGCTCCAGGACGCTGATCTTGCTCTGGGCGTGCGCCTCTTCGGCGCTCAACACCGGCTCCGGCTCCACCGCCGGCAGGCCCACATCTTCGGGTTTGTTGCGCTGGAAAATGAAGAACAGCACCGCGACAACGGCGACCACCGCCGCACTGGAAATAAACGCTGCGTGCCACGAACCGATCAGCGTGTACGCCCACCAGCCGGCAAACGGCGACGCCACCAGCCCGCCAAAGGCATAGCAGGAACTCCACAACCCCAGCACCCGCCCGCGCTGCTCGGCGGGAAAGAAACTGCCCAGGTTCTTGCACAGCCCCGACCATCCCGTGGACTGCGCCAGGCCCTGGATCAGCATGCACGTGGCGAAGATCGGCAAAGTGGCGAAACTGCCCATCACCAGCGCCGCCACCGCGGAAATCAGCAACCCGCCCAGCACCACCACGCGCGGGCCGAACCGGTCGGCGAGGATGCCCCAGGTGAATTGGCCAATGGCGTAGGCGGTCAGGTAAATGGCGTCGAGGTTGGCCATGGCCATTTTGTCGAGCATGAAGGTCGGGTCTTCGCCGATCCCGAGTTTGGCAACGGAAAACGCTTTGCGGGTGAAGTAGAAAGCGGCGTAGGCGAGCCAGGTGATCGCGAAGATCTGCACGCGCCAACGCTTGATGGTGCCGATGTGCTTGTTCATTGTGGTTCTGACCTCAGGGTGTGAGTGTGCCGGCAGAATTGGAAGAAAACGCCTGTGTTTTTTATTGTTGAGCACTGCGAAATCGCCTTGTCCCTGTGGGCGATTCCGGTCAGATGAGTCCTGCTGTTGCACGCACAGGCTCATGGCCACCGAGGCTGTTCGACCGACCAGTCACCGGGGCTGAGGTGGATAAAAACAATTACTGATTAATAAGTGAAATCGATTTATCGTATTTCCAATATAAGCTCAGCTTGTTACTGGAGGTTTCGATGTCGGTTTCCCACGCCCAGCTCAAAGCCTTCCACGCCGTGGCCGTTCACGGAAGCTTCACCAAGGCCGCCGAGCGGTTGTTCCTCACGCAACCGGCGATCTCCGACCAGGTGCGCAAACTCGAGGAGCGCTATGGCGTCCTGCTGTTCCACCGCAACAAACGTTCGGTGCGCCTGACCGATTTGGGCGAACGCCTGCTCGGCGTGACCCAGAAGCTGTTCGTCATCGAAGCCGAAGCCCAGGAGCTGTTGCAGGACTCCCAGGCCTTGCAGACCGGCAGCCTGATTCTGGCGGTGGATGCGCCGGTGCACGTGTTGCCGCAAATCGCCCGCTTCTGCGAACGCTACCCCGGTATCAGCGTGAAGATTGAAACCGGCAACACCGATGAATCGTTGTTCCGGCTGTTCAATTACCAGGCCGACCTGGCGTTGCTGGGCCGTGAAGTCAGCGACGAACGCCTGATCTCGTTACCGCTGCGCAATGATCCGATGGTGGCGTTCGTGTCACGCAATCACCCGTGGGCCGACCGCGAGTCCATCTGCCTGGCAGACCTCGACGACACACCGCTGGTGTTGCGGGAAATCGGCTCGGTGACCCGCCAGACCCTGGAAGAAGAAATGGCCGGCGCGGGGTTTCGCATCCGCCCGGCGATCCAGGTCGAAGGTCGGGAAGCGGCGCGTGAGGCGGTGGTGGTGGGGATTGGTATCGGGGTGGTGTCCGCCGCCGAATTCGGTGCCGATTCCAGGGTGTGTGCGTTGCCGATTGTCGATTGCAAACGGCGCTTGACCGAGACGCTGGTATGCCTGCGCGAGCAGAGTTCGCGGCGGATTGTGGCGACGTTTCTGGAGATGGTGCGCGAGAGTCTTGCATAGGCAGGTCCGGCCTCTTCGCGAGCAAGCCCGCTCCCACATTTGACCGCATTATTCCAAACGACTCGGGCAAATGTGGGAGCGGGCTTGCTCGCGAAGGCCGCACCGCGGTCTATCTGCCTGGCGCCAAGCCGAAAAACGCCTGTATCAGCCGCAAATCCCGCCGCCGCTCCATGCACCCCATCATGTGCCGGTTCACCAACCCCTCGCCAATGATCGGCACCGCCGCCACCCTGGGGTCATGGCTGACTTCCACCGACGACACCACGCCCACGCCCAACTGCGCCGCCACCGCTTCCGTCACCGCTTCACGACTGTCCAGCTCCAGCAGCACCCGTGGATTCACCCTGGCCTGGGCGCAGGCCTCATCGAAGGTGCGCCGGGTGATCGAACTCGGCTCACGCAACACCATGATCACTTGATCGAGTGCCTCCAACGCCACGCCTTGGCTGTTTTGCGTCCACGGGTGGCCCTCGGGCACCAGCGCGCAAATGCGTGATTCGCTCAGGGCTTGCAGATGCAACCCCTTGCGCGGCTCGACCTCGGTCAGCACCGCCACGTCGGCGTGCTCGGACAACAGTGCCGCCAGGGTTTCCTGGGCGTTACCCAGGCGCAGGTTCACGGTGATCCCCGGATAGCGTTCGCGCAGCCTCGCGAGCATTGGCATGACCATGTGCGGCCCGTCCGCCGCCACTTCCAGGCGCCCGGTGAGCAACTGGCGGTTGGCCTCCAGCATCGCCTGCGCCTCTTCGGCCAGCCCGAACATCGCCCGGGTGATCGCCGCCAGCTTGGTCCCCTCTTCCGTCAGCTCCACCCGTCGCGCGGTGCGCCGCAACAAGGTGATCTGATAGTGCTCTTCCAGCGCCTTGATGTGCCCGGTGACCGCTGGCTGGCTGATGAACAGGCGGGCAGCGGCGCGGGTGAAGCTGCCCTCGCGGGCCACGGCATCGAAGGCGCGGAGTTGGAACAGGTTCATGAATAACTCTCACTGATGGCTGGCATAACAACAAACAATTTGATTGATAACTCGGCAAATTGCAATTTAGGCCCCGTAGCTTCAGCCCATCGATTGCGAGGACACGAGAATGAGTACTGCCGCCCCCATCCTGCTCACCCCCGGCCCGTTGACCACGTCGCCCCGCACCCGTCAGGCGATGATGGTGGACTGGGGTTCATGGGATGACCGCTTCAATCAACTGACCGCCAGCCTCTGTGAACAATTGCTGGCGATCATCAACGGCGCCGCCAGCCACCACTGCGTGCCCCTGCAAGGCAGCGGCACCTTCGCGGTCGAAGCCGCCATCGGCACCCTGGTGCCGCGCGACGGCAAAGTCCTGGTGCTGATCAACGGTGCCTACGGCAAACGCCTGGCGAAAATCTGCGAAGTGCTTGGCCGTTCCTTCAGCACCTTCGAAACCGCCGAAGACGAACCGACCACCGCCGCCGACGTCGACCGCCTGCTACGGGCCGATGCCGGCATCACCCACGTTGCGCTGATTCACTGCGAAACCAGCACCGGCATTCTCAACCCGCTGCCGGACATCGCCCAGGTAATTGCGCAACACGGCAAGCGCCTGATCATCGACGCCATGAGTTCTTTCGGCGCGCTGCCGGTGGATGCGCAACACGTGCCGTTCGATGCGCTGATCGCAGCGTCCGGCAAGTGCCTGGAAGGCGTTCCGGGGATGGGCTTTGTGTTTGCCCGCAAAGCGTCACTGGCCGCAGCGGCGGGTAACTCGCACTCGCTGGCGATGGATCTGTTCGACCAGCACAGCTACATGGCCAAGACCGGCCAGTGGCGCTTTACGCCACCGACCCACGTGGTCGCGGCGCTGCACGAAGCCCTGCTGCAATACAACGAAGAAGGCGGCCTGCCCGCCCGGCATGCGCGTTATGCCGCCAACTGCCAGGCACTGATGGAAGAGATGGCCAAACTGGGACTGCGCAGCTTCCTGCCAGCCGCGATCCAGGCCCCGATCATCGCCACCTTCCACGCCCCGAAAGACCCGCGCTACCAGTTCAAGGAGTTCTACGAACGGGTCAAGGCCAAGGGCTACATCCTCTACCCCGGCAAACTGACCCAAGTCGAAACCTTCCGCGTCGGCTGCATCGGCCATGTCCAGCCGGCCGAAATGCGTGAAGCCGTGGCCGCCATTGCCGAGGTCTTGCGCGAGATGGAAGTCCTGGAAATCTAAACCACCCCCAAATCCCCTGTAGGAGTGAGCCTGCTCGCGATAGCGGTCTGGCATTCACGGACGATGTCGACTGACACACCGCCATCGCGAGCAGGGCTCACTCCTACATTGAACCGTATTGCCAACTCAGGAATTTGATCACCATGAACTACACCAACCCAACCCAACTCCAGGCCGCCATCCTCGACTGGGCCGGCACCGTCGTCGACTTCGGCTCTTTCGCACCGACGCAGATTTTCGTCGAAGCCTTCGCCGAGTTCGACGTCCAGGTCTCCATCGAAGAGGCCCGTGGCCCGATGGGCATGGGCAAGTGGGACCACATCCGCACCCTGTGCGATCAGCCGGAAGTCGCCGAGCGCTATCGCAAGGTGTTCGGCCGTACGCCGACCGACGATGACGTCACCGCTATCTACCAACGCTTCATGCCGCTGCAGATCGAGAAAATCGCCGAACACTCGGCGCTGATCCCCGGTGCGCTGGAGACCATCGCCAACCTGCGCCAGCAAGGAATCAAGATCGGTTCCTGCTCCGGCTACCCGAAACAGGTCATGGACAAGGTCGTCGAGCTGGCCGCCACCAACGGCTACGTCGCCGACCACGTGGTCGCCACCGACGAAGTGCCGAACGGCCGCCCTTGGCCGGCCCAGGCCCTGGCCAACGTAATTGCCCTGGGCATCGACGATGTCGCCGCTTGCGTGAAGATCGACGACACCGTGCCGGGCATTCTCGAAGGTCGCCGCGCCGGCATGTGGACGGTGGCGCTGATCTGCTCGGGCAACGCACTGGGCCTGGACTATGAGGGCTATCGTGCACTGGACAGCGCCACCCTCGACAGCGAGCGCAAGCGCATCCACACACTGTTCGAAGGCTCCCGCCCGCACTACATGATCGACACCATCACCGACTTGCCGCAAGTGATCGCCGACATCAACAAACGCCTGGCCAAAGGCGAGATGCCGCAGTCCAACTGACCCCCACCTCCCCCTGTAGGAGCGAGCCTGCTCGCGATGGACGTCAACGATAACGCGTGCTGTCTGGATGGACGCGTTGTCCGGGCGTTTTTCGCGAGCAGGCTCGCTCCTACAGAGAGCATTCAGCGCCCGCAATCCTCAGGCAAACCCGCCGAAACAGGATTACAGTTAAACCACACCGTCGACCAAGAACGGTGGCCTGGCCTGACCTGCGAGGAAACGCGAAATGCCGTGGAAAAACTCCGATTCGCGCTACAGCACCGTATCGATCGCCCTGCATTGGTTGATGCTGGTCCTGCTGGCGCTGGTGTACGCCTGCATCGAACTTCGCGGCATTTTCCCCAAGGGCAGTGGCGGGCGAACGCTGATCGTCGAATCGCACTTCATGCTCGGCCTGACCGTATTTGTACTGGTCTGGATACGCTTATTCGCTCGCAGCCTTGGCCCGGCACCGCAAATCTTCCCCGCATCACCTCACTGGCAGACAGCGCTGGCCAGGCTGATGCACTGGGCGCTGTACCTGTTCATGATCGCCATGCCGGTTCTTGGCTGGCTGGTGACCAGTGCCAAGGGTAATCAAGTGATGTTCTACGGCCTCGACCTGCCGCTGCTGGTTGCCGAAAACAAGGAACTGGCCAAACAACTGCAGGGCTGGCACGTGCTCGGCGGCACCATCGGCTACTGGCTGATCGGCCTGCACGCCGTTGCCGGGCTGTATCACCACTATGTGGTGGGCGATAACACCTTGTTGCGAATGATGCCCAAGCGGATACCACGCAATACCTGAAACCACCACATGCCAATGTGGGAGCGGGCTTGCTCGCGAAGGCGCAGTGTCAGTCGACATCTTCTGTGACTGATTCACCGCTTTCGCGAGCAAGCCCGCTCCCACCTAGGCATGCGTTGTTTTCAAGTTTACGGGTTGAATCCCCGCCGCCCCTGCAAGCCGCCGGTATGGAGGAAGATCAGGCGCGTCCCCGGGGCGAACTTCCCCGCTTCGACTTGTTGCTTGAGCGCCAGCAATGCCTTGCCCGTGTACAGCGGTTCGAAAGGAATGCCGCTGGCCTGTTCGGTGTGTTCGATGAATTCAAGCAGCAACGAATCGACTTTGGCGAAGCCGCCACGGCTGGCGTCGCACAGTTGATAATCCGGGGCGATTACCCCGGACTCTTCCATGATCTGCTCGACTTGCTCTGCAACACCATGATCGTCGGGCACCGCCAGCGCACCGTACACCGTGTGCTCGCCCGCCTCAGCCAGCACCAGGCCCGCCAGCGTCGTGCCGGTTCCGCAGGCCAGCCACCAACCGTCGTAGTCGCTCCAGCCCAGCGCACCGAGTTGCGCACACACCTGCGCCCTGAGTTGCATGCATCCGCGCGCGCCTGGCAAGCCACCGCCGCCTTCGGGCACGGGGTGCAGCGTCGGGTATTGCGTCTGCCATGGCGCCCAGAAACCCGCTTCATGCCGCGCCCGATAGCCGCCATAACCCAACCAGTGCAGTTGCATGCCGAATGCGTGCAAGTCCTTGACCGTCGGCGTTTGCTGGGGATGTCCGCGCAGCAGGCCGACCGTGGCAAAGCCGAATCGCTTGCCGGCCGCAGCCAGTGCATGCAAGTGATTGGAATGAGCACCGCCCAGGCTGATGATGCCTTGGGCCCCGCACCGGTCAGCGGTCTTGAGGTGTTCGGTGAGTTTGAACCACTTGTTGCCGCTGATCAGAGGGTCGATCAGGTCCAGGCGCAGGATGGCGACTTCAATGCCGGCGATTTTTAGCCAGCCGAGAGGGAGGCGTTCGAGGGGGGCTTGGGGTAGCCAGTCGTTGGGAGGGAAAAGCATTGGCATCTGATTGTGCGTATTGAGAGTCAGTATTCTACTGGCTCATCGGCAGCCTTCGCGAGCAAGCCCGCTCCCACAAGGGATCTGTGAACGACACAGATCGAATGTGGGAGCGGGCTTGCTCGCGAAGGCCATAGGTACGTTTGGCCTGTGTATTACAACTCAGCCGCCAGCCGCGAACCCTGATTGATCGCCCGCTTGGCATCCAGCTCTGCCGCGACATCCGCGCCGCCGATCAGGTGCACGTTCTGCCCCGCCGCCAACAGGCCGTCCTGCAACTCGCGCAGTGGATCCTGCCCGGCGCAGATCACAATGTTGTCCACCGGCAGCACTTGCGGTTCGCCGGTTTCGCCGATGCGGATGTGCAGGCCGTCATCGTCGATCTTCAGGTACTCGACGCTGTTGAGCATCTGCACCCGCTTGTTCTTCAGGCCGGTGCGGTGAATCCAGCCGGTGGTCTTGCCCAGGCCGTCGCCGACCTTGGACTTCTTGCGTTGCAACAGGAACACTTCGCGGGCCGGCGCATGGGGCGCGGCTTTGACTCCAGCGACACCGCCGCGCGCTTCAAGGTGCGTATCGATGCCCCACTCTTTCCAGAACTCATCCCGGTTCAGGCTGGTGGACTCGCCCTGGTGAACCAGGAATTCCGAAACGTCGAAACCGATACCGCCGGCGCCAATCACTGCGACGCGTTTGCCCACGGATTTGCGCTCCAGCAGCACGTCCAGATAGCTCAGGACCTTGGCATTCTCCACGCCGGGAATGGCCGGCAGCCGCGGCGCGATGCCGGTGGCCAGGATGATCTCGTCGTAACCGCCCTCGACCAGTTTCGCCACATCAACGCGGGTGTTCAGGCACACCTCCACGTTAGTCGTCTGCAGTTTGCGGCCGAAGTAACGCAGGGTTTCATAAAACTCTTCCTTGCCCGGCACACGCTTGGCGACGTTGAACTGGCCACCGATTTCGCTGGCCGAATCGAACAGCGTCACCTGATGGCCCCGCTCGGCCGCCACGGTCGCGGCGGACAAACCGGCCGGTCCGGCGCCAACCACGGCGATTTTCTTCAGCTGTTGCACCGGCAGGTAGTTGAGCTCGGTTTCGTGGCAGGCACGCGGGTTGACCAGGCAACTGGTCAACTTGCCGCCAAAGGTGTGGTCCAGGCACGCCTGGTTGCAACCGATGCAGGTGTTGATTTCGTCGGCGCGACCTTCGGCCGCCTTGTTGACGAAGTCCGCGTCGGCGAGGAACGGGCGCGCCATGGAAACCATGTCGGCATCGCCTTCGGCGAGGATCTGCTCGGCCACTTCCGGGGTGTTGATCCGGTTGGTGGTGATCAACGGAATGCCCACCGAACCGCGCAGCTTGGCCGTGACCTTGCTGAACGCCGCACGCGGCACCTTGGTGGCGATGGTCGGAATCCGCGCTTCGTGCCAGCCGATACCGGTGTTGATGATCGTCGCGCCGGCCTGCTCGATGGCCTTGGCCAGTTGCACGATTTCTTCCCAGGTGCTGCCGCCTTCCACCAGGTCGAGCATCGACAAACGAAAGATAATGATGAAATTCGGGCCTACCGCTTCACGGACCCGGCGCACGATTTCCACCGGCAGGCGCATGCGGTTTTCGTAGCTGCCACCCCAGCGGTCGGTACGATGGTTGGTGTGGGCGGCGAGGAACTGGTTAATGAAATAACCTTCCGAACCCATGATCTCCACACCGTCATACTCGGCCTGTTGCGCCAGGGTCGAGCAGGTGACGAAATCGCGGATCTGTTTCTCGATGCCTTCCTCGTCCAGCTCCTTGGGCTTGAACGGGTTGATCGGCGCCTGGATGGCGCTTGGCGCGACCTGCTTCGGGCTGTAGGCATAACGACCGGCGTGCAGGATCTGCATGCAAATCTTGCCGCCCGCCTCGTGGACCGCGCGGGTCACGATCTGGTGCTTGAGCGCTTCTTCCTCGGTGGTCAGCTTGGCCGCGCCGGAGTACACGCCACCTTCGTCGTTCGGACCAATACCGCTGGTGACCATCAGGCCGACACCGCCACGGGCCCGCTCGGCGAAATACGCCGCCATGCGCTCGAAACCTCCGGGCTTTTCCTCAAGGCCGGTGTGCATCGACCCCATCAGGGTACGGTTGCGCAGTGTGGTGAATCCCAGGTCCAGCGGGGCCAACAGGTGCGGGTAATGAGCGGCGGTCATTTGTAACTCCACAACGAGCGATCACGGAATATGGGGGCGCTCTTCGGCGCCCCTCAGTCATGTGCTACAGACTATGAGCACTCCGAGGGCCGCTCAATGACCGTAACTGACAACTTATTGATCCAAATGCGCAGCAACCCTTGGCAAGCGCTGGCGCGGGTCATACCCTAGGCATCGAACCCTGCACACGGCCGTTGACTGCTTCCCCATGCGTAAACTCCTGTACCTGACCTTCTCCATGGCGTTGATCGCCGCCCTGACGACCTACGCCATGTGGGCCGCGGACCGTCCGGTGGGCCACTATCTCTCGGACCTGCGGATCGATCTGGCGATCGACCAGGGCACCCCCGCCGACCGTGGCAACCTGCTGGGCATCCAGCCCGAGCTGTTTCCCACCGACTACCAAAGCCCCGAGCGCTTGCACCGCAAGCTCGCGGCCTACCTGCAAAAAGCCCGGGAACAAGGCTTGCTCAACGAGAAAACCATCGTCGTACTGCCCGAACATGTCGGCACCTGGCTGATGGTCAGCGGCGAAAAGGATGAGTTGTACCAGGCCACGACACTCAAGGAAGCCATGAACTGGCTGGCCGTGAGCAATCCGCTGAAGTTCGTCCGTGCCCTGATCAGCGCCGAGGGCGGGAGCCGCCTGGATGACGCTCACCTGCGCATGAAAGCCAAGGGCATGGCCAAGGAATATCAGGCGCTGTTCGGTGGCCTGGCGAAAGAATTTCACGTGACACTGGTGGCCGGTTCCATCGTGTTGCCTGAGCCGAGCATCATCGACGGCACCCTGAAAATCGGTCGCGGCGCGCTGTTCAACAGCAGCGTGGTGTTTGGCCGTGATGGCGTGCCGATCGGTCAGCCCCAGCGGCAGATGCACCCGGTGTTTGAACAGCAGGACGCGCTCAAGGCCAATGGCGAGCACGCACTGAACGTGGTCGACACCCCGGCCGGGCGCCTGGGCGTGCTGATCGGCAGCGACAGTTGGTACCCGGACAACTATCGCCAGCTCGACGACCAGCAGGCACGGATCGTCGCGGTCCCGGCCTTCGTGGCGGGCCGTGGCATCTGGGATCAGCCGTGGCGCGGCTATAAAGGTTCTTCGACGCCGGGCTCGGTCAGCCTCAAGGCCGGGGAGATCAGCGAGGGCCAGGCCTGGCATCGCCTGACCCTGACCACCCAATTGCCCTCCAGCCAGGCGATCGCCGGCATGAGCGTATTTTTACGAGGGCAATTCTGGGATCAGGCCAGCGCCGGCCAGAGCTTTCTGAGCAGCAAGGGTCAGCATTTCGCCGACGGCAACGCCCGTGGCGCGCGCCTGCTGAACCTGTGGTTGTAAGCCATGAAACCGCTGCCGATGCGCCTCGGCGATCTCTCGGTGGGTTTCGTTCACAGCCTGGCCGAGGCTGTGCGCAGCCACGACGCAGACCCGCAACCGCTGCTGGAACAATACGGCCTCGACGCGGCCCGCCTGAGCGAAGCGGGCGCCCGGCTCTCGATTCCGCGCTACATGCGCCTGGGGCACAGTGCCATCCAGTTGACCGGCAACCCCGCGCTCGGCTTGCGCATGGGGCAACTCAGTCGCCTGAGCCAGGCCGGCCTCGCCGGCGTCACGGCGGCGCAGGCGCCCACGGTGCGCGAGGCGGCGCGCTGCCTGATTCGCTTCGAGGCCTTGTATGGCTCCAACTATCGCGGCCAATCGAGCTTTCACGAAGACGCCCAGGGGGCCTGGCTGCGTTTCTATTCCATCAGCCCTTACAACAGCTATAACCGTTTCGTGGTCGACTCGATCATAGCCGGCTGGTTGCAGCAACTGTCCAGTGTGAGTCCTGCCCCCTTGCGTGCCGAGCACATAGACATCGAATTTGAAGCACCTGACTATCACGCAGCCTACGATGCACTTGGCGAATGCCCGATTCAGTTTGGTGCCGAGCACAATCAATTGCGCCTGAGCCTGGCCAGCCTCGCACAGCGCAACCCGGAGCATTGCCCGAGTACCTGGCGGCATTTGCTGAAGCTGTGTGAACGGGAACTGGAGCAACTGACACGCACCCGCAGCCTGCGTGAACGCATCACTCAGTTGCTGGGGCCATTGCTCAATGGCGGCCGGGAACCCGACCTGGAAGAAGTGGCGGCACGCCTGAAGCTGCCCATCTGGACGCTGCGCCGCAAACTGGCCGAAGAAGGCACGCAGTATCGGGCAATTCTCAACGACACCCGTCGCGACCTGGCCATGACCTACATTCGCGATACCGAACTGGCGTTCGGAGAAATCGCCTACCTGCTGGGCTTTGCCTCAGCCGAAGCCTTTCAACGCGCCTTCAAGCGCTGGACGGGCCAGACACCTGGCGAGTTTCGCCGCAGTCACAGGCAAACGGCTTGAAGCTGCAAGTTATCTGCTACAAGTTTGAAGCCTGAAAGCGTTGATTACAGTTCGGTAGCGTCTTCCGCGGGTTCCAGCGGGTCCAGTTCGAATGCCTGATACTCGAGCAACTCTTCTTGATAATCGTCCATTTTCGAATCCCCCACAGCTCAATGAAAAAAGTCTGAATAAATGACCAGCAACTCGAGCTTAAAGTGCCCGCGTGAAAGAAAAATGACGGGCACACGACACTTCGTCGCTACTGAATAAAACGTAGCAGGCTGTCAGGAATTTATCACAGGATTTTTTCGATACAGCCCACAGGACAGCGGGCTGTTTGACGCGGATTAATGAATACGGCGGTGATGGGACCGACGCGGATTCGGCCGGCCCCGTATCGCCATCATTGGCCAGTGATCGGCATGGCCCGGATCGGCTCCGACGGTGGCGGGATATCGCTCGGATTGGCCGGGGGCGTGATCGTTTCCGTGGAAGGTGCCGGCTCGGCGCTTGGGGTCGCGGTGATCGGCGCGGCTTCAGGAGGCGGCGCTACGGGCTCGGACGCGGTGGGAGCGGCTTCGGCGGGCGTTGTTGTCACCTGTGCAGCCGGGGCAGGTTCTGCCGCGGTTTCCGGGGCCAATGGCGCCGGAGTCGCCTTGGGTTCAGGCACGCCCAGATCGGTTTTAGGCTTCTCGGCGATATGGGCCGCTTCCTTCACTTCCTTGGGCAGGAACAGTTCGACCAGGGCGAAGAAACGCTCGTAGAACTTGGCCGAGGATACGGTTTCGCTCGCGACCTTGACCATCGAGTCGTCCGACGAACCAATCGGCATCGACACCGAACCCAGCACGCCTACACCGAGGCTGGCGGAGTTGTTGGTCTTCTTCAGCGCATAACGGTCCTGCAGGGCGTTGGCGAACATCGTGGCGTGATGACCGGCGCTGCCGTCGTCGGCGCAGACCACACTGAAACTGATTTCCATGTGGGTCTCGCCGGTCTGCTGGAAGCTCTTGTGCCCGCTGACCAGTTTCGGATCGCTGCTGGTAATGATGTAGCCCTGGCTCAGCAAGGCCCGACGAGCGGCTTCGCAGCTTTGCGCATCCGTCACCGGGTAGTTGCGGGAAAATGTGCCGGAGTCGTCGAAATTCTCATGCTCGTAGATGGCGGCTTTCTTCGACGAGCACCCGGCCGCAGCTGCCAGCACCAGCGCCAGCCCGGCAACACGCATGGGAATTGATTTAAACATTGAACATCCTGAGGAAAACGGTTCGGGGCGTATTGTGCAACAGATCGTTGCTTAGCGGCGCATCGATTGTGTCTTAAAACAGTTACAGGAGTGTTGACTGCGATATGAGGCAAAAGTCACACCGGTTTTTCATGGCGCCGGCAACAAAAAACCCCGGCCTTTCGGCCGGGGTTCTCATGTAGCGCATGACTCAGTCCGATATCAGAAACGCTTGATCTCGGCCTGGCTTTCCAACTGCTTGCGGTAAGCCGCAAAATCCTGCTGGCCAACGCGTGAAGCGAGGAAGCGACGGTATTGAGCCTTCTCTTCTTCAGTCGGCGTTGCCGCTTCGTTGACGCCATTCAGACGGACGATCATCAGGCTGCCATCCGGCAGGGTCACGCTGGTGAACGTCGGTTTTTCCTTGGCGGCAGGCTTGGGCATACGGAACAGCGCCTGCAGCACGGTTGGGTCGATCCCTTCCTGAGCGCGAGTCGCGGCCTCGGTCACCTTCCAGCTCTGGCCATCGATCGGCTTGTCCAGCGGGGTCTTGCCATCGCGCAGGCTGGCGATCAGCTCATCAGCCTTGGTCTTGGCGGCAGCACTGGCGTGCTCCTTGGTCAATTGCTCGCGGATCGGGCCCGCTACGCTTTCCAGTGGCAGTTGTGCAGGCTTGAGGTGCTCCTTGGCGCGCAACACGACCACGGTTTCCGGATCCAGCTCGATGGCGGTGCTGTTGGCACCCTCATCCAGCACTTCCGGACTGAACGCCGCGGTGATCACGGCACGGTTGGCCGCAATGCCCTCGCCACCCTCACGGCCGAACGGCTTGGAGGTGTGAACGGTCAGCTTCAGATCCTGCGCCGGCTGGGCCAGATCGGAAGCTTCGAAGGAGGCGTCCTCCAGTTGCTTGGTGGCCTCGACAAAACGCTGCTCGACCTGCTGAGTCTTCAATTCGCGGGTCAGCTTGTCTTTCAGGCTGGCGAATGTCGGCACTTCAGGCGCTTCCACACCCAGCAGCTTGATCAGGTGGAAACCGAAATCAGTGCGAACCGGCTCGGAAACCTGATCCTTGGCCAACGAGTACAGGGATTTTTCGAACGCTGGGTCATAGACACCAGGACCTGCGTAGCCGAGGTCGCCGCCATTGTTCGCCGAACCCGGGTCCTGGGAGAATTCCTTGGCCAGGGCCTCGAACTTCTCGCCTTTGGCCAGACGTGCCTGGATGTCGTCGATCTTGGCCTTGGCCTGTGCTTCGGTGGTCTTGTCGTTCACTTCGATCAGAATGTGCGCAGCCCGGCGTTGTTCGGACAGGTTCGCGATTTCTTTCTGATACGCCGCTTGCAGGTCTTCGTCCTTGACGCTGACCTGATCGAAGAAGGAAGACTTCTTCAATTCCAGATAATCGATGACCACCTGATCCGGCGTCATGAATTCCTTGGCGTGTTCGTCGTAGTAGGCTTTGACTTCATCGTCGGTCAGCTTCACCGCCGCCGGGTCAGCCTTGATGTTCAGGGAAGCAAAGTCGCGGGTCTGCTTTTCCAGACGGGCGAACGCCAGAACCTGTGCATCGGTGACGAAGCCGCTACCCGCCAGACCGGCGCGCAGTTGGCCGATCAGCATTTCCTGAGCCAGCATCTGGCGGAATTGCATGCGGCTGTAACCGAGTTGACGGATAACCTGGTCAAACCGCTCGGGGCTGAACTTGCCATCCACCTGGAACTCAGGCGTTTGCAGGATGACCTGGTCCAGCGCCGCTTCGGAGAAAGCGAATTTCGAGCTTTCTGCGCCTTGCAGCAACAGTTTGCGATCGATCAGGCCTTTGAGTGCCGACTCGCGCAGCATCTTTTCGTCGAGCAAGGAAGCATCGAAATCCTTGCCCAGCTGTTGCATGAGTTGACGGCGTTGCATATCGACCGCCTGGCTCAGCTCGTTCTGGCTGATCTCTTCACCATTGACCTTCGCCGCCTCGTTTTTGGTCGTCGTGGCCTGAAAAATGGCGTCGAAACCCGTCAAAGCCATCAGTGCAACGATGACCCCGATAATGGTCTTGGCAATCCAGCCTTGTGAATTGTCCCTGATATTCTGCAGCATGCGTCCCCCATAAACGGTTGAACTTCAAAATTAGGCAACCGTGGAGCGTGGGTAGAATCCGGATAGAAGAAAGGCGCATCCGAGGATGCGCCTTCTCGTAACTGACGGAGCGGACCGATGACTCGAACTTGCGAGCCTCGGTGTCTCGGACCGGCGACCTGCCGACTGGACTACCGCTCCGCTGCCAGGTCAGGCATGACCCCGACCCGGATAGGTAAAAACCTGAATCGAACTTAGTTGACAGCTTCTTTCAGTGCTTTACCGGCTTTGAAACCTGGTTTTTTGGCTGCCGCGATTTCCAGCGTCTTACCGGTCTGTGGGTTACGACCAATGCGAGCTGGACGATCAGTGACGGAGAAAGTACCGAAACCAACCAGAACAACGGAGTCGCCAGCCTTGAGAGCGCCAGTGACGGATTCGATTACAGCGTCCAGCGCACGGCCAGCAGCAGCTTTCGGGATATCAGCGGATGCAGCGATAGCATCAATCAGTTCCGACTTGTTCACTCTAAGTCCCCTTATATCTATTTGAGTATGATTCTAAGTTTTTTTGGTGAAAGCAAAAACGAGTGCTGAATGGCCTACAGACACTTAAGAGCCGCTTTATAACAAGGGCTCTAAAAAGCTGTCAAGGAAGCCCCCCAGGCAAATACGTACTAATGCGTGCTAATTCTTTCCTTAGAATCGGACTCGCGTTTTTCATCCTTCGCGACAATCTCCGGAGCCACATCAGGCAAGGGCTCCGGCGCGTATTGCAGCGCAATTTGCAGGACCTCGTCAATCCATTTAACCGGTTTAATCTGGAGATCCTGCTTGATATTGTCAGGAATTTCCTTCAAATCGCGAACATTCTCTTCGGGAATGATCACGGTCTTGATTCCACCACGGTGAGCAGCGAGCAGTTTTTCTTTCAAACCACCAATTGCCAGCACCTGCCCACGCAAGGTGATCTCACCGGTCATGGCCACGTCCGCACGCACAGGAATACCGGTCAATGCCGATACCAACGCCGTGCACATGCCTACACCGGCGCTAGGACCGTCTTTCGGCGTCGCCCCTTCCGGCATGTGGATATGGGTGTCGCGCTTCTCGTGGAAGTCCAGGGGAATCCCCAGGCTCTTCGCGCGGCTGCGCACAACCGTCAAGGCTGCGGTGATCGACTCGACCATCACGTCACCCAGCGAGCCCGTCTTGATCAATTGGCCCTTGCCCGGCACTACCGCGGCTTCGATGGTCAGCAACTCGCCGCCCACCTGGGTCCACGCCAGGCCAGTAACCTGACCGATCTGGTCCTGCTGCTCTGCCAGGCCGTAGCGGAACTTGCGCACGCCCAGGAAGTGTTCCAGATCCTCTGCGGTGACCTTCACCGAGAAGCGTTTTTCCAGTGCGTGCTCTTTGACCGCCTTGCGGCAAACCTTGGCAATCTGTCGCTCCAGGCCACGTACGCCAGCCTCGCGGGTGTAGTAGCGAATGATGTCGCGGATCGCTTCGGCGTCGAATTCCAGCTCGCCTTTTTTCAAGCCGTTGGCCGTGATCTGCTTCGGCGAGAGGTATTTGACGGCAATGTTGATCTTCTCGTCTTCGGTGTAGCCCGGCAGGCGAATCACTTCCATCCGGTCCAGCAACGCCGGGGGAATATTCATGGAGTTCGAGGTGCACAGGAACATCACATCGGACAAGTCGTAGTCGACTTCCAGATAGTGATCGTTGAAGTTGTGGTTTTGCTCGGGATCGAGCACTTCCAGCAACGCCGACGCCGGGTCGCCACGCATGTCGCTGCCCATCTTGTCGATTTCGTCGAGCAGGAACAGCGGGTTGCGGACGCCCACTTTTGTCATTTTTTGAATCAATCTTCCTGGCATCGAACCGATGTAAGTCCGGCGATGACCACGAATTTCCGCCTCGTCACGCACGCCGCCGAGGGCCATGCGAACAAACTTACGGTTGGTGGCGTGGGCAATCGATTCCGCCAGCGAGGTTTTACCCACCCCGGGAGGACCGACCAGGCACAACACGGGACCACGGATTTTCTTCACGCGCTTTTGTACGGCGAGATATTCGAGAATCCGCTCTTTGACTTCTTCCAGGCCATAGTGGTCGGCATCGAGAATATCTTCTGCGCGCGCCAGATCCAGGCGGACCTTGCTCTGGGCCTTCCACGGCACCTGAACCAGCCAGTCGATGTAGGAACGCACAACGGTCGCTTCCGCGGACATGGGCGACATTTGCTTGAGCTTGTTCAGTTCGGCCTGGGCCTTGGCGAGTGCGTCTTTTGGCAGGCCAGCGGCATCGATACGCTTTTTCAGCTCTTCGATTTCGTTGTGACCTTCGTCACTGTCGCCGAGTTCTTTCTGAATAGCCTTCATCTGCTCGTTCAGGTAGTACTCGCGCTGACTGCGCTCCATTTGCTTTTTGACGCGACCGCGAATGCGTTTCTCGACTTGCAGCAGATCGATTTCGGCATCCAGCAACGCCAGGACGTGCTCGACCCGAGCCGACAAATCGATGATTTCGAGAATTTCCTGCTTCTGCTCGATTTTCAGGGCCATGTGCGCGGCCATGGTGTCGACCAGGCGCCCGGGCTCATCGATGCTATTGAGCGACGACAGGACTTCAGCCGGTACTTTCTTGCCCAACTGCACATACTGTTCGAACTGGGACAGCAAGCTGCGGACAAACACTTCCGACTCGCGCTCCGGCGCGTCGACTTCGTCGATCAACGAGACTTCCGCACGGCAATGGCCGTCCACTTCGCTGAAAAGCTCCACGGCGCCACGTTGCTCGCCCTCGACCAGAACCTTGACCGTGCCGTCAGGCAGCTTCAGCAGCTGGAGAACGGTAGCAATCGTGCCCACGCGATAAAGTGCGTCTTCGCCGGGATCATCGTCAGCAGGGTTTCTCTGGGCCAGCAGAAGAATCTGCTTGTCGCCCGTCATCGCGGCCTCGAGGGCTTCGATGGATTTCTCGCGCCCCACGAACAGCGGGATAACCATGTGCGGATAAACCACGACATCACGCAATGGCAAGAGAGGCAATTCGATGGTTGTCTTCATGATTTCGCCTCTACGGCGGCCATAAGGCCGGAAACAGATGGATGTAAGCTTGAAACCAAGATGGGGGCAGCCTTCAAAAAAAACAAGCACAAAGACTGTGTAAAAACCCGCAAAAAGCAAAGGGGCCCGAAGGCCCCTTCTTTATACCGACTGCGTGACGCTTAAGCGTCTGGCGCGGCCTTGGCAGCAGGCTCACTGTTTTCATAGATATACAGTGGCTTGGACTTGCCTTCTATAACGCTTTCGTCGATCACTACTTTACTCACCTCGGACTGCGAGGGGATTTCATACATAGTGTCGAGCAATACACCTTCGAGAATCGAACGCAGGCCACGAGCACCGGTTTTGCGTTCCAGCGCGCGCTTGGCGACCGATTTCAGCGCGTCGGTACGGAACTCCAGGTCCACGCCTTCCATCTCGAACAGCTTGGCATACTGTTTGGTCAGGGCGTTCTTCGGCTCGGTGAGGATCTGCATCAACGCCGCTTCATCAAGCTCGTCCAGCGTTGCAAGAACTGGCAGACGACCGACGAATTCCGGGATCAGACCGAACTTGACCAGATCGTCAGGCTCGACTTCACGCAGGGACTCACCCACCTTCTTGCCTTCTTCCTTGCTGCGCACTTCCGCATTGAAGCCGATGCCGCCCTTGGTGGAACGGTTTTGAATAACCTTTTCCAGACCGGAGAACGCACCACCGCAGATGAAGAGGATGTTACGGGTGTCGACCTGAAGGAATTCCTGCTGCGGATGCTTGCGACCACCTTGAGGCGGAACGGAAGCAACCGTGCCTTCGATCAACTTGAGCAGGGCCTGCTGCACGCCTTCACCGGAAACGTCCCGGGTGATCGACGGGTTGTCAGACTTGCGCGAGATCTTGTCGATCTCATCGATGTAGACAATGCCCATCTGGGCTTTTTCCACGTCGTAATCGCACTTCTGCAGCAGCTTCTGAATGATGTTCTCGACATCTTCACCCACATAACCCGCCTCGGTGAGGGTGGTTGCGTCGGCGATGGTGAACGGAACGTTCAGCAAGCGGGCCAGTGTTTCGGCAAGCAGGGTCTTACCCGAGCCTGTCGGGCCGATCAGCAAGATGTTGCTCTTGCCGAGTTCGACGTCGTCATTCTTCTTGTCACGCTGGTTAAGGCGTTTGTAGTGGTTGTACACCGCTACGGCCAGAACCTTTTTCGCACGTTCCTGACCAATCACATACTGGTCAAGGATGCCGCTGATTTCTTTAGGCGAAGGCAATTTATGCGCGCTGCTTTCGGCCTGGGCTTCCTGCACCTCCTCACGGATGATGTCATTGCACAGGTCGACGCACTCGTCGCAGATAAAGACCGAGGGGCCGGCAATCAATTTGCGTACTTCATGCTGGCTTTTGCCACAGAAGGAGCAATAGAGCAGCTTGCCGTTGTCCTCGCCGTTGCGGGTGTCAGTCATTCGTTCGATCCAAATCCGATAGGCTTGCAACACAAGATGAAGGCTATTGCGGGCTTTTTCAAGCCCGCCGGTGATCAGACCAGCCGACCAACCCTATTTTGAGCTGCTTATTTTAAGCGGGGCGCTGGGTAATCACTTCATCGATCAACCCGTATTCACGAGCGGCTTCTGCGCTCATGAAGTTATCGCGGTTGGTGTCGCGCTCGATTTCTTCAAGCGTGCGCCCGCTGTGCTTGGCCATCAGCGTGTTGAGACGCTCACGGATGAAGAGGATTTCCTTGGCATGGATTTCGATATCCGACGCCTGCCCCTGGAAACCGCCCAGTGGCTGGTGAATCATCACGCGCGAATTCGGCAGGCAGAAACGCTTGCCAGGTGCGCCAGCGGTCAGCAGAAACGCGCCCATGCTGCACGCCTGACCGATACAGGTGGTCGACACGTTTGGCTTGATGAACTGCATCGTGTCGTAGATCGACATGCCCGCCGTCACCGAACCGCCCGGGGAGTTGATGTAGAGATGGATGTCCTTGTCCGGGTTTTCGGCTTCAAGGAACAGCAGTTGCGCACAAATCAGGTTGGCCATGTAGTCCTCTACCGGACCAACCAGAAAGATCACCCGCTCCTTGAGGAGACGCGAGTAGATGTCGTAGGCGCGCTCGCCACGAGCGGACTGCTCGACAACCATCGGGACCAGGCCGCCTGCGGCCTGGATATCAGAGTTCTGCTGAATATACGAATTACGGAACATGCTCTGCAGTCACTCCCAAATAGTTATGTCTTGAATACGCATAAGCCAGCACGAAGGCTGGCTTATGGTGTGTACTTCTTATCGCAAAAACGATCAGTCGGCTTGTGGAGCTTCTACCGGCTTGACTGCTTCTTCGTAAGAGACCGATTTGTCGGTCACGCTAGCTTTCTGCAGAACAGTATCCACAACTTGCTCTTCCAGCACAACCGAACGAACTTCGTTCAGTTGCTGGTCGTTCTTGTAGTACCAGGACACAACTTGCTCAGGCTCCTGGTAGGCCGAGGCCATTTCCTGAATCATTTCGCGAACGCGGGTTTCATCAGGCTTGAGGTCGAATTGCTTGACCACTTCAGCCACGATCAGACCCAGCACAACGCGACGCTTGGCTTGCTCTTCGAACAGCTCGGCCGGCAGTTGGTCAGGCTTGATGTTGCCACCGAACTGCTGGACAGCCTGCACACGCAGACGGTCAACTTCGTTGGACAGCAGGGCCTTTGGCACTTCGATCGGGTTGGTGGCCAGCAGACCATCCATTACCTGATTCTTGACCTTGGATTTGATCGCCTGACGCAGCTCGCGCTCCATGTTCTTGCGAACTTCGGTGCGGAAGCCTTCCAGGCCGCTTTCCTTGATGCCGAATTGAGCGAAGAATTCTTCGGTCAGCTCTGGCGGTTTTGGCTCGGAGACGCTGTTCACGGTAACGGTGAACTCAGCAGTCTTGCCGGCCAGGTCGAGGTTCTGATAATCCTCAGGGAAAGTCAGGTTCAGAACGCGCTCTTCGCCGGCTTTAGCGCCAACCAGGCCGTCTTCGAAGCCAGGGATCATGCGGCCGGAACCCAGAACCAGCTGGGTACCCTTGGCGGAACCGCCAGCGAACACTTCACCGTCGACCTTGCCGACGAAATCGATGTTCAGCTGGTCTTCGTTCTGGGCAGCACGATCGGCTACTTCAAAACGGGTGTTCTGCTTGCGCAGGATGTCCAGCATCTTGTCCAGATCGGCATCAGTCACGTCAGCGCTCAGGCGCTCGACAGCGATACCGTCGAAGCCGGCAACGGTGAACTCAGGGAACACTTCGAATACCGCGACGTATTCCAGGTCCTTGCCCGCTTCCAGGGATTTAGGCTCGATCGAAGGCGAACCAGCCGGGTTCAGCTTCTGCTCAACGACGGCTTCGTAGAAGGAGGACTGGATCACGTCGCCTACAGCTTCCTGGCGCGCTTCAGCACCGAAACGGCGCTTGATTTCGCTCATCGGCACTTTGCCTGGACGGAAGCCTGCAATCTTGGCCTTTTGGGCAGTCTGCTGCAGACGCTTGTTGACCTGAGTCTCGATGCGCTCAGCCGGCACGGTGATGCTCATGCGGCGCTCAAGAGCAGAAGTATTTTCAACAGAAACTTGCATGGATATTCCTCGTTGCACAGACGTTAGCCGGCCGTTTCCGACCCCAGAATCAAGGGCATGCATTCTAGTGGGTCAAACTCAAGAAGTCACCCTACTGAAAACGGGTAAAAACGCAGCAGGCAATTTATAGGTGCGAATGCACGGATGCACCTCGCCCCGGTGGCAAATACAGCCAATCACGCCAGGGCTCTGCGCCAACCTTTCTATATATAGAAGAGGTTGCCAATCATCTCCCTGACGACCGCCCTTGCGAGCAAGGCCGGCGGGCAGCGCGGCATCATCGAGAAACATAAATACGACGAAACGCCCTGCCCCTGCGACCCACAACCAGCAGCCGCCGAACACACAAACCACTGAAACAAAAAAGGCGCCAGACTGTTAAATCTGGCGCCTTTCGAAATATGGGGTGGACGATGGGGATCGAACCCACGACAACGGGAGTCACAATCCCGTGCTCTACCAACTGAGCTACGCCCACCATATTGCATGACAAAGAACCAAAACCTTCTTTGTCGAGCCCCAGCCACGCCAACCGACATGAATGAAGCTTTATTTGGTGCGGATGAAGAGACTCGAACTCTTACGCCTCGCGGCGCTGGAACCTAAATCCAGTGTGTCTACCAATTCCACCACATCCGCGGCTTGAACCTGTTAAAGCAAAGGCGCCAGACTGTTAATCTGGCGCCTTTCGAAATATGGGGTGGACGATGGGGATCGAACCCACGACAACGGGAGTCACAATCCCGTGCTCTACCAACTGAGCTACGCCCACCATATCGCGTTACTTGTGCCAAAGCTGCCTGATGGCGCACCCGGCAGGACTCGAACCTGCGACCATCCGCTTAGAAGGCGGATGCTCTATCCAGCTGAGCTACGGGCGCCTGATTAATCTGTACTCTTGGAGGACTACAAACTAAGTGCTTTCCAGCGTTGCAGAACCGTAATCCTGCTCGACCTTCTTAACCAGTGCTAGGCTGTGCCCGACAAGTGCGACGAATAGTATAGAGCCCCCCGAAGGTCGTCAAATCCTTTTTAAAAAAAATTCATTTAATTAAAGGGGTTAGCGGAATTTGCAGACCAAGCGCCTTTGCCCTCACCGCATGACATGCGAGAATGCGTTCTCTTTTTTTCCCCTCTCGATGGTTAATCACGCGCAATGACTGCACAACTAATCGACGGCAAATCGATCGCCGCCAGCCTGCGCCAGCAGATCGCCCAACGCGTCAACGAGCGTCGCCAGCAAGGCCTGCGCACGCCCGGCCTCGCGGTGATCCTGGTCGGTAGCGATCCTGCCTCTCAGGTTTATGTCTCGCACAAGCGTAAAGACTGTGAAGAGGTCGGCTTCCTTTCCCAAGCCTACGACCTGCCTTCCGAAACCACTCAGGAAGCACTGACCGAACTGATCGACCGCCTCAATGACGACCCGGCGATTGATGGCGTTCTGTTGCAGCTTCCCCTGCCTGAACACCTGGACGCGTCCCGATTGCTGGAGCGCATTCGCCCGGACAAGGACGTCGACGGCTTCCACCCCTATAACGTCGGTCGCCTGGCCCAACGCATCCCGCTGCTGCGCCCATGCACTCCAAAAGGGATCATGACCCTGCTGGAAAGCACCGGTGCCGATCTGTACGGGATGAACGCCGTGATTGTCGGCGCCTCCAACATCGTTGGTCGCCCGATGGCGATGGAACTGCTGCTGGCCGGTTGCACCGTGACCGTCACTCACCGCTTCACCAAGGACCTGGCCGGCCACGTCGGTCGTGCCGATCTGGTGGTGGTAGCCGCCGGCAAGCCTGGCCTGGTCAAGGGTGAGTGGATCAAGCAAGGCGCGATCGTGATCGACGTCGGCATCAACCGTCAGGAAGATGGCAAACTGGTCGGTGACGTCATTTACGAAACCGCCCTGCCCCGCGCCAGCTGGATCACACCTGTACCGGGTGGCGTCGGCCCGATGACCCGCGCCTGCCTGCTGGAAAACACCTTGTACGCGGCCGAAACCCTGCACGGCTGAGACACTTTTCACAGCTGACAGGTGACTCAAGGAACCCCGCCCATCGCGGGGTTTTTTGTGCCCGCGAAACAAGGTCGACCATCCGCCGGAAAATAACTTTTTTTTCATGTTTCCAACGACTTTCACAGGGTCCTCGAACAACCATCGACAGTTATTCAGCCATACTCCAGAATGTCGCGCTTTTTAAGAAATAGCCCGTTACATAACGGCGTATCAACACCTTATGAGTCTGCCAGCGTGAAAATCCGTCTTTCCATCCTGAGCCTATTTTTTGCCGTTACAGGGACTTTCATCACGCCGATTGCCAGCGCCGGCGAAACCACCGCAGCGCCCCGAGACACCTCGCAACTCAAGATCGCCTCCGGCAGCGCCTTGCTGTTGGATCTGCAGACCAACAAAGTCATCTACGCCAGCAATCCCGACGTAGTTGTTCCGATCGCTTCCGTCAGCAAGCTGATGACCGGCCTGGTGGTGGTTGAAGCCCGGCAGAACATGGATGAGTACATCAACATCAACATCAGTGACACCCCGGAAATGAAGGGCGTGTTTTCCCGGGTCAAACTCAACAGCGAAATGCCGCGCCGGGAAATGCTGTTGATTGCGCTGATGTCCTCGGAAAATCGCGCTGCAGCGAGTCTGGCCCACCACTATCCGGGCGGTTACGCCGCGTTCATCGCTGCAATGAATGCCAAGGCCAGGGCACTGGGCATGACCAACACTCATTTCGTCGAGCCGACTGGCCTCTCGCCACGCAACGTCTCCACCGCCCGCGACCTGAGCAAACTGTTGATTGCCGCGCACAAGTATCCGTTGCTGACAGAGCTGAGCACGACCAAGGAAAAAACCGTCAGCTTCCGCAAACCCAACTACAGCCTGGGCTTCCGCAATACCGACCATTTGGTACGCAAGCCCGACTGGGACATCCAGCTGACGAAAACCGGTTTCACCAACGAAGCAGGCCACTGCCTGGTGCTGGTGACCCGCATGAGCAACCGCCCGGTTGCCCTGGTGCTCCTTGATGCGTATGGCAAATACACGCATTTTGCCGATGCCACGCGCATCCGCAATTGGGTCGAAACCGGCAAAAGCGCCAGCGTCGCATCCGCGGCCTTGCAGTACAAATCAGACAAGAACCTCAAGCACCGCCAGAGCGGCGTGGTTGAAGCGTCGAAGTAACCTCGCTGCAATTCCCTTGAAAAAGCCCCGGACATCCGGGGCTTTTTTGTCAGCGATCAGTCGTTGGGCAGCGGCATCTGGTCGTCGTCCGGGATACCGTCGCCTTTGCTCGGATCCCTCCAGCCCTGCGGATGCTCGCCGGGTGCCACCGCCGGACGCGCCAGCGGATCTCGCAGCGGACTGTCCGGATCCATCACCGGATCGACACTGTCTTCAGGGGTGGTCGGAACGTTTTCCGGACGTTTGTCGTTGAAGCTCGAATCGGTAGACATATGCACCTCCATGGGATCTAGGGCTTCAGATCACCGAGTGGATCATAGGGCTTTGCCGGCGCCTTGGGGTTGTCACCCGGCTTCACATCCCTGGGTGCCCGGGCCGGTCCGACGGGATCGACCTGGGGGTCGGCAAGGTCCGGGGAATCGGGGTCGAATCCCAGTTCATCGCCGGACGAGTGCTCGGACGAATGCGGACCGACGGGGGTCGTGGAATCTGCCATGGGCGCCTCCTGATCGCGGCCCGAGAAGCTCGGGCCTTATTATCTCAGAGACCGACAAGCTGTCGGTGTGCCCGGCAGATGACGAACGGGCTTATTGCGCGGAAAGGGCTCGCTTGGCCTTTGCCGCCGCCTGCTCCTGGCCGGCCTGGGCCAGATCGTTGGCAGCCTTGAGCCAGCGCTGCTGATCGACTTCGGCCGGAACCTGCGTCGGCGCCTGAATCAACACCGCCCATCCCCCTGCGTCCTTGAACGCCGATTCGAACGAGCCGAAGCTCATGAGCTGCCGCTGATCCATCCCCGCCCGCAGCAACACCGTCTGCTTCTGACGGTTATAGCCGGACAGAATCGCGTAACGCGGCTCGGCCCAGAGCGCCGAACCCTCGGTAAAGCGCACCATCACCGGATACCCGGCGGCTACCTGGGTCAACAAGGCGGGCAGATTGCTGTCCAGCGGATAGACCATCATTCCGTATTCGCGGGCCAGGTTCTGCATGTTTTGTTGCAGCTGGGCCTCCGCGCCCGGCAGATGCAACGGTTTCTCGAGCAGCCCCGGCGTAATCACGACGCCTTGCTGGGACAGCATGCTCGCCAACACCTGCGGCCCGCTTTGATTGGCCACGCCGCGGTAGAACCTGCCGCTGAGTTCAACCCGTTCCGGCAGTCGTTTGATCTGCGGCGCCACACTGCCAGCACAACCGGCCAGACCGGCGACGCAACCGACGATGACCGCCGCCGTAAGCATTCGAGAAATTACCCGCACCATCATCACTCTCTTGTTCAGGCGCCAGGCAATCCACTTCCCGGCTTGGCCGTCGATCATAGGACGCCACGCGGCGCGGGTATAGCCTTAACCGGTAGTTGATTGCGTTGCATAGAGCGAACTGGTTGGTCGCAGTCGACCTTCGGTCAATAGCCTGAAACACGCCAGCGACTAGACTGTCACTTGCATGGCGTGTGTGCCCGCTGCAGGGCAAAGAGGAGGCATCGATGAGCCTGACAATGACGATCGTGATGTTGATTGGCGGCTGGCTGGCTGTGGCTGCCGCCATGTTATGGGGCGTGTTGCGCATTACCCGCCGCCACCATCACCACCCTGTTCAACCGGCAGAACCTGCCAAGGCGCCCGGCCGACACGCCAACGCCCACTGACACCCATTTATTAAAAAGCCTGAATCCCCTGTAGGAGCTGCCGCAGGCTTGGATCTTTTGATTTTGAAGAAACCAAAGTCAAAAGATCGCAGCCTGCGGCAGCTCCTACAGTGAGTTCAGGCGGTGTTTCAACCCAGGTCAGGCTTGCGCGACTACACGCTTTTGCTTCGCCCGACGGGACATCATGTTCAGCACCTCGATCGCAGCCGAGAACGCCATGGCAGCGTAGACATAGCCTTTCGGTACGTGGGCGCCGAAGCCTTCGGCGATCAGCGTCATGCCGATCATGATCAGGAAGCCCAGGGCCAGCATCACCACCGTCGGGTTGTCGTTGATGAACTTGGCCAGCGGATCAGCCGCCAGCAACATCACCAGTACCGACACCACCACCGCGATGATCATGATCGGCAAATGCTCGGTCATGCCGACAGCGGTAATGATGCTGTCGATGGAGAACACCATGTCCAGCATCAGGATCTGGCCGATCGCCGCGGCAAAGCCCAGGGTCACGGTCGAGGTCGCCGACTTCGGATCTTCCGGTGCAGGGTCCATGCTGTGATGGATCTCGGTGGTGGCTTTCCACAACAGGAACAGGCCGCCAGCGATCAGGATCATGTCCTTCCAGGAGAACGCGTGTCCGAGAACCTCGATCACGGGCGCTGTCAGCTGGACGATGAACGCGATGGTACTCAGCAAGCCCAGTCGCAGGATCAGCGCCATGCCAATACCAATGCGCCGCGCCTTCTGCCGGTGCTGCTCGGGCAGTTTGTTGGTCAGGATCGAGATGAAGATCAGGTTATCGATGCCCAGCACGATTTCCATCACCACCAGGGTGGCCAGGGCGACCCAGGCTGTGGGGCTGGCAGCTAACTGTAAAAGGTATTCCATGGGTCAGTCCTGACTCGCTGTAAGACGGTTTAGATTTCCTGGGAGGAAGATTCGGTTTTTTCCGGGTCTTTTTCCGCTGATTCTTTTTTGCTGATCAGCCCGCCGGTGGCCTCACTGAGCGCTTGCTCGGCAGCCTTGTGGGTATCGTCGATGGCTTGCTTGGCACTTTCGGCAGCCTTGCCCATCAACTGTTGAGCGCTTTTTTCGGCCTGGTCGCAACCGGCCAGGACCAGTAAAGACGCAATCAGCAGGGCCGTGGTTTTAAGCTTCATGATGTTTTCCTCGATAGAACAAACGGGCCCATATCGATGGCCCGTTGATAGCGACGCATTCTAGGGAGGTGAACACTTCAGGAAAATTCGTATTTTTAGCGGTTATACTTCGGTTTTTACGAACTGTAGATCGCCATGCTCAATTATCGACAATTGCATTACTTCTGGGTGGTGGCCAAGACCGGCAGCATCGTGCGTGCCTGCGAACAGCTGAACCTGACGCCCCAGACCATCAGCGGGCAGATATCGCTGCTGGAGCAAACCTATGGCATTGAGTTGTTTCGCCGGGTCGGCCGGCAACTTGAGCTGACCGAAGCTGGCCGGCAGACCCTGCCCTACGCCGAACAAATGTTTCAGCTGGGCGGTGAACTGGAGTTGATGCTGCGGGCGCAACCCAATGAGCAGCAGATTCTGTTCCGGGTGGGCGTGGCCGACGTGGTGCCCAAATCCATCGTCTACCGCCTGATTGCGCCGACCATGGAGTTGAGCGAGCCGCTGCGCATCACTTGCCGCGAAGACAAGCTGGAACGCTTGTTGGCCGACCTGGCGATCCAGCGCCTGGACCTGGTGATTTCCGACAGCCCGATGCCATCGCACCTGGACATCAAGGGCTACAGCCAGAAACTCGGCGAATGCGGGATCAGTTTCTTCGCCACCGCCGAGCTGGCGGCGCGATACGGACAGGATTTTCCCCGCAACCTGCACGGTGCGCCGCTGCTGATTCCCGGGCCGGAAACCGTGGTGCGCAGCCGCTTGCAACGCTGGTTCGCCGAGCAGCAGATCCAGCCGCAGATCGTCGGCGAATTCGACGACAGCGCCTTGATGCAGGCGTTCGGCCAGTCCGGCAGCGGCATTTTCATCGGCCCGAGCGTGATCGCCGACGAAGTGAAACGCCAGTGTGGCGTGGAGGTGATCGGCCAGACCGACGCGGTGAGCGAGTCGTTCTATGCCATTTCCGTGGAACGCAAGGTCAAGCACCCCGGCATTGTCGCCATTACCGAAGGTGCCCGACGCGAGCTGTTTACCGAACTGTGAAGCCTAGGCACAGACTTCCCGCGGCTTGAAGGTCATCAGGGCGATGGCCAACAGAATCGAGGCGAGGATAAACCCGGCTGCGGCGAAACCCAGGCCTTGCAGGCCGACGCTGTCGATCACCCGGCCGCCGATCATCGCGCCCAGGCCGATCCCGAGGTTGGCCCCGGCGATGTTCAGCGAGGCGGCGAACGCCGGTGCTTCGGGCGCGGCCTTCATCAGGCGCACGTGACTGACCAGGAACAACGCGGCCTGGGTCACGCCCCAGATGCCCATCGCCGCCGCCAGACCGAAGGGTGAATGAATGTTCGGCACCAGGGCCACCAGACCGGCAATCATGAAAGCGCAAAACATCATCGACGCCACCAGCGGATGCCGATCCACCGCGCGGCCACCCAGCGAATTGCCGATCAACCCCACCGCGCCGAAGCCCATCAGGCACCAGCCGACCACCGTGCCATTGAAGCCGGCCAACCGTTCAAGGATGTCCGCCAGGTAGGTGTAGGCCGTGAACATGCCGCTGAACACCACAATCGACAGCAGCACATGCCCCACCATCAAGGGGCTGCGCAGGATCTTGAACTGTGAGCGGAAACTGACTTGATGCTGGTGCAGGTTGGTTTTCGGCAGGTAGATAAACAGCAGCAGCGCCTTGGCGAACGCGATGAACGCCAGAATGGCGAAGGCGCTGCGCCAGCCGAAGGCATCGGAAATTAGCGTGCCCACCGGAATGCCGAACACCGTGGCGCAGACGATGCCGAAGCCGATCTTGGCAATGGCCCGGCCGGCGTAATCCGGCCCGACGATGTCCACCGCCGTCTCACTGGCCAGCGCCCAGAACACCGGCAGGCCCAATGCCGGGACCAACCGGGCAAACGCCATCACCCAGATATTGGGTGCCAGCGCCGCGACGGTATTGGCCAGGCCGAACATGATCAGCACCGAGATAAACAGCTTGCGTCGCTCGAAGCGGGCGAAATACGCCGTGAGGAACGGCCCGAACGCAGCGACGGTGAAGGCGAACAGGGTCACCAGCAACCCGGCTTGCGGGATGCTGACGTCAAGGTCACGGGCGATGGCCGGCAACAGGCCGACAATGATGAATTCCGTGGTCAGCACCGTAAAACCGGCGGCCGACAACAGAAGGATGGGCAACAGCATGCAGAACTCCAGAAAACGACGACACCAGCGATCGCCCGAAGGCTCACTGGCAGAACATGAAAATGAGGATGGCGAAGCTTAACAGAGTGTTTCCGAACAGGGTTGCCCGAACCTGCAAATCGCGTTTAACGCGCGGGTGGCAGATCGTCACAGGGCTGAAGGAATGGGACGACGCTGTGCTAAAGTCCGCGCCCCGCGAAACGTACACCCTGTTCATCGGCCACTGTCCGGCCTTGATGTCGCGATACCCGCACCTAATAAAATCAGAGATGCCGTTTTATGACCGCCTCATCCCCCTCTCTATTGCAACGCCTCAAACGCACCAGCCTGGTCACGCAGATCATCATCGGCCTGATCGCCGGGATCATCCTGGCCCTGGTAGCGCCCGAGGCTGCCAGGTCCATGGCCTTTATCGGCAAAGTCTTCGTCGCTGCGCTGAAGGCCGTCGCGCCGATCCTGGTGTTCGTGCTGGTCATGGCCTCGATCGCCAACCACAAGCATGGCCAGGAAACCCACATCCGGCCGATCCTGTTCCTTTATCTGCTGGGCACGTTCGCCGCCGCCGTGGTCGCGGTAGTGGCCAGCATGATGTTCCCGTCGAGCCTCGTCCTGTCCACCCACGACGTGGCCGTCACCGCACCGGGCGGCATCGGTGAAGTGTTGCAAAGCCTGTTGCTGAGCGTGGTCGACAACCCGGTCAGTGCGTTGATGAACGCCAACTTCATCGGCATTCTCGCCTGGGCCATCGGCATGGGCATTGCCATTCGCCATGCCGGTGACACCACGCGCGAGGTGCTCGGTGACCTGTCCAACGGCGTGACCCTGATCGTGCACCTGGTGATTCGCTTCGCACCGCTGGGGATTTTCGGCCTCGTGGCCTCGACCCTGGCCACCTCCGGTTTCGGCGCCTTGATCGGCTACGCGCACCTGCTGGCGGTGCTGCTGGGCTGCATGCTGTTCGTGGCGCTGGTGATGAACCCGGTCATCGTGTTCTGGAAACTGCGTCGCAACCCCTATCCGCTGGTGCTGATGTGCCTGCGCGAAAGCGGGATCACCGCCTTCTTCACCCGCAGTTCGGCGGCGAACATTCCGGTCAACCTTGAGCTGAGCAAGCGCCTGGGGCTGCATGAAGACACTTACTCGGTGTCGATCCCACTTGGCGCCACCATCAACATGGCCGGCGCGGCGATCACCATCACCGTGCTGACGCTGGCGGCGGTGCATACCCTGGGGATTGCCGTGGACATTCCGACGGCCATTTTGCTGAGCGTCGTCGCGGCGATTTGTGCCTGTGGCGCCTCGGGCGTGGCCGGTGGTTCGCTGCTGCTGATTCCGCTGGCGTGCAGCCTGTTCGGCATCCCGAGCGAAATCGCCATGCAGGTGGTGGCGGTGGGCTTCATTATTGGTGTGTTGCAGGATTCGGCGGAGACGGCGTTGAATTCGTCTACCGACGTATTGTTCACGGCAGCGGCCTGCCTGGGTGAAGAGGCGAAAGCCGAACGTCTGGCCTGAGCCAAATCCGTGTGGGAGCGGGCTTGCTCGCGAAAGCGGTGTGTGTCAGTCAACGTTTATTTTGAAGCTGATGACCCTTTCGCGAGCAAGCCCGCTCCCACCGGATGGGTGGTGTAGAGGAAAAATCTTTACCCATGAAAAAGCCCCCGCAACCTCAGGATGCGGGGGCTTTTTTGTTTCTGGCCGGTTTAGAACGCGCCCATGTAATCGCGCTTGCCCACTTCCACGCCGTTGTGGCGCAGCAGTGCGTAGGTGGTGGTGACGTGGAAGAAGAACTGCGGCAGGCCGTAGGTCAGCAGGTAAGCCTGGCCGGAGAAGCGCTTCTCTTTCGGCGTGCCCGGACGGGTGACGATTTCGATGCCTTCCTTGCCGTTGATTTGCTCGGGCTTGATCTCGCCGATGAACGCCAGCACTTTGGCGATCAGCGCTTGCAGGTCGGCGAAAGTGGTTTCCGTGTCGTCGTACTTCGGCAGTTCGATCTCGGCCAGGCGCGCGGACACACCCTTGCTGAAATCAACGGCGATCTGCACCTGACGCACCAGCGGGAACATGTCCGGGTACAGGCGGGCTTGCAGGAAGGCATTCGGGTCGATGTTTTTGGCGGTGGCGTGGGCTTCGGCCTTGTTCAGCACATCGCTCAGGGCGTTGAGCATTTGCTGGAAAACTGGAACGGAGGCGTCGTACAGGGAAATGGTCATGGCAGTCTCAGGTGATGACAGGAGGGAAACGTCGGCCGATTATAGCCGTGCCCGCCCCTCCTGCGGCTTGTCTTTTCTCCTGCAAGGATTAGGCTAGGCGGCTTCGACGGCATGCTTCGACTGCATAGGGAAAAGCGCGATGAGCACTGAACAAGAACAGACCTTCGACGAACCGCGCCTCAACAGCACGGAAATCCGCATTCTGGGTTCGTTGATCGAGAAACAGGCCACCAGCCCGGAAACCTATCCGCTGACCCTCAACGCACTGGTCATTGCCTGCAACCAGAAAACCAGCCGCGAACCGGTGATGAACCTCACCCAGGGCCAGGTCGGCCAGAGCCTGCGTGCCCTTGAAGGACGCGGCTTCACCAAACTGGTGATGGGCAGCCGCGCGGACCGTTGGGAGCACAAGGTCGACAAGGCACTGGAACTGGTGCCGGCCCAGGTGATTCTGATGGGCCTGCTGTATCTGCGCGGCCCGCAGACCGTCAACGAACTGCTGACCCGCAGCGGGCGCATGCATGACTTCGAAGACACCGAGCAGGTCGTGCACCAGCTTGAACGGCTGATCGCCCGAGGCCTGGCGCTGCTGATTCCGCGTCAGGCGGGGCAGCGTGAAGACCGCTACATGCATGCCATGGGCGATCCGGCGGACATCGAGGTGATCCTCGCCGCGCGGCAGAACCCGGTCGAGCGCAGCGGTGGTGTTTCAGTCGAGCGCATCGAAGAGCTCGAAGCGCGGATTGCGGCGCTGGAAGAGCGTTTGGCGCGGCTGGAGTAACAACACGCTCCAACTGTGGGAGCGGGCTTGCTCGCGAAAGCGGTGTGTCAGTCACATGCAGGCTGGATGTGCCGACGTCTTCGCGAGCAGGTCGCTCCCACAAAGGGTTGATGGTGTGCCTTACTCCCCCTCCCAGTAATCCACCCCATCCGCCTGCCGGGCCACGGCGACGAAGCCCGAGGCATTGCCCTCGGCGTCAACCTTGAAGTCATCCATCACCACATATTTTCCCGAGTCCGGGTATTCGCAGATGTCCGGTGACTGCTGGGTACTGACGGCCAGGTAACGCAGTTCGCCGTCGCTGGTATTGATGATCTGGTGCGCCCGTTCCGGCCCGCCCGCCGGGCAGGCAATCACGTCACCGGCGCGGATGGGAAAACGTTCGGCACCGAGCCGCACCTCACCCTCGCCGGCCACGATGTAGAACATTTCCTCGTTGACCCGGTGGCTGTGAAACGGGCTGCCGCGCATGCCGGGCTCAAGGGCGTACAAGCGATAACCGAGCTTCTGCGCGCCCAGCTGCTGGCCAATGCGTGCCAGGCGCTGCTGATAGCGACCGGCCGTTTCACCGGTGGGGGCAAACTCTTCGGGCAGCGGCAGGAGCTCGGCCTGATCCAGGTTGAGAATCGCGGGATGCATGGGAACCTCGGTCACGGTGATTGTTGTGGGAGGGCCAGTCTTTGCTGGCTGATGGGGAGTATAGATAGAGGTTCGACAGTTGAACCGCGTCGCCCCGTTCGCGAGCAAGCCCGCTCCCACAGTTATCCGCATTTCATCTGGAGGAACGCGGTCAAATGTGGGAGCGGGCTTGCTCGCGAAGAGGCCGGTACAGTCAGCAAGCAACCCGAGGATCAACCCCGGGCAAAAGCCACCGCCGCCTGAAACTGCTCATCTGTCGGCCGCACACCGGTGTACAGCACGAACTGCTCCAGCGCCTGGATCGCAATCACCTCCAGCCCGGTGATCACCTGCTTGCCCTCGGCACGGCCGCGCACGATCAGCGGTGTTTCCGCGGGAATCGCCACCACATCGAAGACGATATCCGCCGCCACGATGGCTTCAGCGTCAAACGCCAGTTGATCGGCTTCCGGGCCGCCGGTCATGCCGATCGGGGTGACGTTGACCAGCATTTGCGGGCGATGCGAACCCAGTTCGGCCTGCCATGGGTAATCCAGGGAATCGGCCAGGGCACGGCCGGCGCTCTCGTTCCGGGCCACGATCAGACCCTTTTTGTAACCGCCGTCGCGCAGGGCGCTGGCCACGGCCTTGGCCATGCCGCCGCTGCCGCGCAAGGCAAACGTGGTGTCCTTGGGCACTGCGTGGGTGTCCAGCAATTGGGCAATGGCGATGTAATCGGTGTTGTAGGCCTTCAGATGGCCGGCGGTGTTGACGATGGTGTTGATCGACTGGATGGCGGCGGCAGACGCGTCCAGCTCGTCGACCAGGGCGATGCAGGCTTCCTTGAACGGCATCGACACGCCACAGCCGCGAATGCCCAGGGCGCGAATACCGCCCACCGCGCCCGGCAAGTCCTGGCTGCTGAACGCCTTGTAGTAGAAATTCAGGCCCAACTGTTCATACAGATGATTGTGAAATCGCAGGCCAAAGTTCCCGGGGCGCCCGGAGAGGGACATGCACAACTGGGTGTCTTTGTTGGGGTTCATCTGCATGCGGATCTCCTTGCAATGCACTTTCAGATGGACGGGATTAGCCAGCCCATCGGGTTCTGATCGATCATGGTCACGTGCCTGCGCGGGGCATCACGCGACCGTAAGCAAGCCGGTACAGACCTTACACAAAATTTACCCAGCGGCTGTGCTGATTTTCAAAAAAACGCTGTCTTAGAAGTATCCCCGCGACAATCCTTGGGTCTATTGCAGACACAAGCGCCGGGTCGAAGAACCGAGGAACTATCATGATCCGTAAAATCCCCACAGTTGCCTTGCTGATTGGTGCCCTGGCGATCGCCGGGCAGGCGCAAGCCCATGGTGGTGGTAATGACGCGGCGGTATTTGGCGCGATCGTCGGTACAGCCATCGTCGGCTCGGCCCTGATCAACGCCAACCGGCCGGTGTATGTCGCGCCACAACCGGTCTATGCCCAACCGGTCTACGCCCAGCCCGCGCCGGTCTATTACGCGCCACCACCGCCACCGGTCTATTACCAGCCGGCGCCGGTGTATGTGCAGCAACCGATCTACTACCGTCCGGCACCGGTCTACTACGGACCGCCCCGTGGCTATTACGGCCCGCCACGCGGTTACTACGGCCCTCCCCACGGCGGTTATGGGCGCTGGTAACAGACTCAAAAACCCCGCTCGCCAGCGGGGTTTTTTGTCGCCATTCGTCGGCGCGGGTCTGGAAAAATCTTATCGATGTCGTTCTCGGGACAGTAACAACGGTGCAAGCAGGCAAGATTGACTCACCTGGATGCCACCCACAGGTTGATCAGTACAAGGACGCCCCTATGCCCACGCAGAACCCGCACCGCATTGTCGGCCTGTGCACTTCCAGCAAGGTGTACAACACCCTGACCGAACTCAAGCACCTGGAAGGTCATCGCAGCGCCAAGTTTCTCTCGCTGCTGACGCAAAACCTGGTGCGCAAAGGCCTGCTCAACGAGCAGGAAGTGGTCCATATGCTCGATCAGGTGGTCGACTGACCGACAGGCGGTCTGTTACCTCACTGGCGTCAATGACCACTATTGAAAACGGTGATTGTCGGAAAAATGACCGGCCCCGTAAGGTAGCTCCATAGATTGATGGAGGTACCTGTGATGTCTCAAGTTCAGATCATGTCCGTTATCGGCAGCGCCGTTCCCGCCTCGCTCAGAGCGACCGGATTGCTTGCCTGCTGGTACCTGGTGCTCGATGGCGAGCCGATCAGCGGCCCGCTCACTTCGCTGCCGGCCGCCCAGGCGATGTCACAGCAGGTCAGCCAGGAACACGCCGGCAAGCTCAACGCCTAAGGCAACTGAACCCGCGGCTTGGTTTCCAGGAAAATGTCCCAGCTGGACATGAACAGCGCCGCGATCAGCGGGCCGATGACGAACCCGTTGAGCCCGAACACCGCCAGGCCGCCAAGCGTCGAGATCAGGATCAGGTAGTCGGGCATTTTCGTGTCCTTGCCCACCAGGATCGGGCGTAGCACGTTATCCACCAGGCCGATCACGAACACCCCGAACAACCCCAGCACCACGCCTTGCCAGATTGCGCCGGTGAACAGGAAAAACGCCGCCACCGGTGCCCAGACAATGCCCGCCCCCACCGCTGGCAACAGCGACAGAAAAGCCATCAACACCGCCCAGAGCAATGCGCTGGGGATGTCCAGAAACCAGAAGATCAAACCGCCCAGCGCCCCTTGGGTGATAGCCACCAGCAGGTTGCCTTTCACCGTGGCCCTGACCACGCGATTGAACTTGAGCTGCAAGCGACGCTTCTGCTGTTCCTCCAGCGGCACCGCGGCGCGCACCTTGCGTGCCAGCTCCGCGCCGTCGCGCAGGAAAAAGAACAGCAGGTACAGCATGATGAAAAAGCTGACGATGAACTCGAAGGTGCCCTGGCCAAAACTGAACGCCTGGGTCGCCAGTTCCTGCCCCCCGGTCACCGCGCTCTTGATGATTTTCTCGCGCATGCCCTCCAGCCCGCCCAGGCCGAAACGATCCATCAAATGCTGGAAGTATGGCGGCAGACTGTGCTTGAACTGAGCGACGTAACCGGCGATGTCCAGCTCACCTGACTCGATGCTTTTGTACACGGCGGCGCCCTCCTGAACCAGGAAGATGCCGAGGACAATCACGGGAAGGATCGCAATGACCAGACAGATGCTGAGGGTGAGCAGCGAGGTGAGGTTGCGTTGCCAGCCGAACTTCAATTGCAGTCGACGCTGCATGGGCGCAAAGAGGATACCGAGGATCACCGCCCAGAACACCGCGCCGTAGAACGGCAACAGAATCCAGATAAACGCGATGCTCACCACACCCAGCAGAACCGTCAAGGACTTGTCTTGCAGTTTCTCTTCGTTCATGTCCGATCCATGTCAGTCCAACGCCACGCAACATTGCGTGCTGATGCTTAGGCCGCCACGGTTCGCGCAAGTGCCATCCGTTTGTTCATCAAGCATAGATCCAGATCAATAAACCCTCGGGGCAAGGCGTTTACCCTCGCCGGCTTTTGCGACCGACCCGCCATGAACCTCATTGCTCCCGAACTGCTCGCCCCGGCCGGCACCCTGAAAAACATGCGCTATGCCTTCGCCTATGGCGCCGATGCGGTGTACGCCGGCCAGCCGCGCTACAGCCTGCGGGTGCGCAACAACGAGTTCGATCATGCCCACCTGGCCCTGGGCATCGACGAGGCACAGGCCCAGGGCAAGCGGTTCTATGTGGTGGTGAACATCGCGCCGCACAACGCCAAGCTGAAAACCTTCCTCAAGGACCTGGCGCCCATCATCGCCATGGCGCCCGACGCCCTGATCATGTCCGACCCGGGCCTGATCATGCTGGTGCGCCGGCACTACCCGCAGATGCCGATTCACCTGTCGGTGCAGGCCAACACGGTGAACTGGGCGAGCGTCGAGTTCTGGCAGCAACAGGGCCTGAGCCGGATCATCCTGTCGCGGGAACTGTCCCTGGAAGAAATCGACGAGATACGCCAGCAGGTCCCGGCCATGGAGCTGGAGGTGTTCGTGCATGGCGCGCTGTGCATGGCATATTCGGGTCGCTGCCTGCTGTCGGGCTACCTGAACAGGCGCGATGCCAATCAGGGCAGCTGCACCAATGCCTGCCGCTGGAAGTACTCGGCGCAGGAAGCGACGCAAAACGCCCTCGGCGAGATCGTTCAACAGTATCAGCCGGAACCGACCCTGGGCCTGGGCGCGCCCACCGGGCAGGTGTTCCTGTTGCAGGAAGCCGGTCGCCCCGGTGAATTGATGCCCGCGTTCGAAGATGAACACGGCACCTACATCATGAACGCCAAGGACCTGCGCGCCGTGCAGCATGTCGAGCGCCTGACCCGGATGGGCGTGCATTCCCTGAAAATCGAAGGGCGGACCAAATCGCACTTTTATTGCGCGCGCACCACCCAGGTCTATCGCCGGGCCATCGACGACGCGGTCGCGGGCCGGCCGTTTGACCGCAGCCTGATGACCGACCTCGAATCACTCGCCCAGCGCGGCTACACCGAAGGCTTCCTGCGTCGGCACGTGCATGACGAATACCAGAACTACCAGAACGGCAGCTCGGTGGCGGAACGGCAGCAGTTTGTCGGCGAACTGACCGGCGAACGGCGCGATCGATTGGCCGAGGTGAAGGTGAAAAACCGCTTCGGCCTGGGCGATCACATGGAACTGATGACCCCCAAGGGCAACTTTCACTTCGACCTGCATCAGCTGCAAAACGTCAAAGGCGCGCCGATCGACGTGGCGCCGGGGGACGGGCATACGGTGTACCTGCCGATACCGGATGCGGTGGATTTGCGGTTCGGGTTGTTGATGCGGGATATCAGCACAACCTGACCCCCTGTAGGAGCTGCCGAAGGCTGCGATCCTTTGATTGTGTTTTTCAAGATCAAAAGATCGCAGCCTTCGGCAGCTCCTACAGAGAGACGGTGCGTATCACGCAAACTCCTCGCGCAACATCGCCACAAACGCTTCGCGCGCCGGGTGCACCCCGGCGTTTTCATGCCAGTAGAACAGGTTGTCGATGGCCGTCAGTTCCGGGAACTCATACCCCACGCACCCCGCGCCCCTGGCGTACTGATCGAACACGCCCTTGGGCACCAGCGCCACGCCGGCCCCGGCGCTGACACAGCCGACAATCGCGCCATAACTGGCCAGGCTGACGATCGGCAGCGCCTGGCCCTGGCGCAACAGCCAATGCTCCAGCGCCGCCCGATACGGACAGCCCTGGGGCCACATGAACACGGTCTTGTCGTGCAAATCCGCCATATCGCGTATCGGCCCAAGAGAGGTCGAGGCAATCAGCAACAGGTCTTCGCGGTACATCGGTGTGCGCTTGAGGTGTGAGCGCTCGACATCCACCGCGACAATCGCGCCGTCCAGGCGATGGCTCAGAGTGTCGTCCAGCAACTGGCCCCAGCTGCCGGTGGTCAATTCCAGCGCCACCGCCGGGTAGCGCTTGTGGAATTTCGCCAGCAGGCGCGGCAAGCGCCCGGTGGCCGACGACTCGATGGCCCCGATACGCAACGGGCCGGATGGCTCGGCGCCGGGGTCCACCGCGCGCTTGGCTTCGGCCGTGAGGGCCAGGATCTTCGAGGCGTACGCCAGAAATGTCTGCCCCGACGGGCTGATGCGCAGGCCGCGCCCCTCGCGAAGAAACAGCGCCACCCCCAATTCCGTTTCCAGCGACTTGATCCGTGCCGTGATGTTCGACGGCACGCAGTGCAGCACTTCGGCCGCACGGGCAATGCTGCCGACCTCGGCCACGGTCTTGAACATGCGTATCTGCGCCAGCTCCATATACATCACTCAAAGTGAACGATTAGCGCAGTATAAGTCAGTTGTGGCGAATGATCCGAATTCTGATACTCAGCGCATCAGCCTCTCGGTGCCATCTCATGAAAGTACTCACGCCCTCTCCCGCTTCTCCCTTGAAAATCATCCTGGCCATGGCCCTGGTCGTGGCCTGCTGGGGTTATTCCCCGACCGGCATCCATATCGGTTTGCAGGCCTACGACCCCGTGCACCTGGCGCTGTTGCGCTTTTTGCTGGCCTCGCTGTTCATGGCCGTGGTCGCAATGATCAGGGGTATTCGCCTGCCGTCACTGCGCGACGTGCCGCTGCTGATGGCCCTGGGGTTCTTTGCGGTGAGCCTGCATCACGTGGCGATCAATTTCGGCCAGCAGGGCGTCAGCGCCGGTGCGTCGAGTGTGCTGGCGCAGTCGACGCCGCTGTTCAGCACATTGCTGGCGCGCTATGTATTCAAGGACCGGGTCAGCGTCTGGCGTTGGGGCTGCGTGCTCCTGGGCCTGACCGGCGTGGTGATCGTGGTGGCGGGCGACCACGGCCTGGGCAGCATCGACGCCCACGGCTTGCTGATCCTGTTGGCGGCGCTGTCCTGGAGCCTCTACTTCGCCCTGCAAAAGCATCACACCGGGCGTTATGACGGCTTGACCCTGGTGTGTTACACGGTCTGGTCGGGCACGGCACTGCTGTTGATTTTCCTGCCGGGGCTGGCGGACCAGGTTCTCAATGCGCCCCTGCGGGTGCAGGCCGCCGTATTGGCCCTGGGGATTTTCCCCAGCGCCCTGGCGTATCTGGCCTGGGCCTATGTGCTGGCGCACGTCGACCTGAGCCGGGCGACGATGACGCTGTACCTGGTGCCGCCGATGGCGATGGCGATGGCATCCGTTGCCTTGGGCGAACAGCCGACGTTGATGGTGGCGGTGGGTGCGGTGGTGGTGCTAATCAGTGTGTTGGCGTTGAATCTGGAGAGGCGGCCAGTGGTTCAGGTGGCACGTGTCTGATCGCCAGTTCGTGTGAAGGCATCTGACGTCATCGCGATGATTGTTGATCGACACGCCACCCGCGAACCGGCTTAAATAAATCCCTCGGCCCGTAACCGTTAATACCCTGAATACTCAAGAAGTGGCTCAATCATGCCTGCTGAAAATCTCGACAAGATCACCCTCTACAGCGCTTTCGCACTCTGCCTCGGTGCCAGCCACTGCTTTGCTGACGAGCGTATGGAAACCCTCGTCAACGCCGCTATCGAACCGGTCATGCAACAACAGAACATTGCCGGCATGGCGGTCGCTATCACCGTCAACGGTCAAGCGCATTACTTCAACTACGGCGTAGCCTCGAAAGAAACCGGCAAGGCTGTCACTGAAAACACCCTGTTCGAGATCGGTTCGGTGAGCAAAACCTACACCGCCACCCTCGCCGCCTACGCCCAGGCCAAAGGTCAGTTGTCGCTGTCGGACAAGGCCAGCCAGATCCTGCCGGAGCTACACGGCAGCGCGTTCGACCACATCAGCGTGCTGCAACTGGGCACCTACTCGGGTGGCGGGCTGCCCCTGCAATTCCCGAGCGAAGCCGATACACCGCAGGCCATGCTGGGTTATTTCAAACAGTGGAAACCGGTCTATGCCCCTGGCAGTCACCGCCAGTACTCGAACCCGAGCCTGGGGTTGTTCGGCTACCTGGCGGCCAAACGCATGGGCGCGCCCTTTGATGAGGTGATGGAAAAAACCCTGCTGCCCAAACTCGGGTTGCAGCACACCTGGCTCAAGGTGCCGCAGGATCAGATGGCGCTCTACGCCCAGGGTTACAACAAGGAAGACCAGCCCGTGCGAGTCGGTCCTGGCGCACTGGACGCCGAGGCCTACGGCGTGAAAACCAGCGCGGCGGATCTGCTTCGTTACGTCGAGGCAAACATGCAGCCGGCAAAGCTGGAAAAACCCTTGCAGCAGGCAATCGCCACCACTCACACCGGCTACTACCGGGTGGGCGGCATGACCCAGGGGCTGGGCTGGGAGTCCTACAGCTACCCGGTTACGTTGCAAACACTGCTCGCGGGCAACTCGACGGAAATGGCCATGCAAGCCCGCAAAGTCCAGTGGCTGAACCCGCCGCAAGCCCAACCTGCGAGCACCCTGTTCAACAAAACCGGCTCCACCGGCGGCTTCGGCACTTACGTGGCCTATGTGCCCGCCAAAGCCATCGGCATCGTGATCCTCGCCAACAAGAACTACCCGAACCCGGAACGGATCAAAATGGCCCATTCGATTTTGAGTGCGCTGGACAAGTAGCACCCACGCCAGCTGTTTCTGGTGAAATAAAAAATGGGCGCGGGCTTGCTCGCGAAGGGGTCGGGACATTCAACAGGGATGTCGACTGACACGGCCTCTTCGCGAGCAAGCCCGCTCCCACAAGGTCAGATGTTAGCGCTTAGTCATCCGGCTGCTCAGGCGGCTTGGCAGGCTTCGCCGGTTTGGCGGGTTTTGCGTTTTTGGCGCCCTTGGCGACCGGCGCCTCGACGGCTACCGGAGGGGGGGCCAGTGTTGTCGTTTCCTTCTCGGCCGCCGGCAGGGCGTCGATGGTGTCGAAGATTTTCTTCAGGTCGACCGACTTCGATTCTTCCCCCGAACTTTCGAGTTTTTTCTCGCCGTCCTTGCCCACCAGAATCACCTTCGGCAGTGCCCCGGCACCCAGCTTCAGCGCACGGATCAGCGCCATGGTGTCTTGTTGGCCGATGTCCTTGCCGTCGAGTTGGCCGGACATGTTCAACACGCTGTAGACCTTGATGTTGCGCTCGGCGACGCCCTGCTTGTTGGCAGGATCCTCCAGGGATTTCTTCAGGTTCACCCAGACCGGATCCACGGTACTCGGCGCAATGACAATCAGGGGTCGGGCCAGGCCTTTGAAGACGTCCAGTGGTGAATCGCCATCGGCAGCGAACAGGGGGCCGGCGATAGCCAGCAGGGTAGCCAGGGTCAGTGACCTGATGAGCATGCGCATCTCCTTTTGATATCCACGCTCTAATGATTGCGCATCGCGGCGTTCGTTCCGGTGACGCTTCGCAAATGTGTTCCGCCTTGACCCAAGCTTAGGTCAGGGCGGACATAGCGCAACAGGCAGGCAACCCCTGGACCGATAAACCGGTCCCTGGAAAGCGCGGGGAGCGGCCGGTGGACGGCGGGTGGATTTCGATGATCCGGACGGACACCGAGTGGACGTTTTCACCCGCGAATGACGCTGGCGTTCAGAACGCCAATTTGTAACCTATCAATACCAGCATCGTCGCCAGGCAAGGACGCAACAGCTCGTCCGAGATGCGCCCGGTCAAGTGGCTGCCCAGGTAAATCCCCGGCAGCGAACCTACCAGCAGGAAACCCAGCACCTGCCAATCCATGTTGCCCATGCTCGCGTGGCCAAGGCCGGCGACCAGGGTCAGGGGGACGGCATGGGCGATTTCCGTGCCCACCAGGCGACGGGTCGGCAACAGCGGATAGAGAATGAACAACGCCACGGTGCCCAGGGCGCCAGCGCCGATGGAGGTCAGCGCGACCATGGTGCCCAGCACCAGGCCGGTGATCACCGTCAGCACATTCAGCCGTGAACCGCTCGGTTTGTATTGGCCGCCGGCACGTTTGTGGGCGAAATCGAGCAGGCGTTTCTTGAACAGGATCGCCAGTGCCGTGGCAAACAGAACAAAGCCCAGGGCCTGCTTGATGATGGCGTTCATCGCATCGGGCGCTTCGTTCAGGCTGCTGAGGAACCACAACGTCATCGCCACCGCCGGCACACTGCCCAGGGTCAGCCAACCGGTAATGGCCCAGTCGATGTTGTTGTTCTTCCGGTGAACCAGCACGCCACTGGATTTGGTGATGGCCGCGTACAGCAGATCGGTGCCGACAGCGGTGGCCGGGTTGATGCCGAAACCCAGCAGGATAGGCGTCATCAACGACCCGCCACCCACGCCGGTCATGCCGACGATGAAGCCGACGACCAAACCGGCGACGACCAAACCGATGTTCACTAAATCCATTGATACGTCCACATAGACCGCAGGGGAAATCCGGCCCGCAGCATAGCGATTTTTCTTATAACCACTTATATCGATGCGATCTATCTTTATTCCCTAAACACATTTCCCCTGTGGGAGCGGGCTTGCTCGCGAAGTCGGTCTTCCAGCCAATACATGAGCCGACTGATACCCCCGTTTCGCGAGCAAGCCCGCTCCCACAGGGGGTGTGGTGGTTTTACTGAACGGGAAGGAAATTGAGGAACAGCAGGCTCTGCGCATAATTGAGGCCGATCCGCCGATAGCGCTCATCCAGCATCTGGGTCAGCAGGTCCAGCCGCGCCACGATCTTGCCGAACTCCACGGCAAAACTCAGGTTGCTGCCCTCCTCCGAGATTTCATTGGAAAACAGCATGGGCTGGCCGTCCTTATTCTGCCGCTGGCTCAGGATCCAGGTGGCGATCTCGATGTTGCGCGCGGCGTTGCTGACAAACGTCGGGTTGATCGCGTCCGTCATGTAGAACTCCAGGCGATTGCCGTGGGCAGTGACCAGCATGCTGCCGACGGCATAGATAAACGCACCGACCCGGTCGCCGAGAAACTCCGGACTCATGGCAAAGCGCAACGCCGCCAGGTCTTTCTTGCCACCCAGGGTCGGCAGCGGCTGTTGCTGTTCAATCGCCATGCGCACCTGCTGGCCGGCCGTACGGGCATCGAGGAAGCCGGATTTTTTCAACTCGTCCGGGTTGCGCAGGTAGAGCTTGCTCATCAGCACATAGAGGCTGTCGAGGTTGTCGCGCATGGTCAGGGTGGCCATGCGGTCGACACTGGTTTGCAGGAACTCCTGGGGCTTGCCTTCGCGCAGCTGGGTGAACAGGTCGTTGCCGGGCTGATGGCTGCAACCGCTGGCACAGAGCAGCAACAGCAAGGCCAACAGTCCATTTCGGGCAAGGTTAAACGGCAACACTGGAACCATAAGGGATTGGGCTGGCACATTCCTGTGCGGCGGGATTCGCCGCAGCGGCTATCGATAGAGCCGGGCATTCCACAAAAGTGCAGTGTTGGCGAAGATCAATCGATCACCGGCCGTGTAGGAGCTGCCGAAGGCTGCGATCTTTTGATCTTGCTTTTCAAAATCAAAAGATCGCAGCCTCGTTGCACTCGACAGCTCCTACGGGGGGACAAGGACATCAGCCAGAACTCAAGCCGAAGGGCTATTCTGATGCCAACCCAAAAAGAGGAATCAAGCATGCGTACCGAGCAACTGGCCGGCACCGCGGTGCCCGTCATCGGCCAAGGCACCTGGCAAATGGGCGAGGACCGTTCCCGGCACAAAGAGGAAGTGGCGGCGCTACGCCTGGGTATCGAACTGGGCATGACCTTGATCGACACCGCCGAAATGTACGCCGAAGGCGGCGCCGAGCACGTCGTGGCCCAAGCCATCAGCGGCCAGCGCGACGAGGTGTTCCTGGTCAGCAAGGTCTACCCGCACAACGCCAGCCGCCAGGGCATCCCCCAGGCCTGCGAACGCAGCCTGAAACGGCTCGGCACCGACCGCATCGACCTGTACCTGCTGCATTGGCGCGGCCAGTATCCCTTGCAGGAAACCGTCGAAGCCTTCGAGCGCCTGCGCGAAGCCGGCAAGATCGGCCGCTGGGGCGTGTCCAATTTCGACGTCGATGACCTGCTGGAACTCGACAGCCCGGTCTGCGCCACCAATCAGGTGCTCTACAACCTGGAGGAGCGCGGGATAGAATTTGATTTACTGCCCTGGTGCCAGCAGCACAGGATGCCCGTCATGGCCTACTGTCCCGTCGGCCAGGGCGGGAAGATGCTGGCCAATGCCACGCTCCGGCAGGTGGCCACCCGGCATGGCGTGACGCCGGCCCAGGTGTCGCTGGCCTGGCTGCTGCGCCACGAGGGCGTGATCGCCATCCCCAAGGCGGTCCGTCCCGAACACGTGCGACTCAACGCCCAAGCGGCAGCACTGCCGCTTGAAGCCGGGGATCTGGAGGCGCTGGACCAAGCGTTTCACGCGCCCAAACGCAAGCAGCGGCTGGCCATGGTCTGAGCCATCGCGGTACGTCAGAGGGCTTCGGCATGAGAAGCACTGATCCGCACGATTCGTTTAACCTGCAACGCTTTGTCCAGGCGCAAAACCCTGTGTATGACCGGGTTCAGGCCGAATTGAACGCCGGTCACAAGCGCAGCCACTGGATGTGGTTCGTGTTTCCACAGTTTGCCGGGCTGGGTGACAGCGAAATGTCCCGACGCTACGCGATCCGCTCCCGGGAAGAAGCCCAAGCCTATCTTGATCACCCCGTGCTGGGTGCCCGGTTGCGCACGTGCACCCATGAAGTCCTGAACATCCAGCAGCGGTCGGTGGCGGCGATTTTCGGCCACCCCGACGACTTGAAATTTCATTCCTCGATGACCCTGTTCGCCCAGGTCGCGGCCAGGGACAGCCCGTTTCATCAAGCCTTGAACCAGTACTTCCACGGCATCCTGGACGATTGGACCCTGTCGCTGCTGGACTCAAAACAGGCCCAGCTGCCCCCCAATCAAGGTTGAGAAATCGTCGTCGACAAACGGCAGGATTGCGTCTGCCACCGGTTGCAGCTGTTTGCTGACGTAGTGGTCGTAATCGATCGGCGCGCTGCGGATCTCCAGCGGTTCGGGGCCGGCCACGGTGATCACGTAGCTGATCCAGCCACCGTTCTGGTACTGCCGCGGGCGGCCTTGCCGGTCGTTGTAATCATCGGCGATACGCGCCGCCCGCACATGGGGCGGGACGTTGCGCTCGTAGTCGTCAAGGGTACGGCGCAAGCGCTTGCGGTAGACCAGGCGTTCATCGAACTTGCCGGCCAGGGTCCGGGCCACGTAGTCGCGCACATAATCCTGATAGGGCTTGCGCTGGAAGATGCGCTGGTACAGCTCCTGCTGGAATTGCCGGGCCAGCGGCGACCAGTCGGTGCGCACGGTTTCCAGGCCTTTGTAGACCATCTCGTCGGTGCCGTCGGCGCGCGTGACCAGCCCCGCGTAACGCTTCTTGCTGCCCTCCTCCGCACCGCGAATGGTCGGCATCAGGAACCGCTTGTAGTGGGTTTCGTACTGCAACTCCAGCGCACTCTCCAGGCCGTACTCCTGCCGGACATGCTCGCGCCACCATTGGTTGACGTGATCCACCAGGGCACGGCCGATCCCGGCGGCTTCCTGTTGGCCATGGGCGCGACGCAGCCAGACGAAGGTCGAATCGGTGTCGCCATAAATCACCGTGTGGCCCTGGGCTTCGATCAACTGGCGGGTGCGCAGCATGATCTCGTGCCCGCGCAAGGTAATGGACGAGGCCAGGCGCGTATCGAAAAACCGGCAACCGCTGGAACCGAGCACGCCGTAGAAGGCGTTCATGATGATCTTCAGCGCCTGGGACAACGGCGCGTTGTGCTCGCGCTTGGCGGTTTCCCGGCCTTCGGCGACCCGGGCGACGATGGCGGGCAGGCAATGCCGGGTGCGGGAAAACCGCGCCCCGCGAAAGCCCGGCACCGAGTCGCTATCGTCCGGATGCTTGAGCCCTTCGATCAGGCCCACCGGGTCGATGAGGAAAGTGCGGATGATCGAGGGGTAGAGGCTTTTGTAGTCGAACACCAGCACCGACTCGTACAGCCCCGGTTGCGAGTCCATGACAAACCCGCCGGGGCTGGCCTGCGCAGGCTTGCCACCGAGGTTCGGCGCGACGAAGCCCTGGCGGTGCATCAACGGCATGTAGAGGTGGGTGAACGCCGCCACCGAACCGCCCATGCGATCGGCCGGCAAACCGGTGACACTGGCCCGTTCCAGCAGGAAGGTCAGCAACTCGGTCTTGGCGAAGATCCGCGTGACCAGTTCGCAGTCCTTGAGGTTGTATTTGGCCAGCGCCGGCTTGTCCTCGGCGAACATGCGGTTGATTTCGTCCATGCGCTGGTACGGGGTGTCGATGGCCTTGCCTTCGCCCAGCAGGGTTTGCGCGACGTTTTCCAGGCTGAAGGACGGGAAATTCCAGGTCGCCGAACGCAGGGCTTCGATGCCGTCGATGATCAGCCGGCCGGCGGCGGAGGCAAAGTAGTGGTTGCCGTTGCCGTGTTCACGCCACTGCATTTCCTCGCCGCCGCGCCCCAGCTTCAGCGGCACCCCCAGTTGCCGGGCGTGTTTGTGCAACACCCGCAGGTCGAACTGCACGACATTCCAGCCAATCAGGGCGTCGGGGTCATGCCGGGCGAACCACTCGTTGAGTTTCTTCAGCAGTAGCGTGCGCGACTCGCAGTATTCGAGCTGGAAATCCACCTCGCTGTCGTCGCCATTGGCCGGGCCGAGCATGTACACCTGGCGCTCGCCGCAGCCTTCCAGGGCAATGGAATACAAATCGCCCTGGGCGGTGGTTTCGATGTCCAGGGACACCAGCCTCAGGTTGGGCCGGTAATCGGGATCGGCTTTCATCTGCGCGTCGAGCAACAGGCCATCAGCCCCCAGCGTGCCGCCAAAACGCACCGGCGCGGTGATGAAGCGCTCCATCATGTAGCGCTCCGGCGGGCGCACGTCGGCTTCGTACACCTCGACGCCCGCCCGGCGCAGCGTGGTTTCCAGGCGCATCAATTGCCCGTGCTGCCGGCAATACAGGCCGGCGACCTGACGGTGTTCGAAATCCTCCAGGGCCAGCGTACGCAGCTCGACGTTTTTTTCGTCGTGCAACAACGCCTCGGCCTGCTCGCGCTGGCAAGCGGGAATGAACGCCACCGACGGCTGATGAGGCAGGCGGATGCGCCGGGGACCGCTGTCGGTCGCCAGCCAGAACTCGACTTCCGTACCCGCCGGGGTATCGCGCCAATGCCGGGTCAGGACGAAGCCCTGGGGTAAATCCACCACTGCAAACCTCGGATTTGATTCAGGATGTTGATTCTACGCGTCATTGCAGGTGGATGCGGTCCTCTTGTGGGAGCGGGCTTGCTCGCGAAAGCGGAGTGTCAGCCAATGCATGGGTTGACTGACACGCCGCTTTCGCGAGCAAGCCCGCTCCCACAGGGTGAGTGCATGGGGTTTACTCGAGAAAAACCGCCAAATGACGTTTTTTGCGCGTTATCCGACGCTTTCGCCCTTGCCCTGCGCGCTTGGGTCTACGATTCTTCAAGGACAACGACAACACCCGGGAAACCGCCATGAAAACCGTCGCGCAACTGCTCAAGCTCAAAGATCAGAAAAACCAGGAAGTGCACCAGATCAAACCCGATCACATGGTGCTGGAAGCGCTGATGAAGATGGCCGAAAAGAACGTTGGCGCCCTGCTGGTGGTGGACAACGACGAAGTGCTGGGCATCATCAGTGAACGGGACTACGCGCGCAAACTGGTGCTGCATGGCCGTTCTTCGGTGGGTACGCCGGTACGCGACATCATGGTGTCGCCGGTGATCACCGTGGACACCCACCAAACCGTCGATACCTGCCTGGGCATCATGTCCGACAAGCGCCTGCGCCACTTGCCGGTGGTGGAAAACGGCAAGCTGATCGGCCTGCTGTCGATCGGCGACCTGGTCAAGGAAGCCATCGCCGAACAGGCCGAGCTGATTCGCCAGCTGGAGCAGTACATTCGCGGCGAATAACTCAAGCTCACCGCATTCCATTGTGGGAGCGGGCTTGCTCGTGAAAAAGGTGTATCAGTCGACCAATGTATTGGCTGATGTACCGCTTTCGCGAGCAAGCCCGCTCCCACATTTGATTTCTGGTGTTCAGGATGGCCAATGCCGGGCGAAGACCGGCGCCAGCGTCGGGTGGCGGTCGATGCGGTCCAGCCAGGCGGAAAAACCCGGTCGGGTTCGACGCAGATGCTCGCGGCTTCCCGCCCAGCGCGTGATCACCGCCGCCAGCACGTCCAGTGCCCCCGGTGCCTCGTCGTCCAGATACAGCGCCGCCGAGAACTGATCGGCAAACACTTCCCAACTCCAATGCAGACGCGCACGGCTGCCGACCATCAGGTTTTGCCGCGAGGCTTCGTCCGCATCGGCCAGCCAGCGTTCCGGGAAGTCGATGGCGCCGATGGCCGTGTAACAATTGCTGACAATAAAGACCATGCCGCGTATGGCCTGGTCGCGATCGGCCGGGTCGGCCGGCAGCAGGTTCGACTTGGGAAACGCCAAGCCGAGGTGAATCAGGATGGCCGCGCTCTCGGTCAGGATGCTGCCGTCCGGCAATTGCAGTGTCGGGATCTGCTTGAGGGGGTTGAGCTTGTGCAGCTCCTGGGCCGCTTCGGCAGAGGCCTCGACATCGATGAAGCGAAAGGGAACCCTGCACAGCACAAGGGCTGCCTCAATCGCCGCAGCGCCAGAATTTTGATAACCATAGAGCTGATACATACACACCTCCTCGGGACGCGCTCCCCAGCCACTGATTTTGCGCCGCTCAACCATTTTTCACGTGCACTGCATCCAAAACGTCCTTCCAAGGGTAGTCCCTGTAGCAGCCCCTGATGCTGCCCATCCACGGAGAGTTTTTGATGAACGCCAAACAGCTGATTTGCCTCCTCGGTTTGTTCACTGCCGTCCCGGCGGCCTACGCCCAGACCGGCCTGCCCGAAAGCATCAAGGTGCCGGACGGACACAAAGTCGCCCTGGAAACCACCGGTGTCGGCGAAATCACCTACGAATGCCGGGACAAGGCCAATGCGGCCGGCCAGACCGAATGGTTTTTTGTCGGGCCCAAGGCCGTGCTCAATGATCGTAGCGGCAAGCAGGTCGGCACCTATTTCGGGCCACCGGCGACCTGGCAGGCCAAGGACGGATCGAAGATCACCGGCACGCAACTGGCGGTCGCCCCATCGACTCCGGGCAACCTGCCTTATCAATTGGTCAAGGCCAACCCGGCCGAGGGCAAGGGCGCCATGAGCGGTGTGAGCTACATCCAGCGTGTCGCCCTCAAGGGGGGTGTAGCGCCCAGTACCGAGTGCACCACCGCCAACAAGGGCAAACAGGAAGTGGTGAAGTATCAGGCGGACTATATTTTCTGGGCCGCCAGCTGAACCACAGGATCCCCGGTAGGTACGGGCGTGGTCCCACACAGGTCGGGATTGTTTGCTAGATTGCATACGACCTGGCACCACGCCCCCCATTGACGGCTGAGAGCAGTGTCCTTGCCCGAGAGCTTTTTCGACTACGAAGCCCACCTGGCCGCCTGTGCACGCGGCGAGCGACAGGCCCTGCGCGATTTGTACGTGCAGGAAAGCCCGCGGCTGCTGGGGGTTGCCAAACGCCTGGTCCGGGACACCGCGCTGGCCGAAGACATCGTTCACGATGCCTTCCTGAAAATCTGGGCAGGCGCGGCGCGCTTCGACCCGGCGCGGGGTTCGGCGCGGGGCTGGATGTTCAGCGTCACGCGGCACCTGGCACTCAATTTCATCCGTGATCACAGCCGCGAGATCCAGGGCGACATCGACGTGGCGGATGACGTTGACGCCTTCGATGTCCAGGGACACTCGGCGCGCATCCACCTGTGCCTGGAGCAACTGGAGCCTGCACGACGCAACTGCATCGTGCATGCCTACGTCGACGGTTATTCCCACGCGCAGATTTCACAGAAACTCGGTACCCCGCTGGGCACGGTCAAAGCCTGGATCAAGCGGAGCCTGTCGGCATTGCGGGAGTGCATGGGATGACCAGCAGACCGACGGACGAAACCCCGCAAGCGCGCGATGAACTGGCCAGCGAATATGTATTGGGCACGCTCTCGGCCGAGCGGCGAATCGAGGTTCAACAACGCTTGCAGCATGATGTTCAGCTGCGCACCGCGATAGACACCTGGGAGAGTCGCTTGCTGGGCCTGACCGAACTCGCCGAGCCGCAGACCCCGTCGGCGCATTTGTGGCAGCGCATCGAACGCAGCGTGAATGCCTTGGGCCGGGCTCCCGCCACAGCGAATGCAGAGCCGTCCGTTGCCTGGTGGAACCGGCTGCCATTGTGGCGATCACTCACCGGCGCAGGGCTGGCGGCAACGGTGCTGCTCGGGACGATGCTGCTGACGCAAACCCCGGTCAAACCGTCGTATCTGGTGGTGTTGGTCGCGCCTCAGGACAAGGCGCCGGGGTGGGTGATCCAGGCCAGCAACCCGAGGGAAATCCAGCTGATCCCACTGGGCGTCGTCGAGGTTCCCGCCGACAAGGCGCTGGAGTTCTGGACCAAGGCGGAAGGCTGGCAAGGTCCGGTATCCCTGGGGCTGGTGAAACCCGGGCAAACCCTGAAGGTGCCATTGGACAAGCTGCCGCCACTGGAACCGAACCAACTGTTCGAACTGACCCTGGAAAACCCTTCGGGCTCGCCGATCGGCAAGCCCACCGGGCCGATTCAGTTCATCGGTCGCGCGGTGAAGGTGCTCTGAGCCCGCGCACCCGTGCGCCGCAACATCATGATCACGATGGGCAGCGAGCGCGTCCTATCAATCGCGTCGATGTTCGCAATCAACTCAATCAAGTTCTGTTAAAAATCCTGCGGCGTAACATCAGCTCCATACAAACCAACAACACCCCGGAGCACACGATCATGAAACGCCAAATCTTCCTCAGCATCGCTTTCTCGGTTTTCGCAGTGAACGCTTTCGCCGCTACTTTTGCTCAACCTGTCGTCGCTGAAGGCGGCTCGGATCGCCTGATCGAAAGCCGGGTAGCTGAAGGGGGTTCGGATCGTCTGCAACAAAATCGTGTGGCTGAGGGTGGCGCTGATCGCCTGCTGGAAAAACGTGCGGTGGCCGCTGATGGCTCGGATCGCCTGCACGGCAACACCGTAGCGGCTGACGGTTCCGACCGTCTGCACGGCAACACCGTAGCGGCTGACGGCTCCGACCGTCTGCACGGCAACACCGTCGCCGCCGATGGTTCGGATCGCCTGCACGGCAACACCGTAGCGGCTGACGGCTCCGACCGTCTGCACGGCAACACCGTCGCCTGAACACATTGCTCCACCGCTCCTGACAAAAAGCCCGGCCTGATCAGCCGGGCTTTTTCATGCCTGCGATAATGGTTGGCTGGACGCCCGCGAAGATCACAGCCTTCGGCATCGCGAACAATTGCTCTGTAGGAGCTGCCGCAGGCTGCGATCTCTTGATCTTAATCCGCGCGCGCCAAACAGCGCTGATAACGCTCATCGACCCGTTTGGCAAACCACGCCGTGGTGAGTTTGCGGGTGATTTTCGGGCTTTGCAGCACGATCCCCGGCAGTACCGCACGGGGCAATGAACGGCCCTCAGCCTGTTCGGCCAGGGCGAAGACCCGCTGATAGAGGTCACTGTTCTCGAACGCCAGCGTGTTGCCCTGCTCCAGTTGATCCCTGATAGTCGGATTGCGCATCTCCAACTGCTTGCCGAGGGCGCGCACGGCCTTTTCCGTGGTGCCGGGCATGATCGAGTCATACCGGACCAGATCGCCGTCCAGCGCCAGCGGGATGCCCGAGGCCCGACTCACGGCGTTCTGGAACGCAGCGTTGCGACTGGCGTACCAGCCGGCATTGAAATCGGCAAAACGATACAGCGGTTGCTTGTAGCTGACCGGATATCCCAGCAAATGCGCGATGCCGAAGTACATGCCGCCCCGGCGGGAAAAGACTTCACGGCGAATCGAGCCGTCCACCGGATACGGATAGTCCTTCGCCTCCTTCTCGGCAAACTCGATGCTGACCTGCATCGGGCCGCCGGTGTGCACCGGGTTGAACCCCGCGAACAGGGTCTTGCCCATGGGCACCATGCCGATGAAGTCATCGAAAATCGCGCTCAGCTCCTTTTCGCTGCGGGCTGCATTCAGGCGGTCGCTGTAGCTTTTGCCGTTGGGTGAGCGCACCTGCAACGCACCGCTGACCAACAGGCCGGGAATGTGCGCGCTGGCGGCCCGGCGGTCGATTTCGTCACGGGCGATCTTGCCCAGGCCCGGCACGGACGGATCGGCCTGGAAGGTCGATTCCTGCTCGGTGACGGCCAGCACCGAACAGAGGTTTTGCGTGGTTGGTTCAATCTGCTGCGCGGCAAACGCGGCCTGGATATCCGTGGCCCAGCCCTGGCGGTCGACGGTTTTGGCCGGCAACAGGCGGACGATCTGCGCCCGGACCTCGGCGGGCTTGCGCGCCGGGGGTTCCTGGGTCCGTTGACTGCCGCAACCGGCCAGCACCAGCAAGGCGGCGACGCTCATGATCAATCGATGGGCTTGCATGGTGCTCCTGGTCATTGACTGCGCCGGATCAACCATAAGGCCGATGGCAGGGTGCTGGCTATGACCGTTGCCCACAAGCGCCGTTCCCCGCGCCTACACACCCCATGCAAGCTCGGTTCCTGCAAATAGCTGTGATACGCATTATTGATTTCTGATTGTTGATGCATCACCCCCCGCTTGGCGCATGGCCTGGCTGTCCGGCCTGTTTGGACCATACTTGCCTGACTCGTTAAGGAGGACAGGTCATGCAACGTAGCGACGTGTTGATCATCGGTGCCGGCCCGACCGGACTGGTACTGGCACTGTGGCTGAGCAAACTGGGTATTCGCGTACGGATTGTCGACAAGGTATCCGCCGCCGGCACCACGTCGCGGGCGGTGGCCGTACAGGCGCGAACCCTGGAGTTGTACCGTCAGCTTGACCTGGCCAATGTGATCATCGAGAAAGGCCACCGCGTGGCGGCGGCCAATTTCTGGGTCAAGGGCAAACCCGTGTCGCGCCTGCCCTTGAGCCGCGTCGGTGAGGGCCTCACGCCCTATGCATTCATGGAAATATTCCCCCAGGACGCCCACGAACGGCTGCTGATCGACCGCCTCGAAACCTTCGGCATCAGCGTCGAACGCGACACCGAACTGCTCGGCTTCGAGGAAACCGGCGACGACATCATCGCCACGCTGCGCCTGCCTGACGGTCAGCAGGAAATCTGCCAGGCCTGCTACATCGCCGGTTGCGACGGTGCCCGGTCGATTGTGCGCAAGACTCTGGACACCGGATTCCCCGGCGGCACCTATCAACAGATTTTCTATGTCGCCGATGTGCAGGCCAGTGGACCGGCGTCCAACGGTGAACTGCATGTGGACCTCGATGAAGCGGACTTCCTGGCCGTGTTCCCGCTGGACGGTCAAGGCCGTGCGCGCTTGATCGGCACGGTCCGCGATGAGCGGGCCGAGCGCGCCGAGACCCTGCGATTCGAAGACGTCAGCAGCCACGCCATTGAAAATATGCAAGTGAACATCGAGCAAGTGAACTGGTTCTCGACCTACCGCGTGCACCATCGGGTGGCGGATCACTTTCGCACCGGACGTGCGTTTTTACTGGGCGACGCCGCTCATGTGCACAGCCCCGCCGGTGGCCAGGGCATGAACACCGGGATTGGCGATGCGATCAACCTCGCCTGGAAACTCGCCGCCGTGTTGAGTGGCGGTGCCAAGGCCCAGTTGCTCGCCAGCTTTGAAACCGAACGCATGGCCTTTGCCCGCAAACTGGTGGCCACCACCGACCGGGTCTTCACCTTCGCTACCGCCGAGGGCCGCGTGGCCGACCTGCTGCGCACGCGCGTGGCGCCGTTCCTGCTGCCGAAAATGGCCTCGTTTGAAAAGTCCCGCGAATTTCTCTTCCGCACGGTGTCGCAGATCACCCTGAACTACCGCGGCATGCCCTTGAGCGCGGGCGTTGCCGGGCACGTTCACGGCGGCGACCGCCTGCCCTGGGCGCACGATGGCGAGGGCGACAATTTCGAACCGCTCAAGTGTCCGACCTGGCAGGTGCATGTGTATGGCGACACCAGCGACGAGATGATCGCCTGGTGCCACGAGCATCACCTGCCCCTGCACGTGTTCGACTGGCGACCGGCATTTGAAGCGGCGGGCCTGGGCCGCAACGGGTTCTATCTGTTGCGTCCGGACACCTATGTGGCGATTGCCGAAACCTGTTCGGACCCGAAGGTGATCGAGCGGTATTTCCGGGACCACGGGATCCGGCCGTTTTTCGGCAGAGCCTGAGTTCACCAAAAATCCCCTGTAGGAGCGAACCTGCTCGCGATGGCGGTGTGTCAGACAACAGAAATGTTGAATGTCAGACCGCATTCGCGAGCAAGCCCGCTCCCACAAGGGGATCTGTGGTGGGTTTTAGATCCCCGCCAACGCCAGGTCCATCGCGAAGTAAGTAAAGATCAGATCCGCCCCTGCCCGCTTGATCGCCCCCAGGCTTTCGCGCACCACGCGATCTTCATCGATGGCGCCGGCCTGCGCGGCGAATTTGATCATCGCGTACTCGCCGCTGACCTGGTACGCCGACAGCGGCAGGCGCGAGGCTTCGCGGATGTCGCGGATGATGTCGAGGTAGGCACCGGCCGGCTTGACCATCAGCGCATCGGCGCCCTCCTGCTCGTCGAGCAGCGATTCACGCACCGCTTCGCGGCGGTTCATCGGGTTCATCTGATAGCTTTTGCGGTCGCCCTTGAGCGCGCTGCCACCGGCTTCACGGAACGGGCCATAGAGCGCCGAGGCGAATTTGGTCGAATAGGCCATGATCGCCGTCTGGCTGAAACCGGCTTCATCGAGCGCGCGGCGAATGGCCTGGACCTGCCCGTCCATGGCCGCCGACGGCGCAATCACATCGGCCCCGGCACGGGCTGCAGCCACCGCCTGTTTGCCGAGGTTGATCAGGGTCTGGTCGTTATCGACTTCATGGTGGTGCAGCACGCCGCAATGGCCATGATCGGTGTATTCACAGAAACAGGTGTCGGACATGACGATCATTTCCGGCACGGCATCCTTGGCGATGCGCGACATGCGCGACACCAGGCCGTTCTCATTCCAGGTGTCGCTGCCGCTGCTGTCCAGGTGGTGCGACACACCGAAAGTCATCACCGACTTGATCCCGGCCCGGGCATAACGCTCGATTTCGCCGGCCAGCTTCGATTCCGGGATGCGCATCACCCCGGGCATGCTGTTGATGGGGACAAAATCGTCGATCTCTTCCTCGACGAAAATCGGCAGCACCAGGTCGTTCAGGCTGAACTCGGTTTCCTGGAACAGGCTGCGCAGGCTCGCATTGCGGCGCAGACGGCGTGGACGTGCTTCGGGGAACTGGCTGGACATGGGTATTCCTGAAAAATCGGGGACGAAGGCACACAAAATCCTGTAGGAGCGAGCCTGCTCGCGATGGTCGTCAACGATAACGCGACAAACCAGACACTCCGCGGCGATCCGGGGATTTTCGCGAGCAGGCTCGCTCCTACAGGGTATGCGGTGTTTCAGTTGGAGAGGGGTTTCGGGATTTCCAGGCCGCGCTGCACCGCCGGCCGCGCCAGGAAGCGCTCCAGCACCCGCGTGACGTTCGGGAAATTCTGAATGCCCACCAGGTCGCCCGCTTCATAGAAGCCGATCAGGTTGCGCACCCACGGAAAGGTCGCGATGTCGGCAATGGTGTAGCGCTCGCCCATGATCCAGTCCCGCCCTTCCAGGCGTTGATTGAGGACACCGAGCAGGCGTTTGCTCTCTTCGACATAGCGGTCACGGGGACGCTTGTCTTCGTAGTCCTTGCCGGCGAATTTGTTGAAGAACCCGAGCTGGCCGAACATCGGGCCAATCCCGCCCATCTGGAACATCAGCCACTGAAGGGTTTCGTAGCGCGCCGCCGATTCCTGGGCCAGCAGTTGCCCGCTCTTGTCGGCCAGGTAAATCAGAATCGCCCCGGACTCGAACAGCGCAAGCGGCTGCCCATCCGGGCCATGGGGATCGAGGATGGCCGGGATCTTGTTGTTGGGGTTCAACGACAGGAATTCGGGGGACATCTGATCGTTGGTATCGAAACCTACGCGGTGCGGCTCATACGGCAGGCCGATCTCTTCGAGCATGATCGAGACCTTGACGCCGTTGGGGGTCGGCAAGGAGTACAGCTGAATCCACTCCGGATACCGGGCCGGCCATTTTCGGGTGATGGGGAACGCAGACAAATCGGTCATGGGCAAGGTCCACGGGAAAATTGAGAATGCCGATCATAATGGAGATAACCCGCGATGCGACGGTCGGGACCATCATTATCACTGATGGTGAAGATCGAAGAGATTACCGCGCCGCTGCGCTGCACTGCGTGTACGGTGTCCACAAATCCGCAACATCCTGTCGATAACCTTCGCTGCAATCCGTTCGAGGTTACCGGTAGATTGCTGCGCCCTCAGGCCGGAATCGAACCAAATGGGCTTCAGAGGACTCTGAGCACTGCCCTTTTGAAACGGATCGGCTTCACGACATGGAAAACACCCGACGCAGGAAATTCGCGGTGTAAAGGTTTGTCAGCCTTAACCCAATACGCTGAAGAACCCATTTTTTCATGAAGAACTTTCTGAAACTCGCCAATCGCTTCAAACATCGCGCCTATATTTTCCTGCCCGCCCTGCTGGCGGCCAGCGCGTTGTTCATGTTGCTGGAGTCCCGCGAAAGTCGCGCTCAACAGGCGGACGGCACCCAGACGCTGGTGTTCCTGCGCCACGCGGAAAAACCCGTCGGCGGCCTGGGCCAGCTCAATTGCCAGGGCCTGAACCGGGCCATCGACCTGGCCACCCTGCTGCCGGAAAAATTCGGCAAGGCCGACTTCGTGTTCGCCGCCAACCCGACACGCAACGTCGAGGAAGGCGAACTGGACAACTCCTACAGCTACATCCGCCCGTTGATGACCATCAGCCCCAGCGCGATCAAGCTCGGCTTGCCGGTGAACATCAACTTCGGGGCGAACGACACCAGCGACCTGGCCGATGAGCTGCTCCACGACAAGTATCACAACTCGGTTATCTACACCGCCTGGTCCCATGGTTATCTGCCGGAACTGATCAACAAGGTCGCCGGGGAGGCGCTGGGCAAGAAGCAGAAAATCACCGAGGACTGGGAATCCAGCGACTACGACTCGCTGTTCGTCCTGACCCTGACCTGGCACAACGGCAAGGCCAGCCTGGTCAGCCACAGCTACAAGCAAGGATTGGATAATGGGCAGGAGACGTGCCCGACCTGAGATTTTCGGTGGCTGTCCGGGCCCCTTCGCGAGCAAGCCCGCTCCCACATTCGACTGCTTGAAGACATGTGGGAGCGGGCTTGCTCGCGAAAGGGCTGGCAAATCCACCCTCACCCTCTCTGCCTGCCCCGCTCTCGCAGGTACTCAATCACCGCCCCCCGCTCCCCCGCAAACTCGATCCGCGCGCCTTTCTTCTCCCGCTGAAACGCGTACATCGGGTCGTAATACTCAACCAGCAACGCCTCGATCCAGCCCCGGTGCACCTCCACCGTGCCGCTGCGTCCCTGCTCGGCCAGGGCATCCTCCATCACCAGCATCAGCCGTCGATGCCGTTCGCCCCCCAGGCGCTTGCGCACATTGTTCAGACTGTCCAGCATGCGCTCCGAAAACAGCACAAAGCCTTCATCGCCATGCACATGGATGAATTCGGCACACAGGTCCACCACGTAGTCACGCAGGATCCGCTCGACCCGCCCTTGCAGGCTGTCTTCGAGCCAGACCATCGGATACTGCTGCATGCCCTGATACAGCGGCAACGGCAGCGCACAACGGCCGATCGCGCGGTTCTCGTCTTCCAGCACGAAGTGTTCAATGCCGTGGGCACGCTTTTTCAGCAGGTCCACCGCCAGGCGGTTTTCGAAGTCGATATTGGTCGGTTGGCCGGTGGCGCGTTTACCGAAGCTGGAGCCGCGATGATTGGCGTGCCCTTCAAGGTCCAGCCCGTCAGGCAATTGCGTCAGCACCTCGGTTTTGCCGGTGCCGGTCATGCCGCCCAGCAACACGAAGTCACATTGGGCCACCGCCTGATCGACCGTGTTCATCAGGAAGTGCCGCATGGCCTTGTAGCCACCGGCGACTCGCGGACAATCGAGGCCCGCCTCGGCCTTGAGCCATTGCTGGACGATTTGCGAGCGCAAGCCGCCGCGAAAACAGTACAGATAGCCATCGGGATGCGCCCGGGCAAAACCGGCCCAGGCCTGGATACGCTCGGCCTTGATCGCGCCGGACACCAACTGATGGCCCAGCTCGATGGCCGCCTGCTGACCGTGCTGCTTGAAACAGGTGCCCACCCGTTGCCGCTCCTGATCGTTCATCAGCGGCAGGTTGACCGCACCGGGGAACGCGCCCTTGGAAAACTCGACCGGCGCGCGCACATCCATCAGCGGCCGGTCGTTGAGGAAGAGGTCGCGGTAATCGGTGAAGTCGGCAGACATCAAGACACCTCGACGGCGTGGCTCTGTCGCTCGACCAGCTCGCCGATGGGTTCAAGGTTCAGGCCCAGTCCGGCGGCGACGTCGAGAAACGCCTGATTGCCCGCTGGCGTCACCGCGACCAGCAGGCCGCCGCTGGTCTGCGGGTCGCACAGCACCCGTTTATGCAGCTCCTGCAGCCGCCCCAACTGACTGGCGTAGCTGTCGAAGTTGCGCAAGGTTCCGCCCGGCATGCAGCCCTGTTCCAGGTAATACTCCACACCCGGCAGGCGCGGCACCCGGTCGTACTGGATACGCGCGGTGAGCCCGCTGCCGTCCGCCATTTCCACCAGATGCCCCAGCAAGCCGAAACCGGTGACATCCGTCATGGCGCTCACGCCGTCGAGTTTGCCGAAGCGACTGCCGGGCTTGTTCAGGGTGCACATCCAGTCGCGGGCCAGGCCGATGTCGGCGGTGCGCAACTTGCCCTGCTTTTCGGCCGTGGTGAGGATGCCGATGCCCAGGGGTTTGGTGAGGTAAAGCAGGCAACCGGCGGTGGCGGTGTCGTTGCGCTTCATGTGGCGTTTTTCCACCAGCCCGGTGACGGCCAGGCCGAAGATCGGTTCCGGCGCGTCGATGGAGTGCCCGCCGGCCAGGGGAATGCCCGCCTCGTCGCACACCGAGCGGCCGCCACGAATCACTTCCCGGGCAATCTCCGGCGCCAGCACATTGACCGGCCAGCCGAGTATGGCGATGGCCATCAACGGGTCGCCGCCCATGGCGTAGATATCGCTGATGGCATTGGTGGCGGCGATGCGGCCGAAATCGAAAGGATCGTCGACGATCGGCATGAAAAAATCGGTGGTCGAGACCACGCCGCGCTCTTCATCAATCGAATAGACCGCCGCGTCATCGCGCGAAGCGTTACCGACCCAGAGCCTGGGGTCCAGGTTCTGCGCCCCGCTGCCGGCCAGAATCACTTCCAGGACTTGAGGGGAAATCTTGCAGCCACAACCGGCACCGTGGCTGTACTGGGTCAGGCGGATCGGCTCGTTCATCGCATAGACCTCCAAGGATCGGTGCGACCGAGTCTAGCCCTGTGGGAGCGGGCTTGCTCGCGAAAGCGGTGTGTCCGGCACATCAATGTTGAATGATGCACCGCTTTCGCGAGCAAGCCCGCTCCCACATTTGATTGTGGTTACGGCAACAGAATCACTTTGTCGCCGCTGCCCTGGTTGACGTCCGCATAGCGCGCCAGCCCGTCGGCCAAGGGCGACTCGAACAATCCTTGCGGCAACGGCAACAAATCCTGATCGAAGAACTGGCCGAACTGATCCAGCATCGCCGCACAGGCCTGCACGCCGTACAGCAACGAGTTGATTCCCACCACCGAACCGCCCTTGCGATACAGCGCCAGCGCCGGCAACTGCACCATGCCGTCCACCGGTGCGGCGATGATGGCGATACGCCCGAACGTGGCCAGTGCCGCGACGGAGGCTGGCAGCCAGAAGCCGGTGGTGTCGAAGATCACATCCGCGCCACCGCTGAACACCGCATTCACCTGCGCGCCCAGATCCTCGGGCTTGTCCAGTTGCAGGGTCTGATAACCCTGGGCTTGCAAGTCGCTGACCTGCTCGGGCCGGCGCGCCGCTGCCAGTACCTGGGCGCCACGCACTTTCGCCAACGCCAGCGCGGCACTGCCCACCGCGCCGCCGCCGATCACCAGCAAGCGGGTTTCAGCGGTCACCAGGCTGCGCTCCAGCGCGTCCCACGCCGTGGTGTAGGGCACGCCAAGGCTGGCGGCTTGGGTAAAGCTCAAATGCGTGGGTTTCAGGGCGACGCCGTTGGCCGGCAGTTTGACGTACTGCGCATGGGAGCCATCGGCGAAAAAGCCCAGCTCCCGGCCCGTGCCCCACACCGTCTGGCCGATCAGTGATGGCGGGCCCTCGACGACGATCCCGGCAAAATCGCGACCGGGAATGCGCGGCAAGGTGGTGTAGGGAAAACGGCCCAGGACGTTCTTCACATCGCTGGGGTTGAGGCCGGCCGCCTTGATCTCGACCAGCACCTCATCAGCGCCGGGCACCGGGGTCGGCACCTCGACGTAGCGCAGGGCCGAGAGATCGCCGGTTTTGTCGAACTGCAATGCTTTCATGACGTTTTCATCCAATCAGAAATAGAAATTCAAGAGATCCAGCCAGCGACCAGCTGCCGGCCCATCGGCCAGAGTTTTTCCCCGGCCAGCATGCCGAGCAGGCCGATCAGCGCGACGGCCGGAGGTGCGGGGGAACGAAAGTCCAGGGCGCCGTAGAGCAGGCCGACGCCCAGGCCGATCACCAGTGAAATGAAGTAGCTCATGGCAGACTCCGAGGGCCATTGAGGGATGCCTGAAGTCTAGAGAGGGGGGAGCGCGAGCACCGGCCAAGTGCTTCGGAATATCGGCCAAACCGCCCTGAATTCATGGAACCTGTAGGAGCGAGCATGCTCGCGATGGACGTGAACGATAACCCGTGCTTCCTTAATTAACGTGGTGCGCTTGAGTCCATCGCGAGCATGCTCGCTCCTACAGGTTTGGGTTCGCGGAAAATTGTGAGGGGGCGACGCCCAGTTCGCGGCGGAACATGTCGCTGAAACTGCTGGGGGAATAGCCCAGCTCACGGGCGATGGCACTGACGGGCACCCCCTGGATCAACTCGGCGGCCGCCGTCGCCAGTTGCACCTGGCGCCGCCACTCGGCGAATCCCATGCCCAGGCCGTCCTTGAACAACCGCGCCAGGGTGCGCACGCTGGCGCCGGCATTTTCCGCGTGTTGTTCGAAGGCAATGTCCAGCGATGGCTGGGCCATGACGGCCTGGCACAGGTTCATCAGACGCCGGTCAGAGTCGTCCGGCAGCGGTATTTTCATCAGCGAGCGCCGGGCTCGCTTGAGCTCCAGCAGCGCCAGTCCCACCAATGCCTCGTAATAGTCCGCCGCGCCGTCATCACCCTGCTCCACCAGGCCGATGATCAACTCGCGCAGCAGCCCGCCCACTTCGATCACCTGGACACTGTCATCCAGGGTCGCCGCCAGGGACGGGCGCAGGTAGATGTTGCGCATTTGCAGGTCCGACACCACACGAATCCCGTGCGGCACACCCGGCGGCAACCACACGGCCCGTTGCGGCGGCACCACCAGCGCCTCATGGGGCGTCTCGACCCACATCACCCCGCTCATCGCATACAGCAACTGCCCCCAGGCATGCTCGTGCGGCTCGATGAACAGCCCGCGCGGATAGGTACGCGCCAACGGTTGGACGGGCACATCGGTGTCACTGAGGTCAGGTGGGGCGGCAAGGGCCATGGGCAATGATCATGGGGGTTCAGGGAAGTTTCATGGTAACGATGCGTGCAGCCGATCGCCAGCATGTGCAACCGTCTGACAATCCGACTGAATTTTCCGTTTGGCGCGTGATCCGTTTATGTACCACAGGGAGGAATACGGGCCATATGAACAACGCAAAACTCTTCGTCATCGAATACACCCTTCATGGCGCGCCCAAGTCGTTCATTATCCGGCTGGATAAAATGGACAATGCCGAGGCCTGGCATTGGGCGAGTTGCGACGCCGGTGTTGGCAGGATTCCGCGTTTTGGCCGGGAAAAGGTACAAAAGACCAGCAAGCCGATGGCAGAGAAATTCGGCGTGGAAAATGTCAAGTGGCGACCCGCGAACTGATGCCTGAAACGGGCACCTCATCAGCTGAAAGCGGAGCCTGACCAGGCTCCGTTTTCCTGTGCACGATCGCTGTCAGCCATGGGCGCACTTGCAGCCTTGATGGGCGCACTCTTCGCCGTGCTCGTGGTGCTTGGCGCAGGCTTCGCAGCAAAAGTGCTTGCCGTGACGCACGATCGGATGCTCGCCGAGCTTGCAGTTGCATTTAGGACAGTCACATTTACGGTCATCGGTCATGGCGCGGACTCCTTTTGGGGTGGTCGTCGGGGGCGGGATAACCCACCCGCCTTACCAGTGTAGGAGCTGCCGCAGGCTGCGATCTTTTGATCTTGTTTTTAACAATCAAAGTCAAAAGATCGCAGCCTGCGGCAGCTCCTACAGGGAGCGGTGTCAGACCCGGCTGCTGCTGCGATACATGAACACCAGCGCCAGGCCCAGGAGCACCATCGCCAACACCCGACTGCCGGACAATTCGATCGCCGGATTGCCCAGCCAGCCAAAGTTGTCGATCAACATCCCCATCCCCAACTGCCCGACAATCACCGCCACCGTCGCCACCGCCGTCCCCACCCGCGGCACCGCGCCGACCATCACCATCATGTAGACGACCCCAAACAACGCACCGCTGAGCTGCCATTTCGGTACGTCCAGCAGGCTGACCGCGTGGGCCGGCTCGAAAAACAGAATCAACAGCCCGGTGCTCACCGCGCCCACCACGAACGTCAGCAAACTGCTGCGCAGCACACCGACCGTTTCCCCCAGGCGTCCGTTGATCGCCGCCTGCACACTCAGCACCGCGCCGGCCGCCACGACCACCGCCAACAACATAATCAGACTCATCATTACCCCCGAGCGATCAGAACAAGTGCCGCGACAATCAGCAGCAAGGCCAGCCAGCGTTCACCGTTGACCTTTTTACGGGTGGCGCCGAACCAGCCGAAATGGTCGATCAGCACGCTCTTGCCGACTTGCCCGGAGAGAATCGCGATCATGGTCATGGCGATGCCGATGTGCGGCGTGGCCAGCGTCAGCACCACCACGTACATGGGCCCGAGAAAGCCGCCGATCAGTTGCCAGCGCGGCAACTCGCTCAGGGCCGGCCCCCGTTGCGGGCCGCTGAACAGCAACAGCAGGAACAGAATGGCCGAGCCGACCCCGAAAATGCTCAAGGTCGCCCATAGATGACCGACCTGCGAACCCAACGGCCCGAGCAAACCAGCCTCCACGGAAAGCCCCATGCCGGCCAGGATGACCAGCGGCAGCAGCAGAAGCCGCAGGCCCGGTTTGGCCGCGGGTGTCGCGGCGATATCGATTGAAGAAGATTGCATAGCGGAATACCTACCCGTCATCAGATAAAACACCAACCCCTTGTGGGAGCGGGCTTGCTCGCGAAGGCGATGTGCCAGGCAACAGAAATGTCGATTGATACACCGCTTTCGCGAGCAAGCCCGCTCCCACAATTATCGGGGTAGCGATCCTTTGCGATAAATGGGAGCATCCTGACAACACTTTTGCGCAACTCGCACAGCAGGATGGGTCATGCAGGGCTTCAACGAACTGGGATTCAAGGCACTACGGCTGTTTGTCGCGGTGCTCGACCATGGCAGCTTTTCCGAAGTCGCCCGCCGCGAGGGCCTGGCGCCCTCTTCGATCTCGCGTCAGATCCAGTTGATGGAGCAGGCCCTGAGCCAGCAACTGCTCTACCGTCACACCCGCGCCGTCACGCCCACCGAAGCCGGGCGCATGCTCGGTCATCATGCCCGGCTGGTGCTGGTGCAACTGGAAGAAGCCGAACAGGCCTTGCAGGAACAGCAAAGCGAACCCGGCGGCCTGGTGCGGATCAATGCGCCGGTGGTGTTCGGCCAACGGCACCTGACGCCATGGCTGGGGCGGTTGTGCGAGCGCTACCCGAAACTGCAACTGGATATCCAGCAGACCGACAGTTACATCGACCCGTTGCAGGAAGGCGCCGACCTGCTGTTCCGCATCGGCCCGCTGCACGATTCCGGCATGCAGGCACGCATCCTCGCCCCCCATCGCTTTCAAGTGGCGGCGAGCCCGGCCTACCTGCAACGACACGGCACGCCGCAACACCCGCAGGACCTGGCGGATCACGATTGCCTGGCCTACAAGGGCGTGACCGGCCAACAACGCTGGTTCTTCCGCCAAGGCCAGCAGGCCTGGACGCCCTGGTCGGTGAAAGGCCCGATCACCGGCAACCACGCCGACACCCTGACCCAGGCCGCCGAACAGGGCCTGGGGCTGGTGATGTTTCCGTCGTGGCTGATCGGTGAAGCGGTGCGCAACGGCACGCTGGTGACGGTGCTGGGCAACTATCAGGTGTCAAACAGCCTTGAGCCGCAGCAGATCGCCGTGCTCTGGCCGGGTAGCCGGCGTTTGTCGGTGAAGGTCAGGACGGTGATCGATTTCTTCGTCGAGTGTTTTGGCGAGGTGCCGTATTGGGACAGGCCTTAGCTCAAACACCACCAACCCCATGTGGGAGCGGGCTTGCTCGCGAAGAGGGCGTGTCAGGCAACAGCGCTGTCGACTGATACACCGCCTTCGCGAGCAAGCCCGCTCCCACATTTTGTTTGGTGGTGTCAGATACGGAACTGTCCGACCAGGCTGCCCAGGCGCTGACCGAGGTCCGCCAGGCTGCGCGATGTCTGCGCGCCCAATTGGGTCTCGCCCGCCACGTTATCCACCGCCACCGCGATCTGATGCACGCTGCGGTTGATCTCCTCGGCCACGGCGGTCTGCTCTTCGGCGGCGCTGGCGATCTGTGCGTTCATCGAATTGATGGTGGCGATCAGTTGCGCCATGGTGTCCAGGGAAGCGCCGGCTTCGTTGGCCTGGGCCGAGGTGCCGTCGCCGGCCTCGCTGGAGCGGCGCATGGCTTCCACCGCCGACTGGGTGCCGGCTTGCAGGCGGTCGATCATGCCCTGGATTTCCTGGGTGCTGATCTGCGTGCGACTGGCCAGCGCCCGGACTTCATCGGCCACCACCGCGAACCCCCGACCGGCTTCACCGGCACGGGCCGCTTCGATCGCCGCGTTGAGCGCCAGCAGGTTGGTCTGTTCGGCAATCGAACGGATCACCCCGAGCACGCTGACAATCGACGACACGTCCTTTTGCAGGCTGTCGAGGGACACGCCGCTGCTGCGAATGTCATCCACCAGCGCATGAATCTTGACGATGCTGCCGGCCACCACACGCTTGGCGGCCTGGCCTTCTTCATCAGTCTGCTGGGCGGCCACGGCGGCGTTTTGCGCACTCTTGGCCACTTCCTGGGCGGCGGCCGACATTTCATTGATCGCCGTGGCGACCTGATCGGTTTCGTGGCGCTGGCGCTCCATGGCCTTGTCCGAACGGTGGGCCTGGTCGGACACCTGGGTCACAAGCCCGGTCAGTTGCGAGGTCATTTCGGTGATCTGGCGCACCAGGCCGTGGATCTTGTCGACGAAACGGTTGAACGAGCCCGCCAGATCGCCCAGTTCATCCTGGCTGCTGATGGACAGGCGCCGGGTCAGGTCGCCCTCGCCCGCCGCGATGTCGTCGAGGTTGGCCTTCATCAGGTTCAGCGGACGCAGGATGGTGTTAGCCAACAGCATCCCCGCCGCCGCGATCAGCAACAGCACCACCACCGCCACGCCGACGATGCTCAGCACCACGCCTTGCATGCGTTCCTCAACCTTGGCTTCGACCACCGCCACTTGGGCCTCGATGCCGTCGAGGTTGACCGAAGTGCCGACCGCCATGTCCCACTTCGGCAGGTATTCGGTGTAGCCGAGCTTGGGCACCAGCACTTGCGCATTACCCGGTAGCGGCGAGCTGTATTGCAGGTAATGGGTGCCGTCCTTGGCCACTTTCACCAGGTCGCGGTTGACGTAGACGCCATTAGGGTCGCGATTGTCCTTGAAGCTCTTGCCCACGCCCTCCGGGTCGTTGGCCTTGAACAGGCGCACAGTCTCGGAGTCGTAGCCGAAGAAGTAGCCTTCCTTGCCGTACTTGATGCTCGACAGCAACTTGATCGCCTGGGCCCGCGCCGCGTCATCGCCCTGGGCGGCGGCGTCGTACAGCGGCTTGATCGTGGTCATGGCCACGGCCACGTAGCTTTGCAGGGTGGCCTTGGCATCGCTGAGCAGGCGCGCGCGGGTCTCCTCGACCTCGTGCCGCGCCTGGCCCTGCAAGATAAACAAGGTGGTCAGGCTGATGACCAGCGCAAAGAGCAGCACCGGGAGGACGGCAAGGGACAGGACTTTAGCCTTCAGGCTCATGCGCATGACGTTCACTCTTTTGATTTTATTGGCGTGGTTAAAGGCTTTAACGGCACGCCGGGTCAAAAGTTGAACCCAAAAAAGATCGCAGCCTTCGGCAGCTCCTACAGGGGAATGGTGCCCACCTGTAGGAGCTGCCGAAGGCTGCGATCTTTTGATCTTCTGTTTTTTACAGCACCATCGCCGCCAGCCAGCCAAACGCCAGTAACGGCAGGTTGTAATGCAGGAAGGTCGGGACCACGGTGTCCCAGATGTGGTGATGCTGGCCGTCGATGTTCAGGCCGGAGGTCGGGCCGAGTGTGGAGTCCGAGGCGGGCGAGCCGGCATCACCGAGGGCGCCGGCCGTGCCGACGATGCACACGATGGCGATCGGGCTGAAGCCCAGCTGCACGCACAGAGGCACGAAAATCACCGCCAGGATCGGCACCGTGGAAAACGACGAACCGATGCCCATGGTCACCAGCAGGCCGACCAGCAGCATCAGCAAGGCGCCGATGGCCTTGCTGTGGCCGATCCAGGCCGCCGACGCCTCGACCAGCGTCTGCACCTCCCCGGTGGCCTTGATCACTTCGCCGAACCCGGACGCGGCGATCATGATGAAGCCGATCATCGCCATCATCTTCATGCCTTCGGTGAACAGGTCGTCGGTGTCACGCCACTTGACGATGCCCGACAGCGAAAAAATCAGGAAGCCGGCCAGCGCACCGATGATCATCGAGTCCAGCAGCAACTGGACAATGAACGCCGCCGCGATGGCCAGGCCCGCCACCATCAGGCTCAGCGGGTTGTACTGCACCGCGACCTGTTCCACTTGCTCGATCTTTTCCAGGTCGTAGACGCGCTTCTTGCGATAACTGATAAACGCCACCCCGAGCCCCACCAGCATGCCCAGCGCCGGGATGCCCATGGCGTGGGTGACGTTGATGCCGCTGATGTCCACGCCGCTGCGGGCGACGTTGGCCAGCAGGATTTCATTGAGAAAAATATTGCCGAAGCCCACGGGCAGGAACATGTACGGGGTGATCAGGCCGAAGGTCATGACACAGGCGATCAAGCGGCGATCCAGCTGCAATTTGGTCAGCACATATAGAAGCGGCGGCACCAGCAACGGAATAAAGGCGATATGAATCGGCAAGATGTTCTGCGAGGCGATGGCCACCACCCACAGCAGGCCGATCAGCAACCACTTGACCTGGCCGCCGCCGCTGGCGTGTTGGCGATCGACCATTGCCAGCGCCTTGTCGGCCAGGGCGTGGGCCAGGCCGGACTTGGCGATGGCCACGGCGAAAGCGCCCAGCAAGGCATAGGACAACGCCACCGTCGCCCCGCCGCCAAGGCCGCTGTTGAACGCCTTGAGTGTCGCGTCGATGCCCAGGCCACCGGCCAGGCCACCCACCAGCGCCCCCACGATCAGCGCGATGACCACGTGCACGCGGGACAGGCTGAGTATCAGCATGATGCCGACCGCGGCAATCACTGCATTCATTTCATTAACCTCGAGACAAACGAAAAGACTCCGTCTGGCAGTCTGCGAGAGCCGCCAGCGGATGAAGGAATGGGTTTTATTAGAGGGCGCGCACTGTGCCGCAGAGTGGGGCCGGTGTCAAAGCGCCTGGGCATATGTAACGGCATGTGAATACCTGTAGGAGCGAGCCTGCTCGCGATGAACGATCAGGCACCGCGGGCCTTCAGGCTCCCCGCGTTATCGTTGACGACCATCGCGAGCATGCTCGCTCCTACAGGGGGATAGACGGGATAAAGAAACCGGATTTGCGGCCGTTACAGTGCAAAGTCTCAGATATTTATCGAATAAGGACGTTGCCATGTCGCTCAGACAACTTTCCATCCAATGGAAAATCACCCTGCTGGCCGGGTTGTGCCTGGCGGGCATCGTGACCCTGCTGGTGGGGCTTTCGCTGTATCGCATGGAGCACAGCTCTGCGCTTGTGAAAGCCTCGAGCATGGAGATGTTGACCGAAGCGGCCCAGGCGCGAATCGAATCCCAGGGTGAAAACCAGGCGCTGGGCATTCGCCAGCAGTTCATGGACGCCTATCAATACGGCCACGGCTTTTCGCGCCAGGTGCTGTTTCTGCGCGACCAGGCCGAAAAACGCTTTCTCGATGCCTTCGACCTGCGTGAAGACCTGACCCGCCAGGTCAAGTCGGCCCTGCAAGCCAACCCGGAATTGCTCGGTCTGTCGCTGGTGTTCGAGCCCAACGGGCTGGACGGCAAGGATGAGCTGTTCGCCGGCCAGAGCGAGGTCGGCAGCAACGAAAAAGGCCGGTTTGCCCTGTACTGGTCGCAACCGGTGCCGGGCCAGCTGACCGCCATGCCCCTGCCGGAAAAAGACATCGCCGACACCAGCACCGGCCCCAGCGGCGAAGCGGCCAATGCCTGGTTCACCTGCCCGCGCGCCCAGCTCAAGCCCTGCGTGATCGAACCGTATTTCTACGTGATCGACGGCCAGAACGTGCTGATGACCAGCATCGTTTTCCCGTTGATGGTCAACGGCAAGCTCATCGCATCGCTGTCGGTGGACATCAACCTCAACAGCCTGCAAGCGGTCAGCCAAGGCGCGAGCAAGAAGCTCTATGACGGCCAGACCAGCGTCAGCATCGTCAGCCCGGCCGGTCTGCTCGCCGGCTACAGCCCGGATGCCAGCAAGCTCAGCCAGCGCCTGGAGGCTGTGGATAAACGCACCGGCGCCGAGCTAATGCGCATGCTCGCCTCCGCCAGCAAGACCACCAGCCTGCACAGCGATCAACAGCTCAAGGTGCTGGCGCCGTTCCAGCCGATTCCGGGCGGCAAAGCCTGGGGGGTGTTGCTCGACGTGCCGGAGAAAGTGCTGGTCGGTCCTGCCGAAGCGCTGAAAAAACAACTGGATGAAAGCAACACCGCCGGCACCCTGATCGAACTCGGCCTGGGTGTGCTGGCCGCGTTGATCGGCCTGCTGCTGGTGTGGCTGATGGCGCGCAGCGTGACCAAACCGATCCTGGGCGTGGCGCACATGCTGGAAGACATCGCCAGTGGCGAAGGTGACCTGACCCGCCGCCTGGCCTACGACAAACAGGACGAGCTGGGCCAGCTGGCCGGCTGGTTCAACCGTTTCCTCGACAAGCTGCAACCGATCATCGCCGAGGTCAAACGCTCGGTGCAGGACGCGCGCAGCACCGCCGACCAGTCCTCCGCCATCGCCACCCAGACCAGCGCCGGCATGGAGCAGCAATACCGCCAGGTGGATCAGGTCGCCACCGCGTCCCACGAAATGAGCGCCACCGCCCAGGACGTCGCCCGCAGCGCCGCCCAGGCCGCCCAGGCCGCGCGGGATGCCGATCAGGCAACCCGCCAGGGCCTGACCGTGATCGACCGCACCACCGCCAGCATCGGCAACCTGGCCGCCGACATGAGCGCGGCGATGGTGCAGGTCGAAGGCCTGGCCGCCAACAGCGAGAAAATCGGATCGGTGCTGGAAGTGATCCGCGCCATCGCCGAACAGACCAACCTGCTGGCGCTCAACGCCGCGATCGAAGCGGCCCGCGCCGGTGAAGCCGGACGTGGCTTTGCCGTGGTGGCCGATGAAGTGCGCAACCTGGCGCGGCGCACCCAGGAGTCGGTGGAAGAAACCCGCCTGGTGATCGAACACCTGCAAAGCGGCACCCAGGATGTGGTGGGCTCGATGGGCAACAGCCATCGCCAGGCCCAGGGCAGCGTCGAGCAGGTCGGCCAGGCCGTGACGGCCCTGCGCCAGATCGGCGACGCGGTGACGGTCATCAGCGACATGAACCTGCAGATCGCCAGCGCCGCCGAAGAACAAAGCGCGGTGGCCGAAGAGATCAACAACAACGTGGCGACCATTCGCGATGTGACCGAGTCACTGTCGGGGCAAGCCAATGAATCGGCGCGGGTGAGCCAGTCGCTCAACCGCCTGGCCAATCAACAGCAGAGCCTGATGGACCAGTTCCGCGTGTAACCCCCCTGTTCCACACAAACCCTGTGGGAGCGGGCTTGCTCGCGAAGGCGGTGTGTCAGTCAATGAAGATGTTGTCTGACACACCGCCTTCGCGAGCAAGCCCGCTCCCACAGGTTCTCCTACAGGTTCTATGTCCGCCGTGATGGCGAGTGGATATCTGAGCAAAGCCGATTATGCTTCTAGAGACCTTGCAGCGATGCGAGGCCGTCAGTTCGTGTTCGATGACATCAGCCCCAGGGCCAGGGTGCGGCGACAACCTTGAAGGTACTCCGGCCTACAACAAGAACAACGGAGAAAACTCATGGCGGTAATCGACGGCACAACCATGGGCAATGTGCCCAACCACGGGGTCACCAAGGAGGAGCGCAAGGTCATTTTCGCCTCGTCCCTGGGCACTGTGTTCGAATGGTATGACTTCTACCTGTACGGCTCCCTCGCCGCGATCATCGCCAAGCACTTCTTTGCAGGCGTCAACGAAACCACCTCCTTCATCTTCGCCCTGCTCGCGTTCGCCGCCGGCTTTGCCGTGCGGCCTTTCGGCGCGATTGTGTTTGGTCGGCTGGGGGACATGATCGGGCGCAAACACACCTTCCTCATCACCATCGTGATCATGGGGGTCTCCACGGCGATAGTGGGCTTCCTGCCCGGCTACGCGACCATCGGCGTGGCGGCACCGATCATTCTGATCACCCTGCGCCTGCTGCAAGGCCTGGCCCTGGGGGGCGAATACGGCGGTGCGGCGACCTACGTGGCCGAACACGCGCCCAAAGGCAAGCGCGGTTACTTCACTTCGTGGATTCAAACCACCGCGACCCTGGGCCTGTTCCTTTCGCTGCTGGTGATCCTCGCCTGCCGCACCGCGCTGGGCAATGAAGCCTTCGAAGCCTGGGGCTGGCGGATTCCGTTCCTGCTGTCGATCCTGCTGCTGGCGGTCTCGGTGTACATCCGCCTGCAACTGAGCGAGTCGCCGGTGTTCATGAAGATGAAGGCCGAAGGCAAGGCGTCCAAGGCACCCCTGACCGAATCCTTCGCCCGCTGGGATAACCTGAAGATCGTGATCATGGCCCTGCTCGGCGGCACTGCCGGCCAGGCCGTGGTCTGGTACACCGGGCAGTTCTATGCACTGTTCTTCCTGTTGCAGACGCTGAAGATCGACGCGCAGACCGCCAACCTGCTGATCGCCGGCTCGTTGCTGATCGGCACGCCGTTTTTCGTGATCTTCGGCAGCCTGTCCGACCGCATCGGCCGCAAGGGCATCATCATGGCCGGCTGTATTCTGGCGGCGTTGACCTACTTCCCGATCTTCCACGCGCTGACCCAGTACGGTAACCCCGACGTGTTCATCGCCCAGGAGAAGAACCCGGTCAAGGTGATCGCCGATCCCGAGCAGTGCTCCTTCCAGTTCGACCCGGTGGGCAAGGCCAAATTCACCAGTTCCTGCGACCTGGCCAAGACCATCCTGGCCAAGCGGGCCATCCCCTATGAGAACGTGAAGGCCGAACCGGGCACCGTGGCCCAGGTGCGCATCGGCGATAAAGTTGTGGAAAGCTTCGAAGGCACCGGCATGCCGGCCGCCGACTTCAAGACCCGCAACGACGCGTTCACCGCCACCCTCGCCACCGGCCTGAAAGAAGCCGGCTACCCCGAGAAGGCCGACCCGGCCAAGACCAACTACCCGATGGTGCTGCTGTTGCTGACGATCCTGGTGATCTACGTGACCATGGTCTACGGCCCGATCGCCGCCTGGCTGGTGGAACTGTTCCCGGCGCGCATCCGCTACACCTCGATGTCACTGCCCTACCACATCGGCAACGGCTGGTTCGGCGGCTTCCTGCCGACCGTGGCGTTCGCCATGGTGGCGGCCACGGGGGATATCTACTACGGGCTGTGGTACCCGATCGTCATCGCGGTGATGACGGCGGTGCTGGGGATTTTCTTCATGCCGGAAACCAAAGATCGGGAGATTCATCACACCTGAGGCAGACACTTACTATCCACTGTAGGAGCGAGCCTGCTCGCGATGGCGGCGGCACATTCACTATCAAGGTGACTGACAAACCGCTATCGCGAGCAGGCTCGCTCCTACAGGGTTTGCGGTGTGTCTTCAAATGCGTTTGGGCAACTCAATCTGTACCTTCAACCCGCCCCACCCGCTCTCCTGCAACCGCAACACCCCGCCCCAGGTGTCGACGATGTCCCGCACGATGCCAAGGCCCAGGCCATGCCCGTCGGTCTGTTCATCCAGCCGAGTGCCACGGCTGAACACCTGGTCGCGGCGATCTTCGGGAATGCCCGGCCCATCGTCCTCGACGCTCAACTCAAACCCTTGCGCGGTTTCGCTCACACTCAGGCGAACCTCCGCGTCCGCCCATTTGCAGGCGTTGTCGAGCAGGTTGCCGAGCAATTCCAGCACGTCTTCGCGATCCCACGGCAGTTGCAGGCCGGCCGGGGCCTGGTAGCTCAACGCAAGGTGTTCGCCGTGGATCATGTTCAACGTGGCCAGCAACCCAGGCAGTTCGGCAGTGCAATCGAACAAGGCGCCGGGCAGTGCGTCGCCGGACAACCGGGCGCGGTTGAGTTCGCGATTCAGCCGTTGCTGGACCTGTTCCAGTTGCGCCTTGAGGACCTTGCGCAGTTGCGGATGCGCGTCCAGCTGCTCGCTGGAGGCCAGGCTCAGCAGCACCGCCAACGGGGTTTTCAAGGCGTGGCCGAGATTGCCCAGGGCATTGCGCGAACGCTTGAGGCTGTCTTCGGTGTGAGCCAGCAAATGGTTGATCTGCGCCACCAGCGGTTCCAGCTCTACCGGCACCTGGTCATCGAGTTGCGAACGCTGGCCCTGTTGCAATTGCGCGATCTGTTCCCGGGCCTTTTCCAGCGGCCGCAAGGCGCGACGCACCGTGATCCGTTGCAACAGCAGAATCAGCAGCAACCCCGCCAGCCCCAGCCCGAGACCGATCTGCCGCATGCGCTGGAAGCTCTCGCGCACCGGGGTGTAATCCTGCGCCACGCTGATGGAAATCGACTGGCCGAGACGCCGATAGTCCGAGCGCAACACCAGCAACTGCTGCCCTTCCGGCCCCAATTGCAGGTTGCTGTGCAGCCCGGGTTGCTCCATCCGTGGCAGTTCCTGGTCCCACAACGAACGGGAACGCCAATGGTTGTCGGCAAAGTCGATACGGAAGTAATGACCGGAAAACGGTCGTTGATAGGCCGGCGACAGATGCCGCTCATCCAGTTGCAAGCCCTGCGGGCCGCGCACCAGCGCCACCAGCAGGTTCTCGCTGTCGTTGCGCAGCCCGGCTTCGAGGTAGCGCTGCAAGCCCATTTCGAACAGCCACAGGCTGGTTTGCGCCAGCACCAGGCCGACGACCACCATCACGCTGATCAGGCCCAGGCTCAGGCGGCGCTGGATCGATCTCAACGCGTTTGCCCGCCCAACAGGTAACCCTGGCCGCGACGGGTTTCGATCACGCTGCGCCCCAGCTTGCGGCGCAGATGATTGACGTGGACTTCCAGCACGTTGGAGTCGCGCTCGGTTTCACCGTCGTAGAGATGTTCGGCGAGGTGGCTTTTGGAAAGGATCTGCTCCGGGTGCAGCATGAAGTAGCGCAGCAGGCGGAATTCGGCGGCGGTCAGCTGAATCTCGGTGCCCTCGCGAATCGCGCATTGGCGCCCCTCATCCAGTTGCAGCCCGGCGGCCTTGAGGGTCGGTTGATTGACCTGGCCGTGGGAGCGGCGCAGCAGGGCCTGCACCCGCAAGTGCAGCTCTTCGGGATGAAAAGGCTTGGTCAGGTAATCGTCGGCGCCAGCCTTGAGCCCTTCGATGCGCTCGGCCCAAGACCCGCGGGCGGTGAGGATCAGCACCGGCGTGGCCAGCCCGCCCGCGCGCCATTGCGCCAGCACGTCAAGCCCCGGCAACCCCGGCAGGCCGAGGTCGAGGATGATCAGGTCATAGGGCTCGCTGCTGCCCTGGTACACCGCGTCACGCCCGTCGGCCAGCCAGTCCACGGCATAGCCCTGGCGATTGAGGCCGGCCATCAGTTCGTCGGCCAGGGGCACATGGTCTTCCACCAGGAGCAAACGCATCGGTCAATCTTCCTTGTCTTTGAGTAAACGGCCGGTGGCGGCATCGAGGTCGAGTTCGCGCACCACGCCTTCAGCGGTCAGCAACTCGACTTCATACATGTAGAGCCCGTGCTTCTCTTCCAGCTCGGCCTCCAGCAGCTTGGCGCCGGGATAACGATCCAGGGCGTTATGCAGCACTTGCTCCAGCGGCAGGATAACGCCTTGCTGGCGCAGGCGCAGGGCTTCGTCCTGATCGAGGTCACGGGCCAGGGCGAGCGAGCAGAAAGCAACAAGCGCCAGTGCCAGGCAGCACACGGCGCGCGTGGGTGAAGCAGGCCAAAACGATTTCATTACGTATCCTGATGATCCTTGCGCAACAGCCCGTCGGCCGCGTCCAGTTCCAGCTCCCATTCCACGCCTTGCGTGTCAGTCAGTTCAACCCGGTAGAGGTAGATGCCGTACCTTTTTTTCAACTCGATCTCGATGATGGTCGAACCCGGATGCCGGGCCAGGGCCACGGCCTCGACCTGCTCGACTGGCACAATGGTACCAGCGTCGACCAGTTTGCGGACTTCGTCGGAACGCAGGTCCCGGGTGTGGGCAAGGTTGGCGTTCAGGCCGAAGAGGACGAGCGCGATGAACAGCGCAGCCAGTATTTTCATGGGCGTCTCCGAATTTCTTGTGTTTCTTCGTGGAGAGCACCTTAGCCATTTCAACTTAATTGAAACTGAATGGCCATCATTGGTCACACCACAATCCCTGTGGGAGCGGGCTTGCTCGCGAAGTGGCGGTGTCCGTCAGCATCCGTGTTGAATGGCACACCGCTTTCGCGAGCAAGCCCGCTCCCACATAATGCGCCGCGTGCCAACATTCGAGACCGGTATGACCGCCATCCACATCAAGTTCCCCTCCCTGACGATCAAGGCCGGCCCGCGTGCCTTTGCGCGCATTCGGGACAACGGCCTCGACGCCGCCGACGTGGGCACACTGCCGGGGGCCGCGGGCGGCCCGAAGGCGCTGGGGATCCAGGGGCTGGACCTGGCCTTGTTCGGCGAATTTCTGCCCTCGGCGCCACGGGAGCGCTCGCTGATCGGTGCCTCGGTCGGCTCCTGGCGCTTCGCCAGTGCCTGCCTGCCCGACGCCGCCGAAGGCATTCGCCGTCTCGGCCAGCTCTACACCGAGCAGAACTTCGCCAAGGGCGTGACCATGGCGCAGATCAGCCAGAGTTCGCGGCGCATGCTCGATGACCTGCTCGACGGCCGCGATGCCGCCCTGCTCGCCAATGCCCATTACCGCCTGAATATCATGGTGGTCAAAAGCCACGGCCTGCTCGCGGACGATCATCGCGGCCGCCTGGGCCTGGGCCTGTCGTCGGTAATCGCCGACAACCTGCGCGGTCGCGCCCGGCTGTCGCGGCACTTCGAGCGGCTGATCATCCACGACCCGCGCCTGGCGCCGCCGGTCGATACGCTGAACGACTTCCCGTCGCGTTTTGTCGCCCTGGACGCCGGCAACCTGCGCCAGGCCTTGCTTGCCTCGGGCTCCATCCCGATGGTGATGGAAGGCGTGCGCGACCTGCCGGGGGCCGGCGCCGGCACCTTCCGCGACGGCGGCCTGCTGGACTATCACCTCGACCTGCCCTACAGCGGCGACGACATCGTGCTGTACCCGCACTTCACCGACCGGGTGATTCCCGGCTGGTTCGACAAAACCCTGCCCTGGCGCCGCGCCTGCCCGGCACGCCTGCAAAACGTGTTGCTGCTGGCACCCTCGAAGGAATATCTGTCGCGCCTGCCCTACGGCAAGCTGCCGGACCGCAATGACTTCAAGCGCTTCATGGGCGACGCCCCGAGCCGGCAGAAATACTGGCGCGCGGCGATGGATGAAAGCCGCCGGCTGGGCGACGAATTTCTCGAACTGGTCGCCAACGGTCGCCTTGGCGAGCGCTTGCTGACCCTTTAGTCAGGACAAACTGGTAAACTCGCCGCCTGCCCACATCGCCGCGGCGATCGCCACCTGAACAGAGCTGAAACCACTGTGGAAATTTTCAAAGAGTTCACCTTCGAATCCGCCCACCGCCTGCCCCACGTCCCGGACGGCCACAAGTGCGGGCGCCTGCACGGCCATTCGTTCAAGGTGGCGATCCACCTGAGCGGCGATCTCGATCCGCATACCGGCTGGATCCGCGACTTCTCGGAGATCAAGGCGATCTTCAAGCCGCTGTATGAGCGCCTGGACCACAACTACCTGAACGACATTCCCGGCCTGGAAAACCCGACCAGTGAAGTGCTGGCCAAGTGGATCTGGGTTGAGCTCAAGCCCCTGCTGCCCGAACTCAGCGCTATCCGCATCCACGAGACCTGCACCAGCGGCTGCATCTATCGCGGCGAGTAATCTCCAGACCTGCAAAATCCCTTGTGGGAGCGGGCTTGCTCGCGAATGCGGTTCGACATTCAATATTAATGCTGGCTGACACGATGCCTTCGCGAGCAAGCCCGCTCCCACAGGGGAACTGCGCTTCGTCAGTTGATTAAATAAACGGCCTTCAACGGCCGTTTTTTTATGCCTATGCTTTTTGCCTTTCCCCCCGCCAAGAGGACGCGTCCATGACTGACTGGCCGCTGGCTCAGACCTATCGCTTCAACGGACACTCGGTTCGCTACGCCGTACGGGGCGACGGCCCGCCACTGGTGTTCGTGCATGGCACGCCTTTCTCTTCCTGTGTCTGGCACCGGATCGCTCCGCACTTCATCACCACGCACCGGGTGCATTACTTCGATCTGCTGGGCTATGGGCAATCGGAGAAGGTCGACGGCGATGTCTCGCTCGGGGTGCAGAACCTGCTGTTGGCGCAACTGCTGGAACATTGGGGGCTCGATTGCCCGGACGTGGTGGCCCACGATTTTGGCGGCGCGACGGTTCTGCGCACCCACCTGCTCAATGGCCAGGACTACCGCAGCCTGACGCTGATCGACCCGGTGGCGCTGTCGCCCTGGGGCTCGCCGTTCGTGCAGCATGTGCGCCAGCACGAAGCCGCGTTCAGCGGGCTGCCCGACTACATCCAGCGGGCGATTGTGCCCGCTTATATACGCGCAGCGATCAAGCGCGATATCCCCGATGACGAACTCGCCCCCTACGTGCAACCGTGGCTGGGCGATCCGGGGCAAGCGGCGTTCTACCGGCAGATCGCGCAGATGGACGAGCGCTACACCCGCGAGGTTGAGGCGCTGTACCCGAGCATCCGCTGCCCGGTACAGATTCTCTGGGGCGAGGACGATCAGTGGATCCCCATCGAGCGCGGGCGTGCCTTGCAGGCCATGATTCCCGGCGCGCAATTTCACGCCATTCCCAATGCCGGCCATCTGGTGCAGGAGGATGCCCCTGAAGCCATCGTCGCCGCGCTGCTGCGATTTTTGCCCCTACCAGCATCCCCCTGACAAACCCCATTCCCTGTAGGAGTGAGCCTGCTCGCGATGGCGGCGTCACATCCGATAATGTCGTTGACTGACCCACCGCTATCGCGAGCAGGCTCACTCCTACAATTGAACGGTGCCACTGGCGGTAATTGCCGCTGCCAAGCTAACGTAGAGGTATCGCCTACACATTTTGATAAGGACCCTCCCGATGCACATCATCAACGCCCGGCTGCGCAACCAGGAAGGCCTGCATGAGTTGCACCTGGAAGACGGCCTGATCCGCAACATCGCCCGGCAGACCGAGGCCCCGACCCTGGGACCGGAGGATCTGGACGCCGGCGGCAACCTGGTGGTGCCGCCCTTTGTCGAGCCGCACATCCACCTCGACGCGACGCTGACCGCCGGCGAGCCGCGCTGGAACATGAGCGGCACGCTGTTCGAAGGCATCGAATGCTGGGGCGAACGCAAGGCGACCATTACCCTTGAAGACACCAAGACCCGCACCCGCAAAACCCTGCAGAGCCTCGCCGCCCACGGCATCCAGCACGTGCGGACCCACGTCGACGTCACCGATCCGCAACTGACCGCCCTCAAGGCGATGCTGGAAATCCGCGAGGAAAGCCGACACCTGGTCGACATGCAAATCGTCGCCTTCCCCCAGGAAGGCATCGAGTCGTACCGCAATGGCCGGGACTTGATGGAAGAAGCGATCCACATGGGCGCCGATGTGGTCGGCGGCATCCCGCACTTCGAGTACACCCGCGACCAGGGCGTCAGTTCGGTGAAGTTCCTGATGGACCTGGCCGAGCGCACCGGGTGCCTGGTGGATGTGCATTGCGACGAGACCGACGATCCGCATTCACGTTTTCTCGAAGTGCTGGCCGAAGAGGCCCGCAGCCGCGACATGGGTTCGCGGGTCACCGCCAGCCACACCACGGCCATGGGCTCCTATGACAACGCCTACTGCGCCAAACTGTTTCGCCTGCTCGGGCATTCAGGCATCAGTTTTGTCTCCTGCCCCACCGAAAGCATTCACCTGCAAGGGCGTTTCGACAACTTTCCGAAACGTCGCGGCGTGACCCGGGTCAACGAGCTGCTGGAAGCCGGCATGAATGTGTGTTTCGGCCAGGATTCGATCGTCGACCCGTGGTATCCGCTGGGCAATGGCAACATTCTGCGGGTGCTCGAAGCGGGCCTGCACATTTGCCACATGCTCGGTTACCGCAACCTGCAAAGCGCGCTGGACCTGGTCACCGACAACAGCGCCAAGGCCCTGGCCCTGGGTGATCGCTACGGCCTGGCGCCGGGGCGGCCGGCGAACCTGCTGATCCTGTCGGCCGAGAGCGACTACGAGGTGATCCGCAGCCAGGGGTTGCCGCTGTATTCGGTTCGCGGCGGCAAGGTGCTGATGAAGCGCACGATGCCGGTGGTGGAGTTCAGTGGTCTGGGCTGAGATGTGCGTTGACCGGACTGGCCACTTCGCGAGCAAGCCCGCTCCCACAGGGTATTTGTGAACGACACAGATCCAAGGTGGGAGCGGGCTTGCTCGCGAAGGCGTCGGTCCGGTCACCCCACCCACCGCGCCGTACCAAACAGACTGACCCGCTCCAACTCCCCCCGCGCCTCCTCCAGCAAAATCGGCGCAGTCCCCCCCGGCATCACCACCTTCACCTCCCCGGCCCTTACCCAGCCCACCCGCCACGCCGCACAGGCCACCGCCGTGGCACTGGTGCCCGACGACGCCGTAGGCCCCTCGCCCCGCTCGAACACCCGCGCAATCACGCGCTGTCCGGACTCATGCATCGCCCATTGCAAATTGATCCCCGCCGGACAGGGTCGCCCTGCCCCGGTCGGCATGGCATAGGCAATCCGCGTCAGCCCTTCGGATAACAGCGGTTCACGCATCTGCTCATTGCCCGGCAAGTCATCTGCGTGATCCACCAACGTCACGCAATGCGGATTGCCGACCCGCGCGAACTGACTGCGCGACCAGGCCGGGTTGAGGGATGCCAACGGCTGCACATGACTCAACTCGCGACCATTGAACGGCACACCTTCCACGCCCTGGGCACTGACCGCCTGCGGCCCGAACCCTGGCTTGCCCAGGTCCAGCCAGAACCCGTCCACAGCATCGACCTGCGCCGCTTTCACCGAGGTTTCACCCGGTGAAAGCACATCGGCCTTGTCGTGGTGAACCCTGAGCAGGCACGCCTGGTCCTTGGGCAAAAGCCCCTGGTCGCTGAGTGCCTGGGAAAAAATCGTCAAGCCGTTGCCGCTGCGCTCGGCGAGGGTGCCATCGGTGTTCACGATCAACAGATCAAAGGGCGGCGACGACTGGAACGGGCCGACCAGCAAACCGTCGCTGCAATGCTCCTTGCTGCCATCCGGTCGTGTGCCCGGCGCCCAGGAACAACACGCCTGGATGGCTGCCAACGCCCAGGATTCCCGGGTCTGCGCGGCAACGCTGGCCTGATCGGGCACGTCGATGCCGTCGCGGCGCAGGTCTTGCGGCGCCACGACCATGTAAATGTTGCCCCTTGCATCGTACCTCTGCGCCATGGCGCCCTCCCTCTGGAATGATCGGTCTGTCTCAACATATCGCGAAACATAGTCGGGCTGTGCAAGGATGTGCGCAGGCTGATCGAAACCTCGCCGGTCGATCACTGTCCCTAAGGGACGCGACGTTTTTTTGCCAAGGATTGATATGACCAACCTCAACACCCAGACCACATTCGTCCCGGGGCGCCTGGAACAGATGTCCACCCGTGTCGCCTTTTTCATCGCCGGGTTCGGCATCGCCGCCTGGGCGCCGCTAGTGCCCTATGCCAAGGCCCGGGCCGGGCTGGACGAAGGCACGCTCGGGTTGTTGCTGCTGTGCCTGGGGGTGGGTTCGATCCTGGCGATGCCGTTGGCCGGCCTGCTGGCCACGCGTTTTGGATGCCGCAAGGTGGCGACCGGCGGGACCTTGCTGATCTGTGCGGCGCTGCCGTTGCTGGCGACGGTATCGTCGATCCCGGCGTTGATTGCGGCGCTGTTCCTGTTCGGCGCCGGGTTGGGCACCGTGGATTCGACGGTGAACCTGCAAGCGGTGATCGTCGAGCGGGCCAGTGGCAAGAACATGATGTCCGGTTTCCACGGTCTGTTCAGCCTGGGCGGGATCGTCGGCGCGGCGGGCGTCAGCGGGTTGCTGGGCCTGGGGCTTTCGCCGCTGGGCGCGACGCTGGTGGTGATCGTCCTGTTGCTGGTCGCGCTGGCAAAAGCGGCGCCGCACCTGTTGCCGTACGGCAGCGAAAGCTCAGGGCCGGCGTTCGCCGTGCCCCATGGCATCGTGCTGTTCATTGGCGGGATGTGCTTCATCGTGTTCCTCGCCGAAGGCGCGGCCCTGGACTGGAGCGCGGTGTTCCTGGCGCAGGAACGCGGGATCGACACGGCGTATGCCGGATTGGGTTACGCGGCGTTTGCGCTGACCATGACTGTGGGTCGCTTGACCGGTGATGCAATCGTGCGCCGGCTTGGCGCGACGCGGGTGATTGTCTTCGGCGGGACCACCGCTGCGCTCGGGCTGTTGCTGGCGACATTCGCCCCCGGCTGGGAAGCGGCGCTGGTGGGTTATGCACTGCTGGGCGCTGGCTGCTCGAATATCGTGCCGGTGCTGTATACCGCCGTGGGCAAGCAGACGGTCATGCCGGAAAGCATCGCCGTGCCGGCCATTACCACCCTCGGTTACGCGGGAATCCTCGCCGGGCCCGCGTTGATCGGGTTCATCGCCCATGGCAGCAGCTTGAGCTTTGCCTTTGGCTTGATGGCGGTGTTGCTGCTGGCGGTGGCTATCGGTGGGAAAGTGTTGAAAGTCTAAAAAAGCTTCGTGGTGTGTCACGCAACATCCATTTCGAATGTAATGGCCCCTTCGCGAGCAAGCCCGCTCCCACATCAGATCTGCAGTGAACACATCATTTGTGCCTGAAGGAGATCAACTGTGGGAGCGGGCTTGCTCGCGAATGAAGGCACCGCGGTCTGTCAGAACCCGACGCTGGCCTGCACGAAGAACGTGCGCGGTGCGCCGACGTACATGCCCGAGTTGTTGTCGCTGGAGCGGGTGAAGTACTGCTTGTCGAAGATGTTTTTCACCCCGGCGCCGACTTTCAGGTTCGACACTGAAGGGCCGAAGTCATAGCCGCCACGCACGTTCCAGGTGACGTAACCCGGAATGTCGCCGTACTGGCCATCGGCGGTGCCTTCGGTGATGTAGTTGTTGGTGAAACTGCCGTCGGCGTTCACGGCGACACCCGGCGAGCGCTGTTTGGACTGAGCGAAGGCATCGACGTTGTAGGTCCAGCGGTCGATGTCGTAACGCAGGCCGGCGGTGGCCACCTGGCGCGAGTAGAACGGCAGGTCGCGGCCCTTGAAGTCCGGGATCTCGCCTTCGTATACGGCACGGGTGTAGGTGTAGCCGGCATTGGCGGTCAGGCCTTCCAGGCGTGGGTCCAGCGCCGCCATGTCGTAGTGCACCGAGGCCTCGATACCCCGGTGCGTGGTCGCGCCGAGGTTGGTCCAGCCCGCGTCGTTGCTGATGTACTGCAACTCTTTGTCGAAGTCGATGTAGAACAGCGTCACTTCGCCGCCCCACACATCATCGTTGTAGCGCGTGCCGATCTCGTAGGTCTTGGCCTTTTCCGGCTCCAGGCCGTTGGCCGTCTCGTCACCCGAGCCACCCTGGCCGAGCTGGAAATACTGCAGGGAGCCGAACGAGGTCTCGTAGTTGGCGAACAGTTTCCAGGCATCGGACATGTGGTACATCACGCTCAGCGCCGGCAGCGGCTCGTTGCTCTCGATGCTGCGGCGTTTTTCCTGCACCGGCTTGCCGGCGGTGTCGAGCACCGGGCGGTCGTGCCATTCGGTCTGGATATGTTCGAAACGCACACCCGGGGTGACGGTCCAGTTGCCGACATCGATTTTGTTGTCGACATACACCGCGTGGGCTTCAGTCCCGCCGGTACGGTCCTGGTACACATGGCCGTCCGAGGTCCTGGTCACCACAGGCTCGTTGCTGCTGTTGAGCGCCAGACGGCTGGCTTCCTCGTGCATGCCTTCCTTCAGGTAGCGATAACCGACACTGACTTCCTGGGTGGTCTGGCCGACGTCGAACACATGGGACACACGCGGCTCGATGCCATAGGTGTAGTAGGTGCGCGGAAACGAACCCAGGGTCTTCTGGTCGCGGGCGGCGATGTTGCTGCCACGGAAACTGTCGGAGTAGTAGGTCAGCACTTCGGCCTGGGTACGGTCGTCGATCTGCCGAATCCACTTGAACGACACGTCCTTGCGGCGGCCGCTGAAGTTGTCGTTGTTGCGGTCGGACTGGAACGGATCGGCATCGTACTGCGCCTGGGTCAGGCCGCCGGGCATGTCGGCGCTGGCGTCGTAGTAGTGAAAATTGAGGCTGAAATCGTCGACGTCGGTGGGCGCCCAGTGGGTCTTGAGGATCACGTCGTCGATGTCGTTGCCGTTGTTGCGTTCACGGTAGCCGTTGCCGTTCACGCCGGAGTACAACAGCGCCACGCCCATGCCGTTGTCGGCGGTGCCGCCCATGAAGGCGGTGTCGATGTGTTTCCAGCCACCGTGCTGGGAAGTCTCCAGGGTCGTGCCGATTTCCGCCGAGGCTTTTTCCGGGATCGCGCGGGTCACGAAGTTGATCACGCCGCCCACGTTCTGTGGTCCGTAACGCACGGAACCGGCGCCGCGCACCACGTCGATGCTGTCGAGGTTGCCGGAGGAAATCGGTGCCATCGACAGTTGAGGCTGGCCATACGGTGCGAACGCCGCCGGCACGCCGTCGATCAACACGGTGGAGCGTGGCGACAGGCGCGAAGTCAGGCCACGCACACCAACGTTGAGGGAAATATCGCTGCCGCCGGTGCCGTTAGCCTCCTGCACCTGCACGCCCGGTACACGCTTCAACACGTCGCCGACGTTCATCGCACCCTGCTCGACCATGGCTTCGCGGCGAATCACGGTACGCGCGCCAGGATGGTTCTGCACCACGGCGGCATCGGCGTCGCCGAGCCAGTCACCGACCACCTTGATGTCGGTCGCGCCCAGCTCCAGCGGGCCGCCGGCTGCCTGGGTCGACGCCGGCATCAGGGTCACCGAACCTTCATCGATGGAATATTGCAGGCCGCTGCCTTGCAGCAACTGACGCAGTGCCTCTTCCGGCGAAAGATTGCCGTCCACCGCCGGGGCTTGCTTGCCAGCGACCAGGTCAGGGCTGAAGAACACCTGCAACGAGGTTTGCTGGCCCAGCTGGGTCAAGGCCTGGCCCAAGGGTTGCGCCTGGATATGAATGGCGTCGGCGGCGAATGCCTGGGGCATCGCCACGTTGACCGCCAGCGCGAGCGCCAGCGGCAACCAGGGGAAGGTTTTGTTGTTAGCGGTGGAGGTATTCACGTCGAACGTATTCCTGTGGATCGCAAGAGTGTGCGCTTGTTAATGCAAACCAGTTGCAGTTGAACAGGAAGACGATGAACTCGAAAAAAACCTGAATTTTATTTTGAAATTATTTCCTGGCTGCCGTCATCGAGGGTGCGCACGGCCACCGGAAGGATGTTTGGCAGGGCCTTGAGCAAGGCATCGGTGTTGTCGGACTTGAACACGCTGGTCAGGCGCAGATCGCCCACCGCCGTGCTGCCGACCTTGAGTGGCTTGTCGCGGTAACGCGAGACCTGCTCGGCGACATCGGCCAGGCTGGCGTTGTTGAACACCAGCTTGCCGTTGCGCCAGGCCGTCAGTTCAGCCGGGTTGACCGCGTAGGCCGCCGCCACCTTGCCACGGGCATCGACATGGGTGCCCAGGCCTGCGGTGAGGTTGACGAAATCATCGTCGGCCGCCGAGTGCCCCTGGACCTTGACCGTGCCCTGCTCCACCACGACCCGCGTGTCGCTGATGCCCCGACGCACATCGAAGCGCGTGCCGGTGACCGTGACCTTGCCGCTACCGGCGTCCACGACAAATGGCCGGCTGCTGTCATGCTGAACGCTGAACATCGCCTCGCCTTCGGCCAGCTCGATGCCGCGGCGATCCTTTTCAAAGTGCACCTGAATCCGGCTGCGGCTGTCCAGGTCGACCAGCGAGCCATCCGGCAACGCGACTTGGCGGCGCTCGCCCAGGGCTGTGGAAAACTCCGCCGTGTAGGTCGACGATTGATTCAAGCCGCCGAAGAGCCCGAACCCGAGCGCCACCGCCAGCACACTGGCGGCCACCGCGTAACGCATGACCGGGCGACGCTTGCTACGGGCCGGCGTTTCTTCACACAGCGCCTGCAAACGCGCCGCCGGCAACAGGTCGGCGGCTTTCCACAGGCCCTGGAGCAATTCGAATTCGCTGCGGTGTTGAGGGTGTTCGTCCAGCCAGGCCTCGAACTGGCGACGCACATCGACGTCGATGACCGGTTCCTGCAAACGCACAAACCACTGCGCCGCTTCATCGCGTACGGTTGTTTGCCCGCAAGCACAATCACGAGTATCCATCATGGAAGTTCCTGTTTGGCCGGGGATGAAAAATCACACCGCATCATGGTGCAGGAGCTGGCGAAGCCTGCGATCTTTTGACTTTGGCTTTTAAAAGCAAGATCAAAAGATCGCAGCCTGCGGCAGCTCCTACAGGTGTTTCCATACATCATGATTGCAGTCCTTCAAGGCGGTCGCGCAGATGCCGCAGCGTGCGGATCATATACTTTTCCACCATGTTCTTGGACAGTCCAAGGCGTTCGGCGATTTCGGCCTGGGTCAGGCCTTCGATTTTCTGCCAGACAAACACCTTGCGGCAGTTGACCGGCAGCTCGGTGAGCGCCCGCTCGATGGAATCAGCCAACTGGATCGCATGCATGTAATGCTCCGGGTCGCCGGATGACGACACACTTTCATCGATCGCCTCTGACTCCATGGCGCCCCGCCGATCCTCACGCCGATAACCGTCCACCGCGATATTGCGTGCGGTCTGGTGCAGGTACGCCCGCGGTTGCTGCACCGCCGCCGAATCGGACTCAAGCACGCGCACAAAGGTATCGTGGGCCAGATCCTCGGCCTGCTGACGATTTCTCAGGCGACGGGTCCAGGTGCCAACCAACTCTTCGTAATGCTCGAAAAAGCCGTGTCTGCGGGGCAGCTTGGGGGTCATTGCGGCATGCTGTATAAACGGGGCGTGAATAGTAATGCTTCCTATTAACCCGAAGCAACGACTTCCCGTCCGGTGTGGCAATCGTGCTCCCGCGCCCCTGTAGGCGCTGCCGCAGGCTGCGATCTTTTGCGTTGGTTTTCAAGGTCGAAAGATCGCAGCCTGCGGCAGCTCCTACACCGCTCGTGCACGGACGGTGAGGGGTTTCAACTGACGCGGTTATAACCGCCCATAACGCCTTTTTTGGAAAGTACCCATTGCCACAGCTGAATGTCCCTGGCGCGAAACGCTCCGGCACAGGACAGCAGATAGTACTTCCACATTTTATGGAAACGCTCGCCCAGCTCCGCCGAGAACAGGCTCCAGTGGCGTTCAAAGTTCTCAAACCACGCCATTAGCGTCTTATCGTAATCGGCACCGAAGTTATGCAGATCCTCGGCGACAAACAAACCTTCGATGGACGTGGCGATCTGCGCAATGGAGGGTAAATCGCCATTGGGAAAGATGTACTTGTCGATCCACGGATCGGGCGCGGTTTTAGTCACATTCTTGCCAATGGTATGCAACAGGAACAAACCATCGTCCTTGAGGCAGCGGTTGGCGGTTTCCATGTAGATGCGATGGTTCTTTCGCCCGACGTGCTCGAACATGCCCACGCTGACAATATGATCAAACTGCTCATCCAGATCGCGATAATCCTGCAACCTGAATTCAAGCGGCAAATGTGCATAGGTTTGTCTGGCCCACTCGCACTGCTCTTTCGAAATGGTGACGCCCACGCATTCGACGCCGTAGTGCTCAGCGGCATAGGACATGAAGCTGCCCCAACCGCAGCCAATATCCAGCACTCGCATGCCCGGCTTCAAATCCAGTTTTCGGCAAATCAGGTCCAGCTTGGCGTTTTGTGCGGCGGCCAGAGTGTCCGCATCTTTCCAGTAGCCGCAGGTATAGGTCATGCGACTGTCGAGCATGCTGGAATAGAAATCGTTGCCCAGATCGTAGTGGCGTTCGCCGACTTCCCAGGCTTTGCGCTGGGTCTGGCGATTGGTGAGTTTTGCAGACAGGACATGAAAGATGATCGACAGTGGATTGACTGTCTCTGTCACCCCGGAGCGCATCAAGCGGGAGAAAAACTCGTCAAGCTCCTGAGCATCCCACAGCCCGGCCATGTAGGCCTCACCGAGGCCCAGGTTGCCTTTTGACAAGGCCAGTTCAGGAACGCCATTGCCCAAGAGCTGCATGTCAAAAGGCGAACTGCCATTCAAGGACAGGCCCGCCGTCTTCAATAAACCCTGCACAAACTGATACGCCTTGGTTTCGTTTACTTCTGTATCCGCGCAGCCGGTTAATTCAGTCCGCATAAACAAACCCTTACAGATCAAGTATATTTAAGATTGAATGCATCGCTATTAAGTACATGTATTTTCAAGACGTTTTCCAGTTCCTTCCTGACAAACTTCGTTGGAATCAACGCCAGGTTTGCATTGAGTTTCCTGATAACCCATCGCTGCCCCCGGTCGATAAAAAACAAACGTTCGACGATGTCTTCAATCGCCATCGCCTTGTTATAAAACTCACCGATATTCAAGCTCGGTTTACCCCCGAGGTACTTGATGCAATCTCGAATTCGCCTGCAACTTTCAGCTTCACCCATGTGAATCTCATTCAAGAGTTGTTGCTGCGTTTCGTCGGTCACTTCCCTGAGCGTGTCCATCGCCAGCCGCGCACCCGCCCTCTCGGCTTCGAGCAGTTCCTGAAGCAGGTTTATCGTGTCGTGCTTAACTGATTCGTTCATACAGATGGGCTCCTGAAGCGGTGCCCGGAAGCATATCCCCGGCCTTTTAATCAGAAGTAATGAATATTGATGAACCTATAGCGCAAAAAAAATGATGGAAACACCGCCACTGCAATCACCGATTACCGCTCTTTTTCAATGCAAAAAAAATGAACTGAAGTATCAATAATTTGATGTTGAAACCGGCGAACCACCCTGTGACTTATTGAAAAATGCAAGACCAATGCACTATTTACTTTTCAAACCAGTTAGCCGCCCCAGGTGATCCGTTCAGCGGAAATGTTGATTCCGGCACAGATCCAAAGGATTCTGGCAGGAATCCCAAAGCAGCCATCCACCGGCTGTAGCAAAGTGCTGGCATGCCTGACACCGGCTTTCCCGAAGGAACCCAGAAATGTTCACCTCCCTTGCGTCGCGACACAGACAACCGCTGGCCCGGCTCGCGCTGGCCATTACCTTGGGCACGCTCGGCCTGCCTTACTGGGCGGACACTGCCCAGGCCCACGGCGGTCACGCCGAAATGGTGCCGCTGCAAGCCGGCCTCGAAGAGTTTGGCGCCACGGTCAAATGGGACGACTACGCCAACCTGTTCACCATTGCCAAGGACGGGGTCTACCTCAAGGTCAAGCCCAACAGTAAAGTGGCCATGCTCAACGGCAAGCGTATCGAGTTGACGGTGCCGGTGGTGTTCAAGGACAAGACGGCCTTCATGTCCAAGGACTTCATCAACCAGGTGTTCCAGTCCGGCCTGGACACGACCTTCGTCGTGGAAACCCGCCCTAACCCGCTCAACCCGTTGAGCGCGCAGGAAATCACCACGGCGGTGGACATCGTCAAGAAATCCGAGCACTACCAGCCCGGCTTCCGATTCACCGAAGTGACGATCAAGGCACCGCCGAAGGACCAGGTGTGGAATTTCGTGTTCACCGGGCAAAACGTCGCCCAGCCTCGCGAGGCCTCGATCGTGGTGCTGGACGGCAAGCATGTGATCGAAGCGCTGGTGGATCTGGACAGCAAGCAACTCAAGTCCTGGAAGCCGATCGAAGGCGCCCACGGCATGGTGCTGCTGGACGACTTCGCCACCGTGCAAACCGCCGTCGAGACCAGCCCGGAATACGCCCAGGCCCTGGCCAAGCGCGGCATCAACGATGTGAAAAAGGTCGTGGCCACGCCGCTGACCGTCGGTTACTTCGACGGCAAGGACGGCCTGGCGCAGGACAAGCGCCTGCTGAAAATCGTCAGCTACCTCAATGTCGATGACGGCAACTATTGGGCGCACCCGATCGAAGGCCTGGTGGCGATTGTCGATCTGGAGCAGAAGAAGCTGATCAAGATCGAAGACGAAGCGCTGGTTCCGGTGCCGATGAAACCGACGCCCTATGACGGGCGCGGCCGCAAGGGCGTATCGGTCAAGCCGCTGGAAATCACCGAGCCCGAAGGCAAGAACTACACCATCACCGGCAGTAGCATTCACTGGCAGAACTGGGACTTCCACGTCCGCCTCGATTCGCGGGTCGGCCCGATCCTGTCCACCGTCACCTACGACGACAAGGGCAAGAAACGCAAAATCATGTACGAAGGCTCGCTGGGCGGCATGATCGTGCCTTACGGCGATCCGGATGTCGGCTGGTACTTCAAGGCTTACCTGGATTCCGGCGACTACGGCATGGGCACCCTGACCTCGCCGATTGCCCGTGGCAAAGACGCCCCGGAAAACGCCGTGCTGCTGGACGCCACCATCGCCGACTACACGGGCGCGCCGACCGCGATTCCCCGCGCCATGGCGGTGTTCGAACGCTACGCCGGCCCCGAGTACAAGCACCAGGAAATGGGTCAGCCCAACCTCAGCACCGAACGGCGTGAACTGGTGGTGCGCTGGATCAGCACCGTGGGCAACTACGATTACATCTTCGACTGGGTCTTCCAGCAGAACGGCACCATCGGCATCGACGCCGGCGCCACCGGTATCGAAGCGGTCAAAGGCGTGAAGTCCAAGACCATGCACGAAGAAACCGCCAAGGAAGACACGCGCTACGGCACCCTGCTCGACCACAACATCGTCGGCACCACGCACCAGCACATCTACAACTTCCGCCTGGACATGGACGTGGACGGCGAAAGCAACTCCCTGGTGGAGGTGAACCCGGTGGTGCTGCCCAACGACCGTGGCGGCCCGCGCACCAGCACCATGCAAACGGAAACCCGCGTGGTCAGCACCGAACAGCAGGCCGCGCAGAAATTCGACCCGTCGACCGTGCGCCTGCTGACCAACTTCAGCAAGGAAAACAAAGTCGGCAACCCGGTTTCCTATCAGTTGATTCCCTATGCCGGCGGCACGCACCCGGTGGCCAAGGGCGCCAACTTCGGCAAGGACGAATGGCTGTACCACCGCCTGAGCTTCATGGACAAGCAACTGTGGGTCACGCAGTACAACCCGGAAGAGAAATACCCGGAAGGCAAGTACCCGAACCGCTCGGACAAGGACTCGGGCCTGGGCCAGTTCACCCAGGATAACCACGCCATCGAAAACACCGACGATGTGGTCTGGCTGACCACCGGCACCACCCACATCGCCCGTGCCGAAGAGTGGCCGATCATGCCGACCGAGTGGGTGCATGTGCTGTTGAAGCCGTGGAATTTCTTCGATGAAACGCCGACGCTGAACCTCAACTCACCGAAGTAACCCGGCAATACACAAAAACCTGTGGGAGCGGGCTTGCTCGCGAAGGCGTCCTGTCATTCAACATTTATGTCGACTGACACGACGCCTTCGCGAGCAAGCCCGCTCCCACAGGATTATTGAATCTTCAGAACGATCTCAAGCATGCTGCTTGCGGTACTCCCCCGGCGCAATGCCGAAGCGGGTCTTGAACGCCGTGGAAAAGTAGCTCGAATCGGAAAACCCCCACGAATACCCCAGCACCGACAACTTCTGCTCCTTGCCCGACTGGCGCAGGGATTCGGCGCACAGGTCCAGGCGACGGTTCTTGATGTAGCGCGCCACCACCAGGCCTTTCTTGGCGAACATCCGGTACAGGCCACGGGTCGACATGCCGACTTCCCGCGCCAGCCATTCCGGGCACAGTTCTTCGGAGCGGATGTGCTGGTCGATAACACTCAGGGTCTTGCGGAAGGTGCGCTCGTGCAGATCGGTGCACTCGTCGCTCTGGCTGATCGCCGGGCGCAGCAGGCTGACAATCGCTTCCAGCGTCGCCTCGCTTTCCTGGCGGCTCAGGTCCGGCTGGCGCGTGGCCTCAAGGATCAAGCGATGCGAGAGCATGGCCATGGGGGATGTCGCCGGGATGCGATGGCCGCATTTGACCTGATTGAAGCGCAGGGTCTGTTCCACCAGCTGATAAGGCAGAATCAGCGACAACTGCCGGGAGTTGTCGCTGTAGGTGAAGTCACTGGGCCGCGAGGCATCGATCAGCGTGATGTCACCGGCGGACAACAACACCTTGTCGTCACCCTGGGCCATGCCCGCCGTGCCATCGAGCTGGAACACCGCGAAATACTTGCCGCCCTCGCCCGCCGCGACTTCCTGCGGCGTGCGGTACAGCCGCGCCTGGCAGGCATCGACGAAGCTGAGCTTGAGGGCTTCGCTGCGGTATTCGCGGATTTGCCCGGCGAATCCGGCGCCCAGGGGTTGAGCGTTGAAGGCGCCACAGATCTGGTTGATCTGATGGATCCACTGATCGAACCCATCCTGGCGCTGTGCGTTTGTAGAAATCATGGCAGGCCTCACGCAGGCTTATTTTTATTGTCTACGTCAATCCAAAAACTCTCCTGAACAGCAACGCTCCCTGAACGACGACGGGTTATTTCAACCCGCCAAAACGTCGATAAAAACTCTCGCCCACGTCCGGCAACGGGCCGTCGGCGGTTTCCAGTGCACTGTTCAGCCATTCCTCGGCCTTGGCGTAAATCAAACGGTAGATGTTGCGGCACAACTGGCGGGCGGCTCGACCTTCCCAATCGCCGGGCAACAATTCGTCCGGCAATTGCGGGTCGCGCAACAGCAGTTTGCGGTACTCGTGAATCAGCAGGATCCGTGCCAGGAAGCAGTCCGCCGGTTGCAGGTTTTCCTGCTCGCGAAGCGCTTGCCAGAGCGGTCGGAACAACTGGATGAACTCGCTGTAATGGGTCGCCAGTTCCTCGATGTTCCAGCTCTCGCGCACCTGAAGGCGCAAGGCCTTGGAGGCCAGCACGTCCTGGGCGGTGGTTTCGAAAACGATGGTGTCTTCCTGGGCCCCGAGGTCGAGCAGGGTGGCGTTGACATCGTTGCGATCACTGCGCGGGCAAGCCAGCACCATCGGCGAAATCGCACCAAAACCTTGCCACTCCAGTTCTTCGCGCACCTGTTTGCGTTTGTCCTGGGTCAATTGCGAGAGCATCACCAGGCACCAGGAACCATCCCACGCCGGCATGCTGGTGCTGTAGACCCGCTTGAACGCCTTGTCGAAACGCCGCCGGCCGGTGCCGGTCAGGCTGTAGTAACTGCGCCGGCCGACTTTTTCGGCGGTCAGCCAGCCTTCCTTGGTCAAACGAAAAATCGAGGTGCGAATCAGCCGTTCGTTGATGCCGATCGGTTCGAGCAATTGAATCAGGCTGCCGAGCCACACCGTCCCGCCATGGGGCTCGATGGCATCACCGTACAGGGTGATGATCAGGGAGCTGGCGCGGATCGGCGTCTGTTCCTGGAAACGGGTGATCAGGTGGTTCAGGGGTGTCAGGGACGACATGGGCGTACCGGGCTGAAAAAAGAAAAGGAATATACCGAAAGCCACAATCCCTGTGGGAGCGGGCTTGCTCGCGAAGGCGTTGTGTCAGTCGACATCAATGTTCAATGACACACCGCCTTCGCGAGCGAGCCCGCTCCCACATTGAACCGTGTTCACAGGGAATTACCCTTGGGCCGCAACCCACGGTCACTCATACGCGGCCGATCCGCTTCGGGCTCGGTCAATGGCTCACACACCTGCATCTGTTCCAGGCAGCGCTTGGCCAGTTCCTGATACTCACGGGTGCCCGCCTGCTTCCACGCCACTTCCTGATCGCTGAGTGTGCGTTTGACAATCGCCGGGGCGCCCATGACCAGCGACTGCTCGGCACATTCGAAGCCGGCCTTGACGAACGCCGCCGCCGACACGAAGGAGCGCGGGCCGATGCGGGCGTTGTCCATCACCACCGCATTCATCCCCACCAACGCATCAGCGCCGATCCGGCAACCGTGCAGCACCGCGCCATGGCCGATGTGGCCGTTGCGCTCGACCACGGTGTCGCTGTCGGGAAAGCCGTGCATCACGCAGGTGTCCTGCAGGTTGGCGCCCTCCTCCAGCACGATCCGCCCAAAGTCACCGCGCAGGCTCGCCAAGGGTCCGACATAGCAATGCGGGCCGACGATCACGTCACCAATCAGTACCGCTGACGGATGGACATAAGCACTGGGGTCGACCACCGGGGTCAGGCCGTCGAGGCTGTAGCAAGTCATTGGCAGGTTCCTTCACAAAGCGATGCCGATATGGACGCATTTTGTATCACATCGCTTTTACCAGCACAAAGACTAAAAAGCGTATCACTTGATAGAGGCCTTCCAACGGGCTGTTATTCCGGCCCTTGAACCGCCATAGACATCAGTAAAATCAACACTCACAGCGCAAACAGCCATCTCTCGCAGCCCACCTTCAAAAATCCTGAATCCGACAATAGGACACATTAAATCGTTTTTTGTGTTGATTTTACGTATCACGTTGTAGGTATACTCCGGCAAAACCGGCCGCCCCGTGGCCGATCCAATAACAAGCCGGCATCACCGCCGTGCGTACACCCTGAGGGCAACCGCCGTGCCTCAAACCCTGACCGTCGAAACGATCGAGACTGGCGTGCGCCTGATTACCCTGCAGCGCCCGCAAGCGCTGAACGCCCTGAACACCCAGTTGCTGGGCGAACTGGCGGATGAACTCAGCGTCGCTCAAGCCGATCCCGACACCCGCGCCGTGGTCATCACTGGCAGCCGCAAGGCGTTCGCCGCCGGTGCCGACATCAAGGAAATGGCCGAGCGCGACCTGGTCGGCATCCTCGACGACCCGCGCCAGGCTTCGTGGCAAGCCATCACCCGCTTCAGCAAACCGCTGATCGCCGCCGTCAACGGCTTCGCCCTCGGCGGTGGCTGCGAACTGGCGATGCACGCCGACATCATCATTGCCGGCGAAGACGCGCGTTTCGGCCAGCCGGAAATCAACCTCGGGATCATGCCCGGCGCCGGTGGCACCCAACGCCTGCTGCGCGCTGTCGGCAAGTCCATGGCCATGCAGATGGTGCTGACCGGCGAGCCGATCGACGCCCGCCAGGCGCAACGCGCCGGCCTGGTCAGCGAAGTCACGCAACCGGAATTCACCGTCGAGCGCGCCCTGCAAGTGGCCCGCGCCATCGCCGCCAAGGCCCCATTGGCGGTGCGCCTGGCCAAGGAAGCGCTGCTCAAGGCCATGGACACCGACCTGGCCAGCGGCCTGCGTTTCGAGCGCCACGCCTTTACCGTGCTGGCCGGCACCCGCGACCGCAATGAAGGCATCGCGGCGTTCCAGGAAAAGCGCACGCCGACCTTTACCGGCCAGTAATCCACGAATTCGTACGACCTCCCAGAGAGCGCCAAGACCATGAACTTCGAACACATCCTGTTTTCCATCGAGGCCGGCGTCGCCCTGCTGAGCCTTAATCGCCCGGACCAGCTCAACAGCTTCAACACCCAGATGCACGGCGAAGTGAAGGAAGCACTGAAACAGGTCCGGCAGAACCCCGACGTGCGCGTGCTGCTGCTGACCGGCGAAGGCCGTGGTTTCTGCGCCGGGCAAGACCTGAGCGACCGCAACGTCTCGCCGGGCAGCGCCGTGCCGGACCTGGGCGAGTCCATCGAGAAGTTCTACAACCCGCTGATCCGCCAATTGCGCGATCTGCCGATGCCGGTGATTTGCGCGGTCAATGGCGTGGCCGCGGGTGCCGGCGCAAACATTCCGCTGGCCTGCGACCTGGTGCTGGCGGCGCGCTCGGCCAGTTTCATCCAGGCCTTCTGCAAGATCGGCCTGATTCCCGATTCCGGTGGCACCTGGACCCTGCCGCGCCTGGTCGGCATGGCCCGCGCCAAGGCGTTGGCCTTGCTGGGCAATCGCCTGAGCGCCGAACAGGCCGAGCAATGGGGCCTGATCTATCGCTGCGTGGAAGACGCCGAACTGCGCGATGAAGCACTGAAGCTCGCGCAACACCTGGCCACCCAGCCGACCTACGGCCTGGCGCTGATCAAACGCAGCCTGAACGCGAGCCTGAGCAACAGCTTCGACGAACAGCTGGAACTGGAACGCGACCTGCAACGCCTGGCCGGGCGCAGCGAGGATTACCGCGAAGGCGTCAGCGCCTTCATGGAAAAACGCACCCCAAGCTTCAAGGGACGCTGAGTCATGACTGCATTGAACACAACCGCACGCATCGCGGTGATCGGCGCCGGCGCCATGGGTGCCGGCATTGCCCAGGTCGCGGCGCAGGCCGGGCATCCGGTGTTGCTGCTGGACAATCGCCCCGGCGCTGCCGCCCAGGCCATCGAAGGCATCGACCGGCAACTGGGCAAGCGCGTCGAGAACGGCAAGCTGTCCGCCGAATCGCGCAGCGCAACCATCGCTCGCCTGCAAGCCGTGGAGGCTATCGAGGCCCTGGCCGATTGCGAGCTGATCATCGAAGCCATCGTCGAGAACCTTGAGGTCAAACGCACCCTGTTCCGTCAGCTGGAAGGCATTTGCGGCGCGCAGTGCATCCTGGCCAGCAACACCTCGTCGCTGTCGATCACCAGCATCGCCGCGCAGCTTAAGCATCCAGAACGCCTGCTCGGCCTGCACTTCTTCAACCCGGCGCCGGTCATGGCGCTGGTAGAAATCGTCTCCGGCCTGGCCAGCGATCCGGCCTTGGCCGACTGCCTGTATGACACCGCCAAGGCCTGGGGCAAGAAACCGGTGCACACCCGTTCGACGCCGGGCTTTATCGTCAACCGCGTGGCCCGGCCGTTCTACGCCGAGAGCCTGCGCCTGTTGCAGGAAGGCGCCGCCGATTGCCCGACCCTGGATGCGCTGATGCGCGAGGCCGGTGGTTTTGCCATGGGCGCCTTCGAACTGACCGACTTGATCGGCCACGACGTCAACTATGCCGTGACCTGTTCGGTGTTCGACGCCTATTACCAGGACACCCGCTTCCAGCCGTCGCTGATTCAGAAGGAACTGGTGGATGGTGGACGTTACGGGCGTAAAAGCGGTCAGGGTTTCTATTCCTACGCCCAGGGCGCGGAACGTCCGCCAGCGAGCGAAATCACCAGCAACGCCAGCGTAGAAAGCTGCGTCGCCGAAGGCGATTTGGGTATCGCCCAAGGTTTGCTGTCGCGCCTGCGCGAACAGGGCGCCAACGTCATCCAGCGTGACGGCCGTGGTTTGCTGCGGGTCGGTGATGCGGTACTGGCCTTGAGCGACGGACGCATGGCCTGCCAGCGCGCCAAGGAAGACGGATTGCGCAACCTGATCCTGCTGGATCTGACCCACGATTACGCCAAGGCCCAGCGCATCGCCATCAGCCACGCGGCCGGCATCGATCCGCTCGCGCTCGCACAAGGCGTTGCGTTGCTGCAACGGGCCGGGCTCAAGGTCAGCCTGCTCAGCGACAGCCCGGCGCTCGCGGTACTGCGCACCGTGGCGATGCTCGCCAACGAAGCCGCCGACGCCCTGCTGCAAGGCGTGGCCTCGGCCGCCGACATCGATCTGGCGATGCGCGCCGGGGTCAACTATCCCCAGGGCCCGCTGGCCTGGGCCGATGCCGTCGGCCTGCCGCACATCCTCGCCACACTGGACAACCTGCAAGCCGCGTACGGCGAAGAACGCTACCGGCCATCGCTGCTGTTGCGCCGCTGCGTGGCCGAAGGGAGAACCCTGCATGACTAATCACGAAGCGATGAACCTGGCCAGCGACTGCGCCCAGGCCCTGTTCCAGCGCGACACCGCCAGCCAGGCCATGGGCATGCGCCTGCTGTCCGCCGGCCCCGGCACCGCCCGCGTCGGCATGACCGTGCGCGCCGACATGCTGCAAGGCCACGGCACCTGCCACGGCGGTTACCTGTTCGCCCTCGCCGACTCGGCGTTCGCCTTTGCCTGCAACAGCTACAACGAAGCCACCGTGGCCATCGGTTGCAGCATCGACTACATCGCCCCGGCCCGCCTGGGCGATACGCTCAATGCCGATTGCATCGAGCAAAGCCGCTCCGGCCGCACCGGCAACTACGACGTACGCATTGAAAACCAGCAGGGCCAGTTGATCGCCCTGTTCCACGGCAAATCCTACAAAGTGCGCGGCCCGGTGCTGACGCAGGAGACCCCGAATGAATGACGCCCTGATTATCGACGCGGTACGCACCCCTATCGGCCGCTACGCCGGCGTCCTGAGCAGCGTGCGCGCCGACGACCTCGGCGCGGTGCCGCTGCGTGAATTGCTGCGCCGCCACCCGAACGTGGACTGGAGCCAGGTCGATGACGTGATCTACGGCTGCGCCAATCAGGCCGGCGAAGACAACCGCAACGTCGCGCGCATGTCGGCGCTGCTGGCCGGGTTGCCAGTCAGCGTACCCGGCACCACCCTCAACCGCCTGTGCGGGTCCGGGCTGGATGCGGTCGGCACCGCGGCCCGGGCGATTCGCAGCGGCGAGGCCGGGCTGATGCTGGTCGGCGGCGTCGAATCGATGTCCCGCGCGCCACTGGTGATGGGCAAGGCCGAGCAGGCGTTTTCCCGCCAGGCCGAGATTTTCGACACCACCATCGGCTGGCGCTTCGTCAATCCACTGATGAAAAAGGCCTTCGGCATCGACTCCATGCCGGAAACCGCCGAGAACGTCGCCGAACAGTTCAACATCTCCCGGGCTGATCAAGACGCCTTCGCCCTGCGCAGCCAGCAACGCGCCGCCGCTGCCCAGGCCAACGGACGCCTGGCCAAGGAAATCGTCGCGGTGGAAATCCCCCAGCGCAAAGGCCCGGCCAAAGTGGTCGAGCAGGATGAACACCCGCGTGGCGATACCACCCTTGAGCAACTGGCCAAACTCGGTACGCCGTTCCGCGAAGGCGGCAGCATCACTGCCGGCAACGCCTCGGGCGTCAACGACGGCGCCTGCGCGCTGTTGCTGGCCAGCCCCGAAGTCGCCAAGCGTCACGGCCTGACCGCCCGTGGCCGCGTGGTGGCGATGGCCACTGCCGGGGTCGAACCACGGATCATGGGCATCGGCCCGGTGCCGGCGACCCGCAAGGTGCTGGAGCTGGCCAACCTGAGCCTGGCGGACATGGACGTGATCGAACTCAACGAAGCCTTCGCCGCCCAAGGCCTGGCCGTGCTGCGCGAACTGGGCTTGAGCGACACCGATCCACGGGTCAACCCCAACGGCGGCGCCATCGCCCTGGGCCACCCGCTGGGCATGAGCGGTGCGCGGCTGGTGACCACCGCCCTGCACGAGCTGGAAGAACGCAATGGCCGCTACGCCCTGTGCACCATGTGCATCGGCGTTGGCCAGGGGATCGCGCTGATCATCGAGCGTCTATCCCACTAAAGAATCGCGATTCCCGGGGAGCCGAGAGGTATCCTTGGGTCATGCACTCAAAGCCCCTCCATGAAGGGGCTGGAACACAAAAACAATTCGAGTGAAACCATGAACATGCCTATTTCCCAATCCGTGCTTGATCCTGTGCTGGACCCGCTGGAAACCGCCAGCGTCGACGAACTCCGTCAGCACCAGCTCGAACGCCTGCGCTGGAGCCTGAACCACGCCTACAACAACGTGCCGCTGTACCGTCAGCGCTTCGATGCGCTGGGCGTGCACCCGGACGACATCAAATCCCTGGATGACCTGGCGAAGTTCCCCTTCACCACCAAGTCCGACCTGCGCGACAACTACCCGTACGGCATGTTCGCCGTGCCGATGAACGAGATTGTGCGCCTGCACGCGTCCAGCGGCACCACCGGCAAACCGACCGTGGTCGGCTACACCCAGAACGACATCGACACCTGGGCCAACGTGGTAGCGCGCTCGATTCGCGCTGCTGGCGGCCGGCGTGGCGACAAGGTGCACATTTCCTACGGCTACGGCCTGTTCACCGGCGGCCTCGGCGCGCACTACGGCGCCGAGCGCCTGGGCTGCACCGTGATCCCGATGTCCGGCGGCCAGACGGAAAAGCAGGTGCAACTGATCAAGGATTTCCAGCCGGACATCATCATGGTCACGCCGTCCTACATGCTCAACATCGCCGATGAAATCGAGCGCCAGGGCATCGACCCGCACAAACTGGCCCTGCGCCTGGGCATCTTCGGCGCCGAGCCATGGACCGCCGAACTGCGCAGTGCCATCGAGGCGCGCATGGGCATCACTGCCCTGGACATCTACGGCCTCTCGGAAATCATGGGCCCGGGCGTCGCCATGGAATGCGCCGAGACCAAGGACGGCCCGACCCTCTGGGAAGACCACTTCTACCCGGAAATCATCGACCCGGTCACCGGCGAAGTGCTGCCGGACGGGCAGATGGGCGAACTGGTGTTCACGTCGCTGAGCAAAGAAGCCCTGCCGATGATCCGCTACCGCACCCGCGACCTGACGCGCCTGCTGCCGGGCACCGCGCGGCCAATGCGACGTATCGACAAGATCACCGGGCGCAGCGACGACATGCTGATCATCCGCGGCGTCAACGTGTTCCCGACGCAGATCGAGGAGCAGGTACTGAAAGTCAAACAGCTTGCCGAGTGCTACGAGATCCATCTGTATCGCAATGGCAACCTGGACAGCGTGGATGTGCACGTGGAGCTCAAGGCCGAACACCAGCACATGACCGACGAACAGCAGAAGGCTGTCTGTGGCGAGCTGAGCAAGCACATCAAGACCTACATCGGGATCAGTTCGCGGATCGTCCTGCAGCCTTTCCACTCGATCAAGCGATCCGAGGGCAAGGCCTGCCACGTGATGGACAAACGCCCGAAAGCATGACTGCTGCACCCCTTTGAACCCCGCTGATGCGGGGTTTTTTTTTGGATTTCTGACGCGACGCCTGTGGGAGCGGGCTTGCTCGCGAAGGGGCCGTGCCAGTCGACATTTGCGCTGAATGACACGCCGCCTTCGCGAGCAAGCCCGCTCCCACAGGGAAAGTGCGAACCCCAAAACGACCAACGGCTCCCAAAGCGATACAAAAAACAAATACGACACGTCATTTTCCGTTTGATATTAATTTCTGTATCGCTTATAAAGTTCTCCATGCCCTCGAATAGCTTCAAGGCCGGAGACCCCAATGTACGCACAGCTAGTAGAAACAGGCGTAAAGCGCATAAAAGACCTGTCGGAGATGTCCGAACAGGAGCGCGCTTTCCAGGAAAAAATCGATTCAGAAATCAAGATCGAAGCCAAGAACTGGATGCCAGATGCCTACCGCCAGACCCTGATCCGGCAGATTTCCCAGCACGCCCACTCCGAAATCGTCGGCATGCTGCCCGAAGGCAACTGGGTCACCCGCGCCCCTTCGCTCAAACGCAAACTGCAATTGATGGCCAAGATCCAGGACGAAGCCGGTCACGGCCTGTACCTGTACAGCGCCATGGAAACCCTGGGCGCCGACCGTGATGCGGAAATCGACAAGTTGCACAGCGGCAAGGCCAAGTATTCGAGCATCTTCAATTACCCGACACTGAACTGGGCCGACATGGGCGCGGTGGGCTGGCTGGTGGATGGCGCGGCGATCGTTAACCAGGTGGTCTTGCAGCGCACCTCGTACGGTCCGTACTCGCGGGCGATGATCCGCATCTGCAAGGAAGAGAGTTTCCACCAGCGCCAGGGCTACGAAATCCTCCTGACCATGATGCGCCACGGCACTCAGGCGCAAAAAGACATGGTCCAGGACGCGATCAACCGCCTGTGGTGGCCGTCGTTGATGATGTTCGGCCCGAGCGACGAACACTCGCCCAACAGCGCGCAATCCATGGCCTGGAAGATCAAGCGCCAGAGCAACGACGAGCTGCGCCAGCGCTTCATCGACCAGACCATCCCGCAGCTGGAACTGCTGGGCTGCACCTGCCCCGATCCCGACCTGAAGTGGAACGCCGAGACCGGCCATTACGACTTCGGCCAGATCCAGTGGGACGAATTCTACGAAGTGCTCAAGGGCAACGGCCCGTGCAACCAGGAACGCGTCGCCACCCGCCGCAAGGCGATTGAAGACGGTGCCTGGGTCCGCGAAGCCGCCGTCGCCCACGCCCGCAAAAAACAAAACAAGAACGCCGCCTGATTCGGCCAACAAACCCTGTGTAGGAGCTGACGAGTGCAACGAGGCTGCGATCTTTTGATCTTGCTTTTTAAAATCTAAAGATCGCAGCCTCGTTGCACTCGACAGCTCCTACAGAGCAACTGATGTGGAGTGAATGTCATGTCCGAGTGGACCCTCTTCGAAGTTTTCGTGCGCAGCAAGCACGGCCTCAACCACAAGCACGTCGGCAGCGTGCATGCCGCCGACACCACCATGGCCATCGAGAACGCACGCGAGCTGTACACCCGCCGCAGCGAAGGCGTGAGCCTGTGGGTGGTGCCTTCGGCACTGATCACCGCCTCGTCGCCGGATGAAAAAGACCCGCTGTTCGACCCATCGGACGACAAGGTTTATCGCCATGCCAGCTTCTACGAGCTGCCGGCCGAAGTCGGGCACATGTGAGGTCGACCATGAATAACAAGACCGATCTGATCGAATACCTGCTGCGCCTGGGCGACAGCGCCCTGATCCAGGGCCAGCGCCTGTGCCAGTGGTGCGGCAAGGCTCCGGCGCTGGAAGAAGAGCTGGCGCTGATGAACGTCGGCCTCGACCTCGTCGGCCAGGCCCGCAACTGGCTGGACTACGCCGCCGAACTGCTGGACGACGGCCGCGACGCCGATGACCTGGCGTTCCGCCGCGACGAACGCGCCTATCGCAACCTGCTGCTGGTGGAACAACCCAACGGCGACTACGCGGTGACCATCCTCAAGCAGTTCCTGTACGACGCCTGGCACCTGGAAGTACTCAAGGGCCTGAGCCAATCCAGCGATGAGCGCATCGCCGGGATCGCCGCCAAGGCCGTGAAGGAAGTCACCTATCACCTGCGCCGCTCCGGCGAGTGGGTCGAGCGTCTGGGCGACGGCACTGAAGAAAGCCACAAGCGCATGCTGGCGGCGATCCCCGAGGTCTGGCGCTTCACCGTCGAACTGATCGCCGCCGATGACAGCGAACAGCGCCTGTGCGAAGCCGGCATCACCCCGGACATCGCCACTGTCGCCGCTGCATGGCAAGCCAAGGTTGAAGCAATCTTCGCCAGCGCCACCCTGCCCGTTCCGGCCTCGCCGAGCTATTTCTACCTGAATGCGCGCAAGGGCCTGCACACCGAGCACCTGGGCATTCTGCTGGCCGAGATGCAATTCCTGCCACGAGCGTACCCCGATGCAACCTGGTGATCTGATCGCCAGCGACCAGGGCGCCCGGCCGGCACAACCGACCGACCTGGCGGCCGCCTGGGCGATCCTGGCCGAAGTCATGGACCCGGAAGTGCCGGTGGTCAGCGTGGTGGACCTGGGGATCGTCCGCGATCTGGATTGGCAGGCCGGTCACTTGCACGTGGTGGTCACGCCGACCTACTCCGGCTGCCCCGCCACCGAAGTGATCGAGGGCGATATCCGCGACGCGCTGGAGCAGGCCGGTTTCCAGGCACCCAACCTGGAGCGCCGCCTGACCCCGGCCTGGACCACCGACTGGATCACCGACAGCGGCCGCGAACGCCTGCGCGCCTACGGCATCGCGCCACCCGATGGCAGCACCAGCAAACGCAGCCTGCTCGGTGAGAGCCCGGTGATCGCCTGCCCGCAATGCGGCAGCGTCCACACCGAGGTGCTCAGCGAGTTCGGTTCCACCGCGTGCAAGGCGCTGTATCGCTGCGTCGATTGCCGGGAACCGTTCGACTATTTCAAGTGCATCTGAGCGGCGTCGGCCGTCCAGCTGGAGAACAATAATGAGCAAGTTTCACAGCCTGACCATCAAGGACGTGCGCACCGAGACCCGTGACGCGGTGTCCATCGCCTTCGAGATTCCCCAGGAGCTGCAAGACAGCTTCCACTTCACCCAGGGCCAGCACCTGGTGGTGCGCACCCAAATGGACGGCGAAGAAGTACGCCGTTCCTACTCGATCTGCACCGGGGTCAACGACGGTGAACTGCGCGTCGCGGTCAAGCGCGTGGCCGGTGGTCGTTTCTCCGCGTTCGCCAATGAGCAGCTGAAGGCCGGGCACAGCCTGGAAGTCATGCCGCCCGCCGGGCACTTCAGCGTCGAACTCGATCCGGCTCGCCACGGCAACTACCTGGCCGTCGCGGCCGGCAGCGGCATCACGCCGATCCTGTCGATCATCAAGACCACCCTGGAAACCGAGCCCCACAGCCGCGTCACCCTGCTGTACGGCAACCGCTCCAGCTCCGGCGCGCTGTTCCGCGAACAGCTGGAAGACCTGAAGAACCGCTACCTACAACGCCTGAACCTGATCTTCGTGTTCAGCCGCGAGCAGCAGGATGTGGACCTGTACAACGGCCGGATCAACGCCGAGAAATGCGAGCAGCTGTTCAGCCGCTGGCTCGACGTGAAAGCCCTCGACGCTGCGTTCATCTGCGGCCCGCAGGAAATGACCGAGACCGTGCGCGACAGCCTGAAAGCCAAGGGCATGGATTCTGCGCGTATTCACTTCGAACTGTTCGCCGCCGCCGGCAGCCAGCAGAAACGCGAAGCCCGCGAGGCCGCTCGCCAGGTGGATTCGGCGGTCAGCCAGATCACCGTGATCAGCGACGGCCGCGCACTGGCCTTCGACCTGCCGCGCAACAGCCAGAGCATCCTCGACGCCGGCAACGCCCAGGGCGCCGAACTGCCCTACTCGTGCAAGGCCGGCGTGTGCTCGACCTGCAAGTGCAAGGTCATCGAAGGCGAAGTGGAAATGGACAGCAACCACGCCCTGGAAGACTACGAAGTGGCCGCCGGCTATGTGCTGTCGTGCCAGGCCTTCCCGATCAGCGACAAGGTGGTGCTGGATTTCGACCAGCTCTGAAACACCGCAATCCCTGTGGGAGCGGGCTTGCTCGCGAAGGGGCCATCAGATTCAGCATTGATGTTGCCTGACACACCGCATTCGCGAGCAAGCCCGCTCCCACAGGGGATTGAGGAATGCCTGAAATCTGCTTCACCCCACAACAAAAACAACAAGGAGAGCGCTCCATGACACCCCAAGACATAGATCTCATCCGCCAGCACCCCGACTTCATCCAGCTGGTACGCCGCAAGCAAGCGCTGTACTGGTCGCTGTCGCTGATCATGCTGGTGATTTATTTCGGCTTTGTCCTGCTGGTGGCGTTTGCACCAAACACCCTCGGCCAGTCCCTGAGCGGCGGCGTGACCACCGTGGGCATGTTGGTGGGTGTGGTGATCGTGGTGCTGGCCTTCGCCCTGACCGGTTTCTATGTCTATCGCGCCAACAACGTGATCGACCCGCTGAACGAAAAACTCAAGCAGGAGTGCGCCCGATGAGCCGTCTTCTCGCGTTGTTCCTGCTGCCGCTGGCAGTGGTCACTGATATGGCGGTGGCTGCCGAAGGCGCCGCTCGTCCATTGAACTGGAACGCCATCGGCATGTTCCTGGTGTTTGTGCTGTTCACCCTCGGCGTCACCCGCTGGGCTGCCTTGCGCACCCGTTCGGCCAGTGATTTCTACACCGCCGGCGGCGGCATGACCGGCTTCCAGAATGGCCTGGCGATTGCCGGCGACATGATTTCGGCGGCGTCTTTCCTGGGCATCTCCGCGATGATGTTTCTTAACGGCTATGACGGCTTGCTGTACGCCTTGGGCGTATTGGCCGGCTGGCCGATCATCCTGTTCCTGATCGCCGAACGCCTGCGCAACCTCGGCAAGTACACCTTCGCCGACGTGGTTTCTTATCGTCTTGAGCAAACGCCAGTGCGCCTGACCTCGGCCTTCGGCACCCTGACCGTGGCCCTGATGTACCTGGTGGCGCAGATGGTCGGCGCCGGCAAGCTGATCGAGTTGCTGTTCGGCATCGACTACCTCTACGCGGTGATGCTGGTCGGCGTGCTGATGGTCTTCTACGTAACCTTCGGCGGCATGCTCGCCACCACCTGGGTGCAGATCATCAAGGCGGTGATGCTGCTGTTCGGCACCAGTTTCATGGCGTTCATGGTGCTCAAGCATTTCGGTTTCAGCACCGAAGCGATGTTTGCCGGCGCCACCGCCGTGCACGCCAAGGGCAACGCAATCATGGCGCCGGGCGGCTTGCTGTCCAACCCGATCGACGCGATTTCCCTGGGGCTGGGCATGATGTTCGGCACCGCTGGCCTGCCGCACATCCTGATGCGCTTCTTCACCGTCAGCGATGCCAAGGAAGCGCGTAAAAGCGTGTTCTACGCCACCGGTTTCATCGGCTATTTCTACCTGCTGCTGATCATTGTCGGCTTCGGCGCGATCGTGATGGTCGGCACCGATCCGTCGTACCGCGACGCCACTGGCGCGATCATCGGCGGCGGCAACATGGTCGCCGTGCACCTGGCCCAGGCCGTGGGCGGCAACCTGTTTCTCGGCTTCATTTCAGCAGTGGCCTTCGCCACCATCCTGGCGGTGGTCGCCGGGCTGGCCTTGTCCGGCGCCTCGGCGGTGTCCCACGATCTGTATGCCTGCGTGATGCGCAAGGGTCAGGCCAGCGAACAGCAAGAGATGCGTGTGTCGCGGATCGCCACCCTGTGCATCGGCGTGCTGGCGATCATCCTCGGCCTGTTGTTCGAATCGCAGAACATCGCGTTCCTGTCCGGGCTGGTGCTGGCCATCGCCGCTTCGGTGAATTTCCCGGTGCTGTTCCTTTCCATGTACTGGAAAGGCCTGACCACTCGCGGCGCGGTGATCGGCAGCCTGATGGGCCTGGTCTCGGCGATTGTCCTGCTGGTGTTGAGCCCGGCGGTGTGGGTCAACGTCATGCATCACGACAAGGCGCTGTTCCCGTATTCCAACCCGGCACTGTTTTCCATGAGCCTGGCCTTCTTCAGCGCCTGGCTGTTTTCCGTCACTGACCGTTCGCCACGCGCCGCCCTTGAGCGCGGCCGCTACCTGGCGCAGTTCATCCGTTCCATGACCGGCATCGGCGCCTCGGGCGCCAGCCAGCACTGATCCTTTTGACCGGCGCGGCTGAGCCCGCGCCAGACACTGACCAAACCCGGAGCAATCCTGATGTCGCACGCCCCTACCCTGCAAAGTTTCATCGCCGGCCGCTGGATCGGCCAACAAGGCGCGCAAACCCTGCGCAGCGCCATCGACGGCCATGAAATCTTCCGCACCCACGAAGAGCGCCCGGACTTCGCCGAAGCCATCGAACACGGTCGCCGCCAAGGCGTCAGCGGCCTGATGGCGCTGGACTTCCAGCAACGCGCCCAGCGCCTGAAAGCCCTGGCCCTGTACCTGGCCGAACGCAAGGAACAGCTCTATGCGATCTCCCACCACAGCGGCGCGACCCGTGCCGACAGCTGGATCGACATCGAAGGCGGCAACAGCACGCTGTTCACCTACGCCAGCCTCGGCTCCCGCGAGCTGCCGTCGGGCAACGTGGTCCACGAAGGCCCGGCGCTGCAACTGAGCAAAATGGGCACCTTCGCCGGCACCCACATCCTGGTGCCACGCGGCGGCGTCGCGGTGCACATCAATGCGTTCAACTTCCCGATCTGGGGCATGCTGGAAAAGTTCGCGCCGAGCTTCCTCGCCGGCATGCCGTGCATCGTCAAGCCGGCCAGCGCCACCAGCTACCTGACCGAAGCCGTGGTGCGCCTGATGGACGAATCCGGCCTGCTGCCAGCGGGCAGCCTGCAGCTGATCATCGGTGGCACCGGTGATTTGCTCGATCGCCTGCAAGGCCAGGACGTGGTGACGTTCACCGGTTCCGCCGACACCGCGGCCAAGCTGCGGGTCAACCCGAACCTGATTCGCAACTCGGTGCCCTTCACCGCCGAAGCCGACTCGCTGAACTGCGCGATCCTCGCCCCGGACGTGACCCCGGACGACGAAGAGTTCGAGCTGTTCATCAAGGAAGTGGCCCGGGAAATGACCACCAAGGCCGGGCAGAAATGCACCGCCATCCGCCGCGCCATCGTCCCGGCCAGGCACATTGATGCCGTCGCTACCCGCCTGCGTGATCGCCTGGCCAAAGTCGTGGTCGGCGACCCGTCGGTGGAAGGCGTGCGCATGGGCGCGCTGGCGTCCCACGATCAGCAGAAAGACGTGGCCGAGCGCCTGGAAATGCTGTTGCAGAGCAGCGACCTGCTGTTCGGCGCCCGTGACGGTTTCGAGCCGCGTGGCGAGAACGTCGATAAGGGCGCGTTCTTCGCCCCGACCCTGTTGCAGGCCCGCGACCCGCACGCCGAAGGTGGCGCCCACGACATCGAGGCGTTCGGCCCGGTCAGCACCTTGATGGCGTATGACGATCTGGACGAAGCACTGGCCCTGGCCGCACGCGGCAAAGGTAGTTTGGTGGCCAGCCTGGTGACCAAGGACCCACAGATCGCCGCCAAAGCCATTCCGGTTGCAGCGGCCTTGCACGGCCGGCTGCTGGTGCTGGATCGCCACTGCGCCGGCGAATCCACCGGTCACGGCTCGCCACTGCCACAACTCAAACACGGCGGTCCGGGTCGTGCCGGTGGCGGTGAAGAGCTGGGCGGCCTGCGTGCGGTCAAGCACTACCTGCAACGCGCGGCGGTGCAAGGTTCGCCCACCATGCTGGCGGCGGTCACCGGCGAACACGTGCGCGGCGCCAAGGTCATCGAAACCGACGTGCATCCGTTCCGTCGCTACTTCCAGGACCTGCAGATCGGCGAGTCGCTGCTGACCCACCGTCGCACCGTCACCGAGGCGGACCTGGTGAACTTCGGCTGCCTGTCGGGCGACCACTTCTACATGCACTTCGACGACATCGCGGCCAAGGAATCGCAATTCGGCAAGCGCATTGCCCACGGTTACTTCGTATTGTCGGCGGCGGCCGGCCTGTTCGTCTCCCCTGGCGTCGGCCCGGTCCTGGCCAACTACGGCCTCGACACCCTGCGCTTCATCAACCCGGTGGGCATCGGCGACACCATCCAGGCGCGCCTGACCTGCAAACGCAAGATCGACCAAGGCAAGAAGAGCCCGCAAGGCGTTCCGCAAGGGGTGGTGGCGTGGGATGTGGAAGTGACCAACCAGCTGGGTGAGCTGGTGGCCAGTTATGACATTTTGACCCTGGTAGTGAAGCGCGAAGATTGATCCGCGTTTCTGGTTGACCACAGATCCTGTGGTCAACCACAAATCAAATGTGGGAGCGGGCTTGCTCGCGAATGCGGTGTATCAGTCGACATCTTCCTTGACTGACACATCGCCTTCGCGAGCAAGCCCGCTCCCACATTTCGTTCTCTGTCGAACTTCAATTTTGTGTTCACTGCCTTTCCCCTGTAGGAGCGAGCATGCTCGCGATGAACCGGAGATCGTCGCGGGGTATAAGGCATCCAGCGTCATCGTTGACGACCATCGCGAGCATGCTCGCTCCTACAGGGGTTGAGGTGACCCGGGTGTCAATTGGCGTAGGACATTTCTGTTTTTCCTAGGATTCGGACATGCCCGTTGTGCCTGACCCACAACTCAACCCCCTCGTTTTGCGGATAGAAGTTCCACAGGCCCCAGGACATTTCTGGGCAAGGTCTTCGGAGATTTCCTTAGAAATGTGGCGATTTGCGTGAACTGGTTTGAACTGCGTTCCATCGATAGTCTTTAGCGGTCGCTGACCATTCAGCGGCAGGGTGTAGGAACCCTTGAAGACCGATGGGATGCAATTGGCGTCGAAGCATGGTTTGCGGCCGTTTACTGGCGTCCGTAAGATCACCTGCGGCGGCTGTGCACGGGCACGCTTCGGCGTGGTCGAGTATTCCCAAAGGTCTCGATATTCCTACCCCGTGCATAGCTGCCACCCTAGCCCGTAGGAAGGCTGACGGCAGCTCCGTTTCTTCTTTGGGAATATCTAAATGAAAACTTTGACACCCGATCCACCCTACGAAAAACCAACCCCACACCCCGACAACCGCTTCATGGCATTGACCGGCAACTGCACCGACATGCCCACCCTCTTCGTCGACACCCAAGCCCCGCTCGACATCCTGATAGACGCCGCCAACTACCGCATCCGCGCCGTCACCCAGGTACTGGAAAACCTCTCCATGCGCGGTTCGATCGAATGCGAATCCTTCATCCTCAGCGACTTCTCACTGCTCTGCGCCATCCCGTTGCGCGATGGCTGCGATGTGCTGGATGTGGTCGGGCGACGGTTGCGGGCACGACCGTCGTAACAAAAGCACAGAATCTAAAAAGATCGCAGCCTTCGGCAGCTCCTACAGGGATACGCATTCCAAGGTAGGAGCTGCCGAAGGCTGCGATCTTTTGACTTTCAATGCCCGCGCAACCACTCGATAAACAGCGCAAACAACTCCGACTGTGAGCCCACTTCCAGCTTCAAATACAAATTCTTGCGATGCATTCGCACGGTTTCCGGGGAGATGTTCATCTGGCCGGCGGTTGATTTGACCGAGTGGCCGCGAAGCACCATGTGCGCCACTTCCCGCTCGCGTTCGGTGAGCAGATCACTGCCGAAATGCTCGAATGCCGATTGCACCCGGTGCTTGAGGTCATCGCGCAGGCCTTGCTCGTGATTGCACTGGATCTCGCTATTGCGCAGCAGGCCACGCCGGCTGAATTCGCTGACGAATTCGCGCACCAGCGGTTCAACGGCGCGCAGCAAATTCAGCTGATCGACCCGCAGGCATTCACCGCCGAAACCTTGATAGAGGCTGACGGAAATCTTCGTGTCATTGCCGGTATCGACGATGTAGTAGCTGTCTTCGGAACAGCCGGCATTCAGGTAATAAGCCTTGTAATAGTCGCTGTCGAAGAAGTTATCCGGGGCGATTTCTTCCAGGTGGTAGAAGCCTTGCGCCAAGCCCTGCTCCACCGCCAGGCAGAACGGGTCGAGCAGATAACCACCGGCAAAATAACGTTCGAGAATCGAGACCTGATACTCCTGGGCAATCCCGCGCTGATACAGCAGCTGGGGGACGCGGTCCTTGCGCTCCAGGCTGATCATCATCGACTCGATGGACACCAGTTGCCCCAACGCTTCTGCCAGATACTGCAGGGCGTCGGGCTCGTCGATATGGGCGAATGCCTCGCGCATGCCCCCATGCCATTTATGCAATGCCCCGAAGGGCATCGCGATCAGCGTTTCGTCGTTTGGTCTGCTCATGACCCGCAGTCTAGCGGGTGAACAGGGCCTTGGTAAAAGCCTGGCGGACGAAGTCATTGGCCGGCGTACTGGCCGCTCGCCTGAAGCTCGGCCGCCACTTCCAGGATGCACTCGCGCAGGATCTCGACGATTTCGTCGACCTGTGCATACGTCAGGATCAGCGGTGGCGACATCACGTTCAGGTGCATGATCGGCCGCACCAGCAAGCCTTTGGCCTGGGCCCGTGAGTGGATTCTTTCGCCGATATTGATCTCGTCGGCGAACAGCGCCTTGGTGCGTTTGTCGGCGACGAACTCCACGCAGGCCATCAATTTCAGGCAGCGAACGTCACCCACCAGCGGCAGGTCCCGCAGCGTGGCCAATTGCTGTTCCAGGTAGCCGCCGACGTCGTCGACATGGGCCAGCAGGTTCTCCCGCTCGATGATTTCAATGTTCTTCAGCGCCGCCGTGCAGCACACCGGATGGCCGCTGTAGGTGAAGCCGTGGGTGAAGCAACGGCCCGTGCCCGGTTCGGCGATGACCTTCCAGATGCGGTCGGAAAAAATGCACGCGCCCAGCGGCAGATAGGCCGAGGTCAGGCCCTTGGCGGTGGTGATGATGTCCGGCTGCACGTCGAACACGTCTTTGGAGGCGAAGAACTTGCCCAGCCGCCCGAAAGACGTCACCACCTCATCGGCGACGAACAGGATGTCGTAGCGCTGGCAGACTTCCCACATGCGCTTGAGGTAACCCTTGGGCGGAATGATCACCCCGCCCGAGCCCATCACCGGTTCGGCGAAGAACCCGGCGACCTTGTCCGCGCCAATCGAGAGGATCTTGTCTTCGAATTCCTTGACCAGGAACTCGAGGAACTGCGCCTCATCCATGCCCTCCGGGGCGCGATAGGGATTGGGGTTGGACACGTGATGGATCAGCGGGTTGGCGTAATCGAACTCCGGCACCCGGTCGGCGGCCTTGTTACCAATCGACATGGTCAGCGTGGTGGAGCCGTGATAGGCGTTGAAACGGGCGATGACGTGCTTCTTTTCCGGCAGGCCACGGCAGTTCTGATAGAACTGGATCAGGCGGTAGGCGGTGTCCACGGCGGTCGAGCCACCGGTGGTCAGGAACACATGGTCGAGGTCGCCAGGGGCCAGGCTGGCGAGTTTTTCGCACAGCTGGATCGCCACGTTGTTGGACATGTCGGAAAACGGATTCGAATAGGCCAGTTGCCGCACCTGATCAGCGATGGCCTCGGCCATTTCCTCACGGCCCAAACCAATGTTGGTGCACCACATGCCGCCCACCGCGTCGAGAAAGCGATTGCCCTGGGTGTCGTAGATGTAGGCGCCTGTGCCTGCGACGATGTTCAGCGAACCCTGTTCAGCATGCTCGTCGAACATGTGGTAGCCGTGCATGTGGTGCGCCTTGTCGGCCTTGACCAGTGCGGCTTCTTCAGCCGGCGAAAACGTTTTTTGAATTGGGGTAGCCATACAAAAACCTCGAACTGAACAATTGAACGATCAAATCCCGCTCTTCACCGTGCTCCAGACCCGCGTGATGGCGCGCATCTCCTTGGCGTCCTGGGTCTTTTGCGGGAACAGCCGTTGACGAATCTCGTCATCGGGATAAATCGCCGGGTTATCGCGCACGCTGGCATTGAGCAACGGCGTGGCCGCCGCGTTGCTGTTGGCGTAGTTGATGTAATCGCTGACATCGGCCATCACCTGCGGCTGCATCAGGTAATCGAGAAACTTGTGGGCGTTGGCCACGTGGGGCGCATCAGCCGGGATGTACATGTTGTCGAACCAGATCAGCGAACCTTCCTTGGGAATGAAGTAGGCCAGGTTGATCTGCTTCTTGGCCTCTTCGGCGCGGGCCATGGCGGTCGCATAGTCGCCGGACCAGGTCATGGCCATGCACACATCACCATTGGGCAGGCTGGTCAGGTAATTGACCGAGTCGAATTTGCGGATGTACGGCCGCACCGACATCAGCAAATCCTGGGCGGCTTTGAGGTCCGCCGGCGCGGCACTGCGCGGGTCTCGGCCGAGGTACTTGAGCGCCATGGGAATGACTTCGGTGGGCGCATCGAGCAGGGTCACGCCGCAGTCGGCAAATTTGGAGACGATCTTCGGATCGAAAATCATCGCCAGCGAACCGATGGGCGCATCCGGCATGCGCTCCTTGATCTTGTCGACGTTGTAGGTCACGCCGTTGCTGCCCCAGGTGTAAGGCGCGGAGTAGTGGGTGCCCGGGTCAAACCCCTGCATGTCCTGCAAGATTTTCGGGTCCAGGTTGCTCCAGCTCGGCAACAGCTTTTTATCCAGCGGCTGGAACACCTTGGCCTGGATCAACGGTGGCGCCAGGGAGGCGTTCAACACGACCAGGTCATAACCGGAGTGACCGGTCAGCAGCTTGGCCTGCACCGTTTCATAGGCATCGAAAGTGTCATAGATGACCTTGATGCCGGTTTCTTTCTCGAAATTCGCCAGGGTTTTCTCGCCGATGTAATCCGCCCAGTTGTAGAGCCGCAGCGTTTTGCTGCCGTCCACGTCAGCGGCATGGGCATTGATGACCAACGAAACAACAAACAGACTGGAAATCACCTTCAGTGTCTTGCGCATTGCACATTCACCTTATCGAGCGAGTTCGGCTCTGGATGAGCGGATGAACCTACTATTGGGCGATTCGCGGGGTGAAGCCATACCCCGAATGGGTGTGTCCGCCGACCACATGGCAAAAAGCATCAGGGCGGTTGACCCGTTTTGTCATAGCTGCAGGGTTTGCCGGGCGCTTAAAGTGGCCGGCAAACCGACTCGCAGGCGCCTTCCATGACCGACCTGATCAAACAAGAAATACATGATGGCGTGCTGACGCTGACCATCGACCGCCCCGACAAGCTCAATGCGTTGACCAACGCGATGTACACGCGGCTGGCCGACCTGATTTTCGCGGCCGACGAGGACGAATCGATCCACGTGGTGATCCTGACCGGTGGCCCCAACTGCTTCACCAGCGGCAACGACCTGGTGGACTTCCTGCAAGCGCCACCGACTCACCTGGACAGCCCGGCGTTCCGCCTGATGCGCGCCGTGACCCACCTGCAAAAACCGCTGATTGCCGCGGTCAGCGGTGCGGCCATCGGCATCGGCACCACCCTGTTGCTGCATTGCGATCAGGTAGTGGTGACCCGTAGCGCCAAGCTGCGCATGCCCTTCGTCAACATCGGCCTGTGCCCGGAGTTCGGCGCCAGCCTGCTGTTGCCGCGCCTGCTCGGTCAGGCCCGTGCCGCACGCCTGCTGTTGCTGGGCGAAGGCCTCAGTGGCGACGATGCCGTGGCATGGGGCCTGGCCAACGAAGCGTTCGACGATGGAGAGCAATGCCTGGCCGCGGCCCGGAAGATCGCCCAGCGTTTTCTGGCGATGCCGCAGCAATCCTTGCGCCAGTCCCGGCAATTGATGAAGCAGGCCGGCATGGCCGAACTGCAAGCCACCCTGCGCGAAGAGAACACCCTGTTCATCCAGCGCCTGCACACCGACGAGGCGAAAAGCGCCTTGAACGCCCTGCTCAATCGCAGTACAGATAAGCATCAACCGAAAGGAAACCAGCCATGAACACCCCGGAAATCTACGTTGTCAGCGCCGCCCGTACCGCCATCGGCTCCTTCGGCGGTGCGCTCAAGGACGTGCCGCTGGCCGACCTGGCGACCACCGCTGTGAAGGCTGCCCTGGAACGCGCCGCCGTGGACCCGGCCCTTGTCGGCCACCTGGTGATGGGCAACGTGATCCCCACCGAATGCCGCGACGCCTACATCTCGCGCGTCGCCGCGATGAACGCCGGCATCCCCAAGGAAACCCCGGCCTACAACGTCAATCGCCTGTGCGGCTCCGGCCTGCAAGCGATCATCAGCGCCGCGCAGACCCTGCTGCTGGGCGATGCCGAGATCGCCATCGGCGCCGGTGCCGAGTCCATGAGCCGTGGCCCGTACCTGCTGCCGTCGGCCCGTTGGGGCTCGCGCATGGGCAATGTCCAGGCCGTCGACTACATGCTCGGCATCCTGCATGACCCGTTCCAGAACTTTCACATGGGCATCACCGCCGAGAACGTCGCCGCACGCAACGGCATCACCCGCGAAATGCAGGACGCCCTGGCGTTCGAAGACCAGAAACGCGCGGCCCATGCCATCGCCAACGGCTACTTCGCCGAGCAGATTGCCACGGTCGAAATCCAGGGTCGCAAAGGCACCCAGCTGTTCAATGTCGACGAACACCCTCGCGCCACCACCCTGGAACAGCTGGCCCAGATGAAGCCGGCGTTCAAGAAAGACGGTTCGGTCACCGCCGGCAACGCTTCGGGCCTCAACGACGGTGCCGCGGCCCTGGTCATGGCCACCGGCGCTGCGGTTCAGGTCAACAGCCTGCGCCCGCTCGCCCGCCTGGTCAGCTACGCCCATGCCGGCCTCGAACCGGAACTGATGGGCCTGGGCCCGGTCCCGGCCACCCGCATCGCCCTCAAGCGTGCCGGCCTGACCGTAGCCGACATGGACGTGATCGAGGCCAACATCGCCTTCGCGGCACAGGCCTGTGCGGTGAGCCAGGAGCTGGACCTCGACCCGGCCAAAGTCAACCCGAACGGCTCGGGCATCGCCCTGGGTCACCCGGTCGGCGCGACCGGCGCGATCATCGCCACCAAAGCCATCCACGAACTGCATCGCACCAACGGCCGTTATGCGCTGGTGACCATGTGCATTGGCGGCGGCCAAGGGATCGCGGCAATTTTCGAGCGCACTTGATAACCCTGTAGGAACGCTGTAGGAGCTGACGAGTGCAACGAGGCTGCGATCCTTTGCTCTTCTTTCATAAAAGCAAAGTCAAAAGATCGCAGCCTGCGGCAGCTCCTACAAAGTGCACGCCTCTCGGCCGGAGATTGTCAAAAAAAACGGGCAAACGAGGTGCGGCTCGCCTGCCCGTAAAAGGGAAATTTGTGTAATAGCTACCGACGACTCAACTGCCCTGCGGCACCAGTCGCGTACCTTGGCGGCTCACCTGCTGGCCCGGCTCGAAACGGGCATTGGGCGAACGCACCGTACTGATTTCACCCTGCGCGTCCTTCACTTCGTAAGCTGTCTGCGTCAGGCCCGCCGCCTGCTGTACCGAGCCCCCGGCGAAAAATCCGGCACCCGCCCCCACCAACGCCCCCACCGGCCCGCCAACAGCACCGACCATTAAACCGGTCAGGGCACCGTAGCCTTTGCCAGCGGTAGTGTCTGGCACTTCGCGCACGACTTGATCGGCCATGCACAGGGGGGAGAACAACAGGCAAAGCGTGAAGCTGAGGGGGATAGAGCGAGACATGGCGAATTCCTGCTTCGGTTTCGATGCATTGGGCATTTCACGAAGCGTGCCAAGTTTTAAAAGCTTATTTTTCAGTTACTTGAGAGTCTATTGCGTCATAGTGACCACACAACAAAGTTGTCTTAATGACCTAAAGGCAGTCATTTTGACACAAATAAACTTGAATCTTTTGCAGTAAACAAATGACACAAACGGAAAACAGAGACAGTCATTTCAGAAACCTCCCACAGCCAAAATCTGTGCGTGTCGGTAGGGTCAAGGCCCCTCCCCCAGCGACACGCCGGGATTGCTGCAAGGAAGAAAAAGCATGACTAAAAAGGCCGTTATCGTTTTCAGTGGCGGACAAGACTCCACCACCTGCTTGATCCATGCGTTACCGCAATACGATGAAATTCACTGTATTACGTTCGACTATGGTCAGCGCCATCGAGCCGAAATTGAAGTGGCGCAATCTCTCTCAAAGGAGCTGGGCGTAAGGGTACACAAGGTGCTGGACGCCTCATTGTTGAATGAACTGGCGATCAGCAGCCTGACACGCGACAACATCCCGGTTCCCACCACCAACAGTTCCGGAGAAAAACTGCCTAGTACGTTCGTCCCCGGCAGGAACATTCTGTTTTTAACCCTGGCGTCTATTTATGCGTACCAAGTCAAAGCGCAGACGATCATCACCGGTGTTTGTGAAACAGACTTTTCCGGTTACCCCGATTGCCGTGACCAATTCGTTAAAGCCCTGAACACAGCCATTGAGTCAGGGATGGACTACAAACTGCATATTGAAACGCCGCTGATGTGGTTGAACAAGGCAGAAACGTGGGCGTTGGCGGATCACCACAATCAACTGGATCTTATCCGCGACCAAACGTTGACTTGCTACAACGGGATAATCGGTAACGGCTGCAAAAACTGCGACGCTTGTAAGCTTCGCGCCAAGGGGCTGAGCGAGTATCTGGAAAACAAAGTGGGAACGATGAAAAGCCTGAATGAAAAAATAAACCTGAGGTAAACGATTCCGTGTGGGAGCGAGCCTGCTCGCGAAAAACGTCCAGACATCGCGTTCATTCAGACAGCACGCGTTATCGTTGACGTCCATCGCGAGCAGGCTCGCGCCTACAGTGGAGAGGTTTACAACCCACACTTCCTGCAACCTGCACCTTGATATTTTCACCCCGCAACTGGTCGCATTTGATCAATCCCCCCTCCTCCCCGCCCCCTAGATTAGGACCCATAACCAAGCCGTACCGTGCGGCGCCAGTCACCGAGGAGATTGCCCCGATGCACAATGTCCAGACGCTCAAATCATCCAGTTCGATCGACGGTTGGGATCATCAGGACCCGGAAGAGGCCTTCACCCTGCCTTCGCGTTACTTCTACGACGAGACGTTGTTCAAGGCCGAGCGCGATAACATTTTTATGCATGCCTGGCACGTGGCCGGGCATGTCAGTGAGTTCGCCGAGCCTGGGCAGTATGTGGTGACGGATCTGTTCGACCAGAGCGTGGTGGTGGCGAAGAATCGGCAGGGGCAGATCCATGCCTTTCATAACGTTTGCCAGCATCGCGGCAACCGCCTGCTCGAAGAGCGGCGTGGCACCACCGGTGGCGTGGTGCGGTGCGCTTATCACTCCTGGTGTTATGAAATGGACGGCAGCCTGCGCAGCGCGCCCCGTTGCGAGAAGATGAAAAACTTCGAGCTGCAGCAGTTCAACATCCCGCAAATCCGCACCGAGGAGTTGGGCGGTTTCATTTACTTCAACCTCGACCCGAACGCACCGTCAATGCGCGACCTGTTCCCCGGTGCCGACGAGGAAATGCGCCGGGTGTTTCCGGACCTGGCCAACATGCGCCTGATCGAGGAACAGGACGTGATCGTGCCGGCCAACTGGAAGGTGATCATGGACAATTCCATCGAGGGCTATCACTTCAAGTTGTCGGGGCCGTGCCATATCGACCTGGCCAGACTCATCGACTTCAAAGGCTACCAGTTGAGCAAACGCGACAACTGGTGGACCTACATCGCCCCGGCCAATCTCTCGGTAACCGAGGCCTACGGCGTGCCACTGCGCAAGGATCTCAACCCGGACGAATGCTTTTTCAATATCGGCCTGTGGCCGAACAACACCTTCTATACCTTCCCGTTCTCGGAGTTCCTGGGCTCGTTCATCATGATTCCGCTGGACGCCGAACGCTCGCTGCTGCGGTTTGGCTACTACTCGAACAATGCCAAAACGGCCGCCGTCAGCGCATCGTGCATGAAGTGGATGAACGAGGACCTGGGGCCTGAAGACATCGCGCTGAACATCTCGGTGCAGAAGGGTTTGCATTCGCTGGGGTACGACCAGGGTCGCTACATGATCGATGCCCAGCGCAGCAATGAGAGCGAGCATCTGGTGCATCACTTTCATCGGTTGGTGTTTAACGGGATTCATGGCCCATCGTCGATCTGAAACGCGTTCCCTGTGGGAGCGGGCTTGCTCGCGAAGGGGCCAGGTCAGTCAACATTGATGCTGGCTGACCCACCGCTTTCGCGAGCAAGCCCGCTCCCACAGGTTTTTGTGTCCTGACCTTTAAATTGAGGGAGCACCCCGAACCATGGCCGACCATGAGTTTGATTACCTGATTGTGGGCGCAGGGTCCGCGGGCTGCGTGTTGGCCAATCGCCTGGGCGAGGATCCGGCGGTGAACATTCTGCTGCTGGAAGCCGGACCTGCGGACAAGAGCTGGACCATCGACATGCCGTCCGCCGTGGGTCTGGTGGTGGGCGGCACGCGCTACAACTGGAGCTACCAGTCCGAACCGGAACCGTATCTGGACGGTCGCCGGATCGGCACGCCACGCGGCCGGACCTTGGGGGGGTCGTCGTCGATCAATGGCATGGTCTACATCCGTGGCCATGCCCGGGATTACGACGCCTGGGCCGACCAGGGCTGCGCCGGCTGGAGCTATCAGGAGGTGCTGCCGTACTTCAAGCGCGCACAAACCCACGCCGACGGTGCCGACGATTATCGCGGGGCGACGGGGCATCTGCACGTCACCCCCGGCGATACGCAAACACCATTGTGCGCGGCATTCCTGGCGGCCGGGGCCGAGGCCGGGTATGGCTTGAGCGATGACCTCAACGGCTATCGCCAGGAAGCCTTCGGACCGGTGGACCGTACCACCCGCAACGGCCGGCGCTGGAGCACTTCTCGCGGTTATCTGAGCCAGGCGCTGAACCGGGGCAATGTCCGGGTGGCCACCGATGCACTGGCGTTGCGCATCCTGTTTGACGGCCAACGCGCCATCGGCATCGAGTACGAACAAAGCGGCGGGATCCATCAAGCGTTCGCCCGAAAAGAAGTGCTGCTGACCGCCGGCGCGATCAATTCCCCGCAGCTTCTGTTGCTGTCCGGTGTCGGCCCGGCCTCCGAACTGCGCGACTTGGGCATCACGGTCAAACATGACCTGCCCGGCGTCGGCCGGCGCCTCAATGACCATCCCGACAGCGTCGTGCAATACCGTTGCAAAAAACCGGTGTCGCTGTACCCCTGGACCACCGCGCCGGGCAAATGGTGGATCGGCGCGCGCTGGTTCGTCAGCCACGACGGGCTGGCGGCGAGCAACCATTTCGAAGCCGGGGCATTCATCCGCTCCCGGGCCGGGGTCGAACACCCTGACCTGCAACTGACGTTCATGCCGCTGGCGGTGATCCCCGGCAGTGTCGACCTGGTGCCGGACCATGCTTTTCAGATCCACATCGACCTGATGCGCCCCACCAGCCTGGGCAGTGTCACGCTCAACAGCGCCGACCCCAGGCAGGCGCCGCGCATCCTGTTCAATTACCTGAAAACCGAGCAGGATCGAGCCGACATGCGCGCAGGTGCCAGGCTGGTGCGCGAGATCATCGCGCAACCGGCCATGGCGGCGTTCAGGGGAGAAGAACTGGTGCCTGGCGCGCAGGCGCAAAGTGACGCTGCGCTGGACGCCTGGGCCAGACAAGTCACGGAAACCGGCTACCATGCCAGCGGCACCTGCAAGATGGGGCCGGTGGGCGATGCCGAAGCGGTGGTCGACCCGCAGCTGCGCGTGCATGGCTTCGATGGCTTGCGGGTGGTGGATGCGTCGATCATGCCGGTGATTGTCAGCGGCAACACCAACGCACCGACAGTGATGATCGCGGAGAAGGCCAGTGACATGATTCGCGGCAAACCAGCCTTGCGGGCCTGCGCGGCGCCGGTCTGGGTTCACCCGCAATGGCAGACACGACAACGATAGAGATCAACCATGAGCAATCCGTCGTCCAGCAATGCAGAAACCCGTTTCACCTGGCGGCGCGGCGAGGTCGCGCCATTGCGGGTCGCGGTGTTGCTGTTGCCGTCATTTTCCAATTTCGGCCTGGCTGCCGTGCTCGAACCCCTGGCCATTGCCAACTGGCTGACGCAACGGCCGTTGTTTCAGTGGTCGCTGCTGTCGCTGGACGGCGAACCGGTGCAGGCCAGCAACGGCTTGAGCACCGTCGCCAACGACGGTTTGAAGGCCGACCAGGGCTTTGACGTGTGCCTGGTGATCGCCAGTTTCGATGTGCACAAACACAGCCGCAACCTGACGCTCAAGAGCTGGTTGCGCAAGCAGGCGCTGTTCGGCGCCGTGCTGATGGGCGTGGAAACCGGCACCGAGCTGCTGGCGGCGGCCGGGGTGCTCGATGGTTATGAAGCGGCGGTGCACTGGGACAACTTGCAGGGTTTTCAGGAAAGTTATCCACGGGTCCACGCCAGGCCGCAGCTCTACACCCTGGAACGCCAGCGCATGACCTGCGCCGGCGCGACCACGACGCTGGACATGCTGCTCGGCTGGATCGGCCAGAGCATCGACAACGAACTGGCACGGGAAATCGGCATGCACTTGTTGATGGGCCAGGTACGCGCCCCGGCGGACAACCAGCTCGACGGCGGCCTGACCAACACCGGCCTGTACGGCAGCAAGATTCGCCGCGCCGTGCAACTCATGGAGCAGGCGCTGGAGGAGCCGCTGGATTGCGAAGCGATCGCGGGCCAGGTCGGGCTGTCGCGCCGGCAACTGGAGCGGCAATTCAAGCATCAGACCGGGCTGTCGCCGCTCAAGTACTACATCACCCTGCGGCTGGCCAAGGCCCACAGCTTGCTGCAACAGACGCGCCTGAGCGTGGCCCAGGTCGCGGCCTGTTCGGGCTTCGGTTCACTGGAACACTTTTCCCGCACCTACCGCGCGCGCTTCGGCTGCCCGCCGAGTGAAGACCGCAGCCAGATCTGGACCGCCCCGGTGATGCGCCAGCCGCTGCGCAAGGAGCAGCGGCCGGCCGGGGCAGAGTGATTTCACAGGCGATAATCCGGCGCTTCCTCGTCCAGGATCGCCATCAGCGCATTGAAATGCTTGTCGGCAAAACCCGGGTACTCAAGCCATTGCCGGCACGTCTTGCGGGCGACTTCATCGCTGGCGATCCGCAACTCACGACCGGTTGAAAGCGCGGTGATATAGGTCTCGCAGGCGCGTTCGAAGTAATACAGATCATCGAACGCCTGGGCGATGCTCGGCGCCGCGACCAGCACCCCGTGGTTGCCCATCAACAGAATCGGTTTATCCCCCAGCAGATGGCTGACCCGCTCGGCCTCGTCCCCCAGGCCCATGCCGTCGAAGCCGTCATCGATCACCACGCGCTCGAAAAAACGCATGGCGTTCTGTTCGATCGGCGGCAGCCGCGAATCCGCCAGGCAGGCCAGCGCCGTCGCATATTTCGAATGCGTGTGCAGGATGCAACGGGCGTGGGGCTGGTTACGGTGCAAGGCACTGTGCAAGGCCCAGGCGGTGATGTCCGGCGCGTCCGGACGATCGAGGCTGGCCGGCTCGTCGGCATTGACCAGCAGCAGATCGCTGGCCTTGATCCGTGAGAAATGCGTGCCGTACGGGTTGATCAGGAACTCCCGACCGTCCCCCGACACCGCCACGCTGAAGTGGTTGGCGATGGACTCGTGCAGGTTCAGCCGCGCGGCCCAGCGGAAGGCGCAGGCCAGGCGGATTCGCAATGACTCGACAGCTGGATTCATCCCGTGCTCCACAGTTATTGATCGGTTGCCTGGCAGTGTAGAGAGACGCCTGGCGCGCACTTGACGGGAAACGACAGCGGCTGCCGTTTTTTCGCAGCACGCCGACCGAGGGAAAACGGCGCACTTATGCCGCGTTTGATCAAGAGCCACGTGGCCGACCCCGCCATAGTGACGGGCACGACCCGCCTGGCTGGACACAACAATAAAAACCGCTGCCGACGTTTACCCCTGAGGAGTCGATCCATGAAAGCCTTGCTCTTGCTTGCATCCCTCGCGTTGCCGTTGCACGCCCTGGCCGCCGAACCGGAGTCCTGCGCCACGGTGCGCTTCTCCGACGTCGGCTGGACCGACATCACCGTCACCACCGCCGTCGCCAGCGAAGTGCTGGAATCGCTGGGCTACAAAACCAAAACCACCCTGCTGTCGATCCCGGTGACCTACCGCGCCCTGTCGTCGGGCAAGGAGCTGGACGTGTTCCTCGGCAACTGGATGCCCACCACCGAAAACGACATCAAGCCTTACCGCGATGCCGGCACCGTGGAGACCGTGCGCGCCAACCTGCATGGCGCCAAATACACCCTGGCGGTGCCCGATTACGTGTACGACGCCGGGCTGCGCGACTTTGCCGACATCGCCAAATTCAAGGACAAGCTCAACGGTCAGCTCTACGGCATCGAACCGGGCAACGACGGCAATCGGCTGATCCAGAGCATGATCGACAAGAACGCCTTCGGCCTGAAGGATTTCAAGATGGTGGAGTCCAGCGAAGCGGCGATGCTCTCGCAAGTCAAACGCGCCGCGCGCAAGAACGAATGGCTGGTGTTCCTGGGTTGGGAGCCGCACCCGATGAACACCCGCAACAAGATGAAATACCTCAGCGGCGGCGATGAGTATTTCGGTCCGAACTTCGGCCAGGCCACGGTCTACACCAATGTGCGCAAGGACTACCTCAAGGAATGCAGCAATGTCGGCAAGCTGCTGCAGAACATGGAATTCAGCCTGGCCATGGAAAACCAGCTGATGGACGCGGTGCTGAACCAGAACCAGAAACCGCGCGCGGCGGCCAAGGCGTGGCTGAAGGCCAATCCGGCGGTGCTGCAGGCCTGGCTTTCCGGGGTGAGCAGCCGGGATGGCAAGGATGGGTTGGCGATGGTCAGTGCTCGGTTGGCGAGTCAGTAATGATTCGATGTATTCGATAAAACTTTATCGCCTGATCTGACGCTTTCGCGAGCAAGCCCGCTCCCACAGTTGACCGAGTCGTTTAGACGGACGCGGTCAACTGTGGGAGCGGGCTTGCTCGCGAAGGCGTCAGATCAATCAACACATCCTTACCTGCCTCACAGCCCCCCACCTGACGATCGGCATAAGAAATAAATTGCCACTAAATATGACATGCGTCATATTACGCACGTAATTAAATGCCGTTTCCTACAGGTAACCCTCCATGACCAGCATGCCCTCCGTTGAGCCCGACCTGGCTGTCCCGGTGACCACCCGCAAGCCTCCCCTGCTCAAACGCCTGCTCCTGCCGACAGCGGGCATCGCCGCACTGGTGCTGGCGGGGGTGTACGCCACGCACTGGTGGACGGCTGGCCGTTTCATCGAGGAAACCGATGACGCCTACATCGGCGGCGAGGTGACGGTGATCGGCTCGAAGGTCGCGGGTTATATCGATGAAGTGCTGGTGACCGATAACCAGAAGGTCAAGGCCGGCGATGTGTTGATCCGCCTCGATTCGCGCGATTACCGCGCCAACCTGGCCAAGGCCGAAGGCGCGGTGGCGGCTGAAGAGGCGTTGCTCGCCAACCTCGACGCCACCGAACAACTGCAACAGGCCGTCATCGGCCAGGCCCGCGCCGGCATCGATGCCGCCGGGGCTGAAACCGCTCGTTCGCGGGATGACGATGCGCGCTACAAAAAACTGGTCGCCACCAACGCCGTCTCGGTGGAAAGCGCGCAACGGGCCAATGCCACGTTCAAGACCGCTTCGGCCTTGAGTGCCCGCGCCCAGGCCGAACTGGTGGCCGCGCAGCGGCAGCTGAACGTCATCGCCACGCAAAAGCAACAAGCCCGCGCCGCGTTGATTCAAGCCAAGGCCGAACGGGACCTGGCGCAGTTGAATGTCGGCTACACCGAACTGCGCGCGCCGGTGGATGGGGTGATCGGCAATCGTCGGGCACGGGCTGGCGCGTACGCCCAGGCGGGTTCGCAATTGCTGTCGGTGGTGCCGGCCAGCGGCTTGTGGGTCGATGCCAACTTCAAGGAAGACCAGTTGGCGCGCATGACGCCCGGCCAGCGGGTGATCATTCACGCCGACGTACTCTCCGGGCAGGAATTCCACGGTCACCTGGACAGCCTCGCACCGGCCAGCGGCTCGCAATTCAGCGTGCTGCCACCGGAAAACGCCACCGGCAACTTCACCAAGATCGTCCAGCGGGTGCCGGTGCGCATCCACCTCGACCCGGCCGACAGCGTGCTCGGCCACCTGCGCCCCGGCCTGTCGGTCACCGCCGAAGTCGACACCCGCCAGGCACCTGAAACCCCAGCCGTGGCCAGCGCGCCATGAGCCGCGCCCTCGCCGCCCCGGCGCCACCGTTCAATGCCGCGAACATGGCCACGGCGACCAAGGTCTTCGCCTTCGCCAGCATGTGCATCGGCATGTTCATTGCGCTGCTGGATATCCAGATCGTCTCGGCTTCACTGCGTGACATTGGCGGCGGGTTGTCGGCCGGTACCGACGAAACCGCCTGGGTGCAGACCAGTTACCTGATCGCCGAAATCATCGTGATCCCGCTGTCCGGCTGGTTGTCGCGGGTGTTTTCCACGCGCTGGCTGTTTTGCGCGTCCGCCGTGGGATTCACCCTCGCCAGCCTGCTCTGTGGCGCGGCGTGGAATATCCAGAGCATGATCGCCTTCCGCGCTCTGCAGGGATTCGTTGGCGGTTCGATGATTCCGCTGGTGTTCACCACGGCGTTCATTTTCTTCTCTGGCAAACAGCGGGTGATCGCCGCCGCGACCATCGGCGCGGTGGCTTCGCTGGCGCCGACCCTGGGCCCGGTGATCGGTGGCTGGATCACCGACATCTCGTCCTGGCACTGGCTGTTCTACATCAACCTGGTGCCGGGGATTTTCGTCGCCGTGGCGGTGCCGATGCTGGTGAAGATCGACCAGCCGGAACTCTCGCTGCTCAAGGGCGCCGACTACCTGAGCATGCTGTTCCTGGCGCTGTTTCTCGGCTGCCTGGAATACACCCTCGAAGAAGGCCCGCGCTGGAACTGGTTCAGCGACAGCACGATCCTCACCACCGCGTGGGTCAGCGGCCTGGCCGGCCTGGCGTTCATCGGCCGGACCCTGCACGTGGCCAACCCGATCGTCGACTTGCGCGCCTTGAAGGACCGAAACTTCGCCCTCGGCTGTTTCTTTTCGTTCGTCACCGGGATCGGCCTGTTCGCCACCATTTACCTGACGCCGCTGTTTCTGGGCCGAGTGCGTGGCTACGGCGCGCTGGACATTGGTCTGGCCATTTTCTCCACCGGGGTGTTCCAGCTTATGGCGATTCCGCTGTACGCCTTTCTGGCCAACCGCATCGATCTGCGCTGGATCATGATGACGGGCCTGGGGCTGTTCGCCTTGTCGATGTGGGATTTCAGCCCGATCACCCATGACTGGGGCGCCAGGGAATTGATGTTGCCGCAAGCCCTGCGCGGGATTGCCCAGCAACTGGCGGTGCCGCCGGCGGTGACCTTGACCCTGGGCGGGCTGGCCCCGGCGCGACTCAAGCATGCCTCGGGATTGTTCAACTTGATGAGAAACCTGGGCGGCGCCATTGGCATTGCCGCGTGCGCGACCATTCTCAATGACCGTACCAACCTGCACTTCACCCGGCTGGCCGAACACCTCAACAGCACCAATGAAGCACTGAACCAGTGGCTGTCCCAGGTCGGCAACAACTTCGCCGCCCTGGGCCAGGGCGGCGACATCGGCGTAACGGCCAGCCTGCATCAGCTCTGGCTGTTGACCTACCGCGAAGCGCAGACGCAAACCTACGGCGACGCGTTCCTGATGATCATGGTCTGCTTCATCGTCGCCACGGCGATGGTGCCCTTGATGCGCAAGGTGCAACCACCGGCCGCGCCGAGTGCCGATGCGCATTGATTCCAGATCTCAAACCTTACCCCTGTAGGAGCGAGCCTGCTCGCGATAGCGTCGACACATTCAATATCGATGTGACTGAACCACCGCTATCGCGAGCAGGCTCGCTCCTACAGTTGATTGGGGGACTATCAGGCCTGCGGCGTCTTGCGGAAGCCTACGGCCAGGCGGTTCCAGCTGTTGATGGTGGTGATGGCCACGGTCAGATCGACCATTTCCTTGGGCGTGAACTGCGCGCTGACCACTTCGTAGTCTTCGTCCGGTGCGTGGGTCAGGCTCAGTTGGGTCAGGGATTCGGTCCACAGCAGCGCGGCGCGTTCACGGTCGGTGAAGAATGGTGCTTCGCGCCAGGCGGTCACGGCAAACAGGCGACGCGGGGTTTCGCCACCCTTGATGGCGTCGGCCGTGTGCATGTCGATGCAGAAGGCGCAGCCGTTGATTTGCGAAGCGCGCAGCTTGACCAGTTCGATCAGGGTCTTTTCCAGCGGCAGCTTGGAGACAGCGGTTTCCAGCGCGATCATGGCTTTGAGGGCATCAGGGGACGCCGTGTAGAAATCGATACGAGGTTTCATGGGATGTTCCAGGGCAAGTGGGTGTGGAGATACGTTAGTCGCGTCATCGATTTGTACAAATAGCCAATCTTTGCGAAGTCGAGGAGGCCATTGGCAAACGCCCTGAAAGAAAGTGCGAAATGACAATTGCCATCACTTGGTGTGGGCCACTAGAATGCGATCAATTCTTAATTGCACTCACGCAGGATGCCCGAGTCGAGTATCTGCCCGCCATGTCGTCCGTCGATCAACCGCTGAACCAGCAAGTCCACACCCTCTACAGCGAACACCACGGTTGGCTGCAGGGCTGGCTGCACCGCAAACTGGGTAACCGCTGCGACGCGGCCGACCTGGCCCACGATACCTTCCTGCGCCTGTTGACACGCCAGGTGGTCAAGCCACTGGGCAGCGAGCCGCGGGCATTGCTGACGCACATTGCCAAGGGCCTGGTGATCGACCGCTGGCGTCGCCAGGACCTGGAGCGCGCCTACCTGGAAACCATCGCGCATTTGCCCGAGGCCGACGTGCCGTCGCCGGAAACCCGCCTGATGATCCTCGAAACGCTGGAGCGGATCGAAGCCCTGCTGCGTGAACTGCCGGCGGCGACCCGCGATACGTTTCTGCTGTCGCAGATCGAAGGCCTGACCTACGCCCAGATCGCCACCCGCCTGAATGTCTCGCTGATCACCATCAAGCGCCATATGCGCGCGGCGTTCATTGCCTGCCTGAGTGTGGCCTGATGAAGGCGTCGATGATCAACCCGCAGATTCTCGGTGAAGCCGCCGACTGGCTGGTGCAGTTGCATTCCGGCACGGCCACCGCCGCCGACCATCAGGCCATCGCTCAATGGCGCAACCGCAGCCAGGAGCATGCCCAGGCCTGGCAACGGGCCGAAGTGCTGCTTGGCGAATTTCGCAGCGTGCCGGCCAACATCGCGATCCAGACCCTGCAACGGGCTTCGCGCCAGGAAGGCCTGAGTCGCCGGCAGACCCTTACCCGCCTGGGCTTGCTGTTGATGGCCGGTCCCCTGGGCATCGCCTCGCAGCATCTGCCCTGGGGGCAATGGACCGCCGACCAGCGCACCGCCGTGGGCGAACAGAAGAACCTGCCACTGCCCGATGGCAGCCAGTTGCTGCTCAACACCGACAGCGCGGTGAACATCGCCTTCAACCCACGGGAACGCCGCGTCAAGCTGCTCAACGGCGAGCTGTTGATCAGCACCGCGAAGGACCCTGGCGCCCGGCCCTTTATCGTCGAAACACCCCACGGCACCGCGCGCGCGCTGGGCACCCGCGTCTGCGTAAGGACCGAGGGTTCGCGCAGCCACGTCTGCGTCCTTGAAGGCCAGGTGGTGGTCACCCCGCAGCTGCTGCAACAGAGCACGACCCTCAGTGCCGGCGAGCGCCTGAGCTTCAAGCTGAACCGGCTGGACGCCCCGGAGCCCTTCGACATCGCGGCCCTGTCCTGGGACAAAGGCATGCTGCTGGCCAACAACATGCGTCTGGACGCATTGCTCGGCGAACTGAGCCGCTACCGGCCCGGTGTGTTGCGCTGTCATCCGGATGTCGCGGCATTGCGCGTGTCGGGGGCGTTTTCCCTGCGCGACACCGACGCCAGCCTGCGCCTGCTCAGCGACACCCTGCCGCTGAACATCAGCCGCCTGACGCGCTATTGGCTGTCGGTCGAACCGAGGGTCTGACGCGGTCAGTCTGTGATGTTCACTCATTCATTGCTGCGCCTGCTCCTGGCCTGCTCGGTGTTGTTGCCAAGCCACGGCCAGGCGGTCGAAAGCCCCAGCCATCACATCGACATCAGCCCGGGTGCGCTCAGCCAGGTCCTGGCGCAGTTGGCCGTGACGGTCGGCGTACCGCTGTCGTTCGATCCGGCGGTGCTGGGCAATCGCCAGAGCCCCGGGCTGCACGGCCGCTACAGCGTGCAATCGGGTTTCGCGCATGTGCTCGAAGGCAGCGGCTTCGTGCTGGTCAGCAGCGGTGACAATGGCTACACCCTGAAGCCGCAAGCGGCCGCCGGCACGGCCCTGGAGCTGGATCCCACCAACGTCAGCGCCCTGGGCAACGACAACCGGGAGACCTACGGCGGCGGGCAACTGGCGCGGAACGCGCAGAGCGGCCTGCTCGGCCAGCAAGCGTTGAACGACCTGCCTTTCAGCGTCACCAGCTACACCGCCAGCACCATCGCCGACCAGCAGGCGCGAACCCTCGGCGACGTGCTGCTCAACGACGCGTCGGTACGCCAGTCCGCCGGCTTCGGCAACTTCTCCCAGGTGTTCATCATTCGCGGGCTGTCGCTGGCTTCCGATGACATTTCCTACAACGGCCTGTATGGCGTCCTGCCACGCCAGATCATCGCCACCGAAGCCATGGAACGGGTCGAGTTGTTCAAGGGGCCGAACGCCTTTATCAATGGCGTGACGCCCAGCGGCAGCGGTATCGGCGGCGGCGTCAACGTGCAACCCAAGCGCGCCGGCGAGACACCGACCCGGCGCATCACGCTGGACGACAGCAGCGATGCGCGCATCGGCGGGCACCTGGATCTGGGCCAGCGTTTCGGCGAGGACCAGCGTTTTGGCGCACGGCTCAACCTGCTGCAGCGCGAGGGCGATACTGCGGTCGAGGATGAAGACCAGCGCTCGTCCCTGATCAGCCTGGGCCTGGATTATCGCGGCGAGCGCCTGCGACTCTCCACTGACCTGGGCTATCAGAAACAAGTGATCAATCAGGGCCGCGCGGTGGTGTACCTCGATCCCACGCTGAACAAGGTGCCCAAGGCGCCGGACGCCAACGCCGGGTACGCCCAGCGTTGGAGTTACTCGCAGCTGGAAGACACCTTCGGCATGGCTCGCGCCGAGTATGAGCTGAGCGAAAACTGGACCGGCTACCTGGCCGGCGGTGCCCGGCACACCCGGGAAAACGGCGTGTATTCGTCGCTCACCGTCACCGACCTCGATGGCAGCGCCCGGGGCGGCATGCTTTACCCGCCTCACGACGAAGACAATCAAAGCCTGATGGCCGGCCTCAACGGTCGCCTGAACACGGGCGCGATCAGCCATCAGCTGAACCTGGGGCTGGCGGGCATTTGGGGCGAACAGCGCTCGGCCTTCGAAACCATCGGCAGTGCCGGGCGCTACAGCACCCATCTCTATGACGTCAGCGAACAGCCACGACCGGTGGCCACCTCGTTCGGCAGCGACCTGCACGATCCACGGGTGGTCGGCAAAAACCAACTGCGCAGCATCGCCCTCGCCGACACCCTGGGCTTTCTCGACGACCGCGTCTTGCTGACCCTCGGCGCGCGTCGCCAGTCGTTGAAGGTCGATGGCTGGAGCACCACCACGGGTGCCCGGACATCGAGTTATGACGACTCGATCACCACCCCGGTGTTCGGCCTGGTGATCAAGCCCCGGGAGCACCTGTCGTTCTACGCCAACCGCATCGAAGGGCTGGCCAAGGGGCCGACGCCACCGACCACTTCACTCAACCGCGACGACACGTTCGCCCCGGTGCGCAGCCGGCAAATCGAGGCCGGTGTGCGCCTGGACATGGGCCGCTACGGCGCAAGCCTGGCGGCCTACCGCATCGAGCAACCGTCGAGCTACACCCAGGACGGCGTCTTCCGCGTCGACGGCCGGCAGCTGAACAAAGGCCTCGAACTGAACCTGTACGGCGAGCCGCTCGACGGCCTGCGCCTGCTCAGCGGCGTCACCCTGATGAAGACGCAAATCCAAGGCAGCGCCAATGGCGTCAATGACGGCAACCGCGCGGTCGGCGTGCCGCGTTTCCAGTTCAACCTGGGAGCGGACTGGGACGTGCCGGGACTCGAAGGCGCGGCGCTCAGTGCGCGGATGCTGCGCACGGGCGGGCAATATTTGAACGCCGCGAACACTCAGGGCATTGCGGCGTGGAACCGCTTTGACCTGGGGGCGCGCTATGCCTTCAGGCTGGATGAGCGGGACGTCACCCTGCGGGCCAATCTTGAGAATGTGGCCAACGAGGCTTATTGGGCTTCGGCCAATGGCGGGTATTTGACCCAGGGCACGCCGCGGACGTTGAAGGTCTCGGCGACGGTGGATTTTTGATCATTACAAGGATTTTTCGCGCGGCAGGTATCGCCTTCGCGAGCAAGCCCGCTCCCACATTCGACGGTGTTTCCCCGCAGAGAATGCGATCACATGTGGGAGCGGGCTTGCTCGCGAACCGCGCAGCGGCCATACCCTGCAAATTCAGCCCGCCCGCTTGAGCAACCACTGCAGGAATCCCTTTTTCTGCACCACCACCGGCACTTCCTGTATCAGCTCCTGCACCTTGTGCAAGCGGAAATCGAGCAAGGTTTTCATCGCGTCGTTGATGTCGTGGCGGGCTTCCAGGCAGGGCCTCAGGTAACCCTTTTCAATGCGGTAAAGCGTGCACGCGGTTTTCGCCGAGAAGGTCGCGGGCAACGCCATGTCGGTCAGGATGCCCGCCTCGCCGATCACTTCCCCCGGCCCCATGCGCCCGGACTCGAAGGGCGTGCCATGGCGAACCAACGAAACCGTCACCACACCGGACTCGATGATGAACAGGTTGCTACTGACCTCCCCTGCGCCGAGGATCGTCTCTCCGGGGCGAAAGTTTTGCAGGATCATGTTCTGGCTGAAGGTTTCTTTCTCTTCCTGGCGCAGGGTGGAGAAAATCGGCGAACTGTCGATCAGCGCCCGTGGCCGCGACAGGTCGCTGGTCGGCGTGGGTTCCACGCTCGACAGCAGGTTTACCCCGGAGGCCCGCAGGTGCCGGTAGGCCAGGTCGTAGAGTTGATTGCGCACCGTGCGCTTTTCGCTCATCGCGGCGACAAAGCCGCTGATTTCGTATTCCACGCCGGCGGGGCTCGAACCCTTGAGCGCCACTTTCGGGCCCGGCTGGTTGAGCAGGACGCGACAGCCCTGCATCGCCCGTTCCAGGGCATCGATCACGGTTTGCGGGCGCACATGGGGGCTGACCTGCAAACTGATCGAAACGCCGAACATATCGCTGGGCCGGCTGAAGTTGGTGATCTTGGCCTTGGCGGCCAGCGAGTTGGGAATCACGATCATGCTGCCCTGCGAGGTTTGCAGTCGCGTGGCGCGCCAATCGATATCAATGACCCGGCCTTCCGTGCCGTCGATGGCGATCCAGTCATCCAGCTGGTAGGGCTTGGTGGTGTTCAGGACGATCCCGGAAAACACGTCGCTGAGGGTGCTTTGCAAGGCCAGGCCGACGATGATCGCCAGGGCGCCGGAGGTGGCCAGCACGCCTTTGACCGGGAGGTTGAGCACATAGGCCAGCGCCGCGATGACCGCGACCAGGAAGATCACGGCGCCGAGCAGGTCTTGCAGCAATCGCCCGGTGTGCCCGACCCGTTGCATCATCGCCGCGCCGATCAACACGGTCAGGGTGCGCGCGCCGAACAGCCACCAGGCAATCTGCAATCCCGTGGCCGACAGTTGCAGCGGCACGCTGTCGACCTTGGGTGCCGGCTCCAGCGGGCTCAAGCCTTCGTTGAACAGCAAAAGGCTGAATAGCGAGAAAATCACCAACCGCAGGAACAGCTTCCAGTTGTGATGATTGATACCGATAAAGCGCCATAACACCAGATCGACGAGGATCAGGACCAGGGCGCAAACCAGCGGGTGTTCGGCGAGCAGCGACAGCATCAAACGACTCCAGCACAGGACAATGAGCAAAAGATCGCACACATTGGGCACAGTGTAGGAGCAATTGATTTGGCGGGAATCCGTCAATCCGCAAAACGCTTCAAAACTCTGTAGGAGCTGACGAAGCCTGCGATCCTTTGACTTTGCCCTTGCAAAGACAAGATCAAAGGATCGCAGCCTGCGGCAGCTCCTACAGGGGTGATGTGGGCCGGGCTTATTGGCTGTTGGTCAAGGTGCTGTAGCTGGTCATCAGGTTGCGGTAGTCCGGGATGTGGTTGGAGAACAGGGTGCCCAGGCCTTCGACGTCGTTGCGCCAGTCGCGATGCAGCTCACAGGCCAGGCCGAACCAGGTCATCAATTGCGCGCCTTGCTGGGACATGCGGTTCCAGGCCGAATCCCGGGTCAGGGCGTTGAACGTGCCGGAAGCGTCGGTGACCACGAACACATCGAACCCCTCGGCCAGCGCCGAGAGTGCCGGGAACGCCACGCACACCTCGGTGACCACGCCGGCAATGATCAGTTGTTTCTTGCCGGTGGCCTTGATCGCCTTGACGAAATCTTCGTTGTCCCAGGCATTGATCTGGCCAGGACGAGCGACATACGGCGCATCCGGGAACAACGCCTTGAGCTCCGGCACCAGCGGGCCGTTAGGGCCGGTTTCGAAACTGGTGGTGAGGATGGTCGGCAACTTGAAGTACTTGGCCAGGTCGGCCAGGGCCAGCACGTTGTTCTTGAACTTGTCCGGATCGATGTCGCGCACCAGCGACAGCAGGCCTGTCTGATGATCGACCAACAGAACGGCGGCGTTATCCTTGTCGAGACGTTTGTAAGAAGTAGTCATTGCAGTAGTCCTCGCGTGTTATCGATGCCGAGTGGAAATCGGCGTGGGGTACCCGGTTAGCGCTGCGAATCCAGCGTTTCGTGTTCGTTCGCCACTTGCTGGGCCTTGAGGTAGCTTTCGATCAGCAATTGATAATGCGGCATGGCCTGGGCGTAGACGGCCGCCCACTGCTCAGCATCCGGACGGTTCCACGAGCCTTGCAGCTCAGAGAGCGTAGCCATGATGTCGATCGGCACCACCCCGGCCTGGGCCAGTCGGGCGATTGTCAGATCAGTGGCCAGCTTCGAGTGGTTGCCGGAGGCGTCGACCACCGCGAACACTTTGTAGCCTTCATGCACCGCGGCAATCGACGGGAAAGCCAGGCACACGCTGGTCAGGGTGCCGGCGATCACCAGGGTCTTCTTGCCCGTGGCTTTGACGGCGGCGTGAAACTCGGGATTGTCCCAGGCGTTGATTTCGCCTTTGCGCGCCACGTATCGGGCGTGCGGCGCCGCCTCGTGGATCTCCGGGATCAGCGGCCCGTTCGGCCCTTGCGGTACCGAGGCGGTGGTGATCACCGGCATCTTCAGCAGGGTCGCGGCCTTGGCCAGGGCAATGGCATTGGCGCGCAGTTGCGGCACGTCCATGTCCTTGACGATCTGGAACAGTCCGCTCTGGTGATCGATTAGCAGCATGGCGCTGTCATTGGCGTCGATCGTCGGTTTCTGGCCGTTGAAATTGGCCGCATTGACGGTATTCATCAGCGTTTCCTCTTTTATTCAGGCAACAGCCATCCCTGGCCTGAAAACCGGCCTACGCATCCTGTGTAGAGCGGGTGGGTCGAAGCGGTCCGGATCAGCCGTGCATCTGGCCGAAGCGGCCGGACTGGAAGTCGGCGAAGGCCTGGTGGATTTCCTGCTCGGTGTTCATCACGAACGGACCGTGGCCGACGATCGGTTCGTCGATCGGCTCGCCGCTGAGCAGCAGCACCACCGCGTCCTCGCTGGCCTGGAGGGTCAACTGGTCGCCCTGGCGGTCGAACAGCGCCAACTGCCCCTGGCGTACCGACTCCAGGCCGTTGACCTGAACCGCGCCGCGCAGGACCACCAGCGCGGTGTTGCGCCCTTCATGCAGGTCGAGGGTGAGCAACTTGCCGGCATTGAGCCGGATGTCCCAGACATCGACCGGGGTGAAGGTGCGCGCCGGGCCCTGGTGGCCGTCGAACTCTCCGGCAATCAGGCGCAGGCTGCCGGCGTCGTCCTTGAGGGCAAGGCTTGGAATGTCGCCATCGAGAATCGTCTGGTAGCCGGCATCGGCCATTTTGTCCCTGGCTGGCAGGTTGACCCACAGCTGCACCATCTCCAGGGTGCCGCCGGTTCTGGCGAACCCTTCGGAGTGGAACTCCTCATGGAGAATGCCGGACGCGGCGGTCATCCATTGCACATCGCCGGGGCCGATCTTGCCGCCGCTGCCGGTGGAGTCACGGTGTTCCAGCTCACCTTTGTAAACGATAGTCACTGTTTCGAAGCCACGGTGCGGATGCTGACCAACGCCACGCCGTTCGGTGGTGGGCGTGAATTCGGCGGGACCGGCGTGATCGAGCAGCAGGAACGGGCTGATGTGTTTGCCCAGGTTGTCGTAGGAAAACAGCGTGCGAACCGGGAAACCGTCGCCGACCCAGTGGGCCCGTGGGCTGGTGTAGATACCGATGATGTTTTTCATGGTGTCTCCTGATGAGGTGGGTGAAGCCATGGACAAAGCTTAAAACCGCGACCTTTGTTGCGCTAGACTGCAAAAATCAGCCTTAGCGTTCTATCTGGAGAACGATGGTGGAAGACCTCAACACCCTCTACTACTTCACCCAGGTGGTGGAGCATCACGGTTTTGCCGCCGCCGGACGGGCTCTGGACATGCCCAAGTCCAAACTCAGCCGACGCATTGCCGAGCTTGAAGAGCGCCTGGGCGTGCGCCTGCTCAATCGCACCAGCCGCCATTGCTCGCTGACCGAAATCGGCCAGGCCTATTACCAGCGCTGCCTGGCCATGCGGGTGGAAGCGGAAAGCGCCGCCGAACTGATCGAACGCAACCGCTCCGAGCCCCAGGGCCTGGTGCGCATCAGTTGCCCGACCGCGCTGCTCAACACTTGGGTCGGGCCGATGCTGACCCGCTACATGCTCAAATACCCGCTGGTGGAGTTGTTTATTGAAAGCACCAACCGCCGGGTCGACCTGATCCACGAAGGCATCGACATCGCCCTGCGGGTGCGTTTTCCGCCGCTGGAAAACACCGACATGGTGATGAAGGTGCTGGGCAACAGCACCCAGAGCATCGTCGGCAGCCCGGTGTTCGCCACTGCGCGCTCGACACCGCCGTCGCCGGCCGACCTCAGCGGCCTGCCCAGCCTGCATTGGGGCGCGGCGCAGCGTGAATATCAGTGGGAATTGCTGGGTGCCGACGGTGCCAGCGCGGTGATTCGCCATGCGCCGAGGATGGTCACCGATGACCTGCTGGCGTTGCGCCACGCGGTCATTGCCGGGGTCGGCATCGCCCACCTTCCCAGCGTGGTGGTGCGTGACGACATTGCGGCCGGGCACCTGGTGGAGCTGGTGCCCGGCTGGGCGCCGAAGTGCGGAATCATCCATGCCATCTTCCCTTCTCGCCGTGGACTGCTGCCGTCGGTACGGACGTTGATCGACTTTCTCGGGGACGAGTTCAGCCACAGCGATATTGTCTAGGCGCAGCGGCAAGCTGCTAGCGACAAGATGATCGGGGGTGGCAAGGGTTTTATTTCGGACGTAATATCGACTTTGATTACAACCATAATATTCGTTCCGAGGACCCGAACATGCAAAGCCCGAATCGCGACGCCACGCTCGCCCAATGGATCGCCCAGGAACAGGCCATGCGTGAGCGCCTGGCCGGGCCTGGCAGTTTGTCCCTGGCCGAGGTCAGTGCCCTGACGCCCGCCGAGTTTTTCGAGGGCATCGGCAACGGTGAGCTGCCCTCGCCGCCTATCGGCACGCTGATGGACTTCATTCCCATCGAATGGTCCGCCGGGCTGTTCGTCTTTCAGGGCACGCCGGATGCGCGGCATTACAACCCGCTGGGCAGCGTGCATGGCGGCTATGCCGCGACCTTGCTGGACTCCTGCATGGGCTGCGCCATCCACACCCAACTGAAAAAGGGCCAGGGCTACACGACGCTGGACCTGCGCATCAGCTATGTCCGGGCGCTGACAGGCGCCAGCGGACCGGTGCGGGCCGAGGGAAAGATTGTTCACCTGGGGCGCTCGACGGCGCTGGCCGAGGGGCGCATTTACGATGTGGATGGGCGCTTGTATGCGACGGGCTCGACGACCTGCATGATTCTTGAGGCGCGGGGGTAGATTCCAAAACCGGGTCGCCTCCTTCGCGAGCAAGCCCGCTCCCACACTGGATCAGCGTACACCGCCTTTCCCCTGTGGGAGCGGGCTTGCTCGCGAAGGCGTCAAACCAGACACCATCCATGCTCCTGACGGCCCCGGATTCTTGACCTGCGGTAAACATTGCTTTGCCGCGCCTTGGGTTTTTCTCACGGATGCAGGCGCGGATACTCGCGCTCATTCCCACTGCAACCCTTGGAGTCATTCATGTCTATCCCCGCATTCGGCCTGGGCACCTTTCGCTTGCAAGGCCAGGTGGTCATCGACTCGGTCCGCACCGGCCTGGCGCTGGGCTACCGGGCCATCGACACCGCGCAAATCTACGAGAACGAAGCCGACGTCGGCGAAGCCATCGCCGCCAGCGGCATCCCCCGTGAAGAGCTGTTCATCACCAGCAAGATCTGGGTGGCCAACTTCGCCCGCGATCGCCTGATCGACAGCCTCAGGGAGAGCCTGCAAAAACTGCGCACCGACTACCTGGACCTGACGCTGATCCACTGGCCATCGCCGGACAACCAGGTGCCGGTCGAGGAGTTCATGGCTGCCCTGCTCGAAGCCAAGCGCCTGGGCCTGACCCGGCAGATCGGCGTGTCGAACTTCACCATCGACCTGATGCAACAAGCCATCGCGGCCGTCGGCGCCGAACACATCGCCACCAACCAGATTGAGCTGCATCCGTACCTGCAAAACCGCAAGGTCGTCGAGTTCGCGCAGAGCCAGGGCATCCGGATCACCTCCTACATGACCCTGGCCTACGGCGAAGTGCTCAAGGACCCGGTCATCGCGCAGATCGCCGACCGCCTGCAGGCGACACCGGCGCAGGTCACCCTGGCCTGGGCCATGCAACGGGGTCATGCGGTGATTCCCTCCTCCACCCAAGCCGCCAACCTGGCCAGCAACCTCAAGGCCTGCAACTTGCAGTTGAGTGAGGCCGACATGGCCCTGATCGCCACCCTCGATCGCGGTCATCGCCTGACCAGCCCGAAAGGCATCGCGCCGCTCTGGGATTAACAGGCCGGGGGTCGAACCTCAGCCCTGTTCCAGGCTGTGATCCAGGCGTGTCATGGCCTGGTGCAACTGATCGACAGCCGCGTCGATCAGTGTGGCATCGCCGCCATCGCATGCACGCTCCAGTTGCTCGCAACACGCGACCAGACGCTGCGCCCGGACCATCTGCGCACCGCCCTTGATGCGGTGCGCCAGGTCGCGCAAGCCGTGGTGATTACCATCGGCATGCGCTTGCAGCAGGCGTGCGCGGTCTTCGCGGTTGGTCACGGCCAGGTCGCGCAGCAACTCAAGGATCAGTTGATTGTCGGCCCCGGTGTAGAGCTGCAACCCGCCCAGATCGATTTCGGCAGTGGCGGGCTCTTCCCCCGCTTGAGCCGATTCGCTTGAAAACCTCGACGCCAGCCAGGCGCTCAGGTCGACCAGTCGAATCGGTTTGAACAGGCAATCGTCCATGCCGGCTTCAATGCACCGCACTTTTTCCTCGGGCTGCGCGTTGGCGGTGAAGCCCAGGATCAGCGTCGGTTGCCCCGCCTGGAAACGCTCCTCGTCGCGGATCGCACCCGCCAGTTCATAGCCGCTGACCACCGGCATGTTGCAGTCGGTGATCACCACATCAAAGGCGTGCTCGCGCCACTGCTCGAACCCCTGCTGGCCATCCTCCGCCACACGCACCTGGTGCCCCAGGTAACTCAACTGGCGCGAGAGCAACAGGCGATTGGCCGGGTAATCGTCGACCACCAGGATGTTCAGCGCGCGGACCCTCGCCGGCCTATCGCCCTGCGGCAGTTCCAGGACCGGCAACGCCTGCAGCGCGACCAGCTGGAGACTGATGTCGACGCAGGTGCCATGCCCCAGAACGCTGTCGAGCTGCAAGCGCCCACCCATCATTTCGCACAAGGTACGGCTGATCACCAGCCCCAGCCCGGAACCTTGCCGACCCGATTGCTGGCTGTTCCCGCCCTGTGCGAACGGGCTGAACAGCCGTTGCCGGTCAAAGGCGCTGATGCCGATCCCGCTGTCCTCGATGCGCACGTTGACCACCAGGCGCTCCGGTGGCGCGGGCACCACCTGCACGGTCAGGCTGACCTCGCCCTTGTGGGTGAACTTGATGGCATTGCTCAGCAGATTGGACAGCACTTGCTTGAAGCGCGTGGGGTCGATCAGCACGTCGCGGTCGCTGTGCTCGTCCAGTTCGACCCGCCAGCGCAGGTTTTTCTGCCGGGCCAGGCCTTCAAAGACACGGCTCACCGAGACCACCAGCGCCTGCAGGTTGGCCCGCTCCGGTGCCAGCGACAGGTGCCCGGATTCGATTCGGGCGATGTCCAGAATGTCGCCGATCAAGGCCAGCAATTGCTGCCCGGCATTGGACGCCACCTCGATGGCCGCACGATCGGTTACGCCTTCATCCGCCCGCTTCAGTGCCAGTTCAAGCATGCCGATCAGGGCGTTCATCGGCGTGCGGATCTCATGGCTCATGGTGGCCAGGAAGGTGGTCTTGGCCCGGTTGGCATCGTCGGCGGCATCCTTGGCGTCCTGCAGTTGCTGGAGCCATTGCTGGCGCTGGCGAATCTGCCGACGCTGCCAGGCCATGGCGCTCAAGGCCAGCAGGAGCAAGACGCCAGCGGCGGCAAAACCCTGGAAAATCGCCTGTCGATGACGCAGCCAGGGGCTCTGTTCCACCATCAGGTCATTGCGCCAGGGCAGGGTCAGTTCTTCGATTTCTTCAGGGGGGATGCTCAGCAGCGCCTTGTCCAGGATCGAATGCAGCTCGGTCGCCTGGCGACTGGTCGCCAGGGTGCTGCGGGCGGGATCGGTGCCCACCGTGCTGCTCACTTGCAGGCGATCGCGGTACTGCCGGGAAATCAAATAGCGGGCGCTGATCAATGAATTGATACTGCCGTCGGCCTTGCCCTGGGCGACCATCTCCATGGCATCGGCTGACAGGGGCGCCTCCACGCAGCGGATCAACGGGAAGTGCTGCCGCACGAATTCGCCAGCGATATTGCCTTGGGTCAGCGCCAGGGTTTTTCCGCTCATCTCATCGAGCAGACCGGGGCTGCCCGGTGCTGCACGGGTGACCAGCACCGAAGGGCTGGTCAGGAATGCCCGGGTGAACAGCAAGTCCTCTTCGCGTCGGGAACTCAGGCCGATCCCGGCCAGCACATCGACCTCGCCACGCTTGATGCCCGTGACCATTTCCTCGACCGACCGCATGGCGCGGATGTCGAATTGCAGGCCGGTGCGCAGGCTGATTTTGGCCAGCACATCGACACCGATACCGCGAAACCGGCCTTCGCTGTCGATGAAGGTGATCGGCGGGATGTTCTCGTTGATCGCCACGCTCACACGCGGGTGCCGGTCGAGCCAGCGTTGCTCGGCCACGCTTAATTGCAGGGAGTGCGTGCCCGGCATCGACACCCCGCTCGCCCCCCAACGCCGCAGAATGTTCATCTGTTCATTGGTGGTGATGGCCGCCAGCGCCTGATTGACGATGCGCAGCAGTCGCTCGTTGTCACGGGGCATGGCAAAGGCGAAGCGGCCCGACTCCATGCGCGAAAAGTCGGCCAGCTGGACGTTGTTGAGATAGTTTTTGCGAATCAGGTAATGGGCGCTGATCGCATCGCCCAGATAAACGTCCGCCTGACCGAAGGCCACCGCGCCCACTGCCGCCAGCGTCGAGGGGAAGAGCTGGACATTGGCCTCGGGATAGAACTGGCGCACGTTCTGTTCCGGCAGATAGTGGTAGAGCATCGCCAGGCGCTTGCCGGCCAGCGCCGGGTCCGGCAGCCAGGTGGAATCGGTGCGGGTGACCAACACCGGTTGATCCACCGCATAGGCGCTGGACATCTGCAGTTGCGAATCCTGTGCCTCGTAACTGTTGGCCGTTGCCAGCAGGTCCACATCCCCTTGCTTGAGCGCCTGAACCGCCTCGTCACGCGAGCCGTAGCGCAGAATATCGATCTCGACCCGCAACAGTTGCTGGAGCAGGCCGACGTAGTCTGCGGTGATCCCCTCAAGGGCATGGCCCGTGGCGGTGATATCGAAGGGCGGATAATCCGGCGTCGACACGGCCAGCACCAACCGGCCCTTTTGCTGTAGCCAGCGCGAATCGGACGCCGACAGCTTCAGGCTGTAGCCGTCCACGTTCGAGCGCCCCAGCAACGCTAATGATTGCGGCTGTGCGACAGCGCCCGCTGTCCATAGACAAAGCGCCAACAACAGCAGGAGCATCAGGCGTCGCAAGGCGTTCATTCAGATCAGGTCATGGCGTTGGGCAAGATCGCGTAGATGCACCGACGATTGCACCTTGAGCTTTTCGATCAAGCGGGTTTTGTAAGTGCTCACGGTCTTGTGGCTCAAATGCAGGGTCTCGGCGATGACCTTGTTACTGAGACCGCGGGCCAGCAGTTGAAAAATGGTCAGCTCACGGTCCGAGAGCAGATCGATCATCTGCTTTTCACTGCGTTGAAAGCCGCTCATCGACACCGAACTCGAAGGGATCTGGGCGAAATAGGTGTACCCGCCCCGCACGGCGCGCACGGCTTTTTGCAGATGCTCCAGGTCCTTGCCCTTGTCGACATAGGCCGAGGCACCGGCCCGCATGCAGCGATCCTGGAAAAACTCCGCTTTCTGGGCGGTAAAGATCACGACGCGACACCGCACCTCGCCCGCCTTGATCCGCGCCAGCACTTCCAGGCCGTCGAGGGAAGGCAGGTTCAAATCCAGCACCACCAGGTCCGTGTTGTGCTCACGAATCATCGACAGGACTTCGTTGCCGCTGTCCGCTTCATGAATGCGCTTGAATCCCTCTTGACTGAGTATGATTTTGACTGCGCCGCGTATCACCGGGTGATCGTCCACAATTAGCACTGAATCCATGGCAACTCCCTGGGCAAAACACGACGATGGGGCAAGGCCCAAATTAGACGCAGTGGCTGCGCCCAGACTCTGGCATGGATAACCGTTGCGCACTACCTGACAGAAATGACAGTGCCGACGAACGGTTGCTGCGGATCGACCTGCGCCATCAAGCGCTGGATCGCCGCCAGATCCGGTAGCGCGACGCGACTGACCTGAACCTTTGGCTGCTCGCCTGTTGGAATGGAGGGCAGCCGGGCCCGCTGGCAGTCGTAGATCAGCACACGATCCAACTGGCGGTTATCGACGCAGAAAGCCACCAGGTCCAGCTGGTCACCGGCCAGCGCGGCATTGACCAGCAGCAGGTCGAAGGGCTCGCTGGCGTACTCCACCAGCACCAGCAACTCCTCGAGGTTTTGCACCGGCGCCACCCCGTAGTACCCGAGCTGGTTGAACCCGCGCTCGATCCGCAGCCGGTTGAAGTGTTGCTCGTCCGCGATCAGGATGCGTAATGACTTGTTCGACAACGGGGCCTCCGCAGGCGAGTCCGAATAATGAGCGCGCAAGGCTACGGAAGACCCTCGGTGGTTTATGTAGGACTTTTCCGAAATAGGGGTATGAATTCCATCTGGAGGTGCTGACAGGTTTGGGTGAGCGTGCTCATTCCCCTGTGGGAGCGGGCTTGCTCGCGAAAAGGCCGTATCAGTCAATACATGGGTCAACTGACACACGCAATCCCCTGTAGGAGCGAGCATGCTCGCGATGGATGTCAACGATAACGCGGGCTGTCTGAATGAGCGCGGTGTCTGGCCGTTTATCGCGAGCATGCTCGCTCCTACAGGGGGTCGAGTACATCCGCGCATTGAAGCTTGCTCCTGCGCGCTCTTCCGATTGCCTCGCCCTAAGGACGAAACCCTGGATCGCCGTTACCGCAGCAATGGAATCACTGCCACCCAAACCGCCGGATGTAAAACCCCTTCACCGCCTGCGTCACCCCCATATACCCCAGCAGAATCACCGGCAGGAACACGAAATACAGCGACGGCAACGCCTGCAATTTGAAGGAGTGCGCCAGCGGCCCCATCGGCAGGAAAACGCCCACGGCCATGATGATCCCGGTCATCACCATCAACGGCAGCGCCGCGCGGCTTTGCAGGAACGGCACCTTGGGGGTGCGGATCATGTGCACGATCAGTGTCTGGGTCAGCAGGCCGACCACGAACCAGCCGGACTGGAACAGGGTTTGATGGTCCGGCGTTTTGGCATCGAACACGTACCACATCAAGGCAAAGGTGGTGATGTCGAAGATCGAGCTGATCGGCCCGAAAAACAGCATGAACCGCCCGACATCCGCCGGCTGCCAGCGCTGCGGTTTTTGCAGCATCTGGGCGTCGACGTTGTCGAACGGGATGGCGATCTGCGAGATGTCGTAGAGCAGGTTTTGCACCAGCAGGTGCATCGGCAGCATCGGCAGGAACGGAATGAACGCGCTGGCCACCAGCACCGAGAACACGTTGCCGAAGTTGGAACTGGCGGTCATCTTGATGTACTTGAGCATGTTGGCGAAGGTCCGCCGCCCTTCCAGCACGCCCTCCTCCAGCACCATCAGGCTTTTTTCCAGGAGGATGATGTCCGCCGCTTCCTTGGCGATGTCCACCGCGCTGTCCACCGAAATGCCGATGTCGGCGGTGCGCAAGGCCGGAGCGTCGTTGATGCCGTCGCCCATGAAACCGACCACGTGACCGTTACCCTTGAGCAGGCGCACGATGCGTTCCTTGTGCGCCGGCGTGAGCCGGGCAAAGACGTTGGTGCGCTCTACCGCCACCGCCAGTTCGGCATCGCTCATGCGTTCGACGTCGTTGCCCATCAGCAGGCCTTGTTGTTCAAGGCCGACTTCCCGGCAGATCTTCGCGGTCACCCGTTCGTTGTCGCCGGTCAGCACTTTCACCGCCACGCCATGGGCCGCCAGCGCCTTGAGCGCCGGTGCGGTGCTTTCCTTGGGTGGATCGAGAAAGGCCACGTAGCCGATCAGGGTCAGTGCCTGTTCATCCGCCAGGCTATAGGCATCGCGCCCTTCAATCATCGGCCGCGCGGCCACCGCCACCACACGCAACCCTTCGGCGTTGAAGGTGGCAGTGACCTGACGAATCCGCGCCAGCAACGCTTCACTCAGCACTTCGTCCATCACGCCGTGACGTACCCGAGTGCACACCGACAGCACTTCCTCAACGGCGCCCTTGCAGATCAGCAGGTGCGGTTGATCACGCTCGCCGACCACCACCGACATGCGCCGGCGGGTGAAGTCGAAGGGAATTTCGTCGACCTTGTGAAACGCTGTGCCGACTTTCAATTGGCGATGGATTTCCACGTGTTCGAGCACCGCCACGTCCAGCAGGTTTTTCAGGCCGGTCTGGTAGTAGCTGTTGAGGTAAGCCATTTCCAGCACGTCATCGCTATCGTCGCCCCAGACATCGACGTTGCGTGCCAGGAAGATCCTGTCCTGGGTCAGGGTGCCGGTCTTGTCGGTGCACAGCACGTCCATGGCGCCGAAGTTCTGGATCGCGTCCAGGCGCTTGACGATGACCTTTTTGCGCGACAGGAATACCGCGCCCTTGGCCAGGGTCGAGGTGACGATCATCGGCAGCATTTCCGGGGTCAGGCCCACGGCAATCGACAGCGCGAACAGCAGCGCCTGGGTCCAGTCGCCCTTGGTGAAACCGTTGATCAACAGCACCAGCGGCGCCATGACGAACATGAAACGGATCAGCAGCCAGCTGACGGTGTTGACCCCGGCCTGGAACGAAGTCGGGGCCCGGTCGGTGGCGCCGACCCGTTGCGCCAGCGCGCCGAAATAGGTGCTGTTGCCCGTGGTGAGAATCACCGCCATGGCCGTGCCGGACACCACGTTGGTGCCCATGAACAGAAGGTTGTCCAGGTCCAGGGGATTGAGGGTGGCGCTGTCCTGCCGGCGCGGGAATTTCTCCACCGGCATCGATTCGCCGGTCATCGCCGCCTGGCTGACGAACAGGTCCTTGGCACTGAGTACCCGGCCATCGGCGGGAATCATGTCGCCGGCCGAGAGCACGATCAGGTCCCCCGGCACCAGCAGGCTGATTGGCAATTCAAGGCGCCGCGGGCCACTGTTATCCGGATCCCGACGCAACACCGTCGCGGTGTTGCTGACCATCGCCTTGAGCGCATCGGCGGCCTGGCTGGATTTACTTTCCTGCCAGAAGCGCAGCAAGGTCGACAGCACCACCATGGAAAAAATCACGATGGCGGCTTTCATGTCCTCGGTCAGCCACGAGACCACCGCCAGCACCGTCAGCAGCAGGTTGAACGGGTTCTTGTAGCAGTGCCACAGGTGGGCCCACCAGGGCAGCGGCTGTTCATGTTCGACTTGGTTGAGGCCGAACTGCCCGCGCAAGGCGTCGGCCTGGTGTTCGCTCAAGCCGTCGGTGTGGCTGCCCAGTGAGTCCAGCAACGGGCCGGTGTCGCTGCCGGCAGCGTTGACCAGGGTGCGCGCCAGCGTCGGCGGCACCTCGCGGCTGACCGTGGTGTCGGTGAAGGTTTCCAGCAACGCCAGGCGACGGAAGTGCCGGGCAATGTGGCGGGTGCGCAGGAATCCGGCGAAGAATTCCTTGAGCAGGGTCAGGTTCATGGCAGCGTCCCCCAGGGTCAGCCGGGAAACCGTCGAGCAGGCGCGTCGGTGCACCGCGATGGCGACAACAATCGGCCATCACGCGGGGTTCAGCGTCGATGAGAGGACGTCGGGACACGGACCGGGAATGGCCGTGATCGGGAGGCCGCTGCTCGCTTTTACGGCGAGGCAACGGCACAAAAAAGCGTGCGCGTTATCTGGCCGAGGAGATGCCGGTTATCGAAACCGGCCGACGACTGTCACTCGAACAAGTACCCACTGTGGGTCTCCGCTATTGATGAAAACGCGCGAAGCTTACGCCCCGGTATTGGCAGAGTAAACCGGTTACAAAAGCTTGCAGGGGCAATCGCGGGGTTCTTCAGGAAGGGTTCAGGATCGGGCTATAAAAAGCAAAAGATCGCAGCCTGCGGCAGCTCCTACAGGTGTACGCCATCCCAATGTAGGAGCTGCCGAAGGCTGCGATCTTTTCAGGCACACTCAATATCAGCTGGCCGTGGCCAACAACAAATCCACCACCGAGCGACTGTGCCCACGCTGCTTGCCATGGTCATACAACGACCCGGCGATCTCATCCGCGCGAATCGGCAGGATCGACAGCAAAGTGTCGCTCAAGCCATGGCTGGCCTGGCAGAAGCCCTGCATATAGATGCCGGCCTTGCAGCGCTCGTCGGAGATCAGCCGGTAGTGACGGTCGACCTCGAAATCACCCAGGTACTGCTCCAGCGGCGCCAGCAATTGGCGGTGCATCTGGCGCTCGTAACCGGTCGCCAGTACCACCGCGTCGTAGTGACGAACCGAGACTTCGCCTGTGGCGTTATCGCGCACCGTCAGATCGATGCCGCGCTCGGTGGCCGTGGCCTTTTCGATCGTCGTCAACGTGCGGAATGCATGGCGCGCGATGCCCGAGACTTTCTGGCGGTAGAAAATCCCGTAGATGCGTTCGATCAGGTCGATGTCCACCACCGAGTAGTTGGTGTTGTGGTACTCGTTGACCAGGCGCTCGCGTTCACTGCTGTGCTGATTGAACACCAGGTCGGTGAACTCCGGCGAAAACACCTCGTTGACGAAGGGGCTGTCGTCCGCCGGTTTCAGCGCCGAGCCACGCAGGATCATGTCGACCTGCACCGACGGGAAGCTGTCGTTCAAATCGATGAAAGCCTCCGCCGCACTCTGGCCGCCGCCGATGATCGCAATGCTCATCGGTTGATTGTTCACGCACGGCTGCCGGGCCATCTGCGACAGGTACTGCGAATGGTGGAAGACCCGCTTGTCACCCTTGAGCGCCTTGAATGCTTCGGGAATGCGCGGCGTGCCACCGGCACTGACCACCACCGAGCGGGTGGTGCGCACGTATTGATGGCCGCCGGCATCGCGGGAAATCACCCGCAGCGCCTCGACCTGCTGGTTGTGCAGCACCGGCTCGATGGTCAGCACTTCTTCGCCATAACGGCTCTGTGCTTCGAACTGGCCGGCGACCCAGCGCAGGTAGTCGTTGTACTCCATGCGGCACGGATAGAAGGTGCCCAGGTTGATGAAGTCCACCAGGCGGCCGTGGGCCTTGAGGTAATTGACGAACGAGTAAGGGCTGGTCGGGTTGCGCAGGGTCACCAGGTCCTTGAGGAAGGAGATCTGCAGCTCGCTCTGGGTCGACAGGGTGTTGCCGTGCCAGCTGTAGTGGGCTTGCTTGTCGAGAAACAGCACATCCAGCTCGCCCTGGGTCGGCCCGCGCTCTTGCAGCGCGATGGCCAGCGCCAGGTTGGAAGGGCCGAAACCGACGCCAATCAGGTCGTGAACGATGGGCGATGCAATTGCCTGTGTCATTTCCAGTGTCCTCTGGATGAACCCCCGAGCCGCGGGGAGTAAGCCTAAGTGACCTGACCGGCCTTGAGCAGGACAGCAGGTCGTCGTTTGATTAGGAACGAGGACAGTGAAATTAAATTTAACCAGGTTTTTACAAGCCGGTTTTTACAAACCGGTTTTTACAAGCCGGCTTTCACAAAGCGGACGGACTCATTGCGCATCCCATTGGCGCACGCGGACCCGGCAATGCTTCATCGCATTGACAATGTGCTTCTCCACCAGCGCCTTGGAAATGCCCAGGCGTTCGGCGATCTCGGGGTGTGACAGGCCCTCGAGTTTGCGCAGCAGGAAACTCTCGCGGCACAGCCGGGGCAGTTCCGCCAACGCCCGCTGGAGCATGTCCAGGCGCTGGCCGTGATCAAGGCTGCTCAACGGGGATGGACTGAAATAGCGCTCTTCATTGTCGAGCACGTCCAGCGACTCGACCTGGCGCAACGCATTGCGCCGGTGATCGTCGATCACCAGGTTCAATGCCGTGCGATAGAGGAATGCCCGGGGCTGCTCGATCGGCGTGTCGCTGGAGCGTTCCAGGACTCGCAGATAAGCGTCATGCACCACATCTTCGGCCACCTGACGGTTGCCGAGCTTGGCGTTCAGGAAACACACCAGCTCTCGATAGTAGTTTTCCAACATGACTCCCGTCCGCACGGGTGCGGGTTCTGTCCTTGAGCCACCGTTGCGGCCACAAAAAAAGGCAGTGGCACGATAGTGGCAATTTGAGGTGCGTAATTTATAGTAATTCTCATATAGATTTAAAGTATTGGTTTGTACTACCCGACAAATAGTCGCCGAGCTGTGGGAGCGGGCTTGCTCGCGAATGCGATGGTTCACCCAACAAATTCGTTGAATGACACACCGAATTCGCGAGCAAGCCCGCTCCCACATTTGGTTACATGTGAGGGCTAAATTCCCTGCCACTCGCCTCGTATACAGAACAGCTCTCCGTCCCTGCCGGCTCAACGGCAGCGTTCAATCGTTTTGGAACCCTGCATGAAACGTCCCCGCCAGACCCGACGCGCCCTGCTTGTAGCGCTCAGCCTGATTCCCGTTGTCGCCGTCGCCGCCTGGCAATTCGTCCCGCCGGGGCGCGACAAGTTCGCCACGGTACAGGTCAGCCGCGGCGATATCGAAAGCAGCGTCACGGCGTTGGGCACCCTGCAACCGCGGCGCTACGTCGACGTCGGTGCCCAGGCGTCGGGGCAGATCCACAAGATCCATGTGGAAGTCGGTGACGTAGTGAAGGAAGGCCAGTTGCTGGTGGAAATCGATCCGTCCACGCAGCAGGCCAAACTCGATGCCGGGCGTTTCTCCATCGAAAACCTCAAGGCGCAGCTCCAGGAACAACGGGCCCTGCACGACCTCGCCCAACAGAAATTCCAGCGCCAGCAGCACCTCAAGGCCGGTGGCGCCACCCGCGAAGAAGACGTGCAGACCGCCCAGGCCGAAGTGCGCGCCACCCAGGCGCGCATCGACATGTTCCAGGCACAGATTCGCCAGGCCCAGGCCAGCCTGCGCAGTGATCAGGCGGAACTGGGCTACACACGGATTTACGCGCCGATGTCCGGCACCGTGGTCGCCCTCGATGCCCGCGAGGGCCCGACCCTCAACGCCCAGCAGCAGACACCGCTGATATTGCGCATCGCCAAACTGTCGCCGATGACGGTGTGGGCCGAGGTGTCCGAGGCCGACATCGGTCACGTCAAACCCGGCATGAACGCCTGGTTCACCACCCTCAGCGGCGGCACCCGGCGCTGGAAGAGCACCGTGCGGCAGATACTGCCGGTGCCGCCCAAACCCCTCGACCAGACCAGCCAGGGCGGTGGCAGTCCCGCCAGTTCGAGCAAAAGCGGCAGCGCCCGGGTGGTGCTGTACACCGTCTTGCTGGACGTCGACAACGCCGACAATGCGCTGATGGCGGAAATGACCACCCAGGTGTTCTTCGTCGCCGATCAGGCCAAAGGCGTGCTGACCGCGCCGATTGCCGCGTTGCAGGCCGGCCCGCAAGCGGACAGCCAGATCGCGCAGGTGGTGGCGAAAAACGGCAACGTCGAACAACGCACCGTGCGCACCGGCATCAGCGATCGCCTGCGGGTGCAGATCCTCGATGGCCTGCAGGAAGGCGATCACTTGCTGATCGGCACGGTCGACGGGAGTGGCGGCTGAATGCAGACGCCCCTGATCGACCTTTCGGACATCCGCAAGGCCTACGGCGGCGGCGACGCGCCTGAAGTCCACGTGTTGCGTGGCATTGACCTGTCGATCCATGCCGGCGAGTTCGTGGCGATCGTCGGCGCCTCCGGCTCCGGCAAGTCGACGCTGATGAACATCCTCGGCTGCCTCGACCGCCCGACCTCGGGCGAGTACCGCTTCGCCGGGGAAAACGTCGCCGCCCTGGACAGCGACGAACTGGCCTGGCTGCGCCGCGAAGCCTTCGGTTTCGTGTTCCAGGGCTACCACCTGATCCCGTCTGGCTCGGCGCAGGAAAACGTCGAGATGCCGGCGATTTATGCCGGCACTCCAGCAGCCGAACGCCACGCCCGCGCCGCCGCCCTGCTCGACCGCCTCGGGCTGGCCACGCGCACCGGCAACCGTCCGCACCAGCTGTCCGGAGGCCAGCAACAGCGCGTGTCCATCGCCCGCGCCCTGATGAACGGCGGCCATATCATCCTCGCCGACGAACCGACCGGCGCCCTCGACAGCCACAGCGGCAAGGAGGTCATGGCGCTGCTCGACGAACTGGCGAGCCAGGGCCACGTGGTCATCCTGATCACCCACGACCGCGAAGTGGCGGCCCGGGCCAAGCGCATCATCGAAATCCGCGACGGCCTGATCATCAGCGACAGCGCCCGGGACAACCCCGCCGCACAACACTCGGCCAACCCCGGCGCGCTGCAAGCCGTGGATTTGCGCAAGCGCCTGAGCGAAGGCGCGCAAGCCTCAGGCGCCTGGAAAGGCGAACTGGTCGACGCGGTGCAGGCGGCCTGGCGGGTGATGTGGGTCAACAAGTTCCGCACCGCGCTGACCTTGCTGGGGATCATCATCGGCGTCGCCTCGGTGGTGGTGATGCTGGCCGTCGGCGAAGGCAGCAAGCGCCAGGTCATGGCACAGATGGGCGCGTTCGGCTCCAACATCATTTACCTCAGTGGCTCCTCGCCCAATCCGCGAACACCGCTAGGCATCATCACCCTGGAAGAGGTCGCCGCCGTGGCCAGCCTGCCCCAGGTGCTGCGCATCATGCCGGTCAACGGCCAGGAAGCCGGGGTGCGTTTCGGCAACCTCGACCACCTGAGCTACGTCGGCGGCAATGACACCAACTTCCCGGCGATCTTCAACTGGCCGGTGGTCGAAGGCAGCTACTTCACTGAAGCCGACGAGCGCAACGCGGCTGCGGTGGCAGTGATCGGCCACAAGGTTCGCAGCAAACTGCTCGGGGGCGTGGCCAACCCCATCGGCCAGTACATCCTGATCGAAAACGTGCCGTTCCAGGTGGTCGGCGTGCTGGCGGAAAAAGGCGCCAGTTCCGGCGACTCCGACAGTGACGACCGCATCGCCATCCCCTATTCCGCCGCCAGCGTGCGGCTGTTCGGCACCCACAACCCCGAGTACATCGCCATCGCCGCCGCCGATGCGAGCAAGGTCAAGGACACCGAGCGTGCCATCGAGCAACTGATGCTGCGCCTGCACAACGGCAAGAAGGACTTCGAGCTGACCAACAACGCCGCGATGATCCAGGCCGAGGCGCGCACGCAAAATACCCTGTCGCTGATGCTCGGTTCGATTGCGGCGATTTCGCTGCTGGTGGGCGGCATCGGCGTGATGAACATCATGCTCATGACGGTGCGTGAACGCACCCGCGAGATCGGTATTCGCATGGCCACCGGTGCCCGCCAGCGGGACATCCTGCGCCAGTTCCTCACCGAGGCGGTGATGCTCTCGGTGGTCGGCGGGCTGGCCGGGATCGCCCTGGCGCTGATCGTCGGCGGCGTGCTGATCCTCAGCGAAGTCGCCGTCGCGTTCTCCCTGATAGCGGTGCTGGGCGCCTTCGGCTGCGCCCTGGTCACCGGTGTTGTCTTCGGCTTCATGCCGGCCCGCAAAGCTGCCCGACTCGACCCGGTCACGGCCCTTACCAGTGAATGATCTCTTGATGAAGCCGCAACTGAGTCTGCTGACCCTCTGCCTGCTGCTGGGCGCCTGCGCCAGCCCTGCCCAGCGTCCGGACAGCGGCATCCAGCCGCCCGCCGCCTGGCAATCGCCACACAACGCAAGCGCCAACCGCAGCAACGGACAATGGTGGAACCGCTTCGGCAGTGCGCAGCTGGAGCGCCTGGTCGAACAGGCCCGGGTCGGCAGTCACGACCTGGCCGCCGCCATCGCCCGGGTGCGCCAGGCGCAGGCTGAAACCGTGGTCGCCGGCGGCTCGCAGCTGCCGGAGGTCAAGGCCGGGCTGAACGCCAACCGGCAGAAGTTGCTGCGCGGCAATGGCTACAGCCAACTCGATGCCGACAGCGATAACAAGGCGCTCGACTACTTCACCGCCAACCTCACGGCCAGTTACGAAATCGATTTCTGGGGCGGCCAGCGCGCCTCCCGCGACAGCGCGCAATTCGCCTTGCAGGCCAGCGAGTTCGATCAGGCGACGGTGGAACTGACGTTGCTCAGCGGCGTGGCCAACGGCTACGCGCAAACCTTGTCGTTGCAGGAACAGAGCCGCATTGCCGGGTTGAACCTGGCCAATGCGCAGCATGTGTTGCAACTGGTGCAGACGCGCTTCGACTCGGGCTCCGCGACCGCCCTGGAACTGGCCCAGCAAAAAAGCCTGGTGGCGGCCCAGCAACGGCAATTGCCGCTGGTGCAGCAACAGGCCAGGGAAGCACGGATCAGCCTCGCCGCCCTGCTCGGCCAACCGGTGCAGGCCCTGTCCCTGGACCAGGAGCGCTTCGATCAGCTTTCATGGCCCGCCATCGACGCCGGCGTGCCCAGCCAACTGCTCAGCCGTCGCCCGGACATCGCCCGCGCCGAAGCGCAACTGGCCGCGGCCCAGGCCGACGTGACCGTGGCCCGCGCCGCCATGCTGCCCACCGTGACCCTGAGCGCGGAAATCGGCTCCGGCGCCGACCGCGCCGGCGACATTCTGCGCAGCCCCTTCTACAACCTCACCGCCGGGCTGCTGGCGCCGGTGTTCAACAATGGACGCCTGGGGGCCGAGCGCGACAAGGCCACCGCCCGCCAGCAAGAACTGCTGGAAAACTATCGCGGCGCGATCATCAACGGCTTCGCCGACGTCGAAAAAGCCTTGAACAGCATTCGTGGGCTGGATGAACAACGGCAGTGGCAAAGTGAAGAACTGCGCCAGGCGCAGACAGCATTCGACATTGCGCAAAGTCGTTATCAGGCGGGGGCCGAGGATTTGCTGACAGTGCTGGAGACACAGCGCACGCTGTATGCGGCGCAGGATTTCAATGTGCAGCTGCGGCTGTCGCGGTTGCAGGCGAGTATTGCGTTGTACAAGGCGCTTGGGGGTGGGTGGCAGGCTTTGTGATGCGTGGTGAATGTCTGGCCGCCTTCGCGAGCAAGCCCGCTCCCACATTTGATCCGCGTACACCTCGGTCAAATGTGGGAGCGGGCTTGCTCGCGAAGAACGATCACGCGGTATTCAAACCTGACTCTGTTTGGCTTTTAGATTCCGCGCATACCAGGGCCGCTGTGGCACCTTCCTGAACAAATCCGCCAACTTCTTCTCGTCCTCGCCAAAGGTAATCCGCAGCGCCAGTTTCATGGTCTCCGGGTCCATCTCTACCGACTTGCTCGCCTGCAACCCCGGCGTGGTGCTGCAACCGTGGGTGTCCGGCCCCAGCCACGGGTCGTCGATCTCGACCCAGCGCCCCGGCGCGAACCATGGCACGCCATTGACCTGGAGCCGGCTGACTTCACCCGGGTGAAAACGCTCATGGGCGCGAAACCAGTCTTCCAGGCGATCGTCGATCCAGCCGTGGAAATGCCAGAACACCGGGCTCACATGGGAGGAAAACGGATCGCCGAGGAAGTCGTTTTCCGGCGCAAACCAGCGCGCGGAAAAGTCCGCCGGATCGCGGGCGAAGGGCACCGGCTGGCCATTGGACGGATCACGGGGCACCGAAGCCCAGCGCATGTGCAGCCAGTCGTGCAGCCCCAATTCGACCTCTGAACCGAACTGGCCCAGGGTCAGCTTCGACAGATATCGCGGGTCGCGGTACTGCGACTCCCAGACCTGGAAATTGCTGTGGTAGGTCTCGGCGGTCTTGATGTCGGCCACCCACTGCGAATACTCGGCATCATCGTCGGCCAGCCAGGTGGGCGGCAGCGCGGTGCCGTCATGGTTATCGAAGTAACGGGCGAAACCGATGCGATCCCGCGCCAGTTCCGGTTGCGGCAACGGGAACTGCGTCCACGACGGCAAATCCTGCATCGCGCGCGCCGTGCCGAGCATGTGCCGGTGCATGAAGAAAAAGTCCACCCCGGAGCCGTTGCGATCCTTGCGCGCGCCGCGGGCATCGCGTTCCTTGTCCCGTGGCCCGGGTTGCCAGCCGATGCCGCGCAAGGCACTGCGCTTGTCTTCGGGCAAGGTGTGCCACTTGTCCCTGGAGGCATGCCAGAGCTGGTGGAACAGTCGATGCTCGGCGGACGTCAGCCAGGCCAGCAGCGGCGCATTCAGCCCGGTGCGCTCGCGCGCTTCGGGAAACACGCGCTTGACGGCGATGAAGCGATTGTCCTGGGCGGTCATCATCAACGGCCGGTCCAGGTTCAGCACCCGGCCACTGAGGGAGCCGCTGCCGGCATTGCCGAACCCGGCCCAGACTTCGTCCAGTGCCATGCTGAATTCGTAATCGGCGCTGCCGTTGGCGCTGAGCAATCGCCAGCTCAACTGCGCCGCTCTGGCGCCGGCCAGATCGCCAAGCACCCGGTAACGCGGCGTTTCGCTTGAACGCAGGCGCTCGGCGGTGTCGACGAAGCCGATCAGGCCGCGCCCCTTGTGGCCGATGTCGAGGAACACTTCCAGCCCGTCCGCCGGCAAGCCTTCGAGGCCCGCGTCGCGCCCTTCGAAACGAAGCTGCCAGACACCGCGCAAGGTGTTCGCCAACTGTTGGCCGGCCACATCCGCGACGTCGAACGTCGCCTCGCCGGGAGTGATCGTCGGGTCCGGTTTCGTCCATTGGCGATGCCCATAAAAAGCCGCCGGCACGGCCGCGCCGGTCAGCGCCAGGCCTGCCATGAACCCTCGTCGAGAAATCGTCATTGCCCTACCTGTGTCAGCCATGAAGCAGGCTTTATCCAAGCTAGAACGTTTGTTGCCCGCCCAAATTTAAAAGCATTCGCGAGCAAGCCCGCTCCCACCCTGGATCGCATTCCACAGGTGGGAGCGGGCTTGCTCGCGAAGACGCCCTCACAAACACTAAATTCCTCCCTCGCTGGCTCGTTCCTCCCAGATAGCAAAGGCTCCCTGACTGAGACGGCAATGACAAAACCACGCTCGAAAAAGGCTCTTTTCATCGGCCTGCCGCTGGCCCTGGCGATCAGCGCCGGCGCAGGCTTCGCGGCCTGGGACTATGGGTTCAAGGACAACCCCGGCTACCCGGTGAAGGTGATGAAGCAGGCCGATGAACTGCATGAGCGCCTGCTCTCGTTCGACAGCCACATCACCGTGCCCATGGACTTCGGCACCGCCGGCAACGAAGCGGACAAGGACGGCAGCGGCCAGTTCGACCTGGTCAAGAGCGGACGCGGGCGGCTGTCCGGCGCCGCCCTGACGATTTTCGGCTGGCCGGAAATCTGGAACGGTGAAAACGCGCCGCACCGCCCCACCGCCGGTTTCGTCGAGGAAGCCCGCTTCGAGCAGGAAACCCGCTACAAGATCATCAGCGCCATGGTCCGCGACTTTCCCAACCAGGTCGCCATCGCCTACACCCCTGACGATTTCCGCCGCCTGCACGGCGAAGGCAAGTTCGCGATCTTCATGAGCATGCTCAACGCCTATCCGCTGGGCAACGACCTCAACGCCCTGGACACCTGGGCGGCCCGGGGCATGCGCATGTTCGGCTTCAGTTACGTGGGCAACAACGCCTGGGCCGATTCCTCGCGACCGCTGCCGTTTTTCAACGACACCCGCGATGCCCTCGGCGGCTTGTCGGACATCGGCAAACAAGCGGTGCAGCGCCTCAACGACCTCGGCGTGATCATCGATGTGTCGCAGATGTCGACCAAGGCCCTGGAGCAGGTCGCGCAATTGAGCCGCACGCCGATGGTCGCGTCCCACTCCGCCCCCCGTGGCCTGGTGGACATCCCGCGCAACCTCAGCGACCAGGAAATGCAGCTGATCAAGCACAGCGGCGGCGTGGTGCAGATCGTCGGCTTCCCGACCTATATCAAACCGTTGAGCCAGGCCACCCAGGACAAACTCAATGCCCTGCGCGCGCGCTTCGACCTGCAACCGCTGCAAGGCCTGGAAATGGCGCTGATGCCGGGCGATCCGGTCATTACCGTGTGGCCCGAACAGCGTTTCGGCGAATACGCCAGCCAGCTCTACGCCATCCTCGACGAAGAACCCAAGGCCACCCTCAAGGACTACGGCGACGCGATTGACTACGCGGTGAAAAAAATCGGCATCGACCATGTCGGCATCAGTTCCGACTTCAACGATGGCGGCGGCCTCGATGGCTGGAAAGACGTCAGCGAGGCGCGCAACGTGACCGCCGAGCTGATCAGTCGCGGCTACAGCGAAGCCGACATCGCCAAGCTCTGGGGTGGCAATTTCCTGCGCGTCTGGGACCAGGTGCAGCAATCATCCAGACCTGTCGCGAAAAACTGATTTCCCCCCTTTGCACAAGCGAACCCCCGCCATGACCAACCGTCGTTCATTCCTCAAGCAGGCCGGCATTCTCGCCGCCGGCCTGCCCCTGACAGCCGGCGTGAACCTGCCGGCACTGGCCGGCAATCCGCCGCCGTTGCCCAAGGGCAAGTGGGCGCAATTGCGCCAGCTGTTCAATCAGGACCCGGACTATCTGCACTTCGCCAACTTCCTGGTGACCTCGCACCCCGCGCCGGTGCGCAGCGCCATTGACCTGCACCGCGCCAACATCGACCGCAACCCCGGCCGGGCCATGGACTGGGACCTGCAGGAAACCGAGAAACGCGAGCACAACGTGCGGGTCTGGGCCGGTCGCTACCTCAACGCCACGCCTGAGCAGATCGCCCTCACCGGCAGCACCACCGAAGGCCTGGCGATGATCTATGGCGGCATCCATGTGCGCCCGGACCAGGAAATCCTGGTCAGCGAACACGAGCACTACTCGACCCACTACACCCTGGAATATCGCCAGCAGCGCCAGGGCACCAAAGTGCGCAAACTCAAGCTGTTCGACAACAGTCGCGACATCTCCGTGGACGAGGTACTGGACTCGATCAGCAAGGGGATTCGACCCGAGACCCGCGTGCTGGGCATGACCTGGGTGCAGTCGGGCAGTGGCGTGAAACTGCCGGTCGGCGAAATCGGCAAGCTGGTCGAAACACTGAACCGCCAGCGCGACGAGAAGGATCACATCCTGTATGTGGTCGACGGTGTGCACGGGTTTGGTGTCGAAGACTTCGAGTTTCCCGACCTGCACTGCGACTTCTTCATCGCCGGCACCCACAAATGGATGTTCGGCCCCCGTGGCACCGGGATCATTTGCGCCCGTTCGGCCGAGGTCAAAGACGTCACGCCGATCATTCCGACCTTCTCCGAAGCGACCACCTTCTCAACCCTCATGACCCCCGGCGGCTATCACAGCTTCGAGCATCGCTGGGCGGCGGACGAGGCGTTCAAGCTGCACCTGGACCTGGGCAAGGCCGAGGTCCAGGCGCGTATCCATGCACTCAACACCTACGCCAAGCATCGCCTGCTGGAGCAACCGCGCATCGAGCTGGTCACGCCGCAGAGTCCGCAATTGTCCGCCGGTTTTACCTTCTTCCGGGTCAGGGAACAGGACTGCGAAAAGGTCGCCAGCGGCCTGATGCAAAACCGTGTGGTCTGCGATGCGGTGGAGCGCGACGCCGGCCCGGTGGTGCGCATCGCCCCGGGCCTGCTCAACAGCGAAAACGAAATCGACCGTTTCATGGCGCTGCTCAACAAAACCGCCTGACGGCCTGGCACTCCCACATTGGACTGTGCATGCCCCCCTATTTTCTTTGGATGAGACGACTCATGGACAAAGCGCTACTGACCCTCGCCCTGACCGCCCTCATGGCCGCGATGCTACCAACCACCGCACAAGCCGCCACCCCAGCGCCCCCTGGCAAGGTATTCAAAGACTGTCGCGATTGCCCCGAAATGGTCGTGCTGCCCGCCGGGACCTTCACCATGGGCACCCCCGACGATGAGGTCGGCCGCGAGCCCGATGAAGGGCCGATGCATGACGTGACCTTTGCCAAACCCTTTGCCATGAGCCGCTTCCAGGTCACCGCCGGTGAATGGGACAGCTACGTCAAGGAAAGCGGCGTGACCATCGCCAATGGCGATACCCGGCCGGGCCGCGAGTGCATCGCCAGCAAGCCGCGCTACCCACAGAGCCCGCGCCAGCCAGCGGTGTGCATGAACTTCGACGACGTGAAAAACTACGTCGCCTGGCTGTCGAAAAAAACCGGGCAGAAATACCACATGGTCAGCGAAGCCCAACGCGAATACGCCGCCCGAGGCGGCAGCAAAGGCCCGTTCCCCTTTCCGTTCGATGAAGGCAAGGAATACAGCATCGCCAAACATGCCAACACCTATGGCCCGGCGGACGGCTACAGCTACAGCTCGCCCGTTGGCAGCTACCCGCCCAACGCCTTCGGCCTGTACGACATGCACGGCAACGTCTATGAATGGGTCGAAGACTGCGAACACCCCAACTACGTCGGTGCACCCACCGATGGCAGCGCCTGGCTGGAGCCCAACTGCGAAGCCGTGCGCATCCGCGGCAATGACTGGGGTGAAGCGCCGGTGTTCTCCCGTTCCGGCAACCGCAACAGCCAATACCCGCAAGAGCGCGGGGACTGGATGGGCTTTCGCGTCGTACGCGATCTCTGATCCCCAACACCGCCCCCTGTAGGAGCTGCCGCAGGCTGCGATCTTTTGATCTTGCTTCTAAAAACAAAATCAAAAGATCGCAGCCTCGTTGCACTCGGCAGCTCCTACAGTGAATTGTGTGATGCCCCACACCACCCATCCCCCCCCCTCTAAATTAACCCCGCGACCAGACGTTCTACTGGGTATCTGCCTTCCGACCCAAGGAACCGTCTTCCATGACCCAGCCCACCCGAGGCGCCATCGGCGAGTTGTTCGCCCTGCTCAAACCCTTTCGACTCATCGTCGCCGCGTCCATTTTCCTGGGCATGGTCGGCGGCCTGAGCGTCACGGTGCTGCTGGCGACCATCAACAATGCCCTGCACTCCGAAAGCGGCCTGACCCAGGGCGTGGTCGCGCTGTTCGCCGGGCTGTGCCTGCTGGCGCTGGCCAGTTCGATCTGCTCGGACATCGGCACCAACTACGTCGGCCAGCACATCATCGCCAAGCTGCGTAAACAGTTGGGTGAAAAGGTCCTGTCGGCACCCATCGAACAGATCGAGCGCTACCGCAGCCATCGCCTGATCCCGGTGCTGACCCACGACGTCGACACCATCAGCGACTTCGCCTTCGCCTTCGCGCCGCTGGCGATTTCCGTCACCGTGACCCTGGGCTGCATGGGCTACCTGGCGATCCTGTCGTGGCCGATGTTCCTGATCATGGTCGCCGCGATCCTGATCGGCACCGCGATCCAGGCCTATGCCCAGAGCAAGGGTGTGCAGGGTTTCATGGCCGCCCGTGACGCCGAGGACGAATTGCAGAAGCACTACAACGCCATTGCCGAAGGCGCCAAGGAACTGCGCATTCACCGGCCACGCCGCCAGCGCATGTTCGTCTCGGGCATCAAGGCCACCGCCGAGTTCATCTGCAACACCCAGGTGCGTTCGATCAACACCTTCGTGATCGCCAAGACCTTCGGCTCGATGCTGTTCTTCGTGGTCATCGGCCTGGCCCTGGCGCTGCAGACCTTCTGGCCGAGCGCCGACAAGACCGTGATGAGCGGCTTCGTGCTGGTGCTGCTGTACATGAAAGGGCCGCTGGAACATTTGATCAGCACCCTGCCCATCGTCAGCCGCGCGCAGATTGCCTTCCGCCGCATCGCCGAATTGTCCGAACAGTTTTCCACCCCAGAACCGCACCTGCTGCTCAGCGATCAGGGCAACGTCAAACAAGCCGTGCACGAACTGCAACTGACGGACGTGCGCTACGCCTTCCCGTCCGTGGACGGTGCCGCGCCCTTCCAGCTGGGACCGGTCAACCTGTCGATCAAGCAGGGCGACATCACTTTCATCGTCGGCGAGAACGGTTGCGGCAAGACCACGCTGATCAAGTTGCTGCTGGGCCTGTACCCGCCGCAGCAGGGGCAGATCCGGGTCAACGGCGAGGCCATCGATGCGCACAACCGCGACGACTATCGCCAGTTGTTCACCACCATCTTCGCCGACTACTACCTGTTCGACGACGTGGTCCAGGGCGACATGCAGATCCCGGAAGACGCCAACCAGTACCTGCAACGCCTGGAGATTGCGCACAAGGTCAGCGTCAAGGACGGCCACTTCACCACCACCGACCTCTCCACCGGCCAGCGCAAGCGCCTGGCGCTGGTCAACGCCTGGCTGGAAGAACGCCCGGTGCTGGTGTTCGACGAATGGGCCGCCGACCAGGACCCGACTTTCCGCCGGATTTTCTATACCGAGCTGCTGCCGGACCTCAAGCGCCTGGGCAAGACCATCATCGTGATCTCCCACGATGACCGCTATTTCGACGTGGCGGATCAGTTGGTGCGCATGGAAAGCGGCCGGGTCATCACCGAACTGACCCCCGCCTGACGGAAATCCAAATGTGGGAGCGGGCTTGCTCGCGAAGGCGGTGTGTCATTCGACATTTTCATCGGCTGACACGACGCCTTCGCGAGCAAGCCCGCTCCCACATTCGTCCTGCGCAAATTAAATGAAATTTCTTTTCCGGTTTCCTGCCAGCGCCCCGTCTTAATAATCATTCCTATTAACAAAAACTCTGCACGACACTTTTTCAGGAGCACAGGTTAGTAATGCGATCTCTTCCACGCCGCACACCTCTCGCGCTGGCTGTACAGCGCCCGTCCCTGCACCGGACCCTGTTGACCAGCGTCCTGCTGACCGCCACCTTGCTGGGGAGCTCGATGGCCAATGCAGCACCCGTGAAAGTGAGCATTGCCGTGCAGCCGCTGTCCAGCGCGCTGACCGAACTGGGCATGCAGACCAACCTGCAGATCCTGTACAGCCCGGACCAGGTGGCCGGTATCAAGTCCCGCGCGGTGTCCGGTTCGCTGGAGCCTTCCGCGGCGCTGGCCGAAATGCTCAAGGGCACCGGCATCTCGTTCCAGATCAATGGCAACAGCGTGACCCTGATTTCCGGCGGCGGTTCGAGCCTGCAACTGGGCGCGACCACCATTTCCGGCCAGGCCCTGGGCCTGGTCACCGAAGACACCGGCTCCTACACCACCGGCGCCACCACCACCGCCACCAAGCTGCCGCTGACCATTCGCGAAACGCCGCAATCGGTGACCGTGGTGACCCGTCAGCAGATGGACGACCAGGGTGCAAAGAGCATTGGTGATGTACTGCGCAATACGCCTGGCATCTCGGTTCAGCAATACGACAGCGACCGGACTGAATACTCCGCCCGCGGTTTTGCAATCACCAACTTTCAGTACGATGGCGTTAACAGCATCTACGACGGCGTGTACGACGAAGGCGCAACCCATGTCGACATGGCGACCTACGATCGCGTCGAAGTCATCAAGGGCGCAACCGGCCTGATGACCGGCTCCGGCGATCCATCCGCCACCGTCAACCTGGTCCGCAAGAAACCGACCCGGGACTTCAAGGCTTCGGTCAGCGCCACCGCCGGCTCCTGGGACAACTATCGCACCGAAGGCGATATCTCCGGCCCGCTGAATGACTCCGGAACGGTGCGTGGCCGCTTTGTCGGCGCCTATCAGGACAAAGATTCGTACATCGATCACTACAGCCAGAAGAAGGATGTGTACTACGGCATCCTCGAAGCCGATCTCACCGACGATACCCTGCTGACCTTCGGCATCGACAAGCAGAGCGTGACGCCGCGCGGTTCATCCTGGACCGGCAACCCGGTGTACTTCTCGGACGGCGGTCGTACCGATTTTTCCCGCAGCTTCAACCCGGGTGCCGACTGGAGCCGTCGTGATTTCGACTCCACCACTTACTTCGCCTCCCTCGAACAGGCATTGGCCAACGATTGGAAACTGAAGGTCAGCCTCAACGAAAAAGTATCCGATCACGATACCCAGCTAGCGTCCGCCAGTGGCGGCAACCCCGACCGTGCCACCGGTGAAGGCATGTTCCTTTACTGGGGGCGCTGGGAAGGTCACCGCGTGCAGGACACAGCTGACGTAAACGTCTCCGGCCCGTTCTCCCTCGGCGGTCGCGAGCATGAATTGGTAGCAGGTTTCATGGCGTCCCACTCGCGCCAGACAGGTTCGACTTACGACACCAGCGCCTTTGAACTGGTCCCGGGCAGCATCTATGACTGGAACGGAACCCTGCCAAAACAGGAGTTTCCGAAAAACGGCAAATATGAACGGACCCAGAGCCAAAACGGCGTTTACCTCGCCACGCGCCTGCGCCCGACCGATGATCTGTCGTTCATCCTCGGCAGCCGTGTGAGCACCTTCAAGTACAACGAGGACTACACCTACAACCCGGGTGCAGGCGATGACACCCACGCCAGCTACAAGGAGCACGGCGTCGTCACCCCTTACGCGGGCGTGGTCTATGACCTGAACGACACTTACTCGCTCTACGCCAGCTACACCAGTATCTACCAGCCGCAAATCTACAAGGACGCCAGCGGCAAGACCCTGGAGCCCGTGGAAGGCGATGCGTACGAGACCGGCCTGAAAGCGGCCTACTTCGAAGGCAAGCTGAACGCCAGCCTGGCCTTCTTCCGCATCGAACAGGACAACGTCGCCCAATCGATCGGCACCAACCCGGTCACCAACGAAGGCATTTACAAAGCCATCGACGGCGCCACCACCAATGGCGTGGAACTGGAACTGGCGGGCGAACTGGCGCAGGGCTGGAACGTGTCTGCCGGCTACACCTACGCCCGTACCCGCGACCAGGACGAGCAACGTATCTACGGGTTCCCGCTGTCCACCACCAAGCCGGAGCACGTGGTGCGAACATTCACCACCTACCGCCTGCCTGGCGCACTCAACCAGGTCACCGTCGGTGGTGGCGTCAGCTGGCAAAGCGCGTTCTACGGCCAGATCTACAGCGCCCCTGCGGGCGATTACACCCAGATCAAGCAAGGCGGCTACACCCTTGTGGACCTGATGACCCGCTACGAGTACGACGACCACTTGAGCTTCACCGTCAATGCCAACAACGTCTTCGACAAGAAATACCTGACTGGCCTTGGCAACTTCGACACCACCTTCTACGGCGAGCCGCGTAACCTGCAACTCACCGCGAAGTACGACTTCTGAGTCATCTGAGCTGAAATGAAAAATGCCCGCGTCGTGAGATGCGGGCATTTTTTTGTCTGTGGGATTTTGGGTGCCGGTGATGCCGCCTTCGCGGGCAAGCCCGCTCCCACAGGTATCCGGTTTGAACCCATAACGTTTGAACGACCCGGGCCACTGTGGGAGCGGGCTTGCTCGCGAAGGCGCTATTACAGCCAACACAACTCTGGCGCCAGACACAAAAAAACCGCCATTCCCTCTTACCGGAATGGCGGTTTTTTTCATTTCAGATCAAAACCGCGTACGCACCCACCCCGCCACTTCCTCATGAATCCCCGCCACCTCCCCCAACAACCCCGCCATGCGCAAAAAATCATGGGTCATCCCCGATTGCTCCAGCAACGTCACCTCATTCCCCGCCGCGCGCAAACGCTCGGCATAGGCCAGCCCTTCGTCATGCAGCGGATCATGCCCGGCCAGGTACACCAGCGCCGGGGCCATGCCCGACAGGTCGTCGGCCAGCAGTGGCGAGCAGCGCCAGTCGGCCAGGTCCCGAGGCGTGCGGGCGTAGTGGGCGTAGAACCAGTCCAGGGTCGGGGTTTCCAGCAGGTAGCCTTCGGCGAAATCGCGATGGGAGGCGCGGTGGGTGGTGGCGTCGGTGACGGGGTAGACCAGCAGTTGGGCCTTGGGTTTGAGGGCCAGTTCCTGGGGTTGGCGTACGGCGATCAGCGACAGCACCGTGGCCAGGGTGGCGCCGACGCTGTCGCCGGCCAGTGCCACCCGTGTGGCATCCAGGCCACGGGCTGCGCCTTCGCGCACCAGCCAGTTGCCGGCGTCGCAGGCGTCCTGCACCGGGGTCGGGAATTTCCATTCCGGCGCCAGGCGGTAATCCACGGTTAGCAGGGCGAAGCCGCCCTGGGCCGCGAGGCGACGGCATAGCGCGTCATGGGAGTCGAGGCTGCCGACCACGTAGCCGCCGCCGTGGAAATACAGCATCACCGGTTGCAAGCCGTCGACCGCCTCGCCGTTGCGGTACAGGCGCGCGGGCAGGCTGTGGCCGTCGCGGGCAGTGATGGTGAAGTTTTCGCAGGCGATGTGGTCCAGTGGCACGTCGAGAAAATCCGAGGAGGCTTCGAAGTCGATCCGTGCCTGTTGCGGGGTCTGTTCGTGCATCGCGCGGCTTTTGCCGGTCAGGCGGCCGAATTCGGCGAGTTCGAGGAAGGCGTCCAGTTCTGGCAGTACGGGCATGGGGGAATCCTTTTACACAAAGAGGTCAGTAATGAAATTTGAAACCGGCGCGAGACCTGTGGGAGCGGGCTTGCTCGCGAAGGCGGTTTGTCAGTCAACTTTTGTGCTGAATGACGCACTGCCTTCGCGAGCAAGCCCGCTCCCACAGGGGTTGCGTGGTTATGCAGTCACCAAGCGGCGCTCCAACAAATCCTCCAACTGATCGAGCAATTGATTGCCGCGCAGCAATTCGTAATGCCCGTCCGTCAACAAACAATCCGCTCCGTGATGGCCGACCTGTGCCTCGAACACCCGCCGCTCGTCCTCACGCCCGGCCACCCACCAGCGGTGCGCCGCGACCTGTACCTTTGGCAGTTGCCGTTGCGCCAGGGCCAGTTGCTTGAGCGATGAACCGGTGGCGAAGATCTGCGTCAGTTCACTGGCCCCCAACGTCGCGTGATCATTGGAACCCTGCATGGCCGCTTCGATCACCGCCGCAGCGCCTTCGCGCTCGTTCAGGCCGGCGGCTTTTACCGAAATCAACGCCTGTGCTTCTTCAGACGGATGACCCAGGACAAACTTCAGGAAGTCCGCCAGGTCTTCGCGCCAATCCCCCGCCTGCGCCGTGCCCGCCACGTAGCTGTCGACCAGCCCGGCAAACGCCACGGTCTGTCCCTGGGCCTCCAGTTCATGGGCGACCAGTTGCGTCAACGCACCGCCCAACGACCAGCCCAGCAAGTAATACGGCCCGTCGGGTTGCTGCACGCGAATCCGCTGCGCATAAGCCTGGGCCATGGCCAGCAGCGATTCGTCCTGCCACTGCGGGTCAAGCAACATCCGGCATTGCAGGCCATACACCGTGCGCCGCCCTTCCAGGCGACGCGCCAGTGGTTCGTAGTCGAACACCGTGCCGAAACCGGCGTGCAGGCAGAACAGCGCCGGCACGTGGGCGACCCGGCCGTTCAACGCCAGTAACGGGTCCGGCGCGCTCAAAGGCTCGGCAGCCTGATAGCCACTGAGTTCGGCGATGCAGGGTTTCTGCATCAGGTCGCGCAGCTTCAATTCGAAGCCCAATGGCGGCTGGCTGCGCACCCGCGAGATCACCTTGAGCACCTGCAACGAGTCGCCGCCGAGTTCGAAGAAGTTGTCGTCGATGCCCACCCGCGGCACACCGAGCACCTCTTGCCAGATCGCCGCCAGCGCTGTTTCCAGCGCATTGCGCGGCGCACGATAACCCCCCAGCGCCCACTCCGGCGCCGGCAAGGCGCGGCGGTCGAGCTTGCCGTTGGCCGACAGCGCGAAGCGCTCCAGCACCATGATCCGCGCCGGCACCATGTAGTCCGGCAGCTGCGCTTGCAGCTCGGCCTTGAGTCGACGGTCCAATCCCGTCGCGCCCATTGCAACGACATAGCCCACAAGCTGCTTGCCGGTCGGCGTGTCATGCACCACCACGGCGGCATCCTGCACCCCGGCACAGTCGCGCAGGCGCGCTTCGATCTCGCCCGGCTCGATGCGGAAACCTCGGATCTTCACTTGCTGGTCGAGTCGCCCCAGGTAGTCGATCAAGCCACATTCGCGCTGGCGCACCAGGTCGCCGGTGCGGTACATGCGCCCGCCAGCTTCGAACGGATCGGGGATGAAACGCTCGGCGCTCATGCCCGGCCGCTGGTGATAACCCCGGGCCAGGCATTCGCCGCCCAGGTACAGCTCGCCGCTGACGCCCACCGGCAATGGATTGAGATCGGCGTCGAGGATGTACAGGCCACGGCCCGCGACCCCACGACCAATCGGCGCGTAGGCGGCGTCGCAGGTTTCATTGGTCTCGGCACGCCACAGCAGCGGCGTGACCACGGTCTCGGTCGGGCCATAACCGTTGACCAGACGCTGCGGACGCAAGGCGCGCTTGACCTGCTCGAAACTGGCATCCGGCACGGCGTCGCCACCGAAGCAATACACCTGCACCGCCGGCGGATTGCCCAGGCGCTCGGCGACTTCGGCCATCTGTTGCAGATAGGCTGGCGGGAAGCAGGCCACGGTGACGCGGTGGCGATGCAGCCTTTCCAGGGTTTGCTCCGGGGTCCACAGGCTGTCGTCGCGGATCACCAGGCTGCCACCGGCCAGCAGCACGCTGAGCCAACGCTCCTGGGCGCCGTCGAAGGCGAACGACATGAAGTGCAATTCACGACTTTCCGGGACCAGTTCATAGAGGTCGATGATGCCGCGGCAATGCCGGGCAATCGGCCCACGCGCCACCGCCACGCCCTTGGGCTGGCCGGTGGAACCGGAGGTGTAGATCAGGTACGCGAGGTGCCCCGGCAGCGGCGTGGACACCGGGCACTGCGCATCGTCGGCATCCGTCAATTGATCGAGCAGCAAACGCGGCGGACAGTCGGCCAGCGGCAGGCGCTCACCCAGATCACTGTCGCATATCAACAGGCTCGCCGCTGAATCGCCCAGCATGTACGCCAGTCGCTCGGCCGGGTAGGCCAGGTCCAAAGGCAGAAACGCCGCACCGGCCTTGAGCACCGCGAGGAACGCGACAATCGTCCGCTCGGAGCGCGGCAACGCCACCGCCACCAGGCTTTCGGCACCGATGCCGCGAGCGATCAGTGCCTGTGCCAGGCCATTGGCCCGGGTCTCAAGCTGTGCATAACTGACTTCGCGATCTTCACAGAACAGCGCCACTTTTTCCGGCTGCTTACGTACGTGCCGATTGAAGCTGTGCAGCAAATCAGATTGATCATCAGATGCCTGCGGCAAACTCAAACGCGCCTCAGGCAAACCGATATTGCCCAGCAGGCGCTCCGCATCTTCAGGCAACGTGCGCAGCAAACCTTCCAGCTGCGCCCGAATCCGCTCCACTTCCACGTCGCTGAAGCGATCACGCAGGTACAGGTATTCGACTTCCAGGCCTTGGTCGTTGGCGCTGACCATCAGGTCCATCGGGAAGTTGGTTACCCCGCCGCTGCCGACGTCGGTAAAACGCAGCTCGCCTTCCTCGCCGCCTTTCAAGGCCCGGTCCACCGGGTGGTTCTCAAAGACGATGATGCTGTCGAACAGCCCCTGGCCACCCTGCCCGGCCCAGCGCTGGATGTCCGAGAGCGGCGTATGTTCGTAGTCGCGCACGCTCAGGTTGTAGTCCTGCAACTCGCGCAGCCACTCGCCCAACGGCTGTTGCGGGTCGAGGGTCTGGATCACCGGCAAGGTGTTGATGAACAGCCCGAGCATTTCCTGTGCCCCGGCCAGTCCCGTCGGACGCCCCGCCACCGTGGCACCGAACGCCACGCTGCGCTGCCCGCTGTGACGTTGCAGCAGCAACAGCCAGGCGCCTTGCACCAGGGTGTTCAGCGTCACGCGCTGATGCTTGGCGAAACGCTGCAAGTGGCCCGTCGCTTCGGCGTCGAGGTCGCTGTACATCACGCCGTGGCCGGAACCTGTGGCACCGGAGGCCTTGGCCAGGATGGTCGGTGCTTCCAGCAACGCGAGGCGCTCGCGCCAGAAACCTTCGGCCTGGGCGGCGTCCTGGCGTTGCAGCCAGGCGATGTAGTCGGCGTAGCGCTCGGTCAATGCCGGCAGGCGGTCGTGGTGGTACAGGCGCAGCATCTCGCCCAGCAGGCGCGACGCGCTCCAGCCGTCGAGCAGCAGGTGATGGTAGACCCAGATCATCTGGTAACGCGCTTCATCCAGTTGCACCAGCACGAAGCGCATCAGCGGCGGGCAGCTCAGGTCGAAGCCCTTGGCCTGTTCGGCCTGCGCCAGTTCGCGCAGCGCAAGTTCTGTGTCCGCGCACTCGCGCCAGTCGAGTTCTTCGATCGGCAACTCGACTTCGGCGAACACCGCCTGCAGCGGATCGGCCAGGCCATCGCGCCAGCGGAACGCTGCGCGCAGCACTTCGTGACGTGCGATCAATGCCTGCCAGGCGGCGCGGAAACGCGGCACCTGCAAGCCGTCCACTTCGACGCTCAACTGGTTGACGTAGGGGTTGAGCTCCGGCGAATCGAGGCAGTGGAACAGCATGCCCTGCTGCATCGGCGACAGCGGATACAGGTCTTGCAGGCCCTCGCGAGCGGCCACGTCAAGATGCTGTACCAGTGCAAAAGCCTCGACTGTCGGCGTTTCTATCAATGCGGCCTCGCGACGGCCGGCCACCGCCGCCAGTGCGCGAATGGTCTGCTGTTCGAACAGTTGCTTGGGACTGAACACCAGCCCCCGCTGCCCGGCGCGGCTCACCGCTTGCAGGGAGACGATCGAATCGCCGCCCAGCTCGAAGAAGTTCTCGGTGACGCCCACCGATTCCAGCCCCAGCAATTCTTTCCAGATCTGCACCAACAGCGCTTCGGCAGGCGACGCGGCCGCCACCTGGTCCTCACGCTGGCGAGTCGCTTCAGGCGCCGGCAAGCCTTGGCGATCCAGCTTGCCGTTCGGCGTCAGCGGCAATGCGGCCAGGCACATCAGATGTGCCGGCAACATGTGCGCCGGCAAGCGGCTGCGCAAATGCGCCGCCAGTGCGTCACGCAAACCCTGTTCGTCGGCGAGCGGATCGCGCGGCACCACGTAACCGACCAGTTGGCGGCCCGCCGGACCTTCGCGGTCGATCACAAAGGCTTCGCGCACCCCCTCGTGTTCGAGCAGGCAGGCTTCGATTTCGCCCAGTTCGATACGGAAGCCACGAATCTTCACCTGCTGATCGATACGGCCAAGGTATTCCACCACGCCATCGGCGCGGAACCGTGCAAGATCGCCGCTGCGATACAGACGCCCGCCCGGCACAAACGGGTCCGGCACGAAGCGTTCGGCGGTCAGGTCCGGACGCTGGTGGTAACCCCGCGCAACGCCTTCGCCCCCCAGGTACAACTCGCCCGCCACGCCCACCGGCAACGGCTGCAAGCCGCCGTCGAGAATGTAGGCGCTGCGGTGGCCCACCGGCCGGCCAATGGGCATGAAGGCCGAGTCGAACTCGGTGTCCGGGTACGCCAGCCAGATCAGCGGCGTGATCACCGTTTCCGTCGGGCCATAGCCGTTGATCAGGCGCTTGGGTTGCAGCACGTGCTGCACGTCGTCGAAGGCATGCTTGGCCATGCCCTCACCGCACGGCGTATAGGAACGGATCGGCAAGTCGCGCCCGGCTTCGCCCATGAAATCGGCAATCTGCCCCAGGTAGGTCGGGGTGAAGCAGGCGATGGTGATGCCGTGCTTTTCGATCTCGGCGCAGGTGCGCTCCACGCTCCACAACTCGTCGTCGCGGGGCATCACCGCCGAGCCGAACACCAGCGGCGTCAGCCAGCGTTCGTGGGCGCCGTCGAAGCTGATCGAGGCGAATTGCAGCTCGCGGTCGTCCGGGGTCATGCCGTACAACTCGCCGATTTTCACGCAATGCATGGCCAGCGGACCGTGGGCCACGCTGACGCCTTTGGGCCGCCCGGTGGAACCCGAGGTGTAGATCAGGTAGGCGAGGTTTTCGCCACAGGTCAGGTTGACCGGGTTGGTCTCGGCCATGGCCGCCAGCGGTTCGCGGTCGATGTCCAGCACCGAAAGGCCATCGGGCAGCGGCAGTTTTTCCCGCAGCCAGGATTGGCTGATCAGCAGCGAAATGCCGCTGTCGTCCATCAGGTAGCGCAAGCGCTCGGCCGGGTACGCCGGATCCAGCGGCACGTAGGCGCCGCCCGCCTTGAGGATCGCCAGCAGGCCGATGATCATCTCGGGTGAACGCTGCATCGCCAGGCCGACCCGCACCTCCGGGCCGATGCCCAATGCGCGCAAGCGATGGGCCAATTGATTGGAGCGACGGTTGAGCTGGTCGAAGCTCAGTTCCAGGTCATTGAAGATCAACGCCGTGGCATCGGGACGAATCCCGGCCTGGATCTCGATCAACTGATGCACGCACAGCGGATTCTGCTCGACGGTGAACGCGGGGTTCCATTCGATCAACTGTTGCGCCCGTTCCGGGGCGGTCAGCAGCTCCAGTTCACTCAAGGCCGCTTGTGGCGCAGCGACCATGGCCACCAACAGCGCCGCCAGGTGCTCGCTCATGCGGGCAATCGCATCGCCGCTGAAGTGGCTGCACTGGTAGCTCCAGTTCAGGCTCAGTTGGCTTTCGGCGGTGGCCGCCAGCGTCAGCGGGAAGTTGGTGCGTTCGTGGTTCTGCGGGAGCTGGAAGCTCAGGCCGGCCGGCGCTCCCTGTTGCAGCGCTTCGGCCACCGGGAAGTTTTCGAACACCAGCAGGCTGTCGAACAGCGGCTCGCCGGCATGTCCGGCCCAGCGCTGGATGTCGCCCAGCGCGGTGAATTCGTGTTCGCGCAATTCCAGGTTCTGCGCCTGCAAACGGTTCAGCCATTGTTCGACGCTTTCCACCGCGTCCGGGCTGCTGATCACCGGCAAGGTGTTGATGAACAGGCCGAGCTGGCTCTCCGCCCCCGGCAAGTCCACCGGACGCCCCGCCACCGTGGCACCGAACGCCACGCTGCGTTGGCCGCTGTAGCGTTGCAGCAACAACGCCCATGCGCCTTGCACCAGGGTGTTGAGCGTCACTTTCTGCTGGCGGGCAAAGTCGCTGAAGCGCTGGCTGGTGGCGACGTCGAAGGTCTGGCGGTGATCGCCGAATGCGCTGTCCGACAGGTTCTTGTGGGCCAGGCTTTGCGCCAACAGGGTCGGGTTGTCGAGGTTCGCCAGTTGCCTGCGCCAGAACAGCTCGTCAGCCTCGGCATCCTGGCGTTGCAGCCAGCCGATGTAGTCGGCGAAACGCCCGGTTGGCGCCTGAACTTCCTGACCGGCGTAACGCTGCAGCACTTCGCTCAACAACAGAGAATTGCTCCAGCCATCAAGCAACAGGTGATGGTGGGTGTAGATCAGTTGCTGGCGCTCATCGTCCAGGCGCACCAGGGTCAGGCGCATCAGCGGCGCCCGGATCGGGTCCAGTTGCAGGCGTTCGCGGTCGATCAATTGCGCCAGCGCCTCGGCCTGATCGTCGCGGTTACGCCAGTCGAGGCAAGTCATCGGCAATGGCAGGTGACGATGCACCAGTTGCACCGGCGCTTCGAAACCTTCCGGGAAGTGGAAACTGCTGCGCAGGATCGCGTGGCTGTCGAGCACGGCTTGCCAGGCGCGGCCCAGGCGTTCGGCATCGAGGCCACAGGCTTCGACGCTGAGCTGGTTCACGTAGGCGCCGGATTCGGATTCATACAGGCTGTGGAACAACAGGCCGGCCTGCATCGGCGACAACGGGTAGATATCCTCGATCTGCGCAGGTTTCACTGGCAGGCCATCGAGCTGCGCCTGGCTCAAGCGCGCCAGCGGGAAGTCCGCCGGGGTCACACCGCCCGCGCCATCGCTCAGGCAGTGTTCGATCAGCCCCAGCAATTCGCTGCGGAAGTTGGCCGCCAGGGTTTCGATTTCCCCCAGGTCGAAGCATTCGCGGCTGAAGGTCCAGTCCAGTCTCAGCTCACCGCCATACACCTGACCGTCCACCGACAGCCAGTTCGGAAGCGGCGCATCCACCGATTGCGCGGCGCCGCTGGATTCCCGCGCCGGGGTGAACAGTGCGTCCTCGGCAAAGCTCTGGTCGAACTGGCCGAGGTAGTTGAAGGTGACCCGCGCCTGCGGCAACGCGGCCAGTGCCGCTTGCGCCGTGGCATCGCCCATGTAGCGCAACAGGCCGTAACCCAGACCCTTGCCGGGGATGTCGCGCAGTTGCTGCTTGATCGCCTTGATCGACCCCGCGAGGTCAGCGGTGGGTGTCAGGCGCACCGGGTACAGGCTGGAAAACCAGCCGACGGTGCGGGTCAGGTCGATGTCGTCGAACAGCTCTTCGCGGCCGTGGCCTTCAAGCTGGATCAACGCCGATGCATGACCGGTCCAGCGACTGAGGGTGCGCGCCAGGGCGGTCAGCAGCAGGTCGTTGACGTGCGTACGATAGATTGCCGGAGCCTGTTGCAGCAGTTGCCGGGTTTGTTCACGGTCCAGGCCGATGCTGACGCCCTGGCGCAGATGCCCGGCCTGACTCGCTTGTGCATTGGCCGCCGGCAGCGAATCACTGGCACCGGCCAAATGACCCTGCCACCCGCTCAATTGCTCAAGGGCCGTTTCAGAACGGGCATAGGCGTCGAGCTTGTCGGCCCAGGCCTGGAAGGCGCTGGTCTTCGGCGGCAATGCCTGCCCCTGGTACGCCGCCTGCAAATCTTCCAGCAACACCCGCCACGACACCCCGTCCACCGCCATATGGTGGATAACCAGCAGCAAGCGTTGCGAACCGTCGGCCTGGGCGATCAGCGCCACCCGCAGCAGCGGTCCGTCCTGCAGGCTGAGGCTGCGCTGGGCTTCGTCGCACACCGATTCCAGCGAGGCGTCGTTGGCCACGCGGGCGGTCCAGAGCATGTCGATCACGTCGGCACTGTCGGCGCCGACATAACGGGCCGACCATTGGCCATCGACCTGGCTGAAGCGCAAACGCAACGCGTCGTGCTGCCCGAGCAACCGCTGCAAGGCGCCTTGCAGGCGGGGCAAGTCGAGGGTTTCCCGTGGCTCCAGCAACACCGCCTGGTTCCAGTGGGCGCGCTGCGGGATCGGCTCTGCGAAGAACCAGCGCTGGATCGGCGTGAGTATTTGCACGCCGTCCACCGGCCCTTGTTGCGCCAGCGGTGCGGCTTGCTCTTTCACGACAGCGGCCAGCGCTTGCAGGGTCTGCTGCTGGAACAGGTCACGCGGTTGCAGGCTCAGGCCGGCGCGGCGGGCGCGGCTGACCACCTGGATCGAGATGATCGAGTCGCCGCCCAGTTCGAAGAAATTGTCCTGACGGCCCACCTGCTCCACGCCCAACACGTCCTGCCAGATCTGCGCCAGCACCTGCTCATGCTGGCTGCGCGGCGCTTCGAAGGCGCGCTGGCTGACCTGCGCGGTCGGCGCCGGCAGGCGTTTGCGGTCCAGTTTGCCGTTGGGGCTCAGGGGCATCTGTTCGATCAGCACGGTCTGCGCCGGCACCATGTAGTCCGGCAGGCTGCCGAGCAGATGCATTTTCAGGGCTTCACGCCAGAGGCCCTGCTGCTCGGCATCGGCTATCACCAGCGCACGATCCTGCGGCACGACGTACGCCACCAGTTGCTTGCCGCTGGGGCCGTCGAGGGCCAGCACCACGGCTTCCTGCACGTCGGCATGCTCTTGCAGGCGCGCTTCGATTTCCCCCAGCTCGATACGCAGGCCGCGAATTTTCACTTGGTGGTCGATGCGCCCGCAGTAGTCGATGGCGCCGTCGGCGCGGTAACGCGCCAGGTCACCGGTACGGTACAGGCGCTCGCCGCTGCCGAACGGATCGACCACAAAACGCTCGGCGGTCAGCGCGCCACGGCGATGGTAGCCGCGAGCGAGGCCGACGCCGCCGAGGTACAACTCGCCCACCGCGCCCAGCGGCAAGGGTTGCAGTTCGCTGTCGAGGATCAAGGTGCGCAGGTTGGCGATCGGGCGACCGATCGGCACGCTGTCGCGGCCCTCCTCCACGCAGCTCCAGTGGGTCACGTCGATGGCCGCTTCGGTCGGGCCATAGAGGTTGTACCGGTTGGCTTGCGGCAGCGCGCGCAGGGTCTGGCGTTGCAGCTCCATCGGCAGTGCTTCGCCGCTGCAAATGATCCGGGTCAGCGAGGTGCAGGCCAGCGCGTCTTCAGCAGCGATGAAGGCCGAGAGCATCGACGGCACGAAGTGCAGCGTGGTGATCGCCTGCTCGACGATCAGCGCGGCGAGGCGTTGCGGATCGCGGTGTTCGCCGGGTGCGGCGATCACCAGCGTGGCGCCTTTCATCAGCGGCCAGAAGAACTCCCACACCGACACGTCGAAACTGAACGGTGTCTTTTGCAGCACCCGGTCGTCCGGTTGCAGGTTGTAGGCGTGTTGCATCCACTCCAGGCGGTTGTGCAGCGCGACATGACGGTTGCCAGCGCCCTTGGGTTTGCCGGTGGAACCGGAGGTGTAGATCATGTAGGCAAGGTTTTCGGCGACGGCCAGGTTGACTGGATCAGTGTCCGGCCATTCGCTCAGCCAGTCGGCGTCATTGTGCAGGCACAGGGTGCGCACGCTGTCCGGGGTCGGCAATTGCGTCAACAGATGCTGCTGGGTCAGCAGCAACGAAATGCCGCTGTCCTCGATCATGTAGCCCAGGCGATCCAGCGGGTATTCCGGGTCCAGCGGCACGTAGGCGCCGCCGGCCTTGAGGATCGCCAGCAGGCCGACGACCATTTCGAAGGAGCGGTCGCAGGCAATCCCGACGATCATTTCCGGGCCGACACCTTGTGCACGCAGGTGGTGGGCCAGGCGGTTGGCGCGCCGGTTCAGTTCGGCGTAGCTCATGGGCTGGCCCTGGAACACCAGCGCCGTCGCTGCAGGGTTTTCAACCACACGCTCTTCGAAATGCCGTTGTACGCAGACTTCACCAGGATAGCTGTGCGCGGTGTCGTTGAGGTCGTCGAGGATGCGCAGGCGCTCGTCGGCGTCCAGCAGCGGCAGTTCGGCGATTGGGGTTTGCGGATTGGCGAGGACCCCGGCCAGCAGGTTGCGCCAATGACGCGCCAGATGCTCGATGCGCTCGGCATCGAACAGGTCGGTGGCATAGGTCAGGCTGGCGAACAGCTTGTCGCCCTCTTCCTGGGTGTCCAGTTGCAGATCGAATTGCGTGGTGGGCGATGTGGCATTCAGCGCCTCGACCCGCAGGCCCGCGAGCAAACCGCTGACTGCCGCAGGTTTGGCCTGCTGGTGGTTGAACATCACCTGGAACAGCGGGCTGTGACTCAGGCTGCGCTCGCCTTGCAGCGCCTGCACCAGGCGCTCGAACGGCAAGTCCTGAAAATCCTGCGCGTCCAGCGACGCGGTGCGGGTCTGCTCCAGCAGCTGGCTGAACGGCAGGCGCCCATCCAGCTCGGCACGCATCACCTGGGTGTTGACGAAGAAGCCGATCAAACCACGGGTTTCCGCACGATTGCGGTTGCCGATGGGCACGCCAATCCGCAGGTCGGACTGGCCGCTGTAGCGGTAGAGCAAGGCCTGGAAACTCGCCAGCAACAGCATGAACGGCGTGACGCCCCGCTGTTTGGCCAGGCTCATCAGGCCGCTGGCCAAGGCTGGGTCAAGGGTGAAATCCAGGCGCGCACCCTGCTGGCTTGGTTGCCCCGGACGCGGGCGGTCGGTGGGCAATTCCAGCAGCGGTTGTTCGCTGCCAAGCTGGGCCTTCCACCAGTTCAATTGGCGCTCCAGCTCCCCTGCTTCCATCCAGCGCCGCTGCCACGCGGCGTAGTCTGAATACTGGATCGGCAACGCTTCCAGCGCCGCACTCTGGCCCTGGCAATGAGCGGCGTAGAGCCGGGAAAATTCTTCGACCAACACCCCCATCGACCAGCCATCGGTGACGATGTGGTGCAGGGTCAGCACCAGCACGTGGTCCTCGGCATCCAGTTGTAGCAGGCTCACGCGCACAAGCGGGCCATGTTGCAGATCGAACGGCCGGGCGATTTCTTCCTCGACTTTTTTCATCGCTGATGCGAGACGCAGCGGCTCGTCGCTCAAATCATGCTGTTCGATCGGCAAAGAGGTGAGCGACGCCAGTGCCTGCATCACCTGACCGTCATCCTCGACGAAACGACTGCGCAGGCTCTGATGCCGCTCCAGCAGCAGGTCGAAACTCTGTTGCAGCGCCGCGACATTCAGCGGCCCGTGCAAACGCAACGCAGCGGGAATGTTGTAGGCGCTGCTGTGCGGATCGAGCTGCCAGAGGAACCATTGGCGTTGCTGCGCGTAGGACAGTTCGAATGTCGCCTGAGTCTCGGCGGCGGGCGGAATCGGCAGTTGGCCGAAGCTCACGCCTTGCTCCTGCATGCGTTGCAGAAACTCGCGGCGCTTGTCCGCAGGCAGGCCGGCGAAGCGGGTGGCGATACGCTGGGCAGTGCTGTGTTCCATCAGTTGAACTCCATCTCGTCGAGGAGCGACTCAAGCGCATCCAGACGAGCATCGTTGTCAGTCGGGGCGTGTTGCCCGGCGGTGGCGGCATAAGCCTGAAGGTCGTTGCTTTCGAACAGCGCGCGCAGCGGCAGCTCGATGCCCAGTTCCAGTTCCACACGGGCACTGGCCTGGGCGGCGAGCAGCGAATGCCCGCCCGATTCGAAGAAGTTGTCGCGCCGGCCGATCCGCGCCACGCCCAGCACCTCGGCCCAAATGACCGCCAGTCGCTGTTCAAGATCGCCTTCGGGGGCTTCGAACGGCCGTTGCCAGTCTTCGGCATCCGGCAGTGGCAGGGCCTTGCGGTCGAGCTTGCCGTTGCTGGTCAGCGGCAGCTCATCAAGCAGCAACCAATGGCTGGGCACCATGTAGTCCGGCAGGTCGACCTGGAGCGCGGCGCGCAGGGTGTCGCGCCAGGCGATCGGGTCGTGCGGGGTGTGTTCGGCGACGACGTAGGCGCACAACTGCGGCCCTGCATCGCCGGCATGCACGCTGATCACCGCCTGACGCACGCCCGGTTGTGCCAACACGGCCGCTTCGATCTCGCCCGGTTCGATACGGAATCCACGGATCTTCACTTGCTGGTCGATGCGCCCCAGGTAGTCGATGCCGCCGTCGGCGCGCTGGCGCGCCAGGTCGCCGCTGCGATACAGGCGTTGCGAGGCTTCGAACGGGCTCGGCACGAAACGCTCGGCGGTCAGGCCGAACCGCCCGTGATAACCCCGCGCCAGCCCGGCGCCGGCGATGTACAACTCGCCCGCCACGCCCACCGGCACCGGCTGCAACTGGCTGTCGAGCAAGTACCAGCGCAGGTCGCGGATCGGCAGGCCTATGGGGCTTTGCAACTGGTCGTCGAGGTCTGCCAGGCGAATCGCGCGGTAGGTCACGTGCACCGTGGTTTCGGTGATGCCGTACATGTTCACCAGCGTCGTTTGTTGGTCGCCGAAGCGCTCGAACCAGGGCCGCAGGCTGGCCACTTCCAGCGCTTCGCCACCGAAAATCACCCGGCGCAACGCCAGGTGGCGCGGGCTGGCGCAGGCAATCGGCAACAGCTGGCGGAACGCGGTCGGGGTCTGGTTCAACACCGTAACCCCTTCATCGCAGAGCAGGCGATGGAACGCCTGGGGCTCGCGGCTGATGTAGTACGGCACGATCACCAGGCGCCCGCCGGTGCACAGCGAACCGAACAGCTCCCACACTGAGAAATCGAAGGCACAGGAATGGAACAGGGTCCAGACATCGTCCGGGCCGAAGTTGAATTCGGCAGCGGTGGCGCTCAACAGGCGCCCGACGTTGCCATGGCTGAGCAATGCGCCCTTTGGCCGGCCGGTGGAACCGGAGGTGTAGATCACGTAGGCGAGGTTGTCCGGGGTCGCCAGCGCTGGCAGGTTGTCGCTGCCGTAGGCGTCGAGCGGCATCGATGTCAGGTCCAGCACCTGCACGCCGTCGCGGGCCGGCAGGCCGTCGATCAGGTGTGACTGGGTCAACAGCAGCGCAATGCCGCTGTCCTCGATCATGTAGCTCAAGCGTTCGGCCGGGTATTGGGGGTCCAGCGGCACGTAGGCGCCACCGGCCTTGAGGATCGCCAGCAAGCCGACCACCAGCGGCAGCGCCCGCTCGGTGGCGATGCCCACGCGCACTTCCGGGCCGACACCCTGCTCGCGCAATTTGCGCGCCAGGCGGTTGGCCTGGGCGTTGAGCGCGGCGTAGCTCAACGGCTCGCCTTCATGGCTCAGGGCGATGGCGTCGGGCCGTTGTTCTGCCTGGGTTTCGAACAGCCGATGCAAGGTGGGCGACGGCGGTTGTGCCTCAAACGCCGGGTTCCAGTGCTGGATCAACCCGTCGTATTGCGGTGTTTGCAGCAGCGACAACTCCGCCACGCGCTGCTGCGGATCGGCGACCACCGCGCGCAACAGGTTCAGCCACTGCTCGGCCAGCCGCTGCATCGACGCCTCGTCGTACAGATCGGTGGCGTAGCTCAAGCTGGCGTCCAGCCCGTCGTCCTGCTCTTGCGTGTCGAGCACCAGATCGAATTGCGCCGTGTGTTGCTGCCAGTGCAGACGCTCGACCTGCAAGTCGGCCACACACCGTTCGACGCTGGTGCCCAGCCGTTGCTGGTGGTTGTAGAGCACCTGGAACAGCGGGCTGTGGTTGAGGCTGCGGTCGGGCTGCAAGGCATCGACCAATTGCTCGAACGGCAAGTCCTGATGGGCCTGCGCGGCCAACGCGCTGTGCTTGACCTGTTGCAGCAACGCGCTGAACGGCTGCTGGCCGTCGATCTCGGCGCGCAGCACCTGGGTGTTGACGAAGAAGCCGATCAGGCCTTCGGTTTCCAGGCGCGAACGCCCGGCGCCCGGCACGCCGACGCTGATGCAAGGCTGCCCGCTCTGGCGGTGCAGCAAGGCCTGGAAGCTGGCCAGCAACAGCATGAACAGCGTCACTTGCTGTTCTTGCGCACGCTGGCGCAAACCGCCGAGCAAGTCGCGATCGACCTGCAACAGCAGGTTCGCGCCGCGTTCGCTGCGACGGGCCGGGCGGCTCAGTTCGCTCGGCAATTGCAGCGGCGCCTGGCTGCCGTCCAGTTGCTCGCGCCACCAGGCCAGTTGCCGCGCACCCTCGCCGGCCTCCAGCCAGTCGCGCTGCCAGCGGGCGTAGTCGCTGTAGGCCACCGGTAGCGGCGTGAGGTGTGCATCACTGCCTTCAACGGCGGCCTGATACAGCGCGCTGAACTCATCGACCATCACCTGCATCGACCAGCCGTCGGCGGCGATGTGGTGCACGGTGAGCACCAGCACATGCTCCTCGGCGCTGACGTGCAGCAGCAACGCGCGCCACAGCGGGCCGTTGCGCAGGTCGAACGGCCGGGCGATTTCCCGGGCGACGGCCGGGTTGATCGCCGACTCTTCGACGGGCTGTTCATCGAGCTGCAACGGCAGGTCGATGTGCACCACGGGACGGGCCTGCTGACCATCCTGTTCGAAGGTGGTGCGCAGGGTTTCGTGGCGCACCTGCAACTGCGCGAAGGACTTGCGCAGGGCTTCGCGGTTCAGCGGGCCCTTGAGGCGCAGTGCCGCCGGGATGTTGTAGGCCGCGCTGAGCGGGTCCAGTTGCCAGAGAATCCATTGGCGTTGCTGGGCGTAGGACAGCAGGCGTGGCTGATCGTCCGCTGCGCGTTGCAGCGGCGGTTGGCCACTGGCGTTGGCCTGGGCGGCGCGTTCGGCAAACTCCGCCAGATTCGCGGCCGAGAACAGGCTGCTCACCGACAGCTCACGTTGCAGTTGCTGACGCACGCGGGAGATCACTTGCAGCACCAGCAGCGAGTGGCCGCCCAGCGCGAAGAAGTTGTCAGCGCGGCCGACCTGTTCGACCTGCAACACGGCCTGCCAGATCTGCGCCAGTTGCGTTTCCAGCCCAGGCCTCGGGGCGACGAAGGCACGCTGCCCATCGCCGGCTTCGGCGCGAGGCAAGGCCTTGCGGTCGAGCTTGCCGTTGTTGTTGAGCGGCAACCGGGCGAGCAGGACCAGGTGGCCGGGCACCATGTACTCCGGCAGCGCCTGGCGCAGGACGGCCTTGAGCCCGTCCAGATAATCCGCCTCGCACACCACCGCGCCACTGGCCACGACGTATGCCACCAGTTGCGTGCCGTCCTGGGCGATGACCGCCGCCTCGCGCACCTCGTCCCGGGCTTGCAGGCAGGCTTCGATCTCGCCCATTTCGATGCGGAACCCGCGAATCTTCACTTGGTGATCGATACGCCCGACGTACTCCAGATCGCCATCGGCGTTGTAACGCGCCAGGTCACCGCTGCGGTACAGCCGCGCGCCCGGTTCGCGGGCGAACGGGTCCGGCAGGAAACGTTCGGCGGTCAGTGCCGGACGGTCGAAATAGCCTTGCGCCAGGCAGGCCGGGGCGCTGATGCACAGTTCGCCGACGCCTTCGGCCGGCAGCAGCAGACCGGCCGGGTCCAGCACGTACAAGGCGCGACCGGCGATGGCGCGGCCGATGGGAATGCCGAAGGCATCGCTGGCATCTTCCGGGCGGCACTCATGAACGCTGGACACCACCGTGGCTTCGGTCGGGCCGTAGGTGTTGAGCAGGCGAACATGGCTCAGGCCGGCCTGATGCCACAGGCGCAGGCCTTCCACCGACATGGCTTCGCCGCCGACATGGACCTGGCGCAAATCGCCAAGGCCTGGCACCGCACCACTGGCGCATTCACCCGCCAGCAGGAACCAGTAGGCAGCGGGCAAATCGGCCACGGTCACGCCCTGCTCGACGATTTCAGCGGCCAGCCGGCCGGCGTCCCACAGGTCGTCGCCGCGCATGATCAGCGCCGCGCCGACGCACAGCGCCGGGAAGCATTGCTCGACGAAGCCGTCGAAGCTGAAGGTGGCGAACTGGAGTACGCGGTCGGATGGCGAAAGTGTCGAGTAGTGGGCCGCGGTCTGGCAGAACTCGCGCAGGGCGCCGTGGGTGATGGCGACGCCCTTGGGTTGGCCGGTGGAGCCGGAGGTGTAGATGATGTAGGCAAGATCGTCGGTGGCGGGTCGGACGCCATCGCGAGCAAGCTGCGCTCCCACAGGGGTTGAGGTGTTTTCAAGCGTCAGGCGAGGCACGCCTTGTCTGTCTTCCAGCAGGCCGGATTCGTGCAGCAGCAGGTCGAGGCGGCTGTCGTCGATCATGTAGGCCAGGCGTTCGGTCGGGTATGTCGGGTCCAGGGGGACGTAGGCGGCGCCGCTTTTCAGGACGGCCAGCAGGCTCACGATCAGTTGCGGGCCGCGATGCAAGGCCAGGCCGACGCGCTTGCCGGGGCCGGCGCCGTTGGCGATCAGATGTTGGGCCAGGTGGTTGGCCTGGGCATCGAGCTGGCCGTAACTCAGGCGCTGGCCGTCGACTTGCAACGCCAAGGCGTCCGGGGTGGCAGCGGCTTGCGCGGCGATTTGCTCGTGGGCCAGCAGCGTTGTGGATAACTCGACCGCTGGCGGCTGGCTGATGGCGAGCACGGCGTTTCTGCGCTCGGTATCGAGCAGTTCCAGTGTGCCCAGTGCCGCCTCCGGCGACGCCACCAGTTGCGTCAACAGGTGCTGCAAATTGGCTGACAACCGGGCGATCTGGGCCGCGCTGAACCGCGCCGCGTCATAACTGAAATCCAGCCCCAGGCCTTCGCCCGGTTCGATGCCCAGCGTCAGCGGATAGTGGGTGCGTTCATGGTTGTGCAGGTGGCCGAACGACAACCCGGCCGGCGCGCCCTGTTTCAGCGCTTCGGCCACCGGGAAGTTTTCGAACACCAGCAGGCTGTCGAACAGCGCCGAGCCTTGCTGCCCGGCCCAGCCCTGAATGTCGTACAGCGGCACATGCTCGAACTCGCGCATGGCCAGGTTCAACCCTTGCACCTCGCCCAGCCACTGGCTGACGGTCTGGTCCGGCTTGATCGCGCACACCAGCGGCAAGGTGTTGATGAACAGGCCGAGCTGTTCCTCGATCCCCGGCAACGGCGCCGAACGCCCGGCCACGGTGGCGCCGAACACCACGCAATCCTGGCCGGTGTAGCGATGCAGCAGCAGGCTCCACGCCGCTTGAATGACGGTGTTGAGGGTGACTTTCTGTTGCCGGGCGAATTCGGCCAGACGTTGGGTGGCTCGGCTGTCGAGGGTGACGCAATGTGCTTCGTTGCCTGTTGCACCAACCGGAGGACGCAGCGCTTCGGCCAGCAAAGTCGGCGCTTCCAGCGGCGCCAGCGCGGCTTTCCAGAACGGCTCGCTGGCCGACGCCGATTGCTGCTGCAACCAGCCCAGGTAATCGCGGTACTGACCTGTGGGTGCCGGCAGCGATTGTCCAGCGGCGTAATGCTGGATCACTTCGGCAAGCAACTGCGCGTTACTCCAGCCGTCCATCAGGATGTGGTGGCTGGTGTAGATCAGGTGCCAGTCATTGGCACCCGTGCGCACCAGCTTCAAGCGAAACAGCGGTGCCGTGCCCAGCTCGAAACCCTGTGCACGCTCGGCGTCGGCCAGGGCCTCGGTGTCGGTCGCCTCAAGCACGTCGAGCGGCAACGCGACGTGGCGGGCAATCGCCTGGTGGGCGGTGTCGAGGCCCTGCCAGTGGAAGCTGCTGCGCAGGATGTCGTGACGCTCGACCGCCGCTTGCCAGGCGCGGGCGAAACGCCCGGTATCCAGCCCGCCGATGTCCAGGCGCAACTGGCTGATGTAGGCGCCGACCTGTGGCTCGTACAGGGTGTGGAACAGCATGCCCTGCTGCATCGGCGACAGCGGATAGAGGTCTTCGAGATTCGCCAATACCAGCGGCAACCCGTCGAGTCGGGCCTGATCGATGCGCGCCAGCGGGAAGTCCGAGGGCGTGGCTTGCGCGGCCTCAAGGGTGCAGCAATGTTCGATCAGCGCATTGAGTTCCCGGGCGTAATCGTCGGCCAGGCGCTGGATGGTCGCGGTGTCGAACATTTCGCGGCTGAAGCCCCAGCTCAGGGACAACTCGCCGCCGTAGACCTGGCCTTCCACGGTCAGCCAGTTGCCCAGCGGCGCCGACGGGTCCTGGGCGATGCCCTGGCCTTCGGTGGAAGGGGTGAACAAGGCGCCGTCGTCGAATTGACGGTCGAACTGCCCCAGGTAGTTGAAGGTGATGCGCGGTGTCGGCAACGCCGCCAGTTCGGCGCGAATTTGCGGGCTGCCGAGGTAACGCAGCGCGCCATGGCCCAGGCCGTTGTCCGGCACTGCACGCAATTGCTCCTTGATGGATTTGATCGACGCGCCGAGATCGGCAGCAGGTTTGAGGTTGACCGGAAACAGGCTGGTGAACCAGCCGACCGTGCGGGTCAGATCAATGTCCTCGAACAGGTCTTCGCGGCCATGGCCTTCAAGCTGGATCAGCGTGCTGCCCTGCCCGCTCCAGCGGCAAACGGTGCGCGCCAGTGCGGTCAGCAACAGGTCGTTGACCTGGGTGCGGTAGGCCGCCGGGGCCTGTTGCAGCAGCTGTCGGGTCTGTTCGGTGTCGAGCTTGATGTCGAGCTTGTGTTCGAAACGGTTTTCCAGCGCGCCATCGGGGCGCTCGCACGGCAGGTCGACGGGGGCGTCTTGCAGTAGGGTCTGCCAGTGGCCGAGGCTGTTTTCGAACGCGGGAAGGTGATCCTGCAACCGCGCGACCCAGCGCTGGTAGCTGCTGGTTTTCGCAGGCGCCGCTGCGCCGTTGTAGAACTGCTGAAGGTCTTCCAGCAGTACGCGCCAGGACACGCCGTCCACGACCAGGTGGTGAACCACCAGCAGCAGGCGCTCGCTGCCGTCGGCCATGGCGACCAGCAACGCACGCAGCAACGGGCCGTTGTGCAGGTCGAGACTGCGCTGGGCTTCGTCGCACAGGGTGTCGAGGGCTTCGACCGATGGCGCATGGCGCTGCCACAACACGGAGTCGGTGGTCGGTGCGGCGTAGGCTTGCCGCCAACCGCTGCCGGCCTGTTGATAACGCAGGCGCAGGCTGTCGTGATGAGTCAGCAATTGCGCCAGGGCACGCTCCAGCGCTTCAACATTCAACGCCTCGCGCGGCACCAGCAACAGTGACTGGTTCCAGTGCTGGCGCTCGGGGATGGCCTGCTCGAAGAACCACTGTTGCACTGGCGCCAGCGTCACCGCGCCGTGGGCCGGGCCTTGATCGATCGTCGATTGTTCGCCGCTGCGGGCGGCCTGGGCCAGGCTGCGGAGGGTCTGGTGCTGGAACAGGTCTTTGGGGCTCAGGACGATCCCGGCCTGGCGGGCGCGGCTGACCACTTGCATCGAGACGATGGAGTCGCCACCCAGCTCGAAGAAGTTGTCTTCCAGACCGACGTTGTCGATGGCCAGTACGTCTTGCCAGATCGCCGCGAGGGCCTTTTCCGGCTCGCTGCGCGGCGCAATGTGCTCGCGCTGTTGTGTACGGCCGTCAACCGCCGGCAAGGCCTTGCGATCGAGCTTGCCGTTGGGGGTCAGCGGCAGGTGTTCGAGGAACAGCAGGAACGCCGGGACCATGTAGTCCGGCAGGTGTTGACGCAGTGCGGCCTTGAGCGCTTCACGTAGAGTGGTTTGCCCGTCGACATCATCCAGCAACGCCGGATCGTTCGGCACAATGTAGGCCACCAGCTGCTGGCCGCTGGCAGCGTCCTGCGCCAGCACCGCCAGTTCGCGTACCCCGTCCTGTTGCAACAAGCGCGCTTCGATTTCACCCAGCTCGATACGGAAGCCGCGCACCTTGACCTGATGGTCGAGGCGGCCGACATATTGCAGGTTGCCATCGGCCTGATAACGGGTCAGGTCGCCGGTGCGGTACAGGCGCTCGCCGGTACGGGAAAACGGATTGGGCACGTATTTTTCGGCGGTCAGGCCCGGCCGTGCCAGGTAACCGCGGGTGATGCCGGCGCCGCTCAGGTACAACTCGGCGGACACGCCCTGCGGCACCGGTTGCAGGTCGGCGTCGAGCAGATAGCTGGCCGTGTGGCTCAGCGGGCGGCCGATGTTGGCGCGGCCACCCGCCTCGCGACGGGTCCAGGTGGAATAGGTGGTGTCTTCCGACGGGCCGTACAGGTCATAGACGTGCTCGACGGTCGATTGTTGATACAGCGCGTCCACCAGGCTTTGCTTCAGCGGCTCACCGGCCAGGTTGATGATGCGCACGCTCGGCGGGATCTGCCCGTCGCGTTGCAACGCGTTGATCGCCGACGGCACGGTGTTGATCAGCCGTACCTGATCCCGGGCCGGCAGCAGAGGCAATTCGAGGGCGTTGCGGGCGATGATCAGCGAGCCACCGTTGGCCAGGGTCACGAACAGCTCCCACACCGACAGGTCGAAGCACACCGAGGTCGAGGCCAGCACACCCTGGATGTCATCGCGGCTGTACACCGATCGGGACCAGTCGATCAGCGCCAGCACATTGCGATGGGCGATGGCCACGCCCTTGGGCTTGCCGGTGGAGCCGGAGGTGTAGATCACGTAGGCCAGGTTGTCCGGCGTGACGCGGGTGACCGGGACGCTGGCCGGGTAAGCGGCGAGCGCGAGGCTGTCCATCAGCAACACGGCGGTGCCCTCTGGCACGGTCAAGGTGGCGGCGACGGATTGCTCGGTCAGCAGCACTCGCGCGCGGCTGTCTTCGAGCATGTAGGCCACGCGTTCGGCCGGGTAGTCCGGGTCCAGCGGCACGTAGGCGCCACCGGCCTTGAGCACCGCCAGCAACGCCACCAGCAGCTGTTCGGAACGCTGCATGGCCACGCCAACCCGGACTTCCGGGCCGATGCCAAGCTGGATCAATTGGTGCGCCAGGCGATTGGCTTGCTCGTCAAGCTCGCTGTAGGTCAGCTGCTCGGTTGCGAAGGTCACCGCCAGCGCATCCGGGGTGGCGGCGACGTGCTGGCCGATCAACTCATGCATGCACAGGTCCTGGGTCAACCCGTCGCCGGCGCGATTCCAGTCATGGACGATGCGTTGGTATTCGGCCGGCTCCAGCAGCGGCAGATCGCTGATGCGTTGCCGGGTATCGCTGACCATGCCTTGCAGCAGGCGGGTCCAGTGCCGGGCCATGCGCGCGATGGTCGCGGCGTCGAACAGGTCGTTGGCGTAGGTCAGCGCGGCGTGCAGCTTGCCGCCCTTTTCGTACGTATCGAGGGTCAGGTCGAACTGCGTGGTGCGCCCTTGCCATTCGATCACGCCCAGCGCCAGGCCGGATCGGGTCGTGACCGTGGAAAGGTCCGCGACCTGCGGCTGGTGGTTGTACATCACCTGGAACAGCGGCGTGTGGCTGAGGCTGCGCTCCAGTTTCAGCGCTTCCACCAGGCGCTCGAACGGCAGGTCCTGATGGGCCTGGGCGCCGAGGGCGGTTTCCTTGATACGGCCCAGCAATTCGTCGACCCGGGTCTGGCCGTCCAGTTCGGTTCGCAGCACCTGGGTGTTGACGAAGAAACCGATCAGGCCTTCGATTTCGGCGCGGTTGCGGTTGGCGATCGGCACGCCGACGCGGATGTCGTCCTGCCCGGTATAGCGGTGCAGCAGCACGTTGAAGGCGCCGAGCAACAGCATGAACAGGGTGATGTTGTGTGTCTGCGCCGTGGTGCGCAGTTGCTCGGCCAGTTGCCCGTCGACAGCGAATTCGTAGCGGGTGCCGCGATAGCTCGGCATCGCCGGGCGCGGATGGTCGGTGGGCAGCTCCAGCACCGGGTGTTCGCCACCCAGTTGCGCCTGCCAGTACTCCAGTTGACGGGCCTGTTCGCCCGCTTCCAGCCAGCGGCGTTGCCACAGGGCGTAGTCGCTGTACTGGATCGGCAACGCCGTCAGTTGCGGTTGGGTGCCGGCGTCGAAGGCGTCGTAGCAGCGGATGAATTCGTCGATCAGCACGTTCATCGACCAGCCGTCGGACACGATGTGGTGCAGGGTCAGCAGCAGGACGTGTTCCTGCTCGCCGAGCTTGAGCAGCGTGACACGCAGCAATGGGCCCGTGCCCAGATCGAACGGCAGCAGCGACTGCTGCTCGGCGGCCCGGGCCACGGCCTGCTCGCGCTCGCTGGCCGCCAGCGCGCTGAAATCCACATGATCGATCACCAACGGCGCCGTGGCCGGCACCTGCAACAGGCTGTCGTCGGCCTGACGGGCGAACACCGTGCGCAGGGTTTCGTGACGCGCCACCAGGCTGGAGAACGCCTGTTCCAGTGCCGACAGGCTCAGACGGCCGGTCAGGCGCACCGCACCCGGCAGGTTATAGGCGCCGCTGTGCGGGTCCAGTTGCCAGAGAAACCACATGCGTTGCTGGGCGTACGACAACGCCTGGCGATCCTCGGCGTCGATGCCGGCGGGAATCGGAAACCGGGCGAACTCCACGCCCTCCTTGTGCAAGGCCGCTAGGAACATCTGGCGCTTTTCCAGGGGCAACCCGATAAACCGGCGAGCAAGTTTCAAGGAGTCTTCAGCATTCATTTCTGGGTATCCGGATCAGTGGCGGGAAGCACAAAGGCACGTCGTCTCTGTAAAACGAATGCAGACCGGAAAAATTAGCGAATGGGAATAAGTATCAGGCAGGAGGTGGAACGCGAAAAACAGAACGATGAATAACACTGTAGGAGCGAGCCTGCTCGCGATGCGGTTCATCATTCAACAGAGATGTTGACTGACATACCGCTATCGCGAGCAGGCTCGCTCCTACAGAGGGGGCGTCGGGAATTGTCAGGCGCTGGCAGCCATGGCGTGGCGCCGATGGTGCACCTCAAGCTGATCCTTGATCACCCTGAGTACCTTGGCCTCATGTTCATGGATGAAGAAGTGCCCGCCGCCGAGCATGTCCACGGAAAAGCTGCCACGGGTTTCCTGGCGCCAGCCGATCAGCTGCTCGGTGGTGGCCCGGTCGGCCTTGCCGCCGAGCACGTGCACCGGGCAGTTGAGCAAGGGCCGGTGCAAGGGCTCGAAACGCCCGCACAACTGGAAGTCGGCGCGCAGGATCGGCAGTGTCAGGCTCATCAGCTCCTGGTTGGCCAGCACGTCCTCGGGGGTGCCGTTGAGCGAGCGCAGTTGTTCGATCAACTCGGCATCGCTCTTGGGCTCGGCAAAACCACGGTCGTAATCCTCACGCATGGTCGGCGCAGCGGTGCCCGAGGCAAACAGGGCCACCGGCTCCGGACAACCGAGCGAGCGCAGCGCATGGGCCATTTCACAGGCCAGCAACGCGCCGAGGCTGTGGCCGAACAAGGCGTAAGGGGCGCTCAGGGTGATTTTCTGCTCCTGCGCCAGTTGCAGCGCCAGCCGGCGCATGTCGGTGTGCAGCGGCTCGCCATAGCGCGCGCCCCGCCCTGGCAGTTCCACCGGTTGCAGTTTCAGCCAGGGCGGCAGCTTGTTGCGCCAGCGGCTGTAAACCATGGCGCTCGCGCCCGAATAGGGCAGGCACAGCAATGTCAGCGGGGTCACCGGGCTTACCTCGAAAAGTTGTCTGCCAAGAGAGAACGGATGAGCGCCGCAGAGAATTAGTCGAATAGCCAATGTGGGAGCGGGCTTGCTCGCGAATGCGGTGTATCAGCCCACTTAAATGTTGAAGGTTGATCCGCTTTCGCGAGCAAGCCCGCTCCCACCATTGATCTCTATTTCAAATGACGGAAGCTTTGTACCGCAGCCCCCAATACGACCGCCCCCGCCGCAATCGCCACCCAAAACCCGCTGCGCGCGCCGAACGCATCCACCAGCCACCCGGAACTGGCGGCGCCGATCGCCACGCCGATGCTCAGCCCGGTGACCAGCCACGTCAGGCCTTCGGTGAGTTTGGCCGGTGGCACGATTTGCTCGACCAATGCCATCGCGACAATCAGGGTCGGGGCAAAAAACAGCCCGGCGACGAACACCGCCAGCGACAGCCCGAAAATGTTCGCCGCCAGCAGCAGCGGCAAGGTCGTCACTGCCGTCGCCACCCCGCCGTAGAGAAACAGTCGCGGCAGCGGCACTGTCGAGCGCAGCGCGCCAAATGCCAGCCCGGCCAGGCACGAACCGATCGCATACACCGACAGCACGATGCTCGCCGCCGCCGGGATGCCCTGATGCTGGGCGAAGGCCACGCTGACCACATCGATCACGCCGACGATGGTGCCCATCGCGACCATCAACAGCACCAGCAACTGGATGTCCACCGAGCGGATGATCGAACCCGAATGATGGGATTCATGGGGATGCACCGCCGGCTCGGTGCTGCGTTGCAGGACAAACGCCGTGACCCCGATGGCCAGCATCAACAGGGCCGCCAGCGGCCCGGCCTCGGGGAACGCCACCACGCACAGGCCCACCGACAACGGCGGCCCGACAATGAAGCAGACTTCGTCCAGCACCGATTCCAGGGCGTAGGCGGTTTGCAGTTGCGGCTGGCCGCGATACAACTCGGTCCAGCGCGCCCGCACCATCGCCGACATGCTCGGCATGCAACCGGCCAGCGCGGCGAACACAAACAGCGTCCAGGACGGCGCCTGCAATCGGGTGCAGAGCAGCACCAGCAGCAAGGACCCGCCACCGATCAAGGCCGACACCGGCAGAATCCGCCGCTGGCCAAAACGGTCCACCAGGCGCGACACCTGCGGTGCGCAAAACGCCGTGGCCAGGGCAAAGGTCGCCGCCACCGCCCCGGCCAGGCCATAGCCACCCTGCAACTGCGACAGCATGGTGATCAGGCCGATACCGGTCATGGAAATCGGCATGCGTGCGATCATCCCGGCCAGCACGAAAGCCCGGCTGCCGGGGGCTTTGAACAGCGCGCGATAAGGGTTTGCCATAGGGTCCGGCCTCGATAAGGGCCTGCAAATTGCCACAGCGGCGGATCGAGGGGGAAGCAGCAAATTGTTGGTCGAATGTGAAGGCCCCTTCGCGGGCAAGCCCGCTCCCACCTTTGACCTGAGTACACCCTCCCCTGTGGGAGCGGGCTTGCTCGCGAAGAGGCCAGAACAGTCACCGCACAAATGAACTCCAGCCCTTTAGCACCAGTCAGCTACTTAGGTCCCAGCTTCTGGAGTTTCGCGACAATGGCTGATCACCCCGAACGCCAAAGCCCCATCGACGCCCACGGCATCATCGGCGACATGCGCACTGCCGCGCTGGTCAACGACAAGGGCAGCGTGGATTTTTTCTGCTGGCCGGAGTTCGACAGCCCGACGATTTTCTGTTCGCTGCTCGACACCCCCGAAGCCGGTATTTTCCAGCTGGCCCCGGACTTGCCCGACGCCCGCCGCGAGCAGATCTACCTGCCCGATACCAATGTGCTGCAAACCCGCTGGCTGAGCGATCGCGCCGTGGTGGAAATCACCGACCTGCTGCCCATCGGCGACAGCGAGGACGATTGGCCGGTGTTGATGCGTCGGGTGCGGGTGGTCAGTGGCCAGGCCCGTTTTCACCTGCGCTGCGCCGTGCGGCATGACTATGCCCGTGCCAACACCCGCGCCCGCCTTGATGAGCAAGACGTGATCTTTGAAGCCATCGACCAGCCATCCCTGCGCTTGTCGTCAGACCAGGCCCTGAGCATCGACACCCGCGCCGCCGTCGCCGAATTCACCCTCGGGCAGGACCAGACCGCCGGGTTCCTGCTCGGCGCCATCGACGATCCGCGCTTCAAGGACGGCGCCGCTGCGCTGTGCCTGGAACGCACGTTGAAGTTCTGGCGTGACTGGATTGGCCAGTCCAACTACCGCGGCCGCTGGCGCGAGATGGTCAATCGCTCGGCGCTGGCCATGAAGCTGCTGACCTCGCGCAAACACGGCGCGATCCTCGCCGCCGCGACCTTCGGCCTGCCGGAAACCGCCGGCGGCGAACGCAACTGGGACTATCGCTACACCTGGATCCGCGACGCCTCGTTCACCGTCTACGCCTTTATGCGCCTGGGCTTCACGGAAGAGGCCAACGCCTACATGCGCTGGCTGCGCGGGCGGGTCAGCGACTGTCAGGGTCATTCGACGAAACTCAATATTCTCTACGGTATCGATGGCCGTCAGGAACTGCCGGAAGTCGAACTCACGCACCTGTCGGGCCACGGCGGCGCGACACCGGTGCGCATCGGCAACCTGGCTTACGCGCAGGTCCAACTCGACATCTTCGGCGAACTGATGGACGCGGTGTACCTGGTCAACAAGTACGGCGAAGCCATTTCCCACGAGGGCTGGAAACACACGGTGGAAGTGGTCGATCAGGTCTGTGAAACCTGGCAGCAGGAAGACGTCGGCATCTGGGAAATGCGCGGCGAGCAGCATCACTTCCTGCACTCGCGCCTGATGTGCTGGGTGGCGCTGGACCGGGCGATCCGCCTCGCCTCGAAACGCTCGTTGCCGGCGCCGTTCGCCCGATGGGACCAGACCCGCCAGGCGATCTACGCCGACATCTGGGACAACTTCTGGGACGACGAACGCGGGCATTTCGTCCAGCACATCGGCGGCACCGGCCTCGACGGTTCGATGCTGCTGATGCCGCTGGTGCGTTTCGTCAGCGCCAAGGACCCACGCTGGCTCGCGACCCTCGACGCCATCGAGAAAACCCTGGTGCGCGACGGCATGGTGTACCGCTATCGCAATGAACACAGCCACATCGACGGCCTGCCCGGCACCGAAGGCGCGTTCGCCGCGTGCTCCTTCTGGTACGTGGAATGCCTGGCCCGCGCCGGTCGGGTGGAAAAGGCCCATCTGGAGTTTGAGCAGTTGCTCAGGTACGCCAATCCGCTAGGGCTGTACGCCGAGGAGTTCGACAGCCATGGGCGACATATGGGTAATACGCCGCAAGCGCTGACGCATCTGGCGTTGATCAGCGCTGCGTGTTTTCTGGATCGCAAGTTGAGTGGGGAGAAGGGTTTCTGGCAGCCCTGAGGTTGGTTTGCGATACCTTCAAAGGTCGCCAACTTTAATGCTGGTCATAATTTTTACTACCGTAGTTGGCGCCATACATATAAAGCCAATACCAATAGTTAAATCATTATATATTGGAGATGTAGGAATCATCCTAAAAGCATGTCGGTCGAATCCCAACCATGCTTAACGATGTATCTAATTCCATCAGACGCTCTACCATTGAAAGTAGCGCCCACCTAATCGCGCGCATACTAAATACAAATAATAAAGAAAAGAAAAACTTGAAAATTCGACATATTGAACACTAACAATTACAGGCTTTAGGCACAAAAAAAAAACCAATAAAAAAGGAGAGCTAAACTTGGAGCTAAGACATCTAAGGCATTTTATTGGCGTTGCAGAGGAGCTTCACTTCGGCAGAGCCGCAAACCGTTTACATATTGAACAATCACCTCTCTCAAGATCGATCAAAGATCTAGAAAACGACTTAGGCGTAAAGCTATTTGAACGAACAACTAGATCAACAAAACTTACCCATGCAGGTGAGATCTTCCTTGATGAGGCACGACAGATAGTTCTGGCAATTGAAAAAGCACGCTTACGCATAAACAGCAGCTGCCAGCAGCTTAACAATAAGTTACGCATAGCAATAACTGACAATATAACCCAAGCCTACGCTACAAAACTGATTAAGAGGTGTAATAAAGAACACCCAGACTTGCAGACATGCATATTCGAATTCAGTGAAGAACAATTAGTTGCCTCACTAGGATCGGGGGAAATTGACGCCGGAATATCGTCTATCAATATCACCTCAAGCGGCCTAACGTCCACCCGTTTATGGAGTGAGGAAATAGTCATACTTATCCCACTAAACCACTGTCTATCAAACAAAATCACAATCACCTTAGAGGATATAGCTACGCAGCCATTGATTTTATTGAAACCTGTAACGCAAAATTTAATTAAAAACCACATCACAACACAACCTCCCTCATTTGAACTAATTTCAAATTTGGATGTATTGCTTCTTCTGATAAATACTGGCTGTGGTATTGGGATTGCAGCAAAATCACAAACCTCTATGCTAAGTCACTCTAAAATACGAATTATGTCCCTACCCCCTGACTCCCCAGAGATTACTACATATTTAATCACGCTGAATCAAAATTCAGACAGACTCGCCACGCTAATACAGGTTTAGGATTATACAACTTCTAGAAGTCACCAAACCTCCATTGACACTACTATGACCAAAAATGCAAAACACTTAGACAAAATCGGACTTTTTTCCTGGAGGCAAATATGGATTCATAGAGGGGCGGGATTGGCTCGCACACTAGGAAAATTAATCATGAAAAGCAGAAAATCAGTTAAATGCAAACAAGACAGCATCATCATAACCCCCACGGAAATCGCTGTACTCAACCCACCATCATCGCCAAAGCGTGCTCCAAAATTTCTGGTTCAAGGTGACAGCAATCGTCTCCGCTACTAACTAGGTCTCATGTAAATCAACATGCAATGTCACAGGTAGGCCGTTGCCCTGAACAAAGGAACATTTATGATAAATTGCAAAATCAACCTTCAATCACGCTTTGGCCTACCTACTTTTAAAAACAATAAATACCAATGGACTGATGGCAGTCATCTATCCATCTTGGACAACCCCTACATCAGTTCAACTTTATTTCACAACATTGATCGATGGATATGCATAATCCGACTCAACCCAAGTTCAATTAAAGATCATCCGCCACTTAATACACTGAACCACTCCATACTAAGCGAGATTTACAAAGAGTTCGCATTACTTGACTCGGAAGGCATACTTTTAGAGCTCGTCTTTGGAAACAATGGAAATGCATTGAGGATTATCGCGTCCAACGAAGGCAGTATTCCAATATATTTCTGCCAAAATTCAAATACCATCTATTTCAATTGGGACTTTAAAGAAATAACCACCAAGCGCAGATCCTTAATTCTTGACTACGAATATCTTATAAAGTCAACATTTGAACCAACATACTCTAACAGAACAGCCTTTCAGGGCATATCGATGCTGACTGCAGGCTCAACCTGCACATTCTCAAGAGAATCGTGCGAGTACAAATATCCCGCCCCAGAGTTATCGTTATCTCGAGAAATGGAACAGATAGATACCGATGAGGCGACAGACTTATTCTGTTCGTTACTGAGGAATAAAACCGATTTTCAACTAGGACAAACAAATAAAATAGCTTTAGAGTTAAGTGGCGGCCTAGACTCTTCGACTGTTGCCGTCACATGCGCACTCTCATGCCTGTCGCCAAAACTGAATACATATGGAATATTAGTCAGTGATCCGTCACTGGTTAAAAGCCAATTAAAAAGAAGATGCACAATTATTAACCATATAGACGCAAGCGACTATACAGTAAAAATTGAGGACCATTTACCGATCCTCTCATCACCTGCCAGTGACAAATACTATCTGAATTCAGAAGCATATGGGGCCGCCTTTGAATCAATATGGCACCGAGCAGCCGCTGACGAACAACATATCATTCTGAACGGCTGTGGTGGCGACGAACTATTCCCACAATTCTTAGAAGAAGATTTTTCAGCAGACCGACTTAGAAGTATCGATGATCATTCTTGGAAACTATACAATCAACTTTTGATTAACCGCCTGACACCGAAAACCCAAGACATCTTAGGTTCTCACTTGCTTCCTTGCGCCCCCCAAAAAATAGTCGACACAGGCATGTTACTAGCAATGGCACGAAGAGCACCTTTACTTCTTAGCCATAACCTATTGCCGCTCTATCCATTTCGAGACAATAACATTATAAGATTCTGCAGCACTCTGCCATCTAATCTAAGGGTAAACAAAACACTGCTTTCAAACTTCCTTAAAAAAAACACTCAAAGTAGTGTTTTTACCAACTACCCTAAAGAAACCTTCATGCACGCTGACAAAATAGCATTACTTACACAGAAAACATCCATATTAAAAAATTACAACACATTTAAAATAATCGAAATAGGACTAATCGAAAAAAACATATTTAAGCGTGACATTGAACAATTAAGTGTTAAAACGCCTAGATATGTGTTGGATTATTTATTGAACATTCTGGCTATCGAGCGTTTCCTGAAGGCCTACCTATGAACTCTATAAATAGTTTACTGTATAAAATCTCAGTAGCCTACGACATCCACGCTAACAACGCAGAAATTATCTACGATGGCGTCAACAAAATATTCAGAATATCAACCGATAAAGAAAATTTTGCCCTGAAAATATTTAATAAAAAAAAATCTACAAAGTATAAAATCTCATTTGAACGAACAATAATGGACCACATTATTTCTAATGGCCTGGACTGCATCCAACCTATATTTCCAAAATCTAACAAAGAACAAACCTACACGTTCGAGAATCAGATTTATTATGGAATTTTGACCCGAGAAATTATCGGGGCATCATACTCAGTAAACAACCAAAGCTTTCATGACTTCTTATTTGGTCAGGCGTTATTCAAACTACACAACTGCCCTACTCCAACTTTTACTAATCCGAAACAAAGCACAAGCAATGCCAACCAATTAATCTCCAACCTTAAAAAACATGATTATTCTTTCGAAACAAGCTGCTTAAAAAAAATAATACTCAATTTATTTCATAACATAGTCCAAACACCCCTGCCCTATCCCCAACATACTAAACGTCGTATTTGTCATGGTGATGCATGGCCAGGAAACGCGCTATATTCTGTGAACTCCTGCACACTAATAGATTTTGAGCACACAAGAATATCTGATCCTGCATTCGACATCGCTACTTTCATGTGGTGGTTAACCGGACTAGACCATGAGGAAACGCAAAAACTTACTGCCTGGAATAACTTCATTTTAGGCTATGGTAATTCAATAGAGTCGTACATCAACGAACACACGCCAACACTAATTAAAATAAACCAGCTTAGAAACCTTACATTCCTTCATGACAACATAATAATCAGCGAAGAAATCTTGGAGATTGCTCGTCAACAAACAACCTTTCTACTCGACAGACTAACACCATATATAAATCATGAACAGCTGACGGAGTCACTATGGAAAGTTTGACATTTAGAATCCGGCGAGCAACCATCAAAGATGTAAAAAAAATCACAAATTTCTACTCCAAAGAATTGCCTTCAACACACCCTTCTAATTTAATAAAAAAAACAATTAAATTTAATTTAACTTCAGCGACACTGAACCCGCCCACGCACGTATTTATAGCCTATCAGCACAGTGAAATACTAGCGCTAGCCATTACTCACTTCAGAGCAACCTACAATGCTTATGAAATCGAATGCACCACTAAAAAAACGTTCAGACGCCTTGGTTTAGGATCATACCTCATAGAACACTCAATAAAAAACTGTCAAACAAATGGATTTTCTTCATTTGTGGCAAATGTATCACCTAACAATCTAAATATCATCAAACTACTTGAAAAGCTAGGATTCAAACTTAGGACAACAACCTCCTCGACCCCATTAACGACATATTACTTATCACTTGAAAAGTGAGCCATAATCGTGCAGAGCACTAATCACAAAAAAAAGAAACACACATGGAACAACGTTTTTACTCTACTTAAACCAAAGCGCTTACAGCTCTTTATTATCGCAACATGCACAATTCTAATTTACATAACCAGTATAGTCTTTCCACTATCCTTGCAAAAAGGCATCGATGCAGCTCTTGACGAAGACTCGAGCCAGTTCTACTGGATGCTCAGCCTCTCAATAGTTGCTTCTATAATTAAAATCACACTCAGTAACTGGCGACTTATTACAATCATAAATCTTGGTGCATATTTAGAGCTTTCCCTTTCAGGAAAATTCGTTAAAACGATTCTCTCTAGGGCCTATACCAAACAGCAACTTTCGCCCGGATGCATTTTGAATGCAACAAACCGGATCAGCCACATAAAGGACTTCACACTAAATACTGCACCACAGACATTTTTAGAAGTAGGCCAAGCCGTAATATCCTTCATTCTTATTTTCCATTTCAGCCCAACCATTGCAATACTAACCGCCGCAATTTTAGCGTTCAGCACTCTACCCTTAAGAATCCGCTCATCCAACCTGCCCCACCGGCTTCAAGAGTACAACATTCAAGAAAACAAAAAGCAGAACACTGTTTGTTCAATAGCTTTCACCCTAAAGCAAATAAAATATCATGCTCTGGAGAGCTTTATATATAGAAAAGCACTACATCGCCTTAAAAACACAACAGCTTCGCTACGCACGCTTCTAAAAGTTAGTAGCACCATCCAATTATGGGGATCATTAACTTCTCGCACACTAACTTTCATAGTTTTTGTTTCTGGTTGCCTCTCTGTAAAATCAAACAATTTGACAATTGGGGAGTTCATGATTATTCAGCTCTTGGTCAGCAGGCTAAGCACATTACTTTGTAGCACTAGCGATTTGTTTAGCAAATACCAGGAAGCAAAGACGGCTCTTGATAACATGGAGTTCTTTAACCAAATACCAGCCGAAAACTCCCTTTCCACCTCGGACACCAAAGCTGAGGAGAATAAAATTTTCGCAACCTTCAATCTCACCTCTCAACATCCAAATGGCAATAACGCACTTCAAAACATCAACTTCGAATTAAACAGCTCTGGCCTAATTGTATTCGCTGGTGTTAGTGGCTCAGGCAAATCAACACTGGCCCACACACTTATGGGCTTAAGTGGATATTCAACAGGTGAAATTTATTATTTTGGAGAAAATATCACCACACTAAACATCAGAGGTGTCCGGAGGGACATTAGTGTTACAGATCAAGATAATTATATTTTTTCAGGGACACTGAGAGAGAATCTGTGCTGTGGAAGGACAATCACAAATTCACAAATTTTTCACACACTTGATTGCGTTGGACTTACATCCTTCGTAGAAACCCTACCCGAAAGCCTAGATTTTTTTATCGATGAAAATGGGCGAGAGCTTTCAGGTGGGCAAAAACAAAAAATCTGTCTAGCACGTGCTTTTTTAAAGGACAGCAAGTGCTACATCCTAGACGAACCAACTTCAGCATTAGACAGTGAAGCAACCTCCAGAATCTCTAGTGCCTTGACCGCCCTAAGCAAGACACATCTAATTATTTGCATCACGCATGATCCCGGACTAATGAAAAAAGCCAATAAAATATTCTTTATCACTAAGGGGTCCATCATTGCATCCGGACATCACACTGAATTGATGAGCTTATGCTCTGACTACAAAAAAATGTACACCACCTCCAAAAATAGTATTTACTCCTAGCCCCTTCACAAGCGGGCTTTAATCATTCCCATATAATCTAGCACCAGTGTTTTATAAGTCACTTAGGGCAATTCAAAATACTGCTATTAAGCATGTTCAATAACGTTATTTTGATTTGCCTTTCGGTAACTTTTCCTACATACAAAATCACCTGTTGCCACTTATTACATCCCCCCCTAACATCCCCGTCCAACGGGCACAGCGGAGCTGTCCATCAACACCCGAATTCAAGGAACCAGAATGACCCAGCGCATCCACCGCAGCATCGACCTGCCCCTTCGCACCGGCCTGAACCGCGACGAATTGTGGGACGCCCACGACAAGGGCCTGATCAAATGCTGGGAAGTCGGCCGCCAGCGCGCCGCCCGCTTTCCCGACCTCGCCCGACAATGCCGCGCCGACGAACTCCCGGTGCTGGGCTGGAAAGGGGGCGTCAGCCGCAGCCTGAAAAAGCTCGAGAAGTACGGCTCGCTCAAATACCTCGCCCAATGGCAGGGCTTGCGCGGGGAGGATCTGGATGTGGATTTAAGTGAAGAGCGGGTGCTGACCTGTTCGCACACAAAAATGGTGGTGACCTTTACACCGGATCGGGCGAAGTACTTCAATCAGGTGGCGGAATCCGTTGAATAGCGGGGCCCGCTGTCCGATCGTTTCGGTGTTGATTCACGTTGCCGACTGGCGCGCCGCCACCGAGTGGTATGCCCGAGCCTTCACCGACGCCATTCGGATTCATCCTGAAACCGACGATTACGGCCACCTCGATGTCGGCGGCGTTGCACTGGAAATCGTCCAGGCCGATGACAAGGTCAGCAGTGGTCCGGCAGGATCGGTGGTGTATTGGTCCGTTTCGAACCTGAAAACCGAAATCGCCAGACTGGCCGTGATCGGTGCAACGCTGTATCGAGGGCCGCTGGAGATCGAGGGCGGCGACTGGATCTGCCAGGTGCGCGACCCTTGGGGCAATTGCATCGGCCTCAGGCAAACGGGCTGAACGCCCTCAAGGCGCTACTGGATCTGCTGCAACACTGACGGAAAAACGCTCGCGATAGGCCTGCGGCGTCACGCCCATGGCCCGTAGAAAATTGCGGCGCAGGGTTTCCTCGCTGCCGAAGCCGCATTGCACGGCCACCCGTTTGATCGGCACGCCGGTGTCGCTGAGCAGGCGCCGCGCGGTCTCGACGCGGATCAATTCGATGGCCCGGGCCGGGGTCTGGCCGGTGTCGGCGCGGTAGTGGCGTACAAAGCTGCGTTCGCTCATGCCGGCCTGCAGGGCCAGGGTGGGGATGCCGAGGTCCCTGGTGAGGTTTTCGCTGATCCAGGCATGAAGATCGTCGAAACGGTTGCCTTCTTTCTGCAAGGACAGGGTCACGCTGAATTGCGACTGGCCACCGGGGCGCTTGAGGAACACCACCAGTTGCCGGGCGACTTCCAGGGCCATGCTGCGGCCGAGGTCTTCTTCGACCATGGCCAGCGCCAGGTCGATGCCGGCGGTGACCCCCGCCGAGGTCCAGACCGGGCCGTCGTTGATGAAGATCGGATTGGGCTCGACCTGCAACTGCGGGTGCTCCTGCGCCAGTTGCTCGCAGCGGGTCCAATGGGTGACCACGCGACGGCCGTCGAGCCAGCCGCTGGCCGCCAGCAAAAACGCCCCGGTGCACACCGAGGAAACCCGCCGGCACTGCGCCCCATGTTCACGGACCCAGTTCACCAGCGACTGATCCTGCGCTGCCGCGTAGACACCCCAGCCCCCGGCGATGATCAGGGTGTCGCTGCCCTGACCGGGCAAGGGCTCGGCCAACAACGCCAACCCCGCCGATGACATCACCGCCCCGCCGCCACTGGCAATCACCGACGGCGCATAAGGGGCGGGCGACCCTTGCTGGCGGGCGATGTCATTGGCCGAGGCGAATACCTGCAACGGCCCGGTCACATCGAGCAGCTGCACATTGGCGAACGCGAGCACGTGAATGGTCTTGGGCATTTTTGGCGTAATTCGTGGGGTGATTGGCGTATGCGCCAAATCCTAAGCGTCTACAGTGAAGTCGTCCACCCACTTCAGGAGAAAAACACCATGACCTTGCAGATCGGCTTTCTGTTGTTCCCACAGGTGCAGCAACTCGACCTGACGGGCCCTTACGACGTATTGGCCTCGCTGCCGGATGTGAAGGTGCATCTGATCTGGAAGGACCTGATGCCCGTCACCGCCAGCACCGGGCTGGTGCTCAAGCCGACCGTCACCTACGACGACTGCCCGGCGCTGGACGTGATCTGTGTGCCCGGTGGCAGCGGTGTCGGGCCCTTGATGGAAGACGACCAGACCCTTGACTTCATCAGGGCCCAGGCCGCCCAGGCGCGTTACGTCACTTCGGTGTGCACCGGCGCGCTGGTACTGGGCGCGGCGGGATTGCTCAAGGGTAAACGCGCCACTACTCACTGGGCCTATCACGAGTTGCTGGCGCCGCTGGGAGCGATTGCGGTGCAGGACCGGGTGGTGCGTGACGGCAATCTGTTGACCGGTGGCGGGATCACCGCGGGCATCGATTTCGCCCTGACCCTGGCGGCGGAATTGTTCGACCGGGACACCGCCGAGCTGGTGCAATTGCAGCTGGAATACGCACCAGCCCCGCCCTTCCTCGCCGGCAGCCCGGAAACGGCGCCCGCCAGCGTCGTGCAGGAGGCCCGCAAGCGCGCTGCCCCGTCGTTGAAGGTGCGTGGGGAAATTACCGAGCGTGCCGCCGCGAAGCTCGAACGCTGATCGCTAAACCTGTAGGCGCGAGCAGGCTCGCGAGGGTGGCTAACGATGACGCGGGGTGTCTGACTTGGCGCGTCAGCGTTAACGACCATCGCGAGCAGGCTCGCTCCTACAGGGTTTTGCATCGAGCCAATGATTTTCATACGCCCATAAAAAAACCCGCCGAAGCGGGTTCTTCCAAGACCATTACGACTCCCTGTCGTCAGCATTCCCTGCATATGGCCGATCATCCATGATCCTGAGCACTCCTGTGCGTCAGTGGATGGGTGCAGATTACGCACGGGATCCAATTTGTAACAGAAGATATAGCTACCATCGCGTGTAAGACATTCGCTATAGCCTATCTTCCAAAAAACTCTGAATGCCTCAGGCAGTGAGCCCGGATGCTGCCAATTTCGCGGTTTGGGATCCACTCACCTTCCAACACTGCAACCACGGCGAGCAGAGGCTGCCGTCAGTCATTCTCACGCTCGCGGGCCTTGGCGCTTTCGACGAGAAAATGTTCAAGCCTGCCCAGTTGCTCCTCCCAGCCACGGCTGTCCATGTAATACGCCTCTTTCTGGCGGATGTCTGGAATGTGCGCGAAACCCGACTCGGACACCGTGAGCAGCGTGCCGTCCTCATAGTCTGCCAACTGGAATTTGACCAAGGTGGTGGGCTCTTGCGAATAGTCGATCTTCGGGTTCACGGCGTAAGGGTGCCAGCGAAAGGAAAACAACTGCTGCGGCTCGACCCGTTCGACCAGCACATTCCACAACACATGTTCATAACCGGGATACGTGACCTGCCCCTGCGTCCACTCGCCGGCAATAAAACGCCTGCCTTCGAGCGCCACGCCGAACCATTGACCGAACGCCTCGGCATCGACCAAGGCCCGCCAGACATGGGAGCGCGTCGACTTGAGCATTATTTTGCGTTCAAAACTATTGGGAACTGGTTTCATACGTCACCTCCTGTAATGAACAACAGTAGGCCTCTAAGACCACATGTCCAGCCCGAAAGTTGTATCAGATGGGTGTCAGCGGTCGTAATCGCAGGGTTTGCATCGCGCTACACTGCCTCTCAACTTTCTCTGTCACAGCGAGTTACCCCATGTATCCACGCCTTCTCCTGGCATTGACGCCTTTGCTGCTCACCCCTCTGGCCCATGCAGTGGACTGCGACAACGCCGCCGACCAGGCCACGATGAACCAGTGTGCGTCGCAGCAGTACGCGGCGGCGGACAAGGAGTTGAATGCGCTGTACCAGCAGATCACGGCAAGGCTCAAGGGCAACCCCGACAGCAAGAAACTGCTGGTGGGTGCGCAGCGGTCGTGGGTGGCGTTTCGGGATGCCGAGTGCAAGTTTTCGGCGTCGGGGGTGGAAGGCGGGAGTGTTTATCCGTTGATCTATGGCAACTGCGTGACGGAGCTGACCAAGGCGCGGGTGGAGACGTTCAAGACCTACTTGAAATGCCAGGAGGGGGATTTGGGGTGCCCGGTGCCGGGGGTTTGATTCTGTGTTGTCTTTGAGGCCCTCTTCGCGGGCAAGCCCGCTCCCACAGGTTTCGTGTCGCACACAGCACCTGTGGGAGCGGGCTTGCCCGCGAAAGCGTCAGATCAATCGCCACCTTTACCGCACAAAAATCTGCGCCGTGGTAATCGCCATGTCCCCGCCCGGCAACTTGATGTTGCCGATCTGCTTCAGGCTGTCGGCATCGAAGATCGCCACATCGTTGAATGTCCCGGCCAGGTAGATCTTGCTGCCATCCTTGTTGAAGGAAATGCAGTAGTAGGAGTGATCGAGCGTCGCCGCCTGCAGCATCTTTTTCTCCTTGATGTCGTACTTGGCCAGGCGGTTGAGCACGCCGAACATCAGGTTCGGGTCCTTGGGCGAACGCATGCCGCTGAAGTAGATTTCCGTCAGGGGCCCGAAGTCAGTGGTTTCGGTCTTGCCGGTCTTCAGGTCGACGCTGAACAGGCCATACAGGTAGTCGGCAGTGGCCGGGTCCTGTTTCTTGTCCTTGAACTTCGCGGTGGTGTAGAGCAGCGAGAAGTCATGCCGATAGGTCTGCTGGTTCCACACGTAGAGCACGTCTGGCGCGGCGTAGTTCGCGCGTTTCCAGTGACGGCTGGGGATCAGCACGTCGAACTTGCCGGTTTGCACATTGACCTTGTAGATATCCGCCCCCGCCACGTACAGCGTGCCGTCGTCACCGCTCTGCATGATGGTCAGCTGGCGCGGCGCCGGGAAACTGCGCACCGGCCTGGCGTCCATGCCGCCATCGGTCTTGTACACATCGAGCCGGGGTTGCTGCACTTCGTAGCGATCGTTGAGCATCAACGTCGGGTTGGCGATGGTGAACAGTTCCTTGCCGTCATGACTGAGGGTGAAGGCGAACATCGACTTGGCCTTTTCCCCCGGTTTCTGGGTAATGCTGGCGTGGAACACCTGTTTGCAGCTGTCCAGTTCGACGCCGTAGACATCCGCATAGTGATTGTTCAGCACATAGGCGGTCTTGCGGTCCGGCGACAGTTGCACGGTGCCGGGGCCGAAGGCGTCGGGCATCTTGCAGGTCTTGAACACGGTGTCGGTGGCCAGGTCGATCACGTGCAGGTTGTTCGGGTAGTTGGTGGTCAACATGTACTCGTGACCGGCTTGCAACGCGGTGTTCTCGTCAGCCAGAACCGTGAACGACAAGGTGCTCAGGACCGCGAACGCGGCCAGGCCGCAGGCTTTTAGATTGGGCATGCTGGAATCCTTCTTGTTATCTGATCACTTGTCTTTGGGGAAGACAGTGCCAAGGTTTCGCCAGTTGTCGTTGGACGCCTGGGCATCCTTGTTCCAGTCCGGGTAGGTGCTCATCATGTCCGGCACCTGGGCCGGCCACCAGCAAGGGTCCGAGCAGCCATACAGGTCGGCTTCCATCGGCTGGCACAACGACGACACACCGCCAAACGCATCGATTTCCCAACCCGGGTCGGTGGTCGAGGCACAGCCCGCCACGGAACTCATGGCCACCACTTCTTCGATGCGGTTCTCGTCCGCGGCCTGATCCAGCTTCAACGCTTTGTTATTGATTGCCTTGAGATGTTTCATATCAGTGAGCCTTGCGCGGAGTGATGTAGCTGCTGATGAACGCAGGGTTATGGGCCATGATCCGGGTGTAGACCTCGATGCCGAAGTCGACCCAGTCACGCATCAGTTCGCAGTAGTGATAGGTCGGGTGCGTCGGGTCGCCGTAGCGGGCGTAGCTCTCGTGGTAGCAGCCGCCGGAGCACAGGTTACGGATCTGGCAGTCTTCGCAGCCGGTGTTGGTGCGGTCCAGGCGCTGGGACAGGAAGTCGTTCAACTCCACCTGTTTCACACCGCTGTGGACGTTGCCGAAGGTCGGCAGGCTCGAACCGGTGAACCGATGGCACAGGTTCAACTCGCCCTTGTGGTCCACCGCCAGCATCTTCAGGCCCGCGCCGCATGGCAGGGCTTTTTTGTGGCCTTCGTGGATGTCGGTGATCAACTGGTGCAGGTTGGAGAAGCCGATGTTGCGGTGCTCCAGCGCCGCTTCCAGATAACGGCGACCGAGGGCCTTCATGTTGGCAAAGACCTGCACCAGTTCGTCGCTGGTGAGGTTGAAGCTGCTGATGTCGCCGGAGGTCACCGGGGCAAAGCCGACTTCGGCGAAACCCAGTTCGTTGAACAGGTGATCCCAGATGGTTTCGACGTCGGTGACGCCGGTGGTCAGGGTCACCCGCGCACCGACCGGACGGCTGTTGTAGCGTGACAGCAGCATCTCGGCCTTGCGCCGCACCACGTCGTAGGTGCCCTGCCCGCCCACAGTGATGCGGTTGCGGTCGTGCACGGTTTTCGGCCCGTCGATGCTCACCGACAGCCCGAAACGGTGGGCGTTGAGGTAGTCCACGGTCTCTTCGGTGAGCAGCGTGGCGTTGGTGGTCATGACGAATTCGACGAACTTGCCGGCCTCGCGGAAACGCTTCTCACAGTAGTCGACCATGTACTCGATCAGCTTGCGATTGCTCAGCGGTTCGCCGCCGAAGAACACCACGGTGAAACGCTCTTCGTCCGGCGATTCGCGCAGCAGCATTTCGACGGACGCGATGGCGGTTTCCACGTCCATCTTCTTGCCGGCCGACGGCTTGTCGAGGTCTTCCTTGTAGCAGTAGGTGCAGCTCAGGTTGCAGCCGGTGTTGACGTTGAGCACCACGGTATTGATCGCCGTGCGCTCGACCCGTTTGGTGGCGATGTCCGGGGTCAGTGGCGAGCCGTCGCTGACCAGTTCCAGGGCCATCAGTTCGCGCAGGGTCTCGGTGATTTCTTCGCCGTTGAAGCGCGCGGCCAGACGCTGGATCAGGTCGTCCGAGGAACAGCCCGGGCCACGCAAGGTATCGATGATGGTGCCCGTCAGTTCATCGCTGGCGAACAGCGAACTGCTGGGGATGTGGAACAGCATGCGGTCGGCATCGACCTGCACTTCGTGCAGGTTACGCTCGACCAGATTCAAAATTGCGCCCATGGCAAACCTCCTGTGCAGGCCCCGCTTGGCGGGGCTTGCGGTCATTCCGAAAAGTGTCTGAATCGCTGACGATCAGCCCAACTCATGGAATGGGTGGATTGTTCCAGCGTTGCACGGTCACGATCATGTGGCCTTCGCCGATCAGGGATTTCCCTGCGTCGTCGACGGCGGCGATCACCTTGAGGTTGCCGGCATTGTTGGTGGACATTTTGCGCGCCGGGTTCGGCCCGGCATCGCCCGGAGTGAAGACGCCCGCATCGGCCTGCATGGTGCCGGCGAACTTGACGTCTTCGTCCTCCTTGGCACGATCATCGAAGGCCTCGACCTTCCACTGCGCCGGGAACACGCCGATGCGATACGGCTTGCCATCGGCGCCCTTGCCCCAGGCTTCGGCGTCGAAACGGCCCTGGACTTTCGGCGTCGAACCACCGCCCTCGCCGATCCGCGCCACGGAGAATTCAGGCACGACTTTGACCTCGGCAATCTTGCTGTAGACCGACAGGCTCGGGCCTTTCAGGGCGCCGACGGTGACTGCGCGCATACCCGGTTGGGCGTTGGCGGCTGCCTTGAGTTTGACTTTGATCTGTTCCGGGCTCTGCGAGACGATTTCCACCACTTCCACGCCCTTGCCGAAGTTCGGCTTGCCGGTCAGGCCGCTGCCGATCAGGGTGACTTCGGTTTCGCTGCCGGCCTTGAGGTAGCCCGGTTGCACCGCCAACAAGCGGCTGGAGCCCTGCTTGGCGGCAACGAAGTCCAGCCCCCGCTCATCATGCTCGGCCTCGAACATCCGGCCCTGCATGGCGTTGCCCTGGGCGGCGAACACCTGGCGCAAGGTCACGCCATCGATGGTCACGTTGCCGCGCCATTCGTAGCCGGTGTAGAGAATCGCGCTGCCGTCGCCGTTGAACGGCGAACCGTCGGCGTATTGGCCTTTGACGCTGACCTTGAAGGTGTCGTTGCCGTCGGCGGCCACGCTCATCACACCGGCCAGTTCGCCTTTGCCCGGCATGTGGCCGCTGAAGCTCCAGTCACCCACCAGTGCCTCGCTTTTCGGCGCGGTGCCCAGCCATTTTTTCCAGGCCGGGTTGTCCAGCGCATAACGCTTGGCCAGCAGCGGCACCATCTCTTTGCGGGCCAGGTCAAACCAGTCGCGGTCGCGGGACAGCGCCTGGTACTCCAGCGACGGCCACTGGCCGAGGTGGAAGTTCACCAGGCGCTCCCATTCCTGGGCCGGACGCCGTTGCAGGGCGACCCGCGCACCGGAGTGGCAGCGGCCGCACATCTGGCTGACCTGGTCGTCGAATGTTTCGACGGTGTTGAGCCGGCGCTCCATGGCATAACGCACGCCGTCGGTTTCGCTCGGTGCCAGGCCCTGGGTATCGGCCAGGTACTTGACCAGCGTCCGGCGGTCTTCATCGCTGATTTGCAGACCGTGCATGGTCTGCATGCGCGCGATACTCATCAGCCAGCCTTCCGGCGTCTTGCGCTGATGGCTGATGCGGCTCAGGGCGTTATCGGCTTCGGGGGTGTGACAGCCCTGACAGGTTTCCTTGAGGATGGTCTGGGCGTCGCGGGCTGCCAGGCTGTCAGGCGAATGCAGCGCCACACAAGCGGCCACGGCCAGCAGACTGGCACTCAGGCCTGATCGGAGTTTTCTCTTCATCAACGTCGAACCTCGCACGGTGCTTTCTTATTTTTGTGGCTTATCGTTTTCTGGGTTTCTGCCGTCGGCGGCGGGCTGCTGACGGAGGCAAGAGAAACGTCTGCGATGAGCAATACACGGAGCGTGCCAGCTTACGAATACTTCAATGAATCAATGGGTTGTGAGTAATCAGCGGGGTTTTGACGTGGACGTTAACGGCATTCCACGTTTAATTTCGCGACAACTGTTGCAACCTGAGACTGTAGGAGCGAGCAAGCTCGCGATGGTCGTCAACGATAATGAGGGTATTCAGACAGCCCACGTTATCGTTGGCCACCATCGCGAGCTTGCTCGCTCCTACAGAGTAGTGCGCCAGTCTCACGTCGTCGCAATTTGCGACGATTGTCCACGCTGGGGGATTGCTCAAAACCTCCGTAAAACCCGCCATATCGGGCCCTCGCAGCACAAATCCACAACTGGCACAGCCATTGCGAAAGACCTCGGCACACGAACAAGACGAGGTTTCAACATGTCGCTCCCAAACCTGCTTCCTGCCACTTCGGCCTTTATCCAGCGCGCCCCGCGCATGCTCATCGGCGGCGACTGGGTCGAGGCCGCCGACGGCCAGACCATGCCCCTGCACAACCCGGCCACCGGTGAAATGCTGTGCGTGGTGCCCAGGGCCACGCCGGACGATGTCGACCGCGCCGTGCTTGCTGCCCGCCGAGCGTTCGACGATTCGGCCTGGACCCGCACCCGCCCCCGTGAGCGGCAGAACCTGTTGTGGAAACTCGCCGACCTGATGCAGCGCGATGCCGAACTGCTGGCGCAGCTGGAATGCCTGAACAACGGCAAAAGCGCCGCCGTCGCCCAGGTGATGGACGTGCAACTGTCCATCGACTTCCTGCGTTACATGGCCGGCTGGGCTACCAAGATTGAAGGCACCACCGTCGATGTCTCGGCGCCGTTGATGCCCCACGACCAGTTCCACAGTTTCATCCGTCGCGAAGCGGTGGGCGTGGTCGGTGCCATCGTCGCCTGGAACTTCCCGCTGCTGCTGGCCTGCTGGAAACTCGGCCCGGCCCTGGCCACCGGTTGCACCGTGGTGCTCAAGCCCGCCGACGAAACCCCGCTGACCGCGCTCAAACTCGCCGAGCTGGTACTGGAAGCGGGCTACCCCGAAGGCGTGTTCAACGTCGTCACCGGCACCGGCATCACCGCAGGTTCCGCCCTGACCCACAACCCGTTGGTGGACAAGTTAACCTTCACCGGCTCCACCGCCGTGGGCAAGCAGATCGGCAAGATCGCCATGGATTCGATGACCCGGGTCACCCTGGAACTGGGCGGCAAATCGCCGACCATCGTCATGGCCGACGCCGACCTGCCAAGCGCCGCCGCCGGTGCCGCCAGCGCGATCTTCTTCAACCAGGGCCAGGTTTGCTGCGCCGGCTCGCGCCTGTACGTGCAGCGCAAACATTTCGACAATGTGGTGGCGGACATCAGCGACATCGCCAACGCCATGAAACTCGGCAACGGCCTGGACCCTAGCGTCGAGATGGGGCCGCTGATCTCCGCCCGCCAACAGGAGCGGGTCTACGGCTATATCGAGAAGGGCCGGGAAAGCGGCGCGACCATCGCTTGCGGTGGCGAGCAGTTCGGGCCGGGATTTTTCGTCAAGCCGACGGTGATCGTCGACGTCGATCAGAAGCACTCGCTGGTCCAGGAAGAAATCTTCGGCCCGGTGCTGGTGGCGATTCCGTTCGATGACGAAGCCGAGGCACTGCGCCTGGCCAACGACAGCCCGTACGGCTTGGGTGCGAGCATCTGGTCCAACGACCTGGCGGCGGTGCACCGGATGATTCCACGCATCAAGTCCGGCTCGGTGTGGGTCAACTGCCACAGCGCCCTGGACCCGGCGCTGCCGTTTGGCGGCTACAAGATGTCGGGGGTGGGAAGAGAGATGGGGTATGCGGCGATCGAGCATTACACCGAGTTGAAGTCGGTGTTGATCAAGCTTTAATCAGCGGCGTTCTCCAGGCCGCCTTCGCGAGCAAGCCCGCTCCCACAGAGTTTTATGGTGAAGATTAACTTCGGCATCACAAAAACCTCTGTGTGCGGGCTTGCCTATAATTGGGTCAGTTCAGACATCAATGAGGATCATGTCCATTTCGGCAATGATCAACTGCCGCAACCTGCTGGTCCGGCGTTGACATTCGACAGGTAGAGATGTGGCGGGAAATGGGGAACTCGACTAATAAGAACCACGCCGACTCTAAGTAAGTATTGATCGAAACTTATGAAATAGTCTTAGGAGATTGCAGCACCTTTCAAACGATTACTCTGAGACCGCCAAAATTTTCTTGCTCTTCTTACTGGTAGTAAATAACAAAATGAAAGAGACTATGGCTAATACTCCCCAACCATAAGCAAAAGTTCCAAGACTGTCTTTCGAAAGACCAATAATTGGAGGCACCAATACTACGGAAACTTGATTAGCTGTCATTGCCATTCCGAGCGCGAAGCCCTTTCGCTCAACTGGAGCGATTTCGGCAATATAAGCCACCCAAGGGCCATACCACCCATATGCAAAAAATCCGGTCAGAATCATGAGTAAACTCACGACAATCAGATTTTTGGTTTCCAATAGTGGTAAAAGCACTAAGACCACACTGACTGCGCCTAAACAAGTCAACACCGGGTAGTACCTCCCAGCCTTGCAGCGGTCGCTCCACGCTGCAAGTATTATTCTCCCAGCCACACCTGAGCCAAGTACTACAAAAAACATTGTTGTAGCAACTAAACTATCAAGTCCAAGCGATGTATGAAGGTACAAGACAAGAAAGACTGAGATCGCGTACTGGGAAGCCGTAAGACTGGCACCCGACAACATGATATTTCTCATCGAGGGCTCTTTTGCCATCGCTAGCCGTGATGAAATCGCCAACCTTAAATTTATTGCTTGTTTTTTGGAGATTCTATGAGTTCTTGGAGGCCTATATAACATCATAAAAACAACCGCACCAATCAACGCAATTATCCCACCTGCCAAGAAAGCTGCCTGAACCGAAAATCGAATAGCAATATACGGAAGAATCAGTGTCGCCAAGGCGCCACCAAGTGGTAAGCCTGCCTGCCGAATACCCATGGCAAATCCTAACTTATCACCTGCAAACCAATTAGATACCGATTTGCTTCCCCCAGGCTGGGCCGTACTATACCCAAGACCTAAAACTGCAAGACATATCAACAACTCAATATAGGAATTAGCCACAGCTGCTGCGCACAATGCAACTCCAACGATCACGGTTCCTCCCCCCACAACGAACCGCTCACTGTGTCTGTCCAACAACTCACCAGCAACCAAAAGTCCAGCAAGTGGTATCAACTGTGCTGCTGAAACCAGCACGCCTATCTGCCAGTTGCTAAGAGACATTTCAGCTTGAACATTTAGCGCAATAGATCCGAACCCCTGCACAAAGAAACAAGCACACGCCTGAGCAAAAGTAGCGACAGCTAGAATGACCCACCGATAGTGCTTGGAAAAAAAGCTCATACGTATAGCTCCACTTTCAACAGAACATAACAACAATGCCCTACCACAACAACACCACACACGAAAGCCCAGTTAGACTGAAACATCCATCAGCTTTAAAGGCTATTAACAAACAGAAGAGATCCAACGAAGATGAGACTTTCTATAAAAAACAGAAACGACTAACAAAAACCGTTCATCGAGAAGACCTGGTGATATTTAACAGCATCAGACTCCCTAGTATAGGTAGCAACTTTAGATACTTCATCAATAGAATCAGACGTTATATCAGTTGATGCAACCACCTGCAAAGCAACTTTTCTAGCGGAATGAATCCAATTATCAGCAGCTGGGAATACTCTCCGCAGACCATCGATCAACAGAGGGAAATGAGTGCAACCTAAAACAACTGTATCAATGGACAACCGCTGCTCTTCCGTAAGATACAAACAAATCAACTCTTCAAAATCTTCAAAACTCACCTCTCCTCCCGCCAACATCTCCTCCGCTAGTGTTACAAGCGTTTGAGTTGCAATCGGCCATACTGCTGCATTGACCCTGGATCTGGCTATAGATTGGATGACATGATTACTTTTTAGTGTTCCAGCAGTTGCAAGAAAAGCAATACACTTGGTCTTGGAAGCATCAACAGCTTCATTTATTTGTGGCGTGACCAAGAAGCATTTATGCCTTAGATTTTCGGCACCATGATCTACTATCGCAACTGATGCGGTATTACATGCTACAACTATCGCCTCTGGTTCAACTTTCGTACATAGTCCATCCAACAGTTTTTCGACCCGCTGAACAACATCAGCTCCTGTTTTGCTACCGTAGGGAAACCAAGCGTTGTCTGCCAGATATAGGATATTTGCATTTGGAATCAACTTCTCAAGCTCACGCACAACTGTCAAGCCACCTACGCCTGAATCAACAACAACGATTGGACGTTTAGACTTGAGCATTTGCATCTCATCAAACCTGGATCCATTTCCAAGCCACAACTTTGGAGTATTTGACAACGGTGAATTCATGGCAGTTCCCTTATGCATTTATGGCACGAGTTTTTATCGAGTTTCGCATTTCACGCGACTTTCGTAAACTAGAAGCAAACACTACTCTTGCCAACCAACGAGCTCCGTCGCCATAGTTCGCTTTGAATGACTCTCGCGCATGCACGCAACGGTAATTATCTATGAATATACAGTCTGTTGCTTCGAGAATGACCGTCATGCGATTCTCAGCAAAATAATTCAGCAGTTTTTTTAAAGCTTGCAATTCGATACCATGATATTCATCAATGTTTAACGCGGCCGCATTGATTTTTACGTATGGCGTATCCCTATGACCAAATAGGATTGACTGTGAGGCTTCCTCCACGATGTCAGACGTGCTATGGATTGGATTGTGAGGAATCCTGAAGCGAGGTTCAAACAAAACTTGTTTTTCTTCAGCGCTAAGCTTGATCCCATCTATGCACGAAATTGTGGTTGAAGCACGTTCATCATTACGCATACAGACGAGCCCCAAGTACTCTGCTCGTGCGGGGTGAAAAGCATCCTCAACATGAAACCCAAAATCCAGGGCAGACCCACTGCTCGAATTTGGAACACTACTCAACTCTTCCAACGGAATAATATTGTTATAAAGACTCCCGCCACGCTGCGAAGTAAACCCAACTCCTTCACCCAGCAATGCCCCATACAAACCATGCAATATTTTTGCGTCATTCAGACAGTACTCTTCATCTAACTCAATATATCTTGAGGGGCTTGGCCCCGCGCCGTCGCCAAGCACTGGATTGCCGGACACCAAAAGCGCTGCCGGTTCTTCACTTCGCTTGAAATCATAAAATTCCTGACGAATTCTTCGGGGTAACTCCTGAGCATAAAGCCCCGCTTTCTCCATGAAAACGTACTGATTTGTCATCGCAGGAACTTCAATTATTTCGTCAAGCAAACCACGAACCTGTTGGCATTCCTTTTCACTAAGAATTAATTTTTTTATAGTAGTTGCCATAAAGCCTTCCAGTCCATTTATGATATAAAAATTGTATTTCACTAAAAATCACTTGCAACTTTATAAAACGTTAGCCACAGACATCGGCACTTATTTAAAACCTGTAAAATTAAATAACGTCTTACTTAGTTAGTCAACACTTTCACCTGTAGGTTATTTCCGATTTTCTGGCAGGAAGAAAGATGTTTGCAGACTGTGTTTCAACGCACTGATTATCACCCTAAATAAGCGCGTCGTTTTATGCTGGATATGTTCGCTTTAGGGCCGGCTGGAGGTCGCCATTCCGTTCGATGACGAAGCCGAGGCGCTGCGCCTGGCCAACGACAGCCCGTACGGCTTGGGTGCGAGCATCTGGTCCAACGACCTGGCGGCGGTGCACCGGATGATTCCACGCATCAAGTCCGGCTCGGTGTGGGTCAACTGCCACAGCGCCCTGGACCCGGCGCTGCCGTTTGGCGGCTACAAGATGTCGGGGGTGGGAAGAGAGATGGGGTATGCGGCGATCGAGCATTACACCGAGTTGAAGTCGGTGTTGATCAAGCTTTAATCAGCGGCGATCTCCAGGCCGCCTTCGCGAGCAAGCCCGCTCCCACAGGGGGAACGCCTTCCAATGTGGGAGCGGGCTTGCTCGCGAAGAGGCCAGTTGTGCCAACACAAATGTCAGGGCTTGAATCCCTGAGCCAACAACCAACTCCTGACCATCCTCCCCTGCTCCACCGTCAGCCCCGCCAGTACATGCTCGGCAGGTTCGGCCCGCAACCGCCGCACCAACGGCGCCAGCTCAACCCCCTGCACATGCCAGATCCCCAACGGCTGATCCGTCGTGATCACCACCTCGGCTTCATCGACAAACCCGTCGCGCAGCACCGGTGCCCGCTCGATCCGCAGCGCACTGAAATCCGCCTCGGCATGGGCGACCTCGGCATCCGGCCATTGCCGTCGCGCCTGCCAGAACGGCTGATCCGGCCAACGTTGCTCATCGGTATAAAAATCCCGGCCAATGCGCGCAAACCGCAGGAACAACTGCTCCACCCGTTGCTGGTGAAAACGCCGGGCCAGGGCCGCTCGCTCGGGTTTACGCAACAGGGTGTTGATCACCGTCGGCGCCTGCAAGGCCGAAGACAGGGATTGAAAGATGCCATTGCCCGACAGCGGATCGACCGCCATCGCCGCATCGCCCACCCGAATCCAGTTGTCGCCGCACACCTGCGGGCTGAGGATCGCCGTGCTGCTGCGGGCGTGCAGTTGCAAATCGTGCTCAAGTTCGCCGGCGAAAAATGCCCGGGCCACCGCCGATTCATGACGCCGCTGGCGGCAGTAGTCGAGCAACTGCGCCTTGCCCGGCAACCCGGCGCTGGCCACGTCCACCGTCCATTGCCAGTAACACTGGCCGTCGGCCCGTCGCGCCATCCAGGCCCAGCCGTCTTCCAGGCTCTCCACGGCGCTGGCGGTATTACCCGACGGACCTTGCCAGCGATTGAGCAGGCTGACCGTCTCCGGCCCGCGCAGGCCCTTGCCGATAGCGGGTGCCTGACGACCGCGTGCCTCCACCAGGAAGTCTGCCGTCAACGACTCGCCCCCGTCGATTTCGATTCGATGGCCGCTCGCGCCAGCCTGAACCGAGAGCACCCGGCCTTCGATCAGTTCGACACCCGCCAATCGCAGGTCTTCACGCAACCCTCGATCGAAGGTCGGGCGGTCCAGCAGAAATTCGACGTTTTGCGCGTGTTGCTGGCCGTTCCAGTTGACCTGCCGCTGGGACGGCAACGTGGCTTGCGAGAGCGCCTGGTGCAGACCGGCGCCGCGCAATGCCTCAAGCACCCGCAGGGAAACCCCTTCCAGCGCGGCAAAGCGGCGCCACTCGCTGACCAGCGTGACCGTGTAACCCAGCCGCCGCAGCCCCAGGGCCACCGCCGCGCCGGCTGGCCCGGCGCCCAGAATCACAACGGTCGTCATGGCCCGGATCGCCGTTCAGGGCCGCGATATCGCGCGTGCTGCCGCAAATACTCGATGACCTGTTCGTTGCTCGCCTCGGGGTTGGCCACCAGGAACGCCGCCATGTGCCCACTCAACGCCGCGCAGCCGAGGCTCGCGCCCGACTGCCCCGGATACGTGCCGTGCACGCACGCGGCGAAATCCGCCTGGGCACTGTTGAGCCACGACCATTCAAGTTCGGCACAGCGCGCATCGCCGGTCACCCGCAGCACCTGTGGATAATTGGCCGGGTACACCCCTTCGCCCTGGGCCGGGCTGGACGCGCACAACAACACGCCCCGTTCTACCGCCGCCGCACACGCGGCCCGCAACAGGCTGCGATCCTGGCGCAAACCGAGGCTCAAATTGATCAGGCGCACGTCTTGCGCCACCAGCCAGTCAATCGCCGTGGCGATCTGCAAGGCGCTGGTGACGCCGCGCTGGTCAAACACCTGTCCCACGCAAAACAGCGCCGACGGCGCACGGCGGCCGATGGCTTCGATCACCGCGCTGCCATGGCCCAGTGGATCGTCACGCAAATCACTTTCAACCAAGCCATCTTCCACCAGCGAAAAACGCCGCCCGGCGATCACTTGAACCCGTTGCGCCGCCGAGTGCCCGCTGTCCACCACACCGATTCGCAGCTCAGGCTTCATGCAGCACCGTTTTGGAAATCAATACGCCGTCGAGCAGTTCAAAGCGCAGGTCGGCATCGGCCAGGGTCGAGGGGCGGTGGCTGATGAGGATGCGCGTGCGCCCGGCGAACAGGCGGTCGATGGCCTCGATCACTTCGCGCTCGGTGGCTTCGTCCACCGCCGAGGTGGCTTCGTCGAGCACCAGGATCAAGGGGTCCTGCAACAGCGCCCGGGCAATGGCAATGCGTTGCTTCTGCCCGCCGGACAACTGCTGGCCGCGCTCGCCCAGCGGACTGTCGAGGCCTTCGGGCAACGACGCGATCAGGCTATCGAGCTGCGCCAGCCGCGCCACTTCGGCAATCGCTTCGCGACTGGCGTCGGGCACCGCATAGGCCAGGTTGTCGGCCAGGCTGCCGCGGAACAGCACGATATCCTGGCTGACCACGGCGATACGTCGACGCAACTGGAACAGGTCCAGCTCGCGCACATCCACTTCGCCCAACAGCACCCGGCCTGATTGCGGGTCGTGGTGGCGTTGCAGCAGGTCGATCAGGGTCGATTTGCCGACGCCGGAGCCACCGCTCAGCGCGACTTTCAAACCGTAGGGAATGCGGGCCTCGATGCCGCGCAGGGTGGTCGAGCGACCGGGATGGCTGAAGTGCACGTCGTCGAAACGCAGTTCGCCCGAGGTCGGTATCGGCTGCGGCGCGGCGGGCGACAGTACCGTCGGCTGTTCGCCGCGCAGCTCCATCACCCGACCGAGGCTGACGGTCATGCGCTGAATCGCGACATAAAGCCCGAGCAAGCTCTGAACCGGGCCCACGGCCATGCCCAGGTAAGTGGAAAACGCAATCAGCGCGCCCAGCTGCCAGGTGCCCTGCACCACCCAGTAACCGCCGATCAGAAACGCGCAAGCGCGGGACAGCGAGGTCAAGGTGCCCGGTACGGCCTGGGTGAAAAACTCGGTGACTTGCAGGCGCAGCAACTGGCTCATGTAGCCCTGGCCCAGGGTTTCCAGGCGCCGTGCTTCGCGCTGTTGCTGGCCGGCGGACTGGATGAACTTCATCACCGGCAGGGTCTCGACCATGAACGACGACATGTCCGCCGAGCGTTCGCGCAACTGCCGCACATCGCGTTCGACCTTGCGCCGCATCCAGCGCAGCCAGAGCACGTCGAGGGGGATCAGCACCAGCGCCAGCAGCGACAGCTTCCACGACAGGGTCAGCAGCATCGCCACGGCCACCACCAGGCCGATCACGCTGGACACCGCCGAGAACAGCGAATCCACGGCAAAGCGCTGGATCTCGGCCACGTCGCCATCGAGCCGCGACATCAGGTCGCCGATGCGCCGCTGGCCGTAGAAGCTCGGTGACAAGGTCTGCAAGTGCCGATAGAGGTCGTCGCGCAGGGCAAACAGCATCCGCCCGGACAGCCGCGTGTGCAGGTATCGATTGATTCCCGACAGTGCCGTACCCAGCAACCCGGCGACGATCATCAACCCGGCGATCAGCACCAGCATCGGGAAGTTGCGCGCGAGCAGGCCGTCATCAATCAGCAGTTTGGTCAGCCAGGGTTGCACCAGCACCAAGGCCGATGCGCAGACCGACAGCCCCAACAACCCGGAAATCGCCAGCCGATGGGGCCGCACAAAGCTGTAGAGCCAACGCAGCGCCGCTTGCAGGGCTTCGGGGTTCTGGCTGTCGATCAGCCGAACGATCAGGCGCTGCATCACGAACGCAACTGTTTGAGCTTGCGATACAGGGTCGCGCGGCTGATACCCAGGGCGTCCGCGGCGGCCGAGACGTTGCCCTGATGGTTGTCCAGGGACTGGCGGATCATCTCCAGTTCGTTTTCGCGAATGCTGCCAGCCTGGGGACGCTCGGTCGCGGTCAACTCGTCGAGCATGCTGTCGGGCAAGTGATCGAGCGTGAGCACGGTTTCCCCCGGTTCGCGCATGGCTAATGCGGTGCGCAGGACCATCTCCAGCTGGCGGATGTTGCCCGGCCAGTGATAGTTGCCGAGCAGGCGGTTGAGGTCGTCATGCAGCACCACGGCCGGCGCATCGAGCCGGGCGAGCAGGCGGCCGACCAGCGCGGTGAAATCCTCGCGCTCGCGCAGGGCCGGCAGCATCACGCTGATGCCGTTGACGCGGTAGAACAGGTCTTCGCGAAAGTGCTTGTCTTCCACCAGGCGCTTGAGGTCGCGGTGGGTGGCGCAGATCAGCGCGACGTCAATGTCCTGTTCTTCGCCGGCGCCCAGCGGTGCGACCTTGCGGTCCTGCAACACCCGTAGCAATCGGGCTTGCAGGGCCAGCGGCATGTCGCCGATTTCATCGAGAAACAGGGTGCCGCCGTGGGCCTGTTGCAAACGCCCGACCATGCCGCCCCGGCGCGAACCGGTGAACGCGCCTTCGCGGTAGCCGAACAGCTCGGACTCGATCAGGCCTTCGGGAATGGCCGCGCAATTGACCGCGACGAAAGGTTTGTCACAACGGCTGCCGGCCATGTGCAGGGCCCGGGCGATGACTTCCTTGCCGGTACCGGTTTCGCCCAGCAGCAACACCGGCAATTGGTTGGCCAGCCCTTGCCGGGCCATGCGCAGGGCGCGGGCATAACGGACGTTACTGCCCGCCAGGGATTCGAGGTCCGGTGGTGCCTTGGTGGTCTTCGCCGTGGTGCGGGGTGGTGTAGTGACATTGAGGCTTCGCTGTGGCGCGCGCAGGGTTTTGTAGAAGAACTCACCCTTGGCGGTCTGCAGACTGCCGGTGCCGCCCTGGTGCAGGCGAGCCAGGAGTTGCAGGCCATCGACGCCCAGAAACTCTTCGCAACGCCGACCGACCAGCGCCAAACGCTCGGCATGCAGCAACTGGCAGGCCTGGGCACTGACCGCGAGGATCTGCCCGCCGAGGCTCACCGCCAGCAGGCCTTGCCACGGGGATTCCAGGTATTGGCGACGGCTGTGGAAAGCCAGGACGATTTCGTCCCGATAGCTGGCGTTGAACACCCGGCTTTCGATCTGGCTGACCGCCATGGCCAGCAGCGCCGTACTGTCGTGGGCGCGGCCCAGCGGGCCTTCGCGGGTCAGGTCGAGTACGCCGAGGATGTCGCCTTGCGGGCAATGGATCGGCACCGAGGTGCAGGAAAAATCACTCAAGCGATCGAGGTAATGTTCACCGCAATCGATCAGGGTGGGTCGGGCTTCGACCAGCGCCGTGCCCAGGGCGTTGGTGCCGCGAGCGGCTTCGCTCCAGCAGGCGCCCAGGGTGATGTCTTGCAGGCCGCTGCCCTTGAGGCGGTCGGCGCGCCCCTCGACGGCGAGGATGGTGGCGTCGGAGTTGGCGAGGATGATCAGGCCTTCCTTGCCCTGGCGTTCGGCCAGGTAATCGATGGCCGGCAGCGCGGCGTCGATCAGCAGGCGATTGCTCGCCAGCAGCACGTCCAGGCTGGCGCTCGATTCCAGTGCCAGCTCATGCTTGGCATTGAAATGCACGCCATGGCTGAGGCTGCGGCGCCACGAAGCATCGATTTCCGCACGCAGGACGCCGTCCGGCACTTCGCCTTCCAGGTGCAGTTTTTCCCGGGCCAACCGGGCTTCGCGGTGCAGTTTGGGGGAGTTTGTTTTTATTAGCGTCATCAAGCGCTCCGGGTCGTCCGCCCTGCGCCTTGATACATCGGCGCCCTGGAGCAATCTTTACGTTAACGTCAGGGCGATGGCAAGTGCCTTACAGCGCTTGTGTTCCGGCAGGCGGATTGCGTTGTCGTTCTTCGCGAGCAAGCCCCCACAGTGGACCCGGTTGAACCGTGGATTTGCGGTCGGCGCCTTGCCTGCTCGCGAAGCGTTGATGATTCAGACGTGAGGATCAGAGGGCGCCTTGCCCGGCGCCGCGTACTGCGGCTTCAGGTGACCGTCCTGGTCGAGTAGCCAGGCGTCCATGATCTGCCGGACCACGGGGCCGGCGACGCGGCCACCCGCCTCGCCGTTTTCGATCATTACCGAAATCACAATTTTAGGGTGTTCAGCCGGGGCAAATCCGACGAACAAGGCATTGTCGCGATTGCGCTCGCGGGTTTTCTCCCGGTTGTAGCGCTCGCCCTGTTTGATCGCCACCACTTGCGCGGTGCCGCTTTTGCCGGCGATGCGGTACTGCGCGCCCGCCGCCGCGGCCCTGGCGATACCGCGAGCATCGTGCATCACCATCTGCATGCCATGGTTGACCTGCTCCCAGTCACGCTGATCCTTGAGCAGGATGTTCGGCATTGGGTGCTCATCCACCGGTGCGACGCCGTCCACGGTCTGCGCCAGGTGCGGGCGATTCCACACCCCTTTGTTGGCAATCAGCGCCGTGGCCTGGGCCAGTTGCAGCGGCGTGACCTGCATGTAGCCCTGGCCGATGCCGAGGATCACCGTCTCACCGGGGAACCAGGGCTGGCGGCGCGTGGCGCGTTTCCAGGCCTGGGAGGGCATCAGGCCTGCGGACTCTTCGTTCATGTCCAGGGACACCTTCTCACCCAGGCCGAACATCGCCATGTAATCGTGCAAGCGATCGATACCCAGCTTGTGGGCCAGGTCGTAGAAGTAGGTGTCGTTGGAGCGCATGATCGCCGCGTCCATGTCCACCCAGCCATCGCCGCTGTGGTTCCAGTTGCGATATTTGTGATCGAAATCCGGAAGTTGGTAGTAACCCGGATCGAACACCCGGGTCTGCGGCGTGACGACACCGGCGTCCAGACCGGCAATCGCCACTTCCGGCTTGATGGTCGAACCGGGCGCGTAGAGTCCGCGCAGCACGCGGTTGAACAGCGGCCGGTCGATCGAATCATGCAGCGCCGCGTATTCCTTGAAGCTAATGCCGGTCACGAACAGGTTCGGGTCGAAGCTGGGCTTGCTGACCATGGCCAGCACCTCACCGGTCGACGGATCAAGCGCGACCACGGAGCCACGGCGATCGCCCAGGGCTTGCTCGGCGGCTTCCTGAAGTTTGACGTCGAGGCTCAATACTATGTTTTTGCCAGGAACCGGGTCGGTGTGCTTAAGCACTCGCAGTACGCGGCCCTGGGCGTTGGTTTCGACTTCCTCGTAACCGACATGGCCATGCAATTGCGACTCGTAGAATTTTTCGATGCCGGTCTTGCCAATGGATTGGGTGCCGCGGTACTCGACCGAATCGAGAGCCTTGGATTCCTTCTCGTTGATCCGTCCGACGTAGCCAATCGAATGAGCGAAGTGCTCGGCCAATGGGTAATGGCGGACGAACTGCGGCTCGACATCGATGCCCGGCAAACGGAACTCGTTGACCGCCAGTATCGCGATCTGTTCTTCACTCAACTCATAGAACAGCGTTACGGGAACGAAGGGATGGCGCGCCTGTTTCATGGCCTTGTCGAACAGCGTGCGATCTTCGGCTGGCAGGTGCAGCAGGTTGACCACCTCGTCCAGTTCTTCTTGGACATCGGTTGCGCGTTCGCGGGTGATGGTCAGGTTGAAACTGGGCCGGTTGTCCGCGAGCACCACGCCATTACGGTCATAAATCAGGCCACGGGTGGGCGTGATCGGCAGCACGTGGACGCGGTTGTTTTCAGAAATCGTCGAGTGATAGTCGAATTCAACGACTTGTAGGATGTACATGCGCACCACCAGCGCGCAGGTGATGGCGACGACGAGCAAGGCGCAGGCCATGAGTCTTTTGTTGACCAGGCGCGTCTCTTTTTCGTGGTCCTTGATCGGTATCGGTTCAGGCATTTCCAGGGCAACTCTTTGAAAAAGCGGTGCCGATCCGTGGGCGTCAACGCAGTCCGTTAAAAAACGAGCTGCACCTTATCAAAAACTGCCTGTTCACTTTGATGCGTTTCCCCCAATGGCGGTCGTGGCGGGGTGAAGAGTTTTTCATCTTGGTGGCAGACTCGTGCGTTTCACTCAAGATTGATATTCCGATTCATGCATTTTTCTTGCTGATCCTGCTGTTGATACTGGGTGCATGTCATTGGGTTTGAGTTTTTCAGGAGTCTTTACATGCATCCACGATTTCAACGATTACTGGGTTCGAACGGGTTTTCCATTGGCCTTGAACTGCCGCTGGATAATGATTGGTCCAGCGACGGTCAGCGGCGGCGGGTTGCCGAAAGCCGGCCCTTTGGTGTGCCTGATCTGAAGCAACACGCGGCCCTGGCCCGCCTGGCCGATCAGTCGGGTTTCAGTGCGCTGTGGGTTCGCGACGTCCCTGTGTACGACCCTCACTTCGGTGATGCCGCGCAAGTGTTCGAAACCTTTTCCTACCTGGGGTATCTGGCCGGCATCACCCACAACATCATGCTGGGTACGGCGGCGGTTGTACTCCCGTTACGCCAGCCTTGGCTGACCCTCAAGTCGGCCAACAGTGTCGACGAACTGAGTGACGGGCGCCTGTTGCTGGGCGTGGCCAGCGGTGACCGTCCGATGGAGTATCCGTTGTTCAATGTGGATTACGATCAGCGCGGCGACAGCTTCCGCGATACCGTTGAACTGCTGCGCAGCCAGGGCGAGGGCCGCCTGCCCGAAGGAGCACGCCTGTTGCCCGAGCGTGAGCAGCCGGCTCCGTTACTGGTAGCGGGCCTTGGCCAGCAATCTCCAGCGTGGATTGGTCAACACATGGACGGCTGGCTCGCCTACCCCGGTACGCCGGACGAACATCGTCGTCGAGTGGGGCTGTGGCGTGAAGTAGGTGGCAACAAACCCTACATCAGTTTTGTTCATCTGGATCTGGCGGCCAACCCCCATGCCCCGATGCGTCGTGTTCGCTTCGGTGGATGCTGCGGGCGATTGGCGTTGATTGATGAACTGCAGGCGTTGCGTGAGGCGGGTGTACAGCACGTAGGATTGCATCTGCGTCGCAGTGAGCGACCTATCGCAGAGACTATTCAGGAGATTGCGGAATACGTTTTGCCAAAGTTTCACTGAAGGAGACTGCCGGAACCAGGGATAGCCCTTAGGCTGTCCCTTTCTTTACGCCACTTTTTCGCAGGCAAAAACAAAACCCCAACTGCTTTCGCAATTGGGGTTTCGGAATTTAATCTTGACGATGACCTACTCTCACATGGGGAAACCCCACACTACCATCGGCGATGCATCGTTTCACTTCTGAGTT